>CAVXQJ010000001.1:0-276592 GCA_963763745.1 uncultured delta proteobacterium
ATCAATGCTGACCTCGCCCACGTAGACCTTCCAGAACAATGCGGATCTTCTCTTCAGCAGAATGATGCCGCCGGGTGGCTCTACGGGTATCCCGGACCGTCTTCTCCGCGCTGTCCGGCACGCGCTTGCTCGCTTGCCTCATGTCGCTCCTCATTGGGCTACGATGAGACACAATCTCAACTAGTATAATTACTGAGAATCTCTCTGTAGTTGTTATCTCGGATAGCAATTTGGCCAAACGAACCCAAAATTCACTTGCAAAATCAACAAGGATTGCAAGCCGCCGGCACTCGCGTTGCCAGAGCTGCGGAAAGCGCGCCAGCGCATAGCCAAAGAACTTGAATTCCGCACGACGTGCCTCGGCGCAATTAACTGCGTACCAAGCTGGCTCGCCAGCCGAGCGACAATTTCGTCACAAGACCGCTGGCTTGCCGTTCACCACGCCATCACGGCGTTGGTGCGCCGGCGGCCGATCGGGCACGATCGCCTGCATTAAGGAGGGTCGCGCCGTTCATCCGTCCGCCCCGCTTACAGCGCGAACGAGGGATCTTTCTTTTCCATCAGCCGAACATAGGCCTTCCAGTCCGGTTCTCCGATCGGGCGCTTCATCGTGACGACGCGCTCCTTGAACTTCTGGAAGGTGGGTTCGCGCACCTCCTTGGGGATCAGGCGGATCGTGGCGCCGGTGGCCATCAGTTGGACCTGAACCCGGCACGCTTCGATCAGCCGCTCCATGGAATAGAAGCCCTCGGCGATCGTGCGCCCGACGGTCAGTAGGCCGTGGTTCCACATGATCATACAGCGCTCTTCGCCGAGCTCGGCGGCGATCCGCGTGCCTTCCTCGCGATCGTCGGCCTGGCTCTCGAAGTCATGGTATCCGACCTGCCCGTAGAGGGCGAGGGATTCCTGGGTCGCGTAGATCAGGCCGTCCTTCATCGCCGCGACCACGACACCCTCGGTCGGGTGGAGGTGGAACGAGCAGTTGAGTTCGGGGTGCGCCTTCAGGATCGCGCCGTGGAACACCAGCCCAGCCGGTCCTGGCGGATATGGCGAATCGGTGTAGCACTTGCCGTTGAAATCCACTTTCAGGAAATCCGAAGCGGTGATCTCGCACCACAGGATGGTTCGGCGGCATCAAAAACTTGTCCGGCTCGTCCGGCACCCGCGCGGTCAGGTGATTGCGGATCGAATCGTTCCAGCCGAGGTGCTGCGCCATGCGGCAGCCCGCGGCGAGATCGACGCGCGTTTGCCACTCGGCATCGCTCACGCGGCCGCGCAGGGAATTTTTTCTCTCGGTCGTGGTCGCGTCGGCCATCGTTGCCTCCCGTGATCATTGTGGCGACTGCGTCTGGATTATAGCGCGGGTTCCATCGCGGGCGCGATGCCCTCGGCTCGCTCCGTCGCGATGTCGGCATCACTCAGGCTTGAAGGTCATCGCGATGCCGTTGATGCAGTAGCGCTGATGGGTCGGCGGCGGGCCGTCCGGGAACACGTGGCCGAGATGGCTGCCACAGTTGGCGCAATGGACCTCGACCCGCACCATGCCGTGGCTGCGGTCGGTGGTGGTCTCGACCGCGCCCGCGATCGGGTCGTTGAAGGCAGGGCCAGCCGGTGCCGCTCTCGAACTTGGTCTTGGCCTGGAACAGCGCCTGGCCGCAGCCGGCGCAGGAGAACGTGCCGGCGCGTTTCTCGGCCAGCAGCGCGCAACTCCCCGGCATCTCGGTGCCGTGGCCGCGCATCACATCGTACTGATCCGGTGTCAGTATTTTCCGCCACTCGGCGTCGCTGTGGGTGACGGGAGAGGCGTGTCCATGGTCGGCTCCTGGGGCGCGTGGGTATAATAACTATAAGGAAACATAGGGATCGCGCCGCGTCAAAGACAGCGCGCGCAACGGATTAGGCGTATAGACTTTGACGCTTCGCCGACACGCGAGATCGGAGCTATGCGATGACCCGGGCATTGAGTCCTCCAGCGATACGAACCATCCGCGCCGCTTTGCTGTCCCTGGCGTTCGTCCTGGCGGCGGGGCAGGGCCTTCGGCGATTCCGCTGCCGGCAGGCGAGGCTCGCCCGCTGCCGCTGCCCGCGCTCGACGAGCCGGCCGCAACGGCATCGTCGGAAATCGCGGTCCTGGCTGGGGGATGCTTCTGGGGCGTCCAGGGCGTCTTCCAGCATGTCGACGGAGTGATCTCGGCCGTCTCCGGATATGCCGGCGGGGCGCGCGATACCGCGCACTACGAGATGACCAGCAGCGGGACGACCGGCCATGCCGAATCGGTACAGATAACCTTCGACCCGCACCGGATCAGTTACGGCCGTATCCTGCAGATCTATTTCTCCGTCGGCGCACGATCCGACCGAACTCAATCGCCAGGGGCCGGACACCGGCACGCAATACCGCTCGGCGATCTTCCCGCAAACTCCGAGCAGGTGCGCATTGCCACGGCCTATATCGCGCAGCTCAACCAGGCCAAGGTGTTTGCCTCTCCGATCGTCACCACGATCGAGCCGGACAAGGCGTTCTACCCGGCTGAGGCATTATCATCAGGACTACCTGACCCTGCATCCGACCCAGCCCTATATCGCAATCAACGATCTGCCCAAGGTCGAGGCGCTGGAGCAGCTGTTCCCCAATCTCTACCGTTCCGACCCGGTGCTGGTGATGGCGAAGCAGACTCAGTAGGCGAAACGATGACGATGATCGAGGCATCCGAACGGGAAAAGGAATCCGCGCGTCGGTTCGCGAGTCCCGCGTTCAAATGGCGGCGCGCGTTCGCCGACTGTGGGGGACGTTCCTGCTGGTGCTGGTCGGCGCGGGCGGCGATGTCGCGAGCGCGCTTTCGGGCGGCGAGCTGTCGCGGACCGCGGCCTCGATCGGCCCCGGAGTCATGGTGATGGCGGCGATCTATTTCATCGGCTCGGTCAGCGGCGCCCATCTCAATCCGGCGGTGACGTTCGCGTTCGCTTTGCGGCGAAACTTTCCCTGGGCCCGCGTTCCCGGCTACGTGACGGCGCAGCTTCTCGGCGCGCTGCTGGCGGCGGGCCTTCTTCACGCGTTGTTCGGCGCGCTCGCCGATGTCGGCGCGACCACGCCGGAGCATGGGCTCACGCCGCTTCAGGCCGTCGTTCTCGAAGGCGTGCTGACCGCGGGCCTCGTCAACGTCATCCTGGCGACGGCGTCAGGCGCCCGCAACATCGGCACCAATGCCGGCATTGCGGTCGGCGGCTACATCGCGCTGTCCGGACTGTGGGCGTCCGTCTTCACGGGCGCGTCGATGAACCCGGCGCGGACATTGGGCCCCGACATCCTGCGCGGCGATTTCTCGACCACCTGGATCTATATCGTCGGGCCGCTCGTGGGTGCGGCGATCGGCGTCGCGTTCGAATGGATTCTGATCGGGCCGCCGACGAAGTCGGGCAGCGCCGCCGCCCAGGGCGAAGACGATCGCGGCTAGGCCGCTCTTGCGGGCTTAGGCTCGATGGTTCTTAAAAGTCGATTGGAAAATTGGCCGGCCTTTTACGCCGCGATTCCGAGCGAAGCGGCGTGCGTGAGCGTGACGCAGATCGGATGATGGTCGGAGGGAGCGGCGGCGAGCGTGCGGGCGGCAGCGCAGTCGAGACCGCGCACCAGGCAACGGTCGAGGCGCAGAGGAATGATGTCGCCGGCGCGATGGGTCGGCTGGCGCGGTCCGACGTCGCGGGAAGCCGCGCACGCGCACAGGCCCCACCATATTGAAATCCCCGATGACCGCCGCGTGTTGCGGCAGTGTCCGACCGATGCGGCGCAACTGGCGGCGGTTGAGCACCTGGCCGTGGGACAAAGTGCACGTTGGCGACCGCGAAATCCCCCAGATCGACGATCTGGCAGACGCGTTGAATCAATAGACCTTGCTGGAGCGCCAATTCGATCGGCGATTTATGGAACGGGGCCCAGGGCCCAGGTCGCTGGGCCATGGCCATGGACGTTGCCGGGCAGCACACGGCGGACGATAACGGCTCGCCGACGGCACGGGCGAGACCGTCGATGGAGCTTGTCGAGTTCCTGCATGAGCAATACGTCCGGCTGCTCATGCTCAATGAGGGAAATCACGTCGCTCACGCTGGCTCCGGTGAGCCGCAGCAAATTCCAACTGATGATCTTCATGACTGTCACTTATACATGGGAATTCGAGGAAACTAAGGCAAGAGCGGTGCTGACTGGAGTTCGTTTAGCATGGATCTCCGTTATCGTCCGGTAAATTTGCCGGGAGTGCCAGGTCACCCAAGTCTGCCGCGTGGTGGTGTTCGGCTCGCCGCGATGGGCCGGCCCGTTCTCGGCGTAGTCTGGTATCACCTCAACAAACCGTGAGAGCGTGCGGCGCGTGCTGGGAATACCCGAACATATCGAAGCGGCGGTACTTTCGGCCGCCCACATCCTCACCGCGACCGCCGTCACGGTGCACGTCCTCCTGCACCGGCGTGACGTCGGCTCCTCGGTCGGCTGGATCGGGCTGGCCTGGCTCTCGCCGGTCGTCGGCAGCCTGCTGTATGTGCTGCTGGGCATCAACCGCGTGCGGCGGCGTGCCCGCAGCCTGAGCGTGCCTGCGGCGGACGAACCGCCGCGGCGTGCCGCCACCGCCAGGCTGCGAACATCTCGCGGGCCTCGAACGGCGGCGCGGCGCATCAGCCGCCGCACGTTCAGCCTGGCAATGCGGTGGCGATGCTGGCCAACGGCGACGCCGCGTACCCGCAGATGATCGCCGCGATCGACGCGGCGCCGGCGAGCATTGCGCTGTCGAGCTACATCTTCCGCGCCGATCGGGTCGGCAACGAGTTCATCGCGGCGCTGGGCCGCGCGCGCGCGGCGCGGCGTCGAGGTGCGCGTGCTGATCGATGGCTACGGCGGCGGCTACCTGCGATCGGCGAGCTATCGCAGGCTGCGCCAGGCGCGCGTTCCGGCCGCACGCTTCATGCACTCGGCACTGCCATGGCGCATGCCGTTCCTGAACCTGCGCACACACCGCAAGATCCTGTGCGTCGACGGCCGCATTGCCTTCACCGGCGGGCTGAATATCGGCGCCGAGAACGTCGTGCGCGCAATCCACAGCACGTGGTGCTCGACACTCATTTCCGCTTCGAAGGCCCGGTGGTCGCGCAGCTGTGCGAGGCATTTGCCGGGCAGTGGTACTTCACCACCGGCGAGAGCGCTGGCCGGCCCGGCCTGGTTCCCGGGCTCGAACCGGTCGGCGACAGCCTGGTGGGCGCGATACCTCCGGCCCGGATCAGGACCTGGAAAAGATCGAGCTGCTGGTGCTGGAAGCGATCGCCTGCGCGCGCTCGTCGGTGCAGATCATGACGCCGTACTTCCTGCCGGACGATCGCATCATCACCGCGCTGGCACTGGCCGCCATGCGCGGCGTCGCGGTGGACCTCGTGCTGCCCGACGCAGCAATCACCCGACGTCGACTGGGCGATGCGCGCGCACATCGGGCCGCTGCTGGCGCCGGCTGCCGCGTCTGGCCTCACCCGCCGCCGTTCGATCACTCGAAGCTGTTGACCGTGGACGGCATCTGGTGCTTTGTCGGCAGCGCGAACTGGGACATGCGCAGCTTCCGGCTGAATTTCGAGATCGATCTCGAGGTCTATCACGCCGATCTGGTGCGGCAGGTCGAGGACCTGATGCGGCGATGCACGGTTCTCCGATCACGCTGACGGAGCTCAACGGCCGCTCGCTGCCGGCGCGCCTGTTGCACAGCGCGGCGCGGCTGATGTTCCCTTATCTGTAGGTTCCGGGGCGCCCGCCCGGCTTGGATCGCGACATTGATCGAGATCATTTTTCTTTCGCGCCCTTGGCCCTAGCCTGCAACGATCGCGCCTCGCGCGCGGGCATGAGGGATTCGCATTGCTATGACTTGGTTTCGTCGATCGATCGCCGTGCTCGTTGCGGCTGCCGCCATGGGCTGGATGTCGATGGCGGCGGCCGGGTATTATCTCTCCGAACCCGCCAACTATTCGATCGCGCCGCCGCCGGTGAGCCTTGCGGCTGAGACGGTGACAATTCCCTCCGCGTCGGGCAGCGCGTTGGCGGGCTGGTTCGTGCCCGCCGCGCCGCGCGCCGGCGCCCCCCGTACCGGCGCAATTGTGCTCATGCACGGCTGGACCTCGACCCGCCGCAGCATGCTGGCGCGCATTCGGTTCCTGCACGACGCCGGCTACGCGGTCCTGTCGTTGGATTTTCAATCCCACGGCGAGAGCCTCGGCACACGGATCACGTTCGGACGATTGGAGGCGCTCGACGCCGAGGCCGCGATCGCGTGGACAAAGGAAAAACTTCCGGGCGAGAAAATCGGCGTGATTGGCGTCTCGCTCGGCGGCGCCGCGGCGGTGCTCGAGCCTGGCGGCTTTCCGGCGACGCGCTGAATTCTAAATCGGTTTTTCCGGACTTCAACAGCGCGGTCAGAGACCGGCTGTCGCGCTACATCGGTCCGCTCGCGCCGCTCGCGGCTCATCTCTTCATCGCGACCGTCGCACCCATCATCCACACGCGCGACGGAGAGCTTCGCCCGATCGACCATATCCGCGACGTGGCGGGCCGGTGTTCGTCATCGGCGGAACCGACGACCGTCTGACCCGCATCGGCGAAACGCGCGAGATGTTCGCCGCGGCCGCCGAACCCAAGCAGTTGTGGGAAGTGGAAGGCGCCGGGCACATCGATCTCGAACGGTTCGCGCGCCCCGAGTACCGCCGCCGCATCCTGGAATTTTTCGGCCGCTACCTTCGCGGCGACGGCGCTTCGGTTGTGGGGCGATGCGTAAGTCGTCCCGACCGAAATTAGGCCGCGGCCTTCCGCTCGACCATGACCGCGACAATCGCGGCGCCCGCCGCCGACAGTGCGGCGGCGCCGCGAGCCCTATCTCATAACCGAACGCATAGGCGCCGATCCCGGCGGCAAGCGCGATGCCCGCCAGTTGCGCGACGCGGCTGACCGCGTTGTTGACGCCCGACGCCAATCCCTGATCGGCGGCGTCCAGGGCTCGACAACACCGAAGCAGTCAACGGCGCGACCAGCACGGCGAACGGAGGCCGAGCGACGCCAACGGCCCGAGCGCGCCGACGGCGAGCGAGGCGTGTCGGCCCACCGCGAGGGTGATGTAGGCGAGTGCTGCGCCACTCGCCCCACGATCAGCATCGGGCGCGCGCCGATACGGTCCGCCAAGGCGCCGAACGGGCGCGACAACAATCCGATGGCGAGCGTGAGCGGCAGGAAAGCGAGCCCGGCCTGGGTCGGCGCAGAGGACGCCGGTCGACCAGGTCGAACGGCAGCAGGAAGAACATCACCGAAAGTCCGGCGTAGATCAGCAACGTCGCCGCGTTGAGGCCGACGAACGTGCGGTTGGCCAAGAGGCGCGGCGGCGTCATCGGGTGCGGGGTTCGCCGCTCCCACAAGGCGTAAGCGACCAGGCCAGCGACGGCGAAGACGGCGGCCGCCGCGAGAACGGCGGTGTGCGTATCGGAAGGCTGCGCGCCCGACGGGTCGGGGCCGATCCGGCTAGAACTTCAGGCCAGCGCACCGAGGGCGGCGGCGAGCACGGCGGCGCCGACCGCGTCGAAGCTCTTGCCCTCGCGCCGGTCGGCGGGCGCGAACATGGCCAACAGGCCGACCGCGATCAACGCCAGCGGCGGGTTGATCGCGAACACCCACGGCCAGCCGTAATTGGTCGTCAGCCAGCCGCCCAGCACCGGCCCGCCGGCGGTGGTGATCGCCGAGGCCGACGCCCACACGCCGATCGCCCGGCTGCGCTCGTTCTTGGGATAGATCGCGCCGATCAGCGCGAGACTGGTCGGCGTCAACACCGCCGCGGCGGTGCCTTGCGCGACCCGGGCCGCGATCAGCCAGGGGGCGGAGGGCGCCAGCGCGCAGGCGATCGACGCGAGTCCAATGCGAAACAGCTCACGCGCAGCATGCGCGCTTTGCCGAAGGTGTCGCCCAGCGCGCCACCCACCAGCGTGAGCGAGGCCAGCGCCAGCACGTAGCCGTTGAGCACCCACTGGACGGTGGCGAGATCGGTGGCGAACGCCGCGCGCAGTTCGGCACCGCGACCGTCAGCGCGCCGAGGCCGACGAGGAAGTTGATCGCGGCGGCGGCGCGGACGGTGTTCGCTTCGCCCAGCGGGCCCATCATCACCATCACGCTCGTGATCGATGCGATCGCCGAGCCGAGCGTGTTCACGAAGTAGAGCTGGCCCACGCTCCTGCCGACGTTGCCGCTCTTGCGGACGAAATACGCGACGAGGAGCGGCAGCGTGCCGCCCATGAGCATCGTCGGAAAGAGAACGAGCAGAAACGTGACGAGCGCGGTCGCGAGGGGCGAGAGATTGAGCGTGAACGCGCCCACCCAATGAAAGAGCGGGAGCGACACGAGACCGAACGCACCGATGGACAGCTCGACGAGCGAAAACAGAAGCAGCGCCGGCCGCTCCGGATTCTTCGACACCGCTCCGCCCGCAAACGATCCAAACCCAAGGCCGAGCATGAACGCCGTGACGACGACCGTCACCGATTCGATGTTGATTCCGTAAATCGCGAACAGCGATCGCTGCCAAACCACTTGATAAAGCAGCGCGGCGAACCCCGACGCGAGGAACACGAACATCAGCCCGATCGCGGAGCGACCTTTCATCGCGCGCCCTCATACCACGTTATGCTTTTGGGCGTGCCGAGTCCGTTTCGCAACGATGCCGTATTTCGCGAGGAGCGGGCCGCCGCGCTGCGCGCCGAACAAGCCGATCTCGCGCGCACGCTCGCAGACGCGGAGTGGCGCATTCGCGCGGCGCGGCGCGCGCGACTCGCGCCGTGGCTCGGCAAGGTTCGCTCCGTGATCGGGGCGTGGTTCATCGTGGTCGCGCTCGTCGGCGGCTACGCGGTGGGTCGCTTCGTGGTGGGCACCGCCGCGCACGAGTGTCGCTGATGGAACGCGAAGCGCTCGCGGCGCTCGAACGCGAAGTCGAAGAGCTCCGGATTCGCGCCGCGGAGAAGCGCGTCCACGCGGACTCGCTCGCTCACTCGCCACCGTGGAAGCACGAAGCCGAAATGTCGACGCTCGTGCTCGCGCTCTCGGTGCTCGTGGTCTTCGTCGCGGGACGCGCGATCGGCATCGCCCACGCGTCGGTGCAAAGCTGCGCGCCCGTGCCCGCGAACGCCTACGCGTCGATCACGCTCGAGCGCGAGCAGTGCTTCGGCGACTGCCCCGCTTACCGCGTGACGATCGACACCGATGGCGCGATGACGTGGCAAGGGCAGACCGACGTCGTCACGAAGGGCTCCGTGAATCGCACCGTCGACGCGAAGGCGGTGCGCGATCTCGCTCGCGAGATGTCGACGTCGTGCTTCTTCGACATGCGGAGCCGCTATGACTCCATCCACTATCACGAGGCGCGTGCGAGGATGACGCTGCGCGTGGGCGACCGCGTCCACACCGTGATGCACACGCCGGCCGACGACCAGCGCGGCGGCTACGGTTCGTGTTTGGCGCCGCGCGCGCTCGTGAGCCTCGAGCGACGCATCGACGAGATCGCGGGAACGAAGGCGCTCATCGGTCCGTGAGGCGAAGCTTGCTGTGCTTGATGCCGTACGTGAAATAAATCACGAGGCCGACGACGAGCCACGCGCCGAGGCGCGCCCAGTTCGTCCAGCCGAGGCCGTAAATCATCGAGGCCGTTGGCGAGCACGCCGAGCACCGCGACGACGGGCGCGCCGGGAACGCGGAACTGGCGCGGCGCGTCCGGATTTTTCACGCGCATGATCCAAACGCCCGCGCACACGAGGATGAACGCGAAGAGCGTCCCGATGCTCGTCATGTCGCCGACGATGTCCTCCGGAACGAACGCGGCGAAGAGCGACGTGAGCACGAAGAACGTCGCGTTGGATTTCTACGGGCGTGCGGAACGTCGGGTGGAGCTCGGCGAAAATCGGCGGGACGAGACCGTCGCGGCTCATCGAGAAGAAGACGCGCGATTGGCCGAGGAGCATGACGAGGATGACGGAAGAGAACCCGCCGAGGATCGCGACGGTGACGAAGTTCGAGAGCCACTCGAACCCGTGCATGTACTTCGAGATCGCGAACGCGACGGAAGCCTCGCTGCCCGACGTGCGAAAATCGTCGACGGTCGCGACGCCGCGTCAGCACGTGGGCGAAGAGGATGTAGAGCATGGTGCAGATCGACGAGCGACCCGAGGATGCCGATGGGCATGTCGCGCTTCGGGTTCTTGGCTTCTTGCGCCGCGGTCGACACCGCGTCGAAGCCGATGAACGCGAAGAACACGATGCCCGCCGCGTTCACGATTCCCCAGAAGCCGCCGTAGTTGTGCGCCACGTGCTGCGAGTCGATGTACTTCGTCGGCTCGGGAATGTAGGGCGTGTGGTTCGCCGGGTTGATGAACGACCAGCCGAAGACGATGACCATGATGACGATCGAGACCTTCATGATCACGATGATGCGCGTTCAAGAGCGCCGATTCGCGCATGCCGCGGATGAGAACAGCGTGAGCATCAGAAGGATGAACAGCGCCGGCACGTTGATGATAGCCGTGGGTCGCGGTCGCGTGGCCTTGCGCGTCGAGCAGGTGCTCGCACGGCGAGTGACACCACTCGTACGGGATCTGCACGCCGAAAAATCCGAGCAGGCTTGATTGAGGTATTGGCTCCACGCGATCGCGACGGTCGCCGCGCCGATCGCGTACTCGAGCACGAGATCCCAACCGATGATCCACGCCATGAGCTCGCCCATCGTCGCGTACGAGTACGTGTACGCGCTGCCCGCGATCGGAATCATCGAGGCGAATTCCGCGTAGCAGAGGCCGGCGAACGCGCAGCCGACGCCCGCGAGCGCGAATCCGAGAACGACCGACGGCCCCGCGCAGTCCGCGATCGCCGCGGCGGTTCGCACGAAGAGACCCGCGCCGATGATCGCCCCGATGCCGAGCGCGATGAGACTGAACGGGCCGAGCGTGCGCTTCAGACCGTGGTCGTCGGCGTCGGCCATGAGCTTCTCGAACGGCTTGCGGAGAAAGAGGTTCGCCATCGCGAACGAGCTATATCATTCAGTCGCTAAGCGAAGAGGCGAACGACGCCCCACACGATCGACCCGACGATCCCGAGCGCCGAAAGAAGAAGGAGCGCCGAGAACTCGCGCGGATGGCGGTCGACCCAGTGCAAGAACGCGTGGACGACTTTCTTCGTGAAGCTGATGTGGCACGCGACCGGAATTTTTCCCGAGAGGATGTTGCGAAGGCCGGTCTCCATCGCTGCGACCGACGCAAAGCGCTTCTCGCGATCGCGCGGGAGCCCTTTGAGGAGGAACTGCAGATACTCGACGGGCGCGCGCGCCTTGAGGCCGCGAACTTTGAAGTCGTCGGTGGCGATCTCGTTCGCGATGCGCGTGGCGATGAGCTCCTGCAGCGACTTGACGTCGTTTTGCGGGTGTTCGAGCACGAGCATCTCGTAGAAGAGGAGCGAGAGCGAGAAGACGTCGCTGCGTTCGTCGAGGTCGTCGTTTCGACCCGCGGCTTGCTCGGGTGACATGTAGAGCGGCGTGCCGACGAGCGCGCCGTGGATGGTCGAGAGGAGCTTGCCGTCGCCGGTGGATTTCTTCGTCGGCGCGGGCTCGCTCGCGGCTTCCGCGCGTCGCTCGATTTTCTTCGCGACGCCCCAGTCCATCACCGTGACCTCGCCGAATGGGCCGATCATCACGTTCGCGGGTTTGATGTCGCGATGGATGATTCCGCGATCGTGCGCGTAACGAATCGCCTGCAAGATCTCGAGGAAGACGTGCGCGCGGTATTCGTGCGTGAAGCGCTCGGTCGTTTCGGGGTCACGCTTTGCGAGCTTCTCGATGATCGTCTCGAGCGTCTCGCCTTGCACGTGCTTCATCACGAGATACGGATCGCCGCGATCGTCGACGCCGACGTCGTAGACGGGGACGATGCCGGGATGCTCGAGCTGCCCGACGGCGCGCACCTCGTCGGCGAAGCGGAGCACCGCGTCGCCGTGGCGTTGGTTCGGCAAGAGGCGCTTCACGGCGACGGTGCGGCGGATGTCGTTGTCTTTGACGAGCGCGACCTCGCCCATGCCACCGCGACCGAGGACATCGACCATTTCGAAGCGCGGGCGCTCTTCGATCACGGATTCGTCGTGACCTTGTTTGCGACGCGGGAGGACGGTGCGGGCGACGCCGATCGTCGCGTCGAGCTTGGGCGACGAGGGTTGTGGCGGTGGCGACTCGGCGGGAGAAGTGTCGCCGAGCTCGTCGACCTTCGGTATGCCGAGTGTCGTCTTGATCAGCGCGAGATCGTCATCGAACGTGCTGGCTTTGGGCGACACACCCATCGCGCCGATCCTATCACGCGGGGTTGGCGCGCGCCGCGCGGAGGAGCGTCAGCGCGGTGTACACGACGACGACCGCGACGAGCCACTTCACCCAATAAAGCGGAAGCTCCTTCACGATGAACGCGGCGATCAAGACCGCGGGCACGCCACCGAGCGACAAGCCGATCGCCGCGCCCGGGGCGTAGCTCCGTTGCCGAATGAACGGGATGCTCCCGAACGACTGCAAGAACGCGCACGAGCCCATCATGATCGGGAAGCCCGCTTTCGGATTCATGCCGAGGAGCGACACGACGACGAGGCACGGTGCGTAGAGCCCGACGCCGATCGTCATCAGCGCGCCCAAAATGAAATTCGCGACGACCGCGAACACGAATGCCGCGCCGTCGAGACCGATCTTCGTCCCGTCTTGGGGCAAACCGATTTGTCGCCACACGAGCACGCCGCACACGACGAGGAGCGCGCTGCCCAAACCGATTTGCACTTTGCGCCGCGAGAAGCGCGCGACGATGGGCGCACCGACGAGCGCGCCGAGCGTCGCCGACGTGACCATCGCGACGAGCGTGCGCGGGTCCACGTTGATCTTGTCGATGAAGATGTACGCCTCGGCGAACGTGGGGATCGTGTGGCCGATGTTGAGCGTGCCGGGGACGAGGCGATCGTCGACGGTCTTCTTCGCGCGGTAGAACGTCGTCGTCGTCGCGAACAATCCGATACCGAGCGTGTCGAAGAAATTCGTGACCGCGCCGACGAGGATTTCGTATCCGCTCGGCATGATGCGCTCGCCGCGCGCGCGCGCGGCCACGAGCCCGACCACCCACCACGAGACGAAGACGAAGAACGCGACCCCGAGCGCGGCGAAGAGCGCGGACTTCATCTAGCGAACGACATCGGTTGCGTCGCGAGGCCAGAGCTTCGCGTTCGAGAACGAGTAGCCGAGCACGCCGAAGAGCGACGTGAACGCGGTTCCGTTCGTGAAGCCCGTGGGCGGGTACGGCGTCGAGGGTTGCCCGTATTGCGGAAAGAGCGAGTCATCGACGCGGCACGCGCTGTCCACGACGAACTCGAAGAACTTTCCCGTTCCGTCGGGCGTGTCGTTCGTGATCGTCGGGCTCGTCAGCACGAGCAGCATGCTCTGGTAGGCGTCGGCAAACGGCCCGCCCGTCTCGATGTCGGACGAGCCCACCGCGATCGCCGAGAATGGAAGCACCGTTCCTGCGTCGGTGATCGTGATGCTCGTCGGAAGGATCTCGGCGAGGCCGCTCGCGTTCGTGTACACGCCCGTCACGCTCGCAACGTTACCGCGCTTGGCCGTCGTCGCCGAAGCGATCCACACGCCGCTGTATGGCGCGAGCGAAATGTCCTGGAGCGAGAATCCCGCCGCGCTCACCGCGGTGACGTACGCCCCGGGGATGCTCACGATCCCTCCATTTTTTGGGTGTCTTGGATCGCTCGGATTGCGCAGCGTCTCGATCGACATCGCGCACGCCGCGGGCCCCGCGTTCACCACGCCCGGACACGTGTCGCATGCGTCGCCGCGCCCGTCGTTGTCGCCGTCGGCTTGCGTCGCATCCGCGATGCGCGGACACACATCGACGGAGGAGACCACGCCGTCGCCGTCGAGATCGTCGGCGCTCGGTTTCGTGCAGTGGTTCGTCGCGTCGTTCGGACAACGATCGCACGCGTCGCCGACGCCGTCGCCGTCGGTGTCGGCTTGCTTGCCGTTGTCCATCGGGCGCGCGGGGTTGAAGATCGTGGGGCAATCGTCGGTTGCGTCGTCGATGCCGTCGCCGTCTTTGTCCGTGGCGGTGATCCCATTCGGATACTCCGCTCGATAAGGCGTGCAGCTCGGCTCGCTCGTCACCGTGTCGCTCTTGCAGAAGAAGAGCGGGTAGTACTTTTCGCCCGCCGTTCGAAGCGTCGCGAGCGTGTTCGTGTTTTGGAGATCCTGTGCGACGCACGCGCGCTTCGATTGCGTGCACACGTCGAGCTGCTCGCACGCCGCGCCGCCGATCTTCGCGTCGGCGACGAGCGCGTCGTCGCCGTACAAAACCGTTCCGCCGCGAAGCACGAGCACGACGTCCTCGACGCCCGCATCGATCACCGCGCGGTGATCCTTGCTCGCCGATCCATCGAAGATGGCGATGTCGGCGACGTAGCCCGGCTTGAGCGCGCCGATCATGTCGCTCGCGCCCGCCGCCCACGCCGCGTTGAACGTGGCCATGCGCCGCAGATCGCCATCGGAGAAATGCTTTCCGAAATAATTCGTGTTGAGCGAGTCGGCGCACTTGAGCTCGCGGAGCATGTTCATGCTGCCCGACGGCATCCAATCGGTTCCGAGAGCGATGGGCACGCCGAGCGCGTCGAACATCGTGACGGGCGCGGTGTTGCCGTAGAGATCGACGTTCGTTCGCGCAGACCAAACGAGCCGCGTTTGATCCGCGCGAAGCGGCGCGATGTCGGTCGGCAGCGCCGCGATGCCGTGGATCATCGCGGTGGGTTGCTCCATCAAGTCGAAGTTGCCTTGCGTGTCGTTCGTGCAGACGTACTCGTTGTGCGCGGCGGCGTTCACGCCTTCGGCGATGTGCGGCAGGTACGCGTTCTGCCCGTCGACGCTCGCTTTCGTCGCGCGGACCGGATCCGTATGCACAACCGGACGTCAGCATCGTCCCGTCGGAGTCGTCGAGCGGGAACGTGTCGAAATCGGCCGCTTGCGATCGGCAATCCTTCGCAGAGCGTCTGGTCGTCGAGGTTTCGCGCGAGCCCTTTTTCCCGCCCGACGAGACCGTCGACGTCGCGCCGCCCATCACGAAGCGAAGCTCGGCGAAGAGCTGCACGGCGGCGGACGCGCCGGAGTTGTAGTTGAGCGCCGTGTGACCGTTGAGACCGGCGCGCCACTCGTTTCGGTGATCGAAGCGCTCGGTCCCGTGCGAGACGGGCGCGTTGTTCGCGTACGTGATGTGATCGTGCGCGTTGATGAGCCCAGGCGAGATGACGCCGTTCGCACACGCGACGATGGTCGCGGCCGCGTAACCGGGCGACGCGCTGCAGTCACACGACGCACACACGATCGTTCCCGAATCGTCGACGAGCACTTCTCCGCGATGAAGAACTTCGTTCGGCGCGAGCACCGTGCCCTTGAAGAGCTTGCCCGATGTACCGTCGGTCACGCTGCACGTCCCCGTGGCTGGAGGCGTGAGCGGAGGTTGGTTGCACTCGGTCACTTTGAAAGGCGCGTTGTTCGCGAGCGTGGGATCGCCGGGCTGC
This sequence comes from uncultured delta proteobacterium, assembly GCA_963763745.1. GTDB lineage: Bacteria > Myxococcota_A > Polyangia > Polyangiales > Polyangiaceae > DASXHD01. Next base: position 15,629 of record CAVXQJ010000001.1, read on the forward strand.
GGCGCGGAATCGACGCTCGCGTCAACTTGCGGCGAATCGCTCGTCGCGTCGGGACCGGCATCGCTCTGCTCTTGCGGCGACGAGCATGCGGTCACGTGGACGAGCGTCAGAGCGCAAAACACCGCCGCGCTACGAATCCACATGCGACCTCCGCTCGAGCCCCTTATCATGGCCTCCCTCTCATGAGCGAACAACGTAAGCCGACGCTGCGGCTCGGCAAGAAACGAGATCCGCGTTCGGACTCGATGCCACCGAGCGCGCGCAAGCCGGATTCGAAGCGCGACAGCCTCGCGGCGGCAGGGGTCGACGGGGGGAGCGGCGGCGACATCGACGAGCTTTTGGGTCGTTTGCTCGCACGCGCGACGCAAGCCGAAGTGCACGCGCAACATTTGGAGCAGACGCTCGCTCGCCTCAACGAAGAGCGCCTCGTGCTCGAGTCGCGCATGACGGAGCTCGTTCGTCAGCTCGACGACGCGGACACGCAACGCGCATCGCTCGAAGCGCAGCTGAAGACGACGAGCCAGTCGCGCAGGACCGACGGCCCCGTGACGCTCGCGTACGTGCGCAGCATGGCCGCCGAGCTCGTTCGCGCGCTCGATCGCGTGGGCTCACGCTCGGGCTCGATGGTCTCCGATCTGCCGACGCCTCGTCCGCCGTCGGATCTTCCGACGCCTCGACCGCGGAGCGATCGCCCGCGACGTTGAATCGTGCATAATGCACGGGTGAGTTTCTCCGATCGCGTCCGCGAGCGACTTGCCGCGGAAGTCGGCGGGGCGCGCAAGCAAGCGCCGTTCACCGTCGCGCTCGCGTACCCATCGCCGTACGCCGCGGGAATGAGCTCGCTCGGGTACCAGCGGATTTGGCGCGCGATCAACGAGACGAACGGCATGGCATGCGAGCGCGCGTTCCTCGACGACGAAGCCGAGCGCGATCTGAAGCTCGAGAAGCATCCGCTCACGTACGAATCGCTCCGGCCCATCGAAGAATTTCCGGTGATCGCGTTCAGCGTCGCCTACGAGATCGAGCTCGCGGGCGTCGTGGCGATGCTCGACGCGGCGAACGTTCCTTTGTTTCGCGAAGAGCGCGACGCGCATCACCCGTTCGTTCTCGGCGGTGGTCCGCTCACGTTTTCGAATCCGCTCCCGCTCGCTCCGTTTTGCGACGCGATCATCATGGGTGAAGCCGAAGAGCTCGTCGTGACCGTGCTCGCGATCATCGACGAGATGCGCTCCGATCGCGCGGCGTGTCTCGCGGCGCTCGCGCGCGTGCCGCACGTCTTCGTTCCGGAAATTCACGGCGCGATCCTCCCCGAAATCGCCAAAGTGGATCAGGCGCTCTTGCCAGCATGGGCGCCGATTCGCACGCCGCATGCGGTCCTCTCCGACATGTTCTTGATCGAGACCGAGCGCGGTTGCTCGCGCGCTTGCAAGTACTGCGTGATGCGTCGCTCGACGAACGGCGGCATGCGGCTCGTGCCGATGGAGACGATCCTCGGGCTCGTTCCGCACGACGCGAAGCGCGTCGGGCTCGTCGGCGCCGCGGTGAGCGATCACCCGCGCATCGCGCAGATCGTTTCGACGCTCGCAGATCAAGGACGCGAGGTCGGGCTCTCGTCGCTGCGTCCCGATCGCTTGAACGACGATCTCGTTTCAGCCCTGAAAAAAGCCGGAACGCGCACGCTCACGACGGCGATGGACGGACCGTCCGACAGGCTCCGCGACATGCTCGAGCGCAAGGCGCGCATCAAGCACCTCGAACGCTGCGCCGAGCTCGCGAAGAAACACGGCATGGATCGTCTCAAGCTCTATTTGATGATCGGTCTGCCGACGGAGACGAACGCCGACATCGACGAGTGCGTCCGGTTCACGACCGAGCTCTCGAAGATCGTCCCCATCGCGCTCGGCATCGCGCCGTTTTGCGCGAAGCGAAACACCCCACTCGACGGCGAACCGTTTGCGGGGATCGACGTCGTGATGGACCGACTCGATCGATTGAAGCGCGGCCTTCGCGGACGCGCGGACGTGCGATCGACGAGCGCGAAGTGGGCGTGGGTGGAGTACGTCCTCGCACAAGGGAGCGAGAGCGAAGGTCGCGCAGTCGCAGAAGCCGCGCGTGCGGGCGGATCGTTCGCGACGTTCAAGCGCGCATTCGAAAAGCTCGAACAGGGCGCGCCCGCGCGTCCCAGGCGTGCGCTTTCGATTGCGCGCGTGTGAGCATGCGCTAGATCCTATTCAATGCTCGAAGCCGGGACGGAGAGCGAGATCCTCGCGAGGAACGTCGCGTTCTACGATGCGTTCAACTCGCGCGACATCCGCGCGATGGATCGCATGTGGGCCGAGCGCGCGCCCGTCGTGTGTTTGCACCCCGGTTCGACCGCGCTGCACGGCAGGTCGCAGGTGATTCGCTCGTGGCAATCGATCTTGTCGAGCGACGGCGCGCCGAAGGTTTCGATCGAAGGCTCGCGCGTCGTGATGCTCGGCGACACGGCGATGGTGCTCTGCTACGAGCGCGTCGTCGATCCCGACACGGGCAACGGCGCGGTCCTCGCCGCGACGAACGTGTTCGTGCGCGAAGTCGGCGAGTGGCGGCTCGTGCATCACCACTCGTCCGCGATCGGTCGCATCGTGACGGAAGACGACGCGCCCGTCGCCCCGAAGACGCTGAACTAGCGGACTCGTGCTACGAATCGGGGCGTGGCCAAGTCGCCTGCCAAATCGCGCGCTGCTCCAGCGGCGCCCGCTCCGCCGCCGGCGACGCCGCAGCCGCCGCCGTGGTCGTACGCCGCGTACGGTGCGTTCGTGCTCCTCGCGGCCGTGCTCGTCTACAGCTTCGTGAGCGTCGCGCGTGAGGGCGAGTCGCGTCGCGAGTGCTCGGCGCTTTGCTTGCTCCATCCGAACTACGCGGGCGCCACGCGCACCGCGCCCGATTTTCATTTGAAGGACATGGAGGGCAAGGACGTTTCGCTCTCGAGCTTTCGAGACAAAGTCGTCGTCTTGAACTTCTGGGCGTCGTGGTGTCAGCCGTGCAAAGAGGAGATGCCCGATCTCGACGAGCTCGCGCACATCTTGAAGCCCGAGAAAGACGTCGCGCTCGTCACGGTGTCGGTCGACAGCGGCCCCGACGAGGTTCGCGATCTCTTGAAGACGCTCCTCCGGGAGGACCCACCGTTTCCGGTGCTCTTCGATCCCGAAGGTCGCACGACGGTCGGCGCGAAGTACGGGACGAATCAATTCCCCGAGACGTGGCTCATCGACAAGCGCGGCGTCATTCGCGCGCGCTTCGATGGCCAGCGCGCGTGGTCGAATCCGATCGTCGTCGAGCTGATCCAGCAGATGCGCGGTCCATCGTATTGTCCCGTCGAGATCAAAGAAGGAACGACGACGGGCAAAGCGGCGACGTTCTGCGAAGACCCGACGGGTACTTAGATTCGCGGATGCGTCGCGCGCCACGCGAGGGCGCGCGCGTCTTCGAGCTCCTTGCGCGACGCAAAAGGCTGCGGGTGCGCGTGCGTCTCGCGGAAGTACGTCGGCAAGTCGACGATGGAATATTTCTTCGCATCGAGCCAATCGAGCAGGCGCGCGAGCACGTGGACCGTCGCCCACTTCACGTCGTGCAAGAGAACGAGACCACCCGAGCCGTAATCGAGCTGCTCGACGAGGTGCACGAACATCGTCTGCTCGTCGGGGTCCTTCATGTCCTCCGCTTCGACGCTCCACAAAACCAAACCAAGATGCCGCTCCGCGATCGCCTGTTCGCCGAACGCGTCGAGCTGACCGTACGGCGGTCGAAAGAGCTCCGGCCGCTTGCCCGTCGCGCGCTCGATCGACGCGATGCCTTCGTCGATCTGATCGAGCACCTGCGTGTGCGTGTCGGTCGTGAGCAAATCGTGATCGTGCGTGTGGCTGCCGATGATGTGACCCGCTGCCGCGATGTCACGCGCGGCTTGGCGCGCCTTCGTCGGGTGGCGCTTGTTTCCGTCGAGGTAGCGACCGATGAAGAAGAACGTCGCGCGCACGTGGTGTTTGTCGAGGAGCTTCAAGACGGTCTGCGTGGTGTCGGGGTCGGGGCCATCGTCGAACGTGAGCGTGACGAGGCGTGGCGCGTCGGGCTCTCGCGCAGGGCCTTCGGCGAGGAGCCACGCGCGCGACTTGCTCGTCGTCAGCGTGTCGCGTCCGATCTCGCCGGGCGACGCGAGGACGGATTCGTCGACGGGTGACGGCGCCGACGGCGCGTCCGGAACGGTTGCATTCTGCACGCGATTTTGCGCCCGTTTCCCCGCGAAAAGCGACGTTCGCGCCGCGCTCGCCGCGCTCCCCAGAGCGAGCGCGCACAAGAATCCGATCGCGAGACGCACCTTCACTCTGCGATTGGATCAGCTCCGGCGCGCAAGGGCCAACTTCGTCACCACGCGCTGCGCGGCCAGCGCAAATCCACGGCGCCGTCGCCCGCCCAGGGCGCGGCGAACGCGTCGCGCACGACGAGCTCGGCGAGCTTTCCGCGCGGCGAGAATCCCCACTCGGCCTCTTGCGACACGTCGTCGGGGTCCGCGTAGACGCGCCACACGAAGAAGCCGGCGAAGTCCGGCTCGTCGAGCAGCGGACGAACGAGCGCGCGGTATGCGAGCGCTTGCGCGTGCTCGTCGACGCGCACTTGCTTCATCGAGTCGGGCCACTCCCACGGACGGATCGCGGGATCGGGGCGCGTCGTGTAACCGATCTCCGTGAAGAGGACGGGCTTGCGCCATGTCTCGGCGAGCTTGTGCACTTTGACGCGCACGCGTTCGCCGCCCGCGCGAAGCTCGCTCTCGGTCGCGCGATCGCGATCGGCGAGCGGATAGAACGCGTTGATGCCGATCAGATCGAGCGAGCCGAGGATGACCGTGTCGTCGACGTCGTCCCAGTTCGCCGAGTACGTGAGAGGCCGTGATACGCGCGGCGCACTTCGTCGAGCACGGCGAGGAACGTCGGCGCGCGACCGCTCGTCACCCAACTGCGAAGCTCCACGCCCGCGCTGAAGATCTCCGCGTGCGTCTCTTCCGCGACGCGCGCCCAAGCGACGACGAAGTCCCCGTAGCTGCGCGCCCATTGCGACCAGCCTTCGGTCGTCTTCGGATCGATCTCCGCGCGCCACGCGCCCGACTCGACCCACAAGTGCGGCACGAGCATGACGTGCATGCCGCGCTCGTGCGCCATGCGGATCGCGCGAATCACCTGTTCGCGATTTTTTTCGAACGGTGCTTCGAACGTCGGATCGACGCCCGCGCCGGACAGATCGTTCACGCGTCCGAACGGCGTGATCGCGACCCAGCTCGCGCCCCACGACGCGCACTCCTCGACGGAGCGCTCGTACGCGCTCGATCCATAACCGACGCCGGGGTGATACGCGTTTTCGATGGGACCGATCGTGACGCCGCGGACTGCGTCGCGACCGCTGAGCGACCACGCTTGACCCGCAGCGGGGAGCGCGAGCGACGCCGCGAGCACGAGCGCGCGCATTCTAGAGGTCCATCGCGACGCCGATGCCGGCGCCCAAGCGCACCCATGGACCAGATGCGTCGAGCGATCCGTCGCTGCGCGCGCCCGTGTACGCGGGATGGATGTCGAGCGTCGCGGGGTAGATCACGAAGCGGAACATTTCGTTCATCCGCAAGGACACGTCGACGCCCGCGTATCCGCTCGGCGCGAGCGATCCACCGAAGACGCACGACGCCGCGAAGAGATCGCCTCCGATGGGCGCGCCCGCCGCGTAGATCGCCGCGCCGAACCCGGCGCGCGCGCCGATCGTGAGCAAACGCGAGACGCGCCACGCACCGAAGACCGTGGGCATCGCGATCGTCTCGACCGCGGAGAAGTCGTTCGGCGGCGACGCGCACGTTCCAGGCGGCACGTTGGAGACGCCCGCGCTCGTCGACCACTGATCGAAACCGAGTCGCAAGCGAAGACCAAAACCGACGAGCACGTTGCTGAACGTGAACGGCGCGAAGCCGACGGCGATCTCGGGCGATGCGCTTCCTTCGGAGACGGCGCCGCCGCCGAGCGACGAGAAGACACCGACGACGCCGAGCTCCGCGGAGAATCGACGCACGTGCTTCTGCCCAGGCGGCGGCGGCGAAGGTCGCTCGCCGCCCGTTTGGAGATCGACGCTGATGACGATCGCGCGGCCGTCGCGCGCTTCGACGTGCTTCGTCGCGGAGCCGATTTTCACGTCGTGCGCGCCCGGCGGAAGCGTCGATGCATAGGGAGTATTACCAACGGTATGACCGTCGACGACGACGTTCGCACCCGCGGGCGTCGACGCGACGACGAACGTCGACGGGCGGCGCTCGATCTCGTCGAGCAACCGTTTGCCGTCGGCGCGATCGCTCTCGGTGAGATCTTTGCGTTCGAGATATTCCTCGAGCGTGCGGCGTGCGTCTTCCGGGTTGTCGAGCTTGAGTTGGCAGCGCGCGACGTTCCACAGCTCCGTCGGCGGTCCGCCCGCGCGATACGACGCGGAGAAGAGCGCCATCGCGTCGCGGTAGCGATTCTCCGCGAATGCGCGAACGCCTTGTTGATCGAGAAAGCGCGCGCGCGCAAGCTCGTCGTCTTGCGCGAACGCCGCGCTGGACGAAAACACGAACGCGAGTGCCAAGGCCCATCGCTGGAGCACGGCGTGTGAAGCTATCACGCCGACATCAAGATGATCTTCGTCACCTCGGGCGGAGCTCCGACGCGCGCGGGCGGACCGACGACGCCGAAGCCGCGATTCACCCAGAGCGTCGTCTCGCCGACCTGGTAGCGACCCGAGACGTAACGAAATACGAGATCGGCGGGACGAAACCCGGGATTGAATTGTCCGCCGTGCGTGTGTCCGCTGAGCTGCAGCGCGACGCGCGACGCCCACATGTCGATGGTCGACGGTTGGTGCGAGAGCAAGATGCGCGGCGCGTCCTTCGCGACGGCCTGTTCGGCGCGATCGAGTCGCGGGCCGGGTCCTCCCGATCGCAGGCCCGCGAGATCGTCGACGCCGAGCAGCGCGAAGCCGCCGCCGTCCTTCGCGCGAATCATGCGACCGTCGTTGACGAGCATGTCGATGCCCGCGGCGCGGAGACCTTGCGCGACTGCGTCTGCGCCCGTGTAGTGATCGTGGTTGCCTAAAATCGCGTAGACGCCATCGCGCGCGCGGATCGCGCCGAGCGCGCGCGCGGCGAGCGGGATGTAGCGCGGATCGAAATCGAGCATGTCGCCCGTGAGCACGACGAGATCGGATTTCACGCGCGCGAGCACACTGAGCCCTTCGCCGAGCTCCTTCTCGCCGACGAGCATGCCGACGTGAATGTCCGAGATCTGCGCGATGGTGTAGCCGTCGAGAACGCGCGGCAAACCCGGGATGCGCACCGGGACCTCTTCGACGCGAAAATCGTGTCGGCCGATGATCGCACCGAAGCCGACGAGCGACGCGGTCGACGCGACGACGACCGATCCGCCGACGCGTTCGATCGCGTGCCTGCGCGAGATCTTCTCCTCGCTCGAGATCGCTTGGACGCCGCGCGCCGACGCGCGAACGATGATGAGGGGAATCGCCGAGAACAAGGCGACGATCGACTCGCACATGCACGCGATGAAGATCGCGACGGCGATTTGCGAGTGCGTGGCGATCGACACGAGTCGCATGAGCGACGGCAGCACTGTGAGCACCGCGAGCACCGCGATCACGGCGCGTCGCTTCTCTCTGACGCTTGGAAATGCATCGAAGAGCCACGTGCCGATCAGCGCGTGCGTCAGCCCGGACGCGAGCAGCCCGACCAGCGCGACGATGATCGTGCGTGTATGCACGGGCACTTCATAGCACCATCACTCAGTCGAAGCCGACGCAGCGCGGCCGTTCGCGCGCGAGTCGCTTCTTGCACGTGCGCACGGCGTCGAGCGCATCGTCGACGAGGACGAAGCGCCGACCTTCGAGTGTAGCGGCTTCGCCGGTCGTCCCGCTGCCGGCGAAGAAATCCAAGACGACGTCGTTCGGCTTCGAGTGAACGCGCACGATGCGTCGCAATATTCCGAGCGGCTTTTGCGTCGGGTAACCGGTCTTCTCGCGTCCGCTCGTCGGAACGATCGTGTGCCACCACACGTCCGTCGGAGTCTTTCCGCGCGCCGCTTTCTCCGGGCCGACGAGGCCGGGCGCCATGTACGGAATGCGATCGATCGCGTCGTACGCGAACACCCAGTCGCGCGTGCTCTTCGTGTACCAGAGGATCGAGTCGTGCTTCTGCGGCCAACGCCGCTTTCCGCGACCTCCGTAGTCGTAGGCCCACACGATTTCATTTTGGAAATGATCGCGACCGATCAAACGATCGAGCGCGACCTTCACGTGATGCACCTCGCGCCAATCGAGGTGCACGAAGAGCGAGCCGTCGTCGGTGAGGCAGCGAAGCGATGCCTCGATGCGCGGCACGAGGAACGCGAGGTAGTCGTCGAACGCGTCGTCGTACGTGCTCGATTCGATCTTCACCGCGTCGTAGCGCGCGCCGCCGAATCCGCGCCGCGCGCCCTTCGCGGATTTCTTCACGCGCAATCGCTCGCGTTTTTGGACCATCCCGGTGTTGAACGGCGGATCGATGTAGACGAGTCGCGCGAACGCAGCGGGCAGCGTCGGGAGCACCTTCGCGCAATCGCCAAAGATGATCGTCGATGGGTAAGATGGCACGCGTGGCAGGTTATAGCGGGACGCCGCTCGCGCAAAAGCTCGGCATCAAGCCTGGCGGAAGCGTCGATGTCGTGAACGCGCCGCGAGGTTTTGCGCTCGTGAAGAAAAAAGGACGCGCACCATTCGACGTCGCGCTGGTCTTCGTCACCAAGCGCGCCGCGCTGAAGAAGACGTTCGCGGCGCAGACGAAGAAGATGACCGAAGCGGGCGGCGTGTGGATCGCGTGGCCGAAGAAATCGTCGGGCGTGAAGACCGACGTGACCGAAGATGCGCTTCGCGACGTGATCTTGCCGACGGGCTGGGTGGACAACAAAGTGTGCGCGATCGACGAGACGTACAGCGGGCTCCGATTCGTGAAGCGCAAAGAGCGACGAAAGCGCTAGTGCGGAGGGCGGCGGCTCGGCCACCAATTGAAGTCGCCGAAGAGGCGCATCGCAGCGGGGACGAGCAGCGTGCGCACGATCGTGGCGTCGATCGTGACGGCGATCGCCATGCCGACGCCCATCGCCTTCATCATCACGACGCTCGCGAGCGAGAACGCGGCGAACACGCTCACCATGATCGCCGCTGCGCTCGTGATCAAACGCCCGCTTCGCGCGAGACCCTCCGTCACCGCGCGCGCGTTGTCTCCGCTCGCGAGGTACTCCTCTTGGATGCGACTGAGGAGCAGCACCTCGTAGTCCATCGACAAACCGAACACGACGCAGAAGAGGAGCACGGGCAGCGTTGGCTCGACGGGGCCCGGCTCGAACTGCAACAGCGACGCGAGGTGGCCCTCTTGGAAAATCCAAACGAGCGCACCGAACGACGCCGCGATGGACAAGAGATTCGTGATGACCGCCTTGAGCGGGAGCACGACGGATTGAAAGAGCAGAAAGAGAATGAGGTACGTGAGGAGCGCGACGTACGCGACGGCCGCGGGGGTGTGCTCGGCGAAGAACGCGTTCGTGTCGACGTCCACCGCGGAGAGTCCGCCGACGAGGAGCGTCCCATCACCGACGCTTCGATCGCGGCGAATCGCGTGAACGGCTTGTCGTGCTTCGTGCGTGCGGGGCGCGCCCTTCGTCTGCGCCATCATGATGTGCGTGCCGCCGCCGGAGAGATGCTCGAGCGCGGTCTTGACGTCGATGGCGCGAAGCTCCGGCGGCAGGGCGAGGATCTTGTCGGCTTGCTCGGGCGGAAGCGTCGGATCGAAATCGAAGAGACTGTCGACTTGAACGACGCCGCGCAGCGCGGCGATGCGATCGCGGAGCGTGCGAAGCGCGTGGATGCGCGCTTCGGACAAATCCGCCGACGGAAACTTCGCGACGACGAGAATTCGGTTGTTCGACTGCGCGGGAAAATCCGCGAGCACGCGCTCGTAGGTCGCGCGCGCTTCCGTTTTCATCGGGAGGACCCCGACGAACGCGCTCGCCGTGTCGAGCCGCAAAAACGGAAGACCGAGCACGAGCACGAGCGCCAGCGTGGGCAAGAGGACGACGAGCGGTCGCGCCATCACGCGCGGAACGATCTTTCGCCAGAGCGATCCATCGGCGTGTTTCCGACTGCCGAACGAGCCCGCGTCGACGCGCTTGCCGAGGAGCGCGAGCACCGACGGGAGAAGCGTGAGCGCGGACGCGACGGAAAAAATCACGACGATCGCGCCCGCGACGCCGATCGACGACATGTACGAGTGCTTGAAGAAGAGAAGACCCGAGATGCCGACGGCCGCGGCGAGCCCGCTCCCGAGCACGGCGTGTCCCGCGGTCGACATCGCGATCTCGGTCGCGCGCTCGGGGGACGCGCCGTTCGCGAGCTCTTCGCGGAAACGACTCGTGTAGAAGAGCGAGTAGTCGATCGCGAGACCAAGCCCGATGAGCGACGCGACGTTCAGCGTGTACTCGGGCATGTCCGTGAAGCGCGATAGTTGCAAAATGCACGCAATCGCGGAGAGCACCGAAAGCGCGCCAACGACGACGGGGAGCGTCGCGGCCACCAAGCTGCGAAACACGAAGACGAGGACGAAGAGCGCGAGCGGCAAGCTCACGAGCTCGGCGACGAGCAGATCCGAGTGCAGCGTGTCGTCGAGGTCGACGCGGTATTTGACCTCGCCCGTGTACGCGACGCGGAACGGGCCGGGCTTGATCTCGTCGCGGAGCGTCGGAAACGCCTTCTTCGCGTCGGTGATGTTGCCGCGCATCGTGACGACCGCGAGCGCCGCATGCTTGTCCGCAGAGACGAGCGCGTCGCCGATTCGCGCGGGCGCTTCGACGGGCGACAGCACGCTCGCGACGTGCGGATCGTGCTCGAGCGGCGCGAGCGACTTGCCCATCGCTTCGTAGAAATCGGGATCGTCCGTCGTGAGCTTGTCGCTCCGGAACATCGCGATGACCGCAGGACCCGACAGATCACCGAGCGCGGCCTGGGCTGCGTCGGCGGCTTTCGTCGATTCGAGATCCGCGAGCGTTCCCGTCGTGAGGACACCGCCGCGAAAAAGGCCGAGCGCGCCCACCGCGAGCGCAACGATGCAACACGCGAGCACGGCCACGCGATGCCGAAAAACGAAGCGACCCCATGCCGCGAGCATCCGGAGACAGTGATTACCACGGACGCGGATTGCTCCGATGCGTCAGGCGCAGTACGCAAGGTGGTCCATGGCGTTGCCCACGTTGACGGCGTTCGAGTCGACCTCCGCCGAAGCGCGCATCGCGCGCGTGCGGGAGTTTCTCGCGGAGCGCGGGCGCGCTTCGGACGTCGTCGTCGTCGGGCCGCGCAAGGATGCGCTCGCGGACGTAGTGCGCGCGGCGGCGCACGAACAAGGCGCCGTGTTCGGTTGGCAGCGCGTGACGTTCGCGCGGCTGGCAGGGACGCTCGCGGCGCCCGCGCTCGCGACGCGCGGGCTCGTTCCGATCGGCGCGCTCGGCACCGAAGCGCTGTGCGCGCGGCTCGTTCATCGCGCGAAGGGGCGCGGCGAGCTCGAGCGGCTCGCGCCGATCGCGCATTTTCCCGGATTGCCGAAGGCGCTCGCGCGGACGATCGAAGAAGCGCGTCTCGCGCGCGTCGACATCGCGATGCTCGGCGATTCGCCCGATGTCGCGAGGCTGATGCAGCCGTTCGTCGACTTGCTCGCCGAAGCGAAGCTCGCCGATCGCGCGGCCGTGCTCGAAGCGGCGCTCGCGCGCGCAAAGAACCCCGCGCCGCACGCGCTCCTCGACCGATCGACGGCGTTCTTCGACGTGGCGATCGAGTCTCAGCTCGAAGCGGAGCTGCTCGAAGCGCTCGCGGCGCGCGCGAAGGGCGCCATCATCACGATCCCGCGCGGCGACGAGGGCACGCTCGCGCGCGTTCGCGCGATGACCACCATCGAGCGCATCGCGCCGCGCGGCGCGCCCACCGCGATCCAAGAGCAGCTCTTCTCCGAGCGCGCGGACATGCGCGCGCCGGGCGAGGCGCTCACCATGTTCTCCGCGCCGGGCGAGAATCGAGAATGCGTGGAAATTGCACGCATCGCGAAGGCGGAGGCCGAGCGCGGCACGCGCTTCGATCGCATGGCGGTCCTCCTGCGCGCGCCGAGTCGTTATCGCGCGCATCTCGAGGAAGCGTTTCGTCGCGCGGCGATCCCGGCGCACTTCGCGCGAGGAACTGCGCGTCCGGACGCATCGGGTCGCGCGCTGCTCGCGCTCCTCGCGTGCAAGCTCGAAGCGCTCTCGGCGATGCGCTTCGCCGAGTACATGTCGCTCGGAGAAATTCCGCGCGCGGATCCGCTCGGCGCGCCGCCTCCCGCGAAGGACGCAGCCGATCGTTGGGTGCCACCCGACTCGGACGTCGTCGCGGACGCGGTGTCGCGCGCCGCATTCGAGGAGGGCGAAGACGACGAAGGACCCGAAGAGGGACCCGTCGAGCACGGAACGCTTCGCGCGCCGCGCTTGTGGGAGCACCTCATCGTCGACGCGGCCGTCATCGAAGACAAATCGCGTTGGAAGACGCGGCTCGAAGGGCTCGATCGCGAGCTCCACGCCGATCTCGAGAACGCGCGTCGCTTCGCGGAAGAAAAAGTCGCGGGCTACGAGCGATCCATCGACGCGCTCCAGAGCCTGCGCGATTTCGCGCTCCCGCTCCTCGACGAGCTCGACGCGCTCCCCGCGCGCGCGACATGGGGCGAATGGATCGAAGCGCTCTCGGTCCTCGCGAGCCGCGCGCTTCGCAAGCCGACGCGCGTGCAAGCCGCGCTCGCGGAGCTCGAGCCGATGGCCGAGGTCGGCCCGATCGATTTGCGCGAGGTGCGTCTCGTACTCGAACAGCGCTTGACCGACGTGATCGATCCGCCGAGCGGATCGCGTTACGGAAAATTGTTCATCGCAACGCCGGACGAAGCGCGCGGCATGGACTTCGACGTGGTCTTCGTTCCCGGGCTCGCGGAGAAAATGTTTCCGCAGAAGGTCATCGAAGATCCGATTTTGCCGGACGCCGCGCGCGCGAATGCGCCGCTCCGAAAAAACGAAGAGCGATCCGCAGGCGAGCGCCTCGCGCTCCGGCTCGCGGTGGGCGCCGCGTCGCGGCGCATCGTCGCGAGCTATCCGCGGCTCGACGTCGATCAAGCGCGACCGCGCACGCCGTCGTTCTACGCGCTCGAGCTCATTCGCGCGGCGGAGGGCACGCTACCCGGATTCGACGATCTCGCGCGGCGCGCATCGAGCGCGAGCGTCGCGCATTGGTTGGCCCGCTCCGCTCGATGCGAAGGACGCGATCGACGACGCCGAGTACGACCTCGCGATCCTCGAGCGCATCTTGCAGCGGCCCGCGCAAGAGACGGTGGGCGCCGCGCGCTACTTGCTCGGCGCGAATCCGCACCTCGGACGCGCCCTTCGATTCCGCGCGGAGCGTTGGAACAACCTCCGTTGGTACAAGAGCCGATGGCCTCGTTCATCCGACCGCCGCCGCGCACGAGCGCGCTCAAGAAGCACGACATCTCCGCGCGATCCTTCTCGCCGACGGCGCTGCAGAATTTCGCGTCGTGTCCGTATCGCTTCTTGCTCCAAGCGGTGCACAGGCTCGCGCCGCGCGAAGAGCCCGCGCCGCTCGAGGACATCGATCCGCTCCAGCGCGGATCGATCATGCACGAAGCGCAGTTCGAGACGCTCGTTGCGCTGCGCGCGGAGAACCTCTTGCCCGTCACGATGTCGAACATGTCCGCCGCGCGCACCGTGCTCGATCGCGCGACCGCGGGCGTCGCCTCGCGCTACATGGACGATTCGAAACCGGCGATCCCGCGCGTCTGGGAAGACGGCATCGCGCGCATTCGCGCGGATCTCGCCGAGTGGCTGCGGCGCATGGCGACGGAAGACGACGAGCGCGTGTGGACGCCCGCGCACTTCGAGCTCTCGTTCGGTCTCGCGAAGGAACGTCGCGAGCAACAAGATCCGCGGAGCTCCGAAGAGCCCGTTGCGCTCGATTGCGGAATCAAGCTTCGCGGATCGATCGATCTCGTCGAGCGTCGCGCGCGCGACGGTTGGCTCCGCGCGACGGATCACAAACGGGCAAGGTGCGCGCGGACGAGAGCGACCGTCATCGGCGGCGGCGAAGACGCTCCAGCCGGTGCTCTACGCGCTCGCGATCGAGAAATTGTTCGGCCGGGCTCGACGGTGTGGGGCGGGCGCCTCTACTACTGCACGTCGGCAGGCGACTACACGTCCGTGCCGATTCCGCTCGACGCAGGCGCGCGCGAAGACGCGAAGCTCGTCGCCGAGACGGTGCACGACGCGATCGATCGCGGATTTCTCCCCGCCGCTCCCGCGAAGGGCGAGTGCCAGTGGTGCGACTACGCGCGCGTGTGCGGCCCGTACGAAGAGTCGCGCGTCGCAAAGAAACCCGCGAAGGACATCGTCCCGCTCCAGCGACTCCGGGAGCGCGCATGACGACCACACGACTCGTCGATCAAGACGCGCGCGACGCGATTCGCGGCGAGCTCGACGCGACGCTCGTCGTCGAAGCCGCGGCGGGCACGGGAAAGACGACGGAGCTCGTCGCGCGCATGCTCGCGCTCCTCACGAGCGGCAAAGCGACGCTCACGTCGATGGTCGCGGTGACGTTCACCGAAAAGGCCGCGGGCGAGATGAAGCTCCGCCTCCGCACGGAGATCGAGACGCGCGCGCGCGTCGGCGACCGACGAAGTCCGCGCGCGTCTCGATCGCGCGCTCGCCGAGCTCGAGGCCGCGCACATCGGGACGATCCACGCGTTCTGCGCCGAGCTCCTCCGCGAGCGGCCCGTCGAGGCGCGCGTCGATCCGCTCTTCGATGGCGGCCGACGAGGCGAGCAAGAGCGCCTCTTCGACGAAGCGTTCGAGCGATTCGTTCCAGCGCGAGCTCGCAAGATCCACGCGAGGGCGTTCGGCGCATGCTGCGAAAGCGTTATCGCGAGCGCGAATCGGGAGGCCCCCGCGATTTGCTCCGCCGCGCGGGGCTTGCAGCTCGTCGAGCAGCGCGACTTCGATCACCCGTGGCGGCGCGATCCATTCGATCGCAGCGGCGAGCTCGACGCGATCGTCACGCGTCTCGCGCGAGCTCGTCGCAGCTCGTGGGCACGCCGCGCTCGACAAGACGACGTGGCTCGCGCAGAACCTCCTCGACGTCAGACGCGCATCGGTCGATCGCGCAGCGAGCATCGAGCGCGAGCGCGAGCGCGAGATCGCGGCGGCGACGCGCGACTACGACGGGCTCGAAGCGGAGCTCCGAACGCTCTCGCGCGTGCGCACGTGGAAGTGGAAGTCGGCGGGCCGAAGCAGTTCGCGCAAGGGCGTCTCGCGAAACAGACCGTCATCGACGAGCGCGACGCCGTGCGCGCGGAGCTCGAGAGCGTCTCGCAGCGCGCCGACGCCGATCTCGCCGCGTGCCTCCGCCACGAGCTCGCGCCGCTCGTCGACGGGCTACGAGCGACGTGAAGCGCAAGCGCGGCAAGCTCGACTTTCTCGATCTGCTCCTCGACGACGCGCGACATGCTCGTCACGAGACGCGAAGGCGCGCGTCGGAGCTGCAAGCGCGCTTCACGCACCTCCTCGTCGACGAGTTCCAGGACACCGATCCGCTCCAGGCCGAGATTCTGCTTCTCCTCGCGGCCGACGATCCACCGAGCGAGACGATCGCTGCGCGTGCGCGCCGTCGCCCGGCAAGCTCTTCGTCGTCGGCGATCCGAAGCAGTCGATCTACCGCTTCCGCCGCGCCGACGTGACGCTCTACGAGCGCGTCAAGCGGCAGCTCCTCGCGCAGGGCGCGCGGCTCCTGCACCTCACGACGAGCTTCCGCAGCGCGCCGGCGATCCAGAGCGCGGTGAACGCGGCGTTCGCGCCGCGCATGCAGGGCAGCGAGGACGGCAGCCAGGCCGAGTACGTCGCGCTCGAGCCATTCCGCGGAGGACCCGACGGACAGCCGACGCTCGTCGCGCTGCCCGTGCCGCGCCCGTACTCGACGAATACGGCAAGGTCGCGCAGTGGCAAGTCGAGCGAGTCGCTGCCCGACGCGGTGCGCGCGCGTTCGTCGATTGGCTCGTGCGCGAGAGCGGGTGGACGGTCGCGACGGAACGTGCGGGCGCGCGTTCCGATCGAAGCGCGCCACGTGTGCCTTCTCTTCCGCCGCTTCGTGAGCTTCGGCGACGACGTGACGCGCGCCGTACGTGCGCGCGCTCGAGGCGCGGCGCGTCCCGCACGTGCTCGTCGGCGGCCGCTCGTTTCACAAGCGCGAAGAGGTGGTCGCGCTGACGCAACGCGCTCGCCGCGATCGAGTGGCCCGACGACGAGCTCTCCGTCTTCGCGACCCTGCGCGGGCCGTTCTTCGCGCTCGCCGACGACGCGCTCCTCGCTTTATCGCGCGCGCCATCGCGTCGCTCCGCCCGACGCACATCGACCCGATGAGCTCGACGAGCTGACGAAGCCTGTCGCCGAAGCGCTGGCGATCTTGCGCGAGCTCCACATCGCGGACGAAATCGCCGGCCGATCGCCGACACGATCGCGCGAGCTCCTCGACGCGACGCGCGCGCACGCGGGCATCGCGATTTGGCCGACGGGCGAGCAAGCGCTCGCGAACCTGCTCCGCGTGCTCGACGTCGCGCGCCGATTCGAAGCCGCGGGCGCGACGAGCTTCCGCGCGTTCGTCGTGCGCCTCGAGGAGGAGGCCGAGCGCGGCGGCGCGCGCGGAGGCGCCCGTCGTCGAAGAGGGCACCGAAGGCGTGCGCATCATGACCGTGCACAAAGCGAAGGGCCTCGAGTTCCCCGTCGTCGTGCTCGTGGATCCGACGTGCTCGCCGACGTCGAGCAAGCCGTCGCGCTGCGCTCGATCCGGAGCAAAGAAATTGTGGGCGACGCCGCTCGACGGGTGCACGCCGATCGAGCTCATCGAGCGTCGCGAGAGGTCCTCCGTCACGACGAAGAGGAAGCCGTGCGGCTCACGTACGTCGCGGCGACGCGCGCGCGCGATCTGCTCGTCGTGCCGGTCGTCGGCGACGAAGGGATCGATCCCGGTTGGTGGCTCGCACCGCTCGGACCTGCCGTGTATCCGCGCCCGGACGATTGGCGCGGCGCGCATCCCGCGCCGGGGTGCCCGACGTTCGGCGACGACTCGGTCCTCGAACGTCCGCAAAAAACGGAGCGCGACAAACGCAGCGCGGTGCGCCCGGGTCTTCACGTTCCGCAAGCGGGCCATCACGCCGTCGTGTGGTGGGATCCGCGCGCGCTCAAGCTCACCGCGGCGCAGGACGCGGGGCTCAGGCAGCAGAGAATCTTGGCGGTGGACGAAGCGAGCGGACGCGACGCGGAGAGCGAGCGCGAGCACGACGCGTGGCGCACGAAGCGGCAAGAAGCGATCGATCGCGGCAAGGAGCCGACGCATCGCGTGGAGATCGTGACGACGCGGAGCAAGCTCGGTGGGCCCGTTTCGCTCTTGCCCGTCGCGATCCTCCGCACCGACGCGGAGCGCGCAGGGCGTCCACGCGGAAAATCGTTCGGCGTGCTCGTTCACGCGGTGCTCGCGGAGGTCGCGTTCGACGCGAAGGACGACGCGCTCGCCGCGGTCGCGCACGTTCAAGGTCGCATGCTCGGCGCGAGCGACGGCGACGTGAAGCACGCGATGCTCGCCGCGCGCGCCGCGCTCGCTCATCCCATCGTGCGCGAAGCCGCCGCCACGGAGCACCGCCGCGAGTCGCCGATTCTCCTCCGCGAGCCGGACGGCACGCTCGTCGAAGGCGTGCTCGACCTCGCGTTTCGACGCGGCGAAAAATGGATCATCGTCGACTTCAAGACGGACCACGAGCTCGCGGACGCGAAGGCCGCATACGAGGCGCAAGTTCGTCTCTACGCGCGCGCCGTGTCCGAGGCGACGGGCGCGGAGGCCGAAGCCGCGCTTCTTCTCGTGTGATCAGAACGTCGCGCCGACCATCAACCCGGCTCCGCTTCGCAGCGGAAGCGGCGTGACGCGCACGCTCTTGTCGAGCACGAGCACCTTCTTCTTCGACAAGAGCCCGTACCAGAGCCAAACGGTGCCGACGGTCTGGAAGAAACCGTCGGCGACGAGCGTGACCACCGTCATCGGGCTGAGAGCGCCCGACGCGCAGCACGTTGCGGCGCCGAGCGCGATGAATGGACCGACGACCGGCACGTAGAGCAACCCGAGCTCGGGGACGTTCTGCGCGACGCCGAACGTCGCCGCCGTCGCCGACACGACGTACGGAATGCCGAAGAGCAGCGCGCCGCCGATGATGTCGCGCTTGCGCATGCGCTCCTCGACGCGAAATCCCGGCGGCGGCGGATCGCCCGGCTGCCAATCGTCGTCGGCGCGCGCGGTCGCTGCGATCGCGAAGGCGCACCCAAAAGCGACGAACGCCGTGAATCGCATCGATGCATTTCGGCAACGAGAGGAAGATCTTCGCCATCGCCACGTAGACAGGCGCGGAGGCAATCTTCAAATGCGTCATTCCAAGCTTCTCGCGAGCGGCGGCCTGCTCGCCTTCGCTTTTGCGTGTGCGGTCAACAACACGAACGGCGATCCGCTCGCGGATACGACCGTGCGCGCGCAGGGCACGATCACCCTCGGCGCGTCGCACTCGCCCGGCTCGAGCACCGTCTCGCCGAGCGTCTCCGTGTCGTTCGTGCCGGACACGAGCGCGACGATGACCGTGTGCGGACAAACCGCAATCGACACGTGCACCGTCATTCAAGCTCCCGACTGCAAAGACCTCGGATGCAAAGTCGGCGAGACGTGCGGATGGGACTCGTCGTCGTGCAGCGCCGCGTGCGTTCCGGCGTGCACGCTCTCGTGCGGCGACAACCAGAAGTGCTCGATGGGCGGCGACGGCTCGATGAGCTGCGTCGCGATTCAAACGTTCGACGCGGGACCGATCGCGTTCTCCGGAACGAACATGCCGATCGCCGTGTATCCGCCGTACGCGTGGAAAGGCACCGACGAAGGCTCGCCCTTCGTCCCCGGCGCCTCGATCCGCGTTCAAGCGACGGGCCCGACCGCTGCGGGCTTCGCCGCATTCGATGTGTCGTTCAACGCGACGACGCTCCTCGAAGCGAACCCGTCGCTCGACACGCTCAACCTCGACGACGTCTTCGGCACGAGCGATCTCGGGCTCGGTTGGGTTCCCGGAAAAGACCGCATCTACATTCTCGCGACTGGCGCTGGAGCGAGCGCGAAGTGCCTCGCGGACGACACGACTGGATCGTTCACGCTTCCGCGCTCCGTCATCGACGCCGTCATCGGAGGCACGGGCGTGAACGCGCTCTCGCTCTCCATTCAGCGTTGGAAAATCGATCGCCACCAAGACGCGAAGACCGTCGGCGCGCTCGACTCGCAGACGATTCAAAGCAAGGCGTGGCTCGATCTCGTCACGACCTCGACCGAATCGATCGCGCTCCAAGCGTGCAAGACGAACGAGACCTCGTGCGGAACGAAGTGCGTGAGCACGAGCTCCGACCCGAACAACTGCGGCGGTTGCGGAAACTCGTGCAACGGCAAGGCATGCGTGAACGGGAGCTGCTCGACGTCGAGCGGCGGAACGTGCACGTCGTGCGAGGCGACCGCGAACAGCGGAACGTGCTCGTCCGAGTTCGCGTCGTGCACGGGTCAGTGCCAGAGCCTGCTCTCGTGCGTGAACGGATGCGCGGGAAACACGACGTGCTTGAGCAGCTGCTACAGCTCGTATCCGAGCGGGCAAACCGCGTTCGACAACTACTACGCGTGCCTCTGCGGCAGCGCGTGCACGACGGAGTGCGCGACGACGTGTGGCCAGTAAACCGCTACGGCTTGTTCTTGGCATCCTCGGCATGGCTGACGTTCCCCGCGAGCGATCATCCAAGGCACAATCTCAGCTAAGTTGTGATGTGTGACTGACGCCACGCTCCTTGGTGGGCGCTACCGCCTTCTCGAACCCCTCGGCAGAGGGGGAATGGGGACGGTGTACACGGCGATTCAGGAAGGGCTCGGGCGACGCGTCGCCGTGAAGCTCCTCGATCCGCGCCTCGTGGAAGATCGCGACCAGCTCGAGCGATTCCGGCGCGAAGCGGAGGTGGTCGCGGCGCTGGGTCATCCGAACATCGTGCAGGTCACGGATTTTCAATATCCCGACGAGGACAACCGGCAGCCGTTTCTCGTCATGGAGCTCTTGCGGGGCGAGTCGTTCGGCGCATGCATCGCGCGTCAGACCGCGCTGCCATACGGTCGCGTCGCTTTCATCGCGGCGCAGGTGCTGTCGGCGCTCACGGCCGCTCACCGCGCGGGAGTGGTGCATCGCGACATCAAACCGGACAACGTGTTCTTGCTTTCGGACGCGGCCGTTCCGGACACGGTCAAAGTGCTCGACTTCGGCATTGCGAAGATGAGCATCGAAGGGCAGGCGAAGCTGACGGGGACGGGCGCGATGCTCGGCACGCCCGCGTTCATGGCGCCCGAGCAAGCACGCGGCGCGGTGGACGTCGACGCGCGTGCGGATCTCTACGCGGTCGGCGCGATGATGTATCAGGCGCTCACGGGCAAGCTCCCTCACGAAGCGCCGAGCGTTCCCGCGCTGCTCTTCGCGATCGTCGAGAAAAACCCTGTGCCGCTTCGCGAAGCGAGGCCCGACCTGCCCGCGGAGCTCGCGGCCATCGTCGAGCGCGCAATGGCGAAAGACAGAAACGCGCGGTTCTCCGACGCAGAGGAGATGCGACGCGCACTCGCGCCGTGGTCGGGTCTGCCGGCGAGCATGCCACCACCCGTATCCGTGACGGCGGCAACCATGGTTGGCGTCGCGACGCCTCTGTCCGAGGCGACGCCGATCGTCGTCCATCGAACACCACCGCCGAACGTGCCAGCGACCAAGAAGGTGCCGGTGGCGGCGGAGGGTGAACCTCCGAAGCGATCGCTCGCCACCATGATCATGATCACGCTCGTCGCCATCGTCGGCGTGCTCACGCTCGGCGTGGTGCTGATCGTCTCGATTCTCGTGAAGGCTCGGGAGCCGAACACGAAGCGTGAAGAGCTGCCTGCGGTCGCGGTCTCCAGCATCGCGCTCGGTCAGACCATTGCGCAGCAAGCGATCTCGAACGTGGCGAGCAGCGTCGCGGCGCCGTCGCCTACACCGCCCGCGAGCGTTTCTTTGGCGACGGCTCCTCCAGTGCAGCACCGGTACAGCGGTTCGACGGGCTTCGTTGGCGGCAGTGACTTCAGCGATTGCCCGCAGTGCGAGTGGGAAACGTTCCGCAACGACATGGGAATGAAGGTCGCCGAGATCAACGCTTGCTTCAAAGCATCCGAGCACGAGCCGCCCAAACACGAGAGCACGTACTACAAGGTTGGCGTCACCGCCTCGGGCGACTACACGACGTTCGAGCTGCAGGGAGATGAGAAGATCCCGCCGCGACTCGACCGCTGCTTGACGGGCATCATCAAACGCACGCCGCTCCGCAAGCCCGGTGGCGGCGTTGGATCGTTCAAGGTCGGGTTTCGCAGCGAGTGCCCGAAGTGGGCACCGCCAGATACGCTCAAGTGGTGCGCCGATTAGAACACAGCGGAGGAGAAGAGATTCGAACTCTTGGAGGGCTTGCACCCTCGCCGGTTTTCAAAACCGGTGCCATAGACCACTCGGCCACTCCTCCAAACCCGATCGGCTCTTGTCCACATAGCCGACGCACGAGACCAACGGTAGCCTGACGCGGGTTGACGACGATCCTTCTCCTCGCGCGCCACGGTGAGACCGCCGAAAACGCGCAGCGCGTATTCCAAGGTCAAGGCGGCGGGCCGCTGAACGAGCGCGGGCGCGCGCAAGCGGAGCGGCTCGCGTCGCGCATCGCGAACGAAGTGGACGTGATCGTGTCGTCCGATTTGCTTCGCGCGCGCGAGACCGCGCAGTTCGCCGCGAGCGCGTCGAACGCAGCGCTGACGCTCGATCGCGCGCTGCGCGAAGTCGACGTCGGCGCGTGGACGGGGCTCTCGTACGAAGAGGTCGTCGCGCGATTCCCCGACGAGTGGAACGCGTGGCGCGCGGGCGTCGACGTGCCGCGCGGCGGCGGCGAGACGTACGAGCATCTCGCGCAGCGCATCACCACCGCGCTCGTGCGCATCGCGAACGCTCATGCGGGAAAGCGCGTGCTCGTCGTCTCGCATGGCGCGGCGCTGCGGAGCGCGATTTGTTCCACGCTCGGGCTCGTGCCGCGCTGGAGCGCTCCGCTCGGCGCGCTCCACAACGCAGCCGTTTCGACGCTCCACTACGGCGACGGCCCGCCGCGCGTCGTCACGTACAACGACTCGGCCCACCTGGCCGGTTTGGACCCACCACTGACCTGAGTTGCGGGAATTCCGAGCGGGTGCTACATCGTGCCGCCCCATGGCCCGCGTCACCGTAGAAGATTGCCTCGAGCGCGAAGAGAACCGCTTCGCCCTCGTCATCCTCGCAGCGCATCGCACCCGTCAGCTCATGAAGGGAAGCGACGCGCTCGTCCACTCGAAGAACAAAGCGGCCGTCACCGCGCTCCGCGAAATCGCGGCCGGTCACGTCCACTACGACCGCCCGACCAACGACGCGGTGCAGGAGTGGATCGAAGGCCAGCACCGTCAGGGCATGTGACGGGGATGTGAAACGCGATCACGAGCTGCGCGTCGGCGCGCTCGCCCACTTCGAAGATCCCGCGTTCTACGCGCGCACGTACGCGCGGCGCGTCGAAGATATTGCATACTACACGCAATTGGCGCGGCGTTCTCGCGGTCCCGTGCTCGAATACGGAATCGGCGCGGGGCGCATCGCGATCTCGGTGGCGCACGCCGGCGCGACCGTCGTCGGAGTCGATCACTCGCGTCCGATGCTCGCCGAGCTCGCGCGCACGCTCGCGCTCCAGCCGCATGACGTTCGCCGCCGCGTCCGCGCGTGCTTCGGCGACATGCGCACGAAGAAGCTCCATCGACGCTTCCCGCTCGTCATCGCCCCGTTCAACGTGCTGCTTCATCTCTACACGCGCGTCGACGTCGAGCGCTTCCTCGCGCGCGTTCGCGAGCACCTCGCGCCCGGCGGCCGCTTCGTCATGGATCTCTCCGTGCCGATGCCCGAGGACCTCGCGCGCGATCCACTGCGCCCGCTGCGCGCGCCGCGCTTTCGACATCCGAGCGCGGGCGTCGTCCGTTACCAAGAGTTCTTCGATTACGATCGCGCGCGCCAAATCCTTTTCGTGACGATGGACATGACGCCCGAATCGAACCCGAGCGCCTCGTTCGTGGTTCCGCTCGCGCACAGGCAATTTTTTCCGCGCGAGTGGGAGGCGCTCCTTCACTACAACGGCTTCGCGATCGAGCATCTCTACGGAGATTTTTCGCGCGGGCCGTTCGACACGAACAGCGACGTCATGGTCGTTCACGCTCGCAAGACGAAGAGGGCGCGTTGAGCATCGCGTCGGCCATCGCGGACGTGCGCGCGCGCATCGCGTCGGCGGCGCGCGCGGCGGGTCGCGATCCAACCGCGGTGAAGCTGGTCGCGGTTTCGAAGACGCACGCGCCGGACATGATTCGCGAAGCCTACGCGGCGGGGCAGCGCGCGTTCGGCGAGAGCTACGCGCAAGAGCTCGACGACAAATCGAAGGCCCTCGCGGACCTCGCCGACATCGAGTGGCACTTCATCGGTCACTTGCAGAGCAACAAGGCCAAGATCGTCACGCGGTCGGCGCGCGTGATCGAAACGGTGCACTCGGTGGAGCTCGCCGGCGAAATCGGAAAGCGCGCGGCGAGCGCGTCTCGCGCGCCGATGGACGTGCTCGTCGAGGTGAAGCTCAGCGAAGAGGCGAGCAAGCATGGCGTAGCGCCCGCGGATCTCGGCGCGCTGCTCGACGCGATCGAAAAGGATTCGCGCCTGCGGCTGCGTGGGCTCATGACGATGCCGCCGCTCGGCGACGCGGTCGTCGCGAAGCGCGTCTTCGACGAGCTGCGCGCGCTGCGCGATCGTCACGGCGGCGCGGCGCGCTTGCCGGATCTGTCGATGGGCATGACCGGCGATTTCGAAATCGCGATCGCGTGCGGCGCGACGCTCGTGCGCATCGGTACCGCCATTTTCGGCGCGCGCTGACTATTTGAAAAGACGATCGATCCAGCTCGTGCGCTTGGTTGGCGTAGCGAGCTCGTCGCGCATCGTCGTCGCGCGCGTCGATGATGGATCGAGCTCGGCCGCGCGCTTGGCGTGCGCGGCAGCCGTGTCGCGATCGGTCGCCCGGTAGAGCGTCGCGAGCTCGAGATGGACGAGTGGCGCGCTCTCGGCGAGCGCGAGCGCGCGCATCGCATCCGCTTTGGCGCGCTCGATGCGACCGAGCCTGCGCTCGGCGATCGCCGCGGCGAGATGAGCGACCCAGCTCTCGTGCTCTTCGGCGAGCCTTCGCGCGCGCGTCGCCAGCGCTTCGAGATCGTGTGCGTCGGGCTCACTCACCGCGCGGATCGCGGCGTCGACCGCTGCTGCCGCGAGCGGGTCGCGAATTTGAAGACGCACGCGCGCAGCCTCCGCGGCGACCATCGTCCCGCGCGCGGCGAGCTCGACGGCAAGAGCGCGCTCGAGCGCCGTTTCGCGTTCGCCCATCTCGGCGAGCGCGCGCGTGTAGAGGAGCGCGGCCACGCCGTCCTTCGGCTCCCGCTCGACGAGCGCGCGCAAGAGCGACGCGAGACGCGATCCGCGCGCGACGCTCGCGGGCTCGACTTGAAGCGCGACCTGCACCGCGCGACGCAGCATGTCCACCGGCGCGACGGAGCGACTGGCGAGCGCGTGATCGACGACGCTTTGCGCGAGGGCGACGTCACCGCGATCGAGCGCCATCGTCGCGAGGTTCGCGAACGCGGGGAGGTGGTTCGCGTGAGACGCGAGGAGCTTGTTCCATTCGACTTGGGCGCCGAGCGCGTCTCCGCTCGCGAGGAGCAACACGGCGCGCTCGTTCTGTACGTAGGGATCGTTCTCGCCCAGCGCCGCAGCCGCGGCGATCGCGCGGTGCGCGCCGGCGAGGTCGCCGCGGACACGTCGCGCTTCCGCGAGGAGCGCGTGTGGAAGTGCGCGGGCCACGTCGCGCTCGATCGCGCGCTCGGCGTGTGCGATCGCATCCGGAACGCGACCGAGCCGGAGACACAGCGCGGCCGATGCGGAGTCGAGCGCTGCAGCCGGCGAGTCGTCGCGCGCGGCGTCGAGCGTGCGAAGCGCGGCTTCGAGCGCGCGCTCGTCGTTCGGGCCGCGAGCCATCTCGATTGCGATGGTCGCGAGGCGCTCGGCGGGAAACGACGCGTCGCGCGCCTCGCTCACCGCGCGTCCGAGGTGCGCGAGCGCCGCGACGACTCCGCTCGGATCCGTTCCGCTGAGCGCGCGAACGCGCCACGTCTCCGCCATGATCACGCTCTCGAGCGCGTCCCACCCGAGCCCCTCGAGCCCGCGAAGCGCGCCGACGTCACCGCCGACGCGCGCGCACAGCGACTCGAGCGTCGTCACGATCGATCGCCCCGCGCCGTCCGCGTCGAGCACTGCTTCGAATTTCGCGCGCGCCTCGCCCGTCTTCGCGTCGAACGCGACCACGGAGAACGCGCCGCGCCCATCGCGCGGCGGATCGAACGCGCCCGTGAGCACCATCGACACGTGCGAGGGCGTCTCCTCGGCGCCCGGCATCGCGCGCCATTGCGCGCCCGTGACGAACGCTTCGACCATGCCCGTCACGCCGCCGTCGTTTCCGTGTTTGCGGATCTGCGCGAGCGCGACGTCGCCGTCTTCGATTCGCGCGAACGCATGGACGAGCGACGCGAGCCCGAGCCCGAGGCCCTTGCCCGCGTCCGGCACGCCGAACGGAATCACGAGCGCGCGTGGCGCGTGCTTGCCGTCCATCGCGAGATTCTACCGCGTGCCCGCGCGCGGGTTGAACGTGATGCGCGCGAGGAGCTTGCCTTTTCCGCCCTCGGGCGGCGCGAGCTTCATCCGTTGCATGACCTCCGCCGCGCAACCGAGCAGATCTTGATCGCCGTGAAACGGATCGATGTTCGCGGACGTCACGGCGCCGTTCTTGTCGATCGCCATGTCGTAGACGCCCCACGCCTCGACGTCTCTTCCCGACTGCCGCGCGCGCTCTTCGCACGCGTGAAGCTCCGGCTTCATGCCTTCGAGCGCGACGTATGCTTGCGCCGTGTACGAGTCGTTGCTCGTCGATTGCGAGTCCACGCCGCCGCGCGGCTGAAACACGACGGGGATCACGATCGTGTCTTTGCCTCCCGCGGGCGGATCGAATCGCAACGCTTTGCCGACGTCGCGCATGCACGCGACGACGTCGTGCTGGAGCTCGCACGCGCCGAACGACTCCGTCTTCAAGACGCGACCGTTGGGGCCCACGCGCAGCACGATCGCGACGTGACCATATTGCGTGGGATCAGCCACGAGCCCGCGGTGGTAGCAGCTTCGAAACGCGTGACGCGTGTCCTCGATGGCGCGCTCGGTGGGCGTTCGACCGAAATGCTCCGTCGATGCGGGCGCGCCGGCGTCATCGCCCGATGAGGCGCTGCTCGGCGGCGGCGACCAATCCGGGATCTCCGGATACCACTCTTGTCCGAGCTCGCCCGGAGGCGGACACGCGGCGAAGCGGTCGACGCCGTCGCCGTTCACTTCGAAGTCGGCGACTTCGATGCTCGTACCGCGCGGGCCTTCGGGCGTCACGGGATGCGAAGCGCTGCCGCACGCGGCGAAGAGCAAGCACATCGATGAAAGCGCGACGCATCGAACCATCGGAGCCGCTTCAGCATTACTATACTCCGCACCGTGGCCACGCTTTTCGAGCACGCCGTACAGTCCGGCCGATTGCCCGGCGCGCCTCCGCTCGCCGATCGCATGCGACCGACGACGCTCGAGGAGTACGTCGGCCAAGGCCACTTGCTCGGGCAAGGCCGCTTTCTCGTGCGCGCGATTCGCGACGATCGCGTGCCGTCGATGATCCTCTGGGGTCCTCCCGGCTCCGGGAAAACTTCGCTCGGGCGCGTCATCGCCGGGCAGACGAAGGCCGAGCTCGTTCACTTCAGCGCGGTGCTCGGGAGCCTCGCGGACCTTCGCGCGATCGTCGAAGACGCGCGTCGTCGTCGCGCTGACAGCGGCAAGCGCACGATCGTCTTCGTCGACGAGATTCACCGCTTCAACAAGGCGCAGCAGGACGCATTTCTTCCGCACGTGGAAGCGGGGACGATCGTGCTCGTCGGCGCGACGACGGAGAACCCGTCCTTCGCGGTGAACGCGGCGCTCCTCTCGCGGTGCAAAGTCTTCCGGCTCGATCCGCTCGCCGAAGAAAATCTCGTCGCTCTCCTTCGTCGCGCGCTGACGGAAGAAACGCGCGGCCTCGGCTCGATGCACCTCGAAGCCGACGACGATGCGCTCCGTGCGATCGCGAAAGACGCGAGAGGCGACGCGCGTCGCGCGCTGACGACGCTCGAGATGGTCGCGCAACATGCATCCAAGAAGATCGATTTGGCGACGCTGACCGAAGCGCATACGCACGCGCCGCTGCTCTACGACAAGGCCGGCGAGGAGCACTACAACGTCGTCTCGGCGTTCATCAAATCGATGCGCGGATCGGATCCCGACGCCGCGATCTATTGGATGATGCGCATGCTCGAAGCCGGCGACGATCCGTTGTTCGTCGCGCGTCGCATGATCATCTTCGCGAGCGAGGACATCGGCAACGCGGACGCGCAAGCGCTCGTCGTCGCCAACGCGGCGGACCAAGCGTTTCGTCGGCTCGGCATGCCCGAAGGAATTTATCCGCTCGCGCACGCCGCGCTCTACCTCGCGAACGCGCCGAAATCGAACGCAGTGAAGAACGCATGGCAGCGCGCGAAGGCCGCGATCGACGAGCATGGCGCGCTCCCCGTCCCGCTGAAGCTCCGCAACGCGCCTACGAAGCTGATGAAGAACGAGGGCTACGGCAAAGACTACAAATACCCGCACGACTACGAAGACGCCGTCGTCCCGGGCGAAACCTACCTACCCGACGCCCTCACCGGCGCGACCTTTTTCGAGAAGAAGAAATAGACAGGGAGAAAGGGAGAGAAGGAGAAAGTTTTTGGTTCAAAAACATTTCTTCCCCAAATCATCTCCCATTCTCCCACGCTCCCTGTCGACTTCTTCTTCTCTTCTCAAGTGAGCGCGTCGAGCGCGCTCTCGAGCTCGCCGAGCGCGTGCGAGTCGCGCTTCGCGGTCGCCACGGTGATGCCCGCTTCGAGCCATGCGCGCGCTTCCGCGCGACCCGCGTCCGCGAGCATCTGTCCGCACATCAGATACATCGGCACGTAGTCCGCGTTCTTCGCGCGGAGCGACTCGAACGTTTTCAGCGCGTCGTCGACGCGTCCGAGCGTTTTGTATTCGAGCGCGAGCCCGTACCACGCGAATGGATCCGTCGAGCCTTCGCTCGTGATCTTCTCGAGATACGCGAGCCGCTTGCTCATCGGCTCGGTCACGCGCGTTCCACGACGCCGATGAACGGCAGGTTGCGGTGCTTCTCGGCGAAATCGAGCCCGTAACCGACGACGAATTTGTCTTCGATCGTGAAGCCCAAATAATCGATCTTCACCTGCACGCGCGAGCGCACCGGTTTGTGGAGCAGCGCGCACACCTTCACGCTGCGCGGGTTGCGCGTGCGGAGGAGATCCATCAAGTGCGCGATGGTGAGGCCCGTGTCGACGATGTCCTCGACGATGAGGATGTCCTCATGCTCGATGGGGCGCGAAAGGTCTTGCGTGATTTGCACGACGCCGCTCGACTCGGTCCCCTCGCCGTACGAACGCACGCCGAGAAAATCGATGCGAAGCGGAAGATCGATCGCGCGCGCGAGGTCCGCGGCGAAGACGAAGCTCCCCTTCAGCACGCAAATGAGCACGAGCGAGCCATCCGCGTAGTCCTTCGTGATTTGCGCGCCGAGCTCGTGGACTCGTTTTTGGATTTGCTCGCGGTCGAGCATCGTGACGATTCGCTCCGACATGACGGTGGACGATTACGGCCCTTCGTTCGAATCGTCAACGCGGAGCCACTCGCCGTTGGTCGTCACGACGACTGCGCCCGCGCGATCCGTTCGATGAACGCGCGCGCCGGCCGCATCGAGCGTCGCGAGCGTGGCGGGAAATGGATGCCCATACCGATTGCGCACGCCGCAGGAGATCACCGCAACCTCCGGCGAAGCCGCCGTGACGAGCGCGCGCGTGCTCGAGGTCTTGCTCCCGTGATGCCCGACCTTCAGCACGTCGGAGCGGAGCGCGCCACCGAAGCGACGAACGAGCTCGCTCTCTTCTTCGCGCTCGGCGTCGCCTTCGAACAGAAACGCGCGCCGGCCGTACGCGATGCGCATGACGTACGAGTTGTCGTTGGGCGGGCGATCGACGCTCGCGGAGGGGCACGGCGCGAGCACGTCGACGCGCGCGCCGCCGACGATGCGCGACCCGCACGCCTCCTCCGGGCGGACAATGCGTGTATTCTGCATGCGAAATCGCTCGAGAATCCCCGCGTACGCTCCCGCGACGCCCTCGCGCTCGCCTTGCCCGGTGTCCCAGAATTGCTCGACGCGCACGCCGGCGAGCCCGGCGTCGAGACCGCCGAAATGATCCGGATGCGGATGCGTGAGGACGACGACGGCGAGCTTGTCCCTACGCCGCGCGCGCAGCAGCGGAGCGATCACGCGCCGACCGACGTCGAGCGGGCTTCCGACGATTCCGCCGCCGTCGATGAGCATCGCGCTTCCGTCGGGCAGATCCACGAGCGCCGCGTCGCCTTGGCCCACGTCGAGGAACGTCGCGCGGAGCACGCCGCGCGGCGCGCCGCTCCATCGCACCGGCACGTCGAAGAGCACGACGAGCGCGAGCGCGCCCGTCGCGATCGTCCACCGAGCGCGCGGCGCCCACACGATCGCCCCGAACGCGAACGCGAGCGCCGCGATCTGCCACGCGGAAGGTGAAGGCACGCCGAGCTGAAGCCAAGCGACGTTGCCGAAACCGCGCGCCACGCCGCGCACGCCGAGGAGCGCACCCGACGCAGCAAGCGCGCATCCACGCTCGGCCGATGGAATCGGCGAGAGCAGCGCGTGAAGAAGACAAAGAGGAAGAGCCGCGCTCTCGCCGAGCGGAACGGCGAGCAGGTTCGCAGCGGTCGAACCGAGCGGGAGCGACGGCGCGAACGTCGCCAGGATCGGCGCGCACGGGATGGTCGCGGCGATCGTGACCGCGAGCTGCTTGAGCGGCGCGTGGACGAGCTTCGGTGCGCGAGCCGTGAGCGCTTCGCCGATGGGTCTCGAGAACACGACGAGCCCCGCCGTCGCCCCCGCGGAGAGCGCGAACGACACATCGAAGAGCGCGAGCGGGTCGAATGCGATCGCGCCGAGGATGGAGAGCCCGAGCGTGCGCGATGCGGTCGTCCGCGCGCAAAGCGCACGCGCGCACAGCGCCGCCGTGAGCATCCAAGACGCGCGAATCGCCGAGCCGCTTGCCCCGGCGAAATCCGCGTAGATCCAACAAAACGGAATTCCAAAAACCGCGGCGATGCGCCCGACATCCATGCGCTCCGAGAGCGGAAGAACGCGAACGAGCACGCCGCGCAGCGCCGCGACCGCACCCACCACGACGAGCACGAGATGCATCCCCGACACGGCGAGCAAATGCGCGAGCCCGCTTGCGCGAAATGCGTCGTCGTCTTTCGCGTCGAGATCCGTCTCGCCGAGCACGAGCGCGCGCGCGAGCGGCGCAGTCGAGTCGGGAAACGTCGCTTCGATGCGTCGCCTCACTCTGGCGCGCGCGTGATCGATCCACGCGCGCACGCCCCACGCGCGGCGCGACACGACGACATCGATCGCGCTCCCCGTGCGCAGCGTCGCGCGTCGCGTTTCGCGGATGCGCGCATCTCCGATCTCGGGATTGACGAATCGATCCGGCGCGCCGATTTGCACGACGCCGCGCACTTCATCGCCGCGCGCCGTGTCGACCGGCCCGCCGTACAAAGTCGTTCGGCCGACGTCGCGCAGCTCCACGTCGAACCGCGCGACACCATGAAGCACGACCGGCGACGTGACCACCTTTCCCGCGGCCTCGAAGCGCGGAGCGCCGTTCACGTCGGGCGCCGCGCGCACGCGCTCGCTCTCGAACGCGTCCACCGCGTGCTGCGCGCGGCCGAATCCGATCGCGAACGCAACGACGACGATCACCGTGCGACCCACACGCGCGCGAAAGAGCGCGACGACGGCGATCGCAAGCGCCGCCGCAGGTGCGAACGCGCTCACCGCCGCGCTGCCGACGAGAAGCGCGCACGCAAAAACCAAAACGAGGTCCACACGCGCGCCGTTCGCACGTCGCATGCCGCGCGAATCTCCCGACGATTCGCGCAGGCGCGCGTGGCCGAATCGGCCGTGGCCCGGCCCTCGGGCCACGCTATCGTCACGAGATGCGCCGCCGCATCGCGATCGCCATCGTCCTTCTGCCCGTCGTTCTGCTCGTGGCGTCCATCATCGCGCCCGTCGCGCCTTCGTGGCCGCGCGCGGGTTTCGTCTTCACGGTTTTGGGATTGCTCGTCTCGGGGATGAACGCGTGGCTTTCCATCCGACCCAAGCGCGAGCATCACGTCTCGGGCGCACCCTTGATTGGAACGCTGCTCGTCATCGTGGGTGGCGCCCTCGCGTTCGGCTCGGCCGCGATCGCTGCGCTCGGGCTCGTGGCCTATGCGATCGACACGGGCGGCATCTTCTGGTTCGTCGTCTCGGTGTGGACGGACAAGTCGTTTTGGGAGTAGGGTCCGCGCCCCATGGCCGCCGAAAAGAAGACCGAGAAGAAGCCCGCCGCGAAGAAAGCCGCCGCCGCTCCCGCCAAGGAAGCGCCGAAGAGCAAGCTCGCGACGTTCCTCAGCGACAAGAAAATCGACTGGCGCCGCGTCATCACGACGTCGCACAAGCTCGAGACGCTCCGACCCGAGGATCACCAAATCAAGCTGAACCGCCGGCGCGCGAAGGGCGGCGAAGGCGAAGCCGGCCCGAAAGAGGAGCGAAAGCCCCGCAGCGGCCGCGCCGTCACCAGCCGGGCGATGCAAGCGGCCCTCCACGGCAAGACCATCAGCGGCCCAACGAAGAGCCGCATTCTCCGGGCGGTCAACAGCCTCCTCGAGCAAAAAAAGACCGACAAAACCGACCTTCGCGCGCTATTTTGATGCGTGGCTGAACGAACGGACGACGACCGGCACCAGAACGGTACAGTGAGTGCCGCGCCCGCCATCCCGTTCGCCCAAATCCCGCAACGCTCGATGCCGATGAAGGGGACCGAGGAGGGTGACCTTCTCGCCCGCGCAGCCAAGGGCGATACCGCCGCGTTTCGCGCGCTCTACCAGCGCCATCGCAGCGACGTCGCGCGCCTCGTGTACCGCATGCTGAATGGCTCCGCGGACGTCGACGACGTCGTCCAAGAGGTGTTCGTCCAGGTTTTCCGGAGCCTCAAGGATTTCCGCGGGCAGTCGAAGTTCAGCACCTGGGTTCACCGCGTCGCGGTCAACGTCGTCCTCATGCATCGTCGCGCGGCGCGCTCGCGCCCGACGTACACCGAGGAGCTCCCGCCCGAGCACACGCCCGACGACGCGAGCGTCCTGCCCGATGAAGACGCCGACCGCCGCGCACGCGTCCGCGCGTTCGCGGCTCTCCTCGAGAAGCTCGCGGAGAAGAAACGGACGGTCTTCATCCTCCACGAGATCGAAGGCATCTCGCCGCAAGAGATCGCCACGATCGTCGGCGCTCCGGTGCTCACGGTTCGCACGCGCCTCTTCTACGCGCGCCGCGAGCTCGAAGAGCTCATGGCGAACGAGCCCGCGCTCGCAGCGGTCCGCGGAACGTTTTCGCGAAACAACGACGACGGCGGTGACCCGTGAAGCTCGACAATCTCATTCGCGACACCAAGCGCGAGAAGACGCCCGAGCCCGATTGGAAATCGATCGACGAGAAGCTCTTCGCGCGCATCGAGCAGGAGCCGCGTCCCGTCGCCGAAGAACGCACCGAGCACGAGCGCGGTGGTCGCGTCGTGTGGATTGGCGCAGCGCTCTCGCTCGCGGCTGCTGCAGCGGCGCTCGTGTTCGTTCATCCGACGCACGACGGCACCACGAGCGAACAAGCGACGGCCGTGGCGAACGCGCACGAAGGTCGCATCGAAGTCGTCGATCACGTCGCGTACTACGAGTCGAAGAACGCCGCCGGCGAGACCGCCGTGCGTTGGTCCTCGCAGCCGGGCTCCGTGCTTCAAGTCGAGCACGCGCGCTCGCCGCTCGTGCTCTCGCTCGAGAAGGGCGTCGCCGAAGCGCAGGTCACGCCGGTTCCGTCGGGCGAAGCATTCGCGATCGACGTGACGTCGTCGTCGGGCGACGTGGTTCGCGTCGCCGTTCACGGAACGCATCTTCGCGTCGCGCGCGACGGCGACAAAGTGATCGTCGATCTGACCGAAGGCGTCGTGTCGATTGGTGCGCCGCCGCGTCGCGGCTCGACCATCGGCACGCTCGTGACGGCTCCGGCGCACGTCGAGCTCGACGCGCGCGATCTCGCGTCGCTTCGTGTGGATCACGAGGCGAGCGCGGTTCGCATCGCCGAGAACGTGACGCCGCAAACGGCGGAGACCGATCCGAGGAACGCGTCTCGTGAAGTTTTGGGCGCGCTCGCTCCGCCGGCCGTGACGGTGATCGACTCGCCGCGCGACGTGCATCCGCAAGCGCAGCAAGTCGTGAAGCCGACCACGCCGACGACGACCGTCGTCACGCCCGCGCCTACGCCTTTCTCCACGCCCGACGAGCTCGCTTCGGCGATCGCCGCGTGCGGCAAAGATGCAGTCGCTCCGCACACGACCTTCGCGACGACGCTCACGCTGCAAGTCGGCGACGACGGTTCCGTGCAGAATGCACGCTTCTCCCCACCGCTCGTCCCCGAGGCGCGCGACTGCGCGGCCATCGTCATCTACAAGCGCACGAAGCTGACGTCGTCGACCGGAAACGTCGACGTGCCCGTCACCATCACCCGCTAAAGTCAGTCACATGTCGCGACCAAGCCTGGTCGCGACAGGAGTCAATCTTCCTTCTCGTACGACGCGACGAGCTCGGTGATCGTGAACGTTTCGCGCGCGCCGAGGTTGCCGAATTGGACGCCCATGCCGTCCGGCGCGACCCAGCGCACGATCGCGGGAAGCGCGTACGCGGACGGTTCGCCCGGCACGTGAACGTGGACGACGACGTCGGTGCCGAACGCCTCGGGCGACTGCGTCTCGATGAACATGCCGCCGAGCGAAATGTCGGTGCTGTGTCCTTGCGAGCGCGCGTCGCTTCCCTTTTTGCTGAACACGACGGCCTCGGTGAACGGCACGC
This sequence comes from uncultured delta proteobacterium, assembly GCA_963763745.1. Lineage (GTDB taxonomy): Bacteria > Myxococcota_A > Polyangia > Polyangiales > Polyangiaceae > DASXHD01. The sequence goes on from CAVXQJ010000001.1 coordinate 50,145, forward strand.
GATGATGTCGTCTGAGCTCCACGACGCAATCCGTACACGGAACGAGACCCCTTCGCAATGGGCCCACAAAGAAGCGATGATGGTCGCATGGCGACTTTTGGGTCGACGAAAAACGACGGGCGTCTCCTCGCGCTGATTCCCGTTCTCGTCGGTGTGCTGCTCGCCGCGCTTCTCTTCCCGCGCGAGGTACCGCCGGACGACGTTCCGCTCCCTGACCTCGACCTGCACAAGCTCGCGGAGACCGAGCGCGCCGACGATGCGCGCGCCGCGAACGCCAAACAAGCGCCGCTCGACGCGGACGTGCGCGCGCTCGGCGAAGCGATTCGTCAGTTCAACGCGACCGAAGCGAAGAATCCGCCGAACGCCCCGTGGCCCGAGCTCCGCCAGCACGTCGACGAAGCGCGCAACCTCGCGCGCGCGCACGGCGCGGAGGCGCTCCTCGATTTGCGCGCCGCGCAGCTCTCTCGTTTTCTCGAGGAGGTGGCCGCGTGGCGCAAGACGGGACAATCGTCGAGCGAGCTCGAGGCCGAGGGCGGCGGGTTCATTCGCCGGATGACGATGGCCGGCTACGCCAAAGATCGCTGGCTCGCGCTCGCGGACCACGAGCTGCGCGTCGCGTTCAAGCTGAAGTGGAACAGCGTCGTCCGCCTCGATGACGATCCCGCATTCAAACCGACGCTCGACGAATCGCGTGCACTCTACACGTTTTACATTCTGCACCCGCACGCGACCGAGTCCGCGCGCGAGACGTTCGCGGCGGCGCGCAAGAACGCACACACGCAGGCCGACTGCGACGCGCTCGGCGCGGGAGAGCGCATCGCGTCGGAGACGTGGCGGCTCGAGAAGATCGAGCGGCTCGCGCAGATCGATCCGACGTATCCGGCGGCGTACGCGCGCGGCGTCGCGCTTTATCGCGCCGCGAAGTTCGAACAATCGGCGCGCGCGTTCGAAGAGTGGCTTCGCGTCCACCCCGATGGGCCGCTCACGCTTCGCGCGCGCAATCACCTTCGCGCGGCGATCGCCGCGGGCCGCGTGACATGAGCGCGAGCGCGCAAGGCCGAAGGACCTCGCGCGCCACCAGATCCATCGCGGCGAAGCCGCGGAGCAGATGGTCGTCATCGAGCTCGGAGAGGAAACGCGCGATCGCGTCGCGCGTCGCGTCCTCGTCGCGCGTCATCGCGAAGTCGACGATGCGCCACGCGAGCGCCGCGTGACGCTCTTCGTCCGCGGCCATCGCGTCGAGCGCGGCGGAGATCTCCGCGTCGCTCTCGTCACGCGCCATCGCGCGGAGCTCGAGCGCGGCGCAGGACTCGCCGAGACATCCATCGCGCAGCGCGTCTCGCACGAGCGATGCGACCGACGCGTCCATGCTCGCGCGTGACACGTCGAGTGGGCCCGGTCCAATGTCGCGCCCCGCGAAGCGCGACGCCATCGAGAAGCACGTCCGCGCGTGATCGATCTCGTCGAGCGCCGCGCGATGCACGTCTCGGACGAGCTCCGCCGGTGCGCCGAGCGCGAGGAGCGCGAGCGAGATGCGCGCGAACTCCGCGACGGACGCGTGCTCGAGCGTCGCGCCTTTCGCCCAAAAATCTGCGCGCGTCTCGTCGCGCTCGGCGCGCGCAGCAGCACGTGCCCACGCGCTCGTCTCCTCCGCGCGCGCCGTGATCTCCGCGCCGCCGGCGTCGCGCAGCGGCCTGCCGATCATCACGCGACCTCCACCACCACGCCGCGTGTTCACGCGGCGCGAGCACCCGCTGAAGCTCACGTAGCAACACAGGTTCGGATCGTCGTGCCGCTTCTGGTTCGTCTCCATCGGGCTGAAGTGACCGGTCTCGCCGAGCGGCGCGGGATCGCACTTCTCGTAAGGATGCCCGTACGGATACGGCGGAGGCGACGTGAGCTGCGCCACGCAATTCACGTCGCGCGTGCACGAGCCTTGGTTTGCCGGCGCGTGGGGCTCGATCGCGATGCGATGCGGAGCTGCTTCGGGCGCGGCATCCGCGATGTCCTCGGTGGTCGAGCCCGCCGTCTCTGCCATCGGAACAACGACGAGCCCATCGGAATCCGGCGACGATTTGCACGCCGCGAGCCCGAGCACCGCCAGCGCCGTCACGCGCAAACGGGTGACATCAGCGACCTTTACATTACTTTTCACGCGAGGCCTCCCGTCCCAGGCTGGAAAGGTACATCCTGCACGAAAGCACTCAAGCCCATGCGCATCCTGTTGGTCGATGACGACACCGAGCTCGCGGATTTGCTCCGCGAGTACTTTGGCGGACACGAAGTCACGCTCGACGTGGCCGCGGACGGCGACGGCGGCATCGCAAAGCTCGCGGACGGCGCCTTCGACGCCGTTCTGCTCGACGTGATGCTCCCCGGCGAAGACGGTTTCGCCGTGTGCCGGCGCATCCGCGAGACGAGCGACGTGCCCATCATCATGCTGACTGCGCGCGGCAACGACGACGATCGCATCGTGGGTTTGGACCTCGGAGCCGACGATTATGTTCCGAAACCGTTCAATCCGCGCGAGCTCCTTTCGCGTCTCCGCGCGGTGCTCCGCCGGACGAAGAGCATGGAGGTCGCATCGCGCATCGTCGTCGGCGACCTCGTCATCGACGTCCCCGCGCAGAAGGTCTCGCTCGGCGCGGTGAACGATCTCGCGCTCACGTCGTTCGAGTTTCGTTTGCTCGTCGAGCTCGCGCGTCGCGCGGGCCGCATCGTCCGCCGCAGCGAGCTCGCCTCCGCGCTCGACTTCGGCGAGTACGATCCGAGCGTCGATCGCTCGCTCGACGTCCACATCAGTCACCTCCGCAGCAAGCTCCAAGACGACGCGCGCGATCCCAAGCGCATACGCACCGTGCGCGGCGTCGGCTACGTTCTCGTGAGACCTTCGTGAAGCCATGAACAAGCTCGGGCTCCGCACGCGGCTCTTCGCGTGGCTCATCGCGGCCATCGTCGCGGGGATGGGCGCGAGCACCGTCGCGTGGATGCTCCTTCGCTCCGAGCTCGACTCGGGACCGCTCCGCACGATGTCGCGCGCGCTGGGCGCGCAAGTCGCGGATCGATGGGACGATCCGGCCGCCGTCGACGCATCGATCGAACGCGCACACACCGAGCTCGGCGTCGACATCAAGCTCCGCCGCGACGTGAGCGCGCTTCCACCCGGCGTCGCGACGCACAAGACGGTCTACTTCGACAGCGACGTCGCATACGTCCCCATCGTCCGCGACGGCCACGTCGTCGGCGCGATTCAATTTCCGGCAGAAGCGCCTCCCGGCAGGAGACTGCGGCAAGTCGTGTTCTTGGGCGTCGCGCTCATCGTGCTCGCGGTCGCCGCGCGCTCGGTTTCGAAGCTCGTCGTACGTCCGCTCGAGAGCGTCGCGCACGCCGCACACCGATTCGGCGATGGAGATCTCAGCGCGCGCGCCGGCGACGTCCCACGCGCGAGCCCGGAGGTCCGCGAGGTCGCGCGCGCGTTCGACGCGATGGCCGCGCGCGTCGAGCGCATGGTGCGCGATCAGCGCGAGCTCCTCGCGGCCGTGAGCCACGAGCTCCGTTCGCCGCTCGGCCGCGCGCGCGTCGCCCTCGAGCTCGCACGCGATCAAGGCGCGAACGCTCCCGCGATCGAGCGCGTCGAACGCTCGATGAGCGAGGTCGACACCATCCTCGGCGACCTCCTCTCGATCACGCGCGCCGGCTTGTCCGATTTGCACAAAGAGCCCACGCCGCTCGTTCCGTTCTTGAAGAAGCAATTCGCGGAGTCGGAGTCGGCGAACGTCGTCGTCACGGGCGACGAAAAAATCGTCGCAACCGTCGATCCCGCGCTCTTCGGTCGCGCCGTCGCCAACGTCGTCGACAACGCGCGCAACCACGCAGGCCCCGGCGAAATCCGCGTCACCGTGAAGCCACGAGGCGATCGCGCCATCGTCGCCGTGCTCGATCACGGTCCGGGTCTCGCGCCCGAGATGATCGAAAAAGCATTCGACCCGTTCGTGCGCGGCGATCCCGCGAGAAGCCGCAACGGGCATGCATCGACGGGCCTCGGCCTCGCGATCGTGCGCCGCGTGATCGAAGCGCACGGCGGCAGCGCGACCATTCGCAACGTCGAGCGCGCGGGGAAAATCATCGGAGCCGAGGTCTCGATCGAGCTCCCCGCCGCGTGAGTCGGCTATGATCGAAGGCGCACGCAATGTGGCGCAAAGTGGTTCGAGTCCTGATCTGGGTTGCGGTCGTGTGCGGCGTCATCGCCGGGATCGTGCTCGCGTTCTTCGAGCCGTGGACCGTGCCGGGTGACGATGCGCAATTCGCGGTGTCGATCGAGCCGACGATCGGCCCCGGCGATTTGGTGCTCGTCTCGCGCGGCTCGAGCTCATCGGACGGTGCGCTCGTACGCTGCACCGATCCCGACGCGCCAGGCCGCTTCGTCGTGGGGCGCGTGATCGGTCGCACGGGCGACACAGTCGCGTTCTCGAAGGGCATCATGTACGTCAACGCGAAGGTCCCAACGGCGTCATCCGCGTGCGATCCGCCCATCGTTCGCCTCAAGAATCCCGGCACGCAAGACGACGAGGACTTCAACTGCAGCCTCGAGGAGTTCGCCGGTGCGACTCACCCAGTCCTTCGTTTCGCGAGCGCGTCGGGCGTCGCGCGCGACTCGACCGCACAGGTCGAGCCGGGCAAGATCTACCTCGTCAGCGACAACCGCATCCTCCACCTCGACTCGCGCGACTACGGCATGATCGCGCCCGGCACGTGCCAGCACATCGCGTTTCGCCTGTGGGGAACGAACGGCTGGAGCGACGCGAGAAAACGCCTGACCGTGCTGTGGTAATCTCCGGCGCGTGAGCACGGAAATCGGCGTGGTGTGCGGCCGCTGCGACGCGTACAGCCCGATGCGCACGCTCGCGTGTCCGGCGTGCGGCAACGACCTCGCGCTCTTCAAGGACAAACCCGAAAAACCCCGCTCGGAGCGGGTCACGCAACCGCGCGATGCCATCGGCTCGAACCCGCCGCTCGCGCGGATGTTCGACGAACCGCTCCACCCGCGAGCACCGATTGCACCCGCGCCCACGAGTCCGCTATCGTCGCCCACCGGAGGCGGGACCCGCGTCGTCGGCGGTGACCTGTCGCTGGAGGAGCTGATGGAACAAGCGAAGAACTTCCTCTGCCGTTCATGCTCGACGCAAGTGCCGATGGGGCACAAATTCTGCGGTCGATGCGGCGCCGCAGTGCCGCCGGAGATCTTGAACGCGCGCACGCAGTTCTTCGGCCAGCTGCAGATCCCCGGCAAGGCGAAGCTGATCTTGATCCGCGGCGAAGGCGTCGAGGGACTCAGCTACCAACTCAACGCCGAGCAGCACGTCGTCGGTCGCAACGGCCAGCTCGTGTTCCCGGACGATCCGTTCGTCTCGCCGAAGCACGCGAATCTCTTTTACCGAAACAACAAGCTCGTCGTCCGCGACGAAGGCTCGCTGAATGGCGTCTTCTTGCGCGTGCGCGGCTCGGTCGACATCGAGCCGAAGGACGAGTTTCTCGCGGGCGAGCAGCTCTTCGAGGTCGACGCATCGCCGAAGATCGGCGACGGCCCATCGTCGGACGGAACGTATTTCTACACGTCGCCGAAGCACCAGTTCCTCTTCCGCATCACGCAGATCCTCCAAGGCGGCGGTCGTGGCATGTCGGTGCTGCGCGCGCACGAGCTCGCTCCAAATCGGACGCGAGGGCGGCGATCTGAATTTCCCGAACGACCTCTACATGAGCGCGTCGCACTGCAAGATCGAAGAGTCGGGCGGGAAGCTCACGCTCACCGATCTCAACAGCCGCAACGGCACGTACTTGCGCATCAAGGACGAGCGCGAGCTCGCCCACGGCGATTACCTCTTCATGGGTCGCAAGCTCCTGCGCGTCGAAATCACCGCGGCGTAAGTGCGCGCCGCGTGAGCGCGCCGATCGCGCGCAGCAACTTGACGGGGACCTGCGTGAGGAGCGACTCGAGATCGATGGGTCCATCGGTCTTCGGCATGAGCTCCTCGAAGACGATGCCGAAGCGCTCGTATTTTTTTCCGAGCGAGTCGATGCGCTTGCGCAGCGCCTCAGCCTCCGCGCCGCGCGCGTTGCCGAGCATCGTCATCGCGCGTCGCGAGAGATCCTGTTTGTCGACGATCACCCGGCGGAGCTTCGCGAGGTACGCGCCGATGATCACGTCCGGGTAAGGTCCGCGGAGCGCGAAGAGGTCGTGGCGCGCGCCGGGCAAGCGCTTCTTCTCGACGATGCCCGCCGCTTCGAGCGCGCGCAGGTTCGAGAAGATGTTGCTCTTCGATCGCCCGAGCATGTCGCTCAGCGCGTCCATCGATTGCGGCTCGTCGGCGAGATAAAGCGCCGCGATGATCTGCCCACCGAGCCGCGTGATCCCCGGAAAGCTCGCGACCACTTCCGCGCCGACGCCATCGAGCAACGTTCGGCGCGTCGCGCGCACCGGATCTTCGGTCGAGTCCTCGCTCACCATCCGCACTATAAACCGAAGATGCCGAATCGCCTCGCGAACGAAGCGTCCCCGTACCTCCAGCAGCACGCGAAAAACCCCGTCGATTGGTTCCCCTGGAGCAGCGAAGCGCTCGCGAAGAGCAAGAGCGAAGACAAACCGATCCTCCTCAGCGTGGGTTATTCGGCGTGCCACTGGTGCCACGTCATGGAGCACGAGAGCTTCGAGGACGAAGCGATCGCCAAAGTGATGAACGAGCATTTCGTCTGCATCAAAGTCGATCGCGAAGAGCGCCCCGACATCGATCAGATTTACCAACTCACCGCGCAGCTCCTCGGTCGCAGCGGCGGCTGGCCTCTCACCGTGTTTCTCACGCCCGATCAAAGACCATTTTTCGCGGGCACGTATTTTCCGCCGACCGATCGCCACGGCATGCCCGCGTTCCCGCGCATCCTTCTCGCCGTCGCCGACGCATACCGCACCAAGCGAGACGAGATCGATCTCCAAGCGCGCGAGCTCGCCGACGCCATCGCACAGGTCTCACAACCCGAAACGAAAACCGGCGAGCTCTCGACGGCGCTCCTCGCGAAAGCCGCCGAACGCCTCTCGATGCGCTTCGACGATGTGAATGGCGGCTTCGGATCGCGCCCGAAATTCCCGAGCACGATGAGCCTCGACGTCCTCCTCGCGCACGGGACGCTCAACGGCGACGCGCGCGCGCTCGCGCGCGTTCGCAAAGCGCTCGATGGCATGCGCGGCGGCGGCATCTACGATCAGCTCGGCGGCGGCTTTCATCGCTACTCCACCGACGAACGCTGGCTCGTGCCGCACTTCGAGAAAATGCTCTACGACAACGCGCTCCTTCTGCGGCTCTACGTCGACGGTTGGCGCGCGTTCGGCGACGAGCGCTACGCGACCTCCGCGCGTGAAATCGTCGGGTGGCTCGAGCGCGAAATGCTCGATCCGGGCGGCGCGTTCTACGCGACGCAAGACGCCGACAGCGAAGGTCACGAGGGAAAGTTCTTCGTGTGGACGAAAGACGAAGTTCGCGACGCGTGCGGCGACGACGCGGACCTCGCGTGCGCGCGCTTCGGTGTGACGGACGAGGGCAACTTCGAAGACTCCTCGTCGAGCGTTCTCCACATCGCCAAATCCATCCAAGACATCGCGCTCGCGAAATCGCTCGCACCGAGCGAAGTCACGCGGCGCCTCGAAGTCGCGCGCACGAAGCTCCTCGCGCACCGCGAAAAACGCATCAAACCGTTTCGCGACGAAAAGATCCTCGCGTCGTGGAACGGCCTCCTCATCGGCGCGCTCGCCGACGCCGCATGCGCGCTTTCCGAGCCCACGTGGCTCGAGCTCGCCGAGCGCGCGTTCGCGTTCGTGATGGAGAAGCTCGTGAAAGACGATCGCGTCCTTCGCCACGTCAAAGACGGCGTCCCAAAAGGCCCAGGGTTCCTCGACGACCAAGCGTACGTCGCGTGCGCCGCGATCGATCTCTACGAGGCCACGGGCAAGAGGGCGTTCCTCGATCGCGCGCGCGCGTTCGCCGAGACGATCCGCAAGCACTTCACCGGCGAAGACGGCGAGCTCTTTCTCACGTCAGACGATGGGGAGCCTCTCATCGCGCGAACGCAAGACATCTACGACCACGCGATCCCGAGCGCGTCATCCAAAGCACTCGAGCTCTTCATCCGACTTGGCGAAGAACCGAAGCAGCTCGAATCGCTCGCCGCGTCGGCTGTCGCGAACCCGTTCGGTCTCTCGTCGATCGCGCTCCTCGCCGACCGCGTCGCGCGGACGAGCACCGAAGTGACGCTCAGCGGAAACCCCAAAGAGCTTTTCGACGCGACCTACCGCGCCTTCATTCCGCACCGCGCCGTCGTGCACAAAGAAGGCACGGAAGGGTGCGCGTTTGTTTGCCACAACCACGCTTGCTCTCTGCCCGTATCTGGGTATCGTGAGCTGATGGCGCTGGTATCGCCGAAACGCGATACGAGCCCAAGTCGCTGAAATCATGAACTATCCTACACGCTCTCCAGTGCTCTCCGGATCTTCGCGGATCCAGCCTGGGGTATCGTGGATCCAGTCTGTGAAGCTGTAACTCGACGACACCATCCAAATTTCCATCACATAGCGATCACGCGACTGGATCGTTCGATGGCACGAAGGATGGATAGAGAGAGAACGGAGGACGGAATGAAGGACGCCACCCAACGACGACGTCGCACCCGTGGTGCGGTTCAAGTCGAATACGCGTTCCTTTTGGTTTTCGTGATGGTGCCCGTAGCGGGCGTCCTCCTCGCTGGTGGTCGGCAGATGTATCAAATGTATCTGACGACGCGCTCGGCGATCCTCAGTTCAAGTCCGTGAAAACACACAGGAGAGAATCGATATGAACAAGCTCGTCAAGTCCAACAAGTTCTCGAAGCTCATTGCCGACAAAAAAGGCGCGACGATGGTCGAGTACGCCATCCTCCTCTTCTTGATCCTCGTCATCGCGGCGATCGTCTACAAGAAGGTCGGTAGCAGCGTGTCGGGCGCCGGTGACTCCGCGGTGCAGCAATTCACCTGAGTTGATCGCCTGACGGAACTCTCTCCTACGGTGGTAGAAGAGGAAGCATGATCTACTTCCTCGTGGCGGCAGCGATCATCAGTGCGATCGCTGCTGCCTCGGACCTTCGGACTGGAGAGATCCCGAACTGGCTTTCGTTGGGTGCCCTGCTCATCGCTCCCGTCGCGCACCTCGTATTCGCGGTGACGAGACACATGACAGGGCACGATGCGTTGTTCGAAGGTGGGAGTTCCATCCTAGGCGCCATCCTGTGTTCGGTCGTTCCTGCGATTCTTTATCGACAGGACGCCATCGGTGGCGGTGACCTGAAGCTGCTTGCTGCGACTGGCGCTGTGTTGCAACCACGCCTCGGCCTCGAAGCGGAAATGTATTCCTTCTTCGCAGCCGGACTAATCGCTCCCGCGTTTTTGGCCTACGAGGGAAAGCTGTTTCGGACGCTCAAGAACACAGCATTGCTTGCAGTGAATCCCCTGCTACCTAAAAAGAAGAGGCGGCAGGTGGAGCCAGCGCTCTTGACATGGTTTCGTTTCGGGCCGGCCATTTTCATCGGGACGTCGATAACTGCCTACCTGCATTGGAGAACCTGATGGGTAAGAGAGAAGGGATAGTGCGAGCGCGAAGGGGAGCGGTCCTCGCTGAGTTCGCCATCGCCTTCATGCCGATATGCACCATCTTCTTGTGCCTCTGTCAGCTGTCTCGTTACTCCATCGCTCGCCTCGCGGTTCTCCATGCCGCGCAGGTGAGCGCTCGCGCATGTGCGGTCATCATCGATCCAGACCCCGGACACGACGCTCCAACACCCCTCGATGGTCCCGACACGGACGTCCAGCGAGCCGCGCAAGTCGCGATGCAGCCGTTCGAGGGTAGCAGCGGCGAAATCACGCATACGCCGCCCACGTGCGATCATGACGGCGTCGAGAACGGTGGAACGGACACCGTCACGATGGACGCGCAATACACGTGCCAGATTCCGGTGGCGAAGCGCATCGTGTGCTCATCCGGGACGAAGAACTTCACGGTCCACGCGCAGTTCCCGCATCAGGGCGCACGGTACAAACTCTAGGAGCGTTCCATGTCGGCAAACGTGATCGCCAACTCAAGTCCGCTCGACAAGGTCAAAGACAATCGCGGCGCCATCATGGTCGTCGGGATTTTCTTTGCGTGCGTGATGATTGGATGGATGTGGATGCTCGTCGGCCTCGGCGACGCGATGATCTGGCGCGATCGATCGCAAGAAGCCGCAGACTCGATGAGCTATTCGTCCGCTGCGATTCAAGCGCAGGGAATGAACCTCATCTCGTTCATCAACATCCTCATGTTGATTCTGACGGCCGTCTATCTGCTGATGTCGTTCGTCTACAACATCCTCGACTTCATGCACGTCGTCCTCGGAAGCGACGTGGACAACGCGAAGTGCATGCCCACGTCGTGCGGCGTGCGCAAAGCGGACATGACGCTTCTCTCGCAGGTCCCGTACCTCGAGTGGCTCGAGCCCGTCGCGAATTACTGGTGCGACGCAGCGAAGATCGTGGGAGAGCTCCACGACGGAAGAACCAACGGAGCACCTGGCGCGCCCAGCGTGGGTTGGCTCCTCGGTGGCCTCGAGACGATCATGGTCGACACCATGCCCGTGCTCTCCACCTTCGAGGACTTCGTCTCGTACGCATTTCCGTGGGCGGGCGAGCTCGTCGGCGCTTACACGGCAACACAATACAAGGATTGGGGCAAAGACAGATGGGGTCTACCCATCAGTGCCACGCTGATACCCGCCACCACATCACCAGGCCAACCAGGCACGTTGATGCCCGCGAAGAAGTATGCGTCGTGCGCGGACCCGAAATGCTCGACCCCGCTCAACTGTGATGCTCACGATCCGCAGTCGTGCGCGCAGTACAACGGTGGCGACAAGCGTGAAGGTCTTCCCGTCGAGATTCCGGACAATGGCTTTACGGCGATTTGCGATTACGCCAGCGCCAAGGTGTCCACTGCAGCGAAGAACGCAGTCAGCAGCATGCTCGGCGGCGGCATGCTCGGGACCATCGTCGGAACGCTCACGGGTTGGGTGACGAAGGCGATCGGAAGTGCGGTCACCAACGCGTATTGCAAACACGACTCGACGGGCCTCTTCCACGGTGCCGACGACACCGTTGCGAGCATCCTGATTCCAATCACGGCGATCCAAACCGGTGGCTGGAAGAACAAGGAAAAGTGCCCTCACGACAACTGGGGACACGGCAACAGCGGCTCGTGCGGTGGTCCGGACACCTGCAACAAAGTCTACGAGATGCAGTACAAGAACCAGAACTTCTGGGAAGACCCGTCGTTCGCGGGTGGTCCGCACCTCGTCGTCCAATACGCATCGAACGGCAACGACTGGATGCAAGTGTGGGGCGCGGTTTGGGGCGGCAATCGCGTCGAGCAATCCGAGAAGCTCGTTGGCGTCGCGGGCATGGACTCGAACGGGAGCGGGACTTGGAACACCATCATCCCGCAAAACTCCGAGTCGCTCTTCAGCCTCTATCTCTCGCAAGCGGAATTCTATTTCGATTGCAACGACAAGTGGTCGACGGACGCCTGCAACAAGAACAACAACGCGTCCTACAACATCGCTTGGCGCGCTCGCCTGCGTCGCGTGCGCGGGTTGTCGTGGGGTCAAGACCTGTTCGGTTATGTGTGGAACGGTTCGCTCGGTTCGACGTTCGACGGCGAGGTGAAGAAGGTCATCTCGGGTGCGATGGGCTCGGCGTTCTCGAATCCGCTCGTAGGCAAGGGAGCCACGCTGGCCGCCAACGCGGGCTACACCGCGCTGAAGGGCTACGCAGGCAACGCCTTGGGTAGTGCGTTCAACCCAGCATCCGCAATTCCGGACTACATCCATTGAGGCGCCCCATGACCAAACACTCAAGACGACGAAGGCAACGTGGTGTCGCGATGGTCGAGGCGGGGATTCTGGCGCCCATCTTCGCCATGATGATGATGATGACCATCAACTTGATGGGCGTGTACGAAACGAAATACCGCAGTTGCATGCTGTCGCGTTACGCGACGATGTCGTACGCATCGAACCACTGCACCAACAACGAGTTCAAACCCATCACGAACGACTTGCCACCGGGCATCAAGGCTGGCTCGGCTGCATCGCAAGGCTCGCAGGGCACCTCGGTCACGGACCCGCAGGATCAAAACGGCGGCACGGCGTCGAACAAGTACACGAGCCAGGCGCCAAACTCTCAGGGTGCCCAAGCCGCTTCGTCGATGTTCATGGGTCACGGCACTTCGACGCTGACGTGGGACTACAGCCCCACGTACCGCTTCAACCAAAACGGGCCGAAGCAAATCACGACGACGGGTCAATGCGTGTGCAACACGCCGCCGCCGCAAGGGGCCATTCGACTACCTCACGAACATCCTCGGCACGGTATTCTAGAGAGGCCGCATGCTCTTCCATCTCTACCTCCTCGGTAAGGTTTCCAAGAAACGGCTTCTCGGCACCGCGCGCGTGCTCGTTTACGGCACGGTGGTGACGGCTGGTCTCGGCGCGCTCACGGTCCGAAACGCGGTCGCCGACACGGAGACGCGCAGCCTCGAGCTCGGACGCAAGCTCGCAGGGCTTCAAGATCTACTGCACGGCGCGCAAGAGTTCCGGTTGAACGGACAGAGCGTCTACTTCTCTGCCACGGAGTCCGACGACTCGGTCTCCAAGGTGCTCGACCGCTTCGAGAATCATTGCAACAGCTCCCACGCGTTCGAGGCGCTCAAGTGGAAGTCGCTCGGCGACGTGAAAGGCCAGGACATGGAGAAAGCCGGCGTGAGCCGGTTTGGTGTCGTTCGCAAGGAGGACGAGACGGCGCACGACGGTGTCGTCATGTGCTTCACGAAGGACAACGGTCCGAAGGACTTCCTCACGGCGCTCGACGCGTTCCGCGTGTCTGGCGATCTCCACGACCTCGGTGACGTGCGCTACGTCCACGCGGTCCGCAGAGACTCGAACACGTACATTCAAGTGATGTGGACGGAGGGAAGCTTCAACATCCGCAACATCATGGGCACGCCGGGAGAGGATTCGGTCGGCTCCGACTTCGCGAACATCCCGCGCCCGATCGCACTCGACGCGCACGATCACGGCCGAAGCGCTCAACACGCCGTACTCCGCGCGCGTGTACGAGTCGAGCGACGAGCCCGACGCGATTCTCGGTGCGTACTCGAGCAAGCTCCTCTCGGAGGGTTGGTCGTCGGCGACCTCGCCGGCTGTCGGAATGGACAAGATGGGTCTCGACGGTCGCATCTTCATCCGACCGGAGTCGGCGGAGCAGGCAGTCGTCTCGGTCACCAAAAACAAAGACAACGGCAAGACGATGATCGTCGTGGCATCGGTCGGCCAGACACCGTCCGCCGACCAACTGCACACTGTGGGGCCCCGATGAAACGAGTCGTCCTTCTGGTTGCGTTGATGCTGATGGTGGTGGGCATCCCCACGGCGAACGCACAACAGCAGCAGGTGCAGCCCATCCCGGAGGTCCCCAAGCCGGATCACCCGCTGCCGCTGCTGCGATTTCCCGCGCCCGCAGCAACATACGATCTCTACGTCCAGTACTGGCTCCAGCTCATTCGCACGGCGGGGCAGCGCTACCACGTTGGACCCGGCGAGACGGACAAAGTGGTCCTCCTCGTGAAGGACTGCGCGATGCGAGTCGAGGCGGACGGATACGTGACGCAGGGCGAGGCGCGGGATTGCCGCGTGATGGCGATGACGAAGATGCACGAGATCGCGACGCCCTACATCGTGCAGGCCGCGGCAGGAAAACTGACGTCTCGCGCAGCGTTCATTCTCGCGCTCGTCGCGGCTTGCAACGAGGCTCCGAAGCCCACCGCCACGGACGCGTCGATCGCGACGGCGACGCCGTCGTCCGCTTCGGCGGTCGTGGACAGCGGTGCAAGCGCCGTCATCGTGGACGCGGAAGCCGACGTCGACGTCGCCGCGTTGATGGAGAGAGGGCTCGTGTTGCTCGAGGACGCGGCAACATCGTGCACGCCAACATCGGCGATTGCGACGCGATGGCCGATCGTGTGGAAGAGTATCGCGCAGAAGCACCTCGATGGGGTCGCGCAGGTCGAGACGATGTACGAGCAAAAGCACGAGACCGAGCGAAAGCAGATCCAGCCGCAATTCCGAAAACGATTCAAGGCGGCGTGGGCGAACATTCGTCCCGGCATCGACGAAATGCAGGGGCACGCCGAAGGTGAATCGCGTCATCCACGAGATCTGGGGCGACACCGACGCCCGACGCTAGTGAATAGCGAGCGCGCCGATCATCATCTCGTAGTGGCGGCGCAAGCGATCTCTGCATGGCCGAGAGGCGCGCCTCGAAGGAGAAGTCGCCGCTGACGAGCGAGAGCGCGTTGTCGAGCTTCGCGGCGGGCCTGGTCGATAGGTATGGCGCGAGGTAGAGCTCCTCGAGCTCCGTGTCGGACGATGAACTCGCGGATCTTGCTCGAGGCCGTCGCGTCGCAGAGGTACTCGTCCATCACGAGGAACGGAACGTCCTGCGCGAACGCGGCGAGCATCGCGTGCCATCGCGTGCACAAATGGAGATCGAGCGCGCCGACGAGGCGCCAGCGCTCGAGCGCGGTCAGGCGCGCGGTCACGATCTTCGCGCCTGGGATCGCCGCGTGCGCCATCCGTTGGAGCTCCGAGTCTCCGTAGATCTCGCCGAACGGCATGATGACGAGCTCGATGCTGCGTTTGGCGACGAGCTTGCTCAGCGTCGAGAAGAGCTCGTTGTAGAAGAACTGATGCGCGACCATCGCGCACCGAAGTGCCGACGGAGAGACCCGACGACGAACGCGCTCGTGTCGACGCCCGCGGCGCGCAGTGTGCGCTCGCCGAAGTCGTCGCCCGTGGGAGCGAGAGGAGCAGCGTCGGATCGGGGACGACGTGGATCGTCGCCTGCGAAGCCGCACCGCCGAACGAATCGCGCAGTCAGCGCGTTGCGCACGCTCACGTAGGCGAGCGCCTCGCAGCAGCGCGCGACGCGCGCGTAGTCGTCTCGTGGTCGACGAGGTACGCCGGCGTGGCCTCCGCGCCGATCGCGTTCCAGCAGCCGGGGACGTCGCGGTTCCAGTCGGCTCGCGATCGCCGAGCAAGAACGGCCTGAAGTCGGGCTCGAGACGGATGATGCCGCCGCCGCCGATGACGACCGCGTCGAGCCCTTGGCCCAGCGCACGGAATCGTCCGCGGGAATGCGCGTGATGGGCGCGCCGAGGCCGCGCTCTCCGTCCCACGCGTGATGCCAAATGTTGCCGCGGAGCTCGGGCGCGAAGAGCGACTTGCTCCGCGTCGGGAAGGCGCGCGCGAAACGCTTGCCGCACGGCGTATCCGAGGAGCTGGTCGCCCGGCGTTGTCGATCGAGTACGCGCCGAGAAAACCGATGCGCTTCATGAGGCCAGAGTACGTCTCGACGAGGTCGGCCGCTTTGGGGAGCGCGGCGGCCTCGGCGCGGTAGCGGCCTGACGTTCGCGGAGCGCGGCGCGCGCCGTCGTCGTCGAAGAGCAGGCGATCCATCGCGAGAAACGAACGCGGTCTCTTCGAGCACCTCGACCATCTCGATGGCCGTCGTGTACGGATTGTCTCGCGCGAGTGGCGCGAGGAATCGTGAAGAGACCGAGCGGCCACACGCGAAACGCGGGAGCGGCGCGGCCTCGTCGAGCCACGCGCGCAAGCGCTGGCGACGGGGGCTCGGGAGTTTCGACGCGATCTCGTCCGTGCGCTTCCCGCGTGCGAGTTCACGCCGAGCACGACGGGAATGCCCCGACGCGATCGCCGACGCGATCGTCGTCGCCGAGAAGTTGAAGCTGAGGAGCAAGTCGGCGGCGGCGAGCGTCTTCGCGAAACGCGCCGGGCTGCGCTGCGGGAGCCACGTGTAGCGATCGCCGAGCGCGTCATCGAACGGAAGGCGCGTCGGGCCCGACGTGCACGACGTGAACGCGCGTGCGCCAAGCCCGCGAGGCGCTCGCGCCGACGAGCTTCGGAAAGAGGAGCGCGAGGCGGCGTCCGCTCTCGTGCGCTTGGCTGTCCGGCTCTTGCCAGCGCGCGGACGTGAAGAGCACGATGCGATCGCCTTCGCGCGCGCCGAAGTCCGCGCGCATCTCTTCACGCTCTTCGGCGTCCAGTTCGGTCGGGCTCGGCAGCGCGTTGTAGAGGCCCTTCGCGCCGGTCGGGCGGTGCGAACGGTACGGGGATCAGGCGACGATTCACGTCGAGCGAGTAGCGCGAGTGCTGCCACGTCGATCCGCAGAGGTCCCATTCGAGCCCCGTGCGGCGCAGGTTCCACACGTCGAGCCCGATGACGCGTCGGTTCACCGCTCGCAAGAACGTCGCGTCGGTGCCCTCTCGCTTGAGCATCATGTACACGCCCGTGGCGTCGAGGAGAACGATGCGAGTCTGCACGCACTTCCGCGGCGAGCGTCGCGATGGATTCCTCGATGCGCGCGCCCCTCGGGACGGGAACGAAGCGGAACGGCCTTCCCTTGACGAGGATCTCGAGCGACTCGTGAGCGAACACGACGATCGCGTCGCCGCGCGCGTGGAGATCGTCGGCGACGCGCATGCCGAGCACGGTCTCTCCGAACGGCGCGCTCTGCGGTGCGACGAAGAGGTGCGTGCGACCGCTCACTCACTGTCCTCGTGCGGTCGTCGCTTGATCGGGAACGAGGACACCGTGCGTGACGAGCGCCGACAGCGCCGCGCGGAGCCCGCGCGGCGTACCGATGTCGAGGAAGCGACCCGAGGCGAACATCGTCGCGCGCACGTCGAGGCCCGCGGCGCGCGCCGCTTCGAACGCGTGACCGAGCGCGCTCCTCGGAGCCTGTCGCGCGCTTCGCGTCCCAATCGCAGCAGAACGCCGTGAAGCGCGGCGTGACCAGCTCGCGACGCCCCACGTGTTCTTCTGCGGAGCGCGCGCGGGCTTGTCGTGGATGCGGACGATCGCGCCGGCGGCGTCGAGCTCGACGGGGCCGAGGCGTTCGGCTTCGTCGGTCGGAAAAACGCCGAGCATCACGTCCGCGCCCGACGCGACGCGCTCTTCGTGAACGCGCGCGAGAGCGTCACTGGGCAAGAAGATCGTGTCCGGCATCGCGAAGACGACGTCGTCGTCCTCGAGCCACGGCCTCGCGCATCGGAGCGCGTGCGGAATGCCTCCGGGCTCGGGCTGCACGACGTACGCGAGAGCCATTCCGTTTTCGGTCGCGCCGAGGACGCGCGCGACCTCGAGCTTCTCCGGCGAGATCACCGGTGACGCAGCGATCGGCGCCTGTCGTTTTGGATCGCTTGAAGCGCGAGCTTGCAGATCGGTCGCGGCTCGAGCTCGGCGCCTTCCGTTGTGGTCTCGAACAGCAAAGGAAAAAGCTCCTTCGCATAACCGGAGGCGCCGAAGCGTACGCCTCGCCCGGCCGCTGGTAAGAACCCGACCGGTTTCCGTGAGACGCTCACGAATCCACACTAGCATGCGCACTCGCGTGGGCGACGTCTTCATCAAGTTCCGGTACGAGGAACGCGACATCGCGAACGCGTTTCGCGCGCGCATGATCGCGACGTTTCGCAAGAGGCTCGAGGTCACGCTCGCCGCGGTCGTGTGCATCGCGGGCGGCATCCTGAGCTTTAGGTACGCGCCCATTCTCGTCGTCTCGCTCGCCGTGGCGATTGTCGCGCTCGTCATCGCGACGCTCGTGGTCGTGCCCAAGCTCGCGTTTCGACGACGCGCGAGCTTTCGCGTGCCGATGACGATCGACGCGTCGGACGACGGCATCACGGTGATCGCGGGCGCGAGCGCTCGCACGATCGCGTGGGCCGATTGCGCGCGCGTCGACGTCGATCGGCGCATGTGCGTGGTCCATCACGGAGACGAAATTCTGCTCGTCCCGCGCCGCGCGTTCCGCAACGCAGGGCGCGAGAAGGCGTTTTTGGATCTCGTGGATCGCTACGCGAGCCGCGACAAGCGACGCTTCGAGTCGGGAAAATCCACGCCAAGCGCGAACCAATAGACCACGCCGAAAATCGCGGCGGCGATCGCGCCGGCGAGGTTGAACTGCGGCGTCGGCGCGGGGAAGCTCGATCCGAGCGCCGTGATGAGCGCGCCGACGATCACCTGAAGGAGCGCCACCCACTGATAGAGGCGAAGGCGCGCGATGATCGGCGTCTGCGGCTCGCCGCGATACGACTCTTCGCAGAAGCGACCGAGGCCGTTCAAGATCAGATACACGCCGCCGATGAGATGTAGCGCTACGTGCAAGCTCCAGAGCCGCGCGACGACGACCAGCGTCACGACGTTCCACAAGATCGAATAGAGCTGCGTCGCGTGGATGCGGGACGTCGTCCAGGTGCGCGAGTCGCACGACGCGCGAGCGCGGGTGGTGATAACGGATGCCGACGGCCTCCGAGGTTTCGCTGCCATGACAGCATCCCTGAACGAGGCAGCGAATCCGCCCCATGGCCTGGATGTACGGCCCGGCGACCGACGACGGCGCCGAGGAGCAACCAGATGGGCGTTCCGAGCCACGGCGCGATCGAACGCGGCCGCGCAGATGCCGAGGAGCCCGCCATAGAAACCGTACGGCCGCGAGAGCGCCGCGGAGCCTTCGATCGTTTGCGCCCAAAGCCCGGCGCCGATCAAGCCGCCGAGCGCGCCAAAGCGCGAGCGTCGCCGAAGTGTCCGGGACCGACGAGCGTGCCGATGATGAGGATGCCGCCGCCGCTCGCGAGCAGCTGCCCAGATGCCGTGGTTGATGATGCGCACGGGACCGATTCGCGTCTCGTGCCACGAGTTCGCGATGCGCTCGGTGAGCGCGCGCAGCGCGCGCCACAGCGTGCCCGCGTTCGCCACGATGGCGTACGCGAGACGCTCGCGAGCGATTCCCGCGATGCCTGGTCTCCGGCGCGAGATCCCGCGGCCACGGCGAGCGCGAGCGCGGGACCGAGCCACGACGAACGCGGCGCTCGCGACCGTCCACGCTCGGCGCGCGAGCGAGCGCGGCCGATCGCGAGCAGCGACGGCGTCGATCGACGGAACGAGCGCGTGAGAGCGGAATGACGAGCGGCATCGCGAGCAGCGAGCGCGAGCACGACGCGCGCAGATCGCGCGGTGCGCGCACGACAGAACGGCGCGAGCGAGCGCGAGGCCGACGGCGCCAGCGTCTTCGGCGTGAAGCGTCGGCGCGCTGAGAGCGAGCCACGGAACGAAGCGCGAACACGAGCGCCGAGATGCGCCGCGCGAACGACGGCGCAGATCGTCGCTCGCGGGAGGAAGGCCGAAGCCAGCGGCGCGCCGCGCGCCGAGCCGAAACGCTGCGTCGAGATCGTGACGCTCGTAACCGAGGACGAGCGCGATCGCGCCGAGCACGACCGCGGGTGAGACGAGCCAGAGGCCGCTCGCGGAGCCCGTCGCGATCGACACGCCGAAGCAGATCGCGCCGAAGCCCGACGTAGATCGGGTGCGCGAACGAGCGCGTAGACGCCACGCGTGACGAGGCGCGGCGGCGGGAACGCGTTCATCGGGAGGCCGCCGCCCTAGCGCGAGAGCGCGAACCAACCCGCGAGCATGAGGAGCGCGCCCGCGCTCGCGAGGCCGATGCCCAACGCGGGCGAGTGCCACGCGGGCGCGAGGACGACGGATTCCGTGCTGCGCGCCCAGAGAACGAGCAGCGCGGGGAGCACGGCGACGAAGAGGAGGCCGTAGAGGAGCTTGCCGAGCGCGTGACTCTTCGCGCGCGCGGGCTCTTGCTCGGGCCAGCGCACGACTTCGTGGATCACCCAGCCTTCGTCGCGGCCCTTCTCGTCTTCGAGCGTTCCGCGCGCGCACCACTTGTGCTCGTCGACCGCGAGGATGCGAATCGGAAAACGATCGAGACCCGGAACGCGCGCGAGCGCTGTCTTGCCGATCGCGCCGCTGCGAAGCGAGCCGCCGTCTTCGATCGCGAGTCGCACGTCGCCGCGCGCGCTAACGACGCCGTGATCGTCGATCGTGGCCTCGCCGATGTCCGCGCCGTCGAGCAGCACGAGTTGCTTCTTGTGACGCGCCGCGCCAGTCGACCCAGACGAGCGCGCTTCGCTCGCCGACGAAGCGTCCCCATCTGAGCTCGTCGATCGGCATTTGCCATGGCTCGACGGACAGCGTGAGGTGCTCGGCATAACCGAAGCCTCGAACGACGCGATCGCCGAGCGTGATCTCCGCGCGCGCGCGCGGCATCGATAGCATCGCCACTCCACTTCGCCTTCGGGCGATTCGAAAATCGTCGGCGGTCGCCGGCGGCGCGAGCGACGGTCCATCGCCGCCGAAACTCCGAGCGCCGGCGAGACCACGAGAGCGCGTCGCCGTCGAGCTCGGGCTCGGTCGACGCGCGCATCGACGTCTCGGTGCGCGCCTCTTCGCCCGGCGCGCGCACGAGGACGCTCGCGTAGTGGAGCGTGATCGCGTCGCCAGCGCAGCTGCGCCGCATACGCGATGATCACCTCCCCGTCGTCCGCTGACGCAGTCCATGTACCACTTCGACAGCAGGAACGCGCCCATGCGGGAATGGCGATCTTCAGCGAAGAGCGCTTCCTTGACAACGATGCGATCGGTCGGTCTGTTTGATCCCGTGACCGCAACCGCGATTTTGGCGGCGGAGGACGTGCACAAGAGCTACGGGCGAAGGCACGTTCTGCGCGGCGCGAGCTTCGAAGCGAATGCGGGAGAGCTCGTCGCGATTCTCGGCGAGAACGGCTCTGGCAAGAGCACGCTCCTGCGCATCCTTGCCGGCATGCGACGATCTCGATCGCGGGCGCGCCACATGCCGCGGTCGCGTCGGGTACTGCCCGCAGGAGCAAGTGCTCTATCCGTATCTGACGATCGACGAGCACCTCGAGCTCTTCGCGTGCGCGTACGGTCTCTCGCCCGAGGTCGCGCGCGCGAGCGGCGATCGCCTCGCCGAGCGCTTCCATTTCGCGCGCCACCTCCGTCAACCCGTCGAGCAGCTCAGCGGTGGGACGAAGCAGAAGCTCAACCTCGCGCTCGCGCTGCTTCACGATCCTGCGGTCGTGCTGCTCGACGAGCCGTACGCGGGTTTGGACATCGAGTCGTATCGCGAGTTCGTGAAGTGGGCCGACGAGGCGAAGCGCGAAGGGCAGCTGCATCGTGATCATCACGCACCTCGTCCTCGAGGAAGAGCGCTTCGACTCGATCTTCCACCTGCGCGACGGGACGATTCACCATGCGTGAGCGCGCGCGTCGCGTCGGCACGGCCGCGCGGCTGTTGCTCAAGGATCTGCTTGCGCCGGCGCATCGCGCTCATCTTGCTGTTCGTCGTGCCCGCGCTGTTCGACGCGGTCGTGCTCGCGACGACGTCGTCGCGCGACATCGACGTCACCGTGGGCTCGCTCGCCGAGGACGCCCTCGAAAAAACCTCGGTGCCCGCGCTCGACAAGTTCGCAGTCATGTTCGTCGACGACGGAACGCGCACGCTCGACGAGCGCCGCTTGTCGCTCGTCTTCCTCGGCACCGCAGCCGTCTCTTTTCTCGCGTGCTTTCTCGCGTTCAACCTCGTGCACAAGCGACGCGACGTCGATGCGCGCCTCGTCCACGCGGGGTATCGCGCGCACGAAGTCCTCTTGGCGAAGCTCATCGTGCTCCTCGTCATGGTTTCGCTCCTCGCGACCTACGAGACGGCGATCTTGTGGCCGTGGCTCAGACCGCACCAAGTCGCGCTCGTCGTCCTTGGGCTCTTCTTCGGCGGTCTCATCTACGGATGTCTGGGGATGCTCGTCGGCGCGATCGTGAAGGGCGAGCTCGAAGGCATCTTCGGCATCGTGCTCTTGACGAACATCGACGCGGGCTGGCTTCAAAACCCGATCTATTACGCGCATAGCCAGCGGCGCGAGCTGATCCGCGCGCTACCCGGTTATGGTCCCGCGCAGCTCGCGGTCGTCGGCGCGTTCACCGACGAGACGCCTCGTGGAGCGCTCTCGCGCGCGGTGATCTGGGCGGCCTGCTGCGCTCGTCGTCGCGCTCATCGCGTTCGGCATGCGCATCCGGCCGCTCAAAGGGCGGAGCGAAAAGTGGCATTACGCGAAGGTGCTCTTCATCGCGTACGCGATTTGGTTCGCGTCGTTCGAGATCGTCGGGCCGCTACGCCGCGACGCTCCACACCGTGGATCTCTCGAGCGCGTGGGATCGCGCGACGCCGGTCATACCCGCGTTCGTTTGGCCTTACGAGGCGTGTTACGTGCTCCCGCTCTTTTCGCTCGTCGTGATGAAGGATTGGAATCGCTTCAACATCGCGCTCGTCGCGTTCGTCGTCGCGAACCTCACGGCGTTCGTCGTCTACTTGAGCGTGCCCATCGCGTATGCGCGCCCCGAGCTCGGGTCGAGCCTCGCCGAGCGAGTCCTTGTCGATGGAGTACGCGGCGGATTTCCATCCCGGAGCCAACAAGCTGCCGAGCATGCACGTCGCAATGAGCTGGATCATGCTCTGCGCGATGTGGCGCCAGTCGAAGCGTCGCATCGTCGACCTCGGGCTCGCCGCGCTCGTCGTGCTCATCTCGGTCGCGGCCGTCTTCGTGAAGCAGCACTTGATCATCGACGTCGCCGTCGGCGTGCCGTGGGGGCTCGCGTCGTATTGGCTCGCGAAGCGAATCTACGATTGGCGGATCAACGCAGGACTGACTGGAACGGATCGAGTCTTGTGAGGCCGTGGCTTTCGACAGGCAGCAGCGAGACTGCGCGGCCGGGCCGCAGTTGGACCTTCGCCAGTCGACTTTGGCGGCCAAAGCCTGGCGTCCTCGAAGTCTGGTGAATGTCCTGCGCCGGCCTCGCCGGTTCTTCACGCTGCCGCACGTTGACGTCCGAGCTTGGACGAGACAATCAGTTCGAGTGATCTTCGGAGCTCAGGGAGCGGCGGCGACGACTTCGAGCATGCGATTCGCGAGCGTGACGATGTCGTTGTTGCGACCCGCGCGCATCGTGCGGCCGGCGCGGAGGCGCGGGAGGATCGCGACGATGCGGCGCATGCCGTCGGCGATGCGACGCGGGAGCGCGACGCGCTCGGCGATCGGCACGAGAAAATCGGACGCGGCGCGCGATGCGATCGCGCGAGCCCGCGCATGGCTTCTTGGAGCGGCTCGTAGAAGAGCGTCGTCATGAGGACGACGTCGTCGACGGGGCCCGCGACGGTGCGTCATGCGATCGAGCGCGTCGAGCTGGCGCCAGAAGCGCGCGACGGCTTCGGGGTGCGACTCTTCGTCGTCCAAGAACGCGGCGAGCTCCGGCATGAGCACGGCCATCACGCCCGACTCCCAGGTGATCCACATCGCGCGATGCGCGCACGCCGTGACGAAGGAGGCGCAGCACCTCTTCGAACACGCGCGGACGCGCGGCGCGCGCGAGATCCTCGCGGTGAGAGATCATCGCGTCATACACGACGGCTCGATGCCGAGATCGAGCCGCGCCGCGAACTTGATCGCGCGCAGGATGCGGACCGGATCCTCGCGGAAGCGAACGGAGGGCTCGCCGAATCGTGCGGATGGTGCGCTTCGCGATGTCTTCCATGCCGCCGCACCAGTCGAGCACTTGGCGGCGATCGAGATCGTAAAAGAGCGCGTTGATGGTGAAGTCGCGGCGGATGGCGTCTTCGTGCGCTTCGCCGAAGACGTTGTCGCTGCGGATGAGGAGATCGCTCTCTTCTTCGTCGAGCTCTTGCGGGTTCTTGCGGAACGTCGCGACCTCGATCACCTTGCCGCCGCCGAAGAGCACGTGTGCGAGGCGGAAGCGGCGGCCGATGATGCGGCAGTTGCGGAAGAGCGCGCGGACGTCCTCGGGGCGAGCGCTCGTCGCGACGTCGAAGTCCTTCGGGTGGCCGCCGAGGAGGAGATCGCGAACGCAACCCCCGACGAGGTAGGCCTGAAACCCGTGACGCTCGAGCCGACGGACGACTTTGGCCGCGTCGGGATCGATCGATGCTTCGTCGAGGAACGCGTCGTGACGGACGAGGCCCGTGCCGACGTGGCGCTCTGCGACGCTGACGCTGCGGGTTCGAGCCTCACGCTCGTCGTCACCAGGCTCGACACGGAACGACGGAAGGTCCGGCGGAGCCGGAAGCTTTTCCTTCAAGACGAATGGATCCTACCAACCGTAACCACTCGCCGCAATGCGCGATGGTTAAAACGCCGAAAATTCCCTCGAAATCGCGCGACCCCCACGAAGTGTGCCGAACCTGTTGACGCCCAAAGTCAGGTGATTAGGTTCACGACGCGAGGCAAAGACAATCATGGGCAAGATCATCGGCATCGACCTCGGTACGACCAACAGCGTCGTTGCGATCATGGAAGGGCGCGAGCCCAAGGTCATCGTCAACGAAGAAGGCTCGCGGCTCACGCCGAGCGTCGTCGCTTGGGACGACAAGGGCGAGGTGCTCGTCGGTCAGATCGCGAAGCGCCAAGCGGTGACGAACCCCGAGAACACGATTTATCAGCGCGAAGCGCTTCATCGGTCGCCGTTTCGAAGAGACGAACGAAGAGACGAAGCGCGTTCCGTACAAGGTCGTCCGCGCGTCCAACGGCGACAGCGCGTTCGACGTGCGCGGCAAGGCGCTACTCGCCGCAAGAGGTGAGCGCGAAGGTTCTGCAGAAGCTGAAGAAGGCCGCGGAAGATTACCTCGGCGAGAAGGTGACCGAGGCCGTCATCACGGTGCCCGCCTACTTCAACGACGCGCAGCGCCAGGCGACGAAAGACGCCGGCCGCATCGCGGGCCTCGAAGTGAAGCGCATCGTCAACGAGCCGACGGCCGCGGCGCTCGCCTACGGGCTCGACAAGAAGAAGGACGAGGTCATCGCGGTCTACGACTTCGGTGGCGGCACGTTCGACATCTCGATCCTCGAGGTCGGCGACAACGTCGTTCAGGTCATCTCGACGAACGGCGACACGCACCTCGGCGGCGACGACATCGACAACCTGCGTCATCGACTGGATGATCGCGGAGTTCAAGAAGTCGCAAGGCATCGACTTGTCGAAGGACAAGATGGCGCTCCAGCGCCTCAAGGAAGCCGCCGAGAAGGCGAAGATCGAGCTCTCGAACGTGCAGGAGACGGGCATCAACCTGCCGTTCATCACCGTCGGCCCCGGCGGCCCGGTGCACCTCGACATGCGCCTCTCGCGCAGCAAGCTCGAGCAGATGATGTCGCCGCTCATCGAGCGGATCGATGGAGCCGGTGAAGAAGGCGCTCGCGGACGCGAAGCGAAGACGCCGAAGGACATCCAGGAGGTCGTGCTCGTCGGCGGCTCGACGCGCATCCCGCTCGTGCAAGGAGACGGTGAAGAAATTCTTCGGCAAGGATCCGCACAAGGGCGTGAACCCGGACGAGGTCGTCGCGATCGGCGCGGCCGTTCAGGCCGGCGTGCTCTCGGGCGACGTGAAGGACATGGTCCTTCTCGACGTGACCCCGCTCTCGCTCGGCGTCGAGACGCTCGGCGGCGTGATGACGGTCATGATCCCGCGCAACACGACCATCCCGACGCAGAAGAAGGAAGATCTTCTCGACCGCGACGGACAGCCAGCCGTCAGCGTCGAAGTGCACGTCCTCCAGGGCGAGCGCACCGAGGCGCGCTACAACCGCACGCTCGGCAAGTTCCACCTCGAGGGCATCATGCCGGCGCCGCGCGGCGTGCCGAAGGTGGAGGTCACGTTCGACATCGACGCGAACGGCATCTTGAGCGTCCACGCGAAGGACACGGCGACGGGCAAGGATCAGAAGATCACCATCACGGCGAACTCGGGCCTCAACGAGGCCGAGATCCAGCAGATGGTGAAGGAAGCGGCCGAGCACGAGAAGCCGAGGACAAGGAGCGTCGCGAGCAAATCGAGCGCCGCAACAAGCTCGACAACCTCTGCTACACGCTCGAAAAGACGATCACCGAGAACAAGGACAAGCTCGCCGGCGTCCGATGTCTCTGGTCTCGAGGCGCTCATCAAGGAAGGCCGCGAGGCAGTCGAGAAGCAGGACGACGACAAGGTGAAGAGCGTGTCGCGAGCGCCTCGAGAAGGAAGCGCACCGCATGGCGAGCGTGATGTACGGGCGGCGAGCGGCGGCCCGGGTGGTCCCGGCGCCGGGTGGTGGCGAAGAGCCTCCGCCGGACGCCGAAGTCGGGCGAGCCGAAGAAGGACGTCATCGACGCGGAGTTCGAAGAGAACGCCAACTAAATCAGAAGAAATTGACAGGGAGAGGGGGAGGTTGGGAGAAAGTTTTTTTTAGAAAAATCTCCCATTCTCCCTCGCTCCCTGTTCACTTCTTCTTCTGGTGGTTCGAAAAGTCGTAGTCGTCGCCAATGTGGTGGCGGTCGCTGGGTTCGCGGCGATCCTTGCGCATGGTGGCGTCACGCCGAAGCTGTATGGGTGGGATCTCGAGATCGTGCGCGCGGGATCGCGCGCGATCTTCGCGGGGGCGGATCCGTATGCGCAATTGTTCGCGGATGATCACGCGGCGCTCGCGCGGTTTCCGTTTGCGTATCCGCCCATCGTCGCAGTGGACGTCGCGCCGCTCGTCGCGCTTCCGAATCTCGTCGCGCTCGCGCTCCTCTGCGCGTTCGGCGCGGTGGTGCTCGCGCTCTCGGCGAAGAAGCGCGCGCTCTGGGTGACGGCGACGTTCCCCGGGCTCGCCGCGATGTTCGCTGGGCAGCTCGTGTGGATCGCGATCGCGGTGTTCGCGGGGGCGCATGCGCTCTTGAAGCGCGATCGTGCGTTCGCCGCGGGTCTCGCTTGTTCGCTCCTCGCGTTCAAACCGACGCTGCTCGTGCTCGTGCCGTTCGCGCTCCTCGTGATGCCGTCGCGCGTTCGCTCGCTCGGAGGTCTGCTCGCGGGTCTCGCCGCGCAAATCGCGCTGTGCTTCGCGATCGCACCGGGCGCGCTGCGCGCGTATCCGCGCGCGGCGTCCGACTTCTCGAAGTACGTCGCCGAGCATCCCGGTCTCTTCGACAGCGTCACGTGGCGCTCCACGTTCTCGAGCGACGCGCTCGGCGCGATCGCGATCGCAGCGTGCGGCATCACGGCGTGCGCGTGGATGTGGCGCGAGCGGCGCGATCTCGACGTGGTGATGTCGACGTGCGTGATGGGAACGCTCGCGTGCGCATGGCACTGTCTGCCGTACGACTACGCGCTCCTCGTTTTGCCGTTCGTGTGGCTCGAACTGCGCGCGCCGCGCGTTGCCGCCGCGCTCGCTGCGTCGTCGTGGCTCGTCCTCTTGCCGAAGAGCGCACACTACGTCGTCCTCGCGCTCTATCCCGTCGCGCTCGTCGTTCTCGGCGTTTGGATGATGCGCCGCGTGGTAGCGTCGAGGCGATGACGGACGCGCGTCCGCTCAAGTGGGGTTTCATCGCGAGCGCGGCGGTGGCTGCGTGCGTGATCCTCATCGCGCCATGGCGCCTCTTGCCAACGGACGCGTGGCTCGCGCTCGTGTGCGGCCGCGAAATCGCGCATCACGGTCTCCCACACGTCGACACGCTCGGTGTCGTGACGGCGGGTCACGTGTGGACGGATCAGCAGTGGCTCGGCCAGCTCTTCGTCTACGAAGTGGAGCACGCGTTCGGGCTTCGCAGCGCGCTCGTCGTGTATGCGATCGTCACGGCGTGCGCGTTCGGAATTTGCGCGCGCTATGCGCTCGCGCGCGGCGCGACTCCCGCGGCGACGCTCGTGTGCAGCATCGCGGGCTTCGGTCTCGGCGCGACGTTCTTCACGCTGCGCCCGCAAATGTTTTCCATTCTCGGCTTCGCGATTCTGCTCGAGCTCCTCGGTCGTGACGTGCGCGAGCCATCTTCTCGACGGGGGCTCGGCCCCCGAGCCCCCGAAGAAGGCTCGGCCCGCTCCGCTTCGCTCCTCGGTCCTCGACGCGTCTGGTGGGTCCTTCCCGTTCTCGCGATTTCGGGCGAACCTCCATGGCGTCGTCGTCGTCGGCGCGATGCTCGTCGGCTTGCGCGCGCTCTTCGACGTATTCCAGAAACGCTTCGTGCGCGGCATCGCGCTCGGTGGGCTCGCCGCGCTCACGCCGTTCGCGACGCCGTACGCGCTCGAGCTCCCGCGCTACTTCCGCGAGATCGGTCACCTCCAAGATCCCGTGCGCCAGCTCCCGATCTTCGAGTGGAACCGCGTCGAGTTCCCGTCGGATTGGCCGTTCTTCTCCATCTTCGCTGCGATGCTCGTGCTCCTCGTCGTCGTGTACTGGAAGAAGTTGGGAACGCGCGGCCAGGACCGCGCTTCCCAGCAAGAGTCGCTGAACCGTGCCGGCGGCACGCTTCAGCTCGCGCGTCCCGTGCCGTTCGAGACGGTGGTGATCGCGATCATGGGGCTCGCGGCGTGGCAGGCGAGCCGGCACTTGCAGTGGTTCGGTCTCGCGGTTGCCGCGTACGCACCTGTCGCGCTCGATGCGCTCCCGCCGGTGCGCGAAGGACACGTCCTCGCGCGCGTCGCGTCGCTCGCGCGTATCGTCGCGCCGATCGCGTTCCTAGGTCTCGTCGTGCGTCTCTATGCGATGAAAGACACGACGCTCCAGCGCGAATATCCGCTCGCGGTGCTTCCGGTGATTTCGCGCGCGATGGCCGAGCACCCCGAGACACACGTTGCGGCGAGCGACCTCTACGCCGACTGGCTCCTCTGGTACGCGCCCGAAGTCGCAGGACGCATCGAGTGGGACGTGCGCTTCGAGCTCCTCGACGACGCGCAAGCGCGCGCGATGGGAATTTTTCTCTACACGCGCCCCGGCTGGGAGTCGCTCTATCCCGATGCGCGCATCGTCCTCGTGGCGCACAAGGCGCACAAGACGCTCAACGAGCACCTCGCTGCGTCGCACGCGCAAGTCTTATGGGAGAACGACTTCGCGCGCCTCTATTTGCGGTAGCAGCGCTTCGTGGCGCGATTTTGTCAGCCGATGCACCTCCGCGAGCGTCGGTGTATGGTGAGCCCTTCACGCGCCACTAGCTCAGTTGGATAGAGCGACGGCCTCCGGAGCCGTAGGTCAGAGGTTCGAATCCTCTGTGGCGCGCCCCGAAAAACACCGGCGATCCGTGATCTGCGAAATCGGCGTGGCAGTTTCGTGGAAGTTGCACAGAGCTTGCTGCAAGCGCTCGCAGAGGCGTGGACGAGGATCTTCAGCGCAAACCGAGAACGTTCCAAGCGAACACTGCGCCACGTTGGTGTATGGGATGGATGAGACCGTCGAACGCGGCGACCTCTCTCGCTCCGAGTTGAACGACGCGATTCGCGAGCAATTCGAACGCGTCGATGACGAGAGCCATCGGAAAATCGACGAAGTCCCAAGCGTAGATCAGGATCGCTCGTTTCTTCGCAGTCGTGAACGACACGATCTTCGAACAGTCAGTAAGGGCGCTGTGTTGGCTCGGGTGCCCATGGCCTCCAGTGTACGGCGAGAGGATCTTGCTCACGTCGTCGCGACCAATTGCCGGCTGACCGTTGTCGCCGAGCATACGAAGCGCCTTGACCTCGATCGCCCACTCGATCGTCGGATCTCCAAAGCAGAGATCGCAATCACGATCGCCACTCGGATACGCGACCTCGAATCGATGCTTCGCGTACGTCGCATCCGTGTGAGCCATCTCCTTAATAACCAACCGAATGAGGTCCTTCTCGTCATGCGGTCCAAGCCCTGGCTGCCATCGCTTCGAGCGCGGCCGAGCGGCATCGGCTCGAACCATAGCGGCGGCAAAGTCTCGGACGATGCTTCCGAGTTCGATCGTCATGCTCATTCCTGCTCCAACTACGACCACATCTTCCAGAGATTCTCCGGCAACGGCTGCTCGAGCTCGAAGCGAACGCGCATCGGTTCTTCGCCCTCGTGGCTTCGATACTTCACCGTCCCGAGGTACGTGAAGTCCTGATGCGAGTCGTATTGCACGAAGAGATGAACTGTTCGTCGCTCCGTCGCATGGCCGACGATCCGGCGGCCCTTGAGGGACTTGAGTTTTGTGGATGCTTGGGACTCCCATTGCAGCTCGGTTCGCGACAGGAATCGATCGGCATATCGATGCTCCACTTTCTTTTGGTCGCCCTTACGAAGCGTGACCATCAAAATGGTGTGTGGTGCTCCCATCACGTCGATGTCGCGGTGACCAACACGCCACGATGGATCGTTCTTGCTGCCAAACGCCTTTGCGATCGCATCGCGGTCGTACTCGCCCCACAGCACGAGACCACGCACCCGCTCGACGACTTCGATCACTCTCGCGACTGGTTCGAGACGTGCGGTTAGTGGGAGCTTCTGTGGCGCGACATTCGGGTTCCAGCTCTCGAGCGCCCAACCGTCATGCGTTCGCCGCGGCACCTTCATCACGGCGAAGGTCGTGTCGGCCTCGTCGTGACCGACGAGCAGAAACGGTTTGCCTTCGACGGTCTCTGGCGCGACGCCATGCGCCCACTCGCAAAGCACGAGGCTCCCATCGACGATCGGCGTGTTGCCGCCATTCATAGAGTCGCCGCTCGCCGTTACGACGAAGTGTCTCTTCGGATCCAAAGTGACTGTTGCTTGGACGCCGATCTGCTCTGGCGGAGCTTCGTTTTGCTGGACCGGATCGAACGTGCCGCAAGCCGCTTTGACGTCCGGATAGAACGGCAACTGCGGAAACGGAATCACGTCCGCTGCGTGCGTTGTCACGGGCTCAGACAACGGCGCCAAGTGCCATCCATCTTCGGTCTTCGTCAGCTGAACGTAGTGTCGAATCCCAGGCTGACCGGTGCTCGGTCCGAGCAATCGACGGAGCAAATCGGGAAGCGCATTTCCCGGTGTGGTCTCGCGCGTCGCGACGTTGACCGCGATCTTCTGGAACGAGAAGGTGTAGGGCTCGCCGTTCACATCGACGAGCGTGTCCCCCACCGGAATGTCCGAGCGGCGTGTTCGATCGAAACGCAAGATCGGTCGGTGACTCGCATGCGACACAGCTAGGACGATCGGCGCCTGGCTCGCATCGATGGTCGACTTCCTCAACAAGCGATCACGGTGTTGTTTGAGCCGAAGCTCAACGAGCTCCGCCGTCATCGCTTCGAAGATCGCCTCGTCTTCTGCGGCGACCATGAACGTCGGAGCGAACCGATCACCATCGATCCTAAACCACTTCGTCGACGTCGACTCGCCGCGTGCCCACACCATGAGCGGCATGTCGCGCCAACTTCTGACGAACGCGGTGTCCATCTTTCTACGGTCTTCGTCTTCGCGCATCTCTCGAGCGAACAAGAGATCCGCTGTCACAGCATCGAACGCGTGTCTCGCGTTCTCTGCGATCTCCATGCCCGTGAAGAGCGCGCCGACGTCGATGAGCGCTTGCAACGCGAGCATCTTGTACGCCTTGCTCATCGACGTTCGAAGCAGATCGCCGAACCATGCAGGGTGCCGCTCGAGCGCACGTTGTTCGTCCCCGCTCAGATCACCTTGCGCCTTCACGAAGTGAAACCACGACTCGTAGGCGTCCTTGATGTGCGCGAAGGTGACACCCGCCGCGAACAATTCGGCCGCGCTCGGTCGACGCCCGTTCGCGTCGCGAAAGCTCACATACTCGTAGACGAGGATGTCGGAAGGGCGAGCGCGGACCATCGCTTGAAGCAGATTGATCGCCGCGAGCTCGATGTCGATCGAGCAGCCGTCGGGAAGACTGAGCGCGTGATCGCGGATCTTGTCGAGAGCGACCTGCGCCGGAAGATCTTGTCCGAGCAGAAAGAGTAGCGACTGGGGCTTCGTCAGAAAGCTCCGATGATTGCCGATGAAGTCGACGACGACGAGCGCGGTCTTCCCATCGGCGAGTCGGAGACCACGCCCCAGTTGCTGAAGGAAGATCACGGGTGACTCGGTTGGCCGCAGCATGAGCACGTTGTTCACTTGGGGGACGTCGAGGCCCTCGTTGAAGACGTCTACTGCGCACACAATCTCGAGCGCGCCGCTCGCGAGATCGCGCAGGCACGTCGCGCGAGGCGCCGACGTTGGTTCGCTGTGTACGGCTTGCGCGGTCTTTCCGTGCCGACGAAAGAACGCAGCCATGTAGTCCGCATGCTCGACCGTGCAGCAAAAGCACAGCGTGCGCCTCGTACCTGCGCCCGCGTGCTTCTCGTATTCGGCGAGCGCGAGCGCCGCACGCTCTTCCGTTGCAACCGCGGTCGTGAGCGCCGTCGCGTCGAACTTCCCGAACGCCACGGGATGGGTTCGAAGTCGACGCTGTCCTTAACACCGAAGTAGTGAAATGGGACGAGGAGCCGTTGGCTAATGCCGTGAACCAAATCACGCCGATAGACGAGGTTGTCTCCGCATAAGTCTAGAAGTGAACGCCCATCCATGCGCTCCGGAGTCGCAGTGAGCGCGAGGAGGAAGCGCGGTCGAAAGTGTGCGAGCAGTTTTCGATACGTCGATGCGGCGGCGTGATGAAACTCGTCGATGACGACGTAGTCGAAGCGCTCGGGCGCGAACTGCGAGAGGTGACTCGCGCGCGACAGTGTCTGCACGGATGCGAACAGCAGATCGACATCGCGATCGTGGAGGCCACCTTGATACGTACCGACGACCTTGTCGGGAAAAACCTTCTGCCAATTGTCCTTGGCCTGACCCAAGATCTCTTCGCGGTGCGCGATGAAGAGAACGCGTTCGCTTCCCATCGCCTTCGCGTCGAACGCTGCAAGCAGCGTCTTGCCGACGCCGGTAGCGAGCACGACGAGACCTTTGGTGTGCCCGTCGCGTCGCGTCTTCTTCAACGCGTCGAGCGCCTCGAGCTGGATCGCGTTCGGGGTGGGCGCAGGCACGCGTGGCTCGGGCGTCGGCGGGAGCGGGATTGGAGCGCGCGCTTCATACGCATCGACGAGCGCGCGCGTCAGCGGCTTCGTTCGAGGACTCGCGAGCAGCGCCTCGAAGCGACGCGCGATTGCATCGAAGGTTGCCGCGTCATCAGAGGAGATGAGTCGAAGATTCCACTCGACGGCTTCTTGCAACGCCGAACGACTGAGGTTGCTGCTGCCGACATAAGCGACGCCGTACTCTCCGCGGAAAAAAATGTAGCTCTTCGGATGAAACGACGTGCCGTTCTCCGTCTCGTAGAAGAACGGCGAGAAATTCGGATGCTCGTCCGCGAGACGGAGGAGTTTGCGTAACGCGTCGGCGCTCGAGATGCCGAGGTAGTCACCAGCTAGTAAACGAACGCGGGTGCCGCGGCGGAGCGCATCGTCGAGATCATGAAACACGAGGTCGACGCCCGAATTCATCAAGAACGCGGAGACCATGTCGGCGCGTTCGGCTATCTGCAAAGCGTTGCGCAGTGCGTGCTCGAAATGGCGATCGTCGCCATGCACGAACGACGGCAGCGAGGCGAACGAGTCTCCTTTCGCGGGCGTGAGCGACAAATATTTCTGCTTGCTCGGAATGACGCCGCGCACGCCGCCGCGAGGATCGTCCATGTCACCGCGAAAGCGTGGGATGACGTGCACGTGCAGGTGCATGACGGTTTGGCCGGCTGCTTCACCAGCGTTGAAGCCAACGTTGTAGCCATGCGGAGAGAGCTCCTTGTCGAGCGCCCGCTTGACGTCGTCGACGAGGGCGAAGATCGCGCTGCGTTCAGCGAGCGTGGCTTCGAACCACGTGGCGATAAGACGCTTCGGGATCACGAGCGTGTGGCCTGCGCTGACGGGAAAGCGATCGCGCAAAGCGAACGCGAGTTTGTTGAAGCCGACCCACTCGCTCGGCGGGACGAGAAGAAACGGTGATGACTTCGTCATCGGGAGCCATCACGGGCGCGAGCGGTCATGAAAGCGTGAGGATACCCAGTCATGTAGATGACGAACGTCTCGTCTTCGGGTCGGAGAAAACTCCCATGTTGGGGAAACCGATCAAAGCTCTAGAAATCGCGAAAATAAACGGTGTTGTTTGGGGTGCGACAGAGGATTCGAACCTCTGAGGGCGATCCTGCCCGCGTGTCAGCGGCAACTCCCGGTGGTGGCGCCGCCGTCATCGCTCACGAGCGTGCAGGTCGTCGGGCAGCCGCCGCAGTCCGCGCGAGAATCCGAGCACTCGTACGCGCCGACATTCGGCGCGGCGCAGAACGCTGGAACGCAGCTCGTGATTG
Source organism: uncultured delta proteobacterium (assembly GCA_963763745.1). GTDB lineage: Bacteria > Myxococcota_A > Polyangia > Polyangiales > Polyangiaceae > DASXHD01. Next base: position 84,319 of record CAVXQJ010000001.1, read on the forward strand.
CGCAGGTCCAATCGCTCCACCCTCCATCGGCACCGCACGCGCGTGTTCGTCGACCGCACGATTCGATCGGTCCTGCGCACTCGACAGCGCCGGCCTCGCACGGCTCGCTGCCGAGCGCAGCATCGCGAGCATCGCCGGCGTCGGCATCCGGCGAAGCCACCTCGCCACCGCATGCCGTCGCCAACACGAACATTCCCACGAGTGATCGTTGCATTGTGCACCCTCTCTCTGATCACCTCGCAATTGCACGGGGTATGCCGTGTCGAGATTCGCGTCGTTCGCTCAGAGCGATGCGCCGGCACGTGAATCGCGTTGCACGCGTGTGTTTCGACGTGCTCATCGCGAACCTGCCGCAAGCGGTGGCGCTGAAACGGTCAGGGGCACACTTGGCAGGCCACGTGTCCAGATGCGATCAACACACAGCTTGCGTCGCGACCACAAAGCGCGCGACACGTTTCGGGCAGTCCCGACATGCCGCTCGCGTACGGCGGACCGCCCTCGAATCGGCAGCCCGGATTGTCCTGCATGTCGAAGAGGGCGCCGTAGGAGGTGCATGCGGTGCCAGCGTCCTCGATCACCGCAGCAGTGCACGCGTCGTTACAGCCGAGGAGCGCGGCGAGACCCGTACCACGGCGATTCCGAAATGGGCTATCGCGTGAACCTCGGCTGCGTCATCGGACTCGACGTGCTCGCGCTCGAGATTGGAGTCATCGACGGACGCTCGATGCCAGTCGCCGACGGCACGGACGTCTTCTAGCGCCGAGCAACATCAAGGTCACCAAGGTCCATGCGCCACCATCGGAACGACTGCCCGTAGCCATCGAGCACCCCGAGCTGTTGTTCGCCAGCGTGCGACAGATGCCAGTCGAGTCGCATACCGCCGGCGAAACACAATCACTCACGGAAGCGCATTTGTCTTTGCAAGCTCCGTTCGTGTCGCATTTGAACGGCGTGCAATCTTGTGAAGCGCCTGCATCGTTCGACGCCGTGTACTCATTGATGCACCCGCCGCCAACGACACACGCGCCGTTTTCACACACGTATCCAGAGGCACAGTCGACGTTCAACGTGCATGTGGTCTTGCACGCTGTCGGCCCAGCACACGCAAAGTGATTTGGACATCCCGTCGCGACTCCGGTCGCGCAGTGGCCCTGTCCGTCGCAGGTATTGCTGCTCTCGGTTGCGTTCGAGCACGAGCTTCCACATGGCGTGCCGGATGTCGTGTATGTGCATTGCAATGGATCATTTTGCGCGCACGACCCGCCGCACGTCGTTCCGCTACCTGCGCAGGGAGCGCGCACTCCATGAGGCACGCCCGTGATCGGCGTGCACGTACCCATCGATGTGGTTACGTCACACGCCTCGCATTGCCCGGTGCATTGGGTGTTGCAGCACACGCCATCGACGCAAAACGAGCCGTTGGTGCACTCCGCATCGCTGCCACACTGACCGCCTTGAGTCTGGTCACTGAAGATCAGCGCGGTCGTCAATGACTGATAGATGTATTGTGAGAGTTGCGTCGAGCCACCCGCGACGAGGACATTGCCCGTTGCAAGCGATGTCGCGGTTTGCTGGCTCGCATTGGCCGGAAGTGGCGACATCGTGCTGAACGTTCCAGCAGCCGGGTCGTACAACTCGGTCGTGATGAGATAGCCGTTCGCGATCGTGTAGCCGCCGCTGACGATCACTTTCCCGGACGAAAGCAATCCCGCGACCGCCTGGGAACGCGCGCTCGTCATCGAGCCGGTTGGCGCAAACGTACCCAAGCTTGGGTCGTAAAGCTCGGCGGTCGTGTCCGACGTGCCACCGGCGATAAGCACTTTACCCGATTGGAGCCGTGTTGCGGTGTGCATCGAGCGGCCCTCTGACATCGCACCGCTCGTTGCGAACGTACCGAGTGATGGGTCGTAGACCTCGCTCACCGCAGAAGAAGAACCACCCGCGACCAGCACCTTGCCGTTTGCGAGAAGCGTTGCAGTTTGACCCAAGCGAGCAACGTTGGCCGACCCGGTCGCTGCGAACGTGCCTTGATTGGGATCGTAGAGCTCCGCCGTCGTGCTGTTGTTCGTTCCCCCAACGATGAGGACCTTGCCGGTGCTGAGCGTCATCGCACTCGGTTGATAACGTCCTACGACAAGGTCTCCCGTTGATGTAAACGTGCCGGCGACGGGATCAAAAAGGAGAGCGGTCGTCACTCCACCGACGACAAGCACTTTGCCCGAGGGAAGGAGTGCGGCCGCAACTGCTGTACGATTGTCGGGCATCGAACCCGTCGTGGCGAAGGTTCCGCTCACGGGATCGTAAATTTCAGCGGTGGCATTTCCGCCGGAAACGACGACGACGCGACCGTTTTGAAGAAGAGCAGCGGCATGTCCGTAACGCGCAAACGTCATTCCACCGGTAGCGCTCCACAGAGGGTCGAGCACTGCTGGATAGCGGACCGAGCTCCACGTGAGATGAAGTTGACACGTTGACGACGCCGGTGGCGTTGGAGCGCGATCCCACGGCGGCGTCGCTGACTCGTCGAAGGCACAACCCGTCAAAGACGCTCGCGCAGTCGTCTTCGCGCCATCAGCACTCAGCACGAAAGGGGCCGCAACGCGGAGTCGCGGCGCTCCGTGCGCATCCAAAAGCTCGAGCGTGTTCGAAACGAGCCGGAGCCCGGAGACCCGCGAGACGTCGATGTCATAGACGACCTCCTCGCGCTCTGGCTTGGACTCGAACAACACATCGTCCTCGGTGCCGTCTGGCCGAGCGTGGTGAACCACGTCAGCACCGTGCAGTGCTCGGCGATAGATCACGACGTCATGGAAAACCTGCGCAGTGGAATCGGACGCGTCGTGCAGCGCAAATTCGATTGCGACGTTCGATGTCGCGTCCTCGACCAGCGCGTTCGAGCGCGCGTCGTGTGGCAGTGCGACGATTGTTTGGGGGACGCCGCGCGATTCGTCCGCGGTAATCCGCAAGCGCTCTCCATCATCGACGAAGCCCAACGACGATGTCGCGCTCCAACCCAACCTCGCGCGAAGAGCGGAGACATTCGTGACGCCGCCGTCGACGTCAATCGATGCGTCATGACCGCATGCGAAGAGCGCGACGACGACAAGAACGGCGTTACGCGACATCGGCACGCACTCGTTTCCTGCGGAGACCGATGACGAGGCCGAGAACAGCGAGACCGATCGCGGCGTCCGGCGGACCGTCGGATGCTGCACACCCACCGCCGTCTCCATTCGTGGGCGGCACGCAATTCCCTGCGGTGTTGCAGATGTTCGGCGAGACGCAATCGTTAACCGACTGACACGTTGTCTTGCAAGCGCCCGAACCTTGGTCGCACTCGTAGGGCGTACAATCTTGTGCGGGCCCGGTCGGACCCTGCGAGGTGTGATCGCCCGAGCAAACTGCGCTCGTGCTTGGTGTGCAAGCGCCACCCGAGCAGGTGAAGCCTACAACGCAGTCGGTCTTTGCGACGCAAGTCGTCTTGCACGTGTTTGCGTCTGCGCACGTCAAGCTGCCAGTGCATTGATGCGGCGGAGCGACGATACAAGCCCCTTGCCCGTCGCACAGGCTATCCGTTTCGGTGGCGTTGGCGCACGTGCTTCCGCAAAGCGTCGTCGCGGGTGGATAGGTGCAGGCCGTCATGCTCAGCGTCGTGCATGAAAGGCCACAAACACCGCCAGCGTCCGCGCCGCAGCTCGGACGCGTGCCATGTGGCGCTCCTTGAACTTGGGTGCAGGTACCAAGTGATCCTTGCACGTCGCACGCTTCACATTGTCCCGTGCAGGTCGATTTGCAACATACGCCATCCACGCACGCGAGCCCCGTGGCGCAATCGTTCGTTACATTACATACGTCGCCGGCACCGGATATCGCGAGGATCTCCGCGGCAGCATAGCCGCCCGAAAACTGATACGTGTACGATGCGCCTCCCGTGACGAGTATTCTTCCAGGCGCAAATAGCGTTGCGGTGTGCCCACCGCGACCGAGGTTCATGGACACCGTTGCGCCGAAGGTGTTGTTCGACGCGTTGTAGATCTCCGCGCTTGCGACCGAGTTGGCGTCGACCGCGGCGACTCCACCCGTCACGACGACGTCTCCCGAGGCCAGCAGCGTGGCCCCTGCAAATCCGCGAGCAAGCGCCATGGGGTTCGTTGCGGAGAACGTGGCGTTCACGGGATCGTAGAGCTCCGCGCTCGTGAGGTCGGCACCGACGGTCTGCGTCGATCCGCCGGCGACGAGTACCTTGCCGTTCGACAGCACGACACCGATGTGATCGCCCCGGGCGGTCGCGAGCGATCCCGTTGGTGCGAAGCTCGTCGTGTAGAGCTCCGCGCTCGTGAGCGCGCTGCCTCCGGAGAATCCACCGGCGATCAGCAAACCCGTAGTGACGATTGATGCCGTGTGATCGGAGCGCGCGGTTCCGAGCGAGCCTGCGTTCGAGAACGTCCCGGCCGTTGGATCGTAGAGCTCGCAACTGGTGAGTTGCCCGCCGCCATTTTTGGCTCCGCCGACGACGAGCACTTTGTTGGACGCGAGCATCGTCGCGGTATGTCGTGAGCGCGCCGTTGCTAACGAGCCAGTCGATGAAAATGTGCCGCTGTTGGGATCGTACGTGTCCGCGCTTGCGCTCAGGGTTCCACCGCCGTTGTCACCACCCACGACGAGCACTTTCCCCGTCGCAAGAAGCGTCGCTGTATGGGCTATACGCGGTGTCGTCATCGATCCCGTTGCTGCAAACGTTGTCGTCTGCGGATCAAAGAGCTCCGCATTCGCGAGCCCATCACCTCCCGCGATGAGCACCTTTCCGGACGCGAGCAATGTCGCCGTGTGCAACATGCGCGGAGTCGTCAATGAATTCGTCGTGGTCCACTGTGGGTCGAGCAACGCCGGATATTGCACGTCGTGCCACGTCACGTGAATTTCGCAGACGCCCGCTCCAGGCTCGGTGACCGGGCGGCCCCATGGAGGCAGCGGATTGTCGTCGTATGCGCATCCAGCAACGTGCGTCGAGGCCGACGTCACGACACCATGCTCGTCTACGAGTCTTGGTGGCGACATCCGCAAACGCGGTGTGCCGCTCGCATCGACGAGCTCGAGGACGTTACCGACGAGCCTCACTCCGCGAACGTGTGAAACGTCTAGGTGATAGACGACCTCTTCGCGCTCGGGCGCAAAGTCGAAAGCGATGAAGTCTTCGACGCCCTCAGCGTGCACGCGTTCGACGAGATCAAAACCCGCAAACGCGGAAGGGTAGATCGCAATCCCGCCCGCAACTGCGATTGGCGTCGGCGCGGTGTGGTCGAGCGTGAGCTCGACTTGGATCTTCGACAGTGGGTCTTGTAAGCGCACGGCGCCATTCGCCCGGAGCGGCAGCTGCACTGCGCCTGCGTGCGGCGAGCTTCGTTCAGCGGGAATGATCGGGATCGCCGTCGAACCGAGCTCGAAGCGCGTCGCGACGCTTTGGCCGAGAATCGGAGTGCGCTCGAAGTTTGCACCGTGAGTTGCGTATGCGAAGCGCTGGCGGATCTCGCCGATTCGCACGGCCGCTTCCGCGGGCTTCGCAGGGGTATTCGAAACACCAGACGAGACCTCGCTGCAACCCCAAGGCCCCGCGATGAATGCGGCGGCGATCGCGTAACAAGCACACCGAACTACGTTCACCAACCCCTCCGTTTCCGTTCGATTCCATCTTGGGAGGTCGATCGACGCAAGGAAAAAGGTGCCTCGTCCGCCGCCTATTGCCGCCGCCAAGCACCGCTGGCAGAGTAGCGTGATGGATCGCGATCTCGAACGCGCGCAGTTGCGAGTCGGCGCATCCTTGCGCGGAAAATACCTACTCCAACGTGTGCTGGGCGTGGGTGCGATGGCAGCGGTCTACGAGGCGACGCACCGAAACGGAACGCGCGTCGCGGTCAAAGTGCTTCACACCGAGGTCGCTGCGATCCCCGACATCAAGAAGCGTTTCCAGCGCGAGGGGTACATCGCGAATCGCATCGAGCATCCGAGCGTCGTCCGCATCACCGACGACGACGAGGATGTCGACGGAACGGTCTTCGTCGTGATGGAGCTTCTGCAAGGCCACACGCTCGAGACCGAGCTGAAAACGTGTGGCGGTCGGCTTCCTCCGTCGCGGGTCATCGCGATGGGTGATGCCGTGCTCGACGCGCTCGAAGTGGCTCACGCAGCAGGCGTCATTCATCGCGACATCAAACCCGACAACGTGTTTCTCACGCTCGGTGGAATCAAGATCCTCGATTTCGGAATCGCGCGCTTGATGGACATCTCCAGCGTCACGAAGAGCGGGCAGATGATGGGCACTCCGGAGTTCGTTGCGCCGGAGCAAGCGGGTGGACGCATTCACGAAATCGACGGCCGCACCGATCTCTTCTCCGTCGGTGCGATGATGTTCACGATGCTGACGGGAGACTTCGTGCAGCACGCGCGCACGCCAATCGAATACATGGTCTTCGCCGCGACGAAACCCGCACCGCCCATTCGCTCCGTCATGCCCGAGCTCGACCGCAGCTTGGCCGAGGTCATCGACGTTGCACTGGCGTTCGAAAAAGAAAAACGCTGGGCTTCCGCACGTCAAATGCAAGCAGCGTTGCGAGGCGCATCCTTTGGGTTGGAGGAGACCGTGGCAACGACGGGAGCCTACGAGCGATTGCAAGCGATGCGCGCTGGGCGGGAGAGGCGAACCACCGACCCGATGCCGCCACGAGCGAATCAGCAGAGACTGCCTGAGGTGTCGAGCACGCGCACTGTTCCGATGATGAGTCCTGCGTCTGAGCAGCCTATTCCGTTGAAGCGGAAATAGACGAAACAATAACAACTAACTCCGCTCGTCGCGTTCTCGAGTCGCGCGCGGACAACAGAAGGGGGTGCGTGTTGAACGGTCTACGTATTTTCGCGGTGGGAGCGGCGGTGCTCATGGCGTCGCGGCTCGTGGGCGACGTGCCAGGGAATGCCGCTGCAGTAGTTTCGGCACCGCTGATGCCTGTCGCAAAGACCGCGCGGATATCGAAGCTGCCGCTGCGTTTCGAGGCGAACGCGGGGCAGTGGGGTCCGCACGTTCGGTTCCGAGCGCGTCAGGGTGGAGCGTCGCTGTTCATCACGGACGATGGGATGACGATTGAGCTCAGGGACATGAAGCAAAAGGCGAAGAGCGCCGCAGTGACGCTCAAACTCGTCGGCGCAAAACCGAGCGGGCCGTATGGGGAGCAAGAGATCGTCACGAAGAGCAACTTCTTCCTGGGCAACGATCCGAAAAAGTGGCGGACGAACGTGCCGAACTACGCCGTAGTGCGCGCGAAGAACTGGCTAACCGGCGTCGACATCGTGTGGCACGGAGGGCCGAACGGGCTTGAGTACGACCTCGACGTGGCCGCTGGAGTCGACGCGCGCGAGATCGCGTTCGACGTGGAAGGTGCAAGCACCCTGCGCGTGAACGCGGACGGCGCGCTGGAGATCGCGACGGCAGCAGGGACGCTGGCGCAGAAGCCACCGCACGTGGTGCAGAGCGGCCGCGAGCTCGTGGCCGGATATCGGATAAGCGGACCTCACCGCATTACGCTCGATATTCACGGTTACGACCCGTCGCGCGCGGTCCTCGTCGACCCCGTGTTCCTCACGTATTCGACGTACCTCGGTGGCACCGGCGGCGACGTCGGTATCGGCATCACGGTGGACTCGAGCGGAAGCGCATACGTCATTGGACGGACGACAGGAAGCTTCCCCACGACCGGGGGAGCGTACCAAACCAGCTACGGCGGTGGCAGCTACGACGTATTCGTTGCAAAGCTCAACGCTGCGGGGTCGGCGCTCATCTATTCGACCTACCTCGGCGGCAGCAGTGACGACTATGGCGCGGCCATCACGATCGACGCGAGCGGCAATGCCTACGTCACTGGCTACACGTCTGGCACCTTTCCCACGACGTTAGGGGCCTATCAGACCACCCCCGGCGGCGGCTTTGATACGTTCGTTACAAAACTGAACACCACGGGATCAGCACTCGTCTATTCGACTTACCTCGGCGGTAACACCGACGACGATGGCAATTGCATCGCGGTCGACTCGAACGGCAACGCCTACGTCACCGGAATCACTCAGGGTGGCTTTCCCACGTCGAATGGTGCGTACCAGACCACTTACGGTGGCGGCAGGGACGCCTTCGTCAGCACGTTGAACGCTTCGGGCTCGGCACTCGTATACTCCACTTACCTCGGCGGCAGCGGCGACGACTACGGCCGTGGCATTGCGCTCGACGCGAGCGGCAACGCCTACGTTACTGGAAACACCTACGGCAGCTTTCCGACGACGCCGGGCGCTTACCAGACTGCATTCGGCGGCACCAACGATGCTTTCATCACCAAGCTCAACGTCGGAGGTTCGGCTCTCACCTATTCCACCTACCTCGGTGGCATCTATGGGGACCAGGGATTGGCCATCGCGGTCGACTCGAGCGGCAACGCCTACGTCACCGGAAACACCAGCGGCAGCTTCCCCACCACGACTGGCGCCTACCAGACCACGTTTGGCGGTGCCGGCGACGCTTTCGTCACGAAGCTGAACGCCGCAGGTTCGGCAGTCGACTATTCCACTTACCTCGGCGGCAGCTCGATCGATCAGGGATCGGCCATCGCGGTCGACTCGAGCGGCAATGCCTACGTCACCGGATACACGTTGGGAAACTTCCCCGTCACTGCGGGCGTCTTCCAAACCACCTACGGTGGTGGCAATAGCGATGCTTTCGCCACCAAGCTCAACGCCATGGGCTCGGCCTTGTCATATTCGTCGTACCTCGGCGGCAGCTCCGTCGACATAGGCGGACACATCGCGGTCGACTCGAACGACAATGCCTACGTCGTCGGATACACGTACGGCTTCCCCACGACGAATGGGGCCTACCAGACGACCTTCGGCGGAACGGAGGACGCCTTCATTGCGAAGATCTCCGACCCCGAGCTCGCGAACGGGACACCGTGCGCGCAGGCCGCGGAGTGCGTATCGGATCTATGCGTCGATGGCGTGTGCTGCAACACCACGTGTAGTGGCCAATGCGAAGCATGCGACGTAACGGGGCACGTGGGGACTTGTTCACCGGCCAACGGCGCGCCACATGGCTCGCGCGCCGCGTGCATCGGCACGTCCACAGCGTGCGGCTTTTGCGATGGCACGAACACGACGGCTTGCACGTATCCTGGCTCGACAACCAACTGTGGTACGTCGTGCAGCGGCGGTATCGAGACCGACAGCAACTGCAACGGACAAGGAGCGTGTGTTGGCACCGCTCATTCGTGCAACAACCTCGTCTGCACTGCGGACGGCACGAAGTGCAAGACAACGTGCACGTCCGACACCGACTGCCTGCAGGGTTTCGCGTGCACGGGCGGCAGCTGTCTCCCAGGCGCAACGTGCGTCAACGATCACACGGCGCAGCCCGTGAGCGGTCCATCGCAGGATTGCACGCCATACGAGTGTGCGGGCGGGTGCAAGCAGTCGTGCTCCTCGGTGGACGACTGCGTCGCGCCAAACATCTGCGACCCCAGCGGGCACTGTGTGCCGCCAGTGACGTCCGGAAACAGCGGATGCAGCTGCGACACCTCCGTGCGCGGATCGCCGCGGTGGGCAGGTGCGCTTCTCACTTTCGCGATGGCGTTACTGTTTGCTCGCAAGCGCCGCCGTCGAAGCGTCGCGTGACGTCCCGCGACTTTCTCATCGCCGCGGGCGGAACCCTCGCGCTCTTGTGGTGATCCCGCCTCCACAAAACCGAGAGCCCCAACACACCATCACAGCGGTGGCAAGTGGTATCAGCCGAACATTTGGTCGCAAGTGGTCAATCGCGTTTGCGCTGACGCAACGCAACACCACCAATCCCAAGGACGAGCCACCACAGGTCGGCTGGCGATTCGCTGGTTGCACACCCAGTCGAGGCGCTAGGCGGCGCAACGCAGTGTCCGGACGAATCACACACCGCCGGTGACGCGCAATCATCAACAGACGCGCAAGTGACCTTACACGTACCGGAATTATCGGTGTCGCATTTGTACGGAAGACAGCTCTGTGTTTGGTTCGTGCCGCTGGTCGACGTCACATCATCGAGGCACGTCGAGGTTGCTGGCGCGCAGCTTCCGCCTCCGCACACGAAGCCTTTCGCGCAATCTGCGTTGGTGACGCATGATGTTTTGCATTGTGTCGGGTCAGCACAGGCGAAGTTACCGGCACACTTGTGAGGTAGTGCTGGCAGACACGTGCCGTTGCCGTCGCACGTGTCATCGGTCTCTTGTGCATCACCGGTACATGTTCGATTGCAGACCGTTGCTTGAGACGGAAACGAGCATTGCGTTCGATTGCTCGAATCACAAACGCCTCCGCACGTTGACGCCGCGGCGAAGCATGAGGTTCGGCCGCCGTGAGGTGCGCCTGCGAACCCTTTGCAGGTTCCCTCGAAGCCCGTGACGTCGCACGCTTCGCACTGCCCCGCGCACGCCGTGTCACAGCAATAACCATCAACACAGTTGCCCGACTCGCAGTCGGCCGTTCCCGCGCAGGTCTTCCCGTCTGGGACTGCCTTGAGAATCTCTGCCGTGTTCGTTCCGATGTCTCCGTTGATGGTTCCACCTGCGGCGAGGACGCGACCATCGGGCAAGAGCACCAACGCCGTCAGTCTTGCTGTCGTCATGGATACGAACGTGTCGAAGGAGCCAGTGGCCGGGTCGTACAACTCTGAGCTCGACAGATAATTGCTACCTGTCGTCTCGCCACCCGCGACAAGCACGTGACCTGATGGCAACGTCAAGGCCGGCGCAGCGCGGACAGTCTGCATTTGTCCAGTAGGCGTAAAAGTATCAGTCGTCGGATCGTAGAGTTCCGCGGTGAGTGAGTACAAGAATATGTTTCCGTCAAAACCGCCCGCGATAAGTACTTTGCCGGATGGTAAGAGTGCTGCGCCTTGGTTCAAGCGAGTCGCCGCCATCGCACCCTTGGTGAACGTAAAGGTGCCGGCACTGGGATCATAAAGTTCCGCAGTACTCTCATAAGTCGACACGCTCGATGCGCCGCCGACCACGAGCACTTTCCCCGACGATAAAAGAGTAGCCGAGTGCGCAAAGCGCTTCGTCGACATCGTGCCGGTGGGAGAGAAGGTGGTAGTCGATGGGTCAAAAAGCTCGGCGCTCGCCGTGACGCCGCTCGTCCCCTGACCACCAACGAACAACACCTTGCCGCTGGAAAGCAGCGTTGCAGACGCGCTTGAGCGCGCTACGCCGAGAGACCCTGTCGTGGCGGTGAAGTTTCCGCTGTTGGGGTCGTAAAGCTCGGCGGTCGCGAGCTCCGAACCATTGCTGCCACCGGCAATCAGAACTTCACCCGACTGAAGAATGGATGCGGTGTGAAAAGCGCGCCAAGTGGTCATGGAACCTGTCGTCGCAAATGTTCCACTGCCAGGATCGTAGAGCTCAGCCTGAGCTACGTTGAGCGCACCACCCGCGACAAGCACCTTGCCCGTGTTGAGCAGGGTCGAGGTCGGGTTGCGGGCGTTCGCCATCGAGCCGGTCGTAGTCCATGCGGGATCGACCCGCGCGGGATAGTCGACCTGCTCCCAAGTGACTCGCATACTGCACGCTGTTGCGTTGGGGGCCGTGATCGAACGATTCCACGGTGGCGCCGCGCTCTTGTCGAACGCGCAACCAAACACGGAGAGGTGCGCGGCGTGTTTCACCTCGTGAGCATCGACGACATAAGGTGGTGCGACGCGAAGGCGCGGCGTTCCCGCAACGTCGAGCATTTCGAGCGTGTTGCCGAGCAAGCGAAGTCCGGAGACCTGCGAGACGTCGATATCGTAAACCAGGGACTCTGCCGCCGGTCGCGAATCGAAGTAGACAAAGTCTTCAGTGCCGTCGAACCTCACGCGCTGCTCGACATCGACGCCTTTGCGCACGTTCGGATATCTCACGAACGAGCTCGACACGGTCGCCGGCACGTCGCCAACGTTCTGCAACCGGAAAGCAATCGCGAGATGCGATGCGTCGTCTTCGACGCGCGTCGAGCCACTCGAACGGACCGGCAAAGTGACTGTCGCCGTGTGACCCGTGGTGGGTTTCGTAATTTGCAACTTGATGAACGAGGTCCGTTCGCTCGCCGCGTCCGGCGGGGTACATGCGAGCAGCAAAGCGAGTGCGGGTAGCGCAGCGGCCTTCATCGGAGCACCTCCGGCAAGACCGTGCTCGCTTTGCGCCTGCGTCGTGCTGCAAGGATGAGAAGACCGACCAAGCTCCATTCCTCGGGCGACTCTCCTGTTGCTGAGCACCCACCTGAGCTTGGTGGAAGAGCAACGCAATGATCGGTCGAGTCACAAACGTTTGGTGAAGTGCAATCCGCCACGCTAACGCATGTGTTTTTGCACGTACCATTCGTGTCACACGTGTAGCGTCCGCAGTCGTCGCCATTCGCGGCTGTGTGAGCGTCAATACACGATCCTCCCGCGATACATTGACCACTGTTGCAGACGAATCCACCAGCACAATCCGTATCGGTTTTGCATGTAACGAGGCAAGCAGCGCCCGTGGTATCGCAGCCGTAGTTGCCCGGGCATTGCGCGGGTGCCGCCGTCGCGCAGTGCCCTTGTCCGTCACATGCGCTCGTCGTCTCTTTCGCGTCGACACACACGGCGGCGCAACTTGTCGAGGAGCTCGGATACGTGCACGTGTTGCGAGTTGCTGCGACGCATACTCCGCCGCATATTCCGTTTCCTTCACACCCGACCCTCGCTCCGTGCGGAACGCCATCCACCCCGGTACAGGTTCCCACCGAGCCCTGCACGTCGCAGGCTTCGCACTCACCGACGCATGCGGTGTCGCAGCAAACGCCATCGACGCAATTCGTGGAGACACAGTCGTTCGACGTCTGGCATGCCCCGCTGTTCGTCACACGAAAAATCTCCGAGCTCGCAAGGATCGATAGCGTGTTTCCGTTCGTCGATTGACCTCCAGTGACGAGAACTTTCCCCGACGGAAGTAACGTAGCGGTCGCGAGGTATCGCGAGATGGTCATCGTTCCGCTCGCCGCAAACGTTCCCTTCGCTTCATCGAACAGATCCGCGGCGTCCGTGCTCGTACCCGTGCCTCCTGGACCGAGACCGCCAGCGACTAACACGGGCCCGGTCGGAAGCGCGATGGCGACGTGACGCATGCGTGGAGTATTCATGTCGCCGGTCGGCGAGAAGGTTCCGTTATCGAAGATTTCCGCTGATGAAAGATACTGCTCCACAGTGCTTACAACGATATATCCGCCAGCGACCAGCACTTTGCCCGATGGAAGTAGTGTGGACGTGTGTGCATATCGAGCCGTTTCCATCGACGGACCCGCGGAAAAAGTGCCCGCGAGAGGATCGTAGATTTCAGAGGTCGCGAGGTAGTTCGTTGGTGTCGAGCGCCCACCAGTAACCAGGACTTTGCCCCCACCAAGCAGCGCCGCACTAGCGCTCGACCGGGCGATCGACATTCCGCCGGTCGATGTGAAGCTGCCAGAAGAATAGACTTCCGCACTCGAGAGATAGGCACCATTGTAACCACCAGCAAAAAGGACGGACCCGCCAGCGAGCAAACTCGCAACATGCCGATAGCGACCGTTCACCATCGTACCTGTCGTGGTGAACGTTCCTGCGTTGGGATCGTACAGTTCTGCCGATGCGACGTAGGTTCCATTGTAGCCACCGGCGACAAGAACCTCGCCCGACGGAAGCACAGTCGCCGATGGTTCTTGACGCGCGAACGACATCGTACCGGTCGTCGCAAACGTTCCGCTGGCTGGATCGTAGATCTCCGCAGTGTTGATAAAACCTACTCCGCCGTTGTACCCACCGAGGACTAAAACCTTGCCCGACCCCAACAGCGCGGCAGCGTGATACTCGCGCTCCGCGTGCAACGAACCCGTCGCGGACCATGCAGGGTCAACGATCGCAGGATATGCGACTTCACTCCAAGCGATGCTTATGACACAGCTCGATGCACCGGCTCGTGTCACTGGGCGACCCCAAGGGGCGGCAGGATTCGTGTCATAGGCGCAGCCCGCGATCGAGAGCCTGGCTTCATGTCGCTTATGACTCGCATCGTCGACGTAGGGTGGAGCGACGCGCAACCTGGGGGCGCCGTTCTCATCGAGGAACTCAATCACGTTGGCGACAAGGCGCAGCCCAGCGATGTCGTTGACGTCGACATCGTAATCGAGCTGTTCGCGAGTGGGCTTCGAGTTGAAGAGCACAAAGTCTTCCGTGCCTTCGGCGCTCACACGGTGCACGACATCTGCTCCGGCAACAGCGCCTCTGTAAAGCGCTAGCCCGTCGACGATCGTTACTCGCGAGTCACTCGCGTTCTGCGAGCTGAAGCGGATGCTTCTATGTGATGTGTCGTCTTCGAGCATCACCGCGTCGTCCGCACGTGTGGGAAGCACGACGCTCGCTGTGCGCGAGATGCCATGTTGCTGGTCCAGCGGCACGACCGCATGCATCCCCGTGCTTCCAATAGGCTCGAACGACAACCTCAACGTGGTGGGTGAATCTGCGGGCGCTTGCACGGGGCGACTCGTTGATGATGGCGACGACTCGGCGCTACAGCTCGCGAGGATGACGAAACCAACCATCAGCGTGATCGATCGAGTGAAATACATTTTCCCCCCAAACTAAAATTCGTACTTGAACCCAAGACTCGGAACGAGCGCGATCACCACGGTGCTCGTGAGCCGGTCGTTTGCAAACGATCCCGCGCCGTCAGTCCCCGTGAGCACCTGCGTTGTTTGATTCCACCGCGGCGGGCTGAGCGCGGGCATCACGAGGAGCTCGGCGCCCAAGCTCACCTCGACGTGATCGCCAAACTTGCGACCGAGTCTCACTTCGGGCGCCACGAACAAATAGATGGCACTTGGCGCTTGCGTGGTGTCGACCGAGTACGTCCCACCCTTCGCCGCGGTGAAGGAACCGGTTCGATGATCTCGTGTCGAACCGAAAAACACACCGACCCCGAGGCGCACCGTGAACGGCCAGTCGCCGCGCGTGCGATATTGCCCGTCGATGCCGGCAATCACACCGCCGAATAGCAAGCTATCGTTCGCCGTGCCTTGGCTAACCAGCGCTCCGGGCGATGTTATCGTCGTAGCTCGATTGGAGATGGTATTCGTCAATAGTACGTAGCCGGCGCGCAAACCGACGCCGATACCCGATCCGAATATGTACGTACCGTGGAGCACGCCCTCGAATCCAATCGGAAGGCCAGCGCTGCATCCAGCGGTGCATTCCGAGCTGCTCTGCATGTCGCTCGCCGCGAGAAGACCGAGCGGCGCGCCGAGATCGACCTCGAGCGCGATTCCGCTGTGGCCCGCAGGCGGCGCGATGACGTCGAGTTTTGCGTCGACGATCGCGTGATCGCCGGAGTCGAGCTTGATGTCGCGCGTGAACGCTCCATAACCTTCGAGCGTCGCCGCGATCTTGTGGGTGCCCACTGTGAGGCGACCGTCCCAGACACCGCGGCCAACAGGCACTTCATCGATCGTCACCGCAGCAGACGCAGGATTCGGCGTGACGCGCAACGTGGCGGCGAGCTCTTGCATCGTGAGATCGAGCGACGCAACGTCATTGAGCTTGATGTTGACCAATGAAGGCGGTGTCCCGTCGGTTCCCTCGCCACGGAGAAATACCGTGTGGGCTCCCGGAGCGAGCGCGCCTTCCCACGGAACGTGCCCAACGACTGCGCCATCGACGACGAGCTCCGCTGTTTTTCCCTGGTGCTCGACTACACGCAAACGCCCGGCTTGCGTGAGCGCGGCGAGTTGCGCGTGAACGACTGCGGCTTGTCTGCCTGCGAGATCGATGCGCGTCTCGAAGGGTAAGGCGCCGTCTTTGGTGACGCGTACGAAGTGACTGCCCGCCGAAAGACGAATCGGCCCTTTGAGTGGCGTCTTGCCGCGTTCGACGGAATCGATCGTGACGGTCGCGCCATCCGACGCGCCTTGAATGTCGATGGTGCCGACGGACGCTTGCAGCTCCGTGATCTCGCGTTGTGCGAGCGCCCGATCCGCTGGAGACAAATCCTGAAACTCGTGGACGAGCTTTTCGAACATGTCGAGCGCTTCGTCGAAGCGACCGACTTTGCGCAAACAGATCGCCGCGTTCTTCGTGTTGCCGCGCGATGGAAAGAGCTCACGCGACTTCAAGAACTCGACGAGCGCCGCCTGCCATTCTTCGCGGTCGAAATGGGATAGGCCGAGATCGAAGTGGCTGCGCGCCTCTTCCTTCTGCTGGTCGCTCACCTGTCCCCACGCATTGATCGACAGGAGTATGGATATGACTATTACTGCAAGAGTAACTGGTCGTCGGATCATCACATGCTTCGATCAATGGCCGGTGTAGTGGAGGGCTTTGTGGTTTTGGTCGTCTGCGGTGCGGCGGTGACCGTCGGCGCAGTGACCGGGGCGCTCGATGCTGCAGCAGTCGGCGTGACGACGGTCACGCCGCCGTGCTGAGTTTGACGTGTGGGAGTGGGCGTGACCGCGACGGTATCTTTCAGCGCGCTGACCAAGTTTGGACGCGCGCCAGTCTCCGCGATGACGACGTCATCCCACTTCTCGTTGCCGTTCTGCACCACATGGACGCGGTGCACGCTTCCGATGTCGCCCGTGACGTCGATCTTTCCGTCGTGCACGACCGCCACCACACCATCGACGTCGACGCGTGCGTCGCTGGGCGTGATCGTCACTTGGACCGTCCGGCGCGAGCTCGGTAGCGCTTGTTGCGAGGATGACGGCAACGCCGCTGTCGACTCCGAGGCGACGGGCGTGATCGCTGCCGCCTTTTGTCTGGATAACGCGGCATACGTTCCAAGCGTACCCAGAACCGCGACACCGCCGACGAGCGGCAACGCCCACCGTAGCGCCGACTTGCGCGGAACCCCGGCAGGCGCCTGACTCGCGCCGAAACCACCGGTCGTAGACTGCACATTAGCGGATGCGATGTTTGGCGACGATGTACCGGGAGATGATATCGCGATGGATGCAGCGAGAGGAGACTGCGGCCCGCTGCGATCCGCGCCGGACACCGTCGGCGTGATTCGCGGCGCGACCGTCGCGCGCATCGCATCCGGCATCGGAGCGAGCGACGCCTGCGAGATCACTGCGCCATTCGGCAAGAGCGCGAAGATCGCAGCGTGCATTTCGGCAGCTGTCTGGAATCGATCGCCCGGCTCGTGCGACATCGCCTTGTGGACGATGCTCGCAACCTCGGCGGGGACCCACGGCGCGAGATCTTGCACGGGCTTGAACTTGCCCGAGTTGATCGCAATGAGCAGCTGGCCGATCGTCTCGCACTCGGCGTGCGGCGTCCGACCGCACAACGTCTCATAAAGGACGACGCCGAGAGACCAGATGTCGCCGCGACCGTCCAGCGTCTTGAGACCCAAAGCTTGCTCAGGCGACATGTAAAGCGGTGAACCGATCATCGAGCCCGTGCGCGTGAGCCCGTGATCGCCCGCTTGCGCGAGTTGATCCGCCCGCACCTTCGCGATTCCGAAATCGAGAATCTTCACGATGGCGTCGCCCGAGTCGCGCTTGGAGATGAACAGGTTCGCCGACTTGATGTCGCGGTGAATGATCCCCGCGTCATGTGCGCGCTTCAAACCGAGACACGCGTGAGACAAGAGACGCAATGCGAGATCGGGAGCAATTGGACCGACGCGGCGAATGAGCTGCTGGATGTCTTCTCCGGAGAGAAGCTCCATCACCATGTACGGATTGCCCGTCGACCCATCGACGCCCGTGTCGAGCACTTGAACGACGTGTTCTGACTCGATGGCACCGCTCGCGCGCGCCTCGCGCTGAAAGCGCGTGATGATGTCCGCGCCTTGCGCGAGCGCCTGCGCGACGATCACCTTGAGCGCGACGCGCCGTCCCGTGCCCGTGTGGCGTGCTTCATAGACCGCACCCATCCCGCCTTCGCCGAGTTGGCGAATGACTTGGTATTTGTTGTCGATGATTTGGCCTTGCATGTGGGGTTAGCCATTCGAGCATACACGCTTGCCGCGTCGAAGGAATGGCCGACCGTTGACACCGTGTGCGTTGACCTGAGAAGCTGCGATTCGAAGAGGGAGGCGGGGAGATGCTCGCGAGGTGTCTGGTCATTCTTTCGTTCGGAGTCTGCGGGTGTGGCTCCATGGTCTACACGAACGTCTTCATTCCAACGCCGGTCATGCTCGGGCCGATCGATCGAATCGGCGGCAAACCGACGCAATCCTCCGGACCCACCACCATCGACGCCGTGATGTACACCGACCGTGGGTGGAGCACGGGCGCAGACACTTTGGCGTTGAGTAACGCCGTGCGAGCGAGCCTGCTTGCAGAAGGGATTGGTCCGAAGCAAGTAGGTGACGCAACGGTGCGCATCGATGAAATCGCCGCAGGTGAGTACCTGATGTGGACGATTCCTTACCTCACGCCAATCGTCTTAATCCGACATTCGCGCGTCAATCCACATGGACGCCTGCAGCGCGAAACAGCGCAGGTGTCGCAATGAAGCGCTTGTTGGCCATGCTCTTGGTGATCTGTTGCGCAGGGTGCGCGGGCGGTCGTGGTTGGATCAGCGCTCCGACTGCGCAATATCCAGTTTCGCTTTCACATGGCATTCGCGCCGCTGACGGGCATCTGCTCGGTCCGAAAGAAAGAAAAAGAGTTGGTGGCTTTGACACGTCGAAGACGTTCGTCGCGTTATTCTACGATGCGATCCCGCTGAATGGTTCGTTCGACCTTTCCGATGATATCAATCAGCAGGTGAAAGCGGTTGGCGGGGAAGCCATCACCGATCTGACCTTCCAAACGAGCCTGTGTGCGCTCGACGCCATACCGGTTCTTCACATCCTCCCGTTCTGGCCCGGTTGTGCCACGGTTCGTGTCACGGGAAACATCATTCAGTCCCAGCCACCAGCGCAATAAAATGAAACGCAGTATCGTAGTTGGTTTTGTAGTCATCGGAATTGCGTGCAACACGAGCCAGAACGAAGCTCGTGGAGTTCCCGCGACCGGAGCGGCGGCGATGGGGACATCTGCGCGCGTGAGCTTGCCGGCTTACGCGAGCGATGCCGTGACGGTCGAAGATCTCCCGACCCACACCCTGGTGCGTTTTGCGCTGCGTGGTGCGGATCGGGTGCCGTCGACGCTGGCGGGCAAGTCCATCGCGTATCGAGGGGCCGTGAGCGGTGCGGATGTCATTCATCGTGTGAGCGAAAACGGAACCGAAGACTCCGTCGTGTTCGCTTCGCGGCCGAACGCTGAGGAGATTGTTTACGACCTCGACGTTTCGACCATCGCTGGCTTGCGGCTCGTCAGCAACACACTCGAGTTTCTCGACGCGAGCGGCACACCCCGTTTGCGTGTGGCCCCACCGTTCGTGATCGACCACGATGGCGCGCGCCACGATGCGGCCATGCGTGTCGAAGGATGTGCATATGACGACAACCCCGCGGCGCCTTGGGGTCGAAGCGTCACGCCACACGCGCAGACTTGCGCGCTACACGTCTCCTGGACTTCACCGTCCTATCCGGCCACGCTCGACCCACAGTGGACCACGACGGGCGCGATGGCGACGGCGCGCGCGTACCACACGGCAACTCTCCTCTCGACGGGCAAAGTTCTCGTCGCGGGAGGGAACAACGGTTCTGTGCTCTCGAGCGCAGAGCTCTACGATCTCGGCACGCACACGTTCGCGGCGACGGGTGCACTCGGAACGGCGCGGTGGGAGCACGCCGCCGCAGCATTGACGACAGGAAAAGTGCTCGTCGCCGGCGGCACTGGTTCGGCCGCTCTCGCCAGCGCGGAGCTCTAC
This sequence comes from uncultured delta proteobacterium, assembly GCA_963763745.1. Lineage (GTDB taxonomy): Bacteria > Myxococcota_A > Polyangia > Polyangiales > Polyangiaceae > DASXHD01. The sequence continues at coordinate 104,180 of CAVXQJ010000001.1, forward strand.
GATCCATCCGCTGGGAAATTCTCGGCGACGGGTTCGCTCGTGTCCGCGCGCTCAGGTCACACGGCAACGGTCCTCTCGTCCGGCAAAGTGCTCATCGTCGGAGGCACGCCATCGACGGCGGAGATCTACAACAACGGCACGTTCACGACGACGGGTACGCCAGCAGCGAGCCCAATTGCCGGGCACTCGGCAACGTTGCTTCAATCGGGCGACGTGCTCGTCGCCGGCGGTTACAATCCAAGTGCATTCCCGGGGTACGCAACTACCATAAGCCAGGTCTATAGCGTAGCGAGTGGCACCTTCTCGAAATCGGGATCGATGACCAACGGGCGTCATGGTCACGCAGCAGCTCTGCTTCCGTCGGGGAAAGTGCTCGTCGTTGGTGGCTCGAACGTTACTGGCGACACATCGAACCTTGTGTACTTCGATGTTGCCCCTGCCGAGCTGTGGAGCGCTGGCTCGTTCACAACAACGGCGTCGCTTGCAACCGGACGCGACGCGCCAACAGCCGCGCTCCTCCCGTCGAATCAAGTCCTCGTGGTGGGTGGAGCGACCAGCACATCGACGGAGCTATACGACCTTGCGGCCGGCACGTTTGGCTCGGGTGGATCGTTGAACGTCGCACGTGATCACAATGCGGCAACGCTCTTCGCGACCGGAGAAGTGCTAGTGACGGGCGGCAAGAACGCATCGAACGGCTACGAGGCGAGCGCAGAGGTTTATGGGCTCCCCAACGCTTCGACGTGCACGAACGACCAAGACTGTGCGTCGGGATTCTGCACGGATGGTTATTGCTGTACGACGGCGTGTACCGCGCAGTGTGAAGCGTGCGACATCGCGGGCTCGCTTGGCACGTGTTCGCCGGTGATGTCTGGACCCTCACATGGCACTCGCCAAGCATGTACGTGCAATGGTGGTGAATGCGCATCCGGTGCGACGTGCGTGGATGAGCACACGTCGAATGGTGTTGGCGGCCAGCACGATTGCGCGCCCTACGTCTGCGACGTCAGCGGATCTGGTGCGTGCAAGACGACGTGCGCATCCGTCAGCGATTGCTATGCGCCCAACGTGTGCGACTCGACGGGTGCTTGTGTACCACCACAGCAAAGCAATTCCGGTGGGTGCGCCATGGGCGGCTCCGACGGGCGCGACGGATCTGTGGTCGCGCTCATCCTCGCGGCGTTGTGCGTGCGCCGGAGACGTCGATGAACCTTTGGCGTGCGCTCATCGGCTCGGCGTGTGTCGTCGTCGTTGTGAAATGCAACGTTGAACCAGACCACGCTCGCACGTCGGCATCGCTACTGGCGGACGTGAATGCACGCGCGTCCGATCTGTACACACGCTACCCGATCCTCAACACACGAGAGCCGCACGCCGTATCCGGCAAAGCAGCAACTGACCTACCCAATGTTGCAAGCGGGACCGTGACGGTAGCAGACGTTGCCTCCGACGTAGTGATCGCGTTTTCGCTTTGCGGAACCAACGACGCGAACCGCGTCGACATCAACGGCATGTCGATCTATCCCGCCGCACTGAGCGGTGCGGATCGCCTTCAGCGCGTTGGCGAAAACGGGACGGAAGACTTCGTTGCCTTCGAATCTCGTCCGACGACCGAGGAGCTCCGTTACGACGTGGACGTCTCACGAGTTGCGGGAGTACGCAGCATATCGAACGTGGTCGAATTTCTCGACGCCTCCGGCACGCCGCGATTGCGCGTAGCGCCCCCATTCGTCATCCAAGCAAACGGTTCGCGCACGTCCGCGACGCTCGCGCTCGAAGGGTGTGCATTCGACACGGGCCCAGCCCCGTCATGGGGAAGGCCGGTAACGAAACCGGGAACGACGTGCGTCATGCGTGTGACGTGGCGTGACGTTGTTTATCCGGCGCTCGTCGATCCACATTGGCAGACGACCGGCAACCTCATTGGAACCAAGACCGGTGGTGCGACGCTGTTGCAAGACGGACGCGTTCTCATCACGGGCGGTACATCACAGATCTACGATCCAACGACGGCAACGTTTGGTGCCACGGGTGCGATGGGCACAGCGCGCACCGATGCAACGGCAACGCTGCTTCCGACGAACCGAGTCCTCGTTGCTGGTGGGGATGGCTCGACGACCGCGCTCGCGAGCGCGGAACTCTTCGATCCGACCGCCGGAACGTTCTCTGCCACCGGCGCCATGACGTCACCGCGCGCGCTTCACACCGCAACGCTGCTCAACACGGGAAAGGTTCTCGTTGTGGGAGGGATGACGACCGACGCGTACGCCATGCCCGCGCTCACGAACGCGACGGAGCTCGCGACCGCCGAGCTATACGATCCATCGACGGGCAAGTTCACCACGACAGGCTCGATGAAGGCGGCGCGCGCCTGGCACACGGCGACCCTTCTACCCGACAATACTGTCCTCATCGCTGGTGGATTTTATGAGACGTCGGGCGGCTCTCCGAATTTTCCGCAGACTGCAGAGCTCTATGGCAATGGAACGTTCACATCCACGGGCACGATGGCGGCCGCACACGTTCACCACATTGCGATTGCGCTTTCGCCAGGCGTGCTCATCGCCGGCGGTGGCTACGTATATGAAGGACAGGAAGGAACATCCTACAACTATATCAACGCTGCTGAGATGTACGTTGGTGGCTCCTTCGTCACGGTTGGCAACATGCTTGCCCAACGCGGCTCTGCAGCCGCGGCGACGCTCCCGTCCGGCGATGCAATCATCATCGGTGGAGGCGCTGGCAACAGCACCGAAGTACAATATTCGACGACGGAGATCTTCGACCAGAACAAGAAGACATTTTCGCAAGGCGAGTCGCTGGCGACTCCCTGCGGCGACCCTTTCACCGCGGCTGTCACGGCGACTGTGCTCCAATCGCACATCGTACTAACCACGTGTGAGGGCGGCGCTGCTTTCCTCTACACGCTCGACAATGGACAGCCTTGCACGAAGACGTCCGCGTGTGCGTCCGGTTTTTGTGTGGATGGGGTGTGTTGCGACACGGCATGCACTGGTCAGTGTCAAGCGTGTGATGTCGCTGGCGATGTTGGCACTTGTAGCGCAGTGAATAGCGGCCCTTCTCACGGAGCGCGCCCGTCGTGCACGTGTGACAACGGGCAGTGTTCCAATCACCAATGCTCCGACCCACACACGTCGCAATCCACCGATGGTGGCACCGAAGATTGCACTCCATACGTTTGCGCGACGACCGGCTTCTGCTCCACCTCGTGCGCCTCGGTCACCGATTGCGTCTCGCCGAATGTTTGTGATTCCACTGGGCGCTGCGTGGCACCCCCGAGCGGGTCGGGTGGATGCAACACGTCGAATGGGGCGACAGACGCGTGGTGGTTGATCGCGCTCGTCGTCGCTTCGCGGCGGCTGAAGCGACGCTTGGATTGATCATCATCGCAACTGATCGCCTCTCATGCGCGTTTGCGTCGGTTGCGGGCGAAGAGAGCGGCGATCGTGTGCAGTCTTGGGAGGGTTCCGTCTGCACCCTTCGAGGTGTGATCGTCGGTGCAAGTCACATCTTCTGCAGGACGTACCACGGCGATTCCGAAATGGGCTATCGCGTGAACCTCGGCTGCGTCATCGGACTCGACGTGCTCGCGCTCGAGATTGGAGTCATCGACGGACGCTCGATGCCAGTCACCGACCAGTGACGGGTCGTCGTTGGCCCATCAGTACGATCGCCGGCGCACTGACGATTGTCGTCTACGTCGGGTGCACCCTCGGAGCATTCGTCCTCTATCCATTGCCGTTCGGCGTCACGACGAATTATCTCAGCGACCTCGGTAACTCGATATCGAGCCCGCGCGGCGCGATCGTCTACAACGTCGGAACGATCCTCGCGGGCGTTTCGCTCTTTCCTTTCTTTGCCGGCCTCGTCGCGTGGCACTCGAAGAGCAGAGTGCGAACGCGGCTCATGATTGCGACGCAGACGCTCGGGTTCGTCGAAGCGTTCGCGCTCGTCATGATCGGCGTGCATCCCGCGCATGCTGGTCATGCGCACGTCGTGTGGTCCAACATCCAGTTCTTGGTGAACCTCTTCGTCTTGATTCTGGCGACGGCAGCGCTCCGCGGCGACCCGAGGTTCATCGCAGCGATTGGCAACTACGGCATCGTCGCGATCGCGAGCCAGCTCGCTGCGCTCGTGACGATCGTCATCGGTCACAGCAGTCCATTCGTCGAGTGGCTCGCGGTGATCACGACGCTTCTCTTCGTCGGGCTCGTGGCGTGGAACATGTCGAAGCCGATCTTTCGCAGCGCGGCTTGAGCGCGCGGTTTGCGGTCATGTGCGTCGATTGCGCCGCCGGGCTCTGTTTCGCTCGCAAAATGCGCAGGTGCGCGCCTTGCAACATTTGACGACCGATGGCTCGATCGTGGGCGTTCAATCGTGCAGACGTGACGAAGACGCTGCTCCTCAGCGCGTGGTTCTTCCTCACCGTCAGCGCCTTCTGGATGATCAAATCGGTGCGCGTCGCCGCGCTCGTCGTCTACCTCGGCGCAGCCGAGACTCCCTACGTTCGCCTCGCGGGCGTCGCCGCCGTCGGCGTCGCCGTCATCGCGTATTCATTTTCCGCCAACAGGCTCTCGCGCGTTCAGCTCGTGCGCGCGACGAGCGCGGCGTTCGCCGTCGTGCTCTTCGTGTTCTGGCTCGTTGCGTGGCTGCGCCCGGAGCTCGCGGATCAAAGACCTTACATTTGGTCCATCTACATCCTCGTCGACGTCTACGCCGTCGTGATGATCGAGCTCTTCTGGACGTACAGCAACGACGTCGTGACCGAAGACGAATCCAAACGTCTTTATGGCCTAATCGGTTTGGGCGGAATTTTGGGCGGCATCGCGGGTGGTGGGTTCGTCGATTTGTTCACGCGTCGAATCGGCGCGCTCAACTTGCTTCTCGTCGCGGTGCTCGTCGTCGTTGCGTGCGCGGGCGTTGGCTCGTTCACCGAGTACGTCCTCAAACCGCCGCCGCGAAAGCGCAGCGCGCGCGCAGAGTCCGCGTTCGATGGCGTGTACGAAGTCGGCAAGAGCCGTTACCTGATGTTGCTCGTCGGCGTCGTCGTCGCGTACGAGATCACGGCGACGCTCTGCGACTTCGGCGTCAACGTGCTCTTCGAGCGCGCGCACTTGAACGAAGCGGAGCTCACGCGAATTTACGGGCGCCTCGGTTGGATCTCGAGCTCGATCGCGATTGTCGCGCAGGTCGCGCTCGTCCCGGTCCTCTTGCCGGCGAAGAGAGCCGCGCTTCTCTTGCCGCCGATCGCGATGGCCGCGAGCGTCGTCGGCGTCGTCATGCTGCCCATACTTGCGACGGCGTTCGTCATGGCGAGCGTCGATCGCGGTCTCAATTATTCGATTCAACAGTCCATGCGCGAATCGCTCTACGTGCCGCTGACGGATGCGCAGAAGTACAAAGCCAAAGCGTTCATCGACATGTTCGTCGACCGCGCGGCGAAAGCGTTCGCGTCGGTCGCGCTCCTCGTGATGATGGCGATCTCGGGTGAGACGGCGCGCGGCGCGCTGCTTTTGAGCTTTGGATCCCTCGCGCTTTGGATTGGCTCGGCGAGGCGACTTGCCCGGGCACGCGCGAGAAAAGCGGAGGAATCGAACGCGCTCGCGATGGGTCGCGAGCCGCTCGCGAAATCGCGCGAGCAACACGACGGCAAATTTCCTCGTCATTTACCGACGAAATAATCGCTTTATCCTTTAGGCATGAAGCTTCGTTTTCATGCGCTCGCTCTCGTCGGGTTGTTCACCGTCGCGTGCTCGTCGGCGAACGAAGATCTCGGTTCGTCCGAATCGCAAGTCACCGTCTGCGGACAGACGACGATCAAAGGCATCGACGTCTATCACGGCGACAACGGCGGTAACGCGATCAACTGGACGAAGGTGAAAGCAGCGGGCATCACGTTCGCGTTTGCCAAAGCAACCGAGAGCACGAACTTCACCGACTCGGCGTTCGCCACGAACTGGGCTGGAATGAAGTCGGCGGGGATCGTGCGCGGCGCGTATCACTTCTTCCACGCGGACGTCGATCCGACGCAGCAAGCGACGTTCTTCTTGTCGACGGTCGGCAAGGTCTCGCAAGGCGACATGCTCGTGCTCGATCTCGAGACGACGAACGGTCAGACGCAAGCGACGATCGAAGCGCACGCGGCGACGTTCATGGCCGCGGTGAAATCGCAGAGCGGCGTCACGCCGATTCTCTACACGAGCCCGGCGTTCCTCTCGAGCTTCAGCTCGCTCGGCGCGTATCCGCTTTGGGTCGCGAACTACGGCGTGAATTGTCCGACGGTGCCGAGCGCGTGGAAGACGTACGAGTTCTGGCAAAGCACGGGGACCGGATCGCTGTCGGCGCTGAGCGGCGCGGTCGATCTCGATACGTTCAACGGAACGCTCTCCGATTTACTCGCGTTCGTCGGCGAGACACAAACCGATGGCGGGACCGGCCCGGGCGACGCGAGCACGAACGACGGAGCCGTGGCGAACGACGCGAGCACCGCGAAGGACGCGAACGGCGATGCGCAATCGATCAGCGCGGACGCGAGCGGCGATGCGGCCGAGCCGCCGAACTGGGGAAACGCGAGCGGCGGATGCACCGCTGCGCCATCGCGAACGCCGCGCGACATGTCGTTCATCGCGTTGCTTTTCGCGGCCGTCGTGCTCATGATCCGCAGACGATGAGCCTTCTCGGTGTTGCGGCCGCAGCGTTCGATCGCGCGGCAACGATCGCGGCGCGCGCGAGCAACCGGAAATCACGCTCCGAGCGTTTGTCGCACGACGAGCGAATGGACAAGCTCCGCGCGATTCGCGAGCTCTACACGACGGACGATTTCTTCCCCGAGCCTTCGCCGATCTCGCCGAAGCTCGAGCGTGTGCGCGGCATGCGCGGTGGCATCACCGTGTGGGACGCAGCGTGGCCGAGTGAGTTCGAGACGTTCCTGCCCGAGCTGCGCGAGAAGTACGCGTCGCACGTCGAGAACCAAACGGCGCGCGCGCGGCTCTACCTCGGCCGAACGCCGCGTCCCGCGATCGTCTTGATTCACGGTTACATGGCGGGGCAATGGAGCGTCGAAGAGCGCGCGTGGCCGATCGCGTGGCTCGGCGAGCGATACGATCTCGCGATCGCCGTGCTTCCGTTTCACGCGGTGCGTGGGAAGAAGGACCGGCTCGCGCCGCCGCCGTTTCCGGGGCCCGATCCGCGCGTGACGAACGAAGGGTTTAGGCAAGCGATGCTCGATCTCCGCGCGCTCGCGCGGTGGCTTCGCGCGCGCGGCGCGCCGAGCGTCGGCGTGATGGGCATGAGCCTCGGCGGGTACACGACGTCGCTCCTCGCGACCGTCGAGAGAGGACTCGCGTTCGCCGCGCCGATGATTCCGCTCGCGTCGCTCGCGGACTTCGCGCGCGATCAAGGTCGCCTCGGAGAAGGGCCCGAGTCCGATCAGCAACACGCGGCGCTCGAGGGCGCGTATCGCGTCGTGAGCCCGCTCGCGCGGCCGAGCCTCGTTGCGCCCGAGCGCGTGCTCATCGTCGCCGCGGAGTCCGATCGCATCACGCCTGTCTCGCACGCCGAGCGACTCGCGGCGCACTTCAAAGCGCGCGTCGTCCGCTTCGAGGGCGGGCACCTTCTTCAATTCGGACGCGGCGACGCGTTTCGTTCCATCGGACGTTTTCTCACGTCGACACGAACGCACGCGTGACGTTGAAGCGCGCGCGCTGTGGGTCGACAATCCGCGCGATGCGCGGCGCGCCTTCGTCGCCGAGGTCGATCGTGCGGAGATTCTCGAGCGCGGCGCCGCGCGCATCGGTGACGAGACGCACGACGCACGCGTGTGGCCCGTGACGCGACGAGCCCATCACGACGGCCCACTCGCCCTTCTCGAGCTCGACGACGGAGCCCGTCGGTGCGAGCCCGATCGCGGAGACGAGAAGACGAACGAGCGTGCGATCGCTCCGCGCGCTCGCCATGACTTCGAGCGCATCGTGCGCGGACATCGCGTTGCCCGCATCGCGCGGCGCGATGCGCTCGAGGAGCTCGCGCACGAGCGCGAGGATTTGCGACGCGAGCATCGGCGGGATGTCGCCGTTCCAGAGCGGCCCGATGACGTCGGCGCGCTCGATCCAGCTCGTCTCCGAGACGATCACCGCGCGGTTCGCGCTCGTTGGGTTGATGCCGCCGGTGACGACGCACGCATACGACGCGCTCGCGGGAACGCGTTTGTCATCGACGTGGCGCGCGCGGCCGACGTCCGACATGAGCGCCGCCATCGCGAGCTGCGCGAGCGTGACGCGATCGCGCGTGATCGTGCGCGCGACGGCGAGCGCGAGGATGGCGCTCTGGAGCGCGCGACCCGCGTCGTCGCGGTGCGCTTTGGCCATCGCCGTCATGCCGAGCACCGCGGGGTCTTCCGTTTCGGCGACGACAACGAGCCGCTGCGCGAGGCGCTTCACGCGGTGCGGAAGGATCGTCTTGCCGGCGGCGATGTCCTCGTAGAAGGTGCGCATCACGACGAGCGCGTTCGCGTAGAGGCGCAAGACGCGCTCGGCGGGCGGCAGATCGTCCTCGCGCACGCGGCGCGTGAGCTGCGGATCGACCTTGCGCACGACGATGTTCGAGAGCTTCGACGTCGCGAACTGCTCGCGCGCGGCTGCGTCGCGCATCGCGTGAGCGAACGCACGCGCGAGCGCGACGACGTCCGCCGCGGTGACCGCGCCATCGAACGCGCACTCCGAGACGCCGACCTTCGCGAGGAGCTCGCCGAGCTCCTCCGCCGATTCGTACACGCTGCGCGAGGCGCGAAGGAGCTGGCCGCAGATGAACGCGGAGTCATCGACGAACGTGAGCGTCGCCGCCGAGCCGACCTCCGCCGAGAACGTTCGCAAGATGTCGGCTGACTGCGCCGCCGCGTCGCGCACGGCGTCGTTCTCCGACGTGTGCACGAGCGAGATCTTCAGCAGGCGATAGACCGCGAGCAAAACCTCCGCGCTGCGATCGCGGATTTGCTCGAGCAGCGGATTGCCGACGGTGCCAGCGACGCAGCGCGCGAGAAAATCGGTGTCGCGCGCGGTCATGACTTCGCTCCCTTCGACGTGGGCGGTTGCGAGAGGCGCACGACGACGAGATCGCGCGCGCGGCCCGCCGACTCGCGCACGCGCTCGCTGCTCTTCCAGCGCGCGCCCGCGGCGGCCTCGAGCGCCTTCATCGTCTCGTCGGTCGTCGCGATGCGACCGAGAACGCTCGCGGCGAGCGCGCGCGTCTCTTCGTGCGCGTCCGTCGTGATGACGCGCGTCTCTTGAAGGAGCTCGACGCACACGTCCTCCGCGCGCGTCGGCGCGAGCGCCTCGAGCGTCTCGAGCGACAGGCGCCGCTCGTCGATCGGAAGCGAATCGAACTCGGCGGACTTGATCCGCAAGACGAGACCGGGACCCGCGACGCGCACGCGGTTTCGTTGAATCGATCGCAGCGTTCCCATGCGTACGCTCGGCTCGTTGTCCTCGAGGAGCGCTTTGAGCTCGAGGCGCAATCGCTCGCTCGCGACGCCTTCGACGTGTCCGAGCGCTTCGAGTCGGACGATCGCGTGCGGCGACGACGAAGCGCGCATGATCGCCGTGCGCGCGTCCTGCGTGTTGATCTTCGAGAGGACGCGAATGATCGCGAGCGCGTGCTCGACGCTCGCTTCGGCGAACGCACCGGCGAGCCGCTGCTCGTGACCTTTGCCGACGCGAATGAGGTAGTCGAGGAGCGCGTCCTTCGCGGGGCCGTCGGGAAAGGTCGCGACCGCGGCGAGCGCGACGCCGACGTGCGAGTCGTCGAGGAAACCGAGCATGTCGGCGAGATCGATCGCGCGCGTCGCGTCGGCGGCGCACGCTTCGAGGACGCGCTCGCTCGTCTTCGGCGAGACGATCGCAGAGACGAACGCGACGCGCGCGTCGCCGTCGAGACCCGCGCGGCACACCGACGTGACGATCGCGATGACCATCGCGGGAGAGGAAGCCGCGAGACCCTCGACGGCCGCGCGCAACGGGACGATGAGCGCGTTCTGCGTTCCCATGCGCACCGCTTCGTTCCATGCGAGCGCGATGGCGCGCGCGAAACGCGGCGTGATGGCGCTCGTATCGAGCGCGATGCGTGCGCCGAGCGTGGTGCGGAGCTCCGGCTCCACCGTGAGCGCGGCCGCGGCTGCCTGCGACGCGCTCGCGCCGTGCATGCCCTCGGCGCGCACCATCGCCTCCGCGTCGGCGCGATCGCCGCCGCGCAACATCGCAACGAGTCGCGCGTTCGGCGGCGCTCCCGATCCGTGCGCGTCGCTCCAGCAATCTTCGAGTTGGAAGCTCGTGTCGAAGTGTGCGAGCGCGACGACTGCGCGCGTCTGCTCCTCGAACGCCGCGCGCTGCTGCTGGTCGCTCTCGGTGAACGTGTCGATCGCTTGATACGCGACGTGCTCGAAGCCGGCGTCCCACAAGAGCGTGACGAAGTCGTCCTCGGGCGCGACCTCGCGCGCGCGATCCATCAAGAGAATGTCGATGAAGCGCCGGAGCTCCGCGGCGTCGATGCCGGGGAGGAGCGTCATCGAGCGGACGCCGTCGGCGAAGAGCTGATACGGGATTCGATCGTGCGGGGCGCGTGGCTCCCAAATCGTATTGCCGCGCGCGATGAAGCCGTATGCGGTCACGTTCCAAGCGAGCCCCTCGTCCGTTTTCGCGAGGGCGGCGATCGTGCGATCGACGACGAGCACGAGCTTCTTCTCCGCTTCTGGATGACCATGCCCGTATTGCAAGCCCGCAAAGAGCGCGCGCTCGAGCAGCGTGAACATCTCCGTGAGCGCGGCGACGTCTTCGTTCGTCGCGAACGCGGGGTCGTACACGTCGGACTCGTCGCGCACGCGCTCGGGCGGCGGCTTGGATGGAGCCGGTGGAGGCCCCGCGAGCGTCGCTTGCGTCGACGCGCTGCGCACGGCGACGATCGCCGCATCGACCGCGGCGCGCATCGACGCCGCGTCCGGAAAGCGCTCCGCCTTGTCGAACGCGAGCGCGCGATCGACGACGCGGACGACCTCGAGCGGCACTTGAATCGATCGCGCGATCGACGGCACCGGCTTCGTCGCCGCGTACACGATCACTTCGTTCGCCGTCTCGCCCGCATGAACTGGTTTCCCGGTGAGCGCCACGTACATGATCGCGCCGACCGCCCACAAATCCGTGCGCGCGTCGACCTCGCTCCACCGCGCGCGTGCTTGCTCCGGCGCCATGAACGCTGGGGTCCCCATCAGCATGCCCGTGCGCGTTCGCTTGTGACTCTCGCTCCCGTCGGTGCGGAGGCGCGCGATGCCGAAGTCGAGGAGCTTCAGCGTCCCCTCGCGCGTGAGGAACAAATTCTCCGGCTTGAGATCGCGATGCACGATCCCCTTCGCGTGCGTCGCCTCGAGCACGTCGAGCATGTGGTGCGCGCACGTGAGCGCTTCGAGGAGCGGAAGGCGCCCGCCGAGGCGCGTGACGCGTTGATCGATCGACTCGCCCTCGAGGAGCTCCATCACGATGTACGGCTCGCCCTCGGGTGTCACGTCGTCGTCGATGACGCTCACGATGCCGCGGTGCTGAACGCTGTTCGCGATGTATGCCTCTTGTTTGAATCGCTCGCGCGCGTCCGTGTTCGTCGCGAAGAAACCGTGAAGCACCTTCACCGCGGCGATTTTTCCGTTGCGATGCACGGCGGCGTACACGGCGCCCATTCCACCAACACCGAGCACGCGATCGAGGCGCCACTTGCCAGAGAGAACGGTGCCGACTCGCCGAGCAGCGGCGACTTGGAGCTCGTCGGTCTCCTCGAGATGTTCCACCCCACGTCCAACGTAGCCTTGGCGACGTAAATGGCCAAGCGCAGGTGTGCAGCGCTTTGCACACGATGCGTGAATGAGGATCGCGAAACCCTGCTAATTTCAGCTCTGGCGCAGTGTTCGCAATGAGGGCGTTCATGAGAAAAGCGATTTGGATTTTGGGGCCGATCGTTACGGCGATCGTAGGGGGATGCTCGTCGGGACCCGCGTGTCCGGCAGGGGTGACGGGAGCGCAGTGCGTGTCGATCGGCTCAGGGACTTCCGCCGACGACATCGAAGCGAAGTTCGCGTCGCTGACGGACGGGCAGACCGTCGTCTTTGGCGCGGGCACATTCATGATGAAGGACACGATCATCATCGCGGCCAACAACGTCACCGTCATCGGCGCCGGGATGGGTCAGACGATTTTCGACTTCAGCGGCGCGAAGGGCGGCGACGGCGAGGGCTTCTTCGCGCAGTCCGTTCAGAACATCGTGCTGAAGGGCTTCACCGTGAAAGACACGACCGGCAACGCGGTGAAGGTGCTCGGCAGCACCGGCGTTCGCTTCGACGGCATCGAGACGAAGTGGACGGCGGATGATCCGTCGACGCACGGCGCCTACGGGCTCTATCCCGTGCAGTCGAAGAACATCGTGATCGAAAATTGTCTCGCGACGGGCGCTTCGGACTCGGGCATCTACCTCGGGCAATCCGATCACGCGATCATTCGCAACAACGAAGTCCACGACAACGTCGCGGGCATCGAGGTCGAGAACACGTTCTTCGCCGAGGTCTCCGGCAACAACGTCCACGACAACACCGGCGGCATCATGGTGTTCGACTTGCCAGGCCTTCAGCAGCTCGGCGGACACGACGTGTTCGTTCACGACAACAAAGTCATGAACAACAACACGCCGAACTTCGCCGCGTCCGGCGACATCGTCCACATCGTTCCGCGCGGAACCGGCTTGCTCGTGATGGCGAACTCCAACGTGCTGTTCCAGAACAACGACGTCGAGAACAACCTCACGGGCAACAGCGCAGCGATCAGCTACTACGCCTCGCAACAACCGATTCAGGATCCGAACTACTACCCGTTTCCGAAGAACGTTTGCTTCGACAGCAACACGTTCGTCGGTGGCGGCGCGACCCCCGATCTCACGGCGCCCATCGGACTATTGCTCTCGACGGCGCAATCGGCCTTTGCAGGCGGGGCGGTCCCGAGCTTGATGTGGGACGGATTCGCGGATCCCGCGGTCGTGCAAGCCGACCCGAACAACACGAACCCGATGGCGATTTGGTTCCACAACAACGGCTCGGCGACGTTCGTCGATCTCCACCTCGACCAGTTCGACCAGAACAACCCGAACTTGCCGACGATCATCACGCAGGACATGACGCCGTATAGCGGCCCATGCACGACGACGGTTGCGCCCATCACGTTCCCCGGCTCCGACCAGTGAAGCTCGGGCTCATCGCGATCGCGTCCGCGTTCGCGCTGACGCTCACGGCGGAGGCGACGATCGGCTGCGGCGGATCGTGCACACCCGGCGGTGACGGGAAGTACGTGAACGGGCTTTATCCGAAGCTCTCGCAGTACTGCATGGTGAGCATCGAAAACGGCGACGTCGTCGCGGAGGCGGGAGTAACGCCTTACGATCAAACGACGCCGCTGTTTTCGGATTACGCCACGAAGCGTCGCACGGTGTGGATGCCGCCCGGCACGTCGGCGACGTACAACGCGGATGGGCCGTTCGATTTTCCGACGGGCACGATCGTGACGAAGTCGTTCGGTTGGAACAGCAAGTGGATCGAGACGCGCGTGCTCGTGCGCACGAGCTCCGGTTGGACGGGCGCGTCGTATTTGTGGAACGACGATCAGAGCGAAGCGGTCTATCAACCCGGCGGAACCTTCGTGACGCTCTCGTTCAACGAGCCCGACGGCACGCCCGTGACGACCGATTATCTCGTGCCCAGCAAGAACGAGTGCATCAAGTGTCACGAGAACATGGAGACGATCGTCCCGATCGGTTTGCGCGCGGAGACGCTCAATCACGATTTCGCGTACGGGACAGGCTCGGAGAACCAACTCACGCACTGGACGAACGCGGGTTTGCTCACAAACGCGCCCTCGCCGGATCAAGCGCCCGCGCTCGCCGCCTACGCGGACACGACGCTGCCGACGGAGACGCGCGCGCGCGCGTACCTCGCGGCGAACTGCGCGCACTGCCACTCGACGACGGGTGAGGCGCGCACGACGGGAACGCACTTCGGGTCATCGGTCACGAACCCGTACGAATTCGGCGCGTGCAAATCGCCCGTCGCGGCGGGGCAAGCCGCGGGCGGGCTCTCTTACGACCTCGTACCCGGGCAGCCCTCGCAATCGATCATGATCTACCGAATGAAAGCGACGACACCGAGCATCGCGATGCCGGAGATCGGGCGCAGCGTGGTCGACACGGAGGGCGTCCAAGTCGTCAGCGATTGGATCACGGGCCTCTCCGGCACGTGTCAGTGATCACCATCGGCGCCGGAGGCGCCGGAGCATGTGATCAAGGCGGAATCGTCACGTTCTTCGTGTCGCGCCCGAGCGTGTGATCGAGTCGCACGCGCGAGGTGCGCGCGTCGATGCGCGCGTTGAGCATCGTGAGACGCGCGCGCGTGAGCTCGGTCTCCGCGTCGGTGAGCGTCGTCGACGTCACGCGACCGGCGTTGAAGAGCTCGCGCGCGACGCGCACCGCTTCGCGCGCGGACTTCAGCTGCGTCGCCGTGCTCTGGACCGCGAAGTCCGCTTCTTGAACGGCTTGGAACGCGCGCACGACCTCGATGCCGAGCTGATCGATCAGGACTTGCTTCTGCGCTTCGAGCCCCGCCGCGCGGCTGCTGATGTCGGCCGATTGCGCGAGCGCGAGGGGAATGTCGTTTGGGCTCCACGTGATGCGCGCGCCGAGGTCCCACGTCGGAAACCACAAATTCGCCGCCGGAAACACGCGCGGATTCGGATTCGCCTCGATCACGTCGCCGAACCCGGACACGACGGGCCACACGCCTGCTTTCGCCACGCGCGCTTGCGCTTTCAACGACGCGACGTTCGCTTCCATGCTGCGCAGCTCGAACCGCTGCGACTTCGCCTCGTCGATCAGCGCAGCGAGGTTGCCGGGGACCGGCGGCAACGCGGTGCCGCCAATCGCTTCGCCCGACTCGATCGGTGTTGCGTCGTCGAGGTGCATCGCCGTGCGCAGCTGCTTCTCGGCGAGGTCCGCGAGGTTCTTCGTCTGAACGACGACGAGCTCCGACGCCGCGACCGCCGTCTCTCCGCGAAGCACGTCGACCTGCGATGCGTTGCCGACGGTGAAGAGATTCCGTGTGTCGTTGAGGTGCGTCTTTTGATCCGAGTTCGCGAGCTCGGCGACGACCACCGCGCCCTTCGCGCGGAGCCAGTTGTAGAATGCAACCATTGCGTCGGAGCCCGCCTTGGCGCGCGTCGCCGCGAGATCGTACTTGGCGGCCGTGCGCGCGTGCGTCGCCGCCGAATAGTTCTCGTTGATGCGCAAGAAATAATCGCTGATCGGGACGTTGATCGACGCTTCGAGGAGCCACTGATTGAGCACGAGCGGGAACGCGAACGCCGTCGAAGGAATCGCGATGAGCGAATTCGGATCCACCGGGCCGGGCGTCGTTTGCAGGGAGCCGACGAGCGAGCCGGATGACGAGAAGATCGACGGCGGCGTGAAGTCGCTGAGACGCGTGTAGCTCGCGACCGTCGAGAGGCGCGGCAGGAACGCGAACCACGCAGCATCGACGCGCGCCGCTGCACCACGGAGCGCTTGCCGCGCGGCCTCCGCGTCGTAGCTCGTCTCCGCCGCGCGCTTGCCGACGCCGTCCGACGTGAACCCGCCGGGCTTCGGTTTGTTGAGCACTTCGTCGAACGCGGCGTCTTCCTTCGCCGCGTTCTCGCGCTCCGCCGTTTCCCGATCGCGCCTCTCCTGACCGAAGGCGAACGTCGGCAAAAGCAACACGACCCCCGTGGCCCAAACCCAAGTCCTTCGCATGGGGCGCAACTTAGGGCCGTTCGGTCGGGTTCACCATGGTCTTGAATTCAGCCGAAACAATTCTTCACACCGAAGCGAAGGCGAGCGACTCGTGCGATCGAACACCACGACACGGACGCCACACCCGCGCGCGGACGCGACGCGAAATCGACCCAAAATTACGGCATGGCGCACACCTTGCGAACATCCGCGCTGCGTCCTTCTTCCTTGGCTTTGCTTGGTCTCTCTCGGTTCGTTGGGTTCGTGTCGCGGGTGCTAGCATCGGCGCGTGGACAACGAGGTCATCGCGCGAACTTTTCTCGAGCTCGCCGACGTGCTCGAGCTCCTCGATGAAGTGCCGTTCAAGGTGCGGGCGTTCCGCGCCGCGGCGCGCGCGATCGAAGGAATCGGCGAGCCCATCGCGCCGAAGATCAAGAACGACACGCTCGGCAAAGTTCACGGCATCGGCGACGGCGTCGTGCGTCGCATCAAAGAGCTCGTCGAGACGGGCAAGCTCCAAGAGCTCATCGACAACAAGAAGAAGCTGCCGCCCGGGTTGATGGAGCTGCTCAACGTCCCCGGCATCGGAATCAAAACGGCGCAAGAGGTGTGGAAGCAGCGAAAGATCACGACGCTCGATCAGCTCGAAGCCGCCGCCAAAGCGCAGAAGCTCCGGGACCTGCCGCGTTTCGGAGAGAAGCGCGAAGTGAAGCTCCTCGCGTCGATCGAGGCGTACCGAAAGCGCGCGTCGGGGCCGAAGCGGTGGCTCATGGCGGAAGCGCTCGATCTCGCCGAGGCGCTCTGCGCGAAGATGCGCGCGGTGCCCGGCGTGCTCCAGTGCGAGTTCGCCGGGAGCTTGCGTCGCCGGCGCGAGACGATCGGCGACATCGACATGCTCGTCGCGGCAACGCCGGAGTACGCGCCGAAGATCATGGACACGTTCGCGAAGGACGATCAGGTCAGCGAGGTCCTCGCGCACGGCGACACGAAGACGACCGTCATTCTCAAGAACGGGATTCAGTGCGATTTGCGCGTCGTCGAGAAGAAATGTTTCGGCGCCGCGCTCCAGTACTTCACCGGTTCGAAAGAGCACAACGTCGCGATGCGCACGATCGCCGTGAAGAAGAAGCTCAAGGTGAGCGAGTACGGCGTGTTCGACGAAAAGGAAAAATCGATCGCAGGCGAAACGGAAGAAGACGTCTACGAAGCGATCGGCCTCGCGTGGATGCCGCCGGAATTGAGGGAAAATCGCGGCGAAATCGAGGCGGCGAAGAACGACGCGCTTCCCGAGCTCGTCGAGCTCCGCGATCTCATCGGCGATCTCCACATGCACACGAAGGAGACGGACGGCAAAGCGTCGATCGAAGAGATGGCCGAGGCGGCGATGGCGGCAGGTCGCAAGTACATCGCGATCACCGATCACTCGCAGTCGCTCACGATCGCGAACGGCGTCGACCGCGAGCGCCTCCGCGAGCACGTGAAGCGCATCCGCGCCGTCGACAAGAAGATGAAAGGGAAGATCCGCGTGCTCGCGGGTCTCGAGACGGACATCCTCGCCGATGGCTCGCTCGATCTCGAAGACGATCTCGACGAGCTCGATTGGGTCGTCGGCAGCGTGCACTCGAAGCTCGGCATGCCGCGCGCGGAGATGACGAAGCGCATCGTGCGCGCGATCGAGTCGGGCCACATCGACGCGCTCGGTCATCCCTTCGGGCGTCAGATCGGCCAGCGCGATCCGAGCGATCTCGATCTCGAAGAGGTGCTCAAGGCGCTCGCGAAGACGGGCGTCGCGATCGAGCTCAATTCGTCGCCGCTCCGGCTCGATGTTCCCGAGAACGGCGCGCGCATGGCGCGAGAGCTCGGCGTGCCCGTCGTGATCGACTCCGACGCGCACTCGATTCGCGAGCTTCAATTCTTGAAATACGGCATCGGCATCGCGCGGCGCGCGTGGCTCGGAAAAGAGCACGTGCTCACCGCGCAGCCGGTCGAAACGATCCGCCAGCACCGCGCCGCGCGCTTGAGTTAGGATGGTCCCATGAGCTTGATCGGCTGCCCGGCGTGTCGTCGTTTGGTTCGCACGAACGAGACGGCGTGTCCGTTCTGCGGCGTGGGCCTCACACGCGCGCGCATGAAGAAGACGGCGGCGAAGATCGTCGTCGGTGCGGCGGCGGGCGCGGCGGCGCTCTTCAGCGGAATCGGATGCGCCTACGGCTGTCCCGACTGCTACCCTCCGGACGCGAGCAACAACGACGCGAACGTGATGGACGCGACGTTCGACGTGAAGTCCGATGCGCCGACCGACGCGAAGGCGGACGTGATCGATGCGGGCATCGACGCGAAGACGGACGCATCCGACGCAGCAACGGACGCGCCGACCGACGCACAGCTCGACGCCGACGCGGACTAGTCGTGAGCGCGGAGCGCATCGCCGCGTCCACGCAAGCGAGCACAGGTCTCGTCTACGTCGTGTGGGAGCTCACGCTTCGATGCGATCACGCGTGCGGCCACTGCGGGAGTCGCGCGGGTCGCGCGCGCGAAGACGAGCTCTCGACGGACGAAGCGCTCGACGTCGTGAAGCAGCTCGCGGAGATGGGCGCGTTCGAGATCACGCTCATCGGCGGTGAAGCGTATTTGCGCGACGACTGGACGACCATCGCACGCGCCATCGTCGCCGCCGGAATGCGCTGCACGATGACGACCGGCGGACGCGGCATCACGCGCGAGCGCGCGCGCGCCGCAAAAGACGCCGGAATCGCGAGCGTCTCCGTTTCGATCGACGGCCTCCGCGAGGCGCACGACACGCTCCGCGGGATTGATGGAAGCTTCGACTCCGCGATGAACGCGATTCGCGAATTGCGCGCCGCGGGGATCGACACGAGCGCGAACACGCAGCTCAATCGTTTGTCGTGGCGCGATCTCGACGCGCTGCTCGATCGGTTCATCGAGCTCGGTGTGTCGGGTTGGCAGATGCAGCTCACCGTTCCGATGGGCCGCGCAGCGGACAGACCCGAGTGGCTCCTCCAGCCGTACGAATTGCTCGAGCTCTATCCGCGCATCGCGAGCGTCGCCGAGCGCGGCGCGAAGCACGGCGTGCTCTTCTGGCCCGCGAACAACATCGGTTACTTCGGTCCACACGAGACGACGCTCCGCGGTCGCGCCGTGCGCGACGATCGCGCGTGGAGTGGATGCGTCGCGGGCAAGCACGCGCTCGGTCTCGAGTCGAACGGCGATCTCAAAGGTTGCCCGTCGCTCCCGACGACGTCGTACGTGGGCGGCAACGTGCGCGAGCGATCCATTCGCGAGATGTGGGATCGCGCGCCGGAGATTCGCTTCGTGCGCGACCGCACGACGGACGAGATGTGGGGATTCTGCAAGGATTGTTACTACGCGGACGAGTGCCGCGCGGGCTGCAGTTGGACGTCGCACGTGTTCTTCGCGAAGCGCGGGAACAATCCGTATTGTCATCATCGTGCGATCGAGCACGACGCGCGCGGTCTTCGCGAGCGTGTCGTTCGCGTGGAGGCCGCGCCGGGCGCGCCGTTCGATCACGGACGCTTCGAGATCGTCGTCGAGCCCAAAGACGCGCCGCTCCCGGATGAAAAGCGCAGGCTCCCGATCAGTGCGACGTGACTGTGAGTGAGACGGATGCCGCGCCTTGGTCGGGTTGGATGAAGAGCTGACCGGGCGAGCTCGTCGCGTCGTAGCAGCCGCCCGTGAGACCGACGTCGTACCCGTTCGGATACGCGCGCGTCGGAAACGAAACCACCGTGACGTTCGTCGCGCCCGAGCCCGGCGCATACGAGAGCGTGAACGTCGACGTCGTCGTGTCGAACCCCGTGACGATCGACGCGCCCGCGACCGCGCGCGCGAACGGACGAACGAGCGCCTGCGCGACGGGCAGCTCGTTGCCGCTCGCGTCGACGACCCAGTCGGACTCGCTGTTCCACAAATCCGCCGACACGCTGTACTCCCACTCCGTGCCGTTCATCCCGAGCGCGTCGAATGCGTCGAAGTGCGCCTGCATGTACGGCAGCGTCGACGCGAGTTGATTGAACGCGCCGAACTCGCCGACGAACGTCGGCACGTTCCACTGCGCACCGACGGCTTGCCACTTCTGCATGTTGGGAAGGACGGTCTCCGGATTGCTCGTGAGCGGATAGAAGTGCGGCGCGAAGACGACGCCGTCGCCGGGGGGACGCGTGAGCGCAGTCGCGAGGTTCACGCCGGCGAGCCCGGTCGGGTCGACGAACACGAGCGACGTCGGCGCCAGCCCGCGCGCGTGCGCGACGAACTTCGCCATGAACGTCGCTGAGCGTCGTCGACGAGAACGTCGCGTCGTCCAGCGATCCCGACGACGGCTCGTTGAACGGCTCGAACCCGAGCACGCCCGGCTTGTCCTTGTATCTTGCAATCATCACGTCCCACGCCGTGAAATACGAGTCCTGCACGCCGTTCGTGTTCGCCCAGAACGCGTCGAACGCGGCGACCACGTCCTGATCGTTGAAGTACTCGAACGACCACTGCGGGCAGTCGTGATGCGGCGCGGGCGGATTCGTCAGCGTCCAAGCGGGGAAGCCGTCGCCGCACAAAATTCTCCGCGTACACGTCTTGGTGAAAATCGACGACGGTCCAAATCCCGCGCGCCCATGCGGCGTCGAGGATCGCGTCGTAGTGCGCGAGCCAAGTCGAATCGTTTTGTCCCTGCGTTGGCTCGAGCGCGGCCCACGTGAACGGAACGCGCATCGCGTCGATCCCCCACGACGCCGCGCGACCCATGTAGCTCGCGAGCGCGCCGTCGAAGTCGTCGCCGAAATCGAACGGCACGTATGGCGCGAACTTGCTGCGACCGCCCGCGTCGACGCCGCGCAAGAACACGGTGCGCCCGAGGCTGTCGGTGAACATCGTCCCGTTCGTCGTGAGCCTGTAGTCCGCTTGCGGCGCGGCGATCGTGCATGCGCGCGCCGTGGGCTTCGGCGGCGAGGAGTCACAACGTGGAACGAACGCGAGGAGCGCGATCGACGCGGCAAAGAGAAGCGGGCGCATGTCCCGATCGTACTACTAACCCATCGGAGGAATCACCCCGAGCTGCGTGAACCAGCCGAAGATGTCCACGTCGACCCAATGCTCGACGACTTTTCCGTTCGCGATGCGGAAGAACTGAATCTCCGTCCACGTCGCGCGCTTGCCCGTCGCGGGGATCTTCAAGAACTCGCCCTTGTGCGTGCCCGACTCCGTCGCGCGGTACGAGACGACGTCGCCCTCGGCGACGATGAGCTCGATGACGAGTCGATCGTCCGGAAAGGCGGAAAATAGGTGCCCGAGGAAGTTTTGGTACCCGGTCGTTCCGGGTCCGAACGATGCGACGGTCTCGTTGTGCTCCTTGTAATCGGCCGCGAAGAACTCTCCGAGCGTATCCAGGCGCCGCTCGTTCTTCACTTGTTCGACGAATCGGCGCACGAGCGCCTTGTTGGCTTCGAGCTTGTCCATGCGCGTCTCCTTTGGTGAGGTAGACGGCACGGCAGTCGAAAACTCATCGGTCAATGTGCGGTAGCATCGCGCGCCGTGAAGCTTCCGTTTCAGCCGCCCGTCGCGCCGATGCTCGCCAAGCTCACGAGCGGGATCCCCGAAGGCGAGAACTTCATCTTCGAGCCCAAGTGGGACGGGTTTCGCGCGCTCGTCTTTCGCGACGGCGACAACGTCCAAATCCAGAGCCGCGATCTCAAACCGCTCCAACGATATTTTCCCGAGCTCGCCGCGCCGCTTCGCGCGGAGCTCCCCGAGCGCTCCGTCTTCGATGGCGAGATCGTCATCGCGCATGGCGGCGTTCTCGATTTCGAAGCGCTCCTTCAACGGATTCACCCGGCCGAGTCGCGCATCAAGATGCTCGCCGCGCAGTGGCCCGCGTCGTACGTCGCGTTCGACATGCTCGCGCTCGGCGACGAAGACCTCCGCGAGAAACCGCAAAAGGAACGGCGCGCGAAGCTCGAAGCCGCGCTCGGTCACGCGAAGCCACCGATCTACATGACGCCCGCGACGCGCGACCGTGCGCTCGCGACGGATTGGTTCAATCGCTTCGAAGGCGCGGGCCTCGATGGCGTCGTCGCGAAGGACGAGAACCTCGTCTACTCGCCCGGCAAGCGCACGATGATCAAGATCAAGCACGAGCGCACCATCGACTGCGCCGTCGCGGGATTCCGCTGGTACAAAGACTCGAAGGACGTGGCGATCGGATCGCTCTTGCTCGGTCTCTACGACGACGAAGGGCGTTTGCAGCACGTCGGCATTTGCGCGTCGTTCAACGCCGCGCGTCGCAAGGAGCTCCTCGCCGAGCTCGCGCCGCTTCGTGAGAACGCGACGGAGCATCATCCGTGGAAGGAGTGGGCCGAGCACGACGCGGCGAATGCGAAGGCGCGCAGGCCCGGCATGAAGAGCCGATGGAACGCGAACAAAGATCTCTCGTGGGAGCCGCTCCGCGTCGAGCGCTCGTGCGAGGTCACGTTCGATCACATGCAAGGCCGCCGCTTCCGCCACTCGTCGCACTTCAAACGATGGCGCCCCGACAAACCGCCGAAGGATTGCACCTACGCGCAGCTCGACGTCACGCCCGCGTACGAGGTCGCGAAGATCTTCGGCGGAGCGTGATCACTTGGGCGGCGCGACGTGGAACGTCGTGCCTTTGATCATGCAGTCGCTTCCGACGTTGATCCACGCGTTGAGCACGTCTGGTGTCTCGCAGTGGAAGATGTATGCGGTGCCGTGATTCACGGTGAGCTCGCGCATCTCGTAACGCCCGGGGAGCTGCACGACGAAGCGCTGCGCGTGCGAGTTGTCCATCGTGCCCGCGGTCTTCATCATCGCGGGTGAGAGCGACTCGGTGATTTTTCCGCCCGCGGACGTCGCGTCTTTCGTTTCGCGCGCGGCGAGCGCTTTGACGTCGCCCGCGAACGGTTCCTTCGTGACCCACATCGTGAGCGTCGCGTCGCCGATCATGCCGCTGACTTTTCCCGTGTACTTCGTCCCCGAAGCGGCGAGCGTCGGCGGAATCTGAAACCGGTAACCGTCGCCCATGACGACGAGCGACTCCCCGGAAACTTCGCCGGCCGGAAGAACGTCCTTCGCGCGCGGCAAGCCGCTGCCGACCGCGCTCGACGGCGTCGCTGTGGCCGTCGCGCTCGCGGTCGCAGTCGCAGTCGCGGTCGCGGCCGCGGTCGTCGTTTCGGTCGTTGCAGAGGATGTCGTCGTGGTCGTTGCCGAATCCTTGTTGCATGCAGCGATGGTGACGACGAGAGCGGCGAGCAGTTTCTTCATCATGGCCTCACGTGACATCGCTTCGCGGTGAACGCGCCAGCGATCATCGACTTCGACGCATCGCTAAACCACGCAAACACCCGCCCGCGCAACTCGCCCGGCGTGGCCGCATCGATGACCGCGCTCACCCAGCCGTTTCCTTCCATCCCGAGCACGCCACCCGGCTCGTTCCACAGCGCGACCGCGAACGCGTGGCCCGCCCCTGTCACGGTCGTCACCTTCGTCTTGATCGTGCTGCCGGATTTGATGTCGCCGGGAAATCCGATTTTGAAACCGGGCGACATCTGATCGAACGCACACGCTTGCGCGGGCTTCGTCGTGAAGAAATGGATCTCGTGCTGGCCGAGGCTCGCGTCTTGCCATTCGATGGCTTCGACCGCGAGCGGCGCCGTAGTCGCGCCGAGGAGCCATGTCGAAACCGCGTTCGACGAGATCGCAGAAGGCTCGACGCCTTCGGTGCCCCACATCAGCCCTTGGAGCGTGGGCGTCGATGATGGAGCGTGCTGCTCGCTCGCGCACACGGCGGCGTCGAACGCGCCGGAGATGCGCGTTCCGTCGGGCGCCGTGAGGAGCACGCGGCCCGTCGCGCGCGTGGTCGAAAAATCGTCGATGACGAGCGTCGCTTGCGTCGCGATCGGATCGAACGTCGGTCGCTTGTACGTCACGACCACGCCGACGTCCGCGGACCGGATCGTCGCGTGCGCCTGCGCGCTCGCGCTCGGAAATGCCATCGACACATAGAGCTGATCCGGGCCCGGCGCGAATTGCGGCGCGCACGCGCCGCCCTCCGACCACGCGTAGAGATCGAGCGTCGCGCCGTTCGGCGTCACGCGGAGCGCGGCCTTCGCAACCGTGAAGCGTTTGCCTGCGAGATTACCCGCGATCTTCGCGCTGCCCGCCGCGGGAAAATCCGCGGGCACCGAAGCGGCTGCTGCCACGGCGGGAGCGGACGACGCAGTCGATGGGCTCGCCGCGATCGGCAATGGCGCCTCCCGCGATTTGCAGCTCGCCATCACGAAGAGAATCGAGATCGCGCGCAGGTTCATTCGTGGTGCTCTCCTGTCCACTCGACGGTCGCATCGTAATCCGGATCGGGCGTCTCTTCCTTCGGCCGCTCTTCTTCCGGAATGTTGTGCAGGTTGATGCGAATGCGCGTCCACGTCGTGTGCCTGCCGCGCATCGCGTCGACGAGGATGTCCGCGGGCGCGAGCTTGTAGGCGACCGCGGGATATTTCTTCTTCCATCGCTCGAGCCCTGCGAGCGCGTCGTCTTTTTCCTTTGCGCGCGCGATGACGATGAGCGGATGCTTCGCGCGACGCTTCGCCGTCTTCGTCGGTTCGCCCTCTTTGCGCGCCTTCGACGGTTGAACGCGCCGCGGCTCGCCGGGTTGCTTCGGGAAATGCGGCGGCCATGGCGCGTCGCCTTGACCGTCGTGCTCTTGCTTCGCCGAGAGCTCGAGGATCGATTCGAGCGAGTCGGACACGTCATCGATGTGCGCGTGTGCGTCGCCGCGCTGCGCGAACAATTTCGGAACCGTCCCGAGCGTGAAGTCGCCCGGCTCGCAGGATCGGAGCGCGTCCCACTCGAGCGGCATCGACACGCGCGCGTCCTTCGTCGGCCTCACGGAGTACGCGCTCGCGACCGTGCGATCTTTCGCGTTCTGGTTGTAGTCGAGGAAGACGCCGTGCCGCTCTTCCTTCCACCATTTGCTCGTCGCGATCTTCGGCGCGCGCCGCTCGACCTCGCGCGCGATCGCGAGCGCCGCGCGGCGCACCTCGCCGAATCCCCACTTCGGCTGAATGCGCACGTAGATGTGGATGCCGCGCGATCCGCTCGTTTTCAGCCACGCCGAGCACTTCATGTCCGTCAGCACTTCGCGCACGACGAACGCGACGTCGACGATCTGCTTCCACTCGATGCCCGGCACCGGATCGAGATCGACGCGAAGCTCGTCGGGATGATCGAGATCCGTCGCGCGCGTCGGATGCGGATTCAGATCGAGACAACCGAGGTTCGCGATCCACGCGAGCTGCGCCGCGTTGGTGATCACGATCTCGTCGGCCGTGCGCCCCGAGGGAAACGAGAGCGTCACCGTCTTCACCCAATCGGGCCGACCCTCCGGCGCGCGCTTCTGAAAAAACGCGGGCCGCGACGCGCCGTTCACGAAGCGCTTCAGCGCCATCGGTCGATTGAACACGCCGCGCACCGCACCGTCCGCGACGGCGACGAAGTACTTCACGAGATCGCGCTTCGTATACTTCGCCTCCGGAAAATAAATCTTCGACGGATTCGTGATGACGACTTCGCGCCCCGCGACGTTGACCACCTCGCGCTCGCTCTCTTTTTTGGGCGCCTTGGGTTTCTTCTCCGCGGCCATCGCGAGCCGATGTTAGCCAACTCACTTGAGCGTGCGCGACAAGAACGCATCGATGCGCACCCACGCATCCTTCGCGGCGGCCTCGTCGTACGCCGCCTTGTTGTCCGAGTTCATGAACGCGTGCTGCGCGCCGTCGTAGACCTTCACGTCGACGTCCTTGTTCTTCTCTTTGAGCTTCGCCTCGAAGGCGTGCACGTCGGCTGGTGCGATGCCGCGATCGGCGCCGGCGAAGTTTCCGAGAAACGCGGCGTGCACCGCGCTGATCTTTTCGTCCGACGTGACGAGGTGACCGTAGTTGACGACGACGGCGCGGAGCTTCGGCTCGATCATCGCGAGCGTGAGCGACCATCCGCCGCCCATGCACCAACCGATGCTTCCGATGCGCGCGGCGTCGACGTCGGGGCGCGCGGCGAGCCACGCGAATCCCGCTTCCAAATCGGCCGCGGCGCGATCCTCCGGCAAGCCGCGACTGAGCTCGTGCGCTTCGCCTGGATCGTGCGTCGCGCGTCCGCGATACAAATCGACGGCGAGCGCATCGTAGCCTTGCGACGCGAATCGCTCGGTGTTGCGCTTCAACCAATCGGTGACGCCCCACCACTCTTGAATCACGATCAGCGCGGGATGTTTCCCTTCGCCCTTCGCCGCGACGAAATATCCGCGACCGCCGCCCGCGAGATCGATCCACGTCCCGGCGTCGGCCGATTGCGGCCGCGTCGTCGCAACCGGTTGTTGCGCTTGCTGCTGCGATCCGCCGCACGCCACGATCGACAACGCGATCAACATGAGAGTTGATTTCATCGCGCGCGATTCTACCCTCCGCTCCCATGTTGACACGCCTGATCGCGTTGCTTGCCCTCACCGCCGCGTGCGGCACGCCGTACATGCCCGCGCGCACGCCGGTCGAAGTCGCGCAACCCGACGGAACGAAGCACGATCAAGGACAGTTCATCGGCGTCGGCAAGATGCCGCTCTATTGGCAAAGCTGGGAGCCGACGAAGGCGCGAAAGCGCGGCGCGCTCGTCGTCACGCACGGCCTCAAGGATCACTCCGCGCGCTACGAAGAGTTCGCGCACGCGCTCAACCAAGCGGGCTACGCGGTCTACGCGTTCGACCTCCGCGGCCACGGCGACTCCGCGGGCGATCGCGTCGGCGTGCTGCTCTTCGACGACTACGTGATGGACCTCGACATCTTCCTCTATCGCGTGATCTCGCAAGAGACCGTGCCCGTCTTCATGTTCGGTCACAGCATGGGCGGCGCGATCGTGACGCTCGACGAGATCGAATATCACCCGCCCGTTGCCGGAATGATCCTGAGCGGTGCGGCGCTCCTGCCCGGCGTGTCGGCCGGCAAGATCGGTCTCACGCGCTTCACCGCTGCGATCGATCCGGACTTCGACGCGTTCAACCTCGACCTCGACAAGTTCTCGCGCGATCCCGCGGTCGTCGCGGCCGCGAAGAAAGATCCGCTCGTCTATCAAGGCGCGGCGACGGTGCGCATGGCGACGAAGCTCATCGACGCGATCGAACGCATCGACGCGAGCATGGAGAAGGTCACCGCGCCCATTTTGATCCTCCACGGCAAAGCCGACGAAGTGACGCCGCCCGAGGGAAGCCAAATGCTCTACGTGCGCGCGAGCTCGACCGACAAGACGCTCACGCTCTACGGAAAAATGTTCCACGACCTCTTGCATGAGCCCGAGAAGGCGAGCGTCACGACCGACATCATCACGTGGATGAACGCGCACACGAAGTGAGCCTGGATCTGCGGACCATCAGCCGATCCACTCCCGCTGCAATGCGATCGCGAATCGCCCTGAAAACAAGGCAATTCGTGATGGCGCGCGCATTGCTACGTGGAGAGGCATGGACGAGATCGACCGCACCGACCCGTCGTTCACGCCGCCGTGGCTCGCAGAGAAGCCGCGCATCATCGCACCGAGCCTCCCGTCGCAGTACGAGCTCGACAGCGAGCGCAAGTCGAGCCCGCCCGTGCTCGAGCGTCGCAAGCAGCTCACGCGCGTCGTCGCGAGCGCGGTCGGCGTCGCCTGGTTCATTTGTCTCGTCGCCGTTGGACAAGGCGCGCTGCGCGCGGTGCTCACATCACTTCACGACGAGGCGCGCGCGGCTCCGCGGCGCGAGCACCGCATCGACCACGTCGACACGACGACGCGCGCCGAGCGCAAGACCGGTCACGAGGCGCGCGTCGCGATCGCTCAGGCGCGTGTGGAGCATCGCCACCGCTAAAAAACGACCTTGAGCGAAATTCCAGGCGCCTCGCGCAGCGGCCCGACCGAAAACGCCACCGACTTCCGCACCGACGGAGGGAGCTCGCCTTTCAAATAATGTTTGTACCCCGTCGCCGCGCCCGTTGGCGTCGACAAAATTTGCGCTTCGGTGAGCAAGATCCCGACGCCCGTGTTCGTGATCGCGTTGATCCAGTGCGCGTTCTGTACTTCGCCCGGCGGGGACGTCGCGGCTTCGACCGCCATGATGGAGAACATCGCGCCGAGCCCGACGAACGCGAGGATCTGCGCGAACACGCCGGTGTTCTGCGCTTCCTCGGCCGCGCTCTTCGCGAAGAGCTCTTCGATGCGCGCGAGGACGAGGCACGTTCCCGCCGCGCCGTCGTTCGTCGCTGCGAGAAGCTTGTCGACGACGGGCGCGTCGTCCTCCACGCGAAGCGCAAAGAGGAGCGCCGTCACGGGCGTCACGATCGAGAAACCGGAGACGACCAGGTTGTCGATGATGTTCGCCTCGCGCGCGACGTCGTTGCCCGCAGCCCACGCGGCGACCTGCACCGCGCTCGTCGTGAACGTGGCCGAGCCGATCGCGAACCACCACCACTTCCAGAGGTTCGCGTAGTGCGCTTGATCGTCGATCGTACGGTGGAGGTAGTCGATGCGCGTGCGCGCATCGATCGCGGCGAGCTTCGCGTCGCCGCCGGTCGGCGCGGGACACGTATCGGCGAGCGCGACGGACGAGGCACACAGCACAGCCGCGCTGCAGCACCACACCGCCCACGATCGCATCGGCACACGATACACTAAGCGCGAATGATCGATCCGATCGCGGTCGCGGTGCCCGGATTCTTCGCGCTCATCGGCGTGGAAATGGCCGTCGCGCGCGCGCGCGGCGTTCGCGTGTATCGACTCGCCGACTCGGTGACGGATCTCTCGTGCGGCGTGTCGTCGCAGATCGAAGCGATGTTCTTCGCCGCGATCCAGCTCGCGATCTACGCGTTCTTGTGGAGCCGCTTTCGCTTCTTCGATCTACACGGTTGGCAAGCGTGGGTCGTCGCGTTCTTCGGCGTCGATTTTCTCTACTACTGGTGGCATCGCCTCTCGCACGAGGTGAATTTCTTGTGGGCTGCGCACGTCGTCCACCACCAGAGCGAGGACTACAACCTCGCCGTCGCGCTCCGCCAATCGATCACGACGAGCTGGACGGCGCTCCCGTTCTACATTCCGCTCGCGTTCGTCGGCGTGCCGCCGCTCGTTTTCGCGATCACGCACGCGCTGTCGACGCTCTATCAATTCTGGATTCACACGCAGCTCGTGAAAAAAATCCACGGGCCCATCGATTGGATCTTGAACTTGCCGTCGCATCATCGCGTGCATCACGCGGTGAACCCGCAGTACCTCGACAAGAACTACGCGGCGACGCTCATCGTGTGGGACAGGCTCTTCGGGACGTACATCGAAGAAGACGAACCGTGCGTCTACGGCATCACGAAGCCGCTCGCGAGCTTCAACCCGATGTGGGCGCAGGTTCATTATTGGCTCGAGCTCGCGAGGCGCTCCGTCCGCACGTCGGGCTTCGATCGCGTGCGCGTGTGGTTCGCGTCGCCCGCGTGGGTCGGGAAGAACGAATCGAAGTACGTGACGGACGTCCATGCGCGACCGAAGTACGACGTCACGGCGAGCCGCAAAACCCGCCGTTATGTATTTGTACAATACATCTTTTTGCTCGGCGCGATGTCCGCGCTCATGTTCGCGCACGCATCGCTGCCGCCCGTCGCCGTCGCGTCGTGCTGCGCGGCGCTCGCGCTCGGCCTCGTCGCGATGGGCGCGCTCCTCGAGGAAAAATCTTGGGCGCGCGCCATGGAAGTCGCGCGCATCGCGCTGTCTATTGCGGCGATCGTGATCGTCGTTCGTAGTCGTTGACTAAAAAAAAGAGCCATGGTGCCCTCGTGGGCCACCATGGCTCAAAAATTCGAATACGACATCTACACCGCAGCTTGGGGACACGGCGAAGCAACGAACAAGATCAAGAAAGAGCTCAACAAGCGCGGCGGCTCGGGCTGGGAGCTCGTCGGCATGACGCGCGACGAGAGCCCGACCGACGAGCACGACGAAGAGGTCGTCATGTTCGTCTTCAAGCGAAACAAGAAGAAGTAAGCGCCTACTTCAGCGCGGTGGCCGCGCGGGTTTGGTCGCCCGATTCGACGACGCGCGTCGTGTAGAGCGTCTTGCCGGAGTCGGAGACGATGTCGCCCGCGAGGTCGCCCCACGCGAACGCGTCGGAGTGCACGATGCTCATTGTCGCGGGTTTTCCGGCGACGACGACTTTGTACGTCGTGCGAACGGCAGCGACTTTGCTCGCGCCGATGTCGAGCGTCACCGGCTCGACGTCGACGACGCCGTCGTTGCGATCGACGTTCGGCACGGTCTTCTGAAGCGCGGCTTCGTACGTGGCCATCGTGGTCGCGTGCTCGATCGCGCCGTCGACTTTGGTGACGTCCGTGATCTGCTCGCCCGCACGCGTGGAGCTCGTGCGAATGCGGAACGTCTGCATCTTCTTGCCGTCTTTGATCGCGACCTCGACGACGCTTGCCGCGCCATCGCGCGAGAGCACGCGCTGCTGAACCGTGATCGGTTTGCCGTTCTGCGCGAACTCGGTCGTCACCCAATCGCCGACGTTGCGTGCGTCGGTCGATTGCTGCGCGTAGGGATTCTCTTCGTCGTCGATGCCGTCGAAGGTCATCGGAATGACGTGATCGGAGCGCAGCTTGAGCGCGGTCTGCGCAAGGGTTCCGTCGTGGTGCGCCGAACAGCCGAGGAGAACGAACAGCGGAGCGAGTGCCATCTTCTTCATGATTCGGCTGTCGCATTCTCGAAGCCGATGGGCCAAGTTTTCGCTAGAAGGTCATTCGTGAAACGGTTCGCGCGATTCGTGTGGCTCGTGCTCGCGTACGACGTGCTCGTCGTGCTCTGGGGCGCGTACGTTCGCGCGAGCTTCTCCGGGGACGGATGCGGAAGCCACTGGCCGCTCTGCAACGGCGAGATCGTTCCGCACGCAACGCAGACGAAGACGATCGTCGAGCTCAGTCATCGCCTCTCCAGCGGCGGCTCGCTCATCCTCGCGGTGGTCGTGTTCGCGTGGGCGTGGCGTGCGTTCGAAAAGGGCTCGTTCGTTCGGCGCGGTGCCGCGTACGTGCTCGCGTTCACTTTGTCCGAGGCGCTCATCGGCGGCGCGCTCGTGCTCTTGCGTCTCGTCGCGCACGACGTGTCGCTGCGTCGCGGCGTGTCGACGTCGCTCCATCTCGGCAACACGTTCTTGCTCCTCGCGAGCCTCACCGTCACTGCGCGCACCGCGGGCGGCGCGCTTCCCCCGGTTTTTCGAGGCCGCGGGTGGCTCGGCGCGCTCGCGATCGGCGCGCTCGTCACGACGATCCTCGTCGCGGCGACCGGATCGATCGCCGCGCTCGGCGACACGCTCTACCCATCGCACTCGGTCGCGCAAGGGCTCGCTCAGGACATCGCGCCGAGCGCGCCGCTCTTCATTCGATTGCGATCGATTCATCCGTTCGTCGCGATCGGCTCGGCGATTTTGGTGCTCGGTCTCGCGTCGCTCGCGCCCGCGGTCCGTCCGTCGAAGGACATCTCGCGTTTCGCGCGCGCCGTTTCGATCGCGTACTTCGTCCAGCTCGGTCTCGGCGCGCTCAACGTGATGACGCTCGCGCCCACGTGGCTCCAGCTCACGCACCTTCTCTCCGCCGACGTCGTGTGGATCCTCCTCGTCACGCTCGCGAGCGCGTCGCTCGCGCTCGACGGAACCGAAGTCAGCGCGTCGCGAGGAGCAGTGCTCGAAGGATCTCCGCCTGCTCGGTGATCGCGCGATCGTGCGTGTCGCGCGCGAGGAGCGTCATCGAGCTCGCGTGGATCCACGCGATTTGCCATAGCCCGCCCGCGCGCTTCACGTCGTCGCCGACGAACGCTGCATCGAGTCGTCGGAGCGTCGCGAGCGCGGACGCGTATGCGATCACGTCGCCATAGCGCGACTCCGCGATGCGCTCGATGTCGTCGTCGTATTGGCAAGGGATGGTCGCGGCGAACGTGCGAGCCGCGCCCGTCTTCGCGTCCTTGGCCGTCGCCGTGACGGTGAACGTGAAGTTCGCGCCCGCGACCCACGGCGGCACGGTCACGCGAACGACCTCGGTGCGCGCCTCGCCCGCGATCACGTCGCCGAGGAGGAGCTCGCCCGAATCCACGCGCCATCGAACGCCGCCGCCCGAGGTCTCGAGCACGTGCGAAGGCGCGGGTGTTCCCGCGAACGTGAGCACGACGTCGTGAAACACGACGTCGCCCGCGGGCGGCGCGGCGAGCGGGACGCTCTTCTCGCGCGCAGCGAGATCGTCGGCCACCGCGATGACGCCGCTCTGCGCGATGGCCATCGCGTCGTCG
Organism: uncultured delta proteobacterium; assembly: GCA_963763745.1. Classification (GTDB taxonomy): domain Bacteria; phylum Myxococcota_A; class Polyangia; order Polyangiales; family Polyangiaceae; genus DASXHD01. The sequence continues at coordinate 136,400 of CAVXQJ010000001.1, forward strand.
CCGCTCGTCCCCGATCGCGTCGCGAGCACGCTCACTGGAACGCCGCCGCGCGCGAGCTCGCCCGCGGCGTCGATGATCGCTTGCGTGGGCTTCACCGCGTCGTCGCTGAGCACGACGACGCGCCGCTGCGGCCCGACGCCGATCACGCCACGCGCGACCTTGAGCGCCGAAGCGAGATCGCGCCGCGATCGCGCCGTCGTCCGCAAACGTTTTTCGATCGCGGCTTCCGCGAGCGAGCGGTGATTCGCCGGGATGAGCGGTACGACGATCTTCGCGTCGGTGGCGTCGACGACCACGATGCGATCGTAAGAGCCGGTCTGCGAGATCACGTCCTCCGCGAGCACGATCGAATCGACGCCCGATCCATCGAGCACGATCGCGATGCTCTCGCCGAGCCGCGCAGTTCCTTGCGCCGCGGGCGACATCACGTCGACGCGAACCAGCACCTCGCCACCCCACGACGGCACGCGCTGATCGCTCGGCCGCAGCGCGAACCCGAGCCCCGGCATCGCGACGACCGTCGGCTTGCTCGTCTCGGTGAAGCGCCCATCCTTCGGCAAAATGAATCCAACCGGCGCGCGCCACGGTTCGTCCGTCGTTCGCCGCACGAGTCGCTGAGGCACATCGGCGCGATCGCGAAATTGGATCCCATTCGCGCCCATCACCGCCGCGCCGTGCGCGCCGTGCTCGGGAAACGTGAGCGTTCCATCCGTCTTGGAGAAGACGGGCGCTTCACACGCTGCGAGCGCCAAGAGCGCTGGAAGAGCGAGCGCGATGAGAAGAGGACGCGCCATCTCCATGGGTTATACGTATGCCGCTGTGGGGGGCTTCCTGCAAGGAGGGGGTTCTCCCCCCGCCAACATGCTCGGCTCGCCGGAGGGACGCGGGATGCGTGCATCATGCACACATTGGGTTTGCGAGCCTGCGCGTGTTGGCGCCCCTCATGCGTTCGCTTCGCGAACGCGAGGGGGTTGGTAGCGGGGATAGTGGCTCGTCGCAGGTGTTGTTCCCGTAACGTCTCGCGCCCACCTCTGCGAGCGACACCCATTGAAGACCTCGTCCCCTCGCGGTCGGCCGCTTTGGGCCGACGCCGGAGGGGACGCGCCGCGCGCAGGCGTCGCGCGCAAGCTCGCGCGCAGGCCAATTGCATTCTACACGTATCGCGCGAGGCCGAGCACGAGCGAGCACGACGCCGAGCACGGCGCCAGGGGTGCCCACTCACTCACTTCGCATAAGCCTCCAAAGCCGCATCACAGTCATCCACGACCATCCGGTGCCCATTGGTCTTCGCGAGCTGACGCAGACTGTGGAACGCGTGCTTCGCCTCTTCGTCCTTCCCACGCCGCTGAAGGAGCCGCGCGCGGAGGAGTCGCCCGCTGATGACGTCCCACCAAAACGCGTTCGCTTCCGCGTAGGCGATTCCCTGATCGAGCAGCTTGTCGCCTTCGACGTCGCCTTTGTGGCCGGCGAGGAACGCGAGGAGCATGCGATTGTGCTGCTGCAAACGCTCGAACGCGTACTCCTCGCACAGCGAGAGCGACTGCTGCAGCGCGCCGTACGCGCGCGCGAAATCATCGAGGCGAATGAGCACGTCGCCGAGGTTGTGCAAGTTGACGGCGACCTCGTACGTGAGGCCGAGCGCGCGCGCCATGTCGACGGCCTTCTCGATCTCGACCGCGGCGAGCCTGAAGTCGCGGAGGAAGTAGTGCATCAGTCCGCGTAGCTTCTGTCGCTCGCACGCCGCGGCGGTGTCGTCGGGAATGAGCTGCTCGGCGCGATCGAGCGCGAGCTTCGCGGCAGCGCGATCGCCGAGCGCCGCGTGCGCTTGCGTGAGGTTCGTGAGGATCTTGTGCTCCTCTTGCTTGTCGCCTTCGACCGTCGCGAGCTTCTGCATGCGCACGAGCAGCTCGAGCGAGCGATTGAAGTCGCCGCGACGACCCGCGAGCTCCGCCGACGCGACGAGCACGATCTTCAAGAGCTCGTCGCGCCCCGCGGCGATGCGTTCGGCCTCCGCCAAGTGCGGCGTGGCCGCTTCGAACTTGTGGAGCGCAACCAAGATGCGCGACGCCGCGACGCGCGTCCTCACGCGTAGCTCCGCGTCGTTCTCTTTGTCGAGGCGCGCGATCACGCGCACGCACGTGTCTTCCGCCTCCGGCGCGGCGCGCACCATGCGCACGCCGCTCGCGAGCGCGTCGAGCCAAGCTGCGAGCACGCGCGGCTCGCGCTTCGTCATGTCGCATAGCTCGATCGCGCGCGCGTAGTCGCGCACGGCTGCTTCGAGCTGGCGCGCTTCGAGTCGGTGCTCTCCGCTCTTGGCGAAGTACGTCGCCGCGCGATCGCGATCGCCCGACTCGTAGAAGTGCGTCGCGATGCGCGCCGCTTGCTCGTACGCGCGCTCGCCGAGCTCCTGCTCGAGCGCGAGGCCCGCGGCGGCGTGCATGTCGCGCGCCGCGTCTTGCGGGAGCGCATCGACGACGACCTCGCGCACGATCGGCGACGTGAAGTGCAGCTCCGACGCGCCGGTGTGCGCGAGGAACTCGCTCGTCTTCAGCGAGCCGAGCGAGCGCTCGAGCGTGGCGAGCGGTTGATTGAGCATGCGCGCGAGCACGGCGGAGTCGATCGGATCGCCGAGCACCGCGGCGGCTTGCAGCGTCGGTCTTCGCCGCGCTCTCGAGGCGCGCGACGCGCGACGCAACGAGCCCGCGCAGCGTCTTCGGCAGGGCGAGCTCTTGGCCGAGGAGCTTCATCGAAACGACGCGACCTTCGCCCACGGTGACGCGCGTTCGCGTCGAGCAAGCCCTTCATGACCTCCTCGACGAACTGCGGATGCCCGCCCGCGCGCTCGCGCACGAAGCGAAGGAGCTCGTCCGGCGCGCGTCTGCGTTCCGAGACGCAGCGCGACGAGGCGGCTGATGTCTTCGGTCGCTTTCAGATCGGTCAGATCGATCGACACGTGCGATGCGCCCTCGAGCGGGTGCGAGAAGCCTTCGCGCGCGGTGAACGCGAACACGACGCGCGCGTGCGAGAGCTTCTCGAACGCGGCCGCGAGGATCGAGAAGCTGTCCTCGTCCATGTTGTGCGCGGCGTCCCATGCGAACGTGTGCGGCTTGTCCTCGCAGAGCGAGATCACCATGCGCGCGAACGCGCGATCGCAGCGAGCTCTTCGCGTTCGCGCCCGAGTACGTCGGCACGTTCGCGCCGAGCGCGGTGAGCATGGCGCCCACGTCTTCGTCGTGCAGGCCGAGCGCGCGAAGACGCGGCTGCACCGCGATGACGCGCTCGGACGAGTCGCCCTCGCCCACGCCGCACAATACTTGCAACATACACACGATTCCCGAGAGCGGATATTCGCGCCCGCGCGGCGGGCACGTCGCGATGTAGAAGCCGACGTTGTAGTCGCCCTTGCCGAGGCGGCGCTCGACCTCGAAGAGGAGGCGCGTCTTGCCGACGCCGTGATCGCCGCGGATCGTGAGAACGCGGCGCTTGCCGTCGCGTCGCGGAGGCGAGCACCTCGCCCACTTTGCGCAGCTCGTCTTTGCGTCCGACGAAGCGCCCGAGCGCTTCGTTCGGACCGCGTACGTCTTTGACGAGCGACCCCGCGAGCGATGGGCGTTGGCGTCTTCGATTGCGCGGCGTCCGCATCGGCTCGAAGATGAAGAGGCCGCTGCACTTGGCGCATCGCCGCGCGCGGAGATCGCGAGTCGCCCTTCGCGCGCGCGCGCGAAATCGCGCGCCGTCGAGACGAGGCTTCAGGCGTTCGTCGTCGGTGGGCGTGCCCTCGGACGAGACGTGGATGCGCCCGGTGTGGAGGCCGCGCGCTCGTTGCGCGGCAGGCCCCGTGAGCGCGCGCAGCGTGACGAGCGCGCAGCGCGTCGCGACCTCCGTGTCACGGCCGTCGGGATCGCCGCAAGCCGAAGAGCGCGGCGAGCTGCTCCGGCTCGCGCCTCACGACGTGCCCGCCGTAGCGCGCGAGATCTGCGCGGCGTTCGCGCACACCGTGTTCTCGCGTGCCGCGCGGGAGCTCGAGTACGAGCGCCGTCACTTCGCGCCGCTCGCCCACGCTCGCAGCGCGCTCGACGTCGACGAAGCGCACGCCCGTGTCGATGCGCGCGATGCTCGACGAGATCGCACGCGACGGCGGAACCTCGACGGGCGTTCGCTCTTGCGCGTGTGCGCCTTCCGTCTCGAGCGATGCATCGCCGAGCGACGGCGCGGACGACGCCGGCGCGGCTCTTCGCGCTGACCGAAGCGCACGATGAACTCGCCAAGTCGTGCGCGCCGTAACGCCCGCCCGCCGAATAGAGGAACGCGAGGAGCGCTTCGTAAAATGCGCCCGCGTCGGAGTAGCGATCCTTCGTGTCCTTCGCCATCGCGGTCTTCAGGATCGTGACGAGCTCGGCGCGGCGCGTCGGGTCGCAAGAGCTCGACGGGCGGGTACTCGCACGCTTGAACGCGCCGCAGCGTTTCGAACGTCGTCGGCGCGCTGAACGGATTCACGCCCGCGAGGCACTCGTAGAGGACGACGCCGAGCGAGAAAAAATCGCTGCGCGCATCGACCGATCTCGCCGCGCGCTTGCTCCGGGCTCATGTAACCGAATTTTCCGTGGAGCTGGCGCGTGCGCGTGTCTTCGAGATCGTTCGCTCGAGCACGCCGCGCGCCTTCGCGATGCCGAAGTCGGTGACCTTCACTTCGCCTTCGAGCGAGAGCAAGACGTTCTGCGGCGACACGTCGCGGTGCACGATGCCGAGCGGCTTGCATCTGCCTCGTCGCGACGGCGATGCGCGTGATCGAGACCCTTCGCGACCTCGGCGGCGACGAACACGCACATCTCGATCGGCAGCGACCTTCTGCTGACGGCGACACCGCGCGAGGAGCGTCGCGAGGTCGAAGCCCGTGCACGAACTCCATCGCCATGTAGTAGGCGTCGGGTTGCTTGGCGCCCGAGGAGCTCGGTCGCCCGGCGCGATGCCGAGGTCGAACACCTGCACGATGTTCGCGTGCGACAGACGCACCGCGAGCTTCGCCTCGTGGATGAACATGTCGACGAACTGCTTGACTGCGCGCGAGCTCGGGCAGGATGCGCTTGATGACGAGGACTTTTTCGAAGCCTTCGACGCCAAAGCTCTTCGCTTTGAACACTTCGGCCATGCCACCCTGGCCGAGCCGTTCGAGCAAACGATACCGACCGAACGGCTGCGCTCATCAGCGAGCTCGTCATGTTTGCATCAGTGGATTGCGATGCCTCCGCACGGTCCCGAGCCGAAGTAGTCCGTCGTCACGTCCTATGGCAACGAGCGAATGTCACCACGTGAAACCTACCGCTCGGTCGTGGTCGTGCGATGCGAGGCGTCGGCTCGGGCGGCCTGCGTGGCGGTGATCCAGATCGGGATTGGTCGAGCGCGAACGGCGTGAATCGGCATGAACGGGAGGATGTCGTCGATCGCGCGCGAGCCGCGGGCGATCGCGAGCGCCCACGTCGGCTCGGTCCGGTCGCGACGCGTCGATCGCACACGTCGGCATCGAAGCGAACCGTGCGCGCCGCGGCTTCTTCGAGCGTGCCCGTCCGGGTCCCGTCGTCGTCGGGCGCGACGCGAACGTCGAACGTCTTGCGCCTCGCGCCCGCCGACGATGATCTCGAACGAGCTGACGTCGACCCACGGCGCCGCGCGCACGCGAGTGCGCCCGAGTGGGCGCGCGAGCACGTCGACGTCACGTCGCCGCCGGGCCGCGCGCCTTCGACCTCGAGCTCGATGAGCGGTCCGCTCGTCACGGTCGCGTGCCCCTGCTTTGATCGCCGCGACGACCGCCGCGGTGTCGATCGGCCGGCTCACGTCGCCCGCCGCCGACGCCGACGAACGCCATCGTCCGCGGGTAGCCGGCCCACTGATACTGAATGCGGTGCGAGTCGCTGCTGCCGGTCGCCGCGTAACTGTGGCCCGCGTTCAGCAGCGCGAAGAAATCGCGCGAGCACGGTGTCGACCTTGTCGTGCGCGGCGCTCTCGTAGCCGTTGTAGACCTCGATCGCGTCGAAGTCCATGCGCATGCGCGGGCGGCAGCGCCGGCGCATCGGGCTTGTAGCCGAAGATCGTCGAAGTAGCCGATCGCCTGCGTGCAAGCGCGGGTGGTTGAACGATGAGCGACGCGGTTCGGATCGCCGCGGTGCGCGGCGGCGAAGATTGCGCCGGTGTCGGTGCCGCGGAACGGCGGCGCGGTTGGCCGGTCGGGTACGGAAAGACGCCGAAGTGGCCGAAGCGCGGGTGTGAACGTGGTCACCTCGACCCCGGTGACGAACGCGAGCTGGCCGTCGAGGTTCTGCGATCTCGATCGCCGGGCCGTAGTCGCCGACGATGTTGTGCTCGCTCGGCACCGCGAAGTCGACGCCCGACGCGACGAGCGACAACACGCGATCCTCCGGCGTGACCGGCGAGTCGAAGCTCGGGCGCGCGTGCACGTGGAGATCGCAGCCGACCACGCCCGGCGTGGGGACGACGTGGCGGAGCGCGAGCTGCGCGCGAGGCGCTGTGGCCGCTGGTGATGGCGATCGTCTGCGCGTCGATGCTCCACTCGATGCCCTTCGTCGCCGCGACGCGGTAGCGGCCGGCGGGGAGCGGCGTCGTCAGTTCGCCGCGGAGCGCGTCGATGAGCGGGCCTGCGCCGGACGCGCGAAAATCGGGGCCGAAGCTGGGATCGAGCGTGCCCTCGATGCCGTGCACGACGACGCGCGCGGTGAGCGGCGCGCCGGTGTCGCCGTCGGTCACGCGCACGGGAGCTCGCCGCCGGGCGACACGTCGAGGCGGAGATCCCACTGCAAGCCCGGCGTGAAAAATGATCGGCGCGCTCGTTCGCGACGCGCTCGCGCTCGCGTACCAACTCTTCACGCTCTCGGGCGCGCGCGAAATCGAAGCGACCTGCGACTTCGGTCCGACGCGCATGTGCGGCGCGCCTTCGTCGTCGAGCCCGAAGACTTGCGACGAGCCCGGCGCGCCGGTCACGAGACCTTTCACGCGCTTCGTGTCGGCCTTCGCGCGATCGAAGAGCACCGACCAAATCGCGCCGCCAGCGTTCGCGAGCGCGATCGTCATGCGCGCAGTTTCCACCGGCACGCTCGCGCGCATCGCCATCGTGTGCGCTTGGCCCGGCATCGACTCGATGGTGACGTGCATCATGTTGCCGTTCGCGACGACGCCGAGCGGGTGAACCACGTCGCCGAGCACGAGGTATTTTCCGTACTCGCTCGACAAGTCCGCGAGCTCGCCGCGGCCGGAGAGAAACGCGCTGCGCCCGTCGAGCGGAACGCGCACGGCGATCGCGCGCGACGTCGCGCCCGCTTCGCTCGGTTCGATCGCGAGATCGATCGCGTCGCGTGCGGCGTCGATGGAGAGGTCCATCGCGCCGACGAGTTTTTCTCGACCATGCGCCGCCTGGCCGCTCGCGCGCAAATCGTCGAACGCGATCGCGTGAACGCCTTCGTCGTCTTCGATCACGAGCTCCGCGTCGATGGTGCGCGTGTGATCGTCCGACTCGATGCGGAGACGTCCGTCGCGGAAAATCGTGAAGTGCGCGTGCTTCGAGTCGAGCGTCACGCTCGGGCCGTTTCGCGTGCGAATGTCGCCGCACCGATGCATCTGATGGACGAGCGCGACCGCCACGAGCACCGCGAGCGCGACGATCACGAACGGCTTCGAGCGGCTCTCCTCGGTCATGGTGCGCGCGGCCCGCTCAGCGTCGCTTCACGCACGGACTTCTTCATCTCGATGTCGACGACGAGCTCGGGTCGTCCGCCGAGGAACGCGATCGCGTCTTTTCCCCATTCCACGATCAGGATTGAGCCCTCGGCGCGCCGTTCGCGCAAGCCGAGCCGTTCGATTTCGCGCTGCAGATCCCCGCCAAGGATGCGGTGCAGGTCGACGTGGAGCAGCGTGCCCTTCTTCGTTTCGTACTCTTGAACCAGGTTGAACGTCGGGCTCGTGATGCGCACGTCGTCCGGCACGCCGAGCGCGCGTGCGATGGCGCGCGCGAGAAACGTCTTGCCCGCGCCGAGGTCGCCGCTGAGGATCACGAGATCGCCGGCGCAGAGCTTCGCGCCAATCGCCGCACCGAGCTTCTGCGTGTCGCGTCGCGTACGAAGCTCGAGGTGCGGCATCGCGAGCCGTGACCTTATCACCTCACTTTCGAATCGGGTTGTTCGCGGGGTCGTCGATGGGCGCTTGAAACGAGCCGTGCGTCACGTCGATGTTCGCGCCCGCCGGAAGTCACACGCTCAGAATCGATAGAGCGCGCGCGCCATCGTGCCGCCGAGAACGATGGGTTCTGCTCCGCCGAACGCGCTCTCGACGTCGAACGCGACTTCGAGCTGCACGTGCTCGCCGAAACCGATCGACGCGAACGCGTCCGTGCGGAAGAGAAAACGCGATTCGAGATCTCCGCTCGTCACGAAGAAGCCGCCGATCGTGATCTCGGGGCCGACGAAGATGCGGAGCTTCGGCACGATCGGGATCGCCCAGCGCGCGCCGACATCGAGCACCACGGAGCCCGGTCCGTAGAACGCGCCGCCGAGATCCGCGCGCAGCGCGATGCCGCGGAAGAGCGACGGAAAACGCTCCGCGGAGAGCGGCGCGTATTCGAACGAGATCGTCCCGTTGAAGGCGAACGTCGACAAACCATTTCCGCCCGTCGGATGCGCGAACGCTCCGTCGATTCCGAGACCGACGCCGAGCGCAAACGGCGCGTGGATTCCGTAGCCGCGATCGGGCTCGGGCGGCGGCGGCGGAGGCGGAGGCGGGGGCGGCGGCGGCGGCGGAGGTGGAGGCGGGGGCGGCGGCGGCGGCGGTTTGACGACCTCGTTCTCCCACGGGATCTCGGCGTTTGCGATTCCCTCGGGACGCAGCAGCAGCGCGAGCATCTCGGCGATCTGGTTGTTGGCCTTCTTTGGATCGATCTCGCGCGCGAGCGACTCGACGCGTCCACTGTCGACCTGACACGCTTCGACTTCGATTCGATACGAACCAGGAACCGCGCCCGGCCCGAGGTGCGGCGCGACGTGCCCGACGACGACCCACTGCGACGACGACGCGCGCCCCGCGGCTTGGTACTCCGCTTTCGTGTCGGCGACGCCGTCGGCGACGGCGACTTGCGCGGTCGTCAGCTCGGAATCCGTTGCGGGCGTGAAGGCGCGCTGCATCACCGCGCCGAGCGTCGCGCTGCGCGCGGCGTCGAGCTGCTCTTTCGTCGCGTTGCCCCCAGACGCGGGCAAGAACGGCATCACCGCGACTTTGTCCGCGAGCGCGCTCGCGGCGATGAATGTGACGAACGAGAATGCGATGGCGGAGAAGAAGCGTTTCATACGCAGCTCTTCCGGCCGCTCGCGAACAATCACCTTGTAGCGCATCAAGCCGGTTCCGGCTCGCCATCTTTCTCTTTCTCGGGCTCTTTCTCGTCGTCGTCTTCCTTGCCGGCTGGCTTCTTCGGAGCTTCCTCTTCCTCGGGCTCCGCTTCTTCTTCCTCTTCTTCTTCGGGCTCCGGCTCGGGCTCCGCTTCTGCCTTCTTCTTTTTCTTCTTCTTCTCTTCGGGGAGGCCGAGCTCCATCGCCTGCTTCGGGTTCTTGCGCGCCTCTTCCCAGAGCTTCGCGTAGAAGTACGAGACGATCGACCGCGCTGATCACGCCGATGAACTGGCTCGTCGACAAGTTGTACGGGTCCGCCTCGAACTGCGCGGGCTTGAGCGTCGACGAACGCGACGATCGCCGGCAGGACCGACAACACGCGCGCCGCCGTGCGCACGCTCTTGTTCGGGATGCCCAGCGAGATGCCGAAGATGAACGCGAGCGCGAAGAGGAGAGCGCCGCCCGAGATGAGCAGGTAGCGATCCATCGCGGCGGCACGTTCCCGCGCTCTTCGTCGTCGCGAAAGAGCTCGAGCAGGAAACGCAAGAAGCCGTACGCGAACACGAACATGAAGAAAATCTGCCCGCGGAATTTCTGATGCTTCCGATGCCACGAGCAAAAGCAGAAGCAGCCCGAGACCGACGAGCGACTCGTAGATCTGCGTCGGGTGCACCGGGAAGGAGTGCTCCTTCAGGTTCATGCACTGCGCGATGGTGTAGCCGGCCAGTTCTCTTGGCAGGCCTTCAAGTGGTGCGCGAAGGGGATGCTGCCGACGAGCGCGGAGCCTTTGTCGTCGTAGCCGAGCGTGCCGTCGGGCAGGTGCGGGAAGGTGCCGAGCTTCTGCAGCCAGCCTGGCGCGGTCGGCCGAGAGGCGCGTTCCGAAGTCGCAGCCGAAGAGGTAGCAACCGATGCGCGTGATGAGCAGACCCGACGCGAGGCTCGGCACCGCGACGTCCGCCCACGGGAGCAGCCGGATGTTCTGGCGCGAGAGATACAGCCAGCTCCCGAGGAAGCCGCCGATGAATCCGCCGTACGCGACGAGCCCGCCGCGCCGGAGCGCGAAGCAATCCGCGGTCGTGTCGAACTGGCTCGGAGTTCGTGAGGATGTAGAGGATGCGCGAGCCGACGAGCGCGGCGATCGCCGTGATGACGTAGCAGTTCGCCATCGTCTCGTTCGGCAGGCCGTCGCGCGTCGCGAGGCCGAGCGTGAAGAACCAGCCGACGATGAGCGACGAGGCCGAGCATGACGCCGTACGAATAAATCGGGAGCGCCTCGAGCTTGTACTCGGTCGTGCGCCAGTAGTACGCGCCCGCGATCGCGAAGATCGCGACGCCGAAGCCGGTGAAGCTCTCGTCGCGAATGCTGCTTTCGGCGAGACCACCCGCCGTAGAGCGCGCCGAGCACCGCGAGCGCGACGAGCGCCCACCAGAGCTTCAGCGGGCGGTTGGGAAGCGGGATCCGAAAAAGGATGGGATGCATGCGGGACGTCTCCCCGGATGTACTCGCAAGGCATGCCGATGTCGACTAAACCGCGGCTCGTGAAAGCACGCATGACGCGCGTGCCTCTTCTCGTTTCTGCGCGATCTCGGCGCGGCGTGCGTGCCGCCGGGCAACAGCATCACGACGACGCGGGAACGCAACACGGCGCGACGCCGCCCCCACGGCGCCACGAGCTGTTCGCCCGCTCGACGGACGTCATGACGGCGCCCTTCGAGGACAACTTCGATCGCGCGCCGACGCCGCTCGTCATGCCCTCCGCCTGCTGCCTCGGTCTCCGCGTCCGCGTCCGCCTCCGCGCTCGCGTTCCCGCGATTCGGCGTCGCGCCCACCGCGACGCGCGAGCTCGCCGACGGCGATGGGCGAAGATCTCGGACCGAACTGGCACCAGGCGGCAAACGCAGCGCGTGGCACATCGAGAACGGCCGCCTCTGCGGTCAGACACGCGCAAAACCACGGCGTGTGGCTGAACCAAGATCCTCCCGGTCAACGCGCGCATCGAGTTCGACGCGATCACCGACTCGACCGACGGGCGACCTGAAGGCCGAGGTCTGGGGCGACGGCCAATCCGCACGCGACGGCGCATGTCGTACACGAACGCGACGAGCTACCTCACGATCCTCGGCGGCTGGAAGAACAAGTTCCACGTGCTCGCGCGCATCAACGAGCACGGCAACGATCGCAAGGAAATCAAGGTCGATCCGCGAGTCCGACGATCCGCAGCGAAAAACCGGTCGTCGCCGGCCAGATCTACCACTTCAAAATCGAGCGGACCGACGGCCACACCGTCCATTGGTCCGTCGACGGCTCGAGCAGTACCTCACCTACGACGACCCGACGCCGCTCGTCGGCATGGGCCACGACCATTTCGGCTTCAACGATTGGGAAGTGAAAGTCTGCTTCGACAACGTGAAGGTCATGCCGCTCCCTTGAGCTAATCTCGCACTGTGGAGTCGGCCGAGATCGAGACGCTCGTCAACGAGCTCGAGACGCGCGTCGATCGTTTGCGCGCGCTCTACGAGCAATACTTCATGGGCATCGAGCGCCTCGCGCCGGCGGTCGCCGCACAAAGACGTCGAGCGTCGCATCCAGGTCATGCGCAAAGAGCAGATCCGCAACACGGGCGTGCGCTTTCGCTTTCAGATGATCATCCAGCGGTACAACACCTACCAAACGCATTGGCAGCGCATCTGCCGGCAGATCGAGGAAGGGACGTACAAGCGCGATCGACTGCGCGCCGAGCGGCGGTTCAAACCTGCGGCGGTCGACGCGGCACCCGAATCGATCGACGTGACGTTCTCGAGCGCGCCGCCGCCGATGGCGCCCGAGCCTCCGACGAAGCCCGTGCAAGTGATCCCGACGCTCGAGCTCGACGACATCGGCGATCTCGACGCCATCCTCAACGCACCCCCTTCGAAGCCACTGCCGAAAGCCCCCGCCCCCGCGCCTGCCGCGAAGCCGCTCCCCCCACGCCCCGTTTGGCGCAAAGTCGAAAAAGACCGCCCCCATCGCTGCCCCCGCCCCCGCTCCTGCGCCCGCACCCGTCCAAGCGCGTCCCGCTCAACCTCCCAAGCCTCCGCCTCCTCCCGTTCCAAAATCGCCCGCCGATCTCCCGGACACGCGCCTTCGGCAGCTCTACGCGCAGTACGTCCAAACGCGTCGCTCGCAGAACGAGTCGACCGCGGCGATCACGTACGACGCGCTCGCCAAGAGCCTCCGCGAGTCGAGCGCGAAATTACGCGAAAAACACGGCAAATCCGTCGATTTCGAGGTCACCGTCAAAGACGGCAAGACCATCCTGAAACCCGTCGTGAAGGGCTAAGTTCGGATCCGAACTTTGGATTGTCTGGCCTGCAGCCCGTAGCCCGTAGCCCGACCTAATGACTGAGGCGCGCGGCGACCCGTGCGGAGAGCGGCGTCTCGTCGTCTTCGCTGCAAAAGAGAATCGCGCAGTGCTGGAGATCGGCGCGGCGCATGCGCGTGCAGAGCTCGACGAGGTCCTCATCCGAGTCGACGATCGAGCCTTCGATGACTTGCGAAGTCTTCATGTCGTAGCGGCACTCGTCGAGCGCCACCCAGCGCCCGCGAAGAAGACCGTCTTGTTTTGCTTGCTGAAGGGAGAGACCGCGCATTCGTTTGCGCACTACCTACCCTCTCGGCGCGGGGGCGGTCAAGAAAGGGTGTGGTACGTTTCGCGTGCGCCATGGACACCGCAGCTCAAGCAATCGAGCGCGCCGTTCGCGAAATTCCCTTTTATGCGCGCCACCGGGAGGCGCTGCCCGAGGGCGCGGCGCTCGCCGACGTCCTCAAGAACCTCCCGCTCTTGTTCAAGAAAGACGTGCGGCGCGCGCTGCCGAAGTCCTGGGTGCCCGCAGGGCGCGACGTGAAGGCCGACCTCGAGTCGGGCGAGCTCGAGATCGTCGAGACGAGCGGCTCGACCGATGACCGGCTCAACATTCTCTGGGACCGCGGGTGGTGGCTCAAACAAGAAGAGCGCGCGATGCGGACGAACGGGCGCGTCGCGCGGGCGATGGACGGCGAGCTCGGTCCGTACCGCGAAGCGATCTCTGACGACGCCGGTGTGCGGCGGCGGGCAGTGTCACATCGGCGATCTCTCGTACGAGGAGCGCCTCGAGGATCATCGCATCTTCCTCAACATGCGCGCCGACCCGACGTTCTGGCAGGACGCCGACAAGACGCGCATGCTCGACGAGCTCGAGAGGCACGAGACCATCGGTCTCGAAGCGGACCCCGCGTATCTCGCGGCGCTCGCGCTTCACGCGGAGAAAATCTCGCGCCGCATCGCCGCGACGGGTTTCACGCAGCTCACCTACGCATCGACGACGCGCGCGCACCTGCGATCGATTCGCCGCGCATATGACGGTCCGCTCTTTCAGCTTTATGGCGCGAGCGAGGTGGGCGTGTTGTTCATGGAGGGCGAAGACGGTCTCCTTCACCATTCGCCTTTCACGACGCACGTCGAGCTTCTTCCGGCGCGCGTCGAGACGCCTGGTGCGAAGGACGTCGCGCTCGTCGTCGTGACGACGCTCGATCGCATCGCGCAGCCGCTCCTTCGGTTCGTCGTCGGCGATCTCGTGTCCGTCGATTGGCAGGGGCCGCGAAAATTCTCGAACGTCGCGCCGCTGCGCTCGATCGAAGGACGCGTGCAAGACGCGGTGGCTCGTCGTGACGGCGCCCTCGTGACGACCGGCGCGATCGATCGCGCGCTCGACGCGCTCTCCGCGGGCATCGAGCAGTTTCAAGTGCGGCAAGCGACGCCCGACGCGGTGGAGGTGGACGTCGTCGCGCGATCGTCCGCGAGCGCTTCGCTCAACGACGACGTGCGCTCCGCGCTCGCGCCGCTGTTCGGCGATTTGACGATGACCGTGCGCGACGTGACCGCCGTGGCCGCGGAGCCGAGCGGGAAGTTCCGCGTGTGCAAGCGCGATTTTCCGATCGACTACGCGAATTCGTTCGAGATTGCATGAGCGGCGACGCGCTCGGACAGCGCGTTCGCCGCGAGTTCCCGCTGCTCGCGCAAAAGGTCGGGGACCTGCCGCTCGTGTTCTTGGATGCCGCGTCGACGACGCCGAAACCGCGCGTCGTCATCGACGCCGTGCGCGATCACTACGAGACGTCGCACCGCGAACGTGCATCGCGGCGTTCACCCGCTCGGCGAGCTCGCGACGCAACGCTACGAAGCCGCGCGACTCGAGATCGCGAGCCTCATCGGCGCATCACCGAGCGAGATCGTGTTTTGTCGCGGAACGACCGAGGCCATCAACTTGGTCGCGCACGGGCTCGAGCTCGGCTCGGACGACGAAGTGATTTTCCCGCGAGCGAGCACCACGCGAATTTCCTTCCGTGGCGCGTGCGCGCAAAACCGATCATCTTGCCCATCGACGAAGGCGGCGTGCCGCGCTGGGAGATGGCCCCGAAGCTCTTCTCGCCGAAGACGCGCCTCCTCGCGTTCGCGCACGCGTCGAACGTGACGGGCGCGATCGCGCCGGTGCGCGAGATGGTGGAGCTCGCGCGTGCGCACGGCGTTCCCGTTCTCCTCGATGCGGCGCAGTCGCTCAGCCACGTGCCCATCGACGTGCGCACGCTCGGCGTGGATTTTCTCGCGGCGAGCTCGCACAAAGCGTTCGGGCCGAGCGGCGTCGGGATTCTCTACGCGAAAAAAGAAAAGCTCGGAAAGCTCGCGCTCTATCAAGTCGGCGGCGGGATGGTCGCGCACAACCGCGATGGCGGATCATGCGGACTTCGTTCCGCTCGACGCGCCTTTTCGTTTCGAAGCGGGCACGCCCGCGATCGAGGCGGCGATCGGATTCGGCGCCGCGGTGAGATTCCTCCGGAGCCTCGGGTGGGACGCGCTGCGCGCGCACGAGCACGCGCTCGCCGAGCGGCTCTTCGGGAAGCTCGGAGAAATTCCGGGCGTGAAGATCCTCGCGTCGCGATCGCTTTCGTCGCGAGCGCTCGCGCTCGCGACGTTCGTCGTCGACACGCCGGGCGTCGAGCAAGAGCACGTCGCGCGCATGCTCGCGGACAACGCGGGCATCTGCGTGTCCGGCGGTTACCACTGCACGCACGTGCTTCACGCGCGAACGAAATTGAGGGCACCGTCCGCGCGAGCGCGCACGTCTACAACACGTTCGAAGACGTCGACGTGCTCGTGAACGCCGTGCGCGAGATCGCGAGCTAAATCAGCGCCGCCTGCGCGGGCGGCGAATCGCGATGACGCCCGCGGTCGGTGCGGGCTCGGGATCCATCGGTGGGAGTGCGAGCACGAGACGCTCGATGAGGAGCAAGTGATCGCGTAGCGCGCGCTCGGCGCGGAGCATGTCGAACGCTTTGTCGAACACGAGGATCAGCACGTAAATCGCGGCGAAGCTGCGCGCGACGACGCCGTAGTGCTCGGTGCGAACGTTGTAGGCGAGGTGGCCACCGCGGTGGAGCTGCGACGTCACGGGGAGCGCGCGAATCTCGGCGACGGCGCGCGTCGTCAGCGGCGAAGGTTGCCCCGGTGGCGGCGTCTGCGAGCTTCGCTCCTTGTCGTCGTCGTCGTCGTCGCCTGCGTCGAGCGCGGCGATGAGATCGCGGTGCGACTCGTGGATGCGCTCGACGCGTTTGCGCGCCTCCGCGTTGAGCGGGATGACGTTCGCTTTCGTCGTCGCGATGGGACCGGCGACCGCGCCCCACACGATCGGCGAGTGCGCGTCGATGACGAGCGCGTCGACCGCTTCGGCGCGCGTGGCGAGCGCTTCGAGCTCGCGACGCAGCGAGCCGCGATTCGATCTGCGACGAACGCGCTCTTCGTTTTTCTGAGCGCCTTCGATCGCGCTCGCGAACGCCGACGAAAGCATGTCGAGACGTCGCTGGCGCGCGTCGAGGTCGGGCGGCGTCTCGTCGAACTGCACGACGACGTCCGTGCGCTCGCCGAGCGCCGCGATGAGCACGAGCGCCGACGGCGCAGTCGTCCCGCGAGGCTCGGCGCGCACGTCCGCGGCGTCCATCTCACGCGCGACGAGCTCGAGAAATCGCGAGAGAGCGTCCTCGCTCACTGGATGGTCGAAGCCTTCGCGCGGCGCATCAGCTTGGCGAGCTGGCGCATCTCGAACGGCTTCTCGAGGAAAGGCAGGCCGACGCGCTCGATGAACTCGAGCGTTCCGCCGGTGGGCGTGCCGCCCGTCATGAAGACGAAGCGGTCGCGAAGGTCGGGGATGCGTTTGCACGACTTGCTCGAACAGCTCGATTCCGGTCACGTCGGGCATCATGATATCGCAAAGCACGAGGTCGAAGCGATCGTCGTGTCGAGAGAAGCTCGATCGCTTGCTCGGCGGAGCTCGCGAGCTCGATGTCGGCCTCCGACCCGATTGCGCGGCGCAGCGAGGAAAGCAGCGTCAGCTCGTCGTCGATGATGAGCAGCCTCTGGCGCATCTCGGGAGCAGTCGTACCCGAGCCCGCTTCGCGAACGGAAGAGCGAGGTGTCGTCACGGGGAAGCGCAATCGGAACGTCGAGCCTACGCGCTCCTCGCTCTCCACGCTGATCAATCCGTTCGACGCGTGCACCACGGCGAGGACCATCGTGAGCCCGAGCCCGGTCGCTACGTCGATCGGTTTGCGCGAATAGAACGGATCGAAGATGCGCGATTGAACGGCCGGCCCCATCCCGCAACCGTTGTCGCTCACTTCGACGACGACCATTCCGTCGCTCGCGTCGAGGCGCGTGCGCACCACGATCTCGAGCGGCGTCGTGCTGCCCTCCGCGCTCGATTGAACGGCGTTGCGCAAGAGCGCGAGGAACGCTTGCGTGAGGCGCGTCGCGCTCGCTTCGATCAACGCGACGGACTCGTATTGCTTCACGATGCGGCCACGCTCGCCGAGCTCGGCGACCGCGGTGGCGCACGCCGTGTCGAGGAGAGACCGAACGTCCACCATGCCGAGCTGCGTGTCGTCGGTGCGCGAGCACTCGCGCAGAGAGCGCACGAGCCGCGCGATTCGCTCTGCGCCTTCGCGCGCGTCGGCGATCGCGCCGAGCATGTCCGACAAGAGGTCGTGCTGCTCGTCGTCGAACGACGGCGCGCACTCGCGCAAGAACGGAGGGAGCTCTTCCGCGAGAAAATTCAGGTTGGCGAGCACGTACGCGAGCGGGTTGTTGAGCTGATGCGAGATGCCCGCGCTGAGCGCTGCGATGAGCGCGAGTTGGTCCGTGCGCCGCGCGCGCTCCGACGACGTCGCGTCGCGCACGTGAACGACGAACCCTTCGCCGTCGGCGAGCGCAACGGGCGAAGCGGTCACCGCGAGGTGCACCACGCGCCCATCCGTGCGCAGCCACTTTTGCGAGTGCGTCTCGTTCGGCGGAGTCGCGTTCAACCACGCTTCGTAATCCACCGCGTCGACGACGACGCTCACCGGTCGCGCTGCGAGCTCGGCGAGAGAGCTCGGACCCAGCATCGCGAGGAGCTGCGCGTTCGCATAGAGGAACGCATCGTTCTCTACGACGCAGACGCCGCCGTCGACGTGGTCGAGCAGCTTCCCGAGATCGTCACCGAGCGCACGCGACAAGCCGGAGCGTGGCGGCGTCGTGGATCTTCGTTCGTCGAGCGGCTTCGGACCCCGCGCCATCGTTACCTTTCCAAAATAGAAACGGCTCCAGCCATGATCAATTAAGCCGTAAACTCATGGAGTGTCCACGAGTACCGCGCTCTTGATCGAGTCCGAGGCGAGCGCCGACCCCTTCGTGCAGTTCGGCTTTTGGTTCGCGGCCGCCCAAAATCTGCCCGAGCCGACGGCGATGGCCCTCGCGACTGCCACGCCGGACGGCGCCCCCAGCGTCCGCATGGTGCTCCTGAAAGAGTGGGGCGAGCGCGGCTTCGTCTTCTTCACGAACTACGACAGCCGCAAAGGGCGCGAGCTCGCGAGCAACGGGCAGGCGGCGCTCCTCTTCTTTTGGGCCACGCTCCAGCGGCAAATTCGCGTCGAAGGCCGGGTGACGCGCGTCACGCGTGAAGAGTCCGCAGCCTATTTCCGCACGCGCGCACGCGGAGCGCAGATCGGCGCGTGGGCGTCCGCGCAGAGCCGCGTCGTCGAGCGCGACGCGCTCGCCCGCCGTGTGGAAGAGCTCGAACAGGAATACGAAGGCCGCGAGGTCCCCGTTCCCCCGTATTGGGGCGGTTTTCTCGTCGAACCAGCGCGTTTCGAGTTCTGGCAAGGGCGCGACCATCGCCTGCACGACCGCCTCGCGTACGTTCGCGAGGAAGACAAATGGCGCATCGAACGTCTCTCTCCTTGAGACCAACGGGTGATGGAAAGGCTACCCTTCGGCACGTGACAGGTCTTCGCGTCGCGCTCATCGTTGGCGTCTTCGCGTCGGCTTGTGGAGGCGCGCGTCCCGCGGAGGACGCGAGTCGCGCCGCGCTTCGTACGCCCGCCTCCGCCGCGGCCGATCCCACGCTCAAACCCGCGAGGCTCGTCCCGCTCCGCGCCGCGGACGACGAGCTCACGTTCGGCGCGGAGCCCGGCGGCGGAAAGCGCGCGCTCGTCGCGGGCGTACGCGTCGTCCGGTGGGCGGGAGGCGGCGTTCAAAGCGCGACCGATCCGCTCCCCGCACCGCCCACCGAGACGGTCGAAGTGCCCGAGCGACTCGGCGGTGGCTTCTTGTTCGCGATCGGCCCGAAGATTTATCGCGCCGACAAATGGCTCGCGCCGCTCCAGCTCCTCTACGTCGCGCCGATGAACCCGACGCACGTGTTCGTCGGTCTCGATCGCGCGTACGTGCGTTTGACGAACAACGCCTACGCGGCGTTCGACGCGCACACGGGCATGCCGATGGATCTCGGACCATGGCCGACGAGCCCGGAGGTCACGCGTTACGTCGCGGCGGACGGATGGCGCGCGGTCGCCATCGCCGACATGCGCGGCGCCGTGGCGACGTTCGACGCAGGCGCGAAGTGGCAATCGCTCGCGCTTCCGATTCAACCGAGCGAGCTTCGTCTCGTCGGCGAATCGATCCTCGTGTCGGGCATGGATGGAAGCGGCGCGCTGCAGTCGTACGCGGTGCAACCGAACGGACAAATCGCGCACCTCGTGACCGACGAGAAAGCGCACGTGCACGCGAAGCCTCCGCCTCCGCCACCCGACGCGGAGAAACAAGCGAGCAAAAATCCGCTCGTCGCCGCGGTGCTCGACGGCTGGCCGCTCGAAGGCGGCGCTGCGCTCGTCGCGCGCGACGGCGAGCTCCTCCGCATTCGCATCGCCGACGGAAACGTGCTCGACAGAGCGCCCGATGCGTTTCCGCTCAAGCCCGCGCGCTGCCACTCGATCTCGCTCACGCCGTCGAAGTCGCCCGTCGCGTTCGGATTCGTGTGCGGCGTGCCGCACGGCGCGACGGAAATCTACGCGTACGACCCACACGCTGGAAAGCTCGTGACGCTCCGTCACTTCGACGCGCCGCGCGCGGTGTTCTCGCCCGGCAACGGCACGCTCGTCGTGGAGGGCGCGTGCGACGAGGCCGCGGCGCCCGTCGACATCAAAAAGACCGAGCAGGGCTACTGCCTCATGCACCGCGATCGCACGTTCGAAGACTTCGTCGTGAACGGCGACGTCGGAAGCGAGCGCGTCGTTCCGCTGACGGATGGTCGCACCGCGATCCTCTCGCCGCCCGTCGGAGATCTCTCGACGGCGCGCTTGACGATCTTCGACGGCAAACGCCCGACGACGATCCCGATCGTCTTCGACGACGTCGCAACGGCGAAGAAACCGACGCAAGCGCGCAAGCGCGACGATGACGACGACGACGACGACGAACGCACCACGCCCGACGACGACTCGATCATGACCGCGCTCCTCCGCTCGGGCACGTGGCTTCGCGGCGTCGAAGAGCGCACGCCCGGCGTTCTGTCCGCGTGGGTCGAGCACTCGGGTCACTACGTCGGCGTCGAAGTGAACGTGAACGGACACGCCAAGCACGGTCACTACATCGCGGAGCTCGGCACGGCGCTCGTGTCGGGTCGCTACGGTCTCGGATGGAGCGCGTCGCGACAAGGTTACGAAACGATCGACGGCGGGATGACGTGGACGGCGCTCGCGCTCCCCGAGCCGCTCGAGAGCGCGGGACCTGCCGCGGGCGCCGCATCGCACGGCTGCGGTCCGCTCGGCTGCGTGCTCGCGGGTTGGATTCGAGTCGGATGGACCGCGGACAACGACAAATCACCGCCCGATCTCACCAGCCAAACGCCCCGCTCCGTCGACGTGCACGCGCCCGAGTCGCTCTCGCTCCGCTGCGAGCTCGCGCCCGGAAAAATCGCCCTCGCGAGCAACGACACGTCCGGCCCTGCGCAAAACAACTTCGGCTACGGCGGTTACTACGGCGGCTACTACGGTCGATACGGATACAACCGCACGCCCGTCTCGCAAGATTGGTCGCCGTTCTTCACGATCGACGCGCCCAAGCTCGGCGCGGACGATTTGGGTTTCAGTCGCGCGATCGACGACGCGTACGAGCGCAACGGCAACGATCGCAACTCGCAAGGACGCTTCTCGCTCGCACGCGTCGCGCGCCTCTACGCGTGGGGACCCAAGGGCCTCGATTGGGACTTGCGCGGTCGCTTCATGGTGCGCTTCACGTCGCCGTTCGAGAGCTCGACGCAGCTCCACGCGACGCAAACGATGACGACGCCCGAGTTCATCAAGGAAGCGACCAACTTCGCGATGGGCGGCGGAATGATCACGCACGCGATCCAGAACATCGCGATGATCCCCGGCGACGACGCGAGCCACGCGCTCCTCGTCATTCACCGCGCGAGCACGATCAACAACGAGCCCGTCGTGCTCGACATCGAAGCCGAGCGTCCGCCCGCGATCGTGCACCGCATCGATTCGCAATCGCTCGGTGACGTGGAGTCCGCCGTCCGCATGAGCGGGCACTGGTACATGGTCACGTCGGAGGGCATGACGTCCGCGGTGTGGGAGCTCGAGAACGGCGTCGCGCGCGAAGTCGTGCGCATCCCGCGCGTGCCGAGCGAAGGCAACTCGCGCTCGTGGGCCATCCGCCTCGCGCGCCGCGCCGACAACCACATGCTCGCCGCGATGCTCGAAGGCGTCCCCGTCACCGAAGGCGCGGCGATCCCAGCGCACACGTGGTGGCCGCAGCTCTACGCGCTTCCGATCGACGCCGACGCGGGCACGCTGCAAGACCCCGAGCGCCTCGGCGCGGTGAACGGCGCGGGCAAGAGCATGCACGTCTGCGGACCCGAAGACGGCGGCTGGGTGATCGACGGACGATGGCCCGGCGGCAACGTGTCGATCACGTCGGCGTCGGGCAACGCGACGATCTCGGGCTCGTCGAGCAGCGGCATGCTCGCGCGTTATCACGTGACTCAGGCGTCGCTCTGCATCGAAAAGATTTCGCTCACCGGCTACGGCGAAACGACCGGCGTCGGAACGCTCGGCAAAGTCGACAAGCCGCTCGTCTCTGTCGCGATGTTCGTCGACCGCGCGCGTCAATCGCTTCGGTGCGTCGGCAACCGCTAAAAACGTGATAACGAGGGCTCATGAGTGAGCCCGAAGAGCCGTATCGCGCACCGGCCCCACCGGACGAAGAGCACACCGGCGATCCCGAGGTCGATTGGTACAGGACCGTCTACCAAGGTCACGTTCGCCAGTTCACGCTGCGCTCGTTCATCGTCGGGAGCATCATCGGCGCGGTGATGTGCTTGTCGAACCTCTACGTCGGTTTGAAAACCGGTTGGGGTCTCGGCGTCGCGATCACGGCGTGCATTCTTTCGTTCGCGGTCTACTCCACGCTCTCGCGCGTGGCGCCGAGCCTCTTCGGCAAGAACCTCACGATGCTCGAGAACAACGCGATGCAATCCACCGCGTCGAGCGCCGCGAACACGACGACGATCATCCTCTGCTCGGCGATCTCCGCGCTGCTCCTCGTCACTGGAAAACACATCCGCATGTCGACGCTCATGGGATGGCTTTTCTTCATGGCGGTGCTCGGGACGATCATGGCGATCCCGATGAAGCGTCAGATGATCAACATCGAGAAGCTTCGTTTTCCGTCGGGCACCGCCGCCGCCGAGACGTTGAAATCGCTCTACGGCGCGGGCGGCGAAGCGGTGAAGAAGGCGCGCGCGCTCTTCTGGACGATGGGCATCGGCGCGGTCATCGCGTGGCTCCGCGATGCGCACGGCGCGGCGGGCCATCCGATCCTCGGCATCTTCACGAAGGCGTCGATCATCCCGGCGAACATCCAGATCCCCTTCATCAAGATTCGCGGGCTGTCGCTGCTCCAGTACACGATCTCGTTCGAGGGCTCGCTCATCATGGTGGGCGCGGGAATGCTCATGGGGCTCCGCACGACGATCAGCATGCTCGTCGGAGCGCTCATCAACTACGGCGTGATCGCGCCCATCGCGCTCGATCACGGCGTCATCAAGACGCACCTCGATGCGCACGGCGCCCCCGCGCTCGGTTACCGCGCGATCGTGTCGTTCAGCTTGTGGCCCGGCGCCGCGCTGATGGTCACGTCGGGCCTCCTCACGTTCGCGCTCCAATGGCGCACCGTGCTCCGCGCGTTTTCGGGTTTCGGAAAACTGCTCAAGAAGAGCGCCGAGCATCACGATGCAGCATCGAGCGATCCGCTCGAGAAGACGCGCGCCGATCTCGACAAGATCGAAGTGCCCTCGTCGTGGTTCGCGGGCGGCACCGCGGCGGCGACCGTGGGCCTCGTGCTCATCGGGTACTTCGCGTTTCAGATTCGCCCGTGGATGGGCGTAGTCGCGGTGATTCTCTCGTTCATGCTCGCGATCGTCGCGTGCCGCGCAACGGGCGAGACGGACATCACGCCCGTCGGCGCGATGGGCAAGATCACGCAGCTCACGTACGGCGTGCTCGCGCCGTCGAACATCACGACGAACCTCATGACGGCGAGCCTCACGGCAGGCACCGCCGGCGCATCCGCGGACCTGCTGAACGATCTCAAGAGCGGATATCTGCTCGGCGCGAACCCGCGCCAACAGTTTCTCGCGCAGCTCTCGGGCACGCTCATCGGCACGGCCGTGTCGGTGCCGGTGTTCTACTTGCTCGTGCCGACGCCCGACGCGCTCGGCACGGATCGCTTCCCCGCGCCGAGCGCGCAAGTGTGGAAGGGCGTCGCCGAATTGCTCGCGAATGGAGTCGAGTCGCTCCACCCGTGGGCGCGCTGGGGCATCGTCGTCGGCGGCGCGATCGGCATCGTGCTCCCGCTCCTCGAGCTCGCGTTTCCGAAACATCGAAAGTGGATGCCGAGCGCGACGGGCCTTGGGCTCGCGCTCGTCATCCCGTGCTGGAACTCGGTGTCGATGTTTCTCGGCGCGCTCCTCGCGTACGTCTGGACGAAGTACAAGAGCGAGCACGGCGAGCGCTACATCACGTCGGTCGCCTCGGGCATCATCGCGGGCGAGAGCCTTCTCGGCGTCGTCGTCGCGCTCCTCAGCGCCGGTGGCTATCTCGAATGAAGAATTAGACAGGGAGTCAAGGCAGAGAGTGGGAGAAGAGATGGGAGATATTTTTCTTTAAGAAAAAAATCTCCCTCTTCACTCCATTTCTCTGACCTTCTCCCTGTCAATTCTTCTCTTGGTCGTAAGCCCACTTGGGACGCGGGTGCTCCGGTGGGCGGAGCTCGCAGCCCGCGTTCTTCTTCAGCGGGCCATCGGGAACGAAGAGGCCGTCGTTCGTTCCGGGTTTGCCCCACACTTCGGTGGGTCCCTTGCATCCTTGCGCGATCCACGTCGCGATGATCGAGAGCTCTTCGTCCGTCATCGACGGAATGCCCATCGGCATCCCGAGCGGCGCCTTCGGAACGCGCGGATAATTCGGGCGATCGTAGTCCTCGAACGCGGGCACGTGATCGCGTTGCTCCTCGACGCGTCGCTGCACCATCGCAAGAACGATCGGCGGCATCGCCTCACCCGGTCGCGCGATCAAGACCGAATAACGTTTTCCATCCGTGCCCACCGCGCCGTTCACGAGCGCTTCGTACGTGCGCATCGAGAGGCCGATGCCGTGGTAACCGAACCCGCCTTTGTTTCCGGGGCCGGTGTCTTTCTCGTAGTCGTTCATGTGGCAGTGGACGCACACCTTCCCGATCGTGCGCGCCTTCATCTCTTCCCACTTCACTTCGCGCTCGAGAATTTTCGGCGGCGTGACCGTGTATGCGTCGGGCGCGCTATGGAGATCGGGATCGCCGAAGAAGAGAAAATCGCGAATCGCCGCGGCTTCGTCGTGCGTGAGGCTGCTCGGCGGCATCGTCGTGTCGGGTTTGATCTTCGGAGCGTTTTGGATCCACTCGACGATGACGTCCGCGCGTGTCCGCTCTTTCGCGAAGCGGAGATTCGGCGCGAGGCCGTTCGTTCCGCGAGCGCCTTCGAGCGCGGCGCGCGGAATGCCCGTGTCGATGTTTCCGAACGTGTGACACGCGGGACAACCCTTGTTCAAAAAGAGCTGTTTGCCTTTGTCGATGCGTGACTGCTCCGGACGCTTTCCGAGCTCCGGCGCTTTGTAATCGGGCGCGTATGGATCGGGCGCGAACGCGATCGCGGCGAAGTAGCGCGCGATCGCCTTGATGTCGTCGTCGCTCAGGTTGTGGCGGATCATGCTCTCTTCGAGCGTCGGCCGCTGATCGTAGGGCTGCGCGAGGAAGCTCGCGATGTAGTCCGCGCGCACGCGCTTTCCCACGTTCGTGAGGCTCGGCACTTTGATCAAGTGCACGATGTTCTTCTGGTAGCGCGCGAGGATGTCCGCGCCGTAGCGCGTCTTCAGCTCTTCGAATTGTTTCTCGCCGGGTTTGAGCCCGTTCAAGAACTCGTGACAGCTCGTGCAGTAGTTCGGGCGAACGGGCGCGGCGAGATCGTCGATGTCGTGACAGCGGCGGCACTCGTTTTTCTCGAGCACCGCCTTGCCCGCTGCGATCGCGTCGGTGCGCGTTTTCTCGTCCCACTTCGTCTTCGGTGGTTCGAACGTCGTCACCGCGACGGACGCGGCAGCGTCGATCGTCGAGGGAGGCGGTGGTGTTTTTCCGCATGCGGCACAGAGCGCAGCGATCGCGATCGACCCAGCGAAGAACCTATGCACGCGCCCTACTTTACACTCTTCGACGAGCCCTCCGTTCCGTTCTTGCGAACCACGTTCTTCACGTGCGAGTCCGTGCCGATCGGAAGCGCGCCGAGGAGTCGTTCGACGACGTCGGTCACGCTCTCACCGCCGAGGATGGCGAGCGGCGAGACGTTCTTCGAGAGCTCCGCTGCGAGCTGTTGATGACCGAGCGTCTTCAGCGTCGCGACGAGCTCGGGCGACATCGCGGCCATTTGATCTCGGAACGCGGCGACGCGCGCTTCCATCATCTTCTGCTCGAGCGCGTTCTCGCGCTCCTTCGCCGCCATGCGCGCCGCGTCCGCGACGCCGCTCACCGCGGCTGCCGCTTCGGCAGTCGCGAGATCCACGAGTCGCTTCTTCTCGACGCGCGCTTGCTCGACGACCATCGTCGATGCTTGCTCTTCGCAAATCGTCCGGCGCACTTGCTCCTTCAGCTTCTCCGTCTCGAGACGGAGGAGCTCTTGCCGGCGCGTCACGTCCGCGACGATCGCGTTCTTCTGCGCGCCGCCGAGGAGGACCTGCACTTCGGGATCGAGGATGCGCACGTCGAGGACCTCGACGTCGTAGATCCACATTCCGTTTTCTTCGAAGTGACGGCCGGGACGCGGTTCGCCTTCGCGCTTCTCGCCGAGGATCGCGGTGCGGAGGATCTCCGTGCCGTTTTGGTAGAACGCCTCGATCGAGCACGCGCGCGCCGCGGCGCGCAGAAGCGAGCCCGCGTGGTCGCACAAGAGACCGACGTAGTCCTTCACGTTGAACCAACGCGCCGTCTCGGGACCGACGAACGACACGCGATACGACACGACGACCTCGACCTCGTTGTGATCGCCCGTCTTCAATCGGAGGACGTCCGAGACTTTGTTCCCGTCGGTTTGGAGGAAGCACGTGCGCAGCGTGCGCTCCGACGATTTGGGTTTGCCCGTCGAGAGCTCGAGCACCTCGAGATCTTCGTCGAAGTCGAGGACGCGCGTTTGCGGACCGCGCACGACCTCGCGCGAGCTCCGCGCGGTGACGAGCACGGCGAAGCTCGACGGGATGTACACGGCGAGCGAGTAGCCGTCGTTCGCGACGCCGATAGAGATCGATGCGCGCTTGATCGAGATCGCGCGCGATGATTTGCACGCGCGTCGGGTCGGGCAAGTAGTTCACCGGACCGACGATCGTCGTGATGCGCCCCGTCGCGATGTCGCGCGCGTAAACGCCTTGTCGCTCGCCGATCGGAATCGCCGAGATCTCTGCGACGACTTCGACGTTCGGCGTTGGAAAGAAGAATCCTTCGCCCTCCGCGATGAACATGTCTTGTCCAGCTTCGTATTCGCCCTCCGGAATTACGCCGCCCGCGGGTTGAACGAACGATTTTGCGACGCGCAGATGAAGACCCGCGCCTTTGCGCAAGCGACGCGCCTTGTGGACGTATCCGCTCTGCCCGGCGAGGACCTCGATGCCGGTGATGGGAACATAGAAGCTCGTGTCTTCGCCGCGCACGATCATCTCCGTTCCGATCGGCTCCTCGTGGCCTTCGTCGTCGTAGACGCGCACGACGAGGTACTCGTCTTCGCGGAGCGCGTGACCGTCGACGACGCGCGCGCGCTGTCCGGGCCAGAGCGGAAACGACGCGGGCCCGGGCACGACGACTTTGCGACCGGTGCGAAGCTCGACCGCGCTGTTGTTCCCTTTCGTCGGTTTGACGTTCGGATCCTTCGGCGGATTTTCGAGCACGATGTACTGCGACGACGTCGCGCTCGTGAACGTCGCGACGGCGCTGCCTTCATCGGCGCGCACGGGAACGAAGCGGCCGTGCTGGTAGTCGACGAGGCGTTCGGTGTTCGACAGGCTGATCTTCGTCGGACCCACGTAGAGGACGATGTCGCCCTTCGTGAGATCCTGGACGTAGGCGTATTCGTTCGAGGCCACGAGGATGTCGCGTTCGCGTGTGTCGGTCATGCACGGCGAGATTGCAGCGTGCGTGCCGTGCTCCAAATGCGCGGCGACCCGTGTTTTCCCGTCGATTCGCCGCTCTCGAATGGAGCGCGACGCGATCAGATCCGGCGCGCGACGTTTGGGAGCTTCTTCGCGCTCTCGTCATCGAGCGCGCAAACGCCCACTTCCTTGCGCGTCTGAAAGACGATGAACGCCTCGCTCGCCCACCACGCTTCGCCCGGCTTCGACGCGGACGGCACGCGCTTCGCGCCGATCACTTTGGCGACGCGCGCGCCGCTGCCCTTCGGCATCTTCCGAAAGCGCCTGCGCGAGATCTTCTCCTCGAAGTACGACGCGAGCGTGAGGCGCGCGACGATCGAGTCACCGTTTTTCGCGAACACGCCCGGCATCATGCCTTCGATCTCGTCTTCGCCGAACACGCGGCCCTTCGCGTCCATGTAACAGTTGCCGCGCGAGTCGATCGCGATCGGAACGAGATCGTCTTCGCGCTTCTTCGGTTTCTGCGATTTGAAAAACGCGAACGCGCCGAACATCGCGTAGGTTCCTTCGTCGATCCAATCGTCGTCGCCGGATTCGGGCACGATCAAGCCGCCGTAGCGCGCTTCGAAATCGAGCACGGCGGGGTGCGCTTTGTATCCGCGCTTCGCGAGGAGCGCGACGAGCTCGGCGCGCGTCGTCGTCTTCTTTGGATCGCGCTCGGCCTTCTTGCGCCGGAAGAGCGCCGCGATGGGCGCATCGACGACGCTCATCACGCTCGCGAGCGCGGCCGCGGCGCGCGGATCGACGCGACGCTTCGGCTCTGGAATCGGCGTGCTGTCGATGTCGTCGCGTTTGGCGACGCGTTTCTTGGCGTCTGCGAATCGCGCCTGCACCTTGCGGTGCCGAGCGAGCGAGTCCTTGCCGGGCATCCCGTACGAAGTGTGGGTGAGGATGAGGTCGACGAGATCCTTGCCGCCGGTCGCTGCAGCGAGCAGCTTGCCGATCGCGTCGGACAGCCAACCCGCGGCGCGCTGGAGCGGGTCGTCGAAGTGATTGTCGTGTTTGTCCGAGATGCGAAACATTTTGTTCTGCGCGAGCACCAAGTCTTTCTTCTTGGCTTCGCCGCGCAGCGACGCTTCGACGAGACCGAGAGCACGGTGCCACTCGGGCGTGACGGGGCCTCCTGCTTCGGCGAGCTCGGCGACGGCAACGCTCACGACGATGTGGAGCGCTGCGATCGTTTGCGGAGTCGTTTGTGCGCGCTTCATCGCTTGCGAAGGTCGATCGTCACCATCCCGCGCACCACCTCGCTCGACGCGACGTCGAACCCCGCGTCGCGCGCGCGCTTCTCGAGCCAGTCGGGCGCGATGCGCAGCTTTCTGTAGCTCGACACGCGCATGTCCCATCCGGCGTCGCGCCGCTGGTGAATCACGTCGTACACGCGAACGTGATCGCCGTCGTACTCGAGGAAGCACGAGAACACGGTGTGCTCGTCGGCGCGCACGGGGATGAAGCGCTCCTCGGCGCGGAGCTCGCGCGTGAAATCGCGCAGCGCGATGACGAAGCGTCCGCCGGGCACGAGCACGCGATTCACTTCACGCAGCAAGCGTTGAACGTCGCCGAAGCTCGCGAGGTGCGTGAGCGTGTCGCCCATGCACACGCACGCGTCGAACGACTGCGGCTTCATCTCCGTGATGCATTGGAGGATGTCGCTGCGAACGATTTCGATCTGCAGGTCCCCGGCGTTTTGCACGAGCTCGCCGAGCAGCTTCTGGCTCAAGTCGACCGCGGTGACCGCGAATCCGAGCTCCGCGAGCGGGATCGACTGAAAGCCGGAGCCCGCACCGATGTCGAGCGCGCGCGCGTTTTCTTTTCCGCCCTCTTTTCCGCGCAGCCCGATCGACTCGAAGAACGCGCGGTTCTCTCTCGCGCGCTCGGGCAGCCCGCCGAAGAGCCACGAGTAGTGCTCTGCGAGATGGAGGTCGTAGTGCTCGGCGATGTTCATTTGAGCGTGAGCGGTGGCTTCGCGCGCGCCCACACGGTCATCTCCGCGGGGTACACGCAGCTCGTGAGCGCGGAGTCTTTGCAGCCGGCCTCGCCGCGAATCGCGTTGCAGCTCGACGCGACCGAGGACACCGCTTGCGCTTCCGTCATGCCCCACATGCGCGCGCACGCGATGTTGACGAACGTTTGATCGTCGTCGACGTGTTTCTCCTCGTCGCGCGCGACGCTGAAGCCGGGCTTCTCGCAGTGTTGCTTTGCGAACGCGATGGAGCGCTCGTCCGTCATCGAGAAGGTTCCATTCGGAAGCGAGTGAACGAGCATCGGCGGGCCGACGACTTGCGCGGGCGCGCCGTTGCAACGTGCGCCGATGCGCGCGCGGTACGGACCGTACGAGACGAAGTCGGGGCGGCCGTCACGATCGACGTCTTCGACGCGGAAAATCGGGAGATCCTTCGCGGGCGCATAGAGCTGCGCGGACGCGTTCTTGAACTCGACGATGTACGCCATCGGATCGCGCGGGCCGTCCTTGGTTTGATCGTGACCGATGACGATGAGCTCTTCCTCGCCGTCGCCGTCGAAGTCGAAATCCATTTGCGTGTCGAACGCGACGCGATCCATCTCGTGGCTCTGGAACGCGCGATCCTTGGTGCGCACGGTTCCTTGGAGCACGACGCTCGTCTTCTGACCTTTCGCGTCCGCGTGGAACGCGACGAGCTGCGCCGTGACGCCGTGGAGCTCCTCTTTCAAATCGCGAAGACCGATGCCCCACGCGCCGCCCGATTTCGTCTTCGTGC
Source organism: uncultured delta proteobacterium (assembly GCA_963763745.1). Lineage (GTDB taxonomy): Bacteria > Myxococcota_A > Polyangia > Polyangiales > Polyangiaceae > DASXHD01. The sequence goes on from CAVXQJ010000001.1 coordinate 166,636, forward strand.
ACTTCGAGAACGCACCGAGCACGTCGTCGTTCATCGATTGAACGTGACCGAGCGGATCCTTCGATTCGGTGATCGCTTTGAGCTTCGCGTTTTGATCTTTGCGCTCGTCGTCGAGCGCGCCGCATGCGACGTCTTTTTCCGGCGTGGGCGGTGTCACCGTTTGCGCCGTCGTTGCGGATGCCGTCGGCGCGCTTGCCGTCGCGGTCGCCGTCGCCGATGGAACCGGCGGAGTGTTCACGGGCGTGCTCTCGCCACAAGCGACGAAGCCGACAAATCCGATGATTAGAGCGTGCTTCATGGCGGAACGTTTTCTCACGTGCTAGATGGGCGCGCGATGAAAAAGGGGATTCTTGCGCTTTTTCTGACCGTCACGCCGGTCACGCTCGCGTTCGCGTGCGGGGACAATGGCAACGGAACCGAAACGGACAGCGGCGCTCTCGACGTGACGCAGAAACAGGACGTGATGACGCAGCCCGTCGACGCGGCGAAAGACGCGCTCGATGCGGCGCCGACCGACGCTCCCGGTTTCCCCTGGCCCGACTGCACGTCGCAACCGTCGACCGTCCCGACGAAGACCATCGTCGATTTGTGGAACGACGATCCGACGACGCCCGAGCAAGTCTGGTTGAACGGCGTGTACGTCACGGCGATCTCCGCCGGTGGATGCGCGGCGGGCAAAGCGTGCGAGTTCATCGTCCAGCAAGATCTCACGTACTCGTCGCTCGCCGTTGGCGCGCACCACGCGATTCGCGAGTGGGTCACGTCGACCACCGCGAAGTATTTCACGTCGCTGCAAGTGGGCGACCAAGTGAACATGATGGCGTGGGCCCTCCGCGAGAACGAAGGCGGACAGAACGAGCTGATCACGCACGTCGACACGATCGAGCCGGGCTGCGCGCTCAAGATCGGAACGGGAACGCCAGCGCCGATCACCGGCGTCACGCTCCAAGACATCGGATCGATCGCCGCATACGAGACGACGTACGGTCCGCTCTTGATCGAAATCGCGAACGTCACGGGGACGCCGAAGCAACCGGATCAAACCTTCGGTCTCGGCGATACGTTCTACGACGGCGGCGCGAGCGACGCGCAGATCGTGAGCCTCAGCCCGTATTACATGGCGGGCAGCGTGTTCGTCGGATTCGACGCGGGCGTGAAGACGAAGTTCGCGTCGGTATCGGGCGTGTACAACGAGTACTTCAACCCCGACGCATCCGCGGTGAAGTACTTGGAGATCGGCACGCGCACGATGGGCGACGTGCAGTAGGCTGGTTACCTGCTCCGCGGCTTCGCCGCGATGGTCATTTGAGCGCTTCCGGAACGCGCGAGAGCGCGCCGTGGACTGCGCCGCGCATCGCGCTCTCGGGGACGTGACCGCTGCCGCCTTGTGCGCGCGCGCGACCTTCGAGCACCGCGAAGAGAACGCCGCCGTCGCGCGAGCGCAGCGTCGCCGAGATCACGCACGTCGTCTCCGCGTGCTCGGTCTCCATCTTCACGAGCGACACGCTGAGGATGGCGTCTTTGTGCGCGCCGCGTAGATCGAGCTCGCGCATCTCCGATTGGAGCGCATCACGCAGCGCGCTCGTCATGTGCGTCGCGCCCGACGGGACGGCGACCTCGCCGAGCGAGAGGTGGCGGCTCTCGGCATCCGCGGCCTTCGCGGGAACCAGCACGCCCAAACCGAGAACCACTCCGAGAATCGCGAGGCGCATGAAATCCTCCTTCACGTCCGCTATCGGATGCGACGAGGTCGGGCCAACTTTTGGAGTACCATCCTCACGCGGTCATGCGCGGTCTCGCCTTCGCGCCCTTCCTCTTTCTTTGTGCGTTCTGCGAGTCGAACCAAGTTCCGCCCGCGCCGCAGACGTTCGATCTCGGCGACCACACCACCGCGACGTTTTCGAACGGGTCGCTCTCCGTCACGCGCGACGGCGCGCCGCTTCTCTCGTCGCCGAACGGAACGCCGCTCATGACGCGCGCGCACGACACCGACTCGCCCGACGAGTGGCACGATCCCGCGAAGACGACGTACACGTTCGACACGATCGATCCGCGCACCATCTCGGTCGAGAGCCCATCGCCCGGCGTGCTCCACGTGACGACGCCCGATGACGGCGCAGACACGGTGCTCTTGCGCGTCTCGCTCGCGAGCGACGACGGATTTTACACCGGGCTCGGCGAGCAGTTCGCGCACGTGAGCGCCCGCTCTGCGATCACGCCGATGCAGATGCTCGTCAACGCGCAGTTCGAGTCCGCGACGAACGACGCGCACGTTCCCGTTCCGCTGCTCGTCTCGTCGAAGGGCTACGGCGTGTTCTTCGAGAGCCACGAAGCGGGCGCGTTCGACGTCGCCGCGACGGATCCGAACGTGGTGACGGCGACGTTCGAAGGAAAAGTCTCGAGCGTGTGGTTCTTCTTCGCGCGCGACCCGCTCGAAGTGATTGCACAATACACGCAATACGTGGGCCTCCCGCGCGTCCTCCCGCGCTGGGCGCTCGGCCCGATGTACTGGCGCAACGAATTTTCCGGGACCGCACAAGTTCTCGACGACGCGGCGATGTTCCGCACGCTCCACATCCCGACCACGACGATGTGGATCGACAACCCGTGGCAGACCGCATGGAACACCTTCGTTCCCGATCCGGCGAAGTACGCCGATCCGTCGTCGCTCATCGGCGAGCTCGGCGCGCTCGGTTACCGGATGATGTTCTGGTCGGAGCCGTATCTCGAAAAACCGGGGACGGGTCCCGCGGACGAAGCGCAGGATCTCTACACGCAAGCCGCGAACACCGATGGCGTGCTCGTGCGACTGCACGATGGCGCCATCTTCGCGGCGCTCGGCTCCGACACGTCGAAGCAATTCGGCATGATCGATTTCACGACGAGCGCGGGGCGCGATTTTTGGGCGAACCTCGCGTCGCGCGCGGTGTCGCTCGGCGCGGCGGGTTTCAAGCTCGATTACGGCGAGGATGTCATCGCACAGATCTTCAACGCGCGCATCGGCATCATCTACGGAGACGGCGAGACGGATCGCACCGCGCGAAATTATCCGCGCCACTACCACGACGCGTATCACCAAGCGCTCGATGCGGTTCGCGACGACGGGATCTTGCTCGTGCGCGCGTCGAGCTACGGCGGCGCGCAAAACGCGGACATCATCTGGCCCGGCGATCTCGATCCGGATTTTGCGAAGCGCGGTGATCCCACGGGCACGGGCACGTTCTTCGTCGGTGGATTGCCGGCGGCGGTCGTTGCCGCGGAGACGCTCTCGGTGAGCGGGTTTCCGCAGTTCGGATCCGACACGGGCGGCTTTCGTCACGGCGCGCCGACGAAGGAAGCGCTCCTTCGCTGGGCAGAGCACACCGCGCTCTCGATGGTGATGCAGCTCGGCGGCGGAGGGGACACTCACGCTCCGTGGACGTACGACGACGAAACGGTGACGCTCTATCGACAGCTCGCAGCGCTGCACACGGACCTCGAGCCGTATCTCTCGTCGCTCGCGCGCGACGCGGAGACGAAAGGCCTGCCGACGATTCGGCCCATTCCGCTCGCGTTTCCGACGGATGCAGCGTCGTTCGATTTCGCGGACGAGGAGTACATGCTCGGCGCGGATCTGCTCGTGCCGCTCGTGATCACGCAGGGCGCGACGAATCACACCGTGCATTTTCCGCCAGGCGCGTGGGCGAATTTCGCGACGGGCGAAGTGACGAAAGGCCCGATCGAAGAGACCGTCGACGCACCGCTCGGCGCGCCCATTTTCTACGCGCGCGTCGGCGCGATCGTTCCCATGCTCGCGTCCGACGTGGACTCGCTCGTCGACGCGACGGTGCCGACCGTCGTCAGCGCGTCGCAGCGTCCGACGTTCGAAGCGCGTGGATGGCCGAGCGGAAAAGCGAGCGCGCAATTCGACGACGGATCGCAAATCGCGATCGACGACACGGCGCAAGGCGTCGGCGTGACGTTCACGCCGGGCTCGTTCGGCACGGCGATCGTGTGCACGCTCGACGTGCGATCGCGCACGGGAAAAACTTCTCCGCTCACGCACGTCGTCATCGGTCAGGCCGAGGTCGCGGCGGCCGCGAGCGAAGCGGACGTTCGCGCGGCCACGGGGAGCGCGTTTTTTCTTTCGGGTGATTCGATCGTCCTTCGTTTGGCGGGCGGCGCGACCGCGTGGATCGAGTGACGTGGCGCACGCGAGCTTGACCGGAACGCTGCTGGGAGGGCGATATCGCGTCGGCGAGATGCTCGGCGAGGGCGGCATGGGCACCGTGTACGCCGCAGTGCAAGAAGGTCTCGACCGGCGCGTCGCGCTCAAGGTGATGCACCCGCACCTCGCGCACGACACGGAGCTCCGCGGGCGCTTTCAGCGAGAGGCGCACGTCGTCGCGATGCTCGGTCATCCGAACGTCGTTCAGATCAGCGATTTTCAAACCAACGAAGACGAGCCGCCGTTCTTGGTGATGGAGCTCTTGCACGGCGAGAACTTGCGCGACGTGCTCAAGCGAACGCCGCGCATCGCGCCGTCGCGCGTCGCGTACATCGCGGTGCAGGTGCTCTCCGCGCTCGAGGCCGCGCACCGCGCGAACGTCGTCCATCGCGACATCAAACCCGACAACATTTTTCTCGAGCGAACGAGCGTGCAGGCGGACATCGTGAAGGTGCTCGATTTCGGCGTCGCGAAGCTTCTCGGCGAAAGCGATCACATGCCGAAGCTGACGCGCTCGGGTCTCGTCGTCGGCACGCTCTCGTACATGGCGCCGGAGCAAGCGACGGGCGATCCGATCGATGGCCGCGCGGATCTCTATTCGCTCGCCGCGGTGATGTACGTCGCGCTCGTCGGGAAGAAACCGTTCGAAGGCACCGCGACCGGCGAGCTCGTGCAAGCGATCATGACGGCCGTTCCAAAGCCCGTCGTGGAGGTGCGGCGCGAGATCGACGCGGAGCTTTCGCGCATCGTCGATCGCGCGCTCGCGAAGCGCCCCGCGGATCGATTCGCGGATGCAGCGGAGATGGCGCGCGCGCTCAAACCGTTCGCGAAGCCGACTCCGCTGGACGAGCCGCTCTCCACGCAGCCCGCCGTGACCGTGCCGACGCCCGACACGGCGATCGAACCGCACGCGCTCCCTCCCGAGACCGCGCCGCTTCCGAAGACGATCCCGATGGAGGCCGTCCCGGACAGCATCGCGCCGCGCACGACGCCGATCCCGTCGCCCGAAACGATACGCTCCTCGTATCACCCTTCAGTCGCAGCAAGCGTCGCCACGACGGCGCCGCTGAAGCCGCTCCCCGCCGAGCTTCTCCAAAAGAAGATCACGCCTCGCAAACGATCGATCGCGCCGCTCGCGATTTCGATCGCGGTCGCGTCGCTCATCTTGCTCGTGGCCGGCGGAACGCTGCTCGCCGTTTTTCGTCCGTGGGAGCCCTCGCGCGCTCCCGCATCCGCAACTTCGAAACACTGACGGAGGACCACATGGGAATTCTCGGAACGCGTTGGGAAGGCAACCACGAGGGACACGCGATCGTCGTCACGCGCAACGAGCTCACGAAGGGCTTTCACATCGTGTGGGACGGAAAAGAGATCGCGCACAAGACCTGGTCGCTCATCGGCCTCGGCGAGCTCCACGCGAGCGCGATGCACGACGACAAAGTGCACGACGTGAAGCTCGCGCTCGAGTGGAGCATCGGCACGGACAGCAACGGGTGCAAAGTCACGGTCGACGGAAAACCCGTCGAGATGACGCACGTCAGTTAGCTGACGGCGGTGAGCAAGAGTCCACGCGTCCACATGTCGAGGAGCGCGTGGCGCGGGATCTCGCGGTTCTCGAGCCACTCGAGCGCGGTCGTCTCGACGAAGCCGACCCATCCGCGGACGGCGAGCTTCATCGCGGGCGTGAGCGCGCTCTTCAACTCGGGCGCGGAGAAAAATCGATCGACGAACGCGGCGCGCGTCTTCTCGACGATCGCGCCGACTTGTTTGTCGACGCCCATCCCGCCGCGCATGAGCGTCGTGTACGCGCGCGCGTGCTTCTCGACGAACCCGAGATAACCCTCGAGCCCTTTTCGCAATCGCTCTTCGGGCGGGTCGGATTCGTTCGGCTCGGTTTGCGCGAGGAGCTGGCGCGCGGCTTCGCGGAGCGCGGCGACGTAGAAGTGCCGCTTCGTCGGGAAGTAGTGATAGACGAGGCCCTTCGAGATCCCCGCGGCGCGCGCGAGATCCTCCATCGACACGTCGTCGTACGCGCGCGACGAGAAAACGTTCAAGCCGAGCGCGAGCAGCTGCGCGCGCCGCGCGTCGTTCTCCATGCGCGTGCGTTTCGCGGCTGTCACGTCGCCAATGTAGCACAAGCACGCTTATTGACTTTCGTTCAACAGCGCCTCATCGTTGGTTTCATGCAGACGCAGCCGCTCGTTTCGCATGTTCCACGCGTACGCGATCCGGGGATCGATTTGCACGGCGTGCCGCGCCATTGGTTCGGCGAGAACGTCGTCGCGACGCACATCGCGAACGGCGTGAACCTTTTGTTTCCGGCGGGCGAGCGCTTCTTCGTGCGCGCGGTGAAGCACTACCTCGAAGACCTCGACGACGAGACGCTCCGCGCACGCGTGAAAGGTTTCTTCGGACAAGAAGGTCGTCACGCGAAGGAGCACGACGATTACAACCGCATCCTCGAGGCGCACGGCTTCCGCGTCGATCGATTCCTCGATTGGTACGAGCGCGTCGCGTACGCGAACATCGAGCGCGTCTCGCCGCCCGCGCTTCGTCTCGCGGCAACCGCGGCGTGCGAGCACTTCACCGCGATCCTCGCGGAGAACGCGCTCGAGATGCGCTTCCTCGACGTCGCCGATCCTCGCATGCGCGCGCTTCTCCTGTGGCACGCGTGCGAAGAGATCGAGCATCGCGACGTCGCATTCGACGTGCTCGTCGCGGTGAACCCGAGCTACGCGCTGCGCGTCGCGGGGCTCGCGGTGGCGACGGCGTGCCTCGCGGGATTTTGGACGGCGGGCACGCTGCACCTCCTCGAGCAAGAGCGCAAAGAGATCGGCGTCCGCGAAATCGCGCGGCAGTTCCTCGCGCTCCGCAAACATCAGCGGACGTTCAAGAAGCGCAAGCCGGTCTTCGCGAACGGCATTCGCCAATACTTGAGGCGCGATTTTCACCCGTCGAAGAATCCCATCGATCACCTCGCGACCGAGTACCTCGCCTCCGCTGGGCTCTGACACTATCTTTGGGATGTGAGCGCGATCCTCCTCTTCGACGGCGTCTGCAACCTGTGCAGCTCGTCGGTTCAGTTCGTCATCGCGCACGACAAGGCCAACCATTTTCGATTCGCGTCGCAGCAATCGGACGCCGGCAAAGACTTGATGCGCGCGCACCGCCTGCCGATTCCGGAGGGCGATCCCGCGAGCATGATCTTGGTCGACGGCGATCGCGTCTACGAGCGCTCGGCCGCGGCGATCGAAATCGGGCGCGGGCTCGGCTTTCCGTGGTCGCTTGCGATCGTGTGGTACGTCGTCCCGCGGTTCATCCGCGACGCCGTGTACATGTTCATCGCGCGCCATCGCTATCGCTGGTTTGGAAAGAAAGACGTCTGCATGGTTCCGACGCCGGAGCTGCGCGCGCGCTTTCTATGATGTAGAAGGCGCGTGATGGAACCGCCGCACGATGCACTCTCCGCGTTCCGCGCGGTGCCACGCACGGGCGTGATTTACGTCACGTCGGAGGCGACGCGTCTCGGCTTCTCGGCGTCGAATCCGGATTGGTGCAACCTCGGACAAGGCCAACCCGAGACGGGCGAGCTCGCGGGCGCGCCGCCGCGTGTGTCGCACGTCGAGATCGACGTGGACGATCAAGAGTACGCGCCCGTCGCGGGGATCCCCGAGCTCCGCGAGGCGATCGCAAACTTGTACAATACACTTTATCGAAAGGGCCTCCGCTCGCAGTACTCGGCGGAGAACGTGTGCGTGTCGGGCGGCGGGCGCATGGCGCTCACGCGTGCCGCGGCGAGCCTCTCGCAAGTGAACCTCGGACATTTTTTGCCGGACTACACGGCGTACGAAGAGCTGCTCGACATCTTCCGCGCGTTCACGGCGATCCCGATCATGCTCGACGGCGATCGCGGCTACGCGTTTTCGCACGAGGATCTCCGCAGGGAAATCATGGGCCGCGGGCTCTCGGCGATTCTCCTCTCGAACCCGTGCAACCCGACAGGCAAAGCCGTCATGGGCGAAGAGCTCGCGCGCTGGGTCTCCGTCGCGCGCGATCTCGAGTGCTCGCTGATGCTCGACGAGTTCTATTCGCATTACATCTACCGAACGCGTCCGGGCACGCTGCCGATCGAGAGCGCGGCGCGCTACGTCGAAGACGTCGATCGCGATCCCGTCTTGATCTTCGACGGGCTCACGAAGAACTGGCGCTACCCGGGTTGGCGCGTCACGTGGGCGCTCGGTCCGAAGAAGATCATCGAAGCGCTGACGAGCGCGGGATCGTTCCTCGACGGCGGCGGGAGCAAGCCGCTCCAGCGCGCGGCCATCGCGCTGATGAGCGAAGAGCACGTGACGAAAGAGACGTGGGCGATTCACAACGCCTTCCGCGACAAGCGCGACAAAGTCCTCTCGCGCCTCGAGCGGCTCGGCGTGCGCGTCGATCGCGTGCCGGATGGAACGTTCTACGTTTGGGGAAGCGTCGCGAATCTCCCGCCGAAGCTCGCCGACGGGATGAGCTTCTTCCGCGCGGCGCTCGGGAAGAAGGTCATCACCGTGCCGGGCGAGTTCTTCGACGTGAACCCCGGCAAGCGCCGGCATGCGCGCGCGTCGCGTTTTCGCGACTACGTCCGCTTTTCGTTCGGCCCGAGCGCGCCCGTCCTCGACAAGGCGCTCGATCGCTTGGAAGCCCTGATTTCAGCCGGATCGTAGCGTTTGAAATAAACGGGCAGGGTCGGACGAAGCATTCGGGAGAGAATGCTCGGCGCCGTCTTCTTTGCTTCGCCTCCGCCACGCGGCAACATCGGTGCGATGACCGCAGCGGCGATGACCGTCGAAGCGTTTTCGCGCGAGGCCGCCGAGCTTCGTCCGCTGCTTCGCGCCGTCGCTGCGTCCGTGCTCCACGTGGGACCGGAGCATCCCGACGTGGACGACGCCGTCAGCGAGACGATGCGGCGCGCGATCGAAGGGCGCACGCGCGTCCGCGACGGCGAGCCGCTCCGCGCGTGGATCGTCGGCATCGTGAAGCACGTCGCGCTCGACGCCGCGCGCAGCCGAACGCGCGCGCTGAAGCGTCAAGCGGCGCCCGCACCCGAAGACTCGGCGCGCGATCTCGCCGATCGCATCCCCGACTCGAAGCCTTCGCCGTTCGAGCGCGCATCTCGCACGCAAGAGATCGCGAGACTCCGCACCGCGCTCGGCGCGCTCCCGGAGAAACACCGCGAGGCGGTCGAGCTCTTCTTCATCGAGGGCATGTCGTACGTCGACATCGGCAAGAAGCTCGGCGTGCCGATGGGCACGGTGGCGACGTGGATTCTTCGCGGGCGCAAGGCGCTCGCGGCGAGCTTGGAGAGAGACGCATGAACGACGAAACCGAGAGGCTCTCCGAAGCCGAGACATGGAGCGGCGATCACTTGAGCGACGTGGCACTCTCGTGCCTCGCGGACGCGCAAGACGTGATCGATCCCGTCGCGCGCGTTCACGCGGAATCGTGTGCAGAATGCATGTTTCGCCTCGGCGCGATGGCGCTCGAGTCGCACGACGTCGGCGTTGCGCTGCGCGTGGCGAAGCAAATCGAAGCGCGCGAAGCCGCACCGAAGACCGTGCATCGCTTCCCGACTCTCCTCGTCGCGGCCGCGGCGCTCGTCGCCGCGGTGTGCAGCGGCCCCGCGCTCGTCGATTCGCTCCCGCGCGCGATCGCGTGGGCGTTCGCTGCACCGCGCATGGTCCCCGCGGTCACGACGTCGCTCGTCGCCGTCGCGAAGAGCTTCTCGTCCGGATCGAGCGGCGCCGCCGCGTCCGTCGTCGCCACGTTCACGCTCGCGCTCATCGGCTTCGCGATCGCGCGCTTCTCACGTTCGTATGGAGTCAGATCATGAAGTGGTTTGCATGCGCTGCGCTGTGCGGCATCGGTCTCGTCTCGAGCGTCGCGCTGGCGCAAGTTCGCCACGAAGGCGAGTGGCCCGTCGAGCTGAAGCACGTCTCGATCGAAGCGACGCACGTCACGCACACCGAAGCCGTCACGCGGCTCGCGAAGGAAGCGGGCTGGAGCATCGCGCTCCGCGACATCGACGACACGAAGGCGATGGACCTCCACCTGAACGACGTGCCCGCCGACAAAGCGCTCGACGTGATCCTCGGCGATGGAGAGTTCGTCGCGAAGCGCGACGGCACGATCATCACGATCAGCGGCGTCCCCAAGAAGGTTCCCGGACAAGTCGGCGGATTCTTCCCGCCCGATGCGCCGCAAGCCTCGGCGTCCGCGGTGTCGACGATTCCGCCGATGGCGACGATGCGCGGCGAGGATCGTCTCGTGCGCGGCGGCGATCTCGTCATCGCCGCGGACGAAACGGTTCACGACGTCACCATCTTCGGCGGATCGGTCTCGATTTACGGAACCGCGACGGGCAACGTCACGGTGATGGGCGGAAGCGCGTACGTGAAGAAAGGCGCGCACGTCGTCGGCAGCGCGACGGCGATCGGAGGATCGATCGACGTGGACGACGGCGCGCAGATCGACGGCGACGTTGGCGTCGTCGGTGGCTCGCTCGACCGGCACAAGGGCGCGAAGATCGGCGGCGCGATCCACAAGAACGACGACGTACGCATCGGCAATTCATCGTCGTCGTCGCACGGGATCTTGCGAGAGGTGAGCGACGCGACGACGCGCGCGGCGATGCTCTTCGTGTTCGGCGCGGTGCTCTTCGCGCTCGCGGGCAACAAGATGAACGCGCTTCGCGTCGAAGCGGCGTCACGCCCGATGCGCGCGTTCGCGCTCGGCATCGTCGGCGGGCTCGTCGGGCTCGTCATCATCGCGATCGTCGCGATCACCGTGATCGGCATTCCGGTCGCGGTCGTTCTCGTGCTCGGCGCGGTCTTCGCGAGCTACGCGGGCATCTGCGCCGTGCTCGCGACGGTCGGAAAGGCGCTCGTCGGTCACAAGAGCGACAACCCGCACGTTCACTTGCTCGTCGGTTGTCTCCTCTTTCTCGTGAGCGGAGCGATCCCCATCGTGAACGGGCTCGTCACGCTTGCGGTCGTCCTGACGGGAATCGGCGTGATCGTCGCGACGCGAGCGGCAGGCACGGTCGGGCGCGCGCCGAATTCAGGCTCGTTCGGCCCGTATCGAGCGGACGCCACAACCGCATGAGCACTGAACGGTAGACCAGATCGCGGAAAGCGTGGGGGTTGATACCCTCGCCATTCCGCGATCATGTCCGACAACACCCGATCCCGATCAGCAGGCTTGTCTGCGGTCATCGAAGCTCTCGAGCAACGGCTCGAGAACGAAGGTGAAGTCCTCGACGCGTTCTTGCTCGCGCTCGCGCGCAATCAACTCCCGAAAGAAGCGTGGCCGAAGCTCTATCAAGCCGCGCAGCGCGACGATCGCATCACCGAGCTCGCGTTCGCATTCGAAGGCCTCGCGGGCGATCGCAAGCTCCGTACGCTGCAAGCGGGCGTGGTCGCGGAGTTCATGTATCAGTCGTCGATTTTCTTCGCCGACGTGATGGGCGATGACGTCGGCGCGGCGAGCTATCTCGATCGAGCGATGACGGCGATGCCGACGCACGCGGGATCGATCGCGCGCTTCGAAGAGAAGCTCACGCAGGCAGGCGATTTCCGGAAGCTCGGCGAGTTTTATTTCGACATGGCGCAACACCGCGCGCGCGCGGAGCAGGCGCCGGCGCTCAGAAAAGCGGCGGAGGCGTTCGAGAAGGCCGACGCGGGCGACAGGCTCGCGGACGTGCTCGCGATGCTCGTGCGCGTCGATCCCAAAGACGAAGAAGCACGCGCGAAGCTCGAAGGCGCGCTGCTCAACGCGAACAGGCCGCGCGACGTCGCGAAGATGCTCGAGCAAGCGCTCGCAGCGGACGCGTCGCTCGCGGACGACGTCGCGTTCGCGCATCGAACGAAGCTCCTCGCTTTGTACGACGAGACGGGCGAAGTGGAGCGCGCTCTGCCGCACGTCGAGTGGCTGCTCGGGCGCGCGCCCGGGCACGAAGGCGCGAAGAGCATCGGCATGCGCTTGCTCGAAGTGAAAGCGGCCGCGCAGCGTGTGGCATCGGCGCTCGCGAGCGCGGCGGAGAAGGAGCAGGCGTGGGGCGACGCGATTCGCTTCTACACGATCGAGCTCGAGCACGCGCGCGGCGCGCGACGCTTCGGTCCATTGCGCGCGCTCGCAGGGCTTCGTCACGATCACGCCGACGATCTCCCGGGAGCATACGAAGCCGCGGAACAAGCGATTCAAATCGATCCGTCGGACAGCGACTTGCTCGATCGATACGTCGCGCTCACGCGCGGGCTCGGCAAGCACGAAGCGGCGCAGAAAACGCTGCAGCGCCTCGTGAGCTTGACGAAAGATCCGGCGGCGCGCGCGCGTCTCTCCGCGGAGATCGGCGAGCTCCTGCTCGCGACGGGCGACGTCAAGCGAGCGCGCGCTGCGTTTTCGAGCGCGCTCACCGTTCCTGGCGCGCCGCCCACCGCGCTCCTTCCGGCGATGCACGCGCTCGCGCGTCTCTACGCGGAAGACGAAGACCACGTGTCGCTCGCGGAGATGCTCGAGCGAATCATCCACACGGAGACCGACGTCGTCAGGCGGCAACAGGCTGCGGAGCAACTCGCGGAGCTCGCGTCGGGCGCGCTCAAGGATCCGGCGCGCGCCGTCGCCGCGTATCGCGGGCTGCTCGACACACCAGCGCGCGCGCGCGCGCTCGCCGCGCTGGAACCGCTGCTCTCCGACCTCGGTGATGCGCTCGGGCTCGCGGAAGTGCTCCGCGCGCGCGCCGCGGACGCGCCGACGCGCGAAGAGAAGCGCGAACTGCTCGTGCGCGCCGCGGACCAGATCACCGAGGCGTCGGGTAATCATGCGGCCGCGTCGCAAGCGTGGAGCGAGATCATCGAAGAGTTCGGCGCGACGAACGAGCTCCTCACGCGATGGATCCCGCTGCTCGAGCTCGAACGAGATTTCGCGAAGCTCGCTTCGGCGTACGACTCGCTCGCGAAGCTCCAGCACGGCGCGGACAAAGTCGGCACGCTCGGGCGCCTCGGTCTCTTGAAGATGCAGTGGCTCGGAGATGCGCCGGGCGCGGTGGAAGCGTTCGGCGCGGCGCTCGCGCTGGATCCGCACGACACGCTGTCGCGCGAGTCGATGGAGCAACTGCTCGACGCGACCGACACGGCGACCGCGCTCGCGGCAGCCGACGTGCTCGACCCAATCTATCGCGCGGAGGGTGCGCGTTCGGGAATGCTTCGCGTCCTCCTCGCGCGCGCGCAAGGCGCGAGCGACGCGGCGGTGCGCATGCAGGCGCTTTCGGATGCGGTGACGCTCGCCGAGCACTTGCCGAACGAACGCGCGCGCGTCCTCGGGCTCGTCAAGACTGCTCTCACGCACGCGCTCGACGAGGCGACGCCCGTCGCGCCGTGGATTGCGGCGCTCGATCGACTCTCTCCAGGCGAAGGCGGGGCGAACGCGCGCGCGGACGTGCTCGCGCTCGCGTTCGGCGATCGCGCCGTGTCGAACGACGATTTGCTTCTCGTCGCGCAGCGCCTCGGTGACGCGGCGATGAGCGCGGGCGATCGCGCGCGCGCTCTCGAAGCGTACAAACGCGCGCTCGATTACGCGCCGTCGTCGCCCGAGCTCATGGCGGGCGTGGATTTGCTGCTGCGCGAACAAGGCACGCCGCACGATCGCATGCGCCTCTATCGCGCGGCGCTCGCGAAGGAAACACAACCGGACAAGCGGCGAGGCCTACACCTCGCGATCGCGAACCTGCAACGCAAAGACTTGGGCGACGCGGGCGGCGCGATGGAGACGCTTCGCGCGAGCATCGCCGAGGGCGTGGACGACGCGACGGAAGACGCGCTCTACGATCTCTATTGCGAGGCTGGCGCGTTCGCCGATGCGTGCGCGCTCCTCGAGCAGCGGCTCCCGCGGACGCCGCCCGGCGAAGACGAGCGCCTCTTGCGTGCGCGGCTCGCGCGGCTCGCGTCGGATCACGGGTTGCGCGAACGCGCCGTCGTGCACGCACGCGCTCTCGCCGAGGATGCGTTCGCGACGAACGCGGACCTCGATCTCGTCGAGCAAGTCGCGGAGCGCGCCGACGATCGCGATTTGCTCGTCGCCGCGTCGACGAAGCGCGTCGAGCTCGCCGAGTCGCCCGACGACAAAGTGTTCTGGTTCACGCGCCTCGGCACGCTCCACACCGAGCGCGGTGATGCGGCGAGCGCAGCAGCCGCGTGGCGCGACGGTGCGCTCGTCGCGGAGCAGATGGACGACAAGAAGACCGCGCGAAAGCTCTACGAGCGAATTCGTCGCGGCGCTCCATTCGATCGAACCGCAACCGAGCGGCTCGCCGGGCTCCTCGAATCGAGCGGCGAGTGGGGATCGCTCCCCGAGCTCTACGCGGCGCTCGTCGAGTCGGCCGGAAGCGCGATGGAGCGCAAGGACGCGCTCCTCAAGCTCGCCGATGTGCTTCGCACGCGGATGAACGACGCGCCCGGCGCGTTCGATGCCGCGGCGCGCGCGTTCCTCGAAGCGCCGAACGACGCTGAAGCGCTCGCGAAGCTCGTCGAGCTCGGCGTCGCCGCCGACGCAACGAGCGCACTGACGCGCACGCTCGACAACGCGCTCGCGAGCGACGCAGGTCGCGATCCCACGCTGCGCGCTCGGCTCATCGCCGCGAAAGCGGAGCTGCTCGCGCAAGACGACGCCACCGCGGACGAAGCGCGCGGTCTCTTGCGCGGCGTCCTCGATGATCCCTTCTCGGACGCGGGCACGAAGGATCGCGCGGCGAAGCGCTTCGAAGCGCTGCTCGAGAAGCGCGACGCGCGCGGCGAAGCGGACGCATGGCGATGGCTTCTCTCGTGGCGTGCGCAGCGCGAGACGGGCGCGGCGCGCGCGAGCGCGTTCGGTCGATGGGCGAAGCTCGAAGAAGAGAAGCTCGGCGGCGATCTCGGACGCGCAATCGATTTGTGGAAGCAGGCAGCCGAAGCGGATCCCGCGAGCGCGGAAGCCCACGCGGAAATCGCACGCTTGATGATCGCGAGCGGAGACGTCGACGGCGCGCTCGGAACGCTGCGCGTCAGGCTCGCCGCGTCCGAAGGCGAAGCAGCCTCGCGATTGCGCGCGGAGATCGCGGCGCTCCTCGCGTCGATTCCGGGACGCCAAGAAGAAGCGATGGGCGAGCTCCGCAGCGCGCTCTCCGCGAAGCCCGACGACGAAGCGGCGCTTCGCGTGCTCGTGCGTTTGCTCGCCCATCCCGAAATCGGCGCGGAGGCTTCGGGTCTCCTCGAGGGGTCGCTCGAGAGCGCGGACCCCGCGGCGCGAAAACGCGTGCTCGCCGCGCTCGTCTCGAGCGCGACGGATGCGCCCGTGGAGCGGCGTCGCGCGTGGCACACGAAGCTGCTCGATCTCGCGGTGTCGCAAGACGAGGCGTATGGCGTCCTCTTGCGCGCGCTCGCCGAGCTTCCGGCGGAGCTCGTGTGGTGGGATCGCGCGGAGCAACTCGCGCGTGCTCTCGACAGGCCACAAGAGCTCTCCGACTTGTATCAAGCGGCGATCGCGAAACCGCTTCCGACGGAAGACGCGCTCGAGCTCGGCCAGCGCGCCGTCGCGTTCCACGAAGAGTGGTTCGACGACGCGCAGGCCGTCGTTCGCATCCTCGAGCGCATGCTGGATCTCGATCCGGGCGGGTGGGCGTTCGATCGACTGAAGCTCCTCTTCGACTCGCAGGAGCGATGGGACGATCTCTTCGCGCTCTACGATCGCATCGCTCGCGGGCGACGTCGACACGACGCGCCGGATCGGAGCTCCTCGAGGACGCCGCGCAGATCGCGAAAGACTTCGCGAAGCACGCGGAGCGCGCGGTCGGGTATCTCGAGCAGCTCCTCGCACTCAAGCCGAAGAACGCGCGCTTGCTCGCGTCGCTCGAGCGCCTCTACGAGCGCCACGGAAGGCACCGCGAGCTCATCGGGCTCCTCGGCGCGCAGCTCCGGCGGCACGACCGCGGAAGACGCAGGAGACGCGCATGCGCATGGCGACGCTCTGGCTCGACGAGCTCGGCGACGCGGGCTCCGCGCTCCTCGTCGTCGAAGAGATGATCGCACGCGAGCCGGACACGCCGCGCCGATCGACGTCGCTCGGCGCTGCTCGAGCGCGTCCTCGCCGCGGCGCCCGCCGGCGCGGAGATGAAGAAGACGCTGCCGCCGACGTCGACCTCGCCGGTCGCGAGCGCGTCGCGGCCGCGCACGAGAGCGTGATTCGCCCGCCGCGCGCTTCGTCCGCCGCGCGGGTCGCGTGCCGCCGCCGGGCGGAAAGGGCGCGAAGCGCATGCTCGTCAGCCAGCGCGCGGCCGTCGCTTCTTCAAGAGAGCGTTACGCGGAGCTGGCGCGCGACGCGGATCTCGCGCGCATGCTCGAGGTCGAGCTCGAGGCGGTGAAGAGCGCGAAGGAGCGCATTCGCCGCCACGCCAAATCGCGAAGCTCACGAGCAGCTCGGCAACGACGCGCGGCGCTCGAGCACTGCGTCGCGCTCGTCATGCTCGATCCCGACGCGACGACGCATCGCGAGCAGCTCTCGCGAATCGCCGAGAAGGTGGGGCGCTTCGATCGGCTCGCCGAGGTGCTCGCGGCCGCGGCCGACGACTGCACAGGCGACGAGCTGCGCGTCGATTGCTCATGCACGCGGCCGCCGTGCACGCGGACGACTTGAACGAGCGCGACGCGCGCGATCGACCTGCTTTTCCGCGTGCTGCTCGTGTCGCCGATCGCGCAGGCGTCGCTCCTCGCGCGCGTGCCGCCGCATCGATCCGCTCCTCGCGACGCCGGGCGCAAAGCGCGAGCGCCTCGACGTGCTCGAGCGCCTCGCGACGCTCGAGCACGAGCCGCGGAGGGCGCAAAGCGGGTGCTCGGCGCAGCGGCGCGCCTCGCGGCCGAGATCGGCGAGACCGATCGAGCAATCGCGGCGTGGGAAGCGCGCTCGCACGATGATCCGCACCGACACCGAAGCGCTCGACGGCCTCGTCGAATCCTGCTCGGCAAGGCAAGCGCTGGCGGCGCTCGTCGACGCGCTCCTGCGCAAGCGCGCCAGGCGAGCCGAAGGCGGCGCGAGCGCGCGCCGACCGCGTGCGGGTCGCGCGCATCTTGTCGAGCGAGCTCGGCGAGCCGCGGACGAAGCGATCGACG
Organism: uncultured delta proteobacterium; assembly: GCA_963763745.1. Classification (GTDB taxonomy): domain Bacteria; phylum Myxococcota_A; class Polyangia; order Polyangiales; family Polyangiaceae; genus DASXHD01. Next base: position 184,018 of record CAVXQJ010000001.1, read on the forward strand.
TCGTGGCGCGACCGTGCGAAGGCGAGTTCGGCGAGGCCGACGACGAGCAAGCGCGCGCTCGTCGAGCTCTACAAGGGCTGGAGCAAGTGGAAGGATCTCGCCGCGATGCTCGAGCGCGCCGCGGAGCGCACGAAGATCGCGAAGAGCGAGCGCCGCGCTGCTCCGCGAGCTCGGCGACGTGCAGCGCGAGAAGCTCGACGAGCCGAAGGCGCGATCGAGAGCTACGCGCGCAGCGCTCGACGCCGAATCCGGGTGACGCGCGCGCGATCGCCGGGCTTGACCGCGCTGCTCGACATCGAGAAGGCCGCGCGCAAGGCGCTCGACGTGCTCTTGCGCGATACGCGTCGGGCGATGCGTGGGCCGCGATCGTGGCGCTCTTGCCGCAGCGACTGCGCCTCGCGAGCAGCGACGAGGAGCGCGTCGAGACCCTGCTCGAGACTGCGGACTTGTTCGAGCGCCGCGCGAGCGACATCGAAGCGGCGTTCCACGCGGCGCGCGAAGCGTTCACGATCGCGCGCGGCAAATCCGAGGTCGCCGAGATCGCGGAAGGCTCGCCGAAGCAGCACACGCGGCGGGAACGCCCGATGCGTATCGCGCGTTCGCGGACGCGCAGCGTGGTCGTGCTCGACGCGCTCGAGGGCACGCGCGGCAACGATCCGAACGTGCTCCGCCTCCGCACGAAGCTCGGCACGATGCTCGAGACGTACCTCGACGATGCGCGCGGCGCATTGTTGCAATATACACGCGTCGCGAAGGACGACGTGACCGAGGCGGACGCGGCGCTCTCCGTGATTCGCGTCGCCGGGCGCGTGAGCCGATGGGACGCGGCTGCGAAGATCGTTCTCGAATCGTGCGGCGGTCGAGGGCGCGCCGAACGAGACGCTCGTTCATGCGCTCGAAGACGCGGCGTCGGCGCACGCCGGTTGGGACGCGCTCACCGCGGCGTTCGAAGCGTCGGTCGCGGAGCACGGGTCGATTTGCTGCGGAGGCGGCGCGCGATCTCGAAGCGCGCCTTGCGACGTGGCATCGCGATCGTCGCGCGGACGCGGAGGCCGCGGAGGCCGCGTATGCGCGCGCGCTCACGCACGACGCGAACGACACGCGCCTCTTGTCTCAGCTCGCGCAGCTCCAGCGGCGTCATCGCGGTCGTCCGCTCATCGAGAGCTTGCTGAGGCTCTCGCAAGCGACGGGTGGCGATCCGGAGCTCTTGCGCGAAGCGGCGGAGGTCGCGGGGCGCGTCGTCGTCGATCGCAGTCTCGCGAAGACGATCCTCGAGCGCCTGATGAAGCTCTCCTCGGAGCGGTGGACCGCGAGCGAAGAACATCCGCCGAGCACGGTGTCGCCCGACAAAGACAAGACGCTCGGTGATGCGGATGGCGCGCCGAGCGTCGGACAGGCAGCGCACCCGAGCGAGCACGTCGAGTGGGCGCTGGCGGAGCTCCTTCGCGTGCACAACGAGGAAGGAAACGCGGAGCGCATCGTCGAGCTGCTCGAAGAGTCGGCGAAGCTTCCGTTCACGCGCGCGCGCACGCGCGAGATTTTGCACGAGGCCGGGCGCACCGCGCTCGATCGCGTCGGCGATGCTCGCGCCGCGCAAAGGCTCTACGCGCGCCTCTTCGACGAAGATCCGCGCGACGAAGAAGCCGCGTCACGCCTCGCCGAAGTGTACGCGTCGCTCGGACGCAAAGAAGATTTGCTCGCGGTGCGCAAGCGCCAGGTCAGCGTCGCGGAGAGCGCGACGGCGCGCGTCGAGCATCGCCTCGAAGCGGCGCTCATCGAACGCGAGCTCGGCCACGTCGACGAAGCCGCTGCGATCTTGCGCGAGAATCTCATCGATGCGCCAAGGCATCCGAAGACGACGCTCGTTCTTTCGGAGACGCTCGAGAGCGCTGGACGCTGGGACGAGCTCGCGGCGTTCTGCGCGGAGCAAGCGGGTCTCGCCGAGGCCGACGGCGACGCGCTCTCGGCGGTCGAGCTGTGGTCGCGCGCGGCGGTCATCTCGGAGGAGAAGCTCCAGCATTTCCCGCTCGCGCTCTCGCACTACAAACGCGCGCTCGCGCTCGAGCTTCGCGCGCCGCTGCTCGATGCGATCGCGCGCATTCACGAGCATCAAAAAGAGTGGCTCGACGCGGCGACGCACCTCGACCGCCTCGTGCGCGAATTCCCCGAGCAGCGCCCGGCGGTGATCATTCGACTCGCGGACGCGTTCACGAACGCATCGCGCGACGACGCAGCGCAAGAGCGACTCGAGGCGGCGCTGGGCGATCCGAGCGCGCCGGCCGAAGTCCCGTCGCGGCTCGCGGCGATTTACCGGCGCACGCAGCAGTTCGCACCGCTCGGCGAGCTCATTGCGCGGCAAGCGGAGGCCGCGAAGACGCCGGACGAACAGCGCACGTCGCTCGTCGAGGCAGCGGAGATTTTCCTCGGACGCTGCGCGCAGCCCGATCGCGCGGTGCCGCTGCTCGAGCAAGCATCCGCGCTCGCGCCAGAGGATCGCGTGCTCAAGCTTCGACTCGCCGAGGCGCTGCAAGACGCGGGTCGCGCGGATCAAGCGCGCGCGCTCTTGCGCGACATGATCGACGGCTTCGCGGGCCGACGTCCGAAGGAGCGCGCGACGGTTCACTTCCACCTCGCGCGATTGCACCTTCGCATCAGCGAACGCGCGCAAGCGCTCGCGGAGCTCGAAGCGGCGACGCGCATCGACCCGGCGAACCCGGAGATTCTGCGCATGGTCGCGGAGCTCGCGCGCGACGATGGTCAGCTAGACAAAGCGGAGCGTTCGTATCGCGCGCTCCTCGCGGTGGTGCGTCGCGCCGATGACGACGCGCCCGTCTTGCGAACGGAGGTCCTCGTCGAGCTCAGCGCGCTCGCGGAGCGACAAGGCGAGCCGGAGCGCGCGTCCGAGATCCTCGAGTCGGCGTTCGAGACGGCGACGACGTCCGAGGCGGAAGCGAAGCGACTCGAGAAAGCGCTCCGCGCGCGCGGCAACATGCAAGGCCTCTTGCGGTCGCTCGCCGCGCGACTCGAACGCGCAAAAGAACACACGGCGCGCGCCGACGTGTTCTTCGAGCTCGCGAGCGCGCACGAAGCGCTCGGTGACGCACCCGCCGCGCTGCGCGCGCAGCTCGATGCGATCGCAGAAGTCCCCGACTCCGCACAAGCGCACGACGCGGCGATGGCGCTCGCGAAGAAGCTCGCGACGCCCGAGGCGTACATCGACGCGGTGGTCGCGCTGGCGGATCGCGCGAGCGCGAGCGGCGATGCGCGCGCGGCGTGCACGCTCATGCTTCGCGCGGCGAACGCGCTCGGCCAAGTCGACGGAAGCGGCGCGCGCGTGACGTCGCTGCTCGAACGCGCGAAAGAGACGGGCGCGATGCGCGGCGAAGTCCTGCGCGCGCTCGATCACGCTTACGCGGCGCTCGGTGATGAGGAGAAACAGGAAGCGACGCTCGCGGAGCTCGCGGCGCTCGAGGTGGAGACGACATCGCGCGATCCGCGAACGTCGAGCGACATTCTCTATCGACTCGCGGAGCTTCGCGTGAAGCGCGACGAGACGGTGGACGACGCAGCTCGCTCGCTCGCCACGGCGCTCGACCTCGCGCCCGACGCGGAGCGCGCCGCGACGATCGCGGAGATGGCGATCGGACGCGGGGCGTCGACGGGCGCAATGCTCGACGTCTTCGTGCGCGCGGCGCGGCTCACCGCGCGCCCGCAGCTCGTGCAGCGCGCCGTCCTCTTGCAGGCGGAGCAGCCCGAAGCCGCGCTCGCGACGCTGCGCGAGGCCGCGACGATCACGCTGCAATCCGGAGATGGGGCGCGCGCGGAGTCGTTCCTTCGTCGCATCGTGGACGTCGCGACGGGGCAGCGCGATGTCCTTCGGTGGGCGCTCCTCGAGCTCGCGGCGCTCGTGTCGGCGCGCGGCGACGTCGCGGATGCGCTCGCGCTCGAGCTCGCCGCGGGCGAGCATTGCGAGCCAGCCGACGCGCGTCGTCTTCGCGAAGGCGTCGCGCTGCGTGCGCGACAGCTCGGCGACGCGGCGCTCGAGCTCCGTGCGCGCCGCGAGATCATCGCAGCCGATCCGACGGACGCGTCCGCGCGCACCGCGCTTCTCGAGCTCTTGCGCACGACGGGCGACGACGCGGCGCTCCTCGAGGTCGTCGAGTCGCTTCTTCCGACGGTCACGGACGATGCGGAGCGCCGAGCGCTTCGTCGCGAACGCGCGCGGCTCCTCGCCGCACAACCTTCGCGCGTCGACGAGGTGATCGCCGAGCTGCGCGCGCTCCTCGACGAAGAACCGTACGATGCGCACGCCGTCGCGCTCCTCGCCGAGCTTCTCGAAGCGCGCGGCGAAACGGGCGAGCTCGCTTCGCTCCTCGAGCGCCAGCTCGATACGGCCAAGGATCGACAAGACGCATCGGGCGTCGCGATGCTCACGCTTCGGCTCGGCGCGCTCCTCGAGTCCTCGGATCGCGATCGCGCCCGTGAGCTCTACACGATGGGCCTCGACTGGGATGCGAAGAACCGGCCGCTCCTCCTCGCGATGCGTGCGCTCCTCGCGGATGCCGATCCCGCCGATCGCGCAGACGTGATGGAGCGTTTGCTCGAGACCGAGCGCGGCGAAAGCGCAGAGGCGCTCGCGCTCGAGCTCGTCGCGATTCGCGCGGAGGCGTGGGACGACGCAGGCGTCGAGCGCGCGCTCGAGATTGGTCTCGCCGGTCACCCCGCGAGCGACGAGCTTCGCACGCGGCTCGTGACGATGTACGCGGACCGCGGCGACAGGCGGAAGCTCGCGGCGCTGAAGGAGACGAGCGCGCGCGCGATGACGGGCGCCGCGGCGAAGGCGGAGCTCCTCTCCGCGGCGGAGATTCATCGCGAGCTCGGCGACGCGGAGGCTGCGGTTCGCGCGCTCACCGCCGCGCGCGCCGTCGATCCATCCGACGTGCGAGTTCTCGGCGAGCTCGTGTCGGCGCTCGAACAACGCGGCGATGAACGCTCCGTCGCCGAGCTCGGCGCGCTCATCGAAGCGTCGCCCGACCCGACGTTGCTCGGCGCGCGCGCGCGCGTGCTCGCATCGCTCGGCCGTCACGACGAGGCCATCGCCGACGCAGAGCGCGCCGCGAACGTCGACCTTCTCTTGCACGTTCTCTCGCGCGCGGCCGACGCGGCCGAGCCAGCTGCGCAGAAACCGCTGCGCCGTCGCATCGCGGAGCTCTACGCGTCCGTGGGTCGCGTCGACGAAGCACACGCGCAGCTCGAGGTGCTCCTCTCGCTCGACGACACGGATCGCGAAACGCTCTGGTCGATGGCGCGCATCGAAGAAGCCGCAGGTCGCTTCGACACCGCGAGCGACACGTACGTGCGTCTCGTGGATCTCGAAGCGGGAGACAAGCTCGTCGAAGCCGCGCTGCACCTCGCCGATGCGTCGATGCGCGCGCAAAATCCGGGTTACGCGCGCGAGGGTCTCGAGAAGGCGCGCGCGTCGGCGCCCGCCGACGATCGCGTCCTCGAGAAGCTCGCCGCGATCTATCAAGCGAGCGGCGCGCACCGCGAGCTCGCCGAGCTGCGCATCGCGGAGGCGCGCGCGGCGACCGATCCAGCGCGCCGTTTCGAGATGCTCTGCGCCGCCGGCGCGACGCTCCTCGAGCACGACCCAGCCGCCGCCGCGAACGCGCTCGAAGAGGCGCGCACGATCAAACCCGCCGACATGGAATGCGCGGGCCTCCTCGGCGACGCATACATCTCCGCGCAACGCTTCGACGAGGCGCGCGATCTTCTCCAAGCGGTCGTCGCCGCGCAGAAGGGGCGACGCTCGAAAGACCTCGCGCAGATCTATCTTCGCCTCGGACGACTCGAGACCGCGCTCTCCAACCCGAAGGGCGCGCTGCAGATGTTCACCGCCGCGCTCGACATGGACGGACAAAACGGCGTCGTCGCGTCGGAGCTCGCGCACGTCGCGCTCACCGAAGGCGAGCTCGAGCTCGCGACGCGCGCCCTCCGCGCGATCACGATGCTCCGCACCGCTGCGCCGATCTCGAAGGGCATCGCCTACGAGCGCCTCGGCGAAATCGCGATGCACCAAGGCGACAACAAACGCGCCGTCATGCTCCTCAAGCGCGCGATCGACGAAGACGCCGAGCTCGAGCACGCGCGAGAGCTACTCGCTCAGCTCGGCGGGTGATAAACGTATCGCGCGATGTACTTCCAAGACATCATCCAGTCGCTTCAGGCGTTTTGGGCGAAGCGCGGCTGTCTCGTTTTGCAGCCGTACAACTCCGAGGTCGGCGCGGGCACGTTCAACCCCGCGACCTTTCTTCGCGCGCTCGGCCCCGAGCCGTGGAAGGTCGCGTTCGTCGAGCCGTCGCGCAGACCCGGCGATGGCCGCTACGGCGACAACCCGAATCGCTTGCAGCAGTATCACCAGTTCCAAGTCATCTTGAAGCCGTCGCCGATCGACATTCAGGATCAATACGTCGAGTCGCTCCGCGCGCTCGGCACGGAAGCCGAAGAGCACGATCTTCGATTTCTCGAAGACGATTGGGAGTCGCCGACGCTCGGCGCGTGGGGCCTCGGCTGGCAAGTGTGGATGGATGGTCTCGAGATTTCTCAGTTCACGTACTTCCAACAAGTCGGCGGCTTCGATTGCAAACCCGTGAGCGGCGAGCTCACGTACGGCGTCGAGCGCATCGCGATGTACTTGCAAGACGTCGACGACGTGTACGACGTGATGTACGCGCCCGGCGTTCGATACCGCGAGATCTACAAGCGCGCGGAGTGGGAGTGGAGCACGTACAACTTCGAGCAGGCGGACATCCCCGCGCATTTTGCCGCGTTCGATCACGACGAGAAGGAGTGCAAACGCTTGCTCGCGCTATCCGATGACCCGACGAAAAAATTGGTTTTGCCCGCGTACGATTTCGTGACGAAGGCGGCTCACATGTTCAACGTGCTCGACGCGCGCGGCGCGATCGGCGTGACGGAGCGCGCGCGCTTCATCGGTCGCGTGCGCGGGATGGCGCGCGGCGTCGCGGAGGCGTGGGTCGCGCAGCGCAAGGCGCTCGGTCATCCGCTTCTCATCGCGGCGACGATCGCGATCGCGATGTGCTTCGCGTGCAGCGGCGGAGGCGGCGACTCGAAGTATCCGTCGCGTCCGGATGGCTGTGACGTGCAGGTGTATCAGCAGTCGCCGACGGTGAAGACCGAGAACATCGGCCCGGTCACAGCGTCGTGCGACGACATCGTGTCGAAGGACGACTGCCTCCGCACGCTGAAGGATCAAGTGTGCAAGCTCGGCGGCAACGCCGTGTGGGGCGTTCCCGCGGAGCCCGATCACGACGGCGACAAGTGGAAGTACCAAGGTCGCGCCGTGCACACGACGCCGTGACGGGCGTCACTCCAGGCACTTCTCCAGCGCATCGGGTGTCGCCGCCTTCATCGCGCAGTCGTAGTCGCTCGGCTGCACCTCCGATGCGCAGTTCTTGAACGCGTCGTCGCCGTGCGCTTCGTTCTTTTCGCGGGCGCGCTCGGCGGCGATGTCGCTCGCGGACGCGTCGGGCATCTTCTCTTTCACGACGAGCTCCGCGTAGCGCTCGACGATCGCCTCGCACTGCGCGGGCGTGACCTTCTTCTTGCAGCCGCACACGACGAGCACCGCTGCGACGAAAACGCGCGCTGCTAACGGAGGCACTTGACGATGGCTTCCTGCGTCTCGGCCTTCTTGATGCACTCCATCGCGCCGTCGCTGATGCGGCGACCGACGCACCCCGGAAAATCCGACTCGGCGTCTTTGCGCAGATCGGTTTGCATCTTCGCGACGCTCGGCGCGTCCGTGATGTTCTTCTGCTTCAATTTCACGACGACCATGCGATCGAGGATGATCTCGCAGTCTTGTTGGGTCGCGTGGCGACCGCACGACAGCACGCCGAACGCGGCGATGAGCACGAAACGTCGCATCGGGCTTCCGTGTAGCATACACACGTGGCGCAAACGAGTCCGGAGGAGTGGCTGCGTCGCGCCGTCGGCGCGCGAGATGCCGCGTCGCGTGCGCGTCTCGCGCGAAGAGGTCTCGCGATGCGCGCCGGGCTCGATCGCACGACGCAAGCGATGCTCCTCCGCCAGCTCTACCTCGCGCTCTTCGAGTCGCGCCGATTCGATCGCGCGCGCGAGGTCGCCGAGAGCGCGATCGATCTCCGCGTGATGCGCGACGTGATGCACCACGACGCCGCGCGCGCCGCGACCGCAGCCGGCGACATCGACGTCGCGATCGAGCACTTGCGATCCGCCGCGCGCCGCGCGCCCGCATCGCGTCGCGCGTTCCACTGGTGGACGCTCGGCAGCACGCTATTTTTTTCGCAGCGTTACGACGAGGCGATCACCGCGCTCGAGCGCGCCGTGCGATGGAGCAGCGCGGACAAACCGCTCTATCGCGCGCACCTCGCGCTCGTGCTCGTCGCATCCGGTCGTGCGCCGAACGATTTGCAGGAAACGATCGACGACCTCGCGCGCGCGCCGAGCGGGCAGGGCTACGGGCGATTCGTGCTGGGGCATCTCGCGTACGCGGCGCGCGAATTCCGGTCCGCGCGAAAATTTCTCGAAGCGTTCATCGCGCGCGCGGAAAAATGGTCCGCTTCCACGTCGATTGCGCTCGAGCCAGAAGTCCGCATGACGCTGGCGACGCTCTCGAAGATGACGGAAAGTTGATCCTGGATCGGCGACTCTCCATGCGAGCTTTTCTCGGGATTTCTGCGTGCTATAAACCCCCAGTGTAAGGCTCGGGCCTTGCACAACGTGGACGTGACGCCGTGAGAGGAAACCGATGTTCGCGACACTCGCTCTAGCGCTCCTTGGGGGCTTGATACTCAACGTGATGCCGTGCGTGCTTCCGGTGCTCGCGCTCAAAGCGATGAGCGTCGTCGAGCACGCCAAGCACGACGCACGCAAGCGTCGCATGCACGGCTTCGCCTACACGATCGGCACGATGAGCTTGTTCATCGCGCTCGCTGTCATGGTCGTCGTGATCAAAGCGTCGGGTCATCGCCTCGGTTGGGGCATGCAGTTCCAACACCCCGCGTTCGTCGCAACGATGACGGCGATCGTCTTCGCGTTCGCGCTCAACGCGGTCGGCGTGTTCGAGATCACGATGTCGTCCGGCGCCGAAGGCGGCGATGACGACAAGTTCCTCGGCTCCGTCGTCAACGGCCTCTTCGCCGCGCTCATGTCGACGCCGTGCTCCGCGCCGTTCCTCGGCACTGCGGTCGCGTTCGCGCTCGGCTCGGATGTCCCCGCGTGGAAGACGATCCTCATCTTCGCGTGCATCGGCCTCGGCCTCGCGCTCCCGTATCTCGCCATCACGCTCATCCCGGGCTTCTCGAAGATTCTCCCGCGCCCCGGCCGGTGGATGGAGACAGTGAAGCAAGTGATGGGCTTCGCGCTCTTCGGCACGGCGATCTGGCTGTACCGGACGCTGCAAGTTCAAGTGACGCCCGCGTCGGCCAACTCGTTTCTCATCTTCTTGCTCGCGCTCGCGGTCGCGCTCTGGCTCGGCGCTCGTTACGGCGGCGTCGCGGTCGACGCGGGTCGTCGCTGGGTCGTGCGCGGCATCCAGGTCGGCGGCGTCGTCTTTGCAGGATACATGTGTCTCTCGTTCGTGAAGCCGGAGCCGAGCATGGCCGCGATCACGGCAGATCCGAAGGGCGGCATCTCGAACGATCCGCCGGTCGTCGTCGACAACCACATCGCGTGGGCTGGGTTCGACGGCAAGCGCCTCGCGAGCGAGGGGAAGCGTGGTCGCCCGGTGTTCCTCGATTTCACCGCGGAGTGGTGCGCGTCGTGCAAAGCGAACGAGCACGCGTTCCTCGAGACGGACACGGTGCGTGGTGCGCTCACGAAGACGAACATCCTCCCGATGCGCGCGGACATGACGAACGAGAGCGACGAGCTCTCCGCTTTCCTCGACAGCCTCGGCCGCTCGGGCATCCCCGCGTACGTCATCATCATGCCGGATGGCACGCGCGACTTGCTCCCGGTGACGATCACCGCGGAGATGGTCGCGTCACACCTCGGCGACGCGTCGAACAAGTTCCCGCAAGAAAAATACGCGAGGAACTAGCAACCACCGTCGGGGGAGCCCGCGTCGAACGCGCCGCCGTCGTAGAGCGGATCGGTCGACGTCGGCGCGCACACCTTCGTCGTGGACCAGCGGAAGTGATCGACGAGCAGCTGCGAGTCGAAGATGCTGTCGAGCGTGTCGAAGATGATGAATCGCAGCTTGATCGTGTCGCCCGGCGTCACGGGCGCGCTGAGCGTCATCCATCCCGTGCCGCCGCCTGCGATTTGATTGGCCGTTGCCGCAACCTCCATGCCCGTTCCTTGGAGGCTCGTGGCGTCGTTGAGCACCAAATACGGGCTGTTCACGGACATGTGCAACCCCTTCGGGTCCATCGCGATGTCCGCTTTGAGCGCGGTCGATTCCAAAAGCACGAGCGCCTGATCGTCGTATTGCGAACAGAGCCACTCGGGCGCGTCGGTCGTGAGGTAGTTCACGTCGATCTGGAACGAGTGGGCGTTCGTCGGAACTTTGAGCGACACGTCGAGCTCGGTGAGATCGTTCACCGTCGTCGGGTCGCTTCGGTTTTGCGTCTGGTTGTTGTTGTCGAGACACGAGAACGTGCCCGGCGTGAGCGGGTACGTCGTGCCGGTTTTGTTGAACGACGTGCCTTGTTGCGGCGCGACGTAGCCGGTGTCGTTCTCGTCGGCGGCGATGCCGTTCGAGAGCGCGGCCATCGACGAGCCGAATCGAACCGTGAAGACGCCCCAGTCGGGCGCGACTTGGTGCGCGCGATCATCGGCGACGGTCGGGAAGCTCGCCCCGGTCACCCACGGATCGCACATGTCCATCGCGTGCGCGAAGTCGGTCGCGTTGGTCGTCGTGCTCGTGAGCGCCATGTCGCACACGATGACTTCATCGGTCACGCCATTGCAGTTGTCGTCCGCGCCGTTGCTCGAAATCTCGAACGCGCCCGGGTTCACGTTCGGATCGTTGTCGTTGCAATCGACGCACGCGTTGTAACCGTCTTTGTCGTTGTCGATCTTGTCGCACGTCACGCACGCGCTCGCGACGCATTGATCGGTGAGGTTGCACGCCGTCCCGCACCCGCCGCAGTTCTTGGGATCGCTCGACGTGTCGATGCACGTGCCGTTGCAGCGCGTTTGAGTCGGCGTGCACCCCTGCGGCGGCCCGGCCTCGTTTTGCGACGCGTCACCCGTGCTCGCGTCGAGGTCCGTGTTCGGCGTGCCGCTGCACGCGCCAAGAAGAAGAATCGGCGACAGTTGCCAAAGTTTCATGGCCAAAGTTTCATGGGTTGAAGACTTCATCGCCGCCGCCGCCGCCTTGGGGCTTGGGTTTGGGCTTGGGTGTGGGCGTCGTCGTGACGGTGGTCGTCGTCGTGACGGGCGGCGGTTTCGGTTTCGGCGTCGTCACTTGCGGTGGCGGTTTGGTGTTCGATGCCACGACTTCATTCGACGACCGCCCAAACTCGGCGGGCTCGGCGAGCACCGCGCGACCGAGGTCCGCGATGAAGTCCTCCGTTTCGCGGCGATCGAGCCGCGCGTTCTTCGAGATGTCCGCGAGCACGTCGAACGATGCAGCCATCTCGTCGTGCACGTCGGCCATCGTCGTGCCGCCTTGGCGGAAGAAATCCGCCTTCACGCGCGGCTCGAGATCGCGTCCGACCTTTGCGAGCTCGTCGCAGCGAGCGGGTACGTCGCGCAGCGCGCGCTTGCGTTTGATCTCCGCGTCGACTGTTGCTTGTAGCGCTTTGACGAAATCGCGCATCGACTGATCAGCACGCGCCTCCGACGCGAGCATGACCTTGCCGTCGTCGTCGCGCAGATCGAGCCGTGTTGGCCCCGTCACGTGAGCGATGGAGACGAGCCGCTCGTGTGTCGCTTGGAGGATCGTGACGTCGACGGCATCCGTCGCGATCTTGAGCGCGTCGATGAGCGCGCGGCGCGAAGCCTTCTTGTCGTCGGACCACCCCGACGCTTCGACTTGGAGCGCGTGCACTTTGGTGAAGTAGTCGTCGTACTGCGCTTGCCCGGTTTGAAAGGGCTGACCGGCGCGAATCTTCGATTGCGGCTCGAAGAGCGTGCAGCCCGCGACGAGCACGAACACGGCCAATTTCGCGAGGAAACTATGTGCATTCTGCATTTATTTCTCCGCGCATTGAATGGGCGCCGCGCGCACCTCGAAGCTCTTGCCGCTCGATGCGAGGAACGCAACGACGCCTCGCCCACCCTCCGCCACCGCAGCCTGACCTTGACCCGCGTTCATGCCTTCGGTCGACGCGGTGAACGCATCGCCCACGGGACCGCTCTCGCCGAACGCGATGCCGCGCACTTGGTGGCTCGACACTGGCCCCTCCGTCCACACGAGGAGGAAGCGTCCCGCGCCGAGCGTCGTGAGACCGGGCGACATCGCTTGCTCGCCGAGCCCGCCGGGCGGAAGCGAAAACGATTTCGCTTGGACGTTCTCCTCGCCGACCTTGAACGCGACGTAGCGGATGCCCCATGGGTCGGTGCTCGCCACGCGATCGGCCCACGCGACCATCACGTGATCGCCCGACACGGCGACCGCGGGCGATCCGATCTGCGGGCCGAGACCTTGCGCGTGACCGAGCGCGCCGAGCGGCGCGGGAGGATTTCCGCCGAACGCACCGAAGTGAATCGCGCCGGCCTGACGGAACGCGATGGCGAATCCGCCGTTCGGCAAAGCTTCGCCGCGGAGCGCTTCGACGGGCGCTTCCGCGTCGGCGAGCGACCAGAGCTTCACGCCTTTTTCCGTTCCGTGCGGCGCCCACGCGATGCCGCCGTCCATCGCGCCGACGTCGATGGGCGGCGACGCGCGCAGCGTGCGACGACCTTGGAGCTTGTCGCCTTTGTGATCGGAATCGACCGCGGCCTTCGACGTATCGAGCGCGAGCACGCGACGCACGGGATCGTTCGAGCGAAGATGCAGCGCGCTCGCCGATGCGAGCGACGTCGCGTCGAGCACTTCGAGCGTGGCTTCTTTCGGCGCGACGGCGAACCCGAGCGCGAACTGTCCGCCGATCGCAGCGACCTCGACGCCGCTCCCGATGAGCGCCTTCGGCGCGACGTCGTGCGGCGCGCCAGCCGCTTTGCACGTCATCGGGCGCGTGGGCATCTTGGGCGCGGGAAGGATCGATTCACCCGTGCCGCTCGATTGCGCGATCGCCGAGGAGGACGTGCTCGCCGACGAAGACGCCACCGAAGATCCCGACGAGCTCGTCCCGAACGCGGCCTTCACGCCTGCAACGAGAAGAATGAGAACGACGAACGCAGAGCCGCCCGCGATCACGGGCAAGAACCACGGCGGTTTGTCCTTCGTGCGCTCGCGGAGATCCGCGTAGGCGCGTCGCGCTGCGTCTTGTGCGCGCTCGGCGCGTTCGCGCGCGAGCTGTTGCAAGTCATGGAGCTTTGCGCCGCTCGCTCTCGGCGCGGGCGCGAACGGCTCGACGCGCGGCGGAGGAACGCTCGAATCGGTGCGCGCTTCTTCTTCTTTGATCGCGGTCCTGCGCGTCGTCGCCGCGACGTCGCTTTGCGAGAGCGGCGCAGGAGGCGGGGACTGCTGCGCTTTGTCGAGCGCAGCGCGGTTTTGCGCGAGCATGTCGGGACCGAGCCCCGCCATCGTGCGCGGTCTCTCCGCGGCGATGAGTGGCTGCGCCTTCACGACTTCGATGCGCGCCTCCGACGTGAGATCCGACGAGCTGAGCTCCATCGGACGCGGCGCTTCCGAATCGCGCGTGCCCGGCACCCGCGGCGATTTCGGAATGTCGATCCCCACTGCGCCTTCGCCCCATGGCGGCGGACGAGTCACCGCGTGCGTGACGCTGCTTGGCTCGGGCGGCGGAACGACGATCGGCGGCGCTTCCTCGTGCGACGCCACCGGCGGCCCCGCGTTCGGCACCGTGTCTTCGCCGAACATCATGAGCGTCGGGAATTTGCTGCTCGGTTCCTTCGGCGGTTCGTAGACCGGCGCGGGCGCAGGAACGGGCGCGGGTGCGACGGGAAGCGGATCGAGCCTTGGCATCGGCGGAGGCGCGGGCGCGATCTGAAGCGTCTGACGACTTTGCGAGATCGGAGGCAGCTCGACGGACGGCGGCGCGACGCCCGCCGGTGGGCGCTGCGTTTCTTTGTAGACGCTGCGCACGTTGCCCGGCGAGGGCGCGGTGCGCGCGAGATGCGCGGGCGGGCTTTTCGCGATGGGTTGAGCGGGCGCCGGTGGCGGCGGCGCGATGGATTTTTTCTTCGCGGCGGGCGGAAGCGGCGGCGGCGCGCTGCTCTTTCGCTGCGTCTTTGCGGGGAGCGGTGGAGGTTGTTTGCTCGTCGGCAGCGGGGGCGGTTTCGATGCGACGGGTTTGGTCGCCGTCATCGAAGGTTTCGTGATCGTCCGCGGCGGCCCCGGCGCGGGCACGGGCGCGACCTTCGGTGCATCGACCTTCGTATCGGAGCCGAGCGCGGGCGGAACTTGCGGTTGCGTTTGTGGAGCGAGCGGAACGTAGCGCGGCGGCGGCGGCGGCTCGGCAGGTCCCGTCGGAACCGGTTTCGCTTTTCCTTCGAAGGCGTCTTGCGCGGCGACGATGAAATTCGGTGGAGGAGGCACGTCGCCGTTCGTGGGCGCAGCGGCCTTTCCCGTCAGCTCCGGAACATCGTGCGCCGGTTTCCACCCGGTCCAACCGCGCGTCCAGACGGGCGCGTTCGCGGGGATCACACCGCTCTCGAGTGCCTTGCGCAGATCATCTTCGCGGACGAGCCGCTGCTGTCCGGTGGGGTCCGCCCAGCGCCATTCGGTCTGGTTGCTCACGTCCGACTCGCAACATGGAGGGTACCACTGAAGTGGGCGGCGTGATCGCGAGGACGAGACACTGGACGTGGGGACAGCACGCACCCCGCAGCGCATCCGCGCAGGCGGCTTGCGTGGCGCCCGTCGTGCGGACGTCGTCGACGAGCAGCACGGGCGTTCGAATTTCGCGCCGTGCGCGAAACGCGCCGCGCACGTTCTCGAGGCGCGCCGCTCGGTCGAGCTCCGCTTGTTTCGCCGTCGGACGAACGCGCGCGAGCGTGCGCGCGTCGAACGTCAGGCCGAGCGCTTTCGCGACGGGCCGCGCGAGCAGCGCCGCTTGATTGAACCCGCGCTCGAAGAGGCGCGACGGATGAAGCGGAACGGGAACGACGACCGCGCCGCGCGCGATCTCCATCTTCGCGGCTTCCGCCGCGAGGAGCGCGCCGAGCGGCCGCGCGAGCTCTGGAACGGGCCCGTATTTGAAGCGCGTGATCGCCGCGGCGAGCGCGCCGCCATAAACGAACGGCGCGCGTGGATCGGTGCTCCTCTGAACCGTCGCCGCGCACCCGACGCACAAAAGGGCGCGCGCGGAGGATGGGGCATCGCACGCAGCACATCGGTGCGGCTCGAGGATCGAGAGGAGCACGCTGCCCCATCGGGCGCGCGCGCCTCAGTGTTGCGTGCGTTGAAGCGTCGCCGACGCGCTGCCACCCGCGCCGACCCATCGCCAGCGAATCGTGTCGTCCTCGATCACGTCGATGTAGATCTGCGCGTTGTTCGGGCAGCCGTTGAACGGATCGACCTTCACGCTCTCCGAGCCTTCCCAGTGTTTCGCCGAGCCGGAGTGCAGCGTCCAATCCGCGCGGCAGCGGCGGTCGCTGTAATAAACGTGCCCCGTCAGTTGATGAGGGGCGTGCTTCTCGAACGTGACCGTCATCGGCCATGTCTTGTTGCCGACGTGCCACGCGGTTCCTCCCCACGACCCGGTGAAGTCCTCCGCTGCGGAAGGATCTTCGACGTCGTCGGGCGTTTCGCTCGATGGGTCCGTCATGATGGGCGCGATGGGCGCGGCTTCGCCCATCGGAACCGTCACGAGCTTCGGCGCGATCGCGCACGCGCTGGAACAAAAGCCGAGGAACGCGGCAAGCGCGACGCGCTTCACGCCGCCTCCAATGTTTGAAGCGCATCGCCGATGACGTCGGGCGCGAGCAGCGACACCGCGTGTGCGACGCGCGGAAGCATCACGAGGCGCGCGTGTGGAATGAGCGACGCGAGCCGCTCTCCGTTTTCGGGCGGAACGAGAATGTCATCCGCGCCGTGCACGACGACGGTCGGCTGCGAGATGCCTCGCACGCGCTGCCCCGTCCAGTTCGTCATCACGGCCGCGAAGTGTCTCACGAAGGTCGGCATCGAGAGCGGATCGTGCGCGAGCGCTTCGGGCCATCGCGCGAGGTGCACGTGCGCGCGATCGAGCTCGTGCTCGGGCAAGAGGAGTCGATTGAATTCGCGAACGCGCGTCGTGTTTCGTTCGAGCGGCGCGCGCAAGAGAAGACGAAGCGTGCTCGGCGCGGGGAGCTTCGCGTGCGGAAGGCCGGGCGTCGTCGCGAGGAGCACGAGCGCGCGCACGTCGCTCGGGTGGCGCATCGCCACGTGCTGCGCGATCATTCCGCCCATCGAGATGCCGACGACGATCGCGGGGCCTGCGTCGGCTTCGCGAATCACGCGCGCGACGTCGTCCGCCATTTGCGGCAATCGATAGGGCCTGCGCGGTTTGTCGCTCCGGCCCGTGCCACGATTGTCGAGCGTGATGACACGCTTCGCGCCGCGCGCGAGCGCCTTCGCGGGTTGATCGAACCAAAATCGCGACGAGAGCCCGAGGCCCTGAATCATGACGACGGCAGGTCCCCGCGCGTCGCCGTGCGACTCCCAATGAATGCGCATCTCCAATGGACTCCCATCGGCGCCGGAGGCGCCGGAGCAGGTTAACGGCGAACGCGCTTCACGACCGCCATCACTTCGTCTTCCGTCATGATGTGATCGAGGCCTTTGGCGGCCGCGAGGATTTCTTTGGTGAGCGCATCGTCCGGCTCGATGTTTCGCTCGCGGAGGTAATAGTTCACGTTGGACGCGCCGCTCATGAAGCCGATGAGGATCTCTTGTTTGCGGCCGAACATTCCCGCGGGCACGCCGCTGTAGATGCGATCCGCGAGCCACGCGTCGCCCTTTTGCATCGCTTTGATGATCGCCGCGGCGTGCACGCCCGTCGCCGTGCGAAACGCATCGCGCCCGACGAGCGGATAGTTGAGCGCGACGTTCCAGCCGACGGCTTCGGCGACCGTCGCGCAGTACTCCATCAGCTTCGTGAGATCGCGATCGAGCAATCCAAGGAGCTTCATGTTGAGGAGAATGAGCTCCATCTGCGCGTTGCCGACGCGCTCGCCGATTCCGAGCGCGGTGCCGTGAACGCGGTCGGCGCCGAACTCGAGCGCCCACAGCGCGTTCTCGAGCGCGAGGCCGCGATCGTTGTGACCGTGCCAGTCGATGCCGATGTTCTTCGCGCCCGTCCCCGCGATGATGCTCTGCGTGAAGCGGATCAAGTTGCGCACGCCGTCCGGCGTTGCGTGACCGACGGTGTCCGACAGACACAAACGCGTCGCGCCGTGATCGATCGCCGTCTTGAAGAGCGTCGAGAGAATTTCGGGGCGCGAGCGCGTCGTGTCTTCCGTGACGTACGCGACGGGCAAGCCCGCCTTCACCGCGACGTCGATCGCCTCCGCGCTCTTCTTCGCGATGCTCGCCGCGTCCCAATCCTCCGCGAATTGCCGAATCGGCGACGAGCCGATGAACGCGTACACCTCGACGGGGATGCCCGCGCGCTGCGAGATCTCGACCATCGGCGTGATGTCGGAGACGACGGTGCGACCCGCGCACGCCACGCGGATCTTCATCTTGCAGTCGACGATCTCCTTGCACATGCGCAGCACGTCTTCGAACGCGCGCTTGCTCGAGCCCGGCAGGCCGATGTCCGCTTCGTCGATGCTCAAATCTTCCATCAAATGGAGGATGCGCAGCTTCGATTCGATCGACGGATCGCGCACCGACGGGTTTTGCAGACCGTCGCGCAGCGTCTCGTCGAAGAACGACACGTTGTTCGCAATCAGCCGCCCGCGCCGATCGACCTCGTTCCAATCGTAGATGAGATGTCCCGCTCGATCGGAGTCGGTCATCGCGTTGCCGCTCATGGAAAAACTATAGCACGCACACGCGCGCTCACGCGGTCGGCGGCTCGCCGCCTTCGCCCTCTTGCGGGCCGTACATCTTCTCGGCGATCGCGAAGACCATCGCCTCGAGCGTTTGGTGCGCTTCGCGGAGCTCGGCGAGATCGCCGTTGCCGTCGAGGAGCGCCCGGAGATGCGTGGCCTGTTGGCGCGCACTCTCGAGCACCTCGCCGTCGACGAGATCGGCGTAGCCCTCGAGCGCGGCGTTCGTGGTGTAGAGGAGCGTCTCGGCTTGGTTCTTCAAGTTCGCGAGCTCGCGTCGCATGTCGTCGGCGGCTTGGAATTTTTCGCCTTCCGAGACGAGGCGATCGACGTCTTCGCTCGAGAGCCCGCTCGTCGCCGTGATGTTCATCGCGTGCGCGCGACCCGTGCCGAGATCTTTCGCTTCGATGTTCACGACGCCGTTCGCGTCGATCTTGAACGTGACTTGGATCTTCGGGACGCCGCGCGGCGCAGGGGGAATGCCGGTGAGCTCGAAGCGCGTGAGCGAGCGGTTGTCCGCGGCCATCGTGCGCTCGCCTTGGAGGACGTGAATCGGCACGAAGGATTGGTTGTCGACGCTCGTCGTGAAGATTTCGCTCTTCTCGGTCGGGATGGTCGTGTTGCGCGTGATGAGCGGCGTGAACACGCCGCCGCCCGTCTCGACGCCGAGCGAGAGCGGCGTCACGTCGAGGAGGAGCACTTCGACGTTGCCTTGCCCCTCGAGCACCGCGCCTTGAAGCGCCGCACCCGCCGCGACCACTTCGTCCGGGTTCACGCCCTTGTGCGGATCTTTTCCGAAGAACTCTTTCACCGCCTTCTGCACGGCGGGCATGCGCGTCATGCCGCCGACGAGGACGACGTTGTGGATGTCGTGCGGCGTGAGCTTCGCGTCGTTCAGCGCTTTTTTGCAGGGCTCGAGCGTCGCGTCGATCAGATTCTGCGTGAGCATCTCGAGCTCGGTGCGCGTGAGCGTCTTCACGACGTGGAGCGGCTCGCCCTTCGAGCTCGTCGCGATGAAAGGCAGATTGATTTCCGTTTCGAGCGACGACGAAAGCTCGTGTTTTGCCTTCTCCGCGGCTTCCTTCAAACGCTGAAGTGCCATGCGGTCTTTGCGCAAATCCACGCCGTGTTCTTTTTCGAACGACTCGGCGATTGCGTCGATCAAACGCTGGTCGAAGTCTTCGCCGCCGAGGTGCGTGTCGCCGTTGGTCGCTTTGACGGAGAAGACCCCGCTGTTGATCTCGAGGACCGAAATGTCGAACGTGCCTCCGCCCAAGTCGTAGACCGCGACGCGCTCGGTTTGTTTCTTCTCGAGGCCGTATGCGAGCGCGGCGGCCGTCGGCTCGTTGATGATGCGCTTGACGTCGAGGCCGGCGATTTTTCCGGCGTCCTTCGTCGCTTGGCGTTGCGCGTCGTCGAAGTATGCGGGCACCGTGACCACCGCGGCGGTGACCGGCTCGCCGAGAAACGCCTCGGCGATCTCTTTCATCTTCGCGAGCACGAACGAGGACACTTCGGGCGGCGACATCTCGCGACCGGACGCGACGACCCACGCGTCGCCGTTCGGCGCTTCGATGATCTTGTACGGCGCGAGCTTGAGCTGCCGCTGCACCTCTTCGTCTTTGAACTTGCGGCCCATCAAACGCTTCACCGCGTAGACGGTGTTGGTCGCGTTGGTGACGGCTTGGCGTTTCGCGGCTTGACCGACGAGGCGCTCGCCGCTCACGGGAAAACCCACGACGGACGGCGTCGTGCGCGCGCCCTCCGCGTTCGGAATGATGCGCACGTCGAGCTTGCCTTGCGCACCGGTCGCTTCGACGACTGCAACGCACGAGTTCGTCGTGCCGAGGTCGATTCCGATGACCTTCCCCATGCGTGCCTACGGTATACCATCGGCGCCGGAGGCGCCGGAGCAGGTAATTAGCTCGACTTCGGCTTCGCGACCACGACCATGGCCGCGCGCAAGAGCTTCTCGCCCTCGCGATAACCCGGTTGGACTTCGGCGACGACGGTGCCTGGCGCGTGCTCGTCGGTTTCCAATTGCTGAATCGCTTCGTGCATCGACGGATCGAACATCGCGCCGACGGTGGGAACGCGCCCGATGCCGGAGCGGCCGATCGTGCTCTCGAACTGCTTCAAGATCATCGTGAGGCCTTCGGACACCGCCTTCACGTCCGTCGCCTTGAGCGCGCTCTGGATCGCGCGCTCGACGTTGTCGAAGATGGGCAGCAGATCCTTGAGCAGATCTTCGCGGCCGCCGCGGCGCGCGTCCTCGAGCTCACGGCGCGTGCGCTTGCGGAAGTTGTCGAAGTCGGCGGACGTGCGAAGGAGCATGTCCTTGAGCTTCGCCGCTTCTTGCTGCACGCGCTCGAGCTCGGTCAGCTCTTCGGCGGGCTCCGACGTTGCCTCCGTGGGCTCCGGGGTCGTGTTCTCGTTGTCGTCGTCCATCGTTACGGCGCCAGAGTAAGTACGCTATCGGCTTTCTGCACGGAAAAGTAAAGTCCTCGGGCGTAGAGGCGACGGCGGTCTTTCTCGGGCAAATCCCCGCTCCGCGCGCGCACGGCGTGGTCGAGCAAGATTCCGGCGGTGACGCTGACGTTGAGGCTGTCCGTGAACCCGCGCATCGGCACGCGGACGCGGCGCGTGCACGCGGCGGCGAGCTCTTCGGTGACGCCGTCGTGCTCGTTTCCGAGCACGAGCGCGAGACGCGGGATGCTCGCGAGATCCTCGGGCAAGAGCTCGCCGGCGGGATGCGCCGTCACGAGCTCGAAATCGTTTTTCAAGACGCCGACGACGTCGGCCACGCTCGCGTGACGCACGACATCGACCCATTTCGCGGAGCCGCGCGCGACCGAGCCCGCGGTGAGAAAACGCTCTTGTCGCTCGACGACGTGGATCGTTTGGACGCCGAGCGCCTCGCACGATCGCACGACTGCCGCGCCGTTGAACGGATCGTGCGGCGCATCGAACACGACGCTCACGCTCGCGAGGCGCGCTTCGATCACTTCGAGGATGCGCGCGCGTCGCCGCTCGAGCACGAGCGGCTCGAGAAGCCGAATCACGCGCTCGGGATCTTCGCGCTCGATCCGCGCAATTTTGCGGGGCACGAGTGCATCTGCATCCATGACTTCCGCGGTGCTTCGCCGCATAGGGTCTCGCTTACCTGTTTCTTTCGCAAACAGTGGGCGAAAACGGCTCGAAGGCGTACGCTTTTGTGGCCTCTCGTCCGTCCAACGGACCAGGTTTCCCCGATGGCGCGCCCCTCCAACCTCTTGTCGAGCCTTCCGCCGCTTCCGAAGCGCCGGCGGCGCGTGGGGTCGCGGGTCGGGCGCGCGTTTGCGCGGTTCTTGACGCTGCTTTTGGCGCTCGCCGGCGTGCTCCCGGTGGCGTGCATCGGGCTCGTGCGGTCGGCTTATGCACGCGATTGGGCCATGCGCGAGACGGCCAAGGCGCTCCACGATCAGGGCATCGTCGCGCACTTCGACGTGCTGCTTCACCTCTGGCCGCTCTCGATCGAGCTCGCCAACGTGAGCATCGATTCGTCCGATGGTGGAGGCCCCGCGCTCACGGCGCGCCGCGCGACGGTGCGCCCGCGATTTTTCGCGTTGATGAGCGGGAAGCTCATGATCGACCAAATCGACATCGAAGCGCCGCACGCGCGCCTCGTCGTGACGGACGGCAAGCTCCAGAACCTCGCGATCAAACCGCAACCGGAGCAAAAGAAAAAAGGCCCGCTTCACCTTCCGTTCAATGCGTTCGCGATCACCGACGGCGACGTGGATCTGACGGTCGACTCCGTGCACGTGCAAGCCCACGAGCTCGATCTCGACGTGCAGACGGACGACGAAGAGAGCGGCACGTCGCTCGAGATCGCGCTCCGCGCGGGCGAGAGCTACGTCGTCAGGCAGCGGCAAACGCCCGACGGCGACAACGCGTTCGACGAGGACGCGGTGTGCTCGATCGACGCGCGCGTTCGCCTCACGCCCGAAGACGTCACCGTGCGCCGCTTCGAGCTCCAAGGCACCGCCGACCTCGATCCCGGCAAGCTCACGACGCCTCCGTGCAAGCTCGGCAAAGACGACCAACGACGCGTCGAGCTCGAGCTCGCGCACGCGCGCATGAAGCTTCCGAAAGAGGGCGAGCTCCCGAGCGACATCAGCGGTCACATCCGCGCGCGCATTCCGGTCGGCGCTGCGACGCGCCTCGCGAAGTTGCCCGAGGTCGAAGGCTGGGTCGGCGTCGACGCGGACGTGCGCTACGCGGCGGGCATGCAGATGCCCGAGGTGAGTGGGCGCGTGACCGCGGGCGGCATTCGCGTCGATCGCTACCACTTCGCGGACGTCGTCGACGCGGACATCGCGATTCGCAACAACGTGATTCGCAGCCCGCGCATGATCGTGCAGCTCGCGGGCGGAACCGTTCACCTCAAGGACGTTCACGTGGAGCCGCTCGCGAAGACGCTCGGCGCGGCGGCCGACATCGAGAACGTCGACTTCGCGTCGCTCATGGTCGCGCTCGGCGTCGCGCAGCACCCGCACGTCGGTTGGGACATCGTCGACATCCACATGGCGAATTTCGGCGGCTCGCTCGACCCGCTCAAGCTCGACGGAGACTTCACGACGACGACGAAGAACTTCGCCGTCTGGGACAAATGGGTGAAGGACTCAACGCGCCAGAAGCTCATCGGCTTCAGCGAGGCGAAGCTCGGCGCGCACCTCGCCGTGCGTCCCGACTCGGTGCAATTCAAGAACGCGCGCGGCGATCTCCCGCACACGCACGTCGACGGCGGTTTCGTGCTGCTCGGGTACAACAACGATCTACGCGTCGACGTCGAGAGGGCGCACGTCGACCTCGCCGACATCACGCCGCTCGCGGGGATTCCCATCGCGGGCGTCGCGGACGCGAAGGTGCACGTCGGCACGTCGATGAACGACCCGAAGGTGGCCGGCGACGCGACGGTTCAAAACTTCTCGATCGCCGACATGCCGTTCGGGAACATCACCGCCGCGCACGCCGACGTCGATCGCAACGGCGACATGCAGATCCTCACGCTGAAAGGCGTGAAGGCGCAGAAGAACAAGAGCACGTACGAGATGCCGCAAGGCAAGGTCGAGTTCGGCGGCGAAGCGAGCATGAAGATGGACGCGAACGTCATCGCGCAGAGCTTGAACCTCCGCGACTTGCTCGACGTGTTCCACATGAACGAAGACCCGCGCTTCGACGGCATCGACGGAAATCTCGCGGGCGACACGACGCTCCACTTCGTGCTCGGCGGCCGCGAGGACGAGTGCGGCGGCGGCGCGATCAACTTGCACGCGAGCCCGCACCTCTCGTCGGTGGAGCTCTACGGCGAAAAATTCGACGACGGCGACGCGGACATCGATTTGCGCTGGCGCGATCGCGCGGCGGGCTTCGAAGGCGCGGACGTCGACGTGCACGCGTTCACGCTCCACAAAGTGCGGCGCGAGAAAGACGGCGCGACGTTCGGCTCGCTCCTCGGCTCGGCGACGATCAAACCGGGCGGCATCCTCCACGGAAACGTCGTGCTCGAAGGCGTCCCGCTCTCTCGCTTGCAAACGCTCGGGCCGATCGCGCCCGAGCTCGACGGAACGGTGTCGGGTCTCGCGCAAGTCAGCGGCACGATCGAAGCGTTCACCGCAGACGCGGACATCGACGTGTCGCCCGTGCACGTGCGCAGCGCCGACCTCGGCGCATCGAAGCTCCACGTGACGATGACGCAGCTCCCATCGAAGGCCAACATCGTCGGCAAGACGAGGTGCGGCGCGCCGATGCAAGGTCCGTTCGACAAGGCCGCGTACATCGCGGACACGTCATCGCACGGCGCGTACGTCGTGACGGGCGATTTGTTCGGCGGGCAGATTCATCTCGACCGCGTGAGCGCATCGCGCGCGAAACAAATGGAAGTCTCCGGCGCGCTCAAAGTGCAGAAGCTCGCGCTCGACACGGTGGTCAAAGCCGCGGGCCTCACCGAGGGCGGGCTCGCGAAGCTCTCCGGCGAGCTCTCGGGCGACGTGAACATCGATCACATCAAGCAAGGCGACTACGCGAGCTCGTCGGCGAGCTTCATCCCGCGATCGCTCACGCTCATCGATGAGGGAAAGAAGCTCGTCTTCAAGCCCACGGGCTCGCCCATCGTGCTCGCTGGTAACAAGGTAACATTGCCCGCGATCGAGCTCGATTTGTCCGCTGCGGGCGGGGTGAGCGGCGCGGTGACGCTGCAAGGCGGGCTCAAGGATCCGTTCGGCGATCCGACGCTCGACGTGCGCGCGGATCTCGCGCCGGTCGATCTCTCCGTGCTCGCGGGCGTCGTGCCGAAGCTCGATCGCGCCGCGGGGACGTTGTCGGGCTCGGCGCGCATCACGGGGCGCGCCGCGGATCCGCAGGTCGAAGGCGAGGCGAAGCTGCGCGCGAGCGAGCTCTTCGTGCGCGGGTTGCCGGCGCCCGTGAACGATCTCGAAATCGACGCGCGCGCGGACGCGTCCGAGGTGCGCATCACGCACGGCACGGCGAAGTTCGCGGGAGGCACGCTGTCGCTCGGCGGGCGCGTTCCTATCAAGAACCTCGGTCTCGGCAACGTGGAGCTCACGCTCGGCGCGCGCAACGTGCGGCTCGCGCCAGCCGACGGAATCGCCGCGGGCCTCGATGCCGATCTCACGCTCACGATCGACGACGCAAGCGTCGACAAACGCAAATTGCCGAACCTCGCCGGCGATATCGCGATCGCGTCGCTCGACTACACGCGCCCCATCAACCTCGCCGGCGACATCGGCTCGCTCGGCGCCGCGAAGCGCACCGAGATCGAAACGTACGACCCGACACAAGACGCGATCACGCTCGATCTCCGCGTGCGCGCGAAGGCGCCGCTCCGCATCAAGAACAACCTCGTCGAGACCGCGATCCAATTCGACAAGCCGCTGCAAGTCACGGGCACGAACCAGCGCTTCGGTCTGCGCGGTGAGATGCACGCGCTCCCCGGCGGGCGACTGCGATTGCCGTTCGGGTCGAGCGTCTTCGACATCCAGCAAGCGATCGTGCGCTTCGACGATCCCTCGCGCATCGCGGCGCACGTCGACATCCAAGCGACGACGGAATATCGCCGCACCTCGAGCCAGAGCTCCACCGGCGCGACGAGCGCGGGCGGAACGACGGGCACGACGTGGCGCATCGCGCTCCACGCGTACGGCGACACCAACGATCTCAAAGTCGATCTCTCGAGCGATCCGCCGCTCTCGAACGAGGACATCGTCTTGCTCCTCACGATTGGAATCACGCGCGCCGAGGCCGATCAGATTCAAGCGGGCACGCTCGGCGCGGGCATCGCGCTCGAAGCGCTTTCGTCCATCACCAACGCGTCCACCGCCGTGAAGAACGCGGTGCCGATCATCGACGACTTCAAATTCGGCAGCGCATACTCGCCAAAAACGGGCCGCAGCGAGCCCACCGTGCAAGTCGGAAAACGCATCACGAAGAACGTCAGCGCCAACGTGGCGACGACGCTCTCCGACGAACGCGAGCTCTACGCGAACATCATGTGGAAGCTCGGAAAGAATTTCAGCGTGCTTGGCTCGTACGACAACGTCAACAATGACGTAACATCCAGCGCGGTCGGGAACCTGGGCGTCGACTTGCGGTGGAGAGTTGAGTTCAAATAAGCCGTTCATCATAGCGGCGTTGTTGGTCGCGTTCCTGATTCACTCCGTGCTCGCGCACGCGGGCGTGCCTTTGTCCGTCACGCCGCTGCCCGCGCCGGAGCTACCGCCGATCAACGCAGCGACCGTGCAAGTACCGTCGCCCGCGCCGGATCTGAGCGCGTACGAAGGAAAGCCCGTGCGCGCGGCGGAGGTCGTCTTCGACGAGGATCCGTGGGACGACATCAAGCCGCGCCCGCTTCGCATGGTGCACATCGGCGATCCGTTTCGCGCGGAGATTGCTCGCACCGCGATGCTCGAAGCGCTCGCCAATGGGCTCGCGGGAAACGCGAAGGTGAACGTCTTCAGCGAAGGCGACGGCGTGCACATCCGCGTCCACGCGATTCCACGTCGCGTCATCGACGGTCTGCGCGTCGAGCTCCATCGCGCGCAAGTCGACCGCGAAGAAATTCTCCACGAGTCGCAGCTCGAGGAGGGCGGCGAAATTCTCGGCAGCGAGATCGCGGCGCGCAAAAAGCGAATCGAGGTCGTCCTCGCGCGGCACGGCTTCCCGCAAGCGCAAGCGGAGATCTCGACGCGCGGAACCGACACCGAGGGCCACGTGCTCGTGCTCCTCGACGTGAACGTCGGACAACCGCGCAAGGTCGCGCGCCGCATCTTTTATCCGTTCGGCGCGAAGCCCGCGGACCTCGAGCCGTTCACGAAGCAATACGACATCGACGAGGGCGATCGCATCGACGAGGCCGCGCTCCAGCAAGCCGATCTCGCGCTCGAAAACAAATTGCGCGCGGCCGGTTGGTACGAAGCCGCGGTGAAGCACGACATCGTGCTCGTCCAATACGCGAGCGGCGCCGTCATCACGCTCCGCGTTCGCATCGACAGCGGCCCGCGCTACTTCACGCGCTTCGACGGCAACGCGCACTACGACGCCGACGCCCTCACGAGCGCGCTCGCGCTCGAGTCCGATCCCGACACCGGCGAGCAACACCTCGCCGACAAGATTCGTCGCTTCTACGTCGCGCGCGCGTTCCTCGACGTGATCGTCACGAGCGAGCTCCGCGGGAAACCGACGGACGAGTCACGCTACCTCGTCCTCCACGTTCGCGAAGGGCGCCGCACCGCGGTCACCGCGCGGCAGTACCCGTGCGTGCGCGATCAAGACATCGCGCATCTCGACGCGGGCGGGCCAAGCTCGGCGTCGGCAATCGGACGCGAGATCGACAGCTTCCTCGACGAGGATCTCCCCGGCGCGGACTTCGTCTCCGATCCCGATCCGCGCGCCATCGATCGCGATCTCGGCGGTGGAGGCGGGACGCGCTCCGCGCCGATCGATCTCGATCCGAGCGCGACGTACTCGCCCGAGACGTACGACAAGGGCATTCAGCACGTGCAGGAGCTCTATCGCAACGAGGGCTTCATGAGCGCGCTCGTCGGGCCCGTTCAAGTCATGCGCCGCCAATGCGATCCGCACTCGCCGCCCGGACGCTGCGTGCCAATGCCGTTCACGCAGCAGCTGCCGGAGGCGTGCAATTACGATCGCAGCGGGCTCCCCACGCCGGTCGCGCCGCTCGATGCGAGCTTCACGTGCACGCCCGATCCCACGCACGGCGTCGAGTGCGAGCCCGCCGTGCGCCTTCGCATCCCGATCCGACTCGGGCCGCGCACGTCGCTCTCGGACGTCGCGTTCTTCGGTGCAAAATCGATCAGCGAAAAAGAGCTCGCAGACTCCGCCGCGCTCGACCTCGGCAAGCCCGTCAGCACGCTCAAGGTCGACGAGGCGCGCCGGCGCGTCGTCGATCGTTATCGCGAGGAAGGGTTCTACTACGCGGACGTGAAGTACGACGTCCAACGCTCGCTCGACAACACGCAGGCGCGCGCGCGCTTCGACGTGAACGAGGGCGATCGCGTCGTCGTCACGCAGATCGTGATTCAGGGAAACGCGATCACGAACGAGTCGGTCATTCGCCGGCGCGTCGCGCTCAAGATCGGCGAGCCGTTTCGCACGAGCGACGTGCGCAAGACGCAAGAGCGCATCGCGACGCTCAACGTCTTCACGAGCGTCAGCGTCGTCTTGCAAGACGCGCAGGTCCCGCAAAAAAGAAAGACGGTCATCATCACCGTGTCGGAGAAGCCGACGCAGTACCTCGAGCCGTCGCTCGGTTTCTCGACCGGTGAAGGCGCGCGCGGCTCGCTCGAGTACGGCTACACGAACCTCTTCGGCAGCGCGATCAGCGCCGTCATTCGTGCGCGCGTCTCGTACCTGCCCGATTTTCTGATTTCGGATCCGACCATCCTCCAGAATTTCCAAAAGCTCAGCGTCGGCGATCGCATCGCGTATCGCGTCACGCTCTCGCTCGGCTTCCCCGACATCGGGCTCGGGCCCGACGTCCGCGCGAACCTCGACGGCGTGTATCTGCAGGACGTCGAGCGCTACTTCATCATCGACAAGGCGGCGTTCATTCCGACCGCGGTTTTCCGGCCGATCAAGCAACACGCCTTCGCGCTCACGGTGAGCGCCGAGTACAACAACCTCAACGTCTTCAACAACCAGTCACCCGCCGAAGCCGTGGCGCTCAGCGGCGGCAACCTCGACGTGCAGCGCTTGCTTCGCGCACCCGCGGGTCAGAGCGCGGTGCTCTCGCAGCGACTCTTGTGGACGTGGGACCGCCGCGACAACGCGTTCAACGCACACAAAGGAACGTTCTTCAGCCTCAACGCCGAGCACGTGAACTGGTGGCCGCTCGGCGTCCCGGCGAACGAAACCATTTGCACGATCTGCTCGAACCTCAACCAGGTGCCGCTCTTGCCGCAGACGGTCGCGCCGACGCCGGGACACTTTCTCAAGCTCGGCGAGACGTTCTCGGGATATTTCCCGCTGCCGTTCTACAAAAAGATCACCGTCGCCGCGACGCTCCGCATCGGCGCGATCGTTCAGCTCGCGAGCGGCTCGACGACGTATCCCGATCGCTTCTACTTCATGGGCGGCATCGACTCGCTGCGCAGCTACCTGCAAGACAGCATGATGCCGCAGGACGCCGCCGACCAGATCGACGAAGAAGATCATCACACCGGGCCAGGTCGCCATTCGCGGCGGCAACCTCCTCGTGAATCCGCGCGTCGAGCTTCGCATTCCCATCACGGGTCCGCTCGAGACGGTGCTCTTCTTCGACACGGGAAATCTGTGGCAGGACGCGTCGTACATCTTCAACAACGGAATCTCGTTCCGCGCCGCCGTCGGCTCCGGTATTCGCGTGCAAACGCCCGTGGGGCCGATTGCGCTCGACTATGGAATCAACCTCACGCGTCAGGAGGCGTACGAGGATTTCGGCGCGCTCAATTTCGCCATCGGTCTTTTTTAGAAGAAACGTCGGAGCACGACGCCGGCGATCGCGCCGCCCGCGACGAGCCACGTCGAGTTGACGCGAAAGCGGAAGAGCACGACCGCGCCGACGATGGCGATGATCGCGGTAGGCACGTCGACGATGGCCGCGACGGCGAGCTGCACGGTGACCACCGCCATCAGTGCGACGGACGCCGCGCTCACGCCGTCGAGAAACGCGCTGGCGCTCTTCGAGCTTCGGATGCGCGCGAGGAGCGGTCGTGTCAGAGCGACGAGCGCGAAGCCCGGAAGAAAAATCGCAATCGTGGATACGATCGCGCCCGGCACGCCGCCCACGAGATAACCGATGAACGTCGCGCTCGTGAACACGGGGCCCGGCGTGACTTGACCGACGGCGACCGCGTCGAGGAGCTGCGCTTCGGTGAGCCAATGGAGTCGCACGACGAAATCGTCGCGCAAGAACGCGAGCAGCACGTAGCCGCTCCCGAACACGAGCGCGCCGATCTTCAAGAACGCGAGGAACAGTCCGAGCAAGCTCGCGTGCGCGGCGGTCGTCGCGATCGTGGGCGCGACGATCACCGCGCGCGATGCGTTCGGATCCTTCGCGCCACGCGCGACGGTGGTCGCCGCGCCGGACGCGAGCAAAATCCAAAGCGGCGTCACGCCGAGCGCGGATGCGATCGCCGCACCCAAAGCGACCGCACCGAGCCACCACGAACCCTTCACCGCTTTCGGCGCGAGGCCCGCGAGCGCTTGCGCGATCACGCCGATCACGATGGGCTTCACGCCGTAGAGCACACCCGCCATCTGCGGCAGCGATCCGAATCGCGCGTACGCCCATGCGAGCGCGAGCACGATCAACGCGGCAGGCGCGATGAAGCACACACCACCGAGCACGAGCCCGAGGAAGCCGGCGCGCTCGTACCCGATGTAGATCGCCATCTCCGTCGAGCTCGGACCCGGGATGAGATTCGACGCTGCGAGCAATTCGAGAAACCGCTCGTGCGTCAGCCATTTTCGGCGACGAACGAATTCGTCCTCCATGATCGCGATGTGCGCGGCGGGTCCGCCGAATGCGGTCAGCCCGAGCCGCAAAAACGCGCGGGCGACTTCCCCCCTCACTACGCGGGCTGCGGCGCGTGCGTGCCGTTCGTCTTTTTCGAGACGTGGCGCGCGTGCTCGCGCACTTGGTAGATGCGCTTCTTCGTCAAGAATTCGATCCACTCGACGGTGATCCACACGGGGCCGATCGCGAGGTATCGCAGGTCGCGCGTGAACGACGGCTTTTTGCCTTCGAACACGTGGCCGACGAATTGAAAGGCCCAGCCCGTGCTGAACATGCCGAGCCCGACAGGCGGCGCGATGGGAATGACCGGCAGCGACGCGACGATCATCGGAATGCCGATCATGTGGCATGCCTTGTTGACCGGATGCAGGTGGTCTTCGTGGTATTGGCGCATGTAGTCGTGGAAGGACATCGTCGACATTGCGTTGCGAGTTTAGCACGCGGAGAGGGCTTTAGGCTTTGGGCTTTAGGCTTTAGGAGAAGAGCGATCACGCTTCTGCTTCTTGCCAAAGCCCAAAGCCCAAAGCCCAAAGCCAAGAGGGCGCAGTGAAGCGCAGAGAGTTTCTCGTGCTGACGGGCGCATTGCCGCTCGCGTGCTCGCCTCCGCCCGCGCGCGTGCCGCGCGTCGTGCGCATCGAAGACGTGCTCGGGAGCGCGCTCGACGCGGCGAAGCGCGCGGGCGCGGCGTATGCGGATGCGCGCGTCGTGAGGCGGCGCGATCAAGGCGTCTCGACGCGCGAGGATCACGTCGTCGACGTGCACGACGACGAGTCGTACGGAATCGGCGTGCGCGTGCTCGTCGTGGAAGGCACGCAGTCGTGGGGATTCGCCGCGACGGCCGACGTCGACGAAGCGAGCGCGGCGCGCGCCGCGGAGCGCGCAGTGGCGATCGCGCGCGCGGATCTCGGGCCGCGCAAGCGCCCCATCGTGCTCGCGCCCGTCGCGATTCATCGCGACAAGTGGGCGACGGCGTTCGAGACCGATCCGTTCGACGTTCCCGTCGCGGAGAAAGCCGCGCTGCTTCGCGACGTGTGGAACGCGGCGCGCGAAGTGAAACGTGCAAAATACATGGATGGAAACGCGCGCGCGCAAGACGAGCACAAGACGTTCGCGTCGACCGAAGGCGCGCTGATCGAGCAACGCATCGTGCGCGTGTCCGCGGGCTACTCCATCACCGCGACGGACGATGCGGGCGACTTCGTCTCGCGCGCGCACGAGCTCCCGCCGATGCAAGCGGGCTGGGAGCACGTCGCGCGATCGTCTTTGAAACGCGACGCGCGAAAAATCGCGGAGGACGCAGCGGAGAAGCTCGCCGCCGAGAGCGTCACGCCCAAGAAGTGCGACGTGATCCTCGCGCCGAGCAACCTGTGGCTCGTCATCCACGAATCGATCGGCCACTCGACCGAGCTCGATCGCGCGCTCGGTTACGAAGCGAACTTCGCAGGCACGAGCTTCGCGACGCCGGACAAAATCGGAAAGCTCGAATACGGCGGCGAGAACGTCACGTTCTACGCCGACAAGACGACGCCCGGCGGGCTCGCGACGTGCGGCTACGACGACGACGGCGAAAAAACGCAGAAGTGGAACCTCGTCGAAAAAGGAAAGCTCGCCGCGTTCCAGACGACGCGCGATCAAGCCGCGTGGATCGGCGAGAAGCGCTCGCGCGGGTGCTCGTACGCAGAAGATTGGTCGTCGATTCCATTTCAACGCATGCCGAACGTGTCGCTTTTGCCGCCTGAAACGAGCACGACGCGCGACGTGTCGATCGAGGACATGATCGCCGCGACCGACGACGGCGTGCTCATCAGCGGCGATGGATCATGGTCGATCGATCATCAGCGCTATAACTTCCAGTTCGGTGGTCAGACGTTTCACGCGATCAAGAATGGGAAGATCGCGGGCGCGCTGCGCGACGTCGCGTATCAATCGAACACCGTCGACTTCTGGCACGCGTGCGACATGGTCGGCGGCGAGCGGCATGTTTCGCTCCACGGATCGCTCGTCGACGGAAAAGGCGAGCCGCCGCAATCGAACGCGGTGAGCCACGGTTGTCCGCCCGCGCGATTCAAGAACATCAACGTGCTCAGCACCAAGGTGACGAAGCCGTGAGCGCGCGCGGATTCGAAATCGGCGATCGACTGCTCGCGCTCGCCGCAAAGCTCGGCGCCGAAGCGACGGTGAACGTGCGCGAGCATGCGATCGGGCAGGTTCGTTTCGCGGCGAGCGAGATCACGACGGCGGGCGAGGCGAGCTCGGTGGACGTCACGCTCGGGCTCGCGTTCGGAAAGCGCCACGCGAGCGCGACCACGAACCAAACGAGCGAAGACGCATTGCGCGCTTTGGTGGAACGCGTCGCGTCGCTCGCGCGCGCCGCGCCGGAGGACCCGGAGCATTTGCCGCCGATCGGCCCCACGCGATACGTGCAGAATGCACGCGCTTGGGACGAGGCGTCCGCGACGCTGAATCCCGCGGCGCGCGCGGCGGCGGCGCGCGCGGCCATCGCGCACGCCGATGCGAAGTCGCTCGTCATCGCGGGGTACGTGCAATCGCACGGCACGAAGACGACGCTCGCGGCGAGCACGGGTCTTCGCGCCGAGCACCAGACGACGTGGTCGCAAATGACGACGACCGCGCGCACGCCGGATGGAGCGGGCTCGGGTTGGGCGGGCACGCAAGCGACGCGCGCATCGGACATCGACGGCGCGGAGCTCGCGAGGCAAGCCGCCGATCGCGCGGAGCGATCGCGCGGCGCGGTGAAGATCGATCCGGGCCACTACACCGTCGTCCTCGAGCCGGTGGCCGTCGCCGACTTGCTCGCGTTTCTCATCGAGGCGCTCGACGCGCGCGCAGCGGACCAAGGCCGCTCGTTTTTTTCTTCGCATCGCGTCGGCGATCCGATTTGGGATCCGCGCGTCGTCTTGCGCTCCGATCCGCTCGACCCTGCGACGCCCGGCGCGCCCTTCGACGACGACGGCGTGCCACTCGCACCGACGACATGGATCGAATCGGGCGCGACGAAGAGCCTGCATTATACACGCTTTTGGGCCCAGAAATCAGGGCGACCGCCGACTGGATCGCACGATGCGTGGCACCTCTCCTCGACGCAGCCTGCGGCGCCGTCCGCCGCTGCGCTGATGGCCGGCGTGAAGCGCGGCCTCCTCGTCACGCGATTTTGGTACACGCGTTGGCTCGATCCAAAACAGATCCTCATCACGGGCCTCACGCGCGATGGCGTCTTCTTGATCGAAGACGGAAAGCCGACGCGCGCCGTGAAGAACTTCCGCTTCAACGACTCGCCCGTGAAGATGCTCACGCGTCTCGTCGGCATGACCTCGCAGACGTGGCGCACGCCCGCCGAGGATCGCATCTTGCGCGTGCCCGTCGTGTGCTGCGACGACTTCGAGATGGCGAGCGGGAGCGACGCGGTTTGATGAGGTTCGGGCTCATCGGAGACATTCACGCGGAGGACGAGCGACTCGCCGCGGCGCTCGAGATTTTTCGCAAAGAGAAAACCGACGCTGTCTTGTTCGTCGGCGACATCGCCGACGGGACGGGCGATCTCGATCGGTGCTGCGCGCTACTCCGCGCGAGCGGCGCGCTCGGCGTGCGCGGCAATCACGATCGCTGGCTCGTCGAGGACACGATGCGCTCGCTCAAGAATGCGCACACGCGCGATGGGGTCGAGCCCGCGACGCTCGCATTCCTCGAAGCGCTCGATGCGACGCGCGAGATCGAGACGAAGCTCGGCGCGCTCCTCTTGTGTCACGGCGTCGGCGAGAACGACATGGTCCGCGTGCACGCGGACACCGACGGCTACGCGCTCGAAACGAACGACGACCTCGCCGCGCTGCTCGTCGCGAATCGCCATGCGCTCGTCGTCGGCGGTCACACGCACGAGCGCATGGTGCGGCGGTTTCACGCGAGAGCGCTGAGGCTCGAGGGAGACGCGTCGCTCGTGTTCGTGAACCCCGGCACGCTGGCCGGAGATGCGACGCCGTGTTGTGCGATTTTGGATTTCGACGAAGAGCGCGTTCGCTATTTCGAGCTCGAGGACCCGAGCACGCCGCTTCCTTCGGAGATCATTCGATTGCCGTGAGTGAGCGCTTGAGGCAGTTCGTCACTTCGGTTTGCGGGCGAGGTCTGCGTCCTGTTCGTTTTGAGC
Source organism: uncultured delta proteobacterium (assembly GCA_963763745.1). GTDB lineage: Bacteria > Myxococcota_A > Polyangia > Polyangiales > Polyangiaceae > DASXHD01. The sequence continues at coordinate 218,373 of CAVXQJ010000001.1, forward strand.
CAAGATTGACTGGACCTGTTGTCGTGAGATTCGGAGCTTGCGTGCTGCAGCGGTTCGATTCCCCGCGCACGCATCGACCATATGACGAACCGCGAGCTTCCGTGCATGCGTGACGGCCGCGTGCAAACCCGTTGTCGCCTCCGCAAGGAATTCCGCGACCTCGCCCTCCGAAACGCTCTTCAGCCGCGTGCCACTCCGATGTCGTTGCGGGGGTAGACTCAGCACGCGCGATGCGAAGTCATCGACGTTCAAATTCTCTTTCGGCACGTACCGCGCGTTGAGGGCATCGGCGCGCGCCTCCGCGTCGTAATCGTCGAGAGCGGTCAGTACAAATGCAGGTCCATCAAACGCGCGTCCGCGCGCGTCGGGTGTGCGTGCATACTCGAGAAAGAGCAACCCGCTTCGGTCCGACGAGCTGCCGAGTCGCACATCGACGATGAGTACGTCGAGCCCGCCGTGCTCCAAGCGCGCAACGGCACCCACGAGGTCCGCCGCTTCCGCAATCACCACGTCGAGCTCGGCAAGTCGCCCCACGCTTCGAATGATGCGAACGAGCGACGAGCGAAAGCCTGAGTCGTCATCGACGATGAGCATTCGCAATGGATGCGTGCTGGGCCCCTCTCGCCTCACGACGCGATTGGACAGAGAATCCACGCGCGGTGCAAGACAGAGCCTCGAAATGAGGGAGACGATGTGGGACGAGCGGTGATGATCGCTCGGTGACAGCGCGATAACCCGCGCACTCGGAACGCCTAGCTCCACACGCGCGTGCTCGCTCAAAGGCACAGTCGTGACAATCACATCGGCGCGAATGCTCGAAGGAACGTCGTCCAACCGATGCGCTTCCGTCACGTGTGCGCCGATCTGTCGCAGCGCCTTTGCAATCCAGCTGCGTTCGTGCGCTCCACGCAAAACGAGGACGTTCACATCCACTCATCGGTGCGCGCAGACCGAAGTTGCGTCTCCGATGCACTCACCTGAACGAGCGTGCGGAAAATATTTTTGCGCTCCTCAAGCATCTCGAACGGTGATGAACCTGAATCGTGGACGGACGTGCGTTCACGAAACGAGGAGCCCCATGAAACGCATACGCGTGGAGAGAGAAAGACTTGTCGCAGCCGTTCGCATCGGCGGAGTCATGGTCGCTGCGGCGACCTTCTGCAATGCGACTTGCAACTCGCCACCGACGGGAAACCTGGAGGTGCTCTCCAACGGGACTCCCGCGTTCGATTCAGCCACCGGCTTTGCGCAGTCGTTCTTCTCGAGCGACAACGCACTCGGGCCAGCGCAAGAGATCGCGCTTTCATCGAGTCGTGTCGTCGTTCGGTACTCCGACTCGTTCTCGACTTTCAATTCCGATCCGACCGTGAATAGCTCGCAAGAGGAGGTGCTCGTTCTGACGCGCGACCCGATCGAATATCGCCACACGTTGGAATCGATCGTTGGGCCCGATCCAACAATCAACCACACCGATCCGGGCCGGTTCTTGGAATGGGCCGCGCAGACGTTTGCGCCAGGTGACACGTGGCCGATAACGGACACGACGCTCGAACCGAAAGGCGTGATGCTTCCCAATGCAATCAGCTTTCCTTATCCAAATGCTTCTACGTCGCCCCAAACTGATTGGCTCATGACGCAAGCGATGTTTACCGGCTCGGCATCAACGCCCTTCGTCGGGCCGGCTGGATCGTTTGGCGGAACCATCAAAGGCCTCAGCGTCATGCGGCGTGGGGTGTGTTCCTTTGAACAGTCCATTACCGATGCTTTGTCATCGATCACGGACATCCCACTACACGGCGACATCGGGATTGCCGGTTATGACATCTCCGGCGGCCTGGCGTCGTTCGTGTCCTACGCACCCAATGGTGGGTTCGTCGTCAGCGCTCAGATCGACGGCTTCGAGCCTTTGTTGCCGCCGCTTCCCCCAATTCCCACGACCTTTCAAATCCTCGTCAATTACACGTATAACTATGCTCTTGACGATGGCATTTTTGCCGTCGAGCCAACCCAAAACACGTACAACGTGTCCGAGGTATCGGGTATTGCGGGCGGCCAATTTTTCGGCGTTTTGAACAAGACGGTTCCAGACGACGTGAAGCTCAGTGCGCTCGAAGGAAAGCGGGGATCGTTCAAAGGCGGACAGGCGCAACCCATTCCAGCTCTGTTTGCAGGTGGAGCGAGCACCGTATGCTCGGACACGAGCAAGCAAAGACCGTCGAGTTGCTTCACGTTGTGTGCGTCCTCGGACACCGTCGACATGACGAATCCAGGCACGTTCCCGCCGGAGGAGGATCTCGGCGATCCGACCACGATCGATCCACCGAGCTGGCATGACAGTGCGTTCTGCGGATTTCCAGCGGCGGCGATTGCGGGGATCACCACGTCAGCCGCTTCGACCTATTCAGGAATGACGCCAACCGGTCCAACGGACTTGAGCAACGCGGTGCTTGAACCGCTGAACGGCGACACGACCAAGCTCCATAACTTCCGGTGCAACTTCCATCCACGGTACGAGGCCGGTACGACGAGCACGACAGATCCTCTGACGACCGGGCACCCGTTCAACATCGGCGAGAAACCGCTCCTTACGGGGCCGCCGGTGTGCGAGGTCATCGTACGCATCAAGCGTATCAATGTATTTCCAGATGCCGCAGAGGCCGTGTTCTTCGACGGGCCAGATCTGCAGCATGTCGATCCGATCGAGTTCGGTGGTACGACACTCACCGGCCTCGGCAACGAAGCATTCGCGCTATTTCTCGGCTTGCAGACGATAAGTCCAGGTTCGTCTGCGCAATTGTGCTCCCGCCATGCGGAAACAAACCTCGTCACGAGATCGTGTGCACATGCGCTCTTGCATTGATCCATCGACGCAATCTGCTGGCACCGTCGACCGAAATAGCCCATCTTCATCTCATCGGTGACGGACGATGCGAATGGCAAATATCTTGCGCGCGCGAGTTGCGACGCTAGGTTGCGTCGTACTTTGGGCCTGCGGTGGTATCACCACCGACGGTGACGCTAGCGTCGATGGCAGTAGTGGAGATGGCGGCTCACTCGATGCGTGCATCGCCGCTGACGACGCGTATGTCATCTGCAACGGCAACCAAGGATGTTTTCCTCCTACCGCGCAAGGCGCTCATAGCGCTTGCGAGAATTGCTTGTCCGGGCCGAACACACCCAGCCAGCCTGGTTTGTGCATCTCGGCGACCACGAGCGTTCCGCAGGGCATTGCCACCGATGGTCAACTGTACGTCGTTGCGGAGCCTGCCGCACCGAACGCGTGGGATCCATTCCCGTTCGAAGTCGGCGAGCTCTTTGCCAACAACGGCGGCGCGCCCCAGGTACGTTACGCGGATTGGAAGCCATGGAGTGGCGCACCGCTTCCCTCCCCAACGACCTGCCCGACCTTCGTCAATTTTCGCATTTGCGGCGGCAATTGCGGGAGCTGCAACACCAACGAAACATGCACCGGGCGTTCACCCGATCATCCGTGGGGTCTTTGCGTACCTACGCTAGCTGGTTGCGACAATAACGGCGCGGATGGGGGTTGGATTGGATGTGAGGCTGGCACCACGTGCCTTGCATTCCAGACTTCGACGGACGGTCAACCCATTGCGGACAAGCACGGGTTCTGTTTTTCCGGTTCAGCATGTCAAGAGGCGCAAGCGAACTACGCAGGCGGCGTTGTCTGCAATGGCCAATAAGACATTTGCCGGCAACTGAGGTGATGATCATGAAGACGTCTCGGCGCGCGCTTGTCGCGAGCATCTTGCTCGCCGGTTGTGGAGGTTCGGTCGCTTTGGTGGATGGCGGCGTATCGGACAGTGCCAGCAACGACGCGCTGGTTGTCGATGCGAATGTGGACGCACCGAAGGATGCCGATGCTTCGACCTCCGACGGCAATCCGAAGCCCTTCGATGGTGGCTGCAACACGGTCGTCAACAGCTCTCCATTCACCGTTGACATCACACAGACGACCGTGACTCCACCAACACCACAAGGCGGCTCGATCGCGAACGGAACGTACTATCTCGAAACGATCAACGATTATGGAAGTATCAGTGGGACGCTCGCATTTGGCGCGCGTGTCACCGTCGCGCTTCAGGGAACGGACTTCGAGTTCGTGCTCGACCTGTCCAACGTGACGTCACGTGGGTCCGAGACGCTCACGACGAATGGCACGAACTACAATGCGAGCGAGAGTTGCCCGACCGTCACGACCGTTGGAAGCGGAACGTACACGGCGACTCCGAGTGAGCTTCGCCTTTACGAGAATGCTGACGGCGGCGTGCTAGAAAGCATTTACGCGCACCAGTGACGTACTCGAGTGACCGCCCACGCGACACGCGTTAACGTGACGGTGTGACCCCGACGAACGCGTTGGTTTGTGCCGCCATCGGCGCGGTGCTCGGCGCGGCGCTGACGTGGAGCAAGCCGGGCGAGCGCGCGCCGTGGTCGCAGACGCACGTCGTCGGCGGCGCGTATCGCGGGCAGGAGATCGTCATCATTGCGAGCCCTGCGCGCGTTCGGCTCGCTGCGGCGATCGCGTGGGGAGTCATCGTCGTCAGCTGCGTTCACGCGGCGATGCTCGCGCTCGAAATGATGTCCACGACGATAACGACCTCGGGTGGTGGTGATTGCGCGACGTTTCCGTGCGACAGCCAACCGCGCATCATGGTCGTGAGGAATGCGCCGCCAGAAGTGCTGCTCGTCGACCTGCTTTGCATCATCGCGACGGGCACGTTCATCGGCGCGCTCGGTAGTTGGGCGATGCACGCGCCACACGATTCGGCGAGCGCGCGGCGCATCAGCCCGCTCGTCGCGAGCGCAATGCTCGTCGTGCTCGCGCTCGCACGCGGCCCGGTGACGCCGATCTTCTTCGGCTTCTCCGTGCTGCTCGCGGCGTGCGTCGCCGTGTCCGCCGCGTTCGTCGCGTTCGCGCGAATGAAGTAACGCGCGCAGTGATCGCCGCTCGATTACCGTGACGCAACTTGCCAATCCGCGTACGCACTCGCCATGGCGGCGGCGGCTTCTTCCGGACGCACTCCTCCGACGCCGGTACAGAGTCCGGGACAGTAGATGGATCGCACGTTCTCGGGATGCGACGCCGCAACACGCAACACTGCGCGCATCGCGTCGCGCACGAGCTCCTGCACTTTCGGAATCGCCGCTGCGTAAGCGGCATCGATCCCTCCGTCCATCAAACCATCGGCGTTCGCGGGCGAAACGACCGTGTTCTCTGCGAGTGACACGAGATCGCCCGAGAGGACGCTCACTGCGGGAAAGCGCGCGAACGCCTTCTTCAAGGCTTCGACGACGTCAGCATCCAGGTCGACGAATGTGAGCTTCATGTCGTCTTACGCATTCTCGTCGACATCGCTTTCGTTCTCGCTTCCCGTAACGAAAAAGCGATCGAGGTATTCGCCGGGCTCGAGATCGCTCTGACGAATCAGTGAGAAGACCTCGGCGCCGGGCCCGACGGTCCATAATCGTTTGCCTCCGCTTCCGCGAGGCGGATGGCTTCATCGAACGAAGAAGCGCGCCAAAGCGTCACGCGCTCCTCGTAGGCGGCCGACGGAAGCAGGAAGACACATCGAACCGAATACCAAGGCTGCTTCACCCGGTCGACGCGGCGGGGCTCGAACCCGCAAGCCTCTCGGCCGGAGTTTCATCGATGCACGTCCACGCGGACGCGCGCCGATAGAACTCCGTGTGTCTGCCATTTCCACCACACGTCGATGGAAATCAAGACGCGTCGTGGGAATGTTCCTGACGCTGGCGTCCGTGAAGATCGCGATGAACAAGTTCTCGTGGCCGCTTTACGTCAAGCACGAGTCCGCCGGAGGCGGACTTGGGATGTCGTCAATCGATGCGTTCTTCGCCACCCCGAACGGAGTCGGAGTCGGGGTCGGAGTCGGGGACGGAGTCGGAGTCGGAATTCGATGCGAATCAATCCCCCGGATCCGACCCCGACACGTTGTCCGCCTCCATCGACTGCTTCCCGTCGAAACGCACGACGTCCACGTCGACGCGATCGCCCGCGACGTCGATCACCAAGAAGTGATGAAACGCATGCTCGGGCCCAGCGTGATTGAGCGGCGCGCCCAAGCCACCCGTGATGTACCCGCGGATGCCGCCTTGGTTCACGCGGATGAATTGATGCACGTGGCTCGAGAGGATCAGCTCGACGCGCGCGTGTTGGAACATCGCGAGCGCGGCGTCGGAGTCCGCCTCGCCCTGCGCGCCGTCTTCGTCCATGCCGTGCGACGACACGCCGTTGTGCGCGAGCGGTTTGTGCATGCCGACGAAGATGTGGCGCACTTCGGGATTGCCGCGCGCGTCGTCGAGATCTTTCTCGAGCCACTCGAGCTGATCTTTTCCGAAGCCGGCTTGGCTGACGTTGTCGAGCGCGATGAAGTGGACGTGGCCGGGGAGGTTCGCCGAGTAGACGACTTTGTCGTCGAGCAGGCTGCGAATTGGCGTGTACTTCGTGCCGAGGAAGTTCTCGCGGAATTTTTTCTTTGCGCCGTTCTCGCCGATGCCGAGCGCGCCGAGGAGCTTCACTTCGTGGTTGCCGAGCGCGGGATAGAACGGGACGCCGCCGAGGTTGTCGAGCTCCGCGCGGAAGTGCGCGTCGAACTGCGGCGTGAGCTCCATGTCGCCGAGAAAGAGAAACGCGCTCGCGCCGCGCGCCTTCGCTTCGCGAAACGCCCACGGGAGAACGTGCGCTGCATCGTCGCGCGAGTCGCCGCCCGCGATGAAGCGAACGTGCCCGTCGGGAACGGGAACCGCCACGACGGGCGGAGCCTTCGCCTCGGGCCCACACGCGAGGACGATCGCGAATGCGGCAAACGTCGTAACCGGTTTCATTTCGCGCAGCGGATTCCGACGACGACGCTCTTCTCCGTCGTCAAGTGTCCATTGCGCGTCGCGGCCGTCGCGGTCTTCTCCGTGTACCAACCGCCGCCGCGATACATGCGATACGGCGTCGCACATGCGTGTTGTGGATAATTGCAATACGGGCTCGACGTCCACTCGTAGACGTTGCCTGCCATGTCGAGGATTCCGAAAGGCGACGCGCCGCGCGGATACGAGCCGACGGGCGCGGTCTCCGCGTAGCCATCGTTGCCCGGGTACATCGCCTTCTTCGTTTCGTTGTGCACAGTCGTCGCGTATGCGACGCACTCGTCGCCGCACGCGTTGAGCAAGCGCGCATTCGGCGGTTGATTGCCCCACGGATATCTTCGTCCGTCGGTTCCGCGCGCGGCGTACTCCCACTCGGGCTCCGTCGGGAGACGCGCGCCGATGTAATTGCAATACGTCATCGCCTGATTCCAATCGACGCAGTTGACTGGATGACCGCCGCGCGCCGCGTTCTGCGAGTTGCACATCGCGTCGCTGCCGGGCGCGGTGCACGTTCCCGCGGAGACGCACGCGTCGTACTCGGCTTCGGTGACTTCGAGTCGCTCCATGCAGAAGCCCGTGACCGTGAGCGAGTGCGCGGGGTGCTCGTCGGGCTCGCCTTCGGTCGCGGGCGAGCCCATCATGAACGTGCCCGACGGAACGCGCATGAAGCCCGGCGGGCAACCCGTGCTCACGGCGAGCTGTGCGCGCGCGTCCGATTTTTCCCCGCGCGTCGCGAACGAAATCGCGACGACGACCATCACGCCAAGGGCACCTTTGATTCGAAAATGCACGCCCGGAGGCTAGCACACCGTAAAAAAGGGCATTTGGAGATAGGCGTCCTTTTTGCTTGGCGGAGAATCCGATGATGAAGAAGAGCTTCTTTCTTGGATGCGCGGCGCTCGTCACGGCGGCTGCGCCTTCGCTCGCGCAGACGCGCGCGGCGGTGATCGATCCGAACATCGTGCGCGCGCTCGACACCGGGCTCACCGGTCCCTTCGTGCGGAGCGCGCCCGTCCCTGGAAAAACGACCGTGCTCATCGAGCTCGCGTCGCCCGCGACGCCGGCGATTTCGTCCATGCTCGCGCGTTCGGGCGTGAAGCTCGCGTTCGCGGAAGGAAAAGCGCTCGCGTACGACAGGTTCGTTCCCGCCGACGTCACGCCGCAGAGCCTCGCTGCGCTCGCGAAGATGAGCGAAGTGAAACGCGTCACGCTCGCGAGCGCGCGCGGTCCGCTCCCGCTCGATCAATCCGCCACGCTCATGCGCCTCGCCGATGCGCGCGGCGCGCGCGCGGATCTCGACGAGCTCGACGGCGACGGAACGCTCATCGCCGACATCGACTCGCTCGTCGATCCGTTCCAGCCCGCGTTCTTCAAAGGCGACGCTGGTTACTTCGATTGGATCGATCAGGACGGCGATGGAGTCTTCACGCCGGGCAAGGACGCGATCGATCTCGATCAAAACGGAACGGGCGACGCGAGCGAAGTCGCCGAGCTCATCGAAGCCAAGCAAGTCGACTACTACGGCAAAGACACGGGCGCGCGCGCGAGCGACGCGTTCGATCCGTCCGTGGATTTTCTCTTCATCGACTCGAACGGAAATGGCGCGCGCGATTTCGGCGCATCGAACGGGTTCGACGACACGACGCCCGCGTTCGGCGAGCCGCTCTTCGTGCCCGACGACGTGAACAAGAACGGCACGCTCGACGTCGGCGAGCGCGTCGTTCGGCTCGGCACGTCGAAGTTCCGAAAGATCTACGTCAACCTCGATTACCCGCCGTACACGGCGAACCACACGTACGTGCGCGGCGTCGATCTCTCCGCGTCGAAGATCGATTACTCGAGCGGCGGGCTCGAAGGATTTCCCGATGCGTTCCACGCGACGGGCGTGAACACGATTTTGGTTGGCGACGTTCCGCTCGTCGGGCGCAGATGGGTCGGCATCGCGCCGAACGCGGACGTGGAAGTCGCGTGGGACGTGGAGCAAACGCAGCAGGGACTGCCGGTGAAAGGGCTCACGTGGGCGCTTCAAGACAAGCCCGACGTCGGTCTCTTCGAGCTCGCCGTGTGGACGAGCGTTCCCGTCGATGGAACCGACGCGCTCTCCACGATGATCGACACCGCGGTGAACAAAGGAGCCTTCACCGCCACGTGCCCGACGGGCGATCAAGGCTCCGCGCTCAAGCACGCGCACGTCGACCTCGCGCCGGGCGCGCAACAGGCGATGCATTGGACCCTTCCGGCGAAAGACAAAGCCGGACAAGGTCCGCTCTCGTACGTCGAGCTCTCGATGGACATTCGCGGCGCCGAGCCCGAAGCGGTGATGCTCTCCGGTCCGACCGGCGAGAGCGCCAACATGATGCAATTTCTCATGGGCACGCTCTCGACGGGCGACTCCTATTACGTGACGACGCAGCAGACGACGCGCGGCACGTGGATGTACGACGTGATCCTCTACGTCGACACGAACCAACCGCCGTTCCCGACGGGCACGTGGAGCGTCAGCGTGACGGGCAACGCGTCGACTGCGATCACGGTCGATGGCTTCGTCGCCGACGACAAATCGAGCTGGGCCGTCGGTGCTGCGTGGGACGAAGCGATCGCGACGAACGCGGGCACGATCGGCGCGCCTGCGACGGCGGATCATTGCATCGCGGTGAACGCGGCGCCCGATCACGTCTCGACGCCCGCCGAGCCTTGGTACGATTTGCATTTCTATCCCGAGTACGACGTCGCGCCGAACTACACCGAGACGCAAGGACAGATTCGCGCGTACTCGCCGCGCGGCCCGCGCATCGACGGCATCATGAAGCCCGACATCACCGCGCCCGACAATCCGTGGGTCGCGAACGAGTGGATGCCGTCGCTGAAATATCCGTACGGATCGTATTCGGTGTTCGGTGGAACGTCGGGCGCGTCTCCGCACGCGACGGGCGTCGCGGCGCTCCTCGCGCAAACGGGTTTGCACGGCGACGCCGCGCGCGACGCGATTCGCACCGGCGCGATCGTCGACTCGGACACGGGCGCGGTTCCGAACGGCGATTATGGATTCGGACGATTGAGCGCGGCGGGCGCGCTCGGCGTCGCGAACGCGGGCGTGGAGCCTTCGGTGAAGATCAACGTCACGAGCGCGAACACGCAAGCGGGCATCACGCTGACGCTCGACGCGAAATCGAACGACGGAAACGACGGCGCGCTCCAAGCGAAGTGGGACGATGGCTACGACGGAACATGGGACACGCCTTACGCTGCGATAGCAACGCACTCCGTCTCCGCGAACACCCCCGGAAAATATCCGTTCAAGGTGCGCGTGCGAAACGCGGGCGGTCGCGTCGCCGAAGCGGTCGTGTGGGCCGACGTGACGGACACCGTCGTCACGAGCTCGGGATGCAGCTGCAACACGGCGCCTTCGCGCACGGAGATGGGCTTCGCGGGCTTTGCGCTCGCGCTCGCCGCCTTCGCGCGCCGCCGCCGCCGTTGAAGTGACGTAAGATGCGCTCATGCGCGCCCGGTGGTTGATCGCTCTCGCCGGCTTCGTGATCGTGAGCGCGTGCACCACGCCCGCGCGCACGCCCGTCGCGCAGCCGGCGCATCCGCAACCCACGGGACCGGTGCGTCACGTCGTCGTCATCTCGATCGACGGCCTCATGCTCGACGCGTCCGTCCATCCCGACGCACATGGTCTTCGCGTGCCGACGCTTCGCCGCCTCGTCGCGCAAGGCGCTGCGTCGATGGACGGGAGCGTCTCCGTGTTTCCGACGGTCACGTACCCCGCGCACACGAGCATGGTGACGGGCGTCAATCCCGAGCAAGCACGGCATCGTCACGAATCGCACGTTCGATCCGATCGATCGCGATTGGGGCGGGTGGCGCTGGTACGCGGAAGACGTCGCGCGCGATCCGATTTGGCGACTCGTCGAGCGCGCGGGATACACGTCGGCGATCGTGTGGTGGCCCGTCACCACGGCGTCGCGCGTGTCGTGGCGCGTTCCGGAATATTGGCGCGCGAAGAACGAAAATGATCAGAAGCTCGTGCGCGCGCTCTCGACGCCCGACTTGCTCGAGAGCGTCGCGCGCGACGCGCCCGATTTCTGGCAGCGGTTTCGCCCGCCCGAGGTCGACGACACGTCCATCGGCGACATCGCGACGTACGTCATCGAGCACCACAAGCCGACGCTCACGCTCGTGCACCTCATCGAGGTCGACTCGATGCAGCACGATCACGGCGTGTGGAGCAAGGAAGCGATCGAGGCGATCGAGAAAGACGATCAGCAGGTGGGTCGCGTCCTCGCATCGCTCGATCGCGCCGGGCTCTCCGAAGACACGAACGTGATCGTCCTCTCGGATCACGGCTTCGTCGATGCGCCGAAGCTCGTCGAGCCGTGCGTGCTCCTCCGCGATGCGGGGCTCCTCGCGCTCGACGCGCGCGGAAAGACCACCTCGTGGAAAGCCGCGATGCTGTCGAGCGGCGGACAAGCGTACGTCTACGTGCACGAAGGCGAAGGACAAGACACGCGAGACGCGGTGCGCGCGCTCTTCACGGCGAAGGCGTCCGATCCCGAGAGCGGCATCGCGCGCGTGTACTCGCCCGACGACATCCGCGAAGCGGGCGGCGATCCGCGCGCGGCGCTCGCCATCGAAGCGTCGCTTGGTTTTCAATTCGGCCACTCGTGCGGCGGCACGTACGTCGGCGCGCACCCCGCGTACCCGGCGACGCACGGCTACGACCCGCGTCGCCCCGAGATGCGTGCGTCGATGATGTTCTACGGAAAAAACGTTCCGCACGGCACGATCAAGGACGCGCACGTCATCGACGTCGCGCCGACGATCGCCGCGTGGCTCGGCATCGAGATGAAAGACGTCGACGGCAAGGCGCTCACCGTCGAGAAGTGATTCGTGCCCGAAGGCGACTCGATTCACAAGCTCGCGAACGCGCTCACGCGCGCGATCGTTGGCAAGACCGTCCGCGCCTTCTCCGCGCACACCGTCATGGATCACGTGGCGCGCACGGTCATCGGCGCGAGAGTCGAGAGCGCGACGGCGCGCGGAAAAAATCTGCTCGTCGCGTTCGACGACGGCCGCACGCTCCACATCCACTTGCGCATGCTCGGTCGCGTTCGCATCGTCGCGCCGAAACCCGCACCGCGCCGCATGCCGCAGCTGTGGATCGAATTCGACGACGTCGCCGTGATGGGTTGGAAGATCCCCGTGCTTCGTCTCTTGCGAAAGGGCGCAGCCGAGCGCGTGCCGGAGATCGCATCGCTCGGTCCCGATCTCCTCGCGGAAGACTTCGACGAACGCGATGCGCTCGCGCGTTTTCGCGCGAACCCCGATTGCGAAAATCGGCGAAGCGCTCATGCTCCAGCGCATCGCCAGTGGCATCGGCAACGTCTACAAATCGGAGGTGCTCTTCATCGAGCGCGTCCATCCGCGCGCGCGGGTTCGCGATCTCGACGACGCCGCGATCCTCGGGCTCGTCCGGCGCGCACGCGCGCTCCTACGCATGAACGTCGCGCGCCGCGGTCCACGCGTGACGCGCGGCCTCCTCGGCGCGCGCCACCACGTCTACGAACGCGCTGGCCGTGCGTGCTCGCGATGCCGCACCGCGATCAGCGTGATCCGGCAGGCGAACCGATCGACGTACTTCTGCGCGAAGTGCCAGGATGGTGCTGCGAAGAGTGGGCGAGCCGGGACTTGAACCCGGAGCCAACGGATTAAGAGTCCGCTGCTCTACCAATTGAGCTACTCGCCCGAGACGAAGCGTCGCGTAGGTATACGCGGCTGGTTTCCCTGTCAAGGAGCGACGGGCGAGCGTGGTAGAACTGACGCGCGCCATGTCACGACAAGCAGTCGTTCTCGCCGGCGGGCTCGCGACCCGGATGCGTCCCAAGACGCTCACCGTGCCGAAGGTTCTGCTCGAGGTCGCGGGGCGTCCTTTCGTCGAGTGGCAGCTCGAATTGCTTGTAAAGTACAACTATCAGCGCGCCGTGATGTGCGTCGCGCATTTGGGCGATCAGGTTCGCGAGCACGTCGGCGATGGCGCGCGCTTCGGCATCCGCGTCGAATACTCCGACGAAGGCAAAACGCTCCTCGGAACGGGCGGCGCCCTCCGCCGCGCGCTTCCGCTCCTCGAAGAGACGTTTCTCGTCACCTACGGCGACAGCTATTTGCCCTTCGACTACGCCGCGCCGCTCGACGAGCTCCGCGCGCACGACGACTGCGACGGCGTGATGAGCGTCTTCAAGAACGACGGGAAAATGGGACGCCTCCAACGTCGAGCTCAGTCCGAACGGCGCGTTCGTCGCGCGCTACGAAAAAGGCGCGAAAGACACCGTCTTCGATCACATCGACTACGGCGCGATCGCGCTTCGCCGCTCTACGGTCGAGGCAATCCCCGAAGATCGCGCATCCGGATTGGACGAGCTGCAAACGCGCCTCGCGCGCGCCCGCCGCTTGCGAGCCCACGTGGCCCGTGAGAGGTTTTACGAAATCGGCTCGCCCGAAGGGCTCGCTGCGCTAGAAACTCGCTTACAGGAACACCGATGATCGTCTCCCGCGCCCCGGTGCGCTTCTCGCTTGGTGGTGGCGGCACGGACTTGCCGACGTATTCGCGCGAGCACGGAGGATTTCTCGTCGCCGCGGCGATCGACAAATACGTGACCGTCTGCGTCGCGAAACGCTTCTACAACAACATCCGCCTCGCGTACTCCAAGCTCGAGCTCGTCGACTCGGTCGACGAAATCGAGCACCGCATCTACCGCGAAGCGCTCCGCTACTCGGGCCTCACGAGCTCGCTCGAGCTCCACAGCGTCGCGGACGTGCCGTCGAACTCGGGCCTCGGCTCGTCGTCGAGCTTCACCGTCGCGCTGCTCAATGGCCTCCACGCGTACAAGCGCGACTATCTCTCGACCGAGCAGCTCGCGAATGGCGCGTGTCACATCGAGATCGACGTCCTCAAAGAGCCAATCGGAAAACAGGATCAATACATCGCGGCGTACGGCGGCATCACGGCGCTCACGTTCGACAAGGATGGCACCGTGCACGTCGAGCGTTTGCCCGTGAGCGAAGCCGTCATCGACGATCTCGAGACGAACCTCATGGTGTTCTATTCGGGCGTCGAGCGCTCGGCGTCTGCCGTCCTCGCGGATCAAGCGAAGACCGTGAAGGCGAACAAAGACGACGCGGTCGCGCGCATGCATCGCATCAAGGAGATGGGCTACGAGACGAAGAAGCTCCTCCTCGAAGGCAACATCGATCACTACGGCGAGCTGATGCACGAGCACTGGATGAACAAGCGCAAGCTCGCATCCAACATGACCGACCCCGTCATCGACGAGCACTACGAAGTCGCGCGCGAGGCGGGTGCGATCGGCGGCAAGCTCATGGGCGCAGGCGGCGGAGGTTTCTTCCTCTTCTACGTGCGCCCCACCGACAAGCGCCGCGTGCACGACAAGCTCGTCGCGCGCGGTCTTCGCCCTTTGCGTTTCCGTTTCGATTTCGACGGCGCGCGCATCACCGCAAACTTTCACCGCTCATAGGTCTCGATGTCATTCAGCCAAGATTTTCTCGGAGAGGTTTCGAAAATCGTTTCGTCCGTCGACGCGGGCGAAATCGAAAAGATGGCGCTCGGTCTTGCCGCGGCGCGCGACGGCGGCGGCCGACTCTTCATCCTCGGCGTCGGCGGCTCGGCGGGTCACGCGAGCCACGCCGTGAACGACTTCCGGAAAATCTGCGGCTTCGAGGCGTACACGCCAACCGACAACGTGAGCGAGCTCACCGCGCGCACCAACGACGAAGGCTGGGAGACGACGTTCGTCGAGTGGCTCCGCACGTCGCGCCTGTCGAAGGCCGACGCGCTCCTCGTGTTCTCCGTCGGCGGCGGCAACAAAGAGAAAAACGTCTCCGTGAACTTGGTGCGCGCACTCGAGCTCGCGAAGGAGCGCGGCGCGAAGGTCTTCGGCATCGTCGGTCGCGACGGCGGCTACACGAAGCAAGTCGCCGACGCGTGCGTCCTCGTGCCTGTCGTTTCATCCGACCGCATCACGCCCCACACCGAAGGCTTCTGCGCCGTGCTATGGCACCTGCTCGTCAGCCACCCCAAGCTGCAGGCCGCCAAGACCAAGTGGGAAAGCGTCGAAATAGCGGAGTTGCGGTGAAGCGCGCCGTGGTGCTCGATCGCGACGGCACGCTCGTCGACGTCGTGCGCGACGAAGAGACGGGGGCGATCGTCACCGCGTTCCATCCCGATCAGCTTCGCGTGCTTCCGGGCGTGATCGACGGGTTGCGCGAGCTCGCGGCCGCCGGCTTCGATCTCGCGATCGCGACGAACCAACCGGGCCCCGCGAAAGGGCAGTACTCGCGCGCGTCCGTCGAGAAGACGAACGCCGCGCTCGTCGCGCTCTTCGCCGCGCAAAGCATCACGATCGCGAAGGTTGCAGTCTGCATGCATCATCCGGACGGCGGCCCCGGCGGCGACGCGTCGCTCGTCGGGCCGTGCGCGTGCCGCAAACCGAAGCCGGGAATGCTCCTCGATCTGCAGCGCGATCTCGGCTTCGATTTCAACGCGTCTTGGATGATCGGCGACACGACCTCCGACGTCGACGCCGGTCGCGCCGCGGGCATGCGCACCGGTTTGATCTTCGACGAACGCCGATGCGAGCTCTGCCCGCTCCGCGGCGGTCCGAAGTGCACGCCCGATCTCCACGCGCGCGACTTCCGCACGCTCGCGCGTCTCGTCTTGGAGAAGTCGTGAAGCTCGACGTGGAACGCGTCTGCCGCGTTCTCTTGTGGATCGCGTTGCGTGTGGTTCGCGTTCTGCGCGTTCTGGGGCATCGCCGCGATGCCGACCGCGGGGCACCTCGGCGCGGGGTCCGCGGTGTCGACGATGATCGCGGAGGCGTCGCTCCAGTGGCACACCGTCTATCCGCTCTGGGATTGGTATCGCGTCGTCGATCCGTATCCCGCCGCGGTCTACACGCACCATCCATTCGGCGTGTATTGGATGTCCGCGGTGTTCGTGAAGCTCCTCGGGCACCGCGACATCGTGTGCAACTTGCCCGCGGCGATGATGAGCGCGTCGATGCCTCCGCTGCTCTATCGCATCGGCAAGCGCGCGTGGGGCGAGGTCGCGGGCACGGCGACCGCGCTCGGGTTCGTGGTGCTCCCGATCACGATTGGCTTCTCGATTTTCCACAACGTCGAAGTCATCACGATGTTCGGCAGCGCGCTCTTCTTCTTCGGTCACCTCGAATACCAAGCGACGGGCCGCCGCCTTCATCTCGTGACGAGCGTCATCGGCGCGACGATCGGCACCTCGGGCGATTGGCCCGGCTACTTCCTCATCGCGCCGCTCCTCGCGTGGGCGTTCTTGCGCGCGTTCACGCTCCCGCAGTGGATGACGCCGCACTTGAATGCGTCGCGGTATCACACGTGGTGGGCGTGGTGCGTCGCGGCGACGCTCGCGACGTGCGCGCTGTGGATGGGCCTCTATCAACACGTCGATCGCATCGGCGAGTGGCTCGCGCAAGGCAAGTCGCGCGGCGGCGGGAGCGACATGCCGCTCGCGGCCGTGCTCGAGTCGCGCAAGAACTGGATCGACTTCTCGTTCACGCCGCTCGCGATCGCCGTCGGAAAGCTCGCAGTTCCCGTCATCATCGTACGCGTCCTCGTTCGGCGTCGCGACGAAGAGGTTCTCTCGCTCGCGGCGCTGTTCGGCGCGGTGCTCCAGTACGTCGTCTTCAAACGCGGCGCCGACATCCACGTCTTCTGGCCGCACTATTTCGGCACGTACTACGCGCTCGCGGTCGGGCAGCTCGTCGCCACGGCGGAAGGCATCGGTCTCTTCGTTGGGCGATTCATCGCGCCGATGCGCTCGCGCATGATCGCCCTCGTGCTCGCGGGTCTCACGTCGGTCGTCGCGATTTTCATGATCCTGCCCGACGGCGTCCGCTCGCTCGGCATTTGGCGGAGATCGGGCGGCAAGTACGACGACCGCGGCGCGCTCTGGGACAGCGACGCGGATTTCTTGTTCGTCTTGAAGAAGGTCGCGCGCCCGCGCGTGCATCGCGGCGAGATGCTCGCGCATCAAGGCCCGTGGGGATGGGAACAAGATTGGGCGCTCGCGGGCCTGTCGGAAGAATCGCAAGACCCGACGCCGCGCGACCCGTTCTGGTTCGCGCGCGCGCGCGAGCTCGGCGCCGATCACTTGAAGCGACTCGCACCGAAGAACCACTTGCGAATCTACGGCGCCGACGGCGTCGTCGTCGTCACGCGCGGCGAGCCGAACGCTCCGCTCGATGCGTTCTCTTTGCACGAGCGCGAGCCGAATCCATTCGAGTGGATGTTCACGAACAACACCGAGCCCGTGCGCACCCTCGACACGACGCCCGACCCGTTCTTGACGTGGGAGTGGCGCGTCCATCTCGATCAAGCCGCGACGCCGCCGACCGCCGCGCCGACGACGATCGACGAGCTTCGCATCGCGCACAACGTCGCCGTCGCCGGAGGCAACACGGACGAAGCCGAGAAGCTCCGCGAGCGCCTCGTCGACCGGCTCGATCGAACGCCCGAATCTCATTTCGACGACGGCTCCGAGCTCATGGGCATCCGCGTCACGCGCGGCGTGAAGCCGACCGTCGAGATCTACGTTCACGCGGGAGGACCCACCGCGGGCGACACGACCTTCATCGTCCGGTCGAACATCGTCAAAGCAAACCCGCTGAGCCTCGTACCCATCGACGCGACCGAGTGCGATCACGCCGTGCCGCCCGCGCTCTCGACGAAGCTCTGGAAGCAAGGCTTCGTCTACGTGTTTCACGCGGCGCTCAATCACCGCATCGGCCTCGAGAAATATTGGGGCACGCTGGGTCGGCGGGCCGCGTCGCGCGACGGCGCGCCGCACATCGATCTCGTCGAACTGCGGTGAGCCGTCGTACCCTCTCGCGCCGATGACCGTCGCGTTGGATTTCATCGTCGGCTTGCGCGAGGCGTTCACGTTGCGCCACGCGGAGGAGAGGGCCGTGGCCGACGGCGACGCGCGACGCTCGGAGACGCGTCGCCTCGCCTCGGCGGCGCGCGCGCGGCGAGCTGCTGCGCGAAGGCTCGCGAGCCCGATCGCCGCGGTCACGCTGCTCCGCGAGGCGCTCGAAATCGCGCTGTCGCGGCGCGTCAGCCCGAGACGAAGACGCCGGATGGCGCTCGACCGGCTCGCCCGTGACGCGCCGTGACCTCGCCTCGTCGGCCGCCGCTCTACGTGGACGAGCTTCCGTTCGCCGCGCGCGGAAGCCCTCCGCGACGCGCTCGACGACGAGCTCACGCGGCGCCTCGGCGCGCTCGACACGCGCAGCGTCGTCGTCGATTCGCGCGCTCCGCGCCGGGCGATTCGCGGCCGCGGTCGCGTTCGTGCTCGCGCTCGATCGGCACGGGCGTACGTGCGCGCGAAGCTGCTCCCGCACAACGTGGCCGCTCGGAAAACCCGTGCTCACGAACGGGCTCGCTGCGACTCGAACGGCGGCGCGACGTCGTCGATGGACGGACGCGCGGCACGTTCGGCGTCTACACGAACGACGCGCCCCGCCCGTTCGTGATGGTCGACCTCGAGAAGTCGCTACGCGCATCACGCGCGATCCGCGTGTTCAACCGCGGCGACGGGTGGTTCGACGACAGCCTGCCGCTCGCGATCGAAATCTCCGAGGACGACGGTCGCCGTTCCGCGAGCCCGTCGGCGAGCGCACGCAGCACTTCGACATGTGGACCATCGATCCTGCCGCCAGGGCACGCGCGCCCGATTCGTCCGCGTCGCGAAGCTCACGCGCGGTTACATCGCGCTCAACGAAATCGAGATCTATTCGCGTGACTGAACGCTCCTGCCGCTGCGTCGCCCGCCATCGCCCTCGATGTGTTCCGCGTCATCCTCGCGCTCGGCGCGGTCGCGCTCGTCGTCGCGCCCGATCTTCAGACGATGAACAGGCTCGGCGGTCACGACTGGGACCCGATGGAGGCGCGACCGCTATCCTCGCGATCAAGACGATCAAGCACTACCACCAGTTCCCTTTTTGGAACCCGTACAGCTGCGGCGGTCACACGTGGTGGGGCGGTCTCGAGAACGGCGTGAACCTCGTCTCGCCGTTCTTCCCCGTCTACATGCTGTCCCGCTCCCGTCGCGATGCGCATCGAGGTCGTGGGCACCGCGCGCTCGGCGTCATCGGCAGCGTGGATGCTCGCCGGGCGCTTCACGAAGAGCTCCGGCCTCAAGCTGCTCGTCGCCGTCGCGTTCGCGCTGAACTCGCGGTGGTCGCTCCAGGCGTCCGTCGGGCCACACGTGGCACTTGTATTATGCATGGATTCCGTGGGCGCTCTTCTTCCTCGATCGCGCGCTCGCGATGGATCCAGCCGACACGCGGCGCGTCGCACGGTGCGCGAGCTCGCGCTCTTCGGGCTCGATGCTCGCGATGATGGTCTACAACGGCGCGATCTACCCGGTGCCGCAGGCGATCCTGCTCGCGGGCCTCTACGCGATCGCGTGCGCGGTCGCGATGCGCTCGTGGCGTCCCGTCGGGCTCACGATCGCGCGGTGGGCTCTTCGCGTTCGCGTTCTCCGCGCCGCGCCTCTTCCGATCGTCGACATGCTGCGGCGCTTTCCGCGCCTCGTCGACTCGACCGAGACGATGGACCTCGCGGCGTTCGTCGGCATCTTCACCGCGAAGACGGGTGACCCGCGACCCGGCGTCGGACCATGGGGCTGGCACGAGTACGGCGACTACGTCGGGTGGATTCCGTTCGCGTTGATGCTCGTCGCGCCGTTCGTCGCGCGTCGCGCGCGCGAGCGTGGGATGGCGTCGCGGGCGTCGTCGTCGATCGTGCTCGGGTTCGGGCGCTTCCACCACTAGGCGCCGTGGGGCTCTCCACGACCACTTGCCGATCTTCGAGTCGCAGCACGTCCCGTCGCGCTGGCTCTATCCCGCGGTGCTCGTGTTGCTCGTCGCGCCGCCGGCGCGATCGAGCGCGTGCTCGTGCGGCAGAAGCGTCGCACGCTCCTCGAGATCGCGTTGGTCTTCGTCGGCGCGTACGTCGCGCTCGACGTCTCGCTCGAATCGCAGCGGCCGCTCGTCGGCGCGCTCGTCGCGTCCGCAGCCGCGCCTCGAGGAGAGCTTCGGCCCATTCCACCAAGAGAAGGTCGCGCCGCCCACGCTGCGCTACGCCGAGTCCGACTGGGCGCCGCCGTCGTACCCGAGCATGATCGCGAACATCGGCGTGATCGAGTGCAGCACGTTCCCCGGTCTGCACAGCTACTACCGCAACAAGGACGGATCGATGCCGGGGCTCGGCGCGAAAGGAAAAGGGCGAGCCGGGGTACCCCGGAGAAGCGTTCTTCGCGACGGGTGAGGGCTACGCGAGCATCGTGTCGTGGACGCCGAACGCCGTCGTCGTTCACTACAGCGAACGCGCACCCAGGCGACATGCTGCATGATGAACCAAAATTGGGATCCGGGTTGGAGCGCCGACGGCCACGCGGCGCTCGATTGGGCGAGCGCGTCGGGACGCGCGTCGAGGCGAGCGACGGCGAGATGACGTTCCGCTATCGCTCGCGCTTCTTCGTCAGCGGCGTGTTGATTTTCTGGCGACAGTCGTCGGGCTCTTCGTCTTCCGCAAGCACGACGCTCAAAAGCAGGCGTAGTCGTGCTCCGCGACGCGCGCCGTTTTCTTGCGAAGCATGCCGAGCGCGTCGTGTTCGGCGGCGTCGTCTCGTTCGTGTTCTTTTTTCACGCGAAGTACCACGAGCCATGGCGCGACGAAGCGCAAGCTTGGCTCATCGTGCGCGCGGAATCGCTCGGCACGCTGATGCAAGCTTGCGGTTCGAGTCGCATCCGCCGCTGCCCTATCTGATTCTCGACTCGCTCGCGCGTCTTCACGCTCCGCTCCCGCTCGCGATCCTCGCGGCGATCAACACGGCGTTCTTGCTCGGAGGGACGAACGCGCTCGTCCGCGCGATGGGCGCGTCGCGTCGCTCGGGCATCGTCTTCACGCTCGTCTGCGCGTGCACGTACATCTACGTCTACGAGCTCGGCGTCGTCGCGCGCGCTTATGGCCTCGGCCTCGGCCTGGCGTTTTGGATGATGGCCGCGATGCACCGCGCGCTCGCGAGAGGCGAGCACCGCGATCGTCGCATCGCGGGATTTACGGGCGCTGCGTCCGCGCTGACGTCCGCGACCGCCGCCGTGTACGTCGCCGCGGCAGTCGTCGTCTTCGGCGTGATGTGGATCTCGCGCAACCGAATCGCCGATTCGTTCGCGCTCTCTGGCTCGCACCGATCGCGCCCGCCATGTGGCTCGTGAACGACGTCACGAAGCCGCTCCCCGATCGATGGATTCAATTCGAGCACCTCGAGCTGCCGCAACGCACGTGGGACGTCGACTGGCGCGAGTCGCGCAAGTGGCTGGAAGAAATCTTCGGCGTCGGCTCATCGAATAGCTGGTGGCCGACGAAGGACATCCCGCCGACGCACTTCGATTGGGCCATCGAAGGTCTTCGCATGCTCGTCGTCGCCGTCGTCGTCGTGAACGGCGTGCGCTTCGTGCGCGAGTGGCGCACCGCGTTCTTCGTGCCGGTCGCGAGCGCGCTTCAAGTCGCGGGCATCTTCTACGTGATTTTCTACCGCGGGCTTCGTCCGGACTATCGCCATTGGGCCTTCGTGATGGCGACCGTCCAAGTCGTGCTCGGCGGGCTCTGTTTGGTCGAGGCGCGGAAGAGCCTCTTATTGAAGGCGATCCGCCGCGGCGCGATCGTGCTCCTCGCACCGTGGCTCTGGAACCAAGCGACGATCGCGTACTCCAACATCGAGCAAGACGCGTCCTATCCCTTTTCGCTCACGAAAGAGTTTGCGAGCTTCCTCCCGCGCGGCGCGCGCGTGATCGTCGATCGCGACGTCTTCGGCACGTCGATCTCGTATTGGCGCCCCGATGTCGTCACGCGCAGCCCCGACCACCGCGGCCGCTATTTCACCTACGTGCGCTGGGATCGCGCGGAAGCGCATAGCTCGCCGCGCGTGCTCGCGCACGACGAGTGCGGAAAGTCCACGACGCGAACCGTCTATCTCTTCGGCAACACGGCAGACGTTCCCACCGAATGCGTGAGCCCACTGGCGCCGCCCTACACGGGGACGAAGGCGCGTACGGACGAGTACGGGCGCGAATGGGCGGTGAGCTGCAATTGCTTGCTGCGACCGTGATAGAGTGCGCGCCTCGAAAATCATGCACGACATCGGAATTCTTGGCGGCGGCATCTCGGGTCTCTTCACGGCTTACTTTCTCGGCGGCGACGTAGAGGTCCTCGAGGGTGACGACCGAGTCGGCGGGCTCGCGCGCTGCTTCGGCGGCGAAGGCTTCCGCTCGGACATCGGCGGTCACATCCTCTTCTCGAAAGACAAAGAAGCGCTCGCCCACGAGCTCGCCGCGCTCGGCGACAACCGGCGGCAGGGCATTCGCGCGAACAAGATTTTGTACGGGGGCCTGCACGTCAAATATCCGTTCGAGAACGGCATCGACATTCTGCCGAAGGAAGATCGCGTCGACATCCTTCACTCGTTCATCGACAACCCGCACAAAGCGACGACGCCGACGAACTTTCGCGAGTGGATGTATCACGTGTTCGGCGACGGCATCACGAACCGGTACCTCCTCCCGTACAATGAAAAGATCTGGAAGACCGACCCTTCGCAGATGAGCCTCGAGTGGGTCGGACGCGTGCCCACAATCGATCTGCGCGACTTGATCAAGACCGCGATCGGCATCCAGACCGAGGGCTACACGCACCAACTTTATTTCGACTACCCGAAGACCGGCGGATTCGAGTCGTTGCCCAAGGCGGTCGCCGCGAAGATCGCGTCGAAGATCACGACCGGCTTTCGCGTGGCGAAGGTGAAGCGCATCGACGGTGGATTCGCCGTGATCAGCACCACCGGCGAAGAGCGCCGCTACAAACAGCTCGTCGCGACGATCCCGCTGACGACGCTCTTCGCCGCGCTCGACGACGTGCCGAAAGACGTCAACGACACCGCGCATGCGCTGCGATTCAACTCGCTGCGCGTCGTGCTCGTCGGCGTGAACGTGACGAACCTCCCCGCGTACACCGCGCTCTACGTCCCCGAGCCGAAGTCGCTCTACCACCGCGTTTGTTACAACCAAGTCTTCAGCCCCGACATGGTGCCGGCGGGCTGCAACTCGGTGTCGTGCGAGATCACCGTGCCGCCGGGCGGCGATCTCGATTCGTGGAGCGACGAGAAGGTTCTCGAGCGCACAATCGACGATTGCATCGCGACCAAGTGATCGACAAATCGACGGTCGTGTACCGCCATGTTCATCGCGAGAAGTTCGCCTACGTCGTCTACGACCACGGCTACTCCGATCGCGTGCGCAAGATTCGTGACTTCACCGACTCGCGCGGCATTCACCTCGCGGGTCGTTTCGCCGAGTACCAATACGTGAACACCGACGCGTGCGTGCGGCGCGCGCTCGATCTCGCGCGGCAGCTCCGCGCGGGCGACATCGCGCCCGAGGCGCGCATTCCGAAGACGTGGTGAGACGATGGCCGAGCGTTACGCAGAAGAAGTGAACTACGAGCTGGCACGCGCGATCGGACGACCGCGCACCGCGCTCGACGTGGGTTGTGGTCGTGGTCAGAACGGCGCGCTCGCGAAAGCGAAGGGCGCCAAGGTCACGGGCATCGAAAATTGGCCGGCGTCGGTGGCCGCCGCGCGCGAGCGCCTCGACGAAGTGATCGACGCGGACATCGAAGCGGACGACGTCGACCTCGGCGCTCGTCGATTCGATCTCATCATCTTCGGAGACGTGCTCGAGCACACGCGCGAGCCGCGCCGCGTGCTCGATCATTTCCTTCCATATCTCGAAGACGGCGGCCACGTGATCGTCTCGCTGCCGAACGTCGCCGCGTGGCCCGTTCGCTTGCAGCTCCTCGCGGGTCGCTTCGAGTACGCGAAGAAGGGCATCCTCGACGAGACGCATCTTCGCTTCTTCACGCGCGAGAGCGCCGTGCGCCTCGTCGAAGACGCGGGGCTCGAAGTGCTCTCCGTCGGGCTCAACCCGATGCTCGTGCGCGCGGGTCTCGGCGCGATCGAGAAGGTGATGGGCGGCAACCCGAACGGCGAGGCAGCAGACGCGTCCGCCATCCTCGATAACCCGCTCTACAAGGCCTATTTGAAGGTCGTTCGACCGATCGAAGGCGAGGTCGCGAAGGTCGCGCCGAACGCGCTGTCGTTCCAAACGGTGATCGTCGCGCGCAAGCGCCCCGCGCGTCGCAAGCTCTCGCTCACCGTCGGGATGATCTCGATGAACGAAGAGCGCGCCGTCGCGTCCGTCATCGACGACATCCACGCCGCAGCGCCCGAAGCGGAGATCCTCCTCGTCGACAGCTCGAAGGACAAGACACCGGAGATCGCGACGGCGAAAGGCGCGCGCGTCGTGCGGCAGTTCCCGCCCAAGGGCTACGGCCCCGCGATGTTCCGACTTCTCCACGAGGCGAAGACGGACGTCATCATCACGCTCGACTGCGACGGCACCTACCCGACGGATCGCATCCCGGAGCTGCATCGCATGATCGAAGAGGGCGCGGACCTCGTGAACACGACGCGCACGCGGCATCGTCCGGACGCGATGCCGTTCGCGAACTTCCTCGCCAATCGCGTCTTCGCGGGAACGGCGCACGCGCTCCACGGGCTCCCGACGACCGACGTCCACAGCGGCATGCGCGCGTATCGCACGTCGATGCTGCGCGGCATCGACGTCGACCCGAATGGCGCGGCGCTCCCCGTCGATCTCTTCGTCATTCCCGCGCGCCGCGGTTACCACCTCGTCGAAGTCGAGATCCCGTATTTCGTGCGCATCGGCGACACGACGCTCCACCGCTTCGACAGCACGATTTGGACGTTCAAACGTTTGCTGCGCGACGCGTCCGTCGGCGGCCGCACGAAGCACGGGCGCTGGGAAAATCGCTGAGCGTCACCAGTCGACCCATTGGGTCATGTTGCATTTCCTGAGACCGTACGGCCCGACGTCGCCGATGTAATAACAAAGGTCGGCTTCGCGGTAATGCCAGCGGCTCATCGCGAGCCACAAGACCAGCACGACCGGGCGCGTGCGAAGAAGGTTGCCGAGCGCGAGAAAGAGCGGAAACGCGATGAGCACGTAGCGCGACATGCCGCCGAGATAAATCTGCAAGCTGCCGTAAATGGTCAGCCCGTAGACGAGCACGACGAGCGCGTAGAAGAACGCGCGCTCCGATGCCGCGAGGTGCTTGAACGCGAGCCGCGCTCCAAGCAAAAACCAA
The DNA here is from genome assembly GCA_963763745.1 of uncultured delta proteobacterium. Classification (GTDB taxonomy): domain Bacteria; phylum Myxococcota_A; class Polyangia; order Polyangiales; family Polyangiaceae; genus DASXHD01. The sequence goes on from CAVXQJ010000001.1 coordinate 243,615, forward strand.
AGCAGCATGCCGATGGCCCACACGCTGTCGTGCACCGCGCCGTCGATGGAGTGCATGATCCATTCGGGCTTGGGATCCGATATCTGCGAGATGCTCGGGTCGTGCGAGTAAATCACGCCGTGCGCGCGCGTGTAGATCATCGGGTCGTCGAATCGCGACCAGAAGTAGCCCATCACGACGAAGGCGCCCCACGCGGACAGCGGAAAACACGCTGCGCGCGCGATCCACGCGCCGGCGCCGCGTGGTCTATTTTGCCACGTCGCGACGAGCAAGCCGACCGAGAGCGCGACCGCGCCCGCGACTGCCGTCACGCGCATCGCGGTCGCGCATCCCATCAAGAACGCCGCGAGCTCGAAACGCTTGTGCGCGAATGCGACGTAAGACGAGAACGTGAAGAAGAGCGTCAATGGCTCCGTGGCGACGAACACGAGATAACAAGACGCCGGATACGCGTTGAGCAGGATGAGCGAGAGCCACGCGGTCACGAGACCAAAGCGTTTCGTGATCGCTGGCCCGTCCAAAAGAAGAACGTGAGGAACGACGCGAGCAGCGACAGGCCCCAGAGCGCCAGGTCCATCGGCATCGCGTGGAGACGCGTGACGAAGCGCCCGAGCATCGGATAGCCGGGATAGAACGTGAGCGTGCAGCGCCCGTCGTACATGAGGATGTCCGCGTCGGACATTCGGCCGCGCGGGCACGCCGTGTACCCGCGAAGCGCGATCGCGATGTAGTGCTCCGCGTCCCAACGCGCGACGGTGAGTCGCTTCGCGTTCGAAGCGTGCGTTTGATGAATCGGATCGACGAACGCCGGTGGATCATTCGGCGCGCGATCGAACGGCTCCTGAAATCGCTGGCGCGCCATGTCCTTCGCGTCGAGCACGTGCATCGCGACGAGCAACGCCGCGAAGAAGACGCGGAACCACGCGCGCGTCAGAAGCCACTCGATCCGATCGCGCATGCTCATGCGCTCGCCAGATTCATCCGCCGAAGATTTCGCGCGCGACCTCGGACACGGCTCGCGCGACCGCTTCGTCCGACGTGTTCTTCACGCGGAAACCGAGGTCGCGAGCTTCTCTCGATTGAGGCGCGAGAACGAAACGTCGCCGGGCCAGCCTTGCGGCGTCTCGCCGAGAGTCGATGCGCGCCTTCGGGTACGGCGACGCGGCGACGACGAGCTCGGCGATGCGCTTCACCGAGGTCCAGTCGGGCGGCGCGAGGTTGTAGATGCGAGTTTCCTCGCCCTTGGCGTTCTCCGAACCGAAGAGCACGCCTTCGGCGCAGTCGGTGACGTGCAAGTATGGTTTGACTGCCGGCCGTTGCCGAGCACGTCGAGGTGGTCGGGGTGCGCCTTGAGCTTCTTGCAGAAGTCGAGGATCGCGCCGTGCGTGCCGCGCGGGCCGACGACGTTGCCGAAGCGGCAGATGTACCGCTGAAGCCGAAGCACTCGCGTACGCAGCGATGAGCGCCTCGCCCGCGAACTTGCTCGCGCCGTAGAGCGAGATCGGAAGATGTCCGAGCTCGCATCTCGGCTGCATGCCTCGGACGTGTTGCCGTAGACCGTGCCGCTCGACGAGAAGACGAAGCGCTTGATGCCGTTGAGGCGCGCCGCTTCGAGCGCGTTGTACGTCGCGATGGTGCCTTGCTCGAGATCGAGTCGCGTGCGCTCGAGACCCCAGCGCGCCTCCGGGTTCGCCGCGAGGTGGAACACGACGTCGTGGCCCGCCATGGCCTTCGAGCGCGTCGAGATCGAGCGCGTCGCCGACGACGAGCGACGCGCGTCTCGCCTCGAGGTGGCCCGCGACGAACTCGCGCTTGCCGACCGAGAGGTTGTCGAAAATCGTCACGCCGCCGCGAGCGACGAGCAGATCGACGAGGTGGCTGCCGATGAAGCCCGCGCCGCCGACGATGAATGAACGCATTGAAAGGCTGTTTAGCGTGTTCGCTGGCAAGCTGCTAGAAGACCCGCATGGCTATCTTCATCGACAGCTCCGACCCGAAAGAAATCAAGGACCTCTTCGGGTGGGGCGTGCTCTCCGGTGTCACGACGAATCCACTCATCATCTCGAAGGAGCGGCCCGACGCCGACCTCGGCGAAATCGTCCGCGAGATCCTGTCGGTCAGCTGGGGCGACGTCAGCGTCGAGCTCACGACCGAGACGGAAAAAGAAATGCTCGCGGAGGCCTCGCAGTATCACGCGTGGGATCCGCAGCGCATCACGATCAAAGTTCCGATGAGCGAGACGGGCTTGCGCGTTCTTCACCAGCTCTCGAAGAAGGGCGTGAAGACGAACGTCACGTGTCTCATGTCGATGAACCAGGCGTACCTCGCGGCGCTCGCGGGCGCGACGTACGTGAGCATCTTCTCCGGCCGCGTGCGCGACATGGGCTACGACGTGAAGCCCGTGATCGAGTCGACGCGTCGCGTGCTCGATCGCGAAGGCCTCGCGTCGAAGATCATCGTCGGCTCGATGCGCCACATGATGGACGTGAACGAAGCGCTCGACGCGGGCGCACACGTCCCGACGATCACGCCGCCGATCCTCCGCAAGATGGTGTGGCACCCGCGCACGATCGAGACGATCAACGAGTTCAACACGGCTTGGAAGAACCGCGGCAAGAAGTGATGCGTGTCGCGCCGTTCGTCGCGTTCGCCGCGGCGTGCGGCGCGCGCACCGAGCTCGGCGGTGTGATTCCGGAGACGCACGGCGATGCCGCGTGTGCGCCGAGCACGTTCGATCTGCAGGTCCCCATCGAATCGCCGTGGTTCGACACCGGCATCGACGTCGTCTCGGGCGCCGACGTGAAGATCCACGCGAGCGGTACCGTCCGTTACGGCGGGAACGGGCAGCAAACGACCGACGCGAACGGCGGCAACTTCGACGGACAAAAATTCTTCTCGACGACCGTTCTCCCGACCACCGTCGTGTGCAGCTTGATCGGAAAAGTCGGCGACACGCCCGTTCCGAGCGGCATGGAAGGCGACGGCCCCGGGTTCGTCGGCGTCGACTACCACGAGACGATGACGACGTCGGGCCGGCTGTTTTTGGGCTTCAACGATCAACTCGGTCAGTTCGGCGACAACAGCGGCGCGTTCACCGTATCGATCACGATCGAGCCTCCGTGCCCATGAATCGCGCTACGCTCGCCCGATGATTCGACTCGAGTTCGTCGGCGCAGCGCAGACCGTCACGGGTAGCAAGCACCTCGTTCATACGAAGCACGCGACGATCCTCCTCGACTGCGGGCTCTATCAAGGGCGCCGCCGCGAAGCGTACGACGTGAACAAGAACCTCGGGTTTCGCGCGGCCGACGTCGACGTCATGGTGCTCTCGCACGCGCACATCGATCACTCGGGCGCGCTCCCGATGCTCGTGAAGAGCGGCTACGACGGCACGGTCTACGCGACGCCCGCGACGCGCGACCTCTGCGCCGTCATGCTCGAGGACGCCGCGGCCATCCAGAAACAAGATGCAGACTACATCAATCGAGAAATCGACAAGCACCACATCGACATGGAGCCGGCGGACCCGCTCTACGACTCGCACGACGTCGTGAAGGTGCTCGAGCGCATCATCTCCGTGCCGTACGCGCGGAGCATTCCGATCGCGGACGGCGTGAAGCTCACGTTCCACGACGCGGGCCACGTGCTCGGGAGCGCGATCACCGTCCTCGACATCGAAGACGAAGGCACGACGAAGCGTCTCGTCTTCACGGGCGATCTCGGGCGCAATCACATTCCGATCCTGCGCGACCCCGAGGACGTGTCCGGCACGAGCATCCTCATCACCGAGAGCACGTACGGCGATCGCCTGCACCCGCCGCTCGAAGCGATGGACGAAGCGCTCGTGAAGCTGATCAATCGCGTGCACGCGCGCGGCGGAAAAATGATCGTCCCGTCGTTCGCGCTCGAGCGCGCGCAAGAGGTCGTCTACGCGATCAAGCGCCTTCGCGTGAAGAAGCTCATCCCGCAAATTCCCGTGTACGTCGACTCGCCGCTCACCGTGAAGATCACCGACGTCTTCAAGATGCACCCCGAGTGTTACGACGAAGAGACGCGCGCGCTCATCGCGAGCCGCGAGTCGCCCTTCGACTTCGACGATCTCCACTACATCTCCGATCGCGAGGACTCGAAGGCGATCGACCAAGACAAGGAGAGCTCGATCATCATCTCGGCGAGCGGGATGTGCGAAGCGGGGCGCGTGCTCCATCACTTGAAGGCGGGCATCGAGGACGCGAAGAACGCCGTCGTCATCGTCGGTTTTCAAGCGCCGCACACGCTCGGTCGTCGCATCGTCGAGCGCCGTCAGCGCGTGAAGATTTTCGGCGTGGAGCGCGAGCTGCGCGCGGAGGTCGCCGTAATGAACGGGTTCAGCGCGCACGCGGACCAAACCGATCTCTTGCGCTATGCGGAGCACTCGAAGCAAACGGGAACGCTGAAGCAAGTCGTCCTCGTGCACGGCGAGCCGGGCCCGCAGAAGGTGCTCAAGGAGAAGCTCGCGGAGAGGGGCATCACGAAGGTCGCGAACCCCGCGCCGCAAGACGTCATCGACGTGTGACGGCCTCGCGCAAGAGCTCGAGCATCCGATACGTGAGCCCCCACACGACTTCGCCGTTCACGTCGAGCGCGGGGAGCAAGAGATCGAATCCGTCGCGCTGGAATCGAAACTGCGTGGCGGGCTCGTTCTTGAGGACGTTGTCGAGCGGAGCCCACACGACGCGCGCGACCTCTTCGTTCGGCGCGAGCGTCTTTGGATCGAAATGCGATTCGAGCACGAATACGAACGGCGTGACGGTGAGCTCGAACGGCATGCGCGTGTAGGGGAGAATGTCCGGGAGGCGCGCGACGGGACGCGCGAGGCGTGCGAGGTCGATGCCGATTTCTTCGCGCGTCTCGCGCGTCGCGGTCTCGAGGAGCGATGCGTCCGCCTTGTCGCGGCGCCCGCCGGGGAACGCCATGTGCCCCGACCACGGATCCGCCGCGCGCTCCGCGCGTTTGATGAAGAGGATCTCCGGCGCTCCGGGCCGGTCGTGAATGATCGCCGCGACCGCGGCGCGGATGCCCGCATCGTCGTCGGTGCGTGGCGCGCGCACATCGCCCGCGGAGGCGAGTCGCGAGACGAACGCATCGAGCGCAGCGGACATGCCCCGCAATAACGCGTATGCTCGAGTGATGCACAAGGGGAAATTATTCTTCATCGCTTTGGCAGCGGCTGCATGTGGCGGAGGAGGCGGCACGCCGACGAATTTCGCAGGCACGTACACCGTCACCGTCGTGGACGGCGCGGACAACTGCGGGCTCGGCAACGGTTGGACGAGCGGCTCGAGCACGAGCGGCATCCCCGCGCAAATCACCCAAGATGGCGCGGTCGCGCAGCTCACCGTCAACGGCGGCGTGGGCGCGTTGCTCTCGTTCTTCGTCGGAACGAACTCGTTCGCCGGAGACGTGAAGGGCGACACCTTCACCGCGAACTTCCTCGGCACGAAGCAGCAGGCGCAAGGCGCGTGCAGCTACACGACGAACACGAAGCTCGAAATCACGCTCGACGCGAACAACGTCGTCAGCGGGACGATCGACTACACGCCCGCGACGAACAACAACGCGTCGTGCGGCGTGCTGAGCTCGTGCACGAACACGCAAACCGTGAGCGGCTCGCGCACGGGCCCTTAGTCACAGGCAAATCGTCACTCTTCCACGATTTCTCCACAAGTTGGTGGCTTGTGCTCGCCGCGCGGCGCTCGTATTTCGGCGCGCATGATCAAGACGAAGATCGATGCCGAGCTCGCCGACGCCGAACGCACGCACTCGGGTGATCCCGAACGCGCCGAGATCATCGCGCGCACGCGTCGCTTCAAAGCGAGCTGGCTCGAGCTCGCCGAAGCGCTCACGCACGTGCGCAAGAACGACACGTGGCAGCGTTGGGGTTTCGAGTCGTTCGAGCAGTACGCGTCGCGCGAGCTGAAGCTCCGGCAAGAGACCGTCGACAAGCTCACGGGCTCGTACGCGTTCTTGCAGCGCCGCGCGCCCGCGGTATTGCGCCGCGACGGCATCAGCGAAAACATTCCGAGCTATCAAGCGATCGACTTTTTGCGCCGCGCGGAAGAGCAAGATGGCGCGCCCGAGGACGCGGTCGTCGCGATTCGCAAGAAGGTGCTCGACGACAACGCGCCGCTCCCATCCGTCGTGCGCGAGTACGGCGACGTCGTCTTTCCGATCGACGAGGGCGAACGCGACAAGCGCGAGAAGGCCGCGCTCCGCCACGCCGCGATGAAGCTCAGAGACGCGCTCGCGAAGACGCGCGCCGTCCCGCGCGAGCTCGCCAAGGAAGTCGGCGAAAAAGTCGACGAGCTCATCACGGCGCTCGAAGAAGCGAAGAAGCGCGCCGCGTAATAGCTCCCGTATGGTACTGAGCGCAGCGTGCCGCTCGCCATCGCGCTGCTCCTCGGAATCGTCGAAGGGCTCACCGAGTATTTGCCCGTCTCGTCGACGGGACACCTCGTGCTCGTCTCGCGCGCGCTCGGGCGACAAGCGGGCTCGTTCGAGATCGTCATTCAGCTCGGCGCGATCCTCGCGGTGGTCGTCCATTTCCGCGCGCTCTTCGCGTCGCACCTTCGAGGCATCGCCGCGCGCGAGCCGAAGTCGCAACGCTTCGTGACGGCGCTCGTATGCGGATTCATTCCGATCGCGATCCTCGGGAAGCTCCTCGGTCACAGGATCAAAGACAAGCTCTTCGCGCCGCTCCCGATCGCGATCGCGCTCGCCGTGGGCGGCGTCGTCATGATCCTCGTCGAGCGTTGGCGAAAGAACGAGCGCGCCGAAACCGGCCTCGAGTACGTCACGCCGATGCGTGCATTCTACATTGGTTTGGGCCAGTGTTTTGCGCTGTTTCCTGGCGCGTCGCGCTCGATGTGCACCATCGTCACCGGTCAGCTCTGCGGGCTCTCCACGGCGACGGCCGCCGAGTTCTCGTTCTTGCTCGGCGTGCCGACGCTCGGCGCGGCGACGCTCTACGAGGCTTTCAAATCGCGCGCGGAGCTCGCGCAAACGGGCTCGCTCGCCGTCGTGGTCGGGCTCGTCACGTCGTTTCTCGTCGCGTGGGCCGTCGTGGCTGCGTTCTTGCGATACTTGCAGGCGCGGGGCCTCGCGCCGTTCGGCATCTATCGCCTCGTCCTCGCCGCTGGCGTCCTCGCATTCATGCGATGATGCGCCGATGATGAAGACGCCCGCATATGCCGCACGCTCGCCGAACGAGCCTCTCGCGCCGATGACCATCGATCGACGCGACGTCGGACCGGACGACGTGCTCATCGACATCGAGTTCGCGGGGATCTGTCACTCGGACATCCACCAAGTGCGCGGCGAGTGGGGAAACTCCAAATACCCGATGGTGCCGGGCCACGAGATCGTCGGACGCGTCGCGCGCGTCGGCGCGAACGTGAAGAAGCTCGCCGTCGGCGATCGCGGCGGCATTGGTTGCATGGTCGACTCGTGTCGCGCGTGCGCACCGTGCCGCGAAGACCACGAGCAGTTCTGCGAGCGCATGCCCGCGTGGACGTACAACTCGACGGAGATGGATCGCAAGACGCCGACGTACGGCGGCTACTCGAAGCACATCGTGACGAGAGAGCATTTCGTCGCGAAGGTTCCCGAGTCGCTCGACCCGGCTGGCGCGGCGCCGCTTCTCTGCGCGGGCATCACGACGTACTCGCCGCTCCGTCAGTGGAACGTGAAGAAAAACGATCGCGTCGGCGTCGTCGGGCTCGGCGGGCTCGGGCACATGGCCGTGAAGCTCGCAGCCGCGATGGGCGCGGAGGTCACGATGCTCTCCACGTCGCAGCGCAAAGCGGCCGACGCGAAGAAGCTCGGCGCGCACGCGTTCGCGCTGACGAGCGACAAGTCGACCTTCACGAAGCTCGCGAACCACTTCGACGTGATCATCGACACGGTCTCCGGAGATCACGACATCGACGCGTACCTCGGGCTCGTGAAACCGCTCGGCGCGCTCGCGCTCGTCGGCTTGCCGTCCAAGCCGATCCAGATCGGCGCCTTCTCGCTCATCGGCGGAAGCAAGCGCTTCGCGGGCTCGAGCATCGGCGGAATGAAGGAGACGCAGGAGATGCTGGATTTTTGCGCCGCGCACGGAATCGTGTCGGACGTCGAGGTCATCCCCGCGTCGCAAATCAACGCCGCATACGACCGCGTCGTGAAGAGCGACGTGCGCTATCGCTTCTCCATCGACGCATCGACTTTCGGAACTTGAGCGGACGAGCCGTGTCGCACCTTCGTGGCTCCGGAGTTGCGCGCGGCCCTCGCATGGCGCGAGAGTTGCGCTGAAGGCGAATTCGACGTGGAAGGGGCCGAGCTCGAAAACAAATTGATCGAACGCCTCGTCGCGCGCGACGAGCGTGCGTTCAACGAGCTCGTGCGTACGTACGAGCGCCGCGTGTTCGGTCTCGTCTTGCGCATGCTGCCGACGCGCGCCGAAGCGGAGGACCTCACGCAAGAGGTGTTCGTTCAAGTCTTCAAGGCGATCGGATCGTTTCGCGGCGAGTCGAAGCTCTCGACGTGGATTTATCGCATCGCCGTGAACCTCTGTAAGAACCGCGCGAAATATCTCCGCGTGCGTCACTCGAACGAGCAAGACGAGATCGAAGCGGTCGCCGAGCGCACGCCGCTCGCGTCCGCGCGCAACGCGAACGTCGCGCAGATCGAGAGGCCCGACGAAGCGATGGCGGGACGCCAAGTGGAAGAGATCGTGCGGCAGGCGATCAGCGAGGTGGACGAAAACTTCCGCGAGTGCCTGATTCTCTGCGACGTGGAAGAATTGTCGTACGAGGAAATCGCGGAGATCACGCGATTTACCCGTGGGCACCGTGAAGAGCCGCATTTTTCGAGCGCGCGCGCAGCTGCGCGAGCTCGTCGAGAAAAAGCTCGGAGAGAAAATCCGATGACGGACGAAGAACGACAAGACGACGCGATGCGCTCGCTCCTCAAGCGCTCGCTCACCGAGAGCGAGCGTGAGCCGCGCCCGGAGAAACCCGTCTTGCGCGAGGTTCAGCGGAAGATCCGCCAGCGCTCGAAGGGGAAGTTCTACTCCGACGGATGGAGCACGGCCGGCTCACGCATCAACTACGCGCTCGTCGCCGTCGTGATGTTGCTCATCGTCGCCATTGCTTACTTCGCGCTCGGCCCGACGGGCTTCAACCGGTGATGCGAGCGCGCGCGCCGCGATGGGCGCCGCGCAGAGCACGGCGAATCCGCCCACCGCGATTGCGACGCGCTCGCTCCAGTGCTCGGCGATGGCGCCACCGATCGTCGCGCCGATGGTCGCCGATGCGTAGAAGTTGAGCTGGTAGAGCGCGGTCACGCGCGATTTCGTCTCGGTGCTCGCAGTGAGCTGCACCGTGGCCGAGAGCGACGTGAGACACGCGATCCACCCGAGGCCCGCGATGAAGAAGAACGGCACTGCGCCGAGCACGTGCGCTGCGCGCGACGCGAGCGCGATCGACGCGCCGTACGTCACGATGCCCGCGGTGACGAGCGCGCGCACGCCGAACCGTTCTCGCGCGCGCTTCAAGAGCACGCCGGCCGCGATCGAGCCGAGTCCGAGCGCGCTGAGCAGCGCGCCATACCCGCTCGCGGTCGTGCCGAGCGAGTGCTTCGCGAATGCGGGCAAGATCGCGATGACCACGCATGCGGCAGAAGAGAACGCCGCCCCCGTGATGAACACGCCGCGCAGCTTGGGCGTCTGCCACACTTCGCGAAAAGGATCCGCGAACGCACCCATGATCGAGCGCGACCGACTCGAAGGCCGTGCGAGCTCGGACGCGCGCTTCACTTCTTCGAAGCGCCAGAGCACCCAAAACACGGCGAGGAAGCTCACTGCGTTCACCGCGAAGGTGATCTCGGGTCCGGTCGATGCGAGCAGAAGCCCGCCGAGCGCGGGACCGACCACGCGCGCGATGTTGAAGCTGATCGATCCGAGCGTGATCGCTTCGGCCGTTTGCGATTTCGGCAAGAGCTCGGGCACGAGCGTCCCCCAAGCGGGCGCGCCGAGCGCGACGGCCGCGCCGAGAAACGCGGAGAACACGAGCAGCACGCCCGGCGTCATCGTGTGAAGACGTATCGCGATCGCGGGACCGATTGCGGCCACGGCGCACGCTGCCTGACTCCACAAGAGGATGCGCCGCCGGTCGTAGCGATCGGCGAAGAACCCCGCGGGAAGCGTGAGCGCTAGCGTTGGCGCGAGAAAACATGTCGCGAGGAGCGCGACGAGCCGCGGATCGCGCGACATCGACAGCATCACCCAACTTTCGCCCACGTCCTCGACCCACGTGCCGACGAACGAAAAGATCGCGGCGAGCCACACGGCTCGAAAAGCACGGTTCGAGAGAGGCGAACTTGGTGTTGGGCTCATGCTTGAGTGGACGCGCTGCGTCGTGGGGACTGACGTGAGTTAGGGGCGGCCAAGCAATCTGATAGCTTTTTTTCGTGCGTTGGTCCGAGTTGGGCGATGGATGTCTCGATGGCGATGGGCCGGCGGACGCCGTTGGGACTGCTTTGGCGGCCATCGCGCGCGAGAGCGAACGACGCACGGGTGCGCGACCGAGTGGCGAAGCGCTCCTTTGCGCGTTTTTGGTCGCGCTGAACTGCGATGGCTCGAACGCGCCGTTCTACGCCGAGCCGCGACGAATCGAGTCGATGTCCGTGCAGCACGCGGGTCGCGACGCGCGCATCGACGCAGCCGATGGTGACGCGTGGATCGTTCACGAGCTCTTTAGAATGCTCGACGAAGTCGCCGAAGAGTACGAGGTGAGCTGGCATCGCGCGCCGTATCTTCGTGAGCTCGTGCACTACCTCGCTTTGCACTTCGTGGACGATGAGGACTCGCCCGCGGTCGTCTCCGATGCGCCATGGAACGTTGGCGAAGCGAAGTTCGCTTTCCGCAGCGAGCGGAAACGAAGAGATCGCGCAGAGCCGCCCGACGTCGCGTCCGTGCACTCGAGTGCGCGCGCGCGCGTGAGGCACGCGAAGTTCGGCGAGGGCGAAGTCATCTCCGAGCAGGGCGACCGACTCACCGTGCAGTTCGGCGGAGAGAAGCGCGTCGTGCTGCGTTCGTTCGTCGTGTTTCTATGAGCCTCAATCCGGCGCGCGGGGACACTCGCTCAACCGAATGAGGCCACGGCGTCGCCAACCGATCGCTGCGAGCCACGTGCGCGCGCCGAAGACGGCGGGGGGGTCGCGGTCGGGCCACTCGATGCGCGCGGCGAACCCATCGAACCAAGGCGCAGACGAGAACGCGTCCACGCCCGACGCGATGCGCGCACCGTGCTTTCGTGCGTTCATGAGGACGTAAACGATCGCATTGCGCACAGCGCGCGGCGTCGTGAGCTCACGCGCGTGAAAGCGGTCGCCCCACACCTTGCCACGAACATGCAGCGCGCGATTCACCGCGCGCGCAAGGCGCGTCGCGAGGCCACGCAGTCCGCGTGAAAGGGTGTCCGCATCGTGCGCCTCCACGATGAGGTGCACGTGATCGCGCTGCACCGAGAACTGCACCACGCGAAACGCTTCGCCGACGGCGGGCGAGTGATTCGAGCCGCGGATCGCGCGCGTGAGCTCGTGGAAGATGCCGTGCTCGCGAAATGGCGGAAGACCGGCGCGCGCGCGCAGCGTGACGTGGACCGGGTGGCGCGCCTTGTGGGCGCCACGCGTGCGGTGCGGAACGTTGCGCCGTGCGCGGGGAAAGCGCGGTTTTCTGCCCGCGTTGGCGCGCTTGCCACCCCACGTCCGAAATTCGATTTGCGTCTGCCGCATGAACTTGATTGGGCTATCTTTGTCATGGGCGTGACCATTGTCAAGGCGTCTGAGTGCACGCGGCTAGACAGGGGTAGGCACGCGGGCGAGACCGAGACGGAGACGGACGCAGAGCCGGAGACGGACGCAGAGCCGGAGACGGTGACGGACACCGAGACGGAGACGGGGCGCGTCAGCGCGTTTTGCGCGTTTTCGTCACGGACCGCGCCTTCTTCTTCGCGCGCTTGTTCGTCGGCTTCTTCGCCGTGCTCTGCTTCTTCGTCTTCTTCTTCGGCTTCGCGGACTTCGCGCGCGTCTCGCCGAACCACCAGCCCTGTTGCGGATGAGCGAGGGATCGCGCTTGCTAGTAGTTGATGCTCACGCAAGCCAGCGCGCGAGCACGACCGAGATGTTGTCCGGTCCACCGTGCTCGTTCGCGCGCTGAATCAGGCGGCTCGCCGCCGTCTTCAAATCCGACGAGTGCGTCACGATGTCGAGCATGTCGGGGTCCGTCACCGGGCCGGACAAGCCATCGGAGCAGAGAAGGTACGTGTCGCCCGCGCGCGGTTGTTCGAAGCGCGTGTCGACCTTGACGGTGTCTTTCATGCCGAGCGCGCGCACGATGACGTTCTTGTGCGGGAAGTTCGCGATCTCTTCCGGCGTGAGGCGCTTCATCTTGATGTAGTCGTTGAGCAGCGAGTGGTCCTCGGTGAGCTGCTCGATTTTTCCTTCGCGAATGCGGTAGCCGCGCGAGTCGCCGACGTGCGCGACGTACACGCCGTCCTCCACGGCGAACATCGTCACGATGGTCGTGCCCATTCCGCGCTGCCGCGGGTCGCGCTGCGCGCTCTCGTAGATGCGCAGGTTCGCGAGCTTGATGCCCGTGATGAGGCGGTTCTCTTCGTAGCCTTTGCTACGATCCATTTTGTACGGCCACGTGCGCTCGGGGTCTTGCGCCGTCGAGTTGAAGAACTCCTTCATCGAGTCGACGGCCATCTTGCTCGCCACCTCGCCGGACGCGTGACCGCCCATGCCATCGGCGACGATGTAGAGGCCCGCGTCCTCGATGATGGAGAAATTGTCCTCGTTGTGGGTTCGCTTCATACCCACATTCGTTTCGCCCGCGACTTCGATGCGCAGCGCCATCGTGACCGACGAAGCTACTACGGAGGCGCTAGAAGCGCTACGTCGACCTCGCGGTAACGTCCGGCGGCGAAGACGGAGAGCTTGAGCGTGTCGCCGACGGCGTGTTTCGAGACGATTTCGGCGAGTCGCTCGGGCGTGTCGAGCGGTTGGCCGTCGGCGACGACGATGAGGTCGGTCGTCGTGTGGAGGCCGCCGCGCTCGGCGGGGGAGTGCGGCGCGACCGCTTGGACGCGGACGCCGCGGATGCCGTTGACGGTGTCCGGCGTGCCGTTGATGCCGAGCCAGGGCGACGGCGGGACCGCGTTCGCGGGCGTGCGCGCGAGGAACATGCGAATCGAGAGAATCGGGATGAGGATCGTGACGTCGGAGCACGCAGCCGCGTCCGCGTTGCGACACGCATGACCCGCGATGCCGAGCGAGCGACCCTCCGGGTCGAGGAGCGGCGCGCCCGAGGGCGGCGCATGGTCGAGCTCCCACGCTCCGCTCAGCGCAGTCCCGTCTTTCGCGTGCGCGTCGATGCGCGCTTTGAGCTTCGCGGGCACGACCGATGGACGACCTCCCGCGAGCGACCCCGCGCGAAGCTCGACGGTCATGGGATCCTTGTCGCTCGTGAGAAGGCCCGTCGTGTAACGACCCGAGAGCGGAACGAGGAGCGCGAGATCGAGCACCGGGTCTTTGTGCGCGGCGCGCGTGTGGACGGTGTGGCCGTCCGCGTAGCGGACGTCGGCTGCGTCGTTCGGACCGACCGCGGCGAGCGACGTGATCATGCGCCCATCGCCCTCGAGGACGACCGCGATGCCCGTCGCGCGACCGGCCACTTCGACCGTGACGAGCGCTTGGCGAATGCGATCCGTCGGGAGCCCGGTGGTCGTGGTCGCCGCCGCGTGCGATGCGCTCGGATTCGGCAGCGGCAGCAAATCCCCCGTCGCGACGCCTTCACCGAGGAGGCTCGACGCCGCCACGGCGGTCACGCCGAGCGCGAGGAGTGCGAGGAATCCACGGTGCACGTTGCCAAGCATAGCGCGTCTTGGTACTGAATCCGCAGCCGATGGAACAGCACGACAACAAGCACGACGCGGCACAAGACGAGCCGCAGACGCCGATGTGGCTGCCCATCCTCGGCATCGCGCTGTTTCTCATCGTCGGCATTTACTGGGCGACGAGGCCGGTTCCGCGGCCGCCGCCCGCGCCCGCTGCGCCGCCCGCATCGGTCGCGCCAGCCGCCAGCGCACGCTGAGTTGTCGGCGCGGTTCTGGGCCTCCGAGGAATGGAGCGCGCTTCGCGCGACGACACGGACGCGCTTCGCTCCGTCGCCAACGGGCGATCTCCACCTCGGCGGCGCGCTCTGCGCGCTCGCGTCGTTCGAGATCGCGCGCGCGGGGTCTCCACCCGGCGCGTTCGTCGTGCGCATGGAGGATCTCGATGCGCCGCGCGTCGTGCCCGGATCCGCGGAGCGCATTCTCGACGATCTCGCGTGGCTCGGCCTCGCTGGCGACGAAGACTATGTGCAGTCCGCACGCATTTCGATCTACGAAAGCGCGCTCACGGCGCTCGAAGCGCTCGACCTCACCTACGCATGCGATTGCTCGCGCGCCGAGATCGCGCGAGTCGCGAGCGCGCCGCACGAGGGTGAAGACGTGACGTATCCGGGGACGTGCCGCGACAAAGATCCGAAGCGCGAGATGCGCAGGCCGCCCGCGATGCGTTTTCGCGCGACGGCGGGCTCGAGCATCGACGACTTCGTTCTTCGCCGCGGAGATGGCGTCTTCGCATACCAGCTCGCGGTGAGCGTGGACGATCTCGCGATGGCGATCGCGTGCGTCGTTCGTGGAGAGGATCTCGCGTCATCGACGCCGCGTCAGCTCGCGATCATGCGCGCGCTCGGCGCCACGGCCGAAGAGGTCCCGCGCCACGTACACCTTCCGCTCGTGCGCGACTCGGCGGGCGCGCGCATCTCGAAGCGCACGGCGGGCGGATGCGTTCGCGCGCTCCGCGAAGGCGGCATCAGCGCACGCGAGATCCTCGAAGTGCTCGCGCGTTCGACGGACGGACGCGCGCCGCTCGTCGTGCCCGCGCAGTGGGCTCGGTTTGGCGCTTAGGTTCGCAGCGCGAGCCACACGCCGACGCCGATGGCAGCCGCGATGACGAGCGCCCACACGAACACGGGCACGCCGCGCGAGGTCTCGGGCTGAACGATGATGGATCCGGTCGTCGAATCGAGTGAGCGGCGCGACGGCGGTCTGCTCGAGGCATGCTTCGACGGCTCGGGCGCGGGAAGCGTCGCTGCGTGGACCATGTCGTCGCTGTGCACGCGCACCATGGGCACGCCGCCGCTGGCGCCGGCCGCGACGCGCGATGGCTTCACCGCGTCGACGTCTTCGGGCGTGGTGCGCGCCGCGGTGATCGCGAGCGCCATCGCGGCGGCAGTCGCGTAGCGATCGCGCGGGTCCTTTGCCATCGAGTGCATGACGACGGCTTCGAGCGCAGGTGTGATCTCGCGGTCGGGTGCGCGCTTGCTTGGTGTGTCGGGATCCTGCGTGAGCTGCGCCGTGAGCACGTTGAGCGGCGTGTTCCCCGTGAACGGAACGCCGCCGGTGAGAAGCTCGTAGAGGATGACGCCCACCGCGTAGACGTCGCATCGCGCGTCGAGCTCGTCGCCGCGTGCTTGCTCCGGCGCCATGTACTCCGGCGTCCCGAACACCATGTTGTGCGCGGTGAGGCCCGTCGTTCCGGTGCCGCCGCCGGTCAGGATCTTCGCCATCCCGAAATCGACGACGAACACTTCGTTTCCATTTTCGAGGATCACGTTCGCCGGCTTCAAATCGCGATGAATCACGCCTTGCGCGTGCGCGGACGCGAGCGCCGCACAAACTTGAAGCGCGATGTCGAGCGCGCGCTCGAGCGCGAGCGGGCCCTCTTCGCGGAGCAGCTGATCGAGCGGAGGACCCTCGATTTTCGGGAGCGCGATGTAGAGCAAGCTCGCGCCCTCGCCGCGTGGATCGGGGACCTCGCCGAAGTCGAGGATCGCGCCGAGGTGTGGTCCGCTGAGGCGGCTGAGGATCTTGGCTTCGCGCGTGAAGCGTCCGCGGATTTGTTTGTCGTAGAGGAGGTGACCGTGAATCACCTTGAGGGCGACGCGCTCGGCTTCCACGTTCGCGTCGCCTTCTTTCGGGATCGTCTTCGCTTCGTAGACGATGCCGGTGCCGCCCTCGCCGAGCACGCCGCACAGCTCGAAATTTCCGATGACGCGACCGGAGCTGAGCGGCGGCGCGGAAGCGCGCATCGCCTTCGGTGTATCGACCGAAGCCACAACGGCGAAGGTATCCGAAGTCAGCGCGACCAGCGACACGCGTCGCGAATTTTCGGCGACACGTAAATCGGATCGAGCGTGGCTGAGGTGTCTTGCTTGTGCCAGTCGTCGCAGGCGGTCGTCGCGAGAGCGCTCTGTTCGAGCGCGACGTACGCCTCGACCAGCGCGCGGTCGATCGACGCGATCTGCGCGCGCGCGAGCTCCGTCTGCGCGAGGAGGCGGTTGCCGCGCGCGACCGCGTCGATGTAGCGACCCGCGCGGACGTCCGCGAGCAGCATCGGGATCTCGCCGCCCGCCTTCCGCTGCTGCGCCATCGTCGAGCCACCGCTCTCGCGTTTGGCGCGCGTGTCCTCGCCCGCCGCTTCCGCGCGTCCCACATCGGTGAGGTCGAGGTTCGAAATCGGAACGAGCACGACCTCGCCACGGAGGAGCTTCCAATCTTTCTTCCCGTTGTACGAGTCGATCTCCCACGCGCGGTTCGCGTCGCCGAGGTAGCGCCGCGCGATGGCGGTCGTCGTGTCGCCTTCGGCGGCGATGTACGTCAGCACGTACGGCACGCGAATTTCTTGTCCGGGCGAGGGTGCGATCCACGCGAGCGCGTCGTTCACGCGTGCGAGCGCGTCCGCGCGTTTGTCGTCGCCGAGCCATTCGCGCGCGAGGCTCGGCCACGTCGCGTGCTCGGCTGCGCGGTGATAGTCGCACGCGGGGATCTGCAGGTGCATGCCGGGCACGATCGCGCTGCCGCCTTGCACGTCGAGCGCGTTCGCGCCCGCGAGGAGCCCCTCTTTCGTCGCGTCGCCATAGATGTGCTTCGCGATGTCCGCGAGCGACTCTTTCGGCCGAACGACGTGAACGAACGCCTGCGCCTCGGGCGCGGACGAGGACTCGAGCGCGAGCGCGAGCGCGACGAACGAAAGCGCGTACCTCGGATTCATGCGCGGGATGATACGGTAGGAGGGAATGAATTCGGCGGACTTCACCGCACAAGCCGTGCGCCTCCACGATCGATATTTGCTCGAGGTGGTGGAGCCGCTCGGTCTTTGTCCGTGGGCGCGGCGCGCGCGGCTCGATGGACGAACGCGCCAGCACGTCGTCCTCGACGACGCCGAAGACGCCGCGCGCGCGAACACGACGAAGATCATCGCGACGTGGGCGGCAAACGACGTCGTCGACGTCGGCTTCGTGATTTTCCCTCGCCTCGAAATCGCTCGCCCCGCGTTCGATCGCTTCGTCGCGAGCGTGACGGAGCACGAGTCGTCGATTCACGCCGTTGGCTCCGTGCCGTTCGTGATGGCCGCGTTCCATCCACGCGCGCGCGCCGACACGAACACGCCCGAGCGTCTCATCCCGTTTTTGCGGCGCACACCCGACCCGTGCATTCAGCTCGTGAGGTCGAAGGTGCTCGACGCCGTCCGCGCGAACACGCCGCAAGGCACGAGCTTCGTCGACGCCGCCACGTTCGACTTCGACGTCGAGGGTAAAAGCGCACGCGACGAAATCCCGCTGCGCGAGCGCATCGCGCGCGCGAACCTCTCCACGATCACGAAGCTCGGTTTGCCCGAGCTCGAACGCCTCCTCGACGACATCCGCGCCGACCGCGATCGCACGTACGCCGCGCTCACCTGAACGTGAACGCACCGCCAGCACCGCCCGCCGAAGCGTTGCTCGGATCGCCGTTGATGCCCGTCGCGTTGCTTGGGTCGCTCACGCCGCCGACGGCGAGCGCCGCGGCGTTGTTCGTGATCGCAACGCTCAACCCGAAATTGTCAGCGTGTGCGAACGACGATTTCACGTACGCCGTTTGTTGCCACACGCTCGCGACCGGCGTGAAGGTGTAGACGGCTCCGGCATTCGCGACCGACGTATCGCCTTGTCCGGGCGACGTGTTGTTGACGCCGGTCGCTGCGCTCGTCTCGCCCGTGCTGCCGACGGCCAGCGTGTTGCCGTCGACCGACAGCGAGACACTCGTGCCGAAGGCGGCCGATCCGCGTGTGTTTGACGACTTCACGTATGCGGCTTGTGTCCACGTCGAGCCCGCTCGCGTGAAGAGATACGCGGCGCCCGAGTTGTTCGCGCTCGTGTCGCCTTGTCCGGGGCTCGTGTTGTTCACGCCGGTTGCGCCGCTCGATTCTCCGGAGCTTCCGACGGCGAGCACCGTTCCGCCAACGCCACCGAGCGCGACGCTCTTTCCGAAGAGCGCGTTGGTGCGCGTGTTCGACGCTTTGATGTACGCGGTCTGCGACCAGATGCTCGACGACTTCGTGAAGACGTACGTCGCGCCCGCGAATGCCGCGGACATGTCGGTCGAGTTGATGCCGACGCCCGTGGCGCCGCTCGCTTCGCCCTCCGAGCCCACCGCGAGCTCGGTGCCGTCGTTCGAGAGCGCGACGCTCCACCCGAAGCGGCCACCCGCTTGCGTGTTCGAGGGCTTCACGTAGTGGGTCTGGGTCCAGTTGCCGCCGCTGTATGCGTAAAGATAGGCCGCACCCGCGAAGGAGAAGTTCGCGTTGGCTGCTCCGCCGGAGCCCGTGGTCACGCCCGTGTCGGACGCCGTCTCGTCGATCGCGCCAACCGCGGCGGTGTTGCCGTCACCCGACATCGCGACGCTGTAACCGAACTGCGCGCTCTGCTGGATGTTCGATGCCTTGAACGGACCGTCGGTTTGCGACCAAGTCTGGCTGAGACCGTTGCCGTTCGCGCTGAAAAAGTAGACAGCGCCCGATCCCACTTGGGTCGTGCTCTCGCCGCGCGCGCCGACGATCATGTGGCTCCCATCCGACGCTGATGCCGAAGTTCGCATTCGCCGTCGTGTTCGACGCTTTGATGTAGGCGATTTGAGACCACGCGTTGTTCACGCGCGTGAAGACGTACACCGCGCCCGCTGCGGACTTGCTCGTGTCGCCTTGACCAGGGTTCGTGTTGTTCACGCCGGTCGCGCCGCTGGTCTCTTGCGACGAGCCGATCGCGAGCGTGTTGCCATCGGCCGAGATCGCGATGCTCTGTCCGAAGCCCGCGCCGGCGCGTGTGTTCGACGCCTTGATGTAAGCGTCGGCGACCGAAACGTGCGGTGGGGGTGCGGCGTCGGCGTCACCGCCGTCGTTGTTGCTTGATCCGTCCGTGCCCGAGTCGCTCGTCGTGACATCGGCGAGTGCCGTGTCCGAGGTTGCGTCGGCAGCGGCGTCAGGACCGGGCACGACACTCGTGTCGCCGACGCAGGCGCTCAGCGCACCACCAACAACCACGAGCGAAAGAAGAAATCGTTTGAACGCCATCCGTCCTCCTAAGTCACGAGCCAGCATCGACACCTTAACATCATTTCTCCGCAACGCTCGCGTCGCGGTCGCGATCGCCGCCGACGTCCATCGTCACGTCGAGCGTCTCCGTCGCGCCCGCGGTGATCGACACGCGGCGCGTTTGAGGCGGCGCGGTCGGGTGCGTGAATTTCGACGAAGTGCACGCCGGGCGCGAGCGGGATCGCGCGCGCGACCGGCGTGACGGCTGCGCGCTGACCATCGATTGCGACCTCCGCCCACGGCGTCGCGAGGACGCGCAAGAAACCCGGCTTCGCGGGAAGAAGCGGACCCTCGGTCGCGGCGGACGCTTGCTCCGCGCTGCGATCGGTCGCGTGGATCACGGCGAGCGCGGACACGAGCGCCGCACCGAAGAGCGCGAAGCTCCATGGCGACATCGTCAGCGGACGGCGCGGCTCGCTCGCGCGCACGAGCGACGGCACTTCGCCCGACACCAAACGCGCCGACGCGAGCGCGCCTCGCACGAGCTGCCGCATCGGAAGCTCGGTGCGCGAACGCACGAACTCGGTGAGCTCCTCGGCGACCACGTCCGCGGACATCGGCCTGTCCGCTGGATGCTTCTCGATGCAGCGCATGACGACGCGCTCGAGCGCGCGCGGAACGTCCGGCGCGCGCTGGCGCAGCTGCACGGCCGGGCTCGTTCGCGACGCGTGCGCGGGCGCGCGCTTCTCGCCGGGTCGATCGAACGGACGCACGCCGCACAAGAGTTGATACAAGACGACGCCGAGCGAGAAGAGATCGCTCGGCGCGCTCGCCGCTTCGCCGAGCAGCTGCTCCGGCGCCATGTACGCGGGCGTTCCGAACGCGCCGGGCTGCGCAGTTCCTCGTGCCGGCGTCTCGTTGTCGAACGCGGGGATTGGCTCGTCCGCCGAAGGAAGCCGCTCGCGATGCGCGATGCTGAAGTCGACGATCTTCACCTCGCCTTGTCGCGACAAGATCACGTTCGCCGGTTTCACGTCGCGATGAATCACGCCGCGCTCGTGCGCGTGCGCGAGCCCCTCCGCCACCGCCGCGCCGATCGCCGCGACCATCTCGGCGCGCAGCTTCGGCTTCTTCGCGAGGAGCTCCGAGAGCGAGAAGCCCGAGATGTACTCGAGCACGAGATACATCTGGGTCTCCGACTTCACGTAATCGAGGAGCAAGACGATGTTCGGATGCGACAGTCCCGAGAGCACACGCGCTTCGCGTTCGAGCTGCGTCGCGAACGTCGATGACGGCGGGATCGTTCCCTTCAACGCTTTGATCGCGACCTTGCGACCAAGCGGCTCTTGCGACGCGAGATACACCGTGGCGATCGCGCCCGAGCCGAGCTCGGAGATCGTTTCGTAGCTTCCGAATCGCGGCAGCTCCATCAGCGTGTGAGCAGCGGAATGCCCGTCATCGCGGCGGGCTGAGGAAGACCGAGGAGCGCGAGCATCGTCGGCGCGACGTCGCAGATGCGTCCGCCGCTTCGAACGTGCGCGCCCGCGTCGGCGTCGTTGACGTAGAGGAGCGGCACGGGGTTCAGCGTGTGCGCGGTGTGCGGCTCGCCCGTCGCGGGATCTTTCATGAGCTCGCAGTTTCCGTGATCCGCCGTGATGATCACCGCGCCGCCTTTCTTCCGCGCTGCATCGACGATCGCGCCCACTTGCGCATCGACTGCTTCGACCGCGTGAATCGCCGCGTCGAGCACGCCCGTGTGGCCCACCATGTCCGGGTTCGCGAAATTCACGAGCACGAAATCGAATCGATCCGATTCGATCGCGCGAACGACCGCTTCACCAACGCCCTTTGCGCTCATCTCGGGTTTCTTGTCGTACGTCGCGACGTCCTTCGGCGATGGGATCATCGCGCGCTCTTCGCCCGCGAACGGCTCCTCGCGACCGCCGTTGAAGAAGTACGTCACGTGCGCGTATTTCTCGGTCTCCGCGCAACGGAACTGCGTGAGCCCGGCGCGCGCAATCACTTCGGGGAAGATGTCCGTGAACGTCTGTTTCGGAAACGCGATGGGCAAACCGAACGACGCGTCGTACGTCGTCATGCATCCATAGCGACCCGCGAACGGCGCGCCGGCATGGGGTGCGCGCGGGAAGCCGTCGAACTTTTCGATCGCGAGAGCGCGCGTGAGCTCGCGCGCACGGTCTGGACGAAAGTTGCAGTGCTGCGCGGAGTCCTTTCCGATCTCGACCCCCGCGTAATCGCCGACGACGAACGGCTCGACGAACTCGTCCGTCTTGCCCGCAGCGATCGACGCTTCGATTCCAGAAACCGCGCTCTCGTGGCGCGGGCCGAGCGCGAAGACGATCGCGTCGAATGCTTTTTGAACGCGCTCCCAACGGTTGTCGCGGTCCATCGCCCAGTAGCGCCCGCTCACCGTTCCGATTCGACCTTTTCCCGCGAGATGCTTCTCGAGCTCGGCGATGTACCTCGGCGCCGTCTTCGGTTGCACGTCGCGCCCGTCCAAAAATGCATGCATGATGCAACTAACGCCGCGCGCGTGCGCCGCGTCGATGACGGCCATGATTTGCGTGAGGAGCGAGTGGACGCCGCCGTCGGAGCAGAGGCCGAAGAGGTGGAGCTTTCCGCCGCTCGCCTTGGCTTGCTCGATGCGATCCGAGAGGACCGCGTTCTTGCCGAGCGAGCCATCGAACACCGCGTTGTCGATGCGCGAGATGTCCATCATCGCGATGCGACCCGCGCCGAAGTTCAAGTGGCCGACTTCGCTGTTTCCCATTGGCCCGGCGGGAGGCCGACGTCGGGCCCGCTCGTGCCGATGAGCCCGTGCGGATTTTCGAGAAGAGCTCGGCGAGGCGCGGCGCCTTCGCGAGTCGCACGGCGTTGTCGGCCGCCTCGGCGCGCTCGCCGAAGCCGTCCAAAATGACGAGCACGAGTGGCCGCGGACGTTTCATCGCGGCGAAAATATCATCAATCGGCATCAAAACGGGAGGACGTCGGTTGGTATCGCGCGCGACTCGAACGTTCCGTCGCCGAGCTGACCGCTTTGGTTGCTGCCCCAGCACACGATGCGCTCGTCCGAGAGAATGGCGCACGAATGAAACGAGCCGCACGCGATGGCGGTCGCGCCGCTCGCAATCGCAGTGACGGGCTTGGTCGACGAAGCGGTCGTCCCATCGCCGAGCTGGAACGTGCTGTTCGCGCCGAAGCAAACGACGGCGCCCGTCGCGAGGAGCGCGCACGTGTGCGAATCGCCCGCGCAAACGTCCACGACTCCGCTCGTCAAGCTTCCGTCGCCGAGCTGGCCGGCTGCGTCGAATCCGAAGCATGTGAGCGCGCCGGCCGCGACGATGCACGTGTGTGTGCCGCCGAGCGCGATCTTCGACGGCGCGCTCGCGTTCGTTTTCGTCGGCACACAAACGGTCGACGTCTGGCCGTCGCCGAGCTTTCCGCTGTCGTCGTCTCCCCAGCACATGAGGCCGCTCGTCGTGATCGCGCACGCATCGAACTCGAGACCGAGCGCGATCGATGTCGCGCCCGTGACGCCGTTCGCGACCGGCGTGAGCGCGTTCGTGATGTCGTTGTTTCCGAGCGCGCAATATCCGCCCTGACCGAAGCAGCGCACGCTTCCATCGAGCGCCACCGCGCACGTCGTTCCGTAACCCGCCGCGATCGCCGCAGACGGCGGGAGTGCGATGGGCGTGGTGATCGCGTGCGACGCGTTCGTGCCGTCGCCGAGCTGCCCGAATGCGTTTTCGCCGAAGCAATACGTCGCGCCGGCCGACGTGATCGCGCACGCGTGATCGACGCCGACGGAGAGCGCCGTCACCGCGGCGAGCGAAAACGCGACGGGCTTCGGTTGATTTCCTCCGAAGAGTTGACCGAAGCACGCGAGCGCGCCGCTCGAACGCACCGCGCAAGTCGTCGCCGCGCCGGCGCTGACGAGCGGCGTTGCGTTCGGCGGGCGAGCCGCTTCTGCGGAGAGCGCGTCGTGCGACGCGTCTTGTGCCCCATCGAGCTCGGTGCGCGATCCACACGCGACGAACAGGACGCACACGCCGACGTGCGCGGCTCTCGATTCTGACACTCCACCATAGTATCCAATGTCGATGCCGTGGAAGGAGGCCTCGCTACGCGGACAGCGCGTGCTCGCGCGCGTGAAGGCCGACGGCACGCTCGACGAAAAAGAGAGCCGCGTGGAGATTCGCTATCGCGAAACCGATGGTCGCGCGTACCACGCGCGCGCGGCGAACCTCGTGGTCGCCAAGGACGCGAAGGTGATGTCCGACGACACGTGCGCCCCCGCGGACAAACCGAAGGCGAAGACGGCCAAAGCGCCCGAAATAAACCATGCAGACTACAAGGATTCGTGGATCGCCTACACGGACGGCGCGTGCACGGGAAATCCCGGGCCCGCGGGGAGCGGGACGATCGTCATCGCGCCCAGCGGAAAGATCGCCGAGTCGTATGCGTACCTCGGCGAAGGGACGAACAACGTCGCCGAGCTGACGGCGATCGAGAAGGCGCTCGAGCGAACGCCGCGCGAGGAGTCGCTCGTGCTCCACACCGACAGCCAGTACGCGATCGGCGTTCTCACGAAGGGATGGAAGGCGAAGGCGAACACCGACCTCATCGCGCGCATTCGCAAAGCGCTCCACGGCCGGCGCGTGCGGTTCGTGTATGTGCCGGGTCACGCGGGCGTTCCGATGAACGAGCGCGCCGACGAGCTCGCGCGCGAAGCGATCAAGACGCGCTCGAGCTCGCGCGCGGAGTGACGACGTGAAGACGCGCGATCGAGTGATTTCCGTCGCGCTCGTGGGTGGGATCATCGCGTTCATTTGGTGGGGTGGGTCGCATTTGCGAAACGTGACGGCCGTGGCGGACGCCGCGCCGAGCGCGAGCGGATCGTCGTCAGCGCATCCCGTTGCGAATGCGAGCGCGAGCGCATCGGCGAGCGCGTCCGCATCGGCGAGCGTCGCGATCGCGGACGCCGCGCCGCCGCCGATTTCCGGCGCGTGCAAGACGATGAACGACGCATCGACGAAGAAGCTCGACGACGCGAGGACAGCACGCCCGTGCACGTCGTCGTTCGATCTCGCGATGCTCGGATGCCGGACGTCGCAGAACGGCGCGACGTGGGGCCTGCGCGTCGACGACGTCGTCGATCTCGGAACGAGCGACGCAGGCGACTGCGACACGGGATGGCTCGTGCGCCTCGTGCACCTCGACGTGAACGGCGCGGAGAACGCGATGGTGCCCGGCCTGTCGTCGACGAAGCTCGCGCATACGTACGACGTGGATGCGATCACGCGGCTCGAGGGCGTCGCGTTCTTCGATTGGGACGGCGACGGCGAGGATGAAGTCTTCGTTCACTCGGTGCGTCCGTTCGAGAGACGGAGCGGCGTGTGGACGTTCAAGAGCGGCGATGGCGGCTCGCGCGTCGCGCCGTATGCGCCCGCCGCGCCGTTCGATGCGTCCTCCGTTCGCGACGTCGACGGCGACGGGCGCCCCGATTTGATCGTGAAGCTCCCCTTCGGCTCGCACGAATTCGTCGCGCACTCGCTCTCCGACGGAACGTTCACCGCGCACGACGCGATCGCCGTCGCGTTCGCCGAGAAGCAATGTCCGACCGATCCCGCGCTCGATCTCGCGACGATCGACGACGCGACCGCCGAAGCCATCGCGTGCAAGCTCGTCTGGGGTCACGACCCGAAGGCGATCGACGCCGACGTGACGAAGGCGTGCGGCCAAAAAGGGCTGTGCCCCGCGTGGACGGCTCGAATCGCGCGATCGAAGGCGCCGCTTTCGCTGCGCTGAACGGCGCGCTAGAAAGCACGTCATGCCGTCGATCTTTCGGCCCGGCTTGTTCGAGAATCGCGTCGCCATCGTCACGGGTGGCGGGAGCGGGATCGGCTTCGCCATCGCGCGCGATTTGGGGATGCTCGGCGCGAAGGTCGCCATCGCGAGCCGCAAACAAGAGCGCATCGACGCGGCCAAGGCCGAGCTCGCGAAGGCGGGCGTCCACGTTTTCGGCGCCGCGTGCGACATCCGCGAGACCGAACAGGTCGCCAAGCTCGTCGATACGGTGATGAAGGAGCTCGGGCCCATCGACGTCCTCGTGAACAACGCGGGCGGGCAATTTCCGACCGCCGCCGAGAACCTCACGACGAAAGGTTGGGACGCGGTCATCCGCAACAACCTCAGCGGCACGTTCTACATGACGCAAGCCGTCGCGACGAAGTCGATGATCCCGCGTAAAAAAGGGCGGATCGTGAACATCATCGCGAACGTCGCACGCGGATTTCCCGGGATGATCCACACGGGCGCGGCGCGCGCGGGCGTCGAGAACATGACGAAGACGCTCGCGGTGGAGTGGGCGCAGTACGACATCCAAGTGAACGCGGTCGCGCCGGGCGTGATTCGATCGAGCGGCGTCGATCAGTACCCGCCCGAGATCGTCGAGATGAGCCGGCAGCGGACGCCCGCGAAGCGTCTCGGCACGGTCGACGAGGTGAGCGATTTGGTGGTCTACCTGGCGAGCGACGCGGCGTCGTTCGTGACGGGCGAGACGTGGTACATCGACGGCGGCGCGCATTTGTGGGGCGACACGTGGATGATTCCAGACCGGTGACACCGCCTCCCGAGGCGAGCAAGACGACCTTCAAGGAGAAGGTGCGCGCGCTCGGCTCGCGCGTGTGGGCGAAGCTCCGCGGTTGGTGCGTGACGTACTTCATCGACGACCCGCTGACGTTCGTCGCCGCGCTCGTTCCGCTGTGTTTCTTGTCGATTGCACTCTACACGCGTCACCCGCGGACGAATTTCATCTTCGACGAACAAGAGGCGCTGCTCGCGAATCCGTACGTGCGCTCCGTCGCCGATCCGCAATCGCATCTGCATTGGCTCGACGCATTCCGCCGCGACTTTTGGGGGCTCCCGCACGATCGCACGATCGGATCGTATCGGCCGCTTCCGGATCTCGTGTGGCGCGCGTTCTGGGGCGTCGGCGCGCGCGAGCAGAGCCCGTTCTTGCATCACTGGGTGAACGTGCTCCTCCACGGCGTGAACGGCGCGCTCGTGACGGTGATCGGGCTTCGCCTGACGAAGGATCGCTTGATCGCGTGGCTCGCGGGCGGCGTGTTCGTCGCGGCGGCGGTCGTGACGGAAGCGGTGAGCGGCGTCGTCGGTCTCGCGGACGTGCTCGGCGCGCTCGGCGCGCTCCTCGCGCTGTGCTCGCTCGCGCTTCCGATGTGGGCGATGCCGTTCGCGGTCGCCGCATCGACGCTCTTCGGTTTGTACTCGAAGGAGAGCGCGCTCTGCATCGTGCCGATGGTGCCGTTCGCGGCGCTCTTCGTCTCGGACCTCACGCACCCGAAGCGCCCGATGCGCTGGGTGCGTTGCGCGCTCGCGGCGATCGCCACGACGGCCGCGTTCGTCTTCTACGTGGAGCAACGCCGCCGCATGTTCCCCGCGACGCTCCCGCCGGATCTCTCCATCGAAGCAAACCTCGGCAAACCGTGGGCGACGCGCTTCTACCACTCTCTCCTTCGTTGGTATGCGCAGCCGATCTTGCCGAAGGATCCGCTGAACAACCCGCTCGTCGACGCGACGGGCCCGCAGCGCGTCGCGGCAGGTTTCCGCGTGTACTCGCGCGGCATCGGCGAAGTTCTCTTTCCGTATCACTTGTCCGGCGACTACTCGGCGCCGCAAGAACCCATTCCGTCGCGGCTCGTTTTTCCGGAGAGCATCACGGGCGCGCTCGCGCTGCTCGGCCCGATCGTTGGCGCGCCGATTTTGGGCTGGATGGGCGTGCGAAAGAAGAAGCCGCTCTACGCGATCGCGGCCGTCGCGATGATGTGGATCGTCGTCAGTTATTTTCCGGTGTCGAACATTCCCATCGTGCTGCCGACGGTGCGCGCGGAGCGCTTCTGGTACTTCCCGGTGATCGGCACGAGCTTCTTGCTCGCGTTCTTCTTCGCGTGGGTGCTTCGCAGGACGCGCGCGCGAAACCGCGCGTGGCTCGGCGTCGCCATCGTCGCGGGATTTTTTCTGTGGCAATCGATCGCCGCGCGCGCGCACGCCAACGACTACACCGACGATTTGGTTTTCTGGAACGCGACGCGCTTCGCCGTTCCGAACAGCGCGAAGGCGCACCTCAATTACTCCGTGATGAAAGGCGCGCGCGGCGATCTCGAAGAGCGCCGAAAAGCCAACGTGCGCGCTCTCGAGCTCGCCCCGAATTGGCCCATGGCGAACATCTACCTCGGCGACACGCTCTGCCGCATGCACCGCGCGCAAGAAGCCTGGCCGCACTACAAACGCGGCTTCGAGCTCGCGCCCGGCGATCCGAATTTGATTTCGCTCGCGCTCCAATGCTTGTGGGACGAAAAATATTATTCGACCGTCGCCGACGAGCTCGCTGAGATGGGCGCGGCGCAGCCCGGCTCGTGGCTCGACTTCTTGCAGCGCGACATGTCCGACCACGGCGAAGAGCACAACGGCGTCGATCCGAAATACCGCCCGCGCGGATACAACGAAGGCCCGAAGAACGAAAACTGAGAAGGACTACTTCGAGGTGGCGGCGACGAGCGTGGTGGAGGTCCAGTAGACGCTCGTGGCGTCGACGGCGACGAAGCGCAGGTCGCCTTGGTTCGTGGCCAGCGTCTTCGAGATGCCGCCGCTGACGGGGAGGCGATGGATGCTGCCGTCCGTCGCGCCCCAGTAAAGCGCAACGCCGTCCGTGACGAGGTTCGTTGCGATCTTCTCGTTCGTTGCGAGCGTGGTGGGCTGTGCGGTGCCCGTCTTCGGGTGCGACTGCACCTCGAGGCCCAGGCCGATCCAGTAAATCGAATTTGCGTCCTGCGCGATTTCCATGGCGTCCACGACTTCGAACGTCTTCGCGGTCGCGTTCTGCTGATCGATCGGCGCGGACCAGATCTCACCGGTGAAGTCGGCGAGGTAGATCGTGGTCGAGTCGACGGCGGCCGAGAGCGGATCGTTCAGCGACGTGATCGTCACGGGTGCGGCCGAGCCGTCCGTGACGACGCGACCGGCGAGCGCGCCCGTCGAGTAGTACGCGTAGCCTGCGCTCGTCGTCAGCGTCTGCACGCCCGACAACGTCGCGAGCGTCGATACGGTGCCGCCCGTGAGAAGCTGCGATTGAATCAGCGTGTTGACGTGGAGCCACACGATGCGCCCCGAGTCGATGGCGAGCGCGGTGGCTTGGTTGTCGGCGTAGACGAGCTGGGCGGTGCCACCGCCAATGGGGACCTTCTCGATTCCGCCGTTCGTGCTCGATTGATTGACGAAGTAGACGAAGCTCGAATCGACGGCGAGCCCGCCGAGCTGCCCGGTCGCGTAGGTGATGATGGGACACACGCCTGCCGTGCACGTCCCGTTGCCGCCGCACACGCGGTTGCAGACGCCGCAGTTCCCGCTGCTCGTTTGCAAATTCGCTTCGCACCCGTTCGAGCCGACGCCGTCGCAGTCGGAGAACGGCGCGATGCATTGCGAGCTGCACTGACCCTTCGAGCAAATCGGCGTCTCGTTCGCGCCGGTGGTGCTGCATGGCGTGTTGCAGTCGCCGCAGTGTTGCACGTCGTTCTGCGTGTCGATGCAGTCCGTGCCGCACGTCGTGAGTGGGCAAACGCACGTGCTGTTCGAGCAGAGCGATCCGTGGCTGCACGCGTTCCCGCACGAGCCGCAGTTGGTCGTGTCGGAGGAGAGATCCGCGCAGAACGCGGCGCCCGACGTCCCGCACGCGACCTCGGATTTGCCGGGGCACGTCGTGCAAAACGATTCGGAGCAGAGCTGGTTTTGCGCGCACGCATTTCCACACGAGCCGCAGTTGAAACGATCCGATGACACATCGACGCACGCGCCGTTGCAGACCGTCAGCGGCCCCGCGTCGCAGCTCGAGCCCGCGTCGTCGGTGTACGTGACGTCATAGGTCCGACACGCGCCGAACAGCACGACGATCGCCACCACCGAATTTCGCACCCACGCCACGTTCGAAGCCTAGCGCAAAGCCGCGTGGCCGTGGGCCAGTGGCGCGGCCGGCCGGGCCACGCCGTTTGCGCGGGTTTCTCGACGGTTTCGCGCGGCATGCGCCTCGCAAAACCGACGCGCCATGAAAAAGCTCTTCCTCTTCGCCGCTCCGATCGCCGCGCTTGCGTGCTTCGCGTGCTTCGTGTCGCCGCCATCTTCGAGCACGTCGTCCACCACGACGGGTCAGGCGCTCGCGACGTCGCTCGCGTGCGCGTCGTGTCATGGCTCCGACTTCTCGGGATCGGAATCGCCGATCGCGCCGGGCGTCTACGCCGCCAACCTCACGCCCGACATCGCGACGGGTCTCGGCTCGTGGAGCGACGACGACATCACGCGCGCGATTCGCACCGGTCAAGACGATCAAGACAGCGCGCTGTGCGCGAAGATGCCGCGCTTCTCCACGCTCGCGGATGATCAAGCGAGCGCGCTCGTCGCGTACCTGCGATCGCTTCCAGCGATCGCACACGACATCCCGGAGAGCGAGTGCGACGCGCCACCCGATCTCGACGACGGAGGACCCGGCGACGGCGGCGTCGACATCGTCACGGACGACGCGCCTTCGTGCGAAGGCTTCGCCGACCCCAACACGACGGCGACGTGTCACGCGTGCTCGAGCGGCCAAGCGTCTTGTCAGCACAACGGCTGCTTCGGCGGATACTTCTGCGACCTAGCAGCGCTGCATTGCGTCCCAAAGCCGAGCGGATGTTGAGACGCGCTGGACGTGAACGCGTGCGCGTTCACCCCGAAAAAATAGGGCGATTTGCGATCGCGCGACTCGGCGTTCTAGTTGCATGTAGCGCGCCAGCTCATGATCCAACGCCTCGTCGGAATCGCGGTGCGATCTCCGTTCGTCGTTCTCGTCTGTGCGCTCGTGCTCGTGTGCGCGGGGCTCTTCGCGTTTCGGCAGCTCGACATCGAAGCGTATCCAAATCCCGTCCCGCCGATGGTCGAGGTCATCACGCAGCCACAAGGTTGGAGCGCCGATGAAGTCGAACGTTACGTCACAGTTCCACTCGAGGTCGGCCTCGCGGGAATGCCCGGGCTCGATCACGTTCGCAGCCAATCGCTGTTCGGTTTGTCCGACGTGAAGTGCTACTTCGCGTGGGGCACCGACTACGAGAAGGCGCGGCAGGAAGTCATCAACCGGATCGGCTTCGTCAACATGCCGACGGGCGTGCAACCGGGGCTCTCGCCGTGGAACGCGATCGGTGAAGTGTTCCGCTACACCGTCGAAGGCGACGGCTACGATCTCAAAGAGCTCAAAGCCCAAGAAGACTGGGTGCTCGAGCGGCAGTTCAAGCAGGCGAAGGGCGTCATCGACGTCACGAGCTTCGGCGGCGAGACGAAGGAGTACCACGTCGACGTCGACCCGTTCCGCTTGAAGGGCCACAACGTGAACCTCACGCAGCTCATGACTGCGATTCAAGCGGCGAACCAGAACGTCGGCGGGCAGCGGCTCTTCATCGGCGAGCAGAGCTACGACGTGCGCGGCATCGGCCTCTTCAACAACCGGCACGACATCGAGAACGTCGTCGTGCTCGAGCAAAAGGGAACGGCCGTGCGCGTCCACGACGTCGCCGACATCGAAGTCGGCCACGCGCCGCGCCTCGGAAGAATCGGCAAGGACGATCGCGCCGACGTCGTACAGGGCATCGTCCTCATGCGCTACGGCGGCGAGACGGAGCCGACGCTCCAAGCGGTGCACGCGCGCGTGAAGACGATCGAAGAACGCCATCTCCTCCCGCCCGGCATGCGCATCGTCCCGTATTACGACCGCGGCGATCTCGTCCACGTGACGACGCACACGGTGCTCGAGAACCTCCTCCTCGGCATGGGGCTCGTGAGCGTCGTGCTTCTCTTGTTCCTCGGGCACGCGCGCGCCGCGCTCATCACCGCGCTGAACATTCCGATGGCGCTGATGATCGCGTTCTGCGGGCTCGTCGGAACGGGAACGTCGGCGAACCTCATCTCGCTCGGCGCGGTCGACTTCGGCATCGTCGTCGATTCGACCGTCATCATGATGGAGAACATTTTCCGTCACGTCGGCGCGCACGGGCGCGGATCGATCCAGGATCGCGTGCTCGCGGCCGCGCGCGAAGTGGCGACGCCCATGACGTTCTCGACGCTCATCATCGGCGTCGCGTTCTTGCCGCTCTTCACGATGACGGGCGTCTCCGGCGTCATCTTCGCGCCGATGGCGCGCACGTACGCGCTCGCGATCGGCGGCGCGATCATCCTCGCCCTCACGCTGACACCCGTCTTGGCGAGCAAGCTCCTTCCCGCGACGGCCGAGGAAAAAGAAAATTTCCTCATGCGCGCGATCCACCGCATCTATCGCCCCGCGCTCACCAAAGTCCTCGCGAAGCCGCGCCTCTCGCTCGGCCTCGGCATGCTCCCGCTCGTCTTCTGCATCGCGCTCTTTCCGTTTCTCGGAGGCGAGTTCATGCCGAAGCTCGAAGAAGGAAACTTCTGGATCCGCGCGACGCTCCCGATGAGCGTCAACCTCGATCAATCGGCGAAGTACGTCGAGCGCATGCGCGGGATCTTGCGGCAGTGCCCGGAGATCGTGACGGTCGTCTCGCAAGTGGGCCGCCCCGACGACGGCACCGACGTGAGCGGCTTCGGCAACATCGAGTTCTTCGCGCCGCTGAAATCGTTCGATCAGTGGCCGCGCGGCATGACGAAAGAGAAGCTCACCGACGATTTGAACAAGCAGCTCTCGTCCGCGTTTCCGGACGTCGTCTTCAACTTCTCGCAGATGATCAGCGACAACGTCGAAGAGGCGGTGTCGGGCGTGAAGGGCGAGAACTCCGTCAAAGTGTTCGGCCCGCGCATCGCCGACAACGAGAAGATCGCCGAGCAGATGTCGAACATCCTCGAGAAGGTGCGCGGCATCCACGATCTCGGAACGTTCCACTCGCTCGGCCAGCCGAGCATCCACATCGTCCCCGATCGGCTCGCGTGCGCGCGCTACGGGCTCAACACGGGCGATGTCGGCAACGTGATTCAAGCGGCGATCGGCGGGCGCGCCGCGACGCAGGTGTTCGAAGGCGAGAAGCGCTTCGACGTCGTCGTTCGATGGAAGGAACCGTATCGATCGTCGGTGGAGGCGATTCGCGAGATCAACGTCGCGACGCCCGACGGCTCGTCGATCCCACTCGGACAAATCGCGAAGATCACGATCGAGGACGGCGCGAGCGTCGTGTATCGCGAGGACGGCCTTCGCTACACGCCCGTGAAATTTTCGGTGCGCGGTCGCGACCTCGCGAGCACGATCGAGGAAGCGAAGAGGCGCATCGACGACGAGGTCCACCTCCCATACGACACGCACATCGAGTGGAGCGGCGAGATCAACGAGCTGAAAGAAGCGCAGCACGGCTCCTCGTCATCGTCAGAGCACGAGTTGAACGAAGAACGGAGAACGGTTACCGTATTGCTCG
>CAVXQJ010000002.1:0-16198 GCA_963763745.1 uncultured delta proteobacterium
TACCCATCGACGCGACCGAGTGCGATCACGCCGTGCCGCCCGCGCTCTCGACGAAGCTCTGGAAGCAAGGCTTCGTCTACGTGTTTCACGCGGCGCTCAATCACCGCATCGGCCTCGAGAAATATTGGGGCAGCTGGGTCGGCGGGCCGCGTCCGCGCGGCGCGCCGCACATCGATCTCGTCGAACTGCGGTAAGCGTCGTATACCGGCGCGTGAAGCGATGACGCCTGAGCGAACGTGGCCACGCGTGGTGCTCGAAGTGTTCGGCGTCATCTTGGCGCTCGGCGCGGCGGCGATGACCGTCGCGCCCATCTTCAGCGAGTGGCACGGTCTCGGCGGTCACGACTGGGATCCGATGGAAGCCGCGCGCTACGTCGCGATCAAGACGATCAAGCACTACCACCAGTTCCCTTTTTGGAACCCGTACAGCTGCGGCGGTCACACGTGGTGGGGTGGTCTCGAGAACGGCGTGAACGTCGTCTCGCCGTTCTTCCCCGTTTACATGCTCTGCGATCTTCCCGTCGCGATGCGCATCGAGGTCGCGGGCGCCGCGGCGATCGGCGTCATCGGAGCGTGGATGCTCGCAGGCCGCTTCACGAAGAGCACGGGCGTGAAGCTGCTCATCGCCGTCGCGTTCGCGCTGAACTCGCGCTGGTCGATGCAGGCGTCCGTCGGCCACACGTGGCACTTGTATTATGCATGGATTCCGTGGGCGTTCTTCTTCCTCGATCGCGCGCTCACGACGCGCGGCCACACGGTTCGCGAGCTCGCGCTCTTCGGGCTGATGCTCGCGATGATGGTCTACAACGGCGCGATCTACCCCGTGCCGCAGACCATCCTGCTCGCGGCGCTCTACGCGCTCGTGTGCGCGATCGCGATGCGCTCGTGGCGTCCCCTCGTGCTCACGATTTGCGGCGGGCTCTTCGCGTTTGCGTTCTCCGCGCCGCGCCTTCTTCCGATCCTCGACATGCTGCGCCGCTTTCCGCGCCTCGTCGACTCGCCCGAGATGATGGACTTGAGCGGCTTCGTCGGCGTCTTCACCGCGAAGACGGGTGACCCGCGCCCCGGCGTGGGGCCATGGGGCTGGCACGAGTGGGGGATCTACGTCGGGTGGATTCCGTTCTTGGCGATGCTCGTCGCGCCGTTCGTCGCGCGACGCGCGCGCGAGCGTGGGATGGCGGTCGCGGGCGTCGTGTCGATCGTGTTCGCGTTCGGGCGCTTCCATCGCTGGTCGCCGTGGGCGCTCTTGCACGATCACATGCCGATTTTCGAGTCGCAGCACGTCCCGTCGCGCTGGCTCTATCCCGCGGTGCTCGTGCTCCTGCTCGCGACGGCGGGCGCGCTCGAGCGCATCCTCGCGCGGCAGAATCGACGCACGCTCCTCGAGTTCGCGCTCGTCTTCTTCGCCGCGTGGGTCGCGCTCGACGTGACGCTCGAATCGCAACGCCCGCTCGTCGGCGCGCTCACGCGACGCCCGCCGCCCATCGAAGAGAGCTTCGGTCCGTTCCACCAAGAGCACTCGGCGCCGCCGTCGATGCGCTACGCCGAGTCCGACTGGGCTCCGCCGTCGTATCCCGCGAGCCTCGCGAACATCGGCGTGATCGACTGCAGCACGTTCCCCGGTCTGCACAACTGGATCCGCAACAAAGACGGATCGGTTCCCGGGCTCGGCGCGAAGGGAAAGAGCGACCCGGGCTACGCCGGCGAAGCGTCGTTCGTGACGGGGCAGGGCTACGCGTCGATCGTGACATGGACGCCGAACGCCGTCACCGTTCACTTCAGCAACGCAAAGCCCGGCGACGTGCTCGTGCTGAACGAGAATTGGGATCCGGGTTGGAGCGCGGACGGCCGCGCAACGATCGACTGGGCGAGCCTCAACGGAACGCGCGTCACGACCTCCGACGGCGAAATCCTATTTCGTTATCGCTCGCGCTTCTTCGTCTCGGGCGTACTCATTCTCCTCGCCACACTCGCCGGGCTCGTCATGTTCCGCAAACGCGGCCGCGTCGAGGCGTAGTGCGCTTCTTCTTGAACGCGCGTCGATTCGTCGAGCGGCGAGCCGAGCTCCTCGCGTTCGGGGCGCTCTCCTTGTTCGTCTACGTTTTTCATTTCGGTTTCCACGAGCCATGGCGCGACGAGTCGCAGGCGTGGCTCATCGCGCGCGCGGAGTCGAGCCGCACGTTGATGGAGGAGCTGCGCTTCGAGGGGCACCCTCCGCTCCCCTATTTCTTGCTCGATTTCGTCACGCGTCTCGCCGCGCCGATTCCGCTCGCGCTCCTCGCGGCGCTCAACACCGCGGTGCTGCTCTCGGGCACGTGCGCGTTTCTCCGCGCGATGGGCACGACGCGGCGTGCGGCAATCCTCTTCACGGTCGCCGTGTCGTGCACGTACTTCTACGCGTACGAGCTCGGCGTCGTCGCGCGCGCGTACGGAATCGGAATCGGGCTCGCGTTCTTCATGACGGCGCGTTTGCAGCGCGCGCTCGAGACGGGGGAGAAGCGCGAGCTCGTGCACGCCGGTCTCCTCGGTGCAGCCGCGGCGCTCACCTCCGCAACTGCCGCGGTGCACGTGCTTGCCGCGGTCGTCGTCTTCTCGGCGGTGTGGTCGCTCTCGCGCCCGACGCTCGCGCTCGGTCGCCTCGCGCCCATCGCGATCGCGATGTTCGTCGTGCGCGACGTCACGCAACACAACCCCGCGCGCTACGTTCAATTCGAGTCCCCGCCACAACCCGATCGCACGATGGAGTTCGACTGGACGGAGACGCGGCGTTGGCTCGGCGAGCTCTTCGGATTCCGCTCCGCCGACACGTGGTGGTCGACTGCGGATCTCCATCTCTCCGTCGCGGAATTCGATCGCGCCGTCGAGTGGCTCCGCATCCTCGTCGTCGTGTGCGTCGCGTTGAACGGCCTGCGCTTCATCCGCGAGTGGCGCACGGCGTTGTTCATTCCGTTGGCGGGCGCGCTAGAGGTCGCGGGAATTTTCTACGTCGTCTTCTATCGAGGGCTCGTCCCCGACTACCGCCACTGGACGTTCGTGATGACGACCACGACCGTCGTCCTCGGCGGGCTGTGTCTCACGACCACGCGTCGCGGCGTCGGCATCGTGATGTTGCGCCGCGCTGCGCTCGTGCTGCTCGCGCCGTGGCTCTGGAATCAAGCGCGCGTCGCGTACTCCAATTTCGAGCAAGACTTCTCCTATCCGTTCTCGGAGACGAAGCATTTCGCGCGCTCGCTGCCGCACGGCGCGCGCATCATCGCGATGCGCGAGATGATGGGCACGTCGATCTCCTATTGGCGCCCCGACGTCGTCGTGCGCAGCCCGAATCACGGCGGTCGATATTTCACGTACGTGCGTTGGGACATTTCGACGAGCTCGGTCCCGCTCCACGAGCTCGTGCGCGAGGAGT
Source organism: uncultured delta proteobacterium (assembly GCA_963763745.1). Lineage (GTDB taxonomy): Bacteria > Myxococcota_A > Polyangia > Polyangiales > Polyangiaceae > DASXHD01. The sequence goes on from CAVXQJ010000002.1 coordinate 3,406, forward strand.
GCGGCATGTCGCCGACGGGCACCGTCTACTTCTTTGGCGCGCCGAACGGCGCTCCGCCTCAATGCGTCGAGCCGATGTACACGCCGTACGACGGACCGAAGGCGCGCACCGACGAGTACGATCAGGGCTTCGTGGCCCACTGCGCGTGTAGTATACGCCCGCGTCCATGAACGTCGTCGTCACCGGCGGAGCCGGATTCATCGGCTCGAACCTCGTCGATCGGTTGATGTCGAAGGGGCACCGCGTCACCGTCGTCGACAACTTGAGCGGCGGCCACCGCGAGTTCATCGCGCACCACGAGAAGAATCCGAAGTTCGACTTCGTGAAGCTCGAATCTCCGCGACACGTCGAAGCTCATCAAGGCCGTTCCGAAGAACACCGAGCTCGTCTTTCACCTCGCCGCGAACGCGAACATCGCCGCTGGCGTCGAGGACCCGACGCTCGACTACGAGCACTCGCTCGTCGCCTCGTTCTCGCTGCTCCAAGCGATGCGCGAGCACGGCGTGAAGAAGCTCTTCTACACGTCGGGCAGCGGAGTCTACGGCGAAGACGTGAAGAAGCCCGCGCCCGAGACGCTCGGCCCGCTCTTTCCGATCTCGATGTACGGCGCGACGAAGCTCGGCGTCGAGGCGCTCGTCTCGGCGTTCTGTCATCTCTTCGACATGCGCGCGTGGATGCTTCGGCCCGCGAACATCATCGGACCGAACGCGACGCACGGCGTCGTCTTCGACTTCGTGAAGCGGCTCCGTGCGGAGCCGACGAAGCTTCGCATCCTCGGTGACGGCCATCAAACCAAGGCCTACTTGCACGTGAGCGACGTGATCGACGCGATGATGATCGTGCTCGCGAAGGCCAAGGAGCGCGTCAACATCTTCAACCTCTCGTCGAGCTCGTACATCGAGGTGAACGAGATCGCGCGCATCGTGCTTCGCGAGATGAAGCTCGGGAAGGTCGCGATCACGCACACGCCCGGGACGGTCGGGTGGAAGGGCGACATCGCGCTCGTGCGGCTTCGCAACACGCGCCTCGCCAAGCTCGGCTGGCGCTCGAACTACACATCGGCCCAAGCGGTCCGCGCCACCGTGCGCGCCTTGCTCGACGAACAGAGGAAACGATGATCGACGCAAAAAAACGCTGGTTCGTGACTGGCGGCGCAGGCTTCATCGGCAGCCACGTCGTCGACTTGCTCGTCTCCGCGGGCGCGCGCGTCACCGTCGTCGACAGCCTCATCTCGTCGACCGACGCGCACATCGCCGCGTACGCGAAGAGCGGAAAGATCACGTTCCTCCGCCAAGACCTCACCGACCTCGAAGCGACGACCAAGGCGATGGAAGGCCACGACGTCGTGTGGCACCTCGCGGCGAACACCGACATCCCCTCCGGCTTCACGAAGCACCGCCTCGATCTCGACAACGACGTCGTCGCGACGTGGAGCGTGCTCGAGGCGATGACGAAGACCGGCGTGAAGGATCTGATCTTCTCGTCGACCGGCGCAGTCTACGGCGAATCAATCCAAGGCACGTTCGCGGAGCGTTCGGGTCCGCTCGTCCCGCTCTCGCTCTACGGCGCGGGAAAGATCGCGAGCGAAGCCTTCATCTCCGCGTACTGCAACCTCTTCGGCATTCGGGCGTGGATGTTCCGCTTCGGCAACGTCATCGGCGAGCGCACGAACCACGGCATCATCTACGACTTCATCGCCAAGTTGAAGAAGTCGCCGAAGAAGCTCGAGGTGCTCGGCACCGGCAAAGGCGAGAAGAATTATTTCCTCGTCGAAGAGTGCATCCACGGAATGCTCTACACGTACGGCCGCCTCCCCGACGGGCCATTCCCCGTCCTCGTGAACCTCGGCACCGACTCGACGTCGAAGATCATGGAGATCGCCGAGATCATCATCGAGGAGATGGCGCTCGAGAACGTCGAGTACTCGTTCACGAACACGCCGCGCGGGTGGCCCGGCAATCAACCCGTCGTGCTCCTCGACACGACCAAGATTCACGAGCTCGGTTGGTGGGCGCAGCGCACGTCGAACGACGCCGTGCGCATCGCGACTCGCCGCTTGCTCGGCAAAGAGAAGTTCTCGCTCACCACAGAAACGCTCACCACGAAGGCGACATGAGCACCGTTTGCATCGTCGGCATCTGGCACCTTGGAATCGTCAACTGCGTCGGGTTCGCCGAGCAGGGTTACGACGTCATCGGCGTCGAGCTCGACGCAGCGAAGGCCACGTCGCTCCAAGCGGGCACGCCGCCGCTCTTCGAGCCCGGCCTCGAAGACCTCATGAAGAAGCACCTCGCGTCGGGTCGTCTTCGCTTCACGAGCGACGCCGCCGCCGCGAAGGACGCGCGCTGGGTCGTCATCGCGTACGACTCGCCGGTCAACGACAAGGACGAGGTCGACATCGGTCCCGTCGTGCGCGCGTCGCGCGCGCTCGCGCCGCACCTCCAGAAAGACGCGCCGCTCGTCATCACGAGCCAAGTGCCGCTCGGCACGTGCGAAAAAATCGAAGCCGATCTGCGCAAGCGCGTTCCTGCGTGGGAGTCGGGCGTCGTGTACACGCCCGAGAACTTGCGGCTCGGCTCGGCCATCGAGCGTTTTCGCGAGCCCGACATGATCGTGCTCGGCGCGAACGATCCGCGCGCGTCTGCCGCCGCGCGCGAGCTCTACGCGCCGTTCAAGACCGAGAAGCCCGCGATGAACCTCCGCAGCGCGGAGATGGTGAAGCACGCGCTCAACACGTTCCTCGCGACGTCGATCACGTTCATCAACGAGATCGCGAACCTCGCCGATCGACTCGGCGCCGACGCGGTCGCCGTGGGCAAATCGCTGAAGCTCGACAAGCGGATCGGAAACCGCGCGCTCATGATGCCGGGCCTCGGCTTCTCCGGCGGAACGCTCGCGCGCGACGTCACGCAGCTGCGCAAGTTCGCCGGCGAGCACAAATACAAAGCGAAGCTCCTCGACGCGATCGTCAGCGTCAACGCGGGCACGTTCGATGAAGTGCTCGTGAAGCTGAAGAACCGACTCGGCTCGCTCAAAGGCAAGCGCATCGGCATCTTGGGCCTCACGTACAAGCCGGGCACGTCGACCGTGCGTCGCTCGCCCGCGATCGCGATCATCCGCATGCTCCGCAAAGCGGGCGCGAAGTGCGCGGGCTACGACGCGCAAGCGAGCGCCGACGAGCTGAAGGAATATGCGCGCCTCTTCGAGCGCGCATCGACGCCCGAGGAGCTCGCCGAAAAATCCGACGCGCTCGTCCTCGTGACGGAGTGGCCCGAGTTTCGCGATTTGAATTTCGCCGAGCTCGGCAAGCGCATGCGGAAGCGAGTCCTCGTCGACGCGAAGAACCACCTCGACCCGCAGCGCCTCGCGGAGGCGGGCTTCGATTATCAGGGCTTCGGTCGCGCGATCTCCAAACCCAAAGGAAAGAAGCGATGAAGAACGTCGCGATCATCGGCGCGGGTCTTCAGGCGAAGCGCCGTGCACCACCCATCGTCGAGAGCAAAGACTACCGCGTGTCGCTCGTGGTCGATCGCGTCGAGGATCGCGCGAAGGCGCTCGCCGCGCCCATCGGCGCGAAGACGTCGACGAGCTACGAAGACGCGATCAAGGATCCCGACATCGCGGTCGTGCTGGTGCTCACGTACCCCGACACGCACGCGGAGATCTCGATCGCCGCGATGAACGCGGGCAAAGACGTCCTCTGCGAAAAACCGCTCACGCGCACGGTCGACGAAGCGCGCGCGATGCTCGACGCATCGACGAAGACGAAGCGCGTCTTGAAGTGCGGCTTCAACCATCGCCACCACCCGGGCGTGCTCGAAGCGCACGCGCGCGTCATGCGCGGCGACATCGGCAAGCCCGTGTTCGGGCGCGGCCGCTACGGCATCGGCGGTCGCATCGGCATCGAAAAAGAGTGGCGCTCGGACCCGAAGATCGTCAGCGGCGGTCAGCTGATGGAACAAGGAATCCATCTCGTCGATCTGTTCCGCTGGTTCTTCGGCAATCCGGAGCGCGTGACGGGCTTCACGTCGACGACGCGCTGGCCCATCGCGCCGCTCGAAGACAACGCGTTCGCGCTCATGCAGATGCCGGGCGGCGCGGTGTGCAGCGTCCACTCGAGCCTCACGCAGTGGACGAACATCTTCGAGATCGAAGTCTTCGGCGAAAAAGGATCCGTCGCGGTCGAGGGGCTCGGCGGCGGATATGGCGTCGAAAAACTGCGCGTGTCCGCGCACGATCCCACGGGACCATTCTCGCACCAGACGATCGAATACCGCGGCGGCGACGCATCGTGGAAAGCCGAGTGGGAAGAGATGACGCGAGCCATCGCAGAGCGCCGCACGCCGCTTGGGAGCGGCGAGGACGGCCTCCGCGCGATGGAGATCGTCGCCTCGGTGTACGAAGCGTCGAAGACGGGCACCGCGGTGCGCCTCGCGCGATGATGCAGTGATGCGGATGCGCGTCCTCGTCACCGGCGTCGACAGTTTCATCGGGTCGCATTTGGCCGCGGCGCTCGTGTCGGCGGGCGACGAAGTGATCGGGCTCTCGCGCAAGCGAGACGGATTCGACGTGACCGACGCGGCGAAGGTCTTGGCCGCGGTTCGCGACGACAAACCCGATCGCGTGTTTCATCTCGCCGCGCAGAGCAACATCCCGAAGTCGTTCGCGGAGCCCGCGGCGACGCTCGCCGTCAACGTCGTGGGCTCGGCGAACGTGTTCGAGGCGGTTCGCGTCCACGCGCCGAACGCGAGCGTCGTCTCGATCGGGTCCGCGTCCGAATACGGCGACTCCGCGCGCGACGCGGAGCGCATCGCCGAGGACGCACCGCTTCGCCCGACGAGCCCGTACGGCGCGAGCAAGGTCGCGCAGTACAACCTCGTCTCCGTGTACGCACGCGCGCATCGCATGAAGATCGTCCACGTGCGTCCGTTCGCGATCTTGGGCACGGGCAAGGACACCGACGCGCTCGCGGATTTTTCTCGCAACGTCGTCGCGATCGAGCGCGGCGAGACCGACACGCTCGTCACGGGGAACACGACCGCGCTGCGCGATTTCGTCGACGTGCGCGACGCGGTGGCGGGGCTCGTCATCGCCGCGAACGCGGGCACACCGGGCGAAGCGTACAACTTGTGCCGCGGCGTCGCGACGAGCTTGGACGATCTCATCGCGCTCCTCGAACGCGCGAGCGGCCGAAAGCTGCCCGTGAAAAAAGATCCCGCGCGGATGCGTCCGGTCGACGACGCGCGCGTCGTCGGCGACGGTTCGAAGCTGCGCGCGCTCGGCTTTTCACCGCGCTTCGAGCTCGCCGATACGGTGGCTGCGGTACTCGACTATTGGCGTGCCCGGCGTTAGTGTGCCGGGCCCATCGTGACTCCCTTGAATCAAGAAACGCTCACCGTCGCCATGATCTCCCGCAACGAGGAGGGAGCGATCGAGAAAGTCATCTCCGACATTCGCAAGGCCGCGCCCGAGGCCGAGATCCTCCTCGTCGACTCGAGCACAGACAAGACCGCCGAGATCGCGAAACGCCTCGGCGCGCGCGTCATCGTCCAGCTCCCCGCGCGCGGTTACAACGCGGCGATGGACCTCGCGCTTCGATCCGCGTCGGGCAAAGTCGTCGTGACGATGGACTGCGACGACACGTATCCCGCCGATCGCATCCCCGAGATGGCGCGCATGGTCCTCGACGACGGCTACGACATCGTCGATGCGTCGCGCCTCGAGCACAAACCCGCGGCGATGCCGATGATCAACTACCTCGCGAACTTCGGCTTCGCGCTCGGCGCGTCCGCCGTGTTCGGACAGCGCCTCACCGATTTCACAGCGGCATGCGCGCGTATCGCAAGTCGATGATCGACGAGCTCCAGTTCGACATCTCGGGCACCGCGCTCCCCGTCGAGCTTCTCCTTCTTCCGATTCGACGCGGATACCGCTTCAAGGTGATCTTCATCGACTACCGCGAGCGCGTCGGACAGAGCAAGATGCGCCCGCTCTACAGCGCGTGGTGGACGGCGCGTCGCATCGTCACCAATCGCCTTCATCCGACGTGAACGTCGTCGCGAATTTCTTCTTTGGTCTGCGCGAGGCGTTCACGCTGAGCGAGGCCGAGCGCGCTGCGGTGGAGTGTGGGGAGTCGCGGCGCGACGAAGCGCGTCGTTTCGCGGTCGCGGGGCGCGCGAGGCGATCCGCGGCGCGCAAGCTGATGACGCCGCCGCCCGCGGTCACGCTGCTGCGCGAAGCGCTCGAGCTCGCCATCGCCTCCGAGCGCGCCGCGCGCGGCGAGGGCGCGAGCGACGTCGATCTCCGTCGCGACATCGGCGACACCGTGGACGCGATCGCGCGGTTCTTGGCGGCGACGTCGCGCACGTACGTCGACGATCTCGATTTCGCGGACGCCGAAGCGCTGCGCGACGCGCTCGACGTCGAGGTCACGCGTCGCCTCTCGCTCGTCGACACGCGCAGTCTCCTCGCGATTCGCGCCCTCCGATACGGCCGCTTCATCGCGCTCTCGATCGCGGTCGGAGTCGTCTCCGTGTTGATCGCGCGCGCCACGTTTCTCACGCACAACGTCGCGCTCGGCAAACCCGTCATGACGAATGGTCTTCACCCGGAGTCGCCGCCCGCGGGCGAGGGCGTCGTCGACGGACAACGCGCGGCACGTTCGGCGTGTTCACCTCGCAATCGCCGCACCCGTTCGTGATGATCGATCTCGAGAAGCCCTACGCGATCTCGAGCATGCGAATCTTCAATCGCGGCGATGGCTGGTTCGACGACGGTTTGCCGCTCGTCGTCGAGGTGTCGATGAACGGGATCCAATTCACCGAGGTCGCGCGCCGCACGACGCACTACGACAAGTGGTCGTGTCGCCGTGCCCGCGGGAACCGAGGCACGCTGGGTCCGCGTCTCGAAGGGCACGCCCGGCGAGCTCGCGCTGAACGAAATCGAAGTCTACGCGCGAGAGTGAAGTGAACTCGCCCTTCACCGCCGAGCCGCTCGAAGCGTACATGGCCGCGCAGACCGCGGTCGGCGCGACGCTGACGGCCATCGCGCTCCACAAGCCGATGCAAAACCGCATCGGCACCGCGCTGCTCGTCTTTGCGATCTGGCTCGCGGTCGTCGCGCCGATCGAAGGCAACTTCCTCCACGGACTCGGCATCAACGTCCTCGTCGGAAGCGATCGGCTCGTCTACGTGCTCCGCGTCGCGACGGTGATCGCGACGATTTCGACGCTGTTTTCCGGGCGCATTCCGCTCGTCGCAATCGGCGTCGTCGGCGAGCTGATTCTCTATTGGCTCGCGGGCTCCGTTCTCGAGTCGGATTGGGAGGTCGCGTCGCTGCACCTCGCGTTCTTCGGTTTGCTCGTCGGCGCGAGCGCCCGCGCGCGCACGCCGCCCGCCGCAGTCGCGGAAGCGCCCGAGCCGGAGCTCGCGCAACCGATCGACGATTCGATCTCTTCGGCCTCGCCGTCGTGCTCGCGTCGATCGTGTGCTTCGTCGTCGAGCATCGCGCGACGGACAGCGCGGACGAGTGGTCGTACACGTATCAAGCCGCCGTGTTCGCGCGCGGCCGCGCGTACGCGGAGGCGCCGCCGTGCTGGGCCGCGTTCCAGAATTTTTGGGTCTTCGAAGCAAGCGGAAGAAACTTTTCGCAATACACGCCCGGCTGGCCGCTCTTCATGGCGCCGTTCTTCGCGTTTCGCGTGGTGTGGCTCGCGGGGCCGGTGGCGCTCGGGTTGTTCGTCGTGGGCGTTGCGCGCCTCGCGCGCGCGCGCAACCGCGGGACACGCCGCGGGCACGATGCCTCCACCGCGCTCGCAAGTGCGCGCGGCAGGTTGGTTCGCTGCATTCGCGACGATGCTGAGCGCGACGATGCTCATCAACGGGGGCTCGCGCTTCCCGCACGTGTTCGTCGGCGCGACGTTCGCGTGGGCGCTCGAGTGGCTCTGCGAAATGACGACGCCGGGCCTCGACCACGATCGTCAGTGGAGGACCGGCCTTTGGTGCGGTGCGGCCGCGATGATGACGGCATCGACGCGCCCGCCCGACGGCATGACGCTCGGCATCGGCATGCTGCTCTATGCGATCTACGCGCTCGCGCGCCGCCGGCTTCCGTGGCGCGCGATCGTGGGCACGCTCGTTTCGTTCGCCGTCGTCGCTGGCTTCACGCTCGTCATTCTTCGCTTCCAGCTCGGCAAGTGGTTCGCGACGGGTTACTCGCTGAACGACACGTTCCATCCATGGAACAAATTCGGTTACAGCATGCCCGCCTGGTCGGAGCTCAAGGCCGCGTTGCCGCTCGGGACGGGCGCGTACTGCTGGTGGCCGTGCTCGCCGGCGGTGGGCATCGCGGGCATGGCCATGCTCCACGGTCGCGCGCGCCGCATCGCGGTCGTCATGTTCCTCTCGTCGATCGCGTTCGTGTGTTTCTACGAAGCGATCGAGTTCGGTCGTCACTTGAACTTCGGATACGGTCCGCGGTTCCAACTGCCGCTTGTCGTGCCGATGGCGGTCGGGACGGGCATCGCGCTCGCGCCTCTCTGGCAAACCGCGCGCGCGCGCTTCTCGAACGCCAGCGCTCTCCGCACGGGAGGCCCCGTCGCGATCGCGATCGCGGCGGCGCTCATCGGCGTCGTCCGCATCGCGCCGCTGCTATATCCCTACACGTATAGCAGCGTGATGATGCACGATGCGCTCCACGAAGCGCTCTTGCCCATGCACTTCCGCAACGCGATCGTCTTCGGCTCGCGCGGGCTCAACAACACCGACATGCGCGATCTCACCGAGAACCTGCCGCTCGACCTCTATCCGAATCAGAGCGTCATCGTCGCGAACGACTTCACGCCGAGCCTTCGCCGCTGCGTCGAAGACGCCTATCCGAATCGGACGCTCTATCGCGCCGTGCCTGGCCCGCCGATCCACTTCCAGCAGCTGCCGCGGTGATGCTAGTAGTATCGCCCTCGAAATGATGCACGACATAGGAATATTGGGCGGCGGGATTTCCGGCCTCTTCACGGCTTACTTTCTCGGCGGCGACGTCGAAGTGCTCGAGGGTGACGACCGCATCGGCGGGCTTTCGCGTTGCTTCGGCGGCGAAGGATTTCGCTCGGACATCGGCGGGCACATCCTCTTCTCGAAAGACAAGGAAGCGCTCGCGCACGAAGTCGCGGCGCTCGGCGACAACATTCGCCGCGGCTTCCGCGTGAGCCGCGTCCTCTACGGCGGCGTCCACGTGAAGTACCCGTTCGAGAACGGAATCAACGTCCTGCCAAAAGAAGACCGCGTCGACATCCTTCACTCGTTCATCGAGAACCCGCACAAAGCGAAGACGCCGACGAATTTCCGCGAGTGGATGTACCACGTCTTCGGCGACGGCATCACGAACCGCTATCTCCTTCCGTACAACGAGAAGATCTGGAAGACGGATCCGTCGGAGATGAGCCTCGAGTGGGTGGGGCGCGTGCCGCAAATCGATCTGCGCGATTTGATCAAGACGGCGATCGGCATCGAGACCGAGGGCTACACGCACCAGCTCTACTTCGACTACCCGAAGACGGGCGGATTCGAGTCGCTCCCGAAGGCGGTCGCCGCGAAGATCGCGAAGAAGATCACGACGAACTTCCGCGTCGCCAAGGTGAAGCGCATCGACGGCGGCTTCTCCGTGATCAACACGAAGGGCGAAGAGCGCCAGTATCGCCAGCTCGTCGCGACGATCCCGCTGACGACGCTCTTCTCGGCGCTCGAGGACGTGCCGAAGGAAATCAACGACACCGCGCACGCGCTCCGGTTCAACTCGCTGCGCGTCGCGCTCATCGGCGTCAAGGCGACTAACCTCCCCGAGTACGCCGCGCTCTACGTGCCCGATCCGAAATCGCTCTACCACCGCGTTTGTTACAACCAAGTCTTCTCGCCCGACATGGTGCCGCCCGGCTGCAACTCCGTCTCGACGGAGATCACCGTTCCGCCCGGCGGCGATCTCGATTCGTGGAGCGACGACAAGATCCTCGATCGCGTCGTCGACGATCTCCACCGCGATCAGATCATCGACAAGTCGACGGTCTGCTTCCGCGCGGTGCACCGCGAGAAGTTCGCGTACGTCGTCTACGATCACGGCTACTCGGATCGCGTGCGGAAGATCCGCGAGTTCACCGACTCGCGCGGCATTCACCTCGCGGGCCGCTTCGCCGAGTACCAATCGTGAACACCGACGCGTGCGTGCGCCGCGCGCTCGATCTCTCGCGTCAGTTGCGCGCCGGCGACATCGCCGAAGAGGCTCGCATCCCGAAGACGTGGTGAGCGCTCACCAGTTCACCCACTGCGTCATGTTGCACTTCATGAGCGCGTTCGGCCCGACGTCGCCGACGTAATAACAAACGTCGGCCTCGGTCGAGTGCCACCGCGCGAGCGCGAGCCACAAAATCAAAATCGCGGGCCGCGGCTTGAGCAGCGCGGCCACGGCCAAAAACAAGGGGAACGCGACGAGCGCGTAGCGCGAGAGGCCGAGCACGAAGATGTCAGCGATCCGTAGATGGAGATGCCGAGCACGAACACGACGAGCGCGTGAAAGAAGAATCGCTCCGCGGACGGCAAGCTCTTGAACGCGACGCGATGCGCGAGCATGAACCAGAGCACGAGCCCGACGACCCACACGCCGTCGTGCACGGGGCTGTCGATCGCGTGCATGAGCCACGCGGGCTCGGGATGGAGAACCTCGTGCAGGCTCGGGTGGTGGTTGTAAATAATCTCATGCGCGCGCTTGTAGATGAACGGGTCGTCGAAGCGCGACCAGAAGAAGCCCATCGTCGCGAGGACTCCCCATGCCGAGAGCGGAAAGCACAGCGCGCGACCGATCCATGCGATCTCGCCGCGCGGCCTGGTTCGCCACGTCTCGACGAGCAGCGCGATTGAAAACGCGATCGACGTCGCGACGCCGCTGATGCGTATCGCGCTCGCGCGCCCGCGAGGATCGCGCCGAGCGCAAACCGTTTCTTCGCGAACGAGAGGTACGCCGCGAACGTGAAGAAGAGCGCGCAGCCCTCCGTGCCGACGTACACGAGATAACAAGACGATGGATGCGCGTTGAGCGCGATGAGCGCGATCCACGTGGTTGCGTAGCCGAAGCGCGCGGTCATCGTGCGACCCGTCCAAAAGAGGAACGTGAGGAACGTCGCGAGCAGCGAGATGAAGAAGAGCGCGTAGTCCATCGGCATCTGGTGCACGCGAACGAGCGCGCGCCCGATCATCGAGTAGCCGGGGACGAACGTGAGCGTGCAGCGGCCGTCCCACGAGCGAATGTCCGCTTCGGTCATCGGGCCGACGGGGCACGCGTGGTAGCCGCGCAGCGCGAGCGCGATGTAGTGCTCGCCGTCCCACCGCGAGACCGCGAGGCGCTTGGCGTTGTCGACGTGCGTGTCGCGGAGCATGTCGTGGAACACCGGCTCGGCCTTCGGCGCTTTGTCGAACGGCTCGTGAAACCGCTCGTTCGCCATCGCGCGCGTGTCGAGCACGTGCATCGCGACGAGCAGCGCGGCGAACGCAGCGCGAAACCAAACGCGGCCCAAAAGCCACTCGATCCACTCGCGCGCGCCGGCCATCGAGTGCTACATACCTCACATGGCTATCTTCATCGACAGCTCCGACCCGAAAGAAATCAAGGACCTCTTCGGGTGGGGCGTGCTCTCCGGTGTCACGACGAATCCACTCATCATCTCGAAGGAGCGGCCCGACGCCGACCTCGGCGAAATCGTCCGCGAGATCCTGTCGGTCAGCTGGGGCGACGTCAGCGTCGAGCTCACGACCGAGACGGAAAAAGAAATGCTCGCGGAGGCCTCGCAGTATCACGCGTGGGATCCGCAGCGCATCACGATCAAAGTTCCGATGAGCGAGACGGGCTTGCGCGTTCTTCACCAGCTCTCGAAGAAGGGCGTGAAGACGAACGTCACGTGTCTCATGTCGATGAACCAGGCGTACCTCGCGGCGCTCGCGGGCGCGACGTACGTGAGCATCTTCTCCGGCCGCGTGCGCGACATGGGCTACGACGTGAAGCCCGTGATCGAGTCGACGCGTCGCGTGCTCGATCGCGAAGGCCTCGCGTCGAAGATCATCGTCGGCTCGATGCGCCACATGATGGACGTGAACGAAGCGCTCGACGCGGGCGCACACGTCCCGACGATCACGCCGCCGATCCTCCGCAAGATGGTGTGGCACCCGCGCACGATCGAGACGATCAACGAGTTCAACACGGCCTGGAAAAACCGCGGCAAGAAGTGATGCGCATCGCGCCGTTCGTCGCGTTCGTCGCGGCGTGCGGCGCGCGACCGAGCTTGGCGGTGTGATTCCGGAAACGCACGGCGATGCCGCGTGTGCGCCGAGCACGTTCGATCTGCAGGTCCCCATCGAATCGCCGTGGTTCGACACCGGCATCGACGTCGTCTCGGGCGCCGACGTGAAGATCCACGCGAGCGGTACCGTCCGTTACGGCGGGAACGGGCAGCAAACGACCGACGCGAACGGCGGCAACTTCGACGGACAAAAATTCTTCTCGACGACCGTTCTCCCGACCACCGTCGTCTGCAGCTTGATCGGAAAAGTCGGCGACACGCCCGTGCCGAGCGGCATGGAAGGCGACGGCCCCGGGTTCGTCGGCGTCGACTACCACGAGACGATGACGAAGTCGGGCCGGCTGTTTTTGGGCTTCAACGATCGCGTCGGTCAGTTCGGCAACAACAGCGGCGCGTTCACCGAATCGATTACGATTGAGCCTCCGTGCCCATGAATTGCGGTACGCTCGCACGATG
>CAVXQJ010000003.1:0-235116 GCA_963763745.1 uncultured delta proteobacterium
GTTCTGCGTTCCCGTCGCGGCGAGAATCTGTTGCGGCGCGGCGAGCGTGTTGTTCGTGACGCTGAACGCCGAGGTGAAGAGCGACCCACCCATGAAGGCGTCATCGCCGTGTCGAAATCGTCGTCTTGTTGTTGGCGGACCCAGGCACGACGAAGACGAGCGTGCTGTCGTCCTTCGACAAGTCGGGTTGTGTCCCCAGCAAGGTTCCGAGGCTCGCATTCGCGAGCAGCGTCGTGCCGTCACCGTCGTAGATCGCGAAGGACTTGTTCGGTTGGTCTTGAACGTGCTCGCGATCATGCGCGAGTGATCGTGCGTGAACGTCTGGAAGCCGGGCGACATCGCGGTGCCGCCGACTTTGGACTTCGTCGGAATGTCGAGCACCGCGGTGTGCACGTCGCCGAACTCGTCGTCGCCGTCTGGATCGTCGAACGCGAGCGACATGCGAATGCCATCGCGCGAGACGTTGTGGCAACCGACGCACGTGCCTGTCGCGTCGGACGTGTAGAACGGCGTCGGCGTCGGATCGAACGTGCCGAAGTCGTGGCTGTAGATGCCGCCGGTCTTTCCGCCGACTCCGCCGTACGTCGCGGACTGCCAGTAGTAGATGCCGCCCGCGAGATCGTCTTTTGCGAACGAGAGTCGCACCGTCTGCGGCGTCGTCGTCACGCACGATCCGTCGATCGTCGCGCGCACCGTGACGTTGAGTGGATCGCCGTCGCGGTTCGCGTTCGCGATGTCCGTCCACGCGAGCTGCGGAAGCGTGAGGCCGCACCCCTTGCTCGGACCTTGCCTGACGTCGGGCACCGCGTTGCAAAACGTCGTGACGCGCACGTCGGTGACGGCGTTTTCGAAATCGACTTCGTACTCGACCGCGCCTTGCGGCGGGACGAACTGCACTTCGAGGACGTTCATGTTCGGCGGAAGGAGAAGCCCGTCGATCGGATAGACGAGCGTCGGCGGGCCGAGCACGTTCGGCGCGCACGTGGACGTGCCGATGGGCGGGAAGGGCGTGCACCCGTCGCACGGGAACGTGGCGACGGTGTCGGGCGTGACGTCTGCGAGCGAATCGCCGTTGCCGCCATCGCCGCCGTCGCCGTTGCCGCCGTCGCCTCCTCCGCACGCGCCGAAGATCACCGCGAGACCACACGCGAGCGCGAGCGACGCACCCGTCCACATGACGCGTTTCATGAATCCTCCGTCAATGAATGAGAGGCGCGCAAACGAGCGTGCCTTCGAGCTCGAAGCAATCCGATGTCGTGTTGCAGCAGTCGGTCTTTGCGGTGCAACGTTGTCCGTCGCCCGAGCACTTGCTCGCGCATTGCGATCGGCGGCACGGGCACGCACTCGCCGCCGCAACAGTCGCGACCGACTGCGCACGCCGAACCGCTGGCGCTGCGCGCACGACGCTCGCCGTTTCGCATCGATGCGCTCCGAGGCTCGTCGGATCGGTCACGCATGTCGCTGCGGGTCCGCCGCAGCATTGCGGATTCGTGGTGCACACCTCGCCGACCGCCCCGCAGCCACCGGTCGCTTTGCAGCGTTTCACTCCGCGCCTTCCGCCACGCACGATCCCGAGCAACAGTCCGCGTTCGCCTTCGCATCGCTCGCAAAGCGGCGCGCATCCGCCGATTGGCACGCAGCGGAAAGCGCCGTCGTGAAGCGCTTGGCACTGCGGAGCAGCATTCGTCGTTCTTCGCGCACGTGTCCCACGCGACGCTCTTGCATCCTTTGCCATCGCCCGCGTTGCACGCCATCGGCGGCATGCAGCGCCCGTCGACGTTGCACACGCCCGAGCAGCAATCGTTCGCGCTCGAGCAGATCTCGCCCGCGACGCGGCAACCTTGAAGGAGCGCGCAACGAAGCGTTTGATCCGACGCGCTCGTGCAGACACCACCGCAGCAATCGGGATTTCCTTTGCACGTCTCGCCTGCGGGGAGACACGCGGGACCGGGCGGCTTCGCACACGTGCCGTTGTTGCAAACGTTGCTGCAGCAATCTTGGGGTTGATTGCAGCTCGTCGTGAGCGGCGCGCAGAGCGACGTGTCCGTGCATGCGCCGCTCGTTCCGTCGGGCGCGAAGCAACCGAGCGAGCAGCACGCACCCGCGAAGTTGCACGATCCGCCGAGGCCTACGCAGCCGGTCGTCGGGCGACACGTTTGTCGCGAGGTCGTGTCGAGCGCGCAGAGCCCCGAGCAGCACTCTTCCGAGTACGCGCACGACGCGCCCACCGCGAGGAGCACGCAGCTCGAACCTTCGATCGCGGCGTCCGCGTCGAGCGTCGTCGCGTCGCTCGCGTCGATAGTGCTCGCATCGGTCGGCGCGAGGACCTCGAGCGAGACCCCGTCGCACGCCATCACGCTCACGCACAGAGCCGCACATGAGAACAAGGTGCCGCGACGACCGAAAAGGGTGTCACGCATCAGAAAATCCCCAAGAGATCGAGAGAGGTCACGACACCCGCGCCGTCGATCCCGCCAATTTCACGCGCTCCGTCCGTGATGCGCACGGGTCGAAACGCAACGCTCGGCCCCGCGGAAACGGAGAGACGAAGCGCGGACGCGAGGCGAACCCAACCTTGGGCCGCGGCTTCGCCGACGATCGCGACGTCGGTCGATGGAGTGCCGACCGCGTTCGCCGTCGGCGTCGGGACGAAGCTCGCACGCATGAACCCGACGCGCGCGAGCACGTCGAGACCAAACGCGCGCGCGGGCGACGTCAGCGTCACGAGCGCACCGAGCTTGCCGACGAGCGCGGTCGCCGCGACGGACCCGTCGGGTCCGCTCTCCGTCAACGCCGAGCGTGCGCCGAAACGCACGTCGATGCGAACGCGCGGAACGAGCCACAGACCCGCGACGAGATCCGCACCGAGAAATACGGTGCCCGTGCCGAACGCGTCGATCGCCGCGGCCGCACCGAGCGCAGCGCGCGGTGGATGCGCCATCGCGGGCTCCGGCTTGAGCGTCTCGCGCACGGTCGCGACGACCTCCGCGGGCGCATCGAGCGGCGCGGATGATGCGAGCGCGATCTCGGCCCAGCTCGCGCGGAGAAGCTCGTCGGCCGCGAGCGCCACGGTCAGCGGGTGCGTGTCGCGTGCGAGCGTGTCGAGCGGCACGTCGCGCGTGAGTGCTTTGCGCGTCACGCTGTCGTGCACCTCGACGCGCACGACCGCCGTGGCCTCGCCGATGTTCGCGGAGACGGTGGCAATGGGCGGCGGCGCATTCGGGTCGGCGGTGTCGCAAAGTGCGATGTGGCGCGCCGCGAGCTCCGCGCGGAGGAGGCGCGTCACTTCTTCGGTCGACTCGATGCGCACCCACGGCGTTCCTGGCGATGGACAAGCCGCTAGCGTTGGCGAGCCGAAGAGGAGCACACCCGATGTCGATGCGACGCATGCGGCCTTCAGCGTGCGCAGCGTGCGTTCACCTCTTTGGAATGAATGCCCGTTGCGTAACGCGCGAGGTACGTGTCGCGCGCTTCGCGACAACGCGGATCGCGAGAGCGATCGAGCGCTTCCACGCGGCGCGCTTCGACGTCCTCGCGAAACGTTGCGCTCGGCGCGAGCGCGATCGTGTCATCGAACGCTTCCACCGCGCCCGCTGCGTCGCCCAGCGAATCGAGACGAAGTCGCCCGAGCTCGAACGCCGCGAGCGCCGCGCGTGGATCGCCGCGGTGACGGTGTCGGAGAATGTCGAGGAGCGCGGCAGCATCGCGCGGCCTGCCCGCGACGCGCGCCGCATCGGCAGCTTCGAGGAGCTCCTTCGCGCTTGCGGGTCGCGCAGTCGTCGTCGACGCGCTCGCGCTCGGCGCAACCTCGACGACGTCGATGCTCGTCGAAGGCGCGACTTCGACCGTTGCGACGCTCGACCACGATTCACCGGCCGCGATTGTCCGTGGCGGAAGCGCGTTCGTCGGATCGCGCACCTCGACGCGTCCCTCTTCCACGCGAACACGCGTGCCGCCCGCATCGAGCGCGACGACGAACCGCGTGCCGACGTCGACGACGTCGAAGCGTCCAGCGTGCACGACGAACCGACGACCTGCGATGTGGACGATCTCGAACTCGGCCTCTCCACGCTCGAGCGTCACGTCGACGCTCCGTTGATCGAAGTGCTCGAGCCGCACGCGACCGTCCTCGCGAAGTCGAACGTGCGAGCCATCGGCGAGCGTCATCGCGCCGCTCTTGTCGTATTCGACCACTTGAGGGGTGTGTCGATCGTCGGTGTGGCGAACGACGAACAGCGCGATGGCCGCAGCGGCGACGGAGGCGGCGGCAACCGCCGGCCAGCGCCAGGAGCGTCGCACGTGCGGCGCGCTCTTCGCGATGCGGTCCCAGAGCAGCGTCGCGCGGTTGTCGTCGACGATCGTCGACACGTAGCGATCGAGCTTGCGAGCAGGGGGAACGGTCATGGCAGTTTCCTCGCGAGGGCTTCGTCCGCCGACGCCGCGATGCGTTTGGCGGTCGAGAGAGACACATCGAGCGCGCGAGCGATCTCTTCGTGAGAGAGCCCGTCGACGCGCCTCAGCACGATGACGATGCGCTCGCGCGCGGGCAGCGAATCGATGAGCGCGTAGATCGCGCGGAGCTCGGCGCGCACGTCGGGTGGTGCGTCATCCGACACGAGCGCATCCAAATCGATCGGCTCGCGCGCGCGTCCAAGGCCGAGCTTGCGCATCAACGTGCGTCGGCGAACGAGCTTGTGCGCCGTGCGCACGACGATCGTCTTGATCCACGCGGCGAACGCTTGCGGATCGCCGAGCGAATCGAGCGATGCGAGCGCCTGCACGAATGCTTCTTGCGCGAGATCGTCCGCTTCGTCATCGCGCCCGAGAATTCGATACGCGAGACCAATCACGATGGGCGCATAGCGGCGGCAAAGCGCCTCGCGCGCCCACGCTTCACCTGCGCGCGACGCGAGCACGAGCGCAGCGTCCGAAGGGGCGTGCCCTTCCACCACGTGAAGTCGTGCGATGGCGCCCATCTCCTACAAGGTACCGCGAGCGCGGCGAGACGGGTCATCGTCTCGACGTTGCAAGACGCATCGGAAGGAGTGATGCTCGAACGCATGAAGAGCATCAGTGGAATCGGGCTCGGTCTCGTCGTGGCGCTCGCGGCTACGGCGGCTTGCAAAAAATCGACAGTGGAAGCCACGGCCACCAGCGCGAGCGCGTCGGCCGCGATCGTCGCAGCGACCGCGCCGGACGACGCCGACGCGAGCGTGGAGGTCACACCGCCCGCGGCGCTCGTCGCCGCCGATCCCAACATTCCGCTCAACGAAGCAGTCGTCGGAACGACGCAGATCCCCAAAGACTACACGGCCGACACCGCGCCACCTGCGGCGCTCGTCGAGCAGCAACCCGCGAGCCCCGAACCCGACGACACGTGGGTGCCCGGTTACTGGTGGTGGAGTCGCCCGCTCGGCCGCTACGTTTGGATCAGCGGCGCGTGGCGTCACCCACCGCCGAATCAAGTTTGGGTTTCGGGATCATGGCGCCCGTCAGGCGGTCACTACGCTTGGGCGCCGGGATACTGGGGACCGCGCGGCGCGCCGCCCGTCGAGATGATCGACGAAGGTCCGCCGCCGCTCCAAGTCGAAGTGCGTCCGCCCGCGCCGAGCGCGGAGTTCATGTGGACCCCTGGCTATTATCGACACGACGGTGGTCGATACGCGTGGACCGCGGGCACGTGGACGCGCCCGCCTTCCGCCGGCGTGACTTGGGTCGAGCCTCGATACGTGTCGAGCGGCGGACACTATTTCATGCAGCCGGGTCGTTGGGATTATCCGCCGGAGCATCGCGGCGTCGTTTATCACCCCGACATCAACGTGCGTCCGGGCGCGCGCGTGACGTTCACGCCGGTTCCGCCGGCGGTCGTCGCGGTGCACACGAACTTCGTCGCCGAGTCGTCGCGCGCAGTCGCGCGAGGCGCAGAGCGTACGCCGACGGGCGGATTCGTCGTCCCGCGCGCGCGCATCGAGGAGCACGTGAACATTCAAGAGCACGTGAACGTCCCGGATCCGCACGCGCGCGTCGAAGAGCACGTGAACGTGCAAGAGCACATCAACGTGCAAGAGCGCGTCGGCGATCCGCACGCGCGCGTCGAAGAGCACGTGAACGTTCAAGAGCACGTCAACGAGCCGCACGCGAACGTGCGCGTCGACGAGCACGTGAACGTGCACGAGAACGTTCACGTGACGACGCCCGCGGCGAACGTCCACGAGCACGTCGCGGTTCAAGCACCGCGCGCGACGGTCGAAGCGCACGTGACCGCGCACCCGACGGCCACGACGACGGTGCGCCCGCCGCAAGCGCACGAACGCGGGCGCTGAAGAAGCTAAAGATTGTAGCGCCAGCGTTGCTCGCCGCTCTTTGCGTCGAGCGCCAAGACGTAGTCGGCGGGGTGCTTCATCACGACGATGAGCACGTCGCCGACGACGCGACCGTTCTCGGGCTCGCCGGTCTGCACGTTCGCGCTCCACATGCGCTCGCCCGCCTGCGTGATGCGCGCGACGACCGACGTCGTGAAGTCACCGCGCGCCTTGTCCCAAACGACGAAGTACGTCCCGTCGAGCATCACGGGGGTGCGCGCGCATGCGTCGTTCACGAACACTGCGTCGCTGTAAGTGACGTCGGCGTGGAGCGGCGTCGTGGCGGTGTGCTCCGCGTTCTCGCGAGCGAGGTGGTAAGTGGAGCCGGAGCCATCGAACTTGAGCGATTCTCCGTCCGCCAAGAGAACGCGTCGCTTGTCGATGTCCGGCGGTGACGGCGGCGTCTTCGTCGACGCGCTCGGCGCGGGCAGCGCCGATGCCGTGAATCGATCGCCGTCGATGAGAAACGGATCGCCGTAACGCGACTCGACACGCAGCCCACCGGTCGCGTCGAACGTCGAGTGACCGTCGCGGATGCCTTGCGCGATCATCGGATTCTTCCGCTCGAGCGCCCTTTGATCCATCACAACGGAGAGACTCGACGGATCGCGCGCGGCGACGCTGTGGTGAATGTCGCCTGGCGACGAGAAGAGCCCGCCCGGAGCTTCCGAGGTCCACAGATGCTTTGCGTCGTGCCCGATCACGGTGAGCCCGATGCTGTCCACGAAGACGCGCTGCGTTCGCATTCCGGTCTTGGTGTCGATCACGTTCATCCGATATTGGTGCGCGCGCCCGCCCGCTTCGTCGATGACGAGGAGCGCGACGCCGCCGCCTCGTTCGATGAAGTGGCTCTCCCTGAGCAGGCCCGCGCCGCGGTTCGTGACCATCGTCGACACGACGACCGGAACGACGGCGACCGTGATCGCACCGAGCACGAACAAGATTCCTTTGGTTGCGTTTGTCACGGTTTGCGAACGCCAGTGTACTTGACGATTGCGCCATGGGTCTTAAGTCACGCGACCTCATGAGCAAGACGATTTTCATCACGGGCGCCACGTCTGGAATTGGTCTCGATGCGGCGAAAGAATTCGCACGCCTCGGGCACAAAGTTTTTGCAGCGGGTCGCAATCGCGACGCGCTCCGCGCGCTCGAAGCAGACGGAATCGAAGGCGTCGAGCTCGATCTCACGTCGACGGAGAGCATCGAAGCGGCGTTCGCGCGCGTGGAAGAGCGCACCGGTGGCCGCGGCGTCGACGTGCTCGTCAACAACGCGGGCTACGCGGGCGCGGGCCCGATCCTCGAGATGGATGAGAGCGCGCTCCGCGAGCAATTCGAGACGAACATCTTCGGCCTCGTCGCGCTGACGAAGCGGTTCGCCGCGCCGATGCTCGATCGACGCGCAGGTCGCATCGTCAACGTCGGCAGCGTGAGCGGTCGCATCCCCGCGCCGCTCCTCGGCGCATACCACGCGACGAAGTACGCGCTCGAAGCGCTCAACGACGCGATGCGCATGGAGACGAAAGCATTCGGCGTCGACGTCGTGATGGTCGAGCCCGGCACGATCAAAACCGGATTCGCGCGCCGCACGATCAGCGAAGCGATGGCGCTCCGCGATCGCCCGACGCGCTATGGCGGCGCGTACGCCAACGTCGACTCGCTCGAGGCCCGCTTCGCCGCGGTGGCTTCATCGACGGAGCACACGACACGCGCGCTCGTCCACGCCGCGCTCGCGAAACGTCCTTGCACGCGCTACGTCGCGCCGCGCCGCTTTTGGGCGGTGATTGCGCTCTTCCAACTCGTCCCGACGCGCGTGACGGATGCGATCACGCGCGCCGCGTTTGGGTTGACGCGCAAGAAGCTTGCGATGCCGTGATCACGGACACGCTTGCTGGACGAGCGTCGGCGCGGAGTGCGGTGTCGTCGTGCCGTCGCCGAGCTCCCCGCACGGATTCGCTCCCCAGCACAATAGATCGTTCTTGTTGGTGAGAGCGCACGTGTGCTGGAACCCAGCCGAGAAGATCGCCACGTCCGAATAGACCAACGTCGGGAGGATCGTCCCGCCGTCCGTCGGCACGACGACGTTCGCCAACTGGCCCGACTCGTTGCCTCCCCAACAATACAAATCCGAGTTGCTGATCCTGATGCACGCGTGATCGTCGCCGCCCTCCACGTGGTTGAGACCGATCGTCTCTTGCGCTGGCGAGAGCGCGACTTGTGAAGGATTGGCGGATGTCTGGTTGATGATGCTGCCGAGCGAGCCAAAACGGTTCTCGCCCCAACACCACACCTCGGCGGGCAAGCCCGTGTGAGCGCAGCTGAAGTAGTTGCCGAGACCGATGTCCTGGACTTGCACGGTGCCCGCGTCGGCGGGGAAGGCGACTTGAGCCGGCGTGGACGTGTCGCTGAAGGCGCCGTTCCCGAGTTGCAACACGTTGCCGCGACCCCAACACCACGCCGTGTGCGCGCTCGTGCCCACGCAAAAGTGCGACGAGCCCGCGGAGATCGACGTGGCGCCCGTCAACGATCCGACTTGCACCGCCACGTCGCTGAACGCACCGACGGATGCGTTTCCGATTTGCAGATGCGAGTTGTCTCCCCAACACCACACCGCTCCTCCGGACACGACCGCGCACGTGGCGAAGTATCCGGCGGTGATCGCGCTCACCCCGCCGAGCACGCCGCTCGCCGTCTGCACGTGGACGGGGACCTCGCTCGCTGCGCTCGCGCCGCTTTGCCCGTTACCGAGCTGACCCGCGGTGTTGTAACCCCAACACCACACGGTCTGATCCGCGGTCAGCGCGCACGTGTGAAATGCGGCCGTGACGATCTTCTTCACGTTCGCAAGTGGGGTGCCTCCATTCGCCAGCACCTGCACCGGTGTGCGGTTGCAGCGAATCGTTCCCCACGGAGGAGAGCACTGCTCGCTCACTGCGGGGTTGCCGAGCTCGCCGTCGGTGTCGTTGCCCCAACACCACGCGGTGCCGTCGGTTCGCACCATGCAACCGTGGTTGACCCGGTCCGAGACGTCGACGATGCCGGGCACGCACGCACCGCCGACTCCCGTGTAGCGACGGAGCGATTGATCGCAGCTTGGGTCCGTCTGGCTGCAGTATCCACAGTCGCAGAAGCCGCCCGGGCAAGCCGTCGGCGTGGTGCAGGCCGTGAGCCCGCTCGCGTCCGCGCCACCGTCCACGCTCGCGTCCTTCGCGCTGAGACCCGACAAATCTTCGAGGAGCGAGCAGGCCGTCGTCACGAACAGCGCGCAAAGGAGTGCTCGGTGGCCGAAGCGCATGGACCGAGAAGTATAGCGCGGGGCGAGCTCAAGGCGGCGGCATGACGACGTGAAACGCGTCGGCGCCCGTCATCGGATCGAGCGCTTCGATGTAGCGTCCGCCGCTCTCCCATCCGAACGCAACGGGGCGATTGCCCACCATGCGAAGCTCGACGGAGTTGAGATATTCGCTGTGCCCGATCGGACCGATGCCGACGAGATGCGTCGCGAAGCGCTCGACGCCGGTGCGCGCGTCGAAAGCGTACATCGTGCAACCCGTCGCGATGTCGGAGTAGCGCGCGGAGTAGAGCGTCCCGTGATCGAGGACGAGCGCCGCGTCTTCGACGAACGCGTGCGGCTCATCGTGGTGCCAGAGCTCGCGACCGCCGGACGAGCAGCTCGTTCTCGCGAGATTCGGTCCGTACACGAAGCTGCATTCGAGCGCGCCATCGGTGACCGTGCGCGGCGCGCTGTAGAACGAGCGACCGAAGCCGGGCTGATCACCATCCCACCGCCACGCGATCGTGGGCATCGGCAAGAGCGCGATCGCCCGAAATGCGCGCGCGCCGTCGCCCTGATTCCATCGTTCCCGAGTTACCGACGCCGATCCACTTCGACGATCGCGAGATACCTCCGCACGGTCTCGGCCAAACCGAGCTCGAGCGCGTCGGCGATGAGCGCGTGGCCGATGCTCACCTCGGCGACGTCGCGCACGGCGGCGAGAAACACGCCGAGGTTGTCGCGATTCAAATCGTGTCCAGCGTTCACGCCGACGCCGAGCGCGTGGGCTTGGTCCGCGGTCGCTTGGAAGCGGTCGAGCACTTTGGCGTAGTCGTGCTTCGCGAACGCAGCCGCATAAGGCTCCGTGTAGAGCTCGATGCGATCGGCGCCGAGCTCGTGCGCGAGCGTCGCGTTGTTGGGATCGGCGTCGACGAAGAGGCTCACGCGACAATCGGACGCATGAAGGCGATCGATGATCGGGCGAAGACGGTCGCCGTCGCGCGCGAGGTCCCAACCGTGATCGCTCGTGCTCTGCGCGTTCTCGTCGGGCACGAGCGTGCATTGATCCGGGCGATGTCGCTCCGCGAAGACCATGAGACCGGTGAACGGGTTGCCCTCGATGTTGAATTCCGCGTCCGGAAATTCGCCGAGTAGGTTGGCGAGGTCCGCGACGTCGTGCGGGCGAATGTGGCGCTCATCGGGCCGCGGATGAACCGTGATGCCGTGCGCGCCGGCGCCGAGGCAGATGCGTGCGCAACGAACGACATCGGGAATGCCCACCGTGCGCGTGTTGCGCAGCGTCGCCACCTTGTTGACGTTGACCGAGAGCTTCGTCACGGATTCGACGATAGCGTACGATCGCCAAGTGAAACGCGCCGTGCGACAGCTCGCAGCCGTTTTGTGCGCGGCTTGTGCGCCCGAGCCCGCTCCGGTCGCACAAGTCACGATCGCCGCGCCGCCCGCCGTCGTCGTTGTCGTCGATGCGGGAAGCGTGCAAGTCGATGCGGGCGATGCATACGCGAAGACGCTCGACCGATTCTTCCGCGCGCACCGATCGACGCCGCCGGGCTCGGGCGATTCGTGCGTCGTATTTCAAGCGAACATCAGCCCGCACATGATCCTCTGGCACGTGCGAGCCGGCGCGATGAAGAAGAGCGGCGACGACGCCTTCGACGAGTCCGCGCAAGCGATGCTTCAGCGACTCGTCGACGAACGCACGCCGCTCCCCGAACCGCCCCCGGAGATCGCGGACGCGT
Source organism: uncultured delta proteobacterium (assembly GCA_963763745.1). Classification (GTDB taxonomy): domain Bacteria; phylum Myxococcota_A; class Polyangia; order Polyangiales; family Polyangiaceae; genus DASXHD01. The sequence continues at coordinate 11,391 of CAVXQJ010000003.1, forward strand.
TCAAAGGCAAGGCGGTGCAGCTCACGCAGTGCCGTTAGGGTAGCGCGGTGACATGCGATTCGCGTTCGCGCACTGATCAGAACCGAAACGAGAACCCGACCGTGACACCGCCAGCTCGTGGCGTGACCTGTATGGGAACGCGATGCTCGCCGATGACGGCGAGGAGCGCGCCGATCGGGAGCGCGGCGATGCCAGCCGCCAGAAGCAGCGGCGGCCCCGCGTCGATGCACACGCGACCGGAGTTCGCGCATTCGATGTTTCCGATTTCGCCGAGCAGCCAGACATAACCGGTGACGAACATCCCGATGCCGGCCGCACCGAGCACGATGCCCGTCACCGTGAGCGCGGGAGAGAACGCTTCTTTGCGCACGGGTGCTTGGGGTTGCTCGAGGCTCGCGCGTCGTTTGATCTCGATGGCGATCGTCTGCACGAGGTTCGCGAGCTCGTGACTCGTCTCTTGTGGCGCGTCGTCGGGCACTTCGACCTCGGCGATGAGATCGTGTGCGTCCGTCGTCTGCACGGTGAGCACCAACCCATTCGTCGACGCGCATCGCGTCACTTGCGTGCCGTTCATCACGCGAACGTCGAGCGTACGCACCGCACCTGCGATCTCCACGTGCGCATCGAGGCCGCACGCAGCGCGCTGAATGGCGTCGGGCGCGGCGTCGCTCGTCAGACGCGCGCGCGCGATGTGGGTCGTGGCGACGTCGCTCGCATCCGCAAACGCGATGCTCGGGACAGACACGCAAAGCAGAGCGATTGCGACGCGCACGCTCTATACTCTAGCTCATGAGCGACGACGCACCCCCGAGCTCCGATCGCCGCCGCGCGCTTCGGCGCGTGGCGTGTTTTCCTGGTTACGTCGAGCGCGCAGCCGACGACGAGCGAATCATCGCGATGATCTCCGACCTCGCCGAGACGGGCACGCTGCTTCTCTTGCGCAACCCGGCTTTCAAGATCGGCGACGAGCTTCGGCTCGAGCTCCACGTGATGCTCGACGAGAAAGCGGGGATGCGCGCCGCGAACGGGCACGTCGTCCGCATGGAGCCGCTCCCCGACGATCGCGCGTCGCTCTGGACGCACCAAGTCGGCGTCGAGTTCGCCGAGAAGCTCGAGCTCAGCGCGGAGGAGATCGATTCGCTGCAGAAACGCCAACTCCCGTTCGGGAAGAAAAAATGACTCGCTGGAGCGTGATGGTGGCGATCGCCATTGCGCTCGCGTGCGGCTCGGGACAGCCGCCGCCGTTCTCCGTTTACGACGGCGAGCTGCACGACGTGTACGGACGCACGCTGATTCTTCACGGCGCGAACATGGCGGGCGCGAACAAACAGGCGCCGTACTTCGGATTCCAACAAGCGCCCGACATCGCGCGGATGCGCGACGCGTGGGGCATGAACTCGATGCGTCTCATCACGACGTGGTCCGCCATCGAGCCCGAGCGCGGCGTGTTCGACGACGCGTATCTCGCGGCGCTCGAGGAGCGCGTGAAGTGGGCCGAGGATTCGGACATCTACGTCATCGTCGACATGCACCAAGATTTGTACGGCGAAGGATTCGTCGGCGGCGATGGCGCGCCGAAGTGGACGTGCGACGCATCGCACTACGCGGCCTTCACGCCGACGACGCCGTGGTTCTTCGGGAGCCTCGATCCGAACGTCGAAGCGTGCGTCGACGGGCTCTATCACGACGACTCGCTCACCTCCGAGCTCGTCCTCGCGTGGCAACACGTCGCCGCGCGCCTCTCCACGCACGCGAACGTCATCGGATTCGATCCGTTGAACGAGCCCGCGTGGGGAAGCGAATCGATGAACGGTTACGAAGCCGACACGCTCGGTCCCTTTTACGAGCGCGTCGTCGCAGCCGTGCGAATCATCGCGCCGCAGTGGGTCGCGTTCATCGAGCCGGGCGCGAGCCGCAACCTGGGGTTGCCCACGGGCCTTTCGAAGCCGAGCTACGCGAACGTCGTCTACGCTCCGCACTCGTACGACTCCGCAGCCGAGCAAGGCCAAGCGTTCAACCCGGACGACCGCGCCGCGATCCTCGCGAACGCGACCGCGCTTCGCAGCGAAGCCGACGCGCTCGGCGCCGCGCTGTGGATCGGCGAATACGGAACGCCGACGACGCTCTCGGGCGCGATGGACTACATGACCGACGAGCTCGACGCGTTCGGCTCGGTCGGCGCGGGCGCGACGTACTGGGCGTACGACGAGAACTCCGGCGGCTACGGACTCCTCAACGACGATGGCTCCGACAAGGCGGACCTCGTCGCCGTGGTCACGCGCCCGTACCCGCAAAAAGTCGCCGGAAAATCCGTGCAGTATGCATGGGATTCCGGAAAGCGCGCGCTCACGGTCACGTACGTCCCCGATCGCTCCATCATCGCGCCGACGCTCATCTCGGTCACCTCGGCGTTCGCGCCGGTCACGGTGTCGTGCGGCGATTGCACGTACGACTTCGAAGCGCCGGGCGTCCGCATCCTCACGCCGCCATCGAGCGACACCGCGACGATCACCGTCACGTCGCAGTAGCGGGAAGCTTTTTCGATCCTCATCCGTAGAACGGGGGGAGGGAGACCACCCCCATGCACGTCAGGCGAATTCTCGCGGCACTCGGACTCCTCGTGTACGCCGTGCTTCACGGCACGACCACGTTCACCATCGATGGGCCGCTGCGGTATTGCACGGCGGTTTATTCGATCGGGTGCATCGTCGGAGCGATCGCGCTCTTGCGACCGACGTATTGGGCGCGTCGTTACGTCATCGGCGTTGGCGTCGCGGGGTTCCTCAACTGCGTGGCGTACTTCGGGTACTTCCGCCAGACGGGTGGGCTGTGGTTCGGCGTCGCGCAGTTCGCGGCGTTCCTCTCCATCATCGCGCTCATGAGCGGCAAGCGGATGCGCGCCTTCTACGACGAGCGCGCGCCGCATTGGAAATTCGACCACCCGACGATGCACGTGCTCGCCGCGGCGCTCTCGCTCAACGTCGCGGGCGTCGCGATGCTCGTCTACTACGCGTGCATGGACGCCACGTGGACGACCGATGGTCTCCGCGCGGGCGCGCTGAGCCTCGCATGCGTCCTCTCGCTCGGCACGATCGCCGCGGCGCGCGGTCGCATCGCGGGTCTCTTCTTGATGCTCGGCTCCGCGATCGCCGCGATCTGGCTCGGATGGAGCGCGATGGAGTTCGTGTCGCGGCCCACGTACGCGAGCGGTTATTGCGGGGAGTGGTACGCGTGGGTGCAGTGGGGGAAGTGGGAGACGGTGAAATCCGTAGTTGGTTTTGCTCCCGCCGCGATCGGTTCGCTCCTTTGTTTCGCCGTTTTCCTCGGACCGATGGTGCGATTCGTGCGAAACCGGACTGCGTGAGCGACCACAAGGCCGTCAAACGTTACCGAGAGAATTTCCAAGACGAGATCGACAGCGCGGATCAATACCGCGCGATGGCCGCGGGCGAGCCCGACGAAGCCTTGGCGAGGGTGTATGTCGAGCTCGCGGAGATGGAAGAACGTCACGCGGCGTTCTGGGAGAATCAGCTCCGCAAGGCCAACGCGAAGGTTCCGAAGCGCGCACCGAGCTGGCGCGCGCGCGTGCTCTCGTGGATGGCGCGTCGATTCGGCGCGCAATCGATTTTGGCGACGGTGGCGCAGCGCGAATACAAAGATCGAAACGTCTATCTCGGGCAGCCAGAGACGACGAACACGAAGATGGTCGCGCAAGAGCGGTCGCACGCGCGCCTTCTGCAATCGATCCTCGTGTCGCGGACGACGGGCACGGCGGGCGGCGAGGTCGCGCGCGTCGAAGGACGTCACAACCGCTTCGGTGGAAACGCGCTGCGCGCGGCGGTGCTCGGCGCGAACGACGGGCTCTGCTCGAACCTCGCGCTCATCATGGGCGTCGCGGGTGCGTCGAGCAATGGGCGCGCCGTGCTCGTCGCGGGGCTCGCAGGTCTCGTCGCGGGCGCGTTCTCGATGGCGTTCGGCGAGTGGATCTCCGTGACGAGCTCACGCGAGCTCGCCGAGCGCGAGCTCAGCGTCGAGAAGAACGAGCTCGAGCACGCGCCCGAAGAAGAGCGCGAGGAGCTGCAGTTGATCTACGAGTCGCGCGGGCTCCCGAAGGACGAAGCGAAAGAGCTCTCCGAGAAGCTCATGAAGGATCCGAAGAGCGCCCTCGACGTGCTCGCGCGCGAAGAGCTCGGGATCGATCCCAACGAGCTCGGCGGCTCCGCGTGGGTCGCCGCGCTCACGTCGTTTTTTCTGTTCGCGCTCGGCGCTGCGTTCCCGCTCGTGCCGTTCTTCGCGCTGCGCGGCACGGAAGCGATGGCGACGAGCGTCGCGGTGAGCGCGGCGGTTTTGTTTCTCCTCGGCGCGCTCATCTCGGCGTTCACGCGTCGCTCGGTTTTGTTTTCGGGTTTTCGTCAACTCGCGGTCGGTTGTGCGACCGCGGCGGTCACGTTCGGAATCGGGCGCGCGCTCGGCGTTGCGCTCGGATAGGATGCCCACGATGCGCTTTTGGGGCCTGATTTTCGCTGGATCCGTGATGCTCGTCACCGTGCGCGCGAGCGCCGCGGACTCGTCGCTCCAAGAGAAGAAGCTCCCGAATGGCCTTCGCGTCGTCGTCGACGAGAACCATCGCGTGCCCGTCGTCTCCGTGACGGTTCGTTACAACGTCGGCATGGGCGACGACCCGGACGATCGCAACGGACTCACCGAGCTCGTCATGCGCGCGATGACGCGCAAGACCGAGCACGTCCCCGAGAACGGATTCGACGACGTGATCGATCGCGCGGGCGGCCACTGGGCATACGAGACGAGCGTCGACGACACGGACTTCGCGATGACGCTTCCATCGAACGCGATCGAAAAAGCGTTCTGGCTCCTCAGCGAGCAGATGGGGTTCTTCAAACCATCGCTCGACGATGCGTCCATCAAGCACGCGATCGATCTCATCGGGGTCGAGCGCGGGCAGCGCGTCGCGAACTCGTCGTCCGGCCTCGCCAACGAGCTCCTCCCGACGGAGCTCTATCCGCAGGGCCATCCTTACAGGCACGTGATCCGCGCGAACGACGCGACGGGGCTCGCCGGTCTCTCGGTCGCCGACGCAACCGCGTTCGTGGACAAGTTCTTCATCCCATCGAACGCGGTGCTCACGGTCGTCGGCGACGCGAAGCTCGACGACGTCGTCGCGCTCGCGAACAAATGGTTCGGCGCGATCCCCGCGGGCGTCGCGCCGCCCGCGCGCGCGATCCCAAACGCCGCGATGCGGAACGAAGTTCACCTCGACATCGCCGCGCGCGTCGAGCGGCCCGTCGTCCGCATGACGTGGCTCACGCCCGCGCAATACGCCGTCGGCGATGGCGAGCTCGACGTCGTCGCCAACATCCTCCACGGCTATCGCATCGCGCGCCTCAGTTGGGAGCTCATCACGAAGCTCAAAGTCGCCGGCGAGATCACCGCGCGACAATCTTCGCATCGCTACGGGTCGACGTTCACGATCACGGCGACGGCGACGCCGAACCACACCGCACAAGAAGTCGCGATCGCGATCGACGATGTCCTCGCCGATCTCCAAAACAAGCACGCGCCCGACCAAGACGATCTCGACGGCTCGCTCGCGTCCGCGCTGATGGGTCGCACGCTCGCGATGGAAGGATCGGAGTACCGCGCGAGGCAGCTCGCACAGTGGGCGATTCGCACGGGGACGGCGGATTATTGGGCGACGGACATGCATCGCTACGAGACGGACACCGCGCGCGTACAGGCGGCGGCGCAGCGGTTTCTTCCGCTCGACAAGCGCGTCGTCGTGTTCACGACGCCGAGCACGACGGCGCCCGTCTCGGGTCAGCTCTTGAAGCGGACGGTGAAATAGTGAGGCGCGCGTTTCTCGTTGCTGCGGCGCTCGTCGCGTGTGGCGCGCCCGCGCAGAAACCGATCGTCGCGCAACCGCATCCGACGGCGTCGGCATCCGCGTCGGTCGCGCCGCCGCCATCCGCATCCGCGATCGCGCTCGATCCGCATTTCCGCGAGCACGAGCCGGAGCTCGGCGCGCCGCCGTCGTTCACGATGCCGCAAGTACGCGAGACGAAGCTCGGCAACGGCTTGCGCGTCCTCAGCGCGAACACCGGCGGCGGCATGTTCGCGATGCGCGTCGTCTTCGAGGGCTTCGCGGTGTTCCCATCGGAGCGGCCCGCCGTCGCGCGGCTCATGGTGAAGTCGATGTTCGGCGGAACGCCGACCGAAGACGCGCACTCGCTCCGCCGCGTCCTCGAAAAACGTTTCGCGGGTTGGTCGACGGAGACGACGCCGGACGCCGTCGCGATCGACTTGTGGATGCCCGCCGACGACATGAACCCGTGCATCGACACGATCGCCGACGTCGTCATGCATCCGAACTTCGACACGCTCACGCTCGGCTTCGAGCTCCTCCAGCTCACCGAGCAAGGACAAACCGCGCGCGAGTCACCCGAAACGCTCGCGACGCGCGCGTTCGATGTCGCGCTCTACGGAGAAAATCACCGCTACGCGAAACCCGCGACGGTGCTCGACGGAAACCCGAAGGTCGAACAGTCCGAAGTGCAGCGCGTCTACGACGAGATCGCCGACCCATCCACGACGACGATCGCCGTTGCGGGCGCCGTCGAGCGCGGCACGCTCGATCACGTTCAAAAAGCGTTCAGCACGTGGCGCGCGCACTCGCACGCATCGTCCACGGCGCTCGCGCCGATCACGTGGAAGAGCGGACCGCGCATCGTCGTCGTCGATCGTCCCGGCTCGGTGCAATCGCAAATCACGTTCGGCGGTCTCGCGCCCGAGCGCGCGTCGCACGACTGGTACGCGATGCAGCTCGTTCACGAGATCCTCGGCGCACATCGCTCGAGCCGCCTCACGCGTGCGCTCGTCGAGCGCGACACGTCATCGTACGCGGGCGGGACGCACCACGTCTTTCGACGTGGCGAAGGCGAGTTCTACTGGAGCTCGAGCGTCGCGCTCGATCGCACCGCCGCGACGCTCACGGAGATCGACAAGCAGTTCACCACGCTCGGCCAAACCGCGCCGCCCGCGAGCGAGCTCGACGAGAAGAAAGCGCTCTACTTGCGTCAGCTCCCGCTTTGGATCGAAACCGCGCGCGAGACCGCCGAGCTCGTCGGAACAATCTCGACGTACAGGCTTCCGACAAACACGTTCGCCGACCTCGCATCGGGCGTGAACGCGGTCACGCCCGACGACGTGAAGAACCTCGCGCACGCGCGGCTGTCGCAGGATCACACGCGCGCCATCGTCGTCGGCGATTGGTCGAAGCTGAAGACATCACTCAAGGCGCTCGGTTGGGGACCCATCGAGATCCGCGATGGGACGGGGAAGCTCGTGAAGACGGAGAGATGATTCACTGGAACGAGACGGGAAAGAGCAAGCTCTCCTCGACCCACATCGTGCCTGCGTCGGAGATTTGGCGGTGCTGCCACGTACCCCACCAATACGTCGTGCCGCTCATCACCTTGTTGCCGCCGTCGCCGTTGAAAGTGCCGTCCCACGTGTTCGTCGTCGCGGTGCCGAGCGGTGTCGTGTAGCTCGGGTCGTTGCCGGCGACGTTCGTCCGCGTCACGGACATGTACGCACCGACGGAACCGGGAACGAGCGTCCACGTGAACGGCGTGGGGAGCGCCTGCGCGGCGCCGCCCGTCGGCGACATCGCTGCGTACGCACTCGTCGGGTACGAGACATCGGCCGGGTCGAGCTGCACATCGGCGCCTTGCACTGTGGTGACGACGCGCGCGATGCCGACGGATGGAGTCGTGAGACCGCTCGGATAACCGGCGTCGTAACCCGTCAGAAAAAACGGATAGCGAATCGCAATGGTCACCGCGCCGTTTGCCGCGACGCCGAAGTCGAACGTGCCGTCGGTTCCGGTCTCCAGGTAGTTGGCGGTCGAGTGCTCGGACACGACGGAATTTCCGTTGAGCACCTCGCCGACATCGACCGCGACCGGATAGCAGGGCTGCGGCGCGCCGCCGAAGACGACGAGTCCGCGAACGTGCTGAAGCGGTGGAAGCGTCGTCGATTGCGGTATGGTGAGCGAAGGAAAAGAGCGCTTGAGCGGGGGGTTCGGAGGTGCGGGTTGAAACGACGTCGCTCCTTGATTGAGGAGCCACTCGCCGGACTTGGCGAGCACGCCATCGTCGCCATTCGCCATCACGCGGAAGATGTAGACGTAGGAACCGGACGCGAGCGACGTCGCTTTGCCCGTCCACGTTCCGCTCGAGTCCGCCGAGAGCGACGCCTTGGTGAACGCGCTGAAGTCTGCGGTCGGCGAGCCCACGTACGCGTCCACCGACGTGACGCCGGCGAACTGCGGCCGAAAGCAAAAGTCTGCTTCGCCCGCGTTGCCACTCGGTGGCGGACACGCATTCGGCGCGAACGCTCCGTTCGTGGTCGCGAGGCACGAAAACGGGAGCGATTGTGCGTCGGTGATCGGTTGCCCGGCATCGCCGTCGGCGACGGGCGCGTCGGAGCTCGAGCCGTCGGTCGCGGCATCGCCGCCATCGGGGCTCGAGCTCGAGCAACGTACGAGCGCGAGCCCGAGCGCGACGAGACTCGAACGAGCGAGTAAGCGTGTGCGCGTCATGATGCGAGCGCCGCCGTGATGACCTGACCGGTTTGGTTCGGACCGGAGCCTCCGCCTTGACCTTGAACGACCACCGACGGATCGCCGCCAACGCCCTTGATCATCGTCTGCGCGAACGCACACGCCGTGTCCACCGCCGCGATGCTTCCGCCGGGGAGTCCCGTCGTTGGGTCGATGCTCGCAGCGCCGTAGTCGTTTTGAGCAAAGAACGGCACCGCGGTGAGACCCCCGACCACGCCGCCCTTGAACCCTTTGCCGATCACGAGCGAGCCTTGATATTGGAAGTTGTGGTTTCGTCCGCTCGTTGCGAGCGACGTTGGCGAGTTGACGACGAACGTCCGACCGAACACGTTGAGCGTCATGAGCGACACGATGTCCTTCATCGCGGTGCCGTTGATCTTGTCCGCGGTGGAGTCGAGGTAGTCGACGAAGTTTCCGAGCGGTCCGCCGTTGCCTGCGAATCCACTGCCTTTCGTGCTCGGCGCTTGGAGCATGGCCATCGTTGCGCTTGCTTCGTTCACGAGATCGGTGTCGTTGTGGTTGTCGGCTCCGAAATCGAGGTGCACCGACACGACGGGCGTGACGTTGAGTTGGAAGAGAATGAGAGCCGCTTGAAGCTGCGAGTTCGCGCTGTCGTCGGTGATCTTGCTCAAGTTGCCCACGGCGGTGGACTGCACGGCCTTCACGAGATCGCTCTCGGCGTTGGTCATCGAATCGATGTACGCGCGCTGCGCTGGGCTGCCGTTCTTGTAGAGAGGAAAAACGAGATCATTGAGCGTCTTGTTGCGCAGCGCGCGCAGCTTGCTGAGGTTCGAGAGCGCGCCCGACGTCGGCGCGACGAGCGTGGACTTGAGCGCCATCGGCGGAATGATGGGCTGCGGCGCGCCCTGGAAGCTGATGGCCTCCGTTGGCGAAGTCGCTCCGACCGAGATGGGTTGCGCTTGGATGGTGCACAGCATCGGCTGCAGTTGCGCCGCGAGGATGGACGGCAGCATGTCGCCGTTCGACGAGAACCCATTGAGCTTGAGCGCGTTCGGCTCCTGCGGGTGGATCTGGATGTTCGTCATCATGTGGAAGAACTGCATGCGCGCCGCGAGCCACGGATACGCGTTCACGAGATCCGACCACGCTCCCGCACACCCATAGGTCTTGCCACCGATCGCGGACGCGAACGTTCCCGAGTTGGACCACCCTGGCGATGTGGAGGGATCGGGATGCACCGGTGGGCCGACCGTCACCGAGCCGACGTTCGGATTGTAGTTGTCATACGTGCCGGGTGCGTTCTGCAGGATGGGATCGCCGCCCGCCGACGTTGCGAAGATGATGAACTGCGCTTTGCCGTTCGTGGTCGGCGAGCATCCTCCGCCAGCGTCGCTTTCGGCGAGCGCCTCGCGGGGATTGAGGATGAATCCCGTCGAGAGTCCCGTGACGAGCGAACGAAGGCCGACGAGGCCCGTGCCAAAGAGCGTCGTGAGAACGGCTTTGCGTCGTGTGATGAGCATCGGACCTCACATTCCAATCGAGACAGCCGACGGTGATTCGCACGCGGCGGCAAACGTGCTCTGCAGCGCGGTCGTCGCGCTGATGGGGCCGCCGGCATCGGCGCCCGTCGCGAGCGCCTCCTGATATTGCGTCGTGAGCGCCGTCACCGCGGGTGCGCTGCGCGCGTCGCTCGGCTCGATGCCCATGACGAGCGCCACGAAATCGGTGATCGCGTTCGTGACGTTCGCCGGGCTCGAGCTCGACCAGTAACAGGGAGCCGTATGCGGCGACGCGCACAGCGAGCCGATGGAGGTGTTGTCGACGAGCGCCACCGCGATCTGCTCGCAAATGTCTTGGTTCGCTGCGAAAGAGAACATCGTGGGTGCGTTGGGCAAGTTCGGGATCGGCGCGCCGCGGCCGTAGCTGTCGGACGGCAAGCCGTTGGCGATCGTCGTCACGCTCGAATTGAACGCGGCCGCATCGAACCCGCTCAATCCGCAGACGTCTTGAAAGCCAAGGCGCTGGTTCAACGCGGTGCATAGGTGGTCGCGTCTCGCAACCGCGATGACCTCGCCGTTCACTTGCTCCGTCGCCGTCTGCACGGCGTTCGTGACGATCGGCGAACTCATCAAGTTGACGACGAGATTGTTCCAGTCGCCGTCCTTCGCGAAGGTGCTGACGACTTGCTGGAAGATCGGGTCTTGGGGATCGCACGCTACCGAGTTCGCCCACACGCAGAACTTCTGTGCCCACGCCGCAGGGAAGCTCGGGTGGTTCGCGAGGGCGTTGCCGAGATCTTGAACCGTGTTGACGTTCGGCACGACCTGCCCGCGGAACGCGAACACGTAACCGCCGTTCGGCACGCCGAAGCCCGCGTCGGCCTCGCCGTTGTAGGGCGACGAGGTCAAGTTCTGCCGGTGATAGAACCACGAGTACGTCGACATCAGCGGGCCGCGACTCGGGTCGAGTGTTTGGTGGCATCCGAAGCACGCGCCAGACGTGCCCGCGTGATCGATCGCCAACCCCGGCACGGTCGCCGACGTCATCGTGGGATCCGTGCCGTCGACCGCAGCGCCCAGCGCCACGATGAACGCTTGGTTCATCGTCACTCGCATTTGGTTCGAGTCGTTCGTCTGCCAGTTCGCGAAGAACGCTGGCGTGCTGAAGAAGCCGACACGCGGAACGCGGAACGTGATGCTCGCTCCGGATTGGAGCCCTCGCAAGCTCGCGATGTCCCACCATCGCGTCCACGCGTTCGCCGTGTTCGACTGATTGATCGTGACGAGGCGCCAGTCGCTGAAATCGCTCTTCTGGAGGATGGAGGTCGCGGAAGTTCCGAGGAACGAGCCCGAGCACTGACCGCTCAGCGTTCCGTCCCACCAACCGTCGAGCGCCTGATGGAGGGCGTACGAGCTCATCGGCAAGCTGACCGTCGTCTTGCCCGAGCATTTGCTCGCGACCGCCGAGTTCGTCCAGTGCATGTAGTTCGGGCTGGACGGATTCGCGGAGTCGGCAATCGGCACGTTGGTCGAGGTGAGGTAAAACGTCGTGGGGAGTCCCATGAGTTGCGTGCCGTCTTCGGAGCTCGGCGCGCTGCCGCTGTCGTCCACCTGCATTGCGTCGAGGAACCCGTAGAACTCCATCAGCGCAGTCGTCATCGCGAATGTCGTGGTGGACGGAGCGGTGTTGAACGCGTGTCCACCTTGCACGCTCTGCATCAGCATCGTCATCGCGAAGCTCGTTTCGATGTTCGACATGATCGACGGCAAGATGTCCTGGTTCTTCGTGACGGTCTTCTGCGAGAGCATCGTCTGTACGTCTTTGTTGGTGATCTGCACCTGCTGAAAGGCGAGCTGGAAAAAACGAAGCAGCTTGAGTTGATATGGGTTCAACGGGACGCCGATCGTGTTCGTCGAGCTCGGCGGCGCTTGCTGCCATCCGCGGATGAGTGTTTGCAACGTCGTTTGCGGGTCGGAGGCCGTCGCGACTTGTTGAACCTCGTCGTCGGTCGGCGCCAAACCGGTGAGGATGTTCTTCACCTTCGCGACGTACACGCTCGGCGGATCGGCTTGGAATGGGAGCACCATCGCGTCGCCATCGACGCCACCATCACCGCTCACATTGCCGTTACCGCCGAAGAAGCACGCGGTGAACGTCCCCACGGCAAACAGGCCAACGGTGCCGAGTCGAAGAGGCCATTGACGCATGATCAAAGCGCGCTCAACGTCACGTTCCCGTGATCGGCGGTGACGTTGATGAGCGCCGCGCCTGTTCCGGCATCGCCGCGCGAAAGGCTGTTCGGATTGAGATCCGGGAAGCCTGTCACCGTCACCGTGCCTTGGAACGCTGAAAGGTTCAGCGCGTCGCCGGCGAAGTCCGTAGGCAGCGCCAGCGCGGCGTCGCCTTCCGTCGACTGCACGATGATGTAAGAGCTCCGCACTCCTGGACCGAGCGGCGTGTCTTCTTGGAGCGGCGCGTTTGGCGTCCCGCTCACGGTCACGCTGCCTTTGTTGGACTGCGCGACGACGCTTCCCGTGACGCCGTCGATGGTGATGTCGCCGACTTCGGCGAGCGCGTTCGGCGGCTCGAGCCACTGCAGTGGACAAGTAGAAGACACCCCATTCACGAAGCAGTCGTGGTCGGAGAGGTTGATCCCGTGGATGTGGATCGGACCATTGAACGTGTGGACGGTGAGATGCATGCCTGCATCCGTGCTCGCGGGGGGAACGTGGACCACGAGTTCATGCAACCCGACGACGAGCGCGCGATGTCGCCGTAGGTGCGCGACGCGTACGAGCATCCCGTGGTGGACCCGCTCGGCGATATCGTGATGCCCGATGCGACGTCCGCGAGCACTTCGGCGATCGCGGGATCTCCTGGGGACGCCACGGCGAATGGCGTCGCAGTCACGTGCAGCTTGCCATCGGGCGAATCGCCGACGACCGTCACGTCGCCGTTTTGGCTGACGACCGTGACGTCCCCGTTGGTCCATGCCTTGGTGCCGTCGACGCTCACCGGCGTGCCTTGGATCAACTTGTGGCGCCGGCGCCGCATCGTTTCCGCCAGTTGGCGAGCTCGCGTTCCCGCAACCGACGATCCACAAGCCCGAGATGACGAATGATGCAAAGCGCATGAAGCCCTCTTTTGCAGGCGTCATGCCGCGCGCGAACGGTGAAGAATCATGCACCGGGCCCGACGTTGTCGACTGATCGTCCACCGTTTGTCGACGAAGCGACCACGTCGCGCTCGATGCATGCGCGAATGACTCGCGATCTTCGCTGGCACGCACGGTGCTCAAGCCTCCGACAAGGAGGACCGCATGCATCGCTTCATCTTCGCCACAATCTTCGTCTTCTCGGGCGCCGGTGCTGTCTCGGCGCAGCAGCCTTTGCCGCAGGGTGACGCTGGAGCCGATGCCGAACTCGATGGTCAACCAGGCGCGCAAGACGCAGCCGTCACCAATTCGAAGCGCGGGATCTTTTGCGGGCAGGCCGGACGCGAGTGCAACTCGTCGAGCGACTGTTGCAGCGGCGAGTGCACGTACAACAAAACCGCCGGTGTTTCTTATTGCTATGACCCGCCGAACACCTGCACCGCAATCGCGAGTGCGTGCTCGCTCGACAGCGACTGCTGCTCGCTCAACTGCTCCGACGGCAAGTGCGCGCAGGGGTGCGCCGAGCTCTGGACGGATTGTTCGAGCACGTCGTGCTGCTCGGGATTCTGCATCGACAACGTGTGCCAGGTCGTCGAGCCGCTCTGCGCGTTGGTGGGTAAGACCTGCACCACCGACAGCAACTGCTGCTCCGGAACGTGCCAGAACGGAACATGCGCTCCCAAGGTATGCGAGTCACGCGGCAGCGCGTGCACGAACGCGAGCGATTGCTGCACGGGCACTTGCTCGAACGGTGCGTGCGTCGACACACCTCAATGTTCCTGGAAAGGCATGTGCACGAACGACTTCCAGTGCTGCCTGGGCAAGTGCAATTCGAACGGACAATGTGAGCAGCCCGTCGGTCAAAGCGTTTGCCAGTTTCTCGAGAAAGAGCACGACTTCGCCTTCGCCGATTGCTTCGATTGCATCGGCACGTCGTGCTGCAACGAAGAGTACTCGACGCTCACGTGGACGTCCTGCTTCCAAGACTGCATGTCGTCGTTCGACACGTGGGACTCATGGAGCACGTGCAGCGCCAAATGCGACACGCCTCCGAGCTCGCTTTCGGCGTGCGTGAAGACCTCGTGCAGCACGGCATGCGGGGTGGCGCAATGAACGCCCGCGTGTTCTTCGCCCTCGCCTTCGCGAGCACGGCGTGCACTTCGCAACCGTTTGGCGGTGGGGATGATGGCGGCAGCGAGGCATCGTTCGTGTTCGATGCCGCGTTTCCCGACGTGACGGCGCCTTCGAACGACGCGGGTGACGGCGGTTGTACCAATCTCCAATGCCAAGTCGACATCGCATGCACGGACGCCGGAAAGGCGCAAACTACGATCACCGGAACAGTGTACGACCCAGCAGGCTCGCTGCCGCTCTATGGCGTGTACGTGTATATCCCGAATGGCAAGCCCGACGCGATCAAGCCGGGAAGTCCGTCGTGCGCTTCGGCCTGCGAGGCGCCCTCTTCGGGCGACCCGATCATCGGCGGATTCACCGATTCTCACGGCCGCTTCACGATCGCGCGCGGCCCAAACGACACGTGGGGCGTGCCTTCGGGAGCCGCCATTCCACTCGTCATCCAAGCAGGCAAATGGCGTAGGCAACTCGTCATTCCAAACGTGGACGATTGCTCCACCGTCGATCTCGACGCCGTATTCAACAGCGGCTCCGGCACGCTGCAACAGCAGCATCAACTTCGTCTGCCGTCCAAATCGAGTGAAGGCGACATGCCGCTCATCGCGTTCACGAGCGGCTACGATCCCGCGGAGTGCTTCTTGCTGCATGTCGGGATTGATCCAAGCGAGTTCGTCGCGCCTGGCAGCACGACGGGACACGTCCAGTTCTTCACCGGAAAGAGCGTGAATGGCAACGGCAACGGCTCGCAGCTCCCAGGTGGAAACACACCGACCGAAACGTATCAATGGTGGGGAGATCACACGAACCTCCTGCAATACGACATCATCTTCAACGCGTGCGAAGGCGCCGCGAACGACCGCATCACGAAGGGGCAAAACGAAGATCCATACAAAGCGATGGATAAGTATCTCCAGAACGGTGGTCGGTTGTTCGCAACTCACTTTTACGAAAACTGGTTTACAAACAGCACGAAGACGCCTGATCTCTATACGGCGGCGCAGTGGCACCCGTGGGGCACGTCCGGTGGCCTTGGCATCTCCGAGGACAACGTCGTTGATCAGACTTTTCCCAAAGGGCAGGCGCTCGCGGAGTGGCTGACATACGCGGGCGCAAGCACGACGCAAGGAGAGATCACGCTCACCGACACGCGCGACGACGTGCTCGGACAGTCACCGACGGGCTGCAGCACGCAAAACGCAAGTTGCTATTCGACGCAATGGATCGTTCATCCCGGCGACAACCACCCGCGCTACCTCTCGTTCAACACGCCGGTCAACGTGCAGAGCGCTAGCGGGCAGTGCGGCCGCGCCGTGCTCTCCGACGTGCACTTGTCGGGGACGACGAACGGGCAGGCGTTTCCTCAAGAATGCGCGAGCACGGACCCCGCGTACGCGGCCAATGAGAAGGCGCTCGAGTTCTTGTTTTTCGATCTCGCGTCCTGTGTGCAAGATGACTCGAAACCACCCACGCAACCGAATTGACCCGTCGCGCGCGGCGCTCCTCGCGGCGTCGCTCGTGGCGATCGGATGCGTACGCCAGGACGAGTTGATCGCGTCCCGCGGCCTCCCCGGTTACAACGTGATGGTTTACGCGCACTGCGGCGTCGCTGTGGTAGGCAACGGGAAACGCGAGATCTCGTGGAGCGCAGCCGCGCGCGAGTCACTCGTCGATCGACTCGGCACGCCGGTGTCGTTCGAGCGGACGGATCGCGGGCGCGCGTGTCACCCAAAGGGATCGAGCGAGCCAGTGCTTCAGCTCGTGTTGAGCGATTGGGGCAACATCGGTCCGATCCTCTTCGATCTCGGGAAATGGGTGGTCGCAAACGACTACGGCGGAGAGATCGACATGATCGTGAACGCGCCAAACGGCGTCCTGGTGCCGCCGCCACGCGACGCTCAACCCACACCGCCGCGATCGCCTCCTCTCCCGTGCGTCGCGACGACTCATGCGGGCTTTACGATTTACGACTGCCCGTCATGCGGCACTGCGATCGTAGCTGCAGGCCAGCGAACATTCTCGTGGCGGCGTCCGACGAGCAACGGCTTCGACTCGGCAGCGTTCGACGCGTTTCGACAGACCGGAGGCTTCCCGCGACTGCACAACATTGAATCAATCCACGCGAGCGGAATCGGTCTCGGCTGCCACTCGAAAAAGACCGTCCTCATGCTCTTGCTGAGCAACGGCGCGGAGGTGCAGGCGGCGGCCGAACAGATTGGCCAGTGGCTCGCTGCCGAGGATTACGGTGAGGAGATCGATTTGCTCGTCGTTCCGATGCCGCGCTTGCTGTAGTTGCGAGACGCTTTTGATCAGTCCGATTCGCACTGACCATAAGGCCCACCGTCATCGGCCAAATTGAGTGTGGTAATATGGGAGTTGACGCAGGACTTGCCAGTTGGGCATCCGCCCAACTGAGGATCACACATCTCTACGCTTCCGTCGGGGCAATCACCCGTCGTCTGCGCGCACGCGCTGCCCGCTTCGCCCGCGCTGCTCCGATGGCAACACGGCTTCCCAAACGCGCACTGACCACTATACCAACACTCGAGCACTTGACTTGGAATGGCGGCATCACCGCAGCAGTGCCACGACACCCCACCTACGCAACAACCCGGCGACCCCGCACCGCAGAAGAGGTCCGCATCGAGGTCTGGCCCATTGTCACAGAGGACGGTGTTCGGATCGACATCCGGCCCAACGAAGGCATCTCCCGCATCCTCCGACAAAGCATCAACGACGATCACGTCGTCGACGCTCGCGTCGCGGACCGTGGCGGAGGTGATTCCCAAAATGTCCGCGCAAGCGGCGCACATCGTGGTCAGCATGAACGCGTAGCGGACCCTCAAAATGAGCCTCCGATCGCGATACCACGCGCGCTCACCGTGACGCGTGTCTGCGACGGCGCGAAGATTACGATCGCGAGACCGCAAGCGAGCACGACGCCTCCCGCGATGATCGAGACCGTCGAAGCGAGCGCGGAATTCAACGCGTTTTGCCGAAGATCCACGCCAGGCTGATTGTCGCAAAGCGAGCCGCTACAACCATAAGGTGGACCATTCGAAGCATCGAGCTTGGTTTTGGCATCGAGCCCAAATCCGATCCCGAGCGCCGCACCTGCGACGAGCCCGACGGATGCAAGCGTCCAACCAACGATGCGCATGCCCGCACCGCGTTGGTGCAATGCTCGGGTGTGACGCTCTGACAGCGAATCAGAAAGCACAGGGACCGTGATCGTCATCGTGGCGCCGGCCGCGAGCTGGAGGCTCTGCGTCCATTGCCGAACCGTAGTGCTCGCGGCGACGACGTGCGTCCCGGGCTCGAGTACGAGCTTGGTTCCATAAGAAGCGACTGGCAACATGCTGCCGTCCATCGACACTTGAAGGTGTCGCATCGGCAAGCGCGGGACGTCGACTTCGAGCACCGCAACGCGCGACGCGAGGCGCGCGAGATGCTCGCGCGCGACGGACTCTCGCTCGTCCGCCTTCTCGTGCGCGAGGCGCGCGGCGACGTCGAACGCCTTCCACGCGAGCGCGCTCTGGTCGATCTTTTCGTAACAACCCCCGAGCCACAACGACGTTCCCAGCGACGGATCGATTCGATTGCTCTCGGCGAGCTTGGGACAAGCCGCCGCGTACTCGTGGCTCTCCATCAGACGCTGACCTTCGTCGAAGAGCGCTTGCGCGTCTTGCTTCGGTTGCGCATGCGCGCGCCACGCAAAACAGCAAATCACGCCAGCGATGGCTAGCGAGCGATGGTGCATTCTATTTGCGACCACCAAATCGTCCGAACTCGTCCGCTGTGGCGGAAATGCTGGGTGAAGCCGACGTCGAAGGCCGCGCGCTTTCGCTCGGCCACGTCGCGAGCAATTTGTCGCTGGACGCGCGGGGTGGCGCCGAAACTCCGATCACGACATGACGAGGAGCATTCGTGGACGTTGTCATCGCCTGTGACGTCGCCGTCGTGATGCTGCTCGCGACGAGCGCCGTCGCTTTGGCTTCCTCGATCTGCGTTGGTGCAACGGTCGGACGAGCGTACGCGACTGACGTCGATTGTTGCGGCGTCGCCGGATGCGCGCGGAGCGAGCTAGCCCACCAAACCGCGCTCCCCACGGCGACGACGAGCAGCGTCGCCGCCGGCACGCGCCACGCTTTTTTTTTCGGTCGCGAGGCGTCCGACACGGACGGATCGATCGTCGTTTGCCCCTGCACGTCGATGCTGATGCTCTGCGCGTTCGCCGTGGTCGAAGCAGGCTGTGTTTTCACCGGGCCGAGCGTACGCACCACGCGTTCGACGGCGGTTTGCGACGACCACGGATGAAGCGCGCGCGCGAGCTCGCCGACGTCGGAGTAGCGCTTTTCGCGATCCTTCTCGAGGCACCGCAGCAGCACTGCGAAGAAACCTTCGGGCAGGTCGAGATCGTGGATCGGCGGAGACGTCTTCGGTGAGGATCTGGATGCAAAGGTCGGGAGTGCTCGGCGCGATGAATGGGGTTCGACCGGCGATGAGCTTGTGGAGGACGGCGCCGAGCGCCCAAATGTCGGACCGTGCGTCGACGTCGCGCGCCGCGCGCAGCTGTTCGGGTGACATGTAGCTTGGCGAGCCGATGAGCGCGTTCGTCGTCGTCAGCTCTTCGGCGGGGCTCGCGTCGCTCGTCCGAATCTTCGACACGCCGAAGTCGAGTACCTTGACGAGCGGCGAGCCGTCCGAGCGTTGCGTGAGAAACAAATTCGCGGGCTTCAGGTCGCGATGGATGATGCCGTTTCGGTGCGCCTCGGCGAGCGCCTCGCAAGCTTGGAGCACGTAGTCCACCGCTTCCTCGATCTTCAAGCGTCCGCGCGCCTTCAAGACTGCCGAGAGGTCTTTGCCCTCGAGGTATTCCATCACCATGAACGGCATCCCATTCGGCAACGCGTCGACGTCGAGCACGCGCACGATGTGCTCGTTCGAAATCTTGGCGCAGGCGCGCGCTTCCCGCTCGAAGCGCGTGACGCCGTCGGGTGTCCACACGCGCAGGAACTTGATCGCGATGCGTTGCGAGAGCGTGACGTGCATCCCCGACACGACGACGCCCATCCCACCGGCCGCAAGGACCTCCCCGACTTTGTATTTCCCGGGCGATCAGCGTCCCTTCTGGGACGGGTAAGAGCGGGCTGCTCGCGGGGCAGTCGAGGACAGTCGCGCCAGCATCGCTCATTTCAGCTAGGCTAACGCAACGGTCACGTCGTCGCAATTCGACCAGCCGAGACGGCGAGCGCTCGCTATGCTGATCTCCGCGATGGAGGACAATCAAGCGACCGTCCAAGGATCGCTCTCGGCCGCGGCACCGCAAATCAAGGGATTCGCCACGCTGGATTGGACGGACGCAAGCGGCGCGCACAAGGCCCGCATCACGGCGCGCGCACGCATGGGCTCGGCCGAGCACAACGACATCGTCGTGGAGGATCCGAAAGTGTCGCGCGTGCACGCCGAGCTCGAGCTGCGCAGCGACGGCCTATGGATTCGCGATGTCGGCAGTCGCAACGGAACGTTCGTCGGTGGCGTGCTCGTCGCCGAAGCGCGCATCGGAAAAGATCAGCCGGTCGTGATCGGCGGGACGACCCTCCAGGCGAACTATCACGACGTGCTTCTGCCCGCCGACGCGTGGAGCGAAGCGCACTTCGGTCCGCTCGTCGGGCCGAGCGCGACGATGCGCGTGCTCTTCGCGACGCTCGCGCGCGTGGGGGCGACGGAGTCGTCGGTGCTCGTGCAAGGAGAGAGCGGCACGGGCAAGGAGCTCGTCGCGAGAGCGATACACGAAGCGTCGCCTCGCGCGCGCGGACCGTTCGTCGTCGTCGACTGCGGTGCGATCCCCGAGTCCCTTTTCGAATCAGAGCTCTTCGGGCATGCGAAGGGGGCGTTCACGGGAGCATCCACGACGCACATCGGCGCGCTCGAATCCGCGAACGGAGGGACTGTGTTTCTCGACGAGATCGGCGAGCTGCCGCTCTCGGTGCAACCAAAGCTCCTTCGCGCGCTCGAGTCCCGAACGATTCGGAGGGTCGGCGAATCGACGCACCACGCGCTCGATGTGCGGTTCGTCTCGGCGACCCACCGCGATTTGCTGCGCATGGTGAACGAAGGATCGTTTCGCGAGGATCTCTACTTTCGACTCTCCGTGATCCCAATCATCGTTCCGCCGCTTCGGGATCACACCGCGGACATCCCCGCACTCGTCGCGCGCTTCTTGCCGCAAGCGCACGAGAGCGTGATTGGACAAGACGTGATGCAAGCTCTCCTCGCGCGCCCGTGGCGGGGGAACGTTCGCGAGCTTCGCAACTTCGTCGAGCG
Source organism: uncultured delta proteobacterium (assembly GCA_963763745.1). GTDB lineage: Bacteria > Myxococcota_A > Polyangia > Polyangiales > Polyangiaceae > DASXHD01. Next base: position 32,102 of record CAVXQJ010000003.1, read on the forward strand.
CGCGCTCGTGCTCGGTGCGAAGCAAGCGCTCGCCATGATGGACGGAGCGGCCACCCCCACGCCGGAGACGAGCGACGCCGAACGAAAAGCCATCGACTTCTCGCAGCCCTTCACGAGCTTTCGAGAGCAGTGGCGCGATAGCGGCGATCGCAAGTACCTCGAGCACATGCTCGCGGAACACCAAAACAACGTCGCTGCGGTCGCCAAAGTCTCGGGCGTCGACCGGACGTACATCTATCGATTGATGCGGCGTTTGGGCATGTGAGCTCAGATGCAGAGCCAGTCGCAGGCTTTCGCATCCCATTTGCAGCCGGCATGCGGAGGCAACGACGGCGGCTCGCAGATGGAGGCCGAAGCCGCCGCCGGCGGCGCAGTCACGCCGGGGCAGTGCTCGATCACCCAACCGCATTGATCTTCAGCGTTGCGCTTGCACACGGGGCCGACGATTTGTCCGCCCGGACACTTCTCGACGAACAGCGGCTCGGGTCCGCACTCTTGTGGCGTGCACGGCGATGTGATCGAGCCTCCTCCTCCATTCGATGACAGATCTTGCGATCCTTCGCTCGGCGACTCGCCGCCGCACGCGATGACGAAGAGCGAAATTGCGATCCCGGAAACACAGAACGTCTTCATGAGCCCTCACTTTCGAATGGGTTCAAGAGCATCGTTCGTGCCGTCGCGAAACGCGCGAAACCCCGAAGAACAAGCCCCTTCGATGTGGACATCTCGTTCACATTTGTGGACGGAGCAACCATTGGAGAGTCGGTTGGTTCGGATCCGAACTTGGCTCTGTCGTAGACTTGGCGCGTGCGGCTTCTTTCAACACTCTTGCTGACGGCCTTCATAGCGTGCTCGTCGTCGCCACCCGGTCCGCCACCCGACATCGTCGGCGTCGATGGGGACGACGTCGAATGCGATCCGCTCGACGCGGTTCAAGACGACTCCGCATCGCCCGCGACCGACACGCCCGCGCCGCTCGTGCAGTGGGTCGATCCGTTCATCGGAACGGGCGGAACGGGTTGGGGCGTCGGCACGACGTATCCCGGTCCGCAAGTTCCATTCGGCATGGCGCGACCCGGGCCGGACACTTCGTATCTCGGTGGCGCTGCATCGTTTCTTCACTGCTCCGGCTACTCGTACAACGACGACACGATCGACGGCTTCAGTCACTTCCGTCTGCACGGCGCGGGCATCGCGGATTACGGCGGGATGGCGCTCATGCCGACGATCGGAATGGACGCGGGAAAATCCGCGCCGCGCGGACACGGATCGAAATTCCAGCACACGAACGAGAGCGCGAGCCCCGGCTACTACGCCGTCATGCTCGACGACACGAGCATCCACGTCGAGCTCACCGCGTCCGCGCACGTCGCGTTTCATCGCTACACGTTTCCCGCGAACGCCGACGAGACCGTCATCGCCGACGCGGGACATCTCCTCTCCGAAGGGCTCAAGGTCACGAACGGCTCGGTCACGATCGACACGCAAACGAACACGGTGAGCGGTGTGTCGCACGTGATGGGGCAGTACTCCGGCGGGTTCGGCGGCATCGACATGTTCTTCGCCGCGCGCTTCTCGCGACCGTTCACGACGTTCGGCACGTACCTCGATGGCGCGCTCACCGACGCGAGCACGACGCAAGCGGGGGATGACGTCGGCGCGTACCTGCACTTCGATTCATCATCGAACGTCGTCGAGGCGCACGTTGGGTTGTCGCTCGTCGACGCGGCGCACGCGCAAGCGAACCTCGACGCCGAAGACACGACGTTCGACGCCGCACACGCTGCCGCGACCGGCGCGTGGGAGACGCGACTCTCGCGCGCGCACGTCAGCGCGCGAAGCGATCACGATCGCCGCCTCTTCTACACGGCGCTCTATCACACGGCGCTGATGCCCGCGCTCGCGAGCGACGTCGACGGGAGCTATCGCGGCATCGACGGAAACGTGCATTCTGCAAGCTTTCGCTACTTCACGGATTTCTCGCTGTGGGACACGTATCGAACGATGCACCCGCTCGTCACGCTGCTTTATCCCGAGGACTCGAACGACTTGATGCAGAGCCTCGTTCAGATGGGAAAAGACGCGGGGTTTCTTCCGCGGTGGCCGATCGGAACGGGCGAGTCGGGCGGGATGATCGGCGACGGCGCGACGATCGCGCTCGCGGATGCGTACGTGAAGGGCGTGCGTTCGTGGGATAGCGCCGCCGGTTACGCGCTCGCGAAGACGCAAGCGACGACGCAATTGCCGAAGGGCGGGCGAGACGCGGTCGCCGATTGGCTCGCGCTCGGTTACGTGCCGACCGAGGACAGCGACTCGTCTTCCGTCTCGAAGACGCTCGAGTACGCGGCGGCGGATGCGGCACTCGGCAATTGGGGCGCCGCGATGGGCGACGCGGACGCGGCGCAGTTCACGACGCGCGCGCAAAACGCGTGGCGCGCGCTCTACGATCCGACGACGCATTTCTTTTTTCCGAAATCGAAAGACGGGACGATGACGCCCGAGAACCCGACGCTCATCGGCGGCCCATACACCGAAGGCAGCGCGTGGCAGTACGACTTCATGGTGCCGTTCGACACGAGCGGGCTCGAACAAATGATGACGCGTCCCGTTTTGCTCGGACGCGTCGAGCAGCTCTTCACGCGCTACGCGTGCACGGGAAATCGTCGTTCTTGCCGCAGCCTTTTTACTGGGCATCGAACGAGCCGGACTTGTTCAGCGGTTGGGTGTTCGCCGCGGTCGGCGACACGATGCGCGCGGGCCGCTGGCTCCGGTGGACGACGATCACGAGCTACGACGAAGGCGCCGCGGGCCTGCCCGGCAACGACGACAGCGGAACGATGAGCGCGTTCTACGTCTTCGCGTCGCTGGGCTTCTATCCCATCGCGGGCAGCGACACGTACGTCCTCGGCAGCCCGCTCTTTCCGCACGCGACGATTGGCTCACCGGCTCTACTAACGATCGACGCGCCCCTCGCCAGCAAAAAAACTCGTTACCCGAAATCGATCACGCTGAACGGCACCGCGGTCACGTCGTTCGTCCACCACGCCGACCTCGCGAACGCGACGCTCCACTTCGACATGTCGCAGTGAGAAGAGAAGAAATTAACAGGGAGAGAAGGCAGAGATAGGGAGATTTTTTTAAAAATCATCTCCCTTCCTCCCCATCTCCCTGTTCAATTCTTCTGGGGGCTACTTGGATTCGACGTAGCCCTTCTTCACCTTCTCGGCGACGAGCTTGTCGTATTCCTTCTTCGCCTTCTCTTCGGAGTCCCACTCTTTGACGGACTCTTGTCCCGACGTTCCGATCTTGCCGAACTTCGTCGTGAACGACGTGCCCTCGAGCGTGATCTCCCAGAACTTGTTCGACGAGCCTTCGCTGAACTCGAAGTGGCGCGACTTGCCGTTGCCGCCGCCTCCTCCGCTCGATTTCGCTTTGGCCTTCGGCTTCTCGTCCTCTTCGTCGTCGCCCTCGTCCTCGAACACGGCCTTCTTTGCCGCCGCCGGTTTTGCGGAGCCGCCGCCGTTGCCGACGAGCTTGTAGCCCTTCTTCACTTTCTCGGCGACGAGCTTGTCGTATTCCTTCTTCGCTTTGTCGTCGTCGTCCCACTCTTTGACGGTCTCTTGTCCGTCAGTTCCGATCTTTCCGTACTTCGTCGTGAACGCGGAACCATCGAGTGAGATCTCCCAGAACTTGCTCGACGTACCTTCTTTGAACTCGTAGCGCGGCATCGTCATCCTCCTAGGCGAAAGTGGGAGACGAAGGTATCAGACGTGCGCGAAGATCGTCGAGGCCAGCGCCAAAGCCCCAGGAAATGCCTGCGCGAAGTAGATTTTTCGCGACGCCGTGGCACCACCATAAAGCCCCGCGACGACGACGCACGCGAGGAAAAACACGCGCACCGGATATGCGATTTGCGGCGCCGCGAAGAGCGACCACACGAGCCCCGCGGCGAGGAAGCCGTTGTAGAGACCTTGGTTCGCGGCGAGCACCTTCGAGTCTTCTTGTTGCTCTTTCGTTCGCGCGAAATTCTTCACGCCGTAGGGCGTCGCCCACAAAAACATTTCGAGCACGAGAAAGTAGACGTGCAAAAGCGCGACGACGCCCGTCAGGATCGACGAGACAAGAGACGCAGAACCCATGACGCACTGTCGCCGATGTCGACGGGGACCTCCAGATCCATCAGCGTCTGCACGCCGATGACGAGGCTCACGAGCATGAGACCGACGGAGTCGGGCGCGAGATCCGCGCGGACCTGTTTCTTCTTCTGCGCCTTCTTCGTCGCGGTCGCGAGCCGCGCGATCGTCTCCTCGACGAGCCCGACGTACTCCTTGCGAATCGCCGGTGAGCGCGCGCACGCTTGCAAGAGTTGGTACGGGCGAATGCCGCCGCGCTTCGTCAGCGGGTACGCGCCGCTCGCGAGCGCCAAGACGAAGCGCTGCGCGATCGACGCAAGGTCATCGGGTCCGTCACGTGGCGCGCCAAGGAGCCCATCGAGGAACGCGCGGCCCACGCGCTGCATCACGGCGGTCACGAGATCGTCGCGATCGCGAAAGTGGACGTAGAAGGCGCCGCGCGTGAAGCCGGCGCGCTCGCAAATGTCGTCGAGGCTCGGCGCGTCGAGGCCGCGCTCGGCGAAGAGCGCGAGCGCCGCCGAGACGAGCGCATCGCGTGTCTTTTGTTTCGTCTCCGCGCGCGTCTTTTTTCGGGCCACCGTCACTTGACATACGCGTCCGTATGTGAAAACACAAGCTCACATACGAACGCGTATGTGAAAGGAACCAAGATGGTTGCTGCACAAACCCAGGCGAACGGTCACACGTACAAGGCCCCGCGCGTCGTCCGCACGCTCGACGACCTCGCGCGTCTCTCGTCGAGCGAGCTCGGCGACGTGTACGCAGGTGGGACCGTGCCGGACTCGCTCGCCGCGCTCGACGGCGATCTCATCGGGCGCATGCTCGCCGTGCGCTCGCTCGATCGCGGCGCGCCGTTTTCGTTCCTCGCGTCGTTCGCGCGGAGCGCGCGGTTTCCGTGGGGCGGCAAGAGCTTCGCGGCGACCGATGCGAAGCACGGCACCGGGATCAACCGCGTCCATCTTGGCGGGCGGCACCGTTTGTTTCCGTTCGCGACGCACTTCGGTCCGTCCGTGATCGATGGTCGTCCGTGCGTCGTGCTCGATTACGATCAGCGCGACAACCCCGCCGCGATTCGCGCGATTCACGACGAGGTGCGCGAGGTCGCGCCGAAGATTTTCCTCGGGCCCGCATGCGTGAAGCGGTCGGCGAAAACCCCGCTCACCGTTTTGTGGTTCGCACTCGATGCGGGCTGAGCACGTCCTCGTCACGGGCGCGGCCGGCGCGATCGGTTCCGCAGTCGCGGCGCGCCTCGCGGATGAAGCGCCGAGCGCGCGTCTCTCGCTCGTCGACAAGAATCCCATCACACACACGTTCGGAGATCGCGCGCGCACTTTCACGTGGGATCTCGCCGAGCCCCGCGCGCTCGACGCCGCATGGGAGCACGCGACGAAGGACGCGCCGCCCGTGGACGTGCTCGTCAACTGCGCCGGCTTCATGGAGCTCCGCTCGTTCGCGGGAACGCCGTGGCCGCTCGGAGAGGCGCTCCTCGACGTCGACCTCGTGAGCCCGCTTCGCCTCATGTCGCTCGCCGTGCCGTCGATGCGCGACCGCGGCTATGGCGTCGTCGTGAACGTGACCAGCATGGCCGGCGTCGTTCCGCTGCGCGGCTCGAGCTTCTATGGAGCAGCCAAAGCGGGTCTCGCGATGGCATCGGAGATCGCGCGGATCGAGCTGCGATCCGAGGGCGTGCACGTTCTCACCGTGTACCCCGGGCCGGTCGCTTCGGAGCTCGAACGCCGCGCACGAGCCCAAGTGCGCCCGAGCCTCGCGGCGCGCGCGATCCCAACGGGCGACCCGAACGCGCTCGCGGGCGCCATCGTTCGGGCGCTTCGCCATGGTGCGTCGCGCGTCATTTATCCATCGTTGTATGGCGCGGCGGCGCCATCGTCGCCGTGGCTGTCCATCGCGAGGCGGTTCACGGAGAGGTTCAGCCCCCACCCGCACCGGTAGCGGATTCCTCGCGCGCGCGCAGGCTTGCGCGCGCGATGGAAAATGACGAGCTGATGACGAGCGCGTTCGCAGAAGTGGATCCATTATGAAATTGTGGAAGGCGTGTCTTCCGAAGCTCTCTTGATCTTCTCTGACGTTCATCTCGGAAGCGATCTGAACGACCACGAGACCTCACGCGCATTCGCCGTTCGAGGCGCTCGATCGCGACCTCGTCGAGCTCATCGTTCACTACGGAAAGACGCCGCCGAAGAGCTGACTCGGTGGCGAATCGTCATCGCGGGCGATTTCATCGACTTCATCGGCATGGCGATCATGCCGAGCGGACGACGCGCTCCCGACGGCGCCGAGCGAGGAAGAGCGCGAGCACGGGCTGGGAAACTCGTCCGATCACGCGCGCGTGAAGGTCGAGCGCGTGGCCGCGCGGCACACGGACGTGTTCGAGGCGCTCGCCGCGTATCGTCGCCGACGGGCACGCGCTCACGCTCGTCCACGGCAACCACGACGTCGAGTTCCACTGGGACGACGTCAAGTCGGAGATCAAAGAGCAGTCCTCCTCGCGGCGCGCGAAGCGGCGCGGACGGATCTCGACAAGGGCGAGTTCGTCGGGCGAATCGATTTCAACCCGTGGTTTTTCTACGTCGAGAACGGCTCGCGTACATCGAGCACGGGCACCAGTACGACGAGTTCTGCGCGACGGAAGACTTCATGGCGCCGCTCTCGCCCGCTCGATCCGCGGCGCATCGCGCGCGGGTTTTGCGACGTGCTCCTCCGCTTCGTCGTCCGGCCAGACGCCGGCCTGCACGAGCACGGGCACGAGCGCATGGGGCTCACCGAGTACGTGCGTTCGGCGCGCGCCTCGGCTTCCGCGGCATGGTCGCGCCTGTTCGTGCGATTCGTCGTCGCGGTCGTCGAGCTCTTCCGGTTGCGCCGCGCGTACTTCTCGAGCCGCGCGCGCGCTGCGCGAAGAGCACGAGCGGCGCATGGCGCTTCTCGCCGCAGGCGACGCGCATCGGCATCGAGCGTCTGCGCGCGCTCGCGGCGCTGCAAGTCGCCGCCCGTCACGCAGTCGATCCGCGGCATCCTCGCGAGCGTGCTGCTCGATCGCCTCGCGCTCGCGCTTCTCTCGTTCGCCCTATGGTGATCGTCGCGGCATGCCGGCGTACGCGCGGGTCAACTTCTTTATCGCCAGCGCGTGCATCGCGCGTCGCGTGGCTCCTCGCTCATCGGTACCTGACGAAGCGCCGGAAGCTCGACCCCGACGAGCAACTCGTCGAGCGCGCCGAGCCAACTGGCGCGCCTGTTCCCCGCCGCGTTCGTCGTGATGGGGCACACGCACGTGCCCATGCGAGTGCCGGCGTCGCCGACGGCGCCGCGACGTACATCAACGTCGGCTCGTGGGCGGAAGAAGAGCCAGAGGAGGGGAGCGCGACGCGCACGCACCTCGTGATCTCGGTGCGCGACGGCAAAGCGGTCGCCGAGCTGCGCACATGGAGCGCGGAAGGCCCGCGTCAGTACACGTTCAAGTCCTGAGCGCGCGAGCATGGCATGCAAGGTGCTTCGATCGCCTGCATGACCACACACATCCAGACGCATCACATCGGAAGAGGCACTCCGATCATCACGGTCGTCGCGCGAGTCATCGACTGGCTCTTCGGTGCTCTCTACGCGTTCCTCGTCGTGCGCTTCGTGCTCGAGTTCTTCAGCGCGCGAACCGGTACCGGGTTTTTCCAGTTCATTCGCCGCGTGACGGACGTGTTCTACGCGCCGTTCCAAGGCCTGTTTGCGACGACCAACATCGAAGGCGGGCACTTCGTGTGGCCGCTGCTCGTCGCGATCATCGCGTACATGATGCTCCACGCCGGCATTCGCGGGCTCCTCTTCCTCGCCGCGCGCGACTGACTCCCTCGTAACGCTTCACGACTCCTTCGAGAGCTGCGGCATTCGTTCTTTGAGGCGCGCGATGAGCTTTTCGAAATCGTACTTCTCGGGTCTTCCGCCTTCGGGCAAGCACGCGATGTCGTTCGCGACGGCGGCCGCGCGTTTTCTCAGCGGCTCGGCGAGACCCATCTTCGTGCCGAGCTCGCCGAGCATGTCGTACTCGCTCGTCGAGACGACGCCGTCGACTTGCGCGATCCACGCGCCGAGCGCGTACGTGAGCACCTGATCCCACGAGCTCAATCCGGAGAGGTCGAGCGCGGAGAGATCCATCTGCTTCTTCGTCGCAGCTTCGATCTCCGCGATCGCGTCCGGCGCGAGGCCCGCGCCTTTCGCGGCGCGCATCAACCCCGTCACTTCGACGCGCTGGAGCTGACCGTCGACCCAACCAATCGCGACGAGCGCGAGAAAACTTTGCTTCGGCAAGTTGCTCATGGGCCCGAGCCTATCACGCAAAAACGGCTTCGAACGTCGCCGCGTCGGGCTCCACGAAACGCACGAGCGCGGCGGCCTCCGCGGCGAGCGCGTCCTTCGTTTTTTTCGAGAGCTTCACGAGCGGAGTCATCGTGAGCGTGGCCTTGCCCTTCTTCTTTTCGTGCTTCCACGTTCCGCCGATGGCGCCGTCGATGAGGAACGTCGGCGCGACGCGCAGCTGGCCGACGTAAACGGCGGGCCGATGCTCGTCGGCGACGAAGCGGCGGCGATCTTTGTGCGAGAGAACGAGGTTGTCGTACTCGGGTAGGAAACGCGGCGGAGCGGCCGTGTCTTCGCTCGGCCGCGGCGCCTTCGGAAGATCGAAGAGCTCGCGTTTCTTCTCGTCGCGAAACACCGCGAGCTCTTCGCGCATCGCGTCGATTGTCTTGCCGATGTCCTGAATGCCGCTCCACGTCTGCGCGTCTGCGATCGTCGCGGGGCCGAACGCGGCGAGGTAACGCTTCACGATCTCGCGCGCATCGCCCTCGCGCTCCGTCGGGATCTTCTTGCCGATCCATTTTTCTGCGAGGACGAACTTCGCGCTGCCGTCAGACATCTGCACGAGCGGAACCTTGAGCCGCGCCGCGTACGCGCGGGAGCGCACGTCGCCGCCGTCTTTCTCGATGGCCTTGCGCATCTCGTCGAACGAGCGCGGCGTCGTGAAGAACTTTTTCGCGATCTCCACGATTTCCTTTTCGTCGAAGTCGCTCGTGCGCTGGCGAAGGACCGCCTTCATCTGATGATCGAGCGCGCGTTGGATCACGCCGCGCAGCGCGACGTAATCCTTCGCGCTGAAGAGATGGATGGTTCCGCGCATGAGCGTCGCGCGGACGAGCGCGCGCTTCTCGAGCGCGTCATCGAGCATCGCGCGATCGAACTTCCGAACGCGCGTCCACAACCCGACGAACGGCGGCCGCACGAGCTGCGATTGCATCCCGACGAGCCGCTCGACCGCTTCGACCGCGGAGATCTTCTCGCGCGCGAGGAGCATTTGTCTCGCAAGCGTCGCGCGAGAGAGCGCGCGAAGCGTGAGGACGTCGTTCTTCATGCGATGCGCCCGCACGTTAGCAAAAGCACGGGCTCATCGCGTGTAGTGGTTGCGCATCATGCCGTCATAGAGGCCGCTCTGCATGCAACACCGCTTGAAACCGCTTCATGGATCCGCACGGGCATGGGTCTTCGCGACCAAGGCGCTCGACGAGCTCCTTGTCGCCGTGCACGACGCGTTCGCCGCGTTTGACGTGCTTTTCGGACGGGAAGCCGCGTTTGCGTTTACTCGTGGGCTCGAAAGCAAGGCGAGTCGTGATCGATGGGTTTCATGGCGCGCACCTCGGCATCATGGATGACGGTGGCGCGAAACGATCCTGACCTCAGTACGGATTGTTCTCTTCCGGCGGCGGGTTCGTCGGCGCTTGCGTCGCCGTGGCCGTTGCGGTGGCGGTGGGTTGCGGCGTCTCCGTCGCGGTGGGTTGCGCCGTGGCGGTCGTCGTTTGCGTGGGCGCCGCGGTGAACGTCACGTCTTGCGACGTTCCATGCGGGCGCACCTGCGTCGACGTCGGCGCGCTCGACACGGACGCCGACGGCGCGGCGTCGACACCGAGCTCGATCACGCCCACGCTGGGCGCGGCGGAGACCGACGCGGGCACCGTCGGTGCGGCGCTCGCAACAGATGACGCGACCGGCGCGCCCGTCGCGGCTTGCGTCGCGCCGACTCGTCCGACGAATCCGCGAATGCGGGGTCCTCCCGGCCAACCGAACCACGCGGCCGCGCACACGCCCGCGAACGCGAGCAGCCACCACACGCCGCGCCGCTTCGGAAGCCCTGCGACGTCTTCTTCCGTGAACGCGCCGCCGACGGACTCGTCCGCGGGCACGCGTCCTTCGAGCAGCGCACGCGCGCTCGCCGTCGGTCGCGGCGCCGTCGCGGGCACTGCGGGCTTCACGGTGACACGCTCGTCGGCTGCGCCGAGCGCGTTCGGGCTCGACTTCGAAATCACCGTCGCCGCGTACGCGTCGCTCGTGTCGGCTCCCGACATCGACGCCATCGCTCCGCGAACCGCGGCGCGTTGATCCGCTTCCGCCATCGCGCGCGCCATCACCGCGTGACGCTTCTCGGCGAACTCCGGCAGATTCGTCTTCACGAAATCGGCGACGTCTTCGCTCGACGCTTGCATCTTCAGCTGCTGCATCGCGAGCTCGATTGCGCGGCGCATCGCGGCGGCCGTCGCGAAGCGCTCGCCCGGGTCGCGCACGAGCGAGTGCGCGAGGATCTCCGCGACGGGACCCGGCACGTCTTCGAATCCCGGTGGCGGCTCGTCGCTGATCAAACGGCGCACGACGTCGATGTCGCTGTCGTCGTCGAACGGAAGCTTGCCCGTCGCGAGCTCGCAAAGACAAACCCCGACGGCCCAAATGTCCGCGCGCCGATCGAGCGGCTGCGCGCGCACTTGCTCGGGCGCCATGAAACGGATCTTCCCTTTGACGATCCCCGCGCCCGTCTCGCCCGCTTTGCGGTTGCGCGCCTTCGCGACGCCGAAGTCGATCACCTTCACCGCGCCGTTCGTCGCGACGAGGATGTTTTGCGGCGACACGTCGCGGTGAACGACGCCGAGATTCTCTCCTTGGCGATCCTTCAGCTCGTGCGCCGCGTGAAGACCCGCGCACGCGTCGGCCATGATGCGGAGCGAGAGCGCGAGCGGGAGCGGCGTGTCGAGCTTGCGCGCTTGTCGCGAGACCTTCGCGAGCGATTCGCCGTCGACCCACTCCATGACGATGTAGAGGATGCCGTCTTGCTCGCCGAGATCGAGCAGGTGCGCGACGTTCGGATGCTCGATGCCCGACGCGATGCGCGCCTCGTCGAGGAACATCTCCTGGAAGCGCGCGTCCTCGCCGAGCTCCGTCTTGATCGTCTTGATGGCGTAGAGCTTCTCGAACTCGCGCTTGCCACGCAGCCGCGCGAGCCACACCTGCGCCATTCCGCCGGCCGCGACCGGACACAAAAGCTCGTACCGATCGAGCCGATATCCGGGCTTGAGGACGGACTCCTCCATCGCCCCGCGATCATACGCTTAAGATGAGGCGAGCGCGGCTTGAATCACCTTTCCGCCGGCGATCGACGCGTTCACTTGATCGCTCGAGGCGCCGACGGCGGTGAGCACGGTTTTTCCCCACGACGCGAGCGAGTCGATGGGCTGAATGTCGCCGCCGTTTTGCACGGCCGCGCCAGACGACGAATCGATCCCGAGCGCGCCGAAATCACCGCCCAGGTTCGATGCGATGGGTCCGACGCCGCCGACGACGCCGCCTTTGAAGGCCTTGCCGATCATCATCGAGAGTTGGTGGTTCTGGTTGTGCTGGCGACCTTGCGTGTTCGCGGGGCCCATCGTGCGACCGAACACGTTCAAGTTGAGGAACGTGACGTTGTCGTAGAGGTTGATGTTGGAGCTCTTGAGTTGCGTCATGAGCGACACGATCGCCTGCATGCCCGTCTGCGTTTGCGTCGCTTCGCTGTTGAATGCGGGGTCCGCGTGGTTGTCGCCGCCGAACGGAAAGTGTACCGCGATGACGGGCGTCACCTTCATCAAGATGAGCGCGATCGCCGCCGTGATTTGACCCGCGCTCGTGTTCGAGATCCCTTGCAGCATCCCGAGGCTACCCTGACTGATGCCGCGTACCTGCTGCTGCGAGAGGATCAGCGAATCGATGTACGCCTTCTGCGCGGGCGACGTTTGGCTCGAATCTTTGTACCAACCGTACATGTCGTTGAGCGTTTGATCGCGGAGCTTTTGGAGCTTGTTGACGCCGCTCGTCGCGTTGAGGAGCGTCGCCGAGAGCGCGCTCGGCGGAATCGTCGGCAGCGCTTGTCCTTGGAACGTGAGCGCTTCGCTCGGCGACGCAGCGCCGACGGAGATGGGTTGCGTCTGCAACGTTCCGAGACACGGCGCGAGCTGCTTCGCGAGGACCGAAGGAAACATCTCGCCATACTGCGTTGCGCCCATCAACCCGAGCACCTCGGGCTCCTTCGGGTGAACGGGCGTGTTCGTCATGATGTGACAGAACGACGTGCGATCGAGGACGTCTGCGTTTCCCGCGCCGGGCCCGAGCGTCGTCCAAATCTGCGCGGCCTTGTATGGCGTTTGTTTCGGTCCGAGGTTCATCGTCGCGGGCGTCATCCACGAGTACGTCGCGGGATCGGGGTGAACGAGCGACGAGAGATCGATGCCCGTCGTCGGATCGTCGTACGTGCCCGGCGCGTTGCAGCTGAATGGATCGCCGCTGCCCGACGTGTTGAGGATGATGAACTGCGCGGCGCCCGCGTTACCCGTGCACGTCGCCGAGATGTCCGCCAGAGCCTTCTTGGGATCGAGAAGGAGCTTCACGGGAAGTCCGGTCGCGAGCGATCGCAAACCGATCATGGAACCGCCGAAGAGCGCTGCGGCGAGGGCGTCACGACGACTGATGGAAGGTGCTTTCACGTTGTTCCTCACATTCCGATTCCGGCGACGTTCGGCGAAAGACACGCGACGACGAACGTGGACTTGAGCGCGTCGGTGTGGGTCGCGCTGTTGGCGAGCGCGGCGTTGTAGTGATCGGTGAGCTTGCCGATCATCACGCTCGAGCGTGGATCATCGGGAACGATCGCCATCATCGTCGCGACGAAGTCGGCGATGGCGGTGCTCGAATCGGAGCTCGAGTACGTCACCGCGTTTGCAGGCGGCTTGGTCGCGTCGATGATCTCGTTCGCGACGTCCTCGCAGATGTTCTCGAGACCCGCGCGGTAGAACAGCGTCGGCGATGTCGGCAAAACCGGAATCGGCGCGCCGCGTCCGTAACCATCCGACGGAAGACCCGCCGCGATCTCTGGGATGCCGACGAGCGACTTCGTCGTCACGATGTCGAGCCCGCACGAGTCGGAGAGGCTCAATCGCGAGTTCAAGAGCGTGCACAAGTGATCGCGGCGCGACACCGAGACGAGCTCGCCCTCCGTGACTTGCGTCGTCTGCGTCGGCACCGCGTTCGTCGTGAGCGGCGACGAGAGCAGATCCTCGACCAGCGTCTTCCACTGAAAGCCGCTGTTCTTGAAGTCGTCGCGAATGCGGATGTACTCCGGGTCCGTCGGGTCGCACTGCTCCGAGTTCACGAAGAAGCAGAGCTTCTGCACCCACGCGTCGGGGAAGAACGGATGGGTCGCGAGTTGGTTTCCGAAATCCGTGAGCGTGTTGATTTGCGTGTTCGTCACGCCGTTGAAGACGAACTCGCCCTTCGTCTGCGACTTGTTCGGCTGGATTCCGTAGCCGTCGCTGTAGGTCGCCATCAGGATCGATCGCGACGGGTCGAGGATCTGGTGGCATCCGACGCACGGCGCGCCGCCCGCGCTCATGTGCGTGGGGTCCATGCCGGGCGGATTCCCGCCGGGGTTCGTCGTGTCGGTGCCGTCGACTTGCGCGCCGAGCGCGACGATGAACGACTGGTTGATCGTCACGCGCATTTGGTTCGACGTGTTCGTCTGCCAGTTCGCGTGGAACGCGGGCGTCGAGAAGAATCCGACGCGCGGAACGTTGAGCACGAGCTCCGTCGCCGCGCGGAGATTGTTCATGTCCCAGAACGGCGTGATGGGCTCCGAGCCGTTCGGCGGACGAACGTTCACCATCTGCCACTTCGAGAAATCGGTGCCGGCGATGACCGCGTTCGCGTTGTTGCCGTTGTACGCGTTGCAGTTGTTGTTCGGTGGCGGCCCGCCGTTGATCTTGTAGGCCTCCATGCCGCCGTAGAGCAGGTAGTGAACGAGGTGCGCGGACGGCACGTTCGCGTTGTTCGTCGAGATCCACGTGCGGACGTCGGCTTGGCAATCGGGCGCCGGATTGTTCGCGTTCGCCGGCTGCACGTTGTTCAAGTTCGGGTAGTACCAGTGCATGTACGTCGCCGGTTTCGACGCGTCGATCGTGTCGGCGTACGCGATGGGCGTCGTGTCTTCGACGGTGACGCCGATCGTCTTGAACTGCGCCGCGAACTTGTCGGTGATCTTCTCGTTGTCGTCGATCTGGTTCCAATCCATGAACGCGTAGAGCTCGGCGAGCGCGGGCGTCATCATGAAGCGCGTCGTCGTGAACGCGGCGCTGATGGGCTGTCCTTCGTTGATGAGCTCGAGCACCGTCAGCGCGAAGCTCTCGCGCACGTTCTGGACGAGCAAGTTCGCGTTCGGCGACGTGCCGATGCTCCCGTTTCCATTCGGCACGATCTCGTTGAAGTCGGCTTGCGAGATCTGCGTTTGTTGAAACGCGAGCTCGAAGAACGTCATCATCTTTCCCTGGTACTCGGGTCGCTGCATCCATTGATCGATGAGCGTCACGAGCGCGGCTTGCTTTGCCGCATCGCCTTGCGCGTTCACGACCGAGTCGACCTCGGCTTGCGTCGGCGCGAGGCCCGTGAGGATGTTCTTCACCTTCGCCACGTAGACGAACGGCGAATCCGCTTGGAACGGAAGCACGGTGCTGCCATCCGCGCCGCCGTCGGTGCTCGTTCCGTTTCCGGTGAAGCACGCGGACGCGAGCGCAGCGCACAAGAAAAAGACTCTCGCTTTCATCACGTGATTCCCTTGAGCAACTCTTGGGCCGCACGAAACACCGTGTTTTCAGGTCGATCGCGCTGCACGCACATCGTTCCTGGACCTCTCCGCGTGCACCCTCACTCGTGCCATGCGGTGATACGCTTCGTTGTATGAGGGCGATCTTCGTCTTGGGGCTCGCGACGTGTCTCGCGGTCGCGTGTGGTGGCGGTGGTGGATCGAATCCAGATGGCGGCACGAACGGCGACGCCGCGACGCCGGATGGAGCGACGCCCGACGGCGGCGGACAACAAGACGCCGCGCTCCCTCCGCCGCCCGCGAGCGTGTGCACCGTGCCCGCGACCGCCGTCGACACGTCGAAGCCGACGACCGTCGTCGGAACGGGAAGCGCGTCGAGCTGCACCGACGCAGCGTTTCGCGCCGCGGTCGCGACGGGCGGCATCGTCACGTTCGACTGTGGATCATCGCCTGCGACGATCACCGTCACGTCGGAGGTTCCCGTCGGGAAAGACACGACGATCGACGGCGCGAACAAAGTCACGCTCGATGGCGGCGGCAAGAACCGCATCCTCCACATCACGAGCGCGTGGAACGTCGCGACGCCGCTCCTCACGGTTCAGAACCTCACGTTCCAAAACGCCTTCACCACCGACGTCGCGAACACGACGAGCACGAAGCAAGGCGGCGGCGCGATCTTCGAGGACGGCGGCTCGCTCACCGTCATCAATTGCACGTTCCAACACAACACGTGCGCGTCGAGCGGGCAGGACGTGTCCGGCGGCGCGATCAACGGGCAAGGCGTCGGCACGCTCATCATCGTCGGCTCGACGTTCTCCGACAACAGCGGCTCGAACGGCGGCGCGGTCGGAACGCAAGACGAGAACGTCACCGTCGTGAACTCGACCTTCGCGAACAACTCGGCGACGGGCACGGGAGGCAATCCCGGCAACGGCGGAAACGGCGGCGGCCTCACGTACGACGGCGCGCACATCTCGCTCACGCTCTGCGGCGACACGTTCACCGCAAACAAATCGAACGCGGCGGGCGGCGCGGTATTCCGTGTAGGATACAACGATCAGGGCGGCGCGCCTTCGATCGTCGACATCGACCGCAGCACGTTCGACTCGAACCAAACCGACGCGCAAAACGGAAACGCGGCGGGGCTCTACCTCGAGAACGTCCAGCTCACGATCACGAACACGACCATCTCGAACAACACGGGCCACTTCGGCGGCGGACTTTGGGCAGGGCAGTCCGACATCCTCGATTTGCAAAACGTGACCATCGCGAACAACACCGCGAGCGGCGGCGGCGGCGTGTGGTTCGCGAATCAAGTCACCGGCACGCTCATGAACTGCACCATCGCGGGAAACACCGGCGACGGGCTCTTCGGCGGCGACACCGGCGTGAAGTTGCAGAATACAATCATCGCGAACAACGTGAAGGGCACGCTCGACTCGACGACGAACTGCGCAAAGGCGCACTCGAGCGGCGCGCCGGACATGCAGTATCCGCAAGCGGGCGGCGTGATGTGCACGTCGGACGTGACCGTCGCCGATCCGAAGCTCGGCGCGCTCGCGGACAACGGCGGTCCGGTGAAGACGATGAAGCCCGCAAGCGGGAGCCCCGCGATCGGAAAAGGCACCGGTTGCTCCGCGACGGACGCCGCGGGCACCACGCGACCGAGTGCGTGCACGTTGGGGGCGATCGAAGCTCAGTAGCGCTCACAGGCGCGCTTAGCTCGGGGCGCGTGGCTGCTCGCTTGCGGCGATGAGTCCGCGACGGCGCCAACCGACGGCTGCGAGCCACGTTCGCGGCGCGAACACGACCGACACTTCTTCGTGCGGCGTCGTGCCGTGCTTTGCGAAGCCATCGAAGAACGGTGCGGAGGAAAACGCGTCGATGCCCGACGCGAGGCGCGCGCCATGTTTCTTCGCGTTCATGAGCACGTAGACGATTGCGTTTCGCACCGCGCGAGGCGACGTGAGCTCGCGCGCGTGAAAGCGATCGCTCCACACCTTTCCGAGTACGCCGAGCACACGATTCACGGCGCGCGCGAGGCGAATCGCGAGCCCCTGCGTGCCGCGCGTGAGGGTGGTCGCGTCGTGCGCTTCGATGATCAAGTGGACGTGATCGCGTTGAACGGAGAACTGGATCACGCGAAACGCTTCACCGACGGCCCGCGAGTGATTCGCCCCACGGATCGCTTTGCGCATCTCTCCGAAGATCCCGCGCTCGCGAAACGGAGGAAGCCCGCGCCGCGCACGCAGCGTGACGTGAACGGGGTGCGCGGCCTTGTGCTTCGCGCGTGCGCGGTGCGGCACGTTGGGACGCGCGTGTGGGAAGCGCGGCTTCCGCCCGGCGTTCGCGCGCTTGCCGCCATGCATTCGAAAGGGGAGCTCGGTTTGCGTGGCCAGCTTGATTGAGCACTATTTAATCATGCATACCCATTCGTCAAGTACACATTTCGCGGTCCGGCGCTTGGTGGCCTCCTCGAGCCTGCGCGCGGCTGCATTGAATTAGCCAATACACGCAGGCGCGGTTTAGCGGAGTGCGTCGGAGCTCGTCCACGAAGACCGCCCAACCGCGAACGACGCCCCAGTCGCGCGCGATCGATCGTCGGCGACGTCGGTCGAGCGCTCCGCGATTTTTTCTCACCTCCGCGCGTGTCGACTTCCTTCACTCACCGCAGAAGCGAGTTGGCACTGCATGCCGACGCTTCCACGGCAACTTCTTCAACCGCAGAGTGCGTTTGGATTTCCTCTCTCGAAACGTGTCATTGGTGCAGGACGTGAAGAGCGCTGCTCGTGTCTTCACCGACAATCCACACGTCGCTCGGCCCACTGCCCCAGATATCGAGTGCCGTATAGATGTTGCAGGTGGTTTCGACGTTCGACGACCAGGCTTTACCGTTCCAGTGCGCGATCGCGCTGCCCACGGCCCACGCATCGCTCTCACCGCTACTCCAAACGGCAACAAGCTCGGGAAGACCATACTTGGTCGTGAATGGCGACCACGCGCTGCCATCCCAGTGAAGGATCAGACCGCCGGTATCATTGACGCCAACGACCCACACGTCGTTCGCGCTGCTGCCACCAACCGCGTTGAAGTATGAAGTCGTCGTGCTCAAAGCGGTCGACCACACGCTCCCGTCCCAGTGGAGGATCGTATCTCCACCTACAGCCCACGCGTCGCTCGGGCCGCTGCTCCAAACGCCGTTGAGGTAGTAGCCATCCACGGGGGTCGGCGACCACCCGCCGCTGCCATTCCAGTGGAGGATCACGTTGGTGCCAACACTTTTCGAGTCGCCCACGACCCACACGTCGTTTGGTCCGCTGCCGCCAATGCCACGAATTTCGGTAGCGACATCGAGGACCGTGGAGAGAGACCACGCGCTACCATCCCAGTGCACGATCCCGTAGGCGCCGCCGCCGGTCGCGCCCACGGCCCACACGTCCCCGGGTCCACTACCCCAGACACCAGAGAAAAAACTAAAACCAAGTTCCCACGCCGCTTCATTGTCGACGCTGACGCTCCACACGCTGCCATTCCAATGAAGGATGCCGTTGGTGCCCACGGCCCATGCGTCACTTGGCCCGCTGGCCCAAACGCTTTGAGGGACGACATTCTCTGGGGTCGTGGAAACGGACCACACAGTGCAGTGCGTGGCATCTGTTGCGGCTTCGGGTGCCGCGTCTGCCGTATTGGTCGTCGCCTCGCCGCAAGCGAGTAGCAGCGATGTCCCGATCACGACCACGAAACACCGTTCGACGATCTGCGTGGTCATGGAGCGCTATCAATACCTGCCTTCACCAGCTCGCGACTCAACTCAGTCCGAAATCTGTGTCATTGGTGAAGGAGGTTTTCCGGTCCGTCACCCCCCTGAACAATCCACAGATCATTCGGTCCACTGCCCCAGATATCGGAACCCCAATTGTTGCAGGTTGTTTCGACATACGACAACCACGCTTCACCGTTCCAGTGCGCGATCGAGTAGTAGCCCACGGCCCACGCATCGCTCTCACCGCTACTCCAAACGGCAAGAAGCTCGGGAAGACCATACTTGGTCGTGAATGGCGACCACGCGCTGCCATCCCAGTGAAGGATCAGACCGCCGGTATCATTGGCGCCAACGACCCACACGTCGTTTGCGCTGCTGCCACCAACTGCGTTGAAGGATGAATTCGTCGTGCTCAAAGAGGTCGACCACACGCTCCCGTCCCAGTGGAGGATCGTGCCCCCACCCACGGCCCACGCATCGCTCGGACCACTGCTCCAGACGCCGTTGAGCGGGGTATCCAGCGGGCTCGGCAAGGCCAACCACCCACTGCCGTTCCAGTGGAGGATCATGCTGATGGACGCTCGCACGAAGCGATTGGGCCGACTGGGATCGCCACCTACGACCCACACGTCGTTTGGTCCGCTGCCCCCAATGCCACGAATGGTGGCCTTGATGTCGCTTGCGGAGAGAGACCAGGCGCTACCATCCCAGTGCACGATTCCGTAGTTCACGTCGTTCAGGTCGATATTGCCAACGGCCCACACATCTCCTTTTCCACTACCCCAGACACCAGAGAAAGAATTAAAATCTGCGTCGCTGTTGCTGACGCTCCACACGCTGCCATTCCAGTGGAGGATGCTCCCATTGAGGGGGTGTGTGGGCGCCCCTCCGCCCATGCTGCCCACGGCCCACGCGTCGCTTGGTCCGCTGGCCCAGACGCCGTTGAGCGCGACGTTCTCTGGGGTCGTGGAAACGGACCACACAGCGCAGTGCGTGGCATCTGATGCGGCTTCGGGTGCCGCGTCTGCCGTATTGGTCGTCGGCTCGCCGCAAGCGAGTAGCAGCGATGTCGCGATCACGACCACGAAACACCGTTCGACGATCTGCCTGCTTTTCGTCTTCATATCGCCACAGCCCCCGACTCCTCCGGCGAAGACGCCGCGGCGCGCGCGACGGCGCGCTTGCGGAGTCGCACTTCGAGCTTCGACGGCATCATCGTGAACGCGAGCTTCTCGCGCACCTCGTTCGGGTCGCTCACGCGCTCGACGTCGAAGCTCTTGTAGAGCGTTGCGAGGACGAGCTTCATCTCGAGGAGCGCGAGGGAACGACCCGGACAAATGCGCGGGCCCGACCCGAACGGATACGACGCGCTCGGCTCGTGCGCGCCGGCGCTCTGATCGATCCACCGTGCGGGACGAAACGCTTCGGGATCTCCGAAGTGCTCCGGGTTGGTCGCTGCGGGGCGCACCATGACGACGACCATCGTGCCTTTGGGGATCTCGACGCCGTCGACGATCGTGTCGCTCGCGGCCTCGTTGAAGAACGCCGGCGCCACCGGGCGAAGACGCATGCTCTCGTTGGCGATCGCGCCGGCCCACGCGAGACGATTCGTGTCTTCGATCGACTTCGGCACGTGCGCATGGCCCATCACGGAGTCGAGCTCCGCGCGGAGCGCGCCGATGTCGCCGGGCGAATCGACGAGGTGATGGACGGCCCACGCGAGCGTGTACGCGGTCGTGTCTTCGCCGGCGAGGAGCATCGTCATGAGGTTTCCGAAGATGACTTCGTCTGCGAACGGTTTTCCTTCTTCGTCGCGAGCGGCGATCATCGCTTCGAGGAAATTCGACGGCACCTCTGCGTTCTTCTCGCGCGCTTTTGCGACGAGGCCGTCGATCCACACGCGAAGCTCCGCGATGGCGCGATCGACGCGGCGATCGGCGGGCATGCGCACGATGCGCCACCACGGAATCACCGAAAAAAGGCGGCGATTGAACGTCGGGAAGATGAGCTCGAGCTTGCGCTGGATGACATCGCCGTCTTGCTCGAGCGTGTTGATGTCGTAACCGAACACGAGCTGCGTCGTGACGTCGACGGTGAATCGTTTGAGCTCGTCGCAAAGATCGAGGACGTCGCCGCTCTCGGCGCGCTTCGTCCAACGCGCGCGGAGGCGCTCCGCGACCGTCGCGAGCGCGGGGTAAAATCCGCGGAGGTGACGATGCGAGAGCGCCTCCATCGAGAGGCGCCGCTGCGGTCGCCACTTCTGTCCTTCCGCCGAGAACACGCCCGCGACGCCGAGCTCTCGAAAGATCGGTTCGACGTTCGCCGCGCGCCGAAATGTTTCCGGGCGGTCGCGCAAGATCGCGAGGTTCGTCTGCGCGTCGCCGAACGCGACGGCAGGATACGGACCGAATCGATACCGGAACGGAAAGCCGAGCTTCTTTCCCCACTCCTCGAGTTGGATGTGCATCGACGACGGATCGAAGAGGTATGCGCTGCCGACGATCGGGAGCGTCGGGAGCGACGGAAGATCGGAGAGCTTGCGCCGGGCTGTCTTGTCGCTGACGCGCGCGCCGAGATCGCTCGCGTCGACTTCGAGCATCCCGCCTGCCTCGCGCGAAGGACACGCGTGTAGACATTGCGCTCCGCCCTTGCGCTTTCCGGTCTCCGGATCGAATCGCCAGCGGTGATTTCTGCAGACGAGCGCGCTGTCTTCCATCTCGCCTTCGCCGAGGAGCGCGCCTTGGTGCGGGCATCGCCCTTCGAAGACCTTGAGCCCGCGGGGCGAGCGCACGACGACGAGATCCACGCCGTCCGCGTTCGCCGCGAATGGTCCTTGTGCCTCGAAATCCGAAGCGCGGCCGATCGGTCTCCACGCCATTCGTCAGCGACCTTATCACGCCCGCGGCCGTGCTTAACATGCACCCGTGGCTGCCCATCCTTCTCCGCCTTCTCCGCGTCCACGCGACGTCCCGACGTTCTCGCTCTCCGGTTTCGCACACACACCACGCACGCTCGGTCTCGTGTGGCGCGCGAGCCGCTGGCTCTGCATTGCGCTCGCGCTGACGACGCTCGCCTCGGCGGTTCTTCCGCTCGGCATCGCGTGGATTGGGAAACGCATCATCGACGCGGCCGTCGCGCATGATCCCGCGCTCACCGTGCGCTTCGTGTTCGTCGAGCTCGCGGTCGTCGGTGCGCTCGCGCTCGTCTCGCAAGCGCGCGACCTCGTCAGCTCCACGCTCGGCGCGCGCCTCTCGCTCGACGTGAACCTCGACATCCTCGAGAAGGCCACCGGCCTCGACCTCGTC
Source organism: uncultured delta proteobacterium (assembly GCA_963763745.1). Classification (GTDB taxonomy): domain Bacteria; phylum Myxococcota_A; class Polyangia; order Polyangiales; family Polyangiaceae; genus DASXHD01. The sequence goes on from CAVXQJ010000003.1 coordinate 54,245, forward strand.
CACTTCGAAGATCCCAAGTTCTACGATCAGCTCACGCGCGCGCGGCGCGAGGCCTCGTCGCGTCCGATTTCGGTCGTGCGTCGCGTGTTCGCGATCGTGCAATCCATCATCACGCTCGGCGGGTACGTCGCGCTGCTCGTCGGATACAGCGGCTGGATCGTGCTCGGGCTCGTGCTCGCGACGATTCCGGCGACGGTCGCGGAAGTGCGCTTCGGCGCGCGGGCGTTTCGTTTGCGCAACTGGCGATCGCCCGAGGCGCGCAAGCTGATGTACCTCGAGTACGTTCTCTCAAACGACGACCACGCCAAAGAGGTGAAGCTCTTCGGGCTCGGCCCGCTCTTTCTCGAGCGGTATCGATCGCTCGGCGAGTCGTTCTACAGCGAAGACGTCGCGCTCAACACGAAGCGCGCTGTGTGGGGCTTCGTGCTCTCGCTCCTCTCGACGCTCGCGTTTTACGCCGCGTACGCGAAGATGGCGTTCGGCGCCGCGACCGGGATGATGACGCTCGGCGCGATGACGCTCTACATGGTCGCGTTCCGCCAAGGCCAGCAATCGTTCCAGTCGATGCTCTCGTCGCTCACCGGCGTCTACGAGGACAACCTCTACATGGACAATTTGTTTTCGTTCTTGGCGATTCGGCCGAAGGGCGCGGAGACGGAGTCGGGCTCGGGCTCGGAGACTGAGACGGAGTCGGAGAAAGGGATTCGGTTCGTCGACGTCGGGTTTCGTTATCCCGGGCGCGACGAGTGGACGCTTCGTCATCTCGACTTGTTCATTCCCGAAGGACGCAGCCTCGCGATCGTCGGAAAGAACGGCGCGGGCAAGACGACGCTCATCAAGCTCCTCACGCGTCTCTACGAACCGACGGAGGGCCGCATCTTGCTTGACGGAAAACCGCTCGACGCGTGGGATCGCGACGCGCTCTTTCGTCGCATCGGCGTCATCTTCCAGAACTACAACCGCTACCAGCTCACCGCGAAAGAGAACGTCGGGCTCGGCAGCGTTCCGGAAATGAACGACGACGCGATCGTCGAAGACGCAGTCGAGCTCGGCGGCGCGAAGGACGTCGTCAGCGAATTGAAGGACGGGCTCGCGACGCAGCTCGGTCGTTGGTTCAACGACGGCGTCGATCTCTCAGGCGGTCAGTGGCAGCGGCTCGCGCTCGCGCGTGCGTTCATGCGACGCGGCGCCGACGTGCTCGTGCTCGACGAGCCCACCGCCGCGCTCGACGCGGAAGCGGAGCACGCGGTGTTCGAACGATTCGCGCGCCTCACGAAGGGACGCACGAGCATCCTCATCTCGCACCGATTTCCCACGGTGCGCATGGCGGATCGGATCGTCGTGCTCGAGAACGGACGCGTGATCGAGCAGGGAACACACGAAGAGCTGGTTGCAGCGAAAAATCGCTACGCCCAGCTCTTCGCGTTACAGGCTCAGGGATATCAGTGAGATTTCGGCATCGCGCTGCCCGATGCTGCGGGCGCCGCGGTGCTTCCGGTCGGAGCCGCGCTCGACGCGCCGCCCGCCTCCACCCTCGGCGTTGCGACGATGACGCGGAACGTGCGGCTTGCCGTCGATCTCTTCGACGTGGAACTCGGTGCGGCGGTTCTGCTGCTTGTGCGCCGCTGAGTCGTTCGGAACTTCGGGCTTCGTGTCGCCGAAGCCGACGGTGTGGATGCGATCCGCGGCGATGCCGTGATCGGTGAGCCACTTGCCGACTGCTGCCGCGCGTTGATCCGAGAGCGTTTGGTTGTGATCCGACTTGCCGCTGTTGTCCGTGTGCCCTTCGATGCGGAGCTTCGTCACGTGCGTGTTCTGCTGCAAGAACTCCATGAGCGTGTCGAGGATCTCTTTGTTCGGCGATTTCTCGTCGTCGAACGTCGCCTTGTCGACGGCGAACTCGAGCTCGTGCGGAATGCGAATGCGCGTGCCTTCGATCTGCGCATTCTTCGGTGCAACCGGCTCCGGCGGGGGAGGCGGCTCAGGCGCAGCTGAAGAGGTTGCTGGCGGTGGCGCCGAACCTTGTGCGGACCAACCGTAGGCTCCGCCTCCACTGCATGCCGAACATCCGTGAAGGGCTGCTGCCGTCAAACCGGCAGCGACGATGAACAAGTAGCGCATGTGAGTTTTTCAGACCTTTCAACGAGCCCAACGCCCGTGGATGAGGGCCCATTGATTACCACGATGTACCCAATGATCGGGTTCCCAATGCATATTGGGTTTCGGAGCCGACCATCGACCCCCCACCCAGGTGTGCCGAGTGCCGTTCCACTGCCAATATCCAGGGATCCAGACGCCGTTCGCCGGTCCGGGCGGTCGGACTTCCACGATGGGCGCGGGAGGTGTCGCAACGATAGTGACCTCGGGCGGCGGAGGCGGCGGCTCGTAGACGACGGTTGGCGCGGGCGGCGCTGACGGGTGCCAGCGCCCATCGGTGAACGCCCATTTTCCACCACGGTTTTCCCACTTCGGCGCTTCCCAGGCCATACCGGGCTCCGGCGGCTCGGACCAGTGACCGGCCTGCCACACGTGGCTCCGGCCATTCCATTGCCAGTAACCTGGGAGCCAAACATGCCGCGGTGACGGTGCAGTGCCTTGGACTTCGACACGCGGCGGAGGCGGCGCCATCGCGACTTCCTCGCCAACGGGCGCCATTGTCATCACCGGCGCGTGGCCGCGGAGAAGACGAAGGTGCTCTTCCAAAATGTGATCTGCGCGAAGGAGGAGCGCGTCGCAGCGCGTGACGGTCGCTGCGTCCTTCGCCGCGAGCGCGAGCTTGCGAATGCGCCAGATGCGCGCCGCGCGCTTCCAGTGATCGCCGATGAACGTGCGCTCTTCGTCGGTCGCCTCCTTGTTCTGTTCGTGGATCCACGAACGGATCTGCGCATCCATTCGGCCTTCGTACGCGCGTTGCTCGGGCACTTCGTCGTCCGTCTGCGCGCGGAGCGCCGGCGCGAACGCACACAAACCCGCGAGAGCCAACCATGCCGTCGAACGTTTCATCAGAGCACCTCTCCGTGAAAGAGGTCCCGACGATCACATGGAAAGACGAGCTGGGGGAGACGGTTAGGGAAACTTTACATTCGCTTCTCAATTGAGGCTTCTTTACCTACGGGTGCGTCGACATTCCGCGCGCGCATCGCAAGGTTTCTCTTGGGACCATGAGCGTCAAGCGCATTGGAATGTGGGTTGCGGGTGTCGTCGTCGTTCTTTCGATCGCGACTGGGGCGTGGAGGTGGCGCGTCGCGCACGCGAAGGTGGACGTCGCCTACAAGACGGCGCCGTCGGAGAAGCGGCGAATTGCCGCGAAGGTCACGGCGAGCGGCACAGTGTCCGCGCTCGTGACGGTGCAAGTCGGCGCGCAAGTGAGCGGGCGCATTTCGAAGCTCAACGCCGATTTCAATTCGCAAGTGAAGAAGGGCGCGCTCATCGCGCAGCTCGACCCCGCGCTCTTTCAAGCCACGCTCGATCAAGCGCAAGCGAGCTACGCGCAGACGGTCGCGCAGCAGCTCAAGTCGAAAGCCGCGGCCGATCTCGCGGACAAGCAGCTCGCGCGCACGAAGAGCTTGCACGATCAGAGCCTCGCGGCGCAGCAAGACGTCGATGCAGCGGAGGGCGCGGCGGCGCAGGCGCACGCGGACGTCGCGCTGCAAGCCGCGAACGTCGAGCAAGCGCGCGCATCGCTCAACCAAGCGAAGGTGAACCTCTCGTACACGAGCATCTACTCGCCGATCGATGGCGTCGTGATCTCGCGAAGCGTCGACGTCGGGCAAACCGTCGCGGCGTCGCTGCAGGCCCCCGTGCTCTTCACGATCGCGCAGGACTTGAAGCAGATGCAAGTCGACACGAACGTGTCGGAGGGCGATGTCGGTCGCTTGAAGGAAGGGATGCCAGCGTATTTCACCGTCGACGCGTATCCCGGCAAGCGCTTCCGCGGAACCATCGGGCAGATTCGCAACGCGGCGACGAACGTGCAGAACGTCGTGACGTACGACGCGGTGATCAAAGTCACGAACGACGATCTCGAGCTTCGTCCCGGGATGACGGCGAACGTGACCGTGACGTACGCGGAGCGCGACGGCGTGGTCGCGGTGCCGAACACGGCGCTTCGATTTCATCCGCCCGACGTGACGCCCGCTGCGAAGCACACCGGCGGCGGCGGCAAACACGCACAGAAAGAAGACGACACGCGCACCGTCTACGTGATGCACGGCGAGACGCCCGCCGCGGTGGAGATCCACGCGGGTCTCAGCGACGGCGCGATGACGGAAGTCGTCTCTGGCGATTTGCACGAAGGCGACATCGTCGCGATCGACACGATCGGCGAAGGCGGGAGCGCCGCGCCGCAGTCTTCGGCGAAGAGCCCATTCGGTGGCGGTGGTGGCGGCGGCGGCGGACGGAGGATGTACTGATGAGCGCGCTCGTTTCGCTCGACGCGATCGAAAAGACGTACGGCGAGGGCGACGCGGCCGTTCATGCCCTGCGCGGCGTGTCGCTCACGATCGAGCAAGGCGAGTTCGTCGCGATCATGGGCGCGAGCGGCTCGGGAAAATCCACGCTGATGAATTTGCTCGGCTGCTTGGACACGCCCACGAAGGGAACCTACCTGCTCGACAACCGCGAAGTCTCGAAGCTCAGCGCGCGCGAGCTCGCGGTCGTGCGAAACCGGACGCTCGGCTTCGTTTTCCAAAGCTTCAACTTGCTCGCACGCACGACGGCGCTCGAGAACGTGGAGCTCCCGCTCCTCTATGCGGACGTGCCGTCGAAGGAGCGCCACGCGCGCGCGCGCGAATCGCTCGAGCGCGTGGGCCTCGCGGGCCGCATCGGTCATCACCCGAATGAGCTCTCCGGCGGACAGCAGCAGCGCGTCGCGATCGCACGCGCGCTCGTCGGTCGCCCCAAGGTGATCCTCGCCGACGAACCGACGGGAAATCTCGATTCGCAGACTTCGACCAACGTGATGGCGCTCTTTCAAGAGCTCGGTCGCGACGGGATCACCGTCGTGCTCGTGACGCACGAGCCCGACATCGCCGAGTACGCGTCGCGCGTCATCCTCATCAAGGACGGGCTCGTTCAGAGCGACACGAAGCAGAGCGCGCGGCAAGCGTACCGCGTCGCGGCACTGGAGGTTTCGTGAGCCCTTTTCAAACAGTGCGAATTTCGGCGCGCGCGGTCGTGCGAAACAAGATGCGCTCGTTCTTGACGACGCTCGGCGTGATCATCGGCGTCGGCGCGGTCATCGCGATGATGGCGATCGGATCGGGCGCGAAGGCGCAAGTCGAAGCCGCGTTCGCCGCGATGGGAACCGATCTCCTCGTCGTCTTGCCGGGCTCGACGAGCTCGAGCGGCGTGCACGGCGGATTCGGATCGATGCCGACGCTGACGTGGGACGATCTCGCCGCGATCGAAGACCCGTCGCAAGTGTCGACCGTGAAATACGCGGCGCCCGCGCTGCGATCGAATCTCCCCATCGTCGCGGAAGATCAAAACTGGACGACGAGCGTCACGGGCACGACGCCCGAGTATTTCGACATCCGCAACTGGGCCGCGTCGCACGGCGTCGTCCTCACGCAACAAGACTGCGACACGACCGCGAAGGTGATCGTGCTCGGCGCGACCGTCGCGGAGAAATTGTACGGCGCGAACGCGAGCCCCGTGGGCACGAGCGTGCGCGTCGGCACGAGCCAATATCGCGTCGTCGGCGTGCTCGCGAAGAAGGGGCAGTCGCCGACGGGGCAAGACTACGACGACGCAGCGTTCATCCCGGTGACGACGTTCGGTCAAAAGGTGCAGGGCGGGCTCAAGAAATATTTGTCGGGCACGATCTACGTCGAGGCGAGCGCGGGTCAGACGCAGCGCGCGCAAGACGACATCACGGCGCTTCTCCGCGAGCGGCATCACCTCGCGCAAAACGACGAAGACGATTTCTCGATCCGCAACTTGAGCGAGATCGCGGGCGCGCAAGAAGAGGGAACGAAGACGATGACGACGCTTCTCGCGAGCGTCGCGGCGGTGTCGCTGCTCGTCGGCGGCATCGGCATCATGAACATCATGCTCGTCTCGGTGACGGAGCGAACGCGCGAGATCGGCGTGCGCATGGCCCTCGGCGCGAAGCCGTTCGACGTGCTCACGCAATTTCTCACCGAGGCGCTCGCGCTGTCGATGATGGGCGGCTTGCTCGGCGTCGCGTTCGGGCTCGGCTCGAGCGCGTGGCTCGCCGAGCGTTTCAAGTGGCCCGTGCTCGTTCAACCCGACGTCATCGCGGTCGCCGTCGCGTTCAGCGCATTCGTCGGGATCGCGTTCGGGCTTTATCCGGCGTGGAAGGCGTCGAAGCTCGATCCGATCGACGCGCTACGGTACGAGTGAGTACGCCGAGAGCATCGCTTCGCCGTGATAGTGCTTCCGCAAGAAGAGCGCACCGCCGCGCGCTTCCACCGCGATGTGCGATGGCGCCGGGCCCAGCGAAGTCTGCTCGCCGAAGAGCATCGTCACGTGCACCGAGTCGACGAGCGTCGGTGGCTTCGAGAGCTTGAAACCGGCTGAAATCAGCGTGCCGCGCTGCACGTCGACCCACACCGATCCTTCGATCGTGTCGTCCTCTTTGATCTTCGGGACGAACGCGATGCGCACGCGGTTCGGATCGCTCGGATCCGTTTCGACTTGATCGAACCAGTAACGCGCTTGCTCGCCCGGATGAAACGGCATGCGCCACTCGCGCTTGTGGCTCGGCGCTTCGTGCGCGGACTCTTCACGCTGCTTGCGCTGTTTGTCTTTCGCCTCGGCGGTCTTGTCTTGTCCGTCTTCCATGTACTGCTGGATCGAGAATTCGACTTTGTGGCCGTCGGAGTCGACGCGGCCGCGCATGTATTTCCGCGAGTCGACGCGGTTGTTTCCGTCGATGGATTCGAGGCGGCCTTCGACGCGGTAGCTCGCGTGCGTGCGCATCGTCTCGAAGCGAACCGCGTACGCGCCGAGGCGCGCCATCAAATCGGGCGCGGGCGTTTGGGCCTGCGCGCCGGGCGCGACGAGCGCGAGAGCGAGCACCGCGAAAAGCGAAAAAAGGGCGCGCGTCATGACCACAGTTTGCTCCGCGCATGCGCGACGCGCCAGGTATCGTCCGGTCATGGCGAAGATCACGACGGACAAACGCGGGCATTTGATGCTCGTAGGCATCAATCGGCCCGAGAAGATGAACGCGTTCGACATCGACATGCTCGATCAAATCGCGCAAGCGTTCGCCGAGCTCGAGCGCGACGACGACGTGCGGTGCGGCGTGATTTTCGCGAACGGCGATCACTTCACGGCCGGGCTCGATCTCGCGAACGTCGCGCCTGTCGTCATGGAAGGGAAGATGCCCTTCGATCGCGGCGGCGTCGATCCGTGGGGCGTGCACGGCGCGCTGAGAAAGAAGCCCACCGTGATCGCGGTGCACGGGCGATGTCTCACGCTCGGCATCGAGCTTTGTCTCGCGCAAGACGTGGTCGTCGCCGCGTCGAACACGCGCTTCGCGCAGATCGAGATCAAGCGCGGAATTTTTCCTTTCGGCGGAGCGACGTATCGATTCGTCGCGGCGGCAGGGTGGGGGAACGCGATGCGCTGGCTCCTCACGGGCGACGAATTCGGAGCCGACGAGGCGCACCGCATCGGTCTCGTGCAAGAGGTCACCGAGCCGGGAAAACAGCTCGATCGCGCGATCGCCATCGCCGAGACCATCGCCGCGCAAGCCCCGCTCGGCGTGCGCGCCACGATCGAATCCGCGCGCCGATCGCTCAACGAAGAAGCCGCGGCGCGCGCGCTCCTGCCGGAGATCGTGCGCTTGATGAACACCGACGACTCGCGCGAAGGGCTCATGTCCTTCATCGAAAGGCGCGCAGCGAAATTTTCGGGGAAGTGATGAAGCTGTCTTGGACGGCGCATCTCCGCGCCGATCTCGCACCGACGGAGCCCAAAGAATCGTCCGTCGTTCCCGAGCGCGCGTGGACGAAGGTCCGCACGTCGATCGCGCGCACCGTGTTCGAGAAGGGGCTCACGCAGCAGGGCGCAGCGGTCGATGCGATGAAAGCGGGGATCGCGCTCCTCGAGAAGAAAGAGCTCCCCGAAGACGCGTCTGCCGAGGCGCTCGGCGCGGTCCTCGTGATGGCGCAGCAACGCGGCGTCGCGCCGAACTTCTTGGGCGCGCTCGAGAAGACGCGAAGTGGTGACGTCGTCCTCCATGCGCTCGTGCACGCGCACGCGCTCACGTGCGTTCACAAATATCCGGCATCGTGGATGGTGGCGCAGTCGAGCGCCGTGCCGATCGGGTGGCGCGCTCTCCGCGAGTACGTGCTGCGCGAGGGCGAAGACAAGCTGCTCGCGATCGCGAAGCGCGCGTGGAAGCACGCTCCGCTCTCGCTGAAGGTGGTCTTCTCGTATGCGTTTTCTTCCGCGCACGCGTGGGCCGCGGAGACTGCCGCGGAGATCGCGGCGCTTCCCGCAGGCACGCGCATCATCGCGGCGCCGGTGCTCGCGACGTTGAAAGACGCGACGCACCTCGAGGGGCTTCTCGCGCATCGCATGGGGTCGCATCCGCTCGTCGATGTCGTGGAGAATCTCGGCGAGGACGCGCTGCCCGCGCTGATCGGCGCGTGGGAGCTTCCGAAGATCGGCGATCGCGTTCACCTCGCGAACGCGACGAGCGTGTACGTCGACGATCGCGCGGCCGCGGTGCTCGCGCGCGAGCTCGACAAAGTCTCGACCGCGGAGATCGCGCGCGCGTATTTTCACCGCCATCCGGACATCGCGGCGCGCGCGCTCGACGGGAAATCGAGGTCGAAGCTCGGCGCCATCGCTTCCGAGGTGCTCGCGGGCGCGAAGCGCACGCTCGAAAAGCCCGACGAAATCCCGATGAAAGATCTCCCGATGGTGCTCTCGAATCCGCCGTGGACGAGCGACGAGAAGCATCGCAAGGCGCTCGCCGTCGACGTCGTGGCGCCGCCGCGTGCCGAGACGATCAAGACGAGCGAGAAGAGACGCGCTGCCGTGGCGAATCAGGTCGCGTTCGCGCAGTTTCCGGAGCTCGGCGGCGATGCGCTCGCCGACTTCGTCGCGAAAGTGAAGAGCGGCGAGCTCGGATTGGCGTGGTGGCACGATCGCTCGCGCGTTCCAAAAGACGTCTTGCTCGAGCTGATCAAGACGCTCGGCTACCAGAAGCGAACCCCGTTCTCCTTTCCGTTCGTAGCGGCGGGTTTCTTCGGCGACGTCGTCGTGCCGCCGCTCGTTGATTGGGCAGTCGAGAATTGGACGAGCATCGCACCGAGCCTCGACGGCTACGCGATGCGCGACACCGTGCTCGAGATCGATTCGCATCGCTTCGCCGGGGCGATGGTCGCGCTCATCGAAACCGGGCGCTCGCGTGGGCTCGCGTGGAGATATTTCGATCTTCATCCAGAAGCCACGATCGCCGGCGTGATTCCGATCGCGCTCTCGCGCATGAGCAAGCGGCGCCGCGCCGGAGAGTCCGTGCTCCGGCGGCTCGCGATCAAGCATGGAGACGCGATTCGCGCCGTCGCGAAATCGCACGGCGAACGCGCGGCTTCCGCGATCGAGGAGATCCTGTCGTTCGATGGTCGATGGGATTGCCCGAGCTCCGCGCCGAAGATGCCCATCGAATGGAGACCGAAGACGTTCACGCGCCCGCTCGCGAAAGACGGACGCGCCCTTCCGCTCGAAGCCGTCGAGCACATCGGTCACATGCTCGCGTTCTCGGACGAGGACGCGCCGTACATCGGGCTCGACGACGTGCGCGCGGCGTGCGAGCCGCGCTCGCTCGCGGAGCTCGCGTGGGACGCGGCGCGCGCGTGGGAGCGCGCGCGCGCACGCAACGTGTCCAAGTGGATGCTCGAGTCCATCGCGCTCCTCGGCGACGACGAAGTCATCCGCCGCACGACGCCCGCGATCAAACGCCAAGAGGTCGTCGCCGTGCTCGGTCGCGCCGCGACGGACGCCGCGGCGACCGAGCTGTGCACGCTCGCGTGGCGCATCAAGGAGCAGAAGGCGCGCACGTGGCGCGCGCGTCACTGGGGAACGCGCGCGACGGTGATGGCCGCGTTCGCCGAGCTCGCGCGACGACGCGGGATGAGCGTCGAGCAAGTCGAGGATTCGCTCTCGCCGACGATCGCGCTCTCCGAGCCGCGTGTGAAGCTCGACTACGGCTCGCGCACGATCGACGTCGGCTTCGACGAGCGACTCGACCCGTTCATCGAGAGCGCGCGCGGCAAGCTCCGCAAGCTCCCGAAGGCCGGAAAAAAGGACGATCCAGCGAAGGTCGCGCGCGCCGCGCAGATCTGGGACGAGCTCCTCGAGGACGTGACCGCGATCGCGGATCTCCGACTCGACTCGCTCGAGCGCGCGATGATCTCGGGGCGCTCCTGGACGCTCGATGCATTTCGCAAAGCGTGGATGGATCACCCGCTGATGCGACACCTCGCGCGCGGCGTCGTGTGGCGCGCGGGCGGCAAGAGCTTTCGCATCGCGGAGGACGGCACGTTCGCGGATCACGAGGACGCCGCGTTCGATACGAAAGACCAAGCGATCGGCATCGTGCACCCCGCCGAGATGCAGGGCGACGAGCGCGACGGGTGGCGGCGCGTCTTCTTCGACTACCGCATCACGCAACCGCTCGAGCAGCTCGATCGCCGCTTGCTCCTTCGCGCCGAGGGTGCCTCCATCACGCTCGCGCCCGACGTGCCGCCGTTGCCCGCCGAATCGGTGAACGCGCTTCGCGCGATCGGCTTCGAGACGACGTGGCGAAACCGCGAACAAATCGCGACGCGCGCATGCACGCGCACGCCCCATCGCATGCGCGTCACGCAGGTCGTCGAGGATCGCAAAGTCGTGCGTTACGTGATCGCCGCGGAGCAAGACGCCGTCGACGTGGGTCTCGAGAACATCCACCCCGTCGATCTCAGCGAGATCGTCCACGCCCTCGCGCTTCATCCCACGTAATGGCGCCTCTCGCGTGTCCAACGCGCATGCGCCGCCTCCTTGCGCTCCTCCTAGCAGCGTGCACGTCTCCGTCTCCGTCTCTGTCTCCGCCCCCGCCCCCGTCCCTGTCTCCGTCTCCGCCTCCGCCGTACGATCTGGCCGCCGATCGCACACGGGTCTCCGATCTCGCGCGCACGGAGCTCGGCGCGGGAACGCAGATCCAAGTCGCGCAAGACGTCTTCGTCCTCGTCGCCGCGCCCGGGTGGAACGCTCGCGCGCTCGCCGCCAGCACGGATCTCACGACGCGCGCGATCGATGCATATTACAACAATCGATTCGACAAGAAGCCCGCGCAGCCCATCGGCGTCTACTTGTTCCCCGACCTGGCGAGCTACCAGACGTATTGCAAAGCGCGGCTCGGCGGGACGTGCGACTCGCCGTTCGGCATGTATCACCCGTCGATTCGTCGCATCGTGATGAACGCGGGCTCGGGGCTCGGCACGCTGACGCACGAGCTCGTGCATCCGATCGTCGAAGCGGATTTTCCGAACGCGCCGACTTGGGTGAACGAGGGGATCGCGTCGCTCTTCGAAGCTCCGGTGATCCCGAAGCCGGGCGAGGTTCACGGAATGAAGAACTGGCGGCTGCCGCGTTTGCTCGCGGGGATGAACGCGCCCGCCGAGCAAAAAGACGCACGGCTCGACGCGCTCTTCGGGATGACCGACGAGGCGTTCCGCAGCGAATCGACCGAGAAGCTCCACTACGCGACCGCGCGCTACGTGTGTCAGTGGCTCGATCAAAAGAACTGGCTGTGGCCTTTTTACCGCGCATATCGCGATGGATTCGCAGACGACAAGACGGGCGCGAAGGCGTTCGAGCGCATAGCGGGCATGACTCCGGCTGCCGCGAACACGGCGTGGACGGCGTGGGTGAAGGCGCTCTAGTCTCGCGCGCATGAAACGGATCGCCATCGTGTTGTCGCTCGCTGCCGCTGCGTGCGGCGTCCCCAAATCGCAGTACGACGCGCTCACCGCGCAAGAGCAAAAAGAGAAGAGCGACGCCGACAAAGAGATCGGCGATCTCAAGAAGCGAATCGCGGAGCTCGAGGGCGGAAACAAAACGGCCGACGAGCAGACGAAGGCGGAGCTCGAAGAGCTCCGCGCGCAGAAGGCCGCGGCCGACGCGCGCGCGAAGCTGTTCGATGACTTCGTCAAAAAGTTCAAGTCGATGATCGACGCGGGCAAGCTCGACCTCACGACGCGCCGCGGACAGATCGTGCTCGCGCTCGCGACCGACGTGCTCTTCGACGCGGGCAAGACGGAGATCAAACCCGACGGGCAAAAGGCGCTCGCCGAGGTCGGCGCCGCGCTGAAGGGCGTGACGAACCGCCGCTTCCAAGTCGCGGGCCACACGGACACGTTCCCGATCCACAACAAGGAGTTCGCGTCGAACTGGGAGCTCTCGACGGCGCGCGCGGTCGCCGTCGTGAAGCTCCTCATCAAAGAGGGCGTGAAGGCGGACACGATGTCGGCCGCGGGCTACGCGGAGTTCGATCCGTCGCAGTCGAACTCGAGCGACAAAGGTCGCCAGAAGAACCGCCGCATCGAGATCGTGCTCGTCCCGAACATCGAAGAGCTCGTGAAGATGCCGGAGCTCAAACCCGAGGCGCGCCCGGCGCCGCCTCCGCCTCCGCCACCGCCGCCTCCGCCGCCGAAGAAGTAGCGCCGAAAAGTTGTCACGACGCGCGCGGGCGTTCGACGATCGCGCTCATGATCGAACCGATCGAAGAGCGCCGCATGCGTCGGAGCGAGCAGCCGGAGAAGGCGCTCGCATTGTTTCTCGAATCGTCGCGCAAACGCCTCGGCGTGCACGCGCTCACGGTCGCCACGAGCGACGGACGCCTCGTCGCCGGATCGGGCGAAGGCGCGCTGCTCGTCGCCGCGCTCGGCGCGAAGGTCGACACCGGCGATCGCGCGAGCGAGGCGATGGCGAAGCAAGTCGCCGTGTGGAGCTTGAGCGTCGGATCGGCGCGCTACGTGATCTCGTCGCTCGGCGCGGTCTTCAGCGCCGACATCGGCGACGGCGTGCGCCGCATCCTCTCTTAAGGCTCGTCGGCGAGCGTTCGCGCTTCCTTCTCGATCACCGCGCCATCGTCGTCGTGGAAGCCCGCGTGCGTGAAGCGCAGCGCGCCGTGTCGATCGACGATGAACGTGGTGGGCATCATGTTCGTGTGCCAGAGCGTCGCTTTCTTTTTTCCATCGTCCCATTGGGTCGAGAAGCGAACGCCGATCTGACGAACGAACGCGCGCATGTCGGGCTCTTCCTCGTCTTCGCCGATGCCGATGACCGCGACGCGCGACGAGAGCTTCGTCGCGAGCGCGTCGAGCGCAGGCATTGCCTTCGTGCACGGCAGACACCAGCTCGCGAAGAAATGAACGATGGTGACGCGGCCAGGCATGAGCACTTCGGGCGCCGCGTTTTGCGGCGTCTCCGTGATCGCGATGCTCGCCGTCGTGCTCGCCGTTGATGAAGGCGTGGGGAGCGGCTCCACGGTGACCGTCGTGGGTTGCGGCGTCGGCGTGCCACACGCGCTCGCGAGCGCGAAAATCGCGAGCGGCCTCACGGGTCGAGACCCGCTTTGATGGGGTAACCCTTGCTCCGCCAAAACCCGAGCCCTTCGTCGAGCACGGTCACCTTCTTGAACCCCGCGGCGACGAGCTTGCTCGCGAGCTGTCCCGACTCCGCGTGCGGACACGAGCAGTACGCGACGAGCCACGCGTCCTTCGGCAGGTCCTTGAAGTACTGATCGGGATCGTAGAACGGCACGCTCACCGCACCTTCGATGTGCTCGCGCGTGTAGTCGCTCGGCGCGCGCGCATCGAGGAACGCCATCTTCGCGCCGCGATCGAACTCGCGCTTGATGAGCTCGGCCTTCGTCGTCTGCGGTTGTGCGGCGAAGCCTACTGGCTCGGGGCCGTGCGGATGGAGCGGAACGGGTCCGAGCGGAATCGGCGGCGGCTTCGCGGGCGGCGCGAACGCGGGAGGCGGCATCGACTTCGCCCAATCGCGCATCAGCGCGAGGACGTCTTCGATCGCATGGTCGTCGAGGATCGAATCGAACGCGGGCATCGCGGTGCCCGGGCGTCCGTGGTGAATCGCCCAGCGCAAAAATCCGTTCGATGCGTCCTTGAGAAGCTGCGCTCCGCCGACGGCGAGGTACTGCCCGCCGGTTCCGCGCGCGCCGTGACACTTCGCGCATTGCTGCGACCACACGGCTTGTCCCTTCGCGACTTCGCCGGTCACGGGTCGCTCGTCGAGATCGAACGCGGGCTCCGCTTGCCACGTGCGCATGAACGCGATGGTTGCGTCGACGTCGCGCGCCCTCAGCGGTCCACCGTGGTCGAAGCCCCACGCGGACATCGTCGATCCGGAGCGCCCGCCACTGATTGCATTATGCAAGTATTCGTCCGACGCGCTCGCGAGGTAGTCGCCGTGGCCGATCGCGGGCGCTTGGTCCGCGCGGTATCCCTCGCCGCTCATGCCGTGGCATACGGAGCACATGCGCCCGTAGAGCTCGCCGCCGTGATGGGCTTGGCGCGCTTGATTTGGCGGCGAACACTCGAGATCGCCGCCCGCGACTGTGCCGAGGACGGCGACGAGCGCGAAGACGAAAGCCGGGATCCGCATCGACGCTGCGGACGTTATCATGTCAGGCGCGTGTGGTCGGTCGATTGCAAAGTGGGACGGCTCGTCGAGATCAAGATTTGGTCTCCGGTGACGCTCGCCGAAACCGAGCCGTGGGGCGTCGCGCACGACGCGGTTATCGCCAAGGTCGGCGGGCCGTACGTGTGTTTCGTCGATCTCGTCGACGCGACGGTCTTCCCGCCGGAGATCGTCGACGGCTACGTGAAGACGATGAAGAACGAAGAGCACCTCGTTCGCACCGGCACGCTCCTCAACGCGAGCCCGACGTTCGGTATGCAGATCCAGCGCATGATCCGCGAAGCGAACAACACCGAGCGCCGCGCGTTTCGCGATCCGCGCGAGCTCTTCGATTTTCTCGGCGAGAAGCTCACGCGCGAGGAGCGCGATCGCTTGCGCGATCTCCTGAGACCTCGCGGGCTCCGCCTCTCGATGCCGACATGATCACATCCCTCTTTCGGCTGGCGCGACCGAAGGGCACTGCGCTTCTCCTCATCGTGCCGCTCACGGGCTACGGGTTCGCGCATTGGGATTTCGGGATCGAAGCGCGACGTCCTCTCGCGCTCGCGTGCGTGCTCGCCTCGTGGGTCCTCTTGAGCGCGGGATCGCTCTGGCTCAACGCGGAGCTCGACGGTGACGAAGGCCGCGTGCTCTTTTCCGACGACGCGCGCGTCTCGCGCCCGCCGCGTCTCGATCTTTGGGCTTACGCGGCGCTCGCGCTCGCGACGATCATCGCGAGCTCGGCCGGATCGATCGCGAGCGCGGCGTGCGCCGTGTGCTCGGTGCTCGCGGTCATGTATTCGCACCCGCGCACGAAATGGAAAGCGCGGCCCATGCTCGGGCCGATGGTGAACGGCGTCGGCTACGGAATGCTCTCGTGGATCGCGGGATGGTCCGTCGCGGGCGTCGCGATGACCGCGCGCACCGCCGCGGCGATGATGCTCTTCACGACGTTCGTCGTCGGGATGTCTTTTGCCGCGCAATCGTATCAACGCGAAGACGACGCGCGCCGCGGGTATCGCACGCTCGTCGTCTCTCGTGGACCCGCTGCGTGTCTGCGCGTCGGAATCGTTTGCACGCGCATCACGATGCTGGGCGTCGCCGTGCTCGCCGCGGTGAACGTTTATCCGCGCATCGTCTTGCTCGGTTTACCGCTGTACGCGTTTGCGGAGCTTGCGATGATGCGATGGCGGCGAGCCGACAGCGGCGGCTCGCCGGAGATCGCCATGCGTTTCGCGATGCGCATGCTCGCCGTGGGTTTCGTGCTCGTCGCGCTCGCCGCGGTCGACGCGCTGACGTGATCATGGTGCGTTCGCGCCGCCGTGGTACGCCGCGTCGAACGAGTAGATCGCGCCGTCCTCCGCACTGAGCCAGTAACCGCCGCTCGCGCTCGCTGCGATGCCTTCGATGTTCGCCGAGTGCGCGATGGTGTTCGCGCCGCCGTGGTATTGCGCGTCGCCGAATCCGTAGATCGCGCCGTCCTCGGCGACGATCCAATAACCGCTCCCGCTCGTCGGCGTGAAATTCGCGACTTTCGCCGGGTGCGGCATCGTGTTGAGGCCGCCGTGGTATGCGGCGTCGCCGAACGAGTAGATCGCGCCGTCTTGCGCGAGCATCCAATAGCCTTTTCCGGACGGCGTCGCGGCGAGCGCGATCATCGGCGCGTGCGTGATCGAGTTTGCGCCGCCGTGATACGCGGCATCGCCGAACGAGTAGATCGCGCCGTCTTGCGCGAGCTGCCAATAACCGCTCCCCGCGGTCGCGGCGATCGCGACGATGGGCGCGGAGTGCGCAATCGTGTTGGCGCCGCCGCGGTATTGCGCATCACCGAACGAATAGACCGCGCCGTCGAGCGCGGTTTGCCAATAGCCACCACCGGACGCCGTGCGCACCATGCCGAAGATCGGAGACGCGTGCGCTACGGTGTTGGCGCCGCCGTGATATTGCGCGTCGCCGAACGAATAGACCGAGCCGTCGAGCCTGTATTGCCAATAGCCATTACCCGATTTCGTCGCGACGACTCGATTGTTCGGGAACGTGGGAATCGTTCCGCCGCTTCCGCCGGTCGCGGCGCCGCCTTGAATCGATTTGAGACGAATCGAGTAGAAGGTCATTCCGTTGTAATCGACGTGGATCGTGTCGCCGTTGATCGAGACGTTCGACGTGAACTCGTGCGCGTAGGGCGTCGACGAGCTGCAGCCCGGCTCTTCGATGAACGTGGCGACCGTGCCCGGCGTGACCCACGCTTTGAAGAGCATCACGTGCTCGTTGTTGTTGACCGCGTCGCCCGGTTGCAAGTCGCTCGCAGCGACGGTCTGCGTGATGTCGTTGACGAACGGCGCGAACTCCATCGTCACGCGTCCCGGCGCGGGAAGACCCCACGCCCACGACGCGAGACCCGAGCAGTCCGAGCGATACGGGTCCCACGCGGCGTTGTCGGGGCGCGTGCAAACAGACGAGCACGCTTGGTCGTAGTCGTGCGCGTGGTTGACGCTCTGGCAATACGGAAGCTTGACCGCGACCCATTGCTCGGCGCGCGCGATGACGTCGCCGCGCGTGAGCGCGGACTCGCTCGAAGAGCTCGTGTCTTCTCCGGGTGAAGCGGAGCAACCGGGAAGTGCGATGAGAGCGGCGAGCACGGCGATCGATCGGACGAACATGGGCGAGCCTCCTTCACCCAGCGTATGCAGCGGCGCTTTCGTCACCACTTAAGGCACTCTTAAGTCGGCGCCCGAAGTTGGATCTTTGACGATCCGGACCGCGATTGCGGTATGACGCGCGCGATGCGGAAAACAGCGGCGCTCGTTTGGTTTTCGCTCGCGTGCAGCTCGCCGGCTGCAACGGTCGGCGACGCCGGCACCGCGGATACGAGCGCCCCCGATGCGACGAGCGACACGAGCGCGCCGCCCGTGACGACGCTCCGCATCCACTATCCCGCCGGCTCGCATGCGATCACGCTCCGCGGGAGCGGTGGTGGCCTCGACTGGAACACCGGCGTGAAGACGACGGCCGCGGGCGACGTCTTCACGTTCACGATCGAAAACCTCGCGGCGCCCATCGAGTGGAAGCCGCTGCTCGACGACGCGACGTGGGCGCGCGGCCCGAATTATCACCTCGCCCCGAACGCGACGGTCGACGTGTGGCCGCACTTCACCGAGATCACCGGCCGCGTCGTCACGCAGATCGCGGCGTTCCACTCCACCGCGCTCGGCAACGATCGCACGATCTACGCGTATCTCCCCGCGAGCTACGACGAGAACACGGACGCGACGTATCCCGTCGTCTACATGCACGACGGTCAGAACTTGTGGGCCGCGCTCCCCCAGCTCGCGTTCGGTGCGACGTGGAACGTCGACACCGCGTTCGACGACGCGACGGAGCACGGCACGTGCGCGGGTTGGGGCGCGCAAACGCTCGGTGGAAATCCCGTGCTCTGCAACGGCGACGGCGATTGCGGAACGAACGGCGCGTGCATCACGTTCCCCGAGGCCATCGTCATCGGCGTCGCGAACACGTCGGGGCGCATTTACGAGTACACGCCGACGACCGATCCGGGAACGCCCGGTGGCGGCGGCGCCGATCTCTATTTGCAAATGCTCGTGACGGAGCTGAAACCGGTGATCGACAAGCAGCTGCGCACGCGACCCGACGTTGCGTCCACCTCGCTCGCGGGGAGCTCGCTCGGCGGATTGGTCACGGCGTATGCGGGTTTGAAATATCCAGACGTGTTCAGTCGGCTCGGAGAGCTGTCGCCGTCGTCGTGGTGGAACAGCGGAGTGATCATCGCGGACGTGCAGACGCTGACGAAGTCACCGCGTCCTTCGATCGTCTACGTGGACTCGGGGCAGGGCGACGCCGATGACGAGGTCGACACGGACAACCTCGCGCAAGCGTACGTCGCGCTCGGTTACACCGATGGTGTGAATTTCCACCACGTCGTTCAAGCGGGCGCGCAACACAACGAGACCTATTGGGCCGAGCGTTTGCCCGGGGCGCTGCAATTGATGCTCGGCGCTCGCTGACTCCCGCGCTACATTCCCGTCGCGGTCTCGTAACAGCGGAGTCATCAATGCGTAGCTTGGTCGTTGCTTCGTTCTTCTTGTGTGCGTGCGGGTCGACACCCGGCGAAATCACCGACGCCGGACCCGACGCAGCGCCGACGGACGCGACGACCACCCCCGACTCCGCCGCGGATTCCGCGCCCCAAAAGGATGCAGAATACACGGGTCCGATCCCGATCAAGCACGTCGTCGTGATCGTCAAAGAGAATCACACGTTCGACAATTACTTCGGCTCGTTCCCCGGCGCAGAAGGCACGACGACCGCCGTCACGTCGAGCGGCACCATCCCCGTCGGCGAATCGCCCGACAAGACCCCCCGCGACATGTGCCACGAGCACGCGTGCGCGCTCGCCGATTGGAACGGCGGACAAATGAACGGGTGGGACTCGAACACCGGAACGAGCGTGAACGGCGACGAGCTCGCGTACTCGCAATATCTCGAGAAGGACATTCCGAACTACTGGCAGTACGCGCGTAAATTCACGCTCGCCGATCACTTCTTCGCGAACGTCCTCGGCCCGAGCTTTCCCGGTCACACGTTCGTGCTCGCCGCACAAGCGGGCTGGGCATTCAACAACCCGGGCACGCAAATCTATTGGCCGTATTGGGGATGCGATCAAGCGTCGTCGACGACGGTGCCCACGCTCGCTGGCGGGACGTGCACCGAGGCCGACGTGTTTCCGTGCTTCAAGATCCCGAGCGTGCCCGACGTGCTTCCGAGCGGCGTCGATTGGAAATTCTACGGATCGAATTTCTATTTGCTGCCGGAGGTCTGGTCGATGTTCGACGCGATCGACGGCGTCCGTCACGGATCGGGTTGGAGCAAAGTCGTCGTCGCGTCGCAGATGACGACGGACATCCAGAACAACGCGCTGCCCGCGCTCTCGTTCCTCGTGAATCAAGATCTCGCCGATGAGCACCCGAACGTCGGCGGCGTGTGCACCGGCGAGAACTGGACCGTCGGGTACATCAACCAAATCATGCAGAGCCCTTACTGGAAGGACACCGCGATCCTCTTCACGATGGACGACTTCGGCGGTTGGTACGATCACGTGGCGCCTCCGCGACAATACGGTTGCGACGCGCAGCATCCGTATGGTCTCGGCTTTCGTTTGCCGCTGATCATCATCTCGCCGTACGCGAAGCCAGGTTACGTTTTCAAGGAGACGAGCGAGCAAGCGAGCATCCCGCGCTTCATCGAGCGCGTGTTCGGCTCGACACAAACGCTCCATGATCTCGATCCTGCCGCGCAAGACGCGCAAGCGAACGATCTCCTCGACGCGTTCGACTTCACGCAGACGCCGAACGCGCCGCTCGTTCTGAATCAGCGCACGTGTCCGTGATCTGATCCGCTCCACGCCGATGTTGCAATCGGCCATGCAAAGGTTTCGAAAGTCGCACGAGGCTGGCACCGCGCTCCTTTAGCGTCCGCGCGCAATCGGAGGGTCTCGAATGGCACCTACCTCGCATTGCGTGGCAGCGATCATCGCTGCATGCGCGCTCACGTTCACCACCACCTTGGCTCACGCCGCAACGTGCGACGCCACGGGCATGTCAGGCACCGTCGTCAACATCGGAGGCTCGACTGCGGCGAAGCCGATGATCAAACAACTCAGCGGGACGCTCGCTGGAAAAGGGATCCGCGTCATCTATTGGAAGCTCGGGTCGTGCGCCGGCCTCTCCGACATCACGACGAACACGAACGTCACCGGCGCAGGCGCGGGAACGTACTGGGACGAAAACAACAACTTGAACGAGCTCGCATGTGACGCGCCGAACGGCGGCACCGCGCTCGACGTCGCGGTGTCCGACGTGTACCCGTCGTCGTGCAACAACATCGCGCTGACGGCGTCGCAGAAAGACTTCAACAGCACGCCGATTCAGGTCTTCAGCTTCATCGTCCCACCGCTCTCGTCGAAGACGTCGATCAGCGAAGAAGCCGCGCAGGTCGTCTACGGCTTCGGCGGCGCGACGTACTCGGTCACTCCGTGGACCGACGTGAACTACATCTTCAAGCGCGACCCGACGAAGTCGGGCACGTACTCGATGCTCGCGAAGCTCCTCGCGTTCGACTCGTCGGCCAAAGAAAAGGGCACGGTCCCGGGCGCAGGCGACTCGCAAGCGATCGTCGACTCGGTGAGCGGCGCGAACGCGACGTTCCCCGACAAAGCGATCGGCGTCGTGTCCGAAGACTACGCCGATGCGAATCGCACTGGCACGAAGGCGGTGAAGATACTCGCGTACCAAGACAAGGGCGCGGCATGCGGCTTCTATCCGGATTCGTCGAAGAGCACGTTCGACAAGATCAACGTGCGCACGGGCCTTTATCCATTCTGGGGACCGATTCACTTCATCGCGAACGTCGACAACACCGGTCATCCCATCAACCCGCAAGCCGCGGTGCTTCTCTCGTACTTCGAGATGACAACGGTCTCGAGCGGTGACGCCGGCGTCACGCTCGCCGAGAGCGACAAGAAGACGATGATCGACAACATCGTCGCCGCGTTCACCATCCCGCAGTGCGCGATGAAGGTGCAGCGCTCGTCGGAGGTGTCGCCAGCATCGCCGCCCGCGTCGTACAGCCCGGCGGAGCCGTGCGGTTGTTACTACGAATACAAAGCAACGGGCGCGACGTCGTGCACGCAGTGCCAGAACGACACTCCCTGCGGTAGCGGCAAATGCCGTTACGGATATTGCGAGGCGAAGTGATGAAACCGATGGTCTTTGCATTCGCAATCATCGCGGCAGTGCCGCTCACCATGCTCGGCGCGTGCTCGAGCGACGACAGCTCGCAACAAGACAGCGGTCCGCAAAACAAACCGGACACGGGAACGGACTCGACGCTTCCGCAGGACTCGGGGCCGCAAGAGACGAGCACGAACGACGCTGGTGTCGATGCGCCGAATCCGTGCTCGACGGGGATCACCTTCGACAACTCCGTCGTTCCGGGTTGGCCGAACAACGTTCCGGCGCCCTGATCTGCGATTCCGACTGTGACGCGCGCGTGGCTGCTCGGTTTGGTTCTTGCGGCTGTCTCGTGGCCAAACACGGCGCTTGCGAGCGGCGATGACGACGACCTCGTCATCGCCGCCGCAAAGCCGATCGCCAAACCGAGCCCGCCGCCGCCCATTCGTGAAGAGGGTTGGCTCGAGAAAATCGTCGCGCCGTTTTCGGTCGTCGCGTTCATGCAGACCGACATCCACGGCAGCCAAGCCTCCGAGGACGAAGTTCAACAAGGCGGCGCGCTCCTCAACGAAGATCATTTCGTCCTCAAGACCACGCGCATTCGATTCGACGCGACATGGACGTACGTCCACGCGCAGCTCGAACTCGAAGCGAACACCGTGAAGACGCCGACGATTCGCCCGTATCACGCGTTCGGATCGCTGCGCGTTCCGAATCCAAAGGAGCCCAAAGGGCTCGCGCTCGCGCAGGCGAGCCTCGGTCTCTTCGATACGCCGTTTGGATACGAAGGTCCCGAGTCGCCGCGCTTGCGGTGGTTCATGGATCGAACCACGTCGTCGAAGGCGTTCTTTCCGGGCGTCCCCGATTTGGGTTTGTGGGTCTACGGCGCGCTCGGGCCCTTTCGCTGGTCGTTCGCGGCGATGAACGGCGAGCCGCTCGATTCGGTTTACCAGGGGCTCGCGCCCGTGAGCGCGAAGCAAGTCGTGATGCGCCTCGGGTTCGACGCGCACGTTCGCGACGATCTCGAGATCAGCGGTGGAGCGTCTTCGCTTCGCGGACGAGGATTTCATCCCGGCGCAGCGGCCGGAAAAAACGTCATCACGTGGAACGACATCAACGAGGACGGCGCGATCCAACCGGCCGAGCTCGTCGGTCAAGCCGCGACCGCCGCGATCCCATCGCAGCTCTTCGATCGATGGGCGATCGGCGCGGACGTGCAAGCGCGTTTGAAGACGAAGCTCGGGATGACGACGCTCGGCGCGGAGATGACCGTCGCGCAGAACCTCGATCGCGGCGTGTACATCGCCGATCCCGTCTTGCTCGGACAAGACACGCGCGAGCTCGGTGCGTACGCGGCGATCACGCAAGAGATCACGAAGTGGGCGGTCGTCGGTTTTCGCTTCGACTACTACGACCCCAACCTCGACGCGTTCGACAAGCGCGCGGGCAAGCTCATCCCGACGCAGCAAGCGATCATGACGTTCTCGCCGCTCGTCGGCGTCGCGATCCCCGGCGTGTTCGTTCACGGCAATCGCGAGTACGGAAAAGCGCGCGTCGTCTTCCAATACGATTTCATCCGCGATCACCTCGCGCGCAACGCGCTGGGCTTGCCCGACGATCTGTCCAACGACGCCTGGACGGTTCGTTTGCAGGTGGAGCTATGAAGCGCGCGCTGCTCGCGCTCATTGCGATCCTTGCGTGCGACAAAGGTCTCACGCGCACGCTCGGGCTCGATGAACCCATTCGCGTGCATGGCGCGCAATTCATCGCGGGTCCACTTCCGGGCTCGCCACCCGACGCGGGCTCCGGCGGCGCGAAGATCACAGCGTTCTCCGTCGCCGATCCCACCGTGCTTCCGGGTCAAGCGAACAAAGCGATCAACGGCCGCACGAGCACAGAGGCCGTCTCCGTCGCGCTGCGCTTCGTCGATCTCGGCACGGGATTCTGGGTGCTTCCCGTCGGCACCGAGGACACGCAATTCCCGGGCGAGTACACGTGGCAAGCGACGAGCGACTTCAACCCGCTCGCAGCGCGCTCGCCGGGCAATCATCCCGTGCGCGTCGTCGCGATCGACGCGAACGGAAACGCGGGCGACGCGCAAGAGTTCACGCTCTGTCTTGCGCCGTGGATTCCGGACAACGGCTCCACGTGCAACACAACGAAGACGCCGCCCGCGCTCGTCATCTCGCTCGCGTGGGACGCGCCCGTCGACATCGACCTCGGCGTCATCGGACCCGACGGCAAGCTCACGAACGCGAAGAGCCCGTCCACGATCGCGCCCGACGCGGGCGTGCTCGATCCGACCGCCGGCGTGATCGATCGCGACTCGCTCTCGAGCTGCGTCGAAGACAGCTTGCGCCAAGAAGATCTCGTCTTCCAGCAAGCACCCCCGAGCGGAACGGTGTTCGACGTCTACGCGAACTTGTTCGACGCGTGCGGTCAGCGCGGCGCTTCGTTCGTCGCCACCGCGTACACGTTCTCGAACGGATTGCCGGTCGCAGGTCAGACCGCAAAAGGCGTGTTCACGTCTTACGACGCGAACGGCGGCGTCGTGGCCGGCAGCGCCGTGGCCGGCACGTATCTCTTCTCGTTCACGTTTCCGTAAGGAGGTTCATCGTGCTCGTACACCGTTTGCTCAAGGTCGCGCTGCTCGGAAGCGAGTGGATCATGTGGCTCTTGCTCGGACTCAGCGTGCTGTCGATCGCTGCGATGGTGGATCGCGTGATCTACTTCGCGCGACGGCGCGGCGACACCGACGCGCTCTCGGATCGCGTCGCGTCGCTCCTCGAGAGCGAAGACATCGAAGGCGCCGAGCGCGCGCTCGCCGACAGCCGCACGATCGAAGCGGAGATCGTGCTCGCCGCGCTTCACTGGATTCAAGGCGGCGCCGATGCGTTCGCGGACGCCGTCGAGAGCCAGCTCGGCAAACGGAAAAAAGATCTCGAGCGCGGCATGAGCCTCCTCGGCACGCTCGGATCGAACGCGCCATTCATCGGGCTCCTCGGCACGGTCATCGGCGTCATCGACGCGTTCCACCAGCTCGGCGCGGGCGCAGGATCGAAGTCGGCGATGGACAACGTGATGAGCCTCATCGGCGAGGCGCTCGTCGCGACCGGCGTCGGCCTCTTCGTCGCGATCCCCGCGGTCATCGCGTACAACCTCGTTCAGAAACGCATCGGCGAGATCGAGGTCAACATCGCCGCGATGACGAAGCAAGTCAGCGCGATCCTCAAAGCACGCGAGCACCACGCGTCGCCCGCGCTCGCGCACCACAGGCGCCGCGCGAACGGAACCGCGATGATCGCGGCGGAGGCCGAATAATGGGCGCGCAGCTCTCGGTCGGCGGAAAGCGCGCCGGCATCGTAGGCATCAACGTCACGCCGATGGTCGACGTCGTGCTCGTGCTCCTCATCATCATGATGGTGTCGGCGACGTACATCGTCTCGCAGAGCTTGAAGGTCGAGCTCCCGAAGAGCGCGAGCACCGACGAGCAAGTCAGCCTCGTTGCCGCTGTCGCGATCGACAAAGACGGAAAATATTTCTTCAACCAGAAGCCCGTCAGCGAAGCCGAGCTCGTGGACAAAATCCGCGAAGCGAAGGCGCAAAACTCCGAGGTCAACCTCGTCATCAGCGGCGACGCGCACGCGTTTCACGGAAACGTCGTCCACGTGATCGACCTCGCGAAGCAAGAGGGCGTCGTCAAATTCGCGATCAACGTCGAACGCGAGTGAGGTAGCGGAAGTGAAGACGCGCACGAAGATCATGCTCGGCGTGGTTGGGGGCAGCTTTGCGCTGCACCTCGCCGCGTGGGCGTGGGTCGGACGCATCAAGGGCGAGCGCAAGCACGACGTCGTCGCGATCGCGCTCGCCGAGTCGAAGAAGAAAGAAGAGAAGAAGAAGGAACCGATCAAGCCCGCGGAGATCAAACCGGAGAAGGCGAAGGTGATTCAACCGATCGCGAAGACGATCGAGCCTCCGCCTCCCGTCGTCGATGCGCCGCCACCGCCCGCAAACGACGCGATGAACGGCTACGCCGATCTCGGTCTCGGAACGATGTCGGGCGGAACGGGGATGGGCGTGCCGCAAGGACATGGCGGCGCCGGAGCGCGCGCGAACGCCGCGCCCGAGACGACGCATCACGTGACCTCGCTCGCGCCGCCGCAAGACGCGTGCGCCGAAGATCTCGTGAAGCCGAAGATAGAGCACCAGATCCAACCCGCGTACACGCAAGAGGGAAGGCAAGCGAACGCAGAGGGATTCGTGCAGCTCGAGCTCACGATCGACGCGAGCGGTCACGTCGTGTCCGTCAAAGTCTTGCGCGGTCTCGGGTTCGGTCTCGACGAAGCAGCGGCGGCGGCGGCGAAGCAGTGGACGTTCGCGCCCGCGACGCGCTGCGGGAAAGTCGTACCGACGACGATCAAGGGCAAGGTCCGCTTCTCGCTGTCATGACCAAGCTTCGTGGACTCGTGTTCGTGATCGCTCTCGTGCCCACGGTCGCGCGCGCGCAATCTCAGCTCCCCGGATCGCAGAGCATCGGCGCGGAGCAATCCGAGCGCGGTCGCACGATCAAACCGCCGAAGCTCGTTCACTTCGTCGAAGCGCCGTATCCCGAGTCGGCGAAGGCGTCGGGGAAGCAAGCGTCGGTCACGCTTCAAATCGCGATCACCGAAGCGGGCAAAGTCGCCGTCGTCCAAGTGATGGAATCCGCCGGCCAGGATTTCGACGACGCCGCGGTCGCGGCCGCGAAGCAATTCGTCTTCGAGCCCGCACAAGTCAACGGGCGGCCCGTGCCCGTGAAGATCGCGTACCGCTACGAGTTCGTCATTCGCGAGGAGATCAAACAAAAGACGACGGCGGACTTCGGCGGACAGGTCCTCGATCGCGCGACGAAGAAACCGCTCGCGCACGTGACCGTCGCGCTCGACACGGGGCAGAGCGCGATCACCGACGACCAAGGAAAGTTCTTCATCCCGGACGTCGCGCCCGGCGATCACACCGTCACGCTCTCGGGCGATTCGCTCACGCCCGTCGGCACGCAAGAGACGTTCGTCGCGGCCAAGCGCATCGACGCGACCTACGACGTCTCGCTCAAGACGGGAAAATCCGAAGACGACGACAGCGACTTCGAGGTCGTCGTCACCGCGCCGCGCATTCAAAAACAAATCGTCTCGACCGAGGTGACCGCGCAGCAAGCGACGCGCGTCCCGGGAACGCAAGGCGACGTGCTCAAGGTCGTCGAGAGCATGCCGGGCGTCGCGCGCGCGGCGGTCGGCTCGGGCGCGATCGTCGTGTGGGGCGCGGCGCCGGAAGACACGGGCGTCTACGTCGACGGCGTGCGCGTGCCGCGGCTCTATCACGATGGCGGTTACCGTTCGATCATCCACTCCGATCTCGTGAAGTCGGTCGAGCTCGTGCCCGGTGGATTCGGCGCGCAGTACGGACGCGGCCTCGGCGGATTGATCAACGTGCAGCTTCGCCCGCTCGACGACGACAGGCTCCACGGATCGCTCAGCGCGGACATCATCGATTCCGCCGCGTCGATGCGCGGTCCCATCGGCGACAAAGTCCATTTCGCAGTCGGCGTGCGCAAAGGCTATTTGAAGGAAGGCGCCGAAGCGGTCGCGTCACCGTCGGTCGCGGACGTCGTTCCGCTCCCGAGCTTTTGGGACGCGCAAGCGCGCATCCAGTTCGATCTCGGAAAAAAGAGACGCTCGAGATCGGCGGCCTCCTCTCGTCGGACGCGACGGACCGCACGCTCGTCGATCCCGACCCGACGCAAACGAAGACCGAAGCGACGTCGCTCGTCTTCGGCCGCGCGTGGGCGCGCTACACGAAAGTGCGACGATCGCAACGCCGTCATCACCGTGCTTCCTTATTACGGAAGAAACGAGTCGCAGCTCTCGGACAAGTTCGGGCCGATCCCGACGACGCTCGGCATCAAGAGCGACGTCTACGGATTTCGAGCGAGCTACCGAGCCGCACCGACGAAGCAGATCACCATCAACGTCGGCTTCGACTCCGAGATCACGTCGAGCGCCGTGCACCGGCAAGGCTCGGTGACTTCGCCCGCGCGCGAAGGCGACGTGCACGTCTTCGGTCAGGCGCCCACCGATCAAGTCAACGTCGACGATTGGAACGCCGTGATCGGCGCGTTCGCTCCGTACGTCGACGCGGATCTCGCGCTCTTCGGCGGCAGGCTCCACGTCGCACCCGGGCTTCGCATCGAGCCGTATTTGATCTCCGTCTCGAAGACGGTACCGGTAAGCGGCGACTTGCCGAAGGTCGGCGCGTTCACCGAGGACACCGCGCTCGACCCACGCCTCGCCGCACGCTTCGACGTGACGAGCCGCGTCCTCGTGAAGGCCGCGTTCGGCATCTACCACCAAGGCCCCGCGCCCGACGATCTCTCCGCCGTCTTCGGCAACCCGCGACTCGGAACGTCCTCCGCGCGCCACTTGCTCGCGGGCGCCACGTTCAAGCTCACGAAGACGACGACGTTCGACGTCACCGGCTTCTACAACACGATGGACAGCCTCGTCGCGCGCAACACGTCACCGACTCCCGCGCTCGCACAAGCGCTCTTGCAAGACGGCTCGGGTCGCACGTACGGCGTGCAAATGCTCTTGCGACAAGAGCAGCTCGGACCGTTCTTCGGTTGGATCAGCTACACGATTTCGCGCAGCGAGCGGCAAGACGCGCCTGGGCTTCCATATCGACTCTTCGACTACGATCAAACGCACACGCTCACGGCCGTGGCTTCGCTCGATCTCGGCAAAGGGTGGGAGGCGGGTGTGCGGTTTCGATTCTCCGTCGGCTTTCCGCGCACGCCGGTGCTCGGCGCGTACTACGACGCGCGCAGCGACTCGTATCAACCGATCTTCGGCGCGAAGAACACCGACCGCATCCCCGCGTTCGCGCAGCTCGACGCGCGCATCGCGAAGCGGTTCAAAATCGGAAAGACCGAAGCCGAGGCTTACCTCGACGTGCAGAACGTGACGAACACCGAGAACCCCGAAGAGATCGTCTACAGCTTCGATTACAAACAGAAGGCTTACATCACGGGCCTTCCCATCTTGCCGGTGCTGGGTGCGAAATGGTCCTTCTGAAGCGCGCTATTTTCATTGCGTTGTGCGTCGCGTGCAAGCCGGAGCTCGGCGGGCGCTTCTCGCAGATCGAGGGGCCGCGCATCATCGCCGTGCGATCGAATCCGCCCGAGGCCGCCGCGAGCGACACGGTCGCGTACGACGTGCTCGAAGTGGATCCGAACGGTGAGACCGGCGATGCGATCGATTGGGCTTATTGCGTCGCGCGAAAACCGCTCGACGATCTCGACACCGTGTCGAACGACTGCCTCGCCGCGTCGGGCCCCGACATCCTCGAGCTCGGCGATGGAACGACGGCGAACGGAACGATCCCGAACGACGCGTGTCGCAATTTCGGTCCGGAGGTTCCGGCGCCGAAACCCGGCGAGCCGCAAGGGCGCCCGATCGATCCCGATCCGACGGGCGGATATTATCAACCGCTGCGATTGCTCGCCTCCGCGGGGACGCAAATCGGAACGACGCGCATCTCGTGTGGCGTCGCGAACGCGTCCGCGCCGGACACCATCGCGTTTCGCGCGCGCTATCACCCAAACACGAACCCGATGATCGCGGACGTCACGTCCGACGACGGGACCTCGCTCTCGACGGACGCGAACGCGCCCACGCATTTCGCAGCAGGCGCGCGCGTCACGCTCGCTGCGTCTTGGGCCACGTGCCCGACGAGCGACACGTGCGGCGACGGCGTGTGCGGCGCGGACGAGAGCGCGACGACGTGTGCGAACGATTGCCCGAATCCCATCGGGCAGAACCCCGGTTGCACGGGAGCGGAGCGCTACGTGCATTACAACCTCGAGACGCAATCGCTCGAGAACGTGCGCGAGACGTTGCGCGCGTCGTGGTTCGTGACGGCGGGTGCGTTCGACTCGGACCGCACCGGGCGCGACGGAACCGATCTCGCGACGAGCACGACGAACGCGCTCACGCTACCGGCGAGCGGCGCGATTCACGGTTGGGTGGTTTTGCGCGACGACCGCGGCGGAGTCGGCTGGAGGCGATTCGAAATCGCGATCAATTGACGACGACTGCGCACTTGCCGTTGATGCACTGATCGCCCGTGTCGCAGCAATCGGCGGCGGTCGTGCATTTTTCGTATTCGTGCGCGCAGCCGCCGGGCGGCGGAACGCACGTGAGCGGGCCGCCGTCGTCGCTGCGGCAATAACCACCGCAGCACTCGTCGCCGGTGCCGCAGACTTGTCCGTCGGCTTTGCATGGATCCAAAACCCAGAAGCCGCGCAAGTTGTCGGAGGTGTGCTCTTGGCCGTCGAGGAAGAACGCGGGGTGGCTGCCGTCGGTGCCGGCGGGCGTGTTGATGTCGAGCGCGGCGACCCACAGTTTTCCGTACTCGTCGCCGTTGTCCATCGACGGGAGCGTGTTGCCGTACGAGCGATGGCTCGTGAACACGACCCAGAAAAATCCGCCGACCGCTTCGGGCAAGACCGTGGGCGCGAAGGTCAAGTTGGGATCGTTCGCGGGCAAGTACGTACCATTGCCGTTGTATCCATCGAGCAGATCCAAACGGCGAGTCGTCTTCGACGCGAGCTCCACGGCGTAGACGTCGCCTGTTTCGTTGTTGTCGGTCTCGAAGTTGGCATTCGATCCGACGTGATAAACGAGATATTGCGAGTCCGGCGTGAACGCGGGCCACGCGACGTACTTGCCCGAGTGCGTGGCGACGTCGACGAGGTTCGAGAAGGTCTTCGTCGAGTTGTTGAAGTCCATCACGGCGAGCGTTGCGCCGTTGTCTTTGTCTTCGTGGACGAACGCGAGCTTCTTTCCGTCCGGCGAGAACGCCGTCGTGCCGCCGTTCTTGATCACGCCGTCCCAGCCGGGCGCGGGGATGTTCGCGCCGGTCTTCGTGTCGTAGAGCTTCGACGGCGCGTTGAGCCACGTCCGGTACGTCGTCGCCGACATGACGAAGGAGCCGTCGGGATAGATGCCGCCGTACGTGAAAATCTCGCCGCCCGCCGTGAGAATGAGCGACGCGCTGTTCTTCAAGTCGTAGCTCGAGCTCGAGAAGGCGAGCGCGGTGTTCGCGACGAGCGTCGATCCATCGGCGCTCGCGGTGTGGCAGACGTTGCCGCAGCCTTTCTTCACCATCGTCGGCGTCGACGCGCCCGGTTGAATCTTCATGATCCCGACGGAGCCCGCGCCGCCGAGGATCTGCGAGTCGTACGTCTCGTAATAGATGGTTCCGCGCAAGCTGCCTTGCGCGACGAACCACGTCTCCGTTTGCGGGCCGGTGATTTGTCCGTTGAAGAGCTTCGTCGCTTCGACCTTCACCGGATCCTTCGCGGATTGCACGGCGGCCATCACCGCGTTCCACATCGGCTGCGTGAGCGAGACGCGAACGGGGTTCGACGGGCCGAAGTAGCCTTTGTAATCGAGCGTCGAGCAGCTGATGTGGACGTACGCGTTGCTCGCCGCGGTTCCGTCGAGCTGCATCGACGCGGGCAAGAGGCCGCGCGCGAACATCGTTTGGTCGTACGGATAGAGCCACTTGAATTGCGGGTCCGCCGTGCCGCCGCCTTGGAGCTGCGTTTGCGTCGCGCCGGGGACGTTGCCCGCGTTGTCGACGATGGTGCACACGCCGTTCGTGCACGTCCCGCCGACTGCGACGCACGTGCCGTCGCATCCGTTCTTCGGCGCGCCGTCGCTCGTCGTGGGCGAGTCGCCGCCGAACATGACGTCGCTGCCGAATGGCGCATCGACGCCGCCACCATCATCGCCTCCGAAGCCGTGGCTTCCGCATGCCGGAACGAGCGCAGCGAACGAGAGAGCCACGAAGAGGGCAGCGTGGATGGACTTCATCGCCGCAATCATGGCCGCGCATGCATGCGCCCGTCTATTTTTTCAGTCGGGAACGTGCGGCTGCGCCGCACTTCCCAGCAAGAGTCATTTCGCGTGCTTTCGCACGCTCAATTGGGAAAGCACGCGCTTTTTGATTTCGTCGCTCGTCCACGCGGGGAGCGTCGATCGCAATTCGGCCTGATATTCCGCGGGCTCGAAGGTCATTACGCCGCGGTGCAGCGTGGATTTTGCCGTTGTATATGAAGCTCGCGGGAGCGCTTCGAGCTCGCGCACGCGCGCTTCGCCCACCGCGCGAGCGTCGTCGGCGATTTCGTCGATGAGCCCGAGGCGAAGCGCGTCCTTCGGCGCGTGGAGCGCGCTGCGCAAGATCACTTCGTGCAGCGAGCGCGGCGGCACGCGGTGCGAGACGATGCGGAAGATCTTCGGCGGGAACACGAGGCCGAGCGCGACCTCGTTGAGCCCGATGCGCGCGCGCTCGTTCGACGTCATCACGCGGTGATCGCAACAGAGCGTGATGACGCACCCGCCCGCGATCGCGTGACCCGAGACGCACGCGACGGTCGGCGCGGGGTAATCGTAAATGCGCTCCATGAGTCGCTCGACGAGATCGACGAAGCGCGCCATGGCGACCGCGTCCATCGATGCGATCTCTTTCAAGTCGAGCCCCGCCGAGAACGCGTCGTTCTTGCTCGAGAACATCACCGCGTCGCCGCGCGCTTCATCGAGACGCGCGAGGATCGACTCCATCATCTTCGTCGAGAGCGCGTTTTTTCCGGGGCCGTCGAGAACCAAATCGTACATGCCGAGGAACCTACTGAAGATCACTGCGTGCAGCACACCGTCGTCGGGTCGCCGAATCCAGCGTCGCCGATGGGGCTCGTCGCTGACGGCGTGTACGACGCGTTCACGATGCTCAGTTGGTAATTAAACGATTTGAACAACTGATTCGTCACAGATTGGCACGTACCATTCGCGGTGACGATCTGCGAATTGGCGTTGCAGTTCGCGCCCGTAAAGAGCGTGACGCTGCCTCCGCACGAGCCGGCGTCGAGCCCGCACGTGCACGCAGAGCAACCGCGTGTGTCGGCGACGGTGCTTCCAACGATGTGCGTCGCGGGGAATCCAGGTGGGCACGCGACGATTCCTGCTTGCGAGATGCACGGGACGTAGGGAGAGGGATCGGGCACGCAGATGCTCCCCACAGCACAACCGACCGGGTTCGGTGCGGTGAAGAGCTCGCAGACGCGACCTTGATATGCGTACGTGACGCTCGGCGTGACGACGCCTCCATCCGGCGTGCAGCCAGCTCCAGCCGTGGAGCCCAACGCCGACATGCTCTCCGATGAGGTCGTGATGGTCGTCGCGAGAGATGCGCAACCGCCATCCCAAGGCGTCGACTCCGAATTCTGGTTGTTGCAATTGCCACCGGTGCCTGCGGTCACGAGCACGGGAGAGCACGACGGGTTCTTCGCCGTGCAGGAGCAGTCGCACGTGGCGGGCGCCGCGGACAATCCCTCGTTCACGTCGAGCGGCGTTCCGTAGTTCGCCGAGCAACTCGATCGAAATGCTTTGTCGTACGCGACGAACGTCCAGCCGCTTGGCAATGGAGGGACGCACGCACACGCGGCATCGACGGCGATCGGCAATTCACTCCCGGCGTCATTGATGACCGCGCCGTCTTGCTCGGTGTAGTCGCCCAATCCAAAATGTCCGCGCAACCGACGACGAGCGCGACGGCGGCACCGACGACGACGAAGCGCGCGCGCCCGTTCACAGCACGCCACTGATTCCGGCGAACCCGGGGCCGATGAATGGAACGATCGCGAACGCGCCTCTCTCGGTGTGGCGCGAAGAGAAAGAGCGCAGCCAATCCGGCGACGAGCACGCCGCCGGCGATGAACGTGATCGTCGACACGGTCGCGAACGTTTTCGCGTCGTTGATCTCCGCCCAGCCCGCCTGGTCACACGCTTTCGACGGACAGTGCGAGCTCGCGTCGCCCGTTCGCGCCGCAACGAGCCCGCCGAAGACGCCGCCCGTTGCGAGACTCGCGAGCCCCGCGCCGCCCATCGCGTACGCAGCGATGCGCCATCCGGTTGGAACGTAGGTCTCGACGCGTTCGCTCGGCATCGTCGTATGAGGCTCGGCTTCGGGCGCGACATCGAGGCTCGTCAGCTTGCCGCCCGATGCGGTGATTTCTTTGTGGAACGGCGTGTAGCCTTTCGCCTCGACCGAGAGCGCGACGCGACCTGCAGCGACGTGGATCGGCGCGGACAGCGGCGTCGTGCCGACGATTCTCCCGTCGATGATCACGGACGCGCCGGCGATCGGACACGTCACGACGACGAGCGCGACGTGGCTCCGGATGTCCGCGACGAGATCGGCGAGCTTCGGCACGCGTTGCTTGAGAGCGTCGGGCGCCTCGCGCACGAATTGTTCGATCGCGTCGAGCGCCGCGGGATAGTCACCGAGGCCTTGCTCGGCGCGCGCGCGATTGTAGAGAATCGCCGGGTCGTGTCCGACTGCGTAGGCCTGCGCATAGGCGTCGAGCGCCTCGCGATAGTGAAGCGACTGCATGGCGTCGTCGCCCTGCTTCTTCGAAATCGGCGGCCGTCGGTGCGTCTGCGGCGGCGACGGACGCGATGCCGAGCACGAGCGCCGCGGCAAGAAGGGGAAAGACTCTCATAGGGTAAGCGGATTGCTCGGAGCGACGTACGGCGTGGGTGGCGCGGAAGAAGACGGCGGCGGAGTCGCAGACGGTTTCGCGCTCGGCGGCGCGCTCGCGGATGGAGTAGCAGCGCCGGTCTTGTGCCTGATCGCGTCGTGCTCCATGGCAGGGACCGTGACCGACGTCGTGGGCGTCGCAGCAATCGGCGTGGCGATTTCGGTCGTCGCGTTCGACGTCGCCGTCGGCTGCTCTCGTTGCGAGGTGACGAGCTCGGGAGTGCTCGTGGAGGTTGGAGGCGCGGAGGTCGGCGGCGAAGTCGTGTGCGTTGCGGAACGCCACGCGACGAAGCTCACGACCGCGACGACGGGGATCGCAGCCAACGCGAACCATCGCATCGTTCGCGATGGCGGGTGCGGCGGTGGCGTGCTCGCGAGCGCCGTGTTCACGCCCGGCGACGTCACGAACGGCGGCGTCGACATGCTCCTCGGCGGCTTCGACGAGATGGGTTTCGGCGTGGCTCCGCTTGTTGGAGGAGCCGTGGGCCTGTCGCCGGGCGGAACGAAATCCGACAGATCGGGCGAGCTGTACCTCGGCATCGTCTCCGTGAGCGACACCGTCACGCGCTCCTCTTCGCCGGTGAAAGGCGCGAGCGCCGCCGCGAGCTCGCGCGCCGTCTGAAAGCGCTTTTCGCGATCCTTCTCGAGCGCGCGCATGATGACGCGGTCGAGCTCTTCGGGGATCTCTTTGCGGAGCGCGCGAGGCGGCAGGATCGGATCCGCGACGATCGCCGCAATCGCTGCGCTCGCCTCGTTCGGAAACGGCACCGTGCCCGTGAGAAGCTCGTAGAGAATGACGCCCAGCGCCCAGATGTCGGAGCGTCCGTCGACGTTCGACGAACGGCGAATCTGCTCGGGCGACATGTAGTGCGGCGTGCCGAGCCCGAACATCGACGAGGTGATCCTTCGCGTTGCCCTCGCTCAGCACCTTCGCGATTCCGAAGTCGAGCACCTTGAGGATTCGGTCCTCGCCTTTACGCGCGAGAAAGAGATTCGACGGTTTGAGATCGCGATGCACGATTCCCATCGCGTGCGCTTGCCCAATCGGAACGCACGCGGTCATCACGTAGCCGACGGCTTCCTCGATGGAGAGTTGGAGCTTCTCTTCGAGCTCGACGGCGAGGTCGTGTCCTTGAAGGAGCTCGATCACCATGTAGGGAATGCCTTCGAGCGTCACGTCGACGTCGATGACTTTTGCCACGTTCGGGCTCTCGATGGTCGCCGCGGCGCGCGCCTCGCGTTCGAAGCGTTGGACAAGCTCGTCGTGAACTGCGAGGCTCGGAAGGAGCATCTTGATCGCGACGCGTTGCCGGAGGCGTTGATGGACGGCCTCGTATACGACACCCATCCCTCCGTCGCCCAGCTTCGACACGACGCGATACTTCCCCGCGATGAGCGAACCGGGCGGAAGTGTTGAAGGCACTTCATCCACCACGAACTCATTCTAGCGTCTTTGGGAGCGAATTCGGAAGCCTCGCGTTGCGGGGTTGTCACTTTCCGCTTCGGCAAGGTTTACCCGTGTTTTTGCGGTAATTCTTCTCCCATGCGCTACCTCCACACCATGCTCCGCGTGCGCGACCTCGACGCCGCGCTCGATTTTTTCGTGAAGAAGCTCGGTCTTCGCGAGGTGCGGAGGCGCGACAGCGAGCAAGGTCGCTTCACGCTTTGCTTCATCGCGGCCGACGACAGCGGCGCGGAGATCGAGCTCACGTACAACTGGGATCAGAAGGACGCGTATCCGACGGGTCGATTCTTCGGGCACCTCGCGTTCGAAGTGGACGACATCTACGAGACGTGCGCGTCGCTCGAAAAAAACGGCGTGCCCGTGCTACGCCCGCCGCGCGACGGAAAAATGGCATTCGTGAAGTCGCCCGATGGTCATTCGGTCGAGCTTTTGCAACGCGGAAACGCGCTTCCGCCGAAAGAGCCGTGGGCGTCTCGCGCCAATCAGGGCGAGTGGTAAAGTCGAGGTCATGAAGCGACTCGCTGTCGTGTGTGTGGGGCTCCTCGCGTGCGGCAACCAAGACAACACGAACGGCGACGCGGGCGACGCGGGCAATCCCGCAGACGTCACCGTGCAGGACAACGTGGTGCCGCAGGATGGAGTCGCGCCGCCGAACGACGCGGCGAAAGACGCACCCGCACCCGACGGCGGATTTCCTCCCTCGGGTTGGCTCTACACCGTGCCGAAGAGCAACAAGGTCTACGTCTCGAACGGCTCGACGGGCTCCGTCTGGATGGGTCGCGGCGTCAACATGGATGACATCTACCTGTGCGGTTACAACACCGGCTTTTGGATGAGCAATCCAGACGGCGAAGCAGTCGACACCGGAATGCTCACCAACTTGATGACGAATTGGAAACCCACGTTTCTTCGCATCTCGCTCTCGATGAACAGCTTTGCGCCGTACAACCTCAGTTGGAAGAACAACACGTCGCAATACACGACGCACATGACCAACATCATCAACGCGGTCGGCAATTATCCGAACGTGTACGTGCTCGTCACGCTGCGCAGCGACGCGAGCATGGTGAACGGGTCGAATCAAGAGTGCGCGAACGGCGGCGACGACGCCGTGTGCATTCCGAC
Organism: uncultured delta proteobacterium; assembly: GCA_963763745.1. Lineage (GTDB taxonomy): Bacteria > Myxococcota_A > Polyangia > Polyangiales > Polyangiaceae > DASXHD01. The sequence goes on from CAVXQJ010000003.1 coordinate 90,878, forward strand.
GAACGCGACGGACGCCGTCTATCAAGCCATCGTCGATACGTTCAAAGACAAGCCCTACGTGCTCTTCGGCGTTTCGAACGAGCCCGGCGGCAACGTCGCATCGAACTCGACGCTCTCCGCGGCGATGACACACGCCGTCGGCGTGATTCGCGCGGAAGAGGATCTGCTCGGCGTGCCGCACCACATCGTGTCGGTGCAAGGCAACGATTGGACGAGCACGATCGGCTTCTACAACACGACTCCGCTCGCCTACGACAACGTCGTGTACGAGTATCACTCGTATCCGCCGTCAGCGAACGGTTACACGCAGTCGAACATCCCGGTGATCATCGGCGAGTACGGGCCGCTCAACAACGACACGTCGTTCACGACGGCGTTCTACGCGGACGTCGAGTCCAAACAAATCCCGAACCTCGCGTGGGACATGGACACGTACAACAACTGCGCCCCCGATCTGGCGAACGTGACGAACACGACGACCATCACGGCGTCCACGTGGGGCGCGCTCGTGAAGACGTACCTCACGTCGCACTGATTCACCGACGAAAAGAAAATCCGATGAACGGCGTCGCCACATACACGGCGCCGTTCACTCCGACGTAAGTCCCGAAATCGATCTGCACGTCGCGGCCGATGGGTGCGAGCGCGCCGAATCCCAGCTGCACGTCGAAGCCCGTCGCGTACACGTCGGCGAATGCGGAGAGAGGTCCGATCACTTTGTGCGTGATCGCGGTCGCGAGAACGATGAGCGCGTTTGGTCCCCGATCTTGCGCGAGCACGCCCGCGTTCATCTCGAGCTCGAAACCGAGCGGCAAGCTCCAACTCCAAAAGAGAAGCGCGCCGCCGCGCAGCGGGTGCGATGCGGACATCGGAACGAAGATCGTCGGCACGAGCGACATCGCGGGGATGGCGCCGCGCTCGCGGAGAAAATTGAGCTTCACGCGGAGCTCGAGCGGGCCGGGCGTCGCGAAGCTCGCGGTGCCCGGCACGTAGTCGGCGTGCTTGAAGATCAATTGCAGATCGACGCGCGAGACGATGCCGAACTTGTACGCATTCTCGAAGAGCGCGAGGTGCGTGCGTGTGTCGCTTTTGTCGAGCGTGCCGCCGAGTTGCAGCTGCGCGAGCGCGGACTCGAATTGCGAGTGTCCTGCGGGGACGACGTGCGGCGTGTCGGTTTGATGTGGACGATCCGTGTCGATCGTTTCGAGGCACGCGTCGGGCGTGGGCGACAGCAGACTGTACGTGGCGTCGCAAGGAAACACGGGCGGACTATACCCTGCTCCGAAATGGTGCCGCTTCTGCGGCGCATCGAGTGAAATCGCTGCGCTCGGCTGCGGCGGGGACGAGCTGACCTGCGGGAGTCCGGAGCAGCTCGAACGTCTGGAGCAACGGACGCATGCGCGAGAGATTCCTGACGAGCGCACGGCTTGCGGGCGTGCGCGCTGATTGCGTGAGCGCTCGTACGATCCGCGCCGCCGAGCGCGTGGGCGGTGGCGGTCTGCGCCTTGCACGGAACGTCATTCGATGGACCTCAGCGTCATCTTGTTGCGCGGGCTCACGCGCAAGCAACGCGTGAAGGCCGCGCTGCTCTCGTCGTGGTTCTTCGTGAGCGTCGCGACGTTGTGGTTGCTCAAGCCCGTGCGCGTCGCGTCGCTCCTCGCGCACCTCGGCGCGGTCGAGACTCCGTACGTTCGACTGGCGGGCGTCGCGACGGTCGGCGTCGTCGTCATGTTCTACTCGTGGATCGTCAATCGCCTCACGCGCGTCGGCGTGGTGCGTTGGCTTCACAGCGTGTTCGCCGTGCTGTTGGCGCTCTTCTGGATCGCGCTCAGGATTTGGGGCGTCGCGCTCGGCGCGCAGCGGCCGTTCGTGTGGGCCGTCTACATCCTCGTCGAGATCTACTCGGTCGTGCTCATCGGGATTTTCTGGACGTACACGAACGACATCGTCGACGAAGCGGAGTCGAACCGTCTCTACGGCATCATCGGTGTCGGCGGGATCCTCGGTGGAGTCGCGGGCGGCGCGTTCGTCGACGCGTTCACGCGGCGCGTCCATCCCATCAACTTGCTCGTCATCGGCGCGGGCCTCTGCGTCTTGTCTGCGGTGCTCGCATCGGCGACCGAAGCGATCGTGCGCCCGCCGAAGCGCAAGCTCGTCGTGAAGAAGAAAGAGGAAGAGGGCCTCAGCGCCGCGCTCGAAGGCGCGCGAGAGGTCCGCGCGAGCCACTACCTCATGCTCATCGTCGGCATCGTCGTCGCCTACGAGTTCACCGCGACGCTCACCGACTTCGGCACGAGCGTCGTCTTCGAGCGATCGTTTCACGACGAGGCCGAGCTCGCGAAAATGTACGGGCGACTCGGTTGGATCGTGAGCGCGACGGCGCTCGTGAGCCAACTCGTGCTCGTGCCGCTCTTGCTCCCTCACAAGCGCATCGCGCTGCTCGTGCCGCCGGTCGTCATGCTCTCGGGCGCGGTGAGCGTCTTGATCCTGCCCGTCATCGCGACGGTGATGTTCCTCGCCGCATCCGATCGCGGCCTCAACTACTCGATCCAGCAAGCGACGAAAGAGTCGCTCTACGTTCCACTGACCGACGTGCAGAAATACAAGTCGAAGGCGTTCATCGACATGTTCGTCGATCGCGCGGCGAAGGCGCTCGCGGCGTTCGCGCTCATCGCGATCATTCGCGCCGTCGGCGCGTCCGTCACCGCGTCGCTCGTCGTCGCGCTCGTCTCGATGGTCGCGTGGGCGCTCGCGGCGTATCGGCTCGGTGCATTCTGGGGACGCTCGGGCTTCGCGGGTCACGATGCCGTGAAGAAACCAGAGCAGCGCGACCAAACTCCGCCCGCTGCGCCCACGCGCATCAGGGAAGCATGATGCGTCCGGGCGCGCCGTTCGTGCCCGTTTCGGTGTGGCACGAGTTGCAGTCGCCGTTCGTTTGCGGCGTGACCATGTCGATCTCGCGGCCTTGGTAAGTGACCTTCGCCGTGAAGGGCATCTGCACGCCGCCGGGTGAAGCGAGGAAATTGCCGGAGCTGTTCGGCGCCATCGGGAACGAGTTGCCTTGCGCGTCGACGATGACGACTTGCACGCCTGCGTAGGTCGTCGGCGACGCGCCGATGCATCCATCGGGCTCGCGCACCGTCGGATAGACGGTTCCCATGAACATGTAGACCGGCGCTTCACCCCCGCTCGATTGATGACACGAGATGCACGCGCGGCCTGGATCCATTCGCGCGCTCTCGTGCGACGTCGCGTTTTGTCCGCTCGTGCAAATCGATTGCGAGCCGCACGTGCCGGTCGGATAGCCCGCGTTGATCCACGCGTTCAGCGCATCGATGCTCGCTTGCGATGACGGCGACTGCGGCGGGGGAGGCATGTACGACGGACTGCCGCTCATTCGCGCGACTGCGCGCTGCGCTTCGGTTTGTCCCGGGTACTGCGGCGACTGCGCGGTGAGATCCGCGTACGACGCGAGCGACATCGGTGCGTTCGCGCTCGGCGTCGCACCGTGACACGCCTGGCACGTGAGCAGCGCGTTCGCGACGTCGCACGGAAGATCGGTCGGCAACGTCGAGCCCGGCCCGGTGTTGCCATTGCCGTTGTTTCCGTTTCCACCGTTGTCGCCGAGGTTGAGGTAGCAACCCGCCACAGCCGCAAGGCTCAACGAAGCCCACAAAGTGAAGCGAGAATTCATCATGCCCCGACTCAGTGCGCCCGAGCGCTCGCTCGGTTACGAAAAAATGATGCGCGCTGTCACGAACGCAGCATCACGACGGTGCGCACAAGCTCCGACAGCTCCATACGATCGAGCGCGGCGAGATCGGGCGACTGCGGGACGGTCATCGCGTTGAGCTTCTGATCGGGTGCTTTGCGGATCGCATCGAGCGCGATGCCGGGAGAGAACGTGACGAACGCGCGCACGCCCTTCTTGCTCGCGCGTAGCTCGCGCCACGAGGTTGCGATGCGGCGACCCGCAGGACGCTCCCATCGATGCAGCGCGAGCGTGTGAAGGAGCGAGCGCGCGGGGACCATGACGCCCGCGAGCTTCTTCAACATCGTGACCGCTTCGCTCGCGCTACCCGTGTAGATGAAGCGCCCGAGCTGCTCGAACGGTTGCAAGAGCTCGTAGTCGGCGAAGAGCGTTCCCCAGCGCGCGCGGAGATCCGCGTCGATGTCGAGCGGATGAACGACGGAGATGCGCGACGCGGGCTCGAGTGCGAGCGGGAGATCGCCCACGTCCGCGTACGTGCCGTCTTCGACGACGCGAAACGTCGTGAGCGTCTCGCCGTCGCGCATTCCCCACACGAGCCTGCGCGCGGCGTGGACCAACAGCGGATGCCGCGCGAAGCGCGCCTCGAGATCGGAGACGGTGATCTCGGTCGATTCCAGCATCGCGCGTTCGAGCTTGCGTAGCTCCGTCCGCACGATCGATTTCGCGGCGGCGCGCAGACGATTGAATCGCGCGGTCGCTTCGCGCACGAGCGCGGGGTCGTCCGTCTTCGATGCGCGCGGGACCTGCGCGACGCGGCGGCCGCCTTCGAGCACGATGCGCGGCGTGAACGACTCGTCGAGCACGACGCGCACCGTGCGACCGCCGAGATCGAGCAAGCCTTCGCCTCGCGCGTCGAGCCCGAGATCGACGGGCGCGTCGCTCGGCGCGCCGAGCGCCTCCGTGAGCGCAAGCCGGAGCATGTCGCTGCGAGCGTCTTCGGCCATCGTCCCGAGAACGAGCTTCGCCTCGTCGCTTCCAATCGCGGCGAGCACGTCGACGAGCGAAATGCACGCGTGAGGATCCGCGTGCGTCCAATCGCGCGCGTGCGGCGCGAGGCGCGTGACGGTGTCGTCCGTCGGAAACGCGGCGAGCGCGAGCGCCATCCATTCGTGCATGCGGCGCTTGCCGTGACGAACCCACGTGTAGAAGAGCGACCACGCGATGTCGGCGAGCGAACGCGCATCGAGCGTCTCGCGGAGCGTGGCGATCCCCGCGTAGGGCACGTCCGTTCCGCGCGATCGCAAAATGTCGACGAGCCGCGCCGTCGCTTCGCGCGGGAGAACGCGCCCGCTCCTCGTGCGAAGCCGTGGAAGCGCGGCGATGTCGATCCATGACGGAGGCGTCGCGCGGACGTCGATGCGCGCGAGCGGATCGCAGAACGCGAAATCGATCACGGCGCGCTCGCCGTCGCGCCCATGACGCGCGGCCACGTCGCGCACGATGCTCTCGCGGTGCGTCGCGACGAAGCGGAGCGCGCGGCGCGCGAGACGCTTCGCGCGACTCGGCTGCTTGAACGCCGCGGGAATGAGCCCGACCGCCGCGGCTTCGGCGTGCTCGAGCAGCCACGCCTTCGCGCGTTTTCCCCACGGCCTGCGTCGCGCGATCACGCGCGCGCACACGAGCGCGGTGCGTGGCGAGTCGACGCGAAGACACGCCGAGAACATGCGATCGTCGTCGAGCTCGAGCGCGTCGCGCGGATAGAGACCGTCGAGAGCGTCCTTGCCGAAGCGCGCGAGCATGAACTCGGGCGGCCGATAGTAGAGACGCGCGCGCGCGTTCCAGAGCGCGAGGCGCCGATCATCGGGCAGATCGAGCACGAGCCACTTCTTGTTGATCCATCGCGGCCACACGTCGACGTACTTCTGCGCTTGCGGGAGCGCATCGAACAGGGCGAGCTCCTCCTTGGTGATGTCTCTCACCTCGGCTTGCGTGTTGGCGACGGCAGGCGCGCTCGCGATGCGTTCGCGCTCGCCCTCGGCCCAAGCGATGGTCTCGTCGAACGGAATCGGATCGAGCGCGAGCTCGAGATCCGGATCGCGCGCGCGCCACGGCGGGTTTCGCAGAATCTCGGGCGCGTCATCGATCGAGCCCGAGTCGGCCTCCGCCGCGCGCGCGTGACCTTCGATGAGCGAGCGCGCCGCGTCCGCCGCGATGCTTTTGCCACGCGCGGACGACGCAAGCGCGCGCCGCGCGAGATCGCCGTAGGCCTCGAAATACCAAACGATGTGTCGGCCGAACCGCGGATGACGAACGAGCGGCGCGAGGACGTCCGCCATCGCTTCGCTCTTGATCGAGGTCATCGCGCAGGCGAGCTTCTGAACTTCGGTGTCGACGCTCGAGCGCGCGGCGAGCGTCGATGCGGCTTGCACGGCGAGCACGCGCGTCGCCGCGTCCGCGCCGAGCGCGACGACGAGATCGCACGCGTACGCGAGCGTCGGCACCGCTTGGGATGGCGCGAGCGCCGTGAGCAGCGTCGTCGCTGCGGCTTCGTCCGCGAGCGACGCGAACATCGGCGCGATCTCGTGCGCGTGTTTCGCGACGGGCGACTTGGACGCGATCTCCAGCGCGTCGGCCGCGGCCCACGCGGGCTCGTTCGGGAACACGAAGTCGAGCGGCGCGCGCCGAACGGGCTCGGTCTCCGCCTCGCGCAGCGCGAGCGCCGCGTCGCGCACCTCCGCGTATGCGCGAGCGTCCGCGCGACACGCGATGATGCGCATCGCCTGCCATCCGAGATCGACGAGCCGCGACGGGCTCGCCTTCACCTCGTTGAGCATCCACCACCACACGTTCTGCTCGCGACCGCTCGCGATCACCCAACCCTCGGAGCTCACCTTCACGCGCAGCGCGATGGTCGGTCCGAAGCGCGCGGCAATCGGAACCATGAGCGTTGCGCGCCGATGCAGAAGCGCCTCCGCGACGGAGAGGAGCTCGATGTTCGGCTCGCTCGGAAGCTCGCCGCTCTCGAACATCGCGTCCGCTGCGCGCTCGAGCGCGACGCGCGAGTCCTTGCGTCGATCCCAACCCGCGAGCCAGTGGTTGCGCACGCTGAGCCAAATCTCCTTCGCGTCCGCGAACGCCTTCTTCGGGTTCACGTGCTTGGGTCGCGCGAGCGCGTGATCGCGGCGCGCGCGCAAGTGACGCACGAAAGCCGCCGCGGGAACGATCTCCGTCATGACGACTTGGCGACGCGGCTCCAGACGTAATACGTGAGCGCGGAGCCGCCGGCGCCGACGAACCACGCGTAGTCGAACAGTGGACGAAGCGGCGGAACGACGATGCCGATCCATGCGAGGACGCATCCGACGCCCGTCGCGACGATCGCACCCGTCCCGATCTTCGGATACGCGCCGCCATCGCGATACAAGTCAGCGACGGTGAGCGACCTCTTGCGCAGGATCCAATAGTCGCACACGAGCACGCCCGCGATCGATCCGAGGCCGCCCGAGTAACCGAGGAGCCACGTGTAGATGTATCCGCGCGGATCGTGAGCGAGCTTCCACGGCATCATGAGCACGCCGATCACGCCGGTCGCGACGCCGCCCATCTTGAACGAGATTTTTCGCGGCGCGAGGTTCGCGAAATCGTTCGCGGGCGAGACGACGTTCGCCGCGATGTTCACGCTGAGCGTCGCGACGACGATCGTGAACATCGCGACACCGACGAGGATCGTCGATTGAAAACGCCCGATGAGCTCGACGGGCTCCCAAATCGTTTGCCCGTAGATGACGAACGTCGCGCTCGTGATGATGACGCCCATCGCCGAGAAGAGCGTCATCGTCGTCGGTAGGGCGACGACCTGGCCGATCGCTTGTTCGCGCTGGGACCTGCCGAACCGCGTGAAGTCCGGCATGTTGAGCGAGAGCGTCGCCCAGAACCCGACCATCGCCGTCACGCTCGGCGCGAACGCTTTGAAGAACGCGCTCGTCGTCGGAAAATTGTTCGGCGCGCTCATGATCGGCCCGAGCCCGTGCGCCGACTTGATGGCCCACACGAGCAGCGCCGTCGTCATCACGAGCACGAACGGCGCCGCGAGGTTCTCGACTTTGCGCAACACCTCCATGCCGCGAACGACGATGAAGATGTTGATGCCCCAAAACATCGCGAATGCGACCCACTCGCTCACGTAGTGCCCGCCGGGCATCGCGCTGCCGAACAGCGTCGGCCAACCGGACCAGAGCGTGCGGAAGAAAACGTGGAGCGCTTCGCCGCCGATCCACGCGTTGATCCCGAACCACCCACACGCGACGAGCGCGCGCATCACGGCGGGAACGTTCGCGCCCGCCGTGCCGTACGCCGCGCGCGCGAACACGGGAAATGGAATGCCGTATTTCGTGCCGGGATGCGAGTTGAGGAGGATCGGCGCGAGCACGATCAAGTTGCCGACGAGGATCGTCGTGAGCGCTTGCCACCAGTTCATCCCGATCTCGGGCGCGATGAGGCTCGCCGCGAGCTTGTACGTGGGAATGCAGTGGGCCATCGAGATCCACAGCGCGGCGAACGTGTAGGTCGTCCATGTGCGCTGCGCGATGCGCGTCGGCGCGAGATCGTGGTTGTAGAGCGGCGACGACTCGAGCGCGGTCGCGACGTCTTCGCGGAGCTCGACGCGCCCGTCGGGTTGTTCGATTTGTTCCGCTGTCGTCGCTGTCGTCATGGCGTATGCGCTTGGCACTCGGTGTGCGCGGCGACGGCGCCCATGTATCCATCACACGGAGCGCTCTGAAATGTTTTTTCGCACGCGTCGAGCTCGCCCGCGACGTGCCCCGACGCGGAAGAATCGGCGCGACCGGCGAGACAGCTCTCTTGCGCGGTCTCTTTGCACGAGGTCGTGATCTCGAGCGATCCGATGCACGATCCCGCGCGAATGCACATCAACTGCGTCAGCGAGCTGCACCACTCGCCGAGCGGAACGGCGCGCGCGCCATCGCCGCTCGGGGCGGTCGCGGTCGTGGACGACGACGCACCGCCGCACGCGACCATCGCGCAGAAGATTGCCCACCGCATGAGCGCGCCGTATAGCACACACCCGTGATGACCCGAATCGCGACCGTGCCCCGCGTCGCTGGTGTGCGTGTTCGGGCCGCACGCGTGTCAGTCGGCGGACGAGTTCGGTCGTTGCATCTCATCGAGCTGCACATCGACGCAATGCAGTTACGTGCTGCGGCTGCGACGGACAAACGTATTGCAACGAGTGCGTCGCCGCGACCGCCGGTGTCGTCATCGATCACGCCGGGCAGTGCCCATGATGAGATCGTTCAACGGATTGCGATATTCCGGGCAGCGCGCCGACACGGCGGCCACCGCCGCGCGGTTTCGCGCGAGCCGCTTCGCGGAAGAGCGCGGCTCGATCACGTTGAAGAAGAGTAGCGTCGCTCCGAATCGATCGCCGCGATGCCACACGAGCGAGCAGAGACGCGTGTAGGGCGTGCGACTGCGCCCGATCGCGGCGAGCGCGATGCCGAGAAGAATCGTCACGCCGCAAGCCACGAGCGCCCACGTGCTGAAGTCGAAGGCCGGTCCTGTCGCGCCGATGGCGATGAGCGCATACCCGAAGGTCTTTCGGCGAACGCGGGGATGACGGCGGGGAGCCGTGATCGACTGCGCGAGCGGAGTTGAGCGATACGGATTCATCAGTTCCTCGTGGTCCAAACTGGAAAGCACAATCCAACCGTGAACCACTGCGCGCTCACGCGTCCGCACGCTTCGGTGGTGCCGTCTTCCTTCTTCAACCCGACGGACGCTTCGGCCGCGAGGCCGCCGCTCGCGCCGACGGTCACGCTCCCGAGTCCTTGCTTGTGCACCGTGAGCTCGGCGCCGACGGTCGTTGCGTTTCCGCCGACGTGAAGACCCTTCGAGCCATCGACGTTCTTCACGCCCGGCCCGTATTCGACGGTCCCCGCGTCGCCGCTGAGGGACACATCCACGCCCGCAATTTTCGTTTCGACGTGTCCGTGCAAAACGGCTGCGTGCGGTCCGACTTGCTGCGCGCCGGCCTGTGCTCCGACTTCGAGCACCGTCACGTTCTTGCCTTTGTGAAGCGCGAGCTCCGCTTCGACGCCGTCGTGCTCGGCGGTCAGACCGATGTGCGCGACGCTGTTGGTCTTCACGCCTTCTTCGGTGACCGGCGGATTTCCCGTCTGCGGTTTGGCTGCGCTCATGTTCTTCGCCACGAGCGCGAGATGCGATGGCTTGTCCTCCAACAACATCGGCGGGTGCCAATCCTCATCGGGATGACTCACGAGCGGATCGGGTCGACTCACTTGCGCCTCGGGTTTCGGCTGCGCTCCGCAGACGAGCGTCTCCTCGTCGCACTCGGGTTGCGTTGCCGTCGAGCGCGAGCCGTCGATGCGTGGTTCGGTCATACCCACTCATCGGCCGCCGCCGCCAAACGTTGCTTCGAACGCTGAAACCCTCTGAAATCCGCGGCGTGGACAGCTCGATGCCGCGATGCGCGTGTTAGCGATCGCGCATGCGAATCCTCGTGATGATGTTCATGGTTGCGTGCAGCAGCGCGTCGCAAGATCCGACGAACGACGCGGGTACGGACGCGTCGAAACCGAACGATGCGAGCGTGACCGACGTCGCGAGCAAGGACGCGCCGACGTCGAGCGACGGATCATCGAGCGACGCGACGGTGAGCGAAGGCGCGTGCGCCGCATGCACGGCGAATCAATGTCTCACCGAGCTCCAGAACTGCGGCGCATCACAGGCCGTGCGTGAACGATCTCGTCTCGTTCAACGATTGCCTCGGCGCACAAACGGGAAATTGCGGAACGTCGTTCGCCGCAGGCGGAAGCGAGCAGGCGAGCCTTTGGTCGTGTCTGTCGACGAAGTGCCCGCAGGTTTGTGGAACGGAGTGACATCAGTTCAGTATGGCAAAGTGCGCAAGTTGGGCTAGAACGCCGTCCTTCGTTCGTTGCGGCGCCTCCTCTTAACGAGGGCGCGCCCCGAACTGGCAGGAGTGACGATGGCGGACCTCTCGCGCGATCGATCGGAATCGGTATTTGGCGATTACAAGGGCGAATACTCGCGCGAGCAAGCCGTCGCCGAAGCCAATCGCTGTTTGTTTTGCACGGACGCGCCGTGCACGAAGGCGTGCCCCACGCACATCGACATTCCGCAGTTCATTCGGAAGATCACGACCGACAACGTGAAGGGCTCGGCCCGCACGATCTTCGAGTCGAACATTCTCGGAATGAGCTGCGCGCGCGTGTGCCCGGTCGAAGTCTTGTGCGTCGGTGACTGCGTCTACAACGCGATGCACATGCCGCCGATCAACATCGGCAAGCTCCAACGCTTCTCGACGGACACCGCGTTCGAGTCGCACTGGACGTTCTTCGAAGCGGGCAAAGACACCGGCAAGAGCGTCGGTCTCGTCGGCGGCGGTCCCGCGTCGCTCGCGTGCGCGCACGAGCTTCGGCGCTTCGGTCATCGCACGACGATCTACGAGAAGCGCGCGCAGCTCGGCGGCCTCAACACGAACGGCGTCGCGCCGTACAAGATGAAGGCCGACCGCAGCGTGGAAGAGATCGCGTGGATCCTCTCCATCGGCGGAATCGACGTGAAAACGAGCGTCGACGTTGACGCTGCGATGCTCGCGGATCTCGAGAAGAAACACGACGCGCTCTTCTTCGGCGTGGGCCTCGGCGAAGACACGGCGATGAAAGTGCCGGGCGCTGATTTGCAAAACGTGTTCGGCGCGGTCGAGTGGATCGAGCGCATGAAGACGACGCGCGTCTCGGTCGAAGGGATGAAACACGCCATCGTCGTCGGCGGCGGAAACACGGCGCTCGACTGCGTGCGTGAAGCGCGCGGCCTCGGCATCGAGCGCGTCACGATGATTTATCGCGGCACCGAGCCGCACATGAGCGGTTATGCGCACGAGTGGAAAGCCGCCGAAACGGAAGGCTGCCGCGCGGAGTGGCAAGCGCTGCCGATTGCGTTCGAAGGCAAAGGAAAAGTCGAGAGCGTGAAGTGCGTGAAGCTCGACGCGCAGAAGAAACCGATCGCGGGAACGGAGTTCTCGATCCCCGCGGATCTCGTCTTGATCGCGATCGGCCAATCGAAGCTCGACGCGATGATGAAGAGCATCGCTGGGAAGAAGAGCTGCTTCGTCGGCGGCGATTTCCAAAACGGCGGCAAAGAAGTCGTCAACGCGGCGGCCGAAGGCAAAGCCGCAGCGCAAGCGATTCACGCGTTTCTGACGGAGAAGAAGTGATGCCGGATCTGTCGACCAACTGCGGCGGAATCAAATCGCCGAATCCGTTCTGGCTCGCATCGGCTCCGCCGGCGAACTCCGCGGGACAAGTGCAGCGCGCGTTCGACGCGGGGTGGGGCGGCGCCGTGTGGAAGACGCTCGGCCAACCGATTCAAAACGTCTCGAGCCGCTTCGGCGCGACGAACGTGCGCGGCGTGCAAGGCGCGGGCTTCAACAACATCGAGCTCATCACGGATCGTTCGCTCGAGATCAACTTCAAAGAAATCTACGACACCAAGAAGAAGTATCCGAAGCACGCGATCGTCGTCTCGCTCATGGTCGAGACCAAAGACGAGTGGAAGGACATCATCAAGCGCTCGATCGACGCGGGCGGCGATGGCATCGAGCTCAACTTCGGTTGTCCGCACGGCATGTGCGAGCGCGGCATGGGCTCGGCGGTCGGACAAGAGCCGAAGGTGAATCAAGAGATCACGTCGTGGGCGGTCGAGTTCTCGAGCATTCCCGTTTTGGTGAAGCTCACGCCGAACATCTCCGACATTCTCCCGCACGGGCTCGCGGCGAAGCGCGGCGGCGCGCACGGCGTGTCGCTCATCAACACGATCAAGAGCATCATCGGCGTCGACATCGAGCGCTTCGTCCTCGAGCCGCGCGTGTCGAACCTCTCGACGAACGGCGGTTATTGCGGCGCCGCGGTGAAGCCCATCGCGCTCCACATGGTCGGCGCCCTCGCGCGCGACGAGCGCTTCGGATTGCCCATCAGCGGCATCGGCGGCATCTCGAACTGGCGCGACGCCGTCGAGTTCCTTCTCCTCGGATCGAGCTCAGTCCAAGTCTGCACCGAGGTGATGCTGCGCGGTTATCGCATCGTGGACGACATGATCGAAGGCTTGAGCGAGTACATGCGCTCGCACAAATTCGAAAAGCTCGATGACATGATCGGCAAGGCCGTTCCCTCGTTCTCCGAGTGGGGCAATCTCGATCTCAACTACGAGACGATCGCGAAGATCGATCCGCAGAAATGCATCGGGTGTCACTTGTGCGTGACGGCGTGCCACGACGGCGCGCACCAATGCATTCATCCCGATCCGAACGGCAAGACGCGCGTGCCCGTCGTCGACGAGAGCGAGTGCGTCGGATGCAACCTCTGCAAATCGTTTGTCCCGTCGCGGACTGCATTTCGATGGTCGAAGTGCCCAACGGTTTCAAACCGGCGACATGGAACGAGCACGTCGAACAAGGCAAAGCGCTTAGGCCCAAAAAAGGAGCCCACTGATGAGCAAAGTGGTCAAATGCGGATTGATTCAATGCAGCAATCCGCTCAACGACGAAACCAAGCCCGTCGCCGAAATCCAAAAGGCGATGCTCGACAAACACATCCCGTTCATCGAGAGCGCGGGCAAGCAAGGCGTGAAGATCCTCGGCCTCCAGGAGATCTTCAACGGCCCGTATTTCTGCCCCTCGCAAGACACGCGCTGGTACGACGCCGCCGAATCCGTCCCCGGTCCGATGACCGAGCTCATGAGCGCGTACGCGAAGAAGTACGAGATGGTGATGGTCGTTCCGGTCTACGAGCGCGAGATGGCCGGCGTCTTCTACAACACCGCGATGGTGATCGACGCCGACGGGAAATACCTCGGCAAGTATCGCAAGCAGCACATCCCGCAAGTGCGTCCGGGCTTCTTCGAGAAGTTCTATTTCAAGCCCGGTAACGGCGGATATCCAGTTTTCCAAACGCGTTATGCGAAAGTCGGCGTCTACATTTGTTACGACCGCCACTTCCCCGAAGGCGCGCGCTGCCTCGGCTTGAATGGCGCGGAGATCGTGTTCAATCCGTCGGCGACCGTCGAGGGCCTGAGCAAATATCTCTGGAAGCTCGAGCAACCCGCGCACGCGGCGGCGAACGGTTACTTCATGGCGTGCTCGAACCGCGTCGGCACCGAAGCGCCGTGGAACATCGGGAAGTTCTACGGCACGAGCTACTTCGTCGATCCGCGCGGGCAAATCCTAAAGGACGCGAGCGACGACAAGGACGAGCTCCTCGTCTGCGACATCGACTTCGGCCTCATCGACGAAGTGCGAAAGACGTGGCAGTTCTACCGTGATCGTCGTCCCGACGCTTACGGGGAGATCACGAAACAATGAGCAACACGATCCTCATCAAGGGTGGCACGGTCGTCAACGCAACGGGTGAGTCGCGCGCGGATGTTCTCGTTTCCGGCGAGACGATCTCCGCGGTCGGCGCGAATATCGACGCGCTCGCAGGCGCGCGGGTGATCGACGCGGGCGGCGCGTACGTGATCCCGGGCGGAATCGATCCGCACACGCACATGCAATTGCCCTTCATGGGCACGGTCGCGTCGGAGGATTTCTTCACCGGGACGAGCGCGGCGGCAGCGGGCGGCACGACGACGATCATCGACTTCGTCATTCCCGATCCGAAAGAGCGAATCCTCGACGCGTACAAGAAGTGGCGCGGCTGGGCGGAGAAGTCGGCGAGCGACTACTCGCTCCACGTCGCGATCACGTGGTGGGACGACACCGTCCACGCGGACATGGGAACGCTCGTGAAGGATCACGGCGTCAACAGCTTCAAACATTTCATGGCGTACAAGAACGCCATCATGTGCGACGACGAGGTCCTCGTCTCGTCGTTCACGCGCGCGCGCGAGCTCGGCGCGCTCTGCACCGTGCACGCCGAGAACGGCGAGCTCGTGTTTCGTCTTCAAAAAGAGATCTTCGAGCGCGGCATCACGGGTCCGGAGGGTCATCCGCTCTCGCGGCCGCCGGAGGTCGAAGGTGAAGCGGCGAATCGCGCGATTCGCATCGCCGAGGTGCTCGGCGTTCCGGTTTATCTCGTTCACACGTCGTGCATCGATGCGCTCGAAGCGGTGACGCGCGCGCGCCTCGAAGGGCAACGCGTCTTCGCCGAGGTGCTCGCGCAACATCTCCTGATCGACGAATCGGTTTATCGCAATACCGATTGGAACGCGGCCGCGCACTACGTGATGAGCCCGCCGTTCCGCTCGAAGGAGCACCAAGCCGCTTTGTGGCGCGGTCTCCAAGCGGGCATTCTGCAAACGACGGCGACCGATCACTGCTGCTTCTGCACTCCGCAAAAACAAGCGGGATTGGAAGACTTCCGAAAATCCCGAACGGCACGAACGGCGTCGAGGATCGCATGGGCGTCCTCTGGCATCACGGCGTGCGCACGGGGCGTCTCACGCCGAGCGAGTTCGTCGCGGTCACGTCGACCAACGCGGCGCGCATCTTCAACGTTCATCCGAAGAAGGGCGTCATCGCAGTAGGCGCCGACGCGGACATCGTCGTGTGGGATCCGCAGAAGTCGCGGACCATCTCGGCGAAGACGCATCACCAGAACATCGACTTCAACATCTACGAAGGCATGACCGTCCTCGGCAACGCCGCCCTCACGATGAGCCGCGGCCGCGTGCTCTGGGAAAACGACCAACTGAAGACCGAAAAAGGTTGGGGCAAGTACGTGAACCGCCCGCCCTTTGGCGATTACTGGGGCGCACAGAAGATCCGCAACGAGCTCGCCACCCCAACCGCTGTGAAACGCGAGAAACCGAAGAAGAATTAACAGGGAGAAAGGGAGGAGGGGAGATGGTTTTAGTGATTAACCTGCAAAACCATCTCCCAAACTCCATCGCTCCCTGTCCATTTCTTTAGGAGTCATTGATGTTACCCATTGTTGGTCACTGGATTGATGGCAAGAGCGTCGAGACACAGGCGCGGTCGCAGGATGTTTTCAATCCGGCGCTTGGGGTTGCCGAGAAGCGCGTGCTGCTTGCGGACACGGAGACGGTGCGTATGGCCGTGGGGTCCGCGGAGAAGGCGTATCCCGCTTGGCGCGCGACGCCGCCGCTGAAGCGCGCGCGCGTGATGAGCAAGCTGAAGACGCTCCTCGAAGCGAACGCCGAGCGCATCGCGGCGCTGCTCACCGCCGAGCACGGCAAGGTCGCGGGCGACGCGATGGGCGAAGTGCAGCGCGGCATCGAGAACGTCGAGTACGCGTCGTACGTGACGGAGCTCTTGAAGGGCGAGCACTCGCGCAACGTCGGTCCCGGCATCGACTCGTGGAGCGAGCTCCAGCCGCTCGGCGTGACGGCGGGCATCACGCCGTTCAATTTCCCCGCGATGGTCCCGCTCTGGATGTGGCCGATGGCGGTCGCGTGCGGCAACACGTTCGTGCTCAAACCGTCGGAGCGCGATCCGTCGAGCGCGATGCTCGTCTCGCAGCTCGCGTTCGAAGCGGGGCTTCCGCCGGGCGTGCTCAACGTCGTGAACGGCGACAAAGAAGCCGTCGACGCGCTCCTCGACGATCGCCGCGTGCAGGCGCTCAGCTTCGTTGGCTCGACGCCAATTGCAGAATACATCTATTCGCGCGGCTGCGCGGCGGGCAAGCGCGTGCAAGCGCTCGGCGGCGCGAAGAACCATGCCGTCGTGATGCCGGATGCCGACATCGACAACGCCGTCAGCGCGCTCATGGGCGCGGCGTACGGTTCATGCGGCGAGCGCTGCATGGCGATCCCGATCGTCGTCGCAGTCGGAGACGCAACGGCCGACGCGGTGATCGCGGGCCTCAAAGCGCAAATCGAAAAGATGCGCATCGGCCCCGGCACCGACGCAAAGAACGACATGGGCCCGCTCGTGACGAAGCCGCACTTCGAGAAGGTGAAGGGCTACATCGAGCAGGGAATCAAAGAAGGCGCGAAGCTCGTCGTCGACGGCCGCAACGTGAAGGTCCCCGGTCACGAGAATGGATACTTCCTCGGCGCGTGCCTCTTCGATCACGTGAAGCCCGACATGGTCACGTACAAAGGAAATCTTTGGGCCGGTGCTCGGCGTGGTGCGCGTGAGGACGCTCGAAGAAGCGATGAAGCTCATCAACGATCACGAGTACGGCAACGGCACGTGCATCTTCACGCGCGACGGCGAGGCCGCGCGATACTTCAGCGACCACATTCTGGTCGGCATGGTCGGCGTCAACGTGCCGCTCCCTGTGCCCGTTGCGTATCACTCGTTTGGTGGGTGGAAGCGATCGCTCTTTGGGGATTTGCACGCGTATGGTCCCGATGCGGTGCGCTTTTACACGAAGAGGAAGACCATCACGCAGAGGTGGCCCAGCGCGGGCGTGCGTGAGGGCGCGGTGTTTTCGTTCCCGTCGACGAAGTGAAGAAACAATCACCCACCTTCGCTGCACGACTCGCCGATCTGGACGCGCTAGCTCGCACCTACCTGCGTCGAACGTTCGACGGCGACGACTCCGCCATGGCCCTCTACATGACTCACCACTTGGAGGAGCTGAGCGATGCGGTCATCAAGAAGATCTTCGCCAAACCCAAACGCTCGATCGACATCGACTACTTTCTCTCGCGCATGTTCTTGAAACGCGCCGAGCTCGATCCTCGCGCGGGAAAAGCGACGTTCGACTACACGATCGACGTCAAGGCGACGCAATACGTCGTCGCCGTGAGGCTCGACGAGCGCGGTCGTGTGCTCGGCGCCGAGATGGAGAGTTGAGCGACGGACACCATTCCCTCGTTTCGCGCGGTGCACTTGCCTGTACGATGTTGTCATGCGGTGGCTCATCGCGATGGGCGTGACGTGCTCCTGCTCTCTCCTGACGAACCTCGACGATCTGCGCGCGCCTGATGCTGCACTCGGCAGCGACAGCGGCGATGCCGCGGCGAGCGCGCCGAAGTTCGTGCAACAGAACGCGAACGACTTCGGCGCGGTGGCGAGCGCATCACTCGCGTTCACGTCGCCGATGAACGCGCACGACACGATCATCGTGTGCGTGCGCTTCGACTCGTCGCAGTCGTTCGGCACGGCGGCCGTGAGCGACACGCAAGGCGATTCGTTTCACCTCGATGTCGGACCGGTCGACACGGGCATACGTCACTACATCTTCAGCGCGAACGACGTGGCGGGTGGCTCGCCCGACATCAAGGTGACCGTGACGGGACCTGCGCCGGTAGGGCTGATGACGATCTACCTCCTCGAGTACTCCGGCATCAGCGGATTCTCGACGGGCATCGGCGTGACCGGCTCGGCGGCAAACGCGTCGAGCGGCTCGCGACAGGTCACGTTGCCGTCCTCGCTCGTGTTCGGATTCTTGGCCGACGACAGCGTCCACGTCACGCCGGACATCGCCTTCGACGTTCGCTCGACGTACCGCGGTGTCGCGGTGGAAGACGGAATCGCCACGGCGGCCGGCCCGTACGCCGTCACCGCCGCGACTGACGCAGGCACGCCTTGGGCGGCGCTGATGGCAATCTACGCGCCCTAGCCACGTGGACTGGCGCTCAGTCGAACGACATCCCGATGAAGCAGATGCTCACGGGTGTGCCGTCCTCGTGGCAAACCAAGTAGCCCGCCTCCCCGCGTCCGATGCGTTCGTAGAGAACGGGTAGTGCCTCCTCGATGTCTTTCATCGTCGGTGCGCTCGCGGCAATCGTCAGTGGCGCGGCGACGCCGGGTGCGGGCTTCGGTCCGAGCTCGTAGACGTCGAGCACGCTGCACGTGCCGTCCTCGGCCGCGAGCTCTCGCGCTTCGTCGAATCGAGCTCGCTTTCTTCTCGAGAGGCAGAGGCGGCGGATTCTTGCCGATGCTTCGATAGAGGCGCGTCATCTTGTACGTGAAGCCGTACTCGCCGCGCGCGAACGTCTCCTCTTGCGCACGTCGCAGGGCGACGTGGATGTCCGAGTCGAACGCAGTCGTGGCCTTCCACGAAACGCTTCCCATCAGGAAACACTAGCCGAGGAGGCGAAGTATCGGCTCCACGAACATCGGTGCGAGCGCGATCATCCACGTGACGGTCCACACGTGGCCTGCCGCCTTCGGCCACTCGCGCACGCCGAGGGCTTGCTCGGCCAACATGACGATCGCTTGCGCGACGAAGTACGCGAACGTCCACGCCGTCATCGTCAGACCCGCGAAGAACCCGAGGCCCACCCAAATGGCGTACGCGTGAAACGATGCGCTCACGACGAACGCCAAGAACACGCCGACGAGCGGACGCCTGCGGCGCGCCCAAGGTCGAAAGAACGTCGCCGCGAGCCACTCGCTGACGGGGCGCGCCCAACGCTCGCCCCAAAGCTCTTGCACCGTGCGCGAGCGCGCCGGCGTGATGTGGAGCGGCGGTGTGCCGAAGCCGAGCGCGCTGTATTGCACGAACAAGAAACGATAGAGGCCCGCAACGACGGCGTAGATCGCGACGATGCCGGCGAGCCACCGAACGAGCCAGTGAACGATGCCTGTCGCGTGCGAGGCGTGCGCGACGATCTCGAGGGCAACCGCGGTCAGCGCCGCCCACCCAAGGAGCGCGAGCGCGGCCAGCCCCTCGAACCGCGGTGCGCGACGAACGAGACGGCGCGAGTCGACGATCGAGATCGCGTGGAGCACGCGTCGCTGAAACGGCCACTCGACCTGCGCGAGATCGGCGACGCGCATCACGTTGGTGAACACGACCGCGGAGCAAATGGCTCGCAACACCGCCGGGTGCGAGGGAAGCAGCCAAGGCGGAAGCATCGCCGTGATCCCGAGCGCCACGCCGACCCGACGGCGCACGCGCGAGCCCGTCACGCACCACGCCGCGATCAGCGTGACGAGCAAGCTGAGCAAGGGTGCGAGGATCAGCATCATCTTATGACACCATACCGGCGATGCATCCCATCATGCCGACATCGAAAGCTGGCAAACCGCTGCTCGCGCAGATCGAACGCATCGCGCTCGCTCTGCCGAGCGCGACCAAGTTGATCAACCACGGGCGCCCCGCGTTCGCCGTGCACGAGAAAACGTTCGTGATGTTTCTCGACAACCACCACGGCGACGGACGCATCGCGATTTGGTGCAAAGCCCCTCCGGGCGATCAAGCGGACATGGTGGAGTCCGATCCGAAGCGCTACTTCGTTCCGCCGTACGTCGGCCCGCGCGGATGGATCGGCGTGAGGCTCGACATCGGCAAACCGAATTGGAAGACCGTCGCCACGATCGTGCGCGAGAGCTACAAAATGACGGCGCCGAAACGTCTCGTCGCGATGCTCGAATGAATCACGGAGCTCAATCGGTTCCTGCGTCGGTGGCGCAGGGGCCGAAGTGCGCAGCTTTCGCGAGCGCGTAGTTACCAGGACCGCACTTGGGGACCACCGGTTGGGTCCCGTCGCAGCCGCACACGGATTCGGTGCCCGCACTCGCGCAAGCCGAGTCGTCCGAGCACACGCCCGTGGTCGCCGAACAATCGCCGACGGCGAAGAAGCATGACCCACCGCCCGGACACGTCGCGCCGGGCGTCGTGCACGTCACGACGGCTGCCTCCTGCGCGGCGTCGGTCGCGGCGTCGGTCGATGCATCGTTCTGCCCAACGGGCGAGGTCGAGCACGCGGTGAGCATGCCGAGCGCCGCCAACCTCGAGAACATCTTCGCTGCCATCATCATGTGTCGCGAGTGTATCTTCGTCGCGGTAAGAGCATGGAGAAAAAGGGCATCACACGAAAGAAGCGTGGCTCCGGCAAGCGTCTCAGCTGGGACTACTTCGATTCGCGCGGCAAACGGATTACGAGCGAGAAGGTCATCGAGCGATGCAACAAGCTCGTGTTGCCGCCTGCGTGGGTGAACGTTTGGATCTCGCCCGATCCGAAGGCCGACCTTCAAGCGACCGGCGTCGATGCGAAGGGGCGTCGTCAATATCGCTATCACGTCGACTGGACCAAGGCGCGCGCGGAGGAGAAGTTCGACAGCATGACGGGCTTTGCGAAGATGCTGCCCACCATACGAAAGAAGGTCGCATCCGATTTGCGACTGCGCGGTATGCCGAAAGACAAAGTCGTAGCGCTCATCGTCAAGCTCATCGACCTCTATCACTTCCGAGTCGGAAACGACGAGTACGCCAAAGCCAACAACTCCTACGGCCTTACGACGATGAAGGAAGGCCACGTGGTGATCGACCGCTCACGCAACGCGGAAGGGAAGTACGACGCGGTCTTCGAGTTCGTGGGCAAGTCCCGCAAATTGTGGAAGCGCCGAATCTGGGAGGACGAGCTCGTCGCGCTCATCATCGCATCCGGAAAAGTCGGCGGTACGAGCAAGAAACAGGATCTCTTTCGCTACGAGGATGAGACCGGCGCCGATCACGACGTGAAATCTCATCACATCAACGAATATCTCGATGCGATCACCAAGCGCGGCGAGAAGGTCACCGCCAAGGATTTTCGTACGTGGGCCGCGACTTGGAAGGCAGCGCATCGCCTCTCGGAGCAGCTCGATCCCGATACCGATGTAGCGAGAAAGAAGGTGTCGAAAGACGTCATCAAGACGGTTTCATCCGATCTCGGCAATACGCCCGCCGTTTGCGCGACGAGCTACATCCATCCGGCCATCTTGGCCGATTGGAGCGATGGCAGCTTTCGTTCGCAATGGCACCAAGCCGGACGCGGCGAGACGGTGAACGGACTATCGAAGCCGGAATCGGCGACGCTTAGATATTTGTCGAAGCGCTAGCGCGTCGGGAGCGAAGTGATCGGCGCGCCGGATGTGTCGTAGCTCGCGTCGCACCGTGACTTGCTGTTGCCTTGCTCTTGGACGGTGACCATGAAGTCCTTGCTCGCCGTCGTCACGGCGCGAACGTAAGTCGACGCGACGTCGTCGCACGTCGGCGTGTGCGAGCCGGCGCGCACCTGACACGTGATCAAAAGGCCATCGGGCATTCCTTTGCCACCACCGGCGTCGATGATGTCGCTCATCAAATCGCCGACGTCTTGCATGTCGAGCGCGAGCGCCTGCTCGCATCCGAGCGCGCGAAGCTCCGCCATCCCGGGCGCGTTCATGCCTTTCTCTGCGAGCTTGGGCGCTTCGTTCACGAGCTTGATCGCCGTCTTGCCGACGGAGCTCGTCGCGAAGAGGTACATGCCGCCGCCGACGACGAGCGCGGTGACGAGCCCGACCACGCCGACGACGATCAGCGCGATCATGCAGCCGCTCATGCCCTTCTTTTGAGGCGGCGGCGCGAAACCTCTCTGCGGCGGATACGGCGACATGTTGGTCATCAACATACCCAGAATCGACTTCGGTAGGATGGGGCGATGATCCATGACCACGCGCTCGAAGCGGAGCTCGCAGCCGGGCGCATCGACGCCGACGCCGCGCGCGCGAAGCTCGTCGTGCTCGCGCACGAAGCGGCGACGTCGGGCGCGCGGGCGGAGGCGTGTCGCGCGCTCGGCGCGATCGCGGGGCGCGCGTACGGCGCGTCGTGGGAGGTCGCGGAGCGCGCCGCGTTCGACTTGCTCGGTACGACGCGCGAGATCGACGCGCCCGCCGAGCGCGCGCGGCTCCTCGGCGCAATGGGGCGCGCGTTTCAAAACGCGTGGCTCATGCCGTACGTGCACAGTCGTCTCTCGGACGAAGACGAAAGCGTCGTGTGCGCGGCGATCGGCGCGGCGGGCGGGCTCGCGTTTCCCGCGCTCGAGGAGACGCTCGCGCGATTTTTGGATCACGAGAGCCGCGCGCGTCGCATTGCGGCGATCGCGGCGCTCGGAAGAATGGGCGCGGAGAGCGCGGCGGCGCGGCTCGTGCCGCTCGTCGCGAGCGAGTCGATCGCGGCGCTCGGCGCGCTGACGGAGATCCGATCGAACGTCGGCGAGGCAGCCGCGCTCGAAGTCCTCGCGGCGAAACCGTCACGCGAGATCATCATCGCGGCCGTTCGCTACCTCGCCGAGATCGGGTGCGAGCGCGTGACGCACCAAGCGAGCATGCTCGTGCGAAGCGACAATCCCGAGCTCCGCATGGCCGCGAGCACGATGCTTCGCGTGCTCGAGAGCGAGCTACGGCGCGACGCGGGCGAGCGCATTCTCACCGCGCTCACCGAGACGGATCGCGCGGCGCGCGCGTCGCTCGCACGCCGACTGCGAACGCTTCCCGTGCAGGCGGTGCTCGAGCAAGCCGAGGTGCTCCTCGCGGACGACGCCGAAGGCGTGATTCAAATCGTGGCGGAGGTGCGCGCGCCCGAGGTCACGCGCTTCTTCTTGCGCCTCGCGAAGAGCGACGAGCTGCCGATCGCCGTGCGTGCGCGCGCGGCGGGATCCATCGAAGCCAACGAGCCGTGGGAGCGCGATGCGCTCGTCGAGCTCATCGACACGTCGAAGGAGCCCGCGGTCCGCGCGACGGCGACGCAAACGCTCGGCGCGTTCGCGGATCTCGCGTACCTCGTCACGAAGCTCGGTCACCTCGCGGAGGATCGGTCGCCCGACGTGCGTGGCGCTTTCTTGTGGGCGATTCAAATCGCGGCGCGGCCGCGCGATCTCCCGTCGCAAACGCGCGCACGCGCCGAGGAGCTCGTGACGAAGGCGCTGCGCGACGCGGATGCGACGGTGAGAAGACGCGCCGCATACGTCGCGGGAAACTTCGGCGCGACGGAGCTCGTGACGGAGCTCGTCGAGCTCGCGCGCCGCGAGACCGACCGCGCCGATCTTCGCGTCGCTGCGTTCGTCGCGCTCGGCGACATGGGCGCGCCCGCGCGCTTCGCGGATCTCGTGTTCCTGTGGAATCGCGAAGACGACGCCAACGCGATGGACGCCGTGAGCCGCGCGATGGAGCGTTCGCTCTTCGCGTCACGCGCGTCCACGGAGCCGCACTCCGCGCCGCCGTCGCTCGCGCGCGCACAAGAACGATTGAAGAAGCTCTTCGCCTCGCCCGATGCGCGCGTTCGCGCAGCGGCCGCGCGCGTCGCGGGCCTCACGTTCGGCGGCGTGCCGATCGAGCCGCTCGTACACCTCGCAACGGACGACGCACCGCGCGTTCGCGGGCGCGCGGTGGTCGCGCTCGGACGCATCGGTGGTCCAGCGGCGGAGCCCGCGCTCGTCCGCGCGCTCTCGGACGTGGACCCCGCCGTGCAAGAGCGCGCCGCCGAGGCGCTCCTCTTGGCGAACGCGTCTTCTTCCGTCGCGCGCGTGATCGATTTCGTTTCGCACACGGTCGATCGCGCCGCCGCGGCCCGACTCGCGTCGCGCATTCATGGCTGTCTCACGCAGGGGAGCGAGGACGCGCTCGCGCCGCTCGGGGAAGCGCTCGCACGTCTCCCTCACGACGATCCCGCCTACGAGATGCTCCTCGCGGCGAAGCTACGCGTGCTCGAGGCGATGCGACCGGCAGCGAGCAAGACCTCCGTCGACGCGGCGATCGCCGCGGCTTTTCCGACGTGGTCGCGCTTGTCGGCGGTGCGAAGCTTCGAGCCGCTCGCGCGTAGCCTGCGCACCGCGGAGATGTTGCAGAATGCAACGACCGACGATGCGGACATGTCGGCGCCAATCATCTTGTGGATGAAATGCCTCGAAGGCTATTTCCACGCGTGGCTCGGGCCGCGTTTGCGTTCGCTGCAAGAGCGACCTGCGGCGCTGTGGGAGCTCACCGATCGCGTCGTGGGTCCATCGTGGCCGGCGTACCAACGTTGGCTCGCTGAGCGCTGGTCGGATCCCGTTCAAGTCGGGGCGCTGTCGGTCGAGGTCCCGCTGCGCTCCGTCACGAACGGACTTCGCGAGCTCCAAGAGCGAAAGCTGAAATCGCTCGACTCGCCCATCTCGATGACCGAGTGGGGCCGCATCATGCTCTTCTTCGCGGTCGATCATCCGTCGGGCCCGCGCAACGTCCTCAAGGTCAACTGCACGAGCGCCGAGCGCGCCGCCAAGCTCGCGCACCGCCTGCAAGTGCTCGCGCAAGTGCGCAACGTCGCGACGCATCGCGCCGCATCCGACGCTGCGACGCTCGCCGAATTCCGCCGCGCGTACTACGGCGCGTTCGAAGAGGTCACGTCGATGGCGTGACGCGGATCCGTTGTGTTGCTTTAGTGATCCGTCTCGGCGGCTCCGGCATCGGACGTCGCGGATGTTGCTGCGTCGCCGCACGTGGCGACTTGCGTCTTCAGCGTGTTCTTCCAACCGTCCTGCGAGATGTACGCGACGAGGACTTTGTTCGCAGCGAGCGGAGCGACCTTCGCTTCGAGGACGTTCGCGTCTGCTCCGCCGACGTGCGTGCGACCGAGGAGCGTGCCGGCGGCGTCGTAACGGAATAGATCGACGGAGCGCTTGTCGCCGGTCTTGGCGGTCATCGCGACAATCGTGTCCACGTCGCGCCGCGTGACGGAGAGCCATCCGCGCTCGTCGGCCGCGGGTGCGTCGCCGAGCGACGCGGTGCCCGGCGAGCCCGGCTTCTTGGCGTCCATCTCGAATCGCAGCGCGTAGAGATCCGGTTTGCCCGCGAGCGTGTGCCAGATCTCGGCGTTGTCATTCGCTCCACCGAGCGCCGCGACCGGCGCGGTGACCGCGGTCCCGAGCCACGCGTCGAAGTCGCTCGCGGGCTTGTCGCTCTTGCGCGAGACGACGAGCAAACCGTTCCATCGCGCGACGACCACGTCGCCCGCGTGACCATGCGCCGCGTTGACCATCGTGAATGCCCAGCGCTCGCTCGGCGCTTCGTTCTTGTCGCGCTTCGCGAACGGGAGTCCGCCGAGCGCGAGCGTCGCCGTGAGCGCGCCGCCGTTCTTCTCGAGCGTGCTCTCGACGGCGGCGACCTTGTCCGTGAACACGGTGCGGCAGTCAATCGTCTCCGTCGTGGGAGTCGCGTCACCCGCGGTCATGCTCGCGCCGTCGAAGCTCACGAGCCACGCGTCGGGCGGGCCGCAATGGAGCGTGCGATGCTTCGCGGTTGCGTCTTGGTCGACGTAATCGATCGCGACGCGCACCTTGCCGCCCTTGAGCTCGATCGGCACGACGCGCTTCACGACGCGCACGGTGCCCTTCGGCGCTTTCGCCTCGAGGTCCGTCGAAGGATTCGCGACGTCTGCTTTCGTAACGACGCCATCATCGCCGTACGTCGCGACCGATGCCGCGCCTTCTTTCGTCGACCATCCGAGCGCCTTTGTCGCGAGCCCGAACGACACACCCGAGTCCGCGCGGACGAGCGTGCCCACCGCGGTGGGATCGCCTTCGAGCACGCAAGCACCGACAGGCGGGCTCGCCGGCGTCTTCGGAGCATTCGCGTTCGCGCTCGTGCTCGCCGCGCTGCTCGACGGCGAGAGCTTCACGGACGTCGCCGACGACGAGCTCGCGGTGGCCGCATCGGCTGCTGCGTTTTCTTTTGAGCAGCCATCGCAACCCGTAAGCGCGATGGCAAAGGCCACGAGTCTCCGTCTCATGCAGCGTGAATATCACGGTCCCGCTGGGGCGCGGTCGGCGTCATTTGCATTAATCCACTCGCGCGCAATTGCGCTTCACTGCAGATCTGAACCCAGAACGAACCTCGTCGATTTCGTTTAACCAAGTGTTAGGAACGGACTCATGAGAAGCGACTCCTTCGTTCGTGGTTCGTTCCTCGCCGCGATTCTCTTCAGCGCGAGCGCTGCCGCTTGCAGCGGCGGTGCGGGTTGGAACAACGACACCGACGCAGCGATCGACGAAGACGCATCGTCAGGCGATGACGGCGCGACCGCGGCGAACGACGGGAGCCCGACGTCGAAAGACGGCAGCACGAAGCAAGATGGCTCGTCCACCACGCAAGACTCGAGCACCACGCAAGACGCGGGCGCGACGCAAGACGCCGGTGGTCAAATCCAAGCGGACTCGAGCGACGGATTCGGCGCGGCGCGAACCGCATGCGTGAACGAGATCAACAAGCTTCGCGCGACGGAGAATCACAAAGCGTACAAGCTCTGGGAGACCTCCGCGATCGACACGTGCGTAGACCAGCAAGCGACATACGATCAAAAAGCAAACAGCGCACACGACGCGTGGATCAACAACAAGTACCCAACGTGCAATGGCAACGGCCAAGACGAATGCTTGGGTTATGGCAATTCGCCGAGCGAAGTCGTCGCGTGCCTCGACGCGATGTGGAACGAGAAGAACCAATCGAACTGCGCGGGCTGCGCGGCGTGCAATGGTCCTCAGCTCACGCAAACGATCATCAATTGCCAGAGCACGAAGACGTGCGACTTCTATGGCAACTACGGCTCCGAGTGCGGCCACTACCTCAACATGAGCGCCGACTACTTCACCGAGGTCGCGTGCGGATTCAGCACCGTGGGCTCGCAGCAGGACTGGGCAGTACAAAACTTCCAGTGACGAACCCAAGGCGCGCGGCGCCTCGCGAGTCTGCTTTGTCGTGCCCACACGTCGGCTCGTGCTCGTCAAACCGTGTCCGGACCCGTCGCGCGTGCGCGGCGCGCACTGCGACATCTGCGACACGCGCGTTCACGATCTGACGCGCTCCGCGGATCCCATCGCGGAGGTCGCGCGCATTGGCGCGGGCGCGAAGATGTGCGCGCGCGTCCTCGCGACGGCCGTCGTGCTCGGCGGTTGCAGCGGCGCAGTCGACGGAAGCGCGACGCCGATCGTCCTCACGCCGACCGTGACGCCGGCGGCCCCTGATGGAGGCACGGACGCGATCGTTCCGTCCTATGACCCGACGTCGACCTTCGTCGGCGAGATGGACATCATCGAGTGACTCACTTGCCCGCGATGGTGCGTCGCGCGACTTTGCCGGCGATCGCGTAGAACCCCGCGCCCATCAAACGCTTCGCGCGCCACATCACTTTGCCGTCCACCTGCGGGATGACGTAGAGCGTGCCGCGTTCGAGACCGCGGAGCGCGACGCGCGCGACATCCTCGGCCGACCACTTCGCGTTCTCGACGAGCTTCGCCGACGACGCGCGAAGCTGATCCGGGCTGCGCTGCGACTTGTGGATGTTCGTGCGGAAGAAAGTCGGGCAGAGGACGGACACGTTCACGTTGGTGTCGTCGAGCTCGCCGCGCATCGTCTCGCTCAGCGCGACGACGCCCGCCTTCGTCACGTTGTACGGACCCATCATCGGCGCGGAGAGGAGACCCGCGGCCGAGGCCACGTTGAGAATCCATCCGCGGCCTGCGCGCTTCATCTCCGGCACGGCGTAGTGACATCCGTAAATGACGCCGAGCAAGTTCACTTCGATCTCGAAGCGCCAATCGTCGAGCGAGACGTCGCCCACCGGCCCGACGACCGCAACGCCCGCGTTGTTGAC
This sequence comes from uncultured delta proteobacterium, assembly GCA_963763745.1. Classification (GTDB taxonomy): domain Bacteria; phylum Myxococcota_A; class Polyangia; order Polyangiales; family Polyangiaceae; genus DASXHD01. The sequence goes on from CAVXQJ010000003.1 coordinate 118,931, forward strand.
GAGCACGTCGATGCGGCCGAATCGATCGATGGCGCGGTCGACGAGCGATTTCACGTCGCCTTCTTTGCGCACATCGGCGCGGAGCGCTTCGGCGTGTCCGCCTGCGTCCTTCACGAGAGCGGCGGTCTCCTCGGCGGTCGCGACGTCAACGTCGGATGCGATGACGTGCGCCCCGCGTTTCCCGAGCTCGATCGCGATCGCTCGCCCAAACCCACTACCCGCGCCCGTGACGATCGCGCTCGCGTCGCTCGGAATCTTCTTTGACGACATGTGGCACTTGTACGCCAAATTGCCGGCGTCGGATCATTGTTCCGAGTTGACGGCTCGAGCCATCGAGGCCCAAAATGCATGACTGTGATTAAGCCTCGCGATCCTTTTTCGCTCGACGATGAAGCGATCGAGGAGGCGAGCGGTCTACAACCCGTTCACGAGGTATGGGACGAGGTCTACGCGCTCATGCGCAGAGCATTCGGCGCGCGCGACTATGCACGCGCGGTCGATCTCGGCGATCGGTTTCTCGAACGCAATCCCGAGCACGCTGCGGCGCGACTCTTCGTCCAAGAGTGCCGAACGATCCTCGAGGGACGACTCGCCAAAGAGCTCGCCCCGCTCGATCGAATCGTCTCGCTGCTGGTTCCGCTCCATCCGCTGATGAGCGCGGACCTCGATCACCGCGCTGGGTTCCTCTTGTCGCGCGTCGATGGTCTCACGACGATCGAAGACTTGATCGACCTCGCGGGGATGCCGCGCGCGGATGCGATGCGCATCATCCTCGACTGCGTCGAGCGCGGGCTGATCGGGTTCGGCTGATTCGGCTCGATCAGGGACCGTTGATTTTCGCGCTGCCGCTCGCTTGAGTTTTTCCGGTGACGGTCGTGCCCGCGATGTTCACGACCGCGTTGCCGCTCGCCTTCACCGCGTTCGTCGATCCGTTCAAGCTGCCGCCGGTCACCGTGACGGCGGCGTTCCCGACCGCGTCGATCGCGACGGGCGCCGTGATGTCGCAGCCGACGAGCGTGAGCGCGCAGTTTCCGCCCGCGCTGATCGCCGTCGAGGAGAGGTTCGCTTTGACGCCGGTGATCGTGATCGCATCGTTTCCACCGCAGGAAAATGGGGCCTTGCCATCCCATCGCGAGACGGTCGTTCCGCCTGCCGAACGCGAGGAGCTCCCGCCTGCCGACATGCCCGCTTTCGCGCCGTACCAAATGTAGATCCCGAGCCCCGCGATGCCGAGACCGACGACGAGCAAGATGCCGCAGCCGATCGCGTACCACGCGATGTTCGACTTCGCTTTGTCCGCGAGCTGATTCTGCAAGCCCTTCGTGTCGAGCCCCTTGTCGCTGCTCGCGTTGATGTTCAAACCGCCGACGTTGAATCGCGCATCGACCTCCACCTGTGGAGGCCCCGCGGGGCGATGACCGTCGATTCCGAATTGCATCGTGAGATTGCCGATGCGAATGCCCTGCTGCTCGAGCCCCGACGCGGCGATGATCTCGGGCATCACCGCGCCGATGTTGCCCGTGCCGAGGCGACGAAACGTCAGCTCGCCCGTTGCCATCTTGTGATCGACGACGCTGCGAATCGCTTGGAGCAATTGCGTCTGCACGTGCTGATCGAGCTGCTGGCTCGGCGGCTGAGTCGACATGAAGTCGACCGTCCCGAAGACCTCGACGGGGACCTGCCGCTGCTGCACCTTGTCGAGAAATGGTCCGATGGGGCCACCGAATTGAACGGGCATGGTCCGACGCTACACGAGTTTGATGGAACCGCTGCTCCTTCGAGCGCGTAGTCACGAGCGATGACCCAAGTTGCGGACGTCGCCCTACGCGATCGTATGGTGGCGAGCATCGCCGCGGCGACGGTCTTCACGCTCGAAGGGCGCGCCGCGCGCTTGCGCGAATTTTGGGCAGCGGGCACGGTCGTCACAACGTTCCTGCGACACTTCGGGTGTCTCTTTTGTCATCGCGCTGTCGCGGAGATCGTCGCCATCGTGCCCGAGGTGGTCGCGCGCGGCGCGACGCTCGTGTTCGTCGGCAATGGGAGCATCGAGCAGGCGAAGCGATTTTTCACCGACAAGAAGCTCCCGCGCGAAGGGTGCAGCGTCGTCACGGATCCCGACCGTGAGTCGTATCGCGCGGCGGAGATGCGCCGCGGTTACCTCCGCACGTTCGTCAACGCGGGGAGCATTCGCGCGTATCAGGACGCGCGCGAGAGCGGCCATCGCATCACTGGGCTCTTTGGCGATCTCACTCAGCTCGGCGGCGTGATGGTGACGCGCCCACCGGCGCGCCTCGTGATGATGCACCGCTCGCAGTTCGCGGGCGACCACGCCGACCCGCGCGAGATCCTCGCCGCGGTTTGATCGAAGCGATCATTGCACGCACTGCGCGGCGCGCGCGAGGAGCACGCCGCGTTCGCGTTCGTTCTTCGTGAGCGACGCCGCGCGCTCGAGCTCGGCGCGCGCTTCGCGGAGACGACCAAGCTTCTGCAACAGGTCACCGCGCACCGTCGGCAAGAGATGATAGCGCGCGAGCGCGGGCTCGGAGGCGAGCGCGTCGACGATGACGAGTCCCGCGGCGGGCCCTTCGGCCATCGACACCGCCACCGCGCGATTGAGCGTCACGATCGGCGACGGCGCGACGCGCGACAGCTCCTCGTAGAGCGACGCGATGCGCGCCCAATCCGTTTGCGACGCGATGTTCGCGCGCGCGTGACACGCGGCGATCGCGGCTTGCAGCGCGTACGGTCCACGCGCGCCACCGAGCTCCACGGCGCGATCAAGCGCGGCGAGCCCGCGACGCACGAGCACGCGATCCCATCGCGCGCGATTTTGATCGAGAAGCAAAATGGGCTCGCCGTTCGGCCCGGTGCGCGCGGCGGTGCGCGACGCGTGGAGCTCCATCAGCGCGACGAGCCCGTGCACCTCCGGCTCGTTCGGCGAGATCGACGCGACGATGCGCCCGAGTCGCATCGCGTCCTCGCACAGCGCGGGCCGCATCCAGTCGTCGCCCGCGGTCGCGGCGTAGCCTTCGTTGAAGATCAAATAGAGAACCTCGAGCACCGACGCGAGGCGCGCGTCGCGCTCGCCGCCCGTCGGAACCTCGAACGGAACGTTTTGCTCCGCGAGCGTCTTCTTGGCGCGCACGATGCGTTGCGCGATCGCATCCTCCGTCGTGACGAACGCGCGTGCGATCTCCGCGACCTCGAGCCCGCCGAGCAGGCGCAGCGTCAGCGCGACGCGCGCCTCGAGCGAGAGCACGGGGTGACACGCGGTGAAGACGAGACGCAAGAGATCGTCGCTCGTGTCGTCCGCGTCGCGCGGCTCTTCGTCGTGCTGATCGTGTTTCATCTGCGCGTGCTTTCGATCGAGCATTTTGTTGCGGCGATGCACGTCGAGCGCGCGGTTCTTCGCGGCGGTCATGAGCCACGCACCGGGCTTGTCCGGGACGCCGCTCACGGGCCACTGCTCGAGCGCGGCGACGAGCGCGTCTTGCGCGAGCTCTTCGGCGAGGCCGACGTCGCGCGTGAGGCGCGCGACGCCGGCGATCACCTTCGCGGACTCGAGCCGAAAAATCGCTTCGATCGTTCGGCGGGCATCGGCGGTCACGGGTTCTTGGCCGCGGGCTCGAAATCCGACATCTCGAACACTTGGCGAATTTCGATTTCGCTCTCTTCGTTCGGACCCATCGGATTCGGGCAGCGCTTCGCCCACTCGATCGCTTCTTCCTTCGACTTGCACTGAATCAGCCAGTAACCGGCGATGAGCTCCTTCGTCTCGGCGAACGGCCCGTCGATCACGTCGCGCTTTTGGCCCGAGAACCGAACGCGTGCGCCCTTCGACGACGCCTGCAAGCCGTTGAGATCGAGCAGCACGCCTGCCTTCGACAGCTCCTCGTTGAACTTCCCCATCGCCTCGAGAAGCGCGGGCTCCGGCATCACCCCTTGTTCGGACCGTTTGCTGGCTTTCACCATCATCATGAATCGCATCGCCGTACCTCCTTCGATATCACGTCGAACGGCCCCGACCGAAATCGACACGGCCCGATGATTTTTTTCATACGCTTCGGACGATGAACAAAACCGCATTGATCACGGGTGCGTCGGCGGGGCTCGGGAAGGAGTACGCGTGGCTCTTCGCCGCGGACGGGCACGACGTGGTCCTCGTCGCCCGGCGGCGCGACAAGCTCGAGGCGCTCGCGCGCGAAATCGAAGCGAAGCACTCGAACGTGAAGGCGCACGTCGTCGCGGAGGATCTCGCGGCGCCCGGCGCATCCGAGCGCGTCGCTACCGCGCTGCGCGAGAAGAAGATCGACATCGAGTTCCTCGTCAACAACGCGGGGTTCGGCGCGACGGGCGCGTTCGCCGAGATCGATCTCGCGCGTCAGATCGAGATGCTCCAAGTGAACGTCGTCGTGCTCGTCACGCTGACGCGTTTGCTCGTGCCCGACATGATCGCGCGAAAGAGCGGTCGCATTCTCAACATCGGATCGACCGCGGGATTCGTCCCCGGGCCGTTCATGGCGATTTATTACGCGTCGAAGGCGCTCGTGAATTCGTTCACCGAGGCGCTCTCGGTCGAGCTCGCGAACACGGGCGTCACCGCGACGGTGAGCTGTCCAGGCGCGACCGCGACGGAGTTCGCCGAGGTCGCCGGCAACGACAAGTCGTCGCTCTTCGCGTCCGGCGTGATGACCGCACACGAGGTCGCGCTCGACGGCTATCAAGCGATGATGCGCGGAGATGCGCTCGCGGTCGTCGGGTTCAAGAACAAGATGCGCATCGCGTCGCTGCGTTTGGCGCCGCGCGGAATGGCGCGCTCGGTCGCGGCCAAGCTCAATCAGGCCAAGTCATGATGACGATGAACTACTTCGATTTCCCCGCGCTGAGGCCGATTCGCGCGCTGCTCGTCGATCCGAACGTCTCGGAGATCATGATCAACGGAGTCACGCGGCTCTTCGTCGAGCGCGACGGAAAGATGACCGCGCTGCGGCCCGTGTTCCAATCGCAGTCGCAGCTCGATGGCGCCGTCGAAGCGCTCCTCGGCATGACGGGTCGCGCGGTCACGTCGCTGCAACCGTTCGTCGATTTTCGTTTGCCCGACGGCTCGCGCGTCAACGTCGCGGTTCGTCCAATCGCGGTCGACGGACCCATCATCACGATTCGCCGCCAGTCGCAGGGCATCGGGCGGCTCGAGGATCTCGTCGCGCGTCGCACGCTCACCAAACAGATGGCGGAGTTTCTCCGCGCATGCGTCGCCGCGCGTCTCAACATTCTCTTCTCGGGCGGGACGGGCTCGGGCAAGACGACGCTCCTCGGCATCTTGAGCAAAGACATTCCGGAGCACGAGCGCATCGTCGTCATCGAGGACACGTCCGAGCTCGTTCTGTCGCAGCCGAACGTGGTGCGGCTCGAGTGCAGGCCGCCGAACATCGAAGGCGCGGGCGCGATCAAGCTCGCGGATCTGCTGAAAAACAGCCTCCGCATGCGTCCGACGCGAATCATCTTGGGCGAGGTGCGCGGCGAAGAAGCGTTCGATCTCTTGAGCGCGATGAGCAGCGGACACGACGGCGGCTTCGCCGTGCTCCACGCGAGCTCGCCGACCGACGCGGTCACGCGCCTCGGCATGATGGTGCTCTCGCGCGGTCTACCGTTTCCGCTCTGGGCGATCCAAAAACAAATCGCGTCGGCGATCGATCTCGTCGTGCAACACGCGCAGCTCCCCGACGGTTCGCGCAAGGTCACGCACATCACGGCGGTCCAAGAAGCGCGCGAAGGCCTCGTCGTGCTCGAGGACGTGTTCACCTACGCGAACGGTCACTTCGCCGCGGGCATCGTCGAGCCGCGCTTCATGACGCGCGTGCGGCGCGCGGCAGCGCCGCTCGTCGCTGGGCTCTTCGAGAAGGACAAACACGATCGCACGATGCGCTCGGCGGGCCACACCGGACCGGCGCAAGAACGACCCTCTGTCGCGCACGCAAGAGATGACGACGGCCACGTCATCGCGCAAAGGCTGATCATTTGCCCGTGCCGAGCTGCGGGAAGCTCGCGGGCGCAATCGCGGGCTCGAGGTACTCGACGCGATTCACCGTGAGGATTCCATTTCGCGGATCGGCGACGACGCCCGTCGACGCGCGCGCGAAGAGCGCACCGTAGCGACCCGTGACTTTCACTTTCGCCGACACGGATGGAAGCGGGCGCGGCAGCTCCGTCGCCCAGAGCTCGTCCAAGTAAGGCTGCGCGTCGTGCGCACGCTCTTTCAAGAGGGCTTCGAAGACGTTCGGAAAGTTCGACGCGAATCCCATCACGCGAATGCGCTTCGCGTCGGCGCCCGCGGCTTTGTCGTCGGCGATCGTGAACGTCGGGATCTCGGTGACGCAACCGGGCGGATCCGCGCGGCCCGTGTGATGGAGCGCGCACTTCGGAGCACGCGAGAAGTTCGTGTCGACGATGTACCCGACGATCGCGATGTCGCGAGCGAGCGTCTCGTGTGCGTCGATCGCCGCGAGCGCGCGCACCGCGCCGTAGACCGTGTAAGCCTCGCCGATGCGTCGCGGGATGATGGGAAGCATCGGCGGATCCGGGATGCTCGCCGCGCGGCCCGACCACGCGGGCTTCGGTTGATACGCCTCCATCGCCGGCGAATCCGCGCATGCGCTCGCGGGCGCGCTCGGAGTCGCGGTCGCGATGGCCACGGCGGTCGTCGTCCCGTGCTGCTCGCCGCCGCACGCGGCGAGGACGACGAGGAGCAGTGTGGTCGCGCGCATGCCGTGACGTTATCATGGCGCGATGTTCGGGTTTGCGTTCGTCGTCGCGCTGGGCACGTGCGGAAGCGTCGATGCGATCAATCTCGCGAACAGCGCGGACACGATGATGAGCACGAACCTCGACGAGGCGATCGATCGCCTCTCGCGCGCTACGAAGCTCGATCCATCGAACCCGCGCATCTTCTTCAAGCTCGCGCGCGCGCTCGTGAAGAAAGAACGGTGGAAAGACGCAGCCAGCGCCGCGACATCGGCTGCGTCGCTCGCGCCCACGTGGGCGAGCTACCACGCGCTCGCGGGTCATGCGCTCGTGCGCGATGGCGCGTGGCGCAGCGCGCGCGTCGCGCTCGAGACCGCCGTGCGGCTCGATCCCAACGACGCCGACGCGCACTTCGATCTCGCGACCACGGACGAGCGCCTCCAAGACGAACAGGAGGCGCTCGTGCATTACACGCTCGCGATTCGTGCCGCGCCTTCTTCGAGCGACGTCGCGTACACGGCGCTCGCGGATTTGTATCGGCGGCTCGGATACGCGGATCAAGCGCTTGCGGTCGTCCGTGAGGGACTCGCGTGGTCTCCGTCGCCGCATGCGCACTTCGTCCTCGCGACGCTCGCGGGCGCGATCGCAGAAGAGAAGAAGGCGATGCCGGAGGCAGTCGCGCGCTACCAAGAAGCGAAAGACGTTTGCGGCGCGTGCAACGACCGCGGCGAGGCGATCGCGTTCTTCAATCTCGGGATGGTGCTCGCGTCGGTGAAGCCGGTGCGCAAGGCCGAAGCGCGGACGAACCTCGTCGCATTTCAGAAGATGATCTGCAAAGGCGGCGCCGCGATGCGCTTCGCCGATGAGTGCACGCAAACGCAAGAGGTGCTGATGCGCCTCGGACAGCCTTGACCTGCTATCCTAACAGGGATAGTCATACGAAATGCCCCACGAACGACGCAAATGCGAGCGGGCTCTCGTCGACGAGTTCGTGGTCGTCGTCATGTCGCAGGGAGACGTCGTGGGTGAAATGCGCGACCTGTCGCTTCACGGCATGTTCATCGCGCTCGCGACGTTGCAGCCGACATGCGGCGACGAGATCGTCGTGCATCTGAATCCGCATGCGCGTGCGTCGGTCGCGCTTCGCGGGCAGGTTCGATGGACCGCCACGCACGGCATCGGCGTCGAGCTCGTCGAGCTTGGCGAGCACGCACGAGCCCTGCTGCGAGACATCATCGCGAGCTGAGTCATTCTTCGCAGAGCTCGCGAATCGGCATGCCCGCCGTTCGCGCGTGGTCGCGCGGCAAATCGAGCAGGCAGCGAACCGTCGGCGCGATGTCCGCGAGCCGGTGATTCGCCGTGTCGAGCATGCCGCGCGCGGTGATCGCGTCGCCGTGCGCGACGAGCCACACACGACCCGACTCCACGTTTCCACCGCCGTGATCGCGGAAGTTCTCCGCGCGTCCATGATCGGCCGTCACGAACACCACCGTGCTCGGCGCGATGCGCGCTTCGAGCTCGGCGAGAAAGCGATCCGCCGCGCGCAGCGACTCTCGATACCGCTCGCGCTCGCCGTGATGGGCATGCTCGTCGGAGTCACCGAGCCCGACGAACGTGAACGTGGGCGTCCGCGACTCGAAGAGACGCAATGCGATGGGCATCGTGAGCGCGTCGGGACGATAGTCGTCGATGCCCGGCCACGCGTGCGATTTCTCTCCGCGCTCGAGCGCGGCTGCGTCGAACGCGTCGCGGCGTCCTCCTCCGATGCGTCCCGTGCTCATCGCCGTGTGCAACGGATCGCGCGTCGCGACGAGCGCGATGCGCTCCCATGACGAGACGACGACGCTGTCCTCGATTTCGTCGACGAGCGTCGAAGCCGTCGTCTGCGCGCATTCGTTCGTCTGACACGCGCTCGTTCGACCCGTCAGGATCTCCGTGTAGCCGGGCATCGAGACGTAGTTCGGGCCCGACGACCAGATCTCGCCGTGGTTGGGCGCGCCAATCGCTGCGCCTTCGAGCGTCATCCATCGATGGAGGTTCGGCATGAGCTTCGCGTCGAAGACGTCTTGCCAGCGGGCGCCGTCGAGCGTGACGAGCACGATCGCCGCGGCGCGCGGCACGCGTCGCGCCTCGTGCGCCGGCGCCGCGGACGCGGGCGACGCGAACCCGAGCATGCTGCGCTGCGGATGCTGCGTTCCGCAGCTCGCGAACACGACGGAGAAGGCGAGGGCGCCGAAGAATCGCGTCACGCAGATGGTTGTAGAATGCAAGTGTGACGCGGATGCGGAGCGCGCGCGACCTTCTCGCCGCAACTGCGCGCCGCACGCAACCGCGCGGTGAACGCAGTGTTACAGTCGCACGCATGAGTCCTTCATCCCCGTATCGAGTCGGCGTCGAGCCGACTCAAACCATCGTCGTCACGACTGCAAACGAGATCGCTGGGCATCACATCGTCGACTACGTCGGCGTCGTGCGCGGAATCATCGTGCGCGCCGCATCGATCGGACAAGGCCTCGTCGGCGCGTTCAAGTCGCTCGGCGGCGGCAACATCCAAGAGTACGTCGACGTCTGCGAAGCGGCGCGCCACGACGCGTACTTGCAGATGCTCCGTCACGCGGGCGAGCTCGGCGCGAACGCGATCGTCGGCATGCGCTACGACGCAACGGAGTTCATGCAAGGCGCGACCGAGGTTCTCGCATACGGCACCGCCGTGCGCATCGCGCGCACCTGACGTCGACAACGCGCGCGCTCGACCCTAACTCATCGTCGAGCATGGCGCTCACGGCAGACCGCAATTTCCGCCTGTTTTGGACGGGCCAAACCGCGTCGAACCTCGGCGACGCGTTCGGTTTCGTCGCGATGCCGCTGCTCGTGTTCGAAGCGACGAAATCGGTCGTCGCGATGGGAACCGTCACGGCCATCACGGGCGTCGGACAGCTCACCGGCGCCACGTTCTCGGGCGTCGTCGTCGATCGCGTGAACCGGCGACGCCTCATGATGGCGTGCGATCTCGTGCGCATGTTGCTCTACGCGACGCTGCCGCTCACGACCGTGATGCGGTCGGCCAGCATGGCCATCATATGCCTCGTCGTGGCGGTCGCTGCCGTGACGAGCAACTTGTTCATGGTCGCCCACATGGCGTCCGTGCCGAACCTCGTCGACGCGAAAGACGTCGCGTCCGCGAACGGGCGATTGCAAGCGACGCAAGCGCTCACGTTCGTCGTCGGCTCCGCGCTCGCGGGCGCCGTGTGCAGTCGATTCGGCCCGGCGTGGGCGCTCGGCATCGACGCGATGTCGTTTGCGATATCCGCGCTGAGCCTGTCGCGCATCGTCTTCCGTCACGAAAACGAGGCGCGCCACGCGGGCGGTTTCGCGGATCTGTGGAGCGGCCTCTTCTTCCTTGCGCGCCACCGCGTGCTGCGCGCGCTCGCGATGTTCCAAACGGGCGTCGCGTTGCTCGGGAGCATCGGCGTCGGCGCGGCCGTGATCGATCTCATCGTGTATCGCTTGAAGACCGACTTCGACGCGAGCGGCGCGATGGTCGGCGGCGTGCTCGCGCTCGCTTCCGTCGGCGCGGTGATGGGCGCCGTGTCCGCGTCTCGCGTTCAGCGTCTCGTCTCGCTCGGCGCGACGGCCGTCGCGGGCACGGCGATTCAAGCGCTCGGCATGCTCGCGGCGGGCCTCTCGCACGGCGCCATCGGCGTCACGCTCGGCGGCATGCTTTGGTCGGGCGGCCTCACGTTTCGCTCCGTCGGCGCGACGTCGCTCCGTCAAACGTCGACGCCCGACGCGCTCCTCGGTCGCGTCGTCGCCGGCGGTTGGGTCCTCATCTTCTCCGCGGGCGCGCTCGGCGCCGTCATCGTCACGCACCTCGCGGCGGCCGTCGGCGCAGCCCGCGCGTCGACCTGCATCGGCGTTGGCCTCGTGATTCTATGCGCCCTCGCGACGCGTTCGCCTCTCGTCAAAAAATAGCCGTGATATGTTCCCGGCCGTGATTCGGTCCCGGGCACGCCTGACGCAGCAGTCACATGAACGGATCGAATCTTGTGAGAGCGTGGCTGTCGACAGGCGGCAGCGAGACTGCGCGGCCGGGCCGCTGCTGGACCTTCGCCAGCTGGTCATGGTGGCCAGAGCCCGGCGTCCTCGAAGCCTGGTCTTCGGAGTTCACGTCGCGCTGCCTCTCGCCTTGGGTGCGGCGAGCTATCTCGTGCTTCGTTCTTGGGCGCCCATCGTCGGCGCGCACGCAGCGCTCTGGCCCGCTGCACCGCGCGCGCTTCGTGATCACTTCGCCGACGCAGCGTGGGGCTGGGCGCTCGGCGGGTTCGTCTCCGCGATGTGGCTCGACGGGCGCCGAGCGCAGCGCCTCGCGTGGACGCTCGCTGCGGCATTCATCGCCGCGGGTTGGGAATTGTTGCAGTTTACACATGACGACTTGGGCCGCTTCGATTCGGTCGACCTCGTCGTTCAAACGAGCGCCGTCTTGATTGCTGCGGCGCTCATCGGAGGGAAGAGATGGATGACAAACGAAGAAGCGCGCTGACGCTCCTTGGCTTCGCGGTGCTCATGGCGTTCGCGGCAGGCAGCAGACGCCGCACGTCGATCTCGTGGGACGCGGGAGCCATCACGACGACGACCGTGGCGACGCCCGCGACGATCGTCGACGCATCCACCGCGCCCGATCCGGAGAGCATTCCGGATCCCACCGCCGACTACAAATCGATCGACGACGCAAAGCTCGACGGGAGCAAGGCGATCGGAAAGACGATCTTCCTCCACGTGTGGCGCGGCTCGACCGACCCGACGAAGGTCACGCTCTACGCGTGCGGCAAGCTCGGCACGGGCGGCTACCTCGACGCGAACTACTCCGCCGAGAAGCGCGATCTCGTGAAGGCGATCCCCACGACGCCGCCGTTTCAAGGCCATTGCCCGCGCGTCGTCGTGAAGCTCACCGGCAAGCAGGAGTACACCAGCGACTTCAAAGGCGAGCTCCAACAGATCATGGACGTGACGCCGAAGACGCCCGAGGCGCTCCCGCCGGGCGTCGATTACGTCTCGATGGACGACATCAACATCGACGGAAAAAAAGCCGCCGGAAAGATCGCGCTCCTCAAGGCCTATCGCGGCAACACGGAGGAGAAGAAGTTCACCGCGTATCCATGCGGCCACGCGGGCGGCCTCAATTTCCTCACCGTGAACTTCACGCCCGACCAAAAAGACATGGTGAAGGATCTCTCCACGACGTTCAGCGCCTGTCAGCCGATCAAGGTGAAGCTGACGACGCAGCAGCCTTACGTGAGCACGTGGAACTCCACGCTCATCGAGGTCCAGAAGGGAGAGTAGCGATGCTCGAGCTCTGGCTGGTGCGCCACGGTCAAACCGACTTCTCTCGCGAGAATCGATTTTGTGGATCGATCGATCCTCCGCTGAGCGAAATCGGGCAGCGCATGGCCGAAGCCCTCGGGAAGGCGCACGGCGACAGCCATTGGGACGCAATCTACTGCTCGCCGAGCACGCGCGCGCAGCAGACGATCGCGCCACTCGCGAAGCGCGCCAGCAAGAAACCGATCATCGATGAAGGGCTCCGCGAGATCTCGTACGGCGATTGGGAGGGGATGAAGCACGACGAGGTGAAGGCGAAGTTCCCCGACGCGTACGCGTATTGGGCGCAAGACACGGCGAGCCGCGGCACGCCGGGCGGCGAGACGGCGTTCATGGTCGCGTCGCGCGCCGCGCCCGTCATCGAGCGCATTCGGCGCGAGCACCCGCAAGGGCGCGTGCTCGTCGTGTCGCACAAGGCGACGGTGCGCATCCTCGTGTGCGCGCTGCTCGGGATGGACGTTCGTCTCTTCCGCGATCGCATCGGTCAGCCCGTGTGCGCGCTCGCGCGCTTCGAGATCAAACCGCAAGGCGCGGCGATGCTCACGCTGCTCGGCGACGTGTCGCACTTGCCACCCGACCTGCAAGGAGCCGAAGGCACGTGATGCACGCATTCCACATTCGCGGAGGCCGCGTCATCGATCCGCGGCACCAGCTCGACGACGAGCTCGACGTCATCGTCCAAGACGGAAAAATCGCGCGCATCGGCAAAGGCCTCGCGACGCCGTCGTCCGTGCATGGCGGCGCGCTGCTCGTCGACGCGCGCGGAAAAATCGTCGCGCCCGGGTTGGTCGATCTCCACGCGCACCTGCGCGAGCCCGGCGAAGAAGGCAAGGAGACGATCGAGACGGGCTCGAACGCGGCTGCGTCCGGCGGGTTCACCTCGGTCTGCGCGATGCCGAACACCGATCCCGTGAACGACTGCCGCGCGATCACGATGCTCATTCTCACGCGCAGCCGCGAGGTCGCCGCGACGGGCGGGAGCGTCCACGTTCATCCCATCGGAGCGATCTCGCGCGGGCTCAAAGGCGAGCACCTCTCCGACTTCGGCGAGCTCAAGGAAGCGGGCGTCGTCGCGCTCTCGGACGACGGCAAATGCGTGATGAACACGCGCCTCATGCGCCGCGCGCTCGAGTACGGTCGCACGTTCGACTTGCCCATCGTGCAGCACGCCGAAGATCACGCGCTGTCGCACGGCGGCGCGATGAACGAAGGCGCGACGTCGACGCGCGCGGGAATTCCCGGTCAACCCGCCGAAGCGGAAGAAGTGATCGTCGCGCGCGATCTCATCCTCGTCGAGATGACCGGCGCGCGGTACCACGTCGCGCACGCGTCCACGGCGCGCACCGTCGCGATGGTGCGTGAAGCGAAGGCGCGCGGGCTCCCCGTGACGTGCGAGGTCACGCCGCACCACCTCGCGCTCACCGACGAAGCGTGCGCGACCTACGACACATCGACGAAGATGTATCCGCCGCTCCGCACGCGCGCCGACGTCGACGCGCTCATCGCAGGCCTCGCGGATGGAACGATCGACGCGATCGCGACCGATCACGCGCCGCACTCCGCGAACGCGAAGAACCTCGAGTTCGACTGCGCGGCGTTCGGCGTGATCGGCCTCGAGACCGCCGTGCCCATCGCGCTCTCGCTCGTCCGGCGCGGGGTCCTCCCGATGGCGCGCGCGATCGAGCGGCTCACGTGGGGTCCGGCGCACGCCTTCAAGCTCCACGCGGGCACGATGCCGGAAGGATCAATCGCCGATCTCGTCGTGATCGATCCCGATTGCGATTGGACGGTGACCGCCGAAGACACCGCGTCGAAGAGCAAGAACAGCCCGTTCCTCGGTCAGTCGATGCGCGGGCGCGCCGTGCTCACGCTTTGCGGCGGCATCGCGCTCTGCGATCGCCTCGACGTCACGCGCTCGCACGGCACGCCGCAGTGGGGTGCGCCGTGAAGCACCTTCTCACCATCGAGTCGCTCGACAAGAGCGCGATCGTCGCGCTCATCGATCGCGCGGACGCCGTTCACGAAGGCGCGCCTCCGCGCGACATGCTCCGCGGCCGCACCGTCGTGAATCTCTTCATGGAGCCCTCGACGCGCACGCGCACGTCGTTCGAGATCGCCGCGAAGCGCCTCCACGCCGACGTCGTGAACGTGTCCGAGTCGTTCTCTTCGTCGAAGAAGGGCGAGACGCTCCTCGACACGTCGCGAAACATCGACGCGATGAACCCCGCGGTGATCGTGCTCCGGCACGGCTCGTCCGGCTCGCCCGCGATGATCGCGCGCCACGTCCGCGCGCACGTCGTCAACGCGGGCGACGGAACGCACGAGCACCCGACGCAAGCCCTCCTCGATTGTGGAACGATCCGGCGCCACAAAAAGACGATCGACGGCCTCGTCGTCACGATCGTCGGCGACATCCTCCACTCGCGCGTCGCGCGTTCGAACCTCCACGCGCTCGGCAAGCTCGGCGCGACGGTTCGCGTCGCGGGCCCGCGGAGCCTCCTCCCGCGCGGAATCGAATCGATGGGCGCGCTCGTCTACGATCGCATCGAGCCCGCGCTCGAAGGCGCAGACGTCGTCATGGTCCTTCGCCTGCAGCACGAGCGCATGGCCGGCGGTTACGTCCCGAGCTTGCGCGACTACAGCCGCTTCTTCGGCGTGAACGCGAAGAACATCCGCGCCGCCAAGCACGACGCGATCGTCATGCACCCCGGCCCGATCAACCGCGGCGTCGAGCTCACGAGCGACGTCGCCGACGGCCCGCGCTCGGTCATCCTCGATCAAGTCGCGTACGGCGTCAGCGTACGCATGGCCGTTCTCGAACAGGTGGCATCATGATGGTGGCTCCGCCCCCAAACCCCCGAAGATCCTCGACCCTCTACGCTGCGCTCCGAGGGTCTCGATGACGTTCACGGTCGAAAAGCGCGAAGATACGCTCGAGAGCCTCGTGCTTCGCGACGTGGACTCGAAGAGCATGCTCGTGCTCGCCCCATCGCGCGGCGGCATGGCGACGCGCCTGTCGCTCGGCGGGCGCCACAGTTTTTTCTCGACGAGCAGACTCTCCGCGATCCCTCAAAGAACGTCCGCGGCGGCAACCCGGTTTTGTTTCCATCACCGGGCAAGCTCGAGAACGACACGTACGAAAAGGGCACGCTCAAGCAACACGGCTTCGCGCGCAACCTCGCGTGGGAAGTCGCGGGGACGAAGACCGACGGCGACGCGCGCGCCACGCTGCGCCTCGCGTCGAGCGACGAAACCCGCCGGGTTTTCCCGTGGGATTTCGTTGCAGAATACACGTACATCCTCCGCGGAAACGCGCTCCGCATCGAGCAGACATTCACGAACACGGGCTCCGAGCCGATGGCGTTCGGCTGCGGCTTTCATCCGTACTTCCACGTGAAGCAATCGGAGAAGGGCGCGATGCGCGTTGGGACGAAGGCGACGCGCGCATTCGACAACGTCACGAAAAAAGAAATCGCGATCGAAGGCCCGATCGACCTCACGAAAACAGAAGTCGACCTCCATCTGCTCGATCACGGCGCCGCTCCGTGCACGCTCGGCCCAATCACGCTCAGCGCGTCGGGCGAGTTCACGCACTGGGTCGTCTGGACGCTCGAAGGCAAGGACTTCGTCTGCGTCGAGCCGTGGACGTGCCCCGGCAACGCCCTCAACACGCGCGACCGCCTCACCACGCTCGCCCCGAGAGAATCCCGCACAGTTTGGGTCGAGTACTCGGCCGCTTAAATGACGACGAGCTCCGAGTCCTCTCGAACCCGAAGCCCGTCATCAGCCGAGACCTCGCGCGAACAGGCTTGTTCGCGCGATGAGACTCCTCAGCTCTTCGTGAACACCATCGTGGTGCTGTCGCCGCTCTTGTGCGACTCGACGCACGTGAGCTTCTTGCCGCTCTTGTCGCAGCTGATGTCCTTGCCCTTGTTGCTGAGGACGACCTTGTCGCCGTCCTTCTTCCAGGTGCCGGCTTCCTCGTTCGACTTCTCGGTGCCCATCGTCATTTTCATCGACGTGGTGCCGTCCTTCTTGAGCTCGAGGGTCGCATCCATCGAATCCATCATCGCCATGCCGAGCTTCGCGAACTGCTGCTTGTCGGCCGGCATCTTCGCGATGTCCGCTTCCATGGCCTTCTTCGTCTCGGCCTTGTCGAGCGTGTACGTGCCCTCGGGACCACCACAGCCAACGAGACCCACTCCCGCGAAAGCAAGCGCGCACACCAGTTTGATCGTCTTCATGAGGTACCTCTCCATCCCTTCGGCACGCCTGCATACTACAGTTTGGTCCCCATGAGCGCGCTGTTTGTCGGCCCCGTCACCATCCCCGAATCCGCCATGTGGATTCGCGCAGTTCGGTCGAGCGGGCCGGGCGGGCAGAACGTGAACAAAGTCGCGAGCAAGGTGGAGCTTCGCGTGGATCTCGGGGCGATCGTGGGGCTCGACGCGGGTGCGCATGCGCGGCTTCGCGCGCTCTGCAAAAACGACCTCGACGCGGATGGAAAACTTTTCGTGACGAGCCAGCTGACGCGCGATCAGCGTCGCAACCTCGACGACGCGCGCGAAAAAGTTCGCAGCCTCGTCGCGCGCGCGCTCGTGCGCCCCGTGCCGCGAAAAAAAACGAAGCCGTCACGCGCGAGCCAGAATCGTCGCATCGAAGAGAAGAAGCGTCGCGGACGCGACAAAGCGATAAGGCGCGGTGGAGATTACTGAGGCGGGTAGGGCGGCTGCGGTGGGTACTGCGGCCCTTGAGCTGAGTAGACGTTGGGGACCATCCCATCGAGCTGCGCGAGGATTTGATCGCTCGGCATTCCGCTGTCGCCCATCTGAAACGCCTGCGCGCTGCGTTCGTTCACGTAGACGATGAGACCGTACACGCCGAGCGCGAGCGCCGTCGGCGCGCAGTAGCAGCTCGCGAACGAGAGAATCCCCGAGCCCAGCGCGATGAACCCGAGCGTGCGGCTCTTCAAGCTCACGTTGCGAATTCCGCCGATCACTTTGATGATCGCCGCGAGCAGCGTGGCTGCGCCCATCGCGATGTAAATCGCGCCGAACATCTCCGGCGGCGGCCCGCCTGGCGCAGTCGTGGACGGCGCGGAGCGCATGAAGGTCATCATGACGGGCCCCATGATGATGTAGAAGATCCCCATCAGCGCTTCGAAGGCGCCTTCGACCATCAGCAAGATCGCGACGATTTTGATCTGCCTGTGCATGCGCGAGCGAGCCTATCTGATAATCTTCGAGGGATGCGTAGCTTCGGTATTTGCGCGGGGTTCGTGGGTTTCGTGATCGCGTCCGCGTGCGGTGGCGCGCCCGATAGCTCGCTCCTCGGCGGCGACGGCGGGACGCAGAACGACGGCGCAACGAGCGGAGACGGCAACCCGAACGGCGACTCGTCGAGCAACAACTGCGACGTGGCGAAGTGCGCGACCATCCCCGACGGGTTTCACGCCGTGCGCCTCATGGATGGCAACGCGAAGTGCCCGAACGATTGGAATTCGGCGGCCGTCGTCTCTGCGCCCGTCGCGGCCGACGGCACGTGCACGTGCGGTTGCAACGTGACGCAAGCCCCGAGCTGCGAGGGCGGCAACATCGTGCGCTACGGCGATTCGTCGACGACGGCGACGTGCAACGTCCAAGCGGGGACCGTCACCGCGTCGGCGACGTGCGCATTCATCAACGGCGGCATTCAACTCTACTACGCGCACTACCAAGTGAACGCGCCGCCCGCGCAAGGCGGCGCGTGCGAGTTCGACGCGAAGACCGACACGAGCAAAGTGGCCTCGACGGCGGGTCTCGTCTGTCAGCCGCCCGACAAATGCGTTGGTCAGATCTGCGACGGCGGCGCGGTGTGCGTCGCTCAAGAAGGCGACGTAGCGTGTCCGGCTGGTTTTCCCACGAAGACGCTCGTCGGAAAATCCGCGACCGCGCAGTGCGGCGCATGCGGCGGAACGTGCGCGGCGCAAACGACGTGCAACGGCACGCTCAAGTTCTTCACGGACGCCCAATGCAGCTTGGGCGAGGTCGAATCAGACCACGTCGACGACGTGCGGCACGAACCCGAATCTCAACGCGGGTCCGTTCTACTACTCCGAGTTCGCGCCAAACCCGACGACGCCGACGTGCGGCGGCACGCCGACCGCGCCGACTGCGACGACGTCACTGGATACGCCGTCGACGATTTGCTGCCACTAACGCGAGCGCGAAAAATCCGAGCGCGCGCAAATCGGTTCGTTCTGCTCCCGCAACGACGCACCCGCAACCCGACGACGGCGTGAGCGGTCCCTCGCTCGCGCCCACGTCCGATCCCGCGTCGACGATCGGCTCCGGCGTGCACGCGTGGTTCGTACACGTCTCGTCCTCTTTGCATTGCGCCGCGGTGTTGCAGTCGACGCATTGACCGCTCGTCGCGCCAGCGTCGGACGTGTCGCAAACCTTCGGCCCGCACTCGGTGTCGCTCTCGCATCCGCGGCACACGTGCGCCTGGTCGCAAATCGGAGCCTTCGGATCTTTGCAGTCGTCGTTCTTCACGCACGCGACGCACGTGTACGTCGCGTCGTCGCACGCGGGCGTCGCGCCCGTGCATGCCTTCGCGTCCTTCGACGTGCACTTCACGCATTGCCCGTCTTTCGTTCCGCTCGTCGCGCACGCGTTCGTGCACGCGGCTTCGTCGTCGAACTCGTTGCACGGCCTGCACCCGGGCGGGACGAGCACGCCGTCGCAAATCGGAATCTCCGCGACGCACGCTTGCGCGTAGTTCGACCAGATCTTCTGCACGGAATACCCGGCGACTTGATCGCTCGTGCCCTCGCAGAGATCGCCGGTCTCGGACGAAGCCCACGCGGTGCTCGCGAGGGTCGTCCACGCGAGCGGACGCGCACACAAATTCGTCGTGTTCGTCTCGACGAGCCCGACTTCCATGTCGGTGATCGCTTCGGCGAGCTCGTGCGAGTGGATGATCGTCGCGGTGTTGAAGGAATATCCGCACGCCGGGTGCACGCCGTACGGCACGCTCATGCCTTGGTACGTCATCGTGAAGTGGTATGCGCCGAAGCTCGAGCACGACTGGATGTTCACGAGCGTGATGCTCGTACCCGGCGGAAAATCGATCATGTAGAGCGAGTCGACGTTGCCGTCTTTGTCGAGCGTCGGCGCGGGGAGCGCTTTGTTCGTGAGCTGGAGCGCGAGCTCGGTTTGGATGTCGGCGTCGGTGAGCGTGGTCGAAGGGTTCGACGGCGTGATCACGATTTTCCCGCCGAACGTCCCGCGCCCGATGTGTTGATTCGTTCCGGGCTTGAGGTCAGCGTACCCGCTAAGCCCGATCGTGTCGTACTCGGTCATCCAATCGATGAACGGGCTCACCACGATCGCCTGATAAAAACCTTGGAGCTGCGTGAGGTAGTTCGAGTCGACGCTCGATCCCCACGCGACCTCGACGATGTTCACGTTCGAGATCACGCGACCACCAAAATACTTCACGTCGCTTCCCGCGAGAGGCGCGTTCGGAAGTTTTCCGTTCGCGAGGAGCTCCAGCGAAAGCGCGACCACAGCGAGCGCCGGATTCATCCCGTCAGCCTATCAATGGTGCAGAATCTCGTACACGAAGAGAACGACTTCGAGCGCGACGAGGAGCGCCACGGTGAGCTCGAGCCTGTAATTTCGCCGCTCCTGCGTGAGCTCGACGAACAGCTCGAAGTTGTCCTGAATCATGCGGAGCTTCAAATCGAGCGCGCGAAATCGATCGGCGATCTCGAATTGCTGCCGGAGCCCGAGGTAGATGCGGTCGAGGTTTTCGTCTTCCCACGCGAGCTGCGGCGTGTCGAGAAGCGAGAGCGTGTAGACGACTTGGTTGTGCGTCGACATGCCGCTGCCGATGAACTTGAGGAGATCGGGCGTTCGCGCGGAGAGCTTTCCGGTCTGCGCGAGGCTCTCGGAGACTTCTTTCAGGCGCGCGAGGATTTGGTCGACGTCTTCTTCGTAATATTCCATCGCCGCGGACTGCGCGACGACGAGCCCGACGAGCTCGGCGAGCTTTCAATCGATCTTCGGCGCGAGCACGCGATCGAACGCGACGCCCGGCTTCTCCGTGTCGCTTCGCTCGATGAGGATTTGTTCTTCCATCGGCGGGTGCGGCTCGGGGCCGATGCGCGCGAGCACCGCCTTCATCACGGTCTCGCGGCGCTCGTCGTCGATCCCGATGAACGCGATGGCGCCGAAATCGTACGCGGTGACCCACCCCTCGGGGTTCGTGCATTCCGAAACGACTTGCGTCTTCGTCGAACGTACCGCGCCGCCCGCTTTTTCGAGGAGCGGCACGAGATCCTTCGGCGAGAGCGTCGAGGCGAACGAGAACGCGCGAACCGCGAGCGTGGTGCCCATCACGCGCGAGCATAGTCGACGAAACGAAACCGAAACACGACCGGTGCTATCCCGAGCTTCCGTGAAGATCGACGCGGGCGACACGGCGTGGCTCCTCGTGAGCTCGGCACTCGTGCTCCTGATGACGCCCGCGCTGGCGCTCTTCTACGGCGGCATGGTGCGACGCAAGAACGTGCTGTCGACGATCATGCACTCGGTCGCGGCGATCCCGATCTTGAGCGTGAAGTGGGCGCTCGTCGGTTACACGCTCGCGTTCGGTCCGACGCGTAGCGGTTTGATCGGCAACTTCGACTATGCGGGGCTCCGCGGCCTCGCGACGCAAAACCACGACACCGTGCCGATGCTCGCGTTCGTCGCATTCCAGATGATGTTCGCCGTGATCACGCCGGCGCTCATCTCGGGCGCGTTCGCCGAGCGCATGAAGTTCTCGGCGTACGTTGCGTTCGTCCTTTTGTGGTCGACGTTCGTCTACGACCCCGTCGCGCACTGGGTGTGGGCGGAAGGCGGCTGGCTCGCGAAGATGCACGCGCTCGATTTCGCCGGCGGCACCGTCGTGCACCTCACCGCGGGGATCTCCGCGCTCGTCTGCGCGATCGTGCTCGGCAAGCGACTCAAGTACCCGCAAGAGCGCCCGCTCCCGCACAACCTCACGATGACGCTGACGGGCGCGGGCATCTTGTGGTTCGGTTGGTTCGGATTCAACGCGGGGAGCGCGCTCACGTCGGGCGCGCTCGCGGCGCTCGCGTTCATGACGACGCACCTCGGCGCAGCGGGCGGCGCGCTCGGGTGGCTCGTGATCGAGTGGGCGCACCGGAAGAAACCGACCGCGCTCGGCGTCGCGTCGGGGCTCGTCGCCGGTCTCGTCGCGATCACACCCGCAGCCGGTTACGTCGCGCCGTGGGCGGCGATCGTGATCGGCGCGGTGGCCAGCGCGGTTTGCTACGCGGCGGTCCTTGCAAAATACAAATATGGTTACGACGACACGCTCGACGCGTTCGGCGTGCACGGCGTCGGCGGCTTCACCGGCGCGATCTTGACCGGCGTGTTCGCGCAGAAGGCGCTCAACGACGCGGGCGGAAACGGCGCGCTCTTCGGCGACGTCCACCAACTCTTCGTGCAAGCGATCGCGTGCGCGGCGTCGGGCGGCTACGCGCTCGTGATGACGTTCGTGATTCTCAAGACGATCGACAAGACCATCGGCCTTCGTGTCAGCGAGCAAGACGAGCGCGAAGGCCTCGACACGACGCAACATGGAGAAGAGGGCTACGCCGGCTGAGCGACGTAGCCCTTTCACCACATCGAAATCACGGGCGGCTGCTACCGATGGCGATAACCGCCGTGATAGCTGTACGAGCCGTGGACGCCGGGAGCCACGCGGTATGAGCGATAGGTCGCGCCATATCGGGCGTGCCACCGGTTATAGGCGTACGGATTCGCGTGGTAGTAGCCGTAGTATCGCGCGTAGTACGGCGAAGACTCGGGGATCCAAACCGCGGCGCCGTTCAGGTAGTAAAAGGGTCGACCGCCGCCGTCGTAATAGACCATGTAGCCGTCGTAATACTGCGGCTGCCAACCTTCGGCTTCGACGGGATACTCAGGCTCGACATAGCAACCCGCAATGGCAGGCGTCGATGCGAGCGCGATGACAACGAGAACTTTTCGGAGTGTGACCATGCCCATGTCCACGAGTTTAGCACCGGACATGCCACACGGTCCCGCCCTGTTTTCCGCTGGTTTTTGAACGGACGCGCCCTCGCCGTTCACACTCCGTCAACCCGCCATCACAGGTGGAAGAGCGTCTCGACCTTACCCGTCCAGAGGTCGTGACCTTTGCGGTCGTGCACCGTCACCGTGTACTTCTCGCCGACCTTCGCGCCGAGGAGCCCGAGGTCGTCGACTTGCGGTCCGATGGCGATCATCGAGTGAACCTGTGAGTACGACCACGTGTCGATCGTGATCTCGACCGTCTTCTTCGCGTTGTCCGTGTGGTGCGTGACCGTGGTCGTGAGGTCCGCGTAGTCCTTCTCGTAGGTCATCGAGAAGCCGTAGTTGCAGTCCGCGCCCTTCTCGGGGATTCCGCAGCCGGAGTTGAACGTCACATCCGTGACGCCGGGCTCGTAGTGGTACTTGGTCTTGCCGAGCTCGTCGGTCGACGTGTCGACCGCGTCCGAGCCGCTGCAACCCGCGAGAACGAAACCACCCAAAAGCACCAGCATCGATCGGTTCATTGTGAAAGCTCCCTTGTCGGTTGAGGTGCGCTTATGTAACCAATGTAGGTAACGCGCGCAACCTCAAATCGACGCAGTGCGCCAACTCAAGGAACTAAAAGGACTTTTCCGCGTGCCTTTCGGTCATGTAGGTAATGGTGCGCTTTGGGCGCGTCCTCGAACGAGAACGTCTTGTCGACGAACGGCCGCACTTCACCGCGCTCGTACATCCGCATCAGCTCTTCGAAAGAGCCCGCCAGAAGATCGAGCCGCGCGAAGAGATGCGCCATGTTGGTTCCGCTCACGGTGCGGTTCGTGTCCATGAGCTTCATCGGAGAGAACTTCGGGACGCGGAAGAAGTTCACCGCTGCGGTGATGAGGCTCCGTGTTTTTCCAGCGGCAGCAGCGGAGAACCCGAAGCACACCATGCGCCCACACGGCGCGAGGAGATCGAAGCCCTCCTGCCAAGATTTTCCGCCGACCGCATCGAGCACGAGATCGACGCCGCGATCGCCGACGATTTTCCGCGTCTCGGCGACGTAGTCGGCATCGTTTCCGATCGTGTGCGTGCATCCGCGTTCTTTCAGGAACTCGTGCTTGCCCGAAGACGCGATGCCGATGACGGTGCATTTCCGCGTGCGCGCGATGTCGAGCGCGGCGAGACCGACGCCGCCCGCAGCCGAGTGAACGAGGATCGTCGAGCCTTCGCGGAGGTTGCCGCAGAAGAGCATCATGTTGAACGCGGTGCCGTAGACGACGGGGAGCGCGGCGCCTTCCTCGAAGGACATTTTTTCGGGGAGCTTGAAGCACTGCTCGCTCGCGATGCAGAGCGTGTCGGTGTAGCCGCCGAAGTAGGGGATACCCATCACGCGATCGCCTTCGGCGAACGTCTTCACGTTTTTTCCGACGCGATCGATGACGCCCGCGACCTCGTATCCGATGACGCACGGGATCTTCGGCGCGTCTGGATACATGCCGACGCGCGCCATGAGATCGGCGAAGTTGATCCCGCACGCTTTCGCGCGAATGCGGACTTCGTTTTCTTTCGGCTCAGGGTCGGGGTCTTCGCGGACTTCGAGAACTTCGGGCGGGCCTGCTTTGGAAATCCAAACTCGTTTCATCGTCTTTGTATGGGCCGCTGCCGATAGAGCTTCGTTTCTTCGGAATCGTCGTCGTCGTCGTCTTCGCGTTTTGCGGCGCGCGCAGCGGGCGCTGCGTAGGGGCCGGTTTTCGCGAGATCGGTCGGTTGGAGGACGATTTCTTCTTCTTCGGGAGGTGGCGGGTCCGTCTTGGATGCATTCTCCGACGTTGCGGTTTCGATCGCGACCTCCGCTCCGGCGGGAGTTTCGGCGCTCGCGTCGGATTTTGCGGTGACGAGCGACGCGGGCGTCGCGTTTGCATCGGCGAGCCCGAGCTTCACTGCGAGCGCGTCGAGCGCGCCGAGCAACGCTTCGGTCGGCGCCTTCTGCACGATCTTCTCCCACGAGGCGGCTTCGAGAATTCCTTTCGGCGATCCATCGCCGGTCGCGTGAACGCGGCGCATCCACTCGATGAGATCGTCCTTCGTGAACGACGCGCCGAGCACGTCGGTGCTCGTGAGCTCGCCGCCGCGCGATTTCAAATTGTCGAAGAACGCGCGCGCGTCGAGCAGCTTGAGCTCGTATGCGCGCGTGAACGCGGAGAGCAGCGCGGGTTTGTTGATCGCGCCCGCGCGCCAGAAGGACCAAAAGCTCGCGAGCGGAATCCACGCGAGGAGCATGTCCGGTGCGAGCGCGGCTTCGAACGCGTCGGCGTCGAGATCGCCCGCGGCGAGCGCGTCGAACACGACCGACGCGACCTTCTCGTCGTCGTCGCGCAGCGCGGCCTTCGCGCCGCGGATGCCCCACGACGAAAGCAATGGCCCGCGGACTTCTTTCGGCATGTGCCTGAAGACTTCGTCTTTGGGCGCGCCTCCTTCGGTCGCGAAGAAGTGAGCGAGGAACTGCGAGGGCGTTCGCACGCGTCCGTCTGGCGTTCGGCGATGCTCTTCGATCGCCACGCAGAACCGAACGAGCGCGGCGCCGAGATCGTTGCGAGTACGAGCGGGCTCCACGAACCCGATGGTATCAGAGGACGAAACTGGCGCGAATCGCAGCGATTTTCAGGCCCGTTTGCATCGCGCGACTCGAAGCCGCATACTGCCGCCCGATCGCTGGCACACTTCCGAGCCGTGAGAACAATCGAGAACACAAGACATGGGTAATCGTCTCTACGTTGGTAACCTCTCTTTCAACGCAACCAAAGACACCGTTCGCACGGCGTTCTCCGCCTTCGGAGAAATCACGGACGTTCACGTCGTCACGGATCGCGAGACCGGGCAGTCGCGCGGTTTCGGCTTCGTCACCATGGGCACGGCCGAAGCAGCTCAGAAAGCAATCGCCGAAATGAACGGCGCGATGCTCGATGGGCGTCCGCTCAAGGTCAACGAGGCCGAGGAGCGCCAAGGCGGCGGCGGTCGCGGCGGCGGCGGCGGTCGTGGCGGTGGTGGTGGTCGTGGCGGTGGCGGCGGCGGCCGCTGGTAAGTCGCGCCACGCGACTCACTGACTGTCAATCACACGAGCCCCGCGTTCCGAAAGGAGCGCGGGGTTTCGCTTTGTTGGTACCCTCGCGCCCATGTCCGACGAAGAAGCACCGCTCGAATTCTTCAGCGACGCAGAGCTCACCGCGCTCGCGCGCATGCTCATCGCCATGCTGCGCATCGACGGACACACGTCCGACGCGGAGCACGAAGCGCTCGCGATGTTCGCCAAGCGCGTGCGCCTCGGCGCGCGCACGAAGAACGATGGGCCGTATCGCGACACGAAGGACAGCGGCGACGGCATCGCGGTTCTGCAGCCCTACATCGATCGCGCGGGCGAGCTGCCGGTGAATCGCGAAGAGTTCCTCCGCGCTGCGTCCGCAATCACCGACAAGGAAACGCGCGAAGCCGTCTACGCCGCGCTCTACGACATCTCGGCGGCGGATTTGATCGTCGGGCAAGAGTGGGAGCTCTTGAAGATCTTGGTCGACACGTGGGACTTGGACGTGACGTAGGCGTCACCAATCGCAAATCGCGGCGCCCCACGTGAAGCCCGCGCCGAAGGCGACCATCGCGACCTTCATGCCGCGCTTCAAACGCCCCTCTTTTTCGGCCTCCCAGAGAAGGAGCGGGATCGTCGCGGCGGTCGTGTTGCCGTACTTGTGAATGTTGTGGAGGAGCTTCTCCTCCGGCAACCCGAGCTGCTGCGCGACGTATTGATTGATGCGCATGTTCGCTTGGTGGAACGCGAACAAGTCGATGTCGTTGGCGGAGAGCTGCTTCTCCCAGAGCACTTGCATGAGCGACATGCACATGCGCTCGACGGCGTTCTTGAAGACCGTCTTGCCTTCCATCTGCGGCCAGAGCTCGCCCGACGGGATTCTGCCGTCGCCCATCTTGTCGGGCTCGACCTTCACGTAGGGGCGTTTGCGAATGTCCCAGACGCGCAAGCAAAGCGCTTCGATGCCGCGACCATCTGCGCCGAGCGTCCAGTTGCGTACGCCGCGATCTTCTTCGGTCGCGCTGACGACGACCGCGCCCGCGCCGTCGCCGAAGAGCGACGTCACCGTGCGACCGCGCGTCGAAAAATCGAGCGCGGCGGAGTGCGTCTCCGCGCCGACGAGAAGCACGTGCTTCGCCGCGCCCGTTCGCACCATCGACGATGCCGTCGCGAGCCCGTAGATGAACCCCGAGCATTGGTTGCGAATGTCCATCGCGGGAACGAACTTCGGATCGTCGCCGTCGAGCATGCCGAGCTGGCGCTGCAGAAAAACGCCGCTGCCCGGGAAGTGAATCTCGGGCGAGAGCGTGCAAAACAAAATGATGTCGATGTCCTTCGGACCGATGCCGGCGTTCTTCAGCGCCTCTTTGCACGCAGGGAGCGCGAGGTCCGCGGAGCCCACACCTTCGTCTGCGTAGCGTCGCTCTTCGATGCCGGTGCGCTGGAGGATCCATTCGTGCGTCGTGTCGATGCCGTACTTTTCGCGAAGGTCGTCGTTCGTGACGACGCGCGGCGGGACGTAGCCGCCCGTGCCGGAGATGTATGCATTGAACGGGAACTGCATGACGCCGCGTTACCACGACGGAAACGCGCCGTCACTCCGTGGCGGTCGTGCTAGCGTAGGAGCGTGGGACTTTCCTCGCGACGGGTCGCGTGGCTCGGGATCATTGCGTCGGCGCTCGGCGGCGCGGCGTTCGCCGCTTGTGGCATCGACGAGAGCGGGTTGATGCAGGGCAGCGATGCGTCGTTGCAAGACGTCATCGTCGATCGCCCGCCGCTCGACGTCGCGATCGACACGCCTCCACCTCCGCCGCCGCTGTCGTGCGAAGAGGCGGGCACGCCGCTCGATGCGTCGTGTCTCGGTGAGACGATCCCGACGGGTTGGGATCCGGTGGCGTGGCAAACCGGAAACGTCGACTGCCCGAGCGACGCGGGGTTCTACGATGTGTACCCGCAAGTCACGAACGCGCAGATCCCGAACGGCGCGTGCTCGTGCAGCGGGTGTCAGGTGCAGAGCTCGTGGACGTGCACCGTGACGCTCGCGGGCGGAGGCACCTGCACGACCGACAAAGCCACCAGCACGACGAGCTTCTGCACGAACATCACCGGCCACCCGACATACGACGAATCCGTTGCCCGCTCGGGCAACCCGACGTGCACCGGCGGCACGGAGCAGGGCACGCAGACAGCGACCGCGGATCCCGTGTCGCTCTGCTTCCCTTCGTCGTGCTCGACCGACTTCTGCAACATCGGCAAGGGCTTCAAGCTGTGCGTCTACAACAAGAACGTTTCCGACGGCGGATGCCCCGACAACGTCTTCAAGGTGCCGACGGTGATCGGCGGCGTCGCGGTGATGCAATGCGATCCATGCACCGCGTGCACGCTCGCGAACGCGGACGCGGGTTGTGGCGCGGGCACCGTCACGGCGTGGGGCGCGCCGAACTGCGACGGTGGCGTGCTCGGTACCTCCACCACGAACGGTGCGTGCGCGGACCTCGGGGCAACGAACTACTCGAGCCTGTCGTGGGAAGCGGGCACGACGCCCACCGCGATATGTGCGGGCGGAACGAACGTGACGACCGGGCAAGTCGACCTCGCGAACAAAGGCACGATCTGCTGCACTCAGTAGTTAGTCGGCGCCTTTGAGGTTGGCGACGGGGAACATGCGGTGCGCGACGCGCGCGATGCCTTCGGCTTCGAGCACGGCGAGAACCGCGTCGAGATCTTTGTAGACGTGGCGGCACTCGTCGAGCGGCGTGCGCTTCGTGTTGCCCGCGACTCCGCGGATCGGAGCTCCACCGAGCACGCGCGTCGTCTGCTTCATCTCGCGATCGATCTCGTCGTGCTTCGGCTCGAGGCGACGCTTCGCTTCGCCGCGCGCCATCACGCGTCCCGCGCCGTGGTTCACGGAGAACGCGCTCTTCTGCGCGCCCGCGAGTGGAAAGAGGATCGCAGCGCCGTCGAGCATCGATCCGGGAATGAGACACGGGTGGCCCGTCGTCTCCCACTTCGTTCCGGCGAGATCCGGATGGCCCGCCGGGAACGCGCGCGTCGCGCCTTTGCGATGCACGAAGCCGCGCTTCGTCGTTCCATCGGGGAGCGTGATCGTCTCCTCTTGAACGAGGTTGTGCGAGATCTCGAAATACACCTCGGCGGGCGCGCCAAAGATCTCTTCGGTCGCGTCGCTCACGCCCTGCGCGATCATGTGACGATTGGCGACGGCGAAGTTCGCGGCGCTGTTGTGGTGCGCCCAGTACTGTTTGCCGAGCGGCTCGCTCGCGTAGAGAAATGATTCTTCGCGTTTGCTCCGCGGGAGGCCCCGCGCTCGCGCGCCTTCGAAGAAGAAATGGTTCGCGGTCTGCCAGCCGTAACCGCGCGAGCCGCAGTGCACCATGATCCACACCTCGCCCGAGTCGCGGTCGACTTGCATCTCGATGAAGTGGTTGCCGCCGCCGACGGAGCCGAGCTGCGGGAGAACTTTCTCGCGCGCGCGCGCGACTGCGTCGAGATCCGTGTCCTCGGGGATCGCGATGAGTTGGCGCTCGCACACGTCGGCGCGAACGCCGATCGCCTTCGCGCCGTAACGAAGCACGCGCTCCACGTCGCGCGGTTGCATCTTCTTCATCTTCGGCGGGCGACGCGAGCCGACGCCGGTCGCGACGCGCTCGTCCACCGCATTCACCCACTTCTCGCGCGCCTCCCACGACGCGACCTTCTCCGCGTCGAGACCCGGCGCGCGCATCGCGATGACGCCGCACGAAATGTCGTAGCCGGATCCGGCTTGGATGATCGTTTCGTCCGTGACGACGACCATGCCGACGGGAACGCCGAAGCCCACGTGCGCGTCCGGCATCGCGTAAGCACCGACGACGCCTTCGTACGACGCGGCGCGCGCGAGCTGACGCCACATGTTTTCCTCCGAGGCCGTGAAGAGCTCTTCGGAGAAGAACGCGTGCGCATCGACCTTCATCGCGTGCGTCTTCGGCAGGACGAAATGGTTCGCGCTCTCGCGAGCTGCATGAGCTTTGAACGACATGATGAGCGAGTGACGCGCGGCGCTACGGCAAACAGACGCCGAACGTCTTCGAGAAGCTCGACTGCTGGAACTCGACGGGCACGCATCGCAAGCTCGCGCCGCACTCGGCCGGTGTCGCGCAGAGTTGGATGCTCGGGCAGCTCGCCTGACACAACGCGATGGTAAAAATCGGTGGACCGCCGTCGCTGCCGCCATCGTCGGCGCCCGCGTCGACGGAGACGTGCAGCTGCAGCGGGCAACCGCCGCTGTTCAATCCGCCGAAGAGCGTCTGTGTCGCTTGCTGCCCGGCGCAGCACTTCGGCGCTTGCGCGGGGCAATCGAAGCTCTTGTCGCACGTCCACGTCTCGAAGTACGGCTGCGTCGCGAGGCCGCACGTTCCTGCGTCGCTGCACGATCCGATGATGCCGCTTCCGGTGAGGCCGACGCAGCACGTCTGCGTCTCGGGTGTGCAGCGATTGCCGTTGAAGCAGTCGACGCCGGGCTGACTCGAGATCGCGACGCACGCATCGTTCGTCGTCGCATCGCTGCCGCCATCCGGTGTCGGGTTCGAGTCGCCGACGCAGGCCGTGAGCGTCAGCGCGATGGCCAAGATGAGGAAGCGCATGCCCGAAAGTGTCGCGCGAACGAAATGGGCGGTCAAACTCCGTGCGTTCGTACGTCCATGGGGAAACCAACAAAAAGGAGCGCTGCGCTCCGCGGCAGGGAAGCGGGTCTCATAAGCCTGCTCAGATGGTTCGACTCCATCCGCAGCGACAGTCTCGCTCATCATGCACACGCTTTTGCTCCTCCCCTGGATGGCGCCGCACAAGGTCATTTCCTGGCAGCGCGCCATCGTCCTCAGCTTCCTCGGCAAGGTGGAAGTCGTGGCCGAGTACGACGAGCTCATTCGCTCGCCGTCGGTCGCGCTGCGCGCGCCGGCCGTGGTGCGCATGCACCGCGCGCACGTGCCGCACAAGACCACGGTGCGTTTCTGCCGCGCGAACGTCTTCCGCCGTGACGGCTTCGCGTGTCAGTACTGCGCCGAAGTGCTTCGCGCGAGCGAGCTCACGTACGACCACGTGACGCCGCGCGCGCGTGGCGGTCGCACGGATTGGGAGAACATCGTGACGTGCTGCCGCCCTTGCAACAATCGCAAGCGCGACCGCACGCCCGACGAGGCCGAGATGAAGCTCCTCCGCCGCCCGGCGAAGCCCAAGTGGCTCCCGCCGATTGGCGTGGGGCTGCATCTCGACACGAAGGCGACGCCGACCGAGTGGCAGGCGTTCGTCTGACCCTACGAAAGCCCGCGTGTTCGATGGAAATCGACACGCGCGGCCATCGTGGGTCGGGTAGAATTTGCCCATCGGAGGGTGACATGCGCCACGCAGTCTTGGCTTGCGGTCCCGTCGTTGCCGTTGCGGTGACGCTCTCGTTCGGCGGTTGCGGCACGCACCCGCCGGATTTCAACCCCGATGGCGGTGACGCGAGCGGCGACGTCGTGTTCAACTTCGGCGACGGTTCTGGGGGCGACGGTGGATGCAATCTCCACTGCTCCGCCGACTTGCACGACGTCCTCGACTGCAACGACAACGTCGTCACGACGTGCGCGGCCGACCAAGGTTGCGGCGGCTCGACGTGCGTCGCCGCGTGCGACGCCGCGAAGGCGAACAAGAGCAGCCTCGGTTGCGACTACTACGCGATCGATCCGGACATCATCGCCGAGGGCGCCGGTGCGTGCTTCGCCGCGTTCGTCGCGAACACGTGGAACGCACCCGTCACGCTCACCGCGGACTGGGGCGGCACCACGCTGAACATCGCTCAGATCGCGCGCATCCCGACGGGCAGCGGCACGTCGATCACGTACACGCCGCTGCCGAACAACCAACTGCCCGCGGGCGGCGTTGCGATCGTCTTCTTGAATCGATTCGGCACGAACATCGATCCGTTCTTCGACTTCGATTGCCCAACAGGCGTCACGCCCGGCGTCACCTCGCAAGACGGCGCGATCCACGGCACCGCGCTCGGCAACGCGTTTCACATCACGTCGGACCATCCCGTCGTCGCGTACGACATCTTCCCGTACGGCGGCGGACAGAGCGCGGCGACGAGCGCGACGCTCCTCGTTCCGACGAGCGCGTGGGACGTGAACTACATCGCGGTGAACGCGTATCGAAAGGACCAAACGGTTCCGTCCGCGCAACCATTCATCGAGATCCTCGCACAAGAAGACGGCACGCAAGTGACGATCAACGCCGTCGCCGCGATCGCAGGCGGAACGGGCGTGCAAGCCGCGGCGGCGCACACGCCGACGACGTACAACCTGAGCCACGGACAATACTTGCAGATTACACAGGATGCCGAGCTCACCGGCAGCGCGATCCTCGCGAACAAACCCATCGGCGTGTGGGGCGGCGCGACGTGTCTCAACATCGACGTCACGGACTCCGCATGCGACTCCGCGCACCAACAGCTCTTCCCGGTCTCGGCGCTCGGTCACGAGTACGTCGGCGTGCGCTATCGCAATCGCGGAACGGGTCCCGACGAAGTGGTTCCGTGGCGCATCGTCGGCGCAGTCGACGGCACGCAGCTCACGTACGATCCGAGCGCGCCATCGGGCGCGCCGGCGGCGGTCAATCGCGGACAAGTGGCGGAGTTCAAAGCCACCGGTCCATTCGCCGTGAAGAGCCAAGACGATGGCCACCCGTTCTACATGTCCGCGCACATGACGGGCGCGTCGGTCGTGAACCCGCCGGACCGCGGCGATCCCGAGTTCGTGAACGTGCTACCGCCGCAGCAGTATCTCGCGTCGTACGTCTTCTTCACCGACCCGACGTATCCCGAGACGAACCTCGTCATCGTTCGCACGAAGGGCGCGAACGGATTCGCCGACGTGAACCTCGACTGCGCCGGCAACCTCACGAATTGGCAGGCCGTGGGCACCGGCGGCAACTATCAATTCACGCGCATCGATTTGCAGACCGGCAACTTCGCGAAGGTCAACAACTGCGACAACGGTCGTCACACGATCACGAGCACCGTTCCGTTCGGGCTTACGGTGTGGGGGTGGGGGACGGAGAACGCTTCGAAGTATTCGCAGTACGTGAGTTACGCGTATCCGGCGGGGGCTTCGTGCAGCCCATTAATACGGTCGTGGTTAATCCGAATGTGAATTGAGTTCTCCCCCCGCCAACATGCTCGGCTCGAAACTTCACGCGCGAGACGCGTGAGGCGGAGAAGTTTCGAGCCTGCGCGTGTTGGGGTTGGTAGCGGGGGATAGTGGCTCGTCGCAGGTTTGGTTGCTCGAACACTTCGGGCAGTTGTGGTCGTGCATGCGAGAGCGCGAAAGATTCCTGCCAGCGGCGCAATGGAGAACGCGGTCGCTGTCATGAATCTTTCGCTTGGGAAGAGCATGCACGACCACAACAGCCCTTCGCTCTTCTCAATCACTCAACGCGCGCGTGAGATGCGCAAAGCTCCGACACGAAGCGAACAGCTTCTCTGGCGGCGCGTTTGCGGCAAGCAGCTCGGCGTTCGCGTTCGTCGACAACATCCGCTTCATCCGTTCATCGCGGACTTCTTCGTTGCTTCTTACAAGCTCGTCATCGAAATCGACGGCGGCATTCACGCGGAGCAACGCGAGCGCGATGCGCATCGCGATCGCGAGCTCTCGCGGCTCTACGACGTTCGCGTTCTTCGAATCACGTCCGAGCTCGTTGAGCGCGACATCAACGCGGCGCTCGACATCATCTGCGCGGCGCTCATTTGAGCGCCGCGCGAATCCGCTCGACGGCCGCGCGGAGATCGCGCTCGACGAGATCAGCCCGTAACGTCTTCGCGACACCCAATGAAGACCCCGTCCCCTCGCGTTCGCGAAGCGAACGCCGGAGGGGACGCGCCGCGCGCAGCGGCACGCACAAGGACGCGCGCAGCCGACGCTTGTATAATGCACGCATCGCGGAGGCGAGCACGTCCGAGCATGCCGCCGAGCACGGCGCCAGGGGTGCCACTCTTCCCCCAATCTCGCGACCCCCTCGCGCCCCCTCGCGACTGGTCCCCGACGATCCACCCATTTTTTCGCAAGATCCCGCCGGCACACTTCCGGCATAGCCCGCGCGCATGCACTCGCGTCTCGTCCTCGGTTGCGCGCTCGCGCTCTCCGTCACCGCGTGCTCGTCGAACGACGCGCCGACGCAATCGAGCGAGCCCGTCGCGTCCTCGTCGTCCGACATCACGACGACCGACGTCATCTCGCGCGCGCAGCAGTGGGTCAACGCGAAGCTCCTCTACTGTCAGAGCGCGAACCACGCGCACGACTACGACACGGCGTGCTCGTCCACGTGCAACCGCGAGAACAACGCGCAGTGGGATCCCTATCGAAGCGACTGCTCCGGGTTCGTTTCGTGGGCGTGGGGCCTCCCCGCGCCGGGTCGCGTGACGAGCCAATTCGCGCCCGCCGACAACAGCGTGTCGCACGCGATTCAAGCAACCAATCTGCAACCGGGCGACGCGCTCAACTATCCCGCCGATCACATCATCTTGTTCGTGAAGTGGATCACGCCGAACAAAGAAGCCGAGTTCTACGAAGAGCCCGGCTGCAGCTCGTCGACTCCGTACGCACACTCGTTCACGTCGACCGTCACGATCAACGGATCGTCGGTCTACGTCTCGTACGAGGGGATGACGTTCACCTCGATCCGCTTCGACAACATCCAACCGCCGAACGCCGCGCCGAAGGGCTACCTCGATGGCGCGTCGTGCACGGACATCACCGGATGGTCGCACGATCCCGATTCGCCGGCGGCCGCGGTCGCGGTGACGCTCACGTTCGACGCGCCCACGGGCAAGGCCGGCTCCGGCACGTTGAAGACCACGGCGAATGCGTATCGATCCGATTTGTGCTCGTCGCTCGGCTCGTGCAACCACGGCTACGACGTCACGATGCCGATGGGCCTTCGCGACGGCATGCAGCACACCGTCTATGCGTACGGCGAAGACGCGCAGGACAGCTCGCTCCAAGCGCTCACGAACGCACCGAAGACGTTCAAGTGCGCGCCGCCCGCGATTCCGTCGGGCATCAAGCGCCACGTCGTCGATCCCGCGGCGATGAAGGCGTGGAAATTCGACGCGCTGCTCGACGTCGCGCACGAGCCTCTCGCATCCGTGCAAGCGATCCCGAATGGCGCCGATCTTCCCGCGACGCCGACCGTCGTCATCTCCGACGATGGCTCGCCCGACGTTTGGGTGATCGACGCCGCGGTGCGCCGTCACGTCATCAACCCGACGTCGCTCTCCGCGTGGCAGATGACGGCGACGAAGTGGCCGGCCGCGAAGGTCGACGCGATCCCGAAGGGGATCGATTGGCCCGAGACGCCGTTCGTCATCGAAGGGACGAACGATCCCGCGATCTACGTGATGGACGAGAGCCCGCAATCCGCGAGCGGCGACGGCGGAACGAGCGGCGGTGGAACGAGCGGCGGTGGCGCAAACGGCGATCAGAGCGGCGGCGGTGGATGCAACGCGAGCGGCGGCGCGGCCGATGGTTGGTTCGCGCTCGCGATCGCTCTTCTCGCGGCACGTCGCCGCCAGAAGTGAAGTAAGGTCGTCGCCGCTTGCTGCGGCGATTCTTCGCGCTCGATCTTCTCGACAACCGCTACCCGCCGCTTCACGGGCTGCGCGTCTTCGCGATCATCAGCGTGGTCCAGTTCCACGTCACGTCGATCTTCGCGCTCGAGCAATCGATCCGCCTCGATCGGGATTGGGTCGGTAGCTCGCTCGCGATTTTCTTCGGGATGGACCTCTTCTTCATCCTGAGCGGCTTCCTCATCGGCTCGATCCTGCATCCGCTCGCTCGAGAACCGAGACAAGCAGAAGCATCCGATTCGCCGCTTCTACCTGCGCCGCATCTTCCGCACGTTTCCCTCGTATTACGTCGTGCTCACGGCGCTCGCGTTCATCTACACGCTCTCGGCCGATCAGCAAGCACAACCTCTGGAAGGAGTACGTCTACCTCACGAACTTCACGCGCCTCGGACGGTTCGACGTGATCATGTTCTGGGGTTGGTCGCTCGCGCTCGAGGAGCAGTTCTATCTCGTCGTGCCGCTGTTGTTCTTCTTGCTCTCGCGCCTTCGATCGAACCGCATGCAGCTCGGGCTCCTCGGCGTCATCTGGGCCGCGGCGCTCGTCGTGCGGCTCGTGATGTATTTCCGTCACGACGGACCATGGATCGACGTCGAGCTCTACGGCGCGCTCTACTTCCGCACGTACACGCGCTTCGACACGCTCATCACGGGAATCATCTTGGCGATCGTGCACGATCGCTTTCGCGTTCCGATCGGCAAATGGCTCGAGACGCCGTTTCACCGCGCGATGCTCGCGATGCCGTCGCTCACGTGCTTGTGGATGCTGCTTCGTCCCTGGACGTTTCTGCCGAAGAATTTGAATTTCTTCCACGTCTTCGCGTGGGGCACGCTGACGACGCTCATGTGGATGGGTTTTTTGGTCTTGCTCCTCCACGGTCACGGCGTCGTGCACCGCTTCTTGAGCGCGCCGATTTTTCGGCGCATCGCCACGCTCGGGTACGGCGTGTACCTCGTTCACATTCCGATCTGCGATCACATCGTCGTGCGGATCGCTGCGCAAAATGATCGCGGCGGACACTTCGCTCGTGATCGTGTGGCTGGCCTCGCTCGCGATGCTCCTCGCGATGTCCGTCGCGCTCGCGTACGTGATGCACATCCTCATCGAGAAGCCGGCGATGTGGGTCCGCGATCGCGTCGCGGGATAGCTCACGGATCGAGCGGCATTCCGAAGCCGATCTGCGGCGGCGGGACGTCTTTCCATTCGTCCTTGCCGTCTGCGATCCACACGATGCTCTCGAGCTTCTGTTCGAACTCGAAATGGACGCGACCCGGACCGTTCTGGCCGTCTTCGATCACCTTGGCGCGCATCCCCGGGACGTGAATCTCGTCGCCGGCGTGGAGCGGCAGATCCGTGCTGCGGAAGAGATCATCTGGGCCCGTCGGAAAATATCCTCGTCCCTTTGGCACGATGAGATCGAGCGAGTTCGGTCCGCGGCGGAGCATGAGCGCGTGCGGCACGAGCGAGAGCACCCACCAACGCTTCGGCAAGCGCCCGTCGGGATCGAGCGCGAACGGCGAGAAGAGGACCGTCTGCCAACCTGCACGCGCGACTGCGATCTTCGCGTCGAGTGGATCGTTGTCGACGCGTTCGCGCAGCCACGCCGTGCGCTCGGTGAAGTTCGTCGACGTCTCGTGGAAGAAGCGCGCGCTCAAAAACGACGTGACGGGGCCGTGGACGAGGTGCATGAAGCCGAGCAGCACGACGACGAGGCTCGCGAAGTCGTTCGTCGCCGACGAAGAGAACCACGCGTGGTCGAGCGCGATCGCGATCGCGAACGCGACGCCGATCATCGCGACGCCGAGGAGGCGCGGCGAGGGGAGGACGGTGACCATCGGCACGAGCGCGAGCGTCGACCCGACGAGGAGCGCGTGCGCCGAGCGTCGCGCGTCTTCGTCTTGCGCGGCAAGCGCGCGCCGAGTTGGCAGTGCGATGAGCAGCGCGATCACGAGCACGAACACGACGACGATCCACCACCTCGCGTCCATCACCCAGTCGGAATCCGATGCGAGCCACGCATCGATCCAGCAAACGCGTGAGCCTCCGCGGGGCACCCTCGAAGAACGCCTCCGTCTGCCCGAATGGATCGCGATAGAAACCGGAGCCTGCGTTTCCGAAACCGAGCGCGACGCGCACGATCATCATCGCGGTCGCGGGCACGCCGAACGTCGCGATGGAGATCGCGCGCCTCGCCATGGACGCGCGCGAGAGACCCGCGAATGCGATCACGTAACCGCCGAACGCGAGCGAGTACTCGCCCGCGAGCATGGCGACGGAGAAGAGCGCGAGCGCGGCGAGCGCGGCGCGTGTCGATCCGTCGTGCAGATGACGAACGAGCGCGCCGAGCGCGAACGTTCCGAACGCGAGCGAGATGAGCACCTCGCGGTTCGCGAGCCACGAAAGCGGAATCGCATGACACGGGGCGAGCGCGAAGACGAACGTCGCCATCCAGAGCGCGCGCGGTGAGAGCCAGCGCTTGTAGAGCGTCCGAACGGCGACGACGACGAGCACCCACCACAAGAACGAGTGCGCGTGGTGGAGCATCGGCCAGTCCGAGACGCGGTAGTCGACCCACCGAAGCGCGCTTGAGAGGGGACGAAAAAATCGAATCGTGAGGTGCGGATGCGTCCACCACGGGAGCACGCCGCGATCGATCAGCAGCGCGCGATCTCCGTCCGTAACGAAATTGTACAAGTCGAGCGGACTGCGCGCGGAGGGGAACGTCCCGCGGACCATCGACTTGTGCACGTAGTCGTCGAGCCAATAAGGCGAGAGCAGGCCTGGCAAAAACACCAAAAACCCGATCGCGAAGATGGAAATAGTTCGACGGGTCGTTTGCGAGTCGGCCATGACGCGTTCGATGACGATCAAACTCGTACAACATTTTAGCGACCACAGCCTTGTGCGTCGCTATGCCGTTACGTATGCTCCTTCATCCGCCGTGAAACACACCACCCTCCTTTCTTTGGCGTTCTCGGTCCTCACTCTCACCACCGGCTGCGCGACTTCGGTCGGCGAAGGCGATGACGGCGGTACGACCGGCGACGCGCCGAAGTCGGACTCGAGCAACAACAAAGACTCGAGCAACAACAAAGACGGACAAGGCGGGCAGTGCGTGTCGAGTTGCTCGAGCGACCTCGATTGTCAGGACAGCTGTCCGAACGTCCCGAACGGCGTGAACTGCTGCGACACCTCGACGGGCATTTGCTACGCGTACTCGTCGCAAGAGTGTCCCGCGCCCGTGGGCGACGCCGGATTCGACTGAGCCCTCCGCGGTGCGTGTAGTCTGCACGCTTCTGACGAGCGCGCTCGTCTCGATTGTGGCGTGCTCGTCCGCGCCGGATCCCGCGCCCGTCCCCGATGGGTGCGATCCGATCGTGCCCGAGCATTGCGGATTTCCATTTCCGAACGACCTGTGGCGGGACTCGAGCGGACACCTCGCGTTCGGCGCGAACACGCTCCCCGTTCCGTCGATTGGCAAAGCGATCGATCCAACGAAGCTTGCATGGCGCGATGGCTTCTCGCCCGGCGAGTGCGCGATGACGTTCTTGCCCGGCGCGACAGCGACCGGCCTGCCCGACGAAAATCATTTCGCGGACTCCGTGACGACGAGCTCGCCGACGATCTTGATGGAGGCCGACACCGGCGTGCTCGTTCCGCATCTCGCCGAGATCGACATGGGCACGTTCCACGACGACGATCGCGCGCTCATGATTCATCCCGTCGTGCGGTTGAAAGACGGCACGCGATACATCGCTGCGATTCGCAACGTCGTCGACGCGAATGGCGTCGTCATCGCACCGAGCGTCGCGTTCCAAGCGCTGCGTGACTCGCGCATCACCCAAGACAACGCCGTCGAGTCGCGCCGCGCCCATTTCGAAGACGTCTTCGGCAAGCTCGGCGCCGCCGGCATCGATCGCAAGACGCTCCAGCTCGCATGGGACTACACGACCGCGACGCAAGCGAACACGACGACCGACTTGCTCACGATGCGCGACGACGCGCTCGCCACCGTCGGCGCGCAAGGCCCGAGCTTCACCATCACGCAAGTCGAGACGGCGCCGAATCAGTATCTCGCGAAGCGCCTCCACGGCACGATGACGGTCCCGCTCTATCTCAGTCGGCCCGATCCCGCCGACGACGAGCACCTCGTGCGCGACGCGAATGGAAAACCGATTCAGAACGGCACGGCAGGCTTCGACTTCGTCGTGCTCATCCCGCCGAGCGCGACTGCCGCAACGCCTGCCGCGATTTTGCAAAACGGCCACGGCCTCCTCGGCTCGAAGGAAGAAGGCACCGACTCGTACTTCGCGCAGATGTGTGCACAATACAACTATATCGGGATCGCCGTGGATTGGGCCGGGATGGCGCACGACGACAACCAAACCGTCGTCGACGCCGCCACCGCCGACGTGATGATTTTCCAAAACGTCGTCGACCGCCAGCACCAAGGCTTCGTGAACGCGCTCCTCGCGATGCGCATGCTCATGGGTGGGCTCGCCAGCGACGCGAACCTGCAAGACAACGGGCAGACGATCGTCGACACCGCACATCGCTTCTACCGCGGCGACAGCCAAGGCGGCATCTTCGGCACCACGTACATGTCGATCACGACGGACGTCGCGCGCGGATACCTCGGCGAGCCCGGTATGCCGTACGAGCTCCTCCTCGATCGCAGCGAGGATTTCTCCGGCTTCAAGCTGCTGCTCCGCGGATCGTTTCCGAACGGGCTCGATCAACGAATCATTCAAGCCATCTTGCAGATCGAATGGGACCGCACCGAGCCCGACGGGTATGCGGAGCTTCTCTCGCAGTCGCATCGCGTGCTCATCGGCGACGCGCTCGGCGATCATCAAGTCACGCCGCTCGGCGCGCACATGATCGCGCGGACGATCGGCGCCAAGAATTTGAAACCGGTGAACCGCGAGCTCTACGGAATTCCCGACATCGATGGTCCCGTGACGGACGGATCCGTCGTCGTCGAATACGACTTCGGCCTCGCGCCCGCGCCGCTGACGAACATCCCCGCAACCGACGGCACCGACCCGCACGGCGAAGTGCGCTTCCTACAGCCGGCGATGGATCAGCAGAACGAGTTCTTCAAGAACGGCGACATCAAAGCCTTCTGCGACGGTCCCTGTAATCCCACTTAGCGTTAGAAGAATTGAACAGGGAGGAGGGGAGGGAGGGAGATGAGTTTTGTTTTTTGTCTGGCAGGCCGACGTGAGCTTGGCAGTTCGACACACAAAAACTTCTCCCTGTCTCCCTCTCTCCCTGTCTAATTCTTCTCTTCGAGATCCCGCAGCGTGCCTTCGAGCGTGTCTTCGTCGGCGTCTTCGGCGGCGTGCTCGAGCGCGATGCGGAGCTTGGGCACGGCGGTGGCCTTCGCGAGATCGGCGAGGCGCGCGCGACCCGAGTCGTCGAGCGAAGGCGCGAGCGCGACGGCGGCGGCAGCGCGCGTGATCGGCGGTTGCGCCGTGTCGCTCGCGACGCGCCAGAGTTGCTCCGGCATGATGGCCGCCGTGCGCAGCGTCGCCGTCGCGCCGGCGCCCAGCGCCTTCAAGCGACCGATCCAATCGCGAAGCGCGAGATCGCCGCGCGCGAGGACGAGCGCTTCGTTCGCGACGTGCTCGGCGTTTTGTTCGAGCGCCTTCACGTCGTTGATGCGTTGTTCGATCGTCGCCGTGAGATCGTCTCCCCACGCGCGAGACACGGGCAGTCGCATCGACTGTCCCGTTTTCGAAAAGACCTCGATGCCGCGAACGCGATTTCGTCCGAAGCCCGTTTCGAAGCGGCTCGTTCCGACGATGTCCTTCGTCGCGAGGAACTCGCGCACCCAGAGCCAATGCAAGAAGAGCCCGTCCGCGCCGACGACGAGCGATGCGCGTTTCAAGAACGCGAACGCGAACACGAGGCCCATCAGCGGGAACGCAATCGGCCCGACGTTGAGGCCGACGGTCGCGCCGAGGAACACGACCAAGAACGCCAGCGGAGCCAGCAAGAACGCCACGTAGCGAAAGCGCACGAGCGCGAGCGAGCCGAGTCGATACGCGGCGGTCCTTTGCGACGCGTCGAAGCCGAGCGCGCGGAGGATCGCGTGGGCTTGCTCGTCGTCGCGCGTGGTGAGGAGGTTCGCGACCATGCGGCCGCGCCGCTCGATGCGGATCATCGGCGCGGAGATCGTCGGCACGAGCTCGACCTTCGTGATCTCGCTCCGCGCGATGACCTCGTCTCCGATCCGCACGGACGTGTCGTCGATGCGCATTCGAGAGCGCACGTTCAACGCGCTCGGCATGCGCCGCCACGCGCCAAAGAAAATGAGCCCGCCGACGATCGTCAGGTGCGGAACGAACGCCGCGAACGGCCCACCCGTGGCGACGCTCGCGAGGATCAAGAACGGCACGAGCATCCAAGGAATGCACGACGCCGCGGTGACCCACGGATTGCGCCGCAGCGCGATCACGTCGAGCTCGAGAGGCTCGCTCACGCTCATGGTCGCCACTCGCGAAACGCGACCGGCGCACCGACGTCTTTGCCCGGCGCCGGATACTGCTCGATGCGCTCGGCGAGCCATTGGTACCACTCGCCGAACATCGCGCCGAGCGTGCCGCGCCGTTCGATCACGATCGGTCGCACACGCTTCCAGCTCGCGCGCACGTAACCGCCGCACAAATGATCGACGAGGTGAAGCGGCAAGAGTCGGTGGTAGACGAGCACGCCGAGCGATTCGAATACGTGGCTCACCGCGTAGAACGCGGCCATCACTTCGCGATCGGCGAGGAGCGCCTCTGCATCGGCGTTCTCCGGAAGCTCCACGATGCGCGCGATCGATCGCGTGAACTCCGCGGTCTGCATCGTCCGGACGAGCTCGGCCGCCGCGCTGAGATAGCGCGTACGCTGCCACTGACGAATCGTGAGCACGCCGAACACGAACGCGACGATGACCGCGAGCGACGGCGCGAAGACGGCGATGTCCGATGCGCTCATGGAGGCATCCGCTGCGGCTTGGCGAGCATCGGAGCCCACGCGTCGCCGATTTTGTCGAGTCGCGCGAGCGCGCTGTCGAGCGAGAACTGATTCGGCTTGAGGTTCTCGTCGAGCTCGTCCCACGTGATGGGCATCGCGACGGGCGCGTTCGCACGCGCGCGCGTGGAGTAGGGCGCGACGAACGTGGCGCCCTTTCCGTTGCGGAAGAAATCGAGAATATTTTCCCTTTGCGCTTCGCCTTCGACATCGTCGCGATGAATTTGTCCGGCTCGTTCTCGACGATCTTCACGCAGAGCCCACCGCAGAACTCGCGCGCGCGATCCCACGTGATCGTGCGCTCGATCGCGACGCACACGTGGAGCCCTTTGCCGCCCGTCGTCTTCACGTATGCGTCCATCTTCGCGTCGCCGAGGTGCTTGCGAATGGTGCGCGCCGCGTCGATCACCGCCGACCATTTCACCGTGGGATCGGGATCGAGATCGAAGACGAGCAAATCCGGTTTGTCGACGTCGTCCGCGTGCGCGCCCCACGTGTGGATCTCGAGCACGTTCATCTGCGCGAGCGATTGAAGACCGAGCGCATCGGTGAGCACGAGCCGATTGCTGTCGCCGCTCGCGTCCTTCACGTCGATCTGCTTGAGGCCCTTCGGCAGTTTTCCTTTTTGGTGCTGTTGAAAGAAACCGCGCTTCCACCCGTTCGGACATCGCCGCAAGTTGAGCGGGCGATCGCCGACGTGCGGCATCATCCACTTCGCGACGCGCCCGTAATAATCGAAGAGCTTCTGTTTGGTGACGCCACACTCCGGATAGAGAAGCTTTTCGGGGTGGGTGAGCTTAACCTCGTCGGTCACGGCGACGAGGATACATGAGCCGAAGATCAAACTGCGTCGTCGCACGTACAAACACGCATGAGACGCCTTCTCTTCGCGCTACTCGCGGTGGTGCTCTTCGCCGTGCCGGCGCGCGCCGCGCCGATGGCATCGCCGTTCTCCATGGTGCGCACGCAGTCGACCGTCATCGTCGTCGGGACCGTTCGGCAGAATGCGCAAGGCGATCTCACCATCGACGTCGACAAAGTCGTGCGCGGCCTCGCGCAGCGCCCGACTGCGCCGCTCTCCGTGAAGCAATCGCCGGATGGACACGTCACGATTTCCAACGAGCGCGTCGTCGCGTTCATCGATGGCCAGAACGCGCTTCGATGGGTTGGTCGTCTCGTCGCAGGTCCTTCGATCGAAACGGGCGTGATCAAGCTTCAAGGGTTCTTCGATTTCAACGCGCACCTCGTCACGCCCGCGATCATGTCTCTCGCGCAGCTCGGGAGCGCGCTCCAAACGGGATCGCTCGTACAAACGTTCGACGCGACGCTCGCGTTCCCCGACGGGCACGGCGGCTTTCGCCCTTCGCCGACGAAGCGCTTCACGCTGCAATACGACACGAACGGCGCGCAGATCCTCT
This sequence comes from uncultured delta proteobacterium, assembly GCA_963763745.1. Taxonomy (GTDB): domain Bacteria; phylum Myxococcota_A; class Polyangia; order Polyangiales; family Polyangiaceae; genus DASXHD01. Next base: position 162,291 of record CAVXQJ010000003.1, read on the forward strand.
CGCTCCAAGGACTCGCGCTTCCATGTCTCGGCAACCCGAGCCTCTTCGGTCTCTCGTGGGGAAGCTTCGAAGTGCGACTCTCCGACACGTGCCTCACGAACAACTCGGCGCCGCAGCGCGATCGCTCGCTCGATCTCGACGGTGAGCTCACAGGCGTTGCCGCGAACGGCGACATCGAAGTCCGCGTCGTGCCGTCCAGGCCGTTCATGAACGAAGTCGAATACGACACATTCGCGCGCGATCGCGATCTCGTGCAGATGACGAACGTCGTTCGTGTCGCGCTGGCCAATGGAACGGCGTGGAGTTGGCGCGTCGAGTCCGCGCTCGTCGATCCGAGCGGGCACTCGCACGCGGCGCAAGGCATGTCGTCGACGATGTCGGGCGACGTCTACGAGTTCACCGATGCGAAGATCACGCTGAGCCCGTCGCCGAGCCTCGGCTCGCCCGGCGGCAACCCGCGCGGGATCGTGACGCTCGTCGAGTCGGGAAAAATCACGCGGTGCGTTCTCACGCAGCATGGCACGGACACGCCGTGCACGCTCTCACATGTCGCGCCCATCTGGGTTCGGCGGTGAGATCATGCGCTCGAGTGACTGCGAGCCGCGCACGGGTTGATCGATGCTCGACGGACAATTGGTCGCGTCGAACGAGCCCGAGACGCAGCTCTTCGAGTCGAAACAGACGGCGAGCCCGCCCGAGACGTGTCCATCTGGGCTGACGCCGCGAATGGAGACCAACGCTTTCGCCGCTTGCACGCCGATCCAGCGGCCGTCTTCGAAGACTTGGTAGTTCACCGACCACGTGCGTTGCATCTCGGAGATCTTCTCGGCGCCGTCGAGCCGCAGCCACACGCTCGTCGCTTTGACGGGCGAGATCGGACCGCACGCGTCTCCGCGTGACCGGCGGAGAGCTTGATGTCGGTGTGCGCGTAGCCGATGCGGCGTCGACGACGTAGCGCATGTCGCGCGCGACGAACGGCGTGCCGTGGATCGTGCCGCTCACGGGCGCGTCGGGGATCGCGTCGGGCGAGCTCACCGGCGGATCGATGGGCTTCTGGTCGGGCGCCGTAAGTCTCCGCGCGGCACGCGAGCGAGCCGAGCCAGCGGAGCGAGTCAGGTCGCGCACGCCATCTCGGCGCTCCGCTCGGGCTTTCATGCGCAGCTTGCCGAGCTCGATCGGCACCGCCGCCTTCAAGAGGAGCGTGTAGATGAGCGCGCCGGTCGCCCAGATCGCCGCGGACACGCAGAACTCGGTGAAGCTCGGGATGTAGTCGACGATCTCGCCGAGCGGCGAGGGGACGAAGCCCGGAATGACGAGCCCCATGCCTTTCTCGACCCACACGCCGAGCACCGCCGCCGCGCAGCCCGAGTCGCAAGACGAACGGGCGCGCGTAGAGCTTTCGCGTCGTGAACACGAGCCGCGGCGAAGACGTCGAGCGCGATCGCGCGCCCAGATGTACGGGACGAGCTTCGTGTGCCCGTGGAGCCCGAAGAGCAAGTAGCGCATCGACGCGGCGTGGTGCTTGAAGCTGTAGAGCTCGGTGAAGATCTCCGAGAAGAAGAAGAACAGGTTGATGAGCATCGTCACTGCGACGATCTGGCGGAGTCGATTCAGCGCGGCGTCCTTCACGGGGAAGCCCATGCGATCGCGGATCTCGGTGAGCGCGATGATCATCAGCGACGGTCCGGCGGCGAACGCCGAGGCGAGGAAGCGCGGCGCGAGGATCGCCGCGTTCCAGTGCGGGCGCGCGCCCATGCCGCTGTAGAGGAACGCGGTGACGGTGTGGATGCTGACCGCCCACGCGATCGCGAGGAACACGAACGGGACGTACTTCTTGCGCTCCGGCTTTTTGCCGCGGAACTTCGTGAAGAGGAGATAGGGCGTGATGTACCCGTTGAGGACGAGATAGCCGTTGAGGACGATGACGTCCCACGAGAGCATCGACTGCGGCCAGTTGAAGCGGCCGACGATCGGGCATCAAGTGCCAGAAGCGATCGGGCCGCCCGATGTCGACCATCACGAACATGAGGCACATCGTCGAGCACGGCGACCGCGAGCAGCTCGCCGAGCACGACGACGTCGTGGAGCGCGTGGTCGTCGTAGACGTACGCGGGGATGACGAGCATCACCGCGGCCGCCGCCATGCCGACGAGGTACGTGAAGTTCGCGATGTACGCGCCCCACGGCACCTGATCGACCATGTTCGTCGCCGAGAGCCCGACGTCGAGCTGGTGAGCGTACGCGACGACGCCGAGCGCCATCCACGCCGACGAGGAACGCGAGCCACAAGTAGTAGTTGCGGCTGCCGCGCGACCATGGCGCCGACGCGAGGCGAAGACGAAGCGGCGGAAATCGAGGATGCATGGTCCACGTCACCCTACGCGAAGTAGTAGTAAAAGCGTGGGAGCGTCGCGAGCTCCTCTTTGAGGACGTACACGCGCTTGGTTTCGATGATCTTGCGAATGTCGCTGTTCGGATCGTTCAGGTTTCCGAACTTTCGCGCGCCCGTCGGGCACGCCTCGAGGCACGCGGGCATCCTTCCTTTGCGCGTGCGGTGAAGGCAGAAGGTGCACTTCTCGACGACGCCTTTGAAGCGCGGGCGATTCGAGAGGTAACCCTGGTGCGGGTTGATGTGATCGGGCTCGACGTTCGGCGCGGAGAAGTTGAAGCGCCGCGCGCAGTACGGACACGCGACGACGCAGAAGCGACAGCCGATGCACCAGCTGTAATCGATGACGACGATCCCATCTTTCTCCTTCCAGGTCGCGCCGACGGGGCACGCCTTCACGCACGGAGGGTTGTCGCACTGCTGGCACTGCACCGGCAGGTAGCACTTTCTTCGGCGCCGGCACTTTCGCGTCGTCGTAGTACGGGTTCGAGTCTTCGCCGAGCTCGAGCGAGCCCGCTTCGATCTCCGATCACGCGGATGTATCGAATCTCCGGATCGTCGGGCAGGTTGTTCTCGCGCGCGCACGCCTCGACGCAGCGGCGGCTGCCGTTGCACACGGAGAGGTTCAGCGCGTAGGCGAACTCGACGCCGTCGATCGGCGGCGGATCGCTCGATGTCGACGTGGACGCCGGTGCGCGCGAACGTCTCGTCTTCGATGTGCTTGAAGATGCGCTTCTTGTCCTCGGGCGTGAGCTTCTTGTAGTGCTGCCGGAAGAACTCCTCCGTCGTCGGCGCGCTCGATCCGCAGCCCGTCACGGAAGCCGCAGTGGCCGTCGCCGCGCCGAGCCCGAGGATCTTCAAGAACGTGCGTCGCGTTCCGTTCTCCGCGAGGCGCGTCTCGGCGAGCTTCTCCACGCGCTCGGCGGCAGTCACTGTCATCGCGTCGTCGTCATCCATGTGATCGATCTCCGTCGCCGAGGCACCTGAGGCTTGTGCTCCGGCGTCATGAGCGGGAAGTGCGGGCTTGTGCGGATCGTGGCAAGCCGGGCACGAGCGCCGCACGCGCTCGCCGAGCCAGAAGCCCGTCGTGAGACCGTGGCTGTTGTCTTCCAGTCGCGCAGCTTGTCGCCGTGGCACGAGCCGCAGAGCTCGTACGCTTCGTCGAAGCTCACCTTCGTTCCGTCCGCGAGGTGAAGGTGATCGATGTCGTCCGGCGTGTGACAGCGGTAACACCAGCCGCGCTGCGTTCCGTGATCGAGAATCTTCTGCGTGTGGAACGCGGTGAGCTTTCGCTCGCGCGGATCGGGCGTGCGGCTCGCGTGGCAACGCGAGCACGGATACGTCGGCAGGAGCGGCTCGCGTGGCGCGATGCTCACGTCGCCGGATGCGACCGGCGCGGGCGCGTCGGTGTGCAAACGCGCGGGCTCCTCGCCCACGCTGCACCCTGCGGCGAGCCATCGCGAGCAGCACCCAGCTCTTTGGTGTTGCACACGCCATCATGAATCCCATTGAGCAACCGACGTGCCGTCGCGACGCTCCGCGTTTCGTGCGTCGCACGGCGTTCGGGCGCGCAGATGCTGCAACGGCGCGCAACGCGTGCGGTCTGCGCTCGAAACGCGCGTTCCCATCCAAGGCCCAGTTCGTGCGACACTGCGCGCGCTCATGTCCTCCGACGACGATCCCCAGAAGCCACGACGGGACTTTCTCGGACTCGCGATCGGTGGAACTGCAGCGGCTTTCACGGCCGCCGTCGTCTATCCGCTCGGGCGTTTCATCCAGCCGTCGGCGCGTCCCACGTCTGGTCCGACGAGCGTCGGCAAGGTCGAAGACTTCGCAATCGGAACCGCAAAAACGATCGTCGTGAGCGATCGCCCGACGCTCGATCATTCGCGGCGGCGACGGTCAGTTCCGCGCATTCTCCGCGCTTTGCACCCACCTTCAGTGCGTCGTCGCCTATTCCGCCGAACGCAACCGCATCGAGTGCCCGTGCCACCAAGGCGTCTACTCGATCGACGGAGAGAACGTGTCGGGTCCTCCACCGCGCCCGCTCGACGAGTACCCGGTGAACGTCCACGACGGCCTCGTGATCGTGAGCATGGGGTGATGAGCGCGCGAGCTTGGTTCTCGACCCGCTTCGGGTGGTCGTACGTTTCGTCGCTGCTGAGGACGCGGCGCGTGTCGCGTCGTGGCTTCATGTTCTACGTCGGCGGCATCACGCTGTTCCTGTTCGTGGTGCAGGTGGCGACGGGCGTTCTCCTCACGCTCTACTATGAGCCCGATCCGGTCGCGGCGTTCTCGTCGGTGCAGCGCATCACGGGCGGCGAGATCCCGTACGGAAACCTCGTTCGCAACGTGCACGCGTGGAGCTCGGACTTCTTCGTCGTGTCGCTCTTCACGCACCTCTTCACGATCGTGGTGCGGCGAAGCTTCCGCCCGCCGCACGAGCTCAGTTGGATCAGCGGCATGTTCGCGCTCGTCCTCGGCATCGGGCTCGCGTTCACCGGCGCGATCTTGCCGTGGAACGAGGCGGCGTACGTCAACGCGTCCGTCGGCAGCGAGCTCGCGCGCAACGTCCCGTTCATCGGCGATCGACTGATGGCGTTCCTTCGCGGCGGACGCGAGGTCGGCGCTGGCACGCTCGGTCACGCGTTCGGATTCCACGTCGCCGCGCTGCCCGCCACGCTCACGCTGCTCGTCGCGCTCCATTTGTTTCTCGTCTCGCGAAAACCTCCGGCGCCGCCCGATCCGAACGTCCCGACGATCCCGCTCTATCCGGACTTCTTCGTCCGACAAGGCGTCGCGTTCACCGGCGTGACGGTCGTCATCATGACGCTCGCGACGTTCTTCGATCGTCCTCTCGGCGCAGTCGCCGATCCGCGCGCATCGCCCACGGGTGCGCACCCGCCTTGGTACTTTCTGCCGATTCACGAGATCGTTCGCATCGCGCCGAAGGAGATGCTCGGCATCGAGGGTCCACGCTTCCTCGTGTTCGCGGTGTGCCTCCTCGGTCTCGTCATCGTCGCGCTCCCGTTCATCGATCCACGCGGATCGAAGATCACGGCGTGGGTCGCGTGGGCGCTCTTGTTCGTCCTCTTGGTTCTGGGTGCCAGTGCGCTCGCGTGATCTCTCCCACGTGCTGCGTCTGCTCGCTATCCTCGTGATCGCGAGCATCGCGAGCGTTGCGTACGGCGATCCGATGGAGCCGACGAACACGTGCGCGAGCTGTCACGCGACGCTCGCCGACACGCAGCTCCGCACGCCCGTGAAGGAGTTCACGCAGAGCGCACACCGCGACGATCGCATCGGCTGCGTCGGTTGCCACAAAGGCGATCCGCGAGATCCGACGGTGGGCGCGCACAGAGCGGCCGGCTTCACGCCGCACCCGACGCACGCCGAGGTGCCCACGATCTGCGGCGGCTGTCACAGCGATGCCGCGTTCATGAGGCGTATCAATGGACGCATCCCCGTCGGGCAGCACGCGCTCTTCGAGCTCAGCCTGCACGGCAAGCTCACCGCGGCCGGCGACACCGACGCGCCGAACTGCGCGGACTGCCACGGCCAGCACGGCATCCTCCCGCCGGCATCGCCCCTCGCGCCGGTGAACCGCGCGAACGTCTCGAAGCTCTGCGGCGGTTGCCACGCCGACAAAAATCGGATGGCGAAATATCCGATCCCCACCGACCAATTCGACAAGTGGCAGAAGAGCGTCCACGGGCAAGCGTTTCGCGCGGGCAACCCGAACGCGCCGACGTGCACCGGATGTCACGGCGCTCACTCGGTCGCGCCGCCGGACACGGCCTCCGTCGCGCACGCGTGCGGTCGTTGTCACGAAGCGGAGATGAACTTCTTCGAGCAGAGCGCGCACTCGAAGGGTTTTCGCAAGCGCGGCTTCGCGCAGTGCGTGGTGTGCCACGGCAATCACGACGTCGCGCCCGCGACGGAGCTCCTCGTCGGCACGACGGCGAACGCGTCGTGCATGAAGTGCCATACCAACGACGAGAAACCGCGCCAGGTCGCCGCCGACATCGCGACGCTGCTCAGCGGCGCACGCCAGAGAGCTGCCGAGGCGCGCGACGCGGTGAAGCGCGCGAACGACATCGGGCTTCGCGTTGCTGGCGCGACCTTCGCGCTCGACAAGCTCGCGACCTCGGAGCTCAAGCTGCGCGGCGTCGTTCACACGCTCGACCCGGCGCGCGTGAAGGCGCGCGTCGACGACGTCGACCACGACGCATCCGACGCGATGAAGTTCGTCTCTGACGCGGAGCAAGCGCGAAAAGCGGAGAGGCGCGGCTACTACGTCGCGCTCGCGCTCGCCGGCTTGCTCTTCGCGCTGCTCGCTCTCAAAGCGCGAGAGCTCGATCGGCGGAAACCGGAGTCGCGATGACCGCGCAGGAGCGCGGTTTCAGAAACCGGCTCGCACGCGCCGCGCTCGGAGCCTTGGCGCTCGCATTGGTGCTCTTCTCGATTCGAACGCAAAGGCGCGTCGAGCACCAAGCGGCGTTCTGCACTTCGTCGTGCCATCACTCGGACCCTCACGCCGGCTCGCTCTCGAAGGCGCACGCGGGCGTCGAGTGCCAGCAGTGCCACACGACGACGGCCTCCACCGACGTGAAGCTCTGGTTTCAATCGCTCATCGGATCGAGCTCGCCGACCAAGCACGGCGCGGTCGCCGCGAAAGCGTGCACGAGCTGCCACGAAAAAAATCCCGCCGATTGGCGTCTCGTCGCCGCGACGCACGGCCACCGCGAGCACGAAGGCGCGAAGAACGTCGACTGCCTCTCGTGCCACGCGAAAGAGGCGCACCGATCCGATCCGCCCGAGAAGGTTTGCACGAATTGCCACGCGCCCGATCGCCTCCATCAAGCGAGCACCGCGGGCGCCGAGACGTGCTTGTCGTGCCACAGCTTCACGTCGTCGCCGAAACGCGTCGCCGCGCCGACGACGGTGACGTGCGCGAAGTGTCACGCAAGCGCGAAGGCGCCAATGAAAGACGTGAACGAGCACACGCTCCACGGCGGCGTCGCGTGTCAGCTCTGTCACAACGCGCACGGCAAGAAGCCGATGGTGCCCGTCGGTCAGCCGGTGTGCGCGCGGTGCCACCAGTTCGAGAATTTCCAAACCGGCATGCAACCGGTGAAGGGCCCCGAAGAGCATCGCAAGTGCGAGGGTTGTCACAAGCCGCATGCACCGCTGAAGAGCGCGCTCGAGTATTGCGTCAACTGCCACGAGAAGAACGCGAAGGGGATCGTCCCGGCGAGCGTCGCGACCGGCAAGACGACGGCGCTCAAGCACAAGGCCTGCACGAGCTGTCACTTGCCGCACACGTGGCGCGCCGAGCGGAGCGGCTGCATGCAATGCCACAAAGACAAAGCGGCGATGATCCAAACGCGGAGCCCGCCGCAACACGCGACGTGCACGACGTGCCATGAGGTGCACGGTCCGCCGCCGACGGGCGCCGTGTGCGTGACGTGTCACGCGAAGACGAAGGGCAACCACGTCGCGCTCGCGCCCGAGCGTCACAAGGACTGCACGTCGTGTCACGATCCGCACGCCCCGCTCCCGCAAGACACGCGGCGCTCGTGCGCCAAGTGCCACACGCAGCAGCTGACGGAGCTCTCTCGCGACGGCCCCGAAGGTCACGCAAAAGAGAGCTGCTTCGGTTGTCACCAACCGCACGACAATCCGCTGCCGCCGGCGAACATCTGCGCGAAGTGCCACGCCGAGCGCGCGAAGATCGTCGCCGCGGCGAGCCCACCGAAGCATCGCGTGTGTCTCTCGTGTCACGCACCGCACAAATTCAAGATCACGGAGATCGCGCCGGTCTGCGCGAAGTGCCACGGCGAGATGTTTCCGACGCCGTCGATGGGCATGATCGTCGCCAAGGTTCCGCATCAGGGCGACTGCAAGACGTGTCACACGCTCCACGGATCGCCCGGCGTGCCGAAGACCGCGTGCTTCGGATGTCACGCGAAGGTCGCCGCCGAGTTCAAACCGCCGAACGAGAAGCACGCGGAGTGTCGCTCGTGTCACCAGCCGCACAAGCCCGCTGCGCTCGCGGTCGCGGCGTGCGCGGGTTGTCACGAGCAGAAGGCGCTCGTCGCGACGAAGTGGCCATCCGGCTCGCCGCACCAAAACGCGTGCAATCAATGCCACCAGCAGCACGACGTGCGCGAGAAGAAGGCGTGCTCGACGTGCCACGTGAAAGAAGCGACGACCGCGATGGGCGGCAAGCACCAATGCGTGCAGTGCCACGCGCCGCACACCGCGCCACCGGGATTCGGCGTCGCGTGGTGGACGCGATGCAACGAGTGTCACGCCGCGAAGGTGACGAGCGTCAAGCTGCGCGGCCCGACGCACTCGGAGTGCAAGAACTGTCACCAGCCGCACCGCTTCGCGATCCCGACGTGCACGTCGTGTCACACCGACATCGCGACGAAGGGGCTGCACAACGTCGCGAAGCACGCGGCGACGTGCAACGCGTGCCATGATCCTCACGTGAAGTCCGAGCCGACGCGCGAGCAGTGCCTCTCGTGTCACACGAACCGGCGCGACCACCAACCGAACGCGCAAAAGTGCCAGGCGTGCCACATGTTCCGGTGAACGCGATATGTAGGGGCGATGGAATCGAAGCGCCCTCGCCAAGCTCTCTATCGAAATTGGGTGAGCTACATCGGCGGGCTTCTCGCGGCCGGCGGTCTCGTGCTCTTCACGATCGCGATGCTGATGCAGTTCAGCATCAAACAGCCGGGCCCGTATTTCGGCATTTTCCTTTTCGTCATTTTTCCCGGCATCGTCTTCGCAGGGCTCTTGGCGTTCGGGCTCGGCATGCTGCTCGAGTCGCGCCGTCGCAGGCGCACGGGCGAATCAGAAGCGCGGCCTTATCCCGCGATCGATCTCAACGACCCACGTCAGCGCCGACGCTTTCAGTACCTCGCGCTGAGCGGGATGCTGCTCTTCATCGTGTTCTCGTTCTCCGGCTATAACGGCTTTCTTCTGACGGAGTCCGTCGGCTTCTGCGGCAACACGTGTCACACGCAGATGGGACCGGAGATGGCGGCGTATCAACACTCGCCGCACGCGCGCGTCGAGTGCGTGCAGTGTCACGTCGGCGGCGGCGCGGGACACTACGTGCAGTCCAAGGCAAACGGCGTGAAGCAGCTCACGCAAGTCGTGTTCGGCAACTACGACAAACCGATCCACACGCCGGTGCGCGGGAACCAGCTGCGGCCCGCGCGCGAGACGTGCGAGACGTGTCACTGGTCGGAAAAATATTGGGGCTCGCAGCTCTATCAGCGCCCGCACTTTCGTTACGACGAAGGGAGCACGGCCGAGCAGATCTCGATGCTCGTGAAGGTCGGCGGCGGGCAGGGATCGTTCGGCGCGGGCATCCACTGGCACATGGCGATCGAGAACGAAGTGACGTTCGTCTCGCCGGACGATCACCTGCAGGACATCCCGTGGGTCCGCGTCAAACGCCCCGACGGATCGACGACCGAATATTTCCGTACGGAGAAGCCCATCGACGCGGCGACCGTCGCGACGCTCCAAAAGCACACGATGGACTGCATGGATTGCCACAACCGGCCTGCGCACTCGTTCGAGACGCCGGACATCGCCGTCGACAAAGCGCTCGCGGCGAACGTCTTCTCACGAACGCTTCCGTGGGTGAAGTCGCTCTCGGTCGAGACGCTCTCGAAGGAGTACCCGACGCGCCAAGCCGCGCACGACGGGATGAAGAACGCCGTGACTTCGTTCTACGGCGCGAAACATCCCGACGTCGCCGCGGCGCGCGCCGCCGACATCGACAAGCTCGCGCAAGGTCTCGTCGAGATCTACGACCGCAACGTCTTCCCCGAAATGAACGTGAGCTGGAAGACGTACCCGTCGAACATCGGCCACCGCAACTCGCCGGGTTGCTTCCGCTGTCACGACGGCAAGCACGTCGCCGCGGACGGCAAGGTGCTCGTCTCCGAATGCACGACGTGCCACACGGCGCCGCAGCGCGGACCGCAAACGAAGATGGGCGAGCCGATGACGGCCGTCGATGGAGACTGGCACCCGTGGCAGACGCCCGAGAAACACCTCGCGGTGGAGAAGCACAAGAACATCCAGTGCCACGAGTGCCACGAAAGCGGCATGAAACCGAAGACCGAGTGCAACGAGTGCCACTCGCACTAGTCAGTTGGGCGTCACGGCGTCGATCATCGCGTCGAATGAGCTTCGCGCGGCGTGCACGGTCGCGGTCGGGCCGATGATCTTGAAGAAGTACGACTGACCCTTCGTCTCGACGATCGCGCCGTGGAGCGCCCAGTGCTCGTGCGTGCTCGATGGCCCTCCCATGCCGCCCTCGTACGTGCCTTCGATGTCGACGAGCGTCACTGGGAGATCGTGGATGGTCTTCGTCGTTTGCTTCGGCGTGCTCGCGCCTTCGAACTGACCCGCCCATCTCGAGATGTTCGCGCTGACCGCGCCGCCCGCGCGCGACACGACGAGCTCCGCGTCGTCCTTGTCCGCGGCTGCGTGCGGAAGCTTGTACGTCGCGAGGCGCATGGCGTTCGGATTCGGCACGGGCGCCCACGCGGCGGGCACCTTCCACGCGAGCACCGGCGGCTCTTTCTCTTGCGCGGTGGTCGTCGGTGCAAAGCCGTGAAAATTCTTTTTGTCGTCGATGACGGGATGGTTCTGCGGAAGCTGGCCCATCGCGTTGGTGGACGACTCGGGCTCGAGCAGCGCGACTTGCGTCGTCTGGTTCGAAGAGTCGCCGCCGCCATACGCGAGAGCGAAACCAGTGACGGCAACGAGGGACGTGGCGAGGATGAGTGTGCTTTTGCGCATGCCGTGCAGAGTGCACGCGTCATGCCGCAGCAAAAGCTGCGAAACCCCGCTTTTCCCGGCATTCCCGCCTGCACGGTTTGCATGCGCGCGAAAAAAACGAAAGCCCAGCGCCTCGCATGGAGGGCTGGGCTTTCGCCGCGACGAAGACTGGCTCAGGGCAATGTGTTCAGTTGCGTCGTCGTCGCGTTGATCACGTCCGTGTAGAAGGGGAAGTTGTGGACGCCCCACGTGTGATCGTTGTGGAGCAGCGACTCGTTCCAGATCGACTCGGCGATGATGGTGGTGGTGGTCAGCGCGAAGACGGCGACGTTGGCCGACTTGATGTTGCCCACGCTGATCTTCAGTGGCGTCGTGCCGTTGTAGGTGCCGCCGGAGAGCGCTCCCGTGGAAGTGCACTCGAGCGTTCCGTTGAGCGTCGGGTAGGAAATCCAGAGCGTCGTGAGCGCGCGCCACTCGGCGGCCGGCTGCGGCTCCTGCATGTTGGCCGCGTTCGGCGCCGCCGTGAAGGTGAACGTCGGGGTGCCCGTTCCTGCGGACGCGCAGAGGTAGTTGTTGGTGCTCGTGTCCTGCGCGCTCACCACGTACGACCCATTGGCCGTCACCTTGGCAGCGAGCGTGCTCGCCATCTTGGTGAAGATCAGCTTGTCGAGCGTGAGCAGTTGGTTCTTCACGCCGGACTGGAGGCCGACACCGTCGACTTGTCCAGGGCCGCCGTCGCCGCTGCTGTGACACGAGTTGCAGATGGTGAGGTCGGTCTTGAACGCGTGGTTCGTCGTCTGACCTTTCGCGGCTTGGTCGGCGCGCGGGATGGCGTAGTGACAGCCCGTGCACGTGTCTTTGATCGCGAGGTGAGGCGACGGCTCGGACTGCGCGATGAAGAACGCGTTCACGCCGAAGATGATGTCCGTCTGCGGGCCATCGTGCGGCGTGGGCAGCGCGCTCGTCGTGCCCGCGCCGAGCCAGCCGTTGCGTTGATTGTGGCAACCCATGCAGACCGCGCCCGCGCCGACGCCGCTGATGTTGGTTTGCCCGTTGGGCAGCGAAGCGATGGCTCCGTACACGCGGAGCTGCGCGGGGTTGCCCGCTGCGTTGTGCGGGTCGTGGCAAGACGCGCAGACTTGCGGCTGCGTGTTGTCCGCCGTGAGCCCGAGGTTGTCGCGGAGCACCGCAGCGTCCGTGACGGCGTTGGTTCCCGCGTCGTTGAGCGGCTGGCCGTTGGTCGTGAGGTAACCCGAGTAGCCCGCGTTGAGCTGCTGCGCGTATTGCGAGAAGCCCTGACCGCTGTGGCAACGACCGCAGTGCGGGAGGTTGCTCCCGGCTTTCTCCCATGAGCCTTCCTTCACGGCGAGCGCCATGTCGGAGTGACGGCTCGATTGCCACTGCTCCACCTTGTAGTGGAACGGTTCTTCTTGGTGGCAGGTCGCGCAGACTTCGACGCTGAACGAGACGCGCGCTTTCACGTCCGTCGGGTGAGCGGCCGTCGTCTGCGGTCCGTGGCAGCTCTCGCACTGCACGTTTCCGAGCTGCGCGAGATCGGGCATCGTCGAGACCATGTTGTTCCAGTTCCCGGACTGAAGCTTCGTCGGGAACGTCCAACCATCTTTGGTCGCGATGTCGTCGAAGCCCGCGTTGCTCGCGAGCGACGAGTTGCCGAGCGTGTGGCATTGCAAGCACTCGGGTCCGAAGGACTGGCCTTCGACGCCGTCGATGCCGTCGGAGAACGCTTGCGCGTGCTTCGTGTTGCGCCACGGCGTGAACATGTCGGGCGGCGGGTTCGGCGTGCCCGCGTACGGGATGCTCGTCGAGCCGTTGTGACAGCTGATGCAACCTTGCACCGAGTAATCGTTGCCGGTGCCTTCAGCGCCGCCGGAGATGCCGCGCCAATTGCCCGCGTAGACATCCATCGACTTGCCGGAGACCGACTCGGTCAACGTGTACGTGCCGATCTTGTCGGGCGTGAACGAGGGGAACTGCGTGTTCGCGCCGCTGAGCGTCGCGGTGGAGCCCGACACTTTGCTCGTGTCGAGCGTCCAACTCCAGCTCGTCATGGTCGCCGCGTCCGCCGCGGTGCTGTCGCCTTGGAACCAGAGCGGAAGGCCGACCGCGACGTTCCTGAGCGAAGGGCCGGGCGCCGTCGCCATGACTTTCGCTTGCGCGCTCGCCGTGTGTCCTTCGGGATCGCTCACGGTGAGCTTGAAGACGTAGTTGCCCGTCTCGTCGGGGCTGAAGCCCATCGGACCAAATCGCGCGATGTGGTTGTCCGCGTTCGGGTAGGTCGCGTAGCTCTTCGCGTCGGTGAGCGCCAACGTCGTGAAGGAAATCGCGTTCGTGTTGCCGCCGGCGAACGTGACGTCGTGACCGCTGACGAGCGTCCACGCGTACGTGAGGTTCGTCGAGTCGGTGTCGGTCACGTTGGCGGTGAGCGTGACGTTCGATGCGAAGCCAGCGAGCAAGTTGTCCGACATGACGATCGTCGGACCGTCGGTCTTCGCATCGGTGTCGAGCGAGACCGCGAGGTTCGTCGTGCCGATCGAGCTGACGCCCACACCCGGGATCGTCTTCGGGATGTAGCCGTCGCGCGTGAACGTCAGCGTGTAAGCGCCAGCGGGCAAGTTCGGAAAACTGAACGAGCCATCGCTCGCGGACGTCGTGTGAATGTCGCCGGGCTCTCCGACCACGGCGACCGCGTCGAGCGCTTTGCTCGAGACGGTCGAAACGATCTTGCCGGCGATGGTGCCGACGGCGACCTCACCGGGCGGCCCTGGAGGTCCAGCCTCGCCGTTGAGTCCGTTCTGGCCACTTTGCCGTCGCTTCCGCAACCGAGCGTGAGTATGAGTGCAGTGCACCACGGGATGAGGGCGCGCATTTCGAAGCCTCCGCTGCGACCTATCGCAAGAGCGGTGCCGACGCATTGCAGCTCGAATTCCGCCACATCCGCGTTCGGCGCCCTGCATGCTTTGCGTTTTATGACGCATCGCGCGCGCCCTCTTTGCAGTAACACCACGAGCATTCAGGAAGAACGACGCGGAACGATGGTTGCTAAACGCGGTTGGGTGCGGGCCTTCACGTGCCTGGTTTTTGCTGCGATTGCGATCGGTTGCTCCGAGGATCGCACGCCACCCGACGCGGGCGGCGTGCATCCATCCGGCTGGGCGGACAAGGGCAGCCCGAACTTCCACGCGACGTGGCTCGCCGCGAACAAGTTCCCGCTGACGCGCTGCGCCGAGTGTCACGGTGCAGATTTCGCGGGCGGCGAAGTCGGCGTGAGCTGCTCGCAAACGGGCTGCCACAGCGACCCGACGACCGGCGTCGCCATCCCGCCGAACGCATGCACGACGTGCCACGGAATCAACGGAACGCCGCGACCCGAGACGGGCGCGCATTGGCAGCACGTTCCGTTCTGCGACACGTGCCACACGGTTCCGACGACCGCGCAGGTCGAGCAGCACGCGAGCGGCGACGAATCGACGCTGATTCATTTCGGAAGCTTCGCGACGAAGGACGCATCGCCGACGTTCGATCTCGCGACGAAGAAATGCGCGAACACGTACTGCCATGGCGCTTCGTCGCCCGCGTGGACCGATCCCGCGAAGCTCGCGTGCGACGGATGTCACCAAGCGCCGCCCGCCGATCACGCTCGTTGGTCGCGCCTCATCACGTCGACGGCGAGCTGCGCGAGCTGTCATCCGGATGCAACGACCGACACGCAGCACGTGACGCACGTGAATGGTCAGGTCGATCTGCTCCCGCAGCTGTCGTGCACGACGTGTCACGGATCGAACGGACACGCGAACCCGCCCGTCGATCTCGACGGCGGCACCGATCCGACGACGCGCGGCGTGGGCGCGCATTCGCGTCACCTCGATCCGACGCTCGGCGATCGCGTGAGCAATCCGCTGCTCTGCAACGACTGTCACGTCGTCCCCACGAACGTCACCGACCCCGGGCACATCGACACGCCGCAGACGACGGTGCGCTTTCCGTTCGGCGGCAGCTACGACGCGAACAATGCGACGTGCACCGTGTGGTGTCACTTCGATCGCACGCCCGGCCCCACGTGGACGGACAACTCCGGCGCGGCGCGCGCGTGCGACGCGTGCCACGGATTCCCGCCGGTGAAGACGCGCGCGAACACGCCGCACCCGAGCGTCGCCGGCGATCTCGCGGTGTGCGAGGGCTGTCACGTCTTCAGCAAAGCGACGCACGTCAACGGCGTCGTGGACTTCGTCCAATGAAGCGCGCGGTCGTCCTCGCGCTTCTCTTGCTCGCGCCCGCGTCCGTTCGCGCGGATCCATTTCAGCTGCGCGCCGACGCGCTCGTGTACTCGCAGAGCCCGCAAGCATCGACCGGATATCTCGCGCTCACCGGCGAAGACAAAGTGCGCCCGTGGATGGAGACGGAAGCGGTGCTCTGGGCGGGCAACGGCGCAACCGCCGACGCGCTCGTTTTCTTGGTGCGCTTGCATCACCCGAAGAATTGGGCCGAGGTCCGCATCGGCAGGCAGATCGTCAGCGCGGGCGCCGTGCGACCGATCCACATCGACGGCGCCGACGGCCGCGTGCGCCTCCCGACGAAGACCACCGTCGAAGTCTTTGGCGGCGTGCCCGTGCAGCCGCAATTCGCGTACGGCGCGTGGGATTGGGTCGTCGGTGGACGCGCCTCGCAAGGGCTCGGTCGAAGCACGACGCTCGGCATCTCGTACCTTCAGCGGCGCGACGACGGGCGTCTCGCTTACGAAGAAGTGGGGATGGACTTCGTGTCCGCGCCGACGCGCTGGTTCGATCTCGCGACGCACGCCGCGTACGATTTGATCGATCCCGGTGTGTCCGAAGCGCGCTTCTCGCTCGCGGGAAAATTCGGGCCCGTGCGGCCCGAGCTCTTCGCGCTGCATCGCTCGCCCTCGCGTTTGCTCCCCGCGACGTCGCTCTTCTCCGCGCTCGGCGACGCAGCCTCCGACTCCGCGGGCGTGACGATGCTCTGGAAAATGTTTCCGCGCCTCGACGTGCTGCCGATCGTCTCCGCGCGCGTGCAAGACAGCGAAGCGGGCGTCGACGCGACCGTGCGCACGACGTTGCGTCTCGACGATCGCGGTCGCGGCGCCGTCTCGCTCGATTTGCGACGCCAAGGCTCGGGCACTGATCCGTGGAGCGGTGCGCGCCTCGCCGTTCGCGTTCCGTTCGCGGAGCATTGGCAATGGTCGACGGAGCTCGAGCTCGTCATCCCCGACAACGACGATCCGAACCCCGCCGTGCGCGCGGTGCAGCGCAGTCGCGGATCGGTGTGGCCGTGGGCGCTCGTGGCGATGCGATGGTCGCCCATTCACCACTGGGAAGTCTCCGCTGGTGTCGAGGCCGCGTCGACGCCCACGCACGCGTTCGAGGTCAACGCGCTCATGCGCCTCTCGCTCTCGTGGGGTAGCGGCACATGACGCGCGCGCGCCTCACCATCTTGCTCTTGTTCATGCTCCTCGCGGCAGCCGCGTGCGGACGCGTGCTCGGCATCAAGCCGCCCGACGTGAAACCGTTCCCGCACACGGCGCACACGAACAAAGGCATCAACTGCCGCGAGTGCCACGCGGGCGTCAGCGCATCCACGCACGACGACGCGTCGCACATCCCGGGCACGGCCGTGTGCGTGGGCTGTCACAAGAAACCGCACGACTCGCGCACCTGCGAGAACTGCCACGGGCTCGGATACGTCCGCGAGAACGTGCGAGCCGACATCGCGAATTTGAAATTCGATCATCGATCGCACGTGAGCCGCGAGCACGGGCAGTGCGTTCGATGTCATCGCGGCATCGTCGACAACTCCGATCACGTGCGCCCGACGATGGCCGTGTGTTTGAGCTGTCATGCGCACCAAGACGACTTCGCGATGCGCGACTGCGATCGCTGCCACAACGACATTCGCGGCGAGCGCGTGATGCCCGCGTCGCACGTCGTGCACGAAGGCGACTGGCTGCGCGAGCACGGCGAGCGAGCCGCGTCCGAGCGCGACTTGTGCTCGACGTGTCACGCCGAGCGATATTGCGCGAGCTGTCATGGCGTGACCGTGCCCGTGCTCCCCGAGAAACAGGCGTTCGACGATCCAATGCGCGCGGGCGTGCATCGCGCGGGGTTCGTCTCGCGCCATTCGCTCGAGGCGAAGGCGCAGCCCGGCATCTGTACGACGTGCCACACCGCCGATTCGTGCGAGACGTGCCACACGAAGAACAACGTGAGCCCGAGCTCGGGCGCGAAGAGCCCGCACCCTTCGGGTTGGCTCGGGCTTCGCGGCGAGCAAAACGATCACGGTCGCGCGGCGTGGCAAGATCCGAGCGAGTGCGCGGGCTGTCACTCGGGCGCCGGCGAAAAGCTCTGCGTCGGTTGCCACAAAGTTGGCGGCATGGGCGGTAACCCGCACCGGCCAGGATGGACCAGCACCAAGCGACCTCTGCTCGACGATCCTTGTCGTGCATGTCACGGAGGCGCGTGATGAGAGAAGGGAAGCTCGCCATGTGGAAGTGGAAGAACACGATCCTCGCGCTGTTCGTGGCAGGAGCGGCCGTCCTCGCGTGCGAAGGTCCGATCGGGCCGCCGGGAGATCCCGGACAGAACGGCGAAGCGGGCCCGCCCGGTCCGCCCGGCGAAGCCGGCGTGAGCCCCGACGGAACGATCGCTCCGCGCGATCACGTGACCACGGGTCCAGGGCTCAAGCTCTCCATCTCGAGCGCCAAGATCGACGGAAGCGGCGTCGCGACGGTCGACTTCACCGTCACGGACGGCGCAGGCGTCCCGCTCGATCTCACGGGCAAGTACACCGACGGGCAAGTCTTCCCGAAGCTCGTTCTCTCGTGGCTCGATCAAAACGGCGACGGCTCGCCGCGCGAGTACACGACGTACACGAAGCAAACGCACAAGAACGCCGACGGATCGAAGACCGCGCTCATGCCCGACTCGGACACGAATGGAAGCTTCGCCGAGGTCGGCGTCGGTCAAGGCATGTACACGTACACGTTCGGCACGCCCATCACGGGCGCCGACGTCACGAAGACGCACACGGTTGGTGTGTGGGCGTATCGCGATTTCGGCGGCGAGCGATGGATCGTCAACACGCTCTTCGACTTCGTGCCGAATGGAAGCGCGGTCACCGTCACGCGCGACATCGTCACGACGCAAGCGTGCAACGGATGCCACAACCCGCTCGCGCAACACGAAGATGGAACGCAGCGCCGCGAGGTGAAGCTCTGCATCCTCTGTCACGGGGCGCAGATGACCGACGTGAGCAACGGCAACGCGCTCGACATGCCGCAGATGATCCACAAGATCCATCGCGGCAAGACGCTGCCGAGCGTCGTCGCTGGATTTCCGTATCAGCTCACCGAGGACGACGCGTCGCTCGACGACCACTCCGACACGTGGTTCCCCGGCGCGGTGCAGAACTGCCAGATGTGCCACCAAGGCTCGCAAGGCAAAGACACGTGGCAGAAGAAGCCGACGCGCAGCGGGTGCAGCCCGTGTCACGACAACATCGCGTTCGACACGCCGCTGCCGAGCTGGCAGACGATGCACTCGGGCGGCGTGCAGAAAGACGACACGCTCTGCGCGTCGTGTCACATCCCGCAAGGAACGAACCTCGCGATCGTCGACGTGCACGCCGTCGCATCGACGATGCCGAACGCGCCGGTCATCGACATTCAGATCACCAGCGTCGACAGCACGTCGCCCGGATCGACTCCGGTCGTGCACTTCACCGTGACGAAGAACACGCAGCCGCTCGACATCCTCACGACGCCGCTCGCCGGTTTGTCGACGGTCCTCGCGGGACCAACGACCGACTACTCGCAGACCGAGCCCATCCAGTACACGATTCAAGGCAGCGGCGCGTCGGGCACGCTCGCGCTCGACGGCACCGTCGGCAGCTACAAGTACACGTTCCCCGCGCCCATCGCGCTCACCGCGACGGGCACGTACGCGATCGGCATGGAGGGTTACGTCACCGATCCGATCAAGACGACCTTCCGCTACGCATCGCTGAACCCCGTCTTCTACATTCCCGTGACGGACACGACGGCGGTACCGCGAAGGACGGTCGTCGATCGCGCGAAGTGCAACAGCTGTCACTACGATTTGTCCGAGCACGGCGGCGCGCGACGCAGCCCCGAGTATTGCGTGATGTGCCACACGCCGAACAAAGTCGGCGATCAGCGCGTCTCGCGCTTCGAATTGCCAACCACGATCGCCCAGTCGGTGAACTTCAAAGTGCTCGTCCACAAGATCCATCGCGGCAACCAGCTCGATCAGGGCTACGTCATCGGAGGCTTTCCGGCGCCGACGACGAGCAATCCCGCGGGCACGCCCATCGACTTCGGCACGGTCGCATTCCCCGGCAACTTGAAAGCGTGCTGGGCGTGTCACGCGAGCACGAGCTACCAACTGCCGCTCCCGGACAATCAAATCGCGACGAAGACGACGCAGACGCTCGCGTGCGACGATCTCCCGCTCGTGTCGAGCACCTACTGCACGAACCGCAGCGTGCAGAGCGAGACGTTCTTGCAACCGATCAGCGCCGCGTGCACCGCGTGTCACGACAAGTCATCGACCGTCGCGCACGCGGAGATCATGACCGCGCCCGACGGCACGGAGAGCTGCGAGACGTGTCATGGGTCTGGGAAGCAATGGGACGTGCAAGCAGTCCACACGCTGCCGCCGTGAGGGTGGGAACTTTCGTCGTCCGCGTGTGACTCACGAGCATGCGCCTGAGTCTCGCGTGCGTCTGCGTGCTCGGATGTGCTCACGCCACGACCCAGCCAGCACTCATCGCACACCGCGTTGCGCCGCCGTTGTCGTTTCTCGACCGGGCGCGCCCGCATCATCCGGTGAAGGACGTCACGCACGTCGAGGTGAGCGTCGAGCGGCGTGAAGGACCGGAGTCGATCATCTTGGGCTTCGCGACGATCGACCGGCTCGCGACCGCCTGCTACCGCGAGGAGGAATCCCTCGTCATCTTCCCGACCGACTACGAGACGTCGGTCACGATGACGATCGACACGCGGTCCGATCGAACGATGGAGGACGTGCTGGTCGAGCCGGTGACGACGCCGAAGAACATCGCGATGTGTCTCATTCATGCGCTCGCAGCGCAGCCGCTCCACGCCGAGCCGGGTCCCCGGCACCTCGTGCTCACGCTGAGCGCGCGCGTGTGGTGGACTTCCTGAGCGCCGTGAAACGGTCTCACCGTTTGCACGGGTCGCCGAACGCGTAGTCTCCGCGCACGATGCCGTGAAGCGCGTCGCGCGTCGCGGCGAGTCGCGCGCGCGCGTCTGCGTCGAGCGGCGGCGCGTGCGAGACGAGAAAGTCGTCGAGCTCGCGCGTTCGCTGCCCGATCAAGTCGAGCTCGCCGAGCTTCGCCGCGAGGACGGCGCGATCGAGCACGACGGCGAATTGCGTCGTTGCGTCCTCGAGCTGCACCGTCGCGAGGCGATCGTACGTCGGGCGCGGGTACGCCTCGTTCAGGTGGAAGAGCGGGTCGTCGTCCCAGCCGCCATACGGGCCGGGGCGCTCGCCGATCGCGTAGAGCGCTTGCGTGCCCGTCTCATCGAAGAGGTTCCGCCGCTCGCCCGAATGGAAGACGTAACCGCGCGGCCCGAAGGTCGCGAACGTTCGCTTCACGTCGGTGAGCCAGCCGCCCGGGCTCGGCTCTCGAGAGGGGCCCGGGTCGCACGGGTGGTGGACGCCTTCGCATCCGTTGCCGCCGAGCGTAGCCGTGACTTGCAAGCTCGTGCGGCGGAAGACGGTGACAATGACGAAGATCGTGGACGACACGCTCGGCGCGGTCGTCGGCCACCATTTTTCGGGAGATAGCGAGCGCTCGATTTCGCGCAGCGTGTCCGCCGTCGGCGCGACCGACTCGACCTGGAAACACTCGGCGAAGCGCGCGCGATAGGACCGCTCGTCCTCGGCGCCATCGCCGCGCGCCGTCTCCGCGGCGCACGCGATCTTCAACGGCTCGTTCGCGAGCGTGTCGACGCTGCACGCGACTTCGGCGCGCGGAACCGTCGCGCCGGCACGGAAGCCGGCCGTCGTCGCCGGTCGATAGTAAACGTCTGCGCGCCCGAACCGGAGCTTCGGCGACGAAGGCTCCACCGCGAGAGGCCGAGCCGAGCCGCAAGCGGTGGCCAGCAGGGCGAACGCCACGAATCGCATGCCCGTCAGACGTGCGAGCGCGAGAAAAGACGCACCGGGAGCGCCCCCGAGACGAATCGAACGTCCGACCAACGGTTTAGGAAACCGCTGCTCTATCCACTGAGCTACGGGGGCGTGAGGCTCTTTTAGCAGACGTGCATGGCCCTGCGAATCGGACCGCAACCTCGCCCGTCTCACGTACGTATGATCTCCGTGCGCCGCATCGCGATCGCGACATTTCTCGCTGCGATTTCGTCTCCGGCGGCGTTCGCCGATGCGCCGCGCGTGCCGGTCGTCGTCGAGCTCTTCACGTCGGAGGGTTGCGCGGCGTGCCCACCCGCGGACACCTTGCTCGCGCGGCTCGATCACGATCAACCCATCGCGGGCGCGGAGGTGATCGCGCTCGAGATGCACGTCGATTATTGGAATCAGTCCGGGTGGACCGATCCATTTTCGCAAGCGCAGTTCACTTCGCGCCAGCGCATGCACGCGTACTTCATGGGGACGACGCGAACGTACACGCCGCAGATGGTCGTCGACGGGCGAGACGAGCTCACCGGATCGAACGCGAGCGGCGCGACCACCGTGATCACGCGCGCCGCGCACGCTCCACACGTCGCGGTGAAGCTCGCGCGTCAGGGCGATGCGATCGCGATCGACATCGCCGCTGCGCCCGCATCGGAAGGCGTCACGCACGCGATGCTCGCGACGACGGAGCGAAACCTCCACACCGCGGTCACCGCGGGAGAAAATCGCGGCGAGACGCTCGCGCACGGTCCCATCGTGCGATCGCTTCGATTCGTCGCCGACCTCTCTACGCAAGGCCTCCGCACGACCGTGCAACAACCCGCGCGCGCGAATACGCGCGTCGTCGTGTTCGTCGAAGGTCGTGACTCGCTTCACGTCCTCGGTGCGGGTACCGTCGACTGAGGATGAACATCACGCTCTATTCGTATTGGCGATCGTCGTCGTCGCATCGCGTGCGCATCGCGCTCGGCTTCAAGGGCATCGCGCATCGCAC
Organism: uncultured delta proteobacterium; assembly: GCA_963763745.1. Lineage (GTDB taxonomy): Bacteria > Myxococcota_A > Polyangia > Polyangiales > Polyangiaceae > DASXHD01. The sequence goes on from CAVXQJ010000003.1 coordinate 184,699, forward strand.
CGTGACGGTGAACTTGCTCGGCAACGAGCAGCAATCCGACGAGCACACGAAGCGCGCGCCGCACCAGTACGTGCCCGCGCTCGAAGTGGACGGCGAGAACTTCATCGAGTCGGTCGCGATCATGGAGCTGCTCGACGATCTCTTCGCCGAAGCGCCGCTCTATCCGAAAGGCGCGATCGATCGCGCGCGCGTGCGAGCGCTCGTCGAGACGATCAACGCGGGGACGCAGCCGCTCCAGAATTTGCAGGTGCTGGTCCGTTACTCGCAAGATCACGACACGCGCAACGCGTGGGCGCATCACTTCAACGCGCGCGGGCTCGAGGTCTTCGAGCGGCTCATCGAGCGCAACGAATCGCGCGGGATTTCAGGGCGATTCGCGTACGGCGACAATTTCACCGCGGCCGACGCGTGCTTGATCCCACAGGTGCTTTCGGCGCAGCGATTCGGCGTCGACATGTCGAAGTATCCGCGCGTGTCGCGGGCGATCGCGACGACGGCGGAGCTTCCGTTCGTCATCGCCGCCGCGCCGGAGAATCAACCCGACGCGCCGCGCTGATGGCGATCACGGCGCGCCCGCGTCGATCCATTCGCCGATGAGCGCAGGGATGCGCGGATCGAACGTCTCGTTGAGAGGCATCTGGCCGCCGTCGATGCGCGGATCGCCCGTCACTTTCCAAAACAGATAACTCCCGCCCGCATCGAACGGCGCGACGCGCACGACGCCGGGCATCTCCGTCGACGGCACATCGATCACGTCGCCGCCATCGGGGTCGACCATGAGCGAGAGGCTCGCGGCGTGCTCGAAGTGGCAACCCGACTCGGGACCGCCCGCGCACGTCGTACTGAAGAGGGCGCGCGTGCGAAGACCGATCGCGGCGTCGCCGAATGGGTCGGTGATGTGACCCGCGTCGTCGCAGAACAGACAAGACGCGTCGCCCGCGTCGCTCGTCGTGCTCGGCGTCGAGCACCCAACCACGAAGATCGCGATGAGCGCTACACGCACGCCGTCAGCATGACATCGTCAATCGACGATATCCACGGGCGTTCCGTCCGGGACAAGCGATCCAATCTCGTCGATCTCCGCGTCGTCCACGGCGACGCACCCGAGCGTCCAATCGACGGTCTTGTGAATCGACTTCCACTGTTGCTGCGGCGGCGCGCCATGAATGCCGATGTCGCCGCCGACGTGTGCGTCCTTCGGCAGGTCCCCGCTCGCGACGAGCTTCGCGAAGCGCGCGCGGTCGTCGGCCGTCGGATAGTCGAGCCTGAGGAACAAATGAAACTGCGACGGTTGATGCATCGTGATGTGGAAGTGTCCGACGGGCGTGACCTTGTCGCCCTCTTGTCTTTTGTACCCGGGCCCGCCGGGTCCAATCGCGGTGCGATACGATTTCATCACCACGTCGCCTCGATAGAGAACGAGCTCGTGCGCGGTTTTCTTCACGAGCACGCGCGTCGCCTTCATCGGCGCATCCGCGTGCGCGTTCGTGTGAAACAGAAGAGCCAAAACGAGAACCAGCGATCGACGAACCACGAGGGTTTGACGTTTCAGGACGCGGGTATATTTGGAAAACCGTCGTGGACGAGAAACTGACCCAAAAGCTCGAGGGTTTACCGGCAAAACCCGGCGTTTATCTCTTCAAAGACAAGAAGGGCGCGTTTCTCTACATCGGCAAGGCGAAGAGCCTTCGCTCGCGCGTGCGGAGTTATTTCCAAGAGTCGCCGAGCGACGATCGGCAGTTCCTCCCGTTCTTGCAGCGCGCAATCTCGGATCTCGAAACGATCGTGACCGCGAGCGAGAAGGAAGCCGCGATCCTCGAGAACAACCTCGTCAAGCAACACCAGCCGCGCTTCAACGTGAAGCTGCGCGACGACAAGAATTTCATCTCGCTCAGGCTCGGCCTCGATCATCCGTGGCCGCGCCTCGAGGTCGTGCGCGGCGCGAAGGAAGACAGCGCGCGTTACTTCGGTCCGTACCACTCGGCGACGTCCGCGCGGCGCGCGCTCGGCCTCGTGAACAAACATTTCCAACTGCGCACGTGCGGCGATCTCGAGCTCACGTCGCGTCGTCGCCCGTGTCTCCAATATCAAATCAAGCGGTGCCCCGCGCCGTGCGTCTTCGACGTCGACAAAGCTTGGTACGCCGATCAAGTGCGCGCGGTCGCGATGTTCCTCGACGGGCGCCACGACGAGCTCTCGCGCGAGCTCGTCGCGAAGATGAAAGAGGCCGCCGCGAGCGCGCGCTTCGAGCTCGCCGCGGTGTATCGCGATCAGCTTCGCGCGATCGAAGACGTGCGCGAGGATCAGCGCATCGTCACCGAGGATCTCGCCGACCGCGACGTCGTCGGTTTTCATCGCGAGGGCGATCTCGCCGAGATCGCGCTCCTTCAAGTGCGCGAGGGACGCCTCGCGGACGTCACGTCGTTCTCGCTCAAACGCGCGGAAATTCCCGACGAAGAGCTCCTCGGCGGTTTTCTCACGCAGCTCTACGCCGAGCGCGCGGATCTCCCGAGCGAGATCGTCGTTCCGATCGCGTTCGAAGGCGTCGAGGGTTTCGCGGAGTGGATGAGCGAGCGCGCGAAGCGCAAAGTGCAAGTCGTCTTTCCGAAGCGCGGCGCGCGCGTCCAGCTCCTCGAGCTCGCGCGAACGAACGCGCGCCACGCGTTCGTCGAAAAATCGCGCACGACCGACGACGTGCAAGACAGGCTCTTGCAGCTCCAAGAGCGTTTGCGTTTGCCGACGCTCCCGAGGCGCATCGAGTGTTGCGACATCTCGCATCTCGGCGGCGGCGACGTCGTCGGCGCGGTCGTCGCGATGCAAGACGGCCAGCTCGACAAAAAACGTTACCGAACGTTCAACGTGCGCGGCGCGAAAGCGGATGCGCCGAGCTCGCGCAACGCGGGCAACGACGACTACGGCGCGATGTACGAAGTCCTCGCGCGCCGCTTCCGCCGCGGGCAGAACGCGAAAGAAGAGAAAGAAGACGACAGGGAGGGAGAAGAGAAAAAGGAGAAAGAAGGGGAGTGGGAATTGCCGGACCTCTTCGTCGTCGATGGTGGGCGCGGGCAGCTCGCGGTCGCGCTCGCGGCTGCGCACGACCTCGGGCTTCACTCGCTTCCGATCGTGGCGCTCGCGAAGGAGCGCGATTTGTTTCCGCCGAAGCCGAAGGTGTTGAAGCTGAAGAAGACGAAAGCGGAGACGGAGACGGAGACGGAGACGGGGACGGAGACGGGGACGGAGACGGGGACGGAGACGGAGACGGGGTCAGAGACAGAGTCGGAGACGGCGGTCGCCGAGCTCTCTTCCCAAAGCCCAAAGCCCAAAGCCCAAAGCCCAGATTCTTCCCCGCCCACGGTGGTCGATCGGGTGTATCTGCCTGGTCAGAAGAATCCGATTCCGTTGAAGAGCCATTCGGCCTCTTTGTTTTTTTTGGCGCGGCTGCGCGACGAAGCGCACCGGTTTTCGAACCGCGCGCGTGAGCGGCTCGGAAAGGCGCGACGCTTCAAGTCCGCGCTCGACGATCTTCCAGGCATCGGCCCCGCGCTCAAACGGTCGCTCCTCACGACCCTCGGAAGCGTGGCGGCGATTCGCTCGGCGACCGACGAAGAGCTCCTCAAAGTCCCCGGCGTTCGAGCCAAACACATCGACGTTTTGCGGACGCTCGGGCCATCTTCTTCGAGGTCTTCCTCTCGAACGACCTGAGCACCAGATAGGCGCTCTCGCCAACTGAGTTGCCGGCCAACCACGCATCGCCCTTGTGTTTTTCGGCAAATTCGATGACCCTACCGTGGCTCGTTCTGTGCTTTATTGATTGAGCGGGGTCTCTCTCTTCTGCGGATCAGGAGCAAGTCATGGTGAAGATGACAAAGGTCTTCGTTGCGGCCAGTGTCGCTGCGGGCGTCGTGCTCGGAGCGGGTTGCCTCACAAGGCCCGTCGTAAGTGAAAACCCGACGACGAAAACGAGCTTCACGGCTCAAGTGAAGCAACAGTCGATCGACAAGGTCGACCTCTTGTTCGCGATCGACAACTCGGCGTCGATGGGTGACAAGCAGGATCTTCTCGCTGCCGCCGTTCCCGTCCTCGTCAATCGCTTGCTCAACCCGAACTGCGTGGCGACCGCAACGAGTGGCGCGGGCAGCACGTGCAAGACCGCAGCGGATTGCTCGAGCCTCGGCGTCGGCGCTCTCTGCGACACCACGGGAAACCAGGGTGCGGGCCAGTGCTTCTTTCAGGGTGATGGGCAAGCGTGCAAGAGCATCACCGGCACCAAGGCCGAGTTCGACGCCGTTCACGACCTGCACGTCGGAATCGTCAGCTCCGCGCTCGGCGATGGAACGCCGGACGGAACGACCTGCCCGGTTCAAGGCACCAACGACTCGACGCACGAGAACGACAAGGGTCACCTCCTCAACCGCACGTGGACGAACTATCCGACCGAGCCCGCGACCGAGGGCTCCGTCGCGAACGCGAAGCCGTCGGACAACAACGGCGGCAACTTCCTCGCGTGGCTCCCGTCGAGCAACTCGAAGAACGCCGGCAAGAACCCGCCGAACGTCACGCCGTACACACAAGACACGCAGGAGTCGCAGTTCGTCAGCGACTTCCAGTCGCTCGTGAAGGGCGTCCAACAGCACGGCTGCGGTCTAGAAGCGCAGCTCGAGAGCTGGTACCGCTTCCTCGTTCAACCGGATCCGTACGACACGATTCAGTTCTCCTCCGACAGCCCGCCGCGCGCTTCGCTGAATGGCGTCGACGCGACGTTGCTGAAGATGCGCTACGACTTCCTCCGCCCGGACTCGCTCGTCGCGATCATCCAACTGACGGACGAAGAAGACTCGTGGAGCGATCCGTTGTGGCTCGCGGCCAAAGGCCCGAACGGCTCCGGTTACGGTTGGACGTCGCGTACGTCGAACACGAACGCCGTCGGCGGTCCTGGTCAGGGCGCAGGCCCTCGCGGCACGAGCGAGTGCGATCAACAAGTCGACATCAACAACCCGACGACGACCGGCCCGAACAACCCGGACTGCGCGTCGTGTGAGTTCCCGAACAGCCCGAAGCCGAAAGCCGGTACGCCGATCGGCCAGGACCAAAACTGCCAATCGTGCGCGCCCGGAGCCGCGACGTGTCCGAACAAAGGTTGGTACACGCCGGCCACGCCGTCGGTGGCGATCACCGCAGCGGACGGTTTGAACATCCGCTACGGCAACCAGTACATGCGACCGCGCTACGGCTACGACAACCAACACAACGTGCAGCGCTACGTCGACGGTCTCCGTTCGCCGAACGTGCCCGATCGCGACAACGAAGTTCACGACTCGCAATCGTACGGACAGACGACGCGCAACTGCACGAACCCGCTCTTTGCGGCGAAGCTGCCCGACGGCTCCGACACGAACCCCGACACGCTTTGCAAGCTCACCGTGGGCTCGCGCACGCCGGACCTCGTCTTCTACGCGCTCATCGGCGGTGTGCCGAACTCGCTGCTCACGGACGCGAACGGCAACTTCAAGAGCGACCTCTCCGCGGCCGACTGGCAAGCGATCGTCGGCAAGGATCCCGAGCACTACATCTTCGACGGCATCGACCCGCACATGATCGAGTCGACGTCGCAGCGCCCCGGGCTGCCCACGCCGGGCGGCTCGTACAACCTCGGAAGCGATCCCGACAACGGTCGTGAGTGGAACACGCTCACGTCGGGCGCGGCGATCGACCTCCAGTTCGCATGCACGTTCCAGCTGCCGGCGGCGAAAGCCTGCAACGGTTCGGCGTGCGACTGCTACGGCGCTGCGTCGACCGCAGCGGACGGTCCGCCACTCTGCGACGTCGCGAACCGCACGATGCAAACGCGCGGCAAAGCGTACCCGACGATTCGCGAGCTCCGCGTCGCGAAGGGGCTCGGCGCGCAAAGCGTCGTCGCTTCGCTCTGCGCGAAGAACGTCGTGCCGCCGACGTCGGATCCGACGTACGGCTACAACCCCGCCATGCAGGCGATCGTCAACCGCCTGAAGAACGCGCTCAGCGGACAGTGCTTGCCGCAAACGCTGACGCGCGCGGCCGACGGCACCGTGCCGTGCTTGATCCTCGTCGTGTACGCGGGTCAAACGGTCCAGAGCGCAGGCTGCACGGATCCCGGCATGTCGCAGCCGGATCCGACGGTCGTCTCGCGCTTCGATGCGCAATACATCGCGAGCCTCGGTGACGCAGGCGCGGGCCAGACACCGCCCGTCGTTTGCCAGTTCAACCAGCTCACGCCCGGCGTCGACTACCAAGGCAACACGTGCGACGGCTCGCAAAGCATCGGCTGGTGCTACGTCGAAGGTGCGGCGAACACCGGCGGATGCGCGCAAGCGATCAAGTTCGGTGGCTCGGGTCCGCCTGCGGGCACGACGATCGACCTCGAGTGCATCGAGGCGAGCGGCGGCACCGATGCAGGTGGCGGCGGCGGCTGACCCAAGCCGCTGCGTGAAGGAACAAGCCCGTCAGGCCGCGTGCCTGGCGGGCTTTTTCTTTTCCGTGATACCTTTTCGGGCGGCCGCGTGAAGAAGACCATCCTTCTCATCGAGGACGAGCCGCACATCGTGATGGGGCTGCGCGACGCGCTCGAGTTCGAGGGGTTTCGCGTCGTGTCAGCGGGGCGCGGGCGCGATGGCGTGTCGCTTTGGAAGAGCGAAGCGCCGGACGCGATCATCCTCGACCTGATGCTGCCGGACATGAACGGCTACGCGGTGTGCGAGGAGATTCGCCAGTCGAGCGCGATCGTTCCCATCATCATGCTGACGGCGCGCTCGCAGGAGAGCGACAAGATCCGCGGGCTCGATGTCGGCGCGGACGACTACGTCACGAAACCGTTCAGCGTGAACGAGCTCATCGCGCGCATCCGCGCGATTTTTCGGCGTGCGCAGCGCGCCCCCGCGGGCGCCGTCGAGAGCGTCGACATCGGCAGCTCGCAGGTGAACTTCACGACGCACACGCTCGTCGCGCGCGGCAAGACGCACGAGCTGTCGTTCTACGAAGTGGAGCTCCTCCGCCTGCTCGCCGAGCGCGCGGGTCAGCCGGTGAGCCGCGACGAGATCCTCTCGAAGATTTGGGGCCTCGATGCGTCGCCGACGAATCGCACCGTCGACAACTTCATCGTGAAGCTGCGAAAAAAATTGGAGCAACACCCGGACAAACCGAAGCACATCCTCACGGTGTACGGGTTCGGCTACAAGCTCGCGGTTTGATCGCAACTCCACCACGCAAAGTCCGATGACCTGGCGTGGAAGAAGATCGCCAAGGCGCCAAGGCGCCAAAAGAAGTTGGGGTGGCAGAACCGTCGGACGCGCTCGATGACATCGCTCACGTCGTTGTCGATGCGGCGTTTGACGTGCATCGCGCGCTCGGGCCCGGATTCGGCGAGCTCGTTTACGAGAACGCTCTCGCGATCGAGCTCGGCATCAGGGGCAAGACGGTCGCGCGGCAACGCAGAGTCGCGGTCGAATACAAAGGCCGATGTGTCGGGGAGGGACGAATCGATCTCATCGTCGAGGAGTTGCTGATCGTCGAGTTGAAAGCTGTCGCATCGCTCTTGTCGGTGCACACCGCGCAGCTCTTGGCCTACCTCAAAGCATCGGGCCGCCGACTCGGCTTACTCATCAACTTCGACGTGCCCGTGCTCCGCCATGGGATCAAGCGTGTGATCCTAACCTCCAAATCTTCTGGCGCCTTGGCGCCTTGGCGATCTAATTCTTCGTAACGAACACAACGTCCACCCGCGCGTTGCGGGCGCGATTGCGACCGTCGCTTGGATCGATGATGGGCGCGCGCGTGCCCGCGTTGAACGTCGCGACGTGATCGCTCTTCGCGCCGCCTTTGATCACTGCGGCTGCTGCGGCCTTCGCGCGGTCGTCGCCTCCGCTCGTGACAACGGCGTCGTGCGTGACGATCTGAACGCCGATGTCCGCGTGCGCGGCGGCGACGCGGCCGAGGGCTTCGAGCTTGGGCTCTGCGTCGGGCGCGATTTGGTTTCCGCGGAACACCTCGCGCATCGTGACGATGACGCCGCGCTCGTCGCGGTTCGGCGATGCGGATGCGGCGGAGAGCTCGGAGAGCAAGACGTCTGCTTGCGTGGTGGCGAGCGCGCTGCGGCGCGCTTCGGTCAAGAGGCCGAGACACGTCGTGCGTGCGCGCGCGGCTTCGTCGATCGGCGCGGGCTTCGGGTTGCCATCGAGGCGTTTGTCGAGTGCGTCGAGTGCTTGCACGGCCGCGTCGAGACCGGGTGGAGCGCTTTGCGCGATGAGCCTCGCGGCGCCGCACAAGAGGCGCGCTTGCGTCGTCAGCGCGCGTGAGGCTTGAAGCCGCGCGGCTTCGCGTTGTGCGTCGGCCGGGCCGCTCGAGGCGGGCGCGTGCATCTCGCGGGCGATCAGGATTTTCTTTTCGAGATCTTCGCCTTCGCGTTCGGCGGTTTTGCGCGCGGCCTCGAGCGCGCTGAGCTCGCTGTTCTTTTGCGCGAGATCCGCTTCCGCGCGGGCGATGTCGTTCGTGGCGCGCGCGGCGCGCGCGACCATGCGCGCGCGCTGGTACGCGGCGATGGCGCGCTCCGCGTGGAGCGACGCGGCGATGTCGTCGCCTGCTTCGTTTTGCGTCTTGGCGCGCGCGCGTTCGGCGTCGGCTTCGGCGAGCGCTTGCTTCGCCAAATCGGCTTCTTGAAGCGTGTTCGCGCGGGCGCGCTCGACGTCCGCCATCAGCGGGAGCACGGGCGGCGCCCCGCACGCGAGCGCGTACGCGATGACGACGAGAAGACCCGAGAAGACGAGACGCGGGCGGATCACTTCGCGCCTCCGTCGATCTTGGCGAGCTCCGCTTGCAAGCGACCATTCTCGGCGAGCTGTTGCTCGAGCGTCGCGCGCTCGCGCTCGACGCCCGCGCCCGCGTCGGCCGCCGTCGTGCGCGTCGCCGCCGCGCGCGTCTCGATCGCATCGGCCCGCGCGAGCTCCTTGGCCACGTTCGCCCACTCGAGCGCGAGCCCCTCGGCGAGTCGCGCGTGTTTGTCATCGCCCGCGACACGCATGCGATGAGCCCGCTCGAGCGCCGTGCGCGACTTCTCGATGGGATCGGCGCAGAGCTCTTTCGTGTGCGGATCTTTTTCGAGATCCGCGATGGCCGACTCGGCCGACGCGCGATCGTCGCCCGCGGCGAGCGCGAGCCCTCCCAAGATCGCCACAAATGCCCCCGCGAGCACGATGAACCGAGCGCGTCGCGAAATCATCCGCACATGTGTGACGCAGAGGCGCACGCCCTGTCAAACGAAAGCGTGTTACACGAGTTTCATGTCACGTGAGCGCGTCTCTTGGGATGAGTACTTCATGAACATCGCGCGCGAGGTCTCGACGCGATCGACGTGCGATCGCAAGCACGTCGGCGCCGTGATCGTGCGCGACAAGATGATCCTCGCGACCGGCTACAACGGCTCGATTCGCGGGCTCGCCCATTGCGACGAGGTCGGCCACGACATGGAGGACGGTCATTGCGTGCGCACCGTCCACGCCGAGGCGAACGCGATCGTCCAAGCCGCGAAAAACGGCGTGCGCATCGACGGCAGCGGAATCTACGTGACCGCGTCGCCGTGCTGGTCGTGCTTCCGCCTCATCGCGAACGCGGGCATCGGGCGCATCGTGTTCGGCGAATTTTATCGCGACCAGCGCATCTTCGACACGTCGCAGCGGCTCGGCATCGAGCTCATCGATTTTTCGAAGAAGAAAGAGTGAAAGTCGCCGTCGTTCAAGGTGGCCCGTCTTCGGAGGCCGAGGTGAGCCGCGCGTCGGCGGCCGGGGTGGCGGGCGCGCTCGCTGAAGCGGAGCACGACGTCGTGCGCGTCGAGCTCGACGCGTACATCGCCGAGCATCTCAAAGCGGGCGCTTCGACGTGGTGTTTCCGGTCGTGCATGGCGCGTTCGGGGAGGATGGAGCGCTTCAGGGTCTGCTCGAGGTGCTTCGATTCCGTACGTCGGATCGGACGTGCTCGCGAGCGCCATGGCGATGGACAAGAGCGTCGCGCGCGTCGTGCTCGGGGCGGCGGGTTTGCCGATCGCGCGCGGGATCGCCGCGCGAAAGGGCGAGGCGGCGATCCAAGCCGCACGGCGCGCACGAAGGGAAGCGGGACGCTGCCGTCGTCGTGAAGCCGTCGTCGAGCGGCTCGGCCATCGGCGTGACACGCTTCGAAGAGGCCGCGACGGACGACGAAGTCGCGCGCGGGATCGAAGCGGCGTGGACGCTCGACGACGTCGCGATCGTCGAGTCGTTCGTGAAGGGCAGGGAGGTGACGTGCTCCGTGCTCGACTTGCGCGCCACCGGAAGCGCGCCGCGCGTCCTCGCCGCGACCGAGATCGCCTCGCCGATGGATGCATTCTACACGTATGAGGCGCGCTACGCGGCGGGTCGCAGCGCGCACACGTGTCCGGCCGCGCTCGGCGCGCTCGAGGCGCGCGTTCACGAGGTGTCGCTCGCGGCGCACGCGGCGCTCGGCTGCCGCGATCTCTCACGCGCCGATTTCATCGTGACCGATGACGACGTGACGCTGCTCGAGGTGAACACGATCCCGGGCATGACGGCGACGAGCCTCTATCCCGAGGCCGCGGCCGCCGCGGGCGTGTCGTTTCGCGACTTGTGCGACGCGCTCGCGAAAAACGCGCCACGCACGCGGCCCACGCAGGCGAAACGCCGCGCTCCCGATGCCAACGCTAGAAACGGCCAAAAACAGGTCCCAAACTTTCGCGCACTTCGTACGTCTTTGTCGGTAGAGGCTGCGTTCCGACGTCCGTTCTGGACACGGACAAGGAGCAGCCGCACCTTCAAGGTAGGAACAAGTGGCGCGCGACTCACTCTTCAACGAGAGCATCATCTGGACGGGCAAGCCCGCCGTGCTTCGCACGCCGACGATGTATCGCGTGCTCGCGGCATCCGCCGGTGCGCTCGCGTTCGTGAGCGTGCTCTTCGCGATCGTCGCGTCGCTCGCGGTCGGCGCGCGCGTCGGCGGCATGCTCTCGTTCGCGGCGTGGTGTGCGTTCGTCGCGACGGCCGCGTGGAGGCTGCCGATCGTGTGGCAGTCGCGCATCGAATACATCGTCACGGACAAGCACGTCATTTGGCGTCGCGGTCCGCTGCGCCGCACGATCGATCGCAACGCCATCAGCTACGCGCGCATTCATTGGATCGCGGACGGAACGCACGCGGGTCGCTCGGGCGTGGCGATCTCGTTCTCGTGCGCGCGGTGCCGACGGGCGCGCTCCGGCGAACGCTCACGGTCGTGCTTCAGGGCGTCGAAGCGCCCGATCGTTTGTGGGCCGTGGTTCGCGGCGTCGAGCCGACGCTCACGCTCGGTGACGGCGATCGCCCACTCGCGCAGCGCCTCGACGCGGGCGAGCGCGTGCTCTGGTCGGCGATTCCCGCGCACGCGGCGTGGTCGGTTCGTCGCGTCGCGACGGCGTGCATCTCGGCGGCGCTCTTCGGCGCGGCGGCGCACATGCTCGTGCGCGTCGATCCCGCCGCTTCGCCGCGTGTATGGGCTTCACGCGCTCAACGCGGGATTGCAGGCGCTGCTCGTTTTGGGCGTCACCATCGCGGCGCTCGTGCTCGTTCTCTCCGCGGTTCTCTTCGCGCACTGGGCGCTCCTCAGGCCGGTTCGGCTCACGCGTCAAACGCGCTATTTCATCACCGACCGGCGCGTGCTCATCCGTCGCGGGCACGACGAGCTTCATCTCGACCGTTCGCGCATCGCGTACGTGATCGAAGCGCCCATCACGTCGCCCACCACGCTGGAGGGCGCGCCGCGCCGCGCGAACGTGTTCCTCGTGCTCGACGGTCCGCAGGCGCGCGCTCTCGCGGCAAGCGGCGCGTTCGGCGAGCGCGAGACCGACACGCTCCTTCCGATCTTCGCGTCGATCGACGACGCCGAGACCGCATCCGAGATCCTCCGCGGTCCACGCGCGTCTCAACCTCCGACGCTCCACGCCGCCTAACTCGTCTCATCGCGCGAGCAAGCCTGCTCGCGCGAGGAACGCGCCGTGCTCGAAATCTGCTACGAAGAAGCTCGTGCCTCTCGGCCTCGGCCACGTCCTGCATGGCAAATATCGCCTCGTGCGGTTGCTCGGAGACGGCGGCATGGGTGCGGTCTACGAAGCGACGCACGAGCGGCTCGGCACGCGCGTCGCGATCAAAGTTTTGCACGCGGACATCGCGCTGAGACCCGGCATCGTCGATCGCTTCCTCCAAGAGGCGCGCGTGTCGGCGCAGATTCGAAGCGCGCACGTCGCACAAGTCGATGGACGTCGATCGCGCGCCCGAGGGCGACGCGTACATGGTGATGGAGCTGCTCGAAGGCGAGACGCTCCTCGCGCTGCTCGAGCGCGAGAGAAAGCTCTCCGTGGGCGTCGCGTGCGCGTTCGCACTGCAGATCCTCGAGGCGCTCGAGGCGGCGCACGCGCTCGGCGTGACGCATCGCGATCTCAAGCCGGAGAACGTGTTCGTCACGCACGGCACGCAGAAGACCGTCGTGAAGCTCATCGACTTCGGCATCGCGAAGGTGCGCGCGCAAGGCACCGCCGGGAACCTCACCATGGCCGGCGTGATGATGGGCACGGCGGAGTACATGGCGCCCGAGCAGGCGTTCTCCGCGGACCGCGCCGACGCGCGCAGCGATCTCTACGCGGTCGGCGTGATGCTCTACGAGATGCTCTCGGGTCAGCGGCCGATCACCGGCGACGATCCGCGCGTCATCGCGCTGAAGGTGGAGCGCGGCGAGGTCAAGCCGCTCGTGCATGCGCTTCCGAGCGTTCCGCCGTCGCTCGCGGGATTCGTTCACCGCGCGATGGCCGCGCGCGCGGAGATGCGATTCCAATCCGCCGCGGAGATGCGGCTCGCGCTCGACAAGCTCGTCGGTCACGACGGCGGCGGCACGCTCCCACTTCCGCTCGCGCCCGCGCGTCGCGCGGCGCCCTCCGAGCCGAGCGCGCCGCCGCAACAAACCGCCGCGACGAACACGCTCCGCGGAACCCCGATCGATCACCCACCATACGAGCCGCCACGCGCGGCGACGGACTTGCGAGATCCGATCTTCGATGAAGAAGCGGTGCCTCCTCCTCCGAAGCGCTCGAGCGCGCTCCCGCTGATCGCGCTCGCGGTCTTGCTCGGCGTGGGCGCGGTCGTTGCGCTCGCCGTCGCGCAGTCGCATCCGGCGACGGGATCGACGGTGACGAGCGCGTCGAGCTCTCCACCCGCGGGGAGCCTCGCCGTAGTGACGCCGAGCGCGTCGGACGATCCGCAACCATCCGCGTCGGGGTTGCGACCGCTCTCGAAAACGCCGGGAGGACCCAGCGCGCTTCGCATCATGCCGCGTGACGCGGGCGCATCCGCGCATCCATCGGCGACCGCGAGCGTCGCGCGTCCACGCGCGAGCGCATCGACCGGCGGTGGCTTCACGTTCCCGAGCTTGCCGAGCGCGATCCCGACCGAGATCACGCTCCCGGGGTTCGGGCCATGAAGGCGAGGCACGCGAAGAAGAAGAAAAAGCCATCGTCGGCGAAGCTGATCGGCGAGGCGCTCTCCGGGCTCGTCGTCGTCTGGCGCGAGACGCTCAGGCGGCCTCGGCGTCGCGTGCTCCTCTTGGTGCTCGCTCTCGCATTCGTGATCGCGATGCTCGTCTCGCGCATCGGCACGGTTCGCGCGCGCGTGTCGGCTGGTGTCGTGTTCGCGGCCGTGCTTGGCGTGGCCTCGTATGTGCTCGTGCGCGAGCGGCGACGCTGGGACGATCCTCGCGCCGTGATTTCTGCGCTCGCAGGCCGGGCGGATCCCGATCGCGCCGCGCGCGCGCTTCGCGCGTTGACGCTCCTCGACGAAGACGGCGAGCCGATCGACGCATCGACGTCGCCCGCGCTCGCGCGTCTCCACGTCGCGCGTCAGCTCGCTGCGCTTCCCGAAGGCGCGATCATCTCCGAGGCGGAGCGCGCTGCGCGCATGACCAACATCGCGGCGATTGCGCTCGGGCTCGTCGTGCTCGTCGTTGGGGGCTCGCATGCATTCTCGGTCGTCGAGGGCGCGGACGTTCTCATCGCGCGCGCGGGCATCGCGCCGATCGGGCTCCCGTACGTCGACAACCTCGCGCTCACCGCGAGACCGCCCGAGTATCTGCATCAAGAAGAGCGCCGCCGCACGCCGTATGGACACTTGGCGCTCCCGCGCGGCACGCTCCTCACGTTTCGCGGCGAAGCGATCCACGCGGGACGCCGTCTCGTCGTCACCGACGGGAAAAACGAAGTGCCGTTCGTCGATGACGGCGGCGGGCGCGTCGTCGCGCGGTGGCCGCTCGCGGAGAGCGCGTCGCTGCGAATCGTCGCGCGCTTCGGCGACGTCGTCGTGCCCGAGCCCGACGCGACCGACGTGACGTCGATCGCCGACGAAGCGCCGAAGGTCACGCTCGAAGGCGCGCCGAAGACGATCGCGCTCGCGTCGCCCGAAGGAAAAAACGACATTCCGATTCGCTACGAAGCGACCGACGATCACGGCCTTCGCGAGGTGCAGCTCGTGCTCACGTCGGGAGCGCGCGAAGAGCGCCGCGTGCTCGCGCGGCTCGACGGCGAAACGCGCGAGGATCGCGGAGGCTCGGTGCTCAAGCCGAGCACGCGCTTCATCAAGCAGAGCCACGCGCCCGTGCTCGTGCGCGTCGAGGCGAAGGACAACGATCCGATCACGGGACCGAAGTGGGGGTTCAGCGAGTCGTTCACGCTGCTCCCGCCGGACGTCGGCGAAGCGGAGGCCGCGCGGCTCGATGCATTGCGCGCGCTACGCGATGCGTACGTCGACGCGCTCGCATGGAGAATGGAAAACGCTCCGGGGAAATCGCGCGACGTTCCTCGCGGACGAAAAACGCCGCGCGGAGGAAGTCGCGAGGGCGCTCGACGCGACGCTCCTCGGCGCGGGCCTCGCGATTCCGCCGCGCCTGACGACGCTCGTGAGGACGCATCAGAAGAAAGTGGAGCAAGCGATCACGACCGAGCAACGCGGCGCGAGCTCGGCGACGCACGCGAAGGTCGTCAGCACGACGGAGACGATGGTGCTCGTCATCGACGGCATCGTGCGTGGGCTCGCGCACAAGGATGCGCGCGCGGCTTCGAAGGCGCTCGCCGACGTCGCCGACGATCTCGCGCAAGGGCTCAGCGACGAGCGCGCAGCGCGCGATCTCGATCGCGCGAAGATGCGCACCGCGGCGGCGAAGCACGTGCTCGCGGGAGGGCAGAAGCAGCTCGCGCGACTCGGCATGCTCGGGCGCGATCTCTCCGGAGCGGTTCGCGCGGGCCTGTCGCGCGTCGATCGCGCGAGCCCCGGGGACCTGCAGCACGCCGAGCTCGCCGCGCGCGATCTCGCGGAGCGTTTGCGCGAAGCGGATCCGTCCTTCGGATCGCGCGGCGGGACGGGCGGGCACGCGACGGGCGAGTCGGGCGGCGAGTCGAGCTCGTCGGGTGAGGAGGGCGACGCGAGCGACGCGGAGCGCGCGTTCAACGAGGCGGCGCAAGATCTCGAGCAGCTCGATCAGGATCACGGCGGCGAAGTCGGACGCGCCGAGCAGGCGCTGAGTCGCCCGCTCGGCGACGAAGACATGAAGCAGATGAAAGACGCCGCGAAGCCGCACGCGGCTGCGGTGCGCGAGGCCGTGAAGGATTTTCCGAGCCGCGGCGGCGGGAGCGACACGTGGTCGAGCAAAGGCGCGGCGGCACGCGAGCACGCCGAGCAGATGGCGCGCTCGCTCGAGAGTGGTGCGCCGGGTGATGCGGTCACGAGCGGGAGGCAAGCCATCGACGCGATCGACGAAGCGAAGAGAATCGCGGCGCGCGAGCGTTACACGAACTGGGAGGATCAAACGGCGGCCGGCGCGGACACGAAGCTCGATGAGGCGAAGAAGAAGCTCGAGCCGGAGATCAAATGGGCCGAAGAGCAGCTCGCGCAGATGAAGAAGAAAGCGGCGGAGCGCGCGAGCGGCGATTTCGAAGAAGAGCGGCGAAGCGGAGCAAGAGCTCGCGGAGCGCGCGCGCAAGCTCGCGGAGAAGAGTCGCTCGCAAGGTGCGCTTCCGGATCAAGCGCTCGAATCGCTGGAGGACGCGGAGCGCGCGGCGCGCGAAGCCGCGAGCGCGCTCGAGCGCGGCGAGGCGGAGCGCGGGACGGCGAAGCAACGCGATGCGCAGCGCGCGCTCGACCAAGCGAAGCAAGCGCTCGGCGATCCGCCGCGCGACGAAGGCGAGCTCGAAAACAAAAACGACGGCGACGGTCGCTCCACGAGCTCCGGCGACACGGACATCCCCTCGCCGGACGCGCACAAAGGACCCGAAGAATTTCGGAAGCGCGTGCTGCGCGGATTGGCCGAGCCCTCGGCGAGCAAGAACAAAGACGCGATCCGTCGTTACGCGGAGGGACTCCTGCGATGACGAAGCGAGCGCTCGTGGTTTTTGCGATGGCCGCCGCCGTGCTCGCGCGCGACGCGGGGGCGCAAGCGGTTCGATCCGCCGATGCGGTGAAGGCGCACGATCTCACCATCGGTCTCGATCTCCCCGCGGCGCGCGCCGTCCTCGCGAAGGCCGACGCGCAGAACACGGAGATCGCGCTCGAGCGCGCGCGCATCGCGCTCTACGACGGCGACTGCGATGGCGCCGCGTCGATCCTCGCGGACCCCGCCGTCGCGAAGCTCGACGAAGACGAGTACGCCGGGCACTACGACGCGGGTCTCGGCGACATCGCGCGAGGTTGCGCGCGCGCGACGGCCGCGACGGTGCTCGAAGAGGACAAAACGAAAAACGTCTGGGTGCGTTTTCAAGACGACGAGGACCGCGCGATGATGCCGATCGTCGTCGATACGATCGTGAAAGCGCGCGACGCGCTCACTCGCGATCTCGGCGTCGATTGGCCGACGCCGACGCGCGTCGTCATCGTGCGCGATCTGCACGCGCTCTCCGCGATGACCGGGCTTCCGTACGAGTCCGCATCGACGACCGGCACCGTCGGCATCGCGAAGTGGGGACGCGTGACGCTCCTCTCGCCGCGCGCGAGCCACCATGGTTACGCGTGGCGCGACACGCTCGCGCACGAGCTCACGCACCTCGCCGTCACGCACGCGTCGGGCGATCGCGCGCCGCTGTGGCTGCAAGAAGGAATCGCGAAGCGCGAAGAGCTTCGCTGGCGCGCGCCCGCGCCGTTCGACGATCGCCCGTCGCCCGAGAGCGTGATCGCGTGGGGCATGCAGAAGAAGCTGGATCTGCCGCTCGACAAGCTCGGCGCGTCGATCGCAATGCTTCCGAGCGCGGAGCAGGCGATGGTCGCCTTCGCCGAGGTGACGAGCTTCGTGCGCTACATGGCGACGCAAGCCGGCGACGAATCGGTGAAGAAGCTCCTCGCCGCGCTTCGCGCGCGTGCGCCGATCGACACGGCGCTCGCGACGGCGACCGGCGCGGACCTCAAAGGTTGGGATGGCCGGTGGCGCGCGCACCTCGCGACGCTCGGGACGGCTCCCGCGCCCGATCTTGCCGAGGCGAAAGAGGGGCCCGACACGACGAAGAGTCGCGAGCGCGTCAGGCTCGCCGAGCTCCTCATCGGGCGCTCGCACGAGCGCGACGCGGTGACCGAGCTCGATCAAATCGGCGGCGCATTTTTGCGCGAGCCGCACGTGCGCTATTTGAAGGCGCGCGCGCTCGAAAAAGATCCAAGCGCCGACGCGGAGAAAGTCCTCGGCGAGCCCGCGGAGCTCTCCGCGTCGTACGCGCCGTGGTGGGCGATCCGCGGACGGTTGACGGGGACCGCCAGCTACTTCGAGGAAGCCATCGCGCAAGATCCGTTCGACGTCGAAGCCGCGTGCGAGTCGCTCGATGGATCCAAAAAAGCCGGCGATCCGCTTTGCGAAGCCGCGCGCCGAAGCGGGACGCCCGATGTCGGTCATGACTGAAGACCTCTTCGGGTTTTTGCTCACACGCGCCGTGCGCGCCGAGGAAATCGCGTCGCCGAGCGCGTGCTTCGATCTCGTCTCCGAGCTCGACGCGATGTTCGCGTCGTCGATCGATCGCGCCGCGGCCGGTGGGTTCGTCGCCGACCGGCTCGGTTACGCGTTCCTCGCGGGTTATCGCGCGGCGCTCGCCGCGCTCGACCCGGCGCTCTCGCGCGCGAGCCTCTGCGCGACCGAAGAAGGCGGCGCGCACCCTCGCGCGATCAAGACCACGCTCGCCGAACGCGACGGCGCGCTCTTTCTCGATGGTCACAAGACGTTCGCGACGCTCGCATCCGCGGCCGACGTGCTCCTCGTCGTCGCATCGCGCGGCATCGGAGAAGACGGGCGAAATCGTTTGCAGATTGCACGCATTCCCGCCAATCGCGAAGGCATCGCGATTCGCGATCGCGATCCCATCCCGTTCGCGCCCGAGATCCCGCACGCGCGCGTCACGTTCACGAACGTGCGCGTCGAGAAAAACGAAGCGTGGGAGGGCGACGGCTACGCGCGCGTGCTCAAGCCGTTTCGCACGATCGAAGACATGCACGTGTGCGCTGCGTGGCTCGGGTACGTCGTGCGGCTCACGCGGTCGTCTTCCCAGCGCACGTGCGAGCGCGCTCTCGCGTGCATCGCGGCGCTCCGCGGTCTGCCGAGCGATCCGAGCGCACCCGCGTCGCACATCGCGCTCGCTGGCGTCCTCGCCGAAGCGGTCCGGGTCGCGGAGGCCGTCTCCACGCCGGACCCGCGCTGGACACGCGATTTACCGCTCCTTGCGGTCGCCCAGACCGCGCGCGAGCTCCGCCGTGACGCCGCTTGGGGCAGAATCGTACCGCCCGCACCGTAAACGTGCCGTGAACGTGAATGCGCGGCGGAATCCGTCGCTGGCTGTGGTTGACCGAGTACAAACGCGGCCGGTAGCATGAATCAGGCTCTTCCGGCCTTTCGTCGCCCATTTCATGAACGGCGTCCACTGACAGCATGAGCGCGCTCACGTATGCCGCTGCTCGTATTTTGCGGGTGCTCCCGCGTCGCGGGATCTCGCGCGCGATGGGCAAGCTCGCCGACCACCGGTGGTCACCGCGCGTCGAGCGCGCGGTCGTCGGGCTCTACTCGCGCGCGTACGACGTCGATCTCGCCGAGTGCGCGCGCCAAGACGGGTTCGATAGCTTCGACGATTTCTTCACGCGCACGTTGAAGGACGACGCGCGCCCGATCGACGCGTCGCCGGGCTCCATCGTGTCGCCCGCCGACGGACGACTCGACGCGATGGGCTCCGTCGACGAGCGCTCCACGTTCCTCGTGAAAGGCCGCGACTATCAAGTCGGCGAGCTCCTCGGGAGCGAAGAAGAAGCAGCGAGGTACGCAGGCGGGCTCGGGTGCGTCGTGTATCTCTCACCACGCGACTACCATCGCGTGCACTCGCCGGTCGACGGCACCATCCGCGAGATTCGATCGCTCCCCGGCGATTATTTTCCAGTGAACTCGATCGGGCTCGAGCACGTCGGGAACTTGTTCGCGATCAACCGGCGCGTCGCGATCGCGATCGATACGGCATCGTGGGGACGCGTGACCGTGGTGATGGTCGCCGCGATCGTCGTGGGACGCATCACCGTCACCGCGATCGACGCGCACGACGTTCCACACGGCACGCAGCGACTCGACGTGCCCGTCTCGCGCGGCGACGAGATCGGCATCTTCCATCTCGGATCGACCGCGGTCGTGTTCCTCGAGGCACGCGCGAAGGCGCGCTGGGACGCGCACGAAGGCGCCGTGCGGCTCGGCGAGCGCATCGCGATCGCGGGCGCGCAGCGCGAGAACGGCGCGAGGACGACGAAGGTGATCCAGTGAGCGAAGAGACGCGCTCGCCGTCGTCTCCGGACGACATCGAAGTCACGACGGACGAACCCAGTCCGATCGATCCGAAGGCTGCGCGCCGCGCGCGCCGCGCGAAGGCGAAGCTCGCGCTCCGAATTCCGGACGACGAGGTCGTGCGCCCGCAAGCGAAGTCGAACGGCGACATCGAGCCGGCGGAAGAACCGCACAAGCCATTGCCCGACAACGCGCCGGCCGCCGCGGACGAAGAGGCGATCAAACCGTCGCGCATCATTTCGGTTGGTCCTCCGCCGCCCGATCCGGTCGAAGAAGCGAAAGAAGTGCCCGTCGCGCCGCCGGACGAAAAGACGAGGCGGCGCATTCCGAGCGAGCCTCCTACGGTGCCGCTCGTCGACATCGCGGACGACGCGCTCACGCCGGCGATTCTTCCCGTCGCGGCGAAGACGGTCGTCGACGCAGCCGAGAGTGCGGAGAGCGAGGACATCGACGTTCCCGTCGATGAAGACGAGGTGGTCTATCGGCCGAAGATGCCGACGATCCCGAGCAACCCGCCGCCGCCGCCTGGCGCTGCGCCTCCCGCGGCGATCTCCGTGCGCGCCAAGTCGGAGCCGCCCAAGCCGAAGTCCGAGCCGCCGAAGCCGAAGATGCCGAGCGAAGACGCGCTCGAGATCGACGACGTCGAAGCGGCGGCGGTTCTCTCCTCGCGTCCTCCGCCGAAGCCGATGAGCGCGATCGCGCCGGCAGCGATCCCCACTGCGCCACGCGTGCCGACGATTTCGTCGAAGCCGCCCGCGCCACCGCCCGCTGCCGCTGCGCCCATCGCTCCGATCTCGCCGCCGATTCCAGTCGACGCGATGTCGTCGACCCCGCAACTCGAGAGTGAGCCGTCGCGACCGCGCGCCGCGCAGACGGCGCTCGTCGACGACGAAGAAGCGCGCGGCATCGAAGAGATCGAGCCCGATCGCCAGAGCGCGCCGCCGTCCGTCGACAGCGGCGACGAGATCCAGAGCTCGGATGTTCTCAATGTCGCGCTTCCGCCCGAAAAAGAAGCCGCTGTCGCAGCGGCAGCGCGTCCGGTTTCCACGCCGCCGAAACCGCCCACCGCGAAGCCGCCGCTTCCATTCCGCGAGACGCTCAAAGACGGCGCTGGCTTCGCGCCGAAAGAGACGCCGAAAGAAACACCCGCGACGAAAGAAGCAGCCACCGCGCAAGCCAAAGCTCCCGCGGCTCCGGCGACGCCGATGATTCCCATCGTCGCGCCGGCGCTGTCTTCGTCGACGCCCGCGGCTGGAACGCCGAGCCCGCTCGCGCCGCCGCCGCTCCACGAAGGTCTCGTCCCGCGCAGGCGCGCGCGCCCGTGGTGGGAAGATCTCTTCAACGACGATTTCATCCGCACGATGGGGAAGTTCACCGACGCGCAATACGCGGACGAGGTCGACTTCATCGAAGACAGCTTGGGCGTCGCGAAGGGTGGCACGCTGCTCGATCTCGGATGCGGCACCGGCCGTCACGCGATCGAGCTCACGCGCCGCGGCTACTCCGTCGTCGGCTTCGACCTGAGCCTCGCGATGCTCGCGCGCGCAGGCGAAGAAGCGCAGGAGCGAAATCAGAAAATCAACTTCGTCCAAGGCGACATGCGCGAAATGACCTTCGACGAAGCGTTCGACGGCATTTACTGCTGGGGAACGACGTTCGGTTACTTCGAAGAAGAAAAGAACGTCAACGTGCTGACGAAGGTGCACAAGGCGCTGCGCCACGGCGGGCAGTTCTTGCTCGACGTCGTGTGCCGCGATTTCGTCATCAAGCAATCGCCGTCGCTCGCGTGGTTCGAAGGCGAGGGCTGCGTGTGCATGGACGAGATGAACGTCGATTGGATCACGAGCCGCATGCGCGTGAAGCGCACGATGATGCTCGACGACGGCCGCTCCAAGGAAATCGAATATTCGATCCGCGTCTACGCGCTCCACGAGCTCGGGAAATTGCTCCACGACAACGGCTTCCGCGTCGCCGAGGTCAGCGGGCGCATCCAGACGCCCGGCGTGTTCTTCGGTCCCGAGTCGCCGCGCACGCTCATCCTCGCCGAGAAGCGCTAAACTCAAGACCGATGGCTCTGCTCAAGATCGCGACGATCGGTCATCCCGTTTTGCGCGAAGTCGCGAAGCCTGTCGCGCGCGCGGAGCTCGCGTCGCCGGAGACGCAGCGCTTCATCGACGATCTCGTCGAGACGATGTTCGACGCGAACGGCGCGGGCATCGCGGCGAACCAGGTTTTCCGCCCGATTCGCATCGCCGTGATCTGCGTGAAGGACAACCCGCGTTATCCCTACAAACCGAATTTCCCGCTCACCGTTCTCGTGAACCCCGAGATCACGTTCACGACGGACGACACGTTCATGAACTACGAGGGTTGCCTCTCCGTTCCGAATTTGCGCGGCGAGGTTCCGCGGCGCGCGGGCGTGCGCGTGCGCGCGCTCGATCGAAATGGGAACGATCTCGACTTCGAAGTGAAGGGGCTCACCGCGGGCACGTTCCAACACGAGCTCGATCACCTCGATGGAAAGCTCTTCGTCGATCGCGTGACGGACACGCGCACGCTCGCCACGTGGGCCGACTTCGAGCGATACCACCTGAAGGACTTCGCCGCGCGCGCGCGGGCGCTCGTGGAAAAATACGGAAGCTGACGTATCTTTTCGGCGTCGCGGGGTGTCTTTCGGTCATGGAACGCGTTGACGACGACGTACGCAGATCGTGGCATCGATTTCTCGATGTCTACGAACCGCTCAGGCCGGACCTCTATCGATATTGCCGACACCTGACGCGAAGCCCTTGGGACGCGGAAGACATGGCGCAGGACACGATGGCTCGCGCCTTCGTCACGCTCGGTTGCATGACCGAGCCTCCTCGCAACCCGCGCGCGTGGCTCTTTCGTGTCGCGTCGAATCTTTGGATCAACGAAACGCGCAAGCGGCGCCGCGAGACGCTGCGCGGCGAGGAGGACGTCGCCGCGCCCGCGTCGCCTGCTCGCCAAGCGCGCGAGGCGGCAGGCACGCTCATCGCGCAGCTCTCGCCGCAAGAGCGCAGCGCCGTCGTGCTCAAGGACGTGTTCGATCTTTCGCTCGAAGAAATCGCGGAGGTGCTCTCGACGACGACGGGCGCGATCAAAGCCGCGCTTCATCGAGGTCGCGACAAGCTCGTCGCGCCCGACAAGAGCGAGCCCGCGCCCGTCGCGCCCGCCGTGCTCGACGCGTTTTGCGATGCGTTCAACGCGCGCGATCTCGACCGACTCACGAGCTTGCTCCTCGAAGACGCCGTCGTGGAGTTTCCGGGCGTCGCCGTGATGTACGGAGCCGCCGCGGCGAAAGAGACCGCGCTGCGGAACACGCTCTTCGGATGCGCCGAGGCCGGCGTCGCGCCCGCGAGCCGATGCGAGGTTCGCGCGTGGCGAGACGAGCACGTTCTTCTCTGGTGGTGGGGCGACGAAGTCCACGCGGTCGTGCGCGCCCTGGTCGACGGCGATCGCATCGCGCGCCTCCGCAACCATCACCATGCACCCGAGCTCATCGCGGAAGTGTGCAGCGAGATCGGCGTGCCGTTTCGCACGCATGGACATCGACCGAGGAGCGAACATGAAAACGCAATCCACTGACGGCACGGTGATCGAGTACGAACGCGTCGGCGCTGGACCCGCGGTCGTGCTCGTCGGCGGTGCGTTCAACGATCGCAACGCGCGCGCGTCGGGCGCGCCGCTCGCCGCGCTCCTCGCGTCGCGCTTCAGCGTGCTCACGTACGATCGACGCGGGCGCGGCGGCAGCGGCGACACGCCGCCTTACGCCGTGGAGCGCGAAGTGGAGGATCTCGCCGCGGTGATCTCCGTGGTGGGCGGAAGCGCGTCGGTCTACGGCATTTCGTCGGGCGCCGTGCTCGCGCTCGATGCCGCGCTGAGCCGCGTGCCCATCACGAAGCTCGCGATGTACGAGCCGCCGCTCGTCGATGACGCACGCGCGAAGTCGCTCGCGGACGTCGCGACCAAGCTCGCGGAGATGACCACGGCGGATCGCCGCGCGGACGCCGTCGAGCTCTTCTTGACGCGCATCGTGCAGATGCCACCGCCCGTCGTCGCGAACATGCGCGCCGCGCCGATGTGGGGCGCGCTCGAATCGCTCGCGCATACGTTGAGCTACGACGTGCGCATCACGCTGGAGGCCCCCGCGCTCGTCGCTCGCGCCGCGGAGCTCCCGATCGACACGATCGTGATGAGCGGAAGCGCGAGCCCACCGTGGATGCGCGACGCGGGCAAGAAGCTCGCGGAGACGTTCCCTCGCGGCCGCGCACACACGCTCGAGGGCCAAACGCACGACGTCGATCCGAAGATCCTCGCGAGCGCGCTCGTCGAGTTTTTCTCCACCTGACTCATGCGCGCGACGCGAGCTCGGTCGTGCGCGCGTGCTCGGGGACTTTCTCGAGGAAACGGTGGCGCGTCGCCTCGTCGCGGATCTTGGAGGCGCGGTCGAGCAGTCGCGCATGTGCGGTCTTCGCGATTTCGCGCGCGAGCTCGTGCTCGCCCATCGCGTCGAGCGCTTCGACGTACGCGACGCGAATGACGGCTTCGCCTTCTTCCACCGCGCCGAGCGCGATGAGTCGCTCGTACGCGCCGCGCGCGGCATCGAGCGCTTCTTCGCGCCGCCCGAGCGCGAGCAGCGTCTTCGCGACGAGCGCGCGCGCGAACGGCTCGATGGGAGGACCCACGACGACGAGCGCATCGACGGCGCGCTTTGCTTCGTCGAGCGCGGCCGCCGCTTGTCCGCCTTCGAGGAGCATCATCGCGAGGTACAGCCGGCCGAAGCATTCGAAGCGGCGGAAGCCCATCGTCTCGGCGTCGTCGATCGCGCGGCGCGCGAGCGCGAGTGCTTCGCTCGGGTGCCCGCCGCGGAACAGCGCGAACGCGAGGTTGTTTCGCGCGGCGGCGGTGAGGAACGTGAGACCGAGACGCTCCGCGTCGGCGAGCGTGCTCTCGAGCGCCGAGCACGCGCCTGCGTAGTCACCGAGCTCCTTCAGGAGATCGCCCGCGTTGTGGCGCTCGGTGCACGCGTAGCGGAGATCGCCCGCGAGCTCTGCGGCGTGCGCAGCGGCGGCATGCGCGGCGGCCGTCGCGGCCGTGTCGCCGTCGAGCGCGGTGATCACCGAACGCGACCGTTCGATCCACGCGCGCGCAGCGAAGCTCTTCGTGCCGCGCGCATAAACCTCCTCGGCGGCGGCGCAAAGACGTCTCGCGAGCGGGTAGTCGCCGGCCGACGTCGCCTGACCCGCGATGCGCGCGTACACGCCGAGCTGCACGTCGGGGTCGGCCGTGAACGCGAGGTCGAGCGCTTCACGCCCCGCTTGCTGGGCGCGATCGAGGCGACCCATCGCCGACATCGCCCCGGCCCAAATCACGTGCGCTTGGCACCAGTGTTGACCTCCGCGCTCGAGGAGCGAACGCGCCGCGTCCGCCGCGATGCTCGTCTCCTCGAACTCGCCGCGGCATCGGTGCGCCTCCGCCGAAAACAAGTGGAGCATTCCGAGCTCCGTGCCTTCGGCGCCGCACGCGATGCCGCGCCCGGCGCGCTCGATCGTCGTGACGAAATCGTTTCCTTCGAGCGCCTGCTGCGCCGCGCGCGCGTACCACGGCACCGCGCGCGCGAGCTCTCCGGCGCGCTCGTGGTGATCCGCGAGCGTCGTCGCATCGTGAACGCCGGAGCGCTCGAGCCACTCCGCGGCGAGGCGATGACCGAGCGCGCGATCGGCGTCGGTGAGCGTCGCGTATGCCGCTTCGCGAAACGCGGAGTGCCGAAACGCGTACTCGTCGTTCGACGCGACCGCGCCCTCGCCGAGCCGCGCAACGAGCTCGTGCTCTTCGAGGCGCGCGAGCATCGCGGGTTGGAAGTCTTGCCCTTCGAGGAGCGCCGCGACGCCGTTCGCCCAAAAAAGTCGGCCGAAGATGCTCGCCGCGCGGAGCACGCGCCGCAAATCCGGATGAAGTCCCTCGAGGCGCGACTGCACCATCGTCAGCACGGTCGCGGGGAGCGCGTCGCCTTTTCCCGTCGCCTCCGCGCGCAGCGTCTCTTCGAGGTAGAACGCGTTGCCCGCTGCGCGCTCCACGATGCGCGCCATGCGCGCTTCGTCGACGTCGCCGAGCACGGCGCGCACGAGCTTCTCGCTTGCGCGCCGCGTGAGCTCGCCGAGCTCGATGCGCTGGAGCCCACGATCGCGCCAGAGATCGGGAAACACCTCCGCGACCTCCGGTCGTGCGAACGCGAGCACCATGAACGGGCGCTCGCGGAGATTTCGCAGCGCGAGATCGACGAGCTTCACCGACGCGAGATCGCCGAGGTGCAAATCCTCCAGCACGAGCACGAGCGGCGCCATCGTCGTCTCCGCAAAGGCGAGCTCCTGCCACGCGCGCCGGATTTGGTCGCCCATCACGATGCCGTCGGTGCGCGCGGTCGCGAGCTCGGGCGATTGCGGCGCGTCACCGCCGCCGATGCCGAGGAGCTCGGCGAGAAACGTGGTGACGCGCTCGCGATCGCGCGTGACGTTGCGCGCGACGCGCGCTGCGAGCTTGCGGCGCGCCACGTCGAGCGGCTCGCCGCTCTGGATTCCCGCGGCATGGCGAATCGGCGGCGCGACGAGCCCGAACGGCGCGCCGCGCCCGACCGTATCGCCGCTCACGCGCCACACCTCGCATCGCCCCGCGAGCCGCGCGAGCACTTCGTGCCGGATGCGCGATTTTCCGATCCCCGCCGTTCCCGTGACGAGCACGCATCGCGCAACGGGCTCGGCGGCGCACTCCTCGAACATCGCGAGCAGCGTTCCGATCTCGCGCTCGCGTCCGACGCATGGCGTGGGTTTTCCGAGGAGCGTGCGCGTCATGTCGACTTGCTCGCGCTCGCGCACGATCTCGAGGCCCGCGTCGTCGCCGCGGATTTCGAAGCGCGCGTCGAGCAAGCCCGCGGTGACCTCGTCGACGCGAACGTGCGCGGATGGAGACGCAACGAGACGCGCCGCGTTCGACACGACGTCGCCCACCGCGATGCGTCCGCTGACCGCGCCGCGTCCCGTCGCGAGCGCGATGGGCTCGGGCACGATCTGGCGCAGCGCGAGCGCGCACCGCGCCGCGCGCGTGGCCGTGTCGGTCGCTGCCGCGCTCCCGCTGAGCGTCACGAGGAGCGAGCCGTCGGCGAGCGCGTGGAGCTTCGCATCGTGCGCGTCCGCGACCGCGGCGACCGAATCGATCCACGCGGGTGTGCGCGTGCTGACGACGGTCGCTGCGAAAGGCGACTCCGGCTCGTGCGGCGCGCGCGGCGCTCCACGCACGAGCAGCACGCTGAGCACGCGCTGCTCGCTGATCGTGAGCGACGGTCTGCGCGGCGCGATCCCCGCGGGCACGTCGTCGCCGGTCGCCTTCGCGAGCGCGGCGAGCTCGGATGCGACGCTCGCGCCATCGCGCGGTCGCGCGTCGGGATCCTTCGCGAGCATGCGCGCGACGAGATCGTCGAGATCGCGCCGGATGCCGCGGCGCAGCGTGCTCGCGCGTGGCGCTTCTTCCAAGATGATCTGCGCGAGGAGCGCGATCGCGTGCTCGCCGACGAACGCGGGTCGTCCCGTGATGCACTCGAACAGCACGCACCCGAGCGAGAACACGTCCGTGCGCGCGTCGAGCGCGTGCCCGCCGCGCGCTTGCTCCGGCGAGAGATAACCCGGCGTGCCGACGATCACGCCCGTGCGCGTGACCTGCCGCGCGGCGCCGAGCTGAGCGGCGCCGAAGTCGAGCACCTTCACGCGATCGACGTCGCGGTTCACCAGAAACAAGTTGCTCGGCTTGATGTCGCGATGAACGACACCGCGCTCGTGCGCCGCGCCGAGCGCTTGCGCGACGCGAAGACCGATCGTCATGCTCTCGTGAATCGACAGCCCCTCGCGCGCGAGTCGCTGCTCGAGGTCCTCTCCCTCGAGCCACTCCATCGCGAGGTACGCGAGCCCGTCGTCCACGCCGTGCGCGACGTATCGCACGATGCCCGCGTGAGGAACGCCCGAGAGGATCTCCGCCTCGCGGAGAAAGCGCGTGCCGTCCGCGCCTTGGCGGATCACTTTCACCGCGACGGGCGCGCCCGATCCGCGATCGACCGCGCGAAACACGGTCCCCATGCCGCCTTCGCCCGCGATGCGCTCGATCGTGAATCGATCGCCGATCGCGTCACCGGGCGAGAGCGTCCGCATTCATCCAGCGTAACAGCACCTCACGGACAGCCGGCGTCGATCCAATCCACGACGATCGCGCGTTGCTCATCCGTAGGAAGCGGGTTGTCACCGACGATCGGAAATTTCTTCGGGCCCGTGCTGCCGCAATTCCAACTCGGGTCTTGCGTCGTCGCGATGCCGCAGCGAATCACGGATGCGCGCGACACGACCTGAGACTCGTCGTGAAAATCGAAGAGCGCGGGATCGCCCGCCGCGTGACAACCATTGCCGCCACATGGCGCGCTCGGTTGATGACACTCGACGCAGTAGTCGCGCACGAACGCGCCGGCCCATCCATCCCACGTCACCGCGCCGCCATCGTCGGGGAACGGAAGAAGCACGACCTCCTGCCCTTGAGGCGATGGCCCGCACGCCGGAAGGATCATCGCGAGAAGGAGCGGCGTCAGCTTCATCACTTGCAACTGACGAAGGTACTCTGAAGCGGCGCCGAATAGACTTGGTCGAGCGCGCGACCATCTTCGAACGTGAGATGCAGCTCGGCGCTGAGCGGCTGCGTGTCCGCGCTCGGGAGCGACGTGACGGTGACGACGACGGACGCGAGCGGGTTCGCGTCGAGCTCCGACGCGTTGGATCCGGTCGTGAACGAGAACTGAACGAGGCCGTCGTTCGAGGCCGCGTTCGTGACGTTCGCCGCGGACCCCGCGCTCACCGTGAGCGGCACGGCCTCGTTCAGCGTGACCATCGCAGTGAAGTCGAGCGTGATGCTCGTGTAGGGCGGAGCGACGTCGGTCTCGCCCGTGAGCGCGAGCGAGAAGGAGTCGCCCGGCGTGAAGCCCGGATCGTTGACTCCGCAGAGAGACGGCGTGCGACTCGCTTGGACGGTCGACGGCGTGAACGCGACGGGCGCGCGCTGGCTGTTGTTGCCGGGATCGCACCCGCAACCCGCGATGAACGCGGTGCTGACGCAAGCGAGAGCGAGGAGCGAGGCGAGGGAACCGTGCGTGGTCATGGGGTCGCATAGAGCAACGGGTGTGCCGAGCTCGAGGATGCGTTTCCAGCGGGTTTTCGTGGAGATTCGTGATTGGGGATCAGGACATGCGTGTCATGCATGTGTGACGCCGCGTTCTTGCCGACGTCGTGCAAGAACCCGCAGCGCGACGAAGCACGAGAACACGTACGGGCTGATCCAGAATCGATCCGAGTGAAGGATCATTCCTTCGCGTCCGCGCAGCAACGCGCTCCGCTCTCGGTGCCCGCGTAGGCCGCGCCGTGGCCGCCTTGGAAGCTGCGGCACGTATTGCGGCCGGGCATCCACCACGAGCCGTGCATCACCTCGCGCGAGCCGCGCGGCAGCCCCTCGATCGTCGTCCACTCGTCGACGTTGCCCGCCATGTCGTGCGCGCCGAACGCGCTCTTGCAGCTCGGGTGCGCGCTCGCGGGCGTGCGGTGATCGACGAGGCGACCGATGTGGCCGAGCCCGTGATCGATGTCGGCGTTGCAAATCGACGAGTCGCGCTCCCACCCGTACGGATACGGACGCATCTCTTCGCCCTCGCACGCGAACACCCACTCGCGCGTGAGACAAAGCCGCGCGCCGTTTTCTTCGCAGAGCTTCTTCGCGCTCGTCCACGATTGATGGTTGAGCGGCACGTCGCTCGCCGTTTCGGTGCGTTCTTTTTCGTCGATGCAAAAACGCTCGTGGCGTTTCGTCTTCGATTTGCACGCCGCGTCGCCGAGCTTTTCGTACTTCTTGCAGCGGAAGAATTGATACGGGCCGGGCGGGTCCATCCACTCGATGCATTTCTGCTCGACGTCGGGGCAGTAGTCGCCGTCGACGAGGATCATGCCCGCGGGACACGCGGCCGGCGCGACAGGAGCGGGCGGCGGTGGAGACGACGCGATCACCGCTCCGGTCAGCGTCGTCGTGCCTGCGTCGAACGAGATGAGCGACTGCGCGCTCTCTGCGGACGCGGTTCGACAACCGACGCACGCCACGACCGAAATGAAGAGGTACTGCGTACTGCGCACTGCGGCGGCGATTGGTAGTCGACTTCGGCTCGCCCACAAACCCAAAAAAGTGGCTCGATTCGCGCGCGCCTGATCGCATGTTCCGGCACCTGCGGTGCCGATGGTGCACACTCATTTAGTGGTGATGCTTCGCGTCGCGATCCTGATGATGCTCGCTGCATCGTGCGGAACGAAAGAGCGCGCGATCGTCACGCCGTCGGCGCGCGACGCGCAGATCGAAACGCGCGACGCATCGATTCAAGAAGCGAGCACGACGACGACATCGCCCGTGTGTCCGAGCGACATGGTCCTCGCGGAAGGAAGCTACTGTCCCGATCCGATCCAGATCTGCAAACGCTGGCTCGATCCGCCCGGCGAGTTTCACGACTACCGCTGCGCCGAGTACGCCGAGCCCGCGACGTGTCGCGGCGCGCGCGAGCACAAACGTTTTTGCATCGACAAAGAAGAGTACGTCGCGCCGGGCGACCCGACGAAGCTCCCCGTCGCGAACCAGAGCTGGACCACCGCAGGCGACGTGTGCGCGTCCGAAGGTCGAAGGCTGTGTCTCGAGAGCGAGTGGCAGTTTGCGTGCGAGGGCGAAGAGATGCGTCCGTATCCATACGGATTCAAGCGCGACGCCACCGCATGCAACATCGATCGCATGGACCTCGGTCGTCCGAACTCGGGTCTCAAAGATTTGCGCGCGCCGATCACCGACTACCCGCGATGCATGAGCCCGTTCGGCGTCCACGACATGAGCGGCAACATCGAAGAGTGGGCGACGCTCGACCACGGCGCGCCGCCGCAGCGGTCGTCGATGAAGGGCGCGTGGTGGCTTCCGGGCAAAAACACGTGCCGCGCGCGCACGCTCGGTCATGGCGAGATCTACAAAGGTTCGCAGGTCGGCATCCGGTGCTGCAAAGATCCGCCGTGATGGTAAAGTGAAGCGTGGTGAGCGGCTTCATCGGTGCGGAGCCATCGCGCTTCGTCGGGCGTAGCGAGGATCTCGCACGCATCGATGCATCGTCGCGCCAAGCAGGCGATCACGACGTCGCACGCGTCGTCACCATCGTCGGACCGGGCGGCATCGGCAAGACGCGACTCGCGATGCGCTACGCGTCGACGCGGCAATGGCAGTTCGGGAGCGTCTCGTTCTGCGACATGCGCGACGCGCGCTCGCCGAGCGAGATGGCGTCCGTCGTGTTGCGAACGTTCGCGGGCGACGACGCGCCGCGCGCGGACGCGGAGGGGGCGCTGCTTCGCACGCTCGCGGCGCGCGCGGGTGCGCTCGTCGTCCTCGACAACGTCGAGCACCTCTTGCCGGTCGCCGCGTCGATCATCCGGCGTTGGGCATCGTCTTCATCGGGTGTGAGATTCCTCGTCACGAGCCGCGTCGCGCTCGGCATCTCGATCGAGCGCGTCGTCGAAATCGACGGGGTCCTCCCAAGCGACGCGGTCGAGCTCTTCGTCGAACGCGTTCGCGCGCGCGACGCGGCGTTCGATCCGAGCACGCGCGAGCTCGAGAGCATCGACGAGATCGTGCGACGGCTCGCGCGCGTGCCGCTCGCCATCGAGCTCGCCGCGGCGCGCATCGGCGTCGAAGACACGACCGCGCTGCTCGCGCATGTCGCGCCGCTCACGTCGGGCGATTCCGCCGAAGCGGCGACGCAGCGCGCCTTCGCGCTCCTCGATCCGACCGAGCGCGAGCTCTTGCGACGATGCTCGGTCTTTCGCGGATCGTTCGGCCTTCATGCCGCCGATCGCATCGCCGGCGATCGCGTGCACGACCCCCGCGCCGTCCTCCTCGCGCTCGCGCAAAAGAACATCGTCGTCGCCACGCGACACCAACCGATGCGCTTCACGATGTGCGAGGGCGTACGCGCGCTCGCTGCGGCTTCGCTCACGCCCATCGACGCGACCGTCGCGTTCCGTTTGCACGCCGATCTCCTGTGCGAACACGCGCGCGCGATCGCCTCCGACGAGCCGCTCCCGGTCGATGCCGCCGAGGATCGCGACGACCTCCATGCGGCCATGCGATACGGCGCGAGCCACGAAAGGCCGGACGTCGTCCTCTTTACCGCGCTCGCGCTCGATGCGCTCGCGCTCGGCGGCGGTCTCGGCGAGGAGCAGCTCGCGCACCTCGATGAAGCGTTGCGCCGCGGCGCGGCCAGCGACCTCGGCCTGCTCTGTCGCGCGCTCCTCGCGCGCTCGTCGACGCTCTACGCGCTCGGGCGACTCGTCGAGTCACGACGCGACGCGGAGACCGCGCTGCTGCTCGCGATCGAAACGAGCGACACGAGCCGCATCGGCAGCGCGCGTCGCGCGTGCGCGCGCGCCGCGTTCCAACTCGGCGATCTCGACGCGGCTCGCGCGCACCTCGCGTGCGCCCTCGAGGTCGAGCGCGAGCGCGGCGATGCGCTCGGCATCGCGTCCGTGTACGAGCAGATGGGCTCGCTGCACAACACGCTCGGCGAGCTCGAGCTCGCGCGCGACGCGTTCGAGCGATCGCACCACCTCGCGCACGGCGCGGGCGACGCAGCGGGCGAAGCGCGCGCGTTCATGGGCCTCGCGTGGCACTATTTCGAGAGCGGTCAGCGCGAGGTCGCGCGCTCTCACTTCGATCGCGCGCTCGCGATCGCGCGCCGCCTCGGGATGCATCGCAGCGAGCGCATCGTGATCGGTTATCTCGGTTTGATCGCGTTCGAAGAAGGCAACCTCGGCATCGCCGAAGCCGAGCTCAGACGCGCCGCGCTCGCATCGCGTCGCGCGGGTGATTTGCGCGTCGAGGGAATCTTCGAGGGCGTGCGCGGCGGCGTGCTCGCGGCGCTCGATCGCATCGCGGAGTCGCGCGCCGCGTTCGATCTCGCCGACGAGCTCCTCGCGCGCAACACGTTCTACCAAGGCGCCATTCGCGTTCACCGCGGGCACCTCGACCTCGCGGAGTCGCGCGTCGCGAGCGCCGCCGGCGACCAGGCGCGCGCCGAGCAGCACATCGCCGACGCGCGCTGGCGCATCAAGGAAGCCGCCGCGCTCGCGCGCCGCTCCGACGACGCGCGCATGGCCATCACGATTCTCGAACGCGTGATTTAGCGACCGAACGCGATTCCGTCGGGATACACGCCGACGATCCAGCGCTTCTTCACGGCGAGCGTCGACGGATCGACCTCGACCACCGCGCCTGGCGCGACGTGGTCTCCCTCGCACACGACGTACGCGCGCGCATCCGGCGCGGCGCGCGCCACGTGTGGATTCTTGCATTCTGCACCGAACGCCGCGCGCGCCACGATCGCGCCCTTCGCAAAGTCGACGCGCGCGAGCCCATCGGGCCCTTGAAGCGGCACGAGCGCTTCGTTCGGAGAGGCGATCTCCGGCATCATCGCGCGCGCGCCGAGCGCGATCACCGATTCCGCGAGGAACTGCCGCGTGGCGAGGTCGAGCACGCGCACGTCCGCGCTCTCGAGGTCCGCGACGAGCACGCGCCCTTTCTCGCGCGTCGCGTCGTCCGCGAGCGCGACCGAGTACGGCCCGAACCGCGGCGCACCCGGCGCTCCGCTCTGTGTCGCGATGGGGACGTGCGTCACGGGAAGCTCGGTCGTTCGGAGATCGACGATCGCGATCTCGTCCGACCCGTAGCAAGCGATCACCGCCGCTTCGTCGTCGCGCGTCACGGCGATCCCGTGCGGCGCGACGCACACGGGGCGCGCCGCGATCACGTCGAGCGTCGCTGCGTCGATCACGACGAGCCGCGCGTACATCGCCGACGTCGCTGCGCCCGCCTTCGCTTGCTGCATCGCGCGGCGCATGTCGTAGTGCGTGACGAGCACGCGTTTCCCGTCGTGCGTGAGCACGACGTCGCCTGGGTTTTGGTCCACGTCGCGGCTCGCCTGCACCGAGAGCGTGCGTTGATCCAAGCGAAGGAGCTGTCCCAAGCTATCGGACCCGCCGTGACCTGCGTGCTTATCGCCGGGCTTCGCCGTGTCGCTCGGCGGAAATGCGAGCGCGACGAACACGTGCCCCGAGCCATCGACCGCGAGATGATGCGGCGCTTCGTGCGCGGACGTATCGACGTCGAGCGAGCGCACGACGACGGCGCCGTCGTCGCGATCGATCACCGAGATCGTGTCGGAGCCGTTGTTCGTCACGTACGCCGCCGAGCGCGTCGCGATCGGAACCGGCGGAGAGTCGATGGCGTGCGTCTTCTTGCACGCTCCCAAACACAATGCGAGGTAGAAGAGGCTCGTGGCCCGTCTCCGATTCGCATCGCATCTCGCTGGGCTCGTCACGTTCGTCGCAGTCTACTCGCAGTGGGCGGAAGGCGCCGCGCTCGCGAACGGACGCTTCCCGCGCGCACAACAGATCGTCAGCGTGCCGGGTGACCCGAAGCGCGTCTTCTTGCGCGCGACGTTCGGCGTGCTCGTCTCGAGCGACTCGGGTGCGTCGTGGCGTTGGCTTTGCGAAGACGCGATCGGTTTTTCGGGAACGTGGGATCCACCCATCGCGGCGACGGCGGACGGGCGGCTCTTTCTCGGCCTCGATCACGGCCTCGCGTGGACGATCGATGCGTGCACCATGCACACGATCCCCGAAGTGACGGGCGAGCTCGTGTCCGACGTGTCCGCCGCGGGAAACGACATCGTGTTCGCGACGTCGACGCCGAAGAAGCCCGCCGCGATCTGGCGCAACGCGCACAAGACGGGCGCGACGCTCGACGGCTTCTCCATCGACACGATCGACGCATCCGCGTCGCGCGTGTACGTCACCGCGGTTCGTCCCGGCGAGCGCCCCGAGCCGCACGTCTTCCGCAGCGACGACGCCGGCAAGACGATTCACGAGCTCTCGCCGACTTGGTCCACGCGCGGACGCCTCTACCTCGCCGCGATCGATCCACGAAACGACGCGCGCGTCCTCGTGCGATCGCTCAGCGAAAACGGGAGCGATCTTTTTTTGTCGGAGGACAGCGGCGCGAGCTTCCGCGTCGTCCTTCACATGGCGGGCGCGATGTTCGGCTTCGCGCAAAGCGCGGACGGTGGGGCGGTGTGGGCCGGCTCGGGCGATGCGAGCGAAGGTCTGTGGCGTTCGACCGATCGCGGTCGCACGTTCGCCGCCGTCGCGAAGGCGCCCATCTTCTGCCTCCATCGCAGCGCAGAAAAACTCTTCACGTGCTCGAACCCTTTCACCGATCACGGCTACGCGATCGGCACGTCGCTCGACGAAGGCACGACGATCACGCCGCTCATGAACTTCTCCGACGTCCTCGGCCCGATCGCGTGCGAGCACAGCCCGTGCGCGGAAAAATGGACCGCGATGCACGCGACGTTCACGACACAAACCTCCGCACCATCGGTCGCGCCTCCGCCATCATCCTCCTCATCACCAACCTCACCCGCACCACGCCCAAGCTGCACGTGCACGACCACGCCAACCCCCCATTCTTCCTTTGGCGTCCTCGGCGCCTTGGCGGCTCTCTCGCTCTTCTCGCGGCGCCTCGCGAGGCGTGGATCGACGACGGACCAGCGTGCTCAGCCACCTGCGCTCTCGTGACGCCGTAAACGCCTGAAATCCTGACGCCGCGCGTTGGCGTCGCGTTTGCAGAAGAGTCGGGCATGCTCTCCCTCCGACTCGCAGCGGCCGCTTGCGCCGCGCTCGCCTTTGCGTGTGGTGACGCGAGCAACACGTCGTCGAATCACTGGGCGGGCATCAGCACCGGCGGCGGAAACGACAACGGCAGCTTCGAAGATGCGAGCTCGAACGCGACGACCGATGGCAGCGCCGCGAACGACGCGGGCGTGACGGTCGAGGGCGGCGCTCAAACGCAGAGCTTCCAAGTCATGACGGACAAGACGAGCTACTCCGTCGAGCTGCGCTCCACCGTCGTCGTACAAGTGACGATCGCGCCGCAGAACTTCACGGGCACGGTCAATCTCGCCGTGAGCGGACTTTCGACCGGCGTGACCGGCGCGTTCAACCCGACGTCGGTGAGCGTGAGCGGAACGACGGGCGCGACCTCGATGCTCACGCTGACGACGCTCGAGAGCGTCCTCCCCGCAACGACGCCATTCACGGTGACCGCGACGAGCGGCTCCTCCACCGCGACGAGCGCGCCGTCACTCGACGTGCTCGCGCAGATCACGATTCAAATTCCTACGAACGTCGCGGCGCTCGCGGGCACGTCGGGCAACCCGAGCACGAACGCGTTCGGCAATTATCCGATCGTCCTCAACGCGCCGGCGAACCTCAGCACGACGAACCCGCTCGTCGTGAAGTTCCTCAACAACGACTCGGCGCCGCATTGCATCCACGCGAGCAACGCGACGCAAGGCTTCCCGCACGACGCGGTGACGAACGGCGTCTGCAACACGCTCATGAACAAAGGTCAGCTCGATCAGACCGCCCACAACGTGAACACGAAGGGCTCGTATCTCTTCTACCTCCACGACGAAGGCGACACGACCGATGGCATGGTCAAAGTTCAGTGACCATCGCGGCGAAGCCGCGGAGCAGGCTTAGTGACAGGCGGACGTAGAGGACAACTGCTCGCACTGACCGGAGCAACAGTCGCTTCCGTAACGACAGAACGACCCTGACTGCGCGCAATTGCCGCCGCCGCCGCCACCACCGCCGCCGCTCGCGCAAGATCCGAGAGGACCGCAGATCCCGAAGCAGCACTCGGCGGGATCGGCACCCGGCGCGCTGCACGCCGCGCCGGGGAGGCCGCACGTGAGGCCGCCATCGCTCTGCGGTTGCGGCGCGCATGCGGTGTGGCCTTGGCCGTCGTCGACGCAATTGTTCGAGCAGCACGAGTCGGCTTGGATGCACGACGATCCGATCGACAAGCACGATGTTCCGCCCGCGCCGCCGAAGCACGTTCCGTTGTCGCAGAGGCCGCTGCAGCAGTTTCGATCCTGCGTGCAGTAGCCGTTCGCATCGACGCATGCTTGCGGCGTCGACGGCTTTGATTGGCATGCCGTCGTCTGGTCGCCGTAGAGCATGCAGTAACTGCTGCAGCACTCGCTGTCCGTGTTGCACGTCGCGCCGATGGGCGTCAGCGTGCACGGGCCGTTTTCGTTGCTCGAACAGCGCGCGAGAACGACGACGGCGGCAAAGGCGAGGGAAGCGGTGAAGCGCATGGCGCCCCAACCGTAGCTCTACTCATAACGGACTGCCACGATCGACAGCTCCACCTCCCCGTTTGGCCGCCTGAGCACCACGGTGTCGCCCTCTTCCTTCTTCAAGAGCGCGCGACCGATGGGCGACCTCCAACTCACGTCCCCTTTGCCCAAGTCGATCTCGTCCTCGCCGACGATGCGATACGTCGCGCGCTTTCCATCTTCGTCCTCGACCTCGACGATCGCGCCGAAAAAAATCCGCGCCTCGTCTTTGCGCGGCTCGACGACCTGCACCAGCTCGAGGCGCTTCGTCAGAAAATGAATGCGGCGATCAATTTCGCGGAGCTTCTTCTTTCCGTAGATGTACTCGGCGTTCTCGCTGCGATCGCCCTGCGCTGCCGCGTCGGCCACGTCGCTGACGACCTTCGGACGATCTTTGCTCCGCAAGCGCGCGAGCTCTTCTTGGAGCCTCTTCGCGCCCTCGCGCGTGATGTAGTTGGGCATCGCTCGTCACGTACGATACGGGATGTCGCCGCCGAGGAGCACGTCGAGCGCCCACGGCGCTGCCGTTCCACGCGCGAGCTCCGTCACCGCGAGCACGATCGCGCGACGCGACGCGCGCGCGGGAATGCTCAGCATCGCCCAGCGAGCGCCTTCGCCGCGACCCCACGCACGACCCGACTCGACGCGAACGCGCGACGCACCCGCGCAAAGCGCGACGCGCGTCTTCGGCGGCCTCACCAAGTCGAGCGCGGCCGCGGCGAACGCCATGCGATCGAACGACTCGTCGTCCTCTTCGGCGAGATCCGCTTCGTACTCGTGAAGCTCGATGCGCGGCATCGTCAACCGCCGCTGCGCGCGGCGAGCTCGAGGAAGTAGGCCACGAGATCGCGCTCCTTGCTTCCCATCGTAACGAATCGGAGCACGCGCGCAAACGGCCACACGCGCGTGTCGGGCGGAACGAACATGGTCCAGTGCCCGAGCTCCGTCGGGGTCACGTCGAGCCACGTCGCGCGCAGCGAGCGCGCGATCATCTCGCTCACGAAGGCGCCGTGGCGACGCAAGTCGAGCATCGCCGAGACCGTGCGCACGCCCGTCTCGTGATAGCGCGACATGAGCTCCGCTTGGATCGCCTCGAGGCTCTGCACGTCGTTGCGCAGCTCGATGCCATGCTGCGTTCGATAGAGCATGCCGAGCTCGCGCGCCATCTCCGTGCATTGAACGCGCGCATCGTACGCGGCGCGCACGCGTGCGTCGGCCATCGACGCGGGCGTTGTCGGGTCGGCGAAATTCTCCGCGAGCTCGAGCTTGCCGAGCGCGAGCCGCGGCGGCGTCGAGTTCGTGGTGACCGCGCGAAACGCCGGACGCGAGATGCCCTTCACGAACGTGCGCTCGCCTTGCTGCGGCGAAGCGTTCGCTTCGGGGTGCGGCGTCGCCGGATCGTCGAGCTCGGTGGGCGAGGGTGACGGCGGTGGGAGCGTTGCGATCTGTCGTTGGTCTCGTTGCGGTGCGTTCGTCGAAACGCGCGGAGTCGGCGGTGAGCTCATGCCCGCCGCGAGCACCGCAGGAAGCGGACTGTCGCGGCGCACCATGACGCCGCTATCTTCGGGTGCGTTTGCGGGAGCCTCGCTCACGACGCCACCGGTGACGGCGCGTTTTCCGGAGGGTCCACGCGCGGGCGGCGAGCTCGCGTTTTGTGGAGGCCTCGCGCTCTCGACGAGATCGACGAGGCGCCGCGCGCGCGTTCGGAGCTCTTGCTGTGCGCGCGGATTCTCCGCGAGCACGCGCGCGTAAGGAAGCGCGCGGCCCATGTTTCCCGCTGCGGCCCACGCCTGCGCCGCGAGCAGCTCGAGCTCGTCGAACGACGCGTTCGCCGCGAGCATCGACACGCGCTCCGCGATGACGCGCGGGTCCTCGCTCTTCAAGAGCAGCGATGCGCGCGATCGCAGATACACGACGCACGGATTCGATCCGCGATCGTGCTCCATCATGTCGATGCGCGCGAGCGCAGCGCTCGCTTCACCCGCGTCGAGCTGCGCCTCGATCGACCACGCAACCGGATCCGACAGCGGTCCGCGTGCGGGCTGCGGGCGCGGCGTCGACGCGATCGCGCGCTCGATGCGCGCCGCGCGCTCGCGACCGGCTTCGCTGTTCGAGATCAGTTGCAACCAGTCGAGCACTTCGACGCGTGTGGGCCCGCCCTCGCGCACCGAGAGCGGCGGACGATTCTGTGCGTACGCCGTGATGAGCTGCGGCCACTTGCTCGGCTCGCCGAACGTCGCGCGCTTGAACGTACGCACGCCAGGCCGTTGGTTCTGCGTGAGCGCGAGCGTCGAGAGATAAACGTCTGCGTCGTCCGGCGTCTCGGCGAGCAGCGCCGCGAGGAACATCGCTTGCAGCACGCGCGCGAGGTTCGGATCGCCGAGATCGAACGTGAGCGCCGCGAGATCGAGCCACTGGCCTTCGTACGCGCGCGCGCTCGACAGGTAGACTTTGCCCTCGAAGAGCTCCACCGCCGAGAGCTCCGACACCGCACGACGCACCACGGCACCGCGCGAATAACAACCCGCGAGGTGTGGCTTCATCGCACTCGCCGTGAGCTCGGCGAGGTCGCGCGTGATTCCGACTTCCTCGAGCCGCTCGCGTGCTTCCACACCGGTCGTCCGATAGCCCGCTTCGCGGACCGCTCCCGGCTCCGTCGTCTTCAGCTCGATGCAGTCCGAACCAAAGAGCGCGAATTCGGCGTCGAGCGGTCCTGCATCCGCCCGCACCATGATGCGGTCGCCGATGATGAGGACACACGAGTCGTGATGAGACTCCACGTCACTCTAAGTCTTTCATGGGCTTACCCAAATTGCCAACCTTACACCGCTCTTTGTCGGATGTTTGCGCCGCTCACGCGGCGACGTGAGAATGTGTGCGCGCATGAAACACACGAGCGATGCAATCCTCCACGCTGCGCAAGCTGTCTACCTCGACGCGCTCGAAGCACCACGAGATGCGCTCCTCGAAAAAATGGAAGCGCTCGCGGCGAAAGAACGGCAACCCATCAGCGACCCTGAAGTGGCGAGCTTTCTTTTCGTGACCATTTTCGCGATGGGGGCAAAACGCATCGTCGAGGTGGGAACGAACATCGGTTACGGCGCGATCGTGATGGCCCGCGCGGGCGGCGCTGGCGCGCACGTGATCACGATCGAAAAATCGCACGAGCTCTGCGACGTCGCGCGTCGTCACGCGAAAGAGGCGAGCCTCGAGTCGGCGATCGAGGTGCGAGAAGGCGACGCGATCCGCGAGCTCGAGAAGATCGAAGGCCCGATCGATTTCGCGTACGTCGACTGCGTGAAGGAGGACTACGTGCGCTACCTCGAGCTCCTCGAGCCGCGCTTGCGAAGCGGCGGCGTGCTCGTCGCGGACAACGTCCTTTGGCGCGGCCTCGTCGCCGCGGGCGATCGCGACGTCCCGGAGAGCGAACGCGCGCGCGTCACCGCGCTGCGCGCGTTCAATCACGCGCTGACGACGTCGCCGAAATTTCGCGCGGTGATCCTCCCGCTCGGCGATGGCGTCGCCTACGCCGTGAAGCGCTAACCCGCCGCTGCGGGTCGCTCGCTCACTTTTTCGCCGCTCGCCGCACCCGCGACGGAAACGATCGTGCTCTCTGCGGGCGCAACCGTCGACGGCGCGTCTTCCGCCGAGCGCTTGTATCCGCACTCTTTGTTCGCGCACGCGATCATCGGCTTCAGTTTGTTTCCCGCTTGCAGGAGGAACTTCGCTTTGCAGAGCGGGCACGGCTCGTTGATCGGTTTTTGCCAGAGCTTGAAGTCGCACTTCACCGCTTCGTTGTTGTAGTTCGAGCAGCCGTAGAACGTTTTTCCGCCGCGCGTCTTGCCGGCCTTCGGCTTCGGACGAATCTCGATCAGATCGCCGCCGCACTTCGGGCACGCAACGCCGAGCGGAACGGGTCGCGCGTTCTTGCACTCGGGGTAGCCGGTGCACGAGAGGAACTCGCCGTAGCGACCGCTGCGGATCGCCATGGGCTTTCCGCATTTGTCGCACATGATGTCCGTCAATCGAACCGACGAGCCTTTTCCGTCCGGTCCGAGATCGCGCGTCGTCTTGCACTTCGGATAACGCGAGCAGCCGAGGAACCAACCATTCTTCGACCAGCGCTTCATCATCTCGCCTTCGCCGCACGCCTCGCATTTTTCGCCCGTCGGCTCCGGCTCTGGATTCCAACGCGCGCCCTTCTTCGCGGGCTCGAGCTGCTTGCGGAACTTGTCGTAGAAACGCGTGAGGAGATCGACGCGCTCCTCTTTGCCCGACTCCACTTCGTCGAGCTCGTCTTCCATGTGCGACGTGAACTCGAAATCCATGAAGTCGAGCTTGCTCTTCACGAGGCCGTCGATGATGTATTTGCCGAGCGTCGTCGGCGCGAAGCGGTTGTCGATCTTCTCGACGTAGTCGCGCGCTTGCACCTTGCTGATGATCTCGGCGTACGTGCTCGGGCGGCCGATGCCGCGCTCTTCGAGCTCGCGCACGAGCGAGCCTTCGTTGTAGCGCGGCGGTGGCTGCGTGAACTTCTGCTCGGTGACGACGCCGGGCGGAACGAGCGCGAGCGCTTGTCCTTCTTTCAGCTCGGGGAGCGTCGCTTCGTCGTCGTCGTCTTTTGCTTCTTGCTCTTCGCCCGCAAGACCAACGCGCCCGCTCGGGCCCGAGTCGCCGTAGACCGCGAGCCAGCCCGCGAACTTCAAGACGCGTCCACCGGTGCGAAGCCCGTAGACGCCCGCGGTGATCTCGACGGACGTCTGATCGTAAATCGCTTCGCTCATCTGGCTCGCGACGAAGCGATCCCAGATCATCCGATAGAGCTTGTACTGCTCGTCCTTCAGGTGTTTGCGGATCACGTCGGGCGGGTAGTCGAGCGACGTCGGACGAATCGCTTCGTGCGCTTCTTGTGCGTCCTTCTTCGACTTGAAGGCGTTCGGTTGCGCGGGCAGGTGATTCTTGCTGTAATTTTTCTCGATGTACTCGCGGAGCGAGGTGATCGCTTCGGGCGACACGCGCGTCGAGTCCGTGCGCATGTACGTGATGAGACCGACTTGGCCGAGATCTTTTCCGAGGTCGATGCCTTCGTAGAGACCCTGCGCGACTTGCATCGTGCGCTTCGCGCCGAAGCCCAAACGGTTCACGGAATCTTGCTGGAGCTTGCTCGTCGTGTACGGCGGCGGCGCCTTGCGCTTGCGCTCGCTCTTCGTGATTTTCGAAACGACGAACTTCGCGCTCTCGAGATCTTTGCGCAGGGCGCCCGCTTCGGCTTCGTTGTGAACTTCGAGCTTGGTCTCGTTCTTGTAACCGAGGCGCGCGAAGAACGAATTCTTCCCATCAACGGAAGGCGCGAGGTGTGCGCCGCAGTTCCAGTACTCGACGGGAACGAACGCTTCGATCTCGCGCTCGCGATCGACGATGAGCCGGAGCGCGACGCTCTGCACGCGACCCGCCGAGAGGCCGTACGCGAGCTTTTGCCAAACGAGGCCCGACACGTCGTATCCGACGAGCCGGTCGAGCACGCGCCGCGCGCGCTGCGCGTCGTACAAATGTTTGTTGAGCGGGCGCGGCGACGCGACGCCCTTTTGCACGCCGCTCTTCGTGATCTCGTGGAACTCGACGCGCTTGCAGCGCTTCGCGCCGAGCTCTTCGGCGAGGTGCCACGCGATGGCTTCGCCTTCGCGGTCGGGGTCGGGGGCGAGGAGGATCTCGTCGGCCTCGCTGGCAGCTCCCTTGAGCTCCTGGACGACCTTCTCCTTACCTTCGATGATCTGGAACGTCTCTTTGAAGCCGTGCTCGACGTCGATGGCGCCGCGCGCCTTCTTGGGCAGGTCCTTGATGTGCCCTTTGGAGGCCATCACCTCGTAGCCGGAGCCGAGGTATTTCTTGATCGTCTTCGCCTTCGCTGGCGATTCCACGACGATGAGTGTCTTGCCCATATGAATGATTTCAACCGGTTAGGGAGGGTCCTTCCGGTGAAAGAGCCCCGCCGAGCCCTCTACTACTACGTCCCCAAGGGCGAGCGTCAAGAGCGCTGTCGTTACGGCTGGGGTCGGAAGCCCCGACTGGAGCGCAATTTCATCTGGATGTTTCGGGTCGTTTCCGAGCACTTCGAAGACTTTCAGCTCGTCGTCCGTGAGCCCCTTCGGTGGCTTCCGCGCCTTCGCGGGTTTTCGGCCCAGCACTTCGGCAAGGAACTCCGTTTCGGAATGAAGCGCGCGCACGTTCGGGTGGCGACCATGGAGGAGCGTCCATGTGCCTTTGAACTGGTCGTCCCTACCGAGCCACGGCACGTTCGGAACGACCCACATCGGGCGGTGGAGCCTCAAACCCGCCGTCGCCGAGCTCCACGTTCCCGACGGCTTGCCTGCCTGTACGACGACGAGCACGTTCGCGAGCGCCACGAGAATGGGATTGCGATCGAGGTGCTGCTTTCGCGATGTCCTGTCGTCTTGTGCCGTACGAATGATCGCGCCGCGGTTCGCGGCGATTTGGTCGAAGAGCGATTTGTTGCCAGCCGGCGTGACTTGCGGCGCTTTGCAATCGATCACCGACCATGTCCGTCCGCCGCCTTCGAGCGCTCCTTCGTGCGCTGCGGTGTCGATGCCGACCGCGCCACCCGAAACGACGACTCCGTCGTGCGACGCGATCGCGCGAGCGAGTCGCTTCACGAACGCGGTCATTTCGGCGAGTGGCTCGCGTGAGCCGACGATCGCGACGCATAGCGGCGCGGGAGAAAAATCACCTTCGACGCTGAACGATCGCGGTCGTTTCTCGCCGAGGTCGTCGAGCGATTTCGGATAGTCGGCATCGCCGATGGAGATGTGGCGGATCACGCGAGCGCATCGGCCCGAGCGCGGCGAAGGTTTACTTGTTCTTCGCGTAAACCTGCACGACGACCTGACCCTGACCGGCCCTCGCGTAGACATCCACGCGATACGGAATCGGAATCAGCGTGAACGGGCAGATCGGCGCGGGAGCTTTGCCGATGACCGCGGTGCCGTCGGTCGAATCATCGTGCCCGGCGTCCATGGTGTAGAAGGGCGGCACGAGCAGGTGCAGATCGACGTTCGAGATGTTGTTCGGCGGCGAGTACGCGATGATCGTGTAGCACTTGTTTCCCGCGAGCGTGACGTCGAAGGCTTTGTGTCCACCGGCCGCGATCGTGTCCTTGTACGCGGCGCCTTCCGGAATCATCAGCGGCGCATAACGAACCGCGGCCGCCTTCAAACCCGTGTCGGTCGGGTCGCCGAGGACGAGCATGCCTTGGTTCATCAGCTGCTGACCGGCTTGCTTGATCTGGTTGAGGAGATTCGGATCGAGCGGGATCGCAGGGAGGGCCTGCGCGAGCATCGTCGGATTGATTTGAGGGAGATTCGGAATCTGGAAAGTCGGGAAAGCGGGAAGCGTTGGAAGCGCGGCGGTCGCCGTC
This sequence comes from uncultured delta proteobacterium, assembly GCA_963763745.1. Lineage (GTDB taxonomy): Bacteria > Myxococcota_A > Polyangia > Polyangiales > Polyangiaceae > DASXHD01. The sequence goes on from CAVXQJ010000003.1 coordinate 229,353, forward strand.
GGTTGGACCGTCGCGACGGGTTGCACGGGTTGAACCGCGGTGGCCGTCGGTCGAGCGGTCGCGACGGGTTGCACCACCGTGGCCGTGGGCGCGGAGGTCGCTGCGACGGTTGCCGTCGGATGCGCCGTCGCCGTGGGTGCGGCGGTGCCCGCAGCGGTCGCTGTTGGATACTGCGGATTCGGCGTCGGGTTTTGCGGAGCGTTCGGATCCGAACCTGCGGGGTTGTCGCCGCAGGCGAAAACGGGGAGAAACGCGATGGAAGCGAGCGCAAGAAGCCGAAGTCTCATGGCAGAATCCTCGCACGTTCGACGGGCCAAAGGCACCCCCGATTCAAACGCTATTGCCGCAGGAAGTGGAACGGAATGTCCACCGTCGTCGAGCCGCTCGACACGGGGAATTGCCAGTTTCTCACGGAGGTCTCGATGCACTTCGAGACGACGGGATCGTTGCCCTCCGCCGAGGCGCTCTGCACGTTTCCGGTCGCCGCGATGATGAGGTGCACCTTCACGTTCACGTTCGACTCGGTGCCGCCGCCGCGCTCCCAGCACGTGCGCTTCACGCCCGCCGAGCGCTGTTGAACCGTGCGCTGGATCGCTTCTTCGCTGAGCGCGGACGTCGCGCTTCCACCCGCGCCGCTTCCGCCAATCGACGGGCCGCCGCCGGGACCACCAAGCAGCGCCGCGATGGACGGATCGACCGTCTTGCCCGTGGACGCGGTGCCCGCGGCGGTCGTCGCGGGGCGTGTGCCTCCGCTTCCCGTCGTTTGGTTGCGAATCACGACGGGGTCGCCGCCGACCTGAGCGGTTGCGACGTCCGTCGCTGCAGCGAGCGGACCCGTCGATGACGTCTGCGCAGCTGGCGTCTGCGCCGTCATGATGATCGTCGCCGCGGGTTGCGGCGCTTGCTTGAAGAAGACCGCGACGCCTGCGGTTGCGCCGAACGCGCCGAACGCGACGACCATTCCGATGACGACCCAGTTCGGTCCTTGTTTGCGCGGGATGACGACGGTCGGCGCCGCGACACCGGTGTGCGGCGGCGACGTCGCTTCGGCCGTCATCAGTTCGGGTTTGGCGAGCGCGAATGGATCTGCGAGAGCGGCCGCGGGTTTGATCGCGAACGGGTCGGCGACTTCTTCGGGCTCGAGCTTCTCGGCGGTCGCGAGGCGCGACGCGAGGGAGACGACGTTGCTGCGCGGCGCAGGTGCGGGACCGGGACGCGGCGTGGGCTCCGGGCGCGACGAAGCGCGCGGCGGGGGCTTCGGTGCGGCTGCGTGTGGCGCGGGCGTGACGAGCGACGGACGCTCCGCCGACAAACCTTCGTGGACGATCGCGACGAGCTCCGGAATCGTGCGGAGCGGGCGCCACTCTTCCATGCCCTCTTGCCACACGAGCGACTCTTCGTTCACCGCGCCGGTGGACGCTTTGCGACGAAGCTCCGCGATGCGCACCGGACCGACGGGGACGCCGTTGATCGCGACGTACCACTCGCTCGACGTGGAGATCTCGTGGAGCCCTTCGTCCTTGGAGGTGCCGACGGATTTTTGGAACGCGCCGGCGAGCGCGCTGCTCTGCGGCGGTCGTGATGGACGCGCGGGCTTCGCCGCGGCGAGGCTCGTCGCGAGCGCGGGTTTCGTCGTCGCGGCGGTTGCCGAAGAACCAGCGCCCGGCCTCGGCGCTTGCGGTTTCGTCGGAGCGCCGGGCGAGAGCTTCATCATCGACGCGACGTCCATGCCGACGCGGGTCGAGTCGTCGATCTCACCATCCGGCTGAGGCGCCTTCGTCGAGACGCTCGTCTCCGTCACCTCGGCCTTGACCTCGATGAGGTGCCCGCATTTGCGACACTTCATGCGGACGGTCTTGCCCGCGACTTTTTCGTCGGCGATTTGGTACTTCGCCTTGCATTGCTCGCAGAGGAATCTCATGCAGCTCGGAAGAGAGGAGGATACCTCAGATCAAACCCACGAGGTGCTGCTTGATTTGGTCTCGCGTTGCATCATCCGGCGCCACGCTCGCGCTGCGCTGCCACGCTTCGACGGCTTTGTTTCGGAACCCCGCTTTTTCGTAGAGCACTGCGAGGTTCTTCAGCGCGGGGAAGCTCTTCGGGTTGAGCTCGACCGCTTTCTCGAGCTCTTGAATGCCTTCGTAGTGGCCGCCTTTTTTTCCGTAGAGCAGGCCGAGGTGGAAGCGTAGTCGGAACGCGAGCGGATCGATCGCGACGCCGCGCTGCATGTGCGCGATCGCGTCGTCGATGTTTCCGTTTTGATACGCGTCGATGCCTTTCGTCAGCGCGGCTTCGGCTTCGTCGGCGATCGGGCGCATCGATTCGACTTTTTTCGTATCGGGTTTTTGCGTCGCGAGGCAGCGCTGAACCGCGGCGAGGACGTCCGCGAGGCGGAACGGTTTCTCGAGGTACTCCTCGATGCCGTAGCTCTCTCTCAAATCCTGTGCGATGCGCCAGCCGCGGTACACGGCGCTGATCATGATGATCGGGATCGCGCCGTACATCTGGCTGCCTTTGATCCGCCGCGCGATGTCGAAGCCGTGAAGCTCGGGGAGCATCGCGTCGAGGATGATGAGATTCGGCACGTGCTCTTTCACCATGCGGAGCGCGAGCAAGCCGCGATCGGCTTCGATCACGCGCATGCCTTTGCCTTCGAGAAGCTTGCGAAGGAGCTTTCGAATCTCCGCTTCGTCGTCGACGACGAGCACGAGCATGCCTGCATGCGCTTGGGCGACTTCGTCCTTCACCGCCGCGAGCTGCTCTTGGAGATCGGTCGGGAGCTGCGTGACCGACGAGATGTCCGAGCCGACGCGGCCGAACGCTTCCGTCGTCACTTCGACATCCGCGGCCGAGCGCATCGTCTGCGAGTCGACGATCGGCGGCGGCGGCTCCGATTGCGGTCCGCCTTCGGGCATCGAGCTCCCCGTCAGGCCGAGGCGCACGAGCGTTTCGCGCGGCACGTGCGGCGCGAGGTAGTACTTCTCGCCTTGTCCCTTCGCGTCGTACGCAGCGACGATGCATCGAAGCAGCGGGCTCGCGAGCGCGACGTACGGATAAACTTTTTTCCCCGTCACGAACTCGAGCTCGTCGATCGCTTTCTTGTCGGCCGGGTCGGCCATGGCGACGAAGAGTTGATCGTCTTTGACGAGCACGGGCAGGAGCTTGTGCGCCTCGGCGACCTCGCGCGGCAAGATGAGGTGCTCGACGTCGATCGCGACTTGCGACAAATCGATTCCGGGGACGCCATGCTGCTCGGAGAGCGCGCGCACCGCGTCGAGCTCGCTCAAGACGCCTTGATCGATCAGACGCGAAGCGAGCGGCTTGCCGGCTTGATCCTTCGCACCGAGCGCGGTGTCGAGCTCGGTTTGCGTGATCAGCTTTCGCTGAAGCAAAATGCGCCCGAGCATTTGGCCGGGTTTTTTCGGCTGACCGTCGTTCATGTCGGTTCGGTGGATCGAGCGGCCGCTACGCTATCACGGTCGCCGTCCTGCATGCGCGCGAGCGCGGCGCGCGCGAACGACTCGTACTCGCCCGCTTCGATCGCGCGGCGCGCGGCGGCGACGAGCTCGCCGTAGAAGTGCAGGTTGTGAAGCGACAGCAAGCGAAGAACGAGAATTTCACCTGCAAGATACAAGTGACGCAAATACGCGCGCGAGTACCCGCGCGCGCAGCACGCGCACGCGCACGCTGGATCGAGCGGGGACATGTCGCGTGCGTGTTTGCTGTTCTTGATGACGACTTTTCCGTTTCGCGTGAGCGCTTGTCCGTTGCGCGCGTTGCGCGTCGGGAGAACGCAGTCGAACATGTCGACGCCGAAGCCGATGCACGCGATGAGATCCTCCGGCGTGCCGACGCCCATCAAGTAACGCGGGCGCTCCGCATCGAGCGTGGATGCGACCTCGTCGAGCGTCGCGAACATTTTCTCCTTCGGCTCGCCGACGGAAAATCCGCCGAGCGCGAGGCCATCGAACGCCATCGCACCGAGCTCGTCAGCGTGCGCCTTTCGCAAATCGGAAAAGCATGCACCCTGCACGATTCCGAAGAGAGCTTGCCCCGGCTTGCGCGGCGTCGCGAGCGCGCGCTTCGCCCAGCGCGTCGTCTGCTTCACTGCGGCCTCGACCACCTCGCGCGGCGAATCTCCCGGCGGACACACGTCGAGCTGCATCTGGATGTCCGCGCCGATCTTCGATTGAACTGCGACTGCGATCTCCGGTGAAAGAAATCGTGGTGACCCGTCGAGGTGCGACTTGAAGCGGAAACCATCCTCGCTCGGTGCGACGAGCTTCTCTCTCGTGTTAGAGAGAACGCCTGAAAGCCGCCCGAGTCGGTGAGCATCGCGTGGGGCCACTTCGTGAAGCCGTGAAGCCCGCCGTGATCCGCGACGACGTCTTCTCCGGGCCGGAGCCACAAGTGGTACGTGTTGCCGAGGACGATGCGCGCGCCGGTGCTCGCCACTTCGTCCATCGAGAGCGCCTTCACGGAGCCTTGCGTGCCGACGGGCATGAACGTCGGCAAATCCACGTCGCCGTGCGGCGTGCGGAGGACGCTGCGGCGAGCGCGTCCATCCGTGCATAATACACGTAATCCGAAACCTTCCGTGGACGGTTTCACCGCGAGCCCCCGTCGTCGCGTTCGAGCAGCATGGCGTCGCCGTACGAGTAGAAGCGGTAGCTCTCGCGCACCGCGGTCGCGTACGCGGCGAGCACCGCGTCGGTCCCGCCGAACGCGCACACGAGCGCGAGGAGCGTGGAGCGCGGGAGGTGAAAATTCGTGAGCAGCATGTCGACGGCGCGGAAACGATAACCGGGTTGGATGAGAAGCGCAGTCTCGCCGGACATCGCGCGCACTTCTCCCGTCTCGCTCGCGGCGGACTCGAGCGCGCGCACGACCGTCGTGCCGACCGCGACGATTTTCTTTCCGCTCGCGCGCGCTTCCGCGATGGCGGTCGCGGTTCGACGCGAGACCTCGAACCACTCGCGATGCATTTTGTGTTGGTCGAGATCAAGGGCGAGCACCGGTTGAAACGTCCCGAGCCCGACATGCAACGTGACGCTCGCGATGGACACACCGCGCACGGTGAGTCGTCCGAGCAGCGCGCGCGAGAGGTGAAGGCCCGCCGTTGGCGCGGCGATCGCGCCGTCGACGCGCGCGAACACCGTTTGGTAACGCTCGACGTCGGCGGGATCGACCTCGCGTTTGATGTACGGCGGAAGCGGCATGCGTCCGAACGCGCGGATCGCGTCGGGTATCGTGAGCCTTCCCGTCGTGTACACCGCGACTTCGAGGAGCCCATCCTCCTCCGAGCGTCCGAGCAAACGCACGAACATCGCGCCCGCGGAAGGCGGCGTCTCCGACGCGGGGATGACGCGCATGTCGAGACCGAAACGCAGAGCCTTCGACGCCTTTCCGAGAGCGCGCCAAATCTCGGCCGGCCGCTGCTCGCCGTGAACGTCGATCGTCCGCGTGCCGAGCTGCCTTACGAGAAAGACCTCCACGCGCCCGCCCGTCTCTTTCTGCGCGATGAGACGAGCCGGAAGGACGCGCGTGTCGTTGAGGACGAGCAGGCAATCGGGCGGAAGCAGCTCGGCGAGATCGGAGATCGTGCGGTGGTCGGGCGATTGACCACGGCGCAGCACCATCAGCTTCGACTGCTCACGCTCACCGGATGGATGTTGGGCGATACGATCGGGTGGGAGGTCGTACTTGAGCCGATCGACGAGCATCGCGATCGTTCAGTGTCTCGCGGCCCCGCACCACTTGTCGA
>CAVXQJ010000004.1:0-538601 GCA_963763745.1 uncultured delta proteobacterium
GTGGGGTTGTTGGCGGTCGCAGGCCGCAGCGCCGCCGGACCCGCTGCCGCGGCTCCGGTTGCGGGGGATCCGCGTGCTGGAGCGACCGGCGGACAGGGCTGCACGGCGATACGGGGGCCGAGCCCTTCGGCGAGGAGATCCTGAAGCGGGATGGGATTTGGTCCCGCTGGCGGCGCAACGTCCACCCAGTAAAGCGTGCCCGGGAGCTTGCGCTCGGCGATCTCGGCCTTGAGACCCGCATGACGCACCGCCTCCGCGCGTCGCTCGGCGCGCTGGCGCTCGCTGTAGAGCCCGAGGGACAGCCGGCGGCCCGCATCGGCGTCGGGCATCACGAGTGCGTCCTTGATGCCGTTGCGCTCGAGCGTGACGAGCGCGCGATCCGCATCGGCCTGGGTCGCAAGGCCCCCGACATAGACCCAGTAGCCTGCCAACATCTGGCCCTGCTCGTCGCGCTGCCGCGGGTCGAAGCCTCGCGCCTTGAGGAGCGCCGCGGCGTGGGCACTGGTTGGCGAAATCTCCGAAGGGGCCCACCGACAGGCACACCGTCGTCGCACCCAGCGCAGTCTTCTTGCCCGCGGGCGGCGGCGGCCGCTCCGCGGGTGGCAACTCGTCCGCCATCTTCGAGCCCGCGGCAGATGCGCGATCGCATCGTTCACGGGCGCCGGCCGTGGTGCGTCGATCCAGTGCGCCCACGCAAAGTACGCGAGGTTGATGAACAGCAGCGCAAAGAAAGCAAGGCGCACGGGGCGGAATTGAGCCGGGGTCCGAGGGAATTCACGCATCTTGGTTACCGGCCGACGTGTCGCCGCGCACGTCGAGCGGGATTTCTTGGGGTGCTCTAGCGCTGCCGCGCCGGCGCTTCGCCCCGGGCGAGGACCGCGAGCCCCCGCAGGACGAGGTCCGGCACCCCGACGCAGGGGCTTTTCAGCAGCGGCCGGATGGCGGCCGCTGCACCGCCGGTGAGTACCACGAGAGGCTTGCGCCCGAGGAGCGCCCTGCCCTCCTCCCCGGCGCGATCGACGAGCGCCGCTGCCGCGTAGCGCGCCCCCTGCACGACCCCGGCCCGCGTCGAGCGGGCAGAAAGCTGCGCCGCGCCGCGATCGCTGCCGCCGCCCTGCGCACGCCGGTAGATGCCGTGCGTCCGCGCAAAGAGTGTGGCGACCATCAGCGCAGGCGCCGGAATGATCAGCCCGCCGCGATGGCCGCCGTCGGCATCGATCAGATCGATGGTCATCGCGGTGCCGACTCCCACCACGCACACGGGCGATTGGGGGAAAAGCTCATGAGCCCCGACCGCACCGACGAACCGATCGACACCGAGCCGCCAGGGCTCGACGTAGCCCACCCTCACTCCCCCGCCGCGTCGCGGGACCGTCACGAACGTCGAAGGGACGCGCGCGCGGCGCGCCGCTGTGGCGAGCGCGCGGTTCACCTTCGGTCCCGCAACGCTCGTGACCCACAGGTGCGCCGGATGAGCCTTCGTGCCAAAGAGCCGCCGCGCGTAGGTGGCAGCGTTCCAGTCAGAATGCACCGCAGCCCGAGCCCGGCCAATGCCCTTGCCATCGAGACGCGCCCACTTGATGCGGGTGTTGCCGATGTCGACGAGGAGCAGCGACACCCTCAAGCCCTCACGGTGACATCGCCGGAGATGAAGCGCTGGATGCCCTGTGGCGTTTCCACCATCAGCGCGCCGCGCAGGTCGATGCCGCGCGCGACGCCCCGCGCGACGCCCTCGGCGGCGCTCACGTTCACGGCTCGCCCGCGCAGCGCGTCCGCTGCGCGCCACTCCTCGATGAAAGGCTTGAGCCCTTGTCGCTCGAACTCCAGCAGCCCGCGGATGCACGCGCTCACCAGTGCCGCCGCCAGTGCATTGCGCGCAGGCACCGGCTGCACCGCGCTGGCGAGATCGGTGGCCGCAGTACCGCTCGCGGCGATCTGCCTGAGGAGCGCTGCGCCCAGCGCGAGGTTCAATCCAATGCCGATGACCACGCACGCGGGGCCGGTGGACTCGGCGCGCAGATCGATCAGCACTCCTCCGAGCTTGCGCTCGCCGATCAAAAGATCGTTGGGCCACTTGAGGCCCACGGCCACGACCCCGTGCTCGCGCAGAGCCCTGAGCGCGCATACGCCGATGACGAGACCCAGTGCGCCGAGTCCCTGGTGGCACCTCGGGAAACGTCCAGCTCAGCGACAGGCAGATGGCACCACCGGGGGGAGCGAGCCAGACGCGACCGCGTCGGCCGCGACCGGCGCGCTGGAATTCGGCGAGCAGCACCTCGGCCGTCCCGCCGCGAGGATTGGGCCGCTCGAGTAGCGTCGTGTTGGTCGAGTCGAGCGACCAGGCCGCATCGACGCGCGCGACGTGCTCGCGCACCTCATGTGCGAGCCGTCCGCGGATCTCCGCTGCATCGAGCGGCTGACAGCCATGTACGAGGCGATAGCCGCGATTGCGCACGGCGTGCAGCGTCGCGCCGAGCGCCCGGAGCGCCGCGACTGCTTTCCAGACTGCGCTGCGACTGACCTCGAGCGAGCGCGCGAGCGCCTCGCCGGAGTGGAAGCGCCCGTCGGCGAGCACGGCAAACACCTGCGCGGTGAGCGGTGTCTCCTTCGTGCCCTATGGGGCGGCGTGCGGCGCCCGGGCTGTCCTCGGCATGCTCAGACGGGACCGCGCCGCGCACCGAAGAGCCACAGCCGCCGCGCGCGGGATTCGGTCCCCTGGCGCATGCGCGCGAGGTTCGAGCGGTGTGTGTAGAGGATCAGGAGTGCGGAGAGAATTCCGAAGGCGAGCAGCGGCACGGCCGGGCTCGTCAGCGCGATGGCCACGGCGAGCGCGCCGGCTGCCAGGATAGAGGCGAGGCCCACGCAACCGAAGGCGATGACCGCCGTGAGCCAGGTGAGGATCATCGGCAGAAGCAGCCAGGCATTGATTCCGAGCGCCGCGCCCAGGAGCGTTGCCACGCCCTTGCCTCCGCGGAAGCCGTACCAGAGCGGATAGACATGTCCGAGCACCACTGCGATACCGCAGACCGGTGCGCACCAGGGGGTGAGCGTTGCCGAAGCAGGGAGGACCGCCCCGGGCAGGGTCCAGGGGGCGATGAGGAAGGTGGCGATCCACCCCTTGGCGAGGTCGATCAGCAGGACCCCGAGCCCGATCTTCTTACCCTGCGTTCGCAGCGCATTGGTAGCGCCGGCGTTGCCACTGCCGAGCGTACGGATGTCGACCCCGCCGCAGAAGCGCGCGACAACCAAGCTCCCCACGATCGAGCCGAGCAGGTACGAGAGCCCTCCCTTGAGGACGAGCTCGATCATGCCGTGCGGAAAACTTCGGCGAGCATGCAGCGGACGCTGCCGCCGCCGAGCCTCTCGATGGTGGGCACCGGGACCGCGAGCACCGCGTCCGTGCAACCTGAGAGGCGCGCGAAGGCTTCCGGCCTGAGCGCGCGGCGCGCGCTGTCCGACATCACCAGTACGCGCGAGTCCCCGAGCGCCTCGTCCCAGGTTCCCAGCTCGAGCATATTGCCCGCGAACCGTGCGATCTCGTCATGACCGATCTCGATGATCTCCCGGCCGTTGCCGGCCCGCTCGAGCACGCGCGCACGATCCGCCGGGACGATGGACTCGGTGCCAACGACCACCGCGCGTGCGCCGATGCACATCAACACGTTGGTGTGGTAGAGCGGCACGCCGGCACGATCGGCTGCGCTGAAGGTCACCGCCTCGTAGCCGAGCGCCTGCGTCCATTCGTGGAGCACCTCCGGGTGGGTACGTGGTGACACGCAGGCGTACGCCACGCGCGCGATGTTGTCCAGCACCAGGCTTCCGGTGCCTTCGAGGTACTTGCCCTCGACCTCGAACCAGCTGAGATCGAGCAGGTGCGAAACCCGGAAACCGAGCTCGCGTACCGCGGTCTCGATCACTTCAGGCCTGCGCTTGAAGCGGCGGCTCACGGTCTGCAGCGGGTAGAGGACCAGCGTACCGTCCTCGTGAAAGCTCACCCAGTTGTTCGGAAACAGGGCATCGGGCTTTACCGGGTGCTCGGTATCCTCGACGATACAGACCGTGACACCTTCGCTCGTGAGCGCCCGCGCCAGCTGCTCGAACTCCTGCCGGGCCGCCGCGCTGGCATCGCCATCTGCCTGCTGTGGGGGCGCCTGGAAGGTGTTGGTGAGCGCGGTCTCGGGGTTATAGCCGAATGCCTGTGGCCGCACCATGAGCACGGCATCCGCGCATTGCTCGCGCCCGTGGGTCTCCGGAGCTCGGGCGGCGCTGGGTAACATGGCCCATTCTCGCACGTCCCGAAATGACTCCGGGGGTCGGCAGGGCGCCGGACGGGCCGGACAGGCGCGGCCCGGCGCGTCACTTGCGTCTCAGGCCCGCATCGCCACCGATTCGCCGCTGCCGGTGCTCTCGAGATTCTCGAGCGTCGGCAGGCGCTGGGTGAGATCGAGCGGCGCGTCGTTGAGATAGCGCAGGCACTCCTGCGCCGGGGTTGGGCGCGCGAAGAGATAACCCTGGGCGTACGTGCAGCCGAGCTCGCGGAGCTTCTCGAGCTGCTGCCAGCCCTCGATGCCCTCCGCGACCACCGGGATGTGCAGGTGGCGCGCCATGGCGATGATCGCGCTCACGATGGCGAGGTCACTCGGGTCAGTCACCAGGTCGCGCACGAAGCTGCGGTCGATCTTGAGGGTGTCCACCCGCCAGCGCTTGAGATACGAGAGGCTCGAGTAGCCGGTGCCGAAGTCATCGATGGCTAATGTGGACGCCCAGCTCGCGCAGCTCGCGTGACGGCATCTCGTTGGACTCCTCGCGTTGCGGCCCTCGCGGCGCTCGAAGAGGGCGCTCTCGGTGAGTTCGATCTGCAGGATCTGGGTCGATCCGCAGCTTGCTTGGTCAGCCGCGCGATGCTGACCCGGCGAGGTTGGAACGCTGCAGCTGCGCGGCGGAGACGTTCACCGCAATCGGCACCAGCTTGCAGCCCTCCTGGCGCCACTGTGCCAGTCCTCGATCAGCGCGCTCCAGCACGAACTCGCCGATCGGCACGATCAGCCCGGATCTTCTGCGATCGCGCATGAAGCGGTCGGGACGCACGTAGCCGTGCGAAGGGTGTTTCCAGCGCAGCAGCGCCTCGAGAGCGACCACGCGGCTGCGATGCGATCTCGACGATCGGCTGGTAGTACACGTCGAGCTGGCGGCTCTGCAGCGCGGCACGCAGGCTGGACTCGATGGCGTTCCGCTCCTTCAGCCGCCGGTCCATGCTCGGGACTGAAGAGCTGGAAGTTGTTGCGGCCGCGTTCCTCTGCCTGATACATCGCGGTGTCGGAGTGCCGCAGCAGTTCGCCCATGTCGGCGCCGACTCGCCGCGCGCGACGGAAGCGAAAGATCGCTTGAGATCAGCTTAAGGACACGGAATCCCGCTGCCCTTAGCAGGGTACTCATTCTTCGAGCACCAGGGATACGCGCAGTCCGTGAGTGCCTTGAACGCTGCCGCACACTGCTGGTCCGAACACGCCGAAATGCAAGCACAAGTGGGGAACAACTGGGTGTTGGAAGAACAACCAGCGTTACAGTTCATGTCGCCGTCGTGGCTCTTGTCGGAAAAAGTCGAATTGCACGCCGAGGACCATGCGGTCCCTAGCGAGTCGCAAGGCGCTGGGTCGTAGCCTGTAGTTCCGCGCGACACCGCATACACACACTGTTGGCACGTCTGCTTGGTATCTGTGTCGTAGTCGCAGGTCAGAGGAGGGGGTGGCGGTGGCAGGTCGGCGGAGGCGGTGTCTCCAACGGTGTCGTCGTAGAACAGCGTGACGGGGTTCTGCCCCGTGGGAACCTCGAACACGAGATTGCACGTGAACGAGCCACCGTTGGCGACGGAGATGCTCATCGAGCAAGGCGTATCAACCGCATCCGAGAGGGTCGAAAACTGAAGGACGAGAGATTGATCAGTCTCGAGCGTGTAATATTGGAAACTGGCGCCGATCGCTTTGCTGACGCCGACATTGCTCAACGTGACGTTGAGCTCCTCGAGGTAGGTCCCGGAGGGTGGCGGAAACGTACCGATGACGCTCGGCGTGGACGTGCTGTTAACGACCAGCGTCACGTTGCCGCTCGCCGCATCCCCTCCGTCGGGACCTCCCGAGTTGTCGTCCGCGCTGCACGCAAGAAGAGCAATCAACGCGGGAAATGCCCATCCCCTCATTTCCCGAGCGTAGCACACGGTCGCTACCGGGCGTGCCACAGTCACATCGTGTGCGAGGAACGCTTTCTACTTCTTCGAGTAGGTCGCGGTCGCGTTCACGTGGAGAACGCGGCGACACGGCGCGGAGCCGATGGTACCCATGCACCGGTCGTCGGCGTCGAAGTGCTCGGAGTGCATGCGGAGGTTGTGCATGACGGCGTCGGTGATTTCGTAACCGCCTCCCGTGCACGAGGTGTCGCCGCACGGGATCACGAAGAGCGCGGGTGCGCGATCGACCACGATGATGCGCGTGTGCTTCGAGTACGTCGTCGTGTCAGCGCTCTCTTCGACTTCGAGCTTGAGCGATTGGAGATTCGGCGCGCGCTCTTTGAGACGTGGCGCCGCCTCTTCGCGCGCGCGGCGCTGCGCGAATCGCTCGCTCGCCTCGGTGTTGCGCCTACGGAGCGTCATCATTCTTCCAACGGGGGTTGCGGGCCAGGGACGATGCCGGCGATGTCGGGGTCTTCACCGTCGACACGCGGCGCGTTGGCTGCTTGCTCGCGACGGAGCTTCTTCTTCTCCGCCTTTTCGCGCTGACGCTCTTGGCGCTCGCGCTCTTTCTGCCTCTTCTGAAGCGATGGATTCATCAGTCACCTTCCTCGTCCACGCTTGCACAAGCTAACCATTGTTTGCGCGCATGGTCGTACGCCGTGCGCGCGGCAAGCTCGAGCTCGGACGCTGTTGCCGCGCCATACCGGCGGACGACCTCGGCCTCTGCGAAATGCGCGTACGTTGCCGCACGCGCCTCACGCATGGTGCCGGGCCACCCGCCAGTGGGTGCGCGGTTGTCTTTGCGTAGATCGCGCCTCACGCGCGCGACCCACGCATCACCGATGGCGAGCGAGCCCGCCACGAGGTCCTCTCTCACCAGCGCTGGCCGCCGCCGCGTCGGTCACCGCGATCGCGACCACCACCACCGCCACCACCACCACCACCACCACCACCCGAACGCTGCGGGCGCTCTTCGGCTTCGTTGACGCGGAGCGGACGGCCGTCGAGGAGCGCGCCGTTGGTCGCCGCGATCGCAGCCGAAGCTTGCGCCGCATCGCCCATCGTCACGAACGCGAATCCGCGCGACTGACCCGTTTGGCGATCGGTCACGACGTGAACGTCGGTCACCGAGCCGTGTTGCGAAAAGAGCTCACGCACCGCTTCGCTGGTCGAATGAAAAGAGAGATTTCCAACATAGAGACGAGAAGACATCTGAATCGAACCACTTCACGGCTCACGAGTCGTTTACCTTGCCATCCAACCGGAGCCGAGAATTGGAGGTGGTTGTCGCTGATTCAGCGCGACCTCAACAAATCTCGAAAACGAGAGCGGTGGGTGCTCGGAACTGTGACGTGAACACCTTAATACATCCTTTCAGTACGCGCTACATTCATCGCGTGGCGATTAAGAAGCTCATCGACTCTGCTTTTGTTCGGATTCGGCGCGACCGCGGGAAAAAGGCTCTTCGAAGAGCTCGAAGAAAAAGTCGTCGGCAAAGAAGAGACGGACGAAGAGAAGGCCGCGCGCGAGAAGAAGGAAGCGAAGGAGCGCGCGAAAAACGAGAAGCTCGCCGCGAAGGAAGCGAAGAAAGCTGCCGAGGCGAAGCGCAAAGAGAAGGCGCGCATCGAGTCCGAGGTGGAGGACGAGCTCGCCGCGATGAAGAAGCGGTTGAAGAAGTGAGAAGGGCTTTGGGCTTTGGGCTTTGGACTTTAGGAAGAGAAGAACGCAGGTCATCTCTGGCAAAAGCCTAAAGCCGAAAGCCCAAAGCCCAGATAACCTTCCGCGCCATGCGCCTCGCAGCTTTCGTTCAAGCGGCTCTCGTTTCTCTCGCACTCGCGTGCGGGCCCGCCGCGCCCGAAGTCGTCACGCCCAAACCGCAGACGACCGCGAGCGCGAAGCCGCCCGTCGCCGATGGAGTCCCCGACGAGCCGCTCCCGCTCGACGCGCGCATCACGAAGGGCAAGCTCCCGAACGGCCTCACCTACTACGTCCTGCCGCACAAGAAGCCCGAGCAGCGCGCGCAGCTGTGGCTCGCGGTCAACGCCGGCTCGGTGCTCGAGGACGACGATCAGCGCGGGCTCGCGCACTTCGTCGAGCACATGGCGTTCAACGGGACGAAGCGTTTCCCGAAGCAGGAGATCGTCGACTTCCTCGAGAAGAGTCGGCATGGAGTTCGGCGCCGACGTCAACGCGTACACGTCGTTCGACGAGACCATCTACACGCTGCAAGTCCCGACCGACGAACCCGAGCTCGTGAAAGGGATCGACGTGCTCCGCGACTGGGCCGGCGACGTCACGTTCGATCCGGTCGAGGTCGACAAGGAGCGCGGCGTCGTGCTCGAAGAGTGGCGGCTCGGCCGCGGCGCGGGGATGCGCCTCTCGACAAGCAAGCGCCGGTGTTGTTTCACGGGCTCGAAGTACGCCGAGCGGATCACGATCGGAAAACCCGAGATCATCAAGGGCGCGCCGCGCGACACGCTCGTGCGGTTCTACAAGGACTGGTATCGGCCCGAGCTCATGGCGGTCATCGCGGTCGGCGATTTCGATCCGGCCGAGATCGAAGCGAAGATCAAAGAAGAGTTCGGCTCGCTCAAACCGTCGTCGCCGCAGGCGCGCGCACGCGCGCTCGTGCCGATGCCGCCGCACGACCAGGACGCTCGTGACGATCGAGACCGATCCCGAGCAGACGCGCACCGAAGTCTCGATCACGACGAAGATGCCGAAGCGTTATCTGCGATCGACGCGGCGATTACCGGCGATCGCTCGAGCGAGCGATCTGTGGAATCAAATGCTCAACGCGCGGCTCGACGAGATTCGCCGCAAGCCCGACGCGCCGTTCGTGTTCGGCATGTCGCGGAGCGGCGGGTTCGTTCGCAGCGCGGATGCGTTCACGCAAATGGCGATGGTGAAAGAAGGCGGCGTCGCCGATGGATTCAGCGCGCTGCTCGAAGAAGATCTGCGCGTCGATTCGCCACGGATTCACGGCGTCCGAGCTCGATCGCGCGAAGCGCGACGTGCTCCGCTCATTCGAGCAATCCGTCAAAGAGCGCGACAACGACCGAGGAGCCGAACGTTCGCGCGCGAGATCGTCCGAAACTTCCTCGAAGACGAAGCGATGCCCGGCATCGAAGCGGAGCTCGCGCTCGCGCAGAAGCTCTTGCCGACGATCACGCTCGACGAGCTCAACAAGCTCGGTGACGTGCTCTCGAAAGGAAGCCGCGTCGTCGCCATCGAAGGACCCACGGCGATGACGAAGCCGACGGAAGCGGCGGTCCTCGCGATGACGAAGACCGTCGAGGCGCGCGACATCAAGGCGTACGACGACGCGCCGCCGACGACTCCACTCATGACCGACGTGCCGACTCCCGGCCCGGTCGTCGCGACGAAAACGATTCCCGAAATCGGCGTGACGGAGTGGACGCTGAAAAACGGCGCGCGCGTGATCTTGAAGCCGACGGACTTCAAGAACGACGAAGTGCGCATGATGTCGTTCGCGCCGGGCGGGACTTCGATGGCACCCGATGCCGACTACGAATCGGTGAAGTTCACCGACGCGATCCTCACGCAAGGCGGAGTCGGTTCGTTCGACGCGAACACGCTCCGCAAGGCGCTCGCAGGAAAGGTCGTCTCCGTCGGCGCGTACATCAGCGAGCTCGAAGAGGGCGTGAACGCGGTCGCGTCGCCGAGCGATCTCGATTCGATGTTCCAACTCGTCCACTTGCACTTCACCGCGCCGCGCCGCGACGAGAGCGCGTTCCTCGCTTGGCGTGCGCGCGAGACGGAGACGGTGAAGAACCGCCGCCTCTCGCCCGAAGCGGTCTTCACCGACGAGCTCGGCATCTTCTCGTCGCAAAATCACAAGCGCCGCCAGCCGACGACGCCCGAGTCGCTCGCGCGCATCGACTATTCGAAAGCATTTGCATTCTACAAGGATTGATTCGCCGACGCGTCGGGCTTCACGTTCGTCTTCGTCGGAAACATCGACATGGATCGCACGAAGAAGCTCGTCGAGACGTACATCGGCTCGCTGCCTTCTTCGAACAAGAAGGAGACGTGGAAGGACATCAACGTCGTTCGTCCGCGCGGCGTCGCGAAGAAACAAATCGCGAAAGGAACGGAGCCGAAGAGCTCCGTCTCGCTCACCTTCCACGGGAACGAGACGTGGTCGCGCGACACGGACAACGACATGCGCATGCTCGGCGAGGTGCTGCGCATTCGTTTGCGCGAGGTGCTCCGCGAGGACATGGGCGGCGTCTATGGCGTCAGCGCGTCGGGCGCGATCGCGCGCAGGCCGAAGCAGCAATTCACGTTCGGCGTGAGCTTCGGGTGCGCGCCCGAGAACATCGACAAGCTCGAGAAGGCCGTCTTCGACGAGATCGCGGCGATTCAGAAGAATGGAATCGGCGCGGACTACATCGCGAAGGTCAAAGAGCTCCGCAAGCGCGCGCACGAGACGAACCTCAAAGAGAACTCGTGGTGGATTCGCGAGCTCGAGCGCTCGTATCTCTACGGCGACGATCCCAAGCTCGTCGTCGATTTCGATCCGATGGTCGACAAGGTGACGTCCGATCGCGTGCGCGCGGCCGCGAAGAAATATCTCGCGAGCACGCAGTACACGCTCGGCGAGCTCAGGCCGGAGGCGTCGAAGCCCTGAAAGCTTCGATGGTCGACTCGGCGTCGTGCTCGTAGCGGAAGCCGATCGTCTTTTTGAAGCGCATGCTGTCGATCACGATCGGATACTTGATGTGCGCGACCGCGCCGCGCGGAAGCCCGGGCAAGCCGAAGCGGCCGAGGAGCGCGCGGAAGATGCCTTCGGGGATCGGGAGCGTTTTCTTTCCCGCGGCGTGCGCGATCACGCTGAGCGGGAGCGGCGGCGGGCCCGACACGTTGAAGACGCCGCGCGGTTTCTTCTCGAGCGCGACGACGATCGCGTCGGCCGCGTCGTCTTCGTGCATGAACTGAAACAGCGGATCGAAACCGAGCACCATCGGCACGCGCGGCGCGTCGATGAATCCGGCGAGCGTGCCGTGGTGCGACGGGCCGAGCGTGTAGCAAACGCGGAGCACCGTCGTCGTTATCTCCGGAAAGCGCCAGAGCGCGGAGCCCGCGTAGAGATCGGCGGCGACGAGATCGGCGAGCTCGGGGAACGTCGTCGCGCCGCTCGGGGGTTCTTCTTCGGTGTGGTAGAGCGCCGAGTCCGGCGCGGCGCCGTAGTACGTGTGACGACCGACGAAGATCGCCTGCGGCACGCCGTACGTGTGACAGTGATCCCACACCGCGCGCGTTCCGCCGAGGTTGATGCGGTAGCGGTCCTCGCTCTTTTGACGAAGGTGCGTGACCGTCGCCATGTGAATGACGGCGTCGGCGCGCGACGTGCGAAACACGTCCTCCGCGGCGCGTTTGCGAATGTCGATCGTGTGCATGACGACGCCCTTGGGCGCGTCGGCCCACGGACGCGAGTCGATGCCGATGACTTGGTGACCGCGCTCGGCGAGCTTGCGCGCGACGATCCGCGCGAGCAAACCGGAGATGCCGGGAAGGATGACTTTCATCGAGACTCGCGGAGCGTAGCGTAGCGGGTCGAGGATCTTCGGGGGTTTGGGGGCGAAGCCACCATCATGACCGCCCCGGGAGCGAGAGAAAGCCCGCGCGCGCGCGCTCGCCGTAGTCGATGAGATCCGCGATGCGCGCCTTCACTTGGTCCACTTTGCTTTCGATCGCGCGATCGTCTTCGTTGCCGGTCCCTTCGAAGATCATCGGCTCGCCGTAGTGCACCGCGAGCTGAACGGGCAGCGGGACCGGCGCGAGGTACGCCGAGATCGGAACGTAGGGCGCGCCGAGCATGCGACCGAGCCCGACGGAGTTGAACACCGTGGGGAACGCGTCGCCGCCGCCGATGAAGCCGAACGGGATGATCGGCGTCTTCGTTTGCAGCGCGAGACGCATGAAGCCCGTGCCGAATTGAACGAGCGACGTGCGCTCCCAATAGAGCTTCGCGGTGCCGCGCGCGCCCTCGGGGAAGACCATCAAGATGCGATCGTCCTCGAGCAAGTGGAGCGCGTTCTCCGGAAGCCCCGTGAGCTGACCGACGCGATTCATCCACAGCGACGCGAGCGGCATGCGGTTCAAGAATTTCTCGACCATGCCCTGCGCGAGGCGCGGCGGGTCGAGCTCGAAGAACACGGACGAGATCACCATCGCGCCGTCGATCGCGATGCCACCCGAGTGGTTGCCGATGAGCATCGCGCGCCCGCGCTTCGGGATGTGCTCGGTTCCGTGGGCTTTGACGCGGAAATATTGCTTGTAGAGTACACCGAGTAGCGTGAACCAATACGCGAGGTGCTTCTTCGAGACGCCGTAGTTGTCGACGCCGAAGCGGCTGAACGGCAGCTCGAGGCGGTCCGTGCGTTCGCGGACCTCGCGGGCGATGGAACGCGAGCCAAACAGGGCCGATGCCAAGCTCATCGTGCGTGATGGTAGCCCAGATCTTTTTTCGAGCTGATGCGTCTTTTGGGGATGCGAAAGACGGCGATCCTCGGTTTTGCGTTTTTGTGTGCGTGCACGACCAAGGAACGCGCCGCAACGACGGCGAGCGAGCAGGCGCCGACTGCGTTTCCTCCGTCGCCACCGGCTGCCTCGGCTGCGAGCGACACGCTCGACAAGAAAAAGGAAGAGAAGAACGGGGCGTCGGACGTGCCGATGGCGACCGCGACGGCCGCTGCGCGCGCGGGCGTCGGCGGCGGGCAGTGGTCGGCGTCGCCGATCCGCGCGGGCGAATGGGACGACAACGCGAACTACCGCGAGTACCAGCGATACCTCGGCGCGGTGACGCGGCCGATTCATTCAGTCGACGTGCGCGCGCGCCGGTTTCTCGTCGTGCGCGACTCGGTCGGCAAGGCGGTGTCGCGGTGTCCCGTCGTCGTCACCGACGACGCTCAACGTCAAGTCACGCTGACGACGATGGCGTCGGGCCGCGCGATTCTTTTCCCATACGCGGAAGGTTTGAGCGGGAAGAAGTTCACCGCCGAAGCGCGATGCGTGGAAGGTCATGCGCAAACGACCGTCGCGCTCGACGACGATGGCGACGGGACCGCGGAGATGAAGCTCGCGGCGCCGCGCCGCGAAGACGCGCGCATGGTGGACGTCGCGTTCATCCTCGACACGACCGGATCGATGAGCGAGGAAATCGCGAGCGTGAAGTCGACGATTCAAAAAGTCGCGCGCACCCTTCAAGGGAATCAGCTGCAAGTGCGCATCGGCATGGTCGAGTACAAAGACCGCAGCGATCCGTTCGTCACGAAGACGTACGCGTTCACGAGCGATCTGGCCGCGTTCTCCGCGAAGATCGCGAACATCGAAGCGGGCGGCGGCGGGGACCTGCCGGAGGACATGAACGCGGGGATTCACGCGGGGCTCAGCGATCTCGAGTGGAGCCCGCGCGCCGTCGCGCGCATGGCGTTCGTGATCGCGGACGCGCCGCCACACCTCGATTATCCGAACGACCCCGACTACGCCGTCGAGATGAAGAACGCCGCGCATCGCGGCATCGAGCTCTTCGGCGTCGCGGCGAGCGGCATGGACGAGCTCGGTCAAGCCGTGCTTCGTCAAATGGCGCAGTACACGGCCGCGACGGAGATGTTCGTTCTTCGCGGCGGCGCAGGCCCGCAATCCGTCGGCGGCGGCGATCCGATTTCGTCGTGTGGTGGCACGCAGCAGCAGTACGCGAGCGGCAACCTCGACGGCCTCATCGTCTCGAAGATCAAACGCGAGCTCGCCTCGCTCGACGCAGACCCGACGCGCATCCCGGGTTTGCGAACGGACGAATCGGCGAAGCCGTGCGCGGAGCGATTCGCTCTCGCGTACTAGAGCCCTGCCGCCGCGATCACTCTGCCGAGGTTTCGTCGCACCACCACGTCGTGCTCTTCGTCGACGCGCACCACGTAGAGCGGCATCGCGAGATCGTCGATGCTCGGATCGCCTTTCACGTGCGTGAAGCGCCCGCGTTCGAGCGCGCCGCGCGCGTCGAGGAGCTGCATCGTCATGCGCTGGAGCTCGGCGCTCATCGTCATGGCGCCGCCCTTCGGCGTGAAGATGATGCCGGCGCGATGCAACGGTGTGCCGTCGGCGAGCTCGTTCGCGGCGCGCTGGAGGAACCGGCCGACCACGCTCTTCGGATACATGTATCCTGCATCCAATAGGAGAACGTCCGTGACGAGCGATTGCGAGTCCTCGAGGATCGGCTCGAGGGCTTGGTAGCCGCCGCTCGACGCGACGAGCGCGAGGCGCTTCACGTCGGCGAGATGCGCGCGCCCTTCGATGCGGGGGATTTCGTCGGTGAGCGCGTCGAGGAGCTCCTCGACGTACGCGCGAAACTCTCCGTGCTTCGATAGCTCCGGCGCCTCCGCGCTGAACACGTCGAACGAAGTCTCCGGGACGACGACGATCGATCGCGACCCCGCGCGTTCGAGCTGCTGCGCGATTTGGTATCCCGGCCGTATGACGTTGTTGCGCCAAGAGCACTGAATGCCCGCGCTCGTGTAGCTCTCGATGCAGTTTTTGAATCCGTGAAAGACGAACGTGAGGCGAAGCTCATCGGACGCGTCGCTCGTGGCCGGGATGTGCACCCACGTATTCGGGTGGTTGCCCTCGATGTGCTCGCCGTGCTCGAGCCGCATCGTGAGCGTGCGCGCTGGCTTCGCGGGTTTCTCGCGCGGCGCCGCCGCGACGTGCTCTTCCGGCGCGCGCACCGTGACGACGCGCACAGTGGTGGTCACGGGTTTCGGCGCGCGCGGCGCCTCGATCGCGTTTGCCCCATACGCGGCAAGCATCAACCCCGCCGCGAGATGCGGCGCGACGGCGATGGAGAAGGTTGCAAGCTTCACGCAACCGCCAACGATAACTCCATCTCAGCCGCGTTTGATCCCCACGCGATTTTCCAGCTCGGACACGCGTGTTTCGAGCACGTCGAGACGCTCGCCACTTATATAAGCCTTCCGCAGCTCGCGAACGTCGCGTTGGAGCTGGAGGATGTAATCGATGCGCTCGACCACGACGCCGAGCGCGCGAAGGTCGCCTTTGGTTGCAAACTCCGAGTCCATCACTTCGACCTCCTTATCGTGTGCTCTCGGCGCGTCAATGGCGCCGGCGCGCTGTGGACAGTTCACTTGGCCTGGCGCGCAGCCGCATTACACTCCCAGCATGTGCGGGCGCACGCGACTCTCCGTTCCGCCGTCGGATCTCGCCGACGTGTTCGAGGCGCCGCTCGCCCCGATTCCTGCGAACGTGAACGCGGACGGCGCGCTCAACCTCAATTGCGCGCCGACCGATCCGATCCTCGTCGTTCGGCGCGCTCGCGACAGCGACATGCGCGAGCTCGTCTTGATGCGATGGGGCCTCGTTCCATTTTTCGTCGACGAGTATCGCGACGCGAAGCCGCTCATCAACGCGCGCGTCGAGACGGTCGCGACGAGCCGCGCGTTTCGCGACTCGTTCAAGAAAAGGCGCTGCTTGATCCTCGCGGATGGTTTCTACGAGTGGCGCGCGCAAGAGGGCACGAAGAAAAAAGTTCCCCACGTGATCCAAAGACCGGGCGGCGTCGCGTTCGGGATGGCGGGCATCTGGGATCGCTGGAGGGGCAAAATCAGAGGCCGCGAGGAGCGCATCGAGACGTGCTCGATCATCACGTGCCCGCCGAGCGCCACCGTCGCGACGATCCACGATCGCATGCCAATCGCGCTCGAAAAAAAGGATCACGCCGCGTGGCTCGACCCCGCGACCGACGCGCTCGCGCTGCGCGACATCCTCGCGCGCCCGGTGAGCGATTGGATCATCACGCCCGTCGAGCGCATGCCGGACTCGTCGGTGAAGAAGGCGCAGCTGAAGCTCTTTACTCCAGCGTGAACGACGCGGTGTACGTCGTTCCGTCCTTCGCGACGTCGCCGAGCACCATCGTCTTCGCGTTCGTGTCGACGGTGAGCTTCGGATCCGAATCCTCGGACGTCGGTTTTTCGTCGATCATCGAAATCGGGAAGCC
This sequence comes from uncultured delta proteobacterium, assembly GCA_963763745.1. Taxonomy (GTDB): domain Bacteria; phylum Myxococcota_A; class Polyangia; order Polyangiales; family Polyangiaceae; genus DASXHD01. Next base: position 16,260 of record CAVXQJ010000004.1, read on the forward strand.
GCCGTCGACGACGCAGTTCTCGAAGCCGGAGTTCTCGACGCCGAAGACGATCTTGCTCGCGCACTCGACTTGAACGCGGCAGCTGTACTTCGCCGTCGCGGGCGACATGCGGAGCTCGCACGTCTTTCCCACGAATGGGAGCGCGCCTTTGGACGATGTGAGGGTCGCTTTCTTCTTCACCACTTCATCGAAGGGCGGAACGTCGTCGTCGTAGAACGGTTTGCCGCTGCGTTCCTGAGTCCAGCGCGGGACTTTGATCGTCACGCGGAACGTCGGCGGGATGTCGCGAAACACGACGAGCTCGTTGTCTTTCGTGCTGATGCTCATTTGCGAGCGATCGCCCGCGCGCGAGCCGATGTCGCTCGCCTTGAGCGCGTAGTGGAAGACGGAAACTTTTCCCGCGACCGGAGACTCGTCGAGCGAGTTGCCCGTGTGGCTCGTGCCGTTCAGCTTGTCGTTCTCGTCGTAGAGCTTCTGACTTCCGCACGTGACGACGAACGTGTGCGTCCACACGTTGCGCTCCTTCATCGTGATCGGAGTCGAGAGCGCGCAGGTCGTGCCGATTCCGGGCGCCTTGCCCGTCGACGCGGTGATCGAGCCGGACCACGTGAGCGTCACGGGACCGTTCTCGACCACGTTCGTATCGCGCGTGTAAGTCGGCGGCGGTAGCGGCATCGGCAGCGGCGCGGCGGCTTCGACGAGGCTGTGGTTTTCGCCCCCGATGATCGCGGTCGACCGACCCTTCGTGTCGCGTTCGCTTTTGTGGTCACGACTGCAACTCAAAAGAAGCAAGGCGAGGAGCGCGTATCGCATCGGCGCGAGACTACCAAAGTCGGATACAGTCGCGCGCGGAGGAATCCATGTCGGACGCACGCGCGCTTGTCGGTTTTGGTGCATTGGGTGTCGTGCTCGTGACGCTCGCGCTCGTCGGACCGAAGCTCGTCGACGAAAGTCCGGTGAGCGCGCTGCCGACGGTGCAGCCGAGCGCCGTGCCGCCTCCGATCATTCCCGCGCCGACGACGCCTCTCCGCGGTCCGATGATGCTCCAGCAACCTTCGCTGTCGAAGACGGACATCGCGTTCGCGTTCGCGGGCGAGATCTGGACGGTGGCGCGCGAGGGCGGGACCGCGCGGCGCATCGTGTCGGGTCAGCTTCGCAACAGCCATCCGATTTTTTCTCCGGACGGATCGCAGATCGCATTCACGGGAACGTTCGACGGCAACGCCGACGTGTACGTCGTGCCGTCGACGGGCGGCGAGCTCAAGAGGCTCACGTACAACCCGAACGCGGACGTCGCGGTCGGCTTCTCGCCCGACGGCAAGAAGATCCTCTTTTACTCGATGCGCGCGTCGCCGCGCGATCTCCCGAAGCTCTTCACGGTTTCGCTCGCGGGCGGCCTCGCCGAGCCGCTCCCGCTTCCTTCCGGCACCGACGCGACGTACTCGCCCGACGGAACGCACCTCGCGTACGTGCCGTTTCCGCAGTGGCAACCGGGATGGAAGAAATATCGCGGCGGACAAGCGACGCCGATTTGGATCGCGGACCTCGCGGACTCGCACTTCGTGAAGGTGCCGCGCGACGGCGAAAATCAGCGCGATCCAATGTGGCAAGGCGACGCCGTGTATTTCGTTTCGGATCGCGACGGGCCGTTTTCGCTCTGGCAGAGCGACGGCAAGGGCGGCCCTGCGAAGATGCTCTGGCGCGATCCGAACGGGTGGGACGTGCGCTCCGCGTCCGTCGGGCCCGGCGCGATCGTCTTCGAGACGCTCGGCGCGCTGCATCTCTTCGATCTCGCGACGAGCACGGAGCACGCCGTCAAAGTCGCGATCGCCGACGAGCTCCCACAAGTGCGCGCGCGCTTCGAGAGCATCTCTCACTCGCAAGTGCTCCACGCGGCGATCTCGCCGACGGGCAAGCGCGTCCTCTTCGAAGCGCACGGCGAGATCCTCAGCGTGCCGAAGAAGAAGGGCGACGTGCGCAACCTCACGAACAGCCCGGGCGTCGCCGATCGCAGCCCGACGTGGTCGCCCGACGGAAAATGGATCGCGTGGCTCTCCGATCAATCCGGCGAGTACGCGCTCTACTTCCGCGCGCCCGACGGGCTCGGCCCGACGCACTTCGTGACGCTCGGCACGCCCGGATCGTTTTTCTACCGGCCCGAGTGGTCACCAGACTCGAAGAAGATCGCGATCACCGACAAGCGCAACAACCTTTGGCTCATCGATCTCGATCATCCGACGCCGGTCAAAGTCGATACGCAGAAATTCGAGAGCGGCGGATTCGACGAAGCGTGGTCGCACGACTCGCGCTGGCTCACGTACGTCAAGGAGCTCGACAACCACTTTCACGCGGTGTTCGTTTATTCGATCGCCGAGAAGAAATCGTACCAAGTCACCGACGGTCGCAGCGAGGCGTCGTCGCCGAGGTTCGACCGCGACGGCGAATATCTCTATTTCATCGCGAGCACCGACGTCGGCCTCGGACAGAACAACAGCGAGATGACGTCGATGGGTCATCCCGTGACGAGCAGCGTGTACGCGGCGGTGCTCAAGAAGGACGAAGCCTCGCCGACGGCGCCGGAGAGCGACGAAGAAGGCGACGCGGGCGACACCGATGGCGGCACGCCGAAGAAGAAAAAGAAAGAGCCCGTGGAGGTGCGCGTCGATCACGAAGGGCTCGACCAACGCATCGTCGCGCTCCCGATCGATCGCGCGAATTGGGTCGGGCTCGACGTCGCGGCGGGCGGCGCGCTCTTCGTCGCCGCGGCGCCCGTCGCGATGACGGACGAGGACTACGTCGAGCGTCGCGGCGAAGACGAGTACCCCGTCTCGATTCACCGGTACGACGCGAAGAAACGCAAAATCGAAAAATTCTTGGACAAGGCCACGCACTTCCAAGTCTCGGCCGACGGCAAGAACGTCCTCTACGGCGAAGGCGGTCACTGGTTCATCGTCGACGCCGACAAGACGCCGAAGGCCGACGACGGAAAGCTCGATCTCGACGGCGTGAAGGTGTGGGTCGAGCCACGCGCCGAGTGGAAGCAGATGTTCAAGGAGATCTGGCGCGTCGAGCGCGACTTCCTCTACGACCCGCACGCGCATGGTCTCGATCTCGCCAAGGCGGAGAAGATCTACGCGCCGTTCCTCGAAGCCATCGCGGGCCGCGCGGATCTCAACGCGCTCTTCGAAGAGATGCTCTCCAATCTCGTGCTTGGACACGTCTGGGCGCAAGGCGGAATCTATCCGCGACAAGATCGCGTCAACGTCGGTTTGCTCGGCGCGGACTACAAGATCGAAAACGGCCGCTACCGATTCGCGCGCGTGCTCCACGGCGAAAACTGGAACCCGAAGCTTCGCGCGCCGCTGACGCAACCGGGCATCGACGTGCAAGACGGCGACTACTTGCTCGACGTGAACGGCGAAGAGCTCAAAGGCGACGACGACGTCGATCGTCTCTTCCAAGGTCGCGCGGACAAACAAACCGTCATCAAAGTCGGCAAGACCGCGACCGACCCATCACCGCGTTCGTTCACCGTCGTTCCGATCGCGAACGAAGAAGCGCTTCGTCTCCGCACGTGGATGGAAGACAACCGGAAGAAAGTGACCGACATGTCGAATGGGCGCGTCGGCTACGTCTACATCCCCGACACGCACGGCGGCGGCCTCACGAACTTCAATCGCTACTACTTCACCGAAGTCGGCAAAGACGCAGTCGTCCTCGACGAGCGCTTCAATCACGGCGGCTACATCGCGGACTACATCGTCAACGTGCTTCAGTGGACTCCGCAAATGGGCGCGGCGACGCGCGAAGGCGAAGACATCACGCTGCCGCAACAAGCGATCTTCGGTCCGAAGGTGATGATCGCGAATCAGATGTCGGGCTCGGGCGGTGACGCGCTCCCGTGGCTCTTCAAGAACGCGAAGGTCGGAACGCTCGTCGGCGTGCGCACGTGGGGCGGGCTCGTCGGCATCGGCGGATATCCGCAGCTCATCGACGGCGGTCGCATCACCGCGCCGCGCTGGGCGCTCTACGGCACGCACGGCGAGTGGGAAGTCGAGAACCACGGCATCGCGCCCGACGTCGAAGTCGAGCAGGATCCCGCGCTCACGCGCCAAGGCCACGATCCCCAGCTCGAACGCGCGATTCAAATCGCGCTCGACGAGCTCAAGAAGAACCCACCGAAGAAGCTCGCGCGCCCGCCGTACCCGGATTACGGCGATCGCCTTCCTCGAACGCCCTGAGCCTTGCAAGCGCGCTCCGCATCGTCGATCGTGATGATGTGGAAGATCGTTGGGAGGTCGTGCGCGCGGAGTGGGATCGCGACATCTCCGCCGAACGATCGCGCGCGCGCATCGCCAGCGTCGCGCTCGCCGTGACGGGTGCGACGCGCCTCGTCGACTTCGCGCTCGTGTCGCGCGTTCCGACCTCGGTCGTTACGCTCGGCCTCGCGGAGCTCGTGCTTCTCGTCGTCACGGCCGTCGTATTTCTTCGATGGCTCGCGCGCGCGGTATCCTTCGCACAGGCGATGAGCCCGACGCGACTTCGATGGACGAGCTCGAGCGCGGTGTGGAGCTTCTTCGTTCCCATCGTCGCGCTTTGGCGCCCGTATCAAGTCGTGCGCGATCTCCACGACGCGCTCGCGCCGAGCGGCGTCCCCGAGCCCGCGCCGACGCCGATACTCGACGGCTCCGGTGGATATCGCCACGTCGCGATGAAGAGCGCGCCACCGCCGCGCGCCCTCCCGCACGCATCGATCGGCGCGTGGTGGGGCTTCTTCATGGCGACGCGTTTGGTCGGCTTTGGTGGCGCATCGAATCAAGAGGTGCTCGGCACGTTCTTCGCGATGGTGAGCGCGGCGCTCGGCATTCTCGTCGTGCGCGCAATCGACGGCCGCATCGCGGAGCGTTTTCGTCGCGTGCGCCACGCGTCGGACGAAGAGCTCGATGCGTGGAAAATTCGGGCGTGACGTGTCCTCGCGCTGCACTTTGCTCTTCGTCTTCGTAGCCGGGTGTACCCCCGCGCCATCGCACGACGTTACGGAGTCGACGACTCCGCCGATCGCCGAAGCGTCAGCGGACGCGGCTCACGCGGCAGCCATCGCGCCGTCCGCGACGCCAACGACGTCCGCGACGCCGCCGCCATCGACGCCCGCCGTCGTGTGGAACACGGGCAACGGGTGGACGACACTGACGGTGGAGCGCGACGGCACGGCGACGTACCTTTTCCACCCTTCGGGTTGGGGCGCTGCGAACCGTACACCCGTGACGACGCGCCTCTCGCTCTCGCCGACCGATCTCGATGCGCTGACGAAGAAGCTCGCAGCCCAAGATGCGTGTAAACTGCATGCTTCCGGGCGACTGCCCGTTCCCGAAGAGCACACGCAGGAGCTCACGCTCGGGCTCCCGGGCCTCGCGTGCACGGTGTCGATGCTCTCGAACGACTGGAGCCGCGACCCGCACGCACAACCCGTCGCGCAAGCGCTCGATGACCTCACCGAGCGCGTGCGCCGCGATGGCAAACCCGTGAAGTGAGCGTGCCAACGGCACGCGAACTGACTCTTGCTGGGAAGTGCGGCGCGACAGAAATGTCAGACTTCGCTTCACGCGAATGCGCTCGCTCGTGGGAAATCGCGTCGGAGACGCGCGCGGCACGAGGGCTGCACATGGGCCTCGCATGCTTGCTTCCTCTTCGCCTGCTCGCGTCGAACGCGTTTTGCGCATCGCCATCGCGACGGCGGTCGCGTCGGTTCCAGTCAGCGCGTGCTCCTCACCATACCCGTGCGGGGGAGGCTTCACCTCGCAGACGTACGACGTGACGTTCACGGTTTGCGCGGCAGACGGCGGGACGGGCGACGCGGGCGATGCGGGCGCGTGCTTCACGACGTGCGATGAAGCGTGCTCGACGCTGAAGCCCGCGAGCGACAACGGATTCGGAGAATGCGTGAACCCCGACGGCGCCACCGCGGCGCCTGGCACGACGATGACGGCGAGCTGTCAGACCGCGTTGAACTGCACGGGTCGCAAGCTCGATGGCATCGCTGCGCCACACGTGGACGGTGAGCCGCTCGGCGCGTGGCTCGCGCGCGCTGCGTGGCTCGAGGCGTCCGCGGTTCACGCGTTTCGCCGGCTCGCGCGCGAGCTTCGCGCGCATGGCGCGCCCGAGCGCCTCGTGAGCGCGGCGCGCGCTGCTGCGCGCGACGAGATTCGCCACGCGCGCATCATGTCGGCGCTCGCGAGAAAACACGGCGCGGTCGTTCCGCGCATCGTGACGACTGCGCTTCCGGTGCGCGATCTCGAGAGCATCGCGCGCGAGAACGCCGTCGAAGGTTGCGTGAGCGAAACGTACGGTGCGGCGATCGCCGCATGGCAGGCGTCGCACTCGAACGACGCGGACGTCGCGCACGCGATGTCGATGATCGCGCCGGACGAGCTTCGTCACGCCGCGCTCGGGTGGGCCGTGCACGCGTGGGCCGAGCGCCGTTTGCCGCGCGACGCACGCGAGCGCGTGCGCCATGCTCGCGACGAAGCAGCGCGCGCTCTACTCGACGAAGCGCGCGCGACGCGCGAGGAGAGCTCGCTCGCAGAAGCGATCGCGTCGCTTCTCTGGGCAGCCTGAGCCTGACTACTTCCCTGCCCGCTCGACGAGCGACAAGAACGTCAGCACCGCGTGACCCGTCGCGCCTTTGCCGTGCCACGCGTACGGACGATCCGTCGACGCGGGGCCTGCGATGTCCGCGTGCACCCAGTTCTTCGTCTTGCCGATGAACTCGCGGAGAAAGAGCGCCGCGGTGATCGAGCCCGCGTAGCGATCGCCCGTGTGCTTGATGTCGGCGACGTCGCTCTTCAGTTGATCGCGAAGCTCCTCGATGAGCGGCATGCGCCACATCTGCTCGCCCGCCGTCTTCACTGCGGCGCCGAAGCGTTGCGCGGTGTCTTCGTTCGATGCGTAGAACGCGCTGTACGTCGTGCCGAGCGCGACGACTTGCGCGCCGGTGAGCGTCGCGTTGTCGACGAGCAGATCCGGCTCGAGCTCTTTCGCGGCGTACGCGAGCGCGTCGGCGAGAACGAGTCGTCCTTCCGCGTCCGTGTTGATGATCTCGACGAATTTCCCGTCGAGCGATCCCCACACGTCGCCAGGGCGATACGCGTTGCCGCCGGGCATGTTCTCCGCGGAGCTCATGATCGCGTGGACTTCGATGTTCGGCTTGAGCGCAGCGCAAGCGATCATCAAACCGACCATGTTCGCGGCGCCGGACATGTCGTGCTTCATCTCGCCCATGCCTTGCGCGGGCTTGATGCTGATGCCGCCGGTGTCGAAGGTGATGCCCTTGCCGACGAACACGTAACGGCGCTTCGTCTTCTTCGACGGAACGTACGACATGTGAACGAACCGCTCGCGATGCGAGCTCCCGCGCCCGACGGCGTGGAGCAAATGCATTCCGCGCTTCTCGATTTCTTTTTCGTCGAAGACGGTGACCTTGAACTTGTATTCTTTGCCCGCTTTTTGCGCGGCTTCTGCGAGCGCTTGCGGGAACATCACGTTCGGCGGCTCGTTCGAGAGATCGCGCGACGCGTTCACGCCCGCGGCGATTCCTTGACCGAGCGCGATCGCGCGCTTCGCATCCGGCGGAAGACGACGCTCCGTCGCGATGGTTGCTTCTTCGAGCGTCTCCTTCGGTTTGCGATCGCCCGTGAGATATTTCGTGAAGCGATACGCGCCGAGGTCGAGGCCTTCGGCGACGATGCGCAAGCGGCTCTCGAGGCCGTCGGGGATCGCGAGGACGAGCGTCTTTGCTTTCTCCGCGTTGGCGATGCGCGCGGCCTTCGCTGCGAACGATCGCACTTCGCCCGGACCGACCTTGTCGCGATCGCCGAGACCGAAGAGCACGAGCTTCGATGCGGGAAGACGACCGAGCGTCGGCACCGACAGCGTCTGATCGCGTTTCCCGGTGAACTCTTCTTTCGCGATGAGCCTCGACACGCCACCGCCGAGAGCGCGATCGAGCGCGTCGACGAACGGAACGCCGGTCCCACCGGATGCGTCTTTGCTCTTCTTCTTTTTCTTGTCGGACTTCGCACCGGCGAAGGTCCACGTGCCCAACACCACGACGTCCGCGTTCAGATCCAAGGGCTGCGTCGATCGCGCGGAGATTTTGAGCGGCATGCGAGGCCGCAAACTATGGCAGAAAGGCTACCCTCGCATCAACCGCTAGTTCGGGTCGGTCAGTCATCGAGCCTTGCAGGCTCAATTGGAATCGGGCGAGGCGGTTTGGTGGGACGACCACGCTTGCGTCACCTTCGGATCGGTGCGGGAGCTGAAGGTCTTGCGCGTGGGGATGCCGTCGACGATCAGCGCGACCGAGCAGGGACTTGCAGAATGCACCCATTTCACGACGCACGGGATCACGTATTCGACGCCCGCGACAGCGTCCGTCGCATGGAGCAGCACGCTCGCGCCGACGGGCATTGGCAATGCGCTCGTCACGAGGAGCGCGCGCGCGAGCACCGCGCGAAGCTCGACGGCGCTCGACGTTCCGGCGCCGATCACCTGCGCGGGGAGTGCGTTCGCGCTGCGCGCGAGGGGACCCGGACCGGGAACGGCGAGGTCGGTCGTGATCAGCTGCATCCACGAGAGGAGCTCGACTTGTTCGTCCTTGGAGAGCGGCTGTCCCACCGTGGCGTGACGTGCCGTGAGCTCCCAGAAACGCACCATCAAATCGAGTTTTTCGAGCATCGGAGTCTCTCTCACTTCTCTCTCACGTAATAAAAAGCAGCAGGCGTGCCAGCCTTACAGTCATTGGACGGAGCACACGCCCAAAAGGATCTGCGAACTTGCAGCGGCTCTTCCGCACGGGCACCGCAACGTTCACAACACACTGACTGCGCCGCCATGCGACGCGCATTACGCGCTGCGCCCTGCACGGTGTGCGCGATTGCAGTACAGTGCACGAACGGTGGGCGACGGCATTTGCAATGACGTGCTCGAGACGATCGGACGCACACCGATGGTGCGCCTCCGGCACGTCGTCCCGGCGAACGCCGCCGAGGTCGTGTGCAAGCTCGAGTTCTTCGCGCCCGGCGGGAGCATCAAAGATCGCGCAGCGCTCTCGATGATCGAAGACGCCGAGAAGCGCGGCGCGATCAAGAAGGGTCAGGCGATCGTCGAGGCGAGCGGAGGCAACACCGGCGTCGGCCTCGCGATGGTGTGCGCCGTGCGCGGATATCGCTGCATCATCGTCGTGCCCGAGACGACGTCGACGGACAAGCTCAGCGTGCTGCGCGCGTTCGGCGCCGAGGTCGTCACCGCGCGCGCCGACGTCGACGCGGACGATCCCGAGGGGTACATCGGCAAGGCCGAGCGCATCGCGAAAGAGATCGACGCGTTCATGCCCGACCAATTCGCGAACCCGGCAAACCCGCGCGCGCACGTCGAGGCGACGGCGGTCGAGATGCTTGCACAATGCAACAATAGGCTCGACGCGTTCGTCGCTTGCGTCGGGTCGGGTGGCACGCTCGGCGGCGTGTCGCGCGTCTTGCGCGAGCGCGCGCCGAACGCAGAGATCATCGGCGCCGCACCCGATCGCACGCGCGCGGCGGGCTCGCACGGCTCGCTCGTCGAAGGCGTCGTCGACGATCTCGACTCGTGCGCCGTGCACGGCGTCGCGCCCGATCGCGTCGAGCTCGTCTCGGATCGCGACGCGGTCGCGATGATGCTCGCGCTCGCGAAGCAAGAAGGAATCTTGGCGGGCACGTCGTCGGGAGTCGCGGTGTGCGCCGCGATCCGCGTCGCCGAGCGACTCGGTCCCGGAAAACGCGTCGTCACGATCGTGCCCGACACGGGCCGCAATTATCTTTCGTCGTGCCTCGACCCCGCGTGGCGCGCGGCGCGAGGGCTCCAATGAAAAGAACACTCGTCGTGATCTTCGCGGCTGGTCTTGGCGTGGCGGCGTGCGCCGAGGCGCGCGTGTCGATGAGCGGCGGCCCGCGCGAATACGTTCCGTCCGACTACAGCCTCGTGCTCAATCGATGGACGCGCACCGAGCAGCTCATCACGCTGAGCGAGCTCGACGACATGCTGACCGCGACGGCAACGTTCGAGTCGTGGGATTTCCGCTGGGCGTACGTCGTGCGTTATTCGTCCGACTATCGTCTCACCGTCGAGCAGCGACGCGAGCTCCTCCAGCGCACGCTCGCCGACACGCAGGTCAAGTACGAGTTCTACGCCGCGATCTACGGAACGAAGTGGAAGTGGGACGATCTCACGAAGCCGAACTCCGCGTGGACCGTGCGTCTCATCGACGAAAAAGGAAACGAGACCGCACCGACGAAGCTCGAGCTCATCAAGCCGGGTCCGATCGAGTTCCGCTATTTTCCGTACACGTCGCCGCACCGTCACTGCTTCCGCATCGATTTTCCGCGCGTGAGCGCCGACGGCAAACCGACGATCGCCGAAGACGCGCAGTGGTTCGGTTTGCGTTTCGCGGGCGCGCAAGGAAACGAAGAGCTCCGCTGGTCGATCGAAACGGACGCAGCGAAGAAGACCGCGCTCGGCATCCCGCTCGTCGTGCAGTGATCGGCTACATCCCCGCGAAGATCTCGAGGAGCGGCGGGCACGTCATCATGAGCTCCTGCGCGACGGAGCGCGCACCCGCGAGGATGAGCGCACCGCCTTTGCCCGCGCGCGCCGTCCCGCTCGCTTTTCCGCCGCCCATGATCTCCGCGGGAAAAAGAAAATCGCCGACGGGGATTTCCGAGACGACCGCGCCGTCCTTGACGACCTCGATCGATCCTTGTCCCACGAGACACAGCTCGCGCACCGGTTGACCGGCTTCGACGATGACGTCGCCTTCGCCGAGCTCGCGAAGCTCGAGGCGGCTCGTCACTTGCGCGCGGAGCGCGGCGTCGAGGCGATCGGCGAGCGGTCCCAGCGTGACGCCGACGAGCGCTTGCATGCGATTCGCCGACGCGCGGAGATCGTCTTCGACCCACGGACACGTCTTGAACGCGGGCTCGATTTGTTCCGACGTCCACGTCGCGACGATCGCGTTCTCGGAGGCGCAGATCAGACGCAGCGGAACGCTCTCCGCGATGCTTCCCCTCGCCTTCAACACCGCGCCCTCGATGAGACGTTCGGCTGCCGCGTCGACGATTTGCGCCGCGACGTCGACCGCGCCCGACACGATGTACGCGAACGCAAAGCCCATCACTTCTTCATCGCGCGCGAGGCGATGCACTTCGGCGATGCGTTCGAGCTCGGCGCGCGCGTCGTCTGGCAAATCGCTGAGCGCATCCACGCCGGATAGATCGACGACGCCGCGCTCCACCGTAACGGCTTCGTGCACGGGGTTCTCGTCCGTCTGCTCGTGCGGAACGACACCCGCGGAGACCAGCGTTTGCTCCACGGGAAATCGTTGCACCGGCGGAGACGGAGACGGAGGCGGAGACGGGGACGGAGGCGGAGGCGGGGGCGGAGACGGCTGCGTCTTCTTGGGAGGGAGCGGCGGCGCCACGGGCGCAGGGATCACGACGGCGGGCTCCGCTTGCGGGAGCACGAGACGCGCGCTCGTCACCACTTCGTCATCGTACTCGTCGCTCGACACGACCGAGCTCACGGGCGACACGACCTCTTCGCGCGGAAGCTCTTCTTCCGGCTCTTGTGCCCACGGGTCGAGCATGCCCGCGTGCACTTGCTCCGCGGACTTCACGTGCTCCGAGCTTCGTTCGGACACGCTCTGAAAAACGACCGGCGCGGGCTCGGCGATCGTTGGTTGTTCGGGCATCGGCTCGGGCTCGGGGACCGGCGTGAACGCGGGCGGGGGCGCGACCGGCGCGACGGGCGGCGGCGCGACGAGCGGCGGCGCGACCGCGATCTTCATCGGCATGAACGCGTGCGGCTCCGTCATCGCGCTCATCGACACTTGCGGATTCTCTTCGATGGGAATGTCGGGGATCGACGCGCGGAGCAAATCGTCGACGCCGCCCGCGTTCGTGTCGTTCGGCGGAATCGACGAGACCGCTTCCATGTGCGAAACGGACACGGGATTCTTCGCGATCCAATCCGACAGCTCCGCCGCGTCGCGCGCGAGCACGAGCGCGCGATCGTCATGCTCCGCTTCGCCCGCTGCTTGCGCCGCACGCCGCAGCCACACGATCGCATCGACGCGTTCGTTTCGCTTCCAGAGCGAAGAGGCGGTTTGGAGAGCCCACACCACGTCCTCGACGTCCGAGTCCAGCGCGGGCGGGATGCCGACCATCAGGGCTTCAAATAGTACACATTGCCATCGTCCGATGCGACGACGAGCGCGCCATCGCCGAGAAGCGTCGCCGGCGCGTCCACATCGCCGCCCGTTTGGAGCGAAAAGAGCGGATCTCGCCGAGCCGGCGCGAGCGCGTAGAGGCGGTCGTCCTGCGTGCCGAAGTAGAGCTTGCCCTCCGCATCCTCGAGCGGACCGCCGTGGACGCCGAACTCGAGCGCACCGGTCCCGGCGACGTCGAAGCTCGCTTTCTCCTTCCCCGTTTTCCCATCGAGCCTCACCACGCGCGAGCGCGGACCGTACACGCCCGCGAGGATGTCGCCGCCGCGCGCGATCGAAATCGGCCCGCGCACGAATCCGCCGACGCGCGCGCTGAACAGCACGCTGCCGTTTTCGTCGAGCTTCACGACGTCGCCTGCGTCGCTCCCGACCACGACCGCGCCGTCGTCGTCGATCGCCGGCGAGCCGTCCACGTCCGCGCCGAAATCCACCGACCATGTTTTGTTTCCGCGCTCGACCGCGTACGCGTGGTGATCCTGCGAGCCCACGATCACGCGCCCGCGATCGTCGATGGCGGGCGCCGTGAAGCATTTTCCCGCGCGCCGAGAAGCGCCACACCACGTTGCCGCTCGCGCTCACGTCGTAGAGCGTCCGGCCCGCGGCGAACACGATCGATCCGTCGTCCGCGATCGCGCACGCGGTGTCGCCCTCGTCGTCGAGATCGAGCGTCCACGCGATCGAAAATCGGCGCCTCGCACCGCGAAGAGCTTCTTCGCGTCACTTGCAGAATACACGTTTCCCTTCGCGTCCACGCATGGCGTCGCGTAGCTGCGCCCGCCGAGCGCGATGCGCGCCTTCACCGCGCCGCCCGTGCGATCGAGCGCGACGAGGTGCCCGCCGAGCGTCGCGATCCAAAGGAGCGACTCGTCCGGCGACGGGATGGGCTGCGTTTGGATCGCCCCATCCGCGACGTCCGTCTTCCACGCGAGGTCGAGCGATCGCGGTCCGCGAACCGACTCGCGCGCGGCGCGTTTTCGATCGCCGTGCTGCATTCGAATCGGCGGAGCCGTTCCACCGGGCGACGCGGCAAGCGCGAGCGACGTCGCGACCGAAGAAGACGACGGCGCGATCGAGACCGCACTCGCCGCGTGCGTCACGTCACGCGGCGCGCGATGCGACAACCGAACCACGACAGCGACTGCGGCGGCCGACGCGAGCAGCGCGACCGGGACGTCGCGCGCGTTCCACTTCACCGCGCGCGACGCCGACCCGAGATTTGGCGGGCGCGTTGCGCTTCAGCGACCCCGTAACCGTGCGCGTCCTCGCCGGGCAACCTGCGCGCGAGCCAGCCGATCAGCGTGAGGCCCGCGCTCTTCGCGGCTTCGGGGCAACAGGGATCGTGCATCAGCTTCGACAAATCTTGGATCAAGCGAACGCGTTGGCGCTCGTCGATGATGGCGCACTGCGCGCGCTCGGCGGGCCAACGCGGGTTGGAGCACGATGCGGGACCCGCGCTCTCGGTCGTGAGCGCGCTCGCATACTCGCCCGATTCTTCGTGGTCCTGATCACGAGGGTCAGTCATGGACGCCAGCGGACGCAATTTAGCGCGATTTTGCCTCACGTCGAGTCCTCTCTCAAATACTTCCGATGAGCACTTCCCGGTCCTTCGCGCCGTTCGCGGGACCCACGATTCCCTGGCGTTCCATCATCTCGACGATGCGAGCCGCGCGGTTATAGCCAAGGCCGAGCTTCCGCTGCAGCCACGAGGTCGAGCACCGGCGCGTGTCGGCGACGATGCGGACGGCCTCGTCGTACATCGTGTCCTTGTCGCATCTCCGCATCGTCCTGCGCCGTCGGATCGTCGTCGCGCGGCTTCAAGATGTTGTCGTCGTAGACGGGCTCGCCCTGCGTGCGGAGGTGATCGGTGACAGTCTGCACTTCTTCTTCGGTGACCATCGGACACTGGACGCGCTTCGTCTCGTTCGTTCCGTTGAGCTTGATGAGCATGTCGCCGCGACCGAGCAGGTGCTCGGCGCCTTGCTCGTCGAGGATGGTGCGCGAGTCGACCTTCTGCGCGACGCGGAACGCGATGCGCGTCGGGAAGTTCGCTTTGATCATGCCCGTGATGACGTCGACGCTCGGACGCTGCGTCGCCAAGATGACGTGCATGCCCGCCGCGCGCGCTTTCTGCGCGAGCCGCGCGACCGCCGCTTCCACGTCTTTTCCTTGCTGCATCATCAGGTCGGCGAACTCGTCGACGACGATCACGATGAACGGCAGCTGCTCCGGAAGCTGCTGCGTCCCTTCGGCGTCTTTGATCTCGTCCGTCGGTGCCGTCCGGATTTCTTCCGACGGAGGTCTTCGGCAGAGGATTCTTCACCTCGCCGCGCGAACGCGCTCGACCCAGTTGTTGAACGTGCCGATGTTCTTCGTGCCCGCGTCCGCGAAGAGCTGATAGCGCCGCTCCATCTCGTCGACCGCCCACTTGAGCGCGTTCGACGCTTGCTTCATGTCGGTGACGACGGGAAGCAGCATGTGCGGAATGCGATCGAACGGCGCGAGCTCGACGACCTTCGGATCGATCATGAGCAAGCCGAAGCTCGTCGGGCGAGCGCCGATAGAGAAGCGAGCAGAGCATCACGTTGAGCCCGACGCTCTTGCCGGCGCCGGTCGCGCCCGCGACGATCACGTGCGGCATCGACGCGAGATCGGCGTAGACGGGATGCCCTAGGATGTCGCGACCGAGCACGACGGGCAGCGGCGCGCCCAGCGCTTGGAACCGGCGGTCTTCGACCAAATCCCGCAAATTCACGGGGATTCGGCGTTCGTTCGGGAGCTCGAAGCCGATGCGATTCTTCCCGGGGATGGGCGCGACGATGCGCACCTTGCGCGCGAGCGCGAGCGCCGAGATCGTCGGCGAGCCCCGCGACCTTCGACACCTTCGTCCCCGCCGCGGTCGAGACTTCGAACGTCGTGACGGTCGGGCCCGGGAAGAACTTCTTCGACTTTCCCCGTCACGCCGTAATCGGCGAGCGTCTTCATGAGGAGCTCGGCGTCTTTGTAGAGCGCCTCGCGATCGATCGCGATCGTCGCTTCGGCTCCCGCCGCCGTCAGAAACTCGATCGACGGAAGGACGTAGTTGTTCGATCGCTTCTCGCTCCGCGCGCGCGGCGCCGGCTTCTCTTGCTCGAGCGCCGCGGACGTGTCGACGATCGTGAGCCCTTCGTCTTTCTTCTTCCGCGGAGCTTTCTTCTTCGCGGGCTTGGGCGTCTCGACGATCGCCTCCGCCAATTCTTTCTCCACGACCGTCTCCGTCTCCGTCTCCGGCTCCGGCTCCGACTCCGACTCCGTCCCCGTCCCCGTCTCCGACTCCGTCTCCGTCGTCCGCGACGACGATGGCTGCGTCGTCCTCGTCTTGACTCACCTTCGGAAGCGCGGCGATTCGCTTTTGCTCGCGCTCCTCGCGTTCGAGATCGCGCGCGGCCTTCCATGCCTCCGCGACGCTGCGCGCGCCGCGCGCCGTTCCCGATGCGCTTCGCGCGCCGAGCCGTCCGATCCAGTTCACGAGCGCGATGAACGAAAACGCGGCGCGGCTGATCAGAAGAAGACCGATGCACGCGAAGCCGACGAGAAACGATCCGATGGTCGAGAAGAGCGAGCGCGCGACCTCGCCGAAGAGCTCGCCCACCGCGCCCGCCGCGACGTGACCTTCGAACGCGGTCCTCCCTGCCCATCCGACTTGCACGAGCGCCGCCGCGACGACCGCCATGAGCAGATCGCCCGCGATGCGCGCTGGCGTCACGAGCGAATCGCGATGACGCACGAACGGAATTCCGAGCAGCGCGAGCTCGAGCGGAATCGCCCACGCGATGACGCCGACGAGATAAACCAACGCGCCCGCGCACGCCTCACCGACAGGCCCGATCCAATTCGTTCCGGTGCCGATACGACGCCAGCGACAGCGAGATGAAGAGCGCACTGCCCCAAAGAACGAGCGCGATCGCTTCACGACCTCGCGCGTGCCCCGCACCAGGCCCGACGATACGCAGCTTCACGTTCGCTGGTAGAAGAGCCCGCGAATCCGAAAGGTCTTGCATCCGACGTTATCCCACATCGGAACCTATTATTATCGCCGTGCAGGGCCAACTTTTGGGTAGCATGGCCTCCTTCGAGAATCGGGAGAATCGATGCGCGAACATTCGTGGATGCGACGTGCCAGCGCGGTGTTGGTCACTTCGTGTGTTTGGGTCATGGCCGCGGGAACGATGTCGGTTTCCACCGGTTGCGCAGTAAGCGAGAGCGACGTCCACCGATGGGAAGGCACGGAGCGCGGGCCCGAGAAGCTCGTCGCGGTGCTCGCGCACGACAAGTATTCGATCCAGCTTCGGACCGAATCGGCGATGTCGCTCATTCGCATGAAGCCGCGCGCTGGCAAGCGCATCGGGATCGATCAACTCATCACCGCGCTCGGACAGCTCGGCGACGACGACCGCCGCAAGATCGTCATCGGCATGACGCCAGAGCTCGTGAAAGAAATCGAAGCGCCGCCGCCCACGAAGAAGCCCGACGGGACGATGGAAGCGGACAGCACCATCCCGTTCAAGGACGCGGCATTCGCGATGATGTCGCACGACCCGCCGCTCGTCGCCGACGAGAAGAGCAAAACCGATCTCACCGCGGCGCTCATCAAGTGGGCGTCGACGGACTTCGAGGATCGCATCGAGAACGGCTCGCAGGCGTTCGGCGTCGAGCAGATGATGCGATTCTTCGGCGCACCCGCCGTCAAGGGGTTGCCCGTGCTGATGACGGAGCAATCGACGAAGGTCGATCGCATGGCGAGCCTCGTCGCCGACCTCGGCGATGACGCGACGAAGCTGAAAGCGTCCGAGCAGCTCGTCACGCTCGCGCAAGCGATCGACTCGCCGAACTGGATCGCGAAGCAAAAGCCGATGGTTCAAGACAACAACAAGCGCCAGCAGGCTGCGGGCGGTCCGGCTGTCAGCGACGCGCAACTCGCGCTGCAGCTCGACAAATTCCAAGAGCAAGAGCTCGTGAAGATCTTCACGTCGATGAAGAAAATCGGCGGTCGCCCGATCATCGAGTACTGCTTGGTGTTCGCCGCGAACGCGAAGAACAGCGAAGAGCGCCGCAAGGCCGCGCTCGCCGCGCTCGAAGGTCGCATCGACAAGAGCAACACCGGCGACATCGACAAGATCTTCAACATCGCCAAAGACGAGAACACGCCGGACTCCGTGCGCGATCTCGCGTTCCCGCGCCTCGGCGAGCTGCCGAAGGAGCAGGTCGTTCCGAAGCTCTACACTCTGTTCGAGCCGAAGAAGTGGAAGGTGCGTTGGGTCGCCGGGTCGCTCGTTCTCAAGCACGATGACGACGAAGGGCCTCGCCGAGTTCATGCGTCACTTGCCGACGACGGCTGCGACCAAAGATGGGCATGACGGAGCCGACGATCTACGGCCAGCTCATCGCGAAAATGGAAGCGCCGAGCCGGCGAGCCGAAGGCCCGCGACGCGATCATGCCGTATTTGCTCGGCGCAAAGAGCTCGGCCCGAAACTCACCGCCCTCGGCTTCTTCTACGAAGGAAAAAAAGCGGACGTAAGCGTGGTACAATCGCACGAAGACGACAAAGCGCCCGTGCCGAAGTGTGACAAGGAAGATGAGTGCGGCTGGACGTGCGTCGTTCCGAAAGCGCCTGGGTCGCAAGAAACGGATACGAAAACGATCACCACAGTGGGCGAGTTCGTGAAGTTCTGCATCGTCCCTTCGATGACGAACAACTGACGTGAATGCTATGAGCTCCGATCCGAACAAGAAGAGCACACGCTCGTTCCAGTGCAGGGACGTGCTCTGGGAAACGTTCGAGCAGATGGCGCGCGAGCTCGAGTGCAGCGTTGATTATTTGATCAACGAAGCGATGAAGCAGTACGCGCGTCAACGGAGCTACGGGCCGGGCGCGACGAAGACGCCGTTCCCCGGAGGTCCGCCGGGTCGCGAACCGTCGATGCCGTCGCCGCAAGGTGCGTATGGTCCACCGCCTGGTGGAGCGGGTTTGCCGAGCAACATTCCGACGCCCGCAGTTCCTCCGCCGCCCGCGATGCGACCGCCGCAACCGCTTCCGCCGCCTCCGGGTCGACTCGGTCCGCCGCCCGCGCGCGGGCTTCCTCCGCCGCCGGGTGGCTGGTGCGCGTCTCAGCGCGCCGCCTTCGCCTCCGATGATGGGACAGCAGCGCGGGCTTCCTCCACCGCCCGGAGCGATGCCGTCGCGTCCGCCGCCGCCGATGCAGCAGCAGATGGGCCAAATGGGTCCGCCGCCCATGCGGTCAAATCCCGCAAGCGCCGCGCAGCGTTCCCCCGCCGATTCCGGGCGCGCAACGCGGTGGTGGTGGCGGCTACAACGGGTACGCACAACCGCAGCAGTCGACGGGCGCGCTCAGCGTCATCTACAGCGGCGAGAAGATCACGATCAACAAAGAGCGATTCGTCATCGGCCGCGGCAAGCAGTCGAGCGATCTCACGCTCAAAGATCCGAACGTCTCGCGCCAACACGCGATGGTCGAGTTCCAGAACGGCGTGTACTTCATGGTCGACATGGGCTCGACGAACGGCGTCGAGTACAACGGCCAGCGCATCGCGCGAAAGCAAATCGCCGAAGGCGACGCCTTCCGCATCTGCGATCACGAAGTTCGATTCACGTATCGCTGATGCCGAGCTTTCGCGAGCCGGCGCTCAAGCGTCTGCCGATGCTCGAGCCGCGGCGGCGCGCGATGGAGACATGCGTCTATTGCCCGAAGCTGTGTCGCAGCGCGTGTCCCGTTTCGAACGCCGAGCCGCGCGAGACGATCATCCCATGGGGGAAGATGTCGAACGCGTACCACGTCGCGCGCGGCGTCGTCGAAGCGGAGGCGAGCGCGTCGTTCGCGAAGACCGCGTGGGCATGCACCGGGTGCCACGCGTGCGCGGAGGCGTGCGAGCACAAGAACGACGTCGCGGGTACGCTGCTCGACGCGCGCGACGCGTTCGTGCGCGAGAAGATCGCGCCCGAAGCGGCCACACGAACGATCGCGCGCTTCGCGGAGCACAACGAGCGCGCCGCGCGCGCCGTGGATTTTTTGTATGATACACGTATTTCGAGCCAGAAATCCCTGCTGATCGGGTGCACGTACGCGCGCAAGCTCCCGGACGTCGCGCGCGACGCGATCGCGGTCGCAAAGCACCTCTTCGGCGACGTGACGCTCGAGCGCGAGTGCTGCGGGCTGCCGCTTCGTCTCGCGGGCGACGCGACGGGGTTCGCCGAGCACGCCGCGCGCTTTGCGAATCGCGACGTCGTCGTGGTCGATCCGGGTTGCGCCGTCGCGCTGCGCGCGGCGAACGCGCGCGTCACGCTCCTCGTCGAGCACGTCGCCGAACGCGTGAACGCGCTACGCGAAGCTTCATGCGGCGAACGCGTCGTGCGGTATCACGATCCGTGTCAGCTCGGGCGCGGTCTCGGCGTGTACGACGCGCCGCGTGTGGTGCTCACGCGCGTGCTCGGTCGCGCGCCTCTCGAGCTCTCCAATTCGCGCGAGCGTGGCTCGTGCAGCGGCGCGGGCGGGCTTCTTCCGCTGACGA
This sequence comes from uncultured delta proteobacterium, assembly GCA_963763745.1. Lineage (GTDB taxonomy): Bacteria > Myxococcota_A > Polyangia > Polyangiales > Polyangiaceae > DASXHD01. The sequence goes on from CAVXQJ010000004.1 coordinate 36,137, forward strand.
TGCCCGACGTGTCGCGCGCGATCGCGAAGGGCGTGGCGACGGAGCACGATGCGCTCGGCGGCGGAGAGCTCGTCACGGCGTGCGCGTCGAGCGCGCTGCGTCTCGGCGCGACCGACATCGTGACGCTGATGGCGCGAGCGCTTTAGAACGTGCCGCCGAGCGCCGCGCCGTAGAAACCGTTTCCGATGATCGGCGCGACGTGCGCGAACGTCGCACCCGCGTGCTTCTTCTTCGGCGCGAGGAAGAACAACGTGATGCCGCCAACGACGGCGACGCCTCCCGCGACGAAGAGAATCGTCGAGAGGAGCGCGGCGTCTTTTGCTTCGCTGCGCAGTTGCAGTCCGATGGCGTCACACGTGTCGGCCGGGTCGCAGTGTCCGTTCGTGTTCGAGTCGCTGAGCTTCCCCGATGCGATGAGACCCATCACGCTTCCGATGCCGATGCTGACGAGACCGGCCGCGCCCACGACGATGCCGCCGACGTGCATCGCAAAACCGGGATCGCCATCATCGGTGACGGGCGGCGGTTTGTTTTCGCTCTCCGTCTTCACGAGCGGGCCGATCGTGACGGTGACCGTCGCGCCTTCGCCCTGCACGTCGACTGTCTTCTCCCATTTGTTGAAGCTCGTCGCGGTCGCGGTGATCACGTGCGATCCGGGATCGACGGGAATCGCGAGGCCGAGATCGGAGGGGCCGAGCGCTTCGCCGTCGCGCGTGACTTTGAGCCCTTCCGGGTGACCTTCGGGTCCGAGGATCGTGAGCTTCGTGAGGTGCGCTTCGAGCGTCGTCAGGTGCTTCTGCGCGACCTTGTCGCGTTGCTGCTTGTCCTTCTTCTCGATCGCCATCTTCTGCGCGTCTTTGTACGTGCGGTACGCGCTCGCGCTCTGGCCGTTGCGCTCGTAGCAGTCGGCTAGCCACAAGAGCCCGCCGATCTCCGGATCGAGCTTGTTCGACTGTTCGAATTTCGGGCACGCCTCGGCGAGCTTGCCCTGCTTCATCAACGCGGCGGCCTCGTCGAAGAGCTTGTCGGCCTCGCTCTGATCGGCGCGCGCGGTCGCCGTCACGGAGAGCACCACGAGCGCGCCGAGCAGGTGTTTGCAGAATGCACGCATACGGCTTGAGCGCTACTTTCGGCCGCCGAACTCGTGATTGTCAATCGTGCTCGCGGCAGTGGCGGTGGGCTTGGGACGTACGACTTGCTGAACGACCGTGTGCGTGTGCGTCGCGGTCGGCGCGGGTTGCGTCATGTCGATCGTCGGGATCGGTGCGATCGTCGTCGTCGTTGCGATCGGCGGTGTTTGCGTCGTCTCGATCGCCGCTGCGGTGGTCGCCGTTTGCGTCGGCGTCGCGGTGGTGTTGTTGTTGGTCGTCGTCGCCGTCGCCGTCGCGGGAGGCGGTGGCGGCTTCGCCGCTTGGTGCGACTGACGCACGCCCATGAACACCGCGCCGCCGATGATGATCACCGCGGGGATGAGGAGCGTCCACATCGGGAGCCCGCTCTTCTTCACGGGCGTCGGCGGTTGCTGCTGCCACGTCGCGCCCGCATACGCGGGCGCGGGCGGGAACGGACCGCTGCGCGCCGCGGTCGGTGAAGCGAGCGTCGACGCGAGCGCCGGATTGTTTTGCGGCGCCATCATCGGTTGCATCGGCTGCATCGGTTGCATCGGCTGCTGCGCGCCGAGCGGCTGGAACTCGCGCGACGTCGCGACGGACACGTAGTTCTCGCGCGGAGCGCCCATTTGAAGCAGCGGCTTCGACTGCGGCGCTTGCGGCGGCTCGAGCGCGGGTTGAATGCGCGTCGCGTCCTCTTCTTCATCCGCGTCCGGATCATCGACGCGCGTCGCCATGTCGAGATCGTCATCGGCGAGCGAGGAGAGCTCACCGACGTCGATGGGCACGGCAGGCGCGGCGGGCGCGCCCGCTTTGGGCGTGGCGGCGGAGTCGAATCGATCCACGATCGAGCGGGCCACACCGCTCTTCGACACGTCGCTTCGCCCGAGCCACGCGCGCACGATCTCGCGTTGCTGCGAGATTTCCATGCCGATCATCTCGTTCACGAACGCAGCCGCGGTGCGCACGGTCGCGACGAGGTTGTACGTGCGCGCGGCTTGCTCGAGCGCTTCGGCGAAATCCGCCGTGGACGCGAATCGATCTTGCGGATGTTGCGCGAGCGCGCGACGCACGACCACTTCGACCTCGGGCGGAACGCTCGGCTCGAAGTTGCGAATCGGTGGGACCTCCGCGGCGACGACTTTGAAGAGCGTCTCGGCTTCGCCGTCGGCTTTGAAAAGGCGCTGCCCCGTGAAGAGCTCCCACAGCACGATGCCCGCGGCGAACACGTCCGCGCGACGATCCACCGTCATGTTCCCGCGCACCTGCTCGGGCGACATGTACGCGAGCTTGCCTTTGAGCTGACCGCCTTGCGTCGCGTTCGCGAGGCGCGCTTGGGCTTTGGCGACGCCGAAGTCGGTGATGCGCGCGACACCGTCGACGCCGACGAGGATGTTCTGCGGAGACACGTCGCGGTGGACGATCTCGAGGTGCGCGCCGTCGTCGTCGGTGAGCTCGTGCGCGGCGTGCAAACCGGTGAGCGTGTCGAGCATCACGCGTACGACGATGGGAACGGGGATCTTGCGATTCACGTTCGCCGCGCGCGCCATCAAATGACCGACGGTGTCGCCCTCGATGTACTCCATGACGAGGTAGTACTGGTTGTCGTGCATTCCGATTTCGAGGATCGGCACGACGTTGGGATGATGAAGACGCGACGCGAGGCGCGCTTCGTCGAGGAACATCTGGATGAAGTCCTGCTCCTTCGCGAGGTGCGGGTGCAGGCGTTTGATCGCGACGAAGCGCTTGAACCCTGCGACGCCGACGAAGCGCGCAAGATACACCGTAGCCATGCCACCGGCTGCGAGCTCTGCGACGAGCTCGAACCGATCCAGCCGCTCACCCTCGCCGGGTATGGCCAGAATCTTCGTCATGGGCGACCTTCGATGTTACCGCGGAGCCCGCGTCCCGTCAGGTTCTTGGTGCAGCTCTTCTGGTTTCGTGCGCGCTTCTGCTCCGAAGTCGCCTAAGGTGACTGAGTGTGAGTGGTGTCGAGACCCACCGAAGAACGGTAGCGACGCGCGTTCTTCTGTCGTTTGCGGTGACGCTGCTCGCATTTGCAGTGACCGTGGGGTGGAGCGTCGCCGCACAGCGTCGAACCGCCGCCGACAGTGAAGAGCTGTCGAAGGGATATCTTCCGGTTGCGCTGAAGCTCGGTCAGCTCCGCGCGACGCAAGCGACGCTCGCGACGCTGATCGATGGTCTCCCCGACGAGCGCGATCCGGTTTCGGCGCGTTTGCTCCTCAACACGCTCGTCAGTGCGCGCCACGCGAAATTTCTCGAGACGAAAGCCGCGATCGCCGAGCTCGGGCAAATTGGACGCGCCCATCCGGATTTCGCGAGCGACCTCGGCGCGATCGAAAACGAAGTCGATGGCGACAAGAACGGGCTCGAGCGACTGCTCGCCGCGACGTTCGAAGGCGACAAGGACTCGATCAACCGCGAGATCATCCAAGTCGGCGCGATCGAGCACAACTGCGACAAACATCTTCACGTGCTCGCCGATCGCGTGTCGAGCTCGATGGAGACGCTCGCGAACGACGCGCGAGTTCGCGAGGCGCGATCGGTGTGGGCGCTCGCGGCGCTCGCGCTTCTCACGCTCGTCGTCGGAGTCACGGTCTCGCTCTACGTGCGAAGGCTCCTCGCGCCGCTCGGTCACGTCACCGAGCGCGCGCAGGCCGTCGCGCGCGGCGATCTCACGCCACGCGAAGTGCCGAAAGGCGACGACGAGATCGCCGAGCTCGCTTCCACGTTCGAGCACATGGTGGGCGCCGTCGCGCGCGCGCGCACCGAAGCGCTGTCGAACGAGCGCCTCGCCGCGATCGGAAAAATGGCGGCGCACGTCACGCACGAGATCCGAAATCCGCTCTCGTCGATCGGTCTGAACGTGGAGCTCCTCGACGAGGAAATCGCGAGCTCCAACGCGGACGCGAAGAGTCTCCTCGCGGCGATCTCGCGCGAGGTGGGCCGGCTCGAACAATTGAGCGAAGAGTATTTGCGCGTCGCGCGCTTGCCCTCGCCGCGCATGGAAGCCGAGGACGTGGCCGCGCTCGTGCGCGACGTCGTGAGCTTCACGAAGAAAGAGATGGAGCGCGCGCAGTGCACGGTGAACGTCGAAGTCGCCGAGAAGGCTCCGCCCGCGCTCTTCGACGAAGCCCAGCTCCGCCAAGCCCTGCTCAACTTGCTCCGCAACGCGCGCGAGGCGATGCCGAGCGGCGGCGCGATCGACGTCGCCGTGCGCGCCGAAGGGATGAGCGTCGTCGTCACCGTGGACGATCGCGGGTCGGGCATCTCGGATGAGGTGCGCGCGCGGATCTTCGATCCGTTCTTCTCGACGAAAGGCGAAGGCACCGGTCTCGGTCTCGCCATCACGCGTCAGATCGTCGAGGCGCATGGTGGGTCGATCTCGTGCGCGCCGCGTGACGGCGGTGGAACGTCGTTCCGCATCGCGCTTCCCATCGCTCCCGCCCGCGCCAAATGATACATCGCGCCCATGCGTCCTGATTCGCGCGCGCTCGACGCGCATCGCCCGGTCGAGATGATCTGCGGATTTCACCGCATGTCGGAGGGATCCGTTCTGTACAAAGCGGGATCGACCGTCGTCTTGTGCGTCGCGTCGATCGAAGATCGCGTGCCGCCCTTTCTCGAAGGCAAAGGCAAAGGTTGGATCACCGCGGAGTACCAGATGCATCCGCGGTCGAACCCCGTGAAGCGCGAGTCGCGCGACGGGCGCGGCAAGGCGCCGAGCGGGCGCACGATGGAGATTCAACGGCTCGTCGGTCGCGCGCTGCGCGCCGCAGTCGATCTCGACAAGCTCGGCGAGCGCACCATCACGCTCGATTGCGACGTGCTCGAGGCCGACGGCGGAACGCGCACCGCGTCCATCACCGGGTCGTTCGTCGCGCTCGCGATCGCGATCGACGTGCTCACGAAGAAAAAGAAGATCACGGTGCCCGTCTTGCGCGACTCGGTCGCGGCGACGAGCGTCGGCTGCATGAAGGATCACTCGCTCGCGCTCGACCTTTGTTACATCGAAGACTCGACGGCCGAAGTCGATCTCAACGTCGTCGCGACCGGTCGCGGCGGAATCGTCGAGGTCCAAGGAACCGCCGAAGGCGAGCCCGTTCCGCGCAAGACGATCGACGCGATGGTGGACCTCGGTCTCGCGGGCGTCGCGTCGCTCGGGAAGATTCAGCGCGCGACGCTCACTTCGGTGGGCGTGGATCTCGACGCGCTTCTCACTGCGCGCTGATCACGACGCGAGCCGCGTTGCCCACTCGCGGATCACGGCGCTCTCGCGCGAATCGGCGAACGCACGCGACACGAGCTGCGCCGCCGCAACGGTTTCATCCATGTACGTCCACATCAAGCACGGTGCGCCAAGCGACGTGCTCGCGCGCGCGCCCTTCTCGACGAGCGCGCCCTGAAAGAGCGCAGCGAGCGTCAACGCGCCGACTCGGACGGCGACGGCATGACGCTGATGCGGAACGACTTGCGCGAGCCGCGGCTCGAGGTGCCCTGCAACGGCGTGGAGCCCGCCGCTTTCGATCGCGGTGACGACCGCGGCGAACATGGCGCACTGGGTTTGGGCACTCGGAAACATGGGTGAGAGCGCCTCGGCGAGTTTTCGCGCGCGCTCCCGTGTTCTTGGTTCGAAGGCTCGATGAGGAACGTCGTCCCACGCCATGAGCTCGAGCGGAGCGGCGCCGAGCGGCCTCTCGACCATCTGCATCGTCTTTTCGCTGAGCCACGCTTTGGCATCAATCGCGACGAGCGCGAGCGCGGGGGCATCGTCGTCGGCGCGTTCTTCGACGCTGCATGCGTTCGCCGAGAGCATCGCGATGCGTTCTCGAAACGCGGGGTGCGTGTCGAATGCGTCCGTTTTTCTGTCGCGTAGTTGCGCGAGAATCGCTCGGCCTTCCTCGGTCTTCGCCACGCCTTCGCGAAAAGCGTTGAAGCCCTCGAGCAAGTCCGTCGGCATCGCGCCGTTCGCGATCGCATCGGTCACGTCGCTCATCAGATACGAATCGTAGAGGCGCGCGTCGAACGCGGCCTCGAGCGCCGCGACCGCGGTCTTCGTTCCGACGATCTCCGCCGCGAGCGCGTCGGCCGCGAGCTCTTGGCGCCGGCTGAGCGGGCGTGTGATGCGAAAGTAGAACTTCGCATAGAACCGCGCGATCGCGGATCCGATCGCGGCCGACGCTTGGCTCCCGAGCTTCATGACCCAACCGTCGATCGCGAGCGGCGACGTGCGCGTCGACTGCATCACGGAGAGAAAGAGCGCGTGTGTATACGCGTCGACGCCCGCGAGCTGCGTGTCGCTCCCGACGAAGTGACCGAGCTCGTGCGCGAGCACGGCGCGTATCTCGGACGTGCGCAGCAAGTGCAACATCGGGACGCCGATGACGAGAATGCGCGTGGCGCCGACGCCGAACGTGCCGCCGCGTTGCAACACGCCAACGTTGGCGTTTGGCGCGAGGTACACGCGCGACGGTGCGCGCGTCTTCGCCGCGAGCGCGAGCTCGTCGAGCATGGCGAAGAGGGCTGGCGCATCCGCGGGCGTGAGCTCTCGGCCGGGTGGCTCGAACGACGGCGGGCGAGCGCTCGCGAGTCCATGAAGCAGCAAGTACGCAGGCATCGCCACGACGACGATGATCAAGAGCGTGCCGACGTTCAGCCCTGCGACGCCCTTGATCGCGGCGTAGACGACGAGCCCCGCGAAGCCGAGAAGTGCGAGCGCGACGACGATCGTGAAGAGATAGAAGCCGGCGAGCAGCGCGATCGCGATCAACGCGCGAAGCCTCAAGCTCGGCCGAGCCACCGTCCCCATCGAACGAAGCTTACTTCAGCGCGACGCCAATTCGCGATGAAGCGGCGGCGCCGTCGTCGCGAGCTCGCGCGCGGAGTAACCCGAGAAGATGCGCGTCACGGTGATCACGCGCGCGCGTGACGTGAACTCCGCGCGAAAATCCTTGATCGCGACGACGGAGCGGTCGCCTTTTTTTCGAATGCGACGATACGCGTGCGGCTCGGGGCCGAGCGCGAGCGCGCGTTCGATCTCGTCGCGCAGGCTCATGCCGCGCGCGGCGAGCCATTCGAGAGCGCGCGATGCGTCCGCTTCGAAGCGCACTTCGAACGGCGCGATGGGATCGACGGGCGCGGACGCGTTCGCGCGGCGCGCTTCGTCCTCGAGCCAACCGGCGCGCGCGGTCGGGAATGCGTCCGCGTAAGGCACGTAGGGTTTCACGTCGAGGACGGGCGTTCCGTCGATCATGTCGATGTCGCCGACGCGCAAGACGAGACCATCGACGCCGAGCAAACGCACGACGCTCAAGCCGATCGGATTGGGTCTGTGCGGCGAGCGCGTCGCGAGCACGCCGCGGCGCACGGTGCTCCGCGGCGGGAGAACCTTCGGACGGAAATGTTTCGCTTCGTGAAAATCGAAAAATCACGAAGATGCGATCGAAGCCGGCGAGATCGGCGAGCGCGTGCTCCATCCCGCTCTTCGGAAAGATCTCGATCGTGCCTTCTGCTTGCGCGACGACGCCTTGGCGAGGCGCCGCGCGTTTCTCTTTGAACGGCGATCGCACGACGCCGATGGGCTCGAACTTGGGCACCGAGAACTGCTGGTACCACGACCAACCGAACGCGGTAAGCTCGCGCCCGTGAGCGGCCGAATCGTGCACACGCTCGTCGTCGCGACGACGAACCGCGGGAAGCTCGACGAGCTTCGCGCGCTCCTCGAAGGGTTGCCCGTCGAGCTCCGCACGCTCGAGGAAGTCGGCGCGGGCCCCGACAAGCTCGTCATCGTCGAGGACGGCGCGACGTTCGAGGAGAACGCGATCAAGAAAGCGACCGCCGTCGCGAAGGCGACGATGACGCTCACGCTCGCGGACGACTCGGGCCTCGAAGTCGACGCGCTCGGCGGCGCGCCGGGCGTGCGCTCCGCGCGCTTCGCGAGCGACCGCGCGACCGACGCGGAGAACAACGCCGCTCTCATCGCGCGCCTCGAAGAGCTCGGCGACAACGGAGAGAGCGCATTTCCAGCCCGATTTCGCTGCGTGATCGCGCTCGTCGATCCGTACAAGGGATTCGAGCCGCTCATGTCCGAAGGCCGCTGCGAAGGCGCGGTCACGCGCACGCCGCGCGGCACGGGTGGCTTCGGTTACGACCCGCTCTTCCTCGTCGAGGGCACCGACAAGACGATGGCCGAGCTCGAGCTCGAAGAAAAAAATCGCATCTCGCACCGCGCGCTCGCGTGTCTGCGCATGCGTCCGATCATCGAGCGCCTCTTGCTCGATTGCGACGAGCAAATCCGCGCCGTTCTTCGGTGAGCGATGCAAAGCGGTTGGAAAGCGACGTACCGCTACGGCAACATCGGGCTCGAGCTCGTCCTCTCGATTCGTCGTCGGGTTCTTGCTCGGGCGGCTCGTCGACCGGAGATTTCGGCGGACACGGCTACGGCACCGCAGTCGGCACGCTCGTCGGCGTCTACACGGGATTCCGTGCATTATACAAGCTTGCGAAACAAGCGCAGGCCGAGGCCGAGGCGGAGGACGCGCGCATCGCGAAGAAGGCCGAGACGGACGCGAAGGTCGAAGCGTACAAACGCGAAGTCGACCGAACCGAAGACGAAGAGAAGAAGTGAACGCCGAGCGCGCGATCTTCGCGTCGGCGTTCGCCGTGGGCGCAATCGGTGCGGGCGTGGCGCTCGGCGTGGCTGGGAGCGAGCACGGCGAAGTCCGTCGCGATGGGCGCGGGCATCGCGCTGCTGAATCTGTGGGCGCTTCGCGGAATCGTGCGCGTGCTCGTCATCTCGGCGTCACAAACGGAGAAGAGCGGCGCGCTCGGCTTCTTTCTCGCGCCGAAGCTCCTCGCGCTGCTTCTACTCGTCTGGCTCTTGCTTGCGCGTCACGTCGTTTCGGCGGCCCCCTTTGCGCTCGGATTCGCGGCCCTACCGATAGGAGTTGCCATTGGCGCGCTCGTCTGCGAAAAACCCGAGCCGTAACCTTCCATGCCCGAGCACACTTCGTTCTTCACGTTCTTGCTGGAGAAGCTCTTCGGCCACACGGCTCTCGAGCACAACATGGAGGGCCTCTTCGGCCACTTCATCCAAGGCAAGCCCGTGGGTTTGCACAGCGCCGAGCCGCTCGCGGCCGCGCTGTTCGTCGTGTTGCTTTCGATTTATCTCGCGTATCGCGCGCGCGCGAAGGTCATCGACTACGACAAGTCCGTCATCCCCGACGAGACGCTCACGCTCCGCACGTTCTGGGAAATCTTCATCGGTTACTTCTACGACCTGATGAAAGACATGATGGGCGCGGACCGCGCGAAGCGGTACTTCCCGCTCGTCGGCACGTGCGCCGTGTTCATCTTCTTCTCGAACATGATGGGGCTCGTTCCCGGTTTCCTACCGCCGACGTCCACGTGGAACATCACCGCGGGCTGCGCGCTCGTCGTGTTCGTGGTGTTCAACTACTACGGCTTCAAAGAGAACGGCTTCGGCTACCTCAAGCACCTCGCGGGCCCGTGGATTCACCCGCTCGCGCTGCCGATCAACATCCTCATCTTCTGCATCGAGGTCCTCTCGACGTGCATTCGCCCGCTCACGCTGTCGATTCGTCTCATGGTCAACATGGCGGTCGACCACATGTTGCTCGGGCTCTTCATGGGGCTCGTGATGATCTTCATCCCGGTGCCGCTCATGGTGCTCGGTACGCTCGTGGCGCTCGTCCAAACGCTCGTGTTTTGCCTGCTCACCGCGATCTACATCTCGCTCGCGACCGACCACGAAGATCACGGCGACGAGCACGCGCACGCGCATTGAGCACATTCCATCTTCCCAACGTCGTCGAAACGCACTAACAACCGCCGCGTGATGAAAGAGACCCGTCCGATGAAGAAAGTCGCAGCAGCGACCGCGTTCGTAGCAAGCTTCTTGATTCCTCTCGTCGCGTTCGCGCAGCCCGCTGCCGGCGGCGGCGGCGAAGACGGCAAGATGGGTGCGTACCTCGGCGCGGGCATCGCGATGGGCTTGGCCGTCCTCGGTGGAGGCCTCGGCCAGGGTCGCGCGGCGTCGTCCGCGCTCGAAGGCATCGCGCGCAACCCGAGCGCCGCTTCGAAGATTCAAACGCCGATGCTGATCGGCCTCGCGCTCATCGAGTCGCTCGTCCTCTTCGCGCTCCTCGTCGCGTACTTGCTCCAAAGCAAGTAAGCAGACCGGATCATTTCGCGCAGCGTGCGACGAAGTCGCGTGCGTTGGCGCGTGCAAGCACGGACGTCACGCGTGAGCCAGCGGTGGGTGCTGCGGCGCACGTCGATGCGAGCTCGTGTGCGTTCGTCGCGCCGAGCGACGACAGCACGAGCGTTTGCGTATCGACGTCCGTCCCGAGCGCGCCCGCGATGGTCGCGTCGAGCTCTTTCGGGCATGCCTTGATCGAATCCTCGAGCGAGCGCGAGAGCGCGCCGAACGTCGCGTGGTCGCGCGATTGGATCACCTTCGCCCAGAGCTTCGCGAGGCGGTCGCACGGCATCGCCTCGCTCACGCTACGAAGAAGCCCCGGCTCCGCGGTCGTCGCGAGCCACGCGAGCGCCGCGTCATCGCGCGCGGCGATGTGTCCACCCGCGCCGGGACACTGGACGGCGTCACGCGACGTGGGCGGTGCGTTCATGAATACGTCACGCGCGCTCTTCGACGACTCCGTCGTGCCGATGCCGAAGCACATCGCGTCGCGCGTGGCGTTGTCCGTGAGACGCTTTTGAATCGCGCCCGCCGCCGCGACGCCATCGATGCTCGCGAGCACGCCGCCGCACATGATGCCGCAGCCCTGTGACATCGCGCCGTCGAGATCCGGAACGAACGCACCGAGCTGCGACGCGCCGCGCTTCATCGCCGACGCCATGTCGTTCGTGCGCTTCGCGTCCGAGAGCGCGCTCTTCGTCATCGCGAGCGCCCACGACGCGTTGCGCTCCACGCCTGCCCACACGGCGAGGTACACGTCGAGCGCGCCCGCGCCGCCGTCCGTCTTCAACGTGTCCACCGTCGCTTGCGACATGGCTTCGAGCGCGTCTTGCGCGCGCTTGTCGTCGTCCGCGAGCCGGCCGATCGCGGCCACCGCCTCGGGCGAGCCGTTCGTCTCGAGCCACCCGACGTTCTTCTTCTTCTCCGCGTCGGCGACGCTCGTCGGCGTGCACGCCCAAAGCGTGCAGAATACAAGCATTGCGAAGCGGGTTTTCACGCCTTCGAGACTAGACTGGGAGCTTCGCGAGCGAGGGCGTTTTCGTCCGAGGGCCCTCGTTGAGATTGAGGCGCACGGGCAAGACGATCATCGGCACGCCGGCGTGCTGCAGGCGGCGCTGGATCTGAAACGCGGTCTCGTTGTGGAGCACGCGACCAAAGCTCGAGTCCTCGTCGAAGATGAGCTGGCCGGCGACGAAGAGCGCCTTCGGATATTTCTTGATGATCGAGAGACCGAGCCTCTCCGCTTCGACGGCGACCTCGGTGCCCGTCGAGAGCTCCGCGTCGGCCGGCATGTCGAGCGTCGCGGCGAATTGCTTGTATTGATCGAGCGCGTCGTTCGTTCGTTTCTCGAGCTCGTGCACTTCGCCGATGCCTTTGAAGTTGCCCGAGTCGACGATCGCGACCGAGCAAAACACGACGCCGCGGAAGTGACCGGGGAACATGCGGAGCAGCGTGAGGAGCGCGTGGCGCCCGAGCCCGCCGTAACCGCCGACGAACAGCACGGCGACCGCGCCGTCCGGATCGATCGCGGGGCACGGGTTGGGCTTCGCGCTCTCGAGCGGATCGGGGAGCTCGACGTCGAGGCGCCGAATCGCGGAGACGACGCGCCCGTAGTGCCGCTTGATCGTGAAGCACAAAGTCACGAGCGCGCCCGTGATGACGAGCGTGAGCCAACCGCCCTCGGCGAATTTCTCGAAGCACGTGACGACGAGGATCGTGAGGCACAATCCGAGCGCGATGACGTGAATCGGAACGTGGCGCGCCCAATCGCGGTGCTCCTTGCGGTTCTTCAGCCAGAAGCGCGTCATGCCGAGGTTCGAGAGCGAGAACGTGAGAAACACGTTGATCGAGTACATGACGACGAGCTTCGCGACGTCGCCGTGCGTGTAGAGGAGCGCCCCGATCGACGCGCTGCTCATGAGCAAGACGCCGTTGCGCATGCTGAGGCGCTCGCTCAGCGCGGAGAAGCGATGCGGGAGCCACGAGTCGACGGCCATGTTCGCCATGACGCGCGGACCATCGACGAAGCCCGCTTGCGCAGCGATGAACAAGAGACCCGCTTCGCTCGCGAGCGCGAGCATCACGAACGTGCTGCCGACATCGAACGTGCCGATGTGCCAGCCGCCCGCGACGCGCTCGAGCAAGACCCAGTTCATCGTCTTGGTTTTGTCGTCGGGCGGCGTCGCGCCGACGAGGAGGTACGCGAGGATGATGCCGCCCGCGGTGATCGCGAGCGAGACGGCCATGAGCATCATCGTGCGCTTCGCGGTGCGCACCTTGGGCTCGCGCATGATCTGAACGCCGTTCGACACGGCCTCGATGCCCGTGTACGTGCCGCCGCCGAGCGAATACGCGCGAACGAAGAGCGCGAGCGTGCCCATCACGCCGAGCGTGCCGAGCGTAGAGTGGAAATTCTGCGATGTTTGGTGCGCGACGGCGCCCGCGTCGCCCGCGTGCCCGAAGATGGCGACGCAAAGCGCGAGCGCGTGCGTCGCGACGAAGACGAGGAAGATCGGGAGAATCGCCTGAACCGACTCTTTCACGCCGCGAATGTTGAGGATGGTGAGACACGCGATGGCTGCGATCTCGATCCCGATCTTCGTCCGCTGCACGGGATCGAGCCATGTCCCCGTCTGCGCGATGGCGAGCATTCCGCCTTCGGGGAGGTTGTAGCCGATGAGCTCTTTCGCATCGTTCAGCACTTCGACTTGTCCGAACCAGCTGCGCGGGATCAAGTTGAAGACTTGGTCTCCCCCCGATGCGATCGAGACGGTGATGGTGAGCACGTAGTCGACGAGGAGCGCGCTGCCGCTGACGACGCCGAAGCGCGGACCGAGGAGCTTCGTCGCGACGACGTAACCGCCGCCGCCTCCTGGGAAGTGCTCGATGATGCGCGTATATCCATACGCGATGATGAACACGGTGAGCGCGGTGCCGATCGCGAGGCCGACGGCGAGGCTCGAGTGATTGCCCTTCGCCATGAGCGAGCGGAACGCTTCGTCGGGTCCGTATGCAGACGACGAGAGACCGTCCGCGCCGAGGCCGACCCACGCGAGCATCGCGACGAGCGAGACGGCATGAAACGTCTTGCTGTCGTGGACGTCCTTCGGCGCGCCGAAAAGAAAAGTCCTCAGGCGGCCCATCGAGCGCGGTGCAAGCTAAAACCGTTCGCATTAAGATTCCGGTTAAGACGATGCGCGTCGCGATTTCAGGGGGAAATGGCTTCGTTGGACGACAACTTGCGGCTGTGCTGGGCGCGCGCGGCGATGACGTGACGCTCCTCGTTCGCGCCGAATCGCCCGCGTCGAGCATGAAGACGGCGCGCATCGATGCGCCGGGCGCGCTCGATGGAGTGGAGGCCGTGGTGAACCTCGCAGGCGCGGGCGTGCTCGACGAGCGATGGAACGATGCGCGATTGAAGATCGTCCGCGAGAGCCGCACGCTGACGACGCGCGCTCTCGTGCAGGCGGCGCGAGATGCGCGCGTCTTCGTGAGCGCGTCGGCGATCGGTTACTACGGCATGCGCTCGGACGACGTGGACCTCGATGAGTCGTCGCCGCCGGGCGACGACGTGCTCGCGCGCATCTGCGTCGATTGGGAAGAAGAGGCACGTCGCGCGAAGTGTCGCGTGGCGATGGCGCGCATCGGGATCGTCCTCGGTCCTTCGGGCGGCGCGCTCGCGCGCATGCTCCCCATGTTCCGGCGATTTCTCGGCGGGCCGCTCGGGAGCGGCAAGCAGTGGTGGAGCTGGATTCACGTGGACGACGTCGTGGGATCGATTCTCTTCGCGCTGGACACGCCGTCGTTTGAAGGCGCGTTCAACGCGACGACGAGCACGCCCGCGCGTATGAACGAAGTCGCGCGCACGCTCGGCGAGGTGATGCATCGTCCGTCCGCGATGCGCGTCCCCGCTTTCGCGCTGCGCGCCGCGCTCGGTGACGCAGCCGACGTGCTTCTCACGGGCGCGCGGATTTTCCCGAAGAAGCTCGACGAAGCCGGTTACGCGTTTCGCTACGAATCGCTCCGCGATGCGCTCACCAACGCTGTAGCGCGATGATCGCGCCAATCGTCAGGAAGAGTCCGATCACGACCGCGATCACGATGTTCTGCTTCGTCTTGGCTGCGGATGCCGCGCTGCGCGCGATGCGTTCTTTGTCTTCTTCATCGTCCTCGGCGCGCTCCGCGTCGTGCTCGGCATCACGTTTCGCGCGCTCGCGCGCGCGCTCCTCTCTGTCCTCCGCCTCGCGCTTCGCATCGTTCGCTGCGGTGGCCTTCGCGCGTTTTCCTTCGCGGATGCGCTCGGTGAGCTCTTCTTGTTCTTTCTTCTGTTTCTCGCGTTCGACGTCGCGGCGCGCGTGCGACTCGCCTTCGAACCAGAGCCACATCGGCGCGGGCTTCGCGTCCGCGCCTTTGAGCTTGAACCACACGTTGTTCGGGATGCGCGATGTCGTCTTGCAGAACTTGCACGTGACGAACTTGGAGTCGCTCGCTCCGTCGAGCGCGGCGCTGCACGATGGGCACTGAATCGCGAGCGCGGACGCGGACTCTTGGACCTTCACCGTGGCGTCGGCGCGGTGCGCATCGGCGATGACCGCGCGGAGCGCTTCCTTCGTCATGCGCGACGCGGCAGCCGGCACGACATACACGACGGACGTATCGCACTTCTTGCAAACCACCGTCGCGCGCTCGCCGGTCGTGGTGATTTCGTATTCGCTCTGGCACGTGGCGCACGCGGGATTTCCGCCGCGCGTCTTCAGCGTGAACATGCTCTCGCCGTCGAGCACAGCGCGATCGGTGGTCGCCACGCGATCCGCGACGGCGTGCGCGAAGTCGAACGCCGCGTGCCAGAGCCTCGCGTCGAACGCTTGCTCGAGACCGCATCGCGCGCACACGACCGCGCCGTCCATGTCGAGCTCGCCAATCGGAACCTCGAACGCGCATGCGCGACATTTGAACGTGCATTCGATGCAAGCCCATCCGAGCTTCTTCGGCGCTTCGGTGGCTTCGATCATCGCGGCGATTCCGCCGCCGCCGACCTCGGTGTCGTCGTTCACGGCGAGCTTGCCGATGCGTCCCGCGCACGGAGCCTTCACCGGCACTTTGAGATATCCGAGGTCCACTTCGAGAACGACGTCTCCCGCGGCGACCTCGTCGCCCGCGTGCTTCGACCACGTGACGCGTCCTTTTTCGCCGGCGAGCTGCGGAATGACGATCTTGTTCTGCATCACAGCTCGATCTGCGTGCCGAGCTCGACGACGCGGTTCGGCGGGATGCTGGAAGAACGCGTTCGCCGGGCGCGCGTTGCGCGACAAGTACGCAAAGAGCAGCTTGCGCCAGCGCGACATGCTGTCTGTCGGTCCGTGATGAGGAGCGTCTCGCGTCCGAGGAAGAAGCTCGTGTCGTCTTCGTTCGTGACGAGCCCCGCGCTCGCGCGCAACGCCGCAGGACCTCCAGGACGTTGGGCGTCTGCATGAAGCCGTAGCTCGCGCGTCGACCTGCTGGAACGCCTTCGCCGAGATCGCGGAGCAGATCGATGCGCTCGGACGGCGGCACCTCCGGCACGTGGATCGTCGCGATCGAGAGACAGGACGACCTGCTCGTGCAGCACTTTGTTGTGCTTGAAGTGGTGCAGGAGCACCGGCGGCGCGCCGTCCGGGTTCGACGTCATGAAGACCGCCGTGCCTTTCACGCGGTGCGGCTTCGTGCCGCGCGATGTCCTCGATGAACAGCTTGAGCGGGAGCGTCGTCGCACGCAGATCGCGCGCGCGAGCTTCGCGCCCGCGCTTCCACGTCGTCATGATCGTGAAGACGACGACGCGCGATCGCGAGCGGCACCCAGCCGCCGTCGGCGATCTTCGCGGCGTTCGCGGAGAAGAACGAGAGATCGATCGACGAGAAAGAGCCGCAGAGGGCAACGGACCGCGCATGCGCCAGCTCCATTGCTCGCGCGACGCACGACGAAGAACAGAGGATCGTCGTGATGCTCATCGTGCCCGGTGACGGCGATGCCGTACGCCGCGGCGAGATCGTCCGAGCTGCTTGAACGCCGAGGACGAGCGCGACGCAGGCGACCATCAGCGCGTTGTTGACTTCGGGGACGTAGATCTGCCCCTCCGCGTCGCCCGACGTGTGCACGATCGTGACGCGCGGCCAGTAGCCGAGCTGCACGGCCTGCTGCGTGAGCGAGTACGCGCCGCTGATGAGCGCCTGCGACGCGATGACCGTCGCGATCGTCGCGATGCCGACGAGCGGATAGTGCAACCACCCGTGCGACCAGCGCGTAGAACGGGTTCTCGCCGCGAGCTCGCCGCGTCGCGCAGAGCAGCATGCGCGCCCTGTCCGAAGTAGTTCGAGCAGCGAGCGCCGGGAAGACGAGCGCGTACCACGCGACCCGGATCGGCAGCGCGACCGAAGTGGCCCATGTCCGCGTAGAGCGCCTCGCCGCCGGTGATGCACAGGACGACGGAGCCGAGGACGAGGAAGCCGTGCGTGCCGTGTGCGCGAAGAAACGCGATGGCGAAGATGCGGGCTCGATCGCCAAGAGCACGCGCGGGCTTCGACAGATCCACGGCGACGCCGATGATCGCGATCGAGACGAACCACACGAGCATCGCGGGACCGAAGACCGATGCCGACGCGCGCGGTGCCGCGCTTCTGCACGAGGAAGAGCCCGACGAGGATGAGCACGGTGAGCGGAACGACGAGTCGCTCGAGCGCGCTTCCGCTCACGGCTTCCGTGGAGAGCGCGACCTCCGAGAGCGGCTTCGCGAGCCCTTCGACCGCCGACAAGACGGAGATCGCCGGCGTGATGATTCCGTCGCCATAGAGCAGCGCTGCGCCGAAGAGCCCGAGCGCGACGAGCGTCGAACATGCGCGGTTTACCGTCTTTGCGTTTCACGACGAGCGCGAGCAGCGCGAGGATGCCGCCCTCGCCGCCGTTGTCCGCGCGCATGATGAACGTCAGGTACTTCACGACGACGACGAGCATGAGCGACCAGAAGAAGAGCGACAGGATGCCGAGCACGTTCGATTCGGTGCGCGCGATCGCGGCGAGCGGGCGGCCGAACCCATCCGCGTGCTGCGCGAAGCATTGCTTGAGCGCGTAGAGCGGCGACGTTCCGATGTCTCCATAGACGACGCCCAGCGCGCCGAGCGCGAGCTTCGCGAGGTCGGCGCGCGTGCGCGGCGCGCGGTGCGAATGCGGAGCCGCCGCCGCGTCCATGGGTGATAGAGGTACTGAATGGGAAGCAAATCGGTCAAGCGCCTGGCCGTCGCAGCCGCGCTTCTGCTGAGCCTCGTGCTCTGCGGAAGCGCTGGTTACTACGCGCTCGGCGCAGGCCGGTGGACGTTCGGCGAGTGCGTCTACATGACCGTCATCACGCTCTCGACGGTCGGGTTCGGCGAGCTGTCGCGCATGAGCGAGGTCGAGGGCGCGCGCACTCTCACCATCGTGCTCATCGTGGGCGGCATCGGAACGCTCGCGTACGTGCAAGCCAACGTGACCGCGCTCCTCGTCGAAGGCGCGATCGGTCAGGCACTTCGGAGAAATCGCATGCGGAAGAAGATCGAGCTGCTCTCGAAGCACATCGTCGTCGCGGGATCGGGTTCGACGGGCAAGCACGTGATCGAAGAGCTCATCGCGACGAAGACTCCATTCGTCGTCATCGATCGCAACCACGAGCACATGGAGCGTTTCTCCGAAGCGATGATGAGCGGCGAAATGCTCTTCGTCCACGGCGACGCGACGGAAGACCACGTGCTCGTGCTCGCGGGCGTCGATCGTGCATCGGGCGTCGTCGCCGCGCTCACGCACGACAAAGACAATTTGTTCGTCACGCTGAGCGCGCGCAGCTTGAACGCGAAACGCGCGCATCGTGTCGAAGGTCACCGAGGACGAATCCGCGCCGAAGATGCTCAAGGCCGGCGCGACCGCGACCGTCAATCCCGACGCAGATCGGCGGGCGCCGCATGGCGAGCGAACTGATTCGCCCCGAGGTGAACGAGTTCCTCGATCAGATGCTGCGCGACAAGGACAAGAGCTTGCGACTCGAAGAGGTCGTGATCCCGAAAGAGTCGCCGTATGTCGGTCACGCGCTGCGCGACGCGCCCATTCGCCGCGAAACGAATTTGCTCGTGATTGCGGTCCGGCAACCGACGCGCGAGTTCGTCTACAACCCCGATCCCGATTTCGTGCTCGACGTCGGCATGACGCTCGTCGTGATGGGCGCCGCCGACGGCGTGAAGAAGCTCCGCGCGCTCGTGACGACGCCATGATCTCGACGCTCGACGTGCTCGGCTCGAAGGTCTCTGCGATCGACGAAGGGTCCGGCGCGCCCGTCGTGTTTCTCCACGGCAATCCAGACACGAAAGAAATTTGGCGAGGCGCGATCGATCTCGTTTCGAAGTCGAGGCGATGCATCGCGCCGGATTTGCCTGGGTTCGGCGATTCGGAAATTCCCCCGAAGCACGACTACTCGCTCGATGCGCAAGCGGGCTGGGTCGAAGCGATGGTAACGGCGGCGAAGATCGACGAGCCCGTCACGCTCGTCGTGCACGACGTTGGCGGCACGCACGGCTGCGCGTGGATGGTGAAGCACCCCGACCGCGTCGCGCGCGTCGTCTTCGGCAACACGGCGTTCACGCCGAAGTTCCGCTGGCATTTTTGGGCGCGCATCTGGCGCACGCCCGTGCTCGGCGAGCTCTCGATGGCGCTCATGAACTATCCGCTCTACGCGCGCGAAGTTCGCAAAGCGCGCAAGGTCGATGAAGCCGAGCTTCGCGCGAGCTACGATCGCATCACGTCGCGATCGAAGCGCGGCGTGCTCGGTTGGTATCGCGCGATGGATCCCGAGGTGCTCGAGGGTTGGTCCGAGAAGCTCGTCGACGTGGTGAAGACGAAGAGCGCCGCGGTGCGATGGGGCGATCGCGATCCGTACATCCCGAAGCGCTTCGCGGAGTCGTTCGGGACGACCGACGTCGAGCACTTCGCGGAGAACGGGCACTGGCTCATCGCGGAGCGGCCGGACGTGATCGCCGACGCGGTGCTTGCTCACGGTGCGATCGCGTCGGACGACTCCTTCGTCCGATAGACGATGAAGCGGCCGTACGTCCTTCGCGCGATGTCCTGTCCGACCTCGTACGAGCCGTCGAACGCGACGAGATCTCCACCGACGCGACACGCGTACGGACGAAGCTCCTCTTCCACGTCTTTCGTCCACGCGAAATCGTTCGGGACGGTCCGCTCGAGCACGGCGACTTCGTAGTAGCCCGCGAGCAAACGCATCGCGCTCTTCTGATCGGCGTAGTCGAACGTGAGCGCGCACGTCGGCGCTTTCTCGGGATACGGCCGTCCGACGCGCGAGACCGACACGCCTCCGTAGCAACCGGTGAGCACGACGAGACCGAGAGCGGAGACCTTCATGCGTCGCGAAACTAAGCACGCCTCGGCGCGAAACCGCACCGCAGACTGTAAGAGTTCGTAAAGCGGCCGATCTACATTTTTTCGAGCGCGCCCGAGAGGCGCTTCGCCATGGCGACGAGCGGCTCCGCGCCCTCGGGGTCGTCGCCTTGGATGGTGACGACGACATCGTTCAAGCGGACCATCAGCTGCGCGACGAGACTCTTGCTCTCGTCGGGACACACGGCATCGAACGTCACGGGCGCCACGTAGACGGCCGACGGTTTGTCCAAGCTCCCGCTCTTGTACATCGCGACGGAGACGCGTTGGCCCATGAGGACGGCCTCGATGTTGTTCGGGACGAGTGGCGCGTCGCTCGAGAACGTGAGAGGCGGTCGGAGCTCGGCGAGCGAGCCGACGTGATTGCCGGCTGCGTCCTTGCCCGTGGCGCCGCCGAGCAGCACCACGTGACGGATCGAGTGCAGGCCGCGCGCTTGCGCGTCGAGCATCTCGGTCACCGGCTTCTCGAGCTTCACGACCAGAGTGCGCGTTGCGTCGATCCGATCGCCCAGCACGATCACGCGCACGATGAAGTCGAAGAGGAGCTTCGCGGTTTCGCCGGAGAATCCATTGAGGCTTCGCCCGGCGAGCGCGCTCCCATCGAGATCGATGCGATGCAAGTCTGCAGCGAGCGAACGCGGAAAGGAGTGTCCTCGGAGCGTCACGACCGCCGCGTTGATCGCGTGCGCGCGCTTCTCGAGCTCCGCGCGCGTTTGCGAGACGATCGCCTCGAGCTCGCGCGCGTTCTTGCGCGCCACGACCGCCGTTTCATCGACGTGCGGCAGCGGGTTGGCCGGCACCGTGACGTTCGGAGGAGCAGCCTGCGGCGCAGCGCAGCCGACGAGCACGAGAAGAGCGCAAACGAGCGTGTGTCGATTCATCGTGAGCATCATAGGCCCGCGGCGTCTTATGGACCTAAGCGGGTCTCGTTTGCGTCGAAGCAGGAGAGCCCACCGGGCAGCGCTTTCCCAAGCTCGAAACATCTTTGACGGTCCATACAGAAGCCGCCCGCGTAAGCGACTTGGAAGTCAGCTGTCGAGCCATCAAAGACTGCGCAAACGGTGTTGGGCTGTTGCGCTTCGAAACACGTTGGACATCCGAGGAACTGCGAAGGCAGTGGATCCGAAAAACCTGTGGCGTTGCAGACGCCAAACGGATGATCAGGCGAACGACCGTTGCACCGGGCATCTGCAAGACAGGCCGGACATTCACCAGAGCAGACAGTGGGTGGATATGCATTCGACGGACAACTGCCCGTCGTCGTGGGCAGTGGGCGACCATCGTATGGACTGAAGTCAGCATACCGACAGACATCTCGAACACCATGATTCCACAACGAAGCACAGACGGCCTCTGGAACGCATGCAAGCTCGGTCGAAGAGCGCTGAATGCACACTTCTCCGTCGGCGCAGCTACCACACGCATAGCGCAAGACATCCGTTCCATCTGCCCAACAAACACCCGCAGCTGTTGGCGCAAATGCAACTATGTCGAGCGGAGATGTGCAGCCATACCCCGGACACGTTTCGCCTGCGTCACTGGCATTTGCAGGAGTCGTCGCGACGTCTGGACACCCGGCGCGACAGATGCGAATACCGGCTGGTGCACAGTCATCTCCGCTGCCACCGTCGCCATCAGTTTTAGTGGTAATTCCGCTGATGTCAGTTCGTGCACAGGCCGTCACAGCGCACATAAGCGCGACTACGCTAATGAATCGCGTCACTGGCACATCGCACCGCCGGGGAGGTTCGCAGCCAAATCGTTACACATGTCCGCTGGTAGACAAATTGAAGAAGAAGTAGCTAGCTGCTGCGCTTCGGGTTGCACGGAATACGCGAAACACTTGTTCGATACATCCGTACATAGTTTTCCAGTGAACATGTTGCACACGTCGGATATCGTTAGCGGTACGCAAAAGCCGTAGGGATGAAGCGGCGACCGCCCGTGGCAGACTTCGTTTGCGTTGCACGCACCACAGTTTCCGCCACATATTTGTGCGTGCGTTAGAGTTGGACACGTAAGCGGCGTTGGTAACGCCTCACCAGTCCAAAGCCCATAGTCGGCATAGCGCGCGCGTTCCGTTGCGCCGTTGTTCGCAAAGAGCACGGCCAAGTTGTACGGAGCACCCCACCACGAAGAGTCCGCCACCGTCGGATAGGGATCCGTCTGTACGCATACCAAGCCATCCTCTGCATATGCACACTGCTCGAGATTGTTGGAGTCAGATGCGCAATACCCCAACGTGCCGGGCTGCGGGCTCGTGCCAAGCAGACATCCGATGCAAGCGCCGCCCTGCGGGCACGCGTTTGGACCCGCGCATACTCGCTGATTGTCGGGCGATTCGCACTGCGTCCATCCATCGATGGCGTCGGCGACGGCGGCGTCTGCGCCACCATCATCGGATGCAACGCTGCCCCCGCACGCAGCGACCAGAATGCTCGCAGCTATGGCGCAATATCGTCGCTTAGAGTCGCAGACATTCGCCATTGTTGCAATAAGTCCCTACGGGGCAGTTGGTAACCGAGAACGGGTCGCTGTCGCTACACGCACCAATGTTGACACATCCAGTCGCCGTGCAGTTCTCCCAGGGCATACATTCTGATCCATCGGAACAGGTCGTCAAGTTGTCGCAACGCCCGTTCGTACACGTAACAGGATGCCCCAGAAAGTCAGCGTAGAGTTGACAATCGCCGGCGGAGTTACAAGACGCGGGCGGCAACGCAGGTGAGTGATCAGCGCAACTCAGGTTTGCGATGTTCATCGTCGCATACCACCGATTGAAGTAGCTCGTATCGGACGGCGACTTGACAGTTGTTGGTTGTGGTCGCGTACACATCAACGACGTCAGAGGCACGGTGCCGCTGGCGGCAGGCGGAGCGCCCGTCAGCAGAAAGAATAGCATCAGTGACGAGTTCGTGTACTCGTCGAACGTTTCGAACGGAACGATGTCCATAACATCGGGCTCGCCGATGATACGCTCGACGTGCGCAACGTATTTGCACATCTCGGTTTGACGATACGTTGCGGTATCGTTGAACCCGTCATCACAGATCCAGTTACCTGTAGATTGGCTAGACGGGTTGTTCGCACCGCGCAAGATTGTTTGCGCAATTTGTGCGGCGATCGCAGGTGGAACGACGTTCACACCGAGGAATGCCTTAACAGGCTGCTGCAAAATCGCGTGCTGAGCGAATCGGCGTGAGCTCCTTCTCGCTTCTGACGATCGCGACACCATCTCGGAATCGCCCATCACGCCGGTTGTCCGAGAAGATTGGCGATCCGAGTGAGGTTGTATGCCGTCGCGATCATCGTTGCTGCCAGTTGGTTATTGCCGATTCCTACGTAGCGAGTCTTTCGAAAGTTGCCGACGGTCTTCATCCAACCGAAGATCTCTTCGACGCGTTTGCGGATGCGCTGGCTGATCGCGTACCCGGCGTGCCGCGTCGTGCGCCCGTCGATCGCGAGCCGCGGTATTCATGTTCTTTTGCGCGACGTGCGGCACGACGTTGCGATCGCGGCACTCTGCGACGAAGTCGCGCGTGTCGTAGCCCTTGTCGGCGCCGAGCGTGATCGCCGCGTCGCCAGCCAGATTCTCGTCGAGCATCGCGAGCGCGTCTGCGCGCTCGGCGCGGCCGTTGGCCTCGTCGATGCGAAAGTCGACGAGCAGTCCGTTGCGATTCTCCATCAGCGCGTGCGCCGAATACGACAGCTTCGCCTTCCTTGCCGTTGCCCTTCCTCGTCAGCTTCGCGTCCGGATCGGTCGTCGACGCGTGCGTGTCGTTGCTGCGCTTTTCGCCGTGGAAGTTGACCGTCGGGTTGCCCGGATCGTCCGGCGGCTGTCGTCGTCGTCGTGCGTCCTTCTTCTTGAAGCTCTTCAGGCTCGCGCACGCCTCGATCAGCGTGCCGTCGACCGTGAAGTGCTCGCTGCTCATCAGCTGCGCGGCCGCGCTTGCTCGACGACCGCGCGAAAGAATTCTCCCGGCGACGTCGTGCTCGAGGAGCCGATCGCGATTGTGCGTGAACGACCGTCGCGTCGAAGCTCGGCTCCGATCATGTCCATGTCGAGGAACCAGCGAAAGAGCAGGTTGTAGTCGAGCTGCTCGCAGAACTGCCGCTCGCTGCGGACCGTGTAGAGCGCCATCAGCAACGTCGCTTTCAGCAGGCGCTCCGGCGGAATCGACGGCCGCCCGATCGTCGAGTACATCGCGTCGAACACCGGCGACAACTTCGCCAGCGCCTCGTCCGCCAGCTTCTTGATCCGCCGAATCGGGTGATTCGTCGGCACCCGCGACTCCGGGGACATCAGGCACAACATCGACGACTGCTTCGTGTTCTCGCCGCGCATGATCAATTTAGATCACACCGCGATCTCCGTGTCGATCCCCAAGGCGACTTTTTCAGCAGCCTGTTAACGCTTTGAAGTACGGATTTTACCATAAAACCGGCAGGCATGCTGCAGTCGGGTGCACCGAACAGGTCGCTATCGGGATGACAACGCAGCGCATTAGTACCACCCAATACCGTTGATGCTGGCGTCGTACTAAAGTCTATTATTTGACTGTTTAGCAGTTGAGTCTGGATTTGTTCCGGAATAGTCGATGTCAATATTGGTGCAACGTTTAGATTCGCTATCTGGATGTGTAATCCATTGACCAGGTAGTCATCGACGTATACGCAACTGCCCGTCGACTGATAGTAGATTTTCTTCGGCGTTACGGTTAGCAAGCCGGATGGGTCGACGCTCAGTCGATAGTCGTAGAGGAACTGTACCGAGCAGTCCGACGAAGCGCCGCCTCCACTCGGTGGAATGTTGACGATCAAGTCCCCATGCAGGAGAGCGCCAAACACTGTTTGAAATGTTGCGAACCCGACGGTTGATTCCACACGTGAGATGTACGGCACTAGATCGACGGTCCGAAAGTTGATGTCGCTGATATGAGTTATAAAAAGATCTTCGCCGCAATGCGGCAGGGTGTTCGATACGATTTGCACTTTTGCGGCTTCGAAAAGTGGCTGTAATGCCTGTTCGATTTCGCACGGGCCATGTTGAGCGAACCGGAGCGCCTTGATGCTGCCGAACCCTGTGGGCTCCGCGGCGGTTGCACCCCAGTTGCTTTGTATCACGGCCGACGTGCTTCCTTGCGTTCCGTTTGGCCCAGCGGGAAACCAAAAATACTCGGGTAGAATGGGGTCGAGCATGTCTGTTCCGCTATGAATGAGCTTGTTTCCGACGAAGGCTGTTTGCGGGGGCTTCTGAGTTGTGAGCGACACCAGCGCAGCGATGCTGAACGGAGCCGGATCGATTAGTCCGACTTCTCCAAATGGAAAGGCGCGCGGCGTTGAGATCTCTTCGAGGAAGTCGGGGCCAGTAGGCTGGATGAGCCCGGTGAGCGTTTGATAGAGTTCGTCGGGGTCGCGAACATAAGCATCTAGAGCCCCGTCCGCCGTGAGTGTGATGGGAGTTGTTCCACCCATCCCATCGGGGATGTTCACGACGAATGTGTTAGCTAGTGGTGATTGAAATACCAGGGAAAGACCGGACGCGCGCCGAACGGCGCTTGCTGGCCCGAGCGAGGTGAGCGCTGCTGGTCCCATATCGACGCGGTTGAAGAGAATGTCATGCGGGTTCTCTAGCGCCGCAAGATCTCTCGCGAACAGCAGCGTGTTGTCCGCGTTACGAATCACCTCAATGTCATGCGCCGCGAGAAGGGGCGGTGCTGGAGTGCCTGGTTGCGTAGAACCCGAACACGCGTTCATCAACGCAATACCCACGAGTCCGGCACCGACGGTGCGACCGAAGTTCATGCCCAACCCTCCTGTCTCGAACCCAACGTACGCTCCCCCCCCCCCCCACACACGACAAGCGCTAACGCACTATCGAGTTCATTTTTGTACTCGTGTCTGCGTCAGCGTCTTTCAGTTTCGTACAGCTGCGCCGACACCGATTGCCCCATCAGGCCGCGATGCCGCGCGCGCGGAGCACGTCGCGCAGCGCGGTTTGAACCTGCGGTTGCGCGGTCGGAAGCGCGGCGCGCGCGAGCTCGATGAAGCGCGCGGCGCGCGATCGCTTGAGACCTTCGAGCGTCGCTGCGCGATCTTGCGGCGCGCCGTGCTCGAGCACGCCGAGCAAGAACTCCGCGGCTTCCGGCGTGTCGACCTTCGCGAGCGCGCGCAAGGCGGCGGCGCGCGTCGATGGGCGCGTCGCTTCGCGGACGATGCGCGAGAGCGGATCGAACGCGTGCGGAAACGTGAGCGCCTCGGTCGCCTTCTCCGCTTGCTCGACGACCGCGCCGTCCGCGTCGCGAAGCGCCGCGCGCACGGTGATGAAGCTCCGCTTGAAGAAGAGCATTTGCATCGCGGCGAGCACCGCGACGCTCACGGGCCGCTCTTGCCGCGTGAAGAATTTTTCGAGCGGCGAGAGCACGCCATACAAACCGAGCTGAGCGAGCTGCTCGCACAAGCGCACGCGGCCGCTCGTCGCCGCTTGCGACGTGTCGTCTTGGCGCGTCTCGACGGCGAACGCGGCGAGGCGCGCGAGCATCGCCTTGCGACGGATGATGTCTGGCCAGTGTCTGTCGAGGAGCACGTCGGCGCACGCTTCCGCGGCGCTCCCCTGCTGCTCCCACTCGATCAAGTCGACGTGCCACACGTCCGGGAATTGGTTCTCTTGTCGCAAGTGCGACGGGAGCGGCGCGGCTTCGAGCGGCTCGTCGCGGACGCCTTCGTAGCGCTTCGACGCGCGGCGCGTAGTGGCGCGTGCGCGCGGGCTCGAGGTCCATCGTCGCGAGCTCTTCGTACAGTTTTCCGACGCGCGAATATTGGCCGACGTCGCCGAACGCGAGGATCGCCGCGAGCAGCGAGTTCTCCGCGATCTCCGGCGGCGCGCCGCGCTCTCGGTGTTGCTTCGCGACTTCGCGCCAGAGCTCCGCTTGCTCGAGCACGTAGTGCGCGCTCGCTTCGGCCATGCCGAGACCGCGCGCGTAGTCGGCGACCTCGCGCGCGATCGTCGCGGCCGCGGAGAATTCTTTTCGCTCCTTCGCGGACGCGAGCGCGTCCTCGAAATATTGCAGCGCGAAGTACTTCAGGTGGTCCTCGCGCAAGATGCGAATGCAGTTCACGAAGCCTTCGAGCACGTCTTCGAACGCGCCGCCCTCGCGACCGATTTGCACGAGCACTTGAAAGCAGTCGAACGCGCGCTCGCGCAGGCCCACCGACTCGAAGTGATCGGCCGCTTCTTCGACGAGACGAACCGCCGCGACGATCGCGTCGTGCGCTTGGCGCGCGTCTTTGCATTGCTTCGCGCAACGCGCGAGGTTGAACTGCACGAGCGCCGCGTTGTACGCGTCCGCGCCGCCGCTCGTCACTTGCGCGAGGCGCGACCAGAGCGCGCGCGCGCCGACCCAATCTTGCGCCTTCTCGCGATAGATCGCGGCGGCCGCGACGAGACCCGCGTTCTCCATTTCGCGCGCGGCGCCTTGCATGTCGCCGAGTGCTGCGAGCGTGCGCGCGCGATCGACGGGCGGCACTTGCTCGAGCTTCGCTTGCGCGCGCTTCGCGCCGTCGCGCTCGGTCGGCATCATGTACCAGAGCACGGTGAGCGCGCTCCGCGCGTCGCCGCGTTTCATCAGCACGTCTTCGAGCGGACGCAGCACGCCGAGGTAATCGTTCTCCGCGATGTTCGTCTGCGCGGCCGCCGTGACGAGCGCGTTCGCGGCGTCGTCGAGATCTCCACGCGCGAGCGCCTGCCGGGCGCGCTCTCTCAGGTAGTAGAGATCATCCAACATGGCTCACGTCACCGTTGGAACTGTTTGTGGCCGAACAAGTTGTCGCGTTGCTCTTGCGAGAGCGGCGCGGGGTTTCGCTTGTCCTTGAGAAGATCCAAACCGCGTCGCACCGCCGGGCGCGCTTCGATCGCGTCGAGCCAGCGCGAGACGTGCTTGAAGTGCGAGATCTGATCGCGCAGCGACGGGTAACGGAGCCACGGGAAAATCGCCATGTCCGCGATCGAGTACTCGCCGCCGACGTACTCGGCGTGCGCGAGGCGCGTGTCGAGCACCTTCACGAGCCGAAGCGCTTCCTTCGTGTAGCGCTCGATCGCGTACGGAATTTTTTCCGGCGCGTACCGCGTGAAGTGGCCGAACTGACCGAACATCGGCCCGACGCCGCCCATCTGCCACATGAGCCATTCGATGACCGTGTATCTTGCACGCATTTCCGTCGGGAAAAACCGGCCCGTCTTCTCGCCGAGGTACATGAGGATCGCGCCGGACTCGAAGATGCTGAGCGGCGCGCCGCCGTCCTTCGGCTCGTGATCGACGATCGCGGGCATCCGGTTGTTCGGGCTGATCGCGAGAAACGCTGGCGTGAACTGCTCGCCGCGACCGATGTCGACGGAGATGACTTTGTAGGGCGTCTCGGTCTCCTCGAGGAAAATGGAGACCTTGAACGCGTTCGGCGTCGGCCAGACATAGAGATCAATCATCGTGCGCGCCATCATGACACGAGAAGAAGAAGTTAACAGGGAGAGCAGGCAGAGCTTGGGAGATTTTTCTTAGAAAAAATCATCTCCCAGTCTCCCCATCTCCCTGTCGATTTCTTATTTGCTCGGCGGGATGCTCGGCGTGCGTTGGCGCCGCTCACGGCGGGCCTTCGGGATGCCGACGACGAGCTCGACGATCGCGAGCACGATGTAACAAGCGAGCAGCCACGTGAGGACGAATGCGGGGCTCGTCTGGAGCGAGATCGATCGCGCTCGACATGACGATGAACAAGACGAACGCGACCGTGCGCGCGTTGAACTTGAGCTCCTTGAACGAACGGAACTTCATGTTCGAGACCATCAGAAAGCTCAGCAGCACCGTGAGCCCCGTGAGCGGCCACACGTAGCGCGGGTTTCTCAGGTCTCCGCCGATGGCGTGGTTCGCGAGGACGAGCGAGACCAAGATGCCCGCCGCGCCCGGGATGACGAGACCGACGACGTACTTGCCCGGTTTCGTCGGTTTGCCGCCTTCGCCCATCGACAGCACGTTGAAGCGCGCGAGCCGCACCGCGCCCGCGCCGACGAACAAGAACGCGCAGAAAATCCCGACGACGCCCGCTTGGTTCAGCGACCACTGATAGACGAGCAACGCGGGCGCGACGCCGAAGCTCACCACGTCCGCGAGCGAGTCGATCTGCAGACCGAACGCGCTCTGCGTCTTCGTGAGGCGCGCGACGCGACCGTCGAGCATGTCGAAGAGGAGCGCGAAGACGAGCAGGATCGACGCGCGGTAGAAGTCGTCTCGCCGACTGCGCTCGAGCCGAGAGGCGAATCGAGTCGAACCCGCAGAAGATGGAGGAGAGCGTGATCAGGTTCGGAAGAAGGAAGAGCGTCTTCTTCAGATCGATGCGACGCCGGGGCCGAAGTGCGGGCAAGGCCCGAATGTGGATCAAATGGCGCGAGGCGTAAAGGGAAGGCGATTTCGCACCAGAAATTGGCCCCGCGCTCCGCGGCCACCTACGCTTACGAGAGCATGAGAAGCACCATTCTTCTGCTCGCGACCTTTTGTGTCGTCGGGTGTGCGCGCAGCGCCGAGGAAAAGCAGCTCGACGAGATGCGCGAGGCGCTCACGCACGTCGACGACGATCAGCAATTCGGCGAGAAGCTCACTGCGAAGGAGCTCGCCGAGATCGTCAAGCAGAGCGGCACGCGGGCGGCGCATCCCGCTGCGGGGATGAGCCAGCGCGTGCAGACGTTCGACGACGGATCGGAAGAGTCGTCGGGTGGACAAGGCGACGTCGCGGGCTTCGAGGCCGCCGACGATCCGAACCCGCGCCCCGTGATTCGCGTGAAGGGCGTCCCGCATAGCCGCGGCGGCGACGTCGTCGAAGAGACGATGCCCGACGAGAACGCCGCGCCCAACCCGAACGCGAACGCGCCGCGCCCGAGCGCGCTCGATCCCGAAGCGAAGAAATCCTACGACGCCGCGCTCGCGCTCGTGAACGGAAAGCAGTATGCGCCCGCGCTCGATGCGTTCGCTGCGTTCATGTTGAAATGCCCGGACCATCCGTACGTCGAGAACGCGATGTACTGGCGCGGCGAGTGTTACTTCGCGCAAGGCGAGTACATGCGCGCGACCGAGCAGCTCGAAGGCGTCCTCGCGCGATTCCCGTCCGGCGGAAAAACGCCCGACGCGCTCCTCAAGCTCGGCATCTCGCAGCAGAAGCTCGGCAACCCGCAGAAGGCGAAGACCTACTTCGACAAGCTCACGCGTGAGTGGCCGCGCAGCGACGCCGCCCGTCGCATCCCGGAGAATCATCCATGAAGAAGCCGCTCACGGTCCTTGGTCTCCTCGCGCTCTCGCATTCGGCGTTGGCGCAGAACAACACCGAAGGCGGCGGCGGCGCGCAGCCCGGCGGCGGCGGTGGTGGAACCACACAAGTCGTCACGGTGCCGACGACGATCACGACGGTCCCGACGTATCCCGGCGCGGTCGCGCCTCCCCCGCCCGGCGTTCCGCTCGGCGGCGGCAACAACATCTACTCGTCGTCGCAACCGATCCAGGGCAACCAAGAAGATCATTTCGATCTCGCGCCGTCGTCGAACGGCGGCGCCACGGTCTTCGGCAACGCAAACGGATCGGCCGACTTCGGTCACGGCGGCAACGGATCGTTCACCGTCGGCGAAGGCCCGACGGCGTCGTCCCCGACTCGTACACCGTGAAACGCGGTGACACGCTTTGGGGAATTTGCGACACGTTCTTCCGCAACCCGTATCAGTGGCCGCGCATCTGGTCGTACAACCCGCAAATTCAAAACCCGCACTGGATCTACCCAGGCGACGAAGTGAAGCTCCGCACCGGCGGAACCGCGCCACAATCGACGGGCAACGGCGGCGTGCAGCACCCACAGCAACAGGGCGGGAGCATCGTCGATCGCCGAAGGCAGGTCGTGCCACAAACCGTGTTCCTTCGTGACACGGGCTTCATCTCGGACGACGACAAAGAAGACTGGGGCGAGATCAACGGCTCGGCCGAGGACAAGATGTTCCTCACCGACACCGACGAAGCGTACATGCGCGTCGGCCCGAACCACGACGTGAAGCTCGGGCAAGAGCTCACGGTGTTTCGTCCGGTTCGCAAAGTGCCGGGCGGAAATCTCGTGCAGCTCCAAGGCACCGTTCGCATCGACCGTTGGGATCCGCAGACGCGCATCGCGCGCGGCGCGGTCACCGAGTCGCTCGACGTGATCGAGCGCGGCGCGCGCATCGGCCCGGTGAATCGCAGGTTCCAAGTCGTGCCGCCCGTGCGAAACGAGAAGGACGTGAACGCGCAAGTCCTCGCGAGCGTCTACCCGCACAACTTCTACGGGCAGAACCAAGTCGTGTTCATCGACAAGGGCGACGAAGACGGTTTGAAAGTGGGCAATCGGTTGTTCGTGATTCGTCGCGGCGACGCGTGGCGCAAGAGCCTCGCGAGCGACGTCGCCGGCTTGCGCATCGCGCTCGAGAGCGACTCGCCCGCCGACGTGGAGAACCCGCCGACGATCGGCGATTCGAAGGCGCCGATGGAAGTCATCGGCGAGCTCCGCATCGTGACGGTGCGCAAGCACACAGCCGCCGCGCTCGTGACGCAATCGACGAAAGAGATCGAGCTCGGCGATTCGTCAGTGGCCCGCAAAGGGTATTAGTCGTAGCGCTCCGAGTGCACCTGCTCGCGCGCCGCGCCGAGCGTCTTGCGGAGGAGATCGCGCACGGAGCCCACCATGCGGTGCAATCCGCAGATGTACGCGTGCGGCGCGCCTCCACCAAGCGCTTCGAGATCGCGCCAGAGCTCGGTGACGTGCGTCTGTACGTAACCCGTCTTGCCCGACCAGGGCGCGTTTGGGCGCGATAACGTGTAGAATACACGGATGTGCGCATGCTTCGCGGCGAGCGCATCGAGCTCGGCGCGATAGAGGATGTCCGCTTCGGTGCGGTTGCCGAAGACGAGCCACATCGGGCGCGCGTCTCCTTTGGCGAGCGCATCGAGCATCATGCTTCGAAGCGGCGTGATGCCCGTCCCCGTGCCGACGAAGAGCGACGGGCTCTCACCGATGGGGCGCGTGAAGAATCCTTGTGGGCCGACGACGGAGAGCTCCGTTCCGATGGGTGCAGAATGCAAGTACGTGGAGCCGGGGCCACCGTCGATGCGCGTCACCGCGACCTCGAAGCGACCGGTGCCGTCCGGCGCGGATGCGATCGAATACGAACGGCGCAGCTCGGGCGAGTCGCCGCTCGCGAGCGGAAGGACGAGGCTCACCCACTGACCCGCGTCGAACGCGAGAGGCGCCTCGCGCTCGAGCACGAGCTCGCGCACGAGCGGCGAGAGCATGCGCGCCGACGCGACGCGCGCGGTGAACGTGGGAGGAGCGGGCATCTAGGCTTTCAGTGCTTCTTTACGATAGGCGAACGCGGCTTTCACTCTCGACAGCGCGCGGAGCGCATGATCCATGCGAAGGAGCGCGTCGAGCGCGTCGTGCGTCTTCATCTCTCTCGACCGCGCTTCGGGCAAGAGCGCGCGCATCGGCTCGAGCGCATCCGCCGCGTGAAAGACGGCGCCCGCGAGGAGCACGATTTCGCCCGTTCGTGGCACGCCGACGACGCGACCATCGATCAAGCTCGCGGCGCGCTCGAGCGCATCGCGCAATCCGGGCGACGCGGGCTGCGCGACGAACTCCGCGCCGCTCCACTCGTCGACGAGGAGAAACCCATCGGGGCATTCTTCGACGCGAAAGAGCCCGCGATGCGCACGCGCGAGCGGCTCCACCACGGCGCGCGCTTCATCGCTGAGCCCTTCGAGCTCTCTTCCGAACGCGCGCCGCGTGAGCGCGTCGTCCCAAAATGCTGCGCTGCGCGCTTCGAAGAACGAATCGCGCGGCGAATACGACCCCGTCTTCGCCTCGAACGCCGCGCGCATCGCGAGCACGCGCGCTTCGAACCGAGGCTCGGCGGCGCGCGCGAGCATCTCGTCGATCGCCGCCGCCACGCTCATCTTGGTCATGGTAAACGTAGTCGAGACCGGATGCAGAATCGCATCTTCTTTCCGCAGGCTGCGCTCGATCACTGGCTCGTCGAAGGCTACGTCGAGCTCGCCGGCAATCAGCTCACCATCGTCGGCGAGGGTCGGCGTTATCGCATCGCAGAAGCCGTGCGCGTGCTCCGCGAAGTGACCGGCGTGCCCGACGCGAACGACATCGTCGGCAAAGTGAAGTCGCGCGTCTTCTTCGAAGAGCTCGGCGCGGAGATCCTCGAAGAGTCGATGATCATCGGCGAGAACGCCTACGAGGTGAAGACGGGCTGGCTCGGCGCACCGACGAGCTCGTTCGTGGAGTACGTGCGCGAGAAGCAGCAAAGCGCGCCGGCGTTTTCGGAAGAGCCACGCACCGACGAAGACCTGCTCGCTCGCTTCCTGCTGAAGAACTTGTAGAATCCATCCAAATGAGCACGGCGCTCGTCACCGCTCTTCTTCTGCTCACGGCGGCGACGTACATCGCGGCGGAGATCGCATTTCTCGTGCACGTCAGCGGGCGCGCTCAGAGCCCGCGCGTGCTTCGCGCGGGCGTGATCCTCATCGGCGCGGGCGCGGCGCTCCACGCGACGCACATCATCGTCTCGTCGATGGTGCTCAACATTTGTCCGATCAAAGGCATTCACTTCGCGCTCAGCGTGGTCTCGATGCTCGCGTGCGTCGTGTTCGTCGTGATGCGCTCGCGCTACAAGCTCGACGCGGTGGGCGTGCTCATCGCGCCGCTCGCGCTGACGTTCCTCATCGGGTCGCAAGCCGCGCACGCGGATGCGTCCGCGGCAGGTCCCGTGAAGAGCGCGGTGCTCCCGGTTCACGTGCTCGCGAACTTGCTCGGTGAGGCGCTGTTCCTTCTCGCGTTCGCGGCGGCCGTTGCATACCTCGTCGCCGACAAACAGCTGAAGAAGAAGAACGTCGCCGGCGTGGGCTCGCGTCTGCCGCCGCTCGACGCGCTCGATCGCGCCGAGCACGCGTTCTTGCTCGCGGGTTTTCCGCTGCTCACCGTCGGGATCATCACGGGCGCGCTCTGGGCGGAGCGCGTCGAGTCGGGCTCTGCGGCGGAGGTGTGGCGATCGCTCTTCGGTTACGCGACGTGGGCGCTCTTCGCCGGCGTTCTCCTTCTTCGCGCGTGGCGCGGTTGGCGCGGCAAGCGCGCGGCGTATGGAACGATCGCGGGCTTCGCGTTCGCGGTCGTCGTGCTCGTCATCTACCTCGTCCGAAGCTTCGGCGAGACTCGAGGCGGAGGGGCCTGAGATGATCGTGGTCGTGGGCCTTTCGTTTCGCACCGCGCCCGTCGAGGTGCGCGAACGATTCGCGAGCGACGGCACCGCGCTCGAGCAAGTCCTCGCGCGCCTCATGGCGCGACCCGAGCTCGACGAGGTGATGTTCCTCGCGACGTGCAACCGCGTCGAGGTGGTCGCGCGTCCCAAAGGCAACGCGGACGTGGATCGCGCGCGCGCGCTCGAGGCGATCCGCGCGGTGCTCGCGGAGCACGGAAAAATCGCCGAGAACGAGCTCCGCGACGTCGTCTACGAGAAGGAAGCGGAAGAAGCGGTGCGCCACGTGTTCCGCGTCACGTCGAGCCTCGACTCGATGGTGCTCGGCGAGCCGCAGATTCTCGGGCAAGTGAAGAACGCGTACGACGCGGCGGTCGCGGCGGGATCGCTCCGCAGCTTTCTCGCGCGGTGCGTTCACCGCGCGTTCTCCGTCGCGAAGCGCGTGCGCAGCGAGACTGCGCTCGGCGCGGGCACAGTGAGCATCTCGAGCGTGGCCGTGGAGCTCTCGCGACGCGTGTTCGGCGAGCTCGACGATCGCACGGTGCTCCTCGTCGGCGCGGGCGAGATGGCCGAAGCCGCCGCGCGCAGCCTCGGCAAAGGCGCAAAAGAAATCCGCGTCGTCAATCGCAGCCTCGAACGCGCCGAGACGCTCGCGAAGCGTTTCGGCGGCGCCGCGAACACGCTCGCGTCGCTCGAGGCCGAGCTCGCTAGCGCGGACGTCGTCGTGACGGCCGCGGCGAGCCCGACGTTCGTCGTGACGCGCGATCTCGTCAAGCGCGTGATGCGCGCGCGTCGCGGCAAGGCGCTCCTCTTCGTCGACATCGCCGTTCCGCGCAACGTCGAACCGACGGTCCATGGCATCGACAACGTGTACGTGTTCGACGTCGACGATCTCGAGCAACAAGTCGCGCTCGGTCTCGCGGCGCGCAAGAACGAGGTCGCCGCAGCCGAGAAGATCGTCGAGCACGAGGTGCTGCAGTTCCTCCAGTGGGCGCGCGGCCTCGACGTGCAACCGGCGATCGTCGCCCTCCGCGCAAAGACGCGGGGCGTTCTGGTCTCCGAGCTCGAACGCAGTTTACAGGGACGCTTGAAACATCTGCCCGAGGGAGATCGCGCGTCGCTCCTGCAGATGGTCGAGAGCGCGACCAACAAACTTTTGCACGCGCCGACCACACGTTTGCGTCGCGCTGCGGGCGATGGTGATGCACAATCCCTCGCCGCGACGCTCAAGGAGCTCTTCGAGCTGCCCGAGCTTCACGAAGACGACGAGTCCGCAACGACGACCGACGACAGTGAGGGTCACCTCGTGCAATGAACCGCAATCACCTTCTCTTTGGCTTCGCTTCTCTCATCGTCGTTGCTTGCGCCGCTCGAACCGATCTCGGAACGCTCGAAGAGTCCGACAGCAGCGTGCCCGACGCGAACATCGACGTGACGCTGCCGGACGTGACGGTGGACGTCACGCCGCCACCACCACCGCCCGACGACGTGATCGTGGTCGACGTCACGCCTCCTCCACCTCCGCCCGACGACGCTTCGACGGACGTGATCATCATCGACGCCCCCGACGACGCCCCCGTGACGACGTGCCCGGACAACTGCACGAGCAACCACGAGTGCGAGCAGCAGTGCACGCCGAAGTTGCTCAGTGGTCGCTACTGCTGCGACGAGCAAACGAACTCTTGCTACGCGTGGTCGGGCAAACACTGCCCGCCTATCATCATCGTCGACGCCGGCTTCGACTGATTACCTGCTCCGGCGCCTCCGGCGCCGATGGTCACGATCAGCAACCGCCGCCGCCTGCGGTGACCGCGGTGAGGTCGATGCCCGCGCCCGACGGCGTGCCGTGCGGCGTCATCGAACCCGAGCCCGGCTTCGTCGAGATGAAATCGCTCGGCAAAAAGCGGCCGAAGTTTCCCATCGCCGTGAGGCTCCAACCCTTCGCGCCTTGCGGCATCGTGAGCACGTGCTCGTCGTCGCCGGGGAAGTGCATTCCGCCGATGCGATCGAGCTTGACCGTGCCGGACGTCGCGCCCGCGAACGGACTGTTCGCGCCCATCGACGCGAGCGACTTCATGCACGACCCGTCCGCCGCGCGAACCGACTTCGAGAAGTTCTCGATCGTGCCGGTGACTTCGTAAGAGTCGCCGTCCTTCAACGTGCCGCTCGACCACGACGCGAAGTGCACCGCGCTCTTCGAGACCGTCGAGAAACTGATTCGCACATCGACGCGCTTGTTCGGATCGAACGCCGTGTCGCTCGTGCGCGCGGCGACCGTGCCTTCCCACGCGCCGAACGTCTGCGCCGTGTCGATCGCCTTGCCGCTGATCAAGATGACGGGCTTCGCGCTCGTGGCTTTGATGATGTCGACCTTCGTGTGGAAGACGGGATCCGTTCCCGTGCCGATCTCGCCGGTGACTTTGTAGATCATGTAGAGGTTGCGGTTGCTCGGCATGCGGAGCGATTTCACGATCGCGTTCGACGTGCTCGACGTGAGGCTGAGGACTTTTCCGTTGTCGTCCGCGAGCGCGTACACGGCGCCCTCGCGCGTGACGAAGCGACCTTCCGCGATGTCGATGCCGACATAGAGCGTCGAGGTCGTCTTCGTGACCTTGTCGCTCGGGGGACGCACGAACGGGAGCGTCGTGTACGTCTTGTCGCAAATCGTGACGGCGTCGCCGTCGGCGGAGTCGCCCTGATGCTGCGTCGGGCAGACGGCCGTCGTCTTCACTTCGTCATCGGACGAATCGACGTTGCCCGCATCGAGCGCGCATCCACCAAGAATCGAAGCCATTGCAGCAAGCACGAGAGGTCGAATCATGCGCCGCGTCATAGCATACTTTAGACCATATATCCCACATGGTAGGTGTGCGTAATTTCATGTACTTACGCGTGTTGACATGGACCTTCGCCGATCCAACCTGGGTAAGTTCGGATCCGAACTTTGGGGTCAGCGGGTGAGAACGGTGACGTCGACCGACAGGCCGGCTTGGAGCTGGATGTCGCTTGGCGGGTCCACCCACGTGAGCTTCACGGGGACGCGCTGGACGACTTTGACGAAGTTGCCGGAGGCGTTGTCGGGCGGGAGCAGCGAGAACTCCGCGCCCGTGCCAAAGGAGATGCTCTCGACCTTCGCGTGGAGCGTGCGGCCCGGGAGCGCGTCGACCGTGATGTGCGCGGCTTGACCGGTGCGCATCTCGCCGACTTGAGTCTCTTTGAAGTTCGCGATGACGTACGTCGCGTTCGGGAGAACGCTCGTCACGATTTGCGACGGCGACACGAGCTGGCCGAGGTGGACGGCGAGCTTCGAGATGTGACCATCGAACGGCGCGGTGACCTTCGTGTACGCGAGCTGTTGCTTCGCGAGGTCGAGCGCGGCGGACGCGCTGTCGGCGCGGGCATGTGCGAGCGCGGCGTTCGCGCGCGCGACGGCGAGCTGCGCGTCGACGGGCGTCGACTGCTCGACGCGACCTTGCGCTTCCGTCACGCGCGTCTGCGCGGTGGCCTTCGCTTCTTGTGCGCTCGCGAGCTGCGCTTGCGCTTGCGCGACAGCCGCGTGTGCCGACGTCGCGGTGGCTTGGTACGTGTCGACTTGCGCTTGCGGGATCGCGTCGTCTTTGCGCAGCTGTTGGCCGCGCCGGAGATCCTGATCGGCTTTTGCCGCGTCGCTCTCCGCGCGCGCGAGCGCCGCTTGCGCCGCAGCGATCTGCGCTTCGGCTCCAACGGCGGACGCCGCCGTGCCCGAGAGCGCCGCGCGCGCCGACGTGAGACCGCCCTTCGAGCTCGACTCGACGATCTTCGTTTGCGCGTCCATCGCGTCGGCTTGCGCCTGCGCCGCGGCGAGCTCCGCTTCGGCCTGTTTTTCGCGGCTTTGGTAATCGGTCGGATCGATCTCTGCGATGAGATCGCCCTTCTTCACGGGTTGATTGTCCATGACGGGGAGCGTGACGATGTTGCCGCCGACGCGCGCGGAGAGCGGGACCATGTCCGTCGCGACTTGCGCGTCGTCCGTGCTCTCTTTGCCCGCGGTGATCGCGCGGAAGCCGAGATAAATCGAGAGCCCGACGCCGACGACGATCGCGAGGATGATGTACGGACGCACGCTCTTCTTTTTTTCGACGGCGGCGGGCGCGTCTTGCGCGGGAGCCGCGTTGGCAGTGGTGGTCATGTTTTTCTCGCTGGAAGCGCCCCGTGACAGAAGAGACGTACGGCGTGCGGCGCGACGTCGGCGAGGTTTCCGTGCTCGCCCTCGTCGAGCGCGGTGACGAGCACGCCCTTCAAGATGCTCGTGAAGACCGTCGTGAAGAGCGCGACGTCTTCTTCGCGCACCGCGCCCTCGCTCACGCCGACGCGCATCACGCGCTCGGCGCGCGCGTTGAGCTCTTGCGCGTAGGGACGCATACGGCCCGCTTTGTCGCACATCATTTGGAGACGGAGCGGCTCCGACGCGAACACGACGCGCATGAACTGGCGCCGGCCGTCGTAGTGAGAGAGCAAGACGTGCGCGAAGCGCTCGAGCTGTTTGCGGAACGGCTCGCCCTCCGCGCTCTTCATGCCTGCATCGATCGCGGAGAGCATCTCGCTGCGGCGCTTGGAAAACAATTCGCGGAAGAGCTCTTGCCGATCGTGGAAGTAGTTGTAGATCGTGCCGACCGCGACGCCCGCGCGCCGCGCGATCGCCTGAAGGCTCGCCGCTTCGACGCCGTCTTCGACGATGGATCGCTCCGTCGCCTCGAGGAGCGACTCGTGCACCGCATGCCTGAGGCGCGCGCGGAGGCGATCCTGGGACGGATGTGATTTCAGCGCGGAAACCATGGGTGAATCTTGATTCACTTTCTGTATAGCTGCTATCAATTCGTGAATCCAGAGGTCAATGACATGCGCCGTTTCGTTTCTTGGGGAGCTTTTCTCTTCCTGCTCTCACCCGCCGCGCTCGCCGATGACGCGCAGCTGCGCCGCATGACGCTTTCGGAGGTGGTCGCGCAAGCACTCGCGAACAACCCCGACATGCACATCTCCGCCGAGGATGAGCACGTGGCGAAGTCGGAGCGTTGGGAGGTGGGTGGGCGCGCCGCGCCGCTCATTCATCTGGACGGAAACCTCCAGCAGTGGAACTCGCCGTTCAACATCCCGTTCCAACTCGATCCATCCCAGCCCCCTGCGAACTTTCCCGTGCGCGATTCGTTCACGTGGGCGACGACGTTGTCGGCGATTCAACCGCTCACCGGGCTCCTCGCGATCTTCGACCAGTATCACGTGGCCGATCTCGGGGTCGACGTCGCGCGAATCAAGAAGGACGCGACGCGTCGCGACACGGGCTATCACGCAATCGAAAGTTATTACCGCTTGCTGCAAGCGGAGCGGCTCACGCAGGTCGCCGCGCAATCCGTCGACGAGCTCACGCTGCAGCTCAAACAAGCCAACTCGTTTCACGACAACGGCGTCGTGAGTCGCGATCAAGTTCTTCGCGCCGAGCTCGCGCTCGCAGGCGCGAAGCTGCGCGTCATTCAACAGCGCGCGCAAGTGTCGCTTGCGCGCTCGCGTCTGGCCGTCGCCATGGGCATGCCGCCCTCGAGCGCGATCGATGCCATCCCGCTCGATCACGAGCCCGAGATTCGCAGCGAGACGACGCTCGAGCGCGCAGAGCAAGCGGCGCTCGCGAATCGCACGGAGATGCGCGAGGTCGACGCGCACATCGCGCAATCGAAGGGCAACGTACGCCTCGCGTGGTACAGGCTCCTTCCGCAAGTGAATCTCGTCGGCTCCTGGCAACACACCGAGGGATCGGTGTTCCAGCTCAAAGACGCGGAGTTCATCGGCGGCACCATCTCGTGGGACATCTGGGATTGGGGCTCGTCGATCGCGCACATCGATGCCGCGAACGCCAGGCTCCGCCAAACGAACGCCACCCGCGAGAAGATCGAGGACACCGTGAAGCTCGAAGTGCAAGAGGCGTTTCTCAACGTGGGAACCGCAAGCGACGCGATCGAAGTCGCCAAGACATCGGTGGCCTCCGCGGAGGAAAATTATCGCCTCGTGACGAAACGCTACGACGCGAACTCCGCGACGCAGTTCGACGTGGTCGATGCGGAGCAGCTCCTCACGCAAGCGCGCGCTCAGCTGCAAACGTCGACGTACGACTATCTCATCGCACGCGCGGCGTTGAAGCGAGCGACGGGCGAGTCGCCGGAGCAGCAGCAGCGATGAGCAGCGTCGCGCGTCCGTTTCATCGCGGCGCGTTCGACGCGCTCCCCGAGCATCCGCGCGTCCCGCACGATTTCGCGCGGACGCGCGGCAAAGACGTCGCGGTGAAGTCGCGTCCGTTTGGCGAGATGAAGGTGCACTACCGCGAGCTCGGCGAAGGTCCTCCGCTTCTCCTCGTGCACGGTCTCATGACGTCGAGCTACTCGTGGCGCTACGTCTACGCGCCGCTCTCGAAGAGATGGCGGGTCATCGCGCCCGATCTTCCAGGCGCGGGTCGCTCGGACAGACCGCACGCGTCGTACGGGCCCGCCGCGCTCGCGGAGTGGATCGGCGAGTTCCAGCGCGCAGTCGGCATCGAAGGTTGTCTCGCGATCGGAAATTCGCTCGGCGGATATTTGTGCATGCGCCACGCGATGCGCGAGCCAGGCGCGTTCTCGAAGCTCGTGAACGTTCACTCGCCCGCCTCGCCGGATTTCGTTATCGCGCGCTCGGCACGGTCCTCTCGCTCCCCGGAACGCGCGCGATCTTGCGCGCGCTCATCGGGCGCGACGGACGCAAGTGGACGCACAAGAACGTCCACTACTACGACGAGTCGCTGAAATCGCTCGAAGAGGCCGAAGAGTATGCGGCGCCATTGCGCGACGACGCAGGTCTCGACGCGTTCATCGGTTACCTTCGCGACACCGTCTCCGCGTCGGGCTTCGCCGAGTTCGCGCGCGAGCTCTCCGAAAAACCATTTCCGATTCCGCTGCTTCTTCTCTACGCGACCAGCGACCCGATGGTCCCCGCGCGCAACGCGCAATACCTCGCGAAGCTCGTCCCGAACGCGCGGCTCGAGATGATGCAGAACACG
This sequence comes from uncultured delta proteobacterium, assembly GCA_963763745.1. Taxonomy (GTDB): domain Bacteria; phylum Myxococcota_A; class Polyangia; order Polyangiales; family Polyangiaceae; genus DASXHD01. The sequence goes on from CAVXQJ010000004.1 coordinate 77,318, forward strand.
TCGCACTTCGCGCACGTCGACACGCCCGAGCTCGTCGTCTCCGCGGTCACGCGCTTTTTCGACGAGTGAGGCGCAACGTGATGCGGCCCGCGCGCGCGAAGGACTCTTTGCGTTCGCGCGGGAGCTGTTTGATCGCGTGCTCGAGGCGGAGCGCGTCGCCCTTCGTCGCGCAGCGCTTCTTCGCGCAGAGTACGAGCGGTCCGCGGCCTCGCGTGTAACGCGCGCCCTTGCCGGCTTCGTGCTTCGCGATGCGCTCCGCGACGTCGCGCGCGATGCCCGTGTAGAGCGAGCCGTCCGCGCAGCGGAGCATGTAGACGAACCAACTCACCATGCGAGCACGGTCCACTGCGACTGATCGCATCCTGCGTCGCCTTCGATCAATCGAAGCTTGAGGACGGGTCCGCCGGGGTAGAGCTCGCCCATGGCGCTCACCGTCGTCTTGGCCGTTGCGGAGAAATGAAAACGTGCGGGCGGCAGCGGAGCCTTCGAGGCACGCCACGTCGCGCGAATTTCGGCGTCGCCGGCGTCGTGGTCCGGGATGTGGCCTTCGAGCGCGAAGAGCCCAGCGAACACGCGCGCGAAGATCGCATGCGCGGCCTGCTCGCGTCGATCGACGACGCACACGCGTCCGCACGACGCGCGAATCTTCGCCGGAAGGATCTTCACGGCCGCCGCACACTCGTCCAAAAGCTTCGCGTCTTCGAGATCGTGCTGCTCGTCGAACGCGGGGAGCTTTGCGCGCATTGGCTCGCAATCGCCCGAGCACCGATGCGAGAAGACGTCGGTCATCGCATGCGACGCGACCTCCGACGGACGCCGCGTCTCGTAGCGATCGGCGTTCGGCGAGTCGCACGTGCCGCGGAGCTCGAGCTCTTCTCGAGAGAGCGAAGCGGACAGCTCCTTGGGCGCTTCGAAGCGCGCCACGTCCGCACCCGTGGGATCGCACGGATGATGTTCGTTCTCCTCGCGCCACTCGTCCGGGCTCCTCACTTGATCGTGCGCGCAAGCGACGAACGACGCGAGGAGCACGCACGCGCGCTTCATCACGACTTCGCGAAGAGGAACTCGCCGTCTTTCACGTCGACCTTCACCGTCGAGCCCGTCGCGTAACCGCCCGCGAGAATTTCTTCGGCGAGCGGATCTTGCAGCTTCTTCAAGATCGCGCGCTTCAGCGGGCGCGCGCCGAACGCCGGCTCGTAGGAGATCTCGACGAGCGCGGCCTTCGCGTTCTCCGTGAGATCGAGCTTGAGCTCGCGATCGGCGACGAGCTTCTCGAGACGTCGCAATTGGATGTCGACGATGCCGCGGAGATCCTTCTTCGAGAGCGGCCGGAAGATGATGATGTCGTCGATGCGGTTCAAGAACTCCGGGCGGAGGAAATTCCGGAGCTCGTCGCGGAGCACGTCGCGGAGCGCATCGCGGCCTTCGGGGCTCTCGAACATCTTCACGTCGGTCTCGAGGATGCGCTGCGAGCCGATGTTGCTCGTCATGATGACGACGGTGTTCGAGAAGTCCGCGGTGCGACCGCGGCCATCGGTCAAGCGCCCGTCATCAAGCACTTGGAGGAGCAAGTTGAAGACGTCTTGGTGCGCCTTCTCGACCTCGTCGAACAAGAGCACGCTGTACGGTTTTCGCCGCACGGCTTCCGTCAAGAATCCGCCTTCTTCGCTGTCGACGTAGCCGGGCGGCGCGCCGACGAGGCGCTGCGCCATGTGCTTCTCCATGAACTCGCTCATGTCGAGGCGGGTCATCGATTGCTCGTCGTCGAACAAGAACTCCGCGAGCGCCTTCGCGAGCTCCGTCTTTCCGACGCCGCTCGGTCCGAGAAACAAGAACGATCCGATCGGACGACCGGGATCGCGCAATCCGACGCGGCCGCGGCGCACCGCGCGAGACACCGCGCGCACGGCTTCGTCTTGTCCGACGACGCGCTTCGCGAGCCGCTCTTCCATCTTCAGCAATTTGTCGGCTTCGCTCTCGAGCATCTTCTGGACTTGGATGCCCGTCCAATCGCCGAGCACCTGCGCGACGTCTTCTTCGCCGACGATGTTCGGTTGCGCGCTCACGCCTTCCTTCACGACGGCGGCTTGTGCGGCGTCGAGGCGGCGCTTCACGTCGGGGAGCGTCACGTGCTCGAGCTCGCCGAGCCGCGCGAAGTTCTGCGCCTTGCGCGCCTCTTCGAGCTCCTTCTGCAATTTTTCGTATTCGTCGTGGAGGCTCGATTGCGCGGCGATGGCGCCGCGGCGCGAGTCCATCTTCGCGCGGAGCTCGCTCACGTGCGGCTCGAGCTCGGCGATTTCCTTGTCGAGCCTGTCGCGCGTCTTCGTGCTCATCGCGTCGGCGTCGTCGGCGAGCGAGGAGCGCTGCGCCTTCAGCGAAGAGAGCCGGCGGATCTGGTTGTCGACGTCCGCGGGCACGCCGTCGATTTCGACGCGCTTTCGCGCGCACGCTTCGTCGAGCAGATCGATCGCGGAGTCCGGGAGCGCGCGATCCTGCACGTAGCGCTTCGCGAGATGCACCGACGCGACGATCGCGGGATCGCCGATGCGAACGCTGTGGTGCTTCTCGAAACGCGTCGCGATTCCACGCAGCACTTCGATCGCTTGATCCGGAGTCGGCGGATCGATCGTTAGCACCGTGAATCGACGGATGAGCGCGGGGTCCTTGTCGTTGATTTTTCGCAAGCCCTCGACCGTCGTCGTTCCGAGCAAGCGCACTTCGCCGCGCGTGAGAAGCGGCTTCAGCATGTCGCCGATGCCGCCCGTCGAGCCTTGTCCGAGGAGCGAGTCGATTCCGTTGACGAAGAGGACCGTGTCCTTCGTGCCCGCGACGCCTTTGATCGACGAGAGCGTTTGCTTCAGTCGCTCTTCGATTTCGCCGCGGAGCTTCGCGCCCGCTTGGAGCGATCCCACTTCGAGCTCGACGAGCGCCATCTGCGCGAGGTTCGACGGCACGTCGCCCGTTGCGATGCGCGACGCGAGCGCCGACACGATCGTGCTCTTGCCGACGCCGGGATCTCCGACGAGGAGCGCGTTGTTCTTCTGGCGGCGCTCGAGGATTTGGAGAAGGCGCCGCATCTCGACGTCGCGACCGATGATGGTGCCGAAATCTCCGCCGCGCGCGCGCGCGACGAGATCTTGCGTGAAGCGCGTCGCGGGATCCGTCGTGCCGTCGAACGTCGCGACCTCGCGCGGCACGCTCTTCAGCGCGGCCATGTGCGGACGAAACGATCCCGGCCCGAGCGCGAACGCTTGAAGCACGATCGCCGCCGCGCCGCGAATCTCACCCGAGAGCGCGTTGAGGAGCTGCTCGACGCCGACCGTGCCGCTCCCCGCCTCGCGCTCGGCGCGCGAGAGGAGCTCGAGCATCGCCGACGACAAATACGCGAGCCCGCCGCTCGATTTCGCAAGACGCCCGAGCGCGGCCTCGGCCTCGACCGCGACGTCACGCGGCTCGGCGCCCGCCGCGCGAAAAACTTCCGCGACACCGCGATCGCGATCGAGCGCGCGCACGAGCAAGTGAATGGGCTCGACCTGCGAGTGCTTTCGCTCGTCGGCGAGACTCTGCGCGCCGGCGACGAGAGCCTTCGCGTCGGGTGCGTATCGTTCGAGGTGAATCGTCTGCTCGGGCATTGCGCGCGATGCTACCACCGCGCACAATCGAGGAGTTAAAGGCACCGCGATGAGCGACGTTCAGGTCTACACCACCGACTATTGCCCCTACTGCGACCGCGCCAAGGCTCTGCTCGAGAGGCGCGGCATCGCCTACGAAGAGATCGACGTCACCGACGAGCCGGACAAACGCGCGTGGCTCGTGAAGACGACGGGCCGCCGCACCGTCCCGCAGATTTTCATCAAGGGCGAGGCCATCGGTGGAAGCGACGAGCTCCACGCGCTCGACCGCAGCGGAGAGCTCCAAAAGAAAGTTACAGGGGCTTTTCCCAGCGGCGGGTGAGCGCTTATTCTCCCGCGCGATGCGGGCTCTCATCGCCATTGGGTGTTTCACCATCGCCGCGTGCAGCAAGCCGGTCGCCGGAGAGGCCTGCAAGAAGGACGGCCAGCAAGTCTGCGCGGACGAGCGCGACTCGCTCGTGTGCGTCGACGCGAAGTGGGAGCGGCTCACGTGTCGCGGCGCCGGCGGTTGCAAATCCGCGGGCAACGACGTCTCGTGCGACAACGACTCGTTCAGCGTCGGTGAGCCATGCGACCTCTCGCAAAACGACTACGAGTGCGCGACGGACAAAGTCAGCGTCGTCAAATGCGCCGGCAAGCACTGGAAGCTCGTGGGCAAGTGTCCCGGCCCGAAGGGATGCACGTCGCAAAAACAAAAAGTCTCGTGCGACGATTCCATCGCCGACGTCGGAATGCCCTGCGCGACCGAAGGATCCGCGGCGTGCTCGGGAGACAAGTCCGCGCTCCTCAAATGCAAAGGCGGCGCGATGGTCGAGGACGCAAAATGCCGCGGGGCCAAGCAGTGCGACCCGACGAGCGGCGTCCCGAAATGCGACACGACGATCGCGCAAGTCGGCGACGTTTGCGGCAACGACGACGAAGCCGCGTGCGACGCCGCGGGCAAACAGCTCCTTCGATGCCGCTCGCACGTGATGACCTCGATCCAGACATGCAAGGGCGCATGTAAAGTCGCGGGCACCGAGATCTCCTGCAACTAACTTGCTGTAGAATACACGCGTGAAGAAGCGCGTCGCACTCGTGCTCGCCGGTGGCGCCGCGCGCGGCGCGTACGAGGTCGGCGTCGTGCAGCACGTGGTCGAGAAGGTCGCGGCGACGCTCGGTCGCGAAATCCATTTCGACATTCTCTGCGGCACGAGCGTGGGCGCGCTCAACGCGTGCGGGCTCGCCGCGTGGGCGCACGAAGGACCGCGCGCGATTCAGCGCATGCTCGACGTGTGGCAAGCGCTCGAGCTCGACTCGCTGGTTCGCACCGACGTGCGCGGCGTGCTCGCCGCGCTGCGCCTTCGCTCCGCCGACATCCCCACGACGGAGGGCGGCGTGCTCGACCCGCGCGGGATCGAGCGCGTCGTCCACGCGTCGATCCCGTTCGAACGAATCGATCGGAACCTCGCGGAGGGATTCGTCACGTGGCCTCACCGTGTCGACGACGCACGTGCAGAGCGGGCGCACCGTCGTCTTCGTTCAAACGCCGGACGGGAAGCTTCCGCCGTGGAGCAACGATCCGACCATCGATCCGCGGCCCGTGAAGATTCGCGCACAGCACGCGCTCGCGTCCGCCGCGATTCCGATTTTGTTTCGCTCGGTCCGCATCGACGGCGAGTTCCACTGCGACGGCGGTCTTCGTCAAAACGTTCCGCTCTCGCCCGCGCGTCGCCTCGGCGCGGACGCCGTGCTCGTCATCAACCCGCGCTTCGTGAGCGAGGCGCCCTCCGCCCCGCAAACCGAAGAGCACTTCCCCGGCCCGCTGTTTCTCCTCGGCAAGACGCTCAACGCGCTCTTGCTCGATCGCATCGACACCGATCTCGCGCGCCTCGAGAGCGTGAACAGAATTCTCGACGCGGGCGTCGCCGCCTACGGCCCCGATTTCATCGCGAAGCTCAACACGACGCTCGGCCACAAACCGGGACAAGGCCTTAGGCCGATGCGCGCGATGCTGGTGCGCGCGTCGCAAGACATCGGGGCGCTCGCCGCCGAGTTCGTGCGCACGAACAGTCGCGCGATCAGCGGGCTCACGGGAAGGCTCATTCGCCGGCTCGCATCGGCGCAAGACAATCCGGACGAGTCCGATCTCCTCAGCTACGTCCTCTTCGATGGACGCTTCGCGAAGACGCTCATCGAGCTCGGTCGCAAGGACGCCGCCGCGCGCCACGGCGAGCTGTGCGATTTTTTTCGCGCGCTTCAGTGATCAGGAACCGAGCGGAGCGAGCGCTTCGACGAGCTTCGGGATCTCCGCTTCGCTCACGCCGCACAGCGCGACGCGCACGGCGCGTTTCTGCGGAACGACGTACACGCCGAGCTCGCGCATGCGCGCTGCCTCGCGCGGGCCATCTTCGCAAAACACCGTGACGAAGAACCCGCCCTCGTAGCGCGGATAACGGAGCTTCGCTTCCTTCGCGCGCGCGTTGAACGCAGCGACGCGCCGGAGGAGCAGCGCCTTCAGCTCTTCGCGCTCCGCCTTCACCGCCTTCGACAGCGCGGGATCCGTGAGAAGGCGCGTGATCGCGGTTTGCCCGCCGCGCACGCAGTTCGACCACGTGCCGCGACACGAGTAACCGAACGCGGCGTCGATCATCGCGCGCTCGTTGCGATCGGGGACGCACGCGACGATCGCGCCGACGCGCAAACCGTAATGCGTGAACGATTTGCTCGCGCTGTACGCGAAGACGAGCTGCGCGCGATCCATCATCCGCTCGAAGCGGCCAAGCGATGCGCGGAAATCCCGCGCGCCGTAATCCGCGTACGCGATGTCGACGAGCACGGTGACCGGCATGTTCTCGCCGCGCTTGCGAACGACGTCGATCACGTCGCGCCACTCGTCGTCGGTCATCGAGTAGCCCGTCGGGTTGTGGCAGGGGTCGTTCAAGAAGACGAGCGAGCGTCCGTGGTGATCGAGCGTGACGCCCAAAGCGCGATCGAACGCTTCGACGTCGAACGCGAGCTCGCTTCCCTTTTGGGTGAACATCTCGAACGTGACGACGCTGCGCTCGGCTTCGTCCGCGAGCGTCCCGTACGGTCCCCAGTAGAAGCTCGTCGTGACGAGCGCTTGCTTCGGCTCGAGAAAATTCTTGATCGCGTGATGGAGCGCGCCGCTCCCGCCGGGCGTCGCCGCGGCGACCGCGCACTCGCGGAGCGCGGGGTGCGCGCCGAGCAAATCGTCGCAGACGGCGCGCAAGAAATCGGGCGACCCCGAAATCGGTGCGTACGCGGCCCACTCGTTCGGCGGGACTTCGTGAACCGCGCGCGCGGCCGTCGGCATGATCGCGAGCTTGCCCGCGTCGTCGAGGAGCGCGCCGACCGTCGCGTTGACGATCGTCTCGCCGCGCGCGCGCCGCTCCGTCGCTTCTTTGTTGAGCGCGAAGATCGGATCGTCGCCGGGGCGCCCTTCGTGGGATGCGATCAAGTGATACATGCGTGGTTTGGATTATGACGGATCGCGCTGCGGCCCGATTGTGAAAACGAGTGTCAACTTGTCATGACGTCATGCGACGCGCGTTTCGGTGATGCCAACTTGGCCGCACACCATTGTCGCGCACGCGGAAACCACGCGCTTTGATGGTGGCACGCGCTATGCTGAGGTTTGGAGACCCTGATGCGCATGCTCCGCTGGACGCTCCCGGTCGCAACGTCGATCGCGCTCTCGAGCGCGACGGCCTTCGCGACGCCGACGATCGCGCTGCAGCCGCAGCCGACACCGGTCGTCACGCGCGTCGACACGTCGCACGTGACGTACGGCTGCCCCGCTCGCGCCGTGCAGACCAACAGCTGCCTCGTCGACGGCACGTCTCAGGGCATCGGCTACCCCGATTGCATCGACGACACGGCGCTCTCGTTCCAGCTGGCGATGACCAACGTGCCCGACGCAAACTACCAGCTTCAAGTCTGGGCAGGCACCGGGGACTGTACGCAGCAAGGCGCGACGGGTAACGGGTCCACCGCGATCTGCTGGCAGGTTGCGCCGAGCCCAGCGATGGCCCTGGTCATCTCTCCGTTTTACGTCCGCGTCGCGGACATCGTCCGCTGGATCAACGTGTCGCCGCCTCCGCAGGGTTACACGCAGTCCGACGCGCTCACCGCGTGCAACGCCGCCAAGCAACAGAGCGGGACCACGCAGGTGACGGACGACGCCGGCAACTCGACGTCGACGGCGGGCGAGACCACGGTGACGATCTTTTTCCTCGTCTTCCCGTCCGGCGCAGCGGGAGGGACGCCCGCGGCGTCGGCGAGCTATCCGGTGAAGGTGAAGCTCGTCGGTCCGAACGCGGTTTCGAACCTGACCGCGGGCGCGGGCGAGAGCGAGCTCGTCGTCACGTGGACGCCGCCCTCGGGCGACACGACCGTGCAAGGCTTCGATCTCTTCGCAGCGCCGAGCGGAAGCTCGACGGGTGTCGGCGACGGCGGGCAAACGGTCTGCAGCGACGCGTCGAGCGGAACCGAGCTCCTCGACGATGCAGGAAACCCCGTGCTCGACGACGCCGGAAATCCGGTCTTCGTGGACGACGCCGGCAATCCCGTCGCGCAAGATGCGAGCGTCTGCACGACGACGGGACCAGTCGTCAACAGCTGCAGCGGGACGCCGACGTTCGACCCGTCGGGCATCCGGTGCAAGGTGTCCGACGCCGGAGCCTCGACCAGCACGAACGGCGGCTACTGCTCGCAGGTCTACGGCACGACCAACTCGAAGGGGACAATCCAGGGACTGCAAAACGGCACGCAATACGACGTCGCGGTCGCGGCCTTCGATCAGTTCGGCAACTCCGGAGCGATCTCACAAATCGTGTGCGCGTCGCCTGCGCCCATCGACGACTTCTGGACCCTTTACAACCGAGATGGCGGCAACGCGTTTTGCGCGCTGGGGTTCGTCGGCACGCGCGGCGGCGGCATCGCGGCCGCGCTCATGTCGATCGTGGGCGCGCTGTTCATCGCGAGACGGAGACGTCACTGATGAAGAAGGCTTGCGTCGCGGGCGCCGCGTTGGCGCTCGCCGTGACGGCACCCGCGCGGGCCGCCGAGAGCGACTTCCCGAAGAAGCATGAGTCGAAGCAGTGGTTTGCGTTCGAGCTACGGTTCGCTCCGTACTGGCCGCAGATCGACTCACAACCAGGCCTCACCGGCACGCCATACCAAACGGTCTTCGGCACCATGCCGCGCCTGCTCGTCGCCGGCGAAATCGACGCCCAGCTCCTGCGCATCCCGCACTTCGGGTCGCTCGGTCCGGCGTTCTCGTTCGGCTACACGCAAATGAGCGCGCCCGCGCCGTTCGCCAATCAGCCAGGCCTCTCCGCCGAAAACACGAACCTCGAAGTCTTCCCGATGTACCTCGCTGCCGTCTTGCGCGTCGACGTGCTCATGCGCGATCTCCGCGTTCCGATCGTGCCGTATGTGAAGCTCGGTCTCGCGATGACGCTGTGGCGATCGTTCACCGACGCCGGCACGTCGTCCTACCCAAACCCCGTGACGGGCCAAACCGACAACGCGTTCGGCGCCACGTGGGGCGAGCAGATCGCGGTCGGTGGGATGCTCAACCTCGATTGGATCGATCGCCGCGCGGCCGTCTCGCTCGACGACGCGACGGGCATCAACCACACGTACCTTTTCGGCGAGTGGATGTTCGCGAACCTCGACAACTTCGGGTCGTCGAAAGGTTTGCGCGTCGGCACGAACACTTTTTGTGGAGGGCTCGCTTTCGAATTCTAGGAATGATTCGGTCGCGAGACCCGTTGCATAGACGAACGACGGCGCGGCAGGCAGCGTGATCCGCCTCCAAGCCGCGCGAAGACGACCATACCCCGCCAAGCCCAACACCGTTTTCGCGTAGCACAGGCGAAAAGCTCAACCGCATGGGACCCTCCTCCCGAGCTCGTCGCGCTCCGCCGCCCGTCGTTCACATTCTCATGCGAGAGCTTTGCTCTCGCGCTCTCCCTCAGCGCTTCGCGCTTCGGCAAAGAGGGGCAAATGTGCTCGATGGGTGACGCGCTGTAGAGTGAGTCTGTGCCGGCACGCCTGCATGTGATCGACGGGACGTTCGAGCTCTTTCGCGCGCACTTCGCGCCCGTGCCGTACAAACCGAAGAAGGCGACGCTCGGCATCGTGCGCGCGATGAAGGCGCTCCACGCCGACAAAGACGAAGCCGTCACGCACGCGGCGATCGCGTTCGACAACCCGATACGATCGTTTCGCAACGATCTATTCGAAGGATACAAATCGGATGAAGGCGTCTTGCCCGAGCTCCGCGATCAATTCGACGAAGCGGAGGTCGCCGTGCGCGCGCTCGGTCTCGTCGTGTGGTCGATGAAAGAGTGGGAGACGGACGACGCGCTCGCGACCGCGTGCGTGAAGTACGCGAGCGACTTCGATCAGATTCGCATCCTCTCGCCCGACAAAGATTTCGGCCAATGTTTGCGCGGCGACAAAGTCGTTCAAGTCGATCGCGTGCGGAAGAAATTCATCGACGAAAAATCGATGCGCGCGCTCCGCGGCTTCGGGCCCGCGAGCATCCCCGATTGGCTCGCGCTCGTCGGAGACACCGCGGACGGAATTCCGGGCGTCGCGGGCTTCGGCGACAAGAGCGCGGGCGCGCTGCTCGGGAAGTTCGAGCACGTCGAGAAAATCCCCGACGACCCGCGCGCATGGCCAGCCGCGGTGCGAGGCGCCGAAAGGCTCGCGAAGGAGCTCTCCGAGAATCGCGAGAAGGTTGCATTATACAAGCGTCTCGCGACCCTCGTCACGGACGTCCCGCTCCGTGAATCCGCTGCCGACCTCGCCTGGCCAAAACCGTCAGCAAGCTAACACGTTCACCTCGGCAGCCCTGTTTTTGGCCGGGTTCTGCGTGGCACTGCGGTTGCAAAATTACGAGGGGTGGGCGATCCGAAAGAGCCAAAACCGGAAGAGCCGCGCCCGATTCCACCAGAGCCGAGGCCCATACCGATGGGCCGTCAGGGTTGACTCGCTCGAACGTGCGTCTACGTTGATCGACGAACGAAAGGAGACACCAGGTCTTCCGTACGGGGGCGATCGGCTTCGACGGAGACGACGACCTCGTTGCTGCGTGCCGTGGCTTCCGTGACCCACGTAAAAATCATGGAAACCCCAATTGCGAACGATAACGCAATCGCTCTCGCTGCCTAAAAACCAGTGAAAGCCGTCCGACTCGAAGGCCTGTCAGCACCTCGGGAAGGGCGTAATCAAGTCTGACTGGTCCTTCGTCGGGTGTCCGGGCGAAGGATGAGATCAAACAGGGCAATAGCCGCGGAGAGAGCCCGATGGTCGGCGCGATTCGAGGCGATATAGTTGGCCACCTACGCACGTAGAAGCAGCGAGCAAGACGTTTTCGGACCCGGGTTCGATTCCCGGCGCCTCCACCATATCTTTCGGATCGCTCAGCGAATCGGAAACAGGATCGGGCTCAGAAGATAGTGGCTGCGGCCCTTCCTGGGTCCGTTCGATGTCGCTGTTTCGATCACGCGCCGCAGGTTTGCAATCAGCTTTCGCAACTCCGGCGGGCTCAACCACAGTGGAATCTGTCGATAGCCGACGAGATCGGAAGCAGGCTCGGCGTCGATATGATCGAGGTAGGCTCCGAAATCGGCGAGCAGCGCACCCATCGCGGCCGCGAACGCCCGGCGGTGATCTTCCCGGCTCATGTTGGCAGCGTCCTTGCCGATGACGGCGCGCGTGCGATCGAGACGGTAGGTGCGCTCGACGGCTCCCCGCACCTGCTTCTCGCCTGCAGCCTGAAGCACCCCTGCGCGGGCCAAGAGGCCGACGTGTCGGTAGACCGTGGCCTGCGAGATGTCCGGAAGACGCGCGCAGAGCTCGGAAGTCGTGCGCATTCGAGCGCCCGAGAACGCATGAACGATGCGGATTCGGACTGGGTGGAGGAGGAGCTCGAGGAGATCTGCCTTGCTCACCTTTCTCATAGGTGAGACTATTATCATATATGAGAACGATGGAGAAGCAGCGTCCGCCAATCGGCTCCTTCCACGAGCTGGGGGCTTCGCGCCTTCTCGTGGACAAGCGGGGAACTGGGAGCCCGGCCGTCGTGTTCTTGCCAGGAGCCGGGCTCACTGGTCTCGATTACCTGCAGGTTCACGAGCGGGTTTCACGCATCACGACGAGCATCATCTACGATCGCGCGGGTACGGGCTGGAGCGACCGTGTGTCCTTGCCGCGCACGTCGAGGGCCGTGACCGACGAGCTGCACACACTACTCTGCGAGATCACATCGGGTCCAGTCGTGGTGGTGGGTCACTCGCTCGGTGGGATCTACGCGAGGCACTACGGCGCACGCTTTCCAGAGCGCACGCGTGGCGTCGTCTTACTCGATCCCGCGCACGAGGATTACGACGCATCCATGCCGCCTGAATCGACGAAGGGTGCGTCCAAAGTCGTCTTCACGCTGCTCGGGTTCGCCGTCGATATCGCGCTCACGAACCGGATCACGAGGTCGCTGCTCGAGCGCGTGCCCGCGATCCGTCGTTACCAAGAGCTGTACCGGCACGTGTTCGAGCAGGAAATGGCTGATTGGCCGACGAACGTGCGCGCCAGCCTCGTCGAGCAGCACGCCAGCCTCGACTGGCTCGCGGTCGGGTTGCGTGAAACGCGCAAGCTCGATCGGCTGTACGACGAGATCAGAGCGACGCCGGTGCCACATGCTCCGCTCATCGTCCTCTGCTCGACGGGCAGTGACCGTTTTCGCGAAGCTGTCTCGAGTGGCGAGTCGAACGAGGTGCTTCAGGCAGAAATCGAGGCGAAGATGCGACTGTATGCGAAGCTGGCCTCGACCGTGTCACGTGGTGAAGTTCGCAAAGTCGATTGCGGACACGTGAACATCCCGTTTCGGCAAGTGGACGCGATCGTTCAGGCGATCGAAGACGTCTTACGTCTTGACGGCGCTTCCTAGATCTTCGTCGGTGGCTGCCATCGAGTCCTTCGGTATTCGCGTAAGAGCCAAAGCCGAAGCGTTGAGCGCGCCGCGATTCGTTCGGATTCTTTGGCCATGCTGGGCGCACATCAATACCAATAGGATGGCGGTGATCGGGGACATGACGCGGAGCCGTCGCTCAGCGTCTCAATCCCATGCAGCGTCGCGGTCAACTCGACGGTGCCCGAGCCTGCGGTGGTCACCACGTTGGATGACCCGGTGAACCATGCAGCTGTGGTTGTCTGCGGGATCGACAAATCGATCGTGACTGATCCGTTGCCTACGTCGTCCAGCGCGACGGTCGATGTCACCGTTCCAGGCACGTTCCGGAGATCGACATAGACCGTGAACGCGCCCACCATCCCGAGCGAATCCTCCGGCCCCGAATTCAGCGTGTCGGCAGCGCCTTGCGGGCCTTCCCAGATGGGTATGACGACGTTTTGTTGGCCGCTTTCTCCCAATGACAATCCGGCCGTGTCGCACAGATCGGCGAGCGCACTGCTTCCGACGGACAGCTTCGTCAACGTCGTTGCGCAGCTGAGAATGGTCTGGTCGCCAAGACGAAACCACACCATCACGTCATCGCGCGTCGGCAGACGTAGAAGGTAATGCTGGACCTGTCGATCTCCGCCGCCGAAGGTCGTGTAGTTGCCTCCGATCTCGGCCATCGATACGACACCGAAGTCGACGACGTTCAGCGTGCCTTGGTCGACCGAAGCGAGCTGCGAGCTCGTCGCGAGGGCCGTCGAGTCGAACACGATCGTTGCCGCGCCCGACGACTCCGCCGACTGCGTGGTGCCGTGCGGCGCAGGGCAACCGCCGCAGTGCGCGAGCATCGGCGGTGACAGGGCCAGCATCATGGAGATGATTGACGTGCGCATGCCATGCTCAAGTGCACACGACGTGCCCTCGTGACGAGACGCGGTTTCTCGCGTCTGACGTACGCGGCAATGTGCAAGAGCGTGCTCACTCGAGCAAAAAGTCCAACATGTTTTCGCGCTGCTACTTTTGAAACGAGGCTCGGCAATTCTGCGGTCGACGGGGTCAGCCCGTGCACGAAAGCGACTGCGACGCCGACTGCGAGACGCAGCGATTGCCATTCTTGTTGCAGCAGTACTTGCTGCAGCATTCGCTGCCGGTGCTGCACGACGCGCCCATGCCCTTGCACATCAGCGACTGCGGCTCGGCTCCGCTCGTCGTTGCTTTGGCCGGTGTGCTGTTCGACGACACGATGATGGTCACGACAATCGTTGCCAATGCCGCGCTCAAGATCCTACGCATGGATACCTCCTCCGATCAGCCTAACCGGTCGACGTGCTTCGCGCACGGCAATGATTTTGGGCTTCGACAGCCTCAAGGTCGCGTGAGCGCCTTCACCTCGGCGACCCACTTCGCGCCGAGATCGGGTTGCACCATCTTCACGTATGCCGCGAAGCCCATCAGGTACGCCGCAAAATCCTTGCGACCGCGCGCCTCCGCTGCGAGGCCGTTCTTCTTCGCGTTCGCGAGGATCGCGCGGAAGCGGTGGCGATCGCGGCGAGGGATGAACATGCCCGAGTTGACGATGATGCCGGTGACGCGCTGCTGCGTTTTCTTCCTCAGGATGCGGCGCTTGCGCGCGTTCTCCGCAAAACCTTCTTGCTGGCAGATTTGATCGACCCACCAGAGGAAACGCCCGAGCGTTTTGGGCTCGGCGTCGAACGAGAACGTGAGGTCGTCGGCGTAGCGCGTGTAACGCGCGCCGGATTTTTTCGCGAGCGCCGCGAGGCGCGCGTCCATGCGGCGGCACGCGATGTTGGCGAGCGCCGGCGACGTGGGCGCGCCTTGCGGGAGCACGCCGGGCCACGCGACGAGCTTGCCGCCTTGTGCATCGTCGATGACGGGGCGATACGTGCATAGCGACGCGAGCACGTGCGCGATTTTATCGCTGTAGCCTAATTGGTTGAAGACTCCGCGGACGCGGCGAAAGTGCATCGTCGGGAAAAAGTCGACGAGGTCGAGCTTCACGACGAGCTTCGCGCCTTCGTGCGGTTTGGCGTTCGTCACCGTCGAGCGGCCTTTGACGAAGCCGTGCGCGGCGTCGTGCAGCGGAATCTTGTCGAGGATTTGACGAAGGATGATGCGCTGGATTTTTCGCAGCGGCGCGCGCGGCGCGGCGATCGGGCGCTTCGAGCCGTTGGCTTTCTCGATCTCGAATTCGACGTAGGGCGACCCTGCCGCGGTGCCCGGGCGACACAAGCGCGTGAGCGCGGTCGTGTCGGCGAGGCCGAGCAGCTTGAGGACGTCGGTGACTTTCGTGAGCGGCGGGAGCTTGTTCTTCGCGATCTCCGAGGGGCGGCCACCGGCCTTCACCGTGCGCCGATGGAGCCCAAAGAGCCAACCCGTCGGGTTCCACGCGCCGACCGCGCGTCCGCGATTGCGCATGGGTTGGTGGTAGCGCGTGTCGGGGATCCCGACGTCGCCGAGGGCGAGCTTGCGAATCGCGCGGAACGCAGTCACGCGCGTTTGCGCGTCCGGATCTTTGGCGACCATGCGCAAGAAGCGACCGGCGCGCGCGCGCGGAAAGAGAATGTCGATGCTCGCGGCGGCCGCGCGACGCACGCGCGGATCGCGACTGCGCAAACGATCTTCGAAGTCGTCCGGCACGACGCCCTTCGACGACGCGTAGAACCGCAGCACCTCGAACTCGGCGTGGTGATGACCGTAACGAAGCAGCTTCTCGATCTTGGCGCGATTGCCGGTCGGGTCGACGAGCAACGCCTTCAAATCGATCAGAAGCTTTCCGATGCCGCTCATGAAGAAGATGGTCCCGAGGTGCCGGCTACTTTCACATCAGAAGAAAATCCACGCGAAATGCTGGATGTCGCGTGATTCTTCATCGTTCTTCAGTGCCAGACGTGGTCAGCCACGACGTAACATCGTGGACGGAAGGCTAGCTTTGCGACACCTCGGGACGAGGTCGAACGTATCACTCATCCGAATCGCGGATCGAGCACGTCTTCGTGATCGAGCCACTTGCCGAGGTCGGTGGCGTTCGCGTCGGCGAGGCTGATCGGGTGACGGCGGATCGAGCGCGCGAAGTCGCGGCTCTCCGCGTGAACCATCTTCCCGTGCGCGCGAAGCTCGGACTGACGTTCAGAGGACAAAGGCGGCGCGCGCAAGACCCCGAGGTTTTCTTCGAGCTCGCTCGTCGTGCGCGGCGCGGAGAGGCACGCGGAGACGCCGGGTTGCGAGAGCGAGTAGCGGTATGCGTCGGGCGCGGAGATGTTCGGCCCGAGCACGCGGCCGTACGAGAGCGCGCTGAACGCGAAGACGCCCGCGTTCTTCTCGCGCGCGAGCGGCAAGAGTCGATCTTCTGCGCCGGGATGCACCGCGCTGTGACGCGTCATGATGACGTCCCACGCACGCGCACGCAGCGCGTCGCACGCGAGATCGCGATCGTGCGTCGAGAAGCCGAACGCGCGGATCTTTCCTTGCGCTTTGAGACGCGAGAGCACTTCGAAGAGCGGCGCGTCGACTCGCGCGGGCGAGCGCGCCCAGAAGAGCAAGAACACGTCGATCGCTTCGCGCTGGAGCCGCCTCAGGTAGCGCTCGACGTCCGCCGTGATCGCGCGCTCGGTCGCTTCGTAGCTGCCGGCGATGACGCCCGCGCTTCGCTGGCGCGCGAGCATGCGGCCGAGCGTGTGATAGCGCGGCTCCCAGAAGAAAAGGTTGCATCCTGCATGCATCGCGTCGGCGTATGCGCGCACGGGGAGCATGCCGGCGCCCGAGACGACGAGCGGCGCGACGCGAATGCCCGTCGCACCGAGTGGGCGGAGCGCGAGCGAGGAAGGGGCGTTCGTCGCGGCGGTTTCGGTGTGCGCGACTTCGGCGGCGGGAGCGATGCCGCGCACGTCGTCGATCCACGCGCGAACCGTCGCGGTCTCGCTTGCGTGAGCGGCTTTCAAGCGTTCGAAATCGGCGTCTTCGAAGTGACGCGAGCGATGTGCGAGCGCCGCGATGCGCACGGGCGCGTGCTCTTCACCTCGGAAGCGGTCCGATTGCAGAATCGCGTCGAGCGCGTCGTCGACGTTGGATCGCTCGAGCGCGTCGGCCGCAGCCGCGCGCACCGCGAGCGACTTGTCGCGTGCGAGTCGGAGGAGCAGCGCGAGCTGATCGAGATCGCGCGGGTCGAGCAGCGCGGCCGCGCGCGTTTGCAACCACGGGTCCTCGCAGCGGCTCGCGAGCGCGCCGGCGCGACGACGATCGACGGAGACGAGAATGCGAAACGCCGCACGCCGCACCCAAGGTTGCGGATCGCTCGAGAGCGCGTGCTCCGCCGAAGATTCGTCGAGCGCGGCAGTGCGAACCCACGGATCCGGATCGGCGAGACACGCCGCGCGCGAAGGCGCGTCGAGATCGCTCATCGATGCGCGCGCCGTGAGCGCTGCGGCGCGCACGCGCGGGTCGGCGTCGCTCGATGCAACGCGAAGCGCGTCCGTGTCTCCGCGTTCGGCGGCTGCGGCGACGAGAACGCGACGGACCGCGACGTCGGCGACGTTCATCGCCCTCAGCGATTCGCTCGCGCGCGCACCTCCGTGCGCCCAGAGCGTCTCGGCCGCGGTTCGCACGACGCGCGGATCGCGATCGCGAAGCGCCGACACGATCGCATCGACCGCTGCATCGCCGCCGAGCTCACCGAGCGACGCGATCACCGCGCAACGCACGATCGCGTGGCCCGCGTGAATATGCGCGAGGAGCGCGCCCTCGCGTGACGCATCGCGCGTGAGCCCGACGTACGAGGCCGCCCAGCACACGGCTCCCGCGCCGCCGCGCTCGAACGCGATGTCGAGCACGCGCCCCACGTCTTCGGCTTCGAGCCCATCGAGGAGCTCGACGACCGTCTTCGCGGCGTGCGGAATGCGCGGTTCGTCGAGCCACAAGAGCGCGAGCTCGAACGCGCGGACGTCGTGCGTTCGCGCGAGCCGCTTCCGCGCAGTCACGCGCAGCGCTTCGTGCGGATCGCCGAGACACTCGACCAAGAACGCGGGCGTCACCGGCTCGCCGCGTTCGATTCGCGCCGTCACGACCGCTGGATCCGGATCGAGGCGCGCGACGAGCGCGTTGGGCACGTCGATCTCGCCGGGCGCGCCGTGCGCGGAGCCGCCGAGCCTTCGCGCGATGTACGAGAGCGCGCCCGCCGAGCGAGCGCTCGTCGCCGGACCGAGATCGTCCGCGCCGAGCGCGACGAGCGCGCGAACGGCCGCCGCGCGAACGCGCCAAAACGGATCCTCGAGCGCCTCGCGCAGCGTCGAGGTCGATGAAGCCCCGCCGAGCGCGGCCGACGAGATCACCGCCGCGCGTCGCACCCACCAAATCGGATCATCGATGGCAATACGCGCGATGCGCTCGAGCGAAGCCGCATGTCCGCACGATGCGAGAGCGCGAACGGCTGCGTGACGAACGAGCGGCATCTCGTCGTCGAGCGCGTCGTGAAGCGCCGGAGTCGCGATGGCCGCGGGCGCCTTCGCCAAGAAGAACGCCGCGCGCGCGCGCACGCTCGCATCCTCGTCGCATGCGAGTAGCTCGCGCGCGGCGTACGCCGTCTCGCGATCGACGACGAGTCGATCGAACGCGTGGCGCCGGACGTGGCGCGACGTGGAGAGGAGCGCGGCGATCATTCGTCGTCCTCGTCGTCGTCGGACCGGCGCTTCTTCTTGCCGCCGCCGTGGACGATGACGTCCGGCAACTTCGACTGCATGCGTTTTTCGACCGCGTAGCGCACCGCCTTCTCGGACGGCAGCGACGCTTCAGGCAACCAGTAATGGAGAATGCGATCCTTCGCGGTCGCCTCGCGACGAACGAACGCTTCCCCATCGACGACGACGCGATCGCCCGCCTTCGCGAGACACTTCACGCACAAACACGGGAGCGGCCCAGGCTCGTGTGCGTTCAAGTGATAGATCTTCTTCGCTGCGGGCGGCGGAGCCGCGGCGCCGGCAGGCATCGGCGCGCCGGGCGCCGCGACGGCGAGAAGGATCTTCACGTCGTCGTCGGTGAGCGTGCGCGGCGTCTGCAGCGACATGCCGAGCTTGCCCTTCTCCGTGGTGATGCCCGTTCCCGTCGCGAAACGAATCTTGCTCTTCAGCGACGTGATGTCCGTGATGGGCGTCGTGTTGCGAGTCGCTTTCCACCCGTTCGGTGCCGCCTTCACGTCACGAAGCACCGCGATGAGCCACAACGCTTCCGTCGGCGGACGAACCGTGACGAGAAACAAATGCCCGCCGCCCGCGAGCGGCTTGAGCGATGCGTGCGTGCTCTTGTAGAGCTCCGTCGCCCACACGCCGCCGAGCCCGAGCACCTTGCCCGAGGTGCGCGCCTCCGTCTCGAAGACTTTTTTCGAAACCACCGCGAAGACGCTCGCCACGTCGCCACACTATCATCATGCGACCGTTGATTGGTGCCTCGCGCCGTGTAACCTGAAGGCCTTGTCGAAGAAAGTATGGTCCTTCGGTGTGGTGCGTTCCCACGTCGTGCCCGCGTTTCACGCGGCGATGTCCGAGCTGTGCACCATTCTTTCGAAGACCACCGGCGAGACGTTCGCGCCGTTCGTTTCGCCGACGTATCGCGAGCTCGTCGGCAAAGTCGAATGCGGCGAGGTGATGCTCGCGTGGATGCCGCCAGTGCTCGCGCTCGAGCTCGACGATCGCGCCATCGCGCATCCGCTCGCGGTGCCGATTCGTTCCGGCTTGGCGACGTATCGCACCGCGCTCATCGTTCGCGATCGCGTGCCGGCGAACATCAAAGAGCTCAAGGGCATGCGCATGGCGTGGGTCGATCGGGAGAGCTCGAGCGGGTACATCGTGCCGCGCCTTCACCTCGCATCGCTCGGGTGCGAGCTCGCCACGTTCTTTTCGCAGGAGAGCTTTCACCTCTCGCACATCGCCGTCGTCGATGCGGTGGCGAGCGGGCGCGCGGACGTTGGCGCGACGTTCTACAGCGTGGACGCGAGCGGCAAAATCACCTCCGCGGGATGGACGGACCACGACGGAAGGACGATTCGCTCGGTGAAGGTCGCCGCGAACGCAGGCCCGATCCCGAACGACATGGTCGTCGTGTCGAAGGGCACACCTGTGACGACGCGCTCGGGAATCCAACGCTGGCTTCTCAACCTCGATTCGCGATCGCGCGAGCTCTTCGCCGAAGTGATCCACTCGACCGAGTTCCGCGTTCCATCGGACGCGCATCTCCAGCCGCTGCGCGCCATGATCGCGGCGGCGCGCGCGACTGCGCTCAGGTGAACGCGTCCGCGAGGAATCGAAAGAACGCGCGGACGTTCGCGGAGCTCGCGCGCGCGGGCGTTGCGAGCGCGTGGACGTTCGGGCCCTTCGCCGAGAACGCCGCGAGCACTTCGACGACGGTGCCTTCGCGAAGCGCGTCCTCGATCATGAAGTCGAGCACCTGACAAATCCCCATGCCCGCCGACGCCGCCGCGAGGAGCTGACTGCCCTGATCGACGAGGAGGTTTCCTTTCGCCGGTATCGCGAGCGCGCGGTTGTTGTCGACGAACGACCACGCGCGCGCCTTGCCGTTCGGGCCGACGAAGCGAAGACCATTGTGCTGCGCGACGTCCTCGGGCCTCTTCGGCGCAGGGTGACGCGCGAGATAGCTCGGCGACGCGACGGTCACCCAGCGCGTGCGTCGCAAGAGTCGCGAGACGAGCGTCGAGTCCTCGAGCACGCCCATGCGAATCGCCACGTCGTAGCTCTCGCCCGCGAGCCGCGCGACGCGGTCGCTCATGTCGAGACGAAACGACAGTCGCGGGTATTGCGCGGTGAGCTGGACGAGGTTCGACACGACGAAAGGCGCGACGATGAACGGAAGCGTCACGGAGATCTCGCCTTGCGGCTCGCGCTGCGTGCCTTGCATCGCCTCGCGGGCGCCCTGCACGCCGAGCACCGCTTGCTGGCATCGCGCGAGAAATCCTCGCCTTCGCGCGTGAGCGTGACGACGCGCGAGCTGCGGTGGAGAAGGCGCACGCCGAGATCCTCCTCGAGCTTGCGCACGGCCTTGCTCACGGCGGCCGTCGTCACGCCGAGGCTCGCCGCGGCGCGCCCGAAGCTGCGCTCTTCGGCGGTGCGCACGAACGGAACGACGCCGCTGAAGAGATCCGCGCGTATTTTCATCGTCAACTAATGTTCAACGATAGGTTTCCACGGCGCCCCTGGTCAACCATGGCCGGATCGCTACGTTGGGCGGCGAGGAGATCAACATGAACATCGGCGTACTCGGAACGGGAGTCGTGGCGAAGACGATCGCGGGCAAGCTGGCCGCGCTCGGACACTCTGTGAAAATGGGAACGCGCGATCCCCAAGCGACGCTCGCGCGCAGCGAGAGCGACATGTTCGGCGGGCCGCCCGTGCGCACGTGGCTCGAGAGCCAACCGAAGGTTTCGCTGGTGACGTTTCGCGAAGCGGCGGCACACGGCCCGATCGCGTTCGGCGCGCTCTCGGGCAGCGGCGTGCTCGCGGCGCTCGAGCCCGTGAGCGAAGCGCTCGCCGGCAAGGTGCTGATCGACATCACGAACCCGCTCGATTTTCGAAGGGGATGCCGCCGACGCTGACCGTGTCGAACACGGACTCGCTCGGCGAGCAGATCCAGCGCGCGCTTCCGAAGACGAAGGTCGTGAAGACGCTCAACACCGTGAACGCGTCGCTGATGGTCAATCCCGGCCAGCTCGCATCGGCGGACCACACGATGTTCGTCGCGGGCAACGACGCGGCGGCGAAGACCGAGGTGACGAAGATCCTGAAGGAGTGGTTCGGTTGGAAGGACGTGGTCGATCTCGGCGACGTGTCGATGTCGCGCGGGCTCGAGATGTGGCTTCCGCTCTGGGTTCGCCTCTATGGCGCGCTCAAGACGGCGAACTTCAACCTCAAGCTCGTTCGGTAGCGAAGTCTTCCATCACGCGCGTGAGCTCCTCGGCGTCCGTGGCCGAGAGATTCGGCAATCGTCCGAGGAGCTCGTGGGCGCGTCGCACGATCTCGAGGCGAGGCTCGAGCGGTCCGCCTTCGCGATCGTGACGCGCGTAGAGCCGGCACGTGAAGCGACGACAAGCGTGCGGCCGCTCCGCGTAGATCGAGCACGCGCGATCGCGGAGCGCGCTGCATGGTTGCTCGAAGGCGCGATCGTTCACGACGTGAAGGCGATTTTTTCGTGCGAGCGTGAGCTCGGCGGGCGTGAGATCGACGCGGCCGAAGAGCGATCCGTCGCAGCAGAGCGCGCACGCGCGGCAAAGGAGCGTCAAGTCGTCCAACGCGTGCGACACGTATCACAGCAAGCGAAAGCGCGTGCCGATGGAGAGCATCATCCACGTGCTCCCCGTCGTGCCGTTCGTGTCCACGCCGTGCGGCAAGACGAGCGCGGCGGCGTCGGCGCGCGTGAAGATCTCGAGGTTGCGAGAGACGGTGAACGCGGCGATCGCGTGCGCGCGAACGGCGGGCTCGAGCTGGAACTCCCAATCCGCGGTGAACGGGTGCGCGCCGTACTCGGACCACGACGCGTAACCCGACGACGTGCCGAGCCCGAGGCCCGCGCCGATGTCGAACGTCGCGCGCACCTTTCCGAAGCGCGCGGGGATCACCACGGCCATCGACGGGATGAACCACCAGCGATCTTGCGCGGTGCCGTCTTGCACGGCGAGGAGGCCGTAGCCGATGTCGAACCCGAGCGCGAAGTGATTCCCGACCGCGTAGCGCACGCCCGTGCTGAGCGCGCCGCCGTTCGCTCCGCTCGACGCGAGGTATCCCGCGCTCGTGTAGAGCGAGAGCTTCGTGGGTTCCTCTTTCGCGTTCGTCGCGACGTCCGGATTCGGATTCGGGTCGGCGGCGGCGAGCGTCGTGAACGCCGATGCAAAGAGGAACGTGAATGCGCTGATCATCGATTGGGTTTTCATCGTGTCTCCTGAGAACCACGATGCACGCCACACGGCGGTTTTTCAGACGGCGCGACGAGCGCGACGAATGGCGCGACGAGCGGTCATGCTTTGCGGACACCGAGCGCGCGCCGGAGGTTCGGCGCGGCGCGGCGGCTCACTTCGACGTGGCTCCCATCCGCGAGACGCGCGGCGAGCACGCCGTCTCGCGTGACGAGCTCGCGGATGGCGTCGCGTCGTACGAGCGCCGAGCGGTGCGCGCGAACGAACGCGTCACCGAGGCGCGCCTCGAGCGCGTCGAGGCTCTCGCGCAAGAGCAGGTCTTTTCCGCCGACGACGAACTCGGTGTACTTGTCGCGCGCGCGGAAGACGTCGACCTCCGCGGTGTCGACGAAGCGGATCGTCCCCGCTTCGTGCACGGCGAGCGTGCGCGCGGGTGCGCGTGACGGCGGCGCCTTACCGGACGCGATGCGTCTCCGCGCGCGTTCGAGCGCGCGTTCGAGTCGATCCGCGCGCACGGGCTTCGGAAGAAAATCGACCGCGTCGAGATCGAACGCGTCCGCCGCGAAGTGAACGTGCGCCGTCGTGAAGATGATCGGCGGAAGCCCGGGAGTCGCGGCGAGCTCGAGGCCGTTCATGCCGGGCATCTCGATGTCGAGCATCACGACGTCGGGCGCGAGCGTCGCGATGCGCGCCAGCGCGGTGCGCGCGTTCTCCGCTTCGCCCGCGATCGTCACGCCCGAGACGCGCTCGAGCAAGCGCACCAGCCGCTCGCGCGCGAGCGCTTCGTCGTCGACGACGAGCACGTTCATCACGGCGTCGCGCGCGGCACTCGAATTTCGCACTCGAAGCCGCCACCCGGACGCGCGCCGACGGACAGTTGCGCGGCCGCGCCGTACGTGAGCGCGAGCCGCTCGCGGAGATTCTCGAGGCCCGTGCGGTTGCCGCGCCGCTTCGATTTTCCGGGGCCGACGCCGTCGTCGGAGACTTTGAGGATCATCGCGCCTTCTTCCGCGCGGCCCTCGACGACGACCGCGCCGCCGTCGTCTCGGCTCGACAAACCGTGGAGCACGGCGTTCTCGACGAGCGGTTGAAGGAGCATCGGCGGGATCGCGTCGCCTTCGAGCGCCGCGTCGATCTCGATCGTCGACCGGAGGCGCGAGCCGAAGCGCGCGTGCTCGATCTCGAGATAGTCGCGCACCGCGGCGACCTCTTCGGCGACGGTGACGCGCCCGCGCGAGCTCGACGCGATCGAATACTGGAGCACGCTCGCGAGTCGCTCGACGGTGGACTCGGCGCTCGTCGGATCCTTCGGGATCAGGCTCGCGATCGCGTTGAGCGTGTTGAAGAGGAAATGCGGATTCACCTGGGCTTGAAGCGCGGCGAGGCGCGCGCGGAGCGTTCGTTCTTCGCTCTCGCGCGCGCGCTCGCGCAGCCACGTCGCGAAGCGCGCAAACGCGACGTAGATCACGCCGACGACGAGCGCTTGGAAGACGAAGCGAATCGGCTGAACGCCCAAGTTCGGATCGAGCCACACGAGCCGCGGCATGATCACGTTCATCGTGACGACGACCGTCGCCGCGCCGGCCGCCGCGATACCGAGCACTGCGATGGGCATCGACGTGCGCGCGAGGAGCCGCGGCGCGACGAGGTTCACCACGGTGTGGAGCGCGAGGCCGCACACGACCGTGCACACCCACGTCGACACGAGACACGCGAACGCGCGGTTGAAGCCATCGTTGTGGGCGCCGAAATTCGAGATGAGCAGCGTGATCGCCGGAGCGAACAGCGTCAGCCAATAGAGCGACTCTCGAGCGAGGAACGGGCGCGTCTTCACGCGTTTCTCGTAGCACGAGAGCCGGTCGATTGCCGCCCATCGCAGGACACACGCCGCTCGTCGCGCCGTCCTGGCGCGATGGCGCGCGATCGATTCGAACATTGGACATGAGCACTCACCTCGATCGCATCCTCGATGTCGCCGCGGCCGTCACCCGACATCGAAGCGCGAATGTCTCGCGACTCGATCACATCGTCTCCATCGACTTGGCGACGCGCACGTGCGTCGCGGAGCCGCACGTCACGTTTGCGAAGCTCGTGAAGGACGCGCGCGCGTATGGTCTCGCGCCTCGCGGTGCACCTCCGCTCGCGATCACGCTCGGCGTCGCGGTGGAACATCGATGCGGAGGATTTTACGACGCGTGCATCGAGTGGGAGGTCGTCACTGACTACGGCGACATCGTCCGCTTCTCGCGAAAGCACGCGCGCGAGCGCTTCGATGACGCACACGCACTCGGCGTCCTCACGGCGCTGACGTTCGAGCTCACTCCAGTGGCTCGAGCGACGCGACCGCCGGCGCGTCTTTGACCGTGAAGAGCACGAGCATGCGCGGCGAAACCGTTTGAAGCGCGAGGACGCGCCGCGAGACCGCATCGAGGCTCGTGACGTCGGCGAGCGCGACCGAGCGCACGAGCCCCGGCGCGCCCACGTGCGAGAAGTCGATGGCCGCGCGTGCGCGCAAGAACGCGTCGCCGCCCGATGCGATCGCGCTCGCGTCTTCGAGCGACGCGACGTCCGTCACGTCGGTGAACGAGCCGTATTTCGCGGGCTCGCGCGACGTGACCGCACCCGAAGCGTCGATGACGAAGACGCGCGCGCCGGCGCTCGCTTCGATCGCATCGCCGGCGATCGCGACGCCGTCGAGCTCCACGCCGATGGACACGCGGCGCGTCTCGATGCCGTCGCTCCATCGCATCGTGGAGAGCTCGCCCGATGCGCACGCCACGTGCATCGCGTCGTGCGCTGCTTCGACCGCGACTGCGCGCGGCGCGTCGCACACACGCATGCGATCGGCGACGGACGCCGTGAGCGGATCGATCGTGGCGACTGCGTTGCCGCCGCGGAGCACGACGAGCGCGTGACCGCGTCCGTCCGGGATCACGCGACCGGGTTCGTCGCCCGTTTGGAGCGCGACATCACCGACGGTTCGCACCGTGAGCGGATCTTCGTCGAGCGCGTTCACGTCGACGCGCACGATGCGCACGTGATCCGTCGCGGCGAGCGCGGCCACCGCGAACGTCCCCGATTCCGTCGCGACGAACGCGAGCGTTCCTCCGATCTCTTCGGAGCTCGCGTCCGCGGTCGTCATGGGCGATTGCGCGTGAGGTGACGCGCCCGCGTCCGCCACCGTCGGTTCTTCGATCAACGCACCGCTCGTCGTCGCCGCCGAGCTGCATCCGTTGTTTCCGCAGCCGTTGCAACCTTGTTGCTGCGGGCGATCCTCCCATGCCCATTCGCACTGACATCCGCTGAAGCCGACGGGGCAACACCGCGTGCAGTTCGGATGAAACGCGGCGAGGAAACAAAAGCACCTTGATCAGGTAAGGGCCGTTCGATTGCGTCGTGTCGTCGCGCTTCATCAGAACCGCCCTTCGAGCACGGCGCCGGTCGGACCGAGGCGCACGGAAATTTTGTCCGGAACCATCTTCGTTCGCGGCACGGTGACGCCGACGATGGTGATCACGACGCCCGCCACTTGAACGAGATCGATGAGGACGCTGCCGATCACGGAGAGCACGCGACCGGTCGCGCAATCGCAGTTCGCTGCTTCTTTGTAGGTCGTCGAGAATGCGATCGCGCCGATGAACGGAACGAATGGCCAATAGCGTCCCGTGCCCGGATCGCCCGACGCGCCCACGATCGCCACGCCGACGAGAGCGGACACGAGATACCCCGCGCCGAACACCGCGCCACCTGCGGCGATCAAAGGCACGTTGGTGTACGTCACGCGATGCATCGGCGGCAGCGGCTCTTGCGGCGTTTGAACCGGAGGCGGCGGTGGCGGCGCAACGTGCATCACGGGCGGGACGTTCGCGTTCGATCGCCGATCGAGGTCGGCGGACATGTTGACGAGCACGTTGCGAAGATCGTTCATCGCATTCGGAGACGCGTTCGGCGGCGCGTCGAGATCGACGACGATCTCGGTCGGGCTTCGCGCGACGTCGGCCGTCATCTGCACGCGACCGTGAATCGCGTCGGGCGCGTCGGAGCCGATGCAAAGCTGCCGGCCATCCTCCACCGCTTGCAGCGAGATGAGGCGCGTGCGTCCTTCGATGACGGCGTTCGCGTTGAGAGCGCACGCGATCCCCGCGACGGTCGCGTGCGCGACGGGCGTTTGGAATTTCGTCCACACGTTCGAGGGCGCCTGCTGCGCGCGCGCGGGCACGCTGATCAGAGATGCAGACAGGACAACGACAACTGCGATCGTTCGCATGGCGTCACGCGCTGAATTCAAGAATCAGACCTCCCAAAAACCGCCACGATTCCGTGCGCGGTGCATCGATTCGTTCGCGCTCCCCGACTCACAAGCGCGTAACGATTATCCCAGTCAGTATAACACGGTTCGGCGGCCTAAGGGACGCATGGCGGCATGATGACGCCTTGCGTGCACGCGGGGAGATCCTTGCCCGCGAGGAGCGCGCTCGCCCACGAGAGCGCGAAGTCCGTGTTGCGACCGACGACGTCGGTGTGTTGCGCGGGCGCGTCGACGCACACTTGAGGCTCGAGGCCGTCGCTCACGAGCTTGTCCACGTTGCACGCGCCCTCCGCCGGCGCGGGCATCACGTAGTCCGCGAGCCCTTGGACGAAGAGCACCTTCGCGCCGTTCGGATCGGCCTTCACGTAATCGTTTTGCATGAACGCGTAGAAGCTCTTGCCGGGATCGACGCACGACGCGTCGCTCGCGCCTTTCGTGATGCACGCGAGCGTCGTCGTGCGAAACGTGTCGTCGATGAATCCGGAGATCGTCGGAGCGACGCCCTGGATCCATCCGCCGAGCACGACCTCGTTCATCGCGTTGATCGAGCCGTCGAAGTCGCTGCGCTCGGACGCGGGGAATCCGTCGTCCGCGTGCTTCGTGCCGACGTAGTTCGCGAAGTACGCGTACGTCCGCATCACTTCGACGACGTCGTAGCTGATGCCTGTCTCGATCGTGAGCAAGTCCGGGTTCTCGAGCATGGTGACGAATTGGAACGAGTTGTCGCGCGTCGGCCACTCGGGCGCGAACGCAATCACGAACGCGACGTCGCCGTCGCCGTACGTCGACGCGAGCGCTTGCGCGGAGAGCGCGGCGCCGCCGCCTTGGCTGTAGCCGATGATGCCGACGCGTTTCTCGAGCGCGCCTTGAGACAAGAATTTTCGGAGAGCGCGCGCGCCGTCGAGGACCGAGTGCGCTTGATCGTGGTTGTCGAGATAACCCTGCACGCCTTCGTTTCCCAAACCCGCGTAGTCGGGGACGATGATCGCGCCGCCGAGCCCCGCCCATGGGAGCGCGAGGTCTTCGTTCGACGTCGGGCTCATCGACGGCGCGGTGGAGTCGGCGATGCCCTCCGTCGGGTGCGCGCCGACGAGAACGGGAAGCGGAAGCTCGGCCGGCGTTTGCGGCAAGTACACGCGCGCGGTGCTGACGCCCGCGGATCCATTTCCGCGCGTCGTGCGAAACGCGATGCGATAGACGTTCACGCTCGTCTTCATCGTCGTCGTGATCCCCTTCGACGCGACCTCGGCCGCGACCGACGGAAGCGGGAGCACGTGACGGGCGGGTGACGCGGTTGGGACGGGACGGCAAAACCCGAGCGCGACCGTTCCGCGTTCAGTTGGCGACGCCGAGCGGCGAGCCAAGCTTCCATGCATGTCCGTCTCGATCCGTGCAGCAACCGCGTGTGACGTGTCTCGACTCGTCGAGCTCAATCGCGCCGCGTATCCCGATCTCGTCGAGGACAACGTCGTCTTCGACGAGGCGCAGATCCGATCGCACCTCTCGGTCTTTCCGAACGGACAGCTCGTGGCCGAGATCGAAGGTCGCATCGTCGGCGCGATCGCGACGATGATCGTTCCGCGCGCGATCGATCCGCTCGCGCCGCACACGTGGATGGGCGTGACCGACGGTGGAACGTTCGTGCGACACGATCCGAACGGCGACACGCTGTACCTCGCCGATGTGTACGTCGACGAAGCCGCGTGGGGCCGCGGCGTCGGTCGCGCGCTCTACGCGGCGCTCTTCGATTTGTGCAAGCGCGCGGGGTGTCGTCGCGTCGTCGCGGGTGGTCGACTCTACGACTACGACGCGCACGCGGAGAAGATGACGCCCGAGGAGTACGTCGCGCGCGTCGTTCGCGGCGAGCTTCGCGATCGCGTGCTCGTTTCGCAGCTCCGCGCGGGATTCAGCGTCCAAGGCATCTTGAGGAACTACCTCCACGACTGGCGCAGCCGTCACTTCGCGACGCTGCTCGTCTGGACCAATCCAACGCTCGAGTTGGCGACGAGTGGAACACTGTTCCTTTCCTCCCCATGACGGCCGCGGCGCAACAGGTCGGAATCTCGTCGTCGGTGGTTGGCATGCGTGCTGCTCCACAAGACGCGCATGAACGAGAACACCGAACGAGACATCGACCTCAGCTCTGCTCGAGGACGCTGGCTCCAACCCATGGGCGCGCGCATCTTGCTCGCCGAGGACAATCGCGAGATGCGCGACATGGTCGCGGCGTCGCTTCGTGACGATGGCTACGAGGTCGTCGTCGCGAACGATGGCGGAGAGCTTCTCACTCGGCTCGCGACGGCGGCGCTCTCGCACAATCCCGCCGATGGATACGACCTCATCGTGTCGGACATCCGCATGCCCGTTTGCAATGGGCTCACGGTGCTCGAAGAGATTCGCCGTTCGCACTGGACGACGCCCATCATCTTGATGACCGCATTCGGCGACGCCGAGACTCGCGCTCGCGTGGAGAAGCAAGGCGGCGTGCTGTTCGACAAACCGTTCGACCTCGACGATTTGCGCACCGCCGCGCTTCATCTGATTCGCACGAACCTCGCCCACCCGAGCGTCACGCCGCGCCCGATCGACGATCCGATGCTCGCGCTCGTCGCGACGAGCGACAGCAGCATCGAAGGCTGGTCGATCAAGTGGTCGCTGCAAGCCGAAGGCATTCAGGCGTACCTCGGCGGGCGCGCGATGAGCACGAGCGTGGAGCTCACCCACGTCTACGTGCTCCGCGCGGACGCCGAGCGCGCCGCCGAGATCATCGCGCGACTCACGCGCAAGCGGTTCGAGAATTAATCCTCTTCGGGCGTTCCGCTCCAGCGCGCGAGGCGGCGATAGAGCGTCTTGCGATCCCAGCCGAGGATGCGCGTCGCCATGCTCTTGTTCCCGCCGACCGCTTCGAGCACGCGGAGCGCGTAGCGTCGCTCGACTTCTTCCATCGACACGAGCTCGCCGGGATCGTCGCCCGCGACCAGCACGTGCGAGCGGCGGTAGTCGCGAATTTTTTCGGGCAGATCATCGGCGACGATTTCTTCGTGCTGGGCGAGCGCGACGGCGCGCTCCATCGAGTTCTGCAGCTCGCGCACATTTCCGGGCCACGCATACGCGAGGAGCTTCTCGGCGACGACGGCGGAGAGCCCGCGCACGTCCTTGTGCGCGCGCGCGGCGAACCGCTCGAGGAATCGCTGCGCGAGGAGCAGCACGTCGCTCCCGCGCGCGCGCAGCGGCGGCAGCTCGATTTGGATCACGTTGAGTCGGTAGAGCAGATCTTCGCGAAACGTTCGCTCTTCCACCGCGGTCTCGAGATCGCGGTTCGTGGCGGCGACGATGCGCGCGTCGAACGGCGTTTCCGCGTTCGATCCGACGGGCCGTACGGTGCGCGTCTCGAGCGCGCGCAGCAGCTTCACTTGCATCGCCGCGGGCATCTCGCCGACTTCGTCGAGGAAGAGCGTGCCGCCGCTCGCTTGCACGAAGAGGCCGGTGCGTTTCTCTTTCGCGTCCGTGAAGGCGCCCTTCGCGTGACCGAAGAGCTCGCTCTCGAGGAGCTGCTCGGGCATCGCGCCGCAATTGATCGCGACGAACGGACCCGCGCTGCGTTTTCCGCGCTCGTGGATCGCGCGCGCGACGAGCTCCTTTCCCGTGCCCGTCTCGCCGGTGATGAGCGTCGTCGTCTCGCTGTCGGCGATGCGCGCGATCATCTTCGTCACCGCGACCATCGCCATGCTCTCGCCGAGGAGCAGCCCGCTCTTCGAGTCGATGCCCGTCTCGCCGCGCAGGCGCTTCACTTCTTCGCTCAGGCGCCTTTGGTGCATCGCGCGCTCGACGGCGATCACGATGTCGTCCTGGTCGAACGGCTTCATCAGGAAATCGCACGCACCCGCGCGGAGCGTCGAGATCGCCGTGTCGAGCGTGCCGAACGCAGTCATCGCGATCACGGGAATGTCCGGCCGGTTCTCGACGATGCGCTGACACAGCTCGAGGCCGTTCATGCCGCGCATGCGAAGATCGGTGATGACGACGTCGGCGTCGCCGGCCATCACGATCGCGAACGCCTCGTCCGCCGACGTGTGCCACGTCGCGCGATGACCTGCGCGCTCGATCGCGTCGACGAGCATGCGGCCCATCTCTTCTTCGTCGTCGACCACGAGCACGCGCGTCACGTCCATCGTCATGCCGGAAAGTAGAGGAAAAAGCAGCTGCCGACGCCGACCTCGCTCGTCATGTCGACGAAGCCGCCGTGCTCGTGCACGATCCCGTACGTCACGGACAAACCGAGGCCCGTGCCGACGCCCACGTCCTTCGTCGTGAAGAACGGCTCGAAGACGTGGGCTTGCTCTTCTTTCGCCATGCCGCGCCCCGCGTCGCGCACCGAAACGCGGACGAAGCGGTGCTCGCTTTTCTCTCCGGGCGGCACCGCATCGACGGTGCGCACGTCGGTGACCACCTCGCCGGTCGTCATCGCTTGAATGCCGTTGACGACGAGGTTCGCGATTGCTTGCTCGACTTGCTGCGCATCGACGTTGGCAACCGCTTCTTCGGCGTCGTCCGCGAGCGTGAGCTTCACGGATTGTTTCTTCGCGAGCGGACCGAGGAGCTCGAGGCTGCGGCGCGCGATGTCGCGCACGTCGATGCGCGCCTTCGCGGTCGGCGTGCGCCGCGCGAAATCGAGGAGGCCTCGCATGATCTTGGTCATGCGGTCGACCTGGCCCGAGATGACGTTTGCAAACTGCACGCTTTGCGCGGGCGTGGCCGAATCTTGCGCGATCATCTTCGCGCGACCGCCGATCACGCTGAGCGGCGTGCCGAGCTCGTGCGCCATTCCGGACGCGAGCGTGCCCACCGTGCGCAATCGATCCGCGTGCCGGAGTTGTTCCATCGCCTCGAGCTTCGCGTCGGTCTCGGCGGTGACGCGTCTCTGCGCTTCGGCGAGACGGTCGGCCATGCCGTTCATCTCGATTGCGAGCTGTCCGATCTCGTCGTGGCTGTCGAGCGACAAGCGGTGCGTGAGATCGCCGTGACCGATGCGGCGCGCGTGATCCGCGAGCTTGCGCATGGGCTCGCCGACGATGCGAACGCCCGCGACGATCGTCAGGAGCGCAGCGCACAGGACCGCGATGATGGCGACGACGAATCGTTCCTTCACGATGCCGAGCACGACGGCGTGTTCTTCGGTGAGCGGCTGCGAGAGCTCGATCGCGCCGCGCGTGCCGACCGGAACGTAGACGAAGAGCCGGCCGCCTCCCG
The DNA here is from genome assembly GCA_963763745.1 of uncultured delta proteobacterium. Classification (GTDB taxonomy): domain Bacteria; phylum Myxococcota_A; class Polyangia; order Polyangiales; family Polyangiaceae; genus DASXHD01. The sequence continues at coordinate 109,405 of CAVXQJ010000004.1, forward strand.
CCTCTTCTTCGAGCGTGACCTCTTCGCCACGCGCGAGCTTCGCTTGTTCGACGGCGCCGATGTGGCGCGACGGCGTCTCGCGCGACGACCAGTGGATCTCCATGTGCGTGATGTCCGCGTCGGCGATCTCGAGCAGCTTGAGCGCGCGCGCGTCGCCTTCGACGTCGAGCACCTCGAGCAGCGGCGCGCGCAACGCACGACCCGTGATCGCGAGCTCCGATGCGACGAGCTCGCGATAGTCGCGCACCGCGCGGCGCGACTCGAAGTAGCCGAGCGTCGCGAGCACGCCGAGAAATGTGGCGAGCATGAGGAGAATGATTCTGCGTGCGAGCTTCACGGGTGCCCTCCCTAGCGTGCTCTGTGCCACGCTCCTCGCCGCGACGCGAGGTCATGTGTCGCTCGATGCGCATGTTCCTTTTTGGAACATGGGGTTAATGTCGACGCATGGGCAGCACGGAGCAGAAGCTCGAAGGACCGGATTTCACTCGAGGCGTGGAGCTCGACTCGCTTCGCGAGGGCCAGCCGCTGCTCGGGCACGTCGGAGGCGACGCCGCGATCCTCGTGCGCACGGGCCACGACGTTCACGCGATAGGTGCAAACTGCACGCATTACGGCGGCGCCCTCGCGCAGGGGCTCGTCGTCGGCAACACGGTGCGATGTCCGCTCCATCACGCGTGCTTCGATTTCGAAGAGCGGCGCGGTGCTCGGAGGTCCCGCGCTGAATCCGGTTGCGTGCTTCGAGGTGCAGCAGGAAGGGTCGCGCGTGCGCGTGACGGGGCTTCTCCCAGAGGGCGCGCTCACGAAGCGTCGTCCGACCGATCCCGGCGTCGCGCCCGACTCGGTCGTCATCATCGGCGCGGGTCCCGCCGGCGCCGTGTGCGCGGAGACGCTTCGCCGCGAGAGCTACGCGAAAGAGATCGTGCTCCTCGGCGCGGAGGACCCAGGTCCGATCGATCGTCCGAACTTGTCGAAGGATTACCTCGCGGGCAACGCGCCCGAAGAGTGGATGCCGCTTCGCGGCGCCGATTTCTACGCCGAGCAGGGGATCGATTTTCGTCCGCGCGATGAAGTGAAATCGATCGACGCATCCGCGCGCAAGGTGACGCTCGCGAACGGAAAGACGCTCGCGTACGGCGCGCTCGTCCTCGCGACGGGCGCGGAGCCGATTCGCCTGCCGATCGACGGCGCGAATTCGCCGCACGTCCACGTGCTCCGCACGCTCGCAGACAGCCGCGCGATCATCGAGGCCAGCAAGAACGCGAAGCGCGCGGTCGTCATCGGCGCGAGCTTCATCGGCCTCGAAGCCGCGGCGTCACTTCGCTCGCGCGGTCTCGACGTGACCATCGTGGGGCCCGAAAACGTTCCGCTCGCGCGCGTTCTCGGCGACGACGTCGGCCTCTTCGTCCGGAAAATTCACGAGGACAAGGGCGAGCGCTTCGAGCTCGGTCGCAAGCCGACGAAGATCGGAGCGTCGTCCGTCACGCTCGACGATGGTCGCGAGCTCGCCGCGGACCTCGTCGTGATGGGCGTCGGCGTGCGTCCGCGGCTGGAGCTCGCGCAAGCCGCGGGTCTCGAGATCGATCGCGGCGTCGTCGTCGATGCGCGCTTCCAGACGTCGAACCCGCACATTTACGCCATCGGAGACGTCGCGCGCTTTCCGTACGAAGGCGAGCGCGTGCGCATCGAGCACTTCTCGACGGCCGAGCGTCATGGTCGCGCGGTCGCGCTCGCGCTCGTCGGGCGCTCGTTCGAGATGCGCGACGTTCCATTTTTTTGGAGCGTGCATCACGACGTGTCGATCGCGTACGTCGGCCACGCGGAGAAATTCGACCGCGTCGTCTTCGCGGGATCGCTCGCCGACCGCGACGCGACGATCGCGTACTTCGCTGGCGACGTGATCCGCGCCATCGCGACGATCAACCGCGACGCCGTGAGCCTGCGCGCCGAGCGCGCGTTCGAGACAGGCGATCAGAAATCGCTTCACGCGCTCGTGACGTGATCGCGCTCGACGGCGTCGAGCTCTCGGACGAGCTCCGCGCCGAAGTAGTACGCGAGCTCGTCACGCACGCCGCGGTAGAGCGTCGGCCCTCGTCCGGAGCACACGAGCGAGCCGTCTCGCGCTTCGGTCGACGCGTGGAGCAGCCCGTCGTCGAACGTGAGCGGGAAGAGCGCGCTCACCATCGGCTTCACCTCGTGATAGTCGACACCCGCTCCGAGCGCCCACGCGTGGAGCGCGCAGCCGCGCGCATCGCGTCTGTGAAAGACGCATTTCCCAGCCAAAACGCGCGTCCGCGTGAAGCGTCCGCCGGGGTGCTCGGGGTCGTCCTCGAAGCGGTCCTCGAACCACTCGGACCGCGCGATGCCCGTCGTGCGCTCGAGCTCGGACGCGTGCGCGAGGATTCGCTCGACCGTGACCACGTCGACGTCGACGCCATGGTCGCAGCACGCATCCTTGCAGAATGCACACATCAGGCAGTGCGTGAAATACTCGAGCTCGAAGATGGCGACGTCGACCCGCGTCAACGTGGGGGTTCCGTGACGTGACGGATGCGGTCGGGAGAGCGCACGGATCATGCTAAGTGTGGGGTTGGGATGGAAGAGCGCGGAGTTCTGCCCCTCGGCGTAATCCGCGACGGGCGCATCGTCCATGCGAATGCGCGACTCGCGTCGTATCTCGGGTACACGCGGGCAGAGATCGAAGGCACGCCCTTCTTGTCGCACGTCGCATCGCGCGACCGCGAGCGCGTTCAAGAGCGCCACGAGCGGCGCGTTCGCGGCGAGTCCGTTCCCGACTCGTACGAGCTCGAGCTGATCCGAAAAGACGGCTCGTCGCGGCAAGCCGAGGTGTACGTCGCGACGGAGCCGTCGGGCGACGTGCAGTTCGAGCTCGCGGATCGCACGCACCTCGCGCGGCGACGCGCGAACTTGCGCGAGCTCGCGGGCCTCGGCGCGGCCGTGCAGAGCAAGCACACCGAGGCGGACGTCTTCGCGACGCTCGCGGAGGGTCTCGTCGCGCTCGGCGTGGCGTGGGGTCGCGTCTCGACGGACGACGGGGGGCTCACCGTCATCGACCTCGGCGCGCCGAGTCTCTCCGCGGAGCGGCTCGAGCGCGAGGCCCACATCACCGTGCGCGGGACGCGCGGACCGTGGGGCGAGGCCGCGCTCGCCGCGTGGCGCGAGGGCAGCCAATTCGTCGACGACCTGCCGCTCGCCGCGGCGCAGTTCTTCGGCGCAGCGAACGACGGGGCCGCGTCCATCGCGCGCACTGTCGCCCGCGAGACCGGGCTTGGCCGCGCGATCATCCTCCGCATCGACGTGCAGCAGAAACCTTGGCAGCTCCTCTTCGTCATGGCCGACTGGCTGCTCGAAGAAGACATCGCGAGCTTCGGTCTGCTCCGCATTCAGGTCTCGGCCGCGCTCGACGCGGCGCGCGTCATCGCGGATCTCTCCGCGCGAAACGACGAGCTCGCCGCGCTCAACGAAATCGGCGCCGTCGCAGGCAGCGGAAGCGAGCTCTCGACGCTCTTTCAAGTCACGGCGGCGAGCGTCCTGCGATTGCTGAAGACGCGCTGGCTCACGATCTATCTCTTCGACGCTTCGAGCAACGCGATCCTCGCGCACCACACGGGGCTCCCCGACGACATCGTCGACAGCGTCGCGCACATCCCGAGTCCTGGGCCGGGTGTCTTCCAGCGGATCCGCGCGACCGGAAAAGCGTTCACGTGGCGATTCGACGCGCTCCCGCCCGAGACGCAGGCGCTCGTGGCGTCGCTTCGATTCGAAGTCGCGGTGTCCGTCCCGCTCATCGCCGCCGCGCGCATCATCGGCGTGATGAACACGTCGTATGCGCGCGCGGCGGACATGCTCCCGTCGCACGTCGAAGTGCTCCAAGCAGCCGGCGCGCAGTTCGCCGCCGCCGTCCGCGCGAAAGAGCTGCTCGACGACCTGCGAAAGAGCTACGGCGATCTCGCGCGCACGCAGGAGCAGCTCGTTCAGCGCGAGAGGCTCGCCGCGCTCGGCGAGCTCGCGGCGATCGTCGCGCACGAAATCCGAAATCCGCTCGGCGCGGTGTTCAATGCCATCGGCGCGATTCGCCGCCAAGCGCAGAACCAGTCGGACGAGCACCTCGCGACGCTCATCGCAATCCTGCAAGAAGAAGCCACGCGCATGAACGAGATCGTCGGCGACCTGCTCGACTTCGCGCGACCCGTGAGCGCTGCACTGCGACCGGAGCGCATCGAGTCGATCGTGATCGAAGCGCTCGACGCGGCGACGCACGACGCCGCCGGCCCCGTGACGCTCGAACGCGACGTCGCCGCGGACTTGCCCGCCGTGCCGATCGACAGTCGCCTCCTCCGGCAAGCCATTCTCAACGTCGCGCTCAACGCGGTGCAAGCACTCGGCGGACGCGGCGGCACCATCAAGCTGCGCATGCGGCAAGAAGAGAGCGCTCTGCGCATCGAGATCGCCGACGACGGCCCCGGCATCGCAAGCGAGCACCAAGCGCGCGTCTTCGAACCGTTCTTCACGACGCGCCCATCAGGCACCGGCCTCGGCCTCACCGTCGTGAAACGCATCGTCGACGTCCACCACGGCGAAACCAGCCTCCGCACCGAAAGCGGCAAAGGCACGACCTTCGTCATCCGCCTCCCCGTCGTCGCGTAACCCGCCCACGACTTGGCCGCGTGCCCGGCCCATGCCAGCCAAGCCGAAGTTCGGATCCGAACTTTCTCGGCAGAATTGCTTGGCACGACCGGTGCGATCGGTGCGTGTGGAGGTTGCGATGTTGAGGGTGCTCTGGGCATTGAAGCGGGCTCATTGGTGTAGTTGGGCAGGTGCACGCCGGGCTTTGCGCGCGTGTACGATTCTGCCGAAACGGACGCGTCGTGTGCTCACGCCGGCGCGGCTCGATGTGCTGCACCTTCTCGAGCTGCACGGCTCGATGTCCCAAAAGGCGATGCGTGCGGCGCTCGGCGTCGTGAAGTCGACACTGAGCGAGATGCTTTCGACGATGGAGCGACTCGGGCTCGTGTCTCGCGGTCGACGCACGCGCAGGGGGCGCACTGTGTCGCCGACGGACGAAGGGCACGAGGTGTGGCTCGATGCGTTCACGATCGAAGAGGAGCTCGATTGGGACGTAGCGAATGCGTTTGGTAGCGACGCATGTGAGCTCGTTTTCGAGAACGGGTGTCACGCACTGCGCGCCGCGTTCGGCGAGGTCATGCCGCGCCTGCTTTACGACTTTCTGCCCGTGTTCGACGAGTAAGTTGGCCGGAAGGGCCCGATTCGTGGTATGCAGCGCGCCGTCATGCGCAAGGCAAACGACTCGTTTGGTTGGGTTCTCGACGTGAGCGAGAAGGCGAAGCGCTCCGTTTGGGACCGGATCACGGGCAAAGACGACGACGACAACGACGACGGTCCGGGCGGAAACGCCGGCGCGACGTTGTGGCCGGTGCTGTTTGGTAGCAAACGCGCCGGGTCGGTCTTGTCCCCATCCTGAAGCCCGCGTAAAACGGGGGGATGCGACGACTCACGATCAGCGCCCTCGCCTGCACGGAAACCCTTCGTCTCCTCATCGCAATGGCTTGGGCCGACGGCCACCTCGATGACAAAGAAAAGGCCGGCGTTCGCGGCGCCGCCGAAGTGCTCAACTTGAGTAAAGAATTCCGCTCGAAGCTCGACGAGTCGCTCGCGAAGGCGCTCCCGTTCGACGAAATTTTGTTCGAAGGCCTCTCGGGACGCGACAAGGCGTTCGCGTACGTCGCGGCCGTCTGGATGATGGGCGCCGACGACAACATCGACGACAAAGAGAAGGCGCTCGTGGATCGCCTCGCGAAGGAGTTTGAGTTCGGATCCGAACATCGGGCCGAGCTGGACGGCATCGCCAAGGATCTCGCGAAGGCTGCTGGGGCACGGAAGTGGGAAGACGAGATCGTCGCGCTCTTCAAGGCGATCCCACCGCGGCTCGAGAAGGCCGCACCCGGGGACATCGAGGTTTCGTTCGAGTGACGGCCGTCGCAGTCGTCACGGGCGCATCGGAAGGAATCGGGAAACAAACCGCAGTCGAGCTCCTCAAGAAGGGGCTCTTCGTCGTCGTGCACGGGCGATCCGAGGCGCGCGCCGCGGAGTCCGCTGCGGCGATTTCGAAAGCAGCGAAGAGCGACGCAGTCGGCACGTGCGTCGCGGATTTTTCGAGCATGAAGGAGGCGCGCGCGATGGGCGAAGCCATCGCGAAGAAGCACACGCGCGTCGACGTGCTCGTGAACAACGCGGGCATCTTCGCGAACGACCGCGTCGTCACGAAGGACGGCTTCGAGCTCACGCTCGCGGTCAACCACTTCGCCCACTTCGTCCTCACACACGCGCTCATCGATGCGCTCCGCGCGAGCGACCAAGGTCGCGTCGTTCATGTCTCGTCCGGCGTGCACGGCGGCGGCGAGGTCGATCTCGAAGACTTCACGTTCGCGCACGGCTTCAGCGGGTACGCCGCGTACGCCTCGTCGAAGATGATGAACGTCCTCTTCTCGAACGAGCTCGCGCGACGCTTGCACAATACACACATCACGTCGAACGCCCTTCATCCCGGCGTGATCGCGACGAAGCTCCTCCGCAGCGGCTTCGGTGGCGGCGGCGCGAGCCTCGAGAGTGGTGCGCGCACGAGCGTGATGGTCGCGACGGATCCGTCGCTCGCCGAGACGACCGGCGCGTATTTCTCCGACATGCGCAAGAGCGCAGCGAGCCCGCGCGCGCGCGACGCGAGCCTCGCGCGCGCGTTCTACGAGAAGAGCTGCGAGGTCACGCAGACCAAGCCGTTGGACGCGTGACGCCGTGAGCGACAACGGCCCCGATTCGGAATCCGAGCGCACCGTTCTTCACGTCAAGAAGCGCAGCGAGCCGCCGGGGCCTCCCGATCTCACCAACACCGACACGTCGATGATCGAGCCCGTCGACGACGTCGATCACGTCGTCACGGAGATGCGCAAGCCTTCGTCGGAGCGGCTCGAGGAGCTCGGGCTCGTCGCGAGCGGCGGCATGGGCGCGGTGCACCTCGTCGTCGATCGCGCGATCGGCCGTCGCATGGCGATGAAGACGATGCACTCGATGCTTCGCACCGACGATCGCATGCTGCGCCTCTTCCTGCGCGAGGCGCGCACGACGGGCTTGCTCGATCACCCGAACATCGTCCCGGTCTACGACGTCGGCGAGCGCGAGGGCGCGCTCTACTTCACGATGAAGCTCGTCTCGGGGCATACGTTGCGCGACATCATTCGCCAACACCCGAACGGCGTCACCGAGCCGAACGTGCTCTTCAACTTACTCGATGTCGTCGTGAAGATGTGCGACGCGCTCGCGTTCGCGCATAGCCGCGGCGTCGTCCACTGCGACATCAAACCCGCCAACGTCATGATGGGCGACTTCGGCGAGGTCTACTTGATGGATTGGGGAATCGCGCGCGTCCGCGGAACGCAGCCCGATCGCGCGTCGTACGTGCCGCCGCGAAACCTCGACGACGACGCGCCGCAATCGAGCCCGAGCAACAACACGGGTGATGCAGTGCTCGGCACCGCGAGCTACATGTCGCCCGAGCAGGCCGAAGGCAATCGCGTTCTCCTCGATGCGAAGAGCGACGTCTTCTCCGTCGGCGCCGTCCTCTACGACATTCTGTGCGGGAGGCCCCCGTATCGCGCGCCGAGCTACGACGAGACGCTCGCGCTCGCGCGCAAAGTGGAGCTCGTCCCGCCGAGCGCGCTCGTCGGCGAAGGCCGCATTTCCCCCGAGCTCGAACGCATCGTGCTCAAAGCGATGGCGCGCCATCGAAGCGATCGCTACGCGGGAACCGACGCGCTCAAGGCCGACCTCTTGCGCTTCATGCGCGGAGGCGCCGAGTTCCCGCAGACCACGTTCCCGAAGGGCACCGTGATCATGCGCGAAGGCGACTCGGGCAACGCCGCGTACATCATCGCGTCGGGGCAGTGCGAGGTGCGCAAGACGATAAGCGGCGTCGAGCAAGTGTTGAAGACGCTCGGGCCCGGTGAGGTCTTCGGCGAGATGGCGGTGCTCACCGAGAGCGCGCGCACGGCGACCGTCGTCGCGACGGCGGACACCACCGCGCTCGTCGTGACGGGCACGGTGATGCAACAAGAGCTCGGGCTCATGAAGCCGTGGATGGCGCGGCTCCTTCAAACGATCGCCGAGCGCTTCCGCGATCTCTACACCACGAAACGCGTCACGCTGAGCGGAGGACCCACCGCGTCGCGCCTCGCGAACCAACTCTTGATGCACATGCTCGCGTGGGGAGAGCGCGGCGAAGACGGCGTCCTCAAGCTCCCGTGGTCGCGCGTCGCGCGAGAAGTGGAAGCGCAGATGGGCGCCGCGCCGTACACTGTGCACATGGTGGCGGCGGTTTACCCGGGGATCCATCTCGATCTCGAGAAGGACGAAATCGCGCTGACGGACGTGGACGCGTTTCGCGCGCGCGTGTTGAGGGAGCTCAAGTGAAGCGCGCTGTTGCGATCGCGAGCGTGCTCGGCGTCGCGTTCGCGATGGCGTGCGGAAACAACTTCAGCGACGACATCGCTCTCCCGCCGGACGCGAGCTTCGTCGACTTCACCGTCCCAACCGAAGCGTCTCCGTTCGACGTCTTCGTGAAACCCGACACCGGTCCTCCATACAACGGCGGCGGCCCGTTCGATTGTTTCGGATGCGTCTGCGACGGCACGCAAAACATTTGCATCGCTGGTGGCGGCGGTGGCGCACCGCCGAAAGCGCCCGTTCTCGACGCCGGCGACGACGCCGACGCGGACGAAGCGGGCGACGCGAGTGTAGATGTGGACGCCGCGGATGCAGAGCCCGCATGTCCACCGGACGCGGGGCTCAGCGCGTGCTTTCCGATTCCGCTCTCGTGCTTGCCGAAGCCCACGTGCGATTGCATCGAGCAGGTGCTGCACACGGGTTGCGCGTGCAGCGTCATCCCGGATGGCAACGGCTTCGTCTTCACATGTCCACCGCGCCCATGAAGCTCGCCCGGTTCGCTCCCTTCGCGCTCGCGCTCATCGCAGCCGCGTGCGGCAGCGCGCCGATTCCATTTCCGAGCGACGACATCGCGCTTCCCAGCGACGCGCCCTTCGACAACACGCTCCCCGTCGAAGCCTCCGCCGACGCGGGCCCCGACGGACCGAAATACAACGGCGGTGGCCCTTTCACATGCGGCGCGTGCATCTGCGACGGCACGCTCGATCTCTGCGCTTCGGGACTCGGCGGTGGCGGCGTCAAATCCTTGGTCGATGACGCGGGCGCCGACGCCGGCCCACTCGACTGCCCACCGAACGACGCGGGCAACGGCTGCGTTCCGATGCCCATCGGATGCTTTCCGAAGCCGACGTGCGAGTGCTTGATGCAATACTACGCGTCGGGCTTGTGCAGCTGCGACGTCGACGACTCCGGCGCAGGCTTCTTCATCTCGTGCTTGCCCCCGCCGTAGCTACTTGCGCGCGGTGACGAGGAGCACGCGCTCGTACGGCGCGGGGAACACGGAGCGCGCGACCTCCACGTCGGAGAAACCCGCGGCGAGCAATCGCCCGCGCACGTCGGGCCACAAGAACGTCAGGTAGTACATCACGAACGGCGGCGACCACACCGCGTTGCGCACGCGCATCACCGCGTTGAACGCCTCGGCTGCGATGCGCCACGGCGAGGTCCACGCCGGAAGCTCGCTCGTCGCGAACACGAATCGCCCGCCCGGTTTCAGCGCGCGGAAAATCGACGCGACGAAGCGCGGCTCGTCGCGCGCTTCGATGTGACCGAACGCGCCGACGCACACCGCCGCATCGAACGCATCTTGAAACGGCAAGTCGAGCGCGTCCGCGCGAACGAAGTCGGCTCGGGGCTCTTCAGCGAGCCGCGCGCGCGCCACATCGAGCATCCCCGCGCTCGTATCGACCCCGACGACGCGATGCGTGCATACTGCACACAGTTGCGCCATCGCCACGCCCGTCCCGCAGCAGACGTCGATGGCGCTCTCGACGCGCCCGATTCGCCGCGCGATCTCTCGCGCGATCGGGTCGGGCGTGCGAAATGGCGTGCGATCGAACTTCGGCGCGATGAGATCGTAACCGTGCTCGGTCGACGACATCGCTTGCCGCGCGAGCTCGAGAAGCGTGGGACCTTCGGGATGAAACATGAATGGGGATGACGCCTGGGGCATTCTGTTCTATCGCGGCCCGAATGAAACGTCTCGCCGCGCTTGCCCTCGCCATCCTCCTTGGTTGCGGCGGAGACGACAACGCTTCGAACGATTCGGGCCCGGATTCCCAGGCGATCGACGCGACGACCGACACGACGGGCGACGTCGCGGCGACCGATGCATCCAGCGACGCGAGCGACGCGAGCGATGCGAGCGATGCGAGCGACGCGGGCGACGCCTCCGATGCGCCCGTGCTCACGAACCCCACGTCGATCGAGATTCAAGCCGTTCGCATCGCAGCAGGCGCGACGACGGACGGCGGCATCGCGAGCCTCCCGATCGACGATGCGATCGTCACGTACACGAAGGCGCTCGTCGGAAATGATCCCGCGGGGTTCTTCGTCCAAGCGGAGCTCACGGGTCCGGCGATTTTCGTCGCGGTCGATCCGCAAACGCTCTCGCCCGCTCCCGCGCCGGGCGACCAAGTGTCGTTCGTCGTGACGGGCGCGCAAGTCGTGTCCAGCCTTCACGAGGCGACCGTGATCACGAGCTTCACGCGCAGCGCGCAGGGCGTCTCGCTCGCTCCGCTTCTTCAAGACGTGTCGAACGCGAGCGACCTCGTGTCGAACGTCGATGGCTACGAGAGCGAGTACGTCACGCTCGCCGGCACCATCAAGTCGAGCTTCCAAACCGTCGGCACAGGGTTCGTTCAAGCACAAGTCGAGACCGCCGCGCTCAAGGGCAACGCGTCGCTCAACTTGCGCCTCAGGCTTCCGCAAACGTCGAAGACGAGCATCGGCATCGACAAAGACTGCACGGTGACGCTCGTCGGGATCATGGATCGCTTCGGCGGCGTCGCGCAGCCGTCGGGCTGGATTTCAGCCGATTTCACGAACCTCGCGTGCAATGCGCCGAAGGTGAAAACCGCGGTCGCGACGTCGACCACCGCGATCGTCGTCGCGTTCGATCGCGACATCGATGGCGCGTCGCTCGCGTTGGACGGCTCGCAGTTCACGTTCGACAACGGTCTTGTCGCGAGCGCGGCGTCGCTGACGGCGTCGTCGCAAGTCACCGTGACGACATCGTCGCAATCGTCGAACACGACGTACACGGTCACCGTCGCGTCGAGCCTAGAAGACATGCTCGCGAAAGGCATCGACGCGAACGCGAATCACGCGATGTTCACGAGCTTCAACACCGTCGCCACGCTGCAGCTCAACGAGATCAACCCGAACATCGGGAGCAGCCTCGATCTCGTGGAGCTCCTCGCGCTCACGTCGGGCAACATCAACGGCATCACGCTCGAGCAAGACATCGCGAACAAGGTCACGCTTGCGACGCTGCCGATCATCGCGGTGACGCAAGGCGATGTCATCGTCGTTCACCTCGGAGCGACGACGGCCACATCGGAGGCGACGACCCAGAGCGATTGCACGGACGCGACGTGTTACGGGAGCGCGTGGGACGTGAAGGGCGGCGGGACGGGCATCACGTACTCGGGTCGCGTGCTCATCGTGCGCGCGCCGAACAGTGGAGCGATCCAAGACGCCGCGCCGTTCTACACGTCGACTCCACCGGGTGCCTTCTCCGGCGACGTGATGACGCTCCAAGGTCTCGGCGTGTGGCTCCCGGCTGACTGCAGCGGAAATCCGTGCAACACGAACGCGCTCGCCGAGACGGTGTCCGTCGTGTGGACGGGTTGTGGCTCCACGCCGACGGGAAACAGCGTCGCGCGAAAAGCCAACGCGGACACGAACGCCTTGGCCGATTGGGCCGTCGGCGCGAGCAGCTTCGGCGCGACCAACCCGTGAGCAATGGTGTAAACTTCGTTCGTGCGTCGTGACTTGCTTTGGAGCGTAGGCGCCGCCGCGCTCGTGGCGAGCGCTGCGTCGTTCGTTGCATACTGCACGGTTTACGATCCCTCGCAGGTCTCGTCGATCGAAGCGGGCAGCGGCGTCGGCTGGTGGTCTGACGCCTACGATGCCGGAGGCCAGACGTGCTTCTCCGCGGGCATGCCGAAGCCTTCGGATCGTCCCGATGCCGGCGACACGTCCACGCTGCCGCCGATTTATCTCGCCGTCGGCACGATGCGTCTCGGCTCGCAAGATCCGAGCTTCCAACCCGACGCGAGCGCGTGGCAGGATCTCGGTCTCGACATCGACGGCGTCTGCACGAACTCGCCGACGTGCCTGCAAGACAACCCGACGCCCTCGTGCAAGCCCACGCTCTCGGCGATCGCGTACGACGGCAACTACTGCCGCGACAACACGTTCGGCCGTCTCGAAGTCCAAGCCGCGTCGATCCCCGAGGTCGGCGGCAAATACGGATTGAACGACGACGCCTTCAACTGCGCGCTCTGCACGGGCGCGTACAACTTCGTCATTCGCATCTCGAACTACAACGGCGGCGCGAACGACGACTCGGTGCGTCTCGATTTTTATCCGTCGCCCGGCCTCGAGACGGTGCTCCCATGGAGCTGCACGGATCCGAACTGGCGCGTGCATCCGTGCTTCACCGCGGACATGCCTTGGCTCGTGCGCGACGTCGGCGTGAACGGCGACGCGGGAGGACCCAACCTCCCCGACGCGGTCCTCGCCGATCCGAACGCGTATGTGCACGACGGATACATCGTCGCGCAGCTCCCCGCCGACACGCTCTTCTGGTTCCCGACCATCGCGGGCCGCAAGGCCGACGTCGCCACCGCGTTCCCGCTGAAGTTCACGCAAGCGATCGTCGTCGGCAAAGTGACGAAGGCCCAAGACGGAACATGGAGCGTGACCGACGGAACGATCGCGGGCCGCTCGCGCGAGACCGACATCCTCCAAGGCTTTCGTCTCATCGGGTTTTGCCAGACCGATCAGAACTACCCGCTCATGCAGGGCTTCCTCCATGGCAACCTCGACATCCTCTCGGACGGCACGAACGATCCGAACACGGTGTGCGACGGCATTTCGGTGGGCATCGCGTTCACGGCGCGACAAGCCACCGCGGGCGCGCTGATTCACGTCGACGATCTCGTCGAGTGCGCATCCCCAGACGCTGGAACGGACGGTGGAACGGATGGCGGCGACGCGGGTCCATCGGACGCCGCTCTCGACTGAGTTTGTGGTAAAGCGGCGGACGATGCGCCGCGCCGTGTTTTTCGCCGCTTTCGCGATGCTTGCATTCTGCACGGAGCAGAACCGCATCTTCGTGCACACCGGCAAGATCGACGACGTCGCGCGCCCCGACGTCGGCGAGGACATCGACATCGTCCACGTTCCGACGGACGGCTACTCCGCGCAGAGGGCCGGCTTCTACGCCGTGCACGATCTCAACGACTGGCTCCAAGTGTGGAAGGACCCACGCCACGACGCGGACCCGCCGCCGCCGCCGCAATCGATCGACTTCAAGAAAGAGATGCTCTTCGTCGCGACCGCGCCCACCGATGGCGCGCGCAAGATCGAGATCAAGAAGATCGTCGTCGAGAACAGCGGCGTGCACATCTACCTCGTCGAGACGCTCGGCGGATCGAATTGCCCGTCGTCTCCGCCCGGACCGCCGCCGATGGACATCGTCGTGTTCAAGTCGTCGCCGTTCGACATTCACGTGCATCACGATCGCGTGCGCGCGGACGAATGCGGCCCGCCGCCCGATGCGGTCGCGTCGTGTCGCGTCGCGGGCTCGGGCTCGCCGGGCCAGAGCAAGATCACGGTGAGCGTCGGTCAGACGATCGACTGCGACGCGAGCGCGAGCAAGCCGCGCACGGGCTCGCTCGTCGATCGCGGATGGCAGCTCACGTCGGCGCCGCCCGGCTCCACGTCGAAGTTCACGCTCGGCAGTCAGGGCCTCGGGATGACGATGCTCATCGACGCGTGGGGAACGTACGTCTTCAATCTCGAAGTCCGCGACGAAGCGCGCACCGGCATGACGACCGCGACGATCGAAGCACCGCCGCCCGACGTGGGCGTGCCGCTCGCGCTCCAATGGGCGGGCACCGAGCGCACCGACGACGTGTCGATGGTCCCCCGCGTCGAGCTTCACATCGCCGAGAACGGAAACCCCAGCAGCGACTGCGGCCCCGCCGCCGCGAAGCCGTGGTGCGAGGTGCACGTCGTCGGCACCGTGCAAGACGCCGTGCTCAGGCCCGAGGCGCAAAAGACATATCGCGCGTACGTCTCGTATCAAGACTTCCGATTGCGCGGCGCGCCCACCGCGTGCGTGCGCGCGTACCCGAAGGGCGCGGCATCGCGCATCGTGTGCGACGAGAACGTGCGCAACGCGGGCGCCGTGTGGGAGCTCGGCACGATCGACGACGCGACGAGCACGTTCTACGATTTGCGCAAAGGCAAGCCCGCTCCGGTCGTGACTGCGCCCGCTGCGCCCATCGCAGATGCGGGCGCACCGGTCGCGCCAGTCGCGACGTCCGCCGTGCGCGATGCGGGCACGCCAGTCACGCCGGCCACTGCGCGCGATGCGGGCGTGACGGTCGAGCACAAGCTGCCGTTCTGACCGCACTCGCGAGCCAACTCGTCGTCGCCGATTTGCGAAGTCTTCGTGCGCACGGGAACGCCTAATTTAACCCACGTTGAGCAACCGGAGACATCCCTGACACTTCAGTCCGGAGACATCCCTGACACCTTCCGAAGTATCGCTGACTCACGTTCTCGATCGATTTGATCCGTCATCCTTCCTTTCGTTGCTCGAAATGTTGGCGTTGGAGTCTCGCGGAGAAAGCCAATGCACAGAGGTCCGAAGGCCGCCCGCTGTTGGAGACGCGTTTCGCGTCGTCCAGTTCTCCGTTCAGAACGATCATGTTCACCTGATCATCGAGGCACACGACGCCGATGTCCTCTCGCGCGGCGTCCGCGGCCTCGCGATTCGCCTCGCTCGCGCGGTCAATCGCGCGCTACATGTGCGGGGCGCCGTGTGGGGCGACCGCTTTCACGCGCGCGAGCTCACCTCGCCTCGCGCCGTGCGCAACGCGATCGTCTATGTCCTCATGAACGCGAAGAAGCACGGTGTGCGACTCGCGTCGGGTCTCGATGCGTTTTCGTCTGCGCGCTGGTTCGACGGATTCGCCGTGCACGTCGACCCCGAGACGACGCGCCGGTCGTCTTCGCGCCGAGAACGTGGCTCGCGAGCTGCGGGTGGCGCCGTCTCGGTTTGGTGCGCGTCGACGAGCGCCCGCGCGTCCCCGCGTAACTCCGCCCTTATGCGCGCGCCGCCTCCGCGACGAACGCCATCCGATCGTGACCCCAAAAGAGCTCGTCGCCGACGAAGAACGACGGCACGCCAAACGCGCCGCGCGCGACCGCGCTCTCCGTTTGCGTACGCGTTCAGCGCGCGCGGATCGCGCGCTCTTCTTCACCGAGCTTCGCGATGACTTCCATCACGCGCTCCGACACGGCCTTGAAGACGCGCGGGCTCGGCGCCTGCTCCATGAGCCCGCCGAAGTCCTTCGCCGTCATCGGCTCGCCGAAGACGACGTTCACGCGGTCGCCCTTGTTCGTGAAGTTGCCGAGCACTTGCTTCTTCAAGTCGTTGCCGAGGCCGTTGATGAAGACGGGAATCACAGGCATGTGCGCTTGGTGGATGATTCGACCGACGCCGCTGCGCGCGGGCAAGAACGTGTACGGGTCGCCCGTGTTGCGCGTGCCTTCCGGGTGAAGCCCGATGAAGAACGCCGCCGCATGCGAAGCAGGCGAATCGTTTCGTCGAGGCTCGCGACGTTGAGGTGCGCGAGCGCGCGCTCGCGAAACACCGGCGGGTACATCGCGAAGAAGCTCATCACGCCGTTGACGAAGATGCCCGCCGCGCTGTCGTAGAAAAAATTCGAGCGAACGGGAAAGAGAATCCGATGCGAGAGGCCGCGCTTCACGAGGTACGCGGTGATGACGTACATGTCGAAGAAGCTGCGGTGATTCGAGACGACGATGTAGCTCTTGTCGCGCGTCAGCGTACCGAGGCGCTCGCGCCCGTAAACATCACGGATGTTGCGCGTACAGATCTCGATCCAGTTGCACCCGAACGTGCGCTGACCGAGCCTGAGCGCCGAATCCCACAGCCCGGGCTCGAGGCTCTTCTGCACGATGCGCAAGTGCGCGTGCGCGATCCGCGGAAGCTCGGGCGCGCGCAGCGCCTTGTCGGGATCGGCCATGAGGCGATCCGAGCGCGGCGTACCCGGCGTTTTGTGCTGCTCCAGCGTCACGATGGTTTCTTGTATGCTGCATGCCCCATGTCGACCTGGTTGATCAAGAGCGAGCCGCACGTGTACGCGTTTTCGCAGCTCGTCAGCGACGGGAAGACCTCGTGGGAAGGCGTCCGGAACTTCGAGGCGCGCAACAATCTTCGCGCGATGAAAAAGGGCGATCTCGCGCTCTATTACCACTCGAACGAAGGCAAAGAGGTCGTCGGCATCGCCAAGATCGTCCGCACGGCGTACCGCGACGCCACCTCGCCGAAGGACGAAGATTGGTCCACGGTCGACGTCGCTCCGGTCGAGCCGCTCGCGAACCCCGTGACGCTCGCCGCGATCAAAGCGAACAAGAAGCTCGCGAAGATGGCGCTCGTGAAGAAATCCCGCATCTCCGTCGTGCCGGTGACGAAGACCGAGTTCGACGAGGTGCTCAAGATGTCCAAAGTGACGTGACGGAGAAAGCATGTCCGAAGTCGACAAGATCGTTCGCCTCCTCAAAGACGAGTCCGTCGAAAAGCGCATCGCCGCGGCCATCGTGCTCGGCGAACTCCGCGCGAAGGGCCCGCACGCCGTCGACGGGTTCGTCTCGCTGCTCGACAGCGGCGTTCCGCTCTTGCAACGCCATGCGCTCGAAGCGCTCACGCACGTGGCGGCGCGAAGAAGGCGTGCACAAGGCGATCCGATGCTCCTCGCGTCGAACGTCGACGACGTGCGGCGCGCGGCGGCCGCGCGCGATTCGCAGCTGCGGCGACGAGGTCGTCGGCGCGATCCGCGCGCGCATGGCGAAGGCAGCGACGGCCGACAGCGACGCGCGCTCGACGCGGTCCTCGCGGACGTCGGCGGGAAAGATGCATTCTCCACGCTTTCGAGCGGCCTCGCGACGAGCCGAAGGCGAAGCCGCGAAAGCCGCCGCGATCGCGGTGCGCCAGCACGTGAAGGGCGCGGGCGCACGCGAGCGCAGAGCTACCTCGCCGAGACGGAAAAATATCCTGAAGAGAGAACAAGGACTCGCCCAGCAGCGATCGTCGGCGGCGCTGAAGATCCTCGGTTACCTCGAAGACGACAGCGCGATGCCCACGCTCCTCGCGTACGCGACGCGACGCAAAAGCAGCCGCCGAACGTGCAGGCAAGAAGCGCTCATCGCGCTGCGGTTCGCATCGCGGGTGGTAAGCCGAACGCGAAGGTCGTCGCGGCGCTCGTCGAAGCCGCCGAGTCGAAGGATCGCACGCTCGCGCACACCGCGCTCCACACGCTCGGCACGCTCACGCTCCCGCCGTCGACGCTCCCGCGCTTCGAGAAGCTCCTCGCGCACGAGGACGTCGAGCGCGTTCGATTCGCCGCGGCGTATCTCGCGAGCCAAGCGAGCGCCACGAAGGCGCTCGTGAAGGCGCTCGTCAATCAAGACCGCGCGCGCGCCGAGGTCGTCGCCGAGACGCTCACCGGCCGCGAAGAAGCCGCACCCGCGCTCGCGCGCGCGATGCTCGACACGAAAGATCTCGATCGCGCGTGGCTCTTGAAGAAGGTCCTCACGCCGATCGCGAAATCGATCTCGCCCGCGCTTCGCAAAGAGCTCCTCGCGCTCGCGGAGAAGCGTTTGTCGCAAGGCGCAAAAGGGTGGGAAGCGCCGCTCGAGGTGGTGCAAGCGGCCGACAGCGAGCTCGTCGGCAAGGCGATGCGCGCGCTCGCGGAGCGCCTCCGACGATCGAAGAACGACGATCGCGCCGCAACCGTTCTCGGTCTCGTCTTGCGCACGCCGAACGCGACCGACGACGATCGCTACACGCTCGCATCCATCGAGCTTCGCAAATCGCCGCTCGACACCCGCCCGCAAACGCGCGCCGCGGATGGCTCGCTCTCACGGCTCCGCTACCTGACGACGCGCGGCTTCGACGTCGCAGGCGCGCTTCGTAAAGACCGCGCGCTCGAGCTCGACCATCTCTACTATGTGGGCTTCCACTTCTCCGAAGAGGGCCACACGCTCGGCGACGATTTGCTCGAACACGTCGTGAAAAAGGGCGGAAAATCCAAGATCGCGAAGGCCGCAAAGAACAAGCTTTCCCTCACGGCGTGAGAACTTGACGGATCTCGTGCATCTGAAATGATTGGATCGGATGTCTCCGTTCGACGACGACGACAGCGAAAAGACGAACGTGTCGAAGATGGGCGACGTCGTGCGCGAGCTCATGGGCCGCGGCGCGCGCGACCGCGCGTATTTGATCGTGCTTCAGGGGACGAACGTCGGCGAGATGTACCGGCTCGAAGGCGGCGAGAGCGTCATCGGGCGCGGCGCAGCGGCGACCATCCGTCTCGGTGACGACGGCATCTCGCGCAGGCACGCGCGCATCACCGTCGAAGAGAAGGTCGTCCGGATCGAGGACCTCGGCAGCTCCAACGGCACGCTCGTGAACGGCAACATGGTGCAAACGAGCGGGCTCCGCGACGGCGACAAGATCCAGCTCGGCTCGACGACGATCCTCAAGTTCACCTACCACGACAAGCTCGAAGAAAATTTCCAGCGCGCGATGTACGACGCCGCGCTCCGCGACGACCTCACCAAGGCGTTCAACAAAAAACATTTCCTCGATCGCCTCGAGCAGGAAGTCTCCTACGCGCGCCGCCACGACACGCCGCTCTCGCTCTTGATGTTCGACGTCGATCACTTCAAGCGCGTCAACGACACGTTCGGTCACGTCGCCGGCGACTACGTCCTCACGAAGCTCGCGCAAGATCACGCAAGGCACCGTGCGCAACGAGGACATCTTCGGTCGATACGGCGGCGAAGAGTTCGGCGTCATCTGTCGCGGGATCGCGCTGCTCCAAGCAGGCGCGATGGCCGAGCGCCTTCGCGAGAGCGTCGCCGGCACGACGCACCGTCTTCGACACGCGCGAGATCCCCGTCACGATCAGCATCGGCGTCGCTGGCTTCCCCGAGATCCAAGCGCAGAACGGCATCGAGCTCATCGCCGCCGCGGACGAAGCGCTCTACACGGCGAAGCGCGGCGGCCGAAACCGCGTCTGCCTCAAACAGTAAGCTACATCTTCACTTTGAGGCCGTGGCCGAGCGCGGGCTGCAGCATCGAGTAATCCGTGATGGGCGTCCCGGTGATGTCGAGCATCTTCAGGTTCTTCGCGTTCTTCAGTGGCGAGATGTCCTTCACAGCGGTGCTCTCGAGCGAAACCTTCGTGAGCTTCGTGAGACCCGCGAGCGGCTTCAAGTCGGTGACGGCGGTGCCGTCGAGAGAGAGCTCCGTGAGATCGACCATCGCCGCGACGACGTCGAGGCTGTCGATCTGCGTGTGCGAGAGATCGAGACGATCGAGGTGAACGAGCTTCTTCAGTTGGTCCATCTTCTTGAACTTGTTGTGGATGGCGACGACGGTCACCATCGACGGAAGATTCGAGAGTACCGAGAGATCGTCGAGCTCGCTCTCGCCGAGACCCGCCCCGCCGCCGACGAAGATGTCGTGGAGCCCCGTCATGAGCGGGAACACGCACGGATTGAGCTCGTTGGTCTGACCGTATTCCGGTTTGTTCAAGTTCACGGACTTCACCTTCGCGATGTCCGCGGGCGTGAGGACGCCGTCGGGCTTCGCGAGCTTGATGCGCACTTCCTTCTCGAGCGCCGAGTCGCCGCCGAAGTCGACCGCGGGCGCGTTCGCGTTCGCCGTGCACTTCCACTCCTTCTTCTTCGTGGGCGGCGGAGGCGTCGCGCTGGCCGAGGTCGTCGGCACGGCCGCGACGGTCGCCGACGCGGACGGCGCCGCGTCGAGCATCGCCGCATATTTGTTTTCGTCGCACGCCGAGAGCGCGATCGCCGCGCCGAATAGGAGGAGCGTCTTCATGGGGTCGGGATGATAACCAAAAAACCGACTTGACAAGTCGAATCTACAAATCTAGATACATAGACATGTCCTCGAAGTTGGATCGCCACGCCGAGCAGCTCGGCGCGCTCGGGCACCCCGCGCGCCTCGGGATTCTGCGGTACGTCGTGCAAGGCGGCGCCGAGGGGACGACGACGACCGAGCTCCAAGAGAAGCTCGACATCCCGTGGACGACGCTGAACCACCACCTCGATCGCCTCGTCGCCGCGGGTCTCGTCGCCACGCGCCGCGACGGAAAATTCGCATTCCACACCGCCGACTACGCCGCGCTGCACACGCTCACGGATTTCATCTGGGAGGACTGCTGCAAGCGCGGAAAAGGCGCGACCACGAAGTGTTGTTAGAAAGAAGGAGCATCACGATGAACGTCATCAAGCCGCACGTCTCGCTCAACGTCTCGAACATCGACGCGTCGGTCGCGTTCTACGAGAAAATATTCGGCGTGAGCGCGAGCAAGCGCAGGCCCGGCTACGCGAAGTTCGATCTCGCGACTCCGTCGCTGAACCTCACGATGCAAGAGGCGCCGCGCACGGGCGTCAACGCGAGCCACTTCGGCGTGCAAGTCGAGTCGACCGAGGACGTCGCCGCCGCGTGGACGCGCTTCAAAGAGGCGGGCTTGAAGACGCTCACCGAAACGAACACCGAGTGCTGCTACGCGCTTCAAGACAAAGTGTGGGTGGAGGATCCCGACGGCAACTCGTGGGAAGTGTTCGTCGTGAAGGGCGACGCGCCGGCGATGAACAAGGACGGCGCGAGCGGGTGTTGCGCGCCGAAGGTGAACGACGACGGAAAGAAGGCCAGTGGCGGCTGCTGCGGTTGATCTTCCGCGGCGCGTGGCGGCGGAGGCGGTCGGGACGGCGCTGCTCCTCGCGGTGGTCGTCGGGTCGGGGATCATGGGCGAGTCGCTCGCGGGCGGGAACGTCGCGATCGCGCTCCTCGCGAACTCGATCGCGACGGGCGCGGCGCTCGTCGCGTTGATCCTCACGTTCGGTCCCGTGTCGGGCGCACTTCAATCCGGTCGTGACGCTCGCGGAGGCTTCGCAAGGCGCGCTCGCGTGGCGCGACGTGCCCGTGTATGTCGTCGCGCAAACCGCGGGCGCGTTCGGCGGCGTCGCGATCGCGCACGTGATGTTTCGCGCGCCGATTGTCTTCGCATCGACGCACGCTCGCGCGGGCGCGGCGCAGCTCGTGAGCGAGTGCGTCGCGACGTTCGGGCTCCTCGCCGTGATTTTCGGGACCGCGCGGAGAACGCCGAAGTCGACGCCGTTCGCCGTGGGTGCGTACATCGCCGCGGCGTATTGGTTCACGTCGTCGACGTCGTTCGCGAACCCCGCGGTCACGCTCGCGCGCACGGCGACGAACACGTTCGCGGGCATTCGCCCGAGCGATGCGCCGGGTTTCATCGTTGCGCAAGTCGTGGGTGCGGCCGCAGCGACCGTCTTCTTTCGATGGTTGGTGCCGCCGTGAAGACCGTCATCTTCGCGTGCGTGCACAACGCGGGTCGTTCGCAGATCGCGGCGGCCTTCTTCAACGCGCTCGCGGATCCATCGAAGGCGCACGCGGTCTCCGCGGGCACGGAGCCCGGCGAGCGCGTTCACCCCGTCGTCGTGGATGCGATGCGCGAAGTCGGGATCGATCTCGCGAACGCGAAACCCACGAAGCTGACCGACGAGCTCGCCGCGCGCGCGGACATCCTCGTCACGATGGGTTGCGGCGAAGCGTGTCCCGTCGTGCCGGGTGTTTTGCGCCTCGATTGGCCGCTCGATGATCCGAAGGGACAACCCATCGAAGCAGTGCGCGCGATCCGCGACGAGATCCGCACGCGCGTCGAGAATCTCGTCACACGTTGTTGACGATGACGATCTTCACCGCAGGGTCGAGCAAGTAACCGCCGTCGCGACTGAGGATCACGTCGCGCAGTCCGAGCTTGCGCAGCGTGCCGAGCGCGACGTACACGCGGCTCGCACCCGCGTCGCGAATCACGCGCTCGCCCGGCCAACCCGCCGCGAGCAAATCGTCGACGGTGAGCGGGTGTCCGGGCTGCTTCGCGTGCTCTTCGATGAGACGAAGCAGGAGGAGGCGCACCGGTTTTCTCTTCTCGAGCGACACGCGCGCGGTCGTCGGGAGCCACACGTTCGACGCGTCCTCGCTGACGGTGAGCGCGCCGATGATCGGCTTCGGCTCGGGATGTTTCGGCGGCGCGGCGAGCGCGCGCGAGAGCATGCGCGCCGCGACGCGTACGTCGTCCGTCGTCTCGGCGGGGAGCGTGCCGATGACGTCGCGCACTTCGTCGCGCAGCTTGCTCGCGATCTCGATGACGCCTTCCGCTTCCGCCTTCTGCGCGCGCGCGAGATCGATGTGGCACTGCTGGAGGCGAAGCCCGAGCTTCCACATTTCGTTCGTGTGGCCGCTCGACTCGAAGCGTTTCTCCGCGCGCGCGAAGAGGTTCGTCGCTTCGTCGACGGCGCCTTGCGTCGCGATCACCGCGGCGAGCTGCGCTTGGAAGTACGCCTCGTGGACGATGTCGCCGACGTCGTGGAGCACGCGCACCGCGCGATCGAATCCATCGCGCGCTTCGTCGAGCCTTCCCATTTCGAAGAGCACGCTCGCGCGATTGCCGAGCACGCCGCCTTCGAGCCGGCGCCCGCCCGCGGCGACGCACAGCTTGAGCGCCTCTTCGTGATGCGTGAGCGCGAGATCCAAGTTGCCGAGCTCTTGATGGAGCGTTCCCAAGTTCGTGTGGACGACCGCACGCACGCCGAGATCGCCGCCGCTCGACAAGAGCTCGAGCGCCTCTTCGTATCGACTGCGCGCTTGGTGTGCTTCGCCGCGCGCTTGGTGGAGCGCCGCGAGCGCGCCGCACATGTCCGCCTCGTCGCGCCGGTGACCGAGCGTGCGGTGAAGCTCGCGCGCGCGTTCGGCGAGCGCCATCGTCTCGGCGTTGAAGTCGCGGCGGATGTGATGCGCGTGGACCATGTCGCCGAGCACCTGCGCTTCGAGCGTGGTGTCGCTGGTGTCCTTCGCCATCTTCAGCGCTTGCTCGAGCTCGCCGAGCGCGGTCTCCATTTGTCCGCCCATGCGGTGCACGGCGGCGTGCGCGAGGAGCGCGCGGCCTTCGATCGCGCGCGCGCCAATCCTGCGCGCTTCTTTGAGCGCTTGTGCGATCTCTTCTTCCGCCACCGCGAGCGCACCACGCTTTCGATCGGCGACGCCGAGCGCGACGCGCGCTTCGAGGCGAGTGTCCGGATCGCCACCGGGCTGCGCGAGCGCTTTGCGAAGGAGCTCGGCCTCCGCGACCGCGCGGCCCGCGAGGAGCGATCCCGACGCGAGCGCCGCGCGCATCGCGAGCGTCGGATCGTGGAGCACGTCGATCGCGAGCGCTTGCGCTTGAATCAAGTTGTCCGTGTCGGACGCGTCGGCCGCCGTCACGAAATACTCCGCGAAGCGCCGCACTGCCGCGTCCGCGTGATCCATGTCCTTCAAATGCTCCGCGGCGTAATCGCGGATGCTCTCGTACATCTTGAAGCGCATCTCGCCGGCGAGCGTGACGTACGTGTAGACGAGCGAGCTTTGCCGCAACGCTTCGAGCGCATCGAGGACGCTGTCCTGTTTTTCGGCGTCCGCTTTCGTCTTGATGACCTCTTCGGCGGCGTCGAGCGAGAAGCCACCTCGAAAGAGCGATGCTTGCGCGAGCACGCGGCGGCTCGCGTCGTCGAGGAGCTCCCACGACTGATCGAGCGCGACGCGCATCGACGCCTGGCGCGCGGCCGCATCGCGCGCGCCACCCGCGAGCACGTCGAAGCGCTTCGCGAGGCGCGCGAGGAGCTGCGCGGGCGAGAGCATCGATGCGCGCGCCGCCGCGAGCTCGATGGCGAGCGCGTTGCCGTCGAGCTTCTTCACGAGGTCGATCACGGCTTGGAAATCGGCCGCGCCGAGCTCGAAGCCCGGACGCGCGAGCTGCGCACGATCGACGAAGAGCTGCACGGCCTCCGATTCCGCGGCGGTGGTGCTCGTCGGATTTTCGGGCGGAAGCTCGAGCGACTCGAGCCAGAAGCACGCTTCACCGAGCACGCGGAGCTGAACACGCGACGTCACGATCACGTGCGCGCGGCGCGCGATCGTCGTCCACGTTCCCACGGTGGCCGGCGCAGCCGCGACGGCTTGCTCGAAATTGTCGAGCACGAGGAGCATCGTCCCGCGATTGTCGAGCGCGTGACCGAGCTGCTCGGCGCGCTCCGCATCCGACGCGCGCGACGGAAGCGTCACGCCGAGCGCGCGCGCGACCGCCGCGCACACCGCTTCGACCGTCTTCGCACCCGACACGTCGCAAAACAAAACGCCGCCCGGATACGCGCTCGCGTTCAAATCCGCGTAGCGCAGCGACAGGCGCGTCTTGCCGATTCCGGCAGGTCCCAGCACGGTCACGAGGCGCGCGCCTTCGGACAACATTTTTCGCAGCGCTATCAGCGCCGCTTTGCGTCCGACGAATTTCGTCGGCTCCGCATTTTGGATCGGCGCCGGCATGCGCGGCGACGACGCGTCCGCCGCGTTCGGCCCTTCGTTCTTCCACCGCCGCCCGGTTCGCTCGGACACGCCCGCGCGCTCCGCCGCGATGCGCACGTCTCCCGTCTTCGCCAACCACTCGGCGAACACGGCACGCGCGCGCTGCGAAGGCGTTGCCATTCTCTCTTCTAAATCAGTCTTTCGCGGCGCGACCAAAAGCCATTTCGAAACCCACCGTCTTGCCCATGCACTTCGTTCCGTCGAGCTTGTACGCGTTGATCGCGTCGGTGATGCACTTCGATGTGTCGGCGCCGAGCGTCTTCTCCTGCACGAGCGTCGTCTTTTGGATCTTACCGTGAGGATCGATGACGAAGGTCACGCGAACGTGTCCATCGAGCGATGGATTGCGCGTGGCGGCCGCTGACCAGCACTCTTTGACCTTCTTCCGAACTCTTTTTTCGATCGGAACGGCCTCGTCGCCGCACACGGACACCGACTTGTCCACATCGTCCGGAACGCTCGCATCCGCCGCTTGAGCGACCGCTGCGTCCGGTTGCGCGTTCGCCACGCTCGCGTCGCTCGCTTGATCGTTCGTCGTCACCGTCGCGCCAGCTTCGCTCTGCGCGGTTTGATTCGTCTCCGGTGGCTTCGCTTCTTGCCCGCCGCCGCACGCCACGATCAAAACGGAAATTCCCAGCGCCGCTCTCATGCGCACATCGTACGCGCTGCGCGCACAATCACAATCAAACGCATATTCGTACGCTCGTTCAAACAAACATTTCAAACGAGATACTTTGCATTCCAAACGCACATGCTCCAAACCCAGCCAAAACAAGCCGCGCGGTCGTCCTGTGGAGAACTTGAGGACAACCATGTGGACACATTGGTGAAGAAAAAAAGTGATTTGATTGCGATTTTTTTGTTGATCGACTTCGGGCCGTTTGGCATAACGCCTCTCGAAGTTCGCGGTACGTCAGTTCCGCGAGCGGACGAGTCGTAGAAGCCGTCAGGGCGCTGCGATGGGGCGAGTCGAGAAAACCTCGACGAGACCCATCGAGCCGAAGACCACCCCTGCTTGGAGCCGTCAGCCCCGGGCAAGGACCTTCGGTAAAAAAAGGCGCGGACACTCTTCGCTGCAAAGCCGGAATCACGGCCGCGTAACGAGAAGGTCCTGTCGAGTGATTCAGGGAGCGATCCCTTCCGTCATTCGATTCCAACGGTGAAAAGCACCTCGGTTTTCGGAAAGGCGTGTTCCTTCGCGGGAGCACAATCGGAACGAAAGCCTCGGTCGACGATGCGGACGTGTACAAGCACGCGAATGGGCCTCCATCCCATCTCGCACGCATCGCCGATGACAGGAGGGGCTCGGAAGAGCAAAGAGGTGGGACCACGGCGCGCAAGCACCGTTGGGTCGCACGCGCTCGCGAGAGCACGTTGCGTTTGCCTTGGCTCCGCTCTTTCGACCTACGCGTTTCCCATGCTCTGCGGGCCCACCTGAAAGGTGTCGCTCACAGAGGCGAAGGCTCTCGGGCCTTCGGGGTCCGGCTCTCGAGGCCGGGTGTCGGGGAAATTCGCGTAGCTCGCTGCGGCGCATCGAGCTCGGGTCTTCTTTGCATCTAAAGAGGAAGACGCGGGCAGCGTGAAGAACGCATCGTGCGCGGCAACGTTCGCAGGGCAACCCCCTGCGGCGGGTGAGGACCACGCTCGCAGAATCGTGCTCGTGTGTCGTACTTTGAAAACTCGTTGCAGAAGTCGAGAAGCTACGTTTGGCTCAGAGAAGCGCCCGCATCCATGCGATACGCGGACGTGAACGGGGGCCTAGCCAGGACCACCGCGTTTGCACAAGCAGCGCGGGATCGTTCTGACGAAGGAGCGTAGTGCCCGGCCCGTTGGCGGCAAAACCAACGCAAGCCGAGCAAGCTCGCACGATGGGACCACGTTCCACGTCGTGCGCGGAGCGCGTCGCAAGACGAGCGCCGAAGAAATGCACTTACTCGATGGAAGTCGTGCCGGATCGCTCAGCGGTGAAGTCTTCACGGATTTCGCAGCAAACGATCTAGGCGCAGTCTCGAATGTGTGGGCCGCTGCGAAGAGATTCGCAAGCCGGCACATCGAGGAGGCGCGACAGGCGCGACACTGGTTCGATTGACGGCGGAGCCCGGCGGAAGAAAACGCCACCGGGTCCGAGCGCGAAAACAAAACGCCAAGCGTCAGTCCACCAGAGCCACCACGGCGGCGTGAAACCGCTGGGTGCTCGATCGTCAAACCGACGGGGAGGCAACTCCTTCAGGTTGGGCGGCGACTACGGAATCCGAAAAAGTCCGTAGGCGCGAGAGGCAATCTCACCGAGAACGAACGAGACACGGGTGCTCGAGATTGAAGCAGCAGATGGCAGAAGCCGATCGTACGCATCCAAGCGTGTGGAGCGCACGGCGTCGCAAGACGATGTGTGTATTCTACAAGCTAGCCGAGGGACTCCGTGGAAAACCGCGCTGACGCGGCCCACGGCAAAATCCGAGCGGTGAAACGGTGTGCGAAGCGTCGTCGTGTTCAACTAAGAATTCACGGCGCTCCGGGTTGCGGTGCAAATCGCAATCAGTCGATACGGTGGAAGACGTTCTGGGTCGAGGCTGGGCCATCCCTTTACGGGGATGGTCGAAGTGCGGCTCTGGTTTGCAGGTTCTCTTCGGAGACGCAGTCGAAAGACGGCGGGGCCGAAGCTTCTGGCGGGTGCGCAAGCATCTGTTGGTCGAGTCGGCGGTCGCAAGACCGTCGGCGTAGGTGGGCGCAAGGTCGTAAGACCGGCGTGCACCGAGCTCTCACCGAATGGTGTCGGTTGGGGGTGCCTGCAAATGACGAGAGGAACGTCAGAGGTCGGTGGATTTCGTGGTGAAGGCTCTCCCAGCGGTAACAACGCGCGGAGGGTCAGCGTGACGAGCGTCGAAAGGCGCGCTTCCTATCTTCAGCGCTAACGCGCTGGGGCAACGAGAGCTCGGGCTTCTAAAAAGAGCACGGGTTCGGTCGATGGAGTCGGTCGCAAGGCCGATTCGCGGGGAAGCAAGACACGCATCACGGACCGTCGTACCGAAGCTGGCGTGGCTAACTACCACGTCGATCCTCAGCGACCCTCATGACGCGAATCATGATGGGCCGAGCAAGGTCGCCGCTCGCGCAAGCGAGAGGGCGGCGCATGAAGAGGGCATCTCTGCCAACCGAAGACGCGCAGTGCACGGTTCGAATTCCGGAAGCGGGAAAGCGAATCGCATTGCGAGTGGCGCGTGAGTCGGCGGCCAAGGCGCCGCCTCGAAATGGAGCCAAGCGGCTCGTTCCCACGCAGCAAAGCAACTTCCACGAAGGCGGCCCCGGCGACGGGTGACCGCCTTCGTGCTTTTTGTCCGTGACTGTAAGATCCGGAGCGGCATCGCGTTGAAGGCACCTCGACAGGAGGCCTTCGATGCGACTTCGAGCTGCGCTTTGTTTCGGGCTCACGCTCACGGCGTGCGCGCATGATCATCACGCGTCGGTGACGGCGCTTCCGGCCGCGGTGGATGGGCGATCGCTCGCGAGCGACGAACCGCTCGGCGCGACGATCATCCCGCAGGGCCAGACGGTGTCCGCGACTCAGGTCGTTGCGCTTGAGTCTGCGCCGAGCTCGTCGTCCCTCTTCTCGTTCAGCGGAGGCTCGGCATCGGGCTCGAGCGGGAACGTGAATCAGCTGCCGACCGCGCCGGAAGCGACGAACGGAGAAATGATCGACATCGAGGCGCGCTTCGCCGTGCAGTGCGAAATCGTCGCCGAGTGCGCCGAGAAATTTCGCGCGCTCGTGCAAAGCAGCGGCGGGCGCACGACGAGCGACGAAGCGAACGCGGGCGAGAAGACCGAAGTCACCTTCGAGGTGCGCATCCCGACGGGCAAGTTCGAAACGTTCGAGGGCGCGATCGCGAAGCTCGGCGCGGTGCAAGCGCGCGACATCAAGCGACGCGACGTGGGAAAGCAGTACCACGACAGCGAGCTGCTCCTTCACGAGCGGCAAGCCGCGCTCGCGCGCTACGAAGAGCTCCTCAAGGATGCGAAGAACGTCGCCGAGACGATGCAAGTCGAGCAACAGCTCGATCGCATTCGCAACGAGGTCGATCGCATTCACGGCGACATGAAGTGGCTCGAGGCTCGCGTCGCGAGCGCAACGGCGCGCGTGCGATTCTTCCCGAGCGCGACCGCCGAAGACGCCGTCTTCGCGCCGACCGCGACGCTCTACCCGACGCTCCGCGCGACGATGCTCTTCGACCTCCGCTCCGAGACGCAACGCTGGGGTTACGTCGGCGGCGGCTTCTCCGTGCAGTTCAAGCCGTTTGCGCGCGACATCACGTTCGACTTCGACATCGCGCACGCGGCGATGACCGACCGCCCGACGGGCAGCGACTACGCGTACATGTTCCTCGTCGGCATCGATTTGTACTCGGAGCTCCTCGGCGGCGGACGTCGCAAGTTCGGAAATCCGTATCTCGGATTCCGCACGGGCTACGCGATCACGAACGGCCTCGGCGACTTCGCGTTCGGCGGCGTCCTCGGCGTCGACTTGATCAAAACGAAGGCGGTCTTGCTCGACCTCAACGCGCGCGTGCTCGGCTTCGTCGGCAACGAGGAGGGTCCGCACATCGCGATCGGCCCGAACGTCGATTTCAGCATTGCATTTTAGGTAGCGGTCCTGAGGTAGCATCGAGCGCGTGGGTGACGAATCGGCGCAGACGATCCGCGCGACGCTCGCGCGCCTTGGTGTTGCCGACACGGCGCTCGGCATCGGCAAGACGATTCTGCATCGCGCCGCGCGAACGGACGCACCGCGCACTCTGCCGACGGTGACCTTCTCGACGAACGATCTCGTATCCGTGCGCGAGATCGGGCGCGGAGGGATCGGCGTCGTTCACCTCGCGCAGCAACGCTCGATTGGACGTGAGGTCGCGGTCAAGGTCGCGACGTCGAACGACACGGCCATCGTCGGCGCGCTCGTTCGTGAAGCGTGCATCATGGGATCGCTCGAGCACCCGAACCTCGTGCCGCTCCACTCGCTCGGTGTCGACGCAGACGGCGCGCCGATGCTCGTGATGAAGCGCGTCGATGGCGTCACGTGGCGCGAGCTCATCGACTCGCCGAGCCACGACACGTGGGCGCCGCTCCTCGCCGGCCATGGCGACAGACTCCGCGCGCAAGTGGAGATCCTCGTCCACGTTTGCCGCGCGCTTGCGTTCGCACACGATCGCGGCGTGATCCATCGCGATCTGAAACCCGAGAACGTGATGATTGGCCGCTTCGGCGAAGTGTACGTTCTCGATTGGGGCTCGGCGCTGCGGCTCGCGGATCGCGAGACCGAACCACCCGCGCTCGTCGGCACGCCTGGATATCTCGCGCCCGAGATGGCGCACGGCGACCCCAAGCTCGTCGATGTTCGCACCGACGTGTACTTGCTCGGCGCGACGCTCTTCGAAGTGCTCGCGGGGCGCATGCCGCACGACGCGCCAACCGCAGTCGCAGCGCTCGTTCACGCACTCGGTGGAGAGATTCCGGCGCTGCCCGCGTCGGTGCCGCGTGAGCTCGCCCATCTCGTCACCGCAGCGATGGCGAAAGACAAGAGCGAACGACCAGCGAGCGTCGAGGCGTTTCGCGAATCGCTCGCACGTTTTCTCGTGTCGCGCGACGCGGCAATTGTCGCAGCCGACGCGCGCGCCGCCCTCGAACGTTCGAACGCGATCTCCGCGTCCGAAGGTCTCGCGTCGACGAACGCGTTTCGCTCGCTCGTCGAGGCGCGTTTCGGCTTCACGTCTGCGCTGCGGTTGCGGCCGGACGACGCGTCGCTGCGCGCGGAGCTCGACGCGAGCATCGTGCGTCTCGCGGAGCGCGAGCTCGAGCTCCGAAGCCCAGGCGCAGCGCGCGCGCTGCTCGCGGATCTGGCGGACGCGCCGAAGGATCTCCTGCGTCGCGTCGAAGCGCTCGAAGCCGACGTCGCACGCGAGCAAGCCGCGCTTCAAGAGCACGCCGAAACGACGCGCCAAGCGGACACGTCGAAGATGGCGCGCCCATTCGGCCGAACATTGACCGCCATTGTGGCGGTGGCTGCCGTCTTCGGCTCTTACCAAACGTACGAGGCGATTCAGAGCGGAGCGGGCTTTCCGGTTCGCCAAGCCGTCATGTTCGACTTCGGTATCGTGACGGTATTGATCATCGGCGTCGTGATCGCGCGGCGCGCGCTCTTGTCGACGGCCGCAAGTCGTCGTGTGGTCGTGGGGTACGTCATCACGGCCATCGCGGTCCTCACGACCGACATGGTCACGTTCCTGCTCGGCCACAACACGAACGAGGCTGCGGCGCACACCATCACGCTGTCGACCTTCATGATGGCGCTCTTTGCGCTGAACGTGCGGAGGCTGTGGATCGCGGTGGCGATTTTGGCCACCGCCAGTGTCTGCATCCTACTATGGCTGCGTTACGCGCCGCTCTTCGCGCTCGTCTCGCTGTCGCTGGCGGCGTATGTCTTCGTCGGATCGTTTCGCACGATGCGCGACGCGGCAACGCCAAAGTAAATCGTTCGAACGCTCATCGCGTGTCGTCAGTTCAGCACGTGGTCGTGGATCGCCGTGAGCAGCGGGCTTCGCTGCCCGCTCGGGGCGCTCGCGATGTAGCCCTCGTTGATCTCCCACTGCATCACGCCACCGAGGCCGTTCGTCTTCACGTACGTCCCCTTCTCCGTGATCGACTGCTCGTCGTCGTACGAGACGTACGTGCAATTGTCTGGTGCGTGCGGCGACGAGAACGTCAGATACGGAACGCGCGCGAGCGCGTCCCACTGGCGCGCGCTCGCCGAGTAGTACTTGCTCATGATGTTCGCGTACGACATCGTGCCGTCGCTCGCGACGATGGTCGATCCGTTGAGCGGTTGGTCCGGCGCGGTGACCGGCGACGAGTAACACATCCCGTAAAACCCGATGCCGACGCCGAGCTTCGACTTCGGCACGTTCGCCTTCACGTACGCTTGCACCGTTTCGTCGATCGAGAGCGGCGTGTGCGAGTCTTGTTGGTAGAGCGGGCTGTTGTGCCAGCTGTTCCATCCCTGCCACGCTCCGGCCATGCCGTACGACATGATGTTCATCTGATCGTAGACGGCGGAGATCGCGCCGTACTGCGAGACGTCGGGCGGAGCGTTCGGGTTGATGTAACCGATCGCGAGCGTCATGATCGCGCCGGCATGCGCGGCGCGGATTTGATTCGCGAGGTCGATGACGATCGGCTCGTCCTGCGCGTTGATGGGCTCCCAGTCGATGTCGGCGCCGTCGTAACCAGCGCTCGCGAGAACCGCGACGATGTTCGCAACGAGCTTCGCGCGCGTTGCGCCCGTCGTCGCGGCTTCGAACGCCGCGCCCGAATCCGCGCCGCCGATCGACGCGATGGCCTTCACGTTGTGCGCGTGCGCCGCCGTGACGAGGTCTTGCATCACTTGCGGATTTGCGCCGAGCAGGTTCAGCGAGCCGTCGTTTTGCGGGACGTAGAACGATGCCGCGACGTGGGTGAGGCCGGACCACTCGATCTCACTGACGGGATAGCTCGTCGCGTCCCAGCTCGCGTAATAGCCGAGCGACCACGCGCCGCTCGGGCCCGCTGACGAATCGGACGCGTCCGACGCGGGCGAATCGACGAGCGCGTCGTTCGTCACGGGCGAATCGCTCTGCGTTCCGCCGTCGTTCGAGCTCGGCGACGAGGTGCCGCATGCGCAAAGAGCCAACGAGAGCGCGATGACTCGTTTCATCTGCTCATGCTAATTCCTTCTCATGCGATTTCACATCACGCTCGCGCTCGCGCTCGCGGGTTGTACGCAAACGCAAACGACGACGACCACCACCGCCGCGCCGCAACCCACTGTTCTTGCAACGTCATCGCCCGCGGCGCACGCCGAGCTCGGAAAACCCGCGCCCGATTTCACGCTGAGCGACGTCGATGGGAAAACCGTGTCGCTCGCTTCGTTCAAAGGAAAGACCGTCGTGCTCGAGTGGTTCAATCCGAAGTGTCCATTCGTGAAACGCAACCACGAGCTCGGACCTCTCAAGGACATGGCCGCGCGCGTCGAGAACACGGGCGCTGTGTGGCTCTCGATCAACTCGGCCGCGCCGGGCAAACAAGGCAACGGCGCCGAGGCGACGAAATTCGGAATGAACAAATACAAGATGACGAACACCGTGCTGCTCGACGAAGACGGCAAAGTCGGCCACGCGTACGGCGCGGATCACACGCCGCACATGTTCGTGATCGACAAGAGCGGCTTGCTCGTCTACCGCGGCGCGATCGACAACGCGCCCGACGGCGACACCGATCTCGGCGCGCCGTTCGTCAATTACGTCGACGCCGCGCTCGCCGACCTCGCGGCGGGCCGCGCGGTCGCAAAGCCCGAGACGCATGCGTACGGGTGCGGCGTGAAGTACGCTGATTGATGCTCTGGCGCGTCGCGGGCGCGCGTTTCTGATCTATTCTTCGACGATGCGGGCTCGAGCTTTTTTGGGGTCGTGCGTCGTCGTCATCGCGTGCTCGAACGGCGGGGGAAACAACAACCCGGATGGCGGCGGCGTGACGCCGACGGTCGGCGGAATTTTCACCGCGAGCGAGCCTTGGACGGAAGACGTCTCGTCGCTCGCGAAGGACGCGCGCTCCGACGCGATCATCGCAGCGCTCGACAGCTCCGGCGGATGGGGAAACGGCAACAAGCTCCAGATCGATTTTTCGATTCCGATTTTCTTCGGCGACAGCTCGACGCCGCGCCAGACGATCACCGCTCCGTCCGGCGGCTACTGCTACGGTGGCCCCGACTGCGATCCCGTTCCGCTTCAGATGCCCGTGACGACGAACGCGAACATCGAAGGCTCGACGGACCTCACGTGCGACACGTCGAACAACGACTGCCACATGCTCGTCG
Organism: uncultured delta proteobacterium; assembly: GCA_963763745.1. Taxonomy (GTDB): domain Bacteria; phylum Myxococcota_A; class Polyangia; order Polyangiales; family Polyangiaceae; genus DASXHD01. The sequence goes on from CAVXQJ010000004.1 coordinate 143,103, forward strand.
TCGAGACGAGCGAGAAGAAGCTCTACGAGATCTACAACGCGACCTCGACGGGCGGCTCCACCATCGCGGCGCTCGGCGCGTTCGTTTGGGATCTCACGAAGGCGTATCCGCCGAGCGAACGCGGCGATCAGTGCACGTCGGCGGACGCGGCGGGATTTCCGATCGGCGCGCTCCTTCCGACGGCGGACGAAGTCGCCGCGGGCGAAGTGAAGCACGCGATACGTTTCATTCTGCCGAACAACAAGATGAAGAAGGACGTGTACGTGCACCCCGCGTCCCACGCGGGAGGACCCAGCTCGACCGACGCGAACGCGCCGCCGTACGGCGTGCGGTTTCGTCTGAAGTCGACCTTCGACGCGAGCACGTACGACGCCGGCGAGAAGGTCATCATCGCGTCGCTGCAGAAGTACGGGATGCTCCTCTCGGACGGCGGCAACATCGCGCTCACGTTCGCGGACGACCGCACGTCGAACGCGAAGTGGGCTGGTCAGGGCATCACGGCGCAGTCGTTCACGAAGATCATCGTCGATGACTTCGAGGTCGTGGACTTGAGCGCGGAGATCGCGCTCACCGACAACTGCGTGCGAAACTGATGAGCAACGCGAAGCTTTACGCCGAGCACGTCGCGGCGATCAACGAGGCGTATGGACGCGCGCTCGCGAGCGCGGGGTTCGACGCGGCGCTGATTCATTCGGGATCGCTCGTTCGCAAAACGATCTTCGACGATCAAGACTGGCCGCTTCGCACGACCCCGCACTTCCAACACTTCATCGCGCTCGCCGAGCCCGATTGTTATTTGCTCGTGCGCGGCGATCGCAAACCCGCGCTCATTCGTCCCAAGACGACGAGCTTCTGGGAGACCGCGCCCTCGCCACCCGCGCCATGGATGCTCGATGCATTCGACGCGATCGGCGAAGTGCCATCCGGAATGCGCGTGGCGTTCGTCGGCGAGCGTGAAGACAAGAGCCTCGGCTTCGCGCGGAGCGATGCGCTCATGCTCGCGCTCGACGCGATTCGAACGAAGAAGACACCATACGAGATCGCATGCATCGCGGAAGCGAACGCGATCGCAGCGCGCGGACACGATGCGCTGCGCGACGCGTTCGAGCGGGGCGAGACGAACGAGCTCCGCCTTCACCTTCTCTTCTTGGAGAAGACGCAGCAAGACGATCCCGAGACGCCGTACAAGAACATCGTCGCCTCGGGAAAAAACGCGGCGACGCTCCACCACGTCACGTACCGCAAAGACGCGAGCGGCGCGCCTTCGCTCCTCGTCGACGCGGGCGCGACGTTTTACGGCTATTGCTCGGACATCACGCGAACGCACGTGCGCGCCGGCGGCGCTGCGATGGACACGTTCGCCGCGCTCGTGAAATCCGTCGACGCGATGCAGAAGCGACTCTGCGCGCGCGTGCGCATCGGCGACCGCTACGAAACGCTCCACGACGAATCGCACAAACAGACGAGCGCGATCCTTCGCGAGCTCGGCCTGGTGCGCGATCTCTCGATCGAAGAGATCGACGCGAAGGGAATCAGCCGCGCGTTCTATCCGCACGGCCTTGGTCACTCGCTCGGGCTTCAAACGCACGACGTCGGGTGCGCGCTGGTCCGGCCGCGCGCGGACAATCCGTTTCTCCGCAACACGTCGGTGATCGAAGAAGGCCAGGTCTTCACGATCGAGCCCGGCGTGTACTTCATCGACAGCTTGCTCGGGGATTTGCGCCAAAAAGAAGTTGCAAAATACATCGATTGGCCGCTCGCCACGGCGCTCGCGCCCCTCGGCGGCGTGCGCATCGAGGACGACGTGCAAGTGACTGAAACTTCGCTGCGCAATTTCACGAGAGAAGTTCTGCCGTAGTCGTTTATCCTCGCGCACCATGAAGACACTCGCGATCGACATCGGCGGCACCGGGCTCAAGGCGACGATCCTCGATCCGAAGGGCAAGCCACTGCACGAGCGCGTTCGCGTGGAGACGCCGCGGCCCGCGACGCCGACCGCCATCCTCGCGGCGCTCGTGAAGCTCGTCGCGCCGCTCGGCAAATTCGATCGCATCTCGACCGGCTTCCCCGGCGTCGTCGTGCATGGCGAAACGCTCAGCGCACCGAACCTCCACGAACAGTGGCGCCACTTCCCTCTTCAGAAGCAGCTCGAGAAACATTTGAAGAAGCCGGCGCGCGTCCTCAACGACGCGGGCGTTCAGGGCTTCGGCGTCATCAAGGGCCACGGCACCGAGATGGTCATCACGCTCGGCACCGGAATGGGCTGCGCCATCTACGTCGATGGTCGATACGTGCCGAACATCGAGCTCGCGCACCACCCGTTTCACAAGGGCAAGACGTACGAAGAGTTCATCGGTCAGAAGGCGCTGAAGAAAATCGGCAAGAAGCAGTGGAACAAGCGCGTCGCGCACGTGCTCGATCAGGTGCAGCCGATCTTCAACCCGACGACGATCTACCTCGGCGGCGGCAACGCGAAGAAGCTCTCGATCAAGCTACCGAAGAACGTGAAGGTGACGGACAACGTCGCCGGGCTGCTCGGTGGCATCGCGCTCTGGCGGGATTGACCATCGGCGCCGGAGGCGCACTAAGCGCCGCAACCGGCGAACGTGCCCTGCCAGACGCTGTCCTTGCAGATGATGCTGTTGCCGCATTGTTGGTAGTCGCACGTGAGGTTCGGCGTCGTGCATGCGCTTCCGATTCGCGGGCGCGGCATCGGGCATCCGGGCTCGGGGCCGCAGAACCAACTCGCGCCGGCGTCGGGCGTGGGATCGGCGGGCGAGCTGCACTGACACACGCCTTGCCCGTAGATGCACGTCGTGCCGTCGAACGCGCACGTCGCGCCTTGCGTGATGGACGAGAACGCGCTCGGACACGTCTTTGGATTCGGTCCGGCGTCGCACGTCACGTCGTTGCCGAAGTTCACGGCGCCCGCCCACGTTCCGCTGCTGCACACGACCACGTTGCCGCATCCGTATTCGCATTCGAGCGCGTCGTGCGAGCAGCTCGAGCCTTGCGACGGTTCCGATTGCGGACACACGGGGCTCCACGGGCCGGACGAGTCGACGCCGCCATCGTCGCCGCCACTCAACATTCCACCGCACGCAGACGCGAGAACGGACAAAGCGATGAGTGCGAGCTTCATGTTTTCCTCATGTCCAAAGCGCGAGCGCCGCGTGCGCGGTGATGTCACATCGTAGCACCGGCGCGATGGGCGACGCGACGAAGGCACCGAGCGCGCGCGCGTTCATCGATGCGGGCACATCGAGGATTTGGCGCGCGCGGACGAACTCGCGCGCGACGGCGACCGCGTGTTTGGCGTCGCGCGTCGTCAGCGGCGAGAGCGCCTCGATCGCGACGGCGGTGAGTGCGGTCTCGGGAACGGGCGTCATCGTGGAGCCACCGGCGTGCGGCGCGTCTTTGCGAATCGAATCGACGAGCGCGCGCGCGCAGCGCTCGGTCACCGCGGCATCGCGACGAGCGCGCGCGGCCATGAGGCCATACGGAGAGATCGGGCGCGCATCGAGCGAACGAACGAACGCGCTCCACAGCGCGGGCGGCGTGCGCGCGCCGAGGACGGACGCGGCTTGCGCGGCGTGCCACGGCGAGCACGTCGCGGGATCGATCGCGCGCGCCGCGCTCTCGAGCGGGGCGTCGGGCAATCCGGCGCGTGCGGCGAGCGCGAGCGTCCCGAGGTTCATGTCGGGTTGGTCGGCGAGCGGCTTTGCGATCTCGCGGGCGAGCCATTGGCGCGAACGACGCGCGTGCGGCGAGCCCAGCGCAGCGAGCGCTTCCGCTGCGACCGCCGCGCGCCCGAGGCGCATCACGCCCGAGTCGCGCGTCTCGCCCGTGCTCGCGTCCATGTCGAACGCGATCGCGCCATTCGCCGCGACGAGCGACTCGAGCCAACGGCGCGCGCCGCGCTCGGGATCCTTCTCGCGCATCGCGCGCGACGACACGGTCTCCACGCCGAAAATCCACACGATGCCTTCGCTCGATCGCGGGCGGTTCGCCTTGCGCGCGAGCAAATCGAGCATGCCGCTTGCGTCATAGCCTCGCTCGCGCGCGACGCTCGGCAAGAGCACCGCCTCCGCTCCGGGCTCGAAGCACGCGATTCCATCCACGCCCGGCGCGATCGACGCGAGCGCTTCGTCGGCGCGAACGGGGCGCGCGGCCGTGATGTACGAGATCTCCGCGGCGAGATCCGCGCGGTAATCGCTCGTGCCGCCGTAACGCGAATCGCCGAGCGCGAGGAGAAACGCGCGCGCGACGCGCTCGTTCGGCGCGCCCTCGTGGCTTCCGTAGCAACCGCGCAGCTTCCCTTCGCCGTAGAGCGACACGTACGGCGTCGCGTCGGGCGCGTTCGTGATGCGCGGCCATGCGCGCAGCGTTCGTTGCCACGCGAGCATTCCGCGGAGCGCGCGGACGAGCGAGGCGCGCTCTCGATCGCGGAGCGGCCTCCCGGACGCGACGACCGTCTTGCTCAAGCGATGCGTTTTCGCTTGGCCCATGCGTGCGACGCGCCGAGCCCGAGCGCATCGAGCCCGGGCACGATCTCGTTTTGCATCACGTCGTGAACGACGCTGCGCTGCCGCTTCGTGTCGAGCACGCCGAGCGCGCGCGCGGCGCGTTGCGCGCCCTTCGGTGCGTCGCGTCCGGAGCCGAAGCGCGTCTCGATCTGCACGACCATCTCGCCCGCGTTGTCCGCGACGCGTTGCCGGTCCGCTTGCGTCCACTGCGGCGCGCGCCACAAGAGAAAATACCAACCGAGCCGCGCGTGATGCACTTCGTCGGCGACGATGTTGGCGTAAATCGCGTGCGCCAGAGCGTCGGTCGCGCCGTCGCGGCACGCCGAGAGGAGCGCGCACGCGAGCGTCTCGCCGATCGCGATGACCTCGATCGCGAACGAGTCGAGATCTTCGAGCGTGAGCCGTTCGTGCCAGCGCGTCGGAGTCTTCTCTTCGTGCGCATCGACGGTCACGTCGCGGCCCGCGCAGAGCGTCGCGAATCGAAACGCGAGATCGGCGTGGCGGATCTCGTCTTGCGGGACGCGCGCCGCCGCCGACACGATGTCGAACGGCGCGCCCGCGCGCGCGAGCCCGTCAACGAACCGCGCGAACAAACCCACGGCCGAATATTCGCCGAGCGCGAGCATGCGCTGCGCGTCGTACGCGAGCGCGAGCGCGGACGCGGGATACCGTTCGCGATGGAACGACGACCACGGCACCGCGATGCCCTTGCGCGGCCCGCGCTGCAAAATCGTCTTCTCGTGGAGCCGCGCGAGCGGAGTGCTCGTGAGGACGCGCCGGATGCGCATCACCCGCCTTCGGGAGCGTCTTTCGCCGAGTCGCTTGGCGCGTCGCTCGCGACGTCGAGCGGGGAATCGGGGATGAACGCAACGTCGGCGACGCCCATCGCGTCGAAGCAGCAGTACGCGACCGCCGCGACGCCCAAGATCACTTCGCTCTTCGCGTCGCTCCCGCCGTCGCCCACTTCGGTGCCGCCACACGCACCGAGCGCGCACGCGGGAATCACGCCAACAAACGTCGCCGACAGCACGAGGCTCGGCACGACCCGCGTTCGTTGTGTAGCCATCGTCACTGCCCCTCTGCGTCGCCAACCACATCGGTGGGCGCGTCGCCGTCGGTGATCACGTCGCTCGGTGCGTCCGATTTCGCGTCGGTTGCGTCGCTCGCGTCGGCGTCGGGAAGGCTCGCTTCGAAACAGCAATACGCGACGGCCGCGACGCCGAGCGTCGGCCCGCTGCTGCACGCTTGAAGACCCACGACGACGCACGCCGGCACCACGGTGCCGAAGCTCGCGCCGAGTACCGCGCGCGGAACGAAGGCCGAACGTTTCTTTCGCGTCCCCATCCGAGCTCGAGCATAGCACGTGCTGAGTCGCGTACACTTCGTAGCGGAGGTGTGCGATGCGCTTCATCGGCTTTTGCGTGGCGTGTGGCGTGGTGGTCGGCGCGTGCGGCGGAACGACCACGGACATCGACGGCGGAACCGACGCCAGCGGTAACGACGGCAGCAGCAAAGACGGGAGCCCGACGGACTCGGGCGGCGGGAAAGACGTCATCTCCGTCGACGCAGCCGAGTGCACGCCGCCCGACACCACGTGCGCGAAGCCTTGTCCGCAAGGCACGTTCTGTTTGGTCGCGAACGGCCCCACGCAGCACGATCTCGGATGCACCACCATCCCCGCCGCGTGCAACGGCACGGCGACGTGCGAGTGCATGGCCGATTGCTTCTGCCCGCCACAAGGCGTCAACAAGTGCACCGCGTCGGCGACGACGCTCACGTGCGACAACGGAACCGTCTCGCGACGCTCGTTCAAGAAAGACATCGACTACGTCACCGACGCCGAGCGCGCCGAGCTCGCCAACGAAGCGCTCTCGATCGCGCTCGCGCGCTATCGCTACAAGAGCGAGCCGGAGACCGACCCGCGCCACCTCGGCTTCATCATCGACGATCAACCCGCGTCGAGCCCCGCCGTCGCGAGCGACGCGACCCACGTCGATCTCTACGGGTACGCGTCGATGCTCGTCGCGACCGTGCAAGAGCAGCAGAAGCAAATCGACGAGCTGAAGAAGCAAGTCGCCGCTTTACGCCGCTGATCCAACAAGCACGTTTCCGCGCAGGAAAGGCTCGGGTGCGCGTTTCGGTGTGATCATGGAGATTCCGTGAGCGATCGAAACCGTGTCGTCCTTCGCGCGCGGGCGCGGCTTGGGCAAGTCATTCGCGGGAAGTACAAGCTCGACGCCGTGCTCGGTGTCGGCGGCATGGCCGTCGTCTACAAGGCGACGCACAAGAACAAGGCCGAGCTCGCCATCAAGATGCTCTTGCCGGAGATCTCGGTCGACGAGGAGATCCGCGCGCGGTTCCTCCGCGAAGGCTACGCGGCGAACTCCGTGAAGCATCCGGGCGTCGTGAACATCGTCGATGAAGACGTCACCGAGGACGGCGTCGCGTTCCTCGTGATGGAGCTGCTCGACGGCGCCTCGGCGGAAGATCTCGTCGCGACGCACGCGCTCCCGGTGGAGCACGCGACGGCGATCGGCATTCAGCTCCTCGACATTCTCTCGGCCGCGCACGCTCGCGGCGTTCTTCACCGCGACATCAAACCGGCGAACGTCTTCGTCACGCGGCAAGGCATCGTGAAGGTGCTCGACTTCGGCATCGCGCGCGTGCGCGATTCGCCCAACGCGAGCGCGAAGCTCACCGCGACGGGCACCGCGTTCGGCACGCCCGCGTTCATGGCGCCCGAGCAAGCGCGCGGAAAATCGCGCGAGGTGCGCGAGCAAACGGATTTGTTCGCCGTCGGGTCCACGCTCTTCACGCTCGTGACGGGTCAGCTCGTGCACGAAGCGGAGACGAGCGCGGAGGCGATGATCAAAGCGGCGACGGAGCAGCCGCGATCGGTGGCGAGCGTCCTACGGTCGATTCCGCCGGACATCGCCGCCGTGATCGATCGCGCGCTCGCGTTCGATCCCAACGCGCGGTGGGCGTCGGCGGCGGAGATGCGCGCGGCGTTGCTCGACGCGCACCGCGCGAGCTTCGGCGAGCCGACGCTTGCGTCGCTGGCTGCGTTCTGCGAAGCGAATGCAGAGTGCGATACGTCCGGCGAGCAGACGACGCGCCGCGCGGAGCTCGTCGCTCCAGCCGGTGGAACGACGATGACGCCGACGGCGCACGACAGCGGACGCGAAGCGCGGCGGACGCGCAGCGTCGTCGCCGTGGGGAGCTTCATCGGTGTGCTCGCGGTCGGCGCGACGATCATCTTCATGACGCGTCACACGCCCGCAGCGAGCCCGGCCGAGCCGGCGACGATGCAGGCGTCCATCACGAACGGCACACCAAGCGCCTCGGCGACCGCGCCGCCCACCGTGATCGTCCCCGACGTCGTCGCGAGCACCGTCGTCATCACGGATCTTCCGACGACGAAACCGACGACGACGCACGTCGCCGTCGTCACGACGCACGCTGCGCCGCGCCCCACCGCGCCGAGCGCCTCGGCGAAACCAAACTGCAACCCGAATTTCGTCGTCGACCCCGACGGGACGAAGCACTTCAAGCCGGAGTGCTTTCAGTGAAGCGCTCTACGCTCGCACTACTTGCGGTCGTCGCGGTCGCGCGCAGCGCATCGGCCGACGAGAAAACGGTGCAGACGTGCTTGACCGCGCACGAGCGCTCGAACGCGCTCCGCAAAGAGAACCACTTGAGCGAAGCGCGCATCGAGCTCCTCGCGTGCGCGGCGAACGCATGCCCCGGCGACATTCGCGCGGAGTGCTCGCGCGGCGTCGTGGAGGTCACAGAAGCGATGCCGACCCTCGTCGTGAGCGCGCGCGACGAGCTCCGCGGCGATCTCGTCGACGTCAAAGTCATCATCGACGGCAAGGCGCTCGCCTCGCACCTCGACGGCACCGCGATCGCGCTCGATCCCGGGCCGCACGACGTGACGATCCAAACGCCGAACGGGCGCACCGCGCGGCGCACGCTCGTCCTCCGCGAAGGCGAAAAGGATCGTCGCGAGACTTTCCAATTCGCAGCGCCTGATGCGCCGCGCGTCCACGATCCGACGCGTCGCACGCTCGGCGTCGTAACGGGTGGCGCGGGCCTCGCGGGGATCGTTCTCGGCGTCGTCTCGGGCGGCATCGCCGCATCGCTCTGGAGCAAATCGCAGAGCGAGTGCTCGAGCCCGAGCTGCGGGTTGCCTTCGTACAACCTCGCCGTCGGCGATCACGACTCGGCGCAAGCGTGGGCGAACGTGTCGACCGCAACGTTCATCGCGGGCGGCGCGCTCCTCGCGATCGGCGGCATCCTCTTCTTCACCGCGCCGTGGGTCGCGCCGGGACGCGCGCCAACCGCCGGGCTCACGATCGGAGCGCAACTTTGAGACCGAGCCGCGCGCTCGTCTTCATGTCCATCGCGCTCGGCGCCGCGTGCGATCTCGCGCTCGGCATCACGGACGTCCCACGACCCGACGACGCGAGCGTCGCGGACGGCGCACCCGACGTCCAATTCGACGGCCTCGTCAAACCCGACGGCGCATTCGACGGCTGCAACGGCGGCGCAGAAGATTGCTCGAATGGTCTCGACGACAACTGCAACGGCCTCATCGACTGCGAAGATCCCGTTTGCCAAGGCGCGGGCTACGCGTGCACTCCGCCCGTTCCCGCCGGATGGTCCGGACCGATCGCGTTCGCCGCGGCGGCGGGCGGCAATTTTCCGACCGCATGCAGCGGCAACTACGGAGTCGTCGGACCCTCGGGCCACGACGGGCTCACCGCATCACCCGCGAGCTGCACATGCACGTGTCCTTCGCAGAGCTCGGGCGCGTCGTGCAGCAATCCGATCTTGCAGGACTACGCGGGCGGCAACGGCTGCAACAGCGTGGTCACGCAGACCATCCCGCTGCCGACGGGATCGTGTCAGTCGTTCGGCCAGGCCGCATCGACGTTCATCGAGGCAGGCGTGTTCTCGACGGGATCCTGCACGCCCACCTCGAACACCAAAAACGTTCCGCCGCTCGGCTACGCGAACAGCTACGTCGCGTGCGGATACGCGGGCCCGTCGGACGACGGTGGATGCGGCACGGGCGTCTGCGTGCAGAAGCCATCGAGCCAATTCGATCAGGCGACGTGCATCTACCAATCCGGCGACGTGGCCTGCCCGCAAACGGCGTACACGAAGAAGACGCTCGTCTACTCGAGCACGAGCGACACGCGAAGCTGCAGCGCGTGCTCGTGCACACCGAGCGGAGGCGGTTGCGCGTGGACGCTCATCGCATGCACCGACAACGGATGCACGACGAATTGCGCGAGCGCGTTCGCCAACGACTCGTGCCAAGGCGGCTCGGATCAGTGGCAATCGGCCGAAGTCACGAATGCGACGACGACGCCCGCAGCATGCAACGCAAACGGCGGCACGCCCACGGGAAGCGCGTCGCTCGGCGGCCAAGTCACCGTTTGCTGTCCGTGACGCGAACGCGCGCGCCATCGACGACGTCGTCGCCCGGGTGACGCACGATCGCATCGCCGACCTTCACCTGCCCGCGCACGCGCGACTCGACGCCGTTCGTGTCCACGACTTCGATCGGCGTGAACTTCACGTGGTCGCCATCGACGACCGCGACGACGAACTTCCCGCGCGTCTCGATGAGCGCGTCCGACGGAACGGAGAGCGCGGGCGGCATCTGCAGCGCGAGCTTCACGCGGACGAAGCTGCCCGGATAAAAACCGGTCTTCGCGTTGTCGATTTCGATCTCGGTGAGCATCGTGCGCGTGCGCGCGTCGAGCTCCTTCGCGATGCGTGTCACCTTCGCTTCGGCGCGCACGTCGGCTTTCTCCTCGGCCCACACCGTCGCCGCGTCGCCCTCGTGGACGAAGAGCGCGTCGCTCTGCGCGAGAAATGCCTGCACGCGAACGCGATCCATGTTGGCGACGGTGACGAGCGGCAGCGCGCTCACGTTCGACGTTGCCGCTTGCAGCAGCGCGCCTGGATCCGCGAAGCGCGCGGTGATCACGCCGTCGAACGGCGCGCGGATCACTTGATAACCGCTGAGCGTCGAGAGCTGCTTCAGCGCTGCCTCGGAGATGTTCACGTTCGCCGCCGCTTGATCGAGATCCGCTTGCGAGAGAAGCCCGCCTTGAAGGAGCAATCGATCGCGCGACTCGGTGAGCTTCTTCACGGCGAGATCCGCGCGCTGCGCGGTCGCCTGCGCCTCCACCTCGGGCGCTTCGATCACGCCGAGCACTTCGTCGCGCTTCACGCGATCGCCTTTGTCGACGTGGATGAGCTTCAGATAGCCGCTCACCTTCGCGTAGATCGTCGACTCGGCGAGCGCGTGCACTTCGCCGGGCACCGTGATCTCGCGCGTCGGTGGCGCGGCCGTCACGTGGCCCACTTCGACGAGCGGGCCTAGTTCGATCGCGTGGGCGCGGTCCTCGCGCTCGCGTGCCTCCGCGCGATTGCGCACGACGACGAGCGCCGCCGTGCCGCCCGCCGCAAGCGCGACGAGCGCGAACCCCGCGATGGTCATGCCCCACGAGGATTTCACGCGTGCGCCTCCTTCGACGCGCCGTGCGCTTCGGTCTGGAATTTCGCGTCGAGCAGGTGCTTCGTCGGAGGCGACTTGCGCAAGATCGAATAGACGACCGGCACGACGAAGAGCGTCGTCACCGTCGCGAACAAGAGCCCGCCGATCACCGCGCGTCCGAGCGGAGCATTCTGCTCGCCGCCTTCACCGAGGCCGGTCGCCATCGGGATCATGCCGAGGATCATCGCGAGCGCCGTCATCAGCACGGGACGGAGCCGCACCTTCCCCGCCTCGAGCGCCGCCGCGCGCGCGTCGAGCGAGAGGTTGTCTTCGCGGATCTCGTTTGCGAAGTTCACGAGCAAGATGCTGTTCGACACCGCGACGCCCACGCTCATGATGGTACCCATGAGCGACTCGACGTTGATCGTCGTGTGCGTCGCCGCGAGCATCCACAAGACGCCAATGATGGCGCCGGGCACCGCGAACAAGATGATGAACGGATCGAGCCACGACTGATAGAGCACGACCAGCAGCAAATAGACGAGAAGCGTCGCGAGGACCAATCCGATGCCGAGGTTCGTGAACGACGTGCGCATGCTCTCGCTCTGACCGCGCACGTTGACACGCATTCCGGGCGGGAGCTTGCCGAGGCCTTTGATGGCGCCGTCGACGTCGGCCGAGACCGCACCGAGATCGCGTCCCTCGACGTTGACTTGCACGTCGACGATGCGCTGCACCGCGTCGTGCGAGATGAGCGACTTCGAGTCCACCGGCCGAATCGTCGCGACGGCGCCGAGGTACGGCGGAAGCGACGCGCCCGGCGCCCCCGACTGCGCGTACGACGACGAGCCGGTGATGGGCGTCCCGCGGAGCTCGTCGACCGAGGTGACCTTCGACATCGGCGTTTGCACGACGACGAAGTAGTTCACGCCGTTCTTCGGGTTGAGCCAGAACGACGGAGCGACGATCGAGCTCGAGCTCAGCGACGTGAGCATGTCGTTCGCGACGTCGCGCTGCTCGACGCCGATGCGCGCCGCGCGCTCGCGATCCACGTCGATGAAGAGCGCGGGGTGCGTGATGACTTGCGGAATGCGCACGTCGACCGCGCCCGGAATGCGCCGCACGCCTTCGCGCAATTTCGCGTGCATATTGCATGCTTTGATCGAGGTCTTTTCCCTCGATTTCGACGTCGATGGGCGCCGCGATGCCGAAGTTCAGCACCTGCGCGATGATGTCCGCGGGCTGGAAGTAGAAGTGGACGTTGGGGAGCTCGCGCGCGAGGCGCGCGCGGATCGCTTTGCGATAGTCCGCCGTCGGCTTGTGCCCCTCTTTGAGCGTGACGAGCACGTCGGCGTCTTGCCCGCCGATGTTGTCCGACTGCACGAACGCGAGGTTGTACGAAATGGGCACGCCGATGTTGTCGTTGATCGTGCCCGTGTCGCTCCCGACGATCTCGCGGATGACGCGCTCGGTGTCCCCGACGACGTGCTCCGTCTCTTCGATGCGCGTTCCGATCGGCGCGCGCACGTGCAAACGCATTTGACCCGCGTCGACCTCCGGAAAGAAGTCGAGCCCGATGGCGCGCGGCATGAGGACCGCGAGGGCGACGAGCGACGCGCACACGCCGACGACGAGGAGGCGATTCTCGAGCGCGGTTCCGAGGACGCGCACGTAGAAATCGCGCACGTGATCGAACGCGCGATCGCGCGCGGCGTTGAAGCGATGCACGAGACCGCGCTCGTCGTGTTTCTCCTTCTCGAGCAGCATGCGAGCGAGCACGGGCACGAGCGTTCGCGACAAGAGGTACGACGCGAGCATCGCGAAGACGACGGACATCGCGAGCGGCCAGAAGAGAAAGCGCGTCGGGCCCGTGAGCAGGAACACCGGCAAGAAGACGATGCAGATCGTGAGCGTCGCGGCGAACGCGGGCGTCGCGATTTGGTGCGCGCCATCGAGGATCGCGACGGTGAGCGGTTTTCCGAGGCCGCGATTTCGATGGATGTTCTCCACTTCGACCGTCGCGTCGTCGACGAGCATGCCGATCGCGAGCGAGAGCCCGCCGAGCGTCATGATGTTGAGCGTCTGACCCGTGAGATAGAGACCGCCGAGCGACGTGAAGATCGCGAGCGGGATCGACGTCGACACGATGATGACGCTCCGCACGCTCCCGAGGAAAAAAGGATCATCAGCGAGACGAGCGCCGACGCGATCACCGCTTCTTTGAGCACGCCCGAAATCGCCGCGCGGACGAAGACGGACTGGTCGAAGTTCACGTTGATCTCCATCCCCTCCGGCGCGGTCTGTTTGATGACGGGAATGAGATCGCGCGTGGCATCGACGACGGCGATCGTCGAAGCGCTCGCTTTCTTGAGGATCGCCAAGTACGTCGCGCGGTGGCCGTTCACGCGCGACACGTTTTGTTGCACGGCGAACCCGGAGTGCACGCGCGCGACGTCGCCGAGCAGAACGGACGCGCCGCCCACCGTCTTCAACGGAATGCGCTCGAAGTCCGGGAGCTCGGCGGGGCTCGAGTTGAGGAGCACGTCGTAGTCCGTCGTCCCCATGCGCGCCGTGCCGCCGGGCAGAATCAGATTCGACGTGAGGATCGCGTTGACGGCATCTTGCGTGGACATGCCGTGCGCGGCGGCCTTCGCCGGATCGAGATCGACCATGATCTGCCGCTGCTTGCCGCCATACGGAGCGGGCGTCGCGAGACCGGGAACGGTGAACAAACGAATGCGAACGAAATTGAGCGAATAGTCGTAGAGCTCTTCTTCGCTGAGCGTCGGGCTCGACACGGCGAGCTGCGCGACGGGAACGTTCGACGCGTTGTACCGCACGATGCTCGGGAGCAAGATCCCGGGCGGCATCGAGTGGCTCGCCGTCTGCGACACGGCCGTGATCTGCGCGATCGCGCCGCCGATGTCCGCGCCCGGCTCGAAGTACACCTTGAGGATGCCGATGCCCGTCATCGATTGCGACTCGATGCGCGTGATGCCGTCGACCGTCGTCGAGTACGCGCGCTCGCTGAGAAGCACCACGCGACGCTCCATGTCCTCCGCGGACATGCCCGGGTAGCTCCACACGACGATGACGACGGGGATGTCGATCGTCGGAAAAATGTCCGTGCGCATGCCGCGGATGCCCAGCGTGCCGAAGAGAAGCAACGCAAAACAAAACACCGCCACGGTGTACGGGCGGCGCAGGGCGAGGCGGACGATCCACATACGAGGCGGACGATGATTGTAGGTTCAATCGTTGCATTCGCAACGATGTAGAGGCATCTTTACAAAGCAATGCCGAAGAAGCGCGACTCGCTGCTCCTCGCCGAGGAGATCAATCGCCTCGTCGGCCGCACGAGACGACGCCTTTGGCTCGTCACCTCGCACACGCTCGAACAACGCGGCGAGTCGCCGTTTCGATGGCACGTCGTCTGTTATCTCGTGCGAAACGGCGCGACGACGCAGCGCGATCTCGCCTACGCGACCGCGCAACATCCCGCGGGCATCTCGCGACTCGTCGAAGAGCTCGTCGACATCGGCTTCGTCGCGCGGTCGAAGGACAAAGCGGACCGGCGCAAACAAGTCGTCTCGGCGACGACGAAGGGCAAAGCGTGGTTCGAGTCCCTCGCGCCCGTCGTCAACGCGTCCGTGCTCGACGCGATGAACGCGCTCTCGCCCGGCGAGCGCCGCGAGCTCCGCGGACATTTGAAGAAGCTCCTCGCGGAGTGATCACTTCGCGCGACGGCGTCGAACGAGCGCAACGAGCCCGAGCGCGACGAGACCCATCGCAGCGCCACCCGACGCATGCCGCGCGGTGCTCGCGCTGCACCCCGCGCTCGATTGCTGCGCCGTCCCGCCGTCTTGATCCGTGTATTCTACACGCGACGTGTCGAACCCGTTTTTTTGCGCGTGAGCGAGCACGAGATCGAGATCGTCTTTCGTCATGTGGCGATCGCGCGAGAGGATCCACAAGTAGTCGCGCGAGGGATGACCGACGACGAGGTAGTGGTAGTCGCTCGCGACGTCGACGATCCAGTAGTCGCCGATGAACCCGCCGAGATCGATGCCGAGCTTCGCGTTCGTCGTTTGGTCGATCACGTAGAGCGTCGCCGCTTGCGTGAGCTTCTGGCCGCTCGTCAGCGTGCACGCGTTGATCACCGCGAAGTGACCGTCCGAGACGGGCGTGTACGTCGCGGTCGTCTGCGTGCAGCCTTCTTGCGTCGTGCGCGGGAGGTGAGCGATCTCGAACCACGTGCCTTCGATTTGCGTCGTGTCGACGTACGAGACCGTGTCGAGCTGCGGTCCACACGCGAGAACCCCACACACGAGCAGGCACGCGAGCGCAGCCGAGGCAACGAGCTTCCGAAGCATGCCCATCGAATATACCGTCGTGAGATGCGCGGCAATCCGATCATCACGGTCATTTGTTGGCTCGTTTATTTCGGTCTCACGGTCGGGATCATCTTGCTCGATCGCAACCTCCAGAAGAAACGCGCAGAGGCGCAAGGCTCCGTCGACTTCATGGATCGAAGCCCGACGACGTATCTCGTGCTCGCGCTCTTTTGCGGACCCGCGCCGCTCATCGTGTACTTCGGCGTGACGCGCAAATCGGCGCTTGGATGGCTCATGGGATTCGGAGCGGCCATCGCGGTCTATGTGGTGATGTTCGTCGTCGCGTTCGTGCTGACGCTCGCGATCGGCGTCGCGACGCCGACCGGCGTCTACGTGCGGTGACTCGGGTCACGATTTTGGGCGGTCTCGTCGTAGCGTAGCCCCGTGAACGTGCGCTTCGCGCTGTTCAATTGCCACTCGCCCGCGAAGAGCACGACGGGGCGATCGCGCACGTCGAGCGCGGGCGTCCCGACGCGCTCGCGATCGAACGCGCGAAGCTCGGCGGGCTCGAGCGCTTTGCCGTCCTCGCGCGAGATCCACCGCGCGAACTCGACGCTCATCGGCTCGAGCCGCACGTCGACGTCGTACTCGTTCTTCAGGCGATACTTCACGACCTCGAGCTGAAGCCGACCGACCGCGCCGAGGATCATGTCGCCCGTCAGCCCTCCGCTGGGCCGATAGAGCTGGATGGTGCCTTCTTGCGCGAGCTGCTCGAGCCCCTTCTTGAGCTGCTTTCGCCGCATCGGATCGATCATCGCGACGCGCGCGAAGTGCTCGGGCGCGAAGCTCGGAATCTCATCGAAGCGAAAATCTGGCCGGACGGTGAGCGTGTCGCCGATCTCGAAGATGCCCGGGTCGAAGACGCCGAGGACGTCGCCCGCGTAGCCCTCTTCGACGATGCTGCGCTCTTGCGCGAGGAACGTCGTCGGGTTCGCGAGGCGGGTCTCCTTGCTGGTGCGGACGATCTTGCACCTTCATCCGCGCTCGAAGTGACCCGAGCAGATGCGCAAGAACGCGACGCGGTCGCGGTGCGCCTTGTCCATGTTCGCTTGGATCTTGAAGACGAACGCGGAGAACGCGTTCGACTCGGCGGCGATCGGGCCCATGGTCGCGTCATGCGCGGGCGCGGCGGCGGCATCAGCTCGCAGAACGTGTCGAGGAACGCCTCGAGGCCGAAGTTGTTCATCGCGCTGCCGAAGAACATCGGCGACACGTCGCCCGATTGGAAGCGCGCTTCGTCGAACGCGTCGCCCGCTGCGTCGAGGAGCTCGACTTCTTCGCGCAGGCGCGCGTAGCCCTCCGCTCGAGCTCCTCTTTCGAGCTTCGGATCGTCGAGCCGCGTGACCGTCGCGGTCGCGATCTCCGCGCCCCGCGGCGCTCGACGTCGCGCGCGATGCGTCGAACAAGATGCACCTTCTTCGTTCGCGCGGTGGTAGACGCCGCGGAACGGTGCTGCCGTCGGTACATGGGCCAGGTGATCGGATAGACGCCGATGCCGAGCACGTGCTCGACCTCGCCGATGAGCTCGAACGGCTCGCGGCCGGGGCGGTCCATCTTGTTCACGAAGGTGAAGATCGGCATCTTCCGCTGCTTGCAGACGCGGAAGAGCTTCTTCGTCTGCGCCTCGACGCCCTTCGCGCAGTCGAGGAGCATGACCGCGCCGTCGGCGGCGTGGAGCGTGCGATACGTGTCCTCGCTGAAGTCGGCGTGGCCGGGCGTGTCGAGCAGGTTCATCTGCAGGCCGTGGTACGGGAACTGGAGGACGCTCGACGTGATCGAGATGCCGCGCTCGCGCTCCATCTCCATCCAGTCGCTGACGGCCGACGGCGCGCCCGCGCTTGGCCTTCACCGCGCCGGCGAGCTGGATCGCGCCTCCGTAGAGGAGGAGCTTCTCGGTGAGCGTCGTCTTGCCCGCGTCGGGGTGCGAGATGATCGCGAACGTCTTCCGCCGACGAATCTCGGTGGCGAGGTCGGTCATGAGTGATCGCCACCGCGTATATGTCGTATGCTCTCGAGGTGCAACGCCGCCTTCTTCTCTTCACGGTCGCCGCGCTCCTCGCGCAATGCAGCTCGACTCCTCCCACGGCGCCGCCCGGGCCTCTCCCCGGCGAGCAGGCGTGCGATCCGCAGTCGATCCTCGCGTACCTCGTGACGTTCGATCCGCCGAGCACGGTGGTCGCCGCGGGAAGCTCGCGCCCCGTCACGCTCGTGCTGAACCCCGACGTGTGCAACGCGTCGTCGGTGACGTTCACATCGGACAATCCGTCGCTCGTCGCGCCGCCGCAAACTGCGCAGGTGGATCTCCGTCACGCGAGCTACGATTTCACCGTTCAGCCGACGGGCGACGCGGCCACGACGACGGGCATCGCGACGATCACGGCGACGATGCTCGACCCTGGGGGCCTCCCGCACAAAAACCAAGACGGCACGACCGCGATGGGCACGATCAAGATCGACGTGCGCCCGAAAGGCGAGCCCGCGTGCAAGGACACGTCGACGGTCGCGCTGTCGCAAGCGCAGCCGAGCCAAAACGGAAGCGGTACGCTCGCGAACGCGTCGCTCGGAAGCACCGCGGGCGCGTTCACGCGAACGGATTGGCTCGGGCTTCCATCGTTTGGCGCTTCGCTCGCGTGCGCGAGCGACATCACGACGTCCGATCTCGTCGCGCTCACGCCAGCCGTGAGCTTCACGCCGACGTCCGCGCTCAGTGAAATCACGCCGCTCCGTCGCGAGATCGATTTCGCGATTCCCATCAACCCGGCAAATTTCCCGTCGGCCGCGCGCATTCGTCACCTCGAGGTGATGTTCTCGAACAAGAAAGCGCGGACGCCGCGACCCGTGACCGTCGCGAACCCGCGCATCGAACAGGCGCCGGACGGGAACTACGCTTTGAAATTCCAGTCGCCGTGGTTCGGCACGTACCAAGCGTTCGCGCGATTCGACGCGGGGACGCGCACGCACTCGCGTCACCTCACGCACCGCGCGGTCATCGGCATCTCGATGGGCGGCGGTGGCGCGGCGACGTTCGGCATGCACCACCACGACGAGTTCGACGCGATCGGTCCGATGGGCGGACCCAGCGACTGGACGTGGCTCAGTTGGTTCGTCGAACAGTACGCGCTCGGCGGCTTCTGTCCGTCGTCGAACCCGACGTGCACGGTTCCCGCACCGAGCGCGTACCCCGCGACCGACACGTACATGCACACCGAGGACTTCAACCACTGGTGGTCCGAAGCGGGCAGCGGCAACGGCGGACACTTCCCGCGCGGCGACTACGAGCAGATCTTCACCGACCTCGCGCTCCAACGCGGCAACCCGAACGGCAACAACACCGACCTCCCGTATTTCGCGGCGGGCCCGAAGAAGACCGACCCATGGGTGAACGGCGACACGACGGGGCTTCCCGCGGGCACCGATTGCTCGTTCACGCTCTCGCCGATCAGCACTCTCCCCGATGGCGGCGCCGATCCGTTCTACCCGAGCGAGCAAGCGATCCAATCGCAGTGCGCGAAGACGCGCTGCGATCCGTCGCACACGTACATCGTGCCGAACGGTTACTACGACGACGAGTACAACCCGAACGGCACCGAGCAAGTCATCAGCATCTGCGATGGCAACCAGGTCGGCGGCCTCGCGGCCATCATCAGCAGCACAGGCACGTACAACACGGGCTTTGCGGGCGGTGAAACGCTCGTGCTCGGCTTCGATCCGAAGGCGCCACCGGACAGCACCTTCACCGATTTCACCGTGACGTTCCAGGCCGCGGACCAAACGGAGGCGCAAGTCATCGCGCGCATCAATCAAGCCGCGGGCTTCACCTTCGCGGTGCAAGGTTTGGGCTCGACCATGGTCCTCACTGGGCCGCAGCAGGCACACGTGGTCAGTGGCAGCGCGAACGTGCTCACTGCGTTGGGCCTCACCGTGACGAGCGCGGGCCCCGACTCCACGAGCCCGTACGAGAACACGTTCCTTCCGCCGTCGCCCGATCAGGCGTACCCGATGAGCCTCGCGCTCGCGGTCGACTTGAACAAGAACGGCGTGCGCGACGAGAACGAGCCCGTCATCCGCAACGGTCACGAGCCGTGGCAAGACACGGGCACCGATGGCCTCGCCGACAGCGCCGAGCCCGGCTACGACGCGGTGAGCAATCCGGATCCGAACGGCGACGACTACGATCCGTACATCAACCCGACGGGCACCGAGAACGATCACCGCTACGAAGTCGGCGAGACGTTCCAAGACTACGGCCTCGATGGCGTCGCGAACACGAAGAGCTCGCCGTTCGACGCAGGCGAAGGCGACGGCGTGTTCACGATGTCGGAGGGTCTCAAGAATTTCTACGCGATCGATCCGCACGCGATTTTGCGCGGATGGTCGACCAACACGACGATGGCGGACTCGGACCTCCAGCGCTTCTCGATTTGGAGCGACGGTGGCGTGCGCGATCTCTTCAACTTCGCCGCGGTGGCGACGCACTTCACCGGCGCGATCTCGTCGCGTCGCACGAGCGACGGGCACCCGGTGCAATCGGTTGCATTCTACAACGGTTTCAACATGCTCCCCGGCGAGGACCAGAGCTCGCCCGACAACTTCGTCCCCGCGCTCATTCGTTGGAACGACGTCGCGAACTCCGCGTCGCTCCGCTACGGAACCGTCGACGCGACGCCGACGCAAATCAGCCAAGGCGACGGTCAGCACGTCGGCACCGGCGCGCAGATCCTCTATCGCCTCGAAGCCGCGTTCTATTACGTCGCGCACCAGTGGCCCGACGCGGATCGTTTGCTGACGAACACGTCGGGCGATCCCACCGACGGCTCCGAGACGACGACGCCGAACGTGCTCGGCACGGCGTGCGAAATCCTCGGCCACTGCGAGACGACGTTCACCGGACCGAAGTCCGGCCGCACCGGCCCCATCGCCGTGACGCTTCCACCGGGTTACGGCAACGCGGCGAACCAGAAGCGCAACGTGCGTTACCCGGTCGTCTTCGTTCTCCACGGCTACGGACAAAAACCCGAAGACCTCGAAGCCCTCCAGCTCATCTCCAACAACTTCATGAACGACGGCACGCGCTCGTACGAAGCGCGCCTCGCGAAGTTCATCGCGGTGTACGTCGACGGACGTTGCCGCGAAGGCAGCGCGCCGACGAATTCACAAGCCGGCACGCCGCAAGGCCAGCCCGAGTGCATCCAAGGCGGCTTCTACTTGGACAGCACACGCCCCGGCGGCGCGCTCTTCGACACGTGGTTCGACGAGCTCGTGCAGTACGTCGATCAGAACTACCGCACGATGCCGCCGAGTGACGTGACCGTCACCGAGTGACGTCACGCTTTGAAGTTGCGAACCAACTGTTCGGCGTACGCGTCCACGCGCGCGCGATAACGCGCTTCCATCCAAGCGCTGCTGTTGCGGATCATCACCCAAACGAACATGAGTCCGTAAATCACTGGAATCGGCGAAGCGACTGGTGTCACGAACGCCAACCCGATCGACACGGCGAGGATCAGCGTGATGGCCACGACGAGTGGCCAGCGCCGGCGGCGAACTTCAACGAACGGACCATCCAAAACGACATCGCGATACGGATTCATCACGCCCTCCATGAGACGCCGGCGGCGCCATAGCGCGCGTCGCGTGCGTCGAGATCGGTCGACAGCGATTTGAGCGTGTCGCCGCCTTTGCCCTGCGCCCACTTCATCGCGTCGTACCCGGCTTTGAACGCCGGATCGTCCGCGCAACGCTTCGCCGTGCTCGCGCTCATCGGTCCCGGCTCGCGCGCCGCGTTCATTCCCTGATCGCAGTGAAGCTGAACGAGCGCCATGAGCGCGTGATCTTGTCCCGCGATCTGCGACGTCATCTTCTGGTTCGCGGATTGGAAGGTCGTTCCGACGTGTGGATACTTCGCGAGCTCGCCCTTCTTGAACTCGTCGGGTAGCGCGAGGTTGCTGAGCATCGCGACGTGTTGCTCGTCGCGTTGAAGCGCCACGCTCAGCTCTTTGCCGCGTTGGTTCGCCTCGGCGAGCCCGTACATACCAAGACCCAAAGCTAGGACGGGTAGCGCAGCGCCTCCGAGACCAAGCTCGATTGCGCCGGCACCTTCGAGCCCTTCGGCGAGCTCGGCCCCGAGATGGACGAGGTCCGTCTTGTTCTCACCAACCGTTTTGTATTCCGCGACGAGATCGTCATACGACTTGTCGTTGCCGTGAATCACCGGCGTGGCTTTCCCACCGCTCGCGTCCTGTGCGATCTTGCCCATCGCGGACGTGGTCGACACGTCTTCGTACCCCTTCAATGCGTTCACGTCGTTCTTCCATCGCGAGTCGTCGATTACGGTCATGGCAGGCTCCCTGCTACGCGTCGGCCTTGCTCGCGATGGTGTTGCTCGAAATCGGTTGCCCGAGCGTCGGCCCGCCCACCGGCGACGGCGGCGAGGACGCGCAAGACGATTCGCCGCCTTCGTGGCTCGGCGACGCGGGGCTCGCCACGCGCGATCCCGTGCAAATCCCGCTGCGCGCGATGTGCGGCATCGCGTCGAATCCCGGGGACCTGCCGCTCGGAAATGACTCGACGCAAACCGCGCTGAGGCAAGGTTACTTCGATGCGATCGCCCAGCTCGGCGCGACGATGATTCGCCGCGACTTCGTCTGGAACGACATCGAAGCGCAAAAGGGAACGCGCGTCTTCGACGCGACGGGCTACGACGCATTCGCCCTGCAAGCGCAAGCCGCGAACGTGAAGATCCTCGGCACGCTCGACTACGGCGCATCGTGGGCCAGCGCGAGCTCGGGCGGCGACACGGCTTACCCGCCGGACAATCCACAGGACTACGCCGACTTCGCCGCGCAAGTCGCCGCGCGCTACGCGGGAAAAGTCGACGCGTGGGAAATCTGGAACGAGCCAAATCAGGGTCTCCGTTTTTGGAAGCCGACGCTGAGCGGCGATCCGAACGCGTATGGCGCGCTCCTCGAAGACGCGTTCACGTCGATTCACCAAAGCGCGCCGAACGCGAACGTGCTCCTCGGCGGCACGGTCTTCACGCCGCAGATCATCGAGGGCGCGATCCCGTGGCTCTCGGATGCGTACGCGGCGCATCCCGATCTCGCGCAGCACTTCGACACGGCGGGCGTCCACGCGTACATGTCGTATCCGCCGCAGAGCGCGCCCGAAGAAGGCGTGCTCCAGAATCCGCCGCTCGACGCGAAGATCCAAATGCACGCGTGGCTCCTCGCAGAGCACGGCGGCGACGCGAAGCCGATTTGGATCACCGAGCTCGGTTGGCCCGTCTACGGAACCGTCGACGAGGCGGCGCAAGCGCGCTTCACGGTTCGCGCGACGCTCATCGCGGCGCGCGCGGGCGCATCGGCGATTTTTTGGTACACGCTGCGCGACGGACCGAATCCCACCGCGTTCCCACCGGAAGACGCGTTCGGTCTCTGGCACAACGACTCGTCACCGAAGCCCGTGTTCGTCGCGCTCACGTCGATGCTCACGGTGCTCGGCGATCTCAGCGCGCAGAGCGACGCGCCGCCGATTTCCGGATTGCCGAGCGACGCGCGCGCGATCGTGTTTCGCGGAAACGGAAAGACCGTGGTCGCCGCGTGGACGATCGCGACGAACGAATCGGTGACGTGGACGGGTCCTACGGCGAACGTCCTCTCGCAATCGGGCGCGCCGACGGGATCGATCGCGAGCGGCGGATCGCTCGCGCTCGGGCCCGACGTGATTTACGTCACGGAATGACGCGCAGATCGAACGCGTCCCACACGACGACGTCGTCGCCTTCGATCGTCGTCTCGAAGGTGCGCTGATCGTCGCAGAGGCCTTGCGGGACGACGACCTTCCCATTTCGCAAATCGAAGACGTAACCGTGGAGCGGACACACGACGCAGTTCGGGCGATGCGTGGAGCGCGTCCCCGCGCAGAGGCTCGCGCCTGCGTGGTTGCACGCGTCTTCGATCGCGGTGGGCGCGCCGTCGACGGTCGTGACGAGCACGTCGTACGGCGGATATTTCAGCCGTACGAGCTGGCCATCCGCGATTTCGCTGCGTGCGACTCTTCCGACGAGCTTCATTGCCTCAATGAAGAATCCGCGAACGTTCGCCGAGCGAGACGCGCTGCACTGCGAGCTCTTCGACGACGGCGCGAACGCGCGTCGCGTCGTCGAGCTCTTCGAGGAGGCGCTGGCGCACGTCGGCGTCGACGATGAGGTGCGCGGCGCAGACGTCCGCGAGAATTCCCGCGCCGCGCGAGCTCGGCAGCTCGAACGAGAAGTCCGCGTCGTGCCGGCGCACCTCGCGAACGAAATCGGTCGCGGCGGCGACGAGCGACGTGCGATCTTTCTCGGGGACGTGCGAGTGGAGCGGCTCGAGCACCGTCGCGCGCGCGCGCCGATACGGCGGATGAAATGGGAGCTCCTCGAGTCGCACGCGCGCTGACCCGGCGAGCACGAGGTTCGATCGCCCGTCCGCGAGGAGCTCGTGGTGCACGACGACACCCGCACCCGCGACGCTCGCGATGCGATCTCCACGCGGCTCGAGCCTCACGACGGCCATCGCGCCGTGCGTCTCGAGACAATCGGCGAGCATCTTTCGGTAGCGCGGCTCGAAGACGTGGAGCGGGAGCATCGTGTTCGGAAAAAACACGAGGCGCGGCAATGGAAAAATCGGCAGCTCGTCGAGCGCGTTCACCAAGTCGTACGAGCGCGACATCGGCTTGATCATGGCCCAAACATCTCGATGGCGCTCCCATTCATCGCATCGGGCGCGTCGAGCGCGGCGAATGCGACGACTTTCGCCACGTGCTCGGCCGTCATCTGCGCGGGAAATTCGCTGCCGCGGAGCATCTCCGTGTCGACGCTGCCGGGGAGCACGACCATCGCTTGCACGCCCGAGCCGCGCGTCTCTTCCGCAAGCGACTTCACGAAACCCACGACGCCCCACTTCGACGCGCAGTACGCGCTCTGCTTCGCCGTTCCGAGCGTCGACGAAATGCTCCCGATGGCGACGAAGCGACCGCGCTTCGCCGAGACCATCGACGGCATGAACGCGCGCGCCGTGAGGAACGTGCCTTTGAGGTTCGTGTCGAGCACGAGATCCCAGTCCGCTTCGTCCATCTCCGTGACGAGCGCGCGCTTCACGACGCCCGCGTTCGCGACGACGACGTCGGGCGTGCCGAGCTCGTTCAAGATTTTTTCCGCGGCGACGCCCATCGCTTGCGCGTTCGACACGTCGCACGGCACGACGAGCGCGTGCGTGTTCTCCGCGCGTACGCGCGATGCGGTCTCGGCGAGGTCTGCCTCCACGCGCGAGACGAGCGCGACGTCGGCGCCGCGACGCGCGAGCTCGATGGCCGTCGCGCGACCAATTCCGCGCCCCGCCCCCGTCACGACCGCAATCACTCTTCCCTCATGAACTGAATCGCTTCGCTCTTCGCAGCATCATCGACGGCGCGCATCGCGAACGTCACGAGGCGCGCGCCGTGGGTGCGCTCGCCGCGCGCGACCATGCACGCGTGCGTCATCTCGATGCGACACGCCACCCAGCGCGGAGAGAGGTTGCGCGCGATCGCGTCGACGACGCCTTCGCCGATCGCTTCCTGCAGCGTGAGCCGCCGCGCGAACGCATCGAGCAGGCGCGCGAGCGCCCCGACGCCCATGATCTTATCGCTCGGCGCGAAGCCGATCGCCCCTTTCCCCACGCCCGCCATCAGATGATGCGGACAAGTCGTCGTCACCGCGACGTCGCGCGAGCTCGACGATGCCGCCGCTTCCAGCGAGCACGCTTCCGCGCACGAGCGCGTCCGGATCGACCGCGTAACCCGCGCACAGCTCGTCGATGAACGCGGCGGCGACGCGCGCGCCCGTTCCATCGAGCTCGCGTTCGATCTTCGGGTCACGCCCGATCGCGATCAAGAACGCGTCGATCGCGCGCGCAGCAGCGACGCGGTCCATCTTCAGTTCAACATCAGACGACGACCGTCGTCTTCGATGCGCTTTCGCGCGGAGAAGCCTTCGTCGAGCAGGTGATAGTGGTTCACTTGGCTCTCGCCGAACTTCCAACAGAGCCACACGAGGCGCTCGCCGCGCCCGACGTGAAGCTTTCCGTAGAAATCGACGAGGCCTTCGCGCGGATCTTTGAGCACGCCTCCCATGCCTTCGACGCGGACCCAGCCACGCTGGTACTCGTCGATCGTTCGCGCGAGATCGCGTTTTTGTTTTCGCACGTCGGGCGAGTCGCCGGCGCGCGGCGTCACGTCACCGCGCGTTCCGGTGAGCTCGCCGAGCGCGTCGAGCAACGCTTCGATGCGGTTGCGCTTGTCGAGCTGCTCGCCCACGATGCGCGTCAGCTCGGGGACGAGCGCGTTCACCTCTTCGAGCGTGAAGATCTGCTGCGCGGGCATCTCGCGTGAAGTGTCGCATCAGCCGCGCATGGCGTCCATCGGCTCGAGAATCGCCGCGCGCCACGCGGGGACGATCGACAGCCCGACGAACGGTCCCACCGTCGCCGCCGAGATCGCGAGGAGCTGGGCGAAATCGACCATCGGCGTGAGCGGAGCATCCGGATAGAGCACGCTCCACCCGACGAGCGCGCCGCGCAAACCGGGCGCGCCGAGCCCAAAATACCCAAGCGTAGGCCGCGAGCAGGCCGATCGCGGCGCCCATCGTGGCAATCACGAGCGCCTCGAGCATCTTCACGAGGAGCACGTCGCGGATCGAAAATCCGACGGCTTTCATGATCGCGATCTCGCGTTTCTCCTCGGGTGAAATTCCGCTCGCGCGATCGAGCGCGAGGACGATGAGCGCGATGAGCGCGGGGATGCACGCCGCGAGCACGAGCCCCGCGCGGCGGCCGTACGCGAGCGTGTAGACGCGCGCGAGCGTCTTCTTCTCGACGACGCGCGCGCCCGGCATGCGATCGAGCACGGTCCCCGCGACGACGCGCGCCTCTTCCGGGTTCTTCACGTCGATCGCGATGTCGGTCGCGTCGTCTTCTCCGAGACCGAGCACCGCACGCGCGTCGTCTTCGTCGCACAAGATCACGTCGGCCGCGTAGATGTCGACGGCGCTCGAGAACGTGCCGACGAGCTTGAGCGGCGACGATGGCTTCGTCGACGGAAGACCGAGCGAATCGCCGACGACGAGCCCGAGCGAGCGCGCGAGCGGCGCGCCCGCGACCATCTCGTGTTTCCCGTGCGCGAGATCGTTGCCGCGCGCGAGCGCGCCGGTTCCATCGAGCGACGCGACCCCGTCCTTCACGCCGATGATCGTGACGTTGCCTTGAAGCGCGGGAAGAAAAACGTACCCCCACACGCGCGGCTCGCGCGCTTCACCGAGTCGATGTTCTCGAGCGCCTTCACGTCGGTCGTCTTCACGATCGTCGGTCTTCCGGCGACGAGCCGCTGCACGACGACATCGGGGATCGCGGCCTCTGCGCGATCGGCTTCGCCGCGAAGCGACTCGGTGAGAAAGAGCACCGCCGCGACGAGCGTCACGGTGAGCGCGAGGCCGATCCCGAGCGCGATCGCGCGACTGCGACGGCGCGCGAGCGAGCCCACGGCGAACGCGAAGAGCGAGGTCACTTCGTCACCGGAGGCGCCATCGCGCCGCCCGCGGGATCGGGATCGGGCACGGCGATTCCATCCGCGAAGGGCGCGCCCGGCTCTTCGAGACCGGGCGAGCGAAGCCAACGCGCGCCGCCCGACAGCGCGAGATCGCCGCTCGGCAAGCGCGTCGCGACAGCGGCGATCGCCTTCGCGTCCGCGTCACGGCGTGCGCGCCGCGCGCGCGCATCGAGCCCGATGATCGCAATCGCGATCGGAAGCACGAGAAGAAAAAGCCACGCGCGCATCACGCCGGGAGAAACGCGACGAAGAGCTTCGTGAGCATGAAATCGGCGATGAGGATCGCGATCGACACGACGACGACGGTGCGCGTCGTCGAGCGACCGACGCCTTCGGTGCCGCCCGTCGTGCGAAGCCCGAAGTGACAACCGACGATCGCGATGATGTACCCGAAGACGGGCGTCTTCCCGAGACCCGAGAAGAGATCGCTCATCTGCACGACTTGAAGCGACGAGCGGATGAAGAACTGCGCGGGGATTCCGTACTCGAGCTGACACACGAAGATCGCGCCGAGCGTGCCGAGGAAGAGCGAGAAGAGCGAGAGCACGGGCATCACGAGGATTGCGGCGACGACGCGCGGCAAGACGAGCTTCTTCGCGGGATCCGCGCCGAGCGCGCGCACGGCGTCGACTTGCTCGGTGACGTTCATCGCGCCGACTTCGGCGGCCATGCCGCTCCCGATGCGCCCGCCGACGATGATCGCGGTGAGCGTCGGACCGAGCTCGCGCAAGAACGAGAGCACGATCGACGCGCGGGATGTACTCGATTCCGCCGAAGCGCTGCAGGCCGAACGCGAATTGGATCGTCATGACCATCCCGATGAAGATGCTCGTGGTCACGACGATCGCGCTCGACTGCACGCCGAGCGATTCCATTTGGTAGAAGATCGCGCGGATCTCGTACGGGCGCTTCGTGAGCGCGCGCGCGGTGCGACCGGTGAGGAGCGCGACCTCGCCGAGTTGCTCCATGAGCGCCGAGATGCGCGCGCCGAGCGGCGGCAAGCGGTCGTCCTGCGCGAGGGGCGGCGGCGGGAGCGACGTGCGCGACTCGCGCGGAGGCTCGGACGTGCGCGTCGTCATGACGAGCTCTCCACCGTCCGGAACTCGGCGGCGAACTTCTCGAACGCGGCGCGCCCGCCCTCGAAGCGATCGGGCGGCGCGACGTACACGATGTCGTACACGCACGAGTCCTTCTTCATCACGTAGGCGTCCCACACCATCATCACGCCGTCGAGCTTCGCGCGCATCACCGTGTGGCGGGCTTCGCGCCGGTCGAACGAGATTGTCTCTTCGAGCACGTATTCGCGCTCCGTCGTGCCGATGATGAGCTGGTTCGTGAGCGCGATGAGCGGAATGTCGTCGCCGCGCAGATTGCATCGCCCATCGACGAGCACCGACGCGCCGTGATCGTCGCGAAATGCGAGCGACGCATCACCCGTGTCGACGCGATGCCACGCGCTCGGCGTATCGCCCACGCGAAACGCGACGCCGCCGGGCGCGCGAAACACGCCCGAGTCGAACGTCGGGGTGCTCCCACCGCACGCAATGCAAACAGCGAGCAGCGAAAGCCTCGTCCACATGACCAAGCCTTGATACACACGCGCGAAGCGAGTATTCAGTAGCGCGATGGCGCTCCGGCTCCACAACACACTCACGCAACGCCTCGAAGCGTTCGAGCCGCGTCAGTCTTCGGACGCGAGCGCGTCCGGGGCCGGCCACGTGGGCATGTACGTTTGCGGCATCACACCGTACGAGCCCGGCGCGCACGCGGGTCACGCGCGCGTCTACGTCGTCTTCGACGTGCTCGTGCGTCACCTCCGCGCGCGCGGCTACGACGTCACGTACACGCGCAACATCACCGACTACAACGACAACATCCTCAAACGCGCCAAGGCTGCCGGCGAAGACCCAATCGCGTTCTCGTCGCGCATGTGGACGATCGTCGAGCAGGAGCTCCTCGACGATCGGATGCAACAAACCGGATCACGAGCCGCGCGTGTCGACGCACATCGCGGAGATCGTCTCGCTCATCGAGGAAATCGTCGCGAAGGGGCACGCGTACGTCGCGGAGACGCCCAAAGGCAAAGACGTCTACTTCGAGGTGCGGAGCTTCCCGCCGTACGGAAAGCTCTCGCGTCGCAACATCGACGATCTCCTCGCGGGCGCGCGCGTCGATCCCTCCGAGCACAAAAAAGATCCGCTCGACTTCGCGTTGTGGAAGGCGTCCGCCGAAGGCGAGTTCGGTTGGCCGAGCCCGTGGGGCCTCGGTTGCCCCGGCTGGCACATCGAGTGCTCCGCGATGAGCGCGAAGTATCTCGGAAAACATTTCGACATCCACTGCGGCGGCATGGACCTCATCTTCCCGCACCACGAAAACGAAATCGCTCAGAGCGAGAGCGTGTGGGGTCCGGATTTTTCGCGCTTCTGGCTGCACAACGGGTTCGTCAACGTCGACAACGAGAAGATGAGCAAATCGCTCGGCAACTTCGTCCGCATTCGCGACGTGCTCGAGCGAAACGATCCCGAGGCGCTCCGCTATTTCCTCCTCGGCACGCAGTATCGCGGGCCGATCGCGTTCGACATGACGAAGCTCGAGCCCAAGAACGGCGAAGAGGGGCGCGTGATTTTTCCGGGCGTCGACGAGGCCGAGCGGCGCGTCGATTACTTGTATTCTACACTCGATTCGCTGCGGAAATCCGCGGCCGGCGCGACGCCGAGCGAAGGTCCGCCCGCGCTGAAGGGGCAGTCGAAGATCGTCGCGGGTGCGCGCGACGCCGTGCTCGCCGCGCTCGACAAGGATTTGAACACGCCGCAAGCGCTCGCCGCGCTCGCCGATCTCGCGAAGGCCGGAAACGAGATCGCGGCATTCGCCACGAAGAAGAAAGACGACGCAGCGCGCGCGCTCGCGGCGTCCGCGGCGAACGTGCTCACGTCGTCGTGCGAGGTCCTCGGCTTGCTCGCGTCTCCCGTCGAGACGTTCTTCGAGCGCACGCGCGCGCGGCGCCTCGCGCTCCGCAAGCTCGATGCCGCGTGGATCGACGCGCAAGTGAAGGCGCGAGACGACGCGCGCGCGGCGAAGGACTTCGCGCGCGGCGATGCGATTCGCAAGGAGCTCGCCGCGCTCGGCGTGGAGCTCCTCGACGGCGAGTCGGGGACCGCGTGGCGCGTCGTTCAGTGAAGCGCGGCTACTTGTTGAAGAGCCCGCGACCGCACGCGGTCTTGAAGCGCGCGTCGAGTGCCTTCTCGCTCGCCTCGGCGTCCGATCCGATGCCCGCGAGCTTCGCCTTTTGCGCTTCGATTTCGCCGAGCGCGTCGGCGAGCGGCGAAACGCACGCGACGATCTTTCCGTAAGGCGCTTTGAGCTTCGCATCCGTCACGGCGAGCGCCTTGAGCTTCGTCAATGCTTCCAGCTGATGCGCATTGTCGGCTTTGCCCCACGCGTCGAGCGTGGACATCACGGAGGCGCAATCGCCGGTCTTCTTGCCGGCGCACGTCGTGCCGATCGTCTTCGCGGGCGGCATCGCGCACGCGGTCACGCTGTCCTTCTGCTGCTGGATCGACGCGGCAGCGGCTTGGACTTTTTCGACCACCGACGCGAGCGCCGCGAACGTCGCGCTCGCGGTCGTCAGCTGCGTGGACGCGTCGTGTCCGAGCGCCACGAAATCGCCCGTGAGCTTGAGCGCGCCAACGTCTGCCGCGGCGGACGTCGAGAGCTGCTGCATCTTGCGGAGCCCGTCGGGTGTGCGTGCGTCTTGTGCTTCGAACGCCGTGCCCAGCGCGTCGATCGGATCGGACAGCGTCTTGCACTGACTCGTCGCGGGCGGCGTGCTCGCCGTCGCGGTAGCCGTCGCAGTGGGCGTCGTCGTTGGTCTGCGCGGTCTCGCCGCCGCCACACCCGACGAGCAAAAGGAGCCCCACGATTTTTTTAGTCATTGGTCCTCAATCCGCGGCGCCGAGCTTGCGCTCGATGGCTTCGAGGTGTGCGCGCACTTCCGGATCGCTCGTCCGCAGCGACTCCACTTTGCGCACCGCGCTCATCACGGTCGTGTGATCGCGGTTGCCGAACGCGCGACCGAGCTCGGGGAAGCTGCACTTCAAGCGCTGCTTGCAGAGGTACATCGCGACGTGACGCGCGAACGCGACGCTCTTGTGGCGATCCTTCGACAAGAGATCCGCCGAGCGCAGCTTGAAGTGGTGACAGACGATGCGCTGGATGTCTTCGACGTTCTGCTCCGTCGGCCTCACGCTCGACGCGGCGAGGATCTCCTGGCGCGCGAACTCGACGGTGAGCGGAATCTTCACGAGCGACGCCTTCGCCGCGATGCGAATCAGCGTGCCCTCGAGCTCGCGTACGTTGCTCCGCACCGACTGCGCGATCGTGAGCACGACGTCCGGTTGAATCTCGAGCTGCTCGATCTGAGCCTTTTTCCGCACGATCGCGACGCGCGTCTCGAGCTCGGGCGGTTGAATGTCCGCGACGAGACCGGACGAGAAGCGCGACACGAGTCGCTCTTCCATTCGCTCGAGCTGCTGCGGGTACTTGTCGCTCGTGAGAATGATTTGCTTGTCGCTCTGGTGGAGCACGTTGAAGACGTGGAAAAATTCTTCCTGCGTTTGCGTCTTCGAGGCGAGAAACTGGATGTCGTCGACCAGGAGCACGTCGCACTTGTCGCGATAGAGCGTGCGGAACTCGGTCATCTTGTTGTCTTGGAGCGCCTGGATGAACGAGTTCGTGAACTTCTCCGCGGACACGTAGATGATGCGCGCATCGGGGCGCTCGTCGCGGATGCGATGCGCGACCGCGTGAACGAGGTGCGTCTTGCCGAGCCCGGTGCCGCCGCACAAAAAGAGCGGGTTGTGGCGCGGGCCGCCGCCGCCGGCCGCAGCGATGGACGCCGCGTGCGCGAGCTGGTTCGACGAGCCGACGACGAAGTTCGCGAACGTGTACTTCGGATTCAATCCTTCGAGCGGAGGCGGCGGCGGCGCCGACGGACGGACGCTCGCCGGAGAATCACCGACACTCAGCGCCTTCGCTCTCACGGGCTTCGTCGCTGGCGCAGTCGGCTCCACGACAGGCTTTTGCACGTTCCCACCCACGGTCCACGCCACTTGCACGCTCCACCCCGTTTTGCTTCGAATGAAATCGGTGATCGTCGGAAGAAAATGATGATCGACCCACTCGCGCACGAACTCGTCACGCGCGCGAAGGCCGAGCACGCCATCGGTCAACCCGTCGAACTGGATTCCCGAGAACCATTGATCGAAGCTGCCGGGAGAACGGCCTCGTGTGAACGCGATTGCTTCGCTCCACAAATCCGTCTCGGAGAGCTCCATCGTCTTTGGTTCAGCCATGGTCTCGGACACGCTCGCAACCCCACAAAAAAGTGAAAACCGCTCCGAACGACGCACGGACTTGCGCGCCGGTTTGTTGCCCCCATTCACAAGTTATCCACAACCTGTGGATAAGCCTGCGAACAGTCACGTCTTACAGGTCGTCGTGAGGTACGAACCGAACGACCCAAGCCCCGAAAAACGGGGCAGTTCGTGTGGGTATCAAAGCCGCACATACCTCGTCCATCGTCATCGTACGAATTCAAATAAGTGCTCGATATTTTTCGTGATTATTGTTTGTAAACCACCTGTGAATGACTGAAGACACACCGACACGCTGCGCCACGCGCGCGTAAATTGCGGGGATCTCAGTCGATTTCGGGTGGCGAAAAAGAATTTGCAGAACGCAACCCCGGGAAAATGCGCGGTTTCGGCGTGTCAAGAGGCAACGGTGCGCGGCTTTTTTGCGACGGGAACGTGTCGAAAGTCCTCGGCGCTGTTGGCGCGGAAAGTTGGCCTTGAACGCGCCTGTGTGGTTGGGTCGGCGCGTGCGCCTTCACTCCTCGTCGCTCGCGATCGCCTGTTTTCTCTTGGCGGCGAGCGCTGCGGCGAGCCCGTCTTCCACGTCGGTCGAGCAGGGTTACGACATGGGCGACATCGAATCGCCGAGGTGGATGGCGTTCGGCGGCGCGCAAGCCGCGCTCGGATCGTCGACGACTGCGATCTACGACAACCCCGCCAATCTCGCCTCGTCGCGCGTTTATCACTTCGAGGGACTGCTCGGATTTTCGCCCATCGCGAATCGTCAATCGTACGGCGGCGGCATCGCGGACTCGTCGACGAATCAGCTCGCGGCGCGGCCCGCGGGCACGGACGCCGCGAATGGTCTCGCGGGCGGCGTCGCGGGAACGTGGTCGACGATGGATCCGGACGGCATCAACCGTCAGTGGACGGATCTGCGCGTCGCGCTCGCGTATCCCGTGTTGCCGAACTTGTTCGTCGGATTGACGGGGCGTTATCTGCAAGTGAATCAGTCGGTGTCGCGCGGGCCGTTCGGTGTCGATCTCGTGTCCGATGGAACGCCGGGCTCCGGGCTGACGAGCTTGTTCACGTTCGATGCGGGCGTCACGTATCGGCCCGTGAAACAGCTCACGCTCGGCGTCGTCGGGCAGAACCTCACCTATCCCGGTACGCCCATCGCGCCGACGACGCTCACGGGCGGCATCGGTCTCAACCTCGAAGTGTTCGCCGTCGAGTTCGACACGCTCGTCGACTTCACGACGTACAACTCGCCGCGCAGTCGATTCATGCTCGGCACGGAAGTGTTCTTGTTCGATCGCTTCGCGATTCGTCTCGGCTACCGAATCGATACGGGCCAGAAGACGCAATCGCTTTGCGGCGGGCTCGGTTGGGTCGACAAGCACTTCAGCGTGGAGGCGTCGGTTCGTCAGGACGTCGTCGCCGATCACCCGAACACGATGCTCGTCTTCGGCTTCCGATATTTCTACGACTACAACACCGCCGGGCAGGATCCGGCGATGACCGCGGATTAGGGCGAAGTCACGTAGCGGACGCAGAGGTCGTCGGTCGCGTGGCGCGTGGCGCTCGATGGATCGATCGAGAACGGCGTGAGGCGCGCGCCATGCGGCGCGGATTGGAAGCCGAGGATGTACGTATCGGCGTTCGGGCCGCAGAGCTGCGCGGATGCGCTCGTGACGAATCCTTCGGGCTCGGATGACGAGAGCACGATGTGACGGAGCGTGAGCGCAGGGCCGGATTCCATGCCGAGACGAACGACGATTTCGCGCGCGTTTTGAGCGTCGGCGGCGGGTGGCGCGAGGACTTCGCGAATGCGCACCGCGAGCACGCCGCTCGCGGCGACGGCGCGACGAAACGCGGGCTCGCGCACGTGAAGCACGGTGCCCGCCATCGCGCCGCGACCGAGGAGCGCGTGCGCGCGCGCTGGACGATGTGCGGCGTGATCGCTCGCGATGGGCTCGCCCATGTCGGCTGCGTCCGGAGTGGTCGCGCCGGGACGAACGGCGAGCAGGTGCGCGTCGAATGCGCGCGGCATCGTCGGGCCGAAAGAGACCCAGAGGTCGACGTCGCCGCCGCTCCACTCGCCGCGCGCCATCACGACCTCGTGAACGACGACGACGCGATCTTTGGAGACGTCGACTTGCACGCGCGCGATGACCGGAAGAGCGAAGAGCGCGGGCGGCGGCTGCGCGTGCGCCGCGTGCGGTTGGACGGTGGACTGCGTCACCGTCGCGGCGAGCAGCGGCAACACCGTGAGCATGCTCACACT
This sequence comes from uncultured delta proteobacterium, assembly GCA_963763745.1. Lineage (GTDB taxonomy): Bacteria > Myxococcota_A > Polyangia > Polyangiales > Polyangiaceae > DASXHD01. The sequence continues at coordinate 177,794 of CAVXQJ010000004.1, forward strand.
CATGCGAGCGCCTCTTCGAAGCGGCGCGCGAGCGCGGTTTCGGCGTCTTTTGCAAAAGCTAGGCGATCGGTCGCGAGATCGCGCAGCGTGGCGAACGCGCGCGGGTTGCGAAACCAATCGTCGCCTTCGCGTGCGTGGAGCGCGTCGCGCATCGGAAGGAGCGCGAGCATCGCGACGAAGCGCGCGAGGTCCTCGTCGCGAAGCGCGGGCCACACGCCGGCGAGCGCGGGCTCATATTCGCGCTCGACCGCGACCTCTTCGGGATCCGCCGAGCGAAGCGCGACGCGCGCGGCCGCGAAGCGCGCATCGAGGAGAAACGCAACGCCGAGCACGCGCGCTTGATCCGCGGCGCGCCCGGGAGACGCACCGAGCACCCGCGCGTGGAACGATTTGTCGGCGAGGATCGACGCGAAGACGAGACCCATGCGATGCGCGTCGGGAAAGAGCGGCGGGACGCGCACAGCGAACGGATCGTGCGTCGTCGGCAGCGCGTGAAACGTCTCGCCGATCGATCGCAACGCGCGCGCGAAGCTCGCAGCGCCGAGCGCGAGCGGCGGCTCGTTCGCGATGACCCCGCGCATCTCGAAGCCCGGCAGGAGCGCGGCAGCCGTTCGCCACGAGAGACGCGACGGCCAGCCCTCGGTCGCGGCGCGCGCGAGGCGTGCATCGATCGCGAACGGCCACTCCGATTTGCGCACGGCGAGCTCGCGCGCGAGATCGTGCGTTTTCGCGAGGAACTGCCGCGCCGCGAGCGCGAGGTCGATCGCCTTCACGCCGACAAAACGCGCAGCGACGTCTTCGATTCCCAAACGACGAAACGCCTCCGCGCGCACCTCGCGCAGCGTGCGCTCCGGCTCTTCGAGCGGCTCGCGAAAATCGGGGAGCGCGGCGAAGTACGCGCGCGCCTCACCCGGCGTTCGCGCGCGGAGCACCCCGGCGATCGCGTCGTGCAGGTTCACGCGCGCGTCGCGCTCGAGGCGCACCGTCGCGAGCGCGTCGGCCCTCGCCTTCGCCGCGCGCGCCGCGGCCGGTCGCGACACGCGCGCGACCGTGAGCCACGCGACCCACGTGGCGAGCGCGTCGCGAAGAGGCGTGGCGCTCTCCGCTTCGATCTCGCGCATCATGGTCTGCCCCGCGACGTGACGATGCGTTTCCCAATCGACGTCCGCGTCGAGACGTTCGAGATCGGCCGCCGCGGCCTCGACGTCGCGCGCTACGCGGGGAAGATCCATGTCATCCGTGAATCGTCGAGCGCTCGGGCGCGTGGATGCGCGCGCGGACGATCTCCGCCTCGACCTCGCCGATCTCGCGGAGGCGCGCGGCCGCGAGCTCAACACTCGACGCGGCCGTGGCGAGATCGACGAACTCGCGGAAATGCCGCGCTTCGGCGGCGAACAATTCTTTGTAGAATACAACCAAATCGGGCCGCTCGAGACGATCCAAAAGCAGCTTGAAGCGTTCGCACGATCGCGCCTCGATGAGCGCGCACACGAGCAGCCGATCGACGAGCGGAGGGACGAGAGCGCCGGCGCACGTCTTCGGGAGCTTGGCGGCCCCACGCCGAAGCGCCGCCGCGTACTCGTCGACGGGCGGCGTGCCGAGCGCGATGCCGCGCGCCGCGAGGATCTCGAGGACGCGATCGAAGTGAGCGAGCTCCTCTTGCGCGATCGCGACGAGCTTGCGAACGAGCGCGAGATCGTCCGGGTGCCGCGCCGCAAGCGACATCGCGTGCGTCGCGGCCTTCAGCTCGCAGTGCGCGTGATCGCGCAGCACGGCGTCGAGGTCCCCCATGGCCTCGCCAACCCACGCTGCATCCGTTTCGACCAACAAACCCAACATCGCAGAGAAGAGTGAACAGGAAGATCAGAAAATCAAGAAGAGGAATTTGGTGGGGATTTCATTCGCCCGAGCGCGCCGCCTGCGAGCGCCGCGAGGCTCGCGAGTAGCGGGACGACGAGCGCGGCGATGGAAAAACCGACTTGCGAGAACGTGAGGCCGAGCGCGAGGAGGCCGACGGCGAGGCCCGCGAAGGCCGCGTCGCGGCGGCGCGTGTCATGGCCGAAGCGCGTGACGAGAAAGCCACCGAACGCGCCGGCGAGCGCGAGCGCTACGACCTGCGGGAGAGCGATCCGCGCGAGCACCGACAAGCGATCGGCTCGAGAGAGCGATTCGATGTCGGCGCCGCCGAGCTTCGATTGCGCGAGCCGCCGGCCGACGCTCTCGCCGACCCATGCGAGCGGAAGCCAAGCCACGAAGATCGCGACAGCGCCGAAACCGACCCACTGCCAGGCAGGGCGCGGCTCCTCGGTTTCTTCCGGTCCTTTAGACTGAAGAACCGGTAGACGACGCTTCTCGTTGTCGGTCACCCCGCGACCATGGCAGAAAGGGTCCCGCGCGTCATGCGTGTCGACCTCGATCCCCAAAAATCCAAGAGCCATGTCGAGGTGCGCGTGCGCTTCGGCGAAACCGATTTGATGGGCATCGTCCATCACGCGAGCTACCTGTCGTATTTCGAAGCGGCGCGCGTGGCGTGGCTTCGCCGGCGCGGCGTGACGTACGCGACGTGGGCGGATCGCGGGTGGCATTTGCCGGTCGTCGAGGCGCACGTGAAGTATCGCGCGCCGGCGCGCTTCGAAGACGTGCTCGGCGTCGTCGTCACGCTGAGCGACGTGCGATCGCACTCGATGCGATTTTCGTACGTCGTCACGCGCGAAGGCGAAACGCTCGCAGAGGGCGAGACGCGCCTCGCGTGCGTCGATGCGTCGCACAAGCTCCTGCAGCTCCCCGACGCGCTCGTCGAGGTCCTCCTTCGCGGCGAGCACGCGAGCGCGCACGATGCGGTATGTTGAGGGATCGATGATGCGTCGTGTCGTGTTCGTGGCGGTCGTGTTCGTGCTCGCGTGCAGCAAGGGCAACGCGCCGAAGCTCGAGGGCCGCTGGCGCGGCGTGAAGGCATCGGGCGTCTCGGCGGATCAAGTCGGCGCGGCCAACCTCTTCGCGTCGGCGATGGAGCTCGAGTTCAAAGGCGACGTCGTCTCGGTGCACACGGGGAGCGACAAGCAATCGGCGAAATTCAAGATCGTCTCGGACGACAAGAAATCGGTCGTGCTCACGACCGACCAAGACGGACCGGACGACAAACAGACGTTCACGTTCGTCGACGACAGGACGCTCGATTGGGCGGTCATGCCGGGCAAGACGATTCAATTCGCTCGCGAGTAGGTCAGCGGCGCACCATCTCGCGCGAGACGCGGATGCGCATCGCGGTTCCGTTGCGGCGGACGTCGAGGAGCGCGTCGACGTTCGCGGGGCCGCCGAGCTTCTCGCGCGCTTGCTCGATCGTGTGAACGGGCGCGCCGTCGACCGAGACGAGCGTGTCGTTGGCGAGGAGGCCCGCGCGCTCGGCGTCGCTTCCCTCAGCGACCAGCACGATGACGACCTCGTGCGGATCGCCGCCCGTCTCGCCGAGCGTCACCGCGACCGTCGCGCCCGCGTGGTCTTGCGCGGAGGCTTCGCCGCTCGCGCCGAGCACGATGCGCACGTTCGTCGTCTCGCGGCCCGCGGCGACGCGCACGCCGGAGACGCGACCGCGGCCCGTGTCCGGCGCGTACGCTTCGAGCGTGACGGTTCCTGCGTCGAGCGCGCCGAGCCGGAAGCGCCCGCGCGCGTCGGTGGTCGCGACGTCGGTCGGCGTTTGTCCCGCTGCGAGAAAAACCGGGACGCGGTCCTTCGCGACGCGCGCGCCCGCGACGGGATCGCCGCGCGCGTCGCGCACTTCACCGACGACGACGCCTTCGCTCGCGAGATCGATCGTGCCGATCGAGAACGCGCGATCCGATTGCGGGATGTCGACGTTGCGCTCGGTGGTCGCGTACCCCGCCGCGCGCGCAACCACGCGAGCCGCGCCAGGCGCGACGTCTTGCGCGCTCGCGATGCCGTGCGCGTCCGTGCGCAAATGGCGTACGGACGCATTCATGTAGAATACAACTTCCGCGCCTTCGAGCGGATCGCCGCGCGCTGCGCGTACGGTGACCGTGGCGGTGACGCCGGGGAAGAGCGCGACGTCGACCTCCTCGGGTGCCGCATCGAGCGTGATTTGTTTCGGCGCGTGACCGGGCGCGGCGACGTCGATGCGAACGGGGAGTCCGCGCGCGCTGTGAATTTGCGCCTCGCCCGAGCCGTCGGAGAAGACGGTCTCGCGAAGCGGTGACGTCACATCGAGCGAGAGCGCCGAGATCTCCGCGGACGAGACAGCGTAGCCGCGATCGTCCTTCACGCGCACGCGCACGGGATCGCGCGCGGCGGGGAGGACGAGCGTGAGCTCTTTGCGCTCGCCGTCGCCGATCGTGATCGTCGTGCGCAAGACGGGCGCGGGCGCCTCTTCGCTGTCGAACACGTCGAGCGCGATTTCGTGCGGCGCTGCGGCGAACGCGAACGTGCCGTCGGTCGCCGTCTTCGTCGTGCGTTCGAGCGTGCCGTGGATCGCTGCCATCGCGATGCGCAAGCCGGAGGCGGGCCGGCCTTGCGCGTCGACGACGCGTCCTTCGAGGCTGCCACCCGCGTGCAAGACGATCTCGACGTGCGCTTCGCCGCCGGGTGGGATCGTGACGAGCTCGCTCCACGCTTCGACGTACTCGGCGTGACGCACGAGCGCGCGCACGCGTCCCGGCGTCGCGGGGCTCGCGCGAAAGGTTCCGTCGCTCGCGCTGACCCATGGCTCCACCGGCGGTGCGCGCTGCGCTTGCGATTGCGAGCCGAACGGCGCGAACGTGACGGGCCCGCGCGGGATCGGCGGAACGGGCCCGGGCACGACGCCGAGCTCGCCCGCGGGAACGAGCTGCGCGGGTCCTGCGAGCGTCGCGTGGAATTGCGCGTCGCGAAAATCCGAGCGGCGCGGATCGTCGTCGATGGGTCCTCCCGCGAAATCGGTTCCGACGATTTCGATCGACGCGCTCGCGATCGGGAACCCGCGCGCATCGACGACTCGCCCGGTGAGAACGCCCGCGCGCACGAGGACGACGCGCACTTCCCCGCTCGGCGACTCGGGCACGTTGACGCTCGCGCGTCCGACGAATCCATCGGCGCGCGCCGAGAGCGACGCCGGACCCGCCGCGATCGGCCCGAGCGTCGCGCGCCCGCGTTTGTCCGTGACCGCTTCGAGCGGAAACGGCGAGAGCCCCGCTTCGGCGAGCACGACGCGCGCGCCGGAGATCGAGTCGGCGTCGTCGGCGTCGCCGTCGGTCACGTGCGCGGTGATCATGCGGCCCGGCGAGAGCCGCAGCGTGAGATCTTTGTCTTCACCCGAAGCGAGCATCACGCCGATTTCGATCGGCGACGCGCGTGTGCCCTCCGTCGCGCGCAGCGCGTACGATCCCGTGAAGAGGCCCGCGAGCTTCACCATGCCGTGCTCGCCCGTACGCCCTTCGCGCGGCGGCCAGAGCGCGGTGCCCGCGATCCGAACGTGTGCATTCTGCACGGGTTTGTCCGCATCATCGACGACATGCACGAGGATCGATCCGAGGCGATGCAAGACGAGCTTGATCGCGCCGCCGTCGTGCACGCCGCGCGCGGTCGCGTCGTCGTAACCGAGCGCGCGCGCCGTCACCACCCACGGCGGCTCGCCGAGCCGGCCGACCTCCGCGCGCCCGAGCGCGTCGGTGCGCGCGCCATACGGGAGCGCATCCGCGCCCGCGACTTCGATCTCCGCGCTCGGCACCCCGTGTCCGTTTTCGTCGACGACGTTCACGACGAACGTGTGCTCGGGCCCGAGGACGAGCTCGACGGTGCGCTCGCCGAGCATCACGAGCGACGCCGATGCGCGCGCGCGTCCCTCCGCGTCGGCGATGACCCACGCGTGCGCGCGCGGCAGCCCCGTGATCTTCGTCGTGCCCTTCGCGTCGGTGCGACCGCCGCCCGCGCGATACACGCGCTCGTCGATCTCCGAGAGCACATCGACGCGCGCGCCGCGCACGAATTCGCCGTGCTCGTCGCGCGCGGTCACGATGACCGACGCGTCGCGATCCTTCACGCTCGCCGGAAGCGGTGGAGGCGCAATTTCGTAGCGAATCGACGAGAGCGGCGAATCCGTGATGCTCGCGAGCCCGAGCGCGAGCAAAAAGAGCGGCAGCCATACACCAATCACATGGAAGAGACCTTTTGGCGCTCGTTCTTCTTCCACCTCACGCGCATGCTAACCTTGTTTTGATGGGCTTGCGCGTCTCCGCCTCGATCGCATTCGCGGTCGTCGTTGCATGCGGAAGCAGCAGCACGTTCCCTCCACCCATTCAGGATCAGAGCACACCCGACGCGAGCGCATTGGACGCGACCATGTTCGCCGAAGCGGCCGTGCCGACGTGCAACGCGGGTCCCGATCTCGGCGTGTGCGCGTGCACCGAGCTGAGCTTCTTGAGCGACGTTCCCAATTTGTATTTCGTGCTCGATCGATCGGGCAGCATGGCCGCGGACAACAAGTGGACGACGATCCGCATCGTCGTCGCGCAAGTGATGAAGAGCCTCGGGCCGCGCGCGAATTTCGGCGCCGCGATTTTTCCGAATACGTCGGGCGATCAGTGCGCGCCGGGCGCACAGGTGATGTCGGTGCGTCAAGGCGACGCACCCGCCGGAACGCAAGGACCCACGACGACCGAAATGCTCTACGTCACGTCCGCGGGGCCGAGCGGCGGAACGCCGACCGCCGCGACGCTCTCGAGCCTCGTGCCGACGCTGAAGGGTTTGTCGGGCCGCACGTTCGTCATCCTCGCGACCGACGGCGGTCCCAACTGCAACAGCGCGGCGGCGTGCAACGCCTCGATGTGCATGGACGACATCGAGGGCGTCTCCGGGTGCACGCCACCAACGAACTGCTGCGATCCGAACATCTACGGCCCGCTCGATTGCCTCGACGAGCAGCCGACGATCGACGCCGTGAAGGCGATCGCGAGCGCGGGCATCACGACGTACGTCATCGGCGTTCCCGGCAGCGCGCCTTACGCGTCGCTCCTCGACCAGCTCGCGACCGTGGGCGGCGCCGCGCGCGCGAGCGAACCGCTGTACTACCGCGTCGACTCGGCCGACGAATCCGCGTTCCAGACGGCGCTCACGCAGATCGCCGCCAAGATCACCGCGACGTGCACGCTCAAGCTCTCGAACCCGCCGCCCGATCCAACACACGTAAACGTTTACTTCGACAACGCGCCCGTTCCGGCCGATCCCACGAACGGCTGGACGCTCAGCGGCGAGACCATCACGCTCGTCGGCGACGCGTGTAATCAAGTGATGAGCGGCACCGTCCTCAACGTGCGCGTCGTCACGGGCTGCCCGACGCTCCAGCCGAATTAGTCGCTGCGCTGGACTTGCGAGCCTCTTGCGCTATACGTATGGGTATAGTCCACTAGGAGGTCCTCTTGAAATCCACATCTTCTTTTTTGGCGCTCTTGGCTTTGTTGGGTTGTGGCGGCGACACGAGCACGACGACCGACGGCGGCAACGACGGCAGCGCGCAAGACGCGACGACCGACTCGCCCACCGGCGACGCGAACAATGGCGGAGACACCGGGAGTGACGGCACGACGCAATCCAAGCCGTACACGGGGAGCGTGAGCCTCACGGAGACGTCGGCGCAGAACACGAGCTTCTTCACCGCATCGGCTGCGTTCTTCGACACGCCGACCGGCGGCACCTCCGGCTGCAACGGCACGCAATCCGGAAGCTGCTGCTACACGCCGCCGTCCGACGCAGGCGCTCCGCCCACGCCTACGGCCGTGAGCGCGGGCGGCATCACGATCAAAGACGGCTCGTCGACGATCGCGTCGCTCACGCCGAACGGAACGAGCTACACGCCCGTGAGCAATCCGCCGACGGCGGCGCTCACGTGGCAAGCGGGCGACTCCATCGCGATCTCTTCCGCCGGCGACACGGTGCACCAATTCTCCGGCACGGTGAGCGCGGTCGAATTGTTCGCGAACGTGAACCCCGCGCTCTCGCAGATCGTGCCGACGCAGATCGATCGCACGAAGGATTTCGCGATCACGTGGAATGCGAAGACCGGCGCGATCTCCGTCGTGCTGTCCGCGATCAAAGGTCTCTCGACGGCTGATGGTGTGATCGTGTGCTCGAGCACGTCGGATTCGGGAACGATGACCATTCCGACTGCGCTCCTCTCGAACATCGCCGCGACGGACACTGGAACGATCGCGATCTCACGCACGTCGTCGAGCGATGCATCGCCGGACAACGCGACCGTCACGCTGTCGTCGTCGACCTCGAGCTCCGGCAAGACGTCGTTCAAGTAGTCAGTGGAGCGTGTGCCACTCGCCGTCGTGCTCGACGGCGGGGACGCTGCGGCGAACGACGAGGGCGTCCGACTCGTTCGCCGCGTCCACGACGGCCGCGCGCAAGCGATCGTCCTCTGCCTCTTCGCGGGCCCAGCGCGCGAGCGTCGCTTTCGATTTGCGGCGCCGGCGCACGTACGCGACGACGAGCACGACCATGATGAGGCCCCAGATCGCGGAGCTCCCCGTGAGCATCGGCCAGAACGTGAATCGCTTGTCGAGCTCTTCGCGCCATTGGTACTCGAGCTTGCGCGTCGAGTCGCCGTACGCATCGGCGAGCGCGCGATCGAACGCGGTGCCTTTGCGCACGCGCTCGATGAGCGATCCGAAGCGCGCGCGGTCTTCGTCGCGCAGGAGGAACCGCACGAAGTCCGCGGACTCCGCGTACGCGATGCTCACTTGCTGGTTCTCGTCCGGGAAACCGCGATCGAGCTCGTCGAGCGGGAGGATCGTCTTCGAGAGCGTCGCGTCCCAGAGCGTGCGCGTTCGCAAGAAGCTCGACTCGCCCGACGCGAACACCGCGAGGCCCTCGTTGAACCAGAGCGGCACGTGATGACCTTGCGTCGCGTCGAAGAGCGCGACGTGCACGAGCTCGTGACGAAGCACCTCGTCGAGATCCGTCGCCTCTGCAGTCTTCGGCTCGCGGAGCGAAATCAAAATGAGATGCAGCGCCGGATACGCGACGCCCGTCGCGTAGCGCGGCGGCGGGATCCCGACGGGCGCGAGCGCGTTCATGTCTTCTTGCGAGCGCACGAGCCGAACGTCGACGTGCTCGAGCACGTTCTGCCCGAACCACGCGCCGAGCTCTTTCTTGAACGCGTCGCTCGATTCGATGAGCGCGGTCGTGCGCGACTCGATGCTCTTCGGATAACCGAGCTTGAGCCAATCGTGATCGCTCGACGTCATGTCGGAGAGCAGCGCGGGAATCTTCACCGACTGCGGCTCGAGGATGAGCGGCGTGTCGCGCGGCGCCATCTCGACGGGATCGCCCGCGCGCGCCGGCGCTGCGCCGAGCACGATCGCGATCACGAAGAGCAGAAAGACGAGCGCGCGCTTCATGGGAGCTTCAGCTGCATGTGAATCGTGTCACCGGTTTGGACGTTCGTCGCGATCAGAACGCCGCCGCCGATGAGAAGCGCCGCGCCGATGGCGACCCAAAACCACGGCGACTCGTAAAACGCCTTCGATTTCGATTCGGTCTTCTGGGGCGCGAGCGGCGCGACGGGAGCCGTCGTGGGCTGTGAAACGAGCACCGTCGGCGAAAATGGACGCTCGAGCGCGTGGATCGTCGCCGCCCACGAAGTCGACGCGTCCTTCCCCGTCTCGGGCGAGTAGCGCGCGGCGTCGAACGTCTTGGACTTCGCGTCGAAGAGGCGCGCGGTGGGCGGGTCGCCGGCGAAGACCACGAGAACGGACGCGACGCCGAGCTTGTCTGCGATCGCGGAGAGCACTTGGCGCGATGCCGCGTCGTCTCCCTTCACGCCCGCGCGGAGCTCGGCGAGCTCGCCGAGCTCTCCGAATTGCGTCGCTGGCGCTTCACCCGCGAGCACGCGCGCGTGCCGGTCGTCGATCTTCTCGGGCCTGAGAAGCGCGCTCGCGTACACCGCGCTCGCGAGCGACCACGTCGCGTCCGTCGCGCCATCCGCGGCGACGACGGCAATGCCCTTCGCGTCGTCATCCGCGCGCGCAAGCCGCGGCGCCAGCACGAGCGCGAGCGCGAGCATGGCCGTGACGAACGCGCGCACCATCAGCGATCACGCGACGACGAAAGAATGCGAAGCAAAAAGAGGAACATGTTCACGATGTCGAGGAAAAGACTCAGCGCTGCGCCCACCGCGTCGTTCTCGCCCGAGCGCATGATGCGGCTCGTGTCGTAGAGGATGTATCCCGCGAAGAGCAAAACGCCGACGCTCGCGATGGCGAGCTGGAACGCGGCGGCATGGACGAAGATTCCGAGAATCGACGCGCCGATGAGAACGAAGAGGCCGATCGTGAGCCCCGCGCCGAGGTTCGAAAAATCGCGGCGCGTGACGAGCGTGTAACCCGAGAGGCCGACGAACGCGGCGGCCGTCAGCAAGAACGCGTCGCGCACGGGCGATGCGTCGAGCGTGTGGCCCGCGCTCGCCATCATCTGCGCGATGAACACGCTCGGCGCGATGAAGAGCCCCGTGACGAACGCGTACCCGAACAGCGCGACGATGTTCAAACCGCGGACGTGCCGCGCGAACGTCGCCGCGAAGAACGCGCCGATGTAGAGGATGAGCATGATCCCCCAGTGCACCATCCCGAACGCGACGAGCGACGGCACGCGCACGGTCGAGCCACCGCGAGCGGCGAGCTCCACCGGCGTGCCCGCGTAGAGCGCGATGAGCGCGCCGACGACCGCGAACCAAACGCCGCCCGTGAAGAGGAGGTAGACGCGCCGCAAGAACGAGAGCGACTCGACCGGCGCGCGCCGCGCGACCGCGGGCCTCTGCTGATAGGAGTACATTTGCCGTGCAAGTTAACGATGGGCCAAACCGCGTCAACCAGTCATATGGCGAGGCCCGCGAACCCGCGCAAAACGCTGAAATGAATGGGGCAAGACTGCTCGAGCGCCATCGCTGCGGTTGGTGACGTCGTCAGCGTGTGCATCGAAACGACGAGCGCGAGCACGGCGATGGGCGGACCGACGCGCGAGAGAATGCGGCGATCGTCGAAGGTCTTGCGCGCGAAGAACGCGAGCGACAGCGCGATCGCGACGCCGTCGACGAGCGCGGCGCGAGCGCCCACGTCGAGCGACGGCGCGCTGTGCGAGACGCGCAAACCGAAGAGCGCGACGGCGAGGAGAGCGACGAGCGCAGCCGCGGCGTTTCCCACGGCGCGATGGCGCGCGCGGAGCGTCGTGAGGATGCGCGCGAGTCGCCGCGCGACGAACGCGAGCACGACGAACGAAACGACGACCGCCACGGCAAACGTGACGCCGCCGAGCGCGCGCTGATGCGTCTTCGCGCGGAGGACAGCGCCCGCGGTTTGCGCGAACCAAAGCCACGTGCCGACGAAGAACGTCGCCGCGGACGCGCGCTCGATCACGCCGGTCTCGCCGGGGAATGCGCGAAGGCTCTCGCGCGCAAGACGCGCGAGCGGAACGAGCATGAGCATGGGCGCGACGAGCAAGCCCGTGGTCGTGAGCCACGCGCGCGCGATGTCGACGTCGCCCGCGCCCGAGAGACGAAGCGCCGCCGGGCCGGACGCGAGCAGCGATGCGAGCGTCGCGACGCCGACGGTGCAACCGAAACGACCGAGCCACGGCGTGCGCGTCTCCATCGTCAGAATCGATCCACCGTGAAGAACGGCGGGATGCGGAAGAGCGCATCCGCCGCGGCGATCGTCTCCGTCGAGCGCGCGCGCACGAGCCCGAGGCGCGCGGCGTCCGCGACGCGAAGCCCGCCGAATGCGATCGATGCGAGCGTTTGCGCGGAGACCGTGAGGGCGCCGCGCGTCTCGCCTTTTCGGATCGATGCTTTTCCGCCTCGCGCGACGACGCGCATCGGCTTCTTGTCGACGACGAGATCGATTTCGCCGTCGGCGAGAAATCCTCTCGCCGAGAGCGCCGCGCGCGGGTCGAGCATGCGCACCATCGGCCCTGCGACGACGCCGCCGAGATCGTGCTCCACGCGCGACGTCCCGAATCGGCCGCCGTCGATGTCCGTGAGCGCGAACGCGATCGGATCGTCGATGCGCGTTTCGATCTCGATCGCTGCGGCCTGATCGGCTTGCATTCCGAGAAAGCCCCAGAGCGCGCGGCGCGTCGCGTCGTCACGTGCGGCGAAATCGCGGACGATGATGCGCGTCTCGTCGTGGTCTTCGCGTTGCGACATCTCGAACGCGATGAACCCCGCGTCGCCCGCCATCACGAAATGGACGTGCTCGCGCGTGAGCATGCGCGTCCAGAGCGACTCGGGGCGCGCGAGCCATCCGGTTTCGTTCTTCGCGGCGTCCGCGTGGATGCGCACGATGGTCTTCACGTCGGGCGCGCTCGCCGCGCGAAGATGCGCCGCGCGCGCCGCGTCGATCCACGCGCGCGGGATCGCGCGCGGGTCGCATGCGAGCCGCTGGTTCGGCGCGACGACGCCGTAACCGAGGCGCGCGTAGAAGCGATGTCTGAACGCGTGGAGAATCGAGAGCACCGCGCCGCGTGCACGCGCTTCCTTCTCGAGCTTCGTCATCAGCGCGCGCGCGACGCCTTGTCCGCGCGCTTCGGGCGCGACCGCGATGCTCGCGATGCCCAAGACCGGCACGGCCGCGCCGCCGAAATGGGCGCGGAGCGAAAATCCGAAACCGTGACCGACGATGCGCTTGCCCAAAGCCGCGACGCGAAGATCCCGGAGTCGCCCGAGCGGGTTCTGGGTGAAGTTCAACCGGCGCGCGGCGGCGTTGCGCTCGTCGGGATAGGAGGCGCCGTGGACCTCGACGAGGCGGTCTAGATCGGCCTCGGTCGCGCCACGAATCGACACCATCGGAGACCCGTGTTAGCGCAGAATGATCGACATGGGCGAGAAGGAAGAGGGAGCGCCGGCATCGGAAGGCTTATCGGGTGCGCGCGCTGACTTCGTGGCGTCGCTGGGGAAGAAGATCGCGGACACGCGCAAAGCGCTCGGCGTGCTCGAGAGCGATCCGCGCGCACTGCCTCCGCGCGACGAGCTGCGGCGCAAGCTCCACGCGCTCGGCACGAGCGCGCGCATGATGCGATTCGACGCGATGGCGCAGGCGCTCGCCGAAGCGGAAGCCGCGATCGAGTCGCTCGAGCCGAACAACACGGCCTCGCACCGCAACGTGACGCTCGTCGCGCGCGCGCTCGATGATCTCCCCGCGCTCGCGTGGACGGAAGCTCGCAAACCCGACGCGACGAAGCCTCAGCCCGCGCCCGCCGCGTCGACGCCGGCGGCGACCGAAGCGCCCGCGATCGAGCCGCAGACCACCTCGCCGATGACGGTGCTCGTCGTCGGCCCGGAATCGATCGCCGACACGCTCGTCGAGGACGAGCACCGCGGCCTCGAATGCGAGCGCACCGACGACGCGCAACACGCGATCGGTCTCGCGCGCGCGATCGCGCCCGACGTGGTCGTGCTCGACGCGCAACTGCCGCAAGCCGCCGAGCTCGTCGAAGCGTTCGCCGACGACCCGCTCACGGAGCCCGTTCCGATCGTCGTCGTCGGGAAGCTCAACAAGGAGTCGCTCGCGCGGTTCATCGCACTTGGTGTAGCTCGCACACTATCATCGCCATACTCGGGCGAAGCGCTTCGAAACGTGTGCGAAGAAGCCATCGATCAACGCGAGGGCCGCACGATGCGCATGTCGCTCGGCGAGCCGACGATCGAGCAGCTCGGCGAGCGCCTCGCGGATGAAGTGCGTCGCGCGATCGTCGGCTCGGTCGACATTCAATCGCGCGGCAAGCGCGTCTCGCTCGGCGAAGGCGCCGAAGTGATGGCCGCGATTTGGGGCGCGATCGCGCGCGTGCGCGAAGTGGTGACGACGCGCACGGGCGGCGCGGTGCGCTTCGCGGGCGGCGGCCCCGAAGGAACCGTCGCGCTCGCGTTTCAACCGGACGTTCCCGGAGCCGATCGCGTTCGCCGCGGTCGCGGTGCAGCCGCCGACGTGACGCTCGAAGGGCGTCGCATCGTCGTCGCCGACGATGACCCGGGCGTCACGTGGTTCCTCGCGGATCTCCTACGCACGACGGGCTGCGTCGTCCATGAAGCGCTCGACGGCACGACCGCGCTCGAGCTCGCGATGCGCACGACACCCGACGTGATCATCAGCGACATCCTCATGCCGAAGATGGACGGCTTCGCGCTCTCGCGCGCGGTGAAGCGCGACGTCGCGCTGCGCGACACGCCCGTCATTCTCTTGTCGTGGAAAGAAGATCTGCTCCAGCGCGTGCGCGAGCTCGGCGCGAGCGCTGCGGCGTATCTCCGCAAAGAGAGCGACGCGCGCTCCGTGCTCGCGCGCGTGCGCGAAGTGCTCTGGCCGCGCGCGCGCGTCGAGGCGCGCCTCAAGGGAACCGGAGAAGTCCGCGGCAGGCTCGACGGGCTCACGGTGCGATCGCTGCTCGAGTTCGTCTCCACGCTTCGTCACGACGCGCGCATCTCCGTGCGCGACGCGACGTGCCTCTACGAAGTCGAGCTCCGCGACGGCGCACCGAAACGCGCGACGCGCTCCGCGAGCGACGGCGACTTCGCGCGCGGCCCCAAGGTGCTGCGCGAAATTCTCGGCGTGTCCGCGGGTCGCTTCGTCGTCGCGCCCGCCACGCCCGGCGCGCTCCAGAGCGAGCTCACCGGCACGCTCGCCGAACAGCTCGAGAAACACATCGCCGCCGCGCGCGGCGCGATGGCGGTCACGACGGGCGCGCAAGCCACGCGCATCGCCGCGCTGAAGCTCGACGACGACATCCTCCACCACTATTTGCGCGCGACGCCCGAGCCCGCGCGCTCGCTCATCGTGCGGCTCTCGAAGGGCGCCTCGCCGCGCCAGCTCCTGCTCGAAGGACAAGTGGTGCCGAGCTTGCTCGATGACGTCCTCGTCGATCTCGCGGCGCGCGGCGCGGTCACCGCCGTGCGCGACGAACAAGGCGCCGACGTGCTCGAGCCCGCGATTGAAGCCGCGCTCGCCGTCCTTCGCGGCGCGCCCGCGCGAAACAACCAACCGCTCTCGCCGATTCGCCCGAGCATGACGCCTCCGCCGATCATCGCGAAGTCGCGCGAAGAGGAGAGCTCGGTCAACGTGTCGATCGATTCGATCCTCGCCGAAGAGGCGATGAAGCCCGTCGCTCCGCCGACGCCGCCGCCCGCGCCGCCCATGCCGAAGGTCGCGCCGAAGATCACGACGCGCGCGGAGGTCGAGACGTCGATGCAAGTCTCCGTGCAGCAGCTCCTCGATGAAGAGGCTCGCATTCTCGCGGAAGAGCGTCGCAGCAAGCAACCCGACGCGAACGCGCAGCCGTCGTCGCTCGAAGACGCCGTGATGAAGCAGCTCGGCGAAACGTCGCCCGTCCCCGGCGCGCATGTGTCGTCGCCGCTGCCGCCGCCCATCATCGAGCCGAGCGCGCTCCGACCGCGCTCGTCGAATCCGCCCGCGACGCAAGACAAGACCGAGGTCGAGACGATCTACGAGGCGCAGCTGATGACGCCGTCGGTTCCGCAAGCGCCGGCGACGCCGAAGCTCGAGCTCAGCGATCCGGATGCGGAGTCGGACGCGGAGACGGAGACCGAGTCGGAGACGGAGGCGGAGACGGCGACGGAGGCGGAGACGGCGACGGAGGCGGAGACGGCGACGGAGGCGGAGGCCACGAAGGAGTCCGCGCCGCCGAAGTCGAAGTCGGGGCCGGTGAAGATTTCGGTGCCGCCCGTGAAGAAAGAAGAGTCGAGCGGCGTCGTGAAGTGGCTCGCGATCATCGGCGTCATCGGGCTCGCGGGTTTTGTCGCGCTGCGCATGTCGACGACGCCAGGTCCCACCGAGCCGGTCTCGACCGCCGAACAAGCCGAGACGCCGATCAATGTACTCTACACGGATCTACCCGCGGGTGCGTCCGTGCACGAGGGCGAAGGTTGGCTCGAGGTGCACGCACCCGAAGGCACCATCGTGCTCGTCGATGGCGTGGAGCGCCCGAATGCTGGGGCCGCGATCGCGGCGGGCAACCACGAGCTCCACGCGGGAACGCGCTCGAAGACGGTCGATGTTCGCGCGGGGAAGAACGCGCGTGTCGACTGGCCGTGACCTCGGCTTCGCCGCGATCGCGCTCGTCGCGATTCTGACGGCGTGCGGGAACAAGAAGGCTCCCGATGCGCCCGCCGACGCGAGCGCATCGACGACGGCGGATGCGGGCACCGCGCCGGCGCGCCGCGTGATCGTCGATCTCTCCGCACATCCGGATCAGTGCGTCTTCGGGCACGAAGGCATCTTGCTCGATCTCGGCGCGCCCGCCGCGCGCGCGCTCTACGGCATCCGCGAGACTGCGGCGCTCGAAGCGAACGAGCACGACGGCGCGACGTGGGACCGCGTGAGCTCGCACACGCTCACGCTTCATTTCGCGGGCCCCGTCGACGTCGATCACGCCGAAGCGTACGTCGACATGCGCGTGCGCGGGCTCGCCGCGCGCCGGTTCAGCGTCGCTCTCAACGGCAAGCTCGTCGGCAACGCTCCGCTCTCGAAGAACGAAACCGCGATTCGATCGTTTCACTCGAGCCAAGCGACGCTCACGAACGGAACGAACGAGCTCGTGATTCACTTCGGCGGGCTCGGCAAAGCGCCGGATGCGGCCGCGGAGATCGATTGGATTCGCGTCGGCCCACAAGCCGCCGCCGCGTACGCGGCGCCGACGTACGACTCGATCGCGACCGAGACGCTCGCGGGCGTTCCGCGTCGCGCGCTCGCGCTTCGTGCGCCCGCGTTCGTCCGCTGCACGGCCGCGCTCCCGGCCGGCGCGACGTTCGACGCGCAGATCGGTCTCCTCGGAAAAGGCGCAGGCGACGTCGAAGTGCGCGTGCTCCGCGATCGCGCGATCCCCGTCTCGCTCGGCAAAGTGCACGTCGACGACGCGAGCGGATGGAAGCCCGTCTCGCTGACGCTTCCGCCCGAAGCGCAAGGCGTCGTCGCGCTCGAGGTGCGCTCGGATCAGTCTTCACAAGGCTCGCGCGTTCTCGTCGCGGACGCGAAGCTTCGCGCACCCGAGCGAACGTTTCATGCACGCAGTGCGAGCGCGCGTGGCGTCGTCCTCGTCATTCTCGGCGAGACACCCACGTCTGCCGCGACGCTCCCCACGCTCGCGACGCTCGCACAACAGGGACGCACCTTCGATGCGCACCGCGCGACGAGCACGTGGGCGGCCGCGTCGGTCGCGTCGATGATCACCGGGGTCCTCCCGAGCGGCCACGGCGAAAACGGCGATGCGTCGCGGCTCGCGGACGGCATCATCACCATCGGCGAAGCGGCGCGCGAGGCGGGGATCTCCACGGCGATGTTCACGGCGAACCCGACGACGTCCGCTGCGTTCGGTTTCAATCGCGGCTTTCAAACGTTCCAATCTTTTTTTCCCGGCACGGACGCGTCGCGCGTCTTCGAAGAGGCAGCGACGTGGATCGGCGCGCACAAGACCGAGCGATTTCTCCTCGTCGTCCACGCGCGCGGCGGGCACCCGCCGTGGGACGTTCCCGCGGACCAACTCAAAGCGCTTCAACCCGAGAACTACATCGGCCCGGTCGAGCCCGGCGCGCATGCCGCGGAGATCCTCTCGCGCGCGCGTCACGTCCCGCCGCTCGTGCGATTCAACGACGCCGATCGCAAGCGCGCGTGGGCTCTCCACGATTTCGCAGTCGGTGCGCATGACGCCGCGCTCGGCCGCCTCCTCGCCGCGCTCGACGAAGCCGGTCGAAAGACCGACACGAGCGTGATCGTCACGAGCGACACGGGAATGAACGTCGCCGCGCACGTTCCATTCGGCGACGCGGAGCCGCTCGACGAAAGCGCGCTCGCGTCGCTGCTCGTCATTCACTCCGCGGGCGAAGCGCTCGCGTCGCACGTGCGCGCGCCGACGTCGTCGATCGACATCGCGACGACCGCGCTCGCGGAGCTCGGCCTCGCCGCGCCGCAGCCGTTCGACGGCGAAGATCTCGGAAACGCGGACGGCGACGACGGCTCGCGCCCTCTCTTCGCGCAAACCGGCTCGCGCCAGCTCGTGAGTTGGATGGGGATCCTCGCGCGCACGGACAACGCGCAGACCGAGTTGTGCGTCCCCGCGCTCGACGCTGCATGCACGAGCGACGCAAGCCTGCTCATGCCGCTCGCGAGCGAAGCGCTCCGCAAATTGCAGGACGACGCGTCGAAGAAAAAACGCGCCCCGCTCACGCCCCCCGCGCTCGATGGCCCAACCGCTGCGGCGCTCACGGCTTGGGGGCGCTAACGCAACAGTCACTCGCACCGATCCCGCTCGCACGAGACGTGATGGTCGACATGCGGCAGCGTGGACTGCGCGGCCGGGCCGCCGCTGGACCTTTGCCAGCCGATCATTGCGGGTGAAGCTTGGCGTACTCGAAGTCTGGTGAATGTCCTGCGCCGGCCTCGCCGGTTTCGTCTCGCTTCCGCTTGTCGGTCGAGACGTCGGAGCGAGGCGGCTCAGTTCAAGTGAGCTTCGAGTCATCTAGTCAGGCACACACGGCAAACGCCGTCCATGCTAGTCACGTCGTGCACTCAGGAGAGATGACCGAGTGGCCGAAGGTGCATGACTGGAAATCATGTGTGCCCGTAAGGGCACCGAGGGTTCGAATCCCTCTCTCTCCGCCACGGCTTCGCCGGTGGCGAAGCCTTGCGAAGAGACAGGTCTTCTAGCGGCATCGCTCGCCGCGAAGCGGCTCGCTCGATGGCGACGAATCCCTCCACTGTCTTCGGATGACGTCGTTCGCTGCTTCGCAGCTCGCTCGTGAAATACCGGCTCGTTTTGTCCGGACCGGCTTGACACTCACGTCCTGATTTAGGAAGTTCGCGAACGGAGAGATGTCCGAGAGGCCGAAGGAGCCTGATTCGAAATCAGGTGTGCCCGCAAGGGTACCAAGGGTTCGAATCCCTTTCTCTCCGCCACAGTCACATCGCGCGACCAAGCCTGGTCGCGCGAGGAACTTCACGTTCTTCTAACTCTTCACGAGCTCCGTCAGCGCACCCGTCATGGGGATCGTGCTCCCATCGGACCCCGCGGCGCTCGTCATGCCGAAGGTCGTGTCGGGCTGACCCATCGCTTGAAGCAGCGTCACGTGAAGCCGGTTGTGCGCGGGGCCGAGGCGCGCGAAGCCCGCGATGGGGCTCGTGAACGTGCGCGGGTAACGGACGTAGCGGCCGGTGTCGAAGAGGTTCGTGCCGCCGGCGATGACGGTGAAGCTGTCGTTGTGGAGATGCGTTCCGGTGGCGAGCTCGGTGACCCACACGACGATCGTGTGATCGAGAAGCGAGCCGTCGCCTTCGGGCACGCTGTCGAGCGCCGTGAGCAGCGCGGCGAAAGTATTTGCATAATACACGCCTAGATCGACCATCGCTTGCGCGGCGACAGGCGTGTAGATCGTCCCGCACGACGTCGCGCCTTCGATCGATTCGTGCGCGTATCCGTGGAACGTCTGGTTCGCGGGGTAACCGAGATCGGGACACTGCGGCACCTGCGCGATGAACGTCGCGACGCGCGTGAGATCGCACGCGAGCGCGAGCTTGATGAGGTGCATGAATTGATTCGTCGCGGTGCCCGACGGGGCGAAGCTCGGATCGCACGTCGATTGCGTCGCTTGTCCGATGCTCGCTTGGAGCTGCCGCACGAGGTCGCGATGATCGGAGAGCCGCTGCTGGCCCGCGGCGTCGAGCTTTGGCGCGAGGAGCTCGTATTCGCGCGCGACGGAGTCGAGCACGGAGGGCCTGAGCGACGCGAGGACTGCCGCACGCGAGGCGGGCGTGCCGCCGTTCGGCGCGTAGTAGCCCATCAAGTCGGCGAACGCGGCGGCGGGATCCGCGACGACCGGCGTCGCTTGGCCCGGACCGAGAAATGAGAACGGCGCGACGGTGGAGTTCGGCATGTAGTCGAAGCCGTAGACGCGCGAGCCGAAGCGTCCGTCGGCGATCGTGCGGAGCGCGAGCTCTTGATCGATCGAGCGCGCGCCGCCCGTGCACGGCGAGCCGCTGACTTGGAGCGCGGTCGCGCCGGTGAGCACGTTCGCGACGCCGACGGAGTGATTGTTGAGATCGCCCGAGCGTCTGCATCACCTGCGCGATGTTCGCGAGCGCCGACGTGTGCGCGATTCCCTCGACGACGAGCAAACGATCGCGGAACGGATGAAGCGGCGCGAGGATCGGGCTGAAGTCCGATTGCGCGAGCGGAAGGAGCGAGCGCTCCGCAAAGGCGTCGGGCGGTCCGTTCGGGATCGGCATGTTCCATCCGAGCGGCGTGTGACCGTGCGGCGTGAGAAAGAAAACGATTCGCGTCGGCGACTGCGCGCTGCGCGGTGAGGCGAGCGTGGCGCTCGACGAGCTCGCGTCGCGCGGCGCGGCGCCGAGTGGATTCGCGAACGTCGAGAGCGCGCCAAGACCGAGCGCCTTCAGAAATCGACGGCGATCGAGGCGCATCATGCCAAAGCCTCGCTCGACTGGCGTGTTCGCGTTGACCTGTCAGTCGACACGCGGCAGCGAGACGAACCGGCGAGGCCGGCACGAGTCCGTCTCAAGTGGCCATGGACGCCAAGCCTTTCCCGCGATTGATGCTTGGAAAAGGTCAAGCGGCGGCCCGGCCGCGCTGTCACGCTGCCGCCCGTCGACCACGAGGCTTCGTCAAGACGAGATCGCTGCATGTGATTACGTCCCCCGCTTTGCGAAATCGAAACGTCGGTGAACAGACGATGCTGACGAGGAGCGCGCGAACGTCGCCGTGGCTCGCCTCGAAAGCGGACGTCCACGCGTCGAGCAGCGGAAGCTCCACGTCGACGGGCGCGCGACCGAGCGCGTAGCGAAGCCACTCTTGCGTCGCGCATCGACGGACCATCGCGCTTCGTTCGAGCTTCGCGGAGAGCTCGAGCGCTCCATCGAACGCGCCATCGACATCCGTTCCGATGAGCACGCCGCTCGAATCGATCGGCAGTCCCTGCTCGGTCGCGCGATGCGCGCCCGCCGCGTCGAAATTCTCGAAGCCGAAACCGATTCCGTTCAAGCTCGCGTGGCAGCCTTGGCACATCGCGGGCGAGGTGCGCGCTTCGAAGAGCATGCGCGTCGTTTGAGGACCGCTGTTCGGCGGCGCGGTGGGCGTCGAGAGATCCGCGTTCGGCGGCGGCGAGACCGGAAGCTCGCAGAGCAACCGAAGCTGCACCGCGTTTCCGCGAATCGGCGGGCTCGTTCCTCCGCGATGCGAAGTGCCCGCGAGGAATGCGACGCGCGTGAGCACGCCCGCGCGCTCGCTCGTTGGAAGATCGACCGCGGCGAACGCGCTCGGATCCGCCGGCGCGGGGAGCCCGTAAATGCGCGACATCTCGCCGTCGACCCACGCGCGCGGGCTGAGCAGGAGATCACGGAGCGTCCCGCCCGACATGAGCGTGTTCTCGACGAAGAGCTCGGTCTCCTTCTCCGCCGAGATCGCAGTCGCCGACGTCCAATTCGGATCGATGTCGGGCGTTCGATACGTTTGCTCGGCGGTGAGAACGAGATCGAGCCCGAGCCATTGACGATGAAAGCTCCACAGCGTCCGGCGCGCGCGATCGTCTTCTAGCATTCGCTCTGCTTGTGCGCGGATGCCGTCGTCCGTCGCGAGCGCGCCGCTCTCGGCTGCATCGAGGAGCACGTCGTCGGGCGTGCTCGACCACAGAAAAAATGAGAGCCGGCTCGCGAGCGCGTAGGGCTCGACCGGAACGACCTCGTTCGGCTCGTCGCCAACGATGACGACGGGCTCGGGACGGTAAATGAATTGAGGCGATTGGAGCATCGTGCTCAGCGTGAGCTCGACGGCCCCTGCGAAATCGACCGCCGACTGCCATCCCGCGAACTTCGTTTGCAAGCGGGCGATTTCGTCCGACGTGAGCGGGCGCCGAAAAATGCGGCGCCCCGTTTGCGTGATGAACTGCGTCGCGCAATTCGTCGCGAGCGCGGGCGTCGACCAATCGCATCCGACGAGCGCCTTCACGGACGGATCGTCCGCGGTCGCGCCGGCGGCGTAGAGGTTCGCGATCGTCTCGTAGCGCGCGATCGCGACGTCGCTCGGCGCTTGCGCTTCGATGGCGTTGTCGAACCCGCCGATGATGGCGTCGTTCGGCAGCGCCGGCAGCGTCGGCGATTGATTCGGAAAGAGGTCGTGGAGCGCGTTCAGGTACTCGCCGTTCGTGAGACGGCGCAGCGGCGCAGGCCCAACCATCGCCGCTTGCTCCGGCGGCGCGGGCTCACCGAGAAAACACCCCGCAACGATGCCGAGCGCGGCAAAAACGAAGACGCCGTCGCTCCGCATCGTCACGAGAAGACTACATCATCACGGCGACCTTCGGCGGCATCAGGTTCGCCGACGGCATTTGCAACGGTTGATTGTCCGCGTTCACCGTTCCATCGGCGGGCATCACGCGCTTGCCGGTGATGTCCTGCACGTCCACCGTGACCTCGACCGCGACGTTCATCGGCGTGAGCGAGCGGAGGCCGAGCGTGAAGCCGACCATCGCGGGCACGTCCTGCGGTTGCGGGATGTACGGCTTGATGAGCAGGTCCACGTCGCTCGAGCGGTTTTGGATGTTCATCGTGTGATTGAACAAGCCGTTGCCATCGGTCGCGAGGTTCGTGTCGATCGTGTTGACGTTCATCACGGTCGCGAGATCCATCGCGAGCTCGCGCGTGTCGTCCGGGACGAGCGTGCCTACGAGGCGCGCGCTCTTGTCGAGCACGTAGTAGCGATCGTATCCGCTCAAGTCGGGCGTCGTCTGTTCGTCGCTCACGATCTCGATCTGCGGATCGTATTTGACCATCGGGTTCCACGGATCGACGAGCAGCTCGACGGCGTGTTGCTGGTCGTCGAGGTTGGTGATCGTGAAGCGAATCGTCGTTTGAACGTCGTCGACCTTCGCGAAGGGCGCCGTCGGTGCTCCAAATGCGGCGTACCAAGCCGCGGGAGCGCCGAGCTTGGAGGTTTCGTCCGCGTTTGGTGCGCGCATCGGCATCGTGACCGGAACTTGAACCTCGTAGAGCGTCGTCTCACCGACGCTGTAGTAAGGAGGTGTCGTGTCGGTCATGCCGACGATGCTCGGATGGGTGACCTGGCTGTCGTTGCTGCATCCCGAGATGATCGCCGCCGCGAGCCACATGGCCGAGACGAGGGGGACGACATGGGGTGTGAAGACCCTAACCTTGGGGGCAGCAGACCCGCCGAAAGACGCACGAATCGCGAGATTCATCGTAAAACCCCTTTCATCCAGCCAATCGTAGCGAATGCCGTGCCCACGCGGTATAGCGGCGTTGTGGAGCCCCTCCTTCGCGCCGATGGCGTGCGCATCGATGACGCGGGAGGTCCCACCGTCGAGCAGCTCGTGATGAGCACGACGGGGTCTTCCGTGGCGATCGTGGGCGCCCCCCGCGCGCTTTTCGAAGCGGCGTGCGGTGTTCGCGAAGTGACCGCGGGCTCGCTCCTCGTCGCGGGGCAGCAACCGCGCGAGGCGATTCGAAGCGGAAGCGTCGCTTCGTCGCCCGTCGATGTGCCCGTGCCTGCGCGTTGGACGCTCGCCGATCTCGCGATCGAGAACGCGCGCCTCTCGGGTCGTCCGCGGGGCGAAGCGCAAAAGCGAGCGCTCGCCGCAATCGAAGCGATGAAGCTCGCGTCGTTCGCGAAGTCGCGTCTTGGTGTGCTCGAGCTCTCCGTGAAACGCGCCGCGATGCTTTGCGCGGCGCTCGCGACGGGCGCGGAGGTCTTGCTCGTCGAAGACTTCACGACGGGTTTGCCCGATGGCGCCGCGCGTTCGCTCGCGAAGCTCTTCGTCGCTGCATGCGAGAATCGCCGCTGGGTTCTCTTCGCGGGGCGCCTCGCGCTCTCGTCGCCGCTCGGGCTCCACGCCGACGAAGCCGTGCTCTTCGCGGGATCGCGTCTCGTCAGCATGGGAATGCCCGCCGACATCGCGTCGCGCGAGCGCACGTTCACGCTGCGCACGTCGGGCGATGCGCCCGCATTTGCGGCGAAGCTTCGCGAACGCGGCGCGCAAGTGGAGACGCCAGAGACAGAGGTAGAGGGTTCGACGTCGCATCTCACCGTGACGATGCCGGACGATCTCACGACACACGAGCTCGTCGCGCTCGCGCGTGCGTCTCACGTGATCGTTCTCGAGCTCTTGCCCATGTCGGGTGCGCTGTCATAGGGTTCGAGCGTGGCATCCGATCGAGTCCCCGCCTCCGTTCCGTCGTACGCGCTCGGGCATCCGCGTGATTCGACTCGGCGCGGGCCGCGTCGGGACGTACTCCGTGCTCGGCGCCGCGGTCGCCGCGCTTCCCATTCCGTTCGTGCCGGGCTCGCTCGCGACACGCGTGCGCGGCGCGCTCGTTCACGACGTGTGCGCGCGATACGGCTTGTCGATCACGCCCGAAGCGCGCCGCCTGCTCGCCGCGCCTGGCCTCGCCGAAGGCCCCGAGGGCTTCGTCGGCGCTGCCTTCCGCTTCGCGACGACGCGCGTCCTCTCTCGACTCGGACCGCTCACGCTCATCCCGACGGTGCGGAGCGGTCTCCTCACGTACGCGATCGGACACCTGCTCGTGCGTTACCTCGAGACGCGCGAGTCTCGCACCGTGCGCATCGACACCGACGAGGCGCGACTCGTGCGGCGCGCGATCGACCGCGCGCTCACCGCCGTGTTCTCCACGCCCGCGCGCAGCGAGGTCGACGCTTCGGCATCGCCCGAGGAGCTGCGCGATCAGTTCACGCAAGCGACCGACGGCGTGATCGCAGCGGTCGCGGGTTTGCCGGGCTACGTCGTGCGCCGCCTCGATGCCGCATTCGACGAAAGCATGCAGTCTACAACATGACGGTGGCTCGATGACGCGCGCGGCGCTCGCGGGCGCGGCGCGCATCGTGGTGAAGATCGGATCGAGCTCGCTCGCAGCGGATCGCGCCGTCTCGGATCTCGCCGCCGACGTCGTCGCGCTTCGCGCAAAGAAGAAAGCCGTCGTGCTCGTGTCGAGCGGAGCCATCGCGCTCGGCCTCGCGAAGCTCGGATACAAGACGCGCCCGAAGGAAATCGCCAAGCTCCAAGCCGCGGCCGCCGCCGGTCAGAGCCGCTTGATGCACGCGTACGAGAGCGCCTTCGGGCGCGAAGGCGTGTCGGTCGCGCAGGTTCTCCTCACGCACGCGGATCTCGCGGATCGATCGCGCGCGAACAACGCCCGCGCCGCGCTCGCCGAGCTCCTCGACGCGGGCGCCGTTCCCGTGCTCAACGAGAACGACTCCGTCGCCGTCGACGAAATCAAATTCGGCGACAACGATCAGCTCGCGGCGCTCGTCGTTCCGCTCGTGTCGGCGGATTTGCTCGTGCTCTTGTCGGACGTCGACGGCGTGCTCGATCACGGCGGCAAGCGCGTCAGCGTGATCGACGACGCGCGCGCGGCGAGCGCGCTCGTGCGCCCGAGCAAGAAGAGCGCTGTCGGAACGGGCGGCATGGCGAGCAAAATCGAGGCGGCGCGGCGCGCGACGCTCGCGGGCGCTCACGCGGTCATCGCCGACGCGCGCACGCCGGACGTCCTCCGAAAAATCATCGCCGGCGACGACATCGGCACGCTCTTCCTGCCGTCGGCGACGCGCCTCTCTGCGCGCCGCTATTGGATTGCGTTCACGCTGCGGCCGCGCGGCGATCTCGTCCTCGATGCGGGCGCCGCAAGCGCGG
The DNA here is from genome assembly GCA_963763745.1 of uncultured delta proteobacterium. GTDB lineage: Bacteria > Myxococcota_A > Polyangia > Polyangiales > Polyangiaceae > DASXHD01. The sequence goes on from CAVXQJ010000004.1 coordinate 203,511, forward strand.
TGAAGCGCGCGCACAAGAGCGTGCTCGCGGTCGGCGTGCTCGGCGTGCGCGGAGATTTTCGCGCGGGCGACGCCGTGCGCATCGTCGCGCCCGACGGCGTCGAAATCGGCCGTGGCCTCGCGCGCGCGAGCGCGCAAGATGCGCTCCAATCGGCGGGGAAAAAATCCTCCAAAGAGCGCGACGGTCACAGCGTCCTCGTCCACCGCGACGAGCTCGTCGTCTTCTAATCCCGCTCGAGCACGGTGCTCAAGCCGCGCGCTTGCGGATCCGTTTCGCGCGCGGGCAAGGGCACGATGTTTCCGTGCTCGTCGTGGATCTCGATCATGCGTTTCCAAACGCGGACGCGCGGCTCGTGTAGCTCGGTGCGACGCATCGGCGAGAGCGCGCTATCGCGCTGCGTGATGATCACCGTGTCGGTGAGCGCGTCGTAAACGACCCGCGCGGTCGCGCCGCCGCGCCAGACGTTCGCGATCGCGAGCCCGAGCGCGATCACGATCGCCGCGAGCACGCCCCAGTGCGGACCATACCCTTCGTCGAACGACTCCCGCCTCGTCCCGAGCCAGCTCGTGAACGCGCTCGAGATGCGCCGCCTCTCCGCTTCGAACACGGCGTCGGACGAGCTCGTGACCGGCATGCGGCCGCTCGCCGTCGAGAAGACGAGACGCGTCAGGTTCGAGCGATCCGTCTTCTCCACCTCGAGACCGCCGATCGTCGAGAGCGGAATCACGTGCCTTTGCAGCGACAGCGCGCTCACTTCGCCGAAGGTGCAACGATCCGCGACGCGCGAGCACGACACGTAGACGCGCTCGACGAAGAGGATCGCGGCGACGCCGCCAAAGACGATCACCGCGAGGAGCGGAATCCCCGATCCACGCGCGCGAAATTCGAAACGACGACGCGCGGCTTTTTGCGGTGCGCCGCGGTAGGCGTTCAACCCGTGCCTCTCAGTTTCCGGAGGGTGGGCCTTCGGGTTGTCCGCGGCTCGACGGCAAAATGGCGAGGTTGTTGTCGCCCGTCTTGCCCGCGGCTTGGACTTGCGAGGCCTGCGTGAGCAGATCCGGATTCACCGCCGCATCGACCGGACGTCCGCTGATCGATCCGTGGCAGAGCGCGCAGAGGCCGTTGAAGAACGATGCTTGGAACGATTGGTGCGAGCGCTCGCCCGGGTAGAACGACATCGCCTCGCGTTGGTAGCGCGGGTAGCCGTTCGCTTGCGAGACGGTCGTGTCCGGGAAGTGGAGGACGATCGGCACGCCGCCCGGAATGCTGAAGTACGTCGACTTGTCGCTCTGCAGGTTCACCGTGCCGAGCTTGCGGCGCCGCACGTAGACCTGACCGAAGTTGTCCTTCGCGACGAACGAACCGCCCGACGCGAAGTCCGTCACGTTTTGCGCCGGCGGCATGTCTTCGTACACGTCGAACGAATCGAACTTCGCGTCGTTGCCTTGCGCGTCGACGTTCTCGACGGCGCGTCCCGTCGGCGTGTTTTGGAAGATGAGCGAGCCGAGCACGGTCATGTCGAGCACGAAGATCTGCGCGTCGGTCTGCGTCGAATCGACGTGCGTGTTTCCGTTCGGCTCGTCGACCGCGGAGCTGAACGTTCCGTGGTTGTACTTGCCGTACACGGCGACCGCATCCACCGCGCCGCCCGACGCGATCGACGTCATCGTCTGCGTGACGGGATCGAGGACCTCGAGCGAGTACGTCGTCGGATCGAAGCTCGTCGGATCATTCGCGGCTGCGAAGCTCACGAGCATCTTGCCGTTCGGAAGCGGCGACGGCGAGCGATACACGCCGCCTTGCGAGTACGACGGCGGGTTGAGCGTCCCGACGGGCGCGCCGTTCTCCGTCACGAACTTGCCCGTGCCGTCGACGAACGACAGCGAGTGCAGGAAGAACGATTGCTCGGGCGACGTCGGCGAGTTCGGATCGAACGCGCCCGGATCGATCGGATAATCGTCCTTGTTGGTGCTGTAGTAGTCGATGCCGAGCGAGCGATTGAAGACCCCGAGCACGCCGCCGTTGTGCTGCCAGCCGGGGTTCGAGAAGATCGCCGCGAAGTTCTTGTTCGCGAGCTCGACGACCTGCGTCGCTTCGTAGAAGCCGATCGATCCGCGCTGCGAATAGAGCGGGTGATAATCGCCGCCATCGAGGTTCTGACGGCGAAGCGCGACTTGGTAGAAATTCGGCGTGCGCTTCACCGCGCTCATGATCAAGCGGCCGTCGTTCATGAAGCTCGGCCAGCGTTCCATGTTGAGTTGGAACGTGAGCTGGCGCGTGCGGGACTTCCCCGCGTTGCCCGGGTCGGGCTCGTAGACGAAGAGGTCCGAGTTCGGCTTCGTCGGATCGAACGGTTGCCGCTGCGTGCCGCTGTAGTCGAAGTTCGCCGCGTGCGGCGCGGTAGGATCGATGCCGCGCGTCGACGCGAACACGATGGGCGAGATTCCCGCCGCGTTCGGCGGGCCGTATTGCGGATCGAAGTTGTGAACGGGCAAGCCGTTGCTCGTCGGCGGGGTCGCGTCGATGTCCGCGATCTTCGCGCAGCCGGTGCCATTGGCGTCGGCGTTCATCTCGTAGATCGCGAACGGATCTCCGGCCGTCGCACGCGCCGCGAACGCGACCTTCTTCGCGTCCCACGAGACCGCCGGCCGTCGAATGTCCGCGCCCGTGAGCCCGCATCCGCCCGTCACGTCGACGTCGCCGGCAGGGACGACGTTGCCCGTCGCGTCGATCGTCGCGGCGAGCACGTGAATCGATGCGCCGCCTTGAAACTGATCGAAGTCGTTCGCGCCGTCCGCGCCCGACGCGCCTCCCCGCTTCACGTAGACGATCGCGCTGAGCGGAGCGAGGTTGCACGGCCCGCCGTTGCACGCTCCGCTCGTGCGCTCGCGCTTGTGCCATTCGCGGATGACGCAGTACGCCGGGATCGTGTTGAGGTCGCCGTTGTCGTAGTCGTACGTCTGCGCGTCGCAGAGCGCGCCGGACGCTTCTTTTCCGGGCCCGAAATCTTCGAGCAGCGGGCCGCCGCGGTGCGCGATTCCGCCGCCGTTCGGATCGAGCTCTTTGCGGTACAAATTCTTTTGGATGAGACGGCTCGCGTTCACGTCGTCGCTGTCGAGGCCCATCTGATCGAGCGTGAGCGAGTAGTTCTTCTGCGACGCCGCGAGCGAGAACGAGCCGCCCGTGCCGCCGCGCAGGCGATACTCGTGGAACATCGCGGCCGAGTGGCACTGCAGCATCATGCATCCCTTCTTCACGAGAACGGGCTGCACGCGATGCACGTAGAACATGAAGTTCGGTTCGTTCGTCTCGATGTTCGTGATCTCGGCGGTGAACGCGGGAGCCGCGGCCGTCGCCCAGTTCAAGAACGACTGGTAGTCGCCGTCACCCGTGTTCTGCCAAATGATGCCGCCCTCGTGGAACGCTCCGCCTTGCGTCGGCGAGAGCGGGCGGCGCAAAAGCTCGCTCTGCTTCGGATCTTGCGCGAGGTACTGGAGCGCCGTGAAGTAGTTCCAACGTTTCTGCTCGGGCGAGTTTCCGCACGTGAGAAACAGCTCGTTCGCGGTCGTGCCGTGGCAGTTTCCGGCGCTGCACGTCTTCTGGATGATCGGAACGACGTTGCTCACGAACTGCGAGTAGTCCGCGTTCGTCGGGTCTTGGTTCGGATCGAACCCGGGAGCGGTGAGCTGCGCGGCGGGAGTGTCCGCGCACGGAAGACGATTCGGCGCGGGCGGCGGAAGGCCGGTGTTGTTCTCGGTCGCGCCGTTCGACATCCACTGCGAGAGCGTCAGGTAGCCCGTCGCGGTCGGATCCGAAGATCGGTCCGCCGGTGTGCTTGATGTCGGTCGTGATCGGCGTGGACGATCCGTCGAACGATTTCACCGTCACGCTGAACGGCGGGACGTTCTTCACGAGCATCGCCGGGCGCCCGTACGGGCCGTAGTTGTCGAGGAGATCGCGGCGCTTGTTGACCTCGGCGTACGTCGACACGTCGAGATTGCCGAGCGCGTTGCCTTTCTGGTCGGCGACGTGGCAGCCAGCGCCCGTGTTCGTGCGCGCGCACGACACGTTGAGGATCGGTAAATGGTGCGCTCGTAGTACGTCGTCTGGTCCGTCGACTTCACGTCGCACGAGGTCGACGGAAGGAACGCGAGAACAGCCGCCACGAACACGCCGAGTGAAGCAACGAAGCTTTTGGCGTTCACGATCGTCACGATATCACCTCGCGCCAGAAACGCGACGAGGAGGCGAGCAACTCAGCTCGCCTCCTCGCGCGGGATCTCACACTATGTGTGTTGCTTACAGTCGACGAAGGGCGATGGTCGCAGCGTCGCGCACGAACGTGCTCGCGTCATTTTGCGCGATTTTCTGCAGCGTCGTTTGTGCCGTCGCATCTTGGAAGACTCCAAGCGCGTGGCACGCCGCAATGCGCACGTTGACGTCCGAGTCGCTCTGCGCCAGCGTCATGACGCTAGCGACCGTGTCCTTCGCGTGGAGATCCTCGAGCAGCTGTACGCCGAGTCGGCGGACATTGGCGCTCGAATCTCCCGTGAGAGCCGAAGCCGTCTGCTCGTCCGTGAACGTGTTGACACGTCCAGCAGCTTTGATTGCAGCGATGCGAACTCCCTCGTCGCTGTCTTTCATCGCGATGCTCAGCGCACCGTTGCCCGTGTCGTTCATGCGTCCGAGCGCGGAGGCTGCCGCGGATCGAACGAGTGGCGACGCGTCGCTTTGAATCGCCGTGGCGAGCGGTTGAATGCCGCCCGACTCGAGGAACTCACCGAGCGCGTAGGCCGCATACGCGCGCTTCTGCGCGTTGCCATCGCTCGCGAGCGTGTTGACGGTTTGCTCGTAGACTTGTCCCGGCCCGAAGACGCCGAAGAGGCGACGACGGAGCCACCACGCGGCGATCTCGCGCGTCTGCGAGCTCTCCGAGTAGAGCAAGCTCGAGACCGACGGGATGCAGGCGAGGCACTCGACGCGCTCGCCGTGCTCGAGCGTCTCCCAGATGAGAGACGGCGAGTTCGTCGAGGTGACCGAGATGATGCGGTCAGGCGACGAGAGGAACTCGACCTGATCCGCGGGCGGCTGCACTCCGCCGAGGGCGGGGACACCGCCTCCGACGAATTGCGTGTCGCTGCGTGCGTCGTTGCCGGACATCGTGGCAGCGGCGGCGAAGAACACCGAAGCGAGGACCGTAAAGGCTTTCATGTTGCTCATGGTCATTCTCCTCAGTGGGTCGCAACCGGATCGCCGGCGGTGTAGGCAACGAACTTCGTGTTCTGACGGGCGTAGTACTGACCGCCCATGTCGAAGCTGCGGATGATGGCGAGACGCTCATCCGGGGTGACCGTCACACCCACGTCTTCGGGGTGCATCGGGTGTGCGCTGACGGGCCAGGCCGTCGTGTTGTCAGGCGCGGTGACGTTCATCTGAACGATCATCTGTGAGCCGCGCGCGTTCGCCGGGATACCCCACATCGGAGGCACCGTTCCGCTGATCAACGTGATGCCCATCGTCATCTGCATCGCCGACGGGTAGAAGATCGACACGTACGAGACCGGCCACGTGTAGTTGCTGCGGTCGTAGCGGACGGTGATCGGTTGGCCGCTGCAGTTCGCAGTCGCCGTCAGACCGCAGAGGTCGAACGTCGGGATCTTGTACTGCGAGGTCGTTCCGCTCACCGGGTCGGTGAAGCCGATCGTGTAGAACGTCTGCGCGACGTTGCCGTTCATGGCGTCGTTGTGGCAGCTGACGCACTTCGAATCGAAGATCGGCTGAATCGAAGCCTTGCCGATGTTGTTGTAGTCCCACGGGTACTCCGTGCGATCCGGGATGGCTTCCGTCAGCGTGTCCGGACCTTGTTGCTCCGCGAGCGTCGGGTTTTGACCGAGCGCGGGAACGCCTTGGCCGGTGCGGCTCTCGTGGCAGCCGACGCAGCGGCGGTTCTCGCCGGGCATCGCCTGAATCCAGAGACCCTGGCTACGAATCGCGAGACCGAACTTGTCGATCGGTTGCACGTGCATCGGAACGTACGGAGGCACGTTCGCGAGCCAGCTTCCATCCGAGTAGACCTGCGTCTCGCCGAGGATGGCTGCGCCTTCGTGCATCGTGAGGCCGAACATCGTGACGCCCGGCGCTGCTTCGCTCGAGAAGCCCTCGATGACGCGGACCTTCACCGCTTGCTTGAGCGCATCGGCCAAGCTCGCGTTGGTGAACTCCGCGCCGTCGACCGTCTCCTGCAAGCTCGTGTTCGTCACGTTGATCGAACCGATGCGTGCGGGGATCGAAGAGTCGACGTTGTTCTGGAGCGAGCCGATGACCGGCGGCTCCTTGTGCGCGACGACGGGGACGACACCGAGCGACCACATCGTGCGGTCGTTGTAGACGAGCTGGTTCTTGCCGGTCTTCGTGTCGAACACGTAGATGCCGAAGTTCGGCGCCGTCTCCGACATCTCGTTGATGTCGCCGACGGGTCCGTCCGCGTACGAGACGATGATGCGGCCGTCCGGAAGAACGTTCGGCTCGCGGTAACGGCCGGCGGGCGACGGATCGTTGCTCGTCGGAACGTTCGGCGTGAGGATCGTGAACTGCGCGTGCTCTTCGTCGAGGCACGCGTGGCCCGTCTTGTCGGCGGTGTCGTCGAGGCAGACCGGGTCAGCGTGGTTGCGCGAGTCGATGAGCATCAACGTGCCAGCGTGGATGGTGCGGTTACGCGTGGTGCCGATCGCGACCATCTGGTTCGGCGCGTACTCCTTCACGTTGATGACCGAGTTCGACGGCTTGCCGTGTTGGCCGCCGACCGCGAGCATCTCCGTTCCGTCGATGCTGGCCGTCATGACCTTCACGTCGTTGACGTCGCCGAGGTGCTCCCAGCGCGAGTAGCCGATCTTTCCGTCGTAGCGAACGAACGGCGCCGACGTGTGCGAGAGGTTCTGCGAGAAGAGGTGACGATCCGCATCGCCGCCATCGACCGTGATGCTCGCGAGCTGCGTCACGACGCGTGAGTGCTCGTACTCGTCCGCGCGAGTACCCATCGCGGTGTACATCTGGTTCGTGCAGAACACGATGCGTCCACCGGGCGCGTACACGGGGTGCACGTCGTCGGCGTCGCCCATCGTCTTCTGGTGCATCTCGTAGGTGCCGTCCGCGCTCGGAGTGAGCTGCACCGTGTAGAGGTGATAGTGGTCGTTGCCGTCCGTCTTCATCGAGAACACGGCCTGCGCTGCATCGAACGACACATCGACTCCGTTGAAGTCGGCGTTCGGGAACTGCGTGTGCGTGAAGTCGATGAGCTTGCCGTCGGGCCGCGGCGGTTGAAGCATGACCAAGCTTCCACCGGGGACGTAGCGGTCGTAGTCGATGACCTGGCTGTTGCCGCCAGATACGTCGATGGACACGACGCCGGTTTGCGGGTCGACGGTTTGCACCGCTCTCTTCATGAACACGATCGCACTGACGCCAGTGTCGACCTGTTCGCCGTTGCCTTGGGAGCATGCGACTCCCGGCAAGACGGTCGCGAGTGCGAGACCGAGTACGGTGAGCGGCATGCGGACGTTGGATGCCTTCATTTGGGATGCCTCCGAGCGAGTGGGAACAAAGCACGGAGCGCGCCAGTTCAAATCCCCCTATTTTCAGGCCGTTTGGTCGAGCTGATGGGGGCGGACCCCAGCGAGCGTGGGGGCAAGCGCCCCCTTCGCTGCGCCCAGGTTCGGATCCGAACCTGGAATGGCTATTCGAGCTCGAACACGTCCGGCATGAGCTCTGCGAGCGAGGTGTCTCTCCTTACATCACCGGCTTCGGTCTCGGCGACGAGGACGATGGGCATGTCGCGCGTGAACTCGACGAGCACCTGACGACACATGCCGCACGGCGATCCCGGTTTGCTTCCGCCGGTCACGATCGCACACGCGATGGGCTTCGATGCACCCGCGACGACCATCGCGCCGATCGCCATGCGCTCCGCGCAAATCGTCGCGCCGTACGATGCGTTCTCCACGTTGCAACCCGTGAAGACGTGACCGTCCTCGGTCGCGAGCGCGGCGCCGACGCGATAATCGCGAGTACGGCGCGTACGCGGAAGCACGCGCGGCGCGCGCAGCGGCGATCAGCTTGCCCAAGAACGCTTCGTCGATGTCCATCAGTGCGCCCCTGCTCGACGAATCCACGCGCCGAGAAGCTTCAAGAGATCTTCGCGACGCGAGCGCGCGGTCTCTTCGACTTCCTTGTGATCGAGCGGCGCGCTCGAGAGGCCCGCGGCGAGGTTCGTGATGCAGCTCAGCGCCGCGGTGCGCACGCCCATGTGACGAAGGGCGATCACTTCGGGCACGGTGCTCATGCCGACCGCGCTCACGCCGAGCGTGCGGAGCATGCGGATCTCGGCGGGCGTTTCGTACGACGGACCCGTGAGCCACGCGTAGACGCCCTCGCGAAGATCGATCTTCAAATCGCGCGCGGCGTATTGCAGGTCCCCGCGCAACTCGGCGTCGTACGCGGTGGTCATGTCGGGGAAGCGCGTGCCGAGCGTGTCGTCGTTGGGGCCGATGAGCGGCGAGCGCGCGGTGAGGTTCACGTGATCGGTGATGACCATGAGATCGCCCGCGCGGAAATTCGGATCGCATCCACCCGCCGCGTTCGTGATGAGCACGCACGAGACGCCGAGCCGCGCCATCGTGCGCACGCCGTGGACGACGGCGTCGAGATCGTGACCTTCGTAGAAATGAACGCGACCTTGCATGCACACGACCGGCACGTCGCCGACATTTCCGAAGCAGAGCTTCCCCGCGTGCCCGACGACGTTCGACGACGGCATGTTGGGAATTTCCGCGTACGGAATCTTCGATCCGTCGAGCGAATCCGCGAACGCGCCGAGGCCGCTTCCGAGGACGAGACCGACGCGCGGGTTTTCGCTCACGCGTGCTCGCACCGCGCGCACTGTTTCGTCGAGACGTTTTGCGATTTCGTTCATTCCCTCAGTTCCAATCGATGACGAGGTCATCATACCGAACCGTCCACGGCGAGGTCTCGGCAGCGACGTAGCTGATGCCGATGTCCACGCGCGGAACGCCGGACGACTGCCAGCTCGGATCGATCGCATCGGGAGCGAGGACCGAAACGCCGTTCAAGGTCGCCGAGCACGTCGTTGTTGCCGAGATCGAGGTGGACGTGGAGACGGCCCCACTGTCCGAGCATCAGCGGCGTCGTCAGTTTGTGATCGAGATACTGATTGCCCGCGTCGTTGGCGAAGACCTCCTCGAGCGCGGTGTACCCGTCCGTGACGTAGAACGTGAGCACGTGCTGATTCGGCGCGCCGTCGTCGATCGTGATGCCCCCGAGAACGGCGGACGCGCCGCCCGTCACCCATTGGTCGACGCGCACCGAGACCGAGTAGTCGGCGACCGTGGCCGTTTGGGAGAACACGCGCGCCATGTACGCGACGTGACCCGAGCCGACCCCGGCGAGGTGAGCGAAGAACGAAAGCGGGGGCGACGTGAACGCTGCGTCATCAGCGCCCGCGTCGGTCGTCGCGCTGAAATCGCTGCCCGTGAATTGTTGCGCGAACGGGTGCTCGTCGAAGTCTTCGCAGAGTCGCGCGTCGATGCTGGAGCAAAACGGGCCTGACGCTTCCTTCACGATGACGTCGGGCTGTGCGTCGGCGACAATCGAGTCGATCGTCACGTCGGGAGACTGGGCATCGCCGCCGGCATCGCCTTCCAAGTCACCCAAGCTCGGAAAGAGGCAAGCCACCGGGAGCACGGCGGCGAGCGCGAATGCGATGCGACGTCGCACGCATGGAAGCGTAGCTCACGCTGGTTTCGGGCCACCGAATTTCTTGGCCAGCGCAGCGATCACGTCTTTGGGCGCGTAGCGACTCACGTCGCCGCCGTGGCTCGCGATCTCGCGCACGAGCGACGCGCTCAAGAAGCCGTGCTTCGTGCGCGTCGGGAGAAAAATCGTGTCGACCTCGGGGTAGAGGTCCGCGTTCGCGTGTGCGATTTGGAGCTCGTACTCGAAGTCGGTCGCGGCGCGGAGACCGCGGACGATCACGCGCGCGCCGATCTTGCGACAGAAGTCGATGAGGAGGTTGTCGAACGACGCGACGGTCACGTTGGGGAAATCCTTCGCGACGGATTGAACGAGCGCCATGCGTTCGTCGATCGTGAAGAGCGGCGTGCGCGTCGGGTGAACGCCGAGCGCGACGACGACGTCCGAGAAGAGCGCCGAGGCGCGCTCGACGAGATCGACGTGACCGAGCGTGATCGGGTCGAAGCTGCCAGCGTAGACGGCGAGGCGCGCGATGGGCGGATTGTGCTGGGTCGTCATTTGTCGTCGTCGTTCTTTTTGCTCATGGTCGGATCGGGCTCGACCCACACGAAACGGCCGTCATCGGTGAACGTCACGCGAAACGCTTCGAGCAAACCCGCGCCGACGATGCCGCCGAGGTCGATGTCGAGGCTCGCGGGCGCTTGGCTCGCGACGGAGTCGAGCGCGAGCGCGGGGACCATCGGAAAATCCATTGCGCCGAGCCGGATCGATGGGACACGCCCGGCGCGCGCGTTCGGAACGACCGACGATGGAACGAGCTGCGCGAGATCGACGCCCGCCTTTTTCCAGAGCGCGTCTTGCATCAAGAGCGAGTAAGGCTGCGACGAGTCGACGTAGAAGAGCGATGTGCCGCTCTCCTTCGCCGCGACTTGCATGTGCATCATCATGCCGCCGCCGCGCGCGTAATAGAGCGGAAGGCGGCTCGCTTCCGGCGGCGACGGCGGATCTTGGAGGCGCACGACGAACTGGCCGCCGCGGCGATCGAACGTCGCGTGGATGTGGCGGAGGAGGTTCACGCCGAGGAGCGCCTTGATGGGCGCGCCGAGCACGCGCGAGAGCGCGGAGAGATCTTGCGTGAGGGCGGGCACGTCGCGCACTTCGATGCGATCGGCGAAGCGGAACGAGACCCAGCTCGGCTCGCTGCGCGCGTTCGAATCGACGACGACCTCGGCGCTGCCCGTCGCGACCATCGTGAGGACTTGCTCGCCTTCCATCTCGCACGGCACGACCAGCGCGGAGCCCGCGGGCGGCATGTCGACGAGCGCGACCACGCCGCCTTCCATGTTGAACGGTTTTCGCGTTCCGCCTTTGCGCGCGAGCTTCGCGATGTCGCGCGCCCAAGGATCTTTCACGTTGGGATCGGCGAGCATGCCTTCGAGCTCGTCGGCGGCGCCATCGAGCTCGCCTGCGTACCAATGCGCGCGCCCGCGGAGCGCGTGCGCTTCCGTCGTTTGGATTCCGTCGGTCGCTTTGATCGCCATCGCGAAATCGAGGCGCGCGAGCGCGAGCCGCCCAGCGAGCATGTGCGCGTCGTCGTCGTGCGGCGAGATGCGCAGCGTCTCTTCGACGGACGAGCGCGCGTCGTCGAAGTCGCCCGACTTGTAGCTTTGCTCTGCGCGGTCGAGCCACTTCTGCGCGAGCGGCGGACGCTTCGGCGTCTCCGGCCCTATGCCGCACGCCATCACGAGAAGCGTGCATACTGCAATTGGGAACGCACGGCTCCGCCGTGCTTCCCAGCAAGAGTCATTTCGCGTGCCTTTGGCACGCTCAGCTAATGAGCGGATCATCCGGTCTCCGGGGGCGCGGGCGCGACGCGTAAGATGCGGTCGGCGCGGAGCTCGCGGCGACCACGACTGGGGAGCAGATAGCCCAACACGCGCGGCGGGTCGAGCCCGGTCAATACCTCCGTGATGACCATCGTGAGCGTTTGGGCGGCTTTCCGCGTGGGCCTATAGACGAGCTCGACTGGCGCGGCGTGCTCGGCAGCAGCTTCGCACGCGCTCAAGATCGCAGCGCGGGCGCGGCGCTCCGCGATGCGCACTTCCCACAAGTCGCGCACGCTGACGGGCGAGAGCGCGCGGACGCATCCTTCGAACACACCGTGAAGCGCGCGCACGTCGTCGCCTGCGCGGTGCGCGCGACCGCGCGGCACGCCGAGGTGCGTCGCGACGGAGGTGAGCGAGTGGCTCCCGAGCGCGAACGCGCGACGCGAGAGGACGAGCGTGTCGATCACGTGGTCGATCGCGAGCGGGCGGCCGGCGCGTTTCATTTCCGCGCAGAGGAACTCGACGTCGTAGTCGGCGGCGTGCGCGACGAAGATCGCACCATCGAGAATGCGCGCGACGTCGTCCGCGATTGCGTCGAAGGGCTCGGCGGCCGCGAGCGTCGCTTCGTCGATTCCATGGACGTGCGCGTTCCCGCCCGCGCGCGCAGGCGGGCGCACGAGCGACTCGATCGACGCTTCCTTCACGTCACCGCGCCACCGCTCGATGCAAACTTCGATGACGTAATCGCGCGCGGGATCGAGACCCGTCATCTCGAGGTCGACGAACGCGAGCGGCGCTTCGCGAACCGGCAGATCCCACGGCGGTCCCGCCGGCGGCCCCTCATCCATCATCGCGATCAGCGCTCGACGCACATCGCGATGCCTTGACCGACGCCGATGCACAGCGCCGCCATTCCTCGTTTCGCGTTCCTCGCTTTCATCGTGTGAAGCAGCGTCCCGAGGACGCGACAACCGCTCGAGCCGATCGGATGCCCGAGCGCGATCGCGCCGCCGTTGACGTTGACCTTCGACGCGTCGAGCTCGAGACCGCGAATGCACGCGAGCGATTGCGACGCGAACGCTTCGTTGAGCTCGACGAGATCGAGATCGCTCGCCTTCCACCCCGCGCGCGCGAGCGCTTTCTTTCCCGCGGGAATCGGACCTTCACCCATGAAGTTCGGCTCCACGCCTGCCGTCGCGTACGACACGATGCGCGCGAGCGGCTCGAGCTTTTGCGCGCGCATCGTTTCTTCGCTCACGACGAGCGCCGCGCTCGCCCCGTCGTTGATCGGCGAGCTGTTGCCCGCGGTGACGCTGCCGCCTTTGCGAAACACCGCGGGCAATTTCGCGAGGCCTTCGAGCGTCACGTCGGCGCGCGGCGATTCGTCTTTCGAGAAGACGACGGGCTCCCCTTTCTTCTTCGGGATCGTGACGGGCACGATCTCCGCGTCGAACGCGCGCGCTTCGATCGCAGCAGCGGCTTTCTTTTGCGACGCGAGCGCGAACGCGTCTTGCTCCTCGCGCGAGATCTTCCATTTCTCGGCGACATTCTCGGCCGTCTCGCCCATCGACTGGAGCGGGAAGCGCGCGGCCATGCGCGGGTTCTCGAAGCGCCAGCCGAGCGTCGTGTCGTAGATCGTCGGCGGCGTGCGTCCCCAAAGCTCTTCGCTCTTCTTCATGACGAACGGCGCGCGCGTCATGCTCTCGACGCCGCCGCACACGCACACGTCCGCGTCGCCGACTTGCACGCGCATCGCGCCGTCGATCACCGCTTCGAGACCCGAGCCGCACAAGCGATTCACCGTGACCGCGGGGACTTCGTACGGAAGAGCCGCGAGCAGCGCGGCCATGCGCGCGACGTTGCGGTTGTCCTCGCCCGCTTGGTTCGTCGATCCGAAGATCACTTGGTCGACGCGCGCTTTCAGCGCGGCGTTGCGATCGAGGATCGACGTGAGCACGTGTGCGGCGAGGTCGTCCGTTCGAACGTCCGAGAGGCCGCCTTTGAATTTGCCGATCGGCGTTCGCACGGCGTCGATCAAGTAGGCAACTTTCATCGGCGGCAGCGTAGCATCAGCGGTAAGGTTTTCCCTCGTCGTGCTCACACCCGGCACCATTCTCGTCTCGCGTTATCGCGTGCTGTCGCAAATCGGGCGCGGCGGCATGGGCGAGGTGTTTCTCGTGGAGCACGTGCACACGGGAGATCGCGCGGCGCTCAAGGTCTTGCACGGTGCGGCGTCGACGGATCCCGAAGCCATCGAGCGCTTCAAACGCGAGGCGCGCGCGCCCGCGCGCATCCAGAGCGAGAACGTCGTGCGCGTGCTCGACGCAGACACCGCGCCCGAAATCGGCGGCATGCCCTTCTTCGTGATGGAGCTCCTCAACGGAAACGATCTGCAGAAAATCGTGACGAAGAGCGGCGCGCTCCCGCCGGAGGAAGTCGCGCGCGTCGTGATGCAAGCCGCGCGCGCGCTCGACAAGGCGCACATGCTCGGCATCGTGCATCGCGATTTGAAGCCGGAGAATTTGTTCCTGCATCAACGCGAGGACGGGACGACCGTCGTGAAGATCCTCGACTTCGGAATTTCGAAGGGCATCGAGGACGCGTCGATGACCGGCGGCGGTTATCAGCTCACGCGCACGGGCGCCGTGATGGGCACGCCGCTCTACATGTCGATGGAGCAAGCGCTCGGGCGGCGCGAGCTGATCGGTCCGCAGACGGACGTGTGGGCGCTCGGGCTCATCGCGATTTTTCTCCTGACGGGCCAAGCGTACTGGCAAGGCACGACCGTGCCGGACATTTTGGGCAAGGTGCTCGGTCACGCGATGTACGCGCCAACGTCGCGCTGGCCGCAGCTTCCGCCCGCGCTCGACGCGTGGCTGATGCGATCGTGCGCGCGCATGCCGCACGAGCGCTTCGCGACGTCGGGCGAGCAAGCCGCGGCGCTCGCGGAGATCCTTCGTGGTGCTGCGATCTCCGCGGTAGGTCAAGCGCCGACGATGCTTCCGAATCCCGCGTCGTATCCGCAACCTTCGTACACGCCGCCGCACGTCACGCCTCCGCACATCACGCCGCCGCACGTGACGCCGTACCCGCTCACGCCGCATCCGATTGGCGCATCGACGAACTCGCCGATCGTTCATACGCAACCAAGCGCTGGAGGCGCAGCGCCGAGCGGCGGAATGGGAACCGGCGCGAAGGTGATGATCGCGCTCTTCAGCATTTTCGTTTTGCTCGCGGGCGTCGGGGTTTGCATTTTCGTCTTCGTCGTTCCGAAGCTCACCGACGACAAACCGAGCGTCACGTTCGCGCCACCCGCGACGACGACCGCGACCGAAGTGGCGACCGTCGTTCCGCTCGGCACGATCGAGCCGCTCGCGCTGAGCGCGACGACCACCACCGCGGGCACGTCAGCGCGACCGCACCCGACGGCGACCGCGACCGCGACGGCAACCGCGACGGTGACCGCGCCGCCGCACGCGACGATCACGCGCGAGCAGTGCCGCCACAATTGCGACACCGCGTGCGTCGATGCGACCGACCGCGGCGCGTGCCTCGTGACGTGCCTGCGAAAAACCTGTCCGCAGTGACTATTTGTCGACGCCCGCCGCCTTGAGCAGCCGGTGTGCTTCGTCGCTGTGCATGCCCGTCGGAAACTGAATCTCGTATGCCTCGACGCCGACGCACGCGTCGCTCGTGCGCTTGCTCTGGCACTCGTAGCGATTCGATTTTTGCCAGGCGATGTCGTCCTTCTGCAATTTCTCGAGCGCGGGCTGCGCGGCGGTGAGGATCGCGTTCGCTTCTTGCGCATGCGCGCCGTCGGGGCGGCGCTGCAAATAACGGCGCACGGCGTCGCACGCTTCGACGCGCGCGGGGATTTTGCATTTGACCGTGTCGATCGAGAACCACTCTTGGTCATCGCGTCGATCGACCGCCGATTGCGTGGCGACGGGCTCCGCGACGGTCGCCGTCGGCGCGGGGTTCGTCGCTCCGCTCTTCGCGATGCGCGCGAAGGCCGCGATGCGCGGCGAGTATGCGAACGCGAGCACGACCTTCGCGATCGCGTCTTCGTCCGCCTGCCCGCCGCGGTAACCCTTGTATTCTGCAACGAATTGATCGACGAGCTGATTCTGCGGCGTGCGCACTTCGACGCGCACGGTGATGCGCATCTTCATTTGTCCGTTCACTTGCACGCGGAACAAGCTGTCGTCTTCGGAGAACGACGTGTGGCACGCGATGACCGCGTCGGCGGGCAGCTGCGGATCGCTCGCGATGCCCATGCCGGATCGCGCGAGACCGTTTTCGAGCGCGGGGCAGAACGTGTCCTCGCCGCCGCCGCCATTGACGCGGAGCTGCAGCGCGAGCACGGCGCGCGGAGGTTGACGCGCGGGCGCTTGCACGCCCGGATCGCCGCCGCACGCCATCGCGATCGCGAAAACGAGTGCGCGCTTCAAACCGGTTGCCCGTCCTTCCACACGTAGAATCCTTCGCCTGATTTCTTTCCGAGCTTGCCGGCGCGGACCATCTTTCGCAAGAGCGGCGGCGGGCGAAACTGATCTCCGATTTCGCGTTGCAGATGCTCGAGGATCGCGAGGCGCACGTCGAGGCCGACGAGATCGGTGAGCTTGAGCGGGCCCATCGGGTGGCGATAGCCGAGCTCCATCGCGCGATCGATGTCGCGCGCGCTCGCGACGCCCGACTCGAGCATGCGGATCGCTTCCGCGCCCAAAATCACGCCGAGCCTGCTCGACGCGAAACCCGGAACGTCCGCGACGACGATCGCCGTTTTCTTCAGCGACGCGGCGAGCGCGAGCGCGCGATCGACCGTGTCTTGCGACGTCGCGAGGCCGCGGACGACTTCGACGAGCTCCATCACCGGCGGCGGATTGAAGAAATGGAGACCGATGGTGCGATCGGGCGCGCCGATTTTCGCGCCGAGCTCGGTGATGCTCAGCGACGACGTGTTCGATCCGAGGAGCGCGTTCTTCGGCGAAGCCGCGATGACTTCCTTGAAGAGCGCGACTTTCAGATCCATCGACTCGGGCACGGCTTCGATGACGACGTCCACGTCGGCGCACGCGGTCTTCACGTCCTTCGCGGCCGAGAGGAGCGACAGCGCGCTCTTTTGCGCCGCTGCATCCATCTTCCCTTTTTGCACGAGCTTCTCGAGCTGCGATCCGATCGCAGCGAGCGCCGCCGTCACGCGCGCTTGGTCGACGTCGTAGACGCGCGTCGCGAAGCCCGACGTCGCAGCGAGCTGCGCGATGCCTTGACCCATCGTGCCCGTTCCGAGCACTGCCACCGTTTGCATGATCGCTTTAAACCACGACGTGGGCCCAGCGTCCGCGGACTTTTGCGATCACGTCGGGCAAATCGGGCGCGTGCGTGACGGTTTTGCGAAATCGCTTCCACCGTTTGCGGCTTCCCGCGCTCGCGCCCCATGTCGCGTCCTCGAACATCGGACGCATGAGCTCGGTCGACTGGCCGCGGCTCGCGAACGCGACGCGCACGGCCTCGCGCACGAGATCGCGATCGAGGTCGAGCGACGCGTAGAGGTAAGCGTCGTACAAATCCTTCGGTCGCCAGCGGCCGCGCGGACCGAGCTCGACCAATCCGTGCATCTTCCACGCAATCATCGACTCGGGTCGCGCGGCGAGAACGGTGACGCCGTCGATCTCCATCGGCTCGGGCGGGAGCGTGAGCGGGTCGCCGAAGCCGAGATCGACTTGGAGTGAATCGAGCGTGATGCGAAGCCCGGGGAAATCGGTGTCGGCCCAGATCGTCTTGCGCGACGTGATGAGCGGAATGGCGATGTCGTCCGCGATCGCATCGAGCTCGAATGCTTTCTTCACGCCCTGAACGAGATGATCGACGTCTTCGCACGCGCGCTTCGGAAAGAACCTGCGCGTCACGAGCGAGCCGCGCACGATCACGCGCGACGCGTGCGGCGAGCGCTCGACTCGGCGAAGCCAGTCGCCGATCTCCATCAAGAGAGCCAGCCGCGATCGAGATCGAGGTTCGTGTCGAGCACGGTGTACTCGCGGATGCGGCTGCGCACTTCGAGCTTCTCGGACTCGCACAGCGCGAGGACCTCGGCGAAGCGCGCCTCGGCGGCCCTTCGCCCCGCGTCGCGCACGCGGAGCGTGACGAAGCGCTCGTTGTTTTCGTTGCGCGCGTTGCGCGACATGTGCGCACCGAGCGACGCGAAGCGCGCGCCGAGCGCGGCGAGGTCCGCGTCGGGCGAGACGACGAGCTTGATGTGGTACTCGAAGTAGCACGTGCGCGGCGCGCGGCGCGCTTCGTCGTCGGTCGCCGGAGTCGTCTCTTCGAGGTGACCGTGGCGTTCGACCTTCGTGCGCGTGACCTCGAATCCGCGCTTCGCGAGCTCTTGCGCGATCGCGACGACCTCGCGCTCCACTTCGGGGAGCTCACCGCGATGAAACGAGCCGGTCATCGGTTGATGGCGCGTCTCGCCGCGCGCGAGCTCGATCGTGATGCACTTGATCGAGAGCTCGCTGCACGCGGCCCGAAACGCGTCGAGATCGCACGCAGCGACCGTGACGTGCGCTTCGAACGTTCCCGCGCGCGTCTCGCCGCGCAAGTGATCGCCGAGCTCG
The DNA here is from genome assembly GCA_963763745.1 of uncultured delta proteobacterium. Classification (GTDB taxonomy): domain Bacteria; phylum Myxococcota_A; class Polyangia; order Polyangiales; family Polyangiaceae; genus DASXHD01. The sequence continues at coordinate 221,716 of CAVXQJ010000004.1, forward strand.
AGGTACGGCGCCGCGCGCATGTTGACGACGAGCTTGCTCGACTTCATTTCGGCGAGCGTGCGGTCGTAGCCGTCGGGCACCCACAACCTGTCCCAACCGAAGCCGCCTTCGCCGCGCGGCTCGCGGAGGAGCGTGCCGGAGATGCTGCCGGAGAAAACGCGCGCGCCCTTTCCGTCTTCGAACGCCACCGCGACGCGCGCGACGCCGCGCGATCCGCCGAAGCGCTTTCCGATTTCCTCTTCGCCGATCGCGCGGAGCGTGTTCTTGAAATCGATGCCGAGCGCGTTCGGGTGATCCCAGAGGAACAATCCGGATCGCTCGCAAAAACAGGGCTCTTGCAAGCGCGCGTACGCTTCGGTCACGCGCGCGCGTGCGATCGACTCGACATCGGATCCTTGCGGCGCGGACAGATCGAGCCGGCGAAAACGAATCCCGAGCCCCGCGAGCCAGCGCTCGACTTCTTGGTGCTTGCCTTCGTTGTTCGTGACGAAGATGGGTCCCGTCATTTCGGTCTCCAGTTGAAGAGCGCGGGCTCGCCCGTCTTCTCCGGCAAGCGCGCGCCGTCGACTTTGTCCGCGCGCACCCACTTCGCGATGTCGACGAACGCGCCCTTGTTCTCGATGCGATAGACGAGCCCTTCGGGCGCTTCGCGCGCGCCGGACGATCCGCGACCGAGCAAGGTCTGCGCATCCGCGATCGAAATCGCGCTGCCCTCGTGCACCAAACCGGGCATCGCGAGGCCGGCGCGCTTGGCGCGTTCGCGGAGCGCGCTTCGCGGCGCGCGCGTGTGTCTCTCGATCATCAAGTCGAACACGACGAATGGCTCGTGCGGCAAATCGTACGGAATGCCGTGGACGAGCGCCATCCATTCGCCGGCGAGCGCCTCGCCGGGCTCGAGGATTTTCGCGAAGCGCTTTTCGTTTTGCTTCACCCACGCGGCGAACATGCGGCGTGCTTCGTTGAGCGATTTTTCCGCGAGCCCGCCCTCGCGACCGAAAGCGACGATGTCGCCGCCATCGCGCACGACGAGCACGCACGATCCATCGAGCTTCTCTTCGACGATCACGACATCACGGACGCGCGATGTCTCGAGGAACCGACGCGCTTTCTCTGCGGAGATCACGCGGTCGCCGCCCGCGCGCGACGAAGGAAGATGCGGAATCGACGGATAGAGCTTCACCCCACCAAAACCGCGCCGCCGTTCACGTTGAAGATTTCGCCCGTGATGAACGCCGCGCCTTTCGTACAGAGAAAGACGACGGGCGCGGCGATGTCTTCCGGCGTGCCGACGCGACCGAGTGGAATCGTGGAGAGGACCTTCGCGCGCTCTTGGGGATCATCGAGCGCGGGCGCTGCCATTTCCGTCGCGACCCAACCCGGAGCGACGCAGTTGCAGCGAATTCCGAATGGCGCGAGCTCTGCGGCGAGGCTCTTCGTCAGGCTGATGAGCGCGCCTTTGCTCGCGGCGTAGTGGGAGTGCAGCGCTTCGCCGCGTTGACCCGCGGTGCTCGCGATGAGCACGATCGACGCATTCACGGCGCCGCGTTTTTTCATCTGCCGCGCGGCTGCCGATGCGACGGAGAACGCGCCGCGCACGTTCGCGTTCATCGTCTCGTCGTATTGCGCTTCGGTCATCGCGTCGATCGCGGCTTCTTTCCACACGCCGTGGTTGATGACGACGTGATCGATTGCGCCGCTGGCGTCGACGAGACGCGCACCCTCGCTCCACTTCGCGAGATCCGCCCGCACGATGACGCCCGATGCGCCTTGCGCTTTCACACACTCGAGCGTTTTTTTCGCGCCCGCTTCGTCCGTGTTGTAGTGCACGACGACGTCGAACCCGCTCGCCGCGAACGCCTCCGCGCACGCCGCGCCGATCCCCTTGCTCGCGCCCGTGACGAGCACGCGGGGTTTCACGACGCTGCTTCCTCGACCGGTTGCTTCAAATCAGCGAGCGACGCGTCGCACCCGACGCAGGTCTTCGGGACGTGATCCTTGTGATAGACGCGCTCGCAACGCGGGCAGACGCGCGCGTCGGGCTCGTACGAGATCACGACGTCGCTCTCGGCGCACCGGCGACCGACGACTTGCAGCGGCGGACACGGCACGACCTCGCCGACGTCCCGCGAAGGTTTGCCGATCGCCTTCACGACGTCGTCGCCCACCTCGAACTGATCGGGCGCGCGATCGCGCGCCTCGCGCACGACCCACGCGACGGCGCCGGGCGTCGCGCGATTCGAAAATCGCACGCTCATGTCCGCGCCCGATTCGTCCTTGCCGCGCACGATGATGAAGTCGACCGTGCCGCTCACGTCTTCGACGCGCCACCACGGCATGCGCCGCATGCCACCGCGTTCTTCCGCGATGCCCGCGACGCCGACGCGCACGGCGGCGTCCGTGCTCGTGCCGATCCAAATCGCGATGCCGACGAGCACCGCGCCGCCCGCGAGGAGCCACGGCACCCACTCGAGCGGATCGATTTGCGTCTTGCGGATCGCGTTTCCGAATTGCCCGAACACGCCCGCGCCGAGAACGATCGCGCCGATGGCGCCGATCGCGTAGACGACCATCGGGCTCGTGGTCGATTGGGGAAGAAAGCGCCGCTCGGTGCGCTCCCGCTCGCGCGGTTTCGCTGATTTCTTTTTCGCCATTGCGAGAGGTGCGCAGCCTACCGAATCGGCGTGCAGATAGCACGCCGACATTGGGCTCGTAGCCTCGCCTGCATCATCCTATCTTCCGCACCCATGAAGCGCGTTCTTCTCATCTCGCTCTTGGTTGGTGCGTGCGGCGGCGAGCCCGAAGCCACACATCCGACGACGAATCCGACGGCGTCCGCGCCCGTCTCGGACGACGCCTCCGCGCCGCGCGTCGCGAAGCGCTTCGACTATCCCGACACGCCCGCCGTCGACGTCACCGAATCGATCAGCGGCCACGTGATCCACGATCGCTACCGCTGGCTCGAAGACGGCGCCGATCCGAAAGTGAAAGCCTGGGCGTCGAAAGAAGATGCGTTCGCGCGCGCGCGTCTCGCGGCGCTCCCCGATCGCGATGCGATCAAACAGCGACTCACCGAGCTCTTCTACGTCGACCAGCGGACTGCACCGTCGAAGGAAAAGAATCGCTACTTCTGGGCGCACCGCGAGGCGAAGCAAGAGAAGGCCGTGGTCTTCTGGAAGGAAGGAAAAACCGGCGCGTCGAAGGTGCTGCTCGATCCCAACGCGTGGTCGCAAGACGGGAGCGTCGCGCTCGGCGCGTGGACGCCTTCGCTCGACGGCGCGCGCGTCGCGTACTTGAAGAAGGAGCACAACTCCGACGAAGCGACGCTCTACGTGATGGAGGTCGCGACCGGAAAAAATTCGACGGTCGACGTGATCGACGGCGCGAAGTACGCGGGCGTCGCGTGGGTGCCGAACGGAAGCGGATTTTACTACACGCACCTCCCCGCGCTCGGCGAGCCCGGCGTCACCGTGATGAGCGACCGGGCTTCGCAGACCTTCGCTTCCACAAGCTCGGCGACGATCCGAAAAAAGATCGACTCGTGCACGAAGCCACGCACGACGCGAAGACGTTCCTCGGTTGCGAGGTCTCGCGCGACGGCCATTTTCTCCTCGCGTACGTGCAACACGGCTGGACCTCGACGGATGTATTCTACAAGGATCTCCGTGGCGGCTCCGAGCCCAAGGACTGGAAGACGCTCGTCGCCGCGCAACCGCACAAGTACAACGTGTTTCCGTACAAGGATCGCTTCTACGTCGAGACCGACGACGGCGCGCCCAACCACCGCGTGATGCGCGTCGACCCGCAGAAGCCGGAGCGCGCCGCGTGGACGGAGATCGTCCCCGAGCGCAAAGACGCCGCGCTCGACGCGCTGAACCTCGTCGGCGGAAAGCTCTCGCTCGAATATTTGAAGGACGTCGTCTCGCACATCGAGATCCACGATCTCGACGGCAAGCTCGTTCGCGAGATCCCTCTGCCCGTCAAAGGCGCGGCGAGCGCGCTCAGCGGCAACGTCGACGATGACGAAGCGTGGTTCTCGTTCACGTCGTTTCTCTATCCGTCCGAGATTTACGAGACGAGCGTGAAGACCGGCGACACGAAGATCTACTTCAAGCTCGACGTGCCGGCAGATCCGACGAAGTTCACGATCGATCAGGAGTTCGCGACGAGCAAAGACGGGACGAAGGTTCCGTTCTTCGTGGTGGCGCCCAAACAGGTCGACAAATCCACGGCGCCCGCGCTCGTCTATGGCTACGGAGGATTTCTCGGAACGCAAAAACCACGATTCACGTCGTCGGCGTTTCCGTGGCTCGAGCGCGGTGGGATCTACATCGTCGCGAATCTGCGCGGCGGCGGCGAGTACGGCGAGCCGTGGCACCAAGCCGGCATGCTCCACCAAAAACAAAACGTCTTCGACGATCTCCGCGCCGTGCTCGAACAGGTGATCAAAGACGGCATCCCCGCGAGTCGCATCGCGGTGCGCGGCGCGTCGAACGGCGGGCTCCTCGTCGGCGCTGCGATCACGCAGTTCCCCGATTTGTTCCGCGTGGGCCTCTGCGGCGTCCCGCTGATCGACATGCTCCGCTACCACAAGTTCGGCAGCGGCAAGACGTGGGTCGAGGAATACGGCAACGCGGAAAACCCAGCCGATTTCGATTCGATACTTGCATATTCCCCGTATCAGCACGTGACGCACGGCGTGAAGTATCCGTCGGTGCTTCTTCTCTCCGCCGACAGCGACGATCGCGTCGACCCGATGCACGCGCGAAAATTCGCGGCCGAGCTCCAAGCGGATTCATCCGGAGGACCCGTGCTCTTACGCGTCGAGAAGAACGCCGGGCACGGCGGAGCGGACATGGTGAAGTCGCTCGTCGAGTCCGTCGCCGACGAGCTCGCGTTCGCGCTCGGCGAGATCAAGTCAGGTCAGGGAAGCGCGCCCTGACATTGTGATTGCGTGCAGCCGGCGTCCGCACACGGCTCGCACGCGTTGATGCAGATCGTGTCGCACGTCGTCTGCTGACCTTTGCATTGGTTCTTGCACGACTGCGAGTTGCCACACGCGCCGACGCACGTGTTGTAGCCGCTCACGCACGACTGACCGCACGTGCTCGCCGACGCGAGACACGCGGGCGTGCAGGTGCTCGCCGCTTCGGCCGCGCCGTCGTTTGCGCCGCCGTCGCTGGAGCTCCCCGAGTCGCCGAGGAACTTGTCGAAATCCTGCGTGCACGCGCACGCGAACAACAGCGACACGGCGAGGATCGAACGGTCCACGCCTCGAGTGTACGCCACTACTTGCGCTGGTCGAGCGGCGTGTACGGCTGCAGCGTCGGGCCGGTGTAGATCTGACGTGGACGGCCGATCTTCGTCGTCGTGTCCTCCATCATCTCCTTCCAGTGCGCGATCCAACCGGGCAAGCGACCGAGCGCGAAGAGGACGGTGAACATGTTCGTCGGGAAGCCCATCGCGCGATAGATGATGCCCGAATAGAAATCGACGTTCGGGTAGAGCTTGCGCTCGATGAAGTAGCTGTCGGTGAGCGCGGCTTCTTCGAGACCCTTCGCGATGTCGAGGAGCGAGTCCTTCATGCCGAGCTTCGCGAGGACTTTGTCCGCTGCGACTTTGATGATCTTCGCGCGCGGATCGAAATTTTTGTACACGCGGTGACCGAAGCCCATGAGGCGGAACGTCGAGTTCTTGTCCTTCGCGAGCGCGACGTATTTCTTCACGTCGCCGCCGTCGTCGCGGATCGCCTCGAGCATCTCGAGGACTTCTTGGTTCGCGCCGCCGTGGAGCGGGCCCCAGAGCGCGCAAATCCCCGCCGAAATCGACGCGAACAAATTCGCGCGCGCGCTCCCGACGAGACGCACCGTCGACGTCGAGCAGTTTTGCTCGTGATCGGCGTGGAGGATAAGAGAAGGTTCATCACCTTCACGAGCTCTTCGTCGACCTCGTAGGGCTCCGCGGGAACCGAGAACATCATGTTGAGGAAGTTCGCGCAGTACTTGAGCGAGTTCTTCGGATAGACCATCGGCTGGCCGATCGATTTCTTGTACGCGAACGCCGCGATGGTCCGCACCTTCGCGAGGAGGCGCGCAATCGTCATGTCGGTGTGCGACGTGTCGTTCACGTCGATCGCTTCCGGATAGAAGCTCGAGAGCGCGAGCACCATCGACGAGAGCACCGCCATCGGGTGAGCCGTCGTCGGGAAGCCCTCGAAGAAGCGCTTCATGTCCTCGTGAATGAGCGAGTGGCGCGTGAGGAGCGTCGAGAAGCGCGTGAGCTCTGCTCGGTTCGGCAGGTGCCCGTTGATCAGCAAGTAGCTGGTCTCGACGAACGTCGACTGCTCGGCGAGCTGCTCGATCGGAATGCCGCGATAACGAAGAATGCCTTTGTCGCCGTCGATGAACGTGATCCCGCTCTTCGTCGACGCCGTGTTCATGAAGGCCGGATCGAGCGTGACGTAGCCCGTCTTCGCGCGGAGCTGCGCGATGTCGAGCGCCGGCTCGTTCTCGGTGCCGACGACGAGGGGCACCTCGAGCTTCACGGTGTCGGTGATTTTGATCTCGGCCTTGTTGGTCATGGTAACCGGCATATTAGGCTGTGATTTTGCGGTGCGTCACGCGCCTTCTTTTTCAGGAGAAGCGCTGCCAGCGGCGGCGTTCGTCTGCTTGCAAGAATCCGATGCGGCGCTGCTCTTGGATGAGCGCGCCGTACGGACGCGGGACGCGCGCGTCTTCCGCGAGCGCATAGAGAACGAGGAGCGCGGCTTCGGCGTCTTCGCTCGCGCGGTGCGCTTTTTCGAGCGCGATGCCGAGACGCTGCGCCACGTCGGCGAGCGCGCGCGAGCGTTCATCGGCTTGGATTTCGCGCGCCCACACGAGCGGATCGAGCCACGCGGTTTCGCGGCGAAGCGCGGGTGGCGCGTTTTCGATCTTCGCGCCGAGACGCGCGTACTCGGAGAGCAAAAACATTTCGTCGAAGTCGGCGTTGTACGCGGCGGGCACGCGACCGCGGAGCGCGGCGGCGATTTCGGACGCGACGGCTTCGAACGAAGGCGCGGCGGCGACTTGCTCGTCCGTGATGCCGTGCACGTCGCGCGACTCTTGCGGGATGGGCACGCCGGGGTTGAAGAGCCAGTTGTAGCGTTCGACGATCTCACCGCCGCGACCGACGACGATGCCGACCTCGATCACGCGATCGTGCGCGGCGTCGCGGCCCGTCGTCTCCACGTCGAGGAGCGCGACTTCGAGATCGCGCCACACGGCGTCTTGCGAGAACTCCTCCGCGAGGCCGCGGATGATCGTTCGGAGAAGATGCGCGATGCCGGGGTAATGGCGCCCGCTCGGAAAACATCCGCAGCCTTCGAGCGCGAGCCGCTGCGTCACGCGACGCGACGACTGCGGGAGCACGCTCTGCGGCGCGGACGGGATGTATCCGTCGGTCATTTCGGTTTGGCGGAAGAAGATGCGGACGGCGTCGGCGCCGTCGACGCGCTCGGGGCCGGCGCGGCGCTCACGCCTTTGAGCTGGAGCTCGAGGTCGATCCAGTCATCGAGGTTCTGGCTTTTGTCGTACTCGCGACCGTTGATGTAAATCGTCGGCGTGCCGTGCAATCTCGAGCGCGTCGCCGAGCTTGCGATCGGCGGCGATCTTGTCGCCCGTCTTCGGCGCCTGCATGTCTTGGCGAAACTTCGCGAGGTCGAGGCCGAGCTCTTTGGCGTAGTTCTCGAAATCGCCTTGCTCTTGGTGCTCGGGGTTCTCGAAGAGCTTCTTGTGCATCTCCCAGAATTTTCCCTGCATGCCCGCGGCCCACGCCGCGCGCGCGCACGGCTCGGCGCGCTCGTGACCGGGACCCGTGAGCGGCATGAACTTGTAGACGAAGCGAATGGTGCTCGCGTGATCGTCGATGAACTTGTCGAGCTGCGGCGCGAGCGCTTGGCAGTGCGGGCACGTGAAGTCCGCGAACTCGACGAACACGATCGGCGCGTTGACCGACCCGCGCGTCGGCGAGTCGTCGATGGGGACGTTGCGTACGTGGTCCGAGTCGAAGCGGTTGTGGAAGGCGTGCTCGACTTGTTCTTTGGCGTAGCCGTCGCGGACGCCGCGCAAGATGAGCTTGGCCGCTGGGAGACACTTGTTGCACCGGCGTTGTTCCTGAACGCACTGCGCGATCGGGACGGGCGTGTCGGAGCACGGCGCGAGGAGCGTCGAGACGTACCCGCTCCAGTCGCGCTTTTCGCGTGGCGTCAGCGTGCTCGTGTCGACGCCTTGGAGGTTCACGTCGACGGCGGTGGGGAGCACCTCCGGCGTTTCACCGCCGCCGGCCGATGGCTTGTTGCACATCGATCCGTTGACGGAGAGGCCGAACAAGAGGATGAGGCTCGCAGCCTTCACAGACATGGGACGGGAGGCACCTTACTCAGAAAGCCTGCACGCGTCGACCTGGTGCGGTACATACGGCGCGTGCGCAGTATCGTTTGTCGTTACGAGACGGCGGAGGCGCTCGCCGCCGCGCTGGCGTCGCCGGACCGCGAGCTTGCGGTGGTACGCCGGACTCGCACGACGGACGCACCGCCGGAGTCGTCGCGCGGCGCCGCGGACGGCGAGTGGGTGCTCGCGATCATCGAATTGGGCGGACGCGCGACTGCGGCCGCGGCGCGCGTTCGGCGGTACGGCGATCAAACGTCGCTCGTCTTCGAGCCGCGCGATTGGAAACGCGTGAGCTCGCTCGTCGACGCCGCGCCAAAAACGGATCGCTCGCCCGTCGCGCGCACGCGCGGCTCGAACCCGCCCGTGTCGAGCTTCGTTCGCAAGCTCGGCGATGGCGGCGGCGCGCGCATCCTCCTCGTCGACGACGACGTCGACGTGCGCGAGGTGGTCGGCGCGATGCTCGAAGCCGTCGGTTTCTCGATCGCGCACGCACAGACGGGCGAAGACGGGCTCCTCGAGCTCGAGCGCAGCAAAGTCGATCTCGTCGTCCTCGATTGGACGCTCCCGGGAATGAGCGGGCTCGATCTCTGCCGCACCGTGCGCGCGCGATGGGCGAAGCTTCCCGTGCTCTTTTTGACGGCGAACGCGACGTCGCGCGACGTGGTCGATGCGTTCGCCGGAGGCGCCGACGACTACGTCGTGAAGCCGTTCCGCGCGCCCGAGCTCGGCGCGCGCATTTTCGGGCTCCTTCGTCGCGCGAGCGGAATATGAACGAGCGCGACGACGACGACGTCCCCGTTTCGATCGACGAAGACGACGACATCGACGCCGGCCCCGTGCGCGCGCGAAAGATCATCGCGGTCGGCGCGGGGCGCGGCGGCGTCGGCAAGGGGCTCGTCGCGGCGAACCTCGCGATCTATTTCGCGCAGCTCGGCAAGAGCGTGGTGCTCGTCGACGCGGACACGAGCGGCTCGAACATCCACGCGCAGTTCGATCTTCCCGCGGCGCGCCGCGACCCGTCGCTCGAGGATCTCGAGAAGGCGCTCGTGCAAACGAGCGTGCCGGGGCTCTCGCTCCTTCCCGCCGCGCACGACGCCGCGTACGGCCCATCGCTCCTCCGCGCGGGCCGCAAAGCGCGATGGCTCGCGCGCCTTCGCGCGATCCCCGCGGACTATCTCGTCATCGACGTCGGCCCTGGCGCGGGAAATTTTTCCGTCGACCTCGTGCTCGCAGCAGATGTGCCCATCGCGGTGACGGCGCCGGATCCTTCCGCGGTCGAGACGACTTATCGCTTCATACGCGCCGCATACCGCACGCGCCTTCGTCGCGCGCTCCTGCGCGACAAGTTCCGCATGCATCTCTTCGAGCGCGCGCTCACCGAGCTCGACGCGCTCCCCGCGCCTCTCGATTTGGTCCGCGCGCTCGCAAAGATGGATCGCACGCTGGCCGAGCTCGCGTGGGCCGAAGCGAAGAAGACGCACTTCTGTCTCGTCGTGAACCAAACGCGCATTCGCGGCGATCTCGAGCTCGGCGCGTGGATGAGCATGCTCTCGGCGCGTCACTACGGCATCGCGCTCGACGAGCTCGGGCACATCGAGCACGACGACACCGTGTGGCTCAGCATGCGTCGTCGTCGTCCGCTCCTCGTCGACAGCCCGACGTCGAAGGCCGCGCGAAACCTCGAGCGCATCGGCCGCCGCGTCGTCGCGCTCCTCACGACGCCGAATCCGCCGCGACCCATCGCGATCGGTGACGGCGCGCCGCCTTCCAGGCCGCCGACGCTCTACGAGGTGCTGGGCCTCGCGCGCACCGCGACGGACGAAGAAGTGCGCCGCGCGTACAAGAGTCAGCGCGAGGTCTACGCGACCGGGAGCATCGCGGTGAGCTCGCTGCTCGATCCTCCGCAGCTGCGCGCCGAGCAAGCGCGCCTCGAAGAAGCGTACGACACGCTGCTCGATGCGGTTCGTCGGCGTGCGTACGATCTCTCGACGTTTCCCGAAGCGATCGAGCCGAGCCCGTCGTCGCAGAGGCCGCGCGCCGTTCTCGCCGAACAAAAGATGCTGCGCGCCGAGCTCGCGCGCGAGATCGGACCCGACACGGAGTTCTCCGGCGCGGTCCTGCGCAAGGTTCGCGAAGCGCAAGGCGTCGACATCGCCGAGATCAGCGAGCGCACGAAGATCGGCCGCTTGCACCTCAGCGCGATCGAAGACGAAGCGTGGGGCGCGCTCCCCGCCGAGGTTTACGTGCGCGGCTTCCTCGTCGAGATCGCGAAGTTTCTCCGCCTCGACCCGGCGCAAGTGCAGCGAACGTACATGCGGCGCATGCGCGAGCTCGCCGCCGAACGCGGCGAGTGATGTCCGTCCGCGAAGCGAAGCGGACCGCGCTCGCGTTCGGGCTCGCGCTGTTCTTCTTCGCGCTCGCGCCGCGCTTGTTCGTCGCGCTGCACTGGGCGGGCGAGCCGGTGTGGGACGGCCACTATTACGATTTCGGCGCGCGTCGCATCGCGGCCGGTTTGGGATATTCGGACGATCGCTGGGAAGACGGTCTCGTCGCGTGGCACCCGTGGTGCCACTATCCCGTCGGATATAGCGCGGTGCTCGGCGCGGTGTACCGCGTGTTCGGCGCCGACTTGCGCGTCGCCGCGGTGTTCGACGCGTCGGTGAGCGCGGCGCTCTGCGTGATGACGTGGCTCCTCGCGCGCAACGCGCTGTCCGAAAAGCGCGCGCGCTGGGCGGGGGCGATCGCGGCGATTCATCCGGGGCTCGTCCTCTATGCCGCGCTCGTGATGACCGAAGCGCTCTCCGCGCTCGTCACGCTCACCGCGTTTTGGATCGCGACGCGCGAGACGAAGCACAAGACGCGCGCCTTCGTCGTCGGCGCGCTCGTTCTCGGTCTCGGCGCGCTCGTGCGGCCGCAAGCGCTCTTGTGCGCGCCGTTCTTCGCGCTTCTCCCGCTTCCTTCCGTGCTCGAGCGGCTCGGGAAAATGGCGCGGCCCGCCGCGGCGATCGCGGCGTGCGCGATCGCGCTCGCGCCCGTTCTGCCGTGGACCGCGCGCAACTGCGAGCGCATGGATGGATGCGCGCTCGTCAGCACGAACGCGGGTTGGAACCTCGCGATCGGCGCGTTCCCGCGCGCGACGGGTCGCTTCGAAACGCTCCACGCGTCGGACGGGTGCAGCGAGGTCACGGGGCAAGTGCAACAAGACCGCTGTTGGTTCTCGTACGGGCTCGATCAGATCCGCGCACACCCTTGGCACTACCTCGCGCTCGTTCCGGCGAAGCTCTCGTACACGTTCGATCACGAATCGTTCGCGGTGGAGTACTTGCGCGAGGCGCGGCCCGCGGCGTGGCCGGAGACGAGACGCGTCGCGTGGCGTGCGGCGACGAGCGCCGCGCATCGCCTTCTCGTGTGCGCCGCAGCGCTCGCGTTCGTCGCGTACGTTTTTCGGCGTTCGCGCCGCGAGATCGTCGCGCAAGGTGCCGCGTTGCTCTTCGTGCTCGCGCTCGCGGCGGTGGGCGTGATGAGCGAGTCGCCGCATTTCTATCCGCTCGTGCTCGTTGCGATCGCGCTCCCGTGGCTCCCGCTTCCGGGGAGACCTCCGCTGTCTCCTGCGCTCGTGCTCTCGACCGCGCTCCTCGCGACGACGCTCGTCACGCACGCCGTCTTCTTCGGCGAGGACCGCTATCACATCGTCGTCACACCGGTGCTGTGCGTCTTCGCTGCAGCAGCGTTTCGAAGACCTGCGTGACTACTTCTTCGGAGGCTTGCCCGCGTCGGCCGCCGGTTTGCCTGCATCGGCCGCGGGCACGGCGCTCGCGCTCGGCGCAGCAGACGCAGTGACGGTCGGCGCAGCCGTCGCCGCGGCGGTGGTCGCGGGAGGCGGCGCGGTGTTCGTCCCCGCAGCGGTGTGCGTCTCCGGCGGCATCGGTGGCGCGGGAGGCGGCGTGTTGTCAGCGCCGCCGCATGCCCATGCAGCAGCCATCGCGAGGGGAACTGCGAGGTAGAGTGCTCGAACGCTTCGCATGCTCCGCATGTACTCGCGGAATGCGGTACAAGGCAACCGTGATTGGCCGACTCACCGGACGCGTCGTCGAAGAGCAGCCCGACACGATCGTCCTCGACGTGCAAGGCGTCGGTTACGAGATCACGATCCCGCTCGGCACGCTCGGCCGCGCGCGCGCGAACGACGCAGGCGCGGTCACCCTCTTCGTTCACACGCACGTCCGCGAAGACGCGCTGAGTCTCTTCGGTTTTGCGAGCGAGACGGATCGCATCGCGTTTCGCACGCTCATCGGCGTCTCGAACGTCGGCCCGAAGACGGCGATCAGCGTGCTGAGCGTGCTCCCCGCCGAGGAGCTCGCGAGCGCCGTCACGCGCGGCGACCTCGCCGTCTCACGGCGATCCCCGGCGTCGGAAAAAAAACCGCGGAGCGTCTCGTCCTCGAGCTCAGAGACAAGCTCGCGAGCAAAGTCACGAGCGCCCATGGTCCCGTCGCGACGACTGCGATCGCCGCGAAGCCGCCGTCGGGTCAAGGCGAGATGCTCCAAGACGCGCTCGTTCGCATGGGTTATCGCCCGAGCGAAGCCGAGCGCGCCCTCGCCGCGCTCTCCGATCGCGTGCGAGGCGCAGCCGCTCGGAGCAATCCGTGCGCGAAGCGCTCGCGTTCCTCGCGAAGTGATAAAGTCGAGCGCAATGAGCATCGAACGCGTGATGGAGTTCATCGACGCGGAGCGAAACCGCTTCGTCTCCGAATTGAAGGAGTGGGTTCGCATTCCTTCGATCTCGAGCGATCCGAAGAACGCGAAGGACGTCGATCGCAACGCCGACTGGCTGATGGAGAAGCTCCGCGCGCTCGGCGCGGATCGCTGCGAAAAATGGCCGACGGGAGGCGGCGCGGGCCATCCAGCGGTCTTCGCGTCGTTCATGCAAGCGCCCGGCAAGCCGACGCTGCTCGTCTACGGTCACCACGACGTGCAACCCGTCGAGCCGCTCGCCGAATGGAAGTCGCCGCCGTTCGATCCGCAGATTCGCGAAGGCCGCTTGTGGGGTCGCGGCGCCGTCGACGACAAAGGCCAAGTCCACATCCACGTGAAGGCGCTCGAGTCGTTCGTGAAGACCGCGAGCAAGCTCCCGATCAACTTGAAGCTCATCGTCGAGGGCGAAGAAGAAATCGGCAGCGTGAACCTCGACGCGCTCATGCGCGACCACGCGAAGGATCTCGAATCGGATTACGTGTGCGTCAGCGACACGGCGATGTTCGGTCGCGGCATTCCGTCTTTGTGCGTCGGCCTTCGCGGGCTCGTCTACGTCGAAGTCCACGTGTCGGGTCCGTGGCAAGATCTCCACTCGGGCTCGTACGGCGGCGGCGTCGTGAATCCCGTGAACGCGCTCGCGCGCATGATCTCGAAGCTCCACGACGACGACGGCCGCGTCACCGTCCCCGGCTTCTACGACGAAGTGCTCCCGCTCACGTCGCTCGAGCGCAAAGAAATGGCGGAGCTCCCGTTCGACGAGAAAGCGTGGCTCGCGCAAACCGGCGCGCCCGCGCTCTTCGGCGAAAAAGGCTTCACGACGCTCGAGCGCATCTGGGCTCGTCCGACGCTCGACTGCAACGGCATCAGCGGCGGGCACGAGGGCGAAGGCTCGAAGACGATCATCCCCGCCCGCGCGATGGCGAAGATCTCGTGTCGCCTCGTCCCGAACCAGACGCCCGAGGACATCGAGAAGAAGCTCGGCGCTCACTTGAAGGCGCTCGCGCCGGCCGGCGTGCGCGTCGAGGTCGAAAATCTCCACGGCGGTTACCCGTATCTCGCGCCGACGGATCATCCCGTGTTCGAGGTCGCGAAGCGCGCGTTCAGCAAGGCGTTCGGCAAGCCCACCGTGTTCATGCGCGAGGGCGGATCGATCCCGTTCGTACGCACGATCGCCGACGCGACGGGCAAGCCGTGTTTGCTCATGGGCTTCGGTCAGCCCGACGAGAACGCGCACGCACCGAACGAGTGGCTCGACCTCGAGAACTACCACCTCGGCATCAAGAGCGCGGCGTACCTCTACGACGAGCTCGGCCGGATGTAGATTCTTTACATGTAAAACATCTCGTGCACGTAGCTCACGATGTCGCCGCCGAGCAGGAGGAACTCGATGAACGCGAGCGCGAGAAACGGTCCGAACGCCATCCGCGCGAGACCGGTCTGCTCGGGATCGTCTTCCGCGAGCGGATCCTCCTCGAGAATCTCCTTCGCCTCTTCGTCGCCCGCCTCCGCCGCTTTGCGAAGCTCCGCGAGCTCCTCCTTCACGCCTTCGGGTAGCCCGATTTTTCCGCGAACGAGCCAGAGCACGATCGCACCGAGCGTGCCTTGCACCGCGCCCGCGAGGAGCGTCCAGAAGACGCCGTAGATGCCGAAGAATGCGCCGGCCATCATCAAGAGCTTCGCGTCGCCGAGCCCCATGCCCGCGCGCCCGCGCGCGATGCGATAGAGGAAGACGAATGGCACCCACGTGATGACGAATCCGAGCGCGGCGCCGACGAGCGCCCCGATGATGGGCATGCCGCGAAGCGACGACGTCGCGACGCCGAGCACGGTGCCGCCGATCGTGACGCCGTCGGGGATGTACATCCAATCGAAGTCGATGAACGCAGCGGCGATGAGCGCGAGGATCGTGGCGAAGTCGGTGATGTAGATGACGCCCGCGCGCACGGCGCTGATTTCCGGCATGCGAAAGATCACGAGCTCGAGCACGCCGATCGACGCGAGCCCGCCGAGCGCCTCGACGATGGGATAACGCACGCTCACCTTCGCGCCGCAGCAGCGCGCCTTGCCGCGAAGGATCAGCCACGAGAAAACCGGAACGTTGTCCCACGCGCGGATGGGCTTTCCGCACGCGGGACAGTGCGATCCCGGCCGAACCACGCTCTCGTCGCGCGGAACGCGGTGGATCACGACGTTGAGGAAGCTGCCCCACACGAGGCCGAGAAAATCGCGACGACTCGCAGCGCATTTTGCGGCAGCTGGTCGACGAGCATTCGGAGCAGCGTAGCACCACCGCAACGTCCGAAATTCTGCTACTCGCATGCGCCATGCTCATGGCGGTCAACCCCGACCACCCCGAGCCGCGAAAGATCGCGCGCGCGGTCGCGGCGCTCGAAGCGGGCGACGTGATCGCGTACCCGACGGACACGTCGTACGGGCTCGGCTGCGATTCGCGCAGCAAGAAGGCGATCGATCGCCTCTACGCGATCAAAGGCATGGAGCGATCGCATCCGCTCGCGTTCATCTGCCCGGACCTCGGCGACATCGCGCGCTACGCGATCGTCGAGAAGTATCACTATCGAATTTTGCGGCGGCTCTTGCCCGGGCCGTACTGCTTCATCCTCGACGCGACGCGCGAGGTGCCGAAGATGCTCCAGTCGAAGCGCAAGACCGTAGGCATTCGCGTTCCGGCAAACGAGATCACGCTCGCACTCGCGCGCGGGCTCGGCCGGCCGCTCGTGTCGACGACGGCGCAGCGCGCGTCGGATCCGAAACCGTTCGTCGATCCGCGCGAGATCGATTGGGCGTTTTCGGGTCTCGCGCTCGTCATCGACGGCGGCGCGGGCGGCGAGCTCGCGAGCACCATCGTGGATTTGACGACCGCGCCGCCCGAAATCATCCGCGAAGGCGCGGGATCCGTCGCCGCGATCTCGTAACGTCGAAAAATTTTTCGAGCGTGCGCATCGGCGCGTCGCGAGGTAAGGAGTCGCGCTCAACGATGGTGGCTCCGCCCCCAAACCCCCGCGGGCGGCTCAGACCGCTACGCTGCGCTGCGCAGTCTTCGATGCGTTCGTTTCACGCTCTCCTCGCGTTCGTCATGCTCGCTGCGTGCGGTCCCGTCGCCGCCAGCGACGACACGACGCAACCCGGCGATGACGCGGGCGACACCACCGACGGCACGACGACGGACGATTCTCAGGCAGCGACCGACGCATCGCAATCGACCGACGCGCCCGCGCCCACGTCGACGAACGTGCAGATCATCGTCGAGCCGAACGGCAATGGCGGCTCCGAGATCGTGAACGCGATCAAGGCCGCGAAAAAATCCGTTCACGTGACGATGTACATCCTCAGCTCGACGGACGTCATCGACGCGCTCATCGCACGGCACAAAGCGGGCGTCGAAGTGAAGGTCGTGCTCGACTCGTCGTCGACGACCGGCAACGGCTCCGTCTACAACCAGCTGAAGAGCGCGGGCATCGGCGTCGCGTGGTCGTCCACGACGTTCACGTACACGCACGAGAAGTGCGTGATCATCGACGGCGCGACCGCGTGGATCATGACGATGAACCTCACGCAGTCGTCGCCTTCGTCGAACCGCGAGTACCTCGCGATCGACACGACGCCGTCCGACGTCGCCGAAGCCGATGCGATCTTCGCGGGCGATTTCGCAGGCTCGCCACCGCAGACCGCGCAAGGCGCGTTGATGGTCGCGCCGATCAACGCGGTGAGCGACGTCGTCGCGCTCGTTCAATCCGCGAAGACCACGATCGATCTCGAGGTCGAAGAGTTCAGCGACTACCACACCGCCGACGCGCTCAAGGCCGCGCTCCAAAAAGGCATCAAGGTTCGCATCGTGCTTTCGAACGCGACGCAGACATCGAGCGGTCAAGCCGCGGTCGCCGAAGTGAAAGGCGCCGGCGCGAAGCTCGTGCAAGTGAACACGCCGTACATCCACGCGAAGACGATCGTCGTCGACGGCACGAGCGCGTACGTCGGCTCCGAAAACTTGAGCACCGGCTCGCTCGAGTACAACCGCGAGCTCGGCGTGATCTTCTCCGTCGCGAGCGAAGTGAAGAAAATCTCGACGACGATTTCGACGGACTTCGCCGCCGGCACCCCGCTCTGACATAATCACGTCATGCGCGCGTGGGGCTTGGCTTTGCTGCTCGTGGCTTGCAACGGCGGGTCGCAATCGACGGACGCGGGCACCGACGCGAGCGTCGCAGACGAACCGTACGATCCGCATCCGACGCTCCCGTCGTGGATGGACGACGCGCACGTGTTCGTCTCGGGACACGATCTCGAAAACGACTACGACTGCCGCGACACGATCTGCCGTCACAACGAGAACGTCGACATGATCCAGTGGAACGGCGCCTACTGGCTCGTGCATCGCACCGCGCGCAGCCAAGTGCTCGGGCCGAACTCGGCGCTCCACGTCTACAAGTCGCAAGACGGGATCACGTTCCAAGACGTCGCGCTGATTCAGGCGCCGAGCGATCGCGATCTCCGAGACCCCCATTTTTACGTGGTGGGGAGCGATCTCTACATCCATGCGATCACGCGGCTGCCCGTGAACTCGACGCGCGACAGCAACGTCGATTCGATCAGCGTGGCGACGCACTCGAGCGATGGCGTCGGCTGGGCGCCGCTCGCGAACATCGGTCCGGAGACGTGGAGCTTCTGGCGCGTGAAGCAAAACGCGGGCACGTACTACTCGGCTGCGTATCAAGACGGCGACGCATCGGTCTCGCTGTTCACGTCGACGGACGGCATGGCGTGGACGCAAGGCGCGCAGGTGTACGGCGTCGCCGCGGACACGCCGGTCGAAACCGAGCTCGTATTTTTTCCGTCGGGCAACTTGCTCGCGCTCGTTCGCACCGACGGGACCGACGCGGTCTATCTCGCGTCGCAGGGGCCCATCTCGACGCGCGTGTGTTGGGCGGCGCCGCCGTACGATTCGTTCTCGTGTCCGCAGACGCTCGACGGCGTTCGCCTCGACGGGCCTCTCGCGTTTTTCTGGAATGGACGTCTCTTCGTCATCGCGCGCAAACACATTTTGACGGACACGCTCGGACGCAAACGCACCGCGCTCTACGAGATCACGTCCACGGGCGACGCAGGCACGCTCGACATGCAGCCGCTCGCGATCCAAGAGTGGGGCGAAATCCCGAGCGCGGGCGACACGTCGTACGCGGGTTACGCGATGCTCGACGGCAACCGCGCGCGCGTGAGCTGGTACAGCGGCGACCTCGACAAAGACGAAACGTGGGCGACGGGCATCTTCGACCTCACCGACATTTGGATCGGCACCATCGACCTCTCACGCGTCCATTAAGAGATTGGCCGCCAAGACGCCAAGACGCCAAAAAAGAGAGGGTTGAGGGTTGCATTCTACAACCAATTTTTCATGCCTTGGCGCTTTGGCGTCTTGGCGGTTTCTCTCGAAACGTGATCACCAGCGAGTGAACCGCCGACATCGGCAAGCGCGTGCAGCGCGGCATGGTGAGCGTGCTTGGCGGAGCGAACAGCGCGGTCGAGCGGCGCGCCGCGCGCGAGGTGCGCCGCGATGAGCGATGCGAGCGTGCAGCCCGAGCCGTGAATCGCGCGGCGGAGGCGGAGGCGCGGGGCGCCCGTCGTGATGATGCGATCGCGCGTGGCGAGGACGTCGATCGCGCGAGCGTCTTCGAGGTGACCGCCTTTGACGAGCGCAGCGCGGGCGCCGAGCGACACGAGCGCGCGAGCCGCGACGCGTGCTTCGTCCACGTTCGTGACGCGCGTGTTCGTCAGCGCGGCCGCTTCGTGCGCGTTCGCCGTGACCAGCGTCGCGTGCGAGACGAGGTCGCGCATGGCGGACATCGCGCGCGCGTCGAGCAAACGCGCGGAGCCGCGTGAAGGAATCATCACCGGATCCACCACGAGCGGGATGCGCGGATGCGCACCCGCGAGCTTCGTCATCGCGCGCACGTTGGCGGCATTTCCGAGCGCGCCCGTCTTGATCGCGCGCACGCGCTGATTCGCGAGGACGACGCGCGCCTGCTCCGTCCAGAGCTTCGCATCGACCGGCACGGCCCGAACGAGACCGCGCGTCGATTGGATCGTTTGCACCGCGATCACCGCGCACGCGAACGCGCCGCCCGCGGCGATCGCGCGCGCGTCCGCGAGCACGCCCGCGCCTCCGCCGGGATCGAGCCCACCAATTGCGAGCACGCACGCCTTCCTCATTGACGCTGCATCATCGCACACCGCACGATCGCGCCATGCGCGTCACGTCGCTCTCGCTTTGCGCGCTCGTGTGTTGCTCGCTCGACGGCAACCAAGTCGCGCGACCCGACGCGCCGTACGATCCGCCGCCCGAGTCGTGCATCGAGCCTTCGCTCGACGCGCCGCGCACGTTCGTCCCTTGCGGGGTGGGCAGCGGCATCTTCGGTCGCTGGGTGATCGACGACGCGGGGCTGCCCGCGTACGACTACGGCCTCGACGAAAACGCGGACGCGCGCGCATCGTGGTTCAACACGGAAGGCGTCGACCGGCGCGATCAGTGGTTCACGTTCGGAAACGGTCGCGTGAACGCGCTCGCGACCAACGACGGCCCCATCGAAGTGACGACGCAGGATCGCGGCATCACGTATCTCGACAAGATCGACGCGTCGCAGAACAATTTCGGCGGCGGATTCTCCTACGTCGACGACGGGGACGCGACGTGGAGCACCGCGTATGCGTGGCGCCCCACGGGCGCGAAGACGACGCGGCGCTTTGGAATGGGCTACGCGCGCTCGTCGATGGAATTTCGCGGCGTGAAGACGACGCGCACCACGTTCGCTCCGCGCGGCGCGCTCGGCGTCGTCACGGAAATCGAAATCGCGAACACGTCCGCGCATGGCGAGCACCTCTCGCATTACGAAGTGTGGGACGTCGCGCGAAGACCGATCGAGACGAACTGGATCGTGTCCGGGCTTCCGCTCACCGCCGTCCCGGCGAACGCGCGCGCCGCGCGCGACGCGCGCAACGCGATGTGGAACGAGACCATCGAGCGCGACGGCCAGACCAACGTCGTCGGCTTGCGCCGCACGTACGTCGGGACCGATCCCCTGCCCTCACCGGGCGACGCGAACGCCATCGACTATTTCCCCGGTGACCCATTCCTCGCGTCGCTCGTCGGGAAGATGGATGCAGTCTACACGGATCAAAATGCGTTCTTCGGCGCGGGAGGACCCAGCGCGCCCGACGCCGTCGCAGCGCGCGCGCCCGAGACGCAAGACGACGGCGCGACGAACGGACAAGGGCAGCCGCGCATGTTCGCCGCGCGCACCGATCTCGATCTCGCGCCGGGCGAAAAGCGCACGCTCCGATTTTTCTACGGCTACGCGCCGATGGGAACGCCGTTCATCGTCCCGGACGGCATCGCGGATCCGAACGCGGATCTCCTCGCGAGCGTTCGCGCGTCGCTCGAAGATCATCTCGTCTATTTTTCGACGACGCACGACGCGCCGATCACGGGTGGCGTGCTGCAGCGCGAGATGGCGTGGCACGCCGCGCAGATCGAAGCGTCCGTCGCGCATCGCGATTTTTGGAGCCACGACGTCGTCCCGCAGGGCTCGGCGTACTTGTATCTCCACGGCGCGGACGGCGCGCTCCGCGATCTCGCGCTCTTCGCCATCCCGCTCGCGTACACGCACCCCGGGCTCGCGCGCGAAGAGCTGCTTCTCATGACCGGAATGCAGTTCGCAGACGACGGAAGATTCTCGTACGCATTCCAAGGCAACGGCGTCCTCGACGATGCGCTCGGGATTCACGCGCATCCGAGCGATCTCGATTTGTTTTTTCTGTGGGCGCTCTCCGAGTACGTCGGCGCGACGGGCGATGTCGCGATCCTCGACGCGAGCGCGCCGTTCTACCAAGCGAGCCCGAACGCGACGGTTTGGGATCACGTCGTCGCGTCGTCGCGTCACTTGTTCGACGTCGTCGGCTCCGGGTCGCACGGTTTGATCCGCGTCGGCGACGGCGATTGGAACGACGGCATCGTGTTCGACGCGCCCGATCGCGCGCTCGCGATCGCGTCGGGCGAGAGCGTGCCCAACACGCAGATGGCCGTCGCGGTTCTTCCGCGCGCTGCCGACATGATCGCGACGCGCGACCAGGCGCTCGCGAGCGAAATGCGAACGCACGTCGACGCTTATCGCGCCGCGCTGCCGCAAACGTGGACGGGATCGTTCTTCGGTCGCGCGTATTTCGGCGACGACACTTTGTTCGAGGCGAGCACGCTCGATCTCGAGTCGCAAGTGTGGGCGCTCGCATCGAACACGCTCGCGAGCGATGAGGATCGAAGGGCGCTCGTCTCGGCGATCGGATCGCAGCTCGATGATCCATCGCCCACGGGCGCGACGCTCGCGGCCGGCGGACAAGTGTGGCCGGCGATCAGCGGCCTTCTCACGTGGGGCTACGCCCTGTCGGACGAGCCGCGCGCGTGGAACCATCTCGCGAAGAACACGCTCGCGGCGCACGCGCTCGCGTTTCCGAATCAATGGGCGGGGATCTGGAGCGCGCCCGACGGAATGGAATCGAACGCCGGCGATCGTCCCGGCGAGGCTTGGTACAGCGCGGCGACGCCCATGACGGATTTTCCGGTGCAGAACCAAAACGCGCACGCGATGCCGCTCTTCGCGCTCCTGCGAACGTGCGGCATCGACGCGTCCGCGAGCGGCGTCGTGATCGACCCGCACGCGTCGCGAGATTTCTCTCTCCAGACTGCGCTGATCGATCTCGCGAAGCGCGGCTCGCTCGTGACGGGCACGTATCGACCGACGGGAACATCGCCGCGCACGATCGAAGTGCGCGCGCCCAGCCATCACGATATCGCCGGTGCGACGCTCGATGGCACGAGCGTGATCGTTCCACCGAACGCCTCGTCGATCGTGCTCCCCGTGACGGCGTCGCCCGCGACGTTCGCCGTCAGCTTCAGCTATTGAGGCTTCACGCGGCTCATCACCTGCGACGACGCGAGCCGCACGACGCCGTGCACCGTGCGCGGAAAGCGCGTCGCGAGGAACATCGCCGCTTTTCCGTGGTTCGTGATGACCGCTTCGGGGCGGCGATCTTGCACCGCGCTCGCGATCTCGTGCGCCGCGCGATCGTTCGGCATGATCAAGAACTCCGGAATCGGATCCTTGTGCGATGCGCCGGCTTTGCGAATCTCGCTCTCGACGAAGCCGGGCGCGATGTGCGTCACCGACACGCCGCTCGAAGAGAGCTCCGCGCCGAGCGCTTCGGCGAGAGCGCGGACGGCGAACTTGCTCATCGCATACGCGCTCGTTCCCGGCAGCGACAAAAATCCCGACACGCTCCCGACGAGACCGATGCGCCCGCTCGTGCGCTTCAGCGAGCCGAGCGACGCCTTCACGGTGCGCAGCACGCCGAACACGTTCGTTTCGAACTGCCGCTTGTACTCGTCGATCGAAACTTCCTCGACGCTACCGAGGACGCTGATCCCCGCGTTCGCGATGACCACGTCGAGATCGCCGAACGCGCCGAGCGCTTCACGCACCGCGCGCTGAACGGACGCATCGTCCGTCACGTCGCACGCGATGGGCACCGCGTCGCGCAGCGACTTCGCGAGCGAGTCGAGTCGATCTTTTCGCCGCGCCAAAATCGCGACGCGCGCGCCGCGCTTGTCGTATTCGCGCGCCAAAGCCGCACCAATTCCCGATGAAGCGCCCGTGATCAGCACAGACAGTGTCATGAGGCGATGTGTAGCGGATTGACACTGAAAGCGCCCAACTGCTACGCACTTGTTCGATGCGGAAAGGCGCGCTCTCTGGCTCATTGCTGGTTTGCGCCGTCGCGCTCGTTCCTGCGCTCGCCCACGCGCAGTGCGTCGACGAAGAGCTGAAGCAAGAGCTCATCGGAGGCCGCCACTATCGCGGCGTGCAGGATCGCCTCTTCATCAAAGCCTTCCGCCACGAGTTCTCGTTCATGGGCGGTTGGTACGCGGCGGATCTCGACTCGTCGAACTACGTCCTCGGCGGCGCGTACACCTTCCATTTCTCCGAGGATCTCGCGCTCGAAGCGTCGTTCCAATACACGCGATTCCACAGCGACGCCGCCGACACCTTCAATCGCCGCTACCCGCAGCTCGTTCTCGAGACGACGAACGACAAGCCGGGCTTGCTCTACTTCGGCCACATCATTTGGTCGTTCGCGTACGGCAAGCTGCGTTGGCTCGGCGGCGGCATCAGCCGATTCGATTTCAACCTCGCCCTCGGCGCGGGCGTGACGGACGACTCGACGTCGGTCGGCGTGACGGGCAGCGCGGGCTTCGGAACGAAATTCTATTTCGGAAAATGGTTCGCGCTTCGCCTCGACGTGCGCGACCACATCCTCCAGCAGCAGCTGATCGGCGAGCAGCACCTCGTGAACGACGTCATCGCGACGCTCGGCTTCAGCATCTTCATTCCGTTCGGGAGCTAGTTACATGCTCCGGCGCCTCCGGCGCCGATGGTCAGGGCTTCGGAAGACGGACGACGACGCGGCCACCGACGCCCGCGGTCGGCGGGAGTTGCGTGCACGTGGTCGGGCAGTCCCAACTGCCGCCAACGCCGCCTGCACCGGCGTCGGGCACGTAGTCCGTGTCCGTCGAGTTCGCGACCGCTGCGTTTTTCCCGTCACCAGCAGGAGATCGGTTGCGCTGGGCTCGACGTATCCACTGCCGCCACCGCCCGCGCCACCCGCCGTCGACGTGCTGTATCCGCCGCCGCCGCCGCCGAACCATCCGCCGCCACCGCCGCCACCACCCGAGGACCCGCAACCCGGTCCTCCACCCGAGCCACCGCCGCCATGCGCGCCGCCGTCGCCGATCGTGCTCTTGCCACCGTGTCCGCCTTGAAGAGGTCCGCCCGCCGTCGCCATCGATCCCGCGGCTCCGCCCGCCGTCTGCGTTCCAGGTGCGGCTGCGCCACCCTTGGTTTGACCTGCGTCACCGCCACCGGCTGCACCACCGTTGCCGTTCGCGCCGCCTTGCGCGCAGTTGTTGCCTTGGGAGCTCTGCCACGCAGCACCCGCGCCGCCGCCACCTCCCGCGATCACGAGCGGCGTCGTCCCGCGGAGCACGCTCGAAAATCCGCCACCGTATCCACTCGTCGCACCTCCACCACCGACCCAGACTTGGAGCGTCTCGCCGGGCGTGACGCTGATCGTTCCGCTCGCGAAACCACCACCACCACCTGTGCCGCCGTAAAAAAGATTTCCGGTTCCGTCGGAGATGGAGATGCCACCGCCACCGCCCGCTCCCCACGCTTTCACGAGCACGGTGGAAGCGAACGACGGGATCTGGACGGTCGTGTCGGTGGTCGTCGCAACGAGAAGACTGCCGACGTGAATGGAGAGCTTCGCGCTCGACGTTTTTCCGTTCATGGCGACACCGACGAACGTGAGCTCGGGATCGGTTTGGTTCGGCGGTGCTTGCGGCAACGCGATCTGCGCGATCGCGGACGCGCCGATGATTGCGGTGGTCGCGGGACCCGTGAGGTACGGCGGGTTGAGGCCGTTGATCGTGACGTTGACGGTATCCGTGAAGGCCGAGCCGCGCGCGATGTTGATCGTCACGGGATCGGAATCACCCGGGTCCATCGTGAGATGCGTCGGTGAAACCGTGAGGAGGAAACCATCGGCCGGCGGCGCATCCATGGTCTGAACGTCGAGCGTGACGTCGGCGCCGCCGTCTCCGCCGAGCGGGCCCAAGTCCGTGAGGAGCGAGCACGCGCTCACAGCCCCCGCAAAGACAAGCACCCACCGCACGAGATCAGCATAGCGCAAGCGGTCGTGCTTGCTCATTGCACGCATTCAGATGCACGATGGCGCCGTGCGGAGTCCGTCATCGTCTCGTCGCGTTGCGTTCTTCACGGTCGTCGCCTTGGGTAGCGTCGCGGCGGTCGCGCTAGCGCAACCCAAGAAGAAGCCCAAACCTCCGGCGACCGCCGACGCGGGGACCGAGAGCACGAGCGCCGACGCGGGCGCCGCAGCGACGACCGCGCAGACGGCGACGCCCACCGCGCTCGACGCGGGCTCGGCGACGCTGAGCGATTCGGGTCCCGTCCCGCCGCCAGCGATGCTTCACAGCGAGAGCGGCGATGGCGGCGTGCGCGCTTCGCCGCTCAACCCCGCGCCCAACGAGTTCTCGCAAGGCATGGCGGCGCTCGACGCCGGCGCGGGTGGCGTCGACTACGACAAGCTCATCGCCGACATCACGTCGCTTCGCGCGCGCGTCGCCGCGGTCGGCGACACGCTCTTTCACTCGCGCATCGCGATTCAAATTCGCACCGACGGCGATCACGGTCGCATCGGGCGCCTCGTCGTCTCGCTCGACGACGGCGCCGTCTACACCGCACCGACGAACTTCAAAGCCGACGACTGGACCGACGTGTATGCGCACTCGCTCGCGGCGGGACACCACGCGATCACCGTCGACGTGGAGCGCAAAGACGAACGCAACGACGCGTTCCGCAACAGCCAGCGCTCGCGCTTCACCGTCGAAGTCCCACGCGATCAAGAGCTCGGCGTGCAGATCAAAATCGGTGACGACTCCGACATGGGCAAAGACTTCCCGAGCGACAAGAGCGGAAGGTACGATCTACGCGTTCGCGTGAAGGCCGAGGCCCACGCGGTGGGGAAGAAGTGAAGTCGAAGCGCGCAGCGGCGATGGGGCTCGCGACGGTCTTCGTTGCGATCGCAGCGAGCGCGCAGCCACGCGCGACGACGACCGCACCAACGACGACGGCTCCGACGACGACAGCGCCTCCCGAAGAAGCGCACGACAACCCGATGGCGACGTACCAACGTGCGCTCGCCGCTCGCAAGCTCGGATCGATGCTCCAGCTCAGTCTCGACGACGTGCAAGCGCGCGCGGCCGAGGGCGAAGACTTGATCCGCACGGGCCGCATCGACGAAGCCGTCTCGCGCATGCTCGACATGGTCGAGAGCCCGCAGTTCACGGCGTTCGAGAACGACGAGCCAGGTCGCGCGATGATCTTCCTCGTCGGCGACGCGTACGCGCGCGCCGGCGCGTATCGCCCGGCGCGCATGTACTTCCGAAAGCTGCTCGCTCAAAACGGCGCGTGGGACGAAGTCGCGACGTACGCGCGGCGCGCGGTGCGGCGCCTCGTCGAGGTCGGCATCGAGACGGAGCGTTACGACGACGCCGTCTCCGACTTGAAGAGCGTCCCGCCGAGCGCGCCCGAAGAGACGCGCGGCGACATCAGCTATCTCAATGGCCGCGCCGCCGAGGCGAAGAAAGATCCCGACGCCGCGCTTGCCGCGTACGCCGCCGTCACGCAGCGCTCGCGATTCTGGGCGCAAGCGACGTATTTGCAGGGCCTCATTCTCACCGAGAAGAAGCAGTACAAAGAAGGCGAGAACATGTTCTGCAAAGTCGCGGACCCCAAACGCGCGCAGGACTCCACGCCCGTCTACGCCGACCAACGCTTCTTCGCGGTTCGCGATCTCGCGCGCCTCGCGCTCGGGCGCGTCGCGCACGAGCAGTTCCGCTTCGACGACTCGCGCTACTACTACTACCTCGTGCCGCGCGATTCGGATCGCCTCGCCGAAGCGCTCTACGAAGCCGCGACGTCGCGCTACGAGAAGAAAGACTACGTCGGCGCGCGCGAGCTCCTCGACGAGCTGAAGGGCCTCCAGATCCATCACCCGTACGAAGACGAAGCGTGGATCTTGGACGCATACATCGATCTCGCGCAGTGCAAGTTCAAGCCAGCCGACGACAAGCTCCTCAAGTTCGTCGCGCTCTACGAGCCCGTGCGCGATGCGGCGCGGCGCGTTCAAGGCGACGAGCGATCGATGAACGCGCTGCTCGAAGCGGCGCGCTCAGGCGGCGACGCAGGCTCGACGGCGGAGGGCGGTGCGTCGCTCTCGCCGGAAGCGATGCGCGCGATCGCGGCGCTCGTGCGAATCGATCCCGACTACGGGACCATCGTGCGCCAGCGCGCGGTGCTCGACCACGAAGCGAGCGGTCTTCGCATGACGCAAGGATCGCTCGGCGACATCCGCTCGCAGCTCGCAACGACCGGCGGCGTGCGCCCCGCGCAAGAAGACAAACCGTCGGACGACGATCGCGCGCGCGACGCGCGTGACGCGACCGAAGGCGTGCGCCGCATGATCTCGGACCTCGAAGGCAACGGCGTGTCCGCGTCGCAAGTCGCGCCGCTCAAAGAAGAGCTGAATCAAATTCAGACGCGCGTGAACGCGGCGCGCGCGCAAGCGAGCGCGCAAACGGCGCAGAACGGGCCCGCGCAGAGCAGCGGCTCGAAGGATCTTCCCGACTTGATCCGCGCGGACGAACAAACGGCGACGACGTTCGGGCAACCGATCGAGCAAGCACGCGCCGAGCTCGCCCACACCGAAAACGTGCTCGCGAAAGACGCGCTCCGTCGCGTCGACTTGCGCTTGTCGCGCCTCCTCCGTCGCGCGCGCCTCGGCCGTATCGAGTCCATCCTCGGTCGCAAGCGCGCGCTCGAGATCGAAATCGAAGCGATCAACAACGGCTTTTTGCCGCAAGACGCCGTCGACGCGCTCGACGCCGCGCGCTTCTTGAAAGACAGCGAAGAATACTGGCCCTTCGAAGGCGACGACTGGCCCGACGAGTTCATCGGCTCCGAAGGTCTCAAGTAACGCGCCCAACAAACGAGCTAGACTGGGCGGACGATGCGCGCGTGGTTCGGTGCACTCGTGGCAGTGTGTTTCGTCGGTGCGTGCGGGCCGAGCGAGTGGCGTCCGCCGTCCGCCGAGGACAGCCACGAAGATCCCAACAAGCTCCGCCCCGGCTACGGCAACGACGCGCTCCACACGTGGTGGCCGCTCACAGAGCCCGAGGTCGCCGCGGTGCAAGGCGCGGAGCGCGCGCGGCAAGGCGACGCGCACGCGCTGCTCGCGCTCGCAATCATGGCCTCCGGCGACAAACGCGACGCGGACACGTACACACGCTACTTCACGCGCTTCGATCGTTTCGTCGCGGACCAGCGCGCCGCCGTCGAGTCGGCCGGCGAGCCCGAGAAGCGCGGCGACGCGCTCAACCGCGCCATGCACCACGTGTTCCTTAACGGCTCGCCGAACAAGCAGGATCCGAAAATCGGCGCGTACGAGCTCGATCAGGCGCGGCTGTCACAAATCTTCGAGCAAGGTCACTACAACTGCATCAGCTCGGCGCTTCTCTACGCGACGCTCGCGTGTGCGTTTTCGCTCCCGGTGCGCGCGGCGATCACGGAGACGCACGCCTTCATCGATTTCGGACCCGAAGACGGCAAGCGCGTCGACGTCGAGACGACGACCGCGACCGGCTTCGGCGAAATTCACGACGAGAAATTCTACCGCGACGCCGCGAAGGACTGGTCGTCGAGCCGCGGCCTCAAGCCGATGACGTACGACGAGTACAAGAAGCGCGAGATCGTTCCGCCGTACGTGCTCGTCGCGCGCGGGATGTCCGACAAACGAATCGTGAACGACGACACGCAAGGCCGCCTCGCCGAAGCCGCCGCGATCCTCGCACCCGACGACGTCGACAGCGTGCACAACCGCATGGCCTCGTATCTCAACGAAGCGAAATGGCTCTACGAGCACAAAGCCTATCGCACCGTGCTGCGTCTCATCGAGGTGGTCGCACCGTTCGTGTCGGATGTCGCGAGTCGTTTCCCGAAGAACGACAAGCTCATGTCGGACGTCGCGTGGATGGCGTGGCACGACGCGAACGCGCTGCTCGTCGTCGGCCGCGGCGACGAAGCGGTGGAGATGGCGGAAGAGGGTCTCGATCACCTCCAGCCCACGTGGGACGACGCGAAATCGATCCGCAAGAACCTGCTCAACGTCCTCATGAACCGCATGACCGAGGCCGCGCAGGTCTCGCACGAATACGAAAAATCGCTCGGCGCGATCCAGAAGCACATCGACGCGTGTCGCACCGACGACTCGTGCCTCAACAATTTGTATCTGACGTTCGACTCGTGGTGCGTGAAGTACCAGCTCGCGAAGGACTGGCCGAGCGCGAAAAAAGTCATGCAAACGTGCATCGGGCTCCTCCCCGACGACACGCGCTGTCACCACACGCTCGAAGGGCTCACGAGCCAGCACCCGTGATAGGTTAGGTTTTCGATGCGGCGAATTCCCTCGCGCTTCTTGGCGCTCTCGCTGATGACGTTCCTCGCGTCCGCATCTCACGCGGCGCCGACGACGAAGACGGACACGCCCGCCGGCGCGGGTGAGAGCTCGCAAGTGAAGGCGTCGTCCGAGAGCATGCTCACGGTCACGCAAAAAGAAAAACCGCGGCCGAGCATCCAAAAAGCGGAGAGCGAGCACCCGGGCACGCCGGCGATTCGCGGCCCGAAGCTCCCCGAAGCGGTGCGCGCGCATCTGAAAGCGCAGCTCGACGCGCGCATCGATCGCGACATCCACCAGATCAAAGATCTTCGCGCCGAAGCCATCAAGCTGCTCGAGACGTTCATCAAAGAGTCGCCGCGCGAAACGCCCGAGATGCCCGAAGCAATGATGCGGCTCGGCGAGCTCTATTGGGAGAACGAGCGCGAGAGCGTCGTCGATCGATTCAAGGAGTGGGAGAAGAAGCCCGTCGATCAACGCGGCCCCGCGCCCGACATCAACTATGCGCTCTCGCGCAATCTCTTCGAGAAGGTGCTGCGCGATTATCCGTGGTTCCAGCAGTACGACCTCGCGCTCTACGTCGACGGATTTCTCGCGACCGAGCAAGGCAAGAGCGAAGAGGCGTTCGAGCGCTTCACGCGCATCCTCAAGGAGTATCCGAATTCGCGCTTCATCGCGGACGCCCACATGGCGCGCGCCGAGACGTACTTCAACAAGCCCGACTACCAAACCGCGCTCACGGAGTACGAAGAGGTCCTCAAGTTCCACGACAAGCCCGACCTCGTCGGCCTCGCGCTCTTCAAGAGCGCGTGGTGCTACTGGCGACTCGGCAACACCGACGAAGCGACGCACCGCTTCGTGAAGGTGTTCGAGGTGACGGACACGAGCGGCAGGCCCGGCGTGAACGTCGCGCAGCAGAAGGCGCTCGACGAGCTCCAAGGCGAAGCGCTGAAGTACCTCGTCGAGGTCTTCACCGAGGACGACAAGAACACCGCGCAGGACATGTACGATTTTCTCACGAAGATCCGCGGCGACCGTTTCGCCGGGAAGATCGTGCGCGCGCTCGCGTCGACGTACTACGACCAAGCGCACTACGAGCGCGGCATCGAAGCGTACGAGCTCCTCTTGAAGCTCGAGCCCACCGCGCGCGAAGGCGGCGAGTGGATCCTGCAAGTCGCGCAGGGCTACAACTGGCTCGAGGATTATCCGAAGCTCAAGGCGACGTACGATCGCACGCTCGCGGGCTTCACGACGGGCGGCACGTGGGCGCGCACGCAAGCGGACCCCGCGAACGTCACGGCGACGCAAGCGAAGATCGAAAAGCAACTGCGCGAGCACGCGATTTATCTCAACGCGAAGGCGCAGAAGGACAAGACGAGCACCGCGGAGTTTCAAGGCGCGGCCGACCTGTACGACGCGTACCTCTCGAAGTTCTCGAAGGAGCCGAAGGCGTTCCAGATCGAGTACTACGACGCCGAGATCGATTTCCGCCGCTTGAACAAGAACACCGACGCCGCGACGCACTACATGAACGCCGCGCGCGCGATGCCCGAGGAGATCGACAAGACCGCGCCGGGCGATCCGCTGAAGCGCCACGACGCGATCTACAACGCGATCGCGTCGCTCGAGCGCGTGCGCGTCGCCGAGCTCGAAGCGCGCAAAGCAAAAGGCGGCGGCCTCGAGACCGAGACCGACAAGAAATTCGCCGAAGCGCTCGACCTCTACTCGCAGCTCTATCCGACGGACCCCGCGCTGCCCGAGCTCTTCTTCCGTCAGGGCAAGCTCTATTACGACTACCAAGTCTACGACTCGGCGGTGAAGCTCTGGGGCACGATGCTCGAGAAGTGGCCGCGCGACTCGCACGCGCAGATGGCCGGCGAGCTCATCATCGACTCGTTCGTGAAGTCGAAGAACTTCGACAACATCGAGCAATGGGCGCGCAAGCTGAAGACGTATCCGGCGTTCTCGGATGCGAAGCACCAGCAGAAGCTCGAAGAGCTGATCATCCAAGCGATGTTCAAGCAAGGCGAGCAGAAGGCGCAGGCGAGCGATCACGCGGGCGCGACGGCCGCGTACTTGCGCGCAGCGAAGGAGTACCCGAAGGATCCGCGCGCGGCGCAAGCCGCCGTGTCGGCGGAGACGGAGGCGAAGCTCTCGGCGGACGTCGGCTCGCTCAAAGAAGCGGCGTCGCTCATCACCGGAAAAGATTATCGCGACAAACCCGAGTCGCCGATGGGCGCGTGGGTCGCCGCGACGACGCTCCAAGCGATGGGTCTCTTCAACGACGCAGCCGAGTTCGACGAAGCCATCGTCGCCAACGTCGACGCGCGCGTTCCCGTTTACCAAAGGTACGAGCACGGCAAAGACGCCGCGTTCAACGCGGTCATCTTGCGCGTCGCCGCCGGCGATCACGACAAAGCGATCGGCGACGGCAACAAGTTCCTCGCGCTCTACCCGAGCGCGACCGAGGCGGACGAGGTCGTCTTCCAAATGGGCCGTGCGCACCAAGACGCGGGTCGCACGAAGGACTCGATCGATCTCTACAAGCGCTACCTCGCGCGCGGATCGCGCAACCAAGATCACCGCGTGCAAGGGTTCGTTCTCCTCGCGAAGGCGCAGATCAAAGAAGGCGATCCGAAAGCAGCGGATGATTCGCTGACGAACGCGACGCGCATGGGCAAGCAGCTCAAGGCGTCGCTCGGCGCCGACGGAAAATTCGCAGCGGCGCAAGCACGTTACATGCAAGGCGAGCGCGTGCTGGCGAAGTTCGAGTCGATCAAGATCGAAGGCGACGTCAAACAGCTCGGCAAACGGCTCAAAGAAAAAGCGGAGCTCCTCAAGCAAGCGGCGCTCGTCTTTCTCGATGTCGTTTCGTTCGGCGTCGCGGAGTGGACGACGGCTGCGCTCTATCAAGTCGGACACACGTACGAGACGTTCGCGAAGTCGCTTCGCGAGGCGCCCGTCCCGGCCGAAGCGAAGACCGAGCAAGAGAAAGAAGACTTCCAGTCGCAGATCGAAACGTTCGTCGTGCCCGTCGAAGAGAAGGCGCTCGACGCGTACGAGAACGGTTGGAAGAAGGCGCAGGAGCTCGGCATCTACAACCAGTGGACGGCGAAGATGCGCGACGCGCTCGGCCGCTTGAACGCGGAGATTTATCCGCCGTTCAAGGAGGTCGGCTTCGACGTGCGCTCCGAAGGGCCGAGCCCATTGCCCGCTCTCATGGATGCGCCGCGACGCGGAGTCGACGCGGAGAAGCAATCGTCTACGCAGACGGCGACCGTCACGGTCATCCCCGCCAAAGAAGAAAAGAAAGACACGAAGAAGGAACCGAAGAAGAAGTGAAGATCCTTCGAGCCATCGCATTCGCCTTCCTGGTCGCGCCGCTCGGCTGCGGCGGCGGCGGGCCAAAGACCGACACGGCGCACAACACGAACGTGCTCCCGCCAGCGAACCCCGTCGCGGTCGGGAAGATGGTGCAAGGAGTCGGCGCGGCGAAGGATGGTCAACGCGATCGCGCGGTGACTCTCTTGCGCGAAGCCATCGGGATCGATCCCACTTTGTGGGAGGCTCGTTACAACCTCGGCGTGGTGCTCGCGGGCGCGGGCGATCTCGCGGGAGCCGAAGAGCAGCTTCGCGCGGCGCAAAAGCTCGCACCGGAGATTCAGGACGTCGTCGTCGCGCTCGCGGAGGTCGCGCGGCGGCGCGGCGAGCATCGAAGCGCCGCGGACTTGCTCGGCGACTACGTGCAAGCGCACCCGCAAGCGCTCGACGCGCGCACGCTCCTCGTCGCCGCGCTGCGCAACTCCGGGCAGATCGACAAAGCGATCGCGCAAGGACAAGAAGTGCTCGTGCGAAAGCCGGGCGACGCGGCCGCGCTCGGAGAGCTCGCGCTATGTCACCTCGCGAAGGGCGAGCGCGAGACCGCGCAGCTCCTCGCGAAGCAGGCGCTCGACTCGAACGACAAGAGCGCGCTCGCGCACCGCGCGCTCGGGCTCATTCAATTGCAGAACGGCGACGATGCGCTCGCCTTCCAATCGTTCTTGAAAGCGTCGCAGCTCGACCCGCGCGACACGACCGCGCGCCTCAACATGGGCGGCGTTCTCCTCCACGCGGGCGCGTATGCCAAGGCGGAAGAGCAGTTCCGCGCGATCCTCCAAGTGTCGCCGGACGATCTCGAAGCGCAGCTCGGTCTCGCAGCGGCGGTGCGCGGAGAGGCGGACGCCAAGTCGCCCGCGAAGCTCGAAGAGGCGCGATCGATTTTGACGAAGGTGCTCGACAAAGATCCGCACAACGTCGCGGCGCTCTTCAACCTCGGCGTGCTCTACGCGGACTTCATGAAGCGACCCGCCGACGCGACGCCGCTCTTCCAGCGGTTTCTGTCCGATGCGCCGAGCGATCATCCATCGCGCGCGGAAGCGGAGAAATACATGGCCGGCGCGACGAAGCCGACGACGACGCCGACCACGACGCCCACGACGAAACCGACGACGCCGAAGGGCGGAAAGAAATGAAGCGGACGAGCCACAAGATCGCGCGCGTGATTTTCTTCGTCGCAGTGGCGTCGGCGCCGCTCCTCGTCGCGCTCAGCGCGGATGCGCAGCGTGGTCGCGGCGGCGCCCGCGCGCCAAAAGACGCGAGCGCAGCGGCCGCAACGACGCACACGAGGCTCGAAGTCGGACGCGACGGCGGCGCCGCAGCTCCCATCACCGAGAACATCAAAGCGAACCCGGACTCCGGCGTGCTCGAAGCGAAGACGCTCGACGGCGGCACGCGCGTCTTCCGATTCGGCGAGATGGAAGTCGAGGGACGCTTGCGCTCGCCGCAGATCGTCTACTTCTTGCGTCGCGTGCGCGCCGAGTTCGCCGCGGGCGATCTCGGTCATCGCAGCTTCATGGGCGAGCTCTCCGAGACGCGCAAGACGAACGCATTTTGACTAAGGCGTCGTCCACGTCGCCGAATAACCGAGCTCGTTGCCCGAGTACGGCGTCGTGAAGCCGGGCAGGCAAATCGAATACGCAAGCACGACTTGGTTCGGATACGCCGCTTCGAGATAGAGAATGCCGAGGCACGCGTTCTGATCTTGAGGACGATAAAAGAGCGAGTGGAGCTCGAACCAACCGGGCGTCGCGCACGTCGAGCAGTCGATCACGTTGAATGGGTAGAGATCCCACGATTCGTTTTGAAGCTGCGCGGTGCCCGCGTTCTTCCCGTCGAACGCGAGCGCGTTGCTGGTGATCGTGAAGCTCGGAACGACCTCGGGCGGCGGGATCGTGACGGCGGGGAGCGTAATCGACTCGGTCGTGTTCGCGACGACGTCGGCGCACGTTCCCGTCGCGGGGAGCTCGGTTGCGGAGTCGAAGCCGTCGTTGCTCTCGTAGAAGACCCACGCGAGATCGGTCGTGTTCGCGCACGTGATCCACGCGATGATCACGCGGTCGGACGTCGCTGCGATGATTTCGAAATCGCGCTCGTTCGAGAACGCGCCGCCGTCGTTGCTCGCGCCCGTCGGCGTGGACGTGGACGTGAAGAAGAATGCGTTCGCCGTTTCGCCGTGGAAGTCGACGGTGCCAACCCCGTGCGTGATCGCGATCGCGCCGAGATCGCCCGCGCCTTTTCCGTTGAAGCTCACGTCTTCGGAGACCGTCCACGTGCCTTGCGCGGCGGGTATGACGACGCCGCTCGGGCCCGCGTCGACGACGTCTGCGGTGGACGCGTCGTCACCGGCGTCGGTCGTGTCGTTTCCGCTCGAGCACGCGAGCGCGAACGCGACGAGGAGAATGAAAGGACCGCGCATACCCATCTCGAGATTTAGCACGAGTGTCAGCGCGTTCCCGCGACGCCGATGCACGCGCGATCGCGATGCGGAAGCGCGCACACCGAGCGAATGAC
This sequence comes from uncultured delta proteobacterium, assembly GCA_963763745.1. Classification (GTDB taxonomy): domain Bacteria; phylum Myxococcota_A; class Polyangia; order Polyangiales; family Polyangiaceae; genus DASXHD01. Next base: position 256,937 of record CAVXQJ010000004.1, read on the forward strand.
TGCGCGCTGGGCGCGCTTTTCGTAGAATCCCACGCCATGGGCCTCCTCACCTTCGGTCTCAACGTGACTTTGGACGGGTGCATCGATCACACCCAGGGGATCGTGGACGACGAGCTGCACGACTATTGGACGCAGCTCATGGATCAGAGCGGGGCGATGCTCTTCGGGCGCAACACCTACGAGCTGATGGAGGGAGCCTGGCCCGCGGTGGCACGCGACGAAAAGGCGCCGCGCGCGATGCGCGAGTGGGCACAGAAGCTCGAGGCGAAGGCGAAGTACGTCGTGTCGGGCTCGCGGAGCGACTTTCCGTGGCAGAACACGATCAAGGTGGAGGGTGACCTTCGCGAGGCGATCTCGGCGCTGAAAGCGAAGACCGAGCGGGGTGTCCTCGTCGGAGCGCCCAAGCTCTCGGCTGCGCTCGAGGAGCTGGGGCTCATCGACGAGTACCGCATCGTCGTTCATCCCATCATCAGTGGCCGCGGGCCGACGTTGTTTCATGGCCTGTCGAGTGCGCGGCATCTCGAGCTCCTATCGACGCAGCGGTTCAAGTCCGGCGTGCAGGCGCTCCACTTTCGCGTTCCGCTCCGCGGTGTGGCACATCCGCCCACAGTTCCAAGGTTCCGCACCCCCGTGTAGTCTGAACCACGATGGCCACCGCTACAGCCGCCGTACAAACTTCCACTGTCCTCAGAGTCGCTGCCGTTTGGGGCACCACCGTCGTCGCGCTTCGGTCGCTCAACACGGGGCAGTCGTTCGAGCTCGGCGAGATGGAAGGCGCGGTGCTTCCCATACCCGATGGGCTCGACATGTCGGCGATGCCCATTCGCGCGTCGCAGGGCGCGTGGGAGATCGACGCGCGTGGCGCGGTCGCGGGGATGTTGAAGCTTCGCGGGCGCGAGGAGGACGTCGCGGCGTTCGCGCGCGCGGGCGCGCCGTTTCCGATCGTGCCGGGCGATTTCGGTTTGATTCAGTACGGACAATTCGGGATTTTTTTCCAGTACTCGCAAGCCGCGCAGCCCATCGGAAACTTCTGGGCGCCCGAGCTCCTCGTCGCGCTCGCTTTGTTCTCGAGTGGTGTGCTTCACGTCGGCGTTCTCGGTCTCGTGCGCGCGCTGATGACGCCGCCGCCGATCGCGAAGCCGCTCGAGCTCACGAACCCCGACGAATACGCCGCGCGCTTCGGTCTTCGTCGCGCGCAACTCGAAGAGCCTCCGCCGCCGCAGATGACGGGTGAAAAACCCGGCGGCTCCGGCGTGAAGGATCCGGGCGCGCAAGACAAGAAGCCGCAAGGCGGCGGGCGCAAGGTCGCCGGCGACGAAGGCAAGCTCGGCATGAACGGCGCGCACGAGAAGACGGAGATCCCCGGCGAGATCAAACCCGCACGCAACTACGGCGGCATCAGCGAAGTGCTGCAGAGCGAAACGGGCGAGCAGATCAAGCAGACGCTCTCGACGATCAACAGCGTGTCCGAAGCGCTCGCGATGAACTCGCAGCAGCTCACGATCGGATCGGGCCCGGGCACGTCGCTGAAGGGCGGCGGTTCGGGCGGAGGCGGCACCGGAGCGGGCGTCATCTTCGGATCCGGAACCATGGACACGGGATGGGGCGCAGGCCGCGGCGGTGGCTACGGCTACGGAACGGGAGGACCCGGCGGGCGCGGCGAAGGCGGGCCCGGTCTCGGCGGGCGCGGCGGCGGAACCGGAACGGGAAACGGAACCGGCGGCGGCGGCGAGGCACGCGTCGGCGTTGGTGGCGCGGTCCCGACCGCGCACGGCGGACTCTCGCCGGAACAAATTCGCCGCGTCGTCATGGCGCACCAAGGCGCTCTCCGCGCTTGCTACGACAGCGAGCTCGCGCGCAACCCGAACTTGAAGGGCGGCGTCACGATGACGTGGAACATCGAGCCGGGTGGATCGGTGGCGAGCGCGGGGGTCGCGGGCTCGACGATCGGAAACGACCGCGTCTCGGGGTGCGTGCTTCGCCAAGTGAAGTCGTGGCACTTCCCGGCGAGCGAATCACCGACGAACGTCGCCGCGTATCCGTTCAAGTTCGGCATCGGTGGCGGTTGATTGGGGCGGTTGACCTGATGGGTCACGCGCCGTAACGTCCGCGCCAAATGGCGCTCCGGTACGCCGCATTTGCGACCCTTCTGACCGCGTGCGGAATCTTCGGTGGAGGAACGACCTCGAAGACCCCGTTGCAGACGTCCGGACACGGTCTCGTGTCCGCGCTCGAGCACGATCCCGCGCTCGCCGCGAACAACAAGCAAAACGAGACGCCGACGGCGACGCCCTCGGGCAAGCTCGATGAAGCGATCGTTCGCGCGCTCGCCGAGACGCACGCGTATCGATCCGGCATGCCGCAGAGTCCCGTCGTCACGCCCGATGGGCGCGCTGTTCTCTTCTTGCGCGCCGCCGCGCGAAAGCCGGCGCAGTCGCTCTACAAGCTCGACCTCGCGACGCAGCGACTCACGCGTCTCTGCTCGCCGGAAGAAGTCTTCAAGAATCCCGATCAGCTCTCGCCCGCCGAGCGCGAACGCCGCGAGCGTCTCCGTCAAACGGCGACCGGCTTTACCTCGTTCGAGCTCACGCCCGACGGTTTGCAAATTCTCCTTCCGCTCGCCGCGCATCTCTTCGTCTTCGATCGCATGTCGGGCGCGGTGCGGGAGCTCCCCGTCGACGGCGCGTTCGATCCGCATCTCTCGCCCGACGGAAAACGCGTGGCGTACGTGCGCGAGAACGACGTGCGCGTCCTCGACCTCGACGGGAAAAGCGCCGAGGTCACGATCACGCGCGGCGGCACCGAGAAGAAACCGCACGGCATGGCGGAGTTCATCGCGCAGGAAGAGTTCGATCGCGAGCGCGGATTTTGGTTCTCGCCGGACGGCAAGCACATCGCGTTCGAGGAGATCGATCAGTCGAATGTCGAAGTGCTGAGCATCGCGGACGCATCGCACCCCGAGCGCGAGCCCGAGAAATATTTCTATCCGCGCCCCGGAAAGCAAAACGCCGATGCGCAGTTCGGCATCGTGACGTCGTTCGGCGGTGGCAGCGCCACGTGGATCGAGTGGGACCGAAAGAAGTTCCCCTACGTCGCGACGATGCGATGGGACGAGGGCGCGCCGCTCACGATGTACGTCCTCGATCGCTCGCAGAAGAACGCGCAGCTCCTCGCCGTCGACGAAAAGACCGGCAAGACGCACGCGCTCCTCACCGAGCACGACGACGCGTGGATCAACGTCGACACGAGCGTCCCGCGCTGGCTGCCCGACGGAAAATCTTTTTTGTGGTCGACCGAGAAGAACGGCGGCTGGGAGCTCGAGCAACGCACGATCGAAGGCAACGTGTCGCGCGGCCAAACGATCCTCGCGGCGGGGCAAGGCTATCGCGAGGTGATCGACGTCGACGCCGACAAGAAACGCGTCGTCGTCGAGGAGAGCGCGGAGCCCACGCAACGCGCCGTGTGGAGCGTTCCGCTCGCGGGTGGCGCGGCGGAGCAGCTCGGGCCCGGCGGCGGCGTCGTCGACGGATCGTTCAGCCCGCACGAGCACGAGCACATGGTCGCGTACGTCGGACAAACGACGAGCTATCCGAAGCGCGTCGTGTTCGACGCCGCGGGCAAAGAGATCGCGACGCTCGAGAGCGCGGGCGAGGTTCCGCCGTGGAAGCCGGAGCTCGAGCTTCGTCGCGTCGGCGTCGATGCGTATCGCGTCGCCGTCGTGAGGCCGCACGGCTTTCAACCGAAGCACAAGTACCCCGTGATCGACGCGGCGTACGGCGGGCCCGGCGTGAACGTCGTCGTCGCCGATGCGTTCAAATTCATTCGCGCGCAGATCGTCGCGGATGCCACGTCGTCCATCGTCGTGCTCGTCGACGCGCGCGGCACGCCGTTCCGCGACCGCGCGTGGGAGCGCGCGATCGGCGGGAAGTTCGCGAGCGTTCCCATCACGGGACACGTCGAAGCGATCCGCACGCTCGCGACCGAAATTCCGGAAATGGATCTCGCTCACGTCGGCGTCTACGGGTGGTCGTTCGGCGGATATTTTTCGGCGGCCGCGGTGCTCACGCAGCCCGACTTCTACAAAGTGGGCGTCGCGGGCGCGCCTCCCGCAGATTGGCGCGACTACGACACCGCGTACACCGAGCGCTACCTCGGCGTGCCGCTCGACGCGAAGACCGAGGCCGTCTACGCGGAATCCTCGCTGCTCGAGATGGCGAAGAAATCGTCGACGCCGCGCCCGCTCCTCCTCCTCCACGGCACCGCCGACGACAATGTGTATTTTACACATAGTTTGCAGCTCGCCGAAGCGCTCGCGCGCGCCGGTCGCCCCTTCACGTTCATCCCGCTCCTCGGACAAACGCATCTCGTCGCAGATCCGCAGCGCTCGCTCCTCGAATGGAGTCGCACCGTCGAGTTCTTGCGCGACAAGCTGTGGGGCGTGACGGAAACGCCGCACTACTTTCAATGACCCCGCTACGCGTGGCGATCATCGGGGCGGGCAAGATGGGCGCGCATCACGCGCGCGTGTTCGGCGCGCGCGCGGTGTACGACGTGGACGCGGGCGCGACAGAGCGCGTCGCGCGCGCGGTGGGCGCGCGTGTTGCGTCGTCGTTCGAAGATGCGATCGCGAACGCGGAGCTCGTCGTCATCGCGACGCCGACGGCGCTTCACTTCGATCACGCCGCGCGGGCTCTCGCCGCGGGCAAACACGTGCTCGTCGAGAAGCCGCTCGCAAAGACCGCCGCGGAGGCGTGGGAGCTGTGCGCGATCGCGCGCGCACATCGCGTGAAGCTCTTCGCCGGGCACTCGGAGCGATTCAATCCCGTCGTTCGAGAGCTCGTGCGCGCGTGCGCCGGAGAAACGATCGCGTCGATCATCACGCACCGCACGGCCGCAGCCGAGGCGGACGACCTCTGCCTGAACCTCGCCGTACACGACGTGGATCTCGTCGCGCTCCTCGCAGGCGCGCCCGCGACGCTCGTGTCGGCCTCGGGCGCGCGAGACGAAGCGGTCATCACGCTGCGCGCGGGCTCCGCGATCGCGGAGGTCCACGTCTCGCGGGCACCGGAGAAGGTTCGCTCGATTCGCGTGCAGACTGCACGTATCTCGCGCGACGGAAACCTGGTTCACGCTACGGGCGCGGAGCCCCTCGCGCTGCAGGCCGCTTCTGCGCTCGCGGCCATCGACGGAAAACCTTCCGCGATTGCCACGGGCGACGACGGCGCGCGAGCCGTGGCGCTCGCCGAAGCGGCTTCGACGCGAATCGCCGAAACCCGGCATTTCGCCGCCGAATGACTGCCCTTGCATAACTAACGCGTCGCGTTATATTGGTTGCTGCATTGCGTTAGCAGCAGGAGGTCGCATGCAACCGATTGGAACGATGCTTCGCCGAAGTGGTCATCACGTCACCCGTCACAGCGATTTGTTCGCGCTTCGCGCTCGAAAGGCCGGCGCAGCGTTCGCCGGAGAGACGCGCGACGCAGGCCGTGAGCTCGCGAGCGCCGTCCGCGCCGAAGCGAGCGCATGGCGCAAATACGTGGTCGAGAGCACGGGCGCCGTCACGCGCGTCATCGCGCCGGTCACGATCGAGCGCACGCTCCTCGCGCGCGCATCGGCCACGCTCCGCGCGCTCGAATCGCGCGTCCAGCGCCGCCTTCACGCGCTCACGGGAACCAAGCGTGCGCGCTCGCCAAAAGCCAAGCGCCCGCGCCGCTCTTCGCACTGACGTAAAGTTGTCCCCATGATGGCCGACCTGGTAGCCGGTCATCATGGCAAGAGCTGACGACGAGAGCCGTCCCTTCCGGCCGAAGCTCCGCGTTGGTGCGCGATTCGGATCGGACGCAGCGCAGCGCCCAATTCTTCTCTTCGAGGACGTCTACAAATCTTATCGGCCCGGCGCGCCCGTGCTGCGCGGGATGAACCTCGTCATCGAACGTGGCGAGTTCGTCTTCTTCACGGGCGCGAGCGGCGCCGGGAAAATCGACGTTGCTGCGATTGCTCTATCGCGCGGAGACCGTCGACGACGGTCGCATCCTCTTCATGGGTCGCGACGTCGCGCGCCTCACCGCCGATTCGATCCCGTTTTTGCGGCGCAACATCGGGTGCGTGTTTCAGGATTTCAAGCTCGTCGCGCCGTGGTCGGTCTACGAGAACGTCGCGATCTCGCTCGAGGTGCTCGGGCTCCCGCAGAGGCTCATTCGTTCGCGCGTCGGCGAAGCGCTCGATCGCGTCGGCTTGAGTGGGCGCGGGAGCGATCCGGCAGGCGTGCTCAGCGGCGGCGAGCAACAACGCATCGCCATCGCGCGCGCGATCGTCGGCGAGCCCGCGCTTCTCCTCGCGGACGAGCCGACAGGCAACCTCGATCCGCAGCTCGCGATCGACATCCTCGGGCTCTTCGAGGAAATCCATGAGTCCGGCACGACGGTGCTGTTCGCGACGCACGACCGCACGCTCCTCGAGGTTCGTCCGCGTCGCGTGGTCGTTCTCGACAGCGGAAAAGCGCTCGACGTGCGCGCGGGCGTTGCGACGAAAGAAGACGACGGCGACTTCGACAACGAGCTCCCCGTCTCTGAATTTCGCGGAGGCGAATCATGCTCGATCTGTCCAGCTCCACGACACGGCGCGCGAAGCGCGGGCTCTTGCGCGAGTGGCGACTCCACGCGCTCAGCGTTTTTTCTCTTTCGGTCGCGTTCGTGTGTCTCGCCGCGGCGCTGCTCGTCGTGACGAACCTTCAAGCGATCGAGCAACGTTGGGCGCACGCAGGCCGCGCGTCGATCTACCTGAAGGACGAAGCGACGTCGGCCGACGTGAGCCAGCTCAAAGAAGCGCTCACGAAGGTGCCGGGCGTGACGTCGGTTCGCTACGTGTCGAGCGGGCAAGCGCGCGACGCGTTCACCAAGGACGAGGATCAAAAGAGCGCGCTCGCGGCGCTCCCCGCGGAGGCATTCCCCGCGTCGCTCGAAGTCGACGTCGCGCGCGACGTGAACGACGAGGGCCTCACGGACATCGTCACGAAGCTCGAGAAGCTGCCCGCAGTGGACGGCGTGGAGACGTACCAATCGTGGACGGAGCGGCTCGCGCGTCTCGTGCGCGGAGGCGTCGCGGCGTCGGCGATCCTCGCCGTGATCGTGCTCTTGTCGGTGCTTGCGGTCGTTGGATCGACGATGCGATTCGCGCTGCAGCGTCGCCGCGCGGAGGTCGAAGTGCTGCGACTCGTCGGCGCGACGGATCGCTTCGTCAAAGCGCCGTTCGTCGTCGAGGGAAGCCTCCAAGGCGCGCTCGGCGCGGCCTCGGCCGTCGCGATCCTCGGCGCGCTCTTCTTCGTCGTGCACAGCCGATTCGACGCCGAGCTCGCGCTGCTCATCGGGATCGAGCCTCGTTTCTTCCGTGGCCGTTCGCGATCGGGATGGTCGCGCTGGGCGCCGTGCTCGGCGCGGCGGCTGCGTCGCTCGGTCTGCGCAAGTTGGTGCAAGTGTGAGACGCGCCGCGCTCGCCGCGCTCGTCGCTTTGTTTTCGCGATGCGGCGCTCGCGCGTCACCACGAGCCGCGAGCGCCGACCCGAAGCCCGCGCGACGACGACGTCGACCGCGCTCGAGCTCGCGGCGCTCGATCGAAAATCGCCGACCTCGACGCCGAGGAGCAAGACTCGAAGAAAGAGCTCGAAGGGCTCGGCCCGCACATTCAAGAGGCCCACGCGCGCGCGAGGGTCGCGCGGTCGCGCGCTCTACAAACTGACGCGCGCGGGGATGTTGCCGATCGGCGGAGGGTTCGACGCGCTGATGCGCCACGCGATGGACGTCGAGCACGCGCGTCACGCGCTCGAGCGCGATCTCGAACCGGAGAAGCGTCTTCGCGCGCATGGCGCGGATCGTCGCGCGTTCGCTCGAGCGCGTCGCGCGCGATCGAGAGTCGCTCGCGTCGGCAACGAAACGCGATGGACGCGGCGCGCATCGCGATGGAAGACGAACAACGACGTCAGCACGCGTTCGAGAGCGCATTCAACGATTCGCGCGCGCCCGGCGATGATTACGTCGTCGTCGGACGCGGTGCAGACCCGTCGGGCGCGAACGTCGCGGGTTTCGCGGCGTCGCGCGGTCGGCTGCTGTTTCCGTCGCGGGCAGGGCGGAGGTCAGCCCGCGCATCGCGAAGGCACCGACGGACCCGGCGTCGAAGTGCTCGCGCAAATGGGCACGCCCGTTCGCGCGGTGTTCGCGGGGAAGGTCGCGTTCGCGGATCGCTACGGCGCGTACGGTCGCATCGTGATCCTGGATCACGGCGAGCACTACTACTCCGTCAGCGGCAACCTCGGATCGATCGACGTGAAGATCGGCGACACGCTCGCGCCCGGCGAACGCATCGGCACCGTCGGCGACTCCGACTCGGGCTCGATGCTCTATTTCGAAATCCGCCACGGCAGCCAGACCATCGCGCCGGGCCCGTGGCTCGGTTTGTAATTCACAACAGCTGGACGGGGTCGACGTCGAGGACGACGTGAACGGTGCGCGGGATGTCCGGGATGCGCGCGCGCGATCGTGACGGCGGCGCGGCGGAGCGCGCTGCGCTCGGCGAGCGGAGCATGACGCGGAAGCGGTAGCGGTTGCGGAGGCTCGCGAGCGGCGCCGGCGCGGGGCCGAGGACGAGCACGCTCGCCTCGTCGGCGCGACGGCGCGGGCGCCGCATCCGCGAGCGATCGCGCGACCGTCGCGCGCGCGGCTTCGTCTTGTGCGTCGACGCGAACGAGGATGACGCGCGAGAACGGCGGGTAACCGAGCTGCTTGCGATCGGACAGCTCGTGATCGATGAAACCCGTCGACGTCGTGCTGTCAGCGCGAGCGATGGCGGGATGCTCGGGTCGTAGGTCTGAACGAGCACGCGTCCGGGCGAGTCGCCGCGGCCCGCGCGTCCGGCGACTTGAACGAGGAGCTGGAACGCGCGCTCCGTCGCGCGGAAATCCGGCAGCGAGAGCGCGGCGTCCGCGTTCACCACGCCGACGAGCGTGACGTGCGGCAAGTCGTGTCCCTTCGTGACCATTTGCGTTCCGACGAGGATGTCGACTTCCCTCGCCCGCACCTTCGCGAGCACGCTCTCGATCGCGCGCCCGCTCGCGACGTCGCGATCGAGCCGCGCGATGCGCGCGTCGGGGAACGCGACGCCGAGCGTCTCTTCGAGCTTCTCGGTGCCGAGCCCTTCGAGCGCGAGCGCGGGCGCGCCGCACGCGCGGCACTTCGCCGGAAGATGCGTCGTGTGCTCGCAGTAGTGGCATCGGAGCGTTCCGTTTTGTTTGTGGAACGTGAGCGACACGCTGCACTGCGGACACGATTCGAGCTTGCCGCAGGCCTCGCAACGCACGCTCGGTGAGAAGCCGCGCCGGTTCAAAAAGAGGATCGCTTGTTCCTTCGCGGCGAGCGTCTCTTCGAGCGCGCGATGGAGCGGAATGCTGATGCGCTTGTCGCCGGTCGGACCGGGACCGATGTGCCGGAGATCGATCGATGGTCGACCTTCGGCATCGCCTGCGCGCGCGCGCGATCCGGCAATCGCAATTTTTCGGCGCGATCCGTTCGCGCGAGGTGCTCGCTCTCGAGCGACGGCGTCGCGCTGCCGAGGACGCACACGCCGCGCGCGCGGTGCGCACGCAGGATCGCCATGTCGCGCGCGTGATAGCGCACGCCGTCTTCTTGTTTGAACGACGAGTCGTGCTCTTCGTCGACGATGACGAGCCCGAGCGACGCGACCGGCGCGAAGAGCGCGGAGCGCGCGCCAATCGCGACGGCGAGCTTCCCCGCGCGGAGCTTGTGCCACATGCCGTGTCGCTCTTTCGGCGTGAGGTGCGAGTGGATGACCGCGACGTCATCGCCGAAGCGCGCGCGATACCGCGCGACGAGCTGCGGCGTGAGCGCGATCTCCGGAACGAGCACGATCGACACCCCGCCCGAGCTCGCGCGCGTGCGCGATCGCGCGGAGATACACCTCGGTTTTTCCCGAGCCCGTCACGCCGTGGAGCAAGAACGTCTTCGGCGCGAGCGCGTCTTGTGCGCGATCGATCGCCGCCACGGCGCCCTTCTGCGCGTCGGTGAGATCGGGAGGCGTGTCGCGTTCGAGCACGTCGCGGAAATACGAACGCTCCGGCGCGGGGCGCATCACGACGCGCACGGCGCGCGCGGCTTCGAGCTTCTTCACGATGGATCGCGCGGTGCTCCATTGATCCGCGAGTCGCGAGAGCGGGACGGATCCGGACGCGCGAACGCGCGCGAGCAGCGCTTGGCCCGCGGCGCTCAATTTCTCCGGCGGCTCGCCTTCGTCGACTTCGACGAACTGCACCATGCGCGCTCCGACGCCGCGCTTCGCGATCGAAGAGCGTCGGCTGCACGACGACGTCCTTCGCGAGATCCTTCTCGAGCGGCGGAAGCGCCATGCGAAGCACGTCGCCGATCGGCGCGAAGTAATACGACGCGAGCTCGCGGAGCATATCGAGGAGCTCGCTCGGAACGGAGGGGGCGTCGTCCGGCGTCTTGAGCACGTCGCGCACCTTCGCTGGCGGATCGCCTTCGCGCTTTTCGAGGACCACACCGACGACGCGGCGCGACCCGAGCGGCACGAGCACGCGCGCACCGGGCACGACGCGCGCCGCGTGCGACGCGGGGACCGAGTACGTCAGCGCTCGGCCGAGCGGAATGGGAAGCGCGACGTCGGCGAGCAGCATGGGCTCACGGGCCGGAGAGCAAACGCCACGCGACGACGCCGATCACGACCGCCGCGATGACGATGAGCATCCACGGCGGCGATTTCGCTTCGGGCTCCGCGATTTTCTTCGACGGCGGTGACACGTCGACGGGCGAGAGCGACTCGGGCGATTCTTCGTCTTCGTCTTCTTCTTTCTTGTACGTGATGCGCGGCGCCGCGGGCGACGGATCCAGCGACTTTGCCGCTGTCTCGCGCGCGCGCCGCTGCTCGAGGAGATCGCGACCGAAGTGCTCGGTGAGCCACTCGCCGAGGCGAAGCGGGTTCGCGAGGAGCTTCGCGGACGCCGCCCACTCGTGGAGCTCTTTGCGCGCTTCGCCCGCCGTCGCGAACCGGTCGTCGCGATTCGGAGCGAGCGCGCGCTTCACGATCGCGTGGAGCTTCTCCTCGTTCGGCAAATCGCGCGATGGCAAATCCGGAACGTTCGCTGCGCGAGCTTGCTCGATGAGATCGCCGTCTGCCGCGCGATACAATTTTCTCCCCGCGAGGAGCTCCCACAAGATGATCCCCGCGGCGAACACGTCGGCGCGCGCGTCGAGCGCATCGCCGCGCGCGTGCTCGGGGCTCATATAGCCCGCCTTGCCCTTGATCGCCTCGGACGGTTGCTCGATCGAGTCGTTCGCGCGCGCGATGCCGAAGTCGCACAGCTTCACTTCGCCGTCGAACGACACGAGCACGTTCGACGGCGACACATCGCGATGAACGACGTTCTTCTTTCCGGCGTAGTCGAGGCCGGCGAGCAGCTCCATCACGACATGAATCGCGAACTCGGGCGGGAGCGGGATCTTTTCCTTCGAGCAACGCTTGAGGAGCGCGGCGAGATCGAATCCTTCGACGTACTCCATCGCGATGAACAAGCGATCTTGTTCGCGACCGAGATCGACGACTTGAACGATGTTCGCGTGGCTGAGCGTCGCCGCGAGCTTCGCTTCGGACGCGAGCATCTCGGCGAACTCGGGTCGCTCCGCGTAGACGGGCAAGATCAATTTCACGACGTAGAGCTTTCCGCCGCCGAGCTCCGTCGCTCGTCGCCCGAGGAAGAGCTCCGCCATGCCGCCCTGACCGATGCGGTCGAACAACATGAAACGACCGAAGCGTGACGGAAGATTCGCGACGCCCGAGCTCACCGCGACTCGTACGTGCGTTTCGCTGGCAGCTCGAGACACGTCAAGAAGCCGCCCTTCCCGCAGCCCGTGTCCGTCACGATCACGTTCTCGCCGACCCACATGTCGAGCGGATCTTCCGGCGTGAAGCTCGAGAGCTCGGGCGGCAAGTTGTCCGTGGACGTGTGGCCGACGACCACGAGCTTGCCGCGGTAGTCCAAGAAGAACTGCATCGTGCGCACCCAGAGCAGCACGGGTTTGTGCTCGACCTGGCTCGGGTGGAGAAATTTTCCGTCGTGGAACGGCAAGCCGGCGTGCACGTAAATGGCGTGCTCGTCTTCGTACCAATGCGGGAGATTGCGCATCCACTCGACGACGTCTTTCGGAAAAAGAATCCGGAGAGCATCAAGCGAATGTCCTCTTCGGTCGCCGAGTCGCCCGGCGCATACGATTTTCCGATGAACGATCGCATGCACGCGAGGCACCCGTTGCCTTCGGGCGCGACGAACTCGGGCCAGCCGCCGTCGACGACGCGGAGCCAGCCGTCTTCGTGGTTGCCGCGCAGCGTGACGACCTTCGCCTTCGTCTGGCCGGGAAGCTTGTTGCGCAGGAAATCGATCACCTGCGCGGAGTACATGCCGCGATCCATGTAGTCGCCGAGGAAGATGAGCGTGTCCTTCTCGTCGAGCGCCGGCAGCTTTCCGATCACGCGCACGAGCGCGTCGAGGTCTCCGTGGATGTCGCCGACCGCAAACGTTCGGTTCGCCATTGAGCGGTCATGCTACCCGATCGAAGTCACAGCGCGCATCCGAACTCGTTTGGTTGCCACGCGCCGTTCTGGCAGATGATGCTCGTCCCGCTCGGCAGCGAGCACGGCGAGTAGTCGCACTGGAGACCGTTTTGCGAGCACGCCGTGCCGAGCTTCGGTCGCGGCGAGGGACAGCCGGGCTCCGGCGAATCGCACACCCACGTCGCGACGGCGGCGGCGTCCGCGGGGTACGGTCCACCCGAAGGCACAGCACAACCGCAGAAGCCTTGTGCGTACGAGCACGTGAGCCCGACGAGCGCGCCGCAGTGTTGTCCGACGGGCACCGTGCCGAACGACGAAGGACAATCGCTCCCGTTCGAAGGCGTCGGGCACTGGCTCGCGTTCGGCGTTTGGATCATCCACGAACCGGCCGAGGTGCAATTCGCGATCGTGTTGCATTGAAGGTTCGGATCGCTCCCGTACTCGCACGTCGTGCCCATCGGGCCGCACGTCGCGCCAGCAGACGGCGGCGAGATCGGACAGTGCGGGCTCGACGCGTCTTGATTCGGGCTGCCATCTCCGCCTCCGGCATCCGAATCGATGGTCTCGCCTCCGCACGCGAGCCCAGCCGTCACGATCGAAACACTAAGAAAGAGCAAAACCTTCTTCATACCCTCCTTATACTGCGTTCGAATGGCGAGCGACGAGCGACCGAGCAGGCCTCCTACGGGAAGACTCGGTCGGCTCGCGCGATTGACCGCGCTCGCGCCGCGCGCGCTGCCGATGGCCACCGCGGCGATGAAGCGCGCGCTCGGCGGCAAGCAGGACGAAGACGCGACCGAAGAAGAGCGGAAGAAGCTCGCACTCAGCGCGAAGAAGACCGCCGAGGCGATGCTCGAAGACGCTCGGCGAGATGAAGGGACTGCCGCTCAAGTTCGGACAGATGGCGTCGTACATCGACGGCCTCGCGCCGCCTGGCTACGAAGAGAAATTCAAGAGACGCTGAAGAAGCTCCAAGCGAAGGCGCCGCCGCTCTCGCCCGCGGCTGCGATCCGAGTGGTCACCGAAGAGCTCGGCGCGCACCCGAACGAGATCTTCGCGGAGTGGGAAGAAGAGCCGTTCGCCGCGGCGAGCATCGGACAGGTGCATCGCGCGACGACGCGCGGCGGCGATCGCGTCGCCGTCAAAGTCCAATACCCGGGCATCGACAAGGCGATCGAGAATGATCTCAAGAGCATCTCGCTGCTCGAGACGATGATGTCGCCAGTCGGCGCGCAAGTACCACACGAAGGAGACGCTCGACGAGATCAAAGCCGTCTTCATGCGGAGCTCGACTACGCGAAACGAAGCCGAGGTCGCCGACTTGTTCCGGCGCATGCACCAAGACGATCCCGACATCGTCATCCCGCGCGTCCATCACTCGCTCTCGACCAAGCGCGTGCTCACGCGCGATTTCGTCGAGGGCTCGGACTACGCGACGTTCTGCGCGAAGGCGTCGCAAGAGGACAAGAACGCCGCCGCGCAGACGATCTGGCGCTTCATGATGCGCGCGCTCTTCAAGCACGGGATCCTCTACGCGGATCCGCACTCCGGGCAATTACCGGTTCCTCGGCGGCGGAAAGGTCGCGTTCCTCGATTTCGGCTGCCACAAACAAATGCCGCTCGATCTCGTGCGCGGCGAGAAGCGGTATCTCGTCGCGCAGATCGACGGCGACGACGACGCGTTCTATCGCGCGTGCATCGACGTGCTCGGCTACGACCCGACCGACACCGACGCCTTCCCGCTGTACATCGAGTACACGCGCCTCGTGACGAAGCCCGTCGTCGTCGACGCGGACTTCACGTACACGCCCGAATACGCGCGCGAGATGGTCGCGTTCCTCGTGCGCGGCACGAAGAAGATCGTCTTCAAAGACGAATCGAAGCTGCCGACGCTCCCAAAGCCGATTCACATGCCGAAGGATCACATGTTCATGAATCGCCTCCAGTGGGGGCTCGCGAGCGTGCTCGCAGGGATGCACGCCACGGCGAATTGGCATCGCATCGTGCTCCCGTGGGTGCGCGGCGACGTCGAGCCGATTCCGCCCGCGCGTTGAAATCGCGTAGACCTCTTCGCGATGTCCAACGTGCTCGTCCACGGAGACAACGTGCGCGTGATGCGCGCGCGGCGGGCGGCGTGGGCCGAGAGGTTTCGCTGCGCGTATCTCGATCCGCCGTTCAACACGGGACGAAAGTTCGCCGAGTACGACGACAGCCGCGATCCGAAGGCGTGGGCCGCGCGATTTCGCGAGACGCTCGATGCGCTCGCGCCGCTCGTCGCGCGCGATGGATCGATCGTGTGCGAGATCGACGACACGGAAGTCGGCGCGCTCGTCGAAGCGGGCGACGCGGTGCTCGGCCGCGCGAACCGCGTGAGCATCATCACCGTCGTGCGCAGCGCCGCGACCGGGCACAAAGCCATCAATCGCGGCCCCGTGAACGTGACGGACTACGTCGTCGTGTGGGCGCGCGACAAATCGCACGTGAAGCTCAATCCGCTCGTGCGCGCGCGCACGACGTACGACTCGGCGTACGCGACGTATCTCGAGAATCCCGACGCCCCCGCGGAGGCGTGGACATTTCGGCCGCTCGGGCGCGTCGTCGCCGCGCATTTCGGTCACCCGACGACGAGACACGCGCGCAGCGCGCTCGGCGGTGAAGCGTTCGAACGCGAGCTCGCGCGCTTCGCGATGTCGAACGTGCGACACGTCGTCCGCTTCGCGCAACCGCGCTTCGAGGCGATCGGCAAAGACGCGCGCGATCTCGTCGTGCGATCACGCATGTCGCCGGAGCGCGTGTTTCGGCTCGCCCGCTCTGCGCACAAGGACTTCATCGTGCGCGGCGGAAATCGCATCTTGTTTCTCGCGGACAAGACACGCGAGCAAGACGGCGAGCGTGTCCTCGTCGAGCCGCTCACGAACGTGTGGGACGACCTCGGGTTCCAGGGCATCGCGCGCGAGGGCGGCGTCGTCTTCTCTCGCAACAAGAAGCCCGAGCGCTTGATGCATCGCATCTTGTCGATGACGACGAACGCCGGAGACTGGGTGATCGATCCGTACGCGGGCAGCGGCACGACGGCGGCGACCGCGCACAAAATGGGACGGAGCTGGGTCGCGATCGAGCGCGAGCGCGATCTCGTCGAGCGCGCGGCAGAGCGGATCGACCGCGTCGTGCGCGGCGACGACGAGACGGGCGTGACGAGGTTGTGCGCGTGGACGGGCGGCGGCGCGTATCGGAGGAGCGCTTGAGGATCGCTTGGGTGCTCGTCGCGTTCGTCGCGTGCGGCGGCGACAAGGGCGCGCCCGACGCGGCGCGCGCCGCGGACGCGTCCGCCATCGACGCGTCGAGCGATGCGGCGATCGACGACGCGAGCGCGAGCGCGCAGCCGAAGTGGGTCGAGCTCGTTCGCGAAGAGCGTTGGAGCGCCGCGGGCGCCGCCATCGACGCGCTTCCCGACGCCGACAGAAAGAAGCCAGAGGTGCGCTTCGCGCGCGCGAGCGTCGCGTTCGCGCACGGCGACGCGAAGACCACGGTGACTGCGCTCGAGTCGCTCGAGACGGAGCTTCCCGCGCTCGCCGCGGAGGTCGCGCGCCTCCGTGCGCGAGCGCAAGCGATCGCCGGCCCGTACGACGTCGCCGGCGAATGGCTCGTGAAGCACGCGACGACGAACGATGATCACATCGCCGCCGCGAGCGCGTTCATGAGGGCGAAGCTCCCGTCGCGCGCGAACGCCGAATGCGCGCACGTCATCAACGCCGAGCACAAGTCGCACGCGCAAGAGGCGGAGGCGCGCGCGATTCGTCTCCACACGGGCGAGCCCGCCGACGTCATCGCCGACGCGCGCTGGCTCCTCGTTCACGGCGACGTGGCGAACGCGAAAGACGCAGAGTCGATCCTCGCAAAGGAAGACCCGAAGCATCCGCTCACGCAGCACGAGCTCCTCGCGCGCGCGCAAACGCTCGCAGACGCAGCGCAGCTCGAAGAGTCGATCCGCGCGCTCGATCGCGCGATGACCGCGCCGCAGCCCACGTCGATGACGGCGCTGAGGCGCGCGCGCGCGGACGTCTTCATGCGTGCGCGCGTTCGCTACATCGAGGCCGCGCTGATCTTCAAGCAGATCTCCAATGACGCGAAGAATCCGCAAGCCGCGTCGGATCTCGAATGGTCCGCGCGCGCGCTGTCACGCGCGGATCACGACGACGAAGCGATCGATCGCTACGCCGACGTCGTCGCACGATTCGGAAAAACGCCCGAGGCCGCCGCTGCGACCTTTTACTCCGCGCGGCTCGAGCTCCTCCACGGCCGGTGGGAAAAAGCCGCCGCGCGCTTCGACGAGTACGCGGCGAAGTATGGCAGCGGCGCCGATCGCGAAGAGGCGATGCATCTCCGCGCGATCGCGCACTTCGAAAGAGGCGACGACGTGAAGCGCGCGCGCACGCTCCTCGAGCAGCGCGCGGGCTCGGAGCATGATCCGGTTGCGCGTGCGCGCATGTCGAACCTCGCCGCGCAGGCCGCGCTGAAAGACGGCGACAAAACGCACGCCATCGCGCGCTTCACCGAGGTCGCGAAATCGCTTCCGCTCTCGTGGCCGGCGCTCGTCGCGCGCGCGCGCCTCGGGCAGCTCGGCGCGCCGCTCCCGCCGATGGCGACGTCACCGGAGTCGCCGCAACCTCCGCTCACGGTGAATCTGCCCGAAGCGGTCGCGACGCTCGATCGCATCGGTCTCGCGAGCGCAGCGGAGGAGGCGCTCCGCGCGCGCGAGAGCGAAGTCACGAGCGCCGCGCCCGCGCGCAGCGTCGAAGCGCTGTGCATCGCGTACGGAAAGATCGATCGCGCCAAGCGACGCCTACAGCTCTCGTCGCAGATCAGCGCGGCGGATTTGCAAAACGCTCCGAGCGCGTCGACGCGTTGGGCTTGGCAATGCGCGTATCCGTCGCCCTTCGCCGCGCAAGTGCTCGCCGCCGAAATCAAAGAGACGCTGCCCGCGGGTTTGCTCTACGCGGTCATGCGACAAGAGAGCTCCTTCGACACGGACGCGGTGTCTCCTGCGCGCGCCATCGGCGTGCTCCAGCTCTTGCCCGAGACGGCGCAGACCGTCGCGCGCGACATGGGCATACGCCTCGAAGACGGAGACCTGCACAGCCCATCGCGGAGCATCGACCTCGGCGCACGTTACCTTCACGATCTCGTCGTCAAGAGCCACGGCTCGCTTCCCCTCGCGATCGCCTCGTACAATGCGGGCGCGGAATCGGTGTTACGTTGGGCGCAGCGCATGAAGGGCATGGAGCTCGACGCGTTCGTCGAAGCGATCCCGTTCTTCGAGACTCGTGGTTATGTTGTGAAGGTGATGGAGAACCTCGCGCGCTACGGATTTCTGGAGCACGGCGAAGAGGGAATTCCGAAGATCGATCTCGGGCTGCAAATGAATCGCGCTCTCTTCGCACTGATTGCGTTCCTCTTCGCGCTGGTCCTCGCGCCGAGCGCGCTCGCCTACACCCCGCCGCCGATGACGGCACACGTCACGGACACCGCCGGCAAGCTCACCGAGCCCGAACGCCTCGCGATCGATCGCAAGCTCGAGGACTACCGCGCTCGCACGTCGAACGAGATCGCAGTGTTCATCCCCGCGACGCTCGACGGCAACACGCCCGAAGAGGTCGCGTTCGCCGCCGGCCGTACGTGGAAGATCGGCGTGAAGGGGAAAGACAACGGCATCGTGCTCTTGATCGCGCCCGTCGAGCGCAAAGCGTTCATCGCGGTCGGCAAAGGCGCCGAGGGATCGCTCACTGATCTTCAATCGAACGACATCGTCCGCCAGAAGATTCGCCCACGCCTCACGCCCGGAAGCGAAAACTATCACGCGGCCGTCGACGACGCGACCGATGCGATCATCAGCGCGCTCGATGCCGGCGGCGGCGGCGTCCCCGCGCCGTCGAAATCCGCGCCCCACACGAGCAGTCTCGATGTCGTCTTCGCGCTCGTCTTCCTCCTGATCATCATCGGCATCCCGATCCTTTTCGTGATCATCATCGCGCGCGCCATCGGCTCGGCGTTCTCGAGCAACGGACAATCGGCGAATCGCGGTTGGGCGTCGGGCGGCACGTGGTCGTCGCCGAGCGACTCGTCGTGGTCGTCGTCGTCGAGCGACTCGTCGTGGTCGAGTGGTGGCGGCGGCGACAGCGGCTTCAGCGGCGGCGGCGACAGCGGCTTCAGCGGCGGCGGCGGCGATTTCGGCGGCGGCGGCGGCGGCGATTCCTTCTAACTCAATCAGGCAGGAAGAAGTCGGGCATGAGCTCGGCGCCCGGCACGACGCTGTACTTCGACAAGTCCTTCACGCCCTCGGCGTGCATCACGTCTTCGTCGATCGCGAAGTGACCCGTGTAGTTTACATCTTTCGTGAGGATGGCGTACGCGGCGTCCGCCATGATTTCCGGCTTGCGCCCGCGCTGCGCGACGTCGCTGCCGCCGAGGAGGTTTCGCACGGCGCTCGTGTCGATCACGGTGCGCGGCCAGAGCGCGTTCACCGCGACGCGACCGCGGAACTCCTCGTGCATGCCGAGCACGCACAAGCTCATGCCGTACTTCGCCATCGTGTATGCGACGTGCGGCGCGAACCACCGCGGTTGCATCGCGAGCGGCGGTGAGATGTTCAAGATGTGCGCGTTCTTCGCCTTCAGCAAATGCGGCAAGCACGCTTGCGACGTCGCGAACGTGCCGCGCGTGTTGATGCCGTGCATCAAGTCGTAGCGCTTCATCGGCGTCTCGAGCGTGCCGGTGAGCGAGATCGCGCTCGCGTTGTTGACGAGGATGTCGATGCCGCCGAACTTGTCGACCGCTTGCTTCACGGCGGCCGCGATTTGATCTTCGAAGCGAATGTCGCAGACGCACGCGAGCGCTTTTCCGCCGGCCTTTTCGATGTCGGCGGCGGCCGAGTGAACCGTGCCCGGAAGCTTCGGGTTCGGATCGGAGGTCTTCGCGGCGATGACGACGTTGGCGCCGTCGCGTGCGGCGCGCATGCCGATCGCGAGCCCGATTCCGCGGCTCGCGCCCGTGATGAAGAGTGTCTTTCCCTTGAGCGACATGGCTCGGACTATAGTCTCGACGTGATGAATCGCGTAGTGCTTCTCGCGCTCGTCGCCGCTGCGTGCGGCGGAGAAACCACGTCTTCTCCTCCACCGGACAAACCGCAAGTGACGGCGAAGGGAGAGATCGCCGATCCGTGTTGGCCCGTCGCGCCGATGCGCCTCGTCGTCGAGCAGGACGGACAGCAGAAACCCGTCGCCGAGATGATCGGCGATGGGTCGATGTACAGCCTGAAGCGCGGCGAGCGTCACTTCGTCGGGCGCATCTCGAACGACTCGGTGCTCGACGTGCACGACACGCCATCGATGACGTGCATCCATCGCGAGATCGACATGGTCGGTGGAGGCAACAAAGGTCGCTACGACGAGCAAGACGCGTACGTCGACTCGCGTACGCGCATCGCCGTCGGCGACGACGGCGCCATCACGCTCACGATGGGTGCTCATCCGCCGCAGACGAGCGGTCGCGTCGAGGGCGTCACGCCGAAGACGCGCCGCACTGCGGTCGTCTTCGTGATGAGCGTGCTCGTATCTCAGTAAGAGCAGTAGTCGCTGCTCGTGCCGTTGCCGTTCACGCAGTGCGTGCCCGGCGGGCAATACTTCGCAGAGCAATTGCCGTTGCAGTCGCTCGCGGCGCAGCTCGCAGGGCTGAACGAGAGCGAGCAGCAATGCGACCAGCACGCGCTCGACGCGATGCACCCGCGACAGAAGTAGTGACCGCCGAGCGCAGAGCAGCTCTCACCGTTCTGCGCGTTGCATTGGATGCCGCATGCGCCGCAGTTCGAGTCACTCGTCGTGTGCACCGGTGTACCGCCGCAGCATCGCGCGGTGTCGTCGCCGGATTTCCAGTTGTACCCGTCGACGTGCGTGCCCGGCGCCGTGCACACGCCGTTCTCGCAGACACCGTCGGTGTGACAGAGATCGGGCGCAGCCTTGCACGGCGTTCCGTTGTCGAGCACCGCGCATCCCGTCGCGCCGTCACCGCCGTCGAAGAGATCCGCTTCGACTTCGCCGTCGCCGGGAATCGTCGCGTCGAGCGGAAGGACGGTGACGTCCTCTTGCGGTTGAAACGCGTCATCGCCGCCGCCCGCGTCGACGATCGTGTCGAAGCTCGAGCACCCGAGGAGAAGCGCGCTGACTGCAATGAGGCGACGCACGTGCTCATTGTGACATGAAACCGCGTCCGTCTCCGAGTCCCGAGTCCGTCTCCGTCCCCGTCCCCGACTCCGCCTCCGTCTCCGTTTCTGCTAAACCCGCTGGCATGCAACTCGACTTCATCGAGCAATCCTTCGTCGAGCTCATTCGGCGCGCTGCGACCGATCTTCCGAGCGACGTCGAAGCGGCGATCGCGCGATCGCGCGACTCGGAGCGGCAGATGAGCGCGGCGCGCAACGCGCTCGACATGCTCCTCATCAACATCAGCAAGGCTCGCGCGGAGAGCGCGCCCATGTGCCAGGACACCGGCATGAACATTTGGTACGTGCACTACCCGGCGGGGCCGCACGAGAAGGCGCTCGAGCAAACCATTCGGCGCGCGACGACCGCGGCGACGAAGAAGAGTTATCTCCGCCCGAACACCGTCGACTCGATCACGGGCAAGAACGACGGAACCAACGTCGGCGCGGGCGCGCCGCAAATTCATTTTCATCAATGGGACGAGCCGTACGTGAAGGCCGACTTGCTCCTCAAAGGCGGCGGCTGCGAGAACGTGTCCGGGCAGATGCCGCTTCCCAACTCCGAAATCAAAGCGGGACGCGATCTCGAAGGCGTGAAGCGCGCGGTGATCAAGCTCGTGCTCGACGCGCAAGGCCAAGGGTGCGCGCCGGGGATTTGCGGCGTGTGCATCGGCGGCGATCGCGCGGGCGGTGCGCTCGCGGCGAAGGAACAAATCTTCCGCGTTCTCGACGACGAAAATCCCGACGAGCGGCTCGCGAAGCTCGAACGCGAGTTGATGGACGCGTGCAACGGGCTCGACATCGGCCCCATGGGCTTCGGCGGAAAGACGACGCTGCTCGGCGTGAAGATCACCGCGCAACATCGACTGCCCGCGAGCTTCTTCGTGAGCCTCGCGTACGAGTGCTGGTCGTGCCGCCGGTGGAGCGTCGAGCTCGATCCGAATCAATCGAGCGGGGCGCGCTTCACCGAGCTCACGGAGATGGCATCGCGCTACAAGCTCCCCGCGCGCATGAAGGAGAAGGCGGCATGAGCGTCCAGCGCATCGACTTGCCCATCACGGAAGAAAAAATTCGCGCGCTCAAGGTCGGCGACGAGATCGGTTTGTGGGGAACGATCGTCACCGGCCGCGACGGCGCGCACAAGCTGATGCACGAAGCGATCGACGCGGAGAAGGCAGGCGACGCGTCGAAGATGAAGGCGCTCTCGTTTCTCCATCCGCTGATGAAGGACGGCTTCATCTATCACTGCGGTCCCGTGATGAAAAAAGTTGGAGAGAGCTGGACCGTGGTCGCCGCGGGGCCGACGACGTCGAGCCGCGAAGAGCCGTATCAAGCCGAAGTGATCGAGCGCTTCGGTCTGCGCGGCGTGATCGGCAAAGGCGGCATGGGGCCGAAGACGGCTGCAGCATGCAAGCAATTCGGTGCAGTCTACATGCATGCCGTCGGCGGCGCGGCCGTCGCGCTCGCCGCGGCGATCCAAGAAGTCGTCACGGTGCACTTGTTCGACGAGCTGGGTCCTCCGGAGGCTTTTTGGGTTTTGCGCGTCGAGGACTTTCGCGGCGTCGTCACGATCGACGCAAGCGGCGGCTCGCTCCACAAGGACGTGCTCGAGCGAAGCAAATCGGCAGCCGCGAAATTTTTCGGATGATTCCGCTCGCGGCGATCGATCACGTGCAGATCACGGTCGCGCCCGAAGACATCGACGCGACGCTCACGTTCTACGAGAGGGTCATCGGGCTTCGTCGCATTCCGAAGTCGAACTCACGCACCGGAGGTTGGTTCGAGCTCGGAAGCAACCAGCTCCACGTCGGCGCGGAGAAAGAAGCGAATCGCGAGCTCAACCTCGCGAGCAAGCGCCACGTGTGTTTTCGCGTGACGAGCTTGGTGGATGCGGAGCGCGCGCTGCGCAATGCGGGCGTCGCGATCATCGCGGACGCTGATCCTGCGCCGAATTGGAAACGCTTCTACGTGCGCGACCCCGGCGGGAACCGCGTCGAGATCGCCGAAACGGCGTGACGTGGTACGCTCGATCGTGTGCAGTGCACGCGTTGCAAGAGCATCGTCGCCGACACGGCGGCCGTTTGCCCGACGTGCGGCTACGCGCTCGGTCCGATCGATTCGTACGGCGCGACGTCGTTCGCGCCGGTGCTCCCCGCGCCGCAACCCGCCGCGCACGTGTCGGTGCGAACGCCGTCGCAACAGGTTCCGCCGCAAGAGCAACAGCTCGGCATCGCGGCGACGATGATGTCCTCGAGCGTCGCGGTTCCGCCGACGATGGCGTCGAACGCGCCGCCGCCGCAATCTCCATACGCATCGCCGCGCTACGTGGTGACGCCCGCGGCCACCGCGCCGCCGATTCAACCCACGCCGCCGACGATGCAATCCGGCAACGGCATGATGATGCCCGTTCAACCGGGCGCGATCTCTCCCTACTCCGCACAACCGATGACGCCCGGCGCGTACGGTCCGCCGCAACAACCGCTCTATCCGCAGTATCCGATGATGCAGCCGGGGATCGCGCAGCCCACGCCGGGCCTCGCCGTCGCCGCGCTCATCTGCGGATTGCTCGGGTGGGTTCCGTTCTGGATCGGATTCATCTTGTGTCTGCTCGCGATCACGTTTGGGGGAATCGTTCTCGCGAACTCGAAGCCGGGGCAAGCGGGGCGCGGGCTTGCCATCACGGGTCTCGTGCTCGGTCTCGTGCTGCTCCTGCCCGCGGCGTGCGGGCTCTGATCAAGTGATCGGTCTCGCGCTCGCGGCGCTGTTCATTGCGTTGAACGGATTTTTCGTGGCGGCGGAGTTCGCCCTCGTGAAGGTGCGCGCGACGCAGCTCGGCCCGCGCGTTCGTCGCGGCGAGCAGAGCGCGATCGTCGCGCAGCAGATCACGTCGCGACTCGATCGTTATCTCTCGACGACGCAGCTCGGCATCACGCTCGCGAGCCTCGGCCTCGGTTGGATCGGCGAGCCCGCGCTGGCGACGCTGCTCGAAAAACCGTTCTCGCATTTGCCGCTCGGATCGCCGCGTGCGCTCGAGATCGCGACGGTGGCGGTGGCGTTCGGTTTTCTGACGTTCGCGCACGTTCTCTTGGGAGAGCTCGTTCCGAAGCTCATCGCGATTCAACGCTCCGAGGCGACCGCGCTCTTCTCGGCGCTCCCGCTGCGCATCGTCTACCTCACGTTCAAGCCCGCGCTCTGGGTTCTCGAGCAGGCGTCGCGCATCGTCTTGCGCGCAATGGGATTGCAGTCGGACGTGACGAGCGAAGGCACGCTCTCCGAAGAAGAGATCGTCGGCATCCTCGCGGCGAACACCGCGCGCTCGCCGCGCGGACGCGAGAAGAGCGAGCTCGTCGAGCGCGTGCTGCGCTTCTCGCAGCGCACGGCGCGTCACGCGATGGTCCCGCGCGTCGACGTTGCATACGTGCCGATCGGGACGTCTGTCGCGGAGTGCGTCGAGCAATTCCGCCTCCACAAGTACTCGCGCTTGATCGTGACGAAGGAGCGCTCGCTCGATGACGTCGTCGGTTACCTCTACGTCAAAGATCTCCTCGAGCGCGACGTGACCGATGCTGCGACTTTGCAGGGCCTCCAGCGCGAGGTCCTCTTCGCGCCGGAGAGCCGCAACCTCGTCGAAGTGCTCCGCGACATGCAACGAAAGAGCACGCCCATCGCGGTCGTCGTCGACGAGTACGGCGGGACGAGCGGGCTCTTGACGATGGAAGATCTCCTCGAGGAAATCGTCGGCGACATTCGCGACGAGCTCGACGAAGAGCCGCCGCACGTGACCCAAACGCGCGAAGGTTGGGACGTCGACGGCCGCGCGACGATGGAAGAAGTCGCGAAGGCGACCGGCATCGCGCTCGATGACGCGCCGGAGCAAATCGGCGCGGTGCTCGGGCGCAAGCTCGCGCGACTTGCGCGCGTCGGCGATCGCACCGACATCGCGCAAGACGTCGTCGCCGAGGTCGTGTCTCTCCATCGTCGTCGCATCACCAAAGTGAAGCTCACTCGAAAGGCGCCGCCACCTCCCGAGACATGACCTCGACGCGCGCTCTCCTCGTCCGCATCGCGATTTTGTTGGTGCCGACGATTCTCTCCATCGTCGCGTCGGCCGAGTGGCTGCGCATCTCGGGAGATTTGTCGACGCTGTTTCCCGCGAAGGGCGAAGCGGCGGCGCTCGGTCGATACTCGCGCGTGTTCGGCGGCGGCGACGTGGGTCTCGTTCTCTTGCGCGGAGACGATGCGGACGAAGTGGCAGCAGCGGCGCACGACATGACCGACGCGCTCTCGAAGGCGCCGAGCGTGACGAGCGTGATCGATCGCGCGCCGATTCCGAAACCGGACCCGACGCGCGCGTGGATCTACGCGGGACCTGCCGCACGAGACAAGCTCGCCCGCTCGCTCACGCCCGCGGGAATGGATGATCGCATCGCAGGATCGCGCGAGCTACTCCTCAGCCCCGCGCGGCCGCCGGACGTGGAAGCGATCCTCGCGCGCGATCCGCTGCGGCTCTCGCTCGTTCCGTGGGAAGGTCGAAGCGAGCTCGCCGCGGGTCTCACGGCGACGGCGAGCGGCGAGTTCGTCGCGCAAGGCGGCCGCGCGCGTTTGATCGTCGCGCAGCCGAAGGGACGCGCGTTCGATCCGGATGCGGCGCGCGCGTTCGTGTCGGACTTCGATCGCGCGCGCGACGACGTGCATGCGAAACACCCGAGCGTCACCGCCAGCGTGACGGGCGGACACGCGATGAACGTCGCGCTCCAAGCGCTCTTCCGGCGCGATCTCGCGGTGAGCGGGACGCTGTCGATGATCTTCGCGTCGCTCACGTTCCTCCTCACGTTTCGTCGCGCGCGCGCGCTCATCGCCGTGCTCCCGCCGCTCGTGATTGGCACGGTGTGGACGATGGGTCTCGCCGCGCTCTTGCCGAATGGGCTGTCGGCGATCAGCGTCGCGTTCGCCGCGGTCGTCGTCGGCGTCGGCGTCGACACGGGCGTTCACGTCTACGCCGCGCTGCTCGAAGGGCGCGCGAAAGGTCTCGAGCCCGACGCCGCCGCGCTCCATGCGCGAAAGCGCACCGCACGACCGACGCTGCTCGCCGCGTTCGCAGCCGGCGCGACGTTCGCGTCTCTTGCGCTCAGCGATCTGCGCGCGCTGCGCGAGCTCGGGCTCTTGTGCGGCGTCGGTGAAGTGCTCACGTCGATCGCGATCTTGGTTCTCACGCCCGAGATCGGTGCGCTCCTCGAACGCGGCGCGCCGCCGAAGCGTCCCGCGTCGCGGGCGTTCGTCTCCGCGATTCTCACCGCGACGTCCACGCGCGCGCGCGCGCTCTTCGTGCTCGCCGCGGCGGCAGTGCCGATCGTCGTCGTCGTTGCGCTCGGTTGGCCGCGCGGCGGCGAGGCGATCGTCGTGCTTCGCCCCGAGCACGTCGAGCCACTCGAGACGCAGCGCGCGATTTACGATTCGTTCGGCGGGAAACCAGGGCAGTGGGTCGTGATGAGCATCGACAAGGACGAGACCGCGGCGCGCGATCGCTCGGACGCGATCGCCGAAGCGCTCGACCGAGAGCGCGACGCCGGAGACATCGATGGCTTCGACGCGCTCGCGACGTTCGCACCGGGACCGGCGCTGACGAAGAAGCGACTCGCCGCGCGCGACGCGCTCGATCTTCCATCGCTCGCTCCGCGTCTCAGGGACGCGCTCGATCGCGCGGGCTTCGACACCGACGCGTGCGCGCCCGCGCTCGACGCGTTCGCACATCCCCAAACGAGCGCGGCGAGCGATGCGCCCACGTGGATTCGATCGCGACACCTCGCGGAAGATCGAGGCGAGACGCTCTCGGTCGTCTACGTGCGCCCGAGCGGCGACCCGGCGAAGGACGCGCGCGTCTTGTCCGCGATCCGCGCGGCAGATCCCGCGGCCATCGTGACGGGTTATGCGCGCCTCGAGGGTGGGCTCAAGGAGACGCTCGCGCACGATCTCCCGCGCATCGGGCTCGCCGCGCTCGTTCTCGTCGCCATCGCGCTCGGCGCTTCGCTGCGCAGCGCGCGCGACGTGATCCTCGCGGCTTCGACGCTTCTCGTCGCGATCGCGATCGTTGCATTGTGCATGCGTCTCTTTCACGTCCCATGGCACGCGTACGACGCGCTCGTCGTGCCCGTGCTTCTCGGCATCACGATGGACGAAGCGATGTTCCTTCTCTACGCGGCGCGCGAGGGCGGCGACGATGCGATCGGTCACGCGCTGCGCGAGCAAGGTCCGCTCGTCATCGCCACCGCGCTGACGACGTCGGCCGGTTTCGCGGCGCTGCTCGCGTGCAAATTCGAAGGGCTCTACGACGTCGGCGCGGTCGGCGCGATCGGTTCGCTCGCAGGCGTCGTGAGCGCGCTGCTCGTCGTCCCTGCGGGGCTCGCGCTCGCGAGAAAGTAGCTGTATCGTGATTGAATGCGACGATTGAGGGTGGTTGTGGCATGTGCGCTCGCGCAAGCGTGCGTCGGGGACAATCAAAACGTGACCGACAGCGGCGCGGACGCGACGCCGGACGTGACGGTGAACGACGGCGGGGTCGACGCGCCGAACGACGTCGCGACCGACGCAGTCAGCGATGCCGGCGCGGACGCGGCCGTGAATCCGCAGACGATCGTCGGATCCAGCTTGCAGCTCTGGCTCACGGCGGACAAAGGCGTGACGTGTATGACGAACACAACGCCGAACCGCATCACCACGTGGGCCGATCAATCCGGTCATAACCGCGACGCGACCGCCGCCACGGCGAACGGCCCGCAGTGCAACAAGCACTCGATCAACTCGATCGATGTCCCGTATTTGTCGGCGCCCGGAAATGCGGCACCTCACAACGACGAGATCTTCAACGTCGATCTCACGTTCTTGCTCAACACCCCCTACACGATCGCAATCGTCGAGAAGCGGTGGGCCGACAAGTCCTCGTTCGCTTCGCTCATCGGGACGCTCGTGCCAGGTGAGGCGCAGGCAGATCCGGGCGATCACGACAAAGCGCTGGCGTTCGGTTACGTCAACGGCAGCCTCGTCGTAGATCAGTATTACGATCGCATGCTCGCGTACGGTCAGCCGGCCGCGCCCGAGACCACCGCGCACCTCGTCATCGCGTGGTTCGAGCCGTCGACTGGACATCGCCTGTTCATCGACGGCAACGACGTGGACGACGCGCTGTCCGATGCGGGGTCGGCGCTGCTCGCCGCCCAAGCAGGGACGATTGGCACCGCCAATTACATCAACGCGTTCGACCTTCGCTTCTCGGGCGACATCGCCGAGGTGATCGTCGCGAACGGCGCGCTCAGCACGAGCGCGCTCACGCAGCTCGGCGTGTACATCAAAGCGCACTGGGGCTTGTCGTTCTGATCGTCACACGCGCGTCGCGCCTGCTTCGGAGAGCGCGGCGAGAAACGCGGCTGGATCTTCCGGCGAGAGGAAGACGCGCGCGGGGCCTTCGAGCAACACGCCTTCGGCTTTGACCTGCGTCGCATAGATGCGCGTCGTGACGCCGCCTTCCCGGAAGATGCCCGTGTAGTAACCGGGAAAAGACGTGCCGAAGAGACGCACCGACACGGTTGGGACGTAGGCGCGCGCGCGCAGCTCGCGCGCGGCGTACGAACGGCGGCTGAAGAGCGTCTCTATCCTGAGCGCGCCGTCGGCGATCACGTAGCGCATGCGCGTAGGCGCCACGACGATCACGAAAACGCTGAGGAGGATCACGAGCACGCCGATGCTCGGCACGACGCGCATGATCATCATGTCGCCCGGCGCGAGCGCGATCGCGGTGTCGCCGCCACCCACGAGGAGCGCCACGAACGCGTCCGGATCGGGAGGCGAGACGAGGATGGGCCGGTCCTCGCCGCGCACTTGCAAGAAGACGACGCGCGCGGAGCAGTTGGTCGCTTGCCACACGTCTCCCGTTTCGGCGTACCACCATCGGCCCGTGCAGATACCGGGCGCGCCCGTTCCGCGCGTGCGCCGCCCGCTCGAGACCGTGAGAACGCGTGCATCGGTGATGTCGGACGCCGCGAACGTTCGCTTGCCATCGAAGAGCGAGCCCGAGTCGATGACGACCGTACCGGCATGCACCGTGTACGAGATTTGGCTCGAGCCAAGCACGATGATGGCGAGCATCGCGGCGGCGAGCATCAGCACGACGCCGAGTGCGATCACGAGCACGCGCCCACCCGCCCCGCGCCGAGACGCTGGACGAAACGTGCGCGAAGGCGCGGTCACGTCGCGGAGAGTCGGAACGCCGCGCCGAGACCCGCGGCCATCTCCTCCGGCGTGATCTCGTCCGTCGTGATCGACGTCGAGCGCGTCGAACACCGCGTCGGCGCCGCCCCACTCTTCGCGCGTGATGAAGCCGTCGCCGTCGAGGTCGTAGACCTGGAACAAATTCTTCGCGGCGGAGCTCCGCACCTCGCCGACGACTTTGTCGAGCCGCTCGCCGAGCTGCTTCTCGAGCGCGATGAGCGCCTTCGAGAATCCTTCGATGCCTTCGGCGAGCTTGTCCTTCGCCATGTGATCTTTTTCGTGCATCGCACGGAACGTCGCTTCGTCGATTTTGATCGGCTCGATGTTCATGGCCTTCGCCTTCGCGGCGTCGAGCTTGCGCGGCAGGTCCCCGGTCTTTGCTTCGAGCTCGCCGAGGAGGTTCGGAGAAATCGTGAGCAGGTCGCAGCCCGCGAGCTCTTGGATCTCGCCGATGTTGCGGAAGCTCGCGCCCATGACCTCGGTCTTGTGGCCGAATTTTTTGAAGTACTCGTAGATGCGCGTGACGCTCACGACGCCCGGATCTTCTTGCGGCGTGTAATCGCGGTTCTCGTGCTTCTTGTACCAATCGAGGATGCGGCCGACGAACGGCGAGATGAGCGTGACGCCCGCCTCCGCGCACGCGATCGCTTGGTGGATGCCGAAGAGGAGCGTGAGGTTGCAGTGGATGCCTTCCTTCTCGAGCACCTCGGCGGCACGGATGCCTTCCCACGTCGACGCGATCTTGATCAAGATGCGATCGCGCGTCGCGCCCGCGGCTTCGTATTGGAGGATGAGCAAGTGCGCTTTGTCGATCGTCGCTTTCGTGTCGAACGAGAGGCGCGCGTCGACTTCCGTCGAGACGCGGCCCGGGACGATCTTCAAGATCCGCAGACCAAACTCGATGCTCAGGCGATCGATCGCCTTCTTCACGACGACGTCCTTCGACGCGCCGGGTCCGGCTTCGCGCTTCGCGAAGAGGAGCGCGTCGTCGACGAGCGGCGAGTACTCGGGCATCTGCGCGGCTGCGGTGATGAGCGAAGGGTTCGTCGTCGCGTCGCGCGGCGTGAACTTCTTCATCGAATTCATGTCGCCCGTATCGGCGACGACGACGGTCATCGTCTTGAGCTGTTCGAGGAGGCTGGGCATGCCGCAGTGTCGACGCGAGCGACAAGAGCCGTCAAGAGTCAGTAGCCGAGCGTGAAAGTGACCCGATAAACGCCGCCATCGCCAGCGACGTCGGAGAGGTCGAGCGAGCCCGTTTGGAGGTTGCCGATGAAGACGGGGTCGTTGTCTTGCGGCGTAGGCTTGAGGTCGAGGAGAAGAAGCGCGCCGTCTTTCGTCGGACACGCGGTCGTGCTCGTCGTGCTCCCGTAGACCCGCTTGCCGCCGCACGTGAGGAGCGCGCGGCACGCGTCGTCGTGGAGCTGCGAAACATGTAGTTTACATGTTTTCGCGGAGAACGGCAGCGCGCCGGTTTGGGTGATCACGGTGGCGGTGCGATCGATGGGATCGAATGGCTTCGTCGACGCGGTCGCGGTCGGCGGCGGCGATGCGCTCGTTTGGGCGATGGCGCGCGCCTTCGGATCGAAGCTGAATCGCGCTTCGTAGGTGGTCTGCGGAGCGTTGGGCTTCTCGCTCGACATCATCGCGCCGTGGTCGTCGAACTCGAAGCGGATCGTCTCGTCGTGGAGGTTCAAGGTCTCGCGGAGCGAAGAAATTTGCTTGTCGTAGACGAAGCAATCGCGCGGCGCGTCTCCGCCGAAGACGTCGCGTCCGTTGCACACGAAGCGCACGCGACACGGCGATGCGTTCAAGCCCGACGGCGCGACGTACAAATCGCAGCTCGATGCGTCGAATGGCAACGTGCCCGTCATCGACACGAGCTTGGCGTGCCTTCCGATGTTTCGAAACTTCGGCGCGCCGCTCTCGTATTTCTTGGGCGGTGCGAACGCGGCATCCGCGGCGTTGGGCGGAGCTTTGCGAAGCGACGGTTTGACGGCAAACCATGCGAGCGCGAGGAGGCCGATCGCCGCCACGCTGCCGAGCGTCCACAGCCAACGCTCGCGCGTTCGCGCGGCGAGCGCATCGTCGAGCGAGCGATGTTCCCTCTCCGCTTCGCGCGCGTCGGCGCGGAGATCCAAACCGAGCACGCTCTCTTGATGGCAGTACACGCATCGCACGATCGGCGTGCCCTGGATCGGTGGGAGCGCGGCTTCACACGCGCGGCATCGATACGGCTCGCCGGGTCGCACGGGCTCGTGCGCGCCGAATCCGACGACGACCGCGTGCAGCGCGAAGCGGTCCGTCATGCGTCCGCGCGCGAGCAAGAACGCGGCGAACGTCATCAAGATCGGAAACACCATGAGCTGGAACAAGTGCTCGAAGCCGAGCGCGGAGACCTCGAAGCTCCGCACGCGAGAAAACCCGCGACGGGCCACGCGAGCGCGATGGGGATCCCCGCGATGACGATCGCCGTGAGCGCGTGCGTCGCGGACGGCTGCGACTCGAGCAACCGCGTGAGGCGCGAGAAGCCCGAGGAGCGCGCGCGCGCCAGGTTCTGCGCCGCGGCAACGCGCTCGCGCACATCGTCGGGGATGGGCACGGCGTGATTGCAGAATACACACGTCACCGTCGTCGATGCGGCGGGCGCGATGGAGGCTCCGCAATTCGAACAGATGATGGCGCTCGGGTTCTTCGGCGCTTCGTGCGCCTGCTTCTTTTTCTTCCCGTGACTGCCCTCGTGGCCGGCTTGCCAGCGCGAGGAGCGTATCGTCGCGATGAGCGTCTCGAGCGACGCCTCTTCGACCGGCAGATCTCCCTCCGCAAACAAGAGGCGCTCGCCGTCTCCGCGGCGCGCGACATAGAGGCGCTTGATCGGCGTCTTCTCGGTGAAGTCGATCAGGATGCCTTCCTCGGCGGCGACGCTCAGCGCGAGGAGCGGAACATTTCGCGAAGACGCGCCAGAGGACGAAGCGCTCGTCGACTCCGTTTTCGACGGCGCATTTCTCCACGTCGAGCTCGGTCCACGCGATCGAGAGACCATCGCGCGGACCGCCCTCGACGCGAAGCCCCTGCTCGTCGAGCAAGACGTCGCTCGGTCGCTCGTCGAGCGCGAGGCGCATGTGGCGGTACGCGTAGTAGACGAGCGCGCCGCCGGTGACGATGATTGCTCCGCCGATCCCCCAACCGAGCTTGTCCCAATCGATCAGCTCGATGATCGTGTAGACGCCGAGCCCCACGAGCACGAGGCCCGGAAAAAATACGGAGCTTCGCGCGACGCTCCACAAAGACGAAGTGCCGATCTGAAGCGGCAGACGGATGGTCGTCATGCGCTCGTCGGCCATCCAGTCGAACCTACCAGGAACGATCGAAATCGTGCTACTCGCGTGCGCGTGACTTGGCTCGTCCCGCTCGCGTCGATTGCGAAGAAGCGCGGCGCGGATGAGCCGAAGGTCGTCGGCGGAAAGGCGTCGCGGCTCGCGTGGCTCGTGAAGAAGGGTTCGCCGTCCCCGACGCATGGGTGATCGGGACGGACGCGTTCACCGCGGCGCTCCGCGATCTACCGCCGGGCTGCGATCCGAAGCAGCTGCTCCGCGCCGCGGGCGGACGCTTCGCGCACGAGCGCGCAGCCGAAGCGCGTGAAGCGCTCCTCGCAACGAATCTCCCGCGCGGTCTCGCGGTCGAGCTCGACGAGCTCTGGCGCGCGGAAGCGCCGCGTTCGCCATGGGGATTCGCGGTGCGATCGAGCGCGACGTGCGAGGACGGATCCGCTCTTGTCGATGGCCGGGCTCGCGGAGACGAAGCTCGCCGTGTTCGGCGACGACGCCATCGCGACCGCGATCCGCGAAGTGTGGGCGTCGATCGCGTCGGGGCGCGCGCTCAATTATCTCGCCGCGCATGGCGTACGCGATTTCGGGATGGCCGTCGTGCTGCAGCGAATGGTGCGCGCGGAGGCGGCGGGCGTGATGTTCACGCAGATGCGCGACAGGCCGGGGCGCGCACGCGAACGCGTCGTGAACGTCGGGCTCGGGCTCGGCGCGCCGGTCGTCGATGGCACGAGCACGCCGGACATGCTTCGCCTCGACGCGAAAGGACGCGTCATCGAGTCGTTCGTCGCGGACAAGACTTCCGCGCTGCGCGTCGCCTCCGACGTCCTCACGAACTCCAAAGTGACGAACGGCGCGCAGCCCGCGCTCGAGCGAAGCGCGCATCCGCGACCTCGCGGAGATCGCGGCGCGGCTCGAGAAGATCCAAGACGTGCCGTAGGACGTCGAGTTCGCGTGCGACGAGATCGCGTACGTGGGTCGTCCAGGCGCGCCCCGCGACCGGACAAACCGGATTTCCCGAAGGCGGCGACGCGCACACCGTGTGGAGCTCGGTGAACGTCGGCGAGGCGCTGCCCGGCGTCGCCACGCCGATGACGTGGTCGATCGCCGGCGCGTTCAGCGAAGCGGGATTTCGGCGCGCGTTCGCGACGCTCGGCTGTCGCGTTCCGAAGAGCGCGCGACTCGTCGGGAACGTGCATGGTCGCTTCTATCTCAACTTGAGCGAGTTCATGCGCATCGCGGCGCAAGTGCCGTGGCTCGATCCGCGCACGCTCGTCGAGCTCGGCGGCGGATCGGGCGCAGACGAAGTGGCGGCGCAAGTGCTCGACGTGTCGCACAAGGGTTTCTACGCGCGCTTGCCGCTGACGGCGACGCGGCTCGTCCAGCAACAACTCAAGCTCGACGAAGACGTTCGCAAGTTCGAGGAGTGGGCGGAGCGCGCGATCAAGCTCCACCATGCGCTCGATCTCGCGATCCTGCCGGACGAAGCGCTCGCTCGCACGATCGAAGGCGCACAAGAGATGCTCGAACGCACCGGCACCGTGATGCTCACGTGTGCGTCGAGCTCGCTCGGCGCGCACGTCGCGCTGAAAACGCTCCTCGCGCGCGTGTCGCCGATCGACGCCGACAGGCTCGCGCAAGCGCTGACGGCGGGCATTCGCGATCTCGAGAGCGCGCGCCCCGCGATCGGGTTGATGCGCGTCGCGGTGATCGCACACGACGAGCCCGAGGCGCGCGCCGCGATCGAGCGCGAGACGACGACGGGGCTCGACGCGATTCCGGACGGCGCAACGAGGCGCGCCCTCGCGAGCTTCCTCGATCTCTACGGCGATCGCGCGGTGCGCGAGCCGGAGCTCTCCACTCCGCGATGGAAGGAAGATCCGCGCCCCGTGCTCACGATGCTGCGCGTCGCCCTCCGCGGCGAAGCGCGCGACTCGCACAAGGCGCTCGAGCAAGCGCGCGTCGCGGCCGACGCCGAGATGCAACGCGTGCTCGAAGGGATGAACATCGTCGAGCAAACCGCGCTCCGCCACCTCGTCGCGCGATCGCAAAAGGCCGCGCGCATGCGCGAGCGAATGCGCGGCGTGGGTGACGCGCGTGCTCGGTCTCATTCGCGAAGTGCTCCTCGACGCGCAAAGACGCTTGCTCCGCCTCACGCCCGAAATTCAAGAGGACGAACGCGCGCTCGCGCGGAGCGGCTCGATCGTTCCATCCGTGTTCTTCCTGACCGTCGACGAAATCGTCCAAGCGATGCGCAACGCGCGAACCGATCTCGCACCGCTCGTGCGCCTTCGCCGCGCGGAGCACGCGCGCGATCTCGCGCGCCCCGATCCGCCCATCACGTTCGTCGGCGCGCCGACCCTCGTGCAAGCTCCGCCGCTCGGCGGCGAAGTGCTTCGCGGGACTCCCGCGTCGAGCGGAGCGATCGAAGCGAAGGTGCGCGTCTTGCGAAACGCCGACATGAGCGCATTCGAGCCGGGGGAGATCCTCGTCGTGCGCACGACCGACGTCGGGTGGACTCCGCTCTTCTTGCTCGCGGCGGGAATCATCACCGAGCTCGGCGGCGCGCTCTCGCACGCGGCGATCGTCGCGCGCGAGTTCGGCGTGCCGAGCGTCGTGAACGTTCCAGGCGTGACGCGGCTTCTTCGCACGGGCGACGTCGTCCGGCTCGACGGCGACCACGGAACGATCGAACGCGTTCGTCCGCATGAGTGAGCGCGTGTGGATCGTTCGCGACGGCGACGGCACGCGCGTAGAAGCGATCGTCGAGCGCGCCGGCGGCGACGAGCGCGCGCTCGGCGAAGGTCGCGTGTTCATCGGCCGACGTCGCGCGAAGCATGGCGACGCGGTGGCCGTCGGCGACGAGGTGCGCATCGCCGGAGAGCGCGCCGTCACGGCGAGCGTGCGTGTCCTGCTCGACACGGATGGAATCCTCGCCGTCGACAAGCCCGCCGGCATCGCGACGATCCCCGACGAGCACGACGCGAGCGGGTCGCTCCTTCATCTCGCGGCGCGCGCAGCGAACGTCGCGCCGAGCGCGCTCCACGCGACGTCGCGACTCGACCGCGGCGTGAGCGGCGTCGTCGTCTTCACGAAGACGGACGCGGCACGCGAATCGTTGCAGAATGCACGCATTTCGCAGCGATATTTCCGCCGTTACGTCGCGATCGCGTCGAAGATACCCGAGCCCCAGCGAAGGCGAATGGAACGCACCCATCGGCCGCGCGCGCGACCCGAAGAAGCGCGCCGCGTTCGGTCGTGACTCGGTCCCCGCGACGACGCGTTATCGCGTGGTGGCGACCGCGTCGCACGCCGCGCTTCTCGCCGCCTGGCCCGTCACCGGACGCACGCACCAAATCCGCGTCCACGCGTCACACGCCGGCGCGCCGCTCATCGGCGATCGCGACTACGGCGCGGCGCGCACGCTCGTTCTTCCGTCGGGCAAAGTGCTCGCGTTCGAGCGCATCGCTCTTCACTGCGCGCACGTGCGCGTTGCCGACATCGTCGACGTGCGCGCGCCCGTCCCCGCCGAGCTACGCGACTTGTGGCGCGCGCTCGGCGGTGACGACGCGAGCTTCGGAGCAGCTACTTCTTGAGACGCGCGACCTCGGCCTCGAGCGCCGCGATTTCTTCTCTTGCTCCTGCACCGTCGCGAGCACCATGCTCGTGTACGCGTAGAGGTCGACTTGCTTGCTCGTCATGTCCGCGGCAGGCACGTTCGGCGAATCCTCGAGGATGAACCCGAGGTGCTCGCGATCGCTTCCGGTCTTGTACTTGTACGTAGCGAGCTTGATGCCGAGCGCTTCTTCCGCGATGCGCGCGCGCGCGCCCGCGTCGAGGTACTCGACGTCCTTCTTCACTTCGATGGTGGACGCGGGACCACCGGGGCCGCCCGCTTTGATCTGCTGCGCTTCGGTGGTGATGATTTGAGACGTCGCGATGATCGAGTTGAGCGCCGCCTGTGCTGCGGGGTCTTGGATCGGTCCGGGTTGATCGTGACGCGCGCGAGCACGTCGTCGAGCGTCCTCTTCGCGAGTTGAAGTCCACCGGCGATCGCTTGAAGCTCTACGATGATGATATCGGGCATGTGAGTTCCTCCTTCGCAATAACGGTTGCGCTCCCCTCGGAACTACGGCGAGCGGGACGCGGAGCGTACCTCAGCGCTTCATGGGCGTCACGACGAGCGACGAGCTCGCCGAGGGCACGTCGAGCGCGAGACGAAAGCCCACCCAACCCGCACGATCGACGAGCCGATACGAGCCGCGACCGATGAGCGGCTCGAGGTGCACGAACGTCCACGAGCCGCCACGAATCGTCGCCTGGCGCGCTTGGCTTTCGGGCACGCTCTCGTCGCGGAGACCGGGTGCGGCCCCGCCGTCGACGATCGTCGACGTCCAATCTTGAACGCCGCCCGCGAGATCGCGCACGCCGTAGGGCGAAGCGTCGAGAGGAAACGCGCCGACGGGCTCGGGTTGACTCGCTTCGGGTCGTGACTCGCGCAGCTTGGCAAACGACGCGTCGAAGCGAACCGCCATCGGGAACGGTCGGCCGTCTGCGCCGCGCGCGGCTTTGTCCCATTCGAGCGAAGTCGGCAGACGATACGCGCGCCCTGTCTTCGTCGAGAGCCACGACGCATAGGCGAGCGCGTCGAACCAGCTCACGTCGAGGACGGGCAAGTCGAGCCACTTGTCGGGAGCGACGCGGCGACGCGCTTCGCCTTCGACGAGGAGCTCGTTCACGCGCCACGCGCCTTTAGATCGTTCGAGCCATCGCGTTTGCTCGCCGCGAATCTGCGGCACGCGCCGGCTTTGTTCTTCGGGCGTGAGCGTGTCGAGAAATTCCGCGTACTCGCGCATCGTGACGGGAAACACGGAGATCGCGAAATCGGGGAGAGTGAACGGTTTCATGCGCGCGAGCCGTGTCGAGTCCGGCGCGAGAAAGGGCCCGCCGGGAACGAGGACCATTCCTTCGGGCACGTCCTTCCACTCGAGCCCGAGCTCGTGACGCTTGGCGCGGCCCACCGCGACGGGCGCGCGCACGACACGACCATCACGAGTCGCCGTCACCACCCACGAGCCGACCTCGAGCCGCGTCACTTCGCCCGAGCGAAGCGGAACAGGCGCACCGAGCTCGAGCAGGATGCCGCGCCTCACGTAGCGGGCGACATCGATCGTCGTCTTTTCGTCGCAGGACACGACGAGCTCGCCCATGTTCGCGAGCTCGAGCGCGAGCGGACCGTCGTCGTACGTGCGAGCGTGATCGAGGTGCAGCGCCATGCGCTCGCCGTCGCCGCTTCGCTCTGCGTCTTCGAACTGACGGAAGTGCAATCGCGCAAGACCGATGCGCGCGTCCTCGTGATCTTCGACGCGGCCCACGGCGCGCAAGAATGCGGTCTCCGCGCGCGCCAGCGTCCGCGCGGCCTCCGACGCGATGCGACGCGCTTCGACTTGTTTCTCCCACGCGCTTTGCTTCGCGCCGACGCCGCGCCACGCCGAAATCTTCGCGAGCTCTTCTTCGGCGTCTTCGGCGAGCGCGTGGCTCTCCGCTTCGAGCGCGAGGTACGCCTCGTAGATCGCGTTGCCCTCGAGCACGAGCGCATCGGCCTCGCGTTCGCGTTCGGCGCGCGCGCGCTCGCCGTCGAGGTGCTCGTCGATCGCGTCGGCGATGAATCGCGCCGAGCCCGGTCGCAGGTCGGCGGACACTTCGATGCAGCCTCGCACGAGCGCTTCGAGGTGGCTCGACCCGAGCGCGCCCGGCGGCACGCGGTTCGCGGGATGAAATTCTCCCGACGCGCGCGACACGAGGCTCGCGTGATCTTCGTCGTCGAACAATCGCAGACCGGAGAGCGACTCGTAGAGCATCACCCCGAGCGCGAAGACGTCGGTGCGCGCGTCGACGCGGCCGCCCGTGATTTGCTCCGGCGCCATGTAGCCCGGGCTTCCCGCGCTGAACTTGTCCTTCAGCGTGCGCTTCACGTGGCTGCCTTCGAGGAGCTCGGCGATGCCCCAGTCGAGCACGTAGACCTCGCCGAACTCGCCGACGATCACGTTCTCCGGTTTCAAGTCGCGGTGAACGACGCCGCGGCGGTGCGCGTAGTCGACCGCGAGACACACCTGCCGCAAGATCGCGAGGAGCTGCGCGCGCGATGCGGGCTTGTCGATGTCGCGCAGCACGTCGTAGAGCATGCGGCCGCGCACGCGGCGCATCGTGTAGTACGGCGTCCCGTTGTCGGACACGCCGATGTCGTGCACGGGAACGATCGACGGGTGCTCGAGCTGCGCGGACGTTTGCGCTTCGCTGACGAGCATCGTCGCGTACGCCTCACCACCCTCCACGAGCGCGCTCTTCTGCGCGATGCTCCGACCGAGCAAGTTGTCGAACACCTCGTCGACGCGCCCCATCCCGCCGCGTCCGATCTCGTTCATGAAGACGTAGCGCGGTCCCGGTTCATCGGCGCCCTGTGGCGGCGGCGGTTGCGTCGTCGCGACCGCGAGGCGAGAGCCCGACTTCTTCGCCGTGTTCGGGGCCGATTCCTCCGCCGCGAGCTGCGTTCGACGACGGACCTCCGCGGTGAGCCGCGAACGGAGCGTCCGCGCGACCTCCATCGGACCGAGAGTTTTCCGCTTTTCGTCCTGCCCCATCGGACTTCAGGAGCATAGAACGGCGCCGACGAACTTCGCGCGTAAATAAAAACCGCGCGGCACGGTCGAGACGACCTCGCCATCTCGCGCGGGCGCGCTCGTGCGGACGCTTCCGGTCGCAGCCTTGGGCCGCAGTTGAAGATGCGTCCCGACGTGCGCCGAGAGATCTTCGATGTCGCCGATCGCGATGCGTCCGATGATTTCATCGAAGTCGTCCTTGAGCTCGCGTTCTTGCTCCGCCGTCGGCGACCAGATCACGGCGTCGCCGATGCGATCGCGCTCGTGCACGGGAACCCACAAGACACGCGACAATTTCTTGCGCACCCACGACGTGCTCCACTCGGCGCGCTCCACGTTCATCAGCGGAAGCGCGCACACGAACGTCGACTCCGCGGGTTTTCCATTTTCGAGCGGCACCGTCTTGAGCTCGATGCCGAGGTCGGGAAATCCATTTCGGCGCCCATACCCGTCGCGCCGAGCGCGCGCTCGACGAGCTCGCCGATTTTCCTTTCGTGCGCACCGCGTCGCCGTCGATCGCGAACGCCTCGCGCGCGGCGAGATCCGCGACGCGCACACCGGAGAGGGCGCGCGCGCGCTCCAGGAGCGCACGTTCGGTCTTCGGCGGATCCATCAGCATCGCGCAAGATGCTACCTTCTAGGCGATGCGTCGCGCGCTGTTCCTCTTGGTGCTCCCGCTCGCACCTGCGATCGCGCTCGCGCAGGGTCACGAAGCGCGCGTCGTGAGGAGCGCGATGAGCGATCCGCCGCCGCTCACCGAGAAGACGCAGTGGGTCTTCGATCTGCGATGGGACTCCGGCGACGTGTATCTCGTCGCCGTGCGCAAAGTGGAGATGCCGCAGCCGATGACGACGCCGCGCGCGATGGGGCGGTTCGCGATCGAGCTCACCGATCACGGCGTGCTCGTCGATCGCGCGCGCTTCGATTTTCCCGGCATGGCCGTGCCCGACGAAGACGGCGGCATCCGCATGATCCAAAAGTTGCGGACGCGCATCGGCGTCTTTTTTCCGGCGACGACTCGCGGCGACAAGCTCGAGCTCGTCGACCGCACGACGAATCAACGGTGGGCGCTCCCGTGGCCGCCCATCGCATCGCCCATTCCATCAGGGGACGGAGGGAAGCTATGAGGAGTTTCATCGTTTCGCTTTCTGCGACTTGCGTGGTGATGGCGTGCAGCTCCACGCCTACGCCGCCGCCGACGCCGGAAGATCCCAACGACTTCGTCCTCGGCATCGCGGACAACCGCGCGTGCGCGCTCGACTGCAACGCGGGATGCACCGAAGCGACGACGCCGTGGGTGTGCCCCGCGCTCGCCGATTGGTCGCAAGTCCCGCACGACCCCACCGCGTGCGGATCGTTCGACGGGAAAACGTATCCCGCGGTCGTCGCCGGAAAATGCGTCGCGACGGACCCGACCGGATCGGCGCTCGCGAAGGCGGACATCACGACGACGCCCATCGTTCTTCCCGACGGGCGGCGTCTTCAAGCCGCGGGAAGCGAGCTCGTGTTCGAAACGGACGGTGGGTTCCCCGCCGCGCAAATGTGGATTCCCGGCACGCGCTTCATCGCGATCAACGACACCGGCTATCACACGCAATCGATTCGAATCATCGACAGCGCGCTGCTCAAGACGAACCCGCAAACCGCGCAGGTCGCGCGCATCGCGTATCCGCCGCCCAAAGGCGTCAACTTCGGCCTCGCGTATTTGCCCGCGCACAAGCTCCTCTTCGCATCGAGCGACAGCGGCACGGCCAGCATCGTCGCGTTCGACTTCGACGACACGACGGGCGCCATCACGGCGGACGCCGCGAAGAACATCGCGCTCCCGCCGAACACGCTTCCATCCGGAATCGACATCTCGCCGAACGGCAAGACGATGCTCGTCGGTCAGTCGACGGACTCGCCCATCTTCGTCATCAGCGTGGACGACGCGACGTACGGCCAGCAGCTCGGCACGCTCGATGCGGGCGGAAAAGATCTCTACGCGCTCCACTTCGATCCCTACGACGCGACCGGCAACACCGCATACGCGACGATGTGGACCGGCGCGATCGACTTCAACGACACGTCGAAGATGAAGCTCCTTCAAATCGACGT
This sequence comes from uncultured delta proteobacterium, assembly GCA_963763745.1. Taxonomy (GTDB): domain Bacteria; phylum Myxococcota_A; class Polyangia; order Polyangiales; family Polyangiaceae; genus DASXHD01. The sequence goes on from CAVXQJ010000004.1 coordinate 298,165, forward strand.
CGCCGGAAAATCCGTGAACGTGCTCGCGGCGGGGAAGGCGCCCGAGGAGCTCGTCTTCATCGACGCGAAGTACATGGCCATCGCAAACGCGCTCTCCGACACGATCTCGCTCATCGATCGAACGACGGGACAGCTCGCTTCCGAAACGAAGGTCGCGCCGATCAACGGACCGAGCCCTTCGGCGCTCGCGTGGGATCAGACGCTCTCGCGTTTGTACGTCACGCTCGCCGGCGACAACGCGCTCGCGGTCTTCGACGTCGACATGGGACAAGCTCCGCCGACGATCACGCCCGCCGGACAAATCCCGACGAGCTGGTGGCCGAGCGCGGTGAGCGTCGACCAAACCGACGGAACCATCTTCACGCTCACGGGCCGCGGCCACGGAATCGGTCTCGACGCGAAGTTCTACCAAGTCGGCGTCGCGAACGAAGCGAACCAGCTCGCGGGAAGCATCGCCGCGATCACGCCGCCCGACGCAGGAGCACTTGCAAACTACACGCAATCGGTCGCGGCGCAGAACGGCGTCCAGACGCTCGACGGATATCCGACCGTGCAATGCAGCGGCGCGCCCTACGACTTCCCCGTGCCGGCGAAACCCGAAGATGGCGCGAGCTCGAAGATCAAACACGTCTTCTTCATCGTCCGCGAGAACAAGACGTTCGACTACATCATGGGCGCGCAACCCGGCGTCGACGGCGAAGCCGACTTGGTGCTCGCGCCCGGCAACATGAGCGACGTCTATCCAAACGCGTTTGCGATCGCGTCGCAGTTCGGACAGATGGACAATTATTACATCGACGCGGAGCAATCGATCCAGGGCCACACGTGGACGGTGTTCGGGCGAAGCACCGATTACGCCGAGCGCCGCTGGGTGAACATTTGGGGCCGCGGCGAGTTCGCGGTCACGTATCAACCGGGCGTCGGCGAAGAGACGACGCCGCTCGAAGGAAACGTCTTCGAGTTCTTGAGCAACAACGGCGTCACCGTCCAGAACATGGGCGAGTTCGTCGGCGGGCTCGCGATCACGCGCGACATCCATTGGCCCGGCGGCACGAGCGACGGAACCGTCCCCGACACGCTCGGCGCGTGTTACGCGGCCGCGCGCTTGCGCGCGACGTGCGACCCATCGCAGTTCACGTACATGTGGCTGCCGAACGATCACACACACGGACTCGCCGCCGGCTTCCCGAATCCTGCGCTGTACATCGCGACGAACGACGAGGCCACGGGCATGTTCATCGACGGCCTCTCGCACTCGCCGTTCTGGCAAGACAGCCTGGTCATCGTCGTCGAGGACGACCCGAGCGAAGGCGGCGATCACGTCGACGTCCACCGCTCGATCGCGCTCTTCGCGTCACCGTGGATCAAACGCAATTACGTGAGCCACGCGCACTATCACCTGTCGTCGATTCACAAGCTCATCTCGGACATTTTCGGAAAATCGTATCGCAGCGACACGATCGCGAACTCGCCCTTGCCGCTCGACATGTTCACGTCGACGCCCGACTACACGCCGTTCACGTACGTGCCGCGCAAGTGGAGCGACCTCACGTGCAACCCGAAGGGCACGGCGGGCGCGAACACCGCGGAGCACTGGGACTTCAGCGAGCCCGATGATCAACCCGGTTTGGATCGGCAAGTGTGGGAAGCGCTCCACGCGCTCCCGCCGCTGCACGTTCAGAAGCCGTAAGTCGATCACTTGCCGAGCGAGTCGATCATCGCGCGCACCATCGCCATTTGCGGCGCGGTCTTCTTCGCGAAGTCGGGGCTGTCGTAGCCCCAGAAATCCCAGCAGCCTTCCGGGTTCGAGCCCGATTTGGTTGCTTGCGGATAGAGCACGACGATGTGGTTCGTGTCGGCCCACTCGTTCAAGCCCGAGTGCACCGAGAACGCGTCGTTCACGAAGTCGACGCTCTGCAAGCACCCGTGGAAGGCTACGTGTACTTTACACGCTTCTCCGCCCGCGCACGACGCGGGAACGTACGCGTACGCCGTGTCGCCGAGGCTGTGGCTCGCCGGGTTCGCGACGAACGCGCTCTGCGCGATCGCGACGAGCTGGCCCGTCGCCTGAGTCGCGGCGGGCGCGAGCGCTCCGTAAATCTGCGCGAGCGCTTGGCCCGCACCGTCGAAGTTGCACTGACCGATGAACGGCGAGCTGATGACGTCGCACGGATTTCCGTACGTGAGCGTCGGCCACGTGTGCGAGGTGCCCGCGCGCTTGCTCACGTATTGAATCGAGCTGCTCGGAACGAACGACGCGTAGTACGCGTTCGTCGCGTCGACGACGGCCGGTTTGACGATGGTGTCGTCGGCGCCGCCGAAGAGAAAGACGCGCTGAGACGCGAGGCCATTCCAATCGTCGATGGCGCCGCTCGACGAGAATTGCTTCGTCGTCGCGACGAGCGACGGAACGTCGACCGCGGGCGCGCCTTGCTCGCAAGTCGTCGTCGCGGTGGTGAGCGATCCGTTCGAGCACATGTAAGGACCGCCCGCGAAGATCGCCGCGCCCTTCATGATCGAAGAGAACGCGACGTGGAACTGCACCGCCATGAATCCACCGGACGAAATGCCCGAGACCGACGTGCTTTGAAGATCGATCGTGAGATGCGGGACGGATGCGTCGGTGACCACCGCGACATCGTTCGTGGACGTCTCGAGGAGGGTCATCGCATCCGTGCCGCCGTCAGTTGGCGTGACGGTCGCGTTGCCGCATGCGAGCGCCGCGCACGCGAGTGAGATCCCGAGCTTCATCGAACGCTCATTACTCCGTCGCGTGATTGATCAGGATGTCGAAATTCGTGACGACCCCCTCGCTGAGCTCGACGGCGTCGATCTCGCCGGTATTGCTTTCGTACCCCTCGCCGTACACGTGACCGAGGTCCTCGACGAAGACCGACCAGCGCCCGGGAGGCGCGCTCATCGAGTATCGCCCGTGATCGTCGGACTGCGTTCGTGCGACGGGCGCGACGTCGATCGTGGATGGGATGATGTCGTCTCCGGTGACGCGCTGGATCGGAAACAAGTAGACCGTTCGCGACGGCGTGCTGACGTGGCACGTGTCGGGCGACGTCGGGGGAAAGCAATCGCCCTCGCGAAGCGTCACCGTGCCGCTCAAGGTCGCCGTCGCGTCTGCGGGAATCATCTTCCCACCACAGCTCGCAACGACGCACAAGAGAGCGACCCACCGCATGCGTGGATCTGTGATTGAAAACCTCACGCAACGCAACTTGCGGTAGCCTCTCGCGGCCCCATGCGACACCGCTTGCTTCTTCTGCTCGCGCCTCTCGTGCTCGTCGCGTGTCCGGAGACCGACCCGAACCAATTTCCCGGACCGCCGTCGCCGTGCGCGGATTTCAGCACGCCGCAGGGATACGTCGACGCGTTGAATTGTCCCGACTTCGAATCGTGCGAGTTCCAGTGCACGTGCAGCGAACCGGCGAAGCCGTATCAGTGCCCGGCGATGCAACCTTGGGATGCGATGTCGCACGCCGAGTGCGCGGGGTTCGACGGCGTCACGGTGCCCGACGTCGTGAACGGCAAGTGCAAGTCGAACGCGCCGACGGGCGACGCGCTCGCCACGATCGGGCTCGACCCGAACGTCCCCGGTCGCTGGCATTTGCCCGACGGACATTTCATCCAGCCCGCCGGACACGATCAAATCATTCACGGCTCCGACGTCACGAGCTCGTTTCTCGTCGATGAAATTCTGATTCCGGGAACGCGCTTCGCGGTGCTCGTCGACGCGGGCGTCTCCGACAACGCGCTCTACGCGGTCGATCTCGATTTGCTCGCGCAAGACGCGCCGGCGCTCGTCTCGGACGTGCGATTCGCGGCGCCCGAAGAGCTCGACTATGGCCTCGCTTTCGTTGCGCCCAATGAGGTGTACGTGTCCGGCGCGGCCAATGGGAAGATCTTCGCGTTCACGATCGATTTGCAATCGGGCGCGCTCGCGCGCGACGACGCGAAAGACGTCGACCTCGGGCCGGCGAGCGCGTCGGGCGCGCCGAGTCGTTGGTACGCGGGCGGCATCGCGACGACCGCCGATCCGAACGTGATGGTCGTCGCACCCGCGACGGGCGAATCGCAAGTGCGGCTCGTCGATCTCGGCGCAAAGACGTGGCAGACGATCGACATCTCGCCTTCGCACGAGCTCTTCGGCGTGTTTCCCGATCCGAACGACACGGCGCAAAACACGTACTGGATCAGCACGTACGACACGCGCCAGCTCCTGCGATTCGACATTTCGCAAAAGGCGATCACCGGGGCGTACCCCACCGGAAAAAATCCGGAAGGGATCGTCATCACCCCGAGCCACGTGATGGTCGCCAACAGCGACGACGACACGATCTCCGTGTTCGACGCGGGCGGCAACAACGTGCAGACGCTCTCGATGAAGAGCGACGGGCTCACGGGCGCGCAGCCCGGCGTGCTCGCGTACGACGCGACGCTCTCGCGCGTCTACGCGACGCTCTCGGGGATCAACGCGATCGACGTCTACGCGTACAACGCGTCTTCGCAGAACGCGCCGCTCGCGCCGCTCGGACGCATTCCGACTTCGTGGTGGCCAACCGCGCTCCGCCTCCGCGCCGATGGAACGCTCGTCGTCGCGACCGCGAAGGGCCATGGCACCGGCCCCGCGACGGGCTCGCTCAACACGCCCGATCTCACGAAAGGATCCGTCGCGCTCGTCTCGCCGCCGACGCCGAGCGATCTCGACACGTACGCGACCACCGTCGTCGCGTCGCGACAGACGTCGCCCGCAACCGGTTTTCCCACGGTCACGTGTCCATTGAACGTCACGGACTTTCCCGTTCCCGTCTCCAACACGGAAGGCCCGAGCCCGAGCATTCAGTACGTCGTCTACGTCGTTCGCGAGAACAAGACGTTCGACTCCATGTTCGGCGATTTGCCCGGCGTCGACGGCGATCCGCAAAACGTTCTCTCGCCGGGACGCATGGACGAGCTCTGGGCGAATGCGCGCGCTCTCGCCAAACAGTTTTCGAATTTCGATCACTACGGCATCGACGCAGAGCAATCGCTCCAAGGCCACATCTGGACCACGTATGGCCGCAGCACCGACTACATCGAGCGCGTCTGGAGCCCGACGTGGGGACGCAACGTGCGATTGCCCAAAGTGGGGCTCGAGCCGACGTACGGCGCACCCGCCGAGGGCTCGCTCTTCATCTGGGCCGATCGCAACGCGATTCCTTATCAAGACATGGGCGAGGTCGTCGGCATCGGAGCGCAGAGCTTCGATCCGAAATATCCGGGGCTCGTCTACACCCAAACGGTTCCCGACACCGAGAAGGCTTGTTACATCGCGGCGCGCGCGCGCGCGCTCTGCCATTTGAAATTGCTCACGTACGTCGTCTTGCCGAACGATCACACGCAAGGTGACGATCCTGGCGCGCCCACCGTCGAGACGATGATCGCCGTGAACGACGTCGCGACCGGGATGATCGCAGACGCGCTCTCGCACTCGCCGTTCTGGCCCAACATGCTCTTGATCGTCACCGAGGACGATCCGCAGACGGGCGAAGATCACGTGGACGCACATCGCACGCCGCTCTTCATGATCTCGCCGTGGGTGCGCCGCGGCTACGTGAGCCACACGAAAATCGGCACGGCGGCGATTCACAAGATGCTCGCGCACATTTTCGGCAAGCCCTACCAGAGCGAGAGCGTCGCGAACGCGGCCATCCCGTTCGACGCATTCACGAGCACACCCGACTACACGCCGTACACGTTTTCGCCGCTACAAACCGAGGTCGCGTGCAATCCCGCGAAGGATTTCATCGGCCCCCAAACGCACGCACAGCGGAATTTCAGCATTCCCGATCAGGTCCCCGGACTCGGCCGCGAGGTCGAAAATCGGCTGAGGTTGGTGAGTAAGAGTGGATCGCAAGGTGCTCTCGACCGTCCAACGAGATAACCTTGGTGCTTACATGAGCGACGATCAGACGGTGGGACCCGACAGGCTCGTCGGGCTGGAGATAGGCGGGAAGTACAAGATCGTTCGCGTCCTCGGCGAGGGCGGGATGGGCTGCGTCTACCAAGGCGAGCAGAAGCTCGGAAACACGATCCGCAAAGTCGCGATCAAGACGCTGCACGAGCACCTCTCGCACGATCCGCAAATCCTCGCGCGCTTCGAGCGCGAAGTCGGCACGGTCGCCGGGCTTCAACACCCGAACACGATCCAAGTCTTCGACTTCGGCAAGATGGACGACGGCACGCTCTACATCGTGATGGAGTTCGTCGAGGGAAAGAGCGTCGCGGGTTTGCTCGAGACGACGGGCCCGATGGATCCGCCGCGCGTGACGAACATCTTGAAGCAGGTGTGCGGCTCGCTCGAAGAGGCGCACGGGCTCGGCATCGTTCACCGCGATTTGAAGCCGGACAACATCGTCCTCTGCGACAAAGCCGGCCAACACGATTGGGTCGAGGTGCTCGACTTCGGCATCGCGAAACGATCGAGCGAGGTCGACGAGCGCGAGCAGAAGCTCACGCAACAAGGCATGGTGCTCGGCACGCCGCCGTACATGAGCCCCGAGCAGTTCACGGGCAAACCCGTCGATCGGCGCAGCGACATCTATTCGCTCGCGGTGATGGCGTACGAAATGCTCACGGGCGGTTTGCCGTTCAACGGAAACACCGCGTGGGAGTGGGCGACCGCGCACATGACCGCGCAGCCGCGCCCGCTCGAAACGTTTCCGACGAGCTCGCGCATTCCTCCCGCGATGAAGAGCGCGATCCTGCGCGCGCTCGAGAAGGATCCGAATCGTCGCTTCCCGACGGTGACGGAGTTCTTCGCTGCGTTCTCCTCTGCGGATGCAGGCGCGATGGCCGCTGCCGCTCCGCCCTCCGCGTACGTGCAAGGACACACGCAACCGGGCGCGCCGATCGGCGCTCCGCTCCCGCCGTATCCCACCGGCCCGCAGCAGGCGATCTCGCAACCGCAACCGCAAGGTGGCGCCTACTACCCGACGGGAAGCAACCACGCGTACACGCCGCAACCCTTCCCACAGATGGCGACGCCTCCGCCGGTGACGCAAGAGAAGAAAGGCGGCGGCGGGCTTGCGATCGCGCTCGTTCTTCTCGGGCTCGTCGTGCTCGGCGGCGGCGGCGCGGCGTTCGCTTACTCGCAAGGGGTCTTCGGCAAGACCGCGTCGACGGGACCGACGACGACCGACACGAGCAAAGTCGCGAGCACCGCGCAAACCGCGACGAACACCACAACCGCCGCGACGACCACGCCGACGGAGACGTCGAGCATCGAGCCGCTCGCGCTCGGCTCCGCGAAGAACACGCAATCGCTCGTGGGTCCGGCGCAGTCGATCGTCCACAAAGCTGCAGTCCCCACCACCACGACGACGCAGCCGACATACACGGTGACGCAACCGACGGCGACGCAACCCACGTACACGGCAACGCAACCGACTTACACGGCGACGCAGCCGACCTACACGGCGCCGCAGCCGAACCCGAACGAGCCACCAGAGTGCCGCATGGCGCGCCAAGCGTACCAAGCTGGCGCGCGCCGTCCGGCCGCGACGCTCGCGCAAAAGTGCATCGCAAAAGGCGGACAGCCGCCGTTCTGATCGAAGCTTCATCCATGCGCGGGGTGGTGGCGTTTGCGGTCATGATGATTGCGTGCGGCAATCTTCCGCTCACGGGCGATGACGTTGCGGAGGGCGGCGTCGCGGACGCTAGCGTCGACGGCGACATCGACGACGTGACCGTTGCGTCGTGCGACGCGAGCACGCAAACCGATCCGGCCAACTGCGGCGCGTGCGGTCACGTGTGCACCGCACCCGATGGCTCGATTCCAACATGCGCCGGGGGGACGTGCGGCTCGCAGTGCGGCGCGGGCAAGACGATCTGCAGCGGCGTCTGCGTCGACCTCCAAACGAGCTCGCAGAATTGCGGCAGTTGCGGTCGCGATTGTCTCGGTAGCGCGTGCGCCGTCGGGGCGTGTGCTTCGACGATTCTCGCGACGAGCCCCGCGGTGGTGTCGGCGTTCGCGATCGCAGTCGATTCTTCGTACGTGTATTGGGGCGCCGGCGCGGGTATCTATCGCGTCCTCAAGAGCGGCGGCAACGTCGAGACTGTGACCTCGCAGCTCGGCAAACCACCGGACACGCTCGTGATCGATGGCTCGACGATCTACTTCACGCTGGCGAGCTACCCATATACGAACGGCACGATCGAATCGATCGCGTCCGATGGCTCGACAGGCGCCATGATCGTCTACGCCAATCAGACGTTCGGCAACAGCATCACGAACCTCGCCGTCGATGCGGTGAATCTGTATTGGTCGTCGAACGGCAACGGCGTCGATCCCTCGTCGATCAATCAAGCGCCGAAGAACGGCTCCGGCCCCGTCACGACGCTCGCAACGAATCAGGACTATCCGCAGTCCATCGCGGTCGATGGAACGTCGGTCTATTGGGTGAACTACGACACGTTCGCGAAAACGCCCATCGATGGCGGCGCCATCGTCACGCTGGGGCAACAGCAGGTCGTCGGCAACATCGCCGTCGGACCGAATCGGATCGCGCTCGGTCAGTACGATGGCAATGGCGACGCGGGCACGATCGGTTTGTATGCGCTGGACGGAGGCTCGATCAGCTCGACCGTCATCGAACCGTTTCCATTTCAGATCGCGCTCGATTCGCAATACGTCTACGCCTCGACCTATACGACGATCGTCGCCGCGCCACTCGATGGCGGCGCGAGCGTGGACGCCGTCCTCGGCGAGAAGCTTCCGCAAGGGATCGTCACGGACGACCAACGCGTCTACTGGCTCGACTATGGCGACAGCACCGTGCGCTCTGCGCCCAAGCTCTGACGGCGCCGCCGACTGCGTCTTTGCGCTACGCTGTTCCGTCGATGGTGAACGCGCCGGACGACTCGACACCATCGCTCGCCGGCACGACGCAGGTCATCGGCAACCGCTACCAGGTTCTGGGTTTGCTCGGCGTCGGCGGAATGGGTGCAGTCTACAAGGTTTTGGATCGCGAGCTCGACGAGGTCATCGCGCTGAAGATGCTGAAGCGCGAGATCGCGGACGCGCCGGGAGTCGCCGAGCGCTTTCGTCGCGAGGTGAAGCTCGCGCGCCGCGTGACGCACCCGAACGTCGCGCGCACGTTCGATCATCGGCGAGCACGAGGGCGAGCGCTTCTTGACGATGGAGCTCATCGAGGGCGACTCGCTCGCAACGCGCATCGCGCGCGAAGGTCCGCTTCCGCTCGCTGCGGCCGTGGAGATCGTCGCGGCGATCTGCGCGGGGCTCGAGGCGGCGCACGCGGCGGGCGTGATCCATCGCGATCTGAAGCCGGACAACGTGCTCCTCGGAAAGGATCGCGTCGTCATCACGGACTTCGGCGTCGCGCGCGCGGACGACGCGGGCGCCGCGTCGCGCACGGCGATCCCGCTCGGCACGCCCGCGTACATGGCGCCCGAGCAAGTCGAGGCGTCGCCCGACATCGACGCGCGCGCCGACATCTACGCGCTCGGCGCGATGATGTACGAGCTCCTCACGGGGCGTTTGCCGTTCGAAGCCGACTCGGTCTTCGCGGTCGCCGCGATGAGGCTCACGCAGCCGCCGCCGGATCCGCGCCTCGTTCGATTCGACATTCCCGAATCGATCGCGACGCTCGTGCAGAAGTGCATGGCGCGCAAACCCGAAGACCGCCCGCAACGCGCGTCGGAGATCGCCGCGCGGCTCGCGAGCACGACGATGCCCGTCATCGATCCACTCGCGCGCACCAACGAGTCGAACGTCGTCGTCCATCCTGCCGAAGAACGACGCGACGCAGAAGACCGTCGCCGTGCTCCCGTTTCGCAACGCGGGACCGCCGGAGGACGATTACCTCGTCGATGGTCTCACCGACGATCTCATCGACGCGCTGTCGATGACGCCCGGGCTGCGCGTGCGTCCGCGCGGCGTCGTGATGCAACACAAGAACGTGAGCGATCCGCGCGAGGTCGGTCGCGAGCTCGACGTGCAGGTCGTCGTCGACGGAACGATGCGCACTTCGGCGGACGCAATCCGCGTGAGCGCACGCGTGTTCTCGGTCCACGACGGTTTTCAGATTTGGGCGAAGCGATTCGAGGGAACGCGCGCGGACGTGTTTCGCATCGGCGACGACGCATCGCGCGAGGTCGCCGCGGCGCTCGCCGTGCGCACGCCGACGCGCGCCGCGATGCTCACCGATCCCATCGCGGTCGATTTGTATCTCCGCGGGCGCCACGAGTTTCTCAAGTTCTGGGGAACCGCGAACGAGCGCGCGATCCAGCTTCTTCGCGCGGCGCACGAGCATGCGCCTTCCGATCCGCTCATCATGGCCGGATACGCCGCGGCGCTCGCGCGTCAGTTCGGCACGGCGACCCCCGCCGATCACAACGACTCCGCGAAGCAGATCGCGGAAGAAGCGGTGCGCATCGCGCCGCAGCTCGCCGAAGCGCACCTCGCGCTCGCGCTCGTGAAGCTCCACGATACGGATCCCGCCGGCGTCGCGGCGTCCGTCGTGCGCGCGCTCTCGCTCTCGCCGCTTCTTCCCGACGCGCACCAGCTCCGCGCGCGGCTGCTCTCCGAAGTGGGAGCGCCGCGCGACGCGATCGAGGCCGCGAATCGCACGATGCAGCTCGAGCCGCGTCTCTCGCACTTGCGTTACGACGTGCAAGCGCGCTCGCGCGCGATGCTCGGCGAGTGGGACCTCGCCGATTACGGCGCGCCTCCCCAAGATCCCGACAGCTCGAACCTCTACTGGGTGATGGCGACGCGCTTCACGATGTGGAAACGCGACGCCGCCGCAGCGGCACACCTCGCCGAAATCGTGAAGGGCGCGGACACGACGTCGGTCCTCGTGCGCTCGTTCACGGGTTTCGTGATCGACAAAAACGTTCCCGCGGCCGAACGAAGTCGCATGGACGAGCGCAAGCGTTCGAAGACGATCACGACGCGCATGCAGATCTTCTGGAATCAGCTGAGCGCGGAGGTTCGAACGTACGTCGGCGAGAACGCGATCGACGACGTGCGCACCGCGGTCGATCTCGGGCTCTTCGACATTGCGTGGATGGACCACTGCCCGCTCCTCGACGAGATGCGCAAGGACCCCGAGTTTCGCGCGCTACGCGATCGCGTCGCGGCGCGCGCGCGCGCGGTGCTCGTTCAGCTGCGCGGCAGTGACGAGACGATGGCGCGCTAGTGGGGGCTGCGGGCTACGGGCTGCGGGCTGCGGGAAGAATTCGGGCCAAGGTTCGGATCCGAACTTGGGCTCTGGGGGCCAAGGTTCGGATCCGAACTTGGGCTTTTGTCGGGGTTTCTGGCCCCTCTTAGATTCGCGCGATGAGTTGCTTCGCGAACAGATACGCGTCGCCCGGCCAGCGCGCGGAGACGTAGTTGCGGTCCTCGACGACCATCGCGGGCGAGTCGTCGTCGCGCGTGCCGCGCTTCGTGAGCACGCGCGGGCCGCGCACGAAGTCGTCGGGGGAGCTCAGCGCCGCGCGCACCTCGTCTTCGACGTACGCGTCGTACGTGCGGTAGTAGCGACCGAGCTTCCACGCCGTCAGCAGGTACGCGCTCCGCTCCATGTACTTCGGCAAGCACGTCGTCTTCTTTCCGGCGAGCACGTTCGCGCGCGCAAGCGGGAGGACCCCGTGACAAATCGCGGCGACTGGTTTTCCCGTTTTCCAAAACGCCGCGATGAGCCGATGCACTTCTTCGCTTCCGAGATACTGTTTCATGCCCGGCGCGTGGCCGCCGGGAAGAAGGAGCGCGTCGAACGCGTCCACGTCGAGCCCGCCCCACGGGATCGGTTTCGCGAGCGCCGCCGACTCGAGCATCTCCGCGTAAAAACGCTTCGGCTCTTCTTCCGCGCCGAGCTTTCCGAAGAGCACGCCACTGAGGAGGAGCGGATCGCACTCCGGTTTCACGTCGCCACGCTCGCTCGCGAAGACGACGCGATGATTTTTTTCGTTCAAGAGCTTCCACGGAACGGCGACTTCGGTCGTGTCGAAGTCGCGATCCGGAAGCGGAACGAGAACCGTCGCCATTCTCAGTTCGTGGGGAAGCCGCAGATCTTTCCGAGGTCGGGGACAGTCTCCGAGCATTGGCCGCTGCAGACGCTCGGCGCTTGCACGGTCGTGCCGCTGCCCATCGTTCCCGTCTGCTCACTGCACTCGCACGTCGCGCCCGGGCAATCGCATTTGACGGCGTAGTCCGTCGAGCCGCAGGTCCACGATCCCGAGACCTCGCACGAGCCGTTTGATCCAATCTGACCGGCGGTTTGAAAGTTCCCGCACTGACCGGGCGGCGGCGTGGGGATCGCGTCTTTCTTGAGCGCGGCGTCTTTGAAGATGATGGGCGAGTCGCCGCTCGTGCTCGCGTCGTCGGGCGATGTTCCGCCGTCGCCGTCGTCGAGCTTTCCACCGCAACCCACCGTCAGCGCCAGCACGAATGAAAGGGCAAGCTTCATGAGAGCGAAAGTAGCATCATCGGCCGATGGAGGCCCGGCTCAAGACGGTTCGCATTCTCTGGATGGCGCTCGTCACGACGAACGTCATCTACATCGGGTTGGTCTCGTCGCACTTGGCGGTTTCGGCGGATGCTGCGCCACCGCACATGCCGGCGCTCTTCGGCGCCGTGGCGTTCGGGATCGCCATCTTGTCGATCGTGATGCCAGCACGCGGGTTCGACGCGGCGCTTCGCAACATGAACGTGAACATCGTCGAAGCGCCCGGCGAGGTCATCGGGAGCTTCCGCGAGTCCGCGCCGGTGACGCGCGTGATCGCCGAGCCGGAGCGCGCGATGTTCGCCGCATTCGCGCGCTATCAAATGCCGTTCATCCTCGGCATGGCGCTCGCCGAGTCGGTCAGCTTGTTCGGATTCGTGCTCGGCTTCATGCGCGCCGGGCCGATCGTCTACATGCCATTCTTCGCGGTCGGCATTGCGCTGATGCTCTCGAAATTCCCGACGGAGCAGCGCATCGCGCGCGCTCTCGAGCGAGCGAAGAACGCGAAGCTCATGCCTTCAAACACTTCGACAAATCGGTGAGCACGGCTTCGACGTTTTCGACCGCGTTCTTCACGCCGTCGAAGCGACGCGTGAGACGCATGTCGGGCGTGAGCCTGTAAGGGCTCTTCGGCGCACGAATCAGGTCGGTCACTTTCTTCGGATCGAGCGGCGTGTCTTCGCGAAGATGCATCGTGACGAGGCGCGCGGTCGCTTCGCATCCGAGCACGCGCATGCGGCGGAGCTCGGTCTTGAGGCTCATGAGCTCGACGAGACGCTTGGCTTCGTTCGGCGGCGCGCCGAATCGATTCTCCATTTCTTCGGCGATGTCCGAGACGTGTGCTTCGTCGACCGCGCTCGCGAGACGTTTGTAGAGCGAGAGGCGGACGCCGACGTCCGGCACGTAGGTCTCGGGCAGGAGCGCGACGACGTCGAACGAGAGCTCCGGATCGACCTCGTGAACGATCTCTTCGCCGCGAAGCTCGTGCACCGCTTCTTCGAGCATGCGACAGAACAAATCGAAGCCGACGGTGGCGACGGTCCCCGATTGCTCGCCGCCGAGCACGTCGCCTGCGCCGCGCAATTCGAGGTCGAGCGACGCGATTTGAAAACCGCTCCCGAGCTCGGTGTGGCGCTCGATGGCCTCGATGCGCGAGCGCGCTTCGTCGCTCATCGAATCGATGGGCGGGACGATGAGGTAGCAGTACGCGCGCTCTTTCGATCGACCGACGCGGCCGCGCAATTGATAGAGCTGCGACAGGCCGAAGAGATCCGCGCGATCGATCAAGATCGTGTTCGCGCGCGGAATGTCGAGACCGCTCTCGACGATCGCGGTCGCGACGAGGACGTCGTATTTCCCGTCGACGAAGTCGATCATCGTCTTCTCGAGCACGGACTCCAGGCGATCCGCGCCTTCGGCGCGGGTCGACGACTCTTGCTGGGAAGCGCGGCGAGAGCCGCGCGTTACCATCTGGCCGTGGCCGACCGCGATGCGCGCTTCGGGCACCATCGTCTGAAGACGCTGCGCGCGCTCGTAGATGCCCTCGATGCGGTTGTAGACGTAGAAGACCTGTCCGCCGCGCGCGAGCTCGCGCCTCACCGCTTCGCCGAGAATCGCTTCTTCGTATCGGGTGACGATCGTGCGCACCGCGCGGCGATCGGCGGGCGGTGTCGTGATGAGCGAGAGATCGCGCATGCCACCGACGGCCATTTGGAGCGTGCGCGGGATCGGCGTCGCGGTCAGCGTGAGCACGTCGACGTGCGCGCGGAGCTGCTTGATGCGCTCCTTGTGCGCGACGCCGAAGCGCTGCTCTTCGTCGACGACGAGGAGCCCGAGATCCTTGAAGTGCACGTCCTTCGAGAGGAGTCGGTGCGTGCCGATGATGATCTCGACTTTGCCTTCTTTCGCGGCGAGGAGCGTCTCGCGCTGTTCCTTGTCGGTTTGAAATCGCGACAGCGGCGCGATGCGAATCGGATAGTCGCGAAGGCGCTGCTCGAACGTGCGGAAATGCTGCTGCGCGAGCACCGTCGTCGGGCAGAGCACGGCGACTTGTTTGCCCGCCATCGCCACGCGAAACGCTGCGCGGATCGCGACCTCCGTCTTTCCGAATCCGACGTCGCCGCAGACGAGGCGATCCATCGGGCGCTCTTCGGAGAGATCGTGCTGCACGTCGTCGATCGCTTTGCCCTGGTCGGGTGTCTCGTCGAATGGGAACGTCGCTTCGAACGCGCGGTAATCGTCGTCCATCGCGGGGAGCGCGGGCCGCGTCTGCGCGCGGCGCTCGGCGTAGAGGCGCAAGAGCTCGTCGGCCATTTGGCGAATTGCTTTTTTCGCGCGGCTCTTCGTCTTCGCGAACGTCTGCCCGCCGAGCCGATCGATCTTCGGCGGCGCGCCCTCGCCGCCCGAATATTTCTGGAGCTGATTGAGCCGATAGACGGGCAGATAGAGCTTGTCTCCCGCGTCGTACTCGACGACGAGGAGATCGACCGTGAGCCCGCCGATCTCTTTGTGGACGAGGCCTTGGTATTTGCCGATGCCGTGATCGACGTGCACGACGTAGTCGCCCACCGCGAGCGAGCGGAGATCCTCCATGAACGAGCGCGCGGCTTCGCCGCTCGCCGCGCGCGATTTCTCGCGACGCGCGCGCCCGCCGAAGATCTCCTCTTCCGTGACGAGCACGAGACCGTCCGCCGCGAGCACGACGCCGCGCGAAAGCTTCCCGACGACGACCGACACGACGCCGCGCTCGGACGCGCTGCCGATCTTGCACGCGACGCCGAGGTGCCCGAGCAGCGAGACGAGCCTCTCCGCTTGCGTCTCCGCGCGCGCGGAGATGACGACGCCGAGACCATGATCCTGCCAGTGCGCGATGCGCCGAACGAGGGGCGCGAGAAACGCGGAGCGAAGCGGAGCGGATCGAGGAGTTCCTCCCGGGTTCGGGCCAAAACCTCCCCCCAACCCGCGCCGCGCCCGCTTGTGCGCGCCATCTTCATCGCTCGCGTGAGATCGTCCTGATCGCGCGCGGCGAGGTGGATCGGATCGGGCGCGACCTCGAACGCATCGAGACCTTCGTCCGTGCCGACGGTCGCCGTGCGATGAAGCGCGACGACGCGGCGTGACGCGAGCCGCGCGACGAGCTCGTCCTCGTGCTCGAAGAACGTCGACACCAAGAAATGCGGGCGGCGTTCTTCCGTCGCGACGTCCGCGGTCGCGCGCGCGAGCACATCGCGGATGACGGCGACGATCGCGGGCGGATCGTCCAGCATGAGCACGGCGTCGCTTCCCGCCACGTAATCGAAGAACGATTCGAGCTTTTCGTAGAACGCGGGCACGTACGCGTCCGCGCCGAAGAACGCGCGACCGCTCGTCACGTCGTCGATCAGTGCGCGCGCTTTCAACGTCGGCATGTCGATCGCATCGGCGAGCTGCGTCAGACGATCGCGCGCGCGCGCCACGTACTCCCTCGCCAAAATCGCCTCGCGCACCGGCGGGATCGCGACCTCTGGCACCGTCGCCGTCCCTGTCTTCTGCGTGTGGACGTCGAACGGTTTGATCGAGATGACGAGATCGCCATAGAGCTCGATGCGAACGGGATCGAGCGAGCTCGCGGGCCACACGTCGAGGAGCGCGCCGCGCACCGCGAACGATCCCGGATCCTCGACGAGCGGAACGCGGATGTACCCCGTCTCCGCGAGGCGCGCGACGAGCCAATCGCGATCGAGCGCGTCCTCCGCGACGACGCGATGCGTGTGCGCGCGCACGACCGCGCGAGGAACGAGCTTGCGCACGAGCGACGTCGCCGTCACCACCAGCACACCCGTCGAGTCCTTCGCGGCGAGACGCGATAGCGCCGCCATGCGCATCATCGCCGAGCGGCAATCGGGGTTCACTTGTGCGTATGGCGAGGTCGTCTCGTCGTCGGCGAGGACGAGCACTTCACCTACGGAGCCAAACGAGAGATCGTCGACGACCTTTCGCGCCTCATCCGCGTCGCGCGCGACGAGCACGACGCGCCGACCCGCGCGCACGGCCGCCTCCGCGATGATCGCGCTCGCGCACCCGCGAACGCCCGCGACGTCCACGCGTCCCGCCGTCGCCCCCGCGATGACCGCCGCGATCTCCGCGACCTTGCGCGCGTGAACGCCGACCGGCGGAAGCACCGGCTCGAGCGGGTCGAGTGTGGCGGCATCCCCCGTCGGGGACTTCCAAGGGTCGTCGATCATTCGCGGGTGCAATACCGCAAATGCGGCGCTCGGGCTTCGAGTTGTGCTAATCGGGATTCCCCATGGCGAGCTTGGTTGATGTTCTCTCCGCGCCCGACAAGAAGGACGTCGTCGTCGACGACGTGCTCGCGCTGATCGACGCCGAGGTCGCCGACAAAGGCGGCATCTCGGGTCTCGCGCTCAAGGCGGGCTATGGCGCCGTGAAGGGGATCAAACCGGGGTTCATCCGCCAAGTCGTGTCGGATCTCCTGCCCGAGTTCGCGAAGGCGCTCGATCCGTTCCACCAAGAAGCCGTCGAGAAGCAGAAGAAGCAGAGCGACTATTTCCCCGCGAATGGCCCGCGCGTCGCGGACGCGCTCCTCGCGATCACCGACGCGCGCGCGAAAACCGCGAAGAGCGGCGTCGTCCGCAGCACGTACGACAAGCTCCGCGGAACCGCGAAAAAGAACGTCGAAGCCGCGCTCCCGCGCCTCGGCAAGCTCGTCGAGAAGCATGCGAGTTAACATCGCGCGTGCAAGCCTGCACGCGCGATGAACCCGTTGACTGAACACTAGTTCCGCTCGGAGTGTTGGCGCTTCGTCGATAAGCTCCTGCCTCCGATGCGACGCTTCGAGAACTCTGGGGAAGAGAAGTTCTGGCAGATCGAACAGCGCGACATGACGCTGCGCGTGACGTTCGGCAAGATCGGCAGCAAGGGACAGATTCAGCTCCATCGCTGCAGCAGCGAGTCGGAGATCAAGTCCGAGACCGCGCGCCTCGTCGGCGACAAGGTGAAGAAGGGCTTCGTCGAGATCAAAGAGGGCGAAGAGACCGAAGCTGCCGCGAAACCGTCCCCGACTCCGTCCCCGTCTCCGACTCCGTCCCCGTCTCGGTCTCCGGCTCCGGCTCCGGCTCCGAAACCGAAGGTCGCTTCCGCGGCCGCGCCGACGCAGTCGGGCGTCGATACGTCATCGCGCCTGCTCCAAACCGCTGCGCCGAAAGCCGGGACGTCACGACCGTTCAAACCGAAGCCGGCCGCCGAGACGTTCAAGCGATTGCACGAGCGCTACACGAAGTTTGCGAGCGCGATCGACGCGGGGATCAAGAAGAGCCACGAGAAAATTCTCGAAGCCGTCAAAGCCGCGTACTCGGGCGACGAGCCCGACGCGCTCGACGTCGCCACCGAGGCCGCGGCGTATCGATTGATGTCGCCTCCGCGCGAATACCGCGACGATCACGGCGGCGAGCTCTTCGGACGCTATTGGGTCGCGAAAGGCGGCGGCGACTTCGCGCTGCGCGCGCTCGCGGCGTCCGGAAAAATTTCACGCCACTCGAGCTCCGAGAACACGTGGAGCGAGCCGAAGCTGCTCAGCATCGAGGACAAGCCGCACGAAGAGTCGCTGACGTGGGGAAAACCCGACGAAGTTTGGATGCCGATTCGCGATTGGGCGGCGTCGCTCGACGAAGCCGAGTGGAAGAAGGCGCGCGCGCTCGTCGCCGAGTTGCGCAAAGACATTCCAGCGGGCGTGCGCGCGCTCGTCGATGCGGCGGTGGGCGACCCGAAGCTCTGCGCCGAAGACGCGACCGAGCTCATCACGGGCTCGGCCAAGACGCAGGGCGTCCTCGTGCAGTGGCCCGCGCTCATGACGATGGACGACCCCGACGCGATCATCGCGCTCATCGACAAGCTCCCCGGCGATTGGACGCTCAACACGGCGATCCAACATTTGCCGAACCTCGTCGCGTCGCTCGGCGTCGCGGCCGCGCCCGTCATCGAGAAGGTGCTCGCGATCGCGCAGAAGAACAGCTTCGGCGCCGACGGCGTGAAGGGCGCGGGCGAGGCACTCGCGCTCATCCGCACGCCCGAGGTCGCCGAGGCGCTCGCGAAGCGACTCGACGTGAAAGAGCTCCGTCCCATCGCGACGGAATACTTGCAGAATGCACCCGATTTGGCGCTCGCCCCGCTCGCGCATCTCGCGGCGGGAAAAGGCGCGATCGCGGACCTCGCGAAGAGCGTGCTCGGCTCGGTGGTGGCGAAGTCGCCGGACCAAGCGCGCACCGTCGCCGATGCGGCGAGCGAAGCGGAGCGCGCGGCGATCGAGCGCGCGCTCGAGCGCTTCGACAACCTCGTCGACGCGGAGGAGAGCGAATTGCCGCGCGTCGTTGCGAAGCCGCCGTGGCTCGAGAAGAAGCGCGCCGAGGCCGCGCGCGTCGTCAAAGGTTTGAAGACGCTCGCGCACAAGAGCCGCGTTGTCTGGGAAAGCGAAGCGCAGAAGACGGAGTTCAAGAACGAGAACTCGTATTACGCGCAAGATCCATCGAAGGAGAAAGCGATCCTCAAGGAGATCGCCGATGCCGAGAACGCGAAGAAGGCTTCGTCGATCGGAAGCTACAAGCTCATGCAGCTCCCGAAGGAGACCGCGATCCGCGTCGTCGAGACGGCGCCGCTCGAGCTCTTCAGCTGGTACTACGGCGGCCTCCCGAACGCGTTCATCGGGCGCTACGAGCTCGACGCGCTGAAGGCGGTGCTCCGCTACGCGACGATCGATCCGACGAACGCGGTCGAGGCGCTCGGCGTCGTCGACGCGCCCGAGGTCGCGCCGCTCATGGCCGACGCGCTCGTGCGCCTCAAGAAGAGCCGCGCGCTCGCGCAAGCGTGGCTGCTTCGTTTTCCGGAAGCAGCCACGGTTGGCCTCGTGCCGATCGCGGTCGGCGAGGTGAACAAGGCGCGCGCCGGCGCGGAAGCGGCGCTGCGCTACGTCGCGACGCACGGCAAACGCGACGTCGTCGAGAAGGTCGCCGCGAAGTACGGCGATGACGCGAAGGCCGCGATGTCGACGGTGCTCGATTTCGATCCGCTCCTCGATTTCCCCGCGAAGCTCCCGAAGATGCCGGGCTTCTTCAACGCGGCAGCGCTCCCGCGTCCGCGTTTGCGCGGACAGAAGAAGGTGCTCCCCGCGTCGGCGGTCGAAGCGCTCGGCACGATGCTCTCGTTCGCGCGCATCGACGAGCCCTATGCCGGCATCGCGCAAGTGAAGGAAGCGTGCGAGCCGTCGTCGCTCGCGGAGTTCGCGTGGGAGCTCTTTCAAGCGTGGCTCGTCGCGGGCGCGCCCTCGAAGGAGCAGTGGGCGTTCCTCGCGCTCGGTCAATTCGGCGACGACGAGTGCGCGCGCAAGCTCACGCCGCTCGTTCGCGCATGGCCCGGCGAAGCGGCGCACGCGCGCGCGGTCATCGGGCTCGACGTGCTGCAGGCGATCGGCACTGATGTCGCGCTCATGCACCTTCACGGCATCGCGCAGAAGCTGAAGTTCAAAGGCCTCCAAGAGAAAGCGCGCGAGAAGATCGATCAGATCGCCGAAGCGCGCGGCCTCACCGCCGCCGAGCTCGCCGATCGCCTCGTTCCCGATCTCGGCCTCGACGACGACGGCTCGCTCTCGCTCGATTACGGCTCGCGCAAATTCAAGGTGTCGTTCGACGAGATGCTCAAGCCGCTCGCGCTCGACGAATCCGGAAAGCGACTCACCGATCTCCCGAAGCCCAACAAATCGGACGACGCGGAGAAATCGGCGGCGGCGGTCGCGACGTGGAAGGCGCTCAAGAAAGACAGCAAGACCGTCGCGACGAGCCAGCTCCTTCGCCTCGAGCTCGCGATGTGCTCGCAGCGAAGGTGGGAGCCCGAGGCGTTCGATCAGTTCTTCGTCAACCACCCGCTGATGATTCACCTCGTGCGACGACTCATCTGGGGCAGCTACGACAAGAAGGACAAGCTCGTCGGATCGTTCCGCGTCTCCGAGGATCGCACGTACGCCGATCCGAAAGATGCAGAATACAAGCTTCCGCCGAACACCACGATCGGCCTGGTTCACCGACTCGAAATGGATCAGAAGGACGCCGACGCGTGGGGCCAGGTGCTCGGCGACTACGAGATCATGCAACCGTTCGCGCAGCTCTCGCGCGAGGCGATGAAGCCGACGGACGACGAAAAGGCCGCGACCGAGCTCGCGCGCGTCGTGGGCATCACGGTTCCGACGGGCAAAGTGCTCGGTCTCGACAACCGCGGCTGGCGTCGCGGTCCGCCGCAAGACGGCGGCGTCGTCTGCTGGTACGAAAAACAACTCGGCGACGGCGCGCTGGTGTGTATGGATCTCGATCCGGGAATTTTCACCGGGATGATCAGCGAATCGCCCGAGCAGAAGCTCGGGAAGGTCGTCGTCACGAAAGACGGAAACAGTTGGCGCCGTGAGAGCCTGGTGAAGCTCGGAGACCTCTCGCCGATCGCGTTCAGCGAGCTCGTGAGGGATCTCGAAAGCGTGAGACCGTAGATAGGGATGGAGGAGAGACAACGTGGCATCGAAGAAAGTCGAAGCGAGCGCGGAGAAGACCGGCACCGGAATGCAGCGGCCGCCGTCCGAGGTGACCTACGCGGGCGAGCTGTCGAAGCTCCGCGAGGGTGACTCCGGACCGAAACCGCCGGGTTGGGCGATGTCGCCGCGCGCGGTGCGCACGTTCATCTTGGGTGACCCGTCGCGGGGCATCCGGAAAAAATTCGTCGGTAACCCGTCGCTCGTCGATCGCGCGATGGTGGCGCTCGCGACGAACCGCGGTCTCATGCTCGTCGGCGAGCCCGGCACCGCAAAATCGCTTTTGTCGGAGCTCCTCTCGGCTGCGATCTGCGGCCAGTCGACGCTCACGATCCAAGGCAGCGCGGGCACCACGGACGATCAAATCAAGTACTCGTGGAACTACGCGCTCCTCCTCGCCGAAGGCCCGACGCAGCGCGCGCTCGTCCCCGCGCCGCTCTACGTCGCGATGCGCGAAGGTCGCATCGCGCGCTTCGAAGAGGTCACGCGCTGCCCGCTCGAGATCCAAGACTCGCTCCTCGCGGCGCTCTCGGATCGCGTGCTCGCCGTTCCCGAAATGGAAGGCGGCGACAACATGCTCTTCGCGAAGGACGGCTTCAACGTCATCGCGACGGCGAACACGCGCGACCTCGGCGTCAACGAGATGAGCGCCGCGCTCAAGCGCCGCTTCAACTTCGAGACGGTGTTCCCGATCGGCGACTTCAAAGTCGAAATGGATCTCGTGCGCGACGAGACCTCGCGACTCCTCGCGCGCTCGGGCGTTCCGGAAGTTCCGAGCGAGGACGTGCTCGAGCTTCTCGTCACGACGTTCCGCGAATTGCGCGCGGGCCAGACCGTCGACGGACAAGCGATGGATCGATTGACGACGGCGATGTCGACCGCCGAAGCCGTCTCGGTCGCGTACGCGCTCGGCGTGCGGAGCTACTACCTCGGTGAAGGCGCCGCGTCGCCGGGCGATCTCGTCGATTGCCTCGTCGGCGCCGCCGTGAAGACGGAGCAGGAAGACCTCGCGCGTCTTCGCCGCTACTTCGAGCAGCGCGTGTCGAAGGGCTCAGGGCCGCACTGGCGCGCGTATTACGAAGCGCGTCACCGCATTCCCGGATGAGCAACGCGAACGTCGTCGTCGTCGGTGTGCGTCACCACAGCCCCGCGTGCGCGCGGCTCGTGCAGCACACCATCGAGAAGCTGAAGCCTCGCTTCGTGCTCGTCGAAGGTCCGCTCGACATGAACGAGCGCATCGACGAGCTCCTGCTCGGCCACTCGATGCCCATCGCGCTGTTCTCGTACCGGCAAAATCCGGACGGATCGTCGCGCGGGACGTGGACGCCGTTCTGCGAATTTTCACCCGAGCTCGTCGCGATGCAGACGGCGAAGAAGGTGAAGGCGAAGGCGATGTGGATGGATCTGCCGGCGTGGGACGACGCGTTTTTGGGCGTCGAGAACCGCTTCGGCAGCGAGCGCATGAAGCACTCGGATCGCCTCGGCGACATCGCGGACAAGCTCGGCTTCGAAGACACCGACGCGCTCTGGGATCACCTCTTCGAGCAACCCGCGCCCGTCGAAGATCTCGAACAAGGTTTGATTCGCTACTTCGACGTGCTCCGCGGGGACGAGCCAGGTGGCCCGCGCGACGAGCCGCGCGAAGCGGTGATGACGCGCTTCATCGCGGCGGCCGCGCGCGAGTGCACGAACGGCGAATCGATCGTCGTCGTCTGCGGCGGTTATCACAAGCCGCAGCTCGAACGACAATGGCGCGAATCGGATCCGACGTGGCCCGACGTGCCGCCCGTTCCGGAAGGCACGCGCGTCGGAAGTTATTTCGTTCCGTACTCGCTGCGCAGGCTCGACAGCTTCGCGGGTTACGCGTCCGGCATGCCTTCGCCCGGTTTTTATCAAGCCGTGTGGGAGCAAGGGATGGACACGGCCGCCGAGTCGATGCTGTTCCACGCGATCCAACACCTGCGAAAGAAGCAGCAGCGCGTGTCGCCGGCGGACGCGATCGCGGCGTCGACGCTCGCGAATGGTCTTCGCATCATGCGCGCTCACAAAGTGCTCACGCGCATCGACGTGCTCGATGGGCTCGCGGGCGCGCTCGTGAAGGAAGCGCTCGATGCGCCGCTCCCGTGGACGCGCCGTGGAACGCTCGCGAAGCACACGGACGCGCTCCTCGTCGAGCTCGTCGCCGCGTTCTCGGGCGAGAAATACGGTGCGCTCGCGAAGGGCACGCCCGCGCCGCCGCTCCTCGATGATGCGTTCGCGGAGCTCGAGCGCGTCGGCGTCGTGCCGAAGCGTGGCGCGCAGAAGGTCACGGCGAAGCTCACCGACGAGGAGGGCGCCGATCGCAGCCGCGTGCTGCATCGATTCCGCGTTCTCGGCATCCCGGGTTTCACGCGCACGCGCGCGCCGTCGCTCCTCCGCACGAAGACGGATCTCTCCGAAGAGTGGAGCGTCGAGCGATTGCTCGAGACGGATCCCGCGCTCGATCGAAGCGGCGGTCTACGGCGGGTCGCTCGTGTCGGCGGCGGCGGCGAAGCTCGAAGAGCGATGTCGCGAAGGGACGGACGTCGCGGCGCTCGCCGATGCGCTCTTCGATGCCGCGCTTTGTGGAATCAAAGCGCTCACCGATCGTTGGCTCGGCGAGATCAACGCGCGCGTCGCCCAGGAGCCGTCGCTCGGCGCGCTCGGCAAAGCGATGCATCGATTGCTTCCGCTCTGGCACGGCGACGTCCTCTTCGACATGCGCGGATCGACCGAGCTCGGCAAGGTGCTCGCCAGCTGCTTCGATCGCGCGCTCTGGCTCTACGAAGGCATTCAAGGCGCGACCGCGGAGCTCGATGAAAGTCACGTGAAGGCGGTGCTCGCGATCCGCGAGCTCATTCGGCACGGTCCACCCGATCTCGCTGCCATGCACTCGCGCGCGCACGCGGTGTGCGAACGGCGCTCGGTCGATCCGGACGCGCCGCCCGCGCTTCGAGGCGCAGCGCTCGGGCTCCTCTGGTCGACGCGTCCGGACGACGGCGGCGGCGACGAGCAGCGCGCGATCGCGGCGCTCAAGGCGTCTTCGCGCTCTACGACGATCGGAGACTTTCTCGCGGGTCTCTTCATCCTCGCGCGCGAAGAAGTTCTCCACTCGAGCGCGCTGCTCAACGCGATCGATCAAGCGCTCACGACGATGATGCGCGACGACTTTTTGGTCGGGCTCCCCGCGGTGCGCCAAGCGTTCTCGTATTTCCCGCCGCGCGAGCGCCTCACGATCGCGGAAGGCGTGCTCGCGCGATTCGAAGCGGAGGGCGGCAAGAAAATGGATCCGCGCGAGCTGATGCATTTACCCATCGACGCGCGCCAAGTGCAGCGCGGCGCGCACGTCGACAAAGACGCGCACGACATGGCGAAGCGCTACGGCCTCCTCGACAAACAAGACGAGGACCACTGATGGCGCGCGACGAACGGCTCGTACGCTGGCGTCTCGTGCTCGGCAAAGCGGCCGAGGAGCTCGATGGGCGCGCCGGAATGAGCGCAAGCGATCTCGCGGCCGATGCGTCGCTCGGTTGGCTCTACGATCGCGACGCGGAGGGCGAGAACGCCGACCGCGACATCCGCGACGGCGGCCAGGGACCCTCGCAGCTCAGCGTCCCCGACTGGCTCAATCAAGTTCACAAGCTCTTCCCGAAGGAGACAATCGAGCGCCTCGAGCGCGACGCCGTGGAGAAATACCAAATCCACGAAGTCGTCACGAACCCCGAGGTGCTGAAGCGCATCGAGCCGAACGAAACGCTCCTTCGCGCGGTGCTCCTCACGAAGCATTTGATGTCGCCCGACGTGCTCGCCCTCGCGCGCGAGCTCGTCGCGAAAGTCATTCGCAAGCTCATGGAGAAGCTCGCGCGCAAAGTCCGCCAGAGCTTCCACGGCTCGCGCACGCGGCGCCGCTCGCGCATCCACATCGCGAAGAACTTCGACGCGAAGGCCACCCTCCGGAAAAATCTCGGCGGCTACGATCCGAACCAGAAGAAAATTCTCTACATCCGCGAGCCGCTCTTCATTTCGCGCACGCGAAAGCACATGGAGAAGTGGCAGATCATCCTGCTCGTCGACGAGAGCGGCAGCATGATGAGCTCCGTGATTCACTCCGCCGTGACGGCGGCGTGTTTGTGGGGCTTGCCGGGGACGAAGACGCACTTGTGCATCTTCGACACGGAGGTCGTCGACTTGACGGATCGCGTGACGGATCCCGTCGAGGTCCTGATGAAGGTGCAGCTCGGCGGCGGAACGGACATCGGCAAGGCCGTCGCGTACGCGCAAGGTCTCGTCGAGGCGCCGCGCCGGACGATCGTCGTTCTCGTGACGGACTTCTACGAAGGCGGGAGCGGCGGCGTCTTGATCTCGCGCGTGAAGGCGCTCTGCGATCAAGGCTGCACGGTACTGGGACTGGCCGCGCTCGACGAGCAAGCGAACCCTTCGTACGACAAAGACATGGCGCGCTCGCTCGTGAACGTCGGCGCGCACGTCGGCGCGATGACGCCGGGCCAGCTCGTTCAATTCATCGCCGAGAAGGTGCGCGCCTAATGAGTAGAAAAGATTTGCTCGCGCTGACTCCGGAAGCGGTTGCGTCGCTCGCGAACCTCGGGCTCGTGAAGCGCGCGCAGCGCGAAATCGCGGAGGGCCAAGGCCCGGCGCTCGAAGAGACGCCCGACGGAACCGTCACGGGAAAATTCGGCGATGGAACAGTCGCGAAGCTCCTCGCGGGAAAAACGCTGAAGGACGCGCAGTGCACGTGCAACGCGCAGACGGTGTGCCGGCATCGCGTGGCCGTCGCGCTCGCGTACAAACCGTGGCACGCAGCGAACCTCGACGGCGCGCCGCCGCCTTCTTCCGCGCGCATTCCGACGAATTGGTCGCCCGCGGAGATCACCGACGAGGCGCTCGAGAAAGCGCTCGGCGCGAAGCGCATCGAGCGTGCGCGCGTTGCGATGCGCGGCGGGATTTTGGTGACGGTCGAGCGCGATGGAGTCCCGACGGCGAAGCTCCCCGCGTGCACGGTGCGATTTCTCGTTCCGCGCGACCCGGCATACGCGCGGTGCGACTGTCGTGATGCGCAGCAAGGGTGCGAGCACGTCGTCGTCGCGGTGTGGGCGTTTCGCGAAGCGCAATCGCACGAGGGCGCCTCGGTCGTCGTGTCGCTCGGCTCGAGCGCGAAGAAGGACGACGCAAAACCGCTCGACGCCGCGCTCGAGCTCGCCGCGATCGTCCTGCATTCGGGCGTGACGCACGCGCCGCCTCATTTGCCGGGAAGGTTCGCGGCCGTTCGCGCGGATCTCGACAAGCACGGTTTCGTTTGGCCGCTCACGGCGATCGAAGATCTCGAGCGCGTGCTCGAGGCCTACGCGGCCCGCTCGGCGCTCTACAGCTCGCGCGAAGTGGCCGCGCTCTTGTGCGAGCTCGAGTCGCGCTCGCGCGCGAGCCACGCGGGCACCGCAGCCGAGCTTCCCGTGCGTTTCGTTCTCGGACAAGACGAAGCGACGGTGACGCCGCTCGATCACGTGCGACTCATCTCGCTCGGCGCGCGCGTTCAAGCCGACGGTCGCGTGCGCTTCGCACAGGTGTACCTCGCGGATCCCGACACCGCGATGGTGCTCTTGCTGCGCAAGCGTTGGGACTACAAAGAAGGCGAAGAGCCCGAAGAGGGTCCCGCGCTCGCGCGGCGATCCGTCGCGAGCAAAGTCACGCTCGGCGCGCTCGCCGCGGGGCAGGTCGTGTCGAAGGTCGTGCGTCGCAAGGCGAACCGCGAGCTCGAGCTCGGCACCTCGCGGACGGCGATGACGAGCGTGACGCCGCAGCGCGGAGATTGGGAGTCGCTGCCGACGCCGATCTTGATCAAGAACCTCGAAGAGCACGAAGCGTGGCTGAAGACGCGTCCGCCGCGCGCGCTTCGCCCTCGCCTCCTCGCCGAGAACGTTCACGCGATCGCCGTGTCGGCCGTCGAAGACGTCGTCTACTTGCCCGCCGAGCAGCAGCTCCTCGCGAAATTGCTCGATGCGTCCGAGCACCCATTTTTCCTGCGCGTCACGCATCGCCGCGTCGCGCCCAACGCGATCGACGCGGCGTCGACTGCGCTCTCGAAGACCGTCCGCTTCGTCGCGGGCGAGCTCACGCGCGGCCCGCTCGGCTTCGAGATGGACCCGCTCGCGATCGCCGAAGACGTGATGACGGTGCCCGACGTGTCGGCTGCGCCCGCGAACCCCGTGACGCCGCGCCACGCGTCGCATCGCGCGGGTGAAGACCCGGTCGCCGCGGCGGTCGAAGCCGCCGAGTCCGCGCTATGCGAGCTCGCGCACTTCGGGCTCGACGCCGCGCCTGCCGCGCTCACGGCGCGCTGCGTGACGTCCGCCGAGCACCTCGCCGACGCCGGGATCGACTCGCTCGCAAAGCGCATGACGACGCTCGCCGCCGCGCTCAAAGATCACGCTCCCGATGCCCCACGCGCGTGGCTCGACGCCGCCGTCCGCGCGACGCTCGTCCGCGAGTCGCTCTGATCATGCGTGTCGCGCTCGGCGCGCTCGCGGTGATCATCGCGTGCGGCGGAACCGAGAATGCGCCTCCGAAGCCGGCGTCGCTGGCAGGCGCGGCGAGCGCGTCCGTGCCCGTCGCGCCCGTCGTCGAGAGCCCGAGCGCCGCGCTCACGCGCGAGCTCACCGCGTGCACCGCGCCGAAGGACGCGGCGAATACGGTGCTCGACATGGCGAAGAGCGGAGCGAAGCTCGAGCCACCGCTCGCCCTTGCGTTGTGGACGTGCTTCGCGTCGTATCGGCCGTCGAAGACGAATTCGCTCCTCACCACGATTGCGCTTCATGATGCGATCCTCGCGGTGAAGGATCCTTCGTACGCAGGCAAGGCGATCGCGATCGTCGAGGCGCCCGTCGAGCCGTCGTCCACGCGGGTGAACGATCAAATCGAATTCTGGAAGACGACCGCGATTCAAGTCTTGAAGGAGCTTCATCCTCCCGACGCGGCGAAGGCGCTCGTCTCCGTGCTCGTCACGCAGGGCGAGCTCGGGATCGCGACGCTCGCGCAATCGGCGCTGCTGCGCATGCCGCGCGCAGCCGTTCCGGTCCTCGTCTCCGCGCTCGACGGAAGCGATGCCGATTTCGCGGACCGCGAGCGCCAATGGGATGCGGACAAAGGTTGGGTCGCGATCGTGGTTTCGGTGCTCGGCGCGACTGCGACGAACGCCGCGCGTGATGCGATCGTCGCGTACCTGCCGCGGATCGACACGCCCTCGAACCTCGCGGCCGCCGCGCAATCGCTCGTGTGGTTCCCGTCGACGCCCGCGCTCGTCGCGCAGTTCAAGAGCGTCTATGCGCGGCTGCCACCCATCGCGATGCAAGCCGACGCCGACACGGGCACCGAGCGCGCGCAAGCTCTCGGCGTGGTCGGCGAGCTCTTCGATCCAGCGCTTGGCTCGTGGGCGCTCGCGGAAGCGGCGAACGCGAAAGGCACGAACGAGCTCGCCGCGAGAATCGGCGCCATCCAAGGTGCGATCAAATCGATGCGACGCACGGACGAGCCTGCGATCGAGCGCGCGATCGCGAGCCTCGATCGCCTGCCGATGGCGCCCGCGGAAAAGAAAATGATCCTCGGCGACGTTCGCACCGTCTTCAAGCTCGCTTCCGAGACCACGGGCAAGTGCGCGACGAACGCGAGCTGTTACGTGAAGATCCTCGAAGAGCCGATCCCGCAAACGTCGAACGCGAATTGGCGCGCGATCAAAGCGGCATACGCCGCCGCGCAATTCGGAAACGATCAGACGCGAAAGGATTTGATCGCGCACCTCGCCAACGTGAAGAACCCGGGCGCGCGCCTCGCGATGGCGGTCGCGATCCTCCATCTCGCGCCCTCGGGTGACGCGAGCGACGCGGACGCCATGGATGCCATCGTCGCGGACGACAACGCGCGCCACGACGCGGACGCGATCCGCAGCGACGATGCACTCGTCAAAGTTGCGAACATGCTGCGCGCACGCGCGCAGTGATCACGGAGCTTCGTTGCGCGCGAGTCGCTCGAGCACCTCGCGTGGCTTCATCGCGATGGGCGCCTTCGTGCGCAAGAGGCCCGTCATGCCGAGCTCGCCCTTCAGCGCCCAGCCCTCGCCGAGATCGCGCGCGAGCGCGTTGCGACTCGGCTTCGCGAGCGTGGGGCGTACGACGGTGTCCGCCCACGCGTAGCGCGGCAACTCGTAGCGATAGTCGAATCCTTCGTCGCGCTCGAACGCCCAGAGGACTCGCTTCGCGCCGCGTGTTCGCTTCGAAACGACCGACGCGGGGAGCTCCGCGCCGCGATGATGCACGAGCGCGACTTCACCCCCAGAAACCACAACGCGCTCGAACGTGGCCTCGCGCTCGGCGCGCTCGTCGGCGGCGCACAGCGCGTCCCATTCGCTTCCCCACCATTGCGTGTATTTTGCAACATTCGCGGCCATCGCGGGAAGCTCGCCGAGGACGCGCTCGTATGCGACGCGCTCCGTGACGAGGCGACCGAGCCTGCGCACGGCCATCTCGAGCTTCATTCCTTCTTCGGTCGTCCACTCTTCGAAATCGCCCGCCTCCGCTGCCGCGACGAGCACGTCTCGATGCTCGCGCGCGATCTCGGGATGAAGAAGCACGAACACGGCGATGACGCCGTCGGTGTCGAAGTGGTTGTTCGCGACGACGCTCGCGCGCACGCCGGACTCGATTGCCGCGAGGGCGATCTCGACGGACGTGTCGCGCTTCAGCTCGCGCGGCGTCGCGTTCCCGCTCCAGTGCGATAGTTGCAGTTTGCACCCATCGACGAGCCCGTCGCAGCACACCCCTTCCGCCGGCCCTGCTTCTCCGAACGGAACGAACCGAAACATGGCTCTTAGAATGCCTTCAAATCCGGGAAGAGTCGCTTCGAAATCACGATGCGCTGGATCTGTCCGGTGCCTTCGAAGATGTCGTAGACCTTGATGTCGCGGAACCACTTCTCGAGGAGCTGGTGATCCTTCGAGATGGATCCTTCCGCGCCGCAGATCTCGATCGCCTCGATGCACGCGCGGATCGCGGCTTGTCCCGCCGCGGCCTTCGACATGCTCGCTTCTTTCGCGTTCGGCAATTCTTCGTCAGCGAGCCACGCGGCGCGCCACGTCAGCAAACGCGCCGCTTCGAGGCGCTGACCGATGCGCGCGAGCTTCTCGGCGATCGGACGCGTAGCGCGGCGTGTGACGTTGGAGCGCGTAGTTGTCCTTCGCGAAGTCGCATGCGTAGTCGTACGCCGCGCGTCCGATGCCGATCGCCATCGAGGCGACGAGCGGACGCGTGTTGTCGAACGTCTTCATCGCGGTGATGAAGCCTTCTTTGCTCGTGTAGCGCTCTTCGCCGCCGAGGAGATTGTCCGCGGGCACGCGGCAATCCTCGAGGACGAGCTCCGCGGTTTCGCTCGCGCGAAGTCCCATCTTGTCTTCGAGTCGACCGACCGAAAATCCCGGCGTGCCCTTCTCGACGACGAACGCGCGATGACCCGCGCGCCCGAGCGCCGGATCGATCGTCGCGAAGATCACGTTCCACGTCGCGCGCGCGCCGTTGGTGATGAAGCACTTGCGACCGTTGAGGACCCAGTCGTTGCCTTCTTTGCGACAGCTCGTGCGAATGCCCGCGACGTCGCTGCCCGCGCTCGGCTCGGTCAACCCGTACGCGCCCCATTTGAGGCCCTTCGACATGTCTTTGAACGGCGTGAAGAAGCGCTCTTTCTGCTCGGGCGTTCCCGAGCCGCGAACGGGCGGGCCGCCGAGGCCCGGACCCGGCAGACAAAGCAGAAGCGCCGCGTCGCTCCATGCGAGCTCTTCGGCGCCGATGCACGACGTGACCATCGCGCTCGATTTTTTCTTCTCGCCGCTCTTGTCCCCTTTGATGTCGGCGTTCGCCGCGCCCAAACCTTGAACGCCCCATGCGGCCGACGCGCCGCCCATCGACTGCGCCATCTCGACGAATCGCGCGAGGAAATCTTCCGGGATCGCGTGCTCGCGATCCCACGCGAGCGATTGCGGGCGCACGATCGATCGCCCGAACCCGCGCACCATGTCTTGAAGCGTCTTCTGCCTACTGCTGAGTGAAATTCGATCTGTTCCGTCTTTCACACAAAGGCGCTTTGCGAATCGGGCCACGGCAGCACGAGCGCGAGATCGGGTTTGCGTCCGAGCTCGAGCGCCGACGCGAGCTGGTCTGCGCACGCAGCGGGCATGCCGCAGAGCTGGAGCTGCTTCGCGTCGCGCATGAATTTTTCGACGGCGTAGTCGCGCATGAAGCCCGCGCCGCCGTGGAGCTGCACGCCGTCGTCGCCGCATCGCATCGCCGCGGCTCGTGCGCGAACGACGTCGCGCGCGCGGTCGCGAGGAGGGCCGCATTCTCGTCCTCGTTTTGATCCCAGAGCCACGCGGCGCGGTGAACGAGCGCGCGCGCCGCTTCGACATCCATCGCGCGGTCCGCGACGGTGAACGCAACGGCTTGAAAGTGCGAGACGGGTTTTCCGAAAGCGCGCCGCTGCTCGACGTATTCGCGCGTCACGTCGAACGCCGCGCGCGAGAGCCCCACGCATCGCGCGGCATTCAAGAGCGCGTGCTTCGCAAAGAAGCGAATCGCGCCGCGCGCAAAATCATTTCCCCCAAGCGTCGACGAGAGGAGCTCGCCGCGCGCGCCGTCGAGCTCGAGCCCGCCGAAGCTCGCCGCGTCGAGCCCGAGCGTCCGCGAACGCGCCGTGGGCTTCACGGCGTTCGCGTTCTGAGCCTTCTCCACCAAGAACGCCGCGACTCCGTCGCATCCCTTCGCTTCGTCCACTTGCGCGAACACGACGAAGCGCTCCGCGCGATCGGCGCCGAGCACGTACGCCTTCTCGCCCTGGAGAGAAAACGCGCTTCCGTCCTTCTTCGCGATCGTCGAGAGGCCCGCGCGATCGCGGTGCGGGTGCGGCTCGCCGAACGCCACTGCGCCCGGCTTGGCCGTTGCGTCCTTCGCCTGCTCCGCCGACCCGAGCTCCGCGAGTGCGAGCGCGAACCCGCTCGTTCCGCCGAGCGCGAAGGCCGCCGCTGGATCGCCCGCCGCGATCTCCTCTTCGAGGAGCACGGCGGTCACGAGCCCGAGGCCCGCTCCACCGACTGCTTCGGGGAGGTGAACGACGCCGAGCCCCATCTCGGTTGCCGCGCCTTGCAGCTCCGCGCTCAGGCCGCCTTTTTCGGTCTCCCGAATGCGCGCGGCGAGCGTTTTTGCGAGCTTCTGGCTCGCGTCGATCATGAGCTTCTGGTCGTCGGTCGGTGTGAAGGAAATCATTTCGGACGATGATGTTTTACGTGCGAAACAATTCCCACGCAAGCGGGGAGATCGTTCGGTTCCGAACGATCTAGTGCGCGGCGCACATCCAGTTGTCGGCGATGTACCGGTTGATGGCGTCACCGACTTTGCGAAACGCGAGGCGCATGCGCCCTCCCGAGCTGTAATCGCTTCCCTTTCGCTCGATGGCGATGCGGTCGAGCGTCTGCCCGTTCGGCCCGAGCACGTCGACGACGACATTCGCGACCGCCGCGCCGCTGAAAAACCCGCCGGGCTCCCAGTGCGCGAAAACCGAGCGCATGATGAACGTGTTGTCGGGCGCGCCGGGCATGAAAAGTGAGCCGTTTTCCGCGATGACCTGCGCGTGCATGAGCTCGTTGGCGGCGCGCAGATCGTTGTCGAATGAGTCCGCGCTCGACGCCGTCTTCTCGCCCGTATATTGCGCGACGGGCTTGTCACCGACGATGAGCTGGTCCACTCGAAGCGGCTCCATCACGACGCGGCACCCCGGCCGGACGAATGGATTCGGCTCCGCGTGCGCCATGAACTTGTACGGTGCACCGCACCCAACCAAAAGAGGAATTACCCCGATGAAAAAGGCCCGCATGAGCGAGGGATACACGAGGACCGACCTTGACACTACCCCGATAGTCCCGTAGGTTCCCGCGCCCCCATGAGCACTTTTACAGCCAAAAAGGCCGACGCGGAGAAATCGCGCGCCTGGTTCGTGGTCGATGCCACGGACAAACCGCTCGGGCGCCTCGCGAGCGAAATCGCGCGCGTCCTCCGCGGCAAGCACAAGCCCACATTCACCCCGCACATCGACACGGGCGACTTTGTCATCGTCGTCAACGCGTCGAAGGTGAAGCTGACCGGCAACAAGCTCGACAAGAAATTCTACTACCATCACTCGGGAATCCCCGGCGGCTTCAAGACCGAAGCGTACCGGCACCTCATCGAGCGCAAACCCGAATTGCCGATCGAAAAAGCGGTGAAGGGCATGCTGCCGAAGGGCGTGCTTGGTCGTGAGATGTTCACGAAGCTCAAAGTCTACGCGACGCCGGATCACCCGCACACCGCACAACAGCCGAAGCCGCTCGAGGTCCACTGATCATGCCCGCCACCGAATCGAACAAGACGTACGCCACCGGCAAACGCAAGACCGCGGTCGCGCGCGTGTGGGTCGCGCCGGGCAGCGGCAAGGTCATCGTCAACGACAAGACGGCCGACGAGTACTTCGAGCGTGAGACGTCGCGCATGATCATGCGCCAGGCGCTCGAGCTCATCGAAGTCGTCGATCAATACGACGTCTGGGCGACGGTCGAAGGCGGCGGTCACTCGGCGCAAGCCGAAGCAATGCGCCACGGCATCGCCCGCGCGCTCATCGCGATCGACCCGGAGCGCCGTTCGGCGATCAAGCGTGCTGGCTTCCTCACGCGCGACGCGCGCAAGAAGGAGCGCAAGAAGTACGGCCAGCCGGGCGCCCGCAAGCGCTTCCAATACAGCAAGCGCTGAGCATCATCGCTGGCCCGCGCCACGCTTGCCTTTGGCGGCCAGGCCACCGGCCCGATTTCGCGGCAGATCGTTCGGATCCGAACGATCTCGACGTTTTTGACCGTTTTTTGCTCGCTGCGACGATGGCATGGCTGGTGCTCTCCGTCCGGTCATGGACGCTCTTTTTTTGCCACCAAACGCGCGCACCATACCGCGCTCAAGTTCGGGCGTGCGCTGCTTTCGCGCTACGGGCTCACGCCAGCTCGGTTCGATCTTCTCTTCATGATCGCTCAACGGCGAGTCGGCGAGACGCAACGGGCGCTGCGCATCGCGCTCGGGTATGCGCGCGCCACCATCAGCGAAATGCTCGGCGCGCTCGAGCGCATCGGGCTGGTCGAGCGTTCGCGCTCCACTCGCGATAGGCGCACGCACGTCGTGAGGTTGACCAAACGCGGCCTCGACGTCGTCTCGCGCGCGAACGACGAATGCATCAACAGCGGCCTGGTTCCGCTCGTCGTCGACAAGCTACTCACGTTCGGAGTCGTCGAGGCCGACGCGTTCGACGCCCAAGAGGACTTCCAAGGCATATGCAGCTCGATCCGGAACACGTTCGGCGATACGGCGATTTGGGAGCTTTATTTGTGGCACCACGACGAATATTTGAGCGCCCTCTGTGGTTTGGACGGCATCGACAACGAGTTTGCTCTGCGATGAAAGTGCGCTACCGATGCCATCCATGAACGCGTTCAAGAAAGGCGCTCTCGCGGCTCTCGCCGCTGTGGCGATGCTCGCGGCGCCCAAACCGGCGCAGGCCGTCGTCGTCGAACGCGTCGTGGCCGTCGTCGGCGAACGCGCCATTCTCCTCTCCGAGCTGCGCCACCGCGCGCATCCGCGCCTCACGCTCATCGCGATTCAAGCGATCCAGCAAGGCATGCCGCAGGAAAATCTTCCGACGGCGCTCGCCGCCGCGGAGCCGAAGGCGATGAAGGAGACGCTCGACGAGATGATCGACGAGCGCCTGATGGAGCAACAAGCCGACAAGGCCCACCTCTCCGTCTCCGTCGACGAGATCGATCGCGGCATCCACAACAAAGCGCAGTCGCTCGGCATCAACGAAAAGGATCTTTGGACGCGCGCGAAGACGCAGGGCTACACCGAGCAGGATTATCGCGACGAAGTCCGCCGCCAGCTCCTCGAGGGAAAGCTCCTCCAGCTTCGTCTCGCCGGCCGCATCCACATCACCGAGGCGGACGCGCGCTCGACGTACGAGCACGTCATCAAGCAGCTCGGCGACGACTCGCCCGTCGATCTC
The DNA here is from genome assembly GCA_963763745.1 of uncultured delta proteobacterium. Taxonomy (GTDB): domain Bacteria; phylum Myxococcota_A; class Polyangia; order Polyangiales; family Polyangiaceae; genus DASXHD01. The sequence goes on from CAVXQJ010000004.1 coordinate 333,382, forward strand.
CAAGTCGTCTACATGCGCATTCCGCAGTCCGCGGGCGGCATCGCCGCGAAGGAAGCGCTCGCGCAGGAGATCGTCATGCGCGGCCGCGCGGGAGAGAGCTGGTGCGAGCTCGTTCGCCAATTCAACGAGGACACCGAAACGCAGGCGACGTGCGGCTCGCGCGGTCCTCAGCCCGTGCGCAACATCATCCCCGCCGCGCGCAAGATGCTCACCGGCATGAAAGAGGGCGACATCTCCGATCCGATTCGCATCGGCGACCAAGTCGTCATCGCCTTCAAGCTCACGAAGCGCGAGCGCATCCCGAAGTTCGAAGAAGTGAAAGAGCAGATGGAAGATCAGGCGACGGAAGAAGCCATCCTCCACCAGCGCGCAGTCTGGGTTCAGGAGCTGCGTCGCACGGTGTATCTCGACATCAAGCTCTAGAACGTTGCGCGCCGCTCAAGTGGCGCACCGCTTCGCCGAGACCATCGAGCGTGAGGTGGAACATGCGGAACACGCTCGCGAGGGCTTCGGCGGTTCCGCCGCGCCAATAGTTCGGTGGGTCGGGGTTGAGCCATGCGGCTTTGCGGAAATGATCCGAGAGCATCGTCATCCATTGGATGCCCGTCTTCTGCTCGCCGGTGCGACCGCGGTAGTAATCCCAGTCGCCCGACCCGAGGAGCTCCGCGGGATGCATCGATGCGTCGCCCACCATGACGAGCTTGTATTCGGGACCGTACTTGTCGAGCACCTCGCGCACCGGAATCGGATCGCTGAAGCGCTCCGTCTCGTAGAGGCGACCGTAGACGCAGTTGTGGAAGTAATACGTTTTGAGCTCGCGAATGTTCGACGCGCGCTTCGCAGCTGAAAACACCTGCGAAACGAGGTGCGCGTGCGGGTCCATCGATCCGCCGACGTCCATCATCAAGACGACGCGCACGTTCGGGCGGCGCGGCGGGCGCATGACGATCTCGAGCTCGCCGCCTTGCTTCGCGGTTTTGTCGATCGTCTCGTCGATGTCGAGCTCGAGCGGCTGACCTTCGCGCGAGAGCGCCTTGAGCTTGCGCAGCGCGACCTCGATTTGGCGAACGTCGAGCACGAGATCGGAGCGATACGGTTTGAAGCGACGCGCGTCGGCGACTCCGAGCGCGCTGCGTCCGCCGCTGCGCCCGCCGACGCGAATGCCTGACGGGTTCGTCCCGCTGTTGCCGAACGGCGATGTCCCACCCGTTCCGATCCAACGGTTGCCGCCGTCGTGACGTTCTTTTTGCTCGCGAAGTCGCTGCTCGAAGAGCTTGCGCAGCTCCTCGGTATCGATCGCTTGGAGCGCGGCGAGATCTTCCTCGCTGAGCTCGCGGCGCATTTTCGGATCTTTGAGCCACTCGTCGAGCTCGTCGATGATCTTCACGCTCTCGAGCTCGATGCCGCGAAAATAAGACGAGAACGCTTGATCGAACGCGTCGAGATCTTCTTCGCGATGAACGAGGAGCGCGCGCGCGACGTCGTAGAAACCGTCGAGCGAGCTCTGATGGAGTCCCTTCGCGAGCGCCGCGGCGAGCGAGACCGCCTCTTGCGCGCCGACCTTCACCTTGCGCGCGCGGAGCTCGTAGAGAAACGGAACGAAGCTCGCGCTCATGCTTACTTCGATGCTCCGCGGCCGCAGCGCGTGTCGCCGTCGGTGCGCGCGACGACTTCGTAATCGCCCACGGGCACGGCCGAAGGAAGAACGAATGCCGCGCCGAAATCGCCGTTCGAATCGGTCGGCGCGCTTCCGATGCGCGCTTCGCGCCCATACGAAGACTTCGACGCGTTGTCTCGCAAGTACACGTTCACGAGCGTGCCCGTGCACGACGAGCCGTCGGCTGCGGCGTGCCCTTTCACGTGAACTGCCGTGCCGCGCACCGCGTCCGTTTCGGTGACGTCGATGCTCACGGTCGACGCGGGCCGTTTGTCGTTCGGATCGTTTTGCGCGGTCGCGTTTTGCGGTTGCGCGTTGTTCGATGCCGCGCTGCCGCTCGGCGACGGCATCGGAGTCGCGCCGCCGCCACCTCCGCCACCACCGCCGCCGTTGCCGTTTGGATTCTTCGCTTTCTCGGTGAGGTCCTCGCCGCGCGTCGCGTTGGCGGGCCACGGAAACGAATCGCTCGGCGCGGCGTACGGCTCCGCGGTCTTCGATTCTTCGCTGAGCATGCGACCCGCGCCGCCGAGATCGATCCGGCGCCAGAGCGACGAGTCGTTCACCTCGACCCACGCGTGCGCTTCGTTCATCACCATGCGCGTCGGAATTCCGAGCGCGAGCGACGTGATCGTGAACGCGTACGCGCGATGCCGGCACACGCCCTTCTGCGAGAGCGCGAGATCCGTGTAGACGTCCTTCGACGCTTCGAGCGGGCGATCGGAGTCCACGAACGCGCGAAAGTACGCGACCATCTTCCGCACGTTTTCGGCGGGCCGCAACTGACGCCCAATGCCGATGCGCCCGAAGACTTCTCGCGCCGCCGACGCGACGTTCTCCGGCACGGGCATCACCGAGAGCGCGATCCAATCCGGGTCGCCGAACTCGCCGCCGAACGTCGCGCGCGGGATCGCGAGCTCCATCACGAGGCGCGCGTTCGCGGGCTCGTTGCTCTTGAGAAACCAATTGTCCGCGCTGTCGCGGACGAGGTTCACGCCGAGCTCGCGCGCGCCGACGCCGAGCCGCGCGTGGAGAATGCGCGCGCCCGGTCCGACGCTCGGGATGCGCGTGAGCTTCGACGGACCGACGTCGACGGCGAGGTCCGCGTAGAACGCGTCTTCGCCTTTCGCGACGCCGCCGTGCGCGACGGCCATCGGCGTTTGCCGATCGGGCGTGTAGAGCGCGAACGACGAATCGACCGAGTCGAACGCAACGAGACGCTTGAACGGCGCGGTCGACGGCGTGAACGGATCGACGTAGCGGAGGACGTCGGGCCGCGTCGTGTTGCGATCGGGCGTGAACTTGCTCGACGCGCTCTCTTGCTCGGCGCGCCGCTCGGCCTCGAGCTCGGCTGACGTCGGCGTGCGATTCGGATCGGGTGCGGAGAAGACGCCGCTTCGCGTTTCGATCGCCGCGGGGATGTCGCCTTCGAGCACGACGCCCATCGTGATGTCGTCGCGCGGGTCGACGGAGATCGGCTCGTGAAGCGTCGCTTGTGGAGCGCCGTGCGCGAACGGAGCGACACCGAGCGCGACGAGCACGATGACGATCGATCGGGCTCGCTTCACGACTTCAACGTATCCGACCGGGCTCGTAGTAGTAGCGCCCATTCGTTCCTTGAACGTAGCGCGGACCATACCAACGCGCTCCGGGAGGAGCGACCTCCCAGTGTCCAGGAATCCACGTGTAGGAGGCGCCGGTCCAATGCCAATATCCAGACACCCAAACTGCGGATGGGCTTTGGGGCGCCGAGCGCACTTCTTCGCGCGGCGCAGGCGGCGGCCCCGCGACGACGATTCCGCGCGGCACGGCAACTTCCGCCGTCGCCACACATCCCAGCACGCTCGTCAGCGCGAGCATGAGAACCGCAACTTTCGGTAGCATCTCTCCCCTCATGGCAACTTACGACTTGCACGCCGCGTTGTCGAAGCTCGACAGTGAAACGCAAAAGAAACTCGCCGCGCACGGATTTTCCGCCGAGCGGCTCGCGCGACTCGCCGCGACGTTGCGCGAAGGCGACGCCGAAACGAGACGCGACGCGCGCAATCGCGTGGCGAGCGCGGAGGCTCCGAAACCGGGAGAAGTTCGCGACGCACCGAATCGAACGGACGCGCGCCTTCGCGCGATCGGGCTCGAAGCGCTTCGCGCGGGCAAGCTCGCGTTCTGCGTGATGGCGGGCGGCATGGCAACGCGCATGGGTGGAGTCGTGAAAGCGCTCGTCGAAGCAGCCGATGGAATGACGTTCCTCGACGTTCGACTGCGCGAGAACGCGCTCGCATGCGACCGCGCTGGACGCGCGGTTCCGTTGTGGCTCATGACGAGCGACGCCACCGACGGCGCGATTCGCGACGCGCTCTCGAAACGAAACGCGCCCGCGCACGTTCGCACGTTCGTCCAAGACCTCAGCTTGCGACTCACCGAGCGTGGCGAAATCTTCTTCGACGACCACGGCCACCCGAGCACGTACGCGCCGGGCCACGGAGATCTGCCCGACGCGCTCGCGCGATCGGGTTATCTCGGCGAGCACATCGCAGCGGGCGGCGAGTCGGTGTGGATCACGAACGTCGACAACCTCGGCGCGACGCTCGACGACGCGCTCCTCGGATTCTTCATCGAGTCGCGCGCGGAGCTGATGGTCGAAGTGACCGACAAGCTCGAAAACGATCGCGGCGGCATCCCCGTTCACGCGAATGGAAAGCTCCAAGTGCTGGAAGAATTCCGCTTGCCGAAAGGTTTCGACGCGAGCGCCGTGCGCGTCTTCAACACGAACACGTTCCTCGTCCATGCGCGCGCGCTCCACGACGCACGCGTCGTTTGGTCGTTCTTCGAAGTGCAGAAGAAGGTCGACGGAAAACCCGCGGTGCAGTTCGAGCGGCTCCTTCAAGAGCTCACCGCGGCGATGGAGACGATTTACGTGCGCGTGCCGCGTGAAGGCGCGGAGGCGCGGTTTCTTCCGGTGAAGGATCCCGAGGAGCTCGAGAGGAGGCGCGGGGAGATCCGCGCGGTGATCGCTGCGCGCATTTCTTGACTCAATGCGCGCGGCGCAGCGCGATGAGCCACTCGCGGATCTCGTCTTGATTGGGCGGGTTTTCCGGGAGGTCGCTCTTCGCGAGCGCATCGTCGATTCCCGCGAATAGTGCCTCGACCCGCGGACGCCACGCGGCGATCGTCGCTTCGTCGAGCCCGACGCGTTCGCCTGCGCGCTTTCGTTCGATGAGCGCGCGCGCGTCGGAAAGATCGTACCGATCGAGTAGCGCTCCGAGATCCGTCTCGAGCTCGCCGGTGCGGAGCAAGTGCGTTCCCGTGATCGCGGTGCGCAGAACGTAGAGGAGCTTCTTCGCCGTGGGCTCTTGTTCGAGCTGCGCGCGTTGGTTCTGCGCGAAGCCGCGGTAGTGGCGGTGAACGCGCTTGCTGAGCGCTCGCGTCACGATCGGGCGCAACGACTCGAGCGCGGGCGATGCGTGCACGACGAGCTTACCGAGCACGCGCTCGATGAAGTTGCCATTGCCGGCGAGAATGCCGCTGAGCGCGTGGGCGATCTCGTTCGACGTGTAATCGATCTCGATGCCGTCGATGATCTCGGCGCGATCGAACGTCGGCTTCGGCGACTCGAGGCCGAGGAGGTCGTCGGTGTTGGCGACATGAATCGCTTTCAGATCGAGATCGCTGTCCGGCGATGGAAACCCGTACGCGTGCGCGCCGCTGAGATACACGACGAGGTGCTTGCGGTTCGCTTCCTCTTCACGCACGACGCGCTCGGCGACGGCGTGCTGCGTCTCGGTCAGCATCGTCAATCGCTCCATACGACCTCCGGCGGCGGCGGTGCGTCCGTGCCAAACGGGCCGCGCTCGCGCAGCGTGAAGCGACGAGCGATCTCTTCGCCGATGCGGCGGAGCAGCGCGTCGGCGCGCGCGACGTCGGGCCGCGCGGGCAGACGCGAACCATCGCGCGCCCGTTCGAGATCCGGAACCATCGCTTCCGCCTCCGCGATGATCGCATCGAGCGCGACCTCGCCGCGCTTGATCGCGAGGAGCCGCTCGCGGAGCGCGCCTTCGACCTCGAACACGGGCACGCCATCGCGAAGCCAGCGCGTCGCCGTCGCGATGAGACGCACGAGGTTGTACGCATTCTTCGGCCGAAGCTCGCGAGGCAGCTCGAAGTCCGCGGCTTTGTCTCGCGCGAAGGAGACGAGCGAGGCGAAATCGTTCGCTTCGATCAAACCCTGATCCGCCATCGATCGATAAAGCTGCTTCACCCATTGTTTCGCGCGATGCACGCGCTCCTCTTCCGACGGCATCTCGCCGATCACGGACGACAGCTTGCGCGCTACATCGTCGAGCCCGAGCGACGGATCCGCGCGAAGCCAATCGAGCACGACCGCGCGATGCTCCGCGAGCCGCATGCCTTGCTCGAGCCGACGCAGCTGCCCGAGCGCGTATCGCCCGAACGTGCCGTAGATCTCGATCGACACGAACGCGTCTCGCGCATCGAGCATCCACTGCCCGATCGGGTCGAGCGCGCGCGCGTTCGGCAGGAAGAGCATCTCGAGGGTGTTCGGATCCGCGCGCAGCGCTTGGCGGATGGCTTTTCCAGCGAGCCAATACGTGGCGCTCCCATCGGCGCTCACGAGATCCTCCGGCGGCGCGACGAGACCGAGCGTCCACGAGAGTGGAAGCGCGAACGCGCCGCGACGATCTTCGTCCGACGACTCATCCGCGAGGTTCCACGCACGCGATCCAACCGTCGTCTCGAGCACGATGCAGGACGCGAGCGCGTCCCACGCGACGTGACGCCGATGCGCATAGAGCATTTGTCCGGTGCGCCGCGGCGTGAGCTCGCTTCGCGCGTATCGCACGACGCCGACGCCGACGATCGTCACGTCGATCGCGTCGCCCTCCGTATGCGTGACGCGCCCGATGGTTCCTTGCGGAAGACGCCGCTCGCCAAGCAGGCGATCCACGCGCGTCACGACCTCCGTGCCGTGAGGCAACGGCACGCTGCGCGAATCGAGGTGCTCGAGATTTTTCAGCCGCAAGTCCATTTCCACCGTCCTCGGCCGTCCTGATCAAGCATCATGAGAGCCAAGCGAGTCCTTCTCGAGTTTTCCGAACGCGGAGCCGGTCCCTGACGGATCTGTGTGTCCGCCGGCTCCGCATCGCGGTGTGCAAACCCCGACTCGGAGATCTCCATCATGACGACTCACACTCCATTACGAAACATCGGAATCATGGCTCACGTCGACGCAGGGAAAACGACCTGCGCCGAGCGCATCCTCCACTGCACCGGCCGCATTCATCACGCCGGAAACGTGGATGATGGCGACACCGAGCTCGACTTCGATCCGCTCGAACAAAAACACGGCATCACGATCAACGCTGCGGCGACCGCCGTGATGTGGCGCAATCACCGCATCCAGATCATCGACACGCCAGGCCACGTCGACTTCACCATCGAGGTCGAGCGGAGCCTTCGCGTGATGGACGGCGCGATCTTCGTGCTCGACGCGAGCGCGGGAGTCGAATGCCAATCCGAGACCGTGTTCCATCAAGCCGAGCGGCACGAAGTTCGTCCGCTCGTGTTCGTCAACAAGGTCGACAAAATCGGCGCGGACTTCGACATGTGCTTGCGCGATCTGCGCGAGCGACTCGACGTCGTTCCGGCCGCGACGATCGTTCCGATTGGCGAAGGCACGAGCGACTTCGGTCTCTTCGACGTCCTCGCACGCAAAGTCGTGCACGGTAGCGTTTCGATCTCGGACTCCGAAATCGAAACGCGACGCCGCGCGCTCATCGAAGCGTGCGCGGAGCTCGACGACGAAGTGTTCGCTGCGTTCTGCAGCGGGCGCGACGCGCCGAGCGAAGCGATCGTGCGCGCGCTCCGCAAAGGAACACTCGCGCGAAGGCTCGTCGTCGTGACGAGCGGGTCCGCGCTCAAGTACGCCGGCATCTCGGCGCTGCTCGACGCGGTGAACGCGTACCTCCCCGACGCGATCGATCTTCCTCCGATTCGAGGCGAAAACCCCGACACCGGAATGGCGATCGAGCGCGCTCGCACGGACGACGCGCCGCTCGCAGCGATCGCGTTACGGGCTGCGGGAAGAGGGCCAGAAACTCCGAGAAAACCCCAAGTTCGGATCCGAACCGTCTCCGAAGCCGAATCCGTCTCCGTCTCCGACTCCGACTCCGAGCCCAGTCCAGAAACCCCGAGAAAACCCAAGTTCGGATCCGAACCTTGGTTGCTTTCTTCCCGTAGCCCGTAGCCCGCAGCCTCTCAGTTGACCGGCGTCACCGCGCACACGTTGTTGATGCAGCTCACCTTGTCGCCGTTGCAACAATCGGCGCTCGTCGTGCACGAGTCACCGAGCTTGGCGCACGCGTACTTGTTCACGTCGACGCACGTGCCTTGATCGCAGAAGCCCGAGCAACACTCGAAGCCCGCTTGGCACGCGCCGCCGCCCTGCGTCGGAATGCACGCCGCGAGCGCCCAGAAGCCGCGCATGTTCGTCGTCGTCTCCTCTTGGCCCTCGAGGAAGAACGCGGGATGGCTCGGATCGGGACCGTTGGTCGACTTGTCGATCGCGGCGACCCACAACCGCTTCTTGCCGTTGTTCGGCGTGCCGGTGATGCGGTTGCCCCAATCGCGCTCGCTCGTGAACACGACCCAGAAGTAGCTCCGCGCTCGACCGGGTTGAACGTCGGCTCGAGCGAGAGGTCGTATCGGCCGCGTTCGGCGGCGTGTCGAGCGTCGTCAGCTTGATGGGCGAAGAGCCGTTCACGTTTTGGATCCACACTTCGCCGAGCTGCTTCGTCGAGTCGATGCATCCGTTTTGGTTGCAGCCCGTCGTGTAATCGCCGACGTGGAACGCGATGTACTGCGAGTCCGGCGTGAACGTCGGATACGCGAGCGCGCGCTCGCTCGCCGCGAAGTAGCTCGCCGGCGCGAGCGACGTGAGGTTCGAGAACTCGACGGTCTGCTCGTCGAAGTCCATCATGACGAGCTTTCCGCCGGTGAGGTCGTGGTACCAAGTGCCGCTTCCGGTTTGGATCGCGCCGCCCTCGATCGCCGCGAAGTGTTTGCCGTCGGGCGAGAACGCGGGCGTCATGCAGACCCTTCATGTTCGCATCGAGCGTGACCGTCTCGAGGCCGCTGCTTCCGATCTCCGTTCCGACGGCGGTGTCGGCGAGGTGCAGCGTTTGATCTCCGAACACCGTGTATTTCCCGTCGGGCGTGACGGCGAGGTTTCCGCCGAACAGCGTCGATGTCTTGCGATCGCTCGCGCTCGGCAAATCGAACGACTCCCATGCGCGCTTCTTCGTCATCGGCATGCCGTCGGTGCTCGGGAGATCGTCGACGGTCGCGACGAGCGTCGATCCGTCGGCGCTGACGGCGTGGCATCCCATGCACGTTCCGTCGTTCGAGCACCTCCGGCACGGCGCCCGTCCCCGGACGAATGCGCGACATGTGACCCGCGCCGCTCGTCGTCCAGTAGTAAATCGCGCCGCGCAGGCTCGCGTTGACGATCGTGAAGCTCTCGTGCGCGGATTGATACGCGGTGTTGCCGCTCGAGACGCGACAGCGCGAGCTTGAGCGGATCGCCCTGATTCGACGCGGTGAGACGATCCCACGCGACTTGATCGATGCGGAGCTGCGCGGGCGCGGGCACGAGATAGTAGCCATCGAACACGTACAGGTTCTCTTCGAGTGAACCTTGTACGCCTCGTTGTTCGCAGGCGCGTTCCACATGACGAGCGGCGCAGAGAGCCCGAGCGGGAACACCGTCGCGTCGTACGGATAGAGCAGCGAGCTCAATTGCGGATCTTGCGTCGTCGCTCCGTCGAGGAGCTGGATCATTTGCGGCGTGACGCCCGCTCCGACGTCTTGGATGTGAACGGTGATCGTCAGCGTCGCGGACGCGGATTGCTTGCCGACGATCGCTTGGAGCGTTCCAACGCCGGCGTACGCGCCGCCCGCCGTGCACGTCACGGGACCGAAGCCGCTCGTCTGCGCGAGGTCGGGACGATCGAACGAGAGCGACTCGGCCTTCACGTCGACCGTGCCGCCGTTCGACAGATGCGCGAGGAGCTTGAACGTCGCCGACTCGGGCGTCTTCCCATCGAGCGCGAGCGTCGCGCTCGGCGGATCGAACTCGAGCGACGTGATCGACGCGTCGCCGATGCCGCTGTCGTCGAAGCTCCCGACCGGCGGACCGCCTTCGCCCGGCCCGACGAGCCCCGAGTCGAACTCGCTGCCCGAGCTCCCGCACGCCACGATGACTGCGGCGCCGATTCCAAAAAAGAGATTCGTGAAGCGATTCATTCTGCGTTTGCCTCGTTCAGCGGCGCTGCAATAGCACAGCGCTGCTGTTTCGCGGCCCGCGCAGTGCAAACCGAGGACCAGCGCTTGATCCGCGGGAAATCGCGAGGTCCCGTGAATCATCGCGAGAAACGCCTCGATCGTGTGGATCGCGTGATCCACCCCGAAGCCTGATACGCTGCGCGGCGAATGAGCACCGCGCTCGTCAGCGAAACGGAACCGCACGACACGGGCACGCTCGACATGCTCGCGCGGATCGCCGCGGACCTCGGCTGCGATCCCCGGCTCGGATCCGAAGTGGTCATCACGCGGCCGCATCCGCTGCTCGTGTGCGTGCAGCGCGCGGACGCCATGACCGTCATCGCGCCGGCGCGCGTTTGGGATCGCGGGCGTGACGTGCTGAAGCCGTTCGCGCCACGCTTCGCGGAGGGCGGCGCGCTCCTCGTTCTCCTCGGTCGCCCCGTCGAGCCGGATCTGTCGCAGGCGATGAACCTCGGTCTCGCGAGCCTCTTGCCCGTCGAGCCATCGAGCGAAGAAGTCTTCGTCGCGGTTCAACGCTCGCTCGATCTCGTCGAAGCGCGCGATCGCGCCGAGCGCCGCGGCAAGTGGCTTCGTCGTTATCGCTACGAGCTCGGCGAGCTCTTCAACATCGCGCGCGCGATGACGACCGAGCGCGACGTCAACAAGCTCTTCTCCGTCATTCTCGAGAAGAGCCGCTTCATCACCGGCGCGGACGCGGGCAGCATCTACGTCGTCGAAGGCGACGAGCGCATCGCAAGCTCCGCTTCAAGCTCACGCAGAACGAGTCGGTCCAGTTCGACTCGCGCGAGTTCACGATGCCGATGTCGAATCGATCGATCGCGGGCACGCGTCGCGCTCTCGAACAAACCGCTCAACATCGCCGACGTGTACGAATTGCCCGCCGGCTCGCCGTTCAGCTTCGATCGCAGCTTCGACGAGCGCATCGGCTACCGCACCAAATCGATGCTCGCCGTGCCGCTCATCTCGCAGCGCGACGAAGTGATCGGCGTGATCCAGCTGATCAACAAGAAGCGCGATCCGGAGAAGAAGCTCCTCACGCGCAAGCGACATGGACGAGCAGGTCATCGCGTTCGACGAGCGCAGCGAAGAGCTCCTCGGGATGGTCGCCGCGCAGGCGGGCGTCTCGCTCGAGAACGCGATGCTCTACGACGAGATCCGGCGGCTCTTCGAGGGCTTCGTGAAGGCGAGCGTCGAAGCGATCGAGTCGCGCGATCCGACGACGAGCGGTCACTCGCGCCGCGTCGCCGATCTCACGGTCGAGCTCGCGAAGGTCGTCGACGGCGAGTCGCACGGTCCGTACAAGGACGCGCACTTCTCGCGCGAGGATCTGCGCGAGCTCGAGTACGCGAGCCTCCTCCACGACTTCGGCAAGATCGGCGTGCGCGAGCAGGTGCTCGTCAAGGCGAAGAAGCTCTACGACGAGGCGCTCGAGCTCATCCGCGGCGCGCTTCGACTTCGTCGCCAAATGCATGCGAGGCCGACGTGCTCGCGCCGCAAAGTTCGCGCGCTCGAGCGCGGCGCGCCGAAGGAGGAGCTCGAGGCGCTCGATCACGAGCTCGCGCGACGCAACGTGCGAGCTCGAGGCAGCGTTCGCCGCGATCCTCAGCGCGAACGAGCCGACCGTGCTCGCCGCAAGGCGACTTCGCGCGCGATCGAGCAGCTCGCGCAAGGAGACGTACGCCGACTTGCGCGGCGACGTTCGGCGCCTGCTCACGGACGACGAGGTCGTGGCGCTCAGCGTGAAGCGCGGCTCGCTGACGCCGCAGGAGTTCGACGAGATCCGCGGGCACGTCTCGCACACGTTCAAGTTCCTCTCGCAGATCCCGTGGGGCAAGGCGCTGCGCCGCGTTCCGCACATCGCCGGCGCGCACCACGAGCGACTTGAACGGAACGGGCTACCCGAACCGGCTGCGCGCCGAGGAGATCCCCGTGCAGTCGAAGATGATGAGCATCGCCGACATCTACGACGCGCTCACCGCGAGCGATCGTCCGTACAAGAAGGCGGTGCCGGTCGAGAAGGCGCTCGACATCCTCGACTTCGGCGTGAAGGACCAGCACATCGACGCGGAGCTCGTGCGCATCTTCCGCGAAGCGCGCGTCTGGGAACGCGCAGCAGCGCGGGAGCCTCAATCGCGGTGATTCGTCGCGCGACGGTTTCCTCCATCGCAGTATTTTTTCTCGCGCGCGCCGCACACGCAGACGAGCCGCAGAAGCTCACGCCTCCACCGCCGCCCGCGTGGGACGAAGCGCTCTCGACATCGGGCGTCGACGTGACCCCGCCGCGCCGCGAATCATCACGACGACGCTCTCCCTCACGCGACGCACGAACGGCGCATGCGCGAGCTCGAGCAACGCGTCGACGAGCTCGAACGCGAGCGGCGCGAAAAACCCGAGGTGCCGCACTGGGTCGATTGGCTGAAGCCGTCGCTCCTCTTGCAACCTCAGCTCATTTGGAATTTCTACAACGCGGCCGCGTCGCCCAACGCGTCGAACGGGCTCTTGCCGCCCGGCGTCGGATCGAACGACGTCACCGCGACGCCAAACGGCGGAACGACGAACCCGGATTTCTTCCGCCTGCGCCGCGCGCGCCTCAAGCTCGACTTTCTTCCGAGCGAGTACGCGCGCTTCGTCTTCGAGATCGACCCCATCCCGCGCGACCCGACGATTCCCGGCAGCGGCACGATCGCCCGAGAAATCGAGGCGATCGCGCGCTTCCCGTTTCGCGCGTGATCGCGTTCGACGTAGGCGCGGGCTCGTTCGACGTTCCGTTCGGCGGCGAGTGGCTCGAGCAGCACGGCGATCGTCCGTTCATCGAGCGGAGCTACTTCCAGCAAAATCTTTCCCGGCGATTTCGATCTCGGCGTTCACGCGGGCATCGAGATCGGCGAGCACGCGTTGATTCAGCTCGCGGCGATCAACGGTCGCACGTTCGGCGAGCTCGATCGGGGCGGCGGTCTCGATCTCAATCGCCCGAAGGACGGCATCTTGCGCGCGCGCGCGTCGTTCGCGGGTCTCGATTTCGGCGCGAGCGGTTACCTCGGCGAGGGCCAGCTCGTCGACTCGACCAACCTGCGCTTCAAGCAATACATGCGCTTCGCGGTCGACGCGGACGTCGCGGTCCGGCGGCGCATCGGCCGCCTCGGCATGTTCCGCGCGTTCGGCGAATTCTTCTACGGCGCGAACATGGATCGCGGCGTGCTCGATCCGGGCAACCTTCCCGTGATGCCGATCGATCTCACGCAAAACGTCGCCGATCGCGACGAGCTCGGTGCGCTCGTTCGCGTCGATCAAGAATTCGGTCGCATCCTCTCGCTCGGCGTTCGCTACGACTACTACTCGCCCGACGTGAACCTCTCGAACGACGCGCGTCACACGATCGGCGCCGTCGCCGCGTTTCGTTTGATCCCCGAGCTCATACGCGAGATGCCGCGTTACCTCACGGACGCGCGGATCCAAGTGAACCTCGAATACGCGCACGCGATCGACACGATTCGCTCCTCGGGTCCAGAAGGCGCGACGAAGCAGATCGACACGCTGTCGGTCGTTCTTCAGGGACGGCTGTAACGCTATTTCACGGTTTGGGCACGTTCGGCAAGAGGTACTCGCTGAACGCGCGCTTCAAATCGTACTTCGGGACGAAGCCCCAATCACGGCGCGCGATCGTGTCGTCGCAGTCTTCGGGCCACGAGTCGACGATGGCTTGTCGCCGCACGTCAGGGACGAAATGCATGTCGCTCCGCGGAAACGCGGTGCGCACGAGATCGGCGAACTCGCGCGCGCTCGGAGCGAACGCGGAGATGTTGTACACGTGCGACGTGAGCTTCTCCGCGGGCGCGTCCATCAAGCCGAGGAGCGCGTCGATCGCGTCGGGCATCGCCATGAACGGGATGCGCGTGTCCTCGCGGACGAAGCAGTCGTATGGCGTGTCTTGCGCGGCGGCGTGGAGCATTTCGGGCAAGTAGTCGCTCGTGCCGCCGCTCGGCAGCGTGAACGCGCTGATCAATCCGGGGAAACGGATGCTGCGAAAATCGACGCCGACGCGCGTCGGAATGAAGTCCTCGGCGAGCTGGCGATAGTGATGCGCGAAGTAGCGACCGAGGTGCTCGCAGTAGAGCTTGTTGCAGCCGTACATCGTCGTCGGCATCAAAAACTGCGACTCGTCGATCTTCTTCGCTTCGCGTTTGTGCGCGAGCGTGTCGATTCCATAAACGGCGATCGAGCTCGGGAAGAGGAACTTCACGGGCTTGCCGTGCCAGCGCGCTTGCTCGACGGCGAGCTTGAGCAAGTTGAGCGTGCCGGTGACGTTCACTTCGTGCGCGGTCTCGGGCGTGAACTCGCTTCGCGTCGAGAGCAGCGCCGCGAGGTGGAAGATCGCGTGGATCTCGTACTCGCTGACGAGTCGCTCGAGCATGTGGCGATCGAGGATGTCGCCCGCGATCGTCGCCGAGCAGTGCGGCTTCAAGTCCGGCGCGATCTCTTTGATGTCGAGCGCGAGGACGTCGTACTTGTGAGCGTGATCTTTTGCGAGGTCGTGGATGAGACCGTGTCCCATCTCGCCGTTCGCACCGGTGACGAGAACGACTGGTTTGCGGCGCACGAGGTCACCTTAGCAAGGCCGCTTCGAGCGCGCGTGCGAATGATTCGAGCGAGCGCACGCCGAAGAGCGCGGTGTGCGGCGCGCCGAACGCGTCATTCACGGCGCTGCGTATTTCCTGGGTCGCGATGCGATCTTCGAGATCACGCACCGCGTCGAACGACGCCATGAACTCACCGCCGACGCGCATGCGCCCGGCTGCATCGAGCCCCGCGCAGACGGGTCCGATGGCTTCGTCGACGCGCGCCGTCCAGGGAGGATCGTCATTCGTCACGACGCGCGCGCTCGATTCGCGTTGCACCGCGACGTGCTCGCCGTCGAACGCGGTCACGATGGACGCGACGAGCGCGTCGTCGTCCAAGCGCCCGCGAATCTCTTCGAGCGTCGCCGGCGTCTTCTTCAAATGCGACGCCCGCTCGGTGACGGCGAACGGCGTGCGCACCGCGATGAACGCCTCGACGACCGTGCGCCCGCTCGCGCGCTCGTGCGCGAACCCGACGTGCGCGACCGGCCGATGCGCGAGCGAGATCCAATCGCGCCCAAAATACTGCGCGCCGAGACCGCGCAAGATCGGACGCACGTGACGATTCAGGATTTGATCTTCGCCGTGCTCGAGTCGCGGAAGTGCAACGAGCACATGGAGCGTCCCGGTTCCGACGCGAACCGCCGCGCCCGGCGTGCCTCGCGCGATCGCTCCGCTCGGTCCATCACATGCGCGTTGAAACGCACCGAGGAGCACGCCATCGTCGCTGGCGAAACCGATCTCGAGCTCGGTGTTGGCGAGCGGGCGCGCCATCGCATCGCGCGACGCGTTTGCGATTTCGGCGCACGAGCGCGAGCCGAATTGCCACACTTCAACTTTTTTCATCCTGCGATACCGTCTTGGGCATGTTCGCACGCAAAGCCGCAGTCGCCATCGCAGTTGCCTTGGGAATGCTCGTCACGCGTGACTCGCACGCCACGCCGCCTTGGACGGAGCGATTGCTCACGCTGCCGGGGCCGGTCGCCGGAACGATCGATCTCGGTGGAGCCTTCGCGCACACGTTCGAAGCTGAAGCGCCGCCGTGCAACGGCGGGTGCGATTTCCACGGCTTGGGCTCGAGCGTCGACGGCGTCATCGGAATCGCGAGCCGCGTGGACATCGGCCTCCACGTGGGTCTCCGCGGATTCGTCGACAACCTCGGATACAACGAAGGCGTCATCACGAGCGCCGATTCGTACGCGCGCATGTTCGATCAAGTCGCGTTCTACGGCGCGGCAGATGACGGAATCTACGGCAACGCCGCGATCACCAATCCCGAGCTGCGCGTTCGCGTGCGGATTCTTCACCTGCGACAAATGTTCGAGCTCGGCGTCGAAGGCCGCTCGATTCTTCCATTCGCGGACGGCACCGTGTGGACGCAAGTCGTCGGCGTCCCGATGGCGCTCCACTTCGGCAGGCACGTCCGCTTCGACTTCGGCGCGTACAGCCACTTCAGCTTCTTCGGTCAACCGCGCGGCACACTCGCGACGTTCGAAGCACCGGCAGCGTTTTGGTTCCAGATCAAACGCGTCTACCTCGGGCCAATGTTCAGCCCACGTTGGTATTCGCAGAACGTCTATCCGACGGGGCCGGGCAACGTGGACGTCTCCGTCGGGTTTGGTCTCGGCGTGTCGCTCACGCACTACATGGACTTCAAGACGCAGTTCTACTTCCCGCGCATCAACGACGACGCGCGGTATTGGGGTGTCGGTGCGGGCGTCGGCTTCTACTTCGATACGTCGAACCCGTACTACCGCTGACAGACGAACGCGGCCGTCTCGTCCCAAATGCGCGCGTCGACCTCGCGTTGATCGAGCCCGCTCGATTTCGTCACGGCGAGCGAGTGATCGCCCGACTCGATCAGCGTGAGGCGCGCGCCGAGCTTCTTCGCGAGCGCGCGGAGCTCTCGCGGCGATCCGAACGGATCGCGAGTGCCCGAGACGAAGAGCATCGGCTGCTCGACGTTGGCGAGGTGCGCGTCGCGCCGCTTCTTCGGCTCGCCCGGCGGGTGCAACGGAAAGCCGTAAAACACGAGGGATCGCACGGGGAACATGTATCTTGCAAGCATCTGCGAGCCGACGCGTCCGCCCATCGATTTGCCGCCGATGGAGAGCGGCTCGTTCGGAAATCGCGCGAGCGTTCGCTCGACGACGCGCGCATACGCGTCCTCGAGCACGGTCATCTGCGATCGCGTCTTCGGAAAATCGAACGTCACCACGCGCACGCCGCGCGCGCGTAGCCCCTCCGCGTAACGCACGATCCACTCGCTCGACGATCCGGCGCCCGCTCCGTGCGCGAGGATGAACGTCGCCTTCACCGGAGGAGCGCGCACCCGATCACGATCACGATCGCGGAGATCGCCGAGAGGCCGGCATCGGAGAGATCCATCACGGTGAAGACCGTGGTCACGGTGCTGGGATTCATCGTGGGAATCATCGCCAGGACCAGCGAGAAGCCCACCAAGAGGATGTGAATCACCGGCAGCGCGGCGAGGAGCCACAACGCTTTCCCGACGCGGCGCGCGTTCATCGCGATGAACGCGATGAGCCCCGCAGCGAGAGCGATGTGCACGAGCGAGAAGACGTGCCTCATGACGACCTCGACGGGAGCAAGCGAATCGCAAAAGCAAGCGCGCCGAAAACGAGCGCGGCCTTCGCGATCGTGATGAGCATGAAGAGCGGGCCGTAGAGCTCCATCATGTGCATCGCAGCTGGATTGTTCAGCATGTTTTGCAAGAGATCCCCCGCGCCTTGCGCGAACCCCGCAAGCGCAACCCACGTCGCGGCGGGGATCGACCGCTTTGCGAGGAGCGCGCCGCCACCGAGGAGCGCGACGGCTAGAGCGCCATTCGCGAGCTCCTGCATGATGTGAACGACGTGCCAGACGCTCATCGAACGACGCCGAGCTTCTTGCCGACCTTCGCGAACGCGGCGAGCGCGCGATCGATCTGCTCGAACGTGTGCGCCGCGCTGATCTGCACGCGGATGCGCGCCTCGCCCTTCGGGACGACCGGGTAGAAGAAGCCGATCACGAAGATGCCTTCGTCGAGCATCGCCGCTGCGAAATCCTGCGAGAGCTTCGCGTCGCCGAGCATCACGGGGACGATCGGGTGGATGCCCTCCTTGATCGTGAAGCCCCGCCTTCATCATGCCCTCGCGGAAGCGCTTCGTGTTCGCCATCGAGCGGTCGCGAAGCTCGGTCGTCTTGCCGAGGAGCTCGAACACCGCGAGCGACGCGCCGACGATCGCGCGGCGCGAGCGTGTTCGAGAACAGGTACGGGCGCGAGCGCTGGCGCAGCAGTCGACGATCGCTTCTTGCCCGTCGTGAAACCGCCCGAGGCGCCGCCGAGCGCCTTGCCGAGCGTGCGAGGTCATCACGTCGATGCGGTTCATGCACGCCGCGGTGCTCGGGCGTGCCGCGGCCGGTCTTGCCGATGAAGCCGGTCGCGTGCGAGTCGTCGACCATCACCATCGCGCCGTATTTCTCGGCGAGATCGCAGATCGCGTCGAGCTTCGCGAGGTAGCCGTCCATCGAGAACACGCCGTCGGTCGCGATCATGCGCAGCCGCTTGCCCTGCGTCTCCTTCAGCGCCTCTTCGAGCGCGTCCATGTCGCCGTTCGGATAGCGATGGCGCTCGGCCTTGCAGAGGCGGATGCCGTCGATGATCGAGGCGTGGTTGAGCGCGTCGGAGATGATCGCGTCCTCCTCGCCGAGCAGCGTCTCGAAGAGGCCGCCGTTCGCGTCGAAGCACGAGCGTGTAGAGGATCGTGTCCTCCGTGCCGAAGAACGTCGAGATCGTCGTGCTCGAGCTCCTTGTGGATGTCCTGCGTGCCGCAGATGAAGCGCACGCTCGAGAGGCCGAAGCCGCGCGTCGTCGATCGCCGTGCTTCGCGGCGGCGATCACCTCGGGATGCGACGACAGCCCGAGGTAGTTGTTCGCGCAGAAGTTCAGGACCTCGCGCTCGGGCGCGTCTCGTTCACGCGCGATTTGATCGTCGCGCCTTGCGGCGTCGTGATGATGCGCTCCTCTTTGAAGAGCCCCGCTTCGCGAATTTCGGCGAGCGTCTTCTCGTAGATTTTTTGCGCGGCGTCGAACATGGACGCGGAGCTTATCGCGGCGAGGGAGTGCGGGAAACCGTGGGCATCGGCGCGCCGAACGACTTGGCGTAGACGCTCTGGGCGGCCTTCTTGATCACGTCGGCGGGCTTGTCGAACATCGCGACGCCGAGCTGCGCGTGCTCCGATTCGTCGCCAACGCCCCATCTCGAGAGCCACTCCGGCGAGAGCCCGAGCTCGCGCTCGATGAGGAACACCGTCGCGTATCCGCCCGGCCCGAGCTCCGCCTCCGCGAGCGCGAGGTATGTCGTCTCTGCGTTCGCGACCATCATCAATCGGCTCGCGATCGCGGCCGCGTTCGATCCCGTGAGCGTCGGCGCGCCCACTTGTTTCTCCATGTCGCCCGCGGTGAACGTGCAGTCCTTGTTCGTTCGGCACGTCGCGTCGGACGCGATGCGGACCTCGTCGAGCGCGGCCTGCGCGGCGACGACGCGATCGAACGGTTTCTCGAAGCGCGAGAGGCGATCTTCGATGCGCGTGATCTCCTGCGCGTCCATCTCATTTTGGCGGCGCTTGAGCGCTTTCTGCAGACGCGGCTTCGCGACGATGCCGCGCGGCTCGATGAGCTCGTCGCCGAGCGCGGCGAGGCGAATGAACGCCGTGTGGCGCTGCACGAAGAGATCCGCCAGCTCCGTCGCTTCGTCGGGATCGAGCTTCACGCGCCCGAGAAGGTCGCTGCGAATTTTCTCGCCGGCCTTCGCCGCGAGGCGCCCTTCGCTCCCGCCCTCTTGCACGCTCTTCGCGCCGAACGCAAAACCGTGATCTTTTCCGAGCGCGGGGACGACTTGATACGAGACCCACTCTTCGATCTCGTCGATCGCGAGCACCCAGCCATCGAGGACCTTGCTCTCGTACGCGCGGCCGCCGACTTGAAGATTCAAGTTGTCGAGCCTGCGACCGCGGAGCATCGGCACGGTGTTCGAGCCGATGACCATCGTCGCGCGATCTTCGACGTAATAGCCGAGCAGCCACACCGTCGATTGATCGCCGAAGAGCAGCGCGGAGTCGCTGACGTACACGTCGAAGAAGCCGGGGAGCTTCTTCGTTTGGAGCTCGTGGTCGAGCGAGCGGAGCGTCGTCGAGAGCGTTTGTGTTTCGCGTGCGTTGTCTTCCGGCGATGTGGCGAACGCGGCGGCCTTCGATTGCTCGAGCGCGGCGCCGAGGAGGTTGAACGCCTGGTCGCCGATCTGGCGCTTCACGCCCGCCGCCATGATCACGTTTCGCCCTTTTTCCTGGCGGTCCACGTCACGGCGGCTCACGCCGACGACCCAATCGGTGACGCCTTCGCCCATCGCTTCGCCGAGCGACGAGTGCGCGAAGCGCGAGCGCGGCGACGGAAAGAAGAGGATGAACGCGCCAATCGCGGAGGCCGACACGATCGCCAAGAGGAACGAATACGTGAGCGGCCAGAACGCGCGACCGCGTTTGGGCTCGAGCGACTTCGACGCTTCGAACGCGGCCTTCACGCCCTCGACGTCGTCTGGCGACGTCGCGAGGCGACCTGCGACTTGAAGAAACGCGAGGCGAAGCACGTGAGCTTCGTCGGTGATCTTCGTCGCGCCGGACGCATTCGAGAACGCGCGGCGCGCGCCTCTGCGAATCGATCCGCGGAGCAGCGGATCGAACGGCGCAGAATTCGGAACCACCGCTTCGAAGAATCCGTTCTCCGCCGCGCGCGCGAGGACGTAACGAACCGCGCTCATCTCACTCGTCCTTCAGCACAGTGGGCGTGATCGCTCCGGTCGCGTCGACGCGCGCGTAGTGCTCGACGTCGCCGACGTTCGCGATGATGAGCCCGTATCCGCGGCGCGGCATGACCGCGACTTGTCCGAGCTTGCTCTCGCCGAGGAGGATCGTGCCCTTCATCTGCGCGTCGTAGACCTTCGTCGCGAGCGGTTTCCCGTCGCGCGATGTCGTCACGCGCAAGAGACCCGAGCGCGCCTCCGCGCGAACGAGCGCGCCGTCGATCGCGGCCATCGAGCCGTGTCGGTCGGTGAACGGCGCGGATTTGCACCCGTCCGGTTTGCACGTCGCGAGCGACGTGTCGGCGAGCACGTACGCCGCGTCATCGCCGCACGAGAGCTCACCGGACTCGACGACCTCCGCTTTGCCGAATCCCGTGTCGGTGGTGAAGACGACGAGCGTCTTCTGGACGTTGTCGGCTTCCGTCG
The DNA here is from genome assembly GCA_963763745.1 of uncultured delta proteobacterium. Taxonomy (GTDB): domain Bacteria; phylum Myxococcota_A; class Polyangia; order Polyangiales; family Polyangiaceae; genus DASXHD01. The sequence goes on from CAVXQJ010000004.1 coordinate 354,294, forward strand.
GCACGCCGATCACGAGCCCCGCGGTCTTCGTCTGACACGCGACGATGGGATCCGACGACGATCGCCGCCGCGTCCACCGATTGTGCTCCACGAGGCCCGGGAGCGTCGCGATGTTTTGCGTCGCGCTCTCCGACGTCGCGTCGATCGTCTTTCCCTTGAGCGCGTTCGCGGAATCGACCCACACGACGCGATTGCCGAGCAGCGCGACGTAGCCTGTCTGCCCGTTCCAATCGGTGAGCACGACGTCGTTCGTCTTCAGCTCGGTCGCGTTCGCCGCGAGGCGACCGATTTGGAACTTGTCGCCCTCGGGCTTCGTCGCGTCCTTCAAGAGGAGCGTCGCGGAGCCATCGGCGCGCGCGAAGCCGCCGGCCACGTAGTACGCGCTCGGTTTGATCAAGCGAAGGCCGTCACCGGATCGGAAAACGCCCGACGCGAGCGACGATCCATTCATGATGCCGCCTTCGAATCCGAACGCGAAGAGCGCCGGCCCGCCGTCTTCGCTCCCGAGCACCCACGGATTGCCGCTCGCCTCGGGCGGAAGCCCGCCTTTGACGGGCTCGCCGCACGTGAGCGCCTTGCCGTCGAGCGTCGCGCAGAGGCGCGCGGGTTTTCCTTTTCCGGCGCGCACGAAGAACCGAATCACGGTCGATGCGACCGGCCCGGTGTTTTCGTACGTCATCGTGATGCCTTCGCTCCCGCTCGACTTCGGAAAGATCGCGTCGATCGGATCGGCCTCGACGAGCTCGGGGGCTTGCACGTCCGGCACGTCGACGAACTCGAATTTTCCTTTGTCCGCTTCTTGAACGAACGCTTCGACCGCCGCTTGATACACGTCGACGTTCTTCCAGTTGTCGCCCGCGGTCTGCTTCGACAAATCGCGCGAGTAGAAGCCGAGATCCTTCTCGCCTTCTTTCATCTCGCCGACTTCTTTGAGCGTGTCGGTGAACGCGACCATCTCGGCGACGCAGCGGTTCGGCCAGAGCTTCGTCTTCTCGGCCTCTTGCTCTTCCATCGTGTCGGGTTTGTCGCCCTTCGCCGGCGTCGCGAGAATGCGCGCGCGCCACGCGGAGCGAACGCGCGTCATCGGCGCTTCGCCCGCGGCGAGCGGTTTCCCGAAGAGACACTTCACGACGCGGCTGTACGCGACGTTCCGCTTCTTCTTCGCCTGCGCGGAGAAATACATCGCGGACCCGCCGAGCCCCACGCCGAGAACGAGCGCCACAAGGGCGAAGATCAAGATCGCGCGCTGCCGCCGCTTCTTGGCCTGCTCGAGGATTGCGGCGATTTCGCGGATCCGACATTCCGCTCGGAGGGATGAGGTCTGCCATGGCGGCGCGGTTGTATACGGAACTCGCTGCCGTCGGCTACCCTCGCCGTTCGGTGGATTACGACATCGATTGGAAGGCCGAGGGCGATCGCTGCATCGCGCTTCTTCAAGACCTGATCCGCATTCCGACGGTCAACCGCGGGGACGAGGGTTGCAACGAGCGGCCCGCCGCGGAGCGCGTCGCGGATTTCTTGCGAGACGCGAAGCTCGATCCGATTTGCTCGAGCCCGAAAAAGATCGAACGAGCGTCGTCGTGCGCCTTCGCGGAACCGGCGCAAAGCCGCCGATTCTCCTGAACGCGCACCTCGACGTCGTCGAAGCCGACGCTTCCGAGTGGCAGCACGATCCGTTCTGCGGAGACATCCTCGATGGCTACGTGTGGGGACGCGGCGCGATCGACATGAAGCACATGGCCGCGATGAGCGCGTGCGTGATGCGCCTGCTCGCCGAGCGCATCGGCCCGAAGGAAGCTCGAGCGCGACGTCATCTTCGCGTGCGTCGCCGACGAAGAAGCGGCGTGCTCGAAGGGCAGCCTATTCCTCGTCGATGAGCACCCCGAAAAAGTACGTGCAGAATACACGCTCGGGGAGATCGGCGCGTTTTCCCAGCACATCTTCGGCCGCACGTTCTACCCGATCCAAGTCGCCGAAAAAGGCCTGTGCTGGGTGCGCGCGACGTTCGAGGGCGAGCCGGGTCACGGGTCGATGCCCAAAGAGGACAACGCGGTCTTGAAGCTCGGGCGCGCGATCGCGCGGCTCGGAAAATCGCGCTTGCCGCAACACCCGACGGAAGCCGTGACGAAGTTCATCGAGGCGATGGCGAGCGAGCTCCCTTCGCCGCAGAAGCACGCGCTCAAGCGCCTTCGCACGCCGCAAGTCGCAGCGCTCATCCTCGACTACCTGATGAAGGACGAGTCGCAGCGCCGCACGTTCGGAGCGCTCCTCTCGAACACCGCGACGCCGACGGTCGTCCGCGGCGGGAACAAGGTGAACGTCATCCCCGGAAAGGCGACGCTCGAAATCGACGGACGCACGCTGCCCGGACAAACCGAGAGCTCGTTCTTGAGCGAGCTCCGCGACGTGCTCGGCGAAGAAGCCAAGCTCGAAGTCCTCCAATCACTCCCGCCCGTCGAGACGTCCGAGCGCACGCCGCTCTTCTCACACCTCACGAACGTCCTTCGCCGCCACGACCCGCTCGCGCTCCCGATCCCGTTCGTCATCCCGGGTTTCACGGACGCGAAGGCCTACGCGAAGCTCGGCAGCAAGTGCTACGGGTTTTCGCCCGTGAAATTCGACAAGGCGCACGAAATCAGCTTCAGCGCGATGTACCACGGGCACGACGAGCGCGTTCCGGTCGACGGCGTCCACTGGGGACTGCGCGTGCTTTTCGACGCCGTCTCGGGTTTTGCCTGACTCTGTCCGCTCTGGACGTAAGGCTCCCATCCGGATAGAACGGGGACTCAGCGTACTTACGAAGGCGAAGGCGAAGGCGGTCCGATGGTCAACCCGCAGATGGTGATGTACGAGGAGGAGTTCAATCAGATCCAAGCGGTCGTAGACCGTCTGGTTCGTGACGCGAACGCCAAAGTCGTCTTCATCGTCGACAAGAACGGCCAGCTGATTGCGGCCGCCGGTGACATCGACAACGTCGACACCACGTCGCTCGCCTCGCTCACCGCCGGCAACATCGCGGCGACGGGCGGCATGGCGAAGCTGCTCAAAGAGAACGAGTTCGCGACGCAGTTCCACGAGGGCGAGAAGGCCAACATCCACATCCAGCTCGTCGGAAACCGCGTCATTCTCGTCGTCATCTTCGACTCGCGCTCGAGCCTCGGGCTCGTTCGCTTGCGCGTGAAGAAGGCGACCGAGGAGCTCAATCACATCTTCGAGTCGCTCCTGAAGAAAGTCGCCGAACCGGGGGCGGATTCACCCTTCGCCGAAATCACGGACGAAGACATCGACAACCTGTTCAATGATTGATCGGCGCGTCACCCGATGAGCTTCATCAACTACATGGCCAGGGAGATCAACTGCAAGTTGGTCTACTACGGCCCGGGTCTCTGCGGGAAAACGACGAACCTGCAGTACATTTACGAGCGCACGTCGCCGGACGCGAAGGGCAAGATGATCAGCCTCGCGACCGAAACGGAGCGCACGCTCTTCTTCGACTTCCTGCCGCTCTCGCTCGGTGAGATCCGCGGGTTCAAGACGCGCTTCCACCTCTACACGGTTCCCGGGCAGGTCTTCTACGACGCGTCCCGCAAGCTCATCTTGAAGGGCGTCGACGGCGTCATCTTCGTCGCCGACTCGCAGATCGAGCGCACGGAAGCGAACATCGAGAGCGTCGAGAACTTGCGCACGAACCTCGCCGAGCAAGGCTACTACTTCGACAAGCTCCCGTACGTCATGCAGTACAACAAGCGGGACCTGCCGAACGTCGCTGCGCTCGAAGAGCTCCGTCAGTTGCTCAACCCGACGGGCGTTCCGGAGTTCGAAGCCGTCGCGCGCACGGGCGTCGGCGTGTTCGACACGCTGAAGGCGACTGCGAAGCTCGTGCTCACCGAGCTCCGCAAGGGAAGCACGTAACCTTTCGAGGGGCGCGATGCAGTATCCGTCGCCGCAACAGGTCCAGCGCGAGCAAGCCGCAACGGGCGCGAAGCTCGTCATGTGGAGCCGCCTCGGCGCGCTCGCGGGATTTCTCGTGATGCTCGGCGGGTGCGCGATCGGCATCGAGACGCGCGTGCGATTCTTTTTGTTCGCCGGCCCGATGCTCGGGTTCGTGATCCTGATCGTCGCGGCGATCGTCGGGCAAATCGGGCGTGGGTATCAGGGCCGCGTGATTTAGCTCCCCAACTTGACGGCATCGGTCGGGAGCGGGTAATTCCCGTCCGGCCATGTACATCGTCACATCGAAGAAGCCCCGCAAGACGAACCGCAAGCGGAGCGCGCGTTATCGCGCGAAGCTCAAGGCGAAGAACACCGGTCGTCGCGCCGCGCTCTTTTCGTGGAAGACGAAGAAGAAGCGCACGACGAAGGGCAAGTCGAAGAAGAAACGCTAGTCTTCGCAGTCGTGCCTCAACACGTTCGGCTCGTTCACGAGTTTCGCTTCGAGGCCGCGCATCGCCTTCCGCGCGTGCCGGAGGGCCACAAGTGCGCGCGCCTCCACGGGCACTCGTTCAAGGTGGAGCTCGCGATCGCCGGCCCCGTGAATCCCGACACCGGATGGTTCATCGACTTCGGCGATCTCTACGACGCGTGGAAGCCGCTCCACGAAGTGCTCGATCATCATTACTTGAACGAAGTCCCCGGCCTCGAGAACCCGACGAGCGAGGTCCTCGCGAAGTGGATTTGGGACAAGCTCGTCACGGCCATCAAGGGGCTCGATCAAGTCACCGTCTTCGAGACGTGCGACGCGCGCTGCGAGTACCGCGGGCCATGAGCAAGGCGCTCGTTTGCCGCTGCGAGGACGTAACGCTCCATGAGCTCGAGGAAGCGATCACGCGCGGTCACGACGACATCGAATCGCTCAAGCGCTACACGGGTTTTGGGACGGGGTGGTGTCAGGGGAAATCGTGCGTCGCGCTTTGCGCGCGCTTGCTCACCGCGCGCGGTGGAAGCGCGACGCTCCCGATCACGCCGCGTCCGCCGCTTCATCCCATGCGCCTCGGCGATCTCGCCGGGCTCGCGGACGTCGCTCAAGGCGACGCGAGCGAAGGACGATCGCCGCGCTGAGCCTTCGTGCGAAACACGAAGCACCACAGCGGATAGCTCCACAGCAAGAACACCATGTGGCTCGTCACGAGTCGCACGGCCCAATACGCGTGCGCCGCGTGCGGGATCGCGTGGAGCGCGAGCGCGTAGAGCCAACCGTTCAGCGCGAGCGCGACGAGCTCGACGATCGAGTAACCCACCGCTTGCTTCGCGAGCGACTCGCGGTGCGCGCGAAACGCAAACCACCGATTGCCCGCGAAGTTGGCGACGCCGCCCGCGACGAGCGCCGGCACGTTCGCCACGAATGGGCTCACGTGAAAACCCGACACCAAAATCGCGAGCGTCGCCAAGTCGATCGCCGTCGCGAAAATTCCCGCCGCGCCCGCGCGGAGGGTTTGCATGACGAAGCGAATCACGCTGTGGAGAAGTGCAACCGCCGGACCATCAAGGTTCGGATCCGAACCTGGGAATTCCCGAGGAATATCGTGGGCGCTGGTGCGAACTCGGCACGCGACGCCGCGCGAAGATCCCTTCGCGTGACTACGCCGCGCGCTCGCTACTTCTTCGAGAACATCTTGAGGAATTTCCCGATGAGACCGGGCGAGAAATCCACTTCGCCCATCTTGTCGAGATCTTCCTTCGCCTTCGCGAGCTCGGCGTCGACGATCGGGCGCATCTTCTCGCTGATCGCCATGATCTGCTCGACCTCGCCCTTGTCGAGCCAGATGCCGCGGCAGTGCGGGCAGCGATCGATCTCGACCTTCGTCGATTCGTGCTTGATGTCTTGGAGGAGCATCATCTTGTTGCAGCGCGGGCACGCGATGGTGCCTTCGCGCACCGCGCTCGCCGTCTCGTCGCGATCCCAAAGCGACGGATCGGCCTTGAGACCGAACGCGCTGAAGAGCTCGCCGGTGTCGAAGAACTGACCACCGCATTTCCCGCAAAGGTCCAAGATCGCTTCGCCCGTGACGTTCTCCGCCATGATCGAGTGATCCCGCGGACACTCCAGGATCTTGTTGGTCATGTGTTGTTCAGCGACCTTCGAGTGCGCCATTTCGTTTCCTCCAATTGAGCGTGCCGGAGGCACGCGAAAATGACTCTTGCTGCGAAATGCGGCGCCAGCCGCAGGTTCGCAATTGCGCATGTTCGCGCTATGCAGTCGCGCATGTCCACGAAGAAATCCGTTTTCGTCCCGAACATGCTCGACGGAAAAGTCGCGTTCGTCACCGGCGGAGGGAGCGGAATCGGCGCGGGAATCGCGATTCGGCTCGCCGAACAGGGCGCGCGTGTAGGACTCCTCGGGCGGCGCGCGGAGAAGCTCGAAGAGACCGCCAAGGCGATTCGCGCGGCGGGCGGCGAGGCGAGCGTTCATCCGGCGGACGTGCGCGACTTCGCGGCGGTCGAGAGCGCCATACACGCGTGCGCCGAGAAATTCGGGCAGCTCGACGTGCTCGTGAACTCGGCCGCGGGGAATTTTCTCGCGCCCGCCGCATCGCTCAGCGCCAACGGATTTCGCGCGGTGATCGACATCGACTTGTGCGGCACGTTCAACGCGTCGCGCGCGGCGTTCGCGCATTTGTGCAAAGCGCGTGGATCGATCGTGAGCATCACGGCGACGCAGGCGACGGTTCCGACTCCGCTGCAGTGTCACGCGGGCGCGGCGAAGGCCGCCATCGAGAAGCTCACGCGCGATCTCGCGCTCGAGTGGGCGCGCTTCGGCGTGCGCGTGAACGCGGTCGCGCCGGGTCCCATCGCGGACACCGAGGGCATGGCGCGGCTCGCGCCGGACGAACCCGAAGAGCAACTGCGCAAACGGGTGCCGCTCGGCCGGTGGGGGACCATCTTCGAAGTGTGCGAAGCGGTGACGTTCCTCGCGTCGCCCGCGGCGGGATACGTCACGGGCGCGACCATCCTCATCGACGGAGGCACCTCGCTGGTGGGCGCAGGACCGTTCCTCGAAATGATGGGGTAACTCTATCCGTTTCTCGTCGTGGACGATTGAAGCACCGCGAGCAGGCGCTGGTGGATTCCGCCGAACGCGCCGTTCGACAGCACGGCGATCGCATCGCCGGTCCGTGCATTCTGCACGCATTTCGACACGATTTCCTCGACGTTTTCGCACGCGATCGCGCGCGAGCCGATGTCGAGCGCGAGGCGCGCGAGGTCCAATCGCTCGGCTTCGGGCACGTTGGTTCGTCCAAGCGGCGCGAGCAAAACGAGATCGGCCGCGTCGAACGCGTGGACGTACGCCTCTTGATGAACGTTGCGGCACGCGGTGGCCGAGCGCGGCTCGAAGATCGCGATGAGCTTTTCGGATGGATGCTTCTTGCGAAGCGCGCGTAGCGTTTCGTCCACGGCGGTCGGGTGGTGCGCGAAGTCGTCGTACACGGTGACGCCGCCGGGCGCGCCGAGCACTTCTTGCCTGCGCTTCACGCCTTCGAACGACGCGAGCGCCGCGCGCGACGCCGTGGGCGAAACGCCGAAGCCCTCGGCTGCCATCGCGATCGCGGCGAGCGCGTTTCGCACGTTGTGCTCGCCCGGCAGCGGCGACGTGAACCGTCCGCACGCGCTCCCACCCGCAAACACGTCGAAGGATCCATCGGCCGCCATGGCGCCGCTCCACTCGGCCGACGCGTCGAGCCCGTACGTGACGACGCGCGCACGCGAGTGTTTGCGCGCGAGATCGAGCGCGCGCGTTTGCCCAACGTCGACAATCGCGAGCCCCTTCTCCGGAATGCGCTCGAACAAACCGATGAACGCTGCGTCGTACGCCGCTTCCGTCGGATAAATGTCGATGTGATCGTGCTCGATGCTCGTGACGATCACGATGGGGGCTTCGCCGCCGTGCCCCACGTAATCGAAGAACTTCGGCTGCTTGTGCCAGTAGACCGCGTCGTACTCGTCGCCCTCGACGACGAACGGCGCCGCGGGTTTCACGAGCGATTTCTCCGCGCGTCCGATCATCGCGCCGACGCCGAAGTTCTTCGGGATGCCTCCGATGAAAAATCCCGGATCGAGGTGCGCGCACTCGAGGAGCCACGCCGAGAGACTGCTCGTCGTCGTCTTGCCGTGCGTGCCGCACACGACGACCGCGCGCCGGCCCATCAAGAAATGTTCGCGGAGCGCCGCGGACATCGAGCTGCGCGCGAGACCGCGCTGCTCCGCGAAGACCGCTTCCGCGTTGTCTTTACGGATCGCATTTCCGATCACGACGAGATCGGGTGCCGGCTCGAGGTGGCTCGCGTCGTAGCCTTGCATCGTCTCGACGCCCGCGTCGCGAAGCGCGGGTCCGATGGGCGGATCGAACGCAACGTCCGAGCCCGTGACGCGCGCGCCGCGCGCGCGAAAGAGAGAAGCGAGCGCGCCCATCCCCGTGCCGCTCACGCCGACGAGATGAACGTGCTTCGGCGTCGTCATCGAAGGCGCGTGCCGACGGCGCGACCGAACGCTTCCGCTGCGTGCTCGGACGTGGGCCACGGGATCGTCTCGCGCGCGCTCCGGTGACGCGAGCCATCGGGCTCGGCGACGAACGCAGCGAGCACCATGTCGTCACCGACGCGCTCGGCGTATGCCGCGAGCGGCGTCTTGCAATCGCCTTCGAGCGCCGCCATCACGCCCCGCTCGGCGAAGACGCATGTCGCGGTATTTGCATCATGCAACGATTTCAACGCGGAAAACACGCGCTCATCGCCTTCGCGCGCTTCGATCCCGAGCGCGCCCTGGCCGACCGCGGGGAGCGACACGTCGGGCTCGAGCACGCTCGTCGCGCGCGCTTCGAGGCCGAGTCGCACGAGCCCCGCGCGCGCCAGCACGATCGCGTCCGCTTCGCCCGCTTCGACTTTGCGCAAACGCGTGTCGACGTTTCCGCGAAGCGGCACGATGACGAGGTCGGGTCGCGCCGCGCGCAGCGACACCGCGCGACGCAAGCTGCTCGTTCCGATCGTGGCGCCCTTCGGGAGCGCGCCTAACGTCTTCCACTTCGGCGCGACGAGCACGTCGCGCGGATCTTCACGCTTCGGAATGCATGCAATCTGCAACTTGTTCGGAAGCGCGGCGGGAACGTCTTTGATCGAGTGCACGGCGAAGTCGGCGCTCGCGTCGAGGAGCGCCTCTTCGATTTCCTTCGTGAAGAGCCCTTTGCCTCCGACCTCCGAGAGCGGACGATCCTGGATGCGATCGCCGCTCGTCGTGACTTGCTTCTCGACGAGCTCGAGCTCTTCGTTCGATGCGCGCAAAGCGGACACGAAAGCACGACTCTGCGCGAGCGCGAGAGCCGACTTCCGTGTCGCGTAGATCAGTCTCAAGGGCAGGTGATCGCGCCCTGGCTTGCACCGGCGATGGTCGTGTTCGCGCAGAAGTGCACGCGACCCGCGTCTTGGTACTGCGTCGAGCAGCACTTGTTGTATGTCGTCAGCGCGGTGCCTTTCTCCGTGCATTCCGAATCGGCGGAGCAGAGGCGAACGGTGTCGGTGCCGCACGACTGGAGCCCGATCTTCGTCGCGCACGTGCTGGGCGCATCGCACGTGGTGCTCGCCGAGTTGAAGCTGCAGTTCGGGAAAGTTCCCGAGGTCTGGACGCGTTCCGCAGCACACCTCGCCCGAGTCGGGTGGATACGCTGCGTCGGGATCGCCTCCATCGAAGCAGTTCGCGGGCTTCTGGCACGTGATGTTGATGTTGAGATCCTGCGATGCGTCGCCGGGACCCCCGTCGTTCTTGTTGGCGTCGTTCGTGCCCGAGTCGCCGGGCGGCGATGAGTCGCCCGTGCTCGTGTCCGTCGTCGCGTCGGAACCCCCATCGATCGTCGTGTTGTCGGACCCTCCGCAGGCCCAAACGATCGCGGTCGGAGCAAGAAGGAGAAGGAAATAGGCTTTGCGCATGAGGTTTAGTTTACATGCCCGCAGCGGACTTGCCCACAAACCACAAATGGGTAATGTCGGACCGTCGTGCGCCGTCTCATCGTGCTCTTCGCAGTTTTTGGGGCCGTTCTTTCCGTACTTTTTGGCACGGAAGCGATCGCCTGGGCGAAGGCAGCGCACAAGGTGGCAGATCCGCAGCGCCTCGAAGTGCCGGGTTACGCGGATGCGTTTTATTACAAACCGCGCGGCCGCGGGCTCAAGCCGGTGATCGTGTACTTGCACGGACGCGGCGGAAACCCCGCCGAGGAATGTCGCAAGTGGGCGCACGTCGCGACGCAGTTCGGTTGGGTGCTTTGTCCGTCCGGCCCGGAGGATCGCGGCGAGGGCGCGCGCGGTTGGTCGAACAACGCGGGCCTCGGGGGTCAAGTCGCGAAGGCCACGCTCGACGCACTCCGTGCAGAATACAAGCGTCGCGTTCAGCTCAAAGGCAACGTGCTCATCGGATTCAGCGAGGGCGCGTTCGTCGCGATGCAGGTCGGCTTGCGCGATCCGCAGACGTGGAGCCGTTGGCTGATTCTTGCCGCCAACGATCAATATTGGTGGGGCGACGCGAAGGCCGTGCTCACCGAGAATCACCGCCGCATCCGCCGCGTGTATTTGCTCACGGGCGAAACGGATGAGGTCGCGCCGAACACGCTCCGCGTCAGCGACATGTTGAAGGACGCGAAGGTCACGCACCGCGTCCGCATCGCGCCCGGCATGGGTCACGAAGTGCCGGGCGAGCGCATGCGAAGCACCTATAGGCGACCGCTCGCTTGGCTCCTCGCACACGGGTGACCTCCGCACTTAGGTTCGTGCCGCGCGAGCCGTATGCTGATCGCATGCGATTCATCGAGGCGCGGCCTGGGGCAGGCGCAGACCTTCCCGATGCATCGCTCCTTTCCGCGGCGCGAACGCTCTCGCACCGATTTCCCGCGGCGCGTCTTCGTCCGTGCTCGCTCGTGCGGATCGTCGAAGCGGATAGTCGCGCAAACGCACGCGTGTGGGCCGCGCTCGAATCGCTCCAAGTCACGGGGAGCTTCAAGGTTCGCGGCGCGCTCCTCGCGCTCTCGCGTTTGAAAGAGAACGGCGCGTCGCACGTCGTCGCGGCGAGCGCGGGCAATCACGGCGCGGGCGTCGCGTACGCAGCGAACGTGCTCGACATGGACGCAACGGTCGTCGTGCCGAAGAGCGCGCCCGAGATGAAGCGCGATCGCATCGCGCGATACGGCGCCGAGCTCGTGCTCTCCACGGGCGACGGTTACGACGCCGCGGAGCTCGAAGCGCGCGCGCTCGCGGCGAAGCTCAATGCGCCGTTCGTCTCGCCGTACGACGACGTCGCTGTCGCGGCGGGCAACGGCGCATCGCTCGCGTACGAGATCGAGAGCGCGCTCGGCCGCTCGCCCGAAGTGTTGATCACGCCGTTCGGTGGCGGCGGGCTCGCGACGGGCCTCGCGTGCGCGCTTCCGAAGACGAAGGTGTTTGGCGCGCAGAGCGAAGCGAGCCCGGGGTTCGCGCTCTCGCTCGAGCGCAATCGAGCCGTCGAGACGCTCGAGCCGAAGCCCACGCTCGCGGATGGCCTCGAGGGCGGAATCTCACCGGCAGCGTTCGAGCGCGCGCGCGCGGTTGTCGCGGGAGTGGCCGTCGTCAGCGAGCGCGCGATCGGTGCCGCGATGGCCGCCGCTTATCGCTCGCTCGGCGTGACGATCGAGGGCAGCGCCGCTGCCGCAGTCGCGCCCTTCCTCGAGCAAACGCTTCCGCCCGAGCTCGCGCCATCGTCGCCGGACGCGGACCTCGTGGTCGTCATCACGGGCCGCAACGTCAATCGCGCGCGCCTCGATGCGGTGCTCGAAGAAAACACGCGCGCGCTGTGGTAAGCGGCTCAGCTCGGGTGGACGCGGAATGACTCTCTTCCTCGGCATCGCGGGCGGGTCGGGCTCCGGCAAGAGCACGATCGCGCGCGCCATCTTCTCGGCGATTCCACGCGGCGACGGCGTGCTCATCGAGCAAGACCACTACTACCGAGCGCAGAGTCATCTCTCTTACGAGGAGCGCGAGCGCGTCAACTACGACCACCCCGACGCGCTCGAGATCGAGCTCCTCTGCGCGCACCTCGACGCGCTCCGACGCGGCGAGGCCATCGCGCGACCCACGTACGATTTCTCGATCCACGATCGCGCGCCCGAGCCGGAGCATGTCCCCGCCGCGACGGTGGTCGTCGTCGAAGGCATCCTCGTGCTCGCCGACGAGCGCCTTCGCGAGCGGCTCGACGTGAAGATCTACGTCGACACGGATCCCGACATTCGCTTGATGCGCCGCATCCGCCGCGACCTCGAGCATCGCGGCCGCTCATTCGGCCAAGTGCGAAAGCAGTACTACGACACCGTTCGGCCCATGCACCTCGCATTCGTCGAGCCGTCGAAGCGCTTCGCGGACGTCATCGTCCCCGAGGGCGGCGAGAACCGCGTCGCGCTCGAGCTCATCTCGTCGCTCGTGCGCGCACGCGTTCTCAAATGACTGTATGCTGTGAGTAGTGGCCAAGAGCTACACACAAGCGAACAAGAAGGTCGGCAACCTGTTGCTCAAGCTCGGGGTGATCGGCCCGGAGCAGTTCGAGAAAGCGATGGCGTCGGCGGAGACGTCGCACCAGCGCATCGAAGACGCGGTGCTCGAGCTCGGCATGTCGAACGAGCAAGAGCTCTTGAAGCAGCTCGCGACGCATTACAAGACGCGCTTCGTCTCGACGGAGAAATTGTCGAAGGCCGAGATCGGTCGGTCGACCCTCGAGCTCGTGCCGCGGCAAGTCGCGGAGACGTTCCAGGTCTTCCCGGTTTTGTTCGACACGCAAGCGCGCGCGCTCAGCGTCGTCACGGCCGATCCGGACGACGCGGAAGTGCTGAAGCAGATTCAAATCACGAGCGGCGCAAAAGAAGTGCGCGCGTTCGTCGGCCGGCCTGCGGGCGTGCGCGCGGCGATCGCGAAATTGTACGGCGGTGACATCCACGCGTTCGCGATGCTCGATCGCGCCGCGCATGCGCAGTTCTCCGCGATGCTCGACGTCTACGAGCGCAACGTCGTCTCCGACGTGTCGATGACGACGGCGCTCGCGCGCGAAGCGAGCAGCACCGGCGGCTCGCGCGAGCGCGTCGTGTCCGAGCGCGACATGACCCAAGCGCAAAAGCGCGCCGCGAGCGGGCAGAGCGGCTCGGGCATCTCGCAAGAAGAAGTCCTCGAGCTCCTCAACGTGCTCGTCAGCTTGCTCGAAAACTCGCGCCCCGATCTGCGCGGTCACTCGGCGCACGTCGCGCGCTTCACGCGGCGCATGCTCGAGCGCATCAACGTCGCGCCCGCCACGCTCGGCGCGATCGTCAGTGCCGCGTTCATTCACGACATCGGCAAGATGGGATCGTTCCACCTCACGTCGCTCAACTGCTCCGAGTACGACGGCCACAAGACCGCCGCGCAGCGCGCCGTGACGACGCCGACGCGCGTCGTCGAGTCGGTGCGTTTCCAGCGCGAGACGATCGACGCCGTCGAGCAGATGTACGAGCGCTACGACGGCAAAGGTTTTCCGAACGGGATCTCCGGCAAGGACATCTCGCTCGGCGCGCGCGTGCTGGCGATCGCCGACACGTACGCGGATCTCACGCAGAACCCGCGAAACCCGTATCGCAAATCGCTCATGCCCGCCGAGGCTTGCGGAGTACTTGCAAAATACAAGGAAACCATCTTCGACCCGCACCTCGTCGACTTGTTCAAGAACATGGTCATGGGCGAGGACATCAAGGCCAAGCTCCTCGCGAACCGCTACTACGCGCTCCTCGTCGATCCCGATCCGGAGGAGACGACGGTGCTCGAGCTTCGCATGATCGAACAGGGCTTCGAGACGAAGACGGCGCGCGGCGCGGAGCAAGCGATCAAGCTCCTACAAGAAGGACAGATCGACATCGTCATCAGCGAAGTCGATCTGCCGCAAGGCGATGGTCTCGGGCTCCTCGCGGAAGCGCGCAAGCATCCGTGGGGAAAGGACGTCGCGTGGATTTTCCACACGCGGCGTCAAGGACGCGCGGAGGCGCAGCGCGCGTTCGAGCTCGGCGTCGCGGACTACGTCGCGAAGCCCGCACCAACGGACGTCTTCGTCGCGAAGATCAAAGCGCTGCTCGATCAACGCGCGGCGCGCACCGGCCCGCGCGGCGTGTCGGGATCGCTCAAAGAGATGGGTCTCCCCGATCTCGTTCAAGTTCTCTTCCACGCGCGCAAGACCGGAAACCTGCGCATCCGCGCCGGCGCGCTCTCCGGCGAGATCCACTTCGCCGACGGACAGATCGTGAACGCGCTCTACGAAAAAACGCGCGGCACCGACGCGTTCTATCAAATGCTCAAGCTGCAAGACGGCGAGTTCGGTCTCGATCCGTCGTTCGTCCCGCAAGCGCGCATCATCCAAGAGTCGCCCGAGGCGCTCCTTCTCGAGGGCATGCGTCGTTTGGACGAAGGGATTTAGAACAAGCGGAGCGCGTCGTACGCGGCGTACTTGAACGTCTCGGCGAGCGTCGGATAGTTGAAGACCATGTCGATGAGCGTGTCGACGGTACCGTCGAGCGTGATGACGGCTTGCCCGATGTGCACGAGCTCGGACGCGCGATCGCCGATGCAGTGACAGCCGATGAGCTTGCGCGTCGACTTCTCGAAGACGAGCTTCACCGCGCCTTCTTTGTCGCCGACGATCTTCCCGCGTGCGTTGTCGACGTAGAGCGCGCGGCCGACGACGTATTCGATCTTCTTTTCCTTCGCCTGCTCCTCGGAGAACCCGACGCAGCTCACTTCGGGGATCGTGTAGACGCCATACGGAAGGAGGTGCGAGACCTGCTTCTTGTACGTGAAGCCGAACGCGTGGCACACGGCGACGCGCGCTTGATCCATCGACGTCGACGCGAGCGCGGGGAAGCCGATGACGTCGCCCGCGGCGTAGATCGATCGGAACCTTCGTGCGGAAATTCTCGTCGACTTGCACATAGCCGCGCTTGTCGATTCCGACGCCGACGTCTTCGAGCCCGAGCCCGCGCGTCGCGCCCGAGCGCCCGCTCGCGACGAGTAGTTTCTCGCACTCGATCGACTCGCCCGACTTGAGCACCACATGAACGAGATCGCCGTCGAGCGTGACCTTCTCGACGCTCACGCCCAGCTTGATGACGACGCCGAGCGACGCGAGCGCCGTCTGCAAGCGCGCGCCCATCTCCGCGTCGAGGAACGGAAGCAGACGATCGCGTCCTTCGAGCAGCGTGACCTCGACGTGCATCGCCGCGAACATCGACGCGTACTCGCAGCCGATCACGCCGCCGCCGATGACGACCATGCGCTTCGGCAAGCGATCGAGGAGCAGGATGGTGTCGGAGTCCGCGACGTGCGTGCCGAACGGGATGTTCGGCGGTTGAAACGGCACGGAGCCCGTCGCGACGAGGATCACTTCGCTCGTCAGCGTGCGCACGACGCGACCTGCGTCGTCGAGCACTTCGACCGTGTGCGGATCCTTCACGCGCGCGCCGCCGTGCACGAGCTCGACTTGATGACGATCGAGGTTCTTCTTGATGCGATCGACCTCGAGCTCGCGCACTTTGTCTTTGCGCGAGAGGAGCTTCGGCACGGCCGCGTCTTCCTTGAGCGACACGCTGAGCCCGTAGAGCTCGCTCTGGCGATAACCGGACAAGAAGAGCGCGGTCTCGCGCAGCGTCTTCGATGGAAGCGTTCCGGTGTGGACCGCCGCGCCGCCCGGTTCCTCCGCGCGCTCGATGACGGCGACGCGCTTCTTGAAATACGCAGCCTGCGCCGCGCCTTTTTCGCCGGCGGGTCCACCGCCGATCACGACGAGATCGAAAACGTCGCTCACTTGCCGCCGGGCTTCACGATCTCGATGTCCCAATCGACGGTCACGTCGGCGGGTGCGGCGTACGGCGGGAAGACCAAATTCTGGAACGCGTGCACGACGCACGTGCCGACGGGTTTGTCTCCGTACGGCGCGGGCACTTCGACGCCGCGAACGTGACCGTTGCGACCGAGCCTGACGGACGCCTTCGTCTGTCCCCATGGGCCGTTCGCTTTTCCGTTCTCGTCGCTCGCGGACCCGCAGTTCGCTTTCACTTGCGTCGCTGCTCGCCGCAACACCATCTCGACGTTGTCTTTGTCGTATGCCGTCTTCACTTCGGGCGGAGGCGGAGTCGATGTCGATGTCGATGTCGCGGTCGCGGTCGACGTCGTGTTCGTACCCGATTTCCCCGGACCCGACTCGCCTTCCGGCGCGGCGCAATCACCGCCTTGCTTCACCATCCCCGCGGGACAGTCACCGCCGCTCGACGCGTTCTCAGCGGGTTTGTCAGGGCTGTAGCAAGCTGCAACGACGATCAAAACTGGGAAAAGGACTTTCATCGCAATACCCCCGGACAGCTTCGGTCTATCACTCTTCGATCTTGTAGTCCTTGATCTTGTAGAGCAGCGCGCGATGGCTGATCTCGAGAAGCTCCGCGGCGCGCGTTCGGTTGCCCTTCGTCTTTTGCAAAGCGCGGCGGATGAGGATTTGTTCCACGACCTCGACCGTTTTTTTCACGGAGAGCTCGCCGGTGCGCAGCTGCACTTGCACGGGGTCGAGCGCCTCGCGCACGCGCTCGGGTAGGTCGCTCGCCGAGATCGTGTCCGACTCGCACAAAACCATCGCGCGCTCGATGGTGTTCTCGAGCTCGCGAACGTTTCCCGGCCAGCCGTACTCGAGGAGGATCTTGCGCGCGTCGAGCGCGAGACCGCGGATGTTCGTCCCGAGCCGCGCGTTGTTTCTTGCCACGAAGTGGTCGATGAGCAGCGGCACGTCTTCGCGGCGCTCGCGCAGCGGCGGGATCGCGATGTGGAGCACGTTGATGCGATAAAAGAGGTCCTCGCGAAACCGCCCGGCCTTCACCTCCGCGGCGAGATCGCGGTGCGTCGCCGCGACGATGCGCACGTCGACCTTGATGTCGCGCGAATCACCGAGCCGGCGAATCGTCTCTTCTTGCAAGACGCGAAGCAGCTTCACTTGCAAGTTGAGCGGCAGCTCGCCGATCTCGTCGAGGAACAGCGTACCCATCGTCGCCTCTTCGAAGAGCCCGCGCTTGTCGCTCGTCGCGTCCGTGAACGCGCCCTTCTTGTGCCCGAAGAGCTCGCTCTCGAGGAGGTTCTCGGGGATCGCGCCGCAGTTGATCGCGACGAACGGGCCGCCCTTGCGCGACGAGCGCGTGTGGAGCGCGCGCGCGACGAGCTCTTTGCCGGTCCCGCTCTCGCCCGTGACGAGCACCGTCGTCTTGAAGTCCGCGATCTTCGCGACGGTGCGAAACACTTCGACCATCGGCGCGCTCTTCGCGAGCATCGACTCGAACTGCGCTTGTTGCGAAATCTGTTCTTTGAGCGCGCGGTTCTCGCGACGGAGCGTCTCGCGTTCTTCCGCTTTGCGAAGCGCGAGCACGACCTCGTCCGGCTTGAACGGCTTCGACACGTAGTCGTACGCGCCCGCTTGGATCGCTTCGAGCGCGAGATCGATCGAACCGTACGCGCTCATCACGATGACCGTCGCGAGCGCGTTCTTCGCTTTGAGCGTCGCGAGCAGATCGAGCCCGCTCATCTTCGGCATGCGCACGTCGGTGAGGATCACGTCGGGCCCGAACGAGTCGACGAGCGCGAGCGCCGCCTCACCCGAGTCGGCGACCTCGACGTCGTACCCGTTCTTCTTCAGCAGCGTGCGGAGGACGAGCCGAATGTTCTCCTCGTCGTCCACCACGAGCACGCGCCGCATCACCACAAAGCGTAGCGTGAAATCTTTTCATAGTCACGGAGGCTTATTTCAAGTGGTTTTCACTTCGCGACGGGGCAAGCCAGAATCGCCTGCGTACCTGCCGGCGCATTCCATGGACACACGATCTCGTTCTCGACGCACACGACCGGCGCACTACCGGCCGCGCCGGCGTCGCCCAACGCCGCGACGTATCGCGCATCGAACGCCGTGACGAGATCGCTCGTTGGCTGCGACGTGCCCGGGTCCGTGCAGCCCGCGGACTGATTCGATCGATTCGGATAGATCAGAAGAAGCTCGCACCCCGAAGTCGTCGGCTGGAGACAATCGTTCGAGAGCGCGCTCTTGCCGAGCGTGTCGACGATGCGCGTCATCGTCGGCGCGTAGTCGTTCGAGCAAATCGATCCGACGACGGCTTGCGCGCCGAGCGCTTGTGCGACGCGGAGCTCGCGGATCGTCGGATACGCTTTGCCGAGCGTCTGCACTTTCGGATTTTGCGAATCGCAGAGCGGTGGTCCGCCCACGACGCCGTTGCATTCGCAGCTCGGATCATTTCCGGCGCTGCAATCGCGTGGCGCGGGCAGCGTGAACGTGCACGCGTATTCGAGATCGATCCCTGCCGGCGAATTCAGCGTGTTCCAATCGCTCATCACGCCCGCGCGCGGCGCCGTGGATTGGATCATGCGCGGATCGATGCCGTCCATGATGTAGTGCGCGGGATCCGCGCCGAGCATCGCCGTCCAATTGCCGACGAGGTCGTTCGGCACACCGCCGATGAGCGCGTAGAACACCAAATCGGGCGTGCGCGAACCGACGGCGAGCTTGCACATCGCGTCGCTGCTCGTGTCGCTCCCGTCCGGGAGCTTCGCAGCGAAGAGAGGATTGCTGCAGTTCTTCGTTTGGTCGGTGCGATCGGGAACGGTCGCGAGCGTGAGACCGTCGACGTAACGTTGGATGCTCGGTTGGTTGTCGTAGCCGTAGCGCGCGCGCATCATTTGGCTCGCGTAGCGAACGTTCAAACCGTCGGCGGTCGCAATCGGCGTCGCGGGCGTCGCGGGATCGTACCAAGGCTTCTGCTGACAATTCGGATCCTGTCCGACCGGCGTTCCAGCTTTCGGTTTGTTCGAGTTCGGAAACTCGCACGACACGCAGTCGGGATTGTTGGGGCCGGCGGTCGGATTGTTGTCGACGGGCACGTCACACTCGCTCGTTCCGCGGGGACCTGCGCCGCTGCCGGGCCCGCCGACCATGTCCGTCTTCGGTGTGCGCGAGGTCCATCCGTAGCCGCCGAGCCACATCGGATCGCTCCAAGAGTCTTCTTCGTCTGTGATCTGGATGATCGCGACGAGCGAGTCGGGGCGCAAAAAATCGTAACGCATCTTGAGGAGCGTCGCGTCGACGCCGACGAGAGACGCGCGCGGCGGCGACTCGCTCGAGAACGCGATCTGATCGTATGGATCGGGCTGAATCAAAAATCGGTACCAACTCTCGAGCTGCGCTTCGAGGCCGCAACCGGTTTGTCCGACGCCCATGACTAGCGATTGAAAGTCGCTCACGAGCTGCGACGCTTCGGTGTCTTGGCTGTAGGGTGTGACGTTCGGTGGAATCGCTGCTGCGTTCCTCGGATCGCTCGACGGAAGCCACGCGAGAAAATTCCCGCCGTTGTTGTCGGTCGGTTTTGCATTCGCGACGGTGCCCGTGGTCGTGCGATTCAAGAGATGCCCCATGTCATTTTGGTGCGTCGCATCGCCGAGACCTTGCGTGGGGCACGTCGTTCCGTCCGGCGTCGCGTCGCCAAGCGACGAGCTCACGATGCCGATGTGGAGATCACGCACGGGCGGAAACTCGGGGTGCGTGTTCGCGATGGTCTTGCATCCTTGACCATCACCGGGCACGACCGACGACGATGTGTCGTCGATGCAATTCGGATTGAGCATCCGACCGAGGAGCGCCGGGATCGCGTTCGCGAAGAGCAGCTGCTTGTCGGCCATCGACGACGAGTTGTCGATCGCGAAGAGCAGATCGACTTTGTCGATCGGCGACGACGTTCCCGGGTTGATGAATTGCCACGGTGGCGCGCTCGTCACCGTCGGCGTCGACGAGCACGCGGCGCTCGCGATGACGAGCGCGAGGGTTGCGAGAGTCTTCCCCATGCCTTCGACGTTAGCAACTTCACGACCAGCACGATCCATCGAAAAACCCGCGGCGCGCGCGATCGAGCGCGCCAACGTTGGTGGCGACGCGTCACCGCGGTTATGGTGCTCGCGTGCGCACCGGGCTCGATCGACTCCTCGCATCCGACGCGATGCGCGCGCGCGTGCTTCGCGGGCGGCTCGGGCTCCTCACGCATCCCGCAGCCGTCACGCACGACTTCATCCACGCGGCGACGGCGCTTCGGTCGCGCGGTCACAAGCTCGAAATCCTCTTCGGCCCCGAGCACGGTTACGGCGGCGAGGCGCAAGACATGGCGACCGTCGGCGACGCGCGCGACACGGACGGCGCGATCGTGCGCAGTCTTTATGGCGACCAATTCGAGGACTTGATCCCGAAAGACGAAGACCTCGCGCGCATCGACACGCTCGTCGTCGACATGCAAGACGTCGGCGCGCGCTACTACACGTTCGTGTGGACCGCGGTGTGCGCGCTGCGCGCGTGCTCGAAGCGCGGCGTGCGCGTGGTCATCCTCGATCGACCGAACCCGATCGGCGGCGGCAAGGACACGCTCGAAGGACGCTTGCAGAATGCACGCTTTTGCTCGTTCGTCGGGCTCGAGCCCACGCCGATTCGCCACGCGCTCACGCTCGGCGAGCTCGCCGCGTGGCGACGCGCGGTGGAGAAGCTCGACGTGGAGCTCGACGTGGTGCGTTGCGAGTGGGATCGCGAGATGACCGGCTTTCGCGTGATGCCTTCGCCGAACATGCCGACGTTCGACACCGCGCTCGTCTATCCAGGCGGATGTTTGATCGAAGGAACGAATTTGTCGGAGGGCCGCGGCACGACGCGGCCGTTCGAGATCGTCGGCGCACCGTGGATCGACGGCGTTCGCCTCGCGCGCGAGCTCGCGGAAACGAAGCTCCCCGGCTTCGTCGCTCGCGCGATTCATTTCTTGCCCACGTTCCAAAAGCACGCCCAAACGCCGTGCGGCGGCGTCCAAATCCACGTGACCGATGCGCGCGCGTTCAGGCCCGTCGCGACGTACGCCGTACTCGTCGCGCTCGCGCATCACCAAGATCCGGAGCGTTTTCGATTCCGCACGGAGCGCTACGAGTTCGTGGACGACATCGCCGCTTTCGATCTCCTCACGGGCGACGCGGAAGCGCGCGAGCGCATCGCGCACGGTGATTCGCCGATCGACGTGGCAACCATGGTTGCCACGCTGCGCGACGGCGAAGATCACATGTGGGACGAGGCGCGCGAGAACGCACTCGCCTCGTCCATCTGATGCGTACGCGACGCGCCTGATTCACTCTAAAAATAGCGGTGCGTATGATGGCAAGCATGTTCCACCTTCTGTAGACTTCGAACGCAATGGCGAAAGAGTCCTTCGTCGACGAGGCCGTGCTCGGTCGAACGATCGCGGGCAAGTTCGCCATCGAGTCGTACGTCGGCGGCGGAGCCATGGGCGCCGTCTACAAAGCGAAGCAGCTCGCGCTCGACAAGATCGTCGCGATCAAGGTGATGCATCGCGAGATGGCGAAGGACGAAAAGTTCGTCGCACGATTCAAACGCGAAGCGAAGGCCGCGTCGAAGCTCGATCACCCGAACTCGCTCCGCATGATCGACTTCGGCGAAGAGCCCGACGGCCTCCTCTACATCGCGATGGAATTTCTCGACGGCCAAGATCTCTTCGCCATCATCAAAGAAGGATGGCCGCTCGGCGACGAACGCGTCGTCTCGATTTTGATCGCAAGCGCTCGCCGCGCTCTCGCTCGCGCACGATCAAGGCATCGTGCATCGCGATCTCAAACCCGAGAACATCATGGTGCTCGCCGGCACCGACGACGAAGGCACCGCGCGCGACGTCGTGAAGGTGTGCGACTTCGGCATCGCGAAGATCACCGAGCGCGTGGTGGACAAGAAGGCGACGGACTCGGCGCGCCTCTCGACGAAGGGGCTCGTCGTCGGAACGCCCGAGTACATGTCGCCCGAGCAAGGTCGCGGCGAGCCGCTCGATGCGCGCAGCGATCTCTACTCGATGGGCGTCATCCTCTATCAGCTCCTCACGCGCAAAGTTCCGTTCGACGCGGAGAGCGCGATCGGCATCGTGCTCAAGCACGTCACCGAAGAGCCCAAGCCGCCGCACGAGCTCTATGCGGGCGTCAACGCGAAGCTCGAAGCGATTTGCCTCAAGGCGATGCAGAAGAAGCGCGAGGATCGCTACCAGTCGGCGCGCGCGATGCGCGCCGACCTCAAGGCGGCGATCGATCCGAACGCGTCGAGCGTCGCGCTCACCGGGCGCGGCACGGCGCCCAGTCATCCGGACGATCGCCCGATGGAGAACGCCGCGACGATCCCGATCGATCTGCGCGCGATGGCCGCGGCCGCGCGTGAAGCACCGCTCTCGCCGACGTCGAGCAAAGTGACGCCCGCGGGAACGGAGGCGCTCGACGAGCACCCCGCGGGCGTTCCGCGGCGATGGACGGGTTACGTCATCGCGTTCGCGATCGCCTCTGCGGTCGCGTTCGGCGCGTTCGAAGTGACGAAGGCGTATCGCGCGCAAACGCGCGCGCAGAATCAAGCGAGCACGAAACCCTCCGCGACGAGCACGACGGTCACGCTCGCAACGCGCGCGCCGCTGCCGACGCTCCCGCTGCCGTCCGGGACGACGACGCCGGACGAGTCAGCGACGATGTCGTCGCTCTTGCCGCATCCACCTCCCATCACGTCGGGCGCTCACGCGGTCCCTGTTCGCTCCGGCGCGATGCCGAGCGCGTCGGTCGCGATCGCTCCGCCCGCGAGCGCCAACGCGTCAGCGGCCACGACGGCGGTCGAGACGCCGCAACCGACGCACGGACCGTACGTGAAAATCGGCGTTCCGAAGAACGTCACCGGAAACGTCGATGCGCGCGCGCTGCGCAACGCGCTCGCGCGATCGTATCAAGCGATCAACGCGTGCTACGTGAACGGCCTCAAGGCGGGCGACAAGGTTCAGGCGTACACGGCCGACATGCAGGTGCACCTCGCCACGCAGAGCTCGGCGACGATGGGCATTCCCGATTTTCTCGGAAAGACCGGCACGTGCGTGATCACGGCAGCGACGAGCGCGCTCACGACGCTGACCGAAAACGGAACAGCCGACGTCCCGCTCGAGTTCATACCGGGGAGTTAAAAAAACGCGCCCGAAGCGCGCTGACGCTCCGGGCGCGAGGGACTTGCGCGGTGGGGGGAGGGGACTGCGCGCAAGCCCACAATCAGTAATGACAGAGTGGGGTCGCTCTTCGACGAATGCAACCCACCCGAGTGTAAAGTCGTCTCTATTTCGACCCTTCCTCCAAGTCCTCGGCGAGATAGCTTAAAATGACCTCGTCGAGCGACTTGTCGCTGATGATGTCCTCGCCGAAAATCGAGCTCTGCTGGGGTTTTGCCTGACCGAAAATCGCAGCGGGGCGAACAGGACCACCCGCGGGAGGTGGACCGCCAGGGCGTGAGGACTGACCGGCGAGCGGTTGCTTCGGCTCGCTCGGGGGCTCTGCGCGCGGATCGCTCCGCTTCACGCGCTCCTCGCGGACGCTGCGCGGACGATCGCTCTTGCTGCGCGGCGGCCTCTCGCTTTTTTTCTCGATGCGTTCGGTGCGCGGCGGGCGTTCGCTCTTCGCGCGCGCGCTCGCGGGTTGCGGCGACTTGCGCGACGACGGCGCTGCGCGCTCGCGTTCTTCGACCGTCCGATACCGCCCGGTTCCCGGCTCGGCGGAGTTCTTCGCGGCGAGCACGTTGGCGGGTGGCGGCGGGAGATCGCCCTGCGGTTTGAACTGTCCGCTTTGATCGGAGAGCGCGTCGAGATCGAGTGTGAGCGGCGTACCGCGCGGCTCGTCGTCTTGTGGAAGATCGCGCAGCGTCGCTGGGCCCGACTCGACGGGCACGTCGTTCGGCACCGCGGGCCGCGCCACGATCTTCGGCGCGATCATCGCGGGCTCGGATTTTTTTCCAGCGATCGCCGCGTCCACGACGCCGTCGAACTCTCCGTCGCGAAGCGCGCGGAACATCGACTTGTGCTGATCCTTCATCATCTGCCGCACGACGTCGCCGAGCTTGTCTTTGCCGATGTGCTCGGCGTAGCTCGTCTTCACGGACTTGAGGATGCGACCGCCATCCATGAAGAGGTGCGTGATGATGTGCGGGTGCTTGATTCCAGAGTCTTCAGTCTGGATGTGGAACACCCGGTTCTTGTGCCGGACGTTGTTGTTGTAGCCCAAGAGCGGCGACGGGGCTTTTGTCATGAACGGTCCTCGGCCATGATCCGCTCGTGACTTCAGCGTACCATGGCCGCGCGTTTGGACCTCGTCTACTTCACACTCCTCGTCAGCGTGCTCGTCTTTGTGCACGAGCTGGGACACTTCACGCTCGCGAAGATTTTCGGCGTGAAGGTCCTCACGTTCTCGCTCGGTTTCGGGCCGAAGATCGTGCGAATCCACGGCAAAGAGACGGAGTACTGCATCGGCATTTTGCCGTTTGGCGGCTTCGTCAACATGCTCGAGGAGTCGAAAGGAACAGCGCCGATTCCACCCGAGGACCGCGCGCGCACGTTCGAGTCGCAAGCGCTGTGGAAGCGCATCGCCATCGTGCTCGCCGGTCCCGCGATGAACGTCGCGTTTCCGATCGCGCTCTACACGTCCGTGTTCTACGGCGATCGAGAGCTCTCGCCGCCGACGGTCGGAGTCGTCTTGCCTGGCAAACCCGCCGACGGGAAGCTCGCGCCGGGTGATCGCATCATCGCGGTCGACGGCAAAGAGGTCGACAGCTTCAACGACGTGCAATCTCACGTCGCGAAGCGCGCCGGCAAGCCGGTGAAGTTCACGATCGATCGCGATGGAAAAGTCATCGACGTGTCCATCGTCGCGGGTGACGAGCTCGAATCGCGCGAGCTCGACACGCCCGAGCACGTCGGTCGCATCGGCATCGAGCCGGGATTTTTGGCGCCCGTCATCGGCGTGCCGCGCGCGGACTCGCCGGCGTATCGCGCGGGGCTGCGCACGTTCGATCGCGTGACGTCGGTGAATGGTCGCCGCACGGAGCGCATGGTGGATCTCGTCGATGCGCTCGCAGCGAGCCGCGGCGACACGCTCGTCATCGCGTATCAGCGACCGTCGGCGATTCCCGACGCAACCGGCGGGCTCGTCGATCTCGCGCTGCTCGATCCGCAAGTCGCGACGCTCACGCCGCTTGCGCGCGGCGCGCCTTCGAAGGACGAGAACGAGCTCGGGCGCGCGGCCGACGTCTTCGAGCGGATGGGCATCGAGAGCTCGGAGATGTTCGCCGTGTTCGTGCCCGAAGCGTCCGGCGAGTGGAAAGCGGGTTTGCGCGCGGGCGATCGCATCACGACGCTCGATGGCGCGCGCGAGACGAGCTGGCAAACGATGCTCGTGCACCTCGCGCGCGATCCACGAAAGACGCACGCGCTCGAGTGGACGCGCGACGGCGAGCCGATGGCCGGGAGCTTCCGCTCCGCGTTTCGCTCGGCGCATTGGGCGCCGTACGCGCCCGAGCACCTCGTGCCGAACGAGTCGCGCCTCTCGTATGCGCTCTTGCACGGCTTCGAAGAAACGGCGCGTGTGGTTCGCGTCGTCTCCATCGGCATGCTGCGCATCGTTCAAGGTCGCGTGAGCCTCGCGGAGTCCGTGAGCGGGCCCGTGACGCTCTACGACATCGCGGGCGAGGCTGGCGCGAAGGGCACGACGTATTTCGTTTCGGTGATGGCGCTCGTCTCGATCAACCTCGGGCTCATCAATCTGCTTCCGATTCCGGTGCTCGACGGCGGGCACCTCGCGTTCTTTTTGATCGAGGCGGTGCGGCGTCGCGCGCTCGCTCGGCGCACGCGCGAGATCGCGAGCTTGATCGGCGTGACGATGCTCGTCGTGCTGATGCTCATCGCGTTCAAGAACGACGTGCAGCGGCGCTGGGGCGACATCGTCTCGCAAGCGCACGAGCTTTGGTCTTGAGCGCGACCGCGCGTGACGTCGCGGCGCGCGTGCTCGTGCGCGTCGTACGAGACGAGTCGTTCGCGGCGGCGGCGCTCGAAGCGGAGCTCTCGCGCGCAGCGCAGCTCGATGCGCGCGATCGCGCGCTCGCGACCGAGCTCGTCTATGGAAGCCTGCGCGTTCTTCCGTGGATCATGGCGGAGATCGATTCGCGCGCGAAGAAGCCCACAAGCGGTCTCCCGTGGGAAGCGCGCGGCGCGCTTTGGGTCGCGTATCACCAGATCTTCTTCATGCGCGTTCCCGCGTTCGCCGCGGTGGATGAAGCGGTCACGGCGGTGCGACGCGCGGCAGGCCCCCGCGTCGCGGGCTTTGCGAACGCGCTGCTCCGCCGCGCAGCGGAATCGAAACCGGAAGATTCCACCGAGCTGCGCGTGCGCGCGGTGCTCGAGTCGTGTCCGCGCGACGTGCGCGATGCGCTCGCGCGCGCGCTCGGCGAAGAGGGCGCGCGATCGTTTCTCGCGGAGACGGAGGCGCCGCCGGTGTGCCTGCGCGTGCGCGACGCGAGCGTGCGTGCGGACGTGATGAAGAAGATCGCGGCCGCGCGTCCGACCGCCGAGCTCAGCGAAGGTCGCGTCTCGCCGCTCTGCATCCTCGCGCGCGGTCTCGGCAAGCCGCAGTCGCTCGACGAGTTTCGAAGCGGCGAGATCTCGATTCAAGAGGAAGGCTCGCAAGCCGTCGCGCTCGCGGTGAACGCGCAAAGAGGCGAGCGCGTGCTCGACGCGTGCGCGGGGCGCGGCAACAAAACGGCGGTGCTCGCGCTCACGGGCGCGAAGGTCGACGCGTGCGACAACGATCCACGCAAGCTCGATCGACTGCGCGAAGATCTCGCGCGGCTTGGCGTCGCGCCGCACGCAACGTTCGCGGTCGATTGGACCGTCGGCTCCGGCGAGGTCACGGAAACGTACGACGCGGTCCTCGTCGATGCGCCGTGCTCGGGCATCGGAACGCTCCGGCGCCGCCCCGAGCTCGCGCTGCGCGCGCGAACGCCGCTCGCCGAGCGCACGAAGACGCAACGCGCGATCGCGCTCGAAGCGGCGAAGCACGTCGCGCCCGGCGGACGCTTCGTGTACGCGGTGTGCAGCGTGCTCCGCGAAGAAGCCGAAGACGTGACGAGCGCGTTCGAGAGCGCGGCGCTCGAGCCCGTTTCTTCCGAGCGAATGCTTCCCTACATCCACGGGACGGACGGTTACTTCGTCGCGTCCTTTCGCAAGCGGCGATGATTCAATCAGGCACAATACCAACGCCGGGTTGGCTAACTAACTAACGGTTAACTAATCGCAACATCTTTATGCTCGCGAAGAACCGACTGCTTCGCGGCGATCACGACGGGCGAGGCGAGATGAGTCACTGTCCGCATATGTTGTCGTGTACGGTGACGGCGGAACCGAGCTGAGTGCATGCCTGCTGATTCTGCAGGTCGGTGCACAATACGTATCCCGCGTTCTTCAGACACGCGCAGGACGCCGGATTCGGGCACTGTGCGGGCAATGGCTGACAGTAGGGCGCCGTGGCATGTGATGCGTCCATGACGTCGCCCCCGGAATGAATGTCGCAGAATTGCGTCGCTGGATCGCAGGCGAGCACGCCCGCATCCCCGCACTGAAACGGCGCTTCTGCGTCCACACCGCTCTCGCCCGTCTCGCTCACGCGACCACATCCACAGCTAAGTACGGCGAGAGCGACCACGATCTGCGACCGAGCGCACACCGCGAAAACCGTCGCGAATCGGCAGCTCACAAGTCACCTCCTCGCGCTTCGCGCTTCCAGATTCCGCGACCCCAGGTCGCGGCATAATAGTAAAAGGTTCCATTTTCGTATTGACCGGTGAGCCAATTGATCGGCAACGTCCCAAATGGAAGTCCGTTCACCCAAGGTCGCCAGTGGTGGCTCGCATCCGCAACACCAGGATTGTTAAGACGCCACACGGTCGCGGCGCCATATACGGAACTTGGTGCGACGGGCCTTTGGTCCCCGTAGCCGTAGCCGTCCGTTCCAACGATGACGTCACGCGCCGATGAATCTGACGTGACACCCGAAAATTGGTCCTTCGATTATGCCCTGTTGTACGGAGGCATGTATGGCGAGGAAGAGCAAGTTTTCGGAAGCTGAGATCATCGGCGCAATCAAAGAGATTGAAGGCGGGGCGACGTCGACGGAGACGGCTCGCAAGTTCGGTGTCTCGCTCAACACGATGCAGCGATGGCGCGCGAAGTTCGGCGGCATGACAGTGAGCGAGGCGCAAGAGAAGCGGCGGCTCGAGGACGAGAATCGTCGTTTGCGACAGCTCGTCGCGCAGTACGCGCTCGAAGTTGATGCGATGAAAGCTGCTCTGGGAAAAAAGTGGTGACGACCTCCGTGCGACGGGAGGTTGTCTTGTTTCTTAAGTCGCGAGGAGTCAGTCAGCGGCGGGCCTGCACGCTTGCGAAGCTGCATCGTTCGACGTGTCGCTACGCGCATCGTCGGGTCGAGCCGACAGCGTTGATTGCGCGGATGCGCGAGCTCGCAGCCGAGCGTCCACGCTTCGGCTACAGGCGATTGCACGTCATGCTCATGCGCGAAGGTCGCGTCGTGAATCGCAAACGCGTTTATCGCCTCTACAAGCGCGAAGGACTCGCGGTGCGAAAGCGTCCGAGAAAGAAGCTTCGCGCGGTGCGGCCGATGCCGTTGCCAGCGCCGTCGCGCCCGGATGAGCGTTGGGCGATGGACTTCGTGCACGACTATCTCGTTGGTGGTCAGCGTCTTCGCACGCTCAACATCGTCGACGCGTTCACACGTGAGTGTCATGCGATTGAAGTCGATACGTCGCTCGCCGGCGGCCGCGTCGTGCGCGTGCTCGATGCGCTCATTGCGAAGCATGGTCGTCCGAGCGGAATCACCGTCGACAACGGGCCCGAGTTTATCTCGCAAGCTCTCGACCGCTGGGCATTCGCCAACGGCGTTGCGCTGCACTTCATTCAGCCTGGCAAGCCCGTGCAGAATGCATTCGTCGAGAGCTTCAACGGCCGCTTTCGCGATGAGTGCCTTTCGCAAGCGCACTATCCGACGCTCGCTCGAGCTCGCGCAGAGATTGAAATGTGGCGCGTGGACTATAACCGCGTGCGCCCACACAGCTCTCTCGACTACCGGACGCCAGAAGCGTTTGGCGCATCGGCCCGCGCTCATGCGAGAGAGGCGCTCGTGCAAGCGCGTTCTACCTTTGTGGGTGTTGTTCGTGAGGCGGTCGCTGCGCTCGTAGACGTCGAGGTCGGGGAAATGCGATAATGAAGTTTGTTGGTCAAGAACTGCGTAATCGTCGGACCATAATTGGGTGTCACGTCAAATCGACTGCTATCGTCAAAACGCTCTCGTCTTGTTTCAACATGCCGGCAAGACCTGGCGCTGCAGGGGTAGTACCGGCGAGAGCTGTCCACGAGGCGCCGTATGAACCGACTGGGCTCTCGTAGACGCGAGAGTTCATATAATTGGAATCCTGCCCAACCACGTAGAAGTCGCCAGTCAACCAGTCGACCGTCGCAGCTGCGCCCCCCCTCGCACCGTGATTTGCGCCCGCAAACTGATATCCCGCAGGCCATGTCGAGCCCATGGATACTGGTGGATAATTCCATTGCTGATCGTTGACGGACACTGAAATATTGTTATTGCCACTAATCGCGTAGACGGTAGGCTTCGGGTACTCATTGCTCACCACCAACGACCACGGCGCTGACACAGCTAGATTGGAGTGATACGCTGACCAGCTTTGTCCGTAATTCGAACTGTGAAAAACCGTGTCTTGGTCCGAGAACGCACCTGTGGTGAACAGGTCTCCGTACATTCCCTTCGCCATGATGCATGGATCAGCTTCTTCGGCTGGCGTGCTATCTCGTTCGATCCACGATGTCGTTGACGCATCCGCAGCGAGCGCGTCCCAGGCATATCTCGTTATCGTTCCGCCGCTGGGAGCGTTGCAAACAAACAGGTGCGACAGACTGGCGGGATCGGCGACAGCTTGTCTGCCGTCCGTCGGACTGATGTTGATATCTCCCGCCCAAGTCGTGCCCGAATTCGTACTGAAGTGCGCCCCAACGTCCCAAGCCGATGCAACGATATTACTCACGCTCACCGAGACGCTCATCTCGTTCATAACAGCGAAGGTGTTCATCTGGTTGCGCCACGTGCCTCCGCCATCCGTTGAGTAGAAAAGGCCACCGTCATTCGCGACATAGACCCAACCGTTGGTGCCCCACGTAATTGCGTGATAGTCGGCGTGCCCCGTGTCGAAGGGCCCGCCGTTCGGATTGATGAGCTGGTAGAAGCTCGCGCAACCGCTCAGGCCGCACGAGATACCTCGGTAAAGACCCTGACCTCCAAGAATAAGCAGTGTTCCACTCGGATCGGTTCCGAGAGCCCAGGTATGAGCGTTTCCGTAAGACGCGGGATCTTGTGGCGGCTGGTAAGCATTCTGCGAGTTCAAACCCCAGGATGCAAAGGCCGGCACAACGACCGACCATGCGCTGCCCCATGCTCCCGTGCTCGTGGCGTCGATATTCGCGAAGTCATCATTGCCCGGATCTCCTGGAATGTTTTGACCGGCAAACGCCGCATACAAGAGCGATAAGTTTGAGATTGCCAGGGCGACTTGCGTGATGGTGTCAGGTGTGGCGCTGTTGGCTAGCTGCGGCTGCGTGCCATGCGAACACGTCGTATGACCAGAAGAAGGGACATACGTTGACTGGTATACCCCCCAGCCAGCAACGCCGGTGTATGCGATATTTGAGTTCTGCGGGTCGACAACAAGCTCCGTGAGCACCTGTGGTGAAGGCGGCGCGCAGCCAGCATCCGACGCTTGCTTGAAGCTTAGGGCATCATCCGTCGAGACGAAGAGTAGTTTAGGTGTGATCGCGTAAATCTTACTACCATCTGCGCTGTATCGCACCTTCACGATTGTCGCGGGGGGCGGAATGATTGGTTGGTTGTTGATGTCGAAGAATGGGACGGGCGACCAAGTCACGGTCCTACTGCCGGCGTTGCGTGTCACCCACACGCCATTACCGTAAGCGTTCGCTCCGTTGATCTTCCCCGAGACGCCTGTCCCTACGACGACCGTGTTTGGGTCGCTCGGCTTGACCGTGACAGTCCCGACCGAATTCACGGGCCCAGCTTGAGCATTGACGCCCGCGCCGACATCCCCGATCGGCACCCAACCGAACGCATTTTGCCAGACTCCACCCGATGTCGCCGCGATCGTGACGGCGCCGCTCGCAGGCCTCGCGTCCACGTCGTGGATTTCGCCAGCCCAAATCTGATTAATATCGACGCCGCCATCGCCGAGCGGATGCTCCTCGACGAAGCTGAACCCGTTGGGCCCGACACTCTGCCAACTCGAGACGTACTCGTAGAGATTGTGCGACGCGTCCGCGATCCACGGCGTCCCATCGGCGGTGACAGTGATGCTGTTGGCATTTCCAGGCACGTTCTCCCAGAACGAGTTCTGCCGATGCCACGCCCAAACGTTGTTCGTTGGACCCGAGCAGCCAAGCACCCAAAGCGTGTCGTTCGCCGCTGCGCCGAGAATCGGCGTGCCCATCTGCGCACCGTCACTGAGCCGACGCGCACAACTGCCGAAGAACTGCCACGCGTTGCTCACCCACTTGTAGATGTAGCCCCCACCGTTCGAAACGTAAGCTGTCGACGCATCCGGCGCGACGGCGACGTGCTGCGCGGCACCAGGCATCGGCGAGCCCCAACTGCCGGTCCAATGGTAGATAAGATAGTCGCCATATTGATTGATCGTGGTGCTGATCGCCCAGGCATCCTCGTTCGGACCGACGGCGATCTCATAGGCTTGCAGCGTTCCCTTTTGCGCCCATGTGCCGGGGCCAGTACGCTCGAATACGTGGTGGTTGTTGTCAATCCGCCAGGGCGTTCCTTCGGGCGAGACAGCGAGTGAAACTGTGTTCGTCGAGCCGGCTTCCGGGAGCCACGTGCGTGCTAACTGAAAATCGTTGTTGTAGTGATAGACGTTCGAGTCGGTACCAAGCATCCATGGGCTCGCGTCTCCGCCGCCGACGATGAGGCCGGTCTGCCCGTGGTTGACAAGTGCGAAATTTCCGGGAGTGTAGGCCACAGTTGGCAACGGCTGCGGTGTACCGCTGTCACCACTGGCGTCGGGCGGTGGCTTCTTGATCGCCGCGCTCGACGCGCCGCTCAAGTCACTCCCGTCGGATGAGCAGGCAACGGCGATCGCGATCGGAAGCCACCAAAACTGCCTGCCTGCCTGCCTGCCTGCCTGCCTGCCTGCCTGCCTGCGCGATTGTCATGCCCGCCTCCTCACCAGAAGCAGAGCACCGCGCTGCTTCGGGCGCAAGCCGCGTTCACGAGGGAGCCCTCGCCACTTCGCACAAGCTCCGCACCACTGACGACGCTCCATATTTGCCGTCGTCACGATCGAGTTTCGCGAGCGCATGTTCGAAAAGTTCTTCCGGGTAGAACCAGCGTCTTGGTGATGATGCCAGCACTCGCGTCGAGCATTGGTTTGTATTTCTGCCGAGAGCTTCGCGAGGCACCATACGGTGCGACGCGAATGCCGCCTAAGACAGGCATCGCGAACACGCAGCCGTTTTTGCTTCGCGAACGCGTTTCGCGGGCCTAGATAGGGTTCCATGCTCGTCGACGTCACGCTTCCGCAGCTCGGTGAGAGCGTCACCGAAGGCACCATCAGCAAGTGGCTCGTCAAAGAAGGCGACGTCGTCGCGCAGGGTCAGGCGCTCCTCTCCGTCTCGACGGACAAAGCCGACGCGGAGGTTCCGACGCCGGTCGCTGGGCGCATCGCGAAGCTCCTCGTCAAAGAGGGTGACGTCGTCGCCGTGAGGACGGTCGTCGCACAAGTGGAAGAAGGCGCGGCTGCGCCCGTGTCGCAACGAAGCCTGCCGCGAACCGATGCGCCCAAGGCCATCGCTCCACCACCCGAATTCCGCGCGCCGCTCGCGTCGCCCTCCGTGCGCAAAGAAGCGCTCGAGCACGGCGTCGATCTCGTTTCGATCCAAGGCACCGGCGAGCACGGTCGCATCACGAAGGACGATCTCCACGCGAGCCGCGGTGGCGAAGCGCCTCCGCCGAGCGTGCCGCCGCTGCAGCTCCAGCGCCCGCAGCAGCTCGCCTCTCTCATCAACACGGGCGGTGGATTCGTTCCGCCGATCCCCAACGTCGGGTACGGCACGTTCAAAGTCCCCGCGTACAAGCAGCACGAAGGCGATCAGATCATTCCGTTCACGAGGCGTCGCCGCATCACCGCGGACCACATGACGTACTCGAAGTTCGCTTCGCCGCACGTCGTCACCGTCGCGGAAGTCGATCTGCACAAGGCGGCGAAGCTCCGCGAAGCGCACAAGGATCGCTACAAGAAAGAAGGCCACGCGCTCACGATGCTCGCGTTCGTCGTCGCCTCGTGCGCGCGCGCGCTCCGTGAAACGCCGCAGCTCAACGCGCGCGTGCTCGACGACGCGTACGTCCTCTTTCGCGACGTGAACATCGGCGTCGCCGTCGATTCGCCCGACGGGCTCGTCGTCCCCGTCATTCGCCGCGTCGACGAGCTCGGCGTGCGCGGCATCGTCCGCTCGATCGACGAGCTCGCCGTCCGCGCGAAGAGCGGCAAGATCACGATCGACGATCTCAGCGGCGCGACGTTCAGCGTGTCGAACCCCGGCCTCAAGGGAAATCTCTTCGGCGGCGCGATCATCAACCAGCCGAACGTCGGCATCTTGCGCATGGGCGAGATCCAAAAGCGCGTCGTCGTCGTCGACGAGGACGGCGAGGATCGCATGGCGATTCACCCCGTCATGTACATGGCGCTCAGCTACGACCACCGCGTCGTCGACGGCGCCCTTGCGAACGCGTTCTTGTGGCGCGTCACCGAGCTGCTCGAAAAAGCCGACTTCGAAGTATGAAGTAGAGCGCGAGCGCCGCGCCCGCGAAGAGCGCGCTGCCGGATTTCGAATCGCTCGACTCGCATCCGCATCCGCCGCTCGATGCCGCGTCGCCCGCGTCTGCGTCCTTCGCGCCCGCGTCGATGCCGAGTTGGTTCGCGAGCGCGGGCCACTCCGACGCGCAAATCGCCGCGGAGGACCCAGCGTTGCAAGCGAGCGGGCCGCGAATCGTTTCGAGCGTGAGGAGCGGAGCGAAGGTCGCGCCTTCGTTCGTGGTCGCGCCGAGGATGAACGGCGCGCCCGTCTTCGCGAGCGCGTTCGCTTCGTTCGCGCACGCGTAGAGCGTGTTTCCCGACGTCGCGAGGCATTGAATCTGAATGGGCGACACTTGCGCGAACGCGAGATCGGTCGCGTTCGCCGCGAGCAGGCCGTTCTGAATGCTCCCGATGTAGACGCGCGATCCGTCTTGCGAGAGCGCGAAGCCGAGCATCGCATCGCCCGACCACGCCGCGCTCCACGATTTTCCGCCGTCGCTCGAGACGAGCAATCGACTCACGTGCTCGCCCGTGCCCGAGTCGCCGAGCCCGAGCGTGCGCACGTAGACGCGATCTTCGTTCGTCGGATCGACGCCCGCGATGTACGCGCCCGTCTCGCCCGCCGCGAAAGGAATCGCGTGCGATTGATAGCTCTGTCCGCCGTCGATCGAGACGAGCATCGTCGCTTGGAATGCGCCGAAGACTTGTCCGGTGATGTAGATGCGCTGCGCATCGCTCGGCGCGATGTCGATCGTGTCGATCGCGAGCGTTGGATCGATCGCGCCGCTCAGCGGTTGCCACGACTTGGCCGCGTCGCCCGTGTGGAGCATCGTCGATTGGTAGAGAAGCACGCCCGCGTCGCTCGTCGATTGGTACACGTTCGTGATCGCGATCGCGTTCGCGCCGTCGGGCATGCGCGCGACGTCCACCGCGAGCTCCTTCGCCGTGCCGGAGACGAGCGACCACGAGCATCCGCGATCGGGCGACGTCGCGAGGCCTTCTTGTTGCGCGGACACGACGACGCCGCCGTTCATCCACGCGACCGCGGGATCTTGCTGGCCCGTCACGGGGATCGCGTCCTCGCAAAGCCACTCCCACGTCTTGCCTGCGTCCTTCGAGAAGAGCATTCCGAACGTCGTGCGAAGGAGCATGCTCGACGCATCATCGGGCGCGAAGACGAGCTGGTTGGCTTGAGGCAAGCGAGAGTTCGCGCGCGCATTCGTCGAGAACGCGAGCATCGCGAGCGCGATGAGCGACAGACGGGTCCTCATCGGAGCTTCCCAGCCAGCGTGAGCTCCGCGCCGTCGTCGCGCGTCGTCACGTCGAACGCGTGGAGCGCATCTCGCCACGCGGCTTCGCTCGGCGCGGTGATCGCGATGCGCGCGCCGCTACTCTCGTCCTCGAACGTCGGGTGCGACGCGGCCCACGACGCCGTTGGCACCTCCGCGTAGAACGTTCCGCCCGGCCGAAGCACACGCGCGGCTTCCGATGCGAGCCGCGCGTGCGCGCCGGCATCGGGTGCGTGCGCGAGCGAACCGAACAGCGCGATGACCGCATCGAACGATGCGTCCGCGAACGGCAGCGCGTGCCAAAAATCGGCTCGAACGCACGGGATTTTGCGCGATCTTTGATTGCATAATGCAAGCATCTCGGCGGACACGTCGACGCCCGTCACGCGATGACCCGCGTCGAGCAGATGATGGAGCTCGCGCCCGGTGCCCACGCCGAGATCGAGCACGTCGCGCGGCGCGGGGCCGATCCACTCGAGCACGCCCGTCATGCGCGCACGGAGCTCGTCCGCCGGTCGTGCGTATACGCGGTCGTACCGCGGTGCGATCGCGTCGAAGAACCGCGCCGCGTCGGTCACGTTCATCGTCGTTCTTCGGATGCGAGCTGACAGAACGCGAGGTACGCGGCTTCGTGCATTCCAGCGAGTCGGCTGGCGGAGTCGATGATGTGGCGCTGATCCGACGCGCTCCACGTGCGCACCGGACGAGTCGCGCCGCGCGCGTGCGCGCGACCGATGAGCGCGCCGAGTAGCCGCGCGAGCATGTCGAGCTCCTCTTTCGGGAAGTGCTCGAGATCGATCTTGTCTTCTTGCGGCGTGAGCCTTCGAACGAGCATGGGCAATCCGCGTAGCTTGGTCCGTCCGAGGTCGCGAGGCACGCTCGAGAGACACGCGCGCATCGCGGATTCGACGCGCTCCGATCCGCGGAGCTTCTGCTTTTTGACGAGACGCTCGCACGAGGGCGCGTCGTCCTCTTCTTTCATGTCGAAGATCCAGCCGCCGTTCTTCTTTCCCTTTCCGCGAACGAGGAGCGCGATGCGAAGACATCCGAGGCTGCCGGTTCCGGCGATGCGAAACGCCATATCGCGGATTTCGTAGAGCTCGTGGTGGCGCTTCGGGACGTGCGCTTCAAGGTAATCGTCGAATGCTTTCTCGGCGTCACGCGCGAGCGCGCCCGAGAGCTTCGCGTAGCGTGGGCCGAGCACGAAGCGCCGCGCTTTTCCGCGCGCTTCGGTGCGCGCGTCGAGGAGCGTCGTGCGATCGCGAGCGCTCGCGCGCGCGACGAGCTGCTTCACCGCGGGCGGCATGCGCGGGAGCGTGCGCGGCGAATGAATCTCGCGCGCGTAGGACTCGAGGAGCGCACGCGACAGCGCAAGCGCTTCGCGTCCGTCGGCACCGAGCTCGCGCCCGCCGAGGATGAGACTCGTCGTGAGGCGCAAGAGATCGAATCGCCACGGACCAATCGCGCAATCGTCGAAGTCGTTCGCGTCGAACACCGCGTCGGCTTCGGTGTTCTTGTGGCGACGACGCTTGCCGGGATCCGGTCGGAACGCGCCGAAGTTCTCGAGGTGCAAGTCGCCGACGATCGCGCCTTCGCCGGCGGGGCCTTCGGCGAGCACCGGAACGCGCTCGAGGATCTCGTAGAAGAGCGGCGCAGCTCCGCGCAGAAACGCGAGCGGCGACGGCGCCATGCGATCGATTTGTGCGGGAAAAGCGGCACGCCGTGCATCCACGCGCGAACGCGCGCCGTGCGTTTTCGATCGCGCCCGAGCTGCCTGCGCGCGAGATCCATGGGATCCAAAACGTAATGAGTCATCGCGCGCTCGGTCGGAGAGTACATTATCTCGCCCAAGTGCTGAGGCTCGCGATCCAACGAAGGCTCGAACGGGGCGAGGTGCCCGCTTCGCGCGTGACCACGTCGCTGTCGCGCGCGTGGGCGGGGCTCGCGCGCGCCGAGCGGCCACTTCGCGTGCGTAAGCCGTCGCTGTGCATCGGCGGCGCGACGCTCGGCGGATCGGGGAAGACGCCGCTCGCGATCGCGTGCGCGGGCGAGCTCGAGCGAATGGGTCATCGCGTGGCGGTCGTCGGTCACGCGTATCGCGGCAAGGCGCCGCGCGACGCGCGCGCGGTGAGCGTCGATGACGACGTCGACATCGTCGGCGACGAAGCGATCGAATGCGCGCGCGCGGGCCTACGCGTCTTCGTCGCGCGCGAAAAACAAAACGCGGTCGACCGAGCGGAGCGCGAAGCGGACGTGATCGTGCTCGATGGTCCCGTCCAAATCGCGCCGACGCGCGCGACGCTCGCGCTCCTCGCGGTCGATGCACGCGCGCCGTGGGGAAGCGGAGCATGCCCGCCGCTCGGCGATCTGCGCGCATCGCGTGATGCGCTCCTCGCCGCGACCGATCGCGTCGTCGCGACGTCGTCGTTCGATTCGCTTCTCCTCGAATGGGACGCGCTCCGTGCGCTTCGGCTCGGGCTCGCGACCGCAATCGCGCGTCCCGAGCGCGCCCTTCGATTCCTCGAAAGCAGAATGCTCGAGCCGCGACGAATCGTCGTCGCCGCCGATCACGCGAGGCTCGAAATTCCGCGCGATCCGCAAATCGACCTCTGGCTCACGACGGC
Source organism: uncultured delta proteobacterium (assembly GCA_963763745.1). Lineage (GTDB taxonomy): Bacteria > Myxococcota_A > Polyangia > Polyangiales > Polyangiaceae > DASXHD01. Next base: position 392,080 of record CAVXQJ010000004.1, read on the forward strand.
GAAAGACGCACCGCGCGTTCGAACCGACGAGCCCGTCGCCGTCATCGACTACCACCTGAACCTACCTTCGAGCGTGCGCGAATTGCTGCGCTCGCGATTTCCCCTCGCCGTTTCTGATATCCTCATAACGAAGACTCACACGCTCGGCGCGCCGTTCGACGAAAAGCGGGCGTGCTCCGATCGCCTCGCAGAAGGCCACAACCTTGGGGGTCGCGGCGAGGCTTCCCGATGACCGAATCCGACGAGAAAACACGCGTAACGGCAATCGTTCAAAAGCCCGACGGCAACCAGCCGAAGGGAAACGACTGCCTCGTCGTCATCTATACGAAAGAGCCCACGCTGCTCGGCAAGCGCTTCGTCTTGGACTCGTCACGCGTGAGCGTCGGCCGCGGCAGCGAGAACTTGATCGTGCTCGAGGGTGACTCCGTCTCGCGCAAACACTGCCACTTCGAGCAACGAAACACGATCTGGTGGGCCGTCGACGACAACTCCACCAACGGCACGTACGTGAACGACGATCAAATCGTCCGCGAGCAGCCGCTCTCGAACGGCGACCGCATCAAAGTGGGTCCGACGATCTTCAAGTACCTCTCCGGTTTCGACGTGGAGGCGCAGTACCACGAAGAAATTTATCGGATGACGATCATCGACGGCCTCACGCAAGCGCACGTGAAGCGCTTCTTGCTCGAGGCGCTCGAAAAAGAAATCATCCGCGCCCGCCGCCACGCGCGCGATTTGTCGTTCTTGATGTTCGACATCGATCACTTCAAAAAAATAAACGACTACCACGGCCACCTCGCCGGCGACTTCGTGCTCAAGGAGCTCGCGCGCATCGTGCAAGGGCGCATCCGTCGCGACGAAGTGTTCGCGCGTTATGGCGGCGAGGAGTTCGCGATCGTGCTCCCCGAGACGAACCTCGAAGGCGCACACGCTCTCGCCGATGGCCTGCGCGAGAAGGTCGAGTCCTCGCGCTTCGTCTTCCAAAACGAGATGATCAAAGTCACCGTGTCGATCGGCGTCGCGATGCTCGTCGACTCGGATCGCACGAGCATGGAGCTCATCAAGCGCGCCGACGAGAAGCTCTACGAAGCGAAGCGCGGCGGGCGCAACAAAGTCGTCGCTTAGTCACATCGCGCGAGGAATCCACTCGATGCGCCAAGATCTTCCCGAGGTGAGCGCGGTGCCGGGGCCGCGGTCGCGCGAGCTCTCGGAGCGGCTCGCGAGCTCGGAGTCGCCGGCGGTCGTCGCGAGACGCGAGGCGCGCGATCACGAAGCGATCGTGTACGAGCGCGGCGAGGGCATCAACGTCTTCGACGTCGACGGAAACCGCTTCGTCGATCTCGTCTGCGGGTTTGGCGCGCTCCCGCTCGGGCACGCCGACGCTTCCGTGCAGAATGCATTGAATTTCCAATGCTCGAAATCGTGGCTCGCGCTCGGCGATGTCTACGCGACCGAGCCCAAGGTCGTCTTGTGCGAGGCGCTCGCGGCGATGTATCCCGAGCCGGGCGCGCGCGTGCTCCTCGGGCTCACCGGCGCGGACGCGGTCACCGCCGCGTTGAAGACGGCGGTGCTCGCGACGAAGCGGAGCGGCGTGCTCGCGTTCACCGGCGGCTACCACGGTCTCAGCTACGCGCCGCTCGCGGCGTGCGGTCTCAAGCCGTCGTTCCGCGATCCGTTCGCGCACCAGCTCGGTCGTCATGTCACGTTCGCGCCGTACCCCGCCACCGAGGACGAAGCGAATGAGTGTATGATACACATGCAAAACGCCCTGATTTCTGGGCAAATCGGCGCCGTTTTGATCGAGCCGATCTTGGGGCGCGGCGGGTGTGTCGTGCCGCCGCCGCTCTTTTTGAGGCGCGTGCGCGACTTGTGCGATCGCGCGGGCGCGCTCCTCGTCGTCGACGAGATTTGGACCGGGCTCGGTCGGAGCGGGTCGATGCTCATGTCGGTGAGCCAAGGCGTGCTCGCAGATGTGGTGTGTTTGGGGAAGGCGCTCGGTGGCGGCCTTCCGATTTCGGCGTGCATCGGATCGGCGAAGGTGATGGCGCCGTGGGGCGAGCACGGCGGCGCGACGATCCACACGGCGACGCACTTCGGAAATCCGCTCGCGTGCGCCACCGCGCTCGCCACGCTCGCGCGCATTCGAGATGGCGCGCTCGCCGATCACGCGCGACGCACCGGCGACGATTGCATCGAGCTCCTCCAAAAACGTTTCGAGGGCGACGCGCGCGTGCGCGCGATTCGCGGTCGCGGGTTGATGATCGGCATTCAAACCGACGGCGCGCCGCGCGCGCTCTCCGCGATGCGCGCGCTCCTCGAACGCGGATGGATCGTCCTCACGGGCGGCGTCGCGGGCGACGTGATCACGCTCACGCCGCCGCTGGAGATCGAGCTGCGCGTGCTCAAGAAGTTCGGCGACGCGCTCGCAGAATCTCTCGGCTGACTTCGACGACGCCCTCGGCACGCGGCACGTCCGGGTAGAGTCCTTCGTAGTGACCGTATGGGTCGATGAGCAGCGCACGCGCGCCGGCGTTGCGCGCGCCGTCGATGTCGGTCGCGATGGTGTCGCCGAGGTGGAGCATGCGATCGAGCGTCGTGCCCGTGCGCTCGCACGCGACCTCGAAGATGCGGCGATCGGGTTTCTCGACGCCGACCTTCGCGCTGTCGACGAGCGCGTCGACGCTATCCGTGAGTCCGAGCTTCACGAAGAGCGCCTCGAGCATTCCCTCCGAGTTCGACACGATCGCGACCTTCACGCCCACGTCGCGCAGCTCGCGCATCGCGTCGCGAAATCCCTCGGGCACGATCGAATACAAATTGAACGCGACGTGCTCGGCCCACAATCGATCGAGGAGCGCGGGCAGGTCGCTGTCCGCGACGCCCGCGCGCGCGAACATCGTCGCCATCATCTTGCCCCAGCTCCTCGCGCCCGGCGCGTCGCGATGCGACCACGCGACATCGACGAGCTCACCATCCCCCGAGAGCGCGCGCTTCGCGACGCCCTCCGCGTGAATCAGCTTCGCCGCCGAGACGCCGCTGATGCTCTCGAGCCGCGCGTGATCCAAAAAGATGACGGTGTTGCCGGCGTCGAGCGACAACAAATCGACTCGATCGAACGTCACAGCAAGCGTTCGACCGGCACGTACTCGACGTTGTGCGCTTGCGCGACACCCTCGCACGTCACCTTGCCTTGGTACGTGTTGATGCCGAGCGAGAGCGCGCGATCGGCCTTCGCCGCTTTGACGAGACCGAGGTCCGCGATCTTGATCGCGTAGCCGAGCGTCGTGTTGGTGAGCGCCCATGTGCTCGTCTGCGGAACCGCGCCGGGCATGTTGGGGACGCAGTAGTGGATGACGCCGTCGACCTCGTACGTCGGTTTGTCGTGCGAGGTCGGCTTGCACGTCTCGATGCATCCGCCTTGATCGACTGCGACATCGACGACGACGCTGCCCTTCTCCATTTTTCCGATGAGCTCGCGCGTCACGAGCTTCGGCGCCGCCGCGCCCGTCACGAGCACCGCGCCGACGACGAGGTCCGCGCGCGTCACCGCTTGCTCGATGTTGATCGGGTTCGAGTAGAGCGTCTCGACCGCGCCGCCGAAGACGTCTTCGAGGTACGCCATCGTCTCGGCGCGTACGTCGAGCACGGTGACTTGTGCGCCCATGCCGATCGCGATCGTCGCCGCGTTGCGTCCGACGACGCCGCCGCCGAGGATGACGACGCGACCGCGGCGCGTTCCGGGAACGCCGCCGAGGAGAACGCCTTTGCCGCCGCGCTCCTTCTCGAGAAACGCCGCGCCGACTTGAACGGCCATGCGCCCCGCGACCTCGCTCATCGGTCGCAAGAGCGGGAGCGTGCCGTCGGGATTTTCGATCGTCTCGTACGCGACGCCCGAAACTTTTTTCTGCAAGAGGTGCTTCGTGAGCTCGGGCTCCGGCGCGAAATGGAGATACGTGTAGAGTACAAGGTTCTCGCGGAAGAAGCCGTATTCCGCGGGGAGCGGCTCCTTCACCTTCACGACCATTTCGGCCGCCCACGCGTCGGCCGCGGTCGGGACGATCGTCGCGCCTGCAGCGGTGTACGCCGCGTCGGTGAGGCCGCTGCCGTCGCCCGCCGTCTTCTCGACGAGCACTTTGTGACCGCGCGTCGTCAAGCTACGCACGCCGGCCGGCGTCATCCCCACACGGTTCTCTCGCGTCTTGATCTCTTTGGGCACACCGATGATCACGTGCGTGTCTCTCTTTCTATTTCGTTCTTGTTCGTTACGGAGTGACTTGGACGGCGCCGTTCATGATGGCCGGGTGCGCCTGACACTGAAAGCCGAACGTGCCGGCCGCGGTGAACTTCACCGCGACGGTCGAACCGGTGGCCGTGTTCGGGATCGGGTTCGGCGTGTCGCCGTTGAACGGTTGTAGCGGATGGTTCACGAAGTCGGCGTTGAACGTGACGGTCTGACCGACCTTCACGTGGACGCAGTTCGGTGTGTACTGCGCGGGCGTCGCGCCGCTCGGGCCGGTCACCGTGCCGCCAGCGGCGGTGTCGTCGGTGAACGTCGAGCAACCATTGACCGTGCCCGTACCCGAGTCGTTGCCCGCCGGCGTGTTGCTGCATGCGAGCGTGAAAGCCAAAGCAGCGAACGTGATGATCGTTCTCATGCGCGCATGATGCCACGTTATGTTTCGTTCGTGTACGCGCTCGCGAAACCCGTGCTGATGGCGTTTTCGCCGGCCACGGCGCACGCGCTCGCGGTCCTCTCGCTCGGCCCGCTCGAGCATTTTTCGCCGCTTCGCGCCGTGACGCGCGCCCTCTTCGTTCCGCGCGATCCGCGGCTCGTCGTGCGCGCGATGGGACTCGAGTTCCCGTCGCCGGTGGGTCTCGCGGGCGGCTTCGACAAAAACGCGCGGCGCCCGCGCGCGCTCGCCGCGCTCGGTTTTGGCTTCCTCGAGCTCGGGACGGTGACCGCGCGCGCACAAGAAGCGAACCCGCCGCCGAACATGTTTCGACTGCGCGCCGACCGCGCCCTCGTCAACCGGCTCGGGTTTCCGAACGAAGGCGCCGCAGCGGTCGCAGCGCGCTTCGCGCCGCTGAAGGGTCGCATCGGCGTGCCCGTCGGGTTCTCCATCGGGCGTTCGCGCGCCGTCGAAGACCCGAACGAAATCATTGCAGACTACACGCAAAGCTTCGACGCGGTCCGCCCCGTGTCGGACTTCGTCGTCGTGAACGTGTCGTCGCCGAACACGAAGAACCTCCGCGCGCTCCAAGGCGCGGAGCTCGCGAGCGCGCTCTTCGAAGCGCTCGTGAAGCGCAACGGAGCACCGCGCGTCCCGCTGCTCGTGAAGATCGCGCCCGATCTCGAGGCCGAAGAAATCGATGCATTGTGCAACGTGGTCGCCGCGCGCGGCCTCGACGGCGTCGTCGCGACGAACACGACGATCAAGCGCGAGGGCCTCGTCACGCCCAAGACGGAGGTCGACGCGATCGGCGCCGGCGGTCTCAGCGGTCCGCCGCTGCGCGCACGCACGCTCGAAGTCGTGAGGCGCGTGCGCGCCGCGCTTCCCGACAAGACGGTCATCGGCGTCGGCGGCATCGAGACCGGCGAGGACGCGCGCGCGATGCTCGATGCCGGCGCGAACCTCGTCCAAATCTACACGTCGTTCGTCTACCGAGGCCCATTCGCCGCGGCGTCCATCGCACGAGAGCTACTTCGCACTAGCCAATAATTTGGCCGAATGCGCGCGAGCACGGAACGATCGCAAAAGGCAGGTGTTCCATGCGCGCGACTCTCGTTCCTCTTTTTTTCATGGCATGTACGCAGACCGAGGCGATGAGCACGTCTCGGGTCCAGAACGCATCCGCGACGCCGATGCCGGTGGAAGCGAAGAGCGTCGAGACCGTAGCGCAGGCGCACGAAGATCCGCCGCGCGACGCGATGCTCGAGTGGATCAGGGCGAAGCTTCCGCCCGGCGGCTCCGCGACGCGCGATGCCAAAGGCTCGCTCGTCGTGACGCATGCGGGCGCCGCGAAGGACACGGTCTACACCGTGGCGCAGTCGTACGTCGCGCTGACATCCGTGTATCTTGCAAGTGATTTGGCGACGCGCATCGCGCGCGCGAACGGCGTGTCGCTCGGGTATCCGACGGTCGCGGGGAAGAACATCGTGATCCCAAACATCGTCGAGTCGCCGTACAAATCGCCCGAAGAAGAGCGGCTCGCGTGGCCCGAGGATCGCGAGCTCCGCGCGATTTATCTCGGCGGCCGCGACGCGCTCGGGAGCTGGGAGTCCACGCTCGAGCACTTGCAGGCGCGCAACATGAACGCCGTCATCCTCGATGGCAAAGCGTACATGGGCGAGCTCACGTACCCGTCGAAGGTCGACGTCGCCGTGAAGGACAACGCCATCGCCGGCGCGCCCATCACGGATCTCCCGCGCACGATCCGCTTCGCACACGAGCACGGCGTGCGCGTCATCATGCGCATCTCGTGCTTCCACGATCCGTGGTCCGCGGTGAAGGCGCCCGAGCTCTCCGTGAAAGGCTATTGGGGCGGCCCGTATCCGATCGGCTGGCTCGATCCGGGTGACGAGCGCGCGCAAAAATACATCTTCGATTTGATAAAAGAAGAGATCGCGCTCGGCGCCGACGAGATCAACCTCGACTACGTGCGCTACCCCGTTCAAGGCGGGCTCGGCAACGCGGACTTCCACTTGAAGGACACGGGCCGCACGCGCATCTCCGCCATCACGGACTTCGTGAAGAAGGCGCACGCGATCACGCAAGCGCACGGCGTCCCGCTCTCGGTCGACATCTTCGGCGTCACGGCGACGGGCACGCGCCAAGACATCGAAGCGCTCGGTCAAGACATCGCGCTCCTCAGCCCGAACGTCGAGGTGCTGATGCCGATGGTGTATCCGTCACACTATGACAAGGGTTATTACGGCTGGGCCGAGCCGGGCAACCATCCCGAGATCATCGCGATCGGCACGAAGGCCGCTGTGGAAAAAGCGGTGACGGGCAAAGCGATCGTGCGTCCATGGCTCCAAGCGTTCAACTGGAAATCGCCTGAATACAGCCCGAAATACCTCGCGCAAGAGACCCTCGAGGCCCATCGCGGCGGCGGCTACGGCTACGCGATGTGGAACCCCGGCGGCTACTACGGCGACGCGTGGACGGCGGTCCCAGCTGTGAATCTTGTGGCGAGACGCTGACAGAACGCTGACGGACGCCCCGCTACGTTCGTAGCGTGGCAAACCTCACTGCGGAGTCCGTTCTCACGAAGGAAGACCGCCGCGTATCGTGGCGATCCTTTCCTTTCTTCCTCGTGCACGCGGTCGCCATCGCGGGCGTCGTGTGGCTCGGCTGGTCGTGGTGGGGTTTCGCGCTCGCGATCGCGCTCTATTACGTGCGCATGTTCGGCGTGACGGGCGGGTACCACCGCTACTTCTCGCACCGCACGTACAAGACGTCGCGCGCGATGCAGCTCGTGCTCGCGCTCCTCGCGACGTCGAGCGCGCAGAAGGGCGTCATCTGGTGGGCCGCGCATCACCGCTTGCACCACAGGAAGAGCGATCAAACGGGCGACGTTCACTCCGCGAAGATCGACGGTTTCTGGTGGAGCCACGTCGGCTGGATCCTCTCGACGAAATTCGAAGACACCGACGAGCACCAAGTGAAGGACCTCCTCAAGTATCCGGAGCTCCGCTGGCTCGACAAATGGTTCCTCGTTCCGCCGTTCGCGCTCGGCTTCGGCATGTGGCTGGTTGGTCGTGGTCTCGGCGACGCCGGTTGGTGGGCGCTCACGTGGTTCCTCGTGTCGACGTGCTTGCTCTGGCACGGCACGTTCACGATCAACTCGCTCACGCACATGATCGGCTCGCGTCGCTACCAGACCACGGACAACAGCAAGAACAACTTCTTCCTCTCGCTCATCACGATGGGCGAAGGCTGGCATAACAACCACCACTACTACCCGCGCTCGACGCGCCAGGGTTTCTTCTGGTGGGAAGTCGATCTCACGTACTACGTGCTTCGTGCGATGTCGGCGATCGGTCTCGTGTGGGATCTCCAAGAGCCGCCACAGAGATCCGCGACGCGCATCTCGTGCCGCCCCTCACAAGCCCGGCGCCAAAGCCGGTGCCGATTCCGATCGCGCAGCTCGATCCGGCGGAGTGACGCCCGGCCGGAGCAGCGGACCACCGAGCGGCATGAGCACGCGGCCAGCGCCGTCGTTCACGAGAATCGCGAGCGCGATGTAAGCCGCGAGCCCCGCGAGCACGAGCGTCGCGACGGCGATCGCCGTGCCCAATGCCGGCGCGTTCGCGGCGTGGCGCACGATGCGAAGCGCGTAGAGCGCGTCGATGTCGAGCAAGAACACGAAGAGCACCTTCGACACGAGCGCGAACGCGTACGTGAGCACGACGAAGATCACGAGAAACGCGATGTCGACGCACGCGATGACGGACGCCGAGGCGACCTTGCCGTGCGCGAGCCCGTCGAGCACGAAATAGTTCATCACCCAATTGAACGAGAACGTCGTGAGGAGCGTCCCGCCGAGCGTGTTTTTGTTGGCGAGGCACATGACGCCCGCGAGGAACTGACATCCTGCGCCGAAGAGAAGACAGAGCCACGCGCACGTTTGGAACATCATCGCGGCCGCGCTCGGATCTTTGGGGATGCGCCCGAACGCGACGGGCAAGAGCGCCGCGCATCCGATGGCGAGACCGAGGAGACCGAGCGGCGTGGGCTCGCCGAACGTGGGGTTCGTGTTCGTCTTCTGCATGCCCGACGACGTACTTCACGTTTTGTTGCGACGCAACATTTTTGTTGCACCGCACCATCGGGCGGAATTCAGGGCAAAACGCGACGCACGAGCGTTTCGACGATGTCGTCCTTCGAAGCTTCGAGGTAGCGCTTGCTCGTCGGGTCGATCGGCCACACGGCGGAGAGGAACGACGACTCGAGCAGCGGGAACGCGACCATCGAGATCGCCGCCGTGCACAGCTGCTGCGCGTCGACGTCGCTGCGGATCTCGCCGGCGTCGCGGAGTGCTTCGAGGTAGGCGCGCGTCGCGTCGGCGACGGGCTTCACGCGAACGCGCACGAGGTCGAGCGCGACGCTCTTGCGCGGCCTCGCGCTCCTCGCTTCGCTTTGGACGATCGCCAGCATCGCGCTGTGTGCAGTGAAGAATCTCTGGAGGAGCTCGACGAACGCGGCGACCAGCGGGCGGAGCTCTGCTTCGCCGAGCTTCCGTCCGCCGTGCGCGGACACGGAGCGCACGGTGCGCGCGAGGATGTCCCAGCCTTCGGTCGTCATCGCCGAGAGCGCGCGATCGATCACCTCGCGATAAAGCCCCGCCTTGTCGTCGAAGTAATGATGAATGAGCGCCTGCTGCGCGCCCGCCGCGCGCGCAATCGATCCAAGGCGCGCGCCGTCGAATCCCTTCGCCGCGAACTCCGCCTCCGCCGCATCCAAGATGCGCTTTTGCGTGAGCGCGGGGTTGCGTGTTTGTTTTTTCGTTTTTTTCACGCCGTCGTTTCGGCGAGCGCTTCGAAGTGCAGCACGCCGAGGTCAGCGAAACCCGCGCGGACGCGCGGCGTCAAGAGGCCGAGGCGTTTCACGTTGGGGACGATCTTCGAGAAGAGCAAGGTCCGGAACAGCTGCATCATCTCGCTGCGTTCGGCGGCTTCTTCGCATTCTCTTTGCGGAAGACCGAAGCGCTCCCACACTTCTTGGCCGAGGAATCGCTCGCGGAGCAAGTGCGACGACTCGAGGATGAACTCTTCGCGGTCGCGCATTTCGTTCTCGGGCATGTCGCCGTATGCGTCCTTGAGAGAGAGGACGCCGAACGCGACGTGGCGCGCCTCGTCTTGCATGATGCGCTCGGTGATCTCGCGGATGAGCGGCTCGCTCGACGATTGATGAATGAGCCCGAACGCCGCAAGCGCGACGCCTTCGACCATGATCTGCATGCCGAGATATTTCATGTCCCAGCGCGAGTCGGTGAGGATCGTGTCGAGCAGCTGCTTCAGCGGCTTCGAGATCGGATACACGAGCTCGACCTTTTCGCGCAGGTAGCGGTCGTACGCTTCGACGTGGCGCGCTTCGTCCATGACTTGCGTCGCCGCGTAGAGCTTCGCGTCGGTGCTCGGGACGCAATCGACGATCTGCGCCGTCGCGAGGAGCGCGCCTTGCTCGCCGTGGAGAAAATTCGAGAGCATGTACGAGCCGATGTTGCGTCTGAGCTCGGGGATTTTTCCATCGCGCTCAAGCCGCTTCCAGATGTCCGACCCGAAGAGCGGGTTCATCACGTCGGGCACGGTTTCGGCTTCGGGGTCGACGTTCGTCTGCCACGGAAGCGTGCGCGCGTTCCACATCAAGTCTTTGGATTTTTCGTAGAGCGCGCGCAGATCGACGCGCGCGACGTTGTAGTCCCACGAGTACATGAGCGAGTACGACGAGGCGATCGACTCGACGCCGTGCGGTCCTTCTTTGGCGGGCTTCGCGAGCGACCGCGCGAGCTCGGTGTAGTTGGGCACGGTCGGCGGCACGTCGCGCGCGACCTCCTTGATGCGCGTCTCCGACGGCGGCTCTTGCGGGACGCGGAGCGTCTGCCGGATGCGAGTGTCGAGGGCGTCAGCGAGGCGGGCGCGGAGCGACATGGTAATTGATTATTTTGTAAATTGAGACGTCGGGACGGTCAAGCGAATTAATCTTTTGGTCAATTCTGGCCCGCCGGGAAACCCCGTCTCTGCCCCCCAAGTTCGGATCCGAACCTGAACGCCGATCGGGCGGGTTTTTCCTCGAATCGTCAAAGTTCGGATCCGAACCTACACTTCGCCTTATCGCAAGCGTGACACCACGATCATGGTCGCAACGCCGACGGCGAATCCGATGAGCGCCGCCGCGAGCATCATTTGCCAGCGTGGTTGAACGCGCGGCGTGTCCGCTTCCGAACGTCGACGATGTCGAAGTGCAGCGACGACGCCGCGAAGTAGCTCGACCTCGCGTGAGAGCGCATCCGCACGCGCACAGTCGTCGCTGCTGCTCCGCTCCATCCCGGTAAATCGGATCGTGCAAAAAAGCGACCGCAGTTCTGGGAGCGTGTAGCGGCGAGACGGAGTCGGAGTCGGTCAGTCTCCGTCCATCGACATGCGGTTCGCGTGGTCGCCCGTTTGGATCGCGGCGAGCTCTTGTTCGCTGGAGAGCTCGCTCCAAAGGCCCCACGCGCGCACCTTCTTGTCGAGATAGATGACGCGCTCCGCGCAGCGCGCGATCGCTTGCAGGTTGTGCGTGACGAGAACGGCGGCGAGCGTGTCGGAGGCGCTGATCTCCGCCATGAGATCGACGATCGCCGCGCGGCCTCCGACGTCGACGCCCGCGGTGGGCTCGTCGAGGATGATGAGGTTCGGCTTCGTCACGAGCGCGCGCGCGATGTAGACGCGCTGTGTTTCTCCGCCGGAGAGATCTTTCATCTGCGCGTTCGCGAGTTTCTTCGCGCCGGTTCGCTCGAGCACTTCCATCGCGAGCTTCGTTTCTTCTTTCGTGATGGAGATCGGCCAGCGACCGCGCAGGTTCGCGACGACGACGTCGATGGGCGTCGCGGGGAAATCGCGATCGAATCCTTTTCGCTGCGGCACGTAGCCGACTCTGCGACGCGTCTTCGCGGCGGGCTCGTTCTCGATCACGATCGTGCCCGAGTCGGGCTCGATGAGGCCGAGGATCACTTTGAGCAGCGTGGATTTTCCCGCGCCGTTCGGGCCGCACAAACACAAGAACTCGCCGACGGGGACGTGGAACGTCACGTCCTCGAGCACCTTTCGATTGCCGAAGCTCACGTTGACGTCCGTCACCTCGAGTACGCGGGGTGCGTCGTCGGGCGGCAGCGTGCCGTAGTACAAACCGCTGTAGCGACGGCTCGATTTCGCGAACGACGAAGGCGGGGGCCGGTCACTCATTGGGCGCTCATGTTCGATTACTCATGGAATCGCCTTTGCACTTCTCCACCCGCATGCATCTCATTGTACGCAAAATCGGTGACGTGACGTTGTCGGTCGCAACGGTCGTGCTGCTCGCGATGTTCGTCGTGTTCGTCGCGGGCCACTTGGGCACCGTCGGCTACTAGGCTCACTTCAAGAATTTCTCGAGCGCGGCGACGTCGAAGCGGATGAGCTTTTCGTACGTGTCCGTGTCGGGATTTCCGCCGACGGGATCGAGCGTTCCGAGCGGGATTTTCGCCGCCTCCGCGATCGTCTTCGCGGGGCGCGAGTCGAGCTGCGGCTCCGAGTACAGCGCGGGCACTTTGCGCTCTTCTACGACCTTCAGCACTTCTTGGATGTACTCGCCGGTCGGCGACGATCCAGGAAACGGCTCGATGACGGCGAGGATCTTCAGCTTGTAGTGGTCCGCGAAATAATTGAACGAGCCGTGGAACGTGACGAAGCCCTTCGTCTTGAGCGCCGCGGTGCGCGTCATGATCTCCGCGTCGAGCTTGTCGAGATCGTCTTTGGTTTGCTTCGCGCGCGCTCGGTAACCGTCGGCGTGCGCGGGGTCGGCGCTCACGAGCGCGTCGCCGATCGCGGCGACCATCGTCTTCGCGCGCATCGGATCCATCCACACGTGCGGATCGGTCGCGCCGAGCTCGTGATCGTGATCTTCTTCCGGCGTCGTACGCGCTTTGTCCGCGGCTTCGTCGCCGATGGCGCCTTCCTTCACCGTGAGCGTCGGGACTTTTTCTCCGACCTTCACGAGCGCGGCCTTCGGCGCCGCGTCCTTCATGAGCTTCTCCATCCACGGATCGAGACCGAGCCCGACGAGCACGCCGACCTTCGCGGCGGCGACTTGCTCGACGTCCTTCGGAGATGGATCGAAGCTGTGCTCGGTGTGACCGGGCGGGAGCACGAGGATGACATCGGCATCCGGACCCGCGACGCGCCGCGTGAGATCGTAGAGCGGGAAGATGGACACCGCGACTTTCATCCCTTTCGAGGACGCGCCGTGGCAGCCGTTGCAGCCCCCGAGCGCGATGGAGACGACGGCCCAAAGAACGAGGAAAAACCGCGATTTCACGGGGCGACGATACCATGCTAAGCCCACCGCCATGCAGCGCCTCAAAACGGCGGTTTTTCTGGCCACGACGGCCATGTGTATTCTGCACGCACCTCCCGCGCCCGCGTGCGGCGTCGCGTATCCGCAAGGGAGCTTCGCGAAGTTTCAGACGGAGCGATCGCTCATCGTGTGGGACGCCGCGAAGAAGACCGAGCACTTCATTCGCGCGCTGACGCTCAAAGGCGATCCCGAGTCGTTCGGTGTGTTCGTGCCGACGCCGTCGCTTCCGAAAATCGCGAAAGCGGACGAGGCGATCCTCGATCGCGTCGCGGAGCTCGTCGCGCCGCCGCCGCCTCCGATGCCGAAGAGCACCGGCGTTGGCGGTGCGCCCGCTCAAGCAGCTGCCATTCCGCCGCCCGTTCGAGTCCTTCAGCGCACGCAGCTCGGCGACTTCGAAGCCGTCACGCTCAAAGCGACGGACGCGAACGCGCTCGGCGATTGGCTCGCGCAAAACAAGTTCATCGACAAGCCCGCGCTTCGCACGTGGGAGAAGACGTATCTCGACAAGAAGTGGCTCATCACCGCGGTGCGATGCACGGCGAAGGGCACGGGCGATCGCTCGCTCGAAGTTCCGACGATGCGAATGAGCTTCACCATCGACGCGCCGTTCTTTCCCTACGTGGAAGTTCCGGCGGATGCGGCAGACGAATCGGCTTACCGCGTGAAGTACCAAGGCGCGCAAGGCATCGGGCGCGGCGGATACAACTACGCGACGCGCCAGTTCGACGTGTTCGTGATCGCGGCGACGCAGATGCAAGGTCTCCTCGGCGACGTGACCGGCGGACCGCCCGTCGCGGATGCGGTGCGCGTGTCGAGCGACGCGGTCGCGCAAGCGCTCGGCGACACGAAGTCGTGGGGGTTCGATCCGAAGTCGCAGCCGCGGTGGACCGTGACGAAGCTCTCCGAGAACACGTGGCAGCGCACCGCGGACAAAGATCTCACGTTCGCGTCGTACGATTTGCCGAAGGCGCGTCCGGGGAGCGGCGTCAGCGAAGTCGACGATCGCCCGACGGGCCCGGTGTTTCCGGGATCGTCAATGGCATGGATGAACGAGCCCGGCGCGCCCGGTCAGAAAAAGTCGAGCACGCGATTTCGCCTCGGCGCGCTCGCGCTCTTCTTCTTGATCGCGGGCGCGGCCGGTTACGCCGTGATGAGCGAGCAGCAGGACAAAAAACAGAAGACGAAGTCGTGACAGAATGGGTGCTTTCGAGGTTCGCGGCGCGCTGAAGACCGACGAGGATCAACTCCTCGCCGTCGCGGAGCACCTCGACACCGTCAACCTGCCCGACGATCGCGAAGAGATTCGCGGCATCCTCGAGCAAGCGCACTCGAGCTTCACCGGCGCCATCAAGGATCCGCGCCGCCGGCAATACGTCTTCGTCCTCGTCGACAAAAAGAAAGACAAGATCGTCGGCACGTCGATGATCATCGGCCAGCTCGGTCGCCGCGACGCGCCGTACATCTACCTCGACGTCATTCAAGAGGAGCGCGTCTCCGCGACGCTCGACAAGCACTTCAACCACACGACGCTCAACGTCGGCTACTCGTACAACGGGCCGACCGAGATCGGCGGGCTCGTCTTGTCGCCCGAGTATCGACGCGTCCCCGAGAAGCTCGGCCTCTTCATTTCGTACGTGCGCTTTCTCTTCATCAAGGCGCACCGCGAGCTCTTTCGCGACGAAGTGCTCGCCGAGCTCCTCCCGCCGCTCGAGCCCGACGGCACGTCGCACTTGTGGGACGCGCTCGGTCGTCACTTCACCGACTTGAGCTACGCCGAAGCCGATCGCCTCTCGAAGAAGAACAAAGAGTTCATCCGCGGGCTCTTTCCGGAAGGCACGATCTACGCGTCGCTCTTGCCGAAGCAGGCGCAAGAAGTGATCGGAAAAGTCGGATCGCGAACCAAGGGCGTCGAGAAGATGCTCAGACGCATCGGGTTTCGGTACGCCGAGCGCGTCGACCCGTTCGATGGCGGCCCGCACTTCGTCGCGCCGACGGACGAGATCACGCTGGTGCAGAAGACGTCGAAGATGAAGATCGCGCGACTCCTCACGGCGAAGAAAGAGCACCCGAAGCACGGCTCGCTCGTCGCGATCGATCTCGCCGAAGCGCCTTATTTCCGCGCGCTCCTCACGAGCTTCGCCGCCGACGACGAGGAGTCCGGCGGGCTCGACGAAGCGGCAGCGCAAGAGCTCGGATTGAAAATCGGAGACGAAGCGTGGGTACTCCCGCTCGGATGACGGGATTCGCGAAGACCGCGCGCGCACCGGTGCTCGATGCCGAGACGCTCGAGATCCGCACGGAGGGCGGCGTGTCGCTCTCGGCAACCGTCATGGAGCCGCAGGGCGAGCCGCGCGGCTCGGTCGTGATGGCGCACGCGATGTTCGCGCGGCAGAGCGCGTTCAAGCACGTCGCGCCCGTCTTTCGCGATGGCGGCTGGCGCGTCGTCACGTTCGACTTTCGCGGTCACGGAAAGAGCGTGTGCAGCGATTGGGGCTACGACGATTTCGTCGAGCGCGATCTCCCCGCCGTGGTCGAGTGCGTTCGCGCGCGAAATGAAAAAGGTCCCATCGCGCTCGTCGGTCACTCTCTCGGCGGACACGTCGCGCTCGCAGCGCTTGGCTGCAAGCTCGTGTCGCTCGATGCGCTGGTCCTCGTCGCGGGCGCGAACATCTGGCTCCGCGACTTCGAGCCGAACCCCGCGGTGTGGGCCGCGAAACGCGCCATCCTCGAGGGCTTCCTACGCACCGCGCGCCGCTTCAAACGTTTCCCCGCGCGCGCGCTGCGACTCGGAAGCGACGACGAGTCGCTCGCGTACGTCGAGGATCTCGCGCGATTCGGCATCGACGGTCGATGGTGCAGCCGCGACGGGACGCGCAACTACCTCTCCGGTCTCACCGAAGTGACCATCCCGATTCATTCGATCGCGAGCGACGGCGATCGCATCAACGCGCGCCCCGTGTGCGTCGAGCGAATGCTCGCGCGGTGCCGCGGTCCGCTCCACATCGATCGCGTCACGCGCAGCGACGACGGCTCGCGCGCTCCGGGCCACGGCGCGCTCCTCACGTCCACGCGCGCGCTCAGCGCGTACGCGCGCGCCGAAGCATTCTTGCACACCGTCAAACCCCAAGACGGATCGTGAAGAGCGCGTCGTTCCAAAAGTTTCCCGAGTCCGCGGTGGGCAAGCGGTTCATCGACGCGGTCGTCTCGTACTTCGACGCGCGCCTCGTGAATCACGAGCGCATACCGCGCGAGGGCGGTGCGCTGCTCGTCGCGAACCACGGCATCTTCGGGTTCGACGCGCTCGTCCTCGGCGCGCTCCTCTGGAGGCACACCGAGCGCCTCGCGCTCTGGCTCGCCGATCGCAATTTGTGGAAGACACCCGGCCTCGGCGCGACGCTCGATTGGGTGAACGCGATCCCCGGCACACCCGACGACGCAGTCGCGCACCTCGATCGCGGCGAGCTCGTCGTCGTGTACCCGGGCGGCATCTTCGATTCGTACAAACACGCGCGCGATCGTCACAAGCTCAAATGGCGCGGGCGCGCCGGCTTCGCGCGAGTCGCGATGCGCGCGCGCGTGCCCATCGTGCCCATCGCGGCGTCCGGCGTCGACGACATGTACCGCGTCGTCGGCCGCGACCCGATGCTCGGAAAGCTCCTCTTCGGCGATCGCCGTTACAACTTGCCCATCGCGCTCGGTCGATTCGGGACGCTCGTGCCTCGCCCCGCGCGCGTCACGATGCACGCGCTCGCCCCAATTTTTCCGACCGGAGACGCAAATAATCCCATCGACGTCGAACGCATTCGCAAGCTCGCGCACGATTCCATTCAAACCAAGCTCGACGAGACATGAGCCCGACGTGTGGATGGCTTGGCCGAATGTTTGCTAGGTTCGTGGTCATGGGGCCTCGCGCGATTTTGCTTGGGCTGTGCGTGTGTGCGTGCGGGTGCGTCGAGTCGCAGCTCGAGCCGGCGCACTCCGTCGCGTTCACGCCGCCGGGCGACACCTTCTGGCTCCAAGAAGCGCGCGAGATGGCGACGCGTCCTCCGCCCCAGCGCGCGCAATCGATCTCGCTCGGCTACATCGGCGACGCGCCGCTCGCTGGCGGCGTCATGCGCGACACGCCGATGCCGCAAGCCTACGATCCGTCTTACATGCAGAATGCACCGATTCAGCAGCGCCCGTGTCGCTGCGACATACGCGACGCCCGTTACGAGTTCGAAGAACCCCAATAGTCGTGGGCACGTCGCGTCCTCAAATTCCGTCGCTCGTCGAGCGGCTGTGTCCGAACGCGCGCTACGCAGGGCGCGGCGTGTGCATCGCGTTCGTCGACGCGGGATTTTTCCCGCACGCGGATCTCAGGTTGCCTCGCGGACGCATCCGCGCGTTCGTCGACGTGACGCGCGATCAAGCCGAGCCGCGCGAGCTCCTCGCGAAGAGCGCGGGCTCGTGGCACGGAACGATGACCACGTGCTGCGCCGCGGGCAACGGTTACCTCTCCGGCGGGCGCTATCGCGGCCTCGCATCGGAGAGCGACATCGTGCTCATCAAAGCCAAGGAGGACGACGCCGACGTGCGCGCGGAGCATCTCGCATCCGCGCTCGGCGTTCCGCTTCGTCACGAAGGTCTCGGCGTGCGCGTGCTCTCGGTCTCGCTCGGATTGAGCCCGGGCGACGAAGGCGCGGACGACGTGCTTCGCGCCGTGGACGACGCGGTGAAGAAGGGCGTCGTCGTGATCGCCGCAGCGGGCAACGTGCCCGATCGCGTTCCGACGCCGCCCGCATCCGCGGCGAGCGCGATCACGGTCGGCGGGTTCGACGATGGAGGCACGCTCGACCTCGGCGACGACAAACCATGGCCATCGAGTCACGGCGTCGTGCGCCCCGGCGTGACGAAACCGGATTTGCTCGCGCCCGCCGCGTGGGTTCCCGCCCCGATGGTTCCGGGAACGCTCGAAGCGCGCGAAGCGCACGCGCTCTACGACTTGCTCACCGTGCTCGAAGAGATGGCGCTCGAGCCTTCATCGATCGAAGCGCTCGCCCAGTCGAGCGCGGATCTCCTCGAGCGCGTCAACGCGCGCATCGCGATGCAGAAGTACATCGCGCGCGATTACCAACACGTCGACGGGACGTCGTTCGCCGCGCCCATCGTCGCGTCGATCGCCGCGCAAATGCTCGAAGCGAACCCTCGCCTCGGACCCGCGGACGTGCGCGCGGGATTGTTGCAAACTGCACGCAAATTGGACGGGGTTTCGCCTGAAATTCAAGGCGCTGGCCTCGTCGACGCAGCGGCCGCCGTGAAGTGGGCCGAATCGAAGACCTGAGTCACGCGGTCGCGGGAGTCGCCGTGCTCGCGCCGATTTTCTCGGCGGGCCACTCGCGCACGGGCTTCACGCGCTCTTTGAGCATCGCGATGATCTCTTCGTCGGTGCGCGGCTCGCCCAAACGCACGAAGCGCTTCGCGAGGAATTTCCACTGACCGAGCCACAAGAGCCACGACACCAAGAAGAAATCGAGACCCTCGAACACGATCACGCCTTCCTTCGCGTACATCTCGCGGTTCGCGATGAAGTCGCCCGGCAGCTCCGACCAATGGCGGTTCGCGCGGAGGTGATGACCGATGTGGTAGCCGTCGTTGAAGCAGCGCTTGTTGTAGCCGCTGTTGATGCAAGTGATCGCGTTCGCGAGGCCGTTGTTCTTGCGCGCCGTGTTGACGAACGCGTGCTGACCCCAGTTGCCCGTCATCATCATGAAGCGGCACGTGACGAGCGGCATCAAGAACACCGCGAGACCGAAACGCCAATCGATGAAGACCATCGACGTGACGACCACGGCCCAATGCGCGATCTCGCCAAAAAGTGCGCGCTTCGCCATCACCGGCTTTTTCTTCTTCGACAGATAAAGCGGAAGCTCGATCACGATGAGAAAGAAGAATCGGAAAAAGTACACGAGGAAATTCAGGAAGCTGTCGCGCTGATAACGAAGCGTCGAAGACAAATCGTTTCGCATGTTGTCTTCGACGTGATGCATGCCGATGTGGTGCTCGCGGTAACCCGTGGGCATGCCGAAGAAGAACGACATCGCGAACGGATGAATCTTCTCGAGCCACTTCGGGTTCTGGATGAACTTCCGGTGCATCGTGCAGTGCAAAAGGAGAATGATCGGCGGCGTCTGCCAGCCCCACACCGCGAAGTAGGCGAGGACGGGAATCACCGCGGGCACGTGCGTGAAGCGCAGCGTGACGAAGAGCGCGATCATCGCGAGGAGTTGGATCGCGACGGAGCGAAGCGTGAGGCGCACGAAGACTTCGTCGCGCGGCTCGTACAGCGCCTTCTTGCACCATCGCGAGATGGGTCCGTCCGGGTAAATGGGAACGGACTGCGGGTCGGTGATCGTGAGCGCCGGCGACTCCATGAGACTGCCAGCGCTGTTTATCTTTTGACGTTCCCGCGCGCAATGCGTCGGCGTTTACGCACCGTCAGAGCCCGTATTTCGACTTCAAGTACTGCTCGAGGGAGGCAAGGCTCGTGTCCGAAGTGGTTCCGTTGATCAAGACGAGCTCGGCGATGTCGCCTTTGAGTTGTTGATAGGTCGTGTTGCCGTCGCCGCCTGCGCCGATGCGCGCGGGCGTGGTGAGCGCGCTGAGATCGACCGCCGCGGCATCGCTCGTTTCGATTCCGTCGACGGTCCCATCGAGTCGCGTGGAGATCTGCGCGCCGACACGCCGAAATCCGAAGACGTGCGGTGCGTTGTTGTTGAGACCGGTCGTCGTCGTATTCACGTATGTGCTGACGAGGATCTGTCCGAAAAAGGACGTCGTGTTCGTGGGCAAGTCGACGAACGCGGCGATGCCCGGAAATCCGCTCTTCACGGGATCTTGTTTGGCGAACACGAGACCATAGTTGCCTGCATCCTGAGTGTCGGTCGTGTGCCGCATGACGATGGAGAGCGAGAAGTCCGACGTTCCGATTTCGAAGCGACGTGGAGTCTGCAATGTCGAGGTGCGAGCCACCCTCGAAGTGAATCGACGGCAAACCGTGAATGCCGCTCGCGATGACGGTCGGCTCCGTGCCGTTCGGTGTCGCGTCGTTCGCGTTGCCGGATTGATCCGACCATTTCGTGACGCCGTTCGAATCGGTCGCGACACCCACGCCCGCATTGAGCCACAACGCGAGACCTGGAAGCGACTTCACATCGAAGCCGGCGTCCGTCGTCGTCTCCGCGGCGCCGTCCGACGGCTTCGATGTGTCCGGATTCGAGAGCGTGTCGGTCGTCGCGTCGTTGCCGCCCGCGTCCGACGAGGTCGAATCACCAACACATGCCCCGAGAACAAGCCCACCGATCACTCCACAAAGAAGTCCGAAGCGCATCGTTCACCTCGCTCGCGATCGTGCAGCGAACGTGGTGCGTGAGAAAGTCAGTCGTTGCTTACGCCCTCGTGTAAACGGCGGCGAGCGTGCCGCGGGTCGTTGTCATCGGCCGTTTACGGTTTCTCGTAAACGCGCGTCAGCTTTCGGTAGCGCTCGATGGCGTCGTCACGAGAGCGCACACCAAGTTTGCGCGTGGCACGCATCAAGAGAACGCGAACCGTCGAGTCCGAAAGGCCAAGCTCGTAAGCGACGAGCTTCGTGGTGTGTCCTTGCACGACGAGCTCGAGAACATTTCGTTCGCGTGCCGTGAGGCATGAAATTGGCGGTGGTGCGGGCTCGTTTGCGATCGCGACGATCAGACGTTTCCCGTCGCTCTCGAAGTGATCAACGAGTGACCACCGCGAGCGCACGAGCGCACGCCACGACAGCACGGCCCGCTCTGGCTCGCGATGTCGCAAGGGACCGCGCGCACGTTCAATCTGGCGCACGGCTTCGCGCAGTGCCGCGCGCGCGGGCTTCGGTTGCGACTCATCGGTGGACGCATCGAGCACCGCACCCGACGTGGACAGGATCGCCTCCGCCGCGCGCACGCGACGACGCAAACGAAAACCCGATGCGAGATGCGTCGCGATTCGCTCGTACGTCGAGCGGGTCTTTCTTTCGAGCTTTTGGGCTCTCGGGAGAAATGCGCCAATGCACACGCCGACTCCGCTCGAATCGTATGCATTGAGCGACATCAGGTCTTTGACACCAACGGACTCGAGGTACTTCCGACGAGCCGGCTCTGCTTCCCACCCACGAACCTCACTCGCCAGCGCGCAATGCAATCGCTTCCAACTGTTGTCGATGTACTCGGGCGTCGCGCCTTCGAGCATTTGCACGAGCGCGTGCGCTGGCAGCACGGCGTTTGGCGTCACACGTACGCCGGACACACGAAGGGGATGTGCGTTCGTATCGTAGATGACCGCCGCAGCGCCAAGGCCACGATCCGTGATGGGAGCCGCGGCGTCCAACAGTCGAGCGAGCCATACGTCGTCCGTTTCGGTCTCGGCGTAAACGGATTCGATGACGCCGACGAGGTCCCCTTTCCTCATGTCGATGAGCTTATTTCGTTCGCGGAGCGAACGCGAGCGCTTCGCGCGTCGCTCAACATCCCACATGCGACGTGGGGAAAATCTTTCCCGGGTTCAAGAGGCCCTTCGGATCGAAGACGCGCTTGATGTCTTTTTGAAGCGTGATGAGCTCCTCCGACTGCTCGAAGCGCAGGTACCGAGCTTTCGCGAGGCCGACGCCGTGCTCGCCGCTCAGCGTTCCGCCGAGCTGGATCGTCGAGCGCATGAGCGCTTCGACGGCGCGCGCGACGCGCGGCTCTTCGTCGGGAGAGTCCCAGAGAAAGTTTACATGTAAATTACCGTCGCCCGCGTGGCCGTACGTGAGGTGGCGTACGTTCTCGCGCTCGCCGATGCGCTGCGTCTCGTCGAGGAGCGCCGAGATGCGCGAGCGCGGGACGACGATGTCCTCCGCGATCTTGTGCGTCGCCATTTTGCGCGTCGCATAGCTGAGCGACTTTCGCGCCGACCACAAGCGCGCGCGCTGGGCGGAGTCTTGCGCGACGACGAGATCGATGGTGCCGTCCGCGTCCGAGAGCGCGTTGCCGAGGCGTTCGAGCTGCGCTTCCGCGTCCTCGCCGTCCACTTCGATGAGGAGCATCGCGCCCGCGCGCTCGTCGATGGGATTGCCCGCGGCGCGCACCGCGCCGAGCGTCGCCGCGTCCATCATCTCGATGCAGCGCGGGACGAGACCCGCCGCGATGAGACGCGAGACCGACGCGCCCGCCGCGCGAACATCCGTGTAGAATGCAAGTAACGTCGCCACCTGCGCGGGCTTCGGGAGAAGGCGCAGCGTGATCTCCGTGAAGACGCCGAGCGTGCCTTCGCTGCCGACGAGGAGCGACGTCACGTCGTATCCCGTGACGCCCTTCACGGTGCTTTTTCCCGACGCGCATCGTCGGCCGCCCATGAACGCACGCCTCGAGGCCGAGCACGTATCGCGCGTGACTCCGTATTTGAACGCGCGCGGTCCGCCGGCGTTCTCGGCGACGTTGCCGCCGATCATGCACATGTCGGCCGAGTTCGGATCGGGCGCGTAGAAGAGTCCTTCGCGCTCGCACGTCGGCGTGGAACGTGCCGAGCACGACGCCCGGCTCGACGATCGCGACGAGATCGTTCTTGTTCACGTCGATGATGCGGTTGAGCGCGTGCGTCGCGAGGACGATTCCGCCCGCGACGGGGACCGCGCCGCCCGTGCGACCCGAGCCCGCCGCACGCGGCGTGACGGGGACCTCGTGCGCGTCGGCGATGCGAAGAACGGCGGCGATGTCCTCGCGCGTCTCGGCGATGACGACGACGTCCGGCATGCACGCTTCGGATTGGCTGTCGTCCTCGGCGTAGACGCGGCGCGCGGTTTCGTCGAGCACGAGCTTCGACTGACCTACGGCGCGATCCAAATCGATGAGCGCGCGCTCGACGCGCGAGGCGGCCACGCGCGGAATCTTCGGAGCTTCGAACAGCACAGCGCGTAACCTAGCAAACGCGCGCGAAGCGTGAAGCCGCGGTCACGCACCAACACCAAGCACGCGGTTTTCCGCCTGATCCGTGTGGTACGCGCTTTGCGAGATGTGGCCCCTTCTTGGAGGGTTCATGACGCGCAAGGCTTCCATCTTCGTTGTGTGCGTTCTCGTGGCTTGCGGCGGATCGATGACGACCGTCGATGGCAACCAGGACACCAACTCGCTTTCTACGACCGATCAGAATCAGCTCTGCACCGACACCTACAACTTCGTGAAGAACGCCATGTCTTCGGGCGACATCGCGAAAATCTCGTGCGGCTTCGCCGGCGCCAGCCTCGATGGCGGCGATTGCCAAACCACGTACAACACGTGCCTCGCGAACGCGCAGCAGAACCAACAGCAGCTCCCGCCGACGCCCGATTGCACGGGATTCGATCAAGCCATCGCGAAGTGCAACACGACCGTTTCGGAATACACGAAGTGCTTGCAAGAAGAGGTCGACGCGATGAAGAGCATGGAGTCGCAGCTCCCGTTCTGCACGCAGGCCCAAGAAGAGAGCGCGGCGCTTCAGGCATACGCGAAGATTTCGTCGGACTGCATTCAGCTCATGCAAACATGCTCGATCACGTTCGGGCCGACGTCGGGGAGCAGCTCATCGTCGTCGTTCGACGGCGGTGGCGGTGGTTGATGCTAATGTTCCCGGTTGAATGACCGAGGACTTTCGACGATTCACCGGGACCGACAGTTACCTGACGAGCGACTCGCTCGAAGCCGCCGTCAATTGCGCGCTCGCCCTTCAGCGTCCGCTTCTCGTGAAGGGCGAGCCGGGAACCGGCAAGACGCTCCTCGCCGAAGCGATCGCGCAATCGCTCGCGATGCCGCTCATTCACTGGCCGGTGAAGTCGACGACGCGCGCACAAGACGGCCTCTACGTCTACGACACCGTGCAACGCTTGTATGATGCACGTTTCGGCGAAGGCAACGTCAAGGACATCCGCCACTACATCAAGCTCGGCCCGCTCGGCCGCGCGTTCTCCGCGCCGAAGGCCAACGTGCTGCTCATCGACGAGGTCGACAAAGCCGACATCGAGTTTCCGAACGACTTGCTCCACGAGCTCGATCGCATGCGCTTCTCGATCTTCGAGACGGGCGACGAGGTCGTCGCGAAGGAGCGGCCCGTCGTCATCATCACGTCGAACAACGAGAAGGAATTGCCCGACGCGTTCTTGCGTCGTTGCGTGTTCCACTTCATCGACTTCCCCGATCAAGAGCTGATGAAGCGCATCGTGCGCGTGCACCATCCGAAGATCGACGACGAGCTCGTCGATCAGGCCGTCGTGAAATTCTACGAGCTCCGCGAAGTGCCTCGCCTCCGCAAGCGTCCGTCGACGAGCGAGCTCATCGATTGGATCGCGGTGCTGAAGAGCGCGGGCGTCGGGAAAGAACGCTTCGTGCGCGAGCTGCCGTTCCTCGGCGTGCTCTTGAAGAAGGAGCAAGACGTGGAGCTCTTGGCCAACGCGAAGAAGACGGGGACCTGGCGGAGCTGATTACTTCTTCTGCGCCATCGCGGCGACGAACGCCTGCTCTGCGGCTTTCATCTCTTCGGGCGTCATGTCCTTCACGCGCGTGGCGATGACCCACTTCTGGCCGAACGGGTCGGCGACTTGGCTCATGCGATCGCCCCAGAACGCGTCGTTCGGCGCCATCGTCGACTTGGCGCCCGCGTCGACGGCGCGCTTGTAGACGACGTCGCAGTCGGCGACGTAGAGCCACTGGTCGAGTTGCTCTTCGTGCCTCCCATGTCGGGGAAGACGTCGTTGACGAAGATCATCGAGTCGCCGATGCGCAGCGCAGCGTGCCAAACTTTTTTTCCGCTCGGGTCGGCCGCGAGCTCGATTTGCTCGGCGCCGAATGCCTTCTTGTAGAAGTCGATCGCGCCGGCCGCGTCGTCGACGGAGAGTTGCGCGGTGAGCGAGTGGTAGCCCGTCGGGATCGGATTCGCCTTCATGTCCTCTGCTCCTTTCACTTCACGATGGGTAATTTCTTTTTTCCGCTGCCGCCGCTGCGATCGATGACGGGACCGGGCTCGGCCGCGGCGGTTCCCTCCATCGACGCGATGCGCTCGACGAGCGCTTCGGCGATCGCGACGAAGCTCTTGGCGGCGGCGCTGTCCGGCGCGGCCTGCACGATGGGCGTTCCTTTGTCACCGCACTCGCGCACGTTCTGATCGATCGCGACTTGTCCGAGGAGCGGCGCGCCCGCGAAATCCGCGACGGCTTGCCCGCCGCCCTTGCCGAAGATCTCGTGGCGCACGCCCGCGCTGTCGATGAAGTAGCTCATGTTCTCGACGACGCCGAGGACCGGGATGTTCACCTTCTGGCACATGCTCACCGACTTGAAGACGTCGTCGGTCGCGACGGGTTGCGGCGTCGTCACGATCACCGCGCCGCTCGATCGAACGCGCTGCGAGAGCGTGAGCGCGACGTCGCCGGTGCCGGGCGGAAGATCGAGGACCAGGTAATCGAGCTCGCCCCAATGGACGTCGTTCAAGAATTGGTTGAGCGCGCCGTGCAGCATCGGGCCGCGCCACACGATGGCTTGCTTCGGATCCTCGAGGAGAAACCCGATGCTCATCATCTTCAGACCGAAGCGCGTGAGGGGCTCGATGGATTTTCCGTCGAGCGAGACGGGGCGGCCGCTCACGCCGAGCATCGTCGGGATCGAGGGGCCGTAGATGTCGGCGTCGAGGAGGCCGACGCGTTGGCCCATGCGAGAGAGAGCGAGCGCGAGGTTCGTCGCGGTCGTGCTTTTTCCGACGCCGCCTTTGCCGCTCATGACGAGCACGACGTTCTTCGTGCCGGGCACGGACGCGGGTTGTGCGTGCGGAGGATGTGCGGGGCCGGTGTTCACTTCGGGCGAGATAGCGCAGAACCGGGCGGCGTGCGAGTCACGAGGAGCTTCGGCTCCGTCATGTCGTCGATGGCGAAGCGGACGCCTTCGCGGCCGAGGCCCGAATCGCGCACGCCGCCGTAGGGCATCGAGTCGACGCGGAAGGACGCGGTGTCGCCGACGACGAGGCCGCCGACGTGCAAGCGATCGAACGCGCGATCGATGCGCGCGCGAGAGTCCGTGAAGAGGCCGGCTTGGAGGCCGTAGCGCGTCGCGTCGGCCATCGTGAGGGCTTCGTCGAACGTTTGGTACCTATGTACCGTGACAACAGGACCGAAGATTTCCTCGTCCACGACGCGCGTGCCGCGGCCGTCGCCGTCGAATTCGAGGACGATCGGGCCGAGCTTGTTGCGATCGCGCATCGCGGAGACGAGCACGCGCGCATGGGTTGCTTCTTTCGCCCACGACTCGATTCGCGCGCCGCTCTTCTCGTCGATCAAGCACGAGAGAATCCCCGGCTCCTCCGGCGCGCGCGGCGCGATTTTCTTCGCGGCATCGACGAGGCGCGCGATCGCGCGGTCCGCGATGGGCGCGTGGACGTAGAGCCGTTGCGTCTTGATGCAGACTTGGCCCGCGTACCCGAACGCGGACGTGGCGATTCGATCGATGGCGTAGTCCACGTCGGCGTCCTCGTGCACGATCGCCGCCGCGTTTCCGCCGAGCTCGAGCACCACGCGCTTCTTCCCGGCGACCGATTTCAAATGCCAACCGACCGCAGCGCTTCCGGTGAAGGAGAACGTCGCGAATCGATCGTCCTTCACGAGCTTCTCGGCGATCGCGTTCTCGCACGGGACGACTTGCAGCGCGTGCTCGGGAAATCCCGACTTGCGTACGATCGCGCCCAGCGCGATCGCGGTGAGCGGCGTTTGTGGCGCGGGCTTGAGCACGATCGATGCGCCACACGCGAGCGCGGGCGCCACTTTGTGCGCAACGAGATTGAGCGGAAAGTTGAACGGGGAAATGCCAAGGACCGGACCGCGCGGCACGCGCCGCCACATCCCGGAGTAACCCTCGCCCGCGGGCGTCACGTCGAGCGCCATCGCGCCCGCTTCGATGCGCGTCGCTTCTTCGGACGCGATCCCGAACGTCGACACACAGCGCGCGACCTCGCCTTTCGCGAACGCGATGGGCTTGCCTGCTTCACGCGCGAGCGCGAGCGCGATCTCGTCCGCGCGCGCTTCGATCGCCGTCGCGATTTTCGGAGCGCGTCGCGACGTGCGTGGCTCGGCATCGCGTGCATCGCGGCGAACGCCGTCTCCGCGTTCGCGATCGCGCGCTCCGCGGCCGCCTCGTCGGCGAGATCGACTTCGCCGAGCACTTGTCCGTCCCACGGCGCGCAGATGGTCTGCTTCATCCGAGTGTTGTTACCATCGGAGCGTGCGAATCGCTGCGATCGTGGTGTTCTTTTGCGCGTGCGACGGACGCTGCGGTCACGAGCCGCCGCCGCCCGCCGTGCACGTCGACCCGCCAACATTTTCTGCCGCCGCGCCTGCGACCGTCAGCGCGAGCGCGTCATCGTCGGCGCACGTTGCGGTTGCGGACGCGGCACCGTGCAAGACCACTGCGCACGACGATGCTCTCGCGAAGTTTCGCGCGCGTTGCAAACACTCGAGCGACTGCATCAGCACGCACACAAATTCAGAGGAGGATCCGATCGGCGACGGAAGCGAAGTCGCCGACCTCGATGGCGATGGCGTCCCCGAGATCATGTGGCAGTGGGGGCCGCCACCCATCACCACGGAGAGCCACCTTTATCGCGGCGGCGCATGCGCGACCTATCTCGGCAACCTCGGCGCGAACGCGATCGTCACGCCGCTCAAGACGCGTCACGAAGGCTTTGCCGACATTCGCGTCGGCGACACGAGCAACTGCGAGGGCGCGATGTGCGGGTGCACGCCGTCGACCGACGAGTACGCGCTCCACGACGGCAAGTACGTCGCCGATCCGAAGAAGCACGTGGACGGCACCATCACGCCGTGCCCGAACGCGCCTCTGAAGTGACCGAGCGCGGTTGACGGTGCGCGGCGGAGCTGCGAAATTGCGCCCCATGCGAAGCATCATCGGCATCGTCTCGGTCGTCACGTTGGTCGGGCTCGGGGCTGCGCCCCACGCGGCGCGCGCGAACATCATCCCGTCGGATCACGTCACGCTCGGCGGGTTCGACAAGAGCTCGTGCACGTTCAACGGCAAGCACCTCTGGGGCAAGATTCAAGAGGTCACCTCGTTCCCCGACGTGAAGGTCCAAGTCGTCACGGCATTTCCCGACGTGAAGGTCGAGAAGGTCACCGCGTTCCCGGACAAATGCGGCAAATGGCAGATGGTCACTGCATTCCCCGACACGAAGGTCCAGTTCGTGACAGCGTTCCCCGACGTGAAGATCCAATACGTGACGGCGTTCCCGGGCACGAACTGAGAAGAAAAAGAAATCGACAGGGAGAAAGGGAGCGAGGGAGAAGGTTAGAATTTAGGCGACAGCGTTGCTGATTCGCCTGGCGTCTTCGAGCGCAAGTACCAAAACCATCTCCCACTCTCCCTCGCTCCCTGTTCAATTCTTCTTCTGGAAACAACGATGCAGCACCCGTACGCGGATTTCGTTCATCTCGTCGCGAAGCCCGCGCGCTACGTCGGCGGTGAGCACGGCGCGCGCCCCAAAGATTGGGCGAGCGTTCGCGCGCGCGTGTGTCTCGCGTTCCCGGATGTCTACGACATCGGCATGAGCCACCTCGGGTTCAAGATCCTCTACAGGATCTTGAACGACGATCCGCGGACGCTCGCCGAGCGCGCGTACTGCCGTGGATCGACATGGAGGCCGAGCTTCGCAAGCGGAACGTGCCGCTCGTGTCGCTCGAGAACGCGCGCCCGCTCTGCGATTTCGACGTCGTCGGGTTCTCGCTTCAGTTCGAGCTCACGTACTCGAACGTGCTCACGATGCTCGACCTCGGCGGCATCCCGCTTCGCTCGCGCGATCGCAGAGACGACGACCCGCTCGTCATCGCGGGCGGGCCCACCGCGACGCACCCCGAGCCGCTCGAGCCGTTCATCGACGCGTTCGTCATCGGCGACGGCGAGAAGATCGCGACGGAGATCGCGCTCGCGTGGACGTCGATGAAAGGCCGTCCCGCGAAACGAGCGCCTCGCGGCGCTCGCGAAGATCCGCGGCGTTTACGTTCCATCGTTGTATTCTACATGCATCGACGCGGACACCGGTTTCCTCGTCGTCGTCACGAACAAGCCCGATCGAGCGAAACCTCATCGACTCGCTCGATGATTTTCCGTTTCCGGACGACGGGCCCGTCGGCGGACCGGAAGCGATCTTCGATCGCATGTCGATCGAGATCGCGCGCGGCTGCACCGAGGGTTGCCGCTTCTGCCAGGCCGGGATGATCTATCGCCCGGTGCGCGAGCGCGATCCGGAGAAGGTCGTCGAGACGCTCGTGCTCGCGGTGAAGAAGAGCGGCTACGACGAGGTGATCGCTCACGTCGCTCTCGACGGCGGACTACTCGTGCATCGCGCCGCTCGTTCAACGGGTCAGCCGAGCGCCTCGCGCCCGAGCGCGTCTCGCTCGGCGTGAGCTCGCTCCGCGCGTACGGGCTCGGAGAACAAACGCTCGACGACATGTCAGCGCGTGCGCGCGAGCGGGATGACGTTCGCGCCCGAAGCGGGCAGCCAGCGCATGCGCGACGTGGTGAACAAGAACGTCACCGAAGAGCAGCTGATGCAAACCGCCGAGCGCGATCTTCTCGCGCGGGTGGACGAGCATGAAGCTCTATTTCATGATCGGCCTGCCAACCGAGACGGAAGACGACGTACGCGAGATCGTGCGCGTCGGACGCCGCGCGCGCGAGGTCGGTTTCCGCATCAAGCGCGATCGCGGCGCCGCGCCGCCGACGGTGACGGTGAGCGTGTCGACGCACGTCCCGAAGCCGCACACGCCGTTTCAATGGTGCGCGATGGATCGCGCGCGACGTGGTGCGCGAGAAGCAATCGTGGCTCGAGAACGAAGCCCGCGGGACGCGCGGTCGACTTGCGTATGCACGACTCGGACGGGAGCTGGCTCGAAGGCGTCTTCGCGCGCGGCGATCGAACGCTCGTGCGACGTGCTCGAGACCGCGTACAAGAACGGCGCGCGCTTCGACTCGTGGGACGATCAGCTCGACATCGAAGTGTGGGAGCGCGCGTTCGCGGAGCACGGCATCGAGCCCGCGAAGTTCCTCGGGACGATCCCCGTGACGGCGCGTCTTCCGTGGAGCCACATCGACGTCGGGCTCGAAGAAGGATTTCTCGTCGCCGAGTATCGCAAGGCGCTCAAGAGCCGATTGTCACCGCCGTGCGGAAAAGCCGCCGGAATGTTCATCGCATCACACGAACCTCGAAGACGCGCGCAAAGACGATCGCAAGCTCGTTTGTTACGACTGCGGCGTCGCGTGCGACCTGTCCGCGATGCGCGAGGAGCGCGACGGGTACCTCGTGAAGCTCCGCGCGGACAAACCGCGCGTCGTCACGAAGACGGAAGCAGCGCCGAAGCGATCGCGCCGGCGCGCCGCCGCCGCGCATCGTGCAAGGCGACGCGCGTCGTTATCGATTCACGTTCACCAAGCTCGGGCCGAGCGCGTACCTCTCGCACCTCGACATGATCCGCGCGCTGCCTCGCGCGTTTCGCCGCGCGGGGCTGCCGATGTTCTACACGTCGGGTTTTCATCCGAAGGCGGACATGACGTTCTCGCCGGCGCTTTCGCTCGGCGTGATGAGCCTCGGCGAGATCGTCGACATCAAGCTGTGTTGCGATGGAGATCCGCGCGAGTGGCTCGACGCGCTCACCCAGGGCGCGCCCGACGGCTTGCGATTCACCGACGCACGCGCGCTCGGCGAACGCGACGCGTCCGTCTCGAAGCTCATCGACACCGCGCGCTACGCCGTCGCGATTCCGCGCAGCGTGCTCTCTGCCGAGCGCGCCGCCGAGCGCATCGACTTCGCGATGCGCGCCGAGTCGCTCCCCGTCGTGCGCAACATGGACGGCATCGGAAAGAAAATCGAAGTGCGCCGCTACTTGCGCGCCGTGCGGTTCGACGACGCGTTCGCGCGCGACGCGATCGCGCGCGCGGGGCTCGTCGGCGATCTCGCGGCGCTCTTCGTGGAGATCGCCGTGACGCCGACGGGCAGCGCGAAAATCAGCGAGGCCATCGAGGTGCTCTTCGGCGCGGAGACGCCCGCAAAAGCGGTGCGCGCGGAGCTCTCGCTCGCGGGCACGTCGCCGCTCGATCTCGACGCCGTCCGCGCTCGGCGCGATGAGCAACGCGCCACTGCGTGATAGGTTGGGCGCGATGGATCGCATTCGCGTCGCGACGCTCAACATTTGGAATCGCATGGGACCTTGGGAAGAGCGGCTCGTGGCGATTCGCAAAGAGCTCGAGCGCGTGCAGCCCGACGTGATCGGTCTTCAAGAAGTGCTCTTGCTTCCGGAGATGTCGTTCGATCAAGGCAAGGCGATCGCGGAGGGGTTCGGGTATCACCTCGCCTTCGGTCGCTCGCCGGACGCCGCGCACTACACGATGGGCAACGCGATCCTCTCGAAGTGGCCCATCGCGCGCACGTTCACGTTCGGTTTGCCCGGCACCGACGAGCATCGATGCCTCGTGTTCGCGGAGATCGATTCGCCGATCGGAAAAATTCCGTTCTTCACGACGCACCTCAACTGGCGATTCGAAGAGAGCCACGTGCGGCAGCTCCAAGTGCAATCGATCGCGCGATTCGTCGACGCGAACTACGCGCGCGATGGATTTCCGCCCGTGCTCGTCGGCGACTTCAATGCAGACGCCGACTCGGACGAGATTCGGTTCTTGCGCGGCGTTGGAACGCTCGGCGGCGCGAGCACCTATTTCCACGACGTGTTCGGCGAGCGCGGCGAAGGTCCGGGGACCACGTTCTCGCTCACGAATCCGTACGCGGCGCTCCTTCGCGAGCCGAATCGGCGCATCGACTACATCTTCGTGCGCGGCGGCGACGAGCGATTCCGCGGCGAGCCGCTCGACGCGCGCGTCGCGTTCGATCAACCGGTGGGCGAAGCCTTTCCGAGCGATCACTTCGGCGTGGTCGCCGAGATTCGCGCGTGATCGTCTCCGCACCCGTGCTCGTCGCGCTGTGCGGGGCGGCGGGCGCGGCGGGTTTCGTCGATGCGATCGCGGGAGGCGGCGGTCTCATCACGGTGCCTGCGCTGATGACGTGCATTCCATCGCCGCACCTCGCGCTCGGAACGAACAAGGGTCAAGCGCTCTTCGGCGCGGTGTCTTCGGCGATCGCGTTTTGGCGTGGCAAAGGCGTGGATCGCGATCGCGTTTTCCTCGCGTTCGCGTGCGGCGGGACCGGGGCCGTGCTCGGTGCGTTCGCGCAGCTCCACGTGCGACCCGAGCCGCTGAAGCCCGTCGCGCTCGCGCTCCTCGTCGCGGCAGCCGCGCTCGTGGCGCTTCGTCCGCTCATCGTGCGCGCCGCGGCGCCCGAGCATACAACGCGCGCGCCGCAGTTTCGCCTCGCGGCCATCGCGCTCGTCATCGGCTGTTACGACGGTTTTTTCGGGCCCGGGACGGGCTCGCTGCTCATCGTCGCGTTCGTCACCATCCATGGCGACTCGATGGTTCGCGCGTCGGGAAACGCGAAAATCGTGAACCTCGCATCGAACATCGCCTCGTTCGTCATCTTCGCGATCAAGGGCACGATCTTGTGGACGATCGCCGCGCCGATGGCCATCTGCAACGCGGCTGGCGCGGCCGTAGGGGCTCGCGTCGCGATGAAACGCGGCGATTCGTTCGTTCGCGTCATCGTTCTTTTCGTGGTGCTCGCGCTCGTCGTGAAGCTGAGCGTCGATCTCGTGCGCTGAGTACGATAGACAAGAACGACGCAATGGCGCGGAAGGATCTCGTCTTCGCCCTCACGTGGCAACGCAACACGGAGCCGGTCGGCACCGCGATGACCGAGCTCTTGCGTTGGCTCGCCCGCGAAGTGGGTCGGACCATCGTGCCGCGCGTCGCGCTCTCTTACGAAGAGATCTTTCCGCTGTTCGAGCGCAGCGCGGTCGACTTCGCGTGGCTCCCGCCGCTCTCGTATCTGAAGCTGCACGCGGACGGCCTCGCGCGGACGCTGTGCGTGAACAAGCGGCGCGCGGCGTATCACGCGGTGCTCGCCGTCCGCGCGAACAGTCGCCACGTGGGGATCGACAACCTCCAAGGCGCGCGCGTCGCGTGGGTCGATCCGCACAGCACGACGGGTTACATCCTCGCGCGGCTCGATCTCATCGCGCGCGGCGTCGATCCGAAAGCGACGCTCGGCGAAGAACGATTTTATGGATCGCACGACGCGGCCGCGCGCGCGGTCTACGACGGTCGCAGCGATCTGCTCGGAACGTTCGCGGAGTTCGAAGGCGGAGAGCTCGTGCGCGCCGGCTTCTCCGCGCTCGGCGCGCCGCAGGACTGGCGCATCCTCTTGCGCGGGAGCGAATCACCGCCCGATGTGCTCGCCGTGCACACCGCGGTCGACGCGGAGCTCGCCGACAAGGTGAAGCGCGCGCTCTTCGCGACCGTCGAAAACGAGCAGGGGCGCGCGCGCGTTCGCGACGCGTTCCACGTCGAAGCATTCGCGGAGCCGGACGAGTCGCGCTACATCGCGTTCGCCGCGACGGTCGAAGAAGCGCGCCGTCGCGGTTTGCTCCCTCACCTCTGAACGTCGGGCTTCGGGCGCGACGCGGTCGCCGTGCGCGCGCGCGACTCGCCGAGGAGCGCGATCGCCTTGCACGCGCTCGCGTCTTTGCACGGGCCGACGTGCGCGTTCGCCGATGGCCACACGAACGTCGGAGCACGCGCGAGCCACGCGTGATCGCGTACGTCGGGGCCGGTCCACGCATCCGGTGAGTGCGCGAGCTTCGACTCGCGCTCATCGCCGACTTCGCCGGCGTGAAACGGAAACCCGATCGATGGAACGAGGCCCGTGCGTTGAACGGGCGAGCCATCGGGGAGAGAGAAGAGGAGCGTCGTCACGCGGAGGAGTCCCGCGTGCGCGTCGTCATCGAGGTACTCCTGCGCGCAGCCCTTTCCGTAGGTCGGCGCGCCGATGCTCGGCCCGCGCCTGTACGCTGCGAGCGCGCCCGCGAGCATCTCCGCCGCGCTTGCCGTGCCCGCGTCGACGAGCGTCGCGACGGGTCCGGTCCAGCGTTCGTCGTTCGGAGGCGAAGGCGCGACGTCCGTCTCGATCGCGCCACGACGATTTTCATCGGGAAGAGGCGCGCGCCCGGAAGAAACGCGCCGAGCGCGTCGATGGCGCCTTCGGTGGAGCCGCCGCCGTTGCCGCGGAGATCGAGCACGATGCCGACGAGCTCGGGTGTGCGCGCGCGTGCGAGTGCGCGCGCGAAGAGCTCGCCGAGATCATCGTACACGTCCGGAATCGTGACGAGCGCGACGTTGCCCGTGCCATACGGAATGGTCTCGACGGCGAGATCGAACGGGTGTGCGCTAGCGCTCGCGGGCGATGGCGCGTCGGCTTCGATGCGCACGACGCGCGGCGCGCGATCGCCTTCACGCAGCACCACGACGTCGAACCCTTCGCCGGAATCCGCCGCGGTGAGCGACATCTCGTCGAGCTGCTCGATCGCGAGGCCCGCGAGCGGCATGCCGTCGACTTCGAGGATCACGTCGCCCGTCGCGAGAGGCGGAATCGCGCCGTCGTCGATGCGAACGCCGAGCACCGTGCGCGTCGCGCGCGACCACAGGCGCGACGGCGCGTCTTGATCGAGATCCACGTCGTGCACCGCGGCTTCTTCTCCGTACGGCGCCCAAGCACCGTGTGCGTCCACTTGCTCCACCCACGCGCGCACCGCTGCGGCGATCACGACTTCGCTCCATGCCTCCGCGGTCATCTGCGGGAAGAAGCGATTGCGTGCATTTTCCAGTATCTCGCGATCGGCTCGCCGTACGCGTGTTTCAGCGCGCCCGCGCGTTCGGCGAGCTCGTCGGTGAGGACGCTCGCGGGCGGGGCGCCCGCGCCGGCATCGCGGCCTACGACGTCGAGCGCGTCGCTGAGCGCGCGCGCCGAGTCGCCGCTCGATCGCGATGCGCGCGCGTCGTATCGAGCGCGCTCGGCGTCGACCCACGACGCGAGCTTCTTCCCGATGCGAAGCGCGGCCGCGCAATCGCTCCCGCGCGTGATCTCGGCGAGGAGCGTCTGCGCGTCCGCGTCGATCGACGCGAACGGCGCCGCGTCCGGAGCGACCGCCCAATGTCCGTGCGGATCGATCCAGTCTTTCGTAGCCGTCGCGAAGTCATGCGCGGCCGGCTCGGCGGGAACGAACGCGAGCTCGTCACGCACCTCTTTGAGGATCGTCCCTGCGGACGCGCACCCGAGCGACGCGAGCTTTCCCGTCGGTGGATGGAGCGCCGGGCTGCGATCCTCGTCTTCGACCGCGAGACCCGCGTCGGGTTTCGACGCCGAGCTCTTCGGCGCGGGCGTCTTGTTCGTCGCGACGGGTTCGCTCGTACGGAGCGCGAGGAGCACACCGCCGCCGACGGCGACGACCGCGAGAGCTCCGATGGCGACGCGCAACCGCATTGGACTCGAAGCGTAGCAAGCGCGAGCTTGCGCGGTCAGCTTTTGAGCTAGGCCACGTGCTTCAACCGCTGGCGCAGCTTCACGAGCGTGCGTTGCTCGAGCTGGCGCACGCGCTCCTTGCTCACGCCGAGCTCGTCGCCGAGCTCTTGCAGCGTTCGCGGCTCGTCGGCCATCAAACGCTCTCGCACGATGAGGCGCTCGCGCGCGTTGAGATCGTGCAGCGCTTCGCGCACGGCGACGCGCGATCGCTCGGCGGCCTCGTGCGCGTGCGCTTCGTCTTCGGGCGAAGGACCTGCTGCGGCGAGTCGATCGATCACCGGGCTGCGTTCGTCCTTGCTCGACTCGAGGCTCGACTCGCGACCTTGCAAGAGCGGGAGCAGCGAACGGACGCGCTCGACGGGAAGCCCGCTGACCTGCGCGAGACGCTCGGGGTCGCTCTCGCGCGTGGTTCGATAAGCGCGGAGCGCGCGGCGCTCGGCCTTCGTCGTCCCGAGTCGCACGACGCGATATCCACGCACGACGTACTCGCGAATCTCCGCGCGAATCCAATACGCCGCGTACGTCGCGAGGCGGCAGTCCTTGCTCGTGTCGAATTTGCCTGTCGCGCGAAGCAGCCCGACGTTGCCTTGCTGGATGATGTCCTCGAGCGGGACGCCCCAGCGCCGATACTCGAGCGCGATCGCCACGACGAATGGCAAACACGCCTCGATGATGCGACGACCCGCGTCGCGATCGCCCTTGCGAAAACGAATCGCGAGATCGCGCTCGACCTCGCGTGTGAGCGGCTCCACTTTGCTGAGTCGCTCGCGATATGCCTGCAATGAAGGAGCTTGGAAGAGTGTCGCTGTCATGTCCGCCCTCTCCGCCCGCTCCTCTGATGCATCCGCGATACCAAGCGTTGCGCGCGAGTTTTGGCTCGATCGCGCGGGTGTCGCTTCGCGCTCCACGAAAAAAAAACGGGGCGCGTCTGGCGCACGCAGGCGTTTCGCGTTTTCGCGCCTTATGCTTCGCCGATGATTCTCTTTCGGCTGATCGGCTTCGTGCTTCGGCTCGCGTTTCTCCCTTTGATCGCGCTCTGTGTGACGCTGCGAAGGCGGATTCCCGAGGGAACGTGGCTCGAGGTCGAGCTCGATGCCGGGGCTGTCGAATTTCCGACAGCCCCGCGCGCGCTGTCGCTCTTGTCGTTTGCGCGGCCGAGGCCCGTCGCCATCTCGACGCTGCACGAGCTCGTTCCGTACATCGCGAAAGAACCGCGCGTTCGTGGCGTCGTGTTCGTCCTGCGCGAGCTCGGCGGCGGCATGGCGACCGCGACATCGCTTCGCAAGCTCATCGCACGCATCCGCAGCGAGACGGGGCGCGATGTCGTCGTTCACTTGCCGAATGGCGGCGACACGAAAGAGCTCTACGTCGCGAGCGCGGCGAGCCGCATCATCTCCGCGCCTCACGCGACGCTCGCGCCGGTCGGGTTCGTGTCGAGCTCGCGCTACGCCAAGCGCGCGCTCGACAAGCTCGGCGTGGAGGCCGATCGCCTCGCGGCGGGCGCTTACAAAAGCGCAGGTGAGACGCTCGCGCTCGATCACATGAGCGATCCGCAGCGAGAGCAGCTCGGCGCGTTGCTCGACACGTTCTACGACGAGCTCGTCTCCGCGCTCGCCGAAGGGCGCAAGCTCGACCACGAACGCGTGAAGACGCTCGTCGACGGCGCGCCGTACAACGCGGACCGCGCGCGTGATGAAGGGCTCATCGACACCGTCGCGTACGAAGACGAGCTCGCCAAGTTGCTCGGGGAGCACGACATGCCCGCACGCATCGTGCCCGCCGGGAAATTTCTCGCCGCGCGCCGCGCACGAATCTTTCCGCAGCTTCGCCGGCGCGCGGCGCTCGCCGTCCTCCCGCTGCACGGCACGATCATGAGCGGCGGGGGCCCGCTCTCGATGGACGAGCGATTCGTCGCCGCGGTGCGTGCCGCGCGAGCGAGCCGGCGCGTCCGCGGCGTCTTGCTCCACATCGACTCGCCTGGCGGCGGCGCGCTCGCGTCGGATCGCATTCACCATGAGCTCGCGCTCCTCGCGCGCGAGAAACCCGTCGTCGCGTATTTCGGGAACGTCGCGGCGAGCGGCGGTTATTACGCGGCGGCCGCGGCGCATCACATCGTGTGCGAGCCGACGTGCGTCACGGGATCGATCGGCGTGGTCTCGGCGCGCGTCGTCGTCGAGCCGCTCTTCGAGCGCCTCGGCGTGACGACGGAGACGCTCAAGCGCGGCGCCCACGCGGCGCTCCTCGATCCGCTTCATCGCGTCGACGAAGGCGAGCGCGCCGCGCTCGAGCGCGAGATCCAGAATTTCTACGACGGATTTCTCGACGTCGTCGCGCGCGGGCGCAAACGATCGCGCGAGGACGTGCACGCGGTCGCGCAGGGTCGCGTATGGAGCGGGCGCGACGCGAAAGAGAAAGGCCTCGTCGACGAGCTCGGCGACGGACGAACCGCGCTCGCGGCGCTTCGAAAACGCGTGGGACCTGCCGGTGAATCGATGCAGCTCGTCACCATGCGGCGCGGCTTGCAAAAACATCCGCCGATTCCGTCGAGCGGCGCGCTCGCGGCCGCCCTGTCGCTTTTCGGCGACGCTGGCGCGTTCGCGTTCGGCTTCTCGCGCGAACGCGTCCTCGCGATCTCGCTGCTACCGCCCTTCTTGTGACTCGCGCACCTGGCGCAGGCGCGCGAGCAGCGTCCGGCGGCGCTCGCGGAGCTCGTGGCAGAGCTTGTTGGCTTCGGTCGCCGCGTCACCGAGCTCGACGAGCGTGCGCGACGTCGCGAGGATCTCCTCGAGGATTGCGCTTTGCTCCTCGTTGCTCATGCTCGAGTAACGGGCCGGCCCTCGCCGAATTAAGTCATTCGCCGAGAAGTTTGTTCATCGACGCCTCGTCGGCCGGCGTGAACGGGTACTGCTCGAACTCGCTGCTCGCGACCCACCTGTAGGCATTCACGTTGCGCGCCTCGAGCCGCTCCACGACGAGGTGGCACTCGTACAAGAAGAGATCGACTGCGTAATGCTCGTACGGGTGGCTCACGAACGAGATGAGCTTGCCGCACTCGATCTCCGCGCCGAGCCTGTGGAGGAGCTCGCGCCGCAAGGCTTGTGCGTCCGTTTCGCCTGGTTCGACTTTCCCGCCGGGAAACTCCCACAAGAGCGGGAGCACCGCGGTCGGGCGACGTTGGGTGATGAGGTAGGAGCCATCGCGTTCGAGGACGGCAGCCACGACGCGAATCGTCCTCACGGGAAGCTCATCACATTTGAACGCGGAAGAGTTGCTGACCCATGAGCAGCACGTCGCCGCTTTGGATGTCGGTCTCTTCGCGAATGCGAATGAACGTGCCGTTCGAGCTGCCGAGATCCGTGAGCGTCACGCGGCCGCCCTCGTACGCGATGTGGCAGTGAAGGCCCGAGACGTAGCCGTCTTCGGGGAAGAGCACATCGCCGCGCTCGCGGCCGATGTGGATGCCCGACTCGGGGATCGGAAAGGCGTTGCCCGTCGTCTCGCGGCCGATGACGAGCGCGATGCGCCCGATGTAGCCCTTGCTCGGCGCGCCGAGACGCTCGACGCCATCGGGTGACGGTGGGAGCGCTTCGATCGATTCGAACTTCACGATCTCCTGGCCGATGCGGAAGACATCGGACGGCTCGAGCTGCACGGGGACTTCGCGCGCGAGCTTGCGATAGACGCCGTTGAGCGAGCCTTGGTCTTCGATGCTGAGCTTGCCGGGGCCCTTCGCGCGGAAGATGGCGTGCTTGGGCGAGAGGTAGCTGTCGCCGGCGAAGATGCCGCCCGTGTCGCGGCCGATGATGTTCTCGGGCGTCGTGGGGAGCGTGTACGTACCTGCTTCGGTGCCGTCCGCGCGGAGGGCGGTGAGGACGATCGCGCCGGACATCGGCGCGGCTCCTCCGACGGAGGCCGCGACGGCCGACTTCGGCGCGCCCGCGCCACCCAGGCGAAAGCCACACGCCCCACAAAACGTGTTGCTCGGTTGATTGATGTGGCCGCACTGCGGACACACGACGGTGCCGCTCGCAGCGGGCGCCGCCGAGACGCGCTCCGGAGCCGCGGCGGGCGGAGGCGCAGCGACGACGGGCGCGGGCGCTGCAGGCTCGCGATACGGATCGTTGACGGGCGCCGCGAGCGGCGCCGCGGACGGAGCAGCACGCCCTGCAGCAGGCGCCTGATTCGGAACCGCCTTCACGCCTTGCGGCGGCGTACGGGGAGAGAATGGCTTCGGCGCTGCATCACGCGGGAGCTCCGCGCCGCAACCAAGACAGAACTTGTAGTGGTCCTGATTGTCCTTGGCGCACTTGGGACAGGTAATCACGTGGGCCTCTTCATGTCCGCAGAACTACGGAGTATCAACAGGTCGCAAAGTCGGTCAAGCCGAGCCACACAACATAAGGGAGCCTACACATGCCGCAAGCCACGTTTCCGCCGATTCAGGTGCAGGGTTCGGGACAACTCTACGCGCGATTGGTCACGTCGATGGGGAACATCGTCGTCCAGCTCGCAGAGAACGAGGCGCCGAACACGGTGAAGAATTTCGTGGGTCTCGCGACGGGAACGCAGGAATGGACGGATCCCAGCACGCGCGAGGCGAAGCAGGGGGTACCTTTGTACCAAGGTACCATCTTCCACCGCGTGATTCCGGACTTCATGATCCAAGGCGGCGACCCGACGGGCACCGGCCGCGGAAACCCGGGCTATCGATTCGCGGACGAATTCCACCCCTCGCTCCGCCACACCGGGCCCGGCATTCTCTCGATGGCGAACTCGGGGCCCGACTCGAACGGCTGCCAGTTCTTCATCACGGAGCGCGCGACGCCGCACCTCGACAACAAACACTCCGTGTTCGGTCAGGTCGTCGCCGGCAAGGAGCTCGTCGGGAAGATCGCGCGCGTCGCGAAGGGACCCGGCGATCGTCCGTCGACGGACGTCGTGCTCCAGCGCGTCGAAGTTTTCCGCAGCGCGACTCCGCCGGCGGGATGAGCCGCGAGCCCGCGATCCCTCCTGTTCGTCTCGAAGGGCGGCGCGTGGTCGTGCGATCGACCGCGCGCGGCGACGAGAAGCGCATGCTCTCGTTCTTCGATCGCAATCGCGCGCACCTCGCGCCGTGGGAGCCCGACCACGATCCCGCGTTCTACACGGAGGCGTATTGGGAGAACACGCTGCGCGAGCACGACGAGGCGCGCGCGCACGGCATGATGCAGCGGATGATCATCTTCGAGAAACCGGACGAGGATTTCGCGGCGGGCGTGATCAGCCTCGTGCACATCATGGCGCGTGCGCCGATCTGGCAAGCGCGCGTCGGATATTCGCTCGACGCGACGAAAGAGGGACGCGGGCTGATGAGCGAGGTGCTCGGGCTCGTCGTCCGTTACGCCTTCGACGTGCTGAACTTGAAGCGCCTCGTCGCGGGCCACCTCCCGCACAACGTCCGGAGCTCGCGCGTTCTCACGCGCGCGGGGTTCGTGCGCGAGGCGTACCAACGAGAATATTTCTGGATCGGCGGGCGCTGGGAAGATCACCTCGAGACGTGCCTCATCAACCCGAATTGGAAAGCGCCCTGAAGGATCCGATCGAGCCGCCGCCGACGGAAGTGCGCTTCCCCGATCCGCGCACGATTCCGCAAGACGTCATCGCGGTCGGCACGGACTTCAGACCCGGCACGCTCCTCTCGGCGTATCGCGCGGGGATTTTTCCGTGGCCGCACGGCGCCGGTCGCGGCAAGGAGGTCGTCGCGTGGTTCTCACCGGACCCGCGCGCGCTCCTTCCGCTCGATTCGATCGCGTGGTCGCGGAGCCTGCGTCGCGCGCTGAAGCATCACCCGTGGGAAATCACGGTCGACGAAGCTTTCCGCGAGACGATGATCGGTTGCGCCACGGAGCGCCACGGCGGCACGTGGATCTCGCCGCCGATCGTTGCAGGATACACGCAATTGCACGAGCTCGGTTGGGCGCACAGCTTGGAAGTGTGGGAGGAGGCGGAAGGAAAACCGCGCGAGCTCGTCGGAGGAATCTACGGCGTCGCGATCGGTGCGTCGTTCGCGGGCGAGTCGATGTTCCATCGGCGCACGGACGCATCGAAGATCGCGTTCGCGACGCTCGCGGAGAGACTACGCGACGCCGGCTACATGATCTTCGACGCGCAGGTGATGAACCCGCACCTCGAGTCGCTCGGGTGCGTGGACATTCCGCGCGACGAGTATTTGGATCGACTCGCGATCGCCGTGAGGCTGCGGGCGAAGAAACCCATTCACGAGTGGAAGTGACCGGTTTCGTCAGGCTTTTGGCTCGGGGCCGAATTCGTTGGGACCTGGCGTGCTCGGTTCGAAAAACCAGTAGCTGAGAACGAGGCCGCCGATTGCGGGAATGAACACGATGAAGAGCCACGATCCGCTCTTGCCGATGTCGTGAAGGCGGCGCACTTGGAGTGCGAGGCTCGGCGCGAAGAGTCCGAGGCCGAAGAGCGGGACGAGGATGTTCGTGTGGAGCAAGTGCTGGACCACCATCAGCACGATCTCGATGATCGTGAACGCGACCACGTACCACCAGAACTCCGCGCGACCGGCGCGCCCGTTGAAGTCCGCGTAATGCTCCGTGACGACGATGCGGAACCAGCGAAAGGCTGCCATGGCGAAATCCTACGAGCGAGTCCACGCGCTCTCACTCGCGTGTCGAGCGCTCAGTGCCTTCCAGGCATGAGATCCGTCACCGTCACGATCGCGATGAGCGCAAGCATCATCAAAAGCCCAATCGCGTGAACGCGCGCTTCCATTTTGCGATCGGGCTTGCGGCGTGACGCGGCTTCCGCGCCGAGGAAGATGAGGCGGCCGCCGTCGAGCGCGGGGAACGGGAGCAGGTTGAACCCGCCGAGGTACGCGCTGAGCACGCCGAGGATGAAGAGGTAATCGCCGGGGCCGTCTTTGGCGGCTGCGGCCATGTCCTTCGTGATGCCGACGGGGCCGCTCGCTTCGACTTTGTCTTTGCGCATGATCATGCGCGTGAGACCCACGACGAGACCGACGACGACTTGCGGCGGACGCTTGATCGATTGCACGGCGGCGTCGCGCACGCCGAGGCGTTCGATTTGCGGATGGGGTGGACGAGGATGCGGCCTTCGTCCTTTTGGCCTTTCGCGGCGGGCGTGACGTTCAAGTGCATCAGGTCCGAGCCGCGGAGGATCTCGACGTCCATCGTCTCGCCCGCGTGCGCGCTCACCGCTTTTTGAAGCTCGCTCCAATCGTGAACGGCGGAGCCGTTGATGGAGACGATCTTGTCGTTCTCGACCATGCCGGATCTCGCCGCGGGTCCGTCGGGAGTCGGCACGATCTTCATGCTCGATTCGTCCGCCATCGTCACGCCGACGACGAGCGACGCGAAGAAGAGAACGGACGCGAACAAATAATTCGCGAGCGGACCGGCGACGATCGTGACGACGCGCGCCCAAAGCGTCGCGTTCGCGTAGCTGCCTTTGTCCGTCGGGTCTTGATCCTCGTACGGGTTCATCCCCGCGATCTGCACGTACGCGAGGAACGGAATGAGCGCGAACTGGAACGTCGTCGGGCTGCCCTTCGGCTGCTTGTGCCAGATGCGCGGGCCGAAGCCGATCGAGAATTTCACGACGCGCATGCCATAGCGGCGCGCCGCGAAGTAGTGACCGCTCTCGTGCACGATCATGAGGACTGCGAGACCGAGCACGGCCACGGCGTAATAGGCGAACGTCATCTTCGTTCAGCATAACGTCGACCAAGCGGTTGCGCATCCCGCGTGTGGTAGGACCGCGAGCGATGCGGTTTCGTGGAATTGGGAACGTGCGGCTGCGCCGCGCAAGCCGCGCGTTCCCAATGGTCGCGCTCGCCTTCTTGTTTGGCGCGCGCCGTTCCTTCGCGGACGATGAGGTCGAGGACGTGCACGTCCGCGGCACGCAATCTCAAGGGTTCGAGTCGCGCGCGAAGGTGGATGACGCGCCCCGCGCCGTGACGGACGCCGCGAGCCTAGTCGAGCCGCTCGTCGGCGTTCACGTGCGGCGGCTCGGCGCGGACGATGGCTTCGCGACGCTCTCCATTCGCGGGTCGTCGTCGAATCAAGTCGCGTTCTATCTCGCGGGCGTTCCCCTTCCCGTCTCGGCGGACTCGACG
Organism: uncultured delta proteobacterium; assembly: GCA_963763745.1. Classification (GTDB taxonomy): domain Bacteria; phylum Myxococcota_A; class Polyangia; order Polyangiales; family Polyangiaceae; genus DASXHD01. The sequence continues at coordinate 435,835 of CAVXQJ010000004.1, forward strand.
ATCGATCTCTCGACGCTCCCGCTCTGGCCCGGCTCGCAAGCTCGGGTGTATCGAACGTTCACGCCCGCGGCGCTCGGCGTGGGATCGCTCGGCGGAACGCTCGCGATCGACGCGCCCTCCGCGACGGGTCCCGAGCGCACCGACGTGTGGATGGCAGGCGGATCGTTCGGCGCGCTCCGCATGCGCGTGTCGGACGTGAGCGATCTCGGCGGCGGCGTGCGCGTCGCGAGCGGGCTCTCCGCGAATCGAAGCGACGGAGATTTTTCCTTCTACAACCCCGATCACAACGCACCGATTTCGGACTCGCGCATTTTCGTTCCACGCGTGAACGACGATTTCGCGCAAGCGAGCGGGCTCGTGTCGCTCGTCGTGCCGCTTCACATCGGAAAAGACCGCGCGGGAACGATGCGCGCGACGACGATGCTTCAAGCGCGCGAGCAAGGTCTGCCGGGATCGATTTTCAATCCGACGCCGTTCGAACGATCGCGCACCGACCGCGAGCTCGGCACGGTGGAGGTCTCGCTTCCGGTGACGCGCGGCGCGATCTCGGGACAGCTTTGGGGCGTGCGGCAAGGCGCGGAGTTTCGCGACGCGCCGAACGCGTTCGATCCGGCGCTCGAGCGCACGAGCACGATTTCGGCGGGCGGCAACGTCGCGTGGCGCGCACGCTTCGACTCCGTGCAGATTTCGACCAAGCTCGACGGACGCGGCGAACGCTTCGAGCCGGGTGAGTACGTCGGTCCGACGCCGCCCATCGGCGCGACGCGCGCGGCGCTCGGTGTCGGCGCCGACGGCGAATGGCGACCGTCGCGCAAGGTGTCGCTCGCTGCGAGCGCTCGCGGCGATTTGTGGAACGACTCGTCGGCAACTTCACCTTCGAGCCTCGTCGCGCGCCCGACGGCGCACGTCGGAGTCGACGCCGCGCTCGGCGCGATCGGTCTCGCGGCGCACGGCGGGTACACGTCGCGCGCGCCGAACTTCATCGAGCTCTTCGGATCGCCCGGCGGTTTTCTCGCGACGCCCGATCTCAAACCCGAGTCCGCGTGGACGCTCGACGCGGGCGCGCGCTTCAAGAAAAACTTCGGCAAGCTGAAGCTCGACGGCGAGCTCGATGGCTTCGCGCAGCTCGCCAATGATTTGATCACGTTCATCCCGATCGGCAGCCAGCGACTTCCCAAAGCGGAGAACGTCGGTCAGGCGACCATCGCGGGCGTCGAAGCGGAGCTCGGAGCCCGGTTCTTCGGGGCTGAAATACATGCATCTTACACGGGTCTCTACACGTCGAACGACTCGTACTTCGGCGCGCCTCTGCCCGGCCGCCCCGCGCACGACTTCGTGCTCGACGCGTCGTACAAGGTCGGCGCGTTTCGTTTGCGCTACGGGCTCGATGCGCTCGCCGGCACGACGTACGATCAAGCGGGCACGATCGTCGTCCCGCCGCGCGTGCTCCAATCCGTCGGCCTCTGGATCGACGTGCCGAACGTTCCCGGCGCGCGCATCGCGATCGACGTTCGCAATTTGTTCGACGTGCGCACCGCCGATTACCCGCAAGGTCCGCTCGGCACATCGACGCCACAACCGATCGGCGACGTCTACTACTACCCATTGCCGGGTCGCAGCTTCCTCGTGAGCCTCTCGTGGGCGCTCAGGTCCACGATTAGGGGAGCGGATTCGCGATGAAGAAATCGATCATCGTGTCGGTCGCGCTGATGTCGGTCGAACATTTCCCGACGACGGGAAGCGCGACGCCGCCCGGCCATTGATGACCGCCTTGATCGATCTTGCAGTGGACGACGTCGGCTCCGCCTTTGCACAAGCCGTACTGCGTGCATGTCGCGTCGCCGTTTTGGAAAATCGTGAGCGGCGGCCCGAGGCAACCGTTTTGGTTCACCCAAAATGAAATCGTGTCGGGGACGGACGTGAAATTGAGGATACCCGCGAGATCGATTTGCACGAGCGGCGTGCCGCCGTTGTACGGAACGACCGGATCCGCCGTGCCGTGGAAATCGAGGATGGGGATCGGGCGCTTCGGTTTGCAGCTCGCGGGTGGAATGCCGAGCACGCCGGACACGGGCGCGGCCGCGCCGAACACGTCGGACATCTCGCACGCGAGGCGGTGCGAGAAAAATCCGCCGTTCGAAAATCCCGTCACGAAGACGCGCTTCGGATCGATGCAAAAGTCTGCTTCGATCGCGCCGAGGAGATCGCGCGTGAACTGGACGTCGTCGACGTTGTTCGTCCACGCGTCGCCGCAGCACTGACCCGCGTTCCAACTGTTCGCGATGCCTTGCGGGTACGCGACGATGAAGTTCTTCGCGTCGCTCGACTCGTCCATGCGGCACTGAATCTCTTGCTCGAAGTCCGTCTCGAAGAATCCGTGGAACGCGAGGACGAGCATCGAGCCGACGCTCGGATTGTAAGAAGACGGAACGTAGAGATGCGCCGTGCGCGCGAGCCCACCCGACGTGACGTTCTCGTCGTGCCCGCCCGCGCCGATCGTTTTTCCCGTGCACGAAAACGACGAGCTCGCGTCGCCGCCGAAGCTCGGGCTCGGCGAGTGCGCGTCGGGATCCGGATCGGCCGAGGGATACGCGTCGGAGAGATCGATGGTCGAATCGGGCAGCGATGCGTCGACGGGCGTGCCTTGCCAACCGGCGTCCGTGGTCTCGCTCGAGCCGCACGCCACCACACAAAAAAAGACTGCGATGAGCGCCGCGCCGCGCATCGCTCTTGTCTAGCATGTGTGCTATTTCGCCGGCACTCATGACTCAATCGAATCCGCCCGGCCAACCGAACCAAGCGACCCTCACGCTCACCGGCGGCGCCGCGATCCTCGCGCCGATCCAGGCGTTCCCGAATGGCGTTCCCGCGAACGCGCTCGTCTTGATCCCGATCGCGCCGAACGGGCAACCGCTCGAGAAGAAAATTACCGAGGGACCGGTCGCGCTCCAAATGGACGAAGTGTGGAAGCTCCTCGGCTTCAACGGTCCGGCGGTTCAAGTTCAAGACGAGCAAGGTCGTCCGATCATGATCGGCCTCGAAGATTTGCTCGCGGGTCTCGACAAGAGCTTCAACGAAAATCCGGACGACTTCGAGCGCGGCAAGGTCTACGCGCAAAAGCTCCTCGAGCACGGCAAGCACGCGAAGGCGGAGAGCGTGCTCGCGAAGATCGTCGCGAAGGGCGGCGGCGGAGAGCTCTGGCTGCTCCTCGGCGTGGCGCAAGCGGCGCAAGAGAAGTGGGACAAAGCCGAAGGCACGCTGAAGGGCGCGCAGAATCTCCTGAAGGACAACCCGATGGCGTCGATCGAGCTCGCCAAGGTGATGCGCGGCAAGAAAGACAAGAAGGGCGAGCGCGAGCATCTCGATCGCGCGCTCTCGATCGCGCCGAACTTCGTCGACGGTTGGGCGCAGCTCTTCTTGTTCTTGAAGGACGAGAAGGGCGAAGACGCCGCGGTGAAGGAGATCGAAGAGATCGGAAACGCGCCGGTCAACGTGAAGACGGCGGCGCCGTTCATCGCGCTCCAAGGTTTCTACGCAGGCGACGAGAAGACGCGCGACAAGGCGATCGCATTCGCGAAGAAGGCCGTCGAGCGCAGCCCGGATGATCCGCTCGGTCTCTTGTGCCTCTCGGCGCTCTATGGTCAGGCGGGGAAGATCGAAGAAGTCGTGAAGATGCTCGCGCCGCACGAGGCGAAGATGCAGCGCGACGTGCGCATCGCGCACAACTACTTCGAGGCACTCTTCGCGATGCGCGACATGTCGAAGATCACCGCGCTCCTCAACAAGCTCGCGACGTCGCCGACGCGCGAGGTGAAGGAGTTCGCCATCGTGCGGTCGCGCGCGATCGCGCAGATGCTCGAGCAACAAAAGCAAGCGCTCGCCGCGGCGGGTCCCGCGGCGAGCCCGATCATCACGAAGTGATTACTGACACATCGTCTTGGGGCACACGCCCTGCGCGATGAGCACGTTCGTTTGTTTGCAGCCGCCGATCGCGGTGAACGTGTTCGACGACGCGAAGTCGATGTCGTTTCCGATCCAATCGCGGAAGACGCCGTCTTTTGCGCTCGAGACGATCTCGGAGTTCGTGAGGATCTCGGACGCAGGCGGGTAGCCGTTGATGAGCAGCGCGGCTTGCGCGGCGGTGTTGAGCGGGCAGCCGGCGATCGTGGTCGTCTTCATGCCTGCGTATTCGATGCGGACGTGATCGAGCGCGTCGCGCGCGTCGAGATGCGATGCGAACGAGACGCCGATCCAATCGCCGGCGGCGGGCGCGGGCGCAGCCGAAGTGAACACGATGGGCGCGGCAGCAGTGCCGAGCGCGACGAGCGCGCCGGTCGCGGGCGCGTCGGTCGCGTAGTGCTCGACCTCGAGGATTCCCCTGGGCGCGAACCGAAGCGTGACGCCCGGTTCGATCGTGAGCGTCGCGACGCCATTCGTTCCATCACCGACGCGCAGATCCGCGCTGCTCTCGTCGCGCCCGATGCGATACGGCACGCCGCGATCGTGCATCGTCTCGTCCGTCGTGATCGCCGCTCCCACACCACCCATGACGAACAACTCGTCGGTCCCGTTGCCGGTGTATGCGCCCGTCGGCACGGAGTCGATCGCGACGGGCTCCATGTCGATCGGAAACTGCGCGGCGCCCGTGATCGTCAGCGCGGTCGACGCCGGATCGAACGAAGTGCCGCGAAGAACGACGCCGTTCGACTGCGACCCTTGGAGCGTCACGTGATCGAACGACAGCTCGGGCACGGGAAGGTTCGGATCCGAACCGCGTTGCGCCATGAACATCCCGATGTCGGCGCCCGTGCCCACGCCGCCGCCCGATGCGCTCGTGTACGCGAATCGAATCGTCCCGCCGTGCGAGAAGAACGAACCCCACGCCGTTTGCGACGCGCCGATCGTGATCCCGTGCGACGCGTCGCCGAGGCCGATGACACTTCCGCCAGGACCGACGTTCACCGTCACGTCGTCGGCGAGCTGCACTTGTGCGCACGGCTCGATCGTCAGCGTTCCGGTGACGGAGATGTTCTGCGTGATCACGTGCGGGCTCGTGTCCGCCGTCCACGTCTCGCTGCCGGTCACGTACGTCGAGTGCATGGTCGGGCCGCCGCTCGGGGCGACGCACATGTTCGTGGGCGTGGGATCGTCGGGCGTCGGGTTGCACGCAACGCCGGCGGAGCCAGCTGCGGAGAGGATGACGAGGGCGACGAAGTTGAAGGGCTTGAGCTTCATGCCTCCCATCATGCAAACGCGCGATGACTGGCAGATGACAGCTACGAACTGCCGTATTTCCCGCGGGAAATCGCGCCAGGGACGAGGTTCAAGGGTGGGTGCGCTTCGGCGAGCTCCGCGGCTTCGCGAGCGTCACCGAGCGCCAGCGTGATCTCCGCGAGGTACCCGAGCGCGCCGTGACGCATGGCGAGATCGCGCGTCTTCTCGGCGATCGCGACGTCGCGCGGGTGCGTGCGCATCGTGAAGCGCGCATGGTCGAGCGGTGATGCGTACTTCTCCATGAAGCGCACGTCCTCCGCGGTGTGCTTCGGATCGATCGCTGCGCGCGTGACGAGCACCCACGTGTGGACGTTCGGGACGTCGCGCGAGTCGCCCTGCGCGCGTGCGATCGTGTCGAGCGCGTTCGTCTTGCGACCCTCGCTCGCGAACACGAGCGCGAGCGCGATGCGCGCGGGAACTGTGAGCCACGGCTCGTCCGGCGCGTCTTCGAGGAGCTCATTGGCCGCGCGCACCGCGCGATCGAGCGCGCCCGTCGCGACGTCGTGCTCGAGGCGAAACGCGGCGAGCTCGTTGCGCGCGGACGCACCGCGCGGAAAGTGGTCGACGTAACCGGCGCCTTCGATGAGCGCCTTCTCCGCGTCGTTCGCGCGACCAAGCACGAGGAGCGAGTGAGAACGAATCGCGTTGACGCGCGAGTACGCCCAATGCGCCGCGGTGTGTTCGTCGAGCACGGCGAGCATCTTGCCGAGCGAGGCGAGCGTCTCTTCGTGCTCGTCGCGCTGCGCGTGGATCTGCGCGGTGTGAAGGAACGCGACGGCTTCACCCTCGTAGTGCCCGAGCTCCTTCGCTGCTTCGAGGAGGCCGACGCGCGCGCGCTCTGCTTCCGCGAGCTCGTTTCGATGAAGGTGGATGAAGAAGCGAAGCTGCCATGCTTCCGCGCGTCCCCACGTATCGAGTTGCTTCGTGAAGGCAGCTTCGACGCGCCGGCTCGCGTCGGCGAGGTCGCCTCGATAGAGCGACAAGTAACCGCTCGTCGCCATCACGCGCGCGTGGTCGCTCTCGGTGGTGGCGAGGCTCGCGAAGCGCTCCGCGATCTCGGGAACGCGCTCGGGCGAGAGCTGACGCACGAAGCGACGAACCTCGGCGACGAGCGCGAACGCGTGCGCTCGATCGCCGCTCGCTTCGAACAAATCCGCCGCGCGCTCGTAGAATGTCGCCGCCTCCGTGAGGCGCGAGAGACCATGCGCGCGCTTCCCGGCTCGCTCGAAGAGCGGCGCCGCTTCGCTCGGTTTTCCCGCTGCGAGAAAGTGCTCCGCCGCGCGCGCCGGTTCGTCGCCGCGCTTCACGAAATGCGCCGCGACGCGCTCGTGAACGAACGCGCGCACCGCGGCGGGCGTCTTCGCGTAGACGATCTCTTGCAAGAGATCGTGCGTGAAGTGGAGGTCCTGAAAAATGTCTGCAGAGGCGAGCTCCGCGATCGGCTCCGCGAGATCGATCGGCGACGTCTCGAGCACGTCCGCTGCGAGCGCGAGATCCGTTTCGCTTCCGGCGATCGACACGACGCGCGCGAGTCGCAGCGCACCGGACGAGAGCGGCTCGAGTCGCTGCGCGACGAGCTCGGCGGCGCGCTTTCCACGCGCGAGGCTCGCGTTCGTGTCGAGCTCGCCGCTCTGCACGCCCTTCATGATCTCGAGCACGAAGAACGGATTGCCTGCAGCGATCGCGTGGACCTCGCTCGCGCGTCCTTCGAGCGAACGCTCTTGACCGAGCAGCTCCGCGACCGCGGACATCTCGAGCGGATCGAGGACGATGCGCGTGAGGAGGCCGCCGCGCTCGCCACGCTCGATGCGCGCAGCCGTCTCGGCGTCCATCGTCGGGCGTGTCGTGAGGATCGTCTTCAACCCGGAGCTCTCGCCGCTCCAATACGCGGAAAACACTTGCTCGAACGCATCGAGGCTCGCGACGTCCGCGAACTGCACGTCGTCGAAGCAGAGGATCGAGAGGCCGTCGTTCACGGCTCTGCGCGTTGCCTCGCTCATCGCGGCGAAGAACCGGACGCGATCGAACTCCGCGCCGGGCGACGCGTTCGCCGCGCCGAGCGATGGAATGATCCGCGCGAGCTCGCCGCGCGCCCACTCGGGGAGCTTGATGGAAGGTCGCGTCGCGATCTGTTTGAAGAAGCGCGCGCACGTCGCGTAAGGAACTGCCGCGTCGCCGGGCCTCGCGCCGCTCCGCGCGACGATTCCTTTGCTCGCGGCGAAATCGCTCGCGAGCCGCGTCTTGCCGATGCCCGCGGGTCCGACGATGACGATTCCCGCGCGCTTCTTCCACGCTTCTTCGAGCTTGGCCCACGCGGCGGTTCGTCCGACGAGCGGCGCGCGCATGGATGGCACTTGCGACGCGCGCTGACTCGGAACGATGCCGTCGCGGATTGCGTCTGCGAGCGCCTCGGTGTCCGCGTGCGGGATCGCGGCGAGATCGCTTTCGAGCTTTTCGACGAAGGCTTCGTAGACGCGAAGCGCTTCGGCCGTGTCACCGGTGCGATACAGAAGACGCATGCGGCGGCGCGTGGCTTCCTCGTCGAGCGGATCGGCTTCGAGAATCGTCGCGCGTGCGCGCGAGCGCTTCTTGGACGCGGCCTTCGCGTTCGAGACGTTCGGCCTCCGCGGCGCGCGCGCGTTTGAGAGCGCGACGCATTCGCTCGCGCTGTGCGGCGAGCCAATCCGCGAGCTCCTTGCAGTCGTCGTAGTCGAACCCGTCGAGGAGCACGCCGCGGCTCTGCGCCGCGTCGGCGGTCTGTCCGCGCTGAACGAGCACTTCGATGCGCGCGACGTCGACATCGACGCCCTCGGCGAGCTCGATCGTCCGATCGCCCGACACGATGCTCGTGCCCGCCGCCTCGCGGAGGCGCCTCACCGTCTGCGCGAGGTTGTTGCGCGCGGTCCTCTCGGGCGACTCGGGCCAGAGCATCCCTGCTACGCGCGTTCGCGGCGACGCGCCGCCGAGCGCGAGGAACGCGACGAGCGCGGCGCTCTTGCGTTCCATGCGCGGGGTGCGCTTTTCGCCCGACGCGAGCGACGCGCCGCCGAGAAGCGTGACTCGAACCGCAGCCATCGCTGCGCGAGGGTACCATCACTGGCGCGATGACTGCGCTCAGGCGCGCGCGCGGCGCTGGAGCAGCACGAGAAAGAGCGGGCCGCCGACGAGCGCCGTGACCGCGCCGACGGGCGGCGTTTGGTGAATCACGTGATAGAGCGCGCGGCCGAGCGCGTCGCACGCGACGAGCGCAGCGCCGCCGACGGGGAGTGAAACCGGAAGGAGCCGCCGCACGTCGGGTCCCATGATGCGGCGGAGCGCGTGCGGCACGATGAGCCCGACGAAACCGATGAGGCCGGTGATGCTCACGATTGCGCCGACGACGAGCGAGCATGCGACGAGCGTGCGGCGTTCGAGCGCCGTGACGTCGACGCCGAGGTGACCGGCTTGCTCGCTTCCGAGCGCGAGCAAATTCAATCGACCCGCGTCGCGCAGGAGAACGACGGAGCCGAGCGCGACCCAAATCGAAATCAGCGGCAGCGCCATCGGCGACGCGGGCGTATCGAGAAAACCGACGAGCCAGAAGAGCATGTCTTGTGCGACGCGTTCGGGGACGAGCGTCTTCAAGAACGTGATGCCCGCTGATGCGATCGCGTTGACGACGACGCCCGCGAGCAAGATGGAAGTCCCGCTCTCCGTTCCGCGGCGCGCGAGCACGTAGACGAGCGCCGTCGCGCCGAGCCCGCCGGCGAGCGCGGCAATCGGAAGGACCTCCGCGCCGAGCAGCGTCGACGACGCGACACCGAGCGCGATCGCGACCGTCGCGCCGAACGCAGCACCACCCGACACGCCGAGCACGTACGGCTCCGCGAGCGGATTGCGAAGCACCGATTGGAACGCAACGCCAACCGCCGCGAGCCCGCCGCCCGCGATCGCGCCGAGCGCCACGCGCGGCAAGCGAAGCGCGACGAGCACGTCGCGGTCGTTCGACGACGCGTCGAAGATCGCGCGATGGAGCGAGACGTCGCTCGTGCCGATCGCGAGGCCCAGCGCGCACGCGAGCGCGAGCGCCACGAGCCCCAACAAAAGAATTTCATTGCTGGTTTCGCTCGAACAGCAATCGCAGCCCGTCGAGCGTGAGCTCTTCGTCGTACTCGCCGATCGTCGTCGAGAGCGGCGCGATCAAACGCGCGAGCCCACCCGTCGCGATTACCTTGCACGGAAATCCGAGCTCGTCGCGAATGCGCGTGACGAGGCCATCGACGAGACCGACGTAGCCATAGACGATGCCCGACTGCATCGCGCTCACGGTGTTCTTGCCGACGACCTTCGCGGGCTTCGAGATCTCGATGCGCGGGAGCTTCGCGGCGCGCGTGAAGAGCGCATCGGCGCTGATGACGATGCCCGGCGCGAGCACGCCGCCGAGGTATTCGCCCTTCGGAGACACGCAATCGAAATTCGTCGACGTGCCGAAGTCGACGACGATCACCCCTGTTTTCCCGTCTTTTGGCGTGCGCTCGAATCCGGCGACGGCGTCCGCGATGCGATCGGCGCCGACCTCGCGCGGGTTCTCGATCAAGATCGCCATGCCCGTGCGCGTGCCGGGCCCGACGACGAGCGCTTCACGCCCGAAGCATCGGCGCACGACCTCGGTCATCGGCTCGGTGAGCGGCGGTACGACGCTCGCGACGATGGCCGCGTCGACGCTGTCGGGCTCGATGTGATTCATCGCGAGGAGCTGGAGCACCATGGCGGCGAACTCGTCGATGGTGCGACCGCGGTGGCTCTCGAGACGAAATTGTTTTTGCAGCGTCTCTCCCTCGAAGAGGCCGAGCACGATGTTCGTGTTGCCGACGTCGATCGCGAGGAGCATCGTCGGCGAGGTTACTCCAGAATCACTCGACTTTGACGCTGCGAACGACGTCGCCTTCGGCGACCGCGAACCAATCGCCTTCGGCGTGGCCGACGCGCGCGTAGTCACCGTCGAGGTGCGGGAAGCGTCCGAGCGAAATGAAGAACTGACTCGAGCCCGTGTCGCGACCGGCGAGCGCGATGCCGACGTCGAGCGCGCCGAACGGGACGGGCGAGGTCTCGCAACGAAGCGATTGCCCCGAGCCGTTGTATCCATCGCCTTGCGGATCGCCGAGCTGCACGACGAACGCAGGGACCACGCGATGGATGACGACGTTGTCGTAGAAGCCGGCCTTCGCGAGATCGAGGATGCGCGTCGACGCGACCGGCGCGAGGTCCGCATCGAAGACGATCGAGAGCACGCCTGCGTCCGTCGTGAGCACGAGCTTGCCGCCGTGCGGCGCCGCGATTTCTTTTGCAGCGGTCACGGTGCTCGGCGCGGCGCACGCGGGGTTCGTCTCGCCGAGCGCGCGGAGATCCTTCGTGGCGTGCTCGCGCACCGTGATGTTCGCGTCGCCGCATGCCGTCTTCGCCGCTTCTTTCGCAGAGGCGACGTGAAGCACGCTCGCCGCATCGAGCAGGCCGACGCGCGTCTCGATCGCGTCCTCGCTCCACTTGAACGCGAGCGCGCTCGCGAGCGCCTTCGAGATCACGGGCGACACCTCTTGCTCCGGTGATGCGGACGGCGGCGGCGCGTTCGGGTCGAGCGCGTTCTTGCGTTCCTTCGTCGAGAGGACGAGCGCGACCTCGGAGTGATTCACGAGCACGTCGGCCGCTTCGGCGACGACGCCGGGGTGCTTCGTATCGGCGAGCGCCGAAGCGAGCGCGGCGAGCCCGACGTCGCCGAGCTCGCGATGCGACGCGATCGCAGCGAGCGCCTCCTCGCGCACCTTGAGGTGCTCGCTCTTCGTGATGACGAGCCACGCATTGCGACGCGCACCGATGACGGGTCGCCTCAGGATCGCGGCGAGACGCGCGCGCTCGCGCGCCTCAGTCCCGTCGACGTCGCACGCGTTGAGGGCCGGAGAGTCGAACGCGCCTTGCGCGAGGAGCGACGCGGCCGTGCAACGCAGCTCCGCGAATCGACGCGCGAGCTGCGCGGGAGCGTCGCCCGCGGGGCGCAAGCTCGCGAGCGCCGTCAGCACTTTGTTCGCGCTCGGCGGTGGCGCGGGTCCGATCGCGGAGAGACCGACGACGAGCTCACCGAACGGATCGCCGCCCGCCGCGAGCACCGCGAACGGATCTTTCGGATCGGGCACGATGCGCGCGAGCGCGAGGATCGCCGCGCTTCGACCCGCCTCGCCCGCTTTTCCGAGCGAGCGCATCGCGTCGATGCGCTCGGACCACGTGAAGTCGGCGGTCGTCGCGACGCGCGAGAGCTCGGGCACGCCGCCTTCGCCGATTTTTGCGAGCGCGCGCACCGCGAACACGCGCACGTCGGATTTCGGTCCCGCGATCACTCGCTTTGCAGCGTCTAGCAGTCGCGCCGAGAACGCGTCGTTGAAGCGCTCGGCGCGCGCGAACGGGTAGAGCGCGGCATCTACGCCGTCGGCCGCCGCGTCGAGGAGCGCGGTCACGGTGTCGTCGTCGAGGCTCCCGCGGCGCGCGGCGACGTCGCCGATTCCATACGCGGCTTGCTCGCGCCACGCGCTCTTGCTCTTCGCGCGGATCCACGCCGCGAGCGTCGACTCGGCGAGCGGTCCGCCGCATTTTCCGAGCGCGCGCGCGAGCGCGAAGCGCACGTCGATCGGACCCGTTGCGCTCGGCGCGCCCGTCGCGCTCGCGCTCACGTCGAGCGACGCTGCGCGCGCACCGAGCGCCTTCACGCGCGCCTCCTCATGACCCTTGCACGAGAAGCCGAGACCGTACGCGCCCCACGCGGTCGTCTCGAGATCCTCGTCGCCGAGCGCGCGGAACAATCCCGCTTCGCTCGCACCGTCCGCGATGCGCGCGAGCGCGCGCGCTGCGCGCCGTCGAACGACGACGTCTCGGCTCGATCGCATTTCCTCCGTCACGAGATCTGCGCGGCGCGTGTCTTCGGCGTTCGCGATCGCGGCGAGCGCGCCCGCCGCAGCGCCACCTTCGATGCTTGCATCTTGCACGGATCCATCCGCGGAATTCTCGGTGTGCCCGCACGCGAGCACGCCCAAAGTCGCGAGCACGGCGAGCGCGAGGAGGACGCGATCGATCCGCGCGGCGACGCGCTCGCGAATCACGCGGTACGCGCGCGTGCGCAGCGGCGCATCGCCCGGATCGGCGGCGAACGGCTCGACGGAGAGCCCCTCCGCGCGAAAGAGCCCGAGCGCGCGAGGCATGTGCCACGTGCACGTGACGAGCACGACGCTCGTCACGCCGCGCGCGTCGAGCAGACGCTTCGTGAATCGCGCGTTCTCGCGCGTGCTGAAAGAGAGAGACTCGCGCACGATGATCGACGCATCGACGCCCACGCGCACGAGCTCCTCGGCGAGCGCATCCGCTTCGACGCGCTCTTCTTCCGCGCCGTCTCCTTCGACGTCCCACGCGCGCCCGCCCGCCGCGACGACGAGCTCCGCGCTCCGCGTTTTTGCTGCCTCCGCCGCCGCGCGCGCACGCCTTCCCGCGGCTCCCGCGAGCGCAGCGCCGCGTCGCGAATCCACGCGGCACCCGAGCACGACGATCGCGCTGCGAGGCTGAGCGGGACGGTCCGGCTTCATTTACTTTGACTCACCCCAAGCGGCGGCCTTATCACGATAATAAGGCCGGGTCGCATGCGCATCACCTTTTGGGGAGTACGCGGGAGCATCCCAACACCTGGCCGCGACACCGCGGTCATCGGTGGCAACACGAGCTGCGTCGAAGTGCGCGCGGGCAAGATCATCCTCGTGCTCGACGGCGGCACGGGCCTCCGTCTCCTCGGCCAAAGCCTCTTGAAGGAGATGCCGCTCACCGCGCACATTTTCTTTTCGCACGTTCACTGGGATCACATTCAAGGCTTTCCGTTTTTCGCGCCTGCGTTCGTCCCGGGCAACTCGATTCATCTGTACGGCGTGAACGACGTCTCGCGCACGCTCGAAGACACGCTCGCCGGACAAATGGATTACCCGAGCTTCCCGGTGCACCTCTCGCAAATGGGCGCGCAGATGACGTTCCGCGATCTGCGCGAGGGACAAGTCGTGAACCTCCCCGACGGCGAAGGCCACGAGCTCACCGTTCGCACGACGCGCGGCAATCACCCGAACGGCGTCTCGATTTATCGCGTCGACTACCGCGGAAAATCGATCGTCTACGCGACCGACACCGAGCACTACGCCATCGTCGATCCGAAGCTCGTCGCGATTTCGCAAAAAGCCGACGCGCTCATCTACGACTCGCAATACACGCCCGAGGAGTACAAGAATCGCCTCGGCTGGGGACACAGCACGTTCGAAGAGGGCGTGAAGATCGTCAAAGCGGCGGGCGTGAAGAAGCTCGTTCTCTTCCACCACGATCCGAATCAATCGGACGCGATGGTGAAGGACAAGGAGCGCCGCGCGCAGGAGCTCTTCGAGAGCTCGATCGCGGCGTACGAAGGTTTGATCATCGACCCGTGACGCGGTCGATCACGGGTCGATAGAGCTCTTTCGCGTTGCCGATGACCTCGCCGCCGTGACCGGGGAGCACGTTGACGAAATCGAGAGCGAGGATCCCGCGGATGTCGGACGTCGGCGGTTTGCACTGCTTGAACCAAGCCGGACCGATGTTGTGCGGTTTGATGAAGCCCATCAGCGGCATGAGGAGCTTCGCGAGGAAGCTGAAGTACTCGTCGCTCTTCGCCCAATGTTGGAAGCAGTCGCCGGCGATGAGGGTCTTCGAGCGTTCGAGCAGCAAGAGACCTTCGGGCGGCCTCGAAGCGATCGGGTAGAGGCGCGCGCCTTCGAGCGGGAGCTTCGTCGTCGCGTCCATCTCGACGTCGGGCTCGAGATAGACGTCGGGCGACTTCGTGTCGAAGCCGGACGTGTAACGCTGACCGGCAACGACCCATACCTTCGCGCCGTAGTGCTCGCGATAAAATGGATCGTCCATTCCGTGATTGCCCGCGAGGCGGATCACGTCGGTCACTTTTCCGAGCTTGTCTAGCGCGGCGAGCCCGGCGTCATCGAGACGCACGCTGTTCACGAGAACGAGTCGCTCGCCCTCGCGCGCGATCGTCATGTTGCGACTGAATCGCACGGGGAGCGCTCCCGGAAGCGGAATGGTTCCTTGAACGAAGAAGACGTCCGGGAGGACTTCGCGAATTGCGCCGTGCGGAAGCGCAGGCGGGTGCGGGCGGGCGACGAGAGTCATTGTCCGACGACCTGATCCTGCGGGATCAAAATCGATGCGGTCTGCGCGGGGAGCGACATCAAGAGCGTGCCGTCGCTCGCGACGGTGTGCGTCGTTTGTTGCGGGTCGAGCACGTCGACGAGCTTGGTGTTCGGCGGCGCGGTGACGGCCATCGCGTTCACGTCGCCCGTCGAGCTGCTCTTTTGCGCATTCGTGTTGAGCACGACGAGCGCGTAGGCACCCGGCGCGTCTCCGCCGCCGCGCTCGTAAGCGAGTATGCCTGCGTCGTTCTCTTGCGAGACGTGAGACGTCGAATAGACGACGTTCAAATCGCCTCTTCGCAATGCAATGTACGCTTTGCGAATCTTCGCGAGCGTGGCGAAGTGTTGAAACGTCGCGCCCGTCTCGTCGAACTTCGTGTTCCAGAACACTTCGCGATTCGCGGGATCGTTGCCGCCGGAGAAATTCTGCTCGGTGCCGTAATACATGCACGGAATGCCGTCTTCCGTCATGAGGAGCGTGAGCGCGTTGTGGAGCGCGGGGATGTCGCCCGCGGCGTCGAAGAGGAAACGGCCGACGTCGTGGTTGTCGAGGAAGTTCACGAGCGCCTTTTGCGGCGGAATGCCGATACCGTCGTCTTGCGGCGCGCTCCCGTAGTTGGTTTTGCGCGACGCCCAGAGATTCGCGATTTGCGCCGTGCCCGCTTGTGCGCCCGGCACGTGCGCTTGCGAGAACACGTCGTGGAAGACTTGGAAGTGCTGCGAGAAATAAAACACGCTATCGAGCTCGCCCGGCACGGTGTAGCTGCCGAGGAGCGCGTCGTCGCCATCGAACGCTTCGCCGAACATCAAGAAGTTGTGCTTGTTCTTGGCGCCGATTCGCGCGCGCACGCCGGCCGTGAAGTACTGCCAGAACTCGTGCTCGACGTGCTTGACGGTGTCGATGCGGAAGCCGTCGAAGTCGAATTGCTCGACCCACGACGCGAACGCATCGACCATGTACGCGCGCACTTCGGGGAGCTCGGTCGCGACGTCTTTGAGGCCGCCGGGAAAATCGCCGAGCGTGCGCTGCGCGACATCGTTGTAGTCGAGGATGCGTCCGAAGCCGTGATACGCGCCCGGCGTGCCCATCAAGTCGGCTGGCGGCGTGCGGTTGATCGCGGGATCGTCGATGAAGATGACGGGCGCGCGGCCCGCAGGACCTGCCGACGAATACGCTTGAACGCCAAGTGGATTCCAATCGGGGTCGTATTCGTTTTCGTTCGTCACGGGCGACGTGCTGCCGCTTCCGCCGATGTACTGATCCGGTTTCCCGTTCAAGTTCATGTCGTAGAAGAAGAGCTGACCCATGTGATTGCACACGATGTCGAGCACGATCTTCATCCCGCGCGTGTGCGCGGCGTTGATCATCGAGCGGAGCGCGGCGGCGTCGCCGAAGTGCGCGTTGAGCTTGCGGAGATCTTCGGACCAATAACCGTGATAGCCGTCGACGTCGGCGTCGGAGTCAACGTTCTTCACGATCGGCGAGATCCACAAAGTCGTGACGCCGAGATCTTGGAGATAACCGAGGTGCTGCTCGATGCCGCGCCAATCGCCGCCTTGGTACTTGCCGAGAAACCCCGGCTCCACGGTGAAGTCGTTGTTGATGTCGCCGTCGGCGAAGCGATCGACGATGACTTGATAGATGACTTCATCGCGCCAGTCTTGGACGTGCGTCGCGAGCACCGCCGGCTGCCCTTGATCGGGAATCGTCGCGCACGAGAGCAAACATCCTAGGAGAAGCAGGCGAAGTTTCATGTTGCCTCACGGATACGATGACGAGTTGAACCACCACTCGACGTTCAGACCGAGATACTGCTCTACGTCGCGCTGCGAGCGAAAATCCTCGGTGGGATAGAGCGCTTTGAAACCCGCGTTCGGCGTGGAGAGCGCGTAGATGATGCGGAATTGCGGTCGCTTGTACGAGCCGCGTCCGAACGGCGAGAAATACGGCATCGCCGCGATCCGAAACATCGACGCGAAGAGCGGCGAGCCGGATGCATCGGGATACGCATAACGACGCGCTTGGATGCTCGCGTCGACCGCGACACCGAAATAATTTCCCAAATAGATTTGCGGCCTGACGTCGACGACGCCTTCCGAATATCGCTGCATGCTCGTCGCGGCTTCGGTGCCGTCGGAGAAATATCGATAATAGGCGCCGCCGAGAATGCCGAACCAATCCTTCTCGAAGTTGCCGCCGAGCGCGAAGAGGAACTCTTGCGAGTCGCCCGTCGTGCGGTCGTTCGCGAACGTCGTCGGCACGCTCAGCATGTCGTACGCGGCGAGACCGCGCGCATAACGCACGAACATGTTGATGTGCGTGTCGCGCTCGCCCGTCCAAAAACCGACTTGCGCGCCGATCAGGAAACCTTGATCGGATGGCAGAGGGACTTGTTGGTTCGACACGGGATCTTGGAAGACGCCGTTGCCGATCTCTTGCACCTCGCCGTAGAGGCTCACCTTCATGCCGGCCTTCGGGTTCTTGAAGACGCGACCATTGCGGAACAGCTGCGTGTATTTCAGCGTCTCGACGACGCGCGGGCGATCGAGCGAGACGACGCCCGTCTGACCGATGCCGAAGCGGCGATGGTACCTCGGTAACTTGGTACTGATACGGGTCGTCGAGGCGCTGCATGCCCACGTGCGCCGCGATGCGCGCGTCGGCCTTCGCGAAATCGTAGCTGACGCCGCCGCCGATCGTGTTTTGGTTGTCGAGCGGCCACCAGTCGAGCAGGTAGATGTCGTCGCCGCGGTACATGCGCGAGCCGATCCACGCGACGAAGCCCTCGTACTTCGCTTGCGCGTAGAGATTGCGAACCAAAAACATTTGGTTCACGTCGCCCGAGAAGTGGAAGAACGGCGCGGCGAGCGCGAGCGTCGCGACGATGCGTGACTCGATGCCTTGCTTGAAGCGATCTTCGCGGCGGAGCTCGAGCTCGGCGTAGCTGTCTTCGTCGAAGCGTGGGCCGTGCGCGACGAAGTTGATTGGCGTCGCGACGCGTCCTTGCAAATCGCTCGCGATGCCGACGCGTCCGTACGAGCCGAACTCGAACGAGCCCTTCGGGTTGTTGTCCTCGGGCTCGGGCGATCGCCCTTGTGGCGACGCGTCGAGCGGCTTCGCATCGTCCCCGCGCGCGACGTTCGCGAATGCGAGCACGACGGCGGCGATGGTCAGGGCGCGCACCGGCAGCGGGTTACCAGAAAGGCTCATGTCACGGAGCAAGAATCGCCTGGCCCCATGCAGGGAGAGTCATCGTGATCGATTGGTTCGCGACGGTGACGCCCGACCCGCCGAGCGCATCGGTGAGGTTCGCGCCGTTCGCGATGCCGAGCGACGGAGGCAGCGTGAACGTGACAGGCTGCGCCGACGACGTGCGATTGATCGCGACGAGCGCGACGTCGTTCGCCGTCGTTGCGCGCGCGAAGACGACGACGGGCTCGCTGGCGAAGACGTGGACGTAGGCGCCGCGGCGGAGCGCGACGAGGTTCTTGCGCGCTTGTCCCAATTTGCGAACGAGCGTGAGCGTTGTTTGCTCGTCCGCCGAGAGCGTATTCGAGTCGCCGCGCCAGTTCGCGCGATTGTTCGGATCAGCGCCGCCCCATTCGCCGTATTCGTCGCCATAATAAATCATCGGCGCGCCGCGTTGACCGAGCAGCCACGACATCGCGACGCGCAAACGCTGATAAGGCTCGCTCGTCGTCGGCGGGCCGGCGTAGTTCGTCCATTTGTTTCCGGCGCGCGCGGGATCGGAGCTCAGCGTGACGAAGCGCGGCGTGTCTTGGCTGCCGATGTACGGCGACATGATCGATCCGTTCGGATACTCCCAGCCGCTCGCTTGCGACCAATAGTCCGCGTGGATCATGCCGTGGTTGTCGTTGACGAAGACTTGCATCGGAACCGCGTAATACAGCGGGAAATCGAATTGCCCGTCGAGCATCCACGGGCCGATGTAGTGGCTGATGAGATCGTATTGCCACTGGTTGCACGAGAGATCGCAATCGCTCCAACCCATCGCGGTCTCGCCCGTCATGAAGACGCGCGTGCCGCTCGCCTCGAACGCGCGGCGCACGGCGGTCGACACGTTCATCACTGCGGCGTCCGGTACTTGCTTGACGGCGTCGACGCGGAATCCGTCGAGATCGAACGTGTCGAGCCACCACACCGCGTCGCTCTCCATTTGGAGCGACGCGTCCGACACGGTCCAATCGATGTTCGGGAGATAATTCGTAAAGACGCAATCGAGCCGGTGCGAGTCCCAATCGCAGTTGTTGGTTCCGCACAAGCAGCCTTGGTGAAACCACTCGGGGTGCGCTTTGAAGTACTCGTGTTCTTGGTGGACGTGGTGCACGACGAAGTCCATCAGCACGCGGATGCCGTGCGCGTGCGCGGATTTCACGACGGCTTGCAGCGCGCTCGTCCCGCCGAGGCGCGGATCGACCTCGCGTCCTTTGACGGGCCAGTAGCCGTGATAGCCCGTGACGAGATCGACGCCGTCGGAGTCGAGCCACGCGTCTTTGGGGTTCGTGTTGAAGGGCGTCAGCCAGAGCGTGCGAATGCCGAGCTGATCGAGCGTGCCGCTATCGATGACTTGCTTCACGCCCGCGAGATCGCCGTTGTGGAAATCGGCGCGCGCGTCGACGTTGGGCGTCGCCGCGACGTCGTTCGACGTGTCGCCGTTCTTCAAGCGATCGGTGACGGCCATGTAGATGAGCGCGTCGCGCCAATCGAACGCGTCGGGCTCGATCCAGAAGACGAGGCGCAGCGTGGGCGCGACGCGGCCGAGGCGATCTTTGGCGTCGACGAAGATCGTGTATTTTCCGTTCGCGAGATTGGGCGCGTCGACGTCGATGGATGCGCCGTCGCTCGTCGCGGCGATTGCGCTATCGGCGAAGTCTTTGCGAAGCGTCGCTTTGACGCTCGCCACATCGAGCTGCGTTTGCGCTGCGCCGGGCACGAACGAGAGGTGCGCCTTGTAGTGACCGCTCACGTTCGTCTGTGACGCGACCGCGAGTGAAGGCAAGTAACAGTCGATGACGTCGACGGCGGAGTTTTCGATCCCGCTCACGTACTTGCGAAGCGTCGATGCGGGATCGAGCTGCCATGTTCCGTCGACGATGATCTTGTACGCATATCGACCCGGCGCGAGCGGCACGCGCCCGACGAATGCGCCGTTCGACGCGTTCATCGTCGTGGGCGTCGTGAATCCGTCCCACTCGCCCGACACGCTCACGCTCTGCGCCGACTGCCCCGAAGCGGGCGTGAACGAAAACGAAGTCGCGCATGTGCCCGCATCGAGATCGATCACCGGCACGTCGATCGCAACGTCACTCACACCGCCATCGGTCGCGCCATCACCGCCCGCATCAGCGCCGTCACCCCCACCCCCACATCCCACGAGCACCGCCGCCAACCCCAAAATCTTTTTGGCGCTCTTGTTGGCGTTGTTGGCGCCTTGGCGTCGTTCTCTTCTCCTCCGCGCGACGAGCGCGCCCATCGCGATCACAGCGAGCCACGCGCCGCTCGAGCCGCGCGCACCGACGTCGCACGAACATCCACCACCACCGGGAGGCGTGTTTCCCGCGTCGGAATTGCTTGCATCTTGCACATTGTTTCCCGCGTCGCTCGCGGCGTCGCTCGCGTCGGCACCTGCGTCGCTCGGCTCGTCGGGCTCTGCGGCGAACGCGTCGCAACCCGGCACGACGGCTTGTCCGCGATCGAGCAGCGAGAGCACATACGCGCCCGCGCCGAAGCCGACCATCGGCGCTGCGCCCGCGTAGTCCGCCGTCACGCGATCGTGGAGCTCCGAGAGGATCCCGAAATTGTCGGAGGCCTGATCCACGTTCCACGAAAACAAATCGGCGCTGCTCTGCGTTTGCCCCGTCGTCTCGAGCGCGCGACCGACGCGCATGTCGACGAAGATCCACTCGGCCGAGTCGTACGCGCCGCCGCCTTGATTGCGAAAGAACCCGCGACCGCTCGGCGGCACGAGACCGGATTGAATCGACGCGATCGTCGCGTGCGCGGTGTGCTTGTGGGGATCGACGAGGCCGAAGCTCACGGCTTCGATCGCGGCGGCGTCGAGCCAGTTCGTTCCAGCTTGGAGCGACTCTTGCGCTTGCGCGATCGTGCCGTCCGGCGCGCGGAGGCTGAGGATGGCGTCGCGCGCCTTCTGGCCCGCGGCGAGATAGTTCGCCGCCGACGTCGCGTCGTTCATCTTCGTCGCGAGGTGCGCGGCCGCACACAAACCGCGCGCGCCCGCGATGCTCGTATACGCGAAATGTTTTTGCTGCCCGTTCCAGTGCACTTCCCAGATGCTCGAATCGGGCGCGATGAGGCCGCTCGACTCTTGCAGCGACGCGAGCACGTCGGCGACTTTGGGTTTCACGGTTGGCCACCACGTCGCGAGCGATGCGGTGTCGTTCGTCTCGTTCACGTACGTCTCGAGCGCCCACAAGAACAAACCGAACCCATCGAACTCGACGTTCGGGCCGTTCGCGTCCGAGTCGCTCCACTCGGCGCCGTCGCCGTAATAGCGAACGACGGAGATCTGATACGGCGAGCCGACGTAGCTCTGATACCCGCCGACGCTGCCGGCGAGCTCGAACGCGAGCGCGCGCTTTGCTTCATCGGCGTGACCGGTGCGCGCGAGCGCGACGGTCGAGTACGCCATGTCGCGCACCCACGTGATGTTCCATTCTCCCGGCGCGACCGCCGCGAGGATTTGTCCGTCGCTCGCGTCGCTCGCGGAGACCTGCGCCATGCGGAGCATCGCTTGCGCTTGCGCATAGACGGATGACTCGAGCGCGCTCGCTCCGCTCGGCGGCGCTTTTTGCCAAGCGCTCCACGCGCTGATTTCATCCGCGAGAACTTTGTCCGGCGTGCGCGACGAGGTGAACGCGCGAACCGCGTCGACGGACGACTGCGCGTCTCCGCCGCCATCGAGCACGGAGAACCAACCCGCGTACGCCGAAGCGTTCTGCGCGATGTCGCCGAGCGAGAATTGAAAGCCGCACGCCGCGTCCGTCGTCGGGCCGCCGGTGCCGCTGTCATCGGCGAGGTTCTGCCCCGCGAGAAGGATGTTGTACGGATTGCTCGGCGTCGATCCGTGGTGCGTCGATGGAGAGAGCGCGCCGTATCCGAACGCGACGCCGCTCGGACCCGACTCGTAGAGCGCGTCGCGCGCGGACGAATACGAGATCGTCTCGGAATCCGCGCCGGGCGTCGGCGAGCCCGACCCGAGGTGATAGTTGTAGAGTGCAAAGACATCGACCGCGCCCGACCCGCTCGTGCGCGTCGCCTTCACGATCGTGAAGAGCGCGCCTCGCGAGAGCGTCATCGGCGAGAAATCCCATTCGTCGATCGTGAGACCGAACGCCGAACGCACGACGTGCACGACGTTGGTCCCTGCCACGTACTCGACGAGCGACGGCGCGATCGCATTGAGCCAAGTCGATTGGCCACCCACGCGAATTCCGGGATACGTGTCGTAAAGGAAGTTGCGCGACGAGACGCCCGGAGACGCGCTTTGGTACGGATGCTCGAGGAAGAAATCGAACTTGGTCTGCGCGACGTCGAACGCGGCGGTGATGCGCCCGTTCGACGTGGGGAGCGCGTTCGTCGATTGGTGCGGCTCGGCGAGCGCGGACGCGGCGCGCGGAGCGAACGCGAGGGCGAGCAGCAACGAGTACTTGTGGAACCGCATGCTGCCTCGCTGAGGAAGGCGCTTACCATTTGTCCATCGCGGCGCCATCCAAAAAGTAACTCAGGTCTGAGTTACGTCATGATC
Source organism: uncultured delta proteobacterium (assembly GCA_963763745.1). Taxonomy (GTDB): domain Bacteria; phylum Myxococcota_A; class Polyangia; order Polyangiales; family Polyangiaceae; genus DASXHD01. The sequence goes on from CAVXQJ010000004.1 coordinate 458,126, forward strand.
GCACTATTTTTGGCTGGTTGCAGCGCCGCGGCGACGCAGCCCACGGTCGTCGTCGGCGGGGGCGGCGGTGTGCTCGCGTGCGACGAGACGGTGGTCGCGCAAGACCCCTACGAGAGCGCGATGAACCTCGCTCGGTGCGAGCACCCCGACATGCTCGTCCATCCGCGCGCGTGGGTCCTTCGGCGCATTCCCTCGCCGCCGAGCGTCTCGCGTTTCGCGCTCGAGCGCGACGGCGCGCAGCAATGCTCGTACGACGTCGCGCAAGACGGGAAGACGAAACGCGTTCCTTAGCGCGTTCTCAGCGAAAGGGTCCCGCGGCGACCGCACCGCGAAGCGCGCGCAACACGTCGATCATGGATTCCACCTGCGGCATGAGCGCGGCGGGATCGGGCGTGACGTGCTCGAGGGCGAATCCCATTTCGGTCGCCTCGGCGTGGAAGCCCTCGAGCGCGACGAGCTTGCGGAGCGCTTCGCGCGCACCCGCCGAGAGCGCGGCGTCCTCGACGGTCGGCGCGTGATCGAGCGGCGGCTCGATCGGCACGCGCACGACGGTGTAGCGCGGGTTCGTGTCGTGCGGCTCCCAAGCGGTTCCGATCTCGAATCGAAAGCCGTGGAGCGTCGCGTCGTGGATCCACACGCGCCCCGCCTCGAAGCGCCCGCTGTACGTGCCTGCGAAATCGCGCCACGCGTGCTCGTGTGCGGCCATCGCCGCGGGCACGGGGATGCGAGCGATCGCGGCGTTGAAGAGCGCGAGCAGATCGAGGGCTCCGCGCGCGACGGTCTCGAGCGTGGCCGCGGAGCTCGCAGCGCCCGCGACGCGCACGTGCGCGAGATCGTCATCCATCACCGCGCTCGTCGCGCTCGCGAGGTGTGCGGTGAGCGTCTCGTCGAAGAACGCTTCGAGCTGTGCATGCTCGCGACCCGCGATCGTGAGGCGGTCGGCGATTATTTTGTTTCGCGGCTCGAAGCGTCCGCGCGTGAACATCGCGTCGAGCAAACCGCGCGGGCCGAGGTGAACGTCGAGCCCGAGGTGCGCATAGCGATAATGCGCGACGATGCCGAGCGTCCCTTGATGCGCCTCGCGCACGAGCTTCATCGTCACGGCGCCTTGCGTGGCGATCATCGCGGCCTCCGAGTCGTCGTACGAAACGCCGATGCGCTGCGCGACGATCGTCCAGAGTCGCGCGAGCCGCTCGCGACCCACGGGAAGCGCGCGGCGCGAGTGCAGCGGCATCTCGACGCCCGGCGGAGTGCGCAGCACGTCGAGCGGAATCGTGAGCACGGCGTCGCTGCCGAGAACGACATCGACGCGCACTTCGAATTGCCACCGAAGCGAGAAGAGGCTCGCGTCGAACGAAGGCCAGAGCGACGGCGGAAGGTTGAAGCGAAACGGAAACGTCTCGCCTTCCGGCGGAGCACCGGACACGAGCGTCGCCGCCCATCGCGCGACGACGTTCATCGCGACCATCGGCGCGCGCGTCGACTCGAACACGACGAACGCGATCGTCACGCGGCGAATGCGTCTCCCCGCGACGTTCGCGAACGACACGTCGCCGCGCAATTCGTCGCCCGGACGCAGCTGCGTCGTGTCGAGCGATGCTTCGATGTACATCTCGCCCGCCGTCGGCCCGCGCGCGTGCGTCGCGACGAGCGCCGCGGTTCCGTCTTGCATGGGCATGCGCGCCGGCGTTGCGACGGGAAGCGCGAAGCTCGCATACCGATCGATCCAGAGCGGGATCGCGACGTGCACCTGAATCACGTACGTCACGCGACACCAACCCGTGCCCGAGCGATAATTTGGCGGCATGTTCGGGGCGATCGCGAATCGCATGCGCTGCCGGTATTCGCCGGGCGCGAGTGTTCCGGGATTCCACTTCGTGATCTGCGGCGCCGCGAGAGGCGCGCTGCGCGCCGCGACGGTCTTGCCTTGCGGGATCGCGACGCCGACGTCCGCGGTGAGCGAGACCGCGACGTAATCGATCGGCGTCTCGGAGCGACTCGTGAGGAGCACGTCGAGCTCGAACGTCGAACCCGGCTCGATGAGCGCGCGATCGTAGAGCACGCGGACGAGCGGACGACTCCTCACGCGACGACCATACCGGACTCACGGTCCGATCGTCGCGACGTCCGTGAACACGCCTTGGATCGAGTTGCCGAATCCGCAGCTCACCGCGCCCGCGACCGAATCGTAGTAACCGAAGTCGCTCGATCGAAGCTGCGGCTCGCCCGTGCGCGTGATGATCGAGAAGCCTTCGTGTCCGGGGCGCATGTCGAGCGCCCACAATCCCGGTTGCGTCGTCATGCCGTCGGAGGTTCCGCCGAAGACGTAGAGCGATGGGCCGCGCGGATCGACGACGAAGCATCCATTGCGACGACCGGGCGCGTGATTGGGCTCGGTGCCGTCGAGCACTTGCGACCATGCGGGCGGCGATGCGCGCATGTCGAGCGCCCACGTGTCTTGCGCTGCGTTGATGGCGTCTTTCGCCGTCGGGTTCTGCGCGCCGCTGTAGACGATGAAGCGTCCGCTCGATTCGTCGGTGCCGTAGAAAAATCCGTAGCGCGCCTTCGGCGAAGTCCCGCCTTGGATTTGCGTCCACGTCGCGGTGTCGCCCGATAGTTGCATTGTCCACGTATCGTTCATCGCGACGCCGCCGGAATAGCTGAAGCCGCCGAACACGACGAACGTCTGCGTTTGCGGATCGAAGCCGAAACCGTGGAGCTCGCGCGGCGGCGGCGGCGTCACTTGCGCGAGCTTCTTGAACGCAAGCTGCCCGCCGCCGTAATCGACGCGATAGAGATCGCCCGTATCCATCGTGCCGTCGCCGGTGTAGCCGCCGAACATGTATGCGGTCGTCGTCTGCGGCATGCGCACCGCGCGCGACGACGCGAGCGCAGGTGGCACGTCGCCCGTCGGCGTGACGCTCGTCCACGTCCCCGATTGGAGATCGAGCTTCCAAAATTCCGCGAGCGCGGTGCCCTGCGGTTGATACCCGCTCCCGCCGATGAGCATCACCGTGCGCGACGCTTCGTCGATGAGGAACGTTCCATGCTCGCGCGCGATCGGACCCGCGCTCCCCGACCACTGGACCTCGGGCTTCCACCCGAGTGGATCGATCGTCGCGTCGATCGCGTACGTCGCCGCGCCGCCGCGACCATCGTCGAGCGACACATTGACGACGTCGCTCGCGGGCGCATCGAACCCTGCGTGGATGCCGAGCGTCTTTCCGTCCGCGCTCGGATCGGTTTCGAGCGCGCTCGCGGCGAACGTCGCGGCGATTGGATCGCCGTCCGCGTCGGTGAACGCGAGCGCGATCGACTGCGTCTCGCCTTGAACGAGGTGAATCGAAGCGGGCGCGCCGTTCCAAACGGGTGGTGCATCGGATGCGCACGCGACGACGAAGAGAAGAGCGGTGGAGCGTTTCATGGCTTTCGATTTGGCTTTGGCCAGCAACACGCGTGCCGCGGTGGATCGGCCTATTTTTGCGGTGGATTGTTGCGTGCGTTAGCGGGTTGACGCGTGAGCCCGGCGGCAGCGCGCACCGCGGCGAGAGGGGCGGCGAGATCGCGCGCGGTCGTCGTGAGGACCTCTTGGTAGCGCGCGGGCGTGAGACGCGCGTCGGGGAGAAGCCGCTCGAGCAAATCGATCGCGTCTGCCATGCGCGCGAGATCGCTCCCGCCGACGACGCCGATCATCTCCGCGACGGTCGAGAGCAAGACGGTGACCGCTTCGACGTCGGCATCGCCATGCATCGCCGATGGCGTCGCGCCGTCCACGGGTGGAGGAAACCATCGATCGAATTGCCGAACGAGCGCGGCGCGATCGCGATAGAGCGCGCGCGCTCGCGCGATCTCTGCTTCGCTCATATCTTCTTTCGTGAGACCTGCTTCGCGCCTTGCGGCGTCGTCCGTGTCGAGCGACTCGAGCGCTTCCACTTCGCGCGCCTTCTTTCGCGCGGTGATCTCTTCGACGATTTCGCCGATTTGTTTTTCGAGTGCCTCGGGCGTCGCGCGCGCTTCGTTGACGGGCGGCGGATGGATCGCGCCGCCAGGATCGATCTCGCCGTTCGCGATGCGTTGGAGCGTGGCGTCCGAGATGAAGTGATAGAACGCGCGTTCGCCTCGACCGCGTTGGCGCGCGACGATGCCGCGGAGCGCGGCGTTCTGCTCGCCGAGCGCGATCACGCTGAGGCCGATGGGGAGCTTGCCGAGCGTTTCGCGCGCGGTCGTCACGGCTTGCTCGTCGACTTCGGCCATGCCGTCGGTCACGACGACGATTTGCGCTTGCGCGAGATCGCCGTCTTTTTGCGTCGCGGCGGCGATGTCCTGGATCGTCGCGACGAGCGCGGCTTGGATGTTCGTTCCACCCGCGCGCATCGTGCCGATCACGTCCGTCATCGCGGTGTCGATCGTCGCGACGCCATCGACGCGCACGGGCGGCCCGACGACGTCGGTGAAGTACCGATAAAAGAGCGCGACGCGCGCGAGACGCGCGTGCTGCGTGAGCCTGCGACGAAGCGTGAGCAGCTCGCTCGCGACGATCGCATCGCGCATGCGCGCGCGTGGACCGATCATCGATCCGGAGCCATCAAGCACGTACGCGCGAATCTCTCCGCGCATCACGATCGTCTCTTTCTTCACGTCCTCGTGCGCGATGTAGCGGCGCGCGAGCAAGCGGCCCGCGGCGAGATCCAAGATCAACGTGCGTGGATCTTCGATGACGGCGTCTTGCACGTCTTCGATTTCGAGGGCGGGAAGGAGCGCGAGATCCGGCGTGGGATGTCGAACGGCGCGGATGATCGTCTCGTGCTCGACGACGCGCGTCGGCAAGAGCGCGCCGCCGACCTCGAAGCATCCATCGACGGCGACGGCCGCCGCCGTGAGCGAAGCCGCGCCGGGCTGGGTGAAGTATCCCGCGGCCTGTTGGACGATCTCGCGCACGACGGGATCGTTGCTGGATTTCGTGCGGTGCCGCTTGCGCGCGTCTTCGTACTGTTTCTTCACGAGCGCGCGGACGTCGACGCCGAACATTTCCTGCGCGCTGCGATCGAGCGACTCCGCGCGCGCTATCGGTCCGCGAGGGCCGCACATCGCGTCGAGCGCGCGCGACGTGAGATCGAGCGTGCGCTCGTCGGCGCGCGCGGCAGCCGTGGTTTGGATCGCGCAGAGCGCGGCGTACGCGCGCTGGCGCTCGCCGCGCGTGAGCGCTTGGCGAAGTTGATGCGTGAGCGAAGCTTCGGACGAGAGCCCGGCGGCTTCGAGTCGATCGACGCGCGCGATGCGTTGCGCGAGGTACTCGAGTCGCTCCGACGTTCCGCGCTCGTCGAGCGGCATCGTGCCGCTCGCGTCGAGAAGCGCTTGGCGCGCGCCTTCGAGCAATCGACGCTGGCGTCCGAGGAGCTCGTTCTCCGCGTCCGCGGCTTCGATGAGCTTGTCGACGCTCGCGAGCTCGAGCTCGACGAGCCTTCGCGCGGTCGCGTCGCCTTCCGCGTCGTGCTTCTCGTCGACGGCGGCGACCGCGAGCGGAGGAAGGAGCCGCGCGGGCTCCAGGCTCGCGACGACTCCGAGCGCCTTCTCATCGGATTCGTCGATCGCGCGGCGCGCGCGCACGATCACCTCGTACATGCGGCGAAGCCACGCGCCTTGCGTGACCATCGGCTGCTCGTTGACGACGCACGCGCGCTCGACGGACGACAGGTTCGAGTCGAGCTCGGCCTCCGCTTCCGCGAGCGCGGCCGCGAGATCGCGGTGCTCGAAGATCGCACCCGTGTGCGTCATGCGAAGACGCGTGACGAGCCGCTCGATGCCCGCCGTCTTGAGCTCCGGCTCGACGCCGAGCCGCGCGAGGATCGGTCGCAAGATGCGCGAGAGCGGAGCGCTCACTTCATCGGGATCGAGCGCGACGCGTTCGATCCGCGCGGCGAGCTCGTCGAGATTTTTCACGGCTGGAGAACCGCGGCCCAAGCCTCGTCGGCGCGTTGCTTCACGAGGCCGTCGAGCTGCGCGTGCACCTGGTCGCGGAGCGTGTCGAGCCGCGCGCGCACCTTCGCGACGTCGGGTGCGCGATCGGGAAACACATCGGCGACGACGCGCGCTTCGAGCGCCGTTCGCAAGAGCGCCTGCTCGTCGAACGCGACGCCGAAGAACCCCGACGAGACGAGCTTCTCGAGGCGCTTCTCGGCCTCCGCAGACTCCGACGCTTTCGCGAACCACTTCTCGAGGAATGTCGTCGTCGCGTCGAGCCGCTCGAGGTCCATTTCGGCGACGGCCTTCGCGAGCTCGGGTGAAATGCTCCGCGCGACCTCGTGCAGCGCGACGACGGCCGCGTCGGGATTGGCCGTGCTGCGCAGCGTGCGCTGCGGAGCGATTCGCATCGCCATCTCGAGCAGCGTATACGCGCCCGCCATGCGATGCGCGGAGAGACGCAGCTTCCGATAATGGTCGCGGTCGAGCGTGCCCATCGGCGGAAGCACCGACGCCTTCGCGGCGCGCACGAGAACGCGCGCGATCGCCGACAGCACGTCGCGCGGAGCGAGCGCGCCTCGAAGATCGTGCTCGTCGAGAACGTCGAGCACCGCCTCGACTTGCTCGATGAGCTTCGCGCGGTCCGGAGCGTGCGCGCGTTCGAGCGCGGTCGTCACGAGCGGAAGAATGCGCGGCGCGACGACGCGCGCTTTCACCTGACCCGGCGCGCCGAGCGCGAGGAGGCGCTGGCCGATCGCGTCGAGCTGCGCGAGGGGCCCGGCGAGCAGCCCGAGCACCGTCGCGAGGTCGTCGCCGCCGCGCGACGCGAGCGCGAGCGCGGCGTCTTTGCGAAAACCCGCGTCGAGGATCGCGCAAGCCTCGTCCTCCGCGCGCGCCGCGGCGCGAACCCAAAGCGCGTCGCTGTGGGCGGCGTCGTCTTCCACCGCGCCGAGCGCGCGAATTTGTTTTCGATGGGCGAGCAACTTCTCGAGATGCTCGACGCGCTCCATCGCGACGGGCGCGACGGCATCCATGCCCGCCGGATCGGAGAGGAGATGACGCGCGAGCGCGCTCCCGCTCTCGATGAGCGACACCGCTTCATCGAGCAGGAAGAGCGCTCGGCCGCGCGTCCACCGCGCGAGCGAGAGCGTGTCCCCCGGAACTTTTTCGATCGAGTCCGCGATCGAGACGAGCGATGCGATCGTCGTGCCTACCGAGTCGTGCAGACCCGACGACGCGCGCACGCCTTCGCGCATCGCGCGCGCCGCGAGCTCCTCCACCGCCGCACGCACCTCCTCGAGCGACGCCCCCGACGACGCCGCGTCGCGCGCGCGCTCCACGAGCGCATCGGTCGAGAGCTTCTCCGTCGGCTCGGGCGCCTTCACGCTCTTCGGCGCGCCGTCCTTCGCTTTCGCCTTCGCGGCGCTCTTTCGTTTCGACACGCCCTTCGTCGCGGGAAGCTTCGCAATGCATCGATCGAAAATCTCTCGCTCCGAGCGGATGATCGAGAGTTGCCGTCGCTCGCGCGGATCGGTCTCGCGATCGAGGAGCGCGCCGAGCGAATCCGCGACGGGCCCGCCGAGCAGAATCGAAAGACGCAGCGCCTTGAGATCGCCGTCGGTCACGTCGAGCGTGCGCTCGGGATTGAAAAACAATTTGTCGTATACGCACACCGCGCGAAGGAGTCGCCCCGATCGAACCGCCGTGCGGGTCGAGAGGTACCGCGTCGCGAGGAACTGCGGGTCCGCGCGCTCCGCCGCGCCGAGCTCTTCGTCGAGCATGCCGAGGAGCGTCGCGAGCGAAGCGCAAATTTCGTCCGGCACGTACACCGATTCCGTCGCTGCTTGGAGCGCGTCGAGATCTTGAATCGTGAGCGCCTCGGTGAGACGCGGCGTGCCCGCCCCGCCGACCTGCTTCTTCAGCACGTTCGACAGATTCAACGGCATCGCAAAGCCCTTGGGCACGAAGCTCACGAACGCGACGCGATCGACGAACGCGAGGAGCGTCTCGCGCGAGCTCTCGAGGACTTCGGCGAGGTAACGGTTCGTCGTCATGAGCGCGCACTCGATCGCGCCGCGCGTCGTCTTCGTTCCTTGCTTGAGCTCGCGCTCTTGAAGGACGTTGAGCGTCGAGCGAAGCAGCATGTCGCGCCCATCGAAGACCTCGTCGAGGAACGCGTGCACCGCGCCGAGCATGCCTTCGTCGGTGAAATGCTCGGTTCGCCCGGTCTCCATGAGCGTCTTGAAGTTGATCGGCCCGACGAGGTCCGTCTGCACGGTGCTCTCGGTGAACTGACGCGCGAAGAGGCTCGGCTGCCCGGTGCGCTCGTCGATCACGCGACGAAGCACGGCCGAAGCGATGCCGCTCTTCGCCGTGCCGGGAGGACCCGTCATGAGAACGTGCTCGCGCGAGAGAAGCGCGAGCGCGACTTGCGCGAGGAGCTCTTCGCGCTCGACGAACGTGCGCCCGAGCTCGTTGAAGAACGCGACGAACCGCGCGCCCGCCGCTTCGAGCCTCTGCGTATCGACGTCGACCATGGCCGCCGAGAGTAACGCAAACGGGTACCATCGACGCGTGGTTCGCTTCGCCGTCGTTGCCGTGCTCGCGTGCGGATGTGCCAGCGAGCCCGCGCACGTCACGCTCGAGACGACCGTTCAACGCGCCGCGCCCGCGCCCATCGCCCAAGCCCCGAAGATCCCGAACACCGACATCGACGACACGGCGGACAACCGCGAGGTCATCGCGGTGTGCGAGCGCTACCGCGCGGCGATGGAAGCGCGCGACGCGAACGCGATCATCGCGCTCGCATCACGGCGCTACCACGAAGGCGACGTCACGTACGACACGCTCGCCGCGTTCGTTCGCAAGACGTTCGGGAGCGCCATCGCGATCCGTTACGAGATTCGCTACGACATGATCTCGCGCACGATCGACGAGGTCATCGTCGACATCCATTTCAGCGCGTCGTTCCAGCTCGCGGACGGCAAGTGGCAACACACGACGGACACGTCGCGCCTCGTCCTCACGCGCGAGGAGGGTCGGTGGCGCATCCTCAGCGGGATGTGAGCGATAGGTCGACCGGCGGATTGGCGTTAACACCCAAATCGCGGTAAACGCACGCCCGTAAAGTCATGCCGAAATCCAAAGTTGCCATCGTTCGCACGAAGCCCGCGACGGTCCTCGAGGACTACCACCGCCTGATGAACCTGGCCGGCTACCAGGACGTCATCGCCAAGGACGCCGACACCGGCCTCAAGGTCAACATCTCCTGGCACTTCTTCTATCCCGGCGCCTCGACCACGCCCTGGCAGCTCGACGGCGTCATCCGCGCCATGCTCGCGGACGGCTACACGAAGGACCTCATCCACGCCTGCCACAACCGCACCGTGGTCATCGACGCCCACCTCGGCGAGCGCGAGAACAAGCAGATCGACGTCGTCCAGGCGCACGGCCTGCGCAACGTGCACCTCTACGAGGGCGAGGAGTGGATCGACGTCCGCGACGCCGTCGGCGACCTGACGCAAGAAGTTCCTCTGCCTCAACGAGGTCTACCCGAAGGGCTTCTCGATCCCCAAGCGCTTCATCGGCGAGAACATCATCCACCTGCCGACCGTCAAGACGCACGTCTTCACCACCACCACCGGCGCGATGAAGAACGCCTTCGGCGGCCTGCTCAACGAGCACCGCCACTGGACCCACCCGGTCATCCACGAGACGCTGGTCGACCTGCTGATGATCCAGAAGAAGATCCACCGCGGCGTCTTCGCGGTGATGGACGGCACCTTCGCCGGCGACGGCCCCGGGCCCGCGCTGCATGATCCCGCACGTGAAGAACGTGCATCCTGGCCTCGGCCGACCAGGTGGCCATCGACGCCGTCGCCGCCAAGCTGATGGGCTTCGACCCGCTGAGCGACTGCAAGTTCATCCGCCTGGCGCACGAGCAGGGCCTCGGCTGCGGCGACGTGCGCGACATCGAGATCGTGGGCGACGTCGACGCCGCCGAGCGAGAACTGGCACTTCGACGGCCCGTTCAAGAAGATGACCTTCGCCTCGCGCAACCAGCACCGCATCTACTGGGGCCCGCTCAAGAAGCCGGTCGAGTGGTCGCTCAAGACCTGGCTCGCGCCCTGGGCCTACGTGGCCAGCGTCGCCTACCACGACATGTTCTGGTACCCGCGTCTACGGCAAGCCGCGCATCAAGCACGCGCTCGACAGCGACTGGGGCCGCCTGTTCGCGAACTGGGGCAAGGTCGAGCCAGACGAGGCGCGGCTATCCCGACGTCGGCGACGCGCGACGCCCGAGCTCGTGCGCATGGGCATCAAGCACTTCCTCGAGGGCCTGCGCCTCGTCGGCATGGCCGTCGCCGAGTCGCCCGAGGTGCAGGCGCGCCAGCGTCGTCGCGCGATGGAATCGCACCCCTAGATCAACGCGCGATTCGCAGAACGTCCGACCCGCTCGCGCCCGTGAGCATGTAGACGTTCGCATCGTCGAGCGCGAGGCCGGCGATCGGACCGGTCGTGCACGCGAGCGTCGAAGTCGCCGAGCCGACGAGACCGCCCGATGTGCCGTAGTAGAGCGCGTGCGTCTTCGGATCGATCGCGATCGCGGTGACGACGTCGGTCGCGGAGAGCGCCGTCGTCACGCTTCCCGACGCATCGACGCGCACGATGTCGTCGTGCCCGACGCGCGCGACGTACACGGACGATCCATCGCTCGCGATTTGCGCCATCGTCGTCGTGGGATCGAGCTGATCGAGGACGACGTGCGGCTCGGAGAAACACGGCTGATCGAGCGAACACGAAAGGAGCGTGAGCGCCGTTTGCGTCGCGTTGTCGACGAGCACGTAGACGTTCGTCTGGTCCGTCGTCATGCCGTACGTTCCACCGGTGAGACCGGTGATCCACGGCGTCGCCGCGTTGCCGCCGCAACCGATGCACTCGATCGTCGCGGGAGTGTCGTCGAACGCGAAGGCGTCCTGTGCCCAAAACACGCGCGCCCCCGACGTGGCGACCCACGCGGGATACGAAAGACTGCTCGCGACGGATTGATCGCCCGTTCCGTCCATTGCGATCGACCGCATGTCGCCGCTGACGGTTCCATCATCGGCTGCGATCTGCGTCGTGTACGTGATGCCCTGATCGCCCATCGCCGACGCGATGAACGCGGGGTTGTCGACGACGCTCGTCGGGAACGTGCAGCCCGCGACGGGACAACGCTCCACGCCCTGACCGGGGAGCTCGACGTAGACGAAACCGTCTTGGACCGTCATCGAGTCGTACGCATCGAGCCCGGTGAAGACGACGCTCGGCGTCGCGCATGATGCGTTCGGATCGCCGGGTGTGCCGCCGCCGCCACCACACGCGAGCACGAAGAGCGATGCGATGACGAGGATGCGCGTGTTCATTGTCCCTCCGTTCCGGTCGACCAAAGCGCGTTGTCGTTCGCGTCGTAGAGAACGACGTTGCCGTCGTCTTGAAATGCGAGACGCGCGCCGCCCTTGCCTTGCGTGTGCGATGCCCAGAGCGGGTTACGGCCCGCGTCGTAGACGACGAGGTTGCCATCGGCTTGAAACACCGCGGCGTATCCGCTCGTCGTTCCCGTTGCCCAAATCGCGCGCGCGTTTTGTTGCTCGTCGCGCAGCACGAGATTTCCGTCGGATTGCATCGTCGCTTTGAATCGCGCGTTGCACGAGGCGATCGAATCTCCGACGACGATCCCTTGTCCGGGCATGGCGATGCCGCACGTGTTCGGCGGCGTGGGAAGCGGAGTCGGTCCATGGCCCGCGGGGCTCCCCACTTGCTCGCCTCCGATGCAGTCGGCGTGCATGAACCCGAACGCCGTGCAGCCTCCGTGGATGTTGCACTGACGACGCGTGTCTTTGATCTCGGCGGCGACGTTGTCGGACGTCACGAAGCGCGTGCCGAATCCGCTGTAGCCCTGCGTCACTTGATCGTATGCGCCGCCGCCATCGATCGTGCCGCGGTTCGCGACCTCGACGCCATCCGGATCGTGGAACGTGTGCGTCGCGGGATCGTAGTTCGCGTAGACGGTGAAGTCGGAGCACGTCGGCAGCACGCGCGCGCGTTGAACGCAGCCATTGCATTCAATGAAGCTGCCTTTGCGAAAACCGGTGGGTCCTCCCGATCGCGGCGCGAGGCTGAAGTCGTTGTCCGGCGGCGGACAATGTCGCCGACGCTCGAGTGCAAGCCGTGACCTTTGACGTGCTTCAGCGAGACCCAACCACAGTGATGACCGTGGTCCCATGCGCCGTAGTGTCCATTCGTGATGAGGCCGTAGACGGAGTCAGCGCGCACGACGCGCGCGTAGATGCGGGCACCCGGCATCATGTACCCGAGGACATAACCCCAGTCGTGCTCCCAATCGCCGATGTAACCGGCGCTCGCGACGCTCGTCGCCTTCGAAACGTAGACGCCGACGCTGAGCTCTTCGTCGCTGCTGCCCGTGTTCTCCGAAGCTGGACCGCACGCGAGGATCGTCCACGCGACGAGCACGATGATGATCGCTTTCGCTTTCGACATGAACGCGATCAATGCAGCGAGCGTGCCGCGCGAATCGCCCTATTTTCAGCGCCGATCCATCACCCAGCGCATCAACACGCGATCCGAGTGGATCACATGCGTCCTGGGGGAATTTCCCCATTCAACCGAGACGCGCCGCGACCGTCTTCAACACGCCACCCGGATCGTCCGTCAGTGGCTTGCCGTGCGAGACGATCACGCGCGCGAGGTTCTTCGTCTCGGCGAGCTTCTCGAGGTTCGCGCGGAACGCTTTCATGTCTTTGACCATGAACCAACGCGTGATGCGCGGGACTGCCGTGACGCCCGTCGGCGCAAGCAGGAATCCGAACAAGCCGCCGAGCTTCGGGAGGTTGTTCACGCAATCGTTCATCACGATCGTCTTTTTTCCGTCCGTGTCGATCTCGACGATGCCTTCGGCGTTCTTCATCCCGTCGAGATGCGTGAGCGTGATCGTGTCGTCGATTTTTCCCTCGTAGGCGCCGTCGACCTTCACGACTTGTTCGACTTTCTTCCGCGCGCCCTCGGGCGCGACGAGCTTTGCCTTCGGATAACGCTCTTTGAAGACCTTCGCGTCGAGACGGTGATAGCCGCTCGGCACGATGATCATCGCCACTTCGCCGAACGCGTCGATCTCCTTCATCTGATCTTCTTCGAGCGCGATCGCGTTGTGGATGACGAGCTCGCCGTTCTTCTTCTTCGCGATCGTCATCACGCGCGTGCCGTTGCCGCTCGGCAGGTCGCCCTCGACGCGCCAGATGTTCGGCTCGAGCTTCTCGATCGGGCGATGCGGGTAGACGGTCCACTTGTCGAACGCTTTCGGCATGAGCGCGTCATACGCCTATTGCTTCAGACGTGCGAGCGCGGATGCGAGCTTCACGGTGCCGGCGACGAGCGGCGCGGCGAGATCGCCCTTCGCGTCGAGGCGCGCGCGCATCGTGCGCATCGTGAACGCGCCGGGATTGAGCGCGTTCGTCACTTCGCTCCATTCGATGGGCGTCGAGACAGGCGCGCCGTTCACCGCGCGAAGCGAATACGGAAGAACGAGGCTCTTGCCTTGGTAGTTCTGCAAGTGATCGAGGTAGAGGCGGCCTTTGCGCGTTTCGTTTTGCGCTTCGAGCGAGACGTCGTTCGGATAAAGGCGCGCGACGAGCCCCGCGATGCGCGTGCCCACTTCTTGCGCTTGCACCGCCGTGTGACCGGGCGCGATCGGAACGAGAATGTGAATTCCTTTTTGGCCGCTCGTCTTCACGACGCTCGGGAGCTCGAGCATCTCGAGCAGCTTTCGAATCGCGAGCGCGACGTCGATCACCGTCGGCCATTTCGTCGACTCGCCCGGATCGAGATCGAGGATCACCCAATCCGGCGATTGCAGCGACGCGGCGCGGCTCGACCATCCGTGGAACGTCAGAGCGGCTTGGTTGACCATCCACTGGAGTCCCTCGCGCGTCTCGATGATCACGCGACGATTCATTTTGCGATCGGATCCGGGGATCCACACCGCGCGCAAATAATCCGGCGCGCGCGGCGGCATGCGGTGTTGGTACCAAGTGAAGTCGTCGATGCCGTCCGGCCACCGCTGACACACGACGGGGCGATCGCGCATGAGCGCGAGGAGCGGCGCGCGGACGTCGTCGTAGTATCGGACGATGTCGGCCTTCGTGATGTCGTCGCGCGGGTAGAGGACCTTCGTCGCGTTCGTGATCGCGGGCGGCGCGGAAATGCTGCGGTCCCACGCGATCGGATCTTTCGTCGCGACGCATGTCCACGGCGCGCTCGCGTCGGGCGGATATTTCGAGTCGAGCGAGCGCGCGACGAAACCACGCACGCCCATCGCCTCGAGCAATTCGAGGAGAGCGACCGCGGAGCCCTCGAGCGGCTGCGAGAGCACGAGCGGGGCCCGCGCCTTCGCGAGGATCTCCGCGAGGATCGCGACGCGCTCGCTCAGCGGGCGCGCGGTGAGATCGTCCGTGTCGCGCAAGAGGACGTCCCACGCGGCGAAGACGATCTGAATGCCCGCGGGCTTCTTCACGTACTCGCGGAGCGCGTCGAACGACGGGCGTCCGCTCGCGTCGAGCGCGCAGACGAATCCATCGATCACGAAGCGCTTCGTCTCGACGCGAGACAGCGCCGTGGCGATCGGCCCGAACGTCTTCGTCCATTCGCGCCCATCGGAGAAGAGCCTGACCTCGGCGCCTTCGCGACACGCGAGCACGCGGTGACCATCCCACGCGAGCTCGAGTCGATCGCCCGCGCGCGGCGCGCCTTCGCTCGGATCGGGGGCGAGACGATAGCGACGCGAGAGCGCCCACGCCCCAGCGTCACGTTTTGCGGCCGCCACTCGTCGAGAGTACACGACCGCTCGCGGCGCGCAGCAAACCGCTCACGCGGATCGCGGCTTCGAATAGCGTGGCCCGAGCGTACGAAGAGGCATGCACATTCTGCCCAAAACGCTCGCGGCGCTCGCGCTCGGGACCGCCGCGTGGATTCCGAATCTCCATCGCTTGTACCCATCCGATGCGGTCGCGCGTGAACGCATCACGCACTCGCTCGCCGTACGCGCGTCGCATGACGAGCAGCCCGAAGACATGAACGGCGAATCGAACTACATGACCCGCACGTTCGACGTCCTCGGCCTCGCGAACCGCGCGATCGATCACGAGGACGAACGCGAAGCGTCGCTCGCCGCGATCGATCGCGTCATCGATCGCACGCGCACCGAGATCTCGGACCCGCGGCGGTTTCTCTTGCCGTATGGGCGCGAGGCCTCGTTCGTCGATCCCGAGGCGCGCAGCGTGTTCGTCGACGGGGAGCTCTTGATGATGATCGCCGCGCGTGATCTCGTCGCGCC
Source organism: uncultured delta proteobacterium (assembly GCA_963763745.1). Lineage (GTDB taxonomy): Bacteria > Myxococcota_A > Polyangia > Polyangiales > Polyangiaceae > DASXHD01. The sequence goes on from CAVXQJ010000004.1 coordinate 473,475, forward strand.
GCGCGCCGATCTCGACGCGGATGCGCTCGATCTCGAGAACGCGATCGAGCGTGCGATGCGCCGGAGCCCGACGCTGTCCGCGGAGAGCTATCCCGATCAGTGTTGGACGTTCTGCAACACGACGGCGCTCGCCGCGATGACGATGTTCGATCACGCGCGTGGCGGCGACCACGGCGCGCTCGCGCGCGACTGGGTCCTCCGCGCGAAATCGATGCTCCTCGACGCGAAGACCGGTCTCCTCGTATCGAGCTACACGCGCGACGGACGCGTCGAGGATGGTCCGGAGGGCTCGACGATTTGGATGACCGCCGCGAACCTCTTGTTCTTCGACGACGCGTTCGCGCGCGATCAATACGCGCGCGCGCGGCGCGAGCTCGGCGTCGCCTTCTTCGGTTTCGGTTGGGCGCGCGAGTGGCCGTCGTCAGCACGCGCGCGGCCCGACATCGACTCGGGGCCCATCGTTCCGCTACTCGACGCGAGCGCGGGATCGAGCGGGTTTGCCGTGCTCGGCGCGACGGCGTTCGACGACGATGCGTATCGCGACGCGCTCGTGACCTCGCTCGACTTCGCCGCCATGCCGCGCGACGACGCGAGCGGCCGCCGCTACCTCGCGAGCAACCGCGTGGGCGATGCGGTGCTCTTCGACGCGCTCTCGTTTGGTCCTCTTCTCCGGAAGGTGAACCGATGAAGCCGTCGCGCTGGTTCGTCGTTGCGGCGCTGCTCCTCGTGGCGCGCGCGGTGTTTCATCTCGCGGGCGTCGACGATCACGCGTGCGTCGTGTCCGGCATGCTGATCTCGAGCGCGTCGCTCGTTCTCGGTCCGCTCGCGGTGCTCGTCGCGATCGCGACGCCGATCGTCGCGCCGATTTGCATCGCGGTGGGTTGCGTGCTCGGCGTACTAGACCGCGTTGCGCAGCGCACGCGCGAGCGCGCGGGACTCGTGCGTGCTCGGCAACCCGACTAAGCCGGAGCTCGCGGCGCGCTCGAGCGCGTCCCACTTCGCCGCGCGCGCCGCTTCGACGCGAGCGCGCGCGGCGTCGTCGAGGCACGGCATGATCCACGCGTCGACGCGCGCGGCGAGCGCGGCGTGCCTCGCTTCATCGCGCGCGATCTTCGCGAAGTGTGCGCGATGCTCCGGCGCCGCGCGCTCCGCTTGCCACATCGCGAGCGCAGCCGAGAACGTCTCGTTCACGCAACCTTCTACGGCGTTCTCGGTCGCGATCGCTTCGAGATCGCGCGACGCGTGCTTCGGCGCCGCGGGTCGCGATGTGTGTGCGCCGTGTTTTTCCGCAAACGCACTCGCCATGTCCGCGTGGCGCTCTTCATCGCGACGCGCCGCGCGCGCTCCACGCACGAGACGCTCGGGCGCGCCGTGCTCGCGGAGATCGCGCGCCAAAATCTCGAACGCGTCGACTGACGCCGCTTCGAACCACGCCGCGTGCGCGAAGAATCCGCCGACGCCGATCGGCGACGGCGCTTCGTCCACCGCGAGCTCCGCGTGCGGACGCCCGGGAATCGCGCACAGCTCGACGCACGTCACTGTGCTGCCCGAGACGGAACAGGTGCCTCCGAAGGTCGCGCCACAGAACGTGTCGCACGGCGCACCGAAGGTGCTTCCGCCGTCGTCCGCGATGCCGCACGTCGTCGGATCGCCGCTCACGGTCGCTTGCCACGACACGTTCGCGCCCGTCGTCGTCGTGCACGACTGCGGCGACCCCGCCGACGAGAGCTTGCACGGCCCGTTGTTGTCCGTCGTTTGCCCGCCGCACGCGACGAGCGGAGACGCGACCATGACGGAAGAGACGATGCTGCGAAGTCGAAGAAAGAAGCTCATGCTCCAAATCGTATCAGTCTTCGTCTTTCTTGAATTGGGAACGCACGGCTTCGCCGTGCTTCCCAGCAAGAGTCGTTTCGCGTGCCTTTGGCACGCTCAACTTGTCGATGACGAGACCGAACAAGATCGGAACCCACACCATGCCGAGCGCGAGCGGGAGCGCGATTTTCGGATTGTCTTGCAGCGATTGCCAGAACGCTTGGCCCGCGCTGATCTTGTCGCCGATCTTCTGCGATCCGAACGCGAGCACCGCGCCGTAACCGACGCCGACGCCGAGGATGCTCGCGATCATGACGGCGACGATCGCGGGGAGCTTGCGAAGCGGCGCGGTGATCGCGCGAAGCGCGGGGATCACCGTGCCCGCCGCCGCGAGATAGTTCACGAAGAACATGCCGCCCGTGAACATCGCGAACCACATGGCGCGCTGCGCGTCGGGCCACTCTTTCGGCGGCGTCGGATCGATCGGGCCGAGCGAGATCTGCCACGTCTGCAAGACCACCGTGACGAGGAACACGAACGCGAACGTGAACGAGAGCTTCACCGGCTTCGACTTGATGCGCATCCAAGTCGGCCCGACACCGGGCCCGTAGTCGATGCGACCTTCGAAGTAGCCTTCGACGAAGAGGAGCGGGAGCTGCGCGAAGAGAATCGCCGCTTGGACCGACGCGGGGATCTGCGCGGCGACGAGATCGAACCGCGACGCGACGGACGCAGCGTGAAAGAGCGCAGTGACGACGAAGAACGGCGCGAGCGTGCTGGCCTTCATGCTCACTGCTTGATCCAGATCCTCGTTTGGCGCGCCGGGATCGTGGCGCCCGGTCCGGTCGCGCTCGTGTTCGTGACGAGCTCCTTGAGCGCTTGGCTCGGGAGCCCGCTCACTTGCGCGTCGCTGTCGCCGCGGTTGATGCCGACCCACACTTGCTCTTGCACCGTCTCTTGAACGAAGAGCCACGTGTCTTGCGTCGCGCTGAGCGTCGTGCGGATGCCTTTGTAGAGCGCGGCGTGCTGCTTGCGAATCGACGTCAGCGCTTTGATTCGATCATGCAAGTACTGTTGCGGCGCGGAGTAGCCGCTCCACTGCATGAACCGCCTGTTGTCCGGATCGCCCGCGCCCGCCATGCCGTACTCGTCGCCATAATAGATCAGCGGCGCGCCTTGATTCGTGAGGAGCACCGCGAACGCGTTCGCGAGCTTGTCGTACGTCTTTTGATCCGTCGGCTGCGTCGGTTGATTCGACCACGCGAGGTTCTTCCCATCCGCGGCTTGATCGTTGAAGACGGGCGGTTCTTGCGCGAGGTGAACGGCGCGGGGCAAGTCGTGATTGCCGATGAACGGGCTCATCACGGCGTTCGTGCCGTAATAGAAGTCGTTGCCTGCGTAGAAATTCGCCAGGTCGTTCATCGTCTCTTTCTTCAAGAGCATCGCGTCGACGACGTTGCGGCGCGCGGGGAAATCGAATTGTCCGTCGAGCTTCGTCGATGGATCGACGAACGAAGCGATGTACGCCGTGTTGTAGAAGTCGTACGTCTCGCCGACCATGTAGAAGCGCTGCTGCGGCGTTTGCAGCGGAACGATTTGCGATTGAACCTGCGTGCGCAGATCGAGGAGCCAGCTGCCGTCGACTTGCTTGATCGCGTCGAGGCGGTATCCGTCGATGCCCGTGTTCTTCGCGAGGCTGATCGCGGCGCCCACCGAGTAGTCGCGCGCGGCTTGCACCGTGTAGTTCCAGTGCGGCAAGTAGCTCGCGAACCAACAGCGATAGCCCTGCGCGTTCCAATCGCAGTTCTGCCCGCAGATGCAGTCACCGTTATTGTACGAGTTCGGCCAAAACCAGCTCGGGTTGTTCTGGTAGAGCGGGCTGTCGATCGTGACTTGCACCATCGCAAAATCGAAGAGCACTTTGATCGAGTGCTTGTGCGCTTCGGTGACGAGCTGCTTGCAAGCTCCGCGAGCGTGCCGAAGCACGACTCGTAGCTGTTCAAGTCGTAGGGCCAGTAGCCGTGGTACGCGGAGTAGTTGTGGTTGTCGCCGCCGATGCCGGGGTACGCGTCGGTGTCCGCGTTCTTGATCGGAACGGTGACCCAAAGCGTGTTGACGCCGAGATCGTCGAAGTAACCCGCGTCGATCTTTTGCGTCACGCCCGCCCAATCGCCGCCTTCGTAGTTGCCCGACGCGCTGCCCGACGTGGACGTGTTGCTCACGTGGCAGTCGTTCCCCGAGTTGGCGTTGAAGAATCGATCGACGAAGACGAAGTACATCACCGACGATCGCCAATCGAAGACGCCGGGCGGCGGAACGGGCGGCGCGTCGCAGATGACCGTCGTGCAGGTGAGCGCGGCGAGGAGGTTGTTCGTGTTGTTGTTGCCGTCGGTCGTCGTCGGCGCGTTCGGATCGAGCTGCCACGTCGTGCCGTTGACGAAATACTTGTATTGTACAGGTTTTTGGAAAGGCACATCGACCGTCGCGACCCACGCGTTTCCCTGGTGCGTCATGGGCGTGCCGTTCACCCACGTCGCCGCGCCGCCGTAGTCGCCGCGGATCTCGACGCTCGTCTCGCCGTTGAACGCCAACGAGAAGTCGTGCGCGCAGCGTTCGAGATCGGGCGGGCACACGAACGCTTGCGTGCCGCTCGAGTCGTATCCGCCGCCGCCGGTCGCGTCGCCCGTGTTGAAGAGGTTCGCGTCGGGTGGATACCCGTAGTCGGGAGGCTTCGTTTGGTCGTCACCGCACGCGGCGACGAGGACGAACGGCAGAAGAAGAAAGAGCAGCGATTTGCGGCGCACGAGACTGCGGAGCTTGGTCGCGAGCCGGCTCGCTGTCAACACACCTCAGGGATGAGTGACGCTTTCAGGGCGCCGCAGCCGACACGGTGTCGTAAACTTCTTGTGTGGCACAGCCTGCCGAAGCGAGACGCGACGTACGACGATCTTCGGGCGCTCCCCAAGAACGTCGTCGGCGAGATCCTTTCGGGACGCTGCACGCACATCCGCGACCCGCAACGCTTCACGCGCAAGCGAGCTCTTCGCTCGGCGAGCTACTCGGCGACCCGTTCAAGCGCGGTCGTGGCGGGCCCGGCGGATGGATCATCCTCGACGAGCCCGAGATGCACCTGCACAAGGACGTCGTCGTCCCCGACATCGCAGGATGGAAGCGCGCGCGAATGCCGACCCTTCCCGATGCCCCGTTCATCGAGCTCGCGCCCGATTGGATCTGCGAAGTGCTCTCGGCGAGCACCGAAGCAATCGATCGAAGCGACAAGATGACGATCTATGCGCGAGAGAACGTCGCGCATGCGTGGCTGATCGATCCTGTCGCCAAGACACTCGAGGTGTTTCGTCTCGATGGCGACACTTATCGCGTCATGAAAGTTTGGCGCGACGAGGCTGTGGTGCGCGCAGAGCCGTTCGACGCGATCGAGATCGCGCTGGCCGCGCTGTGGGCCCGCTGACGTTCAGCGTGCTTTTCGCAAACTCGACGACCTGCTTCGCCTCCGCGTTGCCGTCTCTCGCCGCGCGTTCGTACGCTCGCATCGCGGCTTGGCGGTTTTTTCGTGTCCCGATGCCAAAGCTCAAGCACCTTGCAACTTCGAGACGCGCATCCGCATCCCCGAGCTTCATCGCCAGTCGATAGAGCGCATACGCGCGACGTAAGTCTTTCTTCCGTCCTTCTCCTGTCTCGAGCGATCTCGCGAGATTGAAGATTGCGTCTGGATGGTTCTTTCTTGCCGCTCGTGCAAAGAGCTTCAGCGCTTGCTGCAAGTTCTTACGAACGCCGATTCCGTACAAATACCAGGTGCCGAGCGCGTACTCAGCGCGTGCATCACCCTGCGCGACCGATTGCTTCAAGAGCACAATGACCTTCCGACGGGAGACGTGAGGACTCTGCGCCAGTCGAAGTGCGCGCTCATACGGTTCGTCGTGCGTCACGGGTGACACGCGCTCGAAGCGGGAACGAAGATCGCGACCGCGTGCGTCGGCATCGTGATCGTCGGCGAGGACGCGTCGAACGCGATCCCGCTTCCGAGCGCGTCGACCCATGCGCCTTTCGTCAGTCCCTGCATCGGCAAGGCGATGGGCGCGGTAGCGTTGCGCGTGACGATGGCGATCGCTGCGTCGCCGTTGTCCTCGCGCGCATACGCGAACGCCTCGGCGTCCGCGACGAGCGCGCGATACGTTCCGCGCCTGAGCGCGTCCGAGCACGCACGCACTTTGCCGAGCTTCGTCACGAAATCGCGCGTCGCGATTTGATCCGCGGAGAGCGCCGCGTCGTCCGGGAGCACGCGGCGCGAATCCGGATCTGCCGCCCGGCCAAACCGATTTCGTCTCCGTAATAAACGACGACCGCGCCGGGCAGCGTGTACGCGATCGCGAGCGCCATGCGCTGCTTCGCATAGACGAGCGGATCCGTCGACTGCACCGCGGCCGTCCATCCGTCGCCGTCCGCGTCGCCCGCGCTCACCGAAGAGAAGCGCGTCACGTCGTGGTTGCCGATGATGCGCGACATGATCGCGCCCGAGCCCGCCCACGATGCTTCGGCGGCTTTTTCCGTCGCGTCGATGTCGCCCATCGCGCCCGTCTCGGCCGCGACGACCGAGCGCAACGTCCACATCATCGGAAAATCGAATTCGCCATCGAGGCCGAAGGGGCCGAGCTCGTAGCGCAGCAAATCGTATGCGCCGGGGCCGACGAAGTTCTCGCCGAGCAAATAGGTCTTCGAGCCCGGGTGATCGAAGCTGCGCCGGACGATGTCGGCGATGCGACGATTCGCGGCGCGCGGCATCATGGGCACCGCGTCGATGCGAAGCCCGTCCGCGTCGAAACGATCGATCCACCACGCGACGTCAGAGGTGATCGTGTCGGCGACGTCTTGCGTGTGCCAATCGAAGCTCGGGAGATACGTCGCGAACCAACAGTCTTCGATGTGATTGCCCCAATCGCACGAGCCGACGCCGCACACGCAGTCCTCTTGCCAATCGGTGAACCAATCGCTCCCGCCATGCGCGACGACGTACGGATGCTCTTGATGCACGTGATGCGGAACGACGTCGAAGATGACGCGCATGTCACGCGCGTGCGCGGCGGCGATGAGCGCGTCGACGTCTGCTTCGGTTCCGAATCGCAGATCGATCGTGCGCGACGCCTTGGGCCAGTAACCGTGATAGCCGGTGTACGGACGTCCGTCGGTTCCGAGAAACGAGCCCTCGGGATTTTCGTAGAGCGGCGAGAGCCAGAGCGCGTTGAAGCCGCGCGACGCGAGCGCATCGAGCGTTTGCGTGAGGCCCGCGACGGTTCCTCCCGCGAACGCCGTCACCGGCGTCGGCGCCGAGAGCGCGCCTTGCGTGCTTCGATAACGATCGACGACGACTTGATAGATGACCGCGTCGTTCCAATTCCACGCGCGCTCTTCGCCCCATACGGTGACGCGCGCCGTGTTCGCCTGTCGCCCGCGCACGTCGCTCGCGATCACGGAGAGCACGTGTTTTCCGGGCGGAATCGCATCGAGGCCCAACGTGATCACGCCCTTCGGATCGGTCGTGATCGTCGGCGTGAGATCGCCGGAGACCTTCACGCTCGATGGATCGATCGCAGCGCGATCGCTCGCTTCGGTGAATTGCAACGTGCTCGGTGACGTGACCGCGAGCGATGGCATCGAGCAGTCCTGCTCGAAGAGGAGCGACACGTCGATGCCGTCGTGGAATGCGGTCGTCGGGACGAATGGATCGGCGACCCATATGCCGTCGTCGATGAACGCGTACTCCTCTTCGCCCGGCGGAGGTGTCACGCGCGTCGCGCGCCAACCGCCGTCTTCCGCGTCGAGCACGTGCAAACCGGTTTGCCAATTCTCCCAGCTCGTGACGACTTCGACGTGCGAGAGATCGCTCGCCGGTTTGTACCAAAGCGTGAGATCGCACGACGCGATCGGAACCGGCGACGCAGGCGGCGCGCTGTCGCAAGCCAACAACGCTAGCGGCAGAGCGAGCCACGGTTTCATCGCGTGTCTGCTTCGAAGCAGTACATGCGGCGATCGCGAGAGCTCGACGTGATCTCGGCTACGAGCTCCGCGGTTTTTCCGTCGAGCTCGCTCGTGTCGAGCTCGAAGTTTTTCCATCCTTCGCCGTCGCGGTGAACGAGCTTGCCGATCGAAGAGCTCCCCGAGGTGAACGCGATCGTGACGGGCGCGCCTTTTTGATCGCGCTCGGCCTCGACGTAGAGACCGTGGTGCCCGTGCAGCACGCGGCCGAACGCGATCGAATCGAACTTGATCCGCACGAGCGTGTTCGGACCTTGCGCGGGCGCGTAAAGACACCGGCGCGGCCGGTAGTCGAGATCGGCGAGCACGCTCAAGCCCGCGAACGCGGGGCCCGGACATTGATAACGCGCCGACGGAACCGCCGGGCCGAAGCCGAGACCTCCCGTTTGCACGCCGAAGCGACCGAACGCGCAATCGCGCGAGGTTTGTCCGTCGGCGTATGTGACGTGCATGTCGGGTTTTCCGACGTGGTTGAGCAAGTCGTCTTTGAGCGTGATCGGCGTGGGGTTCGTCCACGTCGTCACGGTGAGCGCACCGAAGCTCGCGCGGTCGGCTTGCGTCCATCCCGCGAGATGCTGTGAGGTGCTCGCCGCGCACCGCGACCTCGATCGCGCGCGGGAAACGCGACACGTCGGGATACGCTTCACGCTCGAACGTCGCGATCGCGCTCCCGAGGTGCTCGCGGCCGATCGGGTCGACCCACTGCGGCGCAAACGCGACGAGGTCTTCGGGCTTCGCGCGCTTCTCGACTTCGGTCTTCGCGCGCGCCCAATCGTCGTCGGTCGGTGCGGCGTTCACTTGTTTGAAATGGAGAAGGAGCTCGCACGCCGCGACCGCGGGCACGACGAGGACGATCCACTTCTTGTACTTCGCCGGAATCACGACCCCGCGTCGCCGCCCTTCGCGATGCACAGCGCGCTCAGCATGTCGGCCTCGCGATCGCGTTTTTGCGCACGCAGCATGCGCGCGGCTTTGCACTCGGCGGGCTCCGCTCCACCGGTGCGCGTGACCGCGTTCGGATCGAACGGCGTCGCTGGCGCTTGCAAGCTGAGCGAGCCGCGTTGATCGGGCGGAAAGCTTTCGCCGGCGTCACCCGTCGGCGGGACGTACGGGGTCGCTTGGAGCTGCTCGACCTTGTCCGGATTTTTTCCGAGGATCACCGCGGCGCATCTTCGCTCGTAGAAATCGATGAACTCGGTGCGGTGCGTTTCGCGGAGCGCGCACACGGCGACGCAATCGGGAATGTCATCGCGACACGCTTCACCGTGCGCGGTCACCGGTGTCGGTGCGGACGTGATCGTTTGCGTCTGGGGCGGCTCACAAGCCACGAGCGCAAAGGCGAAAACGAACGACCGCATGCGGCGCAGTCTACTGGATCCAGTCGAGGACGGGCACGGGGTCGTGTGCCGAGTAGCGGCCGCCTTCGTGCTGGACGTGCGCGGCCGCGACGGACGGATCGTGCGTGAAGAGGAGCGTTCCATTTTCGGCGACGACGCGCTCGAGCATCGCGCGTTTCTCGTCGATCAATTTTTCCGGGAAGCGGTCGTAGCCCATCGTGATCGGGACGTGCACCCACGGCGCGCCCGGGATCAAATCGGACGGGAACGTGATCGGACCGCGCGGCGTCTTCACCGTCGTCAGCATCAAGCCCGGCGTGTGCCCTTCGGAGAACGTGAACGAGAACGCATCGGGGAGCGCTGCTGTGCGCTCGCCATCGACGAGCACGAGGCGCCCCGTCGCGACGAGCTTGTCCGCGAGCTTCGGAATGAACGACGCGCGGTCGCGATCGTGCGCGTGCGTCGCGCGCTCGAACGCCGTGCGCGACACGACGAATTTCGCGCGCGGAAAAAGGAGCTCGCACTCCTCGCCTTCGCGCCATGCCGTGAGAACGCCGCCCGCGTGATCGAAATGCAAATGCGAGAGCACGACGACGTCGATGTCTTCGTGCTTCACGCCTGCCGCTTCGAGCGATTGAAGCAGCACGTGCTCCGCCGGCTCGACGCCGAACCGATCGCGCATCTTCGGATCGAAGAACGCGCCGATGCCCGCCTCGAGGAGCACACGCGCGCCGTCCATCTCGACGAGCAGCGCGCGACACGCGAGCGTGATGCGGTTGTGCGCATCGGGCGGCGACCATCGCTGCCACACGTCGCGCGGACAATTTCCGTACATCGCGCCGCCGTCGAGACGCTGACGATTGCCTTCGATCGATCGAATGCGCATCACGATGCCTCCGTCAGCAAACCGAACGACGCCTTTCGCCGGAGCTCTTCGAGCCGCTTGCCGAGCTCGGTGGTTTCGATCGTCGCGAAGCGCTCGTGCAGAACGAACGGCTCTTCGCCGCGACGAAACCGGAAGATGAGCGTCTGCGGCGGCTCGAAGTCGACGCGCTCGATGTCGTCCCATTTCATGTGCATCGACTTGCCGTTGCGCTCGAAGATCACGCCGTCCGTGCGCGCCGCGAGCGACGCGTCCTCGCGAAGCGACTTGGCCATTCGCAAGATGGCGTAGAACGGACCGACCACGACGCACACGCCGCCGACGATCGCGAACGAGACCTCATAAGAGAGGCGATGCTTGAACACGATGAACGCGATCGCGCCGCAGATGGGGCCCATGAGGAGGATCACCGCGCCGAGCGCGAGCGATCCCAAGACCGCCGCGTCGACGCGGTGCCATTCGAGGACGTCGTTCGTGTCAGCCGGATCGGTAGAGTGCATAAATCACCGCCCAACTCATCACGAGAAGCGTAACGAACGAAACCCACGCGAGCACGTCGGCGTGGCGCATGCCGCGACGGCTCGAGACGATGCCCCAGCTCATCGCGAAGGTCGCGAGGCCGTTGCCGAGGTGATACGCGACGCCGAGCGTGCCGAGCAGATAGACGACGAGCGTCGGCATGTGTGTTCGCATCTCGTGCGCGATGTCGGCGAACGGCTCGGGGTGTCCGCGCATGAGCCGCGGCTGAAGCATCGCGAGCCACATGTGCGCGCCGAGAAAGAGGAGCACGCCGACGGCCGCGAGCCTCTGGAGCAGGTATTTCAGGTTCGCGAAGGTTGTATAATGCAAGTTGTTCGGCCGCGTGGTGAGCAGGCGCCCGAAGCCCCACGCGACGTGGAGCATGAGCGGCAAGAGCACGACGATTGCGGTCGCGAGCTGCGCGAACGGATGCGCGTACGTGGTGACGGATTTTTCCCACGCCTCCGCGCCGTCGTACGCGCTCAGGTTGTTCCACACGTGGATGAACGCCCACACGCTCAGCGGCACGACCGCGAGCAGCGACGCGAGCCGCGAGCGCACGAAGCTCGACGCGAGCGCGTTGGAGGAGGGCGAGGCCTGCGCGGACATCCGCAGATGATCTAGGCCCTGCGCGCCACGGTTACAAGGCTACTCGTCGCTGTCCTTCTCCAGATTGATGCGCTCCTTCACCACGTAGAGCGGGCGCTTCTTCACCTCTTCGTAAATCCGCCCGACGTACTCGCCGAGGATTCCGATCATCAAGAGTTGCACCGACGCGAGGAGCGCAATCAAGACGACCGTCGCCGTCCAACCGGGGACCGTGCCCTTCAGCACGAAGTGAACGATGCACGCCCAAATCGCATAACAAACGCTCAGCACGCTCATGAGCACGCCGAAGTACGTCGAGAAGCGCAGCGGCAAGACGCTGAACGACGTGATGCCGTCGATCGCGAAGCGCACCATTTTGCGGAGCGGATATTTCGTTTCGCCGGCGAAGCGGCCGGGGCGATCGTAGAGCACCGCCGTTTGCTTGAAGCCGACCCACGAGACCATGCCGCGCACGAAGCGGTGCGTCTCGCGGAGAGCGCGCAGCGTGAGGACGACGCGGCGGCTCATCAAGCGGAAGTCGCCCGTGTCGAGCGGGACTTCGATCGGGATCATCGCGGCGAAGAGGCGATAGAAGATTTTCGCGGTGAGTTTTTTGAAGAACGTCTCGCCCGCGCGCGACTTTCGTTTGCCGTAGACGACGTCGTAGCCCTCGCGCCACTTCTCCATCATCGCGACGACGACTTGCGGCGGGTCTTGGAGATCCGCATCCATGACGACGACCGCTTCGCCGCGCGCGTGATCGACGCCCGCGGTGATCGCGGTTTGGTGCCCGAAGTTTCGCGAGAACGAGAGGATCGAATAGCGCTTGTCCTCTTTCACGAGCGCCTCGAGCTTCGTGAACGTCGCGTCGCGCGAGCCGTCGTCGACGAAGATGACCTCGGTCGCGACGTCGAGCTCCTTCAAGAACGTTTGGAGCTGCGCGTGGAGCTCATCGATCACCGCCTCCTCGTTGAACACGGGGAGGACGAGGCTGAGCGTGGGCCGGGCCATTCGCGCCGGACGATATCACGCGCCCAAGGACGCGACCGACGACGCGATCTCGGCCAAGGACGCTTGCGCTTTCCATCCGAGCACGCGCGACGCCTTGTCGACCGACGCGACGAGCGACGCGGGATCGCCTTCGCGCCGCGGCGATTCGATCACCGGAACCTTCGCGCCCGTCGCCGCTTCCACCGCCGCGATCACCTCGCGCACCGACGCGCCTCGGCCCGTGCCGATGTTGAACGCATCGGACGCGCCGCCCGCGCGCAGATGATCGAGCGCGGCGAGATGCGCGAGCGCGAGATCGCGGACGTGGACGTAATCGCGAATGCACGTCCCGTCGGGCGTTGGCCAATCGGTTCCGAACAATTTCAGCGGAGGACCCAGGCGTTTCGCTGCCGCCACGGCGAGCGGAATCAAATGCGTCTCCGGATCGTGGCGCTCGCGCAGTCCACCGAACGCGCCCGCCGCGTTGAAGTAGCGCAGCGCGGCCCACGCGATCCCATATGCGCGTCCGTGGTCGGCGAGCGCGTTCTCGAACGCGAGCTTCGATGCGCCATATGGATTGATCGGACGCTTCGGATGATCTTCGACGATGGGGACGGCGTCGGGCGTTCCATACACGGCGGCCGTCGACGAGAACACGAACGCGGGAACCTTCGCGGCGATCGCCGCGTCGAGCGCGGCAAGGCTCTGGACGAGATTTCCCTCCCAGTACTTCTGCGGATGCGTGACCGACTCGCCGACTTGGATCACGCCCGCGAAGTGGACGACCGCGTCCGCGCCTTTGCACGCGTCCTTCATCTTCGAATCGCTGACGCGCGCTTCCACGAGCGTCGCGCCCGCCGCGACGGCGTCGCGATGTCCGCCGGAGAAATCATCGACGACGATCGCTTCATGCCCGCGCTCGATCAAAAGCGCCGTCATGTGCGAGCCGATGTAGCCCGCGCCGCCCGTCACGACGACGCGCACGTCAATCCCTCTTCCACACGCGCCAGCGATCGTGCTGGCTCACGACGTGATAACCGCCCGGCGGACGAAAGCCCGACCCGCGCTCGAGGACGTAATCGTAATAAGGATAGATCTCGCGAAACGGCGTTTGCTCGGGCGTCCATTCCCAACGCAAACGCGCGGGGCGCCCCGGCGGCGGAAAGTGACCCGGCTTGTATGAAAAGGGCCAATGCGGAAATCCCGCATAAGAGAACATCACGAGCCCGCCCTTCTCGGCTTGGACATACGACACGAAATGCAAAAACGGTTGATGCGGAACGACCGATGATCCCTTGTCGTAAATGAGCCCGCAAACCTTCTTGCCTGGTTCGATCGATGCAATCGCCTCGTCGAAGTCGCCGACCTCTTCGAGCTCGAACTTGATGAAGTGTTTGCACGTGTTGATCACGCTGCCGTAACAGACATAAAGAATCGCGCCCGTCGCGAGCGCGCCGCGCATGGGATCGCGCGGGATGCGCAAGAGCGGAATGGCGCACAAGAGGCCCGGCACCGGGAAACGTTGTGCGAGGAGCCACACGTCGCCGAGGTGATCGGAGAGGCCGACGAAGCCGGCGATGCACACGACCGTGAGAATCCAGAAGCGGCGAGAGAGCGGGCTCGACGTGTCGCGTTCGCCCTGCGAAAGGCCGATCGCGACGATCGCGGCGACGACTTGCAGGAGAAGCCACTTCTCGTCGCTCTGATCGGAGAAGATGTTCGTCGACCACTGGAGGATTTGGGAAAACGACGCATCGAGCGGCGGCGACAAGAAGAGATCCGCCATGCCGCGACCGCCTGCAGCTTTTCCCGCGGAGCCCCTCATCCACCAAAACGTCAACAGCACGGACGGGATTGCCGGTATCGCCGCGCGAATCCACTTCGACGGGCGCGTCCACGGAAACATTGCAATGTACGCGACACCGAACAAACCGAATGGCAGCACGTGCGCGAAGAACGTGGCGACGCCGAGCACGCCGAGCCATATGCCCGTATTGCGCGTGGGCCGCTCGATGTCGCGCACGAGAAACGCCATCGCCAAGAACATGAGCGGAAAACCGATCACGAACGGCAAGAGCCCGTACATGAACATGACGTTCACGCCGAGCGGCACCGCGAAGAGGCAGAGCCTCTCGTCTTTCTTCAGCGCTTTGAGAAGCTCGCGGAGCGCGAGCGGCGTGCCGCCGAGATAAAGAGACATCAAGACGATGTTCGCTTTGTACGCGCCGAGGAAATACGCGAAGAGCGATCCTACGAGGTAGTAACCGACGTACGCCGTGTGGAAAATGTTGAGGTCGTAGTCGTCGGCGAAGTGGAGCGCGGGATCGTTGAAGTCGTGGATGACGCGAATCGTCGAGATGTGAAACGGCAAGTCCTGAAGCGGCGGATGGCGGACGATCCACGCGGGTGCGCTCGCGAAGATCGCGACGGCGAGATAGAAGAGCGTGGAGCCGCTCGGCCACTCTAGCTTCAGCTTCTTCAAATCGCGGGCGAGGCTATCATCTTTCGCGATGATCCAAGTCTTCGCTGCGGCGCTCGCGCTCCACGCCGTCGTGCGTGGTGGCGAGATCGCCGACGTGGAAGTGAACGCGCATCGCGTCGCGTGGAGCGCGCTCTCGCACGCGTTGCTCGAGCCCGGCGCGGTGACGATTCGCGCGAGCGCGCCGGGCGATCGTGCGGGCGTGGAGGTTCCCGTGTGCGGCGGGCGCGGCGCGGTGACGATCGACGGAACGCGCTACGCGCCGCCGAAAGGTCCGTTCGTCGTGCGCGTCGCGCCGCGCGCGCAGCCTCACACGATCGAAATCGAGATCACGGTGAGCGAATACGAGAAGCGCGTCGCGTGCGGCGATGCCATTCGCGCGGGCAACCTCGTCGATGCGCGCGATGGAACCACAACGATCGATTTCGCGAGCCCCGAAGGCGCGCGCGGCGGTGGACGCGCCGTCGTCTACGTTCCACCCGGTCACGACGCGACGAAACCGGCCGCGCTCCTCGTGGGCGTTCATCCGTGGAACGGCGACGCGTGGACGTACGCGGCGTATACCGAGCTCCTCGCCGCGGCGCGCGCGAACGACGTCGTCCTCGTGATGCCGAGCGGTCTCGGCAATTCGCTCTACACGAAAGCGCCCGAAGACGAAGTGATGCGCGCGATCGACGCCGTGTCGCGCGCGGTCGCGATCGATCCGCGGCGCGTGTCGATTTGGGGCGCGTCGATGGGCGGACAAGGCGCGTGCACCATCGGATTGCACCGGCCGGATCGCTTCGCGTTCATCGCGAGCTATTTCGGCGACGCGCGCTTCGACATTTCGTCGTACGTGCGATCGATCCTTCCGACGCCCGAAGCGGCGCACCGCGTGAATCCGATCGACGTCATCGACAACGCGCGCCACGTCCCGATTTGGTTGATCCACGGCGACGCCGATCGCACGTCCAACGTGCGCGAGAGCGACGAGCTCGCGGCGGCCCTCCGCCAGCGCAGCTACGCGGTGCAATACGATCGGCCGAGCGGGCGCGGTCACGAGGGTTTGCTCGTCGCCGACTACATCGAGCGCGTCACCCTTCGCGCGGCGAGCGCGCAGGTCCCCGTGCATCCCGCGCGCGTCACGTTTCGTTCGGTGCGCGCCGAGGATGATCGCGCGTACGGCGTTCGCATCGTGCGCGCATCGCCGAACGCCGATGCGTTCGTCGACGTGGAGCAAGTCGGCGGGCGCGTCGTCGTGCACGCCGCGACGAACGTGCGAACGATCGCGCTCGAGGGCGGCGCGCTCGGCGCGCAACCGCACGCGGAAGTCGCGTGGGACGCGCCGCACGCGAACGTCGACCTCGAGTGGCCATGAATCCCCGCATCTCGATTTTGGTCGTCGCGGTGATGTCGATCGCGACCGTCGCGATCGGTCTTCGATTCGGGGCGAGCGAAGCGCTGCGCGCGGCCATCGTCGTCGGCGCGCCGCTCCCGCGAGGCGGCGGGCGCGCGGCGTGGCAACTGAAGACGCAAGAGGACGACGGGCGAACGCGCACGGCGATTTCGGCACGCGTCGTCGCGCGCATTCGGGCGCGCGGCGTGGAGCGCGTGATCGACACGGCGACGAACCTCGACGGCGTCGCGGAGCTCCCATTCGGCGTGCCCGATCTCGCGACCGGCGATCGCGTCGAGCTCGACGTGCGCGACGCATCCACGAACGCCGTGCTCGCGCGCGGGGTGGCGACGTGGCCGAAGGATCCGCTCGCGCCGATCATCGCGCCCGACGTGAAGGTGCGGCCGTCGCGCATCGAAGGCGCCGTGAAGATGAGCGTCGCCGTGCTCGGCGGCGCGCTCGCGCCGGGCCAGCCGGGTCGCGTGTGGATTTACGGGCAGACGTCGGCTCTGTCTTGGAGCGTCGACGCGACGCCCGACATGGGCATCGAGATCGCCGCGCCGTTTCAAGTACGACGCGACGTCCTCTGCCCGCACGTCGGCTTCATCGAGCTCACGGCTCGCGGCCTCACCGCCGGCGTCACGCTTCACGCGAAGGACTCGGAGGAGCACGTCGGCGAGTGGTACGGCGCACTTCCGGTCATGCCCGGTGCGATGCACCTCACCGCGCCCGTCTACGCGGACGCGGGCACCGTGCAAATCGCAATCGCATCGGGCGGCGCGCGCACGCTCGCGTACATCGAGGTCGACGACGATCACGGACGCGCCACCGCGCAGACCGTCGAGCTCACCGGCGAGCCTCCGCACGCGAACGTGTCGCTCGACATCCGAACGCCGGGGCTCGACTTCATCGTCGTGTCGGGCGTCGCCGACGGCGCGGAGGCGATGACCGGCGCGACGCGCGCGTTTCCGATTTGGATCGGAACGGGCGGCCCATGCGAGACGTGGCTCGCGGGCCAATCGGCGCGCGCGTTCCCGCGCTTCGTCGCGCTCGACGGCTTCGTCGAAAAACGCGCCGTGCTCGCCGCGCGCAAGAAGCGCGGTCGCCTCATCGCGTTCGTCGGTCTCGCGCTCGGTTCGCTCCTCGAGACGCTCCTCTTGCTTCGCGCCGCCCGCGACGGCAAACGCCAATTGCAAAACGTGCAGAATGCAATCATCGAAGGCGGCGAGACCGCCACCGTCCACCGCACGAGACGCCGCGGTCTCCTCGACGTGATCGTCGTGCTCATGCTGAGCTTGCTCGGCTTCGTTCTTCTCTTCGCGCTCGTCGACTTCGCTACGCGCTGAAATGACTACGCCGTTCATGACACGCGCGTGACACGGCGCTGCGAAGCACACGTCGCAACAGTGTCTCCGCGGGTTTGCGCGCGCGTCGCATGTGCGATGCGGGATGCATGCATTCTACAAACGGTCGGGATCGCGCTTTGCAATCCCTGTTCGCATGACGGACATCCTCACCGTGTACACACCCGTGGGCGGCGGTCACAAAGCCGCGGCGCTCGCCGTGTGCGAGACCGCTCGCGCCGCTGGCCTCTCGGCTGAGGCGCTCGATCTGTTCTCGCTCGGACCGCGCGCGTTCGGCGACGCGTACCAAGCGTGGCATCTCAACACGACGGCGCGCGCACCGAATTTCTATGCGCGTGCGTATTACGGATCGAACTCGCGCGGCGGCGTGATCGAGCCGGTGCGTCTCACGATCGATCGCGTGCTCTTTCGAAAGCTCCTCCGCGAAGTCGATCGCATCGCGCCGCGCGCGATCGTCGCAACGCATCACATTCCGCTCGTCGTGCTCGGGCGCGCGCGTCGCAAAGGTCTGCTCGACGTTCCGGTCGCCGGCGTCGTGACGGATTACACCGCGCACGCCGTGTGGGCCGAGCGCGGCATCGACGTCTTCTGCACGGCGGGCGCGCTCCCGACTTGGGAGCTCGAGACGCACGGCGTGTCCCGCGAGCGCATCGTGCGTACGGGAATTCCCGTGCGCCCCGCGTTCGAGCGCATCGCGCCGGTTTCGAATCCCGCGCCCGGCGAGCCGCTCCGCGTGCTCGTGACGAGCGGCGGGTTCGGCGTCGGACCGCTCCGCGCGATCGTGAAATCGATCGCCGCGTTTCCGAACATCGCGCTCACGATCGTCTGTGGCGCGTCAGAAGAATTGCGCGCGCGCGTCCAAGAGGACGTCAGTTCGTGCAACTTGCACGCACGAGTCATCGGCTTCGAACGTGACATGCCCGCGCGGGTCGCGGAGTCACACGTCGTGGTCGGAAAAGCGGGCGGCCTGACGGTGTCGGAAACGCTCACCGCAGGCCGCCCCATGATCGTGGTGGGCGCCATTCCCGGAAACGAAAAGCTGAACGAGGACTTCGTCACCGCGGGCGGCGCGGGCCACGCGTGCGACGCGTCCGAAGTCGGCGCGCTCCTCGCGTCGATGCGCGAAAGAAACGAGGTCGCCGCGATGGGCGCGCGCGCGCGAAGGCTCGTGATGCACGAGGCCGCCGCGCGCGTGATCGCTGCGTGCAGCGTCGCGCGACTGAAGGTGCGCGCCGCCTAAGAGTCATATACGTTACGCGCCGCCATGCAGCGGCCCAGCGAGCAAGAATCGAAGCGCGCGAGCCGCACGACGGAAGCGGTCGCCAGCGCCGCGTCGACGTCGGAAAAACCCATCCGCTGCCACGCGCGCGGCGTGCACAAGGCGTTCGGCAAAACCCAAGTGCTCCGCGGCGTCGACCTCGTCGTCCCCGAAGGCGGCTTCGCGGTGCTCGTCGGATCGAGCGGCTGCGGCAAGAGCACGCTCCTTCGATCGATCGCGGGTCTCGAGACGATCGACAGCGGCTCGATCGCATCTCGCCGGCCGCGACGTCACCAAGCTCCCACCGCGCGAGCGCGACGTCGCGATGGTCTTCCAGAGCTACGCGCTCTACCCGCACCTCACCGTTCGCAAGAACCTCGCGTTCGGCCTCGAGCTCCGCGGCACGCCGAAGTCGGAGATCGAAGCGCGCATCCGCGAAGTCTCTCGCATGCTCGGTCTCGACGCGCTGCTCGATCGATTGCCCAAAGAGCTCTCCGGCGGACAGCGCCAGCGCGTCGCGATGGGCCGCGCGATCGCGCGCCGGCCCGTGATGTTCCTCTTCGACGAGCCACTCTCGAACCTCGACGCCGCGCTCCGCGCCGAAGTGCGCGTCGACATCCGCCGCCTCCACGACAAGCTCGGCGCGACGACGGTCTACGTCACGCACGATCAGGTCGAAGCGATGACGCTCGCCGACACGCTCTGGGTCATGAACCAAGGCAAGGTCGAGCAGAGCGGACCGCCGCTCGCGATCTACGAACGCCCGAAGACGCGCTTCGTCGCGACGTTCCTCGGCTCTCCGGCGATGAACATGCTCGAAGGCCGGCTCGAAGAGAGAGACGGCGCGCTCGTCGCGACGGGCGAGGACGTCACCGTTCCCGTCGACCCGGCGCGCTTCGGAACGACGCTCGCGCCCGGCCGCGCCGTCACTATCGGACTCCGGCCGCACGATCTCTCTGCATGGCAAGAAGGACTTCCACGCGTCTCGGAGATCGTCGTCGAGGTCGTCGAGGCGCTCGGCTTCGAGACGTACGTTCACGGATGGGCACGCCAAGCCGGACCGACGCTCGTCGTGCGACTCGCGGACGGCGCCCGCGTGAAGCCCGGCGAGCGTCTCGCGCTCGCGATCGATCCATCGAAAATACATCTTTTCGACGCGGAGAGCGGCGCGGCGCTCGGTAATTGAGCGTGCTGAAGGCACGCGAAATGACTCTTGCTGGGAAGCGCGGCGCAGCCGCGCGTTCCCAAGTAATGTGGCGACTGCAGCGACTGCTGCTTCTCGTGTGCGTTCTCTGTTCGCTCGTCTCGTGTGAAGACGTCGACGCACGCACGGTGGTCGTGTGGCACGCGTACCGCGACTCCGAAGAGCAAGCGATCACGGAGGTTGCGCACGCGTTCGAGCGCGCGCATCCCGGGACGCGCGTCGAGCTCCTCTCCGTGCCGTTCGAGGCGTACCTCGCGAAGCTCGAAGCCGCGGCGCCGCACGGAAACGGGCCGGACGTGTTCATCGACGCGCACACGCGCATCGGCGCGTACGACCGCGCGAAAGTGATCGCGCCCTTTCCGAGCGGCGTGATCGACGAGAGCGCATACGACGCCGCCGCGCTCGACGCCGTGCGCGAGGGCGCAAAAATTTTCGGCGCGCCGCTCTCGACGAAGTGCGTCGCGCTCTACACGAACACGCTCCTCGTGAAAGACCCGCCGCGTTCGCTCGAAGAGATCGAAGCGCTGAAGCTCCCGCACGACGTTTTCCCGCTCGCGTACGAAGCGGACACGGCCTACTACCACGCGGCTCTCCTCTCCGCGTTCGGCGGACGCATCGTCGGAGCGGATGGATCGTTCGCGTTCGACGGCGAAGCGGGCGCAAAATCGCTCGGCGTGCTCGCGCGTTTGTCTCATGAGCATGCGATCCCCGAAGAGCCGAACGGCGCGCTCGTCACGCAGCTCTTCTCCGATGGTCGCGCAGCGACGTTGATCGGCGGTCCGTGGTTGAAGTCGACGTTCGATTCCGCGCGCGCGGTTCGTTACCGCGTGACGCCGCTCCCGACGATCGCGGGGGCGCCGATGCGCCCGCTCCTCACGGTCGAAGCCGCGATGCTCACGCCGCGCGGCGCGAAGAGCGCGCTCGCGATCGATTTCGCGCGGTTCCTCTCGTCGCGCGACGCTGCGCTGATTCTCGCGAAGACGGGAGACCAAATCGTCGCGCGGAGCGACGCGTGGACGGACGAGACCATCGCGTCGCGCGAGGTGCTCGTCGCGTTTCACGAGGCCGCGAAGAACGCCATCGCGACGCCGCGCTCGAGCGCGATGCAATCGGCGTGGGTGCCGGCGGACGAAGCCATTCGCAAGACGCTCCGCGGCGGTGACGCGCGCGCCGCGCTCGCCGAGAGCCGCCGCCGCTTCGACGACGCGATGAAGCCTCCGCCGCCTCCCGCGTCGCCCGCCCCCGCGCTGATCGCGCTCGGCGTTTTGCTCGCATTTCCTCGCGTGGAAGCTCGTGCAGAATACACGCATCGCGGACGTACGCGCGTCGCTCCCCGCGTATCGATGGGTCGCGCACGCGTTCGTCGTCGTCGGTGTGCTCGTCGTCTTGCCGCTGCTCGCGGGCGCAGCGACCTCGCTCTTCGCCGGGACGCGCGACGATCCGCGCTACGTCGGCTTCGCGAACTACGTCGCGATCCTCGGCGCGCGCGGTGGCGATCTCCTCGGACACGGTTCGTTCTGGGTCACGCTCCTCGTGACGGTGTTGTGGACCGCGCTCAACGTGACGATGCACGTCGCGATCGGTCTCGTGCTCGGCGTGCTCCTCTCGCGTCCGTGGATGCGTCTTCGCGGCGTGTATCGCGCGCTGCTCGTTCTTCCGTGGGCCGTGCCGTCGTACGTGACCGCGCTCGCGTGGAAGGGAATGTTCCATCGCCAGTTCGGCGCGGTGAACGCGCTGCTCGCGCTCTTCGGCGCGAAGCCGATCTCGTGGTTCTCGAAATTCGCGACGTCGCTCACCGCGAACGTGACGACGAACGTGTGGCTCGGTTTTCCGTTCATGATGGTCGTCACGCTCGGCGCGCTCACGTCGATCCCCAAAGAGGTGCTCGAAGCGGCCGAGGTGGACGGCGCGACGCGCGCGCAAAAATTCTTCCGCGTGACGCTTCCACTCTTGCGACCCGCGCTCTTGCCAGCGGTCGTGCTCGGCGCGATCTGGACGTTCAACATGTTCAACGTCGTATTCCTCGTCTCGGGCGGCGAGCCCGATGGTTCGACGGACATCCTCGTGAGCGACGCGTACCGCTGGGCGTTCACGCGCGACGCGCAATACGGTTACGCCGCGGCGTACGCGGTTTTGATCTTCGGTTTGCTCTGGCTCATGACGCGCGCGAGCGCGCGACTCACGAAGGAGCGCGCCACATGAAGAAGCTCGAGCCGCTCTCTGGTTCACCTCGTCGTGCTCGCGTTCGTCGCGTTCGCGCTCTACCCGGTTTTGTGGGTGCTCTCGATCGCGCTCACGAAAGGCGGCATGTCCGAGAGCGCGCTCGTTCCGATTCCGCACGACTTCACGCTCGACAACATCCGCTCCGTCGTCGGGATGAATCGCGCGGGCGGCACCGCGCTGTTCGCGCGCCAAGTCACGAGCTCCGTCGTCGTGTCGCTCGGCACCGCGATCGTCGGCGTCGTGATCGCGACGCCCACGGCGTACGCGCTCGCGCGTTTTCGTTTCGTCGGCTCGCATGCCGCGACGCGCGGGCTCCTCGCGACACAAATGTTTCCCGCCGTCGCGAGCGCGGTCCCGCTCTATCTCATCCTCGACGCGCTTCACCTCCTCGATACGCGTCTCGGCCTCGTCCTCGTGTACGCGTCGACCGCGGTGCCGTTCGCGATCTTCCAACTTCGCGGATCGTTCGAGACCATCCCCGTCGATCTCGAAGAGGCCGCGATGGTCGACGGCGCAACGCGCGTGCAAGCGTTCGTGCGCGTCGTGCTGCCCGCCGCGCGCCCCGCGATCGCGGTGACGGCGCTCTTCTGTTTCATGGCCGCATGGAACGAGTTCATTTTGGCGGCGACGCTCCTCTCGCGCGAGAGCGCGTTCACGCTGCCCGTCGTCTTGCAGCGTTACGTCGGCGAGCACGACGCGCAGTGGGGCCCGTTCGCCGCGGGCGCGATCTTGGTGAGCGCGCCCGTGATGGCGTTTTTCTACGTCGTGCAGAAGCAGCTCGTGTCCGGCCTCACCGCCGGCGGCGTGAAAGGCTGACATCCTCGCCGCGCTCGCTCGGGACGTCGGCTTCGTCTTCGGCGGGCGCGCGAAACGGTTGTTCGACGCGAACGCGATCCGTGCGGCGCATGCGCGAGAGCGCATCGTTGAGGCTCACCGCGACGTACTTCGCAGCCGCCATGTCGCTCCGTCCCGTGCTGAGCTTGCGTGATTTTCCGTTCGTGAGATTCACGCATGCCGTCCAGTTCTCCGAGCGACTGCTCGAATCGACCGTGCCGAACGATTCGATCTCGCTCATCGGCAAGTCGATGTGACCCGTGAATGGAACCGGGCCGCTCTTCGACACGAAACGATCGCGCGTGAGATGCATCGTGCGCGTGTTGAGAAACGAGCTCAGCACGCTGTGCGTGAGAAAAATTCCGACGCCGAGATGCAAGAGCCCGAACAGCGCCATCGGCCAGAGGCCCTGCGAGATCGCGATGCCATACCAAATCGCCATGAACGTGTCCCAGAACGCGCAGAAGAAGAGACCCGGCACCGCAAGCAGACGATTCGGTCGCACGCGCGCGAGGTACGCATCGCCCTCGACGCCTTCTTCGAATCGAAAACCCTCCGGCATGAAAACCTTGTTCGGGATCTCCTTCGCCTCGCTGAACGGAACGATCTCTCCGCACGGTCGACACACGCCAACCCCGCGCGACACGTCCATGTCCACGCCCGCGATTGCCGCGCCGCATTTGGGGCAGTGAAGCTTCACATCTCGATGGTGATCGTCAGCCGTGAGACGCGCAAGCGTCCGTGCTAGATCGACGGCCCTCCCATGTCCGAGCGCGACACCATCCTCGCCGATCTCGATCGCCTCCGCGGCGCGTTCCGCGCGCGCTTCGACGCGGCGAAAACGGAGCAGGCGCTGCGCGACGAGAACGCGAAGATCCTCGGAAAAAAAGGCGAGCTCACCGCGATCTTGAAGCTCATGGGCAAGGTCGCGCCGGACGAGCGCAAGGCGATCGGCGAGCACGTCAACGCGCTGAAGAACGAAGTCGAGCAGGCGTTCGACGCCGCGCTCGCCGCGCTCGCCAACGAAAAACGCCGCGCCGATCTCGAAGCGCCGCCGTTCGATCTCACGCTCCCCGGTCGCGAGCCCGCCCCGCGCGGCCACGCACACCCGATCTCGATCGTGCGCGACGAGATCGTCTCCATCTTCGAAGCGCTCGGCTTCGCAGTCTTCGACGGCCCCGAGATCGACACCGCCGAAAACAATTTCGACAAGCTCGGTTTTCCGCCGGACCACCCCGCGACGGACATGCACGACACGTTTTACACGAAGGGCGGCATGCTCCTCCGCACCCATACCTCGAACATCCAAGTGCGCGCGATGTCGTCGATCAAACCGCCGATGGCGTTCATCGCGCCGGGCGCGTGCTACCGCGTCGACAGCGATTCCACGCACTCGCCGATGTTCCACCAAGTCGAAGCGTTCCTCGTCGACAAGAACGTCTCGCTCGCGCACTTGAAAGGCGTGCTCGCCGAGTTCGCCGAGCGCTTCTACGGAAAAGGAACGCCCGTTCGTCTCCGCCCGAGCTACTTCCCGTTCGTCGAGCCCGGCGCCGAGGTCGACATCGGATGTGTATTCTGCAAAGGCGCCGGCTGCGGCATCTGCAAGCAATCGGGATGGCTCGAGGTGCTCGGCTGCGGAATGATCCATCCCGTCGTCTTCGAAGCATGCGGCATCGATCCCGAAGAGTGGACGGGCTTCGCGCTGGGCATGGGCATCGAGCGCCAAGCGATGCTCCGCTATCGCATCCCCAACGTCGGCTTGCTCTTCGAAAACGACCCGCGCTTCCTCGAACAATTTTGAAAGAGAAGAAGAAGAAATGAACAGGGAGATTGGGAGAAGGGGAGATGGTTTTGTGAAAAACAAAAATAATCTCCCTCGCTCCCTCGCTCCCTGTTCACTTCTTCGGGGGCTGAAGTGAAGGCATCGTTTGGTTGGCTGCGCGCGCTGGTGCCGGGGTTGCCGGATGCGAAGGTGGTCGCCACGCGGCTCACGAGCGCGGGGCTCGAGGTCGAAGCGATCAGCGAGTTCGGCTCGGGCGCGGAAGCGTGCGTGCTCGCGTGGGTCGTGAGCTCGCGGCCGCATCCGTCGAAGAGCGGGCTCAAGCTCGTCACCGTCGATCGCGGCGGCGGCGTGCAAGAAGTCGTGTGCGGCGCGCCGAACGTTCCCGATGCAGGCGCGGTCGTCGTGCTCGCTCCGCTCGGCGCGCATCTCCCCGCGAAAGGGATGACGATCGCGCGTCGCGACATCGGCGGCGTCGCGAGCGAAGGCATGCTGTGCAGCGAAGCGGAGCTCGGGCTCTCGGATGATGCATCCGGAATCATCGCGTTTCCCGCCGGATTCGCAGAGCCCGGCGCCAAGCTCGTGGACGTGATCCCCGAGGCGCGCGATTCGATTTCGAAATCGGTCTCACGCCGAATCGTCCCGACGGGCTCGGTCACATCGGCCTCGCGCGCGAAGCCGCCGCGCTGTTCGGCATTCCGTGGAAGGTCCCCGCGCCCGAGTCGCCCGTGAAGCGAAGCGATCGCACCGTCGCGAGCGATCTCGACGTGCGCATCGACGACGCCGAGCGCTGCCCGCACTACGGCGCGTCGATCGTGAGTGGCGTGACGATCGCAGAGTCGCCACCGGGCGTCCGCTACCGATTGAGCGCGCTCGGCGTACGCCCGATCTCGAACGCCGTCGACGTGACGAACATCATCATGCTCGAGCACGGCCATCCGATGCACGCGTTCGACGCGGACCAAGTGCGCGGCGGAAAAATCATCGTGCGCCGCGCGCGCGCCGGCGAGACGCTCGTCACGCTCGATGGTCAAACGCGCACGCTCCAAGAGGACGACCTCGTCATCGCCGATGCAGAGCGCGCGATCGCGCTCGCCGGCGTGATGGGCGGCGCGGACACGGAGATCGGCAAAGCGACGAAGCGCATCGTGCTCGAGTGCGCGTATTTCGATCCGCGCACCGTGCGCCGCACCGCGCGCCGCTACGGTCTCCACTCCGAGTCGAGCCATCGCTTCGAGCGCGGCATCGATCACGGAGACACCGACCGCGTCCTCGAGCACGCGACGGGAATGACGGCGCGACTCTGCGGCGGCGTCGCATCGAAGGACACGCTCGTTCGTCGCGCAAAAGAAATCGCGCCCGCACGCACGACGCTCCGCGCGGAGCGGATGCGCGCTCTCATCGGCGTCGACATCGATCTCGCCGAGGCGACATCCACGCTCGAGCGCTTGGGCTTCGTCGTCGAGAAACGCGCGAACGATCTCGCCGTCACCATCCCGACGCACAGGCCCGACATCACGCGCGAGGCCGACGTCATCGACGAGGTGATCCGCGTTCGCGGAATGGACAGCGTGCCCGCCGTGCTCCCCGCGGTCCGCGCGACGCGCGCCGCCGGATCGAACGGCGGCGGGCGCGAAGCGCGCATCAGGCACGTTCGGCGTGCGGCGTCCTCGCTCGGCCTCGCGGAGGCGCTCACGTTCGGGTTCACGTCGCGCAAATCGCTCGAGTCGCTCGGCGCACCCGCGCCCCTCCTCGTCGAAAATCCCATCACGTCCGATCTCGACGCGATGCGCACGAGCCTCCTCCCCGGACTGCTCGAAGCGGTCGCGCGCGCGCGCCGCTACGGCGTCACCGGTGTGCGCCTCTTCGCTACGGGATCGATCTTCCTCGCCGACGCGAGCGTGAAGCCCACCGGAATCGGCGAGCGCGCGTCGTTCGCCGCGGTGCTCGCGGGCGATCGACCGACGCACCTCGGCAAGCCAACGCCGTACGACGCGTGGGACGCATCGGGCCTCGCCTCCGCGCTCGTCCCGCGCCTCGTGCACGCCACCGCCGAAATCGTTCCCGTGCCGCAAGACGGCCCCGCGCATCTCCACCCGCGCGGGCGCGCGGAAATTCGCGTGCACAATACACGCATTGGCGTCGTCGGTCCGCTCCACCCCGACGCGATCGACGCGTACGATCTCGGCGCGAGCCAATCGATCATGTGCTGCGAGATCGATCTCGACGCGCTCGACGCGCTCGCCATCGGGCACGCCGTCTTCGCGCCGATCCCGCGCTTCCCACCCGCGACGCGCGACATCGCGCTCGTCGTCAAAGACGGGATCGCCGCGGGTGTCGTCCTTCGCGCGCTCCGTGAAGCGGCAGGCGCGCTCGCGGTGCGCGCCGAGATCTTCGATCGCTTCACGGGAGACGCGGTTCCCGAGGGCCACGCGAGCCTCGCGTTCCACGTCGTCTACCAGAGCGCCGAGCGCACGCTGACGGACGCCGAGGTCGACGCAGCACACGAGAAAGTCGTCTCGGAAATGCACCGCCGTTTCGGCGCGTCGCTCCGCGCGTGAAACGCAACACGCCGGTGCTATTCTCCCTTCCATGAGGCCGCTTCTCGTCGCTCTCGCATCGGTCACGTGTTTGGGCGCGCTCTTCTCCTCCGCGTGCAAGAACTTGGAGGAGCCGCCCCCGCCGCCATTCCAAGTCGCGGTGACGGTCGAAGCGGACAAAGGCATTCCGCTCCCCGGCGCGGTCGTTCAGCGCAATGGCAAAGAGATCGGCAAGACCGACGGCACCGGCAAAGCGGTGCTCACGTTTCGCGGCGAAGACGGCGATCAGATCGACGTGTGGGTGAAATGTCCGGAAGGCTTCGACTCACCGCCGAAGCCGACGACCGTCGCGCTGAAGCGCCTCGCCGGAACGAAGCTCGCCGAATATCCCGTTGCGTGTCCGCCCGCGGAGCGCAAGGTCGTCGTCGCGCTGCGATCCGAAAACGGTCCGAACCTTCCCGTGAAGTTCATGAACCGCGACGTCGCGCGCACCGATGCGTCCGGCGCGGCGACGTTCATGCTCACCGGCAAACCCGGCGACCACATGGACTTCGTCGTCGACACGAACGACAAGGGCAACGAAATGCTCCGCCCGCAGAACCCGACCGTGTCGCTCGTCGTCGACCAGAAGGACAACTACTACTCGCTCGATCAGCCGTTCCAGATCCAGAAACGCACCGTGATCGTCGTGGCGCCGCACCGCCCGCAGCCCATCGGGCCGACACCGCTTCGTTACTGAGAATGGACGTTCCCAAACGGGACGAACGGGGTTAGCGTCTAAAACCCTATGGATCGTCGTGCGCTGCTCCTGGCGTTCGTCGTCGCGCTCCTGGGCGTCGTCCTGCTCGTCCTCTACACCAAGCGCTACGAGCGCGAGATGTCGGGTGGCGACAAGGTGAAGCTCCTCATCGCCATCAAGCCCATCGAGCGCGGCAAACCCATCACCGACGACATGCTGTCGACCCGCGACGTGCCGCAAGCGTACGTCGAGGACCGCGCCATCAAGGAAGTCGACAAGGCGAAGATCCTCGGTCTCGCCGTCGGCACCACGGTGCAAGCGCAGCAGACCGTTATGTGGACGGACCTCGCGACCGCCAACGAAGAACGCCGCGATTTCGAGCGCGCTCATCGTTCCCGGCAGCCGCGCCGTCTCGATCAAGACGCGCCGCGAGGACGCGAGCTCCGCGATGGTTCGCCCGGGCGACTACGTCGACGTCATCGCGGTCCTCCCGGATCCGAACGCCGGCTTCAACTCCGACACGCGCGCCGCGATCGTTCTCTTGCAGCGCGTGCTCGTCCTCGCCTCCGGCTACGAGACCTCGCCCGACGCAATCGACGTCGCCGCCAAAGACCGCAGACCCGAAGCCATCCTCACGCTCAGCCTCAAGCTGGAGCAAGCGCAGGCCGTAGCGGTCGCGATGGAGAAGGGCGCGATACAAGTCGTCCTCCGCAACCCGAACGACAACGTTCGTGAGGATCAAATTCCGAAGTACAGCTCCACGGAGCTGATCAAAGCCGGCCCGGTGACGATCATCCAGGGCCCACGCATTCCGACGGCGATTCCGGCGGGGAACCAGCGGTGATGAAAAATATCCTGAGAGTTACGCCCCTCGTTGCAGCATCCCTCTTGCTCGCAGCTCCGGCCGACGCGCAACGCGGTCGTCCGCCGACCGGCGGAGGCGGTGCAGCGGCTGGCGGTGGCGGCGCAGCGGAAGAGACGAAGATCGAAGAGCTCTCGCTCGCCGTCGGCGAAACGAAGTCCATCTCCGCACGCGACATCCGTAACTTCTCCGTCGCCGACCCCTCCATCATCGACGTGCGCGTCAGCCCCGACGGCGGCACGTTCCTCGTCGTCGGTCGCCACAGCGGCAGCACCACGCTCGTCCTCATCAAGAACGACGGCGCTCAAACGACGTGGTCGATCAACGTCTCCACGCGTCCGCCGGAGATCGTGTACCGCGAGCTCCAACAGCTGCTCGAGGGCACGACGGGCGTTCGCGTTCGTCGCGTCGGCGGCCGCTTCTTTCTCGAAGGCGGCGTCACCACCGAACAAGAGCTCAAACGCATCACCCTCATCGCGGGGCTCTACCCGGGTCAGGTCGAGAACCTCGTCCAGGTCGGCTCGGGCTCGGGCGATCGCCGCATCTTGATCCGCGTCGACTTCTTCTTCGTGTCCTACGACAAGAGCTCGTCGTACGCGGTCGGCATCGGCTACCCGAACGCGATCGGCGGCGACAACGTCGGCGCGCTCAACATGACCTACGACTTGCTCGCGAACGCGATCAACCCCGCGCAAGCCGTCCTCGCGAACCAGCCACTCCCCCGCCTCGACTTCGCCGCGAACAACGGTTGGGCGAAGGTCCTCAAGCAGTCGTCGATCATCACGTCGAACGGACAAGAAGCGGTCTTCAACTCCGGCGGCGAGGTGAACTTCCGTCAGTTCGCGTTCCAGAGCACGTCGGGCGTCCAGAAAATCACGTTCGGCACGAACGTCACGGTTCTGCCGCGCTACGACTCGACCACGCGCGAAATCGAAATTCGCATCGTCGCCGACGAGAGCGAGCTCACCGACAGCGCACAATCCGGCGGCGATTTGCCGGGTCGCGCGCTCAACAAGCTCGAGGTGCTCGTCCACATGAAGCTCGGACAGGCGCTCATCCTTTCCGGCATCAAGAGCATCACGCAACAGCACGCCGTTTCGGGTCTGCCCCTCTTGAGCCAGATCCCCGTTCTCGGTATCCTTTTTGGTAGCCACTCGAACAAGAAAGACGAGCAAGAAAATGCGATGTTCGTCATTCCGAGTGTCGTGGAAACGGTCCCGAAGTCTTCTTTGGATTTGGTGAAGAACGCACTCTCAGTTTTCGACGATTTCAACGGCAACATCGACGACGTGCAAACCTTCGATCGAACCCCGCCATCGGCGAAAAAAGAGCAGTGACCGTGATGTCTCATGAATGTTCAGGTCGTCGTTCAGACTGACGATGGTCAGGAGCGCAGTGAGGTCTTCCAGCCGAAAGGCCCGATCTCGATAGGGAGACATCCGAACTGCGTGCTCCGGCTCGAGAGCGATCTCGTCTCGCGCCAGCATGCGGTCGTCGAGGTGCGTCCGCAGTTCATCATCGTCGAGGACGTCTCCACGAACGGGACGCTCGCCGGCGATCGCTTGCTTCGTCGCGAGTCCGTCGAAGTGCCGTACGGCACACCGATCGTCGTCGGCAACTTCACGATTTATCTCCTCGCGCTCGACGGGCAGTCGCAGCAGCAGATGATGCCGAATCCCATGACGGGCGCATACGGCCCGCCGCCGCTCGTCCAGCAGCAGCCGACGGTGAAGGGCGTTCCGCCGATGCCGGGAAGCACCGGGATGCTCCCGCAAATGCAGATGACGGGTCAGTCGCCGCAAATGCAAATGACGGGTCAGTCGCCCCAAGCGACGGGGCGTCTTCCCGCGATGCAGGCGCGCGCGCCGCAACCGCAAAACGGCGCACCCCAACAAACCGGCAAGCAACCCGTTCCGCAAAAAGACGTCGTCGCAGCAGCCGCCGAGCGCGACGCCGCGAAGAAGGCGCGCGAAAAAGACGTCGCCATCCGCCGCGACATCCACAAGATGCTCCTCGAGCACCTCGACCTCGCGACGATCGACGCAGCGAAGCTGGAAGAGCCGTCGATGCGCCCGAAGGTGCTGAACGCGCTCCGCCGCATCGTCGGCCAGCTCGAAACCGGCAACCGCATTCCGCCCGAGCTCGATCGCGATCGCTTGATCGGCGAGCTCTCCGACGAAGCGCTCGGCCTCGGCCCGCTCGAGCGCTTCCTCGCCGACCCGACCATCACCGAAATCATGGTCGTCGATCCCGAGACCATCTACGTCGAGCGCCAAGGCAAAATCGAATTGTCGGAGACGCAAGTTCACCGACGACGAACGCGTGCGCGCCATCATCGAGCGCATCGTCACGCCGCTCGGCCGCCGCATCGACGAGTCATCGCCGCTCGTCGACGCGCGCTTGAAAGACGGCTCGCGCGTGAACGCCGTCATCCGCCCGATCGCGCTGCGCGGATCGTGCATCACGATTCGTAAGTTCTCGCGCACGCCGCTCACGCTCGAGAAGCTCATCGGCTTCAACGCGATCAACGAGCGCATGGTGCGCTTCCTCGTCCGCTCCGTCATCGCGAAGCGCAACATCGTCATCTCCGGCGGCACGGGCTCCGGCAAGACGACGCTGCTCAATTGCCTCTCGGGCGTCATCCCGTCGAACGAGCGCATCGTGACGATCGAAGACGCCGCCGAGCTCCAGCTCAAACAACCGCACGTCGTCTCGCTCGAAACGCGCCCCGCGAACCTCGAAGGCCGCGGCGAATACACGATCCGCGATCTCGTGAAGAACGCGCTCCGCATGCGTCCCGATCGCATCGTCGTCGGTGAGTGCCGCGGCGGCGAAGCGCTCGACATGCTCCAAGCGATGAACACCGGTCACGACGGCTCGCTCACGACGACGCACGCGAACTCGCCGGAAGAAGCCATCTCGCGCCTCGAGACGCTCGTGCTCATGGCGGGCCTCGATCTCCCGCAGCGCGCGATTCGCGATCAGATCGCGTCGAGCGTTCACTTGATCGTGCAGCAGAGCCGCCTCTCCGACGGCTCGCGCAAGGTGACGGCCATCTCGGAAATCACCGGCATCGGCGACAACGGCGACATCGAGATGCGTCCCATCTTCGAGTACGTGCGCACGGGAACGGGCGCGGGCGGCAAGGTCATCGGCGAGTTCCGCGCGACGGGCTACCTGCCTTCGTATCTGCAAGACTTCATCGTCATGAATCTCGTGAAGCCTGGAGAGCCGTACCTATGAGATTCCAAATGATGCGAGGCTGGACGGGCCTCACGTACAAGTGGGCGGGCATCGCGCTGATCGCGGTCGCGCTCTTCATCATCATCCTCGGCGCGTTCGGCGATCGCAACAGCCTCGTCTATCGCTACTGGGCTCGCTACACGTCGTCGATCGAGCGCAAGCTCCGCCCGATGTTCATCTTCACGCCGGGGCGCGTGGTCGCCGGCGGTCAGCTCGCTGTGCTCTTCGTGCTCATCGTGCTCGAGCTCACGATCGAGCTTCCGTTCTTTCCGCTTTGGATCATCGCGGTGTGTTTCATTCCGCTCCTCCACATCGACAACATGCGGAGGAAGCGACTCCAAGCGATCGAAAACCAGCTCGACGGATTTTTGCTCGCGCTCGCCAACGCGTTGAAGGCGATTCCGAGCGTCGGCGCTGCGTTCAACTCGGTCGTCCCGATCCTCCAAGCGCCGATTCGCGAAGAGGTCGACCTCGCCACCAAAGAGATGAAGGTCGGCTCGTCGCTCGATCAAGCGCTGCTTCACATGGCGGCGCGCATCAACAGCCGCTCCGTCGACTCGGCGCTCTCCGCCGTGCTCATCGGGCGCCAGGTCGGTGGAAATCTCGGGCGCGTCCTCGAGACGACCGCGTCGAGCATCCGCGAGATGGCGCGCCTCGACGGCGTCATCCGCACGAAGACCGCCGAAGGAAAGATGCAGCTCATCGTCATCGCGGTGATGCCGCTCTTTCTGTGTCTTGGCCTCGGGTATTCGTCGCCCGGCTTCTTCAATCCGCTCCAAGCGACGGTGAGCGGTTACATGCTGACGGCGGCCGCGGGCGGCTGCTGGGTCGGCGCGCTTCTTTGGGCCCGCAAGATCCTCGCGGTGGACTTTTTAACGGAGCAATCGAATGGGAAGTCTTCGCGCAGAAGTTTGGAAGATGCTTTTCCTCGGCGCCGTCGGCGTTTCGATCTTCCTGCTCGTGTACACGCTCGGCTCACGCACCCACGCGCATCGCGACGCGCCTCGGCCTTCGCGGGTTGAAGCGTCAGCGCGCGCTCTCGGCGCCGGGTCTCTGGCCGAACGTCGAGCCGTTCGTGCGTTGGCTCGGCGTGCGCGTCAGCGGAATTCTTCCCGACGAACGCCGCAACGCGCTCGACGAGCAAATCGCGCAAGCGGGCGATCTCCTCGGCCTCACCGTCGACGAATACGTCGCGCTCTGCGTCCTCAGCTGCGTCACTTGCACGATCGCCGGCTTCGGGCTCGCGCTGCTCACGGACAACTACACGATCCCGATGCTCGCGGTGCCCGTCGGCGCCGTGCTCCCGTACATGCAGATCAGCGGCTACGCCCAGGACCGCCTGAAGAACGTGAGCCGCGGCTTGCCCTACGTGATCGACCTGATGGCGCTCGCGATGGGCGCCGGCCTCGATTTTCCCGGCGCGATTCGCCAATGCGTCGAGAAGTCGTCGAACCCGAACGATCCGATTGTCGAAGAGTTCACGCTCATTCTCCAAACGCTGAACCTCGGCCAAACGCGCCGCGAAGCGCTCATGGAGTTTTCGCGTCGCTGCCCCGTCGAGGCGGTGAAGGAGTTCGTCGGCGCCCTCGTTCAAGCGGAAGAGCGCGGAAACCCCGTCGCCGACGTTCTGCAAATCCAAGCGACTTCGTCGCGTACGCGCCGCTCGGTGCGCGCAGAGGAAATGGCGGCGAAAGCCGGCGTCGCGATGACGGGTCCGCTCGTTCTCGTGTTCGCGTGCATCATGATCCTGATCATGGGACCGATGGCGATGAAGATGGGCTCGATGTGATCGTGAGGAGGAATTCGTGAGCACGCTGCGTTTTCAGATCCAACACTCGAACGGTCGCCAAGAGCAGGTGACGGTCGAAGCCGAACGCGCGCTCATCGGAAGCGGCGCACACTGCGAGATTCGGCTCCCGATCGATCAAGCCGCCGTCGAGCACATCTCGATCCAAGTCGGAGCCGGCGGCGTGTTCGCGCAGGCGCTCAACTTCGAGCCCGCGCCGACGATCGGCGGCGTCGCGTTCACGCAAGCACCGCTCCCACCCGATGCCGTGCTCGGCGTGAACCAAACGCAGATGCTCGTGTCGATCGTCGGCGATGTCGTCGGCGGCGCCGGCGGACCGCGCGCGAAGGGCAAGACGAACCCGATGCTCATCATCGCGGCGATGGCCGGCGCTGGGCTCGCCGCGTGGATGTTCCTCGACACCGACGAGAACACGTCGCGCGTCGAGCCGCAGGAGTTTCCGAAGCTGTGGGAGCAAGCGACGACGACGTGCGAGAAAGGTCCGAACGACGCGCTCGCGTACGCGAACGATCGCAAAGTCATCGCCGACGGCAAACGCGAGCGCCGCATGTTCCACGTGAAGGACGGCGTCGACGCGGTCCCGCTCTACGAAACGGCCGCAGCTTGCTACGACAAAGCAGGCGACAAGCGCAGCGCCGATCAGTCACGCGACATCGCCAACGCGCTCCGCAAAGAGCTCGACGACGACTACCGCACCCACCGCATGCGCCTGCAACACGCGATGGGCGTGAAGGATCTCGAGACGGCGCGCAAAGAAGTCCGCACGCTCATCGAAATGACCGAAGGCAAAGAGGGACCGTACGTATCCTATTTGCACGTGATCGAGCGCGACCTGAAACAGAAGCTCGGTCGACCGTCCTAGTCTCATCGCGCGTGCAAGCCTGCACGCGCGAGGAACCCCATGTTGTCCCGCTGGCTGCTCACCACCATTTTCTTTGTCGTCACCGTCGCGTGTGGCGGATCGTCGTCGCATGGGGATCCGAATCACACGCTCGCCGCGATGAAGAGGAACGAGCAGCCCGCGAAGCTCGTCGACGAGGGTCGCGCGTTCGCCGCGGTCGGCGACACGACGCGCGCGGAGCAATATTTTTCAGCTGCGATCGCGAACGGCGCGGATGAGGCGGTCGTCATTCCGCTCATCGTGAAGGTCTGCGTGCGCGACGGCCGCTACGAGCTCGCGATCGAGCACGCGTCGCACTACACGCAAAAACATCCGAACGACGTGCGCGTGCGTTACCTCCTCGGCACGCTCTACGGCGCCATCGGCGACAGCGCGCACGCGAAGAGCGAGCTCGAGTTCGTCGTCAACGCAAAGCCCGACGACCCCGAGCCGCACTGGGCGCTCGCGAAGATTCTCCACGACGAAGCCAAAGATCCCGTTTTGGCGGATGGTCAATTCCGGGAGTATCTTCGATTGGCTCCAACGGGCGCGCACGCCGACGAAGCGCGCGCCTCGTTGCTGCAGGAAAGCAAACCATGAGCGGCGGTCCGACATTCATCCCGCGCGAAGTCTTCAACGAGACGATCCTCCAATTCCTCGAGCCCGTTCGCCCGTACCTCGAGGATCCCGCGGTGAGCGAGGTGATGATCAACGGTCCCGATCAGATTTACATCGAGCGCAAAGGTCAGCTCGAGCTCGTCCCCGCGAAGTTCGAGTCGCGCGAGGCGCTCACGGCCGCGCTGCGCAACATGGCGCAGTTCGTCGGCAAGCACGTCGACGAGCTCGGCCGATCCTCGAAGGCCGCTTGCCCGATGGGTCGCGCGTCGAAGCGGTTCTCCCGCCCGCCGCGCCCGATGGTCCGCACGTTTCGATTCGTCGCTTCTTCAAAGAGACGCTCACCGTCAAACGCCTCATCGGCTTCGGCGCGCTCACGGAAGACTGCGCGCAGGCGCTCAGCGTGCTCGTCGCGAGCAAGCTCAACATTCTCGTCGCGGGCGGCACCGGCTCGGGCAAGACGTCGATGCTCAACGCGCTGTCGTCGTACATTCCCGACGGCGAGCGCGTCGTCGTCCTCGAAGACTCGCGCGAGCTCCAGCTCCAGCGCGCGCACGTCGTGCAACTCGAGGCGCGCCCACCGGACGCGAAGGGCCGCGGCACCGTGACGATTCGCGAATCTCTTCCGCGCGACGCTCCGCATGCGACCCGATCGAATCGTCGTCGGAGAAATCCGCGGCGGCGAAGCGCTCGACCTCATCCAAGCGATGACCTCGGGCCACGGCGGTTGCCTCTCGACGCTCCACGCAACGTATCCGCGCGACACGCTCACGCGCCTCGAGACGATGGCGATGATGAGCGACGTCGACATGCCGCTCCTCGCGATGCGCATTCAGCTCGCGTCCGCCGTGAACCTCATCTGTCAGGTCGGGCGCTTGCAAGATGGCTCGCGCAAATCACTCACATCACGGAAGTGCTTGGCTTCGACGTACAGACTGAAACCTATCAAGTGCAGGACGTGTTCGTTCGGCAGTACCAAGGCCTCGGTCCGAAGGGCGAAGTGCTGAGCAAGCTCGTGCCATCGGGGATTCTCCCGCGTGCGCTCGAGCAAGTTCACGAGCACGGACTGGACCTGCCCGCTTCGATGTACGATGCTGCGAAGCGGGGCCTGTCCAGGGCACGCATGGCTGATATTCCGGGTACTCACATCGTAGAGATTCGCGCTGGAAGCTCGCAGCGACCCGTCATCGAGCTGCGACCAGGTGAAACCGTGCAGCCGATGAGCATCGGCCGCGTGGGAATGTGGCCAGTCGACGCGCCCGACGTGCTCGACGTGCACGCGTACATGTACTTCGACGGACGCGCGCTCTTCGTGCAGAGCGCGGATGCCGCGAATCCCGCGAAGGGCAACGGCAAGCCGATTGGGATGTCGTGGCAACAGATCGAGATCCCGTGCACGATCGAGCTCGGTCGCGCGCGGCTCGTGTACCGCACGCTCGACGATCTCGACGACGACGCCGAAGACAAAACCGTCGCACAAGCGATTCAAATTCCGCCGGCTCCGCCGCCCAGCTACGGTCAAGGCGCGTTCTCGAATCGCAAAGGTCCCGACTCGGACGCGACGCGCCTCCAGCCGATGCCGAACGCGCGCGAGCCCGATCCGACCGTCGTGAGCCCACTCGAGATGGCGGGTACGCCCGCGATCGGCGTTCCGAAAGCGCGACCCGCCGCGGGAATGCCCGCGTGGTCGACGAACGATGGCTCGCCAAACTCGTCACCCACGCAGATCGGCGCGCCACCCGCGCCGCCTCCGCCGCAAAACACGGGCTATCAACAATTCGGCAGCGTTCAAGTCGCGGTCCCCGCCCCGCCCCCCGCGCCAAACCCGATGGTGCAAACGCTCCAAGCGCCGATGCAATCGCCGCTCGCCGGGCAGCAACAACCGATGATGATGCAGCCCGGCATGCAGATGCAGATGCAACCCGGCATGCAGATGCAGATGCAACCCGGCATGCAGATGCAGATGCAACCCGGCATGCAGATGCAACCGGGCATGCCGATGCAACCGGGCTATCCCGGTATGCCGCCGAACATGATGCCCGCGGGTGCGAGCGGTCCGGTGATGCTACCGCCGGGACAACCCAACGCAGAGACCGGTCGCGTCCAGCCGCCGAGCGAGCTCAAAGGATTCGCCAAAGCAATCGCCGAATGGAATGCGATGCCGCCGATCCGAAAAGTGATCTTCGGCTGCTTCCCTGGCGTGCTCTTGCTCGTTTACTTCATGGCGTTCGACGACGACGCGCCACCGCAACGTCACCCGCGCCCACAACCTTCGGACAGCGCCGCGGCGATGGTCGACGCGGCACCGCCAGTGGTCGATGCTGCGATCGCGACCAACGTGGTCACGCCGCCACCTCCGATCGTCGATGCGTCCGTGAATCCGATCCCGATCGTCTCGACGTCCGGTTCTTCGACGC
The DNA here is from genome assembly GCA_963763745.1 of uncultured delta proteobacterium. Classification (GTDB taxonomy): domain Bacteria; phylum Myxococcota_A; class Polyangia; order Polyangiales; family Polyangiaceae; genus DASXHD01. The sequence goes on from CAVXQJ010000004.1 coordinate 511,275, forward strand.
CTCCGCCTCCGCCGCCACCGAAAGGCAAGCGAACGCCGGAGCGCGAAGCGATCGACTTGGTCGGGCAAGGTCAGTACGGCAGAGCAGCCGACATCTACGATCAGCTCGCGACCCAGCATCCCGAGCAGCCCGCGTACAAAGAGGCGGCGCGCATTCTCCGCCTCCGCGCGAACGGCAATTAACGCCAAAGGACGGCGCGCTCATGGACGAAGAGGGCGATTCGTCGACGATCCACTCGGCCCAGCTGCCTACATGTAGGACGCTTATTTTCATAATGATTTCATAGCCATCATCGTTGGCCTCGACCATGCAAAGAAAGGTGGCATGGCAGGCGAGGCGGTGTTCAAGAAGGTGCTGATGGTGGGAGTCGCCTTGGGCGCCCTCGTCGGTGGTCTTGTCGCTTGTGGACCCGACGCGGGTGAGCTCCTCGGCGGCGGCGGTGGTGGCGGTGGCGGTGGCGGTGGTGGCGGCGGTGGCGGCGGCGGTGGTGGTGGTTGGGACAGCGGCTCGTCGTACAGCGCCGATGGCGCGGTCACGCCGCTCGGCCAACAACTCTTCACGCAGCTCGAGCCCCAGCTCTCTCAGGAAATGTGGCGGTGCATGCCACGTCGACGGAACGACGCTCGGCGCGCCGAAGTGGCTTGCAGGCCCGAACGACTACACGACAATCAAGGCGTACCCGGGCATCGTCGTCTCCGACGTTTACTCGAGCAAGCTCGAGAATCGTCCCGCGAACCACCCCGCAGCGTGCTTGATCGATCCCGGCAACGAGACGCTTCTCGCTGCGGTGACGACGTGGCTCACGGCGGAAGCGTCCGCGCTCGCGGCGATTCCTCTCCCGTCGAGCACCACGGTCGACCCTTCTACGGGCAGCGTGGATCTCTCGGGCGCGGGCACCGGCATCAACGGCGCGAAGATCACGTTCACGGCGACGCAGCAAGGCGACCTCCTCCGCTTCTCGAACGTCATGCTCGTCGCGCCGTCCACGACGGCCGTTCACATCGTCTCGCCGATCTTCGCGCAAATCCCGGCGACGGGTCCCGAGGTCGACAACACGGACTTCTCGACGTCGGACCTCACGGCCAACACGGGCGCCTCCGCGCAGATCTCTCCGGTCTTCTACTTCCCCGCCTGGACGCCCGGCAGCAAGCTGAAGATCGAGTTCCAGAAGATCGAAGCGACGACGTCGACCGGTGGTGACGGCGGCACGCAGACGACGACCTGCAAGGACCTCACGGATTTCCAGAACAGCGCGGCGGTCTCGATGAAAGCGAACTGCACGAGCTGCCACGGCGGCGGCAATGCACAAGCGACGTCGTCGATGGATCTCTCGGCGCTCAACTCGAACGACTACTCGACCGCGTGCACGCAAGCGCGCACGCAAGTGAACACGACGACCCTCGCGCAGAGCAACGTCCTCCTCGCGCCGCTTCAACAAGTCAATCACCCGGTCAAGGTCTTCGGCAGCAACACGTCGACCGGGTACACGCAGATTCAAACGTGGGTGAACAAAGAATGAATCCTCGGTTTTTGAACGAGAAAGGTAGGGAGACGATGCGACGAAACGCTTCGCTGCGACTGCTCGCAGCTTCGGGCCTGATGCTCGTCCTCTCGGCGTGCGGGAATGGCAACCCGAACACGCTCGGTGGCAACGGTGACAACGGTTCGGGTTCCGCGAACGGCGGAAGCGATCCGGGCTCGCCCGCGAACGGCGGCTCGCCGCAAGGTGAGGACGGCGGGAACGGAGCGGATCCGAACGCCAACTCGAACCCGAACATCGATCAACGTCAGACGAACTACGGCGAGGCGCTCCGCACTGCGGCGCTCAAGCTCGTCGGCGATCTTCCGACGCTGGCCGACATCAACTCGGTCACCGACGCGGCGTCGTACGGCGCGAAGATCGACGCGTACCTCGCGGACCCGCGGTTCGTCGTTCGCCAGCTCCAATGGTGGCGTGACACCTTGAAGACCGGTCAGACCGGCATGAAGACCGGAAACGGTTTGCCGAGCTTCGACACGGCCGCTGTGTTCGCGACCGAGGTCGTCGCGAATGATCGTCCATACACGGACTTGTTCACGGCAGCGACGAACACGTGCCCGACGTTCGCGAACGGAACGTTCACCGACGCGAGCTGCACGAACGGCGCTCCGACGGCGGGCGTGCTCACCGACCCGGGGATCATGTCGCAGTACTACGCGAACATGGCCTTCCGCCGCGTGCGCTTCATCCAAGAGACGTTCGTCTGTTCGAAGTTCCCCGCAGAGTTCACCGCGACGCCGCAAATCATGGGCTCCGGCGCGTACACGAGCCCGTGGCCTTTCGCGAGCATCACGGGCGGCACGACGGCGAAGATCAACTTCCAAGACACGTCGGCCGTCATCTGCGCGAACTGCCACACGACGGAGAACCACATCGCGCCGCTCTTCGGTCACTTCGACGCGAACGGCGTGTACAGCGCGACGAAGTTCCAAGTGCAGGTGCCCTCGACCGGCAACCCGACGGCGACGCTCGCCGACTGGCTCCCCGCGAGCGAAGGCTTCGCGTGGCGGAACGGCAAGGCGGTCACCGACATCCCGAGCCTCGGCGCGGCCATCGCGGCGGACCCGGCAGTCGCGCAGTGCATCGTGACGCGCGAGTGGAACTACGCGATGTCGCGCGGCGACGTGGTCAACGACGCGGCACCGGTGCCGACCGTCGTCACCGACCCGCTCGTGCAGGACTTCACAGGCAATGGTCAGAAGATCAAGCGCCTCCTGCGGAACATTTTCACCTCCGACGACTTCACGAAGTTCTGAGAGAGGAAGGGAGAAGAACATGAAATCGATCATCGCTCTCGTCCTCGCCAGCTCGGCGGTCGTGCTCGCCGGATGCGGCGCGGCACCCAACAACGTCCTCCTCGGCGACATGGATCCGAACTCGCTCGCCGCGGACGGCAACACCCAACACCACTTCCAAGATCCCAACAGCGGCGACAACGGATTCACGGATCCCAACGCGCAGAAGGCAGAGGATCAAACGGTGGGCTCGCCGGAAGTCGTCGCGCGACTCCACTCGTGCTCGAAGATCACGTACGCGGCGCTCGGCAACATCCTCAAGGGTCGCGGCGTGAACATGAGCGGCACCGGTCAGAACGCGACGGGGACGCTCTACAAAGGCGGAGCATCCGCGCTCGGCGTCGCGAACTACTCGGGACGCGTTCCCGAGATGATCATTCCGTCGACTGCCGCGCTCTCGAAAGAGTTCGACATCATGGTGGCCGCGTCGATCGAGATCCAAGCGGGCATCAAAGCGAATACACTGACGACGACTGCGTGCACTGGAACGCAAATCGTCGACTCGAGCGGAAACTTCACGAAGGATGGCTTGACCTGCTTGATGGGCAAGCCCGCCACGCCCGACCACATCTCGATCGCGAACGACGCCGTGTCGCAAGCGACGAGCCAGGGCCTCACCAAAGACCAAGGGCAGCAAATCGCCATCGCGGCGATTCTCGAAGCTGCCAACACCTGCGAATGAAGGAGACGTGTCATGGCTGATCAGCGATTGAAGGAACTTCGCGGAAACAGCAGGCGTGATTTCCTGCGGTGGAGCGCCACCGTCGCCGCGGTGCTCGGGCTCGAGCGGTCACGCTTCTTGAACGTGATGAGCGACACCGCCGGTGTCGCCCTCGCGGATCAAGCCTCGTGTCCGACGACGATGCGCTCGGTGCACCTCGTCGCAGGAAACGGCGGGCTCGCGTGGTTCACGCAGCTCTTCCCGCAAACGGACGTCGCGCTCAACGGCAAGGCAGGCGCTGCGTTCTATGCGATGGGCAAAGCGAAGAGCGCGGCCGGAACGAACAAGCCGCTCGTCTACGCACCCGAGTCGCCGTTCCAAACGCTCGCGCCGACGAAGCAGATCAGCGCGTTCATGGCCGGCAACAACGAGACGCACACGTCGACTCCGCAAAGCGCGGCGACGATCGCGACGGGCACGGGAATGATCGCGGCGATCGCGGCCATTCAACAAGCCAACCCGACGCTGCTCCCCGTCATCGGCATCAACCCGATCACGTTCGGAACGGCAGCGGGCGCGCCCGGTGTCGCGACGGTCGCGAACTCGGCGGGCCTCGTCGATCTCTTCAACAGCGCGGCATCACGCACGCTCTTGCAGACGCCGGCGGCAGCGGCGCTGAACGACTCGTACTACCGCACGTTCCTCTCGCTGAACGCAGCGGCGGCGCGCGCGACGCTCGCGGCCCCCGGCAACACCGGCAAAGTCGCGGCGAACCTGCTCGGAAAAATCTGAGCTCGCAGCTTCTTCCGACCGCAGCCGACGACACGCGTTACGGCGTGACGGGCGCGCAGACGAACATCGTCGAGATCGCACACGCGATGTGCACGGCGGTGAAGGCGTTCAAGCTCGGTCTCACGTCGGCGGTCATCATCCCCGCGATGCGCGACGATCCACACGGCGCGTTCAACAACATGAACCAGCTCCAGGCCAACGTCACCGCGCTCGGAAAAATCTTCGACGCGTTCATGGCCGACTGCGCCTCGATTCCGGATCCGTCCGGATGCGGACAGAACCTCGACAAGGGCGTCGTCTTCACGATTCACGGCGACACGCCGAAAGATCCGACCGTCGCGAACGGTTGGCCCGACGGCACCCCGAACAACTCGAACTGGATGTACGTCTTCGGCAACGGCTTCTTGAAGACGGGCTGGTTCGGACACATCAGCGCGGCGCGCGTCGCCACCGGATTCGATCCGACGACGGGCAACGACGTCACGGGCCAAGGCAGCGGCGTGACGGCGATGCCGGCAGCAGCAGCCGCGGCATACGCAGTCGCGAAGGGCGACATGCGTCGAGTGCAGGACTTCTACCGCGGTGCAGCGATCGACGGAATGATCAACGCGCAGCAGATGTGAGAAGCCTGTAGGCAGTCTTCGAAACCTCCGAGCGTCGTAGCGCGCTCGGAGGTTTCGTCTTTACTGACAGGTGAAATACGCCGCGTTCACCGGGCTCGCCTTGCACGTCGTCTGGCCATCGCAGTCGGACGCTTTGGGATCGCACATGTGATCCTGTTGACCGAAGACGGAATTGGCGCACGCCTGCGCCTGACACGCGATCTTCGAGTAGCTCTGCGAGTGCGTGCCGCAGCAGAACGGGCTCGCGCTCGGGCAATCTTTGTCGTCGTCGCAGTACACGGGCATTCCCGCGGCGCACTGCACGAGATCCGAAAGCGGCTCGCACGCGTACGAATACGTCATCTGCGGGTAGTAGCTCGTGACGGTCCCGCAGCAGAGATTCGCCTTGGGGTCGCACTCGGTCTTGCCGCACGCGATGCCGGGATCTTGGTACGCGGCGTCTTTGATCGGCGTGACGTCGAGCGTGCTCGCGTCGCTCGGTGGTGCGGCGTCGAGCTCGTTCGCGTCGTCGTTCGGCGATGCGTCGTCGGATGGTTGCGCGTCGAGCGACGCGATCGATCCGTCGTTCGGCGCGAGCAAGCCGAGGTCGGCGCCGCCGCAGGCGACCGCGAGCGCGGACACGAATGCGAAGGCGACGAGTTGCTGCTTCATCGACAGATGTCGAATCCGGGCAGCGAGCAGGCGCTCAGCGCGCACGTCAGGTTGTTGTCGTGGCAATTCTGGAGTTGCACGCTGCAACCGACTTCGAACTCGCCTTGCTGGATGTCGCACGTCGCTTGGCACGCGACCGACGCCGCGCTCGTCGAGTTGCCGCACTGCAGGCTCGGGTTCGGTGGACCACCGGTCTGCGCGCAGCAGATGTAGCCGGGGTTGCCTTGCGATGCGCAGTTGTCGCCGTTCGAGCAATTCACGGGGACGTCGTTCGTGCCTTGGCAGTCGCTGAGCGCGGAGACGCACTCGTATTGCTTCGTCGTGTTTCCGACGTGGTAGCAGCACAGCTGCGTCTGCGCGCTGCACGTCGACGTGCCGCATTGAATCTTCGAGTCGGCGGGCTTCACCGGAACGTCGACGGTGACGACGTCTTGAATGACGGGCACGTCAGCGACTGCGTCGACGACGGTGTTGTCGGGTGCGCCGCTGTCGACGGGCACCGATCCGTCCGGCTGTTGTTGTTGCTGACCCGAGTCCTGGAGCAGCGTCGATTGATCCGCGCCACCACAAGCGACCGTGAATGCGAGAAGGCAAGTCCAGCGATTCATTTTCGACCCTCGATCCCCACCGAGATCTCACGCAACCCGAAGCGGCGTCAGTATGGGCGCGTTCCGCGCGTCGTGCAACGAAGGTTGAATCATGGTAAGCGCCGCTTCCCCCATCGTCATCATGCACCGCGCCATGGATGCACTCGAACGCGCTGCGTCGATCTCCGAAGGGAGGTCCGGCGGCGCCGTGGTGCGTGCTTCGCTCGACGACTACATCGAGCTCGCGCGCCTCGACGGCAAAGCGCTCCGCGCGCGCCTCGACCGCGTCGTGATGGGTGACGATCCCGAAGCCGGGCTCGACGCGCTGCTCGAAGGTGGCGCTCTCGCTGCGCTTTTTCCCGAAGTGGAAGCGATGGTCGGCTTCGGCGACGGCGAGTGGCGGCACAAAGACGTGTGGAAGCACACGAAGCAAGTCGTGCGTCAGGCCGTGCCGCAGCTCGAAGTGCGTTGGGCATCGCTTTTTCACGACATCGGAAAAGTGAAGACACGCAGCATCTCGCCCGACGGCAAAGTTCACTTCTTCGGTCACGCCGAAGTGGGCACCCGCATGTTCGAGAAGCTCGACCGCAGGCTGCCGATCTTCGCGCCCGAGCCCGCGCTGAAGGACACGGTGCGTTTTCTGATTCTCCATCATCTGCGCGCGAATCAGTACGACGCGTCGTGGACGGACAGCGCCGTGCGCCGTTTTGCGCGCGAGCTCGGCGCGCACCTCGGCGAGCTGCTCTGTCTCGCGCGCGCGGACATCACGACGAAGCGTCCCGAGAAGAAGCGTCGCGGGCTCCTTCAGATTCAAGAGCTCGAGGAGCGCATCAAGAAGCTCGCGCTCGAAGACAGCATCGAGCCTCCGCTTCCTTCGGGCGTCGGCGATGCGATCATGAAGGCGTTCGCGATCCCGCCGTCGCGTTTGATCGGCGAAGTGAAGAAGAAGCTCGAAGCGGCGATCGAGGCCGGCGAGATCGAGCCGCACATGCCGAACGAGGCGTACGTCGAGATCATCCGCAAGGACAAGGCGCGCTTCGGGATCGAGTGACCATCGGCGCCGGAGGCGCCGGAGCATGTGAAGACTATGGGCTCACGCGCGCGCGGAGCTTCGCGGTCGCGCGCGTGAGCGTGTCGTCTCTGTGCATGCACGCGTTGCAATCGCGCGTCCCGAGGAAGCCGCATCCCCCTTTCGCGCCGTACGTCTCGAGGATCGCGAGCGAGCGCGCGTCGCCTTCGGTCGCGGCGCGATCGAGGAGCGCCTTCTTCGACTCGCAGTCCTTCGCCGTTCGCAATTCGATCGCGACGCGAAGCTCGGGGCTCGCGTGCTGCGTTGCGGTTTCGTGCGCGAGCGATTTTCGCGCGTGGGCTTGCGCGGCGCTCGGTTGCGCCGATCCGTACGCGAGGTCGTAGAGCATCTCGGTGCCTTGCGGGCCGAGCTTGCCGCTCTCGAGGAGCGCGAACGCGCCCACCTCGTCCTCGTGCGACGTCGCTGCCGTCCGCACGAAGTCGCGCAGCTGCGCGTCGGTCTGCGCCGCGGGATCCGCGTCGAGCCACGAGCTCGCGTCCGCGAGCGCGAGCTTCGTCTCGCTCTTGGCGAGGTGCGCTTGGAACAAGATGCGATACGGCTCTGGCCGCGCCGGGTATTCGGTCTCGAGCGCCTGCGCGTGCACGATCGCGTCGTCCCATTTGAGGGCGATGACGTCCGACTGCGCGATCTTCAGCTCGCGATCGAACTTCGGGTCTTCCTTCGGCGGCGCGGTCGATGCGCTCGTCGCCGACGCCGACGATGCGGCGCCCGACGACGAGCCCTTCACGACGAGCGCGATCGTCGTCACGAGGGCGAGCACGCCGATCGCGCCCGCCGCGGCGATCACGACCTTGAGCGGGAAGATGCGCGTGAAGTCGCGCGAGAGCGTCTTCGCGTGCGTCGACAATGCGAGCACCGTGGGCCCCGACGGCAGTGACGGCAACGACGGCATCGAGGGAAGCGAGGGAAGCGACGGGTGACTCCTCACGATGGGGAGCTGCTGAGAGCTCGTGACGCCGCCGGGCGACGGCGTCGTCATCGCGTCGAGCGCGTCGATCACGTCTTTCGCTTCTTGAACGCGATCGCTCGTCGCCTTCGCGAGCATCTTGTTCACGAGCGCTTCGAGATCCGGCGGGACCTGCCGCTCCGGCGGCATGGGCGGAACGGGCGCGCTGATGTGCTTGCCGAGGAGCTTCACTTTGCTCTCGTCGTCGAACGGGCGGCGACCGGTGAGCATCTCGTACGTCATCACGCCGAGCGCGTAGATGTCGGCGCGCTTGTCGACCTCTTCACCGAGCGCTTGCTCCGGCGGCATGTACTCGGGCGTTCCGTAAATCATTCCGGCTTGCGTGAGCGCTTCGCCTGCCGTGGATTTCGGCGCGAGCTCGCCGACCGGAACTTTCGCGATGCCGAAGTCGAGCACCTTCACGAAATCGGGATCGCCGTCGCGCGTGACGAGCATCACGTTCTCGGGTTTGAGGTCGCGATGGACGATGCCGAGCCCGTGCGCGCGCGAGAGCGCCGACGCGATTTGTTTCGCGACGTGCATCGCGCGGCGCGCGGTGAAGCCGCCCGCGTTGAGCGCTTCGCGGAGGCTCTTGCCCTCGATGAACTCGAGAACCAAAAAGAACGAGCCATCGTCGAGCTTGCCGAAGTCCGTCGCGGCGGCGACGTTCGGATGCTCGATGTGCGATGCGGCCATCGCCTCGCGCTCGAAGCGGCTCACGACCTCCGACATCTGGCTCATCTCGGCGTGCAGGACTTTGACGGCGACGCGCTTGTGCATGAGCGTGTGCTCGGCTGCGTAGACGGCGCCCATGCCGCCTTCGCCGAGCAAGCGCTCGATGCTGTAGCGTCCGCCAATCGTCGTGCCGACGATGCTGCTCATCGCTTCGGAATCCTAGTCCACGCCGAAGCCAAACGAGAGCGCAATCGAGATCACGTCCGTTCCCGTGTGTGTGTCGTAGTAGCTGCCCCAAAAACCGAAGCCGACGCGCGCGGCGAGCTCCATCAAGAAGACGAACGGTTTACGGATGCGGTACGACGCGCCGATAATCGCGGGGACCTCGAAAAACCCGCCTCCTCCTGCGTCGCGCGTGACGAGCCCGTCGTAGCCGAAACCGGTCGCGACCCACGCGCGCCACACGCCCCGCGGCCACGGTGGGACGAATCTTGACGCGAAGCCCACCGGAAAAAATGCCACGCAGCGCGTCCGCATCGACTGGCGCGCTCGCCTCGGCAGTCGCCCACGCGCCCACTCGCAGCATGGGAAGCACCGCGATGTGCCCATCAATCATGAGCGACCCACCCTCCGCCGCGCTGCCCGCGACGAACCGTTGCTGAAACCCACCGAGCACGCCCGCATCCCACCGCACCTGCGCCGACGCTGAACGCGATCCGAAGAAGATCGACAGGGAGATGAGGAGAGGAGGGAGAATTTTTTTTGTGAAATGGTTCTTCACTTCAACCATCTCCCACTCTCCCGCGCTCCCTGTTCACTTCTTCTAATTGGACGCGGTGGGTTTCGCGTCGAGCGCGGCGAGGGCTTCGCGGAGCTCGCTGGCGGTTTCGCTCGATGGGTCCATCGCGAGGGCTTTCGCGAGATCTTCGCGCGCGGCGGCCGTTGCGCCGAGCCGCGCGGCGAGCAGACCGCGATCGCGGAGGAGCGTCTTGTCGCGCGGGTTGAGCGACACCAAGCGATCCACGACGAGCAGCGCGCGCGGCAGGTCCCCGCGCGAAAGATGAATGCTGCGGAGGTTCATGAGCCAGCGCGACAAGAACGCGCGCGGCGGCGTCGCGCGCGTCATCTCGGCGATTTGCTTCATGGCATCTTCGCGCGAGACCTTCGGTTGCGACGATTGATCCGCGACGCGATCGTAGAGCGCCGCGAGCGCCGCGCCGTCGAGCACGCGGCCCGCGTAGAACGGATCGACGAGCACCTCGTCGCCGTCGTGACCAAAGACGCGCACGAGGAAGTGCCCCGGAAACCCGACGCCCTCCGCGCGCACGCCCGCACGCCGCGCGATCTCGCAGTAGACGAGCGCGAGCGAAATCGGGATGCCGATTTTTCGATCGAGCACGTCGGGCAAGAGGCTGTTCTTCGGATCGTAATAGTCGCTCTCGTTCCCCGAGAACCCGAGCGTCTCGTAGACGTGACGCGCGAGTGTCATCGCGGCGTCACGCGCGTTCATGCGATCGACTCCGGAGGCGGCGAGCGGGGCCGCGAGCTCGTCGAAGCGCGCGACGAGCTTTTGCACGTCGAGCGCCGCGTACACGTCACGCGCGATCAGCGCGGCCCCGAGCGCCACGTCGATCGAGTCGCTCCGAGCGAGCTCCTCGAACGTCGGCATCGGCACATTGGACCGCATTTTTGGGCCTCCTCCAACTCGGACTCGACGTGCTCGGACAATGCCCTTAAAAGAGGCCCTCCCATCATGGCCAAGACCACGCTCCGAAAGGGCTTCGAAAAACAGCGCGACGTGCACCCCGTGGGCCTCACCGGCCGCGAACGCCCGGCCGACGTGATCGCGCGCGCGTTCCCCGCGTACGTCGGACGGCAAGAGCGCACCGCGTTCGAGCTGATGCAACGGAGCTCGCGCGACGACACCTGCACGTTCCTCACGTTCTCCGGCGCGATGACGCCCGCGGGCCTCCACCAGTCGTGCATCATCCCGCTCGTCGAACGCGGCCTCGTCGATTGCATCACGACGACCGGCGCGAACCTGTACCACGACGCGCACCGCACGATCGGTCATCGCATTCGCGAGATCGATCCGAACGCCGGCGATCTCCAATACAGGCTCGCGCGCATCATCCGCATTTACGATCTCGGCTTCTGGGAAGAAACGCTGCTCGAGACCGATCAACTCTTCTCGGCGATCTTGCGCAAGCCCGAGTTCCAAAAGCGCATGACGACCGTCGAGCTCCACTACCGGCTCGGGAAGAACATCGCCGCGATCGAGCACGCGCTCGGATCGAAGAGCCCCTCGCTCCTCGCGACCGCGTATCGCTACGCGATTCCGATCTTCGTCGGCGCGGTGCAAGACGGATCCATTTTCCTCAACATCGTGAAGCTCCGTCGACTCCTCGGCAGCGAGTTCAAGCTCGAGATCGACGTGAACGACGACGTCTTCGAAATGGGCGCGATGCAGCACCACTGCTTCTCGACGCTCAAAAAGAAAATGGCGATTTGGATTTTGGGCGGCGGCGTTCCGAAGAACTACACGCTGCAAGGCGAGCCGCTGCTCGATCAAATCCTCGGCGTGCCGACGCACGGCTTCGACTTCGACGTGCAGTTTTGCGTCGACCCGGTCGACAACGGCGCGCTCTCGTCGTGTCCCGCGGGCGAAGGTCACACGTGGGGAAAAGTTTCGGCCGAGAGCGTTCAATACGGCTCGGTCTACGTGCACGCGGACGTCACCGCCGTCTTCCCGTGGCTCACGCACGCGCTCCTCAGCGACGCGACGGTGCACAAGAAACACCGCCGCCTCTACGACGCGCGCCAAGACGCCATGAAGACGCTCGACAAACAAATCCAAAAGCGCCGCAAGGAGCTCTTGAAGACGACGGAGATGCCGCGCTCGGTCGGCAAGTTGAAATGATCTCGGTGGAGTCGGCGCGCGCGACCATCGCCGCGCGAAACGACGAGATTCGTGCGGTTCTGCACGTCCTTCCGAAACCATTGCAGGATACAACCATTTCCGGCGCGCCCCTCTTGGGCGTTCCCTACGTGCTCAAAGACGTATGGGACACCGCGGGCATCCCGACCACGGGCGGATCGTTTCGTCATCGCGAGCGCGTGCCGGAAGAGTCGAGCCGCGTGTTCGTCGCGCTCCAACGAACGGGCGCCGTGCTGCTCGGCAAGTCGAACCTCTGCGACATGGCGTTCTCGATGGAGAGCGACAACCACATCTTCGGTCCGGTGCGAAATCCGAACGACGTGTCGCGCACGGCGGGCGGGAGCACGGGCGGCGGCGCGGCGGCGGTCGCGTCGGGCATGGCGGCGTTCGATTGGGGAACGGACTTCGGCGGATCGATCAGGCTGCCCGCTGCGTTCTGCGGCGTCGTCGGTTTGCGTCTGTCGTCTCGCACGTGGCCCGTCGAGCGCGAGCACTTCCCGCGCATCTCGCCGCGCTTCTGGTCGTTCTGCGGAATGGGTCCGCTGACGCGTCGCGTGTCCGACGCGCGCGCGATCGTGACGGCGCTCGCGCCCGCGCTACGCACGTCGGACGCGCGCGTCGACATGGATCCGGCGCGCGTGCTCCTCTACTCGCCCGACGAAGCGCACCGTGGCCGCTGGCCGACGTTCGACACCGACGCGATGGAGCTCATGACGCGCTCTGGCGTGAAGGTCGATCGCGATCACGGATTGCCTTCGCCGAGCGAAGCGCGCGAGACGTTCGTCGGTTACCTCTCGTCGCACTTCTTCGACTTCATCGGCGAAGAAGAGATGACGATCCGCGAGGGCCTCACCGCGACCGCGCTCGGCGTGCTCTCGAACGGAAGGCTCGACAAGCGGATTCATCCGGTCGCCGCGTCTCTCTTCGCGCTCGTCGGTCTCGGCAAGCTCACCATGTTTCGCGACGAGGCGCCTTGGGTCGCGCGCGCCGAGGCGCTGCGTGATGCCGCAGCGCGCGCGTGGTCGAGCGGACGTCTTCTCGTCGCGCCAACGACGACGGCTCTTCCGCCGAAGCACGGCCGCGCCGTAGTCGCCCTGCGCGCGCCATCGTTTGTCATGCTCGGAAACCTCGTCGACGCGACGTCGATCGCGGTTCCGTTCGGCCGATTCGAGGACACGGGCCTTCCGCGCTCGCTGCAAGTGCTGGGTCCTCCCGGCTCGGAAGACGCAGTCTTGGCGCTTGCCGCCCGTCTTGTCCCGTAATTTTGTCCCGTAAAACCTGGCCTTAAATTATATGGGAGTCTATATATCTCCCGTACCGTGGCCACCCCATCTCGTGCGCCGAAAGAGCTCGGCGATTTCACCACCACACCGCGCGTCGTTCCCATCGCGGGCCTGGCGATCCTCATCGGCGTGATCGCGTCGTACGTCGCGGTCGCGCTGCTTCGGATGATCGCGTTCTTCACGAACGTCTTCTTCTTCCAGCGCGCGAGCATCGAGCCCGTCTCGCCCGCGCAAAATCACCTCGGGCACTGGGCGGTGCTCGTTCCCGTCGTCGGCGCGCTCATCATCGGCGTGATGGCGCGCTATGGCTCCGAGCGCATTCGCGGTCACGGCATTCCCGAAGCGATCGAATCGATCTCTGCTTCGCGGAAGTCGCGTCGAGCCGCGCGTTGCGATCTTGAAGCCGCTCTCGTCGGCGATCTCGATCGGATCGGGAGGTCCGTTCGGCGCGGAGGGTCCGATCATCATGACGGGCGGCGCATTCGGATCGATGGTGGCGCAGCTCTTCCGGCTCACCGCGGCGGAACGAAAGACGCTCCTCGTCGCGGGCGCCGCCGCCGGCATGTCCGCGACGTTCGCTTCGCCCATCGCCGCCGCGCTGCTCGCCGTCGAGCTCCTCTTGTTCGAGTGGAAGCCGCGAAGCCTCGTGCCCGTCGCGCTCGCGAGCGTGACCGCGTCGCTCATGCGCGTTCACTTGCTCGGTGCGGGTCCGCTCTTTCCCGTTCCGCTCCATCAAGCGATGACCTCGCCGCGCGCGATCAGCGCGTGCCTTTTGTGCGGCCTTCTCGCGGGCGCGCTCTCCGCGCTGCTCACGATCAGCGTGTACGCGTTCGAAGATCTCTTTCAAAAGCTTCCGATTCACTGGATGTGGTGGCCCGCGCTCGGCGGCGTCGTCATCGGCATCGGCGGGCTCATCGAGCCGCGCGCGCTCGGCGTCGGCTACGACGTCATCGAGCAGCTCCTTCGCGGCGAGCTCGTCGGCACGACGCTCGTCGTGCTCGTCGCGGTGAAGTGGATCATCTGGTCCGTGTGCGCTCGGGTCCGGAACGTCCGGCGGCGTGCTCGCGCCGCTGCTCATCATGGGCGCCGCGCTCGGCGGGATCGAATCGCATTTCTTCCCGAGCCAGGGCACCGGGTTTTGGGCGCTGATCAGCATGGGCGCGATTTTGGGCGGCACGATGCGCTCGCCGTTCACGGGCGTCATCTTCGTGCTCGAGCTCACGCACGACGTGAACGTTCTCGTGCCGCTGTTTCTCGCGGTGACGTGCGCGCATCTCTTCACCGTGCTCCTGCTCAAACGATCGATCCTCACGGAGAAAGTGAGCCGGCGCGGGTATCACCTCTCGCGCGAGTACGCGACCGATCCGCTCGAGATCCTCTTCGTGCGCGAAGTGATGTCGCCCGAGGTCGTGGTGCTTTTGGGCGAGCTCACGCGGCGCGAGGTCGCGAGCGCGATCGGCGGCGCACAACGCGGTCAACAGCTCTTCGCGGTCGTCAACGAAGCGGGCGCGTTGCTCGGCGTCGTCACGCGATGGATGCTCGAGCAGTGGTGCGAAGGCGCGCAAGAGGACGACGCGACGATCGCGTCGATCGTGCAGGAGCCGATCACGGCATTCAGCGACGAGCCGCTGCGCGTGGTCGTTCATCGCATGGCCGCGACGGGACGTGCGGAGCTCCCCGTCGTCGATCGCGATGACCGGAAGAAGCTGATCGGCACGATCACGCTGCGCGACACGCTCAAGGCGCGCGTTCGTCACCTCGAAGAAGAAGAGCGGCGCGAGCGCGTTCTTCCGCTCGGGCTCATCGTGCCGCCGTGGCTACGAACGGTGGCCGCGCGCGCGGCGGGGATTCCGCCGTCGGGACGTTTGCGCTGAGGCGTCTTCGAAGAACAGCGGCGCGCTCGCTTGGTCGATTCCCATTTCGCGAACGAGCGCGCCGAGGCCTTGCGTGAGCCCATCGAGCTCCGTCGCGCTCACGCGATCGAGCGCGCCGAGCAAGCGCACTTGCGTCGGCTCGGGACAGCGCGCGAGAAGTTTTTTTCCGAGCGCGGTCACGCTGAGCTCCGCGCGACGCGCATCGGCGCGCGACGCCTTCCGCGCGACGAGCTTCTGTTCCACGAGACGCTTCACGACGACGGACACCGAGCTCTGATCGGTCATCGTCCGCTCGGCGACCTCGTTGACGGAGCACACGCCGAGCTCGTCGATGCGCTGGAGCACGAAGAGCTGCGCGGCGCTCACCTCCGCGGAGTGCGCGCTGCGCCGAAGCTCGCGCACGATGAGCCGCAAACCGTCGAGCACGTTCTTCATGCTCGCCTCACGACTCACGCGGTGGCTTTCTGCGAGAGCAGAAGCTCGAACACGCCCCAAGTGCTCTCGGGTGACGCGTACTCGAACGCGAGGCCCGCGCGGCTCCCCGATTGCGACCCCGACGTCCACGCGACGCGCGCGGGGACCTGCAGCGGATCCCAGCGGTCCGCCGTGACGAACGAGACCTGGACGCGGTCGCCCACGCCGAGGACGTCGCTCCCCTCGACGCACGCCCCGCCGAGCCCGAGGTCGAACACGATCACGTCGCGCTGCCACCCGCGGTCGCGGTGGACGAGAACGGCCGCGAGACGCACGGGTTTCCGCGCATGAGCTCGAAAGCGCGGCTTGTCGGGTCTGTCGTCGTCCGCCACGGCGCCCATGCTAGACGAGAGACGACGAGGAGTTGGCGTTTTGTCGGGACAAGGCGCTACGATGGCTATCCATGACGCAGGACACTCGCAAAGATCCCCGCGCCAAGATCGTCAGCTTGAACGTCCGCTACAAGAGCGCGACCGTCGACGAGTTCATCGAGAACCACTCGCACGACGTCAGCAAAGGCGGCGTCTTCATCAAGACGGACAAGCCCTTCGCGATCGGCACGCTGCTCAAGTTCGAGATTCGACTCGCCGCGGATCAACCGGTCATCGCCGGTGTCGGGCGCGTCGTGTGGAAGCGCGAAGCGGGTTCGTCGGGCGCCGAGCGGCCCGCGGGCATGGGCGTGAAGTTCATCAAGATCGACGACAACTCGCGCGCGACGATCGACAAGCTCACGGGCGCGAAGAGCGACGCGGGCAAAGAGTATTTGTCCGAGCCTGGCGCGTCGGTCACGCCGCCGCCCCCAACGACGGGTGGAGTGTCGGCTCCGCCCGCTGCGACTGCGACTGCGAGCGCAGCGCCGAAAGCGGCGGTCGCGCCGGGTTCGACGCCCACCGCGCCTGGTATGGGCGCGGCGAAGCCCGCGTTCACCGTGAAGAAGACGATGATGGGCATCGGCTCGCAATCGCCGATGGTGAAGACGCAGCCGCTCGCCGGCGCGCCGACACCCGCGCCCGCGGAGAAAAAAGACGGTGGCGGCTTCTTCCCGAAGACCGACAGCGTCGCGGACATGCCGCCGCCGCAAGAGCGGACGATGATGAAGCAGGCCGCCGAGCTCCTCGAGGAAGCGCTCAAGGAAGCGGGCGGGTCGATGGAAGACGTTGGGGCGATCGAGAAGAAGGCGCCGCCGCCCGCCGCGGGAAAACCCGCGATCGATCCCAAGGACGAAATCACGGCGCCCGCGACGCCCGCCCCAGTCGCCGCAGCAGCCACCGCGACGACGCCCCTCACGTCGACGATGCCGATGCACGACGCACCCACCGCCGTCGCGCCGGTGCCGGTGCCCGCGGTCGAGCAAGTCGTTCGCACCGAAATTTCGCGCGAGCCGCCTGCCTCCGTGCCGGAGAAAAAACCCGCGCCGGAGCCCGCCGCGGCGAAGCTCGACTCGTTCCCGCCGCCGAAGAAAAAGGGCAGCAGCGTCGGGTTCATCGTGCTTGGTCTCGTCGTCATCGCGGGTGCGGGCGTCGGCGTCGGATACAAGATGGGCCTCTTCGGACCTGCGCCCGCGCAACCCACCGCGACGACGAAGGCCACGACGAGCGCGAGCGCGAGCGTCGCGATGTCCGCGACCGCGCCGAGCGCAACGGCGGACACGAGCGCAACCGCGACGACCTCCGCCGCGATGTCCGCGACCGCCCCAACGACCACGACGACCACGACGGCAACCGTGACGGCCACGATGACCGCAACGGTCCGCCCGACGGCGACCGTGACGGCGACGGCCACCGCGACTGCCACGGCAACCGCAACGGCGACGGACACGGCCACGGCCACTGCGACGTCGACCGCGACCGCGCCGACCGCGACCGCGACGGCCACCACGCGTCCCACGGCAACGGCGAAGCCCAAGCCGACATCGACCGACGACAACCCCTACTGACGCGTCAGCCACGCCGATCGTGGCGCGTCGGTTAAGCCGCCTTGCCTTTGCGCGAGGCTCCGCTACGTTGTCGGCGATTTTCGGGCATCGTCTAATGGCAGGACAGCGGTTTTTGGTGCCGCTTATCGGGGTTCGAATCCCTGTGCCCGAACCGAAAGCATGGCGAGCATCGGACATGTCGCGGTCGGTCTCGCCGCGGGACGCGCCTTCTCGAAGGACCCAGCGCTCGCGAAGAAGGCAGCCATCGCGTTTTCGATCCTCTCGCTGTGGCCGGACGTCGACGTCGTCGGTTTCGCGTTCGGCGTGCGCTACGCCGATCCGTTCGGGCATCGCGGCGCGACACACTCGCTCGTGCTCGCCGCCGTCGTCGGCGCGCTCTCGTACGCGTTCGCCGCGCGCCGCGGGCTGCCTCGCGCTCGCACGACCGCGTTCGCAACCGTGGTCGCCGCGAGCCACGGCTTGCTCGACACGATGACCTACGGCGGCGGGCTCGGCGTCGCGCTCGCGTGGCCCTTCTCGCTCACGCGCTTCTGGGCGCCCTTCCGCCCGATTCCCGTCGCGCCCATCGGTATCGGCATTCTTTCGCCGTTCGGCATCAAGGTGATGATCACCGAGCTCTTCCTCTTCGCGCCATTTTGGATCTACGCGTTCCTACCGCGACGACGCAGCGACTAGTCGAATGCTCGCCGTCGGATCGTCCACGCTCTGGAGCTTGTCGACGCATCGCCCGCCGAGCATCGCATTCAAGATCGCTAGATTGATCTGATCCGACTGCTGCGAGGAGATGTTGCCTTCGGCGAGAAGGAGCGAGACGTCGGGATTGGCCGCGCGAAACTCTTTTGCGTAATACTTGTCCGCCTCGCACGCCATCGCGCTCAAGACCTTGAGGCGAGTCGGCCTGACCGACATGGCGTTGACGATCGCCTTGGCGGGAGAGCGAAAGAGCATGTCGATCGCGATGTCGGTCTTGGTGGATGGATCGAATCCAAGACCGCCGCCGCCGCGCGAGTGACCCGTGTAGAGGACGACGTCCGACTCTCGAAGCGCGCGATAGAAGAGCTCCTTCGTTTCGCGACTCTGCTCCTCCTGCTTGCGCGTCGCGTCGGGCCCCACCGCCGTCCAGCGAATGTCGAGCGAAGCCTCGCGACCGTCGGCCTCTTTCTTCAACGCAATCGAGTTCGCCTCGCGACGAACCTCGACGAAGCCGCACGCGGCCATCGTGCCGGAGCACGGCTTCTGAAGCGCTGACGCCATGGCCGTGGCGAATCCAGCGTCGAGCACGACGTCGTCGAAATTGGCGTAGCCGTAGAACATCGAGATGCGCAGATCTTTTTCCGCGTCGAGATTGCTCGCGCAGGTGGTCGGAGCCTGTTTTTGCAAGGCGTCGATCTGACGTTCGAGCAGCGCGAGCCGCTGCGCAGGAGTCTCTGCTCGGACTTTCGGCGAAGGCTTCCACACGATGACGCCGGCGAGCACGCACGCGAGCACCGCGATGAGCACGGTCGTCGGACGCCGTTTGAGTGAAGCGCGCAAACCCAATCGGGACCTCGAGGTGATTATGCGGCAAGATAGGGCCTCTCCCCATGAGAACGTGCGCCCGTTGCCAACGAGCTCTGCCGGACGATTATCGCGTCTGTCCGTTCGACGCGCATCCGCTCGAGGCAGGCGCGGAGGAGGAGCGACGTGAAGCGCTCTTCGCGAACCGCTACGAGATCCTCCGCATGCTCGGCGAGGGCGGCACCGCGCGCGTCTACAAAGCGCTCGACGTTCGCGCCGGCAGACCCGTCGCGATCAAGGTCATCGAAGGTCCCGCCGCGAAGACCGCGACGTGGGCGGAGCGCTTGCTGCGCGAGGTCGACTTGCTGAAGTCGATTCGCCACCCGAACGTCGTCGAAGTGCTCGACGGCGGGCGGCGCGAGGACGGCTCGCCGTTCCTCGTGATGGAGTACCTCGAAGGCGAGACGCTCGGTCAGCTGATGAAGCGCGCGCCGATGCTTCCCGTAGACACCGCGCTCCTCATCGCGGCGGAGATCGCCGCGGGCCTCGCTGCGTCGCACGCGCGCGGCGTGATTCATCGCGACGTGAAGCCCGACAACATTTTCTTGATAGAAGACGGCGCGCACGTGCGCCGCGCGAAGGTGTTCGACTACGGCTTCGCGCGTTTGCAAGGCGGCGAAGGGTTGACCGCGAAAGGGTTCATCGTCGGAACGCCCGAGTACATGGCGCCGGAGCAAACGCTCCACGATCCGACGGGACATCGCACGGACATCTACGGCCTCGGCGTCGTGCTCTATCGCATGATCACCGGAATCCTCCCGTTCGAAGGCGACGCGCCCTCGCAGCTCGCGCAGCATTTGTTTTCGACGCCGCGCGCGCCGAGTCTCTTGCGCGTCGGCGTGACGAAAGACCTCGACGCGATCGTCATGACCGCGCTCCGCAAGCTCCCGCGCAACCGCTATCCATCGATGCAAGATCTCTTCGAGGATCTCGAGCGCGCGATGGGCAAGCGCGAAGGTCACCCGACGATGCTCATGGAGTGGGAAGACGTCTACGAGCCGCAAACGCCGTTCGCGCGCGCGATCGCGGAGAAGCTCAAGAAGCGCGTGCCGGGCCAATCATGATCGCATTCCATTTCGATTTCATCTCGCCATACGCGTACCTCGCGTGGACGCAGATTCACGCGGTCGCCGCGCGTCACGGCGAAACCGTCTTGCCCGTTCCGACGCTCCTCGCTGCGCTGCTCGCGCACGGCAAGACGAAAGGGCCCGCGGAGATCCCCGCGAAGCGCGCGTACCTCGTCGTCGATGCGCTTCGCATCTCGCGCGTGCTCGGCGTTCCGATCGCGCCGCCCGCGGCGCACCCGTTCAATCCGCTTCTCGCGCTGCGCGCAGCGTCGCTCGATCCGTCCGCGATTGGCGCGATCTACGAAGCGACGTGGGCGAAGCGAGAGCCCGTCGACACGGAAGAAGCGCTCTCGCGCATCGTCGATCCCGATCTCATCAAGCGCGCGTCGTCGGATGAAGCGAAGGCAAAGCTCCGCACGCAAACGGACGCGGCGATCGCGCGCGGCGTGTTCGGCGTGCCGACGATGATCTTGGACGACGGCGCGATGTTCTGGGGCGTCGAATCACTCCCGCACCTCGAGCGACATCTCTCCGGCGACAAGGTGAACGTGCGCGAAGTGATGGGCGAGTGGTCGAAGGTGAAGGCGACGGCGCAGCGGAAGGTCTAAGCCTCGAGACGCGCGTGCAAAATCCGATCGGCGAGCTCGAGACGTGACGCGAGCTCGCTCGCGGCGCGCGCGGCGTTGCCGTCGAGGTTCTTGAGCATCGCGATCGTCTCCGAGCCTTGACGATCGAGACCCATCAAGAGACGCATCGCGGATTCTTCCGCGGCGAGCTGGAGACCGACGCGCCTCTCGGGGCCGTCTTCGTACGAGAACGCCGACACGAGCGTCGCGCCCACGCCCATCACCCACTGCGCGCATGCGTCGAGCCACGTGTCGCAGACGTGCTGCGCGCCGAGCGTGGTCGACCAATGTTCGAGCTCGGCGGATGCGCGCTCGATCAATCGCAGCACCATCACGATGCCGTCGTCGCTCGTCGTGCCGCGTTCGCGCACGGCGAGGTCTACTTCGTAAACCGCGAGCGCGACGTCACCAGGGCGACCCACCGCGACGCGCAACCGCGTCTCGGATTTTGGATGAGCCGGGGCGCGACTCGAAGCGGGATTGCTATTTTTCTTCCAAGCGAAGTGCATGACGACTTGGCACTACGCAACACCCGCGCCAATCGCAAAAGACGCCGGAAATGCCCGTTTGATACGGAGCCGGTGCGTTTTCGCACGCAAACCTAGTTGCAGGGCTCGAACCATTTTGCGGGGGTTTCTGCCCCTCGGCCCGTGGTGGTGAGGCCGCACACCTGTGCACCGTTGCTGCGCATGACGATCGTGTGCGCAAATGGGGAACGTGGCTGCTCGACCGAAAGAAGGAACCCATGTGTGCCCCACATGCGGCGCATCCTATCCGGCGGATTTTCTCGTCTGCCCGCGCGACGCGACGACGCTGCGCTCGGCGGGCGAGCCCGCCGACCCGTGGATCGGGCGCGTGCTCGCGGACACGTACCGCATCGTGAAGCAGCTCGGTGAAGGCGGGATGGGTCGCATCTTCGAGGCAACGCACTTGCGACTCGCCGAGCGCAACGTCGCCGTCAAGGTGCTCGGCGAAGAGTTCGCTCGCGAGCCCGACATCGTCGCGCGCTTCGAGCGCGAAGTGGAGAGCGCGAGCCGCGTCGTTCATCCGCACGTGATCGAGGTGTACGACGCGGGGCGCACCGCGGACGGCACGCACTTTCTCGTCACCGAGCTTCTCGAAGGAGAAGATCTCGGCGCGCGCATCGAGCGAACGCAAAGCGGCATCGGCGTGGAGCTCGCGGTGCGGCTCGCGCGGCAGACGTGTCTCGCGCTCGCGGCGGCGCACGCGCACGGCGTCGTGCATCGCGACGTGAAGCCCGAAAACATTTTCATCGTGCAAGTCGACGGCGAGCCGTTCGTCAAAGTTCTCGACTTCGGCATCAGCAAGCTGCGCGGCGGGAGCACGAAGCTCACGCGCACCGGCGCGGTCCTCGGAACGCCCGCGTACATGGCGCCGGAGCAAGCGCGCGGAACGGACACGAACGAGCGCACCGACGTGTACGGCGTCGGCGCGACGCTCTACACCGCGCTCGCGGGGCACGCACCATTCGAAGGCGACGACGCCGCCGCCGCGCTCACGAAGCTCGTCAACGAAGAACCTCCGCGGCTGCGATCGATCGCATCGTCGGTCCCCGGCGAGCTCGAGCTCGTCGTGCAGCGCGCGATGTCGAAGGATCCACGCGACCGCTACGCGAGCGCGATGGAGCTTCACGCCGCGCTCGCCGCGTTCGAAGACCAAACGAAGACGCGCGACGCGACGCGCGCGGAGAGCGCGCCGCAAATCGCGACGACCGACGCGCCGCGCGGGGCGCGCATGGCGATCCTCTTCTACGCGCTCGTGCTCGGCGTGTTCTGGATCGCGGGGGCCTCCACCGCGGCGGCGACGCTCGTGCGTCACGTGCGTCACGCGCAGACGGTGTCGTCGACGGAGAGCTTTCTCGTTCTCCTCGGCGTCGGGCTCGCCACGTTCTTGCTCAGCGCGTCCGTGATCAACCGCACGCGCGAGGCGTGGCCGAACAGCGTTCGCGTGCTCGAGCTCCTCGCCGATCGACGTCGCGCGCTCTTCTTCGCGCTCACGGTGTACGCGCTCGGTTGTCTCGGTGTTCGCTTCGCGACGACGTTCGTGATCGGCGCGCAGACCGAAGGGCTCGAGCTCGTGATGGATGTGATCGTGTTTGCGACCAGCGTCGTGACGGCGCTCGTGATCGCGGGCCTCGCGTGGATCGCGCGCGGGTTCTCGCGGTTTCGCCGCGGCCGCGTGAAATCCTAAGACACCAAACGCGGGAGCGCTTCGCGCACGGTGCGCAGAATCGATTTGCGGACCGTCGCGAGCACCGTGTTGCCGTTGCAGACGACGCAGAGCTGCTCGCACACGTTCCATCCTTCGACGGGGACTTCGACGAGCGTTCCCGTCTCGAGGAAGCGCCGCGCGGCGAGCACGGGACCGAACACGAGGTGATCCGCCTGCGCCGCGAACTCGAGCGCCGCGCCGATCGTTTGCGTCTCGTGACCGACGGTGCGCTCGTCGCGACGAAGCGGGCACGCGTCGTCGAGCGGGACGAAGCGATCGCTCGCCGCGACCGTCGGAACGACGAACGGCAACGTGCGCACGCGATCGGTCGTCGTGGGAAACGGCGCGAGCTTCGCGGCAATGCCCGGCGGGGCGAGGAGCGCGACGCGAATCGTCCCCACTTCGTCCGAGGTCCAGTGCGGAGGTCGCCCTTCGAGCCCGCCGACGGCGAGCGCGACGTCGAACACGTTCTCCGTGATGAACGCGCGTAAATGCGCGGGCGCGAGCTCGAGACCGCGCAGATGGAGGCGCGGGTGGCTCATCGCGATGACGGGCAAGAGGTGCGTGACGATGTACGACGGGCCCGCGACGCTGAGCTCGACGGCGGACTCCACGGACGTCGGTTTGCGAAGCGCGCGGAGCGCGGAGATCGCCGTGAGCACGCGGCCCACCATGATGCGCCCCGCCTCGGTGAGCGTGATGCCGCGCGTGCTGCGCGCGAGGAGCTTCACGCCCGAGTGTCGCTCGAGGCGCGTAATCGCCTTCGACACTTGCGATGGAGTGACGCGGAGCTCGCGCGCCGCCGCGGTGATCGATCCGGTTCGCTGGACGGCGAGGAACGTCAAGAGGTCCGCGACACGGACGTCGAGCAGAGCTTCCACCGACGCGAGAGCTTACTCCCGAACGACGCGAGCGCGATGCGTGAAAGGCACCGTGAGAACGAGCGCGGCTTGCAACCCATCTGCCGCAGCGAATGCGCCAGCGACGGCCGCGAGCGAGAGCGACTCGTGGCTTCCCGCGCCTTCGATCACGCGCATGTGGATCAGCGAAAACGCGAGGAGCGGGACGTCGAGGAGGAGCGACGCGTGCGCGATCGTGCGGACCGCGCCGAGATCCGCGCCGCGAAACGTGACGATGGACGCGTAGAGGCGCGCGCCGACGAGGAGAAGCGCGGGGAGAAGCGTGACGCCGATGCCTTCCCACTTGAGCGATAGGAGCGCGACGACGAGCGCGGGCCCCGCGACGCACGCGAGGAGCGCACCGCCCGCCGCGACGAGCCGCTCGCCCGCGCGGTCGATGCGGAGCCCACCGGGCGGGAGCTTGCTCGCGCGATACGGACCCGCCGACGGACGCGGGAGCGCGCGCGGTCGACTACGCGCCGTCGCCGCGCCGGTTGCCGTGAGCACGAGCGCGACGAAGGCGATGACGAATCCGAGCAGAATCACGTGGCCTCCGCGATCGCGGTGCGCTCGGCGCGGCGCGTGCGGCGCGCATCGAGCCACCGGTGCACGACGAGGAGCACGGGCGGCTGCAAGAGCCGCGTGAGCACCGCGAGCATGAGCGCACCACCGATGACGACGATCGCGAGCGGCTTCTGCGTCTGCGCGCCGATCCCGTTGGAGATCGCCGCGGGCAGCAAGCCGAGCGCGGCGACGAGCGTCGTCATGAGAACGGGCCGGAGCCGCTTCTCCGCCGCCTCGCGCGCGGCATCCGGAATGGAGAGCCCGTCGACGTCGCGAAGCCGCTGAAAATACGTGACGACGAGGATCGCGTCTTGGATCGCGATTCCGAAAATGGAGATGAAGCCCATCGCCGCGGACACCGAGAAGCTCTGGTGCGTGACGAGAAGCGCGAGCAACCCGCCCGCGCACGCGACGGGAATGTTCACGAGCACGATGAGCGTGTCGGCGAGCGTCCGCACCGCGCTGTACGCGAGGAGCGCGATGACGAGCAGCGTGAGCGGGACGATGACGAGGAGCCGGTGCTGCGCTTCTTTCAGCTCGTTGATCTCGCCGCTCCACTCGATGTGCGTGTCGTATGGGAGGTGGACCTCGTCGTCGATGCGCCTCTTCGCTTCCTCGATCGTGCTCGCGAGGTCGCGACCGCGCACCGAAAATTTCACGGGCGTGTAGCGAAGGCCGTCCTCGCGATACACGACGCTCGCGCCGTCCTCGATCGTGATCTTCGCGATTTGTCCGAGTGGGATCGACGAGCCGTCGGGCGTCGCGACGTTGATCTCGCGAATCGCCTCCACCGACGATCGATACGGTTCCTTCCATCGAACGACGACGTCGAAGCGCTTCTCGCCTTCGAACACCTGCGTCGCGGCGCGCCCGCCGATCGCCGCTTGAATCACGTTGCCGACATCGCCCGTGTTGAGCCCGTAGCGCGCGCACGCGAGCCGATCGGGGACGATGTGGATGCTCGGTTGGCCGAGCGAGTGGAACGTTCCGAGATCGTGGATGCCGCGCACCTTCTCGAGGATGTTCGACATCTGCTCGGCGATCTTCTCGTTGTCGGCGATGCGCGGGCCGAACACTTTGACGGAGTTCTCGCCCTTCACGCCCGACACCGCCTCTTCGACGTTGTCGCTGATCATCTGCGAGAAGTTGAAGACGACGTCCGGAAACGCAGACGAGAGCTGCTTGTTCAAATCGTCGGTGAGCTTCTCTTTCGTCATGCCGCGCGGCCACTGATCGAACGATTTCAGCGGCGCGAAGAACTCGATGTTGCCGAAGCCGCTCACGTCGGTGCCGTCGTCGGGGCGGCCCACTTGCGAGACGACCGTCACGATCTCCGGGCACTGCCGCAAGATCCCGCGCATGCGCTCGACGTACTTCGCCGATTGATCGAGGTTGACGCTCATCGGGAGCGTCGCGCGGATCCAGAAGTTTCCTTCTTCGAGCTTCGGCATGAACTCGCCTCCGAGAAACGGAAAGAGCGCGATGCAGAAGACGAGCGGGAGCATGCCGAGGCCGAGCGAGAGGCGCGGCTTCGCGAGGACTTTGGTGAGCGCGGGGCGATAGATGCGGTGGATCGCGCGCATGAGGAAATTTTCTTTTTCCTCGGCCGTCGCGGGAAGGAGCTTGCTCGCCAAGACGGGTGTCAGCGTGAGGGCGAGGATGATCGCGCCGCCGATCGCGAGCGCGTACGTGCGCGCCATCGGCGCGAAGATGACGCCGGAGACGCCCGTCATCGTGAAGAGCGGCAAGAACGCGACGCCGATGATGAGCGTCGAGAACGTCATGGGCGTCGCCACTTCGCGCGCGGCCGCGAGCACGCGATCCTGGATCGATCCGCGCCCGTGCGCGCCGACGTGACGGAAAATGTTCTCCATCATGATGACGGTCGAATCGACGACGATGCCGAAGTCGACCGCGCCGAGCGAGATGAGGTTCGCCGACGTGCCCGTTCCGACGAGACCGCAGAACGCGATCATCAGCGCCATCGGGATGTTCGAGCGCGGTGATGAGCGCGGCGCGCGCGTGCCCGAGGAACAAGAGGAGCACGACGCTCGACGAGCCCCATGCCGAGGAGGAGGTTCTCGAGCACCGTGTGCGTCGTCACGTGGACGAGATCGCCGCGGTCGTAATACGGGACGATGCGCATGCCGGGCGGGAGGAGATGGCGTTCTTCGATCGTCTTCACGCGCGCGTGCACCGCTTGGAGCGTCGGCTCCGTCTCGCCGCCGTAGCGCATGAGGACGATGCCCTGGACGACGTCGGCGCGATCGTCCTTGCCGATTCTTCCGAGGCGCGGCGCGTGGCCGACTTCGATGTCGGCGACGTCGTGGACGCGCACGGCCGTTCCCTTTTGCTCGGCACGACGACGTTCTCGATGTCGTGCGCGGTCGTTGAAGAGGCCGATGCCGCGCACGTCGTAGCTCTGCTCGCCGATGAAGAGCCGCTGCCCGCCGACGTTCTGGTTCGCGCTCTGAATCGCAGTCATGAGCTGCGTGAGCGTTCACGTTGTGGCCCTTCAAGCGGAACGGGTCGACGTCGACGTGGTACTGCTTCGTCTCGCCGCCGAAGCTCGTGACGTCGATGACGCCCGGCGACCTGCTTGAACTGCCGCTCGAGGACCCAGTCCTCGTGCGGTCTTCAGCTCCTGGAGCGTGTAGCCCTCGCCGTCGACGCGTGTAGCGGAACACTTCGCCGATCGCGTTCCACGGCGAGAGCTCCGGCTGCATGCCCGTCGGCAAGTTGACGAACTGGAGCCGGTTGATGACCTCCTGGCGCGCCTCTCGTAGTCGGTGCCCCACGCGAAGTAGCACTTCACGTCGCACAGACCGAAGAGCGACTGCGAGCGGACGTGATCGAGCCCGGGCATTCCCGCGAGACCGACCTCGAGCGGAACCGTGACGTAGCGCTCGACCTCCTCGGCGCTCCAACCTTGGGCTGCGTGATGACCTCGACCATCGGCGGGACGGATTCGGATACGCCTCGATGTCGAGCTGCCGAAAAGCGAAGAGCCCCGCGCA
>CAVXQJ010000005.1:0-67500 GCA_963763745.1 uncultured delta proteobacterium
GGCAGGATTGATGGGCAGCTTCGTCGGCGCGTAGCCTCGTCAGCGAAGAAGACAAAGGCGAAGCCACTCAACGCAATCATTGGACCCGAACTGAAACAGCATGGAAAAGCTGCCGCGAAAAGAGCTACGGGCCGAGTGGTTGCAAGCGTTGATGAGCCGCAGTTTCAATCGGGAGCGGGCGGGATTCGTCGGGTGCGAGCGACGGTGCGCGTTCACATGACGGAAGGCGAGCCTTCGGATGAGTTCGACGCGCACACCGGCGATAACATCAGGGAAGCGATCAAGTGATCGACGACGATGTCTCGCTCGACGAGCTGAGCGAAGCCGTCGAGCACATGCACGTAGGCGTCCGTGCCTCTCGTATGTGCAGACGGTTGCCGTCGCGCTTTCGAGGGGAAGCCGGTGTGGCAAGGCGAACGTGAAAGTGTTCGCGCTCGCGTCGCACCCGAGCGCGACGCGAGCGTACGCGTGGAGCTTCGCACGGAAGGAACGAAACGAAAGTTCGTGGCGATCCTCGGCGCACCGCCGCTCACCGACGCGGTGACGGCCGTGCGCGCGTACGCCATGAGCGCGACGCGTACAAACAAAACTAATTGCTCGCAGCGTGGGTTTGCCTTTGAAGGCCCCGCTGCCCACGAAGGACCGACCGGTGCCTTGAAACCGGTCAACTAGAACAGGATTCACGGAGGCACTCGCCGTGGAAATGACGAGCTCGTGCCTCATCACGGGACGCAACACGATCGTTCGTCCATTCCCCACCACTTGCACCGTCGGTGGCTATCGCTCACTTTCAAGGAGGAGCACCGTGATCACCTTGCGCGACGCCGTTTTCAAAAACGGCGAGGAAACATCACTTCCTTGCCGCGTCTTCTCCCGTGAATCCGGCTTCACAGAACCGATCCCACCTCCTCAAGAGCGTGCGACGCAATCAACCCCTCGTGATGTGCGACGCGTCGGCCTTCCGACGCGACAGAAATCCAGGCAACGCTACGCAACACCACCACGTTCAACGAACTCAACGCCTACATCAGCCTGCCGATTAAGAACACTACACTCGTGCGTGCTAATTACGCGTTCTTCGTACGCGACGCGTATGTGACCGTGCGGTCCCCGCATGGGTCTAGCAAGTTGACACGCATCGACCTCACGCGCTCTCTCGCCGACGCTGAGCGGCCCGACGTGTACGTCAACGCGGCGCGGACGTACGAGCGCGGTGTAAAGCTTCTCAAAAGCGGTGAGATTGACGGCGCACTTGCGATTGCGAAGAACCTAGACGCGCGGTCCAAGCAAGACGGCTTCGCGGCTATCGGTGTTGTGCAGGCGCTGCTTCTTCGAAAAGGAGAGCATGCGAGCGCGGTTGCGACATACGACCGGATCATCGCCGCTTTCGCGGGGGCGCGAGAGACACGTCTCGTCCGCAAGGTCGCTACGGCCCGACTCAACAGGGCGCGTGCGCTCATGTCGGCAGGCCGAGCTGGGTGAGGCAGTTGCGGAACCTGTCAACGAGTGTGAGACACCGTGCGTGATGAGTTTACTGAGCAGCCTGGTCGCGTCGCGACCTCCTGCGCGGGCTTGTTGATCCAGACCTCAGTGGGCGGCGTCGCGGGGACGGGACGACCGTGCGTGAAGCGCTCGGGGTGCGCGAGGAAGGCGGCGTCGAGGACGGCAGCGCGGCGCGCGAGAGTCGTCGCGGCGAGGCCGTAGTGCACCTCGTGCGGCGTGCAGAGGCCGAGCGAGCCGTGATGGTGTTCGTGGTTGTACCAGTCGAAGAAGCGCGTGGTGTCGCGCGCGCGTGTTCGATGCAGCCGAAGCGCTCGGGGAAGCCGGGGCGGTACTTGAGCGTCTTGAAGGGCGACTCGGAGAAGGGGTTGTCGTTCGAGACGTGCGGGCGCGAGTGCGTCTTGGTGACGCCGAGGTCGGCGAGCAGCAACGCGACCGACTTGCTGGTCATCGGAGCTGCCGCGGTCGGCGTGGAGCGTGAGCTGCCCGGGCTCGATGCCCTGGCGGCGGCACGTCTCGTCGATGAGCTTGCTGGCGAGGGCCGCGCTCTCCTCGTGCGCGACCATCCAGCCGACGACGTAGCGGCTGAAGACGTCGAGGATGACGTACAGGTAGAAGTAGGTCCACTTCTGCGGCCCGAGCAGCTTGGTGATGTCCCAGCTCCACAGCTCGTTCGGCCGCGTGGCGAGCAGCTCGGGCGCGGATGGTTCGCGTGGCGGAGTTGGTCGCGCCGCTCGCGCACCTCCTCGTTCGCCGCGAGAATCCGGTACATCGTGCGCTCGGAGCAGAGGTAGCGGCCCTCGTCGAGCAGCGTCGCGTAGACCTCGGCGGGCGCGAGGTCCACGAAGCGCGGCTCGTGCAGCACGTCGAGCACGGCTGTCGCTCGGCGGTCGAGAGCGCACGCGGCGACGTGGCTCGCGGCGCGGTCGGGCGACGAGAGCGCGCGGTAGTAGGACGCGCGCGCGACGGCGAGCATCAAGCACGCGCCACGATGCCGAGCGGAGCGAGGAACGTGACGGCGTTCACGAGGAGCTCCCGCTGCTCGTCGTCGTCCGGGATCATCGGCAGCGTCACCCCCAAGAGCAGTGAGACTTTTTTTTGGACGTCGCAGATGATCTGCAGCTTCGCGTTCTCGGCCTTGAGCCGCGCGACCTCGCGCTCTGCTGGCCGCCAGCTTCTTGGCGAGCGGGTTGGGCTCCTGCGCCTTGGGCCCGCGCTTCTTCGGCGCGAGCCCCCGAGCTCGCCCCGCGTCGCGAGCCTGCCGCCACTCGACGAGGTGCGAGGAGTACAGGCCTTCGCGCCGGAGCAGAGCGCCGATGCCGCCTCCGCGCAGGCGTCGGCCTCCTGCAGGACTTCCGCTTGTACTCGGCGGTGAAGCGCCGCCTCTTGGCCTTCGCCGTCACTTCCGTTGGGGGGCGGGAGGGAACGGATGGAGAGAGTTGGATGAATTCACGAGCAGCCGACTTGCTCGCCCTCTACACTAAACTTCGGTCGGGGAGCTGTCTCACGCACGTTGGCAGAGAGGGGAGGGGCGAAATGGGAAGGGACGGACGTCCGTACCGTGGTAGCGCCACATCATGACTGCAAAATGCAAAATAGCGTCACGCACACCACACTGACAGAGGTGGCTACGACGAAGAAGCGCATCTCTTACCTTGACGCAGTGGATTTCCTCGCGCGGCACAACGATGTGATCGGGCTGGATAAGGGGCATTATTCAGAGGCGTTTGCGTCCGTGGGGCTCATCGCGCTCGTCTTCGGCGTCAACGTGTCGCAGGTTGCGCGCGATGTCGTGCGTATGCGTAGAAAAGTCGAGAACGCCGAGGAACGGCGCTTTATCGCGCGACTCACGGGGAGAGCAAAGAAGCCGCCCGCCAGCGGTCGCATGGATCGCCGCTCCGCACGTCGGGCGCCGCGGGCGAGTTCGCGCTCGTTCACGGCGACCTGAGGTACCCATGCGTCAACTCGCAGCAGCAGCATACGCAAATGTCACGTTCTGGCCGCGCTCGATCCGCTGGACGTTCTCATCCGATGCGTCGTAGTGGTGTAAGTGACCTGTGAGCCGGCGAGAGTCCGTCCACGCAGATGGCTGGGGGACGACGAATCGCTGTGCGCGACTGTTCCGGGCTACTTGGGTGTGAGTTAGCATCCGACATCGAAGGTCGTGCACAATGAACCGACTCGGCTCACGCTCGTGGAGTCGCAAAGAGGACATGCGCCTGATCGAGCTGAAACTTGCAGGACACTCGCGACAACACATCGCGTCGGTTTTGCGAAGAACTGAGCGTGCGGTGCGTCATCGCATCGAACGGCACATGGTCACCGACAGGCTTCCTGATCCTCCCCCGGTTTCGTCGCCACTGATCCTCCCCCGGTTTCGTGGACACGAAAAATCGCACGCGAGTGCGGTAGGAGTGTTCATCCATGGGACGGAGACGAAGATTCTTTAGCGCCGAGTTCAAAGCGGAGGCCGTGCGGCTCTGCAAGATCGGCGACCGCACAGTTCGGCAGGTCGCGCTCGATCTCGATCTAACGGAGACAGCGCTGCGCAGTTGGGTGAAGCGCGCGGCTGCGGACGTCGAGCCCGAACAAACCAGCTCGCTCGCACCGACGGAGCGTGACGAGCTCGTGCAATTGCGCAAGCGAGTGAAGCGCCTCGAGATGGAGCGCGAGATCTTAAAAAAAGCGGCGGCCTTCTTCGCGAAAGAGAACACGTGAGGTTTGCGTTCATCGAAGCGGAGAAGGCGCAGTACCCGATCGTGTTGCTCTGCGAAGTGCTCGACGTGACGCGCAGCGGTTTCTACGCGTGGCGGTCGCGACCAACGTCGCCGAAGAAAATTGCCGATGCGCAGCTGCTGGTCGAAATCAAAGCTGCGATGAAGCGAGGTCGTGGCACGTACGGAAGTCCGCGCGTCCATCGCGAGCTTCGCGCTCGCGGCATTCGCGTGAGCAAGAAACGCATCGAGCGCTTGATGCGCGAGAACGGTCTCGTAGCTCGGCAAAAGCGCCGTTTCGTGCACACCACCGATTCGCGTCATGCGATGCCCATCGCTCCCAACGTGCTCGACCGAAATTTCGATGCGACCCAACCCAACCAAGCTTGGGTCGGCGACGTCACGTACATCCCGACAGCGGACGGCTGGTTGTACTTGGCCGTGCTGCTCGATCTCTTCTCGCGTCGCGTCGTGGGCTGGGCCACGAGTGAAAGCAACGATCGTGAGCTCGCACTGCGGGCGCTCAATCAAGCGCTGCGAGCGCGACGCCCGCGACGCGGCCTCGTGCATCACACCGATCGTGGCAGTCCCTACGCGAGTGACGACTATCGTCGCGTGCTTGCGACGCATGCGATCGTCGCGAGCATGAGCGGTACCGGTGATTGCTACGACAACGCTGTCGCCGAGAGCTTCTTCGCCACGTTGAAGGCCGAGCACGTCGACCACGAGGACTTCGCCACACCCGAAGCAGGCACCGCGTCTCTCGGCGACTACATCGACTTCTACAACTGCTCTCGCCGGCATTCGCATGTCGGCTACGTCAGTCCGATTGAATTTGAATTAAGATCTCAGACCCAACCAATTGCTGCATAGTCATGCTGTCCACGCGAGCGGGGGAAGATCACACCTAGGTCCCGAGGCCGACCATCTCCTCAACGTGAAGAACGCGCCGATGAGCGCACGGAAATTGCGGCGCCTTGTGAACTCCGGGAAGCTGCGAGGGTACAAGCACGGCAGGGACACGTTCGTCTTGGCATCAGATTTCCACGTATTCATTAAGGGGCAATGCGTCGAACGACCAAAGCCTGTGGTGATTCCTCAATCTCATCCCGACGCGGAGCATGACTTCCAAGACGAGCTTAGGGTCACGATGAATCTTGCGCCCGCGGATCCCGTCGAGCGTCGAGAGTTTCATGCTCGCGTGGCGAGGCGACGAGCTGAGGGTGGCGCGCGTGCCGCGTCTCTCCGCAAAGCAGAGGAGGAACATCGTCAATCTGAGGAACAGGAGCGGCTCAAAGAAGAGCGTCGAGCAAAACGCGCGGAGAACAAACGCCTTCGCGAGAAAGAGCGGAAGCCGTAGCTCTCGGCGCGTCGTTCGCTTCTGAGTCGATGCCGTCACTGCCCAGCGTCGCGACGGCGTGATCGCGTGACGCCGCGCACCTCGCGAGGCGTTTCTAACCGAGGCGTTTCCTGAGCGTTCCACTCGTTCGCGAGGTGCGCTTACCTTGCGCGAATGAACGACACGCTCATTCGCTCCATTCGCGCTTGCTCCGCCGCGCTCGAGCAGCTGGCCGCGGCGCTCGAGAAGCAGTCCTCGACGCGCGCGGCGTCTTCGCAGGAGAGCGAAGACGAAAGAAAACTAGCCAGAGGTGATCCCTCGGTCGCGCGCGCATGCTCGGAGTGCCCGCACTTCGTGCGTTGGTATCAGTGCTGTTGACAGCCGCTTCCACTACAACATACCGTCCAGACGCCGATGTTCGTAGGCGACTTGTGCTTCGCCATCGAGCGGCACGATAGGCCAACGGGACAGATGCCTGCGTCGCATGGTAGGTCGATAGGATTGGGGTCGGATGGATCAACGCAGAACCCACTACCGCTATCGCATGGCAGCTGCAATGTTGCGCTCTCGCAAACTCCCGCTGCACTTGCATCCACAAATTGGCACGTTGGCTGGCACTGGCCATTTTCGTCGCGTGCTAGCAATCCAGCCTCATCACAAGGCGCAAAGAAATCCGTTGCATCGCATTGAGTGCTGACGCAACTGCAGACGAGGACTACGCTCCGAAGCGGCGCACGCAGCATCATGGGCACGGGTCTCCAGCGATAGCGTACGTACAATCCTGCAACGGCGGCAGATGGCAGCAGCCCCATTCATTCAGGATGTCATTCTTCTCGCAAACCGTCCCGACAGCAGGACAACGAATGACATACCCGATCGTTTGAACGTCGCTCACGCACGTGTTCACGGGTCCGACAAGCGTGGCGCAATTCACCGCTCCATCTGGTAAGCGTCCAGCGTCGTCAAGGCCGGCTTTGGGGTCCGCCTCACTCACCACATCTCGACTCGCTTCGTCCAGACTTGCGTCAATGTCGTTCGCGCTCGCCCAAAGCTCTGTACGCGCACCACATCCGACTTCAACTGTCGCGACGAGTACGACAAGAACCGTTCTACGGACAACCAGTCGTGGTAACCACGAACGGTTGCGACAAATGTGAACTGTTGAATACGAAGTCGGCATTGGTTGTGCGAACAAGGCAAAAATCCTGTGCGGACGGCGTCGAAGCATTAGCAAATGCGGAAACACCAAAAAGATGCCACTCGTCGTCCCCGCTTGGCGAGAACGTTACCGAAATGTTCGTAATCTGCGTGGCTGGTGTGTCAGTCGTGAGACTAAACGTCACGCCAATCTCGGAGCGATCGGAGATCGGTAGCGAGGCAAGCGGGACTGTCAAGCTGCCAATCGGACCGTTCTGCGTGTTCACGACGACCAACGCGGTGCTTCCGGAGTTCATGCCATCGTTTCCCGTATCGAGCACGATGTGAACGCTGTGTGCAGGCTCGAACGGAATCGTGGGCCCAAACTGCGGACACCCTTGTGGTGCAACGTTACTCGGAAAGAGCGTCGACTGTTGAAATCGTGCCTGCTCGATCGCCGGTGTAAACACGGCCGTCGGCCCTTGCCCACCACTACCCTGCTGCTCGGAAAGACGAAACACGCCGTGGTCATTCGTGTCCCCCAGCTTTCCAGTCGACGGGTTGCAGCTGGACTCGTCCGTGTCGCAAGCATCGTCGGAAGACTCGTTGACGAGACACACGAACACGGGGTTCTGCGTGTCGAAATTGCCCAAACGTACGTGCAACCCCGTGACGTCCCAGTTGTCTGCGGTGAGACCGCTTTGCCCATTTTCATTTAGCACCACCGACACCGAGACGACGTCCGTCGCGGCGATGGGCGGGTTCAGCTGACATTCGATGGGATGTACGGTGCCGGGGTCCCAACCCGACAACGTGTTCGGAGCTTTGAGTGGACACGTATATGTCGTTGACGCCGTTACGATCGAGAGCGACGCGCCACTCTGAGCATCGAGATCGTCGTTCCCGACCGCGATCTCACCAAACGCGAAACCGAACGTCGGAACGACGTTTGGCGGGTTCAGCGGAAACGGTGAGGCGAGAAGGTTAAGGAGGTGGCACGTGGGCGTCCCCAATCCAGTCGCCAGGTCGTAGCCGTTCACAGCGGGGAACCCCAAGCTCGCAAACTGATAGCCGAATGTGTTTGGTTGCGGCTCCTGATTGAACACACCGTCATTGACATCGTGAAACGCGCCGTTGGAAATGTTGTTGCCAAAGCGATCTGGTGGGCTTGCGGCAATTGCATAAAGTGCGGGATTAGCAAACCCCACTTGGCGTGTGCCTGCCTGCTTAAGCGCTTGATTGATGAGCGCCGTGTACCCCGCCCACAGTGGTGCCGAGGCGCTCGTCCCGGACAAAAGAAGAACCCCGCGTTCTGCCATGTCGCTATATTGGTGGCGGCGGCAGACACGTCGGGGAAGTTGCGGAAGACCGTTGAGGCCCCATTCCCGCCCGTGGGGTCCGCCAACTCAGGATTGTTAGGCAGGCGCGTGAAGGGCGATGGCGGGAAAGCCGTAAAGTAGAGCGCCTGGTACGCCGGGAGGTCGAGGCCGTGCTGGCAGGTAGAGGCGTAGCAATCGTTCGCCTCCAGCACGCCGTCGAGAATGCCTCCACCCGTGATGTCCTTGTTCAGAAAGGCGATCGTTTGCGGATTCCCTCCAGTGGACTCAACACCGGAGCACCCGCCGTTCCACGTCGGCTCGGAGAGATAGTATGGACTAGAAAACGTCGCATTGGCTCCGGAGACCGTCGCCTGATTGACGTTCAGCGCAGTGCCACCAACAAGTGTCTGGTAATCAAAGTCCGTGCTGTTACTCGGATCGTCAACGTCGCCATAGTCGCCGGAGCTGCTGAAAAAGCTCGTCCCCTGGGCGGCAAACTCCACCAAAGTCTGCTGAGTGTTCGCATCATATCCAAACGTATACGAGTTGGTGATCGTGGACAGAACAGGTGTGAACGTCGCCATCGCGTTCACGAGGTCAGTCACGTGCCCCGAGATCCCCGTCGGACCTTGAAAAACTTGCACGGTTGCGCCTGGAGCCATGGCACTTGCCAACTCGATGTCGAGCGACGCCTCACCATCACTGTTACTTTTGAGTTCGCCAGGATCGGACACGTTGATTGGCGGTACCGTCGTTGCAACCGTGGACGGTGCTATCCACGGCTGTTTGGCAAAGTATGTGTCGCGATCTGAAACGATTGTATTCTCAATGGCCAGCACGCCAATCGTCTCGCCTTGTCCTGTCAGACCAAGGCAACTGATCGTGTCGGTCGCCTGATGATCTTCGAGGTAGGCTTGTCGTAGGTCGGCAGCACCCAAGGGCACCAAGCCCAGGGACGGTTGCAGCGTCGTCTGATTTGCAGGCGACGGCAAAATCTGGTTCTGCCCACAAACCTGCGATCGTGCAACCACCGAGTCGGTGAAGCCAGAAATCCAGAGCAGCTTCGGCTCAAGATCGAGCGATGGTTCCCGATCAACGGAGATGAAGCCAGGCGCAAACGAACCGCCGACGCGGTAGAGAAGGTTAACATGCAGAGCACGCTCGAATTGATCGGCTGTGCCCGATGCCGTGACAACAAGATTGTTAGAAAACGTACGTTGTACCGTGAGCCCGTGGGCTCCGACCCATCTCACGACTTGGGCGTAATCTGCGTCCGTCGGACTAAACTGTTGCTTGAAGGCTTGAGGTGAAACGTAGTTCCTATAGTTAGTGCTCTTAGGGTTCGATACGTCCGCTACAAATGCGGCAAGCGCTGTCGGATTTGGGAAGGGCAAACCGAGAGAGACCGAAAAGACTTTGTCGCGCTCTAGAGGAGCGAGGGCACCAAATCGGCCGTCGGGATAGACCGCCGTGTAGCCCGCCAGCTGTTGCGAACCGACTGCCGGCGTCGGAAAGCCTGATTGGTAGGTGACCGTGACGTGCTGTTTGAGCTCGATCGCAAACGCGGCGAACGCGCCGGTCGCCACGACGTCATCGCGTAAAATGAGCGTGCCGTGTGGTGCCGCGACAATCGCTGTAACCGTGGTTGAGGGCCCGATTGATACATTGCGGGCAATCGAGAACAACAAGTCTCCAGCAGCAAAGCTTGAGCCAGGAGCAACGGTTGCCCCCTTTGCCGTCGTCAAGTCACTCGCTACGATGGTAACGGATGCTCCAACCGTCGTGATCGACGCACCTTCGCGAAGGTCTATCGTGCTAAAGGCATAGGCGCCGGAGGATAGTGTTACGCTCGCGCCTTTCTTGAGTGACAGGTTGCCGTAGTTTCCGGGTGAAATCGACGTGTGAACGTTCATGGGAACATTTACGTCAGTTGCTGATGGCGGCGGCAGCGGAGCGAGAGGAAGGGGCGGCAGTGCGAGCGTCGGGAATGCGCTGATCGAGCCTGCTGAGACCTGACCTGAAATCTGGCTTGTAAACGCGTTACCAATGCACGCGGTCTTGGGGCCCGAAATCGAATTAGCGGTGACATTGCCGATTGCGCCGCAGTTTGCATCGGCGCCGACGTGCGCGTTTTGGCGCAGGACGAGTTGTGCTGTTGTCGGCGGTATTGTCACGGTCGGTTGGATGTCGACCTCTTCGACCGTCGTTGTCACGGTGGATGGCAGAGGTTCAATCTGTCGGACGGCGACGTCGGCATTCACCGTCGAGTTCGCACCAATGATCATCGTTGCTTCTGCGTAAAGCGCGACTTGGGATGATGGTCCGCAGCCCCCGAGCGACGCCGACACCGTCAGCCACATGACGGCAACAGCAGCCCAAATCCAGCGCTTCCTGATCGGCCGAAACTGCCGCTCGCCACGAGGCGAAATGGTGCCAACACGAGACCGCTGACCGTGCTCAGTTTGCATGGTGCCCCTCTATCGGGCGTCACGATCGCGTTGTTGCGTTGATTTGTCTAGGCACGCCACGAACTCTTGGCGGATGAAGTGCGACCTGAACGCGCGACTCTACCCCAGGGTGGATGACAGCAAGGAAGGGCAGGACAGCCGCACCAACGTTGATCCGACACGTTACCTTGCGCGGATGAACGACACGATCATTCGCTCGATTCGCGCCTGCTCCGCGGCGCTCGAACAGCTCGCCGCGGCGCTCGAGACGCAGTCCGTGAGCCGACCCACAGCCGCGACGTCGAACTCGTCGTGGCCGGACATGATGACGACGAGCGTCGCCGCGCGATACTGCGGCTTCAAGACAACCGGCGCCCTGCGGAAAGCGCGCCTCGACGGACGAGTCACGCCGGCAGGGCGGCGCGGATCGCGCGGCTCGCTCACGTGGGCAAAAGCCGAACTCGATCGCTTCATGTGCGGGCGTCCGCCGCCGGTCGTCGTCGTCGTGTCGAGCGACGAAGCGAACGCCAAGCCGAAGATGAAAATCCCGAATACTCCACATCGTCCTCGCCGCGCCACGCGTCTTTCGAAGGAGAGCGAAGAGGCGCTGCGTCGCATCAAGGAGATTGCAAGGCCGAAAAAAACGAGCGACGACTCGTGATGCCGTTCGAAAAATACCAACCGCTAGCGTGTTCGGCGCGCTTTCGCTTTCTCCAGCTTCGGTGGTCGCACCAGTCGGCCAACATCGACATCGAGCGCCGCCGCGACGCGCACCATCCTCGTCACGCCGATATCGATCCGGCCTGCCTCGATACGCTGTACCTGTCGGACGTCGAGGTCAGCCGCTTCGGCTAAAGCTTCCTGAGTCATCCCGCGTTGTGCGCGAAAGGCTCGGGCGTTCGCGGCGATATTCTCGAGGATCGTCTTGTCCCGCGCATCGATGGCACCCTTCTTCGAAGAGCCGGACTTGGTGCGCATCCCCCGCGAGGTAGACCGCACGAGCGTGACGCGGACCACGACACAAATGTCGGGTCGGTGCTAGATTGGCCGTGTGTTCCGCGTGGAAAAGGCTCAGTCGGTACTCGAACGCCTGGCGGTGCTCGTTCAGCAAGGCATCCAACGCGCATTACGCGCAGGCCCCGAACCACGACGCCTAACGCTTTCGTTAGCGCGCGCCGGAACGCGCACGCATCACACACTCGCCGGCCTCTTGCCATGACCGCTGCCGGGGGAGATCAGGATCTCGAGGGGCGCGCTCGCGAGCGTGTCGGGACGACGATCCGCGGCAAATACCGAATCGACTCGATCCTCGGAGTTGGCGGGATGGCGATCGTCTATCGCGCGACCCACAGGAACCGCGCCGAGTTCGCGGTGAAGATGCTGCTACCGGAGCTGAGCTTCAATACCGCGCTGCGGACGCGGTTCCTTCGCGAGGGTTACGCGGCGAACTCGGTCAAGCACTCTGGTGTCGTTCAAGTCGTCGACGACGACGTCGCCGAAGACGGCGCCGCGTTCATCGTGATGGAGCTTCTCCGCGGCGAGAGCATCGAAGCGCTCTGGACGTTGTGCGGAAAGCACGTGCCTGCGGCTGTCGCCAGCGCGATCGCCGACCAACTCCTCGACGTGCTCGTCGCGGCGCACGAGAACGGCGTCGTTCATCGCGATATCAAGCCCGCGAACATCTTCCTCACATCCGACGGCGTCGTGAAGGTGCTCGACTTCGGCATCGCGCGTGTGCGCGATGTGATGGCGACGGGCGCGCAGGGCACGGGTACCGGCGTGCTTCTCGGAACGCCGGCGTTCATGGCGCCGGAGCAGGCGAAGGGGTTGACGCAAACGATCGACGCGCAGACAGATGTTTGGGCGGTCGGCGCGACGCTCTTCACGCTCCTCACCGGACAGTGCGTTCATGAAGCCGAGAACGCAGCGCTCATTATCATCAGCACGGCGACGAAGCCCGCGCGGCTTATCTCGTCAGTTGCGCCGAACGTGCCACCGCTCGTCGCCGCCGTCATCGATCGCGCACTCGCATTCGAAAAGGGAGATCGCTGGGCCAGCGCACGCGAGATGCGAGATGCACTCCGCGAGGCGCACAGAAGCGCGTTCGCAAAGGATCCTTCGCGAGAGTTGCTCCTCACGTTTCTCGAAAACGCGAAGACTTGGTCTGACGAAACAGAAGCCGCGCAGAGCATCGCGCACGCCGCGGCGATGCGCGCCCGAAGCGACTTCGTGGGCGGCACGACCGCGAATCCCGTGTCGAGCCGTCCTGAGAGTTTGCGTCGCTCGCCGAGACAAGCGCGCTGGCTACTGTGGTCCGCAATTGGATGCGCGACCGTGGCTACATCGATCGCCATTGCGATGTTCGTCAAGCGTGCGCCTCACGCGACGGTCGAGCCCGAGCACGCGGCGTCAACCATCACTGGTGCACTTGCGTCGAACGCGATCGCATTACCGAGCGAGACCGCGGCGCCATCAGCATCGACACCCACACCGGACAGTTCTCAAAGTGCAGCGGTGCACCGTCCGTCACCGACGGCGCATGCCACATCGACGACCGTCGCCCCGCAAACGTCGGCGACCAAACCGGTAGGCTCATGCGAGCCGCCCTACTACTTCGATTCGCAGCATCGAAAAGTCTTTAAGACGGAGTGCCTGTGAGAAGCCTGGCACTTCTTTTCTTGGTCACAACAGTATCGGTCTCTGCGCTCGCCGATCCGAGCAAGGGTGAATGCGTTGAGGCGGACACGCGCGCGCAGACCTTTCGGAGTGCCGGGAAGTTGCGCGACGCACGAGCACAGCTCGAGATCTGTATGTCCCAAGCATGTCCGGCGCCCGTTCGTCAGGATTGCACAGAGCGTCTCGACGAGGTGATGCGCGTTTCTCCGAACGTCATTCTCGACGTGAAGGATCGAGCCGGCAGTGACCTAGCACAAGCCACGGTCGCGATGGACGGACTTCCATTCCTCGATCACTTGGATGGAAAGGCCGTCGATGTAGATCCCGGACCGCACACGTTCGTCGTCGTCGTGTCGGGTCACGCGCCAGTGACCACCTCAGTGCTCGTGCATGAGGGCGATAAGGCGCGGCGTGTCGCCGTCGTCATAGAAACCGAGCCACACACTGTAACGTCGGTCACCGAAACACGACACGATGCCATGGGCAGTCAGAGAACCGAGCCAGTCACTACATCGAGTCCGCTAGGACCGGCGAAGATCGCGGGCCTCACGATGATCTCGCTCGGAGTGGTGGGCCTCGGCATCGGCGCCGCTTTTGGGTTCGTAGCGATGAGCAAACAGAGCGATGCCAAGTGCCCGTCGAACGTCTGCCAAGACGAAACCGGCCTTCAAGCTCTTCATTCAGCCGGCCAGGCTGGGGACGTTTCTACCGCTCTTTTCGTCGCGGGTGCCGTCCTTGGTGTGGCGGGATTGGTTGTGTTCATCGTCGCACCCAAGCCGACGCACATCGCTGTCGGCTTCGGACCATCTGGCGTCGTGCTTGGGGGCGTCTGGTGAAGCGCCGGTTGTACCTCGCTCTCGTGAGCATGATCGGGCTCGCAGCTTGCGATGAGATCCTAGGAATTGGACCCGGAACGATCGCCGACTCCGGTGACGACGGCGCGACCGACGGCTTGAACGAGGCAAAGCTCAACTGCGACGGCGGAGAAACTTCCTGTGCAGACACGTGCGTCGACGAACAGGCGGACCCTTTGAACTGCAGCTACTGCGGACACTCGTGCCAAGGTGGGCAGTGCCAGAGTGGCATTTGCCAACCTGTAGTTCTCGCTCTCGGTCAGGGCGCTCCTTCCGGGATCGCTGTCGACGCGGAAAACGTCTATTGGGCAGACAACACAAGCGGCTCGGTGATGAGCGTACCGAAAGCAGGCGGCACACCGGTACCTCTCGCTACGGGAGTCGCGAACCCAGGCCTCGTCGTCGTGGACGCGACGAGCGTTTATTGGAGCTTCAATGTATCGGGCAACAGTGGCGTAGGTAAGACGGCACTAGATGGTGGGATAGCTGCACAGCTGATCTCAGGTTTGGCGAACGGTGGTGGCCTCGTTGTGGATCAAACAAGCGTCTACTTAACCGTCGATGCACCAAACAGCACGATCATCAAGCTACCCTTAGATGGTGGCGCATCGACGCCGCTTGCCTCAGGACAAAATAATCCCGACGGCCTCGCCGTAAATTCCACCGCGGTGTATTGGACGACTCAGACGGACAAGACAGTGATGAGCGTCGGTCTCGATGGTGGTACGCCAACGCCACTCGCATCGGGCCAGAATTTGCCCTACGCCGTCGTTGTCGACTCAACGAACGTCTACTGGGTGAATTACGGCTCGTCGCCGAGCTTCGTCGATGGCGCCCTTATGAAGTTGCCGCTCGATGGTGGAACTCCCGTTCCGCTCGCCACGAACCTCCACGGACCTCCGTACCTGGCCGTTGATACGACGGGTGTGTACTGGACCGAGCAGCTTGGAGGTACCGTGAAAAAGGTGGGTCTTGGTGGTGGAACCGCAACGACGCTGGCATCCGGGCAGAACGGCCCTGAATGCATCGCGGTGGACGCGACGAGTGTGTACTGGACCGATCCGCCTGGCGGAACCGTGATGAAGGTGGCGAAGCCGTGAGGAAGTGCGAAGTGTCGAGCGGCGTGTGGAGTGCATAGGTCGCGCCGACGTGGTTCCCGACGAGCCTCATCATGTCGATGATGGCACGCGGGTAATGTTTGTGAGTGGATAGGTTCCGCAGTGAAGACGGGCGTATGTGTCCGCGATGCCCAACGGCATCGCGCGAGAAAAACGCTCGATGATTCGATACGAAGGACACTGTCATTGTGGTCCCGTGCGTTTCGCCTTCGAGAGCGAACCGATCACGACCGGCAAGCGATGCAACTGCTCCATGTGCAAGCGCAAGGGCGCGGTCGTATCGTCCATCTACTTTCCCGCCGCGCATTTCACGCCACACGCGAGCCCTGACGACATGACGGACTATCGCTGGGGCGATCGGGACGTGAACCACCTCTTTTGCAAGACGTGCGGCATCTACCCGTACCACGGCGACGCGAAGATGGGCTTCCGCGTGAACCTCGGATGCGTCGACGCGATCGACACCTTCGCGCTCGACCTCGGCGTCATCGACGGACGCGCGCTGTAGCCGTTCACCGGCTTAGACAAGCGCCGCTTCGTGCTGGCCACGAGCGTCGGCACGGCTCGTAGAAGCTCGTTGACCGAGCCAAGAAGAACGCGCGCCCTGACTCTGCAGCGAACTTCGGAATCAATGGTCTAGGGCCTCGAGCAACTCTTGGGCCTCGTCGACATGGAGGTGATGATTCGCGCGATTGGCCTCTTCGATGAACTGACGCAGCTCTTCGGCGGCGTCGGGTGAATGCGCTCGAACCAAGAGCTTGGCAAGCCAGAACCGAATACTCACGACGTCCCAGACGTACCCGTGTGACCGCGCCTCCGCGATGAGAGATCGCATTTGCGTAGCCGCTGCCTCGACGTTGTTCCCCGCATGCAGATACGCGTGCAACCCGAGGTTATGCGACAGAAGCCGCATGAACCCATGACGTCGGGTCACGTCGAGCGACTCGTCGAGCGCGTGCTTCGCTTCCTCCAGCCGCTCGAG
Organism: uncultured delta proteobacterium; assembly: GCA_963763745.1. Classification (GTDB taxonomy): domain Bacteria; phylum Myxococcota_A; class Polyangia; order Polyangiales; family Polyangiaceae; genus DASXHD01. The sequence goes on from CAVXQJ010000005.1 coordinate 16,087, forward strand.
GTGCATGAGAATATCGACACGATTGTGTGTGCCGACTGCAACCTCGTAAGCGAATCCCGCTTTGCGTGCGAGCTCAACATGGCGCTCACCCATCTCGGCGGCCAAGCCGTACTTTCTGTCGAAGAATGCGACGAGAGTCGCGAGTTTCTCGATCTCAACGAGCTTGCGCATGTCCGAGGAAGCGACCCGTCTTCGTGCGCGTTCGAGGTACGTCAACGCCTCGGTCTGTTGACCGTTTGCCGCGAGCGCTTGCGCCCAACTCAGCTCAAAACGCTGAACATCAAGTGGTTGGAGTGCGGTTGCATCTACCGTCGACAGCGCCGCTGTGGACAATGCGAAATCGCCGACTCGCGCATGAAGCACCGCACGGCTCAAACGAACGAGCGATGCAGTCGAAGGTTCGTTAAGTGCGTCAGCTTCCTCTATCCAAGCAAAGCCAATTTCGAAACGGTGAGTCGAACATGCGATCGTTGCAAGTCGCGCGCGCGCCACGGCGCGTTCGATTGTCGTGCCCTTCGCGTCGACGAATGGCAACAAACGCTCGGCAACTTCAAGAATCATGGGCGCTACGCGCACGAGGTGCACGTCGATGTCCCACCGCTGTAGCCACGCGATGATGCGGTCGATGTCGCCGCAACGAACAAGGTGTTCGGCGATGACGAGTGGCTGGACTTCGCTCGCATCTGCCAACCATTCCGCTGCGAGTCCATGACCGAGCTTCAGGTCCGCGGGTGTGAGCGCGAGGTACGATGCCTCTCGAACGAGGTCGTGCCGAAAGACAAACTCCGCCTGGTCCACGAAACGATCACTCGCGCGCCGAGACAAGACCTCGCGTTCGACGAGATCGGCGAGCACACGGTCCGCAATGGACTGCTCACCGCCGAACAACTTTGCAGCGGCCCCGTTCCAAAAGATTTCTCCAAACACGCTCGCCGCTCGAAGCATTCGGCGTGCATCGGGACCGAGCTCTTCGAGCCATGACTGAATGATCGCGAGCAGTGATCCTGGCGCACCATATCGACCATCCGCCCGCGCTCGAATGAGCTCCTCGAGATACAGAGGATTGCCCGCGGCGCGTGTCGTAAGGTCGTCGAGCACGTCGGCGGGCGTATCCGCGCCGAGCACGTCGCGCACGACCTTTTCGCACGGCTTACGTCCGAGCGGTGCAAGCACGAGTTCGGTCGTTGCTCGGTTCTTCCACAATTCGGGATGGGTCGCGCGCACTTCTGGTCGAGCGAACGCGAGGACGAAGAGCGGCTGCTCTCGGCATGCGTCGAGACACTGGTCAATGAGATCGACCGTCGTCGCGTGCGCCCAATGCAGGTCTTCGATGACGAATATCACCGGGCCTGCGGTCGCCTCCGCGTGGATGAATGTCGCCAACGCCCGGGCAAGCTCGTGATGCATGCGCCCGGGATCGAGCCGCGCCTCTCGCAGTTCGGCAGACTGCGGCTCGATGGCGTGAACACCAACCATCTCGCCAAGCAGCTCAGCGACGCGCGTGACGTCAGTCTCTGCGACGTTACGAGACACGCGGGCCCAAAGCTTCCGCCGCTTCACATCGGCAGGCTCTCCATCGCTCAAACCTGCGTTGTTCCGCAGCGCGCCACCAAGGATGGTGAACGGCGCCGCCGCATTCATCGCGTCGCCACGCCCAATGAAGACTTCAACGCGCGAGTCGGATGCTTCGATCTTGCGCGTAAACTCGAACCGCACACGCGACTTGCCCGCGCCGGCCGGCGCCGTAACAAGCATGACGCGAGCACCAGGCTCCGCGACGCACTCGTCGAAGACACCGCCGATGTGTGCGAGGTCGCGCTCGCGGCCCACGCAAGCAGTCACCTTTCCGAGCAGCGTGCGCGCGACGTCTAGCGTAGGGCGCTCACTGACTAGAACGAGCCGATCCTCGTAGCTGCGCACTTCGAAGGAAGCGTCGAGCAGGCCCGCCGTGGTGTCGTCGATGACGATGCCGCGCGTGTCGGCGTTCGCGTGCCACGCACGAAGCAACGTCGCTGCGCGATCGATCGCTTCACCCACCGGGACGTCGTTTCCGAGGACGGCGCGTCCCGTTGTCAGGCTGACCGCGGAACCTACGTGATGGTCTTGCAGTGCGAGCGCGCAACGCGCCGCGCTGCGAGCGCGGTCGGTTGCGCCACCACGAGCTCGAAGCAACACGACCATCGAACCATCGGCGAGAACCTCGAGCTGGCCACCGAAGGGTGTAACAAGCGCGCGATCAACATCGACGTTCCGTCGCTGTGCGTCCGAGCTCACGGTCGGTGCGACGGCGCTAACGTCAGTCATGCCGCCCACGAGGATGACGCACGCAAGCGATTGCTCGCCTACGGAGAGGCTGGCCAACAACGGTGCGACAGGTCGTAGCGACGGAGTGGCGCCGCTGGCTTTCAACACCGCAGACACGGCAGCACCATCGTGCGGACGCGAGCGAGGATCCTTCGCAAGCATCTCGAACACAAGGTCTGCGAGCCATGGTTTCAGATCGCGCTCGAGGCGCGGGGGATCTTCGAGGAGGATCTTCGCGAGGACGGCCACCGCATGTTGACCATCGAACGCGGGCCGCCCTGCAAGACACTCGTAGAGGACGCAACCGAGCGAGAAAACATCGACGCGTGCATCGAGGTCCTCGTCGCCGCGAGCCTGCTCGGGTGCCATGTACCCAATCGTGCCGAGCACCAAACCGGTTTGCGTCTTTGCATAGCCGGGCGCAAGAAGGCGAGCGATGCCGAAGTCGACAAGCGTCGCTCTGTTCGCACAACCGTCAGGCAAGAAGACGTTGCTCGGCTTCACGTCACGATGAACGATGCCGAGCGCATGGGCGTGACCGAGAGCAGTCGAGATGCGCGAGCCAATTGACAGTGCGTCGTCGACGGAGAGCGCTCCTCGCACCAGGCGACTTGCGAGATCTTCGCCATCAAGCCACTCCATGGCGAGGAATGGCCGTTCGTCGTGAGTGCCATGAGCGATGTACTTGACGATGCTGGGTGATTGAGACGCGCAAGTAGCTCCGCTTCACGCACGAAGCGCTCCGTGTCACCGGCCTCGACATCGACGAGCTTGAGCGCGATGGGCTTGCCCGACCGCAAATCGCTTGCCCGAAAAACGGTACCCATTCCGCCGACGCCTGCGACGCGCTCGACTCGGAATCGATCCGCAATGACCGGTGTCACGACGCACGAGCGTAGCGAACTCGCGTCTGGCCATCTAGCGGCACCCGCGCCGGAGGAACGCAGCAACGTCTAGACGCGCCAAAACGACGCCGATAAAGTCGCGATCAAATGCTCGATGTGAGCGTGCTCGCAAGCCCGGCAACCACGAATGCGGCGCTCGCCGACGTTGCGGCGTGGGCTGACACGCTCGATCTCGCGTACGCGTGGGTTTCCTCAAGCGGGGGATCAGCCGCCCACTGGAACGCCCTCCCACTCGATCGAGTGCGTCGCGCCATCATCGGTATCCACTTCGCGCAAACGGAACCGTATGTTCTCCGCAAGCTGCACGAGCACGCCGTTCTGCGCGTCATCGCTGACACCGGCGGAGTTTTCCACCCGAAGTTGCTCATCGGCGTTGCGGGCAACAACGCTCGCGCGATCGTCGGTTCAAGCAACCTCACGACGGGAGGCTTTGCGGGAAATACCGAGGTGAACGTCCTGCTCTCCGGTTCGATCAAGCACGACGTCTTCAAGCAGCTCCTCGAATTCGTCCAAGAGCAGTGGACGCATCCGCGCTCGTTCGTGCCAGACGACAAGTGGTTCGACGAGTACGAGCGACTCTACAAGCGTCGACCAAAACCGCCGACGATGACCTTGCGAAAGAATCTGCCAACAGTGAGGCGGCCCGGGTGTGTCCACTTGCATGTCGTTCGCGCGAGAGCGTGAGCAGATGCTCGCCGAAAACCTTCGCGTCCGTCGCCTCGGCGAGCGTCGCGCGCACGAGCGCCGCCGACACCTCTCCGTCGGGAACCGCCAGACGAAAATAAATCGGAAACACTTCGGGACTGCAAGCGCGGAGCTGTCTTCGCCATTGGGCCGTCGACGAGTCGCTGTACGTCGTGTTGCCCCAAACCGATGCCAAGCGCGGAAATACGTGTCCGATAAGCTTCTCGACAACAGCGCGCTCATTCGGAATCTGCGCGAGCCACTTCTCGTGAAACCGGCGCTCGTCATCGCGGTCGCCTCGCGCGTACCGTCCGGCACCGCCAGTGAACATGCCCGAATTGCCACGAATCGTCTCGAATGCGATCGGCACGAACACGCGCAGCGTTTCGATAGCGATGAAGTCGACGCTGTTGACCTCTCCAACGACAGCGGCGTAGGTCACGCCGAGCGCGTTGGCCAGGCGCACCACATCGCGTGGCTTGCGGATGAATGGATCGATGCCGTCGAGGAAGACGTTCGCCCAATGTTCTTGATCGAAGAGCGAGTCCGGCGTGTCGGCAATCATACGATTGAGTCGCTCGAAGAACATCCCCTGGAGCTGAGTGCGGTCGGGAAGGGGAAGCGTGAAAGGAACCTGAACGATCTTCTCGAGGTAATCGTCGCCGTTCGTGGCCCCTGATACTTCGAGCGCCTTCACGACCACTTCGCGATCGAACGCTAGTAAGTAGATAACGTTTGGAAAATCTGCGACTGCTTTCACGACTTGAAAGAGCTGTCGGATCTCGTCTGCCGCGAGGCGATCGATGTCATCCATCACGACGATGATCCGTCGTGCATCACGCGCGAGCGCCTCGACAAGTTCGGTCTTCAGCTCGACGAGGTCTGTCTTCTCGGCGGCCGCGAGCGCAGCCTTCGCCGCCTTGCCAGCGGGACCCGCATATGGCAGCTCCGATACGATCGCGCTGAAGGTCGTGAAGCTCTAAGCAGCGTTTTCTTCGTGGCCTTCGTCTTCGAGAGAGCGATCTCGAACTGCTTGAAGAAGCGCCGGACAAGATCCTCGTGCCCCGCAAACCACCACGGATTGAACCGAACGATGATCGGCTCGTCGGCGTCGGGATCGGCTTCGACGTAGTGGAGTATGAAATTGAGCGCGGTCGACTTTCCCGTTCCCCACGCACCGTAGAGCGCCACGACGAGCCCATCGGCGGGACAGCCGCGGAGGATGCTGTGCGCGAGCTGCTTGGCGAACGGGCCATAACCGAGACGGTCGTCGGCCGGGTCGACGAGAGCGCGATCGGGTGACAGCGCCGATGGCTGGGTTGGCGTCAAGACCGTCTCTGCTAACATCTATCGAAACATATTCGGCCGTGACGTTAATTCGCGGTCCAAACAATCGTGTCTCACGTCAATGCGATCGTGGCCGAACGGATAGTTGCGGCGCGGTGAAAAGCGTTGCCTTTGCGACCTGCACTTTTCGCTTTTCCATCTGCGCGTAAGGGACGACAATCAACTCCATGCCGCTCCAGATGATTACGATGGGACGGATCGACACGGTGATGCGAGCGCTTGGCCGGTACCGTGCTCGACCAGATACGGCGAGTAGGCGCGAAGCCCGGCAGCCGCCAACAGCCTCGTCTCTGCGTGCTTCGGAAACAACGGCAAGTAGCGAAGCAAACCCGCATTCGTTTCACGAGGTGCGTCGGTCGGAGACGTCCACCACAACGAAGCCGCATCACCCTCGACCTTTTGAGCCCGGTTGCCATTACTTTGGCCAAGCCGGCGTGCTTGAAGTTCGTCCAATATTTCGAGCACAACATCGAAACGTCCAGCGTCACTCGCCTGGCAACACACATGGGTAAGCGCGGCTGCGATATTGTTGTCGGACGTAATGTTAAGAGTAGAACCTACCTCGCGCTCGGTCTCGCTATGCCGCTGAACGAACGCTGCGTCAAAACTCGACTGGCAAGTCGTCAGCGCACGCAACGGTCCTCTTTTTTGATCGTTCGCGCGTGGCCCAATCGTTGGCCCAATCATGGAGGTTTCGGTGATGTTCGCGGCGGCCGGAGACGGCAAATTCAACCGGGTTTTGTCATGAGTCGCCGCGAGCGCGTCATGCGTCAGGGAATCGAGATCATCATCTGGAAGGCTGTTTCCCACTGAAAGCCGCATGGCGTCCGTCGTTTGGCCTAATGGTTGGCCTAAACGTAGCTGCTTGACGATTTGGTCCGCGCGCGATGGAGAGACGCCGAGGGCGACGCCGATCTCGGTGTGAGTGTGGCCTTCCGCGAGTAGCCTGGCCACGACTTCCAGCCGTTCGGTCCTGGCTTTGGCGCGGGCAAGCATTCGTGGACAGACGACGCCGGGCAGTTGCTTGAGGATGTCGCCCACGAGCGACTTCGAGACTCCAAGCGCGACGCCGATCTCCGTGAGAGTGCGCCCCTCCGCGCGAAGTTTCGCCACGGCTTCCAGCCGTTCGGTCTTCGCGGCTGCTGGTGGGATAACGACCCCAGGGTCGGTAATGGCGTAAAGGGTGCCTGCGCGTAGCGCGGCTTCGACGTCTGCCAGGAACTGTGCCGGTAGCGCTGCGAAGGGGACACCGATCTTTCCACCGGTGAAATCCTCAGCCATCTTGATGTAGCCCTCCGTCGTCTTCCAGGCCTCATGGCCTGCGCGGGACTTGATTGTTCTTTCAGCGAGACGCACGCCTCCGACATTCAGCAGAGCACTCCACGTGATACCGCTATCGCGACCTGTGCGGCGATTCGCTCTGAGGGTTGACGTTGTGCTCTTGTGTAGCTCTCTACGCTCTACGCCGGCGAGCTTAAGATGCTCTCGAAATATCGGTGCTACTCGGTAAGGGAGGGCGAGCAGTGGCGCGAGCAAGTCTGAATCGTTGCCGTGCGTCATTAGCATGACGAGAAGCGGGCGGAGTGTCTCGACTGGATCGGTGGGCGTAAGTGTGAGACCTGCGCGCGCTTCAATGGGAATCCGGCGTACGCCTGCTGGCGTTTTGGTCGTCGCCTTCATCTTCTTTCGAGTCTGGTCGTATCCCCTCATTACTTTTAAGAGGTCAGCTACGCGATCGATACATCCGAGCTTGGACGCGCGCAACTCACTTGGTCTCATATACAAGTAGAAGAGGAGCACGTAGAGCACGCGCCAACATAGGGGTATCTTGTCGCAGCCGATCAGAGCGAGAAACTCGATGGGATAAAGGAACGTCTTGGCTCGTTTCGGTGTCGTGAGCGGTGGCTCGATCTTCGCGGTCGGATCGTCGTCGCGAACGTGCATTGTCGTGTCTTCTCCCTCAAGACACGCAACCCCGAACGTCTTCCTGAGCGTGCACCACACGTGCATAGCAGTCGTTCCCGAGATCCCGGGACCACGCTTTTCGCTGTCGTCGTCGTCCTCCTCCTCCTCGTCAGCACGTTCTTCGAGCCACTTGTTCCGAATGCGCACCGCGTCGTTCAGGTCCTTCAGAATTGCCAAACACTTTGGCCGTAAAACGGTGATAGGGGCACTGATCGGAAGGGCGCCCAGGTGCTCCTCAATCCAGTTCGGCCAGTTGCTCTTGGCGGATCTAACCGCGCAGTGCTCGCCATTGTCCGTCTGCTTTACGTTCAGACGCTCGCGATACTGCGTGCATGTCTCGAGGGTTGCCGCGCCACGCTTGGCGTCTATCTCGGCCAGCTTTTTCTTTCGCTGGGCGAGCATTGCGCCCGTCTCGTCCTCATCGATCTGAGCTTGTTCCACCCACGCCTTACGGGTCTCAGCGTCTTTGCAAAACTTCGGAGGGATGCGTTTGGTGCGTCCTCGGAAACCGTCAGCTAACAGAATCCGCCCGAAGTACTCGGTCGTTCCGTCCTTATACGTGCGAGGCTCGACCGAGCCAGTGTTGGGCCGAGCCATGATCACGCCCCTCCTGGGGTCTTGGTTACTCTGGCGCGTTTCTTAGCCACCATCCGCTCGACCCTGCGGTTAATGCGATCCATCTGGGCGTCGCTCATCTCAATGTTCACGCGTCGCGCATCCGCCCACTTCAAAAGTTCGGCTCGCTTCACGGAGCGATCGCGCTGGCTCCCGTAGGCTGGAAGCGCGCCGATGCGGATCGCATCCTCAAGGATGCGCACCGTGGTTGCAGCCGTAACAGCAGCCTCGCGGAGCGAGAGCCGCTCCTCCGAGTCCGACGTGCGCGGCGCGAGCAGGGCGGCGAGCGCCGCCGCGAGTGCCATGACACGCGGATCGACGGGCTTCACAAAAGCGCCCACGACGACACCTCGCATCCGAATGGAGATCGCGTCCACGACGGCGACGCCGTACGCGAAGACGTCGGCAACGCCGTACGCGAAGACGTCGGCAAACCTCGGCCCATCGCCAAATTCGGCAGCTTGCGCGTAGGATGTGTACGGCATCGTTCACTCTCGCGTGAGTCACCCACTGTAGCCCATCCACCAATTTTATCAATGCTATCCATGGTTTGCGCGCCCCTTGGCGCCCCTCTACACCCCACTACGTCCCTCATCGTACGAGGCCGACAACACTTCACGTACCCGCGTCTCGATTTGCGCCGCCGCACGTAGCACCGACGAGAAGGCGAGCGAGCGAGAAGACCAAAAAGTCTCGTGCACGCTGCGCTCGCGCGCCATGGCTTCCTGGCATTCCTCAATCCTTCCCGAGATGGTCCTCATGCCATTCGTGAATTCGTCTCCACGACAGAAGTCGATGAGGAGCTGCGCCTTCGCGTCTTTCCCTTTCTCGCTCAGGCGCATCCGAGCGATCTCGACCGCGCCTTCGCGAACGATCCGCGCGACCTGCGCAACGAGGGTGGGGCTGCAAACTAAGACGTCACTGAGGACGCAGAGCCCACCGCACCGCGCGGGCAGAGCCCTGGACACGAGGAAACCGAAACGCGTCGCGTTCGCTTCCATGTCGGCCGCAATCTGACGGACGTAGGAGCGCTGGAATGTCGACGTGTTCTTAACCTCGTATAGAAAAAGTGCGACCACACGGCCGTGATCGATCACGTAGTGATGAACATCGCCGGAGGCGCCGTGTCTCTCGACCCGATCACCAGGAAATTCGTCACGCAAGAGCGCAACAAGCTGCTCTTCGCCCTCGATTCCAAAATGTCCGCGGTCTCTTGTTTCGGTTTGTCGCTGGAGCTCCGTCACACGCGTTTTCCAAGCCGCCTCGTCGCGCACTCGGCGCTCCTCAGTGGTCTTGAGTGCCTTCCGGAGTGATTCGACAAGCTGGCTCTGTTCCTTCCGAGCGTCCCGCGCCGCTCGCACGGCTTCATCCTGAGCCTTCTGCTCGAGCACACCAATGCGTTTCGCAACCTGAGCCTCATGCGCCGCGCGCCTCTTGACCGCGACCTCCAATTCTTTTTTATGCCGAGCCATGAGCTCCTTTTGTTTGTTTTCTGCATGCAACTTCGCCTCTTCGATCGCGCGCGCGATCTTCTCCGCCTGCGCTGCCCACTTCGCCCGCTCGGCATCTGTCACTGCTTTTACGATCGCATCGCGCTCGGCACCGACGGCCTTCCGCTCCGCGTCAAGCGCGGCGCGCTCCGCCGCGACCTGACGCGCTCTCGCTGCGTCGAGGTTCAAAATCTTCTCGTACGACGCGCGCGAAATCATGGACCCGCACGTGGGACAAGTGGCGAGCGCTTCCTCTTCTGCCGCAGAGGCCAGCAGCCCATGCTCTTCGCATGGCGTGGTACTGCCGGTACCGATCATGTGCATGCCGATACTGCCGTTGCCGTGCCCGTTGTTTTCGATTCTGTTGCTCTTTGCCTGCATTCCTTCCACCACCCCATGCTCCTCGCATGGGGTGGTACTGCCGTTGCCGATCATGTGCTTGCCGTTGCTGCCGTTGCCGTGCTCGTTGTTTTCGGTTCCGTTGTTCTTTTCCATGACATCACCCATTCTGTGCTACATATCCAATACGTACTCGGACCGTATTATCCGCGTATCGTTTTCGTATACCCAGCGTAATACACGAATGATACACGTCAAGGGCCCGGCGCTCCTGACGTCTGCTTGGTGAAAAAATCATGGCGACGAAGAGCGAGGGCAAGCGCGAACCGAAAAAGCGCAGGAAGTCTGCGGACGAGCTGAAGCAGCAAATGATCCACATCCGGGTAACGGAGGAGCAAAGGAAGCTCCTGGCCGCCGCTGCCGAGCGTGCCGCTCTCGACGTTAGCTCCTGGTTAAGGAGTGTCGGGATCGAGCGGGCGCGCCGAGATCTCGCTGAATGAGGCTGGATTCCGGCGCACGTGAACACGACGGGCTCCACAAATTCCTTCTCGTGAAAGGAGATCTGTGACAAGACGCGCCCAACTAGCCTCTTCATCGCGGCGATGTACACTGGACCGTAGCGTTTCGCATGAACAGCTTCGCCCGGTCAGTTCCATCACTGTTGCTCGTAGGGCTCATCGCTTGCGGCGACGTCGCTCGCATTCCGGACAGTGGCGTCGACAGCGGAGGTGACGCCCCATTAGACGCCGTAGGCCCTGCCCCCGACGCGAATGGGACCGACGCTGGGCCGTGCATCGTTGGAAGCACCTTCGACGGCCCTTGTTCGTGGTCCACGTTCGACATCACCGCCGTCAATGCGGACGCCAAGGGCTTCGCTGGTGCGGCCTTTGACGGTAGGTACGTCTACCTCGCGCCTCGACTCAACACGAGCTTTGACGGCCTCGTTGCTCGCTTCGACACCAAAGCACCCTTTGGAGTCTCGTCATCGTGGTCGTTCTTCGACGTGTCCACGACGAATCCCAATGCTCGGGGCTTTCAGGGTGCGGCATTCGACGGCAGGTACGTGTACCTCGTGCCTGATAGCAACCTCACCATCGGGTGGGATGGGGTCATCGCGCGCTTCGACACGACGGCACCCTTTGCGTCCGCAGCATCGTGGTCGACGTTCGACGTGACGAGCATCAACGCGGACGCCAAAGGTTTCAACGGGGCGACGTTCGATGGGCGGTACCTTTACTTCATCCCCGCTGACAACGGGACGTGGGACGGGATTGTCGCGCGGTTCGATACAACGGCGGACTTCACGGCCTCGGCATCGTGGTCCGTCTTCGACGCATCCTCCGTGAACCCGGGGGCCGGAGGCTTCATCGGCGCCACGTTCGACGGTAGGTATGTCTATCTCGTTCCATTTCACAGCGCGATCAGCGATGGCTACGGCGATGGTGTCGTCGTCCGGCTCGACACCGCCAGCAGCTTCACGGCCTCAGCTTCGTGGTCCGTGTTTGATGTTTCGGCCATCGATGCACGCGCGAGGGGGTTCTTCGGCGCCGCCTTCGATGGAAGGTTCGTCTACCTTGTTCCATTCAACGACACGGTCGCCGCTCGGTTCGACACGACGGCGAGCTTCACGGCTTCAGCCTCGTGGTCGACCTTCGACGTCTCGACGGTCAACTCGACGCTGACACGTCCTAGCTTTGCCGGTGCTGCCTTCGATGGGCGGTTCCTGTACCTCGTACCTTACGGCGGCGGTGGCTCTGGCATGGTGGCGCGACTCGACACGACGGCCAGCTTCACGGCCTCGGCGTCATGGTCGACTTTCGACGTGTCGACCATCGATGCGATGGCAAGGGGCTTCATGGGCGCTGTTTTCGACGGGGAGTTCGTCTACTTCGTGCCGCAGTACAACGCAAAGCCCGACAGCGTGGTGGCGCGTTTCGAAGCGCGCCCGTCAGCCTCCATGCCGAAGCTTCCCGGATGGAATGGCTCCTTCTTCTGAGCCGACGCGAATGGGATTACGGTTCTGCCGTACCGTGGCCGGGTAGGGGAAGCGATCACACCGAGGCGAGATTGCAGACGATGAGACGAACCCACTGCGACCACTCCTTACGAAGATGTGTTTAAGCTTCGTGGTCTCCGGCCGTTCGAGCGAGTTTTGGCCGACCACCGAAATCATCACTGAGTGAACGAAGAATCAGCGCTCCGGCGGGGCGACCTACGACTGGCTTGGCGTGGTGCCCGTCGCCGAGTCCGCGAGCAGGAGTCTCGCGTTACGAGCGCGCAGGTCACTGTCCTTCATCCGCGCCGCCGCAGCGATGCGCTCGTTCTTCACCGCCAAGTCCGCGCCACCTTAGGATCACGGAGCACGCACTGCGTTCGCGGCTACGGCCAGCCTCAACGCGAACACGAGAAGTCACGATAGCCGTGCGTTGGCACGGGCAGCCCGGTGGCGGTTGCCAAGATCATTTCGGGCGTGATTGCGACGGCGTCCCGAAACCCTAGTTTCTTGCGCCCATAGGTTTTGCGACAGGCGCTCGAGTTTTGCGACAGGATGACAGTTTTGATGCACGGTCGAGGCTGGGCCGAACGTGTCCGAGCGTCGGCCTCATCGCGGGCGTCGCGTGCACAACTGGCGAATTTCCGTTGCGGTCACTTTGCTCTTTTCCATCTGCCGAAGCCGCGCTTACTGTTCCGCACGGGAGTGCGCCGTGAACGACTTGGCATGACCAGCAAGATGAACCCCTCACACAACCCATCCGTCGTCCACCTGCTTCGTGCGGGTGAATGGTTCGTCTATGACACCCACTCGTACGAGGACGGCGACATTTTTTACGTCGAGGTCATGGCCGTGCTGCCGCAGCTACCCGCCGACGTCGACCGTGTTGGCGATGGGAACGGCGGTTATCGGGTGCGCGTGCGGTGCTCCGAGTCTGTCGAGCGAGGAACGCCCGACGGAGTCACGGACCACTATACGTTTCGATACGTGACGGCCGAGTGCACACGGATCACGGCATCACAGGCCGAGCATGCACGCGCCGCTGGCTGGCCGTCGGAACGCGCCTTTCTGAAAGAGCTCCTCTCTGTCGTGTGAGCCGCGCGCATCGTTCGATATTGCCTTGCGGTGTGCTGTGAGAGCGTCGTCGCTGCTCTGGAGCTCAGCGCGTCCGTGCTAAACTCCTCGGCAGCAAGCATGTCTCGGAATCCAGGAAGCTTCGAAGAGGTCGTGCGCAGCGGCACCGGCGCGCCCATCTCTTTCAATCCTCCCTCCGTACGCTGGCAGCACGAACACTGGTGGGACGGCTACGAATTCGATCCGCGGTCCGTGAAGGCTCGACGTCCACACAACATCAGGAGTGAGAGACTTGGTCGCGTGCTGCGAGATTCGCCGCGACAGCCGCGCACCCGATCAACGCAGCCCACACGCCCGGCGGCTTCCGTATTGTCGATGGATCGCGCGGAGCCTCCAGGTCCACCAGGGTTAGCACGCGAAAAGCGGCCGTCGCGCGGCGCTCTATCTTCGGTCAGCACGAATGTGCCGACCGCGTCCATCAAAGCGTTAACGAATGTCGTCGCCGTCGAGCACGCGCTCTCGGTCCGTGGCGCGCCGTCGTTCCTCACGCCGGACGACATCGCCCACGAGCTGCAGGTCAGCCACGCACAAGCTTGCCGTCTCATTCACGACATGGGCGCCGTTAAGATCGGCGGCTCGGTGCGCGTTCGCAGACAGGACTTTGAAGCATGGGTAGAACGACTGACCACGAGATCCTTCGAGCGTGGGCATTCCTCCGCACTGCCGAAGCAGGTCGCGGAGGCACAGCGCCGAGACGCGTTACGCGGCATGACGACTTTCGTCCGGCCCAAGGACGTGATGGCTGCGCTCGGATGTTCCCGGTCGCTCGCGTACACGCACTTGCGCCGGGCTGGAGCGATCCGAAGTGATCGGGAACGGTTCATTGGCGTCTCGGTGGACGCGTGGGAGAACTACGTGCGCGCCACGTTGGGTATGGAGGAAAAATGGGCGAACATCTCAGGCTCAGAGGCAAGATCTGGTACGGCGCGCTCTACGTCGACGCGATCCGCGTCGAGCGCTCCACGAGCTGCACCGAAAAGGAGGCGGCTCGGGCCGTTCTCCGGCAATGGGAGCGAGACGCCGCTGATCCCGATCGTGCGTCCGCGAACGTCACGCTCAACGACGCGCTGAACCTGCTGCTCGACAATCGCCGCGCGCGTGTGCCGAACGGCGACGGTTCCGCGAAGACCGTTGCCTACTACACCGAAAAGAGCGGGCATCTGGTTCGGTGCCTCGGTCACGATTTCCAGCTCGCGTCACTCCGGAACGCATCCCCCGTCTGGACGTACATCGATCGCCGTCGGAAAGAAGGAGCGGCGGATACGTCCATCGCGAAGGAGCTCGTCGCGCTCCGAGGAGCTCTGCGGCTCGCGAAGGAGCGTGGTCTGTGGCGTGGTGACATCGACGCTGTCATTCCGAAAACATTTCGACCGGTGTACCGCCCGAAGACGCGCTCGCCGACGCGGCCCGAGGTGCTTCGGCTCCTTGCCCAACTCCGGCCTGCTGCCGCCGCAGTCGTCGCGTTCATCGTCGCGACGAGCGCCGAGCTCGGTGCGCTCCAACGTGCCAAGCCTGACGACATCCCCGCGCGACTCGACAGCGCCGACCTTCGCGTACGCGTGCGCGGGACGAAGAACGAATATCGAAATAGAGTCGTCCCCATCGTCACGGACGAACAGCGGCTCTTGCTTGCCTTCGCCGCAAAACACGCCGTGCGGCGCGACGGTTCGCTGTTCGGTCCGCTCCATAACTTCGGTCGTGAGCTCGAGCTCGCCGCCACGAAGGCCGGACTCGAGCACCTGTCTGCGCACGCGCTCCGCAAGGCGTGCGGCCAGTGGCTCATCGACGTGGGCGTTCCACTCGAGCTCGTCTCGCGCGTGATGGGCCACGGCGACACGCGCATCACCGAAACGGTGTACGCGCGCGTCAAGGAAGAGGACATGGCGAACCGCATGATCGACGCGATCGATCCGCGCTACGCGAGCGTCGCTCGCCGCGCACGACGGAAGCGAAAGATCGTCGAGACGATCACGGAGCTGCCCGCGCCGCGCGTGGAGCGCACGAAGTTCATCGTGAACGGCGTCGCGCGCACGCTCTCCGAGTGGGCGCGCGTCTCGCGGATCTCGAAGACCACGCTCTACAACCGCGTCGTGCTGCACAACATGTCGATGGCCGATGCGCTCGCGCTCGGCAGCGGCGGCTCGGGACGTCTCCTCCCAAAGTCCAAACGTCGTCCGTTCGAAACTCGCCGCGATTGCCGCACCGGTGCCGCAGATTTGGTGGACATTGGAGTACTTAATGGACGGTCGCGGAGGATCCGCGATCGTCAAACCCCACAAATTCAGCGCGAAAATGGGTACGCCCGGTCCGATTCGAACGGACGACATTCGGCTTCGAAGGCCGACGCTCTATCCAGCTGAGCTACGGGCGCAGAACGAAAGCTTCGTACCTCACTTTGTCTTGGCGAGCACGCGCTTCATTTCGGCGACCATCGGCGGGCGCTCGTCGGCCGTGTCCCATCGATCGACGAAGATGCGCGCGAGCTTGTGCGCGGTCTCGAGGTCGCCGCGTTTTTCTGCGCGGAGCGCTTTGCGCACGTAGGCGAGCTCCGCGTCCGGCGCGGTGAGGTTCGACGCGACGGGCGGATCGTCAACGCGATCGGCGAGGTCCATCTCGCCCGCGCGATCGAGCGCCATCGCCATCGGGTTTCGCAGCGCCTCCGCAAGGAGCTCGGCTGCGCCCGTGCGCCACGCCTTGGCCGCGCCCGCCCAGTCGCTCTTGATGTAGTGGCGCGCGCCTTCGATCGCGTCGCGCGCGCTCAAGATCGCCGCACCGAAGTAACCGTGATCGAAGAGCGTCGCGATGCGATCGATGCACCGGTCCGCTGCGGGCGATTTGGTTTGCGTGCATACTGCAAGCACTCCGAAGAGCGTCGTCACGCCTTGCGAGAGCGCGGGCGTCTCGGGCATCACGAAGCGCTCGACGTAGTCCGCGATGGCGTCGTCGACGGGTTTGCCGAGGAACGCGCCCAGGTCGACGATGGTCGCCGCGATGCGCGTCGCGGAGTTTCCAGTCTCGCGCTTCGGGACGGTCGCTCGGAGCGTCTGCATGGCTTTGTCGAGCGCGGCGCCGGGGCGGCGCTCGACGTGAAGCAGGAGAATGTCGAGTCGATCGTTATGCGTCGCCGCGGCGACGCCGCGCGCTTCGACGAGTCGATCCACCTCGAGCAGTCGGACGCCGTACTCGATCGCCCAATAGCCGTGTTGCGCGAGGACGTATCCCTTTTGATAACCGAGCGTGCTGCGTCGATCAAGCGATCGCATCAAGTTCGCCCACGCGTACGGCTCCCATGGAACCCACGCAGCGTGCCCGGCGAGCACGGCGACGTTGTCGACCTCCGACACGAACGAGCCACGGTGCCACGCGTTGCCGCGCACGTCGGCGATCTTCGGCGACGCTTGAATCGATTGGCGCGCCGCGAGCGCGGAGGCGTGAATGTCGCCCGTCTGGTATTCGATCTCGGAAGCCGCGGCGAGGAGCAGCGCGCGCGCGCTCGCGTCCGTCTCGTGCGTCGCGAGCTCCTCGAGCTTCGCCGCGCGATCGAGCTGCGCCTTGTGATCGGCGTCGGACTTCGACGGCGTGAAGCGTAGGGTCGACGCGGTTGCGAGCGCGGAGCCGGGCGTGGTCGGGTCGAAAGGCGGCGCCTCGGGGAGCGGCGTGAAGAGCTTCGTCGCGCAGAGCGCAGCGGCTAACGGCGCGAGCGATCCGACGTCGTGGCGCGCGGCGATCGCATCGCACATCGCACGCTCGTCCTCGGGGTCCTCCGCGAGAATCACGACGTGCAAATCGAACAAGTCGATGCGCGCATCGCTCGACGTCCCCGCGAACCATCGATCGACGTACGCGGGGTCGACGCCCGAATCGAACGAAGCCATCAGCGGTTTCATCGCGGCGCGCACGGCCATCACGAGCGTGGGCGCGTGCGCGTCACCGTGCGCGATCGCGTCGCCCGCTTTGCTTTGCAAGTCGAGCATCACGTGAAAATCGGAGTGATGATCGAGCGAGCCCGTGACGACGAAGTCCGCTTTCTTCGCCGACTCGTCGATTTTCTTCCGCGCGTCCTCGGCTTCGAAGGGCTCGGCGGGAAATCCCTCGCGCGGTTGTCGCGGTAGATCGAGCAGCTCGGCGGGGATGAGCGTGCGATCCGGATCGCCACCGAGGTATGCCTGCACGTGTCCGCAGACGAGCGTGCCGGCGGACGCGCCGAGCCATCCGGTTTGCTTCCACTCGGGATCGGAGACCGTGAGCATCGGACACGCGACGACGGACTTCGCGTTCACGCTCGCCACGACGGGCGCGGGCGCCGGATGGCGAAGCTCGAAGAACGCGGCCGTCCCGATCGCGGCCACGACGACGACGCTGGCGATCGCGATGAGCGCGACGTTCGGTTTCTTCTTCACAGCGACGCGCTGCGACGTCGCGGGCGCGGCGGAGAGCGTTTGGACGTTGGCCGCGCGGGTCGATTGCTTGGGCCCCGTGCCGATCTCGCGGAGCGACGGCGCGTGCGAGAGATCGGGAGACGCCGCTTCGATCGCGTCGGCGAGCGCAGCGCACGATTCGAATCGCTCCGGCGGAGATTTTTTCAGCGCGCGATCGAAGACGTGCTCGAGCTCCTCGGACGCTTCGGGCAGCGCCGCACGGAGCTTCTTCGGCTCGCCGCGAAGAATGTGGCTGATCACTTCGAGTGGCGTGCCGCCCTCCCACGGAAGATCGCCCGTGACCATCTCGAACATGCTGACGGCCAGCGAGAACTGATCGGTGCGTGCGTCGAGCGTGTCTCCGCGCGCTTGCTCCGGCGAGACGTACGCGGGCGTTCCGACGAACGCGCTCTTGCTGCTGATGAGCGACGCCTCGACCGTCGTGCCGAGACCCGGCGCGACGACCTTCGCCAAACCGAAATCGAGAACGACGACGCGCCCGTCCTCGCGCACCATGACGTTGTCCGGCTTGATGTCGCGATGCAGGAAACCTTGTTCGTGCGCGTAATGGAGCGCGCGCGCGACGAGCACGAGCGCGTGAAGACGTTGCGTTCGCGAGAGCGTCCCTTCGCGAAGGTGATCGCCGAGCGACTTTCCCTTCACGAGCTCCATCACGAGGAACGCGCCGCCGTCGGACGTCTCGCCGACGTCGTAGACGTGAACGATGTTCGGATGATCGAGCGCCGCGACGGCACGCGCCTCGCGCACGAGGCGTTTTCGCGACGCGTCGTCCCCGATCGCTGCCGCGGGAAGCACCTTCAGCGCGACGAGCCGGCCCAAACGCTCGTCGCGCGCGCGCAGCACGACACCCATCCCACCCGCGCCGATGTCACCGAGTACGACGTACCGGTCGGCGATTCGCGTTCCCGCGGAGAGCTCCAAGCCCTCCCACAACTATCACGTCCGCTACGCGTCGTGGCCTTTGAAGCCGGCGACGGTCTTCGCGCGGTCGCCGAGGGGCGGCGAGATACTGCCGTCGACGCGCACCTCGATGAGCGCCGGCACGCGCATGTTCATCGCTTCGCGCAGCACGTCTTGGATTTGATCGGGCCGATCGACGACCCACGCGGGAATTCCCATCGCGCGCGCGATCGCCGCGATCTCGACGGGCCGCTTGTATCGAATCGATTCCATCGGCTTGCCGTTCGAGACGAGCTTCGACCCGTGCCACGTGATGCCGTGCATCTGGTTGTTCTCGACGATCCAAACGACCGGCACGCGATATTCGGCGGCGGTGAGGAGCTCCATCCCGTTCATCGTGAAGCACGCATCGCCGATGATGGAGACGACGGGCCTGCCCGGAGCTGCGAGCGCCGCGCCGATGGGTGCGCACGTTCCGTGACCCATCGAGCCGAAGCCGAGGTTGATCACGAATTTCTGCCCCGCACGAATGCAGAGCTCGTGGATGTTGAAGAGCATGTGCCCGCCGATGTCCGAGAACACGAGCGCGTTCTGCGGCAGCGCGGCTTGGAGATCGGTGCGCCAGCGTTGTGGCGTGAGCGGCGTCGCGTCGCTCATGCGAAGCGCAGGCATGTCGTAGCGCGCGTTGCCGCTCGGGATCGCTGCTTCGTTCGGCCACACCGAAGCGGGCGAGGCGCCTTCGCGAATCATGCGATGGATGTGATAGACGAGCTCGACCAAGATCGTCTGCGCGTCGCCGACGAGCGCCGTGTCGACCGGGTAGCTGCGCCCGATGCGATCGGCTTCGATGTCGAGTTGGATGAGCGTCTTGCCGGCGCGAAGCTTCGGGTGCCAATTGAACGTGGTCGTCTCGTTGAGCGACGCGCCGATCGTGAAGAGCAAATCGACGTCGCTGTCGAGGAGCGTCTTCTTTGCCGCCGCGTGACCCGCGAAGCCGAGGACGCCGAGCGAGAGCGGATGATCCTCCGCGAGCACGCCCTTCGCGCGCGGCGTCGTCGCGACGCGCGCTTGGAGAAGCTCTGCGAGCGTCTGCACGTGCTCCTCCGCGCCCGACGTCACCGCGCCGGACCCGACGAGCAGCGTCGGCTTCTTCGCGCGGAGAAGTTGCTCGGCGGCAATCGCGACCGCGTTGCGATCGAAGAGGTGCGTCGCCGGACGATACGTCTTCGGATCGAACCAAATTTCTGCGGCGGGCTTTCCCCAAAATCCACGGGCACGTTCAAGTGAACGGGACCCGGGCGTCCCGTGAGCGCGAGACGCAGCGCGCGACGAAGATGTTGCGCGAGACGCTCGGGCGACTCGACGGCCGCCGAGTACTTCGTCACGGGCTTGAACATGCCGACGATGTCCATGTCGGTCGCCGCGGTCTCTTGTGCAGCTCCGCGACCGATGGCATGCGACGGCACTTGTCCGGTGATGACGAGCATCGGCACGCCGTCGGCGAACGCGCACGACACGCCCGTCAGCAAGTTCGTCGCACCGGGACCTGCCGTCCCCGCGCACACCGCGAGCTTGCGCGTCGTTCGCGCGAAGCCATCCGCCATGAACGCGGCGCCCTCTTCGTGCTTGGTGACAATCAGGCGAAGTTGCGGGTGTCGCTCGACCCCTTCGAAGAACGGATGGAGCAGCCCACCAGGAACGCCGAACACGGCGGTTGCGCCTTCAGCGACGAGGTACTGAAGAAAGACGTCGATTGCTCGGTCGAGCCGTGAAACGGAGGATGCATCGGGCATGGCGCCGGCTCCAACGGAACGGTCGCCGTGGCACTTAAGGGCGACGCGTCGATTTCCGGCTATTCTCGAGCTTCATGAGGCGACCCTCGATTTCCGTCGCGATCCGCAATGCGGTCTTGATCGCGATGGCTCCCGTGGCGTGCGGACAGTCGCAGACGGACCCGCAAGACGCGAGCGCAGACGACCAAGCGGCGGATGCGACGCTCGGCGACGCGACCGACGACGCGGGCGACGCCGACGCGGGCGATCTCGACGCGACTCCGATCGATGTCGTGCTGCTCCCGCTTCCCGACGGGTGCGTCGTGTCGGGCAAGCCCGACGGTTTCGCGCCATGCGGGTACACCGAGAACCTCAACGACTTCGTCGCGTGTCAGATCGATCACGACGCGAACACGCAAGACGCGTCCGTCTGCTACGTCTTGTGCGACCCGACGGAGCCGAACTGCATCTATTACGACCTCGGCGATGCGGGCGGGAGCATCCTCACGTGCGGACCTGGATGCATCGGCCGGTTGCGCCGGAGCACGCGCGACGCGTACGACACGTGCGCGCCGCTCGCGGAGTCGGCGGGCGATTTCCTCGCGCGCACCGCGACGCTCGAGGCTGCGTCGATCGATGCGTTTCGCGTCCTTGCGAGCGAGCTCGATCACCACGGTGCGAGCGAGCTCGCGACCTCTGCGCGTCGCGCCGCGCGCGACGAAGTCCGCCATGCGCGCGTGACACGCCGTCTCGCACGCGCGCGCATGCGAACGCCGGCACGTGCGCACCGCGCTCCCGCGCGCGCACCGCGATCGATCCTCGCGATCGCCATCGAGAACGCAGAGGAAGGCTGCGTGCGCGAGACGTTCGGCGCCGCGCTCGCGACGTGGCAAGCACGCACGGCGCGCGATCCCGACGTACGCGCTGCGATGCAGCGCATCGCGCGCGACGAGTGCCGGCACGCCGAGCTCGGGTTTCGCATCGCCGAGTGGGCGCGCTCGCGGCTGTCGGCGCGGGATCGCGCACGCGTCGACGGAGCTCGTGACGAGGCGCTCGATGCGATCGAGCGTGACTTCACGGACACGCTCGATGACGATTCCCGCGAGCGCCTCGGTCTCCCGAATCGCGCACAAGCGCGCGCGCTCATCGCCGCGCTCCGCGCGACGGTCTACTGATTCGCTGCGTTTCGAATCGTCACGACGCGCCGTAGCACTTCGCTCGCGTCGCGCGCGATCGTGCCGAGCTCGCGGCGCGGCGGTGGGTTCACGGGAACATGCGCCCAAATCGTCGTACCGACGCCCGGCTTCGACATCACCTCGAGCCTCCCGCCGACCTCGTCGAGCAAACGAACCGCGCTCGAGAGCCCGATGCCGTGGCTCTCACCGATCAGCGGGCGCGCGTCGCGCTGCCCGCCGATGAAGACCTTCTCGAGCCGCTCCGCGCTGATGCCGCGACCCGTGTCGGAGATCTTGAACGTGAGATGATCCGGCACGCCGCCGATCTCCACGACGATGCTCCCGCGCTCGGTGTACTTCACGGCGTTCGACACGAGGTTGTCGATCACACGATCGAAAAGCATGATGTCGGTTTCGATCCGATCCGGAGCTTCGCGCGTGCGAAACACGCTGACGCGGATGTCTCGCGCGATGACGAGCGCCTGAAGGTTCTTTCGCACGCGCTCGACGAACCCGGTGATCTCCATGCGCTCGTTGTTGAGCGCGAACGCCTTCTCGCTCGCCGACGCGATCTCGAGCAGGCGCTTCATCTGCGCTTCGACGCGTTTCACGCTGTCGCCGATGAGCGTGCCCATCTCGGCGATTTGCGGATCCTTGTCTTTCGAGAGAGAAAACGCGTTGAGCAGCGCCACTTGAAGCGGGTTGCGAATGTCGTGGGTGAGCCCGCGAAGCGCGACCTCGTTTCTTTCACCTTTGGATTTAGCTCGTTCACCATGGCCTCGAGGGTTGAAGTGCGCGCCTCAATACGCTCGGCGAGGAGCGCGTTGAAGGCCTCTTGGCGTTGATGGAGCTCGATGATCTGTTCGATGCGTCTTGATTCTCCTTCACGAGGCTTGCGACTCGAGAAGTAGTGTCGACGTGGAAGGCTTCTCCGTTTGGACCATGCGCCGAAAAGCGAGCACCGCCCGATAAGGAGCCGACAGCCGCGAAGCAATCGCGTGATATCCGCCAAGCGGCTGGTCCGAACCCGCACCGGCACCCAACACGAGACCCGCGAACGGCCACCGCCACGCGAGAGGCTCGCTCCACTTCAAATCGTATTCGCAGCATCGTCGCCGTGTGCGATGCACCTCGCTCCGTCGAGCAGCGGGGCTGGAGTCCCCACCAAAGCAATGGCATCGTCGGCAATTGCGCCTGCCGGAGAGGCACATCAGCCGCGATTCCGTTTTCTTGCTCGATAGCGAAGTACGAGCGATGCGGTGACATTCGACGAGCTCGTAGGTCGAGATGCGGCTTGCGAAGTGGACGGTCTTCGCAAGCACTCGTAGCTCCTGAGGGGGGTCGAGCCCGGAACACGAGCGCCATGAGGCCGTACGACTTCACAATCTCGTGAGCGCATGCGTCGACGAACCGCGCGTCGGTGTCGAGCATCGACCGGGCTGCCGCAAAGACCGCTTCGATTTCGCCGAGCGGCACCCAACCTTGCCCCTGTCGAAGCGTGTCCATCGGCATGCCCGAGCGCTGGGCGAGTTGCTCCAACCCCGTCCGACCCTGGTGGTGCTCGAAATAGGACACGAGCGGCCGAATGATCGCCAGGTTGATCTCGGCCGGACTCGGCGGCGGGATGGTTGTGACGTCCGGCACTTAAGTTTCAATCCTAGCAGCCGTAATGGGCCCCAATGCTGCAAAACAAAGGACCGATCGAAGACCGTCAATGGCCGACGCGACTCGACGCACACGTGGTGCGGCCCGGCGCATTGCCTGCCTTACACGGCTATGACGTGCACGCCGACTTGGCGCGATTCTACGCTTTCGGCGAGCTCATCCTGCTCAGCCTGACGGGTGACGTTCCTGAAAAATCGAAGAGTCGTGCGTTTGACGCAGCGATGATCTTCGCGGCGCCGGTAGCGATTGGCGAGGCACCGACTCACGCCGCGACGTTGGCTCGTCTGTGTGGAGCGCGTACCGCTGCGATTGTTTCGGTTGCGGCCACGGCGCTCGCCGACCAGGCGCGTGAAACAGTCGAAAAGCACGCAGCGTTTCTGACGCACCTTGCTTCGGGAGAAAGTGATCTCAAGAAGCGATTCCTCGCAGACGACGAATCGGAACGACAAGCGGTTGAAAGCTTGCGCGTTGCGCTCGGGCCGTTTCGCGCCCAAGTGCCCATGATCGAGCGTGACCTGTGCCTCGACGCCGCGATCATCGCGGTCCTCTACGCGTGCGGACTGAAGCGCCCAGAACAAATCGAAATCGCATTGTGCGTGTCGCGTCTCGCGCCAGCTTGCGCCGAAGCGCTGGCCGTCAAGGCAGGAGACTTTCGCAGCTATCCGATGGACCTGCCTGATTTCGACTACGAGCCACGATCATGATGCAAACAACCACGACGACGATCACGACGCGCGTTGCACGCGCGGATTGGGGCGAGAACCAATTCCTCGGCGCGCCGGTCATCGAGCACCTTGCGGGCAAAGAGACCTTCGCGGGCGCGCTTGTGTTGGCCGTGAGCGGGAAGCGCCTCGCTTCAAACGAGGTCGGTGTGATTGATGATATCGCGACGTGCACGATCGCTGCAGAGCCGCGCATTGGCCGCTCAAACTGGCACGCCTCGTTGCCAGTTACGGGAGCCCGCTCGCGGGCTTCGCTGCCGGACACGTGATGCTCGACGGAGCGCTCGTTGGTCCGTGGTGTACGGGGTTGGCAGCCCAACTGCTCGTCGATATCCGCGAAGAGCTCGGCACGAACGATTGGATACGCAACGATGTTGCGCGCGTCGTGCAGCGACGCATCAGCGCAGGCGAGCGCTTTCCCGGTTATGGCGTTGCGTTTCGCCCTCTCGACGAGCGAGTGGGCGCGCTCGAAGCGTGTTTGGAAAAACGCGGTCGCACGACACGACCCTTCTGGCGATTGATGCGAGAAGTCGAACGTGCTCTGTGCACGCACAAGCAACTGCCTGCGAACGTTGGCGTCGCGGATGGCGCAGCCGGGCTCGACTTGGGCCTGACGCCAAAACAGATCGCCATGCTCGTGACGGCATGCACATCCTTGTCGTTCGTGCCGAACGTCCTCGAGGCTGCAGAGCAACAACACCCGCTGCTCAAGAGCATGCCACCCGCGACGCTGCACTATGTCGGACCCGGATTACGTCTGAGCCCGCGCGCTCAGGCAAAAGTGAAAGAGGAGGAAGCTGTGATGTCGAACGAATACTTCACCGCGAAGGTCTGCCTCGTGATCGGAGGCACGTCCGGAATTGGCCGCGCCGTCGGCGAGGCGCTCGCTGCGCGCGGTGGGACGGTTGTCTTCGCGGGTCGTGATGTCGTCAAGCTCCGACCACGCATTCAGGAGCTCCTCGCAGCGGGACTGCGTTGCGAGGCGCGCTCCGTCGACGTGACCGATCGCGACAGCGTGTTTGCGTTGGTGGAGGGTGTCATTCTCTCGTACGGCCGCATCGACGTTTTGTATAACGGCGCGGGCTTCGGTCTTCTCGGATTCGCCGAGCATCTCTCCGCCGACGATCTGGCGCCGCACGCTCGACGTCAACCTGAATGGCGTCGTCTACGCGATCGAAGCCGTCTATCCGCGAATGGTCGAACAACGGAGCGGGCAAATCGTCAACGTTGCATCACTCGGTGGGCTCATGCCGCTTCCCGCTTCGGCTCCGTACGCCGCGAGCAAGTATGCCGTCGTCGGACTTTCGCATTCGCTTCGGACGGAAGCCGCGCGACTTGGCATCGGCGTGAGCGTCGTGTGCCCAGCTGCGGTTGAGACACCGATTTTCGAACGCGGCGAATACGTGGGCCTCGATCCGAAGGCTGTTCTCAGCGCGCGGCCCGGCGCGGTCATGCAACCAAGCGCGTGCGCGAAGAGCATCCTGCGAGGTATCGAGCGCAACCGCGCAACGATCACGCCGGGCGTGTCGGCGGTGCTGTGGCGCGTCTATCGATTCCTTCCCGCGATGTGGAACGCGATGGCTCGCCGCCTCGGCGCGAAGTTCGCGACCTTCACCACGACACCCGCACCGCAAGTCGTCACGAGCGGGTTTTTTGCGCGCAAGAGCGCTCGGACAACCGAGGTACGATCGGCTTGATGGCGTTCAACGGGAAAGTGGCCGTGGTCACGGGCGCTGCAAGCGGCATTGGTCGCGCGGTCGCGCTCGCGCTCGCGAAAGGAGGCGCGAAGCTCGTGCTCGTCGATCACAACGAGCCTGGGTTGCAGGCCGTCGTGAAGGAGCTCGGCGATGCACCCGTCCACGCGTTGCCAAACGACGTGCGCGATCCATCGACGATGCAGGAAGCCGTTCGCTACGCCGAGGAGGAGTTCGGCGGGCTCGACTTCGTGTTCAACAACGCGGGCATCGGCGTTCTCGGCGAAGCGCGCGATCACTCGCTCGAAGATTGGAACGCCGTCATCGATACGAATTTTCGCGGCGTCGTTCACGGCGTGCACGCTGCGTATCCGCGCATGATCGCGCGCAAGGGTGGACACATCATCAACACCGGATCGATGAGCGGCTGGGTGCCGATGCCCGCGAACATCGCTTACGTCGCGAGCAAGAGCGCCGTGATCGCGCTCACGCAAGCACTACGCGAAGAGGCCGCGCCGCACGGTGTACGCGTGACGCTCGTGTGCCCACGGCAGTCACGACGCCGATGGTTCACACGAACAAGATGATCAATTTCGATCCCGACGAGGTGATGGCCAGCATGCCGGGTGGCGCCATCTCGCCGGAAGCTTGCGCCGGTTACATCTTGCGAGGCGTGGAGCGCAACGCGGCCGTGGTGCGCCCAGGCGGCTTCACCTTCATGCTGTGGTTCGCGCACCGCTGGTTCCCGTTCATCACGCACGCCGTCATCCGCTCGCTCGTCACGAAGTTTGGGAAGATGAGGAAAGTGCGAGCGTGAAGCCGCGACCTCGTCCGCCGACGGTCGCGAGATGAATCCAGAGCATCGCGACGTTCTCGAGAACGCCCGCGTTGCGGAGCGGCCCCGCGTCGACGGCGCGAGAATCCGCGCTTGTTCGCGACGTCGGTGACGGTCTTCTTCGCGTCGGCGTCGTCGCCCGCGAGGAAGACGTTCGCCGGGCACGCCCGGCGAGCTCGGATCGTTGTGGAACTCCGCGCCGAACGTGTTGAACCCTTTGAGCACGCGCGCGCCCGGCGCCGCCTTCGCGATCGCAGCGGCGAGCGAGCCTTCGGCCGGCGGCGCCCACACCGGCCCGTCCTTCCAGGTGAGCGGGTTGTTGCAGTCGACGACGATCTTGCCGGCGAGCGCGTCGCGAGCCCGATCGCGCGACGTCGAGCGCGACCGTTCCCGGCACCGCGAGGAACGACGAGGTCGGCCCACTTCGCCGCCGTCCTCGGCGCTCGCGCTCGTCGCGCGTCCTTCGCGCACGTGTCGAGGAGCGCCTTCACGTCCTTGCCCTTCGCGAACGCCGAATCGAACCGCGAAGCCGGACTGTCGAGAGAGCGATCGCCGAGGTTGCCGCCGACGTTGCCCGTTCCAATGACCGCGATCTTCGTGGTGCTCATGCGTCATTCATAAGGTAAGTTGCGCGCGTGGTCGCAGTTTTCCATCCACGTCCTCGCCGGCCGAGCATCGCGGCCGTGCCGACGTACGAAGCTCCCGAAGTGTTCGCGCACGTCGCGATCGACAAGATCGCGCGCGCGCTTCCGCCGCTCGAGCGCGTGTACTCGCGCATTCGGTTTTCGATCCTTCGCCCGAAGCTCTTGAGCGTCATGGATCTCTTGCTGCCCGATGCGGGTCGCATCCTCGACGTCGGGTGCGGCTTCGGGCTATTCGCCGCGTACTTCGGGCAAACGCATCCGCGCCGCGAGATCGTCGGCATCGATCCGAACGCGCGCCGCATCGCGATGGCCGAGCGCGTCGCCAGATCGTCGGTCTCCAACGTCATCGCTTCGTCGCGGGTGACGTGCGCGACGCGCGCCTCGAAGGTCCATTCGACGCGGTCTACATGCTCGACGTGATGCACCACATCCCGGCCGACGCGCAGCGCAGCGTGCTCGAGCGTCTCTACGACGAGCTCGCGCCGGGCGGCGTCTTCTTGATGAAGGACATCACGACGGAGCCGCACTACCAGCTCCTCTTCACCGAAGCGCTCGATCGACTCATGGTCGGAATGAACGAGCCGCTCGCGTACCGGCATCACCGCGCGTGGGGCGAGCTCCTCACCGAAATCGGATTTCGCGTTCGCATCGTTCGCGTGCCCGACGTGCTGCCGTATCCGCACGTCGTGATCTCCGCGACGAAGAGCTAACTGAACCGTTCGCCGCGCGACATTTCGCGCGAACGCATTGCGCGTGCCACGAAGCGCGATGCCGAACTGCGATTTACGTTTCGCAGCCAAGGGGTTCTTCATGACCGCGCTGCACTATCTGTTTGCGTGGGCGAACGCTCCATTCACGATCGCCGCAGGCATCGCGATTCTCTTCGCGCTTCTTCAAGCGACGGGAATTCTCGGCCTCCTCGCGGGGGATGGAGATCATGATGCCGACGTAGATGCCGATGCAGACGTCGACGCCGATCACGATGTCGATGCCGATGGCGATCACGATCACGACGCAGACGGCGACGACGAGCACGGGATCGGCGCGATTCTTTTCGGACCGCTCGGTCTCGGGCGCATTCCGTTTTCGCTGATTTGGCAGTCGTACGCGATCGTCTTTGCGATCACGGGTTTGATCTTGAACTCGCTCGTCGCGCGGCCCGACGGAACGGTCGCGCTCTTGACGCTCGCGTGGACTGTCCCCATCTCGCTTCTATCCGGTTACGGCGCAGTCTCGCTCCTCGCGCGGCTGCTCGGTCCCGTTCTGTCTTCGAAAGCACAAGAAGCAACGAGTCGCAAAGAGCTCGTCGGACAAATCGGCGTCGTGATCTCGTCGAAGGTTTCGCGCGAGTTCGGGGAGGTGCGCGTGAAGGACAAGAGCGGCCACGAATTGCGTGTGGTCTGCAAGCTCGCCGAAGGAGTGCGCGTGCCCGGCGAGCACGAACAAGTCGTCTTCGTGGATCACGACGACGACGCGAACTTATTGGTCGCGCCGCTTAACGATCAAAACTGACGGAGAAGGGAACATGCCTGCAATCGACACCAGCACAGTCGTCATCGGAGTGAGCATCGTGGGAGGCCTCATCATGCTTCTCTCGATCTTCACGGTCCTCTCGCGCTTCTACCGGCGCTGCGGCGCCGACGAGGCGCTCGTGCGCACGGGCTCCGGCGGCAACAAGGTGGTGATCGGCGGGGGCGTCCTCGTCTACCCGATCCTCCACCAGCTCCTGCGCGTGTCGTTGCGCTCGCGTGAAGCTGTCGGTCGAGCGGTGCGGGAAGAACGCGCTCGTCACCGCGGACAAGATCAAGGCGAACGTGACGACGGAGCTCTACATCAAGGTGGAGCCCATGGCCAGAGGACGTCCTCGCCGCCGCGCGCTCGCTTCGGCGAGCGCAACCTCGACGAGCACGCGATCGGCGATCTCATCGAGGGCAAGCTCACCGACGCGCTGCGCAGCGTCGCGGCGAACCAGACGTTCATGGCACTTCACGGCAAGCGCAAGCAGTTCGCCGAGCGCATCCAGGCGGCGCTCGCCGAGGAGCTGAAGAAGAACGGCCTCACGCTCGAGAACGTGTCGCATCACGGCGCTCGCGATGGTGCCGGTGAAGGATCTCGACCCGCAAGACGTGTTCGACGCGGAGGGCCTCCGCGCGATCACCGAGAGCGTGCAGACGAACCGCGAGAAGACCAACCAGATCCAGCGCGAGAAGGACAACCAGATCCAGGCGCAGAACGTCGCGGCGCGCAAGCGACAGCTCGAGATGGAGCAGAACCAGAAGCAGGCCGAGGCCGATCAGGGTCGGCAAGCGTCGCCGAGTACGCCGCGCAGCAGCGGCGGAGACGGCGAAGGCGGTCTACATCCAGGAGCAGGCGCGCGAGATCGCGTCGTACGAGAAGCAGCGCGCGGTCGAGACGCGCGCGCATCGAGCAGGAGCAGGCGGTCGCCGTGGCGATGGCGCGGCAAGCAGCGCGCCGAGCGCGAGGCGCAAATCGACGCCGAGAAGGGCCAGCAGGCGG
Organism: uncultured delta proteobacterium; assembly: GCA_963763745.1. Lineage (GTDB taxonomy): Bacteria > Myxococcota_A > Polyangia > Polyangiales > Polyangiaceae > DASXHD01. The sequence continues at coordinate 45,226 of CAVXQJ010000005.1, forward strand.
CGGAGATCGCGAAGCAGCGCGTGATCGAAGCGGCGAAGATCGAGAAGGAGAAGATGGTGCAGGCCGCGGAGATCGAGCGGCAGAAGGCGCTCGAGGCTGCGCGATCGACAACGAGAAGGTCGATCGCGGTCACCAGAGCGAGGAGAGAAGGCGCGCGCGGCGGCGCTCAAGGCGCTGGCCTTGGCCGAAGAGGAGCGCGCGAAGCAGGCCATCGTACGGTCGAGGAGACGGCGAAGGCCGAGCGCGAGAAGCAGATCGCGGTCATCCAGGCGCAGGCCGAGGCGGAGGTGAAGCGCGCGCTCGGCGCCGGCGAGGCGGCGAAGGCGATGGGCATGGCCGAGGCGTCGCTCGCGAAGGTGCGCGGCGAGGCGCAGGCGCGGGTCGAGGCGGCCGAGAAGGAGGCGGAGGCGCACGGCGGCTCGCGCAGGCGACCGTCGCATCGCGGCGAGGCGGAGGCCAGGCGCGGCGCAAGATGATCGAGGCGGAGAACGCGGTGGCGATGAAGTTCGTGATGCGCGACGTCACGCTCAAGGCCTCGAGACGATGCCGAGCCTCGCGCGCGAGCTGATGGCGCCCGCGAAGGCGATCACCGAGATCAAGGTGCTGCAGACACGGCATCGGCGGAATGCCAGGCACCGGCGCGCAGGTGGGCTCGAGCCAGCCGATGGGCGTGATGCGCCCCATCCTGAAGACGATCCTCGAAGCGGGCGCCGCGTACCCGCTCTTGCGCGAGCTCATGAGCTTCGCGCAGGTCGACAAGGCGAAGCTCACCGAAGGCGCGAAAGCCGCGATCGGCTCGCTCGGCACCGAGCTCACGCAAGCGATGCAACCTGTGATCGAACCGGAGCCGACGACGAATCGAAGCGGCAACGGAAAGGTCGCGAGCCATGTTGACCCTGAAATCAACCATTCGTGACGGCGTCGCGCGCGATCCTCTCGACGCGCTCGTCGTCACGGTGGCGGGGGGCGCGTTCCTCTTCTACCTCGCGGAGAAGGACGAGAACCCCAAGGTGAAGACGTACTGGGACGCGCTCGTGTACGTGTCGACGTGTTTGTCGGTTGGATACGCGGACGTGTTCGCCCGCACGCCCGCCGGCAAAGCCATCGCGACGGCGATCATGACCGTCGGACCCGCGATGGCCGCGAAAGCGCTCGACCCGCCGTCCGCCGCGCGCGACGATGACCAAACGATCGCCGTGCAGAAGGCGATCGCGGACAAGCTCGACGCGATCCTCGTCGAGCTGAAAAAACGCGACTGACCACGCATGCTCCTCTTTTCGGTTTCGCCGGCGCATCAAACGCTCCTCTTGCGCGCGATGCGCACGGCGTGTCTCGCGGACGGCAAGATCGAACCGAAGGAGACCGCGCTCCTCGAGAGCGCGCGTGATGCGCTCGCGTCTTCGTGCAAGCTCGACGAGCTCGAGCCCATCGACGAAAAGGAGCTCGCGTCACTCGCGCTCGAGCCGAACGAACGCGAGCACATCGTTCAAGCCGCGATCCTCATGACGGTGATCGACGGCGAGGTGACCGATTCGGAAGCGCGCGCCATCCGCATGATGGCGCGCGCGCTCGGCGTCGACGAGCCACGCGTGAACAACATCGAGCAGCTCGCACGCGGTCGCGCCTTATCGATGAAATGGGATCTCACCCGGAAGGGATACGCGCACGACGAGTTCTTCCGCACCGCGCGCGAAGAGGGTTTGCATGGTCTCTACATGACGTTTGGTCCGATCGCGGGCATGGGAACGGACGCGGACATCGCGCGGCGCTACAACGATCTCGGAAAGCTCGCGCCCGGCTCGCTCGGACGATCGTATTGGGAGTTCATCGTCGAGAACGAGCTGAGCTTTCCCGGCGAGAAGAACGGGCTCGGAGAGCGCGGCGTCTGGCACGACATGCTGCACGTCGTCGGCGGTTATCCGATCACGCCCATCGGCGAGGCCGAGGTCGTCGCGTTCATGGCTGGGTTTCGGCGCGAGGATCCGTTCTTCTGGCTCTTCACCGTCGCGCTTCAATTCCAAATCGGTTTGCGCATCTCACCGTTCGCGCCGGGCGTGCCGGATCAAATCGATCCGCGCTCGTTCGTTCGCCATCACGCGCGCGGCGCGAAGGTGAAGATCGACATCTCGAGCGATTGGGATTTCCGCGCCGAGTGGGATCGCCCACTCGACGCGGTTCGACGAGAGCTCGGCGTTCCGCCGTGAACGCGTCCTCGCGCGTGCAGGCTTGCACGTGCGATGAGACTAGAGCCCGTATTTCGACTTGAAGTACCCGTCGAGGTTGGTCACGTCGCCGCTCGAGAGCGTGCCCTTCACGCCGATGACTTCCGCGATACCGCCTGCGAGGCGATTCTGCCCTTGACCATTGTTGCCGATGAATGCGTCCGAGCCGGTCGCGCTCACGTCGACTGCGCCGCCCGCGTCGGGCACGAACGACGTCGCGGTGCCGTCCGCCCACACTTCGAGCGTCGTGCCGGTGCGGCGAATGCCGACGCGATGGAACTTGCCGTCGTTGTACGTCGTCGCCGCAGAGTTCACGTTGTCGTTGATGTTGATGCGCGCGCGCACCGACGCCACGAGCGTGTTGTTCGGGCCGCCTGCGTTGCCGAAAAGCTGCGGACCCGTCGGCGTCGTGTTGCCCGCGACTTTCGCGTAGAACGTGCCCTGGCTCGCGCCGTTCCCCGTCGTGGTATTCGTGTATTCTGCAACCATGAAGACGGCGAAGTCGCCGGGGCCGAACTCGAGCGATGCGCTGTCCGTGATCTGCAGGAATTGACCGCCGCCCTGGAACGAGCCGCTGAACTCCACGGCGGGCAGGTTGTTGATCGCCGTCGCGTTGATCGTCGGCTGGTGCGGGAACTGGCCCGTGCCGCCGGTCGCGTCGTTGTGGTAGCTCGTTTGATCGGCCCACGTGACGACGTTGTTCACGTTCGTCGTGTCCTTCGTCACGCCCTTCGCGCCGTCGAGCCACAAGACGAGGTTCGTGCCGAGCTGCGACGGATCGAACGGGCCGGCTTCGGTCGTCGTTCCGTCGTTGCCGCCGTCACCCGTCGTCACTACGTCGTCGACGCTGCCGTCGGGCGGAGGATTGTTGACGTCGTTCCCTGTGGTGCCGTCATTCTGCGGGCTGCCGTCCGTGCCGCCGTCGTCGATCGCGTCGGTGCCACCGCATGCCCAAGCCCCCACGAGAAGAATCGCCGCCGAAAAATGCCAAGCTCGCATGGTCCGCCTCCAGGTCGTGCAGTTTACACGAACTACGGTGTCAGCGCGCTAGCGCACGTTCAACGAGCGGGATTCGATCTTGTCCCCAGATCAGCTCGTCGGCCCCATCGCGGTTTTTGACGATCCAAGTCGGAGCGCCGAACACACCGCGCTTCACCGCGTCATTCGTCGCGTCGATGAGAGCCTGCTTGATTTCCGGGCGCTGCGTTGCCGCGAGAATCTCGTCTGCGCCTTCGCCGATCAGCTCACGGAGCGTTGCGTCATCGCTCATGTCGCGATCTTCGGCCCATGCCGCGCGATACGCGCGCTCGCGGTAGGCATTTCGTTTCTCCTCGGGCAACGCCAACCAGACGCGCATCGACTTCAGCGAGTTCATCGGGAAGCGCGACGGGAACTTGAACGGCACGCCGAAGTAATCCGCCCACCGATGAAGATCCTTGAGCGTGTGCATCCGCTTCGCTTCGCCCCACGTCAGCACCGGCGCTTCGACTTGGCCGATCGCCTTGAAGACTCCGCCGAGGAGCATCGGCTTCCACACGAGCGTCGCACCCGTTCGCTTCGCGAGCGCGTCGGCCTGCGTGGTGCCGAGGTACGAATACGGTGAAGAGAAATCCCAGAAGAGCTCGATCGTCGGACTTGCCATGCGTCTTCTTTAGAGCTTGCCGCGCGCCTGGTCGAATCGAAGCTTCCACACGACGCGCACGGCCTCCGCGAAGATGCGGCGGTTCATCTTCGATTGACCGACGCGCCGATCGACGAACACGATCGGCACTTCGACGATCTTCATCCCTTTCAAGAACGCGCGGTACGTCGTCTCGATTTGGAACGAGTAGCCGTTCGATCGAAGGCGCTCGAGGTCGATCGCTTCGAGCGCGCGTCGCGTGTACGCCTTGTAGCCGCTCGTGAGATCGCGAACGGACACGCCGAGGATCGTGCGCGCGTAGAGCGAGCCGCCTTTGCTGATGAAGTGTCGTCCGACGCCCCAACCTTCGACGCCGCCGCCCGACACGTTGCGCGACCCGATGACGAGGTCGGCGCCGCCTTCGAGAGCGCGAAAAAATCGGCGAGGTATTTGTCGTCGTGCGAGAGGTCCGCGTCCATCTCGAAGAACCAGTCGTAGCCGTGCTGCAGGCCCCAGCGGAACGCGTCGACGTACGCCGTGCCGAGCCCGAGCTTGCCCGGCCTGTGGATGACGTGGATGTGCGAGTCGGCGGCGGCCATCTCGTCCGCGAGCGTGCCCGTTCCGTCGGGCGACGCGTCGTCGACGATCATGAGATCGGCCTCCGGAGCGGCCTTGCGCACGCCCAAAACGAATCGCGAGAGGTTGTCGCGCTCGTTGTACGTGGGCGTCACGACGAGGGTCTTCACAGTTATCCGCCGAGGCACGGAAACTAATAAGATGGAGGGGTGGTGAGCAAGAGTGAAGCGCCTGCGGCGATAGCGAAAGCGCGATCGGTGACGATCGACGTTCGCGAGCGCGTGGCCGAGCTCGAGGAAGCGCTCGCACATCAAACGCGCATCTCGAACGCGCTGCGCGCCATCGGACAAGCGCTCGGCGCCGCCACGGATCTCGATCAAGTGCTCGCGCTGATCCTCGTGAAGATCACCGAGGCGGTCGACGCGGATCGCGCGACGCTCTACTTGCTCGACGACTCGAAGAACGAGCTCGTCTCGCGCATCGCGCAGGGGAGCGAGGTGCGATCGATCCGGCTCGCGATCGGCCAAGGCATCGCGGGGCACGTCGCGAAAACGGGCAAGCCCGTGATGGTGCGCGACGCGTACAAGGACCCGCGCTTCTCGCCGCAATGGGACGTGCTCTCCGGTTACGCGACGCGGAGCATCCTCGCCGCGCCGCTGAAGAACCATTTGGGAAAAACGATCGGCGTCGTTCAGGTCCTCAACAAACGCCACGGCGACTTCACCGACGAAGACACGGACTTGCTCGGTGCAATCGCGATGCAAGCGGCGGTGAGCATCGACAATTCGCGCCTCGTGCACGAGACGGTGCAGAAGAACATGCAGCTCGTCGAGACGAAGGAGCAGCTGCTTCGTCGCGTGCGCGATCTGAAGCTTCTCTTCTCGCTCGAAAGCGCGATGGCGCGCGCGCACTCGCTCGAAGAGCTCTTCATGGCCGTGCTCGGCGAAGCGATGCGATCGTGCGAAGCGCGCGCGGCGGCCGTCGCGCTGCGCGAGCCGGGCGAGAGCGAAGGCGAGGAGAGCGCGTTTCTTTATCTCGTCGACGACAAACACAGAAAGCTGCGACGATTTCCGCTGCGCGAAGGGCAGGGGCTCATCGGGTGGTCGATGGCGCACGGCGAGGTCGTCATCGCGGCCGACGCGCCACACGACGCGCGCACGGACACCGCGTTCGACGAGCTCGTCGGGTTCCACTCGAAGACCGCGCTCGTCGTTCCGCTCGAAGGCGAGGAGCGTTCGACGATGGGCGCGATCGCGCTCTACAACAAACACGCCGCGTCCACTTTTTCGGGCGAGGATCGCGCTCTGCTCGAGCTCGTCGCGGCAAACGCGTCGACCGCGATTCGATTGCAGATGGCGCGCGAGCAGCACGAGCGCGAAGAGCGCCTCACGACGATCGGCCGACTGCTCTCCGCGGTCATCCACGACTTGAAGACGCCGCTCACGGTCATCAGCGGGTACGTCCAGTTGATGCAAGCGGCCGAGTCGAAGAAGAAGCGCGCCGAGTACGCCGAGCTCGCGCTCAAACAATTCGATCACATCTCGGCGATGCAGCGCGAGGTGCTCGAGTTCGCGCGCGGCGAGCGCAACGTGCTCGTTCGGAAGGTCTACTTGCAGAAATTCTTCGAAGAAGTGCGCCAGGCGATCGAGCCGCAGCTCAAACGCGAGAACATCGATCTCACGATCGATCTTCAGGACAAAGGCGCCGCGCGCTTCGACGAAGGAAAGATCCTCCGCGTGGTGCACAACTTGGCGCGCAACGCGATCGAAGCCATGTCGCCGAACGGCGGACGCTTCTCGATTCGCGTTTCGCGCGCGCACAAAGGCGAAGACGACGAAGCGATCGTCATGACGTTCACGGACACCGGCCCCGGCATCCCGAAGGAGATCGAGCACCGACTTTTCCGCTCGTTCGTGACCGCGAACAAAAAGGGCGGAACGGGTCTCGGTTTGGCCATCGTGAAAAAAATCGTCGACGACCACGAAGGCAACGTCACCGCGCGCTCCACCAAACGCGGCGCCACGTTCGAAGTCCGTTTGCCGCAGCAAAAGAGAGAATGAAAGATCGCCAAGGCGCCAAGACGCCAAAAAAAGAGAAGGTAGGGTCATCCCCTCAACCCTTCTTTTGGCGCCTTGGCGCCTTGGCGATCATTTCTTCTGGGATTGCACACGCCGACTCGCTGCTTCCGCCCTGGGGGATTCGAACGACGTGCCGCTCGCGACTTGGGCGCACTCGGTCGCGCCGAAGAAAGCGGAGACGGCGATCTTCGCCGCGCCAGGTCGCACGGATCTCAAACGCGCCACGACGATGGGCGGCGTCCGCCTTCCTCTTTATGGATCGCGTCGCGGAGCGCAGTGCGAGGGGCGGTGGCTTCACGTCGGGCTCGCCGAATGGATTTGCTCCGATGGCGTCGAGCTCTCGCCCGAGCCACCGACGGACGATCCCGCGCCCATCGCGTCCGATGGCCTACCGTATCGTTACTTCTTCGTCGGCAAGAACGGTGCGTCCGGTTACGCGAACCTCTCGCGCGCGGGCGAAGAAGCGCCCGACGAAGATCTCGATCCGGGCTTTGCGATCGCAGCGACCGAGGAACGCACCGAGCGCGGACACCGCTGGGTCCACACGCGCCACGACACGTGGATCGCGGGAACCGATCTCGCCGCCGCGCGCGCGTCGGGCTTCCACGGCGAGGACGTCTCCGCGACGGGCCTCGACTTCGCGTGGGTCCTCCGCGATCGCGTCAATGTGTATAATACACCTAATTTGTCCGGGAAACCCGCGGGGACGCTCGCGCGGCGCGAGGTCGTGCGCTGGCGCGAGGACAAAGCGGGAAGTGGCGTGGTCGCCGCGCGCATCTCCGACGACGGCGTGACTCCGGCGCGCTGGGTCGACGCGCGTGCCCTCGCACGCCCGACGCTCGCCTCGCCACCCGCCGAAGCACTTGCCACGGAAGCGTGGCCCCGAGTGTGGATCGACGTGGAGCTCGCGACGCAAACGCTCGTCGTCTACGAAGGCTCGCGGCCGACGTTCGCCACGCTCGTCTCGACCGGCGCCGGGCGACCCGGAACGGACACGGCGACGCGCAAAGGAACCTTCCGCATTTGGGTGAAGCTCCTCTCGAGCACGATGGACAACCTCGAGTCGAATGACGCACCGACCGACGCGCATCCCGCGATCGAAGGCCCGCGCTACTCGATCGAAGATGTGCCGTATGTGCAATTCTTCGACAAGGCCATCGCGCTACACGGCGTTTTCTGGCACGACGACTTCGGAAAGCCGCGTAGCCACGGCTGCGTCAACCTCGCGCCGCGTGACGCAGCGCGCCTCTTCGCGATGACTTCTCCGAAGCTCACGGTCGGTTTGTCCGCCGTGTTGCCGGTGCCACGAACCGAGGTGGGAACGGTCGTTCGCGTCCGCTGAGCAACCTTTCCGTTGAGATTTTGCCGTAGGCCGGCTAAACACCGCGCACTCTGCCCTTCACGAGGACACCTCCGATGCCTACGTTCCTTCGCGCGTCGCTCGCGCTCGTACCGATTCTTTCGCTCCTTGCCGCGTGCTCATCGGACACGACGCCCGCTGATGCGGGTCCCGGCACGCAAATCTGCCCGGTGACGATCGAGCAAGCGACCGCAGCTCCTGATCCCAAGAAGGATGGTACGACGAGCCAGTGCCACGTCGCGAACTACATCTGCGTCGTCGGCTTCCAGTGCGGAAACTTCACGCAGCAAGCGACGTGCACGTGCGATGGCAACGCGTTCGGTTGCGTCCTCGCCGATGGCTCGCAGGTCGCGGTCGGCTCCGACACGACGGCGCTCTGCCAAAAGATTCCGCCGCCGCCCACCGACCCGTGCCCGACGGACAACAAAACCGCCGACGGCACGCCGTGCAAGAACTCCGGTCAGCAGTGCTACTACGCATCGACGTGCACGAGCTCGCCGCCTCCGACCGACGTGTGCCAATGCAAAGGCAATCAGTTGGGCGACGCGGGCCTTTCGTGGGCGTGCGAATTCAACTGTAACTGAGTCGTGAGCTGACCGATGTCGGTCCTCTCCGCAGTCCGCGACCTCGGACGACTGCGTGAGATCTCCGCCGTGCTCGTGCGGCACGGCTTCGGGGAAATCGTCGCGCGCGCCGGCTTCGGCAAACGCGAGGACGCGAAGAAGAGAAGACGAGGTCGGCGAGAAGGAGCGTGCGCGCATCTCGCGCGGCGAACGCATTCGTCTCGTCGCGCAAGAGCTCGGCCCGAGCTTCGTGAAGCTCGGTCAAATCGCATCGACGCGCACCGACGTCGTCCCGCCCGACATCATCGCCGAGCTGAAGAAGCTCCAAGACGAAGTCCCGCCCGTTCCGTTCGCGGACATCAAGAAGCAAGTCGAGGAGAGCCTCCAAGCGCCCATCTCCGAGGTGTTCGCGCGCTTCGACGAGAAGCCGCTCGCGAGCGCGTCGATCGGCCAAGTGCACCGCGCCGCGCTCAAGGTCGACGGCGAGATCCTCGAGGTCGTCGTGAAGGTGCAGCGGCCCGGCGTGGGGGCGATCGTCGCGCGCGATCTCGATCTCCTCCACATGATGGCCGCCGCGCTCGAGCGCGCGATCCCGGAGACGAAAATCTATTCGCCCGTCGGCCTCGTGAACCAATTCGATCGATCGATCACGAGCGAGCTCAACTTCCTCGTCGAAGCCGATCACTGCGAGCGCTTCGCGCAGAACTTCGAGGGCCACCCCGAAGTTCGCTTCCCGAAGATCTATCGCCAAGCCTCCTCGCGCCACGTCCTCGTCCAAGAATTTTTCCCCGGGAAAAAAATCACCGAGACGAAAGCCGACGGAAAGAAAATCGCGAAGTCCTCCGTGCAAGTCATCATCAAGATGATCTTCGAGGACGGCTTTTTTCACGCGGATCCGCACCCGGGCAACGTCATCATCCTCGGCACCGACGAAGAGCCCGTCATCGGTTTGATCGACACCGGCATGGTCGGCAGGCTCAGCCCCGAGCTCCGCGATCGCACCATCGACTTGATGATCGCCGCCGCGCGCAAAGACACGTACGGCGTCGCCGATGCGCTCTACTCGATCGCGCGCCCGACGAAGAAAGTCGACATGCGCGAGTACCGCGCGGAGGTCGCGTCGCTCGCGGACAAATACCTCGGGCGTCCGCTCGGCGAGATGGATCTCTCCGGAATGATCCGCGACATCGTGCAAGGCGCGATGAAGTACGGCCTCGAGATCCCGACGGACTTCTTGCTCGTCGGCAAAGCGCTGATGACCGTGGAGGGCGTCGGCAAGCAGCTCGATCCGACGCTCGACGTGTTCGCGGAGGGGCAACCGTATTTTCTCGATCTCGTGCGCAAGCGCTACTCGCCCGAGCGCATCGGCATGGAGCTCTGGCGCGGCATGGAGCAGGTGTCGCGCGCGAGCGGGGACCTGCCCCTCGCGCTGCGCGAAGTGCTCGACGATTTGCGCACGGGTCGCCTCACGCTTCAAATGTCGAACGCGATCGTCACGCACAACATCGACCGCGCGGGCCGCCGCGTCTTCTCCGGTCTCGTCGCTGCGTCGCTCTTCGTGGGCGGCGCGTACTTGCTCCGCGGCGAAGCGCACGAGGGGCGCGGTTGGGTGCTCGTCTCGCTCGGCGCGATCGTGTGTATTCTACACTGGCTCCGCGACGTGCTCGCCAAACCGACTACTTGATCACGCGCAAGTAGGGTGGGAGCTCGCGCTTCGGGCGCGATGACTCTTCACGGCGCGCCTGGGTCGTCTCTGGTGCGCGCGCCGCAACCTTCGGCTTGACGCGCTTCGCCTCGGCGGCAGGCTTTTCGTCCCGCGACTTCTTCGGCACGGCTCGAACGGTTTGTTGCACGGGCTCGGAGACATCGAGCGGGCCCGGCGGTTTGATCAAACCGAGCTTGCGCGCCTCGGCCTCCGCGGCGCGAGCGACTTCGGCGGGCACGTCCTCGGGCCACACCATCGCCTTGCCGCCGTCCTCCGAGACCATCGCGAAGATCGCCGAGTACGGGAGCACGCAGAAAAACGGCGTGCGCGAAAACGAGAGCGTGCAGCTCACGCCGTCGTCGTTCACTTCGAGATCTTTGATCGGCACCGCGAGATTCAGCCCCAGTTGCAGAATCAGCTGCGCGTTCGACTTGAGGTGCTTCGGCACTTGCACGTCGTCTCGTCGCGCATCGAGGTGGACGAGCACGCTCGTCTTTTCGAGGAGACCAAGCAGCACGTCTTTTTTCGAAGGCAGCGTTGCCATCCTCGAAGAATGGTACGCAAGGAGCGCGCGCTGCGAAAGGAATGAAACGAGCTATGCTTCGCAACATGTTCTTGCGCTTGATGTGTGTTCTTCTTTGTGTCTCGTCGTGCGGAGGGATCGCGATCCAAACCGACGACGCCGGCGACGACGCAGGTCCCTACGGACGCCAACCCGACGGCGCCTCACCCGATTCGAACAACTTCGTCGATCCGAAGTGTCCGGACGCGGGCTCGCCCCAGCGCGTCAACGAATGCGACATCTACGATCCGAACAGCTGCGGCGCCGGCGAAGCGTGTTACCCGGCGGACATTCCGCCGAAGCAAGAGTGCACGACCGAAGTCTACGGGCAGTTCTGTTTGCAGGTGGGCACGGGCACGCAAGGCGCGCCTTGCGACAACACGGCGGGCTGCGCCACGGGCTTCGTGTGCTTGATCACCGGCGCGACGACGCAGTGCGCGCGCGATTGTGATCTGAATGGCCCGCACGGATGCGCCGATGGCTTCGTATGCGAGCCCATCGACATTCCGGGCTTCGCCGCATGTCTCTGAACCTGCTCCGGCGCCGGTTCGCTTCGTTCGCGGTTCTTGGAGTGCTCGGGATCGCGTGCGGCGCGCGTAGTCAGCTCGATCCGTGTCAGCGCGACTCCGATTGCATCGGCAGCGATCTCTGCTCGACCTTCGCTTGCCAGTTCGACGACAAGCTCCACACGAAGGCGTGCGTCCTCGTGAAGAAGACGAACTGCGACGACGGAAACGCGTGCACGACCGACTCGTGCGACGGCAAGACGGGCCTCTGCAAGAACGAGTTCGTCACGTTCGATCTCGACGGCGATGGTCACCACCAGCCGCTCCCCGGATTTCAACCCGGCGCGCCGGGCTCGTGCGGCGACGACTGCGACGACACCGATCCGCGCGCGTTCCCCGGAAACAAAGAAGTGTGCGACGGCGTCGACAACGACTGCGACGGCATCATCGACAACGGCGCGACGTACACGCCGGCCGGCGGCGACTTCCAACTCTCGAAGCCCACGTTCGATTGGGCCGAGCCGATGACGCTCACGCGCGGCTCGGCGACCGGCAACGTTCGCATCCTCGCGACGTACGGCGCGTCGCTCGCGGGCCAGTTCTCGCCGTTCGTTCAACCGCTCGACGCAACCGGCAAGCCCACCATCGATCCCAACGTGCTCACGGCCACCGTCGCCGCGGGCGGCGACACGTCCGTCGCGTGGACGGGCGATCGCTACGGCATCGCGTGGAGCGATCGCCGCGACGGCAATTTCGAAATTTATTTCGCGACGCTCGACGCAGACGGAAAAAAATTGGCGCCCGGCGACGAGCGCATCACCGTTTCGCCTGGTTTTTCGCTGTACCCGTCGCTCGTGTGGACGGGGCAACAGTTCGTCATGGTGTGGCAAGAAGAGAAAGCCAACGGCGACTTCAAGATCGAAGGCCAGCGCATCAACCTCACCGGTCAGCTCATCGGCGACATCACGGTGCTCACATCGGGGTCGTTCAACGATCAGGGTCCCGCGCTCGCGCACGGCTCCACCGAGCTCGGTCTCGTGTGGGTGCGCGACAATGGCCCGTCGCAATCGATCGTGTATCAGCCGTTCGCGACCGATCTCACCGGCCTCTCCGCCGTGCCGAAACCGGTGACGCTCACGTCCGCGACGATCTCCGGAGAGGCTCCCTCGATCGCGTACGATCACAAGAACGATCGCTACGTCGTCTCGTTCTCGGATCCCTCCGCCGCGAAGCGCACGATCTACGGCGCGGTCGTCGGCAAGGATGGCTCGGTCGTCGATCCGGCGAAGGACGTCTCGCAGAGCCCCGCGCAGGCGCGCGAGTCGTCGATGATCGCGTTCGGCGATCGCGTCCTCTTCGTCTACGGCGACGACCGCGATCAGAACTCGGGCTACGAGCTCTACGCGCACGTCTTGTCCGCGGACTTGTCGACCGAGCTCGCGCCGCCCGTCCGTGTGACGAACGCGACCGGCGACAGCATCGAGCCCGTGCTCTCGTTCGCAGCGGACGGCACCGTCCTCATCATTTTCCGCGACGACCGCGGCACGAACCCGGCCGTGTGGGAAACGGGCCTGTCGTGCGTGATGCCGCCGTAGCTCAAATTTTGGCCATCTTCGCGTCGTTCAATACAACCAAGATGTGCACCGAGCCTCTATCGAGTTTCCCAGCGACAATCCCGAGCTCTGGCAGCTCCGCGCGCCCCTCGCGTCGCTCGCGATCTTGATCGCGGAAGCGGAAGCAGAGTCGGAGTCGGAGACCGAATCGATCGCGGAGCCGGTCGCGCTCGCGGAGCCGGAGACGGTCGCGGAGTCGGAACCGGACATCGAGGTCGAAGTGATCGAGTTCGACGAGTCCGATTTTGCGGCCATCGAGAACGAGTCGATTCCGCCGCCGGCTGCGCCCGACGCGTTCCAAATCTACGTGCGAACGCTCATCGAGGTCGCGCTCGCGGCCGGCGCGCCGGGCCGCGTCGTCGAGATTCTCCCCGGCATGCTCGGCCTCGCGCGTCTCGACGTGCAATCGCTCGACGCGTCGGCAATCGACGTGCTCGTCACCGCGAATCTCCTCGCGCGCAAAGAGACCGGAACCATCGCGCGCAGCGACGCGTTCGTCGCTGCCGCCCAAGCGTGGCGCTCGACCCTCCTCGGCGAAGACGCCGACTTCTCCGCGTGCACGACGATGCTCGACGAGTGGTCCGCGAACCTCATCGCCGCGCTTGCAGGCGTCCCGAACCAACGCGAATCCTTCCGCCGCGATCTCCGCGCAAAAGGGATCGCAGCGTTCGGCATGGCCGCTTGATCTAACGGCGAGACGCGTCGGTCGCGCGGCGTCCCGTGCTCGGGCGCTTCACGCTCGGATCGCGGCGCGGGACGAACGAACGACGACCCTCCTCGCCATAGAGCTCGCGCAGCTCCTCGAAGGACGACACGCCGGAATTCTCCGCGATGCGCGCGTGCGCGACGCACAAGTGGATCGCGCGCACGTCGAAGGGCACGGTGACGACGCGGTAGTTGTCTCCGAACTCCGCGTTCGGCTGAAAGCTCTCACACACTTCGCAGCGGTGTTGCATGCGCGCAGCCTGCACGCTCGGAAGCGCGCGGGCCAAGTTTGCGCCTCACCACTTCCAGTCTTTGTATCGCTCGCGGAGCTCGCTCTTCTGGAACTTCCCCGCCGAAGTGCGCGGGATCGCATCGATGAACACGAACGCCTCCGGCACCGCCCACTTTGCTACCTTGGTAGCAAGGTAACTTCGTAGCTCCGCCTCGGTCACCACGGCCGCGTCCTTCTTCACGACGCACGCGAGCGGCCGCTCCGCCCACTTCGGATGCGGAACGGCGACGACGGCGGCTTCCTTGATCGCGGGGTGACCCATCAAGAGGTTCTCGAGCTCGACCGAGCTGATCCACTCGCCGCCCGACTTGATGAGATCCTTCGTGCGGTCGGTGATCTTCATGAAGCCGCGCGCGTCCATGGTGACGACGTCGCCCGTCTTGAACCAACCGTCCTTCGTCCACTTCGCTTCCGTCTCCTCCGGAAGCTCGTGGTAGCTCGCGGCGACCCACGAGCCGCGCACTTGGAGCTCGCCTGCCGTCTTGCCGTCGTGCGGAACTTCTTTGTCGCCTTCGCCGACTGCGCGCAGCTCGACGAACGGCGACGGGATGCCTTGCGTCGCGCGCACGGCGTAGCGCTCGTCGTCGTTCGTCACTTCGGGCGGCGCGTGGCTCACCGTGCCGAGCGGCGAAGTCTCCGTCATGCCCCACGCGTGGATGACGCGAAGGCCGTGCTTGTCCATCGCGCGGATCATTCCTTCGGGCGCGGCCGACCCGCCGACGACCATGCGAATTCCGTTTTGGAGCTTCCATCGTCCGGGATTTTTTTCGAGCGCATCGAGGATGCCGAGCCAGATCGTCGGCACGCCCGCGGCGAGCGTGACCTTCTCGCGCTCGAACAAATCGAGCAGGTTCTCCGCGTCGAGATGCGGTCCGGGATAAACCTGTTTGCAGCCGACCATCGTGCAGACGTAGGGAAGCCCCCACGCGCTCGCGTGGAACATCGGAACGACGGCGACGACCGTGTCGTTGCGCGAGAGCGCGAGCGTGTCCGCGAGCGCCGCGCCGAACGAGTGCAGACACACCGTGCGATGCGAGTAGACGACGCCCTTCGGTTTGCCCGTCGTGCCGGACGTGTAACACATGCCCGCCGGATCCTCTTCGCGCAGCACGGGCAATTTCGGATTCGGATCGGCGTCCGCGAGGAGCTTCTCGTAATCGAGATACGGCGACGGGACCGGCTGCAACGCGTTCGGCACGATGATCACGGTTTCGAAGTTCTTGGCGTGCGGACACTTCATGAAGAGCGGCAAGAGAACGTCATCGACGATGACGAAGCGATCATTCGCGTGCGCCGCGATGTAGGCGATCTCGTCCGGGTGAAGCCGCAGGTTCAACGTGTGCAGCACGCCACCCGCGAGCGGGATCGCGAAGTACGCCTCGAGGTGCGCGTTGTGATTCCACATCAGCGTCGCCACGCGATCGTGTTTCTTCAAACCGAGCGCGAGGAGCGCCGACGCAAGCTTGCGCGTGCGTACGTCGAAGTCCGCGTTCGTGATGCGCCCGATCGACTTGTCCGGCATGCGCGAGACGATTTCGACGTTCTTGTACAGCGCGCCCGCTCGCCGGAAGATCACATCCAGCGTGAGCGGGAAGTCCATCATCGTGTGATGCACGTTCCCTCCTTATTGACAGTGACTCGATTGACCGTTGGCTCCAGGGGCGCAAGTCTTCCCGATCGACGAACAGTCGAACGAAGTCTTCGCGCCGCCGATGCAAAGTGAAATGGTGTTGCCGTTGCAAACGTCGATGTCCGCGTCGAGCGGCGTGCACGTCTCGTTCGGGCGCTTGCACCGCGGGAAACCCGTCTGATCGCACGTGCCGCCATAACTGCCGCAGTCGTAGTGCGATTCGTATTCGGAGTCGCACAAGATGACCGTGTCGCCCTGACACGATACGGCGAGCGCGCTGCAAATCTTCGCGACGCCGTTCGTGAGGCAGTCGTTGTAGCCCTCGGTCGAGTCGAAGCCGCACGTGAAGCCGCCGACGTTGCAGTCCCACCCGTTGAGGATCATGTTCGTCGCGCCGCAGAACTCGAGGAACGCGCCCGTGCATTGATCACCGGTGCATGTCTTCGACGAACAGTACGGCTTGTTGTCCTTGCCGATGTTGCAGGAGAAGCCTTTCGGGTAATAGCCGTTCGAGCAGTGCTCGATCGATGGCGTACCGCAGAAATAAACCGCGCCGCCATCCTCCGCGCACACGCCGCCCGTGCCCGCGTCGATGCCCTTGCAGCGCATGTCGGCGGGGTCGAGCACTTCGTACCAATCGCAGCTCGTCGCCTCGACGCACGACTTCGCCTTCGCGGAGCAGAGAAGGTATTGCGCCGTGTCCGCGGTGCCGACGCGATCCTTCGGGAGTGGCCCGGAGACCCAATCGACGCACGAGCTGAAGTGGTTCGCGTCGACGGGGACGTCGATGGAGAACTCGACGGTGGACGTGAGCAGCGGACACGCGAACGCATTCGAGCAAAACGAGATGCCGTCAGCGAGCGAGAGGTAACCCGGTTGCATGTTCGGCGGCAGGATCACGTCACCACCCGCGTCGCCGCCATCCGCGCCGATCACTTTTCCATCGAGCCCGTCGAAGATCGTACAAGCGGCGACGACACCCACGCCCATCGCGACACCGAGGAGGACGACGTGACGCGACTTCACGGCGCACCGTATGGGCTGCCCTGAAGATCGGGCTTGCCGGTGTTCGTGGTGGCTGTCGTCGTCGTCGCGGAGATCGTCGCTTTCTTCGCGGGCGCGAGGTGCGCGGTCGTGTCCCCCGGCTCGAGCGACGCGACGACCTTCTTCCCGCCTTCGAGCGACGCTTCCACTTTGAGCGCGCTCGTCCATGGATCGAGCGTGACCTTCGCCGTCTTGCCTGCGATCTCGACGCGCTTCGATCCTTGCACGTGCACGCTCTCGATGGGCGCGTCGGCGCTGAGCGCGACGACGACGTCGGTCGATGGTGGCGGCGCTTGCGTCGCCGTGGGCGCGGTCGAAGGAGTCGCGACTGTCGATGTGTGCGTCTCGGGTGCGGCGCTCGTCGCGTTCGTGGGCGCCTGTTGCGTGTTCTTGCTCGAGACGACGATCACGAGCGCGCCGATCGCGAGCGCGGCCACGGCGACCGCTGCGATGAGCGGCATGCGCGATCGCGAATCCGGCGCGCGCGGCGCTTCCACCGCGATGCGTCCTTCCGTGCCCGAGCTCTCCGGCGAGCGCTCCATCCGCACCGATCGCGACGGTTGCGACTCGCCTGGATCCTTCGAGAGCTCGAACGTGAGCGGCGCGACGTGCCCGGCGAGCATCTCGCGCAGCGCCTCGCGTCGCTCGAGCAAACGCGATCCGCAAACGCGCTCGAGATACGCTGCGACCTCGCGATGCGACGCGAGCGACACCGCCGACTCGATCGCTTCCATCATCTCGACCGCCGTTTGGAATCGCTTCTCCGGCGGCCTTTCGAGCGCGCGCAGCGTCACCGCGTCGAGCGCCTTCGGCAGCGCGGGCTGAATCTCCGACGGCACGGGGATCTCCGCCTCCATGATGCGACGAACGGTGTCGAGCTCGTTGTCGCCGCGGAAAAGGCGCTTGTCCGTCAAACACTCGTGCAGCACGACACCCGCCGCGAAAATGTCCGTGCGACGATCGACGGCTTGCCCGCGCGCTTGCTCGGGCGCCATGTAGCTGTACTTGCCCTTCACGCTCCCGCTCTTCGTTTCGGTCAGGCGGTGCGATGCCTTCGCGACGCCGAAGTCGATGAGCCGGCTCGAGCCGTCGACGCCGACGATGATGTTCTGCGGGCTCACGTCGCGATGCACGACGCCGAGCGGATGGCCTTGCATGTCGACCGCGGTGTGCGCCGCGTTGAGACCCGCGAGCGCGTCGTAGAGAATGCGCGCGACGACCGGCACGGGAATTCGCTGGCCGCTCTCGTGCGCCGCTTTGCGAAGCGTCGAGAGCGACGACGACTCGACGTAGTCCATCACCAAGAACAATTCGCGATCCGGATTCGTCACTTCGACGACGTCGATCACCGGCACGACGTTCGGGTGACGCACCATCGAGGCGACGCGCGCCTCGTCGCGGAACATGTCGTAGAACTCGCGGTTGCCGAGAAGGTGTCGATGCACGCGCTTCACGACGACGATGCGCTCGAACCCCGCGGCGCCGACTTGCCGCGCGATGTACACCGTCGCCATGCCGCCCGACGCGAGCTCGAGCAGCGGCTCGTACACTCCGAGACGAAGCGGCGGAGCGGAGGGATCTTGCATCAAAAGGTCCCCTCGATCATCCCGCCGCCGAGACCCGGAACGAAGCGCACGTGCGCCGCTTCGGTTTTTTTGCTGCCTTTCCAATCGACGAAGATCGCCATGACGCCGGTGAGCACGCCGAGACCCAGCGTGACGCCGAGGAGCACGTTCGTGCGCGTCTGGTCGGATTTTCCGGTGTCGAGATTGGCTTGCGTCGGGTTCGCGTCGAACGTGCTGCGTTGGTTCGTCGTGTCGATCCCCGACCAAATCAAGAAGCCGCCCGCGATCGCCGTCGCGCCGGCGCCGATGATGACGACGATCGGCGAGAGCCCACCGCCGCGCGGTTTCTCCGCCACGACCACCGGCTGAGCGACTTGCGGCGTCTCGACGACCGCGAGCACGACGCTCACGCTCGTCCCCGCCGTCGCCGTGGGTTGCTCGTGAACCGCCTTGCCCGCGCGCGTTCCGTCGACGACGTGGCTCCCGGGCGTCACGTAAATCACGAGCGCGTTCGGCGGTTGATCCTCGACTTCGACGGCGACGCCATCGACCTTCAGATCGGTGATGTCCGCCGCGTGGAGCTCGAGGCGCGCGAGCTTCGTCTCGAGATCGCGCAGCGCGCTCGTCGCGCTGTTGCGATCGGGCGCGCTCGGTGGTGCCTTGCGCAAGTAGCTCGCGTAGAGGTTCGCCGCGCGGACGACTTCGCCGCCCTTCTGCCAAGCGCGCGCAGCGTTGTAAAGCGGCGGGAGGCGCGGCGCTTTTTTGTATGCGCCCTCGAACGCCTCGGCGGCATGACGAAAATCTCCCTCGCGATACGACTTCTGCCCTTCGCCAAAAAGCTTCGCGGCGGCTTTGCGGTCTTCGTCGCTCTCTTGGGCGTGTACGCGCGCCGCGGAAGCGACGATCACGAGCGCAATCGCAAGCCTGGTAAGCCGCATGACCGCCTCAAATCTATCAGACGAGAAGCTCGGGCCCAACTACGCGGGGTCGTGTAAGACTTGGGCACGATGTCTCCCGCCGCACGCCTTTCGAAGGCCATCGGCCGCGCGATCGCTGATTTCTCGATGATCGACGAGGGCGACCGCATCCTCGTGGCCGTCAGCGGGGGCAAGGATAGCTACACCCTCCTTCATCTGCTCCGCGACCTTCAGCGCCGCGCGCCCGTGCGATTCACGCTCACGGCGGTCAACATCGACCAAGGCCACCCGGGTTACCCCGCGCATGTACTTGCAGAATACATGCAACGCGAAGGCCACGATTTCCGCCTCATCCGCGAGGACACGTACGCCATCGTCAAAGAAAAAATCCCGGCGGGAAAGACCTACTGCTCGCTGTGCTCGCGCCTCCGGCGCGGCGTTCTCTATCGCGTCGCGAGCGAGATGCGCTGCAACAAGATCGCGCTCGGCCACCATCGCGACGACATCCTCCAGACGTTCTGGCTCAACTTCCAATTCGCCGGCATGCTCGCGTCGATGCCTCCGAAGCTCGTCAGCGAAGGCGAGGGGCGCAACGCCATCACGGTGATTCGTCCGCTCGCGTACGCGGCCGAGGAAGACATTCGCGAGCTCGCGGCGCTCGAGGCGTTTCCGATTTTGCCGTGCGACTTGTGCGGCTCGCAGGACAATCTCCAGCGCAAGGTCGTCGGCCGGATGCTCGACGACATGGAGCGCGCGCGACCGGGAACCAAAGCCATCATGCTCGCCGCGCTCCAGAACGTGCGCCCGAGCCATCTGCTCGATCGCGATTTGTGGCGCACGCTCGGTTTGTCCGTCGCGACCGAAGAACGCTCGGACGTCGTGCCACTCACGAGGCTCGCGCGGTGACCGAAGGAAATCCGCTCCGGCGCGTCCTCGAGCTCGGGCCTGCGGCTCAAGCAATCGTCGCGGGAATCTACGCGTGGGCGGTCACCGTTGCGCCCGTCGGTTTCGGCAGGCATGGCGGCGTTCAGAATTGGCCCGCAACGATTTTCGCGTCGTTCGCGTTCCTCGCGCTCCTGCGCGGCGCCGTGGCCGAGATTGTCCTCGCCGGAAAAGAAGATGCATCCGCGCGGCTCGCGCAATCCCGCACGCTCATGCTCTTTTCATTTTGCGCGATGAGCCTCATCACGTGGATCTTCGACGATGGCATGCTCACGCCCGTTCACCTCGGCGCGGCGCGCGGCGTCGCGGGCATGCTCGGCTGGATGCTCTTCGCGTACGCGTGCTCTGCGCCCGTCATCGAGCCCGTGGATTCGCCCGCGCGGGTCGAAGCGGGCGCGCGCGCGCGCGGTCGCGTCCAGCGCGGTGACGTGTTCTTCGTCGGAGGAGGCGCCGTTCTCGCGCTCGCGCTCCAGCTCATCGGATGGAACGTCTCGTCTCCCGAGCGCGCGATCCTCGTTCGCGTGACGACGCTCGGCGCGGCCGTGCTGCTGCTCGGCGGCGTGGGCGCGTTCGTCTCGACGAGACACGGCGACCGCGATCCCAATCCGCGCGCACGCGTGCGCACGCGCGGACAGCGCCCGCTTCCGCTCGGCTGGGTCGTCGCGCTGCTGCTGCTCGTGACCGCCGGAATCCTCTACGTCCTCACCGAGTGACGTCTTATCCTCGGGTCACCATGTTCCGGCGAACCGTCTTGCCGCTCGGGATTCTCGCGCTCGCGTTCGTCGCGTTCGCGTCGGGAGCGTGGTGTTTGGCGGACGGAAACGATCTCGGCGGGCTCTATTTCGTCGCGCTCGCGCTCGTCGCGCTGCGCGCGCAACATCGCATCTCGATCGCGGTGGCCGCGTGATCGTGCGGCGCGGCCTCGCCTGGGTGATGCTGGTCGCGTGCGGAACCGCGCAGAAAACCCCTGCGCCGCAAGGCCCGCCCGCGGAGCTGAAAAACGGCGTCGTCGCGGTGGCAGGGAGCGTCGCGATCGACAGCTCGCTCGTCGCCCTCGTCGCGCGCGAACAAAACCAACCCCCGCGCGCGGCCGCGTCGTCGCTCGTCTTCGACGCCGTCCTCGCACAGGGCGCGACCGCACGAAGCCTCGATCGATCCCCACCGTGCGCGTCGCCGAGCGCTCCATCCGCGCGCGCCTCGTCGTCGATCACCTCGCGCACGACGCACGCGCCGCCGGCGCACCGACCGACGCCGAAGTGCAGCGCCTCACCGCGCGCCATTGGCGCGACGTGGACCTCCCCGAGCAAGCGCGCGCCGTGCACGCCGTCGTCATGACGAAAGACCCGGAAAAGAAAAAACGCATGCGCGCGGTCGCCGAGGATCTCCGCCGCGCCGTGCTCGGCGCGAAGGACGCCGCGGATTTCCTCGCGCGCGCGAAGCAAGTCGACGCGCAGGGTCTCGAGATCAAACCCGAAACGTTGCCGCTCTTTTGCGCGGACACTCGCATCGTCGAAGGCGATGGCACGCTCGACGCGACCTTCGTCGCGGCCACGTTTGCGCTCACGCCCGGACAGACGAGCGACATCGTCGAGACGAAATTCGGCCTCCACGTGATTCGTCTCCTCGAGCGGCTGCCGCCCAAGCAAGTCCCGCTCGAAGAGCGACGCACGCGGTTTGCCGAAGAGGCGATCGTCCTCCGCAGCCACGACGCATACGCGTCGCTCCTCGCAGATCTGAAGCGCCGTCACCCCGTCGTGATCGATCCCGCGGCGGATGCGCTCATGGCGAGCGCGTCGGCGCTGGAGCGTTGATGACGCGCGATCAGGAAGAGAGCGCGTTCTCGGCGATCCTCGCCGATTTGGTGAAGCGCGTCCCCGGCGCTTTTGCGGCGGCGCTCGTCGACAACCTCGGCGAATGCGTCGATTACGCGATCGCCTCGCCGACGCGTCACGCGCGCCCGCTCGAGGTCACGCCATTCGACGTGAAAGTCGCCGCCGCGCACTGGGCGATCGTCCGCGCGGACGTCACGCAACGAAACGCGCTCGGCGCGCTCCAAACCATCGTCTGCCGCGGCGAGAAGCGCAGCTTCATCCTGCGCGAACTCCCCGACGACTACGCGCTCGTCGTTCTCTTGAAGAAGCGCGCTGGCTTCGTCTCCGTCGCACGAGCGCTCGACGCGTGCGAGCGCGCTCTCGCTCTCGAAGCCGCGTGGCCGCTCGCAAAAGGCCGTGGGATCTGGATCGCCGTCGACGTCGAAACCGACGACCGCGCGCGCCCGACGTGGCTCACGATCGGCTCGCTCTCCTGCGCGGTCGAAGTGCTCGGCGCGCTCACGCGACTCGGTCGTCGCGAGCGCGGTTTCCGCGTCCGGCTC
>CAVXQJ010000005.1:72500-239521 GCA_963763745.1 uncultured delta proteobacterium
TCGGAACACTCTGCGTAGGATAGGTAGGAGACTTTGAAACCGGGCTTCTGGGTTCGGTGGAGTCAACGTTGAAATACTACCCTGATTGTTCTGGGATTCTAACCTGCGCCCATGACCTGGGCGGGGGACACTGCCTGGTGGGCAGTTTGACTGGGGCGGTCGCCTCCTAAAATGTAACGGAGGCGTGCGAAGGTTCCCTCAGCCTGATTGGAAACCAGGCGTAGAGTGCAAACGCACAAGGGAGCTTAACTGTGAGACCGACAGGTCGAACAGATGCGAAAGCAGGCGTTAGTGATCCGGTGGTTCTGAATGGAAGGGCCATCGCTTATCGGATAAAAGGTACTCTGGGGATAACAGGCTGATCGCGCCTGAGAGTTCACATCGGCGGCGCGGTTTGGCACCTCGATGTCGGCCCATCGCATCCTGGGGCTGGAGCAGGTCCCAAGGGTTCGGCTGTTCGCCGATTAAAGCGGTACGCGAGCTGGGTTTAAAACGTCGTGAGACAGTTTGGTCCCTATCTGCTGTGGGCGAAGGATACTTGAGTGGAGCTAACCATAGTACGAGAGGACCTGGTTGGACGCACCTCTAGTGTTCCGGTTGTCACGCCAGTGGCATAGCCGGGTAGCTATGTGCGGAACGGATAACCGCTGAAAGCATCTAAGCGGGAAGCCGGCCACGAGACAAGGTATCCCTTTGGCGCAAGCCATCTAAAGACCCCTCGAAGACTACGAGGTTGATAGGCCAGGGGTGGAAGTGGAGTCAATCCACGGAGCTGACTGGTACTAATAGGTCGTGAGGCTTGGTCATGTCTCTAAGGCAAACATCGAACACCTAAAAGTGTGCTCGCACCCGGGATTCGGGTCGCGAATTCGATTCTGTATTCTATCTGATTGAACACGCATCAAAACGCGTGAGGACGAAGACCCAAAGTTTCCGGTGGCGACATCGAAGAGGCCACACCCGATCCCATCCCGAACTCGGAAGTTAAGCTCTTCGGAGCCGATGGTACTGCACGGGAAGCCGTGTGGGAGAGTAGGACGCTGCCGGGATTATTTCCCAAAGCCCGAATCCAAAAAGGATTCGGGCTTTTCTTTTTTGTCGTTCAAAACGCGATGGCATGCGCGAGAACGCGAAGCCTGCGACGAGCGCGATGACGTTCACGAACGTTCCCGCTGCTCGCCGCGAGCGTCGTGACGTTCGTCGTCGGCGTGACGTCACCAGCCATCGGCTCGAGCTCGAGCGCGCTCGACGCGTTGACCATTGGATCGCTGGCGCCAGCGTCGCGAGCGTGAATGTCGAAGCAAAGAAGGCGAAGCGCATGAATTCAGCGTGCGGGAACAAGGCAAGCGCTGCTATGGGCAGTTCGTCGTCGTAAAAACGTCGTCGGGCGTTAAACTCACGCCGTGTTTTGGTCCGAGTGGTCGAAGAGGCGGAAGCGCATCGCTGGGGGTGTTGGAATCGCGGTCGTTTTGGCGATTTTCGGGGCGATTGCGTTCGGGCCCATCGTGCGTGGGCGCGTCGAAGCGGAGAGTGTTCGGCGCGGCTTTGTGACGAAGGTCGGCAAGGTGCGACCGGGGTGGTTCGCGGTTTCGCTCGAGAACGTGGAGGTCGCGCCCGAAGGGGCGAAGGGGATTTCGGCGCATCTCGACCGCGTGCGTGTCGAGCTCGGCGTGGGGATGGGCGTCGAGCGAATCGCCCTGTCGGGGGTTCGGGTCGATCTCGAGGATGATGCGCTCGCGGAGATTTCCGCGTGGCGGGAGCGTCATCCGAGCAAGGGTGACGGGGCAGGTAAAAAGACGCCGATCGCGGTCGAGGGGGCCGCGGTGAGCTGGGCGCGCGCTTTCGGCGACGTGGACGCGACGCTCGACGCGACGGGCCTCGCGGTGACGCGGGATGCGAGCGGGACTCGCATTTCGGGCGAGTCGATCGTCGTGGCGCGCACGCGCGCGAGCGTCGCGCTCGGTGCGTCGACGGTGATGGTGGTCGGCGGAAAGTTGCAAGATGCACACATCGACACGGCGCGCATCGCGCTCGAGCTCGATGCGGTCGATGCGCTGCCCGCGGCGCCGACGCTCGATCCGCCGCCGCCACCCGTCGCGACGAAGCGTGGCGCGAAGCCTGCGCCCGAGCCGTTTCATGCGTTCGTCACGATGCCGGAGCTGCACGTCGCGCGCGCGATCGTCCAGAACCTCGGAAAGCGGATCGCGGACCACGCGCCGGAAGGATTTCACGTCGGGCTCGATGCGCTCACCGTCGAGCTCTCGCGCGGGAAAGAGAAGCTCGAGCTCGGACCAGGAAAAGTGACCGTCGAAAGGCACGCAGCGGAGCTCGCCGCGGATTTCTCGGCGGGCACTGGGCAGACGCCGCTCACACTCCATGGGTCGGTGCCGCTCGAAGCGGGCGACACGGTGCTCGCGCTCGCGGGAGGACCCGTGACGCTCTCGATGCTCGGCGTGCGAGAAGGCGCGTTCGGCTTCGCGGACCCGGCGCGCGCGACGGTGACGGGGCGCGCGCGGCTCTCGCTCGACGACGCGGCCAAGGCGCTCACGTTCGACGGGGACCTCGCGGCGAGCGGCGTGTCGATTCGCAACGCGAAGCTCGCGGACGACACCGTGCGCGGTCTCGACGTGCGCGTCTCTGCGCGCGGCGTGCTCGATGACGCGGGCGCGGTGCGGCTCGACGATGCGGAGGCGCAGCTCGGCGCGCTTCACCTCCGCGCGCACGGCGCGCTCGAGCAGACGAGCGATCACCTCGCGGCGAGCCTCTCGCTCGAGCTTCCCGTCGCGGGATGCCAATCGCTCCTCGAGAGCGTCCCCGTGGCGCTCTTCCCGCACATCTCCGCGGCGCGTTTTCGCGGGACGCTCGGCGCAAAAGGTTTTCTCTCGTTCGACACGCGCAAGATCGAAGACCTCGTCCTCAAGTACGACTTCGACGATCTGTGCCGCGTGACGACCGCGCCCGAAGAGCTGAAGAAGGATCACTTCGACGGCACGTTCACGTACGCGATCGTCGACAAGGATGGAAAGCCCGCCGAGCGCGAGACCGGAAGCGGATCGGACGAGTGGGCGCCCATCGACACGATCAGCCCGATGATGCAGGTCGCCGTGCTGACGACGGAGGACGGCGCGTTCTTCCACCATCACGGCTTCAACGAGTGGGCGATACGGTCCGCGCTGGTCGCGGATCTCAAAGCCGGTCGCTTCGTGCGCGGCGCGAGCACGATCACGATGCAGCTCGCGAAGAACCTCTTCTTGTCGCGCGAGAAGACGCTCTCGCGAAAGCTCGAAGAGCTGATTTTGGCGGATTATCTCGAGCGAACTTTTCACAAAGACGAGATGATGGAGCTCTATTTGAACATCATCGAGTTCGGGCCAGACATCTACGGCGTCCGCGCTGCAGCGCAGCACTATTTTGGCCGTCACCCGGCGGAATTGAACCTCGCGGAGTGTTTGTTTCTCTCGTCGCTTTTGCCGCGGCCGCGCGAGTATCACAAAATGTACGAGAAGGGCGAGGTGCCTCAATCGTGGATCAACAACATCCATCAATTGATGGAGATCGCGCACAAGAACGGGCGCATTTCGGACAAAGAGCTCGAAGAGGCGAAGACGGAGACGATCGTGTTTCACAAAGAAGACGCGCCGCCGCTCACGCCGCGCCCGCCCGTCCGCGGCTCTCACTTCACGGGAGACGAACGCGGCACGGACGAGTGGGAGACGAACTGATCATCGCGCCTTCTTTCGTTCGAGCAGCGTGCGGAGCAAACGCGAGACGACGTGATAACCGAAGATGCGCGTGTAGACCGTCGCGCCGGTCGCCGCGGCGAGGAGCACGAAGATGAACGGCGCGTGCGTGACGAGCGCGAGCCACGCGCTGGGCGAGACGATCGCGTCGAAGCGAAGCTTGCCGGGCACGGTGTCCGTCTGAAAGACGCTGCACATGATGCCGACGGGCGTGAGCACCAGCGTGAGGAACGCGAGGACGTGGTTGAGCGTCTCGGCGCGGCGCGCGGCGAGCTGCGTGTCGATCTCGACGACCTCGTCGCGCACCTCGGCGAGCAAGTCGTCGATCATCAGCGCGTCGCGCGAGCGTTTGTAGAACTCGTCGTGGCGCTCTTCGCTCGAGATGTGGCGAAAGTTGTATGTTGCAATGAATTTCAAGAGGCGCATGCGCATCTCGGCGAAGTTTGAGCCGTCGAGGCCCTTCGACATGTCGGCGCACTCGGTCGCGAGCGCGAGGAGGCAGAGGCGCTGGTGCTCGACGAGGAGCCACTTGTAGACGTAGCGATCGCGGATCATGTGCGGTGCGTCGGCGAGGAACTGCGATTCCTCTTTCGACGTGACGACCCAGCCGAATCCGAAGCTCGAGAAGAGACACGCCTCGCGGCTCGAGACGCGCCACACGCCATGCTCTTCGCCTTCTTCCGGCTCGACGGTTTGGTTCGAGCGGTAGATGAGACGCAGCCGGTGGCGATCCTCCGCGCTCAGCGGCTCGCGTGTGAGGACGACGCCGATCGAGAGCGGGGCGGTCGTGCGGGGCGTGCCGCGCGGCGCTTCGGGTTTGAGGCCGGGCACGAGGCTCGCGAGGAACTGCCGCAGCGGAACGGGCTCGTCCGATGCGAGGTTCTTCGCCTCGAGGAATTTCTTCATCTGCGGCGCGACGCTCGCGACGCGCGAGCAACCGGAGCGGACGATCGCGTATGCGGTGTCTTGAAACTCCGCGAGCGTGAGCTCGTCGGATTTGGGTGCGACGCCCATCACGATGAACGCGTAGCCCGTGTCGAGCGTGTAGAGGCGCGGTGCGTCCGAGACGACGACGTCGATGGTCTTTTCGCCGTCGGTGAACGTCCACGCGTCGCGCCCACCAAACGGCGCGCGCAGCTCCCCGATCGGCTCGTACGCACGCAAGAGCTCGCCGCGCCGCACGTACTCGTCGAGGTGCGGAAGGAGCGCTGCGCCCTTGATCTCACGCTGCTTCCAGTCCCCGCGGACCTCACCGTCGAGCTCGTACCCGTACACGAGAAAGAGCGTGGACTTTCGGCCGATGAGCATCCGGATTTCGCGAGCCTACCAGGCGAGATATCGTCGGTGTCCATGCAACGCCGCAGCGCCCGAAGCTTCCTCGAAGAAGTCCTTCTCAAAGTTCCCGACTTGCCGCAGGAGACGCGCGACGCGCTCCTCGAAGCGGTCGACGACAAGCCCGGAACGAAACGCGCGGCCAAGCTCGCGAGCATCATCAGCAAGGGGGCGCGCGATGCGTGAGCGGCTGACGAAGATCACGATGCAGGCGTTTCGCGGCGTGCGCGACGTCTACGACATCGATCTCCCGCAAGCGCAGTCGCTCCTCATGTACGGAGACAACGGCACGGGCAAGAGCTCGCTCGCCGACGCGATCGAGTGGTACTTCACGGGGGAGATCGAGCTGCTCGCGAAGGAGGGACGCGATCACGCCGTGCGCCACCTCGGCGCGCCGAAGGAGCAAGCCACGCTCGTCGCGATCGGAACGAACGGCGAGCTCGGCGGATCGTGCACGCCGAAGTCGCAGAACAAGGTCGCGATCGACGCGGCGTCGCGCGAGACGTTCTTGCTGCGCGGCCGCACGATCGCGGACTTCGTCGACAAGTCGAAGGGCGAAAAGTGGAGCGCGCTCCAGCGGCTCCTCGGGCTCGGCGCGATCGACGAGCTACGAACGGATTTGCAAAAAGCGCGGAGCGAGCTGAAGCGAACGCGCGACGAGGCCACGTCGAAGGTCGAGCAAGCCGCGGCGTCCGTGCGCGCGCAGAAGGTGGAGCCGGACGACATCGACGACGCGCTCGCGAAGCTCGCGCGCGCGTGCGGGTTCGAGCCGCAGAAGACGATCGACGATTATTTCCGGCTCGACTTGAAGAGCTTGATGGGCGCCGCGCCCGCGTCGGCTTCGCGGCGGACGACGAACGCGACCATCCTCGCGGAGATCGAGGCGAGCAAGGTCGACATCGACGTCGCTGCGCTGAAGAAGTGGAACGCGACGATCGAAGGCGTGAGCTCGGGTGACACGAGCGAGATCGATCTGCTCGCCGGCCGCCATTCGCTGGGTGAAGGATCACCCGGAGTCGAAGAGCTGTCCGCTCTGCGACAAGAAAATCGGCGCCGACGCGCTGAAGTCCCGCCTCGCGGAGATGCTCTCCGCGCTCCAGGAAAAATCGAACAAGCTCATGACCGCCGAGCAAGCGGCGCGCGGCGTCGAGAGCGCGCTCTCGTCGCTCCAGCAAGATCGCGCACGCTGGCGCAGCAAGGCGCGCGAGATCGGGTTGGATCTTCCGACTGCGCCGGAGGGCGCGAGCGCCGCGGTGAAAGGCGCCATCGGCGAGCGCAAGCCGATCGACGTCGCAGCGATCGAGGCGTTCGCCACCGCGTTGAAGACGTGGAACGACAAAGCGAACAGCGCGCTCGTGAATCAGAACTTCGACGCGGAGCCGCCGTCGGCGCGAAACCAAGCCGTCGAGTTCGGGCAGCTCCTCGTCGCCGCGAAGCAATGGGCCGACGCGTCCACCGCGGAGCTCAAAGCGGAGCACGCGTACGAGCTCGCCGACGCGATCTTCGACGCATGCCAAGAGGAGCAAAAAAAATACGTTCAAGAAGTGCTCGAGAAGATCTCCGCGGAGGTCGCGCGGCTCTTCGAGCGCCTTCACCCGACGGGCCACATCGGCAGCGTCGCGGTCGAGACGTGGGGCGACAAAGGCATCGAGCTCGCCGTCGACTTCTATGGGCAGCGCCAGCGTCCGCTGCACGGCGTGCTCTCGGAGTCGTACATGAACTCGGTCGCGATCGTGCTCTTCCTCGCGATGGCGCGCACGTTCAACGAGCACCTCGAATTTCTCGTGCTCGACGACGTCGTCAACAGCTTCGACGTGACGCATCGCGGTCGCTTGAGCGAGCTCTTCATCGAGGAGTTCAAGGACTGGCAGCTCGTCGTGCTCACGCACGATCGATATTTCTTCGAGCAGATTCGCCGCCAAGTGAAAGGCTGGGCGACGTTTCAAGTGCTCGGCTGGTCGTACGATCGCGGGCCGAGCTTGCGCGAGCACCGCGGCGCGACCGACGTCGACGCGGCGCTCGAGCTCCTCGACGCGGGCGCGACGGGCGACGCGGCGAGGCGCGGCCGGCGCGGCCTCGAATACGTTCTCAAAGAATTGTGCGAAGGGCTCGAGGTCCCGCTGCCGTATCGTCGTGGCAACGACAACGAGTTCCGCGAGATTGGTCAGCTCATCTCGGGCTTGCGTCGTCTGCTCAAGGACACGAGCCAAGGCAAGGCGTTCCTCGCGGCGATCGACACATCGCTCCGCGCGCTCGAAGCCGACGCGCAGTCGGTGCTCAACGCAGAAGCCCACGCGAGCGACCAAGGCGCATCGACGATGGAAGTCCGCAGCACGCTCGAGCGCGTCCGCGGGTTCGACAAATTGTGGACGTGCGAGAAGTGCGGCTCGCGCGTGTGGAAAGAGAGCGGCGTGCGTTGTCGCTGCGGCGCGACGCCGTTCCCTCCGCCCGTTCCGACCGCTACGAAGTGATCCGGAGCATCACGATTTCCGCGACGCGGTTGCAGCGCGGCGCGTGGAATTGGAACGTGTCGGGCGCGCTCGTGAGCGCGCGCTCGGCGATCGCGTCGCGCAGGAGCCCGCGCGCGCGGAAGAGTCGCGTCTTCACCGTGTCCTCGGGGATGTCGAGCACCTCGGCGGTCTCCGCGACGCTCATCTCTTCGAGCGTACGCAGGACGAGCACTTCGCGGAACGAATCGGGGAGCTCGTCGATGGCGCGCTCGACGAGCGTCGCGACCTCGCGCGTGCCGGCCTGACGCTCCGGAGTGCTCGAGTCGGTGCTCGCGATGGCGGGTTCTTCCATGGGAGTTTGCCTTTGTGCACGTCGGCGCCGCGCGAACGCTTCATGCACGGCGATGCGCGTGAGCCACGTCGAGAAGCGTGCCTCCGCGCGAAACTGCGAGAGGTGAGCGAAGGCCTGAACGTAGGCCTCTTGCATCACGTCCTCGACCTCGCTCTCGTCGCGCAAGATGGCGCGCGCGGCGCGGTAGAGGCGCGTGTTGTGCCGGCGCACGAGCACTTCATAGAGAGCGCGCTCGCCCGCGAGCACGCGCTTGACGATGACGTCGTCATCGCCGAGCTCCGGCCGTTTCGGATCCATCCCTCCAATCGAGCACGATCGATTCGTCCGGTTCCCAAAATCTTCACCGAGCGCGGAATGTGGCGTGAAACACGCCGAAATCGTCCAAGCTCGAGCGAACCTCCGCAATCGAAATGATCATCGGAGGTCATTCAGATGGCAGGTGTGAGCGTCGCGAGTGGTGGTCGTGGTGGACGTCGAGCGGTCGATTCGGAGATCAACATGGTCCCGATGATCGATCTGCTCATGGTGACGGTGTCGTTTCTTCTCATCACCGCAGTGTGGACGCACATGTCGCGTCTCGACGCGACGACGAAGGTTCCGTCGTCGCAAGACATCACCAAGCCGGAGGAGCCCGTTGCGCGGATGCACCTAGAAGTTCCCGACGGCGCGGATCAACCGATGCACCTCACGATGCAGCGCGGCGCCGAGACGCTCGATCGCGTGGCGATCGAACGAAGCGACCTGAAGAACGTCGGAAAGAAGATCGATGCGATGCAGCACGCTCACCCGGTCGATCTCGCGAGCGACGCGTCGCACGTCGTCGTCCTGCATGTCGGGAACGAGATGCGCTATGGCGACATGGTCGCCGTGATGGATTCGATCGCGTCGATTCCGGATCCGCGCACGCGTCACGGCGAGCCGAATTTCCACGTGAATCTCGCGACGAAATAGCGCGCTACTTTTTTCCCTGCGCGCGGAGCGACTCGAAGAACGCGCGCAGCATCGCCGCGCTCTCGTCCGCGAGCACGCCCGAAGTCAGCTCGAACACGTGATTGAGGCGCGCGTCGCGTCCGATCGAAAAGAGCGTGCTCACCGCGCCGGCTTTTGGATCGCTGCATCCGTAGACGACGCGATCGACGCGCGCGAGGACGAGCGCGCCCGCGCACATCGCACACGGTTCGAGCGTCGTGTAGACGGTCGCACCGACGAGCCTGCGATCGTCGATCGATCCCGCCGCGCGCCGCAGCGCGACGATCTCCGCGTGCGCCGTCGGATCTTTGTCCGTCTCGCTGAGGTTGTGACCGCGCGCGAGAATTTTCTCGTCCATCACGACGACGCAACCGATGGGGACTTCGCCTTTCGCCCGCGCCGCTTCCGCTTGGACGAGCGCTTCACGCATCCACTGCTCGTCGTTCATTTCAGCGCGCCCAGAAAGATTCGAACTTTCGACCTTTGGTTCCGTAGACCAACGCTCTATCCAGCTGAGCTATGGGCGCGTTCCGCGTGCGTTTACGGACGCACGAGGGGCCGCAAACTTACCCAGGCTGCCGACCGTGTCAACGGCTCGAATTCGGGACGACCTGCCTCTGCAAACTTTTCGAGGTCAGGGTCTCGGCATGACTCGACCGCCCTAGGCCGCTGTCACACGTTCGTGGAACTTTTTCAGTGAAGCCACGTCAAACATTCGTAATGAAAAGAAAAAATACCTGTCTGTCGTTTTGGCACGCGTTCTGCTCAAGGAGCGAGTGCGCCGGGGCTGCGGCGCCTCCTGTCGGAACTCCCTTCGCGACGGGTCAGCTTCCTTCCTTTCGTGACTTCCTTTTCATCTTCTTCCTCTCCTTAACACTTCTTCCTTCGTTTTTCTTCCTCAAGTTCGTAGCGCGCGCCGACACCGAGTGGCCGCGCTACGTTGCTTTTGTGGTCCGCAGCTCCTTCTACGTGCTCGGTGTGCTCTTGGTTGCGGCGTCGGCGTTCGCGACGCAGGGGCAGGGCGATCCGCACACGCTGCCGTCACCCACGCACATCCTCACGCAGCTTCATCGCGCGCCGTGGCTCGGCGTCGAGATGGGGACATCGACGGGCGCCACCGTTCCCGTGAAGCACGTCGTGCGAGGATCGCCGGCGGACAAAGCGGGAATCAAAGACGGTGACGAGATCGCACGCGTCGATGGCAACCCGGTCGCTTCGCCGAACGACGTCACGCGTCTCGTAGCTGCGCATTCGGCGGGCGACAAAGTCGACGTCGTCGTGCATCGCGGGGCTGCGCCGCTCACGATCAACGTGACGCTCGCGCCGCGCCCGTCGGCGGACGACATCTTGCGCATGGAGTACGTGGGGACGTTCGCGCCGAGCATCACCGGGCTCGTTGCGGCGTCGGGCCCGCTTCCCGCGTCGATGAACGCGCTGCGCGGGCGCGTCGCGGTGATCGAGTTTTGGGCGACGTGGTGCGGGCCATGTCGCATGACGATGCCCGTGCTCGACTCGTGGCAGTCGAAGTACGGAGCACAAGGCCTCTCGGTGATCGGCGTGACGACGGAGCCCGCGCAAATGGCGGCGACGTTCGCGACGCAAATCGGAATTCACTATTCGCTCGCGAGCGACCAAACGAGCGCGACGTCGACGGCGTATGGCGTACGGAACATTCCGACGCTCTTCGTGATCGACAAGCGCGGCGTCGTGCGCGAGGTCTCGATCGGTTACGACCCGGCGACCAACGCGCAGATCGAGCAGCTCGTTCAACGGCTCTTGGCGGAGACCGTCACACAGGGCGCGGGCGCCACGCCGTGATCGAGCTCATCGACGAGCTTTTGTGGCGGATTCGCCGCGAAGGAGCTCGCGTCCCGCCTTCGTCGGCGATCGATGCGGTTCGTGCGGCGCGCGCGGTGGGCGTCGAAGATCGCGCCGTGTTTCGCGCCGCGCTCGCGTGCGCGATCGTGAAGAGCGAGAGAGAGCGTCGCGCGTTCGATCGCGCGTTCGACGATTTTTTCTCGGGCGCGCATCGAGGCACGCTCGCGTCGCGTCTCGTGGCGCTCGGATTTCGGCGGACGAGATTTCGGCATTCGAATCGACCTTGCGCGATCTCGCGAATGCGAACCTCGAGCTGTTTCTCGGCGGAGGGAGCGCGCTCGATCGCGTGCTCGCGCTCGCCGGGATGCAGCGCGTGCTCGCGCCGCTCGCGGGGCCGATGCAACGCGGGTTTTATGCGCATCGCGCGCTCGAGCGCGCGGGGGCGACCGCGGCGCGCAAATCGCTCGGTGCGCTTCGAGCTGCGCTGCGCGACGCGCTCGGCGCGCGCGGTGACGAGCTCGCGGATGCGCTCGCGCGCGAGCTCGATGCATCGGAGGCGGTCGTGCGTGAACGCGTCGATGCGCGCGCCGAGCGCGAGGACCTGCCGCGCACGGGCCCGATCGAAGCGCGCGCGCTCGCGTCGCTCGATCGCAAAGAGCTCGCCGAGGTGCGTCGCGCGGTGCGATCGTTCTCGGCGCGTCTTCGCGGCGGTGCCCGCGTGCGCAAGCGGCGCGCACGCCGCGGACGCATCGATCCCCACGCGACCCTCCGCCGTGCGATGCGGACGTTCGGCGTTCCCATCTCGCCCGCCCACGTCCGCCGCCGCAAAGACAAACCGCGACTCGTTCTCTTGTGTGACGTGAGCGACTCCGTGCGCGACGTCGCGGGGCTCCTGCTCGAATTCGTGTATTCTGCACATGAGCTCTTCGAGTCGACGCGGAGCTTCGTGTTCGTCGGAGACGTCGGTGAAGCGACGGGGCTCTTTCGACGCGCGAGCCCGGAAGCGGCGATCGCGGCGGCGCACGGCGGCGCGGTCGTTCCGGTCACGGGGAACTCGAACTACGGGCGCGCGTTCGATGCGTTCGCCGCACGTCATCGCGATGCGGTCGACCGCCGCACGACGGTCGTCGTGCTCGGTGACGGTCGCACGAATTATCAAAGCGCCGGTGAAGACGCGCTCGCGCGGATTCGCAGTCGCGCGAAGCGCGTCTTGTGGATTTGTCCCGACCCGCGCGAGCGATGGGCAGAAGGCGACAGCGCGATGGCGCGCTACGCCGAGATTTGCGACGAGGTGCTCGAGGTGCGCACGGCGCGCGATCTCGAAGAGGCCGCGCGCCGTCTCGTCTCCATGTGACGTGAGTCAGGGCGCGTCCGTCGGGACGCCGGTGATCGCGAGCTTGCCGCGGAGGCGCTTGCTGATCCACAAATTGTTCTTGTCGTCGACGACGACCGCGCCGACTCCATCGAGCGACTCGACGAGCGCGATGCCGTCCTTCGGTCCCATGATGAACACCGCGTCGTCGATCTCGTCGGCGAGGAGCGCGGTGGGCGCGTAGATCGTCACGCTGCGCGACGCGGTCGCGGGGAAGCCGGTCTTCGGATCGATGATGTGGTGGTAGCGCTTGCCGTCGATCACGTACGAGCGTTCGTAGTCGCCCGCGGTGGAGAACGCGTGATCGCTCACGGGGAGGAGCGCGAAAAATTTCTCGCGATCGGGACTGCGCGGATCGCGAATGCCGGTCGACCATTCGTCGCCGTTCGGTTTTTTTCCGCGCGTGAAGAGATCGCCGCCCGCTTGAACGTAGAACGAGGTCACGCCCGCTTTGTCGAGCACGGCGGCCGCGCGATCGACGGCGTACCCTTTCGCGATTCCACCGAGGCCGATGCGCACGCCCGCAGTGTCGAGAAAGACGGAGCGCTTCGCGGCGTCGAGCTTGACGTGGTGGTAGTCGACGAGCGAGAGCTTCGCGCGCACGGCTTCGGGCGTGGGCGGATGCGGATCGAGATCTTCGTCGAACTTCCAGAGGCCGTGCAGGCTCTCGAACGTGATGTCGAATGCGCCCTTCGACATCTCCGACGCGTGGAGCGCTTCCGCGACGAGATCGTACGTCTCTTGCGAGACGACGACGGGCGCCGTGCCCGCGGCATCGTTGATGCGCGTGATGTCGCTCGGGTGCCATGTCGTCATGAGCGCTTCGAGCCGGCGGATCTCCGCGATAGCGTCGTCGAACGCTTTGCGAATGCGCGCTTCGTCGGCGTGCTCGTTCGTGTACGCGGCGAACGCGAGGTGCGTGCCCATCGCGCTTGCTTCGGCGGTCACCTTCTGCGGAACGAACGGCGTCGCCGCCGCCGCAGTCGCGGAGGGATCCACGCGGACGACCTCCGGCTGCGGGTGCGTCTGACACGCGAAAAGCGCGAGGGTGAGGGCGAAGATGCGGCGCATGGCGAAGGCAGTATAATCCGCGCGTGATCGACGACGACGCCACTTCTGCGATCGATGCGCGAATCGAAGCCGAGCGAGGCGCGCTCGCGAAGCTCGCGCGGCACATCCACGCTCATCCGGAGCTTCGTTTCGAGGAGCACGTCGCGTCGGCCGCGATCGCGCAATATCTCGCGGGCCTCGGTTTCGAGGTGGAGCGCGGCATCGCAGGAATGCCGACGGCGCTCCGCGCGCGCGCGGGAAACGCAAAGGGTCCGCGCGTCGCGGTGCTCGCCGAGTACGACGCGCTACCGGAAATCGGGCACGCGTGCGGCCACAATTTGATCGCCGCGGGCGGCGTGGGCGCGTTCGTTGGCGCAGCAGCAGCGGTCGCGAAGACTGGGGGCGAGGTGATCTTGCTCGGGACGCCCGCGGAAGAGGGCGGAGGCGGGAAGATCAAGCTCATCGAAGCGGGCGCGTTCGAAGGGCTCGCTGCGGCGATGATGTTCCATCCGTTCGATCACGACATTCTCCGCCATCCGTTTCTCGCGATGTGCACGTACACGTTCTTGTTCGAAGGACGCGCATCGCACGCGGCGGCCGCGCCGTGGGATGGAAGGAACGCGCTCGTCGCGTGCATGGACACGTTTCGTCTCATCGACGCGCAACGCCCGACGTTCAAAGACGGCGTGCGCGTTCACGGAATCATTCGCGATGGCGGCGGCGAGGCGTCGAACGTGATCCCCGAGCACGCCGCGAGCGAAATCGTCGTTCGCGCTCTCGACGACGAAGAGCACGCGCGCGTCCGCGCGATCGTGGAGCGCTGCGCGCGCGCCGCGGCGATGGCGAGCGACGTCGAGGTGAAGCTCGAGGTGCGCGAGGGATACCGCTCGATGGCGAACAACGTCGCGCTCGCGAACGCGTTCGGCCGCCACTGGCAGTCGCTCGGCCACCGCGCGAAGGAAACGGATCCATCGATCGGAACGGGCAGCACCGACATGGGCGACGTGTCGCACGTCGTGCCGTCGATTCATCCGATGCTCGCGATCGTCGACGAAGGAACGACGACGATTCACCAGCGCGAGTTCGCGGCGGCGGCGGCGAGCGATCGCGGCGTCGATGTGGCGATCGCCGCGGCGAAGGCGATGGCGCGCACGGCGATCGAAGTCCTCGCGGACGCACCACTGCGCGATCGCGTTCGAGCGGAGTTTCGCGGCTGAAACGCGCGGCATGGATCGCGATCGCGTTCGCGCTGGTCTCGAGCGCGCGCGTCGCGTCCGCGCAAGAGCACACCGTGACCGCGCCCGTCGCGCGCAACGTCACCGCGCCGTATCCGGAAGGTGCGCGCGGCGATGCCGTCGTCATCTTCGAGGTCGTCGTCGCCGCGGATGGAAGCGTCGTGTCCTCGCGCGTCCTCGCCGGCGGCGAGCCGTTCCTCGGCGCGGCGAGAGCGCTCGTCTCGTCGTTCACGTTCGACCCCGCGACGCGCGACGGCGTAGCGGTCGCCGCGCGCATCCGCATCGAAGTTCCGTTTCATCGCGCCGAGGCCGTCGTCATCGCGCCCATCGATCACGTCGAGATCGTTCGCGCGCCTCCGCCCGTCGTTCATCCGGCGAAACCCATCGCGGGCGTCGAGGACGTGCGCGTTCGCGGCAAGCGCAAAGAGGTCGGCGGGACGACGATGACGAAAGAGGAGATCCGCGAGCTGCCCGGCGCGTTCGGCGACGCGTTCCGCGCGATCGACATGCTGCCCGGCGTGACGCCGATCTTCAGCGGCGTGCCGTTCTTCTTCGTGCGCGGCGCGCCGCCCGGCAACACCGGTTACTTCGTCGACGACGTCAAAGTTCCGCTGCTCTATCACCTCGCGCTCGGGCCAAGCGTCATTCATCCGTCGCTGATCGATCGCGTCGAGTTTTATCCCGGTGGTTATCCCGCGCAGTACGGGCGATTCACGGGCGGCATCGTCGCGGGCGAGACGCGCGATCCGACGTACAGGCTCGGCGGCGAGGCGGAGCTCCGTTTGTTCGACGTCGGCGTCCTCGGTGAAGCGCCGTTCGCGAATGGAAAAGGCGACGTCGTCGTCGCGGGTCGTTACGGCTACCCGTCGTTGCTCGTCCCGCTCTTCGCACCGAACAACAGCCTTGCGTATTGGGATTACCAAGGTCGCGCGACGTATCGCGTGACGCCGCGCGATCGCGTGACGGCGTTCGTCTTCGGATCGTTCGACGAGCTCGATCAACGCGACGCGATCGCGTTCGACCAAGGCAACCCGGTCGCGTACGGCCCGTTTTACCCGCTGTTTCGCACCGAATTTCATCGCGCCGACTTGCGATGGGATCACGCCGTGCCCGGCGGAAATCTGCGCACGGCGCTCACGCTCGGCATCGACGACTCACTCGCGGGCGCGGGATTCGGCAACACGACACGCGTGCAAGCGGAGAGCATCCAGCTTCGCACCGAGCTCGATCGCTCGCTCACGAAAGACGTTCGTCTTCGCGCCGGCGCGGACGTGCTCCTCTATCACTACGACTACAGCGAGACGATCACGGGCACGTCGCTCGGCGACGTCCCGATCACGTTCGACTACCCCGCGCGCAACGACGTCATCTTCGGCGGCTACGGCGACGTCGTGTGGCGCGTGCATCCGCGCGTCGAGATCGTTCCCGGTCTTCGCTTCGACGTGTTCACCTCGCGCGCAGTCGGCGGCGTCGATCCGAATTCATCCATCTCGCTCGTCACGGGCGAGAAGGCCACCGCGGCGCCCGCGCTCGATCCGCGTCTCGCGGCGCGCGTCTTCGCCGACAAGCGTCTCATGTTCGTCTCGACGCTCGCGCTGACGCATCAACCTCCGAGCTTCGCCGTCCCGATCCCCGGCGGCGAGCTCGGATCGCTCTCGAACGGTCTTCAGAGCGCGGTGCAAGCGAGCATCGGCTTCGAAGCGAAGCTCCCGTGGGCTCTCGAGCTGAAGAGCACGTTCTTCTTGCAACGCTACTTCGACATGACGAACGCGTTCGTGTCGTGCTCGGGCATCTTCCAAGACACGCCGAGCGTGAATTGCCTCCAAGACCGCACGCAAGGTCGCGCGTTCGGCATCGAGCTGATGCTGCGGCGTTCGTTTTCGAAGCGCGTCGCGGGGTGGATTTCGTACACGCTGTCGCGCTCGACCATCGAGATCCCGCATCCGTTTCTGGGCGAGCCGAGCGAAGCGCCGAGCAACTTCGATCGCACGCACGTCCTCAACTTGGCGCTCGCGTTCGACTTCGGCAAAGGATGGCACGCGGGCGCGCGCTTCACGTACTACACGGGCCTTCCGTACTCGCAGACTGAATACAACGGCGTGGTGACGTTGCCGCCGTACAACGGATATCGCTTGCCGGATTTCTGGCGCATCGACGCGCGCATCGAGAAGCGTTGGCGGATCGGCGCACGCGGACAATTCGCGATCGTGCTCGAAGGTCTGAACGTGACGTTCAACAAAGAAGCGATCGGCATCCAATGCAAACAGATCGAGATCGGGCAGCCCGATCAATGCACGCCGCAAGTCGTCGGTCCGGTGAGCGTGCCGAGCCTCGGGATCGAGGCGAAATATTGATCAGGTCAAGCTCTCGAGCCGCGTGACGACGATGTTGTGCTCGGCGGCGCGATGCATGAGGAGCGCGGTGAGATCGGCGGTGCGCGCGACGCGCGGGAGCTTCTCGTACGAACCGTTCCAGAGCTCGAGCATCACCGCATCGTTGTCGATCACCATGCGGTGCACTTGCGCCCACGCCCACGCGCGCACGCGCGGGATGCCGAGCGGCAGAACGTAACGCGCCTCGATGCCGCCGCGATGGACGATGACGCCGCGCATCGCGCTCCGCACGAGCACCGCGATGCCGCTCGCGAGGACGACGAACGCGAGAAACGATGGCGGGATGCCGTTGCGATCGCGTTCGACGACCCACATGAAGAGCGCCGACCTCACCGACGAGTGATACGCGAGCACCACGGTGCCGGCGACGCCGAGGGTGAACGCAAACCAGATCATCGAGGGCAAGCGTGTGAGAAACGGCGCGCCGAACGCGTGACGCTCGGATGGCTCCGGCTGGTACGCCATCTCGAAGCGCGCGACCGTGCCGTTCACCTCCGTGATCGATGGGCGGTCGCCTTCGTCCGCCAAGCCTTGGAGCTCCGTCTCGGGTTCGTTGGGCGGGCTCTCTGAGGCTTCGGTCATCATCACTCCGAAAGACACGTCGAGCGTAGCAGCATTGGGTGGATCGAGCGCGGTCGTACGGATCGTTTGCGATCGCGATCCATCGCGGGCAGCGCTCGCGACGGGTAGCGCGGCCGCTCTTTCGACGAGGAAATCGGCCGAGTTTCGATGTGGATCGACGTTGCATCATGCACGCATCGCTCCTGGCACGGCGGCTGCTCTAGAGCCGTGTATGGGCGAGAACGCAAAGAAGTGGTTGGTTCGTGCGGGTGTCGTGCTCGGCGCGGTCGGGCTCGCGATGGGTTGCTCGGCGTCGTCCGACGATGAGCTGACGGCCGCGGCCGAAGCGGAGGCGCTCTCTCGAACCAACACGATCGATCGCGCGATGCAGTGGGTGAACGCGAAGCTGAAGTACTGCCAGAGCGCGAACCACGCGCACGACTACGACTCGGCGTGCTCGTCGGTCTGCAGCCGCGAAGACAACAAAGCGTGGGACCCGTACCGCTCCGACTGCTCGGGCTTCGTTTCGTGGGCGTGGGGCCTGCCGGCGCCCGGTCGCGTGACGTCGCAGTTCGCGCCCTACAACACGGCCGTCTCGCACACGATCCCCGGCGAGTCGCTCCAGCCAGGGGACGCGCTCAACAGCTCCGACCACAT
Organism: uncultured delta proteobacterium; assembly: GCA_963763745.1. Classification (GTDB taxonomy): domain Bacteria; phylum Myxococcota_A; class Polyangia; order Polyangiales; family Polyangiaceae; genus DASXHD01. The sequence continues at coordinate 90,430 of CAVXQJ010000005.1, forward strand.
CATCCTTTTCAAGCAGTGGACGAATCCGGGACACGAAGCGGTGTTCCTCGAGGAGCCGGGGTGCAGCTCGTCGATGCCGTACGCGCACGCGTTCACGTCGAGCGTCTCCATCAACGGCGACTCGGTCTACATCTCGTACGAAGGCAAGAGCTTCACGTCGATTCGCTACGACGGGATCTCGGGCACGAGCTCGGGTGGCGGCGGCGGCGGCGGATCGCAACCTCCGCCTTCGTCGAAGAAGGGCTGCCACTCGGACAGGCTAAACAAGGAAGTTCCGTTCAACACGTGCGTGCAAGAGTCGAACGGCGATTGGTATCAGTGCGACGCGGGCTCGTGGGTGAATCGCTGGAGCGATCCGGCGGCGTGCATCGCGGTGTATCCGGTCGGCGGCAGCGGCGGGTGCTACTCGCACACGCTGAGCAAGGACGTGCCCGACAACGCGTGCGTGCAGAGCGAGTACGACAAGCGCTGGTATCAATGCGCGGGCGGTTCGTGGGTCGATCGCTGGACGGACCCGAACGCGTGTGACGGCGTTCACGCGCTCTGATCGCGCGGGCGAGATCGCTTCCTCACGGTGGCGATCTCGTTCTTCGTCGGGTTGATGACGAAGAGCCCGTGGTTCGCGTCGACGAGCGCGACGTCGCCGTCGGAGGCCCAGCGGAAGAGGCCTTGCACGTCGACGATGGACGGAATCGCCATGAGCTCGAGCAGCGCGCGCGTTCGCGGACCGCTCGAGCGCTCCGTGAGCGCGATGCCGACGGGATGCGCGCGTGACGTGACGAGCACGTCGAACACGGTGAGCGCGTCGCCGACGAGCACGGCTTTTTGCGGGAGCTCCGCGCGGCGATCGGACGCGGCGAGCATCGTGAGCGCGTCGCACAGGTCTTCGATGTCGCGCGCGCGTTCTTCCATGAACGGGTCGCGCGTGACTTGATGCGCGACGCGCGTGACCTCGCGGGCGACGCGCGCGAGCGCTTGCGCGATGCCTTCTTCGCCGGCGAGCTCGAGGGCGCGCTCTTGGAAGCGCGCGTCGCCGAGGATCTCGATGTACGTACCGAGGAACGCGGCTTGCGCGCCGAGCTTGAGCTCCTTCGATTGCACGAGGAGCGCGTGGATCGCTTTCTCCGCGACGTCGAACGCGCCTCGCAGGAGCCGCGCGTCGCGATCGCCCGTTCCGCCGACGTGGCGCTCGCTCGGACGCGACGGCGGCCTGCGGAGCGCGGCGATCGCGCCGAGCGCGAGGCCCGGCACCATGGGTCGTCCGGTGAGCGTGACCTTGCGCGTGCCGCCGCCGGCGCGGCGCGGACTGTCGGGTGCGTGCATCTTCTCGCGGTGCGCGTCGATGAGCTCCGCGGTGCGAATGCCCGCCGCGATGAGCGCGCCGAGGAGAACGAGCAGCTCGACCTCGCTCGAATCGAATGGCTCCTCTTTGCGTTGCACGACGACGACGCCGACGGGACCCGACTTGCCGCGCAGCGGAACGGCGAGGAACACGGGGAATCGCTCTTCGTCGAGCTCGTCGAAATGCTTGTATGCTGCATGTTTCGACGCGAGGTCGGCCACGACGGGTCGCATGTACTCGACGGCTTCGCCGGTGAGCCCTTCGCCGACCGCGAGACGCACGTAGCCGAGCGCCGAGCGCGTGAAGCCGACGTTGCCGCGCATGACGAGCGAGCCTTCGCCTTCGAGCAAGTAGAGCGAGCACACGTCGGCGCGGAGGATCGTCGCGATCCGGCGCGGTGCTTCGTCGAGGAGCGACAAGAGCGGCATCGGGCGCGAGGCGAACGCCGTGAACTCGAGCGTCGCTTCGAGCCGCGCGCTCTCGCCTGGTCCGACGACTCGCTTCGTCATCGGTCTCTCATTTCTTCTTGCCGAACATCGCGGCCTTCTCTTCGAGGCGCCTCGCGCCGGCCATGTCTTTCGCGGCGCGAAACGCGGCAGCGCCTTCGCCTAGCGCGGCGACGTACGTCTTGTGGTGCTTGTTGCTCTTCGGCGGCACCGGCATCTGCGCGATCGCGTCGTAGATGATCGCGCGGTGCTTCGCGTCTTTCGTCTCGGCGGCGATGTCGGCGAGCCCGTCCATGAACCAATCCGCGCGTTGCGGCGCGCGCAAGTAGGGCATCGCATCCGCGAGATGCTCCGGCGCGCCCTTCGCGAACGCCAGCGTGAGCTCGCCGCCGTCCAAGTAGTGCGAAGGCTTGTCGTGCTCCGTCTCGATGAAGACCTTCGACAGATCGATCGCGAACGCGTGCGCCTCGCGTAGCTCCGCGTGCGAAGCGAGCGCCTCTCGCTGCGCCTGAGCTTGGTCCTCGTCTTGGGGCACGATCCACGGGAACGCGAGGACCTTCGTGTTGAGCGCGCGCGGCACGAACGGCGCCTTCGTGATGACGCCTTCGTTCGTGATCGCGGCGATGAGATCCTTGTCCGCGGTCCACACGATCTTTCCGAAGACCAAAACGAGGACGCCCTTCGTTGCGTTCGACGATTCGAGGCCTCGAATGTCCATGGCGCAACGCTACCGCACTTTTTGATGTAGATTCGCGCCCGATGTCACACGATTTTCCTTCCGTGGATTGGGCCGCCGCGTACAAGCAAGCGATCAACGACAACCCCAAATACAAAGAGGCGGGGAAAGAGTGGACGCACGGCGCGGTCGCGATGGTCGTGAAGGCCGACGCCGCGCTCGGCATCGCGGAGGACACGGCGCTGTGGCTCGACATCGATCGCGGCGTTTGCAAAGACTGCAAGCTGATGCCCGCGACCCAAGCGCAGGACGCACCGTTCGTGATCGTCGCGGACTACGCGCGGTGGAAGAGCGTCATCAAGAAGGAGCTCGATCCGATCAAAGGCATGATGCAGAACAAGCTCAAGCTGACGAAGGGTCACATGCCGACGATCGTGAAGTACGTCCAGAGCTCGCGCGAGCTCGTCGAGACTACGTCGAAGGTCGACACGAAGTTCCGCGACGAGTAGAGCATCCGATCACCGGTTGCACGTGGGCGGGAACGGGCGGTCCTCTTTGCAGCCGCCGGGACATCCGTCGATCACCCAGGTGTTCGACATGAAGTCGCACCGGAACATCGACATCTTGCTCGACGTGCACATGTTGCGAACGGAGAATCCATCACACGGTTCGCCGGCGATGAGAGTCGAGCAACGAACCTCGTTCAAGCCGTCGGGAGCACAATCGTTGCACGTGAACGTCACCCACTCGCCTTTGTAGCTTCGCGGCGTCTTCGACACGTTCTTGCAGTACGCCGCCTTGCCGTTGGCGAGACACTTGTGGTCCGAGTGCGAGCACGAACCGATGGCTTGCTCGTCGAATTCTTCGGCGACGTCGGCGGGCCCGACGTCCGATGCGTCGATGACGGACGGCGGAGTCTTTCCGACCTTGCACGCGAGCGACACGAAGACGAGCAGCGCGACCGCGAGCCCGACGTGTCGCCTCTCGCCGCGCATCACTCGTTGCCGATGGAGACGAGCTCGACCTCGAAGACGAGCGTGGCGTTCGGCGGAATCGTCGGAGGCGCGCCGCGCTTTCCGTAACCGAGCTCGGGCGGAATGGTGATGCGGCGCACGCCGCCGGGTTTCATCCCGACGACGCCGCGCTCGAATCCCTTGATGACTTGGTTCGCGCCGAGACGAAACGGAAGCGGTTTGCCGCGCGGGCGCGAGCTGTCGAACACGGTGCCGTCCGGGAGCGTGCCCGTGTACTCGACGGTGACGAGGTCGCCCATCTTCGCTTCGTTGCCGCTGCCGAGGGTGATCTCGATGATCTTGAGGTTCGCCGGCGCCGTCGTCGATCCCGCGACGCTCGCGGAGGATTCGTGGCGGATGCAGCGCGTGCCGTCCCACTTCGCGTTCGGCCCGCAGATCGGATCGCCGCGGTCGGTGTCTGGGAGCTGGGCGAGCGGAATGCCCTGCGGGCGCGGCGTCGCCGTTTGCGTCGGCTGACACGCGGCGCACGCGATCAAGGCAAAGACAGGCGCGAAACGCATGCGGCCCGGCACCCTAGCACGCATTCACGGTTGACCAAACGCAGCGGCACCACCGATGATGCGCGCATGTCAGATGACAATTTGCTGGTGCTCGTCGCCGATGATGAGCCCTCGATGCGCGACCTCGTTGCCGAGCACTTGCGGCAGCTCGAAGATCCGAAGCTCGACGTCATCGTCGCCGAAAACGGCGAAGAGGCGCTCGAGCTCGCGCGCGATCGCTTGCCGGATCTCGTCGTGCTCGACGTCATGATGCCCGAGATGAGCGGCTGGGAAGTCTGCAAGCGAATCCGCGAGGACGTCTCGCTCGCGCACACCGCGGTGCTCATGCTCACCGGAATCGGCGAGAAGGTGAACGAGCTCACGAGCCCGCTCTACGGCGCCGACGCGCACATCGACAAACCGTTCGAGTTCGACGATCTCGACGAGAAGGTGCGCGAGACGCTCGCCGCGCGCGCTGGCCAGCGCGCGAACATTCCGCACACCAATGGAACGTCGGGCGCAGCGGAGCCCGCGGAGCGGGGCCCGGGTCCGGCGAAGGCGTCGCCGAAGAAGGCCGCACCGAAGAAGGCCGCACCGAAGAAGAAGGCTGCTGCGAAGAAGGCCGCGCTGAAGAAGAAGAGCGCGAAGAACGCGCCGAAGAAGAGCGCGAAGAAGAAGCCCGCGAAGAAGGCACCGAAGAAATCCGCGAAGAAGAAGACGCCGAAGAAGGCCGCGAAGAAGAAGGCGACAAGGCGCGGGAAGCGCTGACGCGCCACTCACTTTGGCGTGAGCTGCACGCGATCACACCCTGTGATCGCGCACCGTGCGACACCGGTTCGACGCGTGCTTGCGTTATGCGCCACTGCGTTGTGTACGAGCCCGCGGGCCCCGCTTGTGTGGAGTGGCTTCACGCAATGCACCTCCTCCACGCGAGTGGAGTTCGCGTAAGGAGGAGGCAGCCCCTTCGGGTATCACGAAGCGCGGCGCGCACGGCGATGCGCGTCCCGGCGCGGAGCCGAAACGAAGAACGCCGTCCATTGTCGGCGAGCACCGCCGAGCACGAGCCCGAGCACGGCTGGAGGAGGCCACCAAAAAAAATCACACTGGTCTCTTGACGAACGCGACCATCGCGATAAATATCGCTCAATCAAGATGCGTCAAACGACCTTGCCATCCCGGACGTGGGGTGGGCGGCGCGCGAACGCGGGGCGCAAACCGCGCTTTCCCCACGCGCGCAAGAACGTTCCACATCGTGTTCGGGGCGCTCACAAAGCAGCGCATCCCGTTCACGTGACGCTCCGTGCGCGCCGCGGTCTTCCACCCTTTCGCGACGCGGGACTTTTTCGCGAGATGCGCGCCGCGATTCGCGGAGCGAACGGTTCGCCGGCGGTCGGGGACGCGTTTCGCGTGGTGCAGTTCTCGGTTCAGCGCGATCACGTTCACCTGATCATCGAGGCACGCGATGCGGACGTGCTCTCGCGCGCGCTTCGCGGTCTTGCGATTCGCCTCGCGCGCGCGATCAATCGTGCGCTCGAGACACGCGGTCCGGTTTGGGGTGACCGGTATCATGCGCGCGAGCTCTCGACGCCGCGCGCGGTGCGCAATGCAATCGTCTACGTTCTCATGAACGCGAAGAAGCACGGCGCGCGCATCGCGTCGGGTATCGACCGGTTTTCGTCGGCGCCTTGGTTCGATGGGTTCACCTCGCGTGTGAACGCGCCGGACGAGCCGCCTTCGGTGTTTGCGGCGCGAACGTGGTTGTGTGGCGTTGGGTGGCGGAAGCGCGGGCTCGTGCGGTTCGACGAGAAGCCAGTGGCGCCGAGCTAGGGCAAGAATGAGCGCGCTCCCAACGTATTCAATCTCGATGCGTCCGCTCCTCCCCATCGTGTTGCTCGCTGCGTGTCACGACGCAGCACCCACGCCGACCGTCGCCATCGCGGCGGTGGACGCAAGCACACCCGCGACTTCCGACGCGACACTCCTCGCGCCGCTGCATCCGAATCACGGGCTCCTCGCCATCGCGGATGATCCACGCGCGAGTCGCGACGCGCGTTGTAGCGATGCGTTCGAGGCATTTCGCACGCGCATTCATCCCGGCGACAGCGCGGCGCGCATCGCGCAGGTCCTCGGCGTGCCGTCGTGGATCGGATCGGATCAACCGGTGGACATCCTCGGCGGAGAAGTTCCCGTCGACATGGTCGCGAGCGATCAGACCATCGTCTTCATGTGCTTGCCCAAACCGGATGCGCGCACGAACAATCTTCCGTGGAGCCCGTGGGTGATCTACGCGCGGCTCGAAGGGCGCGACTCGAAGACGTTCGGCGCGTTCATCGCAGCGGGTGGCGCGAAGAAGCTCATCGAGTACGCGCTCTGTCATTCACCGGATGGACAGCGGACCGAGTGCACGCACTTTCCATAGCGTCACGCCATGCCGTGCGCGCGGAAGTATTCGATCGCGCGCGCGAGCGTTTCGTCGAGCGGGCGCACGGCGAAGCCGAGCTCGCGGCGTGCCTTGTCGTTCGAGAAGTGCGGCGCGGCCGACGTGAAGCGCGCTTCTTTGTACGTGACGAGCGGCTCCTTCCCGCTGCGGCGCGCCATCGCTTCCATTGCGGCTGCCGCGGGCAAACCCAGCGCGCGCGGCAGCGCGATCTTCGGAACGCGCACGCCCGCGATGCGTGCGATGCGCTCGGCGAGATCGCGCAACGTCACGTCGTGTCCCGTGAGGATGTAGCGCTCGCCGGCGCGGCCTTTTTCTTCCGCGAGGACGTGACCCTCCGCGCAATCGTCGACGTCGACGACGCTCAGCGATCCCGCGCCGAGTACGGGCACTTCGCGCTTCAAGAAGCGCACGATGATTTGTCCGGTCGGCGTCGGTGCGCGATCTCTGTCGCCGTCACGGGCGCCGAACGGCATTCCAGGATTCACGACGACGAGCGGCAGCCCCGCGCGCGCGAAACGAAGCGCGATGCGCTCGCTCACGTACTTCGTCATCGTGTAGGTGCCGGCGAGATCGAAGAGATCGAACTTCGTGTCTTCGTCGCCGCCCAAACCAACCGCCATGATCGAGCTCGTGAAGACGACGCGCTCCACGCGCGCCGCGAGCGCGGCGAGGAGGACGGCGGTCGTGCCCTCGACGTTGACGCGAAAGAGCGGCTCGGGGTCGGGCGTCCAAAGCTTGTAGATTGCAGCCAAATGGAAGAGCGATTTCGCGCCGTCGAGAGCGCGCTTGACGCTCGCCTCGTCCGTCACGTCGCATTCGCGCACGTCGAGCTTGGCGAGCCCGTCGAGGTTCGCGAGGTCCTTCGCGCCCGGCTCGACCAACGCGCGCACCTTGCGACCGCGCGAGAGAAGCACGCGTACGACCGCACTTCCGATGAACCCCGAGGCGCCCGTTACGGCCGCGATGCCTTCCATGCCGGACAGAATCGCCGAATTGAAGGTTCGGATCCGAACTTTGACGATTCGAGGGAAATCCCGCCCGATCGGCGTTCAGGTTCGGATCCGAACCTGGGCTGGCACGTTGCGGGCGGGCGCATCGTGACCACCTTATCGGCGTGGTCGAGGAGCTCGCAAAGACGATGGTGCTCGGCGTGCTGCTCGAAAAGCTAGCGCGCGAGGGCGGCTACGAGCTCGTCGATCACTGGAAACAGGGCGAGTTCCACCACGACGTCGTCCTGCGAACGCCCGATGCGGTGCTCGTCGTCGCGACCAACTGCAATGGCGGCATCAAAGAGGTGCTCGCGTTCGACGAAGTGCCCGATCGCTGGGCGCTCTGGCATCACCGCTGCCCAAACAACCCCGAGTTCTCCGGCACGCTCGCGCCGATTCGCGCGCGCGCGACGACGGACCACTGGTTCGACCCCTGCGCGCTCCTCACGGACGATGCGCGCAGCGAGCTCCGCGCCGAGCACCGCCAGCGCATGCGTGGCGGTGGGTATTGCGCGCGCTAGCGCTCGCCTGCTTCGGGTTTCTTGTGACGTGATTCGAGGAAACTGACGATGTGCTCGAGCTCTTCGGCTTTGAGCGTGCTCGCGAACGCGGGCATGTTCGTTCCGCCGTTGTTGATGCGGATGACGAGCTCGTCCTTCGTCAAGAGATCGCCGATGTGCGAGAGGTTTGGCCCGCGACGCCCGCCTTGGTCCTCGATGAGGTGACACGAGAGACACCCCTTGTCGTGGAAGAGCACCGCGCCTTCCGCGATCGGTCCTTCTTTCGTCCCGACGATCTCCGCGCTGAGCGGCGGTGCGTTGAAGTTCGGCGACCACGGCGAGCGCGCGCCGACGATCCACAGCGATCCGATCATGACGACCGCGAACACGACGACCGCGATCGCCCACGGCCGCCGCCGCGCGCTCCGTTCGCCTTTGTTCGAGAGGAACGGCGGCGACACGAGCAGCCCGCCCGCGACGAGCGGCGCGGCCAAGATGAGCGCGGTCTCGAGCTTCGACGGACACAGCGAGAGCACCGCGAAGTACCAGAGCAGATACCAATCGGGCCGCGGCGCGGCGTTGATCAAGCTCGGGTCGGGCGGGTCGCCGATCTCGGGAGGTCCGGCAAAGACCGCGAGCCCGATGATCCCCGCGAGCATCGCGATCGAGAACACCGCGTCGCGCCACGCCGCGTCGGGCCAGAACGGCACGCCGTCTTTCTTGAGGAGCGCGTGATATTTTTTTCGGTACGTCTTCGGGTCGACTTTTTCGCCGGGTACCGGCGGCTCCGAAATGCCGTGACGCATGACGAGGAGGAGGTGAAGTCCGACGAACGCGAAGATGACGGCGGGAATGACGAACACGTGGATCGCGAAGAAGCGACTGAGCGTCGCGCCGCCGACCGTGTCGCCGCCGAGGATGAATCGCGCCATCTGTTGGCCGACGACGGGCATGCGACCCGCTTGCTCCGCGCCGACGACGACGGACCACGTCGCGTTTTGATCCCAACGAAGAAGCTGCCCGGTGAATCCCATGCCGAGCGTGCACGCGAGGAGCAGCACGCCCGAGAGCCAGTTCATCTCGCGCGGGAATTTGTACGAGCCCGCGAGGAACACTTGGCCCATGTGGATGCCGACCATCAGCACCATCGCGGAGGCCCCGTAAAAATGGAGCCCGCGCATCACGCGGCCGAACGGCGCGTGGTGCGTGATGAAGAGGAGCGTGTCGTACGCTTGCGACGAAGACGCGATGTACGAGAACGCGAGCGTGACGCCCGTGATGACTTGAAGGATGAACGCGCAGAGCGTCGCGCTGCCGAACACGTACCACCAGCGCGCGCCGCGCGGCACGGGGTGCTCCATGATCGGTTTCAGCGTGGCTTTGATGCCGATGCGATCGTCGATCGCAGACCACGCGGATTGAAGGAGCTTCTTAATCATCCGATCGGCACCGGCTCGGTTCGGATTTCGACGCGCCCATCGACGATGCGACACGGATATTTCGTGAGGCCGTGCGGCGGGGGACCTGCCGCGACCGATCCGTCTTCGTAATAGACGCCGCCGTGGCACGGACACATGAAGAGGCGCGCGTCGGGCATCCAACGAACGGGGCAACCGAGGTGCGCGCAGTTCACGGAGAACGCTTCGAACTCGGTCTCGCTCACGCGACGCAGCCAGGCTGCGGTCTTCGCCGTGACGCCTGCCCACGGAAGCGGGGACGCGTCGACGAACACGACGCTCACCGTCTCGCCGACCTTCACCGCGTCGACGCCCGCGACTTGTCGCCACTCGCGCGGCTCATCACCAAAAAGCGGCGCCACGATGAACCCGACGAGCGGAACCGCGAGCGCAGCACCGCCCGCACATCCGAGCGCGACGCTCATCTTGCCGAGGAGCTGACGACGCGCGATCAAATCCGGATCGACCGGCGTTTCCGCGATCGCTTCGGATTCTTTTTCTTCTGCGTCGTCGTGATCAGGATCGTCCGGCATGACGAATCTCTCCTATCCAAGAAGCGAGCGAGTAGGCGATGACCACGAGGCCGACGCCGATGAGAACGGGCGACGTGATGAGGCCCCACATGAAGAGCGTCGTCCCGAATGCGAGCGCGGCGGGCGCGAACGTGGGCGGCGGGATCTTCGCCGGGCGCGCTTCGTTCCAGTCGGTCTTGTCGGTCATGATGTTTCCTTCAGCGACCGTGTCGCGCGTTCGGCGTGAGCGTAGCGGCCGTACATCGCGACGATGCAACCCGCATAGACGAGACAACCCGGAACCCACATCAGCAAACCACCGAGCTCCTGATCGCTCTTCGCGCTGACGTTCCACGCCTCGCGGATCGCATTGGGTCGCGCGAAGATCGAGCACACCTCGATCGGCGAGAACGTGATCCCAATGCCGAGCACCGTGCACGCCGCGCACGCCGTGAAGAGGTACGCGACCGCGCCGAACGTGGAGAGACGATGCGCGGCGCGCGATCCGAAGATCGGCCAGAAGAACGCGGCGCCCATCGCGAGGAGCGAGAGCGTTTGCGCGCGCAGCATCATCGGATCCGTCGACGCTGCGTTGCAGAGCGTCGGCGCGTGCCAGAGCCACATCGCGCCAACGCCGAGACCCCACGAGGGGACGATGCGAAACGGCGATCGTTCGTGCGTGTCGTCGATGGCGCGCTCGTGCGGAAGCGAGAGGAGCACGAGCGGCGGCGCGACGAGCACGAGCAAGAGATGCTGGAGCATGTGTGCGCTGAAGAAGACGCCGCGAGCGAGAAACGCGATGGGCGAGATCAGCGCGAGCGCGATGACGATCATCGCCGCACCGAAAAACAAGGGCCGCCCGCGATCGCGAACCGCGATGACGTAGAGCAGAGATGCGAGCGCGATGAGCGCGAGCGCGAACGGATCGGCGGTCCAGGGGATCATGTGAGGCTCCTCAGGTAGACGACCGAGAACACGACGACCCACACGACGTCGACGAAGTGCCAGTACATGCCGAGCGCTTTGAAGAGCGACGAGTGTTTCTTCTTTCGAAGTCACCCGCGAAGACGAGCGCGAGCAAGACGCCGAGCGCGAGGAGACCGAGCGTCACGTGGATGCCGTGGAAACCCGTGAGCGTGAAGAACGTCGTCGCGAAGAGGCTCGTCGATGCGCCCATGCCGTGCGCGATGAGCGAGCGGTACTCATTGGCTTGTCCCGCGATGAACGTTCCGCCGAGGAGGATCGTCGCTGCGAGCCACGTGCGCACCGCGCTCGTCTTGCCTGCGGCGAGCGCGCGCTCCGCGAGGACGAACGTCGCGCTCGACGCGAAGAGGCACACAGTGAAGATGCTCGTCGTCTTCAAATCGAGATGCGACGCCGCGACGCGCTTGTCGAGGTTGAAGAAGACGAACGTGATGATGAGGATGACGAAGAAGAACGCCTCCGACGCGATGAACCCCCACATCGCGACGACGCCGGCGTCGTACGTCTTCAGCTCGGTGACTTTGCCTTCTTCGCCCGCAAAGAGCGGACGGCGTCCACGAACGGGCGGCACCTTGTCGAAGTTGTCGTGCGGCGGCGGCGACGTCGTCGCCCATTCGAGCGTCCACGCCTCCCACGGGTTGTCGCCCGCTTTCTCTCCGCGCCGCAAACTCACGAAGATGTTCCACGCGAACACGAGCACGGAGATCGCCATGATCACTGCGCCAAGGCTCGAGAGCTCGTTGAGCAGCTTCCACCCGGGAAGATCCGGATACGTGTACACGCGGCGCGGCATGCCCATCTTGCCGAGCATGTGCTGCACGAAGAACGTCAGGTTGAATCCGATGACGGTGAGCCAGAAGTGCCAGCGACCGAGCTTCTCGGAGAGCAAACGGCCTGTCATCTTCGGGAACCAATAATACGTGCCGCCCATGACCGCGAACGCGGTGCCGCCGAAGAGCACGTAGTGGAAGTGCGCGACGACGTAATACGAATCGGTGAGCTGCCAGTCGACGGGCGCCGACGCGAACTGCACGCCCGAGAGACCGCCGATGACGAACTCGAGCAAAAATCCGATCGCGAAGAGCATCGCCGTCTTCAAGCGGATCGAGCCGCCCCACATCGTCGCGATCCAGTTGAAGATCTTCACGCCCGTCGGCACGGCGATGAGCATCGAGCCCGCGGCGAACGCGAGGTCCGCGCGATGTCCGAGGCCCGCGGCGAACATGTGGTGCGCCCACACGCCGAACGACAGCACGGCGATCGCGAGCGTCGATCCCGCGACGAACTCGTAACCGAAGATCGGTTTGCGCGAGAAGACCGGGATGATCTCGGAGATCATCCCGAACGCCGGGAGCGCCATGATGTAGACCTCGGGGTGACCGAAGGTCCAAAAGAAGTGCTGCCACAAAATCGCCGAGCCGCCGCCGTGCGCTTGGAAGATGTGCGCGTCGAGCTGGCGATCGACGAGCAGCATGACGAGCGCCGCGTTGAGCACGGGGAGCGCGAGGATGATGAGGAACGCGGTGACGAACGTCATCCACACGAAGAGCGGGAGGCGCCGCATCGTGAGGCCCGGCGCGCGCAGTGTTACCACGGTAACAATGATGTTGATCGCGCCCGCCACCGAGCCGATGCCGAGCACGAGCAGCGCGAGCGCCCAATAATCCGTGCCCATCGTCGACGAGTACGGAGTCTCGCTCAGCGGCGCGTAGCTGAACCAACCCGTTTGCGGAGCGCCGCCCGCGAAGAAGCTGAAGTGAAGGAGCGCGCCGCCGAACGGAAAGAGCCAGTAGCTCATCGCGTTGAGCCGCGGGAACGCCATGTCGCGCGCGCCGATCATGAGCGGCACGATGTAGTTCGCGAACCCGACGAGCGTCGGCATGACGACGAGGAAGATCATCGTCGTGCCGTGCATCGTGAAGATTTGGTTGTATGCGTCGGGCCCGATGAGCTTCGAGTTCGGGTGCGCGAGCTGGATGCGAATGAGGAGCGCTTCGATCCCGCCGACGCCGAAGAAGAAGAACGCCGTCAGCAAATAGAGAATGCCGATGCGTTTGTGATCGACCGTCGCGACCCAGCCGAACGCGCCGGCGTGCTCGTGCTCTTCGTGAGCCGTGTCCGTCGTCGCCGTCGTCATTGGAGGGTCTCGAAGTAGGCGACGAGGTCGCTCGTGTCTTGGTCGGAGAGGTTCGCGTCGGGCATGTGGCAGCCGGGTTTCACGTCGCTCGGGCTCTTGAGCCAATGCGCCAGCGTGGTCGGGTTGTTGTCGATGACGCCCGCGCCGAGCGTCGTGCGCGATGCGAGGTGCGTGAGATCGGGCGCGACGCTCGCGCCGTCTTGTCCGATCGCGTGGCACTTGATGCACGTCATCGACGCGAAGAGCTTCGCGCCGCGCGCGGTGTTCTCCGCGGCGGGCGCAGGGGGCGGCGCGAGCGTCTTCTTCTCCCACGCGGCGAAATCCTCCGGCGACTCCGCGACGACGAGGATGCGCATCCACGCATGCTGCACGCCGCAATACTCCGCGCACGCGCCGACGTACGTCCCCGGCGTGTCCGCTTGCATCCAAATCTTCGAGCTTCGTCCGGGGACGGCGTCGATCTTTCGCGCGAGCTCGGGCACCCAAAAATCGTGGACGACGTCGGCGGACTCGATGCCGATGACGAGCGGCTTGCCGACGGGAATGTGGATCTCGTTCGCGACGATCGCGCCCGACGCGTAGCGCGCGCTCCACCACCACTGATGCGCGGTGACGACGATGTCCGCCTCGCGATCCGTGTCGGGGTCGGACCCGTTCATCGCGCGGACGGTGAGCCCGAGGAGCGCGATGAGCACGAGCACCGGCGCGATCGTCCATGCGATCTCGAGCTTCGTGTTGCCTTCGGTTTCGGAGGCTTTGCGTTTGCCGTCGTCGCGGAAGCGCATGATGACGAGCGCGATGAGCACCGCGACGAGCGCGAAGATGCCCATGCACAGGAGCAGCGTGTCGTCGAAAAGATCGGCGATGGCGTGCGCTTGCGGCGAGCGCGGGTCAGCCCATGTCCCCGAGACCACGGCGCGACCGTACCACCGATCGCGAGGGCGTTTCGAATGGTATTGTGCGCATGCCTGAAGGCATCATCACGGTCGCGTGACGCACGCGCCGCCGCGAACTTCGCAAAGGTATGGGCTGCGCCGCGGCGGCGCCGTGCCGACGCAGAGCGCCTCCGCGACGAGCCCATCGTTGCATCCCGTGCCGGTGGGCGTGCAGTACGTGAAGCAGTGGTCGCGTCCTGCGTCGGCGGGATCGCAAACGTGCTGGCGGCGGTAAAGCCAGCTGCTCGCGTCGCCCTCGATTCGATACGCGACACCCCCACCGTCCGTGCGCGTGATGGAGTCGTTCGGTCCGTCGTCGACGGCGAGCCACGTACACGGAGACCACACGCCGCACGCGACCGTGGCCTCGCAAATGTGGTTGCGCCCGGCTGCTGGCGCGCTCGTAACGGGCGCGACCTCCGCATCGACGTGATCGCGCGGCGCGTGACAAGCGGTGACGGCCAACGCGAACGCGACGAAGCGGATCATGCGATCCGAGGATACGTCGTTACTGACACGTGTGGTCCGGCTGACAAACACCGGCTTCGCCGCAGTCGGTGTTCACGAGACATTCGACGCAGCGATCGTTGCCCGTGAAGCAGTGCGGCCTTTGCCCATTCGTGCAGTCGGTGTCGAGGAGACATTGCACGCACGTGTCCGTTGCGGTGTTGCAGACTGGACCCTGCTGCGAGTTCGCGCAGTTCGTGTTGCTCAAACACTGCACGCAGTAGCCGGCAACGGTGTTGCAGTACGGCGTCGGTTGCGTGCATTGCTGATCGGTCGTGCACGTGTTCACGCATTGGTACGTCGTCGTGTTGCACTTCTGGTTCGTCTGACAATTCCCGTCGGCGAGACACGGCACGCATCGCCCCGCGGGCGAACAATAGGGGTTCTGCCCGCCGCATTGCGCGGACGTCGCGCACTGCACGCACGTGTGCGACGACAGGTTGCACGTGTGGTTGCCGTTTTGGTTGCCCGCGCAGTTCGGATCGCCGAGGCACTGCACGCAAACATCGGCCGCGGTGTCGCAGTAGGGCGTGGGTAGCGAGCACTGCGTGTCGCTCGTACAGGCGGGACCGGTTGCGTCGTTCGTCCCGACGGTCCCGTCGTTGGTCGAGCCGTCGACACCGCCACCGTCCGTCCCCGTGCCAGTCGATCCACCACAGCTCACCACCATCACGCCGGCCGAGAACACAGCCGCGACAAAGGAAGAACGGTAGTTCATGGAAGCCTCCACCCATCTCAGTCCGTGCTCGTAATGGCGAGGTTTCAGAAATCTATCCGTTGCGCGCCAAAGTATTTCGTGTACAAATCTTTAGCGGTCAAACTAAATTCCACCGCGGAGAATCCCTATGCCCACGCCGTTTCGCGAGGAGCACCAGCACTTCCGAAAGACCGTTCGTCAATTCTGCGAGAAGGAGCTTTTCCCTCACATCGAAGAGTGGGAACGCGACTGTCTCTTTCCGAATTGGGTCTTCAAGAAAGCAGGCGAGCTCGGAATTTTGGGCGCGCACTACCCCGAAGAAATCGGCGGCGGCGGCGGCGACTACTGGTTCTCCGTCGTGAAGAGCGAAGAGCTCCCGCGCTGCGGCATGGCGGGCGTGAGCATGGGTCTCCTCGTGCAAGCCGACATGGCGACGCCGGTCATCGCGGATCTCGGAACGAAAGAGCAGATCGCGGAGTTTCTCACGCCGGCGATTCGCGGTGACAAAGTCGCCGCGCTCGGCGTGAGCGAGCCCAACGCGGGGAGCGACGTCGCCGGAATCCAAACGTGGGCGAAGAAAGACGGCGACGACTACGTCATCAACGGCTCGAAGACGTACATCACGAACGGCACGCGCGCGGACTTCGTCACGCTCCTCGTGAAGACGAACCCCGAAGCCGGCGCGCACGGTTGCAGCTTCTTCCTCGTCCCGACGAAGACGAAAGGCTTCGGCGTCTCGAAGAAGCTGAAGAAAATCGGCAACCACTCGAGCGACACCGCCGAGCTCCACTTCGAGGACATGCGCGTTCCGAAGCGTTACCTCCTCGGCGAAGAGAACATGGGGTTCATGTACTTGATGCAGAACTTCCAGAGCGAGCGCCTCATCGCGTCGACGAGCTCGTGCTCGGGCGCGGCGATCATGATCGAAGAGAGCCTCGCGTATGGACGCGAGCGCAAGGCGTTCGGCAAACCGATTTTGAAGCGCGAGTACTGGCAGCACAAATTCGTCGACTTGATGACGAAGCTCGAAGCAGGCAAGGCGCTCTCGTACAAAGCAGTCGAGGAGTACAACGACGAGCGCTACGTGAAGAAGCAGCCGATCAGCTTCGAGACGGTGAAGCTCATCTCGATGGCGAAGATCTTCGTGGGCGACGTGGTCAGCGAGATCGCCGACCAATGTCTGCAATTCCACGGCGGCGCCGGTTACATCGAGGAGTACCACATCGCTCGCGCCTGGCGCGATCAGCGCCTCTTCCGCATCGGCGGCGGGACGACGGAGACCATGCGGTATTACGTCGCGAAGCTCTTGGGGATGTAGCGTTCAGGAAATTTCACACCGGGTGATCATCGCTTCGGCGGGCTCGCACTCGAAGCGGATGACGAGCTTGCGCCAGCGGCCGTTGCCGGAGCGCGCGTCGTCGACGAGCATCGCGCCGGCCGTGTCCATGAGCTCGCGCGTCGTGTCGATCACGTGCAGGTCCCCGTCCGAGCCGAGCGCGACCACCGTCACGAAGAAGCGAATCTTGTCGCGCGACGTGTCGACGTTCACGACGCAGAGCGCGCGCTGCGCTTCGTCGTGGAGCGATTGGCGCAGGAGCGCGTTCGCCATGTTCGCGACGGGAACGACGAGCGCGCGGCCCGGCTCGCGGATGGGCGCATCGACTTGCGTCGGGAGCGACGACGGCCGCTGCGACGCAGGCGCGACGTTCGGCGGCGGAAGCGTGCGGACGATCTCGCGATCGGGAATGATCGGCGGACGGCTCGCCGCGGCGAACACCGCGTAGTAGTTGATGCGATCGCCCGTCTGCTCGCGCACGAGCGCGGTCGCGTGCGCGAAATACGCCGCGAGCCGGCAGAGCATTGCTGCGTCATCCTCGCCGTCGAGCTGATGTTGTCGCGTGAGGAGCGCGCGCAAGTCGCTCTTCTGCGCATGCGCGAACGCATCATCGAGCCGCGACGGCGCGAGCGTCAGCGAGCTCTCCTTGCCGGACCACCACCATCGAAAGAGGTTGAGGTCCTTGAAGTACACGCCGACGAGCTCCGCCGGCGCTTCGAGCATGAGCATTCCGACGCGGAGCCACGCCGCGATCTGCCGCTCGCCGTCGATGTGGAGGTCGTCGTGACCCGAGACGCGCGTGTCGTGCGCGTGCATCCGCGCGTCCCAGTCGTCTTTGATCGCGGCGAAGACGCGCCGTGCTCCCTCGACCAACATCGCCCGGCGAGGCTAGCGGAATCACGGCCCGGTGCCACAGAAGATGTTCACGAACTGCGTGTATTGTACATCCGTCGTCGGAGCGCACGACGCGAGCTCGCCCGCATCGCTCTGACACGACGTCGCCGCGCTGACCGCGTCGACGTACGGCTAGCAGACGTTCGTCGCGGCGTTGCTCGTGCACGCGTTCGAATCGCTCGCCGTGCAGGTGCTGCATGCGAACGCGTTGCAGTCCTCGACCGCATTGATCGAATCTCCGCACGACCCCGGGCCGTTCGCCCAGCGCTCCGAAGACGTTTGCCCGAGCACGAGATCCGTGCACCCACCGGTGTTGAGCTTGCAGTCGGACGATCCACACACGACCGGACCCCACACCGGAGCGGCCTCCTCGCTGAAGATGCACGTCGAGCACGAACCCGCATCAGCTTCGCTGTCCTGCCACGTCGCGCACGACGTCGAGTTGGCCGAAGCACTCAAGCATGCCGCGACGAACGAGGTGATCTGCGATGGGGTGCATGCGTCGATCGCTTTCGCGGGTGTCCCCATCAGGGTTTGTACGAAGGCGTCCGTGCAGTCTTCACACGCCACCGCGCATTGCGGCGCTCCCGAATCGGCGCACAGGCCGAAGTGCGCGATGGGTTTGGTCGCGTTCCCGCAAAAGGACATGTCCGTTCCGTCGCACGCGCACGCAATTGCGGGTTTGCACGAGCCGAACGAAGGCGGCGGAAGACAAAAGGGTGTTGCAGAGCAGCCCACCGTGGCCACGAAGAGGCACGCCGTTCCGCTCGGGCAGATCGCACCATTCGTGCAGCTGATCACCGACGCGTCGATGCCGGTGCCCGTCGGAGTGGGCGAGCAACTGACGCCGAGCGCGCAAAGCGCACTTGCCACGGCGGTGCGACGTCCCCACCTGCTCATCGATGAATCGTAGCGTGTATCCTGCCGCGATGGAGTGGAAGGTCCTTCCGCACGGCGACATCGTGGAGCTCGAAGAAAACATTTGGAGCGTCACGGGGCAGTTCGACATTCCGTTCAATCCGCTCAAGCGCGTGATGACGATCGTGCGACGCGAAGACGGGAAGCTCCTCCTTCACGGGCTCATGGCGCTCGATGACGCGCGGCAAAAGCAAATCGAGGCGCTCGGCGAGTGCGCGTTCGGAGCGTCGTTTGCTTTTGCGCGCGTCTCGAGCGCCTGAGCCGTGAGGGGGCTTCCGTCTTCGCGTCGCCGTCGTCTCACGCGCTTGAGCGGTTGACGGTGTCGACCGCCCTGTGACGCTCCTGTTTTCTTCGAGCTCCACGATGTCGCCGTGCGGGGCTCCCTCCGTGCGGTACACGCTACGTTCTCGATGAGCGGTGGGGACGTCGCCCGCCGTGGGTGCGCTTTGGCGCGCTCGGCCTTGCTCGCCCTCCGACGGGCCCGGCTCGACGCGTCGGCGACGAGCCGCCGATGGTGCGATCTGCCGAGCGGCGGCGTGCCTCTTCGTGGCCGTGGGCTGCTCTGCCCCCTTTCGTCTTCCGCCGCTTCGTTCGGCTCGTGCCCCGCTTGCGTGCGCGTGCGACGGCGGCTGTCCTTTGCGGGCGCGACCAACCCATCGCGCACAGGCCGAAGTGCGCGATGGGTTTGGTGCGTTCCCGCAAAAGGACATGTCCGTTCCGTCGCACGCGCACGCAATTGCGGGTTTGCACGAGCCGAACGAAGGCGGCGGAAGACAAAAGGGTGTTGCAGAGCAGCCCACCGTGGCCACGAAGAGGCACGCCGTTCCGCTCGGGCAGATCGCACCATTCGTGCAGCTGATCACCGACGCGTCGATGCCGGTGCCCGTCGGAGTGGGCGAGCAACTGACGCCGAGCGCGCAAAGCGCACTTGCCACGGCGGTGCGACGTCCCCACCTGCTCATCGATGAATCGTAGCGTGTATCCTGCCGCGATGGAGTGGAAGGTCCTTCCGCACGGCGACATCGTGGAGCTCGAAGAAAACATTTGGAGCGTCACGGGGCAGTTCGACATTCCGTTCAATCCGCTCAAGCGCGTGATGACGATCGTGCGACGCGAAGACGGGAAGCTCCTCCTTCACGGGCTCATGGCGCTCGATGACGCGCGGCAAAAGCAAATCGAGGCGCTCGGCGAGATCGCGCACCTCGTCGTGCCGAGCGGGTTTCATCGACTCGACGCTGCGCGCTATCGCGCGCGCTACCCGAACGCGAAGCTCTTCGCACCTGCCGCCGCGCGCAAGCGCGTCGAGAAGACCGCCAAGGTCGACGGCGCGTACGCCGATTACGAGAAGGACGCGACGACGGAGCTCGCATCGATCGATGGGCTCGCCGATCGCGAAGGCGCGCTCGTGATCCAATCGAAGCGCGGCGTGACGTACGTGATGAACGATGCGCTCTTCAACATGCCCGACGCGAGCGGGCTCTCCGGTTTCGTCTTGAAGAAAATCACGCAATCCACGGGAGGACCCAAGGTCTCGCGCACTGCGCGCATCGCGATCGTCGCCGACAAGGCGCGCTATCGCGCGTCGCTCGAGAAGATGGCGGACACGCCGTCGCTCGTGCGCGTGATGGTCGCGCACCACGTTCCGATCGAAGGCGACGTGCCCGGCGCGCTGCGCGCGGTCGCGATGACGCTCTGAGGTCTCTCAGCGATCGCTATCGGGCACGGATGGAAGGTCCCTCTGCGTGGGCGCTTCGATCTGCACCGCGCGCAGCACCGTGTCGAGCGTGACGGGCTCGACGTTCGCCTCCATCTCGGCGATGAGCGCGGCGCGTTCGACGAGCGTGTTGTGCGCGATGCGTTCGACCACCGCGCCGATGTGCGGCGCGGTCGCGGGTGGAACGCAATCTTCGAGCGCGAGCGCCATCGCGCGCGCTGTGGGCCAGCGATCGGCCGGGTTGCGCGCGAGACCGCGCATGACGAGCGCGTCGAGCTGCGGCGAAGACTCGCTCGTGAAACGGCTCGGCGGCTCGTGTTGCTGTCGGACGATCGCCATGAGAATCCCCGCGGGCTCGTTGGCGCGAATGAGACGCGTGCCGGTGAGGAGCTCCCACAGCACGGCGGCCGCGGCATAGACGTCCGTGCGTTGGTCGAGCGGTTTTCCGTCGAGCTGCTCGGGCGACAAGTACGCGAGCTTGCCTTTCACTTCTTTGTCTTCCGTCGTGCGGAGTCGTCCGAACGCTTTCGCGATGCCGAAGTCGAGCACGCGCGGGACGCCGTCGGGGCCGACCAAAATGTTTTGCGGCGACACGTCGCGATGCACGATGCGAAGCGGCTCGCCGTGCGCGTTGCGCGCGTCGTGGGCTGCGTGGAGACCGAGCAGCGTTCCAAACGCGATGCCCGACGCGATGCGCGCGGGAAGCCTCTGCCCCGCGGGAACGGCTTGCAGCAGCCGATGCACGGGCTCGCCGTGCACGTACTCGAGCACGACGAAGATCTCTCCACTGTCGACGACGACGTCGAGCGTCGTGACGACGTTCGGATGCTTCACGCGCGCGGTGAGACGCGCTTCGTCGACGAACATCGAGACGAACTTCGGATCCGCGGCGTAGCGCTGATGGAGGCGCTTGATCGCGACGGTGCGCGTGAACGCGATCGCGCCGAGCACGCGCCCGACGTGCACCGTGGCCATGCCGCCGGACGCGATTTTCTTCCCCAGCGCGTACCGGCCGATGACTCGTTCCTCCGCGCTCATCGCTCGAATCTACTGCTACTCTGCCAGCATGCGTCGCTTTCTTTGGATCATCCTCGCGTGCGCTGCGTGCTCGAACGGACCGTCGGCATTCGGCGATGGCGGAACCGACGGCGGCAATGGAGACGCTGCGGCGTCGTTCACGTTGCGCATCGATCCGCTCCAAGACGCCGAGACCGTGACGATCGGCGTGCAAGGCAAGAGCATCCAGTTTCACGCGTATCGCAAAGACAACGGCGCGCAGGCGGAAGTGGACGTCACATCGACCGTCGCGTGGACGATCGACGACTCGCTCGTCGCGGCGCCATCGGGCGGCGGCGCGTATGGTCTTCTCGGCGTCGGCGGGATCACGAACGTGAACGCAACGCTTCAAGGCGTGAAGGCGAGCGCCGCGCTCACCGTGAAGGCAACGGGCGATGCATTTCTTGGAGGCACCGACGCCTCCGCGGTGCAGACATTCTCCTCTGCAACGCCCGACACGAACCCCGCGAACGCGCCCGCGCTCGAATATCCGCTCGATGGCGTGGTTCTCCCGGGAAACATCCCGCCGCTCGAGTTCCAATGGACGCAAGCGTCGGACAACAATTTGTATCGCGTGCACGTGACGACCGCGGCAACGCTCGACGTGTACCTCTACACGAACGCGCTCGACGCGATCGCGAGCACCGCGACGTGGACTCCGCTCATGCTGAGCGCGCGCGATCTCCAAACGACGTGGACGGTCGACGCGACCGGCCCGACGAAGATGCTCCGCACCTCCGCGCCGCGCGCCATGACTCCCGCATCGGACACGATCGACGACAGCGCGATCTACGTGTGGCAATCCTCGACGGGAACGTTCCACGTCGTCGACATGATCAAGGAGACCGACGTCGTCCTCCCGACGAACGCGGGCGCGCTCCAACAAGGTCAGCCGTGCTCGGGGTGTCACCGCATCTCGCGCGACGGAACGCGATTCGCCTACACGTTCAACGGCGGCAACTTCGAGTTCGGCGCGCTCGCGTACGACGGCACGTCGCAATTCGTCGAGAAGATCGCGCCGCAGGTGAATTACCGCGCGACGTACGCGACGTTCAATCCGCTCGAGTCGACGCAGGTTCCCGCGATGCTCGTCACGGAGCCGGACAACGTCACGCAAAACACGGCGGGCACCGTGCGCCTCAATCTGCGAAACCCCGACACGAGCGCCGTCGTGCAATCGAACTTGTCCACGATGCTCGGCTCGCTCGCGAAGCCGAACCCGGGCGGCGCGACGAGCATGCCCGATTGGTCGCCCGATGGTTCGTTCGTCGTCTTCGCGGCGTACAACAGCGACGTCAACTTCGTGCGCTTGCTCGGCGACGACATCGTGCTCGCGTCGATCGTCGAAGCGCCCGTCTTGTTCTCGAACGGCAGCTTCAACTTCGGCACGCCGAAGGTCCTCGTCGCCGCGAACACGAGCGACAACCCCGACACGGGACAAAACAATTTGCTCCCCGCGATCTCACCGGACAACAGCGTCGTCGCGTTCACGCGCGCGGCGGGCTGGTGGTCGATCAAAACGCAAACGTCGCTCCTCAACTTGAGCGGGCAGATCGCGATGGTGCGCCGCAGCGACGGTCAAGTCAT
This sequence comes from uncultured delta proteobacterium, assembly GCA_963763745.1. GTDB lineage: Bacteria > Myxococcota_A > Polyangia > Polyangiales > Polyangiaceae > DASXHD01. Next base: position 113,070 of record CAVXQJ010000005.1, read on the forward strand.
CGAGCTCGTGAACGGATCGAACGGCGCGGGCACGACGATGAGCAGCACGTGGCCGCAGTGGGCGCCGACGCTCGGAAAGAAATACGCGTGGCTCGCGTACGCGTCGGAGCGTTCGTACGGTCACGAGCTCACGCCGCAGAACAAGAGCTGCGGCTCGATGGTGCAAGGGCAGGGGAGCTGCAAGCAGATGTGGGTGATGGCGATCGATCTGACGGAGATGGCGAGCGGCACCGCGAACCCGAGCTCGCCCCGTTCTGGATGCCCGGCCAGAGCATCCACGCGCAGTACGTGAGCCCGCAGTGGACGAAAGCCGTCGCGCTGACGCCTCACTGAGAGAGAAGAAAGGAACAGGGAGAAAGGGAGCGAGGGAGAAGTTTATTTGGTTCTTGCCCAAAAAAAATTCTCCCTACCTCCCCACGCTCCTGTCTTCTTCTTCACTGCCCGCGGACTTCGAAGGTGTGATCGCCCGGCGTGTAGGGGCAGACGAACGTGGCGCGGCCGATCGCGCGGATCACGTTTGGGGCGGGATTTCCGTCGCAGAAGAACGTGTAGTCTGCAAATGCATCGGATGACGCGCTGACTTCGTGGGGAAGCGCGCTGACGGCGTCGTATGCGCGGTAGTGCACGATCATTCGATCCGGCGAGGGTCGCTCGATCGACTCGATGTCTCCCGCAACCGCGCGCGGATAGGGACGCGACACCGCGGCGATCGTGTCCGGCCAGTACGCGATCGCGTTCGCTTGGTCGTAGTGACGAATGCCCCACGAGCCCGGCTCCCACGCCCACGCGGTGCTCGACGCGATCGCGGCGTCTTGCAAGTCGAGCTCGTGCGCGATCCATCGCGCGCCGATGGGCTGCGATTGATCGCACCCGTACTCGGTGACGAACATCGGCGTGCCCCACGCGTTCGCTTCGGCGCTCGCGTTCGTCATGCTCGGGTCGAGCAGCGAGAGATCGTCTTGCCAGCCGGGCACGCTCGAGAAGATGCCCGTGTAGATGTGCACGGCGTAGACGCCGGGTCCGTGCGCGAACGGCGCCGCGGGCGAGAGCGCTTGATCGAATTGATTGCGCGTCGCGATGGGCTCGAAGAGGAGCGGCGCATCCTCGTCGATCACGTGGAGCGCGTCCGCGAGGCGTGCGTGGAACGCGTCGAGCTCGTCTTGATGGAGAACGACCGGCTCGTTGAACGCTTCGAATCCGATGACCGCTGGGTCATGCGAGTAACGTTGCGCGAGCGTCGCGACCGCGGTGATGAACGCATCTTGCAGCGCTCGTCCGTCGCTCGCTTGCGCGTTGGCGAAGAAATTGAAGCCCGCTTCGAGGACGATCGCGGACGTGCGACGGCTATCATCGCTGGGGCCGTGGAGGATTTCGAAGACGCCGGCTCGGGCGTGATCGCCCAGAGCGGCGCGCCGTCTTCGCCGATCTCCTTGCTGTATGCGTCCTGATGCATGTCGAGGATGACGTAGAAGTGGTGGCGGTGCGCCATGTCGAGGACGACGTCGACCTTCGCGAAGAACGCATCCGAGTAGTGGAGCGGTGTCGGCTCGAGCGCGCTCCAGTTGATCGTGAGCCTCATGGCGTCGAAGCCGAGCTCCTCGAATTTCTCGGCGCTCGCTTCGTCGAAATCGGGGAACGTCTCGTTCGGCGCGCGGCCGTCCGAGAACTGCGCATCGAAGATGCCGTTCACCTTCGCGTTGTATCCGCGAAAGAGAAGCTGGCGGCCGGTTCCGTCGCGGAAGACTTGGCCCGACACGTGGACCGCCGCGGGATCGGTGCGGCCCAAAATGGTTGCTGGGCTCGTGAGCTTCGGGCCGCATGCGGCGAAGAGCGCGCCGCCGAACGCGAGCGCAGAAAGGCGCTTCACCACACGCCGCTGATGCCGATCGCAGTGGGCGAGACGAAGAAGCTCGCCCGAGGCGTGTCTTTGACCGGATGCTTGCTGCTCGTCGTGAGCGCGAGGACGACCGTCGTGATGACGCCGGCGATCGCGACGCCGCCGCAGATGTCCGTGACGAGCGCGAACGTCTTCACGTCGCTGCGCGCCGAGTCGACTTGCGACGACGTGACGCCGAGCTGCGCGATGCGCGAGTCGTACGTGCCCTTCGCGGAGAGCGCGAGCCCACCGAAGATGCCCGTCGCGACTGCCGCGGCGCCCGTCACGCCGAGCGCGACGTAAAACGCCGTGGACGGTCCGCTCGTCATGCGCACCGTGTCGGGCGGCGTTTGAGGATGCTCGGTCACCGTCGCGCCGTCGCCGCCGCCGGTCTGCTGCACGACGATCTGCGGCGGCGCAGTTTGTTGCTCGACGAGCTCGAGCGAGACACGCGGCTTGTCGCCGCCCGCCAAGTCGATCACGCGCGATGCGGGCGTGAGCCCCGCTTTCGTCGCCGCGATCTTGCGACGCCCCGCGGAAGCGAGCACTGGCTCGCGCAGCGGGGACCTGCCGATGGACACGTCGTCGATCGTCACGTCGGCTCCGTCGACGTTCACGGCGATGTCGATGCGCGCGACGCGGCTATCGAGCCGCTTCGAAATCGGCTTCGACCTGCGTGCGACGCGCGGCGGGGATGTCGCGCCCACCGCCGTCGAGGTAGCCGCGAAACGCGCGGAGCGCACCCGCGTAATCCTGCAGCTCGAGGTTCGTCTGCCCGAGGTTGTAGAGGACTTTGTAGTTGGGGGACGCGTCGTACGCGCGTTGGAACTCGATCAGCGCGGCGCGAAAGTCGCCCTCTTTGAAGAGCTCCACGGCGCGCGTGAAGTGCGAGCGCGCGTCGTCCGTGTCCGCGCGCGCCGGAGCCGCCGACGCCAAGGCGACCCCCAAGAGAAGCGCAGACAAGAGACGCGAGCAAAATGTCACGAACCGAAGGATGTCACACCGCGCCGCGACCGTCAGTACGGATCCTTCTCGTCGATGTTGTGCTTCGGTTTCTGGATTTGCAGATCGCTCCCCGCGGACACCGTCGCGGTGGCGGTGGTGGTCGTTTGCGGATGCGCGATCGTGTTGCCGAGCGGGCGAAGTTGCAGCTCGAGGTGCACGTCGCGATCGATCCGATCGCGCGCGTCTCGGGCGCGAAGCCATCTGCGCTCACCGTGATGGCGTGCTCGTTCGAGTCTTTCGGCACCGCGGCGCGGAAGGGCGTCTTGAGCGGTTTTCCGTCGAGCGTGATCTTCGCGCGCGCGGGTGTCGCTTCGATCCACACGTCGACCGTCGCTTCGCGCGGCGCGCTCGCCGTCGCAGTCGCTTGCGTCGCGAGCGCGCTCGAGGTCGACGACGCCGCCGACGCCGCGCCGTCGTTCTTCCCCGCGATGCTCGCGATTCCGATCACGATCGCCGCGAGCGCGACGACGCTGCCCGCCGCGACGATCGCGATCGTCTTCTTCGGCGAACGAAACTGCGGCACTTCGGGCGCGACGAACGTCGGCGGCGCGGAGACCGGCGTGTACGCGCCGCTCGCGCCCGGAATGGCCGACACGCGACCCGCCTCGGGCGGAATGCTCTGCGGACCGGTCTCGTTCGCGAGGAGCGGGAGCTTCGCGACCGCCGATGCGTCCGCTGCGCTTCGCGCGGGGAGCGAGAGCTGGCGCTCGATGATCGCGAGGATCCCTTTGCGCTCTTCGACGAACGCGTCCGAGACCGCTTTGCCGATGTCGGAGTCGCTTGCGCGAAGCCCGAGCGTCTCCGCGCGCGCTTCGATCGCCTCGCGCATCTCCGTTGCGTTCGAGAATCGATTGTTCGGATCGAGCGCCATCGCACGATCGCAAATCGCGGCGAGCCCGGCGTCCGCCTCGGGCCGCGCTTCGAGCACGCGCTGCTGCGTGCCCGTCGTGCGTTTGTGGAGCACGGCGGCTTCGTTCTCGCCGTACGTGAGGCGTCGCCCGACGAGCGCCTCCCAGAGCATCACGCCGACGGAGAAGAGATCCGCGCGTCGATCGATGTCGCCGCCCGCGACTTGCTCCGGCGCGACGTACCCGAGCTTGCCTTTGAACATGCCGGCCGTCGTCCGCGACACCGCGCCCGCCGCCTTCGCGATGCCGAAGTCGACGAGCTTCACTTGGCCGTCGTAACAAAGGATCGTGTTCTGCGGGCTGACGTCGCGGTGCACGATCGACATGGGTTTCCCGTCGAAGCCGAGCAGATCGTGGGCGTACGAGAGCCCCGACAAAACGCGCTCGAGCACGCGAAGCTGCACGCCGAGCGGCACCTTGCGCTTCACGCGTCCGAGGAACGCGTGCATCGGTTGCCCCTCGAGGTACTCCATCACCATGAAGTAGTGCTGACCCTCGGCGCCGACGTCGAACGTGTGCACGAGGTTCGGATGATTCATGCGCGTCGCGACGCGCGCTTCGTCCATGAACATCGTCACGAACTCGGCGTCGTTCGCGAGCTCTTCGCGGATCTCTTTCACGACGACGAGCTTGGCGATGTTCGCCGGCCCGTGACGCGAGCACAAAAGAACGCGCGCCATGCCGCCCTGCCCGAGCTGCGCGAGCGGACGGTACTCGCCGAGCGTCATGGCGAAGGCGCCATCACGGTGTAGCTGATCGCACTCGGCCGCGTGAACACGGTCGTCACGCCGATGCGCTGTTGCGTCGCTTCGAGCTTGCCCGTGACCGTGCGGGTGCCGAGCGGCGCGTTGACGAAGCCAGCGTATCCGGTGACGTCCGTCGACGACGCGTTGAGCTTGGGCAGGCCGTTCTCGAAATAGAAACCTTGCGTGGTCGTCGTGGTCGAGTCGAGCGTGACGCTCACGCCTGCCGACGCCTTCGAGTTGCAGTCGACGGTTTGCATGAACACCGCGCCGAGCGACGGATCGATCGCCGTCTGCTCGATGCCGGCGATCTGCGACAGCTCGCTCGTGCGCACCATGACGATGGTGGAGTAGAGGACGTTCGTGTCGATCGGCGGGTTGAAGAACACGAGCGACGGCACGAACACGTTGGGCATTCCCCCGTCGCCGGCGTCGGGCGCGCCCGCGTCGGGGATGATGGGGTCGATCAGCACGAACCCGTCGAAGCCAGCTTGAAACGTCAGATGGAGCAAGCCGTTGCCGTCCGGACTGAGGATGATTCCCGCGTCGCCGCTCGTGAGCGGACTATTGCAGTTTACATCTATTTTCGCGCAGAGGCGCGCGAACACGTCCGCCGGCGAGACCGGCTGCTGCGACGTGAGATTGACGAGCGGGACGACGACGTCGACGTTGTTCGTCGTCGGCGTGGGCACTTCGACGTCGCCGAGGCAGCTCCAGGGCCCTGCTTCGACGATGGGCGCGGCGTCCGCGTCGGCTGCGCCGCCGTCGGAGCCGACGCAGACGTGGTTTTGGCACGTGAGACCAACGAACGACCCGCCGCGGTTCGTGCAGTCCTGATTGCCGTTGCACTGCTCGGTGTTCGTGTCGAGCAGGAGCGAGCACGCCGCTCCGGCCGAGACCAGCAAGCCCAAACAAGTCGCAAACGCGACCCGCCGCCTCCCGTGTCGCAAGCCCTCGACCATGAGTGTAGAGAGGATGCGCGCCCGGGAAACACGCGTCAAGGAAGCTGCGGTATGGTTCATGACGTCCGACAAAGCCCCCTTAGCTCAGCTGGAACAGAGCAGGTCACTTCTAATGACAAGGTCGCTGGTTCGAGTCCAGCAGGGGGCGCTTAAGTAACGCGGTCGATCGCACGTACTCACTGGTGTGAAGTCGCTGATCGCATTCGCACTCGTGATGACGGCGCCGGCGCTCGCGTTCGCGGGCGCCGAGCCGCGCGAGACGAACAGCGGTCTGCCGGAGCGGTGGAGCACGCCGAGCGTCACGGTGACGCTCGATCCTTCGCTCGATGATTTCGGCGCCGGGCGCAGCCGACGAGATCGAAGCGGCGATGAGCACGTGGTACGCGGATGTCGTCGGCATCCCGCACGTCGAGTTCGTGCGCGGCACGACGCGCGCGGCGAACGAGCGAGACGGTGCGAGCACGATCCTCGCGGCGCCGATCACCGTCGCGGGGCACGAGCACGATCTCGCGATCACGACGACGTACGCAGCCGACGACACGGGCGACATTCTCGAAGCGGATGTCGTCTTCAACACGCAATACGCGTATGCGGTGATGCCGCAGCCGACGTCGACCTGCGCGCACGTGTTCGACGTGGGCGCCGTTGCGACGCACGAATCGGGACACTTCTTCGGCCTCGGCGAGGACTACGACGATGACGGCGCGACGATGTACCTCCACACCGAGGCGTGCGACGCGCACAAGCGCGTGCTCACGGACGACGACACCGCCGCGATCTCCGCGCTCTACAAGCCACCGGATGCGCTCGTCGCGCACTGCGATGCGTCGCCCGTTCGAGCGAGCTCGAAGACATGGGCTCTAGCGCTGGGTTTCGCCGCGGCGCTCATCGCACGTAGAATGCGGCGCGATGACGCTCGACGAAGCGATGACGCGCGCGCTCGGCGGTGACGCTGGCGATCTCTACGCGCTCCTCTCGAAAAATTCTGGGCTGCCCGGGGAACGCGCCAATCTCGTCTTCGCGAAGGTCGTTGCGCAAGCGTGCGCCGCGGATGCGCGCGGTGCGGCGCTGTCGGAGAAGATGGCGCGAATCTCCGCGGACGAAGCGCCTGGCGGGAGCCCGCTCGAGTTCATTCCGCTTTGCGGCGTGCTCGGCGCGGGTGCGTGCGCGGCGCGCCAGCCGAAGACGCGCGACGCGATGCTGCGCGTGATTCACGACGCGTGCGACGATCTCCGTTTTCGCGTGCGCGATGCTGCGCCCGAGGCGCTCGCGCAGCTCGGCGCGCGCGAAGGCGCGGCGCTCCTCGCGGACGTCGGCAATTTCGTCGATGGCTATCACCACGCGGCCGTGCTTCTCGAAGCGCTCGTTCGTCCCGAGTGGCTTCCGCTCATCACGGACGCCGAGCCGGTCGTGTCGATCGTCTCGCGCGCGTTCGACTCTCGTCGACGCCGCGCCGCGCGCAGCGTCGCGCTACCCGGGATACAAAGCGCTCGTCGTGTCGCTCGAGCGCTGCATCGCGCCGCTCGCGCTCCGATTCGGCGAGCCCATGCTCGCGGCCACCGCGAGCTTCGCGAAATCGCGCGACCCGCATCTGCGCGAAATGGTCGTGCGCGCGCTCGCGGACAAAAAGCTCCGCGCGCGCTACCCGGACGCATTGCGCGCCGCGACGGGTGCGCTCGAGGCTGCGAGGAAGCCGCCGCGGGATCCGCGGAGTTTGCCGCGCGGGACCAGGGGTCGGGGGAGGGGGAGGGGGTGATTTCCCCCCCCGCCAACATGCTCGGCTCGCCGAGTGACGCGGAATACGTGCATTCTGCACGCATTTGATTTTGCGAGCCGAGGTCGCCGTGTCTTTCCGCGGCCAACGGATGTTGGCGCCCCCTCATACGTTCGCTTCGCGAACGCGAGGGGGTTGGTAGCGGGGATAGGGCTCGTCGCAGGTGTGGTGCTCGAACACTTCGGGCTGTCGTGTGATTGGTCGTGCACGCGGAACGCGAAAGTTTCCTGCCAACGCCAACGAGACGCGAGGGGCGTGGGTGCGTCGTCATGAAACTTTCGCTTGGATTCGCATGCACGACCAATCACGCGACAGCCCTTCGCTCTTCCCAATCACTCAACGCGCGCGCGAGATGCGGAAGGCGCCGACACGAAGCGAACAGCTTCTCTGGCGGCGCGTTTGCGGCAAGCAGCTGGGCGTTCGCGTTCGTCGGCAGCATCCGCTTCATCCGTACATCGCGGACTTCTTCGTTGCTTCTTACAAGCTCGTCATCGAAATCGACGGCGGCGTTCACGCGGAGCAAGTCGCACGAGACGCGTATCGCGACCGCGAGATCGCGCGGCTCTGCGGCGTTCGCGTTCTCCGGATTTCGGCCGACCTCGTCGAGCGCGACATCCAAGCTGTGCTCGACATCATCTGCGCGGCGCTCACTTGAGCCTCGCGCGCCATCGAGGACGTTGCGTTCGACGAGCTCTGCGCGAATGCGAATGACTCCCGCCCAATCACTCGACGGGCAGCGGGACGAACGCAGGCGGGGGCGAGAGGACGAAGCCCCCGTCCGCGACGAAGGAAGCGTAGGTCGCGATCTGGATGCGGCCGACCCCACCGCCGCCTCCGCCGCCATAGCCCGCCGATGACGGCGTCTGGCCCGCAGTGGCCGCGGTGCTACCCGCTCCGCCGTTGCCGCCCGCAGCACAGACGCCGCCGGCGCCGCTACCAGGTGCAGGCGTGGCGCTAATCATTCCGCGGACGCCGCCGAGGGCACTGCCACAGCCACCGCTACCCCCGTTCGCTGCGAGGCCGGCGTCGCCGATTGCGATGACGATTGGTGCTTGCATGAGGATGGCTCCACCTGCGCCGCCGCCGCCGTTCATGTAGAACGTCCCGTTGCCAGCAGCGCCGCAGCCACCCGCGTTTACGCCCGACTGCTTACCGGCCCCTTGAGTGATCGTGATGGTACCGTTCGCGAAGAGCGCCAACGCGCCGCCTCCAGCGCCACCCGACCCGTTGTACTGACCGCCGCCGCCGCCGCCGCCTCCACCTCCGAGCAGCGGATCAAAGCCTCCGGAAAATGGTGCTCCCGCGTCGCCGCCGTGGAGCTCCCCAACTCCACTGCCTGGTTCATTGTTGCCGCCAACTCCGCCCGCCGCACCCGAGCCACCACCTCCGCCGCCGCTTCCGCTGCTCGTACCCTGGATGCCGCCGCCGCCTCCACCAAGACCACCCGCGCTCGTGTTGTACGCGGCGCCGACACCGCCTCCCGCTGCGCCGAAGCACCCAGGGCCGGCTCCGCCGTTGCCGGTGTCGGCGACGTTGATGACGCCGCTGATGAGCATGTCTTTCTGCGCCACAAACGCGACGGGGTTCGGGCCCGTGAAGTGGAATTCGCCGCCGCGGAAGTACAGGTCCTTGAACACGAAGATGCCGAGCTTGTTCGCGCCGGCGTCGTCGGAGGCGAGCCGGTAGCCAATTCCCGTCGGGCCGTCGACCGTCATGACTGCCGCGCTCGCGTTCGCAGGACGTATCATCCCGTTGTCGAGGCCGTTGCTCACATCCTCGATCTGGCCGGTGTCGGTGTGAAAGACGTACGAGGGTCCACCGGTGAAGGCGGCCCCATTGCCCGCGTCGGCGGCAAAGGGATCGAAGTCCTTGAGGCCGACGGGGTTGAAGTCGCCAGGCTCGACGAACCCTGTGGGATTGAAGACCCCGCAGTGAGCGGTCGTGGTCGGGAGACAGCCCAAGTTGCACGCCGTGTCCGTCGGCGTGTTGCCGTTGCACGCCCGCAGAGTGGACGCGTCACCGACGCAGCCAGGCGTGCACGTACCGGTGTCGGTCGTGACGACGTCGTTGCCCGTCGCGTCGGAAGCATCAGGCCCGATCGACCCATCGGGAATCGATGAGTTGTCCCCAACGCAGTTGATCAGCATCGCCGGTACGGAGATGCCGATCGCCAGCAGCGCCCGCCTCACGCCTCGCCTCATGAGTTTCTTATACACGATCGCTTCGCGCCTGATGCTTCTGTTCGAGTACATGCCCTCTACTCACCTCGATCTCGGCGCCCTCAGACTCGGCGGCACCGCGTCATCCCTCCTCGCCGCAGCCACCGACGACGGCGGCGGCGCGATGCTCCGCGGCGGCACCGTCACCCGCGCCGCCTCGTCGACGATCTTCGTCGCCGCCGCCGCGCGCGCGCGTCTTCTGCTGGAGCGTCGCGTGGTCGACGACCGCGTGGCCCTCGAGCAGATCGAGGTACTCGAGATCGAGCTCGCCGCCGCTCGGCAGGATGAACACGCCGAAGAGGTGCGCCTGCCGCCGCACCTCCTGCACCAGCTGGCGCGGCACGTGGAGCGCCGCGTGCGTGATGAGGTGGACGACCGGATCGCGCTGCTCGCGCGTCGCGGAGGAGCGCGAGCTCGGTGGCGAGCTGCGCGAAGACGCGCGCCGGGTTTCGCCCGCGCTCGCCCTTGAAGCCGAGCAGGTACGCGGCCGGGAGCTGCGCCCGGTCGCGGCGCGCTGCACGTCGTAGAGGCGCGAGTCGAAGAAGCGCATCCACACCTCTTCGCCCGCGAGCTGGAGCTTCTTGCCGAGCGCGATCGCCAGGCCGCGCGCGAACACCTGCGCGATCGCCGCGCATCGAGGCCGACGCGTCGATGAGCAGGTAGTGGAGGCGCCGCGCCTCGTCGGGCGCCTGCTCGCGCGTGTAATAGAGGATCTCGTTGTCGACCATGCGGCGCGCGAACTCCTCGCTCGTCCCAGGCGAGCTCGGTGAGGACCAGCGAGTCGAGCGAGCCCTTGCTGCCGATGCCCGCGTAGCCGTGCACGGCGTGCGTGCCGGCCGCGTGCGCGCGGCGCGTCTCGAGCACGCTCGGGAGGAGCTCGAGCGAGAAGTTCACGATGTCGTTCGCGGCGGGGCTCGAGATCGCCGCGAGCAGATCGACGTGCGCGAGCGCGCCGGCGGCGGTCGACTCGGGGCCGAGCATGCCGAGGAGGCGCAGCGTGTCGAGGTCGAGCGCGTCGGCGAGCGTGAGCACGTGGAGGCGCGCGCGCGCGAGCGCGTCGAGCGCGGCGGCCTCGAAGGCGCGCGGACGCGCGGCGAAGAGCTGCGGGAGCTGCCCGTCGAGGTCGCGCACGAGCTCCGGGATCGAGCGGGATCGTCGCGGCGTACGGCGGGCCTCGCCGCACGCGCTGCGCGACCGAGCCGAGCACGCGCGCGAGGACGACGACGACGAGATCGTCCGAGAGTCGCATCGACCGCGCGCGCGCGCTCGCCTCGCTCTGCGCGATCTCGTCGACGATGCGCGCGATACGTCTTGTGGAGCTCGAGCAGGCGCGGCTGCTCGTCGAGCGTCGCGTCCGCGCCGGCGCGCGACGCCGAGCGTCGAGCTGCTCCCGCGGCGCCGCGTAGAGCAGGCCGAGGTCGTGCACCACGAAGAGCGGCAGGTGCACGCCCGAGCCGCGCGAGATCGCGATACCAGCGCAGCGCGCGCACGATCATCATCGGCGACGCGCGCGCGCACCGCCGACAAGAGCAGCCCGCCGAGCGGACCCGCAATGACGACGTCGCGGCTCTGCGTTTGCGCGACCGGCATTTCGATTAGCTCAGGTCGAAGAGCACTTCGCTGACGGCCTTCTTGTCGACCTTATCGAGCTTCATACGCTTCTTCGTGGAGCGCCACGGCGGCGGGACTTCGGTGCCGGGGATGAAATAGAGCGATTCGACTTTTTGAGGATCGGCGTACTCGCGCGAGCCGATCGGGTAACCCGTGTGCTCGATCACGGCGGTGATGTTCGCGGAAAAAAATGGCTTCGAGTGATCGCCGACGAAGCCCGCGTCCTGCGGATGACCATGCACCCACCCGCGACGCGCGAGCTTGCCCAAGAACGCGGACACTCCCCACTCCTGTCCTTTGAAGCGCGGCGCGAGATCGTTCTTCGATTTTTCTTTCGGGTCGACGGCGAACGTCGGGCGCCCGAGCTGCTGGAACGGCGCGAGGAGCTCGTAATCGCCGAAGACCTGGCCCCACGCCGATTTCTGCGCGTCGGTCATGTCGAGCGGGTGCGCGATCGTGACGAGCGCGTCCTTCGGAAGCGTGTACTTTGCATCCTTTTCGTCCGCCAAGCTCCCGTCTTCCGCGATGCGGAACGTCGATGCGAGCTTCGAACCTTTCGGCACGCCGAAGACCACGGCGCGAGCGAGGTTGCCCATCAGCGGATGCTTCACGACGAGCATCTGGAAGTCTTTCGCTTTCCATCGACGCCCTTTCACCATCGCTTGCTCGAGCCTGACGACTTGGATCTTCGTCACCTCGCGGAGCGTCTTCTTCAAGAGCTTCCACTCGGCGACGGCCTTCTCTGCTTTCGCCGCGTCGTCCTTCGCGGCCGGCTTCGGCAAGTCCGCTTTGCGCGCGCCCGACTCGTCGCGGACCATCGGCGCGCCTTCGGAGCCGAGCACGACGAAGAACTTCCGCGCGCCGAAGTCGAGCACGCGCTTGCCGGATTCGTCGAAGCCCGCCTCGGGGACGATGCGATCCTCGAGCTCGTCGCGCGACATCTTGCGCGACTTCGCGATCGCCTCCATGCATTCGCCCGCGCGCTTCTTCAGCGCTTGGAACTTCACCTTCGCCGCGATGCCGGAGAGCTGGATGAGCGCGACGTCGGTGCCGATGAGACGAAGCACTTCGAGCCCGAGCACGGCGCGTTGATGTTGCGACTCGCCCGGCCACGCGCGAACCATCGGCGCGAGCTTGAGCGCGCACTCGTCGCCGCCGAGGTGACCCATGGCGACGAGCGCCCATTTGTCTTTCGAGGGCGCGCCCGCCGCGAGCCACGCTTCGAAGAGCCTCCACGCGAACGCATCGCGCGACTCGGGCGTCGCGTTCTCGCGAATCGCGGTGACGAGCTCGTGCGCTTTGTCGAGCGACTGGGCGAGCGCCGACATGAGCGCTGTGGTTTGCTCCGCGGTGAGGCTCTTTCCGCCGATGTCGAGCGCGGAGAGCTGCGCGTGCTCGAGCCACGCGGGGAGCTTCGCGGCTTTGACCTTCTTCAGCGCCGCTGCCATCCACTTCGGCGGCGCGGACATCGGCGCGAGGATCTTCTCTTTCGCCTCGAGCACCGCGGTCGCCTTCTTCGCGGCGTCGCCCGACGCGCCCTTCGCGGCGCGCTCGATCAATTGCGTGTATCCTGCACGTTTCAGGACGCGGAGGCGCTCCGTCGCTGCGTCCGCGAGCGCGCCGCGACCCGCCGCGACCTCGACGAGCCCCGCCGCCGCGCACCCGACGTTGCGATCGAGCCACTCGGCGCCGACGATCGCGGCCTTCGATTTCGTCGCGACCTCGAGCATCGGCGCGGCGTTCTCCGGCGCGTGCACGAGCGCGAGGACCTTCGCGAGCTTTGCGGCGTCGTCTTTGTTCTTCGTGTCGCAGATCGTCTTCGACGCCCAATCGAGCGCGGAGTATTCGGTGTTCGCGAGCCACGCCCGCATGTACGCATCGAACCGAAGACGAAGCCCGAGCCGACGCATGTGTGTCGAGACGAGCTCCGCCGAGCCGAGCCCGAAGATCATCAGTTGCGGCACGTGATACGCGTCGTGCCAATCTTCGCCGCTGAAGCGATCGTCCGCCCAGCTCGACACGACCGCGAGGAGCTCGTCGTGTGCGCCAAGGCTCGCACCGACGAGAAATTCGGTCGAAGGCTCTTCGTAGTAATCCGTCGGCAACGCCGCCGCGGTGATCTTCGGGCGAACGCGCGCGAGGAGCTTCGCGCGCTGTGCATCATCGAGGTGCGGAAGAACGTAGCGATGCCATCCTTGAAAGAGCGCGCCGCCCGCGACCCATCCGTCCGACGCGGGTTTCTCGTCGAGCATCGCCTCGGTCACGGTCATCGGATCGAAGAGCGCGGTGAGCACGAGCGCGATGGCGTCGTCGGGCGCGCGTGCCCATTTCGCGAGCGTCTTCATCGCGGCGCTCGCGCTGATCGTCCCGAGCTTTTTCTTCTTCAGCTGCTCGGCCTTCGCTTTGGGCGGAACGGCTTTGTCGATCGAGTGCATGCACTCGAACCAAATGCGCGCTTCGTCTTTGGACATCGCGGGTGACAGCTCCGCGCGCGAAAAATCGTAATGCCAACCGTGGCGTGTGGTGCGCACCTTGGTCGCGAGTCGCTCGAGCACGGCGTCGCGATCGAACGGCAAAATCGCTGGCGCGCCGTCCGGTGTTTTTCGCGGTCGCCACGTCGCCCAAGTCCAGTCTTCGTCGTCGAGCGCAATCGAACGCGTCGTGCTCTGGTCGACAGCTCCAGCGCTGTCGCGCTGATGGTCGACGCTCATCTCAGTTGAAGCCGCCGCCGTTGTCCTGCACGTTGCCGCCGGGCGTCTCGCCGCTGATCGAATTGAGATCGGGCGGGAGCGGTTGTTTGCCTGCCATCTGCTTCACGCAATCCCACTGGCTGCCGACTTCGTCCGAGCCGAGCCCGTACTCGCCGTGGAGCTGCGCGATGTTGTCCGGTCCCATCTTGTAGACGAAGTAGCCCTTGCCGCTGATCGCCGCGGATGGTCCGACCAAGCCGTATTTGTGCTCGGTCCACTGGAAGTGGAGGACGTTGCCGACCTTCGTTCCCGAGAGCTGGCCCCACGCGCTCTTGTCGGTGCGCTGCCACTTGCCGATGACGTTGTTGTCTTGCTCGACGAGGTGGAGGTTTCCGTAGACGGGATGAAAGTAGACGCCTGCCCACGACTCGCTCGCGGGCATGTCGCCGGCGACGACGTTCGCGGACTTTCCTTCAGGACCACCACAACCGACGCACGGCGCGGCAGCGATGAGCACGGCAGAGGCAATGCCGAGGAGGTGCTTGATCATGGCACGAACTCTATTCTCCCTAAACGCTATGCTCAAGGCCGTGAGCGACCTCCCGTCACGTGAAGGGCCCATGACGCCGATTACGCCGCGACCGCGCGATCGCGGGATCTTGCTGGTCGTGCTCGCCGCCGTCTGCGGCGCGGCCCTCGGCATTGCGGTGATGCTCCTCACGCGGAAAACGGATGACGTGGGCGAGCTCCACGCGAAGCCGTCGAACACGCTGCTGCTGGCGACGCGCGATCTTCGCGACTCGAGACGAGCGAGATGCACGTCGAGAAGGTCATCGACCTCACGGACACGCAGAGTCGGTTCTTTGGTCTCGTCGAAGGCACGGACAACGTGCTGCTCGTCGCGGTCGGCGACGTGACGCTCGGCGTCGACCTCGCGAAGATTAAAGACGGCGACGTCTCGATGGACGAAAAAACGCACGCCGCGCACTTCACGCTCCCACCACCCGAGGTCTTCTCGTCGCGCCTCGACGAGAAGGCGACGTACGTCTACCACCGCGAGACGAGCATGCTCGGCAAGCGCAACGAGCAGCTCGAGTCGAAGGCGCGCCAGGAAGCGCAAGACACCATCAAGAAGCAAGCGGACACGACGGAAGCGAAAGACCGCGCGAAGAAGCAGGCAGAGAAGGTGTTGCACGAGCTCGCGACCAGTCTTGGCGCGCAGAGCGTTTCGTTTGATTGGAAGTAGCTCCCCGCCAACACGCGCAGGCTCGCTTTGGAGCCGAGCATGTTGGCGGGGGGAGAAAAGAAAAACCTACGCGTTCGCGTCGTCCGCCGCGTCCGGCTCCGCCTCATCCTCGAGAGCCGCCCCGTGACACTTCTTGAACTTGAGCCCACTCCCGCACGGACACGGATCGTTTCTTCCGATCTTCGGTGACTCGCGTCGCTGCGGTTGTTGAACGACGCGCTGCGGGCGCACGCTCGCCGTGCCCTGCGGCGCGGCTTGCGGAGCTTCGTCTTGGTCCGCGCCCGGATCCACTTCGCCGCCGTGGCGCATGATCATCTGCTGCTCGCGCTCCGCGTGGCGCGCGGCGTCCGCGGCTTCGAGCTGCGCCACGTCCGTCTCTTTGCGGACTTGGACCTTCGCGACCTTCGTTCCGACGTTGCTCGACACCGTCGCCATCATGTCGACGAAAATGTCGTAGCCCTCTTTCTTGTACTCCTGCTTCGGATCGCGCTGGCCGTACCCGCGGAGACCGATGCCATCACGGAGGTGCTCCATGTTCGTGAGGTGCTCGACCCACGAGCGATCGATCTCTTCCAAGTAATAGTGACGGAACACGCGCAAGAAGAGCTCGGTGCCGAGCTCCTCTTCCTTCGCGAGCATCGCCTTCTCGGCTTGCTTGTAGAGCTCGTGCGCGAAATCCTCGGCGACTTGGATGTGATCGAACTTCTCGGGTTTCTTCCCGAAGTGATCGAGGAAGCCCGCGCGCAGGCCCTTGCTGTCCCAATCCTCCGGCGGCTTCTTCGGCGGGCAGCACTCTTCGACCATCGCCGAGATGATGCTGTCGACGAGATCGAACATGCGCTCGCGCTGCTCGGTGAGGCTCTGCGGAATTTCTTCGATCAGGCGCGCGAAGACCTTCTTCGGTTTCTTCGCGTCGCTCGGCTTGAAGTCGATGCGGTAGCCGTAGAATTGGTAGACGTCGTTGCGGAGTGAATCGAGCGAGAAGAGCTCCTTCACGTCGTCGAGCTTCTCGGGACGCTTCGGCGCTTCTTGCGGCTGACCGTCGGCGCCGGTCGCGGGCATCTCGGTGCCGTAGTGGAGGATCATGTCGGTGATGGCTTGCTTCACCTCGTCCTGAAGACGCGGGAGCATTTTGATGTCGCGCATCTTGCCGGTGGGCTTGCCGTCGTCGTCGATGATCTCCGGTTTGTAGATTCCGAGGAGCAGCTGCTGGCGGATTTTGTAGACCGTCTTGCGCTGCTCGTTCATCACGTCGTCGTACTCGAGCAAATTTTTTCGAATGTCGAAGTTGCGCGCTTCGACTTTGCTCTGCGCGTCGCCGATCGATCGCGTGACCCACGGGTGCTCGATGGGCTCGTCGTCGGGGAGGCCCATGCGCTCCATCAGGCCCTTCACGCGATCGCCCGCGAAGATGCGCATCAAGTCGTCTTCGAGCGAGAGATAGAAGCGGCTCGTGCCCGGATCGCCTTGGCGACCCGCGCGCCCGCGGAGCTGGTTGTCGATGCGGCGTGACTCGTGGCGCTCGGTTCCCAAAATGTGGAGGCCGCCCGGCCTCGCGCACTTCGTCGCCCTCTTTCTTGCAAGCCGCCGCGTACTTCTCGACGACCTTCTCGAACTCTTCGGGCTCGGCGAGCTCGTCTTTGCCCTTCTCTTTGAAGTCGAGCTTCGCGAGCATCTCGGGGTTTCCGCCGAGGATGATGTCGGTGCCGCGACCGGCCATGTTCGTCGAGACGGTGATGGCGCCTTTGCGACCCGCCTGCGCGATGACGAACGCTTCCTTCTCGTGGTGCTTCGCGTTGAGCACGGCATGCGGCACCGCGCGCTTCTTCAAGATGCGCGCGATGGCCGTCGACTTCTCGACGCTCGTCGTGCCGACGAGCACAGGTTGGCCGCGCTCGTGGAACTCGAGAATTTCTTTGATGACCGCGGTGAACTTCTCGCGCTCCGTTTTGTAGACGAGGTCGTCGCCGTCTTTTCGCACGACGGGTTTGTTCGTCGGGATCTGCACGACCGAGAGCTTGTACGTCGCGTGGAACTCGGCGGCCTCGGTGTCGGCGGTGCCGGTCATGCCCGAGAGCTTCTTGTAGATGCGGAAGAGATTCTGGAACGTGATCGTCGCCATCGTCCGCGTCTCTTCTTGGATGGGACGCCTTCTTTGGCTTCGACGGCTTGGTGAAGTCCGTCGCTCCAGCGGCGACCCGGGAGAACGCGGCCGGTGAACTCGTCGATGATGAGGACCTTGCCGTCGTCGGTGACGAGATAGTTCACGTCGCGCTGATAGAGCGTGTGCGCGCGAAGACACTGATTGAGAATGTGGAGCGACTCGAGGTTGACGGGGTCGTAGAGGTTCTTGATGCCCATCAGCTTCTGAGAGCTGTCGACGCCGTCGTCGGTGAGCGTGACCGAGTGGTTCTTCTCGTCGACGATGTAGTGCTCGTCTTTGCGGAGCTTCGGGATGCACTCGTTGATCGAGCGGTACTTGTGGCTCGACGTCTCGGCTTGGCCCGCTGATGATGAGCGGCGTGCGCGCCTCGTCGATCAAGATCGAGTCGACCTCGTCGACGATTGCATAATGCAATGGCGCTTTGCTTCCACTCGAGCGCGCTGAAGCGCATGTTGTCGCGCAAGTAGTCGAAGCCGAACTCGTTGTTTTGGCCGTACGTGATGTCCGCTTGGTACGCGTCGCGCTTCTCGCGATCGCCTTGCGAGTGGACGACGACGCCGGTCTTCAGACCGAGGAACCCGTAGAGCCGACCCATCCACTCCAGTCGCGGCGCGCGAGGTAGTCGTTCACCGTGACGATGTGGACGCCTTTGCCTTCGAGCGCGTTCAAGTACGCGGCGAGCGTCGCGACGAGCGTCTTGCCCTCGCCGGTCTTCATCTCGGCGATGCAACCCTTGTTCAGCACCATGCCGCCGATGAGCTGCACGTCGTAGTGGCGCATCTTCAGCGAGCGCAGGCTCGCTTCACGACACATGGCGAAAGCTTCGATGAGGACGTCGTCGATCTTCGCGCCGTTGTCGATCCTCTCTTTGAACTCGATCGGTGCTCGCCCGAAGCTCTCGTCGGAGAGCTTCTTCATCTTGGGCTCGAGGTCGTTGATTGCGGCGACCTTCGGCAGGAGGCGCTTCACCTCGCGGTCGTGGCTCGTACCGAGGACTTTCTTGAGTGCCCAAGTGATCATGGTCGGGGGGAAGTGACGATCTAATCCCCCTCGGGGTTTTTCGCCACTAGAGCCAACCGTTTTCGCGGTACCAGGTCGCGGCGCGGCGGACGCCGTCGCCGAGCTTCACTTCGGGCTTCCAGCCGAGATCGCGTTGCGCCGCCGACGAATCGCAGACGAAATGCTGGAGCAGCATCTCGGCTTTTTCGCGCGTGAGCATCACCGCTTTGCCCGATGCTTTGCCGTACGCCTCGACGCCGAGCGCGACCGTCTTGAGGACGCCCTTCGGCAAGCTCACGCGGACGAGCGCGCGGCGACCGAGCGCGTCCTCGACCATCTCGAGGAACTCGCGCTGCGTGACGGCAGGTCCCCCGTCGTCCACGAAGTAGACGCTTCCGCTCGGCACATCCGTTTCGGTCGCGCGAATGCACACCGCTGCGCAATCGGGGCCCCACACGAACGAGCCGAGCGCGCGACCTCCCGCGACCGTCGGCATGAGACCGCGCTTCACGCTCTTGAAGGCGTCGAGGATCTCGGCGTCGCGCGGTCCGTAGATTGCGCCCGGCCTGAGGACGACGACGTGGAGCATGTCCTTCGCCGCGAGCGCCGCTTTTTCTCCGGCGAGCTTCGAGCGGCCATACGCGGTGCACGGGCGCTCTTGATCGAGCGCGACCGGCGAGCCGTCGCGCGACGGCCCGCTCGCTTCGAGCGACGACACGTGAACGAAGCGCTTCACGCCGTGCTTCTTCGCGGCGTCGATCACGATGCGCGTGCCCTCGACGTTGACGCGCTCGAGCTCGCTGTCGTTGCGCGCTTTCACGAGGCCCGCGCAGTGGATGATCGCGGTGACGTCCTTCGCGGCGTCGTTCACCGAGCCCGCGTCCTCGACGCTTCCTTCGGCGAGCTCGACGCGCGCGAGCGTGCGCAAGTGCTTCGTGTTCGACGTGCGCCGCACGAGCGCGCGCACCGAGTCACCGCGCTTCGACAGTAGCTCGCAAACCCAGCCCCCCAAAAACCCGCTGGCACCCGTGACGAGAATTTTCACGCGATACGCGTAGCATAGGATTTCACGATGGCGTCGAAAGTCTCCGTGTCGCGCCCCGACGTCGAAACGGTGCGCCTGCGCGTCGCGCTCGCCGACAGCCACTCCGAAGAAGCGCTGTCCGAGGCTCTCGACGGGCTCGTGCTCGCGACGCGCGATCTCCGCAAGCTCGTCCGTAAAGCGTTCTACCTCACGACGACGTTCCACACGCCGAAGCGGACGTTCTTGCGCGAGCGAGCGTTCTTCGCGCGATGCGCGACGCACCCGGCGCTCCACGACGCGATGGCCGCGTATGCGCGCAACGTGAACAGCCGCAAGCACGGTTTGAAGCTCGAGACCGACCTCGGTCACTCGGACATGCGCCCCGCGGGATGCTTCGCGTACGTTCCGCTCGCTCTCCGCGACCCGCGCTTCATCGAGCTGTTCATCGAGAGCATGTGGGGCACGGACATGGACCACGAGACGTTTCACGAGGCGCTCATCGAAGAGCTGCTCGCGCGTCATGGTCTGCGAGACGAGACGATGAGGCTCCTCGCGTTTCGCGCGGTCGATGGACAAGGTCAGAACGGACAAACGAATCTGCAGCTCGCGTACGAGAAGCACGGGCTTCGCGAGAAGCTCGCCGCGCCCGGCGGGCTGGAGGCGTTCGCGAAGCTCGTCGACGACATTTCCGAGCGCGCGAAGGGCCCGGCGAAGCGCGGCGATGGCGTGCCGCGACACTACCGCGAGCTCTACGTGTCGCTCGCGGGCAAGGCGCTCTTCGCGGGCGAAGAGAAGAAGTTTCGCGAGTGGCTCGTATTCTTCGAGAAGCGCGGTTTGAAATTCGACGCGAGCGAGTCCACGCCCGTCGCGCGAAAACCCGTGAGAGCGCCGAACGATTTCGCCATGGAGTGGACCGCGGAGGACGACGAATGAAGGGCATCAAGGTTCCGTTCGAGCTCCACGCGAGCGTCAAGGCGACGAGCCAAGTCGTCGTGAAGAGCGCGACGGATTCCGCACTCTCGCCGGATGGTGCGACGCTCGCCGTCGCGATGCGCGAGAGCCTCGCGTTCTTCGATGGAGGCACGGAGCGCAAAGCGCTCGCCGATCTCGCGGGTGCAACCGGCGAGTATTTCGAGTGGTCCGAAGACGGAACGAAGCTCGCGGCGCTGCACGGTGAATGGAGCGGCAACGATCAGGCCGCGCACATCGCCATCTATGCGTGGCCCGAGGGTCGCAAGCTCGCTGAAGCGAAGATGCCGAAGTGGGGATACTTCTCGCATGCGCTCGGCGGTTCGATCGCGCGTGTCATGGCGTTCGCGACCGACGGCACGCGACTGTTCATCCGCAGCTCGACGAGGAGCGACGCCTATGAGAATGCCGTGGGCGTGCTCGACATCTCGGGTGGGTTTCAGCGCCGCGAATTCGACGCGACGAGCACGTCGATTTTCTCTCGCCGTCGATCGCGACAGGCTCTTCGTGCTGTTCGGGGACGCGCGCGACGATGGAGGCCTCGTGTGGCTCGACGCGAAGACGCTCGAGTCGCGCGGCCACGCGAGCGTCGCGGGCGAGCAAGTCGTGTGCGGCGAGTCGGGCGTATGGGCGATCGGCGACGACACGTGGGCGTGGCGCGTCGACACTCGCGCGATCGAGAGCGGCAACGCCAAAGGCCGCAAGGCGCTCGATGCCAAGGCGCTGAAGGCGGAGGGGACGCTTCGATGGGAGCGCGTTCAGCAGCTGTCGTCGCGCGCGCGCGCGAAGTGGGACGTCGATTATCTGAAGACGCGCGAGCCCGAGAACATCGATGCGACAAACGACGCGCCCGGCGTGCGGTCGCTCGTGCATCGCGAGCCATGGGGAATTCCGCAGGCGGCGCGCTTCGGCGCCGACGACATCATCGTGCGCGACGGCGTGCGCGTCGCGCTTTGGCACGAGCACGAGCGATCGCTCGAGGTCACGCCGCTCATCGAGGATCCTCAGCGCGCGACGACGAGCAAAGCGCGTCACATGATGCTCTCGGTGCGCCGCAAGCGCATCGCGCTCGGTTGGCGCAAGGCGATGAGCAGCAACGAAACGACGTGCACGCTGTTCGACGTCGACTTGTGAGTCGGCTCAGCGGCGGAGAGCCGTGTAGAAGACGCTGTCCTCGCGCTTCACACGCACCACGACGACGCCGTCTTGCGCGGCTTGCTGCACTTGCGCCGTGCTCGGATCGGCGACGCCGTCCGCCTCGACGATGATGTCGTTCGCCTTGATTCCCGCGCGATCCGCGCTCGAGCCAGGGATCACGGTCGCGACGATCGCGATCGGCTTCGCCGTCAAACCGATCGAGCGCGCTTGCTCCGGCGTGATGTCGCGAACGTGAGGCCGAGCCCGCCCTGAGGAACGTTCTGTTGTTGCACGGGCGGCGGCTGCAACATTCTCCGCCGGTCGCGCCGCGAGCGTGACGCCGTGCCGTAGTGCTTGCCCTCGCGAATCACTTCGAGGTTCACGTTTTGACCCGACGTCGTGCGCGAGCACCTCGCGAATGAGCTCGTGGCTGTCGTGCACGGGCTTGCCGCCGACGCTCGCGATCACGTCGCCCGGCTTGAGGTTGCGCGTTCGCGCGCGGGCCGTGTTCGGTGCGACGAAGTTCACGAGCGCGCCCGCGCGCGGGTCGACTTTCATCGCCGACGCGAGCTCGGGCGTGAGGTCCTGGATGCCGACGCCGATCCACGCGCGCTCGACGTGGCCCGTCTTCAGGATCTGATCCGCCACGCGGCGCGCCATGTTCGACGGGACCGCGAAGCCGATGCCGCTGCCGCGGCCGACGATCATCGTGTTGATGCCGAGGACGCGCCCGTCGAGATCGCAGAGCGGTCCGCCGGAGTTGCCCGGGTTGATGCTCGCGTCGGTCTGCAAATAGTCCTCGATCGCGTTCATGCCGAGGCCGCCGCGCCCTTTCGCGCTGAGCACGCCCGTCGTCACGGTGTAGCCGAGGCCGAACGGCGAGCCGATCGCGACGACCCACTCGCCGACGCGCGCGGCGTCGGAGTCGGCGAACTTCGCGGCGACGAGCCCGTTCGCGTCGACTTTGATCACCGCGAGATCCGTCGCGGGATCGCGCCCGACGAGGCGCGCGGGAAGGAACCGCCCGTCGCGAAGGTGCACGTTGATCGTGAGCGCGTCGTCGACGACGTGGTTGTTCGTGAGGATCGCGCCGTCCGGCGTGAAGATGACGCCGGAGCCGATGCCGCGCGCGATCGGGCGAGTCGCCGGCTCTGCGCCCAGCAAGCGCGAGCATCTGATCGGCGTTCTCGTCGCGCGCGCGTGACGTCGATCTGCACGACGCTCGGGCTGACCTGCTCGGCGACGCTCGACGAACGCGTCGGAGCAGCTCGCCGCGCCTCGCGCTGCGACGGCCTGGATTGCGCGCTGGCGGTCTGCACGGGGGTGCTGCGCGGCCGGTCTGCTCGACGCGAGGGACGGCAGGCGGGTGCGAAGCGAGACGACGAGCGCGAGGCCACGAGAACGGAGAAGCAGAAGCATTCGTGGCACCGAGAAAGGCGAGAGCTTCGTTCACCGCAACGGATGGACGTCAACAGCGCGCCGCGCCGGACAGGCATTCACCTCAAGGATGACGTCACGCGGCGGCCCGAGCGTCAGCCGGCAGGCGCGTCACGACGCGCGACCAGGGGCGCGCGCCGCGTGAGCGCAGCTTCGTGAAGCGGGATGCCGGGCGGACCGTGAGATCGGTCGAGCTCGATCGCCGCTGCGCCGCCGACGCGCCGCGATCCGTCACGCCGAGGATCGACGAGCGCGGCACGTGAGCGGCGCGGGATCGAGCGCGGGGTCGACGCTGAAGCGCGCCGAGCGCCGCGCGTCGCACGGGCAAAAATGGCGGGTCGAGCGTCATGACGACGAGCGTCGCGGATGCGCGCACCGCGCCCGCTGGATCGAGCGCGACGATCTCGACGGGCATGTGTCGGCGCCGCTCTGCGAGATGCGCCGCGATCGCGCCGAGCCACGCCGCGTCGACCGCGCGCGGCGGATCGAAGCGCGCGTCGCCCAAACGCTTGCGCCGATGCGCGAGCGCCGCTTCGAGCATCGCGATCGCGAGCGCGTCGCGCGGCTGCGGCGAGGCGCGCGTCTCGCGCACGGTCACGCTCGGCGCTTGCGTGCTCTTGCGCAAGTTGAAAGAGACGGGAACGTAGCCGCACTTCGCGTAGAACGCGTGCGCGGGATTCGGCTCGAGCACTTCCGCCGCGAGCACCGTGGGCCCGCCCGCGACGAGCACCGCGGCGCGACCGAGCGCGTCGAGCAGCGCCGCGCCCGCGCCGCATTTCCGCGCGCGCTCCGACACGATGAGCGAGCGCACCTCGCACGTCGTCGGCGTCGACGGATCGACTCCGTGGCGATCGATCCATCCCTCGACTTGTCCGACGACGTCGTCCATCGATCGACGCGACGAGGTGCACGTGCCGTCCGAGCGCGACGCTCGCCTTGCCGCGCGCGCGCCTCGTGCTCGATGCGCGACTGCACGCGCGCGTACGTGAGGTCGTCCTTCGCGCCGGGATAGCCGCCCCAACCTTCGTGCACGTCCCACAGCTCGCGCCAGAGCGCCGACGACCGCGGCGCCGTCGCCGGGCCGCGGCGCGCGAACGCTCAAGCCGTGCGGAACGCTCACCGCGGCCATGGTTCACCCTCCGAACGTGCGATGCCGACATCGACGTGCTCGAGCGTGAGACCATGCGAGGGCGCGGTCGTCCCGAGATCGTCGCGCGCGCCGCTCTCGATCGCGCGCGTGATCGCGCCTTCCTCGAGCTGACCGCGCGCGACGTCGACGAGCGTCCCCGCGATGATGCGCACCATGTTGTGCATGAACGCCGTTCCTTCGACGACGATGCCGATCACGCGCGCGCTTTCCTTCTCGATCGAGACGCGCGACAGCGTGCGCGTCGTGATCTTTCGCTTGTCGTGCGCGGAGCGGAACGCGCGAAAGTCGTGGGTGCCCTCGGCGCGCGCGGCCTCGCGCGCGAGCTTCTCGAGATCCAGCGAGTAGCCGACGCGCCACGCTTGGCCGCGCATCAGCGGATCGCGCACGGGATCGAGGAGCACGCGATAACGATAGCGCTTTCCGCGCGACTCGACGCGCGGGTCGAAACCCGCGGGGACCTTTTGCGCGACGCGCACGGCGACGTCGTCGGGGAGCGCGGCGGCGAGACCGAGCACCCAGCCGCGGCTCTCGATCGCGCGCGACGCATCGAACGCGACCCTCTGCTCGGCGGCGTGAACGCCCGCGTCCGTGCGGCTCGCGGCGCGGAGCGCGCTCGCGTTGGGATCCATCTTCGCGATCGCTTCGGTGAGCACGCCTTGCACGGTGCGAGTCCCCTCTTGCATCGCCCAACCCGAGAACTGCCCGCCGTCGTATGCGACGGTGAGGAGCACGCCGAAGAGATCGGACATGGCTCACACCATGTAACGGCCGGCGCGGAGCAGCGGCGCACCGTCGAGGTCGACGTCACCGCCCGACGACGTGAGCGAGAGCTGCGCGGCCGTCGTTGGCGCGGCGCCGGTCGCGTCGGGGAACGTCGAGCCGAGGCTCATGTGGAGCCCGGGCAAGTTCTGATCGCAGACGAGCTCGCCGATCGGATGCAAGAGGCCCACGTTGGTCCCGAGGATCACCGTGCCGACGCGACCCGCGTAACGGTCTTGCGCGATGAACGCCTCGATCCCGCGCTGCACGTTCGAGTCGTTGCACGACACGTGCTTCACCGCGCTGTCTTCGACCTCGATGCGCAGCGGCGTGCGCGCGAGCAAGCCGGCTTGCGCGCCGAACGGACCACCGAGGCTCGCATCGCACACGAAGACGCCGTCGACGTGCTCGGGCGCCGTCATCAGCTCGCCTGACGGAAGATTCTCCCAGCGGCCCGGACGAATCACGCCGACGTGCTCCGCCCATCTGTGCGCGGGGTTGAGCTTCACGGTGAGGTCGGTGCCCGTGTGCGAGCGCGCGCGCAAGACGGAGCTCGGACGCAGGCGCATGCGCACCGCGCGGGTCGCATCGAGAATGCGTGTAGGATCCACGGAAAATCCCGCGAGCATCGCCGAGCGCGTGACGCCGACCATGTGCGCGTGGCGCAATCCGAGCTCGCGCACGCGCTCGAGGAGTTGCAGGCGCATCGGTTGCTCGCCCTCGACGAACCCGACGAGGAACACCGTCGCTTGCGCGCGCGAGAGCGCTTCTTCGATCGGCGGCGACAGATCGCGAAGCGGACGAGCGCCCATGTCCTCGAGGACGAGCACTTCGCATTTCGCGCCCGAGAGCTTCGCGATCTCTGCGAGCGGCGGCACGAGATCGACGCGCGCGCGATCGACGATGACGAGAGCGCGCTCGCCCGGAACGATCGACAGCGAGCCTTCGAGGATGCGTCGCGCGGCGTTCACGAGATCGTAGTCGCCCGGCGAGAGATGCATGAGCGGCTGCGATCGACGGAGCGCCGGATTGCCCGGTGGTTGACGAACGGTCGACGGCGGCCCTGGCTGCCGCACCGACGCGGGGATCTGCATGCGCTGCGTGATGCGGCGAACCGGAAACGTGCTCGGCGGCACCGGTGTCACCGTCTTCGGCGATGGCGTGATCGGTCCCGGCCCGTCCGAAGGTGAACGCGGCCGAGGCGTCGAGGGCGGTTTCGTCTTGTCGTCGGGCACGGGACTCCCGCGGTCAGCCGTCCGAAGGGCTGTCCGTTATCGAGCTTGCATCAGACGCGTCCGTTTGGCCACCGTCGCTCGCATCGCTCGCATCATCGTTGGCGTCATTCGCGTCGCTGCCGCCGTCTTGCGGATTTCCGCCGGGGAAACATCCGCTGGCAGGCGTCGAGCAATCGGGCGTCGTGCCCGTCACGCACGCGACCGCGCATGCCAGGGCGAGAAGCGCGAGAGCAACGACGACGACGCGCTTCATGTCAGTGCTCGCCCATCGGTACGTAGTTGAGAGGGAAGTCGAGGTTCACGCAACCACCCTTCGGCGGCGGAACGTGACCGGACGCTTGGAGCATGCGCGCCGCGCAGTCGCCGACGGACGAGTTGCCCATGTCGTTGCTCGCGACCGCCGCCGAACAGATTTGTCCGTTCGATGCGATCTTCATGTGCACCTTCACGTGGCCCTTGAGCGTCGGATCGTTTCCGAGCGCGGGGTCGTAGCACTTGCGGCGCGTCTGCCGCGCGAGCATCTGCAAACCGCGCTCGGTGTCGCTGCCGGTCGCGACGTTTCCGTTGCACACGTTGTACGAGCACGGATCGCCGCCGCCGCCCGAGTAGACGACCGTGGGCGCGGGACCCGCTTCGATCACCGGTGGAGGCGGAGGGATGTCGTCGATCAGCGGGTTGGTCGGCGCGGACGATGCGATCGTCGCGACGCTCGTCGTCGGTCCGGGTTTCGGAGCTGCACCTGCACCACTCGAGAGCTTCCAAGCGATGATGCCGCCGATGCCGAGAAGGAGCACGAGCGCGAGCACGATGTACATCTTGTTGTTGCCGCTTTGCGGCACGCCCGATTGCGACGGCGGGACGGAGCTCATGGAGTGGCGGGAGTATACACGACGCCGTAAGCAAACAAGGTGAGCGTGGTGTCGCCGTACGTGCGGCTTTCGATCGCGGAAAGACGCGGGTTTCGGCCATCCTTTTGCTCAGCCACGGTTGCGTCGCGCGTCGCGTGCTCGAGCACGACTGTCGCACCGTCCGCGAGAACGTTCTTCGCGACGAGCACGTCGAAGAGCTTCGCGATGTTTCCCTTCGCGACATCCGCGTAAGGCGGATCGAAGAACGCGAGCGTCACCTTGTCGTTCGCGAGCGCTTCGAGGGCGCGCATGGCGGTCATCGGCATCACGCGCGAGCGCGGCCGTTCGCGGAGCGTGTCGATGTTTCGTCCGAGCGCCTCGAGCGCGCGCCGATCGGATTCGACGAACGTCGCGAACGATGCTCCACGCGAGAGCGCCTCGAGCCCGAGCGCGCCCGTCCCCGCGAAGCAATCGAGCACGCGCGCATTCGCGATTGCGCCGCGCGAATCGAGCATCGAAAAGAGCGCTTCGCGCACGCGATCGGAGGTCGGACGCGTGGCCTGTCCGCGCGGCGACGCGAGCAGCCGCGAGCGATGAACCCCGCCAGAAATGCGCATCGCGTCCGTTTAGCATGGTACCCTCGGCTCATGCTCTCGTGGACGAAGGTCTGGTCCGTGGTGATCACGCTCGTCGTGCTCGCGCTGCCTCGCGCGGCGTTCGCGCAGAAGCCCGTGCTCGTGCACGTCATCGCGCTCGACTCGGACGACGCGAGCGAAGATCAAGCCGATGCGCTCACCGCTGCGCTGCGCCAGCGCGTCCGTTCCGCGGCGACGTGGCAAATCGCAGAGTCGAACCAATCGCTCTCGACGCTCCTTCCCGCGTTGCGCTGCCCGTCGCGTCCGGACTCGGCGTGTCTGCAACGCATCGGCGATCAGCTGAAGACGGATCGCTACTTTTGGGGAACCGTCACCAAGGCGACCGTCGCGCGCCAAGTCGTCGCCGAGGTGCACTTGTGGACGCGCGGCAAGCCGGAGCAAGTCGCGAAGGAAACCTACAGCGACAACTTGAAGGACCAGAACGACGACGCGCTGAAGCGCATCTCGACGCAGCTCTACGAGAGGCTCACGGGGCAGTCGACGCAAGGCACCGTCGTCGTGCATGCCAACGGATCGCAGACGGGCACCGTCGTCGTCGACGGCAAGCCGATGGGGCAGCTCGTGAACGGGCAAGCGAGCGTGCAGCTCGGCTCGGGCTCGCACACGGTCGACATTCAAGCGCCGGGGATGGCCACGACACCGCAAACCGTGAGCGTCGTCGTCAACGTGTCGAGCGAGATCACGTTCGATCTGAAAGCGTCGGCCGTCGTCGTCACGCCAACGACTCCCTCGGGTCCATCGCACATCAAGAAGACGATCGGGTTCATCACGCTCGGCGTCGCGGGTGCATCTGCGATCGCGGCCGGCATCGTCGGCGGGCTCTTCGCGGGCGACGCGGGGAAGTTCAACGACTATCGCAACGGCATCAGCACGGACAAGACGGCGATCTGCAGCGCAAACATCGACCTCGGACCCGTGAACGGGACGTCATGGGCGAGCGCGTGCAAAGCGCGAAGCTCGGCGAACACGGAAGGCTCGCTCGCGTGGGGGCTCGGCGGCGCTGCCGTCGGCCTCGCCGTCGTCGGCGTCATCCTCGTCGTGATGGACAAACCGTCGGC
Source organism: uncultured delta proteobacterium (assembly GCA_963763745.1). Classification (GTDB taxonomy): domain Bacteria; phylum Myxococcota_A; class Polyangia; order Polyangiales; family Polyangiaceae; genus DASXHD01. The sequence goes on from CAVXQJ010000005.1 coordinate 141,540, forward strand.
AGAGTCGGGTGCGCCGCCGCAAGCGGGTTTGCGCATCCTGCCGACGTTCGGACCGAACGGCGCCGGCGTCTCCGCGCTCCTCACGTTCTGATCAGATCGCGCAGCGCGTAGCGGCCGGCGGGTTTTCCCGCGATCGCGGCGGCGGCGCGGAGCGCGCCGATGGCGAACACATCGCGGCTCGTCGCGCGGTGCGTGAGCTCGAGGCGCTCGCCCGTTCCGAGGAGATGCACGACGTGATCGCCGAAGACGTCGCCGCCGCGCACTGCGAGCACGCCGACTTCGTCCGCGGTGCGCGCGCCGGGTTTCCCGGAGCGGCCCGTCACGATGGGACCTTTGCGCGCTTCGCGCGCGATCTCCGCGAGGCGCGTCGCCGTTCCGCTCGGCGCGTCGACTTTCATCTTGTGGTGCGTCTCGACGATCTCCACGTCGAAGCCGTCGCCGAGCATTGCGATCGCCTGCCGGACGATCTCTCCGAGCACCATCACGCCGACGCTCATGTTCGGCTCCCAGAGCACGGCGACCTTTTTCGACGCATCGTCGATCGCAAGCTTCGCGGCGTCATCGAGGCCCGTCGTGCCGCTCACGAGCGCGACGTTCGCCGCCGCACACGCGCGCGCCGCAACGGCGACGACGGGCGCGGCGGAAAAATCGACGAGCACTTCGGCGCCCGATTTCGCGAGCGACGCGAGCTCGCCTTCGCCCGCGTCGATCGAGAGGACGACCTCCGCGCCGTGATCCGGCGCGAGGCGCGCGATCGCGTGGCCCATCCGCCCGCGCGCGCCGAGCACGGCGATGCGCGTCACTTGCGCGCCTCGACCAGAGCCTCGTAGGTCGCGAAGAGCGTTTTGCGCGCGGCGTCGCCGAGCGGCGTCATCGGATCGCGCAGCACGTTCTCGCAGAGCCCGCGGTGCGCGAGGAGCGCCTTCGCGGACGCGACGCCCGGCTCGATGAAGAGCGCTTCGTAGAACGGAAGCATCCGAAGATGCGCGGCGCGCGCTTCGGGCATTTTCCCGTCCAGCGCGAGCTGCGTCGCGCGCGTCACTTGCGCGGGGAGAGCGTTCGACGCGACGCTGATCACGCCGCGCGCGCCCACCGCGATCATCGGAAGAGTGAGCGCATCGTCGCCGGAGAGGATCGCGAGTCGATCGCCGAAGCGCGCGGCGAGCTGCTGCGCGCGAACGACGTTGCCCGTCGCTTCTTTCGTCGCGACGACGTTCGGCGCGGCGCCGAGGATCTTCGCCATCGCGTCGACGCCGAGGTCGACGACGCTTCGACCGGGGATGTTGTAGACGACGATCGGACACTTCACCGCTTTCGCGGCGGCGACGTAGTGACGCACGAGCCCGTCTTGCGTCGGTTTGTTGTAGTACGGCACGACGACCATCACCGCGTCCGCGCCCGCCGCCTCGCCCTGCTTCACTTGCGCGACGACGTGCTCGGTGCCGGGCGAGCCAGCGCCCGCGATCACGCGCGCGCGTCCTTTCACGACGCGCACCGTGCGAGCGATCACTTCGCGCTGCTCGTCATGGGACAGCGTCGGGCTCTCGCCAGTCGTTCCGCACGGAACGATCCCGGTGACGCCGCCCGCGATCTGATCTTCGAGGATGCGCTCGAACGCGCTCCAGTCGATCGCAAGGGAGGAGGTGAACGGCGTGACGACTGCGGTGTAGGTGCCTTCGAAGATCACGATCGCGTCCGATGCTCGCTCAGTCGAGAACGGCGCGCAACGTGTCGCCTTCGAGGCTCGCGAAGAAGTTGTCGCGCGCGCACACGTCGTCGAGCCACGTCGCGTCGTCGCCTTCGATTTCCCCGTCTCGACGAGGTGCCCGAGGTGCCGCAGCCGATGCACGTGTGCTTGCGAATGCGCGCATCGGCGTAACCGCTCGACGTGCCCGTTTGCAGGATGAAGTTCCAGTCGCTCGATTGCAGGAGCAAGAGCTCGCGGAACGCCTGATCGAGCGCGCGGCCGCGCGCGCCCGTCGCGCTCCTGTAGCTCTTCACGAGCCAGCCGCGTAGCGAGTCGCGTGGTGCACGTGTCGCCACGACCACGCGCGCTTCGGGGCCGACCCACACCTCGCCGTAACCGCCCGCGCCCCACGACGACGCGCTCGGCGTCGCGACGTCGCGACCGGGTGGCGCTCGAGGTAGCCGCGCAGCGTGATGGCCTCGACGTCGCCGCTCGTCGCGGGGCGGCGAAACACCGCCTCGAGGAACATCGGCCCCTCGAACCACCAATGTCCGTAGAGCTCGGCGTCGTACGGCGCGACGACGATGGGCTGCGCCGGCGTCTTCCCGGCGAGATGCTCTCATCTGCATCGCGCGGTTGAAGACGAAGTTGCCCGCGTGCTCCCACGCGCTGTCGCGCGCGACGCCGGGCTGGTACGGCTGCTTGTGCACCGTTTTGCCGGTGATGCGGTAGTACTTGATGCCCGTCATCAGGCGCGCGCCGTCGCCGCCGACCTCGCCGTGAAGCTCGCTCTTCGGGCAGGTCGAAGCCGATGTCGCGATAGAAATCGCGGTAGTACGCGTCGCCCGGGATATCCCTCCTCGCGCGACCACACCTGCCGGCTCGACTCGGCGTCGCGCCCGAAGAACGCGACGCCGGCCGGGGAGACGATCGGCGCGTGCACGCCGAACGGAGGGCGCGGGCGCGCGAGCGTGATGCCGTGCGTGTCGACGATCGTGAAGCGGATGCCGGCGTCGGCGATCGCCGCGTCGAAGTCGGATGGTACGCGCACTCTGGAAGCCACATGCCGAGCGGCGCCGCGCCGGTGAGCTCCTCGAAGCCGCGCACGCCGAGCTCGAGCTGCGGCGCGAATGCCTTCGCGCGCCGGGAGCATCGCCGGCAAGTAGCAGTGCGTCGCCGAGCACGTGAGGAGCTCGATGCTGCCCCGCGTCCCAATGATGCACGAGCCCCGCGACCACGTCGCCGTGGTGCCGGTCCCACACCTCGCGCACGCGCGCGAGCTCGTCGCGGTAGAACGTCGCGATCGGCGCGAAGCTCTCGTCGCCGTAGAGCGCGCTTCATCTCGTTCTCGGCGAGCGCTCTCGATGCGCTCCAGGTGACTCTCGAAGCGCTTTCGAGGAGCGGGTCGCTTGCATCATCGCCGCGAGCGGCGGCGTGAGGCTCATCGTGAGCGCGAACGGGAACGCCGTCTTGCTCCAGGCGATCGAACGCAGTCGAGCAGCGGCAGGTAGCACTCGATGAGCGCCTCGTAGAGCCAGCGCTCCTCGAGGTGCCGCGCGTGCTCCGGATGGCGCACGAACGGCAGGTGCGCGTGGAGGACGAGCGCGAGGTAGCCGTGGGCCATGGGAGGCGGCGGAGCCTAGCCGCAATTTGGCTACGGGATGTGAAGCGGGTCCGTGGTGTTCTTGTCGTGGCAGCCGTTGCAATTCGCCACCGTGATGTTGCCGCTCATGAGGACGGTCGTGCGGCATCGCGAACGCCGCTCATGGCGGGAAACGCGATGCCCGTCGCGCCCTTCTTGAACCAGTAGTTCCCGTTCGCGTCGCTGTGCGCGCTGTACCCGACGTTGTCCGAGCCGAGGACGCGGATCTCTTCGTCGACTGCCGGCATCGTGCCGGCTTTGTCTTGGCAGACCGTTCCGCCGAAGTGAAACTCGGTGCCCGAGCCGCCATACTTGTGGCAGGTGAGGCAATCCTGCCCGAGCCCCGGCGTCACGCCGACGTTGTTGTTGTTGCGGAATTGCACGGCTGTGGTCGCGGGTTGATTGCTCGCGTAGTTGCCCGCGCCCGTAAACGCCGTCGTGGCCGCGGTCGAATCCGAGCCGGAATCCTGCGGGTTTCCCGATCGCCCGAGCCGTCCTTCTTGCCACCGTCTGCGGCGATGATGCTGCCATCACCCGAAAGGCCCGAGTCGGTGAACTGCCCCCTGGTCAAACCTTCCACCCCCGGATCCGTGGCGCTGCACGAAATCACGAGAAAACCCGCAAAAAGGAGACCGACCCTTCCGCCCATACCCTCAGCCTAGCAAACGCGATCCTTTACAAGGGACCTTCGATCCGTATACTCCCGCGTCCCCGCTGCCAGGCCATTGGCCTTCGCAGCTCTTTTTGGAAAGAGGGAGTCAGCATGTACGCGGTCATCAAGACGGGTGGGAAGCAATACCGGGTCGCCAAGGGCGACAAGATTTTCGTCGAGAAGCTTCCGGGCAACGTCGGCGATGCGGTCAGCTTCGATCAAGTGCTTCTCGTCGGTGGAGACGCGATCAAGCTCGGCAAGCCGATCGTCTCGGGCGCGAAGGTCGAAGGAAAGATCCTCGAGCAAGGGCGCGGCGAGAAGGTGATCATCTTCAAGTTCCGCCGTCGCAAGAACTACCGCAGGAAGACTGGGCATCGCCAACCGTTCACGACGGTTCAGGTCACGGAGATCAAGGGTTAGACGTCATGGCTCACAAAAAAGGCGCAGGCAGCACGCGCAACGGGCGCGACTCGAACTCGCAGCGGCGTGGCATCAAGGTCTACGGCGGCGAGAAGGGTTCGGCGGGGAGCATCCTCGTTCGTCAAGTCGGCAGCACGATCGCTCCCGGCAAGAACGTGGGACTCGCGAAAGACTTCACGCTCTTCGCGCTCGTCGATGGCGTCGTGAAGTACGAGTACCGCACGAAGGACCAGCGGAAGGTCTCGGTCTACCCGAATCCGTGAAGTGAAGTATCGGCTTTGCGCGGTCGACCTCGACGGCACGCTCCTCGACACGAGCGGCGTGCCGCACGAGCGTGACCTCCGCGCGCTGAAGACGTTGATGGACGAAGGCGTGCACGTCACGATCGTGACGGGTCGGCTTTATTCGGGCACGCGACCGACGGCCGAGCAGCTCGGGATTCGCGGGCCCGTCGCGTGCGTCGATGGCAGCCACATCGTCTCGACGAAGACGCACAAGACGCTCCATTGTCACGCGCTCGCCGGCGATCGCGCACGCGCGCTGCGCGACGCGATGGAGCGCTCGCGCGCGGCGACGTTTCTCTTCGCGCAGGATCAAGTCGTCTACGACACGAGCGGCGTTTCGTATCTCGGTTACGTGAGCACGTGGTCGACGTCGCTCGTCGCCGCGAACCGCACAGTCGAGCATCCGTTTTGGGAGCACTCCGACGGCGTCACCGCGGTGGTCGCCGTGGGCGAGCACGCGCAGATCGACGAAGCCGCGCAATCGATCGCGCGCGACATCGGCGAGCACGCGCAAGTCGCGATGTTCCCCGCGAAGAACTCCGGCGATCGTTGGGGCATGATCGTGCGCGCGGCAGGTGGCGACAAAGGCACCGCGCTGCGCTTCGTCGCGGACCACTACAACGTGCCGATGAACGAGGTCGTCGCCGTCGGCGATTGGATCAACGATATTCCGATGCTCAAAGTCGCCGGTCGATCGTTCGCGATGGGGCACGCGCCCGAAGCCGTGAAGTCGGAAGCGACCGACACGCTCGACGCGACCGCGCTCGGCGGCGGCGGCGTGGCGCGCGCGGTCGAGCTCGCGTTCGGCGTTCGCGCGAAGTAAACCGCATGGCGATGCGCGCGGCGATCATGGCGATGATGATCTTCTCGTGCGCGTGCGCCGGAGACGATCGCTGGAAGCACGCGCCGCCGAAATACGCCGAGGTCGCCGAGATCCACCACGCGCAGTGCGGCAACTGTCACACGCGCGTCGAGCCGGGCAAGCGCACGCGCGCGCAGCTCGAGAAGGCGCTGTCGAAGCATCACAACCGCGTGAAAATGAGCGACGCGAATTGGGTGCTGCTCGTCGACTACCTTTCCGAGACGCCGTAACATCGTTCGATGAGCGTCTGATGCGCGGCTCCGGGCTGAGACTTCAGATCGTCCTCGCGGTGTGCGGGCTCATGGCGCTTGCGTTCGTGCCGCTGTTCTTCGCAGTCGCGAGCCTCACGCGCGTTGCGTTGCATGGCGCGCAAGTCGATGCGGCGCGAGCGCTCGCGCACGCCGCGGCGGTGGACGCTTCACAAGCCGTGTATTCGCCGCGCGATTGCACGCCCGATGGGTGGTGCAAGAACAACCTCGAGCGCATCGTGAAAGCGGACAACGTGCAGTCGATCTGCGTCGTCGACGACGACAGCGAAGTCCTCTGCGTCGGCGATCGCACGACGACGAACGGAGTCGCCGAGCACGTCGGTCACGTCGTCGCGCGCGTGCACGTCGACGAGAGCACCGACCACGCGGCGCCGCTCGTGCGTCTCTTCGGCTTGTACATGACGGCGTTCGCGCTCGCGCTCGCGTTCCTCGTATACGTCGCGCTCACGCGTCTCATCGTGCAGCCCGTCGAAGCGCTCGCGCGCGCGACGGATCGCGTCGCGAACGGCGCGCGAAAGATCGAAGCGCCGAAAGCGGGCGCGCGCGAGCTCGTCGAGCTCTCGCAGAGCGTGTCGGCGATGACGGCGCGCCTCATCGCGGACGAAGAGGCCATGCGCAGAAAAGTCGACGAGCTCACCGATGCGCAGACGCAGGTCGTCCGGAGCGAGCGCATGGCGAGCGTCGGACGGCTCGCAGCGGGAATGGCGCACGAGATCGGAAATCCGATCACCGCGATCTTGGGCATGCAGGACTTGATGATCGCGGGCGACGTGGGCGCGGACGAGACCGGGGATTATCTCGCGCGCATGCACAAAGAGACGGAGCGCGTGCACGGCATCTTGCGCGACCTGCTCGACTTCGCACGGCCCGAGTCACCGGATGCAAGCGGCGCGATCGCCGCGGGACCTGCGCGCGTCGCCGACGTGATGAACGACGTCGCCGCGCTGCTCAAACCGCAGAAGGCGCTCCGCGAGGTCGCGATCACGACCGATGGCGGCGATGCCGTCGCGCGCATCGCGCCCGAGCGCCTCACGCAGGTGCTCTTGAACCTCGCGCTCAACGCGGGCGACGCGATGGACGACGCGCGCGGCGAGCGCCGACTCGCGATGCGCGCGCGTCGCGTCGGCGCGAACGTGCGCATCGAAGTGGAAGACAGCGGGCCGGGTGTTCCGGCGAGCGTGCGCGAAAAGATGTTTCTCCCGTTCGTGACGACGAAAGAAGTGGGGAAGGGGACGGGGTTGGGGCTCGCGGTATGTCGCGGGATCGTCGAGGCCGCACATGGTCACATCGAATTGGATGCAGAATACACGCAAGGCGCGCGCTTCGTGATCACGCTGCCTGTCGCGTGACCTCGCGTTTCGCGACGGCGAAACGCGATGAGACAAGACCAGCCTGAGGTAGGCGCGAAGCGCCGGACGAGGGCCGAGCGCCGAGGAGCGAAGCGACGAGCGCGAGATCACAGCCATTCGCTGAGTGGAACGACGGCGAGGCCTTTTTTCGCGAGACCCGCGAGGATCTCCGGGAGCGCGGCGACGCCCGCGGGCTCGTGCGTGCCGCGCTCGGATGCGTCGTGAAGGAGGACGATGGATCCATCGCGCGCGCCGTCGACCACGCGCCTCGCGACGTCCTTCGCGTTCGCGCGCACGCCATCGCGCGCGCTCACGCTCCACGCGATCACGCGAAGGCCGAGCGCGCGCACGACGCGCGGCGTGTGCGGCACCGTGTGTCCGATCGGCGGACGAAACCAGCGAACGCGGGTGCCGGTGATCTCCTCGACGACCGCCGCGCAGCGTTCGAGATCGTCGCGCCACCGCGTCGCGCCGCGCATCGCGAAGAGCCTGTCGTGCGCGTACGAGTGAAGCCCGATCGCGTGCCCACGCGCGACGATCTCGCGCACGACCTCCGGATGCGCTTCAACCTTCTTCCCGATGACGAAGAACGTCGCCTTCACGCCTGCCGCGTCGAGCGCGTCGAGCGTTCGCGCCGTCGACTCCGGATGCGGCCCATCATCGAACGTCAGCGCGACGCCCTTCGCGCCGCGCGGCCCGTGCACCATCGCGTCGACGAACACGCGCAATCGCAGAATGAGCACGCCGCAGAGCAAGAGCGCGATGTAAGCAGCTGAAAAAATCGCGACGAAAAGGGGCGTTGGTGGATCGCCGAGGAGAGCGCGCAGGGAGATCGCCAGCGCGAGGAGGGTCATGGCCCAGAAGAGGAGGCGGGCGGGGGGCACGGGGGCGGGTGGAGAATATATCTCCCCCCGCCAACATGCTCGGCTCGCAAACTTTCGCGTGAGTCGGATGTGACGGAGAAGTTTGCGAGCCTGCGCTCATGCGTTCGCCGAAGGCGAACGCGAGGGGTTGCCATGAGCGCTGCGCGAACGAGCTCGACTGCGGCGCGTAGATCGCGTTCGACGAGCTCTGCGCGAATGCGCACGAAGCGAACGCCGAACATCGCTTCGAGCTCGCGATGCCGAATCGCATCCGCTTCGACTTGCGAATCGTGAATCGCGCCATCGACCTCGACGACGAGCCGATGGCACGGCGCGTAGAAGTCGACGATGTAGCGATCGAGCGGAGCCTGCCGCCGAAAGCGAGCGCCGAGCTTGCGACCGCGAAGCTGCGCCCAAAGCAAAGCTTCGCTGCGCGTCGGAGCCTTGCGCATCTCGCGCGCTCGATGGATGAGAAACAACGTTGAAGGGCTGTCGTTCGAGTACATGCCACTTGCTAGCGAAAGTTTCATGACAGCGCGGTTGCGACTCGTGCCGTCAGTCGGCGCTGGCGGGAAACTTTCGCGCTTGGGCGTGTACTCAACGACAGCCCGTAACGTTCGCAGCCCATCACCGCGAGCGACCTAATGTGATCGCATCCCTCCCCATTGAAGACCCCGTCCCCTCGCGTCGGCGAAGCCGACGCCGGAGGGGACCCGCCGCGCGCAGCCGTCGCCCGACGCGCTTCGTGATACCCGAAGGGGTACAAACTCGCGCGCAGCCGAAACATGTATATTGCACGCATTGCCGGCGAGCACGAGCGTGGACGACGGCGAGCACGGCGGAGGGGTGCCTCCTCCTACTTCTTCGCCTTCTTCGCCCCCTCGTCGCTCTCTTCCTCTTCCTCATCCCCCTTCGCCTCCACGACGCGCACCTTCCCCTTCGCCGCCGCCCCGTCTTTCCCCTTCGCCCCCTTCTTCTCTTTGTCGTCCTCGCTCGGCGTGTTGTCCGCTTCGTAAAACGCACCGAGGACGCCCGCGATGAGCGGGAGCGTCGCGATGGGGAGCATCCCCGCGGCGGTGGACGCAGCGGGACCGAGCCCCGACGAGTGCAGATCGAGATCGATGTTGAGCCAGCGGCGCATCGCGAACATGCCGGCCGCGCCGACGATCGCTCCCGCGACGGCCTTGAGCCCGGCTTCGATTCTGTCCGCCCGAGGCCCAAATCGGCTTGCCCGCAACAAGACCGACGAGCACGCCCGTCACCGCAGCGAAGACGTACGCCATCACGGCGCCGCTCGTGCCGGTGAATGCGAGCATGCCGATGCCCTTCACCACTGCGGCAGCGAGGAGCCCACCAACGAAGAGGCCGAAGATGAGCCCGAACACGAGGCGCTTGAGCATGCGATGTGGGTAGCCTGAGGGTGCTTTGCTCTTACGTCAACGGGGCAACGTTCATTCCTGCGATTCTTCATGGCGCAGTCGCTCGGCGAGGCGTGATCTCCGCTCGCCGCGCCGCGCTTGGCGGAGCGCGACCGAAATCGCGCGCGGATCGCAAACGAGGACGACGAGCCGTTTGCCGCGCGTGACGCCCGTGTAGAGCAGATTGCGCGAGAGCATGACGAAGTGGCTCGAGAGCATGACCACGACCACGGCCGGATATTCGCTGCCTTGCGATTTGTGGATCGTGCTCGCGTACGCGAGCGTGAGATCGTCGAGGTCGGAGACGCCGTATTTCTTCTCGCGACCGTCGTCGAAGCGGACGAGCAGCTCTTCCGATTCGTCGTCGACCGACGCGATGAATCCAACGTCGCCGTTCCAGACGTCGTTGTCGTAGTCGTTTCGGAGCTGCATCACTTTGTCGCCCACGCGAAACGTCTTGCCGCCGCGGACGAGCGCGGCGCCGCGCGGGTTGAGCGCGGCTTGCAGCGCATCGTTCAGCGCCATCGCTCCCGCGTCCCCGCGATGCATCGGCGTGAGCACTTGAACGTCGCGCACGGGATCGAGCCCGAAGCGGCGCGGGATGCGCTCGCGCACGAGCTCGAGCACGGTATCGCGCGCGGCGATGGCGTCGCGGCGTTCGATGACGAAGAAATCCGCGTTGGGATCGCGGATGACGTGCGGCGGTTTTCCCGCGTTGATCAAGTGTGCGTTCTCGACGATGAGGCTGCGCGCAGCCTGCCGGAAGACGTGCGTGAGCCTCACGCACGGCGCGACGCGCGACGCGATCACGTCGCGAAGCACCGCGCCTGGTCCGACGCTCGGGAGCTGATCCACGTCGCCGACGAAGATCAAACGCGTGCCCGGCGAGATCGCTTGCGCGAGCGAATCCGCGAGTGGGAGATCGATCATCGACGCTTCGTCGACGATCACCACGCCTGCTTCGATCGGGCGCGATGCCACGCGCTGGAACGTGGCGCGCTTCGGATCGAACTCGAGCAAGCGATGGAGCGTTTGCGCATCGCGCCTCGACGCTTCTTGCAAGCGCTTCGCGGCGCGACCCGTCGGCGCGGCGAGGCGCACCGGAATGTGTGCGGCGTCGAACATCGCGAGGAGCGCGCGCACGACCGTCGTCTTTCCGACGCCGGGTCCTCCCGTGATGACGAGGAGCGCCGCCGATCCCGCGCGCGTCACCGCCTCGCGCTGCTCGCCCGCGAGCGACACGCCGTGCGTCTTCTCGTATCGATCGAGGAGCGCTCCGACGTCCCCGAGCGATTTGACGCGACTGTGCGCGAGCTCCCTGAGGCGCAGCGCGAGGCGTACCTCGGCCTCGTGCATGGTGCGTGTATAATACAATGATCCGTCGGCCACGACGTGACCGGAGAGGAGAAGCGCGCGCATCGCGCGATCGAGATCGTGCTCGTTCACGCCGCCGAGCAGCGCGTTCGCCTCGCGCATCCACTCGTCGTGTGGGACGCACGTATGACCTCCGCCTTCGGTCGCGTCGCTGAGCGCTTGGAGAAGCCCCGCTTGCAAACGCTCCGGCGCGTCCTTCGCGATGCCGACTTGCTGCGCGATTTTGTCGGCCGTCGAAAATCCGATGCCGCGAACTTCCATCGCCATGCGATACGGCTGCTCGGCGACGACGTTCGGCGCAGTCGCGCCATAACGTTTGAAGATGCGCTGCGCGAGCGCGGCGCTCACGCCGTAGCCCTGCAGCATCACCATGACCTCGCGCACCTCGCGCTGCGCCTTCCACGCCTTCGCGATTTGCTCCGCCTTCGTCGCGGAAACGCCCGGCACTTGCGAGAGCTTCTCGGGATGCGCGTCGAGCACGTCGAGTGTCTTCATTCCGAACGTGTCGACGAGGCGCTGCGCGGTTTTTTGTCCGACGCCTTTGACGATGCCGCTCGCAAGGTAGCGCGCGAGACCCGTGAGCGTGCGCGGCGCGAGCTCCGTCACCGCGAGCGCGCGGACTTGCTCGCCGTGCTCCTTGTCGATCTCGGGTACGCCGCGAACGCGCACGAGCGCGCCGGGCGACACGCGCGTGAAATGTCCGATGAGCGAGACGGGTTGTTTGCGCCCGGCGATGGACACTTTGACGACGCGAAACGTCGAGTCCTCGCGCTCGTAGGTCACGCGAAGCACCTCGGCCTCGAACGTCACCTCGAGCTTTTCGTCGTGCGTCTTCGATGCCGAACCGCTCACGCGCGCAGCGTAGCAATGATATGAGACGCGCGTGCGCGAGCTCGTGACGTACACGCTTTTGTGCTTCGGGTCGGTCTTCGCGATCGTCGATCCGTTCGCGGCCGTGCCGATCTATCTCGCGCTCACGGCGGGTCGCACGCCCCTCGAGGTCGCGAGCGTCGCGCGGCGCGCGTCCATGACGTGTCTGGGCGTGCTCCTCGCGTTCACCGCGGCGGGCACGCTCATTCTCCAGTTCTTTTCGATCACGCTCCCGGCGTTCAAGATCGCGGGCGGCGTGATCCTCTTCGCCGTCGGGTTCGAGATGCTCCGCGCGCGTCCGTCGCGCACGCGCTCGACGGAAGAGGAACAAGTCGAAGCGCAAACCAAAGAAGACGTCGCGATCGTTCCGCTCGGCCTTCCGCTCCTCGCTGGCCCTGGCGCGATCGCGACCGTGATGGTGCTCTCGTCGCGCGCGCAAGACCTCGCGCATCGCGGCGCCGTCGCGCTCTGCGTCGTCGCCGTGTCGATCATCACGTTCCTCGTCTTGCGATCCGCCGGCTTCGTGTCGCGCGCGCTCGGGCAGACGGGCATCAACCTGATCGGTCGCGTGATGGGATTGATCCTCGCGGCCACCGCCGCACAGTTTGCGATCGACGGTTTGCGCGAAGCGTTCCCGAAGCTCCTCACGTAGAATGTCTCGCATGCGTCTCTTGCTTTGTGCGTGCGTCTTCGTGGTGGCTTGCGACTCCACTCCACCGCCCACGCCAACTCCGCCGACCGTCGCCGATTTCGATCTCACCGCCGACTTGTCGAGCCAAGACAGCTTCTTTGCGATGCCCTATCCGTCGGACCTACGCCTCACTCCGCAGGGCACACCGGATTTGCGCGGGTTTCCGAACAACCTTCAAGAGTCGATCATCGATGGCTTGAAGACGATAGGCATGCAGCGCGTCGGCTTTCCGCAAATGCCGAGCGCGTATTTCCATTTCAGCGCGGAGCTCGCGCCGCAGGATCCGACCGTCGTCATCGCGGCAGCGGCGAGCTCGCCGATTCTGCTCGTCGACGTCGACCCGAAATCGCCCGAGCACGGGAAGCTGTTCCCGGTCGTCGCAGGCACGCCCGCCGCGGATCGCTACCTGCAGGACGGCACGCTCGAGATCGCGCCGCGCATCGGCATCGTGCTTCATCAAAAGCGCACGTACGCCTTCGTCGTGATGAAATCGCTCAAGGACTCAGCCGGAGCCGCGCTCGGCGCGCCCGACGCATTCGTCGCGATGGAATCGGCGACGGCTCCAACGGACGGAAAGCAGCTCGCCGCGTGGAACGCGTATCAACCGCTCTGGCCGGTGCTCTCACAAATCGGCGTGAAGCCCGCCGACGTCGCGATGGCGACCGTGTTCACGACCGGCGACGAGGTGCAGAACACGGCGGACCTTTCATCGAAGGTCATCGCGCAATATCAAACTTCGATAACCAACTTGAACGTGCCATCGGGCGGCGACCAAACGCGCTTGTGCGAAGTGCTCGGACAAATCAGTTATCCGCAATTCCAACAAGGCACGCCGCCTTTCGACTCGCAGGGCCTCTTCGACATCGGAACCGACGGGCTCCCAATCAAACAACGCGACGAGGTCGCGCCCATCGCGATTTCGCTTCCGAAGGGGCAAATGCCCGTCGGCGGATATCCATTCATCATTTATTTTCATGGCTCGGGCGGTCTCTCGACGGCCGTCATCGACGCAGGTCCACTACAAAGCCCGACGGACGAAGTCGGAACTCCCGGCGAAGGTCCGGCGTACGTGATGGCGCCGCACGGATTCGCGATGGCGGGGAGCGCATTGCCGCTCAATCCCGAGCGCGTCCCGGGAGCAGGCGATCTCGAATATCTGAACTTCAACAACCCGGCTTCGTTTCGCGACACATTTCGGCAAGGTGTGATCGAGCAGCGCATGTTCATCGATGCGCTCGCGAAGCTCACGATCGATCCATCGACCGTCGCGGCATGCACGGGCTTGTCGCTCGCGAACGGCGAGACCGCGTATCACTTCTCGATGAACCCGCTCCACGCGCAAGGTCAGTCGATGGGCGGCATGTACACGAACCTCGTCGGCGCGACGGATCCGCGCGTGAAGGTCGTCGTGCCGACGGGCGCGGGCGGTTACTGGAGCTATATGGTGCTGACGACGCAGACGATCCAAAGCGCGCCGAACGATTTGAAGCTGCTCCTCGGCTCGGGCGACCTCACGTTCATGCACCCCGCGCTTCACCTGCTCGAGACCGGGTGGGAAGCTGCGGAGCCGTTCGTGTACATGCGTCGCATCGCGAACGATCCGTTGCCCGGACATCCATCGCGACCGGTCTTCGATCCGTGCGCGCTCGGCGACACGTACTTTTCGTCCGACGTGTACGACGGCGCGTCGCTCGCGTATCAAAATCGCGAGGCGGGCGAGCAGGTGTGGCCGGCGATGCAAACGGCGCTCGCGCTCGATGGGCTCGACGGAATCGTTCCGTATCCCGTGTCGCAAGATCTCACCGCCGCCGACGGCACGACGAAGTACACGGGCGCGATCGTCCAGTATCACGGCGACGGCATCGCGGACCCGCACGCGATCTACCGGCAGCTCGACGCCGTGAAATACCAGTACGCGTGCTTCCACGAGAGCTTCCAGAAGAACGGAGTCGCGACTCTTTACGCGCCGCAGGCAATCGATTCACCCTGCGGGCCGTGAATCATTTGTTGCGCAGCGCGCCGAGGTGAACGCTCTTCGGAAAACGCGTCTCGAGATCGACGAGTGCGCGTGATGCGGCGTCGGCATTGCCCGCGAGGCGATTCGCGCGAACGCGCAGCGCGAGCGCTTCCTCTTCGAGCTCGCCGTGCGGGTGCGCCGCTGCGTACGCGTCGAGCTCGGTGAGCGCGGACGTCGCACTGCCCGCGAGGACGTCGGTGCGCGCGCGCCTGATGGCGTCGAGCTCCTCGGCGAGCGACGCATGCTCGGTTGGTGGCGTTGGTTCAGCGATGCTCGTCGGTTTCGTCATGACCGCGACCGCGATCACCGACGCGGGCGGGAGATCGGAGACGGAGACGGGGGCGGAGACGGAGGCGGGGACGGAGACGGAGGCGGGGACGGGGACGGAGACGGAGACGGCGGGCACGACGGCCGCGATCGTGGTGTGCGTTTCTTCGTGGAGAGCGCGCTCTTGCATCCGACCCGCGACGTATCCGCCGGACGCGGCCGTGCCGAGCGCGATCACGCCGACGCTCGCCTTCGATACCGCCGCATGTTTGAGCGCCGTCCAAAGCTTCATCGCGAACGACGGCCCGAGAGCGCTCGACGCGGAGACGCCGAGCGAGCCCAAGATCGAGCCTTCGAGCTCGGCCGACGGAAGATCGCGCTTGGCCGCCGCGATCAACGCGCGCGCATTTCGACTCATGACTCACCTCCGTCGCACATCGAGTCGAACGTTTCGCGCGCGCGCCGCAAACGCGACGCGACGGTGCCGGCAGGGACGTCGAGCGTCTCGGCGATCTCGGCCATCGTCATCTCTTCGATCTCGTGAAGCACGAAGACGGTGCGCAGCGTTTCGTCCATGCGCTCGAGGATGGCATCGAGCCGAGCGAGGGCTTGGCGTTGTTCGAGCGCGACGTCGGGCGCGGACGTGCGCGGCGCGACGAGATCGGGCGGCGGCTCGCTCGACTCGCGCCGCCTCCGCGCGGCGCGCCGCGTCTCCGATGCGACGAGCACCGAGGTGCGAAGCAAGAAGGGGAGCTCGCGTCCGACTTCGACGACATCGAGCTTGCGCGACAACACGAGGAAAACTTTTTGTGCGGCGTCGTCGGCGTCCGCCTCGCAAACGCCATGACGACGCAGCATGCGCCAAACCGCGCGGAGATGGTTCCCCACGCACGCGCGCAAACGCGCCGCGCCGTCCACGCTCGATTGCGTGACGGGACTAGATTCGAAAACCGACGCTACCACCGAAGTCCATGAGTGCTGGGATGCCTAGGATTTTCGTGCCGTACAAACCTTCCGCGTGCGTCTCGACGTAGACGCGCCACGGCGACTGCCATCGAATGCGACCGCCACCACCGGCCCACGCTGCGAGACCTTCGTTCTGAACGGAGCCGACCGTGACGTGTCCGCACCCGAGCACGGAGAGTCCCGTCTGCGCGATCGGAAGATCGAGCGGGCACGCTTGCGCGTCGACCATCATCCACAGCTCGGGCGTCGTCGCGACGGGCATGATCGCGTAGTAGTTGATCGGGCGCGTGTCGCGCGATGCGAGCAGCGACGCGCCGACTTCGAAGAGCATCTGCGGATAACCGAACGAGAGCTCCGCGCTCGCGGTGATCGCTCCGCCCGTCGCAGAGAGCTGCGAGCCGTCTTGCCAATTTTGGAATCGCGCGCCGATGCGCCAATCGATCGCCGGCTGCGCAGGGGCGGATTCGGCGACGCGATCGGCGGACGGAGTCGGAGGCGGGGACAGAGACAGAGACAGAGGCGGAGGCGGGGGCGGGGGCGGGGTCAGAGGCGGGGGCGGAGCTTTGGGGGCGGGGAGATCGGGCTCCGACATCGCGATCACGAGCGCGAGCGCCGCGGTGACGTCGTCGCACGTCGGCGCGCGGAGCTCGCGCGAGCCGGTCTCCGTCTTCAACGTGCCGACGTAGTCGCCTTCGTTGCGAATCGTGACCTCGAATCGCCACGGGCGATCCGGATTGGGCGTGCGTCCGACTTGCGCGGAGACGAGCGCGCGAAACGCATCTGCATCCGCGCACGCGCTCGGCGCGACGTACGAGATCACGACGGGATCGTCGGCGCGCGCGACATGCGAGGCGAGCGCGACGGATGCTCCGAGCGAAAAAGCGAGCGTGCGATTCATGGTCATAGTGCGAGCCCCACTTGTGCGCCGATGTTCATCCACAACCCATTGCTCGAAGCCCACGGTCCGCTCTGCGTCGAGATGAGCGCGCCGACGTGCGCTTCGGCGAAGAACTTCCACGGGCTCTGCCAACGAACGCGCCCATCGCCGCCGAAGAACAGCGCGCCCGGTTGCGGGTCGGGCGCATTGCTCGGATTCCCCGCGATGCCCACCGCGAGCGAGTTGCACGCGATGAGGCTCACGTTCGAGTCGCCGAGCGCGATGTCGATCGGACACGATTCGAAATCGAGCATCGTCCACGTGATGGTGTAGCCCGCTGGCGAGCCTTGC
Organism: uncultured delta proteobacterium; assembly: GCA_963763745.1. GTDB lineage: Bacteria > Myxococcota_A > Polyangia > Polyangiales > Polyangiaceae > DASXHD01. Next base: position 158,399 of record CAVXQJ010000005.1, read on the forward strand.
TGAAGCTCGGTGCCGAACGGAACGCCCATCGCCTGCACGCCGACGTTCATCTCGAACATCATGCGGTACCAGCCCCAGCGCGGCTCGATGCTCGCGGTGAGCGTTGGACCTGCGATCGAAAACGTGTTCGCCCAATCTTGCGCGCCGATCCCGAAGCGAAACGCGGTCGACGAATCGCTTTTCCGCTCGATGCGATCGCGCTCGACGTGCACCATCGCGAAACGTGGAGGCGCGATCGTCGTGGTGACCGGTGGTGGCGGCGGCGGTGAAGGAGGCGCCGGCGGTGGTGGCAGCGCGGCGGGCGCTTCGGGCGGCGTCGCCATCGCGATGACGAGCGCCAGCGCGGACACGACCTCGTCGCATGTTCGCGCGTGGAGCTCGCGCGTTCCCGTTTCGGTCGTCACGCGACCGATGTACGCGTCGTCGGCGTGCACGACGCGCACGGAGAAGCGCCATGTGCGCTCGGGGTTGGGCGTTCGCGCGATCTGCGCGGCGAGGAGCGCGTGAAACGCTTCGGTCGACGCGCACTCGTCGGGCGCGACGTATTCGACGATGACGGGATCGTCCGCGGCGGCCGGGTATGACACGGCCGTCATGGCGCAAACCACCGCAAGCCCAAAACCAAGCTTCATAAGCAACATCACGCGACCCTCGCTGACCCTTAGCAATGGCCGTGCGCGACGAAAGTGATCATGCCTTAGTGATCACACGATCATTGCGACGGGGGCACGGCGTCGCGGGCGCAGCGAAAACCCACGTTGTTCAGCGCGAACGCGCGGTCGTGCGAGAGGCGCACGTACGTCTTTGCGGTGGGCGACGAGTAATCCCATGATCCGCCGCGAATCACGCCTTTGCTCGAGCGCGGCGGGATGATCGGATCGACGACCTCGTCTTTTCCGTAGCCCTCGAAATCGTCCGCGACCCACTCCCATACGTTGCCGGCCATGTCGAACAAACCGAACGGGCTCTTGCCGTCGACGGTCGTGGCGACTTCGTATGTTCCTTTGCGCGCGCCGCACGGACCCTCCGCGCCGCCGGTGATCGCGAAGCGACACGAGTGCGATTCACCTTCGCCCCATGGATACGTTCGGCCGTCGGTGCCGCGCGCGGCGTACTCCCACTCCGCCTCCGTGGGCAGGCGCTTGCCTTCGTGTTTGCAGAACGTCGCGGATTGTTCGTACGTCACGCAGTTCACCGGTTGCCGCGCGAAGCTCGGATCGCTGATCGAGTTGCACGTGGTGCTCGATGTCGTGACGCCGCGTCCGCGCGCGATGGTGTGGAAGCGCGGCATCGTGCATCCGTGATCGCGCACGCACGCGCCGTACGCGTCGGCGGTGACCTCGGTGAGGTCGATGTAGAAGTCGCGCGTGATGCGGACTTTGTGCTGCGGTTTTTCGCTGCGCCCGCCAGCGTCGCTTCCCATCGTGAAGGTCGCCGCGGGAACGAGCACCATGTTCTTCGGAATCGTCGTGGATGCGTCCACGTCGGGAAGCGCGACGCTCGCGATCGCGCTCGGCGATGCGCTCGCCGACGCGGAGGCCGACGCGATGGGAACGTGGACGGACGACGATGCGCTCGCCGAGGGCGTCGTCGTCGTTTGGTTCTCCGCTTCGCGCATTCCGACGAACGCTGCGATGACGACGATGAGCGTGACCGCGAGCGCGCCTACCCACACGAGCCGCCGCTTTCGCTGCTCGCGGAGCAACACGGTGATCGTGCCCGTGCCCGTTGCGCCGCTTCGCTGCGCGGGCGGAACGTAGATCTCGCTGACCTGCGGAAGGGATTCCGTCGACACCTGCGGAACGGGCGCGGCCTTCGGGATCGCGACGTCGTTCGGGAGCGAGATCGCGGGCGGCCTCACGCTCGAGATCTTCGGGCGTTCGAGCACCGCTTGGAGCGCGTCCCAGAATTCGCCGGCAGTCGGGTAGCGCTTCGTCGCGTCGATCTCGAGCGCCTTGGCGATCACCGCTTCGACTGCGTCGCTCACGTCGATGCCTTTGTTGCGAAGCGTGGGTCTGCTCTTCGCGTCGCTCGTCGCGACGTAGAGCTGCACGGGATCTTCGCCTTCGAGCGCGGGCGCGCCCGTCACGAGCTCGACGTAGATGAGCGCGAGCGCGTACACGTCGGTCCACGTTCCCGTCGGTCCGAATTTTCGCGAGAACTGCTCCGGCGCTCCGTAGCGCGGCGTGAACGCTTGCATGCCGGAGCCGAGGCCGTCGTGCGGGCTCGCTTGCGTAGGCTCGTCGCTCGGCGCCTTCGCGATGCCGAAATCGACGACCTTCATCGTGAGGCGGCCGCTGATGTCGGTGAGCATCAAGTTCGCGGGCTTCACGTCGCGGTGCGAGATGCCTTGCTCGTGCGCGAATGCGAGGCCGCGCGCGGCGGGCTCGAGGAGCGCCGCGGCTTCGTCGAGCGGCATCCTCGTTCCGCGACGCTTCTTCAATTCTTTGTCGAGCGTCGTTCCGTCGAGCCACTCGAGGACGAGGTACGGCGTCTCGATCATCTTCGGCGAGACCGCGACGCCGACATCGAGCGCTTGCACGACGTCCGCCGTCGCGCGCGAGAGACGATGAAGGAGCCGCCCCTCCGCGAGGAACTTGTTCAAGAACGCGTCGTGGAGCTCGCCCTCGAGGTTCTTGTTGATCTTCGAGACACTTGACCGCGACGGCCTGCTCGAAGCCGAGATGGTGTGCTCGATACACCACCCCGAAACCGCCCTCGCCGACGACCGAATCGATTCGGTATTTGTCGTCCAGCACGTGGCCGACCCAGCCAAAAGGGTCCTCGCGGGGCACCGCGCGGGACTCTACTTGATCTGCCTCCGGCCGCGTGGTAATGAAATTGAAAATCACATTCAACTCATCCGTATGAAGCTCGTCGACCTGCCCCTCCATGCTGCTGCCCGCGTCCTATCGCTCGGGAACGACGCCGCCCTGACTCGTCGGCTTCGCGCGGTCGGTGTCTTCGAGAACGAGTCGATCGTCGTGCTTCGTCACGCGCCGTTTGGTGGGCCGCTCCATGTTCGTACGAGCTCGGGTGGCGAGTTTGCGCTCGCTCGGTTGCTCGCGAGTGGAATCGAAGTGACTCGCGAAGAGGCGTCCGAGGCGGCCGAATGACCGCTCGCGCGGCAGAGCCCGCGCGCGACACGAAAAAAGAAAAAGAAGTCACGGTCGCGCTCGTCGGCCGGCCGAACGCGGGAAAGTCTTCGCTCTACAACGCCGTCACGGGTGGCGACGCGAAGGTCGGGAATTTTCCCGGCATCACCGTCGACGTGCTCGAGAGTCACGCGGCGCTTCCGAACGGCGGGCGCGCGCGCTTCTTGGATTTGCCCGGCGTCTACTCGCTCGGCGACGACGTCGATCCCGATTCGGACGAAGGCCAAGCGCGCGCGTGCCTCGATGGTCTCGAGAAACGCGGCGAGCCGTATCTCGTCGCGCAAGTGATCGACGCGACGCAGCTCGCGCTCGCGCTGCGCCTCACGAAGGACATCCTCGAGCACGGGATCCCCGTCGTGATCTTCGTCACGCAGCGCGACGTGCTCGAGCGCGAAGGCGGAACGCTCGATGCGAGCGTGCTCGAATCCGCGCTCGGCGTGCCCGTCGTGGCGGTGAGCGCGCGCGACGCGAACGTGCGCGCGCGCGTCCTCGAGGCCATCGCGAACGCGAAGGTCACGGCGCCCGAGCCGCGCAACTTCGAGCCACGCGATCTCGCGACACGCGCCATCACGCGCAAACGCAAAGAGACCGAGCACACGGCGCGCGCCGACGCGATCCTCCTGCATCCGATTCTCGGCCCGATCATTTTCGTCGCGATCATGACGGCGCTCTTCTCCGCTGTCTTCCTCGTCGCGGACCCCGCATCGACCGCGCTCGACGCGCTCCTCGGGCGTCTCTCGAAGGCCATCACGTCCGCGTTCGGCGAGCACTGGTGGACCTCGCTCGTCTGCGACGGGATCCTCGGTGGCGCGGGCACCGTGCTCGCGTTCCTGCCGCAGATCGTCGATCCTCACGATCGCGATCGAGGTGCTCGACGCAGCGGGTTACCTCGCGCGCGGCGCGTTCCTCGTCGATCGCGTCCTTCGCCTCGTCGGGCCTCGGCGGACGATCGTTCGTGCCGCTGCTCACCGCGCACGCGTGCGCCGTCCCCGCGATCGCCGCGACGCGCATCGTCCGCGATCCGAAGCGAGCGCCTCACGCACGATCCTCGTTCTTCCGCTGATGACGTGCTCGGCGCGCATCCCGACGTACGGGCTCCTCATCGCAGCGTTCTTCGCGTCATCGCGGCGCGCTCTACCAAGCGGCGATCTTCGTACGCTTGTATTTCGCAGGCATTCTGGCCGGGCTCTTCGCGTCGATCGTGTCGGCGGGACGGCGAGAAGCGCCGGCCGGGACGCTCGCTTCCGCTCGTGCTCGAGATGCCGTCGTATCGGCTTCCGCAAGCGCGCGTCGTCGCGCGCAAGGCGTGGCGCTCGTGCACGCGATTCGTCCGCGAAGTCGGCACGATGATCGTCGCGGCGTCGGTCGTGCTCTGGGGGCTGCTAGTCCCTGCCCAGGCATCCACGACGCGCGGGCGACGCCAACGATCGAGCTCGCCGTCGAGTCGGTCACGCGCTCGAGCCCATCACGCGTCCGCTCGGCTTCGATTGGCGCATCAACGTCGGCCTCATCGGAAGCTTCGGCGCGCGCGAGCTCATGGTGTCGACGCTCGGCGTCATCTACGGAATCGAAGAGACCGGAAAAAACGCCGCGCCGCTCGTCGATCGCCTGCGACAAACGATCCCGCATACACGACGGCGACCGCGCTCTCGCTCATGGCGTTCTTCGTGCTCGCTTGCCAGTGCATGAGCACCGTCGCCGCGCTGAAGCGCGAGACGAAGGGGTGGAAGGTTCCGCTCTTCGTCCTCGCGTACACGTACGCCGCGGCGTATGTCGCGTCGCTCGTCACGTATCAAATCGCGCACGCGCTCGCGTAGTCGCGTTCGATCAGTGCTTCGAGAACGCGCCGAAGACAGCGGAGAAGAGCGCGATGAAGCCACCCACGACGACCCCGACGACGACGACGATTGCGACCGTGACGCCGGCCGCGACCCCACCTGCGACAGCTGCGGTTGCGGCGACCGCGGTTGACGGGCCGCCTCCACCGCCCCTGTTCTGCGGAGTCGTGTGCGTGTCGTGCACGACGGCGGGCGCCGTGCGCGCGTCACGCAGCGCGATGCCAGTCGCCGTCACGGCGCGCTGAATCGTTTGTTCGTCGCTGTCGCCGATGGGCGCTTCGAGCATGACCGTGCGACGAAGCTCCAGCGTGTGGTCGTCGACCGTGACCGTCTCGTCCTTGATCGAGATGCGAAGGACCAGCGCGTCGGCGCTCGCCGACTGTCTCGCGCATGGTTGCTCGTCGACGCTGACGTTCCACGTGCGCGCGCGACCCGCGACCAAGAACGCTCCTGTCAGCGCACAAGCTTGCGTTCGCACTTCATCGACGGCTTTGGAAGTCGTGAAGCGAGCGCGCACCGCGCGAGGCGCCGCGTCGTCGTCACCGTCCGCGCGCGCGTGCGTCGACGTCGTGAGCGCGGCGACGAGGCAGCTCACGAGCGCCATGTTTCGCGACGTCTTCATCATTCCCGAGTGGTTTGCACATCACATGCCGCGCGCCAATCTCTCGCGGAACCGCTCGTCGAGCGAGCGACTCTCTCGTGTAGCACACTGCACACGCGGTAAGGCGAGCGCACAATGCCGAGCGCTCACATCGCACGGCGCGTGGGAAAACCCGCACGGCACGCACGCTGCACTGAGCGACGGCGACATGATCGTCGCCACGATGGCTTTTGATCCGCACCACGGCATCCTCTACAAGGGTGCCGAGGCAACCGTCGACCGACGGGAGCGATTGGCGGCGTGGGCCGCTCTCGTTCGCGGGAGGTATCACCTCGTCGAACGCGAGCGCGGCGACAAACCGATTTATTTCCTGGTCGAGAACGCGCCCGACGCGCGCGCGTGCCGGCGTCTCACGCGGACGGAAGCCGCAGTTGTCAGCGCCGCGGCCCGCGCTCTGTCCGGAAAAGTCATTGCCTATTCTCTTGGCATCGCACCTTCGACGGTCTCGACGAGACTCGCCTCGGCGACGGCCAAGCTCGGCCTCGCGTCTTCGACCGAGCTCGCGAGGTTCATCCGCATGCTCGTGCAAGGCGCCGCCGATATCGACGATTCGACGCTCAGCAAAGCCGAGCGCGAGGTGTTGTCGTTGCTGCTTACGGGAAAATCGAATCAAGAAATCGGAAGCGCACGAGGCCGATCGCAACGGACCGTCGCAAACCAGGTCGCATCAATTCTTCGCAAGACAGGTAGCCCGTCGCGCCGCGCTCTCCGCGTCCTCGCAGACAGGTCGAAGCAATGACCATTGCGAACCGGAAACAACGATTGCGACGGCGATTCTCGAGAGCATGGTCGTTCGCCTCCACCCCGCGCAATATTGCGCACAAGCCGATACTCGCTACGTAACTACCCTTTCGATCCCTCATCGTCCGTCGTCGACGGGAGCGGAGCGGGCGGGGGAAGCGTGGGACCTGCCGCGCCTCGTGTGCTCATGCTCGTGCTCTTCAGCCATCCCATTTGGCGCGCGCGATCGCCGGGGAACAAGCTGTCGAGGATCGGTCCGAGGAGCTGCGCAGGGTCGGCTTCGGCGTTCGCGTGGACGAACGCGTCGAGCTCGCGCGCGAAGTCCCATGCGTTCGCGTAGCGGTTGTCGCGATTGCGCTGGAGCGCTTTGTCGATGATGCGCCAGAGCTCGTTTGGAAAATTGGGGACGAAGCGACGCGGGTCGGGGATCGCGCCGCCGCGAACGGCCTTCACCGTCTCGACGTCGTCGTCGCGCTTGAAGAGGCGGCGCATCGTCACCATCTCGTAGAGCGTCGTGCCGAGCATGAACACATCGGCGCGGTGATCGATCCCGAGCTGCATGATCTGCTCGGGAGACAGATACGGGAGCTTGCCCTTGATGATCCCGGCCGAGCTCTCCGCGCGGCGGCCCATCGACTTCGCGAGGCCGAAGTCGAAGAGCTTCACGCGACCGTCGTACGTGAGAAAGACGTTGCTCGGGTTCACGTCGCGGTGAATCACGTGGAGCGGTGCGCCGCGCTCGTCGGTGATCGCGTGCGCGTGCGCGAGACCATCGGCGATGCGCGCGGCGATCCACGCGCTGAGATCGAGCCGAAGCGAGAGGCCGCGCGTGACGCATGTCTCCCACACGTCGACGAGCGTTCGCCCGAGGAGGAGCTCCATCGCGATGTAGTGCTCGCCGGCGTCTTCGCCGTATTCGTACGTGCGCGTGATGTTGTCGTGCGAGAGGAGCGAGAGGATCTTCGCTTCGTCGAGGAACATGTTCACGGCTTGATCGCCCGCCGCGTCGTGGCGGAGCACCTTGAGCGCGGCCACGTGATCCGTTGCGCGACCGAGATAGATCGTCGCCATGCCGCCGCCGCCGATTTTCGCGACGACGTCGTAGTGCCCGAGGCGTTTGGGTCGCGGTCGAATCGCCATCGAGAAATCTTGAGCACCGAGGACGACGCGCGGCGCGTCGTGGACTTCGTGGGTCGCGTCATCGATGCGCGCGATGCCGGTGCCGACCGCGATCATCTCGATGACGTGGTGGTCCCAACCGTGGTTGCCTTCGTCGACGGTGACGCCGACGAGCCCGGCGGTCGCGCCGGCTTGCAGCGCGTCCCATTGCATGCGGCCCATCGCGAGCTCGCGCGCGTCGTAGAGGGCTTGCGTGAATTGCGGCATCTCGACGTTCGCGCCGACCGACGAGAACCACTGCCCGAGCGTCTGATGCGCGACGTGATAGACGCACACGCCGAACGAGAACACGAGCGGACGAAAACCCGCGCGCACGAGCGCCCAAAAATCTCCGCCGGAGAGATCGCACGTGAACGGCGCGCCGCTCGGCTGGCGCCACTTCGCGCCGTCGCCCGAGCGCCGCTTCACCGCGGTGCCGATCACGGTGAACTCGGCGTTGTGACCTTCGCGCTCGACCTCGAGTCGCACGCCGACGATTCCATCTGCGCCCACGGCGATCGCGTGCTGCGTCATGCGATCGATCGCGACGCGACGCGCGTGATGCATCATGCGCGTGATGTCGCCGAGCTCCATGTTCATCGTCCACACGGTGGGTTGCCAACCGATGTGAAAGAAGCTCGAGCCCATGACGAGATCGACTGGCTCGAAACCAACCTCTTCGACGAGGAGCACTTCGTCGATCGTGAGATCGCTCGTGAACGCCATGCGTTACTCGTTCACCGTCATGACGAGCTCCGGCGTCGGAGGTTGTTCGTGCGTCGCGATCGGAAGAACGCTCGTGCCGACGGCGAAGAACTCGAGCACGTGCGAATCCCACCCGCCGTGCGTGTGCTCGTAGACCTCCGTGCCGACGACGCCTTGCGCGCCATCGAGCTGCGCTTCGTATTGCATGCGCTCCATCGCGAGCTCGCGCGCGTCGTAGAGCGCTTGCGTGAAGTTCGGCATCTCGCAGTTGTTGCCGACGGTCTTGAACCAGCCGCCGAGCGATTGATGCGCGATGTGATAGACGCAGTTGCCCATCACGAGCGACACGGGGCGATAGCCGCTCTTCAACAGCATCCAGAAATCCTGGCCGGAGAGATCGCTCGAGAACGGCGCGCCGCTCGGCGATTTCCATCCATGCTCGGAGTTTTCGCGCGCGTAGACCGCCGTGCCGATCGCGACGAACTCGACGAGCGCTTCGCCCCACGCGTGACGGTTGATCTTCAAACGAACGCCGATGACGCCGTCCGCGCCGAGCTCGTGCGCCTCTTCTTCCATGCGCGCCATCGCGAGCTCGCGCGCTTGGTAGAGCGCTTGTGTGAGAACGGTGAGCTCTTGGTTCTCGTAGTAGTTCCCGCGCTGCAAACCGACGTGATAGATGCTCGAGCCCATCACGAGGCCGGCGCATTCGAAGCCGGCTTCGCGCACGAGCAAGAACTCCTTCACCGACAAGTCGCTCGTGAAGAAACGCGCTTGGCCTTGCTGACCCCGCATGCGCGCGATGCGCTCTTGCGCGTGCTGGGGGAGCGGTTGCCTCTGCGTTTGCGGTCGTTGGTAGTTGGCCATGTTTTTTCTCTAACCGTGGTTGAAGCGCGATCGAGGAAGGTCGCGGAGGTCGACGACGAGCGATGGACGTTCGGGTGCGCTCGTCGCGTTTTGCCGTCGGACGACGGCCGTGCCCATCACGACGAGGTTCAAGTGGAACGCCGTGTGTTGACCGTTTGATTCGTATTCGCGATCGCGCGCGGTGCGTTGCACGCGCACGCCGACGACGCCGTGCGCGCCGAGGTGATGCGCGAACGCGCGGAAGCGCTCCGTCGCGTTGTGACGCGCGCCTTGTGCGGCGCGCGTGTGCGTCGGGAGCTCTTGCGACCAATATGCGCCTTCGCCGAAGCAATCGGCGTGGGGCTCGAACCAAAACGAGCTCCCGATCGCGATGCCGACGGGCCAGTAACCCGCGTGGTGAATCTTCCAGAGCTCGTCGGGCTCGAGCAGCGTGAGGATCGGTTGCGGCTGCGGCGGCATTCCTTCGACGCGGAACGCCGTGCCGACCGCGCACCACTCGATGAGATCGCTCGACCACTCGAACCCGCGATGGTGGAACTTCACGTCGAGGACGATGTGCGCGCCGACCATCGCCGCTTCCTGTTGCATGCGCGACAGCGCGAGCGAGCGAGCGTGCTCGTACGCGTGCTGGAGCGTCGCCACTTCGCCACCCGTGCCGTAGCCCATGAGCCCGAACCCCACGTGATAGATGCTCGAGCCCATCACTTGGCTGATCGCGGTGAGGCCCGTCTGCCGCGCGACGACGGTCTCGCTCGGCGTGAGCGTGCTCGTGAAGACGTGGCGCGCGCCGCGGCGCTGCGCGATCGTGAAGTTCACTTCGCTCATGAGCCTCCGCCGATCTGCTTGAGCACCCACGCGGCGCGCGCGTTGTCGTTCGCGTGGCGCGCGAGCGCTTCGCACAAGAGGCGATGCCAGTCGTCGAGCTGGAGACGCTTCGTTCGCAGCGCGACGCCGCGTACGATCTTCTTGTGCTCCGCGACCGCGGCGCGACCTTCGCGCCGCACGATGAACTGATCCGGCTCGAGCCACACCTCGACGCTCATCACCCAGCCGCCGCTGTGCTCGACGCGTGCGTGCTCGGCGAAGCCTTGCGTGAGCGTCGTCGCGAGGCGCGCGAGGAACGCGTCGACGTTCGCGAAGTCCATCGCCATGCCCGCGGCGATTTGATCCGCGCCGATCGCGACTTGAACTTGCGTACGGCAGAAGGGACACGCGTGCACGCGGCCATCCCATTGAGGGACCATCATCGCGCCGCAGTTGGCGCACTGAACCGGAGCGGGCTGAGTCACGTTCGAGCCCGATGATACGTTAAGGACCATGCGAAAGGGATCAGCGAGCCGAACGGCGATGTGGGTCGCTGCATTGCGGGGTCTTGCCGATCTCGACGACCCGGCAATCGTGAGCGATCCGCTCGCCGCGGACCTCTTGCCGCTCGCGTATCGATCCATCGTGCGGGCCGCGGAGCGCGCGCCGCGGGCGAGCCGCATCGTGCTTCGCGGCATCGCGCGCGCATCGAAGAACTTGTCGCGTCACCTCGCGATGCGAACGCGCGCGATCGACGACGTCGTCGCCAGCGAGGCTCGAGCGGGGACCACGCAGCTCGTTCTCCTCGGCGCGGGCTTCGACGCGCGCGCATTTCGACTCGACGCGCTCCGAAGCGTCACGGTGTTCGAGATCGATCATCCCGACACGCAAGCGGACAAGCGCGCCGCGATCGGACACCGCGAGCCGCGTGCGCGCGAAGTGCGATGGGCGCCGATCGATTTCTCGAAGGGCGAAGCACTCGACGGCGTGCTCGAGCGTGCGGGCCACGATCCATCGAAGCGGACGACGTTCGTGTGGGAAGGCGTCACGATGTATCTCTCGTCGGACGCGATCGATGCGACGCTCGACGCGGTCGCGCGCCTCTCCGCTCCCGGATCGATCTTGGCGGCAACGTATCACGACGCGGCGTTCAATCTCGAGTCGCTCCCGCTCACCGTGATGGTGCGCGCGGCGGGCGAGCCGTTTCGCACGCGCATGACGCCGAGCGACGTGCGCGCGCGGCTTTCGTCGCGCGGGTTCGTCGTCGAGAGCGACGAGGGATCGGACGTGTGGAGCGAGCGCTATCTCCACGAGGACGGTTATCGAACCGCGGAGCGCCTCGTGGTTGCGCGCCGCCGCGCGCCCTGACCATACTTGAGGCATGCGGAACGTTCTCGGTTTGGTCTTTCTTTTCGCGTGCTCGAACGACACGTTCACGGGTGGCGATGCATCGACGACGTGACGGCGCGAGCGACGTGGTCACGTCGCCCGATGGTCCGCTTCCACCGCAAGACGCCGCACCCGACGCGCTCGACACGTCGGTTTTCGCAGGTGACGTCGTCTTGTGGTTCGACGCCTCGGACGCCAAGGTGGACGCATCGAGCATCGTCACGTCGTGGCCAACGCACAACAACGCCAACGTCACGACGACGATCTTCGCGAGCACGAATGCGGCGAGCAACTGCGGCGGCAACGGAATTCGCCAGACGAAGTCGGGCGTCAACAACCGCGCGACGGTCACGTTCTGCGAGGCCGTCTTCACGGTGCAAGACGAAACATCGATTCGTCTCGGGAGCTCGTCGTTCTTGATCGAAGCCGTCATGCGCACGGCCACGGCTGCGACCGGCGGACTCCTCATCACGAAAGCCGCAGAAGCAGGCGCGACGTTTCCGTTCTCGTCGCTCTCGTTTTGGGCGAAGGACCCGAGTGGAAGCTTCGATGGCGAGCTCACGACGACGGACAGCGCGGTCGCCCTGAACACATCCACGACGTTCCAATACGTCGGGTTCCTCCGCCTGAGCAACGCCATCAACATTCGCGTGAATGGCCAGCCCGGGCCGACCGTCACGCTCGGACAGGCGGACGACGTGTCGTCGATCAACCACGACTATCGAAATCGGCGGTTCGATCTTCGACGCGGGCAACTACCAAAACTACTTCACCGGCGACCTCGCCGAGATCATCGTGCTGCGCAACGGATCGCTCGCGATGGCGACCCTCGTCGAGGGCTATTTGAAGGCGAAATACGACCTTTAAAGCCAGTTGCAATCCGTTCATCGATACATTATGATACACCGATGAATGCAGTCCCTCGCTGCCACCGCTGATCTCTTCGCGCTCTTCGCGGAGCCCACGCGCGTGCGGCTCTTGCGGCTGCTCGGCGAAGAGGAGCTCACGGTCGCGGAGCTCGTGCTCGTGACCGACGTGCCGCAGTCGAGCGTGTCGACGCATCTCGGCAAGCTCCGCGAAGCCGGGCTCGTGCGCGATCGGAAGAATGGGACGTCGACGTACTACGCGCTCGCCGCGGACATGCCCGCGGGTGCGCGCGGCGTTTGGGACCTCGTCCAGGCGAACGTGAGCGACGCGGTCCTCTCGAGCGATCGCGAACGCGCTGCGCGGGTCATGCGCGCGCGCCACGGAAATTTCCCGGAGCCCTTCGCCGGCGAGATGGAGCGGCACTATTCGCCGGGTCGCACGTGGGAGTCGCTCGCGCGCGTCGTTCGTCGGGCTCCTCAGGCTCGGACGCGTGCTCGACATCGGCGCGGGAGACGGCGCGGTCGCGGAGATGCTCGCGCCGCGCGCGAAATCGATCGCGTGCGTCGACGCGAGCGAGCGCATGGTGGAGGCGGCGAAGAAGCGCCTCGGCAAACACGATCACCTGAGCGTCTCGCGCGGGGACATGCACGCGCTCGATTTCGCGGACGAGCGCTTCGATCAAGTCTTGATGCTCAACGTGCTCGTGCACTCGGAGAAGCCCGCGGTCGCGATCGGCGAGGCAGCGCGCGTGCTCGCGCGCGGTGGCGACATCGTCGTCGTCACGCTCGACGCGCACGATCACGCGGACTCCGCGCGCACGTGGGGACACGCGCAACACGGAATCGCGCCGGCGACGCTGCGTCGTCATCTCTCGCGCGCGGGCCTCGCGGTCAGTCGCTGCGAAACAGTCTGTCACGAACGACGCGCGCCACGGTTCGGCGTCGTCGTTGCTTACGCACACAAGGAAAAACACCCATGAGCAGCACGCTCGAACGCCTCACGTCGCTCGCGAAGCAGCGCATCATCGTCCTCGACGGCGCGATGGGCACGATGGTCCAGCGCGCGTAGCCCACCGAGGCCGACTATCGCGGCGAGCGCTTCGCGAATCACGCGCACGATCTCAAGGGCAACAACGATCTGCTCGTCCTCACGAAGCCGGCGATGATTCGCGGAGATCCACGAGCAGTACCTCGAGGCGGGCGCCGACATGCATCGAGACGAACACGTTCAACGCGACCGCGATCGTGCAGGCCGACTACGGCGCTCGAGAGCATCGCGCTACGAGCTCAACGTCAAAGCCGCCGAGCTCGCGAAGGAAGCCGCGCGCGAATCGCCGAGAAGCGCGACGGCAGCCGCGCTTCGTCGCAGGCGCAATCGGCCCGATGGACAAGACGCTCTCGCTCTCGCCCAAAGTCGACGATCCATCGTTTCGCGCCGTCACGTTCGATCAAGTGAAGGACGCGTACGCCGAGCAGGTGCGCGGCCTGCTCGATGGCGGCGTCGACGTGCTGCTCGTCGAGACGATCTTCGACACGCTCAACGCGAAGGCCGCGCTCGTCGCGATCGAAGAGGTCTTCGAGTCGCGCAAGGAGCGCATGCCCGTGATGATCTCGGTGACGATCACCGATCAGAGCGGACGCACGCTGTCGGGACAAACCGTCGATGCGTTCTGGCAATCCGTGACGCACGCGCGCCCGCTCTCGGTCGGCGTGAACTGCGCGCTCGGCGCGGCGCGAGATGCGCCCGTACGTGGAGCGCCTCGCGCGCGACGCGGACGTACTCGTCAGCGCGTACCCGAACGCGGGATTGCCGAACCCGTTCGCGCCGACCGGATACGACGAGATGCCGGAGCAAACCGCCGCGCAGCTCGGCGAGTTGGCCGAGCGATGGACTTCGTGAACATCGTCGGCGGCTGTTGCGGCACGACGCCCGATCACATTCGCGCCATCGCGCGAGCCGTCGACGAAATTCTCTCCGCGCACGCCGCCGCAGCCGCGATCACGTCACGCGCTTCTCCGGCCTCGAGACGTACACGATCGCCCAAGACTCCAATTTCACGATGATCGGCGAGCGCACGAACGTCACGGGCTCCGCGAAATTCGCCGAGCTCGATTCGCAAAGGCGACTTCACGAAGGCGCTCGAGGTCGCGCTCGATCAAGTGCGCGGCGGCGCGAACATCCTCGACGTGAACATGGACGAGGGAATGCTCGACGGCGAAGAATCGATGACGCACATTCCTCGACATCGTCGCCACCGAGCCCGAGATCGCGCGCCTGCCGATCATGATCGACTAGTCGAAATGGACGGTGCATCGAAGAAGGCTTGAAGCGCGTTCAAGGCAAAAGCGTCGTCAACTCGATCAGCCTCAAAGAAGGCGAAGAGGATTTCCTCAAGAAGGCACGAACGATTCGTCGCTACGGCGCGGGCGCGGTCGTCATGGCGTTCGACGAGAAGGGACAGGCCGAGACCATCGAGCGAAAAGTCTCGATCTGCCAGCGCGCGTACCGCTTGCTCACCGAGGTAGCGGGGCTTCACCGCCGAGGACATCATCTTCGATCCGAACGTGCTCGCGATCGCGACGGGCATCGAGGAGCACAACGACATACGCGAAGAGCTTCATCGAAGCCGCGCGCATCATCAAAGAGACGTGCCCGCGCGTTCGCATCTCGGGCGGCATCTCGAACTTGTCGTTCTCGTTTCGCGGCAACAACGTCGTGCGCGAAGCGATCCACACGGCGTTCCTCTATCACGCGATCAAAGCGGGCCTCGACATGGGCATCGTCAACGCCGGTCAGCTCGGCGTGTACGAAGAAATCCCGAAAGAGCTCCTCGAGCACGTCGAGGACATCTTGTTCAACCGCCGGCCCGACGCGACGGAGCGCATGGTGGAGCTCGCCGAGCGCGTGAAGGGCTACGGCAAAAAGAAGGAGCTCGATCTCTCGTGGCGCGAGGCCGAGGTCTCGAAGCGCATCGAGCATGCGCTCGTCGCGGGCATCGTCGAGTTCATCGAGCAAGACGCGGAAGAAGCGCGCAAGCTCTACGGCAAACCGCTCAGCGTGATCGAAGGCCCGCTGATGGACGGAATGAAAGTCGTCGGCGACCTCTTCGGCGCGGGAAAATGTTCTTGCCGCAAGTCGTGAAGAGCGCGCGCGTGATGAAGCGCGCCGTCGCGTACCTCGAGCCGTTCATGGAGCAGGAGAAAGCCGGCGGTCAGCAAAAGGCGGGGAAGGTGCTGCTCGCGACGGTGAAGGGCGACGTGCACGACATCGGCAAGAACATCGTCGGCGTCGTGCTCGCGTGCAACAGCTACGAGGTGATCGATCTCGGCGTCATGGTTCCGTGCGAGACGATCCTGAAGACGGCCAAGGAGAAGAACGTCGACGTGATCGGGCTCTCGGGTTTGATCACGCCGTCGCTCGAGGAGATGACCTACGTCGCCAAGGAGATGCAGCGGCAGCATTTCGATCTCCCGCTGCTCATCGGCGGCGCGACGACGAGCCGCCAACACACCGCGGTGAAGATCGCGCCGGGTTACGGCGAGGCCACGGTGCACGTGCTCGACGCGTCGCGCGCGGTGGGCGTCGTGTCGTCGCTCCTCGATCGCGAAAGGAAGATCGCGTTCGTGAAGGCGAACGCCGAAGAGCAATCATCGCTGCGCGATCTCTTCGCACAGAAGACGAAGAAGGACGCGGCGTCGTACGCGGAGGCCAACGCGTCTCCGGATCGCATCTCGTGGACGGAGAAGGACGTCTCCAAGCCCGACTTCATCGGATCGCGGAAGCTACGGAAAATCCCGCTCGAAGAAGTTGCAAAATACATCGATTGGACGTTCTTCTTCGCCGCGTGGGACATCGCGGGGAAGTACCCGGAGATCCTCTCGCACCCCGAGCGCGGAGCCGCCGCGCGCGATCTCTACGACGCCGGACAGAAGATGCTCGCGAAGATCATCGCGGCGCGCTCGCTCGAGGCGCACGCGGTCTACGGATTTTATCCCGCGCACGCCGACGGCAACGACGTGATTCTCTTCGCCGACGACGCGCACACGCGCGAGCTCTCGCGCTTCACGTTCCTCCGTCAACAGACCAAGAGCGACGTCCACCGTTGCCTCGCCGACTACGTCGCGCCGAAATCGTCGTCGCTCCACGACTACGTCGGCGGGTTCGCCGTCACCATCCTCGGCGCGGAGGCGCTCGCGAAATCGTACGAAGAAAAGCTCGATGACTACAGCGCCATCCTCGTGAAGGCGCTCGCCGATCGTCTCGCGGAGGCGCTCGCCGAGATGACGCACGAGCGCGCGCGGCGCGAGTGGTACGCGAAGGGCGAATCACTCGACAACGCTGCGCTCGTCGCGGAGAAATATCGCGGCATCCGCCCGGCGTTCGGTTACCCCGCGTGCCCCGATCATCGCGACAAGCGGAAGCTCTTCGCGCTGCTCGAAGCCAGCGAGATCGGGATGAAGCTCACCGAGTCGTGCGCGATGATGCCCGCGTCGAGCGTGAGCGGCATCTACATCGGCGCACGCCGCGTCGCGGTACTTCAACGTGGGCCGCATCGGCCGCGATCAGCTCGAGGACTACGCGAAGCGCCGCGGCGAGCCGATCGCGGAATGCGAGAAGTGGCTCGCGCCGAACCTCGCCTGACCATCGGCGCCGGAGGTCAGAACGCGTAGCCCATGCTCACGCCGAAGATCCAATCGAGTATGTGAAGTTGCTCGTGCTGCGTGCCGAGGCCCTTGTCCGTGAGCGCGTAGCGAAAGCTCGGCAAGTGGAACTCGATCATCGCGTGCCCGGCGTGAAGCGCGAAACCAATGAGATCGGCGCGCAGCTGAAAGAACGCGAGGTCGTAGCTGTTGTCGCCACCCGCGAGAATGCCCGCGCCGAAGCGCACCGGCCAATAGAGATGCATGTCGCCGATCGTGGTGAGCGGGATCAAATACGCGTAGTTCGCCAGCGCCTCGAAGGACGGGCCCTGACCTTTGCCGTCGAAGATGTACGTGAAGGGCGAGATCTCGACCGAGAGCTGATGGTTGCCCATGAACACGCCGCCTTCGAGCGCGAAGACGAACGCGCCGTCGAACGTGTTGAACCCGCCGCCAATGGTGCCGGTGAGGCCCTGCGTGTCGAAGCCACCGCCGATCAGAATGCCCACGTACGGATGCATGGCGCCGTCCGTCGCGGAGAACTTCATCCAGTCGCTGCTGCCGATATCCCCGCCACCGCTCTTCGTTCCATGGCCGCCCCCGGTCACGCTCGTGCACTTGTTGCTGATGCACTTGAGCTCACCGCCGCAGTCGGCGGAGGCGCCACACGTTTCGCCTTCGTGCGAGTCGGTGCAGACTTGGTTGACGCACTTCAAGTCGCCCTTGCAGTCGGAGCGCGCGCGGCATGACTCGCCGGGCCCGCCGAGCGGAGCCTGCGGTTGCGTCACCTGAGGTTGCGTTTGGGTTTGTTGGGGTGCGCCCGCGTCCTGCGCGAACGCGGCAGCTGAAATGGAAAAAACAAAAACGGAAACGACGGAAGCAGCGAGCGTTTTCAATCGACCCTCCTCGAGGCCCGGCCCGAACCATCGGCGCCGGAGGCGCCGGAGCATGTGACCGTCTTATCGGTTTTTGCTGAAGTCTTCGAGAGCTTCGATCATGTCGTCGTCCGTCGCTGATTGGCTCGGCACGACGTGGACGCTCGGGCCGTCGTCGTCTTCGTCGAGGATCACGATTTCCGGGCTGTCGTCGTCGGGCAGCGGCGGCATCGACTCGGGGCGTCTGACTTGATGCACCACGCGTGGAACGGCGACTGCGCCTTCCGCGAGCGATGCCGAGACGACGATCGCGGCGATGTTGTCGCGCGCGTCGCTGAGCAGCGCCTTTTGGATGAGCGCTCGCACGACCTCGTCCGGTGCGCGCTCGATCGCGAGCACGTCGCCCATCGTGTCTTCGTCGACCGTGTCGGAGAGCCCGTCGCTGCAGAGGAGATATCGGTCGCCCGCGAGCATGCGGTGCGTGCGCATCGAGACGCGGATGTTCGGTTCCATGCCGAGCGCGCGCGTGACGACGTTCTGCGGAAGGCGCGCGAGCGCGCGGTCGTCGATGTTGGGTCGCATCTCGAGCGCGTCGTTGATGAGCGAGTGATCGTGCGTGAGGAGCTCGATGCACGCCGTCGCGCCACCTGTAGCAGCGGCTGTCGCCGACGTGCGCGATGTGAATGAGGCCCGTGCGCTCGAAGCACGACACGGCGACCGCCGTCGTTCCCATGCCGCGGAGCTTGTTCGACGTCTTCGCGATCTCGAGGATGTCCTCGTTCGCTTTTTGGAGCGCCGCTGCGAGGCGCCGCGCGGCGATCGACAAACCAAACTGATCGAAATCCGGTTCTTCGGCGCCATGCCCGCTCGACTCGAAGAAATTCGCGATGGCCGTCGTGGCGAGCGCGCTCGCCACGTTGCCCGCGTTGTGGCCGCCCGCGCCGTCGGCCAAGATGAACAGCGCCAAATCCGGACGCAGGAGGATCGCGTCCTCGTTGTGCTTCCGGATTTTGCCGATGTCGGTTCCCCCCGCCGCCGTCACCTTGAGCGGTAGAAACAGCCGCGTAAGATCACTCATGCGGTCGGACGATACACCGTCAGGCGCCGCCGCGCGATGCGTCCGTGTGACCGTAAAAAATGAAACAACGAACCATCGTCATCGGCGATCTGCACGGGTGCTTCGAGGAAGCCCTCGAGCTGCTCGATCGCCTCGCGGTCACCGAGCGTGATCGCGTCATCTTCGCGGGCGACCTCGTCGACCGCGGCCCCAAACCGCGCGAGTGCGTCGATCTCGCGATGAAATACGAGTGCGTCCTCGGCAACCACGAGGAGAAACACATCCGCGAAACGCACCACCACGAAGAGACGCGCCGCGAGCTCCGCGCCGAGCACTACGCGTACTTCGCGAAGCTCCCGACGTTCATCCGCTTGCCCGAGCACGACGCTGTCGTCATCCACGCGGGCCTCATGCCGGGCGTCGCGATCGAATCGCAGGATCCGTATCACCTGCTTCATGCACAATGCATCAATCCTCCGAGCCGAAAATCGTTCTGGCCGTCGAAGGCGCCTCGCACGCACACGTTCTGGACGAACCACTGGCGCGGACCGGAGCGCGTGATCTTCGGACACACCGTCATCGACAAACCGCTCGTCACCAAGCACGCCGTCGGCATCGACACGGGCTGCGCGTTCGGCGGGCCGCTCACCGCGGTCGTGCTGCCGACGTGGGAGCTCGTCAGCGTGCCGTCGAAGCAGAAACCCACGGATGCGGATCGCGTTGCGAAGTTCCGCATTCACGGCGACGTGTCCTGTTTCTCGTGACCATGCCCGTTCACATCGCAACGCGCGTGCCGAACGCGCTTTCGCGCACTTGCGCGCTCGCGCATTAGCGGATCGCGACAACGTGACAAAGCGGTCGAGGCGCCCGCGCCGAATCGACAACGCGTTACGCTTCGCGGATGCCTCATCTCTTGCGTGTATCTCGCAAGCACGAGCGTTTTCCGGATGACGCGTTTCCGTTCTCGGTCCCGGCGGTCCGCGCGCTGACCTCGCTCGATCTCGCGACGCCCATCACGTGCTTCGTCGGCGAGAACGGGTCTGGAAAATCGACGCTGCTCGAGGGCATCGCCGCGGCCGCCGAGCTCTCGTCGCTCGATCAGACGTTCGTGCGCAGCGACGCGACGATGAGCGAAGCCGCACGCCTCGGTGATGCGCTCCGCCTTGCGTGGTCGCCGCGCTCGCGCAAAGGATTTTTTCTGCGCGCCGAGGACTTCTTCGATCAGATGCGCTCGCAAGCACGCGCGTGGGCCCGTTACCTACGCGAGAAAGAGGAGAGAGAGACGGGCGCAAAGATCGAACGCATCACCGAAGACGGTCGCCACATCGATGAAGTTCTGGCGCAGGCACACATGCGAAGGTTCGATGTCCGGTCGCACGGCGAGAGCTTCATCGAGACTTTCAAGTCGGAAATCCGAAGCGGTGGTCTCTATCTCCTCGACGAGCCCGAAGCGCCGCTTTCTCCGAAGAGGCAAATCGAGCTGCCTCCAAATCCTGTCGGACGGCGCCGCCCGCGGAGCGCAGCTCATCATCGCAACCCACTCGCCTATCCTGTTGTCCGCCGCTGGCGCGCGGATTTACGACTTCGACAAATTGCCCCTCGCCGAGACCGCATACGAGGAGCTCGATCACGTTCGCGTCACGCGCGATTTCTTGAACGTGCGCACGAGCGCCAAGTGTTAGCGTCGCGCGCATGGCGGAAATCTCCGATGCGGTGAGCGAGGCGGTCGAGAAGGCGCACGAGGCGAAATCGAAGCTCAACACCATCGTCGCGATGTGCGTCGCGATCATCGCGACGTTCATGGCGCTGTGCCACGTGAAGTCCGGCAACGTGATCCAACAGATGGCGCGCGCGCAGGCCAACGCCGTCGACCAGTGGTCGTATTACCAATCGAAGAGCACGAAGGAGATCATCGCCGAGGCCGCCGCGAACCAAGCCGCGCTCGATCGCGACGCCGCGAAGGATCTGATGCCCGAGCAGAAGCAGAAGCTCGACGACGCCGTGAAAAAGGAAACCGAAGCATCAAAGCGCTACGGAAAAGAAAAAGAGGACATCAAGGCGCAAGCCGAGAAGTACGAGAAGCAAGTCGAGACGCTCGACATGCGAAACGATCAGTTCGACATGTCCGAGGCGCTCCTCAGCGTCGCCATCGCGCTCATGGGCGTCACGGCGCTCACGCAGAAGCGGTTCATGCTCTACGTCGCGGGCGCATTCGGCATCTTCGGCGCGATCCTGGGCATCGCGGGGTTCGCGAAGCTCGGATTCCACCCCGATTGGCTCGCGAACCTGCTGACCTGAGCCTCTTTTTCAGACTCCTTTAGACGACCCGGCGCGCGCGCGGTGCTCTCCTTCGAGCACCCGCCATGATGAAACGTGCATTCTGCATCTTCCTGATTTCGACGTCGGCCGCGTGCTCCAGCGGAAGCGGCAAAGACTTTGGATCCAACGACGCGGCCGTGCCCGCCGTCGACTCGGGGGCGCAAACGAACGCGTGCGCGGCGAACACGTACCCCGAAGGTCCGTACGGAACGGGCGTCGGGAAGATCGTGAACCCGGGCTTCACGTGGAAGGGTTACCTTCCGAACGCGACCGACGTGTCGGCGATCGTGCCGAACGACTTGTACGACTGCGATGGATCGAAGGGCATCAACGCGCTCGTCTTCGACGTCAGCGCGCAGTGGTGCGCGGCGTGTCAGTCGCAAGCGGCGAATCAGTCGCAGCTCTTCACGCAATACGATCAGCTCGGCATCCACGTCGTCACGCTCGTCGTGCAAGACGCGAGCTCCGCGCCCGCGACGACGGCGACGGCGCAGCAATGGAAGGACCAATACGGTTTGACGGACATCACCGTCGCCGCCGATCCGGGCTTCTCGTTTGCGCCGCTCAATCAACAATCGGTCTCGCTGCCCGTGACGATCATCGTCGACCCGCGCACGATGAAGATCATGCAAGTGAACCAGGGCTACCTCGCCGCGTATCCGCTGAAGCCCGACGCCGAAGCGATCGCGATCGCCCAAAAGAACGGCGGATGATGAGACTCGTCGCGCTGCTCGCTCTCGTGTGCGTCGCGTGCAGCGCCCCTGCACCGACGACGACGTCGCCCGAAGGCGGCGCGCCCGAAGCGAGCGCGCCCGAAACGGGAACCGACGAAGACACGGGCACGCCGATCGCAATGGCGAGCGTCAGCGGCGACGTGGTCGACTCGCAAGGCGCGCCGTGGGCGGCCGCGAAGATCCAAGTGTGCAGCGAGACGGTGTGCACGCTCGGCAACGCGAACGCGAGCGGCGCGTTCCACGTGAGCGTTCCCGCGAACGACCACTACCACGTCATCGCGCATCCGCCGCCGACCGACGCGCGCGAAGGCAGCGCGGGTCTCTTCGTGCTCGCCGATTTGGTCACGGCGGACGTCGCGCTCGGCTCGCCCGTTCCGATTTTCGTCACGGGCGCGCACGCGACGCTCGGCGCGCCCGCCGCGGTGACGAACGATCTCACGCTCACGGCGAACGCGTCCGACGTGAGCTTCTACGGCGACGCGTATTTTTCGGGCGTTTCCGTCCCGCAAAGCGCGTGGCCCGCGTTCGCGATCGCCGGCAAGACGATCCTCGCGATGTGGGCGCTCAACCCGTGGGGCACGCGCACCAACGCGCAAAAGACGATCGCGGTCTCGATCGCGAACCACTTCGGTCTCGCCGCGGGCGACGCCGCGAGCGTCTACGCGGTGAACGAGACGACCGCCGCGCTCGGCGCTGCATCCGCCGCGACCGTGAGCAGCGACGGCACGACGATCGATGGCGCCACGATCGATCGCGTGACGTGGGTCGTGCTCGCGCATTAACATGAAGGCATGTGCCGCAACATTCGGGTGCTCCACCATTTCGATCCACCGTCCACGAAAGAAGAGATGCGTGCCGCCGCGCTCCAATACATTCGCAAGGTGAGCGGGACGAACAAACCGAGCGCGCAGGATGAGCAGAGCTTCGAACGCGCGGTCGACGCCGTCTCCGTCGCCACGGAAAAGCTTCTCGCGACGCTCCATTCGCGCGGGCCTGCGCGCACGCGCGAAGCCGAAAAAGAAAAAGCGCGAGCGCGTTGGCAGAAGCGCGAGCGCGCCTTGAGCGGGGCATCGCGTCCGTGATATCGGTGCGTCACGCCGTGAACGCGGGGAGACCGCGGCGACACTCGGCGTAGTTAGAGCACCTATGCAGCCGCCCGGATATCCGCCGCCCCCACAATACGGTCAGCCTCCGCAATACGGTCAACCGCCGCAACCCCAACAGATGCAGCCGCAGTACGGGCGTCCGCCGTTCCCGTCGCAGCACGGTCAGCCGCCGCCGAAAAATCTTCGGCCGGGTTGATGATCGGGTTGGCTGTGGGCGGCGTGTTCTTGCTCGGCGCCGTCGCGGGTGGAGGTTACTGGGCGTACTCGCACTTCAAGAAGGGCTCGCTCCCGCTCGAAGCAAACAAGCTCCCGTCGCAGACGCGCGAGATCGACACGATGGTCATCGACGCGACGCGCGAGTCGAACGATCGCGTGAAGAAAATTTATCTCGCCTCGGAGCTCTCGAGCGCGTTCTGCTCGGGCCGCGGCGATCCCGCGAGCCGACTCGAATCGATCGGCAATTGGGGATCGAAATCCGCGAAGGAATTCTTCGACCCCGCGCACCTCGACCAAATTCGCGGCGAGATGGAGTGCGGCAGTCAGCTCGCGAGCGCGCTCGACGACTCGCACGCGTCGTACCTCACGTTCGAGAGCGACGACTCGAAGAGCGGCTCCGACACGCCGACGAAGCACCACGTCAAGATCGGCCACTTCAAGATGAAGAACCTGCCGACGCAAGAGGGCTACACGTCGCTCTCGTTCGGCACGATCTCCGGCTTCTGTCAGACGACGATTCCGACGTACGCGTCCTCGCTCTCGTCGCTCCTCTCGCCATCGCCCGCGGGCTCCGCGGCGGTCCCACCGACTCCGACGACGAAGACGTGCGAAGACAAGAGCAACGCCGCGTTCGCCGTCGGCAGCACGTGGTTCTTCAGCGACAAGGCCGCGCTCGACGAGCTCGCCAAGACAATCGTCGTCCCGAAGGACACGCTCGGCACGCGCATCGCCGCGCTTCAAGACGCGTTCAACGAGACGTCGAACCTTCCGCAGGTGTCGCTCGTCGCCGAGCCGAAGACGTCGAAGGAGTTCCTCGAGTATCCGTGCGAGTGGGCCGCGTCGCAGCTCGGCATCCACTACGGCGGCGGTTCGTCGTCCTCGGGCTCCGGCTCGTCGGGCTCGTCGGGCACGACCTCGTCGGGCATCACGAACCGCGAAGACTTCATGTCGTCGTGCTTCCCCTCGAAGCAAGACAGCAAGCTCATCGAAGAGATCGACGCGAAGCTCCGCGCTCTCGCGTTCGAGACCGACCCCGATTACGTCAAAGCGGGTGCGGTCGCGGGCAACATCGTCCTCGTCACGCGCGATCCCGACACGGCGAAAGACGCCGAGCGCGCGGTGAAGGAGCTCGTCGGCGATTGGAAGTCGCAGATCGAGCTCAACGCGCCGAAGCTCATCAAAGCCGGCAAAGACCAAGCGACGACGGTTCGCCAAAAGAAATTCGCCGACGTCGCCGACACGTATTTCCAGGCCCTCTCGCTCATGAAGGTCACGCGCGACGGCCGCACCGTGAAGATTGGCTACAAAGCCTCGTTCACGAAAGAAGATCAGCAGGAGCTTCAGGACGAGGACAAGTCGGCGAACGACAAGCGCGTTCCCGTCACGGACATCCTCGAAGCGATCCGCGACAAGAAACCAATCCCGCAAGCCGCGCTGTCGAAGCTCGTCGGAAATTCTTGGGCGACGTATCTTCTCTTGCCGCCGCTCCCGCCGACGCCGCCCTCACCGAAGGTGAAGCTGACGACCGAAGAGTGCAAAGCAGTGCAGACGAAGCTCGGCTCCGTGAAGATGTCGGATCTTCCGAGCGGCGACGCGACGAAGGCGTACCTCGATCAGAAGTACGCGACATGCGACTACCGCCCGCCGGAGGTCACCGAGAATCAGAAGAAGTGCCTCGCGACGTTCACGACCGCGCAAGAGTACGCGGTATGCGTCGGCGGCGACTCGGTCGACGCGCGGCAACCTCCGGAGTCGGAGTTCGGCGACAAGAAGAAGAAGGACTGAAGATGGCTTTAGGCTTTAGGCTTTGGGCTTTGGGCTTTGGCTCAAAACCCAAGGTTCGGATCCGAACTCTCGCGTCTTCGTCTTCCCAAAGCCCAAAGCCCGAAGCCCGGAACGGGCTCAGTTGCCGTAAAAGTAATAGTCCGCCGTGTACGGCACCTTCGTCGTTGCGTCGAGGTCGTTGCCGTCACACGTCGTCGTGGGCGTGATGCCGCCGTCGGTGTGGAGGCGCTGGACGTATAGCGTCTTCGAGATCGTGCCCGTTCCGCCCGTCGACGTCTTCTGGAGCAGCAGCCACGGCACGGAGCCTTGACCGCCATCGGGTGTGTACGTGAGGAGCTTCGATGCGATGACGTAGCTGTTGTCGGCCGTCGCCTGCCACTCCGGCGCACCCGCACCCGCTTCGCTCGCGAAGTGATACGCGATGAGCGCTTGCGTGCAGTCTTCGAGGTTCGCCTCGGGGCCGACGAAGATCCACCCGAAGCCGCCGTCTTGCGCTTCTTCGCACGTGTAGTCCTGCGTGCCCGCCGCGGTCGCGTGGATGATGAGCGGCGGCAGGCCGCCGTCCGGTTCGAGCATGCTCGCGTCGGGGAGATCGAACCAAGACGTCGGGCAACCCGAGTCGACCGGCGCGTCCGACTGCACGTCTTTCGCCGCGTCGTTCGCCCCCGTGTCGGGTTTGTTGGAATCCTGTTGCTCGGTCGTGTCGTTCGACGCGTCGGTCCCGCCGTCGCTCGTGCCGTTGTCGCCGCTGCACGCGGCGGCGAACGCGCAACCCGCCGACGCCGTCACGATGATGATCCACCGCTCGCGCTTCACGGGTTCCTCGCGAGCGCGTGCACACAAGACGAGATCCATCGAATCATGGGTTCCTCCCTGCTCTTTGGGGGGACACGCACGAGCCACGCGAAGGTTTCTTAATTTTTTGCGCGAAGCGCGAGAACGCCGCGACCGAGCATCGCGCCGAACAAAGCGAGGATCACGATTGGGAACGCATGACCGAGGAGCACGTGCGGAGAATTCGTCAGTGGGCACCACAAGTCCGCCATGATGGCCCCGGCCGCGCCCGCCGCTGCGCCGAGCGCTGCGCCGCTCGCCACCGGATGCACGGCCACGGTGTGTTTTCGCACGTAGAGCGCAGCGCCGAGCAACGGCGCGCCTGTCGCGAGAGTCAGCGCGAGGCATCGATAGCCCGCGCGAATGAACGGCTCTTCGTAACGACCATGAAAGCTCACGAGCCACACGTACGTCGCGATCGGCGCGAGCACCGCGACGAGGACGAGCGCCGTCCCCGATCGCCCGACGAGCGACGAGCCACGCCACCACGCGACCGACGCACATGCCACGGCGATGAGAAGCGAGCCGGCCGCGATGCCGATCGTCATCGGGAGCGGGCGATCCGACGCGTGATCGATCCCGCCCCACGCGAAGAACAGCGGCAACGCGGCGAGCGCGGCGATCGCGTAGACGAGCGCAGCGCGCCGACGCCCTTCCGCGCGCGTGCGGGCCTTGTGCGCCGCTGCGTCCGCGAGCACTTTGTCGCGCAGGGATGAGGATGGCGTCATCGGCGTCATCGAGTCGCTCCTTTCTTTAACACGCCGTCTTGCAGCGCGCCTCGAAGGGCTTCGTACGTGCGATGTGCGCGGAGCTTCACGGCGATCACGGTGGTCCCGAGCGTCTCGGCGGCCTGCGCGACCGAGAGCCCATCGTATTTGATGAGCTCGAAGGCCGTGCGTTGCGATTCGGGGAGCGTATCGAGCGTGTCTTGGAGAATTCGTGCGGCTTGTTTGCTTCGAAGCGCGTCGTCGGGTGCGAGGTCGAGCGCTCTCACCGTTGCGTCCATCTCGCTGCCGAGAACTTCTCGCTTCGTTCGGCGATGCACGTCGATGGCGAGCCTCCGCGCGATCGCGAACGCCCACGGCAGCACGTCGGCGCCCGTGATGTACGTCTCGCGCGCGCAGTGCATTTGCAAGAAAGTTTGCTGCACGAGGTCTTCCGCGCGCGCGCGGTCGCCCGTTTGTCGACAGAGGAACGCAAAGAGCTTCGGCGCGAGCAGATCGTAGAGCTCCGCGAACGCGGCGTCTTCGCCGCGCGCGTAGCGATCCATCGATGCGCTCGCGGCGTCCGCCGCTAAATCTTTTCCTGTCCCCACGAAGCCCCTCCGCGCTTCTAACACACGGTCCCGTGATGGGTACACGGTGGTCGCGGACGAAGGTTTCGCTGCGTCATCATTTCTTCACGAAGCGCGCGGACACCGCCTCGGCGAGCTTCGCGTGCGCCGCGGAGCTCGAGACGACGACGCTCCGCGCGAGGTCGATGTCGTGCTTGGCAGCGAACGCGAGGAGCAGTCCTGGAAGCGGCGGGCGACACCAGCAGCGCGGCGGGCCTCCTTCGTGTGAACAATACACGAAGCTCGCCGCGCCCGCCGCGCTCGTGTCCTTTGGGCGCCACGCGAACACGGCGCGCACCACGTCGACGTCGTCGGCATCGTCGACGTCATCCACGACGCCGAGCGCGACGAAGCGCGCACGCCGCGTCCGTTTGCTCGGCGCGCGGACGAAGCGAATCGTCTCGAGCGCGTCGAACCCCTCGTCCAGCGTGGGCGTCTCCATGTCCCGCAGCGTCCGAAAGAGCGCGCCGGGCGAGAGCGCGGTCGGATCTTTCGCGCGCTCCATCTCGCGCGGCTCGAGCAAACGTCCGTGCGCGGCGAGCATGCGCTCGATGACGTTCACTTGCGCATCCGCGAAGGGCACCTCGTGCCACACGCCGCGCACGATCGCGCCATGTGCGTGCGCCGTCGCGATGACGTCGTGGCGCGCGACGCGCGTCGTGTACGTGTTGTCGAGGACGACGCGCGTCGCGCCGCGCGAGAGCTTGTCCGCGAGCACCGCGTTGAGCCCGCGAAGCGTCCCGCCGCGCTCGTCGCGATTGAGCCGCTCCCATCCACGCGCGGCCCACTGCGCGGCTGCCGTCGACTTGCCCGATCCTTGAAGCCCCATGAGCAGCACGACCTCCGCGCCCGTCCGGTGCGCGCGAGGCGGCGCGAGCGCGCGGCGAAATCCGAAGCGCGCATCGATCTTCGCGCGGTCCTCGTCGTCGAGCACGATGCGCTCCGCACGCGCACACGACGCGGCGGTCTCCGGACGCGTCGCTCCAGGAATCACGAGCACGCTCGCGTCGATGTCGAGCAGCGCAGCGAGCATCACCTCGTGCGGCGTCGCGCCGTGCCGTTTGGCGATCGCGACGAGCACCGCATCGCGCGCGAGCCACGCCGCGCGCTTCGGTCCACCAAACGGCGAGTGCGCGATGATCGAAATCCCGCGCTCGATGCACCGCGCGACGACGCCTCCGCGAATCGCCGCGTCGGACGACGCGCCCAGCGCGACCTCCACGACCTCGATGGGCGCGTGATCGAGCGCCTCGTCCAGCTGACGCCGATTCACGTTGCACACGCCGACGTGCGCCGCGAGCTTGTCCTCTTTGATCTTCGCGAGCGCGCGCAGCGTCACGGGCCACGCCACGTTCGGATCCGGCGCGTGAACGAGGTACGTGTCGATCGCGATGCCGCCGAGCGCGGCGAGGCTCGCTTCGCAATCGGCGCGGAGCGATCGCGCGCGTCCATCGGGTCGCCAGACGGATCCGTCGCGCGTCATTCCGCCTTTCGTGACGACGCGGACGATGCGATCGCGCGCGACGCGAGCGATCGTGCGCTCGCTTTCACCGTAAGCGCGCGCGGTGTCGAGCAGCGTGATCCCCGCGTCGAGCGCTGTAAGGATCGTCTCGCCGGGCACGTCGCGCATGCAGCCGAGACCTACGCGGAGCATTTCGATGGCTCCTTCATGACGCCGAAGTTACAATTTTGCCTATGTCGGCAAGAATCTTCTCCTTGGCTTGTGTCGTTCTCGTTACGGCTTGTGGATCGTCCGTTGGCAACGGTGACGACGGCGGAACGAGCGACGCCGGCGCACAAGACACGAGCGCGAAGGACGTCGCGACGAACGACGCAGGCCCGAGCGACGCGCCGTCCGAGGCTACGAACCCCGCATGCGCCTCCGACACGCTCGACGCGAACCGCAATCGATTGCTCGAGACGTATTACGAATATTTGAAAGCGAACGCGACGACGCCTCAATCGAACGGCCTCTCGAGCAGCAACGTGTCGAGCGCGCTCGACGTGTGGCAGAAGCTCGACCCGTCGTCGCGGGGGGTGTTCCTCACGCTCACGGCGCGCATGCAAGGGAGCGTGCTCGGCAAAGACGGCACGTCGATGCTCTCGCACATCCTCAAGATCTACCGAATCACGGGCGGGCAGGGCGCGACGCAGACGGATCCGGGGAGCTGCGGCGGCGGCGAGTACAACCGCATGATCATGTCGATGGACATGGAGCTCCACGACACGCAGGTCGCGGCGAATGGCGATCAGGGCGCGCTTCAATCGAACAACAAAT
This sequence comes from uncultured delta proteobacterium, assembly GCA_963763745.1. Classification (GTDB taxonomy): domain Bacteria; phylum Myxococcota_A; class Polyangia; order Polyangiales; family Polyangiaceae; genus DASXHD01. Next base: position 187,758 of record CAVXQJ010000005.1, read on the forward strand.
ACGACATCAGCGACGTGATTCCATCGAGCTACTGGCGCGACTCGCACGATGTCGGCGGACCGCACGCGCCATTCGACCTGAGCGACGAGACCAACGGCGGAGCGCCGCGCGGTCAAACGCAATACTTCAAGGATACGACGTCCACGCTCGCGAAGACCGCGCTCGGCCGGCAAGACCTCATGACGCTCGTCGACCCGTTGGCGATCGAGATGGACCAAGACTACGACTGCACGCACAACTCGAACCCGCTCTGCAGCTACACGTTTTACGGGCCGCTCTGCGCGCCCGAGTCGAGCGAGATCGCGACGCAGATTTATACGGACTCGTACGGCAGCTATGGGGCGAACTACGCGCCGACCTCGTGTAAATAGTCGAGAGTGATTCGCCGCCTCACCCTCGCGCTCGCTCTCTCTGTCGCATGCAGCAACACGTCGCCCGCCGGCGGAGACGCCGGCGACGCGGGACCTCCACCGATCGGCGGCAACGACAGGCCCGTTCCGCTCTTCATGACGCCCGACGCGTGGGACGGAACGACGCCGCTCCCGCTCTTGCTCGTGATCCACGGGTATGGCGTCGGCGGCATCGCGCAGGCGCTGTATCTGAACCTCGAGCCGCTCGTGAACGAGAAGCAGATCATGCTCGTCGCGCCCGATGGTCTGATCGACAGCAAGGGCTCGCGTTATTGGAACGCGGTCGACACGTGCTGCGACTTCGATCATCGCGGCGAAGACGACGTCGCGTACTTGACGGGCATCGTGAATCAGATCGGCGCGCAGGTTCCGCTCGACACGAAGCGCGTCTACGTCATCGGTCACTCGAACGGCGGCGCGATGACGCTTCGCCTCGCATGCGACGCGCCGCAGATGTTCGCCGCGATGCTCGAGCTCGCGGGTCCGTTCTGGTCCGACCCGCCGTCGCAATGTCACCCGTCCACGCCCGTTCCGCTCCGCATTCTCCACGGCACGGCGGACACGGAAGTTCCATACGACGGCGGATCGATCGGCGACGTGAACAATTTGTTTTCGCCGGGCGCCGTCGCGGTCTCTTCTTTTTGGCAAAACGCGAACGGTTGCAGCACGCAAACGGATCCGAACGCGCAGCCGCTCGATCTCGAAGAGACCCTCCCGGGCGCGGAGACGACGGTGACGCGCTTTCTCGGTTGTCCGACCGAAGGCGACGTCGAGCTCTGGTCCATTCAAGGCGCAGGTCACATTCCGGGTTTCCAACCGACGTTCCACGAAATGGTGTGGGACTACTTCTCGGCGCACACCCGGTGAAGCTCGCGCCCGGAACGCTCTTCGCGGGCGACTATCGCGTCGTGCGGCCGCTGCAGACGGGCGGGATGGGCGCTCTCTTCGTCGTGGATCAACTCTCGACGGGAAAACAGCGCGCGCTCAAGCTGATGCACCGCGAGCTCGTCGGCGATCCGTCGTCGCGTCAGCGGTTCGAGCAAGAGGCGCGCGTCGGTTCGCGCATCGCGAGCGAGCACGTCGTCGAGGTGCAAGCTGCGGGCGTCGATGCGCAAACGCAGCTTCCGTATCTCGTGATGGAGCTCCTCGAAGGCGAAGACCTCGCGTCGCGCTTGAAGCGCGGCGCGGTTCCGATCGCGGAGGCTGCTCCGATCTTCGAGCAGATCGCGCACGCGCTCGGCGCAGCGCACGACGCGGGCGTCGTGCATCGCGATCTCAAACCGGACAACGTGTTCCTCGCGGTGTCGCGGCGGTCGGGCACGTCGCGCGTCGTGAAGATTCTCGATTTCGGAATCGCGAAGGTGGTCGACGACAATCGGCGCACGACCGGCGCGTTCGGAACGCCGCTGTGGCTCTCGCCGGAGCAAACGCGCGTGGGACACGTGTCGCCCGCGGCGGACGTGTGGGCGTTCGCGCTCGTCGTGTTCGCGACGCTGACGGGTCACGTCTTCTGGCGCGCGGGCGAGCAAGCGGGTGCGTCGCTCCCGCAGCTCCTCCACGAGATCCTCAACGCGCCGATCTCGCCCGCTTCGTCGCGCGCGGCGGAGTACGCGCTGAGCTTGCCGCTCGGCATCGACGCGTGGTTTCGGACGGCGCTGATGCGCGACCCCGGCGCGCGATTTCCAAACGTGCGCATCGCGTATGCCGCGCTCGCGCCGCTCCTCGCCGCTCCACCAGCGATGATCGCGCCGCAAGCGTCCTTCGCGCCGCCGCCGCAGAAGAGCTCGGCGGGCATGGTGATCGCGATCGTGCTCGGCGTGCTCCTCGTGCTCGCGATCGTCGTGGGCGTGGGCGCGGTCTTCGCGGTGCGCTCGATGCAACCGGTCGCCGCGACGACCGCGACCGTCACCGCAAGGGCGACGACTCCGACGGAGGCGACCACCACGACGGCGACCGAAGCACCGACCATCCTCGCGACGGCGCCGCCTCCCGCCGAGACGCACGTCGGCGCGTTCGTCTGGTCAGGCGACGCCGACTTGCAAACCGATGCGGTGAAGCAAGTGAACGAGACGCTCGCGGAAAAATTCGATGGCTGCCTCGCGTCGCACCCGAACCACGCGCCCAAGGCCAACGTGACGGTGATGGCGCACGTCGCGGCGGACGGCACCGTCGCAACCGTGAACTCGATCACGCAAACGCCACACCCGACGGTTCAGTGCATGGTCGAGATCGTGAAAGCGACGAAGTTCGTTTCGAGGAAGAAACCGTCCGACTTGATGGTCACGTTGACGTGGAAGTGAGAGCGTCGGTCGTCGCGTGTTTGCTCGCGGCGTGCACGGCGGAAAAAAAGATCGCAACGCCCGCGCCGCTCGCGTCTGCCACCGCAGCGAGCGCGCCGGCCGTCCCCGACGTTCCACCTGCGTCGCTCGCGTGCATCGTCCGCTATTACGGTGGCGAAGCGCGACGTGGCGCCGATGGGTGGTCGCTCGTCCTGCCGAACAGGGCGATCGTCTACGACGACGGCCGCACGAAAACGCTCTACGAACGCTTCGAGCGCCCCGACGTCGAAGACGTGTTCGAGCTCGCTTACAAAACCGGCAAGATCGAGCCCATCACCGACACCGACTACGATCCCGGTCGCATCCGCATCGACGAGCTCTTCTTCGCGACGTACGGCGCGTCGGCGAGAGAGGTCGAGCGGTCGCTCGCGACGGTGAAGCTCGGCGGAAAATGGTTCGCCGTGCACGCGAAGATCAAAGCGCCGATCGAGCGCGTCGCCGCGCGCATCGACGAAGCGATGAAGCGCGACGCATCGCTCGCCGCATTTTTCGAGTCGCCCGGTGGCACGTTCAACTGGCGCAAGATCGCCGGGTCGGACGAGCTCAGCATGCACGCGTGGGCGATCGCCATCGACCTCGACACGAAGCGCGCGCACTACTGGCGAAACGCTCCGCAGAATCCGCTCGTGTGGAAGAACTCGTACCCGCAAGCGATCGTCGACGCGTTCGAAGCGGAGGGCTTCATCTGGGGCGGCCGCTGGTACCACTTCGATACGATGCACTTCGAGTACCGACCCGAGCTGATCGACTCGAGCTGTTATCCAAAGCGCTAAGGCGTAATGGTCAGCGGCACGCTGTACGTCGCGTCGGCGAACGGATCGACGCGCGCTTTTTGGAGCATGCCTTTCACGCACGCTTCTTGCGGCTTGCCCGCGGCGAATCCCGTCACGCCGATGCTCTTCACCGTTCCGTCGGATTGAAACGTGATGAGCGCGCGCGAGGGCGGATCGTCGGGATTGAAACACGCCTTCGCGCTCTTCATCAGCGAGAGGAGCACGGCTTGCACTTGGCCTTGTCCCGGGCGCGCGGAGAGATTTCCGGATTGCGGCGTCGCGACGGGCGCCGCGGTCTCGACGGGATCGGGCGTGGCCGCGGCCTGTGTGTCCGTCGTGGTCGTCGTCGTGTGCGTCGTGCGCGTGCGTGAAAAGGATCGCGGCGTGTTGGTCGCGGTCGTTGCGGTCGCCGTGGGCGCGTTGGTGATGTCGACGGCGTTGATCGCAGTCGTCGCGGCGGTCGCGCTCGCGGCGGCGGACGTCGCCGTCTTCGTGCTCGTTCCGTAACCGACGCCGTGAGGCTCGACGTGCATGAACGCCGTCACGCGCGCGCGCGCTTGCCCGACACCACCCGATCGCCACACGAAAACGCCCGCGCCTGCACCGAGCAGCAGCATGAACAAAAGCAGGTTTCGCGCGATGTGCGATTTCGCGGGTGGGTGAATCGCTTGCGACGCGTCGGCGTCGCTCATCGCGGCGAACGGATGCGACGCCGAAGCCGACATCGCGGACGGCGGAAGCGATGCCCCCGATGGATGCGATGGATACGACGGCGCGCTCCCGACTGGCCTCATCCCGGATCGCGACTGCGATGCCGAGTGCGATCCCGTGTTGTCGACTTGCGGGCTGCTGTTGAGCGCGGCGAGCGCGTTCGCGGCGCCGTCGCGCGAGAACGATCCCGTGCTCTCGATCTCCGCGAGCCTTTTCGCGCGCGCCTTGAGCGCGTCGCCCGCGATGCGATTGACCCACGCGCCGACTTCCGTGGGACGCGCGATCGGCGTGCCGAGCTTCTCGATCGCGCGCGCCATGTCGAGCGCGGTGGAGAATCGCGAATCGCGATCGCGCTCGAGCCCGCAGAGAACGAGCGCATCGACGGACGCCGGCAAGCCCGGCGCGCACGTGCTCGGCGCTTTGATCTCGCCGTGGAGCACCTTGCCGACGATCGCGGCGGGATCTGCCGCTTGAAAGAGCCGCTGCCCCGTCACCATCTCCCAGAGCACGATCGACGCGGCGAAGATGTCCGCGCGGCGATCGACGCGCACCGAAGACAATTGCTCGGGCGACATGTACGCGAACTTGCCCTTCACCTCGCCGTCGCGCGTCGACGACGCGCTGGACGATGCCTTCGCGATTCCGAAATCGAGCACGCGCGAGACGCCGTCGCGTCCGACCATGATGTTGTGCGGAGAGATGTCGCGGTGGACGATGTCGAGCGGCTTTCCCGTTTCGTCCTTCGCCTCGTGCGCGGCGTGAAGACCTTGGAGCATGTCGGCGGCGATCGCGAGCGCGATCGGAAGCGGAACGATGCGCGCGCGCTTGCGGCTCACGCGCGTGAGGCGCGTAATCGTCTCGCCCTGGATGAACTCCATGACGAGGAAGAGCTCTTGATCCGTCGAGACGATGTCGACCACGGGCACGACGTTCGAGTGGCGAATGCGCGCCGCGAGCCGGGCCTCTTCCAAGAACATCGAGACGAACTCGCTATCCTTCGCGAACTGCGGATGAAGTCGCTTGATCGCGACGGGCCGCGAGAAGCCGCCTTCGCCGAGCAGACGACCGATGTGGATGGTGGCCATCCCGCCCGCAGCGATCTCGTCATAAAGGACGTAACGTCCGATGACGATCCCGCTCGATGTGGTCGCTCCCTCCACACCCGTCATTGCGGTTAGAGTAGCACCGTGATCGAGCTCCGCGGAGCGAAGCGTAGCGGAACGAGCCTCTCCGGGGGTTTGGGGGCGGAGCCCCCATCATGACCGATATCCTCGCCATCGTGAGCCGCGCCGTCTTCGAGAAAGACGCGCGCCAGAACGGAAAGCTTCTTGGTGTGGGCGACGTGTGGCCGCTCGACCGTTACAACAGCTCGCACAAGACGTTCGATCGCCTGAAAAAAGGGGGTCGCATCTTCCTCGTGACCGTCCGCCCCGACGAGCAGCTCTGGTTCCTCGGCGTCATCGAGGCGCCTTCGTTCAGTGGTACCTCATGGGTGTCATCGAAGAAGAACGCGTTCGCGATCACGAACGTCACGTCGCTTCGCAAGACGATCGCGTTCGAGTCCGGCAAGGGCATGTCGCAAGACAAAGGCACGCTCGGCATGAGCCTCCAAACGCCGCGCGTGCTCACGCAAGCCGACGCCGCGCAGATCCTCGCGGTCGCCGGCGGCAAGACGCCTCCGCCTTCCACGTTCGTCGCTGCGCCTCCGCCGAGTCGGCCGCGCGTCATCGGCGGGAAATACGAGATCGTCAAACAGCTCGGCGTTGGCGGCATGGGCGTCGTCTACGAAGCCGTGCACACGGGCACCGGACGGCGCGTCGCGCTGAAGGAAATTTTGGGCGACGAGCTCCGCGAGCGCGAGAACGTCATCGAGCGCTTTCACCGCGAAGCGCGCGCGACGGGCGCGATCGAAACGCAGCACATCGCCGCCGTGCTCGATTCGGGCACGGACGAATCGACGAGCCATCCATTCTTGGTGATGGAGCTCTTGCGCGGCGAAGACTTGCAACAAGTGCTCGCGCGGACGGGCGCGCTCTCCGAGGACGTCGCGCTTCGCATCATCGCGCAGGCGTGCGCGGGTTTGGCCCGCGCACACGAAGCAGGCGTCGTGCACCGCGACATCAAACCCGCGAACATTTTCCTCGCGCAGAGAGACGAAGGCGACATCGTCGTGAAGCTCCTCGATTCTCGGAATCGCGCGCGTGAAGGAGCAGCTCGCCGCGTCCGAGAATCGCGCGCTCACGACGACGGGCGTCTTGCTCGGCTCGCCGCTCTACATGTCGCCCGAGCAAGTCCTGCGACCGAAGGACATCGATCATCGAACGGATTTCGTGGTCGCTCGGCGTCGTCTTCTACGAGCTCCTCACCGGAAAGACTCCGTACGGCGATTCGCTCGAGACCGTCGGCGCGCTCTTCGTCTCGATTTGTGGAAAGCCCGCGCCGTCGGTGCGTGACACCGTGCCTTCCATTCGCGAAGAGGTCGCCGCGATCGTGAAGAAGGCGCTCGCGATCGACGTCGCGTCGCGATACGCGAGCGCGGAAGAGATGCTCGCCGACCTGAAGCGCGCGAACGCCGCGAGCGCGCTCGACTCGTCGATGCTCGCGAGCCCGTCGGGCGCACACGCGGTGGACATCGCGTTCGCCGCGACCGCGGTGCAATCGAAGCCGAAGTAACCTACTTCTGCTTGTGCATGACGATGTTGTAGACGCCCTTGCCCGTCGCGACGATTTCGTCTTTGGCGATCGGATGAAAGAGGTTCACGTCGACGACGCCGACGCGGTTGCCTTTGCGCACCACACGCGCGTGCGCGTCGAGCCGCTCGAGCCGCCCGGGCCGCAAGTAGTCGATGCGCAGATCGATCGTCGCGACGCGGCTGCGCACGTCGTCGAGACCCGTCCACACGGCGAGCCCGCCCGCGACGTCCGCGAGCGTGCTCATCACGCCGCCGTGGAGCGCGGGCCGCATCGGATCGCCGACGAACTCCGGACGAAAGGGGAGCGTGAGATGAACGACGCCTTCATGGATCCCCGCGACTTTGATCCCGAGAAATCGATTGAAGGGGATGAGCTCCTCCATCATCTGCTTTAGCGCGTCGACGTTCATGAGGATTCTCTATCATCGCGTGGCGATGACTGCGAAGTTGCGGCCCGCGGCTTCGCCATCGCGACGGTGCGAGTGAAACGACGCCGCATCGCATTTCGTGCAGCCCGGCACGTCGTCGATGTGTGCATTCTGCACGTTTCTGGCGACGAGGCGCGCGCGTGCGGCCGCGCGCAAATCTCCGTGGCGGTTGACGACGTGCGGCATGAGCTTTTGCGCGACGTCGTCGCCGATTTCGAAACAGCACACGCCGATGCACGGGCCGATCGCTGCGAGATCGAACGCGCGTCCTTCCAATGCCGATTCGATCACGCCGGCCACGAGGCCGCGCCATCCCGCGTGGACCGCGGCCACGTCGCCCGTCTTCGAGTCGGCGAGCAAGATCGGGACGCAGTCCGCGACGCGCACGCCCACCGCGGTTTCTTTTTCGGTCGCGACGAGCGCGTCCGCTTCCTCGCGCGCGACGCTCGCGACATCGCGTCGATCGACGACGATGGTGCGCGTCCCGTGCACTTGCGACACGCGGTACATCCGCTCGCGCGGTAGGCGGAGAACGAGGGCGATCGCTTCGTCATTGGACGCATCCGCGCGCCGAAAATCCATCGGCCGCAGGGAAAATCCGTGGCGGAAACCCGCCGCGCGTAGAAGCGGGCTCGTCATGCACGTGGGCGCGGACATGCTGCTGGGCCTGTGATAACAAGGGCGTTCCGATGGCGCAGCCGGATCCGTTCATCGGACGCGACATTCTCAACGGGCAGTTCCAGATCCTTCAGAAGATCGGGTCCGGGGGGATGGGCGCCGTCTACAAAGCGTCGCAGCCCGCGATGAACCGGATGGTGGGCGTCAAGATCCTCCATCCGAAGCTCGCGAACCGCAAAGACCTCGTCTCGCGCTTCAGCCGCGAAGCGCGGGCGATGAGTCACCTCACGCACCCGAACACCGTGAAGGTGTTTTTGTACGGCGAGCTCGAGGACGGCTCGCTCTACATCATCATGGAGTTCCTCGAGGGGAAGAACTTGAACCAGACGGTGCGCGCCGAGGGACCGTTCCCGATCGAGCGCGCGCTCCCCGTCATCATTCAAGTGTGCGGCGCGCTCGAAGAGGCGCACCGCGCGGGGATCATCCATCGCGATCTCAAACCCGAAAATATTTTCTCTGTCAGACGGGCGGGATGAAGGACTACCCGAAGGTGCTCGACTTCGGTCTGGCGAAGGTCACCGAGCGCGAGATGCGTCCCGGGTCGATCATCCTCACGCAAGAAGGCATGGTCTTCGGAACGCCCGAGTTCATGAGCCCCGAGCAGGCGCAGGGCAAGACGCTCACGCCCGCGAGCGATCAGTACTCGCTCGCCGTGATTCTCTACGAGGTGCTCACGGGCAAGCTCCCGTTCGAGGCGAAGAGCGCGATGGATTACCTCTCGCTCCACGTCTCGGGAAAACCGACGCCGCTCTCGCAGCGCGTCGCGGGGAAGACGTTTCCGCCGCTGCTCGATCAAATCATCGAGCGGTGCTTGTCGAAGAAGATCGAGGATCGCTTCGGCTCGCTCGCCGAGCTCTCCATGGCGCTCCAAGCCGTGCTCGACGGAAAAAAAGAGCTCCCCGCATCCGTGACGCCGCATCCGGGCTCGACCGCGCCGATGCCGCAGCAACCGCACGCTGCGCCGCTCGAGCGCGCAGGTGCGCAAGACGATCCGCCGGTCATCCCGAAGACGAACACCGGGTTGCTCGTCGGCATCGCGGTCGCGGCGCTCTTGATGGGCGTCGTGATCACCGTCGTCGTGACTGCGCTCTTGAAGAAGTAGGGAACGCGACGGAGTGAATTGCGCGTGCTTCGGCGTCGACGAGGAGCACGCCGTCGACGTCGAACGCGATCTCGTACTCAAGGAGCTGGCGTCGCGTCGCGGCGGTGTCGATGCGCGGGGCGAGCGCGCCGGTCTTCACTTCGGCGACGTAGCGCGCGCGCGTCTTCGGATCGCGGACGACGTAGTCGGCGCGGAGCGGAACCATCACCGTCTCGCCGTCGACCTCGATCGGGTATTCGATGGCGACCTGCGTCCCGACGACGCGAAGACCGTACGCTTCGAAGAGCGCCACCGCGCCGCGCTCGCCCGCTTGCGCCCGCGTCATGCGCGAGCGCGCCCGCGCGGCTCTCAGCCACGACCGAATGACGAGCACGAGCACGACGAACGCGAGCGCGAGGAGCGCGCCCAAAACGAGCCCGATCTGCACGAATCAGCAATCGATCCAAAACGCCCTTTCGAGCAACTTTTCAGTATGATGCCGCGATGCGAAAAGCCGCCGCTCTTGTCATCGGTGCAATCTCGGTCGTCCTAGCGTGCGGCGGTGAGACGCCGACGCCGAACAACAACCCGAACGCGCAAGACGCATCCGCGCCGACACCGAGCGCGACCGCGTCATCGACGGCGGCCGCAACCGTGGACGCGGGACCTCCCGCGATCGATTCGCAGAAAGCGCCGTTCATCGCCGCGTGCATGCAAGGCATGCCCTCGCAGGCGTACTGCGCGTGCGCGTGGGATCAGTTCCGCGACATCTTCAAGGACGCGGACATGACGGTGAAGCCCGCGGACGACAAGCTCGCGCAGCTCAAGACGCGAACGGTCCAAACCTGCGCGTCGAAGCTCACCGAGGCCGACGTCAAACCGGTCTTCGCGAACGCGTGCGTGCAAGGCGACACGAAGAAACAACCGTTCTGCGACTGCCAGTGGACCGAGCTTCGCAAAAAGCTCGACGTGCCCGATTTCGTCACCGACTTCAGCGGCCCGAAGTTCGACGACGCAAAGAAGAGCATGGCGAAGGCGTGCAAAGGCAAGCTGCCCGACGAAGTCGCGCACAAAGATTTTCTCACCGGATGCACGAAGGCCGCGCCCGGCAAAGACAAGGCGTGCGAGTGCATGTGGAAGAAGGTCCGCGCGAAGGCGACCGCCGAGGAGATCGCCGCCGACATCGTCGACACGAAAGCGCTCGGCCTCGAGTCCTGTCTCAAACAGTGAAGTCGCGCTTCTTCGAGGCGCCGGCTCGCCGCATCGCGACGAATCGGACCGCTATCGCGATGACGACGATGGCGACCGTGACGCCGAAGGTCGCGGGCGCTGCGCTCGCGTTGCATCCGCCGCTCGTTTGACACGCGCTCTCCGTCCAATGCGAGTCGATCGCGCCGAGCGACGCCGTGCAATTGCTCGCGCGCATCGCGGTGACCGCTTGTTGCTCGGTGAGCGCGAGCGACGACTCCGTTCCGTCGTTGCACGCGAGCGGGCGCCCGCCGTCGTCGAGGAGCACCGTGTACGCGAAGTTCGGCACGCACGTTCCGCCGTCGGGCGGTGGTGGAACGACGTGCGCGGCGTCGCTCCCGCTTTGAACGGGCACCAAGATCGACGCACCGACGGCGCTTTGATCGACGCAGATGACGTCACCCGTCGCGAATCCCGTCGTCGTGCCGAACGTGCTCGTGACTTGCGCGACGTACGACGACGTGATCGTCGCTTCGAGCACGCCATCGGCGGGGAGGTTGCCCGCGTGGATGTACGTGCCGCCGCACAGGCACGCCGCCGCGATGTCGCATTGCTGTCCGCCGTCGCTCACCGACGCGAATGTAGCAAACGCGCGCCGTCGTCGCGTGTCGAAGAGGCATGCGAAAGCTCACGTTCGCGCTCGCCGCGCTCCTCGCCGCGTGTGGAGCCAGCAACGTCGCCCCGCGCCCGCCGACGGATCCGAGCGCGCCGCCCACGCCGAGCGCGAAGGAGAAATTCACTTCGGCGCTCGCCGCTTTCGAGGCGCACGAGCGCGCGCGCGATTGGACGAACGAGACGTGCGAGCGCGTCGCGCACGAGTTCGACGAAGCGGCGTTTGCGGTCGCACTGTTCGACGCGGGCGTGACGCTCGAGCGCTGTCACGAAGACGCAAAGGCGCGCGTCGAGTTCCAAAGCGCGCTTCGCGCGGATCCGAACCTCCATCGCGCGGCCATTCGCGTCGCGCTCATCGACTATCGCGCTTCGCGCGACATCGAACACGCCATCGCCGATCTCGGTCGCGTCGTCATCGCCGAGCAGTTTCAAGATCCCGCTGCGCTCGTCGATCTCGCGGTGCTTCAAGACGCGCACGGCGACGCGAGCGCCGCGAAGGCGAACATCGAGCGCGCTCTCGCGATCGACGACGCGTTCATGCCGGCGCTCGACGCGCTCGCGCGCCACCATTGGTCGCACGCCCGCAAACGCGGGAGCAAACCCGCCGACGTGCAGGAGCTCGAGCTCGCCGCGCTCGTCGCGTCGCAAGCGATGCAGAAGAACGCGTCGTTCGCGCCGATCTACAACACGGCGGGCATCGTGCAGAACGAGCTCGGTCACACGCACGTGGCGTCGACGTACTTCGAACGCGCGGCGCAGCTCGACCCGATGCTCTTCGAAGCGCACATGAACCTCGGCGAGCTGAACCTCTCGTATCGCGGCTACGAAACCGCGGAGGGCGCGTTTCGCCGCGCGATCGCGATTCGTCCGCAGAGCTACGACGCGCACCTCGGTCTCGCGCTCGCGCTCCGCGGACGCATCTCGGGGAGCGGCACGCCCGCGCAAATCGCCGCCGTGCGAAAAGAGCTCGACGCGTGCAAGGAGATCGACAAGACGCGGCCCGAGGCGTTCTACAACGACGCGGTCCTCGCGCAGCAACTCGAGGCCAACTACGACCGCGCGATCGCGATGCTCGACGCCTTCAAATCACGCACACGAGACGCGAGCGCCGTCGAGACCGCGAACGAGCGCATCGCGGACGCGAAGACCGCGCGCGACTTCGTGAGGGAAGACGCCGCGCGATAGACGTCTCGACGCGATGGCGCGCGGAGTTGATACGCTCCTTGCGTGTACGACTACAGCGACAACAACGAGTGGAAGTACGAACAGGCCAAAGGTTGCGGCTGCGGGGTCGGCGCGATCGTGGCGTGCGTCGTGTTCATCTTCACGGTCGTTTGGATGGGCAGCCACGCGAAACAAGTGCACGCCCTCATCGCGGTTGCTTGCGCGTGCGTCGCGCTCTGGCTGGCGCGTGCGCCGCTTCGCGCCATGTTTCATCGCGCGCGCGGCCTCGATCCGACGGCGGTGCCCGTGCCGCTCGCCAGCGTGAAGGTCGGCGAGCCGACGCACACGACCGGTCTCGTCGGCATCGGCGAAAAGCCGCATCACGCGCCTCTCGGCGCGCCCGCGATGTGCGTCTTTCATCGCGTCGTCATCGAGGGCATCGAGTCGCGCAAAATCGTCATCGAGGTGCGCTCGTCCGACGATCTCGTCCTCGAAGACGGAATGGGCGCGCGCGTGCGCGTGCACCTCGACGGCGCGCGTCTCCTCTTCACGCGTCATCACGATCTCGTCTCGTCGCCCGAGGTCGTCGATCCGCTCATCGCGCAATTCCTCGCCGAACGCGGGATCGAGGTGGACCATCCCGTGCGCGCGCGCGTCGAGTGGATCGCGCCGCACGAGCTCGTATTCGTGCGCGGCGTCGTCAAAGAGAGCACGACGGGCGAAGCCGGCTATCGCACGAGCGAGCGCACGGATCTCGAGATGCGCGCCGCGCCCGGTGAGCCCGTGCTCGTGTCGCTCGAGGAGCTATCGAAGTCCGCGCGCGCATGAGTCGTCGCGGAGAAGCGTGCGGCGGCTTGTGACGTCGGGTATGACTTCGCCGACGTGAGCGTTAAAGAGAGCGTGGGCCTGGCGAGCGAGACGCGCGAGACGCGAAAAGAGCGTTTTTTGCGAATTGCCAAGCGCGTGGGCGCGTTCTCACTGAAGTGGGGGAAGCGCGCCGCCATCGTCATCGGCGTGCTCGCGATCGTCGGGTTCGTCGTTTTGTGGCGCGTCGTCGTTCACTACGAAGAAGGGCTGCCGTCGGTCGGCGATCTCAAGGGCAACTATCACCCCGCGCAGGTGACGCGCGTCCTCGCGCGCGACGGGACGACGCTCGCCGAGATCTTCACCGAGCGCCGCACGGTCGTCTCGATTCAAGCGCTCCCCGCGCACGTGAAGCTCGCCGTGCTCGCCGCGGAGGACGCGGGCTTCTACGAGCACGAAGGCCTCAATTATTGGGGCATCGCGCGCGCCATGCTCGTGAACCTGAAGAGCGGGAGGTTTCGCCAAGGCGGCTCGACGATCACGCAGCAGGTCGTGAAAAATCTCTTGCTCGATCCCGAGCGCACGTTCCGAAGAAAGATCCGCGAGGCGCTCCTCGCGCGCAGGCTCGAGCAGGAGCTCGGCAAGGACGAGATCCTCGAGCTCTACTTGAACCACATCTATTTCGGCGACGGTCGCTACGGGATCGAAGAAGCCGCGCGCGGCGCGTTCGGAAAGAGCGCGAAGGATCTCACGATCGCCGAAGCGGCGATGCTCGCGGGCAGCGTCGCGGGGCCCGAGGTCTATAACCCGCGCAAGCATCCCGACAAAGCGCTCGTGCGTCGCTCGTTCGTGCTCTCGCAGATGCACGAAAAAGGATTCCTGAGCGACACGCAGTACGAGAACGCGAAAGACGAACCGGTGAAGCTCGCGCCGCCCGTCGCGATCGAAGAGCAGCTCGCGCCCGAGGCCGTCGAGGTCGCGCGGCGCGCGTTGAAGGATCTCGTCGGCGAGAGCGCGGCTCGCGGTGGGTACACGATCACGACGTCGATCGATCCGCGGCTCCAAGCCGCCGCGCGCAAATCGCTTCGCGACGCGCTCGATGCCTACGACAAGAAACACGGCGCGCTCGCGCCGTACAAACCGCCGCCAGGTCCCACCGTCGACAAGAAGGGTCGCACGATCAAACCGCCGCCGCTCAAAGAGCCGCCGTTCGAAGGCACGCCCGTCTTCGAGCATCACAAGGTTCTCATCGGCGAAGTGACGAACGCGGACGACGCGAAGAACACGCTCGACGTGCGCGTCGGGACGATCGCCGGAACGCTTCGCGTCGCTGACTACGCGCGCTACAACCCGCAAAATCTCGCCGCGAGCGCGTTCGCGCCGAAGGGCTCGCTCATTCGCGTTTCACTCCTCGCGCCCGCGTCGCTCGATCCGAGCATCTCCGTGCCGCTGCGTCTCGAAGCCGGACCCGAGGGCGCGCTCGTCGCGCTCGACGTTCGCACGCGCGAGATTGTCGCGCTCGTCGGAAGCTACGAAGCGGCGACGGGCAGCCTCGATCGCGCGACGCAAGCGAAGCGGCAACCGGGCTCGACGTTCAAGCCCATCGTCTACTCGTACGCGCTCCACGCGCGGCACTTCACTCCTGCGAGCTTGATCGATCCGAAGTCGGATGTTTTTCCCGGCGGGTATCACCCGGCGAACTACGAGGGATACGCGGGCACGGACTTGATGCGACTCCGCGAAGCGCTCGCGATGTCCGTCAACGTCGCCGCGGTGCGCGTGCTCCTCGACGTGGGTCCCGCGAACGTCGTGCAGTGGGCGCAGTCGCTCGGCATCGAGTCGACGATGAAACCGGATCTCTCGCTCGCGCTCGGCAGCTACGAGGTCCTACCCATCGAGCTCGCAGGTGCGTACGCGACGTTCGCCGCGGGCGGCATGTACGAAGAGCCGCACCTCGTGACGAAGATCACCGGGCCCGACGGCAAAGAGCTCGAGCTCAAACCGCTCCCGCCGCCGCGCCGCGTGCTCGACGAAGCCGAGGCGTACGTCACGACGAGCATGCTGACGAGCGTCGTCGATCACGGAACGGCCGCGCGCGCGAAATCGCTCGGGCGTCCGCTCGCGGGAAAAACCGGGACGAGCAACGCATCGAAGGACACATGGTTCGCAGGGTATTCGCCCGAGACGTGCGCGGTCGTGTGGATCGGATTCGACGACGGGAAATCGCTCGGCGCGGGCGAGACGGGCGCGTCGGTTGCGCTGCCCGCGTGGATGGATTTCACGAAGCTCGCGCACGAGCATCATCCCGTCGCGGATTTTCCGCGACCCGCGGGCGTCGTCACGGCGCGCATCGATCGCAAAACGGGCAAGCTCCCGCCCGACGAAGACACGGACGTGATGGATGAGGTGTTTCTCGCGGGAACCGAGCCCACCGACGTCGCCAGCGCGAACGAAGACGCCGGCGCAACCGATGCGACGACGGAATGAGGCGAGGATCGTACCAACTGGGAATCTTCTTTCCCGGTGCTACGTAGTTAAAGAGGAGCCATGAAAAAAGAAGAAGGCTACGTCCGTCCTTCGATCGCGGGTTGGCTGCTTCCGACGACCGCGGGCACGTTCATCGCGTCATATGGCGCGGTTTCGCTCTACGCGGCGGTCGGTCCGCTCCCGGATCTCGTCCCGCGCGTCGCGTTTTGGATCGTCGGCATGGCGATCGCGACGGGCTGGTCGCTCCTCTTCGTGCTTCTCCAGTCGCTCGTCGACCTCGCGCTTCTCGCGATTCGCGTGCGCACGCTCGTGAACGGAAAAGTCGCGTGGGTCTCCGCGCTCGTCGCGCCGCTCGTTCCCATCGCCACGTACGCCGCGTACTCGCCGCACAAGTGGTGGAAGCTCGGTCCGTGGGCCGTCGCCATCGCGGTGCTCGCGCCGATGCTCGTCAGCGCGATCGGCGTGCGCGTGTTCCTCGCGAAGTCGGTGAAGCAGTAATCACCCTTTGCGCCACGCGCGTGCGAGCTCGCCGCTCAGCACGAAGCGCGGGAACGTGACGAACTGCTCGGCGAAGAATCGCGATACAAAATCGATTGGCCCGAGAAACGGAACGGGCCGCGCGTCTTCTTGTTTGTGCGCCCAGCCTTGCATCATCACGGTGGCGACCATGAAGAGCACGCCGGTCACGGCGAAGTGCCATCCGAAGAGCGGTGTCGCGCCGAGCATGAGCGACCCGCTGATGAAGAGCGGCGCCGTGAGCAGGTGAATGACGAGCGTGAGTCGTCGCTTGTGCGCGTCGGGGTAGAGCTCCCACTGCCATTGGAGAAGGTGCTGCCGCATCGCGTTCGGGTGAGTATGCTCTGGTTCGATGCGAAACGCCGCTGCGATCGGATTCGCGATCGCCTGTGTGATCACACCGGCGCGCGCGGGCGCGTCGTGCATCGGCGTCACGGTCGCGCAGATCGCGACCGGAATCGGGAACGTGCCGGCGGGCGCGCTCGTCGTTGCCTCGACGCTCGAGAGCGACGTCGCACCGTCGCCGAATCGCGGTGACGAGCTCGCGCTTCGCGTCGCGTCGCTCGTCGCGGGAAAAATTCCGGGCGCGCACGTCGCGCCACGCATCGCGTCGCTCGAGCAAGCACGCGCGGTCGCGTCGCGCTCGACCGAGCTCGTCTACGTGCACGTCCAGATCGTGAAATCGCAGATGCGCGTGACGGTCGATGCGTTTCCCGTCGTGCGCAACGCGTGGGATCGCGCGCGACTTCCACCGCCGCCACCGACCGCACACGCGTACGCCGCTGCGCCGATCGACGCCGAGGTGCGCGCCTTTTTTCCGACGCTCCCGCTCGAGCTCCAGACTCTTCGCAAGGCGACGCAAGGGGAAGGGGAGATCCTCGCGGCCGCGTGCGGAGACATCGACGGTGACGGTGGCGCGGAGATCCTGCTGGCCTCGCGCGAGCGCGTCTCGCTCGGACGCGTGCGAAGCGGCAAGCTCGATGTGGAGCGGAGCGTGAATTGGTCCGCGCTCGCGAAGCGCGTCCCGGTTCCGCTTCGCGAACCGCTCGGCGGCGCGGAGATTCAAACCGGGCGCGCGTTCGTGGGCACTTCGGATCGCGGCGCGGTGGTCGTCGATGACGCGCTCGGCGCGCCGCGCCTTCTCCCCGGCGGAATTCCGATCGGCGGCGGTTGGTGCGCGCCGATCTCGCCCGCGCGTCTCGTTTTCGAAGGACCGATGGGCGCGTGCGAATCGCCGCCGGTGCCGCTGCCGGTCCGTTCGGCGCGGGAATCGTTCGACACCGCCGCGGCGTTCTCGCTCGTGGCTTCGACCGGCGAAGAGACGATGGCGATCGCGACGCGCGAGAACGGAAAGCTCCGCGTGCGCGTCGGCGCGATGGAGAAGGCGTCGTTCGACGGCGCGGGCGCGCAAGTCGCGCTCTTCGATGCGAACCTCGACGGTGCGGCCGAGGTGGCGTTCAGCAGCGACGCGCAGGAGGATGCCATCACGATCGCGACGCTCGAGGACAAAGGACCGCGCGTCCTCTCGCACATCGCCGCGCCAGCGGGTGTGCGCGCGCTCGCGGCGTGTCCGCCGCAAAACGGCGGCGCGGGCTCCCTTCTCGCGATCGTTGGAAGCGAGGTCTGGATTGTCCGGTGAGCGGGTGCACCGCCGCGCCGCGCTCGCGGCGATCGCGAGCGTCCCGCTCGTCGCGCGATCGGCCTTCGCGCGCGGCAGGTCCCCCGTCGGCGGTCGCGTCGCGTTGCGTGTTCCGTGGCCCGTCGCGTCGCTCGATCCACATCGCCTCGATGACGTCGCGTGCGCGCTCTTCGGAAACGGCATCTTCGATTCGCTGTTCGCGATCGACGCAACGCGCGTCGTGCCCGCGCTCGCCGAGGCGATGCCGGAATCCGCGAGCGACGGCGTGCGCGTTCGACTTCGCGCGGGCCTGACGACGTCCGCGGGTCGTGCGATCCTCGCGCGCGACGCCATCGCCGCGCTCGCGCGCGCGCGAAGCGGAGACGCCGGTGCGTGGCTGGTCGACGTTCCCGCGCCCCGCCGCATCGACGATCTCACGCTTCATTTCGGCGCGACGGATCCATCGAAGCTCGCTGCGGCTCTCGCATCTCCGCTCTGCGCGATCGACGCGACCGGCGCGTTTGCGATGTCGCACGACGGCGCGTCGCTCGTCCTCTCTCGCAGCGCGCGCGCCGCGCAAGGTCCCGCGTTCCTCGACGCCGTCACCGTGCGACCCGCGGCGGATCTCGCGGAGTCGCTGCGCGCGTTCGAGGCCGGCACCGACGACATCGGTTGGCTCGGTCTCGGTCTTCACGAGCCGCGTGCGGGCGCGCGTGCGTTCGACGCGGGTTGCGTCGCGTATGCGTTGCTCCGCACGGGTCGCGATGCGGGAACGTGGGACACGCCGGGCGTCGCGCAGAGGCTCGCGAACGGAATCGCGCCGTCGCTCCTCGCGCACCTCGCGCCGGGCCCCGCGTGGACCGTCGAGCCCGATCAAGGTTGGGGCGGCGCGCCGTGCGATCTCGATCGTGCGCGATGACGCGCCGTACCTCGTCGAGCTCGCGCGCGCGATCGCCGCCGCGCTGTCGAAGCCGGGACACGAAGTGACCGCGCGACCCGTGCCGAACGCCGTGCTCCGCGAGCGACGCACGTCTCGCGCCTATGCGCTCGCGATCGACGCCGCGCGCCCGTTCGCGCCGGGTCTCCTCGGAACGCTCGCCGCGCTCGCCGTGAGCGACAACCCCGAGCTCGCGCGCGACGCGGTGAAGCACCCTCCGCGACTCGGCGATCTGCCGCCGCGCACGATCGCGCGCACGATGCGCATCGGCGTCGTTGCGGAGATCCACGCGCAAGGCGGGCGCATCGCGGACGTCACGCTCCCCGAGAGCGCGAGCGGCGGCATCGACTGGCCGAACGCAACGCGTAACCACCGATGAAGCTCGCTCCGCGCTTCGTTCTCTGGTTTGGCGCGCTCGTGATCGCGTCGACGGGAGCGCTCGGATACGTTCTTCGGCAAGAGCGTCGCGACTCGGAGCGCAAACGCTTCGACGAAGACGTGCGCGATGCGTGTCAGCGCGCCGTCGTCGAAATGCAAACGCAAGCCACGACCGATCGTGGATTGCTCACCGGTGCGTGCGCGTCGGGAGAGCTCGTCGATCGCACGCTGATCGCTGTCGAGGCGGGCGAAGACCGGCGCGTCTCGCTCGGTCAGCTCGTCCCCGACACGCGAAAGTCGTTCGGCGTCGACGAGCTCGTCCTCGTCTCGGGATCGGGCGACGTGCTCGGCGCCGACCCGCGCTCTCTCCTCACGCTCGCGCCGAAAGACGTCACCAAACAGCTTGCGATCGACCCGGTGCACTTCGCTGAGCCCGGGAACAAAAGACTCGGCGTTCGCGCGCGTGCCGAGCATCGTCTCGCGTTGTCGTCGTGACGGCGCGAACCGCACGACGATCGGAATGCTCGGCGCGCACCACGTCGATCCGCTCCTCGAGCACGTGACGAAGACGATGGGCGTGTCGGTGAAGCGCGGCGCGGGCGCACACTCGACGGACGAAGTCGCGCAAGCCGAGTGCGCCATCGACGACGGAAAAGGCGGCCGCATCCCGATCATCGTCTCGAAGGACACGACCGAGTTCCGCAAGTCGCTCGACACGATCGATCAGACCATCCTCACGAACGGCGCGCTCTCCGTTGCCGCGGTGCTGCTCCTCGCGATCGTCCTCGCGCGCACGCTGAGCCGTCCGCTCTCCGAGCTCGCCGACGAAGCGCGCAAGGTCGCGAGCGGAGAAGCGCGCCCCGTGCGCACGCGCGGCTCCGGCGAGATCGCCGATCTCACGCAGCGCGTTCGATCGCATGCTCGACGATCTCGGCGCGACGCGCCGGCGGCTCGCCGCGACGAGCGCGCGTCGCTGCGTGGCGCGAGGTCGCGCGTCGCGTCGCGCACGAGGTGAAGAACCCGCTCGCGCCGATCCGCGCCGCGGTCGAGACGCTCCGCCGTCTCCGCGCGCGGGAGGACCCAGCGTTCGACGAATACTTCGACGAAGCGACGCGCACCGTGCTCGACGAAGTGCAGCGCATCACGAACATCGTCACGGAGTTCACGCGCTTCGCGCGCCTTCCGCCGCCAAAGCCCACGTCGATCGATCTCGCCGAGCCGTCGCGACGGAAATCGTCAAGCTCCACGAGCCGCACGCCGGAAACATCTCGCTCTCCGTCGACGTCGCGCGCGCGATCCCCAAGGTGATGCGCCGATCGCGATCAGATCGTTCAGGTCCTCACGAACCTCGTGCAGAACGCGCTCGACGCGATCCGCGGCGACGATGCCAACGCGAAGGGAAACGTCCGCGTGGTGCTCGACGCGCTCGGCGCGGACAGAGTCGGCATCAGCGTGTGCGACAACGGGCCCGGCGTCTCGCACCGAGATCGATCGCGCGCCTCTTCGAGCCGTACGCGACGAGAAGTCGCACGGCACCGGGCTCGGTCTTGCGATCGCGCAGCGCATCGCCATCGAGCACGGCGGCGAGCTCTCGTACGTCGCGAGCCCCGCGGGAAAGGGCGCGGAGTTTCGCATGGTGTTCCCCGTCGAAGGCCCGCCGCCCGTGAGCGAGATGCCACCGGCGTCGGGTCTGATGGTCACTTGTCGCGAATCGATGCGTGAGCTGCAACCCGCCGCCCAAGCTCTATCGTCTATCTCGGCGCCGTCTTCGTCGCGTGTCTCTTGCTCGGCGACATCATCGGCGGCAAGACGATCGCGACGCCGCTCGGTCCAATCTCCGTCGGCATCATTCCGTTTCCGGTGACGTTCCTTCTCACCGACGTCGTCAACGATTTCTACGGCCGCAAAGGCGCGCTCGTTTCTCACGTGGCTCGGCTTCTGGATGGCGGTGCTCGCGTACGTCATCTTGCAAGTGTCGACGTGGCTGCACCCCGACGTGTCGACTTACTTCACGCAGGCCGAGTTCGCGAAGAGTGTTCGGCGGAAGCTCGCAGCTCTTCGTCGCGTCGATCGTCGCGTACTTGTTCGGACAGTTCCTCGACATCCACGTCTTCCAATTCTGGAAAGCGCTCACGCAGTCGAAGCAACTTGTGGCTCCGCGCGACGGGCTCGACGATTCTGAGCCAGATCATCGACACCGTGACGATCAACGTCATCTTCTGGAAGTGGACGGCGAGCAAGGAATGGTCGTGGATCTTCGCCAAAGTCGGGCGCGAGTACATGATCAAGCTCGTCGTCGCGATCCTGCTCACGCCCGCGGTCTACGCGCTGCACGCGTTCGTCGTGAAGGTGATGCAGATCGAGCCCGAGCAGCACGAGTCGTGAATGAAGCGTCCAGCTCCCCGAGCGGACGCATCGTCGAGATCGAGCGCGCACGCGGCCGCGCCCAGCGACGGCCTGCTCTACGGCGAAGCGCCGCGCGCTCTTCGCGGATCGATGGAACATGCGACGAATTCGCGCTCGCCGAGTTCCACGCGCTCCGCGCGATCGCGACGCACGACGGGCTGCTCCACGAAGACAAGGTCGAAATCACGCTGCCGCAACTGCGAAAAGAAGATCGTGGCACGCGCCGTGCGCCGCGATGCCGCTTGGGCCGTTCGTGGACGCCGAGCTTCACGACGAAGAGCTCGACTCGACGGTGGATCTCGCGATCGCGCACGAAGTCCCCGCGCCTCGGCGCGGTGCGCGCTCGGACTCCGCTCACCGTCGAAGGACGCGGTGCCGCTCCTCCGCGCGCTCGCGAAGCCGCGCTCGACGTCACGCCCGCCGTCGTCCGCGCGATGGGCGATCGCCGAGCTCGGCGACAAGAACGACCCGCGCGCGATTTCGCGCACGCTCGCGGCGGTGCGACGACGAGCGTTCGGGGAGCTCTGACCGCCTCTTCCTCGACGCGCACTACCCGCCGCGGCTCTTTGGTCTCGTGATTTGCGAGAAGTGCGGCACGCGCAACGACGTCGACGCGCCGTACGAGCGCGAGTTTCGCCGCACGAGGATTGCCGCGCGAGCGGGACGCGACGCGACGTTCCCGGCGTTCGACGAGTTCGTCGAGCTCGCGCGCGAGATCGCGACCGCTGCTCGAGCGATGCGCGGCGGCCGAGCCGTGCTCGTCGTCGACGAGGGCATGCCCGCGGTCGACGACGGCGGCGAGCCGCTGCTCGGCGCGTACGTGCCCGGCTCGAAGGCGACGCGCGCTCGCCGTCGCGCAGCCGGGAGATCACGATCTACTACCGCACCTTCGCGCGATGTGGCACGAGGACGGACCGTTCGACTGGGACGCCGAGCTCGCAGAGACGATCGAGCACGAGCTCGAGCACCACATGGCGTACCTCGTCGGCGACGATCCGATGGACGAGGAAGAGCGCGACGGAGATCGCGAGAGAGGCGCGCGCGCGTCGCTCGGCAAGAAGGCGCGCGGTCGCGCGCGCAAGGCGTGCGGCGTTTGCGGGCGACGTGCGCGAGTTCTGGCAAGCGCACCTGGCTCATGTGGATGTGTCGCATTCGATCGCGAGTCACGATGACCGCTGGATGCGCTGCGCTTGGAAGTGGGCGCTTGAAGCCGCGACGCATTGCGCGATTGACGCGTCGCGCTCGCGGCGCAATAGCCTGCGCGTCTCGCGAAAAATGGCGCAAGATCCACGAAGGCGCCGAATCGCCGCGGCAGCCCCGAAGCGATCGAGAAGCGCCGCGCCGCGCGCATGTTCAACGACGTGCTCGGCGGTCGCGCCGCGGGGGCAGCGCGCTCGACGGCCGCACCGAGAAGCGGCGCCAGCGCCTCATGAAGGAGCTCGAGGCCGGCAAGGCGCGCGGCTCGCGCGAGCTGAAGCCGCTCGACGTGCTCCAGCGCGTGCAGGAGCTGATGGACCTCGGCGAGCCGCTCAGCTCGATCCGCAAGGTCGCGAAGGTGAAGAAGATCGGTCTCGCCGACGACGTGACGGTCGCGGTCGTCGGCGCCTCCACAAGGCGTACAAGTTCCGCCCCGAGGTCTATCGCTTCGTCGGCATCGGCGAGGACATGCTGCAGGAAGCCGGCGTGACTCGCGCCGATCGCGGAAAAGCGGCAAAAGCCAGCGCGTCTCGCGCTGATCTGGTATTCACGGTGCCGCTGCACCGGCCGTCGGTTTCACCGTCGGCGCTCTTGTCGCGTTCGGCGTTGCGCGCGCCGATGCGCCGAACGAGCCGCGGCGCGCGCGCGGTGGCGCTTCGCGTCGGCGAGCGCGCGATCACCGTCGGCGAGATCGAAGACCGCATGGCGCAGGTCCCGCCGTTCCAGCTCCGCACGTTCGGCGCGACGGACGAGGAGATTCGTCGCGCGTTCCTCGACAGGTGATCGTCCCCGATGCGCTTTGCGCGCAGGGCGCGGCGGCGCGGCACGTCGACAAGCAGTCCCGACGCGATGCGATCTCGATCGCGCGCGCGCGCAAGCGACGTTGCGCGCGCATGCGCACGCGCTCGGCACGCCGGCGCCGTCTCCGCCGAGGACGTGCAGGCCTATTACGACGCGAACAAAGCGCACTACGACGCGCCGGAGCGCAACCAAATCTGGCGCATCTCTGTGCGACGCGGGAAGAGGCGCAGACGGTCCTCGCGGAGGCGAAGAAGGATCGCGACGTCCCGCACTGGAACAAGCTCGCGCGCGAGCACAGCCTCGACAAGGCGACGAACATGCGCGGCGGCAACCTCGGCTTCGTCGGGCCCGACGGCACGTCGAACGAAGCGGGGCTGAAGGTCGATCCGGCGATCCCGCAAAGCGGCCCAAGCGGTGACGCGACGGCGAGATCGCGCCGGACCCCGTCGCGGAGGGAGCGACTTCGCGGTCGTGTGGCGCCGCGGCACGGTCGGCGCGAGCCAACCGCTCGGTCGACGAAGTGAAGGAGCAGATCCGTGGCGCGATCATTCGGCAGAAGGACGAGGACGCGCAGAAGAAGCTCATCGAGGATCTCCGCGCGCAGAACCTCCACGAGCTAGAACCCGGAGCTCGCTCAACGGCATCGACGTCGCCCGGCGACGGCGTCATCGTGCCGCGGCGCCGGCCCGGCAGATGCTGCCGAGCTCGACGCGAAGTCGGCTACGCGGCAAGTCGCCGGCTCCCTCGAGCGCGAGCGCTCAGCGCGCCGCGGCGCGCTCCGCTGCGGCGCTCTCGCTCGGCGCCCTTCGCCGCGCCCGAGCACGCGGTCGCCGACGAGCACTCGACGACGAACGCGGATCGTGCGCCGGCCGTCGTCTGCACGACGCGGTACGTGCGGCGCGGGCTCGCCTCGCGCCTGCACCGTCTCTTGGAGCGGCTCTTCGGATCGCAGCATTGGCTCGGCGCCGACTGCGCGAGCGGCTCCTCGCACGATCTCCGCGACGAGCTTGCGCGCGCCGTCGAGGCCGCGCGCCTCGTAGACCGCGGCGACGAGCGCCTCGACCGCGTCGGCGAGCACGTTGAGTCGCTCGCGCTCGCCCCGCGCGCGCGCCGCGCCCGAGCGCGAGCGCCGGGCCGAGGTCGACCTTCCGCGCGCACCGCGCGAGCGCCTTCGCGTTCACGAGCGCGCGCGCATGCGCGTGAGCGCGCCTTCGTCGGCGTCCGGAAATCGCGCGGCGAGGAGCTCGCTCACGCACAAGCCGAGCACGGCGTCGCCGAGGAACTCGAGGCGCTGGTTGTGCGGCGCGCGCGACTCGTTCGCGAAGCTCGGGTGCGTCAGCGCCTCGTCGAAGCGCGGGATCTCCCGTCGCTCGCCGACGATCGCGGCGAGCTTGCGCGCGGAGCGCTCGCGCGCCTCGCGTGAGCTCGCGTCGTCATCCGGCAAGCGCGTCCGTCGCTTCGGCGAGCTCGAGGTCGAGCGTCGTCACGCCCGCGTCGTGCGTCGACCACATGACCTTCGCGCGCCCCAGCCGAGCTCGACGTCGGGGTGATGGTCGCGCTTCTCCGCCGCCAGCCCGCACCCGCACGACGAACGCCGAGCGCGGCCGAGAAATCGGCGAGCTTGAACGTCCGCGCGATGGCTTCTTGTCCGCCGGCCTGCGTCTTTTCCCATCCCGCGTGCGAACCAAGCCATTTTGCGAGCGGTTTCGTGGTCGAGCTTGGAGGGTCGCGACGGGAACTCCTTCGCGTTCGCGCTGTCGAGAAAGACGATGGCGCAGCGATCACCTTATTCGAATGAGCTCGGGTTTTCACCCCGTCGGGTGTCGCGAAGCGCGTCACGTGCGCGATATGCTGGGAAGAACATGTCCCTCGTCGCGTGTCCGTTTTGCCGGGAGATGTTCGAGGCCGGCGAAGCGAAGGAGTGCCCCGTTTGCGGGATGGCGCTCGTCGCGTTCGAGAAGCTCCCGATATCGCAGGAGACGCACGACGAGTTCGGCCTCCCGCGCGATCCGCTCCACGAGCTCCTGCCGTGGACGTCGTTCGGTCGCATGCGCGGCCCGATCGCGATCGTCGGGCTCATCGGGCTCCTCTTGTTCTTCTTGCCGTGGATTCACCAAACGCTCCCCGAGGACTACGAGCTCTCCGGATTTCTCCTCGCGCGCAGGCTCGGTTGGGTTTGGGGCGCGGGCGTCGGGTGGCTCGTTCTCGTTCCGACGGTGCTGAGCCGCCGCACGATCGCGCAGATGCGCGGCGCGCGCGTCGCGGCGATGTTTCTCAGCGCGACGTCGCTCGTCGCGTGCGCGAATCTGTTTTTCTTTCCGCCGCACGGCCGTCACTACAAACCGCATTTCGTCTACGAGCCCGCGTTCTGGGCGACGGTGGTCGTGTCGATCGTCGCGATCGTTCTTTCGTACAAGCTCGGCGGCGCGATCGAGGACATCACCGTGAAGCGCGGCAGCGCGCCGAAGAACGTGGACGGCGCAACGCTGCATTGACGCGCTGAGCCAAAGGGAGGCTGGCGGAATGGTCGAGATGGAGGCATTCTTTCGCCCATGTCCCCCGCGGAACGCATCCGCGACGATGCGGAGGAGATCGTCTCCTCCGAGGACGTCGCGCACGATTTCGTCGACGTTCCGGCGACGGTGGTTTGCGCGCTGTGCGGCGACCCGGATTGTTCGGGTTGCACGGAAGATCGATCGCGCTCGGGCGTGATTTCGATCGTCGCGTGGGAACGCCCGGGACCTGCGCTGTCGCGTTTGTGGTGGACGGCGAAGGCCGCGTCGCTCAACGCGGAGGCGTTCTTCGAATCGCTACCGGATGGGCCCGTCACGCCTGCGCTCTCGTTCGCGATCCTCGCGGAGCTCTGCGCGTCGGCGAGCATGCTCGCGATGCTCGCGGGAACGATCGCGGTCGCGCTCCTCGCGCTCGGTTTGTTTCCCGATGGAGCGTCGCTTTCGTTCGCGTGTCGCGCGGCGCTTCTCGCCGTGGTCGGTCTCGCCGCGCTGCTCGTCGGCGCGCACGCGACGCACGGTTACTCGCTCGACGTCGGCGCGCGCCGCACCGCGCATGGCTCCTCCCCGCAAGCGGGGTCCTTGGCAAAACCGCTCACGCAATGGAACGCGCGCGCTGCGTTTTGGTTTGTACGCCGCCGGTTGGGATCTCGTGCTCGGGCCGATCGGGTTCTTCGTTCTCCTCTTCAAAGAGGGCCCCGCGCGGCGTTTGGAATCGCGAACGTCGCGCGGCGCTTGCCGACGCGGAGCTCCGTCGCGTTTTTGCGCGGCGCGTATCACATCGACGAAGAGCGCGCGAAGCCCGCGCTCGCGACGTCGTACGTCGGCGCGGCGGTTGCGACCATCGCGTGCGCGTTCGTCATCGTCGCAGCCGTGATCGCCGCGCTCATCCACTGACGCTCAATACGGAAAAATCGCGTCGTGCGGCGCGTCGCGGTGGCATCGCGCGCAGAGCTCCACGCCTTCGGCGACCAAGTGTCCGCGCACATCGGCGACGCCATATCTCACGCCTCCATCGCTCGCGCGCGCGATCAAGTACACACCCGCGCCCGCGTCCGCGACGAACAGGTCTTCCGCGAAGCTCGCGTCGCCTTGGTACACGTCCGCGACGAATCGACCGTGCTCCGACGCGATGTGATCACCGACGCGCTTCCACGACGCGCGAAAATCCGCCGGCAGCCCCTCGAGCATCGGCGCGTCCGCGAGGCCGGCGTCGACCACGCGATCGCGATCGCGTCCGCCGTTCGACACACCGACGGGCTCGCGCTTCGCAGGCGAGCACGCGATCGCGAACACTAAAACAGCAGGCCAGCTTCGAACGAGAGCGTCCACTGCCTCGTGCCGTTCAAGATCGCTTGGTTCTCGCCCGTTGGATCCGTGAGGTCGAAGAGGAACTGCGTCGCGAAGTGGATCATCTCGTACTTGAACGCGAAGCCGATGAGCCCGCGGTTTCGCTGAACGCGCACGCGCGGGAACGTGAAGTTGTTGTTGAAGTCGGTGTTGTCTCCCGGGACCGTTCTTGCACACGGGCTGACCGGTCACGGGATCGGGACCCGTGTAGCCGCACTGATCGATCGGATCGACGTTCGGCGTCGAGTCGACCACGGTGGAGTCTCCGTAGATCCACAAGCGTTGAAACCCGACCCATGGCGTGATCGAGAACGTGCTCGCGATCGGGATCGGCTTCGAGAGCTCGACGTCGAGACCGACGGTCGTCAGCGAGAATTGATCCGTGCCCATCGTCGTGCGCACGCTTCCGCCGACGGAGAGATCCGGAAGCACGCCGCCCGCGCCGGTGCGAAATCCTTCGAACGGCGCCCAGCGAATGTCGGCGCCGAGCATCCACAGCGACGAGTCCGCCATGTAGCTGAGCGCGCCCGTCACCTCGAACCCGAGCGGCAAACCTTTGCGCGCCTTCAGCGAATAAATCTGAAGGAGCCCGTCGGGGTTCTTGTTCGTCGCGGCGAAGTTTTTCGTGTTCGGGTCCGTCGGGCCGCGCGTGCCCGCGTGCCAGTACTGCGTCTGCGTGCCGTCGATGCCGGTGCTCGTCCCGTCTTGGTTGATCTTCGGTGAACGCGGCTTCGATCGTCAGCGCGAAGCCGCCGAAGCCCGTCGTTCGCGCGGGGTGAAGCACGTCCGACGACATCGCGAAGCCGAGCTCGGAGATCAAATTGTTGAACGCCGCGTTGTCCGGCACGTTCGCGTTGTTGGCGGCCTTCGTGTTCAGCACGAGGCGCTCGATCGACGGATCCATGCTCCCGGCGTGTGCGCTCTCGGTCACCGCGATCGAAGCGATCGTCGAAAGGATGAACGCGAAGCGAAAGCGAAAGCGCATGCCGTCCACGCGACACTACGAGCCTGCGCGCGCACCCGTCAAGCGCGTGGTATCCCCGGTGCGATGCGACTTCGCGCGAAACCGCTCGCGACGCCGCTCCACATCGTGCTCGTGGAGCCGGAGATCCCGCCGAACACGGGCAACATCGCGCGCCTCTGCGCGGCGACTGCCTCGGTGCTGCATCTCGTCGGGCGCCTCGGTTTTCGCATCGACGATCACGCCGTGCGCCGCGCGGGCCTCGACTACTGGCACCTCGTCGACGTGCGAACGCACGTCGACTTCCCGCACTTCGTGAACGCGTTCCAAAAAGAGAGCCCGAGCGGCGCGCTCCATCTCTTCAGCGCGCAATCGCCGCGAAGCTACCTCGCTCCCGCGTATGCGAAAGGCGATGCGCTCGTCTTCGGAAAAGAGAGCGTGGGCCTCTCTGCGGAGTTACTTGCACAATACAAGGATCGCGTGTTGGCGATTCCCACGCTGGGGAAAGTGCGTTCGCTCAACTTGAGCAACGCGGTGAGCATCGCGGCGTTCGAGGTGCTGAGGAAGATCGGCGCGCTCGATGTGACGTTCGAGGAGTGATTACTCGAACGCCCCAATCCCGGTCACGTGCTGACCCAAAATCAACGTGTGAATGTCGTGCGTCCCCTCGTACGTCGACACCGTCTCCAAATTGCACAAGTGACGCATGATCGGATACTCGAGCGTGATCCCGTTGCCGCCGAGAATGTCGCGGCACACGCGCGCGGTGTCGAGCGCGACGCGCACGTTGTGGCGTTTGATCATCGAGACGTGCGCGGGGTCGAGCTTCTTCTCTTCTTTCAAGCGTGCGACCTCGAGCGCGTGGAGCTGCGCGCTCGTGATTTGCGTGAGCATCTCGGCGAACTTCGCTTGAACGAGCTGGTGCGCCGCGATGGGCTTGCCGCCGAATTGAACGCGGTGCTTCGCATAGTCGACTGCGCAATCGAAGCACGCCTGCGCCGCGCCGAGCACGCCCCACGCGATCCCGAAGCGCGCCGCGGTCAAGCAGGAGAGCGGTCCCTTCATGCCCGCGACGTTCGGAAGGATCGCGTCCTTCGGAACGCGCACGTCCTCCAAGATCAATTCGCTCGTCACGCTCGCGCGCAAGCTCACCTTGCGATGAATCGGCCGCGCTTCGAAGCCTTTGCGATCCGTCGGGACGAGGAAGCCATGCACCTTACCGGACGGCCCGCCGATCTTCGCCCACACGAGCGCGACGTGCGCGAGGTTGCCGTTCGTGATCCAGCGCTTCGTGCCGTTCAGCACGTACGAGTCGCCGTCCTCGCGCGCGACGGTGCGCATGTCCGACGGGTTCGATCCGTGATCGGGCTCCGGTCAGTCCGAAGCAGCCGATGATTTTTCCCTTCGCCATTTCGGGAAGGAATTTCTTTTTCTGCTCCTCCGAGCCGAACGCCCAGATCGGATACATCACCAAGCTGCCTTGCACGCTCGCGAACGAGCGCACACCGGAGTCGCCGCGCTCGAGCTCCTGCATCGCGAGGCCGTAGCCGATCTCGCTCAAACCCGCGCAGCCATATCCGTGTAGATTGCAACCAAGCAGACCGAGCTCGGCGATCTCCGGGATGATCTCGAGCGGGAAGGTGCCTTTCTCCCAATGCTCGCCGATCGTCGGCAGCACGCGTTTTTCGACGTAGGCGCGGACGGTGGATTGGATGGTTCGTTCTTCGGGCGAGAAGTGGCGCGCGAGATCGAAGAAGTCGGGCATGGGTCCTTCTACCTTAATGTTGGACGCGCACGGTGGGCGTCGCGCCGGTGAAGTCGGCGCGGAGCTTGATGTGCTCGTTGGCTTTCACGCCGACGCGCGTGCCGGTCGTGTCGCCGGTCACGTCGAAGACGAAGCGCACGTCGTGATCGCCCGGCTCGACGGCGACGTCGGCGAGCGGGCAGCTTCCTTTCGCGACGCCGTCGACGATCGCGCGCGTGCCGGGATCGCCGTAGAGCGCGAGGTGACCCGATGCGCGAACCTCGGCCGAGCTCGCCAACGGCGGCGCAGTGCCCGTCGCGCTCGCCACGGTGGTCGTGGTCGTGGCGGTCGTCGCCGTGGTCGTGGTCGTGGTCGTGGTCGTGGTCGTCGTCGTCGTCGCTTGCGTCGTGGGACCCGGCGTGTGCCGCTGCCGAACGAGATACGCGCCGCCGAGCGCGACCGCGACGAGCGCGACGACTCCGATCGTACGCGCGCTCGATCGCGACGGAGTCTTCGGCGAAGCGGGCGTCTCAATCGGGCGCGTCGCGATCGTCTCGATCTTCGGCGGCGCCTCCGACGAGATCTTGCGCGTCGACGGTCCCGTCTCTTCTTGCGTTGCGGTCGGCCGCTCGCTCCACGTTTTGATCTCTTGCCGCGCGGCGAACGTCTTCGTCACCATCTCGCCGCGGCTCGCGGGACGCTGGAGCCCCCCCTTCACGCTCGACGGCGGCGCTTCCTTCTTCTCGCGGATCGCCGCGCGCCGCGCCTTCACGCGCGCGCCGAGCTCGCGCGAGAGATCGTCGGTGTCGAGCCCCGACAAGAATTTTCTGAGCGAGCGCCCGAGATCCTCCGCCGACTGCGGGCGCTCCGCCGCGTCGCTCGCGAGCACCTTGAGCATCACGTCATCGAGAGGAAGGAGGCGCGGATCGAATTCGCTGGGCTTCGTGCGCGGACCTTTGAGCGCGAGGTCGACGGCTTCGGGTGTCTTCCTGCGAAATGGCGCCTTGCGACTCCAGCCTTCCATCAAGAGCGCGCCGAGCGCGAACAAATCCGCGGGAGGACCCACGGGTTTTCCTTCCATCTGCTCCGGCGGCATGTGACCTGGCGAGCCGAACACTTGTTGCCTCGCGTTCTGTCCACGCGCGAGCGCGGCGATGCCGAAGTCGATGAGCTTCACCTGACCTTCTTCGTCGACCATCACGTTGCGCGGGGTGATGTCGCGATGAACGACTTGCATGCGCCGGTGCGCGTAGTCGAGCGCGCGACAAACTTCGGCGCCGACGTACGCGCCTTGCTCCGGCGTGAGCACGCCGTCGTCGAGGAGCTCCGCGATGCTCACGCCTTCGACGAGCTCCATCGCGAGGAAATACGTCCCTTGCTCCACGCCGAGCTCGTAGACGGGGACGATGTTCGGGTGGCTGAGCGAAACGGTCGTCTTCGCTTCTTCGACGAAGCGCTTCACGAAGGTCTCGTCGCTCGCGAGCTCGTCGCGGATCTGCTTCACGACGAGCCTCTTCTCGAATCCGCCGGCGCCGCGCAGCGTCGCGAGCATGAGCCGCGCCATGCCGCCGCGCGCGAGCTCGCCCTCGAGGACGTACTTGCCGAAGATCTGCGGATACACTCCTCTCTATTGTACAACGAAGGCGTGCGTGCCCGCTTGCTCGTGCTGGTTGTGCTGGCCGCGTGTCAGCGGACCGAGACGGTGACGCGCACGGTGAACTTGCACCTCGCTGGGACGTGCAAGATTCCCGGTGGATCCGCCGGCGATTACGTCGCGACGGGCGACTACGATCCGCCCGCGCAAAACCACTCCGCGTTTCTCCAAACGGACGCGCCGAGTCAGCCGATCGATGGCATTCCCGAGAACGTCGCATCGCTCGCGCTCCTCGCGAATGCGCCACCCGATTTGGCGTCGTGGCAGGGCGTGGCGCTCGTGCCGTCATCGGGCAACCTCGACATGCTGCTCTTGCCAGCGGCATCGTCGTGCGCGCTCGCGACGAAAGTGGGCTTTGCGCCCGGAATGATTCTCGGCGCCGTGTCGGCGCAGACGCTCGTCGTGAGCGGCGGCGTGGTGACGAACGGCGTTCAGCCGCTGAGCTTCCGCGCGAGCTTGGAGTCGGGTCATGTCGCGGCGCTGCAAACCGGGATCAGGAAGCCACGCCTTCGCGCTCCGATTTCTCAGCTTGGCACGACGAACGGCCTTTCCATCGTTTCGGGCGGCGTGACCGCGTCGACGCCCGTTCTCTTGGCCAACGCGGAGATCTACGACGACTCCGCGGGCGACTTCACGGGTGACTTCGTTGCGCTCACCGAACCTCGCGCCGACCACGCGTCGGTGACGCTCGTATCCGGTGACGTGATGCTCGTCGGCGGCGCGAACCCGAAAGTCATGGCGACGACCGAGCGCATCGACGCGAAGACCCTTCACGCGACGGAGTCGGGAATGCCGTTCCTCACTTCTGCGCGCGCGAAGCCGTACGCGCTGCGTCTCGCGGACGGGAGCATCCTCGTCGGTGGAGGCGTCGACGACAATTCACTGCCGGTGAGCTCGGTCGAATTGTTCTCGCCCGACTTGTCGACGCACACGACACAAACCGTTTCGATCGGACCGATGAACGCGTTCGCCGCGCTCGAAGGAGGTGGCGCGCTGCTCGTCACCGCCGATGCGACGACGCCAGCGCAGGCTTGGTTCATCGCGCCGAGCACACAACCCACGCAGATCGCGACGCTCGGCATCGTCACCGACTTGAAGCTGTTTCCGCACGCGACGGGCGGAGCGCTTCTGTGGAACGGAACGGCGTGGCTCGCGTTCGACCCATGGACCGGGCAGTTCTCCGCGCTCGCTACCGCACCGAAGACGGGTCCCGATGTCGACTCACCCATCACGACGAGCGACCCGGGCATGCGCGCGTGGGTCAACGACGACGGAACCCTCTCGCTGTGGCGTGACACCGTTCGCAACGCCTTTGCGAGCGACGAAAATTTTCTGACGACGGACACGACGCTCCTCGCGCCCGACACGATCCCCGCTCCATCGTTCGACACACAACAAGGTCTCACGCTCGTCGCTGGGCAATCCGTGTTCGTGTCCGATTCACGATATCTCGACGTCGACATCGACGTGACCTCCGCAGGCGCTTCGCTGCCGCTCGTCGTTTTGCGTTCGTTCGCGGGAGAAATCGAAGTCGGCGGAGCGAGCTGTCCTTATCCGAGCAGCGCGACCGTGGCCGCGGTGCACGTCGTGCGCGCGGGTCCTCTCGTGCAATTTGCCGCGGGCGGCGCGTTTTCGACGTGCGCGACGCTCGACTCGAGCATTCGTGTCGCGGTGGGTGTGCGCGGAGGTGGAGCCACGTCGCGGATCACGGCGCTCCGTGTGGCGCGCTCGGCACGCTGAATGCTACGTTGAGGCTGCAACACCATGCGCGACGGCAAGAGCACAGTTCCGTTCGCCCTGATGGCTTTCCTTTGGGCAAGCGTCGCCGCGTGGATCCACCTCGGGCTCGGCGTGACCGGCTACGAGGTCGGCGTGACGCACGACGATCACAAGGCCCTCCTCACGTTCGCCGACAAGCTGAGTGGGAAGATCGAGAAGCTCGAGGCGCCCACCGAGATTTCGATCGGCGACGGCACGCAAGACATCGCCGCCCCGCCGATTCCGACCGAGCCCGCGCCTCCTCCCGAAGTGAAGCCGGAAGAGAAGAAGAAGCAAGAGCTCGCGAAGAAGGAAGAGAAGAAGGAAGAGAAGAAGAAAGAGGAGGCGAAGCAGAAGAAGCCGGATGTCGTCGAGAAGAAGGAAGAAGCGAAGCTCGCGCCGCCTCCGCCCGTCCCCGCAGCCGACAAGCGCATCGCGGTGCGCCAGCACGTGAAGCCGAATCAAGAGGACAACCCCGAGGCGCACTTCATCGGCGACGACGCGAACAAGGTCAAAGAAGAGCAAGTCGCGCAGATGACGTCGCACGATCGCGACGACGAGAACCCGACGCCTGCGAAGAGCCGCCAAGGCAACGAGCCCGATCAGGGCGACAGCGACAAGACGAAAGTCGCCGAAGCCGACGAGCACCTCGGCGAAGAGCGCAAGGCGCCCGGCGAGCGCGGGATGGAGTACGAGGTCCAACACGATCCACGTCCCGTCGAAGCGAACGCGTCGCAAGCGCTGACGGGGCCGCACGAGCAAGTCGCGCCGCGCAGCGGTGGTGATGGCAAGAGCGCGCTCAATCCGAACGAACCGGAGATCGCACCGGGCAACACGGCGCCGCCATCACCGGACGTGGAGTCGAGCGACAACTCGCACTGGACGTTCAACATCGCGCGCCAACCGGGAACGGGCGACGCGCAGCGCACGGGTCCCGGCTCGATGAGCCGCGTGCTCCAGAATCCGTCCGCGACGTCGCCGACGGAGCGCACGTTCGGGCTCGGCGGAAATCCCGGCCCGGGACAAGTGAACTTGAATTTGAACAACCGCGGCGTGGTCGCGGCGGTCGGCGCCGATCAACTTCGCCGCGAGCGCGAAGCGGACGGCGAGCGCCGCCGGAGCGAGCATCGCGGCGTGTGGACGGCGTCGAACTTCGATCGCTGGCGGAGCGCGATCGAGAACTACGTGACGAGCGTGAAGCCGGGAAACCAAACCGCGCTCAACACGGCGGCCGTTCCGTTCGCGACGTACCTCAACTCGATGCACAACCGCATCCACCCGATCTTCGCGGACTCGTTCCTCGCGTCGCTCGACAACCTTCCCCCGACGCACGCGCTCAACGATCAACACCTCATCACGCGCCTCGAGATCGTGCTCACGCGCGAGGGGCACATCGTGAAGATGGGCGTCGCGAAGACGAGCGGCATGACCGCGTTCGACATCGCCGCGCTCGACTCCGTGCAGCGCGCGTCGCCGTTCGGTCCCGCGCCGAGCGCGATCGTGTCGACGGATGGTCAGGTTTATCTCCACTGGGAGTTCCACCGCGACGAGGTCTACGCGTGCTCGACGATGAACGCGCGTCCGTTCATGCTCAACACGCCCGCCGCTCCGCCGGAGCAACAGCCCGGCCCCGTGAATCCCACTCCGAACGGCCCGCACGAGCGCGTCCTTCCGACGGATTCGCGCACCGGTCTTCTCGATGTTCGGCCGTCGAATCTGGACTAAGCTCCCGCGCTAGTGACCGAGCCCAAAGCACCCGAGACGGATGCGGCAGCGAGCTCGCGTTCACCCGAGTCGTACGAGCGTCTCGCGTCGCCCGTTTTGCGATCGGCATGGCTTCTGCGAACGAGCGCCATCGTCGGCGTTGTCGCGAGCGCTCTCGGCGCGCTCGTCGTGCCCGGTCTGCGCGGCGTCGCGTCGGACGCGACCATCACGCGGTGGGAACAAATCTCCGCGGCGCTCGCGTACGCGATGGGATTTCTCCTCGCGGGTTTGCTCCTGACGGGCGCGTTCGATTTGTCGCGCACGCGCAAAGTGGGGATCGCGCCGCGCGCGCTTCTTCTTCTCGGCGCGCCCGGCGTGCTCTCGATGCTCGTGCCCGCGTTCGCGCGCTCGCTCACGCCCGTCGGGTCGATGATCCTCGTCTTCGCGACGCTGCTCGTCGTGATCGGCGGCGCGGCCGCGGGCCTGGGCGCGCCGCACACGCGCGCGCTCGCAGCGACGCAAATCGTCTACGCGTTCTCGGCGTTCGCGCGTTTGTCGGGTTGGCTACTCGCGACGCTCTTCGCGGACAGCGTTCGTCTCTACGTCGTCGCGCGTACGTTCACCGTCGCCGGCGTGATCTCCGAAGGCGTCGCGCAGATGCTCATCGTCGCGTGGCTCTCGATGCGACGCCGCATGTCGACCTCGCTCGCGACCGCGGTGGCCCTGCTCGGCGCGTTCATGCTCGTGTGGATAGCGGGTCGCGCGGACGCATCGTCTCCGCCGTGGCAGTACGTTCTCCGCGCGGGCATCGCGGGTCAGGTCACGCAAGCCGCGCCGTCGACGTTCGGCGCGCTCGAAGCGTTCTTCGTCATCGCGTCGCTGCTCCTCGCGCTCGCGTGCGCCGTGATGCCGAACCCGCTCACCGTGATCGTGTGCGCGTTCTCGCTCGCGCTCCTCGGCCGCGGCGCGTACGACGTCCCGCTGCGCGCGCTCTCCGCCGCAGTCGCCGCGCTATGGACGACGCTCGCCGCAACGGACGAGCGAGCGCTCTGGAAAGCGCTCACCGCCTCGCGCGAATCGTCTTCTTAGTTACAAGTCTGCTGCGCGGTGTTGCAGAGGTTGCTGCAGCAGTCGCTGTTCTGGAAGCACGTGCCGCCAGTTCCCGAGCAGTGGTAGGTGTGGCAGCCGAGGCCGAACGTGTTGCCGCCGTAGCATTGCTTGATGGGGATGTTCGTCGCCGCGCTGTACGAGCAGCCAACGCCGTCGGTCGTCGAGTTCGGCGGCTTCGCGGTGTCGGGGAGCGCGGGGCACGTGTCGGTGAAGCCGCTCGTCGAGTTGTACGTGCACGTCGGCGTGGGCGCGGTGCAGAAGTGCTCCGTCGAATAGTCGGCGGCGACGCAGAAGCCACCGTTCGGATCGCAATCGACGTCCGAGTGACACGGCGAGCAGAACGATCCGTCGCCCTTGCACGTCGCGGCGCGCGGCAAGCACACCTTGCTCGAGAGACCCGCATCCATGCACGCTTGGTCGAACGGACAGTTCTTGTCGTCGGTGCATTCGGCGGCGCAGACCGTTTCCTTCGCGCTCGCGCCGTCGGCTGCGGTGCAGTGTTGCGCGGCGCCTTCGTTCTTCGGGCAGTCGACGTCGCTCTTGCACGGCGCGCAATACGAGCCCGGCTTCGTGTTGTACGCGCGCGGCATGCACACGGCGATCGTCCCCGCCTTGCCCCAATCTTCGCGACGCCCGCCCGTCACGCTCGGTTGGTCGTTGACCGTGTTGCACCACCAACCGCCGGGGCAGTCGCCGTCGTCGCCGCATTGGAACTGCGTGCAGAATGCATTCGCGTCGGTGGGCGACGTTCCGTAGCACCAGAAGGATTCGGTGGTGGAGCAGTCCGTGTTCGAGTCCAAGCCCTTCGTCGGATCGCACGGCACGCCCCACGGCGCGCCTGCTGCCGCTTCACCCGAGCTCGCGGCGGTGAAGTCCTTGCCGAGGAATGCCGGCGTGCGATCCTTCACGCAGTAACTCACGGTGCCGGCTTCCGTCGTTCCACCGCCCACGCAGTGGTAGTTGAACGGACAATCCGTCGGTGCGGTGCAGACGAGGCGACACTCGGTCGTTGCGACGGTGGGATCGGCCTTCACCGCATCGTCGTAGTTGGCGTAGCCCTTCACGCATTGGTTCTTCTGGAGACACTGCGTCGGATCGCACGTTGTTCCCGAGCTGCATCCTCCGAACACACCGAGCGCAAGTGCCCCAATGACCGCTGCCGACCCAAACTTCAAGACACCACCAAGCATGTGATCCCTCGCCTTCGCGAGGTTTCCATACCACAAAAGGTGCGGCATCTAGCGGCGTGGGATTGGATGCAAACAGTTTACAACGCAGGACGTGCATTTGCGTCAATGATTCACAATCCGCCGCTTGACCCCTGGTGTGGTCGCGGTAGGATTTCATCAACCATCGCGGCCAGGCGCCGCAGGCAGGGTAAGGGTCATGAAGCACGTCGTCGTCGCATTCGGTGGATTGGTGTCAGCTATGTTCTTTGGCTGCAGCTCTGCTCCTCCGCAAGATCCCGGTCTTCCAGGCCCGACACAAACCACCGACTGCGAAACGTCGCAGTTGAACGGCTACGGCGTTTGCTATCCGACGTCGGACGTCGGAACCGGCGCGCGCAGCGGGCTCACCACGACGGCGAATCCCGGTAACCGCATCGCGAACTTCGCGTTCACCGGATACCCCGCGACCGACGTCACGCCGCTCGTCGCGAACGGCCAACCCGCATCGACGAAGACGATCCACCTCGGCGACTACTACGACCCGCAGCAGAAGGGCATTCAGGGAATCATCGGCGGCGTGCCGATCAAGCTGATTCACCTCACGGTCGCCGCCGTGTGGTGTGGCCCCTGCAACGAGGAGACGGACTTCGTCGCCGGCTCGAACTACACCGGCGCGAACACGGCCAACGCGTCATTCGCCGCGGAGCTCGCGCCGCTCGGCGTCGTTTTCGTGCAAGCGATCGATGACGGCCCTGTCGTCGGCACCGGCGCGACGCTCAACGATCTGAATACGTGGATCTCGGCGACGCACCACAACAACGACTTCACGACGATGGTCGATCCGGGCAACCAGAACCTCGGCGTCTTCTTCGACGCGGCGGCGGTTCCGTTCAACGCGAACATCGACGCTCGCTCGATGGAGATCCTCTCGACCGAGGTCGGCTTCGACACGAACCTCAACAACACCATCAAGCAGAAGTACCTGCCGTTCGTCAGCAATCCGGCCACCGTCAAGCAGTGAGGCGAATCACATCGCTGGTCGTGTTGGGCGCGGTGCTGTCGCTCGCGTGCGGCGACGTGAAGTCGGCGTCCGACGTCGGCACCGTCGCACAAGACTTCAACGCGCGCGACACGGACGGCAACACGTTCCGATTGAGCGATCACATCGGCAAGGAAGTCGTGCTGATCGATTTCTGGGCGACGTGGTGCCAGCCGTGTCTCGCGGAGATGCCGCACCTCGAGAAGATGTACGACGAATACAAGTCGAAGGGCTTCCTCGTCATCGCCGTGTCGATGGACGGACCCGAGTCGATCTCCGACGTGCCCGCGTTCGCGAAGCGCAACCAAATGAACTTCCCCGTGCTGCTCGACGAGGACTCGAGCATCGCGAGCATCTACAACCCGCGAAAGAGCGCGCCGCTCTCGGCCATCATCGACAAGTCGGGCCGCATCAGCGCCGTGCGCGAGGGATACAACCCAGGCGATGAAGCGTTCGTGCTCGCCGACGTGCAAAAAGCGCTCGGGATCATCGGGACGACGCCCGCGGCAACGACGACGAAGCCCACTCCGGCGACGACCGAGACGAAGCCCGAAACGCCGCCCGCACAGAAGTGAGCGCGTTCCCAAGTGAGATTCTGATAACGTCGCGTCCACGGTGAGGCGACTGCTGCGATCGGTTGCGGCGTTTGGCGCGCTCATGTGCGCGTCGTCTTCCGCGCGCGCGCTCGATCTCCCGAAGCTGATGGGCAAGCCGCTCACCGCGGAGATCACCGAGGTCACGATCGTCGCGCAGCGCTTCGATTCGCGCGAAGTGGATCCCGTCACCGAAGGCGGCGCGTGGGGTCAGTGGATCAATCGCTTGAACGCGAAGCTCGATTGGAACCACTTCGAGATCGGCTTCCGCCTCGACTCGGCGCTGTACTGGAACACGCTGAGCCAACAGCTCGTCAACTCGCAGGGTCAGTGCAAAGACCCGAACGCGACGGTGCCGTCGTCCGCGGTGCCGCCGATCACGTGCGCCTCCGAGCTCAACAAGATCGCGCGCGACGATCTCTCGCGTTACCAAAATTCGATTTATCCGGCGAAGCTCTGGGGCAGCTACAAACAGAAAGGCATCGAGGTCATCGTCGGCGATGCGTACGTCCAGTTCGCGCGCGGTCTCGTGCTCTCGATGCGCAAGCTCGACGACCTCGGGTTCGACAACACCGTTCGCGGGTTCAAAGGCTCGGTCATTCGCGGACCATTCGCGGTGACGCTCATCGGCGGGCTCGCAAATCCGTCGCGCGTCGACGAAGCGACGGGCCAAGCGCTCTTCAACGAGAAGAGCGTGCCGAACACGAGCCCCGTGTGGTCGAATCGCGGACCCCAACCGATTTCGGGCTCGATCAGATCTTCGGCGCGGAGCTTCAAGCGGGCCGCGACAAACCGATCGTCATGACGACGAGCATGTCCTACGTGAACCGCTGTGCGCCGAATGCGTACTACGGACCAAACACGAAAACGCCCGGCAAGGTGGACGACACCAACGCGTATTTGGGGCTCGTCGGTCATTGCGACGACACATCCGTGAGCACGTGGCTCAGTCAGCTCCCGTCGACGGGCACCGATCGGCAAGCACGGCACGTCGCGACGGTCGCGCAGGCGATCGAGTTTCCGAAAATGGGAAAGTTCGGGAGCCTCTACATCGTCGGCGCGATCCAAAATCGTCAAGGCTTCGATCCCGCGACCGACCTCTCCGACTTCGATCAGGGCACGGCGCTCTACGCGAGCTACACGGGCTCGTACAAGAACGTCACCGGCACGCTCGAGTTCAAGGACTATCGGAATTTCTATCCGACCGCGGGCAGCGTGAACGCCACGCAAGTCGCCGCGATGAGCGGCATCGCGTACTCGGCGGTGCCGACGATCGAGTCGATTCAGCAAGACAACATGTTCAACAACTTCAACGTCTGCGTCGACGGTTTGCGCGCGCGCGTGGACTGGCGCGTCAACAAGACGTTGCTTCTCTACACCCAGGGAATTTTCTCCATCTCGAAGGGCGAGCAGAACGCAGTGTGCGATCGCAACGGCAACATCATCTCGAACGGCGGCTCGACGGCCGCGCTCGTCGACTACGTCGCCGACGGTCTGCTCGGCACGCAATACGAGTTCGAGAACAAGGAGTCGCACCTCTACGCGACGGTCGGCGCGCGCCAAGACGTGCGCGGCACGGGCGATCTCTTCGTTCAACAGTTCGAGCTCACGTACAACTTCTCGAAGCGCCTCTCGAAGACCGTCGCGATCGAATTTCTCGGGCGCCACCGCGTTCGATACGAAGCGGGCGTCAACGTCGGTCCGAACGGATCGGAGCACTGGGTCGAAGGCGAGAACTACACGGGCCTCAGCATCGCGCCGAAATGGATCTTCACGCAGGGCTTCGAGTACACGACGCAAGACATCCCGGGCAGCACCACGTTCGCCGGCATCAACGGTTATCCCGCGTGGCTGTTTTTGAGCCTCGGCGGCACGTACAAATTCACGAAGGACTCGAACATCCGAATCTTCGTCGGCCAGCAGCGTGGCGGGCTGAAATGCATCAGCGGCGTGTGCCGCATCTTCCCCGCATTCGAAGGCGCGCGCACCGAGCTTACGCTAAGATTCTAGCTCGGAGGTTTCCATGCGCTTTCTTCATCTTCTCGTGGCGGGCTTCGTGGTGACGGCGGCGTGCGGTGGAACATCGGGTAACCCGCTCGATGACGGCGGCACGACCGGCGACGGTAACAACCAAAACGGCGACGGCTCGACCAACGACGGACAGGCTGCGCCCGACACGGGCAACGGCGACGGCTCGGCGGCGCAATGTCCGAACGAAGCGGGTCGCTACACGGTGACGCTCTCGGGTCAGGGATGCGGCAACACCGCAGGCGACGTGCCCGAGTGCATCCAGCAGCAGCAGTGCGACATCTCGATCAGCTTCTCGTCGTCCGGTGGGAGCTCGCTAGGCATCAAGTCGCAATCGCCGCTCCCGATCGGGCAGGACGGCTCGTTCACGAACGGTTCGATCCAAGAGGGGTCGGCCAATCGATCGGGGTGCGTGGGGACGTGGGATCAGAACGCGTCGACGTTGACCATCACGTGTGGTGGGGCGAATACGTCGCAGAGCTGTGTGGCGGTGCTCACGCGGACGACGGGGACTTGTAACTGAGGGGGAGAGGGGCACCCCGGGCGCCGTGCTCGGCGTCGTGCTCGCTCGTGCTCGCCTCTCCAATGCGTGCATTGTACAAGTGTCGGCTGCGCGCGAGCTTGTGCGCGACGCCTGCGCGCGGCGCGTCCCCTCCGGCGTCGGCCCAAAGCGGCCGACGCGAGGGGACGGGGTCTTCAGTTAAGAGGGATGCGATCACATTAGGTCGCTCGCGGTGATGGAGCGCGAAACGTTGCGGGCTGTCGTGTGATTGCACGCCAAACGCGAAAGATTCCTGCCAGCGCCAGCGAGTCGTGAGAGACGGGGGCGCTGTCATGAATCTTTCGCTCGTGATTGGCATGCAATCACACGACAGCCCTTCTCAGTTCTTTCTCATCCAACGTGCGCGCGAGATGCGGCGTGAACCGACTCGGAGCGAAGCTTTGCTCTGGGCGCAGCTTCGCGGGCGCAAGCTCGGCGCTCGCTTTCGCAGGCAAGCTCCGCTCGATCGCTACATCGTCGACTTCTACGCGCAATTCACGATTCGCAAATCGAAGCCGATGCGATTCGGCAACACGAGCTCGAAGCGCTGTTCGACGTTCGCTTCGTGCGCATTCGCGCAGAGCTCGTCGAGCGCGACGTGCGCGGGGCAGTCGCGCTGATTCGCTCGGCGCTCAGATGAGCGCCGCGCAGAGGATGTCGAGTGCGGCTTGGATGTCGCGCTCGACGAGGTCGGACGAGATTCGGAGAACGCGAACGCCGTAGAGACGAGCAAGCTCCGCGTCGCGACGAGCATCGCGCTCGTGTTGCTCCGCGTGAATGCCGCCATCGACTTCGATGACGAGCTTGTAAGAAGCAACGAAGAAGTCCGCGATGTAAGGATGAAGCGGATGCTGCCTGCGAACGCGGATGCCGAGCTGTTTGCCGCAAAGCCGACGCCAGAGAAGCGCCTCGCTTCGAGTAGGCGCCTTGCGCATCTCGCGCGCGCGTTGCGTGATTGAGAAGACCGTAGGGCTGTCGTGTGATTGGTCGTGCATGCCAATCCAAGCGAAAGTTTCATGACAACGCACCCACGCCCCTCGCGTCTCGTTGGCGTTGGCAGGAAACTTTCGCGTTCCGCGTGCACGACCAATCACACGACAGCCCGAAGTGTTCGAGCACCACACCTGCGACGAGCCCACTCCCCGCTACCAACCCCCTCGCGTTCGCGAAGCGAACGCACGAGGGGGCGCCAACACGCGCAGGCTCGCAAAATCAATGCGTGCAGAGTGCACGCATCCCCTGTGTCACTCCGGCGAGCCGAGCATGTTGGCGGGGGAGCCCCCCAAAAAAACCTACCTCGGAAAAGCCGCCGGATTCCCCCCGTCCACAGTCACCACACACCCGGTGGTCGCGCGCGCCTGCGCCAAATGCGCAAACGCCTGCGCCACATCCTCCGCCGTCACCTCGCGCGATAACAAGTTGTCCTTGAAGTACTCATCGACGCTCACCCCACGCGCGCGCGCGCGCTGCTCGACGACGCCGCCCGCAAAGAGCTTCGTGCGAATGCGGTCCGCGTTGACCGCGTTCGATCGAATCCCGCGGTGCCCGAGATCGATCGCGTATTGACGCACGAGCGCGAGCAGCGCGGTCTTCGCGACGGCGTAGGGTCCGAAGTTCGGGCCGGGATTGAACGACGCCTTGCTCACGTTGAAGAGCAAACATCCTCCGCGACCTTGCGCGATCATCACTTCGCTCGCCGCGCGCGCGAGGTGATTGTGCGACAGGAGATTCACTTCGAGCGACGCGCGGAGCGCTTCTGCGCCGCCTTGCGTGTCGAGGCGTCCTTGCGGCGCGTCGCCCGCATTCGAGACGATCACGTCGAGCCCGCCGAACGTGCGACACGCGTGCGCGACCGCGGCGCGCACTTCGCCTTCGATGGTCACGTCTGCGCGAATCGCCGCGACGCGATTCGCGGGGAGGGACTTTCGCACTTCGTCGAGGCCTGCTTCGTCGCGATCGACGATCGTCACGTGCGCGCCGAGCTCCGCGAACGTCGTCGCGACCGCGCGCCCGATGCCCGATGCCGCGCCCGTCACGAGCGCCACCGCGGAAGCGAGCGCCGCGCGTGGCGCGGGCTTCAACTTCGCTTGCTCGAGGCTCCAATATTCGACGTCGAAGAGATCCGCGCGCGAGACCGGTTCGTACGAGCCGATGTCGTCGGCGTCCATCATCACGCTCATCGAATGCTCGTACACGTCGGCGACGACGGTGGCGTCCGTGAGCGTCTTGCCCATCGTCACCATGCCGAAACCCGGAAGAAGGATCACGCGCGGGAGCGAGTCGAGCTTCTGCTTCTTCACTTTTTTCTTCGCGCACATCTCCTCGAAGTACGCGTCGTACGCGCGGCCGTACTCCTGCACTTCGGCCTCGATGCGGCGGCCGAGCGCTTCCATGTCGGAGTATTCGGGCGCGTCGATGAAGAGCGCGACGGGCTTGGTGCGAAGCACGTGATCGGGCGTGGAGGGGCCGATTTGCGAGAGCTCGCGCGCGTGACGCCGGCCGAGGAACTCGTGCACGAAGTCCGTTGCGCGGACGTGCACGATGGGGCCGCGCTCGACGGGATCATTTCCCGCGCGCGCGAGGACGCCGCGAATGCGCGGCAAGAGACGCGACTCGAGACCGCGCACGAGCGGCGCGCCTTGCGTCATCACCGTGCGGCGCTTGTCCGCGATGGCGCGCTCGGCGAGCGTCACCGCGCGGATCATGTTCTCGTAGCTCTCCTTCGCCGTCGCCCCGAACGTGAAGACGCCGTGCTTCTCGAGCACGATCACGGATGGAGCCTTCGCTGCTTCGAACGCGCTCGCGACGCGCGGCGCGAGGAGAAAGCCCGGCATCACGTACGGAACCCACACGAGCCCCGCGCCGAACACCTCGCGACAGATCCGCTCGCCATCTTTTTGATCCGCGAGCGCGAGCACCGCGTCGGCGTGCGTGTGATCGATGAACTTCGCGGGGAGAAACGCGTGGAGCAGCGTCTCGACGCTCGGCGTCGGCGCGGACGGATCGATCAGCGCCGACCGCAGCTCCGCGACCATCTCCTCGTCGGACAATTTCTCGAGCGTGCGGAGCGCGCGCAGCGGCTCGAGGCGCACCGCGGGGTGTCCCGCGGGCGCGATCGTCCCGAGATCCCAGCCCGATCCTTTGATGTACAATACATCTATCTCGCGCCCGAGCCGATCGCGCGCGGTGTCCTTCGCGGACGTGTTGCCGCCGCCGTGCACGACGAGCTCGGGCACGCGACCGAGCAGGCGCGCCGTGTACGTGCGAAGACCG
The DNA here is from genome assembly GCA_963763745.1 of uncultured delta proteobacterium. Taxonomy (GTDB): domain Bacteria; phylum Myxococcota_A; class Polyangia; order Polyangiales; family Polyangiaceae; genus DASXHD01. The sequence continues at coordinate 232,473 of CAVXQJ010000005.1, forward strand.
AGCGTCTCGCCGACGCCGAGCTCCGCCACGGTCCGCGCTGCTTCGTCGTCTTTGTATTTGCTCTCCATGTCACTTCGTCTTGCGCGACAGCATCTCGATCGTCTTCGCGACGCGCCGCGCGCGCGTCTCCGGCTTCTTCGCGTCGGCGATGGCTTCGGCGTGCTCGCGTTTGTGCGTGAAGCTCAGTGAGTCCCACGAGGCGCGCGCCTTCGCGTCTTTCTTCAACGCGGCGGCGAGCTCCTTCGGCGGCGTCACCGTGCGCGGCGCATCGTCGATCTCGAGGACGACGCGAACGTTCTGTCCCGGCGCGAGCTTCGCGGCGTCGCGATGCGAGCGCCGCACGCCGACGTACGACTTCCCGTCGTACACCGCGATGGTCGTCCGAAACGCGTATTTCCCGAACGTCGCAACGATCGGTGGTCGCGCTTTTCCGAACACTGCACGCACGTCGCCGGGCACTTCGATGAGCGCGATGTCCCCCGTCCCAGGCTCGCTCTCGAGGGTCGCGCGAAACGCCATTCTGGGCTTCGTTTTCGCCATCGCGTCAGTGGTGCGCTTGACACGCCGTCGGTCGAACGGTATCCCGTCTCACCCTTCAGGCGCGTAGCTCAGTGGTAGAGCACTACCTTGACACGGTAGGGGTCGTAGGTTCAATCCCTATCGCGCCTACAAAGAATCCGCGAAGTTGCGGGGTGGTCCAATAACACGGAGCACCACTTCGTAACGGATGGAAACGCGGAGCACCACTCGGGGCACCACTTCGTTTGTCGGGCACGCCCAACTTCGGCGTCTGGCTAGTCGAGCATGACGCGCAAGCACGAGAAGAAGACGCCGAAGAAGCGTCGACGAGCACCTCGTGACGATCGACAGCGTCCAAAGGGGCATCGAGGAGAACGCGTGATAGTCTGGTGCGATGAATCGAGTCCTCTTCATTCCGCTTTGCTTCGCTGCGTGCGTCGGTGACTCCACCGTAGGCAACGATGCCGGTCCTGACTCGTCGACGTCCGACTCCAGCGCGGACGTCGTCGGGATGGATAGCCCCAAGGACGTCGGGCTGACGGACGTCGCCACCGAGCAGCAGCCGTGGAGCCCGTCTCAGCTGAGCGGGCTCGCGCTCTGGCTCACGGGCGACACCGCCACGCCCGACATCAACTCGAAGATCGTGCAGTGGTCCGACCAGTCCTCCAACCACAACGACGCGACGCAAGCGAGCGACGCCCTCGCACCCTACTTCGCGCCAACCAACGTCAACGGCCACAAGGTCGTGCACTTCGACTTCACGACCGGCACCTTCTTGACGCTCGCCGACACGGCGTCGCTCCAGTGGAACCAAAGCTTCGTCATCGAGAATCGTCGTCCGTCCCAGCAAGGTGAGCTCCCAGCTCGGTACGCTGTATCAGAAGCAATCGACCACCGGCCTTTACTCAGGCCCCGTCGTGGAGACCATCGTTACGAGCCCACCGGAGTATGTGTTCTACCAGCTCGACTCGAACAGCACGCTAGGGTTGAAGACGACGACCGCCTTCGCGACGGACGATGCGGGTGTGCCGGACGTTCAGCGTCTCCACGTGAGCTGGGATGGATCGACCGCCGCTGTCCAGGTCGGAACGAGCCCTCCCGTGACGGGGACGTTCACCAGCACGGGCTTGGGCGCGGCCGGCGCACTGGGCTACATCGGTTGCAATCCTCCTGGAGGAGGGTTCAAGATTTGCTACACGGGCGACATCGCGGAGCTCGTTGGCGTCGCGGGCGCGACAATCAACCCGACCGACGTCCAGAAGCTCGAATCGTACCTCGACACGAAGTACGGCCTCTGAGCGCGGCGTGTCGCTGCGTTTCGTCAGAGCATCTTACGCAGCGTTTTTCGCGCGCCCTAGCGGAGGCATCGACGGCTACTTCCGCCGGTACATCAGAATCGACGGCCCGTTCATCATGTTATCGACTGGGGGTGTCGGTGCGCTTGCGGTGAGCCAGTAGATGCTGCACGCGTCGCCCGCCACGGCAAGCGACGGAGGCCGAACAGGCGAATCCCAAAGGACCTCGACCTCGCCACCATCCACCTTCACACGTGACAGGGTCGTCTGGTAGCCGAGCGGAAGACCCGTCACGAAGTAGACCCACGAAGAGTCGGCCCAACCGACGCGCCCCGCGCCCCACGTGAGCGATTCGAACGTGAGACCGCTCACGATGGTGCGCTCATCGCCCGAGCCGATGTCTCGGCGGACAATCGACGCGGCGTCCAGCGAATAGAACAGCGCTTGGTCGTTGATGGCCACAATTTGCGGCTCGTGCGGCGAAGACGCCGGGGACACGGGCGGCCACGCTCGCAGCACGACCGAGGCGCCGCCCGAGAGTGGCACCGAGTAGAGCGCACGACTCGTCAAGACGAATGCCTGCGTGGCAGAGACTGCCAAGTCGATCGTCAACTCCGTCGCCGTTGGCGTTGCCCACGGGAATGAAGCGAGCGTGGTGGTGGTCGACCCGTCCCAGTGAGCCACCAGTCCCTCCGAGACCCCGCCCCCTGTGAGGATCCAGAAGACCCCTGCATCTCCATTCGTGGCGATGCTGCCCACCCACGCGCTGGTTGCCTCTTGTGTGAAGGGGTTGTCGAGCGTTCGCGAAGTTCCGCCATGCAGCGGCGCCGCCACCACGTTCTGCACGTAGACGCCTGACGGGCTGAGAACCCCAGCGTTGGGGAAGTAGAGGTAGCTCGCGTCGTGAGCGAGCCGTCCCGCCACATAGGTTGCATCCGTGGCGAACGGCTCCGGTTCTCCGCCGTACAGGGAAGCGCGCGCGAGACTCGTTTGTGTGCCATTGCCGCCGGCGGCGAAGTAGGCGGCGTCGTTGGTGACGTCCAATGCCCAGCCTAGGGCGACTTCCCCAGGTTGGCCGACAAACGTGACGGGTGGGAACGCGACCGGATCGAGAGGCGCCGAGGGGCACGGGGCACCGAGCTCGGTGCGCGCCCCGCACGCCGCATCGGTCACGGCGATCGACAAGAGCACCGTGGCGCTCGATTGCCATTTGCGAAGCTCCACGGATCAAACATAGCTCACGCGAGCTTCACGTCGCGCATCACGTTGCTTCCCCAACTGCCCCTGTCTCGCCGCGAGCGTATGCGATAATGAGCCCAGCGATGAGCAAGAGCCCGAGCAAGCGCGCGGTCCCGAAGGAGATGCCGGTCGTCTCGTTCGCTGATGCTGAAGCGTGGTCGACGTGGCTGGCATCACACCATCAGTCGTCGCTCGGAGTCTCGCTCAAGATCGCGAAGAAGGATTCGAGCAAGACATCGATCTCCTACGCGGAAGCACTGGAGGTTGCCCTCGCGTGGGGCTGGATCGACGGACAGAAGGGGAAGCTCGACGAAACGTGGTGGCTCCAAAAGTTCACGCCACGCGGCTCCCGAAGCATGTGGTCCAAGATCAATCGCGAAAAGGCGATGGCCCTGATCACGGCGGGCAAAATGATGCCCTCGGGGCTCGCGGAAGTCGAACGCGCCAAGAAGGACGGTCGGTGGGATCGAGCGTACGAATCGCAGAGTCGAGCATCCGTGCCGGAAGATCTCGAAAAGGCTCTCGCGAGAAATCCCCGCGCCAAGAAGTTCTTCGCCACCCTCGACTCTCGCAACCGTTACGCCGTGCTCTTCCGCGTACACCACGCGAAGAAGGCTGAAACGCGCAGCCGCCGCATCGCCCAATTCGTGGAGATGCTCGCGAACGGTGAGAAGCTACATCCGTGAACACCGCGCGCATCGAGCGTACCTAGAACGTGCGCGCGATTCATGTGCCGACGTCGAAGCGATCCAGATTCATGACCTTCGTCCACGCGGCGACGAAGTCTCGAACGAACTTCTCCTGCGCGTCCGCGCTTCCGTAGACTTCTGCCAGCGCGCGGAGCTGTGCGTTCGAGCCGAAGACGAGATCGACCCGCGTGCCGGTCCACTTCAGCTTGCCCGTCTTTCGATCGCGCCCTTCGAACACGTCCTTCGCGGAAGGCACGGCCTTCCACTCCGTACCCATGTCGAGCAGGTTCACGAAGAAGTCGTTGGTCAGCACCTCCGGCTTCTTCGTGAAGACTCCATGCTTCGACGATCCGACGTTGGCGCCGAGCACGCGCAGGCCACCGACGAGCACCGTCATCTCGGGCGCGGTCAGCGTCAGGAGCTGCGCCTTGTCGACCAGAAACGTTTCGGCCGGGACGGCATACTGGCGTTTTCTGGTAGTTGCGGAACCCGTCCACGACCGGCTCCAACACGGCGAAGGACTCGACGTCCGTTTGCTGTTGCGAAGCATCCATGCGCCCTGGCGTGAACGGAACTGTCACCGCGTGACCGGCGTTCTTCGCCGCCTGTTCGATGCCGGCCGAACCGCCGAGCACGATCAGATCGGCGAGCGAGACCTTCTTGCCACCCGTCGTCGCGCCGTTGAACTCGCGCTGGATGCCCTCGAGGGTCGTCAGCACTTGCGCGAGCTGCTCGGGCTGATTGACGGGCCAGTCTTTCTGCGGTGCGAGACGAATGCGGGCGCCGTTGGCACCGCCGCGTTTGTCGGAGCCGCGGAACGTCGAAGCCGACGCCCACGCGGTCGCGACGAGCTGCGACACCGACAAGCCCGCGCCGAGGAGCTTCGCTTTGAGCGACGCGATGTCGTTGTCGTCGATCAACGCGTGATCGACTTTGGGGATCGGGTCTTGCCAGATGAGCTCTTCGGCCGGAACCTCGGGGCCGAGGTAGCGCGCGCGCGGGCCCATGTCGCGGTGGGTGAGCTTGAACCACGCGCGAGCGAACGCGTCGGCGAGCTCGGCTGGATGCTCGATGAAGCGTCGAGAGATCTTCTCGTACGCCGGATCGAACCGAAGCGAGAGATCGGTGGTCAGCATCGAAGGCGCGATGCGTTTCGACGCGTCGTGCGCATGCGGAACCGTGCCCGCGCCCGCGCTGCCCTTCGGCTTCCACTGGTGCGCGCCGGCAGGGCTCTTCGTCAGCTCCCACTCGTAGTCGAAGAGGTGCTTGAAGAAATCGCGTGTTCCACTTCGTCGGCGTCGTGGTCCACGTGACCTCGAGGCCGCTCGTGATCGCGTCGCCGCCTTTGCCGGTGCCGAAGGTGCTCGCCCAGCCGAGTCCCTGCGCTTCGACATCCGCCGCTTCCGGTGCGACGCCGACATGCGAGGCGGGTCCGGCGCCGTGCGTCTTGCCGAAGGTGTGACCGCCGGCGATCAGCGCGACGGTCTCTTCGTCATTCATCGCCATGCGCGCGAAGGTCTCGCGAATGTCCTTCGCCGCGGCGATCGGATCCGGGTTGCCGTTCGGGCCCTCCGGGTTGACGTAGATGAGGCCCATCTGCACGGCGGCGAGCGGGTTCTCGAGATCGCGCTTGCCGGAGTAGCGCTGTGTCGCCGAGCCACGTCTTCTCGCGCGCCCCAGTACACATCTTGATCCGGCTCCCACACGTCCTCGCGACCGCCGCCGAAGCCGAACGTCTTGAAGCCCATCGTCTCGAGGGCGACGTTGCCGGTGAGGATGAAGAGGTCGGCCCACGAGATCTTGCGGCCGTACTTCTGCTTGATCGGCCAGAGCAGGCGGCGCGCCTTGTCGAGGCTGACGTTGTCCGGCCAACTGTTGAGCGGCGCGAAACGTTGCTGGCCGCGGCCACCACCGCCGCGGCCGTCGCCGACGCGATACGTTCCCGCGCTGTGCCACGCCATGCGGACGAACAACGGGCCGTAGTGACCGAAGTCCGCCGGCCACCAGTCCTGTGACGTCGGTCATCAGCGCTGCGAGGTCTTTCTTCAGCGCCGCGAAGTCGAGGCTCTGGAACTCCTTCGCGTAGTCGAAACGCTCGCCCATCGGATTGGACTTGGAGGAGTGCTGGTGAAGAAGATCGAGCCGCAACTGGTTCGGCCACCAATCACGGTTGGAAGTACCGCCACCGATGATGGAGTGATTGCTTTGCATCGCGCCGAGGATTGCACCGTTTGTGCCGGCGCTCTCAGTCGCATATCCATTTACATGACGCGCACTCCTTGCGGAGCACGTGCAGAAAACACTCTAGAAGCTCACCGAAATCCCCGCACGCAGCGGCCCGACGACGAAGCTCGCGCGCGGCGTCGTGTCCAAGACCTTCTTGTTGCCCGACACGATCATCGGGATTGAAGCGAGAGCGAGTAGCGCGCCTCCGCCCATCATGAGGGCGCCCGCGATGATCATCGTGCCGTTTCCCGAGCAGCTCGCGAAGATGAAACCAGGCGTGCAATTGGAGAACGCTCCGACGGTGAGGACGACGATGCCACTCACGAAAGTCACGCCACCAAGCCCGAGCAAGACAAAGCCACTCTCCCAAAGACCTTGATCTTGCCTGTGGAGGTGTTGCTTCGCCCAAAGCCGGAGCGATGCAGTTTTCATCCTGACCTCGACGACTGCCGCGTCGTCTTGGTTGTTTCGCGCCGTGCGAAGAGCGGCTTTCAGATCGGTCATCTGCGTTTGGTATTCTTCGAGGGTCGTCGGTTCGGTCTCGATTGGCGCAGCAGGTACGACCGGTTTGGGCGGCTGCGCGAACTCCACGACCGGCGGCTCCGCGCGAGCGATGGTGGTGGCGCAGACGATGCTCGCACAGACGAGGAACGCGGCGAGGCACTGTGCGACCATCATCCACCGATGATGGCACGTCCCGGTGCGTTTTGGCGTCCTGATGGTTGCTCGATGCGAATCGCGATCGCGTTGAACGATCACGTACCGCAGAACGTCTGCGCGACTGTGCTCGTCGGGCTTCGGCTGGTCGGCCAGGTGGCGCGGGCGTCGGGCTGGATCGTCGAACGGGCGCGCGAGCACACGCACGAGCGTCTCGAACGGAGCGAAGTCGCCTCGGTCGCGGCGCGGATCGCTTCTTCGATCCTGTGGTTTCTCGGGATACAACGCAGGATCTGTTGCAGCGCATTTCTTCTTCGGCGCGAGCCTCGGGCGCAGCCGCCTTCGTTCGCGAGGCGCGCGCGCCACCGCTCGGCCCACTGGCGTGGAACGCGCCCGGATTGTCGAAGAGCGACGCAAACGGCTT
>CAVXQJ010000006.1:0-197129 GCA_963763745.1 uncultured delta proteobacterium
CGCGCGCTCTTGGAAGCGCGCGCCAAGGGTTTCGACAATTGCCTGATGTTCGACGGCCTCGGCAATGTCGCGGAACTCGCCACCGCCAATGTCTTTCTCGCCAAGGACGGCGCGGTCAAGACCCCGGTCGCCAATGGCTCTTTCCTCAACGGGATCACGCGCCAGCGGGTCACCAAGCTGCTGAAGGCCGCCGGCGTCGAGGTGCAGGAAACCACGCTCGCCTATGTCGATTTCACGGCAGCCGACGAATCTTCGTCGTCGGCAATTTCGGCAAGGTGACGCCGGTCAACCGGATCGACGACCGCACCCTGCCGCTGGGGCCGATGTTCGCCAAGGCCCGCGCGCTCTACTGGGACTTCGCCGCCGTTAGCCCGTATTACGAAGCGTCGGCGTCCACGGCGACGTCTTCACAGCCCGTAGGCCGGCAAGCCGCGCCGACAGCCTAGGCGCCGCGAAATCGACGAAGCGGCGCAATTTCAGCGGCGTCGGCGCGCGCGCGTCGAACAGCAGCTGCACCGGAACCGGCCCCGGCTCGAACGCCTCCATGAGCGCACGAGCCGCCCCCGGCGCGATCGCCTCCGCCGCCTGATAAGAAAGCGTGCGCGCGATCCCGACCCCCGCCATGGCCGCATCCAGCGCCGCCTCGGCGGTATTGACCGAAGCCGCACCGAAGCCGCGACGCCGATCTCGCCTTTGGCCCCGAACGCCCAAAGCGTGCGGCGGTCGAGCGGCTCGAAGGCGATGCAGTCGTGATCCGCAAGGTCGGCAGGCGCCAGCGGCCGACCCCTGCGGGCGAGATAATCGGGGCTGGCGCAGACGATCCGGCTCACCTCGCCGATCCGCCGTGCGGTAAAGCCGCTATCGGCGAGCGCCCCGATCCGCAAGGCGACGTCGATATGATCGCCGATGAGATCGACATTGCGGTCGCTCAGCGCAAGCTGCACGTCAATCTCCGGAAAGGCCGCCAGAAACTCCGCCACCACCGGCGTCACATGCAGCCGGCCGAACACCAGCGGCGCGGCAAGGCTGAGTTCGCCGCGCGGGGTCACGAACTCGCCCGAGACGGCCCGCTCGGCCTCGCCGATCTCCGCCAGAATCCGCCGGCTCGCCGCGACATAGGCCGCCCCCGCTCGGTCAGCGCCAGCCGCCGCGTCGAGCGGGTGAGCAGCCGCGCGCCGAGATAGGCTTCAAGCTCCGCGATTTTGCGGCTGACGGTCGGCAGCGGCGTCTTGAGCGCGCGCGCGGCGGCGGTGAAACTGCCGGTTTCCGCCACCTTGACCATGAGGGTCATGGCTTCGAGTTCATCGAATTCTTCGTCTCCGCTGAGATAATCCCTCTCAATAATAGCGGATTATTTCGGCGCTTGCGCCGTCCTAAATCGAGCCGACAGCGCCGGAGGAACCATGACCAGCTATCTCGATATCGCGACCACCCCGAGTGTCGCCGCGGCGCAGGCCGCGCATGGCAGCCGGGAGATGAACCAGACCAGCGCCGCGCGGCGGGTGTTCGACCGGATCGGCGAGAGCGAGGCCGCCTTCATCGCCGCCCGCGACAGCTTCTATCTCGCCACCGTGTCCCCGAGACCGGCTGGCCCTATATCCAGCATCGCGGCGGCCCCGCGGGCTTCCTCAAGGTGATCGACGAGAAGACGCTCGGCTGCCTCGATTTCCGCGGCAACCGGCAATATCTGACGCTTCGGCAACCTCGCCGCCTCCGGCTAAGGCGTCTCGCTGTTCCTGATGGATTACGCCCGCCGCTGGGGCGCATGAAGCTGTTCCCTCGTTCGCGCTGCAGGCCGTCACGATCTCGCCAAAAACCCCGAACTCGCCGCGCGGCTGGCGCTGTGCCCGGCTATCCCGCTCCGCGTCGAGCGCGCCTCTGCTCTTTTCATCCTGGAAGCGTTGGACTGGAACTGCCTCGCAGCACATTTCGCCGCGCTTCACCGTCGAGGAGGTCCGGACCGCCGTGGCCGCGTTGCAGGAGCGGATCGCGGCGTTGGAGGCCGAAAACGCGACCCTGCGGAGCCGGTAACGGGAAAATTGTGGAAGCCGGACCTCCCCAGGCGCATTGTTTTTGTCTAACACCGGGGGGACCCGTTCCGGCAGAGAGAAGACCGCCCATGGCCCCGCTTCAAATGTCGAAATCCGCGCTTCCCACGCCGCCCGCGCATGGACGAGAATCCTCTCCGCCGAGGCGCTCGCCTTCCTCGCCGAGCTGCATCGCCGCTTCGACGCGCGCGGCTGCGAGCTGCTGGCGCTCGCGCGCCGAACGGCAGAAGCGCTTCGATGCCGGCGAATTGCCGGATTTCCTCGCCGAGACGCGGGCGATCCGCGAGGCGACTGTGGAGCGTCGCGGCGATTCCCGCCGATCTCCAGGACCGCCGCGTCGAGATCACCGGCCCAGTCGACCGCAAGATGATCATCAACGCGCTCAATTCCGGCGCCAAGGTCTTCATGGCCGATTTCGAGGACGCGAACTCGCCGACCTGGTCGCGAACATCATCGAGGGCCAGATCAACCTGAAGGACCGCTGGGCCGGCACGATCGACTTCACCGATCCGGCGACCGGCAAGCGCTACGAGATCGGCGCGAACCCGGCGCTGCTGATGGTGCGGCCGCGCGGCTGGCATCTGCCGGAGGCGCCATGCTCTCGGTCGACGGCGAGGAGATGTCGGGCGCGCTGTTCGATTTCGGCCTCTATGTCTTCCACAACGCCAAGGCGCAGCTGGCGCAGGGCGCGACGCCCGCCTTCTATCTGCCCAAGCTGGAGAGCCACCTCGAGGCGCGGCTGTGGAACGAGGTCTTCCTGGCCGCCCAGGAGCAGCTCGGCCTCGCCAACGGGCACGTTCAAGGCGACGGTCCTGATCGAGACCCTGCCGGCGGCTTTCGAGATGGACGAGATCCTCTACGAATTGCGCGACCACATCGCCGGCCTGAACTGCGGCCGCTGGGACTACATCTTCTCCTTCATCAAGCGCTTGGCGAAGAACCCGCAATTCCTGACCCCCGACCGCGCGGCGATGGTGATGGGCAAGGCATTTCTCGCCGCCTATTCGCTGCTGCTGATCAAGACCTGCCACCGCCGCGGCGCCTTCGCCATGGGCGGCATGGCGGCGCAGATCCCGATCAAGGGCGATCCGGCAGCCAACGAGGTCGCCTTCGCCAAGGTGCGCGCCGACAAGGAGCGCGAGGCCGGCAACGGCCACGACGGCACCTGGGTCGCGCATCCCGATCTCGTGCCGGTGGCCAAGGAGGTGTTCGACCGGCTGATGCCGCGGCCCGAACCAGCTCGGCGTGCTGCGCGAGGACGTCACGGTGACCGCGCGACGACCTGCTCGAAGTGCACGAGGGCAGCGCACCGAAGCGGGCTTGCGCGAGAATATCCGCGTCGGCGTGCAATATATCGAAGCCTGGCTGCGCGGCCGCGGCGCGGTGCCGCTCTACAATCTCATGGAGGACGCCGCGACCGCCGAAATCTCGCGCGCCCAGATCTGGCAATGGCTCTATCATGCGCGCCAAGCTCGACGACGGCCGCGCGGTGACGCCGGATCTGTTTCGCGCGGCGCTCGACCGACGAGATGGCCAAGGTGCGCGCCGCGCTCGGCGCCGACGTCTATCGACCGCGGCCGTTTCGCCGAGGCGACGGGCTGTTCGCCGACATGTCGCTGAGCGACAAGTTCGAGGAGTTCCTCACCCTGCCGGCCTATCGGTTGATTGACTGAGCCGGGCCGCCCCTCGGAGCGCGGGCGTTCCGCCCGCCTGCGCGCGAGGCGCGCGCGCTCCGGGAGCCGCAGATTTCAATTCGCCAGTGAGAGGGAATTGCCGCCCTCAATCGAGCGCGAATTCCCCGACATCCTGCCCGAGCACGCGCGCCAGCGCCGCGACCACCATGCGGTGATCCTCGCGCTGCGGCAGCCCCGAGACCGCGACCGCGCCGATGCAGCCGGCGCCGCGCACGAAGATCGGGAACGCGCCGCCATGCACGGCGTAGTCGCGCTCCGGCAGCGCGCCGAGATCGGCGAGCGTCCTGCCCGGCGGCCGCCAGTTGCAGCCCGAGCGCATAGGACGGCCGCTGGAAGCGCCGCACGACATTGATCTTGCGCCGCGCCCAGTCGAAATTGTCGTCCGTCGCGCCGGGCAGGGCGAAAGCGGCAATCTGCATCGCCCAGGTCTCGACCACGGCGACGATCGGCGCGCTGGCGGCTAGGCCGTCCTCGCGCAGGGCCAGCGCCAACGCCCAGGCCATCTCGGCGTCGAAGGCGTCGAAGCGCAGCCGCTGTTCCTGCGCTGCGATGCGGGCGAGATCGGCGTCCAATGTCCACGCCTCCGTTCTTGATGTCCTCCGGCCGCGGCATCGAGATGATGTTGTAGCCGGCGTCGACGTAATGGATCTCGCCCGTCACGCCCGACGACAGGTCCGACAGCAGATAGAGCGCCGCGCCGCCGACCTCGTCGATGGGACGGTCTTGCGCAGCGGCGAATGGTCGCGCTGGAAATTGAACATGAAGCGCGCGTCGCCGATGCCGGCGCCCGCCAGCGTGCGGATCGGCCCCGCCGAGATCGCGTTGACGCGAATTCCCTGCGGCCCGAAATCGGCGGCGAGATAGCGCACGCTGGCCTCCAGCGCCGCCTTGGCGACGCCCATCACGTTGTAATTCGGCATCACCCGCGTCGAGCCGCCGAAGGTCAGCGTCAGCAGCCCGCCGCCGTGCGGCATCATCGTCGGCGGCGCGCTTGGCGAGTTCGGTGAAGGAGAAGGCCGAGATCGTCAGCGTGCGCTGGAAATTGCGCGCGCGTGGTGTCGACGTAGCGGCCCTTGAGTTCGTTGCGGTCGGAGAAGCCGATGCAATGGACGAGAAAGTCGAGCGTCTCCCATTCGGCGCCGAGGCGCTCGAACAGCGCGTCGACAGAGGCGATGTCCTCGACGTCGCAGGGCAGCACCAGCTTCGAGCCGAGGCTCGCGGCGAGCGGCGTGACGCGCTTGCCGAGCGCCTCGCCCTGATAGCTGAAGGCGAGCTCCGCGCCCGCCGCGCTCAGCTTCCTGCGCGATGCCCCAGGCGATCGAATGATCGTTGGCGACCCCCATGATGAGGCCGCGCTTGCCCTTCATCAGTCGTCTGGTCATGCGTCGATGTGCTTGAACACGAGGGTCGCGTTGGTGCCGCCGAAGCCGAAGGAATTGGAGAGCACCGCCCGCAGCGACACATTGTCGCGCCGCTGGCGCAGGATCGGCATGTCCGCGAAGGCCGGGTCGATCTCCTCGATATGCGCGCTCTCGCAGATGAAGCCGTTCTGCATCATCAGCAGCGAATAGATCGCCTCATGCACGCCGGTCGCGCCCTGGCGAATGGCCGGTCAGCGATTTGGTCGCCGAGATCGGCGGGCATTTGTCGCCCGAGCCGAACACCTCGCGGATCGCCTCGATCTCCTTGAGATCGCCAACCGGCGTCGAGGTCGCGTGCGGGTTGATGTAGTCGATCGGAATTTTCACGTCTGCGCCACCGCCTGCCGCATGCAGCGCGCCGCGCCCTCGCCGCTCGGCGCCGACCATGTCGACGCCGTCCGAGGTCGCGCCATAGCCGACGATCTCGCCGTAGATGCGCGCGCCGCGCGCCTTGCGCCCGCTCCAGCCTCTCAAGCACCAGCACGCCCGCGCCGCCGGAGATGACGAAGCCGTCGCGATTCTTGTCATAGGCGCGGGAGGCCGTAGCCGGCGTCTCGTTGTAGCGCGACGACATCGCCCCCATCGCGTCGAACAGTACGGAAAGCGTCCAGTCCAATTCCTCGCAGCCGCCGGCGAACATCACGTCCTGCTTGCCGTAGAGGATGTGCTCGTAGGCCGCGCCGATGCAGTGATTGGAAGTCGCGCAGGCCGAGGAGATCGAATAGCTGACGCCCTTGATCTTGAACCAGGTGGAGAGCGTGGCGGAAGCCGTGGACGACATCGACTTCGGCACGCCATAGGGCCCGACCCGCTTCGGCCCCTTGGAGCGGGTGATGTCGGCGGCCTCGACGATGGCGCGCGTCGAGGGCCCGCCCGAGCCCATGATGATGCCGGTGCGCTCGTTGGAGACTTCGCCCGGCTCCAGCCCCGCGTCGCGGATCGCCTGATCCATCGCAACGTGGTTCCACGCCGCGCCGCCGCCTTCGAAGCGCAGCGCGCGGCGGTCGACGACGTCCTCGGGATTCGAGCGTCGGGGCGCCCTGCACCTGACTGCGGAAGCCGAGTTCGGCGTATTTCTCGGCCCGGCTGATCCCGGAGCGCGCCGAATGCAGGCTCGACAGCACTTCCTGGGTGTTGTTGCCGATCGAGCGAAACGATGCCCATGCCGGTGACGACGACGCGGGTCATGGATACCTCCCAGAATTGGCCGCGTCAGGCGCCGACGCCGCCTGCGCCGAACAGGCCGACGCGCATGTCGGCGACCTCGTAGATGCGCTTGCCGTCGGCCTCCAGCCAGCCGTCGGCGAGGCCGAGATTGAGCTTGCCCTTGAAGATGCGCTTGATGTCGACGCCGTAGACGATCTTCTTGACGGTGGGCACGACCATGTCGGCGAACTTGACCTCGCCGACGCCGAGCGCCCGCCCGCGGCCCGGCAGGCCGAGCCAGCCGAGGAAAAAGCCGGTCATCTGCCACAGCGCGTCGAGCCCGAGGCAGCCCGGCATGACCGGATCGCCCTTGAAATGGCAGCCGAAGAACCAGAGGTCCGGCTTGATGTCGAATTCCGCCCGCACGACGCCCTTGCCGTGCGCGCCGCCGGTTTCGGCGATCTCCGATAATCCGGTCGAACATCAGCATCGGCGGCAGCGGCAATTGGGCGTTGCCGGGTCCGAACAATTCGCCGCGCGCGCAGGCGAGCAGTTCCTCGTAGTCGAATCGTGACTTGCGTTCCGCCATATCTTCCGCATCCGCCCCCGGCGCCGCGGCAATCGCGGCCTCCGTAGCACAGGGCGCGCGGGCGCCGAAAGCGGTTAACACGGCCTCACCTTCGCCGCAAGCGCGCGAAAACCGTCCCGTAAGCTTCGACCGAGCGCGGGGCGAAAGCCGACGGCCGAAACTGCCCACCGATGCGAAGCCGCGACCTCTCTCGCCTCGAAGGAGATTTCCCATGCGCGCTGTGAAAGCCACTGTCCTCGCCACCCTCGCCGCCGTCGCGCTCGCCGCCGCGCCGCGCCCGCCTATGCCGGTCCCGCACTGGCATGGCGGCGGAGGAGGCGGTTTCCATGGCGGCGGGTTCCATGGCGGCGGCTGGCACGGCGGCGGCCATTGGGGCGGTCACGGCGGCGGTTGGGGCGGCGGCTTGGGGCGGCCCGGCGCTCGTTTTCGGCCTCGCCGGCGCGGCGCTTGCCGCCGGCGCGGCCGCCAGCTCGTGCACGGCCTATGTGCCGGTCTACGACGACTACGGCAATGTCGTCGGCCGCCAGCCCGTCAACCAGTGCTGATGCGCTTCGCGAAGCCCGCCGCCGCGAGGCTTCGCTCAAAAAACCAGCCGCGCCAGAGCCCGAACCGGTCCAGCAATTGCCGCAGCATCGGCTTTTGCCTCGTGGCTCTTGATGAGATAGATCGCCGCCCGGCCGCGCTGGCGGAACAGATAATCGTCGCTCGACGCAAAGCTCGTCGATCAGCCCGAGCGCCAGCGCGTCGCGCGCGAGCCAGACGTCGCCATTGCCGACTTCGCCGATCGCCACGCCCGGCCGCAGCTCCGCGATCATCCGCTTGAAGGCCTCGTGCGTCTCTTCGAGCTTGCCCTGGAAATGCTCGCGCCCCGCCGGCGTGATCTCGCCGAACAGCGAGACGCTGCGCTTGTATTCGCCCGCCGTCATCACCTCGACGTCGATGTCGTTCTTCTTCAGCACGCGGTTGAAATTCGGGATCTGCGCGACGACGCCGATCGAGCCGATCATCGCGAAGGGCGCGGCGATCAGGCGGTCGGCGGCCGCCGCCATCATGTAGCCGCCGCTCGCCGCCACCTGATCGACGCAGATCGTCAGCTTCACCCGCGCCGCGCGCAGCCGTTGCAGCCGCGCCGCCGCGAGGCCGTAGCCCGTCACCGTGCCGCCGGGGCTTTCGAGCCGGAGCACGACCTCGTCGTTCTCCGGCCGCGCGACGCTCAGCACCGCGTCGATCTCGCGCGCCAGCCGGTTGACGGCGGAAGCGAGCATGTCGCCCTTGAAATCGAGCACGAAGACGCGCGCCTCCGGCGGCGGCGCCTTGGCCGCCTTTTTCGCCGCCTTGAGATGCGCCTTGCGCTGCTTCTTGTTGACGAAGCTCGGCGCCGAGCCGGCGTCTCGCGCCGCGCCAGCGCGCGTCGAGCCGCTCCATCTCGATCTCGTCGGGCTCCTCGCGGCCGCCGCGCGCCGCCCGCGCGATCAGAAACGCCGCCGCGGCGACCGCGAGCACGAGAATCAGCGCCTTCAGCGCGAAGGCGGCGATGTCGAGCCAGAAAGTCATGCGCGGTCTCTATACCGACCCGTCCGGCCGCGCCATCAGCCGCCGCCGCGCGCGGCGAAAAACAGCGCCAGCCCGAAGGCCAGCACCGCCAGCGCCGCCGCGAATTCGCAGGCGCGCGCCACCAGCGCGACGCGCGTGTCCTCGCCGGCGGCGAACTTGCACCGCCAGCCCCTTGGCGAACACCGCGAGCGAGGCCAGCGCGCCGGTGGTGATCGCCGTGCCCAGCGACACCGCCGCCACCGCCGCCACGCCGACGACGAACAGCCCCTGCGCGAGCGCGAACACCAGGATCAGCAGCGAGCCCGAGCACGGACGCGCTCCCGCCGCCGCCACGGTCGCCAACGCCGCCCGCCAGGAGAACCCTGCGCCGAGCGTACGCGGATCGGGCGCGTGCAGATGGCCGCAATCGTCGCCGTCGGCGGCTTCGAGCGCGCCGGTTCGCCCGCCCGGAATCCGCCGGCGCCGGCGAGCGCCGGCGCCGACGCCCAGGGCGCGCCGGCGAACAGCGCGCCGTCCGCAACCGCGCGCGCGGCGGGCGAAATAGGCGCGCGCGGCCCGCGCCAGCGCGCAGCCCCTTGCTGCCAGACGAGCCAGGCGCCGATCGCGGCGACGCCGAGATAGCTGGCGCTCGCCAGCGCGTCGGCGATCGCGTTCATCCGCGCCGGCGGTGGCGTTGAACACGAGCGCCGCGACGCCGACGATGGCGACCGCGACCGCGCCCTGCAGCAGCGCCGCGAGGAGCGCGAGCACGACGCCCGCGCCGCAGCGCCGAATCGTTGGCCATCATGTAGGAGGCGATCACCGCCTTGCCGTGCCCGGGCCCGGCCGCATGCGCGACGCCATAGACGAAGCCGACGCCGATCAGCGCCCCAGAACGCCGCGTGGCTCGTGCGGAATCGCGTGCAGATCGCGCGCCATCAGATGGGTGAGCCGCGATTGCGCGTCGAGCAGCCAGCCCGTCAGGCCGCCATAGGCGCCGCCGCCCTCGCCGCCGCCGACCTCGAACGGGCGGCGCATCGCCGCCGCAAAGGCCGGCGCCGGCGAGAGCGCCGCAAGCGACCGCGACAGCGCCGAGCCGCTTCACGGGACACGCGAGGATCGCCCGGCTCGCCATCTTGAAGCCGAAATTGGCCCCCGGCGCGAGATTGGTGAAGAAGGATTCGTCGAGCTTCTGCTTGTCGCCGGCCTCGAGCGGTTTCGGCTTGGTCGAGCGAATCCGAGCAGCCCGACGGCGCATGGTCGAGCACGACCGCCGTTCGGCGGATCGTCGAATTCGAAGTCGATGTAGAATTCGGGATCGGCGACCAGCAGCGAGCCGAACCGGCCGATCGGCTCCGGCGTCTTCAGGTTGAGACGCACGTGGAAGGCGACAAGATGGTCGGGCCGCTCCTCCATCCAATATTCGGTCACCGGCGCGAACTCCATCGTCTTTCCGTCGATCTTGAGCGTCGTGTAATAGCCGACTCCGGCGAGGCCGCCGGCGTTCTCCTGCGCGAGCGGCGCGAAAATCTCGCGCGTCACCAGTTGCCCCTTGGGCGCGAGCCCCTGGGTGGCGAAGGACGAATACATTTCGTCGAACACCCAGTCATGCACGATCGCCTCGACCTTGCCGTCGGGCGTGAACTCGACATGGCTGCGCACCGTCACCCAGACATGGGGATGCGCGAACGCCGCGCCGCGCGTGGAGCCACGCAAGCGCCAGCGCCCAGAGAGCCGAAGCGCCGCATTGCCGCCGCATCGTTCCGCAATCCGCGCCCGCTCGAGTCCGCCCGAGCGGCTGCGGCTACCGCCGGCGATCGCGGCGCCGAAAATGACGCGCAGGGTTCAGTATTCCTTTAGAAAACAAATGCAACTTGAGCGAATGGCGCGTCGCGTTCGGCCAGTTGCATCTCTTGCGCTCGTCCTGCTCGCGCCTCTCGGGCTGCGGCCTGTTTCAACGCGAGGAGCGCCCGGCCTGGCGCGCGCAGGCGGAAAAAGTCTGCCTCGCCGAGGGCCGCGTCAAGGCCTTCCGCCTACGTGCGCGAGCTCGCGCGCCATCGACGGCCCCGGCATCTGCGGCATGGAGCGCCCCTTCGCGTCGCGGCGCTGAAGGACGGCGCGATCGCCGCTCGACAAGGCCGTGGTGATGGATTGCCCGATGGTCGCGGCGCTCAACGACTGGCTCGATACGGTCGTGCAGCCGGCGGCGATGGCGCGCTTCGGCGTCGCGGTCGGCGAACTCGACGTGTTCGGCGCCTATTCCTGCCGCTCCGTCGACAATATGGCCGGGCGCGCGGCTGTCCGAGCACGCCTTCGGCAACGCCGTCGACGTCTCCGGCTTCGTGCTTCGCGGACGGGCGCAAAATCTCGATCGTGCGCGACTGGAGGCGCGACCGACACGCAGGAAGCGGCGTTTCTGCGCGAGGCCCAGGCCGGCGCCTGCGGCCTCTTCACCACCGTGCTCGGGCCCGGCGCCGATCCCTTCCACTACAACCACTTCCATCTCGATCTGGCGATGCACGGGCGCACCAACACCGGCCCTCGCCGCTATTGCCGCCGAAGCCGGCGCCCGATCTCCTGCCGCCGCCCGGCCGCCCCGACGGCCTGCCGCCCGCGCCCGAAATCGAGGAGCCGATGGACGTCTCCCGCGCCCGCCCGCGCCGCGCCGCGCCGGTTTTCGCGGCCAGCCCCGTCGATCTGCACGGGCCGAATTTCGCGTTTCCGGCGGCGGTCGGGCAGCAGGAGACGCGGCTCGTCGCGCCCGGTGCTGCCGCCCGAAGGCGACATCGACCGCACGCCGACCTCCTCCAGCGACGCCTCCGACGACGAGTGAGGCTCAGCCCTCGACGACGTCGAGCCCGTGGACGCCGTCGCGGCGCTCGACGTCGACGATCCAGAGGTCGGGATCGCGCTTGACCTCGCGCTCCAGGCGCGCCGAGATCTCGGCGAATCGACCCATTCCGCCTTGTGCGCGCGCAAGAAGCGGCGCTCGCCGAGCGT
The DNA here is from genome assembly GCA_963763745.1 of uncultured delta proteobacterium. Taxonomy (GTDB): domain Bacteria; phylum Myxococcota_A; class Polyangia; order Polyangiales; family Polyangiaceae; genus DASXHD01. The sequence continues at coordinate 11,432 of CAVXQJ010000006.1, forward strand.
CTCGTCGCTCGGGCCCGGCGCGAACAGCGACGCAGCGGCCGTCGAGCCGGTCGAGCACGACGAAGACCGCGCCCGCCTCCGCCGCGCCGCGCCGGCGCAGCGTCGCGAAGCCGCCGCCGACCTCGACTCGTGCGCATGTAGGCGGCGACCCAGATGTCGGTGCGTAGCCGCAAGGCTCAGCGCGCCGCCGCTTGAGCGCGCGCACGAGCTTGGCGGAAATTTCGCGTCGAGGCGGGCAGGTGGCGCGATTTCTCGAATTCGAGCAGCGCGCCGCGCGTGTCGCGAATCGAGCGCGCCGGTCGCCTTGACCGAGAAGCCGAGCTTGGCCAGCGCCTCCTGCGCGGCGAGCGTGAGCCGGCGCTTCTGCGGCGCCCTGCGTGCGCAGGAAATCGGCGATCGCGTCGCCGGATTTCGGCGCGCGGGCGAGCGCCACCGTCGTCGGGCTCGGCGCGCGGCGCGCGTCGGCGCTTCCGCGGCGGCGCCGGCGGCCGCACGACGGCGCGCGGCCGCCGGCGGCCTGATCGCGGCCACCGCCGTCGGGACGGGCGCGCAGCGCGACGCGACGGCCGTGCTGCAAGGCCAGCGCATTGACGACGATGCCGATCATCATCGCCGCCAGCGCCGCGCCGGCGACCGTGCGCTTCGTGTTCGGCGCTCAGCGCGCGCAGCGCATGCCGAGCCCGCCTTGGCGCGCCGTGCGCGGGCTCTGGCTCCAAGCGAATGCGGTCCGCAGCGTCAGGCAATACGTCTCTCCTCCTGCCGCCGCGTCGCTCGTGGCGAGCGGCGGCAGGGTCAATCGGGAATGGTGTCCAGCCGCGCGGCGACGACGCGGCGCGGCGCCGGGCGAATCGCCAGCGGCAGCAAGAGCGGTGACGCGCGTGCCGACGCCGAAGGCCGATTCCAGCAGCAGCGAGCCGTCGTGCAGGCCGACGAGCCCCGCACCAGCGACAGGCCGAGGCCGGCGCCCTCGAAGCTGCGATCATAGCCGGACTTGACCTGAAAGAAAGGGTCGCCGAGCCGCGGCAGGTCGTCGGGCTTGATGCCGATGCCGGTGTCGGTGACGGAAATGCGCGCGACGCCGTCCTCGATCCTCGCCTCGACCGTCACCCGGCCCTCCGGCGGCGTGAACTTGACCGCGTTCGACAGCAGGTTGACGAGGATCTGCCGGCAGGCGCGCCTTGTCGGCGACGATCTCGAGCCCCTCCGGCAGCGGCGCGACGACGATCTCGACCTTGCCGCGCGTCGGCGCGCAGCCGCAGCATGTCGCAGCATTCGCGGATCAGCGGCGCGAGCTCCAGCGGCTCCGGCGTGACGGCGAACTTGCCCGCCTCGATTCTCGACATGTCGAGCACGAGATTGACCACCGAGAGCAGATGCTCGGCGGAGCTGTGGATGATGCGCGCATATTCGAGCGCTTCTCCGCGGATCGTCGGGCGCCAGCGCGGGATCGCCGAGGATCTCCGAGAAGCCGAGGATGGCGTTGAGCGGCGTGCGCAGCTCGTGGCTCATGTTGGCGAGCAGCCGGTCCTTCAGCGTCCGTTCGATCCGCGCCTCCTCGCGCGCGGCCTCGAGCTCGGCGAGTCGCGCGCGGCTGCGCCGGAACGCCGAGACCAGCCCGCCGTCGCTCGGGCGCGGCAGCTGTCTCGCCTCGAAAGGCTCGAACCCGCCCGGCGCGCCCGCCTGCAAGCCGCAGCGTCGCCGTGCGCGCCCGCCCGTCGCGCGGCGACGGCGCTCAGTTGCGCCAGGAAGCAGCCCGCGGTCGTCCTCGTGCAGGCGCTCGCATCAGCCCGATAGCCGACGAGTTCGGCGCGGTCGGCGGCCCAGTCCGCTCCAGCCCTCGCCCTCGATCGCCGTCACCCGGCCGTCGACGCGCTGGCGCGCCACGAAATCGCCGGCGAGCGCCAGACAGCGTATCGTCGCGCTCGCTCGGGCTCGAGGAGCGCTGCGCGGCCGGCGGACGGCGAAGGCGGCGCCGAGGGCCGCGGCCAGCGAGACGCTCGAGGTCAATTTCGGCAGGCGCCGCCGCCGGCGCAAGGCGGCGGCGTCAAGCCCACCGCGCAGGCGAGGACTGACGGCGGCGGCGCGCGCCAGGCTCGCGCCCGTCCAAGGATTTCATTTTCGCCATGAACACACGGGGAACCGAACACTCCGACGCGCGAGGTTTCGCCTCGCCCGCAATCATCGCGCCTCGATCTTAAGCAGCGCCTAAACGCACGAAGCAATGAGGACTTCCGCCGGGTCGCGCCGCGCGACCCGCGGTCGCCGAGGCCGCATGGTTTCTCGCGTCGCTAACGCTGCCCGCGAACAGGGTTGACGTCTGCTGAACGGGATGCGCCGGATTTTCGGCTTCGCTTCGACCCGGCCTTCAGTCGGCGCGGCTTAGTGGCTCAGTCCGGACATGAAGAGGTCCTCGAGATGGGCATGCTCCTCAAATCGGCGATCGGCCTCGGCGCGGTCTATTTCGCGATGTTCGGCGCAGGCGATCGCAGCGCCGACATCGGCCCGGCCGCGAACCTCTGCGCCAGCGCGGCCAGGGCGCGGCTCGAAGGCGACGCGGCCTTGCGCGCGCAATGGAGCGCGGCCGGCTGCGTGCGTGAAGCTCGCCGACGCGCAGCGGGTCGTCAGCGCGCCGCCGCCAAGGCGCGCCGGCGCCGCCGCCCCGCCGCCGAAGGCCGCCGCCGCCGCGCCGCGCCAAGGCCGCACTCGGGCACGCTGACCGAGGCCGATCTCGCCGAGCCCTGGTTCGGCCCGGCCCGCTATTCCACGAAAATCGGGCACGGCGAGGATAGGCGCGAAGCTTGCAGCGCACTATGTCTTCGGCCAGGTTCACCCCGGAGGCTCCGCTGCGCACCCTTGACGCCATTCGCGACGATTTCGCCTTTCTCGACGACTGGGAAGACCGCTACCGCTACGTGATCGAACTCGGCCGCGAGCTGCCGGATCTCCCCGAGAGCGCCCGCACCGACGCCAACAAGGTGCGCGGCTGCGTCAGTCAGGTGTGGATCGAGGACGGGCTGAAGCGGACGGCGCATCTGGCTGCGCGGCGACAGCGATTCGCATCTGGTCAGGGGCCTCGTCGCCATCGCCATCGCGCTCTACGACGGCAAGAAGCCCGCCGAGGCGCTCGCCGTCGACGCGCAGGCGATCTTCCGCGAGCTCGGCCTCGAAGCGCATCTGACGCCGCAGCGCTCGAACGGCGTGCGCGCGATGATCGAGCGCATCCGCGCCGACGCCGCCGCGCTCGCGGCCTAGCGCGGCGGGAGCGCGGTCAGCGCGGCGGAATCGCGGTGACGACGAACTCGACGCTCTTGCGCGCCCGGCCGAACGGCGTGTGCGCCAGCGTCAGCGGTTCGCGCCGCGCCGCCGGCGTACGCGAAGCGCTCCGTCGCGGCGAGGCAGGCGTCGTCGTCTTGCGGCAGATCGTCAGCAGGCCCTGCGCCGCGAGCTTCTCCGGGCTCGCCCAGCGGTTGCCGAAATAATCGAAATTGACGAACGCGCTCGGATGTTCGGGGCTGTAGAACACCGCCGCATTGTCGTAGCGGAAGGAGCCGGCGACGAAGGCGAGCGGCGCCGGCGTCACGCTGCGCCAGACGTGCGGTCGCCGCCAGCGCCGCTTCCTTGCGCGGCTCCCAGTCCTCGGAATCGCGGCCGTACCACGCCTTGCCGACCGCGATCAGCGGCGACAGCGCCAGCGCGCCGAGCGAGACGACGGCCGCCCCCGCAAAGCCCAGAGCCTCGCGCCGCGCCGGGTCCGGCCGTCAGCAGATTCGATGCGCGAGCAGCGGGGTCAGCGGAAACACGCCGATCAGCATGTTGGCGGAGAGTTTCGTGCGCAGCGCCAGCGCCGCGGCGACGCTGAGGACCAGCGGCGCCAGCGCGAGGATCGTAAGCAGGCGGCGGTTCTCGCCATCGAGCGCGCCGGCTCGCGGCCGCGCCACGCCGCCGCCGCGACGAGCGCCGACGCGCGACGATCTGTTGCAGCGCCGCGCCGATCGCCGCGCTCGCCGCGAAAAACGCGGCCTCCGCGAAGCCGCGCCCGGAGACGCGTTGCGAGATAGCGCAGCGGCGGCGCGCCGGCCTCGCACAGCCAATAGAGATGCGGCGCCCACAGCGCCAGCGCGACCGCGACCGAGACATAGGGCGAGGCCGAGCGGAAATAGCGCCGCCGCTCGCCGCTCGCGAGCGCCGCGATCAGACAGGTCGCGGCCAGCGTCAGCGCATAATATTTGGAGTTGAGCGCAAGCCCCATCAGCGCCCCGAAGCCGAGCGAGGCGGCGCAGTCCGCGGCCCGCGCAGCGCGCCGAGGAAGGCGTAAAGCGTCCACGGCCACAGCGACAGGAAGATCGAGTTGGCGTTATATTTGTAGGCGAGGAACGAATAGAACGGCGTCAGCGCCAGCAGCGCCGTCGCCGCGACCCGCCGGTCGCCATCGACGAACCGCCCGATCAGGGCCCAGGCGCCGGCGAGCCCGATCCCGGCGTTGAGCATCGACAGCAGCGCGAAAGCCCAGTTGGCGCGCGGAAAGACCAGAAACCACGCGCCGCAGATCCAGGCCCAGAACGGCGGATGCTGGTTGTAGCCGAGCTGGAACTCGCGGCCCCAGGCATAGGCCTCCGCCATGTCGTTATGGATCGCGGAGGCGTGCTCGGTGACGGTGAAATAAAGCGACCAGACGGCGACGAACGCCGCGATCTTCAGAACCATTTGGCGTAGATCGCGGCATAGGTCCCGTTCTCGCGGATCAGATGCAGCCATTGGTCGAGGAAGCCGTCGAGCGCGGGATCGTAGGGCGCCCAATAGGCCTTCTCGCCGAAATCGAACGGCGCGTCGGGATGGATGGCGCAGAGCACGCCCGGATGCAGCTTCTGCTGATAGCGCGTCTCGGAGGCGTCGGTGATCATCAGATCGCCCTCGCCCTTGGCGAGCGCGTCGAAGATCGTCGTGTTGTCGGGATTCACTTCGATGCGGGCGGCGTGCAGATGCGCGCGGTCGAAGCTTCTCGTTGCCGCCGCCGGGATTGACGAGCACGGTGACGCCGGGCCTGTCGATCGCCGCCAGCGTCGCGAATCGCGCCTTGTCGGCGCAGCGCGCGATCGGCGTCTTGCCCTCGCGCAGATAGGGCGTCGGTGAAGAAGCCGAGCTTGGCGCGCTCCAGCGTGACGCTGACGCCGCCCATGCCGACGTCGAACTTTGCCGCCGAGAAATCGGCGCCGAGCGTCGGCCAGCTCGTCGCCACGAACTCGACGCGCACGCCGAGCGCCTTGCCGAGCGACGGGCGAGGTCGATGTCGAAGCCTGAGTAGTCGCCGCTGGCCGGATCGCGCTTGGTGAACGGGGGATAATCGCCGGTCGCGCCGATCCGGATCGACGCCGCGCTGCAGGATGTCGGAGAGGGCGGAGGCGTCGGCCGGTCCGAGCGCGGCGGCGAGCGAGCGCCGCGCCGAGGCAGCCGGCGCATGTCAGGCCGCTTTCAGCAGCCGCTGCACTTCGCTGACGAGTTCGCGCAGGTGGAACGGCTTGGACAGGACGCGCGCGTCCTTCGGGGTCTTGTTGTCGGGGTTGAGCGCCACGGCGGCGAAGCCGGTGATGAACATCACCTTGATCTCGGGATCGAGCTCGGTCGCCCGCCGCGCCAGCTCGATGCCGTCCATCTCCGGCATGACGATGTCGGTGAGCAGCAGCTCGAACGGCTCCTCGCGCAGGCGGTTATAGGCGGAGAGGCCGTTGTCGAACGAGGCGACGGCATAGCCGGCCGCTCTGCAGCGCCTTGACCAGGAAGCGGCGCATGTCGTTGTCGTCTTCCGCCAGCAGGATCCTGGCGCTTGCGCCGGTCGCGATTGTTCATCCTGATTCCCCCGAAGATGTCCCCGACATAGCGCTTCAAATCATATCGTGAACAACGAGTGAAGCCGAATGTTGCGCGTTCGTGCACGCAGAGCGATTTACCCGAAATCGGTTTTCCGTCTATTATCGCGGCGCGGCCGGAGGCGCCGCGCCCGAGGAGGCCGGCCTGAATGCGAGACGACTCGCAAGGCTTATCCGAGTTCGATCCGCCCTTCGAGGTCGTCGAGCCCGCGCGGGGTCGCCACCCGATCGTGCTCAATTCGCCGCATTCGGGCGCGCATTACCCCGCCGCCTTCCTCGCCGCCTCGCGGCTCGACGCGCTGACGCTGCGCCGCTCGGAGGACGCCTTCGTCGACGAGTTGTTCGCGCCGGCGCGGCGCTCGGCGCGCCGATGCTGCGCGCGCTGTTTCCCGCGCGCCTTCCTCGATCTCAACCGCGAGCCGTTCGAGCTCGACCCGCAGATGTTCGACGGGCGGCTGCCGGATTTCGCCAACACCCGCTCGCTGCGGGTCGCCGCCGGGCTCGGCGTGATCCCGCGCGTCGTCGGCGACGCGCAGCCGATCTATCGCGAGCCGATGCCGGTCGACGCGGCGCTGCGGCGCATCGCGACGCTGCATCGGCCCTATCACGCGCGGCTCGGCGAGCTGCTCGAGGCGGCGCAGCGGCGATTCGGCTTCGCGCTGCTGATCGACTGCCATTCCATGCCCTCGACCTCGCCCGACGTCGGCGGCTGCGACATCGTGCTCGGCGACCGCTACGGCTCCAGCGCCGCGCGCTGGATCGTCGACGCGGTGGAGACGCGCGCTGCGCGCCGCGGCTCTCGCGGTGCGCCGCAACAAGCCCTATGCCGGCGGCTACATCACCGAGCATTACGGCCCGCCGGCCGCCGGCCGCCACGCCCTGCAGATCGAGATCAACCGCAGCCTCTACATGGACGAGCGCGCCTTGCGGCTGACCGAGGGCGCAGCGCGCTCGCGCGCGGCTCTGTCCGACATGGTCGGCGCGCGATCTGCGCCAAGGCGCGCGAGGCGCAGGGGACGCGGTGGGCGGCCGAATGAGCGCGCGCCGCTCGCGAACGGAAGGGCAGGCGAAAAAGGAGGCCGCCCGAAGGCGGCCTGAGTCTAGGGAGGAAACGCCCTAAGGAGGGCATGTGCGACGTATCGCACCGCAGCAATATTGCATTGCAGCGCAGCAAAAGCAAGCGGATTTTTTCGCCGAAGCTGGAGCGACGGCTATAAATATGCGGGCTTGGCCCGCCTGCGACCCCAAGGGCAAAAAATCCGAGTTAACGCGATAGCGCACCGAGGCATTTAGCGAGATATTCGGTATCCCATCCGGCGAGCTTTCGTCTGAGCTTGATGCTTTTTTTGTCTGTCGCGGTTCGGATGAGGTTGATGGCGAAGTGTCTGACGATGGCCATGTTTTTCGCGCCGTGGCCTTTGCGCAGGCGGGATTGGTCGTCGGCGAAGACGACGTCGAGCACCCAATGCAGCCGGTTCTCGATCCCCCAATGGCCGCGCACGGCCTGGGCCGCCTGCTCTGCGGTAAGCTTCGCCGAAGCGATGTAGTAGCGGGTCTCGAAGCGGGAACGGTCGGAAAGTTCGGCGCGCGATTGCACGCGGATGATCGTGGCGGCGCCTGCGGCAACCGGAACTCGCCGGGAAAGCGTCGGTCGCCGTCGAGCCAATCGACCTCGTGGATGACGTCGACGGTTCGCTGTTCGATGCGGCCATGGCCCTTGTCGTGGTCGACGAAAGTGTCGATGGCCGGTCGCGGCGGCGAAGGCGCTTTGCGTCTCGGCGCGCAAGGTCGGCTGATTGGCTTTGACCGCGAGCAGATAGTCGGCGCCCGCGTTCTTGATCGTTTGCGCGATTTTGGCGTTGGTGGCGATGGCGTCGATGGAGACGAGCGCGCCTTTCAGTCCGCCGCCTTCGGCGAGCCGGTCGATCAAAAGCGGGATCGCCTGGAGTTCGTTGGTCTTGCCTTCGACGGCCTCCTGGCCGAGCACGAGACGGCTCGTCGTGGCGAAGGCCGAGACCAGATGCAGCGGCCCTTTATCCTCGGCGCGATCGTGGCTGCGGCGCGAGGTCTTGCCGTCGATGGCGATGAGGCTCGGGCCGATCCGGCCAGGTTTCGCGCACCCACGCGGTGAAGGCGGCGGAAAACAGCGCCGGATTGATCCGGTTCATCAACAGCGTAAGCCAGCGCCCGCCGGGAACGCCGTGATGAAAGGGCAGATAGCGGCGCAGAGAACGCAAGATGCGCCTCGCCCCAAGCAGCGATGGCTTCGTAGTCGTCGCAATCGGCCATCGTGCCGCAGACCACCAGCAGCAACACTTCCGCAGCGGATGCGCCACTCGCCAAGCCTCGCGCGGATCGTCGATCGATCGCAAAATGATCGAGAAGCGACTTGAGGCGCGATTTCTCCTCAAAAACAGCGAAGGCAAAGCTCATGGCGACGCTCCCGAATCAAAGCCGCCGCCACAAAATCACGCCTTCCGCAATCCGTTAACCCCCGTTAACCCGAGTGCAGGCCCTGCAGCGACCAAGGCGCCTTGACTACGACATCCTGCGCAGAGGGGTTGACGACTGGCCGGGAGAAAAAAAGGAGGCCGCCCGTAGGCGGCCTGAGTCTAGGGAGGAAACGCCAAGGAGGGCATGTGCGGCAACCGCCGCACAGGAACTAATTTGGCGCCAAACGCAGCAAATGCAAGAAACTCAATCGCACTGCGACGCAACACGCGCGAGAGTCTGCGACGTTTTTGCAACAGCGAAGAAATAGGCCGATTCTGCGGCGCTGCGCGATTTTGTAAGCGTTTCAACATCATGGCGATGTGCGCAAGAAAGCCGCGTTGCGCTCGCACAACAACGAGACATGCCTGTTATGCGATTTACGCCGCACTCCCATCGCCTTGCGCCGACGGTATGCGGAGGCGGTCTCGTGACCGCCGTCGATTTCGCCGCTTTCGTGGAGCGGCTCGCGCAAGTCTCCGGCGACGTAATTCTGCCGTTCTTCCGCTCGCCATCGGCGCCGAGGACAAGTCGCGCGGCGGCGTGTTCGATCCCGTCACCGAGGCCGACCGCGCCGCCGAGGCGGCGATGCGCCGGCTGATCGCGCAGACCTTTCCCGCTCACGGCGTCATCGGCGAGGAATACGGCCAGGACCGCGCCGGACGCCGAATATGTCTGGGTGCTCGACCCGATCGACGGCACCAAGAGCTTCATCTCCGGCCTGCCGACCTGGGGCACGCTGATCGGCCTCATGCACCGCGGCCGGCCGGTCTATGGCATGATGGCGCAGCCGTTCACGCGCGAGCGCTACTCCGGCGACGGCAAGCGCGCGCGCCTGCGCATGCCTGGCGCCGACGCGCGGCGAGCGCCGCCGTCGGAATGGACGACGCGCACGCTGCGCGCGCGCGCCTGCGCGACGCTCGCGCGAGGCGACGCGTGATGACGACCAGCCCGGCGCTGATCAAGGACGACGCCGATCGCGAGGCCTATCGCCGGGTCGAGGCCAGGCGCGGCTCGTCGCGCTACGGCGGCGACTGCTACGCCTATTGCGCGCTGGCCGCCGGCTTCGTCGATCTCGTCATCGAGACCAGGCTGAAGCCGCACGACATCGTCGCGCTCGCTCCCGATCGTCGAAGGCGCGGGCGGCGTGATGACGACCTGGAACGGCGAGACGGCGCCAGGCGGCGGCCGAATCATCGCCGCCGGCGACGCCGGCTGGCGACTCCCCGGCTGTACGAGGCGGCGCGGGCGATCCTGCTCGAGGGCGGGGGCCGCTGATCTATTCAGCCAGCGGCTCGCCGGGCAGCTCGACGTAGGGGTCGGCGAGCGGGGCGCCGGCGCGGCCGGGGGTCAGCGCATAGGCGCCGATCCCCGCGGCGAATCCCGCCATGCCCGCCGCGAGCGCGCCGACCAGGAGATCGGGGCCGTAGCCGGGATTGCCGAATCCGGCGAGACGTCCCGGCGACCGCGGCCAGCAAGCTGACGATCAGCGCGGCGCTCGCCGGCGGCGCGCCGCGGCCGGGAAGCGCGGAGAGCGCAGCGAAGGCGCCGCAAAGGCGAGCCACAGCGCCAGCGCGAGATAAAGCGGCGCGGAAGGATGCGGGCTCAGGCCGCGCCGCGACGGCCGCCGCCGCCGCGCCGACGAGCACGGCGAAGCGGACGCTCGCCATGCGCCGGCTGCCCAGAACCGAAAGCCGCTTGGGCGCGCGCAGCAGATCGAGGCCGAGCGCGCGCGAGGAGCGTACAGCCCCGCGCGCGCCAGCGCCAGCGCCGGCAGGCAGGCGATCAGCGCCGCGCAGCGCCGAATCGGTCGGGCTCCGGGTGGTGAGATCGCCGAGCGCCGCCGGCGAGCGCGCCGCCGAGGGCCGAGCACCAGCAGCGCCGTCGCGCCCGCGCGCCGCGCCGCGCCCGGCGTCGCCAACGGCCAAGGCGGGGCTGACGAAGGCGAACAGGCTCGCCGCCGCCGCCGCCGCGGCGATCTCCTGCAGCAGCGGCGCGCCCGGCAGCCGCGCCGAGCGCGTGGCTCGCCGCCTCCAGACGCGCGACGTTGTCGGCGCCGCCCTGCGCGGAGAGCGCGACCAGCAGCCCATGGTCGCGAAACCCGCCGCGGCGCTCGCCGCGTCGGTCCAGACCAGACTGCGCAAGCCGCCCGGCGCGAGCGAGGCCGCCAGCGCCGCCGGCGCGAGAAAGCCAGCGCGCATCGGCGCTCAGGCCAGCGAGTCGCGCAAGGTCAGGGCGGCGTAGCCGAGCCCCGCCGCCGCCATCGCCCAGCCGCAAGGCGGTCAGCACGATCGCGAAAGCCGCGCGGGCGAAGACGGCGGGGAAACGGGTCGCGAACACGTCGGCCATGGCGCTCGCCTGCGCGGCGCGCCAGCGCGGCGCCGCACGAGAACCGCAATCCCAGCCCGACCGCCACGCCGCGCCAGGGCAGGCGCGAGGGATCGGTCGCAGCGCCGTTGAAAGCGAGCGCGAAACCGCCGATCGGCGCGGCCAGCGCGAGGCCGGCAGTAGAACGGCGGCGCGGAGCGGCGCGCGACGAGGAAATCGAGCAGGCGTCGCGCCGCGTCAGCGCCGGCCGAGCGCGACAACGCCGACGACGCCCGCCAGCGGCCCGACCGCCGTCACCAGCCGGTCGGGAGCGCCCACCCGTTCGAGCGCGAAGATCGCCGCCACGGCGAGGGCGAACACGGCGCAAGCGAAACTCGCCTCGGCGGCGACGGAAGGCGGGGCGTCGTCGCTCACGCGAGCAGGAAATCGCGCACCGGCGCGATCTGGTCTTCGGTGGCCAGCCAGGGGGCGTGGCCGACGCCCGCGAATCGACCAGCCGCGCCTTCGGACCGCGCCGCGTCATCTCCTCGGCGACGCAGGCGGGAACAGATCGGAGAGCTGGCCGCGCAGCAGCCAGCGTCGGGCAGGCTATGCGGTCCCAGAGCGGCAGCAGGTCGACGTCCTGCGGCGGCGTCGCCTTGAAAACGTCGGCGATATGCGGATCGTAGGCGATCCCGATAGCGCCCGTCCGGGCAGCTTGCGCGACGCGCCCTCGGCGAACTTGAGGATCGTCGCGCGCGGGACTTCGGTCGGAGCCGACGTAATTGGCGGTCATCGACGTCGGCGAGGGCGTCGAGCGTATCGAACTTCGGGTCGAGCCCGACGTAGGAGGCGATGCGCTCCAGCCCCGCCTTGGCGACGACAGGCGCCGACATCGTTGACGACCAGCCGCCGGATCGGATTGCCCGGCGTCGCCGCCATCATCATGCCGAGGATGCCGCCCATCGAGGTCCCGAGCCAGTCCACGCGCTCGACGTCGAGCCGAGCGAGCAGCGCCGCGAGGTCGTTGAGATAGAGCGCCATAGTTATACTGCGCGAAGTCGGCGAGATAGTCGCTCAGAGCCGCGGCCCGGCATATCGGGGCAGACGACGCGGTAATGCGCGCTCAGCGCCTCGGCGATGACATCGAAGTCGCGGCCGTTGCGGGTCAGGCCGTGCACGCAGGAGGGAGCGTCGGCGCGCCGGCCGGCCCCGGCCATTCGCGGTACGCGAGGCTTGTGAAACCCGGACGGACCCAGGCAGGGGAGAAAGAGCTGGCGCATGGCGCTAAGGATAGCGACCGGCCGCCGCACGCAAGGTGCGAGCGGCAAGCAGGAGGACGGTTCCATGCCTATTGCCGGCGGCTGCCTGTGCGGCCAATTGCGCTACGAAATCGCCGCTGCAGGCGCCGGTGGTCAGCCCGAGTGTGCTGGTGTCGGGTGTGCCAGTATCTCGGCGCCGGGTCGGGCACGGCCAACGCCACCTTCCCGAAGGCCGCGCTGACGTCGACCGGCGAGCGCACGATCTACAAGTCCGTCGCCGACAGCGGCTCGCGGATGCGCCGCACGTTCTGCCCGAAATGCGGGACGCCGGTTTTCAGCGAGGCCGAGCCGCGGCCTGAGGTCGTCATCGTGCGGGTCGGCACGCTCGACGATCCCGAGATCGGCAAGCCCGGCGGGACGATCTGGACCAAAATCGCGCCGAGCTGGGCCTGCATCGACGCGGGGCTGCCCAAGGGCGAGGGGCAAGCGTTGCCCCCATCCTCCCGACGGCCCCCACCCTCCCCCCCCCTCCCCCACCTCCCCCCCCCCCCCCTTCGAGGCGGATAGACTTCGCCAAACCGACCCTCGCCCTGAGAGGTTTGACTTAATCCCATTTCACACCACGCGAGCCACGTAACCCTATGAAACGACAGAAGCCGATATTTCTCGAAAATCCCGGCGAAGATTCATCCAGCGTCGAGGCGCGATCGAAGCGAGCCTCGGTCGGCGGTCACCGGACGCTGTAGCGTCGAACGAGGATGCTCACGCTCGCGCCTCAGCGCGAGGCCGACGGTTATTGCGATGCGCTGCCCCCCCCCCGCGCCACCCCTCCCCCCCCCCCCAACGTTGACATGCGCTCCCTTCCCCTCTATCCACCGTTCGCCTGACGTGCGTGGCTGCCAAGCCGCGCGCGGCTTTGCGCGCTTCTCAAGGGCGCCGCCAGGCCGGGCCTAACCTGAACAAGAAGCCGGCCGGCGGGGCGCAGCTCGTAGAGCCGGGGAACACGGGAAGAAAAGGATGTTCGCAGTCATCAAGACCGGCGGCAAGCAATATAGGGTCGCCGCCGAAGACAAGATCACGGTCATGGCGCTCGAGGGCGACGCCGGGCGACAGGGTCACATTCGACGAAGTGCTGGGCTGTTCGACGGCGAGACCAGCCACGATCGGCGCGCCCAACGTCGCGGGCGCCACGCGTGCTCGGCGAGATCGTCGAGCAGGCGCGCGGCCCCAAGGTCATCGCCTTCAAGAAGCGCCGCCGCAAGAACTCCAAGCGCAAGCGCGGCCACAAGCAGGATCTGACGATCGTCAGGATCACCGCGATCTGCCGGCGCGAGCCGCGCAAGCGAGCCGCGCCGGCCGCCGTGCGAATACGCTCGACCGCGCAAGCCTTCGGCGCGGAATTGCGTTATACACGCGGCGCCAAGCGGCGCGCGCCGCGACAGGTTTCGGAGCGGAAAATGGCTCACAAGAAAGCAGGCGGCTCGTCGCGCAACGGCCGCGATTCGGACGGCCGCCGCCTCGGCGTCAAGAAGTTCGGCGGCGAGCAGGTGCTCGGCGGCAATGATTATCGTTCGCCAGCGCGGCACCAAATGGCATCCCGGCCGCAATGTCGGCATGGGCAAGGACCACACGCTTTTCGCCACTCGTCGACGGCAAGGTCGCAGTTCGAACGCAAAGCCAACGGCCGCTCCATGCGTATCGGTGGTCGCCGGCACAAGCAGGCGGCCGAATAAAGCGGGGATCGAACGAGACCCCCGCCGGCGCACGATCCCCGGCGGACGGTCTCGAGATGACCCTCGAGACATGACGGAGCGAAAGCGCTCTCCAGCGAAGTCCGGAAAGGCCGCAGGGCTTATGAAGGGGAAGCGGAGCGCCGCTTCCCCTTTCGTCGTTTCGGGGCCGACGCTTCGAGCCCCTCGCTGGACCGGAGCTGGTGATGTTTCCCGATATCGCCCGCGACGATGTTTTCCGGCTGGAGACGGAGCGGCTGTGGCTGCGCTGGCCGCGCGCCGCCGACGCGGCCGGCGATCGAGCGCTATTGCGGCCGATCGGAGGTCGCCCGATACGACCGCGCGCATTCCCGCACCCCTATCCGCCGGGCGCGCGCCGAGCGCTTCATCTTCGCCGCGCGCGAGGCAACGCGCTCGGGTCGCGACCTGATGCTCGTGCTGACGCCGCAAGCGCGCAGCCGCGCGACGCGATCGGCGTGATCGGCCTCGAAGGCGCCGCGCACGCGGCGCGGCTGACGCTCGGCTATTGCGCTCGCGCCGGAAGTCTGGGGCAGGGGCTGGTGACCGAGGCGGCGCGCGCGGTGGTCGATCTCGGCTTCGCGCTGACCGCGCGCGGTCGAGATCGTCGCCGGCGCGCTGTCGAGAATCCCGCTTCGCGCCGCGTGCTGGAGAAGGTGGGCTTCGCCGTACGTCGGCTCGGGGTCTGCGACGGCGCGCCGGCGCGCGGCGGCGATGGTCGCGTGCGAGCGCTTCGCGTCTGGCGCGCGGCGCGCCTGGACCGCGTCGGCGCCGCGCGCGGCCCGACGCTCACGTCGGAGACGGGCGATCCATGAAATTTCTCGATCAGGCCAAAGTCTATGTCCGCTCCGGCGACGGCGGCGCCGGCTGCGTCTCGTTCCGGCGCGAGAAATTCATCGAATTCGGCGGGCCGGACGGCGGCGACGGCGGGCGCGGCGGCGACGTCGTGGTCGAATGCGTCGAGGGCCTCAACACGCTGATCGACTACCGCTACCAGCAGCATTTCAAGGCCAAGACCGGCATGCACGGCATGGGCAAGAACCGCGCCGGCGGCCGCGGCGCCGACGCCGTGCTGAAGGTGCCGGTCGGCACGCAGATCTTCGACGAGGACGGCGAGACGCTGATCGCCGACCTCACCGAGGTCGGCCAGCGCGTCGTGATCGCGCAAGGGCGGCAACGGCGGCTTCGGCAACGCCCATTTCACCACCTCGACCAATCGCGCGCCGCGCCGCGCCAATCCCGGCCAGGCCGGGCATCGAGCGCACGCATCGTGCTGCGCCTGAAGCTGATCGCCGACGCCGGCCTCGTCGGCCTGCCCAACGCCGGCAAATCGACTTTCCTCGCCAGCCGTCTCGGCGGCGCAAGCCGAAGATCGCCGACTATCCCTTCACCACCCTGCATCCCGGCCTCGGCGTCGTGCAGCATCGACGAGCGCGAATTCGTGCTCGCCGACATTCCCGGCCTGATCGAAGGCGCGCATGAGGGCCACGGCCTCGGCGACCGCTTCCTCGGCCATGTCGAGCGCTGCCGCGTGCTGCTGCATCTGGTCGACGCCACGCGGCGAGCACGCCGGCACGGCCTACAGGACCATCCGCGCGCGAACTCGCCGCCTATGGCGCGGGCCTCGCCGAAAAGCCCGAGATCGTCGCGCTGTCGAAGATCGACGCGGTCGACGCGGAGACGCTGAAGACAGCAGCGCGAGCGCCTGAAGCGGGCGATGCGCAGCTACGGCCCGCCGCTGGCGGAGGGCGAACGCGCGCCGCGCCGCTGGAGCTCTCCGGCGTCTCCGGCGCCGGCGTGCGCGAGGCTCTGCGCGCGGCGCTGGTGGAAGTGGACCGCACGCGGGCGGCCGAGCGCGAGCAGGCGCGGCGAGGCCAAGCGCGCCGAGACTATCGCCTAAAGGCTGAGGTTACAGTCGCCGCGCCGCCCGCTACGCTCCGTCCAAAAGGGAGGGAGCGGTGGACCCGATCCTCGACGTCGTCAATATCGAGGTCGTTTACAACAGCGTCGCGCTGGTGCTGAAAGGCGTGTCGCTGAAAGTGCGCGCGGGCGGCATAGTGGCGCTGCTCGGGGCCAATGGCGCCGGCAAGACCACCACGCTCAAGGCGATCTCCAACCTGCTGCACGCCGAGCGCGGCGAAGTCACCAAGGGCGAGATCCGCTTCGACGGCGAACGCTGCGACCGCTCGACCCCCAACGGCCTCGTGCGCCGCGGCGCGATCCAGGTAATGGAGGGCCGCCATTGCTTCGGCCATCTCACCGTCGAGGAAAACCTGCTCACGGGCGCCTTCACGCGGCGCGACGGCCGCGCCGCCATCGGCCGCGATCTCGAAGCCGTCTATGCCTATTTCCCGCGCCTGAAGCAGCGGCGCGGCTCGCTCGCCGGCTATATCTCCGGCGGCGAGCAGCAGATGTGCGCCATCGGCCGCGCGATGATGGCCAAGCCCTAGCTGGTGCTGCTCGACGAGCCGTCGATGGGGCTGGCGCCGCAGGTGGTCGAGGAGATCTTCGAGATCGTGCGCGAACTCAACGCCAAGGCCGGCGTGTCCTTCCTGCTGGCGGAGCAGAACACCAATCTGGCGCTGCGCTACGCCGAATTCGGCTACATCCTGGAAAACGGCCGCGTCGTGCTCGACGGCGAGGCGGCCGCCTTGCGCGACAACGAGGACGTGCGCGAATTCTATCTCGGCGTCGCGGGAGGCCGAGCGCCGCTCGTTCAAGGACGTCAAGAGCTACCGCCGCCGCAAGCGCTGGCTCGCCTGAGAGGGACCGATGCTCGATCTCGCCACGCCTTCGCCAGCGCCTCGCCGAACTCAGCGCCCGCTCGCCCCGCCTCGCCGGTCCTCGACCTCAGCGATCTCGCCAGCGTCGCCGCTGCTGCGCAAATCGGATCTCGCCGCGTTGCAGGCGCGCCGACGCCGCCGTTCGCCGGGCATCGCGGCGGCGACGGGCGGGTTCAGGCGGCTGTTCATGTCGCCGGGGCCGATCTTCGAGGGCGAGGATCACGGCGAGGACCCCTATGGCGCGAAAGCCGCCTTCGGCGCCGCCGGTTTCGTCTGCGGCGACGTCGTGCTGAACTGCTTTTCCTATCACCTGACTCCCGGCGCCTTCATCATGGAGAGCGGCGCCCACGCGCTCGGCTGCGCCGTCATCCCCGCCGGCCCCGGCAACACCGAGCAGACGCTTGCGGCCGTCGCGCATCTCAAGCCGAACGGCTATGCCGGCCCGCCGGATTTCCTGAAAATCCTGCTCGACAAGGCGGGCGGCGAGACCTCGCTCCGCAAGGCGCTCGTTTCGGGCGCCGCGCTGCCGCCGAGCCTGCGCGCCGAGATGGAGGCGCGCGGCGTCGAGCTCGCGGCAGGCTTTCGCGACCGCCGAACTCGGCGTCGTCGCCTACGAGGACGACGCCCGGCGCCGGGCCTGAAGGTCGCCGACGACGTGCTGGTCGAGATCGTCCGCCCCGGCTCCGGCGATCCGCTGCCGCTGGGCGCGGTCGGCGAAATCGTGGTGACGGCGTTGCGCGGCGGCTATCCGCTGCTGCGCTTCGCCACCGGCGATCTCTCGGCCTTCCTCGACGAAACCCGCATCCGCGGCTGGATGGGCCGCGCCGACCAGACGACCAAGGTCAAGGGCATGTTCGTGCATCCTTCCGCCGTCATCGAGGCCGCCAAGCGCCATCCGGAACTCGCCGCCGTGCGGCTGGTCGTGCGCCGCGAGGGCGAGCAGGACACGATGACGCTGCTGGCCGAGACGGCGGCGCCTTCGCCCGCGCTCGCCGAAGCGGTCGCCGCGAGCCTGCAAGCGACGACGAAGCTGCGCGGCGCGCGTGGAGTTGGTCGCGCCGGGCTCGCTGCCCAACGACGGCAAAACGATCGCCGACGAGCGGCCGGTTCGGCTAGCGCAGCGCGGAATGGTCGCCGCCGGCGTATAGCCCTCGCGCGCAAACAGAGCCGCAAGCCCGGCCGGGTCCGGCTCGCCCGACGAGCGCCTCGTCGCGGTGGATGCCGCCGCCACGAACAGCACGTCGAACCCTTGCCGCCCGGCGCCGCTGACATCGGTGCGAAAGCCGTCGCCGATGGCGAGCACCCGCTCGGCTTCGGCCGAGCGCCCGCGCGCGGCGGCCAGCGCCGCCGCGTAGATCGGCGCATGGGGCTTGCCGGCGTAGATCGATCTCGCCGCCGAGCGCCTCATAGTCCTGCGCCAGCGCGCCCGCGCAATAGACCAGCTCGGCGCCGCGATGGATGACGATATCGGGATTGGCGCAGAGGAACGGCAGCCTGCGCGCCGCCAGCCGCGCCAGCCGCTCGTCGTAATCGGCCGGCGGTCTCGACGTGGTCGTGCTCCAGCCCCGTGCAGACGATATAGTCCGCCTCCTCGACGCCGACGCGGCTGCGGCCGCCGCCCGCGTGCGCGCCTCGACCGCCTCGAACAGGCTGAGATCGCGCTCGGCGCCGATGTGATGCAGCGGCGCGTCGCCGCGCGCCTCGATCAGCGCCATCGTCACGTCGCCGGAGGTGACGACCGCGTCGAAGGCGTCGCGGCTGACGCCGAGCCGCAGCAATTGCGCCTCGACCGGCGGATCGGCCGCGGCGCGTTGGTGATGAGCGCGACCTGCCCGCCGCGCTTGCGGTAGGCGACGAGCGCGTCGGAAGCGGCCGGGAACGCGCGCTTGCCGTCGTGCAGCACGCCCCAGACGTCGCACAGGATCGCGTCGTAGGCGTCGGAGATTTCGGCGAGCGAGGCGATGATGCGGGGCATGGACATGAGGCGGACTTGGCGGGCGCCGGCGAGCCAAGTCAAGCCGTTGACGTCCCGCCCGCCGCCCGCCATGAAGGCCGCCCTTTACCGGAGATCCGCCCGTGCCCGTCGCCGACCGCATCGCCTTCGACGATTTCCTCAAGGTCGACGTCCGCGTCGGCACGATCCTGACCGCCGAGCCGTTCCCGCAGGCGCGCAAACCGGCCTACAAGCTGACCATCGACTTCGGCCCGGAGATCGGCGTCAAGAAATCCTCGGCGCAGATCACCAGGCATTATACGCCCGAGACGCTGGTCGGCCGGCAGGTGGCGGCGGTGGTCAATTTCGCCCCGCGCCAGATCGGGCCGTTCATGTCGGAGGTGCTGACGCTCGGCTTTCCCGACGCCGACGGCGAGGTCGTGCTGATCGGCCCGTCGCTGCCGACGCCGAACGGCGGGCGGCTGTTCTGACCCGCCTTGACCCCACGGCGCGGCTTCTTAACTAATCGGCCTGATCGTACAGCCGATCTCGACGGCGTAACCCTAGAGGACATCATGGCCGCCGCCGATTCCGTCACCGCCAAGGTCACCGACGCCACCTGGGCGCAGGACGTGCTCGAGATCCTCCGAACCCGTCGTCGTCGATTTCTGGGCGGAATGGTGCGGACCCTGCCGCATGATCGCGCCCGCGCTCGAAGAGATCGCGACCGAGATGAAGGGCAAGGTCAAGGTCGCCAAGCTCAACGTCGACGAGAACCCGAAGGTCACGAGCCGAGTTCGGCATCCGCTCGATCCCGACGCTGATGGTGTTCAAGGACGGCAAGCAGGTCGCGATGAAGACCGGCGCCGGCCCGAAGAGCGAACTTCAGCGCTGGATCACCGCCTCGGTCGCCTAGGCCACGACGATCTCGCCGAGCGCCTGCGAGAAGGCGCGCGGTCTCGGCCGGCGTTCCAACGGTTATGCGCAGGTAATCCGCGGTGCGCGGCTTGGCGAAATGCCGCACCAGCACCGCGCGCTCCCGCAAGCCCGCCGCCAGCTCCGCGCCCGCAAAGCCGCGGCTTGCGGGCGAAGACGAAATTGGTCGCCGAGGGCAGGACCTCGAAGCCGAGGCCGCGTCAGCCCCGCCGTCATCGCCTCCCGCTCCGCGATCACATCCTTAAGCCGCGCCTGGAAATAGGCCTCGTCCTCGACGGAGGCGAGCGCGCCCGCCTGGGACGTCGCGCCGAGCGGATAGGAATTGAAGCTGTCCTTGACCCGCACCAGCGCCTCGATCAGCCCGGCGTCGCCCATCGCATAGCCGACCCGCAGGCCCGCCAGCGCCCGCGATTTCGACAACGTGCGCACGACGAGAAGATTGGGATGGCGCGCGACCAGGGCAGCGCGCTCTCTGCCGCCGAAATCGACATAGGCCTCGTCGATCACGACGGGAATGTCGGCGATGCTCCTCGACCAGCGCCGCGATCGCCGCGAGCGGCAGCGCGATCCCGGTCGGCGCATTGGGGTTGGCGAGGATGATCGCGCCGCAGGGGCGGCGGTAGTCGGCGACGCTCACCCGCATGTCGGCGTCGAGCGGCACGGTCTCGCAGGCGACGCCCGTCAGTTGCGCATAGACGGGATAGAAGCTGTAGGTCACGTCCGGGAACAGCAGCGGCTTGTCGTGCTTCAGCAGCGCCGCGAAGGCGTGCGCCAGCACCTCGTCCGAGCCGTTGCCGACGAACACGTTCTCGAGCCCGACGCCGTGATAGGCGGCGAGCGTCTCGCGCAAGCGGCGTCGCCTCGGGATCGGGATAGAGCCGCAGGTCGTCGTTCGCGGCGGCGCGGATGGCCTCCAGCGCCCTGGGCGAGGGCGGATAGGGGTTCTCGTTGGTGTTGAGCTTGACGAGATCGGCGATGCGCGGCTGCTCGCCGGGCACATAGGGGTTAAGCTCCCGCGCCAGCGCGCTCCAATAGGGGTTCATAGCGGCCTTCCCATGATTCCCGAGCCGCTTAGCCGCCGCCGCGCGCCGCCCGGCAAGCCTGCGGCGCAAGCGGCTCGACCGATTGCGGCGTTGTGCTAAGGTCGCCGCGACGCAATGGAGGGGAATGTCATGCGTTGGGTGTTTGCGTCTGCGGCCGTGGTGATGGCGGGCCTTGCGCCGGCGCAGGCGCTCGACAAGGTGACCTTCGGCACCAACTGGCTCGCCGATCCCGAAGCTGGCGGCTATTATCAGGCGCTCGTCGACGGCACCTATCGAGAAATACGGCCTCGACGTGAAGATCCTGCCCGGCGGGCCGATGTCGAACGGCGGCCTGCTGCTGATCTCGGGCAAGATCGAATTCTTCATGGGCGGCGACATTCTCGGCGATTTCTACAACGTCGAGCACGATCTGCCGGTCATCACGGTCGCCGCGCATTTCCAGAAGAACCCGCTCATCATGATGTCGCATCCCGGCGTCGGGCTTCGACAAATGGACGGATCTGCCGAAGGCGACCGCCATCGTCAGCAAGGGCGCGGTCGCCACCTTCTACAGCTGGATGCGCAGCGCCTGGGGCTTCAAGGACGAGAACGTCAAGCCCTACAACTACAACTCCGCCACCTTCATCTCCGACCCGCACTCGATCCAGCAGGGCTACGTGACGTCCGAGCCCTATGCGGTCGAGAAGCAGGGCCATTTCAAGCCCAACGTGTTCCTGCTCTCCGACTACGGCTATTCCAGCTACGCGACGACGATCATCGCCCGCAAGGATCTCGTCGAAAAGAAGCCCGACCTCGTGCAGCGCTTCGTCGACGCCTCGACCATCGGCTGGTACCATTATCTCTACGGCGACAACAAAAAGGCCAACGACGCGCATCAAGAAAGACAACCCGGAGATGACCGACGACCAGATCGCCTATTCCATCGCCAAGCTGAAGGAATACGGCATCGTCGATTCCGGCGACGCGCTGACCATGGGCATCGGCGCGATGACCGACGCGCATATGAAGGACTTCTTCGACAAGATGGTGAAGGCGCGGGCTGGTCAAAGCCGATCTCGACTACAAGAAGGGCTACACGCTGCAAGTTCGTCAACCACGGCGTCGGGCTCGATCTGCGGTCCCAAATGAGACTTTGGCTCAAGGACCCGCTCGCCGTCCTGGCCGAAGGCGCGGAGGGCGGGATCGTCGTCGAGGGCGACCCGGATCGCCGAACTCGTCGCGCGCGGCGCGGCGCCCCGGCGCCGGTGGACGCAGACCTTCGACGCCGGCCGGCACGTCCTGTTGCCGGGCCTCGTCAACGCGCATCATCATTTCTATCAGACGCTGGCGCGCGCCCATCCGGCCGGGTTGCAAGCTCGATCTGCTGCCCTGGCTGGTCGCGCTCTATCCGATCTGGGCGCGCATGGACGAGCGGGATTTGCGGCTCGGCGACCGCGTCGCGCTGGCCGAACTGCTGCTGTCGGGCTGCACGACGGCGGCCGACCATCACAACCTGTTCCCGCCGGGCCTCGAACACGCCATCGACATCGAGGTCGAGGAGGCGCGCGCGCTGGGCGTGCGGATGACGGTCACGCGCGGCGCGATGAGTTTTTCGATCAAGGACGGCGGCCTGCCGCCGGAGAACGTCGTGCAGGGCGACGACGTCGTGCTCGCCGATTGCGAGCGGGTGGTGAAGCTCCATCACGATCCCGCGCCGGGCGCGATGACGCAGATCGCCTTCGCCCCCTGCTCGCCCTACGCCGTGCACAAGCCGCTGATGCCGGCGATCTGGCCGCGCTGGCGGAGCGGCTCGACGTGCGGCTGCATACCCATCTCTGTCAGGTCGAGGACGAGGAGCGCTTCTCCGTCGAGGCGCATGGGCTGCGGCCGGTCGATTTCCTCGAGAGCGTCGGCTGGCTCAGCCGCGGCTGTGGCTCGCCCACGCCGTGCATTTCAACGCGCGACGACATCGCGCGGCTCGGGGCGGCCGGCGTCGGCGTCTGCCATCTCGCGGCCGCCGACATGCTGCTGGCGGCCGGGATTTGTCCGGTCAAGGATTACGAGGCGGCGGGCTCGGCGGTCGGGCTCGGCGTCGACGGCTCGTCCTCCAACGATTCCTCCAACATGATGGAGGCGGTGCGCCATTCGCTGATGCTGCAACGGCTGCAATACGGCGCCTCGCCGTCACGCCATCTCGACGCGCTGCGCTGGGCGACCGAGGGCGGCGCGAAATGCCTCGGCCGCGACGACATCGGCCGCATCGCGCCGGGCGCCCAGGCCGATCTCGCGCTGTTCACGCTCGACGCGCCGCGCTTCTCCGGCGCGCACGATCCGCTCGCCGCGCTCGTGCTGTGCGGCGCGCATCGCGCCGACCGGGTGATGGTCAATGGCGTCTGGCGGGTGATCGACGGCGCCGTCGTCGGCCTCGACCTCGAGGCGCTGCTCGCCGAGCACCGCGGAGGCGGCGCGCAAATTCGCCTGAAGGCCGGGCTGCGGCCTTCGCCAATGCTGATGCGCGCGCTCCGCGTCGCAATTGCGTCGCCCGCCGCCGTCGCTATATTAGAGCCATCGGCCAGAGCGAGATACATGGGCGCGGACTTAATCCGATACGACCTTCTGGTTCAGGACGCGCTGCGCTCGGTGGTGAGAAAGGTTCTCGCCGACGCGGCGCGCGACGGGCCTGCGCGGCGAGCATCATTTCAACATCTCGTTCAAGACCCATGCGCCGGGCGTCATGCTGCCGTCCTCGATCAAGCAGCGCTATCCCGACGAGATGGCGATCATCCTGCAGCACGAGTTCTGGGATCTGACGCGTCGGCGCCGATCATTTCGAGGTCAGCCTCAATTTCTCGCGCAGGCCCGAGCGGCTGACCGTGCCGTTCGACGCCATCACCGGCTTCAGCGATCCTTCGGTGCCGTTCGGCTTCAAGCTGGAGCCGCGCATCGCCGAGCCGCGCGCCAGCCCGCGGCGCCCGCGCCGCGCCGGTCCCGGCGCCGGCCGAGGCGGCGCAAGGCCGCCAAAACGCCCGCCAAGGCCGAGCCGGGCCCGAAACTGGTCGAGACGCCGAAAGCCGCCGAAAAGCCCGCCGAGGGCGAAGACCAAGGTCGTCTCCATCGACGCCTTCCGCAAGAAGTGACCTGAGCGAGGTCGTCAACCTGCGTCTCGCCCGCAAGCGCAGGCGCGCGAGGAGGCCGAGCGCGAGGCGGCCGAGCGGCGCGCCCAGTTCGGCCGCCCGAAGGCGGAGCGAGGCGCCGAGGCCGAGCGCCGGGCGCTGCGCCGACCGCGCGCTCGACGGCCACCGCGCGCGATGAGCCCTGACGCCACGGCTTTCGTCAAACGCTCGCTGACCATCGCCGGCCATCGCACCAGCCTGTCGCTGGAGACCGCCTTCTGGCGCCGGCTGGAGGCGCTCGCCGCGGCGCGCGGCGTGTCGCTCAGCGCGCTGGTGGCGGAAGTCGACGCCGCGCGGGGGGAGGCGAACCTGTCCTCGGCGCTGCGCGTCTTCGCGCTGGAGAGCCGAGGCTAGCGCCCCTCAAAGCCCGTGCGGCGTTCTTGCCTGACGGGCGGCTGGTCGTTGCGGGCGGCGGCGGCGCGCCATGCGAGGCGGCCTATGCGAATAGGGCCCGAGATAGGCTCCATCAGCCGCCGGCGCGCTCCTGCTCTCCAGATACTCGGCGATCTCGGCCTCGCGCCGGGCCAGGAACTGCTCGGCCTTGCGCCGGCGGTTGAACATCGCGCGCTCGCGCACGTCGGCCTCGAAATTCTCGATCCTGTCGTTCTCGCGCGCGATCGCCTCCGCCGCGAGCCCCGCCGCCAGCAGCGCCGCATTGACCTTGCGCGGCGCGTCGCCCTTCGCGGCGACCTCGACCCTCGGCGGCGGCCCGCTCCAGAACGGCCCGACCTTGGTGGACCAGCGTCGCGTCGAGGCTCAGCGTCGCGTCGGGCAGCGCGAAGGCGCCGGAGAGCTGGCCGCCCGTTCGGGCAGGGTCAGCTCCACGGGCCCGAAGCGCAGCGCGCCCGAACTCAGCGCCAGCGCGCTCTCCTGGCCGGCAGCGACAGCGCGCCCTTGTCCAGTTCGGCGCCGATCAGGCCCTCGATCTTCTTCTCCTCCAGCATCGGCGCGGCGGCCTGCTCGATCTTGGCGAAGGCGCGGCCGAGCGCCTCCGGGTCGAGCCGGGCGACCTTGGCGTCGACGCCTTGATCCGGCCGGAGCCCGCCAGCCCGCCGACCAGCGAGGCGGCGGCGTCGCCGGCGCCGGCGAAATCCAGGCTCGGGGTCGAACCGCCCTTTGCGCCCGCGCCGTTCGAGCGCGACGCCCTGCAAAGTCAGCGCGCCGCTCGCCGTCGCCAGCGCATTGTCGCGCCGCAGGCTCAGCCGCCCGCTCGCCTGGCCGCCGTTCAGCAGCGGCGCGCGTCGTCGAGCGCAAGCCGGTCGCGATCCATCCGCAGCCGCGCCGCCGCCGCGCGGCCGAGCCCGAGCGGCGTATCGAGCGCGCCGATCTTCAGCCCACGTCGAGCGACGGCGGCTTCATCAGCGCCGGGCCGAACTTCAGCTCCGACCAAGCGCGCCCGGCCGGGCCGGCGTCGGACGGCCGAGCGCGAGCGAAAGCAGCGCCGCCAGCGAGACGCGGTCGAACTCCAGCGCGCCGGTGATCGTCGGCGGGCCTCGGCGAGCGGCGCGTCGGGCGATTGCGCCAGCGCGCGAGCTGTTCGAGCGAAACCGCGTCGCGCGGCGGCGTCCATTTGAGCTCGCCGCTCACCTGCGCGCCGGCGAGCGCCCCGGCGATTCGGTCGACGGCGCCGGGGCCCGGCCTTCAGCTCCGCGGTGAGATCGGCGGGCGCGGCGGCGCCGGTCCCCGCCGTTCCCATGCCGAGCGCGGCGAGCGCGGGGAACAGGTCGGCGCTCTTCAGCGTCAGCGGCCCCGAGAGGCCTCGCCTTGCGGGTTCAGGGCGCCGCTCCAGGTCGAGCTCGGCCCCGGCGAGCGCCAGCCGCGCCTTGCCCTCGAAGCCGCGTCCCATTGCCCGGTCCCGCTGAGCGACAGCTCGGCGCGCCCGGCCGCGCCGGCCGGGATTTTCGCGCCGAGCTTGCGCAGCAGCGCGCCGGCGTCGGGGGCGTCGAGCGTCGCCTGGACGGAGATGGCG
The DNA here is from genome assembly GCA_963763745.1 of uncultured delta proteobacterium. Lineage (GTDB taxonomy): Bacteria > Myxococcota_A > Polyangia > Polyangiales > Polyangiaceae > DASXHD01. The sequence continues at coordinate 36,919 of CAVXQJ010000006.1, forward strand.
TCGACCGGCGCCGGCGCGCGGCTCAGCGTCAGGCCGAAGCGCGAGCCGGCGATCGTGCCGTCCGCCTTGAGGAAATCGAGCGAGAACGGCCCGTTGAGCGGCGGCCCGTCGCGCCGCGCCTCGAACGTCGCCTTGATCGGAGCCGAGGTCGTCGGCGCGGTGCCTGCAGCCAGCGCGTCAGCGCGCCCGGCGCGGCGCGGGCGAGCAGGGCGGCGAAATCGTCGAGGCGCGCCGGCGTCGAGCTTGACCCGCGTCCAGCGGCCGGTCGGCGCGGTCTCGCCCTCGGCCTCGATCGAGGCGCCGCCGAAATCGGCGAGCGACAGTTTCTCCAGCGTGAACTTTCGGCCCCTCCTTGCGCGCGCGCACGCCGAGCGAGCCGCTCTGCACCGTGGCGAGGCCGACGCGGGCGACGCGTAGCGTGTCGGCCTTCAGGCGGAAATCGAGATCGGAATCGCCGAGCCAGTCGAGCCCGGCCTCGACATTGGGCGCGGCGTCGATGTCGAGCGCGTCGGTGGCGAGGTCGAGATAGAGCCGGCCCGCGTTCGTCGGCCGAGGGCAGGCGATAGACGAGGCCGCCGTCGAAATGCGAGCGCCCGACTTCAGCGTCAGGCCGCGCGCGGCGTAGCCCCCGGGCGAAAGCTCGACGTCGCCTGAGCGGAGATGGCCCGGCGGCAGCGCCGCGCCGAGCGTCGCGAGCCGCCCGGCGAGTGCCGGATCGTCCTCGGCGGCCCAGGCGGCGAGCGCGGAGAAATCGCCGGCCTCGCCCTCGCCGCGGCCGCGGAAGATCGGCGCCGCGCCGAGCTCCAGCGCGCCGTCGAGCGAGAAGCGGCCGATGTCCCGGCAGCCCGCTCGAAAGCATGAGCCGCATGGCGCCGCGCCGGCGCGCCCCGAAAGCGTGACGACGGGGTTGTCCAGCGCGCGCGCGCCGAGATAGGCGCCGTCGCTTTCGAGCTTCAGCGAAAATTTGCGCGAGCGGCGCGTCGCGCCTCAGCGCCCGCCCCGCCAGCGCCGCGAAGGCGCGCGCGGCGCGCGACGGCGAGGCGAAGGTCTCCTTGTCGCGCCGCAGCAGGGCGTCGAAGTTGAGCGACTTGGCCTTGAGCTCGGCGTCGAGCGCGGGGCGCTCGCCGAGCGCGAGGCAGCCGGCCTTTCGCCTCGCAGCGCGCGCGCCTCGCTGCCCAGCCGGATGTCGGCGTCGGCCAGCTCGCGGTATCGCCGCGGCCGGCGACTTCGCCGGCGATGCGCCACGGCCAGCGGCCGCCCTCGGGCGCGTCGGCCTCGCCGGAGAGCGTCGGTCGCCGGCGAAGGCGGGAGCGCTGGCGAGCAACAGGCGGCCGTCGAACTCGGCGCGGGCGGCGCCGGAAGTGAAGGTCGGCCTTGACCGGCAGCGTGTCGCCGGCGAAACGCTTCGGTAGCGAACTGGTAGGTCTTCCGCGAGGTCCGCGATGGTGCGCGCGACGCGGATGACTTTGCCGTGCGCGCGCGCGGAGAGACCGAGGCGCTCGGCGGCGGACGCGAGCATCTTCTCCGCAGCTTGGCCCAACCGACACACGCGCTCTGCGTCGCGCGGCGCGAGAAACGCGTTGAGCGACGCACGCAGCTCGTGGGCGCGCTGCCGATCGCGTTGACGAATGCGCGCGCGGTGCACACGCTCGCGAACGAGCGTGCTCGCTTCGCCCGGCGCGTGCGCGCGGAGCGCGCCGATCGAGACCGGCGGAAGACGCACGTGGAGATCGATGCGATCGAGGAGCGGACCGCTGAGGCGCGCGCGATACGCGCGAACGCGCTCGAGCGGGCACTCGCAACGACCGGATGGATCGCCGTGGAAACCGCACGCGCACGGGTTCATCGCCGCGACGAGCAGCGGGCGCGCGGGGAACGTGGCGCGACCCATCGCGCGTGACACGGTGACCGATCCGTCTTCGAGCGGTTGGCGGAGCGACTCGAGCGCGCCGCGACGAAACTCGGGGAGCTCGTCGAGGAAGAGGACGCCGTGATGCGAGAGGCTCACCTCGCCCGGACGCGGAACATCACCGCCGCCGACGAGGCCCGCTTCGCTCGTCGAGTGGTGCGGCGCTCGAAACGGGCGCGCCCGCACGAGCGCACGCGACGCGCCGAGCACGCCGGCCACGCTGTGAATCGCGGTGACCTCGAGCGACTCGCTCGCCGTGAGCGGAGGGAGGATGCTCCCCATGCGACGCGCGAGCATCGTCTTGCCCGCGCCGGGTGGACCGATGAAGAGCAAGTTGTGCGAGCCCGCGGCTGCAATTTCGAGCGCGCGGCGCGCGGCGGACTGACCGCGCACGTCGGCGAGATCTTCGATACCGAGATCGTTCGGCGCGGGAGGACCCTCGTGCGCGTACGGAAGCTCGGCGCGACCCGCGAGTGCTTCGCGGAGCTGGCCGAGCGTCTCGACGACGCGCACGTCGAGGCCCGTGACGAGCGCGGCCTCGTGCTCGTTGGCGCGCGGGACGATCGCGCCGCGCACGAGACGCCGGAGACCGAGGAGCTTCGGGAGAACGCCGCGCACGCCGTGAACGCCGCCGCCGAGCGCGAGCTCGCCGAGAAACAAGATGCCCTCGACGGATTGCGGCGGGACGACGCCGAGCGCGACCATGGTGGACGCGGCGATCGCGAGGTCGAAGCCGCTGCCGAACTTGCGCTCGTCCGCCGGAGCGAGGTTGACGATGATGCGGTATTCGGAGAGCTCGATGCCGACTTGCGCGAGCGCGCTCTTCACGCGGACGCGGCTCTCGCGCACCGCGGCTTCGGCGAGGCCGACGAGCTCGAACGATGGCACGCCGCGCGACGCCTGCACTTCGACGCGAACGGGCGATGCGTCGAGACCGAGAAGACTTGCGCCGAGCGACATGGCGAGCATAGAGGGCGCGATTGCGACGCGCGTGCCACGCGCGATCGCCTGGAAATCCCATGTTTCGGGGTGGCCGGGGCCAGCTCGGCCAGGCCGCGCGCCAACACTCGTCGTTCATGCCTAAACTCGACGACATGGCACACGAACGCATGTTCAAACACGACCACGCCCACATGCTCGACGATCCCGAGCGACAAGAGTGGCTGCCCGCCGAACGCGTCGTCGCGATGCTCGCGCTCGAGGCGGGGACGCGCGTCGCCGACATCGGCGCCGGCACCGGATACTTCGCCATCCCGATCGCGCGCGCCGGCGCGGAGGTGTTCGCGGTGGACATGCAACCGGACATGCTCGAGCGCTTGCGCACGCACCTCGAGCCCTCCGATCGCGTGAAGCTCGTGCTCGGCGAGGCGACGAAGACGACACTCGCGGACTCGAGCGTCGACCTCGCGTTTCTCGCGAACGTCTGGCACGAGATCGACGATCGCGCCGCCGCGCTCGCCGAGATCGAGCGCATCCTCGCGCCGCGCGGGCGCATCGCAATCGTCGACTGGCGTCGCGACGTCGATCAGCCGAATGGCCCGCCGCTCGATCATCGCGTCTCGCCCGCCGATGTCAGCGCATCGCTCCGCGCGCGTGGCTGGAGCGTCGAGAGCCCGAGCGAAGTGGGCGAGTATCACTACGTCGTGCGCGCAACCAAGGCGAACTGAGCCTTCGCGATCTCGACGTTTTCGTCTAAGAACGCGCCATGCCTACGTCGCACCACTTTCGCTTCTTTCGCGCCGGCGGGTTCGATCAGCTCCGACTCGAGGAGTCGGGCGAGATCCTCGCGGTCGGTGCGCTCGACAAGAAGCTCTGGGTCGCGCTCGCGTGCCCCGTGCGCGGGCTTCAAATCGACCCGAAGACGCTCGCGATGATCGACACGGACAAGGACGGACGCATTCGTCCGCCCGAGCTGCTCGCCGCCGTCGACTTCGCGGGCACGGTGCTCAAGTCACCCGGCGACTTGAAGAAGCGCCAAAGCACGCTGCCGCTCTCCGCGATCGACGCCGAAGAAGAGGACGGCAAACGCCTCCTCGCGTCCGCAAAACAGATCCTCAAGAACCTCGGCAAGAAGGAGAAGAAGGAGATCACCTTCGACGACGTTCTCGACACGAAGAAAATCTTCGAGCAGACGAAGTTCAACGGCGACGGCGTCGTGCCCGCCGAGTCCGCCGACGACGACGCGATTGCCGCGGTGATCGAGGACGTGAAGAAGCTCGTCGGGTCCGTCGAGGATCGAAGCGGCAAGCCGGGCATCACGAAGGAGAAGCTCGACGCGTTCTTCGAGCAAGCGAGCGCGCTCGACGCGTGGTGGAAGAAATCGGAGGAGCCCAACGTGCTCCCGCTCGGCGAGAAGACTTCGGCGGCGGCCGAGGCCGTCGATGCGGTACGCGCGAAGGTCGACGACTATTTCGTTCGTTGCCGGCTTGCTGCGTTCGATCCTCGCGCGACGGCTCCGCTCAATCGCACGGAACAGGACTACGCGAGCTTCGCCGGCGAGCGCCTCGAAGCCAACGACGGCCGCATCGCCGGATTTCCGATCGCGCGCATCGAAGCGGCGAGACCCCTTCCGCTCGATGGCGGCGTCAACCCCGCGTGGACTGCTGCGGTGAAACGATTTTCGATGGACGCCGTGACGCCGCTCCTCGGCGCGCGCGTCTCGCTCACCGAAAACGATTGGGCCGCGATCCACGACAAGCTCGCCGCGCACGACGCGTGGCGCTCGGCGAAACCCGCGAACACGATCGACGCGCTCGGGCACGCGCGCATCCGCGAAGTCCTCGCGAGCGACGCGCGCGCGAAGATCGACGCGCTGATCGAAAAAGATCTCGCGCTCGCGCCCGAGGCCGAAGCCATCGCGTCCGTCGAGCGGCTGCTCCGCTACTACCGCGATCTCCACGCGCTCCTCTGCAACTTCGTCTCGTTTCGCGATTTCTACGCGCACGACGGCGCCATCTTCCAAGCCGGAACGCTCTTCGTCGACGGGCGGAGCTGCGACTTGTGCATTCGCATCGACGACGTCGGCGCGCACGCGGCCGTCGCGAGCCTTTCGTACACGTTCCTTCTTTATTGCGAGTGCAAGCGCAAGGACACCGAAGGCGCCGAGCACAAGATGACGATCGCCGCGGCCGTCACCGCGGGAACGACCGGACAGATCCGCGCGGGCCGCAACGCGATCTTCATCGACCGCGAAGGAAACGATTGGGACGCGACGCTCGTGAAGGTGATCGAGCAACCGATCAGCATTCGCCAAGCGTTCTGGTCGCCTTACGTCCGGCTCGGGCGCTTCATCCACGAGCAGGTCGAGAAGTTCGCTGCGGCTCGCGACGGCGAAGCGCAAGAGCTCACGCACGGATCGGTGAAGGTCGCCGCCGACGAAGCGCACAAGAACGCGTCGTTCAAAGCGGTCAACCCGGATGATCCGACGACCGCTGCGCCACCGCCCGCCGCAGCCGCTGCCGCACCCGCACCCGTCGCGGGATTCGACGTCGCGAAGTTCGCCGGCATCTTCGCTGCCATCGGCCTCGCGATCGGCGCGATCGGATCGTCGCTCGTCGCCGTGATGACCGGATTCGTCTCGCTCCGCTGGTGGGAGATGCCGCTCGCGCTCGCGGGCATCATGCTCGTCATCTCGGGGCCCGCGATGATCATCGCGTGGCTCAAGCTGCGCAGACGCAACTTGGGTCCGCTCCTCGACGGCGCTGGTTGGGCGGTCAACGCGGAGGCGAAGATCAACATCCCGTTTGGCGCGTCGCTCACGACGGTCGCCGCGCTCCCGAAAGACGCCGAGCGCGCGACGTCGGATCCGTATGCGGAGAAGAGCAAGGCGTGGCTCTACATCACGCTGCTCGTCATCGCCGCGCTGCTGACGGGCGCCGTGAAGCTCGGTTACTTGAATCCGTGGATGGCGAAGATTCCGGTCCTCGATCGTTTGAGCGCACCCGAGAAGAAGTGATCAGCGATCCATCCAATCGATCGCTGGAAGCGCGCCGCTCGTGCGGAGAAAACGCGCCGTGTTCGTGACGATCGATTTTTGATTCGCGTCGAGAAAGACGAGCGCGTCTTCGCGGTCGTAGCTCATCAAATTATTTTAACGCTCGAGTGCGGCTGGATGCCGAAGAAGTGACCGAGCTCGTGCGCGAGCGAGCTCTCCGCGGCGGTCGCGGCCAAAATCACGAAGCGCCGGCTCGGGCCGTTTTGCGTGCTCGGGATCGAGTCCCACGTGACGCCGCCGCGGTACACGCCGACTTCGACGTTGTCGCGCAGCGAGCGAACGACGAACACTTGAATGCGCTCGGGCGTCACGAGACGCGCGAAGCGATCGCGCATGCGCGGGTCTTCGATGCGTGCGAGCTCCGTTCCGAGCGGGTGCACGCGATCGACGCGCACGTGAAAACCGAGCGGGCCATACACGCGCTCCACGACGGCCATCTCGCGATCGATCCAGGCGCGATCCACGACGGCGCCCGTCTCGTCGCTCGTCACGGCGACGTCGAGCGGAAGGATGGGCTCGCGATCCGCGCGCGCGGTTCCCGCGAGCGTGAGCACGATCAAAACGACGCCATATGCCCTCACGCGGAGATCTACGCGCGCGGCTCGCGAATTCTTCCGCGCATCAACGACGGCATTGCGCGCAGACGAGATAATCGACGTCGTGGCGGGGCGCGCGGAGTCCGCCTCCGAGCACTTCGCGCGATGGCGTTTCCGTCGCCACGCGCGCCTTCGGCGCGACCGAGTCGTCGCCGCCCGAAGCGCGACCGCCGCTCGGATACGCGATCAGCCCGTCACCCCCCGCGCCCGCACAACCCATGAAAAGAAACGAAGCGGCCATCATCGAGGCGATTGTCTTCATGGGGAAGGTTCGTTCGAGGCGCGCGAGTTATTTCAGTCGATGATAAAGAATCACGCCGTGAGAGATCGTCCGAGCTTCACGGCGGCGTGGGTCGCGGCGGCGCGCAGCTTCGGCGTTCATCTTCCCGAAGAGGCGCGGCTCGCGGACGATCCATATGGCGCGCGCTTCGCGCGCACGACTGCGCTCGTCGGACGTCCGTTCGCGAGCAAGCTCTTTCCGCGACGCTTCGTTCTCTACATGCAAGTGCGCACGCGCGTAATCGACGATGCGCTCCGCGCGTTCGTGCGCGAGGGTGGGACGCAAGTCGTCCTCCTCGGCGCGGGCTTCGATTGTCGTGCGCTTCGATTCGCGCACGAGCTCTCGCGCGCAAAGGCGACGGTGTTCGAGGTCGATCATCCGGCGACGCAAGCGAAGAAACGCGACGTGCTCCGCGGCGACATCGGCGCGCACACCGAGTACGTCGCGTGGAACTTCGAGTCGAATGCGATGAGCGATCTCCCCGCGGAGCTCGCGCGGCACGGGCACGACGCGTCGAAGCGCACGCTCACGATTTGGGAGGGTGTCACGATGTACCTGAGCGACGACGCGATCGACGCGAGCGTCTCCGCCGTGCGCGATTACAGCGCGGTCGGTTCGCGCCTCGCGATGACGTACGTCGATCGCGCGCTCTTCGAGCATCCGACTCTGCGTGCGCGCGCGGCGCAAGCGTTCTTGTCGCGCATCGGCGAGCCGTTTCGGTTCGGCTGGCATCCGAGCGAGCTCCCCGCGTGGATGCGCGCGCACGGTTTCGAAGTGGAGCGCGACGCATCGGCGCGCGAATGGGGACGCGAGCTCTTGCCGCCGAAATTCGCGCTGAAGACCGACGACGACCGGCGCTTCGCGATTTGCGTTCGCGCCGCAGTGTGACTCGCTTCTCCTGACTCGTTACTCATGGTCGCGCACGCGGCGCGCGTGCACGATCGAGTCATGCGGTGGTTGCTCGTCGCGGTGACGTTCGTCGCTTGTTCGCCGTCGGCGAATACGCCCGCACCCGACGCGAGCGCCAAGGACGTGCCGATCGCCCACCTCTTTGCAGACGGCGTCGTCTACGGAGAGGCGCTCGACGGACGCGTGTTCGGCGGCGCGCACTTGGACAATGAAGACCCGGCGCTCTTTCGCGCGTTCAGCATCTCGGGTGTCACGCACGCTTTCGATTTCTTTCCGCCGCCCGAGGACTCGGTGTGCGCCGCGATGTCGACTGGAGAAATCCTGTGCGAAGGCTCGAACGTCGACGGCAACCTCGGATCGATCGCGACGCAAAGCTGCGGCGGCGACAGTTGCGCGAACGAACCCGACGACGCCGGCTGCGATCTCTTCTCGTGCTGCTACCCGTGCGTGACGACGTGGACGGTGCTCCCGGACGCGCGTGACCTTCGCCAGATCCATCGCAACTGCGGAATCGACGCGAACGGAAATCTCGTGTGTTGGGGAAAGCGATACGGCGTGCCTTTTCCTCGGCCGATCGCGAAGCTCGCCGGCGTGTTTGCGATACTCGACAATGCGGATCTCTACTCCGTCGCGGGCGAGCACCTCGTTCTGTCGAACGTCACGAACGCGGCGACCGACGAAACGCGCACGCAATCGTCGTGCGCGGTGACGAGCGACACGATCCTTCATTGCTGGGGAACGAACCAGCTCGGCGAGGTCGGCGACGGCACCACGATCGCGCGCGCCGATCCCGTGACGATCGCCAGCGGCTTTCGAGAGGTGGTCATGTCGGCCAGCCGCACATGCGCCATTCGCGTCGACGACACCATCATGTGCTGGGGCGCGATCACGACGGGTGGCGCGCTCTCGCCGACGGCCGTCGACGGCGTCACCGACGTGAAAGAGCTCGCGATCGACGTGGATGGCATCGTCTACGCGCTCCGCCACGATGGAACGGTCGTCGCGATCTTCGACCCGAGCGGCAAGGGCCCGACGACGATTCACTCTTGGTGATCAAGCGGCGCGTTCGAGCAGCGCGCGGAGCGTTCCGTGGTCGACGAGCCCCGCTTGTTGGTGAACGAGCTTCCCTCCGCTGAACACGGCGAAGTTCGGAATGCCTCGCACGCGGTAGCGCGCGGCGAGCGACGGGTTTCGCTCGGTGTCGACCTTCAGCACGATGGCGCGACCCGACATCTCCGCGGCGACCTTCTTCACCTCCGGCGCTGCCATGCGACACGGCCCGCACCACTCGGCCCAAAAATCGACGAGCACGGGAACCGGCGACTCGCTCACGATGCGATCGAACGACGGGGCGTCGACGTCGATCGGCGCGGAAGACGGCGCGAGCTTGGCGTGGCAAGAGCCGCATTTTCCGGTGTGCGCGAGGTGTTTCGCGGGAATGCGATTTTCTCGTCCGCAGCTCGGACACGTTCGGACGCTATCCATACGCGCGAACGTAACCATGTGTCTCGCATGCGCAGCTCAAGCGCGCTTGGTGATCTTGAAAATCGGGATCGGCTCCGCTTTGCCCTTCACGCGGATCGGCTCGAGGTCTTCGACTGCGAGATCGTCGCCCTTCAGCGCGTCTTTGATCGTCTTCGTGACGAGCACGTCGTTGCCTTTCGCCGCGGAGCACAATCGCGCGGCGAGGTTCACCGCGTCGCCGATGACGGTGTAGTCGAGCCGTTGCTCGGCGCCCATCGATCCGAGGATGACGTCGCCCGCGTTGATACCGATTCCGACGCTGAGACCATGCGACGACTTCGATTCGAGCGCCGCGACCGCCCTGATCATCTCGACGGCGCAGTGCGCGGCGCGCGACTCGGCGTCGTCGCCGGTGAAGCGCGCCATGAGCTCGTCGCCGACGAACTTGTCGATGTCGCCGCCGTACTTCACGACGACCTCCGCTTGCGCTTGAAGATAATCGTTGAGCATCGCGACGACCTCTTCGGGTTGGCGCGTCTCCGAGAACGCGGTGAACCCGCGCACGTCTGAGAAGAGCATCGTCACGCGCCGGCGCTCGCCGTTTCGAAGCGTCGCCGCGCTGAGCGAGCTCCGTTCGACGTTCTTCAGCGTCTCCTGCGAGACGTATTTCGAGAGCGCCATCTTGTGACGGAGGCCCGCGACCATGTCGTTGATGCGCGTCGCGAGGCGGCCCATCTCGTCGATGCTCGTGACGGAGAGGCGCGCGTCGAAATCGCCCGCGCCCACGCGCTCCGCGACGCGCCCGATTTTCTGCACCGGGCTCAGCACCGTCATGCGGACGACGATCCACAAAAGCAAAATCGCGAGCGCGATCGTGAGACCGGCGAACTCGAAGCTGCGCACGCGGAGCATCTTCACTGCGGCGGCTTCCTTCGACGTGTCGAGCTTGATTTGGATCGCGCCGCGCACGGGCAAATCGGGGCCGTGGCAGCGCTGGCATTTCGGATCGTTCGCGAGCGGGATCGCGAAGAGGAACTCCGGCTTCTCGATCGTGTCGGGCGCCTCGAATTGCTCGTGCGAATCGAGGACGGTGCGCACGGCGGATGGCGGCTCGTACTTCGCGAATGCGTCGTGATAGAGGCGGCCCTTGTCGTCGTGCACCGTGAGCGTCGTGACGACGCCGGTGCGCGCGACGTCGTCCATGAAGCCCGTGATCATGCGACCGAGGCCCGAGAGCATGACGTGGTCGAGCGACGTCGTCGTCGCGGCGGTGAGCGTGCGCGATGCGTCGAGATCCTTCGGCGAGAACGCGACGACCATCGCGCCGTTCATTTCGTCTTTGGGGTTGTGACAGCCTTGGCAGCGCTTCTCGTTCGCGAGTGGAATCACGCGGTATTTCACGTCGCCGACGACTTCGGTGAAGGGCCTCGATGTCTTCTCCACGCCGCGCAAAACCACGTCGTCCGCGACGCCGATGTCGTCGCCGAATTTTTTCTCCGCGACCGTCGTGTAGACCGCGACGCCCTTGATGCCCGGCGAGAGCTTCGCGAGCTCCGAGAAAAAATCGTCGAGCGCGTCCTGGTGCTTCGCCGTCATGATTTGCACGAACGCGGAGCGCGCGATCGTCGCGAGCGCGTCGAGCGAGATTTCGCTCCCGTCGATGGGCGTGCGCGCGCCCTTCGTGCCGAGCGTGAGCACGCCGCGCAGATCGCCTTTTTCATGACACGTGTGACAGCGCTTCTCGTTTTCGATCGGCGTCGCGCGCGAATCGCCCGCGGGCTCGGGATGCTTCGTCTCGAGCACCGCGCGAACGTGCGCAGGTTGTTTGTCGGGCGGAGGCGGCGGCGGTTTCTTGCCGAAGACTTCTTCCCCGCTCGGCGCGTAGACGCGAACCTCCGCGTTGCCGAGTCCGTGCTTCGCGTCGTCGAGGAGATCGCGCACCGCGCTCCCGTTTCCGGTGAGCATCGAGTTGCGGACGCCCGCGGCGAGCGACGTCGCCATCGCGCGCGCGGATTCGCGGTGCATGTCGTCGATCGCGTGCGACTCGATGCGCGCGCTGCCCGCCGCGAGAACCGCGAACCCCGCGGCGACGGTGAGCCCCATCAAGACGGCAAGCTTGAAGACGAGCTTCGTCCGAAAAAACTGGAGCATCTACGGACGAGAATGCTGGACGCGCTGTCCTTGAAAGTAAAGACCGAGAGACGCATCCTCGCACTCATGACTGAGCTCAATGAAGACCTCTCGGGAAAGGTCGCGATCGTCACGGGCGCGACGGGCGGCATCGGCAAAGAGATCGCGCGTGGGCTTGCGCGCATGGGAGCGACGCTGATCGTGTGCGCGCGCAATCCATCGAAGGGCGCGGAGGTGGTGAGCGAGATCAAGAAGGACGCGAAGAAGCCCGACAGCGTGTCGGCGATGACGCTCGACGTGTCGAGCCTCGCATCGATCAAGAAATTCGTGGACGAGTTCAAGACGAAGCACGACGCGCTCCACATCCTCGTCAACAACGCGGGCGCGTGGTTCAGCGATCGCCGCGAGAGCGCGGACAAGCACGAGCTCACGTTCGCAACGAACGTCCTCGGTCCGTACATGCTCACGAAGCTCCTCGCGGATCGCTTGCGCGCGGGCGCACCTTCACGCGTCGTGAACGTCGTCTCCGGCCTCGCGGGAAACTACGACGCGTCGGATCTCGAGTGGTCGAAGCGCAAGTACGACGGCTTCAAGGCGTACGCCCAATCGAAGCAAGCGCTTCGCATGCTCACGTGGCACTTCGCCGACGATCTCGGCAAAGACAAAGTCGTCGCGATCGCCGCCGCGCCCGGCTTCGTGAAGACGGACTTCAACCAGAACGCGAGCGGCTTCGTCGCGTCGATGATCAACTTCTCCGCGAAGCTCTTCGCCGACACGCCCGCGCAAGGCGCCGACACGCCGCTCTGGGCAGCCGCGTCGAAAGAGGCCGAGGGCCTCACGAGCAAGTACGTCGAGAAGCGCAAAGAGAAGGACGGCAAATTCCGCGAGAAGGCGCCCATCGCGGAGCTCGTCTCCGCGCTCGACGCAATGGCGTGAGCCACTATCATTGATGTCGTGAGCGAGCTCCTCGCGTTGCGTGGGTTCTCCATTCGCGGGTCCGGCGCGAACGTCGACGTGTCGTCGCCGCAGCCGCTCGCGGAGAGGTTCGCGGTGTTCGGCGCGTCGCTCTATGCGGTCGCGATCGTCGTCGAGGCGATTCGCAGCCGCGCGTGGATCGCGGCGGGGCTCTTCGCGATCGTCGCGGCGGCCGCGCTGTGGGTCGCGGGAGGTCGCGTGCGTTATCGGCTCGATCGGCGCGAGCTCGAGGTGAGCTGGCACTTCCCTGCCCGCGCGCGCTCGATGCGGCTCGCGACGGTGGACGTCGTGGATTTCGTCGCGGAATCCGGCGCGGTGCACGCGGTGATGCGCGCGGGCGGCGAAATCGAGCTCCCGCGCGGCACGATGCGCAGCCACGACGAAGCGCGCGCGCTCGCCGCGTTTTTGCGCGAACGCCTCGCCGCGCTGCGCGAGCGCGAGGCGGGTTATCGAAGTTTTTGATTGTTGATAGGTTGGCGATCCCATGCCGATCGTGTGGAACCCAAAGGCGCGCGCGGAGATTTCGCCCACGAAGCGCGAGGACGTGGACGACGACTACAAACCGGGCAAGCCCGGCCCGATTTGGGAGCAGATGCGCAAGCAGTTCGCGATGCGCGGTCAGCAGGATCCGATCACCACGACGTTCGTCGCCGGTCGCGCGAACAGCGCGCCCGCGCTCGCCGCGCTGATGGAGAAATGCGAGCCGCTCGCGCGCAGCGAGACACCGCCGACCTTCGACGATCCCGCCGTCGCTGCCGCGTTCACGGTGCTCGCGACGAAGCTCGCTTGGAACAACGCGTGGAACTACGTGCACGCCGTCGCGCCGTCGGTTCCGTTCGCGTTCGAGACGCGCATCCGCTCGCTCGCGCTCAGCACCGACCCCAACTACATCAATTGGAACAATCCGTTTCGACTCGTCGCCGCGCCGAACGACAGCAGCAGCGTCGACAAAGAATGGCGCGCGATCCTCCTCGCGCAGCCCGACGAAATACGTGCAGAATGCAAGAAGATCGCACTCGCGCTCCTCCCACAGGCGAACCTCGGGCAGCGCACGACGATCGCGTACACGTTCTTCGAAGAGCCGCTCGGCGACGACGTGTGTCGCGCGTGGCTGAAGACGGCGAACGTCAACCGCGTCGCGCCGCTCAACGCGCTCGTGCAGGATCTCGAGCTCGCGAAGGAAATCATCGCGAACAAAGACAGCGCGTGGGACTACTTCGATCTCATCGAGCGATTCGGCGATGCGATGCTGCCGCTGCTCGTCGGGCTCGCGGAGAAACCGTTCGACTCGTATCACGCGCGCAACGTCGCCGAGGCGCTCGCGCTCTACGACGACCCGCTCGCCGCCGAGGCGATGGTGAAGCTCCTCTCGAAGGCGCCGTCGCGGCCGCACGCCATCGCGTATTTCTCGCGGTTCCCGCATCACGCGGAGGCGGCGCTCGCGTCGCTCGACAAAGTGAAAGGGCGCGCGGCGAAGATCGCGCGCGAGGTCCTCGAAGGCGCGCAGCGCGCGCACGTCGGCGCGGTGAAGCCGGAAGACGAAGCGCAGCCGGAGGATCTTCCGCGCATCTTCGTCACGCCGCCGTGGGCCGACGACAACAAACCGAAGAAGCCGGGAACGAAGCTCGCGCTCGAGCGCGTCGATCTCCCCGAGTCGATCGAGTGGCACGACGGCGAGAAGGAGCGCGCGCTCCAAGCGTTCACGCGACCCGACAAGCCCGCGACGAAGGAGACGCTCGAGGACTACGCAAAGCAGCGCGAGGCCGGGAAATACGTCGACGTCGTGAAGCACAAGAACGAAGCGCTCCCCGACGATCTCGTCCTCTCCGCTTGGCTCGAAGGTCAGAAGACGTATGCGGGCATGGTCGTGCAGAAGGCGCAGTACGTGTTCGCGAAGTTCGGCGACGCGGCGTTTCCGGGTCTCGATGCGTTCGGCAAACAGCTCGCGCACGTCTGGGGCGATCCCGGGCCGTTCCTCTTGCGCGTGAAATCGTGGAGGCTCGCGCTGCCGTTCGCGGGGTACATCGCGCACAGGCGCATGGGCAAAGTCGCGTGGCTGTGGCTGCAGAAGCACGCGGAGCTCGCCGTGCTCGCGCTCGTGCCCACCGCGTTCGGGACGGACAAAGACGATCGCGCGACCGCCGAGCGCGCGCTCTTTCGTCTCAAGGCGAGCGGCGTGGACGTGATCGCGATCGGCTCGCGCTACGGAAAAGAAGCGAAGGCCGCGCTCGAGAAGCTCTTCGCGTGGGACCCCGTCTACGATTTGCCGAAGAAGATCCCGCAGCTCGGCCCATCGTGGAACGCGCAATCCGTGTCGCGCCCGACGCTCGTCTCGAACGGCAAGGCGCTGCCGGCGTCCGCGCTCGACATCATCGCGACGATGCTCGCGCTCTCGCCGCTCGACCCGCCGTATGCAGGCATCGCGCAAATCAAAGAAGCATGCGACCCGCACAGCCTCGCGGAGTTTGCGTGGGAGACCGCGCGCATGTGGGAGCACGCCGGTCACAAGAAAAAAGAAATTTGGATGCTGAACTCGCTCGTGCATTTCGCGGACGACGAAATCGTGCGGCGGCTCACGCCGGGCATGCGCGTCGACTACGCGGTGCAGGTGCTCGAGATCATCGGCACGGACGCAGCGCTCATGGAGATGGCGACGATTGCGGGGCGCACCGAGTCGCAAGGCTCGGAGTGGACGCTCGGCGGGCGCATCGAGAAGCTCCTCGAATCCGCCGCCGAAGCGCGCGGCGTGACGAAGGACGAGCTCGAGGAAGATCTCGCGCCGACCGCCGACCTCGACGAAGACGGCATGCTCATCCTCGACTACGGACCGCGCAAGGTCGTCGTCGGCTTCGACGAGTCGCTCGTGCCGTACGTGAAGAACGAAGCCGGCGTGAAGGTTCGCGCGCTCGCCCCCGCGCGCAAAGACGATGATCCCGTCAAGGCCGAGCGCGCGAAGACGATCTGGCGCGATCTCAAAGAAGACGTGACGGTGATCGCGCAGCGCCGCATCGTCGCGCTCGAGCGCGCGCTCAGCACGAACCGGCAATGGACGCTCGAGCGCTTCCGACGCGTGTGGCTCGATCATCGTTTGATGAAGCACCTCGCGCGTGGCGTGATCTGGAGCGATGGGAAGACGCCGTTCCGCGTCGCCGAGGACGGCTCGCTCTCGGACGTGAACGAGCACGTGCACGTGCTCGCCGACAACGCGAAGATCGGCGTCGCGCATCCGCTTCGCATGTCGACGGGCGATGTCGACAAGTGGCGGACGATCCTCGAGGACTACAAAATCGTCCAGCCCTTCGCGCAGCTCGCGCGCCAATACGAAAAGATCGAGCCGACCGCGACGCGCACGCCGTGGACGTTCGGCAAAGCGACATGGCAGGAGCTCATGGCGCGCCTCAACACGCGCGGTTACACGCGCGGCCCGAACGTCCCGGGAAAATATTCGTACGTGCGCTACCTGCGCGGCGGGCGCGTGCAGTTCGAGTTCACGGTCACGAAGGAAGGCGTCGATGGCGTCTTCGTCTTCAAGAACGGAGACGATGAAGTCCCCGCCGCGAAGCTCGACGCCATCGAGCTAGCCGACGCGATTCACGACCTCAGCCCGTCTTGATCTCGTGGAGCGAGATCATCGCGCCTTGCGGGTCCGCGAGCTGCACGATGCGCGCGCCGCCGGGAACTTCCATCGGCCCGTTGAGCACGCGTCCGCCCTTCGACTTCGCGCGTTCGATCGCCGCGTCGAGCCCCTTCACTTCGACGTAATACATCCACGCGGAGACGGGCATTTCCTTGGGCTTCGTCATCATGCCGCCGAGGTCGCGGCCACCGTTGTTGTAGACGAGGTACTTGCCCATCGCGCCCATGTCGAAGTCGCGCGTCTTCTTCCATCCGAAGAGCTTCGAGTAGAAGACGAACGCGGTCTCGTGCTCGGCCGAGAGGAGCTCGCACCACGTGAACTCGCCTTGCTTCGTGATGTCGCGATCGTTCATCGTCATCGTCGGCTCGAAGACTTGGATCGCAGAGCCGTGCGGATCCGCCAGGACTGCGAAGCGTCCGATGTTCGGAATGTTCTGCGCGTCGCCGAGGACTCGGCCGCCGAGCTTCTTCGCGTTTGCGATGGTGTCGTCGACGTTCGCGACGTGAACGTTGCCGACCCAGCAGGGA
This sequence comes from uncultured delta proteobacterium, assembly GCA_963763745.1. Classification (GTDB taxonomy): domain Bacteria; phylum Myxococcota_A; class Polyangia; order Polyangiales; family Polyangiaceae; genus DASXHD01. The sequence continues at coordinate 53,340 of CAVXQJ010000006.1, forward strand.
GGCATGCCCATCTTCTTCGCGTCTTCGGGGATCGGCATCGTGCCGCTGTTCTGACCGTCGGCGGTCGCGAACGTCACGTACGGGCTTCCGCCGCCCATCGGTTTCGACGTCCAACCGATCACGTGCTCGTAAAACGCGATCGCGGCAGGGACGTCGTTCGTGAGGAGATCGAACCAGAGAAAGTCGCCGGGTTTGGTCATGGTGCGCGGATGCTGCTCGCGAACTGCGCGGAGCGCAATGGTGCGCTAGGCTTTCGCGATGCGCATTCTCATCGTCGTAGCGGTCGCGTTGGTCGTTTGGTTTTTCCTTCGCAAGCGCGATCGCAAAGTGCGCGTCGCGCTCTCGAGCTCCGCGCCCGCGGTCGACGCTTGGTTGAAAGAAGCGCTGCCGGGCGCGCTCGCGTCGCGCCTCGCGAAGAAAGGCATCGACCGCGCGCACATCGCGGCGACGCTCGCGGGCGATCCGGAGCCGTCCGTCGTGTCGGAGATCGAGACCGTCGTGCGCGCGATCGAGATCGAGTACCGCCGCGATCCGCACGTGAGCCACCTCGACGTGCGCGCGCGCGTTCGGTTCGATGACGGCACCGAGGAGAATCTCACGGCGAACATCCCGTACTCGGAAGCACCCGCGAGCGTGCGCGACGACTTCGAGAAGAAAGCGACGACGCGCGCCTTCCGCACCTGGGATTTCCCCTGGATGAGCGGGCGCTGAAGAAGAAGAAATCGACAAGGAGAAAGGGAGCGAGGGAGAAGGTTTGGAATTTCAGGCGACGGCGTTGCTGATTCGCCTGCCGTCTTCGGGGACCAGTACCAAAAACATCTCCCACTCTCCCTCGCTCCCTGTTCAATTCTTTCTTGGGCTTCCATGGCGCCGGTGTCGTCGTTGGCACATGGCACACTCGCGAAAAGCCCATTTTCAGCTGGGTTCGTGGTGGCATCGCGCTTGCGAGGAGAGGGGGCATGACATCGATCCTTCGCGTGGGGCTTTGTGCGTTGCTCGTCGGGTGCGGCGGCGCGGTCGCGTCGAACGATGGCGGAACGAACACCGATGGCGGCAGCGACGCGACGCCGCTCGACGGCTCGCCGTGTCAATTCCCCGTTCCCGAATGCCAAGGGCAGTGCCCCGACACGCCGCCGTTCAGCGGCTCGACGTGCACGCAAGACACGCTCACGTGCGAATACGGAACGAACCCCGATCCGAGCTGCAACCAAACCTTCCAATGCAACGGCGGAGTTTGGCAGGATCAATCGAGCGGAACGATCTGTCCGCCGCAATCGGATTGCCCATCGACCTTCGCGCAGATCCCGAACGGCCAAGACTGCACACCGAACGGACTTCAGTGCGCGTATCCGCAAGGCGAATGCATTTGCACGACGAGCTTCGGCGGATTGCAAAAGCAAACGCCGGCGTGGGATTGCTTCCCCGCGGCGACCGGATGCCCGAGCCCGCGCCCCGACATCGGGAGCCACTGCAGCGGCCCCACGAATCAGCAGTGCGATTACGGCGCGTGCAGCGGCGGCGTCGCGCTCGAGTGCAAGCAAGGCGTTTGGCAACAAGTCATCACGCCCTGTCCCGGCTGACGCTCACAGCGCGGCGTCGCACGCGGCGATGGTCTCGTCGATGTCGCTCTCGGTGTGCGCGTTCGAGATGAACGCGGCTTCGAACTGCGACGGCGGCCAATAGGCGCCGCGCGCGAGCATCGCGCGGTGCCATTTTCCGAAGCGCTCGGTGTCGCACGCCTTCGCGTCGGACCAATTTCGGATCGGGCCCTTCGCGAAGAACAGCGTGAGCATCGACCCGACGCGCTGCACGCACACGTCCGCGCCGTGCTTCTTCGCGACGCGCACGAAGCCCTCCTCGAGGCGCGCGCCGAGCGCTTCGAGATGCGTGTAGACTGCATCGTCGAGGTGCGCGAGGAGCGCGAGCGCCGCGCTCACGCACACGGGGTTCCCGCTCAGCGTGCCCGCTTGGTAGACCGGGCCGAGCGGCGCGACCTTCTCCATGATCGCGCGCCGACCGCCGTACGCCGCGAGCGGCATCCCGCCGCCGACGATTTTTCCGAGGCACGTCATGTCGGGCGTGATCTTCGCGCGCGCTTGCATCCCGCCGAGCGCGACGCGGCATCCCGTCATCACCTCGTCGAAGACGCTCACCGATCCATGTATTTTGCACACATCGACGATCGCCTCGAGAAACCCGGGCTCCGGCGGCACGCAGCCCATGTTCCCGACGACGGGCTCGACGATGACCGCGGCGATTTCTTTTCCGCGCTTCTCGAACAAATCGCGGAGAGCGCGCTCGTCGTTGTAGGGCAGCGTGAGCGTCGCGTTCGCGGTCGCGGCGGGGACGCCGGCCGAGTCGGGCACGCCGAACGTCGCCGCGCCGCTCCCCGCCTTCACCAAGAGAAAATCGGCGTGGCCGTGGTAACAGCCCTCGAACTTCACGACGAGATCGCGACCCGTGTATCCGCGCGCGACGCGCAGCGCGGCCATCGTCGCTTCCGTTCCGCTCGACACGGCGCGAAGCATTTCGATCGATGGATAGAGCGCGCGAATTTTTTCGGCGTACTCGACCTCGAGCTCCGTCGGAGCGCCGAAGCTCGTCCCGCACGACGCGGCCGACGCGATCGCGGAGACCACTTCGCCATGCGCGTGGCCGAGGATCATCGGGCCCCACGAGGCGACGTAATCCGTGTATTTTACATCATCTTCGTCCCACAAAAAGGCGCCTTTCGCGTGTGCGATGAACGGCGGCTCGCCACCGACCGCGCGAAACGCGCGCACGGGGCTGTTCACGCCGCCGGGGATCGATTTTTGTGCGCGTGCGAAGAGCTCTTTGGATTTCGGGCCAGCCATGACGCGAGTAAACACCGTGTCCATGAGCGACGCAAAGAACGCAGCCGGGTGGGACGCGATTGGCGAGCGGTATCAGCGCGAGCGCGGATGGCCGAGCGACGATTTGTGTTGGGGGCATCGCGTTCCGCCCGAGCGCGAGCTCGGTTTGCTCGGTGACGTGCGCGGCAAGCGCGCGCTCGTTCTCGGATGCGGCGGCGGGCAAGACGTGATCGCGCTCGCGCGGCTCGGCGCTGTCGATCTCGCCGGCATCGATTTCTCTCTCGTGCAGCTCGGCCACGCACGAAAGAACCTCAACGCCGCGAGCGTCCACGCCGCGCTCCATCAGTCGAGCGTCGCTTCGATGCCGATGCTCGACGACGCGTCGTTCGATCTCGTCGTGAGCGTGCACGCGATGTCGTACGTCGAGGAGATCGATGCGTGCTTCGCAGAGGTGAAGCGCGTGCTGCGTTCGGGCGGCGTCTTCGCGTTCAGCACGCAGCACCCGATCGATTGCGCGACGAGCGATGTTCCGCCGTACGGATTCCACAAGAGCTACTTCGAGGTCGTCGTGGACGAGCCGTGGCGCTCGCTCGGCGGCGACGCGGCGCCGTTTCGCCGCTACCACCGCACGATCGCGGATTGGTTCCAATGCTTGCAGAATGCACGCTTCACGATCGAGGCCCTCCTCGAGCCGCGCCCGAGCACGCACGTCGTGTGGAGCGGCGCGGAGTACCACGAGAAGCTCGCGGTCGTTCCGGGCACGTTGATTTTCAAGGCGCGCAAAGCTGCCGAGTCGTGAAGCGCGCGAGCGGGCCCGCGGGGTCGACGTCGTTCGCCAGCGAGGCCCACGTGAAGGAGAAATTTCCGGGAGGGGCGAGCGCGAGCGCGACGTGCGGGAACGCGTAGTCGTGACGAGGTCGCCTTCGCGCGCGTGCGCGTCCTTCGCGAAGTCGGCGAAGTCGGGATCGTGCGCGGCTTCGGACGCCGCGATCTCTCGGACGACGAGCGCATCGAGTCGCTCGAGGAGCGACGCATGCGACGACGCGCGAAACGCGCTGCGATCGATCGCGCGACGCGCGAGCATGTCGACGAGCACGTGAAAACGATTCCCGCTCGGATACGCGCCCATCCACTCCGTGTGCTCGTCGATCTCGACGATGCCGTTCGCGTTGTAGAGGATTTCGTATCCCGCGCGCTGAAGACCGAACGTCATGCCGGCGGCGATCTCCTTCTTCGCGTCGCTCCGCACTTCGTCGAGCGATTCGCCGAGGAGCTTGTCCGGCGTGAGGATCGACTCGAGCCCCACGACGAACGGAAGATCGATCTCGACGGGGTCGGACTTCCCGCGCGGTATGTCGATGTGGCGCTTCGTGATGGTGGTGGGCACGCACGTGCGTGCCATCGGCGTGGGCGCGACGGCGAGCGGCACGGGCGCGGCGATCGCGACCTCGGAGACATGCGGCGCGCACGCGATGCAAACCATCAACGCAAAAGCCGAGCGCACGACTCCATAACGCACGAACGCGCGTCTTCATTCAAGCGTGGTGGAGGCCGACCGGAATCGCACCGGCGTCTTGCTCGCCGAAGCGTGCTGCTCTCCTGTCTGAGCTACGGTCCCGTGTGCATGTTCAAGACGCTGTGAACGGCGCGATTCTGACCTATGCTCCCTGACTCATGTCACTGGGGACTCCGGATCTCGGACCGTTCGCGCTTGGGCCCAAGATCGGCGGCGGCGGCATGGCGTCCGTGTATCTCGGCAAGTACGTCGCCCCGCCGGGCGAAGAGGTGCCGGAGGACCAAGAGGTCGTCGCGCTGAAGGTCATCAAAGGCGACTTCGTGAAGAATGCGGACTACGAGAAGATGTTTCTCGACGAAGCGCAGATCCTCACGCAGCTCTCGCACCCGAACGTGATTCGCACGGTCGGGTACGGCGCGCAGGCGGGCGCGTGGTTCATCGCGATGGAGCTCCTCATGGGGCGATCGCTGCTCGACATTTGGGAAGCCGCGCACGAAGCGAAGCGCGCGATTCCCATCGACGTCGCGGCGTTCATCGCGCTCGAGGTCGCGCGCGGGCTCGAGCACGCACACTCGCTCGTCGACGAAGAAGACGGCCACAAGCTCAACATCGTTCATCGCGACGTGAACCCGAGCAACGTCTTCGTCGGCTACGACGGCGCCGTGAAGCTCATCGACTTCGGCCTCGCGAAGGCGCGCAAGCGGCAAACGAAGAGCACGCAGGGGCTCATCAAAGGAAAGATTCCGTATCTCTCGCCCGAGCAAATCCTCGAGGAGAACCTCGACGGCCGCTCCGACATCTACGCGCTCGGCACGACGCTCTGGGAGACGGTCACGATGCGTCGTCTCTTCAAGCGCGACAACGACGTCGCGACGGTGCGCGCGATCCAAAAAGGCGAAGTGCCCGACGTGCGCACGCTCGTCCAAAATTTTCCCGACGCGCTCTGGAAGATCATCGAGCGCGCGCTCGCGCACGATCGCGACAAGCGCTACGCGAACGCGGGTGCTCTCGCGGACGATCTCGATTTGTTCATCGGCGGAGCACCGCTCATGTCGCTCCGCGCGAAGCTCGCGCTCCTCGTCGAAGAGCTCTTTCCGGGCGAAGCGGCGAAGCAAGACGCGTGGCTCAGCGAGGCCACCGGCAAAGAGCGAAAGACGCTCGCGCCGATCGTGCCGCTCGCGGAGGTTCCGCAAGTCGAAGAGAGCGTGCCGATGATGCTGCCGACGGAGTCGGGGCCATACGTGAAGGCGGAGACGGAGACGGAGACGGAGACGGAGGCGGAGACGGAGACGGAGACGGCGACGGAGACGGGGACGGAGACGGAGACGGTAGCGGCCGAGGCGACGGGGGCGCGGGCGGCGATCGCGGAGCGCGGCGTGGGGTTGTACATCGCGTTCGGCGCGCTTGCGGGCGTCGTCGTCGTCGTGTCGTGGATGGCGCTGCGCTGAAACTCCGAAGATCACTTGAACTGATTGTCTCGCGCGGGCTTGGATGTCGACATGCGGCAGCGTGAAGAACCGGCGAGGCCGGCGCAGGACATTCACCAGACTTCGAGGACGCCAAGCTTTGGCCGCCATGATCAACTGGCGAAGGTCCAGCTGCGGCCCGGCCGCGCAGTCTCGCTGCCGCCGATCGACAGCCACGACCTACCAAGACTCGATCCGTTCAAGTGAATGCTGCTTTAGCGCGTCGCGCTCACGGCGTTCACGATGGCGAGCACCTCCGCGGGCGTCGCCGGGTTTGGAACGAGATGCGCGGCGCTCTCTTTCAAGAACGCTTGCTCGCGATCGCTCAAGCGCGTGGGCGCGACGAAGACGACGCGCGCCGCTTGCTCGGGCGATGCTCGCGTGACGAGCTGAAAGAAATCTTCCGCGATGATCGCGCCGCCGATGACGCACACGACACACGCGAGGGGCGCACCGGCGAGACGCTCGAGCGTGTCGAACGCGGTCGTCGCTTCGCGCACGATGAACGCGGCTTCGAGCGCGATGCACAGCTCGTTCACGTCGATGTGCTCGTCATGCACGACGAGGACGTACACCCCGCGCGATCGCCCTCGTTCGGTGACGGCTGATTCGCTCAACGCGCTTGGAAGCATATACGCACCCGCGCTCGATGTTGCACGCCTCGCGCTCTCTTCGTATTATCCTCATTAGGATAGGAGGGCGCCATGCGGATGTTCGTGCTTTTGGGGGCTGCGCTCGTGGTTGTCCCGATCGCAATGGGATGCGGAACATCGCACGCGGTCGAAGTGCGACTCGTGAGCCCGTCGTACGGAACGACGGGCGGCAACTTGTTCAACTGCACGACGCCCGACTTTCCGGCGGATCAAACCACCGTCGACGAGAGCGTGATCGCGTGCACGCCGCAGCCAGGCGCGAACGGGACGCTCTCGACGACGCCGGTGCTCGTGCTCGCGCAAGTCGCGTGCAGCGATGGGCACGGCGCGGTCGTGACGGTGAGCTGCGCGGGCACGGGAACCGGTCACGACATCACGACGACCGTGACGCTCTCGATCACGCCTTCTTGCGGCAGCCACGATCCAGGCTCGGATCCGCAATCCTTCACGTTCGCCGACGTCGCCCCCGCGGACACGCAGGCCACACCCGCGACGCTCAGCTCATGCGCGGTCTTCGACAACATCTGCCCTACCACCAACGAATGCGCGTTCAACGCTTTCAGCGCGACCGTTTCCGTGACGAACATGACGCTTTGAAACCGCGACCCGTGTATTCTCCGTTCGCATGTTTCGGCTGCGGACGGTTCGCGCAAAGCTCCTCTCGCTCGTGGGGCTGTCGATCGTCGTCACGATGGCCACGCTGCCACTCCTCTCATGGCTTCTGCACAAGCAACTGCTCGAAGAGGTCGATGACAGCGTCCAGAACGCGTCGGCGGCGTATCAAGCGGAGCTCGATGACAACATCATCGACTTGAAGCTCGCGGCGACGCTGCTCTCGGGCGACACCGACGTGCATCGCGCGATCGAAGCCGGCGATGCAGCGGCGCTGCAAAAGATGACGGAGGCGTTCGCGACGCTCTACCCGGACATCGACATCGTCTTCTTGAAGAAGGACGGAGAATTCCTCGCGCGGGTCGGTTGCGATCCCGATGGCCCATCGCTCGCCGATCGCGGCGTCGTCAAGCAGGCGCTCGAAGGAAAAACCGCGCAAGGTCTGTCCGTGCGCGGCTGCAACAAAGAGCCGCTGCCGACGTACCTCATCGCGATGCCGGCGAACGAAAAAGGCGTCGTCGTCGTCGGAATGGATTTCAGCCAGGCGAGCCTCAGCAACGCGGGCAAAAAGCTCAACCTCGAGCTCGCGCTCGTCGACCCGCACGGAAAGCTCGTCAACAAGACCGCGAAGTTCCCGCCGGGCGGCGAGAAGATCGCGCCGAACGATCCGCTCCTCGTCGACGTCGGCGACCGCACGTACATCATGGCGCCGTTCGGTCCGCCGCAGCTGAAGCACGAAAAAGACGGGCAGTTCACGCTCGTCGCCGCGCTCGACGTGACGCAGGTGCGCGCCGTCATCCGCCAGAACTTGATGATGGCGATGGGCTTCGTCCTCCTCGCCGCCGTGATCGCCGTCGGCGTCGGCTTGCGGCTCGCGACGATCATGTCCGGCGGCCTCAAGCGCATCAACTCGGCGCTGAAGAAGCTCGAGCAACAAGAGTACGTGAAGGTTCACGGCGTCGAGACCGGCGACGAGCTCGAAGATCTCGCGAGCGGCTTCAACACGATGGTCGAGGGCCTCCAAGAACGCGACAAGCTCCGCACGACGTTCGGCAAGTACATGACCGAAGCCGTCATGGAACATTTGATGGCGGGCAAAGTGCAGCTCGGCGGCGAGACGCTCACCGCGACGATCCTCTTCTCCGACATCCGCAGCTTCACGTCGATCAGCGAGAAGATGGACGCGAAGGCGCTCGTCGCGCTGCTCAACGAATACTTCACGGAGATGGTCGACGTCGTCATCAAGGAAGACGGCGTCGTCGACAAGTACATCGGCGACGCGATCATGGCGGTGTTCGGCGCGCCCGTGACGAAGAAGGACGACGCGCTCCACGCGGTGCGTGCCGCGGTCGGCATGCGCAAGGCGCTCGCGAGCCTCAACGAGAAGCTCAAGGCGCGCGGCATCAAGCCGCTGAAGACCGGCATCGGCGTGCACACCGGCGAGGTCGTCGCGGGCAACATCGGGAGCGAGAAGCGCATGGAGTACACCGTCATCGGCGACACGGTGAACCTCGCCTCGCGCCTCGAGAGCTCGACGAAGGAGCTCGGCACGCCCGTCTTGATCAGCGAAGACACGTACGAGCTCGTCAAAGATCACATCGACGCGCGCGCGGTGAAGGAGATCACCGTGAAGGGTCGCGAGAAGCCCGTGATGACGTACGAGGTGCTCGGCTTGAAGGGCGAGACCGCGAGCCCGAAGAGCGACCCCGTGCCGCTGCCCCTCGAAGAATGACGAAGCGTGCAGCGCGCTGCACGCGTGCGTCGTCGATGCACACGCGCGCACGCGGAAACCAGCCTATTTTCAGGGGTTTGAGCGCGGCACCGGGGTTGCAATTCATCCCGGGCATGAAACGCCTCATCGCCTTCGCGCTCTTCATCGTCACTTCCTTCGTTCTCTCTGGCTGCACGTTCATCGGAATGGGCATCGGCGCCGCCGTGCCGCGCTACACCGAGACGTCGAATCCGTCGGAGGGCGACACCGTTCGCATCACGACGCAAGACGGCGAGCAAGTCCAAGCGACGCTCGACGCAAAGAACGGCAACGTCCTCACGCTCAGCAACGGCTACGAGCTTCCGTTCGAGAAGATTCGCAAGATGGAGCGACGCTCGAACAACCTCGCGCGTGGCGCAGCGATCGGTGGCGTCATCGACACGGTGATCACCGTGGCGCTCGTGATCGTGACCGCCTCGACCTTCTCGCACATCGGCTCCGCGTACAGCCTGGCGGGCATGTGAGGCTCGTAGCCTACGCGCTCTGCGTCTGGTTGCTCTCGGGTTGCACGTTCATCGGGATGGGCATCGGCGCAGACACCACGCGGTTCGTCGCGACGCAAAACCCCTCCGAGGGCGACACGATTCGCGTCACGACGCGCGGCGGCGAGCACATCGTCGGTCGGCTCGATGCAAAAGAGAACGGCGCGCTCGCGCTCTCGACGGGCGACGCGGTCCCATTCGAGGACATTCGCGTGATCGAGCGGCGTTCGAACTATTTCGCGCGGGGCGCGGCGATCGGAGCGCTCATCGACGTGGTTTGTTGGGGTGCGATCATCGCCGGCATGGTCGTCGGCGCGAGCAACCGCTCCTCGTTCAGTTTCGGCGGCGGGGGTTTCTAACGTTGTATCATCGCGGCCATGAGCGACTTCGGCCATGGCCCCGACACGATCAAGCTTGGTGATCTCGAAGTGCGCCGCCTCGGCTTCGGCGCGATGCAGCTCCCCGGAAAAGAAGTTTGGGGCGAGCCCGATGATCCGGGGCGCGCGCGCGCGGTGCTGAGGCGCGTCGTCGAGCTCGGCATCAACTTCATCGACACGTCTTGGTTCTACGGGCCGCACGTCGCGAATCGTCTGATCGCCGAGGCGCTCCACCCGTATCCGCGCGACCTCGTCATCGCCACGAAGCTCGGCGGGATGCGAACGCCGGACAAAGGTTGGGCGCCTTTCGCGAAGCCCGAGCAGCTTCGCGAAGGCCTCGATCACGATCTCCGCGTGCTTCGTCGCGACTGCATCGACGTCGTTCACCTGCGCTTCAACGCGTGGGCGAAGGTTCCGTTCATGGAATCGCTCGGCGCGCTGATCGATCTGCGCGACAAGGGGAAGATTCGTCACCTCGCGCTGAGCAACGTGAGCCGCGCGCAGCTCGAAGAAGCGCTCGCGCGCACGTCGATCGTCGCGGTGCAGAACATGTACAACGTCAGCGGCGGGGGCGGAGCGATCGCGAAGATGACTCACGCCGAAGTGGAAGATCCGGAAGGCGTGCTCGAGCTCTGCACGCAGAACGGGATCGCGTACCTCCCGTTCTTCCCGCTCGCCATGGGCAAGCACGATCAAGTGAAGCCGGCGCTCGCGGGCATCGCGAAGAAGCACGGCGCGAGCACCGCGCAGATTGCGATCGCGTGGCTCCTCGCGCGCTCGCCCGTGATGCTGCCGATCCCCGGAACGAGCCGCGTCGAGCACCTCGAAGAGAACTGGGCGGCGCGCAAGATCGCGCTCGACGACGCGGAGCGCGCGGCGATCGCTTCATGAGGAACGATTGAGCGAGACGCTCGAGACGGTTTTATCGGGGCTGTCGATCTTCGAGCTCTTGCGGCCCGACGAGATCGGTCGCATCGCGTCGAAGTTCGAGACGCGCGCGCTCCGCGCGGGAGACACGGCGGAATTCGCGCGCGATGCGGCGCGGCTCGTCGTGGTCGTCGAGGGCGGCGTGGATCTCGCCGTGGACCTCGGCGGTGCGACTGCGCGCGCGCGGCTCGACCCGGGCGATCGATGGGGCGAGGTGCAGCTCCTCACCGGGCGTCCGCGCGACGGCAAGCTCACCGCGCGGCGCGACTCGAAGATCGCGACGCTCGATCGCAAAAGCCTCGACGCGCTCCTCGAAACGTTCCCCGCGATCGCGCTCCCGCTCGCAACCGAGCTCGCATCGCATCTGCGCAACAAGAACGACGAGCGCAGACAAATCCTCGAGCTCCACGCGGAGGGCCTCGCCGAAGACGAGCTCAAGGTCGCGATCGCCGAGCTCAAAGAAGCGGGCGCCGAACGCGGTGCACGCGTCGCGCGCCTCTCGCCTCGCGCGCTCTTCAACAGGCTCGTCGTACGCCAAGGCGCGGAGCCGCCGTTTTGGATGCTCGTCGGATTTCTCTCGTCGCTCGGCGGCGCGCGTCTCGTCGTCGCGCTCATCCTGAAATACGGGCTCGAGAAGCGCCTCTTCGCGCTCGTGCAAGGGACCGATCCGAACCCGATGCACGTGCACCATTTCAACTACGGGCTCATCGTCGCGAGCGTCTCGGGCGTCGCGTCGCTCTTTCCGTTCGGGCGGCGCGCGCTGCGCGTCCTCGCTGCGGCGTTCGGCATCGGCATCGGTCTCATCTTCGACGAGTTCGCGCTGATCTGGAATTTGAACCCCGAGTACTCGCAGAGCTTGAGCCTCATCTCCGCGGCGATCGCGTTCGCGATGCTCGTGCAGCTCGTGTGGTTCCGTCGATTCTGGGGCGCAGCGCTGCGGCGGCTCGTCCATCGGGTGCGTCCATGAGCGACATCGACGTGCTCCGCGAGGTCGCGTTCTTGCGCGAAGTCGACGACGAAGCGCTCGAGGAAATCTCGGCGCGCGCGACGCGTCGAACGTACCGCGCGGGCGCGCGGCTCGTGTCGGAGCTCGAGTCCGGCGCGGACGTGTTCGTGATCCTCTCGGGCGAGGCGGAAATCTCGGTCGAAGGGCAACGCGCGGACCGCGAGGTGCTCGGCGCGATCAAACGTGGCGGCGCGTTCGGCGAAATGTCGTCGCTGACGGGCGAGCTGCGATCGGCGACGGTGATCGCAAAGACCGACGTCGACGCGCTCGTCATCGCCGACGCGGATTTCGATCGCATGCGCGAGCGCCGCCCCCAGATCGCCGTCGCGCTCGTTCGCGTCCTCTCGTCGCGGCTCGCGGAAGCCGAGAAGAACATCGACGCGCTCTTGGGCGGCGCGCTTCCCTCCGCCGAAGCACCCAAGATCACCGTGCGACGCGGATCGATCTGGCGCGTGTGGCAGGAGCTCGTCGCGGGGCGCGGTCGCGATCTCGCGTTCCTCGCGCTCGCGGCGTTCGTGATCACGCTCGCGATCGTCCGCATCACCGTCCACATGGCGTTTCGCTTCGACTTCGCGCCGCGCGACGTCCTCCGCACGCTCTACATGAGCGGCTTCGCGCTCGTCCTCGGATCGTCCGCCGCGTCCGTCCTCACGTTCCGCCCGTCGCTTCGCCGCGTGATCGCGATCGCCTACGGCATCGGCGGCGCGCTCATCTTGAACGAGCTCGGCGTCACGCTCGCGTTCGACATCTTCTACAAAGACATCCACACGCCCGATCCGAACGTCGCCTTCGACGTCGAGCGTTTGTATCGCCGCACCGAGCCGCTGCGCGCCATTCTCATCGGGCTCGTCGTGCTCATCCAAGCCGCGTACTTGCGAACGTTCTATTCGCGCGTCTGGTTCATCGTCCGCACGCGCTTGCGCCCGCGCGGCAAGCGCGTGTGAAGAACTGATGCATCGTGCTGCGCTTTGCGTCGCGCCGATCGTCATCGTCCCTCCCGTCCCAAGACACAAGCGATGACCCGTCGATCCCGCGTGCCTTCGCGCAAAGATCGGTCGCTCCGCACCACCATGATGATTCTCACGATCACGGCGTGAAACACGAACAGCAAAAAGTACAAGCCCTGCGCATTCCAGTGCACCTGCAAGCCAGCCACATGCAAGGGTTGTTGACAGAGGGGGGGGGGTAACGTGGTCCGCTTGGCTCTCGAGGAGGTAGCAAGATGAGACGCTATGTGATCGTCGCCACGGTGAGTTTGGTTGGCTGCACATCAAACACACAGCAATTGGAGAATGTGGGTGTATCCTCCGCAGCGATCGGCGAGGATTACACAATTGACACTAGAGGCCACGACAACGGATCGATAACGAGCTTAACACCGTACTCCTTGCCGAGCGGAGGAGGCGGAGGCGGACCCGGCACCCCAGGCATGTGCTACCTGACCAAAGTGGCAGGATCCTTTCGAGGTTTCGGTGAGTCGCTACAAGTCGGTCAGAGCAACGGGTACATCGCCTTGATTGCCTCCGCCGACACGCACTTCGACGATCAGACGCCGAATGATGGTCCGCGTGGCACCATGCATTGCGTCACCTTATCGAACTTGGGTGCGAGCCCTTCGCAAATTAGCTCGTTCTTCAGCGGTACCCATTTTACGCAAGCACTCTCCGTCGGTGTCGGCGGAACCGGTGCCTCCTCCATAGGAAATGGCACGGCGGGTCAGTGGAGCCAATTTGCTGGCGTCAACGGTCGTATGCGCTCCGTCACAGCTACCGGTGAAGGCGGCTCGAATCAGCTGTTGAGCACCGGAGACGAGTTGAATGCCAATTTTCAAGATGTCTGCACTGCGTCACCGACCGAGTGTGCAATTCGCGCTTACGGCATTGTCGTTTGGAGTACGCTATCTTTCACGTATGTGCCAAACGGCGCGACTGCAACTGGCAATCAGGATCTGCCACTAAGCAATTCGTCGACCACACTGTGTATGATCAACTACTTGAGTGGCTATTGGGATAACTCGACATCAGCGGTCATTCAGGCGGAAGGAGATGGCAATTGGCATCTTGTACAGACATCAAGCGCTGGTGGCGGCCATTCCGCTTCGTCGACAGCGAATTGCTTGCCTATTGCGCAGGGTTGGTGATCGCGGGCAGCCTCGCCTGCGGCAATCAGGTGTCGAGCGACGCTGGTACCGACGCAAGTAGCGATGCTTTCAGCGACGCTCCGGACGGCTCGGATGGCTCGGATGGCTCAGTGTGCACCCAAGCCGGAGCCACTTGTGTGAATCCCTTTGCATGCTGCAGCCAAAGTTGCAGCACGCAGAGTCTTGATGATGGAGGGTCTGTCTCGACGTGTGATTAGGTCGACCGCGCGCTTGCTCCCGCGCGGCAAGCGCTGACACAATCGCCCGATGCGTTCGAAGCTCCGACTCTTAATCATCACGGCGTTCATCGCCATCGCGTGCGGAGGTGGCGGCGCTCCCGATCCGATCGCGACACCGGGAGCGCAGCAGCAGCAATGCACGGGGACCGTATGCAACCAGTCGTGCGCGGGCGGCGCGACGTGCGACGTGCATTGCAACGGCTCGACCTCGTGCACCGCGGACTGCTCCGGCGGCTCGACGTGCGGCGTCATCGATTGTCGCGGAAGCACGTCATGCGATCCGCAATGCTCGGGTGGCTCGCCGTGCGACTACATCGACTGCAAAGACATCACGGGTTGCACGCCGAATTGCTCGGGCGGCTCGCCATGCAACGTCGAGTGCGAAGGCGTCACGAACTGCGCGCCGACTTGCTCGGGCGGCTCGCCGTGTCTCGTCTTGTGCACGGGCGCGACGTCTTGCTCCTTCCTCGAATGCTCGGGCGGAAGCGGCACGACCCAGTGCGCGAACGACATCATCGTGTGCAATCGCGGATGCCCGAAATGCGGCGACGGCGTATGCGATCGCGTCGCCGGCGAGACCTCGACGAGCTGCAAATCGGATTGCCCCTGATCACTCCGGCGCGCACGTCGACACGCCGGCGCCGACGATCGATCCCGCGTACGTCGTCACGTTCGACTCGCTCAGCGTGATCGGATCCCAACGCGTCACGGTCGACGTGCCGCCAGGCGTCGTGAAGATCCAAAAGTCGCCGCCCCAATACGCGAACGCGAAGCCGTCGAAGGGTTGACCCACTTGCAGCTGATTCTCCGCGACGACGTGCGCGTTCGACGGATCGATCTGGATGACCTTCGAGCCGCCGTTTTGGTTCAGGCAAAATCCGAAGAGGCGACCATCGCCGGTGCCCGTGAGCTCGCAGCTCGGCTCCGTCGGTTGGAACGCGCCGATGAACGAGAGGTTGAAGCTCTTCGTGTCGATCCATCCGAGGCCGAGCGAATCGGACGATCCGCCGTTGCAATCGACGACGTAGAGACGCTCGCCGCCGTCGGGCAATCCCGCGTAGCCCATGCAGAACGTCGCGAAGCCTTGTTGATCGGGAACGAAGGTCGTCGGTTTGCACGACGCGTTCGCGGTGCTCACTTGAAACAAATGTCCGTCGCCGAAGCACGAGTACGCGACGCCGAGCCGCGTGACGCCCATCGAGAACGGCGTCGATGACGTGCCCGGACACGCGATGGTCCCGATCTTCGTGAACGCGAGCGTCGGCGGATAAAAGCTGAGGAGCTCGTTCTCCTCCGTGATGACGTAAATCAGCGTCGATCCCGCGTCGGGGCAATCCGTGATGATCGGCACGTCGGGCACGATGTTGTCGATCGGCGGGAGCGCGTCTTCTTCGACGGCCGCTTCGAAGTGATCGGGCTTCGCGTCGTGATGAACGACGTCGGGTCCGGCATCGACCTCTTCGGGCGCGAGCAATCCCGTGCGCGAGCCGCACGACGCGACGAAGAGCGCGCCCAGCGCGCCGCCCGCGAGGATGGCGTACCGGGTTTTCATTCTTCCGCCGCGATCGAGATGCGATCGGGCCGGTTGTGGATCGCAAGCCAAATGGCTTCGTGCGTTGCGGGCGATGCGAGCTCGACGATCGCCCCGCGCGACCCGAATGCCGCGATCGCATCGCGAATCGCTTCGCGCACGCTCATCGCGAGCATCAGCGGCGGCTCACCGACCGCTTTGCTTCCGTGAATCGTTCCCGGTTGCGCGGCGTCCTCGAGGAGCGCGACGCGAAAATCCGGAGGCACGTCTCCAATCGCGGGAATTTGATACGTGCTCGCGGAGTGCGTCATGAGCGCGCCGTCAGCGTTCCACTTGAGCTCCTCCGATGTGAGCCATCCCATGCCTTGCACGAACGCGCCTTCGACTTGCCCGCGATCGACGCCCGCGTTGAGCGAGTCGCCGACGTCATGGAGGATGTCGACGCGAAGCACGCGCTTCATGCCCGATCGCGCGTCGACCTCGACCTCGCTCACCGCGGCGCCGTACGCGAAATAATAAAATGGTTTCCCCTTCCCTCGCGCGCGGTCATAGCCGATGCCCGGCGTTCGATAGAATCCCGTCGCGCTCATGCTCACTTGCTCGGTGTGCGCGCGCGTGCACAAGTCGGCCATCGTCACGGACGCATTCGCGTTGCCGACGTCGAACGCACGACCGTCGCGAAACACGATGTTCGCTTCGTGGACGCCGAGCATCTTCGCGGCGATGGGCGCGAGTCGCTCGCGGAGCGTCTCGCATGCGTTCTTCACCGCTTGGCCGTTGAGATCCGCGCCGCTCGATGCCGCGGTCGCCGATGTGTTCGGAACTTTGTCCGTGCGCGTCTTCATCACGCGCACCGCCTCGGCGGGCAAGCCGAGCTCGCGCATCGCGACGGCGCGCATCTTCGTGTAGAGCCCCTGCCCCATCTCCGTTCCCGCGTGGTTCACCTGCGCGGTGCCGTCGCGATAGAGAAGAACGAGCGCGCCCGCTTGATTGAGATACGTCGCGGTGAACGAGATGCCGAACTTCACCGGCGTCATCGCGATGCCGCGCTTTTTGTGTGCATTCTGCACGTTGAAATCGGCGATTTCGCCGCGTCTTTTCGCGATCTCGGACGACTTTTCGAGCGCGTCCCAAATGCGACCGATGCGGCAGTGCACGATCGTCTGGCCGTAGTGCGTCTCGTCGCCGTCCTTGTAGAGGTTCTTCTTGCGGACGATCTCCGGCGCGATGCCGAGCGTGCGCGCGATGCGATCGATCGCGTCTTCGATGATGACCATCCCCTGCGGCCCGCCGAACCCGCGAAACGCGGTGTGCGAGACGTGGTTCGTCTTCGCGACGCGCCCGGTCACGTCGACGTTCGGAATGAAATACGAGTTGTCGATGTGGAACAGCGCGCGATCGCAAATCGACTCGCTGAGATCGAGCGCCCACCCGCCGTCGTTGATGACCGTCGCACGGAGCGCGAGGATTTTTCCTTCGCCGTCGAATCCGATCTCGTAGTCGCCGTAAAAGGGATGGCGCTTGCCGGTGAGGATCATGTCGACGTCGCGGTCGAGCTGGATGCGCACGGGGCGCCGCGTCTTCATCGCGGCGAGCGCGACGAGCGCGGCCCACGTGTTGCCTTGCGTCTCTTTTCCGCCGAACCCTCCGCCCATGCGAGGCGCGCTGACGACGATCTTGTTTCGTGGAAGCGCGAGCACGTGCGAGAGCACTTGTTGGATCTCGGATGGATGCTGCGTCGAGCTCGAGACGTGGACGTCGCCGTCATCGCCGAGCTCGGCCCACGCGGCGTGGCTCTCGAGATAGAAGTGCTCTTGACCGCCGATGTGGATCCGAGCGCGGAGCGTGTGCGGCGCATTCGCCAGCGCGAGCGTCGCGTCGCCGCGCGCGATGCGATGGCCGTCGGTGTGGAAGCTATTCTTCGCGATCGCATCTTCGATCGAGAGGATCGCGGGGAGCGGCTCGTACGTCGCGCGCACCTTCGCGGCGGCCGCGCGACACGCTTCGTACGATTCGCCGACGACGCACGCGATGATGTGTCCGCGAAAGAGGACTTCGTCTTTCGCGATGAGTGTCTCGTCGTGACGAATCGCGCCGACGTCGTTCATGCCGGGAATGTCTTCGGCCGTGAGCACGCACGCGACGCCCGGCATCGCGCGCGCCTCGGTCGTGTCGATCGACGCGATGCGCGCGTGCGCGTGCGGAGCAGACACGGGCCACAAGACGAGCATGCGCCCGCGCTTCTGCGCTTCGTCGTCGACGTACTGCGCGCCGCCGGTGACGTGCCCAATCGCGCTTTCATGAGAAAGCGCCGCAGCCTCCTCAGGTCCTGGGGAGCTCGAGGGGTCAAACCCCTCGTCGCAATCCACCTCGCCTTGCATGAACTTCTCGAACAGCGACGCGATGAGGCCGCGGCGGAAATCTTTTCCCGCACGGACGTCGTCGATCGGCGTCGCTTCGCCGTCGAGGATCGGGAGGACCCGGGCGATCGTGGCTTCGTCGATTCGCGCGCCGACGAGCGCCGCTTCGGATTTCTTCGCGCGCACGGGAGTCGCGGCGACGCCGCCATACGCGAGGCGCGCGCGCTCGATCACGCCATGGCGCTCGTCGATGAGAAAAGCCGACGCGACGATCGAGATGTCGAGCTCGCGGCGCTTCGAGACTTTGAACGAATCGAACCGGCGCGTGACGCCGGGCGGCGCGTGCGGCCATCGGATCTCCGTGACGACCTCGTCGCGCTCGCGCTGCGTCTTTCGATAGCCCGTGAAGAACGCGTCGATCGGGATGACGCGCTCGCCGCGCACGCTGCGCAAGACGATCTCCGCGTCGAGCGCGAGGAGAAGCGGCGGCGTGTCACCGATGGGCGACGCGGTGACGACGTTGCCCGCGAGCGTCGCGCGATGACGAATCTGCCGCGACGCGAACACGCGAAACATCTTGTCGACCGCGGGGAGCTCGCCCGCGAGCGCTTCTTCGATTTGCGTGAGCGTCGCCGCGCCGCCGACGTGCCAGTGCGAATCGTCGCGCCACACGCGCTGAAGCTCGGCGACGCCCTCCGTCGAGATCAACGTGGGGAACGCGCGCGCCTTCTTGTTGATCTCGACGCCGATCTCGGTCGCACCCGCGAGGAGCTCGGAATCGGGCTCGTCGTGGAGAAGCTTGCACAATGCATCGATCGTCGTCGGGCGGAAGAAGCGCTCGCCGCGCCCGTCGTAGTGGAGCGGTGCGAGCGCGGGTACGTCCTTCTTCAGGCGAAGCTGGAAGAGATCGGGTGCGCGCGTGTCGCGCGCGGCGAGCGCTTGGACCATCGCGTCGCGAATCGGACGATAGCCGGTGCAGCGGCACAGGTTGCCGTGGAGCTGCTCGCCGATTTTCACGGCGTCGTCTTTGGAGAGCTCGCTTCGGTTGTACGCCTCGAACATCGACATGACGAAACCGGGCGTGCAGTAGCCGCATTGCGATCCGTAATTTTCGACCATCGCGCGCTGCACGGGGTGAAGCTTCGCGAGCGGAGGTAAGTCGTCGCCGCTCAGACCTTCGACCGTCCACACTTCGCGCCCCGCCATCGACGGGAGCAACGCGATGCACGCGTTGATCGCTCGATACGTCGGATTGTTGCGGTGGTCACGCTCGACGACGGCGACGGTGCACGCGCCGCAATCACCTTCGGCGCATCCCTCTTTCGTGCCCGTCATGCCGATGCTGCGCAGCCACCCGAGGAGGCTGCGATGGACCGGCTCGTCTTCGACGACGTGCTTCACGCCGTTGACGGTGAGCTCGAAGGGCATGAGCCATCATACTGCGTCCATCGTGATGATGCGCGTCGCGATGCGGTCGGCGAAGTTGCGGTCGTGCGTCGCGATGAGCGCAGTGGATTCGCGAACGCGCGCGATGACGCTTTCGCGCGCGTCGCGATCGAGCGCGTTCGTCGGCTCGTCGAGGACGAGGAGCGGCGGCCCGCCGGTGAACGCCGCGACGAGCGAGACGCGTTGGCGTTGACCGAGCGAGAGCGCGCCGATTTTCTTCCGAGCAGCGCGCGCACGTCGAGCTCTTCTCTCCAACGGGCTCGCTTGAGCGACGCGACGAGATCGAGCCACTCGCCCGCGAGGAGATGATCGGGCATGTCGGGTTTCTCCGGCGCGTAGCCGATCGCGTCCGGCACGCTGATGGTTCCGTCGAACGCTTCGAGCACGCCAGTCACGAGCTGCAGCAGCGTGGATTTCCGCAGCCGTTCTCGCCGAGCAAGACGACGCGCTCGCCGCGTGCGACCTCGAGCGAGAACGCATCGAGCACGCGGCGCGAGCCGAACCACTTGGTGACGTTGCGAATGCTCAACATGCCGCCGCCATGAAGGTGAAGGCCGACGCGATCGCGATCGTGCCGACGAGAAACGTCGTCGAGCGACGCGCGCGCGAGGCACGCCGCGCCCACACCGCGATCGACGACGCGATGAGCGCCGCCCACACGATCGACGCGATCGTCATCGCGTGCGACGCGTGCGATGCGATCGCGGCCGCGGCGCTCGCGGTGCCGGCGAACGCGGTCGATGGCGCTGCGAGCGCGAGGCACATCGCGATTCCGAGCGTCACCGTCCGCGTTCGCGCGGCGCGCACAATCGGGAGAAGACGCGCTTCGGTTTCGATCGCGGGCGACGCGAGCAATCCGCATGCGATGCTCACGGGAAAGGCGAGCACGACGAGCGCGCGTTGAATGGGTCGCGCATCGGGATCGTTGCGAAGCGACAGCGCGAGCGCAGCGCCTCCCGCGAAGACGACGAGCGCGGCGGCTTCGAGCCTTCCGCGCGCAGAGCGGACCATGCGCGCGACGTACGCGAGCGCGAGCGCGATGGCGGGCGGCGCGCGGCGAACGATGCGCATCGCGCCGTGCTGCTCGAACGCGGACGCCCACGCGCGCCGAACGCCGAGCCACGCGAGCACGGGCGCCACCGCGAACGTCAGCGGCGTGCGATCCATCGCGACGAGCGAGCAGGTACCCGCGAAGAGCGCGATGCTTCGCGACGTCGCCGATGCACACAGCGCGACCGCGGTGAACGCCGCAGCCGTCGCGGCGAGCGCGCCTTCACCACGCGCGAAGAGCGCGACGAGCGGAGCTTGGGCTATCACGGCGAGCGCGACGAGCATCGTGACCAGCGCAAACGACGAATGCGCGATCGATCGCATCGCCCTCGTCCCCGGCGCATCGAATGCGGGCGCGACCACCGGCGTCGCGAGGGTGATCCACACGAGCCACATCGCTGCGCGCACGGCGAGCGAACCGTGCATCAACGAAGTCACATCGCGCGCGCGTAGCCCGTGTCCCGCGAACACGATCGCAGAGACGATGCCCATCACGCTCGCGAGCGGCACGGCGCGCATCGTCACCGCGCGTCCCGACGTCGCCATCAACGCACGCGCGAGCGCCCTCACGTGCACGAAACCCGTCACGCGCGGCGCTTATTCCAGAGCGCGCACGAGCGCGTCCGCGAACCGCGCCGCGGACGCGGTGTCGACGCGAAAAAAAGCTCGGGCTCGACGACCTCGAGCTCCGTCACGCAAAACCCTCCGTGCGGCGCG
The DNA here is from genome assembly GCA_963763745.1 of uncultured delta proteobacterium. Classification (GTDB taxonomy): domain Bacteria; phylum Myxococcota_A; class Polyangia; order Polyangiales; family Polyangiaceae; genus DASXHD01. The sequence continues at coordinate 74,467 of CAVXQJ010000006.1, forward strand.
CTCACCACCCCATCGACGCGCGCGTAGACGAAATGCGCGCCGCTCGCGTCGAGCGCCTTCTTCGCCATGGCGATCACTTCGGGCGGCGCCACGTCTGCGCCGACGCTCCCGCCGAACTCTTCTTGCACGCGAAAATCGCCGCGCGCCGCGCGCTTCTTGAGCGCGTGACTGAACACATGATCGAAGAACACGAGCGACCACTCGCCTTCCGTCTCGATCGCTTCGACGAACGGCTGCACGATCACGGCGTCTCCACTTTCGAAGATCGCTTCGGCGACGCGCACGCCATCGCGATCGCGCGGGCCGAGGCGCGCGGTGAGCCGCGCGCCCGCGGAAGTGGCGGGTTTCACGACGATTCGCTCGTCGCTAGATTCTGCAAGCATTCGATCGAGCTCGCCCTTGTCGCGCGCGATGCGCATCGGAACCGTGCGAACGCCGCGCGCGGCGAGGCGCTCGAGGTACCGCTTGTCGAGCCACTCCCACGCGCGCGGGTTGAAGACGCGCGTCTTCGATTCGATCGACTGGAGAAGCGTCGTGAAGGCGCGCGTATCCGAATGCCAATCCCACGTCGAACGAATGACGACCGCATCGAACGCGCTGTAGTCGACGCGCGCATCCGTCCACACGGCAGCCGCGACGCGCACGCCGCGCGCTTCGAGCGCGCTCACGGCGAGCCGATCGTCGGCGGTCAGATCCGCAAGCTCGAGGCTCGTGAGAAAACAGGCGGTCGTCAACGCGCGGAGCTTACCCTACTGTGGCGACGCCGATGGCGTATGCATCGCTCCGAGAATGCGTGCTCGACCTCGCAAACGCGGGGAAGCTGCGCGCGATCGACGCGCCGCTCGATGCCGATCTCGAAGTGGCCGCGGTCCAACGCCGCGTCTACGCGGCGGGCGGGCCCGCGCTGCTCTTTCGCAACGTGCGCGGTTCGCGCTTCTCGCTCGTCTCGAATTTGTTCGGCACGAAAGAACGTGCATATTACATCCTTCGTCACGGCATCGACGCAGCGCGCGCGCTCCTCGCAGCGCGCATGTCGCCCGCGGACATGTTGAAGCATCCGCTGGAGGCCGCGGGAATTCCGCGCGCGCTCTCGCACGCCGTTCCGCGATTCGTGCGCCGCGGTCCCTCCGTGGAGATCGAATCGCGCGTCTCCGAGTTGCCGCCCGTGCGCGCGTGGCCGCGCGACGGTGGTCCGTTCATCACGCTTCCCCAGGTCTACACCGAGCACCCCGACGCGCCCGGCATCGCGAAATCCAATTTGGGAATGTATCGAATCCAGCTCTCGGGAAACGAGTACATCCGTGATCGCGAAGTCGGTTTGCATTATCAGATTCACCGAGGCATCGGCGTGCATCACAAGGCGGCGCTCGCGCGCGGTGAGCCGCTGCGCGTGAACGTGTTCGTCGGCGGACCTCCCGCGATGACGTTCGCCGCGATGCTCCCGCTCCCCGAGGGCATGCCCGAGGTCCTCTTTGCCGGCGTCCTTGCCGGTCGCGCCCTACGCTGGATCAAAGACACGCCGCACGTTCACGCCGATGCAGACTTCGTCATTCGCGGCGAAGTCGACGGCACGACGAAGCCCGAAGGTCCGTTTGGCGATCACCTTGGTTACTATTCCGAGAAACATCCATTTCCGCTGATGCGCATTCGGTCGGTCGCGCATCGCGCTGATGCGATATGGCCGTTCACCGTCGTCGGGCGTCCGCCGCAAGAGGACACGACGTTCGGCGAGATCGTGCACGAGCTCTTCGGCAAGACGCTCGCGAGCGTGATCCCCGGCGTGCGCGACGTGAACGCCGTCGACGAGGCGGGCGTTCATCCGCTCTTGCTCGCGATCGGGAGCGAGCGATATGCGCCTTATCGAAAGACCTCCAAGCCGATGGAGCTCTTGACGCAGGCCAACGCGATCTTGGGGCAAGGTCAGCTTTCTCTCGCGAAGTACGTCCTCATCGTCGATGGAGATGGGCGACTCGACGTACGCGACGTGCGAGCGGTCTTCGGGTACCTGCTCGAGCGCATCGATCCATCGCGCGATTTGCATTTTCAAACGCACACGACGATCGACACGCTCGACTACTCCGGCACCGCGCTCAACGAAGGCTCGAAGGTCGTCATGGCCGCGTGCGGCGAGAAGAAGCGAGCGCTCGCAACCGAGGTCCCCGCGGTCTCGTCTCCGCACGGATTCGGCGGCGCGCGCGTCGCGATGCCGGGTGTGCTCGTCGTTCGCGCGCCCCCATTCGAGCGGGGATCTGCCGAGCGCTTTTGCGCCGCATACGAGAAGAACGCCATCGACGGGTTCCCGCTCGTCGTCCTCGCCGACGACGAAGAATTCACCGCGCGCTCGATCGCGACCTTCGTTTGGGTCACGTTCACGCGATCGGATCCCGCGCGCGACGTTCACGGAATCGGCGCATTCACCGCCGACAAAGCGTGGGGATGCACGGGATCGATCGTGATCGACGCGCGCGTGAAACCCGGACACGCTCCTGCGCTCGAAGAAGATCCCGCGGTCACGAGACGAATCGAATCGCTCGCCGTCCGCGGCGGCCTACTCGAGGGGCTCATCGAATGATCATTCGCGCTTATGACAGTAAGGACTTCGACGCGGTCGCCTCGCTCGTCGAAACGGTTTTGCGCGAGTTCGGTTTTGGCGCGAACGTCGGTCACGCGCGCCAAGATCTCGAAAACATCCAAACCAGCTACGCGGGTCCGCGCGCGGGGTTCTGGGTCGCTGAAGAAGACGACGCCATTTGCGGCACGATCGCGATCCGCCCCAAAGACGACGCGACGTGCGAGCTCAAACGCCTCTACGTGAATTCGTCGATGCGCGGTCGCGGCATTGGCGCTGCGCTCTACGCGCACGCCGAGTCCTTCGCGCGAGCCGCGGGATACACGCGCATCTGGCTCGACTCGTCGCGCAAGTTCGTAGGCGCGCGCAAGCTCTACGAGAAGAACGGATTCGTGCTCATCGAAGAGCTCCAAAACGATTGGTGCGATAACGTGTACGAGAAGCGATGGACCTGACACGCATGCTCGAGCGCTGCCGCCGCGATCAGTGGTCGGTGCACGACATCGATCTCTCCAAGCCGCCGCGCGCGCTTTCTGAAGAAGACGAGATCGCGGTGTGCCAGCTCTTCACGGACATGGCCGTCATCGAGCGTCTCGCGGGTGCGCTCTTTCGCGAGCAAGCCAGGCGCACGGACGACGACACGCTCCGCGCGATCTTCGAGACGTTCGTCGTCGACGAAGTGCGCCACGCGCAGATGGCGCAGATGCTCGCGGACCACTACGACCGCCGGAGCTTGCGCGTCTATCGCCCGAGCCGCGCGCTCACGCGCTTCTTCGATCACTTCACGACGGCCGTCACCGAGCTCGAGGACGACGTCGCGAACACGTACATCACCGCGGGCGAGCTCATTTGGACATCGCGCTGCTCCGTTCGATCAACGACTACGTCGACGACGACGCAAGCGCTCGGGCGATGAGGCTCATCAACCGCGACGAGTCTCGGCACATCGCGATCGATTACTACATGGTCGGTTATTACTCGTCGCCCGAGTGGACCGCGCGCAAAGCTGCGCGTACGAAGAAGCGTGCGCGCGATCACGCGCGCGCCGCGTGGACGTTCGTGAGCATGCTGCGTTACGGGCAACCGTTTTTTCGCGACGTGTTCTTCCAACCGATGAAGCACATCGATCCATCGGGCGTGCGCATGCGCGAGGCGTTCAAGCGATTGCAGCTCCTCGGTGCGAAACCCGCGACGATGAACACGTGGTTCGGCGCCTTCATGCGCACGCTCCAAGACGGCTACAACGATCCGCGCATCGGTGCGGTGCTCGGGCCTGCAATCGGCCGTATCGTCGGCGTTGGCGATTTCATGCGCGTCCTCTACTCGCAAGACGAAGAGCGTCGCGCCGCGGCGATGAGCTACGAAGAGCTCGCGGACGAAGCGCTCGGCGTGAAAGAAGGCCGCTCGGCCTTCGTGTTACCTTCGTAGACTCCGAAACGCCCGCCGAGCTAGCGGAGCGAGCGCATGAATGGGCGAATCCACGCCGCGCACGAAGCGGCGACGCCGTCCGCGCATGGTCCGTCTTTCGTTCCGGGATCGAGCGCCGGTCCGGTCGGCTCGCCGTTCGTGTCGACGGGATGAAACGAGTGCCAGTACCCTCGTTGCAACGCGGCGTAAGCACCGCCGTCGAGCGGAGGCTCGACACGAATGAGCGCGATCCCGGCGAGCGCATCTTCCATGTCGCGCGTCGCGCGCATTCTTTCGAACGACGCGCTCGCCGTCGTGTAGCTCGCGCTCAAGTAGAGGACGGGGACGAGCCCGTGAGCGCGCGCACTTCGCGCTTCGGCCGCGACGGCGTCCTTCACGTTCGCCGCGCCGGCATCGATGTCGATCCACGTCGATGCCGGCGTGCGCGAGCACGCACACGCGACGACGACGATGCACACTGCGCGCTTCACGGTCACTCCGCCGTCAGCGACTCGAGGTCGTAGACGCCGACCGCGACGACGTTCATTCCCGAGCTCGCGATGCCGAGCACGAGCTCGCGCGAGGTTCCTGGCTTGGATGACGTCTCGATCGACAGGTTCGAAAGGGCGTGGCTCATCGATTCGTAGTACAATGCGTCTCGGGATTTTCGCAGGGAATATCAGTCATGCGCAACATGCGGGCGGCTTGCTTCATTGGTGGTCTCGTCATCGTCGTCGTCGCGTGCGCGACGGAGGGCACGAACTTCACGCCCGGTGACGGCGGCGTCGACGTCATCGAAGCCGGGCCGCCGCCGCAGGGCAAACCGTGCGTCCACAACGACGACTGCACCGCGCCGAATCTCTGCCAAGACTCGAACGGCCAAGCGTGCGTCGGCGGGTTCTGCGAGCCGACGGGCAAGCCGATGAACTGCGACGACGGCGTCGCGTGCACCGACGACAGCTGCTCGAGCACCGACAACAAATGCGTCCACACCGCGGACGACAAGAACTGCGCGAACGCTCAATACTGCGATCCGCTCCACAACTGCGTCGACAAGCTCCCGTGCACGCAAGGCGGCACCGAGTGCGATCGACTCGACACGAGCGCGTGCGCCGGCCTCTGGAGCTGCGATCCGCAAAAGCTCTACTGCATCCAAGCGCCGCCGCCTTGTCCGGATCGTCCGAACGCCGCGACGACGTGCAACGCCGGGGGTGACGCGGGCGCGACGTGCTCGTGGGCGTGCGACCCGGGCTTCGCCGATTTGAACGGCGACCTCGAGGTTCCTCCGCCCGCGACGTCGAACGGCTGCGACTGCAAGATCACGAGCCCGAGCGATCGCCCCGATCTGCAGTTCCTCGACGCGAACTGCGACGGCATCGACGGCACGGTCACGGACGCCATCTTCGTCGACACGCTGAGCGGCAACGACAACAACCCCGGCACGATGGCGAAGCCGAAGCTCACGATCGTCGCGGGCATCGGCGCTGCGTCCACCGCGCAGAAGCACGACGTCTACATCTCGAAGGGCACGTACGCCGAGACGATCACCATGGTCGACGGCATCAGCCTCTACGGCGGATACGACGCCGCGAACGGCTGGTCGCGCGCGACGACGAACGTGACCACGATCGCGAGCAACGCGGCGGTCGCGGTCACTGCATCGAGCTTCGCGCAAGCGACGACGCTCCAGCTCTTGACGATCACCGCGCAAGACGCGTCGGGCGTCACGCTACTCGGCGATGGCAAGTCGAGCATCGGCGTTCTTCTCGTCAGCGACAGCGGCGGATTCACCATCGCCGGCTGCACGATCACGCCGGGCGTCGGCTCGACGGGCAACGGCGGCGGCAACGGATCGACGGGCGCGGGCGGTGGCGTCGGCGGAAACGGCGTCAACGGAACGCACGGCGGCAGCGGCTCTTCGTCGTGCGGCGCAACCGGCGGCAACGGCGGAGACGGCGTGAACGGTCTCACCGGCGGAAACTCGGGCGTCGCGGGCACGCAGGTCGTCAATGGTGGAACGGGTGGCCCGCTCGGAAGCGGCGGAAGCGCGGGCTCGTGCAACACGATCAGCGCGACCAACGGCGGACCCGCTCCGCCCATCACGCAAGGCGGCGGACAAGGCAACCCCGGCGCGAATGGAAGCGCGAGCACCGCGATCGGATCGTTCGACGGCTCCGGAAATTATCTTCCGAGCGCGGGCGGCGGCGGCCTCACGTCGGGTTATCCCGGCGGCGGCGGCGGCGGCGGTGGAAGCGGCGGCGGCACGCAACACGGATGCGGATTCTTGAACACGTCGTGTTGCGATTCGACGAGCGGCGCCGGTGGCGGCGGCGGCGGCGGCGGATGCGGCGGTAGCCCCGCTTCGGGCGGACGCGGCGGAGGCGGAAGCTTCGGCATCGTCGCGATCTCGACCTCGCTCACGGTCGACCAATCGAAGATCACGACGCAGAACGGCGGCCACGGCGGCACCGGCGGAAACGGCGGTGGCGGTGGAAGCGGCGCGGGCGGCGGATCCGCGGGCGCGCCAACGAACAGCGGCGATCACCCCGGCGGCACCGGCGCATCCGGTGGATCCGGCGGCGGCGGCGGAAACGGCGGCGGCGGCGCGGGCGGCGCGGGTGGCCCGTCGATATGTGTAATCTACAAGGGTACGTCCCCGACGACGACGGCGCTCCAGTGCGCGAACGGATCGGGCGGCCAACCCGGCGGCGGCGGAACGAACGGCTCGACGTCGGCGCAATCCGGCCCGACGGGCGCAACCGGCAGCGTGCAACCTTCGAACTAGTCACATCGCGCGACCAAGCCTGGTCGCGCGAGGAACCCGCTATCAGATGCGCACCAGAGTGATTTTCCTCGCGCCGATTGTCGTCGTCGCGTGTCAGGCGAATCACTTCGGCGGCGATGGCGGGCCGTTCGACAAATGCCTCACGCCCACCGACTGCGACGGTGACGGCTTCTCGAGCACCGAAGACTGCAACGATCACGATCCGAACGTGAACCCGAACGCGTACGACTTCCCGAATAACGGCGTCGACGACGATTGCGACGGCACGATCGACAACGCCGTGACGAGCTGCGAGACCGTTCCGCAAACCGCGCCGGGCTCGCCCACCGACTTCGCGCGCGCCATCGATCTCTGCGCGCAGCCGCACTACGACCCGCTCCTCCAAGCGGCGTGGGGCGAGGTCCAAGGCTATGGCGGTCAAACGATCTGGACGAGCGGAACGCGCCCGTCGCAAGTGAACATCGTCTCGAGCTTCGGCGACAACGCACCACGCCGCGGCAAGACGATGATCGGCCTCGCGAGCGGAATCTGGAACACGGCCGATCCGCGAAATGATCCGCCGCTCGATCCGGCCGGCTTTCAACTCGACAACGCATGCTCGGACATTCCGCTGACGACCGCCGATTGCGAGATCCTCTCGAACGGCGCACCCGCGGGCGGCGTGAACGTCGAAGACTGGGCGGAGCTCACCGTGTGGGTGCGCGCGCCATCGAACGCGCATGCGATCGCGATCGACTATTCGTTCTTCTCGACGGAGTTCAATCAATATTGGGGCGGCGCGCTGAACGACGCGTTCCTCGTTCTCGTGTCGAGCAAGGATTTCCACGGCGACGACGTCGCGAAGCTCGCGAACGGAAATGGAATCACCGTGAACAGCGGGCTCTTCCAATTGTGTCCGCCGCCGCCGGGCCCGAGCGGTTTGTCGGCCGACAAAAGCAATGCGCTCGCCGCGTGCGTGAACGTCGCGGGCGATCCGAATCAAAACGTGTTCGGCTCGCTCAAAGGCACGTACTACGACGGCGCATCGGTCGCGCCGTACGACGGCACCGCGAAGTCGTTCGACGGAACGCACACGTATCTCTACGGCGGCGGCACCGGTTGGATCACGACGTCGTTCCCCGTCACGCCCGGCGACTCGATCCAAATCCGCATCGCGGTGTTCGACGTCTTCGATGGCTTGCGCGATTCGGCGGTGCTCGTCGACGCGATCCGCTGGCTCCCCGAAGCGACGCAAACGACCGGGCGCCCGCCCAACTGAGCGTTCCCTCACTTCGGCGTGACGGTCGCAATGCGCCGGCTGTACGATGGCGAACGCATGGAACTCACCTTCGGATACGCGGCTCCTGAGGCCAGCGAAGAAGCCGCGCGCAAGATGACCGAGCTCATGGCGCTCGTCGGCATGCACGCCGGCGCGAAGATCGCCGTCGATGTGCTCCCGAGCTACGAGGGCGTCGCGCAGCGCGTTCACAAGGGCGAGCTCGATCTCGCTTGGGTCTCGCCGATCCCGTTCATCGCGCTTCTGCGCAACGAGTCGGTCGTGCCGCTCGCGAGCCCGCAACGCGGCGGCACGCACTACCACGGTGCCATCGTCGTCGGCGCCGGCTCCGCCATCGGCGAGCTCTCGACGCTCGTCGGCAAGCGCGCAGCATGGGTCGATCGATACAGCGCCGCGGGCTTCGTCGTCCCGCGGATCGAGCTCGCCAAAGCGGGTCTCGACGTGAAGTCGGCGTTTGCGTCGCAGCGCTTCTACGGATCCCACGCGGCGGTCGTGCAAGCCGTCGCCGACAGCGCCGCGGACTTCGGCGCGACGTTCGTACGGCTCGCGCCGAACGGCGCAATCGTCGGAGGACCTTGGCTCGACAGACCCGACCTCGAACAGCGGCTACGCATCTTCGCGACGTTCGGCGAAATCCCTCCCGACGTCATCGCCGCGCGCCAAGGTCTCGACGCCGCCGTCCGCGACCGCGTCAAGGGCGCGCTCCTCGCGCTGACAAAAGACGTACGCGGTGCGGAGCTTCTCGGCGACGTCTTCGGCGCGGAAGGTCTCTTCGTCCCGAACATCGCGAGCTACGAGGCGCTGCGCGCGGACGCCGCCGCCGCGGTGCAGGACAACCTGCTCGACATCGATCCGTCGTAGCTAAGAGCTCTGCCCGAACTCGAAGGCGCGAACCTCGTTGAGCTCGAAGCGACAGTACGGACACGTTGCGGTGGGCGTGTTCGCGACGAGCGCGACCGAAGCGCCGCAGTCGGGGCAATGGACGCTCGCGCCGCCGATCTCGTGAAGCTTGCCGCAGTGCTCGCACAAGACGCGCGCAGCTCCGGCGCAGACGTCGAGCGGTGCGCCGCAACCGTCGCACGAGCGGCGCTCGAGCGGCGTGTCCTCGACGTCGACGTAGGTCCCCGCGTGACCCGTGCGATCGAGCAGGAGCTTCTGGCCTTCGTCGTTCAAATACGGAAGCCAACCCTGCGCGACGGTCGAGCACGCGATCTTCCCGAGGAGCTCGTCGGTCGCGCCGTCGGGATGTCGCACCACCGGCGCTTCTCGCGCAAGCGCGACGCCGCGACGGACGCCGCGCATGAACGCCTCGAGCATCGGTGCGAACGATTCGAGGTGGTAGACGGGGTGCTTGCCGTCGAGCGTCCAGTGAAGGTCGCCGAGCGTCGCGTTGAGAGCCTCCGTGTTCTCGTGGTTCTGAGGATCGAGGGCGTTCTTCGCATCGCACGTCGCGGCATAGCGAATCCACTCCGCGCGGTACGCGGCGTCGCCGATGCGCGGCGACAGCTGGCTCTTCGCGAAGCGCGTATACGCTTCGTAGTAGCGCGTGTGGGCGGCGACGAGCCCGTCGAAATTCTTCGCGACGCGCGCGGCCTCGATCTCGGGAGCGAAGCGCGCTGCGAGGTCCTGCATCGCGCGGTTCGTCTCCGCCGCGTCCGCTGCCAGCACCTTCTGCAAATCGAAATCGGTGAACGTCGCGCAGAAGTCGCAATAGACATACGCCGTCGCCGACGCCTTGCGCTTCGGCGCGCCACACGAGCGACAGCGGGTGACTTTGACGTGGCTCACCTTCGCCGACTCTACGAGACACGCTACGCGACGTCGAGCACCGCGCCGCGCTTCACGCGGCGGAGTTGACTGGGAACCACAGCCTGATGACCGTGCCGTGCTTGGGACGCGTGTCGACGAAGACTTTCCCTTGGTGCTCGCGCACGCACGTCGCCACTTGGCTGAGGCCAAGACCGCATCCCTTCCGTCCCTTCGTCGTGAGGACCGGTTCGAAGAGGTGTTCTCGCACGCGCGCGGGAATTCCCGGTCCGGTGTCCGACACTTGAATCCAACCGCCGTCGCGCGTGCCGCCCGTTTGCACGACGACCTCGCCCTTCTCCGAGATCGCGTCGATGGCGTTGATGATCAAGTTGAGCGTCGCGGACAGCACGTCCGCGCTGCGTACGAAGACCGGAGGCGCCGGGCTGTGCGCCTCCGAGATGGCGACGACCGCGCGCGCCGACGTAAGCCGCATCTTCGACAGCTCGCACGCTTCGTGAGCAAGCGGTCCGAGCTCGGCCGCGCGAATGTCGTTCGTGCTCGGTCGCGCGAAGTCGCACAATCGCTCGAGAATGCCCACGCCAAAAGCGACCTCGCGCCTGAGCGTCGCAACGATGGCGACGTCGTCGGCGCTCAGCTGCGCGTGCCGCTCGAGATACTCGAGACGAAGGGACATCCCATTGATGATGTTCCTGAGATCGTGCGCGACGCCTGCTGCGACCAGGCCGAGCTGACGTAGATGCTCCGTGTGAGCGCGTTTTCCCGTGTCCGCGTTACCGACAACAGTGAGTGTTGAGCTCATGAGCGCCTCGCGTGTCTTCAGGAAGGAAGTGCATGACGCATACCGGTCGCATCATCCGAAATTCGCGCGCTTGCCGAACGTCCAGTGAGTCGTTCGGACACAATCGTGTCAATGAACCCCAATCTCGCCGTTACGGTCGTGTTACGCGGTCGATCAGTACGTCGGCATGGGCGGAACGTATTTGGATTCGACCGCCGTACCGGCCGATCGCAGCAGCGCATCGGTGAAGACCGAGCCGAGCTTGCGTTCGTCGCGCTCCACGCGCCAAAACGCGAGCAACGTGGATCGTCTCGCGAGCTGAGCGCCGACCGTCGTAGGCGAGCCGTTGATCCAAAAGGTCAGGTCGGACGCGTCCGTCGACGGCGTGGTGACGCCGACGAGCTCGAGCAGAGACGACTGCGCGTCGTACGCATCGACCTGATTCACGCCGTAGACGACTGCGCGAACGGGAACGGCGCTGCCGGTGCGCTCGGCCTCGTCGACCACACCGAGGAGCACCGCGCGAACCGCGGCGTTCTCGACTTGCGCGGTGATGCGTCCGCGCGCGCTCGCGGCGACATGCTCCACGCCTCGGCGCCGAAGCGGTCTCGCGTCGGGATGCGCGTCGAGGTAGCCATCGAGCTCGTCGAACGTCACGATGCTGTCCACGTCGCTCGCGTACGTGGCATCGAGCGCGTTCCGCGCTTCGAAATCGAAACGCGAATGTGGATGTTCGCGGAGGTACTGCTCGAGGGCCCACACGTCGTGCCTCCGCTCGGCTTGATCGAGCTTGGCGCGAGGCAAGAACGTCTCGCGCACGGCGTCGCGGTGGACGAGCGCATGCGCGAGGTACGCCTCGTAATCGGCGGCACCATTGCTCCTCCACGCGACCATGAAGGCCGCATCGTCGCTCATGAGATCGCGCAGACGAACGATCGGCAGCGCGACGGCGGCGCACGCGACCGCGAGAAGGATGGGCACGGAAAGCGCGCGCCTCGCACGCGTCGAGACGCTCCCACGACGCAGACGCTCGGGCCGCACGAAACCGTGCGCGTCACGCAAGGGCGCGAAGGGATCGCTTTCGACGGCGGGCGTCGTCGCACGCACCAGCGCGTCTTGTGCGTCGTGCATCGCGCGCTTCACGTTCGTCGCGTTGCGAGGCACTTCGATGTCGAAGGTGGAGCCATCCGCGTATTGAATGCGCATCGACGACTCGGCGAACACGACGTCGCGCGCGTCGCCGAACGGACGAACGACGAGCCCTTCATCGCGCGCTTCGACGGCATCGAGCGGCAAGACGAAACGGCGATGCGAAAGCCAACGCACGCGCGAAAACATCCGGTGTACGAGCAGCCACGTCGGCACGACGATGCCCGCGAGAAAAAGCGCGTAGAACACCGCGATGCGCGGCGGCGAGACGATCAGCGGATCGCCGAGCTGCCCAAATCCCGTTCCGCTCGTGAGCACGAGCGCGAAGCCCGAAGCGCAGGCGATCGCGAAGAGAATCCACGGTCGCACGGACGCGCGCTCCGCGGTGATCGGCCGTGCGTCGCGAAGCTTCGCGCGGACGGCGAGCGGGATGCGATCCCATCGAACGAGGACCGCACCGCCGGTGTACGGCCCCGACCGCACGCCGAGCTCTTCGCGCCATTCTCCCGTCCGGTACACGCTTCGTTTTACGTCGGCTCTTGCGAGATCATTCCGACTTTCCGAGAAGCTGGTGCCCAGGTCGCACGTCGATGCGCGGATGGCGCTCCACGAGCTTCTCCAAGCGCGCGAGGCTCTCTTGGCTCTTCGGGCGATCCTCCGAGAACGAGCCCGGCTCGACGCCGTTCTTCCAGCCCCACGCGGTGTGACACGCGTCGCCCGTGAAGAGCACGGGCCCGCTCGGCGTGCGCGCGACGAACGCGGTACTACCAGCGGTATGACCGGGCACCCAGATCGCGAAGAATGATCCGTCGCCGAAGACGTCGAGGACGCCGTCGCTCTTGAACTGCCACTCGCGCAGCGTGCCCTTCCCTTCGAGCGCCGCATCGGTCACGCCCGTGACGAAGTAATTGAGCGCGGTCTTCTCCTGCGCTTCGCCGGGCCCGACGTAGACGGGCGTTCCGCTCGGCACGTCGCGCATGCCCGAGACGTGATCGAGATGGAGGTGCGTGAGGAACACGCCGGCGGGCGCGTCGTGCTGCTGCGAGAGCCAAGTCGCCGTGTCGGTGCGCACCTTCATCTTCTCCACATGCATCACTCGACTGACGACTGCGCCGCTCCCGACGGCCGAGTGCTTGAAGTCGTCGCGAATCGCGCGCTCGATTCCGGTGTCGATCAAGAAGAGCCCGCGCGTCGGGTGACGAATCGCGTGGAACGCGACGATGATCGGCTCGTCGTGATCTTTCAGCGCGGCGGCCTTCGGGTTGTTCAAGTTGACGAGGCCCGAGAGCGGCACTTCCCAATCCGCGCCGATGACCGTCTCGACGGTGATGGGCCCGGGTTGATCGACGACCGCTTCGAGCGCTTCTTCCGAGCTCGCCGTTCCGAGCGGCGAAGGCTCCGTCGCGTGCTCGGTGGGCCGAAATCCGGCCGCGGCGCGACCGGCGATGGCGAGCGAGAGGACTCCGAGACCGATGAGGACGTAGTGGGTGCGTTTCATGTCGCTCAAGATGCGTCATGCAGCGAACGTATGTCGATTCGCCAAATTCGCATGCTATCATTCATTTATGCATGTCGACTGGAACGACGTACAGCTGTTTCTCGCGGTCGCCGATGGCGGGAGCCTCACGGCGGGCGCGCACAAGCTCGGTCTCACGCAGCCCACGGCGAGCCGGCGCATTTTGGATCTCGAGTCGAAGCTCGGCGAGATGCTCTTCGTTCGAGGCAAGAGCGGCGCGACGCTCACGAGCTTCGGCGAGCGCATGCTCGAGCCCGCGCGCCACATGGCGGAGTGGTCCGTCGAAGCGGAGCGCGTCGCGGAGGGCGCGGAGACCGAGCCGCGCGGCGTCGTGCGCGTCACGGCGCCGCCGGGGCTCGCATACGATTTCGTCGCGCCGTTCGCCGCGCACTGCAAAAAGAAATTGCCCGAGATCACGCTCGAAGTTTTGTCGACGGTTCACTATCTCGATCTCGCACGTCGCGAAGCGGACCTCGCGCTTCGCATGCAGGAGCCGACGCAGCGCGATCTCGTGACGGTCGCGCACACGCGCTTCGACGTCGCGGCGTACGCGTCGAAGTCGTACGTCGCGTCACTCCCGAAAAAGTGCAGGCCCGCGGACGTGGATTGGATCGCGTGGGCGCCTCCGTTCGATCACTTGTCGCCGAATCCCGAGCTCGCGAAGATGATCCCGGGGTTTCGCCCGTCGTTCGCGAGCGACGATTTCATCGTGCAGGTCAAAGCGGCGCGCGAGGGCCTCGGCGCGATTTTCCTCGGCCGCGTGCAGCACAGATTCTCGCGCGAGTTGGGTTTGGTCGAAGTGCCGGTTGCGCTTCCGCCAATTCGGGGTGGTCTGTGGATCGTGTGCGCGAAGAGCTCGCTGGAGGTTCCGCGCGTGAGGGCGGTCGCGGATTTGTTGGCGAAGGAGACGTTGAAGGCGTGACCGAGCCGTCGCAGCGTCAGAAGCGGGCTCTCACTACGTCTTGGAGCACGCCGCGCCGCACGAGGTGCCCGCGCTGCTTTCCTCCATCACCGACCACTTCGAGGCAATCGCGGGTGTGCTGAGCGCGAGCACGCGGATTTTTCGACGCACGAACGACAGCAAGATGCATCCTGCTTTCTTTCGTGACGGTCACGTCTACTTTAGCGACACGTTCGACACCTTCGGGCCTTTGTGCCGCGCGGCGATGATCGTTCACGAGTGCGTGCACGTCTTCGATGCGCGCTCTGGCGAGCCGGAGATTCACGTCTCCGAGTGGGACGAGCCCAGCTTCTCGGCGGTCCCTCCGCTGCTTCAAGTTCACAACCCGAGCGCCTACGCGAGCTTCGCGGCGCAGGTGCATCACGCGACGCTCGAGTGGCCACGGCACGTACGATATGGCGCAGGTCGTCCATCCGAGTAACGCCTGAAGGTCATCGCGTCGGGTGCTCGCGAGCTCGAGCGTCGCGGACAGCCCGGGCGGCCATGCCATCGCGGTCGATGCGAAGAGCGCCTATTGGACGACCAGCTACGCGATTTTGAAAGTCACACCCAAATGAACGTCACGGAAGTCGCGTTCACTGACAAGTAATCATCAGGACCCGACCATCTCCGTTTCCGCCTCAGTTAACGATCGGCGGCACTTTCCCCTTCGGGTCCGCTGCGAGGTTCGCGATGAATGTCGCGGCTTGCTTCCGACACGGCGCATCGTCGAACACCACGAAGTGCCCATCGCTGCCCGGCGCGGGCGGGAATTGTCCGAGGACGCCGCTCGCCAAACCGTTTGCGAGATTTCCCGCGAGGCCCTCGGGCGGAATGGTGATGTCCATGATGCCGCCCCACGCGTCTTGCGGGATCACGATCTCGCCGGGCAGCTCGCGCGGAACGCCGAGCGCGACCGACGCGATCTCGATTCCGTGCGGCGGCGCGTAGCTGTCGCCCGTCCCGTCCGGATTGACGCCTTCGGTTTGGTAAATGCTCTTGTGAACGCCGTGGCGTGGATTGTTGATGATGTATCCCATGTAGTGGAGCGGATCGGTCGTATCGACGATCGTCTGCGCCAAGTTGATGATGGGATGAAAGAGATTGAGCTCGTCGTCGTATGCGCTGTTGTTCAAACCAAGCAGTGTGCGCACCGCGCCCGCGACCGACGGCGTGGGCTTCGTCTTCTCGAGCAGCGCAATCGTGATCATCGCGCCCGTTCCGGAGAGCACGCCGCCGCGCGTTTGATCGTCCGACGCGAGAAAGAGCGGGCCGTTCACGCCGCCTTGCGAGTGGCCTACGAACATGAGCTTCGACGCGTCGAAGGTGATGTCCGCGCCCGTGCGCGAGATGAACGCGGGGACCTTCGCGTGCGATTCGCTGAAGAGTCGCGCTTGCTGCACGACGTCGACCGCGCCTTGTCGCCCGTTGGTGCGCGCGGCGACCGGATTCACGAGGTTGAAGAAGAGTAGGTCGACGTCGTTCTCGTAGTTCGGATCGTTCGCGGGCGGCGCGCCCGGACGCGCGCCGTGGAAAATCTGATCGACGCCCATCGTCGCGACGCATTGGAGCGGGAGCGTCGTGCCGAACCCACCCGTCTCGAGGAACACGGATTCGTAGCTGCCGCCCGTGCCATGCGCGTAGAGCGCGAGCGGATAACCGTTCGCGGGCATCGGGCAATTCTTCGCGCGCGGCACGACGAGCGAGAAGCGCATGTCGAACGTGCTCTGCAAGACGACGTCGCCATTCGCGTCGAACACGAACCCGCCGCCGTCGCCCGGGTTCTTGAAGGGAATGACGCCCGCTTGGTAATTCGGCGCGGGCCCGTAGATGCCTTCGTAGATGTCTGCGCTGGTCGTCGTCCCGTAGAACTTCCACGACTCGGGATCGATCGTCGGCGCGGGGAAATTCTTTTTCTCCGAGTCGACGACTTGGAAGAGCTCGGCCGTCGGATCGTTCGTCGTGAAGACCGTCAGCTGCACGATCTGATCTTTGGCGACGCCCGCGTTGACGACTTCGGTCACCGCGGGCGCGAACGCATCGTGCGTCGCTTGGGCGTGCGATTCGACCGGCAAGAGATCGAGCACCTCGAGCAAGTCGCGGCTCGGGAACACCATGCCGCCGTCGAACGAACGCAGCGCGCGCGTCGCGACGAGCGCGTAACGCGTCTTCGGGCGAAGCGGATAACCGTGCGCGGGCGCGATCGCGAGCGTGTGCGGCATCCAATACATTCCGCCCTCGGAATTTCGGAAGTACCACTCGACGAGCTTTCGCTGGCCGTGCTCGGGCGACGCCGGATCGACATCGATGAGCTGGATGCTCGACGTCGCGAGGAGCGCATCCGGCGGCGATTGCGGAAACGTCGACGCGTCGAGATCGCCATCGAAGAGAAAATACGCGGCGGCCGCGGGAGAAAATCCGTCGAGGAGCCCCTTCGTCGAGTCCTCGTATTGCTGCACGATGAGGTTCAGCGTCGGGTTGAGCATGTCGCCGAGGTGAACCTTGCCGTCGGGGTCGCGGCGGATGTCGCTCGGGAACGGATGATCGAAGAAGTGATCTTCCGTCAGTTGATCGAGCGAGACGGGCGCGATGAACACGCCGTGTACGTTCGTCGACGACGAGCACGCGGTCTCACCGCCTGCGATCGGAAACACCAACGCGAACAGACAACCAAGCAAAGGGCGAGCGCGCATCGTCCGCATTGGTCGTAGCATGGCAGCGAGCATGCCCAAAGAGCGCGCGAAGAAGATGTTCTCTTTGTCGCCAGTCGCATTTCGCGCGAGCGAGATTGAAGGCCGCGGCGTCTTCGCGCGGCGGCGGTTTTCACCGGGCGAAACGGTCGTCGCGTACGCGCCGAAGCAGCGGCGCATCGCCGTCGATCATCCCGAAGCCGAAGCCGAATCGATGTCGAAGCTCACGCTCCTCTCCGGCGACGAGGTCATCATCCCCGACACGAGCGTCCCCGGCGGTTGGCTTTGCAACCACAGCTGCGAGCCGAACGCGGTGCTCATCGCGAGCGGCGACGGTCGCATCCAATGCACGCGCCCCATCGCGCCCGGCGACGAGATCACCATCTTCTACGGCTGGGTGACGACCGAATCCGCGCGCCGCGATCCGTGCCGCTGCGGATCGTCGCGATGCCTCGGGTTCATCAACTTCGATCTCACGAAGGAAGACGCGGCGAACGTCGAGATCGTCGACGGCGCGATCGCGGTCACCGACGACGACCTCCGCGCGCGCCTCGAAGAGTATGGCGAGTTCTTGCGATCAATCGGCCAAGACCACGTCCAGCGGACGATCGCGAACACGCTCGCGCGACTGAAGCAGTGATATTCGTAGAGGCATGGCACACGATCCGTTCGACCCCGACTACGTCTTCTCCCATCACCACGCGACGCCCGAGAAGCTCGCCAAGTACGAGGCGATTCACGCGGCGGCGAAGCACTTCGCGAACATCGTCCTCGAGCAAGTCCCCGATTGCGACGATCGCTTCGAGACGCTGCAGCTCCTCCGCGAAGCGTCGATGCTCGCGTGCGCCGCGGTGTCGCTCG
Source organism: uncultured delta proteobacterium (assembly GCA_963763745.1). Lineage (GTDB taxonomy): Bacteria > Myxococcota_A > Polyangia > Polyangiales > Polyangiaceae > DASXHD01. Next base: position 92,208 of record CAVXQJ010000006.1, read on the forward strand.
ATGGTCGTTTGAAATAACGACGCCCCGGCACGCGCGGTGCAACGTGCGGCCATCGTCGGTAGTTCCTACTGACGCTCACGCACGTAAGCGAGACCCTCGGACGGAATGTCGGCCTTGCCTTGTGCGCAAAGGTAGTGATGCCAGTCGAGCTCGCCGTCCGGGCTCTTCGACGTGGCGAGATCGAGACCGCGCGCGCGCGCCGCGATGAAATCGTGGAGCGTCTCCGTGCCGACGCGCTCCGCGATGCGCGCGTCGTCCATGCTCTGCGAGTGAATGATGATGCCGTTGTATTGATAACGGACGCCGCCTACGTGCATGAAGATCTTCGAATCGCCGTGAAATCCGGCGCGCTCGAGCGCGCGCGTGAATCGGAAGTAGGTCTCGGCGTCGAACGACGCGAGCGCTTCGTCTTTGATCTCGAAGAACACTTTCCAGTCGAGGATTTTTCCCGTCGGACGCGCGCGCGGGCCGACTTGATACCCGACGAAATCGCAGAGTGGATATCCGCTCGGCCAAAAGCCGACGGTGTCCCGCGCGGCGCGCTCCACGGCGGGCGCGCACGCGTCGCACGCTTGTTTGCATATCGCGACGCACCCCCCGGGATCGCCGTGGTCCGCGCAATATGCGCTCTCGGCGGATTGCAGCGCGCGCGTCCATTGCGTGTCGAACGCGCGCTGCTCGGACGTGTACGTCGCGTCGCGGATCGCGTCGAAGGTTTCGCCCGCGAGGAGACGCTCGCGATACTTCGGTTTGAGGACGAGCGCGCGATAACAGTCCGACGAGAGCACATCCGGACGTCGCGCGACGAGCGCGTCGTAATACGCGAGCTCGTCGATCACGGGCACGTCCGCGGGCGCGCTCCTTGCGTTCGCCGGCGGCGCGACAGGGTGTGGCACGTCGGGGCGACATGCGACGAGCGCAACGAACAAGACCGACTTATTGAGCCCGGCGCAAGACACTATGGTGATATCCGTAAGAGAAATAAACCACGAGCCCGATCGCGAGCCACACGAAGAGGCGTAGCCAGTTCGAAATCTCGAGCCCGAAGATCAGCGCGAGGCACGCGAGCGCGGAGACGATCGGCGTGACGGGATAAAACGGGACCTTGAACGGGCGCGGGCGGTCGGGGTGCCTCACGCGCAACACGATGACGCCGAGCGACACGAGGATGAACGCGAAGAGCGTTCCGATGTTCGTGAGACCGATGGCTTGATCGGGCGTGAGGATGGAACAACCGATCGCGACGACAATGCCCGTGATCCACGTCGACACGTGCGGCGTGCGAAAACGCGGGTGGATGCGCGCGAAGACGGGTGGCAAGAGGCCGTCGCGCGCCATGACCATGAAGATGCGCGTTTGACCGAGCTGAAAAACGAGGAGCACCGCGGTCATCGCGATGACGGCGCCGAAGCCGAACACCGTCGCGAAATTGCGATAGCCCATGTACTCCATCGCTTTGGCGAGCGGGTCGTTCGTCGTCATGTCGCCAATCGGCACGACGCCCGTGAGCGTCGCGGCGGTCGCGATGTAGAGCACAGTGCAAATGATGAGCGACGCGATGAGCCCGCGCGGCAAATCGCGTTGTGGGTTTTTGCACTCCTCGCCCGCCGTCGAGACCGCGTCGAAGCCGATGTAGCTGAAGAAGCCGAGCGCCGCGCCTTGCCAAATGCCTTTGAAGCCGTTCGGCGCAAACGGCGTCCAGTGGCTTTCGCCTTTGTGCAGAATCGTCCGCACGCCGAGCACGATGAAGATCGCGACGAGCGCGAGCTTGAGGATCACCATCACCGCGTTCGCCCGCGCGCTCTCTTTGATGCCGATGAAGAGCAGCACCGTGAGGAGCATCGTGATCGCGAAAGCGGGCAAATTCACCGCGAATCCGTGCGCCGTCTGGAAATCCTTCGTGAGCTTTTCGGGGAGCGTCCAGCCCGTCAAACCGTGCAAGAACGTTTGGAAGTAATCACCCCAGCTCTGCGCGACATACACGTTGCCTATGGCGTATTCGATGATCAAATCCCAACCGATGATCCACGCGACGATCTCGCCAAACGCGGCATACGAATACGAGTACGCGCTGCCCGACGCGGGGACCATCGCCGCGATCTCCGCGTAGCAGAGCGCGGCGAAGCCGCACGCGATCGCGGTGAGCACGTACGAGAGCATCACGGCGGGGCCTGCGCCGTGCATGAGCACGTGGCCTTCCGTGTCGAAGCGGCCGACGATCATCTCTTTGATGCTCGAGAAGAGGCCCGCGCCGATGATCGCGCCGATGCCGAGGAGCGTGAGGTCCGTCGCGGTGAGCGTTCGCGTGAGCGCGTGCTCGCCATCGGTTTCGTGGTGCTCCTTGCGAAGGAAGAGCGACTTGAGCATCGGGGGAAAGGACTATACACACGTCGCATGAAACGCGTCCTTCTCGCCGTCCTTCTTCTCGCCTGCAACAAAACCGACACCGCCTCGACGAACACCACGGGTGCTTCGGCTTCCGCGAAGGCGCCGCCGCCGCCGTTCACCGGCGCGCTCAGCGGAGAGCGCATCATGGGATCGAAAGATCTCGTGCGTCCGTTCGACAAGTGGGACGCGGCGCAAGCGAAGCTCGAAGGACAAATGGGGAAGGCGACGCTCGTCAAAGACGACAAGAAATATTTCTGGGGCGTCAAGACCGGTGACGACTGCTTCTACGTCGAGATCGACAAGCAAGCGGACGGCACCGTCGGCTCGACGATGGACCCGATGAAGGTCTCGAAGGGCGGAGCGCTCTTCAACTGGGCCGACTGCCTCAAAGCCGCCGGCGTGCAGAAGGATCCAGTCGAAGATCCGAACGCCGCAGGACCGCCGACGGACGGCAAAGCGCTCGGCGTGCTCGAACTGCTCGACGGCGCGAAGAAGGCGCGATCGAAATGGTCGAAGGCGAAGGTGACCGTCAAAGGTCTCTACATGAACACGACGAACGTGACGTCGAACGGCGTCGAATCCGCGAACGTCACGATCACCGCGGCGAAATCGGATTTGAAGAACACGTTCACGTGTCGCCTCGCCGACGTGAAGACGGCGCCGGCGAAGGTCGTTCAGTACACGCCGATGACGGTCAGCGGAACGATCGAGGTCGACGAGATGGTGAGCGGCGCAGGCGAGACGAGCCTCGGCGTCGACCTCAAAGACTGCTCGATTGCGAAGTGAGCGTGCTCGCCGTGCGAGCGGGCTTCGCGACGGTGCCGTGCGTGATCTCTTTGAAGACGACGGTCGGTGACAAACCGGGCGCCATCGGGTTCGGCGTGATTTCCGTCGACGGGAACATCTGCACGAACGCGGGGCGCGTCTTCACGCGATCGACGAGCGTGCGCTCGAGCACCATCGACGTGTGCTGATCCGCGCCGCCCTCGGGCGTGTTGTCGTTGATGAGCACTTCGAGATCCTCGCGCTTCGCAGTCGCGGCGATGCCGGGGATCTTCGAGTCGATCGGCGCCCAACAATCGGCGCACGTGCCGTTCTCGCTCGTGCCCCAAACGCCCGACTCCGTGTTGACGAAGAGCGTTTGGTTGCCGCTCGTGTGACCGGGCGTGCGCATCAGCATCACGCCGTCGCCCAAATGCAAATCGCCGTCGGTGAGCACGACCTTCTTCGTCTTCACGCCTTTGCGTCCGTCGGCGACGAACCAGGTGCGCTGCATCGGATGGAGATCGTCCCAATCGTCCCATTCGCATTTCGGCGCGAGCAGCATCGCGTTTGGAAAGCGCGTCGCGTAGCGCCCGTCTTCGGTGCCGAGCTGGCCGCGGAGATCTTGCGTGTGGAAGTGATCGAACGCGATGTAGTCGATGTCGTCGTTCGACAAACCGTGCGCGGAGAGCTGCGTCTCGAGCGGATCGTATTTCTTCTGGAGGAAGCGCTCGAAGCGTCCGAACTTTTCGATGAGGTGTGCGAAGTATGGAGTCTGCCGCGCGGCTTCGATGTCGGTCGGATTGAAGAGTAGATTCTTCAGCGCGCCCCGCTGGAAGAATTGAACGAGCAAGCACCGATGCGTGAAAGTGACGAGCGGGATGGGCGAGATCGCCGCGCTGCGAAACGCGTACTTCGTCGGGTATGGCGCGGAGCTGAGAGGAAGCGTGCGGACGCACACCGTTCGCGGGCCCGCGGCGAATTTGTCACGGAGCTTTTCGGCGCCGACGCGGATCGCGCGATATCGCGAGCCTTGGCGCGGAAGCGTCCATGCGTCGTCGAGGGTGGTGATGCGTTCGGTGCCGGGCGGTGCGGGAAGCATGCGGGCGAAGGTAGCGCGCGCGGCCGCGAAGGCAACGTGCTAAGGCAAGCGCGTGCGGCGAAGTTTGCTTGTCGCGTTGGTGTCGGTCGCGTGTAGCTCGACGCCCCAGATCTATGGGCCGACGTACGACGGCGGAAACGACGCCACCGCCGAGCGACGCCAAGAGCGACGCGCCTTCGAATGATGCGGGCACCGACTCGTCATCGACGGACGCGCCGAGTGACGCGCCCTCGTGCGCATCGACGATCGCGCTCGTCGGCGGAAGCGCGACGTCGCTCTTCGGCGGCACGCAAGCGGGCGCGACGAGCCTCTCGGGCGACGTTCACGACTGCGGCAACGACACCGGCTGCGCGAACCCGATCGCCATCGCGCGACTCGGGAGCTCGCTCGCGTGTGTCGTCGCGCGCGCGAGCGGCGCGCTCCAGTGGGCGACGTATCAAACGAGCTGGGCCGCGCCCGCGAACGTGGCGTCCGTCTCGACGATCGACGGCCCGTCGCTCGCGACGATCGGGCAAGTGGTGCACCTCGTCTATCAAGATGCATCTTACAAGTATTTCCATGCACAATACACGCAAAGTGCGTGGGATTCCGCGGTGGATCCGGTAGGCGGCGGTGGGTCGAGCCAGAGCTACGGCGCGCGCGGTCCAAGCGCGGCGGCGGCGGGAACGGATCTCGTCGTCGTGCAAGCGGGGTCGGACTCGTATCTCTACGATCAAACGTGGAGCGGCTCGTGGGCAGCGGCGCATCAACAAGGCGGCGCCGCGATCCAGAACACGCTCCCACCGACGATCGCCTCGCTCTCGGGCGGCGCGTCGGAGCTCCTCGCGGCGTACTTGCGCGAGACCGACTACAAGGTGATGGCCGCCCTTCGCACGAGCGGAACGTGGGGCACGCCCGCGCTCGTCGATGCGAACGCGTACTCGAACGATCCCGTCGCCGTCTCCGCGTTGCCGAACGGGAAGGCGCTCGTCGTGTTTCGCGGGTCGGACAAGAAACCGTATTTCTCGACGTGGGACGGCGCGAGCACGTGGAGCGCGCCCGCCGCGGTCGTCGCGACGAACAATCCGCTCGTCGAGTCGGTGCCTTCGATCGCGCCCGGCGTGTGCGGCGCCGACGCGATCGTCGCGTGGGCCGAGAGCGGCGGCGGCGTGAAGACCGCCGCGTTCGCGCAAGGCGCGTTCGCCGCGCCGGTCGCCGTGAGCGGGACGAGCGGCGCGAAGTTCGTCGCCGTCGGCACGCTGCCGTGATGCACCGCAGCGCGCCTACGGACACTCGTCCGTCCACGACGGGCCGCAACCCGCGAACGAGTCGAACGCAAGCACGCTTCCGTACGTTGCGGGAACGCCGTCGAACGCGAACGCGAACGAGAACGCGTCGCAAGGCGCGCCGTGGTTGTCGTCGAGCACATTTTCGGAGATGTCCGTGGTCGCGCAAATGCGACCCTTGATCAGCTGGTAGAGGGCGTCCGTTCCACAGAGCGACGCATCGACGTCGAATGGGTCGCGCAACGCGACTTGCGTATCGTTGGCCTGTCCGTTGTAGCCCTTCACGCGAACGAGAAGCCCGGAGTGGCCGCTGGCGAGCGTCGCATCGATGTCGCTCGCGTTGAAAATGTTCGTCGCGCTCGAGAACGATTGGACGAAGTTGCTGAACGCGTTGTCGACGCCGCCCGCGAGATCGCACCGCGTACCTGCGTCAGAGGCGACGCATGAGTCGGGTCCGGGGCACGTGCAGGTCTCGTCGAGATCGAAACCAATGGGGGCTCCTCCGTCGCCGAAATCGATTCTTCGGATCGCGTCGTAGAATTCGATGTCGGTGCCCGCGTCGTCGCCGTGCGTGGGCCTCGATGGCGCGAGCGCGTGCACGCATCCACTGACGATGGCGTCGCCGTTCGCGTCTCCGCCTCCGCCTGCGTCTTCCACGCCACCGTGCGTGTACGAGGAAATGTCCGAACGCGAGCACGCAACCGCAGCCGCCACGCCGGCGACGACCAACGCAATGCCCAAGCGCGCCGAGTTTTTCATCGACGCATTCTTGGCGTCGACGCTCAGTTCCCGCAGGTCACGAGGTAGCATTGCGTTAGCGAGCCAGCGTCGGGTTCATCGCACGCGTGCGGGCACACCTGACACATACCCGTTCCCGAATGCGTCGCGCAGCCGGCGTCAGTGTCGACTTCATATGGCTGCTCGTGACCGCCGCACCCCACGAGCGCAGCGATCACGACGGCAACCATCGCGACGCCTCTCATCGCGCGGAGCATACCTCATCACGTCAATCGATCTAGCGAGCGAGATGAACCTCCCATCGAATGACTCGAAAACGGTGACCTGCGGCGCGGCCATAGCGCACGCGCACGGTGTCGCCATCGCGCACGGCCACAACGTTCTTGCTCATCCCATATCCACCGAGGCCCGTGCGCGATTCGAGGACAACATCGCCGACACTGAAGGTCTCCGTTCCGCGCGCGCGATCGATTTCGTGTTCGCGCGACCCGCGTTGAGGTCCGCGAGGTCGAGGCGATAATCGCGATATTGCGTTATCGCGGCGCCGACGACCAACGCAACGGTGACGCTGCCAACCAAGGCGATGACGGCGCGCGAGAACGTCGAGTAGGCAGCATCCGTGCGCGACTCCATGCTTATTGCTCAAAACAATATAGGTGGTCGGGAAATATGCCGCAGTCCTGATAGAACCCAGTGTCTGTCCAGGTCGCATCCGTGGACGCGGGCTTGCCGGTGCTCGAGCTCGCGTAGTAAGTCGCCGTCCAATCGAGGCAAAAGCAGCTCGATCCGCAAATCATGTAAGGCGTGCCGTCGGTCTTGGTTTCGGTCCAAGCGTTGTCCGTCGCGGGTATCGAATCGCCGCTTGCCGTGAGGTTGATTGGCGCCGCGAGTGTGCCGCTCGTGAGCGCCGTCCAATTGGCTGCGACGACCGCGCCGTCCACGCGAACGTAAGACACGTTCTGCTTTGCGAAACGCGTCGACGGTGAGCCCGTGCTGTCGGAGAGCCACGCGCGGTAAGTGCCGCTGATTTTCGCGGCAGCGGCCTCCTTCTGACAGATCGCGTCAGCACCGGTGAGCCCGCCAAAGTCGCCTTGGTATGTGCTTGCCGTGACGAACACGCGCGCCGGGTGTGGCGTGACGACATCGACTGCGACGTCGACGATTGCGGCGTCTCGCAAGACGGGCGCATCGACGCTCGCGTCACCAACGACGATGTCGAGGCCGGTTCGAGCACCGCACGAGGGAACGCCGACACAAACGGCGACAAGAATGATTCGTCGCAGCGTCAGCTCACCGTTCATCGAAGACGATGATAGTCGTGAATGCGAAGATGAACCTCGTATCCCCCGTCGAAGACGGCGCTGCCAAACACGGACAGCGGGCTGCCGGCGAGCTACGTGGAGGCACGCACCGCCGAGCTTGCTTGGGAAGGCAGGATGCGCGCGGCGATGGCGCGCAACGCTGCGTGCTCGGCGATCGCAGACGAAGTGACGCGCCTCACGCGCGAGATCGAGCCGATCATGCGACGCTTCAGGGACGAGGGCGCGAAGCTCGACGAGAAGCAGCAGAGGAGGCGGATGCGCTCCTCACAGCCGACGGACGACGCAGAAGGATAATAACGCGCGCGCACAGCGGAGTCTACTTCGGCGGAGCGATCACGATCGGGTTGATGACCCCGTTGTTGCCGCGGCCGGATAGGCGTACGACGAGCGGAAATCGAGGCCCCATACGACGACGCCGAACGCGAGCGCGCTCGTCGCGACGTGGGGTCGATTGTTGCACGCGCCGTTCGCGACGCCCGCGCGCACGAGATCGACATTCGTCATTTCGTAGCTTCCTCCAAACCCGATCGGCGTCCAACCTTCGAGCGCGCCCGCGCAGTCGAGTGTCACGTCGGCATAACCGGCGGGACCTTTCTTGCGAACGAAGACGAGATTCGTAGTCGCGAAGCTCGGGTCGGTGAAGAACACGTAGCGTGAGAGGAACTGCGCGGGCGAGGTAGCGTTGACGAACTCTTCATCGCCGAGCGCGCATTCGCCGCCGTATTGCAGCGTGCACGTCGGGGGGAATTGTTGGGTGATCGCCTTCGATGTACATCCCGAACGACTTCCGCTCGTGACGCTCGCCCCCGTCATGAGCTGTCCGACGTAAAACGGATGGTTGGAGTCTTGGCTCGTGACCACGAACGCCGAGGTCGTCTCGAAATCGACGGTCTGACCTCGCGCGAGCGTCGCGGGCGCGACCGGAATCGGCGGGTCGTACGTGAGCGTCGTGCCGTCGACGAGCCCGACGAAGCGATACGGAATCGATTCGGGCGCGAGATTCTTTTCTGCGCGTCGTGTATGGCGCGAGCGCGTATTCGTTGCCGAGCGTGGAGATTTGGCGGGACCTGCTGATGCGCGGAGTCGCAGCCGGCCTCCGTCGATGATGCGCTCGTGTAGCACGCGTAGTCTTGGCCGCCCGTGAACGACACGGGGAGATTCGATTGAATGATCGTGCCCGTCATGTCGTTCGATTCCTGCCACTGGATGTATTCGCCGGCAGAGAGCGTGTAGGTCGTCGAGGTGTTCGCGGGCGCGGGCGCGACGCAGTGGCGCCGGGGAGATAGACGTTCGGATAAACGGTGACGCTAGTGCCGTCCGTCATGGCGACGAGCTGAGCCCACTGCGGAGCGCCCGCGGTCGCTTTGTGACCCGAGCCGCGCGTCTCGGCACGACCGCGACGTAGTTGACGCCCCAAGCCGTCGTCGGCGAGAGGAGCTCCGCGCTCGGGAAGAACGACGTCGCGCCGCCATACGGAATGATGTCGTACGCAGTCACTGGCATCGTCGTCGTGACGTGCCACGCGGTGCCGCGACCCGTGACCGCGACTTGATCGCCGGAGCCGGTGATGGCCGTGCCATAGGCTTGGCTGATCGCGGGGCCTGACTGGGCATTGCATGTCCGCGATCGTGATCGCCTTCATGCTCGACGCAGGATCATGCGACAAGAAGAGCACCGCGACTTTCCCTGGCGGGAATGCCCGAAGGCGGAACGGGCGCCCACGACGTCTCCGGCTTGCCCGCTTCTGCGATGCGAGCGAACTTCCCGAGGTCGTAAGACTGTCCGGCGCGCTCGACCTTCAGCGGCGCATCGACGCCCCACGCGTTCGCGACGAACATCGCGAAGCATGGAGGGCGGATGGCCGCGTAGACGGAAGGCGTGGCCACGACGTAGTCGCACCCCAAGCTGCCTTTGCTCGCGCCTGCTGCAATACACGCATCCACGCACTTGCCGGCGGCGCAACCTTGATCGGGCGCGCATGTCTCGACGACGACTCCTTGCGCGTCGAGCACGTGGTGCAGATCGCTGCTGCACTGAGTGCCCGGGTCGCTCGCGTCGTTGGTGTTCGCGTCGAATGCGAACGTGGGATCCATCGCGGTCGCGGCGTCCGCACCGCCATCGGTCGCGCTCCACGAGCTCGAACACGCGATGACGAATGCGATGATCAGGATGATGGGTAACGAGCGCATGTGACGACCCTCCCTACTGCGCCGGCGTGACGATGGTGATGACCGCGAGGGACATTTCGTCGAGCGTGGTCTCGCCGAGGTGAACGTCGACGGGGTGCGACTTGTTTTGCGCGGACAGCTCGCTCATCAGCGCGACGTTGTCGGTCGTGTTGTCGTACGTGCAGCGAATCGTGAGCTTGTCGCCGCCGCCACGCTCGGGAGCGTCGCGAGGTCGAGGTCGTATTCGTACTGGCGCTGCCAATCGAAATCCCAGGCTGGGATCTGCATCAAGCATTCGTTGGCCGGATTAGCGGACGACGCTTTCACGCGATCGAGCGAGACCTTCACGTCACTGCCGACGAGGTGCATGTGACCACCGACGGAGTAGATAGACGCCGGCTTCCCGTTCGTGAGCCCTTGCGGCACCGTGTAGACCATCGTCTCGGTGTGGCCTTTCACGCCTGCCGGGATGTCGAACACGGGCGTGCCCTTCGGATCGTCCGGTCCCGATTGGAGACCCGCCGCCGCGTCAGAGAAGTTTCCGATGATCCGGTGACTGCCCAATTCGCCGGCGCCTGGCTCGCGTAACGGAGTTGGAAGTGCGTCGTGTCGGGGTCGTAGTTGTGAGGATTGGTAGTGTGAGAGTGATAGTGAACTTGCATCAAGAGCAGAGTGTTAGGCGAGAGAGGTATGCAGACGTTGCTAGGGTATTAGTGAGATATGCTGATAGGCGCTCACGAGGAGAAGAGTGAAGTGTTAGTCAAGCTAGAACCTCAGAAGCAAGAATAAGAATTCTGATAGTGGTTAGTCAAGAGCTTGAGGCTCTAGAGATTGGGATAGCTGTAGAAGACAGAGTGGTGAAAGATCAGAGGGTTGCAAGGCAGCAAGGCGGTGCAGCTCACGTAGCTAGTAGTAGTGAGCTTAGGATAGAGAAAGAAGCAGAAGAACTGGTAGTAGGTGTAAAAAGTAGGGAGAGTGTAAGCAAAGGTGGGCGCGATAAGTCTGCGCTAAGTAGAGCGAGGGAGGCGGCGGAGTGAATGGCGGCGGAGCATAAGAGACGTTTACTTAGACGCTCCTTGCGAGACGAAATTAGACAAGAGCTGGATCTGAAAATAGCTCAAGCTAGGGTAGTTCTTAAACGCGGAGAGCGTAGTGCACTAGTGAGTGTTCTTAGCGCTACACGGTGGCATCTTAAGAGACAGCGTCTGATAGAAGATGCGAGCTGCGTTCGCTTTAGAGTAGTAGTAAGTGAAGAGAGAGAAAGGCGAGATGAAGCTAGCGAAGTGGCAGCTCTGACAGTGCTGCTGGAGGATAGGCTAGAAGTCTTTGTGGAAAGTGAAGTTAGCGTTTTCACGAGTAGGAGAAGGTGAAGAAGACAAGTAACAACGAACTGCGAAGAGAGAGGTAGAGATAGAGAAAGAAGAAGTTGAGATGGGTAATGAGGAGACTCATAGCAACGGTAGTGCGGCTATGAAATGAGATATTTGGTATAGGATTCAAGATAGGTGAGGTGTAGGCTAGAGCGGACAGGTGTGGGCTACAGCTAAGATAGAGGGGCTGAGTAGGAGAGTGGTAGGAGTGGACATAGATAGTTAAGCTGGTGAGGAAGACTCAGTAAGACAGGAGCTAGAGCTTGTGAGAGCAGATGGGCAAATAGAAGTAGTGAGGCGCGCAGAACGGCGAGACTTATAGTAGATGAAGAAGACAGCGCGGAGATACACGAAGCGGAGAACGGAGACAGTGCGAATGAAGTTGGAAGAAGTAGAGAAGACGCAGGAGGAGATGAGATGGCGCGCGGCGACTGTGTGAGCGCTAAGAACACGCGGTGGATAAGGTAGGCGGCGCGCTCGCGATGCTCTCTGAGATAGGAGTAGCGGAGTGCTTCTAGATGAATGAGGTAGTAGTAGCGGAAGGCATCAAGATAGGCTCTCGGAGAGTATCTTTCACGGAGACTGTAGAGATAGCAGCGCGGCTACGAATCACGAAGAGCAAGAGCGCGAAGATAAAACACGGTGAGCGGCTCGGCTTGCTAGTGATTGGAGGAGTGACGGACTAGCGAGAGGAGAAGGGCTCTTGGATAGTCACCTCTATTAGCTAAGAGCAGGAGTAGTAGTGCTAGAGGAGCGCTTAGGGCATGAGCAGCGCGTAGAGCGCGGAAGGCTTAGGCTTAGTGTAGCTCACGTCCTAGAGCTACTTGATGAGCGCTTCTTTAGCGTAGCTGCGCAGAAGAGACGAGAGGGCGGTGCGAGAATACTCGGCTATAGCGGCAGCGCTCGCGTATCGAATAGGAAGGAAGAGCGTTAGTAGCGCGACGGATGATAGCTGCTACGTAGTAGGGGATGGCATAGGACAGAGTGATGGCCTAGCGCGCATCAAGAGCTAGAGGTTGAAAGGTCTCGCAAGGGGGCTTTCGCGCAGGAGAGAGTGTGGAGCACGCAAGAGCGCGAAGATGTGAGTGCGTGTTTGATATAGCTGCGGAACATTTGTTAGGGCGCTATGTAGCTAGGTGTGCCTTTAGCGACGCTAGCCTGCGTTTGTTCAGCACGCTCAGTCGCGAACGAGATGCGGAAGTCGGCGAGCTTCACGTGGCTAGCGCGCGAGAAGAGGATGTTAGCGGGCTTCACGTAGCGGTGAACGACGCCGCTGCTCACGCTTTCGTAGTCAGTGCTAGTGTGCGCGTAGTGGAGCGCTAGCGCGATTTCGGTGACGAGGTAGATAGCGATCTAGAGTGGCATAGGTTTGCGGCGTAGCGGCAGCGGCGCGCGAGAGTGCGCGCGTCTTCGCTATAGACGAACTAGAGGATCTGAAACGGTCTGCGTAGACGACGCTGTAGTAGAGCACGGAGAAGATCTCGCGGTGATGCAGGCGGCTCGCGATGCGCGCTTCATAGAGAAACATGCGCGAAAACGAAGGATACTCGACGTGCGCGGAGCGGAGGCGCTTGATCGCGACGCGCTCTCGTGAACGCCGCTCTCGCTTTGAGCGACAGCCTCGAGCACCTCGGCTATCGCGCCTTCGCGGAGTTTGCGACGAATGGCGTAGCGCGATGACAGCGGGGTTGCTATGAACGGGTATCGTAGCATCGCTGATGCGACTCCTCGCTGTCGCGACATCGCTCTGCCTCGCGTGCTCGCACACTCTCGCCGCGCGTGTTCCCGTCACGTCGTCGTGCGCGGCGACGCAATAGAGGTCGCGCGGGCGCAAGCGGCGCTCGCGAAGGCGCCGCTCGAGGGCGTCGAGATTCGTCCGCTTTCGCTCACGACGCCGCTCGCGCCGCCGGAGTCGCCGGCGGGAATCGAGGGCGCGCTCGACAAGGTTCGCGTCGCGTACGACGAACCGAGCTGGCAGAGGTGCATGTCGCCAATCTCGGAGCTGTCGCTCGTCCCGTCGCTCCTCGCCGCCGAAAAACGCGACGCCGCCGCGCGCGTTCTCTTTTGGCGCTCGGCCTGTCTGTTGCTGAAGGGCGACGAAGCGGGCGCGAAGAGCGCGGCGCGGACGTTCGCCGGGCTCGACCTCGAGATTCCGCTGGAGAAATGGGATCCGCCGTCCCGCGATTGCTCCACGAGGCGATGCTCGAAGCTTCGCGCGAGTCGGCGTCGACGGTGAACGTCGTCTCCGCGGGGCCGGAGCTCACCGTGTTGCTCGACGGGCGCCGCGCCGTGTGCGTCACACCGTGCTCGCTTCCCGCGCGGCATGGAGCACACACGATCCGCGTGGACGCGGACGGCAAGTCGCCGGAGGTGCGTGACGTATCGGTGGAGCAAGCTCCGGTCGTCGTGCGTTTCGATCCGCCGCCAGCGTCGCCCGATCTCGCCGCGCGCCAGTGGGTCTCGCGCTGGTCGTCGTCTCCCGCGATCGACGCGGCGCCTTCCCTTCATTTGCTCGCCGACGCGACGCGCGCGCGCAACTTGGTCTTGCTGGTCGTGCAGGGCGGCGCGCATGCGAACATGCGAGGCGCGCTGACGATCGACGGCGCGCTCCGCTCGCGCGCGGAGAAGGAGCACACCGACGGGTCGTCCGCGCCGTCGATGTTGCACGAGCTGCTCGTCGAAGGTCACATCGTCGAGAGCGGATCCGCTCAAAAAGCCGCTCTTCTGGATCGCGATTGTCGTCGCGGCGGGAGCGACGGCGGTGCTGACGTATTACCTCACGACGCTCCCGCACACGGCGACGGTGAGGCCACCATGAAGGCGAAGCTCGCCATCGTCGCCGCGTTCGCGTTGCTCGTCTTCGTGCGCTGCGACACCGTCTACGACATCGATCTCACGCTCACCGACGGCGCCGTGGGTCGCGGCTTCGCGTGTCAGACGGACGCCGGTTCTCTCATCGGGAACTTGAAGACGAGCTCCCTCACGGTCGTCCTCGACGTGATCGACATGGGCAACGATGTGCTCTCGTGTCGCCCGAACACCATTCTCGATCACTGCGCGCAAGGCAGTTGCTTCGTGCTCAAGCGCGCGTGTTATCCGGTCAACATCGACGCAGGCTTGGACCTGGCCACGGATGTCCAAGAAGCGTACGCCCAGCTGAAGGCAGACGACGCCGGGATCGCGAACATTCCCACGGACCGTACCGTGATGATCCGCTTCGTCGTGACCGCACAGTCCTTGTCGCCGGCATGTCTACCGTCGGAGCAACTGACCAAGGCCGACCTCGGCGGATGCGTGTACAGCTGCCCCGCGCGTCTCAATGCGAGCGGCACGCTCGATCTCGACCTCGACACGTACTTCGGCGCCGCGTGCGACACCGTCGTCGGAGTTTGCGCGACGTTCGAAGCGCGTGATCAGTGATCAGCGCAGACCGAGGCGGCGCATCAGCTCCATCAAGTGCGAGCGATCCATGTCGGCGTCGCGCGCGGCCTTTGCGATGTTGCCGCCGGCGCGCTCGAGGACGTGCGGTACGTAGCGCGTTTCGAAGTTGCGCATCACGGCGTCGCGCGCCTGTTTGTACGAGAGATCGAGCACCGCGCCGATGGGGTCGCTCGCGTTCGCCGCAGGCGTGGACGCTTGCGGAAGCTCGCCCATCGCGAGCAGCGCTTCGATCGTGTTGCGGAGCTCGCGCACGTTGCCGGGCCACGGCTGCGCGGCGAGAGCCGTCAGCGCCTGATCGGAGACGAGCGCGGCGCGCGGGACCCGTATGGCCTGCCTCGCGAAGGAGATGCGCGACGAGGAGCGTCGACGTCCTCGGGTCGCTCGCGGAGCGGCGGAATCTTCAACGTGACGACCGCGAGCCGATAGAAGAGGTCGAGCGCGAAACGCGCCGCGCGTTGATCTCGCGCGCGCAGATCGCGGTGCGTCGCGGAGACGCACGCGACGTCGAACGCGATCTCCTTCTCGACCGCCGACGCGACGGAAATTTTCGTCGCTCGAGCGCGCCGAGGAGGCTCGGCTGCAATCTCGAGCGGGAGCTCGCCGATCTCGTCGAGGAACACGGTGCCGCCGTGCGCGCGCTCGAACGCGCCCACGTGCTCGCCGATCGGCGCCGGTGAACGCGCCCTTCTCGTGCCCGAAGAGCTCGCTCGCGACGAGCGCGGGGACGAGCGCGCCGCAGTCGACGACTTCGAACGGCTCCGCTGCGCGCGAGCTGAGGGCGTGCAGCGCTCGCGCGAGCACTTCCTTGCCCGTTCCGGACTCGCCCTCGAGCAGCACGGCCGCTTGGCTCTGCGCGGCGCGCTGGAGCTGCGCCATCAACCGGCGCGTCGCCGGCGCGCGACCATGGAACCCCGCGAGCGTGTCCTCGCCGAAGAGGGGCACCGTCGTGCTTTCGCCCTCGCGAACGCGGAGCACCGTGTCGCCGACGCGTACGAGCGTTCCCGGTTGGACGATCGCGCGCAGCACACGCACGACCTCGGGCGGGTGGCCGATGAACGTCCCGTTGCTCGAGCCCGTGTCCGTCAGCAAGAATCCGTTCGCACCGATCGCGATCTCGAGGTGATAGCGCGACACGTGGCGATCGCCGAGCACGAGCTCGTTGCCCTCCGCAGTGCCGACGGACAACCGTTCTCCTTCCGCGCGCGCGGTCTTGCCGGCGTCGGGACCCGATGTGACGTCGACCGCGATGGTTCGCACCGGGAACGGTGCGATCTCCTGGCGGCGCGTCGGCTCTTCCAAGGCCTCATTATCTCACGTTACGGGGCTCACCACAGTCCGTCGTCATGCACGCGACTGCACGCGTGTCGTTCGCTACCATCGGCGCTGATGCGTCACCTCCTTTCGCTCGTCGCTCTCGTGATTGGGTGCGCCGGTGAGGCTGCGCCTGCGTCGTCGTCGAGCGCGCCCGCGGTGCAGGCGTCCGCGACGTCAACACCGTCGACGCCGTCGAACGCAGCGCCGCCAAACACGGACAGCGGGCTGCCGGCGAGCTACGTGGAGGCACGCACCGCCGAGCTTGCTTGGGAAGGCAGGATGCGCGCGGCGATGGCGCGCAACGCTGCGTGCTCGGCGATCGCAGACGAAGTGACGCGCCTCACGCGTGAGATCGAGCCGATCATGCGACGCTTCAGGGACGAGGGCGCGAAGCTCGACGAGAAGCAGCAGAGGAGTGCGGCGGATGCGCTCGTCGCAGCCGACGTTCACCCGCCGTCACCAGGCGATGCGCTCAAAGCATGCGCAGAGAAGAACGACCCCGCTCGTGACCATGATGACGCGCGTGTCGAACATGCCCAACGAGAGGTGGGCGCGAGCGTTCTACAACCCCCGCGGCTCCTCGCTCTGACATTCGCTTTTCGACGTCGCGAGAGAACGCGCCGCACGTCATTCGGCGACGCAATGTACCGTGACTTGGCCGTTCGACTCGTCGCACGACGCGATTTGTGGCAACTGCCCGGCTGATCGATAATTCCGCCTCGGCACTCCTTCGTTTGCCGTCTTGACGTCTTCTTCAGACATGTACCGCACGACGCGATGCCCACCTGATGGCCTAACCGCCGACTCCGCGAGAGCTCCATGCCCATCGAACGCCACGTGTGGTGACAATGACCAACACTCCACTCCGACGCTACCCGGTGCCGGTTCTTATCCTCGCCGCTGCTTGTTCGCGCACGAGCGCGACCGTCGGGCCACGCCCGATCGTTGTCGAAGCCGTCGAAGCCGCCGCACCCATCCGCGAAGGAGGTGCTGACGCGGCCTCTTTCACGCGCGTCACGGTGCGTGTCACTGAGCGCCGCTCCACCACGACGGCGACGTCCGTCGAGATGAGGAGCAAGGTGTCGGTCATCACCGAGACCGAGCGCGGCGTCTCGACGATTGGACCCATCGAGTGGCCCTGCTGGGCGGGCCTCTCCGCGGGGCGTCTCCAGTGCGCGTTCGGCGCGTCGTACGAGCAGGCGCGAGTCGAGAAGGAGAACGGCACGTGCGCCGTCGTAGCGGACTTCTACGGGGAGAACACCGGCGAGAAGAAGAACGTGCGCAAGTTCGGTTCGTTCCCCTGCCACGACCCGATCGAGACTCGATTCGAGGAAGCTCCCGGCCTCGCCAACGCGCCTTGATTCTCGTCCGTCGTGCTGCGTGTCGTGCTTGTTGCGCACCGGTGCCCACGAGCAGAACTGCACGGCGACCGTCGGCTTTGGAGCGATCCGGCCGTCGGATGATAACGCGCGCGCATAGAGGACATGGACGGGCATGCATACTCGCGGCAGGTCGCACTCGCGGTCGTGGCTGCTCGCCGTCGTCGTCGTTTCGGCGATGTTCGTTGCGTGCACCGACGCATCGGACGCATCGAAAGATGAATCGGGCGACGGAGCTGCCGCCGACGTCGTTCCGGCCGACGATGGACGCGCTGACGTTGTTGCAATTGATTCGGGCGAAGAGCCGATCGACGGCGACAGCGCCTGCGAGGGCGGTTATCGCCTTTGCAATGGGCAGTGCCAGCCGTGGCCCATCACCTTTGCAGACCCCATCGAGCTGACCACCGGGTTGTGGCCAGGACCGGCCGCCGTGGGCGACTTCAATCACGACGGCAAGCTTAGATCTCGCTGTGCCCAATACAGGGAACCCGTCCAACTCGGTTGGCATCTTCTTGGGAAACGGTGATGTGACCTTCCTCGGACGCAAGGACTATTCGACGGGACCGAACCCAGAGGCGATCGCCGTTGCCGATTTCGATCATGACGGGAAGCTCGACGTCGCGTCCGCGAACTGGATGTCAACCGGCATCAGCGTTCTCATCGGGAAAGGCGATGGCAGTTTCAAGGCGCAGGTTGCGTATCCGGAGCCAACGCCCATTTCGATCGTCGCCGCAGATTTCAATCAAGACGGCAACCTCGATCTCGCCACCAGCAGCCCCATCGCGAACGCGGTCCATCTTCATCTCGGCGTTGGAGATGGGACCTTCCAAGCGGCTACGACTGCGTCGACAGGAAGCAACGATTCACGCGCCATCGCGGCGGCCGACTTCAACCATGATGGCGCGCTCGATCTGGCGGTCGTCGACGAGAGCGCGGAGAGAGTCAGCGTCCTTTTGGGAAAAGGCGATGGTAGTTTCTCCCAGGCTACTACCTATGCAACGCTGGGACAGGGAAACGCGATTGCTCTAGCCGACGTCGACGGCGATGGTGCGGTTGACATTTTCGTCGATGATTCGTTCTGTAGTTTTCTCAAAGGACGTGGAGACGGCACGTTTGCCGCAGCGATCGGCGTCTGTACAGTGAACGGCAATGGATTGGCTCTCGCCGACTTCGATGGAGACGGCAAGATCGATCTCGCCACGACTGACGCGGCAGAAGTGTTCATTCTACCCGGAAATGGAGACGGAACATTTGGCGCCATCAATTGGATCACCATCCCCGGCGCCTTCTACTGCACTTACATGCTAGCCGCCGATTTCAACGGAGACGGCAAGGCAGATCTCGTTTGTACCGACTATTCCTACGCGAATGTGGCACACGTGTTCCGCAATACAACCCCAGCGACTTGTCCCTAACACGATAGGCATCTTCGCCGTCGGCGCATGAGGATGGTGGCGACTGCGAGCGTGAGTAGCGCAGTGCGTGGAGGCGAGGCGTTCGCCGTATTGCAGTTGCAGCCGCTGGTCGCCGGCGCTGGAGGGATGCATTGACCGCCCGAGCACGTCGCAGGTGCAACGCAATCGTCCGACGATGCGCACGACGTCTTGCACCCATTCGCACATTTGTAGGGCGCGCAATCTCGTGATGGACCGTTGGCGGGTTGCTCGACGCGTTGGTCGATGCACGTGGTTGGCGCGTTGCAGCCGCCGTCCTCGCACGTGAAACCGGTCACGCAATCGGTGTCTGCGACGCAGCTCGACTTGCAAGTGCCGGCGTCGGCGTCGCAAACGAAGTTGTCGCATCCACGCGCGACGACATCACCGCAACTGCCGATGCCATCGCAGAAGCTATCGGTCTCGATTGCGCCTTTGCACGTCGCGCTGCAGAGCGTGGTCGCCGTGGGAAACGAGCATTGCGTGGGATCGGCCCCGCCACAGGTGAGCGCACACACTCCCGTTCCTGCGTCCGCACACGTCGGGCGCGCACCGTGCGGCGGGCCGGTCACCGGCGAGCATGTGCCGACGTGGCCAGCGACATCGCAAGCGGCGCATTGATCGGTGCAGGCCGTGTCGCAGCAAACACCATCGACACAGTTCGTGCTCGCACAGCCGCCTGGAGTGCAGGGCGCGCCGTTTGGGAAATTCGGATTGGCGATTTTTGCGACGAACGCGTTGCTAGTGTCGTTCGTGTTCGTCGATTGAAAAGGGGTGACGGTCGGAAAGTCGTGCGAGCCTGTGCTTCCCGTGACGTACGCACTTCCGCTCGAATCGAGCGCGATGGCGTACGCATAGTCATCGTTCGTTCCGCCGAGGTACGTCGAATAAAGGAGCGCGGAGCCATTCGCGCTGAGCGCGCTGACGAACACGTCGTTGCTGCCAGCGTTCGTGTTTTGAAAGGCGTTCTCCAGCGGGATGGAACTCGCTTGTGTGAAGCCGGTCACGTACGCGTCGCCGTTGCCATCGACCGCGATGCCATACCCGCCGTTGTAATTGCCGAGATAGGTCGAGTAGATTAGCGAGGATCCGGTGGCGTCGAGCTTCGTCACGAACGCGGTGTTTGGGTTACCGCCCGTCGTCTGGAAGGCGTTCACCATCGGAAATTGCGACGACGACGTCACTCCCGTGACGTACGCGTTGCCGGCGCCATCGATGGCGATCGCCTGACCAAAATCGAGTCCGCCGCCGAGGTACGTCGAGTACGTCAGCGACGATCCAGACGGATCGAGCTTCGTCACGAATGCGCTTACGCCCTCGCCTCCACCGGGGTTCGTTGCTTGGTAGGCGTTCTTCACCGGGAAGTTTGTCGAGACCGTCGTCCCGGTGACGTAAGCGTGGCCAGTGGCGTCGACGGCGATTCCTTGCGCGAAGTCCTGTTGGTCGCCGCCGCCGAGATACGTGGAATAGAGGAGGCTCGAGCCCGCCGCGTTGATCTTCGCGACGAACGCGTCGGAATCGAATCCCGCCTTTGCGCTTTGGAAGGGGCTGTGTGTTGGGAAGTTCGTGGAGTCGGTGACGCCCGCGACGTAAACGTTGCTGCTCGTGTCGACGGCAATGGCGTTGCATTCGTCGTCGCTCGCGCCACCGAGGTACGTGGAGTACACGAGGGCCGAGCCCGTCGCGTTCAGGACCGCGACGAACGCGTCATCCGACCCCGCGTTCGCAGCTTGAAGTGGGCTCTTGGTCGGGAAGTCCGTCGAGCTCGTCGCTCCGCCCACATACGCATTGCCGCTCGCGTCGACGGCGATCGCGTTGCCTTCGTCGTTGGACGATCCCCCGAGGTACGTCGAATAGACGAGCGTCGTGCCCGTCGGATCGAACTTGCTCACGAATGCATCGTTGCCGCCGCCGGCGGTTGCTTGGAGTGGGTCGTGCAGCGGGAAGTCGGTCCAGCTCATGTATCCCGTGACATAGGCGTTGCCGCTCGCATCGACGGCGATGCCGTTGCCTTGTTCGGTATCGTCACCGGCGGAGCCACCGAGATACGTCGAGTAGGCAAGCACCGGATCGATGAGCATCGCCACGCCGCGTTCGTAACCTTCGAGCACGAAGCGCACGTGAGAAGCGTCGACGGGCACGTATCGCGCGCGGAGCTCGTGGCCTTTCTGAATGACGCGTGCTGGTCTCTGAACGAGCGTTCCTGCCGCCGTCGCGATCTCGAGCGAACCATCGGATGCCACGTTGATCGAATCGGCACCCTCGAGCTCCATGACGAGCGAAGTCGCGTCCGCATCGGGAGCAACCTCGAGGTCATACTCGAGCCCGCCATTGCCGGCGTGCCAGACCAAGTCGATGCCGGGAACTGCGTTGGTGCGCACCTGTGCGAAGCTCGGCACGTTCGTGCGCCACTTGCTCGGATCGTTTCCGCGGAGATAGTTGGTGCGCGTCACGAGCTGTCGTTCGCCGCGAGGCACGCTTGGTCGTGTGCCTGCGAGCTTGATCGTGACGAGCGAGCTCCGCGCGCGGATCATCATCGCGTCATCGATGACGAAGAACGTTGCGGCTCCGTTGCGCGCGAGGAACTTCACGCGCTCGTCCCACTGACCCGCGTTGGCCTCGAATCGGAGCTGCGACATCGTCGGGACTGCGCCAGGCTGCGCGACGCCGAGTGACGTCATCGTTGGCTCGACGTCGAGAGCGCTGCAGATTGCAATCAACGCCGCGAACGAAAAATATCGCTTCATGCGCGCCTCCTCCGTCGCCCTGCCGCAGCTACCACCGTGCCAACCATGAGGAGCGTCATCCACCAAGGCGCGCCGCTGGAGCCCGCTTGGCATGCGCAACCGCTGCTCGTCGACGGAGCGGGCACGCACTCGCCATTGGGAGCGCATACGTTTGGCGCCACGCAATCGCTGATGGATTCGCAAGCGCGTTTGCAGCCCGCGCCGACGACACACACATAAGGCGTGCAGTCTTGCGCTGGACCGCTGGCAGGTTGAGCGGTGTGATCGTCGGTGCATCGCGCGCTCGGCGTGCACCCGCCGTCTTCGCACGCATATCCGTTGACGCAATCAACGTCGGTCGCGCAGCTCGTCTTGCATGTCTTGCCGTCGCTGTTGCACGTCAAGTTGTTGCACGAGTGCGCGACGACCGTTCCACAGTGACCTTTGCCATCGCAGTAGCTGTCGGTCTCGAGCGCTGTCGAGCACGTTGCTCCACACGGCGTGCCCGATCCGGCGAGCGAACACGCCTTCGTGTTGATCCCATCGCACGCCTCGCATGCGATGACGCCACCGCACGCCTCGCGCGATCCGTGAGGGACGCCGGTCACGGGTGCGCACGTTCCGACTTGGTTGGGGAGATCGCACGCTTCGCATTCACCGTCGCAAGGCGTGTCGCAGCAAACGCCATCGACGCAGTTGCCCGAGGCGCATTCACCCGGCGCGCACGCGGTGCCCAACGCAAAGTCGGGGCTGTGAAGCGTCGCCGCGAAGGCGTCCGTCACTCCGTGGTTCGAGGACTGGTACGGACTCTGCGTGGGGAAGTCGACGGAGTCGGTGTTGCCGCCGACGTACGCATCGCCGTTCGCCCCTACGACGAGGTTCTCTCCGATGTCGGTGCCCGAACCCCCGAGATATGTCGAGTAGTCAAACGCTGCTCCTGATGGTGTGAGCTTGCTCACGAACGCATCGTAGTTCCCTCCGGCGTTGGTCAGTTGGAATGCGTTGTGGAGTGGAAAATCAGTGGAGCTCGTTTCTCCGGTGACGTAAGCGGATCCATTCACGTCGACCGCGATGCCGAGTCCGATGTCTTTGCCCGAGCCGCCGAGATACGTCGAGTATACGAACGATGATCCCGTCGCATTGAGCGCCGTCACGAACGCAGTGCCTCCACCGACGCTGTTGTTGGTGGCCTGAAGCGGCACTTGCATCGGAAAGTTGGGCGACTGCGTGAATCCGGTGACGTAGGCGTTTCCATTCGCATCCGCCGCGATGGCATTGCCCGAGTCGGTGCCTGATCCGCCGAGATACGTCGAGTAGGTGAGTGCGGTGCCCGCAGCGTTGAGTTTGCTGACGAACGCCGTGCCGCTTCCACCGGCTCCGTACACCGACTGAATCGCACTCTGTTTGCGGAAGTTGTTCGAATATGTTTTCCCGGTGACATAAGCGTTTCCGCTGCCGTCGACTGCGATGCCGAAGGCCGTGTCGACACTGCTCCCGCCGAGATACGTCGAGTAGGCGAGCGCAGAACCCGCCGCATTCAGCTTGGTGACGAATGCGTCGCTCGCTCCGGCGTTTGCTGCCTGAATGGGCGTGTGCGTTGGGAAGTTCGTGGAGGACGTCGAACCGGTGATGTATGCGTTGCCGCTGGTGTCGACGGCGATGTGATTCGCCTGCTCGGAAAGTGTTCCCCCGAGATAGGTCGAATAGACCAGCGCACCCGAGCTGTTCAACTTGGCAACGAATGCATCGGAGCCACCCGCATTGGCAGCTTGAAAGGGCGCGGCCGTCGGAAAGTTGGTCGACTGGGTGTAACCCGTGACGTACGCGTTGCCGGTCGCGTCGACTGCGATGCCGACTCCCACGTCATACGTCGACCCACCCAAGTACGTGGAATAAACGATCGCGGAGCCTGCGGCGTTCAGCTTGGTGACGAACGCGTCCCACGTGCCTCCTGGATACGTGCCTTGCACTGCGCTCTTGATCGGGAAGTCCGTCGAGTGCGTGTAACCGGTGAGGTACATGTTCCCTCCGGCGTCGATTGCCATCCCGGCAAATTCATCGACTCCGCCTCCACCGAGATACGTCGCATACGCGAGCACGGGATCGATGAGCATGGGCAACTCGCGCCGATAACCATCGAACGTGAGCCGCACGCGGGTCTCGCCGATCGGAACGTACTGGGCGCGAAGGTCGCGTCCGTCTTGAATCACGCGCGGTGGTTTTTGGATGAGCGCACCGTCTCGAGTCGCGATGACGAGCGATCCGTCGCGGTCGACATCCACGGACTCGGCGCCGTCGAACGTCAGAACGAGCGCTGTCGCATCGACGCCTGCCGCGACCTCGAGATCGTACTCGACGGCGCCGTCGCCGCCGTGCCAGACCACGTCGACGCCCGGCAGCCAGTCTTTCGTGCGCACGCGCGCGAACGTCGGTACGTCCGTGCGCCACCGGGTTGGATCGTTGCCGAGGAAGTAGTTGCACTTCGTGACGAGCTCTTTCTCGCCGCGTGGCGCCGTTGGTTTCGCTCCGGCGATGCCAAGGGTGACGAGCGACGACGTCCCCACCAACTGCACGCTCATTGCGTCGTCGGTGATGAACAACTTCGTTGCTTTGCTTTGCGCGACGAAGCGGACGCGCGCGTCCCACTGACCCGCGTTCGATTCGAACCGAAGTGGCAGCTTCGCTGTCTGTTCGGTGATGTCGCCGCGCATCGTGGGCGCGTCGACGGTCTGAGCGCTTCCCGAAATGAGCGTGCTCGACAACGCGATGACAGCGAGGAGCTTTCGCATCAAGTGCTCCTGCGACGGCGGCGCGCGACGAGTGCCGTGATGCCCAATCCAAGAAGTGCGAATGGCGAGGACGTTCCGTTCGACGTCACACGACAGCCGCATCCGCTCTGCGTGCTTGGGGCAGTTGCCGCACCGCACTTGCCATCGACGCCGCACACGTTCGGTGCGGCGCAGTCATCGATGGACGTACACGACTTCTTGCACCCACCCGCGCATTGGTAAGGTGTGCAGTCTTCGGCGGATCCGTACGGCGTTTGCGAAGTGTGATCGTCGATGCAGGTGGTGCCGATCACGCATCCACCATCCGCGCAGGTGTATCCGCTCGCGCAGTCCGTCTCAGCCGCGCAACTCGCCTTGCACGCCACGTTGTCTGCCGTGCACGTCAAGCCGTCGCACGAGTGCACGACGAAGCGACCGAGGCCTCCGCACCGACCGGTGCCGTCGCACAAGGTGTCGGTCTCTGCGCTCTCTTTGCAAACGGATGCGCACACCGTCGTCGTGCCTGGATAGGCGCACGTCTTGGTGTTCGTGCCGTCGCACAGGGGAGCGCACGCGCCCGTCGTCCCGGCATCGTCGCAGGGGGCGTGCGAGCTGTGTGGGACGCCGGCCACGGGCACGCACGTACCGAGATTCCCCTGTACGTCGCAGGCTTCGCATCGATCGGTGCATGCGCTGCTGCAACAGATTCCATCGACGCAATGTGCAGATGCACACGCGCCAGGCGTGCAGGCGGCGCCCAACGCGAGATCCGGGATGTCGATCTTGCTCACGAACGCGTTGCTCGTGCCTTGATTCTTCGTTTGAAGAGGCGCTTGCGTCATGAAGTCGGTGGAGCTCGTCCCGCCCACCACGTATGCCGCACCGGTCCCATCGATCGCAATGGCGTATGCGTCGTCCGACGCCGAACCGCCGAGGTACGTCGAGTAAACGAGCGTGGAGCCCGATGGGCTCAGCTTGCCAACGAATGCGTCGTCTTTCCCCGCGTTGGAGGATTGAAACGGGTTCTGCGTTGGAAAGGTGGAGGACGAGGTCGAGCCGGCGACGTACGCGCTGCCACTCGAATCCACCGCGAGGCCATAACCCGAATCTTTTCCCGTGCCACCGAGATACGTCGAATACACGAGCGCCGTCGCGGCGGCGTTCAGCTCACTTACGAATACCGTGTTGAACGACGTCTTCTTTACCGACTGCACACCACCCACAACTGGGTAGTCGTTCGAGGACGTCGTGCCCGTGATGTACGCGTTTCCGGTCGTGTCGATCGCGATCGCAAGTGCTTCGTCCGCCGAGCCACCGCCGACGAATGTCGAGTAGACGAGCGTGTTGCCGGTCGTGCCGAGCTTCGTCACGAACGCATCCGTGAACCCTGCGTAGGATTGGAAGGCGTTTTGAAGTGGAAAGTTGTTGGAGGTTGCCCATCCACAGACGTAGGCGTTGCCGCTCGCGTCGACGGCGATTCCGTGGCCCTCGTCCCAGTTGGTCCCACCCAAGTACGTCGAATACGAAAGCCCGCCCGCGGCCTTCACCTTCACGACAACCGCGTTGGTGCAGCCTGACACCGCGCACGTGGTTTTGTTGGTCGTTTGGTATGCGCTGAGGGTGGGGAAGTTGGTCGAAATCGACACTCCAGTGACGTATGCGTTTCCGCTGGCATCGACCGCAATCGCGTTGCCCTGGTCGGTATTCGCGCCGCCCAGATACGTCGAGTACACGAGTGCGGACCCTGCAGCATTCAGCTTCGTGACGAAAAGGTCGTTGCCGCCACCGTTCGCGGCCTGGATGGGACTGAGCGTTGGGAAGTTGTTGGAGGCCGTGGATCCGGTGATGTAAGCGTTGCCGTTCGAGTCGATCGCGATCGCGTTTCCCTGATCAGCCCCCGCGCCACCGAGATACGTCGAGTAAATGATCGCCGTGCCTGCAGCGTTGATCTTGGTCACGAACACGTCGTTGCTTCCGGCGTTCGCAGATTGAAATGCGCCTTGTGCGGGGAAGTTTGCCGAGCCCGTGACGCCGGTGAGGTATGCGTTGCCGCTCGCGTCGACCGCGATTCCATTTCCCTGGTCGCTGCCAGTGCCTCCGAGATAGCTCGAGTAAACGAGCACCGGGTCGATGAGCAGCGCTTGTCCAGGCTCGTAGCCGTCGATCGCGAATCGAACGTGCGTGTCGTCCACGCGCTGGTATCGCGCGCGCATCTCGCGTCCGTTTTGGATCACGCGAGGCGTCTTCTCTACGAGCGCTCCCGTGGCGGTCGTGATTTGGAGTGCGCCATCGCCGTCCAGGCGCATGGTCTTTGCGCCTTCGATCGCGAGTACGAGCGCTCGGGCGTCCACACCTGCCGCAACCTCGAGATCGTATTCGACGCCGCCAACACCTGCGTGCCAGACCACATCGACTCCGGGGAGCGATTCCACGCGCACCTCGGCGAAGTTCGCGACGTTCGTTCGCCAGCGCGTCGGATCATCGCCGAGGAAGAAGTTGCTCTTCGTGACGAGCTCGCTCTCTCCTCGCGGCATGCGCGGCGTGGCACCCGCAAGCTTGAACGTCACTCCAACGTTGGGGATGGATACCCCATCGTCTGTGATGAGAAGGGCGCCCTGGCCACTGCGCCCGACGAACCGCACGCGCGAATCCCACTGACCGACGTTCGCCTCGAAGCGGAGGGGCAGTGAAGACACGGAGGCGACTTGCGCGGTGGTGGATGGGCTTGCCGTTGGCGCAACGGCAACGGAATGCTTCCCATCAAGCACGGCGCACACCGCAGCGATTGCAAACCGTACGCGAGCCATCCCCTGCCATCAGGACCTATCCCGAATGTGAACACCCGACAAGGGGCCGAGAAGCTCGAGCGTGATACCTTCGCGCCGCGATGGGTGCATCGGGACAAACACTCGACCTCAAGAAGCTCGGCATCAAGAACGCGAACGCATCGGATGTGCGCGCCGCGGTGCGCGGCGTCGTCACGAAGGCGTGGCGCGCCGCGCTACCCAAGTCGGAAGCGAAGAGCGCGTGTCAGTGGATCGACTTCGGGCTCGATTCGCTCCTCATGGTCGCCGGGAGCGAGAGCGACGATCCGAGCGACGACGGCGACGCGCCCACCGACGGCGTCACGTTTTGGTTTTACGAGACCGTCGAGTGGCCTCAAGCGCTCGCCGAGCATTGGCTCGCGCACGCGCTCGTCGCGAATCGCAAAGAGCTCGACGCCACGTTGAAGAAGCTTGGCTACGCGATCTCGAACAAGAGTTGGTATCCGAAGAAGAGCGATCTCTCGAAGGATCGATTCATCGTCGACAAGAAACGCATCGGGCATCCCGACGACGAAGGCGTGTTCTGGCAACTGCCCGAATACGACTACGCCGAATACGACGAGCTCGACGTGAAGACGAAGAAAGTCGCGCTCGCGATCAAAGACGGCGGCGCGTGTCAGTGCGCGTACTGTCAAAAAGCGACGCAGCGGAAGCGGTAGTTCTTCTCGACGAGCTTCACTTGCGGCGCGTTCGGCGCGAGGCGGTGGAGCGACTCGAGCGCGGCGCGCGCGTCGCGGCAATTTCCCGCGTCGATCGCGCGCGTCGCGTACGCGACCCGATCGTCGACGCCGAGCGTGGCGAAGCGCGTCGTGAGCGTGAAGCGCGCGACGCGCAATCCCGCGCCGATGGTGATGCACGCGCACAAGACGACGATCCAGACGCTCGTCGCGCGCGCGTACGCTTCGCCGCGCTTCCACGCCGCCGCGATGCTCGCGCCCGCGACCGCGCCCGCCGCGTGCGCTGCGTTGTCGAACCCGCCGCTCGCGCCGCCGAGCCGCAAGAGGAAGCTCACGATGATGCCCATCGCGAAAATCGTCGCGAGCCAACTGCCCATCGCGCGCATGATCGGGCTGCGCGGACCTTCGACGCGATAACCGATCACGAGCGCCGCGCCGATGAGCCCGCAAATCGCGCCCGACGCGCCGACGCTCAAGCGCTGCGCGCCCGAGAGCCAACCGAAGAACGTGCTGCCCGAGCTCCCCGCGATGCCCGCGAGCAAATACAAAGGCGCCATGCGCGCGGCGCCCACCGCGCGCTCGACGAACGGACCGATCTGGCGCAGCGCGACCATGTTGAACGCGATGTGAAGGAGCGAGCCATGCACGAAGCACGACGTGAGGAGCGTCTCGTAGCGGCTCTCGTAGAGCGTCGCGGCGACCTCGTTGCCGCCGAACGCGTGGAGAATCGGCGACGACATGCCCGCGATGCCCGACAAACCGCCGAGCGCGATCTGCGCGACGAACACGAGGACGTTACAGACGATGATCCCGAACGTGAGCGGCGCGAACGCGAAGAGCGGCGGGCGCTCCTCGCGCGGAAGCGGGGCCTCCCGAACGGGAATCGGATCGCCTTGGCTCGGCAGCCTCGGAGCGGGTACGGGCGCGCCGCTCATGAATCCAGAGTATAGTGCATCATTGCGTGGCGAAGCCGCAGTATAGTTCAGCTCACGCGGCGCGCCGCGAGACGTTCCTTTCGGGGCTCGGCGCCGCGGTGCGGGCTCGGCGCGCGCAGCGATCGCTCACGATCAAATCGCTCGCGGAGCGCGCGCACGTGAGCCCGCGGTTCTTGCTCCAGCTCGAGTCGGGCGAAGGAAACGTGTCCGTCGCGCGCCTCCTCGACATCGCCGAAGCGCTCGACACGACGCCGGCGGATTTGCTCGCGACGGCCGCGGCGAACGACGAGCGCAAAGACGTCGGCGTGATCGCGCTCCTCGGGCTTCGCGGCGCGGGCAAGAGCACGCTCGGCGCGATGGCCGCGCGCCACCTCGGCGTGCCCTTCGTGGAGCTCGACGCGCTCGTCGCGAAGCACGCGGGGATGAGCTTGCCCGTCATCTTCGAGATGCACGGCGAGGCGCACTTCCGAAGGCTCGAGCGCGAAGCGCTGAAGAAATTCCTCTCGGACACCGATCGCGCGGTCCTCGCGACGAGCGGGTCGATCGTCACCGACAAAGAGACGTACGCGCTCTTGCGAAAGCACGCGAAGACGATCTGGCTCCGCGCCGAGCCCGATGATCATTTGCGCCGCGTCGTCGCGCAGGGCGACTTGCGCCCGATGCAAGGCCGCCCCGCCGCGCGCCGCGAGCTCGCCGATTTGCTCCGCGCGCGTCACAAGCTCTACGCGCGCGCCGACGTCACGCTCGACACGCACGCGCTCGCACCGGACCAAGCGGCGGACCGCATCGTGGATGCTGCGCTTGGGCGGTAACGCCAAAAACTAGGCCCTCTCGCGCGCGGCTTGCGACGATCGCGTGCATGAGCAGTACACGCATGACACCGCGGGGAATCGAGGTCGCCGGCCTCGGGATGTTTGTATTTTGCATGTATTGCGCGCAGCGGCCCGATCCGCCCGCGCAAACCATCGCGGCGACGCCGCAACGGACCATGCCGCCCGCGCAAACCGTCGTCGTCGCTCAAGCGCCACCTCCACCTCCGCCCGCGCCCGCGGTCGTCGAGAAGAACGAGAAGATCGAAAAGAAGACGCCGCACGTCGTCCTTCACATCGGCGATTCGATGGTCGGCTACGGCCACGGACTCTCGCTCGCGATGAAGAAGCGCTACGAGAGCGCGGGCGTCGAATACCACTGGGACGCGTGGACGAGCGCGCAGGTGCAGACGGTCGACAAAAAGAAAATGGATCGGCTGCTCGCGACGTTCAAACCCGACCTCGTCCTCTTCAACCTCGGAACGAACTCGCTCTCGGTGCCGCACCCCGAAGCGCTCGCGGGCGGCATTCACGCGCTCGCCGAGCACCTCGCGGAGAGCGGGCGGCAGTGCGTGTGGATCGCGCCGATTCGTCCGAAGTGGAAGTTCAATCCGAAGGTGTACGACGTGCTCGAAGAGAACGTTGCACCCTGCAAGTATTTCGACGCGGGACCTGCGCTCGATCCGCCGCTTCAAACGGATCACATTCATCCGACGGACGCAGGCGGCGAACAGTGGGCCGCGCCGCTCTGGGATTTCCTGTCGAAGAACGCGTAACTCGACTCAGTCGCAGCTCGCTCTTCTTTCATCGATACGGATTGGCGAGGAGGTCGTCGGTGTTGTGCACGGGCATCGTCGCGCGGATGCCCGCGTCGATCTCGGCGGGCGCGATGCCGGCGGTCTTGTCGGGATTTTTTCCGAGGATCACCGCGGCGCAGCGGCGGTCGTACCAGTCGATGAACTCGAGGTGATTCGTCGCGCGGAGCGCGCACGCGGCGGAGCAATCCGGGATGTCGCGACGGCAATCATCGGGCGGCGAATCGACGACGGCGACGGACGCGGACATCGCAGGCGCGGGCTGTGTGGGCAGCGCGGGCTCACACGCGAGCAAGGCAAAGGCGAACAGCGCACGCACGTCGTCATCGTACAATGCTACGTTTCCGCCTCCCATGATTTCGCTGCAAAGCCACCTCTCCGGAAAATGGATCCCCGCGTCGGGCAAGCTCGTGACGCTCGTGAACCCGGCGACCGAGGCCGCGATCGCCACCGCCGGGACGGACGGCGTCGACTTCGCAGCGGCGCGTGACTTCGCGCGCGACGTCGGCGGCCCCGCGCTGCGCGCCATGACCTTCAAGCAGCGCGGCGCGATGCTGATGGCGATGTCGCGCGCGCTCCACGCAAAGCGCGACGCGCTCCTCGATTGCGCGATCGAGAGCGGTGGTGTCACGCGATCCGACGCGAAGTTCGACGTCGACGGCGCGACCGGCACGCTCGCGTACTACGCGGAGCTCGGCGAGAAGCTCGGCGACGCGCACGTCTTCGAAGACGGCGAAGCGGTGCAGCTCGGTCGCAGCCCGCGTCTCTTCGGCGCGCACGCGTACGTCTCGCGCCTTGGTGTCGCGGTGCACGTCAATGCGTTCAACTTCCCCGCGTGGGGTCTCGGAGAGAAAGCGGCGTGTGCGCTCCTCGCGGGCATGCCCGTCATCAGCAAGCCCGCGACGTCGACGGCGCTCCTCTCGTTTCGCATCGTCGAGATTTTGGTCGCGGAGAAAATTCTTCCAGAAGGCGCGCTCTCGTTCGTCGCTGGATCGACTGGAAATCTGCTGGAATTGCTCGACGGACAAGACGTGCTCGCGTTCACCGGGTCGAGCGCGACGGGCGCGATGCTCCGCGGAGGAAAATCCGTCGTTCAGCACAACGTCCGCGTGAACGTCGAAGCGGACAGCTTGAACGCCGCCGTGCTCGGCCCCGACGTCGAGGCGTCGTCCGACACGTGGAATCTCTTCGTCGCCGACGTCGTGCGCGACATGACGCAGAAGACCGGACAGAAGTGCACCGCGATCCGCCGCGTGTACGTCCCGAAGGATCGCGTCGCCGACGTCATCGCCGCGCTCGAAGAGCGACTCGCGCAAACCAAAGTTGGCGACCCATCGAAAGAAGAAGTCACGATGGGCCCCGTCGCCACCGCGCAACAGCTCCGTGACGTGCGCGATGGAATCCAAAAGCTCGCAACGGTCGCGCGCATCGCGCGCGGTGGCGCTGGCGCCGTCGACGGAATCGGCGCGCCCGCGGGCAAAGGCTACTTCATCGCGCCGACGCTCCTCGTGTGCGACGCGCCGAGCGCGAGCGATCCGATCCACAACCACGAAGTCTTCGGACCGTGCGCCACGGTGATGCCATACGACAGCGCCGACGACGCAGCACGACTCGTTCGCTCCGGCGGCGGCGGTCTCGTCTCGAGCGTCTACGCCGACGATCGCGATTTCATCCAGCGCGTCGTCCTCGGCATCGCGCCCGCACACGGCCGCGTCACGATCGGAAGCGCGAAGGTCGCGGGCCAAGCGATTCCGCCCGGCACGGTGATGCCCGCGCTCATTCACGGCGGCCCCGGGCGCGCAGGCGGCGGCGAAGAGCTCGGCGGGCGCCGCGGGCTTGCATTCTACATGCATCGCGTCGCGCTCCAGGGCGACCGCGCGCTCGTCGAAGCAGCCCTCGGCAAGCGCTAAGGCTGCATTCACTTGACGGATCGAGTCTTGGTAGGTCGTGGCGGTTGACCGGCGGCAGCGAGACTACGCGGCCGGGCCGCAGCTGGACCTTCGCCAGTTGATCCTGGCGGCCAAAGCGTGGCGTCCTCGAAGTCTGGTGAATGTCCTGCGCCGGGCTCGCCGGTTCTTCGCGCTGCCGCATGTCGACATCCAAGCCCGCGCGAGACAATCAGTTCAAGTGATCTTCGGAGTTGATACACTTCGAGCGTGCGCCGCTTCCTCCTACTCGTCCCCTTCGTCTCGTTCCTTGCATACTGCAACAACTCGGGAGGCGATCAGGGAGACGCCGCCGCGGAGGCCGAAGCCGGACCTGCAGCGCCCTACTCGCTCACGCTGCTCGACAACGCGCACATCGGGAGCGACTCGTCGCAATCGGATTTCCAAAACGCGACGGCGACGGGCGTGCAACTCACCGGCGGACCGTTCGCGAACGTGAACCTCGTCGTCGATTTCGAAGAGCCCGTGTTCTCCATTTTCGAACTGGGCGACCGACCCGCCGCCCTCGGGTCAGAACTGGCCCGCCGACTGCGACGCGTTCGATCGCAATTTCGAAATGTCGCTCATCGATCCAACGGCGGACGCGAGCGCGCCCGCGCTCGAGCTCGTCCGCGCGATCACGCCGTTCGGCGGACCCGAGCACATCGAGCAAGACGTGACCGACGTGTTCAACACGATCACGAGCCCGCGCACGTTCAAAGTGATCATCACGACGTACAGCGACTCGGCCGGCCAAGTCAGCGGCTCGAAGGGCGCGTGGTTCGTCTCGGCGCACCTCGACGTGACGCCGGGCGCGCCGCCGCGAAACGTGCTTTCGGTTCAGTCGCTCATTTACGACAGCATCCCTGCTGCGCAAAGCGGACAGGCCATCTCATTGCCCTTCACGCTACCGCCCAATACGACATCGACGACGATCGAATATCGCGTCACGGGTCACGGCGGCGCGACGGACAACACGGGCGACTGCATCGGCCCCGCCGACGAGTTCTGCAAACGCACGCACACGCTGACGATGGACGGTCAGCCGCTCGGCGCGAAAGTGCCTTGGCGCATGGACTGCCAAAAGCTCTGTACGCAAATCGTCAACGACGCCGGCGCGGGCCCGGTGGGGAAATACTGCGCAGAGAATCCGTGCGGCGCGATCTCGAGCGTCCAAGCGCCGCGCGCGAATTGGTGTCCCGGAAGCGAAACGCCGCCGCTCGTCTACAACCCGGCGCTCGCGCCGGGCGATCACGCGTTCGGATTTTCGATCTCGACGATCGCCGGAGAGTGGCGCGTCTCGACCACGGTCTACGCGTACGGCGACTGATTACTTCGTCAGCTCGAGCACGATCTCCGGCGCGCCAGGTGGGCCGTACGATCCTTCGAAGCGCACGAGCGTGTGCGGCCCAGACGCGTTCGGGTGAAACCACATGTGATATTTCGGCAAGAACGGTTTGATGAGCTTCGTCACGACCGACCCGAGCTTCACCCAATCGTTGATGTCGGGATACATGACGACCTCCGTCGCCTCGAACTCGCCCGCGGGCACGCGCACGTGCGATCGCTTCTTCGCGACCTCGTAATAGACCTTCGCGACGAACCGATCGCAGATCCACG
Source organism: uncultured delta proteobacterium (assembly GCA_963763745.1). Taxonomy (GTDB): domain Bacteria; phylum Myxococcota_A; class Polyangia; order Polyangiales; family Polyangiaceae; genus DASXHD01. The sequence continues at coordinate 125,990 of CAVXQJ010000006.1, forward strand.
CGTGGAGCGAGCGCCGCTCGCTGTCGAGCGGATGCGCGCGCAAGAGAAACGGCAGCATCGTCTCGGGAAACGTTCCCTCCGGAAGCTTCGGAACCGCGGACGCGAAGTCGGCGCGCTCTTCTCTCAGCACGCGCTCACCCTCGCGAAGCGAACGCGTGAACGTCGTCGGCTTCACGTGCGGCGCGACATCGAAGGTGCACGTCTCGTCGAACCGTCCCGTCGCGACGGGCATGTGCACCGTGAGGTTCGCGGCGTCGCCGTCGCGCGACCACGTGATCGTCGCGGGATCCTTCGACGTGAAGAGATCGCTCGCGTCGAGCGCGGTGTGAAACGCGCGGTGCTCGCGCGGCCGCACGGTGAAGCGCGCGACGTCGTTTCCGTGCGCGAAGGGATTGGACAATTGATGGGGAGTCACGTCGCGCGCACTGTAGCACTGCCGCGACGCTGCTCCATCGCGATGCGTGTATGCTGCACGCGATGCAGTTCGCGCGACTCTGCGAAGCCCTCGAGACCGCGAAGAACACGTCTTCGCGCAACGCGAAGGTCGCGGCGATCGCATCCGCGCTCTCGGAAGCCGCGCAAACGGGAGCGCTCGAGCTACGCACGGCGGTGCGCATTTCGCTCGGCGATCTCTCGCGGCTCGGCGTCGGGTGGCGCGCGCTCGGCGGTGCGCTCGCCGCGCGGCTCGGCGAGACCAACGACGCCGCGATCATCGAAGCGACGAGGCGTCTCGGCGATCTCGGAGACGCCGCTCGAGAGCTCATCGAAAAGAAGAACGAGCCCGCGCACGCGAAGCCGCTCGTCCTCGCCGACATCGACGCGCTCGTCTCCGATCTGCGGCTCGCGACCTCTCGCGCGAAGCGCGCGTCGCTGATCACCACGGCGCTCACGCGGTCGAGCGCGCTCGAAGTGAAGTTCCTCATCAAGGCGATGTCCGGCGAGCTCCGCATCGGCGCCGCGCCCGGCGTCGTCTTGCTCGCGATCAAGAGCGCGTTCGGCGCGGACGAGGCGAAGGTGCGGCGCGCGCATGGTCTCTTGGCGGATCTCGCCGAGGTCGCGGTGTTCGCGCACGAGAAGCGCCTCGATGACGCGAACGTGAAACCCGGTCGTCCCCTCGCCTTCATGCTCGCGACGCCGATCGAAACGGTGAAGTCGCCCATCGACTACAAGACGATGATCGCCGAAGAGAAGCTCGACGGCGTCCGCGCGCAGGTGCACGTCGCAAGCGGCGCGGTGACGATCTTCGCGCGCGGCCTCGAGCGCGTCACCGAGTCGTTTCCCGAGGTTGCCTCGGCATTCGCGAACGTCGCCATCGATCTCGTGCTCGACGGCGAAATCCTCGCGATCGCCGAAGACGGCAGGCCGCGCCCGTTTCAAGCGCTCCAGATGCGCCTCAATCGCAAGAAGCCATCGCCGGATCTCCTCACGCTCGTGCCTGTGTGCTTCGTCGCGTTCGACGCGCTCGTTCGTGGCGGCGACGTGCTCGTCGATCGACCATGGAGCGTGCGACGCGAGATGCTCGACATGATCGCGAGGGAGCTCGGAACGCGAACAGCGTTCACCACGAAGGCGGCCGAGCCGGTCGCCGATGCCGCCGCCGTCGATGCGGCATTCGACCGCGCGCGCAAGAACGGCAACGAAGGCCTCGTCCTCAAGCGCAAGGACGGAGCGTACGATGCGGGCAAGCGCGGCCAGTCGTGGCTCAAAGTGAAGAAGGCGACCGCGACGCTCGACGTCGTCGTGACGGCCGCGGAGCAAGGTCACGGCGGACGCGCGAACGTCATCAGCGACTACACGTTCGCCGTGTGGAAGGACGGCACGCTCGTCGACGTGGGCAAGGCATACTCGGGTCTCACCAATCCCGGAAATCGACCAGCTTTCACGGCATTTCGAGGAGACGACGCTCGAGCAGCGCGGCGGATGGCGCCACGTCTCGCCCGACGTGGTGCTCGAGGTCGGCTTCGACGGCATCCAACGCTCGGATCGTCACGCGAGCGGCTTCTCGCTTCGCTTCCCGCGCATCCTCAAGATTCGAGGCGACAAGAAACCCGACGAATGCGACACGCTCGAGACGGTCGAAGCGCTCTACTTGGCGCAAGTCGAGAGCGGCCACCGCGAGGAGCCCGCCGAGCCACCCGCCGCGCCGAAGAAAAAGACGCCGAAGCCGACGCCGCAGCTCTCGCTCTTCGGCGAGCCCGACGCGAAGAAGAAGTGAACACTGTTCACAATGCGCGAGCTTCGAGTTAGTGCTTCTTCTTTTTGCCTTTACCCTTCGTCTTCGTCGTCGTCGACGTGGGGTGCGGCGCGGTGGGTTTGACCGTCGTGGTGGTCGTGGGTGTGGGATTCGCCGCGACGGCTGCGTCGTCGTCGTCGATCTCGATGTCGTCACCGCCGTCGTCGTCGCTCGCGTCGGCGTCATCCACGGCCGCGAGCGTCGACGACGAGGCCGACGGCGCGCCGCTGCCCCCCGGATGCGCGCCGTTCCCGCGAAAACGCGGAACGCCATACGCGATGCCCACGCACAAGAACGCGAGCGCCGCCGACGCCGCGAGGATCGGAATGAGCGGGCGCTTCTTCTTCGGTGGCTTCGGCGGCTCGGGCGGCGTCGCCTTCGTGTGAACCCAGAGCGCGCTGCGCGGTTTGGATTCGTCCGGGCTCGAAGGCGATTGCGTCTTCGCCTTCACGAAGTCGGACACCGGAATCGTCGCGGCCGCGTCGTCGACGTCGTCCGGCTCGTTGACGCTGTTCACGCTGATCGGGTGTGCGAGCGTTTGCTTTCCGTCTTGCACCTCGAGCGCCGCGAGCGCTTCCTTCACCGCCGCGCGCATCGCCTCCGCGTCCGGGAAGCGATCCGCGGGCTCGTATGCGAGCGCGCGATCGATCACCGCGGCCACCTTCGGGTTGATCGTGGGCACCGCCTCGGTGATGCTCTTCGGCGGCTCGGTCATCGCGAGCAGGAGCACTTCGTTCTGCGTGTCGGCGATGTGGACGTAGCGGCCCGCGATGAGCCTGTACATCATCGCGCCGACCGCCCAGAGATCGGTGCGCCCGTCGATGTGCTCGGAGCGCCCGCGCGCCTGCTCGGGCGGCATGTACTCGGGCGTGCCCATCACGATGCCGGTGCGCGTCTTCGCCTCGCCCGTGTTCTCGAGCACGCGCGCGACGCCGAAATCGAGCACCTTCACGCCGCCGTCGGCGGTGAGAAAAATGTTGTCGGGCTTGAGATCGCGATGCACGACGTTCTGCGCGTGCGCGGCGGCGAGCACGTCGAGGATTCCCTCGGCAACGACGAGCACCTCGCGCGGCGGGAGCTTTCCGCCTTGCGAGTCGACGCGCTGCGCGAGCGACTGCCCGCTCAAGAGCTCCATCACGAGAAAGACGGCGCCCTCGTCGTCGATGCCGTCATCGATCGCGGCGACCGCGCCCGGGTGCTTCACTTTGTTCGCGACGTACCCCTCGCGGAGAAACCGCGTGCGCACGCCTTCGTTGCGTTGGAGCTCGGCGTGAAGGACCTTCACCGCGACGTTCTTCAAATTGTTTTTGTGCGTCGCCTCGTACACCGCGGCCATGCCGCCCACGCCGAGCAGCTTGTCGAGCCGCCACTTGCCACCGAGCGTCTGCCCGATGCGCTTTCGCGCCGCCATGACGTCGTCGTCGTCGCCGGCCGCGTCCGCGCTCATCGTCGGTCGAGTCTACACGAGAGCGCGGCGTCCACGGCGGCCTTCGGTTGCACCGCGCCCCAGCCTTGACGATCGACGTCGATGCCGGGAACGCGCCGTGCCGTGCGGATCAAGATGCGCTTCACCTCGGCCGGCGCGAGCGCGGGGTTCGCCTCGAGCATTTGCGCGACGACGCTCGAGACGATCGGCGCGGAGAAGCTCGTCCCGTCGACCATCTTGTAGTGCTCGTCGATCACCTTCTCGTCGTGGAGCCCCGCGTTGACGATTTGCCTCAGCAAATACGGTTGGCGATCGCGCGCGTCGTCGAGCGGCGGGAAGACGCCGTGGTTGTCGGCGATGATTCCGGCGAGCTCGTCGTCGCGCGCGAGCTCGAGGCGTCGCAAGAGGCGCGCTTGTTTTTGCGTCGGCGTGTGCGGGAGGATCGGCGCGGGGATCCAATCGGCGAGGGTGACGATCTCCGGTTTCTGCACGCCGTCGATCGTCGGACCGAACGACGAGCGATACGCCATGATGCGCCCCTCGGGATTTCCCTCGTCGTCGATGCCGCCGACGCTGATCACGCACGGCACGCTCGCCGGCGGAACCACATATCCTGGACGGTGCCCCGAGTTTCCGACGGCGCACACGACGACGATCCCCGCGCGCACGCACGCCTCCGCGAATCGACTCATCGGATCGTGGAGGTGGCTCACCTCGTAGTCGCCGCCGCACGAAATGTTGAGGATGCGAATGTCGTAGCGCGCGCGGTTCACGAGCACCCACTCGATCGCGCGCGCGATGTCGTCGTGATGAACGCGCTGGAGCGTTCCCGCTTTCACGAGGACGAGCCCCATGTCCGGCGCGAGCGACTTGAAGCGCCCGTTCGAGAGCGAGCCGTTTCCCGCCGCAACGACCGTCGACATCATGCCGTGCCACGACGACACCTCGGGCGTCTTGATGAGCTCGACGCCGCTCTTGTCGTGGATGACGTCGTAGTACGCGTGAATCCGCGAGAACGGCGTCGTCAAATCGCTATGCGCGTAAAAGCCCGAGTCGATGAACGCACACGCGATGCCTCGACCGGTGTGCTTGTCATCCGCGAGCACGCGCTTGCTGATCGCGAGCCTGCCTTCACTCTTCCGCGCCACACGGCGAAACTAGCCAAATTCGTGGGTTTTGGTATCGTTCATTGCGCAATGCCACATTCTTCGTCCGGCGTGCTTCGCGTTTGCCTCGTCGACATGAACAACGGTGTGGCCAATCAAGCGACGCGATGCTTCCGTCGCATCGCGACTGCGTTCGGCGAGCGCGTGCGCTCCGTGAACCCGCACGTCGAGCTCGCGTTCAAGCACGTTCAGCCGCGCAACCTCGGCGAGCTCCCAGCGGCCGACGACGATCTCGTCCTCTCGTCGGGAGGACCCGGCTCGCCGCACGACGGCTACGACGACGCGTGGTGCACCGGCTATCGCAAGTTCCTCGATCACGCCGCGCAGAAAAACGCCGCGGGCGCCGCAGCCGCGCCGAAGGTGCTCGTCGTGTGTCACTCGTTCCAGCTCTCGGTGCTCCACTTCGCCGTCGCGAAGATGCGGAGGCGCGACGCGCTCAAGTTCGGATTGATGCCCGCGTACATGACGAAGAGCGGCGAGCGCGCCGATTTTCTCTCGCCATTCGGCTACCGGCTCTTTTGTTGGGAGCATCGCCACTGGGAGGCGGTCGACCTCGACGCGAAGAAGCTCGAGGCGCTCGGCGGCGAGGTCTTCGCCAAAGAGACGCACGAGAAGGGCGCGCACAAAGGCGACGCGATCCTCGCGATGCGTTTCGCGCCCGGCATCGACGGCACGCAGTTCCACCCCGAAGCCGACAAGCCCGGCGTGATGAATTGGATCGAGCGCCCCGAGCACAAGATCGCGGTGCAAGACGCCTACGGCGAAGCGCTCTACGACCGCATGGTGAAGAGCCTCGCGAACCCCGACCGCCTCGCGAAGACGTTCGCGCTCCTCATTCCCGGCTGGCTCACGTACCGCTTCAACGAGATCGCGCCGTCGCGTGGATGGAAGCCGCTCGAGGCGCCCGCGCAGAGCGACGCCGAGTTCGACGTCGCCGTGTAGACTGCCCGGCATGACGGAGAAGATTGGCATCATCGTCGGCATGGAGAACACGTTCCCGCCGGCGTTCATCGCGAAGGTGAACGAGACGCCCGGGTTTCACGCGGACATCATCAAGATCGGCGCGATCAAAGAGCGCATCGCCGAGCTCGGGTATCACGACTATCGCGTCATCGTCGATCGATTGAGCCACGAGGTTCCGTTCTATCGATTCTTCCTGAAGGCCGCGGCGCTCGCGGGCACGTACGTCATCAACGATCCGTTTTGGTGGAGCTCCGACGACAAGTTCTTCGGCTTCTCGCTCGCCGCGAAGATCGGCGTCGCCGTTCCGCGCACCGTGATGCTCCCGCAGAAGGCGTACATGAAAGGGATCGATCCGCAGCGCTCGCTCCGCAACCTCGAGTACCCGCTCGATTGGGACGGCATCGCGCGCTACGTCGGGTTCCCCGCGATCTTGAAGCCCGCCGACGGCGGCGGCTGGAAGAACGTCCACCGCGTCGACACGCTCGACGATTTGATTCGCATCTACGACACGACACACGAGCTCGTGATGACGCTGCAGCAGTTCATCGACTTCGACGAGTACGTGCGCTGCATCTGCATCGGCCGCGAGTTCATCTTGCCGATTCAGTACGACCCGAAGAACCGCCGCTACCTCGAGCACGATGGCCCGTTCATGCCGAAGGCGCTCGAGCAAAAAATCCTCGACGGCGCATACGCGCTCAATCACGCGCTCGGCTACGACATGAACTCGGTCGAGTTCGCCTGCAAAGACGGCGTGCCCTACGCGATCGACTTCACGAACCCCGCGCCCGACTTCGACATCCACTCGATCTTGCCGAAGCACTTCCACATGGTCGTCGACGAGATGGCGCGCCTCTGCATCAAGTGCGCTCACGAGGGTCGCGGTCACTCGGGCGATTACGCGTACCGCCGCTACGTCGAGAAGTCGTCCGGCGAGCGCCCGAAGCGTCTCGCGTGATCGAGAGGATCTTCGCGTGGCTCGGCGCCGAAGAGGCGGAGACCATGCGCGCGATCGTGGGTCGCGAGATCACGCGCGCGGGCGAAGCGGAGATCGCCGCGCGCATCGACGAGATCGAGGTCCTCCTCGCCGGCGTCGCGCCGCGCGGCGTCGATTGGTCGCGCGCAAAGAGCTTGCGCTTGATCCAAGTGCTCGGTTCCGGTTGCGAGTCGTTCGTTGCGCTCGAGGGTTTGCCCGAACGCGTCGTCCTCGCGAACGCGCGGGGCCTCCACGTCCCCGAGATGCGCGACCACGCGCTCGCGATGATCCTCGCGTTCGAGCGCGATCTCTTTCGCTTCACCAAAGACCAGCACCAGCACGTGTGGCGCGAGGCGCGCACGTCATCGATCGCGGGAAAGACGGTCTCTGTCCTCGGTCTCGGCGAGGTCGGACGATGCGTGTATGATGCATGTATCGCGCTCGGCATGCACGGCACGTACGCGCGCGCGAGCGAGCCCTACGATCTCCGTGCGCTCCTCGCGTCGGCGGACTACGTCGTCGTCACGCTGCCGCTCACGGATAAGACGACGAACCTGATCGACGCACGCGCGCTCGCGTCGATGAAGAGCTCGGCGGTGATCGTCGCGATGTCGCGCGGACGCATCGTCGACGAGTCGGCGCTCGCGAGCGCGCTCCGTTCGGGCGCGCTGCGCGGCGCTGCGCTCGATGTCTTCGCAGAAGAACCGCTCGACCCATCGAGCCCGCTCTGGGACACGCCGAACCTCGTCATCACGCCGCACATCGCGGGCTATTCACACGACTACGTCGAGCGCCTCGCGCGACTCGCGCGCGACAACATCGCGCTCATCGAGTCCGAGTCGCCACCGCGCACCGTCGTCCCGCGCAGCCGCGGCTACTGACTCAATTCGGATTGATGGTTCCTCCACCATCCGCGCACCCGTTGGCCGACTGTTCAATCGCCGCGAGCGCATCGACGAATCCTTCCGGGTTGCCGTCGCCGACGTTCCAGTGGCGGCACGGGGCTGGGCTCGTGCCGCACGCGGTCGTGAGGCTGCCGACGACCGCGTCGTGGAGCGGTGCGTTGCCGCCTTGCGCGATGGCCTCGAGGTTCGCATCGGTCGCGCCGGTCATGCCGATCACGTAGGTGCGGAGGGTCGTCGCGGTGTATTGCGCCTGAAGCAGGTTGGATAGATCTTGCAGGTTCGTGTCGCAGGACGTCGGGTCGCCGTCGGTGACGAGGATGCCGATCGTCACGCGCCCGCCGCGCCGGTTGCCCGCCGTGTAGCTCGTGATCCCGCGAATCGCCGCCTCGGTCGGCGTGTTGCCGTTGGCGTTTTGGGAGTTGAGCAGCGAATCGAACGCGGTCGTCGGCAGCGTGACGAACGGCGGTGGCGAAGTCGGTACCGCGGGCGTGTCGTATGGCTTGCCGGTCGTGCAGGTCGATCCGGGGGCGTTCGGCAGCGGGAAGAACTGGAGTGCTGCCGCGTTGCCCGCCGCGCTCGCCGAGTTGAAGTACCCGGAGAGCGCGTTGATCGCGTGACACCACTTCGAGTTCACCGTCTGTCCAATGGTGCAGTCGGTGCCCATGCTGCCCGAGCGGTCCTGCATGATGTACATGTCGACTGGCGCGTAGCAGCCGGCTCCGTCCCCTCCGCCACCGTCGGTGGTGGTGCCGTCGAGGTTGTTGAATGGGTTGCTGTCGCCCGACTGGCTTCCGTCGCCCTGGCTCCCATCGGGGTTGCCGTTGGTGTCGTCACCTCCGCATGCACCCGAGCCGAGCGCCACGACCATGAAGCAAACGCAACCTGCGAGAGTTTTCACAAGGCACCTCCGACGTACGAACGTAAGCACGCTTTCGAGTCTACACCACGGAACCAAAATCATCCGATGGCCGCACTCCAACCCACCCGTCACCCAAAAGCCGCGGTTCAGGGGCGCTGGCCCTGACGGCGCCACGCCACCATCTCCGCTGCGATGGCCACGGCAATCTCGTCGGGTAGGCGCGCGCCGACATGTACGCCGAGCGGCATGCGAACGCGCTCGCGATCGGCGTCGGTGAATCCCTTGGCCTCGAGTCGATCGCGCGTGCGCTTCGCCTTCGCGCGGCTCCCGACGCCGCCGACGAACGCGAATCCGCGACGCAGCGCCCATTCGATCGCGCGTTGGTCGAGCGCGTGATCGTGCGTCATCACGAGAATCGCCGCGCTCCTCGGAAGATCGCGCCCGACCTCGTCGAACTCGCCGACGACGCACTTCACGCCCGCGATGCGCCCCTCTTCACCCCACGCTTCGCGCGCGTCGACCACCGTGACCGCGAAACCCACGCGCGCGAGGAGCGGCGCGATTGCGGTCGCGACGTGTCCGCCGCCGATCACGAGACACGGAACGAGCAGCGCGATCGCCTCGATGACGACGTCCACGCCGCCGCCGCAACACATGCCGAGCTCCTGCCCGAGATGAAAGCCCCTCGTCCGAAAATCTTCTCCGGCTCGGCGCCGCTGCGAAGCGCTTCGAGCGCGGCCTCGAGCGCCGCGAGAACCTCGCGCTCGACGGCGCCGCCGCCCACCGTCCCGACGCACGTACCGTCGGTTGCACAATAGAGCTTTTGACCGGGCGTCGACGGCGCGGAGCCGTGGCGCGCGATGACCGTCGCCATCACGCCCGAGACGCCTTCGCGACCCTTTTGCGCCGCGACCTCGAGCACGCGCACCGCGTCGGCGGGCTCCGGAACGAAGGCGACTTCGGTCATCGCACTTTCGATAGTACCATCCCCATCCGATGGCGGCCTCCTTCGAGCCCAGTCAGGTGCTCGTCATGATTCTCGCGGGTGGTGAAGGCAAACGCCTCTTCCCGCTCACGCTCGATCGCGCGAAGCCGGCCGTGCCGTTCGGCGGTCGTTATCGCATCATCGACATCGTCCTCTCGAACTTCGCGAACTCCGGCCTCACGCGCATCAAAGTGCTCACGCAGTACAAGAGCGCGTCGCTCGAGGAGCACATCGCGCGCGTGTGGAGGCTCTCGCCGATCCTGGATCAATTCATCGAAGCGATCCCCGCGCAGCAGCGCACGGGAAAATCGTGGTTCCGCGGATCGGCCGACGCGGTCTACCAGTGCAAGCACGTCGTCACCGACGAGCGCCCCGAGATCCTCTGCATCTTCGGCGGCGACCACGTCTACAAAATGGACGTGCGTCAGATGCTCGACTTCCACCAACGCAAAGGTGGCGAAGCGACCATCGCGGCGATTCCGGTTCCGAAGAAACAGGCGAGCGACTTCGGCATCATCGAGGTCGACGCGGACGGGCGCATCGTCGCGTTCCACGAAAAAGTCAAAGACCCACCCGCGATGCCGAACAACCCGGAGATGTGCCTCGCGTCGATGGGCAACTACATCTTCCGCACCGACACGATCATGCGCGCGCTCGACGAAGACGCCGGCCGCGAGGACTCCACGCACGACTTCGGTCACGACATTCTTCCGCGCCTCGTCCAAGAAGGAAACGCCGTCTATGCGTACGACTTCGCGACGAACGCCGTCCCGGGCGAAGATCCTTACAACCGCGGCTACTGGCGCGACATCGGAACGATCGACGCGTACTGGGAAGCGCAAATGGATCTCATCTCGATCCAACCGCTCTTCAACCTCTACAACATGCGCTGGCCGATGCGCACGGGCATGACCCATGACCCGCCCGCGAAGTTCGTGTTTCGCGAAGAGGCCCAAGCGCGCATGGGTATCGCGACGGACTCGCTCGTGTCGCACGGATCGATCATCTCGGGTGGTCGCATCCACCGGTGCGTGCTCGGCGTCGGGTGCCGCATCAATTCATTTCGGAGGTCGAAGAGAGCGTCCTCTTCGACGGCGTGCGCATCGGACGCCACGTGAAAATCAAGCGCGCGATCATCGACAAGGACGTCGAGATCCCGCCGCAAACGGTGATCGGTTTCGATCGCGAGGCCGACCGCCGCCGCTTCTTCGTCACCGACGACGGCACCGTCGTCATCCCGAAGCGCGCGAAGATCGAGTGATCAACCTGGATCAGCCGTCCCACTCTTCGTGGACGGCGCGGCAGAAGTCGCTCGCCTCGACGCCGCGCGCGTCGATCGAGTTCATCCACGTGTAAAGGATCCCGGACGTCATCGACCACGTCTGGAGCATCGCGAGCCGGATGATCATGACCGTCGCGCGCCCGCCGCAAATCGGCGCGAACGCGACGTGGAAGTAGCGGCCGTCGGCGAGCGAGATCGTGCGCTCCGGAATGTTTCCGAACGGCGAAGGCGTCATTTGATCCGCCACGCCGATCACCTGACCGAGCTTCTGCGCCTCGAGCATGATCAAATGCTTCGACTGCGCGCGCGCCCACGGCGTTTGTCCCGCGTCGATCAGAATGAGCGCCATCGCGTTCATTCCGTTCACCATCGAGACGAGCGCGCCCTCGCCGTTGATCGTCACGCGGTACGCGCCCGGCACCGGCACGACGAGCCCGACGCCCGGATCCGCGAACACCTGCCCGTTGAACGTCCCACCGAAGCGCGCCTGACGCTCGAGCGGAACGGGCGCGGGCGGAATCTTCACCGCGCCGAACGGCGACGCCACGAGCGGCTGCGGCGACACCTTCGCGAATCCCTCCGCGATCATTTTTTCGGACTGCTGCTGATTCAAACCGATCGTGAACGAGACGACGTCGCCTTTGCGCGCGGCAGTTCCCTTCGATGCGATGAACTGTGCGAACGCTTGCGCGTCGGGCTCGCTCGCCATCGCGACGACGCCCGACGCGACCGCCGTGCCCGACATCTTCGCGAAGCTGAAGTAATCACCGCGCCACGCCGCGGCCGCGCTCTCCGCGGACGCCGGCGTGATCCCGAGATCGACGAGCACAGCGCGAAGCCCCGCTTCGCCGATTCGCCCGCCGCCCGTCGGCTCCGCGCCGAGCGCCTTCGAAAATGCGAGGGGCGCGATCGGACGCGGCACGCGCCCCGCGAGATACGCGTCGGGGTGAAGCACTTGCGACGAGGTCATCGGCGGCGCACCGTACGCGCGATTCACGAGCTCGAACCCACCCGCGCGATACAGCGTCCCCACGAAGCGCTCGCCTTCTTCGTACGGAAAAACGAGCTGCTGGCGCTGCGCGTATCCGAGCGCCGCGACCTCGGGCAACGCGACCGCCGCGTGGTCGTCCGCGTGGAGCGCGCTCGTGCTGATCATCACGCGCGCGGGCGGAATGCGATCGAGCGCAGCGACCGCGCCGTATGCCGTGACTTGCGCGTCGCCCTCGACGAGCGACAAGAACGCGAGCCGCCCATCGACCGTGTCGGCTTTGATCCCGTCGATGTGAAAGTGCTGCTGCTGCAGCGCGTGCACGATTTCGTGCGCGAGCACGATGCGCAAATCCCCATCGCGCGATTTCGGCTGCGCGCGCATGAAGATCGCTTTCGTCGTGAACGAGTAGAAGCCGTCGAAGAATTTCGGATCCTTCGTCGCGACCGTGGGCACACCATCGGGCACTTCGTAGGCGACGCGGAATGCTTGCTCGAACTCCGCGTCGCTCATCTTCTTCACGGGCACCTTCTCGCGCAGCGCGAGACCGCGGACTTGCGTCACCGACGCGATGAGCGCGTCCATGTCGATGGGCGGCGGGACGTTCGTCTCGACGACTTGCGCGTAGCCAGCCTGCTGCGCGTACTGCGCCTCGGGCGCGCCGCCGCAAGCGACGAGCGCGAGCGCGACGAGGTGGACGCGTTTCATGGAACGTTGCAGCTCACGATGATCTGATCGCCGTCGCTCGTGCAGACGCACTGCTCGCCATTTTGCGTCGGCGGGTTGGCGCAGTCGCACGAATGACAATTCGGCGGCAGCGCCTTGCAGTCGTGCGTGAAGATGCCCGGCGGCGGACCGCCGCTCACGATGTGACAGAACTCCGTGGTCGCTGGGCAGTCACCCGCGTCGGCGCACGGGACCACGTCGCTCGTTTCCGTTGCGGCATCGACACCGCCTCCAATGATTTTTCCACCGCACGCAGCGACGCTCATCATCAAAAAAATGAGGCGCACGCGTGGAGACTAACTCAAATGAAACCACCGCCGAGGAGCGGAGAAGGGCGGCCGGGATTTGTCCTTCGTCCGCCCCTCGGCGGTTGCATCCCCCCTCGATCCAAGCTTCGTGCCGCGGCCTTGCATGCCCATGATGCGTGCATCACGCAAGTATTTACGTGTAGTTAGCGCACTTATCCCCAAACTGTACGGATGGACCGTAATCTTCTGTTGGCACCGGGCGCGTGAGCAGGCATCATCACTTCAGGGATAGATGCGCGGCCCGAGGACGATCATCGTCGGCGACGTGCACGGCTGTCGGCGAGAGCTCGAACAGCTTTTGGAACGCGTTTCTTTTTCGAGCGGCGATCGGCTCGTGTTCGTCGGTGATTTTGATCGCGCGCGGTCCCGACTCGCTCGGCGTGCTCGACGTCGCGCGGCGCACGGGCGCGCTCATCGTTCGTGGCAACCACGAGCAGAAGCTCCTCGACTGGCGCGAGCACGACGACGTGGTCCTCGGTCGCGCGCACATGGAAGTCGCGCGCGCGATGCGCGACGTCGATTGGTCGCTGCTCGAGACGTCGCCGCTGTGGATTGATCTCCCCGAGCATGGCGCGCGCGTCGTTCACGCCGGCGTGCTCCCGGGCGTCGCGATCGAAAAACAAGACCCGCACACGCTCATGCACATTCGAACCGTCGGCGTGCGCGGCTCGAAGAAATCGAGCGTCAAGGCGAACGGCATTCCGTGGGCGTCGCTCTATCGCGGGCCGCCGCAAATCGTGTTCGGCCACAACGCGCTGTCGGGTCTGCAGCTTCATCCGTGGGCGACGGGCCTCGACACCGCGTGCGTGTACGGCGGTCGCCTCAGCGCGATGGTCCTCGCGGAGGGCGAGCGCATCCCGAGCTCCATCGCGCGTCGCCGCGCGCTGCTCGTCGCGCAGCCCGCCGCGCGCGCGTACTTCGAGCCCCCGAAGCGCTTCCGCGCGGCCTAGTCACATCGCGCGACCAAGCCTGGTCGCGCGAGGACCGTCACGGCTGATACGGGATCACGAACCTCGCGTACACCGGTCCGTAGATGCCGAGGAACGGATCGATGTGCGCGCCGCTCTTGATGTGCTCGATCACGCAGTCGCCGTCTTGACCGCGGAACGGCGCGCTCATCAGCACGCGGCGCACACTGCCGTCGTTTGCGAAGATGACGCCCGCTTGTCCGAGCCCCCACACGCCGCCTTTGCGACGACAGCTCGAAAGATCCGAAACGGAATCGGCGATCGCGGAGAGAGCGCGCGCTCGGTTGAAGCGGCCGGGTTTGATCGGCGGTGATGTCGCGGCCGCGGTGGCCGTCGTCGTCGTCGTCGCCACCGCGCTCGTCGTCTCGGTTGCCGTGGGCGTGGAATCGGGAATCGGTTGCGGCGAGGTCGTCGCGACCGCGAGCGCGCTCGACGTCGCAGACGCGGACGACGCCGTGCTCGCGCGACTCGGCCGACGAATCGCCGCGACGATGACGATGATCAGCGAGAGGAAGAGCGCGCCGCCCACGATCGCGCCGAGCATGATGCGCCGATCGAGCATGCGGCGCGGGCGTTCGAACGGGCTCGCAAGCACAGGAATTTCGTGAGGCTCGAGGCGCGCGCTCGAATCGATGATCACGGACTCGATCGGCGCCGCGGCGATCATGGGCGGAGACGGAGGCGGGAGCGGGGTCGGAGACCGAGGCGGAGACGGCGGGTGCGGTGATGCGGCGTCGGCGTCGGCGGGCGGAATGGGGCCCGCGGAGGCTTCGAAGGGGAGGAGGAGATCGGCGAGGTATGCAGGAGGCGGCGGAACGGACGGGGGATTTGGAGACGGAGACAGAGACAGAGACAGAGTCGGAGACGGGGACGGGGACGGAGACGGAGACGGGGACGGAGTCGGAGACACAGTCGGTGTTGGGGGCGGCGGTTTGGGGCGCGGGGCTTTGGGGAGGGGGACGGCATGCGCGCGTTTGGGCGGGACGCTCGGTGGAGGTGGACGCGTGCTCGCGGAGCGCACGCGCGCGGTGAGCATCGCCACCACGCCGCGCGCTTTCGTCGTGGGTGCTTCCTCCTCTTCGAAAGGCGGCGGCGGAATCGAGCGACCGCGGCGCACGTCGACACGACGCGAGCGACGAATGCGCCTGAGCAGCGTCGCGAGCTTTCGCTTTTCGCTGCGCTCCGGCCTCATCGCCGCCTCGAGATCCGCCCACATGTCCGCGACGTTCGCGTAGCGCGACTCGGGCTCGAGCAAGAGACAACGCGTGAGCACCGCATCGATCGCGGGCGGAAGAAGCACGCCGTGATCGCGCGGCGATGGTCGCTCTTTCGGGTTGAGCGCGCGCGCGACGATCGAGCCCGAATCCTTCGCGGCCATCACGGTTCGATCCGAGAGCACTTCGAGCACGACGAGCGCGAGCGCGTACACGTCCGTCCACGGGCCCGTCGGGCCGAGCGTTCCGAGGAGCTGCTCGGGCGCAGCGTACGTCGGAAGAAGAAGTTGGATGCGCGGCGCGGGCACGCCCGTTCGCGTCGACGCCGCATCGTCGACGACGCGCCCCACGCCGAAGTCGAGCAACTTGAGCCTGTCGCCTTCATCCGTCGTCGCGAGGAACAAGTTGCTCGGCATCAGCGACAGGTGTGGCGCGTCCTGCGCGTGCGCGTACGCGAGCGCCTCGGCGACGGGCGCGAAGAGCGCGAACGTCTCCTCGAGGTCGCGGCCCGTCTCCCCTTCCGCGCGGCGGCGCCGGAGATTGCCCGCGAGCGACTCGCCCTCGAACCACTCGCGGACGATGTACGGGATCTGCGCGCCGGTTCGCGGCGCGACGGTCGTTCCGCTCGCGAACGTCTGCGCGATGCCAAGGTGTCCACGCGCGAGCTTGTAGTGAAGCTTGCAGCCCTCGAGGAAGCTCAGGATGATCGACGTCTGAAATGCCGCGTCGAGCGTCGTCGGGAGGTTCAAGCACTTGATCGCGACCTTCGCGCCGAGCGTCTCGGCGGTCGCGCGATACACGACGCTGAGCGCGCCCTCGCCCACGAACTCTTCGACGCGATACTGCCCTTCGAGGACATCGCCGACGAGATCGAACGGATCCATCTGGTTTTGCATTCTACAACTCGAGCGCCAAACCGTCGGCAGCGAGTTTCATCGCGTCGAGCGCGCCCCTCGGGAGCTTGCGGGCGTCCTTGATTTCCCTGCCCGCGCGATCGACGGCCACGAAGATCACGGGCTTCTTCTTCGAGTGCGACTCGACGTACAAGACGAGCACGCCCGCCGTGCCGCGCGACGCCCACGCATCGAACGCTTGGGCTTCGTCCTCTTTGTAGAACTTCTTCAGCGCGGTGCGCGCGCTCTCGAGAGGCTCGCCGCTGATTTTTCCGTCCTTCTCGACGTCGTCACGGTGTTTGACGAGCGTGGACCACGCGGCCTTCGTCGCGGCGAGCTGCGTGCTCTTCGCGTGCGGCTTGTTGGCTTTGGTGCGCAAGAGGACGCGCTCGCGAGCCGCCCACGACACGACCGGATCGCGGCGCGCCGCGAGCGCGACAATCGCCAACGCCACGCTCGACACGCCGACAATCGCGAGGACCGCGAGCCTCCGCCGATTGTTCGCGAGGCGATACTTCACGAGCGACGTCGCGAGCGGCATGAGAATGACCATCACCGTCACGATCTCGAAGAGACCCGTCACGAACAAAACGAGCAGACACTCTTTGAGCCCGAGCTCCGGCCTGAAGTACGCGAAGTACCCATACACGGCGGAGCCCACGAGGATCGCGATGCTGACCAGGTTGACCGTTTTGTAGAGGAGGAACTCGCGTCGCGCCGAATCGACCGCGAGCCAGTACGGAAAGAGAAACGGGAAAAAGATGTAATATGCAAATGGTTTGGGCGGGTGGTTTCGGTAGTACCGCTCGAACTCGAGCGGGCCGCCGAGGACGACGCCGAGGAATGGAAAGCGTTTGTGCGCGTTGCGCGCGACGTCCGTGAAGACGACGGCCGCGAGACACAAGCCGAGGTTCACGAGCGTCGCGGTGACGGGAAAGATCCCGGCGAGCACGAAGACGAAGAACGGCGCGACCGCGAAAAACACGACGCGTGCTGCAAAGTCCGCCGCGTCGAGCCATTTCCGCATCTCGAGCATGATCTGATACGCTCCGCTTCATGTCGAGATCTCGAGCGCTTCGCTTTGCGCTGCCCGTCGTGATGACCGCCGCCATGCACACAGCGTGGCTCGCGTGCCCATCTGACGCATGGGCGCAGAAGTCCGCGCAGGATCTCGTTCAGCGCGGGCGCTCGCTCTTCGACGATCAGCAATACGAAGAGTCGATCCAGACGCTCTCCGCGGCGCTTCTTCGCCCGAACAACACGAAGCAGCAGCGCGTCGACATCTATCGCCTGCTCGCGCTGAACTACATCACGCTCAATCGCAAAGACGAGGCGGAGAGCGCCGTGCGCGGCTTGCTCGCGCTGCAGCCCGACTACGCGCTCCCGGCGAACGAGTCACCGCGCTTTCGCGATTTTTCTCGAGCACGCAGAAGAAATGGGAAGCGGAGGGTCGCCCCGGCGTCGTCAAAGAGACCGAAGCGGCGCCGACGCCCGTGACGATGCAACACGTCTCGCCATCGCAAGTCGCGCCCGGAACCGAGATCCCGCTCAGCGTGAAGCTCGATGATCCGCAAGGTCGCGTCTACGACGTGAAGCTCTTCTTCCGCCCCGGCTCCGACGGAAAATTCACCGAGCAAGAGTCGCAGCTCGGAAATGGAATCGCGAAGGGAACGATTCCCGGTGCGGTCGTGAAGCCGCCGCTCGTCGAGTACTTCTTCGAAGGGTTCGACAAGGGTGGTCTGCCGATCGCCGCGCGCGGCGACGTCGCAGCGCCGCTTCGCGTTGCGGTTCCCGCGCCGAGCAAAGGTTGGCTGATCGGGCTCGGCGTCGGCGTCGGTGTGGCGATCGTCGCGGGCGTGATCATCGGCGTGCTGTTCGCAACGGGCGCCGTCGGCGGCGGCAAAGCGACCGTCAGCGTCAGCGCCGGCGAGTGACGCCGCCGCGGTATTTCTTCGTCGCGATCGACGTGAAGCGAGAAGACGTCGACGTCACGAGCGGGCGCATGTTCGAGCTCGGC
Organism: uncultured delta proteobacterium; assembly: GCA_963763745.1. GTDB lineage: Bacteria > Myxococcota_A > Polyangia > Polyangiales > Polyangiaceae > DASXHD01. The sequence continues at coordinate 143,899 of CAVXQJ010000006.1, forward strand.
GCACAGGGCGTGGAAGAGCGCGACGAAGGAACGCTCGTGCGCGGCGCGGCGGGTCGCGTGACGCTCGTCGCGAGCTGCGAGAACAAGAAGGACGCCGCCTCGATGAAGAAGGCGCTCGGCCGCGGCGCGCGCATCGAGGAGATCGTCGGCGACGAATGGCGCGACGCATGGAAGGAACATTTTCCGCCCGTTTCGTTTGTGCGAAGGCGTGTGGGTGCGGCCGCCGTGGGAAGAGCACGCTGCGCGTCGCGGCGAGATCGTCCTCGTCCTCGAGCCGGGTCGCGCGTTCGGAACCGGCCTTCACGAAACCACGCGTCTCGTCGCGCAAGCCATCGGGATGCAGCGCGGCTCGCTCGCTCGCGCGCGCGTGCTCGACGTCGGAACGGGCAGCGGCATTCTCGCGATCGTGGCGCTCGCGCTCGGCGCGCACGAAGCAGTCGGCATCGACGTCGACGCGGACGCCATCCAAGTCGCCAAGGAAAACGCCGAGCGCAACGGCATGTCGAAGAAGGCGAAGCTCTCGACGACGCCCATCGCGCGCGTTCGCGGAGCGTTCGATCTCGTGCTCGCCAACATCGAAGCCGACGTGCTCATCGACATGAAAGACGCCCTACGCGCGCGCGTCGCGCCTGGCGGGCGTCTCGTTTTGTCGGGCATCCTCGCGACGCGCGAGAAGGACGTGCGCGCCGCGTTCGGCAAGCCGCTCTCGCGCACGTCGATCGGCGAGTGGGTCGCGCTCGTGTACACCGCCGCATGAGCACGGTGCTGCGCGTTCCGATGAGCGATCTCGCGGCGGGCGAGCGCGATCTCGACGCCGAGCAAACGCGTTACGTCGTGCGCGTACATCGCAAGCGCACGGGCGATCGCTTCATCGCGTTCGATCCGGCGCGCGGCATCGAGTGCGATGCGGAGCTCGTCGGAAAGAGCCGCGTCCGACTCGGCGCGCCACGGCCCGCGCGAGAGGTGCCCGCGCGCGAGGTCACGTGGATCCACGCATGCCCGAAGGGCGACAAAGCCGACGCGATCGTGCGCGACGCGACCGAGCTCGGTGCGACACGGATCGTATTCGTGCATACTGCACGCATCGTCTCGAAGCCGGCTTTTTCACGCGTGGAGCGCTGGTCGCGCATCGCGCGCGAGGCGGCGCGTCAGTGCGGGCGCGGAGAGGCTCCGGCGATCGAGCTCGTCACGAAATGGGAACCCGCGATCGCGACGTGCCACGCCGACGTGCGCGTGTGCCTCGACCCGCGCGGCGCGCCGCTGAGGGACGTGCTCTCGTCCGCGCGCGGCTCGCTCGCGTTCGCCGCGGGCCCCGAGGGTGGGCTCACGGACGCCGAGGTGGAGCTCGCCGCGCGCCACGGCTTCGTCAGGTGTCGACTGGGCACGCTCGTGCTCCGCACCGAAACCGTTCCCGCCGCCGTGCTCGGCGCAGCGCTTCTTCTGATCACCCGGGGCCGCCGCCTGCATCGAAGCTCGGCGCCGGACATCCGATTTCGCAATCCGCGAGCGGCTTGCATTGCGGATCCGTCTCGCATGCCGCGATGCCGCTGACGCCGCAGTTGCCCGCGTCCGCGTTGCGCAGACACGCCGAGCACTGGTTGTTCGGCGCTTTTGCTTGGCACAAGCTGCTCGCGCACGCAGTCGCGCAATCGCCGGGTGTCGTACACGCGCACGTCTCTTCGTTTGCGAGAAGAATCGCCGCGGCGTCGGGATAGAGCCCGACGCAGCACTGACGACAACCGAATCCAGCGTCGGCGCACGGGCCGCTCGCGCCGGTGTCGTTCGTTCCGGTGTCGTTCGTCCCGGTGTCGTTCGCGGACGTGTCGGGGTTGACGTTCGTGTCGTTCGACGTGTCGCCGTTCGTCGTCGCGTCGTCGCCGCCGTCACCTGTCGTGTTGTCGCTCCCACCGCATGCGGAGACGAGCACCGCGCAGAGAGAAGCCGACGCCAAAGAAAGAAGAACGATGAGACGCGTGTTCATTCGAGCATCGTCTCATTGGCATCTCACGGCCACAATCGGGCAGTGTGCCCAGGACCCCACGGCCGCTCGATTGACATTTAAGTTATTTCTTAATAGTCATGATCCATGCAGAAACTCAGCGTGTTCAACCAGATCTCCATCGACGGGTATTTCAAGACGCCAGACGGCGACGTCGGCTGGACGCATACGGGCAACGACGATGACGAGTTCAACTCGTGGGTCGCGGGCAACGCGACGGGCGGCGGGTCGCTCCTCTTCGGCCGCGTGACCTACGAGATGATGGCGAGCTTCTGGCCGACGGAGATGGCGGCGAAGCAGATGCCCATCGTCGCGAAGCAGATGAACGCGCTGCCGAAGATCGTCTTCTCGAAGACGATGCGCGAGGCGAAGTGGCAGAACACGAAGCTCCTCGACGGCGATCTCGCGACCGAGGTGCGCAAGTTGAAGAACGAATCGACCGCGCCGCTCACGATCCTCGGAAGCGGGAGCATCGTCGCGCAGCTCGCGCGCGCGGGGCTCGTCGACGAGTTTCAGATCCTCGTCATCCCGGTGATCCTCGGCGCAGGCACGACGATGTTCGCCGGCGTGGACCGGCGCACGATGCGGCTCACGAAATCGCGCACGTTCAAGAACGGAAAGGCGTACCTCGTGTACGAGCCGGCATGAGCGAGCGCGGCGCGATGAAGATCGCGGGCGAGACCGCGACGCTCACGTTCGTGCGAACGCTTCGTCACACGCGCGAGCACGTGTGGGACGCCATCGCGACGCCCGCAGGTTTGAGCGATTGGCTCATGGCGGAAGACGTGCACATCGACGCGCGCACGGGTGGAACGATCGAGATGATCTCCGGGCCAGCGCGGTATCGATCGAAGGGAAAGATCCTGCGGTGGGATCCGCCGCGGTGCTTCGAGTACGAGTGGAACGTCGCGCCCGTGCCCGAGATGCCGCACGGCGAGCACGCGATCTTCCGCTACGAGCTCGAATCGCGCGGAGACTCGACGATTCTCACGGTGACCTACGAGCGCATCACGCGGAAGACCGCGCCCGGATTTCTCCCCGGCCTCCATGCGTTCCTCGATCGACTCGAGGCGCAGATCGATCGCGCGCCGCTCCCGGATTTCTTGGCGCGCTTCGCCGAGACGCGCGCGCTCTATCCCGAGTGGCAGAAGAAATGAGACCGCTGCAAGAGAGCGACGTGTTCCACGCGATCGCGCATCCCGCGCGGCGATCGATCCTCGTCGCGCTGAAGCACGGCGAGAAGCCCGCGAGCGAGCTCGCCGAGCCTTTCGGCGTGACGTTCGCTGCGATTTCCCAACACCTCAAAGTCTTGCGCGAAGCGAAGCTCGTGACGGAGCGCCGCGAAGGCCGGCAGCGTCTCTATCGCTTGCGACCGAGGCCGCTGAAGGAAGTCGCTTCGTGGATCGACGAGTTCCAGACGTTCTTCGAAGCGCGACTCGACGCGCTCGAAGCGCACCTCGATCGCAAGCATCGCAAAAAGGATTAACGAATCACGGCGAACGTCTGCTGGTTGATCGCGCACAGCTCGCCGCGCGGCGTGAAGAGCTCGCGAAGCTCGACGAAGTAACCGTCTTGCGAGCCGACGAGGCGCGCGCGGTGATGAAGCGGTTCGGCGAGCGACCACTCGCGATCGAACAAGTGCGCGCTAAAGCAGATCGTCGCGAATGGACGCATCTCCGCGAGCGTCGGAAGCACGCTCGGGAACCACGCGTCCGCGAGCGCGACGAGCGCGATCGATCGCGGCACCTCGCCGGGGTCGAGAAAGCGAACCCAACCCTCGACGACGGCGTCGCGCTCGCTCGCGAAGGGCACGCCGCGGATCACGCGGTACTCGAGGTGCTGCGCGAACTCGGGACCGCCGAACTGGATCGGGACGACGGGCGCATCGACGAACGGCGGAAGCTCGATCGGCTCGGAGCGATCGAAATCCTTCACGCGCGTTTTGCCGAACGACATCACCGCGTGCGCGACGACGGCGTCGTCTTGTTCGAGGTGCCCTGCGATCGTCGTGAGGCCGCTCCCGGCGCGGAGCGTCGTGACACGAACGTTCGTCCGCGTGGCACGCACGGCGCTCGGGATTTCTGCGGTGATCGTGCGCAATTCGCGCCCTTGCGCCGAAGCCTCTTCGCTCGCCGCGCGCGCGAGCGTCGCAAGCGTGAGCCCGCCGAACGCGCCTCGACCTTGTCGCCACCCTTCCGGAACGTCCCATGTGATCGCGCCGCTGGGGTCGCGTACCACGCGCGAGATTCGATCGAAGCTCATGTCCATTGCTGTAGGGTTAGTCATCATGATTCGAAAGAGCACAGCGGTTTGGCAAGGCACGATCGCCGAGGCCGCGAAGAAGAACTGTCCGATTTCGAAAGCGCTCGCCGCGACGCCGATTACGCTGAACGCGAAGTTGGTCTGAGAGAAAGAAGCATGGCGCTCGATCGGATCGCGCTCCACCAGACGCGCCTGCGCACGCCGGGCCTCGGGCTCGACGCCAAGGGCGTCGCGCTCGGCGCGAAGGGGCTCGTGCTCCTTCCGTCGATCGATCGCCTCGTCGCGTGGCTCGGCGTCTACACGCGCGAGCACTCGCTCGAGGACCTGATGCCGTCGCTCGAGATCCAGCTCGTCCGAATCGAAGCTCGGCACGCGCGAGATCATCCTCTCGTTCGCGGCCGAGTCGAGCGACCGCATGGATCGCATGGCGGAGACGGCGCGCCTCGTCGGCGGCTTCACGTTCACCGGCACGAGCCGCCACTTCGTCCAGTATCGCGACGCGGCGCGCCGTTCGGGTACGACGCGCAGCAGCTCCTCGCGACCGACGCCGCGCTCGTCCTCTACCACGACAAATTCACGCAGGCGTACGACGTCGACAAGTCCATCGATCTGCGCGCGCTCCTCCTTCGGCTCATGCCGCACGTCGATCCGTCGACGCATCGAAGAAGCCGGGCCCGCGCTTCATCGTCGCCGAGCAAGGGCTCGGGCCCGCGCTGATCCACTACTTCGTCCGCTCGCGCGTCGACGGCGAGGTCGCGGTCGGCGAGTGGCCGCCGGCGAGCGCGTTCGACGAAGGCCCCGTGCGCCGTTACGTGATGCGCGTTCCGGATCTGCCCAAGCGCATGCGTCCGCTCATGGCGCGACGCCGGGCATCACGACGTTCTTGCCGGCTGGTCCCGGCGTCGCGGTGGAGATCGGCTATCGCCACCCCGTCGCGCTGCGCGCGTGCCCGGTCTTCGATCCGAACGGCCTCGTCCTCTTCCGCGGGCGCGGCGACGAGCCGTGGTCGCTCGACGAGTGCCGCAGATGGGCGACCTGCGCGCGTTCGCGCGCGTCGAGCTGCGCGACGACGAGCGCCGACGCGCAGAAGGCGATGGGCGCGACGCAAGCCCGAGCCGGTGCGCGTTCCGCTTCGCGTGATGCCGTCGGCGCGCGCCGTGGAAGAACGTGACGGCGACGTGGATCCGCCCGCACGAGATCCCGCTGCTCCGCCGGCTCGCGTACGCGCTCCCGCATCAGACGATGCAGCGCACGACGATCGCGGTGACGACGCGGGCGCGTTCTTGCGTTGCCCGACGGGCATCGAGGCGATCCCGCTCGGCACGTTCTTCGTCGAGATCCACCCGGGCCTCTTCGTGCCGGCCGGCTACGACGTCACGCCGGCGGTCGCGCCCGAGGTGCTCTATCGCGCGCTCGGCGCGCCCGGCGCGCAGGTGCTCTTCATCACGCCGGACGCGCGCGCGATCGCCGTCGACGAGAGCAGCGTTCGTGCCGCTCGAGACGGCGCTCCTCGAGGCGCAGCCGTGGGAGCCGCTCGTCGCCGAGCGCGATCGAGCGCGCGCTCGAAGAGAAGCCGGTCGATCTCGAAGCTCGAGCCGCTCGGACTTTTTCCGATGGGCCAAGCCGATGCGCCCGAGACGAAGACGACGTGATCACGTGCGGTGCTCCCGGTAAAGACGCAGCACCCACTCCCACGTGGGTCGCCCCTCGAACGGCGACGTGAACTCGCGGAGCTTCTCGACGGGCTCGGGCCACTGGAGCGGATGTTCCTTCGGCCTGCACAGCGGCGCGAGGAGCGCGGCGACCGCGATGTCCGCGCGCGAGAGCGCATCCCCGAAGAGAAACTCGCGCGACTCGAGCGCGCGATCCATTTCGTCGAACGCTTCGTTGAATGCGACCTTCGCTTCCGCGACGCCCTTCGGATGGATGCGATACATCTGGCGGATCCGGATGCGGATGAGCGGAAGCATCACCGCGTAGAACGCGCGACCCCACGACGGCCCGCGCTGCGTCCACAGATCGACGACGTTCTTTGGATGCTCGAACAGCGCGTCGTAGAAGATGCATTGCGTCCCGCGACCGAAGGCGCGATCGGCGAGCGCTTCGAGCTTCGTTGCGCGCTCGCGGTGCTCGGGCGCGACGGCGTAGCGGGCGAAGCGCGGATCGGATTCGAGTTGGTCGAGGATCGCGCGCGAGCCTTGCACGATCGTCTTCCCGTCGACGAGGACCGGCACGCTCGTCTTTTTTGCGAGACGACGCGTCACGAAGACGTGCGCGCCGGGAATGAGCCGCTTCTCTTCGTATGGAATGCCGGCGAGATCGAGGGCCCAGCGCGCTTTCTCGGAGAAGTGGGAGATCTGGAACGTGTAGAGGCGCATCCGTCCCTTCCTATACACTGGCGGGCGATGCGCGTTCTCGTCGCCGACAAGTTCGAATCGTCCGGTCGCAAAGGTCTCCAAGATGCAGGGTGCGAGGTGCTCTACGAGCCCGAGCTCAGCGGCGATGCGCTCGCGGAGGCCGTCGCGAAGACGCAAGCCGACGTGCTCGTCGTGCGCTCGACGCAAGTGACGCGCGCCGACGCTCGAGAAGGGACGCCTCTCGCTCGTCGTGCGCGCGGGCGCGGGGTTCAACACGATCGACGTCGAGGCCGCATCGCAGCGCGGGATCTGGGTCTCGAATTGTCCGGGCAAGAACGCGATCGCCGTCGCCGAGCTCGCGATGGGTTTGATCCTCGCGCAAGACCGCCGCATCGTCGAAGGCGCGAGCGATCTCCGCGCGGGGAAATGGAACAAGAAGGAGTACAGCAAGGCGCGCGGCCTCTACGGTCGCACGCTCGGTCTCCTCGGTTGCGGCAACATCGGGCGCGAAGTGGCGCTCCGCGCGCAAGCGTTCGGCATGCACGTCTGCGGATGGAGCGTGATGTTCGATGAAGAGGGCGCCGGCGAAATCGGAATCGAGAAGAAGGCGTCGCCGATCGACGTGGCGAAGGTGAGCGACGTCGTGTCGATTCACCTCGCGATGCGACCGGACACGAAGCGTCTCGTCGACGAAGCGTTCCTCTCCGCGATGCGCCCGGGCGCGCTCCTCGTGAACACCGCGCGCGCGGAGATCGTCGATCAGGAGTCGCTCGAGCGGGCCGTCGCATCGGGCGCGGTGCGCGCGGCGGTCGACGTGTTCGCCGAAGAGCCCGACGGCGGCGCGGGCACGGTCGAGCGCGCCGATTTTTCGCACGCCGGAATCATCGGCACGCATCACATCGGCGCATCGACGGATCAAGCGCAAGAGGCCATCGCGGACGAGACCGTGCGCATCGTGCGCATGTACAAGGAGACGGGCAAAGCGCCGAACGTCGTCAACCTCGCGCGCAAGACGCCCGCGACGCACGTGCTCGTGATTCGCCACTACGATCGCGTCGGCGTGCTCGCGTCCGTGTTCGACGGCTTGAAGCGCGCGGGCATCAACGCGCAAGAGACGGAGAACATCGTCTTCGAAGGCGCGCACGCCGCGGTCGCGCGCGTGCACGTGTCGTCCGCGCCGTCGGCGGAGGTGATGGAGTCGATCCGCGCGGACGCCAATGTGATCGAGGTGGGTGTGGTCGTTTTGTGATTGCCGTGCAGCGGCAACACCGAATGACCGCGGCTCGGAGTCTTATAAGAGGCCGACGCCGCCATAACCCCCGTGTGCGCCGAAGACGACGAAGACGAATACCGATCCGACGAAGACGAGCGTGTCGATGATGCCGCCGATGCCGGCCCCTTCGTTCGCGTAGCTCTTTCGCTCTCCGATGCGACGCACGCGGTCGAGTGGGAGCTCGTACGAATGCTGGCCGCTCTCGATGACGATGAGCTTTCCGTCATCGGACTTCACGTGCCCGTCGACGAAGTGGTTGTCGTTCGTCTCCACGTGTACGTCGCGACCGATCGTCGAACCCGAGATTGGAACGTCGCATGGAATCCCCGAGCCGATTGCACCGCCGAGCAACGTGAAGCACCCGGAGAGCGTGAACGCGAGCGCCGTGAGCAGTGCAAAGACGAGTAACGATCGTTTCATCGTGAGATCCTCGATCACCGCGGTTGCAGACGGCATGCCGCCCCGAAATTCACTGTTCGCGAGGAGATGCTCTCGAACGAACGTGCAACCGTGCGCGCGCGTGTGCAGGTCGCTGCGCGCTCGACTTTCGCGACCGCGGTCCGGGTACTCGGCGTCTGAGCGTCCGTGGTAGAACACGCAAAGTCATGGATCGAAAAACACCGGGCGAAATTCTCAAAGAACGTGGACAGCTCGACAAAGACGTCATCGCGGTGAACGCCACCACGAACGGGACGACGCGCACGGTCGACCTCCTCACGCCCATCGATCCGCAAACGACGCTCGAGCCCATCCACGCGAAGGATCCCGCGGGCCTCAAGGTCATTCGCCACTCCACCGCGCACGTCATGGCCGACGCGGTCCAGCGTTTGTTCCCTGGTACCAAGGTAACAATCGGCCCCGCGATCGACGACGGCTTCTATTACGACTTCGAAAAAGCGGGCGGCGGCACCTTCAGCGAAGACGATCTCTCGAAATCGAAAAGACGATGCTCGAGATCATCAAACGAGACTCACCCTTCAGGCGCGAAGTCGTCACACGCGATGCCGCGCTCGATCAGTTCACGAAGATGGGAGAGACCTTCAAGGTCGAAATCATTCACGCGATTCCGCAAGACGAAGAGGTCAGTCTCTACAAACACGGGGCGCCGGGCGAAGAGTGGGTCGACGTCTGCGAGGGGCCGCACGTTCCGCGCACGGGATTCTTGAAAGCGGTGAAGCTGACGAGCGTCGCAGGCGCGTACTGGCGCGGCGACGAACGCAACCCGATGCTCCAGCGCATCTACGGCACCGCGTTCCCGAGCAAAGAAGCGCTCGAAGAGCACTTGAAGCTCATCGAAGAAGCGAAGGCGCGCGATCACCGCAAGCTGATCAAAGAGCTCGACCTCGTCATGTTCGACGAGCTTGCGCCGGCGATGCCCTTCTTCTTGCCGAAGGGTGCGTTCGTCTACAACCGCCTCATCGACTACGTGCGCACGCTCTACGGACGCTACGGATACGAAGAGGTCGTCACTCCCCTCACCTACGATCCGAAGCTCTTCCGCCGGAGCGGTCACCTCGGCCACTACAACGAGAACATGTATCGCGTGTGGACCGAAGACATCCTCGAGAACGAAAAGGATCCGGTCGCCGCGCTTCGCGAGCACTCGTTCGCGCTCAAGCCGATGAATTGCCCGAGCCACTGCGTCATCTTCGGATCGAAGAAGCGCAGCTATCGCGATCTGCCGTGGAGGGTCGCGGATTTCGCGCGCCTCCATCGCTACGAGCGCGGCGGCGTCGTGCACGGTCTCGCGCGCGTGCGCGGGTTCGCGCAAGACGACGCGCACATCTTCTGCGCCGAGACGGACGTGCCGCGCGAGATCGAACGCTTCATCAAGATGATCTACGAGGCATACAAAGTCTTCGACTTCAAAGACGTCGACATCAAGCTCGCGACGCGCCCGCCGGCCGATCAACGACTCGGCAGCGACGAAGATTGGGACGCAAGCGAAGGGGCGCTCGACAAAGGTCTCCGCGCGGCTGATTTGCCGTTCGAAATCGCGCCCGGCGAAGGCGCGTTCTACGGACCGAAGGTCGAGTTCCACGTGAAGGACGCGCTCAAGCGCTCGTGGCAGCTCGGCACGATCCAATTCGACAAGTCGCTCCCGTCGCGCTTCGAGCTCGCGTTCACCGGCGAAGACGGAAAAGATCACATGCCCGTGATGCTCCATCGCGCGGTGCTCGGATCGCTCGAGCGATTCTTCGCCGTGTACCTCGAGCACTGCGGCGGGAACTTCCCGACGTGGCTCGCGCCGAAGCAAGCCATCGTGCTGACGGTGAGCGAGAAGAGCGACGAGTTCGCGCGCGCCGCGCACGAGCGCATGACGAAGGCCGGTATTCGCGCGGACATCGACGCGAGCGCGGACAAGCTCGGCGCGAAGATCCGCAACGCGCGCCTGCAGCGTTATCCGTATCTGTGCGTCGTCGGTCCGAAGGAAGCGGAGAGCGATTCGCTCGGCGTGCGCTCGCGCGATCGCGGCGAGCTCGGCGCGCTCAAAGTCGACGACGCGATCGCGATGATCCAAAAAGAGAGCGCGCCAGCAGTGAGCGCCGGCGCCGAAGATGAGCTCTTCGATTGGCTCGTCGACGGCGCGCCGGGCGCAACGACCTCTCCCGAAGTCGTCGAGCGCGTCGCGCGCGGTCTCGCGCTCGCCGGCGTGCCGATCGAGCGTTTGTACGTCTTCGTGAGGACGCTCCACCCGACGATCCTCGCGAGGCAATTTCGGTGGGCGCACGGCGAGCCGCTGAAGACCGCCGAGCTCACGGAGGCGATTCAAGAGTCGCCGGCGTTCCAGAACAGTCCGATCACCACCGTTGCGCGAACACGCACCGAAATCCGCCGGCGGCTCGATGCGCCTCTCGACGCATCGGATTTCGGCATCGTCCACGATCTTCGGAAAGAAGGCTTCACGGATTATCTGTGCGCGCCGCTTCCGTTCATCGGCGGCGAGACGCACGCCGCGACGTTCATGACGCGCGAGCCCGGCGGCTTCACCGATTCGCACCTCGCCACGATCCGCCGCATTTTGCCGCCTCTTTCGCGCGTTGCGGAGATCTTCGCGCTCCGCCGCATCGCGAGCAACTTGCTCAGCACGTACGTCGGCCACGACTCGGGCGAGAAAATTTTGGCGGGCCGAATCATGAAGGGCGACATCGAGCTGGTGCGCGCCGTGATTTGGTTCTCGGACTTGCGCGGCTTCACGGAGATGTCGTCACGCCTTCCGCCGCGCGAAATCATCGACACGCTGAACGAGCTCTTCGAATGTCAGGTTCCCGCGATCGAGAAGCACGGCGGCGAAGTGCTCAAGTTCATCGGCGACGGCCTGCTCGGAATTTTTCCGATCGACGCAAGCCGCGACGCGCGCGTGCGCTGCGAGGACGCGCTCGCCGCAAGCCACGAGGCCTTTGAAGCGCTCGACGCGCGCAACACGCTCTCGCAGCGCGCGCCTTCACCCACACCGCTGCTCCAATTCGGTCTCGCGCTTCACGTCGGCGAGTTCGCGTACGGCAACATCGGCGGCGCCTCGCGTTTGGACTTCACGGCGATCGGCCCGGCCGTGAACATCGCCGCCCGCCTCGAGGGCCTCACCGGCAAGCTCGGGAGACGCATCGTCGTGTCGTCGGACTTCGCGAAGAGCGCGCCCGGCGCGTTCGATGATCTCGGCGCGTTCGAGCTGAAGGGCGTGCCGGGCAAAGAGAACGTGTTTGGCATCGCGACCTGAGCGTTGGCAGTCGCGCTGCACGCTAAGCGCATGCCTTGTGAGGCGAACGGCAGTAGAAACCTGACAATATCCTGTCACACCGTGGGCCTACGTTGCGCGGCGGAGGTCACATCATGACAGCACCGCGATTCGGATTCGTCGTCGTCTACGTGAAGGACATCGCGCGCGCCAAGCGCTTCCACATGGAGACGCTTGGGCTTCGGGTCGAGCGCGAGGCACCGACGTTCGTCCAGTTCAATCACTTCGCGCTCGCGACCGACGAGCGTCTTTCGGCGGGCTCGGAGCCCGAGCTCTATTGGCTCGTCGACGACGCGGAGGCTGCACGTCGGGACCTCGCGACGAGAGGCGCAGACCCGAGCGCGATCGACGCAAAGCCATTCGGCAAGGTGTTCTCCGTGCGCGCTCCCGAAGGCGGCACGCGCCTTTTCATCGAGCTCGCGCGCAACCGACCGAGTACGGCCGCGTCGGTGTAGCCGCCACTCACCGCTTCGCGCGCGCGAGCGCCTTCGCTTCAATCATCGCCGTCATCTTGCCCCACTGCTCGCGTTCGGCTTCGTCCGGCTTCCACATGGTGAAGTGACACGTCGGCGCGCCGCTCGGGATCGTCGTGTCGAAGCGCACGTCGAAACCGAAATCGCCGGCGCGCTCCTTCGCCGCTTCGAGCATGCCTTGCACGAAATAGCGCTGCACGCGGCAATCGAACGCGCCGTAGTGGTCTTGGTGTGGACACCACACGATGTCGAACGTCGCCGTGCCGTCGGCCTCGATGCGCGGCTCCTCGAGCGACGCGTATGCGATGCGGTTGATGACGGTCGCGTAGAACGAAGCGAACTCCGTCTGCGTGAGATCTTTTGGAAGCTCGATCCCCGCGAGGATCTGCCGCCCGACATCGAGCCCGATTTTTCGCAGCGACTCGCACACGACGCGCTGCCCCTCCGCGCCGAAATTCTTTTCGCACGCCGAGAGCACCTCGATGAGCGCCATCGCTTGCATCGTTCCCCACTGCCAGAGCACCGCCGGATCGAAATCCGTTTTCGCGAGCACGTCCTCGCGGAGACGCTTCAGACCTTTCTCATAAGGCTGGTTGTACTTGAACGATTTCCACTTCGGCTCGTCGCGATGTTCCCAGTGCGCCATGCGTCAATGCTACCCGAGCGTGAAGTCGATGAGTGACGCGTCACGGCGCGGCGGACGCGCTGGGCGCTGCGCGCGCGCTCGACTTCCACTTCCACTCCTTCGCGAGATACTCGCGATCGACGAAGACCGTGTTCACCCAAGTCCCGCCGCGCACGTCGTAGTTCTTCGACGTCATGAGCTCCACGATTTCGTGCTCCATTTCGCCGCCGTCGGCGACGGTCTCCGCGATGACCACGCGCGGGCGGAATTTTCCGAAGTCGAGGCTCTTCAAGATCGTGAGATCGAAGCCCTCGGTGTCGACCGAAAACAAATCGGGCCCGACGCCGGGGAAATATTGCTCGAGCACTTTGTTCACGTCGACGAGCTTGCGCTTGATCACTTTGCGGACGTGATGCTCCTTCGCGGCTTCGGGCGAGAACGTGTTGAGCTGACCGTCGCCTTCCCACATCACGTAGTAGTCGACCTCCTTCTCCTCGCCGAACGCGCCAATTCCGACATCGAGCACGACGTCGCGCGGCCTCGTTTTTTTCAGCAGATCGGTGAAGTCCGGGTTCGGCTCGACAAGCACGCCGTGCGAGCCGGTCGTGTAGAAGAGGTACGTATTGTTGTTGATGATGGGATGGTGCGCGCCGATGTCGATGTACGTCGGGTGCTCGATGCGCACGAGCTTGTCGAACACGTCGCGCAAGACGTAGTCCTCGCCGTTCTGCGCGTACGACACGAACGGCCGCGGATCGTTCGGATGCCACCGATAGACGAGCACCGCCGCGAGGATCACCAGGCCGAGCGCGAGGCCCGTTGCGAAGCTTCGGAGATGGAGCGGCGCCTTCGCCATGCGCGCGAGCGTAGCGCACTTCGCGAGCCCGCTCGTTATGTTATGCTGATGTTATGACAATCCGCCGCATCACGCTCAGCGTCCCCGATGAAATGGCGAAGCGCATCAAGAAGGCGGCGGGCTCCGCTCCGGTCTCGAGCTGGGTGGCGAACGTGATCGAGTCACACCTCGACGACGCCGAGCTCGATCGTCTTTGGGCCGAGTTCCTTCGCGACGTGAACCCGGGCGCGAAAGACGTGCGGCGCGCCGACGCGATCTTCAAGCGCCTGAAGAAAGCCGCGAGCGGCGGACGGGCGGCGTGAGCGAGGCGGGGGTCGTCCTCGACGCGGGTGCCTACATCGCGATCGAGCGCAGGAACAAGACGATGGTTCGTCTCGCGCAGCGTTTCGTCGACGAACGCGTTCGCCTCGTGACGTCGGCGGGCGTCGTTGCGCAGGTATGGCGCGGCGGTGCACGCCATCAGGTGCCCGTCGCGTTTCTGATGCGTCACACGGAGGTCGTCGACCTTACTCACGCCGTGGCGCGTTTGCTCGGCCGCATGCTCGGCGCGAGTGGAACGACCGATCCGGTCGACGCGCACGTCGTCTTTCTCGCGCGCGAACGAGGATGGCCTGTCCTCAGCTCGGACCCCGGCGATTTGCTCGCGATCGATCCGTCGCTCCACGTCGAGCGCATCTGACCCCAATCAGAAGAGAAGAAGCGCGCGGCTCACTTCAAGAACTCATCGACGCGCGCGGCGAGCTTCTCCGGGACTTCGTTCGCGAGCGAGTGGCGCGCGCCCTCGAACACCGTGAGGCTCGCGCGCGGGATCAATTTCTCGAGGCGCTTGACGCCGGTGCCCATGTCGAGCCCGTGGTCGCGGTCGCCCCACATGAGGAGCGTCGGTTGCTCGATGCGCTCTGCGACTCCGAAGAGCGACGTCGTCACCTGTTCGAATCCGAGATCGTTATACATGCGGACGAAGCCGTCGCAGTACACCTCGCGATAGAAATCGAACGATCGAGCAAGCGCCTCTTCGCGACCCGGCCAGTCTTTGCTGTACCAAAAGCGCGATTGGATCTTGAGCAGCGGCCAGAAGAGGAGCTTCGTCGGAAGGAGCTTCAGGAGGCGCGGCCAGATGCGATGCGGGTGCCACGCGCCGGCGGGCGCCCACGCCGCGAGCTTGCCGAATCGCTGGGGTGCGCGGAGGCCGAGGCGCAGCGTGAGATTTCCGCCGAGGCTGCCGCCCGCGACGTTCGCGCGCTCGATGCCGAGATGATCGAGGAGACCGAGCGCTGCGTCCTCCATGAACGTGAGCGAGTACTTGCGGCTCGGTTTGTCGGAGTAACCGTTGCCGGGGAGATCGAAGACGATGATGCGTCGCTTCGATGGATCGAGCGACGCGACGAGCGTCTCGTACTCTTCGAGGCGCGACGCGAGGCCATGAAGCATCAAGAGCGGCGGCTCGGCGTGCCCGTTTTTTGGCGCCTTTCCCACGTCGATGTAGCGCAGGCGCAGATCCCCGAGCACCGTCGCGTGTTTTTCCGGATGCGAGGTGCGAGGTGGGGACATCAAGCATCACGGCGAAATGACGTCGCCGAAGCTCCATTCGACTGCGGGGGCGCGCAGCTTGTACGGCTTGCGCTCGTTCTTCTGCGCCGCGCGGCGCACGTTTGGATCGCCGGCGCGTGCGGCGCGATACTCCGCGAGCGCGTCGTCGCGGCGCCCGAGCGCGTCGTACGCGCGGCCGCGCCACAAGTGGAACGCAGCGACGCGTTGCGAGTCCGCGTGACCGAGCGCGATGGCTTCGTCGAAGCATTTCAGCGCGCCCGACGCGTCTTCTCCAGCGAGAGCGAGCAATCCCGCGACGAACGCGTAGAGCGGTTGCTTCGGTTGGAGATCGCGCGCGCGGGCAACGTTCTTCCGCGCGGTCTCGACGTCGGCGTGATTGAAGTGCGCTTCGAATGCATCGCGGTACGCGTCGAACGCGTCGCGCGTGTGCTCGTCGATGAGCGCGCCGCCGACGATGCGCTGCAGGTCGGTGCGCGCCGTGCGTGCGTTCATGTCGAACGCGACGTACGGACGATTGGAGACGGGCGGACGCCCCGTCGCGACGTAGACGAGACCGCGACCCGCGTCGAACACGACCGATGCGACCGTCGTCAGCGCGGAGATGCTCGAGAAGCGACACGCATCGTCATCGCCACCCACGTCGCCGAGGATGCTCGCGATCACATCGCCGTCGATCGATCCATAGGACTCGTTGAGGCGCTCGTTCGCGCGGTGGAAGCGCGCCATGTTGTTGCGCCAATACGACGGATAGAAATCCACTTCCGTCGGCTGCAAGTCTTTGTGGAGGTACACATTCGAGTAACCGAAGACCCCGCCGCTCTTCGTCGCGGTATGACCATTCGCCGGCAGATCGCGCGGCTCGATCACGGCGCGGCGATCGCTCGTCACTTCGTACGCCATCGCGGCGTTTTCCTTCGCCGACGTGATCACGTACGTCCACGCGCCGTTCGGGCGGTGCGCGTCGAGGATGCGGCGCGCGTCGTCGAGCGTCTTCGCGCTGCGCATCACTTCGTCGCCGACGACGCCGACGGGGAGCCCGTCGAGATCGAAATCGGTGCACGCGATGTGTTGGTGCACGACGAGCGAAAGGCCCGACGCGTTCATCGCCGTCACGCCACCGAGCAGCACGCCGGCCGCCGCGACGGAGACGTACGGCTGACCGTCCTTCGGCTCGTGGAACACCACGGCCTGCTCGCGGTCCCAAACGCCGACGCCTTGGTAATCGAAGTTGCGGCCATGGAGCATGCGGCCGTGCGTCGTCGCGTTCCCCCACGCGATCGCGCTCGTGCAACCAAGGACCGGAACGCCGTACCGCGGCGCGAGCGGCGAGCGGAAAATCTTTTTGTACGCCGAGCCGACCCAGAGATACGTCTCCGGCATCGTCACCGCGCGGCGAAGCTCTTTGCGCGAGATGCCCGCGCCGTCGGCAAGGCCGTTCATCGCTTCGCGAATGCGCGGCGGAAAGCGCTTCGAGATTTTACGGCCGACCGTCGCCGAGAGGACCGTTCCGACGACGCGCGACGCCGGACGGCCGAACGATCCGCCGACGAGCCCCGACGTGAGGAGCTTTTCGACGTAGCGCGCGAAATACGGCAGCGGCCCGCGCGGAATCGCGTCGCGAAGGAGCTGACCGTGTTGGTAGCCCATTTCGTAGTCGGTGCCGGCGACGCGGAGGACGTGAATGCCCTCGACGCGTTCATACGGAGAAGACTTGGCAGGAGAAGAGTGCTCGGGCGCGCAGGCTTGCGCGCCCGATGTGAAGGATTGGGCGGCCACGTTCATAGTGTACGTGCAACTTAGTCATGCGGCCGCACGTTGCCATGAGCAGATTGTCGGGCCGTGTGTGCTTTTTTGTTTTTACATGAAGCACGCACCGGCTCCGCGGTACGTGAGGACGCGGTCGACGATGCGTGCATTTTGCAACAAGAGCACCTCGCGAAACCGCTCCATCAGCTCGCCCGCTTTGGCGTGGCGAAAGACGACGATCTCGCCGAGGCTCAGCGGTTTTTCGGACGAGGTCGTGTCGATGGGCGTCTGCACTTCGCCCGCCATCTCCATCGGCAAGAGACGAAGCCCGCGCGGAAGCCACGGGATCGGCGCCTTGTCCGGCCCGACCGACCCCGACGCGACATACCCGCCGCCGCCGCACGTGAGGATCGATGGCGACGCGCGACGCACGATCTCGAGCGCGAAGAACGCCGCAGGCTCGAGCTCGCGCATGTAGGGCGTGCGGTAGTAATCGAAGAGGTGCGGCTTGAAGAACCCGCTGCCCGCGGCGACCTCGGTGACGCCCGACTCGGGCGTGGTCGAGTCGAGCGAGCCGGTGCCTCCGCCGTTGACGAGCGCGAGGTCGAAGCCGTCTTGTTCAGCGCGTCGGCGATCGCGACGCGCCGCATCTTCACGTCGCGCGTGCTCGCGTTGCGAATCCAGCGCTTGATGCGATTCGTTCGCGGCTCGAACGGGCTGTCGTCGCCCATCCCCGCGACCTGCGCCTCGTAACCGAGGAGACCGTGCACGACGACGCCGCGCATGTCGCGAATGCGCCGCGCGAGATCGAGCGTCTGCTCCGGCGTGCGAAGCGGCGAGCGGCGAACGCCGAGGTGAACGCGCCCGCCGACTTTTTCGAGCGCCATGTCGAGGCACAGCACCGCGCGAAGCTTCACGTCGTGCGCCGTGCCCGCGCGGTCCATCGCGCGCGCGGCTTCTTCGGAGTCGATCGCGAGGCTCACGTTCGGTCCCGTCGCGCGTGAGCTTGGCGAGCGCATCGAGCTTCTGGGGTTGGAGCGTCGGATACGCGACGAGCAGATGGTCGAAGCCTTCTTTCGCGAGCATCACCGCTTCGTCGACGTCGAAGCACATGAGCCCGCGCGCGCCGTCTTGCTGGATGACCCGGCGGATCAGCGACGGGACGCGAATGGATTTCGTCGCGACGCGGAGCGGCGTCTTGCGCGGGCGAAGAATCGCGAGGTGCCGCTCGACGTTGCGATCAAACGCATCGAGATCGACGAACGCGCATGGGAGCTTTTCTCCGGCGAGCGCTTCGCGAATCTCTTCGTACTTCACGGCTTCCATGCGAACGCGCGCGCGACCGCGGGCCGCGCACTCAAGGTGTCGATCCAACGATTCACGTTCGGGTACGGCGCCATGTCGACCTTCATGTACTCGCGAAGCCCGCGCACCCAGCCGATCGTCGCCATGTCCGCGATCGAATATTCGCCCGCGAGGAAAGCGACGTCCGCGAGCCGGCGCTCGAGCACTCGCGTCGAGACGCTCCACCTCTTTTTGATAACGCTCGAGCGGATACGGATCCTCGCGCTTCGCGTCGCGAAAGTGTCCGAGCTGACCGAACATGGGCCCGATGCCTCCGACTTGGAAGAAGAGCCACGAGAGCACGTCTGCGCGCGCTTGCCCCGACGCGGGAAGAAAACGTTTCTCGCGCTCGGCGAGGTGAACGAGGATCGCGCCCGACTCGAAGATGCGAATGTCGCCGTCGACCAGCGCGGGGATCTTCGAGTTCGGATTGATGCGCACGAACTCTTCGGCGAATTGCTCGCCGCGCCCGATGTTGACGGCAGTCACGTGATACGGCAGACCGAGCTCCTCGAGAAGAATGAGCGGCTTGACGCCGTTCGGCGTCGTCCACGTGTAGAGCTCGATCTTGTTGGTCATTCGGCGAGCAACTGTATGATGCGCCGATGGGTCTGCAAATCGAAGAGCTGCGTCCAGGCGACGGCGCCGAAGCACGCGCAGGAAATTCCGTCACCGTGCACTACGTCGGCACGCTGACGAACGGAAAGAAGTTCGACTCGTCGCGCGATCGCGGCAAAGGGTTCACGTTCAAGCTCGGCGCGGGCCAAGTGATCGCCGGATGGGACCAAGGCGTCGCGGGCATGCGCGTGGGCCAAATGCGAAAGCTCGACGATCCCGCCCGAGCTCGCATACGGCGCGAAGGGTTTCCACGATTTGATCCCGCCGAACTCGACGCTCGTGTTCGAGGTGGAGCTCTTGTCGGTCGCCTGACTCTTGCCGCCGCGCGCGGTTCGCCTTACTTCATCAGGTCATGGCAACCGCATACATCGTCGACGCAGTTCGTTCGCCGCGCGGGCGCGGCAAAGCCGGCAAGGGCGCGCTCTCGGGAGTTCATCCGCAGCGCATCCTCGCGCAGGTCCTTCAAGGTCTCGCGAAGAAGGCTGGGTTCGATCCGAACGACGTCGATGACGTCATCGTCGGGTGCGTGTCGCAAGCGGGCGAGCAAGGCGCGAACCTCGCGCGCAACGCGGTGCTCGACGCGGGCTGGCCCGAGCAGGTCGGCGGCACGACCGTGAACCGCTTCTGCGGCTCGGGTCTCCAAGCGATCGACTTTGCGGCGATGGGCGTGATGCGCGGCGTCCAGCCGTTCGTCGTCGCGGGCGGCGTCGAGTCGATGTCGCGCGTGCCGATGGGATCGGACGGCGGCGGCATCGACGGCAACAACATGCATCTCCGCAAGACGGTCATGCAGGTGCCGCAGGGCATCAGCGCGGACCTGATCGCGACGCTCGAGAAATTCGAGCGCAAAGACGTCGACGCGTGGGCCGTGCGCATCGCAGCAGCGCGCGGGCGTCGCGCTCAAAGAAGGACGCTTCGCGAAGAGCCTCGTCGCCATCATGAACGACGAAGGAAAGCTCGCGCTCGACAAGGAAGAATATCCGCGACCCGACACGACGCTCGAAGCGGTCGGCAAGCTCGAGCCCGCGTTCGTCTCGATGGGCGCGATGCCCGTCGGGCCCAACGGCGAGACGCTCGATCAGAATCGCGCTCGCGAAATACCCGCAGGCGGGCGCGATCCATCACGTGCATACTGCAGGCAATTCGAGCGGCATCGTCGACGGCGCGGCCGCCGTGGCGATCGCGTCCGAGGCCGCGGTGAAAGAGCACGGGTTGAAGCCGCGCGCAAAGATCCGCGCGATGGCGACCATCGGCGCCGAGCCGCTCATCATGCTCACCGCGCCGGCGCCGGCGTCGCAGAAGGCGCTCAAGCTCGCGGGCATGACCGCGAAGGACGTCGACCTCTGGGAGATCAACGAGGCGTTCGCCGCGGTCGTCCTCCAGACGATTCGCAAGCTCGACATCGATCCGGAACGAGTGAACGTGAACGGCGGCGCGATCGCGCTCGGTCACCCGCTCGGCGCGACCGGCGCGATGCTCCTCGGCACCGCGCTCGACGAGCTCGAGCGTCGAAACGCGAGCGAGCGGTGATCACGCTGTGCATCGGCGGCGGTCAGGGAATCGCGACGGTCATCGAGCGCGTGTGACGACGATCAAGCACTGCGCGTCGCCGTGGTGCATGCATCGGCGATCGGCGATCGTGATTTCTTCGCCAAAGTGCTTCGCGATGCCGCGCACGATCCCGCGCGCGACCGCGCAGACCTTCCGCGGCGAGTCGTACGTGATCGCCACCGAGGCGTCGGACGTCCGCACGACGTGCAAACGCGGCGGCGCTGCGCCGGGTTGCCGCATGCGCACGACGCGGTGAATCGTCTCCTCGGTGTGCTCGATCACATCGAGCGTCCGCCACGACGAATCGAGGAGCGCCCCATAAACGGACAAATACGCCGGAACGAGGAACTCGCCGAACGCCTCGAGGATCTCCGTGGCGGATTTCCCCGTCATCGTGACGGCCGCGCCGACGATGCGCACGATGTCGTCGTCGGGATAGGTTTGCACCGGCAAATCGAGGCGATCGTCGAGGTTGGTTTGGCGGGCGAGCTTCGACCACGCGTCGCGCCCGAACGTCTCGACAACGAACTTTTCGAGCTCGAGATGAATGATGCCGTGCATGGTGGGCCTCGAGGATTGGAGGCTCGCGGCGCTTCGGCGTTCCCGCGTTCAGGGAAGGTCGAACACGATCGCTTCGCTCGGCGCATCGAGTGCGCCAGCGATCGTGATCGTCTTCGCGTTTTCTTGGGCCTGATCGATCGCCGCAGCGTCGCCCGCTTCGAGCCTCGTCCCGTCCACTTCGACCGCGCCGCTCGCGACGTGAATCCACGCGCCGCGCTTCGCGGGGAGGTCGTACGTGACCGACTCGCCGCGCGCGACGAGCGTCGCGAGCATGAACGCGTCTTGGTGGATCGTGACGGAGCCCTCGCGTCCGTCGGGTGATGCGACGAGCCGCAGCTTGGCGCGCCGATCGCTCGCCGAAAATTCTTCTGCTCGTAACCCGGCTCGTGACCCGCGCGGTCCGGGATGATCGCAAATCTGGAGGAAGTGCACGAGCTCGCTCTTCGACGCGTTGAACTCGCTGTGAAACACGCCGGTCCCCGCGCTCATGCGCTGCACGTCGCCGGGGCGAATCACGGACCCGTTGCCCATGCTGTCCTTGTGCTCGAGCGCGCCCTCGAGCACGTACGACACGATCTCCATGTCGCGGTGCGGGTGCCGCCCGAACCCCTGCCCGGCTTGCACGCGATCCTCGTTGATCACGCGCAGCACGCGAAATCCCATGTGCGCGGGGTCGATGTAATCTGCAAACGAAAACGTGTGGTAGCTCTCGAGCCAGCCGTGCTGGGCGTGGCCGCGTTCGTTCGCGCGTCGGATCTTCATGTTGCGCGTTTTTTGACACGTTCGCGCGTTTCCCGAAAGCTGCTCCGAGATGTTGATGCGTTTTTTCTTGGTGTGCCTCGCCGGCGCGTGCGGAACGGGCACGCGCTACCTCGTCACGCTCGGCGCCGCGAAGTGGCTCGGGCTCGCGTTTCCATACGGCACGCTCGCAGTGAACGTCATCGGTTGTTTCTTGATCGCCGCCATCATGCACGCGGCGTTCACGACGACGCACGTCCCCGAGACGACGCGCATCGTTTTGACGACGGGCTTCATGGGCGGTCTCACGACATATTCGAGCTTCAATCAAGAGACGACGGGCTTCTTTCGCTCCGGCGCATGGGGCGTGGGTTTCCTGAACGTGGGCGCGACGCTCGCGCTTTGTTTCGTCGCGGGGCTTGCGGGCCTCGCTGCCGCGCGCGCATTGTTCGGCTCGTGAGCCGCACGGCGAAACCGCCCGCGTGGCGCGAGAAGCGCACGCCGCCCTTGACGACGTTTCGATTCCGCGACGTCCCACTTTGGCGCGCGATCGTGCTCGCGCTCGTCGTCTCTCCGGTTCCGATCATCGCGTTCGCGATGACCGCCGCCTCGATTCGCGAAGCCAATTGGGGTTTGGGTTACGTGTGCGTGGGTGGGCTCGATCTCGTCGCGCTCGCACTGGTGTTCTTCATCGTGATGCAACACAACCGCACGACCATCGCGATCGACGGCGCACACGTCGTGTGGAA
The DNA here is from genome assembly GCA_963763745.1 of uncultured delta proteobacterium. Taxonomy (GTDB): domain Bacteria; phylum Myxococcota_A; class Polyangia; order Polyangiales; family Polyangiaceae; genus DASXHD01. The sequence continues at coordinate 166,338 of CAVXQJ010000006.1, forward strand.
TTCGGGCCCTTTCTTCAGGACGAACACGCGCATGACGTACGAAGAGGCCGTGACGATCAACGGCCTCGTGCGGAGCGTTCCGCCGCGCGCCTCGTACATTCGGTTCAGCTACATGAAGGGCAATGCCGAGGTGCAACTCGGCACGACGCTCGACGACGCGACCCACGCGCAATGGGTTCTCGAGCACATCGACACCGAGCTCCAAAGGCGCGAGCCCGGCATCAAGACGCGCATCGCGCTCGCGGGCTTCGGCGGCTCACCAAACGAGCGCGGGGAAACCTGACCAGAACACCCAGCGACGCGTCTCCGCTCCCTCGAGGCTCCGCACTTTGTAAGGATCCGGCGGCTCGATCGTGCGATCGAGCTCCGCGAGGATGCCGGCGCACGTGCCGAAGAGGAGCGTCTTTCCGTCGGCGCTCACGTCCATCGATTCCATCGTGGATCCGATGTGCAGATACCCGAGGAGCTGGCCATCGAACGCGAAGTACCACGCGTAACCGCTGCGATCGCCGAGGAGAAATCCTTTCTCGCGCGAGACGCCGGAGTACATCCAACGACGATCGTCGATGACCGTGACGCGCTCGGAGCTCGCCGAGAGCGTGAGCGCTTTCTTCTTCTTCTTCGCGAGCACTGCGAGCTCCATCGAGAGCGTCGCCGATCGCGAGAAGTGGCACGACGAGAGCGCGACGTGCGCACCGTCGTCGTGGAACATCGCAAAGCACGGATAGGACGACGCGGGCTCGACCTCGGCGGCGAGCACGAAATGCCCGGCTTCGGAGATGAACACGCGGTGCGCGCTGTCTTGATCGCCGCACGCGATCGTGCGCCCGTCGGGCGAGAGCGCGGCGTGCACGTAGGAGCTCGCTTCCGCGTCGCCGTCGGGGTGAATGCGCTCGACGCCGCGCTGGCTGATGATCGACACGTGCGTCTCGGTCGCGACGAGCACGCGCTCGCCATCGGGGAAGACGTCGATCGTCTTCGGCGCGCCGAATTTCTTGGGGAGCGCGAGCGTCGCGTGCGCGGGGCGCTGGAGGCCCCCGCGGATTTCGATGCGGTCCTCGAACGCGAAGGCGAAGTGCTTTCGATCGCGCGAGCGCCCGAAACAGGCGACGCCCTTCATCGGCTCGATGTTTTCGTTTTCGATCCGATGAACGACGCCATCGACACGCGCGAGGATCGAACCATCGTCCATGTAGAGTGCGGGCTGAATCGTCTTGCCGATGTTCTCGTACTCGAACGCCTCGTACGACGGCGGGAACATGCGTCGCAAATCGGCGAAGCGCTTCTCGCGATTGAGCTGCACGGCCGCGCGCTGCACGAACGCCGCCATGTCCTTGCGCGTCTCTTCGGGCTCTTCCGATAGCGCGGGCTCTTCGCCGTCTTCTCGATAGAACTGCGCGACGAACGCGTTGAGCGCTTCGTAATATTTTTTCCCTTCGTCGATCCACCGCGACGACGCGCGCGCGAGCTCCTCTTCGCCGAGCGGAGTCTCCGCGAGGCGCACCGCGTCCGGCGCTTCGGCCTCTTCGTCTTCTTCGTCGTCCTCTTCTTCGGCGCGCTCGATCGCTTTCGCCGCGGAGAGCGCTTCGGTCGTCGCGCGCATGACGAGGCCGCCGTCTCCGCCGATGAGGACGCCTGCGCCGTCCGACGTCACCGCCCAGAGGTGCTCGTCGCGATTCGTGTCGACCTTCGAGAATTTCTCTCCGTCCTCCGAGACGAGGAGCATCCCTTCCGCGCCGACGGCGACGAAGCGCCCGTCGTGCCACGCGACGTCTTCGATGTCTTCTTCGACGCCCGACTCGATCGCCGTCCAAGCTTGACCCTTGTTCGTCGATCGAAACACCGTGCCGCCATCGCCGACGACGACGCCGACGCCGCGCGGAGAAAACGCGATGCCCGTGAGCGGCTTGCCCGCTTCGAGTGGCGCGAGCTTCGGATCACCGTCAGCGCTGCGAAGAAACGCGAGCCTGCCGTCGTAGCCGAGGAGCCACAGCGCGCCGAACGTGTTCGTGAGCCGTTGGATGCGTCCGAGCGATTTCGGCACTTCGCCGAGCCGCGGCTTTCGCCATGCGGTTCCATCCGCCGAGCACAAAACGAAGCCCGCTTCGCCCGAAATCCAAATCGATCCGTGCGCGCGCTCGATCGCGAACAAGCACACGCTCGTGCCCGTTTCGATTTTGCTCCACGTCTCTTTGTCTTTCGTCTCGAAGAGGGCGCCGCTCTCGCCGACGACGAGCGCGTGCGACTCGCCGAGCGGTAGCACGTCGCGGAGACCGCTCGCTTCGGGCGGTTTGCGCGTTCGGAATTTGCGACCGCCGTCCGACGTCATCACGAGCGGCGAGCCCCACGACCCGCCCGTCGCCCAGACGACGTTTCCCTTGCGCCTGATCGCGCCGACGTACCCCACGCCCGATTGCGCGTCGCAGAGGATCTCGATCACGATGGGGGCTCCGCCCCCAAACCCCCGCGGAGGCTCGGCCCGCTACGCTTTGCTCCGCGGTCCTCGATCACTTCCCGTCGCCACCGCAATGCGATTTGTCGCCCGAGCCCGCGCGGTCCGTTCCTTCGCGCGTGGACGCGCCACCGTCTTGCGCGTCGGCGGCGCTCTTGGCGGGCTCGTCGCACGCAGTCGCGCCGAGCACGATGCCGAGCAGAGCCATCTTCGCCAACTGCTTCGCACGCGCGTGATTCATCACGAGCATCTTACGCGAGCGCGTACGTCGCGTTCAGATACTTCACGATGTCCGCCGATTCGAACATCGCCTTGCCCGTGTTGTCGTCGACGAGATACGGCACCATCATTTTCCCGGAGCGGGACACGAAGTCCTCGCGATGCGCGCTGCGCTTGCCGACGTTGTGAAGAACGTACGGAAGCTCGAGCTCGCAGAGCGCTTCGCGCGCGAGGCGGCAATACGGCGACGCCTCGAACGACCACAGCTCGAGCGGTTTCTCCGGCGCGTGGCTCTTCCGTACGCGCCCGCCGTGACCGGCGCGGAACGCCGACGCGAAGCCGCTCGAGAGCGTCGTCAGCGGACCGAAGCGGAGCGAAATCGGAATCGCGCCGTCCGCGTACGTCTTCGCGAGGTAGCGCGCGATGTCCATCGACTCGTACATCTCGGTGTTCGTGTTTGGATCGACGAGAAACGGAAAGCGCTTCTTCCCCGGGCGAAAACGCGTGCCGCCCTTCGGGCACGGGCGGATGATCGCGTCGAGATCGAGCGCGCAGAGCGCCTCGCGCGTCTTTCGACAAAACGGGCAAGCTTCGAAGTCGAAGAGCTCGAGCGGTTTCTCGGGCTGACGCGCATGCGCGCGCACCAACATCCCCGCACCGAGCCGCGCCACGCTCACGCCGTACGACGTCAGCACATCCATCATGCGTCCCATCGGCGGCAGAGTGTGCGATGCTCCCGACTCATGCAAGCTCGTCTTTTCCTCGCGCTCTCTCTCGGCGCAGTCACGCTCGCGACGACGTCGTGCAAAAAAGGATTTGGCTCCGACTTCGAGGGCACGATCACGATGAAGGTCCACGCTGGTTCGCAAGACAGCGACATGGTCGTGACGACGAAGAACGAAAAAATGCGCTTCGACGTGAGCGGCAAATACATGCTCTTCGATCCGAAGACGAACGTCGTCACCATGGTCGACGATTCGACGAAGACCTACAGCGTCCTCGACTTCAAGAGCCCGAACGCGCCGCAAGCGAATACGAGCCCCGACACCGCCGCCATCGACAAGACCGGCAAGCACGAGACGATCGCCGGCATCGACTGCGAGAATTGGATCGCGAAGGACCCGAGCGGAAAGCGCTCGGAGGTTTGCATCGCGCAGGGCATCGCGTTCTTCGACGTCGGCAGCATGAAGGGCGGCGGGAGCAGCGGCGGCCTCGCGAAGGAGCTTCGCGAGAAGAAGCTCTTCCCGCTTCGCGACATCGAGCTCGACGCGAGCGGGAAAGAAGTCTCGCGCATGGAAGTGACGAAGGTCGAGAAATCCGTCGACGACGCGAAGCTCGACGTGCCGAAGGACTACACGAAGCTCACGCTACCGGGCATGTGAGAGGACATAGAGCGTCAGCGCGACGCCAAGGGCGAGCGCGAGCGCGGCGACGAAGAGCGGAAGCGCGCGCGACTCGCGAACTCGCGGAGGTGGTGGCGGCGGCGCGGCCATGACCGCTGCGCTGATGGGCCCACTGCGGTCCGCGATGGGCGCGGCCATCATCGTCGCCGCGCTGATCGGGCCGCTGCGATCGGGCGTGCTCGGCAAACGCGGCGCGGAGATCGGCGGCACGATCACGTCGACTTGCGTCGTGTGTGGCGCCGCGGGCATCAAGCGTGCTTCGGCTGGCGCGGCGTCGACGATGGCGGCGAGCATTTCCCATGCGTTCGCGAATCGTTGGTCGCGCTCGCGCGCGAGGGCTCGCGTGATGATCTTCGCGACCTTCGACGGCACCTCGGGACGAAGCGCGCGGATGTCGGGCGCGTCGGTCGTGCACACCGCGATGAGAATTTGTTCCTGCGTCGGACCGACGAACGGCGGACGCCCCGCGAGGCACTCGAACAAGATCGCACCGAGCGCCCAGAGATCGACGCGCCCATCGACGTCGTCGCGCGCGCGCGCTTGCTCCGGCGCCATGTAATACGGCGTGCCGACGGCCATCCCTTTCTTCGTCAGCGCGAGCGCGAGCGTTTGGCCTTCGCGCAGCGGCAGGAACTTCGTCATGCCGAAGTCGAGAAGCTTGCAGAATGCAACATCGTCGTCGCGCTTCGAGAGAAACACGTTGTCCGGTTTGAGATCGCGATGAACGATCCCCGCTTGGTGCGCCGTGCCGAGCGCGACGAGCACTTGCGCGGTCACGTGGAGCGCGTCGGCGAGCGGAAGTCGTGTTTCGCGTTTGAGGCGCTGGCCGAGGTCCTCGCCTTCGAGGAGCTCCATCACGAGGTATGGGCGCGCGTCTTCGCTCCCCGCGTCGAGCACCGTTACGATGTGCGGGCACTTCAGCGCGGTGACGGCGCGCGCCTCGCGCGCGAAGCGTCCCGCGATGCGCTCGCGCGATGCGGGGTCGACGACGCTCAAAATTTTGATCGCGACTTGCTTGGTTGCGCCCACGAGTGGCGTCGCCGCAAAGACGCCGCCCATCCCGCCGACGCCGAGCAGCCGCTCGAGCTTGTACTTCCCGCCGATGGTCGACCCGAGCATGTCGAAGAGCTCGGCCTGCCTCTCGGGCGCGATGATCTTGTCGGTGCGAGGTCGCACGGCGACCTGATCTTATGTCACTTCCCGAGCTTGTGAACTTGTGCCGAGAGACGCGCAATCGTGCGGGCCGCGGCCTTCTTGTGCACGGCGCCCTTGGTCGCGGCTTTGTCGAGGAGAACGATGGCCGACTTGAGCGCCTTCGCCGCGCCCGCTTTGTCCTTGCCCGCGATGGCGTCGCGCACGCGCTTGACGTGCGAGCGAACGTTGCTGCTGACAGCGCGGTTGCGCGCGGTGCGCGTGATGCGTTGACGGTTGCGCTTCTCTGCGGACGGATGATTGGCCACTGCGATTTACCTCGTGAAGGGAGGCGGACAATAGGCGGAAACCAGCAACTGTCAAGCGTCTGGCCGGGTTCGTGGCTCCGCCGCGGACTCCGACTCCGTCTCCGACTCCGTCGCCGTCCCCGCCCCCGTCCCCGACTCCGCCCCCGTCCCCGACTCCAACTCCGTCTCCGACTCCGACTCCGGCTCCGGGGAACGTCTCGCTCGGGTTTCTCATCGTGCCACGGTGCTCGGGCTGCTCAAGGCCAAGCCGTCGCAGGAGCGACGGTCGCCTGCGGCGAGCCTTGATCAGCCCTGCGCGCCGTGGCGTCGGGGTGGGTCCTCGCCATTGCGAGAGAAGGAGACTCCACTCAAGAAGTTCGCATGTCTCGACGTGGCCGAGGTCTTTGCACATGTCGAGACGATCGACGCAGTGCTTCGCGATCGTCTCGACCGGATTGCGGCCACGCTCTACCGACTCACCTCGTGAGTCGGTACAGCACGGCGCAGATCGAATGCAGCTCCGAGTCGAGCTGCGTATCGAACGCATCGACGTAGCCGAGCGACATCGCTACGTCGATGCAGGCTCTCGTCTCTTTCGCACTGCCGAGCGCGACGTTGTAGAGCACCGGCCGATTGCGCCCTCTCGCGTAGCTTCCTTCGGCGATGTTGAGCGCAACGCTGCTCGCCGCCCGCCGAAGCTGACGAGCGAGATCCGAATCCCTCCTCTCGATCATCGCGACGACGACGCGCAACCGCCTGAGCATCGACAACGACGTTTCGTAAATTCGCAGCATGGAAGTTTCCTTTCGCCCTCTCGAGTGAAGGCACCACCGCCACCGCGCGGCGCGGAGGACGTGTCAAGGATTGCGAAGCAACCGCCGCAGGCGGCGACGCCGAAGGCGTCGTCCTTGACGCGTCCGAGCACCGCGCGAAAATGGATCAGCCGAGCGACCCCACCTTCACCAGCCACCCACACTCCGCCGTCTCCGTCCCCGTCTCCGTCCCCGTCCCCGTCTCCGCCTCCGCCCCCGTCCCCGTCCCCGTCTCCGTCCCCGTCTCCGTCTCCGCCCCCGCCTCCGTCTCCGCTTCACGCCGGAACGCTCAACCGAAACTTCGCCCCCCCAAGCTCGCTGTCCCCCACCGCGATGCTCCCGCCGTGTGCCTCCGCGATGCCTTTCGCGATGGCGAGCCCGAGGCCCGCGCCGCCTGCGGTTCGTCCGCTTGTTCCTTGCCTGTAGCGATCGAAGATCGTGGCGCGCTCCGGTTCGGGAATTCCCGGGCCACAGTCCTCGACCTCGATCTCGCTTTTCCGCTCTTCGACCTCGACGCGAAAGCGGACGTGTCCGCCTCGCGGCGTGAACTTCAACGCGTTTGCGAGAAGATTGTCGATGGCTTGCCGGAGCTTCTGCGGATCGGCGGCAGGTGCGCGTCGAGGTCGGGCATGAACTCGAGTGATGCGACGGCGCGTGGCGACCGGTGAATGCGCGGAAGCGAAGGGTCGACGATTTCGCCGCCGTGACTTGGCGGGGCGACACCTAAAACACGCCGGCTTCGAGCCGGCTCGCATCGAGCACGTCGTCGACGAGACGCGCCATGTCGCGACACAGCTAGCGGATGGTCACGACGGCGTCGCGCCGCTCGTCGTCGCTGAGATCTTCGGCTGTCGAGAATCTCGGCGATGAGTCGGAGCGACGCGAGTGGATGACGGAGATCGTGCACGAGCATCGCGATGTGGTCGCGACGCTGGCCTTCGAGCTGGCGTTTCAGCCGGTGAAAAATTCGAGCGCGCCGCGCGTGCGCGCGATGAGCTCGCGGCCGTCGATGGGCTTCGTGAGATATGCGTCGGCGCCTTCGCGAAGGCCGGATCGATGGCGTGAGGGCTCGCGCCGCGCAGCGGTGAGCATGAAGACGGAGGGGCCGCCGTTCGGTCGCGCGCGAAGTCACCGCAGGACCTCGAAACCGTCCATGCCGGGCATCGACACGTCGAGCAGCACGATCTCCGGCTCGCGCTCGTCGACCATCGCGAGCGCCGTCGACGCCGCTCTGCGCGGTGCGCACGCGGTGGCCGTCGTCGCTGAGGAGCGCTTCGTAGAGCGCGAGCGTGTCGGGGAAATCGTCGACGACGAGGATGTCTCCGCTGTCGGCGCTGAGCGATTCGCGCGGCGCGTCGTTCGTCATCGTCACGAGAGCTCTTTGGTCGTCACGTCGATCGTCGAATCGTGCGCTGGAGCATGTGGCGACGCGCGGCAAGACGAGCGTGAACGTCGAGCCGTGGCCGTCGGTCGACTCGACCTCGATCTCGCCGCCGAGCGCACGCGCGAAGCGTCGCGAGAGCGCGAGGCCGATGCCCGTTCCCGCATAGCGCTTGCCGTCGCCTGTCTCGAGCTGGCGGAACTCGCGGAAGAGCTCCGGCATCTGCGTGCTCGGGAATGCCGAGCCCCGTGTCGCTCACGGCGAAGCGCACGTCGCTGTCGCGCGTCGCGACGGTGACCTTCACGTGTCCTTTCTCGGTGAACTTGATCGCGTTCGAGAGCAAATTGAGCAGGATTTGCCGCACGCGCTGCGCGTCGGTCATGGTCGCGGGCTCGCTTCGGCGCGTCGACGAGGAGCTCGAATCGATTTGCCGCCGCGCAGGCTCTCGACTTCGGCCATCGACGCGCGCGCGAGCTGCGCGAGGTTCGGCTGGTTCGAGGCGCACCTCGATGCGTCCCGCCTCCGCCTTCGCGAGATCGAGCACGTCGTTGATGAGCGGAGCAGATGCGTTGCCGTTTCGCCTAATGCGCTCGAGCGATTCGCGCGCGCGCGGGCTCATGTTTTTCGCGCGGCGACGCGATGAGCAAGATCGGCGAAGCCGATGATCGCGTACAGCGGCGTGCGGAGCTCGTGGCTCATCGACGTGAAGAACTCGGTCTTCACGCGGTTCGCGCGCCCGAGCACCTCGCCTTGCTCGGCGAGCATCACGCTCTTCTCGCGAGGCGCATCGTGCGTCCACGCGTTGTGCAGGCCGCCGGCGAACTGGCGCGTGGCGTCGCGCACGGCTTCTTCGCGATCGGACTGCGGCGCGCTCGAGACCGCCGAGGAGCATCGCGCCCGCTGCGACTTCTCCGACCGCGATGGGCTGCGCGAGCACCCAACCGATGCGCGCTTGCGACGCCGAGGTCGAGCTCGGGCGCGCCATCGCCGAGCGCGCTCGCTTCAAGACAATCGGCTCGCGCGACTCGATGACGCTCTGCGGCAAACCCTTGCTCGCCGAAGAGCCGCGTGTCTAGCGCGCGTCCATCGACCGTGAACGCGTGGACGGGAACGAGGCGTCGGCGCGAATCGAACAAGAACACGGCGCCGACGTGCGCGCCCGCGAGCCGCACGAGCCCGCGAAGACCCGACGTCGACAGCGCGCTCACGTCGAGCGTTTTCAATTGGCGCACGAACTCCGCGTACGCTCTTTGCGCCTCGTCGCGCGCGGCGAGCTCCGCGTTCGCGCGCGTGAGATGTTCGAGCGTCTCTTCGCGCTCGGCGAGCGTGCGCCGGAGGCTCGCGTCTTTTTCGTAGAGGAGCGCGCCATCTTCGCCAAGCTTCGACCGACGCCGCCGAGCTCGTCGCGACGATCCGGGAGCGTCGGGAACGGCTCGAGCTTTCCCGTGGCCTCGAGCGCTTCTTCGAGCTGGCGCGTCGCTCTCGCGAGATCGCGCGCGATCCAAATGCCGCTCGCGAGCGCGATCACGATCGCGACGAGGAGATGCCGTCGTCTCGCGTCGCGACTGTTCCGCGGACTTGAACGCTGCCGTTCTGTTGCTCGCGTGCGTCTTTGATCGCCTCGTTGCGGAGCTCGTCAGAATCGCGCGCATTTCGTCGGTGCGCACTTTGCCGAGCGCGACTTGCTCCGGACTCGACCGCGTCACCGCGCTCCTTCGCTTGGATTTGCGGCTCGCTCACGCTGCGAATCCAATCGTTCACGATCCGCCCGAACGCCGCGACGCGCTCGTCTTCTTTTCCGTTCTCCGCGGTGTTCTGCGCTTCCGTGAGGACGGTATCGAGATCGCTGCGCGCCTGCTCGTATGGCGTCAGGAAATCGCGGTCGCCGGTGAGAGATATCCGCGCTTGCCCGTCTCGAGGTCGGCCATCATACGGAAGAGCACCTCGGCGTCGTCGGCGAGCTTCAGGTCGTGGTGTACGAGGCGATCGAATTTCGACTCGAGCTCTTCGTGCGCTTCCGTCGCGCGATAGAGACCAAGCCCGAGCACACCGACGACGAGCAGCGACGAGAGCAGGATTCGCCAAAAGAGGGCGCTCGAGAGGAGACGCAAATCGCCGGGATCTTGTCACGGTTCAGCGCTGTTGGCGAAAAACGATGGGGACGCGCGCGTGCGTTCCGGTTCCGCCGGGCGCGGAGAACGCCGCGTTGTGCGCGCGATCGATGATGCACTGCTCGACCGCAGACGAGAGCCCTTCGCCCGAGACCTTCGTCACGTCCTTCACGTCGCCGTTCGGCGCGATCGCGATGTCGATGACGATTTTTCCTTCCATCGTCGGATCGACATCCAACCCTTTGCGCACGTAACAAGAGCGGAAGCTCGGGCGTAGGAGCGCGATCGGGCGTTCGATGTCGATGATCGGGCTGGGATCGTAGATCGTCGTGCTCATGTCGAACTTGGGACCGGCGACGACGCGCTCGGTTGTCGTGCCTTCGTGCCTCTGGCTTTCGCCGAGCTCGGTGAGATGCCGCGGACCGGGCGTGGTGATGCCGCCGTTCGTCGTGGTGTGCAGCTCTTCGTTCGTCCCATGAGCGCCACGGGCATCGCGCGCGATTTTTTCGAGGTCTCCCGTCGGCACGTCGCTTCGGTTGAGCGCGCCTTCGACCGCGATCGTTCCCGTGAACGCGGTGAGCAAGCTCATCTTCATGTCTTCGGCGGTTCGGGCGAGCGCCGCCGCGCGCGCGTCGCTCGTCTCGCGTGCCGTCGCGGCGTGCTCGTGTGTCGTCGTCGTGTTCGATGCGCTCGTGCTCGCGCTCGCTGCTGCGGTGCTCGTGTCGTGATCTTCGACGGGCGCGATGGGCATCTTCGACGTCATGTCGATGAGCCCGACCACCGCGGCTTCGGGCTCGATCGTGGGATCGAGCCAGTCCGAAAAGATCGAGCCGATGAAACCGAAGTGGAGCAAGAAGCTGAACGCGACGATGATCGTGAGCCCCCAATCGATCTCCGCGCGGCGCGTCGCGAGCGGGAGCTGCGGACGCGACGGGCGCGGCGGCGGGACGACGAGCTGGAACAAGATCGTCGTCGAGCCGATGACGATCTTTCCGCGAGCGGAATCGTCGAGCGCAATGCGCGACGCGAGCGGGCCGACGTCCACGTGCCCCGCGCTCGTCACGACGTGCCCCGTCGCGCCGCTCGGAACGCACAGCACCCACGACGCGCCATCCGCGTCGAAGAGCGTCGTGCGTTCGTCCACGAGATCCCTCACGCGCGTGCGCTCGCGGAACATGCGCTCGTCCACGATGGATCCGGCGCGAACCACGGCGACGCGCAGCGCGCGCGGCGCGGTCGGCATGGCGACCGCGCGCATCGCAGCAGTCATTCGACCGACGCGCGTCGTTTGCTGATGGAGGTCCATCGGAGCGTGGGACAGCGCGCTCTCGAAAAGGTTCCCGTGTCACGCTTCTCGACGACCGACCCACGCGCCCGCGCTCGAGAGACCGAGCGCGATGGGCGCGAGCGCGAGCGCGAAGACGAGCCCGACGGGCGCGACGAGACCGAGCACGACGACCGTCGCCGACACGGCGAGCGTCGCCGCAGCAGCGGGCTCGAAGATCGTCGTGAGCTCGCCCGCGCGCGCGACGAGATATCCGCTCAAAGGAAATCCCGCGAGGAGCCCCGCGACGAGCAGCGCGACGGGACCCGCGGTCGACACGTCGCGCTCGTCGACGATCGAGAAATCGACCTTCATGAAATACCCGAGCACGATCGCCGCCGTCACGCCGATCACCATTCCACCGAGATGCACGACGGATCCGTACGCGACCCAGCGCCACGCGATCGGCTTGTTTCGTTTCTTCAGAGCCTCGCGAAACGCGCGGAGCGAAGGCGGCTTCGAGAGCACTTCGAGCGACGCGATCGAGAGGCTCGTGATGCGCGAGCGATCGCTGACGACGGATTTTCTTCGCAAGTCGCGCGCGAGAAAAAACGCGATGACGCCCATGACGAGCACGAACGGAAGCGCGAAGACGAGCGCCGTGCTCCCGCGTCCGTAGACGATGTGCGCGTAGAAGCCGTGACCGGCCACCGCGACGAGAAAGAGCATCGGGAACTGCGCGCCGGGCTCGCGGAGCTGGCGCGCGCGTCCGAGCCCCCATCCCCACGCTGCGGCGAAGAACACGTGCGCGGGGAGCGCGAGGAGCGTGCGCGCGATCCACAAACCGACCGACGTCGTGTGCGAATAGAGAACGAGCGCGCTCTCGACGGTCGCGAATCCGAGCGCCGCGGCGCTCGCGTAAACGACGCCGTCGTACGGCTCGTCGAAGTGGCGCGATCGAAACGCAGGCCAGCACGCCGCGACCTTCGCCGCTTCGCCCACCGGCGCGTAGAACGCGAACATGTAGACGAGCGCCATCGCCTGCCCCGCAACGCGGACTTCGACATCGAGGTGCGTGAATCGCCCGACCGCCGCGCGCAGCCAGAACGCGCCGAGCCCGAGCACCACGCCGAGCAGCGCGGTTCCGACGACCCACGGCACGGGCTCGCGCGATTTGTCCGTTCGCCAGACGACCCACAAAAGCGCCGCTGCCGGAGCAAGCACGACGAGCAGCTTGAGCGCACCCATGGCCGGTCCATTGTCCCCCGCCCGCGCTCGCAAGCGCCAATTTCAGGTCAAAGGTGGAGCGCGAGGTGGGCGGAGCCGACGATGCCGACGCCCGCCGAATCACCCGACTTTTGGTAGAGCGGGTAAGTGGAGAGCTGCTGGTCGATCGCCGCCTGGCACGTCGCATCGCAGTTCGCGGGATACGGCGGCTTCAGCGGATCTTGGTGGAGGAAGAGAAGCTCGAAGCTCCCATCGATGCCGATCGAGAAGAAGCGCGCGACGTAGTAGTCGACGCCGATCGAGAAGCCGACGTTGCCGCCCTTCGTCGAGAATGCGTTCGCTGCGTCTTGCGTGGTGGATCCGGGTGCGAGCTGGCCCGCGTCGAAGTTCTTCGGGTCGATCGATCCGATCGCGGAGTAGCCGCCGTGCACCGACACGTACGGATCCCAATTCCCCGCGGGGATGTGAAACCCGGCCACCGCGTTGAGCTGCCACACGTTGAACGACGAGAGCATGTCGTAACGAAACCGCACGCCGAGCGTGAACCACACGAAGCGGACGCCCGCTTCGGCGCCGATCATCGCGCCGCCCGTCGTCGTGTTTTGGATTTGAAGCGTGTTGGTGAACGAACCGAGCGCGTCGAATGCGCCGCCGATTTGCGCGTTCAGGTAGAGAAACTCGAGGCCGCGCCCGCTGTCCTGCTTCTTCGAGTCATCGAGCCGCTGCTCGGTCGATGCCGGAGGCGGCGGCGTCGTCTGTTGAATCGGCGGAGGTGGCGCGAGCGGCTGCTGCTGCGTTTGGTTAGGTTGCGGTTGAGGTTGCGTTTGCTGCGGCTGTTGTTGTTGCTGCTGCCCGCCGTTCATCGGCGGTGGCGGCGTGAGATCCGGTGCAAGAGCGGCCGGTGCTAACAACAAAATCGACGGAAGTATCAGGAGCGAGCGCTTCAAGAAAAACTCTCCTTGCGGTTCCCGGCCGCAAGAGTCTCGTCGTTGGACGTGTCCGCGCTTCGTTCATTCGTCTCGATGCGATATTCCTCACCGAACCATTTGCCGAGGTCGATTTGTTTGCATCGAGGCGAGCAGAACGGGAACGCGACGTTCCGATCGCGAGAAGCCACGGCTTTTCGGCAGATCGGACACGCCACCATGACCCGGATATAGCACGATGACGTCACGCAAGGTCGTCGCCCTCGTGCTCGCGTTTCTCGCGCCGTGGGGCACGGGGCACTTTTACTTCGGTCGTCGCGTGCGCGCGGCGGCGTGGCTCGCGGTACCGATGGTCGGCGTCGTGACGTTTGGTTTGCTCCTTCCACGCCTCGGGACCTCGATGGGTTGGTCGCTCGCGTGCGCGCTTCCATTCGCGATGATGCTCGTCGCGTGGCTCGCGTCGCTCGTCGATTTGTTCGTCGTGCGCGAAGGTCCCGAGGTCGCGTGGTGGCAGACGGGCTTGTTCGGCGTCGTGGGCATCTCGATGCCCGTGCTCGTGAGCGTCGTGCTGCGCGCATTCGTGCTCGAAGCGTTTCGAGTTCCATCCGAGTCGATGCAGCCGAACATCCTCGCGGGCGATCACCTCTTCGCGGACAAGAGCGATCGCCGCGCGCGCTATGGCGACATGGTGCTCTTCCAATCGCCGGAGGACGCATCGCAAACGTTCGTGAAGCGCGTCATCGCGCGACCGGGTGACGTGCTCGAGATGAAGCGCGGGCGACCGTGGATCAACGGCTGGCAAGTTCCGTCGTGCCCGCTCGGTCGCGTCACGATGGGCACGACGACCGGCGAGCTCGAGGTGGAGTTTCTCGGCGACGCGTCGTACTTGGTCTTCTACGACGATCATGCCCCCGTGTTCGAGCACGCGGGGCCGTTCTACGCGTCGCCGAACGGCGTTCTCGTGCTCGGCGACGATCGCAACGACAGCCACGACTCGCGCACGTTCAACGGAGGAATCGATGGCAACGTTCTGCGATTCGACGCTCCGCGGTCGCGCGGTCTTCGTGTGGCTTCGCATCAGCGAGATCGACAGCGCGCGCTTCGGGATCGACCTCGGTATCGATGCGCGTCCGCTGCTCCCGTCGTCGCTCGCAGGCTCGCAATCCGCGCTCGATGCGTGCCTCGCCACACGCCCGATCGCGAGACCCCCCGCCCCGCTCGCGCATTGACTCAACCGCTGCTAGACTCTGGTCACTTCTTGAACATTCACTTCTTAACAGCAGGGGAGGTATCCCGATGACTCACGGTCTTCGAAGCGGTTGGCTTTTCGCGTTCTGTCTCGCGTGCACCACGACGATTTCGGTTTATCAACCGGACACGCCGCCGCCCTCGACCGCCTCGCCTGCTCTGAATGGCGCCGCGGTGGAAGCCGGGAACGCGCCGCGTCCCGTGGTCGGCGGGAGCGTGCGCATCCTCAAGTCCGGGACCGATGCGTTTGCGATCGTGTCCGATCCGGACGAAGACGTGGTCGATGTCGTGAAGCTCGGCGCCTCGCCGACGCTCGTCGGAACGGTGCAACTCCAACCAGGTGACGAGCCCAATCGCATCGTCGCGGACGGCGCGGGGTTCGCGCACGTCGTGCTTCGTGGCGGCGGCGCAATCGCGACGATCGATCCGTCGAGCGCGTCGCTCGTCCTGCGTCGAAACGTCTGCCCCGCTCCGCGCGGCATCGACTACGACCCGACCAGCGACAGCCTCTACGTCGCGTGCGCGACGGGCGAGCTCGTGACGCTCGCGAGCCGCGGCGCAGTCTCGCGCACCGTCTACTTGAAGCGCGACTTGCGCGACGTCGTCGTGAACGGGTCGCAGCTCTTCGTCTCGTGTTTCCGCAGCGCGGAGCGCCTCTCGATCGACGCGAACGGTGCGATCATCTCGCACGATACGCCGCCCCTTCCGAGCACGATCACCGGAGACATGGCGCCGAACGTCGCGTGGCGAATGATCCGCCCCTCGGTCGGCGGTGGCACGCTCATGCTCCACCAGCTCGCGTCCAACGACCCGCTCATCGTCGTGCCCGCGCAAACTTACTACGCCGAAGGCGGTCTCATTTCCGTGCCGGCCGCGACGGTCGACGGATCGACGGCCTCCGAGCTCGCCATCGAGCAAGGCATCGACGCAACGACGGACGACAAGGGCACCCCGGAGTTTCTGTCGTTCACCGGATCGGTTCAAACGGGCACCTCCGGCACGGTCTATTCGAACGCGATCGTGCAGCTCGCGCCGAGCAGCGCGCAATCTCCGTACGATCCTTCGTTCGGTACGTACCAGTACATCGCGATCGACGACGGCGCGGGAATCGGCGTGCCGTTCAAAGTGGTGCAACGCCGAGCGCCGAGCGCCGAGCTCGAGATCTACTCCGGCTCGTTCTCGACGGCTTCGACGGCCGTCGCGTTGCCGCAGCGAAACAGCCACCTCGACACCGGCTTCGATCTCTTCCACCTGCCGACGATCGTCGGCACCGCGTGCATGAACTGCCACCCCGAAGGCGGCGAGGACGGGCACGCGTGGAAGTTCAGCAACGCATCGTCCTTCTCGACCTCCACGACCGCACCGACGATTCGCCGCACGCAATCGCTCCGCAACCTCACGACGACCGCGCCGTATCACTGGGACGGCACCCTGCATGACGTGCAAGCCGTCTGCGACGAAGTCTTCACGCACCGCATGGGCGGCGGACAAGTCACCAAGGTGCAAGCCGGCATCCTCACGCACTGGCTCGCTGCGGTTCCGCGCATCCCCGCACGCACCGACCTCGATCAGGCGGTCGTCGCCAAGGGCAAGTCGGTCTTCGACAGCAGCGGATGCGGCTCGTGCCACGTCGGTGGCACCGGCGCGCTCAGCACGAACCAAGACATCGCCAAGATCGATTCGCTCGGTCAAAGCGCGCCGCTCCAAGTCCCGTCGCTCTTCGACGTCGCCGATCGCGCTCCGTACATGCACGACGGCTGCGCGGCCTCGCTCATGGACCGCCTGACGAACCCGACGTGCGCCGGCGCAAACCACGGCAACACCGCCGACCTCACCGCCGACGACCGCACGAACCTCGCGACCTACCTCGAATCGCTTTAGAGACCGCCGTCGTCTCGAGAAACTCGAAATTCGACTGATCGAGCGTGAGGCTCGTATCCGCAACCGTGAGCTTGTCACACCGAAGCGGGCTCGGCGACCGTCTCCGGCGCTTTCGCGGGCGCTTCGATCTTCTCTTCGACCTTCTCGGCGCACGCGAGCTCGAGGAGCTCGGCGACGTCCATCTGCTTGATTTCGTCTTCGAGGCTTTGGCTCTTCAAGCCGTCGGTGAGCATCGTCATGCAGAACGGGCACGCGCTCGCGACGGTCTTCGCGCCCGTGTCGACGAGCTGCAGCGTGCGCTTCACGTTCACGCGATTCTTGTTCTGCTCTTCCATGAACATCTGCGCGCCGCCCGCGCCGCAGCAGAGACCGCGTTGCTTCGTCCAGTACGCCGGCTCGACGAGCTCGACGCCCGGAATGCGCTTCAAGATTTCGCGCGGCGATTCGTAGACGCCGTTGTACCGACCGAGATAGCAGCTGTCGTGGTACGTGATTTTTCCCGCGACTGTGCTCGTGGGGACGAGTCTTTTCTCGGCGAGCAAACCCAGCAAGAAATCGGTGTGGTGGACCACCTCGAGCTTGCAGCCGAAGTCGGGGTATTCGTTCTTCAGCGTGTTGAAGCAGTGCGGGCACGCCGTGACGATGGTCTTCGCGCCGCCTTTTTCCTTGTAACCGTTCAGCGTCGCCGCGTTTCCCTCGGCGAGCATCGCGAAGAGCATCTCGTTGCCCGCGCGTCGCGCGGGATCGCCCGTGCAGCTCTCTTCTTGTCCGAGGATCGCGAAGTCCACGCCCGCGCGCTTGAGCAATTGCGCGACCGCGCGCGCGATTTTTTTCGCGCGCGGATCCGTCGCCGCCGCGCAGCCCACCCAATACAAAACGGGCGCGTCCGGTTTGTCCGTCATGAACGGCACGTCGAGCCCTTCGCTCCACGCCGCGCGATCCATCCGCGAGACGTTCCACGGGTTGCCGTTCGTCTCCATCGCTTGGAAGACTTTGTTCAGCTCCGCGGGGAACTCGTTGCGCACCATCATCAGATTGCGACGCATGTCGACGATCTTGTCGACGTACGAAATGAAGACCGGGCACTGCTCCTCGCACGCACGGCACGTCGTGCACGCCCAGAGCACGTCGGGGTGAATCAAGTCGGGCGCGAGGTTGATCGGCGGATGCTTCTCGCCTTCGAGAAACTCTTTCTCGCGCGCGTAGAGGTTGTTTCGCAGATCGAGCGTGAGGTGCTTCGGGCTGAGGATTTTTCCGGTGCGATGCGCCGGACAATTCTCGGAGCAGCGCCCGCACTCGGTGCACGTGTAGAAATCGAGGATCGCCTTCCACGAAAAATGCTCCATGCGCGACACGCCGATGGGCGCACTCGCTGGGTCTTCGAGATTCGAAGCCGCTTCCATCTTCTCCAGCAGCTTCTCCATGTTCTCTGCGACTGGGAGCAAGCGGCCCGGCGTGTCGAGGTTGCGGAAGAAGACATTCGGCACCGCCGTGATGACGTGGAAATGCTTCGAGTGCGGGAGCAGATTCAAAAACAAGAGGACGAGCGTCGCGTGCGTCCAGAAGCCGATCGTCGCGAGCAACGCGAGCGCGCCTGGGCCGAGGCCGCGGAAGAACACCGCGAAGAGCGTGGATGCGGGTGACGGATAGGGCGACCACTCGATCTTGTTGATGCCGGGATCGAGGTGCTGCTCGCCGAGCGGCGCGACGATCGTGCGAATCGCGTCGCACTGCGAAGCCGTCGCGAGCGACGCCTTGCCCATGCCGCACATCTCGACTTTGCGCATCATCAAGACGTGCGACGCGCCGTCGTACGTCATGTCGGCGATCATCATCGTGCCGATGATGCCGAGGATGATGATCGCCTCGAGGCTGTGCGTCGTCCGCTTCAGCGGCTTGACGAGGCGGTAATAGAAGAACACGCACACGCCGCCGACGACGAGCGTCGCGATGCAGTCCTTCGCGAACTCGTAGACGCGACCGAGCGGCATCCACGGCGCGAGCACCCACAGGTTGAACGACGGCGAGAACCCGCGACCCCACAAGACGAGCGTGCGCAGGAGCAGCACGGTGAAACCGAGAAAGATGAGTTTGTGGGCGATTCCGGATGGCTGGTAGTAGTCCATCCGCTCTTGCTTGAGCGCCCAGCGCCACGTGCCGCGCAGGCGTTCGCCGATGCGATCGAAACGTGCAGCGGGCGTTCCCGCACGCAAAAGTCGCCAGCGACGCATGGCCGACCAGCCGAAGGCCGACCACGCGACGACGAGCAGCGCGAGCATGGCGTAGGAGCTCATGGCGTCAGCGCTTGTATAAGGTCACGCCCTGAGGCGTCAAATCGCTCAGCGCTTCCCTTTTTTCTTTGCGGCCTTTTTCTTCGGAGCGGCCTTCTTTTTCGCGGCCGCTTTCTTCTTCGGGGCTGCGGCCTTCTTGGCTTGTGCCCACACGCCGAGCGCCGCGCCCTGCGGATCGACGAACACACCGATGTGGCCCATCTCGCCGATCGACGTCGACTCGACGACCACGTTGCCGCCCGCGTTCTTCGCCTTCGCGAGCGCCGCTTCGACGTTCGCGACTTCCACGTACGGGAGCCATGCCGTCGGCTGCTGCGGCATTTGCTTCGCCGTCATCCCGCCGCCGACGCCCTTGCCGACGTCGAGCATCGTGTAACCCATCGCGGGGATGTCTTCGAGCTTCCAATCGAAGACCGATTTGTAGAATTTCTTTGCGCCACCGACGTCGTCGGCCGCGAGCTCGATGTGAATGAACGGGTTGGGCATGGCGCGAACGGTACGTAGGCGCTTTGCGGCCCGCAAGAGTCAAAGGGTGAAGACGAAATGTTTCTTGTCGTCTTTCGCATCGATCGTGACGTCGGCGCCGTACGAGCGGCTCCCGATGCGCGCTCCGAAGCGAACTGGGATCGGAAGCGTCGCGCCGTGGAGATCCGACACGAAGATTTCGACGGTGTAATTCCCGCGCGGCGGATCGAGCCCGCCCCAGAGCACGTTGTCGACGTTCTGCCCGTAGCACGCGTCTTTCGGACAATCGCGATCGAGGCGCATGCGCTCGGCGCCGTTGTTCGGGTGCGCGGACTCGACGACCTCGCCGCTCGGATCGGTCACGCGCAAATCGACGTCGGCGGGGTTGTCGCCCCACGCGATCGTGAACTGCAGCGGCCCCGTGGCGAGCCCGCATCCTTCGTCGATGACGCCGTTGCAGTTGTCATCGACGGCGTTGAAGCAAATCTCCGGCCCCGTCGGCGTACAGGCCTCGACGAGCGTCACGCCGTAAGGCGCCTCGATGTGCGACACCGCAATGTTCGCCGCGCTCTTCACGGACCCACCCGGCGCGCCACACGAGAAGAGGATCGCCAAGGCGCCAAGAACGCCAAAAGAGAGGAGTGGGTTTAACCGCCCAACTTTCTTTTTTGGCGCCTTGGCGCCTTGGCGATCTTTCTTCATGGAGAGGGTTCCGTGACGGGCGCGCCGAGCGATGCGAGGGACGCGCGTTCGCCGAGCGCCCAGAGGATGTGGAGGGCGCCGTCGCGTTTTTTGGTGTCCGAGCTTTTCGCGTCGGCGAGGAGCCTTTGGCGGAGGCGCACGCGCGTCAGCGTGTGTGGACCCGTGTCGAGCTCGCCGCTCTGACGAAGTTGATACGCGAGACTCTGGAGGACCCACTCTTGTTTCGCAGAGCGGACGGTCACGTTGCGCGCGGACATCGCGAGCGACACGAAACGCGCGAGCGCGCCCGAGTCGTAGAAGTCTTCCGTGAGCGGCGGGATGCTCTGCGCGTAGAGCTGGCGGAGCGGCTCGATGGGCGGCGCCGGCGTGTCGTCGTCTTTGGGCTCGTAGGCGGCGAAGACTTTCGCGACGGACTCGTCGTCGCCACCGAAGAGAAGCGCGAGCGCCGCGTCGTGAACGAGAGCGCGCTCCTTCGCGAGCTCGAGGAGCTTGTTTCGGTCGGGCGCAGCGAGCGCGCCTTGACCGAGGAGGCGCGCCGCTTGATGACGCGACTCGGGGTCGACCTTCGGTGCGAGGAGCGCGACGAGCGGAGCATCCTCGCGCGCGCTCGGTTTCTGCGAGAGCCCAGCGAGCCAGCAGCTCCGCGAGAACTCGCGCTTTCGATCGGTCGCGGATGCGCGCAGCGTCGCCACGATTTCGCTCCGCGCACGCGCGTCCGCCAAATACGCAGCGGCCGCGCACAGGGCCACGCGCGCTTGTTCGTTCTGCTTCGCGTCGTCCGCGACTTTGACGAGCAGCGGAACCGCTTTGACGTCGCCGAGCTCGGAGAATCCCTCCGCCGCGCCGTACGCGAGCGCGCGAAAGACCATCCCCGCGATCGCGCCGCCCGCCTTCGCGCTCGAGAGCGCATCGATCGATGCGTCGAACGTCGCGGGCTTTCGCCCGAGCTGCTTCGACAAAATCGCGAACGCCGATGCGTCGTGCGTGCGACCGAGATAACGGAGCGCGGATTGCGCCGTCGCGAACGCCGTGGGGAACGCTTCGGTCTGCGACGTCGGAAGCGCGGCGGTTGGATCCGCCCACGACTTCAACAGCGGCACGGCGCGCGGCGACTCGACAAGGGCGAGCAATCGCATCGCGTTCGCGTGCGGCTCGGGGTGATCGTGCGTCCACGCCATGACGGGCTCTGTGACCATTTCGCGCAGCTGCGCGAGCGCCTCGGGGTGAAGCATCGCGAGCTCCGCGAGCATGCGCGCGGACGCGACGCGCTCGCGATCGTCGCGCCTGTACGCGAGCACGCTCGGATCGCTCGCGTCGTAGAGCTTGAGCGGATCCTCGCCGAGCCGCCACGCGAGGTGCGGCGCGGCGCGCATGTCGCCGAGCTCCGCGAGGCGAAGCGCTGCTTCGGTGCGAAAGTGCGGGCTTTGCGCGTGATCGGCATAGTGCGCGAGCGCGTTCGCCGCGCGCGGGTCGGCGAGCGCGCGCAGACGTTGGAACACGTGCTCGAGGACCGTGAAGTCGGTTTGTGCATCGAGCGACTCGGCCGCCGTCACGAGCGTCGTGCCGTCTTCTGCG
Source organism: uncultured delta proteobacterium (assembly GCA_963763745.1). Taxonomy (GTDB): domain Bacteria; phylum Myxococcota_A; class Polyangia; order Polyangiales; family Polyangiaceae; genus DASXHD01. The sequence goes on from CAVXQJ010000006.1 coordinate 187,734, forward strand.
TCTTCGGTCAGCGCGCGCACGAGAAGCGGCCGCGCCTTCTTGTCGGCGGCCTCCAGCGCGCTCGCGATCACCTTGCGACGCGAATCGCGGAGCTCCGCAGGAACGGCCTCCGCGACGAGGAGACGTGCGAACACGGCGACGTCGAACGCGTTCGACCCATCGAGCTTCGTCGCGCGCGCGAGCGCCCCCGAATCGAAGAGCGCGAGCGCGGTCGCACAGGCGCGCGCGTCCCCCGCGTGAACGAGCGCCCACGCCGCCGCGGCTTTTTCGTTCGCGTCGTCTGCGTGGAGCGCGCGCTGGGTGATCGCATCGAGCGCGCCCGCGAGCTTCACCGGCTCGTACTCGAGCATCGCGCGAAGCCCGCGCAGGCGATCCGCGGAGGCCTTCGACGCGAGCGCGGCGGTCGCGCGCTTCAAGCCCTCATCGTCTTGAGCGCGCGCGTGCGCTTCGAGCGTGTCGTCGTTCTTCGGCGCGACCACGGGCGTCGCGCCGCCGCACGCAACGAGGAGCGAGGAGAGCAGCGCGCACGTGCAGAGTGTGTGAAGCGTTCGCATCGCGATTCGACGCACTACCCTACGGCAAGTCTGGGTCGCTCAGCGACGCTTCTTGCGCTCGGCGATGACCGTGCTCTCCGGCTCTCCGCTCGCAACGAGCAGATCGACCTCGTCGTCGCCGCGAACGAGTACGTACATCGGCTCGATCTCGTCGGTGATCGGCGCAACGCTTCGGAAACCGGCTGCGCCGATTGCGTCCAATGCTTGGCGCGCGTCGTTGGTGGTCACCACCAAGTCGAGATCGCGCGTCATGCGCGGCAAGCCACGCACGCCAAGCGCCGTCGCGCCGATGACCGCGAACGGAACCTCGGCCGCGACGAGCGCTTCGAGCGCTCGCCGCGCGTTGTCCGGCAAACTCGTGCGTTTTCCGGTCACGACATCGATCTCGAGAAGATCCACTCGCGAACTATAGCGCGTTCACTTCGGCGGGACGACGTTGCCTCCGCCACCGCCCGCGGCGGTCGACGCCTCGGGGATCTTCTGGTCCGTCATCTTCGGATTCATGACCTCGAAGAACGCCTTGCGTGCCATCTCGCCGACCGCGCCCGGCTCATTGCGAAGCGACATGAGCACGCCCTTCTCCTTCATGAACTTCAGGATCGCGATCGCTTCCTTCGACTTCTTCGGATCGGTGCTCTTTGCGTCGTTCATCAATCGCACGCGGAACTGCACGCGCGTGATCGAGTGCGGGCCGTTGTCGAACACGATGCCTTGGATGTCGCGCTCGAGGATCAGACGCGGCCAATCTTGGAACGCATCGTTCACCTTCACGTAGCGGCACGCGTCGGCGTTCGCGATCCATTTCGCGACGAGACCGTTCTCGTAGTCCTTGTCGCTCCAGTAACCGAAGCTCTTGTCGTAGAGCTCCTTCAGCTGCTCCATCGCCTCGACGGGCGAGCCGTTGTACTGCGCGAGCGCGCGCGCCGTCGTGTCGGGATCGGCGCCGATGAGGATCGCGAGCATCGCGTAGTTGCGGATGGAGTTGTCTTTCAACATGTCCATCAGCTTCGGCAAAACGCTCGAGTCGACGCCGCCGAATCCGATCGCGCGCGCGGCCTGCGCCGAGACTTGCGGATCCGCGGTTTGCGAGATCATGTCGACGAGACCCGCGTTCGCTCCCGACACCGGGCGGTGAATGAGCGACTCGAGGTAGCAGCTGCGAACGAGCTGCGACTTGTCGTCTTGTTTGTTGAAGTCGTGAACCTTCTTCACGACCTCTTTCATGTTGTCGTCCGTCGCCACCCACGAGAGCGCGAAGCACGCTTCGTAGCGCGAGCTCTCGTTGCCCATCGGGTCTTCGATGTGCTTGACGAGGATCGGATACGCCTTCGGGTCGCCCCACTGCGCGAACCCATCGGCCGCGCCCGACGCGAGCGCCTTCACCGACATGCCGATGATCGCGAGACCGCCTTGCTGGAGCGACGCCATCGTCACGTCGAGCTTCGCCGGGCGGCGCGTGATCTGCTTCGCGAGGATGTCCCAGCCTGCGGGATCCTGCTCCCAGCCGATGTAGCGAAGACCGCTCTGCGCCGTCGCGAACGCGTCGGGCATCGGCGGTTGTTGGCCTTCCGCGGGGAGCGGATCGGGCGGGTCGGCCCACTTGCGCAAACGCGGGATGACCTTCGGCGACTTCGTCACCGCGAGCACGCGGAGACCGTTCGCGTGCGGCTGCGGGTGCGACGTGATCCACGCGAGCACTTGATCTTCGCTCTGCGAACGGATGACGTCGATCTTGTCGGGATTCAAGATCGCGAGGTCCGCGAGCATGCGCGCGGAGATGGTGCGCTCGTTGTCGTCGCGCGCCATCATCTGGATCTCTTCCCTCGCGTCGTTCTTGTAGAGCTTCTCGGGATCGAGCGTGAGGCGCCACGCGAGCGTCGGCACCGCGCGCAAATCGCCGATCTCGGCGAGGCGCAGCGCGGCTTCCGTCTTCCAGTGCGGATGCGGATTCGTCTCGATGTACTTGACGAGGTAATCGCCGCCGCGCGGATCCTCGAGCGCGGCGAGCATGTCGAAGATCTGCTTCGTCTGGAAGAACTCGTGGCCCTTTTGGATCGAGCGCAGCGCGAGGATCAAACCGTTTGCGCCGACGCCGTCGCGGAGCGCCTCGAGGAACTTCGTGCGCGAGTCCTTGTCGGCGTGATCGAGCGCATTGAGGAGCGGCGTGATCGACGCTTCGTTCGCGATCTTGCCGAGACCGACGGCGGCTTCACGACCGACCGCAGGCTCTTTGTCTTGCACGAGCGTGATGAGCGTGTTCGTCCACTTCGCGTCGCCCGTGCGCGAGAGGATCGTCGCGATGAGCTGGCGCATCGACTCGCTCGGGTCGTTCGCGTACGTCGCGAGCTTGTCGAGCGAGACCATTCCGGCGAGCGTGTCGGGATCGAACGCGGGGTATCCATCGAGGCGCTCGATGCTCGCGAGGTGACCCGTGCGGTACTCCGTGAGCACGTTGTCGAACGCGGTCGACTCTTTGAGCACGCAGAGCGCCCACGCGAGCTGCGGCTTGTCGGTGCTGTCGGCTTCCTTGAGCGCGGCGAGGAGCGCGGGCTTCGCGGGATCCGCCATGGGCGATCCGTATTCGCTGAGCGCTTGCGCCGCGCGGTTGCGAACCTTGTGCTCCGAGTGTTTGAGGCCGTGCTCGATGATCGTCTTCAGGCCTTGCTCGTCTTTCGCCCACGCGAGGTACGCGAACGCGTCCTCTTGAAGCGGAATGACGTCGTCGCGCTTGGCCCACTCGCGCCACTTCGGAAGCTGATCGGCCTTCGGGAGAACCGCGATCGCTTTTCGCTCGGCCGCGATTTGGTCGACCGTCATCTTCTCGCCTTCGCCCTTGGCCGCGAAGATCGCGAGGACGACCGCGCCGATGGCGATCAGCAGACCGACGACGATCATGATGGGCTTGGTCGCGCCCTTCTTGAAGTTGCCCGCGTCGGGATCGAACGAGCCTCCGCCGAATCCACCGGGTGCGGGCGGCACACCGGGAGTGCCGGGAACGTCCGCGTCGTCCGGTGGCCATTTCGCCGCTTCCAAAACCGGAATCGGCGCCTTGCCGCGCGGCGCGCTCTCACTGGCATGCTCGTGCATGATCGACCTCCGAGAAAACTCGCCGACGATACCAGAAAAACTCGCTTATCCTAGCGATGCATGAGGCAACTTCTTTGGCTTCTGGTGGTTGGTGTGGGCGTGGCTGCGGCGTGCGACTCGTCGACGTTCGACTCCGATGGTGGCGCCGATGCGAAGTCGGACGTCGAGGGAATCGGCGGCGGTGATGCATCGACGGACGCATCGACCGACGCGGCGAAAGACGGCCCCGCCACGGTCGTTCACTTCTGCGACGGCGTCGACGCGTCGTTCTGCTCCGATTTCGACGAGCCGGACGCGGCGGGGCGGTGGCTCCAAGGCATCTTCATGTACGGCATTTGGACCGCCGAGATTGAAAGCAGTCAGAGGACAAGCCAGCCGAACGGCTTCGAGTCGGACAGCTTCAACGAAGCGGGGAGCGCGTTCATCGGCACGACGGTCGGTCTGCCGGACGCGGGCGCGACGGTGAGCGCCGTGCTCGACATGGACATCTTCCTGCCCGCGCTGTCGAACCCGCTCTCGCCCATCATGATGTTCACGTTCGGTTCCATCACGGGTGGAGCGAGCACGCTGTTCGGACTCGCTTACGGCGGCGGCTCGTGGACTTTCTCGAACGTGCAAAACGGCCCGCTCGGTGGGCTGACGAACGTTCCGACGAACACGTGGACGCACCTCAAGATGACTATCGGCCTTTCCACGAGTGGCACCGTGGCGATCGACATCGGCAATGGAACCGCAACCGGGACCGCGAACGTCGACACCGTCAAGAACGTGGTGCCGCGCTATCCGATCACCGTGAACATCGGCGCGTCGAGCTTGGGTGCGCCCGCGCAGGCGACGGTCTTCTACGACAACGTCGTCGTCCACACGCAGTGACCGTCGTCGTCGCGGCGGCGATCGTCATCGAGCGCGGTCGCGTGCTTCTCACGCAGCGAAAGAGCGGCTCGCACCTCGCAGGGCTGTGGGAGTTTCCCGGCGGAAAAGTCGAGGACGGCGAAGACCCGAAAGACGCGCTCGCGCGCGAGCTCCGCGAGGAGATCGGGATCGAGGCCGACGTAGGCGACATCGTGGACGTCACGTTTCATCGCTACGAGTCGAAGTCGGTCTTGCTCCTCTTCTACGGCGCGGCGCGCCGCGCGGGTTCGCCGGAGCCACGCGCCATCGACGTGCAAGCGTTCGAGTGGGGCGACGCGAGCGCGCTCGACGCGTCGCGATTTCCGCCCGCGGACGTGGCGGTTCTTCGCAAGGTCCGCGATCTCCTCGGGCAGACGTCGTAGAATCCCGGCATGGTTGCTCGCGCCAAGCGCCGCGCGACTTACGCCGACGTATTGGGCGCACCGAAGCACCACGTCGCGGAGATCCTATTCGGTGTACTCTACACGCATCCGCGACCCGACGCGAAGCACACGCGCGCAGCGAGTCGTCTCGGAGCTGGTCTCGATGGGCCGTTCGATCGTGGACATGGCGGACCGGGCGGGTGGATCATCCTCGACGAGCCCGAGCTGCACCTCGGCGCCAAGGAAGTCGAAGACATCGTCGTACCCGACATCGCTGGGTGGCGCCGCGACCGAATGGCCGAAGTGCCGGACGTCGCGCACTTCACGCTCGCGCCCGATTGGGTGTGCGAAGTGTTGTCCGGGTCGACGGCTGCCATGGATCGTTCCGAGAAGATGCCGATCTACGCGCGAGAGCGAGTCGGCCATGTGTGGCTCGTCGATCCCATCACGCGAACGCTCGAACTGTATCGGCTCGCGAGGCGCACGAAGAAGAAGACGAAGAAAGCGCCCGAGTGGACGCTCGTCGGCGTTCATCGAGATGACGCCCGTGTGCGCGCCGAACCATTCGACGCCGTCGCGATCGATCTCGGCGCGCTCTGGCGTTAATCGTCGCGCTTCGTGCGGCGGTCGTTGAAGATTTTCGTGCGACGTCGATGGGCACGCCATGCACGAAATACGCGCGTGCGGCGGCCCCGATGGCCATCGTGCCCGCAAACGCGACCGCGCCCGACACCGCGGAGCCCGCGCCGGGGAAGACGAACTTCACGAGCGCGCGTGCAGCTTCGCGAAGAGCGAACGCGGCGCCGACGTTCGCGCCGAGCGCGGAGAGAAACTCGCTGGCGCTCTTCGTGTCGAGCGGGCGCCCGCTCACGTACGCGATGCCCGCGACGAGCACGACCTGAAGCGACGTGATGGGAACCATGTCCGCGATCGGGATCGGAACGATGCCGATGCCCGCGCAGAGCGCGGCGGTGACGTACGTGAGATCCTGCGCGAGCTGATCTTGAAGCGCGACGACGCCCGTCACGCGCGCGAACGTGCTGCGCCCTTGGTCGGGGAGCTTCGCGAAGACGTCCTTGATGAAGTCATCGATGTGCCAGCGCTCGTCGGCACGAAGGGTTCCGTCTTCGGCGAACGACATGTACGCGGACACGGCGACGCTCGACGCGAGAAGCGACGCGAGCTTCGGCCGCGCGCGAATGCGATCGTCGAGCGTGCGCTCGGCGAGGTGAACGTGGCGGAGCTTCTCGGAATCCGAGAAAGCCGCCGTCTTCGGCTCGAGCACGTCGCAGTGCGTGATCGCGCACACGATCGCGGGCGGCTTGCGCGTTTGGCGCTCGACGATGCGCGCGACCTCTTCGAGCAAATCCAAATCGCCGTCGATCGCGGAGTCGACGTCCATCGCGCGCACGACGAACACGATGAGGTCCGGCGGTTTTCGCGAGACCTCCGCGGCGATGGACGCGAGCGGCGTCTTCGCGTCGTCTTCTTCGGCGGGCTCGCCGCCTTCTTGGAGACCGCGCGTGTCGAGGATCGAGAGCGCGCCGCGATCGCTCGTGTGCTCGTACCACTTGCCTCGCCCGGTCTGCGCTTTGACGTGACCGACGTCGGCGACCTTCGCGCCGAAGAGCGCGTTGACGATGAACGACTTTCCCGATCCGCGACGCCCGACGAGAAGGAGCGCGGGCGGGCGGCTCTCGAGCAGAGTCGCGCGGAGCGTCGCGATGCGATGCCGGAGATTTTTCACGGCGTCGCTCGGCATCAGCTCGAGGAGCTGCTCGAGCCTGCGAATCGTCTCGGCGATCGGCTCGCGAGGATCGCGGGGCTCGCGCGAGTCGGTCATGCCTTCGAGGTTAACACCGCTTCGGCGACGCGCTCGCCCGTCTCGCGCGAAAGCAGAATTCCGTTTCGATGATGGCCCGTCGCCAGAAAGAGCCCGGGAAGCGGCGACGAGCCGACGAGCGGCGCGTCGGCGTGTGGGCGGAAGCTCGACCATGCGGGGCCGACTTGTGCTTCACCGAGCGACGGGACGAGCGCGAGCGCCTTCGCGAGAATCGACGCGACGCCCGCCGCGGTCACCTCGCGACGAAACCCGGCGTGCTCCATCGTCGATCCGCACACGACGCGCCCATCGCCGCGCGGCACGACGTATCCGCCGTCGCCGAGCACGATTGCGCGCACGCGCGGCGGCCGCTCGTCGAGCTGGATCAACTGACCGCGCACCGGCTTCACCTCGGGAATCGTGCGCGGCAAATCGGGAAGGAGCGACGACCACGAGCCCGCCGCGAGCACGACCGCGTCGGCGCGAAGCTCTCCGTCTTCGAGTCGCACGCCCACGCAACGATCGCGTTCGACGACGAGACCTCGCACCGTGACGCCGGATCGCATCTTCACGCGCGCGCGCCGCGCGACCGCCGCGACGAGCGCGCGCAGCAGCACCGGCGGATCCACTTGCGCTTCGTCCGGAAAGTGCGCAGCCGAGAGCACCCGATCCGCGATCGCGGGCTCGATCTCGCGCGCGCCGCGCCCATCGACGATTTCAGCCGCAAGCCCCGCGCGCTTTTGCCAAGCGACTCGCTCGCGCAGCGCGCCCGCCGCGCGCTCGTCGAAAGCGACGTCGAGCGCGCCGCATTGCTTGTATCCTACATCTATTCCCGTCTCGCTCCGCAGCATCTCCGCCCACTCGCGGTGACGCGTACGTGCGCGCGCGAAGAGCGCGATGTCGGCCTCGCTCGTGCTCTCGATTTGCGCGCCCAAAATCCCGGCGGCTGCGCTCGATGCCTCTGCGCCGGGCACCGCGCGCTCGAGGACGACGACCTCCGCGCCGCCGTCCGCGAGCGCGAGCGCCGAAGCACAACCCATCACACCCGCACCGATCACCGCGACGCGCATATCCGTGCAGGCTACCGCCCTGTGCGCGATCGAAAAGAAGAAATAGACAGGGAGGTTGGGAGCGAGGGAGATGGTTTTTTGTGATGTCGGCTGCCAGGTCGTGGCAGCTCGCGTGATCGTCATCGCCAGACCAACAAAATCATCTCCCCTTCTCCCCTTCTCCCTGTTCATTCTTCTTGGGGCTACCATCCCGCGCATGCGCCTCATCGCCACGCTCGCATGTTCGCTCGCCGCGCTTTCGTTCACCGCGAGCGCGTCCGCGTTTTGCGGGTTCTACGTCTCGGACAGCGGCAAGAGCCTCTACAACAACGCGACGCAGGTCGCGCTGATGCGCGAAGGCACGCGCACCGTGCTCGCGATGCAGAACAACTACGAGGGGCCTCCCGATCGATTCGCGATGGTCGTGCCGGTTCCGAGCGTCTTGCAAAAAGAAAACGTGAAGACGCTCCCGCGCGAGCTCTTCACGAAGCTCGAAGAGCTCGATGCGCCGCGCCTCGTCGAATATTGGGAGCAAGATCCGTGTCGGCAGATGGTGGTCGACGAAGCCATGCCGATGATGCGCGCGAAAGGCGCGACCGTCGGACACGGCTCGGGCATGGGCGGCGGCGGGCTCGGCGTGACGGTCGAAGCGCAGTTCACCGTCGGCGAATACGAGATCGTGATCCTCAGCGCGGAGGATTCGGGCGGACTCGAGACGTGGCTTCGTCGAGAGAAGTACAACATCCCCGCGGGCGCCGAGCCGTACTTGCGCCCATACGTGCAACACGGATCGAAATTCTTCGTCGCGAAGGTCGATCCGACGAAGGTCACGTTCGAGCACGGATCGGCTGCGCTCTCGCCGCTGCGATTCTGGTACGACACGCCCGATCTCGCGCTGCCGATTCGCCTCGGCCTGCTCAACGCGAAAGATCAGCAGGACCTCATCGTCCACATTCTCGCCAAAGGTCAGCGCTACGAGGTCGCGAACTACGAGAACGTCTCCATCCCGACGAACCTCGACGTGCAGGAGAGCGCGAAGACCGATTTCGGATCCGTGTATAATGCACTCTTCGACGACACGGTCCGCGAGCACCCGCGCGCCATCGTCACGGAGTACGCGTGGGACGCGAGCACGTGCGATCCGTGTCCCGGGCCGTCGCTCACGGGAAACGATCTCGCGACGCTCGGCGCGGACGTCTCGCCGACGAGCACGAGCACGAGCTCGACCGGCTCGGGAGCCCCCGGGTTCGTCGGGCGGCGGTTCGCGTGGCGCGGCGGTTACGTGCTCACGCGTCTTCACGCGCGCTACGCAAAGGGCGCGATCGGAGACGACCTCGTGTTCCGTGCCGCGCCGCCCATCGTCGGCGGGCGCGAGATGCGCGCGTTCGGGCAGTCGCTCGAGCAAACGGCGACGCCTTCGTCGTTCAACAATTTCCAAGCGCGCTACGCAATCCGTCATCCGTGGGAGGGCGAGATCAAGTGCGAGCATCCCGTGCGCGACGTGTGGGGTGGTCCGCCCGCCGGGCAGACGTACGAGCCGACACGCGCAGCGACGAAGCTCGCGTTCGCGGATCGAAGCCAATCCAAGCTTTCATCGTTCGTCGGGTATC
>CAVXQJ010000007.1:0-322991 GCA_963763745.1 uncultured delta proteobacterium
CTCCTTGGGTGTTGAGTCGTTTCTTCGTTCAGTCGATGACTCCGATGCGCCGCATGTAGCCTTGCTCGGCGTCTTGCATCTGCAACACGAGCTGGAGACGAGGAAATGCAAACGCAATCTGAGCTCGAAGAAGTTTACAGAACGCCCCATTATGCGCAGGGCGCGATTAGCGTGCAATCGGGCTGGAATTTCGGACTGATTTGGATCTCGTTCGCAAGATCGTTGGGGGTCTGCCGACGCATCGCACGAGCATGGTACGCCAGTCGCGACACGACATTCGACGGGTCTAGGCATCTCTCACCAGGTCGGCGACGATGAGCGCGATGTTCGACGTCGACAAAACCAAGGCACTTGGGCGCGTACTCCTCGACGCGATCGCGCCGCAGGCCGACGAGTCGTTCCGCGATTGGTCCACGCGCGCGAGGCAGTGGGGCGTCGCGAATCCAACCCACCCCGCGTCGATCGAGTTGAAGCGTCGCTTCTTCAGCGGCCAGAGGTTGGACGCGCGCGACTTCGTTTGGTTCGTCTTGTGGACGATGAACAGATTCCCGCGCGTGCTCCTCACGAGCACGCAGGCCGACATGTTCATGGCGACGAACGCCGGTGACGATCCCGAGGTGATGAAGTACGCGCCCTGGTCCGCGTACACCCTCGAACTTCCGCACGACTCGCTGCGAATTCACGATCGACGGACGCATCGTCTCGTTCGACGTCGTCCAAGTCGTTCATCACGCGACCGACCTCGACAACGGCTTCGTCATTCGCGGTCGCGCATCCGACTGTGTGATCAGCGGGCGTCTTGCGTTCCCGCTTCCCGAATGGCCCGACGGCTTGCCTACAGTCGCGCGCGACAACGCCGAGGTTCTCGACCGCGTGCGCGATTCAATCGCGCGTCTCATCGTCAGTGTCGAGCTGGAAATGACAACCGCGACAACGTGATCTTTCCGTCGGAAAAATGAAGCCCAAGATGGGCAAGAGCCTCAACAATCCCGACGTGCATCGTCTCAAGCGCGTCGTCACGATCGACTGTCGCCGACCATCAAGGATTTCCTCTCTGGCGAACACGGCAAATCACCGACGGTGCGCTGGCTAACGCGCGGCCACTGGAAGCCGCAGCCGTACGGTCCACGCAACTCGCTGCGAAAGCAGATCCACATCGAGCCGTATTGGAACCCAAAGGATTCGGACAAGCCCATCGCCGAGCGACCGCATCGACTGAAGCGGAAGAAGAAGAAGTGACCGCGTGTTGGTCGAAAACATGAACGCATCGCTCACAAACGCCGAAGTCGAGGCGCTGCTCGAGGTTCTCGATCGGGGTCTCATCCAGATCCGGCTGGCCGGATACGCCGGCGACGTCGCACGAGCGGAGGCGATCGCCGACGCACTCCAAACGTTCCGCGTTTGATCATCCGAAGGCGACCGATGGGGTTGGTCGATCGCTGAGCTCCGGACGCTATTTCTCGACGGACTCATTGAGCGCTACCCGACGCTGTCAGGCATCGCGCAACCGCTCGTCGACCTCCCATGAGCGACCGCGTCTACCGCACGAGGAACATCGACGGGATCACGCTTCCCGTATTCATCCACAACGGCCCGACGTTCTTCCTCCACGACATGCCCGTCTATGCAGATGGGTTGATCGATTGTTGGGAAATGGCTGACTTCGATCTCTTCCGCGAGAAGATTCGTTCCGGCTGGGTCTTACCGCATGCCGATGATGGGGCTCGAATCCGCCGTGCACGGCCTCGGCTCGTGGACGATCGCGCACGGCAAGTGGAAGCGCAAACGCGACGGCCTCTTCGATCACGTGCGGTCGCTCGTGCGCGAACTCAATCCGCGAATGGAGAACCTTTACGACTGTCACGGTCGCACGACCGAGAAGATCGGGAAGGTGAACGTGTCGATTCTCGGCATGCCGAAGATGCACGCGCTCCGAATCACCGAACCCGAGTCCGTGTTCCCGAAACGAATTCGAGGCAACGGGATCTGGGTCGTGGTGCACGACGGCGACTATCACATTGCACGGTTGTGCATATTCGCGGACAGCGTCTCGAGCTTGGAACGATCGCCAAACCAAGGACACTCGACGTCGCACAATTGCGTCGCGCCGTCGACACCGGCGTCATCGTCGGATCGATACCCAAGAACGCACGCGTCCGCATTCGCGAGCTTGGTAGTTTTCGCGTCGAGGAAGAGCACGGAGCGGTCGACCACGCGAGCAGATCGGTGAGGTCAACGACCTCCTCGACGCCGTCAATGATCGTCCAGATTCGATCCAGCGGTGTCGGCACGCGTACGAAAATACGTCGACGACCCGACGTTCAAGAACCGAGACGCGCTACGCGAGACGTACGAAGCGGTGCCCGAGCACATGCGCATGTACGTCGGCACGATGGACACCAAGGACGTCGCGGTCAGGATGATCTTGTATGGCGACGATCAGATCGAGACGTGGAGTCATCGCATCGTGGCGCGCGCACAGGGCGACGAAGAGCTGCCAACGATCATGTGCCGAAGCCGAAGCGGAAGCGAGTCATTCCAGCCGTGCCCGCGCAACGAGTGCGAATGCTTTCTCACTGTCGGATGCGCACGCACGCGGAATGACTTTGATCGATCAAGCGTGTTCTCGGCCGGCACATCGGATCGCGTTGCAACTCCGGCTGAACGCGAAGGGATCTCGTTGGCAGAACGAGAACTTGCGTCGTCCAATCCCGCCGAACGACCTCATAAGCCGCTGCTTGATGCCGAAGCGTAGGCAACGCTAACGTGACCGAACATGGAAGCCGTTGCGATGAGACGAGGAAATCCAAACGAATCTGAGCTCGAAGAAGTTTACAGAACGCCCCATTATGCGCAGGGCGCGATTAGCGTGCAATCGGGCTGGAATTTCGGACTAATTTTGAAATGTGACGACCCGTTTAGCATGCGCTCACGTATTTGAAGGCGACACTGGTCGGTAAGAGTAAGCCAAGCCAAACGGGCGATGCTATTGAAGGGCGCGGCGAGTGGCGCGGTTACAGGCGCAGTAGCCGTGCTCTTCGCCGGCGCCATCGCGGAGCTAGCGGGCGAAACCCTCTCGCCGAGTTTTGCGCTAGAGGTAGTTGGCGGATCGGGCGCTAGTTGGGGGGGTTTTAGGTTGGTACCGACATTCGAAAATGCCGTCCGATGACGGAACGGGGGTCGGGCCGCGATCTAACCCGGCATCAAACCCCGGCTCTTCTGTGTTCATGCCGGATCCCGAAACGGGGCGCGGTGGTGGCCCACGTGGAGCTGCAACATACTCGTTCCTCCCAAATCCTGATGATACGGGTGGCGGCGGCCCGCGCAGTATGGCTACGGCGCCACAGTCATCGCAATTGGACTGGCTTCCGAATCCGGACGATTCCGGCGGTCTTGGCCCAAAGACATAGTTGTCAATGTTCGTCAATCGATCATTGGTTTTGTCGATTCGCAGTTATGGTTCCTAGTATCGCGGCGATTTGATCGTTATCGCGCGCGTCGTCCGGCTGGAGTTCAACGACTTCTCCATTGTGTTGAACGAGCGTGACACCAGAGTCCCGCTTTGTCGGCCTATTGACCGTCGAGACACTTGCAATCGATGTAGGTGCGATAATCGTGTTTCCAGCTTTTATCGCATCGACGCTGATTTCCACGTTGGCGTGTATGAGCCGGTAACAACTTACCCACCAAACCGCGTAACCCAAGGCGAGCGTAGAATCTAAAATAACGGCGCCCAAGGAAGGAGCGTGCAAGAGTCGGCCGAAGAAAACCGCAATCACACCAAACGCGATGAGTACGAAGATTCGGAAATCGAAAGGTCCTGGATTTAGGCCAGATCCGGACCGCACATCGGCTGCGCATACCTGAATCCTGGGCTAGCTGGGTGGACTGTAGAAGCCCGAACGAGGTGGGTACGTCGCCCATCAGGTTAAGTTAGAGAATCTTACGGCGAGATGTGCACGCGGCTTCGCAATCTTCTGCCGCTCGACGGAGACGAGGAAATCCAAACGCAATCTGAGCTCGAAGAATTTTACAGAACGCCCCATTATGCGCAGGGCGCGATTAGCGTGCAATCGGGCTGGAATTTCGGACTGATTTCAGGAAACGTCGAGACGGCGTTGAGGTTTCTTTAACGCAATCGTGAGGGTTTTGTGTGAGCGCGAGACCGGTTCTGTCGGTTTTGTGCGTCGGCCCTCTCGTAGCTTCTCCCAGTGCGACGGTTTGCGTGAAGGAGGATCAAAATGACGAGAAAAGTAAAAGTGATGGGGGGCATTTTGCTCTTCGTGGTGCTGGCCGTTGGGCTCTTGGCGTGCTCCGCCGATGGGGCTTTCGGCTCGACGAGTCAGGCGATCGGCGAGAACGCGTGTGGTTATCGAGCAGTGCCGACGACGCAGTCAACGACGGGACAAGGCGTTGCGCTGCCGAGCTACACGCTCGAATGCGGAGGAACCTACCAGGATTCGGTGAATGGTCAGTATGGCTACACGAACTGCACGAACGCCATGATTTGGGAGGTCACCGAACTCGACGGAAACGGCGTGTGTGGCGATCGTGTCATCAACACCTACGTCGCTCCTGCAACGAACCCGAGCGATCAGACCGACTGCAACGCCACGAACATGAAGTACTGGGTCTACGGCCTCGATACCGTCAACAGCAACTTCTACAACTGGGCGTCCGGAACCAGCCCCGCCGCGAACGTGAATTGCTCTTGGAGCAGCTTGTTCGGCTGCGACTGCAACAGCCAGGTCAGCAACATCGACTTGGACAATTTCCCCGACGGGAATGGCGGATACGTGACCGTGCAAGGCGTACGTATCGTCGGTCAAATCTACAACAGCAGCCAGGGCGCGTACGAAACGATTCGCGAGAACATCGGGATGTACGATTACGGTACCTGTTGCACGATGCGGCCGGAGTAACACAATGAAGCGGGAGAAAAGCCCACGACGGCGTGGGCTCTTCTCCATCCCAATGAAGACTGTCATCCTCTTCGCCTTCGGTTTGAGTGCCTGTGGCGGCGTGCTCGCAGACGACGCGAACGACGGCGACGGCGGACTGAGCGACGCCTCTTCCGGCCATGACGCTACGAGCGACAGTGCAAGCGATGCGAGCGGCGACATATCGTCGAAGCTTGACGCCCCAGCGGGAGATGCGGACGGTGGCACTGGCGTCCTAACTACGCTCTCTTCATTGGAGGACGACCCAACGGATATCGTCGTCGACTCCACCAACGTCTATTGGATCAACGGCAATCGGATCCGTCAGGAAGTGCGCCGTCGACGGCTGCAACGGCGATCCGACGTACCTCGCGTATGGCCTCGTCGCGTTGTGCGGCATCGCGATCGATTCGACGAACGTGTATTTCACCGTGTGCGACACGTCCGCGACTACCTCGGTCATGAGCTGCGCGACTGGTGGGTGTGGACTCTCACCAACGGTGGTCGCCGCACCCCTCGGTCTTCCGACCAGCATCGCGTCCGACGGCAAGAATGTTTACTGCGGCCGATCCTGGACCGAAGGCCTGCTGGGCAGAGACCAGCACCGAGATGACCATCGATCGGTGTCCGGTGGGTGGTTGCGGCGCTAGCTCCAGCGACCTCGCTGCCGCGCAGTGCGCGGGTCGGGTTGCCGTCGACGGGACCAATCTCTACTGGACAACAACCAAAAACGTCATGCGATGTGCTGTCGGGGGATGCGGTGGTTTGCCGACGATCGTCGCGAATTCGCCGAACGGTGCGTACGGCATCGCGCTCGACGCGACGAGCGTCTATTGGACAAATCCGGAAGACGGCACGGTTATGCGCTGCCCGCTCGGCGGGTGTACAGGGCAGCCGACACCGCTTGCGAAGGGCATCACGAGTCCGTCGGCGATCGCTACCGACGGCGTGAACGTTTATTGGACGAGCGCGACGGCCAGCGGAGAGATCTTCGAAATGTGCGGTCGGCGGTTGCGGCGGCTCGCCGACAGTTCTTGCCACATCGCAGAACTACCCAACCAGCATTGCCGTTGACGGCACGAGCGTTTATTGGGGAAACGCTGGCGGCCAGTCGATCGTGAAATTCACGCCAAAATAGCGTCACGACCAACCAATATTGAGGCGTGGTTTGGGATTACAGCGACGTGGAGATCTGACCCAGGGACAGGGCGCGGCGGTGCGCGTCGCTCCGAGACGTCTTTCGGAACGAACGACGTCAACCAACAATGAGCGAATTGGATGCACTCCTTGGGGACGTCATGCTGCTGGCACATTCGATCGAAGAAGAACAAGACCATCTGATCTTGCGACAAGCGTTCACCGATCTGGTCGTGGGCGCGAAAGACATCGCAAGGCGTCGCCGGCTCATCTGAGGAGACAGGGGAAATCCAAACGCAATCTGAGCTCGAAGAAGTTTACAGAACGCCCCATTATGCGCAGGGCGCGATTAGCGTGCAATCGGGCTGGAATTTCGGACTGATTTGAACACGTTTTAGGCGGACGGGTGCGGCGGCGCGTTACGGAGCGTCGAGGTGGGGTGCGTCTTCGAAGAGGAGTGTGGGGTCGTGCGTGCGGGGTGGCGATCTCGCGCGCGGGATGTGGAGGTCGGTTAGGATTTTGCGCGCGATTGTTTCGTCGTCGACGATCGCGATGATGCGGAGGCGGCCGTCGCAGCGGGGGCACTCGAGGACGTCGGTGTCGAAGGTGCGGCGCATGAGCGTGGCCCAGTCGATGCGCGCCGTTGTTGCGAGGAGAGCGCCTGACTTGAGTCGTTCCCAGTGGCGAACCGACAGTACGTTTGGCGTGAGCTGCTCCGTTCGAGGGGCGAACGCGGCTGGGGCGTTATGCGAATTGACGCGCGGCGTGTGTGGTGTTGGGCTGTGAGCGTGAGTGAGTTTGGGTGTTCGGTCGCGCGGTTTCGGGACGACATCTCGCCGCCATGAAGACCGTGGGGCGAACGCGCCGTGAAACCGCACGAGTGGGTGTCGCGGTGGCGGAATGAGCGCTGCGAGCCGAGCGAGCAGATCGAGCGGGGTCATGATTCGCACTTTGGAGCCGCGATTGCGGAGCTTTTTGATGCGATATGAGATCTTGCCTCCTGGGAGCTCCGTCAGTCGTGCGAGCGATAGCGGCGGGCGGGCGCAATATCGCAACAAGTGTTCGCGGCCGAAGTCGTCATCTGCGTCGATGCGCACGCTCGCTTCGAGGTTGAAGCCCATGTCGTCCACGGCTGCGCCGTCGCGCTCGGGTGAAGTTGCAACGACCATCTCGGCCTCGTTGCCCACTTCGGATATTGCGCGAACGTCTCCCCTTTGCAGCGCCATGCGTGCGCACGCGGCGAGCGGACCGCGAATCGTCGTTGCGTCCAATCTGGACAACGCCTTTTCGACTCGGCGCCGCGTATCTCGTACGACGGCGTACAAGTCGGTCGGGGTTGGCGGCGACGCGGGCGTGAAGAGGACGTGTTTTTGGTCGTCGCGCGAGAAAGCGCCATCGACGACGACTACATGCAAGTGCACATTGAGGTTCAAGCTGCTTCCGAAGCGCTGGACGAAAGTGATCGCGCCGAACTCGCTCGCGCCGAGCCCAGCTCCGCGAGCCCAACTGCGATATCGCTTCGATAAGGCGCCCGCGAACGCGCGAATGATGCTCGTGAGGATACGTGCGTCGAACGCCGCGCTCGCGCGCAAGTCGAACGGGAGAGACAAGACCCATTGCCGAACGGGCACGGCCGGGATGATGCGGTCGACGACCTGCGCTGCGGTATTGCTCATTCGGCGGCCCGCGCAGCTGGGGCAGAGTCCACGGCCTTTGCACGAGAACGCGATGAGCAAATCGTGATTGCACTCGTCGCAGCGCGCGCGCGAGAAACCGTGTTCGAAGATTCCACAACGCAGATATGCCCGTAGCTCGTTACGCACGTACTTCGGAAGCGGAGAGTCGTACGTCTCCGCCGCGTGCTCGATGAACGTCTCGAGGTGGCGGCGAACGACGCGGTAAAGGACCGTTTCTTCCGGACGGCGTGGCCGGTATGGCGCGGCGAGCTTGCCCACGCCCGCGCTTTGCGTCCGCCGTGCCCGAGCACGCCGACGTGATCACGCGCGTTTGCGGCGTTCTTGCGTGGCCCGCGTCGGCGCGGGCCGGCCGACGGGCCGATGTCCACGCCGTTCGGACCCTGTTATAAGGCGCGGGCCGTGTTCTCGCGCTTCGTCACTCCGCTCATCGTCGCCGCCATCGGGCTTGCCGCCTGCACGAAGGACGTCGTCTTGCCCGACGCCACCGAGCAGGATCTCTGCGGCGATGGCGTCGTCCAATCGTCCGAGGACTGCGATACGCAAAGCCCCGGCTGCACCGATTGCAAGACCACGCCCGGTTGGCAATGCGTGCAAAATACATGTTTTTATCCGTGCGGCGACGGCGTGAGCGGATCGGGCAGCGGATCGACTTGCCAAGCGACCACGAAAGACACCGCGTGCGACATGACGGGCTGGTGGATCTCGCGCGAGAACGACGCCGTGCGCGACGCCGTGCTCGACCAGCCGCAACCCGCGAGCACTTGGTACCTCTATCGGTTCTCGCAAAACGGTTCGACGTTTCAAGTCGAGCAGGCGATTCACTGCGGCTTCCACGTGACGGGCAGCGCAACGGTCGACTGCACGCCGGGCACGCTGCGCGCTCTCCTCTATCGCAACGATCCCTCCGTGAAGGGCACGCACGGTCCGCGCAAAGGCAAGTTCAACACGGACAACAGCGTCTGCGATTTTTCGTTCGATCGTTTTTATCGCGTGCGCGGCGGAACCGACGCGCTCGTGCCCGCGGACTATTCGCAGAAGCCGCCGCTCGACAGCCTCACTCCGCTTCCATACGAAGAAGATCCGCTCCACCCGACAGGACAACACCTCGACAACGTCGAAGACACCGACGGCGACGGCATCCCGGGCGCCGCGTTCTTGATCACCGGCATCACTGGCGGCGTGCGCGAAGCGACGCAGCGCGATTACAAAGAGTACACGACGTCCGCGAGCGAGACCGTCCCGCAGAATGCGATTCAATTCACCGTACACGGCGACTGGGATCTCCAAGAGAGCGTGCTCAGCGTGAACTCGTGCACGTCGTGCTCGCTCATCGCGACTCCCGGTCATGTCGACAACGCAACGCTCGCTCCGCGCATCACGATGCGTTACCTCGGCTCTTCGCTCACGTCGCCGCGCGTCGCCGCGATCGTCGTGCGAAATCCCGGCGAAGACGTCGACGCCGATCTCCTCACGTGCGCGAACGTGCGCATCGCCCTCCCCCACGATCCGAGCCTATGAAGAAAATCCTCTCGACCGCGTTCGTCCTTCTCGTTGCGACGAACGCCCACGCGACTCCGCTCTTCGAAACGCTCGGAGCCGCCGCGAGCAACGGCGGATTTGCGCCCGTCGTGAGCGATCCGAGCTCCGCGTCCGCATACTTCAACCCCGCGATGCTCGAAGAAGCCGATGATCGCCTCGATGTCGGCATTGCGCTTTTGTCGGAGCAGATCTCGATGCTGCTCTACGGACGCCCGGCGGGAAGCGACGTGCCGCTCGCAGTCGGCAACCGAGACATCGTCTACGGCGCACCGGGAAAGGCCCAGCAACTTCCGAACACGGTGATCCCGACGCAGTGGCTCCAACAAGGTTGCCCGGGCAACAACTGCAACCTCGAGGCCATCCCGCGGCAGAGCATGGGCTCGAGCGGACAGACTCGTCCTTATCTCGTCATCGGCGGGCTCAAACACCTCATCAAAAATCGCTTCACCGTAGGTGCATATCTGATGTTGCCGCTCGGCAACCTGACGACGGCGAGCGGTTTTTACACCGATGAACGCGAAGCGCTGTTTTCGAACAGCTTGCATCCCGAGATGTACGGCGATCGACTGACGACGATGTCCATCGCGATCGGCGCGAGCTTTCGTTTGCTCAAAGCGCTCTCGCTCGGAATCGGGACGACGCTCGGCCTCGCGAATCAAGCGACGTCCGCGTCGTACGTGCCGGCCGCGAGCGATTACAGCCAGCTCCTCGTCAACAACAGCATCGGCGTGACGGCGGCGCTCGCGCCGCACGCGGGCGTTTACTGGACGCCCGTCGATCGCGTGCGCGTCGGCGCTGTGCTCCACGCGCCGCAGTCGTTCGTCATCGACACGACGATCACCGCAACGCTCCCGAACGGGACCGTCTCGAAGGGCGTGCAAGAAGAAGTGCACGATTATCTTCCGTGGCGTGCGTCGCTCGGGGTCGAAGCCGATTTGATCAAGACGAAGAACACGTCGTTCGGCGTCGTGGGCTCGCTCACGTGGATGAATTGGGCCACGTACAAAGATCGCCACGGCCAAGCTCCCGGTGATGCTTATGGCCCTTCGTACGCGTTCAGCGATAGCGCGATTTACGCGCTCGGCGTTCGTCATCAATACAAGAAGGTTCGCGGCTACGTGGATTGGCAATACGCGCCCACGCCCGTCCCTACGCAAACGGGGAATTCGAACTACGTCGACAGCGATCGATACGGCGTCGCGTTCGGCGGCGATTTCGAAGCGGTCGTCGGCGGCGTACGCCTGCGCCCGGGTCTTCAGCTCGTCGCGTATCGCATGGTGCCGCGCTACGTGACGAAGGACGCCTCGCAGATGAGCGACCAAGTGCCCGACGATTCGCGCTCCTCGCTCACGGGCGATCCGCTCGCGGGCGCCAAAGGACTCCAAACGAACAACCCCGGTTACCCCGGCTTCGGATCCGACGGCTGGATCTACGGCGGAACCATTTCCGCTCAGCGTGCTGTTCTGATGACCAATCCGCTCTTCGACGATCGCGAAATCGATTTTCTCCTCTACGACGTTTTGCACGTCGACGCTCTCACGGCGCTCCCCGACTTCGCGGAGCACTCGCGCGAGACGTTCGACATGATGCTCGCGGGCGCACGCAAGCTCGCGCGCAACGCGTTTTTCCCGCTGTATCGCGACTTCGACGCGAGCCCGCCTCGCTTCGAGGACGGACGCATCACGCTGCATCCGAAGATGCACGAGCTCTATCCGCGATTGATCGAGCTCGGTCTCGTCGCCGCGACGCGCGGGCCGGAAGTCTCCGGGCAATCGCTCCCGATCGTGATCGACACGGCGGCGCAAGCGTATTTGTGCGCGGCGAACCTCGCGGCCGCATCGTTCGTCATCTTGTGTCGCGGGCCTGGGCATTTGATCGAGGCGTTCGGCTCGGACGCGCTCAAGCGCGAATGGATGGAGCCGCTCTACCGCGGCGAGATCACGGGGACGATGGCGCTCACCGAGCCGCACGCCGGCTCGAGCCTCGCGGACATCACGACGACTGCGACGCCGACGGACAGAGGCGATTACCTCGTACGCGGGAGCAAGATCTTCATCTCCGGCGGCGATCACGACCTCACGCCCAACATCGTCCATTTGACGCTCGCGCGCATAGAAGGCGCGCCGCCCGGCACCAAAGGCATTTCGCTGTTCGCGATTCCCAAGTTTCGCACGGAGAACGGTGATCGCATATCGAACGACGTCTCCGTTGCGGGCATGATCCACAAGATCGGTTGGAAAGGTCTCCCGAGCTTGATCATGAGCTTCGGCGAGCGAAACGACTGCCACGGTCAGCTCGTCGGCGAGCCGAACCAGGGCCTCTCGTACATGTTCCAAATGATGAACGAGGCGCGCATCGGCGTCGGCGTGGCAGCGGCGGCGACCGCGAACGTCGCGTATCGCGAGTCGCTCGAGTACGCGACGACGCGCGCGCAAGGTCGCCCGCTTGGCGCGCGCGCGGACGGAAAGAGCGCACAAGTCCCCATCGTCGATCACGCCGACGTCCGCAGAATGCTGCTTCGCCAAAAAGCGATCTGCGAAGGCTCGATGGCGCTCGTCCTCTTCACCGCGCAATGCGCGGACGTCGCGGCGCACGGCAAGACGACCGAAGAGCGCGAGCGCGCGCAAATGCTCCTCGACGTCCTCACGCCGATCACGAAGACGTTCCCCGCCGAGCGCGGCTTCGAGTCGAACGCGCTCGCGGTGCAGATCCACGGCGGCTACGGATATTCGAGCGAATATTTGCCCGAGGCGTGGCTCCGCGATCAGAAGCTCAACACGATCCACGAGGGCACGACGGGCATCCAGAGCCTCGATCTCCTCGGTCGCAAAGTGATGGCGAAGAACGGCGAGGCGCTTCGCGTGCTCGCATTCGAGATCGAGCGCACCATCGACGAGGCGAAGGACGACAAGCTCGCCATGCGCATGAAGCGCGCGCTCGAGTGCGTGACGGACGCGACGATGAAGCTCGCCGCGATGGGCATGGGCGGTGACCCGTCGGGCATGATGCGTCACAGCGCGGACTACCTCGACATGATGTCGACGCTCGTCGTCGCGTGGCTGTGGCTCCGCCAAGCGAACGCCGCGCACGGACGCGCGGGCGATCTCTACGAAGGCAAGCTGCGCGCGGCGCGCTACTTCATCGAGACCGATCTGCCGCGCGTCGATCACCTCGCACATCTCTGCACGAGCGCCGAGTCGAGCTACGCTGAGATGCAGCCCAGCTGGTTTTGATGAAACGGCGCGCCGAGTTGAGCGTGCCAAAGGCACGCGAAACGACTCTTGCTGGGAAGTTCGGCGAAGCCGAACGTTCCCAACTGCTTGCATTATACAAGGAAACGGACGCGCTTTTGTCGCCGTTTTCGTGTCCCGCGAGCGCGGACTGCTGCCACTTCGCGCGCACGGGTCGCGAGCCGTATCCGCAAGCCGTCGAGATGGCCGAGGTCGACTACGCGGTGCGTGCGCTCGGCGCTCCGAAGAAGAAGCTCGCCATCATCGACGACGAGCGCACGTGTCCGCTCCTCGGCGAAGGCGGACGCTGCCGCATCTACGCGAGTCGCCCGTTCGGGTGTCGCACGTACTTCTGCGAGAAGATCGAAGGCGGCAAGCTCCCGCGCGCGAAGGTCCAAGAGCTCGGTCGGCGCATCGCGGATCTCTCCGCGCGCGCGTTCCCGCGCGATCCGGGACCGCGCGCGCTCAGCCGCGCGCTGAAGAAGTGATACCGCTCACGCGCGAACGGACGACGCGACTTCCTGCGCGCCGTGCACGGTGATCGCGCCCGCCGGATCGATCGTGACGGCGAAGTGCGTGAGCGAAGCTTGCGCGGGACCTTGGAGCACGTTGCCGTTCGCGTCGAACATGCTGCCGTGACAGAAGCAGACGACTCGCTGCGACTCGACGCCGCCCGAGAGATCGCATCCTTGGTGCGTGCACGTCGTCGTCATCGCGTAGACGCCTGACGCATCGCGCCCGATGAAGCACGGCGCGTTGGCCAGCGGCTTGATCTCGCCGACCGAAAGATCGCTGGCGTTTCCCGCGGTGACGTCGCCGAACGACGCGGGCCCGGCCGCCGCGCAACCCGATACGGCGCAGGCGGCGACGGACGCGACGCCGAGGTGAAGAACATTTCTGCGCGTGAGCTTGTCCACGTCTCGTTCGGTGCCTTTCGAATAGCACCGATTCAACGTTCGATTTTCGTAACCACGCGCCGTCGCCACCGGACAGAGTCTTTGGAGGACGACATGAGAGCTCTTTGCTTGCTTGCGCTCGCGCTCGTAGCGTGCGGCGGCGCCGATCAGACGACCATCCTCGACGGAGGAAGCGACACAGGAACCGGCAGCGACGCGACGACCACGGGCGACTCCGCCACCGGAAAAGATGGCGCGACCGGAAACGACGGCGCGACGACGAACGACGCCTCGCTCTCCGACAGCGGAAATCCGACGACGATTCCGTGCGGCAACACGTCATGCACGGGAAACGACGTCTGCTGCGTCGACACGCAAAATCAACAGACGACATACACGTGCGCCGCGACGTGCCCCAACAATGCGACCGCGCTCAAATGCATCGGCGGCGACTGCGGTCCCGAGGTGTGCTGCGTTTACGTCGACAGCATCACGCAGCAGACGGCTTCGAAGTGCGAAGTGGCGTGCGGCAACAACGAAGCGCAGCTCTGCCAAAACACGGATGCTGGCCCGACGGGTTGCTCGTCGACCGCGCCGTGCTCGAGCCAGAACATCGGCGACTGGGGACTCACCCAGCCCTTTGGAACCTGCGGCGGCATCGGCAACTGAGTCTATGCTGGCCGGCATGCCCGGCCCGATCGCCGACGACGCAAAAGTGCGCGAGCTCCGCGCCGTGATTGACGCTCACCACAGTCACGGCGGGGACGCGCTCGCGCTCCAAGCGCTCGAAGCGCTCGCCGCGATTCGCGACGATCGATCGCTCCTCCACATCCATCACGTCGCATCACGCATGAGCGGCAAGCTCAAGAAGCGCGCGACGCAAATCCTCGGGGACGTTTGTCGGCAGCGCGGTCTCAGTCAAGACGAGCTCGAAGATCGCATCGTGCCCGAGCTCGGGCTCGACGAGCACGGAACGATGACGCTCGACTTCGGCGCGCGCACGTTCACCGTCGGGTTCGACGAGCTTCTCCGCCCGTTCGTTCGTGACGCGAGCGGGACGCGCCTCGCCGCGTTGCCTCACGCTGCGAAATCCGACGACGAAGAGAAAGCATCGCGCGCGGCGGAAGCGTGGAAGCTCCTGAAGGACGACGTGAAGACGATCGGCGCCGAGCAAGCGCGGCGGCTCGAGCGCGCGATGGTCGCCGAGCGGCAGTGGTCGAGCGAAGCGTTCGCAGAGCGGCTCGTCGCGCACCGCCTCCTCGGTCACCTCGCGACGAGACTCGTCTACGGCGTCGTGCGCGATGGCGCGATCCAACAAACGTTTCGCGTCGCCGAGGATCGATCCTACGCGGACGTGGACGACAGACCACTCACGCTCGCGCCCGACGCGCGCGTCGTCATCGTGCATCCCGTGAAGCTCGACGACGCGACGCGCATGCGCTGGCGGCAGACGTTCGCCGACTACCACACGATGCAACCGTTCTTGCAGCTCGAACGCGAGACCATCACGCTCACGCCCGAGGATCTGAAAGGCACGACGACCAATCGCTTCGCCGGAAAGCGCGCGCACGGCGGAACGTTCTTCGGACTTCGCGGTCGCGGCTGGGAGCTCGCGTACAACGTCGTGATCAAGCGCATCGACAAAGGCGTGCGCGTCGAGCTCGGCATCTCGCCCGGAATCGATTCGTACGGGCGACAGATCGAAGACCAGACGCTCGGCGCGCTCGCCTCGTACGGCAAAACATTTTCGGCGCTCGCGCCCATCGCGCGCGCGGAGATCCTGCGCGACGTGGAGATGCTCCACGCGAAGACGCTCGACCAAGAAGCGTGATGCACGCTTTGCGGTGATCGCATGCACCGCTTGCGTGCTCCCGTTCGAATCATCGAGCGGCAACGCGTTTCGCGTAGGTATCGCGATTGCATTTTTCCGAGGCGATGGCCGTGCCCGGCGCTCTTCATCGCATTTCCGCTCGCGCTCTACGTCCATTCACGCGCGTCGAGCCGCACGAAGTCACGGGCGTCGTGCTGATGACGCTCACGGCGTTCTTGCTCCTCACCGCGTATTATTTGCTGAAGACCGTCCGCGAGCCGCTCATCCTCCTGCAGGACGGCGCGGAGGTGAAGCTCTACGCGCGCGCGGCGCAGGCCGTGCTCATGACGGGCGTCGTCTACGCGTATGGCGAGCTCGCGCGGCGCGTCGGGCGCATGAAGCTTCTCGTCTACGTCTTCTCGTTCTTCATCTCGAACCTCGCGATCTTCGCGGTGCTCGCGCGCACGTCGTTGCAAATCGGTTTGGCGTTTTTCTTGTGGGTCGGCGTCTTCAGCTACACGGTCATCGCGCAGTTCTGGGCGCTCGCGGCGGACATCTACACGAACGAGCAAGGCAAGCGTCTCTTCCCGATCATCGGCGCGGGCAGCTCGGTCGGCGCGGTCATCGGCGCGCGCATCGCGCAAACGCTCGTGCCGCTCGGGCCATCCGCGCTCATGAGCACCGCGGTCGTCGTGCTCGTCGCGTGCGTGTCGCTCATCGTGTGGATCGAGCGGCGCGCGATCGCGCTCGCCGTGAAGCACGACGAGGGTCACCCCGATGAGCCGATGTCGGAAGAAGGCGCGTTCCGCCTGCTCGCGCACGACAAGTACCTGCTCTTGATCGCGGGCCTCGTGCTCGTGCTCAACTGGGTCAATAGCTCCGGCGAGTACCTCCTCGATCGCACGCTCGTCGCCGCGGCGAAGAACAACGTCTACGGAACGACGTCGACCGCGTACATCGGCGCGTTCAAGGCGAACTACTACGCTTGGTACAACGGCATCGGGCTCGTGCTTCAGCTCTTCGCGGTGTCCCGCATCTTGCGCGTCGTCGGCGTGCGCGGCGCGCTCTTCTTCATGCCCGTGTTCGCGTTCTTCGCGTATGCGTCGGCCGCGTTCTTCCCGGTGATCGCCGTGATGCGCCTCGTGAAGATCGGCGAGAACAGCTTGCAGTATTCGCTGCAAGACACGACGCGCCATGCGCTCTTCCTCGTCACGTCGCGCGTCGAGAAGTACGTCGGCAAGACCGCCGTCGACACGATCGCCGTGCGGCTCGGCGCGATCATGAGCGCGATCTTCGTGTGGATCGGAACGCACCGCAATTGGTCGACGACGAAGTTCGCTGCGATCAACGTCGCGCTCTCGGTCGCGTGGATCGGGTTCGTGCTCGCGATCGGAAAACAGCACCGATGGCGGAGCGTGCAGATGGGCGCGGACGACGCCGCCACGCCCGACGAGGCGAAGATCAAACCCAAACCGCCGAGCGCGACGACCACGCCGGCGACGTCGCATTGACCATCAAGCACGTTGCTTGGTGAACGGTCCCATCGACGCGATCGCGCCGACCGCCCATGTCACGAAGAAGACGAGCGCGATCGGAAGCCAGAAGCCGGCGACGCTGCGCAGCATCGCCGCATCGCGCTGAATCAGCCCCGCGACGACGACGATGTCGAGCAACGCGGTGAGCCCGGCCATCCACGCCGCGGTCGCGAGCGGTTCGTGCGCGCCGCGATAATGAAAGTAGCGGCGCGCGACGATCGCGAACACGATGGGCGCGACGAGCGCGTGCACCGTGAAGGCGACACCGAGCGACGTCGTCGCGAGGAGCGCACCCATGATCGCCGCACACGCAGCCCAACCAGCGGCCGCGTGAAGCGCAAGCATCGCGATCGAGCGACCGGGCTGCGCGACGACGGGGCGCGGGCGCGCCGATTTCATGGCGCTCGCCACCTCGCGCGCCCACACGCGAATGCGCTCGGGGCTGCGGTAATCGCCGGCCACTTTCTTCGCCATCGCGCTCGCAGGAAATCCACGCGCGTCGAGCGTGAGGCGTCCGCCGAACGTCACGTGGCTCTGCGCGCCGATGCGCTCCATGAGGATCTCGACTTGCTTCGTCGGCGGCACGAGCGCGCGATTGGCGGTCTCGTCGAGCGGGCCGCTCGAGAAGAACCACGTCGGCACGCGGCGCAAATCGCGCTCGCGTCGCGCAACGAACCGTCGCGCGTCCTTGTGCCAACGATTGGCGTAGAGCGCACCGCCGACGATCGCCGCGTCGAACCCGCGCGCATCGAGCGCCTTCTTCGGCGCGAGAAGATCGACCTCGTGGCCTTCTCGAACGAGCTCCTCGGCGATGATGCGCGCGATGCCTTCGGTGCCGCCACGTTTGCTGCCCCAAGTGACGAGAACTCGCATGCAACTCGTGAGTGCAAGACGAACGCCAATCCGCCATACGCAATGCTTGCAGTGGCGGAACGGCACGAGAGGTGCAGCTCACTAATGCATTATGAAGCTCACATCCTCTCTGTTCGGACTGCTGAGCATTGCGCTCGTGGCGTGTGCAGCAGAGTCCGCCAACACGACGACGACGACATCCGCGACCCTCCCCGCGGCCAACGCCAACGGCGAATACTCGCCGAATTGGCCGACGTTCGGAAAAGGCGTGGATCGATTCGTCACGCTACACCTCGGACCCGACACGCTCGCCGAGTGCCGCATGGTCAGCCCGAAGTTTCCGTTCAACTCGGCCACGACGTACGTCGAAGACCAAGATCAGCTCGCCGCGCTCGCGCGTTGTCTCAACCATGACAGCATGCAGTCGCGCGGAGTGCTCCTCGTCGGTCACACCGACAAGCGCGGAACCGACGCATTCAACACCGAGCTCGGGATGCAGCGTGCGGAAGAGATCCGCGCGGTGCTCATCCGCGAAGGGCTCACACCCTCGCGCATCGTCTCGACCGTTTCCGATGGCGAGCGCGACGCGCGCGCCAATGGCGAGTACTCGAACGGCTACGATCGCCGCGTCGATGTCATCATCACGGGTGGCGTGCACCAGCCGTGATCACCATCGGCGCCGGCGGCGCCGGAGCATGTCAAAAGGCAGCGCCGAGCGCGAAACCCGCCGAACGCGGCGACACGAACGGCGCGAACGAGACGTGCGACGACTCTTTCGATTTTCCGCGACCGACGACTGCGACGATGATCGTCGCGATCGTCCCCGCGACGCCGACGCCGAGCCCGATGTCGGCGACGATCGCCCACGTGCGCGCCGCCTTGTCCGCGTCGATGCCTGCCTGCGTGCATGCGTTCGGATCGCCGCCAATGCCACACGCCGCCTTGCGATCATTCCAGTTCGACAGCGTCTCGATTCCGCCGAGCGCGAGCGCGCCGTAGCCGACGACGCCGATGCCGATCGTGACCCAAATCCACGGCGACGGTCCGCGCGATTTTTCGACGACGACGACTTCGGTCTCCGGTTTCAGCGGCGGTGGCAGCACTGTTGGTGGCAGCACCACGAGCGCGGGGATCTCGAGCGACTGCGCTTCGCCGTCTCTGCGAAACTCGATCGTCGTCTTCCACGGTCGCTTGCCGGGCGCCACCGCTTCCACGACGTGACTGCCGGGATCGATCGGGAGCGCGATGCCGAGCGACTCCGTCCCGACTTTGATGCCGTCGATCTTCCACTCGAGGCCATTCTCGCGCGAGGCTTGGTTGACCGTGAGCGTGCTGATGCGGTTCTTCAGCGCGTTGATGTGCGTTTGCGCGAACGCGACGCGATCGTTTCGATTCTCGCGACGCGCGAGCGCGAGCACGTCTCGAAACTCGTTCGACGCCGTCGCCGTCTTGCCCAAGCCCTCGTGACACACGGCGAGATTGAGGAGGGTTCCCGTCGCGGGGTCGAGCTTGTAGCTCCGCTCGAGACGCGGGCACGCCTCGACGAACTTCTTCTCGTTCATCAGCTTGCGACCTTCGTCGAACAGCGACTGCGCGATGGCCGCGTCCGACGCCGACGCTTGCGCGTGGGCCGCGCCGGCCGAAAAGAGGACGGCGCAAAGCACGATGCTACCGACGATCTTCGAGGACATCTCCCGTTCCTTGCGTCGTTGCCGTCGGTTGCGTGGTCGTGTGGTGTCCGCCGGCGTGCGGGACCCATTTCGGTTTGGCGCTTGCGGTCGCGCTCGCGATCGCGCTCGCCGTTGCGGTCGCGGACGGCTGCACGGCGACCTGCGTCGCGCTCGGCTCGGGCGTCGCGACGGGACGAGCTTCGGCGCTGGCGATCGTTGTGGTCGTTTCCGATTTCGTCGGCGATCGAAATGCAAAGAATAGAATCACGCCCACCACGAGCAACACGGCGCCACCGCCCACGGCGATGAGCTGTTTGCGTCGCGTGCTCTTCGCGGTGGTTTCGAGGAGCGTCGCCGCGGTCAGCGTTTCGTTCTCGTTCTCCTTCTCGACGATGCGAACGGCGGACGGCGTGCGCGGCACGGGCTGGCTCGAGTCCGCGCTGATGAGCGACGGCGCGCGAACGCCCGGCAAGCTCCCGCTCGAGTCCGCGCCGAGACGCGCGCCGCTCGCTCGCGCCGCGAGGATGCGCGTGATGCGCGTCGCCGACGCACGCACGCTCGGGTTGCCGAACGGCGCGAGCGCCTCGACGAGCTCGCCAACGTTCGCGAAGCGATCACCAGGCTGCTTCTTCAGACAGCGCGCGATGATCTCGTCGACGCCCGGTGGAATGTCAGGTCGAAGGCTGCTCGGCGGCGGCACCTCTTCGTGAAGCACCTTGACGCACACGAGCGCGAGCGACGGCGCGGCGAACGGGCGGCTCTTCGTGAGCAGCTCGTAGAGGATCGTTCCGAGACCCCAAATGTCCGTTCGCGAGTCCACCGCGCGGCTGTCTTGAATCTGCTCGGGCGACATGTACTTGGGCGTGCCGACGAGCGAGGACGTCACGGTGATGTTGTTGTCCATGTCGATCGCGTCGCCTGCGTCCGGCGAGACCTTCGAAATGCCGAAGTCGAGCACCTTGATGAGCGGCTCGCCGTCGAGCCGCTGCGCCAAGAACAAATTCGCCGGCTTCAGATCTCGATGCACGATTCCGCGCACGTGCGCTTCGGCGAGCGCCTCGCACGCTTGCGCGATGAACTCGACGGCCTCGACGAGCGGGAGCGGACCGCGCGCGGCGAGCTCTCGCGCGAGATCGCGACCCTCGAGAAACTCCATCACCATGTACGGCTCGCCGCTCGTGAGCGTGCCGACGTCCGACACGCGCGCGATGTGCTCGCCCTGGAGACGCGCGAGCGCGCGACCCTCGCGGAGGAACCGCTCCGTCACCTCGCGGTCGGAGATCGACGCCGACTGGAGCACCTTGAGCGCGACGCGGTGTCCGAGCTGGAGATGGAGCGCCGCGAACACAAAACCCATACCGCCTTCACCGAGCAGCGCTTCGATGCGGTACTTGTCCGCGACTACTCCCCCAATGGTTAAGGGAGGCGCCGCCTTCTGATTGGGCGCGGGCATCGCCGTTTTTTAAACGTATCCCACCGCACAGCAATCGTCATCATTGACTAGGGGCGAACTCGAACGACCGTACGCATGCCGTAGTAGAAGGAAGGCGGGATCGGGAGCGTGCCAGCCTCGAGCCCGAACGCGGCGGGATTGGTCGACGCGGTGAGCTCTTTGATGATCACCGTGTTGCTCTGCACTTCCGGGACGGCCAAATCGCTCAAAAGCGCGTAGCTGCTCCAAAGCGCAGCCGTGCTCTGACCGCCACCTGCGACGAGCGGATTGTCGCCGCAGAACGTACATGCCGGCGTGTAGTCCGGAGCCATCGCAAGTGGGAGCACCTGGGTGAGTGTGTCGTACGACGTTTGGTTGAGAGCTTGGAGGTTTCCAATCGCGGGACCCGCGTAGAAATCACCGGCGATGACCGCGCGGCGCTTCCGCGCGCCCGACACGGCTTTGACGTAATTCGTGAGTTGCGTCGCTTGAAGAATGTTCTCGTTCAACCACTTGTCGGGATCGGTCGCGCCATTGCCGCCGTAGTTTCCCGTGTACGGCCGCTCGGTGCTCGTCGCGGGCGTCGTGAGGATCGCGCAGTAGACGTCGAGCTTCGTGCTCGTGCCCGAGCCCGCCGAGAGATCGACGGGCGCGCGGATCACGCCGGCGCGAAACTCGCTCGACGGAAACACGAACAGCGCGGGAGCATCGTCCGATGGAAGACCGCCGTCGACGCCGCCATCCGTTTGCGTGCCGCTCAAGAACGGGTGCGTCGACAAGAGGATGATGCCGTTGTTTCCGTTGAAGGCGTACCTCGCGAGCGGGTTCGTCGTGCACGAGGACTGCGTCGTCGCGAACGTCACGCCCGATTCGATCTGCGTGACGCTGCACGAATAACAAGCGGGGGCGGCGATGAGCTGGATGCCTTCGTTCAAGCAATTGTTGACGACGCACGGCGTGGCGTTCTCGGGGAGCTGACCGTTGGGATCGTTCGGAGCGCCCGTCGTGCAGTTGGCCGCGAGACAATCGAGAAAAGCCTGCGACCAACCACCGCTCGTCGAATCGCAAGGCGGCGTCGTGTACGGCGGCGGGATGTTGTTTTGCTGATCGTGTGGATCATCGGCGACCGTGGTCCAGTCCGTCGTGAAGTTCGCGGCGAATGGAAAGTGCGGTTTTGCCGCGTTGATGATCGCGGTCTTGTCGGCCGGGTCCCACACCTCGGTGATGCAAGCGAAGTCCGCGTCGAGACCGGCGATCGCATTTTGAATCGCCGTGCGGCGATCGGCTTCGGTCGGCGTGAATCGTCCTTGGAGCTGGACGTTGTAGACGTCGACGATGACGTCGTCGGGAATTTGGTTCGAGCACCGCGTGTAGATCCCGTCCGTTTGATCTTGGTTGCACACCATGAGATCGACGGGAAAGCGCGGGTCGGCCGTCGTGCCGATCGCGAACGTGCTGACGCTTCCGATCGTCGACACGTTGCGCGCGACGACGACGCCCGTGCCTCCAGTGCCGGTCGCGGCGAACCCGAACGGCACCGTGGCTCCGCCGAGAATCGAAAAATACCCGAGCGCGTCCACTTTCGCCGACGACGGCGACACGTTGCCGAAGCTCGCGTTCTGCCCGAAGAGCTGCGCGCCGCTGATCGTCGCAGGGAGCTCGTCGTTCGAGACGAGGCCGCACTCGAGGCTCGACGGACCGTCGCTCCATCCGTTGAGGAAGCGAACCTTCTCGTCGGCGATCGATCCTTTCTCTTCGCGAAACCCTTTGAGCTGAACCTGCGCGCCGTTGTCCGTTCCGAAGAGCACCATCGTCGTCGTGGTTTGCGGATCGAAGTTGACGCTCGGCGCGGTCGCGAGCGGCGCGCTGCACGGGGTACCCGCGGCGACCGCGTCCACCCGATAGCTTCCGGAGGGAATCGCGAACGGCGCGAGCACGTTGCGATAGAGCAAGCCCACAGGGCAGCTGCTTCCGCTCGAAGCGAGCACGCCGTTCGTGGGAGTTTGCGAGCCGTTCGCGGTCAGACAGAAATCGTATTTCGAGAGCGACGGGACGATGTTCGCGAGGCGCACTTGTGCGTCGCCGGTTGTTGGCAGCGTGCAGTTCGTGGGGCCGCCTTCGGCGTCACTGCCCGCGTCGGCGAGGTGCGGCTGATCGCCGATGCCCGCGATGATTTCGCATGCGATCGTACCGGCCGCCAGCATTCCGCTGAGCGCGATGCGTTTGGTAAGCCAAGTCGCACGCATTCGAATTCCACCATTGATGATACGGCGCGATGCGGCCTACCTCAAGCGCGCTTCGCGAGTGGGTTTGGTATGGGCTCGCCGATCTTCTTCAAGGTGCAGCGATCTCGGTGGTGGAAGGCTTCTTCGTCGCGCCCGCGGATGGCCATCACGGTGTCCTCGTCGTAGGACCATCGCCCGTCGGGATGGATCTTCACGCGAATGCGGAACTCGTTCGTGCGGAACGCGTCGTCGAGGAACGGATTCGAGCAGATGCCGAACGTCGTCGATCCACGCTCGGCGCGCAGCTCGAACTCGGTCGCGTCGGCGCGCGCCGTGCCGACGGCCATCGCGATCTGTGCGCGCGGAATCGCGAGCATCAAGATGACCGTCGATGTCGCCGGCTCCCAAAGCCAATAACCAACTTGATCATGAAACGTCTCGACCTGCCCAGGCCTGACGATGTGCGTGTGATAGCGGAGGCCATAAAAGAGCTGCGGTCCGTTGGTCTGCGGATCGATCGGGTGAAGCTCGATGCGCTCGACGTACGGCTCTTCTTCTTTTCCTTCGGCGACGGGATGCTCGTCCGAGCTCTCTTCGCTCTGCCACACGCCCGCGAGCGCACGCAGCGGGCCGAGGTTGGCGAGCGTGTCGGGATCGACGTCGGTGGGTTCGGTGTAGATGTCGTCCGTCGTTCGCGTCGCGCCCATGACGTGGACGGATAGCATATCGTGTACGTTGTCGATCTTGATGCGTGCGTCTCGTGTTTGTGTTTGCGCTTCGTTCATCGCGCTCGTGCTGCTTCATGCACCGAGTGCGTCCGCGCTCGACGATTTGCGCGTGCACGGCGCCCTCGGGCTCGCGCACGCCGTGGGCGCGCCGCAAGAATCGGAGTTCGGCTTCGGCGCGCATGGCGCGGTCGCGGTGGAGCTCCCCGTCGCGCGTCCGATCGGAATCCAGATCGAGCTCTCGTCGACCGTGCTCTCCGAAGGATCGGCGCCGAGCGATCCGACGCTCGCGCCGAAGAGCGTCGGCGTCGGTTTCGGCGCGATGCTCGGCGTGCGCGTGCGTCCATTCACGGCGCATCCGGGCGGGCTCTGGCTCGACGTGAACGGCGGAGTCGCCCCGACGGGCGACGTCGTGCGCCCGACCTTCGACGCGCATCTCGGCTGGGATTTCCGCGTCGCCGGGCGCTTCGATCTCGGACCCTATGCAGGATACACGCAAATCTTCCAGCTCGGATTGGGCGTGCAACCTCAAGACGCGCACGTGCTCGCGTTCGGCGTTTCGTTCGGGCTCGGCGCAACGGTCGCGCGCGGCGATCGCGACGGCGACGGCGTGTTCGACGACGAAGACGCGTGTCCCGACGTCGCGGGGAGACGAACGAACGATCCGAAGACGAATGGTTGTCCGCGAACGGACCGCGACGCCGACGGCGTGTTCGACGACGAAGACGCATGTCCGACGGTTCCCGGCAGGCGCACCGACGACCCGAAGACGAACGGTTGCCCGCGAACCGATCGCGACGGCGACGGCGTCTTCGACGACGAAGACGCGTGCCCCGATCTCAAAGGCGTGCGCACGGACGACCCGAAGACGAACGGTTGCCCGCCGCCCGATCGCGACAGCGACGGAATCCCCGACGCGAGCGACGCGTGCCCCGATCTCCCGGGCATCGCGACGAACGATCCGAAGACGAACGGATGTCCGCTGTCGACCGGACCTGCGCGCGTCGAGGGGGATCGGATCGTCCTCGATGACATCATCCACTTCGACACGGACGACTCGCGCGTTCACCACGTGAGCTGGCCGCTCGTGAAGAAGGTCGCGGACCTCATTCGCGCGAACCCCGACATCCTCGAGGTGCACGTGCTCGGTCACGCGGACAAAATCGGAACGGTGGAGCACAATCAAATCTTGTCGAAGGCGCGCGCAGAATCCGTGCGGAGATTGCTCGTCATGTTCGGCGTCGAAGAGGCGCGGCTGACGACGGAAGCGTTCGGCGCGAGCAAGCCGCGCGCGGAGGCGCTGAGCGAGAACAGGCGCGTCGAGTTCATCATCACGAAGACGCGACCGGCGGTGAAGCCATGAAGCATGCATCGATCGTGATCGGTTCCATCGCGCCGCTCGCCATCTTCGCGGCGTGCAACATCGAGAACGCGCTCGTCGACGGCGAATGCGCCGTGGGTTACGTCGCCGTGAACGGCAAGTGCGTCCTCGGCGGCGACGCGATGCAGAACGACGTCATCGGCGAAGACGTCCCGACGAACGGCGACTCCTCATCGGACGGACAACAAACCGACACGACGCCGAGCGACGTCCTCGTCGAAGCGGACGCGTTTCAGTGCGACGACGGGCTCACGCTCTGCAACGGCACGTGCGTCGACACGACGAGCGATCCGTTCAACTGCGGCGCGTGCAACGTCGTCTGCCCGTCGCTCTTGTGCTCGAACAGCAAGTGCGTCGGCGTGGTACCGGGGAGCTTCGTCGTCGTCGGCCACGATTACGAAGTGACGTACAGCGCCGCGCAGACGAAGCTCTTGTCGAACGCGCTTCTCTTGTCCACGTCGACGAGCCTCCGCGTTCGGTCGTACGAGCAATACGCGTCATCCACGGCGGTCGCGAACGTGAAGTCGATCTTGAGCGCCGCGGCGATCGGCGCCGGGCGAACGATCGCGTACACCGCCGCGACGACGCCGACCGACGTGAGCACCGGCATGACGGCGCTCAACACGGACGTGCTCGTCATCTACGATCAAGTGAGCGCGCCCGCGAGCACGCTCGCGACGATCGGCGCGGGTTGGACGACGGCGATCCAGAATTTCACGCACGTCGGCGGCATCGTGATCGCGCTCGACGGCGCGGGCGGCGCGAACCCGCAGATGCCCGCGCTGATTCAGTCCGCGATGATCCTCGACGTGGCCAGCGACACGAGCGTCACGTCGGGCACCGCGCTCGACGTCGTCGCGCCCGCCGACGCCGTGGGTCTCGGCGTCGTCAGCCCGTACGGCGCCGGGAAACATTCCGTGTATTTTGCATGCAACGAGCCGAACATCGGCTCGGTCACGTACGTCGTGGAAGATCCCGCGAACGACGCGGGCCCCACGCAGCCGGTGGTCGTGCACAAAGTCGCGCCGTGATCAGGGATATCCGATCGACTTCGCCTCTTTCTTCGCCGCGGCAAAGTCGGCTTCCGGATTGATCGCGCGCGCCAGCTCGTTCGTGAGCGGCGCGTGAAGATAAATCTTCTTCACGGCGGCGAGAGGCACGGCGCGGCCGACATACCGCTTCGCCCACTTCGCGTACGTCTCGGCGTTGCCGTCGAGGATGAACAGCAGATCCTTCGAGCCGTCCGGATCACTCCCTTTCGGAAACGCGACGTCGCCGATCGTCCAGCGCGCGCCGCCGAGCGACCACGCGACGAACGTGACTTCGTTTTTGTCTTCGCAAAACGACGCGGCCGTCTTCTTGTAAGCGAGCGCCTTCGGAAATCCCGCGAAGAGACCCGGGAACGGCTTCGGCGCGCCCACCTCCTTCGAGCGCTGCCGCGACCACGGGCTCATCGCGCTCTCGTGCGCGAAGCCGTGAAGCACGGCTCCCGCTCTGGCGAGCCACAAGAACCAAAAGTCGCCTTCGCCGTTGCGCATCGAAAAAACGCGCTCGCCGCGTCCCCACTTCGCGTCGAACGAGAAGTAGCGCTCGTCCCAATCGTCGGGAAAGAGAAGCGCGTCGAGCATCGCCGCGGATTGCCCGATCCGCGCGAGCGCATCGGGTGGCGCGAGCTTCGAAATCGTCCGCGTGGAGATCATTGTCATCGTCGCCAACGGGATATCGGTATCATCGCGTGGTGGAAATCGAAGATCGTCTGAAGATCATCCGATTGATCGAAGCCGTCATCGCCGCCGACGGCGTCGTCTCCGAGGACGAGCGCGAGTTCTTGCAGCGGATCGTCGCGCGGTTCGGGATCCAAGACGCAGATCGCGCCGATGCAATCGTCGCGAGCGCTCCGGGTCTCGCGACGACGACGCTCCGCGCGCTCGATCCCGACGTTCAGGTTCGCGTGATGGCGCTCTTGGTGGAGGCAGCCGTCGTCGACGGCAACGTCGCACCGGAAGAGCGCGCGCTCTTGCTCGCAGCCGCGGCAACGCTCGGCATCGAAGCCCAAGCGCTCGAAGAGCGCATCGCGCGAAGGCTCAAATCGAACGTGCCGGCGTAATCAAGGAATGCAACAACCCGTGTTGGCGTGGATCTCTTGGATCTCCGTGTCGGTGAGGATGCGATTGAACCACATCGGCTTGTAAATGAAGCCTGTCCAAAACCCACCACTGCCGTAAGCGCCAATGCACCATTGCGTCGATTGCGAATTGACGATGGGCACGGTGTCGGTGACGGAGAACTTGTTGCTCGTGTTGCCGTTGAGCACCACGGTGCGCTGCAAGGCTGAGCTCTTGTACGTTTGGCAAATCTGCGTCCAAGTGTTCGCGGAGTAAGCGTTGGGAACTTGGAGATTGGCGGGCGTGCCGCCGTTGCAGTTGTTGATGCGCCAGAGATAATCGACGCCCGAGTTGGCCGTCCACGTGTCGTAGCCGCACGCTTGCGCGAATTGATTCGTACCGTCCGCGAGCGCGGTGGGCTGGGACCACCAGCAGAGCGTGTGATCCGCGGTCGTGTCGAACGTGTAACCCGTCGTGATGCACACGGTGCTCGCACCATCGACCTGGATGGAATAGCCCGCGAAGCCGCTTGGCGTGGTCGTCGATTGCTTCGGCGTGCCACTCACCGACGTCATGTTGTTGTTGCCCATGAAATCGTGCCCGAGGTTGTTCGCGTCGTCGAACCGATAAGCCGAGACGAGGTTGGGACACGAGCAAGAAGCCGCGTCCGCCGCGTCCGCCTTCGCGTCGGCGACGGGTGCATCTACCGCCGAATCCTTTGCCGCGTCCGCCGCATCCGCCCCTGCGTCGTTCGGCACGGTCGCGTCGCTCGCGTCCAAGCTCTCCCCGCCATCGCTCGAAAGACCGCCGAGGTCCGGAAAGAGCCCGCACCCCGTCGCGAGCGCTACTGCTGCGATCCCCGAGGCAAGAGCAAGGAACCGGAGCATTCGAGAAGACTATCGCTTACTGCTCCGCGGTGAAAGGCGCGTCACTCGGAACGAAACGGCTCGACCATTGCTGGCGGTGGTCTTCGCGCACGACATGCGGTAACTCCGAAGGCGCGTGAAACCGGCGCTTTCGTATGTGAAGAAGGCGGCGCGGGCGGGGGCGAAGCCGTCGCTCGTGGGGGCGGGGTACATGCTCGCGCTGACGGCGTTCGCATCGAGCGCGCCGATCGTGGCGGAAGGAGATCGCGCGCTCGGCGCGCAAGCGCACGAAGTGAGCGCGTTCGTGCTCACGCGATTCGGTGGAGAGATTCGCACGCTCGCGATCGCGATCGCGGCCGCGGCGATCGCGGCGGGGCTCGTGCTCGGCGCGGTGGCCGGTTGGATCGTGAAGCTTCGCGCGGTGATCGCGCGGCGCGCGGGGCCCACCGGTGTGGCGCTCGCGTGGCGCGCGCTCGCCGTGCTCGTCGTGATGCATGCGTGGCTCGTGATCGACGCGATGGCGCGCACGCCACAGCTCTACGAGAGCGCATGGTACGCACGCGGTGGCGCTCGGCGCACGGTGCAAGTGCTCGCGACCGACGTGCTCGGCACGCGCGGCACGATCGCGATGGGCATCGTCGCGCTCGCCTCGTTCCTCTTGTGGACTCCTGCTGCGTGGCGCACGTGGCCGCGTCGTCTGAGAGACGCGCTCTCGCGGCGCGCGGTGGCGAATGCGACCGCGGTCGTGCTTCCGATCGCCTTGCTCGTTGCGGTCTGGCCGCGCACGCACGTCGCGCGAGCGGCCGGTGGACCGTCTGCGCACCCGAACGTGATCATCCTCGCGGCGGATTCGTTTCGCGCCGACAGGCTCGCGTCGTCGACGGCGCCGCACCTCGCGCAGCTCGCGTCGCGCGGCACGCGCTTCGACAGCGCGTACGTTTCGCTTCCGCGAACGTTCCCATCGTGGGTCACGATGCTCACGGGAAGACACGCGCATCACCACGGCATCCGCACGATGTTTCCGCGGTGGGAAGATCGCGCGAAGGACTTCGACGCGCTCCCGGAGCGCTTGCGCAAAGGCGGTTACGAGACGGCGGTCGTGAGCGACTACGCGGGCGACGTGTTCTCGCGCATCGATCTTGGTTTCGATCGCACGCTCGTTCCGACGTTCGACTTCAAACAGCTCGTGAGGCAGCGCGCGCTCGAGAGGCAAACGCCGCTCTTGCCGATTTTGCACTCGCGCCTCGGACGCGCGCTTTTTCCCGTGCTGCGCGAGATGAACGTCGCCGCCGACCCGACGATGCTCGAGAGCGATGCGGAGCGAGCGCTGTCGGATCTGGCCGACGGCGGGAAGCCGTTCTTCATGACGGTCTTCTTCTCGACCGCGCACTTTCCGTACGCGGCGCCCTCTCCTTATTACTCGCGTTACACGAACGAGAATTATCGCGGTCGCTTCAAGTACGA
Source organism: uncultured delta proteobacterium (assembly GCA_963763745.1). GTDB lineage: Bacteria > Myxococcota_A > Polyangia > Polyangiales > Polyangiaceae > DASXHD01. The sequence goes on from CAVXQJ010000007.1 coordinate 29,505, forward strand.
CAAACCCGTCGGGCTCGGCGGCGAATCGCAGCTCGACGACGCGGACGTCGCGCAAGTGCGCGCGCTCTACGATGGCGCGATCACGAGCATCGACGATTCCGCGGCGCGTCTCCTCGATGCGCTCGATCGCAAAGGGCTGCGCGAGAACACGATCGTGATCGTCACGGCCGATCACGGCGAGACGCTCTTCGACAACGGTCACGGTCAAGGCCACGGCGATCATTTGTTCGGCGACGAAGGCACGCACGTTCCGCTCGTCATCGTCGATCCGCGCCATCAAGCTCCGCGGCGCGACGCGCGCATCGTCCGCGACGTGGATCTCGCCGCGACGCTCTACGATCTCACCGGCGTCGCCCCGCCGCGCGATCTCGACGGCGTCTCGCTCGCGCCCGCGCTCGACGGAAAACCCACGCCCGAGCAGCGCGCGTACGCGGAGACGGAATTGTGGCTCGGCGAAGTACCCGCGCTGCCCGACGAGCTCCGCCTCCCCTACCCGACGCTCGCGCACCTCACGGAGGTCGACGTCGATCACAACGACGAGCTCGTGCTGCGCAAAGACGTCGAAGCGGTGACCACGGTCGCGCGCCACCGCATGGTGCGCGACGGCCGCTGGAAGCTCCTCTACGTGCCCACGCGGAAAGGCGTAAAATACATGCTTTACGACGTCGTCGCGGACCGCGCGGAGACGCGCGACGTCGCCGCCGATCACCCCGACGTCGTCACGGCAATGAAGAGCGCGCTCTGGCCATGGATGCTCGAGGACACGCGCATGATCGAGCGCGCCGGCTACTTAGTCCCGCGCGACGCCCCCACCGCCGTCACCGAAGACGCCAATGCGCTTCGCATCCCGGACGAGAAGAAATGAACAGGGAGCGCGGGAGTATGGGAGTCTTCTCCCTGTTTAGTTTCCTTGGGGGCACATCGTGGCAGTGAGCACGCGATTGGCTCTCATCGGCACGGCGGCCATTGCGGCGCTATGTGCTTATCGGTTTGGCGGGGGTGCCGAGGCGGGGGCTGCGCCGAAGGCGGCGACGTCGAGCGCGGCGAGCGTCACGAGCGCGCCGGCGAATGCGCCCGAAGCCGATGTCGTCGCGATGCACCTCGTCGACATGGTCGACGGCGCGCGCATCACGATGCCCAACCTCGAGCGCGGGACTTGGGCGATGTCGCTCGCGTGGCGGAAGATGCCGCTCGCGTTCCACGATCTGTCGGCGGACGCGCGCAAGATCACGACGAGCATCGCGCTTCGAACGAGCGAGACCGAGGTGCAGTGGTCCGTGCCGATGGGATCGGGCGAACGTTGGACGCCCGACGCTCGCGTTTGGAACATGAGCGAAGGCAGCTTCGATCAGCGCGAGGCGATCTTCGCGCCGACGCCCGCGACGATCGCGTTTCGCATGACGCCTCCGCCGAACGCGAAATTCGTCTTCTCGCCCGCGACGGCGAATTCGAACGGCGACGCGACGATCTTCTCCGTGTCGATCACCGACGCGCGCGGACAAAAGACGACGCCGTACGAAAAGCGACTCTTGCCGGAGCAGACATCGAGCTGGGTGGATGACGAGAGCGTGGATCTCGCCGCGTTCGCCGGGCAATCCATCGAGCTCGTCCTCGAGACGCGCGCCGACGCTCGAAAATCGGACGATCCGCGCGCGCCCGCGAAATGGCACCCACCGCAGGAGCAACCGGACGCGAGCGTGTCACCCGTCTCGGAGGCGAAGGGCCAAAGCGGTTTGTCGCTCGCGCTCTGGGGCGATCCGGAGATTCGCGCGAAAGAGCCGACGAAGGACGCTTACAACGTTTTGTTCATCGTCGTCGACGCGCTTCGGCCCGACGTCATCGCTTCTTTTCACGACGACGCCGAAGATCAGAAGAAGCTCGCGGCGTCTCTCCCGCCGCTCGATGCGCTGCTCCCGAAAATTTCCGGGCTCACGCCGAACATCGACGCGCTCGCGGCGCACGGCGTCCGCTTCACGCACGCGTACTCGGGCGGCTCGTGGACGCGCCCCGGCACGCTCGCGATGCTCTCCGGCATGCGCTCGACGGAGCTCGGGCTCGATCCGCTCCCGTGGGTTTTGCCCGAGCCGATGGCATCTTCGTATTACCGCTCCGACCCGCCGATGCTCCCGCTGCTGCTCCGCAAAGACGGCGTCGCGACGCGCGCGTTCGTGAACAATTATTTCATGGTGGGTTATGCGCCCGTCGGCGTCGACATGGGATTCGAGCGCGTCGACGATCATCGATATCGCACCAAGGACACGGGCGAGATCACCAAAGACGCAGTCGCGTGGCTCAAACGCAACAAGGACACGCGCTTCTTTGCATTCTGCAATTACAACTCGCCGCACGAGCCGCTCGAGCCGCCGCAGCGCTTCCTCGACAAGATCCCCGATCCGAAAGACGGCGGCCCGCGCGATCCGATGGTCCGCATGTACATGGCCGAGGCCGGCAAAGACGACGAGGCCATCGGCGTCTTGATGCACACGCTCGACGAGCTCGACATTCGCAAGAAGACGCTCGTCATCGTGACGGCCGATCACGGCGAGACGCTCTCCGCGGATCACGCGGGCACGTCGAAGCTCGATCACATGCCGATTCGTTATCACCACGCCGTCACCAATTACGAAGAGACGACGCGCATTCCCATTTTGATGTCGCTCCCCGGCGTGCTGCCCGAGAACGTCGCGGTCACGCCGCGCGTTCGCAACGTCGACATCGCGCCGACCATCCTCGAGATCGTCGGGCACGAGAAGCCGGCGAAGGTGACCGGCATGTCGATGATGCCGCTCGTGCGCGGACAGAAGGAGGCCGACGAGCGCGTCGTCGTGACCGAAGGGCGCGCCACGCGCTCGATCATCTACGGAAAATGGCGCGTCATCTTCCGCGAAGGCAACTCGCAGACGACTTGTTACCCGAACGGTGCGCGCAACCCGGACGGAACCGAGCGATGCATCACGGTCGCCGAGGAGCTCTTCGATCTCGAATCGGATCCGGGCGAGCGTCACAACGTCGCGAAGGCGCATCCGGACGTGATGGACGAGATGCGCGCGCGCTTCGCCGCAGCGAAGAAGAATGTGGCCGCCGCAGGCACGCAAGCCGCGACGGCGACCACGACCGCGCAACCCGTGCAGAATACAAGCATTCCGAGCGGGAAAACTGCGGCGAACGTGGGTCCGCCGCGGCTTCGATTGCGCTTCGCGGGAGCGGGCGCCGCGCATCGCGTCTCGGGTCGCGTGTCGTTCGCGCCCGGCACGACGTTCACGTGGGAGCCCGTCGGGATCGCGCGGAGCGCGATCGTGCCGGATGGACCGACACTCGAGATTGCGCTGACGACCACGGCGGACGACGCCGTTGGGCTCGACATCACGCCAACGCCGCCGAGCGCCGACGTCCACTGGTCGCTCTTCCTCGACGATGCGCCGTGGCCTGCGCTGAGCGTCTTCGCGGGTCCGTTCGGTCTCTTCGACGGGCGCGTCGCGACGGGTCTCGCATCGGAAGAAGCGCGCGAGGCGGCGTTCTCTCACACGCTCCCGACGATCGACGCCGCGCGCGATCTCGGTTTGTTCGTCGTCCGCGAGCAAGCCACCGCGCACGACGCAGCCGATGTAGCGGCATCGCGAAGCAGCGCAGGCGCTGGGCAAGAGATGGATCGCCTGCTCAAAGAGTGGGGTTACGCGCACGGCCCCACGAAGAAGTGAGCCGGCGGCGTGTTCGTGCTAAGCGGTCGTGATGCGGCTTTGTTTCGCGCTTGGTTTCTTGTTCGCAATCGGATGCAATGGTGGGAGCGGCGTGATCGACGCGGGACCCGACGTGCAGACGATCGACGCGAGCGACGACGGTTACAACGGCGCGCCGTCGACGAATTATCCCGCGCCGCACCCAGCCTTCCCGCAGCTCGTCAACGCCGCGCATGGCCCCGTGCTCACGACGCCGCACGCGTATTTGATCTTCTATGCGAACAACTCGAGCGAGCCCGCGCTGAAGACGTTCGCGCAATCGATGGCGACATCGACGTATTGGACGACGACGACGAGCGAATACGGCGTAGGCGCGCTGTCGTATTCGGGCGCGATCGACTTGACCGACGCACCCCCGCAGACGATCTCGCAAGCCGATTTGCAAACGTGGATGGGTAGCGAGATTCAGAGCGGCGCGTTTGGAACACCTGATCCGCAAGCGATCTATACGATCGTGTTTCCGCAGAGCACGACGATCACGCAGCCCAATCCCGTCAACGCGCTTTTGGGCGACGTGAAGAGCTGCGTCGGTTTCGGCGGATATCACGACAACGTCGACGTCGCGCTCGGCGACGCGGGGACGACGACGTTCGCGTACGCGGTGATCCCGACGTGCGGTTCGCTGTCGTCGCTCACCGAAGTGATCAGCCACGAATGGATCGAGGCCGCGACGGATCCCGAGCTCACGACGGCTGGCGCGTTCACGCTCACGGGCGGACCCAACGCGGCGTTCTACGGGCCCGACTCCGCGCACAGCGTGTGGGCGCTGCTTGGCGGCGGCGAAGCCGGAGACTTGTGCGAGCCCGAAGGAAACAAGGCGTACATCACGCCGACCGACATCGGTCGGAGCGTGCAGCGCACGTGGTCCAACGCGGCGGCGAACGCGAGCCATGATCCGTGCGTGCCGGAGATCACGGGCGCGTTCTTCGACTCGGCGCCCGTCTTGCCGGACACGGTCAGCTTCACATCTGCGTTCACGGGCAACGTGACGACGTCGGGCGTCGTGATCGCGCAAGGACAGAGCAAGACGATCGAGGTCGATCTCTTCAGCGACGGCGACACGGGCGGCCCGTGGAACGTGAGCGCCGCCGACGTGCTCTCGACTTACTACGGATCGTACGGCCTCACGCCGACGCTCGCGTTCGCGTGGGATCGCACGACGGGTCAGAACGGCGAGAAGCTGCACCTGACGATCACGGTCACGGGCCCGTCGCTGGTCGGCGGCGCGCACGCGTTCATGATCGTCTCGGTGCTCGCCGGGCGCACGGTCGTGTGGCCCGGCCTCGTCGTCGAGAGCTGATTACAAACACCCTTGCCCGGCGTCCGACGGCGGCGACGCGCAGTTCGGCGCGGTAAACGAGCCCGTCACGTGATCGTTGCTCAGCGTGACGTCGAACGTTCCTTGGATGGCGCACGAATCGGCCTTCGTGATCGTCACGCTGCCGCTCGTCGATGACTCACCCGTGTTCGACTGGCAGGTGGCGTCGTACGTCGCGTATTGCACGTCGAGATCGGCGCCGACGTTCACGGTGCCGACCGCGATCGTGCTCGTCGTGAGGAAGTCGAATAGGAGTCCGCTCGAGTTCTTCTTGATGTTGTTCAATCCGACCGAGCACGCGTTCGCGTAGTCGGTGATGATGACGTACGGCGTTCCGTTGCCCGGGTTCGATATCGAGTCTTTTGCGGCGAGCGTGTTGCCGAGGAGCGTTCCGGTCACCGTCGCCGATCCAACGGACGCGCTGCACCCGCTGTCGGTCGGGGCGTCCGTCGTGGCGCTGTCCTTCGTCGACGCGTCGTTCGTCGCGCTGTCGTTGTTGTTGCTGCCGTCGTTCGTCCCTCCGTCGTTCGACCCGTTGCCACTCGAGCAACCCACCACCACGATCGCGATCGCCCCCACTGCAAGAATGAAGTTCTTCATGCACGTAGGATAGGGCGGCATCATCGAAACGGTCCAGATCTCGTCGCGAGCTGTTCGATCCTTCTCGCGACGCTCGTCATCGATGGCGAGAGGCGCGTGAGCACTTCGCGGGCGGCGTCGCTCGCTTCTCGCACGCGGCCCGCGCCGGCGAGCGCGATGGCGATGTGCGCGTCGAGCTCGGCGTCGGCGTCGGCGAACGCGGCGCGCGCGGCTTGGAGGCGACCGATCGCGGCGTCGTGATCGCCCGCGCAATCGAGCGCGCGGCCTTCGGTCCAATCGATGATCGCTGCACCATGCTGCAAGCCGAGGGCATCCGAGAGAGCGCGCATTCGCGCTGTGCGTGCGCGTGCGGCGGAGACATTTCCGACGTCGAGCTCGGCATGCGCCGCGTCTGCCCACGCGACGAAGACGTCCTCGTTCGAACCGCCATACCACGTGCGCGCGCTCTCTTCCGTCGCGGTCGCCGCGGCGAGCGCTTCGTCCGGGCGACCCGCCGCGCGCGCATACCCGACGATGCGCGAGCTCGCGAACGACGCGTACGGAATGCCATGCGCGAGCTCGAGCGCCGCACGCGCGAGGCCGAGCTGCACGTCCGGTGCGTCGCGACGCGACGCGGCCACCATGAACGCGAGCGGAGCGCGCGCGGACGGATACGGGAGGTTCTCGAGGGCAAGCTCGTGTGCGCGCTCGGCGTAGGGCCGCGCTTCCGCTTCGCGCTCATCGCGAAGGAGCGTTTGCGCTTGCGCCGCGCACGCGTGGATTTCTTCCAGCGTCGCGTCGGGACCGAGAGCGCGCGCTGCGTCGATCGCTTCGATGAACGCGTGGCGCGCCATCGCGTCGCGCCACCCATTGAAGCGATCGCCCTCCGCGAATGCCCCGCCATTCCACTGAAGGACGCGGCGCACGAGCGCGACGTCTCCACGATCGGTCTTCGTGATGTCGAGCTCCACGTCGCGTGGCACGTCGCGCACGCGAAGACGAATCAACCCGCTTCCGCCCGCCATCACCTTGAGCCGCGCGATCACGCGCTCGAACACCGCGCGCCGCTTCTCGCCCAATTCGTCGTCGAACACGCGCTCGTCGAGCGAGCCTTCGATGCCTGCGACGACGCGCACCTCGCCGGCGATCTCGATGCGCGCCGCCGCGCCTTTTTGTGCGTCGCTCGCGAGAGGAGCAGCATGTTCGTCAAGCGAACGATGGGATGCTCTTCGGACGCGCCCGCCGAGGCGCCGGTTCACGGCGTGGTGCGGGTGTGCCCAAACGTGCCCGTGGCGCGCGCGACGTCATGCGGCTCGAGCTCCTTGGTCCAAGGCTCCAGCGCCGCACGGACTTCCTCTTCGCTTCGCGCGCCCGTCTCGATCAGGATCTCGCCGAGGCTCGTCATCGCGCGCCCGCGCGCTTTGAGCCATCGCGCGTAGCGAAGCTCGACCGGCGTCGGGCTCAGCGATCGCTCGAGGAGTCGATCGAGCGCATCCATCGAGAGCATGCTCAAAGAAGTACCGCGTTCTCGCCGATGGGCGTATAGAGACCGCGACTCCAAAGGGTCGGTGAAACGATGCGCCTCGGACCGCTGCTCGGACCCGACATCAAACAGATCATGAAGGAGGATCCGTCTTCGCTGCGGAACCTCCTCGACGAGCTCGAGCTCCACCCCGAGGACCTCGCCGATCTCGTCGCCGAGCTCGATCCCGAGGTCGCGTCGAAGCTTCTGTCGCAGGTGCTCCCGGCGGACGAAGCCGCGGAGATCTTCGAGCGCCTCGACGAAAACGAGCAGACGGAGCTCGCCGTCGCGATGCCCACCGAGAGCGTCGCGCGCATCGCGAGCGAGATGGAGCCCGACGATCGCGCCGACCTCTTCTCGCTCCTGCCGCCCGCGCTCGGCGACCAAGTCTTCGAGAAGCTCGAGAAGGTCGACGCGGAAGCCGCCGAGGAAGTCCGCGAGATCGAGCAGTACCCCGAGACCGCCGCCGGCCACTTGATGACGACGAAGTACGTCTCGGTGCCCGAGCACACGACGGTGAAGGGCGCGCTCGACGCCGTGAAGGCGTTCGTCCGCGAGCACCCCGAGTCGCCCGTCTACAACGTCTACGTGATGAGCGACGCGACACACCTGCACGCGCTCATCTCGCTGCGCGAGCTCGTGGCCGCGGATGACACCGAAAGCCTCGACGACGTCGCGCGCACGAACATCATCACCGTGCCGCCTCTGATGGACCAAGAAGAGGTCGCGCGATACATGGCGAAGTACGACCTCGCCGTCGTCCCCGTCGTCGACGACAAAGGCGTCTTGTACGGCGTCATCACGATCGACGACATCGTCGACGTCCTCACGCAAGAGCAGACGGAAGACGTGCAGAAGATCGGCGCCGTCGAGCCGCTCGATGTTCCGTATTTCCAGACGAGCTTCGTCTCGTTCATCAAGAAGCGCGCGGGCTGGCTCGTCATCCTCTTCTTCGAGGAGTTCTTCACGCAGACGGCGCTCCGCCACTACGAGCCCATCATGAACGCGGTCACGAGCGCGTTCCTCTACGTGCCGCTTCTCATCTCCGCGGGCGGCAACTCCGGCTCGCAGAGCTCGACGCTCATCATCCGCGGCTTGGCCATCGGCGAGATCAAGATGCGCGATTGGTGGCGCATCCTCTTCCGCGAGCTCGCAATGGGCGTGATGCTCGGGTTGATCATTTCGGTGATCGCGATAGGTCGCGTGCTCATGTATCCCGATCAGAGCTTTCTCTTCGCGATGACGATCGGCATCACGGTGTTCTTCATCATCATCTCCGGCTGCACCGTGGGATCGATGCTGCCGCTGATCCTCAAGCGACTCGGCGTGGACCCCGCGACGAGCTCGACGCCGTTCATCGCGAGCCTCGTCGACACGGTCGGCGTCGTCATCTACGCGACGGTCGCGAGGTTCGTGATGGCGGACGTCATCGCGAAGGCGGGCATCCATTGACGCCCATGCGCGGGGCGCTGGTGCTCGCGCTTTTTTCCATCGCGTGCAATCGCAAGCACGGCGACGCGTACAAGATGGAGGAAGTCGTCGCACGCGGAGCGCGCGTGTGCGCGGCGATGAAAGACGGCTCCGCGCGCTGCTGGGGCCGCGACGGAGAGCGGCGCGTGACGACGCCCGAGATTCGTGGCGAACGCGGCGAACGTCGCGCAAGTCTGCGCGGGCGACGCGTTCACGTGCACGCGCACGCGCGATGGTCACGTCGCGTGCACCGGCGAAGGCGCGGTGAGCTTGCAGAATGCAACCGATTTGGCGTGCGCGGAGAAGCGCGCGTGCGCGATCGCGTCCGGCAAAGTGACGTGCTGGGGACCGGCGGAGCCGCCACACGAGATCGCGAAGACGAACGGGGCGACGTCCGTCGCGGTGGGTGGTGTGCGCGCGTGCGCGGTGTTCGACGATTCAACCGCGAAGTGCTGGACCGGGAGCGACGCGGCGACCGCGATCCCGAACGTCGCGGCCAAAGCGCTCTGCGTCGGCGAGAGCCACGCGTGCATCGTCGAGCGCGACGAGACCGTCGTGTGCTTCGGCCAGAACGACGACGGCGAGCTCGGTGACGGCACGACGACCGCGAGCGAAACGCCGAAGCGCGTGGCGAACGTGAACATCGCGCAGCAAATCGCGTGCGGCGCGCACCACACCTGCGCGCGCATGGGCGACAGCACGGTGCAATGTTGGGGAAAGAACGACGTGCACCAATCGGGCTTGTCGAGCTCGCAAGAGGTGCTCGTTCCGACGCTCGTCAACGGACTCTACGAAGCGCAGGCGGTGACCGCAGGAAATGACTTCACGTGCGTCCGAATGATCGACGGCTGGCTGCGTTGCTTCGGCGTGAACGACTGGGGCCAGCTCGGCGACGGGACGACGGAGATCCGCAACGTGCCTGCGCCGATTCGCTACTAACGTTGACGGCATTTTGACACGAATGGTGTCTCAGCGGAGGATGCGACTCGGATGATCTCGGCTTTTCGACGCTGGGTGACGCTCTGCGCCGCGGTATCGGCGTGTGCTGGCTTCGCCGCGTGCGCCATCGACGAAAGCGGAACGTCCGACGCGGCCAGCCCCGACGCGAACATCGTCGATGCGCCGATCGATCAGACCGTCGACGCACCGCCCGATGTCTCGACCGACGTGACGAGCGATCTGAATACGAACGATTCGAGCGACGGTGGGTTCGACGCGGACGCAGCCGACGTGACGGACGCGAGCGATGCCGCCGACGTGATCACGACGTGCGAGATCGACGCATCGTGTGTGTCGGCGATTCCACAAGACGCGGGCTGGGCCCTCCTCGGCATTTCGACCGACGGCGGCGCGTGTGCGCTCGTTCAAGGATCGCTCTTGGCCGACGCGCAAGCCGCGCCGAGCGCGTGCACGTGCGGATGCACCACATCGGGAACGCCAACGTGCGGCGCGGCGAACTTCGCAGCGTGGACGGACCCGAGTTGCAGCACGCTCGCAGTCGATGGCTCGGTGACGAGCGGTTGCGTCGACGTCGGCGATCTCGTCCCCGACTCCGGCGTGGCCGTCGTTCCACCCACGGTGACGGGCGTGACGTGCGACGCGAGCGTGACGGGCAATCAGTCGATCGTGTCGCAGCAGTTCGAGACGTGCGCGGCGACGAAGTGCACGGACGACTACTGCGGAATGAAAGCGACGGGCTTCCGCCTGTGCATCGCGCACGACCCGCCCGTCTCGTCGTGCCCGACTGGATTCCCCGTGCGCATCGATGCGGTCGCGAGCGCGAGCGTGTCGTGCACGGGGTGCACGTGCGGCGTGAAGACTCCGCAGTGCACGGGAACCGTGACGACGTACGACGCGAGCGCGTGCGGTGGCGGGTCGATCACGTCGTTCTCCGCCGCAGCGTGCACCGCCCTCACGGACGAGACGCTCTCGATTTCGTACGCGCCCGACCAACCGCCGACGGTGACGTGCTCGGCGGGCTCGCTCGGGAGCACGGTGAATACGCTCGGATCCGCAGTCCTCTGCTGCGTGCCTTGATGTAGAGTCCGCGCATGAGTCTTTGTGTGGTGACGGGTGCGGCGGGCGCGCTTGGCTCGGAGCTCGCGCGCGTTCTTGTCGCGCGCGGTGACGACGTCGCGCTCGTCGATCGCGCGGCGGCGCGCGGGAAGCTCGACGCGCTCGTGAAAGAGATCGGCGCGCGCGCAACCGCGTACGAGTCGATCGCCGATGCGAAGAAGCGCGGCTCGATCGAATACGCGGCGCTCGTCGCGGGAGGTTGGGCGGGCGGAGTCGAGCTCCATGAGGCGGCGAAGGACGACTCGTATCGCGCGATGATGGAGTCGAACGTCGACACCGTGCACGACGCGTTTCGCGCGCTCCTGCCGGACATGGTCGCGAAACGTCACGGCGCCGTCGTCGTCATCGGCACGCGCAACGTCGAGCGCCCGTGGACCGGAAAAGGATTCGTCTGCGTACACCGCGAGCAAGAGCGCGGCGGTCGCTCTCGCGCGCGCCGCGGCGGCGGAAGTCATCGAGCACGGCGTGCGCATCAACTCGATCATGCCGAGCACGATGGACACGCCCGCGAACCGCGCGTCGATGCCCAACGCCGATTTCTCGCGATGGGTCACGACCGAATCCGCCGCTGGCGTGATCGCGTTCTTGCTCTCCGAAGCCGCGCGCGACGTCTCGGGCGCGGTGATTCCGGTCTACGGACGCGCCTGATGCGCATCGCCTCCATCGGCGCCGGCCCCGCCGCGCTCTACTTCGCAATCCTTCGCAAGAAGTCGCACCCGGAGGACGACATCGTTCTCTACGAGCGCAACAAACCGATGCAGACGTTCGGGTGGGGCGTCGTCTTCAGCGACGAGACGCTCTCGAACTTCGAAGCCGCCGACAAACCGACGCACGACGCCATCGTCGCTTCGTTTCGTCATTGGACGGACATCGACACGTTCGTCCACGGCGAACGTGTCCGCTCGACGGGCCACGGGTTCGCCGGCATGGGACGCCAAAAGCTCTTGGGGCTCTTGCAAACGCGATGTCGCGAGCTCGGCGTGCGTCTCGAGTTCGAGCGCGAGATTGACGAGGCCGACATCGAGCGCATCTCCGGCGAATGCGATTTGCTCCTCGGCGCCGACGGCGTGAACAGCAAAGTACGCAAACGATGGGAGCGCGAGCTTCAACCGAGCATCGACGTGCGCAAATGCAAATACATCTGGCTCGGCACCAGCTTGGATTTGGACGCGTTCACGTTCGTGTTCGAGAAAAGCCCCGATGGCATCTTCCAAGTCCACGCGTACCCGTTCGACGAGAAGACGAGCACGTTCATCATCGAGTGCGACGAGGCGTCATGGCGCGCAGCGGGCCTCGACCGCGCGACGAGCGAGGAGAGCGTCGCGTATCTCGAGCGCCTCTTCGCAAAGACCCTTCGCGGTCACAAGCTGCTGACCAACAAATCGCTTTGGATCAATTTCCAGACGATTCGCAACGAGAACTGGTGGACCCAAACCAGAGACGCGTTCGTCGTGCTCCTCGGAGACGCGGTGCGCACGGCGCATTTCTCCATCGGCTCGGGGACGAAGCTCGCGATGGAAGACGCCATCGCGCTCGCGAAACATCTGGACGAAACCGACATCCCGCGTGCACTCGCAGCGTACGAGCTCGAACGCAAAGACATGTCCGCGCGCATCCAGAAATCCGCGCAAGACAGCCTGATGTTCTTCGAGAACGTGAAGCGCTGGTACGACGTGCAGTCGCCGCTGGAGCTCACGTTCAACCTGCTCACGCGGAGCAAACGCATCACGTTCGACAATTTCGAAGATGCGCGATCCCGCGCTCGTGGCGCGCGTCGTCGCCGAGTGGAACCAGAAACGCGGCGGGGCGGACAAGACGCGCCCGCCGATGTTCACGCCGTTCTCGCTGCGCAAGATGCACTTGGACAGCCGCGTCGTCGTCTCGCCGATGTGCATGTATTCTGCAACGAATGGCGTCCCGAACGATTTTCACCTCGTGCACCTCGGCGCGCGCGCGATGGGCGGCGCCGGACTCGTCATCGCCGAGATGACCGACGTCTCCGCCGACGGACGCATCACGCTCGGGTGCGCCGGCATCTACGACGACGCGCAAGTCGCCGCGTGGACGCGCATCGTCCGCTTCGTCCACGAGCGCACGCGCGCCAAGATCGGTTTGCAGCTCGGGCACGCCGGCCGCAAAGGCGCGACGAAGCTCATGTGGGAAGGCATGGATCAACCGCTCGACGACGAGAGGGATGCGTGGCCGCTCCTGAGCGCTTCGGCGATACCGTATTATCCGCATAGCCAAGTACCGAAAGCGATGGACGCGTCCGACATCGAGCGGGTGATTGCGCAATATCGCGATGCGGCTTTGCGCGCCGAGAAATGTGGATTCGACATGCTCGAGATCCACATGGCGCACGGTTATTTGCTCGCGAGCTTCCTCTCCCCGCTCACCAATCGACGCACCGACGCGTATGGCGGCGGGATCGAAGCGCGCGCGAAATTCCCGCTCGCGGTGTTCGACGCCGTGCGCGCCGCGTGGCGCGCGGACAAACCGATCACGTGCCGCATCTCGGCGATCGACTGGGAAGACGACGGCATGACCGAGGAGGACTCGGTCGCATTCGCCGCGATGCTCCGCGATCGCGGGTGCGACGCCATCAACGTGTCGAGCGGTCAAACGACGCCCGACGCGAAACCCATCTTCGGTCGCATGTGGCAAACGCGCTTCGCGGATCGCATTCGCCACGAAGCGAAGATCCCGACGATTGCCGTCGGCAACATCGCAAGCGGCGATCATTGCAATACGATTCTCGCGGCGGGCCGCGCCGATCTTTGCGCCATCGCGCGCCCGCACCTCGATGATCCCGCGTTCACGCTGCACGCGGCGAAGGAGCAGGGCGTCGACGTGTGGTGGCCCGATCAGTATTTCCCCGGAAAGATCTGGAAGAGGATTTAGCGTGGTGCGCCTCGCAGTGTTGCTGATCGCGGTCGTCGCGTGCTCGCCCGCGCCGGCCGAGACGAACGCGATCGTGATCCAGCCGCTGCCGCCGTCGCCGACGCACTCCGCGTCGGCGACGCCAACGCCGACGCAAGTCCACCTTCACCCGCTCGTCACGCGCGGCGCCGATCGCGACGGCGACGGCATCCCCGATGACATGGACAAGTGCCCTGACGAACCCGAGGATCGAGACGGCTTCCAGGACGAGGATGGCTGTCCGGACCCCGACAACGACGGCGACGGCATTCTCGACGTGAACGACAAGTGCCCGAACGATCCGGAGACGTTCAACGGCTATCAAGACGACGACGGTTGTCCCGACAAGAAGCCCTGAGAGAACGCTCGCGATGATGAAGATGGATCGCGGACGAGCCGTGCGCGGCGGGCTCGCATCAGGGTAAATTCCCCCACCCCCCGCGAATCGCGGCAAATCACGACGTGTCGCGTTGGTGAATGGCTTGCAATGACCGCGCGCGATGAAGAGCCTCACACTGCTCGCGTTCGTTCTCGTGGCTGCGTGCTCGGTGGAATCCACCGGCACGGATGCGGACGCGCTCGCCGCCGACACGCGCGCGGACGCGGCCACGAACGCGCTCGTCACGCACTTTTGGGACAGCGGGCAATCGTATTTGCGCGACGCGGACCCGAGCGACGGCAAAGTAGCTGGCTATTGGATTGTTGCGGAAGCGTTCGATGCCGTGCTGGATGCCGTGCAGCGCAGTGGCGGGAGCGAGTTTCACAAGTGGATCGATACGTTCTATCGAGCCCAAGACGCGCGCGGCTGGCAGCGCGACTACTTCGATGACGAAAACTGGATGGCGCTTGCGCTCATTCGCGCTTACGACGTCACGCACGACGCGAAATATCTCTCACGCGCCGAGTCGCTGTTCGAAGACATCGAAGCGAACGGACGCACCAGCAGCGGCGTTTGGTGGAATCGCGCGCACACGCAAAAAGCAACAGCGTCGAACTTCGGGCCCGCGATCACCGCAGCGCGCTTGAACGAGCGGACGGGTAAAGCGTCTTATGCGACGGCCGCCGTGCAGATGTACGACTATTGGTACTCGACGATGGTCGACATGAAGACATCGCAAGTGGCCGATCACCGAAACGCCAACGGCAGCGTCGATTGGAGCAAGTTCACGTACGACACCGGGCTCGCGATCGGCGCGTCCATCGAGCTATGGAAGGTCACGGGCAAGGCGGGCTATCTGAGCCACGCTCACGCGTTCGGGAGCTTCTTGATTCACGAGCAGGTCGAGTCGTCGACCTACGGGAACGTCCTCAGCGACGGCCCGCACTGCACGGGGGATTGCCACGCGTTCAAGGGCATCGCGTTTCGATTTCTCATGAAGCTCTTCACGCTCGACAAGAGTCAAACGCAATACCACGACGTATTGAAAGCAAGCGTACGCGCGATTTGGTACGAGGCGCGCAACGGCAAGTCGAACATCTTCGCGTCCGACTGGGCCGGCAGCGCGCCTTCGAGCACGTCGCTCGCCGCCGACGCGTCCGCCGTCATGGCGCTCAACCTCGCCGCGGAGAACGGAATCTGATCAGTTCCACGGTTGCGGCGTGACGCCCGCCGCTCGCAGCGCGTCCACCCACACGATCTGCGTGGCGGGTGGCCTCCCGTGCGCGCCTTGCGCGACGTGGCCGGCTCGGATCTCGGCGTCGTACTCGCCAGCTGCACCCGGAATGTTCTGCTCGAACGTGAAGCCGTGTGTCGCGGTCGTCTCGAGGAAAAAGCTCTTCAGCGCCGGCGGCTGATCGTGGCCCTCGGGATGCCACGCGACGAACGCATGCGTCGGCAGCATCACCACCCCCGGATGCAAACCGATTGCCTCGAAGAGCGTCGCATACAAAATCGCGCCCTCGAGGCACTGCGCGTTGGTCGATTGAAGAACGTCGGACGGCAAGCGCGTGCGCTGCGTGAGATCCCCGCCGCCGAAGAAGAGCTCGGGGTCCATCACGTAGCTCATCCCGCGCGCCTTGAGCTCGTCGTAGATGGCCTTCACCTGCGGCATCGTCTCGCTCTGCCCGCCCGAGAACGATTGCTTGCCGACGAGGCGCTTCTTCGCCGCCGCGAGGAACTCGTCGACCGCTTTCGCGTTCGGCGTGATCCATGCGCCGACGAAATCGAACGTGTTGCGCGAGTAGGCGTGATCGCGATCGTAGAAACGCTCGAGCGGGAGCGTGTCGCGCGGCAAGATGGTGAGCGGCAGCGTCTCGTCGGCGATCGCGACGCCGTTGTCGACGCGCGTCACTTTGATCGCCATCTGCCCGGGAATGTCCGCGCGCACGCTGTTCACGTCGAAGGTCGTCTTGAGCGGCGGGTTCATGTGGAGCCGCTCGGTCTTGCCGGCGAGCACGGCGACCGTCTGCACGGAGCGCTCGGTCACGCCGGTGATCTCGGCTTCGATCTTGTACTGATGATCGGCGCGGTCGACGTTGAAGACGCGCACGTCGAGCACGGAGCCCACGGACGCGACCTTGCCGAAGAGGTGATAGCCGCCGAGCGGAATGCGGTCGCTCATCTCCTTCTCGATCACCGCCATGCTCGCCTTCGCGGGGATGACCTCTTTCTTCATTTCGTCCGCGAAGCCCGCGGGTGCACCGAGCTTGCCGGCTTCCTCCGCCGCTTTCACCGCGTCGTCGAACTTTCCGACGTGAAGGAGAGCGCGAGAGCGATATTTGTAAGCGCGCCAAGCGACTTCGCGGTCTTCCTGCGTCCTCGGCGCTCCGACGATCGCGAGCGTCGCGTCCGCTTGCTTTCCGCACTCCGCCCATTTGTCGACGCGACACAGCGCCTTCGCCATCGTCAGGTTCACGTTCGCATCGCGAGGGCGATCATGGAGCTCTTGCGTGAGCACGCGCTCGGCTGCCGCGAACTCTCCGAGGCCGAGCAGTCCGCGCGCAACGAGCTCGGGATGTCCGTTCTTGGGATCGACTTGGATGAGCGCGCCCGCGATCATGAACAGGAGCAAGTAGGCGTGCTCCTTCTCGGCGCAGCGCGCCATCGCGACGAACGCTTGCTCGTTCGTGCGGACGAACGCGACGGGCGGCGCCGCCACGACGAGACCGATGCGTGCTTTGCTCGTCGTCGCTTTCGCGCAATCGGGCGTCGCCGCCTTCGCTTCGGTGAGCGCGGCATCGAGCCACTTCTGCGCCTCGTCCTTCGTCGGCATCTGCACCTTCGGAGCGACGAACTCGTGCCCCGTCGACGGAGGCTTCGCTTCGGCCTGCGCCGAGCTCGACGCGGATGCGGATGCCGATGCTCGCGGCGTGGCCGTCGCCGAAGGCGCGGTCGTCACCGGTGCCGGTTTGCTGCCACCGCACGCTGCGATCACGAGCGAAAGAAGGAGAGCTCTCTTCATCGTGGCGCAATCGTGCGGGAGTTGCGGACGCACTTCAAGACCGAAGCAGTTGCGCCTCGCCGTCGACGGTCCGACACCAAGATCTCGCCGAAGAAGTCGCGCTATGCTGGATTGCATGAGCGGAGCTCGGGCCAAAACCTTCATCGCATCCGCCGCGCTTCTCGCACTCGTGCGGTGTGCCACGAGCTCGGACGTCCAGGGCGACGCAGCGGCCGACGCCACACCAACGAAAGACGCCGGGGACGCGAGCATCATCGACGCTCCCGCCGATGTCGGCTCATCGGGTGATGCCGCGAGTGACGTGAGTGGCGATGTGATCGACGAAGCGGCGAACGACGCGAGCGACGCCGCGCCGATTCACCTCTTGGTCTTCACCACGAGCCAAACGTACACGGGCGCGCTTGGCGGTTTGTCGGGCGCGGACACGACGTGCCAATCACTCGCAACGCAGGCCAACCTCCCCGGCACGTACAAAGCTTGGCTCAGCGACGCAACGGGCACTCCGGTCACGCGATTCACGCATTCGACTGTCCCCTACACGTTGGTCGACGGTACGACCGTGGTCGCCAATGACTGGTCCGGTCTCATCAGCGGCACGTTGCTGCACGCCATCGACAAGAGCGAGTCGGGCGGCGCGCCCGGAAAAGACAACAGCGGGCTGAGCCTGCCGACGGGCGTGACGCTCGTCTGGACCTCGACGAAGTACGATGGAACTTTGGTGCCCAACACCACGTGCGCGAATTGGACGAGCAGCTCGTCCAGCAACCCGTCGGAGTGGGGTCGCGACGACGCGACCGACGTGAATTGGTCGCAATGGGCCAGCAGCGGGAGCTGCGGGTGGCTGGCTCCGCTCATGTGCTTCCAGCAGTGACGCGCGGTGCTCACGTCGCGAGCGCGGCGAGCCGTCGCACGACGCGCATGATCTCGTCGAGCGCGGCAGGCGAAGCGATGTCGTAGTCGCTGACGCACACGATTCTTTCAGGAGCGCCACCGGCGCCGACGAACGCATCGCGGACGTCGCGCAAGCGAACCCCGTCGTTCACGACGCAGACGCACGCGAGTCGCTCGATGGGAACGAGGTGCTCCATCAACTCGGACGCGCTCGCCGCGAGCCGCACGACGAACGCGGTCATGAGCACGTCGGCGAGCGGTCGCCAGCGTCGCTCGTCGCCGCGAACGATGACGACGCATCGCGGCGCCGTCCGGAGCCTGACGGTCGGAGTCTCACTGCTGGAGGAAGGGCCCACGACGTCAGCACGAGCAACCGATGTGCCGAGACAAACCTTCGTGATTCCGCGAGCGGCGTCGTGGCCAGGAGCCACATCATGGACATCATGGGTCGTCGGGCCACGCTCGGAACCCGAGTCGTGCGACCATCTTCTCGGAGACCGCGCAAACTTCAGTCACGCGCTCTATCGGCGCGCGACTCGTTCCCGCGAGGCCACGTACTCGCCGGCTTCCAGCTTCGCCGCGTCTGCGCGCGCTGACCGCGGAACGCACGAGCGCACGTTGATCTACGAGCGCGTCGTCGCGGCCTACTTCGAGTCGGCGTACGCGTCCGATGAAGACCCGCCCGACGACATCGTCCACGTGACGTGCACCCTTCGCGATGCTGGCGACGCGCGTCGTGCCGAAGACGTTTTCGTTCGTGCACACGACGAGCCTCGCGTGCGGCTACTCGGGCTTCGCGCGAAAGCTCACCGGACGTTAGATCCAGCGCCGGACGGCTTCTGCCGTGTCACTTCCTTTGGTGTTGAAGCAAATCTTTGCTGAAGGCGCATATCGATGCACCAAGTTGATTAGCTTCTCGAACAAGAGAAAAGTATTGGGGTTCGCACGGACACCTGCGCCAATCAAAACGCAATCGTATTCATTTTGGCTGAGCTTCTGCGTGACCGCGGTCTCGGCCGTCTCGCCCAGATCGACAAAGAATTGCTGCGCGTCGTAACCCAGAGCATTCAGTGCGGCTTCGTCAGCCTTGAGTTGAGCCATGAGCCTCTCGGCGGTCAAACCAGGATAGAGGCTATAATCCACTACTTCTGGCGCTAGACCGATCATGATGACTCGTTTTTTGGTGTCCATGATTCTCCTCCGAGACGTGTTTAGGCTACAAGCTCAGACCATACGCCGCGAGCACTCCATTCGGCTGGGCAACATAAAGCTTTCCACCCGCGAGCGATGAGGTGCCGCCGAGACAATCCTCGTTCGACGCACAAGGCACGTTGCAAGCGCCGCAATTGGCAACATCAACGAGCGTGTCGCTGCAGACTCCGTTACAGAGCGTTTGGCTCGAAGGGCATGTGCAGGCACCAGACGCGCACGATTGCGCCGCGATGCATACGACGTTGCAAGCACCGCAATTGTGGTCGTCGGTGCGGGTGTCCACGCATAAGCCGTTGCACGCCTCGAGCGGTGCGCACGTGTCGGCGCATTGGCCTTCATTGCAATATCCGGAGCCGCACGCGATTCCGCAGCCACCGCAGTTTGCCGGATCGTGAAGAACATCGATGCATGCGTTCCCGCATGTCCGAAGCGGAGCCGCGCATGTGGAGCAACTGCTGCCTTCGCATGCTGCACCGGCGTCGGCGCGATCGTCGATATCCAACTCCGTGCGTCCGCAAGCGAGCACCGCGAGAGCGCGACAGCGCACTGTGCCCCCGTCCTCACACGATCATCCTATGCGGCGACCGGTGGACACGCCACCCCAAGTGCGCGATCATGGTGCTCAGGCGGTGACGCATGCGCGCTTTCAGTCGGTTCGGATGGTTGCGGGCTGGTGGAGCGACGATCGTGGTTTTTGCGTGCGCGGACGCCGCGTGCGGTGGTGGCTCGAACTTCGGTCCGGGCGACGCGGCACCGGAGGCGGACGTCGTCATCGCGCCCGGGGACGCGTGTGCGTTTTGCGGAATCGACGCGATTGAAGAGCCCGACGCGGTCTACGTCGACCCGTGCCACGTGCCGCCCGACGGCACGACGGACAACGCGCCGACTTGCACCGCCCCGCCCGCGGGTCCGAACTCCTTCGATCCTGTATCGAAGTGGACGTGGAGCGAGCCGACTACCGCGCAGGCGTCCGAGAGCATCATCGGCAGCATGGTCATTCCGCTCGTCGCCGACATGGTGGACACGAACAACGACGGCGAGGTCAATCTCTGCGACGTCCCGAGCGTGATCGTCACAACCGGCGGCGGCTACCCCGGCGCGACTGGTTTTGCGTGGATGCTCTCGGGCGACAAGGGCGTTCTCCAAGCCGCGTTCGAGGGAAACGTCGATGCGAGCTTGACCCCCGCGCTCGGCGACATCGACGGCGACAAAATCCCAGAGGTCATATTCGAGGACCTGTCGGGTCACATCGTTGCATATGACAACAAGGGTAAGATCAAATTCACCGGGCCCGACGTCTCGCCGTATGGCCACTACTACGCCGCGATTGCCATCTACGATCTCGACGGCGATGGCAAGCCCGAGATCATCGCGGGATCGAGCGTATTCAACAACCAAGGCAAGCTCCTTTGGAGCAACACGCTCGCGAACAGCGCGGACAGCTTCGGCGACACGGGCACCGCGCCAACCGCCGCGGACCTCGACGGCGACGGGATGTTGGAAGTCATCTTCAGCAACGCCACTTACCACCACGACGGCACGCTCTATTGGAAGTCCCCCGATGGGATCTCGGGCATGCCGCAGGTCGCCGATCTCAATGGCGACGGATTGCCCGAGATCTTCATGGCGCGCACCGACGGCCTTCAAGTGCTGTCGCACGACGGCAAACAGATCATCGCGCCGACGCAGTCATTCGATCAGGGGAGCAATTTCACGTGCTGGCACAAGCCGGGCGCGATTGGCGACTTCGACGGAACGGGTCACCCGAGCTTGATGGACGGGAGCTGCTCGCATTTCGGCATTTGGCACGTCGGCGCGTCGAGCCTGACGCTACTTTGGAGTCAGCCCATCGGCGACCCGAGCGGCGTCGCGGGGAGCACGGGCTTCGATTTCCTCGGACGTGGCATCGAAGACGCGGTCTACGGCGATGAAGGCAATCTTTGGGTCTACGACGGTAAGAGCGGAAGTCTCGAGCTCAAGGGCGTGCGCAACAGCGGAACGCTAATCGAATATCCCGTCGTCGCGGACGTCGACAACGACGGCTCGGCGGACATCGTCGTCGTGTCGAATCAAAACGGCAACGCAGGCACGTACCAGCACACGCTCGAAGTCTTCCAAGACAGCCAGCGTCGATGGGCGCCGACGCGCCGCATCTGGAATCAGCACGCCTATCACGTCACCAACGTACGCGAAGACGGTACGATCCCCGCGCACATGAAGCCGAGCTGGAAGTACCTCAACACGTTCCGCACGAACGCGCAGATTCAAGTGGGCGGTGACTGCACGCCGCCCCCTGCGAACCCGAACTGACGTAGGAAGAGGATCTCGCGAACGTCGAACCGATAGCGGAGTAGAGACGCGAGTCACTCTCCGAGAATGTCGCGAATCTGTTGCGGGAGAGTGAGTGGATCGAATGGCTTTGCGATGACGCCCGCAAATCCAGCGGGGGTCGCACGATCCTCGCGTGTCATCGCAGTCATGAGAATGACCGGTATAGCGCGCATGTCGGGATCCTTGCGCAGGAGCTCGAGCGTTTCGGGACCCGTTGCTTTCGGCATGAGCCCATCGAGCAAGATCACTGCGGGATGCTCGCGTTTCGCAAGCGCGATGGCTTGCTCGCCGTCCGGCGCGCAGAGCACCGTCCACTCGCGCGAGAGAATCACCTCGAGCAGTCGGAGGAGGTCCGGCTCGTCGTCGACCACGAGAATCTTCCGGAGTTCCATGTTGCAGTCACGATGAGAGCAAGAGCCGAACCAAGTGCTCGTACGTTAAGTGTGCAAAGGCAGACCAGCCAAATTTGCCACAGCGACGACGAGGCGATGTGGGTCAATTGGCTTCGTGATGTGGCGTTGAAAACCCGACGCGAAAGCCTTCTCGGCGTCCTCGCGTCGTGCATATGCCGTGAGGGCGATCGCTGGCGTGCGCCCGCCTTCCGATGTCGAAAGCCCGCGCACCCGACGCATCAGCTCGTAGCCATCGACGTCCGGCATGCCGACGTCGCTCACGATCACGTCGGGGCGCACGCTCGCGACCTTCGCGAGCGCCTCCTCGGACGAACGCGCGATCTCCACGCCTCCTCCGGCTTCCTTCAAAATCGTCGCGATGAGCTCGACGACGTCTTCGTCGTCGTCCACGACGAGCACGCGCGTGCCGCCGAGCTTCGGTAGCGGACCTGGCGCCGGTTCGCCGATGCGAGCCGGCTCGAAGCGCGCGGATATTTTTTGCATCGGGATCTCGACGACGAGCGTCGCGCCGCGACCTTTTCCTTCGCTCTCGGCGTGCACGGAGCCACCGTGCGCGAGCACGAGCTGGCGAACGATCGCGAGGCCGAGGCCCAACCCGCCGTGATGCCGCGTCGTCGAGGCGTCTTCCTGACGGAACGGCTCGAAGATCGCCGAGAGCATGTTCGGCTCGATGCCCTCGCCCGTGTCGCGTACGACGATGTGGAGATTCGATCGCACGTGCTCGGCCGTCACCGTGATCTCGCCGCCGCGCGGGGTGAACTTCACGGCGTTCGCGATGAGGTTCGAGACGATCTGCTGGAGTCGAACTTGATCGGCCAACAGCTCGAGGTCCGGCTCGACGTGGCTGATGATCATGACGCCCTTCGACTCGGCCGCGCGCTCCGTGGCTTCGACGGCGTCGGCGATCGCTTGACTTGCATTCGCATTGCCGATGTCGAGGCGCAGCTTGCCGCTGATGATGCGTGCGACGTCGAGCATGTCCTCGATGAGGCGCGTCTGCGAGCGCGCGTTGCGCTCGATGGTCTCGACCGGCTCGCGCAGATCGGGAGGAAGATCGCGCGCGAGGAGCAGCTTCGCCCAACCAAGGATCGCGCTCAGTGGATTGCGTAGCTCGTGCGACACCGTCGCGAGGAAATCGTCTTTCGCGCGGTTGGCGAGGTCGGCTTGCTCGCGCGCCCTGCGCTCGGCGTCGAGCAGCTTCGCGCGCTCTTCTTCGAGCTTGCGGCGCTCGATCACGAGTGCGGCGCGGCGAGCGAGCTCCTCGGCGAACGCGAGATCGTCATCGGCGTACTCGCGTCCGGACTCGGCGAACACGAACGTGAGCGCGCCGAAGATGCGTTCGCGCCCGCGTAGCGGGACGACCATCGCCGAGCGAAGCTGGAGGCGGCGGATCATCTTTCGGTGTTCGTCGTCGATGGCGGCGGCCTCGAGCAGCTCCTGCGGGATCACGCGGTAAAGCTCCGAGTGGCCCGTGCGAATCACGTTGGGCACGCCCGTCGTTGCGTTTGGATCGGGTGGGTATTTGCGTCCGAGGTCGCGCGCCATGGTGACCTTCGACGGATCCACGTGGGCGACCGCGAGCTGCACGGATTGCGACGCACCCGGTTCGAGCACATCGACCGCACACCAGTCGGCGAGCCGCGGCACCGCGAGCTGCACGATCTTGGCGAGCGAGTCGCGGTAGTCGATCGACGCAAGCAGCTCCTCGCCGGCGCGCAGCAAGAACGCGCGCCGCGCGCTCTCGCGCTTCTCGGCGCTCACGTCACGGAACACCATCACGACGCCGAAGAGGTTCGATGCGCCATCGCGAATGGGCGCGGCGCTGTCGTCGATTGGAATGTCGGTTCCGTCGCGCCGCACGAGCACCGTGTGGTTCGCGAGTCCGACGATGGTGCCTTCGCGCAAGACTCTTGCGACGGGGTCTTCGACGCGCGTCCGTGTCTCTTCGTTCACGATGGGAAACACCTCACGAAGCACGTGCCCTTGCCCCTCGGCGAGCGTCCAACCGGTGAGCGTCTCCGCGATGGCGTTCATGAACGTCACGCGACCTTCGACGTCCGTGGCGATGACCGCGTCGCCGATGCTGTGGAGCGTCGTCGTCCATCGCGCCTGCGCACGCTCGGCGCGCTCGAGCGCCGCCGCGAGATCGATCTCGGCGCGCTTGCGTGCGCTGATGTCGAACGTCACGCCGAACCACTCGCGAAGGTTGCCGACGGTGTCGAAGAGTGGGACCGCGCGTGCGGCCATCCAGACGTACTCGCCGTCGCCGCGACGCATGCGAAACTCGTCCTCGAACATTCGCTTCTCGAGCTTTGCGGCGCCCCACGACTTCGCGAGCCGCGCGCGGTCGTCCGGATGTACTGGATCCCAGCCGCGCAAACCGCGCCAATCTTCTTCCGTCTGGTCCGTGAATGCGCGCCACGACGGCGAGTCGGCGTTCGGATGGCCGTTCGAGTCCGTGGTCCACACGATCGCGTTCGTGGCTTCGACGAACGTGCGATACGCGCGATCGGTCATGTCGTGTGTGACCTTGGCGTAGCCGGTGACGTTGCCTTCGCGGTCGAGGAGTGGCGTGATGATGACGCTCGCCCAAAACTTCGAGCCGTCCTTACGAACGCGCCAGCCGTTGTCCTCGTATCGACCTTCGCGCGCTGCGATCTCGAGCTGACGTTGCGACGCGCCCGCGTCGTCGGCGGGATAGAAGATCGAAAAATGTTTGCCGATGATCTCGTCGGCGTCGTAGCCCTTGATGCGCTTGGCGCCCTCGTTCCACGACACGATCGTGCCGTGCGGATCGAGCATGAAGATCGCGTAGTCCTTGATGCTCTCCACGAGCACGCGAAAGCGTTCGTCGCTCGGCCCGTCTCCCGTTGTCGTTGTCACGAGAGCAGCATTGCCGCACGGTCTACGCGAGCGCACAATCGATTTCGTCAGCTCGAATCGGGGAGCGTTTTCATGAACACTTGTGTACCGTTCGGACGGAGCATGTTCATGACGGCCGCGCGAAGCTCGTCGATGTCGAACGGCTTGCCGAACGTGACGTCGGCGCCGAGCCTCCCGGCGAGCGACGCGATTCGGTCCGGTCCGTAAGCCGTCATCACGACGATCGGCGTCATGCATCCGTCGCTGCGCAATCCGAGCAGCAACGACAGCCCATTGAGGTAGGGCATGCGCACGTCGGTAATGATGATGTCGGGCGCGCGTCGTTGGGTGCTCATCATGTGAATGACCTCGCGACCGTCGCGCGCCTCGAGCACGTCGTACCCATCACACTTCATTGCGGCGACGACGAGCGCGCGAATGTCGTCGTCGTCATCGGCGACGAGAACGCACGGGCGCCGCCCGACGCCTTCGAACTCCGTGTCGTCTGCCTTCACTTCCCGCTTCCCAGCATGACGCGTGCCACATCGATGCTGGCGCATCTCTGCGAAACCACGCGCCGACGTCCATGCGGCGGGCCTATTTCCACCCAATCAACCGTGGCAGCGGGGCGCAAGTCACCGGCCCCAAAACAAGAAGCGTAGAGACATATCCAATTATACCAATAGTGATACGCGGACCGGCCGGTCTAGCTAGACACCAAAACCGGCTATGCGCTGTTCCATGGCGTAATGCCACGAGACGATCCGTCCGAGGTCTGCTCGAATCGAGCGTGGAGGACTTCATGGCCGCAGATCGAATCCAACGACCCGAGGTGCACATCACTTGGACGCCTCTCAACGGCGATGTCCTTGTTGTTGCCAGATGCGAGACGTGCGGGCTTCAACGCGAGCGCACGGTAGCGAATGACGACGATACAGCCGGTCTCGCTTTGCTCGTTGGCGCAGAGTCGTTGGCGCAAGCCAGCTGCACTCACATCGATGCGGTCACGATCACCCGAAAGCTGCCGAAACGTGATGAAGAATGATTTTTGGCATCTCAGTCGGCCGCGGCATCCGCGCACGGCAGCGTCTTGACCGATCCGCTGAGGATGCCGAGCGCGCACCCCTCGAACGCAACGCCGCACGACCCGGAGTCGGGGCCGGCGTCGGGTGTGCACGAGTTGTCGATGGTCGTTGCGAGTGGGTCGGCGATCTCGATCAGGTTGATCTGCGCCGCGAGCGCCGCCGCGCAACCCGCGTCGGTCGCGCAGTGCGAGCAGTAGTCCGTCGCGACCTTTTGTTGTGCGCTCGTCAGCGATGCGTCGGCGAGCTCCGCGCGCTGGCATGCGGTCTCGGCGTCTTGATCGCACGTCGTCGCGCACGCGTTGAGCGCGTTCTGGAACTGCGTGCTGAAGATGTTGGCGATGCCCGAGCACACGGCGTCGAAGTTCTGCCGCTGACAGGTCGAGACGCTCGTCGTGCCCGGGCACGCGTTGCAGCGCGCGACCGCCGCTTTGCAGAACTCGACCGAGCCCGTGTACGTCGGGCACGCGGCGTCGTTCGTCTGCACGACATCCTGCGCAACGTCCTTTGCGACGACGTCTTGCGAGGCATCACCCGTCGTTGCGTCGGGACCGGCGTCGCCGCCGGCGTTGTCGCCGCTGCATGCTTGCAGCGCGAGGAGCGTGAAGGCGGAGCCTGAAGCAAGGAGCGCGAGGACGCGGAGGCGGAGCGTGTTCGTCATGTCCACGGTGATATCACACTTGCCGCCGTTGATTTTTCAGATGTGCGGTTGGGATTTAGCGTGCAATCACCCGGCACCAAAGTCACTCACAGAACTTCACCGGCCGCATGGTCGCGGTTGGGTCGGATGGATCTGACCCAAGCTCGCCGTCCTGCCCCTCGCCCCAACACCGAAGGGAACCATCGGCCGTGATGGCGCATGCATGGAGGTCGCCGACGGACATGCTCGTCACCTCAGCGCCGAGGGCGCTCACTTGCACGGGTGACGGCTGAGGAGAAGTTGCTCCATTCCCGAGCTGACCGAAGTCGTTGTTTCCCCAGCACCACATCGTACCGTCCGATTTGGTCGCGCACGTAGCCGTATCGCTCGCTGCGACGGCGGTGAGCGTCGTGCCGAGCGCAGTGATTTGCACGGGTGACGGTCTACAGACCGTGAAGCTGCACGGATCGCCGGTCGTCGTTCCGTCGCCGACCTGTCCGCCGTCGTTTCGACCCCAACACCACAGCGAGCCATCCGTCTTGATTGCGCACGTATGCGAGAACCCAGTCGCCACCGCAGTGACGGTTCCAAGCGGAACTTGGATTGGCGTGGTCGACGGATTCGTCGTGCCATCTCCAAGACTGCCAAACTCGTTGTCGCCCCAGCACCAAAGCGTGGCGTCGCTCTTGATCGCACACGTGTCGAAGCCACCCGCAGAGACGGCCTTCAAACCCGTACCAAGCGACGTGACCTCGAACGGCGCTGGGACGCATGGCACGTTCTCAAAGCAGGCGACCACGCTCTTCATCGCATCGCCAACTTGGCCGCTACCATCTTCACCCCAGCAAGACACCGCACCAGCGGAGTCCAAGGCGCAGTTGTGGCCAAACCCTGCGCTGATCGAAATGGCGTCGTGAAGCGACACGACCTGCACCGGCGTTGGGTCGCATGGTTCCGCGTTCTCGTTCGTGCAAGGCTGCTCGCCTGTCGTCGTTCCATCGCCCGCTTCTCCGAACACGTTGTCGCCCCAGCACCAAACGCTACCGTCGGGCTTGACTGCGCACGCGTGGGAGTCGTTCGCAGGAAATCGCGGTCACCTCGCCGATGGACGCGACGCGCACGGGTGAAGGATCGCAAGGGTCAAACGAGTACGGGCAAGGCGCTCCCGTCATCGTGCCATTGCCAATTTCCCCATTGTCGTTTGCTCCAAAGCACCACGCCTGATGGTCGCTCGTGATGGCGCATGTATCGCGGAAGCCTGCGGTGACAGACTGCACACTACCGACGTCATATGTAGAACAACGCGTCCCGGCATCGGGAGCGATTGGGCCTGAGTCCACTGCGCCGAGGACTTGGCCGCCGCATGCAATCGCGCCAAGGAATCCCAACAGAACGGCGAGGTCCTGACGCAGCACCCATCGAAGCTACCGCGTCTACCAAACCCGCGCCAACGGAGGCTCACTTGCGGATTTCAACGTTTGCACGGGCGCGAATCGTGGCCCGCATGGCGACAGCCCTCGACTGAAACCCACCCAAGCACGCCATCACTTCATTCGCGCGCTCACCGGCGGCTTCTCAGTATTTTGCGCACTGCGTGGGATCCCACACGGGGAACAGGCACGCGTTGTTCGCGCAGTAGGACTGCACCACGCAGTTCCCGCCCGTGCACTGCAAGGGCGCCCACAGATCGCACCCCGCGCCGCACGGGTCGCCGAGCTCGCCGGCTTTGACGCAGACCGAGCCCGAGCACACGAGCCCCGGATCGCACGCCGGAGACTGGTTGGACTGGCACGCCTGGTTCTCGGTGGGCAGCGGCGCGTACGCCGTGCACTTGTCGGTCGCGATTGGGCAATCCATGGGCGGCGGGCAGTCGCCGCTGTACGTGCACGCGTCGTTCGTGGCCAGACGCGTCGCGCAGTGACCGCAGTACGCCGGCTGGTTGCCGCTCGTGCGCGAGCCGAGATTGCAGTAGGTGCTGGAGCACTGGCCGTCGTCGAAGCACGGCGCGCCGTCGGCGGCTTGCCCGGGTGCCGTCGGGATGCACGTTGCCCCGCGGTCACCCTGCAGGAACGCACCGCACCCGATTGATCCGAGACCGGCAGCGCAGGTGGAGAGATCGTTGGGCGTGCGGGAGGTGCCGTCGGCGGCGAGCGCGAGCTTCTCGTCGGTCGTGACCTGGGAGACGCACGCGGAAAGCGTACCGTAGTTGATCTGGATGCCGCTCGGGTCGCACGCCGCGTAGCGGGTGCAGTACGCCTGCGCGTACGCGGTCGCGGCGGCGTCGGGATCCCCCGCGTCGACGCCAGGCCCGGTGTCGGAGGCGTTGCCTCCCTCGCCCGAGTCGGAGCCCGTCCCCGCGTCGGATCCGCCGGCGGCGGGCGACGAGCTGCACGCGACGACCAGCCCGAGCAGGAAGAGCCAGCGCGGCAGGTCATGCGCGCTCGAGTGTGACCATCGTGACGACCGTCCGTCCATGTCGAACCTCCGCGGAGATCGTAGCACCAGCGAACGACGTGGCCGTGCCCTACGGGGCCGGCCAACTCGGCCGGCTTGTCACTTTGACGAGAAGCGCATGGTCGCCTTGCCAAAGTCGACATCGTGCGCTCGCGTGTGCGCGCAACTTCGGGCGAATACGCGTGGCATCGTCTTTGTAATGAAGACGAACCGATGAACCCGTATCGTCTCGCTCTTCCGCTGCATACCTCCAGTTGTCTCGATCCGCCGCGCGCGACGTGCCTCGAGCCACCCAAGAAGAGACGCATCGAATGGCTGCTCGGCGCCGGCATCGGCGTCGCGCTCGTGACCGGGATGTACGCGTCGCACGCGATCGGTCACGGCGGGCACGTCGAGATCGCGCCGGCCGCGCTCGCGCACGCGCGTGCGCACATTACGAAACGCGAGCCGCGTCGCAAGACCGTTCCGGCCGCGACGCGCGCACCAGACACGACGCCGCACGCCGTCACGGCGCCCACGCACGCGTGGCTCGTCGGATCGCACGATGCCAAATCGCTCACGTCGCGCGCAAGGCAGCTCGCGTCGATGGGGCTCGACGTGACCGTCGTCGATGTTCCGCTTTCGAACGCGCTCGCGCAGTGGCCCGACTTTCGCGAAAATTCTTTTCCGATGGATTCGGTTCCCGTTCGCGACACCGCGTCAGGCCACGTCGATGCCATCGAGATACGCGGTTTGCCCGAGAGCTCGCCGCTTCGCGTCGCGGGAATCGCCAATGGCGATCAGCTCCTCGGCATCGATGGATATCGCCTCGAGGATGACTCGCTCCGATTCGTCGACGTGCTCGGCATCCGCGCGCGCGGTTCGATGATCGTCGAGCTCGCGCGCGGCGGGCACCACGTCGTTTTGTCCATTCACTGGAAGGTCAAGGGGTGACGTAAATCTCGGCGTTCGCGCGACAAGGCGCGGGCGAGCAGTTGTGACCCGTGATGGCGCGCTCGCTGTACGAGAAATGCATCGCCGTGTCCGATCGGCCGGAGATGCGCTGCATCGTTTGCCACGTGCAGCCGTCGGAGAACGGATACTCCGTTTTCATGCAAACGTTCACGTTCACGCCGTCGAACGTTCCGCCAAACATCGCATCGGCGAATTGAACGTAGCTGCTGCCACCGGGGCAATTCATCAGTTTGCCGACATCGCCGTCTTTGATTTGCGTGTCGACGACGCACGACGGGCTCGAGAGCGTCACCTTGTCGATGCGGATGCGCGCCACTTGCGTGCAATGCGTCGGCGATGGGATCGGACAATCCTCCCGACGCGTGATCACCGGTGGAGGCGCGATCGATGCGGTCGGCGGGACCGTGGGAAGCTCTTGGGGCGCGACCTCGGTGACGGTGACGGACGGCGTCGCGGATGCGCACGCCGCGCAAGTCAGCAAAACGCTAATCCGCTTTGTGAGCGATTTCAGGCGGCACCTGGAAGAACGCGTTGTGCTTGGGGTCGTTGTACGTTTTGTAATCGGGCGCCCACGGCGTGAGCTTCGTTCCGTCGGGGCCGTGATCGATCGTGAGCGCCATCGGAACGACTTGGCGATAGCTCGAGTCGCGCGGCAAATCGTCATTGTCGTGTCCGCCCGCGGAAAACAAAGTAATCAAACGCGCTTGCGGGTCGTCGTACGACACGTGGAATCCGTCGTTCACTTTTTCGTGACCGCGGAACATCGTGTGGCAACCAACGCGCTGCATGAACGCTTTGAATTGCAATTTGCCGAACGCGAATCGCGCGGATTTGTCCTGCAAATCGGCCGGGATCACGTCCGCGCTCGACGGGTCGCTCCACATCATCTGGAAGCGAATGTCCGGATCGTTGAGCGAGGACATGTCCTTGTATTTCTCTTTGAGCAATCGATCCTTCGGGATGCCGCCGTGCACGAAGAGGAATCGATCGAAAAAGAGCATGTTCGGCATCGTCTCGAACGTCGCTTGATAATGCCGGAAGACTTCCATCGGCACGTGCGGCTTGAGCGTGTTGATCGCCTCCGCTGGTTTCACGCCGCCGTAGATGTTGCCTTTGAACTCGACGTAGTACTCGTGATTGCCGCGTAGCACCGTGACGAACTCGGGCGCCGTCGCGAAGAGCTGGAGCACGATGCGCAAGACGCCATTGAGCGAGAAGAGCCCGCGATCGATGTAATCGCCGAGCAAGACGAGGCGCGGCTCGGCGTTGTTGTTCGGGTCGCGGCGATAGGCGTCGACCTTGTCGAAGAACTTCGACTGCATGAGCGCGGCTTTGAGAACGCTGTAGCAACCGTGCAAATCGCCGAGGACGAGGATGTCGTAGCGTTTGCCGGGCTGCGCGGGATGCCAATAGACGTGGCCGTCGAGGAACGGCACGTCGCCGAGCTCCGCGACGTTCATCTTTCCGGCGAGCTTGCCGATTCCCTTCTTGCGTTGATCGGCCCACAAGCTCGCGACGCGATCGAGGAGCGCGCGGTCGCCGGCGATTTGTTGCAGCAAGCGATCGTGATCGGCCGAGTAGTGAAACTCCGTCGGCACGAAGAACGGGTGGTTCGTCGCGACGGGCGCGATGCGAATCGGTCCGCTGACCTCGACCGTCGGGCGCGTCTCGAGATCTTCTTCGAGCTCGATTCCCGAACCTGCATCGAGGAGCTGCGCGAGCTCCGCGCGAAACTGCGCCTCGGCGGGATGGACCTGGCCATCGGCCATGATGAGCTCGTCGATCGTCGACATGAGCTGCTCTTGCCCGCCGCGATCGAAGCTCTGGAAAATTTCGAAGCAGCGAACCTTGAGCTTCGAGTGGACGAACGCGGTCGGATCTTCGTTCTCCGCGACGGACTCGGTGAAGAGCTCGCGCACGCTCTCGTCGATGCCTTCGAAGACCTGGTGGAAGTGCGCGGTGAACTTGCCGACGATTTCGTTCTTGATCGCGACGTCGGCGCTCTTCATCGCCTGGTCCGCGCGCTGCGAGACGAGATCGCCGATGTATTTGCGGACGAATTCTTTTTCTTTCGCGTCGAAGTCGCCGTCGATGTACCCGAACGTCGTCAGGTAGAAGATGATGGCGTGCATCTGCTGCTCGGCGAGGTTCGGATCGTCGCTGAAGTTCATCATGTCGGGGGGCGAGTATACTTCACAAACCGAGCGACGATCGCGCGCGCGTCATCTCGAAGACGATGCTCCCGTCATGCGAGGGATCGACCGCGGTCGTCACGGCGCCGAGCAGCTCGGTGTACGCGGCTGAGCTCGCGTCGGGCACCGCGTCGCCGGGCACGTTGCCGTAGAGATCGTCGAGCGTCGCGAAGCCGGATTCGATCTTTGCGTCCATGTCGCTCCCGCCGTCTTTGGTCGCGATCCACGGTCGAAAGATTCCGTAGATCGCTTCGACGCCGTCCACGTTCGAGCGAAGATCGTCCATCGTGAGCTGCGAATAACGCGACTCCTCCGCGCCGTTTTGCGCGTGCGAGATTTCCGTTTGCTGCTCGCCGATGAGCGCCATGAGCCCATCGAACGCGCCGCTGACGTCGATGTCTTCGGTCCTCCACGCGACTTGGAGCGCGGTCGCGTCGGCGATGAGCTTTCCGCAGAGCACGTTCTTGAAGTCCGATGCCTCTTGCTCGGTCGCGGGAAACGCGGCGGGCGCGTAGCCCGCGAGTGTCGACTCGAACGCCACGGTCTGCGCGGGAATCGCGTCGGACCACAAGACGCGCTCGATCGCATCCAAACCGACGACGCCCTTGTCGTCGAACGCGTACGCATCCGGCCCCGCCGCGAGGTATTGCTCGTAGCGTGCGTCGATCGCGAAATCCGAATCCGGATGGATCAGCGCGACGGCGCCTTCGACGTGCTCGTACGCGCTGCGCGCGTTCTCCCACGCGACCTTCATGTTCTGAATCGCGACGGCGTCGGCTTGCGGATCCCAGCCGCGGCCTTGCGTCACGGGCGCGAACTCTTGAATCGTTTGTGCGGACGAGACGAGCGTCAGCAGATCGATCGAGAGCGCATCGCGCATCTGCGTTCCCACGTCGGCGCGGTATTGGACGTCGGACTCACCACCGCACGCGAGCGCGCACAGAGCGAGGATGGACGACCTCCACATTCGCCCAATATATCCGACTAAGGCGGCTGCGCCCAAGGGTGCATGATGAAGGTCGTCGCGGCCGCGCCGAGTAGGACGAGCGCGATGCCGCCAATGACGAGCCATCGCACCGGATAGCCCGTCTCGGGCGTCTCCCGCGTCGGCGTTGGCTCGCTGCGCACGATCGGTCCGCTCTTGCTCACCGGCGTGTTCGGACCCGGCGTGAGGCTGTGCATCACCGTCTCGATGCGCGGCACCTCGATCGACGTGGTTTCGGTCGTCGCGCGAAGCACCTTCATCTGCTTCTCGACGAGACCGGCGATGCGCGCGCGCTCCTCGGAGAATGCCTGCACGACGATCGCGCCGAGATCGCGCGCCGTGGGCTTCGGCGCGATGGACGCGAGGTAGTGCTCCAAATCTTGTCGCATGGCGGCGGCCGTCGAGTAGCGATCGCTTGCGCGCGTGGCGAGCGACCGTTCGCAAATCGTTTGGAGCATCGGCGGCGGCTCGGGGATGAATTCGGTGATCTTCGGGATCTCGCCGACGCTCAGGCGATGGGCGATCGCGCCTTCCGCGTTTCCCTTCCACATGCGGCGCCCGGTGATCGCCTCCCAAAGAATCACGCCGATGGAAAAAATGTCCGCGCGCCTGTCGACGGGTTTTCCGAAGGCTTGCTCCGGCGCCATGTACGCGAGCTTTCCTTTGATGACGCCCGTACGCGTTTGCGACGTCGAGTCGGCGGCCTTCGCGATGCCGAAGTCGACGAGCTTCGCATCACCGCCGTACGTGATGATGACGTTGTGCGGCGACACGTCGCGATGCACGACGTTGAGCGGCGTGCCGTCGTAGTCGGTGAGCTCGTGTGCGTGATGCAGCCCGTCGAGCACGTCGCAGAGGACGCGCACTTGATGATCGCGCAGCGGCGCGCCGAGCCGCGCGAGCCGCGTGCGCACTTGGCTGAGCGGCTGCCCCTCGAGGTACTCCATCACGATGAAGAACTTCCCCGCTTGCTCCTCGACCTCGTACGTCTGCACGATGTTCGGATGATTGAGGCGCGCAGCGAGGCGCGCTTCGTCGACGAACATCGACGCGAACTCGGTGTCGCTCGTGAATTCTTCCTTCAGCTGCTTGATGACGACGAGCTTCGAGAACCCGCGCGGGCCCTGCGACGCCGCGAGGTAAACGACGGCCATTCCTCCACGACCGAGCTCCGCGATGGGGCGGTATTTTCCGAACGCATTCGAGGCGGCCACGACGAAGTCCGAGGGTACCTCACGCCGAGCGCCCTCGCACGAGCGCTTGCAGCGTGACGGACGCGACGATCACCGCGCCGCCGATCGCCGCCCATTTCGTCGGGCGCTCGCCGCGCACGATCGCGACCCACAGCGGATTGAGGATGGGCTCGATCGTCGCGAGCAGCGTCGATCGCAACGCGGGCAATTTTCCGACGGCCGCGCCGTAGAGCCAATACGCCGCGCCGATCTGAATCGCGCCGAGAAAGACGAGCACGGCCCACGCGCTCGCGGCGCTCGAGTGGGAGGCGGCGCCGATCTCCGCGAGCATGCTCGGCGTGCACACCGCGCACGCGATCGCATTTCCGATCGTCATCGCGACGAAGGGCGATGCCGCCGCGCCACGCCATGCGGCTCCCTGCTTCTTTTGTTCGAGGCGCATCAAGAGCGGCACGCCCGCGAAACCGAAGCTCGACACGATCGCGACGAGATCGCCCACGCGCCCGTCCGCCGAGACGCGATCGACGAAGAAGAGGACCATCCCGACGAAGCATCCGATCGTCGCGACCACGTCCGCGCCGCGCACGCGCTCGCGGAGGAGCGGCCACGAGAAGAGCGCGACGTAAATGGGGCCGCTGTATTGGAGCAAAATCGCATTCGCCGCGGTCGTCAGCTTCGCCGCGATGACGAAGCTCGTCACCATCACCGCGTACGAAGCGGCCGCGCCCCACACGAGCGGGCGCCTCATCATCGGCGCGAGCGCGACGTCGCGACGCTTCGCTTCGACCATCGACGCGACGAGCAGCACGGGAATCGCGAACAAGCTGCGAAACCCAGCGAGCGCGAGCGCGGGCATCGGCACGCTCTTCACGCCGAGCCCACCCGTGCTCCAAAGCACGGCAGCGAGAAGGACGTAGATCGTGTAGCGCGCGCGCATTCGCACGTTCGTCTATCATGCGGTCACCATGCGCAGGCTTCTCTTCTTCTTCGCGGCGCTCACCATCACCACCGCCGCACACGCAAACGCCGGGGCCGACGCGTCGATCTCGGATGCGTCGACCGACGCCTCGACCACGGACGCAAGCGACGACGCATCGACCGACGCCAGCGTGGACGCGACGGTGGACGCAGGCACGGACGCCGGCTTGGATGCGGGCAAGAACGACGCGGGCGCGAAGGACGCGACGAGCGACGCATGCGATCCGAACATCGAGCCGTGCACGTCTCGCGCAGACTCGGCGACCGACGACGCAGGCGACAACGAGGGCTCCTCGAGCACCAGCACCGGCGGATGCAGCTGCGATGAATCGCCCGGTGGATTCCCCTCCCCGCTCTTGCTCGTCGCGCTCGGTTTGATCGCGCGCTCGCTGCGAAAGCGCCGAGACTGACGAAATGAAATACGCGCTCGGCGCTTCGATCGTCGTCGCGTCGCTCGCGCTAAAAAGCGAAGCAAGAGCATGCGGCGTGAGCGCGTCGGGCGCGCCCGCGGGGATCTGCGATGCGTCCTCGGTCCTCGATGAAAAAGCCGCCGCTGCGCGCGATCGCGTCGGCGTGAGCTACGGCTACACCGACTCGATTCTTTTTTTCTCCGACGGCCTACGCGCTCCGACGGAGCGCCACGCGCTCATGGCTTCGTACGAGCACCCGCTCAAAAATCATTTCACGCTCGAATTCGGCGCCGGCTCCTTGCTCGGCGGATACCTCCTCACCGATCTCGGCAAAGCGACATTCGCGCCGGGCGTGCTCGCGGACGTCTCGCTCTCGCACCTCATCGTGCAGTCGCGCGGGTACGCGCGGCCGTTCGTGCTCTTGTCATTTTCGCTCGCGGGTGTGTGGTCCCAAACATCGCTGCCGATGCAAACGAACCAAACGCCTTACGTCGCGTTCGACTTCAGCGCCTCCGTCGCGTCGGGCGTGTCGCTCAAGATGGGCACGCACGCGATCACGCCGTTCATCGCAGGACGTCTCTTCGGAGGCCCTGTTTTCTGGGCCCACAACGGTTCCAACGTCGTCGGCACCGATGCCTACAA
Organism: uncultured delta proteobacterium; assembly: GCA_963763745.1. Taxonomy (GTDB): domain Bacteria; phylum Myxococcota_A; class Polyangia; order Polyangiales; family Polyangiaceae; genus DASXHD01. The sequence goes on from CAVXQJ010000007.1 coordinate 65,766, forward strand.
ATACTCACTTGGACCTGGCTTGGCGCTGAGCATTGCCCATTCGCGCGTCGGTCTGAGCTTTGGAGCGTCGCTTTTCGGCGAGAAGAACTTAAGAGGCGGGCTCAGCGTGTCGTTCTAATCGTCGTAAGGACTGAAAGGCGCTATATATGGAAGGGATGGGTATTGCACGCATTGGCTTCGTCTTGGCTGCGGCCGCGTCGGTGATCGTCGTGGGGTGCTCGGATGCTGCGAACCCGCCTCCGATCACGGACGGCGACGGCGGTGGAGTCATCACCGAAGACGGCGGCACCATCGTCCCGTGCTCCATTCCGTCGCCGACGTGTCCTTGCGATGACGCGGGCGCGCAGGTTTCTTGCGGCACCATCTATCGCGTCTCGGGCTCGCACGTCGACTGCTCGCCGGGCTACCTCACGTGCCAAACAGACGGCACATGGAGCGCGTGCGTCGGCGCGTCGGTCTACAACCCGGGCTAGTCACATCGCGCGACCAAGCCTGGTCGCGCGGACCTCAATACGTCGGGATGGTCGTGTCGATGCGCGCGTAGGCGGCGACGCCGCCGTCGAGGTTGTAGAGGTTCTTCACGCCGCGCGAGAGCAGCTGCTGCGCGACGTTTTGTGAGCGCGGGCCGTGGTGGCAGTAGAGGACGACGCGCGTCGTCGCGGGGAGCGCTTCGAGATCTTCGACCATGCTCGGATCGAACGCGCGATGTCCTGGGATCGATGCGAGCTTGCGCTCGGCCTCCGGACGCACGTCGATGAGCACGACGTCCTTCGACTTTGCGTCGAGGAGCTTCTTCAGCTCGCTCGCCGTCATGCCCTTCACGCGCGGCGGCGCCTTCGAGCTGTCGACGCGGAAACCTTGGCCCGCGAGGAACGCGATCGAGAGGTCGCCCGCGCGTGACGCGCTCTCGCCGTCGAGCACGAACGTCACACCGGATGCTTCGACGACGACGTCACCCGGTTGCTTCGGCTCGAAGAACAAATCGTACTCGTGGCGCGCACCGATCACGATGCGCAGCGGATCGCCGCCTGCGTCCTTTTGCGCGTCGAGGATCGCCGCGCGCGCGTCGTCGCTGAGCGCGATCTTCGGCGGCGTCGCCGGCTCGCCCGCGGGAGCGGCTTTCTTCTCCGCGCCGAGGAGCTTCGCGAGCTCGCCCGTCTGCTCGAGCTCTTTGACGATGTCGCAGCCGCCGACGAATTTTCCTCCGACGTAGAGCTGCGGGATCGTCGGCCAGCTCGAGTACTCCTTGATGCCGTCGCGAATCTCGGGCGACGAGAGGACGTTCACCGTCTCGTACTTCGGCAAATAGCTGTCGAGAATGCGCGCGACCGTCGCCGAAAAACCGCATTGCGGAAAATGGCGGCTGCCTTTCATGAAGAGGACGACGGGGTTCTTCTTCACGAGCTCGTCGAGTTGCGTGCGAGTGGCTTCGTTCATCTTTCATCTGCTCCGCGGCTTACGCCGCGATGGGTCATCTCTCGAATTTGACGCGGAACTTCTTCGATGATGCGACGGACTTTCCGTCGCGGTCGAGCGCGGGGACGTACGCTTCGCGCATCGCGCAGCCGCGCGCTTCGCGGCCGAAACCGTGACCGGGATCTTGGAGGATGCTCGCGCGCTGCGCTTTGCCGTCCGCACCGACGATCACTTCGATGATGGCGGCGGCTTCGTCCACTTGATCCGCGTCGGCTTCGGGCGGGAACGGACAACGCCACTCACCCGAGCCCGCGAGCGTCGCGGTGCGCGAGAGGTCCACCGCCATGATTTGCGGCGGTGGCGCGTTGATTCCGTTTCCGGTTCCGGCCGCTGCGACGTGCGGTGCGCTCACGGCTTTGTCGTTCGTGCCGTCCGAGCGCGTCGCGCCGCCGGAGAAGCGTTCGCTGTTTCCGACGTTGTAGACGTCCTTCGTGAAGTCCATCACGTCGGGGTCGGGGTTCGCCGCGAGGATCTGGCTCGCTTGGGCCGCCGCCATCGGCGTGTCCTGCTTCGGCTCCATCTTCTGGACGGGCTCTTCCTCTTTCTTCTCTTCTTCGACTTTGGGCTCCGGCTTCTCGGTCTCGATGTCGATCTGCTGCGCGAGGCGCGCGTTGATGACGGCATCGAGCTTGAGCGTCCACGCGATCATCTCGGCGTGGATGTAACCGGCGCGCACCGCGGCCGCGCCGTGGAACGCGACGGTGAGAATCACCGCAACGACGAGCACGCGCATCGCCTTCTCGCCGCCGAGATCGAGCACGCGATCGAGCGGCTCCTTCTCGCCGGGCGCAGCGATCCACGCGCGCATGCGCGACGAGGGCGCTTGGGAGCGGGGGGAGGCCACGTGTCCGTTCATTATTGAGGAGCCGTCTTCACGGGTGGGGCGAGCGCAGTCGCAAAAGCAATTTTGGCAACACCCGCTTGTTTGAGCAAGTCCAGAACGTGAATGACGCGACCATGTTGCACGGCGAGGTCGGCGCGAATCACGGTGCGAATTTCGGGGTTTTTTGCGCGGGCGGCCTTGGCGAGCTCGAAGATCGCGTCGTCGTTCGGCTGCGGTTTGCTGTCGACGACCGTCGCTCCGTTCGCCGCGAGCTCGATGCTCATCATCGTTTGTACGTCGGTGCTGCCCGAAGCGGCGCGCGGGAGCTCGAGCGGGATCGACGTCGGCTGCGTGACCATCTTGGCGGTCACCATCAGGATGATGCAGAGCACCAGCGTGACGTCGACGAGCGGCGTGACGTTGATGCCGACGATGGCGTCATCCGTGTCTTGCGACGAAGAGGCCATCGATCAGGTCTCCGCCTCGGCTTCGGGCTCTTTGTCTTTGCGCTTCGACGTCGGCGGTTTTTCTTCGCGGCGTGACGGGGCGGGCTCTGCCGGAGCCGCGGCTTCTTCCGGCGACTTCAAGTGCGCGAGGAGCAAGTGGCCGACGGCCTCCGTGTTCGCGAGCGTCGACTTCACGACGCGCTGGAAATAGTTGTACGCGGCGACCGCGGGGATCGCGACGAAGAGGCCGACCGCCGTCGCGACGAGCGCTTCGGAGATGTGCGCTTGGAGCGTCGCCGAGACGTTTGCTGCGTTCGCCGATGCGCCCGCAGTCGCGGCGGAGCTCGCTTCGCGCGCGAGCTCGTCGAACGCGGCGACGATGCCGATGACGGTTCCGAGAAGACCGATGAACGGCGCGTTGTTTCCGACCGTTCCGAGGAACGCGAGGCGTCGCTCGAGGCGCGTTCGTTGAAGCGCGCTCGCGCCCGCCATCGCCTCTTCCGCGGCTTGGGCGCCGCGCGGCGCTTCGACGAGCCCAGCCACGACCACTGCCGCCTCCGCGCTCGGCGATGCTTCGAGACGACGACGCGCGCCTTCCCAATCACCCGCGCGAAGCAGCGCGGCGAGATCGCGCATCAGCTTCGGGATGTCGTCGCGGAGCGAAATGAAGAGCCACGCACGCTCGAGCATGATCGCGACCGAGATGACGCTGAGAAGGAACATCAAGACGAGGACCCATCCGGCTCCAAGCCCCACCAACGCACTTTTGACCCGTTCGAGCATTCTCAGTCTTTCCCAATCAGATTCGCGAGGACCGTGGTCGCGAAGGCCCCTCTCGGTAGCACGAATTCGATGACCCGGCTTGTCTCTTCGTTCCTAGTTGCATTTGCAACCGCATTGCAAATAGCCGCCTCATCTTCGACGATGCGCATTTTGAAACGAACAGGCGAAGAGGCCTGCGTGTTCCCTCGCCGAGCACGCCGGAGAACGCGGCTGCCTCTGCATCGCCGAGGACCGTGTGCCACGCTGCCTCTTCGATTTCTCCGGGCTCGTGCTCCGCGCGCATCATCTTCGGGCCGACGATGGGTCCCGTCGCGGAGACCTCGTGGCGCGCTGCGCGCGCCGCGTCTTCCTGTTCATCCGTGCAGACGAAGAGACCGCCCGTGTCGGTCTTCTTGAGCACGTCTCCGCGGAGGGCCGTCGCCCACGAGCCGCGCCGCACGCGCTCCGCGAGCACGACGTTGAAGACCTCCGACTGAAGCGACGAGTAGAGCAAACGCAACAGACGCGTGTCACGCGGGGGTTTCTCTTTGCCGCTCGCGATCGCGCGCGCGCGGTCCGCGTTGTCTCCTTCCTTGCCGAAGCGCTGCTCGCCGAATGCGTTCGGCACGCCCTCGTTTGCGATGGCGCGTGCGCGCGCCTCGAACGTCTCCACGGCGTCCGCGGGGATCTGCCGCACGCGGATGACGAAGCGGTTGCCGTGGAGGTGACCCGTCTTGAGCTTGTGATTGTGACGAGCGACGTCCTTGATTTCGATTCCGTCGATTGCGAGCGTGCGCGCACGCGCGGCGAGATCTTCCGCGGTCACGCCGCGCGGCGGCGCGAGCGAAATCGTTTGTGTCGTGATGGCGCGCTTGTCCTTCATCCCAGCGATTCCAGCGGCACGCGCGTCCGCGCCTAGCGCGCTTGCGATTGCGCGAACTGCCCCATCCGTTGGCAGATCGCGCTTGGTAAATCGAATGAATACGTGGTCGCCCACACCCGTCGGTTCATACGCCGGTATTTCTTCGACCACGAAGTCTTCCGGGAGAGTCTTGATTTGCACAGAATGCGTGTATGCTGCGCCCAACGATTCGCCAAGGAGGCTCGCGTGATTCGAAATACAGCACTGTTTTTTATGGCGCTCGGCGCCGTCGCCTGTACCGGTGAGGCTCACCTCAATGTGCCCCCCCCGCCCGAAGCGCACGTCGAAGTGACGGCGCCTCCCCCGCCGGCAGCGACCGTCGAAGTGACCGCTGCGCAACCTGCCGCCCAGGCGCAGGTCACGGTGGCAGCTCCTCCGCCTCCGCAGGCGCAGGTCACCGTCGCAGCACCGCCTCCGCCGCAAGCGGAGATCGTGCTCGAGACCGAGCCGCCGCCGCCCCCCGCGGTCCGCGTCGAGGTCGTGCCCGTTGCGCCGTCGCGCGACCACATCTGGGTCGCCGGCTATCACCGTTGGGATGGTCGTGCGTACGTTTGGGTTCCCGGCCGCTACGAGCGCCGTGTGCGCGCGGGCGCGGTTTGGCGTCCCGCCCACTGGGAGACGCGTGGTCGCCGTCACGTGTGGGTCGAAGGTCACTTCGACTGAGATTCGATACGACGAAAAACGAGGCCAGCCGCCGTGGAAACACAGGCGGCTGGTTTCATTTTGTCGGCGTGAGCGCGCAGCGAAAGCCCGCCATGAGAAGCTTGTAGTGCGCGGGGTGATGCACGCGATTGGTCGCGCGGAGACCCGCGCCCTCGTAGTTGAACGCGCCGCCGCGTAGAACGTGCTCGCACACGTTCGGGATCGGGTTCGACCCCGTGAAGCCTTGCATCCCGTGCGCGCGGAGATCGTCCTCGGTCGCGAGGATGTCGGCGCACGAGCCGGGCTCGCCGCGGTCGGCCTTGGGGCGCGTGTAGGCGCGCGGATCGTATTCGTCCTCGCACCACTCCCACACGTTGCCCGCGAGATCGTCATGTCCGAATGGACCGCGTCCCTTCGGATGCGTTCCCACTTCGTCGGTCGTTCCCCAATCGAGCGCGCGACCGAATGCGGCGAGCTCGGGCGTCGGGAGCTCGTTGCCCCACGCATACGCGCGATCGTCGTCGCCGCGCATCGCGCGCTCGTACTCGGCTTCGCGCGGGAGACGTTTTCCGCGCCACGCGCAAAACGCCGTCGCGTCGTCCCAGCTCACGCCGACGACGGGATGGCGCGGCGCGGAGAACGCAGCAGCGTGCGTCGCGATCATCGGATCGACGTGTCGACATGCCTTCGCCGCGATGCACTTGTCGTACGCTTCGTTCGTCACGGGCGTTTGGTCGAGGAAGAATCCGTCGAGCGTCACGCCGTGCGCGGGGTGCTCGTCTTCTTCGCCGCCGCGATCGGCTCCCATCGTGAACGATCCGGGCGGAACGAAGAGCATCCCTTCGGGCGGCGTGAGCGAAGATGCGTCCGTCGTCGCGTCCTCGGTCGTCGCATCTTCGAAGATCGCCGAATCGAGCTGCGGGAGCGCCGCGGGAGGAGGCGGGACCTCACGACGACAAGCCGCGATCACGAGCAACCCAAAGACGCGACGCACGAGTCGCTGTGTTATCAGTGCCGAATGAAAGCGCGCTTGTTTTCGATCGCGGTCGCGCTCGCGCTCGTCGCGTGCGGCGGCGCCACCGTGCAAGCGACGCCCGACTGCCCGACGGGCTCGTCGTGGAACGGCGCCGTGTGCGCCGCGAACGTCGACACGTCGTGTCCTTCGGGGACGACGTTCGTCAGCGGTCGCGGGTGCGTCGCGACGATGGCAACGCCCGAGCCCGTCCGCGCGCAACCACGGCCACCGCCCGTCGCGACGACGGACGAAGGCGTCCCGAAGACGACGTGGATCGCATACATGATCGCGAACCTCCCGCCGAAGCTCTGCACGACGCCGTATTTCCAGCAGTGCTTCGTCACGAGCCCGAGCGCGTGCAACGCGGCGATGACACGCCTCACGCGTTCGTGCATTCACGACGCCGAGAGCGCGCTCCCGCGCGTGTTCGATTCGGAGAGCGGACGGCGCGAGGGAACGAAGATAGGCCGATGCGTCGGCGCGACGTACGAGCTCGAGCTCCGCAGCGAAGGTCGCTTCGCGAACACCGCCGACTGCAACGACCCGACGAAGTGGCAGTAGCGGTTGCTATAACTCGTGAGCCATCACGTCGCGCGGGCTTCGGTAGTGCTGCTGCGGTGAGTAGAAGAGGAAGTTCGACACGCGCGAGGTGTACACGTCCGCGTACTCCTCGACTTGCGCGCCGAAGCTCGACTGCTCGTTGCCCTCTTTGAGGAGCGAGCCCCAATACGGGTGGAAGCGTTGATCGATGCTCGCTTCGAGGTTCACCTGCTCCGCTTCGACTTGTCGCAAAAGCCCGCGCACGCGCTCGACCGCGCGCTTCACGCGAATGCGCTCGGCCTCCGCCGCGGCCGCCGCGCCGTTTCCGTTCTTCTTGCTCGAGAGCTCCTTGAAGCGCGCTTGATAAAAGCGCAGCTCGTCTTCGAGACGATCGCGCGTGTCCTCGAGCTCCACGGTGCGCGCGATGTCGTCTTTGCAGTCTTCGTACGCGGCGACCTCGGTCTCGAGCTCTTGGATGATCATCGCCGTGCGCCACGCGCTGTCTTTCTTCGAACGGAGAATGTCGCCGTAGATGTGATCGCCGACGTAGAGCACTTCATCGCCGCCGACGGCGAGCGCGCGCTCGAACTCGTGGAGGTGTCCGCCTTCGTAGATGCGTCCGCGCTCGAGCGGGAACGTCGCGGGCTTCTGGTGATCGCCGTCGCGCTCGAGGAGTGGACGTCGCTCGGTGAAGAACGCGGGCTTCGTCGCCGCGCACACGACGATGTCGAAGAAGTTCCGCCACGACGGATACTCGGCCATCGCGCCGCCGAGCAGGTACGTCATCATCTTGTCCGTGTACGGCCAGCGCGAGTTCGTGAGGACGAACAGTTTTTTCCCGGCGCTGCGCAGCTTGTGGAGCGTCGGCGCGAGATCGGGATCTCGGCGGATGAAGCGCGGTAGATCCCCGAGCACCGCGTCGAGGATCGTCCCGTCGCGGTGCGCTTCGTCGATGCTCTCGCGGATGTCGGAGAACAGCTTTCCGTAATCGATCGCCATCCCGCGCTGCTCGAACGCGTCGACGAGCGCCGTGTAGAGCGCGACCTCGCTGAGCGCGTAGAGCGTGTCGATCCAGTGGTAGCGCGGCGTCGCGGGGCGAAGCTTCTTCGATTGATAGAGCGTGCGGAGCTCGTCCTTCGTGAGCTTGCGCGTGCCGTGGTAGCCCTTCTCGGCGACTTTGTAGCGGTCCATCTTCAGGACGTGACCGAGGCGCTTGTCGATCAAGAGACCGCGCACGGGAAAATCGATCGACACGGGGACCTGCGCGACGAACTCGGGATAGCCGCGCCACACGAGCTTCTTCTGCGTCGCCTCGATGGAGAGGCGATCCATCTCCGGCTGGTCGTAGATCGCCAGCGTGTAGTCCATGTCGAAGCCGACCCACGCGATCTGCGTCATGCGAAGGTTGCGGTCGCAGAAGATGCGACGCGCGCGTGGGATGGTCGCTATCGGACGGGTGGCGAAATCGTCGAGCGGGAGGATGAGCTGCTGCGTCTGAGTCAAGCAGTTGCCGTGGAAGGATCAGCATTCCACGTCGTGGGTGCGAGGGCAATTCCGCGACGGTTGGGCCTTGACTTATTTCGATGGATATCTAATTTCATGGTCGTCGAAATGCCTTACGCCGCGCTCGCCGATCCCACACGCCGCAAGATTCTTCGGCTGCTTCGCGGCGGGTCGCTCACCGCGGGCGAAATCGCGGAGCGCTTTCATCTGACGAAGCCAACGCTCTCGCACCATTTTCGCGTGCTTCGCTCGGCGGGTTTGATCCGCGCGGAACGGCGCGGAACGAGCATCGTCTACACTTTGCAATCGAACGTGCTCGAGGATCTTGCCGCGGAGCTCCTCGACTTGGTTCCAGACGCGCGCGGCGCGAAGAGGAGATCGTCGTGAAGAATCGTTTGTCCATCGGGGCCGTCGCGTTGGCGTTCGCAGCGAGCGTCGCCTGTTATCCGTGGCTTCCCGATCAAGTGCCGATTCACTTCGACATCAGGGGTCACGCGGACGGGTTCGCGTCGCGTCCCGTCGGCGCGTTTCTGCTGCCCGCGGTGATGCTCGGGTTCGTCCTCCTCTGTTACGCGTCTTGGCGCGCGACCAAACATTTCCAAGCGGTGTCGTCCATCCTCGCCTGCTTCTTCTTGTCGCTCCACGTGCTCATGCTTCGCGCGGCGCTCGGCAGCGGAGACATCGGCAGCGTGATGTGGGTCGTCATCGGCGTGATGTTCGTCGCGCTCGGGCTCGCTCTTCCGCGCGTGCGTCGCAATCGTTGGGTCGGCGTGCGGACGCCGTGGTCGATGTCGTCGGACGAGGCGTGGGCTCGGACGCATCGCGCCGCGGGTCGCGTGATGGTCGCGTGCGGTGCGGCGGTCGCGCTCGTACCGAACGTCGCGGTTCGCGCGGTCGCGCTCGCCGTGCTCGTCATCGTGCCCATCGCGCAGTCGTGGTGGATCGCGCGAAGGCTCGGTGCGTCGTGAAGCGCGCAATCGGGCTCGCGTTCGTCGTCGCGTGCGGCGGGACGACGCAAACGCCACCACCAACTCCACATCCCGTCACCACCGCGAGCGCGAGCACCACGATGCAACAAGAACAACCGCAAACGGACGAGGCGCGAACGCGCGACTTCATCGCGAAGCTCGCCGCGCACGATTTCGACGGCGCGGAAGCGACGTTCGACGAAAAAATGCGCGCGGCGATGCCGAAGGACAAGCTCGCTACCGCATGGTCGCAGATCGAGTCGATGGCGGGCGCGTTCCAGCGCGTCGACGCGGTCGACGTGCAAACGAGCGGAGAGGTGCGCGTCGCAGCGGCGAAGTCGACGTTCGAGCGCGCGCCCGCCGTGCTTCGCGTCGTGTTCGACGCGCAAAATCGCATCGCGGGATTCTTCGTCGCGCCCGGCGACACCGCCGCCGCGTGGAAGCCGCCGCCCTATGCCGACGCGAGCAAGTTCGACGACAAGCGCGTCGCAATCGGAAGCTCTCCCGCGCTTCCCGGCACGATCTCCATTCCGAAGAATCTGACGCACTATCCACTCCTCGTTCTCGTCCACGGCTCGGGCCCGAACGACGAAGACGAAACGATCGCCGCGCTGAAGCCGTTCAAGGATCTCGCGCAGGGTCTGGCGAGCCGCGGCGTCGCCGTGATTCGCTACGACAAGCGCACGCACGTCGACGCGACGGGCGTGAAGACGCAAAAAGAAGAAGTCGAAGACGCCGCGCACGCGGCGATCGCGTTCGCGCGAGGGCTCCCCGACGTCGACGCGAATCGCATCGCGCTGCTCGGCCACAGCCAAGGCGGTTATCTCGCGCCGCGCATCGCGAAGAACGATCCATCGATCAAGCGCGTCGTCATCCTCGCGGGGTCGACGCGATCGCTCGAAGACTCCGTCGTCGGTCAGTTCAAGTACTTCGCGTCTCTCGATCCCACGAACGCGAAGCTCCAGCAGATGGTCGCGGACGCGCAGAAGTTCAAGGCCACGGTCGAGAGCCCGACGCTCAAAGACACCGACGACGTCGCGACGCCGTTCGGCGCGAGCATTCCCGGCGCGTATTTCCTCGACGTGCGGAGCTATCACCCCGAGCGCGTCGCAGCGACGCTGACGATTCCGCTCCTCGTTCTTCAAGGCGAGCGCGATTACCAAGTCACGCTCGCCGACGATTTCCCCGCGTGGAAGAAGGCGCTCGCGCAGAAGAAGAACGCGACCTTCAAAACGTATCCGACGCTCGGGCACGCGTTCACCGCCGGCGGCGCGACGCCTTCGCCGGCGGATTACGCGAAGCCGGCGAGCGTCGACGAGCAAGTCGTGAAAGACATCGCCGACTGGCTCAAGGCGCCGTGAGCCGTTACTTCTTTTCGTTGCGGGAGCTGCTGCCCGTTTCGTGCGCGTCGCGACACCCATCGAGCGCGTTGAAGAGTTGCGCGAACGATCCGTCGTAGGGACCGTAGCTCACGTCCACGTCGCTCTGTTGGAGCTTCAGGCGAATGGTTCCGATCGTGAACGAGATGTCCTTCTTTCCGGCGGCGTAGTCGGTGACCGTCTCGCGTGGAGGCACGCCGAGCTTTTGCTCGAGGCACTTCGCGAGGAGAGGTCGGCTCGCTTTGTAGGCGTCGCTGACTCTGAGATCCAACCGGTGCAGCGGCCCGTTCGGAGCGTTCGTCCAGCCGAGGTCCGCGGAAACGAAGATCGGGTGGTCGAGCGGGATCTTGAACGTGTCGCGCCTCGATGTGTCCGCGCCGGGAAACAATCGCGTCACGGTGTCATGCGCACCTTCGATGGGCGTGGCTGGATCGATCTTGCCGACGTCGGCGATCCGGTAGCCGCTGCCGAGCACGTCAGCGATTTCTTTGTCGGACACGGAGATCGGCGTGCCGAAGACCACGTTCAAGAGAACCTGGCGCCCGGCTTCGAGCTGGCGATCGAACAGCGGGTTCGATCGGCGCGTGCCATCGATCTCGAAGCTCGCATCGCCGCGATGCTCGTCGACTCGGATCGTCGTGTGCGCCCAGCGGTAGCTTCCGTCGTGAAGGCCGGGGAAATGGCGTCGGAGCGCGTCGATCGCTTCTTCACCGTGCGTGCCCTCGTGCTCTTCCGAGTCGAGCTCGATCTCGTTCGGCGCGGACCGCTCGTTCTTCGACCACCGGAACGTGACGGACTTGTACGGGCCTCCCGCGCTCTTCTTGAATTTGGCGACGACGTACGTGTCGTAGACCGAGGTCTCACGCAGCGCGTGCCCGATTTGCTTCGGCGAAGAATCGAGCAGCTGCACGGAGACGAGGTCCGTCGGCGTCGTTCCGTAGACGTGCGTCCCGCACTCTTCCCAAAGGCCGATGAGCGGACCGGCGAGCACGCCGGCCACGATCGGAACGAAGATGAGCTGGCTCCAGTCTTTCTCTTTCTTTTTCTCTTCTTTTTTTTCGTGGTGCGCCATGGCTCACATCCGTGAAAACATTTTCATCATCGGGCGCGCGACGCTCTGAAATCCTGCGAGGCGCACGAAGAGCTTCAAGTCGGTGCGCGGCAGGTGGTGGACGATTTTCTTTCCGTTCACCGCGCGCCACGCGCATGCCGCGATGTCCTCGGCCTTGAGCTTCACGCCCATCGTCTTCAGCGTCTTCGCGCGGTGCGTTTGGTTCGAGACCATCGGCGTCGCGACGTAGCTCGGCATGATGTCGGCGACGCGCACCTTCTTCTTGCGGAACTCGAGGTCGAGCGCCTCGGTGAGCGCGCGCACCGCGAATTTGGATGCAGAATACACGGCGAGCTCCGGCGTGCCGTAGATGGCCGACGCGCTCGACATGTTGAGGATCATCGCGTCGGGCGCCGCTTTTTCGAGCAGCGGCAGCGACGCATAGATGCCGTAGACGACGCCCATCACGTTGATCTGAATTTGCGCGAGCGACTCGGCGGGCGGCAGATCTTCGAAGCAACCCATGCGCAAGATGCCCGCGCAGTTGAAGAGCACGTTCATCGAGCCGCCGGTCTTCTCCCCGAAGTGCGCGACCGCCGCGCGCCACGCGGACTCGCTCGTCACGTCGAGCTTGCCGCGCACGCATTGGTTCTTGCCGACTTCGTTTTCGAGCGCGACGAGCCCCGCGTCATCGACGTCGTAGATTCCGACGAGCCAGCCACGCTCCGCGAAGAGCTTCGCCGTCGCCTTTCCGATTCCCGATGCTGCGCCCGTGATGAAAATGGACTGCGTCATGAGCGCGGGCTTATCACCTACGCGGGCGCGGCGCGAGCCTTGGAGCGCGAGAAGCCGAGCGCGAAGAGACCAATGACGATGCAGGCGTCCGCGACGTTGAAGACGGGCCAATGCGAGAGGTGGATGAAGTCGACGACGTAGCCGTGCGTGACGCGATCGAGCACGTTGCCGAGCGCGCCCGCGAGGATCGAGGCGAAGCCGAAGTCTCCGAGGTTCCACCGATCCGGCGAGACGCGCCGGTGGCGAATCCACATGACCGCCGTGAGCGCGAGGACGAGGAGCGAAATGGCGAGGAGCACGGTCGACTTGTGCGGCAGGTCCCAGCTCGAAAGCGCGCTGAATGCGACGTCGTCGTTTCGCGCGTAGCGGAGCTCGAGGACGCTCGGGACGAGCGTGACGACGCGGCCCGCGGAGAGCTCGTGCTCGGCGGCAAGCTTCGTCGCGTGATCACATCCGAAGAGACCCACGCACAGCGCGATCAGAAGCAAGCACCGAAGTTTCATCCCGCTTCCCAACCTCGTCCGTCCCGCGCATATTCCCGCCATGTCGCGGCACATGGACGGACACATCTTCGGTCCCGGACAACCTTGCTTCGGCTGCGGGCCGGATCATCCGATCGGATTTCATCTCGCGTTCGACGTCGAAGAATCCGAGGTCGTGACGCGCTTCACGCCGACCGAGACATACCAGGGGCCGCCCGGCATCATGCACGGCGGGCTCGTCGCGACGCTCGCGGACGAGATCGCGGCGTGGGCGGTGATCGGGCTGCTCGGGAAATTCGGGTTCACCGCGCAGATGACGTGCAAGCTCGTCAAACCGGTTCGCATCGGCGTGCCGCTCGTCGGACGCGGAACGATCGTGCGCGACGCGCGGCGCATCGTGCAAGCGCGCGCGAGCATCATGCAGGACGACGCGGAAGCGTTCGTCGGCGATTTCACGTTCGCGATTTTGGATCGCGCAGCCGCGGAGAAAATGCTCGGGACGACGCTCCCCGAAGATTGGGATCGGTTTGCACGTTAGTGTGCGTGGGCGGCGGCTTCGCGCAGTCGCTCGATCACGTTCGTGGAGGTCACGACGCGAATGAACACGAGCATGATCGTGTTGAACGCGGCGTGCGCGAGCGCGGGGCCGATGAGCCTGCGACGGACGAGCATCATCGCCGCGAAGTACGCGCCGAGACACGCCGTCTGCACGGTGGCGATCGCGCCTTCGTAGATGTGACCGAGACCGAAGACGATGCTGACGAGGCCGACCGCGAGCGGCCACGATCCGACGAGCGTGCGCATACGCGGCGTGAGAAATCCGCGGAACGCGATCTCTTCGAACGTCGCGGCGACGACGGCGGCGAGCGCGAACTCGGCGATCGATCCTTGCGATGCGATCGTTTGTAGCGTCTCGGTGCGCTGCGCGCTCTCGCGTTGCAAGATCCCCGCGGCCATCGCGATGAGGCCGGCGGGGATCGCGACGATGACGGTGACGGCGAACGCGCCGATGGTGATCCACGACGACGCGAGCACTTCGCGCAGCGCGCCTCGTTTGAAGATCCCGAGCACCTCGAGCGACTGACCATCCGCGCGCAACATGACGACGAGAAGGAGAATGAGGAGCGCGCCGCGCACCGCGGCGAAGGCGACGATGTGCCGCGCGGACGCATCGCGCACGGCGTTGAGCGCGCGGCCGAAGTCGCGCCGCGCGTGAACCTTCGGGATGCGAACGGGGAGCTCCTCTCGGGTGTGATCGCGAAGGACCGTGACGTGCGTGTCCTCGGGGAGATCGCCACCGTGCGTGCGCTGCGCGAGGTCCGACGCGGGGTCCGTGCGATCGAGCGGTTTTCCGTCGAGCGCGACGATGCGATCGCCGGCGCGCAGCACGCCGTCCGCGGGCGCGTGCTCCTCCACGCTCTTCACGAGGACGATGCCGCCCTCGAGCGGCGGGTCTCCCTCTTGGCGCGCGGAGACCGCGGTTCCGATCCCGAGCCTGCGCGCTTGCCCCGCGATGCTAGGGCGCTCGACGATCGCGGGCGCGACCACCGCAAACGCGATCACGAGCGCGGTCGCAGCGCGCGCGAGCACGCCGCCATGACGCGGCGACCACGGTCGCACGAGCGCGGTCGCGATCGCGAGCTCGACCGTCGCGAGGATCACGGCTGCGATCGCGGACGTCGCGAAGCCCCCGCCGAAGACGAGCACGACGAGCAAGCCCATCTCGACCGCGATGCGCCGGCGCGCCGGCATCGCGGTGAGAAATGTTGATCCGCGGTTAGTTGCAACCGAACGCTTGCCACTCGAAGATGAAGGCGTTGTAACCACTCTGCGAGCGGACGCTATAGAGACGAATCTCGGTCGTCGTGACGGGCGACGTGAACGTGTAGTCCCAGTCGTTCGTTTGACCGGAGACGGTGCCGTCGGTGACCCACGACGAACCGTTCCACCATTGAATCTGCGCGCCCGTGACGGTGTACGGCGAGAGGCTGCATGAGTCGTTCGCGGACGCGCTCGTGTCCATGTGGACCTTCGTGATCGTGTGCGAGCTCGACCACGTGTATTGAATCCACTCGGTCGTGCTGCCGCCGCCCGTGTTGAGCCAAGAGTACGGGCTGCACTGGCTCGTCTCGAGCTTGCCGTCGTTCGCGTTTTGCGGGCCGTACGTCGTCACGCCGCCGCCCGACGATGTCGCGGTCGCGCTCGTCGCGTAGTTCGTGTTCGTGCAGTTGACGCACGTGCCGTTCGAGCACGATTGCTGGTTCGTGCACGTCTTTCCGCATGCGCCGCAGTTCGCGCTGTTCGAGAGCACGTCGGTGCACGCGCCGTTGCAATACTCGGAGCCCGACGCGCAGCAGTGTCCTCCTGCGCAGTACTCACCCGCGGCGCACGTGGTGTTGCAGTCACCGCAGTGCTCGTGGAAGTTCTGCGTGTCGTAGCAAATGTCGTCGCTGCAGAGCGTGAGGCCTTGCGGACAGTCGATGCCGCACGCGCTCTTCGCGCACGACGCGGTGCCGAGGCTCCACGGCACGCCGGCTTCGATGGTGAAATTCGGGATGCCCGCGTCGGGATTGTCGTTGCTGTTTTGCACGAGCGAGCCGGCGTCCGCGGTCTTGCAGTCGTTCGTGCAGCTCCCGCAGTGATTCGCGTTCGTCGTCGTGTCGACGCATCCCGCGTCGGCGCACATCGTATTCGGCGAGGTGCACGTCGTCGCGCCGTCGCCGCCGCCGTTCGCATCGGGCTTCGTCGTCGCGTCGCCCGTGATGCTTCCGTCCAATCCGCCGCCGTCTACCGTCGTCGAATCGTCGGCGTTTCGCCCGACGGCGCATGCGGCCGCGACGACCAGCGACGCCCCAAACAACATCCGATGCCGCATCGGTGCATTGTAGCCTCAACCGGTCACGGCATCTTGTCGAACTGCTCTTCGATTGCTTTGCACGTGGTGCGCAGCACCTTGATGCGGGCATAGAGCTTGTTGTTCGCCTCGACGAGCGTCCACCTCGCGTACTCGGTGCTCGTGCGATCGACCATGTCGCACACGGCGCCTTCGTAAGCATCCCACTTCTTGCGGTTGCGCCAGTCGTCGTCGGTGATCTTGAAGCGCTTGAAGCTCGTCTTCTCGCGCTCGCTGAAATCGTTTGAGCTGCTCCTCTTTGGAGATCGCGAGCCAGAACTTCGTCACGACGAGGCCATGCTCGACGAGCTCGCCTCGAAGTCGTTGATCTCGCCGTACGCGCGCATCCAGTCGGGCTCTCTGCAGAATCCTTCGACGCGCTCGACGAGCACGCGCCCGTACCACGATCGATCGAAGATCGCCGATGCGACCGAGCCTCGGGAGCGTCGCCAGAAGCGCCACAAATACGGCTGCGCGCGCTCTTCCTCCGTCGGCGCGGCGATCGGATGACCGCTGTACATGCGCGCGTCGAGCGCTTGCGTGAGCCGGCGGATCGCGCCGCCCTTCCCCGCTGCGTCGTTGCCTTCGAACACGACGACGAGCCCGCTCTTGCCGAACTTCGCGTCGCGCACGAGCTTCGAGAGTCGTCCCTGCCATTTCTCGAGCGCCTCTCCGTATTGCTCCGGCGTCATCGATTGATCGAGATCGAGCGCGCGCAGCACCGTCAGGTGATCGACCGCGGGAAGGAGCGGCGGGTTCTTGTCGGGCAGGCGCGTGATTGGTTTTTCGCCGAGGCGCTCGCGCATCGCGGCGAGCAGCGTGCGACCCACCATCAAGTTGCGATAGGGCGCATCGGCGCCCGCGACGACGATCCACGGCGCTTCACCCGTGCTCGTTTGCCGCGTGAGCTGCACGGCGGTTTTTTCGAACGCGTCGAAGCGGTCGAAGTATCTCCAATCGCGCTTCGTCACGCGCCAGCGCGTCGCGGGATTCTTCTCGAGCGCGTTCAGCCGTTTCTTCTGCTGCTTCTTCGTGAGGTGAAACCAGAACTTCAAGAGGAGCGTGCCTTCGTCCGCGAGCATCTGCTCGAAGCGCATGATCTCGGCGATGCGCTTCTCGAACTCGGAGTTCGTGATCTTGCGAAAGACACGCGAGAGGACGGGCTCCGTGTGCCACGCGCCGAAGAGGATCCCGATTTTTCCTTTCGGCGGGAGCGCGCGCCAATAGCGCCACATGCGCGGGCGCGAGCGTTTCGTCGTCGGTGGGTTTGTCGAACGTGACCGCGTGGAGGTGGCGCGGGTCCATCCACTCGTGAAGGAGGTTGACCGTCTCGCTCTTGCCTGCGCCTTCGACGCCCGCGATGACGACGACGACCGGAAAGTGCCCGGCTTGTTTGAGGTCGTATTGCGCGTTGAGGAGCGCCTCGCGAAGATGCGGCACTTCGTGGCGGTACGTGAGCTTGTCGATCTTGTGGCCGAGATCCGCGGAGTCGAACATTGCCCTACCGTAACGCGCGCCTGATAGAATTCGAAGGCATGTCGCGCGCGAAGGTCGGCGTTCTCGCCGCGCTGCTGGTGAGCGTCGCGGCCGTGTCGTGTGGTGATGACATCATCATCGCCACCGACGCGCAGCCACCGGATGCGACGGTGACGGACGGAAAGGTGTACGAAGCGGGCGCGAGCGACGCATCGGCGGACGTCGTCACCGGCCCACTCCACTTGGCTGACACGGGCCTCTACTCCGATTTCGCGAGCCGCACGCTCGCGCCGGGAATCATCGAATATACCCCGCGTCATCCGCTTTGGTCCGATGGCGCCGAGAAGAAACGCTACTTGCTATTGCCGCCGAACGCTCGAATCGACACGAGCGACATGGACAATTGGGCGTTCCCCGTCGGCACGAAAGTGTGGAAGGAGTTCGACGTCGGATCGGTCGTCGTCGAGACGCGTCTTCTCTGGAAGGTGAGCGACGCGCAATGGTGGGAAGTCGCGTATGCGTGGACGAGCGACGGAACCGACGCCATCGCTTCGGTCGACGGCGGCGCGAACGCGCTCGGAACGGGCCATGAAATTCCATCACAACAAGATTGCAACGCGTGCCACGCGAACGTGCGCGACGTCCTCATCGGCGTCTCCGCGTTGCAGCTTGGCGCGAGCGACGGCGACGGAACGCTCACGAGCCTCGCCGGGCAAAACAAGCTCACGAACGCGCCTTCGAACGCGCCTTTCGACGTCCCAGGCGCGGGCGTCACGCGAGAGGCGCTCGGTTATCTGCACGGCAATTGCGGTCACTGTCACAACGGCGATTACGCATCACCGACGTTGCAAAAACAAACGAACATGAGACTGCGATTGTCCGTGAGCGACGTGGATGCGAGCAATACGCCCGTCAACAAGACAGCCACGTGCCTCGTGATGAAACACCTCGTTCCACCCGATGTCGCGTACGCGCTCGTTCCGGGGGATCCCGACGCGAGCGGAATCGTCGCGCGCATGAACCGGCGCGACTCGTACGGCATGCCACCCGAGTGCACGAACGCGGTCGACGAGGCGGGCGTCGCGACGGTGAGCGCGTGGATCGCCTCGATGGACGCGGGCGCGTGCGGTGATGCGTCGACGGATTGAGCGTCATCATGCTGCGTCGAGCGAAAGCTCGCCGCGGAAGATCCGCCGGAACATGGGGAAGCTCCACGCGAGATACACCACGTTGCTCACGACGAGACGAACCGCCCAATAATACGGCGTCGAACCGATCGCGCGCATCGCGACATCGAACGCGATTGCGTTGAGAGCGATGGTCACGGCTTGCACCGCCGCGAACATCATCGCGTGGCGTTTCACGTCGCCACCGCGCACGCCGAACGCAAAGCGACGATTCGCGACGAAGTTCACGACGCCCGCGACCACGAGCGCCGGGACGCTCGCGACGCGCGGCCCGAGATGAAGCACGGACGCGAGGAGCGCGAGGACGCCGAGATCGGTGAGCGTCGCTGCGCCACTCGCGAGCATCGAACGCGCGAGCGTCGCGAGCTCACGCAGCATGTCGCGCGACCTCGGCGCGCATCCGCCCGGTCACGACGAGGCGAAGCATGCGAAGCTCCGCGCGCGTGTGCCAGGTCTGCCTTTTCCACGGCGTCGTGCGATTCTCTTCGAACAGACGATGGCTCGCTTGGGCGATGACGTAGTCGGCGAGCGGCGCGGCGACGAAGAAGATCGGGTTTCGCGTGACGAGGCCTGCCGTCACGAGTCCGATGCACGCTGTCGACGCAAGCGCGTGAAGCCACTGCGTCTCGGCGCGCGTGTGGAGCCTCACGTAGTGCGGCCAGAAATCCTCGAACGTGCTCACGTCGTAGGGCGTCATGCGGCCCTCCGTGCGGCGCGCGCGAGCGCGCGATCCACCGCGTCGCACGTGTCGCGCGTGCCGGAGCGAATGCGTGCATCTTGCACGCTTCGAAACGAGGAGAGACGCGCGAGGAATCGTTCGAGGGCGCGTGACGAAATCGCTGGCTCGCTCACGCCGACGCCGAGCGCTTCGAGCCACGCCGCGTTGAGCTCTTGCTCCGGCTGACGCTTCACGGGAACGCTCAAGACGGGCTTGCCGAGCACGAGCGCTTCGGACAGCGCCGTGAACCCGCCATTGGCGACGACGGCGCGCGCGCTCGCGAGGTCGCGAACGAAGCTCGCTTCGTCGAACGCGCGAAGCGTGACGTTGCCGAGCGTCTCACTCCGCCCGAGACCGTACACGACGAAGCGCGCGCTCCGCACCGCGCGGAGCGCATCGATCAAGCGCGGATCGCTCGACGTGGTTTGATACACGAGCACGTGATCGCCGGATGTCGGCCTCGCACGCTCCACCTCGGGGCGCACGATGGGTCCGACGAGCGTCGTCGGTGTCGTGTTTCGCGCGCGCTCTCGTGGAAAGAAGAACGACGTCACGACGTACGCGTCGCACTTCGCAGTCTTCGCCGACACGAATGCGCGTATCGGCGCGTCAGACGACAAGCGTGCGACCACGTCACGCGGGTGAACGAAGCGGTCGAAGACGTGTTGATGATCGACGCTGATGATGGGTACGCCGAGAAGCTTACCGACGGTGTGCGTGAACGAATCGAAATCCGTGACGACGACATCGGGCACGAAGCTCAAATCGAGCGCGACGCGCGCGTTGCGCACGATCGCGCGCGGCGCCATGCGAACGAGATCGGCGACGGTGCGTGCGCGCCTCACCTCGCCGCGCTCGTACCGCATCGCCATGCCGTCGATGGCGACGACATCGAGCCCATGAGAACGCAAGATGCCAACCGCGCGACCGGAGGCGGCGAGCTTCACGTCGTGTCCGTGTGCGATGAGATGATGTGCGAGCGTGCGCGCGCGCATCGTGTGACCGAGGCCGCATCCGGTGACGCCGTAGAGAATCCTCATGGCGAGATCTACCCACGCGCCAACCGCCGCATTCCTCGATGGAAGCGCGCAACGCGCTACGCGGCCGTGCACGCTGGTATGCTCCTCGGATGGGGAAGCTCGCTTGGACCGTGGGGTGCGCCGCGCTCCTCTGCGCGTGCGGAAACGGAAACAGCGCGACGGATGCGGGCGCGGACGCAACGAACGGAACGGACTCCGCGCCGCCCGACGCGAGCACGAGCTGCGACGGACCTTGCAACGTCGTCCCGACCGGCTTGCTCAATCCGGATTACACGACAACGTGGAACCCCGGCATCCTCGCGGACACGCCAACCGGCAATCCGCTCGGCCCCGACGGGCTCCCGGTGCGCACGACGACGTGCGCGACGGTGCCCGCGCAGGGCGGCAACGCGACGCAAGCGATCCAGTCCGCGCTCGACGGTTGCAAGGGCAAGAACCAGGTCGTCGCGCTCGCGGCGGGCACGTACACGATCTCGGCGACGCTCACCGTGCCGAGCGGCGTGGTGCTTCGCGGCGCGGGCTCCGACGCGGCGACGGGCACGGTGATCGTCAGCACGAACGGCGGCCCCGTCGATCGCGATCGGCACGATGCAGGACACGGTCTGCTACGACAGCGCATTCGACGCGAATGCGAAGCCGCTCCTCGCACAAGACGCGATGAAGGAGACGACCACGATCACGGTCGCGACCGCGAGCGGTTTTGCCGCGGGCGATCTCGCGCTCGTCGATCAGCTCGACGAAGCCGAGGTCAGCGAGGGCGATTGCACGACCATCTTCAAGCGCGTCGCCAACTATGGCGTGAGCGAGCGCGTCGAGATCGCTTCGGTCGCGGGGAGCGTCCTCACGTTGACGACGCCGCTCCACTGGACGTTCAAGAAAGCGCAGAGCGCGCGCATCTCACGAATCGGAACGGCGCCGACGAAATGGGCCGGCATCGAGAGCGTGCTCGTGCAAGGCGGTCGACCCGGCGGGTATCCCGGTCAGAACGCGGGCGGCATCGACGTCTCGAACGCCGCGTACAGCTGGGTGAAGGACGTGCAGGTCGACGGCACGACCTCGGGCATGCCCATCCGGCTCGCGGGGACGTATCGCTGCGTGGTTCGCGACAGCCACTTTCACAACTCGTACAGCTACGGCTTCGGCGCAGGACAACTACGGCATCGTCCTCGCGTGCGGCGCCGCCGACAACCTCGTCGAGAACAACATCGCGCGCTTCATGAACAAGCCGATCCTGTTCAACATCTCGGGCGGCGGCAACGTCGTCGGCTACAACTACGCGGACAACTCGTGGTCGTGCGACGGCAACAACGACGACGGCTTTCAAGAGGTGAACATCGACTGCCACTGCGCGTTTCCGCACATGGAGCTCATGGAGGGCAACTGGGCGCCGCACATGGGCGCGTCGACGACGCACGGCAACGCCGGCTACCTCACGTATCTTCCGCAACTACGCGTCGAGCCAGTGGTCGCCGAGCATCGCGAATCAGGCGACGTCGGCGATCATCTGGAGCCAGCCGTTCGCGCCGCAATACGCCAACGTCGGCGTGCTCTGCAGTTCGACGCTCCGGATCTTGAAGATGACCGTCATCGGCAACGTGCTCGGGAGCACGGCGACGTCGAGCCTCGGTCTGCCCGCGGATCTCGGCACGACGAGCACGGGCAAGGGCAGCCCGCCGCGACGTCGAACGCGTACACGTCGACCGACGGACGCTCGCGATCTTCTCGTCGACACAGACGACGGTGTCGTGGACGAGCGCGCTGGCTGCACCGGCAACTTCGACACGGTCAAGCAAGAAGGTATGTGGAACGCCTCGCCGCTCACGGCGAAATCTCCCTGCCTCGACGCAGACCCTCCCGGCGTCGCTCTACTACGCGAAGAGGCCCGGCTGGTGGCCGAGCCGGCAAGCCGTGGCCGTGGGTCGGACCCGGATCTGGCACCGAAGGTCGGCGCGCTGCCCGCGCAAGACCGCTCGAACGCGTTCACTACACGTCGAGCCGCGCGACCCGAGCTGCACGCTCAACTGCGGCGCGTACTGCTGCAGCGTCGGCGCGTCCTGCTCGCTGTGAAGAAGCGACCTTTCGGTTAGTCTGCGCATGATGCGCTCAACGTGGACTCTCGCTCTTCTCTTCATCATGGCGTGCGTCGGCGACAACCAAACCGTCGATGGCGGCGCCGATGCGACGACTGACACATACGTCGTCGACGCCGCGGTCGACGCAGGGTCGTGCGACGGCTCGACATGCGGCGTGCAGTGCGTCGATCTGCAGACGGACGCCAAGAACTGCGGCACGTGCGGGCACGCGTGCGGGACGGGTTTCCAATGCACTGCGGGCCAATGCGGCAACGACGTGACCGACGTCGCCGCGGGCGCGAACCATGGCTGCGCGCTTTTCCGCGACCAACGCGTCGCGTGCTGGGGCTTCAACACCGTCGGCCAAACGGGCACCGATCCCTCGAACGCCGACGACACGTGCGGCATCTCCAAGTGTCGCGCGACGCCGACGATCGTGCAGGGCCTCGATAGCGTCGTTCAACTGTCGCTCGGCGTCGACTTTGGTTGCGCCGTCCGCAACGACGGCACCGTGCTTTGCTGGGGTCAGAACGCAACGGGCCAGCTCGCGCGCCCGCTCGCCATTCCGTACGCGGCAGCGCCCGCGGCGATCACGCTCCCCGTCGGAAAGAAGGGCGCGAAGGTGACGTGCGGCCAGAACAGCGCATGCGTTCGCACGCTGTCGAACGAAGTCTTTTGCTGGGGCGCCAACCAATGGTCCGAGGTCGGCACGACGCACTCGGCGACGCCCGTCACGACGCCTTCTCAAGTCTCGTTCAACGCCGCCGACGTGACGGACGTGGAGATCTCCGACGACGCCGCCGCGCGACAACACGCGTGCGCTTTGCGCAGCGACAAGACCGTATGGTGCTGGGGCGGAAATCTGAACAACGAGCTCGGTCACGGTGGCAGCTTCCTCGGCGACGTGACGTGCAACGACGGCACGTACACGGGTTATTGCAATCCGACGCCTACGGCCGTGGCGGGGATCTCCGGCGTCACATCGATCTCCGTTGGACCAACCTCGAGTCTCGGCATCGGCTCGACCGGCGTGATGGGTTGGGGCGGAAACGGCTTCAACATGCTCGGCGCGACCTCGCCTGCTAACGCCGCCGCTCCGGTTCCCGTCGCGGGTCTCGCGGGTGCGGATGCAGGCACCGCCGAGCTCGTCACGCTCTCGCAAAGCGTCGGATACGTGCTCGGCATCGATGGCAGCGCGAACGTCTGGGCATGGGGCGCCAACTCTGCGGGCCAGCTCGGCATCGGCACGATCAACGGGTCGGCATGCCAGGTCGGTGGAAACGCCTGCGTCGCTCCGACGAAGACGATCGGCAACGCTGCGAAGATCTCCGCAGGCTACGGCTTCGCGATGGCGCTCACGAAGGATGGCAAGGTGATGGCGTGGGGAGGCAACGACGAAGCGAGCCTCGCGCACCTTCCGAACGCAACGAACAGCGGCGATCAGACGTGCGGATCGGGAGTGTGCAATCCCACTCCCAAACAGATTACGAATCTCCCGTAACGCCTCATTGCGTCCCGGCCTGGTAGTGCGCGAGGACGCGCGCGGCCGTCAGCAGGTGTGAATACAGCGCGACTTCGTCGAGCGTGCCGGCGAAGTATTCGTTCGTTAGATCGCTCGACGCGCCGAGGACGAGGTTCGGCGCAGACGTCTGCGTGATCGACCCTTGCGTCGCACCCGCAGCCGCGAGCGCGCCGTTGACGTAAAGAAGGAGCTGCGCGCCATCGCCCGTCACGACGAGGTGCGTGAACTTGCCGGTCGCGAGAGCCTGCGTCCCGACGACGTTGCCGACGACCGTTCCGCTCTTGATGCGCTCGAAGGTCGGCACGAGCGAGCCGTCGAGAAAGAGCATCCAACCGTCCGCGTTCGATGCCGTGAGATGCGAGATCAAACGTTGGTTGGATGCGCTCGCGCTCGTCGGTGCGACCCACATCTCGGCTGCAAACTCGCCCAAGCCCTCTTCGTCGTAGATCGATCCCGAAAAGATCACCGCGCCGGTCAAGCCGTCGAGCTTCGCGGCCGTGTTTCCGTCCTTCGAGAGCGCGCCTTTCACGCCGAGCGTGACGCCCGCGTCGCGATACGCGCCCGGCGCGAAGTCGCCGTTCTCGTCGTAGGCCGGCAGGATGACGTTGTTCTCGCCGAGTCGCCACCACGACGATGGAAAGTCCGCGGTGACCTCCGCGAGGTACGAGCCGACTGGCTTCGCGTCGCTCGCTGCGTCACCGGTCGCGCCGTCGCTCGCATCCGCGAGCGCGTCGTTGCTCGCATCGACGACAGCCGCATCGCCTTTCAGCGAATCGAGATCGGTCATCAACGAGCACGCGCCGAGCCCCAAGGTGACGATCCCCCATCGCATCATCGCAAGATGAACGTAGCACCGTCGTGCTAAGCGAGGAGCGTCGATGCGCTCGTCTCTTCCGCTTCACGACGACATTCCGGACTCCGGAACGCGCCCGCCGCTCGCGCTGCTCGCCAAAGGGTTTCGCCCGTTTTTTCTCTTCGCCGCGGCGCTCGCTTGCTCGATGGTGCCGCTCTGGTTGTTCGTATTTTTCGGCGCGGTCCGAGTAGGCGCGTACTTCGATCCCGTGACGTGGCACGCGCACGAGATGGTGTTCGGTTTCGCCGTGGCCGTGCTCGCGGGGTTCTTGCTCACCGCCGTTGGCAACTGGACGCACCGCGAGACGCTCGTGGGCGCTCCGCTCGCGGCGCTTTCTGCTCTGTGGATCGCGGGGCGCGTCGCCGTGACGTTCGCGTCCGCATTTCCGCGCGTCGTGCCGGCGGTCCTCGACTTGGCGTTTCTTCCCGCACTCGTCTTCGCGCTCGCGCGACCGCTCGTCCGCGCGAAGAACCGCCGCAACTTCGTGATGCTCGCCGTCCTCGTCGCGCTCTTCGTTTCGAACGTCGCGATTCACCTCGAAGCGCTCGGCGTTCGCCCAGGCGTTGGACGCGCCGCGCGCATCGCGGCGATCGACATCGTCGTCCTCGTGATGCTGATCATGGCAGGGCGCGTCTTTCCGATGTTCACGCGTAACGCAACGCAAGTTGCGAACATCCGTTCTTCGCCCGTGCTCGACGCGTCGACGATCGCCGCGATGGCGCTGCTCACCGCGTTCGACGTGGCATCGCCGGACAATCGGGTCGCGGCCGTGCTGTCGTGCGTGGTCGCCGTTCTGGCGTTGCTGCGCGCGCGCACGTGGGGCGCGCGGCACTCGCTTCGAGAGCCGATGCTCTTCATTCTCCACGCTGGCTACTTGTGGATCCCCTTCGGTCTGATCCTTCGCGGCGCCGCGCTGCTCGACCCGCGCGCTCTCCCGTCGCTCGCCACCCACGCGCTGACCGCGGGCGCGATGGGCTCGCTCACGCTCGGCATGATGGTGCGCGTCGCGCTCGGGCACACGGGACGTCTCCTTCGCGCACCCAAGTCCATCGTCGTCGCGTTCGCGCTCGTCACGCTCGGCGCGATCGCGCGCGTCGTCGTTCCGCTCGTTCACGTCGAGTGGTATCGCGCAGCTCTCATCGTCGGCGGAACGCTTTGGAGCGCTGCGTTCGCGATCTACTTGTTCGCGTTTGCGCCGATCCTCGCGACGCCGCGCATCGACGGCAAACGCGGATGACGATCACGTCTTGCAGATCGTCACGGTCAGAGAGAAAAATCGCAGACCAAGATCAGCGCAAGATCTGGGAGCTCACGATCGTCGCAGGTTGCTTCGCGATCACGTAGAAGCCGGGCAGGTCGGGCGTCTCGAAGGTGCCGCGCGGGTTGTTGCGCGTCGTCGAGTCGGTGATGGTGATCGATCCGGATTGATCGTTGCTGACGAAGAAGACCGCACTGCCACCTTCGTTCGCGACGTTGTTCTCGATCAAGCTGCCATTGACGTTGAGCACGATCTCGTTGCCGTCGTTGTAGATCGCGCCGCCATTGCCGCCTTGTCCGCTGTTGGCGCCGTGACCGACGGCGGTGTTGCTCGAGAACCAACTGTTGATGATGTTCCACGACACGCCGATGCTGCTCAGCGCGCCGCCGTTGGCGCACGAGTTGCCCATGTTGGCCGCGCCGAACGTGCTGTTCACGATCCAAACCGGACGCGCGGGGCCGGCGCCGGACGCGACGAGATAATCGAGCTTGCGAATCGCGCCGCCACCGAGATCCGAGCCGAGCGGATCGCATATGTTGTTGAAGAAGCGCGCGTTGACGACTTTGAGGCTGCCACCTTGCGCGTGAATCGCGCCGCCACCGGCGCCGTTGTTGCTGCCTTCGGGGATGCCCGTCGCGTTGCCGTCGACGAACGTGATGTTCTGAACGACGAGCTGAACGCCGGGGTTCGTGTTGCAGTCGCCAGGACCCGGCGGGTAGACCTGCGCTTGATCGCACGTGCTCATGTAGAGGATGCGGATCTTGCCGCCGCCGCTCAGCGTGATCTTGCCGCCGCCATCGATGACGAGCTTGGTGCCTTTGTCGTTGAAGACCTTCGCCGTTTGCGTGAGCACGATCGTCGTCGGGTCGGAGCCGCAGTTGAACGTGATGACGCCGCCCGCCGCGACAGCCGCGACGAATGCATCCCCCGTGCAACTCGAAGCCGTGCCCGTGCCGATCACGGTCGTCGGATTCGACACGTCTTCGGCTTGTGCTTCCTGCGGGATCGAATCGTGGCCGTCGGGGTTGCCCGCGGGCGGACCATTTTGCGGATTCGTCGCCGGTCCCGACGAGCTGCATGCGCCAATGAACAGAGCGATGAAAAGCTTGGAGCCCATCATCGAACGATAGCGGAACCACTCAGAAAGAAAAATCGCGGACGACGGCCATGTGCTGCATGCCGGGCTCGGCGGAGTCGGTCACGAGGACGGGTGCGACCTCCGAGAGCGGCGTGTAGACGCGACTGTCGAAGACGAGACCTGCGGAATAAATCGAGCTCCCGACCCACGTATCGACGGCGTGCGTCTCGAGACCTTGTCCGGCGAGCACCCAGTCGTGCGGGCGATTGCGGTTCGTGCTCGTGAACGTGTTCGCGTTTTGATCGGCGGGATACGGCGGCGCGACGACGACGAGCGCGCCGAGATCGGCCAGCGCAGGCTCGTTCGTCGCGTCCGTGTTGAGATCGCCGCCGATGACGAGGTAGTCGCCCTGCGGAATGTTGGCTTGAATGAGGGAGACGAGCGCTTGCGCTTCGGTGTCGCGCTGCAACGTCCCCGTCGTGAGGAGGTGGACGCTCACCGCGAACAAGTCGGTCGCTCCCGGGATGTCGATCACCGCCCACGCGAACCCGCGATCGCTCACGCTCGCGTCGACCCACGTGCCCGAGCTCGTGATCGGAAAGCGGCTGATGATGCCGTTCGGAATGTTGCCGGAGGGCTCCACGAAATACGAAAACTCCGTGCCGAACGCCGTGTCGACGAGCGCGCGCTGACCCGAGGCGTAGTTGAACTCCTGAACCATCACGACGTCGGGATGAAGGCCCTGGAAGATGCGAATACCCGGATCCTCGTACGACTGCTGCGTGCCGCTCGTGATGTTCGCCGACACGAGCCGGACGATGTTGCCCGTCGGCTTCTGCACGTCGCTGGTCGCATCCGTCGATGTTTCGGGCGCCGCGTCCACGACGTCGTTCGAAGTCGCGTCGGTGGACGCATCGGACGCGCCGCTCGTGCTCCCACACGCGACACACATCAAAAGAAAGAATGCGCGCACGCGTTCAGTCTATGCCAACGCGCGCGAGGTGGGTTAGCGCGCGAGCCGCGTCACAAGCGAGCACGCACACGCGCTCGCGATCGGGGTGCTCGTAGACGAGCCAGTCGCGGGCGATGACGTCGAACGGCGCGAGGTGACGAACGTGATGCAGCGCGTGGCCATGACCGAGAACGAGCGATGCGATGCGCGTGAGGCGCCGCGAGTCCGAGTCGTCGAACGGCGCGCCGTAGCGGCGCATGACGACCTCGAGCGCGCCGCTTGGAAGCGCGAATGATCCGCGCTCGTCGACGAGCGACAACGCGTCGTCGTCGATGCGTAGAAAGACGCTCGAGAGCTCGCCCGTCGGCGTTCTGGTTTCGTCGATCTTCAGCACGCGCTCAGGGCTGCGGAAGGTTCCCGTCGTCGAGCGGGCGATTGAACGTCGCCGTGAGCTGCCGCATGATGTCGATGTTGTCGACGAACTTCTCGAGCGTCGTCGGGAAGGTGCCCGCTTGCGGATCGATTTGCGCGTGGCCCTGCCCGTCGAGGATCAGCTTCGGCGTCCCGTCGGCGTTGAGCACGGGCCCGCCGCTCGAGTTCACCTGGCAGACGTACGCGTAGAAGACGAGCTTGTTCGCCCACTCGAGCATGCGCGCGGCGACGCCCTTCTGGTGAACGTCGCCGAGGATCGTCTCGGTGCCGCTCGTGTGCGCCTTGTACGTGATGCCCGTCTTCGGATCGTAGAACGCGTACGTCTCGTTCGCGGGCCACGAGCATCTGCTCGCCCGCGAGCGCGACGATGCGCGCGTCGTCGATCCACGCGTTGCGACCAGTTCGTCGGAAAATAAATCGAGCCCCACACCATCGCGTAGAGCTGCTCGTTGAAGCCGTAGTTCGGGTCCACGATCTTCGCCGGACGACGGACGCGTGCCGGGACCGGTCGCGTCGTGCCACGTCGGATATTGCAGCGTGCCCACGGGCGTTTGCTTCGGGTTCGGCGTGGGCGTGACCCACGGCGCGTACGAGGTCGAAATCGTTCGTGAACGTGTTCGCGAAGAGACGCCGCACTTGCTCCGGGTAGACCGTCGCGAAGCTGACGTTCTTGTAACGACCATCGGTGAAGTCGTCCTTCGAGTTCGAGATGAAGTCGTCGAACGCTTCGGCCAAGTAATACGTCGCCCAGATCTTGTCGTAGTACGCGCCGACTTGCGTCTGGTAGTCGGACCACCAGTAACCCTTCGAGTAGTCGAAGTCGTTGTGGATGTAGCGACCTTGCGACCCGAGCGGGAGCTGGAAGTCGTACTGCGTGCCCGGCGGCGGCGCCGGGTCGACCATGAAGAGATCGTAGTCGAGCCCATCGGGTTGATACGCCGCGCAGTCGGCGCTCGTCCCGTCGCAGTACATTCCGGGCTCGGGACGCGTGAGGATGCGCGCGAACAAGTCGAGCGCGACGGTCGCGCCCATCGCGAGCGGACCGTAGTTGCCGTCGTCGAGGAAGTCCGACGTCGGCTGCGTCGGGTCGCCGTCGAGCACGGCGCCGAACGCGAACGTCTTCGCGATCATTCTGGATGGTGTCGAGGTAGTGCTCTTGCACGCGCTCGGTCACCGCGTCGGAGTTGAACGTCCGTCCGGTTGCGACGGAACGAGTCGAGGATGTAGCGGTTCTCGTACGCCGCCTCGAGGAAGCGAATCTGCTCGTACGCGTCGGCGCCCGCGTCGTACGTGAACGACGGCACGTTGCCGGTGTCGGCGTACTCGTCGGAGGAGAAGAGGTAGCCGCGGCGAACGCGTCCTTGTGCGTCCACCGCGTGCGGCGTGATTCCGAAGCGAACGACGCGATCGTCGGGATCGGGCGCGAAATCCTGCATGTCGCGGTAGTCGACGATGTCCATCGGCGCGCCGTTGCACTTCTGTCCGAAGATGTTGCCGTCGGACGAATCCGCCGCGCACTGCCCGAGCAAGCCGAACTCGTGTCTGATACTGGCTGTAGTGGATGTGGATGTAGCGCGGCCGTCGGATCGACCGGCGGAAAGTCGATCGACGCCGAAGAGGTCCGGGGTCGACGCGAAGGCGGACAGCTCGTACGCGACCTGCCTGAGCCGTCGCCGCTCCCCTTCACGCTCGAGCCGCCCTGGTTCCAGACGTCGACGACGCCGCCGTAACCGAAGCGCATCGCCGCGCGGTCGTATTTGCCTTGGAGCAGCTGATCGTGATTTTGTCGCCCGGGTAGTCCATCACGCTCGTCGTCGCGTAGCGGCCGATGTTGCCGTCGATCTCCGCCTGGGTGATGCGGATCCTTCCAGCGCGGGCCGATGCAGTTCGTGCCGTCGGTGTTCCCGTCCGGCGCATGGCGGTCGTGACCGTGCCGTTGCTTCGTGCGGAGCTGCCAGTACTGCGTGGCGGTAGTTGAGCGAGTCGAACGTGGCTGCGAAGTTGTGGCGCAGGCCCATCGAGTGGCCCAGCTCGTGCGCGAAGCACGCCGTTCGAATATTGCTGGCGCGCCCAGAGGTAGACCTGCGTCGCGTCGCGTCTGCACGGCCGGCGGGGTCCTTCGGGTCCGCGCCGGAAATAGCGTTGCCGCGACTTCGCCAGACCCAGCAGGTTGTCGGGCTCGGTGGCCTCGAGCGCGGCAGCCGTGCCGCTTCGAGCGCGCGAGACGTGTCGCGTGGCGTCGCTGGCGCGTGCGCACGGCGGGATTCGATGCTGGCCGAAGGGCGACGCGCGCGCTGGATCGCTTGCTGCGGAGAGCGGCTGCGTCGGATCGAAGCCCGCGGCTTGCGCCATGATCGGGCGATCACCATGTCGCTTCGATCGCCGTGCCGTGCAGAAGCGACCGAGCCGCGCGGCGAGCGCGCCGTTGCCGGGCCCGAGCCTGCCGCCGTCGAGCGAGCGCCTGCAGCGCGTCTTGCGCGCGCAGCGGGCGGCCGCGACGCTGTCTTCGCTTCGCGCCGCTCCGCGAGACGCGACGGCGCAAGGGCCTTCGGGTCGAAGGCGCTCATGCGCGAGGCGATCTCCTCGGCCGACATCGCCGTGCCGCGCATCCACCTCGCCGCCGCGGCGGTTCGCCTTGCACCCAGTCGGTGACGTTCTGACCGTCGATGTAGCGTCGTTCGGGTCGATCTCGCCGTTGATGAGGCCGATGAGATCGACCAGCGTCGGCCGCTGCGCGATCGAGCACGGCGCCCCACTGGTTCACGCTGCCGGCGATGTTCTCGCCGGTGAGCGGGATCCTCGCGCGTCCACCATGATGCCCCACGGCGACTGCGACCTGCGGCGCGTTGATGAGGTTGATGAAGTTGTAACGAAGGTCGCCGAGTCGCGGCGCGACTTGCCGCCGGGCGCTCGCAGGCGCCGCAGCGGATCGTCCTTGCGACGGATCGACCGGGTTGTGGCAGAGCACGAAGATGTTCGGCACTTGCGTCGGGCGCTCCGCGGACCGAGCGGCGGCGAGAAATCGTCGGCCCAGCGCGCCGGCCAACCCATCTGTGCTCTCGCAGTCGGCGTCCTTCGTGCGGCGGCACTCGGCGAGGCGGGCGGCGACGACGCGCGACGCGGATCGCTTCGCTCCATCCGTCGAGCGTGCTTCTGCGTGCCCGCGAAGAGCTCCTCGGGGAAGCCGCGTTCACGTACCAGGCGATGGTCTTCACCTTGCGATCGCGCATGGGGATCGTGCACTCGCCGCGGAACTCGTCGCAGCGCGATCCGCGGCCGACCGCGCGCATTCGTCCTCGGTGCCGTCGCCGTCGTCGATCGCGATGCGGCGTCTGCGCCGACGGGCGTCGTCGCGTCGTGCCGCACGCGACGATCGGCAGCGCGTGCGACTTCTCGAAGATGTTCCAGCGCGTACGCGAAGCGGTGCCACTTGTCGTCGACGACGCCGTAGCGGCGGTCGTAGCCGTAGCGGTCGGACGTGAAGAATCCGAACATGTCCATCTTGTTGCCGTCGTAGTCGAGCGGCTCGTAGTCGTGAGTCGACGACGCGGCGGAAGCTTGGCGCAGCGTGATCTCGCTCGGGTTGCAGTTCGTCATCGGGAATTCGCCGACGCAGCTAGCACGCCGGAAAGTCGCCGCCAGATCGGGATCGTGGATGATCTTGCGGCGCGGCGAAGGCCTTGTTCGTGACGTCGAGGTAGCCGCCGTCCGCGTCGAAGACGGGCGCGTCGGGGCTGGCAGGGATCGTTGACGTAGTAGGCGATCGGATCGAACTTGACGCCGCCGCTAGATTCCGATCTGCGAGAGCGTGTCGAGGTCGTAGGCGTCGGTGATGAGGTTCTTCGACCAGTCCACGCGCATGTACTGGCGCTGGTACCAAGGGCGATCGGTGTGTTTTCGACGATGACGTTGAGCTCCTCGCCGGTGGTGCGGGTTGTAGTCGCGGCGAATGTCGAAGTGCGTCTGGATCGCGTACGCAGCGACGACCTGTCCGTTCGGCGTGCGCTTCGCGCCTTTGTAGTCGGTGTCTTGACGAGCTCGTAGGAGAGGCGCGCGAGGAGCTCGTTCTCCGTGATTTCCCATCGGATGCGCACGAGCGGCTGCGCGTCGGAGCTCGTGAAGAGGCCTCGGAGCCCGCGCCCGACGCCACGTCCACGACGGTCGTGCGCATGTAGAACTCGGGATCGTCGGTCGTGTCCGTCAGATCGGCCCGACGAAGAACGCCTTGGCGATCGCGCCCGCTTGCACGCGATCAATCGCCGGCCGCTCCTCGGCGCACCCCATGCAAAACACCACGAACGTCAGAAGAATCGCGAAAAGCAAACGCATCGAACAACCCCTGGACTGCCCTTTTGAGAACGGCGGGCGGCCTTACCACAAGTACGAGGCCGATCACCAGGCGTAGCTTCGCGGCGCACGCACTCGGTGCGCGATCGCTCGCAGCATGTGCGTAGCAACCGTGGTTGCACTCTCGGTCACGGCGCTCGCGCCGCATGGCCTCTTCTATGCACTCCGCCACGCCATGTTGCGACGTGTCGTGCACGCCGTGTCGATCGCGCTCATGATGAGCTGTCACGGCGGATGCAGGAACGCTCGGCCGGAGCATCCACCAACGTGACGAGCACTCACGTGGCGTCGCGGCTCGCCGTCGACTGCAAGGTTCGAGGCAAACCGATCAGTCCATATATCTACGGCATCGGCTTCGACATGACGGGAACGTCCGACGGCATGGACACCGCGGCTTTGGAACATGAGCCCGAGCGGGCAGCGCATGGGCGGCAACCAAACGTCCCGGTACAACTGGGAAGAAGGCAACGTCTACAACAGCGGCAGCGACTGGTTCTTCGAGAACGCGACGACGGGCAAGGGGCCGGACCCGATCTGGCGCACGCTCCTCACCGCGAACGCGTCGCACCACGTCCTCACTGCGATCGAGATCCCGATGCTCGGCTGGGTGGCCAAGGACGCGACGAGCATCTCGTTCCCGCTCTCGCGGCATCCGTCGCAGCAGTCTCGGACGCAGCGCGGAGCGCGGGCAACGGGCGGCGCCCGGATGGCTCCGCGATCCCGTCACCTGCGCCGACCGAGACGAGCATCGCGTCGACGCCCGCATTCGAGGCGAGATGGGTTCGAGCAGATCAAGGACTTCGCGGCGAAGGTCGGCAGTCCTTCTCCGCGCGTCTACGTTCTCGACAACGAGCCCGCCCTCTGGAGCTCCACGCACCGCGACGTGCATCCGGATCCGGTGACATACGACGAGCTGTGGGAACGAACGCGCGCGTACGCGACGGCCATCCGCGACGCTGACCCACAAGGCCTCATCGCGGGACCGGCTGCATGGGGTTGGCTCGAGTACTCGTACAGCGCGAAGGACGCGCAGGCCGGCGTCTATTGGCGACCCGATCGGCGCGCTCATGAAGACCTGCCGCTGATCGCCTGGTACTTGCGTCAGGCCGCGCGCCACGAGAAGCAGACCGGCAAGAAGCTCCTCGATTTACTCGACGTCCACTTCTACCCGCAAGCCACCGGCGTCGGCATCACGACATCGGGGAGCACGGATGCGAGGACGAGGGCGCTTCGCATTCGCTCGACGCGCGCGCTTTGGGATCCGTCTTACACGGACGAATCGTGGATCGGCGAGCCCGTCAAGCTGCTGCCGCGACTGCACGAGTGGATCGACGCGTACGATCCGGGCGTCAACATCCAGATCGGCGAGTGGAACTTCGGCGCCGAGACGGACATGTCCGGCGGGCTCGCCGTGGCGGAGGCGCTCGCGCGTTTCGCGGATGGCGGGGTCACGGCGGCGTACTACTGGCCTTATCCCGCGCTCGGCAGTGCGGCGTACTTCGCGTTCCGCGCGTATCGCGATTTCGACGGGCACGGCGGCCGTTCTTGGACGAGCTCGCGCCGAGCCAGTCGACCGCGACCACCACGCTTTGGGCGTCGCGCGACGCGGCCGCAAGCGC
This sequence comes from uncultured delta proteobacterium, assembly GCA_963763745.1. GTDB lineage: Bacteria > Myxococcota_A > Polyangia > Polyangiales > Polyangiaceae > DASXHD01. Next base: position 100,017 of record CAVXQJ010000007.1, read on the forward strand.
CTCGTGCTCGTCGTGCTCAACACCGACCCGGCTGCCGCCGAAGACGGCGGCATCGACGTCTCGTCGTGCGGGTCCGTGGATTCGGTGCGCGCGTTCGCGTATCGGCAAGGCAAATGGACTTCGCGAAGCTCGACGCGGCGCCTCGGTCCGATGGCGTCTCCGTGCACTTCGCCCCCTATTCGATTTCGGTCGTCGACGTCGTGCTGCACTAGCGATCACGAGGAACGTTCATGGAAGAGCAAGCACTACCTTCACGTGGATCAATCGCGTCGCGCTCCGCTTTCGAAGGGCTCGGTTTCGCCGCTTCGAAGCGCTCCTGTCGGAGTTCGACGACAAGCCTCTGCGCATCCTCGACGTGGGTGGCCGCGAAGACTTCTGGCTCCACATGGGATTCGACCTCTCGAAGCACCGCGTCACCGTCGTGAACCTCGCGAGCGACCTGCGCCCTGCAACGCATGCGGGCATCACCACGGCGATCGGCGACGCGTGCGAATCTTCGCCAATACGATCGCGGCGACTTCGATGTCGTCTTCTCGAACTCGGTCATCGAGCACGTCGGTCTCTTTGCGAAGCAAGAGCGAATGGCGGCGGAGGTGCGGCGCCTCTCCGACGTCTACTTCGTGCAGACACCCAACTTCTGGTTCCCTCTCGAGCCGCACACGTACGTTCCGTGCTTTCAGCTCATGCCGCTCGAGGTTCGCACGCGGCTCATCCAGCACTTCGCGCTCGGCTACTTCCCGCGTTTGCCCGACGAGAGCGAGGCGCGAAAGCTCGCGGAGGAAACGCGTCTTCTCACGCGGAGCGAGCTCGCGCGTCTTTTGCCGGACGCGATCATCGAAGAAGAACCGCTCCTCGGAATGACGAAGTCGCTGATCGCGCTCAAACACCGCGCGAGCTGACTCGCGGTCATTCCACCTTGATGTCGTCGGCGGGAAACGTTTTCAGCGTCCCATCGCCGTGCACGTTGATCGAGAAGCCGACCGCCCATGAGCTCGTGGTGAGGATCCCGGAGTGAAGGTAGCGCTCGCTGATCTGACACTCTTCGATCATTCCGAGCGGCGTGATGAGACCGCCGTCCGGTCCGATCGATGGCATTTTGTAGTTCGGTCCATCGACGCACTTGCCGGAGAGCTCCCATGCGGCGTTGTCTTTCACGGTGACCTTGATCCAGACCGGCGTGATCTGATGAAGCGCGGCGCCGCCCTCCGTGTAATCGATGGGCGCCGCCTCGACGTGCACGGCGAGCTTGAACGGCGGCGTGTTTTGCGAGCGACGGTGAGCGTGTAGTCCTTCGCGGTGCGCGCGCCGATGGTCGCTTTCGCGATTTCGGCGCGAGATGCTCTCGTGCTGACCCAGTCGCACAAGATCGTGCCCGCGAGCGTCACCGGGTTCGACTTCCCGCAGCCGCACATCAACGCCATCACGAATGCAGCGCGCTTCATGGTCCACCTAGCTCCTTCGCCGTCCGCTCGATTACGTCGCGCATCTCGAGCTCGTCCAGCCATGCGCGTGGAAGCGGCGCGCCCATCGCGCCGAGCAGATTGCCCGCGAGGCTCGCGGTGCTGTCGCTGTCGCCGCCGTGCGCGGCCGCGCGCCAGAGCGCATCGGCTACGGACGTCGCTCGCCGCGCACGCACATGATCGCGATGGCGAGCGCCCACTCCCCGACCCATCCGCCGTTCGGGAGCGCTTCGATAGCGTCGCGGTCGGCGGAGTCTTCGCGGCTCGCGCGACATCGATCGCGCGCGCGGTCTCTTCGTGTCTTCTTCGCGCGCGAGGAGCGCGTCGGCCTGGCGCATCGCGTCTTCGAGCGAAACGTCGCGCGCGAGATCGAACACGAGCGACGTGAAGTAAGCCGCGGCGAGATAGCCCGTCGGGTGTCCGTGCGTGAGGACGGCGGCATCGCGCGCGAGGATGAACGCTTCGTCGCTCGTCTTCGTCGCGAATGCGATGGGCGCCGACCGCATGATCGCGCCGCATCCTTTGCTGTCGTTCGGCAGGGGATTTCACGATGGGAAAGCGCGGTATTCTGCACGTTGTCGCGGAGCGCCGAGAGCGCACGTGTCCCGGGTGCGCGCCGCGCGAAATCACGCGCTCCTCGAGGAGCCAACCCGCCTGCGGGTGCTCGTACTCGATCGGCATCCTGCGTGTAGAGCCAACGATGGTACGCGCCGTGGATCGCGTCGAGGAGGGGACGTCGGTGACGGCGCGCGAGGACGATGCCTTCGGCCGTGAAGAGCGTCATCTGCGTGTCGTCGGAGACGTGCACCTCGCCATCCGAGCAGCGGAGGAGGCGCGCCGGCGCAGCCGAGCCGTACGCGCGGACGATCTCCGCGTGGCTCCCCGTGAACTCGACGGGATAACCCAGCGCATCGCCGAGGGCGCCGCCCACGAGGCAGCTCGCGACTCGATTCATCAGCGTATGATGCGCGCTGTGGACGCTCTCCAGGAAGCTCAAACGCTGGTCGACGGTGCGTACGCGGCCGAGGCGCTCGCCGCGATCGAACGCGCGCCGGGCTCGCTCGCGGCAACGCTCCTCCGCGCACGCGCGGAGCTCGCGCTCGATCGATTCGATCACGCAGCACGCGCACGCTGCGATCGATTTTCGTCGCGAAGACGCGGGCGGGAAGCGCTTCGCGCACGCGCACGTGCTCAATGCGGTTTTGCTGCGTCGATCGTCGCCGCTCCTCGACGAGGCGCTCGACAGCGCGCTGCGCGCAGCGGCCATCGCGATGCGCGCGGGCGATCCAACGCTCGCGACCGAAGCGCACATCGAAGCCGCGCGACTTCTCGCAGCGAAGCGATCGCGCGAGCTCGCCGATGCGCAGCTCGCGCGCGCGACGGAGCGCGCGGGAACGAACGCGCGCGCTCGGCGCGGCGCTCTCCGTCGCCGACGGCGACGTGCGCGTTGCGTTCGACGACAGGCCCGGCGCGCTCGAGCGTTACGGCGCCGCAGCGGTCGCAGGCGGCCCGCAAGAGCGCGCCGCGCGCATCGGTTTGGCCAACGTCGCGATGCTCCTCGGTCACTTCGATGAAGCCCTCGCGCACCTCGGCGCGCTCGGTTCGATTCGATCCGGCGAGGCCGCCGCGCGTCGCATTCGCGTGCGCCTCATGCTCGCGGGTCATCGCTGGGCCGAAGCCGCGCAGATCGTCGACGAAGGGCTCCGCACGAACCCCGCGAGCGATTTCCGTTTCCGCGATCGCTACGAGCGCGCGTGCTCGCTGTACCGCGCGGGATTCTTCCCGCACGCGAAGGCCGCGTTCGACGAGCTCGCCGCATCCACCGAGTCGTCGCGTTGGATCGATCTCGCGAAGCGCACCGCGCGCATGCTCGCGCGACCAAGACATCTCGCAGCGGCGTTGGTTCCGCCTTGATGGCCTTCCCGACGGTCGCGCAGCTTCCAGTCACTGCGGCCCCGCGTCGTGCGAGCTCTACTTGCGTTACTTCGGCGTGCCCGCGTCGCAGCTCGAGATCGCGCGCCAGATCAAAGAGCCCGATGGCGGCACGCCGATCTACCGCATGCGATCGTTTCTCGAGCAAGCGGGTTTCCACACGCGGCGCGTCGAGGCCGAGCTCCCGATGCTGCGCAAGCTCATCGAAGCGCAGATCCCCGTCATCATGGAGGAGGACTACTCGTCGACGGGACACGTCGCGTGCGCGATCGGCTACGACGACATCCGCGACGTGCTCGAGGTTCAGGATCCGATGAGCCACGAGATCCGCGAGACGCCTTACGAAGATCTCTCGCGGCTGCGCGATCTCTCGAATCACGGCGCGCTCGTCGCCGTTCCGCGAAGCGACGCAGCGCGCATCGCGCAGCTCGATGCGATCGGCGCGCTCGAGTGCAGGTACATGTCGCTCGTCGACGAAGCGTGGGCGGCGTACGACGCCGAGAAGCCCGAGCAAGGCGACGCGCTCGTCGAGCAGTCTCAAGGCATTCGGCGCGACTACGAAATCGCCCATTTTTACCGCTTCCAGCGCGCGATCGAGACGGCGCGCAAGACGCCGACATCGGAGACGCGACTTCGCGTGCACCAAGTCGTGAGCGAGGTCGTCGCGCTCTGGCCCGATGACGCGTGGCCGCATCGTCTTCGCGGTGAAGCGCTCGCGAACGAAGGACGCTGGCCGGAGGCGCTCGCATCGTTTCAGCGCGCCCGCGAGCGAGACAAAGTCGATCCGCGCACGTGGGCGTCCATTGGCATGTGCGAGATGGCGCTCGGACGCGACGACGACGCGTACGCGACGCTCAAGGAAGCGCTGCGGATCGATCCGTCGCACCCGGGCGCGAACGGGCGGCTCGCGTCGCTCGCGCTCGATCGCGGCGAGGTCGAGCGCGCCGAGGTGCTCAACGAGGTCGCGCGGCGGCGCGCGCCCAATCTCGCGTACCACCACTGGGTCCACGCGCGCATCCTCCGCAAGCGCGGCAGACACGAAGAGGCGCTCGCCGCGTTCGATCGCGCGCTCGCGCTCGATCCGAAGCGCACGGGCACGCGCGTCGAGCGCGCGTTCTGTCTCGCCAAGATCGGACGCGTCGACGAAGCCGCGGCGTATCTCGAGCAGACGATCGTCGAGATCCCCGAGGACAAGCTCACGCGCCTCGACCTCGCACGTCTTCTTTACGATTACGCGCGTTACGATCGCGCAGTTCTGACGTGCCGGTCGATCCTCGAAAAGGAACCGAAGAACACCGGCGCGCTCGCGATCCTCGCGGCGTCGCTCCTCGCGTCGAAGGCGCCCGATGCACAAGAGGCGATCGATCGCGCCTTCGCGCTCCGGCCTACCGACGGCTGGCTCTACGCGCAAATCGGAAAGCACACGGAGGCGCGCGGCGATCACGTCGCGGCGATTCGCGCGTTCGCGACGGCGCTCGGCTTCCGGCAGAACGACGCCGAGAGCGAGCTCGATCTCGGTTTGGCGCTGTTCGCCGGCGGATACGCGACGCAAGCGGCGCCGTATCTCTCGCGCGCGGGCGTGAAGCTCGATCTCGACGAGAAGCAGCTCTATCGCGTGGGCGACGCGCTCGTCGCATCGGGCGGATCGGCGCGTCCGTTCTTCGATCGCGTGCTCGAGCGAAAGCCCGACGACCCGCAAGCGCTCCGCGCGCACGCGCGCATCATGCTCGAATTGTGTTGGGCGCCGAGCCTCGGCGAGTCGTCGCTCGCGCGCCTCGCGCGCATCGCGCCGGACGATCCCGATACGCGCGCGCATGGCGCGGCGCGCAGATGATGGACACGTCGCTCGAGAAAGAAGTCGACGGCGAGAAGCTCCTCCGCGAAGCCGTCGCGGCGATCCCCGATCGCGAGTACCCGCGGCGCGCGCTCGGCGAGCGGCTCTTTCAGCGCGGTCGCTCGGACGAAGCGCTCGCGCTCGTCGAGCCGTGCGCGCTCCGTCATCAAGTCTCGCGGCTTCGCGTTCGCGCGCTCTCGTCGCTCTTGCGATTCGACGACGCGGACAAAGAGATCGCGCGCTTCGACGCGAAGTGGGGAAAAGACGGCAAACCGAGCTACGGCGCGCGCTCGCTGCGTTTCGAGCGGCTGCTCGCGGCGGGCGACTACACGAGCGTCATCGCGCTCGCCGAAGAGCTCGGTCGCGAAGACGGCGAACGCGAGGACGATGGTCGCCTCGATTTTTGGGAGACGGTGAAGTTCGAGTGCCTCGCGCGTCTCGGCGAGGGCGAGCGCGCGCTTCGTTTCGGTGAACGCCAAGCGCTCGATGGGCCGAGCCTCGCGCGCCTCACGCTCCTCGCATACGACGTCGGTCAGCTCGGCGTGTCCCAAGCGCTCGCCGAGCGCGCGCTTCGTCTCTTTCCGGATCTCTTCGCCGCGCTCTTCGTCATGGCGCGCCTCGCGGAGATCCGCGGCGACGTCGATCGCGCGATGAGCACGTACCGCGAGCTCCAGAAGAAGGACGAGAAGTGGCACCGCCCGCACATCGCGATCGCGCGCGCGTCGATGGCGTCCGGAGATTTCAACGCAGCGGGACCTGCCGCGCAGAACGGCGTCCGGGCGGGACACGGTTATCCGGAAGCGTTCGTCGTGCGCGCGGAAGCACGCGCGCTCGCAGGAGATCGCACCGGCGCGCTCTCCGATCTCGAACGCGCTTACGGAATGATGCGCGCCGACGCGCGCGCGCGCGATCACCTCGATGGGTGGGCCCTCCGCGCGCAGCTCGCAGGCGACCGCAGCGCAGCGGACACGCTCTTCGCCCGCTACCTGACCGGCCCCGTCGGAGCGACCGACCGTACGCGCGTGCAACGACTTCGCATCCTGTAGAAATATTCAGCTTGACGGACGCAATTCCACTATACAAGATATCCCATGGTCGCGGCGATCTTGGGCGGTGTCCTCATTGGTGGCTCGGCCGGGTTTCTCATGCTCGCGCGCGAGCGCATCGCCGGCATTGGCGGGATGATCGCGGCAGTCGCGCGCGGTGACGCGGACGAGCGCTTCTCGCGCGTCGCGTTTCTCGCGGGCCTCGTGCTCGCGGGCGTCACCGCGGCGCTCTTTCATCCAACGTCGCTCGGCGCGATGCACCTCTCGCTTCCGGCCGTCGCGTTCGGCGGGCTGCTCGTCGGCTACGGCGCCCTACGCGGAAGCGGATGCACGAGCGGTCACGGCGTGTGCGGCCTCTCGCGCTTTTCGAAACGCTCTCTCGTCGCGACGCTCACGTTCATGGCGACCGGCGCGCTCACCGTGTTGGTGACGCGATGAGCTCCAAGCGCTCCATCATCGTTTCGCTCGCGCTCGGTCTCGTCTTCGGCGAGGGGCTCGTCCTCTCCGGCATGACGAATCCGGCGAAGGTGCGCGCGTTCCTCGACGTGCGCGGCGCATGGGATCCGTCGCTCGCGTTCGTGATGGGCGGGGCCGTCGTGACGTGCGCCGCGCTCTACGCGATCGCGCGCCGGAGAAATCCGCCGCCGGCTGCGCTCGCCGAGACGCGCCCCATCGATGCGCGTTTGATCTCGGGCGCGGCGATCTTCGGCGTCGGTTGGGGGCTCGTCGGTGCGTGCCCAGGTCCGGCGATCGTGCTCCTCGGCGGAGGTGCGGCGTGGTCGTTCGTGTTCGTGATCGCGATGGCGATCGGAGCGCGTCTCGCGAGCGTGAAGATCGCGACGACGCGTCGATTGCACGAGACGCGCACCGAACGCGCCGGGTGACGAGCGCGTCGAGCGATTTTCGCGCAATCCCGTCGTGGCTCGACGATTGCTCTTGTGGAGCGCATGTCGCCCCTACTCACAGCGTTCATTTTCACCTCGTTCTTCTTCACCGTGCTGCTCTCGTTTGGGTACTACGAGCGTCGTCGTTACGAGCTTGATGAAGAGCGCAGGCACTCGCACTGACTGATCGGTTGCGTTGCGTCGGGATCCGAGCTAGTTACCCGTCCATAAGTGGCTCGCGATTCGTCGCGGCCCGCGCGCAAGCGCAAGCGGCATTTGCCGCGATAGCCTTTCCGACCCTGCGGCAGCGTGGGATGGCCTTTTCCCAGCTACGTGTCGCAAGAGAGTGTCCGATCGTGAATTCGTTTCGTCCCCGGCGTCCGCGCCGCAGTGGTTCTTTCCATCAACACAACGCCAATCGTCCGAAGCCGAACCAAGAGGCGCCGCGCGCGCCGCGTGAGCTCCCGCCGATGACGGCAGAGATGGCCGAGGCGATCAACGCTTCGCCGTTCGCGCCGCTCGGTCTTTCGCAACCGCTTCTTCGCGCGCTGCTCGACGAGGGCTACTCCACGCCGACGCCGGTTCAAGCCGAAGTGATCCCGCACGCGCTCGCCGGGCGCGACGTGATCGCCGGCGCGCAAACCGGCACCGGAAAAACGGCCGCGTTCGTTCTTCCGATTTTGCAACGCCTCGCCGCGGAGCCTCGTCCTCAGGACGGAAGCCGGCGTCGCATTCGCGCGCTCGTGCTCACGCCGACGCGCGAGCTCGCGTCCCAAATCGCCGAGCGGGTCTCGACGTATGGACGCTACATGCGGCTTCGTCACACGGTCGTCTACGGCGGCGTGAGCCAATACCGCCAAGAGATGGCGCTCCGCGATTCGCCCGACGTGCTCGTCGCGACGCCCGGACGCCTCCTCGACTTGATGAATCAACGCCTCGTCGATCTCTCCGGCGTCACGCACTTCGTGCTCGACGAAGCCGATCGCATGCTCGACATGGGATTCATCCACGACGTGAAGCGCATTACCGCCGCGGTTCCTCGCGCGCGGCAGACGCTCCTCTTCTCGGCGACGGTTCCGCGCGCCATCGAAGAGCTCGCGCGCTTTCTCCTCGTCGATCCCGTGCGCGTCGCGATCACGCCCGCCGTCACGACCGCCGAGCACGTCGAGCAATCGGTGATGTTCGTCTCGAAAGCCGACAAGCGCGCCGCGCTCGAGAAGATCCTCACGGACGTCAACGTCGCGCGCGCGATCGTCTTCACGCGGACGAAGCACGGCGCGAATCGTCTCTCCGAGCAGCTCGACAAAGCCGGTATCGGCTCTGCCGCGATCCACGGCAACAAATCGCAGAGCGCACGCGAGCGCGCGCTCGAAGCGTTTCGCCGCGGTCAAACGCGCGTGCTCGTCGCGACGGACGTCGCCGCGCGCGGCATCGACATCGACGACATCTCGCACGTCATCAACTACGACTTGCCGAACGTCGCCGAAGCCTACGTGCACCGCATCGGTCGCACGGGTCGCGCGGGCCGCGCCGGCTTCGCGATCTCGTTCTGCGACGCCGCCGAGCGCAAGCTCCTCAGCGACATCGAGCGTCTCATCCGCCGCCGATTGCCAGCCGCCTGATCAGCAACCACCCGACGAGCGCGTCGATCCGTCCGAGCACGTGATCTCGCACTTCGTCGTGCCTGCGCAGCCCTTCACGGTGCACGAGCCCGAGCACGTCACCGTGCAGGTCCCTGCGTTGGTGCAGTCGATCGTCGACGTGTCGCCGGTCACGACGGTGCACGCTTTGCTGTTCGAGCAGTCGTAGTTGCAGTTGTTGTTGCACTGAATCGAGCACACGTCGCCTGCGTTGCATTTCCCGTGCAGCTGTCGTGACAGATCACGCTGCATTGACCGACGTTCGCGCACGTGACGTTGCACCGCGGGTTAACGCCGCAAATGACCTCGCAGCTCGCCCCGCCGTTGCATGTGCAGTCGGTGCCGCCGTTGCACACGCACGTGGCGCCGGTGCACGTCGGTTGCGCGCCCGGCCCGCACGCGCCGAACAGCACGACGAGCAGGGCCGCCACGAGACCGAGCACAGCGAGTTGGCGCATCGAGCGGCGGACTCTATTCGCACTGCGGGGTTCTTTGCTAGCGTCCTCCGCCATGCCGGCGGCGAAGGTCAAGGAGACGAGCCTCTCGATCGACTTCGGCGTCTTCAAGCTCGAGACGAAGATCTCGCCCGATCCACGCGCGCGCGAGGCGGCGTGGGCGCTCTTCGTCGAGCTCTCGACGCGCGTCGCGACGCAGCCCATCGATCTCGACGAAGGCCTCGTGCGCGAGGCGCTCGATTCGCTCCACGAGCTCGTCGCGAAGGCGCGCGACGTGCTGCGCGCGAGCGGACCGCGCGCGGGCGCGAGCGATGGAAGCGTGGGCGCCGTCGCGCTCGCCGTGCTGAACGGCGCGGTTCGTCCGTTTCTCTCGCGCTGGCATCCGCTCCTCGCCGCGTGGGAAGAGCATCGCCCCGTCGGCAAGAGCGCGCGCGATCACGAGCGCGCGTGGGAGCTCGAAGCCAAGTGTCGCGGCGAGCTCGAGAAGCTCCGTCGCGGTCTCGTCACGTATGCAAAAACCCTCGGCACGCTCGCAGATGGCTGAGCTCTCGTACGAGTTCGACGTGTTCCTCAGCTACCGTCGCCGCGGTCCCGCGCTCGATTGGGTGCAAAATCATTTTTTTCCGAAGCTGCGCGGCTGGCTCGAACAATATTGGCCCGAGGATCTCGGCGGGCGCCCGCGCATCGCGAAGGACGACGAGATGGAAGCCGGCACGCGCTGGCCCGCGCGCCTCCGCGACATGCACGCGGGCTCGAAGGTCATGGTCGCCGTGCTCTCGCAAGAATATTTCCGCTCGACGTGGTGTCTCGCGGAGTGGGAGGCGATGCGTCTTCGCGAGAAGAAGCTCGCGATGAAGACGAAGGGCCTCATCTATCCCGTTTTGTTCTGCGGCGATCCCTCCGACTTGCCGCGCGACGCGTCGAGTCGGCAGTGCGTGGATTTCTCCGCGATGAACACGCCCGACGAGATCTTCCGCAAGCACGCGTCGTACGTCGATTTCGATCGCGCGATGCAGAAGGTCGCGCGCGACGTCGCCGCGATGGTCCGCCGTGCGCCCGAGCGCGCGCGTTGGCCGAAGCTCGCCACACCCCGCATGCCGCCGCGCAATCGAGCGCAGCTCCCGAGGCTGTGATGGCGACGTTCGTCACGTTCTACTCGTACAAGGGCGGCGCCGGGCGCACGCTCGCGCTCTCGAACATCGCGGTGCTCCTCGCGCAGTGGAGCCATCGCGTGCTCTGCGTCGATTGGGATCTCGAAGCGCCCGGTCTGCATCACTACTTTCGCTCGCACATCGATCCTCCGAAAACCGGATTGCTCGATCTCGCGAACGCGCTCGCTGCGGGCAAGAGCGTCTCGCCGAAGCGTTACGTGACGAAGACGAAGATCGCGAACCTCGATCTCGTCTGCGCGGGCACGATGGACACGCCGCCGGAGTGGTCCGTCTGGTATCGGCGCGGATTCGGCGAAGCGCTCGAAGGCGTGCGCGACGCTTGGGGCAAAGAATACGACTTCGTCCTCGTCGACAGCCGCACCGGCATCACCGACGCGGGCGGGATCTGCACCGTGCAGATGCCGGACTTGCTCGTCTTGCTGACGACCGCGAGCGAACAAGGTCTCGAAGGGACCTTCGACGTCGCGACGCGCGCCCTCGCCGCACGGAAGAAGCTCGCGTTCGATCGCGCCGCGCTGCAGATCCTCCCCGTCCTCGCGCGATTCGATCAGCGCGTCGAGAGCGCCATCGCTTCGTCGTACTTGAAGCGCTTCGCCGAGCGCATCGGTCCGCTTTGTCGATCGTGGCTCCCCGAGAGCGTGCCCGCGATCGAAATCGCGAAGCTCACGAAGATCCCGTACGTGCCGAACTTGTCGTTCGGCGAGAAGCTCCCCGTCCTCGACGAAGGCACCGCCGATCCCGAGAGCGTCGGGTACGCGCTCGAGACGATCGCGGCGCTCCTCGCGCGGCGACTCTCGGATGCGGATCTCCTCGTTCGCAATCGCGATGCGTACGTCGCGGCGGCGCAAGGTGCGTCGGCGGCGCGGCGCGCGCGTGCGGGCGACTTCGCGTTCGACGTGTTCCTCGTTTCTCGTGGCGGGAGCGCGATCGCGAAACACCTCGAAAAACAGGGGCTTCGTGTGTCGGGCGGCGCGAGCGATTCCGCCGACGCGCGCGAGTCGAACCTCCGCGGCGCGCGCTCGCTCGTCCTCGTTCGCGACGGCGCGCTCTCCGGCGCGGAGATCGAAGACGCCGCGACGTTCTTGAAGACCCAAGACACCGACGCGCAGCGGCTCGTCGTCGTCGGTGAAGGCGACGAGCTCCCGACGCTCTTGCGCGACGCGATCGTCATCCCCAAACGCGGCGAAGACGACGAGCCCGCGATCGCCGAGCGCATCGCGTCGCTCCTTCGCACGGCGCCGCGCGACGGCGATCCGCACCACGGCGCGTTCGGCGGCGAACCCACGCGCCGCGGCCGCACGCTCAGCGCGACGTTCGACGGCGACTACCGCGTCACGCTCCGTGTCCAAAAAACTTCGCGAGGGCTTCCCCTCTCGGGCTCTGTGCGCTTCCATCTCCATCCGATGCTTCCGAATCCCGTACGCGACGTGCCCGTCAAAGAAGGCGTCGCGGAGCTCGCCGTCGATGTGCCGATGGCCTTCACCGTGGGCGCCGAAGCCGACGGCGGCGCGACTCCGCTCGAAATCGATCTCGTCGGGCTCGCTGCGTCGAAGAAGGCCGCCCCGTGAGACTCGGGATGAAACGTGTATTTTACATGGTTCTTCTCGCGGGGATCTCCTGCGTGAAGCACGAGGATCCGAGCTGGGCGAAAATGCCGAGCGGCGGAGTGAGCGGCGAGTCGACGATCACGGGAACGCCGATGCGCGTCGTGAAGCTCGCGAAGAAGCCGACGTGGGACGGCAAGCTCGACGATCCCGAGTGGACGACCGCCGCCGCGACGAGCGCATTCGTCGAGCCGGGCAGCGGCGCCGAAGCGCCCGGTCATGAAGTCGCCGCGTTCGCGAAGCTCGCGTGGGACGAGCAGAATTTCTACATCGGCGCCGTCATCTACGATCGCTCGCCCGTGTCCACGTTCGCCGCGACCGACATCGACCCGCACGTCTGGGAAAAATCGTCCGCGATCGAGCTCATGATCCAACCCGGCGATTTCGGCGACAACAAGGACTACTACGAGATCCAAGTGGACGCGCACGGCGCGGTCTTCGACTCGCACTGGGACGACTACAACACGCCGATCACCGGCTCGGTGACGAGCAAGATCTTCGGCCACCAAGATTGGTCGTGCAAGCAAGAGCACGCGATCTACACGCAGGCCGATCGCTTCTACTCGCTCGAGATCGCAATCCCTTGGAGCGCGTTCGTGGCAGGACGCACGTCGCTTCCGCCGAAGAGCGGCGATGTGTGGCGGCTCAATCTCTACTCCTTCAAAGACGGTCAGCGCTCGGCGCTCGCATGGTCGCCGATTCGCGGCCAAGGCAATTTCCACAAGAGCGCACGCTTCGGTCGCATCAAATTCGAGTGACCCACGCAGCGACGACCGAGTGAAGCGGCGTTCACGGCGCGTTGCGTTGCACGGTGAAAGACGTGGGATCCGCGTGGCACGGACGGTGCTAGGCTTTTACGTATCATGAAGCTTTGGTTCGCCCTCTCTGCAGTTGCGCTCATGGCTTGCGGCGGCGGGTCGCAGGTTTGCCCGACGGGTTGGGACGAGAGTGCGCAGTCGCCCGGTGATTGCGCCCCGTCTGCGTCGTTCGTGTCGAACACGACTTCTTCGCTGGGCTCGGGCGTGTATGGCTTCATGAGGACGAACGCACACGGTGGCAGCAATCAGCTCGTCGTCGGTGCGCTCGTCTTCGCGCTCCCAGCGACATCGACGACGTGCGACGCCGCTTCGGTCAACGCGGTCGCACAAGCGACGACGGACGACAACGGCGTCTTCACGATGAAGCTCGCCCCAGGCGACTACCGCATCACGAGCGGCGAGATCCCCGCATGCACCGCGGTGCACGTCGACGCGAACAGCGTGAGCGACGTCGCCCTCACGTCGCCTTAGTCTCGTCGCACGCGCAAGCCTGCGCGCGCGAGGAATTGAGCGTGCCGAAGGCGCGCGAAATGACTCTTGCTGGGAAGTGCGGCGCAGCCGCACGTTCCCAATTGCGTTCGGAGTAGACTGCGCGGTCCATGAATGCGGCTGCCGCGGCGCCTTTTGCGCACGCGGATTTCAGAAGGTTGCAGTTTGCACGTGTTGCGGCGATCGTCGCTGCGCAAGCGCAAGGCACCGCGGTCGCGTGGGACGTTCTCCTCCGCACGCACCGGCCGCTCGATCTCGGTTACGTCGGGCTCGCGCAGTTCGCGCCCATCGCGGGTCTCTCGCTCATCGCGGGGCACGCCGTCGATCGATTCGATCGAAGAAAAATGCTCGCGTCCGTCTACGCGGCGAGCGCGGTCGTGGCCATCGCGCTTTTGGTTTATGCGCGGAGCGGAGCCGCGCCCGTGTGGCCCATCTACGCGATTCTATTTTTCAGCGCGGTCGCGCGGAGCTTCGGGCAACCCGCGGGGGCGGCGCTGCTTCCGGAAATCGTGCCGCCCGAAGCGTTCGAGCGCGCCGTCGCGTGGGGATCTCTTTGTGGCAAGCGTCGACGATCATCGGACCGATCATCGGCGGCGTGCTCGTCGCGCTGATCGGGGCGCCCAGCGTGTACGTGCTCGCGGGCGTCTTGTCCGCGGCCGCGGCGATTGCGACCGTGCAAATCGAGCACGCGCCGACGCAGATGAAAGAGCGCGGCGTGACGCTCGCGAGTCTCTTCGCGGGCGTTCGGTACGTGTGGTCGCACGAGCTCATCTTGGGATCGATCTCGCTCGATTTGTTCGCGGTGCTCCTCGGCGGCGCGACGGCGCTCCTTCCCGTCTTCGCGGATTTGCTCCACACGGGATCGTGGGGCCTCGGGCTTTTGCGCGCGGCGCCGGGCGCGGGCGCGGCGCTCTCGGGCGTGTACCTCGCGTACAAGCCGCTGAAGCGTCGCGCGGGCGCGATCATGTTCGCGTGCGTCGCGGGGTTCGGCGCGGCGACCGTCGCGTTCTCGTACTCGGAGAATTTCATTTTGTCGCTCGTGCTCTTGTTCGTGACGGGCGCGACGGACATGGTGAGCGTCGTCGTGCGGCAGACGCTCTTGCAAATCGAGACGCCGCCGGACATGCGCGGGCGCGTGTCGGCGGTGAACTTGGTGTTCGTCGGCGCGTCGAACGAGCTCGGCGAGTTCGAGTCGGGCCTCACCGGTCAGTGGTGGGGCGCGCGCATGGCGACGCGCGTCGGCGGGATCGGCACGCTCGTCGTCGTCGGGCTCGGCATGATGGTGTTTCCGAAATTGCGCGACGTGGATCGCTTGAGCGGTCAGAGCCGGTAAACCCACGACGCGATGCCGAGGCCGCGCTCGAACGCTTTGCGCCGCGCACGCGCGACATCGTAGTAGTTGCGCGCGAACGCCCAATCCTGAACCTCGAGCGGCGCGAACCGCACGAGCACACGAAGCTGCGGCGGGATCCACGACGGCGGCATCTCGGCGACGAGCCGCGAGCTCGCGACGCGGAACACGTCCGCCATGCGCAAGTAGTCCGCGCGAAGCCGCACGTAGTCGCAGCGCCCGCGATAGTGTGCAGACCACACCTCCGCGAGCGCGCGCGGGAGATCCTCTTCGATGTGCGCGCGCACGCCGAGCAAGAGACCCTTGATCACCGCGACGCCGTCTCCGTTTCGCGCGCGGTCCATCGCGCCGAACGCCACCCTCCACGCCGCCTCCGTTCGTTTGCCCGCGCGGTGCGCCTCGAGGTTCGAAATGTAGAAGCGGTGGAACACCGGCAAGAGCCGGAGGATCCACGCGCGGTGCGTCGCGCGCTCGGCGACGAATCGGAGCTGCTCTTCGGTGACGAATTGATAGACGCGCGAGAACCAGTACTTCGGATCGGCACGCAGCGACTCGGCGAGCGCGGGCTGCTCGTCGAGGATCTCCTTTGCGGTCGCGCCGAGCGATGGGAGCGCTTCGTCGTCGTCGCGAAACGCGCGCACGGCCCGCGCGCTCGATGGCGCGCCCTTCGCGACGACGCGCGCGAGCGCATCGAGCGACGACTTCATTTGTCCGTCGAGCAAGCGCGATGCGGCAGGTCCCAGTGGTTTCGCAATCGGCTCGAACCGCACGCGCCACGAGAGATGCGTCCCGGTCGGCGTCTTCGTCAGCGTCTGCACGCCTTCGTGGTCGCGCAGCGGAAGACCTCGGACGACGTGATACACGAGGCGCGCGTGCGGCTCGCTTGCCGCGATGACTTCCTCGAAGGTCGTCTCTCGTCCGAGCGCGCGAATCGTCACTCTGCGGAGCGCGCCGACTCCGTCGGGCGTGCCGCCGTCGCCGTCGTCCGAGCGCGCGATCGGCGCGCGGGACCAAGCCACCATTTTTTCCGGCACGGTGATGTGCGGCCACACGACCTCGGGTGGCGCATCGAGATCGCGCTCCCACGCGATCATCATGACGGCGCCGCGCCCGGTGGAAGCAGCCTTCGCAAGAACACGTTCATTTGCACTGCGGCGATGCGAAGCGCGCGGCGCACGACGTTCTCGGTCGTCTTCTCGAGCGGCATGTCGAGCACGAGCGCTCCCGCTTCGCGCGAGACCTCGTGCGCGCCCGCCTCGAGCAGCGCGTTCACGACGATCGCGTTCGACTCGAGGACTTCACAGCGGAATCGCTCGATGCCGCGTTCGTGTGCGGCGCGCGCGAGCGTCTTCGTGAGCAGCGTGCCCAGGCCGATGCACTGCATGTCGTCGACGACCGTCACCGCCACTTCCGCGACGGCGGGATCCTTCTTCGAGCGGACGAAGCGCGCGACGCCGATGCCGCGCTCGGTCTTCAAATCGAGCGACTCGGTCGTCGCGACGATCGCGACGTGATCCTTGCCGTCGACGTTCGTGAGGTATGCGAGCGCCGCGTCGTCGAGGTCCGTCGCCGCGCCGAAGAAGCGGCGATAGCGCGTCTCGGGCGAGAGGGCGAGGAACGCGCGGCGCATCTCTGGCGCGTCCGACGGCTGGATGTGCCGGAGGACGACGTGCACTCCGGCGAGGTCGTGCTCTTCGCGGAAGTCGGGACCGGTTTGCATTCCGACTCAGCGGAAATCGATCCGTCGCGGATACGAGCTCGTGGAGCGTTCCCGCTTCGAGCGCCGAGTGCCCTGCGTCCGGGACGATGGCGAGCTGCGCCTCGGGCCACGCGCGATGCAGCGCCCACGCGCTCTCCATCGGGCAGACGACGTCGTAGCGTCCTTGGACGATCACCGCGGGGATGTTGCGAATCGAATCGACGTTGTCGAGGAGCTGCGTTTCCTTTTGGAAGAAGCCCTTGTTGACGAAGTAGTGCGCTTCGATGCGCGCGAACGCGAGCGCGTAGTCGTCTTGGTCGTTCTTCGCGACGAGCTCGTCGTTCTGGAAGAGGAAGCTCGTGCGCGCTTCCCACACGCTCCATGCCTTCGCGGCGCGCACGCGTTCGACCGCGTTTTGCGACGTCAAACGCGTGTAGTATGCACGCAACAAATCGCCGCGCTCCGCTTCGGGGATGGGCGCGACGTAGTCCTCCCACGCATCGGGATAGAGCGCGGACGCGCCGCGCTGGTAGAACCAGTCGATCTCGCTCTTGCGCAGGAGAAAAATCCCGCGCAGCACGAGCTCGGTCGTGACGTGCGGGTGCTTTTGCGCATACGCGAGCGCGAGCGTCGAGCCCCACGAGCCACCAAAGACTTGCCACCGCGGAATGTGGAGATGGGTCCGCAACGCTTCCATGTCCGCGACGAGATCCCACGTGGTGTTGTCGTCGAGGCTCGCGTGCGGGACGCTGCGACCGCACCCGCGCTGATCGAAGAGGACGATGCGATACGCGCCGGGGTCGAAGAATCGGCGCTGCTTTGGGTCGCTGCCGCCGCCGGGACCGCCGTGGACGAAGACGACGGGCTTGCCGTTCGGGTTGCCGGATTGCTCGTAGTAAATCGTGTGCACCGGCGAGACGCGCAGCGTTCCGCGGTCGTACGGTTCGATGTCCGGGTAGAGGGCTCGGCGCTCCACGGCGGAGACCCTACCAAGATTCGTCACGTGCGTGAACGCAGCGCCGCCGCTTCCTGTTCGACCGGCTCCTGCGCGCCATCGTGCGAAGCCGCTTGTGCGACGCGGAGCTTCTGGTCGAAGGATTGAACGCGCGACAACCCGCGCGCGCTCACGCGATAGAAGACGCCGCCTTGCTCGTCGATCTCGAGGACGACGTGATCGGGCCGCGCTTTTGCGAGCTCGGTGAGGAGCTCGTCGGCGCGTGGAACCGGCACGCCGATCGCCTCTGCGACTTGTGGGGCCGTGAGCGTTCCGCCGCGAAGCTCCGCGAGCGAGAAGATCGCTGCTTCGTGCGTGCCGCGTTGCTCGGCGATGCCCGTCGACTCGAGCGAGCGACCTCCGCGAAGAAGGAGCGTGCCGATCGTGACGGCGATCACGATGATCGGCATGCCGACGGCCCACCCCGCGAACCCCGCCGGAAAAATCGCTTGGAGCAAACCGAGCAGCGCGAGACCGAGCGCGACGCCGCCCGCGAGGATGATCCAACCCGCGACGCGCGTGAGACCGCCGCCGATGATGGACGCCTTGCCCGCGAGGTTCGTCGACTTCGTCGTGAGCGGCACGCGCGGCCCGCCGCATGCCGTGCAGTATGCAAGCATTCCTCGGTACACGATCGGAGCGTTGCTCTTGCATTGCGGACACGTGGTGGGCGGCATGAGCTCTTGCGGAAACTTGCGCATACCGAGCCGCGGCGTCAACCTCGTGCGGTGTATGCCGTCGCGATCCGCGCGTTAAATGGCTCGATCGACGAAGAGGCGGCGAGCCTCGCGCGGGAGCTCGGCATCGCCCCGTACGACGCGCGTCTCAAGCTGTCGCAGCCGGCGCCGATGATCGTCATGCGGACGAACGACATGGAGGCCGCGCGCGCGCTCGGCGTGTCGCTTCACGCGCGAGGACACGACGTCGTCGCGATCGACGAAGGCGCGGTGCCCGAGCCGGTGTCCGTGAGGGCGTTCCGGTTCGACGACGCGGCGTTCGAGTCGAACAGCGACGCGATCGCGTACGGCGACATCGTCGCGCTCGTCCGCGCCGTGCGCACGACGCGCAGCGAGTCCACCGAGAAGGTGACGGAGCGCAAGCTGCGCCCGGGCATGGCGATCGCGACGGGCGGATTGATCATGTCGAAGAAGGTGACGCGCGAGGTGAAGCACGTCGGCCAAGACCGCGAAGATCTCCTCTACGTGTTCGCCCGCTCGCGACCCGCGTGGCTCGTCGGCGAGCGCACGACGCAATACGGTTCACTCGACGCAGTGGCCACGTCGCAACGCGAAAACTTCCTCCGCGTCGTTGACGAGCTCCGCAAACGCGCGCCGCAAGCGCGCCTCGATGAACGCCTCCTCGCGCACAAGACCTTGGACGCGCTCTCCGACATCACCTTGCGCGCACAGATTCTCGCGATGAAGAAGAATTGATCGCCAAGGCGCCAAGGCGCCAAAAGAAAGAGTGGAGTGAAGAACCCATCTTTCTTCCCCCCAATTCTTTTGGCGCTTTGGCGTCTTGGCGTCTTGGCGATCATCTCTCGAGGACGAGCGTGCCGAAGGCATCGAAGACGTGGAAATCGGGTGAGGCGGTTTTGGGCGGGCTCCACGCGAGGTAAGCGCGCGGGGATTTCCCTTCCATGCGAAACAGGTTCATCGGGATTTCGGCGCCGGCTTTGAGCGCGGCGGTGATGTCCGCGGCGGGGATGCGCGCTTCGATGACCGCCTTGTGTGCGGCTTCATCGACGTGCGTCTTCACTTCGACGCCGCTCGACCACGCGGCGTCGCCGGCGCGCGTCAGGCGGTCGATGCGCACGTCGAGGAAATGTCCGCGCGGCCCGAGCTCGATCTCGTCGTATTTTCGCGCGTACTTTCCGCCGGGCGCGATGAAGAGCTCCACGCAGTCTTCGTCGTAGAGGCGCGCGCGTTCGACGTTCGTGGGTTTCGTCGTGTCGACGTTGACGTCCGGTGCCTTCCACTTCGAAGAGCGCGTAGAGCGCGCCCGGTGACCACACGAAGCGCGCGCGCGTGGTCTTGCCCGCGCCTTGGCCGCGATAATCCGTGCTCCATGCGACCGGCGTCGCGCGCGACCACGCGGCGTCGCTCGCGTCGCCGTCGATCGCGATCGATCCCGCGCCGAGCGCCGCTGCGTGCGCGACCGGGCGCGGCGCCTCGACGTCGATCGAGAACGGCGCCATCCCGACGAAGTGATACGGGCGCGGCGCATCGAGCAGCGCTTTGCCGTCGCCGTCGATGGTGGGTCTTTGGCTCAAGTCGATGCCGAAGCGCTTCGCCGCGGTCTCGAGCAGCGGCGACGTCGTGTGACCGCCGAGCTCTTTGGCGAGCTCGGGTCGATTGAACGCGCCGAGAAATTCCGCGGCGACGCGATCGACTCGAACGACGTTCGTTCCGCCGATCGCGACGCGATCGCGCAGCGGATACATTTTCTGGAAGCCGTCGCCGTCCATCGCGGGCGTTCCGTCGGCGAGCACGACGTCGGGCGTGTTCACTTCGAGCACGTCGGCGATGCGATCGGCGAACGTCTCGAGCGCCTTCACGTACGCGGCGCGATCCTCGGGCAGCCCTTTGCTCCGCGCGTCGAGATACGGATTGAGCTCGCGGTGCATGCGCCACTTCTGGTTGAACGCGGGCGACGCGTCGCTCAGCGCGATGGTCCCTTGCGTGCCTTTGATCGCGAGCGAAAACACCGCGAAGCGATGCGCTTTGATCTTCGGAATCGAGATGAAGAGACCGTGCTCGAGCGCGTTCGCGAGAATCTTCGGCGAGAGCAGCGTCGGCACGCCCGTCTTTTCCATGCCGCTCACGCGCAGCATCGCGCCGGGTTTGTCGCCTTGTTTGTCGAAGACGCCGTCGTCATCCATCGCGACGAGCGGAACGTTCTCGCTCTTCGCCATTTCCGCGTAACCGGAGACTTTGACGAGCTTCTCCCAATCCGAGTGATGCGCGCCCCACCCTTCCGCGATGGTGATGTCGGTGTGGCCGCGCGCCTTCAAGCACCGGACGACGCCGCGCACGAACTCGGGATCCGTCGTTCTGCCGTGCACGCCGTCGTCGCCGTCGTTCTTGCTCGGATCCTTGAACCAATCGAACCCGCCGATGTTCGGCTTGAGCAAGATCGGCGTCGCCGCGGGGACATGCGGCACCTTCGCTTCGCAAATGCGTTGGCCGAGCTCGCGCGGCGTGCCGCCGGTGAGGATCGTGACGGGCGAATCATCCGCGGCGATGCGCGCGCGATGTTTTTTTCGGAGCGCGTCGCCATCGAGCACGCCGTCCGCCGACGCGGTGGTTCCCGCGTCTTCGATCATGGATGCGTGCGTGCTCACGTCCGGTGCGGGCGCCGCGGACGACGTGGCCGATGCGCTCGCCGCGGCTTCGGCCGATGGGACGATTGGATCGCTCTTGCACGAAGCGCAGAAAATCAGCGCGAGAAGGCGTGGGTGGCGAAGCACGCGAGCATGATAGAGTGGCGTCGCGTGCGCAGGATCGACTTCTACAAGCTCACGCGCGAGAAGCAGGAGCGCTTCCTCGCGAGCACGAAGGCCAGCGCGCCTCCGGCGCCGATCGTGCAACTCATGGGCGACGGGCGGGCCATTCGCTGGGGCGCGATCTCGGGCGGCGCGGTCGTCGCGTTGATCGTCATCTACACGCTTCGTTACGGCGTCCTCGGCGCGTCGCTCGCGGTGCAAGGCGTGCTGCATCTCGTGCTCTACGCGGCGCTCTTCTTTTTGATTCCGTACGCGGCGCTCCGCGCGGTCTCGTCGTTCCGCGCCGCGAAGCTGCTCCCGTTCAAGCCGGGCGTTTACGTCTTCCCGATGTGTCTCGTCGACGCGCGCGACAAGGTGCTGCGCATCTTCGCGATGACGGATCTCGGCAACGTGGGAAAAGCAGCGGCGGGGGGCGCGCTGAAGCTCTCGTTCCGCGGCGGCGGATCGTTCGCGTTTCCCGCGGGTGACGTCCACAACGCGGAGATGTTGAACCGCAACGTCGAGAACGCGCAGGCGCAAGTGAAGCACGCGCTCGCCGCGAACGACGACAGCGAGCTCACGACGCTCGACCCGTTCTACGACGCGAAAAAAGGTTGGACGAGCCCCATCGGGCCGAAGGAGCCGCTCGCGGATCGCGCGCCCGCGTGGCGCAAATTCGATTGGGCGATCGCCGCGGCGTGCGCGGTCGTGATGGGCCCGACGATTTGGTTTTTGCACAACAAGTCGAGCGACGACTCCATGCTCGCGAAGGCCAAGGCGGTCGGAACGCCGGCAGCGTTCGAGCAATATCTCGCAGTTGGCAAGCGCCACAAAGAGGACGTCGCCGGCGTGCTGCTTCCGCGCGCGGAGCTCGATGGCGCGAAAGCGCAGCAGACGGTCGAAGCGATCCAGGCGTTCATCGCGGCGCACCCGCAAAGCGCGATCGACAAAGAGGCGCAAGACGCGCTTCGCGAGGCGCTCCTCCGCGAGCTCGACAAAGCGAAGAAGGGCGCGTCGCTGGCTTCGCTCGCCGCGTTCGACAAGAAATATCCGGACCACCACCTCGCCGCGGAGATCGCGGCGGCGAAGCACGAGCTCTACGTCGCGGCCGTCAATCGTTTCAAAACGCTGGCGGCGAGCGACGATCCACAGCTGCTCCAGTTCGTGGCGCGGCTCGCGAAGTGGCTCGAGGCGCACGGCCCGATGATCACGATCGCGTTTCGCCGCGAGGTGTCGCCCGCGCTCGCACAAGCCGACAAGTTCATGAGCGGCACGCCCGCGAATCGCGCGTTCGGTCCGAAGCAAGTCACGAAGTATTTCGATCCGACCGCGGACCAACCCCATGAAGCCGACGTCGTCGCCGCGTTCAAGGCGGCGATGCTGCGCGTCTTCGGTCCCGATTTGATCGACGCGAAGATGGGACCCGACATCGCCGACGACGCCGCGCAGGCCGCGGTCGCCGCGAAGGACGTGCTCGTCGCGATCCGTTATCGCTTCGGTTGGCTCGGCACGGCGTATGGAAGCCCGACGTTCAAGCGCGCGTTCGCGGGGATTCACGTCGGCGGCGAGGCCACGTGCTCCATCCCCGATGGCGGCGCGAGCAAAACGATTCGTCTCGAGATCCCGCCGTCGCGCACGCTGCAGCTCAGTTACACGGCGACGCACGACGGGCTCAACGCGCCCGCGGCCGACGAAGACAAACCCGAAGCCGGCATCTACGCCGCGCAGGATCTCCGCGCGCTCGATCACATCGCGACGACGCTCGAGGGCGCTTTTTTGAAGAGCACGAAAGAGAAGTGAAGCTCGGCTCCCTAGTCGGAATCGCGCTGCTTCTCGTGGCGTCGCGCGCGCATGCGCAATTCGAGCCGTGGACCGATCACGATCCGAGCGAGCCGATGAAGCGCTACTCGCGCGGCGACTTCGGGTTTCGCGCGGGCGCGGAGTATCGCGCGCAGTGGCTCTACGTTCATCCCATCTCGCTCAACACCGAGACGGCGCGCAACGTCAGCATGGTCCAGCAGCGGCTTCGCCTCGACGCGACGGCCGACTACAAGGACATGATCCGGATCGTCTTCTCGTCCGACATTCTCGATGGCGGTCTCTGGGGCGACAACGGCACGTACGGCGGCAGCCCGTCGTCGAACGCGGGCACGGCGATCGACGCGAAAAATCCGAACGACACGCGCCCGTGCATCGGCCTCCGCGATCCGAGCCTCGATCCGCTCGACCGCAACTCGTACGGCGAGACGGTGTGCCCGATCACGCCGTTCACCGTGCGGCGTCTCTACGGCGAAGCGGTCTTGCCGTTCGGCGTTTTTCGCGTCGGGCGCCAAGCCGTCATCGAAGGCATGGGCGTGTTCGCGACCGACGGCGACGGAAGGCAAAATCGATTCGGGATCTCGGGACCCGGCAACTACGTCGATCGCATCTTGTTCGCGACGAAGCCGCTCGAAGCATTCAAACCGGAGAACAAACGCGATCGCTCGGCGACGCGCGGATTCATCGTCGGCCTCGCGTTCGATCGCGTCGTCCAAGACAGCCCGCAATCGTTCGGCGACGACGTGAACCAATTCGGCGGCGCGCTTCGCTACATCGAGCCCAAGGTGGGACCCTTCCGCGATTTCTACGCGAACTTCTACTTCTCGCATCGCTGGCAGGATCAAGTCTCCGACGTGAGCGGCATGGGCGCGCGCTTCGCCGCGCGACTCGGCGATTTCCGTTTCGGCTTCGACACGGCGATGAACTTCGGCACGACGCGCGAGGTGACCGAGGCGTACCAGAAGATCACGAACGATCCGGTCGTCGATCAACAAGTCTTGCAGGGCGGCGCGCGCGTGACGGTGCGCTACGACCAACCGAAGTGGGGCGTCTATCTCGAAGGCGACTACGCATCGGGGAGCGACGACCCGAGATCGCGCGCGACGCTCTCGCAGTTCACGTGGTCGCCCGACGTGAACGTGGGGTTGCTCTTGTTCAAACAAGTGCTCGCGTTTCAAACGGGTCGCGCGTCGGCCGCGGGCGACGAGCTCCTCAAGCGGCTCGGCGCGACGACGTTCCCCGCGCAAGCGCTCGACACGCAAGGCGCGGTGACGAACGCGATGGTCCTCTTCCCGCAAGCGGACTTCCACCCGACGAAAGATTTCCTCGTCCGCCCCGGCGTGATGTTCGCGTGGACGTCCGTCCCGCTCATCGATCCGATCGCGTCGCTCCAGAACCACACGAGCGTCAACATCAAAGACAACGAGGTGAACTACGTCGGCGGCAAACCCGGACGCTTCTACGGCACGGAGCTCGACCTCCGTTTGCAGTATCGTTTCATGGAGCACTTCCTGATGGACGTCGAAGGCGCGGTGCTCTTCCCCGGCGACGCGCTCCAAGACCAAGACGGCTACGCCGTGACGAGCTGGCTCCTCCAAACCCGAGCCACGTTTTTTCTATGAGAGTTGACCGCCAAGACGCCAGCCTCGCCAAGACGAGAAGGAATTTGGGTTGGGCGTCCTCGGCGTCTTGGCGGCCAATCCTTCTCGTGTGTGTAGCGTGTGAGGTGTTTCACGCGCCGCCCGAGCCGTCGTTGCCCGAGGCGCAGAGTGGGCTGCTCTCGGATCCCGCGGCGCCGGTCGTCGTCGCGTTCGATCGCGCGATCGATCCGAAGACGCTCACGCTCGAGATCGCGCGCAACATCACGGACAATCGCGGCAGGCTCGCCGACGAGCAGGATTCGCCGACCGCGCTCTCCACGCTCTACACGTACGATCCCGTGCGCGGCGATTACGGCGGCACGAGCGTGCTCTCGCCCGACGCGACCACGTTCACGATTGCGCCGAAGGACGCGCTGCCACTGAACCCCGCGCTCGTCTTGATCGTCGAGCCCGGATTGAAAGACGTGACCTACGCCGTGCCGACGGTCGCGCGTCGCAAGATCGTCTTCGGCTATCAGCTCAATCTCACGTGCAGCGCGCCGTCGGCCGTGATGCCCGCACACGGCGACTACTTCATCTTGATCGACGTGCAAACGCCCGTCGGAACGCAAGTGAAGCTCTTCGCCACGATCGACGTCGACGCGACCGGGAAATTCACCGCGCTCTTCTCGGGCGCGACACGCAACGCGGATCCGAATCGCTGCTCGCCCGCATGCCCGACGACGGACGCATGTCGCACGCTGCCGGGGCCTCCCGCGTGCGTCGCGCCTTCGACGGCCGCGGACTCGACGGACGAATATCCGGACTTCGTCATCAGCCAAACGTCGAGTGCCTTCTCGTTCAACGCGCAAGGTTGCGTCGTCGATCAACAAGACGGCACCGCGCTCTTCGTCAACACGCCCGTCGATGTCTTCGTCGCGCAACCGGCCGTCACGCTGCGCAACACGAAGCTCACCGCGTCGTTCAGCGTCGATCCACAAGGCGTGCTTCGCGGCGCGGGCGCGCTCACCGCGGACGACGTTCTCCTCGGAACAGCCGAGAGCGGACCCGGCACCGGTCAGCTCGTCGCGCGCCTCGTCCCGCCATGAGCACCACCATGGCGACCCGATAATGTGCTTCTCCGCGCATGCGAGCTTCGGCGCTGCGATCGCGCTCGGCGCGATCGGCGTGCTCGCGGTGCGCGCGGCGCCCACGCGCCGGCATCTCCCGCTCGCGGCGATTCCGCTGCTCTTCGCCGCGCAACAAGCGTGCGAAGGCGCGCTGTGGCTCGAGCTCGACGCCGCGCCGTTTCACTTGTCGGACACGCCGCTCGTGCGCGCGTTTCTCTTCTTCGCGCTGCTCGTGTGGCCGGCGTGGGTGCCGTTCGCGCTCGCGTGCGTGGAGCCCGTTCGCACGAAGCGCAACGCGCTCGTCGCGATGTCCGTCGCGGGCGCGCTCCTCGGCGCGTACCTCATGGGCTGCGCGTCGCTGCGCGCGTCGAACGCGTGCGTCGCGTTCGACAACCTCTATTACTGGGTCCAGATCGACGCGCCGTTCAAGCACGCGGTCCTCGCTCCGTATCTCGCGCTCGTCGCCGTGCCGCCCGTCGTGTCGTCGCTGCGCGGAACATCGCTGCTCGCGCTCGTCACCGTGCTCACCTTCTCCGCGACGGGCATGCTCTATCGCGCGGGGTTCGTCTCGGTGTGGTGCTTCCTCGCGGCGCTGCTCAGCGGAATCGTCGCGCTCGTCGTGACGATGTCACGCCCCGCCGTACGCCAGCGAAGAGATGCCCTTGCGCACGACGTCGCCGAACGCGCGAACCTCTTCGATGCGCGCCGGGGGTAGCGGCCCCAGCGCGACGCCGCGCGCGTTCTGTTCGAGCTCGGCGTAATTCTTCGGACCGCACAAAACCAAATCGACGTGCTCGTTCGAGAGCGCGAAGCGGTAACACTCTTCGGGCGTCATCGGTCCGAGCTTGGCCGCGGGCTCGAGGAGCTTGCCCCAGCGCGTCGCCGTGTACGCGACGATCGCGGGCCGATGCTCCGGGAGCGTCGCGAAGATCTCCGCCTCGGCGCCGCGGTGCGCCGCGTTGTAGCGAATCATCAGCATGTCGACCGCGAGCTCAGAGGCGAGCTGACGCGCCATCTTCCGATCGTGAATCGACATGCCGAGCATCTTCGCGCGGCCGTCTTCCTTGAGCTTGCGCATCGCGGGCCACGTGCCGCCCGTCACGTACCAGTGGTACTGAACCCAGAAGACTTGGAAGACGTCGATGTAATCGGTGCCGAGGCGCTTCAAGTCGCTCTCGATCGCGCGTCGCACGCCGAAGCCCGTCGGCACGTTCGCGCCGCCCGCGATGACGATCTCGCTTCGATGTCCGGCGCGGATCAAGCGGCGCACGCCTTCGACGACGCCGTCGTTCTTGCCGGTGATGAAGAAATAATTCACGCCGAGCTCGTGGAACGCGCGCTCGACGCCGTCCGCGTCGATGCCGTACGCGCCGGCGAGCCCGAGCGGCGAGACCGAGGGAACGAGACCTGCTGGCCCAAACGGGCGGCGTGAGAGGAGGGTCATGAGCTCGTCGTCGTGACGCTCCTCAGGCTAATCATCACATCGCGGCGTGTCCCGTCTTTCGTGAAATCTTGAATCACGCGCGCGATGGAGCTCCCGAGCACGCCGATGAGGGGCAAGTGCTCGCCGCCTTCGCATGTCGCCTGCCCTTCGTGATCTTCCGCGTCCGGCGCGAAGCGCTCGTCCCAGCGCACGATGCCGAACGTCCCGTCGCCCGAGAGCGCGGCGTGGACGAGCGGTTTCTGCTTCGCGCGCGCGAACTCGCTCAGGATCATGCGGCTCTTCATGTTGTCGAACGCGTCGACGATCAAGTCCGCGCCGCCGCAGAGCGCGTCGACGTTCGTCTCCGCGAGACGAACGCCGAACGCCTCCGCTTTGGTTCCGAAGAACGTGAGCATCTGCGCCTTGAGCGCCTCCGCTTTGTTCTTCCCGATCGACGCCTTCACGAACGCCTGCGCCATCACGTTCTTCGACTCGACACAATCGAAATCGATGAACGCGAACGACGCATCCAAGTTTCGGCAGAACCACATCGCCGTGGAGCCGAGCGCGCCGACTCCACAAATGACGATTCGCATCATCAGCAGCCGAACGGAACCTTGGGACGCAAGTAGATGCGCTCGCCGTGATCGAAGCGGTCGACCACGAAGTTGTCGAACGCGTTGTCCTTGAGCTCGGGCACGACGAGACCGCGCAAGCCGCCCGCGCGCACGACCTCGACGGCGATGCGCTTCACGTCGGCGTCGCTGAGCGCGACCTGCACGTCGAGCGGGTAATCCGCCGACAAGCCGTTGTACGTGATGTTCAAGACCGCCATGGTTCCTCCTCTTTGGGCGTCATGCCCGATGCGCGCCGGAGTAGGTTCGCCCACCACGGTTCGTCTTTCAACTCGACGCGCACGTCGGCTCCGTTCTGACGGCGCACCGTGCCGTTCGGAGCGACGACCGAGAAGACGAGCGCTCGACCATCACGTGGACCGAGCGCGGCGCAAAGCGCTTCCATCGTCGTCTCGTCCTCGTGCGAAAATCCGAGGGGACCTGCCGGGTGACTGTGCGAGAGCTCTTCGATCTCTTCGCGCAAGCTCCAGATCGCTTCCCACCGCTCGCGCTTGTCGGGGATGGATCCCGCCGAGTCGCCCGCATCGGACCACAGGATCGCGCCGCCGCGACCGATGACGAAGAACATCTCGCGCATGCGCTTGCGAGCTTATCGCCGAGTGATGACGAGCACACCGAGATCGATCGCTTCGCGAATCGCGGAGGGCAAGCTGTCGAGCGTGAGGTCCTCGTCGCCGCGGTGACCATCGCCGTGATCGACGAGACAGATGCCCGCGTCGATCACGTTGAGCGTCAGTGCTTCGGCCATCGCGATGAAATGCTCGCCGTAGAAGAAGAACCGCACTTCGAGGTGACGACCGCCGTCGAGCCTGCGAATGCTATGAACATGCGCGCCCGCGGCGTGGAGCGCGGCCTCGGCGCGTTCCGGACCGTTGGCGACCGTCGCTTCGCCGTGTGCGGCGGCGCCACGCTCGATGACGCGTCGCAGTCGGATGCGCTCGCCCGCCACGACGATGCGTGGACCGTGACGCATTTCTTCGAGGTGCTCGAGCAGCGCGAACGCCGCGGCGTCTCCCTCGTCGGCGATCTCGCCGAGTCGCGGCCATGCCTCGCGCACGCTGCACGGAATATTTTTCTCGCGCGACGCGCGCACGACCATCGCCCAACCGAACGCCGCACGCAGCTGCGAAGACGCACCCTTCACCCACTCGATCGTCCGATGCTCCGCGAACGCCGTCCGCGTGGCCTCTTCGACCTCGCCTTCGAAATCGAGCTCGCCGAAGACGATCGTCCCGTCGTGCCATTTGTGACACGTGCATGATGCAAACATCGCGGGCTCGTCTGCCGGCATGAGCATCACGCGCTCGGGCGTCCCGCAGAAGAGCAGATCGCCCACCAGCACCCCGCGGAGCTTGGGCAAACCTTCGAGCGCGGGATCCGCAGGGCCCACGCGTTTCGCGTTTCGTCCCTCGATCTCGAACGTGAACCACCCCGGCTCGCCGGGCTCCACTCGAACCTCGCGATCCTTCATGCGCACGCGTGTCCCGCCGAAGTACGCGAGCACCGCGGATTCGCGTTTCCCGAGAAATTTCCGCCAATCGCTCAACGAAAAATCACTATCACACGTAAACCTGCTGGACCGCGCGCCGCGGATTGTTAATCTGCGAAGCATGGGGAAGCGCATTTTCATCGCGCTGGCACTGCTCAATTGTGCGGGTTGGGAGAACAACCCAACGCGTCACTATCACCTCGAGATCGATCCGACCTTCACCGACGCTCAAGCGAGCGCGATCGTCGACGCGGCGACGCAGTGGCAGCTCCAGAGCAAGGGCTACGTGACGTTCGACGGCGATCCGCGCTCGGGCGAAGACATCATCTCGTTCGTCGCGGCGACGACGGCGACGATGGAGCAAGACTTCGGTGGCGGGACGATCGGCATGGCCGAATATCATGGGCAGTCGTCCCAGATTTTTCTCGTGCAGACGATGGCGGGCGCCGCGTTCCACCAAACCGCGGAGCACGAGATCGGTCACGCGATCGGCTTGGTGCACAGCGGCGAAGGCACGCTGATGTGTCAAAACGCGCAGTGCGCCGCGCTCACGATCACGTGCGGCGACATCACGCAGCTCTACGGCGACAAGTTCTCTTCGTGCCCGTGACTCAAATCCCGTTCGGATCGTAACGGCCGCCATCGCCCCTCGGCGTCGCGGATGCCGACGCGATCGGCGGTGGTGCGAGCACCACGCGCGACTCGGATCGTGCGCTCGCGCTCGCGCTGGTGAGCGGCGGCGCGCTCGCGGTCGCGATCGTGGTCTGCGCGGTCGTCGTCGTGGGCTCGGTGGACGCGTGCTCGGGCGTGTGCGGCGCGCTCGCGGTCGCGGTCGCGCTGAACACCGTTGCGGGCCAGGGATCGGGCGCGGTGAGCCTTCCCGCTGCGAACCCGCCCGCCGCGAGCAAGATGCCGATGATGAAGAACAGCGGACCTCGATACGGACTGCGCTTCGCGTAGACGTTGATCTCGCTGTCGCGCGCGGTGCGTTGCGCGGTCGCGACGACGGCGGCGTCCTTCACGGCGGGCGGCGGCCGCGGCAACTCGGGCTCGGATGGCTCGGGCTCGGGCGCGCGCGCGATCTCTAGGCGCTTCGATTTTTTCGGGCGCCTTCTCGGGCTCTGGTTTCTTCGCGGCGATTGGCGGCGGATGCACGGACACGAGATCGATGCCTTCGTCGACGTCGCTCGAGACGGGCGGCGCCTCTTCCACCTCCACCGGGATGGGCACGCTCGGTTCGGGTGGTCGCGCTGGCGGCGCGACGATGGGCGCCTTCGCAACGACCTTCTCCGCTTTCGCGCCGTTCGTTTTCGCAGCGGGCGATGGCGTCGGTGAGGCTGCGGGCTTCGCGGCGGCAGCGACGAGGCTTGGCGACGACTCGGGCGCGCGCTTCGGAAGCGGGACGACTTTCTTCGCGACCTCCGGCGTCGACTGCATCGGTTTGCGAACGGGTGACTTCGCAGGCTCCGGCGTCTTCGCCGCGACGACCGGCTTCGCGGGCTCCGCCGGTTTCGCGGGCTCCGCGGGCTTCACGGGCTCCGCGGGCTTCGCGATCTCGACCGGCTTTGGCTTCGGTTCTTCCTTCGGAGGCGGCGGCGCTGCGTCGATCTCGGGAACCTTCGTGGGCGCGGGCGGCGTGACCGCAGCGGGCGGAAGCGACATCGGCGGTGCGCCCACGGAGAACGACGCATCGATCTTCGGCTCGAGCTTCAAGAGGCGCGCTTCGATGCGCTCGCCGAACACGCGCGCGATCCACTGCGACACCGCTGCGCGCGACGCGATCTTTCCGGGGACCGCGCTCGTGATCGCGCTCGCGAGCTCGGCGGGCTTCGCGTAGCGCGCCTTGGGATCGATGGAGAGTGCGCGCGCGATCACGTCCGCGAGCGGCGCAGCCCACGCGTCTCGCTTCGAGACGTCGACGCGCGGCGGCGCGGTCTCGAGCTTCGCTCTTTGCGCATCCACGTTCGCGGGCGTCTCGAACAGCGGCGCGCCCATGAAGAGCTCCCACAAGAACGTGCCCGCGGTGAACACGTCGCCGCGAGGCGAGCGCTCACCGCGCAAGAACTCGGGCGACATCGACGCGATGCGACGCGCGCCGAGCGCGCTTGGCGAAACCTTCCCGAGACCGAACCGCGTGATGCGCGTCACGCCGTCCACCGAGGCGAACACGTCTTCGGTTCCGAGCGCGCCGCACACGCGATCGCCGCGAGTGTGGAGCGCACCGAGCGCTTCGAGCACGTCGCTCGCGATTCGAAGAAGCACTTCGAGCGTTGGCTTCGGCTCCGCCGCGAGCACCGACGCGACGCTCTCGCCGTCGACCCACTCCGACAAGATCGCGACGTCGCCTTTGAGCTTCACGCTCGCGATGATCGTCGCGACGTTCGTGTGCTCGAACGGGATAAGCTCCTTCGCTTCGTCTTCGATCGTCTGGAGCACTTCCGCGCCGAGCACGGACGGATATCGCTCGACGACGACGAGCTCGGGATCCTCCTGCGCGCGAATC
Organism: uncultured delta proteobacterium; assembly: GCA_963763745.1. Lineage (GTDB taxonomy): Bacteria > Myxococcota_A > Polyangia > Polyangiales > Polyangiaceae > DASXHD01. The sequence goes on from CAVXQJ010000007.1 coordinate 131,457, forward strand.
GCGTGCGCCGCGAGGCAACGCGGCGACCGCGATCCGAGCTCCTTGACGATCGCAATGCGCGAGGGACGAGACATCGGCGCCGCTCAGATCAGTGTTTCGACTCCGGAATGTCGATCCACTCGGTGTCTTCTTCGACGTTCGCTTGTTGCTCGCCGTTCGAGGGCGGTGCCTTCGAGCGCCTTCGCGACGAGCCGTTCGTCTTGGGCGCCTCGTCGGCCGGTTTGGCCTCGGCGGCGGTTTCCTCTGCCGGCTTTTCTTCCGCGGCTTTTTCTTCCGCGACGATCGGCGTGCCGATCGGAATTCCCGGGAGCTCGTCCACCTTCGCCTCCACCTTCGCGGGCTCGGGCGCCGGCGGTTTCTCTTCCGTCGGCAGATAACCGTGGACGCTCGCGACGCGATTGTGGAGCACGGCTTCGTAGAGATGCGGGAGAGGAATGTGCTGAACGAGGAGCGACGGCGGAAGCGTCGCGAGCAGATCTTTGTCGGTGAACGGCGTGCCCTTGCGCCCGCCGTCGAGCGCCGCGGTGAAGAGCGATGCCATCTCGCTGCGCGGGAGGCGGTTGCACAATTCGTTCACGCCGATTCCGTCGACGACGTCGCGCGGCGTGATGAGCCCATCGAGCAGCGCGCGATCGATCAAGTACGCCATGTGCTGCTGCGCCGTTGCGAACGCAGCCTTGTCGTCCTTCGCGGTGACCTTCCAGAATTGTCCCTCGACGATGAACGCCCAGAGCTTCTTGTCCGGAAGATAGAGAACGCGATCGTCGGGCGAGAACGCATCGACGATTTGAATCGATTTCGTCTCGCCTTCGTCGAGCGCGCTTTGCAAATCGTCGCCCGCGGACTGCCACGTCTTCTTCAGCGCGATCCGATGTTTGAGACCCGTCGTCGGCACGAGCAAGCTCGCGCGCAAGTCGGGACGAAGCGAGAGCGCCTCCATGATCGTGCGCGGCGAGAAGTGGCGAATGAAATCTTCCGGGGTGCGGCGCCCGATCTGGAACGCGTGCTCGATCGCGTAGACCAAGAAGCGTTGTCGTCCATGTTCGAGCTTCGACCTGAGTCCGCTAGCGTCCATGGAATCCATTATCGGTCGCGCGCACGAGACCTGGGCACAAATCCACAGCACACATCTGCCGACCTAAACGGATGACGCGGTCAAGAGCTTGGTGCGCATGACCTTCTCGACCCACGCGCTCGTTCGCATGGCGTGTCCCGTCGCGACGGGCGCTTCGAGAAGAGCCGTGAGGACGCGCGTCACTTGATAGGGGTCATCGAACTGCTCGACGTCGACCATCGAAAACGGAAGCGAGAGCTCGCTCGCGCAGCCTTGCACGGTCGAGCCGCGCTGCGCGGCGTTCGCGACGCTGAGAAGCAGCGCGATCGCGTCCGGCTTGTATCCGTAGCGCACGAACGCGTCGGCGAACGACTTGCCCGACTCGCCCGCTTCGTCCCCCACGACGATGACGATGAGCTTCGCGCCGTCAGGGATCTTCACGCCCGATCCGTAGAGCGCGTAGAGCGCCGCGCCGTGCACCGTTCCGCCCGACGCGGAGATCCCCTTGAGCATGTGCTGCACCGCCGTGCGCGTCGGCGCCTTCGGCTTGAGCACCGTGCCCACGGTGTCGAAGGTTGCAATATACACCTTTTCTTCGGGGAACCCGGCGAGGATGCGCGCGAGCACCTCTTTGGATTTTTCGATCGCGTTGGTCATCGAGCCCGATTTGTCGATGAGCACCATGACGCGCACGTCGGCTTCTCCCGTCGCCTCGGCGACCGCTTTCTTCGCGGCTGCGTCGGCTGCCTCTTCGAGCTTGTCGCGGAGCACTTTGCTCTTCACGTTCTTCGCGATGTGAAGCGCGCGTTGATCCTCCGCGCTCGCCACGGCCTTCTCCCAGCGCGCGCGAATGTCTGCGTCGGTCATGAGCCCGAGCTCCTCGAGCGTCGGCGTGAGCATGCGGAGATCGCGATCGCTCAGCGACGGAACGAGCGCGGCGAGGATCGCAGGCGTGAGCCCCATGCCCTTCGGCAAGCGACCGACGGCCTCTTTGTACGAGAGCCGCTGCGTCTCGATCGTCTCGCAAATCTCGGCCTCGCTGAGATCGTCGAAGCGGTTCGACTTCTCGAGCTTGAGGCCGGTGAGACCGACGGTGCGATGTCCGCCCTTCGCTTGCTTCTGCTTCCACCCGAGCACCTCGAAGAACGCTTGCGACTCGGGTTTGTAACCGCATTTGCGCGCGATGCTCTTGATCGTCTCTTTGTAACCGGCCTTCGCGAGGCCGTGGAGCATCGGCAAGTTGCGCTCGCGCACGCGCAGCCATTTGGTCGCCGCGCGCTTCCAGCGACCGAGCGGCGCGTGCTTCGACGCGGGGTCGCCGAAGCCCGCGCGACGATTCTGTTTGGCGATGGCGGACGTCTCGAGGAGCTCCGCGATGCGCAAGATCGCCTTCGGCGTCATCATGCGCGTCGACTTCTTTGCATAATGAAGCATCATCGCTTCGCCGAGCGCGCGGAGATCGTCGTCGTAGAAGCCGATGCTGCCGTCGTCTTCTTTGATCGGCTGACCCGAGCGCGATTGAACGAGCATCAGCGCGGCGCACGCGACTTTGAGATCGCGCCAGTCCGTTTCGACGAGCGCGTAGCTTGCGAAGTGCGCCATGAGATCCGTGTTGAGCTTGTAGATGTCGAGCAGGCGCGCGTAGAGACGCTCGGCGGCGGCGACGTGAAGACCGGGCTTCAGCGCGGTGGGCTTCGCACCTGCGGGGAGCTTTTTCTTTCCCTTCGCCGGATACCAAACGCCGGCGACGTCGAGCCCCGGCCGGTTGTGCCAGAGGTGCGCCGACGCGTTGAGGATCAGATCGAGAAGTTTTTCCGCCGGCCCCATTTGGGCTTCGGGGATGGGCGGTGGATTTCGGTTCGCCATGAGCCTCCACGAGACGCGCCGCGCGCGTGAGGGCTGACGATATCAGGAACTCAAAACGCGCCGCGCACGCCGAGCGTGCCGGCGCCGATCCACGGCTCGATGCGGGCGCTGCTCGGCGCAGCAGCCGGTTTGCCTGCGATCCACGTCACGAGACCGGCGACTCCGAAAACACCTGCGCCGATGAACGTGATCGTCGACACGAGGCCGACGGTGTTCGCCATCGTGAGCTCGTCGTGGCTCTCCGGTCCGCAAATGTGGTTCGGGCATTTCGTCGTGAGATCCGATTGCGTGGAAAACGTCAGCGCGCCAGTGATGCCGCCAGCGACGAGCGAAGCGCCGCCGAGCCCGAAGAAGACGAGCGCGATCGTGCGCGCTGGTCCGCGCTTCGGCTGCTCGGTGGTGACCGCGTTGTTCGGCGTGGCGTCCTCGTGTGCGGAGGCGTTCGCGACGAGCGTGATGGTGATCTCTTTCTTTTCGCCGTCGCGCAGGTCGATCTCTTCGCGTCCTTCCGCGTTCTTCGACGTCGCGACGAGCACGTGGTGGCCCGGGTTCGCGCGACTCGGCAACCCGACGACGGACGACGGGAGCGCAACGCCGTCGATGTCGATGCGCGCGCCTGCGGACGCGCCAGCGAGCGAGACCACGATCGTCGGAATGCGCGCGGCGAGCCCATCGTCGAGGTTCTGCGCTTTCGTGCGCGCTTCTTTGAATTGAACCGGCTCGCCCGGTTTCGGTTGCGACGAGAGAACTCGCGCGAGCGTCTCGCGCGCCTCGACGAGCATGCCGAGCGCGACTTCGGTCGACGCGACCTCGTATGCCGTGGTCGGCACGCGCATGATTTGATCGGCCGCCGCGAATCGTGCGAGCGCGGACTTGTTGTCGCCTTTGTCGCGAAGGTCGCGGCCCTCGTCCATCAAGTTGCGCGCGGTCTCTTTCTCCGTCGCGGTGGGATCCGCCCATGCCGGCGCGGCGAGCGTGAACGCGAGCGCGAAGAGCGAAACGAAGCGCGCCTTAGAACCCATCATTCACCCTGTGGCGTCGGCCCGTCGTGCTCGTGGCGGCGGGCTTCGGTTGCGTGAGCGCACCCACCTGCGCCGGTTTGGATTGCGCCGCCTCGGACGCCGTCGGCGCGCTCGTCGACGTCGGAGGTGGCGCGGCGATCACGATGACCGTGCTCACTGTCGGCGGCGCGACGACCACCTCGGTCCTCTGCGGCGCATCGTGCTTGAGACTCTTCACGACGAACACCGCAACGAGCGCGCCGAGCGCGACACACGCGAGCGCGATGATCGCGGTGCGTTTCGCGTGCGACGGCTCGATGAGCTCGATCGCGATCGGCTCGTCGATCGCGTCTTGCTTGCCCGACGATCCCGCGGGCACGACCCCCGACGACGATCCGAGCCCAGGCGAAGACGCGCTCGTCACTTCGGAGAACGCGCCGCTCGATGCCGCGGTTCCCGCCATCGACGCTTCCGACATCGGCGGCTTCAAGAGCTCGCGCACGCGCTGCCGCTCCTTGGCGGCGGATATCGCGAGGTCGATCGCTTCTTTGCGTTTCTGCGCGTGCTCGGCGAGGTGCTCGTTCGCGAAGCGCGCGACCTCCGCGGTCGTGCACCCGAGCTTCGCGGTCGTCATCGCGGACTCGATCGCGGCTTGCAGCGCGGCCGCCGTCGGATAGCGATCTTTGGGATCGTGTGCGAGCGCGCGCATCACGATCGCGCGCACGGCGGAGTGCACCGTCGGAGGAAGCGGCGGAGGCGGCTCCTTCTTGTTCATCCGATCGAGCACTTCTTTTTGGCTCTTTCCGTCGTACGGCGCTTTCCCGGCGAGGAGCGTGTAGAGGATCGCGCCGGCCGCGAAGATGTCCGCGCGACGATCGACATCTGCACCCGTCGCTTGCTCGGGCGACATGTAATGAATTTTTCCTTTGAGCATGCCGGCGCTCGTCTCGTCGCCGAGCCGGTCGCGCGCCTTCGCGATGCCGAAGTCGATGAGGCGCGCCATGCCGCGGTTGCTCACGAGGATGTTCTGCGGCGACACGTCGCGATGCACGACGCCGAGCGATTTCCCGTCGGGTCCCGCGAGCTCGTGCGCCGCGTGCAACCCACCGCACGCGTCAGCCACGAGCCGAAGCACGATCGGGAGCGGGATCGTGACGTTCTTTCGTTTCGCGGATCGATTGAGCCGCGACATCGAATCGCCATCGACCCACTCCATGACGATGTAGAGGATGTCGTGTTGCTCGCCGAGATCGAGGATCTGCGCGACGTTCGGGTGCTCGATGCGCGACGCGATGCGCGCCTCGTCGAGAAACATTTGTTGGAAGCGCGCGTCGGCCGCGTGCTCCGGCAAGATCGTCTTGATCGCGAAGAGCTTCTCGAACCCGTGCTTGCCCTGCAGCCGCGCGACCCAAACGGACGCCATGCCGCCCTCGGCGATCGGACACAAGAGCTCGTAGCGATCGAGGTAGTAACCCGGCACGAGCGGCGACGGGCGCTGCATCGTCGCTAGTTCCATGACGGGTCCGTGGTGCCCGGGCAGTAGCAGGCCGCGGTTCCCGAAGAGTAGACGTGCCCGATGATCGAACCTTGGAAGTTCCAGCAAACGCAGACGTTGTTCGCCGTGCCGCACACGACGTGGTTCGCGCCGCCGCCCGTGCACGTCGACGCGCTGCACAGGGCTTGGTTCTGCGTGTACGCGGCGCACGCCTCCGTGGCCTGCGGTTGGTCGTACGTGCCTTTCGCGGTGCAGTCGTAATAATTTTCGCCGATGCCGTTGTCGTGCGTCGTCTGGCATCCGTTGCCGCAGCACGATGGCGTGTTGCACTCGCAACCGTCGACGTTCGGCGCGGTCGTGTTGCAATCCGAATAACCGGAGTGACAGCTCGCATACGCGCACGTCGCGCCGTTGCACGTCGCGCCGTTCGAGTGGAGCACGTCGCACGACGCGCCACACGCCGAGCAATTGAGCACCGTGTCGAGCGCACCGCAGTCGACTTCCACCACGTCGCTTCCGGCGTCGGTCGTCGGTGCGTCGTTCGTGCTCGTGTCGGTCGAGCCCGAGTCGCTCGTCGTGGAGTCTTTCGCGACGTTGTCGTTCGACGCGTCGACGGGCGCGGCGCCGTCGCATCCGCCTGCGCATTGTCCTTCGGTGAATTGATCGACGCCCGCAATGGTGGCGCATCCACTCGACACGAGCGCAATCAGCGCAACCGCAAGACGGATGTCCACGCTAAGGACGATAACAGCTCCCTAGCACGCGAAAATGGTCACTCGAGTGACCACTCACGCGGTTGGCTACTCGAGCTTGCCGCCGTGCGCTTCCAAGTACTTCGTGAGCCCGTCCGCGGTGCTCACGAGGTTCGGTTTGAATCTTCGAAACCAAGAGCTCCTCGACGGCTTTTGCGACTTTGCCCGACAAGAATCCGGGAACGCCTTTGAGCTTCTTTCCGTCAATCGAGATCTCGCCGCGAATCTCGAGGCGCGTTTTGTTTCCGTCCTCGAAGAAACGGTTCTTTCCGATGCACGTGATCGCCTCGGTGAACGCTTGCGGCTCGATCTTCCAATCGCACGTGAACTCCGCCTCGTTCCACGTCGCGGTGTCGAGCCACGAGAGCATGGCTTCGCTGACGAACGCGCGCGCCGCGGCGGGAATGTCGCCGCCGCCCTTCCAGAAGTTCAAAAGCTTCGTGACCTTGCCGTCATCCTCGCGCTTGCGAACCTCGATGGAGCGAACGTTGGGTAGATACGGCAGCATCTCCACGAGCTTGTCGCGGTAGGCCGCAAAGACGATCGGACGTTCGAAGGGGATGTGCGCGTCGGCGCGAAGTTCCATGCGGGGACAATACACGATACACATGAGCGCATGGGGTTCGAGGTCGGGGCGGGCGGGTTTCGTATCGTGCTTTCCGAAGAGGCGCCGCACGGGCTCGACGAGCGCCGCGTGAACGTGGATCGCCTCGGCGACGCCGAAGACGATCGCAAACCTTGTTACGTGCTCGTGCATCGCGCGAACGGCGCGCCGACGCTGCTCATCATCGGACGCATGCGCGAAGGATTCGGCTGCGGCGTTCACCTCGCGCAGAACACCGGCGTCTTGTTCTTCGGCTGCGGTGAGTCGATCTGCACGTACGACATGGCGACCGGCACGAAGCTCCACGCCGACATCACGCCGTATGCGTTCCATTCGTGGAACCGCCATTCGTGTGAAGGGGGCGACGTCATCATCATGAGCGCCGAGCTCGAGGTCGCGGGCTTCGCGACGGACGGAACGAAGCTCTGGTCCGGCGTCGTCGAGTCACCGTGGGACTACGGCGTCAGCGGCGACAACATGTACACGCTCGTGATGGGCCACCGCGTCGAGTTCCCGCTGCTCAAAGGCCCGGGCGATCTCAAATTGATCAACCGCGAAAAGTTGTGATGCCGCGCCCGAGTGAGTCGGCCGCAAGATCGAATTGATCTTCGTTTATAGAACGAATGCGTCTGCCATTCCGCCACTACGGCATTTGGAATGATGGTGCCGTAGGTTGGATTCGAACCAACATTTCTCGTTGTGCGTGTAGGGCCAGATCGGCCGGACGCGGCATCTACAAAAAGACGAAACGCGACGTGAGCGATCACATCGCGTTTCGGAGCATGCATGCTCGGTTGTAGAGGTGTCTCGAACCAACTGACGAAGCCATTTCAAATCTCCGGCTCACGGCCGATTGCTTGCTTGGGTTAGAAAACGATCTCTGCAAAAATGAATCCGCCCGAGTGAAGAAGCCGCAATGTTCCTTTTGGAACTTGGTCCCAAACCAAGTGCAGGTTTTCAATCTGCGTGGGTGCGTGTAGGGCCTATTCGGGAGGGCGGATGCAAAACTGTGAAGAGGCGCGACCGAGTGAGAGAGCCTTTCCCGAGCAGCGCTGGTTAGGCGCCCAAGGGAGTGTCTTTTCCGTAGAAGAGTATGCTTGTGAGGCCTTCTCGGGTGGTCACGTCCTTCGAAACTCTTGATGCACTCTCAGACGCTCGCTCCGCGCGTGCCTGACGAAAAAAACGTCAGCGGATGCGGGCGCCGACCGCGACGAGATCATGGCGTAGTCGCGAAGCGTGTGCGGCGTCGCATCCTTCCGCGATGACGCACGGCGCGCTATCGGCGAGGTCCTTCGATTCTTTGAGACCGAGGCCCGTGTGCTCGCGAATCACTTTGATCACCGAAATCTTGTTCGGGCCGCAATGCTCGAGAAAGACGCCGGCCGTCGGCGGGCCTGGTGCCTGTACTGGCGGTTTCGCAGCGGATGCGCCGCCGGATGTGCGTGCACCCGCCCGGACGAGCTCCTCGCGAAATTGCTCGACGCGCAGCGGGTCTTGCCCATCCGCGAGCACGCATGGCGCGCTGTCCGCGAGGTCTTTCGCTTCCTTCAAGCCGAGGCCGGTGTACTGTCGGATCAGTTTGATGACGGCGATCTTGCTCGGTCCGCAATCTTCGAGCCGCAGCACGCCGGCGGCTTGCGCGACCGCGTTTCCGACGACCAGCGCCGCTCCACAATAGACGCAGCGCTGAATCGGTCCGTGGGTTGGGTCGATCGGGGCGAGACAGCTCGTGCAACGAAGCTCGGAGACGCTCACACGGCAACCGTACCAGCCTTGTCAGGGCGGCTGGGGGGCCGTCGTCAATGTGTGGTGGATGAACCCCACAGCCCTGGGCTACAGTCCGCGGACCCTCACAAAAGGCTCATGGGCGCTTTCGACAAGCTCACAGATGCAGAGCTCTTCGACCTCGTCGTGCAACTTCGCACGAAGGGGCAAGATCCATCCGCGCCTCTCGGCGCGATGGTCGAACGCTGGCGCAAAGCAGCAGGCGTCGTCGTGCGCCGCGTGCAAGCCAGTTACCGCGCAGGCTCGGCCGACGACGAGGGCGAGCTCTATCAAGAAGCCGTGCGCAAGCTCATCGAGCGCGGCCTCGATCAATTCCACGGCGTGTCCGAGGCTCACCCCGGCAAAGCCGCATCGCCGAAAACTTTTTTCCTTCGCATCGTCAAGCACGCCGCGATCGACGCGTATCGCCGTCAACGCGAGCTGCTCGACTCCGCGCCTCACGGCGACGGCGAAGACGACAACCGCGAGTCACCGCGTCAGATCGCTTACGCGATCAATCTCTCCAAGCGCGCGGCCGAGCGTGACGAAGCGCAGTCCCTCTATTGGACCGCCTTCGACCGCCTGAAAGCCGAGCACCCCAATGAGGCGGGCGCCTGGGACGCCTACCACCACCAAGATCTCGAGGACCACGAAGCATGTGCCAAGAAGCTAGGAATCACAGTCGCGAATTCGTACAAACGCGTCAGCCGCGCGCAGGCTTACTTGCGCCGCTACTTGCAGGAGCTCGTGGACGACGCTCCAGCCCCGTCATCGTCGGAGACGTAGCGTGAGCCCGCCGCCGGATGTCGATGGCGATATTTCGCCGCGTTTCGCGGAGCGGCGTCGCGAGCTCGAGGCAGCCACTTCGAGCAAGATCACATCGGCGGCCGAAGCGGGACGCGCTCTCGCGCTGGCCGGAGATCTTCTGAGACGCAGCGAAGCGCTCGGTGATGCGCGCATGGACGTGGAGATCGCGCTCGAGAAAGTGGAGCTCGCCGCCGCCGAGTCGTTCGTCGAATCGATCGTCGCGAAGGCCGAGCACCAGAAGCTCTCGCGCGGCCTCGAAGACGCGTTCGAGGCGCTCATCGAAGACGGCGAAGAACGTGTACTCTACATGAATTCCGCCGAGAACGCGCTCTCGGCGCGCGATGCGCTCGCTTCGGTGCGCGCGTCGATGACCGTCTCCGCGCCCATGAGCGATCTCCTGACGAAGCTCGACGGCAAGCTCCGCGAGATCGACGGCAAGCTCCCGAAGAATGCGCGCCTCCTCGTCGCGCTCAACTCGCTTCGCAGGCGCGAGATGGGCTCGCTCGACGCAGCCGAGCGTGCGGCGTCGTGGTGGTATTCAGCGCGCGTTCAGTGCGACTTTTTGATTTCGCTCTATCGATTGCAAGAAACGGAGCGTGTCGACATCACGCAAAAGCACAATGCCGCGCACCTCGCCACGTGCGCCGAGTGCCAGCGCGACGTCGAGTCCGCGTCAATCGCGTACACGCCCGAGCACGTCGCTGCATCGTCGCTCTGGCGCCGCGAGCACGGGCACGCCACGGCGGCGGAGATCGCGTTCATGGACGCGCATGCGAAGACTTGCAACGACTGCAAGAGAGCGATGGAAGCCACGGCTGTCCCCGACGAGGGCTAGCGCGCGAGCGCGCGATCGAGCTTGTCGAAGCTCTCGCTCCAACCTTGCGTCGCGCCGCGCGTTGCATTGGACGGCATCGTGTACGTCTGGCTCACGGTGACGCGCGTCTTCGTGCCTTCGTCTGCGAACGTGATCGTCGTCACCACGTGGTTGCCGTCGTGGATGTCGCCGCTGAAGACGATGCGCTCGAGCGGAAGGATCTCGCCGAAGGTTCCATCGAACGGATATTTTTTCCCGTCCGGCGCGTCCATCACGAAACGGAACCGACCACCCGCGCGAAACTCCACCTCGAGCGCCGCGAGCGTGATGCCCTTCGGGCCCCACCATCGCAAGAGATGCTCGCGCTCGGAGAATGCGGCGAACACGAGTCGCCGCGGCGCATCGAACATCCGCTCGAGCACGAGGCCGAGCGTTTCCATTTTCAAGACCCGAGTCTTCTCAACGCTCTCGTTCATTTTTCTTTTCCTTTTCGTTTCAGCTCGTCGAGGTACTCGTCGAGTCGATCGAAGCTGCCTTCCCAGAACCGGCGGTACCGCTCGATCCACATCGAAGCTTCTTTGAGCGGCGCCGCGTGAATGCGCCGCGGCCTCCGCTGCGCGTCGCGCTCCTGCACGACGAGCCCCGCGCGCTCGAGCACCTTCAGGTGCTTCGAGATCGCCGGAAGGCTCATGTCGAACGGCTCGGCCAGATCGGACACCGTGGCCTCTCCTTTTGCGAGGCGCGCAAGGATGGCGCGTCGCGTCGGGTCGGCGAGCGCGGAGAACGTCGCGTCGAGCCTATTTTGAGCGCTTCGCATCATATTTAGCCATCAGGTTAATTAACTACTTGGTTCATAACCCCGAGCCTCGAAAACGTCAAGTGCTCGAACGAAACTGCAGATCTTTCCGTGGGGTCGTGCGTCGACTACGTTCGGTGCCGATGCGTCCGACCTTCTTCGCCGCGCTCACGCTCGCCGCTTGCTCCTGGGCGTGCGGTGGCTCGCCCGCAGCGAAGACCGTGGGGCCCGCGCAAGCGCGCGTCTCGCGCGGCGAGGATCGCAAAGCGGTCGCCGTGACCGTCTACAACGACGGCTTCGGTCTCGTCCGCGAAGTGCGCGACGTGGACCTCGGCACCGGCCGCGTCGCGCTCGAGTTCCGCGACGTGTCCTCGCGCATCGAGCCGAACTCCGTTCACGTCAAATCGCTCGCCAAAGGTCACGCGCTCTCGATCCTCGAGCAGAACTACCGCTACGATCTCCTCTCGCCGCAAAAGCTCCTCGAGAAATACGAGGGCAAGAAGGTGAAGCTCTATCGCTGGAACAAAGAGCTCGGCAAAGACGAAGAGATCGACGCGGAGATCCTCGCGTACAGCAGCGGCCAGCCCGTGCTGAAAGTCGGGAACGAAATCACGTACGGCGTGCCCGCGCGATTTTCGTTTCCCGAGGTGCCGAAGAATTTGATCGCGCAGCCGTCGCTCGTGTGGCTCTTGGACAGCGAAGTGCCGAAGCAAGCGCTCGAGGTGACTTACCTCACGCAAGGCTTCGGTTGGTCCGCGGACTACGTGCTCACCGTCGGCGAGGAGGCCGCGGGAAGCGCGACGTCGTCTGCGGATCTGACGGGTTGGGTCACGCTGCAGAACAACACGTCGACGACGTACGAGAACGCGCAGCTGAAGCTCGTCGCGGGCAACGTGCAGCGCGTGACGCCGCCAGCGACGATCGCGTTTGCGAAAGCCGCCGAAGAGCGCGAGGACGACAGCCGCAGGCAGTTCACGGAAGAGAGCTTCTTCGAGTACCACCTCTACACGCTCGACCGGCCGACGACGCTCCTCTCGAACGAGCAGAAGCAAGTGACGCTGCTCGAAGGCCACGGCGTAGAGGTGCATCGCCAACTCATTTTTTACGGCGCTTCGTATTACTACCGCGGCGCGTACGGGCAGGTCGTTTCGAATCAGAAGGTCGGCGTCTACCTCGAGATCAAAAACGAGGAAGCCAATCACCTCGGCATCCCGCTGCCGAAGGGAACGGTGCGCGTCTACAAGGCCGACAAGAGCGGCGCGTCGCAGTTCATCGGCGAGGACGCGATCGATCACACGCCGCGCGACGAAAAAGTTCGCATCAAGATGGGCGAGAGCTTCGACGTCGTCGGCGATCGCAAGCAGACCGACTTCAAACAGATCTCGACGTGCATCGACGAGACGAGCTGGGAAATCTCTCTCCGCAATCACAAAGACGTCGCCGACGAGATCCTCGTGAACGAGCCGATCGAAGGCGACTGGGAAATCCTCGCGTCGTCGATGCCCTACGAAAAGAAAGACGCGCACACCTTCTCGTTCCTCCCGAAGGTCCCCGCGCGCGGCGAAACGAAAATCACGTACCGAGTCCGAGTGAAATGGTGCTGAACATGAAATTCCCGAAATACCTCTCTCTTGGCGTCCTTGGCGCCTTGGCGGTGAGCTCTCTCGTTTGGGCGCAGCAGAGACCACAGCAGGTCGCGCAAGCGAAGTCGACGGCGGGCGAGCGCGAAGAGGTCGGCATCACCGTCTACAACCAGAACTTCGGGCTCGTGCGCGAGGTGCGCAACATCGATCTCGCGCAAGGACGCACCGCGCTCGAGTTCCGCGACGTGAGCGAGCAGATCGAGCCGCAGACCGTCGCGATCAAATCGCTGGGCGGTCAGCTCCACGTGCTCGAGCAGAACTACCGTTACGATCTCCTCTCGCCGCAGACGCTCCTCGCGAAGTACGTCGGCAAGAAGGTCAAAGTCTACCGCTACAACGAAAAGACGGGCCACGACGAGGCGTACGACGCGGAGGTCCTCTCGGTCGCGAACGGCACGGTGATGCGCATCAACGGCGAGATCACCTACGACTTCCCGGGCCGCATCGCCTTCCCGGAAATTCCGCAGAACCTCATCGCGAAGCCCACGCTCGTGTGGCTCGTCGACGCGAGCGGAAAACAAAAAGTCGAGGTCACGTACCTCACGCGAAACCTCGGATGGTCCGCGGACTACGTGCTCACCATCAACGAGAACGACACGGCGGGCGATCTCGTCGGGTGGGTCACGCTCAACAACACGACGGGCACGACGTACGAGAACGCGAAGCTCAAGCTCGTCGCGGGCGACGTGCAGCGCGTGAACCAATACAACATGCGCGCGATGGACGCGGCATCCGCGCCGGCGGGCAGCGGCGGCGGCGGTTTCCGCGAAGAGAGCTTCTTCGAGTACCACCTCTACACGCTCGAGCGCCCAACCAACTTGCTCAACGCAGAGCAGAAACAAGTGACGCTCCTCGAAGCGCCCGGCATACACCTCGACAAGCACCTCATCTTCTACGGCGCCGCGTACTACTACCGCGGCAACTACGGTCAGGTCGTGTCGAACCAAAAAGTCGGCGTGTACCTGGATCTGCAAAACACCGAAGCGAACCACATGGGCATGCCGCTGCCGAAGGGCACCGTGCGCGTCTACAAAGCCGACAAGAGCGGCGCGAAGCAGTTCATCGGCGAGGACAACATCGATCACACGCCGCGAGACGAGCGCGTGCGCATCAAGATGGGCGAAGCGTTCGACGTCGTCGGCGATCGCAAGCAGATGGAGTGGAAGGCGCTCGGGTCGTGCGTGTCGGAGAGCGCATGGGAGATCTCGCTCCGCAACCACAAGGACACGGAAACGTCGGTCGAGGTCTACGAGCCCGTCGGCGGCGACTGGGAGATAACGCAAGAGAGCATGCCGCACGTGAAGAAGGACGCGCACACGTTCACGTTCACGCCGAAAATCGCAGCGCGCGGCAACGTGAAGATCACGTACCGCGTTCGCATCCGGTGGTGTTGAGATCGAACGACGCGCGGGCGCGATAGTCGACATCGAGCGCAATGATCACCCAGCCACGATACGCTCTCCCCCGATGCAACCGGGGACCGTCGTCGGCGAGAGGTTCGCGATCGAACGCGAAGCAGGCGCTGGCGGCATGGGGACGGTCTACGCGGCGCGCGATCGCGTGACGGGCGCGCGCGTCGCGCTCAAGGTTCTCGTGCGCACGAGCGCAGTCGACACGGAGCGTTTCGTGCGCGAGGCCGAAGCGCTCGCGGAGACGGACCATCCTTCGGTCGTCCGTTACGTGGCGCATGGGACGACGCCGAGCGGGCAGCTTTACATCGCGATGGAGTGGCTCGAGGGCGAAGATCTCTCGACGCGCATCGCCGAGTCGGGGCTCACGATCGCCGAGACGGTGCGCGTCGTGCATCACGTCGCGGACGCGCTCGCGGCGCTTCATCGACGCGGGATCATTCATCGCGACATCAAGCCGAGCAACGTGTTCCTCGTCGCCGGTGACGTCGATCGCATCAAGCTGCTCGACCTCGGCATCGCGCGCATCGAGCAAGCGGCGGTCACGCTCACGCGCGCGGGCGCGCTCGTCGGCACGCCGGGGTACATGGCGCCCGAGCAAGCGCGCGGGCAGTCGGACGTGTCGCCGCGCGCGGATATCTTCGCGCTCGGTTGCGTGCTCTTCGAGTGCCTCACGGGGAGGCCTGCTTTTCAGGGCGAAAACGTCATGGCGCTCCTCGCGAAAATTCTCCTCGCGGATCCGCCGCGTCCTCGCGAGGTTCGCCCCGACGTGCCCGCCGCGCTCGACGAGCTCTGCGCGTGGATGCTGAGAAAAGATCCGGACGAGCGGCCCGCGAACGCCGGAGAAGTGATCGCTGCGCTCGCGAACCTCGAGCTCTTCGACGCGCCCGCGCCGATGTCGCAGGGCGCGCCGCGACGCACGCCCGCGCTCACGAGCTCCGAGCAGCGACTCGTCTGTCTTCTCCTCGCGGGCGCAGGCGCGCTCGGGAGCGATCCCAACGAGTCGCTCGCGCCGACGATGTCGTCCGACGCCGTGACCGCCGAGCTCGCGGTGTTGCGCACGCGCGTGACGGCCGTCGGCGTGCGCATCGATCGCCTCGCGGATGGCTCGCTGCTCGGCATCGGACAGCGCGACGTGGATGCATCCGAACAAGCGGTGGCGACGGCGCGCGCCGCGCTCCTCTTGCGCGCGGAGATGCCGAACGCGCCGATCGCGGTGGCAACGGGCCGCGGCGATGTGTCGTCGCCCGTTCCCGTCGGCGAGGTCATCGATCGCGCTGCGCGGTTGTTTCAGATCTCGAAGCACGCCGCCGTCCCGCGACCGGTGATCATCGACGACGTGACCGCCGGCCTCGTCCACGAGCGCTTCGACGTCGCGCGAAGGGGCAGCGCATACGCGCTTCTTTCGGAGCTCCAGGACACGCGCGCCGGCGCGCGCACCGTGCTCGGCAAAGAGACGCCTTTCGTCGGACGCGATCGCGAGATCGCGATGCTCGATGGGCTCGTCTCCGAGTGCGCGTCGGAGCCCGCGGCACGCGCGGTCCTCGTGACGGCCGCGCCGGGCATCGGGAAGTCGCGCCTCAGGCGCGAGATCGTGACGCGCGCGAGCGCCGAGCTTCCGAATCTCTCGGTGTGGATGGCGCGCGGCGATCCGATGCAAACCGGCTCTCCATTTTCGCTCCTCGGCGGACTGCTTCGCGACGCGTTCGGCATCGCGGCCGGTGAGAGCCTCGAAGCGCGGCGCGCCAAAGTGCGCGCGGGCGTGGAGCTCTCCGGCGTCGCCGATGTCGATCGCGTCGCGGCGTTTCTCTGCGAGCTCGCCGGGGCCGCGCACGGCGACGAGCGCGTCGACGTCGTGGCCGCGCGGCGCGATCCCCAGCTGATGAACGATCAGCTTCGCGCGGCGTGGACTGCGTGGCTCGACGCCGAGACGCGCGCGCATCCCGTGATGCTCGTCCTCGAAGATCTGCAATGGGGCGACGCGCCGACCGTGAGCTTCGTCGACGACGCGCTCCGCTTGCTCGCCGAGCGCCCGCTATTCGTCCTCGCGATCGCGCGCCCCGAGGTCGCGCGCGTTTTCCCCAAAATTTGGGCCGATCGCAACGTGCAGCCCCTTCCGCTGCGCGAGCTGTCGCGCAAGGCGAGCGAGACGCTCGCGCGTCACGTGCTCGGCGCGAACGTCGCGGCGTCCGTCGTCGGCAGCGTCGTCACGCGCGCGGCGGGCAACGCGTTCTTTCTCGAAGAGCTGCTCCGCTCCGCCGCCGAACGCGGCGACCTCGGCGCGATGCCCGAGACCGTGCTCGCCATGGTCGAGTCGCGCCTCGACGCGCTCGACCCCGATGCGCGCCGCGTGCTCCGCGCCGCGAGCGTCTTCGGCGAGACGTTTCACGCGGGCGGCGTCGCTGCGCTGCTCGGCCAGGCCGAGGCGGGCATCGACGTCGGCGCGTGGCTCGACGTGCTCGCGCGAAGCGAATCGATCGTGGCGCGCGATCCGTCGAGCATCCCCGGCGAACGCGAGTTCGCCTTTCGTCACGCGCTCGTGCGCGATGCCGCGTACGCGATGCTCACCGACAAGGATCGCGCGCTCGGACACGTCCTCGCCGGAACCTGGCTCGAGTCGAAGGGCGCGAGCGACGCGGCGCTCCTCGCCGAGCACTACGCGCGCGGCGGCTCGCGGTCACGCGCGGCGTTCTGGTTCTTGCGCGCGGCGTGGCACGGCATGGCCGGCAACAATCACGATGGCGTGATGGCGCTCCTCGATCGCGGGCTCGCGTGCGCGGACGCTCCCGCCGACCGCGCCGCGTTGCTCTTGGCCTCCGCCGAGGCACGCCGTTGGCGCGCCGAGTACGCTCTAGTCGAGCGCGCTGCGAAGGAAACGATCGCGCTCGTCGCCAAGGGAAGCGACGAATGGTGGTCGGCGATCGAGAAGCTCGTCGACAGCGCGAGCAAGCTCAATCGCGTCGATGACGTCTCGCGCGTCGTCAAAGACATCGAGGGAGCCATCGCCGCAGCGCCTCCCATCTCGCGCCACGTCGTGAGCGCAGTCGCCGCCGCGGCCACCGCGCTCGTGGATCTGGGTCAATACGAAACGGCGCGACGACTCATCGACTGGTCGAAGGACGCAACGGAGCGCGCGCTCGCAAACGACGCCCTCTCGGCCGCGCTCGTCGCCGTGGCGCGGTCTCGTTACGATCTCGCGTTCGGCGACATCTTCGCGTTTCGCCAGCAGCTCGGATTCGCAAAGCGCGCGTACGAAGAAGCCGGCGCGATGAGGCACATCTGTCGTTCGATGGGGAGCGACGCATACGGCGCGATGCTCCTCGGTCGATACGCGGATGCGGCCGATGCGCTCCGCGGCGCTCTCGCGATCGCGACGTCGCTCGGCGCGATGAGCATCGTGCTCGGCGCGAAGCACAACCTCGGCCTCGCGCTCCTGCGTTCGGGCGATCTCGACGGCGCGCTCGAGATCGAGACCGACGCGCTCGCGCTCGCACGCGAGCAGAAGACCCCGCGGCTCGAAGGCGCTTGTCTCTATTACCTGTCGCTCATCGCGCACGCGCGCGGCAACTTCGACGACGCGATCGGTTACGCCGAAGAATCCGTCCGCGTCTGCGCGCTCGTTCCGCCGAGCCTCGCCGAAGCGCTCGCGGCGCTCGCCCAAGCGCGCCTCGCGAAGGGCGACCGGGCGTCCGCGCTCGCCGCGACGGAAGAAGCCATGCGCATCTTGCGCGAGGTCGGCGGGATCGACGAAGGCGAGCCGTTCATTCGCTTGATCCACGCCGAAGCGCTTCACGCAACGGGCGCGAGCGAAGCGAGCCGCGCTGCGATCGAAGACGCTCGCGCTCACGTCGAGGCCCGCGCGTCGAAGCTCACGGACGAAGGCGCCCGCGCGACGTTCTACACCGTGTGGGAGAACGCACGAACCCGCGAGCTCGCGCGCGCGTGGCAATCGGATTGATGCTGCGAAGCTGACGTGCGATCGTGGTCACATGCGATCTCTTCATGCGTGGCTTCTCGTTCCCGTCGCGTTCGCTGCATGCGTCGGTGATGGCGGCAACACGGGAGGAGACGCCGGGCAGGATGCGAACGTTCCGGATTCGTCGATCACCGACACGGGCGCGCCCGAAACGGTGACGGAGACCGCGCCACCGATCACGCGAAACGTCGGCGGCACGGTGCACTTTCTTCAAGGCTCCGGCCCGCTCGTCCTTCAAGTGAACAGCGGCTCGGATCTGAACGTCACGCAGAACGGAACGTTCACGTTCGCCGGCAAGGTGAATCAAGGCACGCCGTACTCGGTGACCGTGAAGACGCAGCCGCCGAACCAAGTGTGCTCGGCGCGCGGCGGAACGGGCAGCGGCATCGTGATGAACGGCGACGTGACGAACGTGCTCGTCGAATGCACCGTCGCCGTCGAGAGCTCGGCGACGACGCTCGGCGCGCTTCAACCGGCCGCGTTCTCGAACGACATCGCCGCGAAGGGTTTGCTCATCGCGACGGTGCCCGAGGTCTCAAGCGCGCAGTTCGGTGCGTACACGGACGCGACGACGACGCTCGCGCTCGACGGAACGACCGTCGCGACGAGCAATTACGGCAATCAACCCTCGAGCAAGTCGACGACCGAGACGCTCTACGCCGTCGTCGATCTGCCCGTGGGATCGCACAGCGCGACGCTGACTCTCGGCGGGGGCGCAGAGGGCGCGAATTTTCCGATGCGCGTGGATGCAATCGTGCTCGACTCGCTCTCGACGTACGCGCAAGTCGCGTCGGGAACCGCGAACGCGGCGACGGCGAGCTCGTCTTCGCTCACCGCGCTCCAAGCGGACGTCGCATTCTCGACGACGAACACGAGCCCCGTGCTCTCGCTCTTCGAAGCGTTCACGACGCACGGAGTCGGCGCGGGCGGCTCGCCGGGTCCCGCGGATCCAATCGTGCACTTCCAGCTCTCGCTGGATTCGAGCGCGATCGCGACTGGGCACGTGCAGTACGACGACGTCGACGTGACGACGATGCTCGTCGGGATCGGCACGGCGCCGTCGGGCGCGCACGCGCTGCAGACGGCGTGGGCGAGCGACAACGGCTCGCCGCACATCGCCGGTTCGCGCGCGGACGCGATCGTCCTGTCGCCTGCCGCGCACTACGGAACGTCGACGATCACGAGCGACGAGTCGACGAGCTCGACGTCGTTCGTCACGATTCCGAACCTCACGCCCATCGCGTTCACGCCAACGAGCGCGACGCAAGCGCTCGTCGTGCTCCAGCTCGACGGCGCACCGAGCTCTGCGGCCGACGGCAACGCGGGAAACAGCACCGCAGCGGGCGCGGGCGGTCAGTTCGCGATCGCCGTCGACAACGTCGTGGTCGGGACGAGCGTCGTCACCGCGGCGTACAAATCATCGAAGCGCGCCGCGACCATCGTCCAGCTCGTTCCGCTCACCGCCGCCGCGCACACGATTCAAGTGCAATACAAAGCGACATCGAGCGACGTGCACACCGGTGGGGGCACGTCGACGTTCTCCGCGCTGCTCATCGAGTGAGCGCGCTCGTCACTCCGCGGGCTCGGGCTGCGCGCCGAACGTCGCCGGCTTCATGCGGAAGAGACGGCGGAGGAAATTCGCGAGGTCGTCGAAGAGCGAGTACGCGACGGGCGTCGCGACGAGCGTGAGGAAGAGCGAGAGGATCTGCCCGCCGACGACGACGCCCGCCGTCGCGCGGTTGAACCCCGAGCCGACGCCGCGCGACAGGACGAGCGGAATCATTCCGGCGACGAACGCCGCGGTCGTCATCAAGATCGGACGCAAGCGATCGCGGTTCGCCGCGAGGATCGCGTCGAGCCGATTCATCCCCGCTTCGCGGAGCTGGTTCGTGTGATCGATTTGCAAGATCGCGTTCTTCTTCACGACGCCGAAGAGCACGAGGATGCCGAGCACGGAATAAATGTCGATCGCTTGCTTGAACAAGATGACGCTGATGAACGCGAACGGCAGCGTGAGCGGCAGCGATAGCAAGATCGTGATCGGGTGCAGCCACGACTCGAACTGCGCGGCGAGCACGAGGTACATGAAGATGAACGAGAGAATCAGCGCGAAGATGAACGCCTTGAACACCCGCGCCATCTCGCGCGTCTGCCCCGTCGCCGCCGCGACATAACCGGCGCTCATGTGCTCGCCGTTCAGGATTTTTTGCATCTCCTGCGCCATCTGTCCGTCGCCGTATCCCGGCGCGGCGTTCGCGAGCAGCGTGACCTGGCGCTCGCGATTGAGGCGATCGATGCGTGAGGGTCCCGTGCCGTGTCCGAGATGGACGACATCTGCGAGCGCGACGTAGCCGAGCTTCGTCGACGGCACCGTGAGCAAGCGCAGCCCCTCTTCGTCCGCGCGGTATTGCCGCAGCGCGCGCACGTGCACCTCGTATTGCTCGCCGTGCTCTTCGTAGTTCGAGACTTGCTGGCCTTCGACGAGCAGACGAAGCGCCGTCGCGATGTCCGACGGCTGCACGCCTAGATCCGCCGCGCGTTGCCGGTCGATGTAGACGCCAATCTCGGGCTTGCCCACGATGAGCGACGAGTCCACGTCGACCGCGCCGGGCACCTTCTTCATCTTCGCGACGACGTCCGTCGCGATCTCCTCGAGGCGCTTCAAATCCGGACCGCGCACGGTGTATTGGACGCGCGCCGTCGAGAACCCGCCGCCGCCGAAGAGCGGGACCTCGCCGACGTTCAAGCGGAAGCTCGCCGGCTGCTTCGACACGACGTTCTTGCGCGCCCAGTCCATCATGTCGTTCTGCGTGACGGTGCGCGACTCGGGCGGCGTGAGGAGCGTGTAGATCGTCGCGAGGTTGTGCGTGTGCGCGGCGTCGTCGCCGACCGTCGTCACGGTGAGCTTGACGTTCGGATTTTCGCGGAGCATGCGCGCCATGCGCTCGGTGGCGATGCGCGTCTCGTCGAGCGAGACGCCTTCGGGCGTGCGCACCGAGATCTGGAAGCGCGCCTCGTCGTTCACGGGCAAGAAGCCTTTGTTGGCCTTCATCGCGAGAGGCGCGCACGACCCGAGCGTCCCGAGCACGGCGATGACGACGATCCAACGACGCTTCATCAAGAAACCGAGGACGCGTCCATAGAGGCGCTCGATGGGCCGGTAAAATCCGTCGACGACGCGCTCGCCGAACGATTTGTACGCCGCCTCGTGCTTCTTCAACCAGCGCGACGACATCATCGGCGTCAGCGAGAAGCTCACGAGCATCGACACGGCGATCGCGAACGCCATCGTGACGCCGAACGAGCGCAGGAACTTCCCCGGAATGCCGCCCATGAACGCGACGGGCAAGAACACCGCGATGAGCGAGAGCGTCGTCGCCATGACCGCGAGGCCGATCTCTTTCGTCGCCGAGACCGCGGCCTTCATCGGCGGCTCGTTCTTCTCCTCGATGTGTCTGAATATGTTTTCGAGCACGACGATCGCGTCGTCGATGACGATGCCCACCGCGAGCGCGAGCGCGAGGAGCGTGATCGTGTTGAGCGTGTAGCCCGCCCACCACATCGTCGCGAACGTGCCGATGATGCTCGTCGGGATCGCGATGGCTGCGATGATCGTGCTGCGTAAATTTCCGAGGAAGAGGAAGACGACGACCGCGGCGAGGAACGCGCCGACGATCAAGTGCTCGCGCACCGCGTCGACGCTCGTGCGGATGACGTTCGACTCGTCGCGCACGAGCTCGATCGTGTAGCCGGCGGGGAGCTGCTTCTTCACCTCTTCGACGCGCGCCTTCACGGCGTCGGCGACTTGCACGGTGTTCGCGCCGGACTGTTTGCGCAGCGCGAGGAGCACGGTTGGCGTTCCGCTGAGGATCGCCGCGGAGTCCGCGTCTTCCTCGCTGTCTTCGACTTCGCCGAGATCGCGCACGGTGATCGAGTGATCGCCCGCGCGCTTGACGATGAGGCTTCCGATTTGGTTCGGATCGGTGACGCGTCCGTGGATGCGCACCGTGAGCTCGCCCGGACCGGTGTCGACGCGGCCGCCCGGTGTCGTCATGTTTTGCGATGCGATCGCGCGCTGCACGTCGAGCACCGTGACGCCGGCGCCGCGCAGCTTGAGCGGGTCGAGCATCACGTTGACTTGGCGCTTGCGACCGCCGATGAGCTGCACTTGTCCGACGCCGTCGATCGATTCGAGCGAGCGCCTCACGCGTTTATCGGCGAGCTCCGTCGTCTCGCGGACGGAGTGATTTTCGCTGCGGAGCGCGAAGTAGAGAATCGGCGACGCGTCCGGATCGAGCTTCTGCACGATGGGCAGATCGATTTCCTTCGGCAGCTGCGGGATGACCGTGTTGATGCGGTCGCGGACTTCTTGCGCCGCGACGTTCACGTCCTTGTCGATGACGAACGTGACGACGACTTGCGAAGCGCCTTCGGTCGTGATCGATCGCAGCTCGTCGATGCCGCTGATCGTGTTGACGGCTTCTTCGACTTTGTCGGTGATCTCGGTCTCGATGTCTTCGGGCGCGGCGCCCGGCTGCGTCGTCGTAACGACGACGACGGGGAAATCGATGTTCGGGAATCGATCGACGCCGAGCTGCGCGTAGCCGGCAAGCCCGATGACGCACAAGACGAGGATCAACACCGACGCGAAGATCGGCCGGCGAACGCAAAGAGCCGCGAGCCACTGCATGGTTACTGCACCTTCGCGCCGTCGTGGACGTCGTTGCCTGGCGAGAGCACCACGTTCTCGCCGGCCTTCACCCCGCTCAAGACCGCGACCTTCTCATTTTGAGTCGACCCGAGTTGGACCGTGCGCTCTTGGATTTGCCCCGCCACGACGACGAAGACGCGCGCGTTGGATTCGTCCTTCAAGAGCGCCACGACGGGAACGACGGCTTGCGGGTGCTCGCCGAGCGCGACCTTCGCGACCGCGAACATGCCGGGCTTGAGCTTGCCGTCGGGGTTCGGCACCATCGCCTCGACGACGAGATCGCGCGTCGCCTCGCGGACGTTCGGGCTGATGAACTTCACCGTCGCGTCGAATTTCTGATCGCCGAACGCGGCGACCGAGAACCCGACGTGCATGTCGGTCTTCACGAGCGCCAAGTCCGCTTCGGGAATCGTCAGCGCGAGGCGCAGCGGATCGGGCTCGTACATCGAGAGGACTTTCGTCGTCGATGCGACGTATTGGCCGACGTTCACGTAGCGCTCGCCGACGACGCCATCGAACGGCGCGCGCACGCGCGTGTCGCCGAGGAGCTTCACCGCCGACTGCGACTGCGCTTGCGCAGCCTGCGCCGAGAATTGCTTCGCCGTGCAGTCGGAGGTTTGACGATCGTACTCGGCCTGCGAGATCGCCTTCGTCTCGAGCAAGTGCTTCACGCGCTCGCACTCGCGCTGCGCTTCATCGAGCTGGCTCTGCGCGACCTTCGACTGCGCCTCCGCCGCGGTGGCTCCGAGCGTCGCGCCGCGCGCGTCGAGCGTCACCATGACTTGCCCGCGTTTCACGAGCTGACCGCGCTCGACGAGCGTCTGCACCACTTTGCCTGGCGCGTCCGCCGCGACGTCGGACTCTTGGTTGCCGCGCAGCGTGCCCGTCAGCGTGACGTAGTCGGGCATGGGCTGCTCGACGATGGGTGCAGTCTGCACGTGAATCGGCGCTTCGGCCTCCGTTGCGGCAGATCCTGCGTCAGCAGGGCGGCACGCAGCGGCAGCCAGGACGGCGAATGGAATGATGGCGGGCAGCGGAAGTCGCATGAGGTGAACGTTTGGTAGGCACTGGGCCCAAAAGCGTCAAGCTGATGGTTGTTAAGAAGTATCGTGGCCGGATGACGCCGGTCATTCCGACAGCCGAGCAGCGCTCCGAGCTCGAGCGGCTCCTACAAATGAGCTACGCGCTCCCGACCCTCTCGTGGACGAAGTTCTTCGAGCGAATCGGACACGAACGGTTGCGCGTCGTCGTCGAAAATGGCGCGGTGATCGCGGGGCTCGCAGCCTATCGCCTCTCGCAGTTCTTCGGCGGCGCGAGCGTTCCTCTCGCGGGCATCGCGGGCGTCGGCGTGACGCCCCATGCGCGCGGGCGCGGCGTCGCGAAATCGATGTTGCTCGCGACACTCGACGAGCTCCGCCATAGCACGCCCCTCGCGGGGCTCTACGCATCGACGACGACGCTCTATCGCTCGTGCGGATTCGAGCAAGCGGGCACCGCGATGTGGTTCGACGCGCCGCTCGCGTCTCTTCCACGCGGCGACCGCGCGCTTCAATGCACGGCGGTCCCCGCGAAGACGCACGAGCCTCTCCACGCGGCATACGCCGTGCGCGCGCGCGGGTGGACGGGGCATCTCGATCGCACGATCGCGCTCTGGGAGCGCATCGTCGAGCCCTACGACGACGTCGCGTACGCGTACACGGTGGGCGATCCGAACGCGCCCGATGGGTACATCGTGTTTCAACAACGCTCGCGGCCGGACGGATTGCATTTTCGCGTCATCGTGCGCGACGTCGTGATGAACACGCACGGCGCCGCGCAACGCATCCTCGGGTTGCTCCACGATCTGCGATCGCTCGCGGACGAAATCACGTGGCGTGGATGCGCGGCCGATCCGCTGCTCTCGCTCTTGCCCGAACAGACGCACAGCGTGAGGCGTCACGAGCGATGGATGCTGCGCGTGCTCGATGTCGAGCGCGCGCTCGCCGCGCGGGGATATCCCGCGCTGCGCGCGGAGGTTCATCTCGCCGTGCACGATGCGCACTTCCCGGAGAATCGCGGGCGCCGCATTTTCACGGTGGATGGCGGGCGCGGTGAAGCGAAGACGGGCGGTCGCGGCGACGTCACGCTCGACGTGCGCGCGCTCGCCGCGCTCTACAGCGGCTTCGCGACTCCATACACACTCCGCGCGGCGGGCTTGCTCGACGGACCCGACGCGGCGACGGACACCCTCGCTGCAATTTTCGCGGGGCCCGAACCGTGGTGCGGCGACCATTATTGATCGAAAGCTGTGATCGACTGCCCGAGCGCCGAACATGCGCGGCGTTTTGACGTTTGCAAAGCTTCGATGCGGGCGGATTCGACCGAAAATATTGTCGATTTCCTGCTTCACTCATCCGTGCGAAGTGGTACGCATTCGCATCCTTCTCGGAGGCGCCATGCGGACCCTCGCCACGATTTTCATCCTCGGCTCGCTCATCGGATGTGGACCCGTCGATCAACCACCGCTCGGTGGTCCATACGGCGGATCGACGGACCCGACGGATCCGTCGAACGGTGACAACGGCAACGGCGATCCGAACAGCTCGGATCCGGACGCGGGCTCGACGCAGCAAGGCAACGACTCCGGCACGACGCAGCAACAAAACGATTCGGGCACGACGCAACAAAAAGATTCGGGCACGACGCAAACGCAAGACTCCGGGCAGCAGCAACAGAACAACGCGCCGACGTGGACGCAGATCTTCAACTCGTACATGGCGAACGGCAAAGAGGGACGCTGCGCGAGCTGCCACAGCCAAGGCTCGAGCGCGACGAAGCTCTACTCGTGGTTGCAGGGCAAGGGTTACATCAACGGCAAGAGCTCGGCGCTCGTGAGCACGAGTCAGTCTTGTCTCTCGTGGTACGGCGGCAACATGCCGCCGAGTGGTCCGAACGACGCGAAAGCCGTCTCGGACATGAACGCTTGGGCCGCGGCAGGCGCGGCGAACAATTGAGGTCGATCATGATCAAGCTTCTCTTCGCTGCCACACTGTTCGCGCTCACCGCCGCGTGCACGCACGTCGCTCCCTACGAGCGCGGCAAGCTCGCGCACCCGACGATGAACGACGCGGTCTCCGCGGGCCCCGCTGCCGAGCACGTTTATTCGGTGCACGAAGGCGCGACCGGCGGCGGCTCCGTCGCCGAGAGCGGCTGCGGCTGCAACTAACTAGAGACTCGCGCTCAGCCGGAGCTTCGCGCTCGTGCGTTCACGCATCATTCTGACGTTTGCGTTGGTGCTCGCGTCTTCGACCGCCATCGCGGACGATGAGAACCCCGCAGAGCAATCCGTCTCGCGCAAGGACCACGGCGAGCAGCTCGCGGCCGAGCGCACGGCGAGCACGCGCAAGCTCGAGGACACGAGCACGAAGCACGCGTCGCTCGAAATCGCGACGTACGCGGACGGCGATCACGTCACGGTGTTCACGCCGTCGATCGCCGCGAGCATCGAGAACGTGCTCCAGGGCGCGTCGCTGAAGGGCCGCTACATCGTCGACGTCGTGTCGGCCGCGTCCGCCGACGTCGTCTCGACCGCTTCGCCGCGCTGGACGGAAGTGCGCCACGCGGGTTCGCTCGAAGCGACGTACAAACCGAAGACGTTCGGCGTGACGCTCGCCGGATCGGTCTCGAGCGAGCCGGATTATTTTTCGTTCGGCGTCGGCTCGGAGATGACGCTCGATCTCAACGACAAGAACACGACGCTGTCGGCGGGCTTCGGCTTCGGTCACGACGACGTCGGTCGATGCGGCGCGGAGAACTCGCTCGCGAACACCGGCCCGACGTGCACGTCGTTCGGCGTGTTCGAGCGCGCGGTGAATCGCACGTCGTTCAACTTCGGATTGCTCCAGCTCCTCGGACCCGCGACGACGGGCGCGCTCGTGTTCGACGTCGGTCTCGAGAGCGGCGATCAGTCGAAGCCGTATCGTTACGTGCCGATGTTCGCGCCCGGGACGCAAGCGCCGCTCGGCGCGTCGTACCAGTGGGTCACGGAGAATCGTTTGCCGGAGCGCCCGCTCGAGCAGACTCCGCTCTCGAAGCGGCGCATCGCGCTGAGCGGTCGCCTCGCGCACCGCTTCGATGGCTCGACGCTGAAGGTCGAAGAGCGCCTCTACGCCGACACGTGGGCGCTCTTCGCATCCACGACGGACCTTCGATGGATCTTCGATGCGGGCAAGCGCGTCGGGTTCTGGCCGCACGCGCGCTTTCACGGACAGAGCGCGGTGAGCTTTTGGAAGCGCGCGTACGTCTCCGGCGCCGCCGCGCCAGGCTGGGACCTGCCGGTGTTTCGCACGGGCGATCGCGAGCTCGGCCCGCTTTGGACGGCGACGGGCGGCGGCGGGCTCTACGTCTACGTCGGCAGCGCGAACGATCCGCAGACCGCGCGCCTCACGCTTCAAGTCGACGGCATGTACACATCGTTCCTCGACGATCTCTACATCTCGTCGCGTGCCGGAATCATCAGCTCGCTGACGTTCGAGGTGGAGCTATGAGATTGCTCGTTTCATTCGCGTTCGCGATCGCGCTCTCGTCCTGCAACGATCCGGTTCACGACGCCGAGGTTCAAGCGCTCGGGCCGGAAGATCCGAACGTGCCGAAGGGCGAGCTCCACAGGCCGGGGCAGCCGTGCCTCGTGTGCCACGACAACTTCTCCATCGGCGGCACGGTGTATCAGGACGATCTCACGACGCCGATGAACGGCGCGACGGTGACGCTCACGGACTCGACGGGAAGTCAGGGCGTCGCGACGACGAACGCCGCGGGGAACTTCTTCCTGCGCACGTCGGATTGGAAGCCCGTGTTTCCGATCGGCACGTACACCGCGTCGGACGGAACGAACGTCATCGCGGTGAGCATCGTCGGGAGCGATCAGAACAACACGGCCCAAATGATCACGCACATCGGACGCGACGGCTCGTGCGCGACGTGTCACTTCGGGAGCGGACCGTCATCGAGCTCGCCGGGCCCCGTGTACGTGACGGTGGTGACGCCATGAAGCGCGCTCTTCTCTTCGCGCCTCCGGTCCTCGCCGCGATCGCGTGCTCGTTCGCGCCGAGCGACGCGCGCACGGGCGTCACCGGGCCCGACCTCGGACAGTTCGAGACGGCGGGCGTCGGCGACTACCTCGACCACCGATGCGGCTCGATGGACTGCCACGGACAAGCGACGCGCAACATGGTGCTGTGGGGTTGCTACGGCCTCAGGCTCGATCCCGACGAGACGGGTCTCGCGCCGGGATGCCGCCAGAGCGGCGGTATCAACACCGAGACCCAGGAGTACGAGGCTTCGTATCGATCGGTCGTCGGGCTCGAGCCCGCCGTGATGACCGCGGTCGTCAACGGCGGCGGCGCGCATCCCGAGTGGCTCACGTTCATCCGCAAGGCGCGCGGGTGGGATGCGCACAAAGGCGGAGCGCTCGTCACGCCGGGTGACGCGCAAGACGTGTGCATGACGTCGTGGCTCGCGGGCAACACGGACAGCGCATCGTGCGCCGCCGCGATCACGGGGACACCTTGAAACTGGCGCCGATTTGCGATCGCGGCCACGATGCTCGCGGCGACCACCGCACACGCAAACGCGCGCGACGAGAGCCGCCGCGAAGAGCGCGATCGCCCGCGCCCACACCGAGCACCACGCGCATCACTACGCGCGCGCCTTCCAGATCTTGTCGGCCGCCGAGAAGGCGTGCGAGCCGGACAAGTGCTCGCCGCAAACGCTCGCCGTTCTCCTCCGCGACATGGGCACGATGCAAGTCTTGAACGGCGACGACGAAAAATCGCGGACCAACTTCTCCGCCGCGCTCTCGTTCGACTCGTCGATCGATCTCGATCCCGCATACGCGACGACCGAGGTGCGCGTCGTCTGGAACGAAGTGAAATCGCCCGGCGGGCAGGCGCAACCGAGCGGCGACTTCGATCACACGCCCGCGCCGGAGCAAAAGAAGGGCGTGCCCCTTCCCGTCTACGTCGAATACGGCGGCACCGCGCACCCCGCGTCGGTCGTCGTGCGATACGAGATGAACGGATCGTACAGGCGTCTTCAGCTCGTGCGCATCGGCAAGGGTTGGGGAAACGTCATCCCATGCGGCGCCGTGAAGCAAGGCGTGCTGCATTATTATTTTCAAGGCCTCGACTCGGAGCAGCTCCCGATCCTCGACGGCGGCGACAAGAAGCATCCGTACTCGGTCGTGATCAAGGAGAAGATCGACGGCGCTGCGCCGCACTTGCCCGGGCATCGCGCGCCGACGACGTGCGGCGAAGGCATGGTCGAAGAGGAAGGCGGAGGCGGCAGCGAGACGACGACGCCCGACACGACGAAGCCCACCGAAACGGGCCCGCGCGGATTTGCGCGCATCTGGCTCGGGCTCTCGGGCTCCGTCGACTTCACCGTGCTCCCCGCGGGAACGGACGTGTGCACGCGCGACACGAGCTCGGGCAACTCGGTCGACGCGAATTGGTCGTGCACGAGCGACACGCCGCAAGGCACCGATTTTCCCGTGGACCAGACGGAGAACGCGACGCTCGTCGCCGGAAAATCCGGAACCGTGAACGGCGGCATGCAGCCCGCGAACGTGCGCGTGAAGGCATCGTTCGATTACGCGATCACAGGGAACCTCCTCGTCGGTGCAGCGTTTGGGTTCGTCGCGGGCGCATATGGCGGAACGGTTGCGCCGAAGTTTCCGCCGATTCACATCGAAGCGCGCGCGACGTGGGTGTTCGGCAACGAGCCGCTCGGGCACGCTGGCTTCGCCCCATACCTTCAGCTCGCCGGCGGTGTCGCGGAGTACGACTCGAACCTCTCCATCACGGTGTCGCAGAACACCTTCGCGGGCGAACGCCCGGTGCAAGCGTGGCACGTGGGCGGCCCGGGCTTCCTCGCGTTCGAAGGCGGGCTGCGTTACGCGTTCGGCGCGCGCGCCGCGCTGGTTCTCGGCGTCCGCGCGACCGCCGCGTTCGGCGCGAGCTTCTTCCCCGCGTTCGGACCGGATATGACGCTCCAATTCGGTTTGTGAAAGCGAATCACGGACACGGATTCGCGTTCGGATCGCACGTCTCAGCGCACGCGGAGTACGGGTCGTACGCCGTGCCCGCCTGCACGCAGTACGCGCCGCTCGTGTTCGCGTCGAGCGATCCGAGCGGCTCGATGATCTGATCGCACTCGAGCCCTTCGGCGCACGCGCAGTACGTCGCGCCGTCGTCCGTACGCCCGAGCGCGTTCGCGCATCGACACGACCACGTGACGACGGACGCGGCGCGCCGATCCTTGCATTGTGCATCCACTTCGCCTTGCACCGGCGTGCCCGATGTCGTCTCGCAATCTCCCCCGCCGTACGGACAAGTCGTGCGCCCGCGAAAATGATCCACCAAGCACACGAGGACGCCCGGATCCGCGTCGGGAGATGGAAGCTCGATCGATATTTCTTGCTGCGAGAATCCGTCGAACGTCGCGTTGCCTTCGATGGCTGGCGTGCATGGCTCTCCGACCTTCGCGCCGTTGTAGCGGTTGTCGATCTGTCCCCCGCACGCGAGGAGAACGACGAACATGGCTCTCTTCACGAAAAGAACAATGGCCAGCGTACGCGGCGTCCGTCTACGTTTGATGCATGCGACGCATGATCCTCACGCTCACCCTCGCTGCCTCGACGACGCTCGCGCCGAGCGCGCTCGCGATCCAACCCGACAGCGGCGGCTGGTACCACACCGGCGACGCCGTTCGGCAGAAGACGGTCGTCTTCGTCACCGCCAACGTCTACTCGATCAGCCACGACATGAAGTGCGTCGTGCCGCGGAGCAAGCAAGCGGTCATCGACGCCGACTGCGACAAGCGTTTCATCTGGAAGATGATGCGCGACGTCGACAAGGGAAAAATCATCGACGCGATGAAAGAGGCCTTCGGCAAGAACGGCTACAACGATTCCGGCAAGATCAACCAAGCCCTTGCGGCGTTCAGCGCGGACTTCAAAGAGAACGCCTACGTGAAGATCAACTACGACTCGACCGCGAAGACGACGACGTTCTGGGAGCAGAACGGCGGCTCCGCGACGATCGCCGGCGTCGACTTCATGAAAGCCACTTGGAAGATTTGGCTCGGGAACATCGACCCGCCATCGATCGGCGATCGGCTCATCGCGAATCTGTGAAGGTCGAGATACCGGAAAAGCTCCGCGAGCACGTCGCTCCGCGGCGATCGCGACCGGACCTCGTCACGGTGCCGAGCGAGAAGAGCGCGAAGCGCGAGCTCGACGCGATCGCGAAGACCTACGAAAAGAAACGCTCGTATGGCTCGTCGCCGAAGACGCAGGTCGAGGCCGGCCTTCGACTGAACAAGCGAGATGGTCTGCAGAGCGCGCGCAAGGAGGCGCACGCGATCATGTGCGCGCCGACGCTCGACGCCGTGCGCGCGGCTTCGATCGATGCGCTCGCGATGTGCGAGATCCTCTCGCATCGCGAGCGATGGGACGCCACGTTCTCGATGGTCGTCGCCGTGGCGCGCGGCGTGTGCGACGGGATCGCGATGATGATGCGCTCGCTCGACTTCGCGCTCTCGTCGCCGGGGAGCTACACGAAGAGCATCTACGTGACGAACATCGCCAAGGGTTTCACCGGGAGCCGGTGGATCAACGATTGGCAGGCGCTTCGTCACGCGGTGTGCGCGGCGGACGACGCGGAGTACGCGCGGGCACGCAAGCTCGCCGAGGGGCTCCGCAAGAAGAACGAGCTTCATCGGCGCGCGCGGCTCGCGTTTCTCTTTCCGGACGAGCCCTGGGCTAGCGACGATCTCCGCGCCGTCGTGGCGAGCCCGAAGCTCGAGACGCACGCGTTTTCGTTCTTGCTCTCGGCGTGCGGCGATCCGGCGCTCATTCGAGAGTTCCTCGCGCTCCGGTTTCAACGAACGCACGTCTCGCAGCACGCGCTCGATCTCGCGATCGCGCTCTCGCCGCACGACGCGCTCGAGATCTTTCGCGAGAACCTCGACGCGCTGCTCGTGAAGCCGAAGTACGGGCCGCTGCTCAAGACGCCGCCGCGCGACGTCGCGCAGGCGATCGCGCTCTTTCGCACGAAGGAAGCGGCGGCGATCCTCGCGCCGTATACGGGCCACGCCGTCATCGGGCCGATCGTGGCCGATTTTTTCCGCGATGCGCCGGAGCTGAAGAACGCGCTCGAAGACATCGCGAAGGGAAAGACCAAAGCCGCGGACGCGGCGCAGCGCGTGATCGCGAGCGGCGCGAAGCGCGCGGGCGGGGCCGTCGCGAAAGAAGAAGACGTGCCGCGCGTGCTCCGCGAGCGTCCGTGGCGCCGCGCGAAAGACGCGCCGAAGAGCGCGCCGCGCGTGATCGCGCTCACGCTTCCGAAAAATGCGAAGGAGCACATCGACCTCGAAGGCGTCGTGCTCGCGAAGAGCGACGCGCGCGACATGACGGCCGCGGAGCTCGAGAAGTGGCGCCGCGAAGTGAAGAAGAAGGGCGGGTTCGCCTACGCCGACGTGCAGACGATCTACAAGAAGGGCCACGCCGAATACGCGCGCGTTCCGGACAAAGAGGGATTGCGCGCGTGGAACGAAGCGCACGTGTTCGTGCAGACGTACACGTCGTGGCTCGCGCGCCACGGCGTGAGCGCGATCCCGGGATTCACGAAGCGCGATTGGGTGAGGTGGCTCGCGTATCAGGACTCGGACGACGGCGACGAGCGATACGTCGACGTGCTCGCGCGCATCGTCTCGCCGCGCATCGCGCCCGTCATGGCGCGCATCGCCGCGCGCCGAAAGAATTTCAAACAGCGCCCAATCGCGTGGATGCTGGAGCACGCGGAGACCGCCGCGCTCGGTCTCGTGCCCGACGCAGTAGGCAAAGCGGGCGAGGCGCGCGACGATGCGCGCGCCGCGCTCGCGCTCATGGCGCGAAAGGGCGCGGCGGATGCAGTGCGCAAAGTCGCGCGCGATTATGGGAGCGAAGCCGCGGCCGAGATCGACGCGCTCGTCTCGCGCGATCCGCTCGCGCTCGATGCGACGCCGCCGAAGCCGCCGAGCTTTCTCCGCATCGGGGACCTGCCGATTCCGACGCTCGCGCCCAACGCGTCAGGCGCGCGGCTCGGCGACGACGCGTTCGATGCGCTCCTCGAGATGCTGCGCGTCGCGCCGCTCGATCCGCCGTATCCAGGCATCGAAGAAGTGCGGCGCGCGTGCGATGCGAAATCGCTCGGCGCACTCGCTCTCGAGCTCACCGAGCAGTGGGTGCTCGCGGGATGCAATGGTCGCTTCGAGTGGATGCTCTTCGCCGCCGCGCACTTTCCATCCGACGACGGGACGCGTCGCGTCGCGCAGCTCGCGCGCGACTGGGCGCGGCGCGATCGCAAGAAGGCGCCGCGCGGATGCAGCGCGCTCGCCGGAATTGCGACGGACGCCGCGCTCATGCACCTCGGACACATCGCAGCGACCTCGCGATTCGACGACGTGCGCCGCGCGGCGAGCACCCTGCTCGATGAAGCGGCCGCCGCGCGCGGCATCGGGCGCGCCGAGCTCGAGGATCGCACCGTGCCCGATCTCGAGCTCGGCGCGTCCGGCACGATCGAGCTCTCGTTCGGGAAACGCGCGTTCACGGTGACGCTCGACGAGGCGCTCAAGCCGGTGATCGTGAACGAGAAGGCATTCCCGCGCGCGAACAAAGACGACGACGCGACACTCGTGAAGGCCGCGCGCGCCCGCTTCGACGCGCTCAAGCGCGACTGCGCCGCGATCGCCGATCGCCAAATCCGCCGCTTCGAGAGCGCGATGATCACCGCGCGCACGTGGACGGCCGAAGACTTCCGCGCGCGCGTCGCGACGCACCCGCTGCTCCGTCACCTCGCGCGGCGCGTCGTGTGGGAGGCGCTCCCGGCGAAAGGTGCACATTACACGTTTCGCGTCGCCGAGGATGGCACGCTCGCCGACGTGCGCGACGCCGCGATCGATCTTGGCGCGGCGCGCGTGCGCATCCCCCACCCCGCGCGGATGACCGCCGCCGATCGCACCGCGTGGAGCACGCTCTTCGGCGACTACCACATCGTCCAGCCCTTCGAGCAGCTCGCGCGCGTCGTCCCTCCACCGCCGACGAACGACGAACGCATCGCGCGCAAAATCACGACGCACGCGACGAAGCTCCTCGGCACGCTCGAATCGCGCGGCTGGCGAAGAGACAACCGCGGCTACGTCCACGCGTACACGCGCGCGCTCGTGACGGGCGGCGAGGCGCGCATCGCGATCAAGCCGGGGATCTCCATGGAAGACGTCGCTCACGCGGGCGACCAAACCACCGAAGGCGCCGAGCTTCCCGTCGCGCAATCCGCGCTCGATCCCGTCGACTACGCAGAGATCACCCGCGACCTCGATGCGCTCTTGTGATACCAACTTCGCTCGATGAGCGACTTCCCGAGCGATCTCAAGTACACGAAGGACCACGAGTGGGCGAAGACCGAAGGCACGCGCCTTCGCGTCGGCATCACGAGCTTCGCCGTCGAGCAGCTCGGCGACATCACGCTCGTGAGCTTCGACGTGAAGGTCGGCGACACGCTCACCGCGGGCAAAGCATTCGGGACGATCGAGAGCGTGAAGACACTGAGCGATCTGTTCGCGCCCGTCGCGGGCAAGGTCGTCGAGATCAACGCGGAGCTCGACAAGAAACCCGAGCTCGTGAACGAAGACTGCTACGGCAAAGCGTGGATGATCGTGATCGAGCCGTCGGAGGTTGCGGCGGGTTTGCTCGATCCGGCGGCGTACACGGCGCACGTCAAAGCGTCCGCCTGAGTCTGCGCGTCACGGCGTTCGTTGGCTCGTTGGCCGGCACCGCGATGTCGTCCCCAAACATCGATGCCTGTTCGCCTGACGCAGTAGTCAACGTCATCGACGTTCGCCGAACGCGGCGACGAGTCCGGCTCGCGTCTTGACACCGAGCTTGCGCGCGGCGCGAACGAGAAGCACGCGCACCGTGGAAGGCGCGATGCCGAGCTCGTAAGCGATCAACTTCGTCGCGTGACCCAAGGCTGCAAATGCCACGACTTGTTTCTCCCGCTGCGACAACGCAGCGGGCCCGCGCGGGAGTGGCTCGTTGGTGCGCGCGACGAGGTAGCGCTTGCCGTCGCTCTCGAACTGATCGACGAGACTTCATCGCGCCGCGACGAGAGCGCGCCAACTCACGAGCGCATCTTCTGGATCGCGCCGACGAAGCGAGCCACGTGCGCGCTCGATTCCAATCGCCGCCTCGCGCAACGACGCGCGTGCGTTCCGAAGCTTGGCGTCGCCCTCGGCATGAACCGTCTTTCCCTGCGGCGTCAAGATCGCTTCGAGCGTCGCGACGCGACGTCGCAACCGATAACCAGTCGCCACGTGCGCCGAGATCCTGTTCCACATCTCGCGTTGCGTTTTGCGCAATCGCAAGCGCCGACTCAGCGGCGCTCCAATCCAAACGCCGACGCGATCGCAAGGATCGTATGCGTTCACTCCAAGCACGTCCTCCACGCCGCGGGGGCGAAAGAACAGATCGAGCGCCGGTTGTTCGTCGAACCCGGGCACCTCGCTCGCCGTTCCGCACAACAGCACCTTCCAACTCTTCTCGATGTAGTCGTCGGTCGCGGTCGCAAGCGACGCGCTCATCACCTCCGACGATATCGGCGTGTCGATGTCGACGTACCCGTGGGCGCGCAGCGGTGGAGTGCGCAGATCGTACAAGTAGCCGCTCGCGCCCAGCCCTCCATCGAGCGCGGGCCGCGCAGCGCGCACGATCGCATCGAGCCATTCTTGATCAGAGGTCGCTTCGGCGTACGTGGCTTCGAGGATCGAAATGAGATCCACCTTCACTTCGACCTCTTCGTGCTTTCGCCCCGTTTCTATCACGACTTCGTCGGGTGCCTTTCGAGCCGATGCTTACGCGGCACTCGTAAGCATTTGTGTACGCCTCTCGTAAGCACTTTGGCTCGATCGAAGCGCTCGATCGGAGCGCAGAATCGAGCGCATGAACCACGGTCGGATTGTTGGTCTGTTCGGTTGCGTGCTCGCGGCTTGTGTTGGCGACGGCACTGTCAACAGCGACGGCGGAACGTCCGACGCCGCCTCGGACACCACGGTGAACGACAGCGGAGGCGACGCCTGCTCGACGATGTGTGGCAGTGGCTGTGTCGACTTGCAGAGCGATCCGAACAACTGTGGGGCATGTGGAAGGAAGTGCGGGGAAGACGCGGGAACCTTCGCGTGCATCGCCGGCCAATGTGGCGACACGGTCGTTCAGGTCGCCGCCGGCTCCGAGTTTCGGTGCGCGCTTCTACTCGACGGCTCGGTCTATTGTTGGGGTCGAAGCGATCACTTCCAGCTTGGCGTCGATCCGCAATCGAGCGATCCAGTGTGCAACGCGGCGGGCGCAAAGTGCAAAGGCCCGACGAAGGTCATGGGCCTCGCCGACGCTGCTCACATCGCGTTGGGCGACGAGTTCGGGTGTGCAATCAAGAAGGACCAATCGCTCGTGTGTTGGGGCATGAACGATCAAGCTCAGCTCGCAACCGATCCAGGAACATTCGCCCACTCGTCCACTCCCGTTGCCATCAACCTCCCCGCGAAGGTGGCGTACGTCGTGGGGGGAAGCGCAACCGCGTGCGCGCTTACGATCGGCGGTGATGTGTATTGCTGGGGGAGCAACCAAACTGCGGTTGCAGGCAATGCGACCAACGTCGCTTACGTGGTGTCGCCCAACAAGCTCAAGTTCTCCACGCCAGACGGCGGCACCGCATCCGACGTGACCGCGATCGCCTTGAGCGGCGACACATCGTTGCCGCACGGCTGTGCCATCCGCAATAGCGACACGGTGTGGTGTTGGGGAGGTGATTACGGTTGGGAGCTTGGCGAGCAATTCACGTCCGGAGGTTGCAACGCTCCTGGTGGCATCTGCGAAGCCGTTCCGATCAACGTCCCAAACCTGACCGGCGTCGTCGCCATCGGCGTGGCTGGTGGAGCGTCGTGCGCCGTCACGGGCCTCGACGGTGTCGTGCACTGTTGGGGGAGCACACGATTCGGGCTCGTCGGCTTCGGCAACTGCGTCGAGGCGAACGCCACGTGGGTCGTGACGACGGTCGTCGGTCTTCCGGGCAAAGCCATCAATCGACTATCGATGAACGAGTTTTCGACGTTTGCACAGGACGGACAAGGCAACACGTGGGCATGGGGGATCAATCAGTGGGGTGACCAGGGCGATGGCACACGTGGCGGCGCGCCGCAAGTCGACAACTTTGCGTGTCGTGCCACTCCGACCTCCATCACGGACATCGGTATCGCGAAGCAAGTGTCCGCCGGACGACTCGGCGGCGTCGCGCTGCGCGCGGACAACTCGGTGATCGCTTGGGGCCTCAACGACGTCGGGCAAACAGGTCACGCTCCGATTACGCAGGGCGACACGCCGGAGTGCTCTCCAGTCGATGCCGGTCAGCCGTGCAACCCCACGCCCAGCGTCGTCCCGCTCCCATGATCCACGTGCACGAACATGGCACGAACATGAATGCGACGGCGCCGTTCGGCGAAATGTATTTCATCCAGAGCTTCGTGTGTCGCTCTTGCGCCGCGAAGCCACCGAAAGGCCGCGAGCATTAACGACAGAATGCCGGCCCCGCCGACGCGCCCTCGGGGACGAAGAGATTTTGGCGGTAGTGACAGTGACGTCAAAACGTCCGCGTCACTTTGTACATCGTGAGTACGCCGGTCACGGCGGACGAGTAGTAGAGCGTACAGTTGTCGGGCGTGACGTATGCGGGGTAGTCGTCGGTCTCGGATGCCGTCGGTGAGTTGATGGGTTGAGGCAGCATCACGGGTTGGCCCCATGGATCGGTCACCAGCGCGCGATCGCTCTCGTAGATGTGGAACTGGTACAAGCCGGATCGGTCGGAGGTGAAATACACGTGGCGCTCGTCGGCCGTGACGGCGAGATCGAGCACCGCCTTGCCTCCGATGTTGATGCCCGAGCCGCCGTCGGGGTCGACGTCGACCGGCGCCCCGATGTCCCCGTTCGAATCGACGAGCAGACGCTTGAGCGCGAAGCCGTACGGCTGATAGATCGCGCCGGGCACTGGATACATCTCTCCAGCACCCGCGCTGTACCCGTCGGCGAAGAGCGTGGGCGCGGCCCACCCACCGTCGGCCGCACGGCTCGAGATGAACGCGCCGCCGTAACCGCTCGTGGACGGAGGTCGGTAGGAGAAGAAGTAGAGGCGCGTGCCATCGGGCGACTCGCGCGCCGCGAAGTCGCTCGTCGGTGCTGCGTCGGGATCGCTGACATCCGACACGATCGCGGGCGCACCGAACGCACCGTTGTTCACGGCGGAGATCCAGACTTGGTAGCCGGCGTTCCCGGTGCTTTGCCTCGCGAAGTAGAAGCGCTTTCCGTCCGCGCTGAGCCAACCCCCATTCTGAGCGAAGGAGCTCGCCAAGGTCGTCAGCGAGACGGGCGTGCCGAATGGCGCTGACGGGTTGCAGAGCGGGGTTGCGTCGGGTGTCGTTGCGGCGTCGCCGTCGGACAGTGGAGCGTCGACGGGCGCGTCGCTCCCGTCCACGTTCGCAGTGACGCACTCGGCGTCCTCGCAAAGACGGAAGCCATCGATGCCGACGAGCGTGTTGCACGCGAACGCAGACGCGGTGACGACGATCACGACCGGGAGCATCATCACCCGGCGCATCAGAACGTCCCCGAAACGCCGCTGATCGGGCCAAGCATCGGCGCAATCGAAGCGCGATGCGCCGGCTCGCGACCGCCGCTCAGCAAGAGACCGGTCACGAAAACCGCAACGCCCACACCAAAGCCGACGAAGCCGACAGTCGAGACGATGCCCGAGGTCTGCGCAAACGAGAGATTGCTCGCCGATGACGCAGGGCAGACGGTCTTGCCGTCGCCGGTTCCGTTGGACAGCGTGCAGTTGGTCGTGAGCGATCCCTTCGCGCCGAACGCCATGCCGCCCGCGATGGCGCCCACCACGAAACCCGCGCCACCGACGGTGATGCCGATCCACACGAGCGGCGAGAGCGACGCGTGGTGCGTCGAAGCAACCGGTGCGGCGGGCACCGTCGGCTCGGGCGTCACGTTCGGCACTGGCGGCTTGACCGCGACCACGCTCGGCGCGGCTGGGATCTCCAACATCACTTCCTTCATCTCGCTCTCGCCCACCGTGAACGTGGCGCTCGCGTGCCGGCCGTCGGTCGTGTCGGCGACGAGCTCGTGGGTGCCGGGGTTGGCCTGTCGCGGCGCGATGAGCGCGGCCTGCGGGATCGGGATCCCGTCGAGCTTGACGTTCGTGCTTTCTGCGGTGGCCCCGTTCAGATGAATCGTGACGTGCGGCACGCGCTTCTCGATCGCTACGGCGAGCTTGTCCGCGTCGGCGCGCGCGCTCGTGGACAGCGCGGTCTCGTCCGGTGCTTTGGGCATGCGCAGCACCGCAATCGCGGCCTCACGGGCCTCGATGAGGTGTCCGAGCTTCTCGTGTGCTCGCGCGAGCTCGACGCCGATCACGGGCGTCTCGAGCAGAGCCCAAGCAGCCTTGAGCTTCTCGACTGCGACAGCGGCGTGGCCGGCGTCGAACGCGTCCGCTCCTTGTTTGTAGAGCTCGCGCGCGGTCGCGATGTCGGCGGGTGACGTCGCGCCCGCGGAGCTCGACGCGAGCAAGAGCGCGATTCCGACGGCCGGGCCAAGGTTCCTACCAGATTTGATCATGCGAAGGTTTGGTCGAAGACGCAGTCGCTGCGGACGTGGTCGTTGCAGTTTGCACGTGTCTCGTGGGTTCGGGCTTGGGCGTGGCGGAGGCCGTGGGCAGGCTCTCGATCGGGATTGCCGACGGGCTCGTTGTGTCCACGCTCAGCAGCGCGGCTCCGAAGGCGATCGGCGGCGACTCTGCGGAGATCGATGCGCGCGGCGACCCGGTCGCGTGCGACTCCGGCGAGGCCGTCGTCCGCGTCGCGACGATGATGACCGCGACGACCGCGGCCACCACGCCTCCGCCGAGGACGATCGGCAAGCGCGATCGCGGCCGGACGTTGGCGCCCGTGCTCGCGAACGCCGTCTCGCGCAACGAAATGTCCTTGTCCATGTCGCCCGAATGCACGACGACGCGCTGCGATGAATCCGGAAGCGAGGGTTGGGTGCCCGGTCCCAGCGAGAGCGCCGCGCGGAGTGCCTCCGCGAGATCGCGCGCCGACTGAAACCGATCCGCCGGATCGCGCGCGAGCGCCTTCGCCACCCACGCGTCGAGCGGCTTCGGTAGCTCCGGATCCACCTCCGTCGGCGGTTGCACACGAGCCTCGTTCACCACGATGGCGAGCGACGTGAGGTTCTCGGCGTCGAACGGGACGTGCCCCGTGAGCGCCTCGTAGACGACGACGCCAACGCTCCACAGATCCGCGCGTCGATCGATGCCCTTGGAGCTGCGGAACTGCTCGGGGCTCATGTAATACGGAGTCCCGAGCGCCTCACCGGCCATGGTGGTGCGTTTGAGCGTCATCTCGGTGACCGAGTCGTTCTTGGCCACGCCGAAGTCGAGGAGCTTGACGAACACATCGCCGTCCTCGCGCGTGAGAAAGACGTTCTCGGGCTTCACGTCGCGATGGATGACGTTCTTGTCGTGTGACGCCTGGAGCGCTTTGCAAAGCTGCGTGACGACCAACGCGACGAGCTCCGGCGCGAGCTTGCCCTGCGTACGAATCAGCGTCCCGAGGTCTTCACCCTCGAGCAGCTCCATCACGATGAACGGCGCCTCGGTGTCCGTCACTCCGTGGTCGTAGATTTTGACGACGTGCGAGCTCTTGACCTGCGACGCCGCCGCCGCCTCGCTCGCAAAGCGCGCGCGCATCGTCTCGTTCTGGAGCAGCTCGCGCGAGAGGAACTTGACGGCGACCTCGGTGCCGAGCGCGCGGTGCTCGGCGATCCATACCGACCCCATCCCACCCTCACCGAGCGGGCGAAGGAGCCGCACGTTGGGTGTGACCTGCTCCCCGGGCTCGAGCTTCACCGGGCGATTGTCGCCCCAAGACCCTC
This sequence comes from uncultured delta proteobacterium, assembly GCA_963763745.1. Classification (GTDB taxonomy): domain Bacteria; phylum Myxococcota_A; class Polyangia; order Polyangiales; family Polyangiaceae; genus DASXHD01. Next base: position 172,210 of record CAVXQJ010000007.1, read on the forward strand.
CTTGCGCAAGCGGCGGCCACGGAAGAGCTGTGCGTTCAGCAGGTCGCATTCGTAGGTGCGAGCGCGGGCTCCTCCGCTTCGCGCTCTTTGCCGTGGTCCCTTGCGATGAGCACGTAGAGCGCGGGCACGACGAAGAGCGTGAAGATGGTTCCGATCGTCATCCCGCCGACGAGCACGCGTCCGATCGAATTTCGCGCTGCGGCGCCGGGACCCGTGACGAGCGTAAGCGGGAAGTGACCGGCGACGGTGGCCGTCGTGGTCATCAAGATCGGACGCAGGCGCGTCGCGGCCGCGGCCTTCACCGCGTCCATCTTCGACATGCCGAGCGTCTGCTGCAAGTTCGCGAACTGGACGATGAGGATCCCGTTCTTCGACACGAGCCCCGCGAGCGTGACGAGCCCGACTTGCGAATAGATGTTGAGCGTCGAGGTCCAACCATCGGTCAACGGGAAATTGGTCGTGGGCGGGCCCGCGTATTTCAAGAACGTGAAGATGAGCGCGCCGAACAACGCGAGAGGCACGGAGCCCGCGAGGATCACGAACGGATCGCGGAACGAGTTGAACTGCGCGGCGAGCACGAGAAAAATCAGAACGAGCGCGAGGAGCATCGCGGGCAGGAACTTCCCCGACTCCTGCCGCAGCTGTCGCGCCTCGCCCGTGTAGTCGACACGCGATCCCGCCGGCAACACTTTGGCCGCAGACTCTTCGAGCGCGCGAACCCCCGCTTCGGTGGAGCGCGGCGCGACGCCCGAGATCTTGACCGCGTTGAGCTGCTGGAAGCGATTGAGCGTGCGCGGCGCGACCTTCGTTCTCAACGTCGCGATGGAGCTCAGCGGAACGACGTGTCCGCCCGGGCCCGTCAAGTAGATGTCTTTCAACATGTCGGGCGTGAGCCGCGCCGAGCGCTCGACTTGCGGAATCACCTTGTAGCTGCGCCCGTCGATCTCGAATCGGTTGACGAAGTTTCCGCCGAGCATCGACGCGAGATCGACGCCGATCTGCTGCATGCTCATGCCCATCGACGCCGCCTTGTCGCGATCGACGACGACTTCTGTCCATCGCCTGATCGATCTTCACGTCCGTGATCGGCGGAAACGCGAACTGCCCGCTCTTCATCGCGTCGAGCGCGATCTGTCTCGCGTAACGCAAGAGGTCGTCGTGCGATGCCGTCGATGCGATCACGAACTCGACCGGAAAGAGCCCCGCGCTCGGCAAAGGTGACGGCAAGAAAACCGGCGCGCGAATCCCCGCGACGGCGCCGAGCTTTCGAGAGAGCTCTTCTTGAATCGGAAAAATACTTCGTTTGCGATCGTCCCACGGCTTCATCAACGCTCCGCCGAATCCGCCGTAGGGAAACGTCGCTTGGAAGGCCTGCTCGAACTCGGGCTCGGACGCGAAGATGTGCTCGACTTGCTCGGTGTAGGGCGTGAGCTGCTCGAGCGTTGCGTTCGCGGGGACGTCGATCGCGCCGAAGACGACGCCTTGATCTTCTTTCGGCGCGAGCTCGGTGGGCGAGAACATGTACATCGGCACGACGAGCACCGCGATGACGACCCACACGACGTAAACGGCGCGCCGCGCGTCGAGCGTGCGAGCGAGTGCGCGCGCGTACGTGCGTTTGATCGCGTCGAAGGAGCGATTGACGAGGCTCACGAAGCGACCTGGGTGCTGGCTCGTCTTCAAGAGCTTCGAGGACATCATCGGCGACAGCGTCAACGCGACGATGCCCGAGATGAACACCGCACCGGCGAGCGTGAACGCGAACTCGCGAAATAGCGCGCCCGTGAGCCCACCTTCGAAGCCAATGGGCACGTACACCGCGGCGAGCGTGATCGTCATCGCGATGATCGGCGCGACGAGCTCGCGCGCGGCGTCGATCGCGGCGTGAAACGCGTCCTTGCCCATCTCGAGGTGTCGCTCGACGTTCTCGACCACGACGATCGCATCGTCGACCACGAGCCCGACGGAGAGAACGATCGCGAGCAGCGTGAGGAGATTGAGCGTGAACCCGAGAGCTTGGATCAAGAAGACCGCACCGACGAGCGAGAGCGGAATGGCGACGACGGGCACGATCACGGAGCGAAACGATCCGAGAAAGAGCAAGATGACCACCATCACGATCGCGATGGTCTCGAACAGCGTCTCGGTGACGTCGCGAATCGCGCTGTCGATGTACTTCGTCGAGTCGTACGCGATCGTCGCCTGCATCCCGCTCGGCAGATCTTTCTGGATCGACTGCATCTCTTTGCGGACGCGCGCGATGACGTCGAGCGAGTTCGCGTTCGGGAGGACCCAGACGCCCATGAACGTGGCTTTCTTGCCCGAAAACCGGACGTCGGAGTCGTAGTCGTCGGCGCCGAGCGTGACATCGGCGACGTCGGCGAGTCGAACGAGCGTGCCAGCGTGCTCGCGGAGGACGAGCTTCTTGAAGTCGTCGACCGTCATGAGGTTCGTCGTCGCGTCGAGATCGACCTGGACGTATTGGCCTTTCGTCTGGCCGACGGCGGCGAGGTAGTTGTTCGCGGCGAGCGCGGCGCGCACTTGCGCCGGGCTCACGTCGAGCGCGGCCATGCGCTCGGGCTTGAGCCACGCGCGCAGCGCGAACGTGCGACCGCCGAGGATGTCCGCTTTCTGCACGCCGGCGATCGACGAGAGACGCGGTTGGACGATGCGCATCAAATAGTCGGTGACTTGATTGCTCTCGAGGATGTTCGAGCCGAACGACAAATACATCGCGGCCATCTGCGCATCGGAAGGCTCGATGCTGAGCGCGGGGATCTCCGCTTCGGGCGGCAGGTCTGCGCGCACTTGGTCGACGCGCGCGCTGATGTCGGCGAGCGCGCTGGCCGCGGGAAAGTTGAGACGCAAGCGAACGTTGATGGTCGAGAGCCCGAGCTGACTCTGCGACTCGATGTAGTCGATGCCGTCGGCAGCCGCGATCGCGCGCTCGATCGGCGTGGTGACGAATCCGCGCACGAGGTTGGCGTCCGCGCCGACGTAGACCGTGCGCACGGTGATGCTCGCGCTTTCGATCTTGGGGTACTGCCGCACGCTGACTCCGCGAATCGCCTGCAGCCCTGCGATCAAGATGACGAGGTTCACGACGACGGCGAGGACCGGTCGCCGGATGAAGACGTCCGTGATCCTCATCGGTTCACCGGATGCGGCGAGAGCTCGGGACGAAGCTGCACGTCGTTTTGGACGGCGACGCGCGCGCCGTTGCGCAACTTGAACGCGCCGCCGGTGACGACCTCCTGTCCTGCCTTGATTCCGTCGGCGACGGCAACGAAGTCTCCACGCATTCTTCCGAGTCGGACGAATTGCTCGCGCGCGACGTCCGATTCGACGACGAAGACGGAATCGCCGAACGACGCATGCACGACCGCCGTCGCGGGGATCGCGACGACCGCTTGCTTCTGAGGCAGCACGACGGACACGTTCACGAACATCCCCGGACGAAATCGATCGTCGTTCGACGGTGTGCTCGCGCGCACTTTGATGTTGCGTGTCGTCGCGTCGAGCGCTGGATCGATCGCGACGATCGTTCCTTCGCCCTGCGCCGACGCGGACGCATCCACGTCGCGCGCGCCAAGCATCATCTTCACCGGCATGCCGACCTTGACGAGCGGAAGATCTTGTTGCGGAAGCGAGAAGTCGACGGCGGTCGCCTCCGTCGATTCGAGCACCGTGACGGGCGTGCCGGCTGGCAAAAATTGGCCGATGTTGACGAGGCGAATGCCGACCTTGCCCGCAAACGGAGCCCGCAGCACTTTGCGCTCGACTTGTGCGCCGAGCGCCTTCACGTCGGCGCTCGTTCCCGCCGCCTCCGCTTCGTCGTTGTCGAGTTGAATCTTCGGAATGGCGTTCGATGCGACGAGCGCGCGCGACTTGCCGAGGTTGATCTCGGCGAGTCGTTTCTTGGCGACCGCCGCCGCGAGCTGCCAACGCTCGACGTGATCATCGAGCTCGACGAGCACATCACCCGCACGCACTGCGGCCCCGGATTCGAAATGAATCTGCGTGACGATCCCTGCTGACTCGTTGCTTATCGTCCCACCGCGCGCGGCTGTCACGGAGCCCACCGAGTCGAGCGTGTCCTCCCAAGTCTGTTCTTCGGCGGCTGCGGCGTTCACGGTCTCGGGTGGTGGACCCGCCTTCTGCATCTTTTTTCCGGCGGCCATCACCGTCGAGATCTCGGCGATCTTGAGCCCCGCGAGAATCCCGACGAGAACGAGCAGCCCGAGCGTGACGATGATGTAGCGCTTCGCGTGCGAGTGCCTTGCCATGGTTCGATGGCGAGACGCATGGAACATGCCGCGACGTCTTTGCACCGTCGCAGAATGGGGCGTTCTAGGAGCTGACGCGCACCGACTCGCGCTCGGCGCGCTCGACGGGGATCTGCGCCAGCAGATCGTGGAGCTTGTCGAGGTCGACGGGCTTCACGAGGTGATGCGCGAAGCCCGCGTGCTGCGTGCGCTCGCGATCGCCTTCGTCCCCAGCCCGTCAGCGCCACCATCACCGGCGCGTTCGGCATCTCCGCGAGGACGCGCCTGCAGACCTCGACGCCGTCGATGTCGGGCAAGCCCGATGTCGCACAAGCACGACGTCGGGCTTCGTCTCGATCACGAGCTGCGACGCCCGTCGAGGCCCGTCGCGGCGACCTTGACGCGATGACCGAGCTGCTCGAGCCACGCCGCCATCATCTCGGCGCGCGTCCTCGTTGTCCTCGACGATGACGACGCGAGAGCGCGGTCGCGACGTCCGACCGTCGTACTGCGCGCGTCTCGGCGCCGCGGACGTCGCGCCGGCGCGCGCGCCGAGCGGCACGCTCAGCGTGAACCGCGCGCCCTTGCCCTCGCCGTCGCTCGCCGCCGTGAGCGTGCCGCCGTGGAGCGTCGGCGAGCTGGCGCGAGAGCGCGAGGCCGATGCCGAGGCCGTCGCTCGTCCGTCTGCGTCGGCCGCTCGATCTTCGTGAACATGTCGAAGACGCGCTCGAGCTGATCGGCGGGGATGCCCGCGCCCTCGTCGATCGACGTCGATGAGCGCGCCGTCGCCGTCGCGCAGCGGAGGCCCGACGCGGATCGTCCGCGCCGAGCGGCGAGTGCTTCGACGCGTTGTTGAGAAGGTTCGCGACGATCTGCGCGATGCGCGTCGGGTCGACGACCGCGATCACCTGCTCCGGCGCCGTCGACGGCGACGGTCTGATGCCTCGCGCTGACGAGCATCGGCGCGGCGATCTCGATCGCGCGCTCGATGACGCCCAGCGAGCTCGAGCGCTCCTTGCGCGAGCTCGAGCTTTCCGCGGCTGATGCGCGAGACGTCGAGCAGATCGTCGATGAGCCGCACCATGTGATCGATCTGCCGGTTCATCGCCGCGAGCGTCCGGTCCGATGCTCGGCGGCCGATCCTCGATTGTGCATCGAGAGGATCGAGCCCGGTGCGCAGCGGCGCGAGCGGGTTGCGGAGCTCGTGCGCGAGCGTCGCGAGGAACCGATCCTTCTGCGCGTTCGCTGCGCGGAGCGCGGCCTCCGACTGCTGCGAGCTCGGCGGTGCGCTCCTGGACGCGCGTCTCGAGCGTCTCGTTCAGCTCGGCGAGCGCGCGCGTCTTGCGGAACAGGTCGGCGAACACCGCCGACCTTGTGCCGCAGGATGGCCGGGTTGACGCGGCTTCGTCAGGTAATCGACCGCGCCCGCGCCGTAGCCCGCGAGCGACGTCGTTGTCGTCGACGCAGGTACGCGGTCAAGAAACAGGATCGGGATCTGCCGGAACCGCTTCGTGCCCTTGATCATCTGCGCGAGCTCGAAGCCGCTGACGCCCGGCATCTTGATGTCGAGCACGATCGCCGCGACGTCGTGCTCGAGCAGCAGCTTCAGCGCCGTGTCGGCGTCCGTCGCGCGCAGCAGGCGATAGCTCGGGTCGTCGAGGATCGCCTCGAGCGCGTCGAGGTTGCGCGGCTCGTCGTCGACGAGCAGGATGTTGATGGTCTCTTGCATCGTACCTCATCGGTACAGCCACACCCGTAGCAGCGAGAGCAGCTGGTCGGTGTTGACGGGCTTCGCGATGTAGTCCGACGCGCCGGCCTCGAGGCACTTCTCGCGGTCGCCCTTCATCGCCTTCGCCGTGAGCGCCAGGATCGGCAGCGTCCGGAAGCGCGGGTCCTTCCGGATCTCGCGCATCGTCTCGTAGCCGTCCATCTCCGGCATCATGATGTCCATCAGGACGACGCTGAGGTCGGGCGTTCGTCTCGATGATCTCGATCGCCTGCCGGCCGTTCGTCGCGCTGACAGCACCTCCATCTCCTGGTTCTCGAGCACGGTGGTGAGCGCGAAGATGTTTCGCGCGTCGTCGTCGACGACCAGCACCTTGCGGCCGCGCAGCGCCTCGGTCGAGCCGTGCAGCCGTTCGATCATCTTGCGCTTGCCCTCGGGCAGATCGGCGATGACGCGGTGGAGGAAGAGCGACGGTCTCGTCGAGCAGGCGCTCGGGCGACTGCACGTCCTTCAGCACGACGCTCTTCGCGACCGTCTTGAGCTGCGCTTGCTCTTCGTCCGCGTGAGCTCCTTGCCGGTGAAGACGACGATCGGGATGTCGCGCAGCGCGGGCTCGGCGTGGAGCCGCTCGAGGAGCTCGAAGCCGCGTCATGTCGGGCAGGCGCAGATCGACGACGCAGCAGTCGTACGGCTCGCTCGCTGCAGCGCTCGAGCGCCTCGTTGCCCGTGCCGACCGCGGCGATCTCGATGTCGTCGTGACCGAGGAGCTCGACGATGCTCGCGCGCTCGATCGTTGTTGTCCTCGATGACGAGCAGGCGCTTCGTGTGCGGCGTGTGCGTACGTCTTCAGCTTGTCGAACGCGATCTCGAGCTCGTCCGGTCGTCGCGGGCTTCACGAGGTACGAGAACGCGCCGTGCGAGAGGCCGTGCTGCCGCTCCTCTTCGACCGAGAGCATCTGCACCGGAATGTGGCGCGTCCGCGGGTCGAGCTTGAGGTTGTTGAGCACCGTCCAGCCGAGCATGTCGGGCAAGAACACGTCGAGGCTGATCGCCGCCGGCAAGTACTCGCGCGCGAGCGCGAGCGCCTGCTGGCCGCGGTTCGCCACGATCGCCTTGAAGCCCTTGCGCGCGCGCGATACCGAGGAGGATGCGCGCGTAGTGCGGGTCGTCCTCGATGATGAGGAGCACCGTGTCGCCTTCGCGGATGTCGTCGCGATCGTCGGGGATCGTCTCTTCGATCTTCGCGACCGCGAGCACCGGCATCGCCGCTTGCGTCTGCGCGACCTGCTGCGGCGATGCGCTCGGCGCCGCGAGCAGCCTGCGCTGCGTCGGCCCCGTGTACGCGAGCGGCAAGTAGAGCGTGAACGTGCTGCCCGCGCCGGGCTTGCTCTGCGAGCCGGATCTCGCCGCCGAGGAGGCTCGCGAGCTCGCGGCTGATCGCGAGGCCGAGGCCGGTGCCGCCGTACTTGCGGCTCGTGCCGGCGTCGGCTTGCTGGAACGCCTCGAAGATGAGCTTCTGCTTCTCGGGCGCGATGCCGATGCCCGTGTCGCGCGACGGTGAACGCGATCGCCGACGTGCCGCCGCGCCGAGGACCGGGTGGTCGTGCGTTCCAGCCCGCCGTCGACGAGCGCGACCTTGAGCGCGACGCCGCCTTGCGCGGTGAACTTGAACGCGTTCGAGAGCAGGTTCTTCAGGATCTGCTGCAGGCGCTTCGGATCGCTCGATGAACGCGCGCGGCAAGCCCGGCGTCGATGTCGACGTCGAAGCGCGAGGCCCTTCGTCTCCGCGACGTGGTGGAACGTGCGGTGAACGGTGTCGCGGAGGGAGGCGAACGTGATCTCCTCGGGCTCGACGGTGACCGTGCCGGACTCGATCTTCGAGAGGTCGAGGATGTCGTTGATGAGCGTGAGGAGGTCGGTGCCCGCGGAGTGGATGTTCTTCGCGAAGTCGATCTGCTTCGATCGTGAGGTTGCCGCCGACGTTCTCCGCGAGCTGCTGCCCGAGGATGAGAATCGAGTTCAGCGGCGTGCGGAGCTCGTGCGACATGTTCGCGAGGAACTCGGACTTGTACTTGGACGTGAGCGCGAGCTCGGCGGCCTTCTCCTCGAGGGCGCGGCGGGCCTGCTCGACTTCCTTGTTCTTGCGCTCGACCTCTTCGTTCTGCTCGGCGAGCTGCTTCGCCTTCGACGCGAGCTCCTCGTTCGTCTGCTGCAGCTCGATCTGGCGCGTCTGCAGCTCGGTCGGTGAGCTGCTGCGACTGCTGCGAGGAGGCCCTCGGTGCGCATCGTCGCTTCGATCGTGTTCAGGACGACGCCGATCGACTGCGTGAGCTGATCGAGGAACTGGAGGTGCGTGTTCGTGAACGGCCGCGAGCGCGGCGAGCTCGATCACGGCCATCGTCTCGCCCTCGAACAGCACCGGAAGCACGATGACGCTCGTCGGCGGCGCCGCGCCGAGGCTCGAGTGGATCGTCGTGTAGTCCGGCGGCACGTCGTTCAAGAGGATGCGCTGCTTCTCGGCCGCGCCTGCCCGACGAGCCCGACGCCGAGCGTCGATGCGCTCGCGGCTGATCGAGCGCGCGGCGCGTACGCGGCGAGGAGGCGCAGCGACTTCGGCGCCGGTTCGACGTGTCCGCCGGTCTCGGTGCGCTCCATCTGGTAGATGGTGCCCTGCTGCGCGTCGACGAGCGGCGCGAGCTCCGAGAGGAGCATGCGGCCGACGGTGACGAGATCGCGCTGGCCCTGCAGCATGCGCGTGAACTTCGCGAGGTTCGTCTTCAGCCAGTCCTGCTCCTGGTTGCGATCCGTCGTCGCGCGCAGGTTGTCGATCATCGTGTTGATGTTGTCTTTGAGCTCGGCGACCTCGCCGCGCGCCTCGACTTGGATCGATCGCGTGAGGTCGCCCTTCGTGACGGCCGTGGCGACGTCGGCGATCGCGCGGACCTGGTTCGTGAGGTTCGCCGCGAGCAGGTTCACGTTGCCGGTGAGGTCCTTCCACGTGCCGGCCGCGCCGGGCACGTTGGCCTGGCCGCCGAGGCGCCCTTCGACGCCGACCTCGCGCGCCACGTTCGTGACCTGCTCGGCGAACGTCGCGAGCGTGTCGGTCATGTTGTTGATCGTCTCGGCGAGCGACGGCGACCTCGCCCTTCGCTTCGACCGTCAGCTTCTGGCGCAGGTTGCCGTTCGCGACCGCGGTCACGACCTTCACGATGCCGCGAACCTGGTTCGTGAGGTTCGCGGCCATGAAGTTCACGGAGTCCGTGAGGTCCTTCCACGTGCCCGCGACGCCGGGCACGTCGGCCTGGCCGCCGAGCTTGCCTTCGGTGCCGACCTCGCGCGCGACGCGCGTCACTTCCGACGCGAACGAGCGGAGCTGATCGACCATCGTGTTGATGGTGTTCTTCAGCTCGAGGATCTCGCCTTTGACGTCGACCGTGATCTTGCGCGAGAGGTCGCCGCGCGCGACCGCCGTCGTCACCTCGGCGATGTTGCGCACCTGCGCGGTCAGGTTCGTCCCCATCGCGTTGACGGAGTCGGTGAGATCCTTCCACGTGCCTGCGACGCCGGGCACGACCGCCTGCACGCCGAGGCGCCCTTCGGTGCCGACCTCGCGCGCGACGCGCGTCACCTCCGACGCGAACGAGCGGAGCTGCTCGACCATCGTGTTGATGGCTTCTTTGAGCTGGAGGATCTCGCCGCGGACGTCGACCGTGATCTTGCGCGAGAGGTCGCCGTTCGCGACCGCGATGGTCACGTCGGCGATGTTGCGCACCTGGTTCGTGAGGTTCGACGCCATCGAGTTGACGTTGTCGGTGAGGTCCTTCCACGTGCCGGCGACGCCGGGCACGAGCGCCTGTCCGCCGAGCTTGCCCTCGGTGCCGACCTCGCGCGCGACGCGCGAGACTTCCGACGCGAACGCGTTGAGCTGGTCGACCATCGTGTTGAGCGTGTTCTTCAGCTCGAGGATCTCGCCCTTCACGTCGACGGTGATCTTGCGCGAGAGATCTCCGCGCGCGATGGCGGTCGCGACGTCGGCGATGTTGCGCACCTGGCCGGTGAGGTTCGAGGCCATCGCGTTGACGTTGTCGGTGAGATCCTTCCACGTGCCCGCGACGCCGGGCACTTGCGCCTGCCCGCCGAGCTTGCCTTCGGTGCCGACCTCGCGCGCGACGCGCGAGACCTCGGACGCGAACGCGTTCAGCTGATCGACCATCGTGTTGATGGTGTCTTTGAGCTGGAGGATCTCGCCGCGGACGTCGACGGTGATCTTCTTCGAGAGGTCGCCCTTCGCGACGGCGATCGTCACGTCGGCGATGTTGCGCACCTGGTTCGTGAGGTTCGACGCCATCGAGTTGACGTTGTCGGTGAGATCCTTCCACGTGCCCGCGACGCCGGGGACCTGCGCCTGCCCGCCGAGCTTGCCTTCGGTGCCGACCTCGCGCGCGACGCGCGACACCTCGGACGCGAAGCCGTTCAGCTGATCGACCATCGTGTTGATCGTGTTCTTCAGCTCGAGGATCTCGCCCTTGACGTCGACCGTGATCTTGCGCGAGAGGTCGCCGTTCGCGACGGCCGTCGTCACCTCGGCGATGTTGCGGACCTGGTTCGTCAGGTTCGACGCCATCGAGTTGACGTTGTCGGTGAGGTCCTTCCACGTGCCGGCGACGCCGCCGACTTGCGCCTGTCCGCCGAGCTTGCCTTCGGTGCCGACCTCGCGCGCGACGCGCGACACTTCGGACGCGAAGCCGTTGAGCTGATCGACCATCGTGTTGATCGTGTTCTTCAGCGCGAGGATCTCGCCCTTCACGTCGACCGTGATCTTGCGCGAGAGGTCGCCGCGCGCGACGGCGGTCGCGACCTCGGCGATGTTGCGCACCTGGTCGGTGAGGTTCGACGCCATCGAGTTGACGTTCTCGGTGAGGTTCTTCCAGACGCCGGCGACGCCTTCGACCTCGGCCTGTCCGCCGAGCTTGCCCTCGGTGCCGACCTCCTTCGCGACGCGCGTGACCTCGCTCGCGAACGCGTTGAGCTGATCGACCATCCTGTTGATCGTGTTCTTCAGCTCGAGGATCTCGCCTTTGACGTCGACCGTGATCTTGCGCGAGAGGTCGCCGTTCGCGATCGCGGTCGCGACGTCGGCGATGTTGCGCACCTGGCCGGTGAGGTTCGAGGCCATCGCGTTGACGTTGTCGGTGAGATCCTTCCACGTGCCGGCGACGCCGGGGACCTGCGCCTGCCCGCCGAGCTTTCCTTCGGTGCCGACCTCGCGCGCGACGCGCGACACCTCGGACGCGAAGCCATTGAGCTGATCGACCATCGTGTTGATGGTGTTCTTCAGCTCGAGGATCTCGCCTTTGACGTCGACGGTGATCTTGCGCGAGAGGTCGCCCTTCGCGACGGCGGTCGTCACCTCGGCGATGTTGCGCACCTGGCCCGTGAGGTTCGACGCCATCGAGTTGACGTTGTCGGTGAGGTCCTTCCACGTGCCGGCGACGCCGGGGACGACGGCCTGCCCGCCGAGCTTTCCTTCGGTGCCGACCTCGCGCGCGACGCGCGACACTTCCGACGCGAAGCCGTTCAGCTGATCGACCATCGTGTTGATGGTGTCTTTGAGCTCGAGGATCTCGCCCTTGACGTCGACGGTGATCTTGCGCGAGAGGTCGCCCTTCGCGACGGCCGTCGTGACCTCGGCGATGTTGCGCACCTGGCCCGTGAGGTTCGACGCCATCGAGTTGACGTTGTCGGTGAGATCCTTCCACGTGCCCGCGACGCCGGGGACCTGCGCCTGGCCGCCGAGCTTGCCTTCGGTGCCGACCTCGCGCGCGACGCGCGACACTTCCGACGCGAAGCCGTTCAGCTGATCGACCATCGTGTTGATGGTGTCCTTGAGCTGGAGGATCTCGCCCTTCACGTCGACGGTGATCTTGCGCGAGAGGTCGCCGCGCGCGACGGCGGTCGTGACCTCGGCGATGTTGCGCACCTGGCCGGTGAGGTTCGAGGCCATCGAGTTGACGTTGTCGGTGAGGTCCTTCCACGTGCCCGCGACGCCGGGCACGACGGCCTGGCCGCCGAGCTTGCCTTCGGTGCCGACCTCGCGCGCGACGCGCGTGACCTCGGACGCGAACGAGCGGAGCTGCTCGACCATCGTGTTGATGGCCTCCTTCAGCTGCAAGATCTCGCCGCGGACGTCGACGGTGATCTTCTTCGAGAGGTCGCCGCTCGCGACGGCGATCGTCACCTCGGCGATGTTGCGCACCTGCGCGGTCAGGTTGCCGGCCATCTGGTTGACCGACTCGGTGAGGTCCTTCCACACGCCCGACACGCCCTTGACCTGCGCCTGGCCGCCGAGCTTTCCTTCGGTGCCGACCTCGCGCGCGACGCGCGTGACCTCGCGACGTGAAGACCGAGAGCTGGTCGATCATCCTGTTGACGAGCTGCGCCGAGCGAAGGAACTCGCCTTCGAGCGGCGCGCCCGTCGACCTCGAGCGCCATCGACTGCGTGAGGTCGCCTTTCGCGACGGCGCCGATGGCGCGCGTGACTTCCGTCGTCGGCCACACGAGGTCGTCGATGAGCGTGTTGAGCGCGATGACCTCGTCGGCCCAACCGCCGATCGGCGCCCGGCACGCTCATGCGCTGCTTGAGCTTTCCTTCCTTGCCGACGACGCGGCATACGCGCGCGATCTCGCGCGAGCGGCGCGCGCTCGACGCGAGGATCTCGTTGAAGACGTCGGCGATCTTTCCGTCGATGCCCCGGCGTTCGGCTCGAGAGGCGCACCTCGAAGTCGCCATCTCGAAAGCGCATGAGCGCGTCGAGGAGGTCCGCGGAGAACCGTCGGTCGGTGTGCCCGTCGCCGTTGTTGGGCGGAGAGATGGGCTTGGTCGAGCCCGTTTCGTCGGGCTCGGTGGTGGTGTTGGCCATGGGTACCCGTTGTGGCAGCGGACAAATGAGCCGCAAAAAGCATGCAGCAACGCGTATGCCTATCCGGACTACCGCAGTTTCGCTGGGTGGGTGCGTGGCAAAACGCTACGGCGAGGTAGAATCCTACTGGGCGATGTCAATCGTTCGGCCACGGGCCGACCGAGCCCCACAAGTTCGCGCAGCGCGCGGCGACCATCGCGCGCGCTTCCGAGAAGCGCGGATCGCTGCGCACCCTCGCGAGCGGCGGGCACGCGTCGAACCACAACAGATCCGTCGCGGGCAAACGCGCGAGCGCGACGACGTGTGCGAGCGAGCGCTCCGTCTCGTTCATTCGTGCGTAATAGTCCGCGGCGATTTGGTGCATGAACGCGCGGCGGCGCGGTGCGACGGCGTTGTCCGTGAGCGCGCCGAGGAGCTCCGCGGCCTGCGGGTGCACTGCGCCGGCGATGAGGCTTCGCATCAGCTTCGCCGCCGGATCCCACGCCGCGCCCGCGTTGGCCTTCTCGATCGTTTCCGCCGCGTGCGCTGCGAGATCGTGATCGTTCCACCACACGGCGAGGCGCGACATCATGATGACCGCGGACAGCGGACCCGCGCGCGCCACGACATCGGCGACGACGCCGCGTGCTTTGTCGCGCTCGTCGATGAGGCCGAGCACGAGCGTGCGTGCGAGCGCGTTCGTCGTGCTTTGCGGTTGCAGACGCGCGGCGAGATCGAGCCTCCGGCGTCCTTCGTTGACGTAGAGCGCCTCGCAGAGGAGCGAGCCGAGCGTGTTGTGACTGTCGCCGAGACGCGGATCGTGCCTCAGGCTCTCTTCGGTCGCGCGGATCCCCGAGATGAGCTCGCCGTCGCCGAGGCGCGCTTGCGCGATCGCGTAGTGCGCGCCGGCGATGGTCGGGTCGGACTCGAGCGCGCGAAGCGCGAGCTCCTCCGCGCGCGCGTGCATGACTCGATCGCGCGCGCCGAGCTGACCCCACGCGAGGAGCAAGCACCGCGCGAGCAGTGTGCGCAGGTGCGGATCGCCCGGTTTTTTCGCTTCGAGCTCTTCGAGCGACGCGATCGCCTCGCGCACGCGCGGAAGGGCGAACGCGTCGTACGCGGCCTTGGCTTTGTCGTACGCCTCGCGCATCGATGGATCCGCGGGACCCGGATCGTGCGAGGCGCGCGCGCGCACCGCATCGGTCACCGCCGCGACGACGCCGTCTTCGAAATCGAGCGAGCTCGCCATCGATCCATCGACGTGACCCGCCCACACCGCGGCGCCTCTTCTTCCGACGATGCGCATGCGCGCGCGAACGCGATCGCCCGAGGCGTGGAGCGTCCCCGCGACGCCGAGGTCCGCGCCGGCGCTGTCCCCGGTGGTCTCGATCGTCGCGCGCACCGCGCGTGATTCGGTGAGCGCGTCGACGATCGCGCTCGTCAGCAGCGTCGCCATGTTCGCGAGCTCCGGCGGCGCGACGAGCGGCTGCACCGACGCCGTGCGCGGTTGTCCGAGGCTCGCGAGGGAGTCCTGCGTGAGCGTCGGCAGTCGCGCGACGCCGCCCGCCATGCGCACGGCGTTTCCGCGGAGCGCTTCGATTCGATCGAGGACGCCTTGTGCGTCGGGTCGCTCTTCGCGCCTGCGCGCGAGCATTTCCTTCACGAGCGCCGCGACGCCGTCCGGCACGGCGGGCGCGAGCGTTCGCAGCTCGGGCGCGTCTCCCGTGATGCGCTGCGCGGCGATCGAGATCGCCGAATCGCCCGGAAAAGGCGCCCTCCCGGCGAGGAGCTCGAAGATCATCGTGCCGAGCGCGTAGACGTCGGTGCGCCCGTCGATCACGCCGTTCTCGAGCTGCTCGGGCGCCATGTACGCGGGCGTTCCGACGATCGTGCCCGTGCGCATCACGTCCGCGCCGCCGCCCACGGAGCGCGCGATGCCGAAGTCGGTGAGCACGACGCGCTCGTCCTCGCGCGAGCATCACGTTGTCCGGTTTGAGATCGCGATGCACGACGCCGACGATGTGCGCCGCGGCGAGCCCGCGAACGACTTCGGCCGCGACGCGCAGCACTTCCGGAAGTTGCACCTTCGCCCGAGCGTGTCTCGCGCCGAGCGACTCGCCGACGATGAGCTCCATCGTGAGAAAGCGCGTACCGTCGTGCGTGCCGAGATCGAACGTGCGCGCGACGTTTCGATGCGTCACGCGCCGTGCGAGCTTCACTTCGCGACGAAACCGCGTGAGCGCTGCTGCGTCGCTCGCGACCTCGGCGTGGAGAATCTTGAGAGCGATGTCTTCGTCGAGCTCGCGATCGCGCGCGCGAAACACGACGCCCATGCCGCCTTCGCCGAGCAGCCCTTTCAGCTCGTATCGATCGGCGAGGACCGATCCGATCGAGAACGGCACCGATTGGGTTGCGGCGAGCGCCACGTCGGGCATCGCGTGTCAGCGTATCATCTCGAGCATCGCTTTCGCCTTCACCGCATTGGCAGAGCTGCCGCGCGCCATCTTCTCGAGCTTCGGGCGCGCGTACGCGGCGTTCTCGCGGAAATAATTGGCCGGCGCGTCGGCGGCGCCCTTCACGCCGATCATCTCGACCATCAAGTCGAGGATGCCGTCGTGCGCGAACATTCCGAAGTCCGCGAGGATGTGCGGGAGGCGTTTGCCTTGGCGAAGCGCTTTCTTCGTCGTGTAGACGGGCAAGAGCTTCTCGCCCGCGAGATAGAGGATGCGCGCCTCCGGCACCCACTCCGATTTCGAATTGTCCGCGAGCCGCGCGAGGTGCACCGCGGGATCGTCCACCATCAAATACCAGTGCCAATATTGCCAGTGCGATTTCGCGAGCGCGCGCGCCGCGCCCGCGTTCCCGTGCAGCGCGAGATCGAGCCCGCCGCGAATCGTCTCTTCGCCCTCGTCGATGTTCGCCTTCACCGCAGCGGCGTAGACGTCCTCCAATCGCTTCGCGAACGCCTTCGCGTCGCTCGCGCGAAGCAAGAGGAGCCCCGTGAGGTAAGCGAGGAACGCGGGATCGGAGTCTTCGCCTTGTGCGTTCGCCCAACGCGACGTGGGCAGGTTCTCGAGCCCGCGCGTGATCGCGTCGAGCACGACGTTCGTCGACGTGAGCGCTTCGAGCACGAACGTCTTGTGAACGTCTTGATAGAAGTTGCCGCGCGTCTTCTTCTCGAACATCGCCACAACGAGCGCGCGTCCTTCGTCTTCGGTCACCGGCTCGCTCGATGATTTTCCGCCGCGCACGAACGCCGCCGCCGTGAGCCGCGGCCACTCGACGTGATACTTGCCGAAGTAGTCCTTGAAGACGTTCGCTGCGGACGCCTCCGGCTTCTTGTCGTCTTTGTGTCCGTCGACGAGCTTGACGAGGTACGGATAGCCGCGCTCGTAGAGCTTCTTTTGCTCCGGCGTGTGGCAGATCATCATCGACGCTGGTGTACCATGGGCGCCGATGCCTCCGTGGCTCCTAGCTTTCCCCGAAGCCGTGCGCGAGGACATGCGCAGCGGCGAGGCCATCGCCGTCACGATCGCGTCGCTGCTCATCGTGCTCTTGTGGCTCACGCTCCCGAAGAAGCACAAAGGCGCGGTTCGCCAGCCGCTGATCTTTCTGCTGATTCACCTCGTCGCGCACGCGGCGCGCAGGACGCTCTTCACCGGCGACAGCAACGTCGCGCACGCGCTCATCGTCGTCGCGGTTCTGTTCGTGCTCGCGTCCATCGCGCGCTCGGCCGTCGCGCTCGTGCTCGACGTCGGCTTCGGCCGGCGCATGTCGCGCCCCGCGCCGAAGATCATTCGCGACCTCGTCCTCGGCGTCGTGTACGTCATCGTCGGTCTCGCGTCGCTGCGCGCTGCGGGCATCGAGCCCGGCTCGCTCCTCACGACCTCCGCGCTGCTCACGGCCGTGATCGGTCTCTCGCTCCAAGAGACGCTCGGCAATCTCTTTGCGGGCCTCGCGCTGCAGATGCAGTCGCCGTTCGAGGTCGGCGACTGGATCCAATTCGGCAGCGATCACAAAACGGTCGGCAAGGTCCTCGAGATCAATTGGCGCGCGACCAAGCTCCTCACGCTCGACGAAGTCGAGGTCATCGTCCCGAACGGAAACCTCGGCAAAGCCGCCATTTCGAACTACACGAAGCCGTCGCCGCGCATTCGCCGCTCGATCTACGTGACCGTGGATTCGACAACGCCGCCGCGCAAAGTGCAGCGCGTGATCGCGGACGCGATCCAGGGCTCGTTCGGCGTGCTCGACGATCCGCCGCCGTCCGTCGTGACGAACGACTTCACCGACGCGGGCATCCAGCTCTGGGTTCGCTTCTGGACGAACGAGTTTCAGAAATGGGGCATGGTCGAAGGCGAGGTGCGCGATCGCATTTGGTACGCGCTCGCGCGCGAGGGCATCGCGATCACGTGGCCGACGCGCGAGATCTACATGCACGAGGTGAACGAAGAAGCGCGCGCGAAGGCTCGTGAACGCAAGACCGCCGCGAACCTCGAAGCGCTGCGCGCCGTCGACTTCCTCGTCGCGCTTCCGCCGGACGAGCTCGCGAAGCTCGCGCGCTCGGCCGAGTCGCACCTCTACGCGGAGGGCGAGATCGTCGTGCACAAAGGCGACAACGCCGACGACATGTACATCGTGCGGAGCGGCGAGGTCGGTGTGCTCCTCGCGTCGAACGGGAATGCCGTGAAGCGCGAAGTCGCGCGTCTCGGCGCGGGAAAATTCTTCGGCGAGATGGCGCTCATGACGGGCGAGCCACGCAACGCCGACGTCGTCGCGCGCACCGACAGCGAGCTCCTCGTCGTTTCGCACGGCGCGTTCCACGCGACGCTCGCCGCGCACCCCGAGCTCGCCGAAACGGTGAGCCGCGTGATCGTCGAGCGCCAAGCGAAGATGGACGAACAGAAATCCGAGAAGCCCGACGTCAAGCACGACGTCGAAGCGCGCACGTCGCAGCTGCTCGGCAAGATCAAACATTTCTTCTCGCTATGATCCGGGACGCGAAGGCCGCGCTCGCGCTGCTCGTAGAGAAGCGCGTGCTCACGCTGTCGGCGCTCGTCTCCGCGATCGCGGGCGCGCCGATTTCGGGGACGTGGTGGGCGCACCCGAAGGGCAAGCTCATGTTCTCGATTGCGAGCGAGCTCGAGGATCATCGCGACGTGCTCGCGTGCAAGCTCGCCGGACGCGCGACGTTCGTTCACCGCGCGCTGTGGCCTGCCCTCTTGCGCGTCGTGACGGACGCCGCATGGCGCCGCGAACGCTCGCGTGATTTGCCCGCGGCGTGCACGCGCCTCGTCCGCCGCGTCCGCAGCGCCCCGCTTCGCATCGACAAGAAGACGCTCTCGCCCCGCGAGCGCGCCGCGCTCGAAAAAAGTTGCATCATGCACATATCATCCGAGCACACGGAGAGCGGCGCGCACGCGACCGTGCTCCGTTCGTGGAAATCGTGGGCGCGCGATTCGAGCGGCCGCGCGATGCTCGACGCGAAGAAGCTCGACCTCGAAAAAGCGCGCGCTGCGCTCGCCGCATGCGGCGTGTCGTTGTAGGGTTTCGCGCATGAAGACTTTTCTTGCTTGGGCCGTGTGCGCTGGCGCGCTCGCGTGTGGAGGACAAACCGTCGGCGACCTCGACGCGGGCGGCACGGACGCCTCGAAGGACTCGCCGATCATCCTCGTCGACGGCGGCGGCACGTGCGCGTCGAGCAGCGACTGTCCGAAGGGGATGATGTGCGGTTTCCTCGAGAGCGAAGGCTGCTCCGCGAAAGTCGGTCAGTGCTTCTCGACCGGCCCCGTGTGCAACTCGTTCTCGCCCGGCTGCGCGTGCGATGGACAAACAATCAACATCGCGTGCACCGGTCTTCCGAGCGGATACTCCACCGCTCCGCTCGCGCACTCCGGCGGCTGCACGACGGCGGTCGACGCAGGTGGCGCATACACGTGCGGCCCCGAGGTGTGCGTGATCGGCAAAGACGTTTGCTACCTCCCCGCGAATGTCCCCGACGGCGGCTCGTGCATGCCGCTCGGCACGTGCAACGACTGTGGATGCGTGCAAGCGCACTTTCAGTGCATCTCGACGTGCAAGCAGGTCGGCGCCGAATTCTTCGTTCAGTGCCAGTAACGACGTCGTCGCGCGAGCGCGATCCCGATCATCGAAAGCGCAAATAGCGAAGCGCTGCTCGAGCTCGACGCAACGCCGCACCCGCATCCGCCGCTTCCGCCGCCTCCACCCCCGCCTCCGTCTCCGCCCCCGCCCCCGTCTCCGCCTCCGCCTCCGTCTCCGCTCACGCCTCCGTCTCCGCCTCCCCCTCCCGGCTCCACACCCGGTGGAGGAAGCGCGCTCGGATCCTGCAAGATGATCGCGCCGTGCGCGGGGACCTGCAGCGCGCCCGCTGGAACGTCCGTCGTGTACGCGAGGGAGTACGTCGGTAAATTCCCATTCGCGTCGACGTCACCGCCGCCCGTCCACGTCGCGCGCTTCATCGCCTTCGGCACGTTCGCGGAGAGCGCGGCGTTCGACGAGTTCACGTACACGACGCCCGCGACGTAATCGCGCTCGTAGAGCCCACCGCTCGCGCCGCCCGTCCCCGCGATGCGCAATTGTTCGATGTCGCTCGGCGGCTCGCCCACGTATCCGCCGAGATCGATCTCGTACTCCGGGTACCACGTGATGTCCGAGTTCCCGAACATGATGTAGCTCGTCCCGTTTTTCGCGAGCAGGTGGCTCCCGATCAAGTACTCGCGATCTTGCATCGAGAGGCTCGTGCCGCTCGCGGTCACGTCCGCGATCCAAACTTTTCCGGCGCTCGTCGCATACTGACAAATGCGCCGCAGCGAATCGGGCCAATCGCCGCCCTGCGTGATGCTCTGCCAATTCTCGGTGAAGACGCCGTCTGTCCCCTCGAGAAACTCGGGCTCTTCGTCGACGAGCGCATCGGGATTCGGAATCACGAGATACCGCGCGTGACCGTTGCCCGGCGCGAACGCCGTTCGCAGTCCATCGAAGTACGTCTTCGCGCGCGGGTTCCACCACGTCGCGAGGTTCGTGTGCGTCGCTCCACCGGCGAGCGCGCTCCACCACGTGGCGGGCGAATAGTTGTACCAAGGATGAAACGCGACATCGAAGAAGAACCCGGTCGACTCCGCCTCCGCGAACGTCTTCGCCCAACCGGTGAGCGTCGTCGCCATGTACGTCGTCCACTCCGTGGACGTCACGTCCATCAGCCAAAATGGATCCGGATACGAGACGCGATCCGCCGACGTGAATCCCGACGTTTTCACGTGCTGATACGCGTTCTCGCGCGTCACGTTGTTCTGCTGCACCCACGGCGTGAACGCGGT
Organism: uncultured delta proteobacterium; assembly: GCA_963763745.1. Lineage (GTDB taxonomy): Bacteria > Myxococcota_A > Polyangia > Polyangiales > Polyangiaceae > DASXHD01. The sequence continues at coordinate 192,437 of CAVXQJ010000007.1, forward strand.
CGTGTCTTCTTGCGCGTACGTGTTCGGCCCGACGATGTTGCTCACCGGATTGTTCTGGTCCGCGCCGTTGAGGCCGTACGCGAGGTGATAAACGAGCGACAAGAAATTCGGATTCATCGCCCGGTACTCGTCGATCTGCGTCTTGAAGACCTTCTGCGTGCCGACGTAGTAATTCACGATGAACTGCTTCTGCGCCTGCGTGATGGTCTGCACGGCGTCGGCGAGCTGGTCCTTCCACACGAGCACGTAGCGGCGCGTCGAGGGGAGCGGCTGCGCGAGCCCGCTCGGCTGAATCGCCGCGGTCTTGAGCGGATACGCGACGCCCTTCGGATGAGATCCTCCATACGCGGCCGTGGCAAAAAACATCGCCGAACCACACGCGATTGCCGCCCCGAGTCGCATGCAAAAATTCTAACATGCGCGGCTTCGCACGTGGCTCAAGTCAAAGGCAGTTTGTTCGTCGACTACGTTCGGATGCTTCGCGCCAAGAAAGGCGTCGATTGGGGCCGCTGGCTCGCGCCGCACGATTTCGATTTCCTCGCGCAGCGCATCGTCCCCGACGCGTGGTATCCGATGGCGTCGTTCGAGCGCATGGGCCTCGCGATCCTCGCCGAGGTCGCGCAGGACAACCTCGAGGTCGTGAAGCATTGGGGCCGCTTCCAGATCGACGGCCTGGTCGCGCTTCATCCGAACCTCGTCGCGCCCGGCGACGCGCGCGAGTCGCTCATGCGCTTTCAAGTCTTGCGACAAAGCTTCTTCGACTACCCCGCCCTCACGATGCGCGAGATCTCGGACGGCGACGCGTCGGTGCAAGTCGCGTACGGCATGTGCGACCGCGCGGAGGAGGCCGCCGCGTTTCAGACGCTCGGATTTTTCGAGCGGCTGCTCGAGGTCGCGGGCGCGAAGGACACCCGTGTGCGCTTCACCGAACGCTCGTGGAACGAGGGCGAGTCGAAGACGATCATCACGATGCACTGGGCGTGACACGCCGCCCCGCTCGGCCCCAAATGCAACCCAGAATTCGCGCGTTTACGCGGGCACGCGGGTTGCTGAAAAGCCCAACATGTTCGCGAGAGTTCGGATCCGAACTTGGGTCTTGATGGCGGGGCTTCTGGTCGGGTGCAATCAGCCCGCTCATACGCTTCTCGAGGCCTCGCGCTCGGAGGTATTCACCACGGCGACTTGCGGGACGGTCGATGTGTCGCACGTGCCCTCGAGCGACGTGCCCGAAGAGCGCGAGGACGTCTACGTCGCCGAGGGTTGCGGAATGCGTTGGCGGATGGCGTGCGGGTCGAAGCACGTGACGCGCTGCGCGCGCCGCTCGAACCACTGCACGACGCGGCTCGAGTGGGAGTGCAGCGACATCCAACCCGAAGGCGCCGACGTGAGCGACGACGAGCTCCGCACGCGCGTCACGCGACCGGGCGACATGAGCATCCTCGGGAGCTGAAAAAAAACGCGGCGCGTGTCGATCCGGCGCACGTTCGATTGACGTCTCAATGAAGTCAGGTGATCACCACTTGGCAGACGAAGGAGATGCGCGATGAAATTCTTGATGACGTACGTCCAAAAGAGCACCACGCCGCCGACCCCGGAGCACATGGCTGCGATCGGGAAATTCAGCCAAGAGATGTCCGCTTCGGGAATTTTGCTCATGACGGGCGGGCTTCAACGGCCGACGAAGGGCACGCAGCTGAAGCTCGCGGGCGGAAAGTTCACCGCGACCGACGGACCATTCGCCGAGACCAAGGAGCTCATCGACGGGTTCGCGCTCGTCGAGGTGAAATCGCGCGACGAGGCCGTCGAGGTGGCGCGGAAATTCATGAACGTCGCGGGCGACGGCGAAGGCGAGATCTTGCAAGTGTACGATGCCGGCGGTCGCTGACCGGTTCGAGTTGTGGTTTGATCGGAGGCCGTGTCGTCGGCCTCCGAAGCGCGTCGCGCGGTGCATGCGGTTTGGCGGCTCGAGTCGGCCAAGCTCATCGCCGCGCTGACGCGCATCGTTCGTGATGTCGGGCTCGCCGAAGAGCTCGCGCAAGACGCGCTCGTCGCAGCGCTCGAACAATGGCCCGAGTCGGGCGTGCCGGACAATCCCGGCGCGTGGCTCATGACGTCCGCGAAAAACCGCGCGATCAACACGCTGCGCCGCGGAAAAATGGTCTCACGGAAACACGAAGAGCTCGGGCGCGAAGAGAGCGCGAGCGCGGAGCAGGGCTTGGACGCGATCGACGAAGCCATCGACGACGACATCGGCGACGACGTGCTTCGTCTCGTGTTCACCGCGTGTCATCCGGTGCTCTCGACGGAGGCGCGCGTCGCGCTCACGCTGCGGCTCATTGGTGGACTCACGACGGACGAAATCGCGCGCGCGTTTTTGGTGCCCGAAGCGACGATCGCGCAGCGCATCGTGCGCGCGAAGAAGACGCTCGCGGAGGCGAAGGTTCCGTTCGAGGTTCCGCGCGGCGACGATCTCGCGCCGCGCCTCGCGTCGGTGCTGTCGGCGATTTATCTCGTCTTCAACGAGGGCTACTCCGCGACCGTGGGCGACGACTTGATGCGACCCGCGCTCTCGGAGGACGCGCTGCGCCTCGGGCGGATTCTCGCCGTGGCCATGCCGAACGAGCCGGAGGCGCACGGGCTCCTCGCGCTGATGGAGCTCGGCGCATCGCGCTCGGCGGCGCGCACCGACGCGTCAGGCGAGCCCGTGCTCTTGCTCGAGCAGAATCGCGGTCTCTGGGATCGATTGCAGAATCGACCGCGGGCTCGCGGCGCTCGAGCACGCAGAGGCGCTCGGCGGTCACGGCATGTACGCGCTTCAAGGCGCGATTGCGGCGTGTCACGCGCGCGCACGAACGCCCGACGCGACGGACTGGTCGCGCATCGCGTCGCTCTACGCCGAGCTCCTCGCCATCGCGCCCTCGCCCGTCGTCGCGCTCAATCGCGCCGTCGCCGTGTCGATGGCCGACGGACCGCTCGCGGGCCTCGCGCTCGTGGACGCGCTCGCGAACGAACCTCTCCTTCGCGACTACCACCTCTTGCCGAGCGCACGCGCCGAGATGCTCGAGAAGCTCGGCCGTCGCGGCGAAGCCCGCGCCGAGTTCGAGCGCGCCGCGTCCCTCGCGACCAACACGAGGCAGCGCGAAAGGCTCCTCCAACGCGCCGCGCGAATTTCGAACGGGTGATTGTCGATTTCGGGCGGGCTCGTTTGTCGTCTCCATGAACCAAGGAGACTTCCCATGCGAACACGCAACGTCATCGGCATCGTCCTCACCTCGCTCGCCACGGTTTTCCTGCTCTTCGACGCGACGATGAAGCTCGTGAAGGTTCAACCCGTCGTCGAAGCGTCCGCGCGGCTTGGTTTTCCGGACGACACGACGCGGCCCATCGGGCTCGTGTTACTCGCGTGCCTCGTCCTCTACGTCGTGCCGCGAACGGCGCCCATCGGCGCGGTGCTCCTCACCGGTTTTCTCGGTGGCGCGGTCGCGACGCACGTGCGGCTCGGCAGATCCGCCCTTTTCGCACACGCTCTTTCCCGTGTACGTCGCGGCGCTCGTGTGGGGAGGCCTCTATCTACGTGATGCGCGCGTCGGCGCACTCACTCATTCGTAGAAGCGCGAGTGGAGCGCGACTGCTGCGAGCACCGCGACTTCGAAGGGCACGTCGCGCTCTTCACGCAGCTCGATCTTGAAACGATCGCGAATGCCGGGCTCCTTCGAGACGACGAGCGCGACCTTGCCCTCGTTGTCCTTGCACTCGAAGATGTCTTTGACGACGCCGACGACGCCCGCGTTCGCGTGGTAGCCCTTGCTCCCGACGGTCATCGTGAAGGTCTTCCGGAACGCGATCGCCGAGAAGTTCAGCGAGGCGAGCTCGTCGTTCTTGTCGCTGCGGATCTGGAACTTCGTCTTGAGGACGTTGCCCTTGAGCGAGGCGACGAGCTTGCTCTCCTTGTCGAAGAGCTGAAGCGTCGGCGTCGTCGTCATGAACTCGCCCTTCACGATGAAGGTAGGTTCTGCTGCACCGTCGACTGAGACGTCGTACTGCGCCGAAACCGACATCAGTCGCTGCGTCACTTGGATGGTCTTCGTCGTCACGATGGGACCCATCCTAAGCTGAAGCGAAGCGCGAGTCACATCTTGTGTGACTCGCGCCCGAGTTCGAGGTCACTCCGCAGGTTCGGCTGCTTCGTCCTCGTCCTTTTTCACTTCTTCTTTGTGCGCTTCTTTTTTCTCGTCCGCTTTCGGCGTCGGAGCCGAGCCGGACTCGATGCGCATGCCGTAGAACGAGCGGTAGACGAAGAAGAGCGTGATGACGAAGAGCGCCGCAGAAATCACGTGGCGAACTTCCCCACCGTATTGCGTCTCGAGTCGCTCGGCGAGCTGCACCGCGAGAAGACCGAAGAGCGTCGTGAACTTGATGACGGGGTTCATCGCGACGCTCGACGTGTCCTTGAATGGATCGCCGACGGTGTCGCCGACGACGGTCGCGTCGTGGAGCGGCGTGCCCTTCTCTTTGAGCTCGACCTCGACGACCTTCTTCGCGTTGTCCCATGCGCCGCCGGCGTTCGCCATGAAGAGCGCTTGGAAGAGACCGAAGAGCGCGATGCCGATGAGGTATCCGATGAAGAAGTACGACTCGTAGAACGCGAACGCGAGCGCGCCGAGGAAGACCGTCATGAAGATGTTGAACATCCCCTTCTGCGCGTACTGCGTGCAGATCTCGACGACCTTCTTCGAGTCCTTGATGTTTGCCTTCTTCACCTCGGAGTCGAGCTTGATGTTCTGTTTGATGTACTCGACAGCGCGGTACGCGCCGGTCGAGACCGCCTGCGTCGACGCGCCGGTGAACCAGTAGATCACCGAGCCGCCCGCGATGAGGCCGAGCAAGAACGGCGGATGGAGAAGCGAGAGCTTGTCCATGTTCGCCGTGAACTTGTTCGTGAGGTCGACGATGATCGAGAAGATCATCGTCGTCGCGCCGACGACCGCCGTGCCGATGAGCACGGGCTTCGCCGTCGCCTTGAACGTGTTGCCGGCGCCGTCGTTCTCTTCGAGGAAGTGCTTGGCCTTCTCGAACTCGACCTTGAACTTGAAGTCCTTCTTGATCTCGGCCTCGATGCCGTCAATCTGCTCGATGGTCGAGAGCTCGTAGACGCTCTGCGCGTTGTCGGTGACCGGGCCGTACGAGTCGACCGCAATCGTGACCGGACCCATGCCGAGGAATCCGAACGCGACGAGACCGAACGCGAAGACCGGCGCCGCGTCGGTGCCGTTGAGGACCATGCCGAGCTCGGCGCCGACGCCGAGCTTCGTGATGTAGTAGGCGGTGCCCATCAGCGCGATGAGGATGATGCCCATCCAGAAGCCGCTGAAGTTTCCGGCGGTGAGGCCGGAGAGAATGTTGAGCGATGCGCCTCCCTCACGTGAAGACGTGACGACCTCGCGCACGTGACGCGACTCGGTCGACGTGAACACCTTGACGACCTCGGGGATGATCGCGCCGGCGAGCGTGCCGCACGTGATGATCATCGAGAGCTGCCACCACGCTTGGCCGCCGCCGAGCTCCGGGATGAGCATGTGCGAGACCGCGAACGTCATGCCGACGGAGACGAGCGACGTGATCCACACGAGGATGGTGAGCGGCGTCTCGAAGTTGAACTTCGGCGCGTCCTTGAAGCGGGCCTTCGCGATGGCGTCGTTGATGAAGTACGAGACAGCGCTCGAGATGACCATCGCGACGCGCATGACGAAGATCCACACGAGGAGCTGGACCTGCAGCGTCTTGTCGCTGACCGCGAGGAGGATGAAGACGATGAGCGCGACGCCCGTGACGCCGTAGGTCTCGAAGCCGTCCGCGCTCGGGCCGACGGAGTCGCCCGCGTTGTCGCCGGTGCAGTCCGCGATGACGCCGGGGTTGCGCGCGTCGTCTTCTTTGATCTTGAAGACGATCTTCATGAGGTCGCTTCCGATGTCGGCGATCTTCGTGAAGATGCCGCCTGCGATGCGCAGCGCGCTCGCGCCGAGCGACTCGCCGATCGCGAAGCCGATGAAGCACGACCCGGCGTACTCGCCGGGGATGAAGATGAGGATGCCGAGCATCAGTGCGAGCTCGATCGAGATGAGCAGCATGCCGATGCTCATGCCCGCCTTGAGCGGAATCGCGTAGCAGGGGAAGGGTTTGCCTTCGAGCGCGGCGAACGCCGTGCGCGAGTTGGCGAACGTGTTGACGCGAATGCCGAACCACGCGACCGCGGAGGACCCAGCGATGCCGATGAGCGAGAAGAGCAGGATGATGACGACGCGCTCGGCGGGGAGCTTCATGATCAGGCCGAAGTAGACCGCCATGATCGTGCCGATGAAGGCCTCGAGGATGAGGATGAACTTCATCTGCGTGACGAGATACGTCTTGCAGGTCTCGTAGATGAGCTCGCTGATTTCGAGCATCGACTTGTGAACCGGCGCGTTCTTCAGCTGGTAGAACACGACGACGCCGAAGATGCCGCCGGCGAGCGCGACCAAGAGGCCGCCCATCAGCAGGGTCGAGCCGGGCGTTCCGTTCATGAACGTGGTCGTCGTGAGCGCGTCGTGCGGGACGACCAAGGCGGCCTCGCCGCCACCTGCGGGTTCAGCGAGCGCGATGCCCGAAAAGAGGACCGTGGCGAGCAGCGTGAGCAGGCCGACGGCGAGATTCGCAGGCCGAAGGCCGGGCGTTCCCAATTGCGACAACGACTTCATACGAGAAACCTCCGAGTGGGGATTTCTCGCGCCCGAGATTGCGGCGCGAGAACCCGCGATCTCGAGGGGTTGGCCGTCCACACACATGGTCTGGGTGTGGAACGCTTCAGCGCGCCTCGACTGACTGCGCGGCTACTTACCAGCGAACGCCGCAGTGCGCAACCGGGGCCGTGGAGGCAATGTTACCCTGTGCACAGATGAGCGATCTCGTGAGCGCGGAGCGCGACCTCTACCAGCGGCTCATCGAGCTCGCCGCGCATGACGACCTCGATGCGCTCCTCGACGAGGCGCTCTCCGTCGTTTTGGATCTCGCGGGCGCGCAGCGGGGCGTCGTCGCCGTACGCGATGCGGGGCTCGAGACGATCGCGTTCGTCGGGTGCGACGCGAACGAGCAGGCGCGGATTCGCGCGGAGCTTTCGACCGGGATCGTCGCCGAGACCATGGCGTCGGGGAAAACGGTGGCGACCGCGTCGGCGCGCGTGGACCCGCGGTTTTCAGGGAACAAAAGCGTGCAGACTGCACGTATCGAGGCGGTCGTGTGCGCGCCGATCGGCAAGGCGGGCGCGCTCTACGTCGCGGGGCGGCGCGAGCCGGGTCCGTTCGGCGCGCGCGAGGTGCGCATCGTCGAGACGTGCGCGAAGGGGCTCGTTCCGTTCTTGTCGCGGCTCGCGTCGCGCGCGAAGTCGCCGAATGACGACCGACCCGACGCGACGGCGGACGTGCGCGCGCGGATGCCGGCCGCAGGAATCGTCGGGCGATCGGCGGCGATCGCGCGGACGTTGTCGCTCGCGCACGTCGCGGCGTCGTCGGATGTCGCCGTGCTTCTCTTGGGCGAGACCGGCAGCGGCAAAGGCGCGATCGCGCGCGCGATTCACGATGCGTCCGCACGCACAACGAAACCGTTCGTCGCGATCGACTGCGCATCGATCCCGGAGACGCTCGTCGAATCGGAGCTCTTCGGCGCAGAGAAAGGCGCGCATTCGACCGCGACGAAGCGCGTCCCGGGCAAGCTCGCCGCGGCCGATCGCGGGACGGTGTTCCTCGACGAGATCGGCGAGCTGCCGCTCGAGTCGCAAGCGAAGCTCCTCGCGTTCTTGCAGACGAAGCGTTTCACGCCGCTCGGCGCGGCGACGCCCGTCGAGATCGACGCGCGCGTCATCGCGGCGACGAACGCGGATCTCGAAGCGCGCGTTCGAGACAAAACGTTTCGCGAGGATCTCTACTACCGCCTCGCCGTGCTCACGATTCGCGCGCCACCGCTGCGCGAGCGGCGCGAAGACGTGACGCTGATCGCCGATGCGCTCGCCGCGCGCGTGGGCGTCGCGCTGACGTTCGGCGCGCGCGCCGCGCTCGCGAGCGCGGATTTCCCGGGCAACGTGCGCGAGCTCGAGGCGGCCGTCGAGCGTGGCGTCGCGTTCGCGCGCGCGGAGGGCAGCGGGCTCGTCGACGTACGCCACATTTTTCCAGACGACAAAAGAGCCAAGACGGCGGCGCGGGAAGTTACCAAGAACAAATGCGACGCCATCAAGCGCGCATCCTCCGCGAAGCGCTCGACCGCGCGGGAAACGCGACCGAAGCGGCGAAGGCGCTCGGCCTCTCGCGCTCGCGCTTCTACGAGCTGATGCGCGCACACGAGATCACCGGCTCCGGCGCCTCCGGCGCCGATGGATGAAAGCCCCGGACTGATGGCGCTGCGCGAGGGAAGCGTCGTCCGAGGATGGACGCTCGTCGATCGCGTCGCGGAGGGCGGCACGGCGACGGTGTGGCGCGTGAAGAGCGGCGATCAGCGCGCCGTCCTCAAGGTGCTTCGCGCGGAGCTTCGCGGCGAAGCGGATTGGCGCGCGCGCTTGATGCGCGAAGCGGACGCGCTGCGCACGGTGAAGCACGACAACGTCGTCGCGCTCATCGACGCGGGCACGACCGAAGGCGACGAGCCGTTCGTCGTGATGCCGGAGATCGAAGGCGAGACGCTACGCGCGCGTCTCGCGCGCGACGAGAAGCTCGACGCGCGCGAAGCGTGGCGACTCTTGCGCCCGGTCGCCGAGGCGCTCGCCGCCGCGCACCAGGCGGGCGTCGTGCATCGCGACGTCAAACCGGACAACATCGTCGTCGGTCCTTCGGGCGACGTGAAGCTCGTCGACTTCGGTCTCGCGCGTCCGCACGTGGACGGAGCCGACGTGCCGAAGGTGACGGCGACGGGCGCGCCCATCGGGACGCCGACGTACATGGCACCCGAGCAATGGTGGAACAAGGCCGTCGGGCCCGCGGTGGATCAATACGCGCTTGGCGTGACGCTCTTCGAAGCGATCGCGGGCGCGCCGCCGTTCTCCGACGCGTCGTATGCGGAGCTCGTCTCGTCGCACGTGTCGAAGCCCGCGCCGCGGCTCGAGGGGCAAGACGATCGCGTGACGACGTTCGTCGCGCGTCTCCTCGAGAAAGAACCGTCCGCGCGCTTCACGTCGATGCGCGATGCGATCGATGCGGGCGACGAAGCCTTCGGCGCGCGCGCGTCGCGCTGGCGTCCGTCCATCGCGTCGATTTTTTTCGCCGCGTACGGCGCGACCGCGCTCGTGCTCTTCGGCTATCCGCGCGCGACGACGTTCGCCGAATGGTTCCGCGGCGCGGGTTGGGGAATTTTCGTCACGTACGCCTTGTTCGCGGCGGGCGCGGCGTGGATCTCGTTCCGAGCGAACGCGCGCGGGTGGATCGCGCTCGTCGTTGCCGCGTCCGGAACGTTCGGCGCGCTGACCGGATTTCAGAAAGTCTTCGAGACGATCGCGACGTTCGCGCCGGAGAGCGCGTTCACGCTCTTTCACGAGGGCGCGTGGGAGGCGCAGACGAATCGCTACGTCGGCTTCACGCTCGCGTCGTCGCTCCTCTACGCGGCCGAGGTGCGGCGCACGAAACCACCGACCACGAAGAAGCGCGCGGCGTCGATGGCGACGCTCGCGTGCGCGGCGGCGTTCGTCACGCTCGGGTTTCCGTCGGCTGCGATCGTGCTCGCGGCGCTCGCGTTCGTCTTCGTGCTGCCCGAAACGATTGCGACGCTCGTCGGTCTCGCGTTCGCCGCGGTGGCCGCCGTGACGCGCGCGCAGGCGCTGTGCGACGCGGCGTGGAGCCTCGAGCCGACTCGCGCGGCGCGCGCCGCTGCGCTCGTCGTGGCGTTCCACGAGCGGACGCTCACGTTCGTCGTTGCGGGTGCCGCCCTCGGCGCGGCGCTCGTCGTCACGCGCCGCGCGTGGACCGCGCTGGGGATGGCGCGCTCGCGCGCGTGGCTCGCGTTCGGCGTCGTCTTCGCGCTCGGCGACGCCGCGCTCACCGTGCGCACCATCCTCGCGAAAGGTGCAATCTACACGCATTTGGCCCCGGAATTCGCGCTCTTTTCGCGGCTCGACCCGCCCACCGCCTCCGCGCGCGGAGACAGCCGCGTACCACCGGTTCGCCCCACGCTGAAGATCGCGCGCGATCGCGTTGCGCTCGACGACACGCCCGCGCTCGTCCTCGCCGCGCTCGACTCGGATGCGGGCCTCGCCGTCTTGCGATCGGATCTCTCGCATCGGATCGCGCGCGACGCAGCCGGGACCGACACGAAGACCGTCGAGCTCCTCGTCATGGCCGACGCCCAAGTCGAGCCGCGCGTCGTCACCGCGTGTCTTCGCGCCGCCTACGACATCGGCGTGCGCCGTGTCGGTGTTCTCTTGCTCCGCGGCGCGCCGCTCCCCGCGAGCGCTGCGCTCCCGGACGAAGCGTTCTACGCGCTGCCTGGCGACTTCTCGATGATCACGATCACGCTCGCCGACGGCGGCGCGCCGCTCCACGGAAAAACATTCGACGACGCGACGCACGCGCTCCTCGATGGAGACGTCATCGACGTGCGTTAATTTCCCGCGATGCCGTAATACGCGTGCCAGCTCGCCGACGATTGCGTCGAGTAGATCACGAACTCGGTTGCACCGCTCGCGCCGTTCGCGACGCGGGTGATCGTGAGAGCGCGCGTATCACCGTTGTTCCCGCTCGTCTGATCCCACGAGAACGTGAGCTCGGTCGCGCCGCCGAACAAGTAGCTCGCGTCTTGCGCTTGCAACGTCCAATCGCTCGCCTCTGCGTCGGAGAAGAGCTGCACTTGGATCGTCTTGCTCGTGCCGAGCGGAACCGTCACGCCCTTCGCGGTCACGGTGGTGCTCGATGTGTACGTCACGGCATCGTTCAACACCGGCACGGAGTTGAAATACGGCGCGCTGATGAGCGGCACGCACGGATCGTGTCCGCTCTTCGCGCTCGAGTTCGACCAAAAACGCTGCACTTCGTAGCTTCCGAGCGTGCGCTGATACGAGAGCGACTCGACCTCGCACAAATCCCCGAGCTCGCTCCCCGGATAATTGTTCCACTCGGCGTGATCGTCATCCACCGCGGGATATGTCGCGTAATACGGATCCGTCGTCGCCTCGACGAGCTCGTGTGTTCCGTTGAACGTGAGGAGATCGAGCGTCGTGAGGTTCGTGCAACGCGCCGTCACTGCGAAGAGGTACGTCGCGTTCGCCGTCGTGTGCCACGTGGAGTGATATCCGCCGAATCCCGTGCATCCAACCGACGCGCCGTCGTAGAGCGTCGTCGTCGACGGATAGTAGACGTAATAAATGTTGTTCGCGTCGGCCGGCGGCCACGCGGGATCGTTCGCGTCGAGCTTCGCGGTGATCAGCGCCGCGACGTCATCGATCGTCGCCATGGCTGGTGGCGTGTCGCTCAGCACGATCGACGGCGCGACCGTGAGAGGACCAACGCCGTACTCCTTTTCGAGCGTCGTCCAAAACGAAGAGGCTGCGAGCTTCGTCAGAAAATCTTCGATCGTCGATTGCAGCGCATCATTCGCGAAAAAAACAGGGACCACATTCGGCGCGAGAACCACCGAGCCGGTTCCTTTGACCGATTGTGGAAACGCCGAGTGCGGACCTTCGACGAAGCCCGCATCGACTTCTTCGATGACATCGATGATCGGATGCGCGTCGACGAACGCATCGCCACTCGCGTCGACGCCAGCTTCGGGCACCCCGGGGTTCGATCCGCCACACGCGAAGACGAACGCGAAGACGAAGAACACAATTCGTCTCATGACGTTCAGTTTGCCACGCATTGCGACGGCATCACATGCACGCGCACTCGTCACAGGTGCCGACGCCGGACGTGACTTTCTTGCACTCGTCTCGCGTGTCGAACTGCTGCATGCCCGTCCACTTTTCCGTCCCGTCCGGCCGCCGGCCCAGCATGCATTTGGTCGCCCACTTCTTGCCCTTGCAACGCGCGTCCTCCGCTTCCTGCTTGCCTTGTCCTGCGCGGCGGCGCGCGTCGCCGCCTCCGCCTCCATTCGCGCCGTGGCCTCTTTCATCTTCGTGTCGATCTCGGCGACCTTCACGCCCGCAGCAACGCCATCCTTCGACCGCGGATCGGCGCTCGCGGCCGAAGCGCACGCCTGCCGCGCGAGGTCGAGCGTGCCCTTCGATTCGTAGTCGATGCACTTCTTGTAGTCGGGCGTCGCCTTGTCTTCGGCGCATCCGACCGCGCTGACGAGGGCGATGAAAAGGCAGGCAGGGCCGCTCCGCGAATGTCGATGCATTGTATGATCGCTACCATGAACGTCGTCGTCTTCGGTGCCACGGGTCGCGTCGGACGAGCATTCGTCGAACAAGCTCTCGCCGCGGGCCACGCCGTCACGGCGGTCGTGCGCGATGCGAAGGCTGCGATGCCGGCGAGCGCGGTCCGCGCGAAGGCGAGCTACTTGCCCGAAGGAAAAGGGGCGATCACGACGGGCGACATTGCTGCGTTCATGCTCGAGGAGATCGCGACGCCGCGCTTCTCGCGCCAACGCGTCGGCTTGAACACGTGATCCGAATGAACCTCGAACGCGCCTCGTGGGTGCTCGTCGTGATGGCCGTCGCTTGCACGCGCTCGTCTCCAGATTCGTCGAGCGATCGCGAGGCGTCCGTGGCGCCTTTGGCATCGGTGGCGCCCGCGAACGCCGAGCCGTGGAATCCACGAGGGATCGACTGGCAGCCCTTCGACGAGGGGCTCGCCCTCGCGAAGCAGCAAAACAAACACGTCTGCCTCGTGCTCTTCACGACGTGGTGCCCGCACTGCAAGAGCTACAGTCGCGTGTTCGGAGATCCGCGCCTCGTCGAGCGCGCAAAGGACTTCGTGATGATTCGCGTGAACGCCGACGACAACGATGTCGTCGCGCGACGCTACCGGCCCGACGGCGGCTACGTGCCGCGCACGTTCATCCTCGACGCCGACGGCAACATCGACGCCGAGGCGGTTTCCGGTAACCCGCGCTACAAATATTTTTTCGACGAGTCGCACGCGGACTCGCTGCTTCACGCGATGAACACCGTGAGATGAAGACGCGCGCGTGGACTCGTCAAAAGCTCGCACCGACCTGCGCGAGGAACGTCCGGCCGTTCTGCGGCATCACGCGCTGCGCGAACTCGACGCTCGGGATCGCTTGGTATTGCCAATCCATCACGTTGTACGCGCCGACCGCGTAGCGAATGCCGAGCCGCTCGACCTCGCCGGAGAAGACGATGTCCCAAATCAATCCGGGATCGGCAGTTCCTTGCGGCACGCCCGTGCCCGCGCCGATCGCGTTGTCGAAGCGCTGACCTTCGAACGATAGGCGCGACATGAGCATCAGCTGACGTCCGATGATCGGCACCGCGCCTTTCAGCGACGCGAGCAAGACCGGCGAGTTCGGAACTTCACCAAGCCCGCCGCACACGTGCCCGACGTAGAAGTTCGAGATGCATTGATGCGATTGCCCGCCGCCGTCGTCGACCGTCGTGATGTATCCGGCGCGCGACACGCTCACGCTCCCCGAGAGCATCCAACCTTGTCGCCACTCGCGGCGCACCTCCGCTTCGCCGCCGACGACGAACACCGGGTTGATCGAGTTTCGATATTCGTTTTCGTAGTTGCCCGCTTTGTCTCCGACGTTGTCGAGCTCGATGAGGTTCGTCACGTAGTTCGTGTACGCGGTGACGAGACCCGTGACCGTCGGCGTGAAGCGGTGCGAGTACTCGACCTCAGTCGAGTAGACCTGCTCGGGAACGAGATCGCACTTCGCCTCGCCCGGAAGACACTGCGTGCCCGAACGGAACTGCGATGACGATTGATAATAGAGCTCGTACACGCTCGGCGCGCGGAACGCCTTGCCCGCGAGCACTTTGATCGTGTCGTTCTTCGCCGGCTTGAAGATGAGCGCGAGGCGCGGGTTGAACGCGTCGAGGAATTGCGGGTTGGCGATCGACGAGTAGTAGTCGAAGCGCGCGCCCGCCGAGAGCTTGAACTCCTTCACTGGAACCCAGTCGGCGTTGACGAACGCGGCGGCGACCGCGAACGGATCGTTTCGTCCCGGGTTGCCATTGTTGTCGAACACGGCCGGCGCGGTCTGCGTGTTGCTCTCTTGGAGCGTTTGGAAGTGGTAGATGCCCGTGCCGCCGACCATCAAGCGGAGCGCGTCGGTCGAGTACTGAATGCGCGCTTCGACGCCGCCCCAACGCCCGCGGAACACGTCGTTCGTGATTCCTTGGCTGAGCGGATTCACGCTCGGCGACGGGTACACGAGGTTGTCGTCGAAGTTGTACATGTCGACGTGCGCGCGCACGAAGAGCTGCGTCTCCTTCGACAGCTGCGGCTCGAAGCGCGCTTCGATGAAGCCGCGCGTGTCGGTGAACTGGTTGTTCGGATCGTTGAACGTCGTCGCGTACTCGCCCGACGGAAGGAATTTCTGTCGCCGCGTCAGAAACCACTGCAGCGTGAGCGACTTCCACCATGCGCGCCCGTTCACGGTGAACGCGTTGAAGCTGTCGACGCCCCGCGCGACGCCGTCGCACGGAAGACCGTTCGCCGCGACGCCATTCGCCGACGTCGGCGACGCGCCGACTTGGCACGGGTTGTACGTCGTGTTGCTCGTCGCGTTCGATCCAGTGACGAGCTCCGGAAAAAAATAGTCGCGGCCCGAGCCGTGCGCCGCCGCGACGCTCATCCACGCGCCTGCGTCTTTGTTGAAGCGCCAATAACCCGTCACGCGTCCGCGGCCGACGCCGTTCTGCATCGCGCCCGCGGCGAGCTCGGCGTGCGTCGGTTGCTCGCGCGAACGCGTGATCAAGTTGATGACGCCGAAGAACGCGCTCGTTCCGTAGAGCACCGAGCCCGGGCCGCGGATGATCTCGATGCGCTCGATGTCGTCGATGTCGACGCGCCCATCGAAGCCGACGTACGACGACCAGATGTAGTCGTCGTTCGCGGGGTGACCGTCGACGAGAATCAAGATGCGATTTCCGTAATCGCCCGGACGCGAGAACCCGCGCACGCCGATGGTGTCGTAGCTCGTGTCGTTCGAGAGATACATGCCGCGCACGCCGCGGACCGCTTCGGCGATGGTCGGGTAGTTCATCGCGCGGAGCTCTTGCGCGGTGATGATGGTGACGCTCGCGGGCGCGTCCTCGATCGACTCGGCGTAGCGCGACGCGGCGGTGACTTCTTCGAGCGTGGAGAGCGCGAGGTCGAGCTTCACCTGCCCGGTCTTCGTGACGTCGATCGTCTGCTCGACGGGTTTGAAACCGGAGAGCGTGACGCGCAGCTTGTGATGGCCGATCGGGACGTTGAGCACGGCGGGCGTGAAGCCGCTCGGTTGATCGTCGATCAAGATGAGCGCATCGCGGATGTCGGTGTTGACCACGACGGAGCCCGTCTCCGCCGAGAGGTGCGCGCGCGCCGAGATGCTCCCGCGCGGCGGCACGTCGATGGGCAAGTCCTGCTCGGCGAACCCGTTCTTCTCGATGATGAGCGTGTGGCGGCCGGGCTTTACTTGTATATTGCACGGAATTTTGCCGAGGACGGGGCCGTCTTCCGTGTCGACCTTCACCGTCGCGCCCTCTTCGCCGTCGACGCGCACCGTGCCGAGGATCGCGACGAGGTTGAACGCGATGTTTTGCTCGCGGCCGACGTAGAGCTCGACGTTCTCGCGCTCGGCGGTTTCGTATCCCGAGAGCTCGACGATGACTTTGTGTTTGCCGCCGCCGAGACCGAGGTTCGCGGGCGTCGTCGCGCGACCACCGAGATCGCGGCGATCGAGATACACCGTCGCGCCGGGCGGATCGGTCGTCACCTTGAGCACGGCGACTTGCGGCGCGACGCGCCGGAGAGCGTCTTCGATGCGCTGCTTCTGATCCGCGCGCGTCTCGCCGCCGAGCGCATCGACGTAATAGCGATACGCATCGGGCGCGTTGTGGAGCTCTTCGTACGTTCGCGCGATGTTGAAGAGAACGTTCCGGTTCGGTACGAGACGGTTCGACGCGAGGAAGTGCTCGAGCGCGCCGGTGAAGTCGCCGCGTTGATACGACTCGGCGCCGAGCTTGAACTGCAAGTCCGCTTCGTCGGCGAGGTTGTCGGCGCGAGCGCCGCGCGGAGATAGAGCGAGGACGATGGCGATCGCGATCGCGAGACGCAGCAGCTTTCGAAAGGTCATTCGCTCAGCGCGTGAGTTGGATGTCGAGGGTGGGGTGCGGCTGTGCTGCGGTTTGTGTTGCTGTTGCGGATGTCGTTGCGGGCGGACGCGCGGTCCCGTGCGGGCGCGCCGTCTGCGTGGTCGTCGTTCGCGTGGAGCTCGGAACGATGTCGGTCGTCGCTGCGACCGTTTCCGTGACGGAGGGTTGCGGTAAAGGCTTGGCCGTTTGCGTCTCGGTCGTCGTCGCGATCGTCGTCGTTTGCGAGGCGACCGCGGTGGCCGGCTTGAGCGTTCGAATCACGCCATACGCGAGCGCGACGCCGACGCCGAGAAGGAGCAAGCCTCCGAACAAGAGCACGACCGGCGAGACCTGTTTGCGCGGTGCCGATGGCGCCGTCGCGACGACCGCCCCCGCAGCGAGCGATGGAGCGGACTGCGGCGCGAGCGGAATCATGGGCGGTGGCATCGCCGTCGCCGAGAGCGCGAGCGCGCTCATGTCCTGCGGAATGCTCGGCGGGCGCGGCGCGACGCGGCCCGTCGGATACGTGTCCGACGCGGTCTGCGGATACACCGACGGCGGCAATTGGAACGCCGGATCCGTGATGAGCCCCGCCGAGCGCGTGATGTGTACCGTGCGCTCGACGGTCACCCGCGAGCGACGCGGCGCGAACGGAAGGAGCGCGACCGCCAGCTCGGCCACGTTCTGAAAACGTTGGTTGCGATCTTTTGCGAGACAGCGGTCGACGATGGCCTCGAGCTCTTGCGATGCGTCGGGACGGAACATGCCGAGCTTGCGGTGCGGCGCCTCGAGAATGTCGGCGACGAGCTCGGTGAACTCCTTCGTCTCGTCCCAAATCGTGGCGCACGTGAGAAGCTCGAACAAGACGACGCCGAGCGACCAGATGTCGGCGCGATGATCCACGCTGCGCGTTGATCGAAGCTGCTCGGGCGACATGTAATACGGCGAGCCCATCATGCTCGTCGTTTGGTTCGACGAGAGATCCACCGAGCTCGGCCCGACGAGCACGGCCTTCGAGATCCCGAAGTCGAGCACCTTCACGAACGAGTACCCGTCGCGCTGGACGACGAAGAGATTCTCCGGCTTCAAATCGCGGTGCACGATGCTGCGCGCGTGCGCCTCGCCGACTCCTTCGCACGCCTGAATCACGTACTCGACGGCTTCTTGAATCGGCAGCGGACCTTGCTCGGTGATCATCTGCGCGAGATCGCGCCCCGCGAGGAGCTCCATCACCATGAACGGGATGCCGTCGTCGGTCTTGCCGACGTCGCTCACACGCGCGACGTGCTCGCTCTTCAGCTTCACGGCGGCGCGCGCCTCGCGATCGAACCGCGCGACGACGTCCGGGAGCTTCATCACTTCGCGTCGCAAGAACTTGAGCGCGACGCGCTCGTCGAGGCCGAGGTGCGTCGCCTCCACGACGATCCCCATCCCGCCCTCGCCGATCACGCGCTCGATGCGGAATTTCCCCGCCAAGACCTGCCCCGGAACGACCGGCGGCGGCTCAGGTTGGATGACGTGGGAGGCCGTCACGACAAATCCCCTCCCACGCGACGGATGATCCAAGCGTGTCCCACTGCAAGGACGAAGGTTACCGCGAGCGCATGGCTTTTTCTACCCAACCCGCCCTATATCGTTCTCGAATGGGAGACGACGAGCGCCGCATTCCTTCCGGACGTCTGTCGCGTTTTGCGCGGCTCGCGGCGGCGGGCGCGCGGAGCTCGGCCGGCTTGCTCCTCTCGCGCGGCAGCGACAACGCGGCGGCCGCAACGGCCGAGGCGCTCGGCACGTTGCGCGGTCTCGCGGCGAAGGTCGGCCAGATGGCGAGCTACGTCGACGGCGTCGTGCCCGAAGAGCATCGCGCGGCCTACGAAGGCGCGATGTCGAAGCTGCGCGCCGCCGCGCCGAGATCGAGCACCGCCGAAGTGCGCGCGCTCGTCGAGGAAGAGCTCGGCGCGCCGATTGATCGCCTCTTCGACGAGTGGGACGACGTCCCCATCGCGAGCGCGTCGATTGGCCAAGTGCATCGCGCGAGACGCGGCGCCGTGGAGTACGCCGTGAAGGTCCAACACCCGGGCATCGCGCGCGCGCTCGAAGCCGACTTGCAGAATGCAGGCATCATCGAGCAGATGGCCGGCGTGCTCGGCGCGCGCCGCTTCGACTCGAAGGGCATGCTCGCTGTCGTGCGCAAGCGCTTCAGCGAAGAGCTCGACTACGCGCTCGAAGCCGAGCGTCTCCGGTTCTTCAAGAAGCTGCACGAGAGCGACCCGCACGCCCATGTTCCCGTGGTGATCGACGATCGCAGCGCGAAGCGCGTTCTCACGACCGAGCTCGCGCGCGGCATGGATTTCGATGCCGCGTGCGGCGCAGACGTACGAGCGCGCGAAGCGTGGGCGACGACGCTCTGGCGTTTCGTCTTTCGCTCGAACCTCGTCGGCGGGCTCTTCAACGCCGACCCGCACCCGGGCAATTACATTTTCCACGAAGACGGCCACGTCACCTTCTTGGATTTCGGATGCGTGCAGCCCATCACGGTCGAGAAACGTCGTTACGCGCGCGCGATGCACGAAGCCGCGATGCGCGGCGACGAGAAGGCTTTCTTCGAAGGCGCGCGCGCTCTCCTCGGAACGAAACCCGGACGCCTCGAAGATCTTCTCTTCACGTACGTGCGCTACACGTTCCGCCCGCTCTTCGAGAGCCCGTTCCACATCACGCGCGAGTTCGCTGCGAAGTGCGTCGAGGGCTTCAAGGAGATGGGCGCGTCCGCGCGCAAGCTGAAGGACTCGGAGGTCACGCCCGTCTCGCCCGATCTCTTCTTCATCAACCGACTTCAGTTCGGATTCTATTCGGTGCTCGCGCGCTTCGACGTGACCGTGGACTACGCCGAGATCGAAAACGGCTTTCTCCACGAGGTTTCGTAGTCTCGCACACTTTATCCTACTCTGTAGGGCACGGTTGTTGTATGTAGGCGCGGCATCATGCGCCCTACCCTCATTTTCTCGCTGACTTCCACGCTGGCCCTGGCTGGCATCATGGCCTGCGCGGCCGACCCAACCGGCAACCCGCCGCCCAATAGCGACAACCAGGATTCTGGAATCCCCGTCGTCACGACGCCCGACGCTCGGGCGCCGTCGGTTTGTCCAAACGCGACGGGCACGTATCCCGCGTCGCCGGCGACGGGCAACGTCCTCTTCTTGATGGACCGCTCGGGCAGCATGCAGATCAAGCTCACGAACGGCGACACGCGGTGGAAGGCGACGAAGAGCGGACTCTTCGATTTGCTCGGCGCGCTCCCGTCGTCGACGCGCGCGGGCGCGATGATGTTCCCGCAAGGCGACTCGCCGATCGCGTGCTGCTCGATCAGCCCGACGCTCAACGACGTGACGTGCAACTGCGCGAGCGGCCAGCTTCCGGGGATCAACCCGCGATGCGAAGTGGCGACGTACGACGTGCCCGTCGGCGTGTCGTCGCTCGGGCCTGCGCAAGTGAGCGACATCGAGGCGTATGTCTCGAGCTCGGACAGCGATTTTTACTGGGGAACGCCGCTCGCAGCCGCGGTGACCGCGGCGATCGACTCGCAGTTCAAGAGCACGCTCGACGGAACGAAATCCGTCGTGCTCCTGACGGACGGTTACCCGACGTCGTGCGACTCGACCTCGGATCCCGACGCGAACGACATTCAACGCGTCGTCGACGCAGTGACGGCGGGCGCACAACAAGGCGTTCGCACGTTCGTGCTCGGCGTCATCGACGGATCGAAGGGCGCGCGCGCGGATTACCTCTCGCCGATCGCGGAGGCCGGCGGCACCGCGCGCACGCCGACGTGCACGACGACCGACGATTGCTTCTACGCGCTCAACAACCAGACGTTCGCGCAGGACTTGAAAGCCGCGCTCGATCAAATCGAGCTTCAGGCATTCGACTGCTCCTTCGAAATTCCGAAGACGAACGGCGGCGCGCCCGACCTCACGAAGCTGAACGTGCAGATCGACACGGCGCAAACGTCGACGCTCGTCTCACGCGACACGACGCACCAAAACGGTTGGGATTTTCTCCCGAACAAAACGCACATCCAGCTCTACGGGCAGGCGTGCACGACGATCAAAGCGGACGCGTCGAACAAGGTCGATATCGTCGTGGGGTGCACGACGCAGGGGAAGTGAGTGCTCTACAGTTCTTTACCTGGCAATCCAGTGCGGGCGGCTGAAGCGTGTTTATCGTGCGGCTATGCAATCCTCACGATTGAAACTTCTCATGGGCGCGCTCTTCGTCTCGGCGACAGCGGCCATTTCTTCTCCCGCCTTCGCGCAGACGACGTACACCGTGACCACGAACGACGGCTCGACCTACCAGGGCGAGCTCGTCGAGAACGTCGTCGGCGACCACGTCACGATCAAGCTCGCGGATGGCCAGGTGCGCCGCTTCGCCGTGGCGGACATTCGGACTGAGAGCTCGTCGCTCGTCACGAACGTCCCGCCGATCGTCATGCCCGTCATGCCCGGCATGCCCGGCGCGCCGGTGACGTATGCTGGTTCCGACGCGGTGCACGTCCACGTCGAGAACGACAACGGTGGCAGCGGCACGCTCTACATGGAGTCACAGAGCGGCTGGGTGCCCGCGTGCAACATGCCTTGCACGACGGCGCTCGATCCAAAAGTGCAATACAAGCTCCACGGCTCGGACCCGTTCCTATTTCCGCGTACGGGCAACCTGGATTTGGTCGCGGACTATTCGAAGCGCCGCGCGTTTCACACGGCGGGAGCGTGGTTGCTCACGCCCGGCGTCCTCGCGATGATCGCAGGCCCGCTCACGATGGGCATCGGCGCAGGCGTGAACGCTCAAGACGCCATGGTCTCGAGCTCGAAGCAAGGCACCGGCCAAACGGCCGTCGACGTGGGCGCCGTGGTTGGCGGCGTCGGTCTCGCGATGACCGTGCTTGGCATCGTCTTCCTCGCGGTGCATTGGTCGCCGACTCTCGCGACTCGCAACGGCGAGACGGTCGTGTCGAAGCGCCAGTCGCCGATCAAGCTCACGCCGACCGGCTTCACGTTCTGACATGGTAGGATTTCCGTGTGCGGCGCGTGTTCCTCATGTGGCTCATCGTGACGCCGGCGCTCGGGTGCACGCCGAGCGTCACAACGACGTATTCGCATTGTCCGGTGCCGGTGATGCTGTCGTCCGTCGATCGCGTCGGTGGGCAGCGCTCCGCCACACGTGACACGGGCACGCGCGACGTGCTGTCGGAGAGCTCGAGCTTCGCCGAGTCGAGCTCGCAATCTGGCAATGGCGGTTGGACGGAAATGAGCGGCCCGATGATGCTCACGCAGGAGGTCCTCGAGCTCACGCCGAATCAAGCGGACGTCGCCGCGAGCAACATCGTGCTCTCCGGAGTTTCCGTCGGCACTTTCATGGGCATTGGCTACATCAAGATTTGGGGCGCACCCGAAGGTCGCAAGGTTTGGGTGAAGTGATTGCCGTCGCGCGAATGCTCGTCGTCTCGCTCGCGCTCACGGGTTGCGTCGGCGCACGCACGTCCGTCGTCGCAGACCATTCCCGCTATCCGGTGTCCTTGTCGCGTGGCCTGCGCGATCGTGGTGGTTCCCTCGTCACGCCGGAGCATCGCAAGATCGTCGGGAGATTCTCCGCGTCTCATACCGCGTGGGGCATGCTCTACTCGGCCGCGAAACTGACGCCGACGACGGATATCTCCGACGAGGTGAACACGCAGGTCGCCGCCGCGAATGGTGACGCGATCATCCACCTTACGATCGTCACGAAAGCGTGCGCGCTCGACTACTTCGTATTTCCGTTTGGCATCTTGCCGTTCTGGCCTTCGTGCGAGTTTGTCGACGTCAACGGCGACATCGTGCGCGTGGAGCAGCCGTGATGCGAACGTGGGTTGCGCTGTTGCTCGCGACCGCGGCGTGTGCAAACGCGGAGCTCACCGCCTCGACGGTTTCCGGCGTTCGCATCCAGACGGCCGATGAAGACGGCGACGAATGGCTACACAACCACTGTGTCTTCAAAGGAGCGGCCACCATTCGGAACACTGCGGAAGCCGTTGCCGGCGCGCAGGCTCGTCGCTCGAACTTTGTTGAGCCCCTCAGTCAGTCCGTGGAAGAGAGAGGTTTGTGGAAGAGGACGACGGGCTACGGCGTCGCATACTTCGCATGTCAGGAGAGCCCGCCGTGGTGAGGCCCTCCGCGATCGCGCTCCTCGCGGCGTTCGCAACGTCGTGCGCGGCGCCGTTCGATGACGTGCGTGCGCACACGATCGTCCCGGGGCAATCGCGCGAGCAGGTTCGCGCGGCGATGGGAGCTCCCGATCATATGGCGAAGACACTCGATCATGCGAAGAGCTGCGTCGAGCGATGGACGTATGGCGAGCTCGCAGGTCGCGCGTTCCTCGTGGACTTCGATGACCAGGCCAGAGTGTGCGACTTGCTATTCGTCAGTCCATGACGCGTGAACGCGGCTCGTCCGCTCGTCTGATCGGCAGCCTTATTGAGGCGTTGGTGGCGCGAAGACGCCGGTGATCGCGCCTGCACGGACGTTGAGCGTGACGACGCTCGAAGGCGACGCTAACCCTTTCGGGGTCGCTGTGACGGTCGCGCGCCCCGCGGGCACGTCGACGAACAGGGCGACGCCGGAGGTGTCCGTCGAGGTGGCTGTTGGATCGAGCTGTCCGTTGTTTTGATAATGCGGTTGCATCGCACCGCCATCAGAGCTCTCGCTCGTCAGCTCGAGCTGCACACCGGATGCGCCATAAAACTCGCAGTCGTATGCCACCACACTGACGACGCCGAGTGAGAGGTCGGCGTTGAAACCGGCAGCGACGAGCGACACTTCGGAGATCGAGACTGCGGGAAAGGTTCCAAAGACCGCGGTCGCCTCCGTGATCGGATACGACCAACGAAAAGTCCCCCACCGGAGCCGCGCATCACGACGCTACGATATCACCGCGATCGTGCTCGCTCACCGAATCGACGACGACATCTCGGCCGGCACGAGGACTTCGAGCCACCAGGAGCCGTGACGGAAGACGTGGCGCACGCTCGCCTGATCGTCGGTGCGCGGGCGCAGCTTCGCTTGGAGCTTACGGGCTGCGCTCGCGGCGTCGCGGCGCGCGCGTTCGCTCGCGCTGTGCTCGCCCTTCTGTCGCAACACGACCATGCGCGTCGCTGCGGTGATGTCGCGCGCGGCGACTTGGTCGATGGGTCGCCGCTTGCCACCCGGCACCGGAAATCCTTCGAGGAGGTATTCGGCCGGGTCGTCGGCTTGTTTCGTGCGCGCGACGTAGCGCACGAGCGCATACGCTTTGTCCGGTCCGAGACGTTGCGCTTGCTCGCGATCGAACGCGCCTGCGATTTGGATCAAGCGCCGCGCGTATTGCCCGCTCATCATGTCGCGGTCTTCGAGCATCGCGTCGAACGTCGCGTAGCCGAGCGCGCCGTAGAGCTTCTTTTCGTGTAGCTCGGCGAGCGCCGTCCCGATGTCGTAGAACGCGCGGGCGATGTCGTCCTTGCGCGTCGCGATCTTACCGAGCAGGTCGACGGCGCGAGCTTTCGCGGTTTTGGCGAGGTTCGTCATCGCGTGAGAATAGGACCACCATGAAACGTCGTTTCAAAATTCGAAACGACCATTTCGCTTCAATCACTACGATCTTGCATGTTGTCACTCGAAGTGGACAAGCATGCGCACCATCCCCACGCCCATCATCGCCAGCCCGAACCCAACTACGAAGAGGGTGTCGAGCTTGTCGAACCGAGTCTCGAGGGTCGCCAATCGTGGTTGGGTCGGGCAGTAGTGCACGGTGACCACACTACCTGCGGGGTACCGCTCCAAGAGACGCTTCACGGGCTGTGGGGAGATGAACCCGAAAGTCCCAAAGTAGACCCGCGTGCCCCGAAAGCTCTTACCGTTGACGACGTAGCGATATCCGAGCTTGGCCGAATAGCTGTCCTCGCCATAGTCGAGGTTGCTCGTCTCGATCTGTCCTTGGGTCGTGGGCCAGCGTTGGCTCCGCATGCTGCGAACGATTGCGAGAACACCCGCCCCCACGAGAACGGACCCCAACGCGAGACCAAGGATGGCCATGAGGGTGGGATTCATGCGGGACAAGAAACCACGATGCGCATGCAAAGTAACTTGTACATGACGTGGTTCATTGCATCGGCCGCCGGTTACGCTCGAACGCGTACACTCGATTCGAATGAGCTCCTCGACCCCGTTTCGCGAAGATGCAATCGCGCTCGCGACCACCGACGCCGCGCCCGCGCTCGCCAAGTGGCGCGCGGAGAGCGTTCCGCTCGACCAACGCCTCGCTCGGCTGTTCGTCGGGAGGCCGTACGTCGCCATGCGCGGCGGTGGCGCCGGCGAGACCGCGGGCAAGCTCGCCGATGGCGCCGACGTGCTCGGCATGCGGTACCTCGGTCGGTTTCGCATCGGCGGTTTGATTCCGTTCTTCGGTCCGGTTCGCGAGGCGTGGGCCGATCGCGACGGCGCCGTGCGCGCGTCGTTTCGGCGCGAAGCTCCGCACGGTCCGATCGAGGCCGGCATGGGTCCGTACCTCCTCACGACGATGTTCGACGACGGCACCGCGATCACCACGTGGTCGCGCGCGATCACTTTTCCGCCGAGCACGCTCGTGACGAATCGCACGGGCACCGGAACGTTCGTCGCGGACTACGAGTCGCATCGCGCGGCGGTCGCCGAGCACACGACCGCGACGTGTCGCCCGCTCCGCGTCGCCGATCTCGACACCGCGCTCGCGATCGCGACGGCCTACGACCGCAGGATCTCGCCGTGGGCCATCGTCAGGATCGCGAGGGCGCGACTCATGCTGCTGGCGCTGGCCATGCTCGCCGTATGGATCGTAATCCGCTCGTTCAGCTCGGCGGGACGATGACCGTCGCGTGCGCGCGCGACGTGTCCTAAGCTCGACCGCATGGCACGCACCCTCGCAATCCTCGCGCTCCTCGTCGTTGGCGTCCCGGCATGCAACAGACCGAAGAGCGAAACGCTCACCACGACGACGACGAGTGCGGCCGCCACGACCGACCTCGACGGGTCGTACACGATCTCGTCTTCGACCAACGCTGGCGGCGCGCCCGGGTACACCGGCAAGGTGAACGTCGCGAAGCTCGGTGGCGTGTACACGCTCGACTGGACCGTCCTCAACACGCCGCCGTACAAGGGTGTCGGCCTCGTGAGCGGCTCGAGGCTCGCCGTCGGATGGGGCATGGGCGGCCAGTACGGCGTCGTCGTCTACGAGATCGGCGACAAGGGCATGAACGGCAAGTGGGCGATCGGCGGCTCGAGCGGCGTCGGCACCGAAGACCTCGAAGGCCCCGCCAACCTCGACGGCGTGTACAAGATCGTCCGAGCCGTGAACCCGCAAGGACAGAGCTACGCGGGGACCGTCGCCGTCCATCCGACGGGCGACACGTACGGCGTGACGTGGAAGCTCGCGTCGGGCGAGTCGTACAGCGGCGTCGGCGTCAAGGATGGCAACCTGCTCGTCGTCGGCTGGGGCATCGGCGGAAAAGGCGCGGGCGTGGTCGACTACGAGATCCGCGGCGCGACGCTCTCCGGCAAGTGGGCGACGCCCGGCGGAACGCAGCTCGGCACCGAGGTCCTGAGCCGCTGAATCTCAGCGCCACGGTCACCGTCGAGAAGTGCTCGCCTGCGGCGAACTAAATCTCTCGACGAGTGCTAGGATTTCATTTCCCGAGGAGGACACGATGAACAAAAGAGCGCTGGGAGTCGGAGCGAGCATCGTGGCAGTGATGTGGGCGTGCGGTGGGGGTACGGGCACGAACTTCGACGGCGGCGGCGGCGGCAACGACGCGTCGGGCGATCAAGGCGATGGGGCGACACCGATCTTCGGCGAATCGGGCGCGCCCACCGACTCGTCGACGGTCGTCGACAGCGGCGACAACTGCTGTCCCGCGAACGCGCAATACATCTACATCACCGGACAAGGCGCGCAGCTCTGGAGCTTCTGGCCGCCGACCTTCAAGTTCACGCTCGTCGGCACGCTCTCGTGCACCACGTTCCCAACGCACATGACCGTCGACCGCACCGGCACGGCGTGGGTCGTCAGCGGAGGCGACGTCTACAAGACGAGCACGCTCAACGCGACGTGCTCCGCGCTTTCGACGTGGACGCCGCAGAACAACTTCAGCGACTTCGCGCTCTCGTTCATCGGCCTCACATGTGCCGATACGAGTCTCTACATGCTCGGACAAGACACCGGCGAGCTCGCCAAGTTCGACACCGTCAAGACCACGTTCACCAAGATCGGTACGCCGAGCGTTGCAGGCATTCTCGGCGACATGACGACGAACGGCGACGGCACGCTCTACTTCCTGAACGATGCGTTGACGCTCCATCTCTACGAGATCAACCCGTCGAGCGCTGCGGTGATGAAGACCTATACGATCCCGAGCGCGAGCGGCGGTGGCAATCAGGCGCTCGCCTATTTCGGAGGACGCTTCTACGCCTTCGAAAACGACGTCGTCTACGAATACGATCCGGTGGCGAACACGACGAAGAACATCGGCACGGCCCCGATCTCCGTCACCGGCGCGGGCCAGTCGACATGCGTCCCCACCGCACCGACGGACGCAGGGCCGCCGATCGTGAATTGAGCGCAAGCCTGCGATCTCGGTGCTTTGCGCCCATCGCAGGCGCCGTCCACGGCGCCCCGTGATAATGTGAAGCCATGGCTTTTGTCCTGTGCGCTTCATGCGATCGCCACATCCGCGCCGGTGCGCCTTGTCCGTTTTGCGGATCCAACAGCGCGTCGCCGATCGAGCGCGTGCGCGCGCGTCGCGTGTCGCGCGCGGCGCGATTGGTGACGGTCGCCGCGATCGGCGTTGCATGCGGCGGCACGGTCAGCCAAGGCGACGGCGGCACGAACGACGCAGCCGAAGAGTTTTCCGCCCAGCCTCCCTATGGAGTTCCACCCTTCGACGCCAGCGTCAAAGAGACATCGACGAACGACGCATCGGCGGACGCGACCAACGACGCAGCCGATGGTGGCATCGACCCGTGACGTCGCGCCCGTCAGGGCGCTTGGTGAGGCGTACGCGCACATGCCTCGGGCGGTGCGTTTGGCGCTTATCTGACGAGCCTCGCGTCTGCCGCGCGACGGAACGACGCCCGCGAGCTCCGAAGGCTCACGGTGCCCGACCTTCTCGCCGTCGGCGAAGAGATCGTGATCGACCCGGCGCGCATGGACGCTCGTCTACGGCGCGTGCTCGTCGACATCGCGCAGCGCGGCGCCTGCTACCGGACGTCTCGAGCACAGATTCAGTGCGAGCTGCCGGACCCAGGGCCGAATGTCGACCACACGAAGGTGCCGCACGCGTCGATCGCGATGTTCACGCGCACGCGTCGCGGCTGGCGCCTCGGAGCGCTCTACGACTGAAATCTACTGCGTGACGCGGAGACTAGGAAATCCAAACGCATTGGGCGCTCGAAGAAGTTTACAGAACGCCCCATTATGCGACATCGAGATTTAGCGTGCAATCACACTGGAATTGCGGACTGATTTGAACACGTTTTAGGCGGACGAGTGCGCGGGCGCGGGTAAGGCGCCTCGAGGTACGTCGGTTCTTTGAACAGTATTGTGGGATCGTGGGTGCGTGGCGGTGGTCTGGCTCGTGGGATGTGGAGCTCGTCGAGGATTTTGCGGGCGATGGTTTGGTCGTCGACGATTGCGATGATGCGGAGGCGGCCATCGCAGCGCGGGCATTCGAGCACGTCGGTGTCGAAGGTTCGGCGCATCAGGGTGGCCCAGTCGACGCGCGAAGATGCAGCGACGAGCGCGCCGGATTGGAGTCGCTCCCAATGGCGAATCAATAATACGTTTGGTGCGAGCTGCTGCGTTTGGGGGACGAGCGCGGCGGGTGCGGTATGCGGCGTGGACGGTTGCTGCTTTGATTCCGCGCCGCGTGTCTCGGACGACTGCGCACAAGTCGGCTCGCGATGGTGGGGGTGCGTGGGTGAACAGGATTCGCTTTTCGTCGTCGCGCGAGAACACGCCGTCTACGACCACCACGTGAAGATGGACGTTCAGGTTCAGGCTGCTGCCAAGCGCTGCACGAACGTGATCGCGCCAAACTCGTTTGCGCCGAGGCCCACTCCGCGCGCCCAAGTGCGATATCGACTCGACAAGTCGAACGGGAGCGAGAGAACCCATTGGCGAACCGGCACGGACGGAATGATGCGATCGACGACATGCGCCGCGGTGTTGCTCATTCGACGGCCCGCGCAGCTCGGGCACAATCCGCGACCTTTGCACGAAAACGCGATGAGCAAGTCGTGATCGCATTCGTCGCAACGAGCGCGGGTGAAACCATGATCGAAGATGCCACAACGCAGATAAGCGCGTAGCTCGTCACGTACGTATTTGGGGAGCGGCGCGTCGTATGTTCTGCGGCGTACTCGATGAACGTCTCGAGATGGCGGCGAACGACGCGGTAGAGGACGGTCTCTTCCGGACGGCGTGGACGATACGGCGCGGCAAGCTTGGCCACGCCCGCGCATTGCGCGCTCCGTGCCCGAGCGCGGCGATGTGATCACGCGCGGTTGCGCGTGGCGGGCCTGGCCCGCGTCAGTCCCACGCCGGCCAACCCGGCCAACTCCGTCGCCCGCGGGATCAGGGACCGATTTGTTTCGACGCGCCGGTTTGGCCCGCGCCGCCTGCGCCGCTGCTCGCTCCGCCCGTGCCGCTCGGACCGAGCGTGTATGCGACGTCGCCGAACACGGGAGACGCGCCCGTCACGAAGACGCCGAAGCTCGGGCCGCCGCCGCCACCACCGCCCGCGCCGCCGCGTCCGCCCGCGCGACCGTCGCCGCCTTTGCCGCTCGTTCCGATCTCGTTCGAGCCGTTGCCGTTCACGGGGCCGCCGCTGCCGGGCGTTCCACCGATTCCGCCCGTGCCGCCGGAGCCGCCCGCGCCGCCGCCCATCGTGATGAGCTGCGCTTTGTTGATCGAGATCGGGCTGCGGATCGCGACGATCGCGATCGATGCGCCGCCGCCTTTGCCTGCGTTGCCGCTCGCTCCGCCACATCCGCCAGCGCCGCCACCCGCGCCGCCGTTTCCGGCGCCGTCGTTGCAAAGCGTTCCCGTCTGACCTGCGGAGCCGCCGCCGCCACCGCCGCCTGCGCCATCTTCACCCGCGGCGCCGCTCGCGCCGTCCGCGGTGACGTACGCGTAGGTCTGCGGATCGAAATCGCCGAAGGATTTTCCGCCGGTGCCATCGGAGCCGTCTTTGCCGTCGTTCGCTCCGGTATTCCCGGCTTGCCCATCTGCGCCCGAGCAGCCCGGGTTCGATCCGCCCGCGCCGCCCGTCACGCCCGCGGCACTGTCGCCGCCTTGGCCGCCCGTGTACGCCGAATTGGAGCCGCCCTTTCCGCCGACGCCGCCGTTCGCGTCGGAACACGCCGTGTTCTGACCCGGGTCGCCGCCGAGGCCGGGCGCGTTCTCGTTGTCGACGTCGCCGTTGCCGCCGATCGAGCCACCGCCGCCGCCTGCGCCCGCCTCGCCGTCCGCGCCTTTCGCGCCGGCCGCGGCTTTGCCTGCTTGTAGAATACACGTATCGTCGATCGTCAT
Source organism: uncultured delta proteobacterium (assembly GCA_963763745.1). Classification (GTDB taxonomy): domain Bacteria; phylum Myxococcota_A; class Polyangia; order Polyangiales; family Polyangiaceae; genus DASXHD01. Next base: position 222,312 of record CAVXQJ010000007.1, read on the forward strand.
CGATGGGACGTCGATCGCGACGAGCGCGATCGAGCTCTCGCCGGGCTGCGCGCCGTCGGCGGCTTGGACGCCGATGCGGCCGATGTTGGCGGAGAGCTTGAGGCCGCGCGCGAAGAGCGCGACGTTCGCGCCGTGAATCGTCGTCGGCTGCTTCGAGTCGCGCGACCATTTGTTGGTCGGGTCGTAGCCGCCGAAGATGCCGACGCCGTCGATCAGGTTCACCGTCGCGGGCTCGTGGTAGTCGCCGCCGCCCATGATGATCTGAGTCTTCTGCGTGTCTTTCTGTGCGGCGGCGAGCGCGGCGCTGAGCGTCAGCATCGGCTTGTCCATCGTGCCGGGGTTGAGATCGCTTCCGATCGTCGCGACGAAGATCGCCGCCGCCGCGTTGCCGTCGATGCCATCGCAGTTCGAATCGGTCGCGTTGGGATCGGGCAAGTCGTCGGCGAAGCACTGACCCGTGCTGTTCGCGCATCCGCCGAGCGGACCGAGCGCGGTCAGTGAAATTCCCACTACGGTGCCCAAGAACGGAAGGATGCGCAAAAGTCCCACGCTGAAATGATAGCGTCGCCGCGTGCGCTTCGTCGATAGCTGCGAGCTGCGAATCGTCGCCGGTCGCGGCGGCAACGGATGCGTCGCGTTCAGGCGCGAGAAGTATCAACCACATGGCGGGCCTGCGGGCGGCGATGGCGGCAAGGGGGGCGATGTCGTTCTCGTCGGCGATCCCGGCATGTCGACCCTGCTCGATCTCACGTATCACCACACGCTCGAAGCGGAGAGCGGCGAGCCGGGGCGCGGAAAAGATCAGTACGGCGCGGGCGGCGAGAATCGCATCGTGCGCGTGCCCGTCGGCACGCAGGTGTTCGACAAGGCGACGAACGCGCTGCTCTTCGACGTGACGAAGCCGAACGTGGAGACCATCGTCGCGCGCGGCGGCAAGGGAGGGCGCGGGAACATTCATTTTGCGACGGCGTGGGATCGCGCACCGCGGCGCGCCGAGCCGGGCGAGCCGGGTCAAGAGCTCGACGTGCGCTTCGAGCTCAAGGTGATGGCCGACGTGGGCCTGCTCGGATTTCCGAACGCGGGCAAGAGCACGTTCATTCGCGCGGTGTCGCGCGCGCGTCCGAAGGTCGCCGACTATCCGTTCACGACGCTCGTCCCACACCTCGGCGTCGTCTCCATCGGCGAAGACTCGAGCTTCGTCGTCGCGGACATTCCGGGTTTGATTCCCGGCGCGAGCAAAGGCGCGGGGCTCGGCATTCAGTTCTTGAAGCACGTCGAGCGAACGCGCGCGCTCTTGCATCTCATCACGATCGATCCGGGAGAGGATCGCGATCCGATGAAGGACTACCTCGCCCTCCGCGCGGAGCTGAAGAAGTTCTCGCCGGCGCTCGCGAAGCGAAAAGAAGTCGTCGCGCTGTCGAAGGCGGATTTGACCGACGTGCGCGACGCATATCCGAAGCTGAAGAAGGCGTTCGCGAAGAAAAAGATCCCGCTCCATCTCGTCAGCGCGGCGACGGGCGACGGCGTGCGTGAGGTGCTGCTCGCGCTCTGGAAAATCGTGGGGAAGAAGTGAGCGACAAGACCGAAGAGCCGACACCAAAGCGGCTACGGAAAGCGCGCGAAGAGGGCGACAGCGGCGTCAGCACGCAAGCCGCGCAAGCCGTCGCGTTTCTCGTCGCGGTGGCGCTCGCGCCCGCGGCGATTGGCGCGCTCGTCTCGAAATCGACCGACATGATGCGAAGCGCAATCGCGCGCGCGGGCGACGCAACTCCGGCGACGCCCGACCCGACTGGATTCGCGATGCCCGTCATCTTGCTCGTCGTCCCGTTGCTCCTCGCCGCCGGCGCGGCGAGCGCGGTCGTTCAATTCGTGCAAACCGGCGGGTTCATCGCGTCGAAGAAGCTCACGCCGAAGCTCGATCGATTGAACGTGTTCGAGGGCTTCAAGAATTTGTTCTCGTCGACGCGCGCGATCGCCGTCTTGCGCGCGCTCCTCGCCGGATCGATCGTCGCGTACCTCGCGTATCGCGGGCTTCGCGATCACGCGAGCGACGTCGCGCACGTCGCGGGGCAGCTCGGGTTCGTCGGGCTTCTTTCGGGCACGGTCGCGCATGAAGCGTGTCGCGACGCGGCGCTCTTCGGCATCGCCGTCGGCGCGGTCGACATGCTCGTCACGCGCTGGTCGTGGATGAAGCGCCTTCGCATGGGCAAAGACGAAGTGAAGCGCGAATACAAAGAGAGCGAAGGCGACCCGCAGCTCAAAGCGCAACGCGAGCGCGCGCACCACGAGATGCTCGCGTCGGCGACGGTCGCGAACGTGAAGAACGCGACGGTCGTCATCGTGAACCCGACTCACATCGCGTGCGCGCTCCGATACGACGAAGAAGAAGGCGACGAAGCGCCGCTCGTCATCGCGGTGGGTGAAGGCGATCTCGCGCGGCGCATCCGCGAAGCCGCGCACGCATACGGCATTCCAATCTTGCGCGACGTGCCGCTCGCGCGCGCGCTCTCCGAGCTCGTGCCCGGCGATCAAATTCCCGAAGAGCTCTACGAAGCCGTCGCAGAAATTCTCCGCGAAGCCTGGAAGACGCCCACGTGAACGCCGCAAACCCGCGACACGTTCACCAGATCGCGGACCTCACGCGCGCAAGCGCGCGTGATGAGACAAGACAAGCCTGAGGCTACGGCGAAGCCGTAAGCCGAGGGCCGAGCGATCGAGGAGCGAAGCGACGAGCGCGAGTCTTAGAACGCGGTCAGCCTCGCCTTCGCGTTCACCCGCAAGAACTCTTCACGCGCGCGCTAGCGCGCGATTCCCGACGCGCTCAAACGCGAATGCGTTTCTTCAGCGCAGCGAGGTCTTCGTCGATCTCCGACTCGCCCGATTTTCCGGGCTTGCCGCCGATGCCGCGCTCGAGATCGCGGAACTTCGCTTCGAGGTCTTGCTTCTCTTTCGTGCCGAGCGCGTCTTCGACCTCGGCCATCGCGGAGTTCTCCGCTTCGCGGCCTTCGATTTTGTCTTCGAGCTTGCGGAAATTGTCGAACGCGCTCGAACCGCCCTTCGCGCCGAGACCCTCGGCTCCGCCACCGGCCTTCGCCTGCGCCGCGCGCGCTGCGATCGTGCTCTTTCGCATCTTCACGTCTTCGAGCTTTCGCTCCATGCGCTCGAGCTCTTCCTTCATTTCGAGCGCTTGGTTGCGCGCGTCCTGCCGCGATTTCTCCGCGGCCTCGGCCTCGCTCGCGACGCGGCGCTTTTGTTTGAGCGCTTCACGCGCGAGCGCTTCGTCTCCGCCCTTCAGCGCGAGCTCCGCGCGCTTGTCCCATTTTTCGGACTCGCCATTCAGCTCGTCGACCTTCTTCTTGAGCTGCTTCTCCGCGGCGACCGCGCTGATGACTTCTTGGCGCGCGGCTTTGAGCTGCTCGCCCATCTCGTCGACGTTGAGCTCGATGAGCTTCTTGTCATCCTCGGCTTTGTCGAGCAGCGAGTTGAAGTTGCTCGAAATCACCTTGCCCATGCGGTCGAAAATCCCCATGCGATGCCTCTCTCCGAACGTTACCACGGGATATGTTGGGACGTCGCGGCTGCGCCGCTCCTCCCAGCAAGAGTCAATTGACTCGTGCCATAAGCACGAGTCAATTTCACGCAATGCCCACTTGCAAAGAATGCGACGACGAGGTCGATGCGCTGGTGACCGTGAAGGTGGCCGGCAAGGCGCGGAAGGTTTGTGAAGACTGCGCCGACAAGCTCCGTGAACAAGAAGCGATCGCCGAAGAGAGCGAGAGCGTCGTTCAGGGGATGATGGGGTTCAAGGGGCGCCGGTGATCACCGCGTCGAGCACCGACGCGCTGTCGGTGATGACGCGCACCACGCCATTGTCGAGGTAGAAATCGCGGATGGCACCAGCCACTCGTGATGACGTCGCGCGGCCGATGGCCGACGTCGCGGCGAGGTGCACGGACGTTCCGAGCGCGCACACGAACTTGCCGCGCGTTTGCACGCTCGTGAGATCCTCCGGCGCGAACGTGGCTTCGGTCGCCGATGCGAGCGCTTCTCCGGATGCAACTGGGACGCTCACGATCGCGCCGCGCTCGCCGACGGCGACGAACCCCGCGCCGAGCGGCGCGATCGCGCGCAGCGTGGATTTTCCCGCCGCGTGCGCGGTCACGGATTTGTTTGCGATGATGCAGATCGTTCCGCGATCGCCACACGCGACGAGCGCGCCGCCCGCGATGCGCGTGACCGCGTGGAGCGCGATACCGCGGCCGATCGCGTGAATCGTCGCGCCGCTCGGCGCGCAATCGACGACGACGCCATCGCGTCCGATCGTTCCACACGCGACGACGTGCGATGCGTGGTCGACGTGCACGCCGCGCACATCCATGTCCTCGGGAAGCGCGATGTGCGTGTACGCGCCGCCCGTGCGAATCCACGCGTCGCGCTCTTTCGCGACGACGAGCGCCTCGCCGTTCGCGCCAAACGCGAAGAGCCTCACGTCGGTCGGCGCGACGCCCTCTGGGAGATCGCGCGCGGACCATCCTTGCTCGAGCGTCCACCTCGCGAGGCCCGTCGGACCGACCGCGAGCGCGGAGCGGCCATCGCGCGCGAAACGCGCCGTCGCGATCATTCCGACCGCGATCGGCGGAACGAGCGCTTCGAACGGTTGAATCTCGAACGGCGAGCGTTTGCGATCGGGCGATGTGACGACCGACGCCTTCGTCGATCCGGTCTTCGACGATGGAGCGTTCGCGCGCGCGGGCGCGTTGGCGCGGGGCCAGAGCGGCGTGAGCGCTTCGAGGAACGCGCGCGCGCTCGAGAAGCGCGCGTCGGGATCCTTCGACAGCGATCGCTCGACGACGCGCACGAGATCCAAATCGAGATCGGGCGCGACCGCGTCGAGCGGAATTGGCGGTTGCTTCTTCACGGCTTGCATGAGCTCGGTCGACGTCTTTCCCTCGAATGGACGCCTTCCCGCGAGCGCGTAGTAGAGCGTCGCGCCCGCCGCGAAGACATCCATGCGCACGTCGGCCGTCGCGCCGCGCGCTTGCTCGGGCGCCATGTACGCGGGCGTTCCCATGGCGACGCCGACGCGCGTGCGCGCGAGCCTTCGATCGTCGTCGAGCGGACGCGCGAGGCCGAAGTCGAGCACCTTCGCGAGGTCGTACGGCAGGCTCGATTCGCACACGAAAATGTTCTCGGGCTTCACGTCGCGATGAACGATGCGCGCGTCGTGCGCCGCGGAGAGCGCCGAGAGCACTTGCGTCATGATCGACACGGCGCGCGCGGGCTCGAGCTTGCCGTGCTTCTTCACGAGCGCGGACAAGGACGACCCGCGCAAGAGCTCCATCACGAGGAGCGGCGGGTCGCCTTCCACGAAATCGAAAATCTGGACGATGTTCGGATGCGCGAGACCCGCCGCGGCGAGCGCTTCTTGTTTGAAGCGGAGCAGATCGTTCTCGGCGGACGACGCGAGGATTTTCACGGCGACGCGGCGTTTCAAATCCTTCTGCTGTGCTTCGTACACCTCGCCCATTCCGCCTTTGCCGAGGAGCGAGAGGATCTCGTAGCGACGCGCGAGTGTTTGTCCGACGAGCGACAAGGATTTTTACCGCGGGTCGAGCGTCGCGACGATCGTCGCGATGCCGCTGCCTTCGGGCTTCCACGTCGCGGGCGACGCGGATTGTTTGAAGATCGCCGCGAGGCACGCGGACGTGACGGGATCGCCGGGATCGTTCGGCGTCGGGTGCGCCATGTTGATCGTGCCTTCGCTGCCGATGAAGATGTCGATGTGCGCGATCGTCGGCGCCGCGCCGTCGGGGCGACATCGCTGCGCCTTCGGCGTGACGTACTCCTCGAGCGCGACGACCGCGAAGACATGCGCAGTGCCGACCACCTTCGGCTCTTTGAAATGAATTCCTTGTGGCGACGACGGATGGGATTTGTGCGCGCCGATGGTTTGCGCGGCGGCGATCTCGGGCGCGGACGCGGTCGCGGAGACGGGGACGGAGACGGAGGCGGGCGCGGAGGCGGAGACGGATTCGGTGACGGGGGCGGAGACGGAGACCGCGGCGAGCGGCGTCGCGGCGATCTTCGAATTCTGCATGCTCATCCATCGCCACACGCCGACCGCGCCTCCCGCGCCCGCGAGCAGCGCGACCGCCACGATGCCGACGACCCATCCGAGCGCGCCACGGCTTCGCGATTCGACGCGGCTCGCCGTGTTGACGACGGGCGGCGGCGCGGTGCGCAGCGTGCTCGGCTCGGGCGCACCGAAGTGCGATGGCGCCGTCATCTGCGGAGGGACGAGCTGCGGCGCCGTCGCGTTGATCGTCGCTTCGAATTGATGCGATGACGGCGGCGCGATGCCGAGAAGCGCGCCACGCAGCGCCGACGCGAATTGCTCCGCCGTTGGCCAACGCGCTTCGCGATCGCGCGCGAGACCGCGATCGACCGCCGCCGCGATGTGCGGCGACACGTGCGGCGCGACGACGAGGATCGGCGCGGGCCGCTGCGTCGCGACTTGCACGATGAGCTCCTCGTACGATCCCGCGGAGAACGGAAGCCTGCCGGAGAGCATCTCGTAGAGCGTGACCGCGACCGCGTAGATGTCCGCGCGCGCGTCCGCGTGCTTCGCGCCGCCGAAGAGCTCGGGCGCCATGTAGCCCGGCGTTCCGATCGCGGTGCCGTCGAGCGTTCCGGAGATCGCCGTGAGCTGCTTGCTCACGCCGAAATCGAGGATCTTCGGCAGGTCGGTTCCGTCGGTGTCGCGCGTGAGAAGAATGTTCGGCGGCTTGATGTCGCGGTGGACGATCCCGCGAGCGTGCGCCGCGCCGAGCCCGTCGAGGATCTGAATCGCGATCTCGACGGCGCGCTGCGGTTGAAACGGCCCCGTGTGGAGCGCGTCCGCGAGCGTCTGACCTTCGACGAGGTCCATCACGATGAAGACGTCGTCCTCGAAATGCCCGCAATCGAGCACGCGCACGACGTTGCGGTGTTGGACCGCCGCGGCCGCGCGCGCCTCCGCGATGAAGCGCCCGACGTCGCGCTTCTGCGCGAGGATCTTCACCGCGACGGCTTGATGCGTATGAACGTGCCGCGCGCGATACACCGTCGCGAACCCGCCCGATCCGAGAACGGACAGGAGCTCGTAGCGGTCGACGACGCGCGGCAGCGATTCCACGACCCGCGCATCATAAACGAAAAAAGGCGAGAGCCCACGTGGGCCCTCGCCTCTTTTGCTTCAGCAGTTCGATCCGTTCGCTCAAATCATCCAGAGCGCCGCGTACGCGATCGACGTGATGATCGCGAGGAAGCCGAGCGGCACTTGGAACTTCACGAGCGAACGACGGACGCGGTCGCCTTTTTCGATCGCCATCGCGTTGCCGCGAAACGCGTACGTCGAGATGAGCCCGAAGCCGAGCAGCATGCCGACGCCGAAGTCCGCGACGCCCGACGCGAGCAAGAACGTCCAGAGAAGCGGATGGGATGCGATCTGTCCGAGCGTGAGCACGGCATCGATGAGCTCCCACACGCCCCAACCGAACATGCAAAGACCGATGTAGCCCTGGTACTGCGCGAGCTTGGCGAGCTTCTCCGCGGCGCCGGCGCTCTTGCCGACGAAGAGAGACGACGCCGCGAGAATGCCTCCACCCACACCAATGGCCGCTGCGAGAATGGCGAGAATCATGATCAACTCCTCCTGGTTGATCCTTCCCTTTTCAAGTCGCGGGCCAACCGCGATCGGGCCTATTTCAAGGGGTTTTCGCGATCGCGCCGAAAGCGCACCGGCAAGCGCTTGCCGGTTTCGGCAACGCGCGAGATGCTCTCCGCGGTGAGTGACGAGGACCGAGCGACGACGATGCGGCGCGAGCCGCCGTCCGCGCGCGTGGCGAACGTCGCGCCTTCGCTGCTCCTCTATCACCGTGACGGCGTGAAGGTCGTTCCGCTGCGCGCGGGAGAGGCAGTGGTCGTCGGGCGAAGCTATCCCGCGGATGCGGTGATCGACGATCGCAGCCTCTCGCGCCAGCACGTTCGCTTCACGACGGACGCCGCGGCCGTGCTCGTCGAGGATCTCGAGTCGACGAACGGAACTTGGATCAACGGCGCGCGCATCACGAAGGCGCGCGCGTCGTTCGGGGACGTCGTGCGCATCGGCGACGTCGTGTGCTCGCTTCACGTCGTTCCGGATCGCGGTGCGAGCGCGCCGCCCGTCGATGGACACGATCGATTCGTCTCCGCGCTCGAGGACGAGGTGAAGCGCGCGCACACGTTCGGAAGACCCGTCGCGCTCGTGATGATCGCGGGCGAGCACGTCAGCAAGTGGACGCCCGCCGTGGCCGCCGCGCTCCGCCCGGCGGATCGCGTGGGCCTCTACGCGGACGACACGGCGCTCGTGATGCTTCCCGAGGTCGCGCGCGACGCCGCGGTGACGCGCGCGCGGGAGCTCGGCGAGATCGCGCGCGCGAATCGCGTGGGCGTCGCGGTGTTGCCGGATGACGCGGCCTCGGCGGACGAGCTCTTGTCGGCGGTGCGTGCGTCGCTCGTGCGCGGGCTCGGCGCCGAGGAGCGCGCGCGTTCGTCCGCTGCGCCGCCGTCGATGATCGTGAAGAGCGCGCGCATGCACGCGGTGCTCGACGAGGTCGAGCGCGTCGCGCCGAGCGCGCTCGCCGTGCTCATCCACGGTGAAACGGGAACCGGCAAGGAGCTCGTCGCGCGCGCGATCCACGACGCGAGCCCGCGCAAGAGCGGGCCGATGCGATCGATCAACTGCGGCGCGATTCCGCAGGCGCTCGTCGAAGGCATGCTCTTCGGACACGAGCGCGGCGCGTTCACCAGCGCGGAGCGCACGGCGAAAGGCATCTTCGAGCAAGCGCACGGCGGCACGGTGTTTCTCGACGAGATCGGCGAGCTCTCGCAGACCGCACAAGCCGCGGTGCTGCGCGTGCTCGAGACGAAGAAGCTCATGCGCATCGGCGGCGATCGCGAGATCGACGTCGACGTGCGCGTGGTCGCCGCGACGCACCGCGATCTCGAGTCGATGTGCGACTCAGGCACGTTTCGTCGCGATCTTCTCTACCGGCTCAACGCCGTCGTGCTGGAGCTCCCGCCGCTGCGCGATCGCAAAGACGAAATCGAGCCGCTCGCGAACGCGTTCTTGGCAGAAGCCAACGCGCAGAGCGCGAGGCACATTCGCGGGTTCGACGATGCGGCGATGGACCTCGTGAAGCGCTTCGCGTGGCCGGGCAACGTGCGCGAGCTCAGGAACGCGATCGAGCGCGCGGTCGTCATCGCGCGCGGCGACGTCATCACCGAAGCGGACTTGCCCGCGCGCATGCGCGAGAGCCGCACCAGCGCGCGCCCGTCTTCGGCCGCGCTGGCCGGCGCGGACGACGCGACGGACTTCAAAGAGCGCGTGAAGCAGCAGACGCGCACGTTCGAGAGCGAGGTGATCGTCGAAGCGCTACGCCGCGCCGGCGGAAACCAGACGGACGCAGCGCGCCTCTTGAGGATGCCCGTGCGCACGCTCGCTCACAAGATGAAGGAGCTCGGCATCAAGAAGAGCTTCGGGTGACGAGCGTCAGCGATTGAGGATGTGAATCGCGTGACCGAGGCCGTTCATGTGCGCCTCCATCATGCCTTCGCCGAGCGTCGGGTGCGGGTGAATCGTGAGACCGACGTCCTCGAGGAACGCGTGCATCTCGAGCGCGAGCGCGCCCTCGCTGATCATGTCGCTCGCCGCGGTGCCGACGATGTGCACGCCGAGGACCTCGTGCGTCTTCGCGTCTGCGACGACTTTGAAGAACCCTTCGGTCTCGTTGTTCGCCATCGCGCGGCCGAGCGCGGAGTACGGAAATTTTCCGATGCGCACTTCGATTCCTTTTTCTTTCGCTTGCGCCTCGGACAAACCTGCGACCGCGATCTCCGGATCCGTGAAGATCGCCGCGGGGATCGACACCCAGTCCTTCGCCGCTTTTTGACCGGCGATCACCTCGGCGATGACCTCGCCTTCCTTCGTCGCTTTGTGCGCGAGCATCGGGAAGCCGCTCACGTCGCCGATGCAGTAGATGCCCGGCACGTTGGTTTTTCCCTGCGCGTCGGTCGGAATGAAATTCTTCTCGACCTTCACGCCGATCTTCTCGAGCCCGAGCCCCGCGCTGTTCGGGCGCATGCCGACTGCGACGAGAACGACGTCGCAGATCGCCGTTTCGGTTTTTCCTCCGCCCACGTCGATGCGCACGGCGATCGATCCGTCGCTCTGCTTCTCGTAGCCCATCGCCTTCGCGCTCTTGAAGATCTTCGCGCCGTGTTTGACGAGCTTCTTCTCGACGACCGCGGTGAGATCCGGATCGGTACCCGGTAGGAGCGTCGGCGTCGCTTCGACGACGGTGAGCTCCGCGCCGAATTTCTGGTAGACGCAGCCGAGCTCGAGACCGATGACGCCGCCGCCGATGACGAGCAAGCGCTTCGGTATCGACCGCAAGCTCACGGCGTCGCGTGCGCCGATGATTTGTTTGCCGTCGAACTTGAACGTCGGGATCTCAATCGTCGAGCTGCCCGTCGCGATCACGATGGCCTTCGTCGCTTCGATCGTCTCGGTGCCGCCCTCGCGCGTCTTCACTTCGATTTGTTTCGCGGAGACGAAGCGCGCGTCGCCGTAGAGGAGCTCGACGCCGTTGCCGCGGAAGAGACCTTTGATGCCGGTCGTGAGGCGCTTGACGATGCCTTCCTTCCAGTCCTGCATCTTGTTCGTGTCCATGCGGACGTTGTCCGCGAGGAGGCCGATGGATGCGCCGTCCTTCGCCTTCTCGTACGTGTGAGCCGCCGCGATGAGCGCCTTGCTCGGCACGCAGCCCCAGTTGAGGCACACGCCGCCGACCTCTTCTTTTTCGACGCAGAGAACTTTTTGCTTCAACTGCCCGAGCCGAATCGCACAACCATAACCGCCGGGGCCGCCGCCGATCACGATCACTTCGTACGTCTTGTTGGCCATCGCGACGGGAATGTAGAGACAAACCCGACAATCTGCCAGCGAGTCAGAGTCAGTTCTTCTTCGCGCGGCTGACGCCGTACTTCGAGCGGCTCTGGTTGCGGCGCGGTGCGACTTCACTCGCCGCGGTGTTCGTCGGACCGGCCGCGCCGGACGCGTCGAGCGCGCCGCGCACGATGTGATAACGCACGCCGGGAAGATCCTTCACGCGACCGCCACGCACGAGGACGCTCGCGTGCTCCGCGAGGTTGTTCTTCTCGCCGGGAACGTACGCCGTGACGACGAGGCCGTTCGTCAGACGCACGCGGCAGCAACAGCGGTTCGCCGAGTTCGGCTTCTTCGGGTTGACGACGTAGACGCGAACGACGGTGCCGCGCTTCTGCGGGCTCGAACGAAGCGCGGGCGCTTTCGTCTTGATGACGGCGCGCACGCGACCGCGCGTGAGGAGCTGGTTGAACGTCGGCATGAAAATCAGTTGCGGCAATTGACGCGCGCCGCGCTGCCGCCTGACGGTGATACGATTCGATGATGCGGCTTCATTTCATTTTCGTCGCCTGGTGCGCGTGCTCGTCGTCACCTTCGAACAACGGAAGCGACGCCGGAAGCGACGCCTCGACGCAGCCACTCGGCCAACCCGAAAACGGTCGCGCGACTTACTACGCCGCCGATGGCAGCGGGAACTGCGGATTCGATCCCTCGCCGAACGATCTCGACGTCGCCGCGATGGACGCATCCGAATGGAACGGCAGCGCGGTTTGCGGCGAGTGCGTCGCGATCACCGGACCGAAGGGCAACGTCACCGTGCGCATCGTCGATCAGTGTCCCGGCTGCGAGGCGGGTCACCTCGACTTGAGCCAAGAGGCCTTCGCGAAGATCGCCGACGTCTCCGCGGGCAACGTTCCGATCACGTGGCAAGTCGTCGCGTGCAACACGAGCGGCCCCGTCGACTACCGCATCAAAGACGGGAGCTCGCAGTACTGGACCGCGATCCAAGTGCGCAACGCGAAGTACGCGATCAGCAAGCTCGAGTGGAAGACGGGCTCCGCCGCGTACGCCGACGTGACGCGTGCAGACTACAACTATTTCGTCATCGCCTCGGGCGTCGGTCCCGGCCCGTACATGGTTCGCATCACGTCGAGCACGGGCGCCACGCTCGAAGACTCGCTGCCCGTCGTCGCCCCTAGCTCGGACGTGGCGGGCAGCGCGCAGTTCCCGTGACTACTTCTCGGCGACCTTCTTGTCGTCCTTCTTCTCGAGCGTGAGGTCCGCGACGCCGTCTTGGAAGTGGATGCGCGAGACCATCAGCTGCTCTTGATACGTGACGACGTCGATCGTCGCCTTCGACAAGCGATCGCTCACCTCGCTCATCTTCTTCTCGAGGTTCGCCATGAGCGGGCCGGCCGTCTTCACCGCTTTCAGCGTGAAGATTTGGTTGTGGAGCTCGTCCATGCGCTCGCGGTACTCGGCCATCTGCTCGCGCGTCGTTTGGATCTTCTGCTCGATGTCGGCCATCTCTTTGTTGAACTTGAGAAGGTCCTCGACCTTGGACTTGAGCGGTCCTTCAATCACGGCGTGCGAGAGGTACACGCGCACTTGCTCGATGCCCGCGGGGCTGCGGACGTCGATCGTGCGGAAGACCGGCGTCGCTTCTTCGATCGCGACTTCGGCCTTCGCATGCGGCTCGAGGACGACGCGGAACAAGTTCGCTGCGCCGAGCTTCTCTTCGCCGCTTCCCGCCGGGCTCTTCGTGAGCTTGTAGCCGGGCGCGATCGTGTGACGAACGTAGACCACGGCGCGCTCGCCGAGGCGATTGGAGAGCGTGAATGTCGTCTTCTTCGTGTGCTGGACTTCGGTCGAGAAGACGCCGCGCTGCACCGTGATGATGCGCGAGATTTGATCTTCTTCCGCGTCGCCGCGGTCGACGACGATTTGACGATCGAGCGCGAACGGAACGAACGCCGTCGCGCGCGCGGGGATGGGCTCGGCCATGCCTTCGCCGATGAATCGGTTGTCGCCGAACACCGTGACGGGCCCCGTCTCGAGCGCGCTGTCGCTCGGGTTCTTCAAGCGAACGCTCTTGAAAGGGAACTGCGCGTTGCCGCGTGAGCTCTCGGGGTCGTAGAGATAAACGACCTCGCCGTCGGTGTCCGTGTGGAGGATCGAGACCATCGCGCTCGTTCCGCGCGCGACCGTCGTGACGTTTCCGGACTCGAAGTGCGACGTGCCGATCGCCTCGGCGGGTTGCGTTTGAGCGGCGGCTTGCTGCTGTCCTTGTCCTACTTTCGCGGCGTCGGGTGTGCCGTCGCGATCGCGCTCTTTCTTGAGATCCTTTGGCGCTTCGACGACGCGCACGCCGCCGTTGCGTCCGACTTGCTCGCCGCGCCCGACCGCGATCACGTTGTTCGGGTCGACGCCGTTTCGCACGAGCTGCTCGCGCATCTTGTTGGCGCGCGCGAGGCTCGCCGCGTTCTTGTCTCCGTCGCCCGCGGCTGCGAACCCTTCGACGACGATTTGATCCTGCGCGTTCTGGAGCGAGCGCGCCATGCGCTGAATGCCGCCGATGTCCGGCTGCGATTGCGACGGCGCGCCGCGACCACCGCCCGTGCCGGCGTTGCCCGCGATCGGAGCCGAAAAGCGCACGTCGTGGCTGCCGGGAGCGATGCGCGCCGGAGGAGGAGGCGCGCCGTGCGCGCGACCGTCGATGTAGTAATCGCCGCCCGATTTGGTCGCGGCCGATTTCTCCTTCTCTTCGATTTCCGCTGCCGCGAGCGTCGTGTCGTCGAGATCTGCGACGAGCTTCTTCTGGATCGCTTCGTTGCCGTAGGTCGATCCGCCCGTCGGCGGCGCGAGCGCGAACAAATCATTTTGCTGCAGCGTCTCGCGCTCGACGAGCCGCACCGATCGCAAATCGAATCGGAACGACAGCGCCGAGCTCGATCCAACACCGAGGCGAACGTCCTTCCAGTCTTCGCCGCTCGTGTTGTCGACGATCGCCCACGCTTCGAGGTTCACCTTGCCGCTGTTTCCGATCACGACGCGATAGCTCGGCTTCCACGACGGCGCCTCGGTCACGTACGAGAGCTTCAGCTGATGTCCGGTGCCTTTGCCGACGCCGATGCGCATGTCGATCAAACCCGTCGACGACGCACCTGGACGCGTCGGATACGTGATCGGCGCCGGTTGGCCCGTCTTGGCGTCCACCACCGTGAGCGATTTCAAGAAGTCATCGACCTTGTCCGCGGGGACCTGCAGATCGAGGTGGTCGTCTTTGACGTCGGCCGTGCGCTCGAAATACGCAACGCCGTTGCGGTAGACGACGACGCGCCCGAGCGTCGTATCCGAGGGTGTGTGGACGTACGAGCTGGCGCTAGCGCCGCATCCGGTGAGGAGGGCGAGAATCGGCAAGATCGACAACCGCGCAGCGAAGCGGAGCGGTTGGAGGGTGGCAGGGTTTGGGGCGCAGCCCCCAAGATGGAGCGGGTTCGCATGCGTGTTGTACGCGCGCGACCGGCCAAAGATTTGCTCTTTAATGATGAGGCGCGGGCGGGAGGCGCTCGAGCAAGTCGCGCTGCTCGGCCAGATTCCAGGGAAGGTTCGCGTAAACGTCTTCGAACAGCGAGGCGCGCGAAGGCGGTGGCAGCTCTTCGACCTTCTTGATGGCCGGCGAGATTTCATCTTGGAGATCTTTTTCGAGCGCAGCGTCGCGGGCGTCATCCATGAGACCGCGCGAGACGAGGTGCTTGCGGAGGCGGTCGAGCGGGTCCTTCTTCTTCCACGCTTCGACCTCTTCGTCGCTGCGGTAGCGCGTTGGGTCGTCGCTCGTCGAGTGCGCGCCGATGCGATACGTGACGGCCTCGACGAACGTGGGCCCGCCGCCCGAGCGCGCGCGCGCGATCGCGTCTTTGAGAACCTTGCATACTGCAAGCAAATCGTTCCCGTCGACGCGCACGCCGGGCACGCCGTACGCGCGGCCCTTGATCGCGATCGTCTGCGACGCCGTCTGGCGCGACGTGGGGACGCTGATCGACCAGTGGTTGTTCTGGCAGACGATCACGCACGGCACGTGGAACACACCCGCGAAGTTGAGCGCGTTGTGGAAGTCCGGTTGGCTCGTCGCGCCGTCGCCGCAAAAACCGATCGCGACGCTCGGCTGCTTCTTCATCTTCATCGCCCACGCGCATCCCACCGCTTGCGGGATCTGCGGACCGATGCACGACGACCACGACACTTGGTTCACCGCGCGACCCGATTGGTGGCTCGGCATCTGGCGGCCCTTGAGCACGTCGCCCGCGTTGCCGAACACCTGCGCGACGAACGCGTCGAGCGGGAAGCCGCGCACGAGCATGACGCTCTGCTCGCGGAGCGCGGGGAAGACCCAATCATCGCGGTCGAGCATCAAGCCGGTCGCGATGGGCGTCGCTTCTTGTCCGTGCGCCGCGCCGTAGAAGCCGACGCGTCCTTGGCGTTGCAGCACGATCATGCGCGCGTCGAGGAGACGCAAGCGGCGCATCTCGCGATAGCCGCGCAAGACGACGTCATCGGGCAAGCGCGGATCCGTTTCGGGATCCGCGCTGCCGTCGTCGCGCAGGACTCGGAGGAGCCCGATGTCGAGCTCGCTCACTCGCAGAGACCGAGCCAAGTCGGGTTCGTGACGCCGCCGTCTTGACCGAGCAGCTGAATCGCCTGGCAGGTCTTGCCGTTCTGACAGCCACCCTTGCCCGGGCCGAGCGTCGTGATGCCGGCGTCGAACGGACCCGGCGGCACGTAGCACTGATACGTGCACGTCGCGGCGCCGCCATCGAGCGCGCCGATGCAAGCGAGACCGTCTTTGCAGTCGTTCGCGTAGACGCACTTCACGCCGACGGAGAGACCGCCGTCGGTGTTGGCCAATCCCTGACACACGGCCGTGCCGTTCTGGTCCTCGACGGAGCAGATTTGTCCGGACGTGCACGGTTGAATTTGGAACGGCTCGCAACCCGAGCTGTACGTGCAGATCGCGTACGCGGGGTTCGTTCCGTCGAGCGTCACCGTCGTCTCGCAGCGACCTGTGTAGCCTTCGGGTTGCGCCTTGCCGCATTCGCCGTCGTTGCCGAGGCAGCAGTGCTTCGCGCAGCGGTTGTCGATGCACTCGAGGCCCGCGAGGCACGGGTTGTTGTTACCCGATTGCGTGCACGCGTAACCCTCTTTGATGTTGCCCGTCGTGTTCGGGATGCACTTCGCTTGGAAGCCGCCGTCGGAGAGCTGCGCCGGGGCGCACTCTTGGCCGCTCTGGCAGTTCTGCGCGACGATGTCGCAGTCTCCGGTGAGCGCGGTCGTCGTGCACGGGCCCGTGCTCCCGTCGTTGTTGCTCGAGTCGCCGCCACCGGAGTCGCCCGGCGGCTTCGTGTCGCCGCCGCCCGAGTCGCCCGGCTTCGATCCGTCGGGGCCGCCATCGCCGAAATTGTTGTTGTTCGAGCACGCAACGCCGAGCGAGCCGCCCGCGAAGAGAGCTCCCACGCCAGCGAGCAACCAGATGCGTCGAGAAAGAAAGGTCATGGGCTTACCCTCCGCCGAAAAACCGTGATGCTTCATACCATGTCACGAGCCACACATGTACTTTGCCATACGCGTGAGAAAGTCCGCGCGCTGGGCAGCGACGTTGGTGATTTTCGGGTCCGGAAAGCAGCTCGCCGCCGCGGCGGGCGCTGCGTCGCCGAGGAGCGCGGCGCACGGACCAGTGTCGGATTCCACGAGTTGATCGTAGCTCACGCATCCGCCCGTGAGGCTCGCCGTGACGCACGCGTCGAGCGCGTCGCCCGCGCAGAGCCCGCACGCCGCTTGCTGACAACCGTACGACGCAAAGAGAAGCTGCCCGCACGACTTGGGCTCGAGGCTCACTTCGCCGAGCGCGTCGTCGACGCAACCCTCGATGTTCGGTAGGCCGCTCGAACCGTCGAACACGACCACGCCCCACTTCGTGTCGGTCTTCTTCGTCTCGATGCACATGCCGCACGCTTCGGCGGGTTGCCCGGCGCCGAACTGCGTGCACTTCGACGTGTTGCCGCCCTCGCACGACGCGTAGTCGATCGCCTGTTGATCGGTGCACTTGCCGGCATGTGGCGGGTTCGGCGGGTGCATCGTCTCGGGCAGGTAGCTCGTCACGTCGAGCGGGCCGCATACGCCGCCGTCGCGGCTCGCGTCGAACATCGCGTCGGGTGACGGAATCATGGCGTCACCGGCGTCGGTGGTGCTCGTGTTCGCTGCACCACAACCGATTACGAACGAAGCGATGACGACTTGAACGAAGCGCATGACGAAGAGGAAGCTCTTCGCAGTATAGCTCAGGGTGCGCCCGTGTTCATGGACCGCAGAAAATCGCCCCGACGCGCGTGAGCCAATCGGCTTCTTGCGTTTGGGGATCCGTGATCGCCGGGTTCGGGTAACAGGCGAGCGCAGCGGAGGGCGCGGCGTCGGAGAAGAGCGGCGCGCATGGTCCGGACGGGTTGAGGACGGCGTCGTTGTCCGCCGCGCACGCCGTGACGAGCACCGTCTGCTCGCACGCGGCGGCGTCGCCGACGCACGCGTTGCAAAGCGCGGCGTTCTCTTGGTTCTGACATTCGTACGACCGGTGGAGAAGGTCGCCGCACGAGTCGCCGCTCGCAGGTCGCCCGAGCGCGAGATCGACGCAGCCTTCGACGTTGAACCCGCCGGTCTGCGCGTTGATCACGATGACGCCCCACGTCGGGTCGCTCGCTTGCGATTCGATGCACGCGCTGCACGCGGTGCTCGTGCCTCCCGCTTGAAACTGCGCGCAGAGCGACGTGTTCTTCATCGCCTGACATTGCGCGTAGTCGGAGAGCTGCTGCGTGGTGCACGCGTGCTCCGGTTGGTGCGGCGGGTTCATCGGCGAGTAGATGACGCCGCCCGCGTCGCCCGCTTCGTAGCCCGCGTCTGCGACGAGACAACCGCCGTCGAGCGTCGTGGCCGTCGAGCTGCACGCAACGAGCACGAACAACGAAGCGAACGCGCACGCGCGACGCATTTCAGTTCTCGTCGGCGGGCGGCGGCGTCGCGGACGTCGATTGGTTGTTGGTGAGCGCGTGGATCGGCCTCATGTTGGGCCGCATGATGGGCAGCGGGCGTTGCTGGCCGACCGACACGGCTTCCACCGTCCCTGCTTCTGCCGTCGCGACGGGCTCGGCGCCCGTCTCCTCCGAACAGCTCGAGTGACACGCCGAGACCGCGAGCGCGATCATCAAGACGAACGTGCGTTTCATTGGCCACACATATAGCCCACCATGCGATTGAGCCAATCGACCTCTGCTTGCGTCGGATCGCTGATCGATGGATTGGGGTAGCAGTTTTTCACGTTGCTCGGTTCGGCGTCGCCGAGGATCGGCGCGCATGGGCCCGTCGTCGATTCGACGTTCGTGTCGTACGCCTTGCACACCCCGAGTCGCGCGCTGTCGGTGCACGTGCCGTAGTCGTCCGCTTTGCACGCCAAGCACGCCGCGTCTTGGCAGTCGAACGATGCGTGGAGAAGATCGCCGCAAGAGCCCGCGCCGCCGTTCGCTTTCTCCAGCGTCGTCTCTGCGAGCGCGTCGTCGACGCAGCCTTCGATGTTGAACACGCCGTTGCCCGAGCCTTCGAACACGATGACGCCCCATTTCGCGTCCGTCGTTTGCGTCTCGATGCACATGCGGCACGTCTGGCCGGGTTGGCCGTCCGCGAATTGTTGGCAGAGAGACGTCTGCTTCGCGCCTTGGCACTGCGCGTAGTCGCTCACCTGTTGCGTCGAGCACTTGTTCGCGTGCGGCGCGTTGGGCGGCATCATCGTGGTCGGTTGAAAACCGCTCACGTCGACGGGACCGCACGAAGCATCGATGTCGACGTCGATCGCGGCGTCGCCGTACGAGACGTCAGGCTTTTTGTTTCCGTCGGTCGAAGCGTCGGGCGATGTGCCGTCGCTCGAGCATGCGATGAAAATCGAGGAGACAAAAAGCGAAGCACGACACAACGCGGACGCCCTCCCGCGTCCGTGCTGTGTCGTGCTCGTGTTTCTTCTCACCCGCCGCCGCAGAAGACGCCCGCCATCGTGGCGAACTCGGTGTCGGTGTAGCCGCTTTGCGAGGCCGGGTAGCACTTGGCCACGCCCGGCGGGAAGCCAGCGTCACTGTTCAACGTCGCGCACGAAGCCGCGTTCCCGAACGCATCGATGTACGTCTTGCACTCGGCCCCTTGCGAGTCGGTCTCGCACGTTTGGAAGTCCGTCGCGCTGCACGTCGCGCACGCCGCGTCGTAGCAACCGAAGACCGCGTTGAGGAGGTCGCCGCACGAGCCGCTCGATGTCGAGTTCTCTTGGCTGACTTGGTTGAGCCCAACGTCGATGCAGCCCGGACGGTTGAGCGAGCACCCCGTGGAGGTGCAATCGAGGAAGCCCCAGTTCGCCGCCGTCTGCTCGGTGAAGAGGCAGGTCAGGCACGTGTTGTTGGAGGTTTGCTCCGCATTTTGCCACGCCGTGCAGGCGGTTTGCGTTCCCGCGCCGTCCAGGTTGCATGCAGCCGCGAATGCAGTGAGCTCGGTGCCGCTGCACTGGTTGGCGTGCGCGACGGGCTTGCCCTGCGCCGTCGGCGTGTAGCTCGTCGTGTCGCAATTCTCGCAAGCGGGATCGCTCGACGGGCAATTCGACGTCGGCGAGTCGCTCTTGGCGACGTCCTTGACCGGCGCGTCGCTCTTGATGACGCCGCCGTCACCCGCGTCACCGCCGGTGGGGTTTTTGCTGGTGCATCCCTCGGCGGCCATGGCCGCGACGAAAACCACGCTCGAGAAAACCATCGCGCTCTTGAACCACTGCATGATCCGCCTCCTAAAAAAGCCCCGCGTTCCAAAACTAATCGCGGGAGATAAGAAAGCCCGCGACATACCGTGACCTGTTTTTGACGTTGCGCAAACGATTGCGAAGCAATCGACTCCCCCGAACGGCGCGCGAGTATACGAACGGGCACTACCCCGTCAACCGAAAGATGAGACAAGAACGCACACTTCTTCGTGGCGTGTAAAAGTTCAGTGACCTCTTACTTCTTTCGCGATGCGAACGTGAGGAGCACGACGAGCGCAACGAGCAGGACCGATTCGGTTTTCCCGCACGTCTCGCTCCACGCGTGAAAGCGCTCGAGGCGCTCGCCGCTCGGACCCAAGCCGCGGATCGCGCCGTCACGATGCAGTGCGACAATCGCCGGCGAGAGAAACGCGCCTTGAACGATCGCGAGCGTGCCCGCGACCGCGATCGTCGCGAGGCGAGCGATGTCGACGCGCGTGATGGCGTCTCCTCCGGCGCGAAAGCGAATGACCTCGGCGACGGCGACGATCGCCGCCGCGCTGATCGCGATCTTGTCGAACGTGATGAAGACGATCGTCATCGCGTCGGCGCTGTGCGGCGCGGGGACTTCGCGGAACACGGTGGGCGCGACGATCGCGCCGAGCACGAGCAGACCGCCGAGCCACACGCCCGTCGCGAGGAGCGCGCACGACGTCGCCGCGAGGCGCACGATGTCTCTTCGTTCCATCACAGCACCATCGTGACGCCGTGGTGGGGATCGCGCGTGCCGATCTCGAGCGCCGCGCCGCGCGACGCGAGCACGCGCGTGCGCCCGTTTCGCTCCGTGATCTCGATGCGCGCGGACGCGAGCTTGCTGTTCAAGCAATACGTCATCGCGCCGTCCGGGTTTTCGTAGTGAAGGCCGACCATGTCGTTCGTCTCGGCGGAGAGCTCGCCGCGAATGCGGATGTTGGGGCCCTTGCCCGAGAACATCCAGCGCCGAAACGTCATCGCGCCGCGATTTCGCGCGAGCTCGCGCACGTGCGTCAGCATGTGCGTCTCGCCGCCCGTGCGAAGCGTGAGGAGCGTCGTCGTCGGCGTGAGGATCGGGCCGACGCGCACGCGCGCGCTCATGCCCTCGAAGACGGCGGTCTCGCTCGCGTCGTCCCACACGTTGCAGTGACCCCACGCGTACGCGAAAGCATGGCCGCGCCCCCAGTTGTGACCGAGGAGACCGCGCCACCCGTCGACCTTCCACGTGCGATCGCCCGCGCGCACGGTTCCGCGCGCGACGAGGCTCGGCATCGGCGATGTGATTTTGCTCGACGGAAAACGCCCCGTGTACATGCGCGCGTACGGATAAAAAATGAACGGCGGCGACGCATCTTCGATCTCGAGATCGAAGCTTTCTCCGTGCGCGCGATTGCGCGTCAGCGTGAGACCTGCGACGTGCGCGTCGATCGCGTGCGATCCGAAGCGCGCGTCCGTGAGCGGGACCGTCTCTTTCGTCGCGACGGGCGGGAAGCCTCGCTCGAACGCGATCATCCAGCTCTCGGCGATGGGCTCGCGATCGAGCGCGGCGAGGATCGTCGCTTTGATCCAGAGCGCGCGCGTCATGTCGGGCGCGTTGATCTTGAGGAAGTAGCTCTCGACGTGGGCGCGCTGGTTGTCGAAGCGGACGCCGTCGTTCATCGCTCGAGCTCGGCGCGCTCGGCGGCGATCGCGGCGGCCTCGCGGCGCTTGTCGCTGCGCGAGGTCATGTCCTTTCGAATCGCCGCGACGGCGCGCGGATGCCCGAGCCGCGCGAGCGCGATCGTTGCGTGGAAACTACACGTATCTCGGACGTGCCGCGCGAGGCCGAACGCGCGCTTCTCGAGATCGGGGATGAGGTCCTTCATGTCGAGCGCGCCAACGAGCTCGACGGCTTCGCGTTCGTCCTCTCGCTGCACGGGAATTTCTCCGCGCACGATGCGCCGCAAGAGCGGCTTGCCGCGCTCGTCGCCCGCGTGGCCGAGAAAAATCGCGGCGGCGATCGCGACGTCGCGCTCGTCGTCGTCGAGCAGCGCGACGGCGCGCAATCGAAGACGCTCGTGCGGTTTGTTCGCGAAGTGCTCCTCGGCGAGGCGCATCGCGATGTAGCGAATGTTGAAGTCGTCGTCGGAGCTCGCGCGGAGGAGCGCCTTGATGCGCGTCTCGTCGCCCGCGCTCGCCATGCGCGCAATCGCGATCACGGCTTGGTAGCGCATCGAGGGGCGTTCGTCGTGCGACGCGCGGCTGAGACGCGGGAGCGCGCGCTCGTCACCGATTTCGCCGAGCGCGGTGATCGCCATTTGGCGGACTTCGTCGTCGCCGTCGTCGGCCGCGTGGAGGATCGCGTCCATCGTCTCTTGTGGGAGCTCACCGTGCTTGTCGGCTTCGTACGCGTCGGCGAACGTGATCGCGGCGCGCGCGCGAACGCGCGGCGATTCGTCTTTCAACGCGTTGACGAGGAGCTCGATCGCGCGAGAGCGCGTCTCGCTCGAACGCGCGTGGCGCACGAGATCCGTCACGGCGGACGCGCGCACGTCGGCCTTGGGCGACGCGATGTCGCGCTCGCACGCGGCGAACGTGCGCGGGAGCGGCGACGGGATCCACATGTTCCTCTTTCTACTCGATCACCCGGCCCGCGGCGATCACCGACGCGCTCGTCGCGAAGATCGCGAGCGCGCCGACCGCCATCACGTGCGGCGCGAAGAGCATGCACGCGACGCCTTGCTCGAGCACGGACCCGAGCGACACGCCGTCGCGCGGCCCGAGACCGACGAACGACAGCGCGGCTTCGCTGACGACGATCGCGCCGCCGGTCGATCCGAGCTGGACCGCGAGCACGGAGAGCGAATTGGGAAGCACGTGACGAACGAGGAGCGGCGCGCCGCGTACGCCGAGCGCGCGCGCCGCCTCGATGAACGACGCGCTGCGAAGAACGCGCGTCTGCGCGAGCGCGAGCCGCGTGAA
The DNA here is from genome assembly GCA_963763745.1 of uncultured delta proteobacterium. Lineage (GTDB taxonomy): Bacteria > Myxococcota_A > Polyangia > Polyangiales > Polyangiaceae > DASXHD01. The sequence goes on from CAVXQJ010000007.1 coordinate 245,084, forward strand.
CGGCGCCCACGCGGTGAGCGCGAAGACGAACGCGAGGTGAACGCGGGTCGGCGCGCGCACCGCCGAGAGCACGGCGAGCGCGAGCAAGAACGACGGGAACGCTTGGACGAGATCGCACGCGCGGTCCACGACGCGCTCGAAGCGTCCGCGCGCGATCGCCGCCGCCGCGCCGAGCGGCGCGCCGATGACGAGGCCGACGAGCGCGACGACGATCGCGAGCGCCGTGCCGCGAAGCACCGCGTGCGAAACGAGCGCGAGGAGGTCGACGCCCGCCTCGCCGCACCCGAACGGATGCGCGAGCGACGGCGCGAGGAACGATCGCGCCGGATCGAGCCGCTCCGGATCGCGAAACGGCGCGACCACCGCACACGCTGCGATCACGATCGCGACCGGCACGACGCGCGATCTCCTCATGCGCGCACCCGTGGGTCGACGAGCGCGTGGAGCGCCGCGGCCGCCGCTTGCACGACGACGAAGAGCGCACCGGCCGCGACGATCGCCGCTTCGAGCACCGGAAGATCGCGCGCCGCGTACGCTTCGAGGATCAGCGTGCCGAGACCCGGCCGCTCGAAGAGACGCTCGAGCACCACCGCGCCGCCGAGCAGCGCGCCGAGCTGCGACGCGACGACCGCGAGGATCGGTCCGAGCGACGCGGGCAGCGCATGGAGGAGCCACGTCCGCGACAGGCCCGCGCCGCGCGCGCGGGCCGCGACGAGGAACTGCGCATGCGAGACGTCATCGAGCGCAGCGCGCCCCACGCGCGCGATGTGCGACGCGAGCGGAAGCGACAAGAGCCCCGCGGCGAGCACGAGCCCGCTCGCACCCGAGTCCGGATCGCCCGGCAGCGGCGCAATGCGGAGCCGCACCGCGAGCACGTACGTGACGAGCGGCGCGAACGACAAGAGCGGCGTCGACGCGATCGCGATCGCCGCGCGCTCGACCCACACGCGCCGCGATCCCAAAAAGGGTCCCGACGCGAGCACCGCCGCGATCACGCCGAGGATCGCCGCGAGCGCCACCGACGCCGCCGCGAGCTCCGACGTCGGCACGACGGCGTTCGCGACGAGGTGCGCCGCCGACGCGCTCGGGTGCCGGAGCGATCGACCGAGATCGAGCGTGACGAGCCCGCGAAGAAAGCGTGCATACTGCACATGAAGCGGCGCGTTCAGCCCGAGCTCCGCGCGTAGCGCGTCGATCTGCGCGGGCGACGCTTGATCGCCGAGCAAGAGGCGCGCGGGATCGCCTGGCAAGAGGCGCAGCGCGAGGAAGACGAGCGTCGCCATCGCGAGCGTCACCCCCGCCGCCTCGAGGACCCTCGCGAGCACCGCGCGAATGGCCCTCAACGGTTCACTCCGAAGCAGCGTCGCCGGCGTCGTCTTGGGCGTCGGCGCCTGCGTCGACTTGCGCGTCGGCTCCCGCATCCGCGCTGGCGTCGATGTTACCTTGGTAACCAGGGCCCGCGTCGAGCGGCGGAACGGTCGGCCCCGACGGGTCGCAGACGGGGGAGATCACGTCGGGTGACGCGTCGCTGGCGACGTAGCTCGTCTGCGGCAAACAAACCTTTTCGTTCAAGATGAGCGTGTCGAGCTGGAGGATGCCGTACTCGGACGGCGTGATGCACGCGTAGCCCTCGCCCTCTCGACAATCCGAATCTTGGTTGCACGTCTTCAGACAAAGCTGCGCGGCGAGACGCGACGGCGCGCGGCGATCGTCGTACGAGCACCCGTTGATCGCCGCGTTGGTGAGCATGCACCCCGCCCCCGACGGGCAGTTGTTGGGCAGGCAGTTGAAGAGCGTGCAGTAGCCGTTGGGCTGCGACGTATCGCAGAGGCGGTCGCCTGCGGTGGAGCAGTCCGTCGATTGGATGCAATGGTCGCCGATCGACGGCTGACAGCCGAGCAAGACAAAAGCCGCGAAGTAGGCTTGCAAACGCATGCCGGCCAAGTGATTACTCGTCGGAGTTGTTCCCGACAAGCTCCATGATTTGACAGCGAAGCGCGGCGCTCCTACGTTTCCGCCGCATTTTCACATGACGACCTACATCACGTCCGATTGCATCAACTGCGGCGCATGCGAGCCCGAATGCCCGAACGAAGCCATCAGCGAGGGTGACGAAATCTACGTCATCGATCCCGAGCTCTGTACGGAGTGCGTCGGCTTCTACGATCACGAAGCGTGTCAGGCGGTGTGCCCGGTCGAGTGCTGCTTGCCCGATCCGAATCATCGCGAAGACGAAAAAATTCTCATCGAGAAAGCGATTCGTCTCCACCCCGACGACGAAGAGCTGAAGAAGCGCTCGACTGCGAACGACTTCCCGTCGCGTTTTCGAAAGTAGTCCATGCGACGCGCCGCGCTCGTGATCGCGTGCGCGAGCATGCTCGCGGGTTGCGGGGGAGCTGCGCCGCTGCTTCATCCGGCGCAAGTGCTCCCCGCGGGTGACGTGCGTGGTGAAGCGGGAATCGCGGCGCGCGCGGTCGTCGGCGGCCTCGGCGATCAGCTCCGTCAAGCGACGAACGAATCGGTCGCGCAGCAGCAAACGGGAAACGGCACGATCACCGTCGACGTGCCGTACGCGCAAGGCGCGCTCGTCGCCGCGGCGATGGCGCCTGATCTCTCGCCGGTCGCGGGCGCGCGCGTCGGGGTCGGCGCGAGCTTCGAGGGCGGCATCATGTACACGGGGCGCGGCGCGCGCATCGATTTGCGTCGCGCGTTTCGTCTCGGCCCCGCGTCGCCGTGGGCGCTCTCCGTCGGGCTCGGTCTCGACGGCACGTTCGCTGGGAGACAGAACATCGAGATCGCCGGCGTCGACGGCGAGAACCTGTTCGGCTTCGGCGCGGACGTGCCGCTGCTCCTCGGATGGAAGAGCACGGCCGGTTTGTATCATGCATGGATCGGCGCGCGCGTTTCGTACGAGCACGACACGATAGAAACGCGCTCGAGCGCGCCGCTGCCGGGCACGCTGCCGCCGCCGGATCTCGTCGGCGATCGCGTCGCGGTGGGCGGGCTCGTGGGCGTCGCGATCGGATTTCGTCACGTGCACGTCGCGCTCGAGATCGAAGCGGACTACGCGTACATCGGCGGGAGCTTCGGTGGAGTCCCCGCGCACGTCGACGGACTGTCGCTCACTCCGGCGAGCGCGGTCTGGATCGACTTCTGACGACGGCGCACGCGGCCGCGGCCGCGCGCTCGTGATTCGCGCGCCATTCGTCGCGACCGCGCGCGCCGACGAAGTTCGCGATGCCGAGCACCGCAGTGAACGGGACGTTCGCGATCGCGCACGCGCGTCCAACCGCGAACGCTTCGAGGTGCTCGACCTCTGCTTGCGTGGATTGTTCGAGCGCGCGCGCGACGTCGTCGTTCGTCGTGATCGAGAGCGTCGTCGCGACACGCACGCGCTTCGCGTCGAACAACGACGAGAGCGCGACGTCCGTCGCGAGCGACGTCGGCATCGCACCTTCGATGAGCGCGCCCGACGGCGCCGCGAGCACGATCTCGCTCGCCACGATCACGTCGCCGATCGCCAAACCCGCTTTCCCATACGCGCCCGCCGTCCCGACGAGCACGACCGACGACGGCTTGCGCTCCGCAATCGCGCGCGACGCAAAAAGCGCGGACTCGACGAGGCCGACGCCGACGACATCCGTCTCTTCTTCGGCGAGGTCGTGAATCTCGGGGCGAAACGCGGCAAGAAACAGCACCACGCGAACGTACAAGATCGAAGAAGGTTGCGACCACGACGTTGGACCGCTACCCTTCGTCTTACATGGTGCGCTCCGTCTTCTTGCCGGTCGTGTTCCTCGCCGCCACGGGGTGTTCGGCGGTGGTGACCGGCGCGCCGGGCGAAGACACGGACGCTCAAAGCGCGAGCGTGACGGGCGTCGTCGTCGTCGATCGCACCGTGAACGGCGATGAAATCATTCGCGGCGAGGCGTCGGCGCGGTTCGTGAAGCTCCGCGGCGCCATCGACGATGGCGCGCTCCGCCTCGCGTCGGCTGGTTTGGATCTTCCGCCGCTCGGCGAATGCGGCAAGGTGCAGGATCGCGCCTCGTCGCGCGCGGTCGAGCTCCTCGACGTGGGCGCCGTCTCGCTCGAGTCGACCAGTCATGAGCGCGTGCTGCTCGCACCGCGCCAAGTCCCCGACGTCGTCGATCTCGTGTCGGGAACCATGTATTCTGCACGTATCGACGAAGCGACCGTTCCGAGCGGGTCCGACGTCACGGTTCTCGTCGCGGGCAGCACCGACGTTCCCGCGTTCTCCGTTCGCGCGACCGCGCCCGACGCGCCGTCGTCCGTGCGGCTCACCGGGCTCGACGGCGCGCTCGCCGATCTCACGTGGAACGTCGGCAACGGCCGCCCAGGCGATGCGATTTGGGTCGACCTCGGCACGTCGCGGTGCAGCTTCGCCGACGACGGACACGCGGTCATCGCGTCGGCTTCGTTCGGCGATGAAGGGACGATCGCGGTGCACCGCGTGCGACGCGAGAAGCTTTCGATTCCGGGTCTCGACGGCGGCGAGCTGCGCTTCGATTTCGCGCGCACGATCGCCTATCGACGCTGAGAGGCACAGTGAAGCGCGCGGCGCTTTTCGTTTCGTCGTGTTTGCTCGCCTCTGCGACGGGCTTCGCGCAACAGCGCCGGCCCGCGGTTCAATACGGCAACTACGTGCGCGCGTGGCACACGCCTGCGCCGGACCGCAGCGTGCCGCTCGACGATTCGGGACGTGCGAAGCTCGCGCTCGTCGCGCTCAACACGCACGAGCGCGTCGAGCTCACGGCGTTCGGCGCGCGCGGTGGATTCTCGCAGCGCGATCTCGATCGCGCGGCGCACGAGCTCCGCGAGCCATCGTCGGGCAACGAGCATCCGATCGAGCCGCGCGTGCTCGACGCACTCTATCGCATTCAAACGCACTTCAACGCGCAGGAGATCCGCGTCATCTCCGGATATCGAACGCCCGCTTCGATCGGAAGCCCACGCAGCTCGAACCACGGGCGCGGGCGCGCGATCGACATCGTCGTGCCGGGCGCGACGGATGAAGACGTCGCGAAGCTCGCGCGCGAGATGGGCTTCATGGGCGTCGGGATTTATCCGACGAGCGGATTCGTTCATGTCGACGTTCGCGATCGCAGTTATTTCCTGGGTCGATTCGAGCGGCGCGGGCGGGAGAAGTCGCGAGCGCGGAATCTTGTCGGACGTCGCGACGCGCGCGGATCGCGACGCGACGGCGCGCGGCGAACGTGGAGTCGCGAGCGGGACGGTCGCAAGCGACGTCGATGCGCTGCTCGGCGGCGCCGTCGCGAGCGCGGCGAGCGGTGCGCCGGCGGAAGAGGACGAAGATTGATGAGCCCCGAGGTGGCCGCGCTCGTTGCGGCGCAGCGGGTGCGAGAGGCGGCCGAGCTCGCCGCGGAACGCGGCGAGTCGGACGTCGCGAGCGAATTGTTCGAGAAGGCATGCGAGTTCGGGAGCGCGGCGAAGGCCGCGCTCGCCGCGGAGGACCCAGCGCGCGCATTGAGCCTCGCGGCCGTCGCGCGCGACGACGCGCTCGCGGAGCGAGCGCTCGCCGCGCTCGTCGCCCGCGAGGACCCACGAGGCTCCGCGCGCCTCGCGGGAGTCGCCGCGCAGCTCTCGCTGCGCGGCGACCACGCGTGGGCGGCGCGGGTGCACGAGGCGCGCTCGGACGCGCTCGCGGCAGCGAGCGCGTGGGAGCTCGCCGGGGACGCGGTGCGGGCCGCCACGCTCTTCGAGCGTGCCGGCGACCCCGTCGCCGCCGCGAAGACGCTCGAGTCGGAGATCCGCCGAAACCCCGCGCACCTCGAATGCCACGTCGCGCTCGGCAAGCTCCTCGTTCGGTATGACAAACACGAAGCGGCCGTGCGCACATTACAAAAAATCCCGCGCGAGTCGCCGCTCCGTCGCGACGCGCTCGCTCCGCTCGCACACGCGCTCGGCGCGCTCGGGCTCACGCAAGCCGCGGACGAAGCATCGCGTGAGCTCGCCGCGCTCGGCGGCGCTCCTCCCGAAGCCCCCTCACCTGCTCCGCCACAAGCCGAAGTGCAACGACGCCTCTACGGTCGTTACGAAGTCGTTCGCGAAGTCGCATCGACGGCAACATCGCGCGTGCTCGAATGCATCGACGCCGTGCGCGGCGAGCACGTCGCCGTGAAAATCTTCGCGGGTTGGGAAGTCCGCGGCACCGGTCGCGACGCGCTCGCGCGATTCGAACGCGAGGTCCGCGTGCTCGGCGCGATCGATCACCCGAACGTCGTCCCGCTGCGCGACTTCGTCGCCGACGGCCCCGCGATGGTCCTCGCGTGGATGAGCGGCGGCACGCTCGAGACGATGATGCAAACGCCGCTCGCCCCCGCGCGCTCCGTCGAAATCGCGGAGGCCGTCTTGCGCGCTCTCGGCGAGGCGCACCGCTTGGGCGTTCTCCACCGCGACGTGAAGCCGGCGAACGTTCTCTTCGACGACGCAGGCGTCGCGCGCCTCTCCGATTTCGGCGTCGCACACTTGAGCGATCTCTCCGCGACGGCCACTGCCGCGGTGATCGGAACGCTCGCGTACATGAGCCCCGAGCAGCGCGAAGGAAAATCCGCGACGGTGCAGAGCGACATCTACGGCGTCGGCGCGATCTTGTTCGAGATGCTCACGGGCGAACGCCTCGTGATCGGCGAGGAGCCGAAGACGCGTCCGAGCGGCGTGCATCGCGATCTCGACGCGCGCCACGACGCGGCGGTGATGCACATGCTGGCGCCGTCGGCGCTCGCGCGACCCGCCGACACGTTCGCCGCGCGTCGCGAGATCTCTTCGCTCACGTGGCCAAAGGACGTCGAGCACGCCGCGCCGCGCCCACGCGCGCAGCGCCCTGCGAGCGAACGCCCCAGCGCCGCGCGCATGCAACCCGATGTCGACGCGGCGATCGAAGACCGCGAAGCGAAGCGTAGCGGGCTGAGTTTCTCGCGGGGGTTTGGGGGCAGCGTCCCCATCTCGTTCGACGCGTGGACCGGCCGCCGCGTCGAGCGCGTCGCGCTCACGCCGCAATCGCTCGTGCGAGCCGGCGCGTTCGCGCGAGCCGGTCATCACGCGCTGCAAGTCGTTCTGCGCGTCGATCGCGACGACGCGTCGCTGTGGCTCGAGGCGCCCGCGCACGCGCGGCTCGATCGACCGCTCTCGCCGAACGAATACACGGCGCTCCTCGAAGCGCTCGACTCGCTCCACGCACACGGCGTCGTCCACGGCAAAGTCGATCGCGAGCACATCGCCCTCGGCGGACCGAACGCGATCACGCTGCTCTTCGACACCGCACCCGAAGCGAGCGCGACGGCCGACACCGACTTCACCCAGCTTCGGCGTCTCGCGCACGCGTGAGCGCGTCGACCATCGCAAGGAGGACGCGCGCGCACGCGCCCACGTCATTCGCACCGATGTCGCGAGGCCAGTGGATGAATCCGTGGCGCGCACCGCGCAGGCGCGCAGTCGCGACGCCGTGTGCGGTCGCGTTGCACACGTAAGCGTTCTCCGCTCTCACATCTCCAAACACGACGCCCGGCACGACGCTCGCGAGCGAAGCTTCTTTTGCGAGCGCGTTCGCGGCAGCTGACGTCGCGAGCGCCGTGTCGATCGACACATGATGCGTCTGCCGGCGCTTGCGACGCGGTCGCGCGCCGAACGCGTCGCGCATCATCCTTCGCGCGCCGGTCGACCCGCGCTCGACGAAGATCGGCTGCACCGGCGCGGCGACGCCCGACATGAGCACGAGCGACGCGCGCGACGCGCGCGCCTCCGCGATCGCGATTCGCGGGGCCGCCTCCCACGAGACGGGGAGCACGAGGAGCGACGCATGAACGCACGTCCCGAGCGGCAACCGAACGACGCCACGACCCATGACGAAATCGCGCGAACGAAACGACTGCGAGCGAAGCGCGATGTCATTCGCGCTCGCGATCGACGAGATGATCTCCGCGGTCGCGTTGCGTGGGACGTTTGGAAACGCTCCAAATCCCGTGAGCACGACGCGCGGCACGTCCGGCGCGCTCATACGAGCGCGAAGCGGACGAAACGCGACGTCTCTCACGCGACGGGCAGCAAGATCGAAAACCGTGTACCGCGATCGTCGCTCTCGACCTCGACCACGCCGTCGTGCGCTTCGACGATGCGCTTGACGATCGCGAGGCCGAGCCCCGTCCCGTGTTTTTCGTCTTTGGTCGTGAAGAACGGCAAGAACACGCGCGCGAGGTTCTCGGGCTCGATGCCGTGGCCGTTGTCCGCGACGACGATGCGCACGCGTGTCTCGTCCGCGGTGAGCTCCGTCGTCACCGAGAGCTTTCCGCCTTGCTGGGGCATCGCGTGGCACGCGTTCGTGAACAAGTTGACGAACACTTGCGCGAGCTGCTCTGGCCGCCCGCGCACGGGAAGGATGCCATCGCCGAATTTTCGCTCGAGCGTGACGCCGCTCTCTTCGAGCAGGTGCTCGCAGAAGACGAGCGCCTGCTCGATGACCGAGCTGATCACCACCGGCTGCGACAGCGAGCTCGACGGTCGCGCGTACGCGACGATGTCGCGCGAGAGCTTCAGCATGCGCTGCGCCGACTCGTTGATGCGCCTTAGCCGCTCGACGTCTTCGCTGTCTTGCCGCGCGGCCGCGCGCTTCGAGAGAAAATCCGTGTACGCGAGGATCGACGTGAGCGGGTTGTTGATCTCGTGAACCATGCCGGCGGCGAGCTGGCCGAGCGACGCGAGCTTGTCGCTTTGCGTGAGCAGCGACTCGCGTTCGTCGAGCTGCGCGCGAAGCTCCGCGTTTTCGATCGTCATGCGCGCGCGGTGACGCGCGGTCTCGAGAACGTAGAGCGCGCGATGCGCGATTTGCACGGCCGCGGCGTCCTCGTGCGCGAGGCTCGCGTCGTCGCCGGCGACGACGATGGTCACGTCGGCCTCGGGAATGCGCACGACGCGCTCGATGAGGTGATGCTCGAACGTCTTCTTCGTCGGGATCTCCGCGGACGCGGGCGAGAACGAATCGCGACGTCCGATTTCGGATCGATACGTTTTCTTTTGATCGCCTTCGCCCGAGGACACGGCGATGGCATGGCCCGGGACGAGCGTCGCGAGCGCGTCGACGAACACTTGAATGAGCGCATCCTCGCCTTGCGCAAACGGAAGCTCGTGGCCGATCGCGATCAAACGATCGAGCGCGCGCGCCGAGACATCCGAGAGCGCCGGCAGCGCGTGACTCGCCGAGACTTGTTCGTCCGGCAGCACCACACCCGACACGCTCGCGCGCGGCTTGTCCGGCTCGGCCGCGGCACCTTGTGCTTTCATGGGGTCCCTCTCGCTCACCGCATCACCCGCCGCTCATGTTCGAGGGCGGCACATGCCCGCCTTGGCTCTTTGGTTCTTCGTCGCTCGTCTTGTCGAGATCGAGGATCTTCGCTTGCCCGACGTAAGGCTTCGTTTCGTATTTCGTGATCTTGCCGATCTTGCGAACGATCTCCGCCATGCGCTCCGCCTCGGCGCGGATCACCTCCGCGATCCCCGCACCCGGAGACGTTGGGTCCACTTTGCGCAAGAGCAAGTCCGCAGACATGACGACCGTCGTCAGCGGTTGATTGAGCTCGTGCGCCGCCGTTCCTGCGAGCTCGGCGATCACGGCTTGGCGCTCTTGTGCGAGGAGCTGCTCTTGCGCTTGTTCGAGGCGCTGCTCCATCCGCATCTTCTCGCGCAGATCCGTGAAGATGCCGACGGACCCGACGGGCTGCCCGTGATCGTAGAGGAGCGACGCGCTGAGCGAGACGGGGACCGCCTCGCCACCGGCGATGAGGATGTCCGTGCGCACGCCTTCGATGCGACCGCCGCCTTCGCGGATGAGCTTCATCAGGCCCTGCGCGGTGCCCTCGGGATAGAGATGCCGCACGTCGCCGCCGATGATGTCCTTCGCGGCGATGCCGTAGATGCGCTCGGCGGCGCGGTTGAAGAGGAGCACCGTGCCCTTGAGATCCGCGCTGATGATCGCGTCGACGGACGAATCGATGACGCGCTCGAGGAAGTTCTTCGTTTGGAGGAGCTCCGCGGCGACGGCGCGATCGTGCGTGACGTCGCGGAAGTTGCACAAGACGACGCCGTCTTCGCGGAGCACCGAGCTGAACGCGAGGCTCAGCACGATGAGCTTTCCGTCTTTGCGCGCGACGCGCACGTCGACGCCGCTCGGGAACTGGCCCTTCGTGAAGCCATCACGAAGCTCGCGCACGCGCCGCATGTCCTCTTCGATCAGGAGCTCGCCGAGCTTGCGACCTTGGAGATCGCTCTCGTCGTAGCCGGTGATCTCGCGCGCCTTCGGGTTCGAGAAGAGAAGTCGCCCGTCTTGATCGAGGACGACGATTCCGTCCGCGGCGCTCTCGAAGAAATCGGCGTAGCGCTGGAGCGAGCGCATGCGGCGCTCGGCTTCGAAGCGCGCGACGGTGACTTGCTGCGTTTGGTCGCGGAGCGACTGGAGGACGCGCGCATTGCGGAGCGCGACGGCCATCGCGTTCGACACCGTGCGACAAAGACCGAGCTCGCGCTCCGCGAATGGAACGGTTTGTTTCGCGCGGAGGAAGATGACGCCCATCGGGCGGCCCTCGTACATGATCGGGACGATCGCGAGCGAGCTATACGCCTTGGCTTGCGTGTCGTGTCGCACGAGCTCGAGGAGCGGATGCGTTGCGGTGTCGCGGATGACGAGCACCTCGCCGCTCTTCAACACTTGTTTGATCTCGGGATACTTCGTCAGCTCGATCGGCAGGTCCCGGAGCGATTCGTCGTCGCTCGCGGCCACGACGTAACCGACGTCGGCGTCTTCGCGCACGAGGACGATCGACACGCGGTCGACGCGCGCGACCTCTGCGATGCGCTTGACGACCGTGAACAAGATGCCGCGAAAATCCAAGTTCGACGCGAGCGCTTGCGTGACCTCGAGGACGATCTTCGCGTCGCGCTCTTTGCGCTCGAGCTCGTCCATCGCGGTGCGAAGACGCAGCTGGCCGCGGATGCGCGCGACGAGCTCGACGGCGCGAAACGGTTTGCGGACGAAGTCGTCAGCGCCCGACTCGAACGCGCGCGCGATCTCGCTGTCGGCGTCGAGCGCGGTGAGCACGACGACGGGCACGTCGCGCGTCTCGGGGCGCGAGCGGAGGATGCGGAGCACCTGGTAGCCGTCGGGTGGCGGCATCACGAGATCGAGCAAGACGAGCGACGGGCGGATCTGATCGATCTTCTGGAGCGCTTCGGTGCCGGAGCCGACCGCGACGTAGGGCAAGTCTGCAGTGACGAGCGCCTGACACAAAACGTGGCGGCTCACCGCATCGTCGTCCACGACGAGCACAAGACCCTCGGACACACATCAAGCTTACGACGAGATCCCCTATTTTTCACGCTTTTCGTCGTTGAATAGCGACGGCTGCGTCGTGTCGTCTTTTGGTTTCTTGATGCCGAGGTGCTCGTAGGCTTTGCGCGTCGCGACTCGGCCGCGTGGCGTTCGCCCTAGAAATCCCTGCTGCAAGAGGTAGGGCTCGTAGACGTCTTCGATGGTGTCGCGCGGCTCGCCCAGCGCGGCCGCAAGCGTCTCGACGCCGACCGGGCCGCCTTCGTAATCGTCGATGATGATGCGAAGGAGCCGCCGGTCCATGTCGTCGAAGCCGACGTCGTCGATCTCGAGGCGGCGCGCTGCGTCGATCACGGTGGGCTCGTCGATCCTTCCCGTACCGAGCACTTGCGCGAAATCTCGAACGCGACGAAGGAGACGATTCGCGATGCGCGGAGTCCCGCGCGAGCGGCGCGCGATGGCGGCGCACGCAGCGCGATCGATCGTCGTCTCGAGGAGCTCGGCCGAGCGCGCGACGATCTTCGCGAGATCTTCCGGCGGATAAAAATCGAGACGCACCACGTGACCGAAACGCGAGAAGAGCGGCGCGGTGAGGAGACCGGTGCGCGTCGTCGCGCCGACGAGCGTGAACGGACGCACGTCGATCTGGATCGACGACGCGAAGGCGCCCTCGCCCGTCATCACGTCGATGCGAAAATCTTCCATCGCGGGATAGAGGCTCTCCTCGACGACGGGCGTGAGGCGATGAATCTCGTCGATGAAGAGGATGTCGCGTCGGCTCGAGCTTGGTGAGCAGCCCCGCGAGCGCACCCTTGTGCTCGATGACTGGACCGTTCGTCATGTGGAGCGTGACGCCCATCTCATGCGCAAGGATCTGCGCGAGCGTCGTCTTGCCGAGCCCAGGCGGGCCGCAGAAGAGCATGTGATCGAGCGGCTCGTTGCGCTTCTTCGCCGCTTCGACGAAGACGCGCAGATTCTCTTTGTGCTTCTGCTGACCGATGTAGTCGTCGAACGTGCGCGGACGGAGCGCGCGGTCGAAGCGCGCGTCTTCACCCGTCGACTGCGGATCGATCTCGCGCGGCTCTTCGTTGCGCTGCGTAGTCGCCTTCGCCATCGGTGACGGCACTGTACCGATTCGGCAACCGTGATGCACGCGCGCACGTATATGATGAGAGCTCGCATGGCCCGGGAGAAAATCGTCCACGTTCATGATGCGCAGGCGCTGGAGGGAACCGCGACGACGTTTCGTCGCATCGAGATCGCGTCCATCCTCGCGTTCCCGGTTCTCTTCTTGTGGCTCGCGGCGCGCACGTGGCACGCGCTCCTCACGCCGTCGATCTTGCTGCTCGGGTTCGTGACGGGCGCGCTGATGGCGGATTTCATCTCCGGCATTTTTCATTGGTTCTTCGACACGTGGTTCACGCCGACGACGCCGTACATCGGTCACACGTTCGTGCGTACGTTCCGCCAGCACCACATCGATCCCACCGCGATCTGCCGCCACGATTTCATCGAGACGAACGGCTCGAACATCCTCGCCGGCGGCTTTCTCTGCGTCGTCGGGCAATTCGCGGACGAAGCGTGGGTCGCGGCGTCACTGCTCTTCGCGGGCCTCTTCATGTCGGCGACGAGTCAGATCCACAAGTGGGCGCACGCGGAGAGCGTGCCGCGCATCGTCACGCTCATGCAGCGCGTGCGGCTCATTCTGCCGAAGAGCGTTCACGTCCGGCACCACGTCGCGCCGTTCGATCGCGCGTACTGCATCACGACGGGATGGCTCAACGCGACGCTGCACCACATTCGCTTCTTTCGTTTTCTCGAGCGCGTGATCCTGATGACGACGGGCGCGCTTCCGCGCCGCGACGACATCGGCGAAGAGGCCGCGAAGGAGTCAGTCGGCGACGACATGGACGGCAACGCTGGCGTTGTCGTGGCCGCCACGCAGCAAGGCTTCGTGCACGAGAGCGCACGCGACGAGTGACGCGTCGCGATCGACGCAGCCGATCATCGCCGCCATCGCTTCGGGCCTCGCGAGGTAGCTCCACACGCCGTCGGAACAGAGAACGAGCGTCGCGCCCGGCGCGAGCGTCGTCGTCATCACTTCGGGGACGAGATCGCCGACGGTGTCGTCGAGCGGACCGATGCATCGCGTGAGCGCGTAGGCCATCGGCTGCGCGAACGCTTCTTCTTCGGTGACGTGGCCCGTCGCGAGCATCGCGTTCGCCCACGAGTGATCGTGCGTGAGGAGGGTGCCCTTGGAGTCGTCCGTCGCGAGGTACGCGCGGCTGTCACCTGCCCAACCAATCGCGCAGTCCGCGCCGCGAATCGCAGCGATGACGATGGTCGCGCCCGGAGGCTCGCGCTGCTCCGTGCTCGCGGGCGGCGGAGAGCTCGTGCGCGGCTCGCGCGATCGATCAGCGGCGAGTGGACCGGGCGGACGCGACGACACGCGCGCGGGCGCGGAGACCTCCGCGCACACCGCGCGGTGCGCCGCGAGGATCGCATCGCGTGCGACGTGCTCGAGCGACTCGTTCGCTTTCATCAGATCGCACGCGCGTTCGAGCGCGGCGGCGCTCCCGACGTTCGCCGCGAGCGCGCCATCGAGCGAGCTCGATACGCCATCGCACAAGACGAGCACCGTCCACCCTGCGCCACCCGGCGCAAGCTCGACGTGCGCGCACGCCGCGTCCTGTTGCACCGCGCGCTTGTAACCGATGTGCGCGAGCGTCGCGTCGTGATCTCCTTCGCGAACGGGCGCGAGTTGCTCGTCGCCCGTGACCATCGCGAGCGCGTCATCGATCGAGAGCGACGGCAGCGTCGGATCGGACAAGAGACGCACGAGCGCGGTCGTGCAGAGCGCGACGGGCGCGTCGAGCAGCGCTTCGCCGAGCGCGCGCAGCGCGGGGCGCACGTCGAAGTCGCCGGTGCGCTTGAACACGCCACGCGCCGAAGCGAGCGCGAGCGAGCCGTCTTTCGCGAAGACGAAATCTTCCGGTTGCGGCTGCCACGCGAGCCCATCGCGCTCGAACCGGCGCGCGAGAGCGATCGTCTCGCGCGTGAGATCGGCGACGCGCGCGGGCTCCACGTCAGGGCCGTGCGCGAGGAGCGTCTTCGTCGTGTCGAGGATCTCCACGTCGCCGGGCGGCGCGGCGACGGGCAACGTCGGGATCGCCGAGAGCACCTTGTCGCGCTCCTCCACCAGCACCTCCCCATCCACTTCGCAGAAGCGATCTTCGTCGGGGTAAAGCGCGTGACACGCTGGACAACGCCGCACGGTAATGCAGCGTACACGTTTTCTCTCGTGGCGATGGGCTATACTCCGGTGGGAGGCTGCCATGTCGCTTGCCAAACGCTTGTCTTTCCGCGTGACCTTCGTTGGGCTCTGCGGTGGGCTCTTCTCTCTCTTTGGGGCGTGCGCCACGACCCAGACGTTCAATGGCAATGATGCGGGCGACTCGTCGACCTTCGGCGAAGGGTCTACGAACGACGCGCTCCCCGCGTGCGCGACGGGCGAATACCAAGCCCATCAACAGCCCGCTGCGATGCTCGTCCTCCTCCAGCGCAGCGGCAGCATGGCGCAGAACAACAAGTGGACGTTCGCCGCGCAAGCCATCGTGCAAGCGCTCGACGCGAACGTATTCGACACGATGACGCTCGGGTTCATGGCGTCGCCGAGCTCGAAGGTCGCAGGCCCCGCGTGCATCTTGAACATCGCGGTCGCGTGCGGCGTGCCGGCGTTTCCGCAAGTCAACTTGTCGCTCGCGGGACCGCTCAAGTCGACCGCGAACGCGGGCGTGCGCGCCAACATCAAAGCGTGGCTGACGAACAACGTGCCCGATCAGAGCGCAGGCGAAGGCAACCCGCTCTATGACGGAATCCAATCTGCGATCGGGACGCTGCAAGGTTGGCAGGGCCCGGGCAAGCGAATCCTCTTCGTCGTGACGGACGGTGCGATTAGCTGCACGTCGCTCTCGACGCGCACCGCCGACGCGTTCAAGGACATCAACAAATGTCCCGATTGGGAGAACCCGAACGAGATCATGACGCTCGTCTCCACCGCGAATGGGAGCAAGACGACGCCCATCGACACGTTCATCGTCGGCGTGCCCGGCGCGGACACGTACGACCCGACCGGACACGCCGATCCGCCGTATCACATGCGCGCGGCGCTCAGCGACATCGCGTACGCGGGATCGCCGAACAACGTCCCTGCGAACTGCACGCACACGAGCCCATTTCATCCGATCAATTCGTCGGACACGACGGTCGATCCCGATCCGACGACGTCGTGTCACTTCGACATGACGCAGGCCTATACATCGCAACAAGTCGCGAACGCGATCGCGCAAGTGCGCGGGCAGGTGCTCGGGTGCGTCTTCGATTTACCGACGCCGGAAGCAGGCACGGTCGACATGAACAAAGTGAACGTGAGCTACGCCGTCGGCGGCGGATCGCAGAACGCTTTGTTCAAACGCGCTTCGCCGAGCGAAGACTGCTCGACGACGGGCTGCTGGGATTACACGGCGGACACGTCGCCGCGCGTGGAGCTCTTCGGAAAGGCGTGCACCGACGTGCTCGCAGCGACCGACGCGGACGTCGAGATCACGGTCGGCTGCGCGACGATCGTCAAATGAGGTGAGCCTCTCCGGAGGCGAGGTGCACGATGGTGCCGTCGTCTTTGCGAACGCGGAGTGCGCCGTCGAGATCGACGCCGAGCGCTTCGCCGGAGGTGCCGTCATCCGTGCGGATGCGGCGACCTTGGAGCGCGTCGGCCGCCGCGATGCGCGCGTGAACGAGGCCGAGCCCGCGCGACGCGACGTGCGCGATGTCGCGGTCGAGACCTCGAAGCAAATCGGCGAGCACGCGCGCGCGAATCGGCGGCTCCGATGACACGAGCGCGATCGACGACGCGCGGTCGGCGATTTCGTCGGGAAACGTTCGCTGGTGGACGTTGATGCCGACGCCGACGATCACGGCATCGACGCGCGATCCGGTGAGGACGGCTTCGACGAGAACGCCGGCGAGCTTTTTCTCGAGGACGACGACGTCGTTCGGCCACTTGATCATGACGCGCGCGTTCGGCGCGGCCTTCGCGATCGCGTCGCGCGCGGCGAGCCCGGCCACGAGCGAGAGCGGCGGAAGACTCCGCGGATCGCACTTCACGCGCATCACGACGGACGCGAGGATCGACTCGCCGCGCGCGCCGATCCACGCGCGACCTTGGCGTCCTCGCCCGCGCGACTGCGACTCCGCGACGAAGAGCGCGCCGTGCGGAGCGCCGTTCTTCGCAGCGCGCTTCGCCGCGTCGTTCGTCGAGTCGATCTCGTCCATGAGCTCGAGCGGCCTGCCGATGGACATCCCGCGCTCGGCGATCTCGGCTTCGAGATCTTCGTAGTCGAGCTTCTGTTGTTTCATCACTCGAAGTCGAGGCCGATGTCGGCGGCGGGCGCGGAGTGCGTGAGCGCGCCAACGGAGATCGCGTCGACGCCGGCCTCCCCGAGCTCCGCGATGCGCCCGAGCGTGATGCCGCCAGACGCCTCGAGGAACGCGCGGCCTTTCGTGCGGGCAACGGCTTCTTTCAACGTGACCGTGTCCATGTTGTCGAGCAGGACGATGTCCGCGCCGGCCGCGAGCGCTTCGTCGAGCTCCGCGAGCGACTCCACTTCGCACTCGATCTTCGTCGTGTGCGGCGCGTGCGCGCGCGCGCGATCGATCGCCGCCGAGATGGATCCGGCCGCGGCGATGTGGTTGTCCTTGATGAGCACGGCGCTCCCGAGGTTGTCGCGATGGTTGTGCCCGCCGCCGCATCGCACGGCGTATCGCTCGATCGCGCGGTGACCAGGCGTCGTCTTGCGCGTGTCGGTGATGCGCGTTCGCGATCCCTGCGGGAGCTTGCTCGCGTACTCGCGCGCCATCGTCGCGATGCCGCACATGCGCTGCACGAAGTTCAGCGCGGTGCGCTCGCCCATCAAGATCGATCGCGCGCTCCCGCGCACCGTCCAAAGCCGCGTGCCCCATTCGACGCTCGCGCCTTCGGCGACGTGCGACTCGAACGCGACGCGCGGGTCGATCCTCGCGAACGTGCGCGCGAACAGGGCGGCGCCGCACGCGACCATCGGTTTTCGCGCGACGGCGTGCGCGACGGACTTCGCGTCCGCGCTGATGCACGACTCCGTCGTCACGTCTCCGGACGCGAGATCTTCTCGCAGCGCGAGATCCAGGATTTCTTCGAACGCGAGCTCCAGCATGGATTCAACCTATCTTCTTTCGTGCGGCGAGCGCGGTGCCGAGCGACGCAAGGACGAGCGCCCCCGCGACGAGGAACGGCATCCCGGGAAGATCGACGTGCGAGCTCACCGATCGCGCGAAGATTTGCGTGAAGACGAGCGGGCCGATCATGCCGGTGACGCCGCGCATGCTCGAGAGCGCACCCTGCAGCTGACCTTGCGAGGACGAGTCGATGCGCGCGGACATGAGCGATTGCATCGCCGGGCTGACGAGGCCGAAGAGCGCGTCGACCGGAACGGCCATGATGAAGAGCGCGGTCGTCGGCGCGAGGCCGAAGAGCGCGAAGCCCGCCGCGCCCGACGCGAGACCGAGCGCGAGCGTGCGCCGTTCGCCGAGACGCGAGACCGCTCTTCCGACGAGCACCGCGGCGACGAACGCGGACGTGAGCCCGACGAGCGCGAGCACCGCGCCGATCGTGCGCTGCGTCCAGTGGTATCGGTATTGCGTGTATAATACAAATACGCTCGGCAGCGATTCGTGCGCGAGAAAGTAGAGAAAGCTCGCGGCAGCGAGACCGACCAAACCGGGCGCGCGAAGGAGCTGGAGCGACCCGAGCGGATTCGCTTTCTTGAAGCTCACCGTCGTGCGTTTTTCTTTTGGGAGCGACTCCGGCAAGACGAACATGCCGTACCCCGCATTCGCGAGCGAGAGCGCGGCCGCGACCCAGAACGGGAGGCGCAGCGAAACGTTTCCGAGCGCGCCACCCACCGCGGGCCCGACGACGAACCCGAGGCCGAACGCGGCGCCGAGCATGCCGAATCGCTCGGCGCGTTTCTCCGGCGGCGTCACGTCCGCGATGTACGCGGTCGCCGTCGAGAAGCTCGCCGACGTGATGCCCGACACGACGCGACCGACGAAGAGCCAACCGAGCGTCGGCGCGAGCGCCATCGCCACGTAGTCGATGCCCATGCCGAAGTTCGAGAGGAGCACGACGGGCCTGCGGCCCCAGCGATCCGAGACGACGCCGAGCACCGGCGAAAAGACGAACTGCATCAGCGCCCACGCGAAGCCGAAGACTCCGGTGACCGACGCCGCGCGCGCGTAATCGCCGTGCTCGAGCTGCACGACGAGCGACGGAAGCACCGGCACGATCACGCCGAGCGCGAGCATGTCGAGGCAAACCGTGATGAAGATGAAGACGAACGCGGCGCGCCCCGGCGCCCTTTCCGTCGTCGCGTTCACGTCGCGGTCACTTCTTCGGCGGCGGCGGCGGCGTTTGCTGCTTGGCTTTTTTCGGATCGATCACGGCGAGGATGACGTCGACCGTGCTCGCTTTTTCGTCGAGCTGCGTCTGCGGCTCCACGATCAAGTCGGCGCGGTTTTTCTTCTCGTGCATGTCGGCGATCTTCTTCAAGTCGGCGATGAGCTTGGCGCGAGAGAACGGGTCTTTCGGTTTGAGCGTCATGAGCGCGCGGTATGCGCTCGCGTCGGCGGCGAGATCGCCCTTCACGTCGTAGCGCCGGACGGTGACGACCGGACCTTCCTCGATCTCGAACGTGAGCGCGACTTTGTCGCCGTTGCGCGCGGTCTTCGTCGAGATGGTGCCCTTTGCGAGGCCGCGCGCGTCGAACACCTCCGCCATCTTCGCGACGGCTTCGTCGATCTTCGCTCTGATCGATCACGCCGCCCGGCGCGTTGATGCGCCCGTGGTCGGTGTCGAGCGCGCCGCTGAGCTCCGCTTCTTTGATGCGCGAGAGGCCGGTGAACTTGACGCTCTCGATCGTGATCTTCTGGCCCTCGTGGAGATCCACGCAGAGATCGACGGCGCCATCTTGCGCGCGCTCGCCGACGACGGTGAGGGTCGCGTCGGAGTAGCCGCGCGCGCGGAGCGCTTCGACGAGCGTGGTGCGCGTCGCGACGAGCGTGAGCGGGTCGTACGTCGAACCCGACTGCGCGTGGAGCGCCTTCTCGAGCTCGGGTGCGTCGTAGATCGATCCCGCGTGGAGCACGACCTCGCCGAGCTTGGCGCGCCTTACGACTTCGAAATGCAACACGACGCCTTGCGAGCTCGGGCGCGCTTCGAGGCGCACGTCGTCGACGTCGCCGAGCGCGTAGAGCTTTCGCATCGCGCCTTGCGTCTTCGAGAGCGAGAGCGGCTCGCCGGCGGAGATGCCGACCGCGGCGCGCGCCTTCGCGTCGTCAACTGCACCCTCGATCTCGACGCGTGCCACGGTGCCTTGCGGAAGCTCGAGCGAGCCTTCGTTCGTCTTCACGGACTGAAACTGCGGGAGCGTCTTCGCCTTGCACGCGGCGTCGCGACGCTCCGCGGGCGTTGCCTCTTTCACCGCTTGCTTCGTCGGCACCTTCGGCGGAATGACTTCGTCGTCGCACGCGACGAGCGCGCCCATCGCGACGAGCGCGGCGATCGCGAACGGCTTCACGAGGGGCTCCCGACGCGGATGTCGACGAACGTGCGCTGCTTGAGCACCGCCATCCAATCCTCGCGGAGCTGCTGAATGCGTTCTTGCAAGAGCTCGTTCAAGAGCTCGCCCTTGAGCTCGTCGTACGATTTCAGATCCTTCGGATCCTTCACTTGCTTTTTCATCAGCTCGTAGCGCGCGTGGAGATCCTTCTCGTCGATGCGCTGCATCTGGCTCGAACGCAGCATGAGGAGCTTGCCCTCGAGGAGCTGACGGCGGAGCGCGTCGCGGAGCTCGTCGGCTTTCACGCCCTGCCCTTCTGCGTTCTTCATGAGCGTCTGCACGCTCGTGTTGTTGCCTTGCGCGAGCTGCTCGACGGCGTGATCGATCTCCTCGGCTGCGACGGTGACCTTCAGTCGCTCCGCCTCGCGTTCTTCGAGGCGCTCTTCGACGATGCGCTCGGTGACCTCGCGCAAGATGGCGTCCGTCATCTGCGAGAGCGTCGCGTGTTGCGTCTTCGCGACGAGCGCGGCGCGCGCGCGCACTTCGCTCAAGAGGACGACTTGATCGCCGACGACCGCGGCGACGTGATCGACGTACGTGGATGCGTCGAGGCTGAGCGAGAGAACGAGGGCGAGAATCACGGGGGCGGAACCTATCACCGAATCGAGAGGAGCTCGATCTCGAAGACGAGCGTCGAGCTCGCGGGAATATTCCCCGTCGCGCGCGCTCCATACGCCAAATCGGGCGGAATCGTGATGCGGCGCTTGCCGCCCACTTTCATCCCCGTGACGCCGCGATCGAATCCCGCGATGACTTGACCACCGCCGACGTGGAACTCGAACGGCGCCCGCCCGTGGCTGTCGTCGAAGACGGTGCCGTTCGTCAGCGTGCCTTTGTAATGGACGCTGACGGTGTCGCCCTTCGCGACGACGCGTCCGTGGCCGAGCGTGATGTCGACGATCGCGAGCTGCGGAGCGTGCTTTTGCGGATCGTCGACACGGATCGCGATGTCGACGACGCCCTTCGACGGGTCGAGCTCGGTCGAAGGCTCGATGGTCACGTCCTCGCGATTCAGCGTCTTGTGTAGCGCGCGCATCTTCTCGATCGCCGCCACCATCGACGCGCGGTTGAAGACGTCGCCATGCTTCGCGGGAAGGAGCTTCGTGTACTCCGTCTTCGCGGCGAGCAGATCGCCCTTCACGTCGATGTTGCCGTAGCGGTAGACGATGCCGTCCGTGATCGCAAAATCGATCGCGATGCCCGCGCCGTGACGCTCGGTGGTGCGTTTGATCGTGTGGCTGAGAAGACCGTGATCGTAGAGCGCGGCCGCGATCAAGAGCTCGTCGCGCTGGAGGTAGTCTTCGTCGACGATCGCGCCGACGACGTTCGTCGTGTCGTCCTTCGCGATGTTGCTCGTGAGCTCGCTGTCGAACGCGCTGCCGTGAATCTTGATCGACTCGATGGCGATGCGCGGGCCGCGAACGAGCTTGATGCACACGTCGATCGCGCGCTTGTCCACGTCGGCGAACGCGGACGACACGTCGAGCGTCGCGTCGAGGTTTCCGTTCTTGTGCTCGAGATCGAGCAGCGCGCGCTTCGCGGAGACGATCGCGACCGCGTCGTACACGCTGCCGGAACCGAGATGGAACGCGTCGGGGTCGGCGTCGCCAGAGACGAACACGCTCGCGACCGTTCGCTTCGGCGTCACGCGAAAGACGACGGCGAGCCCGCCGGGCGCGGCTTCGGACTCGACGGCGACGTCGTCGAAGCGTCCCGTCTGCCACAAGCGGCGCATGACCTCGCGCCCGTTCGCTTCGTCGAATGGCGATCCGATCTTCACGGGCGCGAGCACCTCTTCTTGAGCTCGCGCACGTCGGTGTTCGCGACGTCGCGCGCGGCGACGCTCTTCACGATGTCGTCGCTCGCGGGTTTGTGCGAGACGCCGGAGACGATGCCTCCGCCGAGCGCGACGAGCTCGGTGCGCGAGCACACGTCCTTCTTGCGCTCGTCCACGGTGCGCACGTGCTCGGGCGGCGCGATCGCGACGGTCTTCGGCGCGGCTGCGCCGCCACACGCGCCCAGCACGCACGCAAACGCGAAGAGCGCTCTCGTCGTCATGGCGCCGCCACGCGATCTTCCACGTAGACGCGCGCGCGCAGCTCCGCGTGAAGCGCCGCGGTCGCCTCTTTGACGTTCGCGTCGGTCGCATGGCGAAGCTGGAGCAGCTTGCCCAAAAAGAGCTGCGCGCGGAGAAGCTCGCGGTAGTCCGCGTCCGCCATGCCGCGCTCGTGAACGAGCTCGAGCAGGTGCGTGCGATTCATGCCGAGGTTTTGCGCGAGCGAGTCGATCGCGCGGTTCACTTCGTCATCGGCGACGACGAGGTGGATGCGCGTGGCTTCGTCGGCGACGAGCGCGTCGTCGATGAGCTCTTCGCACGCCGCGTGCATCGCTTGGGCCTCGAGCTTCGCGCGAGCGAGCGGATCTTTCTCGGTGGTCGTGTCGAGCGATATGAGCGCGCGCGTTCGCACTTCGCTGAGGAAAATCACGTGCGGACCTGCAACCGCGGCGATGCGATCCACCGTGTGTGCGCTCGCCGGCGTGACCCACAAGACGAGGTGTGATAACGCCACGAGCGTGCGCGCCCAACGCATGAGGATCTTCTACTCCATTACGCCGCTGGCGATCGCGATCTCCCTCGCGTTCATCGCGCCCGCCGCGCGCGCCGACGTGGCGAACCCCGATCAAACGCCGAAGGCGCAAACGCGCAGCGGGTTGGTCGTCGGCGTGACGGGACTTTTTTCGTCGGGCACCGCCGCGGGTTATCCGAACCAAGCGTCGCAAATCGGCGACCCCGCGTATTACGCCGCGGGCGGCACGATGGCGGGCGGCGGCATCAACGGCTACGTGATGGGCGCTCTCGCCGACGTCTTCAATTTCGGTTTGCGGATCGGTTACACGGTCGTCCAAAATAACGATTGGCGATCCGAAGGCGTCGGCGGCGGCTTTCGCCTCGAAGCATTCCCTCTCTACTCGCTCGTTCCGAAGCTCAAGGACCTCGGCTTCTTCGCGCAGTTCGGCATTGGCAGCGCGAACCTCGAAGCCGCGCGCGGGTTCTATCCGGGCGCGGATGGAGTGCAGTCGTACGTTTCGTTCGGCGTCCTCTACGACTGGACGTTCCTTCGCATGAAGCACGGGCACTTCACGCTCGCGCCGAGCGTCGAATACGACTACGTCGGCGCGCGCTCGATCGATCGCCACACGTTCAACCTCGGCTTCCGCGTCGCGTTCTACAGCGGGCCCTAATACTCGAACTTGTAGACGACGTCGGGATCGCGCTTCGAAAATCCGCGCTCGGCGATCATCTTCACAGGGTGGCCGCTCACGATCTCGAGACCGCGCTTGAAGTAGCCCATGATCGCGTACTCGAAGTAGACGTGGCGATGTGGCGCGTCGATGCCGACGAGTCGAAGCGTGATGACGCGACCGTCGATCGACGAGCGCGCCTCGCCCTCCGTGAAGTAGTTGCGATAGATCGCGGCAGCGGACGCGGCGAACTCCTCGACGCTCTTGTTCGTGACGAGCTGTTTGTATGGTCCCGCGAGCGCCCACGCCGCGCTCGCCTCGCCGAAGCGGAAGTAGCTGAGGTCGTCGCCGGCGTAGAGCCGCTTCACGACGGCTTCGTTGAAGCGCAAAAACGATGCGATGGGAATGCGCGTGGTCGCGAGGATGGGTGACGCGAACACGGCATCTCTCTTCGCAACGTCGCGCAATAGCTCGGCGAACTTCGCCTCGCCGTGCTCTTTCTCGAGCATCGCTTTGCGCGCGAGGAATGCGGTGCCTTTGACCTCCATCGCTCGACGGCGGAAATCGTAGCACGGAAGCTTGCGCCATCGTGGTGCGCGGGCGTAAATCTGGAGCATGCAAGACGTCACAAGGCGCGGGTTTCTCGGGGTGGGCGCTACGGCGCTCGCGGGCGCGATGCTTCTCGAGAAGGACGCGCTCGCCGACGCGGCTCAACCGATTCAGCTCGGCGCAAAGCCTCCACAAGGTTTCACGCCATTCGCGGCGCCGGGTCGCGTCGTGCGGATCAAAAAGTCCGGCTCGCTGATGCCGAACCAGATTTATCCGAAGCCCGACGACGCGAAGGCGATGCTCGAGCGCGCGATGACGGAGCTCACCGGCAAGTCGACGCTCGTCGAGGCGGTGAAGACGATTCGTCCACCCGCAAGACAAAGTGTGCGTGAAGGTCAACGGCATCGCGCTCGCAGAACATGGCGACGAACAAGGAGCTCGTGCTGCCCTTCATCGAGGCGATGATCGCGTCGGGCGTTCCCGCGGCGAGCATCACGGTGCTCGAGCAGTACCCGAGCTTCCTCGGCGGCACGCGCATCAACGCGTCGAACGTTCCGGCGGGCGTGAAGGTCGCCGTCCACAACAACGAAGACGCGACGATGGAATACCGCATGATTCCCGGCACGGGCGTGCAGACGAAGTTCGTCCGCGTGCTGACGGAGTCGACGGCGCTCATCAACTTCTCGCTCGTGAAGGACCACTCGATCGCGGGCTACACCGGCGCGCTCAAGAACATGACGCACGGCATGCAACGATCAACCCGCACGACTATCCACGTCCACCACGCGTCGCCCGCAGATCGCGATGCTCGCCGCGCAGGACGTGATCAAGTCGCGCCTGCGCCTTCATCTTACGACGCGTTCAAGGTGATGTGCCACGGCGGTCCGCTCGACAAGCAGCCCGCAGTATCGTCGTCCCGCACGAGGCGGTGTATGTCGTCGACCGATCCCGTCGCGATGGACATCGGTCGGCTGGGAGATGGTCGAGAAGCCCGCGCGGGCTACGAAGAACCTCACGCACGCTCACCGCCGAGGGGCGCGAGCCGGCCTACATCGCAGCGGCCGGCGAGTCTCGGTCTCGGCATCGCGGACCGCGCGCGCATCCAGCTGAAGGACGTCACGATGCTGACTGTGACGCTGTAGACTTGACAGAGTGCGCGGACGATCCCGAAGACACGGTCGACCATCACGCGCGATTCGCGCGGAGCCCATGCCGCGCGTGCCGGGATCGCGCGGTGGCGACGCGCTGCCTCGTCGTCATCTACGGGCCAGAGCTCGGGCGGCGCATGCCGCTCTGCGAGCGGCGCCGTTCGAGATCGGCCGCAGTCGTCGAAGAACGATCTCTGCATCGATCAGGACAGCGTGAGCCGCCACCACGCGCGCATCGCGCTGCGACGCGCGACGGCCGCTACATGCGTCGCCGACCTCGGCTCGACGAACGGCACGTACGTGAACGACAGCGCCGTCGAAGAGCGCGCGCTCGTGGACGGCGATCAGGTGCGAGATCGGCCGAACGATCTTCAAGTTCATGACCGGCGACGAACATCGAGGCGAGCTACCACGAAGAAATCTACCGGCTCATGACGGTCGACGGGCTCACGCAGCTCTTCAACCGCCGCTACTTCAACGAGGCGCTCGAGCGCGAAGTGCAACCGCTGCAAGCGCTACGCACGCGCCGCTCTCGCTCTCATCTTCGACATCGACCACTTCAAGCGCGACGAACGACAAGTTCGGTCACGTCGCGGGCGACGCGCTCCTTCGTCAGCTCGCGCAGCGTCGTCAAGCCGCGGCTCCGGCGCGAGGACATTTTCTCGCGCGTCGGCGGCGAGGAGTTCGCGGCGATCTTGCCGGAGATCGACCGCGCGGGCGCCGTGGCCGTCGCGGAAAAAATTCGCGACGTCGTCGCGTCGTCGCATTTCGCGTTCGAGGAGCTCGTCATGCCGTGCACCGTGAGCATCGGCGTCGCGGAGCTCGACTTGGAGAGCGACGAGCCCAAATCGTTGTACGCTCGCGCCGACGCCGCGCTGTATCGCGCGAAGTCGACGGGGCGCAATCGCGTCATGGAGTGAATCACTGCAGCTGCGCGTCACACGACGACCTGCAATCGTCCACGACCGCGCCTTGCGTGATCCACAAACGAATGCGCTCGATGTCGTCGAGCGAGAGCTGCGCTGCCGGGAGGTTGTAGTTTGGACCGCCGCTTTCGAGCGAGCCCCACGGCATGCGACGACCGACGACCTGCGCGGCAAGGCGCGCCGATTCGTCCGCCGAAGCGAACGACGCGCTCGGCCCGTAATCGAACGGCGCCGTGACGGTCTTCGAGCACGTCAGCGTGTATGAAAGCGGAGGCGCGACCGTCGTGAGATCGTTTCCTTGCGGCGGCAAAAGCAGTTTGTAGATGAGGAAGCTGTTCGCGGGATTTCCCGGAGCGATGATCGGCATGCCCGTCGGGAAAACGTTCTGCGGCGAGTTCGCGCTCGTGAGCGCGTTCGTCGCGGCCTCGGACGCGAGCACGCCGAGCGCCGTGTGGCGGATGCCATCTTCGCTCTCGAGCACGAGGCCGGTCGCTGGCCCGAGCTTGGGATCGAGCTGCTGCGTGCCGTGACACGCCCCGTTCGAGCACATGCCGAGCGATCCCGATCCCGTTCGCCGCGCCGCAAAAATCGGAAACACGTCCGCGCAGAAATCGATCGTCGGTACTTGCGGTGGACTTCCCGTCGGCGGCCCGACCATGAAACCGATGGTCTGCTGCTCTTCCATCGGCGCACCATCGATCGCGCGCAGACCGAACGAGCCCGCTTCGTCGGTCGCGACCGGCATGACGATTTGAACGGGCGTCCCGACCTGCAACCAGTCTTGTCCGGGGTTCGGGTTCGAGATTCGCACGACACGCGTCACGGGATCGTAATCCACGAGCGGTGAGCAAAAGGGCTGCGCGCCGCACGGCGGCGGATTTCCGAACTCGTCGCGCAACGCGATGCTCTGGCGATTCACCGTCTGCGGGTTCAAGTAGCGGTCGAACGTGAGCTCGATCACGCCGTCTTGCGGCAGCGCCGTGCCATTGCCGACGTTCGCCGCGACGACGTGAATGAACGGCGGCGCGACTTGCGGCTCGTCCTTTTGATCGAAGAATCACACGCCGCGAGCGTCGCGGCGAATAGCGCAGCGAAGAGCAAACCATCGGCGCCGGAGGCGCCGGAGCAGGTGACTAGCTTTCGGCGTACGTCGCCAGCTGCTCGCGCATCACTTCTTCGTGGATGCCCGTGCGGATGTGATCCTTCAAGCAGTCCGCGAGCGTGATCAACAAGTCGTCGACGCCCTTGTCCTCGATCAGCTTCGCGAGGAGCTGCTTCGCCTCGCGGCTCTCGTCGCCGCGGAGAAACTGCCGCACCGTGTCGAGCGAGATCTCGCCCTGGAAATCCAGGTACAGGTTGTCCAGCAGGTATGCGACCAGCTCCTTCACGTGCGGCCTCCTTAACGGTTCGTTCGCCAAGACTGAGGGACTGCGTATAGCTTCCCGATGACGCGCGGCGCAAGCGAATCATTGGCACTTCCCCGCGATTTCGGTTGGCTGGTGGCACACGAAGCACGGGCGCGGATTTCGTCTCATCTGCATTCCGCAGCTCGACATGAATCCCGCGGGATGGATGTTGGATCCCGCGCCAATGCCCGCGCCGCCGTGACACGCGACGCAATCGCGCTCGATGTGGCACGACACGCACGTGCCCAAGTTGCGCTGCGCCTCGAAGGCATGATGCCCCGGTCCGCGTACGGGAGCGCTCCAGATCGCCGTCGGCGGGTGGAATCGCACCGCGCTCTTCACGCCGGATGGGCTGCTCTCACCGACGCCCGAGCGCAAGTGACAATCGAGGCAGAAGCTCTGCTGGCGATGGCAGCTCGTGCAACGCTCGGCCTGCATGCGCGAATCGGCCGCGTGCATGTTGAGGTAGTCGTTCGGATGGATGCGGCGCGGGCGCACGCGACCGTCGTGGCAGTCGGTGCAGAAATCCTCTTTGTGGCAGTTCGCGCAGAACTGCGAGTCCGTTCCGGCGACGCGGCGATGGCGCTCGATGAAGTCGGGACCGTGCTCGGCGTTGTGGAGCCAGCGCGGAGGTTTGAGCTGGCCTTGCGCGAACGACGTCTTGATCAAGTTGCCTTCGCGCGCGCCGCCGCGGATGTGACACGTCTCGCACGCGTTCTTCGCGTCGCCGCGCGCGAGCGCATCGGGCTGCTGGTGACAACCGAAGCAGCCGCGCATGCGCGGCATCTGATCGCGCGTCGCCTCTTCGACCTCTTCGACGTTGCCGTGGCATTGCTGGCAGTTGATGTTTCGCGCCGAGTGCTTCTGGTGCGAAAAGACCATGTTCGCGCGCGGGAGCGCGAAGCTCTTCACGACGTTGCCGTCCGACGCTTTGTAATCGACGTGACAGAAGCCGCACTGACCGATGTCGCCGTCGCCTGCTTCCACTTTGTGAAGGTCGGAGTGATCGGTGAGGTGGCATCCATCGCAGAGCGTGCCCGGCGGCGTGAGCGCGTCGTTCACCGAGTTGCTCGTGACCGCGCCCGGGTGACATTGCTTGCACTGCCTGTGCTGAACCTGGACGTGGAGCTTGTGGTTGAAGCGAATCGTCAGATCTTGCGTCGGGAAGATCACGTCGCTCGGGCCCGAGTCGTCCGCGAATGATCCGGGCGGAAGGAATTTGTCCGGCGTCTTCTCGATCGTGATTTGCGGCGTCGCGCCGGCGATCGTCGCGCCGAGCATCATCGCGAGCGCGAGAAGAACCCACCAGAAGCGGTTCATTTCGTCACCGCCAATCGCAGATACGAAATCACGCGCGTGCGCCAACCGACGAGGCCGTTGATGTCGTTCTCCCACTCCACGCCGAATTGCGAGTTGCGATAGAAGCGATACGCGCCGCCGACGACCGCACCGAACGACGTGGTCGAGCGATCGGGGCGCAGCTTGTCTTCCCACTGCCAGAGCCCGACGCGCCCGCTGAAGACGTAGTGCGTGTCGAAGACGCGCTCGCCCATCACGTCCGCGCCGACGCGATCGCCTTGGTCGCCGAAGTTTCCGCTCGCGTTCGCAGTGAGCAACGTGTCCTTGCGACGAAAGCGCGCGCTCGCCGTCGCGCCGCCCGTGAACGTGTACTGCGGGATGTTCCCGACGATGGCGTCCGTTCCCTGGATGCGGCTCTGCGGGCTCGCGTCGGCTTCGGTCTGCTCTTGGAAGGCGCGCACGTGTCCGCCGACGGAGAACGAGAGCTTCGGCGTGACGTCGTAGAGGACGCGCGCGCCGACGTCGTTCGTCGGATACGTCGCGAAGAAATTCCAGATCGAGTCCGCGTCGTACGTCGGTTGGAAGTAGTCGTAGTCGAGGCTCGCGATGAATTTCTTCCCGAGATAAAGATCGGCCGTCGCCCAGAGGCTCGTCGTCTCGTTCGCGTAGAAATCGTAGACGACGCCCGCGCTCACGCCGCCGAGCTTCGGCGCGTTCGCGTTGAGGGTGTAGCCGAGCTTCTCTTGCGAGATGCGCGTGCCCGAGTACGTGACCGGGCTGAGATCGCCGTTCGCGAACTGCGAGACGATCGAATCATTTGTATTATACACGCGTCTGTACGAAAGGCGTCCGTGGAGCCACGACACGCCCGCGGTCTCGAGCGCGACGCCGATCGCGGGCGCGACGTCGTCTTGTTGGAACGACGGGTACTGCGTCGGATCCATGCCGGAGCGATCGCCGCGCCACACGCCGTCCGCTTCCCACCGCCCGACGGATCCCGAGAATGGAAGACCACCGCGCACCTCGAGCCCGCCGTACGCTTCGATCGCGAAGAACGCGGGCGTCGTCACGCGAAAGAGCGCGCCGTCGAACGACCACCACCCGAGCGCGTCGGTGATGTACTGACGACCGACTTTGAAGCCGACGAGGCCGCGAAGAAAACGGCGGCCTTCGACGTACGCGTACATCAAGTCGACGGGGCCGCGCGAGAAGCCGGGGACGTATCGCTCGGGAATTCCCGCGGTCGCTTCTTCGGGCGCCGCGCCGTAGTCGGCGTCGTAGCGCATGCGCGCGCGAAACGTGAGATCGGGTTTGAGCTCTTGGCCCGGCGCAAAATCGCGCGGGAGAAGATCGTAGACGGACACGCCGAGCGTCGACGTGAGGCGCGCGCGCATCAAGATGGGCGTGCCCGTCGGCGTGCGCACGTCGTAGAACTGCGTCGTCGTGTCGCTCGTGATGTCGCCTTGCCACGAGCTCCCATCCGCGGCGAACGCAGACGACGCGCACAGGAATACCGCGAGCGTCGCGGGGACCCGCCTCATCTACTTGTCGGACGCGCGCTTGCCGCCGAACTCTTTGACGAGTCGATCGTCGTACGTATCAGCCACCGCCGAGAGGTGACGAATCATCTGCTCGACTTCGTTCACGTCGAGACCTTCAGCCGGCCTCTCCGAAACCGCGACGACCTTTCCGCCGAGGAGACCGAACGCGGCGTTCGCGAGGCCCGCTGCGTTCATCTCGAGAAGCTTCTTGTAGAGCGGCTCATGGTTGCCTTCGGCTGGCACGAGCACGGGCGACGCGACGCGCAGAAACACCGCCTTCTGCTCAGGTCGATGCACGACCATGACGAGCACCGACGCGCTGCCACGCATGAGCGTGTAGCTCACTTGATCATCGGTCTTCTTGACCTGAGCTTGCGCGGGATCGATCCCGAGCTTCTTCAGAGTCGCTTCGACCGCGTCCTTCGTTTTGTCGAAGAGTTCCACGGGCGGCAGCATCGCCCCAGCTCAACCGAGTGTCAACGCATGTGCGCTCGACGTCGCACGTCCCGGCCTGATACAAAAGTAAAAAGGCATGGCGGATCAACAGCAACGGTATCGCGTCGTCGAGAAGCTCGAATCGGGCGGCATGGCCGAAGTGTTTCTTGCGGAGAGCGAAGGCCTCCAAGGCTTCCGCAAACAAGTCGCGATCAAACGCGTTCTTCCACATCTCTCGGAGAAGAAGAAGTTCATCTCGATGTTCTTGGACGAAGCGCGCCTCTCCGCGCAGCTGTCCCACTCGAACTGCGTTCAGGTCTTCGACATCGGCGTCGGCGACAACGCGTACTTCATCGTCATGGAGTACGTCGATGGCGCCAACCTGAAGGCCGTCGCCGAGACGATGAAGAAAGTCGGCACGGCGTTCCCGATGCCCGCGGCGGTTTATCTCTGCATCGAGATCTGCAAAGGCCTCGCCTACGCGCACGAGATGAAGGATCCGAACACGGGCGTCGCGATGAACATCGTGCACCGCGACATGTCGCCGCCCAACGTGCTCCTCACGAAGTACGGCGAAGTGAAGATCGTGGACTTCGGTCTCGCGAAGGCGAACTCGCAGCTCGAAAAGAGCGAACCCGGAATCATCAAAGGAAAATTTTCGTATCTCTCGCCCGAAGCGGCGATGGGACAAGACGTCGACGCGCGCACGGACATCTTCGCAGTCGGCATCATCTTGTGGGAGCTCCTCGCGGGTCAGAGGCTGTTTCTCGGCGAGACCGATTTCCAAACGGTGAAGAAGGTCCAGCAAGCGCAGATCCCGAGCATCTCGTCGATCAACAAAACCGTCTCGCCCGAGCTCGAGAAGATCATCAACAAGGCGCTCGCGCGCGAGCCCGCTGCGCGTTACGTGACGGCGCGCGATCTCGCGCGCGACCTCACGCTGTTCCTCTTCAAGCAGGGACAGGCGGTGAGCGCCTTCGACGTCGCGTCGCTCGTGATCGGCGCGATGAAAGATCGCGCGAAGAAGAAGCCACAGCAGGGATCGATCATCGACAAGCTGATCGAAGAGGCGCTCTTCGAGTTCACCTCGCTCGGCGAGGACGGGCAGAGCGCGCAGGGAAAATCGAACGCGGACGTGTCGCAGGCGCAAGCGCCGCTCAACTTGGGCGACTTCGTCGATCCGAAGGGTTGGCTCGACGAGCTCAACCTCGATCAACCGAAGCCGCAAGGCGAGAGCGCCGCGCTGAAGGCAATCCCGTCGAACATCACCGCCGGCAACCTCTCCGCGCTCGAAGAAGACGATCTCGCGGGAAGAAAAATTCCGATGCCCTCGGCGGACATGAAGCCGATGCAACAAACTCCCGCGCCCGTGATGCAGCGTCCCCCAACGCCCGCGCACCCGATCTCGGGCCCCGTGGGCGGCAGCGCGATGCAGCTCACGCAAGCTCCAGAGAAGCGCGGGAGCGGCGCGATGATCGGCATCCTCGTCGTCGTCCTCGCGGTCGCCGGGTTAGGCCTCGCGTACGCGCTTCACCTCTTTGGGTGAGCGTTCACGGGACGCTCACGTAGGCGTTCGTGTCGAGGCCCGTGGGCGGGAGGTCCATGAGGATCCCGCCGGACGAGTCACGAATGCGGTACGCGTAACCGTCGCCGGTGCGCTTGTCGACCGTGGCTCCCGGATCGATCGCTTGCGTCTGCACTTCTTTGCACTCGGGGCTCACCATCGAGAGCGCGATCGGCGCGTTGCGATCATTTCGAACGTGGACGACCACCCAGTGCCCACCGTAGTGCGAGCAGATCGGCGGCGGTGCTTCGGGGATCGGCATGTCGCTCGCCGCGATCGTCACGAGAGGAAGCTCGGTTGCTGGAGCGGCGAAGGCCTTCTCTCGGTCGACGGTTCCGATCACCGCCACGGGAGAGAACTCCTTCAAGAGTCGATGGGTGGCGTGATCGCGCAGGCGATAAACCTGCCCTTCGAAGCTGTCGCGCCAGAAGGTTTCGGATGGCGCGAGCATCCCGCGAAAGATCTCGCGGCACGAGCTGTCGACCCAAAAGACGTCGACCGTCGCTTGCGAGCAGCCGTTCTTCAGCGCGAACGTCGCGGGGCGTCCGCCGGATACCGTGCATTTGTTCGAGCTCGCGACGGAAACCGACTTGCATGAATCGACGGGCGCCGCCGATTCCGTGGACACGGCCATGGCGACGGGCGGCGGGGGCGTGATCGCGAGCGGTGGCGATTCGTGCGTCGCGGCCTCCGACGGCGTGATTTCCTTTTGCGTCTCGACGCGCACTTCGGCGGGGCGCGAAGAAGCGTGACCCAGCGCGTAGCCGCCGCCAAGCCCGGCGCCGCCGGCGATCACCGCCGACATCGTGATGGCGAGCCCGAGCTTCGTCGCCGCCGCAGTCGCCGTCACCGTCGCTGCCGTGCCGGCCGCGCTCCCAACGCTCGCGATCGCGCGCGCTTTGGCTCCCGTCGCCGGTGCGTCAATCGATGCGGACTTCAGAAGCGATTTCGAAAATTCCTTGGAGCTCATCGCACATTTTCCTTTTCGAGCTTCACACGCAACGAGTCCGCCGCCTCTTCGAAGAGCTCGCGCGCGCGCCGCAAGCGCGACGCAACGGTCCCTTGCGGAATGCCGAGCACCTCCCCTGCCTCGACCATCGTCTGCTCCTCGATGTCGACGAGCACGAGGACGGCGCGGTGCTCGTCCGACAGCGTGTCGAGCACGTCGTCGAGCCATTGGCGCCGCCGGCGCGCGTCAATCCGTTCGTCGAGGCTCGGCGCTGGGTCCACCGCGTCGTGCGCCACGGGATTGTCCACGAGCACCTCGCGCGAGCGAGCCACCTTGCGGCGCGCGTCGGACGCGACGCGCATCGCCGACGCAAAAAGAAACGAACGCTCCGACGACGAAGCAACCTCGCGCACGCGCTTGGCGAAGACCATGAAGACCTTCTGCGCCGCATCTTCCACTTCCGACTCGCGCACGCCCAAGCGGCGAAGAAAACACCAGATCGCGTCGTAGTGCCGTTCGACGACGTCTCGAACGCGGTCGGCATCGGAGGCGACGGCTCGTCGTGGCGGGAAATGCGGCATGGCGTTGGCGAGGTCGGGCAGTGTCACAACTACTGAATGGCGCCGTCGCGGCAATTCGATCGACCTCTCGCACACGCTCACCTCTTTGGGTGAGAAACCGCCAAGACGCCAAAGCGCCAAGCCACGAAGATTTAGGTGTAATCTACACCCAAATGATCCTTTGGCGAGCCTTTGGCGTCTTGGCGGCCCTCTTCAGGCGCGCAGGGTGATGATGAAGTGGGCGCCTGGCGCGCCGAGCACGACGTCCCCGCCGTGGGCGCGCGCGATGCGACGCGCGAGCGCCAAACCGAGGCCGGTGCCTGACGGTTTGGTCGTGACGAGGGGGTCGAAGAGCGTCGCGCGAATTTCGTCTGGGATGCCGGGGCCGTCGTCGGTGATGTCGATCGTGACCGTGCCGTTCGATTCGCGCGCGCGCGTCGTGATGCGCTTCGCGCCGGCTTGCGTCGCGTTGTCGTAGAGGACGCGGAACATTCGCGCGAGGAGCACGTCGCTTCCGCGCACGGAAACCTCCGCGACGTCGTCTTCGTACGCCAAGTCGCCCGCGACCTCCTCGCGCGCGGCGGCCATCACCGCCGAAAGCGCGACGGGCGCGCCGCGCACCGCATCGCCGCGCGCGAGCGAGAGCAGCGCATCGAGCACCGACTGCGCGAGGCGCGCGTTGCGATCGATCTTCGCGACGTGCGCGGCTTCCGGCGCCGCGAGGCTCGCAGCCTTGAGCAGCGAGGCGCTCCCCGAAATCACGGCAAGCGCGTTCCGCAGCTCGTGTGCGGCTTCCGCGGCGATCTCGCCGAGCAAAAGAAGCTCCTCCCGATCGGTCACATCAGTCACGTAACACCATCTCGAATATTTTCGAACCTTCGCCGTGGTTCGGTTCTTTACTCGTGAAAGGCAGGTGGCACATGTGGTCGAATTTTTTCGCGGCGGGTGGTTGGGGCATGTATCCGACGTCTCTGATTGGTTTTTTTCTGATCGCGGCGAGCGTGCTCTACGCGCTTCGCCCCGGTCCGCGCGCCGGACGCGCGACGCTCACGCTCGCGGCGACGACGTTCGCGTCGGGCCTCCTCGGCACGTTCGTCGGCATGGGACAGTCGATGCACTACATCCCGCAAGTCGAGGCCAAGAAACAGGTGGAGATCCTCGCGCTCGGTTGTGAAGAGTCGCTGCACGTCGTCGTGCTCGGTCTCATGCTCGTCACGCTCGCGGGTCTCATCGCATCCGTCGGCACGCTCCGCAGCTCGAACAACGTCGCGGCTTGAGCGTGATGGACTCGGACGAAGCGCTCTTCGAACGGCTCTGCGCAGGCGACATGCGCGCGTTCGATCGTCTCTACGAGCGCTTCGAGAAACCTCTCTTCGGCTTCATCCGCGCGCAGCTCGGCGGCGACGCGGCGGAAGCCGAAGACGTTTTGCACGAGACGTTTCTCGCCGTGCTTCGCGAGCGCGAACGAAGATCCGAGGTTCGCAGCGTGCGCGCTTGGCTCTACGAGGTCGCGCGCCATCTTTGTTTGAACCGCGCGCGCACGAAGAAGCGCGCGGGCCGCGCGTTCGAAGCGGTCGCGAAAGAGCCAGCCGCGCCCGCGCGCGCCGAGACCGCCGAGCTCGCGCTCGACATGCACCAGCAAGCCCAAAGGCTCGCGCGCGCCGTCGCCGCGCTGCCCGAGACGCTCGCCGAAGTTTACCGACTGCGAGCCTCGGGCATGTCGCTCGACGAGGTCGCTTCCGTTTTGTCCGTGCCCGTGGGTACGGTGAAGTCGCGCATGCACGAAATGGTGAAGCGCTTGCGAGAGGAGATGCAATGAACTGCGAGTCGATCGAGCCCGAGCTCGTCTCTTACCACTTCGGTCTGCTCGAAGGAGACGCGCGCGAAGCGGTCGAGAAGCACCTCACGGTGTGTCCCGCGTGCGTTCGCGCGTTCGTCGGGCTCAAGCGCGCGATCGAAGTGGGCGAAGCGGAAGCAGCGCGACCGTCGAATGCAGCGCGAGCACGATTGCGCCGCGCCGTCGCGCGCGAAGTGAACCCCACGGCGCCCCGGAAATGGTGGGAGCGCCCCGTCGCGTTCGCGGTCGCCGCTTCGGTCGTGCTCGCGGCCGGCGCGACCACACGCGCGATCACGAGCGGCCCAGGCGCTCCGCCGTACTCGGTCGCGTCGGCTGGGAAAACCGCGCCGTAGGGGCGCGTTTCAGGCTACGCTTCGCTCCGATCCCGTGGCGTCCATTCGGCCCGTCCCCAACGAGTCCAAGATCCCCGTCGGGGTGATGTTGGCAGGGAAATACAGGGTCACGCGCGAAATCGGGCGCGGTGGCATGGCAGCGGTGTACGAGGCGGAGCAAGTCGCGCTCGGCAAGCGCATCGCGATCAAAGTCCTCGCGCAGGAGCTCCAGCACTCGAACATCGTCATCGAGCGCTTTTTCCGCGAGGCCCGCGCCGCCGCGAGCGTGCAGAGCCCGTACATCGTCGACGTCTACGACTCGGGCCGCCTCGAAGACGGCCGCCCGTTCATCGCGATGGAGTACCTCGACGGCGAGTCGCTCTACGATCGCATGGCGCGCATTCGCCTCATCGATCCCGTGACGACGTGCCGCATCATCTCGCACTGCGCCAAGGGCCTCATGAAGGCGCACGCGGCGGGCATCGTCCACCGCGACCTCAAGCCCGAAAACATTTTCATCGTGAAGAGCGAGGACGGCGAAGAGATCGCCAAGCTCCTCGACTTCGGCCTCGCGAAATTCTACGCGCCCGTGAAGACCGACGAGAAGACCGCACGCCTCACGCGCGAAGGCGCCGTGTTCGGAACGCCCGCGTACATGTCGCCCGAGCAAGTGAAGGGACAGGGCAACGTCGATCACCGCGCGGATCTCTGGGCGCTCGGATGCATGGCGTACGAGTGTTTGATCGGCCGGCCCGTGTGGAACACGGATCAAGGCGTCGCGATGACGTTCGCCGCGATCGCGACGCAACCGATTCCGACCCCGTCGAAGATTCGTCCCGATCTTCCGCCCGCGTTCGACGCGTGGTTCAAGCACGCACTCGAGCGCGATCCCGAGAAGCGTTTTCAATCCGCGAAGGAGCTCGCCGATACGCTGAAGGACGCGCTGCTCGGTCCAGGCTCGGGCTCCGTGTCGTACGTGAACATCTCGGACATCGACGAGATCGAGGCGCAGCCCGTTCACGAGCCCTCGCACTCGGACGAAGAAACGATCGCGCTCACGAAGCCCGCGGTCCTCGCGTCCGCGCAGCAGTCGTCGGTCGAAGTGACCGAAAAAACGCGGCCGCCGAATTTGAGCGCGACGGAGATGCCGCCCACCGCCGCGACGCCCGCGTTTCGTGCGCCGCCGAAGACGTCGCCGCTGCGTTGGGCGTTTTCGTTCGCGGTGCTCATCGGCGGCGTCGTCGCCGTGGGCTACGTTTGGGTGAAGGACTTGAAGGTCCAAGTGCTGACGCCGCTCGTCACGTCGTCCGCGACGGCCGCAGCAACACCGACGGGATCGGGCGCACCGACCGGCCCCGCGCTCGACGAGCCGAAGTGGGGTCAAGCGATCGCCGACGGTCAGCAGCTCTTCACGAAGGGCGACTACGCCGGCGCGCAGAAAAAATTCAAAGAAGCGCTCGATGCGGGCGGTGGATCGGTCGCGAAGGCGTACCTCGATCAGAGCAAGGCGGCGCAAACGAGCACCGGCCCGTGCAAGATGGTCACGTTCACGCGGCCGCGCTTCGACACGAAGACCAACGCGTCGCGCCCCGCGATCGCGCAAGCGCTCCACGGTCCAGTCATGGTGTGGACCGACGATCACGAAACGAGAGAGCACGACCACGTCTACTCCGTGCTGCTCGACGAGTTCGGCCGCGCGACGTCCGCCGCGCGCGACGTGACGCCCGAAGCGTCCGACGCGCAGAAGCCTTCGCTCATCGCGACGGGCGATCGCGTCGCGATGCTCTACTGGGATCGCGGCGGTCACGACGCAGGTGTGCGCGCGCGCTGGCTCGACGCCGACGGACGAATCGCGGGGGCCTCCAGCGCCGTCGGCGCGCAACGCTCGGGTCACTTCTGGCCGTCGTTCGACAAATCGCCCGATGGCTTCGTCGTCGTGTGGCAAGACGATCGCGACAAGGAAAACGCCGACCTCTTCTTCCGCAAGCTCACCGGCGAGCTCGAGCCGATCGGAAATGAAGTTCGCCTCACGGACTACACGGGCCTCACGCTCGCGAAGGTCCCGCAAGTCCGCGTGCCGACGGTCGCCGTCGCGAGCAACGCCGTCTTCGTCGCGTACAAGCTCGAGCGCGAGACGCAGCACTTCGCGATGCGCATGCGCATCTCGCTCGACGACCCGACGCTGAAGAACGGCCTCGACGAGCAACCCGCCGGAACCGGCCGCGTGAAGAAAGAGCGCGAGCTCGGCGACGTGAAGGTGATCAACGAAGACAAAACCCCCGCCGACGCGCCCATCATCGCGTGCGGCGCGGAGGGCTGCTTCGTCGCGTGGCACAGCGAGCAAGGCGGAAGCAACGTGGCGCTCGTCGAGCCCGCGCAAGGCAAAGTCCTCTGGCGGAAAAAATTGTCGACCACCGGCGGTCACCCATCGCTCGGCGTGAGCGAAGGCGGTCAGACGATGATCGGCTGGTTCGACAAAGGCATGGTCCACATCTCGACGCTCACGCGCGACGGCGTCGGCAAAGACAGCGCATTCGCGAAGGTGAGCGGCGAGCCGCCGCGCCCGTGGATCGCGCCCGGCAAGAACAAGAACGAGTGGCTCGTCGCGTGGGAAGACTTCGACGGCGGCCGCTCGGAGGTCGAAGCGGCCAAGGTGGTCTGCTCGCCTTGATCCAAAGATGAGGAACCGACCGCTCACCGAAGCGCTCATCGCTTCGGCGCTCGTCACGGCGCTCGTCGGCGGCGGCGCGCTCGTCGTTCCCAAGCGTCACGTCGCGACGTTCGTCGGTTTCGTTTTTCTCGCGGCGGTGTGGCGTCTCGTCTGGACGAAAGACGACGACACCGTGCGCCGCTTCGGCCTCCAGCTCGGCGGCTTGCTTCTTCACGATCGCGTCGCGATCGGTGCGCTCCTCCGCGAGACGCTCCGCGCCGCCGCGTGGGCGCTCGCGTGCGCCGCGATCGTCTTCGTCCCGTATTACTTCGCGTGGCGCACGTGGTGGCATCCGCATCACGCGTTCTCGATCGACGTGCATCCGCTCGACATCGGGAACGACGTGCTCGGTCAGCTCCTCCTCGTCGCGCTCCCCGAAGAAGCGTTCTATCGCGGCTACCTCCAGACGCGCCTCGACGATGCGTTCCCCGCGCGCGTTCGCGTGCTCGGCGCGCCGCTCGGCGTCGGCGTCGTCATGGCGTCGCTCATCTTCGCGGTCGGTCACTTCGTGACCGTTCCCGTGCCCGCGCGGCTCGCCGTTTTTTTTCCGTCGCTCGCGTTCGGCTGGCTTCGCGCGCGCACCGGCGGCATCGGCGCGTCGCTCGCGTTCCATGCATTCTGCAACATTTTCTCCGAGACTTTGGGCCGCGCGTACGGCGTTTACTGATATCAAAGCCGAATGCAGCCGCCGCAATACCCGTATCCGCCGCAACAGCCCCAGATGCCTCCGCCGCGCTCGGGTCCGAACGTCGGGCTGATCATCGGCATCGTCGTCGTGCTGTTCGTCGTCGTCATCGGCGGCATCCTCGTTCTCTTCGGCGTGCTCGGTTACTTGACCGCGTCGCGCGCCGCCTCGCGCGCCGCCGCAGCGCGCACCGCCGCTGCCGCAGCGACCGCGATGCCGAGCACGTTCACCGAGACCTACCCGTCGTCGAACGGTCTCGTCACCGCGCACTACCCGCCCGAGTGGGCCGCGAAATCGATCGACCACGCGACGCTCGCGATCACGCGCAACCTCCCCGACGGCACCGACGAGCTCGTCTACGTCGCCGGCGTAGAGAACCCGATCTCGGACGACGTGAACGAGTTCTCGCGCGTGCTCATCCGCGCGATGGTCGCGAACATCGAGAAAACCGGCGACACATGGACCGAGACGTCCCGCAA
Source organism: uncultured delta proteobacterium (assembly GCA_963763745.1). Lineage (GTDB taxonomy): Bacteria > Myxococcota_A > Polyangia > Polyangiales > Polyangiaceae > DASXHD01. Next base: position 284,811 of record CAVXQJ010000007.1, read on the forward strand.
GAAGACGACGTGCTGGAAGACGTACTCGGGGCTCGAGGTCGAAGGCACGTTCACCGCGAAGGGCATCACGAAGGAGCTCGTCCACATGTGCTTCTTCATGCAGCCGAACCGCGGCTACGAAATGAAGACCATGGTGCCCGCGATTCACGAGTCGCGCGACAAGGCGCTCCTCGATTCGATGATCGACGCCACCGAGATTAAGTGAGGGCCGCACTTTTCGATCTCGATCGCACGCTCGTTCGCAAAGACACGGCGACGCTCTACGTGAAATGGCAACGCGACGTCGGCCTCGCCACGACGCGCGATCTCGTGCGCACGATGTGGTGGGTCGCGCAGTACACGTTCGGCGTGCTCGACACGCCCGCCATCGCCAAGCGCGCGATCGCGACGCTCGAGGGGAAACCCGAGCAGCAAATGATCGACGAGTGCGAGCGCTGGTACGTAAGCCACGTTCTTCCGCACGTCTCGGGCGAGGGGCGCCGCGCCGTCGAGCGCCACGCGCGGAGCGGCGATCTCGTCGCGATCGTCACGGGCGCAACGCCGTACGTCGCGCGCCCGCTCGCGCGCACGCTCGGCATTCCACACGTCGTCACGAGCGAGCTCGAAGTCGACGCGAGCGGCGTCTTCACGGGCCGCGGCAAAGATCCGCTCTGCTTCGGCGAAGGGAAGGTCACGCGCGCCGAGCGCCTCGCGGAGACCCACGGCTTCGAGCTCGCGAAAGCTGTATTCTACACGGATTCTCTCACGGATTTGCCGCTGCTCGAGCGCGTCGCTGAGCCGGTCTGCGTGAACCCGGATCCGCGCTTGCGTCGCCTCGCGAAGAAACGGGGCTGGCGCATCGAGTCGTGGTGACGGTCAGTCATCGTCCAGTCATTGCGCGATCGCAGACTGGACATCATGAAGCCGCTCACCCTTCTCGCCTTGTTCGCCCCTTTCACGGTTGCCTGCCTCGGCAGCTCGCCCGACTCGCCGACCACGAATCCGACCGCCGATGCCGGCCCTGCCGCCGCGCCGCAAGGAACGACGTGTCTCGGCATTCTCACCTGCGTTCAGAAGCAGAGTTGCTCGGACGACGCGTGCGTCGATGCGTGCATGAAGCAAGGAACCCAAGACGCGCAGACCGCGGTGACGAACCTCGCGACGTGTTACCAGACGAACGCCTGCCAAGACGCGGCGTGTCTCCAATCGAATTGCGCGAGCGAGCTCGGCGCGTGCGTGAGCGAGAGCGCGCCTCCGAAGAGCGGGCAGCCGATGACCGGTGGCAGCAACGTCCCCGCGGGGAGCGTGCCTCCGAGCTTCGTTGGCACGTGGAGCTACATGGATGGATTCGATCCCGGGTCGGAGACGAGCTGGACCTTCGATGCGAACGGCACGGCGTCGTACTCGAACGCGTATTCCGGCGGCCTCTCGAACTGCACGAACACCACGCTCATTCGCTACGATGGAAATGCCGTCATCGACGGCACGTCGATCACGCTCTACGCAACGAAGGCGCAGACGATGACCGACACGTGCGGCATCGAGTCGACCATGCCGGAGACCGCGTCGACGTTGACCTTCACGTACACGTTCAACGACGACGGCACGATGCACACGATCGACTCCACGTGCGCCGCGCAATACGCGCCGAGCGAGACGACGAACATCAACCTCTACTGCGGCGCGACGTTCACGAAGCAGTGATCGCGATCAAGGCAGCATGATGCGGCCAGGCGCGCCGTTCGTTCCATCCGCGGTGTGGCAGTTGTTGCAATCGCCGTCGGTGGGCTGCGTGATGAGACCGGTCATGTCGCGCTCGCGACCTTGGTAGGTGAGCTGCACCGTGTACGGCGGCGCGAAGGACGTTTGCGAGTAGAAGCTTCCCGCGCCGTTCGGGTGGAGCGTGATCACTTTGCCGTTCGCGTCGGTGATGATGATGCTCGCGCTCGGGATGTTGGAGCCGTTGCAGTCGTTGGGCTCGTGCGCGGTCGGATAGACCGTGCCCGCGATCGACAAAAACGGACCGCCGTATTGTTTGTGGCACGAGACGCACGGCTCGCCCGGGTACATGAGCTGGCTTCCGAACGTGATCGTGCTCATGCCCTTCGTGCACGTCGACGGTGTGTCGAACGGATTCGTTCCGCCGGGCGGAGGATCACAAGTGCCACCGGGGTAGCCCGCATCGATCCACGCTTGGATCGTGTCGATGTCCGACTGCGGCGACGGATCGAGTGGATTCGGCGGCATCGGCCAAGTCGGATCGCCCATGCGCGCGACGACGCGCTGCGCGACGGTTTGATCCGGATACTGCGGCGACACCTGCGTGAGGTCGCCGTACGAGACCAACGTGAAAGGCGCAGACGCAGCGAGCGTCGGGCCGTGACACGCCTGACAAACCGAGAGCGCCTGCGCGACGTCGCACGGCAACTGGGTCGGAGCTGCATCGGGCGTGTCGGTCGAGGCCGAGAAGCAACCCGCGCCGACGACCGCAGCAAGAACGATGGGAGAAAAAAGAAACCAACGCGACATTGAAGCCAAGCCTCCGCGCGATTCCTCTACCTCAAATCGCGCGCGGTCGCCCGTCGTGTAACTTTTCAGCTTGCACTTACCTAAGCATTCATGTGCCTACATCCACTCACCTGTAGGGAACCATGCAAATCATCAAATACTTCTCGGCATTTGCGCTTGTTTCGACTTTCACGGCCATCGGTTGCAGCTCGGCGGATGACGTGAGCCAATCGGACGAGGACCTCAAGTCGGGCGTCTACGCGTGCAAGGTCGACAGCGACTGCGTCGCGATCTCGAAGGGTGGTTGCTGCCCGAACGGCTGGAACGTCGCCGTCAACAAGCACAAGGTGAAGGGCTACGAGGCTGGTCACGTCTGCAACGAGCAGATCATGTGCCCGCTCTACGTGATCGACGACACGCACGTCGCCGAGTGCAACACGGGCACGAACAAATGCACGATGGTCGCGCCGGAAGACATCAAGTGCGGCGGCTTCACGACCAACCCGCACAAGTGCCCGAAGGGCTGGACGTGCGAAGCGAACAAGATCCCGGACGTTCCGGGCAAGTGCGTCGAGAACTAAGCGCTCGGGTGATCCAGATCTTTTGATCACGGCGCTCGTATCCAGCGCCATGCGAAAATCTTTTCTCTTTCTCCTCGCGGCGCTCGCCGTCGGCGGAGCGGCGTGCACCCACGCCGACACGGCAACGCCGAACGTCGCGCATGCGATCGTCGCGGCCGCGCTTCCGGGGCCGCACATCGACGGCGCGCTCGCGACGAAGATGGTGCCCGCGCTTCGCGACTCGGTCGTCACGGCGAGGCTCACGATCGATTCGCGCGTCGACGCGAACACGCCGCGGCCGGCGCTCAACGTCGCGTTGTGCTTGGACACGTCGGGCTCGATGGAGGGCAAGGCGATCGAAGACGCGCGCAAGGCGGCGCTGTCCGTTCTCGCGAGCCTCAAGCCCGGAGATGGTTTCTCGCTCGTGACGTTCGACTCGACGGTGCAAGTCATCGTGCCGCCGACGCGCGTGACGGAAGACACCGACTTTGCGCCGCTGCGCGCCGCGGTCTCCGCGATCCGCGCGCAAGGAACGACCGCGATGGCCGACGGATTGCGCACCGCGATCCAAGAGGTGCGCTCGCTCTACGACGCGTCGCGCGTCAATCGCGTCGTGCTCGTGAGCGACGGCGTCCCCAACGACGCATCGCAGCTCCGCACGCTCGCGCAGCAAGCGCAAGCGAGCGGCATCAGCATCTCGGCGATGGGGCTCGGCGTCGATTACGACGAGATCCTCATGGGCGATCTCGCGCAGACCGCCGGCGGCCGATTCAAGTACATCGATGACTCGTCGAAGATCGCGAGCTACCTCGGCGACGAGCTCTCGCGCATCAGCCGCGTGTCCGCGCGCAGCGCGACGCTCGTGATCTCGCCCGGGCCCGGCGTGACCGTCGAAGGCGTGATCGGCCTGCCGATGTCGCCGCTCGGAAATGGGAGCGTGCAAGTGTACTTGGGCGACGTGAGCCTCGGCTCGCACCGCGACGTGTTCATCAAGCTGCGTGCGCATGGTCGTCGCGATGGTGCGTCCGTCGAGCTCGCCGACGCGACGTTGCGATGGGTCGGGAGCGACGGCGCATCGCACGACGAACACTTCTTCTTCGGCGCGCACGCGACGGTCGACGAGGACGCGATCGCGAAGAGCCGCGACGACGGCGTCGATCGCGGCGCGAAGGAAGCCCAGCAAGCGGCCGATGCGATCGAAGCGATCCGCCGCGCGCACGACACCGACAAAGTCGGTTCGGGCTCCGGCGGGCTCCAACGCAAACCTCCGACGTCACCGCCCGGCGCACCCGTGACCACGGTGGCGCCCGTCGCGCCCGATGTCGCCAAGCGCGAGCACGCGCACGCGATGTCGACGCTCTACGGCGCGGACTGATACGCTGGTGGCGTGCGTAGGAGCCTCATCGTCCTCGTCCTCGCCGCCGTGATCTTCGCAGCGTGCGGGAGCTCGTCTCCGACGCTCGATTGGTCGATCTACAACCACAACTGCGGCGCAAACACCGATTGCATTCCGATCGCCGTCGCGACCACTTGCGAGTGCCCGCTCTGCGACACGCGCGCGATCAACCAGAGCGACGAAGCGGATTACCAAAAGGCGTTGCAACAATACCAAGCGGCTTGCAAAGGCACGGCCTGCAGCAACATCGCGTGCCCTACCGTCACCGCGTATTGCGACAACGGCACCTGCCAAGTCCACTGAGGGTTGGCATCGCTGTTGCGATGCAACCTTTTCATGACTCATCGACTGGTGTTCGAAGACGCGCCGCTTCGGGTTTATTGGGAGATCACGCGCGCATGCGACTTGGCGTGCGTTCATTGCCGCGCAACAGCTGCGCCGCATGCAGATCCTGCGGAGCTCGACACGCGTCGCGGGTTGAAGCTCCTCGACCAGCTCGCCTCGAGCGGTCCGCTGCACGTCATCTTGACGGGCGGTGACCCGCTGAAGCGCGCCGACTTGTTCGAGCTCATCGCGCACGCGCGCGAGCTCGGGCTGCACGTCTCGGTGTCGCCGAGCGCGACGCCGCTGCTCACGGAAGCGGCGCTCGATCATTTGAAGGATGCCGGGGTCGAAGCGATCTCGCTCAGCATCGACGGTTCGACGAGCGCAAAGCACGACGCGCTGCGCGGCGTGCCCGGTTGTTTCGATCGGACGATGGTCGCCGCGAAGCACGCCGCGCAAATCGGATTGCCGTTTCAAGTGAACACGCTCGTGAGTCGCGAGACGCTCGATGATCTTCCGGCAATCGACGCGCTCGTGCGCTCGCTCGGCGCCAATCGCTGGAGCCTGTTCTTCCTCGTCACCGTCGGTCGTGGCACCGTGCTCGAGCCGATCTCCGCGCGCGAAACCGAGGATCTCCTCACGTGGCTCGCGACGCGCGCGCTCGAGCCTGGTCCCGTCATCACGACGACGGAGGCCCCGCACTTTCGGCGCGTCTCGCAGCAACGCGGTCACGGCGCCGGAATGCGCGACGGCAACGGCGTGATGTTCATCTCGCACGACGGATCGGTGAGCCCGTCCGGATTCTTGCCGCTCTCCGTCGGGAACGTGAAGCTCGAGAACCCGCTCCGTCTTTATCGCGAGTCGACTTTGTTTCGCTCGCTGCGCGACGCCAACCATTTCCACGGTCGCTGCGGCCATTGCGAGTTTCGCTTCGTGTGCGGCGGATCGCGCGCCCGCGCGTACGCCGCGACGGGCGATCCGCTCGCCGAGGATCCGCTTTGTGTTTACCAGCCCAAATTGCTCGAGCGACTGAATGGAGAATCCAATGTCTGAAACAAAAAAGCTCATCATCGTCGCGGGTGTCGCGTGGGATTCGACAGCCGATCCAGTTTGGGAAAACGCCGAGACGCTGCTCCGGTCGCGTCCGGATGCGTCGCTCCATTTGTGTCACGTCGTCGGACGAGGCGCGCTGCGCGCGGAGTCGGCCGAGAGCAGCGCGATCGACTCGGCGCTCGCGCGCTTGCACGCGTGGGTGGTCGAGAAAGCGGGACGCGACAATCCGATCTGCGCGCAGATCCATTTGGAGGTCGCGATCGGCGATCCCGCCGAAGAGATCGTGCAGCTCGCCGTCGACAACGACGCCGACTTGTTGCTCCTCGGGACGCACGCGCGCAAAGGCGTCGCGAAGCTCGTGCTCGGATCGATTGCGGAGCAAGCGCTTCACCACGCGCCGTGCGCGGTGCTCATCGCGCGCGCGACGGATTTCGACGGCCGCACGAAATCGCCGAGCATCGCGCCTCCGCCCGAGCCCGGTCACAAACCGTTTCATCCGCATGCGCAGCGGTATCACTCGAGCGTCGTCTTCAGCACGTTCGACGCGAGCTTGAATCCAACGGGCGCGTGACTCTTCGACTCGCCTGCTAATCTGCCCGACGTGAAGCCGCGTCACGTCATCGGTCCTCTCCATCGGTTGCGCGGGCTCGTCGTGTCGAACGTGTGGGTGCTCGACGGCGGACCCGGCGATCGCTGGATGATCGACACGGGACATCCCGTCGAGCGACTCACCGTGCTCGCAGGGCTTCGCTCGACCGGGTTTGCGCCGCGCGATTTCACGGGCGTGCTCCTCACGCACCGGCACTCCGATCACGCGGGAAACGCCGCGTTCCTGCGCCGCGCGTTCGGGCTACGCATCGTCGCGCATCGAGAGGACGCCGAGGTGCTGAGCGGTCGCGCGAAGGCTCCGCGGCTCGAGCCCACGACGCGCGATCCGATCGCGCGCGCATTCGCGATGATCGAGAATCGAACGCGCACGCGCGTGCCGATCGATCGCGTCCTCGAAGACGGCGAGAGCGTCGGAAGCCTCGAGGTGCATCACGCGCCCGGTCACACGGCGGGCTCGGTGCTCTTTCGTCACGCGGGCACGTCGAGCCTTCTCTCGGGCGACACGCTGCTCGCCGCCGTGCCGCCGCTCACGCTCGTTCAGCGCATGTGTCTTCCGCATCCGGATTTCGCCGACGATCTCGACGCGGCGCTCGCGTCGCTGCGACGGCTTCACGCGGCGGGAACCGAGTACGAAAATCTTCTCGCAGGCCACGGCCGCCCGATTTTGGGCGGCGCGCGACGCGCCGCAGAGCAACTCCTCGCGCACTAGGCCTTGCCGACGACTTCGTAGATGTATCCGAGGTCGCGTTGCCAGCCTCCCCAACGCACGCCGTTCGCCATCACCAGGACGGTCACGAGAGCCACCGAGCCTCCGACGAGCGCGAGATGGTCCGGCTCCTCCATCACGAGCACCAACCCCTCGACGACGGCGCCCACGCCAATCGCCAACACGGGAAGGAGACCCGCGCGCGCCTCTCGGAGCATTTGCGGGAGCGCCTCGCGCATCGCGTCGCGCGCGCTCGCTCCGCCGATGCGCGCGTTCAAGCCGACTAGCGCCAAGCGCGTCGATGGGCCGCTGTTGGCCATGCAAAGCTTGACGGCCCTCTCCGGATTGTTCGCGGCGATGAGCTTCTTCAATTGCTCGCCGAGTGCGACGACGTTCACGCGGCGACTGGCGTCGCGCATCAACCACGCGATTTGGAGCGCGCCCGCGATGACGATGAAGACGAATTGCGCGACGACGAACGGGCCTCCTTCGATGAGCGCTTCAAACGGCGAGCTCGTGTGGTGATCCATGATCATTTTGTTATCACGATTGCCGACGACCATGCGCCCTTCGGGAGCGTCACCTCTTCGCCGGCGGCGAGCTGCTTCGTGAGGACGATCATCTCGCTGTGCTTCGCGTCGTCGTAGACGAGGCGCGATCCCTCGGCGTCCCAACCCGCGACGCCGGCGCTCGTCGCGATGGTGAGCATCGCCCTGCGCTTGGCGCGCACGCGGAGCACGGGCGATTCGCCGCCCGCGATGCGCGTGAAGCTCGCGCCGCGAAGACGCGCGGGCACGCTGCTCCAAACGTATGCGCGATTCGTGAAAGCGCGCTTTCCTTCGTCGAGCGTGTCCATCGCGAAGTCGCCCGAGATCGCGATGTCGGCGTTCTCCCAAGCGGACGCGATGCTCGGCGACACGCTCTTCGAATCGCGGAAGCGGGTCACGCGGTGGAACGTGAGGTAGTTCGCGTCGTGAGCCGAGTGCGCGCCCGACGCCTCGTCGTCGTAGGCGGTGCGTGAGACGGCGATGATGTCGTCGCCGTCGAAGAGCCAATCGACGTAGTGGAACCCGTGCGTCGCGCGGTCGTCGTGGTGGAGCACGACGGCGCGCTCCGTCCACGCCGCGAGATCAGGCGAGCTCTCGAGCGTGAGCGTGTTGCGAATCTTGTCGGTGTGATTGCCGGTGTGCGGCTGCGGCACCGCGTTCGCGAGCGTCCAATAGAGATGACTCTGCGGGTCGAAGCGAATCGTGAACTTCTTGCTGCCGCCGGGAAGGTTGACGAAGTCCTTCACTGGATCGAAGCGCGCATCGGCGCCATCGCTCGTGATTGAAACGATCGCGGCGTGCTCCGTGTTGCCCCGCGAGTTCACGCGCAGCACATCGACGATCCGGTTGTTCGGGTCGACGACCGCGTTCCCTTCGAGCCAATTTTCGAATTCGCCGCCGAGCCACGATTGCTCCGGACGCACGCCGCTCGAGATGGTCCAGCTCGCCGCGTTCATGAGATCGGCGTTCGCCGGCGCCGAGATCACGAACGCTTTGAAGCCGCGCTCTTCGCCGTCTCTGCGCGTGTCTTCGAATGCGCGCCACAGTCGCCCGTTCGCGATCGCGATCGGCACGGGAGCGCAGTGATAGCCGGTGTCGCTCGTCAGCTGCGCGGGCGGCGTCCACGTGCGACCGCCGTCATCGGAGCGGCGAAGGATGATGTGACCGAAGCGTTTGCTCGTACCGAAAAAATAAAGTCGCTTGTCGTGGACGAAGAGCGTCGACCACCACTGCCCTTGGACGTCCGCGAGCTTGGACCAATGCTCGCCGCGATCGCTCGAGCCGAAGATCACGCTCTCGTCGTTCTTCGTCGCGGGTCCGAAGTAATCGTGTGACGCGACGTACGATCCATCCGGGAGAACGGCGATGCTGGGCGATCCGACGTAAGCGCCAGTTGCCGCCGCGACGTGATCGATCACGACGCCGGGCGGACGCAATGCGATCGTCGCGCTCGCGCTCGCGCTCGCGCTTGCGCTCGCGACCACGGCGATCGGTGGTGGCGCCTTCGTGCGACACGCGGTCGCGAGCAAGATGCAAACGCAAAGACGCTTCACGGCGATCGCAGCGTACTATGAGCCCATGCGCGTTCATCATGCGGTCATCGGAGTCGTGCTCGTGGTCGCGTGCAGCGGTGGCGGTCAGAACAACTCCGATGGCGGCACGGACGGGAGCATCGGCGATGGCAGCATCGGCGACGGTGGAGTCGACTCGTCCGGAGGCGATTCTGGACCTGCACCCATCGCGGGCCTCCGACTCTTCTTCTCCGATTTGCCGAGCGGACCGAACACGGGCGGGCAGAACGGAAAAGGCGCGTTCGTCACGATTTGGGGCAACGGCTTCGGCGCGACGCAAGCCGCGAGCACCGTGACGATCGGCGGCGGCGCAGCGGACAACTATCCGATTTGGACGAACACGAAGATCACCTTCCAACTCGGAAGCGCGGCGCAGACGGGCGACATCGTCGTTCACGTCGCGAACAAGGGCGACTCGAACGCGCTTCCCTTTACAGTGCGCGCGGGCAACATCTACTTCGTCACGAGCGGCGGCTCGAACGGCGCGAACGGAAGCTTCGGCACGCCGTGGCAGACGATTCCGAAAGCGAAGAACTCGCTCGCGGTCGGAGACATCGCATACCTCGGAACGAGCTCGGGCGATCAAGTCTCGCAAACGACGCTCGACAACTTCAACGCGTGCCTCTCGATGGACGCGAACGACTCCGCAAACTCCGGAACGGCCGCTGCGCCGAAGGCGCTCATCGCGTATCCCGGCGCGAAGGTCACGATCGGCGTCGAGAGCGGAGTCGAGCGCGGCATCCTCACGCCCGCGATCACCGGTACGTTCGACTACTGGGTCATCTCGCAGCTCACGCTGCGCGGGCAGTCGAAGCCATCGATCTCGAAGGCGGCGCCGCGGGTTGGCGGCTCGTCGGCAACGACATCTCGTGTCCGAACGGCACGGGCTTGAGCGGCTGCGTGACGGGCGGCGACGGCGACACGACGCCAGGGCTCAAAGTGTTCGGCAACGTCGTGCACGACGCCGCGGCGAACGTGAGCTCGATCACGAAATATTATCACGGCATCTACTTCGGCTCGGATCACATCGAGCTCGGATGGAACGACGTGCGCGACGGCAAGACGTGTCGCGCGATTCAGTTCCACGATTCATCCGGGCCGAACGAGTTCGATCTCGTCGTGCACGACAACTTGATCCACGGCACGACGTGCGACGGTCTCAACTTCGCGAGCGTCGATCCTTCGCAAGGCGCGGTCGTCGCGTACGACAACGTCATCTACGACGTCGGCAACGGGCCCGATCCCGCCGACGGTTCATCCGATTACGCGTGCATCTACGTCGCGAACATCACGAACCAAGGCTCGCCGGGCAGCGGCAACGTGCAGCTCTGGAACAACACGCTCTACGACTGCGGCTCGCGCGGAACGAGCGCGGCGGGCGCGATCGCGCACGCGACGGGCCCGGTCGGCATCGACATGTCGAACAACTTGATCCTCCAGACGAGCAGCGAAGCGTATTTCTCCGGCGACACGACGGGCATCACGGGCTCGAACAATTTGCTCTTCGGCGCGGGCGCGGCTCCGAGCTTCCTCACGTCGGGCGTCGCGAGCGATCCGCTCCTCGTCGCGCCGAGCACGCACGACTTCCATCTTCAAGCGCAGAGCCCGGCGATCGATCACGGCAAGACGGTCGCGACGGTCACGACGGACTTCGACGGCAACGCGCGACCGCAAGGCAGCGCGTACGACATCGGTGCGTACGAGCTCGCCAAGTGACTTTTTTCTTCAAACCATGACTTTCGGCACGGGCGAGAGCGACGGGGACGCCTCTACGTTGGCTCCATGTTCACCCTTCGATTCGTTCCGCTTGTCGTCGCCGCCGCGTTGATCGCTCCCGCCGTGCACGCGAGAAGCAACGTGCTCACGCAACCCGCCATCATCGCGACGTACAAGTGCGCCGCGCGCCGCGCCCAGCCGAAGCAACCCTCGTGGATGGAGCTTCGCCCCGCCGGAAACGGTTTGCGAACGTTCTCGCTGCCGCTCCTGCGCGGCTCGTTCTGAGCGCTCAGTGCTGCGACTGACACACGAACGCCGCGGGGCCGCTCGTCTGCTCGACTTCGACGCACGTGCCGAGCTTTCCGGGCGACACGGTGCATGTCGCGCCGAGCTTCGTGCACACGCTCGGCGGGTCGCCGCTCGCGCCCGCGTCGCCGTTCGTGGGCGATGGCGCCCTACACGCGAAGATGCACGCGAGAACGAACACGAAGGCGGTGAGTTGATGGGCTTTGCCGATTTTCACGATCGATCTCTTGAGTATCACCTACGCTCGTAGCGTGGACACTCTCCCGGCCATGCTCGCGGGACGCTACCGTCCCGTTCGGCTCGTCGGCAAAGGCGGGATGGGCGCGGTGTACGAAGTCGAGCACGTTCACACGGGGCAACGCCTCGCGTTGAAAGTGATCGCGGGGACTGCCGTCGGTCACGATGCCGTCGAGCGATTCAAGCGCGAGGCGCGCGCGAGCTCGCGCATCAAGAGCGATCACGTGGTGCGCGTCACCGACGCGGACGTCGCGCCCGAGCTCGATGGCGCGCCGTTCCTCGTCATGGAGCTGCTCGAAGGCGCGGACCTCGAAGCGGCGACGGCGGGCGGCCCGGCTTCGCCATCGGACGTCGTCGTGTGGCTCGATCAAGTCGCGCGCGCGCTCGTACGCGCTCACGAGCTCGGCATCGTTCATCGCGATCTCAAACCCGAGAACATTTTTCTCACGCATCGCGAAGACGGCACGCCGCTCGTGAAGATCCTCGACTTCGGGATCGCCAAGGTCGTCTCGGACGGACAGAAGACGCGCTCGGGACAAGTGCTCGGCACGCCGCTCTACATGGCGCCCGAGCAAGCGGATCCATCGGCGGCTGCGCCGACCGCGAAGACCGATCTCTTCGCGCTCGGGCTCATCGCGTTTCGATTGCTCGTCGGCAAGTCGTATTGGAAGGACGGCTCGCTCCCGCAGCTCGTGACGCAAATCCTCTACGAGCCGATGGTTCCTGCGTCCGCTCGCGGGAGCACGCTCGGTCCGCGCTTCGACGAGTGGTTCGCACGCGCGTGCGCGCGCGATCCCGAGAAGCGCTTCGCGTCGGCGCAAGAGCAAGTCGTCGCGCTCGCGGCAGCGCTCGACATCGAGCTCGCGCGACCGAACGTGTCATCGCCGCGCGCGAGCGCGCCGACGCCGTCGCAGCCGAAGCTCTCGACGCTCGAAGGCGCATCGACGCTCTCGGTGTCGTGGAACACGCCTCCGCCGCCGAAGCGGCGCGTCGCGTATGTGCTTGTCGCGATCGCGACGGCGCTCGTTGGCGTCGCCTTATGGCTGAAGGTGCGCGCGCCGCACGAGATCGATGCGCGGCACGTCGCGGCGAGCGCGGAGGCCACCTCGAGCTTCGTCGCGATCACCGCCGACCCGAAGCCGACGACTCCGACGACGACGACCGAAGCGCCCGTCGCAACGACGACGCTTGGTGCTATGTCGGCGCACGTCGCGCTCGCGACGCGCCCGACGAGCGCGACGGCGAAGCCACCGATGTCCGCGAGCGCCGCGCCGTCAGCGCGCCCAACGCGATCGGCGGATCCGCTGGGTGATCCTTATTGATCATGGCGTCGGAGGAGCAACGACGAACGTGACCGTTCCAGCGCGGACGATGAAGTTCACTCTGCTCGAAGGAACGCCAAGCCCGACGGGCGTTGCCGTGAGCGTCGCATCTCCCGGCGGGATGTTGAACGCGAGCGCGTAACCGGCCGTGCTCGTTCGATCCGCCGTCTTGCTGATGCCGGTGCTCCCGCTGTAGAAAATGGATGTGTTCGAGTCGGCGAGATCGACGTTGAATTGAACGTCAGCTGCGCTGTCACTGCGGCAGTCGAGCGCAAGAAGCACCGCGTGGCCTCGCGTGCTGTCGATCCCGCCACTCGAGAGTAGAGACGCGGCGAGGAGCTCGATCTCCCCATACGTCGCCGTGCCGATGTTGAAAGTCATCGCAGGCTCGCTCAACGGAAACGACCACGAGTAGATCTCCGGAAAAAAGCCCGCGTCGTTCTGAAGATCGAAGTAGCCAACAGGTCCGCGGTTGCTAGCTCCTCCATTGACCGGCACCGTCAAGATCGCCGTGCCATTCGAATCCGTTGTCTGCGTGTCTTCTGCCACCTGACAATTCGAGTCAATCGGAGCGCATGATCTTATGGTCACGTTCGGCACTGGGGTGGCCGTGAGCTGGTCCGCCACGTGAACGGTCGTCGCAATCGAGGCGGTCTGCGCGAGCGGCCACGTGACGTGTCCGACGCAGGTCCAATCGCGTTGAACGACGCAATCCGTCGCGCAGCTGCCCAAGATCTGCGCACCGACCGAAGTCCATGCTCCGGAGTCGCCAAGTGGAGCTTGGCACGCATGGAAAACATCGGGCGTGACCGACGCGTTGACGCAGTACGCGACAGCGGCGCACTCGGGTGATGTCCAGCATTGGTCGATCGGTTGACACACTTTTCCGATCGCACACTGCCGACAAGCGACGGCGGCGTCGGGCCCGACGACGTCCGCGATCCAGCCGCACGCGGGCCCACATGCGTCGTCGCAATGCGAAGCCAAGCATGCCGTGAGCGCAGGGAGCGCGGGATCGTTCGAGAAGGGATGATCGAGCGTGCATTTCGCGCGACACGCGGCGTCGCCGTTGCACGACGCCCAACAGGTTTCGGTGGCGCGGCACGATGACGACTTCGCGCACGCCTCCATCTCGAGACAACACGACGAGACGCCGCACGACTGACAACCGCCATCGCCGAGGACCGAGCCGCACGCGAGCTTCGTCGGCGGATCGTCACCGATGCCGACGATCTGCGTGCAAGCGATCGCGCCCCCGATGACGGCGAGCGTTGCGACGAGCGCGGCGGCGACGCGTCCCCCTTCCACGTCGCGACGATATCACTGCGGAGTCGGGGGCGCGTACACGTATGAGATCGTGCTGGGTCGAACGATGAATCCGATCTCGCTCGAAGGACGACCGAGACCGTTGGGCGTGACCGTGAGCGAGGATGGGACGTTGGTGGGTACGTTGAGAAAGACGGCGATGCCGCTTTCGTCGGTGCTCGTCGCTGTGGTGTCGGGCGCGCCCTTGACGAAATAGAACAGCTTGGTCGCGCTGTCGGCGCTCGAGAGCGTGACGACGACGTCCTTTCCGTACGAGTTTCGACAATCGTATGCGGTCACGATCACGATGCCGCGAGCCGGGTCGAGGCCCGCATCGCCCACGAACTTGACGACCTCCGTCGAAATGTCGCTCGGTGTTTGCACCAAGATTCCGCCGAACGTCGCCACGGGTTCGCTGATGTTGAACGACCAATAGAAGAGTTGCGGATAGATGCTTCCGGCATCGCTCGCGAGATCGATGTAGCCGCTCGAGATGGAACCTCCGACGCCGCCAAAGGCCTTGGCCGTCACCGTTGCGCTCCCATTCGTGTCGGTTGGCTGCGTGTCAGTCGGTTTCGAACAGTCGCCGTCCGTCGGATTGCACAGCTTGACGGTCACGTTCGGTACGGGCGCCTTGGAGTTCAAGTCCAAGAGACGAACCGTCACGGCGGAGGAAGCCGACTTGGCTCTCGGCGCGGAGACGTGGCCGACACACGTCCAATCGCTGTAGACCTCGCACTCGTTCTCGCACACGGACGTGATTTGGTTCGCCGCAGCGTTGAAGCCGCCACCGTCCGACAGCGCCTGGCAGGCCTCGCTGGTGTCCTGATTGGGTGCGTTGTTGATGCAGGTCGCGATGGCGACGCACGAGGGATCCGCAAGGCACCCAGCCATCGGCTCACACGCCTTGGCGATTACACACTCCTTGCATGCGCTCGCGGCGTCGGGCGAGGTGAAGTCTCCCATCCAACCGCAAACGGGTCCGCAAGCGGTGTTGCAATTCGATGCCAAACACGCCGTGAGCGAGTCCCAAGCTGCATTGGCGGACAACGGATGGTCGATCGTGCATTGCGCGCGGCAGCCGGGATCTCCGTTGCACGCCGTGAGACAGCCTTGGAGCACGTTGCACGCCGGCGAGCTCGCGCACGACTCCATCTCGACACAACAAGACGACACGCCGCACGACTGACAGCCGCCATCACCGAGGAGCGAGCCGCACGCGAGCTTCGTTGGCGGATCATCGCCGATGCCCGCGAGTTGCGCGCACGCGACGACACCTCCAATGGCAGCGAACGGAATCACGCCAGCGCCGATCGCGAGCCGCGCGACCACTCCCCAACTCGGCGCGAATCACACTATCACGGTCGTTGACCGCGCATGGCGTCACTGGCATCGTCGCTTCATGCGCGGGGTGGCCATCGCGATCATCATCGGCGGAGCATGCGCGACGTGGTCGCACGCTGCGCGCGCAGAGCCGACGGACGAACAGCGCGCGCTCGCGTCGTCGCTCTTCGACGAAGGCAAGTCGCTCATGTCTTCCGGAAAAGTCGCGGATGGATGTCGCAAGCTCGAAGAGAGTCAAAGGCTCGTTCCACTTCCGGGCACGCTGCTCAACCTCGCCGTGTGTCACGAGCTCGAAGGAAAGCTCGCGAGCGCGATGGGCGAGTTTCGCGAGGCACGCGGTCTTGCAGTGCGCGATCACCGCGAGGATCGCATCGCGCTCGCCGAGCAGCACCTCGCTGCCATCGCGCCGCATGTCTCGAAGCTCGTCGTCGTCGTCGGTCCGAGCACGGACGTGCCAGGTCTACGCATCGACTGCGACGGCACATCCATCGGGCGCGCCGTGTGGGGATCGCCGGTGCCGATGGATCCGGGCGAACGTCACCTCACCGTTTCTGCGCCCGACAAGACGCAGCGCACGCTCGTCGTCTCCGTCGGGCGAGACGCCGACGTGCAGCGCATCGTCATCACGCCGCTCGCGGATGCGCCGAAGCCGCTCGCGCCGCTCTCGACGCACGCGCTGAGCGACGAGCCGCAGTCGACGAAGTTTCATCTGACGACGCGGCGCACGGCTGCATTGATCCTCGCATCGGCCGGCATCGTCAGTCTCGGCGTGGGCACGGGTCTCGGCGTTCGCGCGATCGACGAACACTCGAACACGACGTGCACGCTGATCCCGTGCGAACCGCAAAGCATCATGGCGAACGACGACGCAAGACGCGTCGCGAATGCATCCACCGCGACGTTCGCCGTCGGCCTCGTTGCGCTCGTCGCGGCTACGGTGCTGTGGTTCGTGAAGTGATCTTGCGTTCGAGCACGGCCGCGACCATCAGCCCGAGCGCCGGCTCGCCAGGTCGTGCGAGGTTGGTCCCGGCGTACACGCTCACTCGTAATGCGGCGTGAGCCAGCAGTCGAGCTCGGCGCGCGCCTCGACGAGCATTCGTTCATGACGTCGCCGCGACGCGCGATGTGCGTCGGCTCGGGGTGCAAGACGGTGATGCTCGCGTTGCGCAATCCCGCGCGCGTCTCGAGCAAGATCCGCCATCGCGTCGAGTGCGGAAGCGGGATGCGCATGCCGAACACGCCGCCGAGATCGATGGCGCCCCCCGCGTCCCCCGAGGCGGCTGGGTCTCCCGTCACCTGAGGCACGATGAGGATGCCAATGCCGGCCTGCGCGCCGATGTAGAGATCGTCGGAGATGAACCCGCGGATTCCGAGCTCGAGAGGAGAGAACGCGTCGAGCGCGGGGCCGAGCCGATGATTGTCGAACGTCCCGAGCAGCGCACCCGACTGGCTCGAAAACGCGAACGTCCCCGACGGCGTCACGCGATGCCACGACGTCGTCAGCGAGATCTCCCCGTGCGCTCCGACTGGTTGCAAGACGTCGTGGTCCGCTGCCCGCGCGGCTCCGCCGAACGCGAGCACGACGAGAGCGCAGGTCGGAGGTAGTAGTCGCGCACGCTTCACGAGGCTGCTTCGTATACAGTCGTCGTGCCAACGCGGCCGCGCATCCCGCACGAAGCGCGGTCGACGCGCACATCGGAAATTTCCCCGTCGCCCGGGAAAACTTCCGGGTGCTCAGTTTCCGCAGTGCGCCCGCATGGCGAGCCAGCGCGACACGCCAAGCGTCGCGTCCGAGCACGCTTGCGTCTCGACGACGTCGAGCTCGAGCCCGAGCACGTGCGCGCTCTCGTAAGCCGGTGTGGCAGGTGCGCTGCAAGACAGCGCGCCCGAGAGGCCAATGGGGTGCGACGATGTCGCGCCGAGGAGCGCGGGAATGCCGTACGCCGCCGGCGCGTCGAACGTGGCGCCGGTGTTCGGGAACACGAGCCAATAGACGACGCCGGTCTGCGTGTCGTTGCACGCCTCGGTGACGACCATGTCGGGCTTCAAGTCGCCGTCGACGTCGACGAGCGAGTGCGTGAGCGACGCCGTCGAGCTCCCGGCGCCGCAAGACGTCGAGCCCACGATCGCGTCGAACGCGCCTGCGGGTTGTCCCGGAGCGCTCGGAAGCGGAACGTACGTCGGGGGCACGGCGAAGGCGGCTCCAGTGTTCGCGTAGACGGACCAATTCGTGGCGCCCGCGTTCGCGTCGGTGCAACTCTTCGTCACGACGAGGTCGAGCTTGCGGTCGCCGTCGAAGTCGATCACCGCGTAGCGCGGTGACGAGAACCCGGTGTTCGAGCACGCGATGTCGCCGCCGAGCGGGCGCGCGAACACCGCTCCGCCCGGCAGCGTGAACGCGATGGGTGCGCCGACGCCGGTGCCCGTGCCGGGATACACGCGCCAGTGCGTGGCGCCGACGGAGACATCGTCGCAAGCCGTCGTGACGACGGAATCCGGGACGAAGTCGCCGGTCACGTCGTAGAACGCGAACGCGGGCTTTCCGGCGTTGCAAGTCGGCGTGTCCACCTCGAGCGACGGAAACGCGTGGAGCGCCGCACCGGCCGGAAGCGCGAACGACTGCGCGGCCGTCGAGAACCCGCCGCCGGTGTTGCGATACACGAGCCATTGCGTCGTACCGACGGTCGCGTCGACGCAGGACGACGTGACGATGAAATCGAGCTTGGAATCGCCGTCGGCGTCGGCGAGCGCAATCGTCACGCAATTCGGCGTCGTCGGAAGCGCGGGCAGCGCGTATTGCACCGCCGCGCCGAACGACGTGCCGGTGTTCGGGTAGACGAGCCACATGCTCGTGCCGACGGAAGCGTCGTCGCACGCGCGCGTGACGACGAGATCGGCGAGGCCGTCGCCGTCGACGTCCGCGAGGCCGTAGTCGAGCTGCGACGACGACGTCGCGCATGCCGTCACGCCGCCGAGCGACGCGAACGGCGTACCCGAGGTCCCAGGCGCGGCGGGCAGCGCGATCGCTTGCTCGTTGAAGCCGCACGTCGTCCCGCCGCCGCGCGGAGACCACGTCGACGCGTCGGTGTCCTTGATGGGCGGAGGCTTGTCCGTCGTGGGCTGACACGCCGCACAAGACGCGATCACGAGGAGCAGATGACCGCGCATCGATTCAGTCTAGCGCGAAATCAAAGACGCAGCGCGTGCCCCGCAGTCGCGACGGGGAGCGTCACGCGCAGCCACCACGAGCCGCGACGAAAGACGACGGCCGCTTCGCACATGTGGTTCGTGCGCTTGCCGAGCGCCGCGCGCGCCCGTCGCGCGACCGACTCGGCGTCGAGGCGCGCACGCTCGCTCTCGCCGTGCTGGCCCTTCTGACGTCGCACGGCGACTTGCGTCGCGCGCGTGATGTCGCGAACGGTCACCGCGTCGATGGGCTTGCGGTGTCCGCCGAGCGGAAAGCCGGCGCGGACGTACTTCGCCGGGTCGTCGACCTCCTTCGTGCGATCGACGTAGCGCGCGAGGGCGTACGCCTTCTCCGCGCCGAGCCGCGCGGCCACGTCGCGATCGAACGTGCGAACGACCTCGATCAGCTTGCGCGCCTGGAACCCGCTCATGACCTCGCGGTCGGCGAGCATCGCGTCGAAGGACGCATACCCGAGCGATGCGTAGAGCTTCTTCTCGTTCAGCTCGCGCAGCGAAGCGCCGACCTCGTAGAACGCGCGCGCGATTTCGCGCTTGCGGCGTTCGACGAAGGCGAGCAGCTGCGAGGCGCGAGTGCGCGCGTTCTTGGCGACGAGGTTGGACATGCGACGGAGCGTATGTCTTGCAAACGTCGTCTTGCAAGGCATGCAAGACAGACTTGCAAAACATGCAAGACATCGACTGGGAGACTTTGTGCGTCGAGCGGGAAAATCGGAGGCGTGCGCGCGCGCTTCGCCCGGAAAGCCTCGGAGGCCATGGATGGTGCAGGACGTGCATCGTCGTGGTGCATCGTGCGCCGCGTTCTACGCATCGCCCTCGGCCTCGCGCTTCTCCTCGCCTCGCCTGCCGCGCGCGCTGACGACGCGAGCATCTTGGCCGGCGAAGTCACCACGTCGCAGTGGTGGCACGTGCCGCTCACGCTCCTCGGGTCCGATGTCTCTCGCCGGCTCGCCGGGCTCAAGTCGCCTGCGTCGTGGGCCGCTGGCATCGGCGTGGGCGTCGACGGCGAGCTTCACTTTCACGACGTGATTTATCACTACGGGGGCGTCCACTTTTCGTCGTCGCTAAATGGTCAAGACAGCGCGGGCGTCACGGGCGAGTCGCCCGTCGCGATGGGCAACGGGCCGCTGAACGTGCTCGAGATCGACATGCTCGGCATCGGCGGGATCGGCCTCGACGTGCCGCTCACGTCCTCTTTCAAGTTCGGATTCACGACGACTTGGGGTTGGGCCTACGCGTGGAGCGCCGCGACGGTCACGTCGCAGAGCGGCATCTCGAACGGCACGATGCACACCGACAGCATCTTCTGGCGAGCCGAAGCAGACGCATGCGTGCGCCTCGGCGTATGGGCGAAGCCGGACTCGAGTACCTCGCTCGCGTCGTGGGCTTGTCTCACCGCGGCGCCGACGATCTACGAATTCGACTGGCTGAGCGGCGGCTCGATCGGGCTCAAGGTGCTCCTGTGATCGCGCGCGCCTTGGCGATCGCAGCGGTCCCGCTGATCGTGGGTTGCGCCGATGACGCCTGCGTCGATCGCGGGCAGTCGACGTCCCACGCGGGCACGGTGACGTGGACTGGCAGCTCGTCGCCGCGCGGAGCTTTCACGGGAGGCAGCGACGCAGACGTGCAAGTCGACGATCTCGACGCGTCCCCCAACTGCACCGAGAGCTTCGTCGAGTTCACCGTGCGCGTCCGCACGTGTCTCTTGTGGGCGCAGATGACGTCGTTCGGCCGGCGCACCGTCGCGATGATCGAGCCGAACCAGACGTGTACGCTGCCTCTCGGGAGCGACTCCGTCACGCTCACGACGGACGACATGGGGACGCTCCGCATCGGCGTGAGCTCGAAGATGACCCTCTCGGGGACGATCGACGCCTGGAACGGCGCGCCAGCGAATGGCGACTTGCAATGGTCCTTTCAGGGGAATTGACTACGATGCGCGGATGTCGAGCTCACTCTTCACGGAGACCACCGATCACGTCGCCGAAGTCGTCTTGCGCACGCCCGGAAAAGGCAACGCGATGGGCCCCGATTTTTGGCGCGAGCTGCCCGAGACGTTCGCCGCGCTCGACGGAGACCCGGGCGTGCGCGCCGTCGTGCTCCGCGCGGATGGAAAGCACTTCACGTTCGGGCTCGACCTCGCGTCGATGATGTCCGAGCTCGGACCGCTGGCAGCGGCGGGCTCGCCGGCGCGCGCACGAAGCTCCACGAGATGATCCTTCGCTTGCAAAGCTCCGTCAGCGCGATCGCGCGATGTCGCAAGCCCGTCATCGCCGCGGTGCACGGGTACTGCATCGGCGGCGGCGTCGACGTGATCACCGCGTGCGACGTGCGCGTCGCGAGTCGCAACGCGCGCTTCAGCGTGCGCGAGGTGCGCGTCGCGATGGTCGCCGATCTCGGCACGCTGCAGCGACTCTCGCGCATCGTCGGCGAGGGACACGCGCGCGAGCTCGCGATGACGGGCAAGGACATCGACGCCGAGCGCGCGCTCCGCATCGGGCTCGTCAACGAGCTCCACGAGACGCACGAGGACGCATGGAACGCGGCGCGCGCGCTCGCGCGCGAAATCGCCGACAACCCTCCGCTCGTCGTTCAAGGCGTCAAGCAAGTGATGAACGAGCGCGTCGCGTCCGCCGACGAAGCCGGCCTGCGATTCGTCGCCGCGTGGAACTCCGCGTTCTTGCCGTCGGCCGATCTCGGCGAAGCGATCGCGGCGTTCGCCGAGAAGCGTAAAGCGCAATTCAAGGGCGGGTGACTTCGCTATCATCGCGGGTGGAGGTTCTCCATGACGCGCTGGTCATTTGGTTTCGCCGCGCTCGCGATCGCGTGCTCGAGCTCACCCGAGAATCCCACCGATGGTGGAACGTCCGACGGCCCGATCGGCGGTGACGCATCGCCGACGGATGGACCGATCGTCAACCCCGACACCGGCAGCGACGCGCCATCGCCGACGGACAGCGGCTCGACCACGGGGCAGTGGGTCCTCGGCTACTACGTGGGTTACGACATCAACGCGTATCCCATCGCGTCAGATCGACTGGAGCGGGCTCACGCACGTCGCGTTCGCCGCGCTGACGGTGAAAAACGATCTCACGCTCGATCTCTCGTTCAGCGATCAGAACGGCACGGGCCAGCAAGACGCCATCGCGCTCTCGACCGCCGCGCACGCACACAACGTGAAGGCGCTTTTGATGCTCGGCGGAGCGGGTGCGGGCGGGAACATCGCGACGGCGTCGAGCTCCGCGAATCGCGCGGCGTTCGTGACGAAGCTCGTCAACGTGCTCGGGACGCTCGGCTACGACGGCATCGATCTCGATTGGGAAGACAGCGTCAATCTCGACGATCTCGTCTCGCTCGCTCAAGCGCTCCGCGCGGCGCAGCCGAGCATCGTCCTCAGCTATCCAGGCGGAGCGATCAACAGCAACTACCAAACCGTCGATGCGCGCTTCGTCACGCTCGCGCAGTCGCTCGATCGCTTCAACGTGCAAACGTATTACCCATCGACGGCCTTTGCGGGCCAAGGATGGAACTCGTGGTTCGTCGCCCGCTCAGCGGCATCAGCGGCAGCACGCCCATCGCGATCGACGACACGCTCACGCGCTACGCGACCGCGGGCATTCCAAAAGCCAAGCTCGGCATGGGCACGGGCTTTTACGCGATTTGCTACACCGGCGGCATCACGGGCCCGCGTCAGCCGACGAACGGCACGTCGCAGACCATCGTCGGCGGCGACAACACCTATCCGCTCGCCGCGTTCTTCGCGTCCGGAAGCACGTTCGACCAGAGCACCACGACCGAGCAAAAGCGCGACACGACCGCAGCGGAGCCCTACTTGAGCCTCACGAACGCAGTGAACGATTCGCACTGCGGCGCGAGCACGCAATACATCTCGTACGACGACGAGACTTCGCTCGATCGCCAAAGGCACGTTCTCGAAGCAAAACGGCTACGGCGGCATCATCATCTGGACGATCAACGAAGGTTGGCTGCCGGCGAACGCATCGGGCGGCCGCGCGCGGAACGCGCTCACGCAGGCGCTCAAGCAAGGTTTCTTGTGACCTTGCCGACGTACGCGCGCGCTTGCACTTTGCCGCGCTCCTCGAAGACGACGACGGACGCGTCGAAGCCGGCCGCACGCAAGCGACCGAGAAACGCATCGGCGGGATAACCGCTCCACACGGCGAACGTTCCGCCTTTTCGCAGCGCGCGCTTCGCGGCCGCGAGGCCCGCGCGATCGTAGAGACGCGCGTTCGTGCGAAACGAAGCCCAGTCGGGGCCGTTGTCGACGTCGAGGAGGATCGCATCGAGATCGCGCTCGCGCGCGATCACCGCGCGCACGTCGTCTTGCACGAGCGTGACGCGCGGATCGTCGAGCGATGCGCGCGCGAGGCTCGCGAGCTCTCCGCGCACGAGCTTCACGACCGTCTCGAGCTTCTCCACGACGACGACCTCCGCGCGCGGCGCCTTCTCGAGCACGCCCGCGAGCGTCGAGCCGAATCCGAGCCCGCCGACGAGGACGCGCCGCGCGCCCTTCGAAACGATTCGTCCGAACGCGCGCTCCGTCCCGAGCAGCGCGCTCGTCAAAATCGGCACGTGACCGATCATGAGCTCGTGATGCTTGCCGCGACGCACGAGCGTGAGCGTCGCGCCCGCTTCGCGAAACGTCCTTTTCAATGGACCGTGTCCGTCTGATCGGACATCGCGTTGCCGTCTTCGTCGGTCGCGGGACGTCCCGCGTGATCGACGAGCTTCGAACATGCGTATCCGCTCGCGAGCCGAGGGAGCGGCTGGATGAACATCGGTTGGATGAGCCATCGACCGCGCTTGTTCGTATAGGCATTGCACATCAAGAGCGGCCGATTGCGATTGATGACGAGCTTGAGCTCGGTCGCGTCCTCGACCATCGCGAGATCCGTGTCCGAATCGCCCGCGGCAAACGCGGGTCTCATGTGCGGGTCGCGCGCGCGATCGAGTCGCTCCGAGGGCGGGAGGTGGAAGATCTCGCGGTTGATCCAGCAACGCTTTCCGCGATCGTACGTGATCACCGTATCGGCGCCGTCGGGCTCGGTGGCGCACCCGCGAAGGCGGTAGTCGAGGCGGCCATCGGCTCGAACCACGGTTCGCACGCCGATCACGTGACTCGCATCCACGCCGACCTTCGACGCGACGGTCTCGGCCAAAGGCTGCGACGATGCGGACACGACCCACACGTCGAAACCGTTCGCTTGGAGCGAACTGACGAGATCGTGCATCGGCTCGTAGATCCGAACCCAATGCGCGAGCCCTTGGGTCGTTCCGATCGTCTGCGTCGCTGAGACCTCGGCCGCTGCGTTCTCCGCGTACGCCTTCTCGGCGATCGCGCGCATCTCGCTCGGCGTGTGCGCGGCTTGGAGCTGCGCGCCCCACGCGTACGGTTGATGGATCGTCTCGGTCGTGTCGTCGTCGAACGCGGGCGCGTCCTTCGGCGTCACGCCGCGATCGTAGATGGCGACGAGCGCGTCGGCGCACGCGACGGCTTGGCTCGTCGGGAGCGGCTTTCCGGGCTCGGCGAGCGAGTCGCACGCGCCGGCGAGCGCCTGACGCGCGGCGGTCGTGAGGTGTTTGTTCGTGAGCGACCAATCGCGATCGGGCGGCTGCACGATTTCGTCGTGACGCAGCATCCAGAAGAACGTCGCGTCGCCGATGTCGTTGCGCATCATCGTGTTGTCCCAATCGAACACCGCGACGCGCGAGCCTCCGCCTTCATCGAGCAAGCGATCGATGCGCGCACGATTCGGCGCGAGCCACCCCTGCATCGCTCCATCGAGGTGACGATGCGCATGCGTCGGCGAAGTCGCCGGCTGCGCGCACGCTACGACCGCGACGACGAGACCGAACGCGCGAAAATGCATCGCGCCCGATCATACACAAGCCGCTACGGGGTCTTCGACTTGGCGACTTCTTCGTGGCGATGCTCGGTCTTCGACGCGAGCTCGCCTGCCGTGTGCGCGACTTTCTGTGCGTGCTCCTGCGCGGCATGAAGCACCTTCGTCGCGATCTCGGTGGCCGTGTGCGTCGCCTTCTCTGCGGTCTCTTGAATGCGATGGCTTCCCTTGCGCGCCTTCTTGCGGAAGCGATCTTCGGTCTGGGTGGCGAGCTCGTCGACTTTGATGGCGAGGTCTTTGGCCTTCTTCGCCACGTCGTCGATTTTGCTTTCGATGGCTTTGGTGGTCATGCGTCGAAGTCGAGCATCGCGCGTGCCACGAACGCGCATGCAAGCGGTGCATCGAACGATTGGCCTGATACATGCTCCTCGTCTCGATGAAACGAGGCATGTCATGTCCATCATCGGCTGGATCATTCTCGGGCTGGTCGCGGGATTCATCGCGAGCAAAATCGTAAACAAGGCGGGCGAGGGCGTGTTTCTCGACATCGTGCTCGGCATCGCCGGTGCGGTGGTGGGCGGTTTCGCGTTCAACCTCATCGGAAGGACCGGCGTCACGGGCCTCAACCTGTGGAGCTTGTTCGTCTCCGTGATTGGCGCGTGCCTCGTGCTCGGCGCGTACCACATGATCGCGGGGCGTCGTCGATACAGCTGACGCATGAAAGCTCGACTGCAGTCCCTTCTACGCAAAGCTCGCTGGCACACGATTCTATTTCGCGTCGCCGCAGGATTGGTCGGGCTCTTCGTGACCGCGTTCATGACGTACGCCATCGTCATGAACGCGCTCCTCTTCACGGGCGCCGGCAAGGGCGTGCTCAATCGACTCGCGCCGACGCACGCGCACTTCGAATGGCGCACGGCGTACTCGCCGTGGTTCATGGTCGTGCGGACGACGGGCTTCGCCATGCGCGGCGAGGACTCGGCCGTCGTGTGGACCGTGACGTCGGACGCGGCGAGCACGCGCCTCGGCTTCTTCGACTTCTTCGGACGCCGCATCACGCTGCACGATCTTCGCGCACGCGGCGTCACGACGCACATTCGCTTCAAGCCCAATCCCCCACCGCAGCAGCCCGACACCGACGAGCACTATCGCTTGTGGACGGCCGACATCCGCGACGCGGTGCTCGACGACGTGCAGTCGGTTTCCGTCGACGACATTCGCGTGGTCGCGAGCGGCGGCCGCGTCGAAGGTGGTTTGTATTTCAAACCGAACCGTCGCGTCTTCATTCCCCTGACGAAGTGCCGCATCGAAAATGGTTACGTCTTCGATGGCAAACTCGCGATCGCGAGCGAGCTCCACGGAACGTTCGTGGTTCGCCTCTCCGAGCTCGATCCGCGCTTCGTGGGCACGCACGTCCTCGAGCACCTCGACGCCGGAGCCAGCGGAGCCGCCAACGTCGGCGACCTGCATTTTCTCGATCGATGGTTGCGTCACGAGCACATCGTTTCCTCCGGCGGAAGAGGACCGACGCATTTCAACGTCTTGGTCGACCGCGGTGAGATCGCTCCGGGAAGCGCGGCGTGGGTGTGGTCCGAAGGTCTCGTCGTTTCGTCGAATCGCGATGGCTTCGCCGGGAGCGTGCTCGTGAAGGCAGTCGTCCCGGAAGGCAAACCGCGCATCGCGATGACCGTCGAGACCCAAGAGCTCGACATCCGTCGCGACGGAACCACCGTCGTGCACGCTCCGCTCGTTGCGCTCTCCGTGCAATTCGACAACGTCGACATGACCAAACCGTTCGATGCATGGTCCGCATCGTTCGATGTGCCCACGGCAACCGCACACGATCTGCGAGCGCTCAATGCGTACCTCGACGACGCCATGTGGTACGGCGGCTCGGCGACACTGAACGGCCACGCGAACATCACGCCGAGAACGATATCGGGCCAGGTGAAAGTCGACTTGTCGCGTGCGGTGATGCAAGTGAGCAAGTCGTTCGTGACGTCGACCGGCACGCTCGAGGCGACGTTGCACGACTTCGATCGCCATTCCAAAAAAGGCGACCTCGCGGGCGCGCGCATCGATCTTCGTGACGTCTCGGGCGCCAATCAACGCGGATGGTGGGTCGCTCTCTCCGCGAGCCCGTTCTCGATCGGTCTCAAAGACGGTCTCAGCGTGTCGGCGTCGGTCACGGGCAAAGCCAAGAACGCGCAGCTCCCGCTCGCGATCATCGACGCGCCCGGCCTCGTGCGCATGGTCTTCGGCGCGCAAGGCTTCACGGGCGCCGCGCGCGTTCGCATCTCGCCGAGCACGACCGATTTGTCCGACGTTCGCCTCATCGGCAACACCATCGAAGTGAGAGCGCACTACCGCGATGGGTCGGGTGCCGCGTTCGTCGAAACGCCGACGGTCAACGTCGGAGTCCTCATTCGAAACGGCGACACGTCGACTCACCTCTTCGTCACGCGCGACTGGTACACACGCACGCTCGGCGTCGGCCGAATCTAATCACGCGCGGCGCGCGGACTTGATCACGATGGGCTCGAGCGGCGCGTCCTTCGCGAACGGGCCTTGCGCCCCCGTCTTCGCGCGCACGATCGCATCGACGACATCCATGCCCGACGTCACGCGCCCGAATACACAATAGCCAAAACCGCTCGGCGTCTTCGCCGTGTGATCGAGCGACGCGTTGTCCGCGACGTTGACGAAGAACTGCGCGGTCGCCGAGTGCGGATCGCTCGTTCGCGCCATCGCCACGGTCCCGCGGACGTTCTTCGCGCGCTCGCTCGCTTCGTTCTCGACGGGCGCCTCGGTCGGCTTCTTCTCGTGGGTCTCGTCGTATCCGCCGCCTTGCGCCATGAAGCCGGGAATCACGCGATGAAAGATCGTTCCATCGTAGTGCTTCGCGTCGACGTAGCGGAGAAAGTTCTCCACCGTCTTCGGCGCGCTTGCCCCTTCGAGCTCGATCGTGATGGCGCCGTGGTTCGTGTCGAGAATGACGTTCATGGCCGATGCTGCACCGACGCAGCGGGTTCGCGCAAGCCACTGAACGCGTTTCGCGACCCGATTGTTCGCTAGAGTGTCCGCGTGAGCGTCGGCGTATCGTACAAACAGAAGCCGCTCGAAGGACACTTCGACGCGATCGTGATCGGATCGGGCATCGGTGGCCTGACGGCCGCTGCGATCCTCGCGAAGCGCGCGGACAAGCGCGTGCTCGTGCTCGAGCGGCATTACACGGCGGGTGGGCTCACGCAGTCCTTCACCAGGCCGGGTTACGAGTGGGACGTCGGCGTGCACTACGTCGGCGAGGTCGGCGGCAGCGGCGCGCTCCGTGCGCCTTTCGAGTACCTCACCGATGGCCGGCTCGCGTGGGCTCCCCTGCCCGACGCGTACGATCGCGTCCATCTCGGAGACCGCGAGTACGAGCTCGTGCGAACTCGCGAGCGCTTCCTCGCGACGTTGAAAGATCGCTTTCCCGATGAAGCGAGCGCGCTCGATCGATACGTGGAGCTCGTCGAACGTTGCAGACAAACGAGCGCCGCGTTCTTCACGGCGAAGGCTCTGCCGAGCGCGATGTCGCGCGTCGTCGGCCCATCGCTGCGAGCACCCTTCTTGGAGCTCGCCTCGAAGACGACCGCGGACGTCATCGGATCACTCACGCGCAATCGCGAGCTCATCGCCGTGCTCACCGCGCAGTATGGCAATTACGGATCGCCTCCGAGCCGGTCGAGCTTCGCAGTGCACGCGGGCATCGTCGGACACTTCATGGAGGGAGCGTATTTTCCGGTCGGTGGCGCCGGAGCGATCGCGGCCGCCTTCGCGCCGACGATCGAAGCCGCGGGCGGCGCGATCTACGTGAGCGCCGAGGTGGACACGATCCTCGTCGAGGATGGCCGCGCGCGCGGCGTTCGCATGGTCGATGGACGCGAAGTGCGCGCGCCGATCGTGATCAGCAACGCCGGCGCGGCGAGCACGTTCGGGCGACTCGTGCCGAAAGATCTCGTGCCGCCCGGCACGCTCTCGAAGCTTCGTCCATCGCATGGCCACATGTGCTCTCTATTTGGGATTCGAGCACACGGACGAGGAGCTCGGCCTGACCGGCGCGAACCTCTGGATTTATCCGGACGAAAACCACGACGCGAACTTCGATCGCTTCTCCGACGATCCGGATGCGCCCCTGCCTCTCATCTACGCATCGTTTCCGTCCGCGAAGGATCCGACGTTCCGCGATCGTCATCCGGGTCGCGCGACGGTCGATGTTCTCACCGGCTGCGAGCTACGACTGGTTCGCGCCGTGGGCCGAGGGTCGTTGGCGGAGGCGCGGCGACGACTACGAGGCGCTCAAAGCGCGATTCGCGGAGCGCATGCTCGAGATGCTCTTTACGAAGTTGCCGCAGCTTCGGGGACGCATCCACGTGCAAGAGCTCTCGACGCCCGTGACGACGCGCCACTTCGCGGGTCATCCGCGCGGCGAGCTCTGCGGTCTCGACCACACGCCCGAGCGCTTCGAGCACGCACCGGGTCCGCGAACGTCGATCCGCGGGCTCTTTCTATCCGGGCAGGACGTCGCGTTGGTCGGTGTCGCGGGCGCGTTCGCGGGCGGCGCGCTCGCGGCGGCCGCAGTCGAGGGACCGGGCGTACTGCAAGACGTCGTGTGGCGGTGACCTCAGTTCGGATTGACCGTCGAGGTCGTGCCCAAATAGACATCGTCCACAGCGAAGTCGTTGCCGAGCGCTTCCGTGTTCGCGTTGACGAGCTTCAAGTCGACGGTCGTCGACGTGCCGGAGTTCCACACGGTCGACAGACCTTCCCACACGCCGAGCTTCGCCGACGTGCGCGTGCCGAGCAGCTGACCGTTCGCGTAGAACGAGAGCACCGACGGACCCACGGGGTTGATGCCGTCGCCGAGCCCGCTCCCGCTCGCGCAACAGAGGTTCATCACCCACGCTTCGAAATAATATTGCGTGTTCGCGGCGACGGTGATCGTCGTCGTGAACCAAACGCGGTCGGGCGTCGCCTTGCCGTTGCCGATGAACATCTGGCTCGAGCCGGACGTGTGATCGCCCGTGCTCTCGAGCGCTCCGTTGAATGCTTGTCCGTTCGTCCCGACGGTGTACTGGCCTTCGACCGTGTTGATCGTCGCGTACGCGTAATCGGACCCGAACAGCGTGTTGCCTTGTTCGAAGTCGCCGTTCGGGATGAGGTTCGGCGCCGTCTTGGCATCCGACGCGGGGCCCGTGTCGACGATGGATGCATCGTCGAAGATCGGATTGGGCGCGTCGGGCGACGACGCGCCATCGTTCGTCGACGCATCGGAGCCTTGGAAATTCGATTTCGGGTCTCCACACGCGATGAGAAGGAGCCCGCAGAAGGAAGCGAGTCGCATCCTCGAATGATACTGCGTGGCGCGTCAGCGCGCAGTGGGTTTGCTCTGCGCCTGCCGAATCGCGGTACGCGCGCTCGCTTCGTCCGAATAGAAGTTCGATCGGCCGAAGCCTTTCGCCGTCGCCGAACGCACGCTCGTGCTGATGTGGACGCGCGACGGGTCGCCCATCGGCATGCCGTAGCGATACGCATCGACGACCGCGTCCTTCATGCGAAGCAGCGAACGCGTGTAATAGGGCGCGAGCTCCGGCACGAGGTAGATGCGTGAATACTCGATGAGCAGGTACGGCTTTTTCTCGCACGCCTTCGCGCACGCGAGCCCAGCATTCGTGAAGGCGTCGATTCGCTGCTCAGTGATGTTCCTGAGGCAATTGTGCAACACAATTGAAATTCAATGCTCCGGTCAGAATTAAAACAAGAGTGATAAAAAGCCTGGTTTGAGATCTCATGATAAATGTATTTAGTCAATAACTGATCAAAATTAACGATATCGATTCAAATGGAGAAAAGAAACACATTTCTTTTCACTGACGACATGAAGCATGCTTGTACTGGCACCGGGTGCCTGATTCCTGGTTAAAGTAAATAAATATTTGTATCTGATTGGTTTATAGCTTAATTTTGATATTGCACCACAGGAATTGGATAACTTCTTATTTACAACTATGCTTAAGAGAAACAGAATACCGGCGGTTTATTTCCCGTTAATAATCCTGATCAGTACATTGACTTTCAGCTGTTCTCCTGTCAGGATTATACGTGAATTTCATGATCCTGTGCAGTTAAACTCCTCGAGTGTCCACAATAAGAGTATAAAAGTCCATATGACCGATGGCAGTCTCTATCTGCTTGATTCACTGATGAAAAATGATAATTCCGATACTGTATCCGGCTATGTGGCGACCAGCCGACGCCCGGGGTCAAATTGAACTCACGGTCAACGAAGCCCGCCTCCGAGTCGCAAAGGCCCAGCGGACGGTCGCGGAGGCGGTTGTAGGGCAGGCCAAGGCCGAGTTCGCCGCGGCGACCGTTCTCCCGGAACTACCGCGAGAAGCAGCACAAGCGCATGGTCCAGTTGGCCGCGAGGGCACATCGAAAGACGGCTGGTCAACGAGGAAGTGGAAAGATTGGCAGAGGCGGAGGCCGCCGAGCGCCACGGAGGCCAAGATCGCCGTCGCTCGCGCTCCGCTGGACGACGCCGGCGCGGCGGTCCGCGAGGCCGAAGCCGAGCGCAGACATCGCTGGTGCCGAGGCGCATGGCGCGCGATGCCGAGCACGACCTGAAGGCGGCGCGGTCCCGCCTCCACAAGGCACGGCTCGATCGCGCCCGCGCGCGAGCAAGGCGGCCCGCGCGAGATTGTCAACCGGGCAAGAGGCGGGTCTGAAGAAGGCCGACGCGACCGTCGTATATGGGACGAAGCAATTCCAGCGGATCAAGGAACTGGTCGATCGAGCCGCGGTCGAGCGGAGGCTGCTCGAGGAGGAGGAACAACACCTGATCGAGGCCCGCAACGCCTATCGGGAGGCCTCGACGATGGTGGAGCTCGCCCGCGCCCGCCTCAAGACCGCCGAGGCCCGCGTCAAGCTCGTCGAGTTCGAGGCCAAACTCGGCAAAACGGCCTCCCACCCCCCGACCGTGGCCTCCCCCCGCCGTCGCTGAGCCGATCGACGGGCGGGCCGACTCCGTCACGCCGCCCGGCCCACCGCGGGATTCGTGCAAGGAGCTGCTGCACGATTTGGTTGGTCGGGCCAAGCCCGCGATCGCCCGCGGGCACGAGCCGTGTAGGGTGCTCTCCGAGCACCGGACAGGCCAGGGCGTGCAGGCCGGTGCTCAAGGAGCACCCTACGAAAGCCGACGGGGCTTTTCACCGACATTTCCGCTCCCCTGGACCCGGTGATGTCCCTCGCGATGCGGGCATCGTCTTGTCGGCGTCATGACGCACAAGTAGCATAAGGAAACCTGCCATGAGATGCTCCGCCTGAAGGCAAGGCGCAGTCGCGAACCCATCGGAGACCCCAGGCCATGAGGGCAACCGAAGCATCATCGAGCCGGCGGCACCCGTCCCGGGCTTTCGTCCTCCTGGCCCTCGGCGCCGCCGGGATCATCCCCTGGCCACTCGCCCCTCGCCAGGCGACCGGCCAGGAGCCGACCGCCGTCCGACCTCGGGCCGCCGGGGATGGCAAGGACAAGCGAGACCCAGCCGCCCTGCGTGAGGATCGAGTCGAGATCGCTCAGGAACGGCTGGCGGCCCACGAGGCGATGGTCAAGGAGTCCGAAGCCGCAGCCGAGGCCGCCACCGCCGAGCGGACCTACCACGAGAAGCAGCGTGAGCGGATCGCCCGGCTGGAGAAGCGGGGTGCCATCGGCCACATGCAGGCCGAGGAGGAGGATGAGCGACTCCGGAATGTGCAAGCCCGCGAGCGTTCCGCGAAGCTGCGCATCGTCCACGACCGCGCATCCCTGGATGTTGTCGGGGCGCGGTCCGCAAGGCCGAGGCCCGCCGCGACATCGCCCGGATCGAGTCGCACGGCCATCGCGACGCCAGGGCCGAGGATGAGCTGAAGACAGCGCGGGCCCGCCTCCACGAGGCTCGCCTCGATGGCGCCCGCGCCAAGCGCGATGCCGCCGCGCGGGGTCAACGTGGCAAGGCCGACCTGAGCACGTCCAGGGCGAACGTCGCGTACTGGACCAAGGTCAACGAGCGGTACGCGGCTCTGCCGAGCGAAACTGATCAAGCAACGGCCTTACCATGACGCGAAGCGGCGCTGAAGAGGCCCGCGACGCGGCGCTGGAGGCCCAGGACAGATTGGCGGCCGCCGCGCCGAGGTCTTCGCCGCCGAGGCTGGCCTGATGGTGGTTGAGACCAGAGGGCAAGGCCAGGGCGCGAGACCGGCCCGGGCCCCGGCCCGCGGCTCCCCGACGGCCCTGAGCCGATCGACGCAACGGCCAGGGCGCCGCGTTCTGTGAGACGCGACAATACGTTCGGCCGGCGGAAACGCCACGAGCTCGGCCGCGGTGGCCGGGCGGAATGCCCAGGTCCGCGTGGGCATGGGTTTGCGGCTGGGGCGGTCATCCATCCCATGCCCACGCGGACGTGGGCATTCCACCTGCCAATCCCGCCACCTGGACGCACATCGCCGGAAATCTCCAGAATGGATGAAACACTCCGCCCTCGTCCCTGACTCTACACTGGTGGAGTCGGGTATAAGAGGAGAGCCGCACTCATGCGGAACCGAGCCGTCGGAGCGGTCCTCAAGGGCGTCCGGACGCTCCTCGACGCCGGGACATCGACGGGCGTGTCGGACGGTCAGCTCCTGGAGCGGTTCCTGCTCCGGCGTGATGACACGGCCGAGGCCGCGTTCGCGGCCCTGGTCGAGCGTCACGGTCCGATGGTGCTGCGCGCCTGCCGGGGCGTGCTCCACGACGTGCATGCCGCCGAGGATGCCTTCCAGGCCACGTTCCTCATCCTGGCGCGAAAGGCCCGCGTCGATCCGCCAGCGGGATTCGGTCGCGAGCTGGCTGTTCGGCGTGGCGCGTCGGGTCGCGGTGAGGGCGGACGCCCAGCGGCAGGCGCCGGGCCGCTCACGAGACGCAGGGCGGTCGCGATGGCGCGGAGCGGACGTCCGGTGTCGTCGGATCGCCCGCCCGAGCCGATGCCGGAGGTCCAGGAGGAGGTCGATCGGTTGCCGGAGCGATACCGGGCCCCGGTCGTCCTGTGCTACCTCGAGGGCCTGACGCACGAGGAAGCGGCGATCCGGCTCCGGCTGCCGGCCAGCACGGTCCGGGTCCGGCTGATGCGGGCGCGGTCGCGGCTGCGCGACCGGCTGACCCGCCGCGGGCTGGCCCCGGCCGTGCTCGCGGGGCTCTCGGCCAGTCGCGCCGAGGCGGCGATACCCGCTCCGCTCGTGGATGAGACCATCAAGGCCGCGGTCCGGGTCGCGGTCGGCCGGGCGGCGGGGGTCTCGGCCCCGGTCGCCGCCCTCGTGGAAGGAGTGATCGGAGCCATGTTCCTCGCCAAGCTGAAGATGGCCGCGGCCCTGCTGGCGGCCCTGATGCTCGCGTCCGTCCTGATGATCTCGACGCTCGCAGGGCCGCCGCGGCGGGGGCAGGACCCGGCCGTCGCGACGGACCCCGCGGCCGCGCCGGCTGCCGACGAGCCCCGGCCCGAGGGCGAGGGGCCCGAGGTGACCGTCGCGTCCGTCCGTCGAGGCGCGCTGGGAGCGGACGACGAACCAGCCCGCGACGGTGGACGCCTTCGACGTCGGCCGATATCTACGCCAAGGTCTCTGGTTATCTGAAGGAACTCAGGGTCGACATCGGCTCCCGCGTCAAGCAAGGCGAAGTCCTCGCCGAGATCCACGAGCTCGCGGTCGCCGTCGATAAGGCCAAGGCGGAGGTCGGCCGGGCGAAGACGCGTATCGAGAAAGCCCAGGCCGCGATGCAGGTGTCTGAGCCGCCGTGGCCGTGGAGACCGCCAGGGTCCTGGCCTCGGCCCGGGCGGTGGACGAGGCCGAGGCCAAGGCTCAAATCCCCAAGAGGGAACTCGATCACACGCGGAACCTCGCCGCGAAACACGGGATCTCCCAGGAAGAGGTCAACGCCATGGCGGATCGATATGCGTCGGCCCAGGCCGGCACGGCCACGGTGCGGTCGCAACTGGATGTCGCCAGGGCCACCGAAGTCGAGGCGAAGGCGAAGCTCGAGGCGGCCAAGGCCGACGTGGATGAGGCCAAGAACGACGTCAAGATCGCCCAGACCGGACTGCAAGCGGCGCAAGCCTCGAGGGGTACGCGAGGATCACCGCTCCCTTCGACGGCATCGTGAACCGCCGCAACTATCATCCCGGCGATCTCGTCCGCTCGGCGAACGTGGCGAACGTCGATCCGATCGTCACGGTCGTTCGCACCGAGGTCATGCGGGTCGTGGTCGCCGTGCCGGAGAACGATGTCCCCTACCTCGACCAGGGCGATCCGGTGACGGTCCGGCTCGATGCCCTGGGGGACCGCGGGGTGTACCAGGGTCGGATCGCCCGCACGGCCTATGCCCTGGATACCAAGGATCGCACCCTCCGCGCCGAGATCGATCTGCCCAACACCGACGGCCGTCTCCGGCCCGGACAGTACGTGCAGGTCGAGATCGACCTGGAGACCAGGGAGGACGTCCTCACGATCCCGAGATCCGCGATCGTGGGCGGAACGCGGACGGCTCGGCGGCCTGCTTCCGCGTCGTGACCGGCCGTCGGTCCAAACCCCGATCAAGGTCGGTTATCGATCCGGCGGGCGCGTCGAGGTGCTCGAGGGCCTGAAGGAAGGGGACATCGTCATCACCAACCACGCGGCCGGTTGTCCGACGGCCAGGCGGTCACGATCCGGCCGGGTGAAGACGAACCGGCCGGCCGATGAGGTCGGGATCCGGCCTGGGCCCGCCAAGGCATCCACCCCGGGATCGGAGGCCGTCCGGGAACCGACCGGTTCGCCCCGGCTCATGCCGATGGATTGCACCCGCCCTATGGCCTCGATCCCACCGTTCCCGACGGCCGATCAGAAGTCCTCGGGGAAGTCCTTCTCGAGCCGGGCCTCGAGGTCCTTCACATCCTTGAGCATGTAGAACTCGGGATCGACCCGCCGGATCGCGTCGAAGCATCGCCAGGCCTCGACGGTCTGGAGAGGCCCGCAGATAATCGTCGCCGAGCTGGCGGTAGCAGTTGAGGAGGTACGGGTTCGCCTCGAGGGCCTTGAGGAAGCCGTTGTCCGCCTCGTCGGCCCGGCCGAGGGCGATCAGGAGGAATCCGCGCAGGGCGTCGAGCTGGTAGCCCTTGTTCAGGCCGGACCGATCGATCCCGTCAACGGCCCTGAGGATCGCCGACAGGTCCTCGGGGTTCCCACGCTTGGCTCCTCAGCGACGTCACGCGTCCGTCCTTCACACCCAGGACCCTCGCGCGCCAGCGAGTCGATCGAAGGCCGACTCCCCGCGTCGCCGCCGGCCAGGGTCGAGTATTCGAGACCAGCCGAGGTAGGCGTCGAAGGCGTTCCGCCGCACCAGGGCCTCGTCAATGAATCGCTCGGCCGCCGCCCAGGTGCGCAGGGCCTCTCCCCGATCCCCGGGACCGAGCTTCGCCAGGATGCGACCCAGGCGATCGCCGGGGACCACCTTGGGCCTGAAGCCGGCAGGGACGCTGGTCCAGGCGTCGGGGCCCTCGCTGGCCGACTGGCAGCCGGTACGTCACCGTGCAGAACCTGGTCCCGTCGAAGTAGCGAGAACTCGAGGAGATCCGGGATCGCGCCCGTCCCGACGATCTGGTCGCGGATCGTGGGATGGATCCGGCACTGGTGCGGCCAGGAATCGGACCCAGCTCCGGCGGTATCCCGGCGGGACCGGATGTTCAGAAGGGAGGAACCGGACGAATCGCCGATCGCCCCGAGAGAACTCCCATTCCTTCCCGCGCCGGACGACCGTGGCGGCCGGGGCGTCGGGCCGCCCGGCATCCCGGGGCAGGCGGCGCGGAACAGCGACTCGACGGTGAACGGGTCAACGACATCCCGGGCACCGGGGTCATTGAAGACCCCCGCCGCGGCGAAACCCTCCCCCATGGCGCGGCGATTGACAAGCTCGTTGACGCAGAACGCCACCTGGCCATAGAGGGAGACGTCCGCGAAGGTCCTCTCCCGCAGGTCGAGGATGTACATCCGCCTCGAGGGGAAGTGATAGGCCATGGTGCTCTCCCCCTCGCGGGTCTCGGCGATGGAGTCTCTCGCGAGATCCACCACGGTCCGGTGGGTCTCCTTGGTCGCCGGCGAATCGACCCGCGCCGGGGCAGCTCGGCCGGTGCCCGGGGCGACCGGAGCGGCCGATCCCGCGACCTGCACGGTCATATCGAACACGCACGTCAATTCCTCGGCGACGGCACCTGCGGCCCCGATGAACAGGGCGGACACGAGGGCGGCCGGGCCAAGGAACACTCGCGGTCTCATCCCGGATCTCCTTGGATAGGAAATGTTGAATATGTAATATTTTAAATGATCGTCACGATCGCGGCAAGGCGACCGTTGCCCCGTCGATGGCGGCCGATCGCCGCGCGTCGTGCCGGGCGATGGCTTCGCAGGCCAAGCTGACGATGATCACGCCGAGGACCGCGGCGATCGCACACCAGTACCGCGTAGATCAGCCAGGGCCAGCATCGGTCAGGGGGCGGGGCTCGGGGCGATAGATCGGGTTTTCGCGGGCGGGACGAAGGGCCAGCCGCGTGGGGGGCGGGTCGGCCGGGCGGGCAGGTTCCGCGCGAAGTCGTATTCCGGCGGCTCCGCCTTGGGGTTGCCGACATAGAGGTGGAGCGGGCCCGCCCCGGTCGCGGCGCGAGCGAAGACCACCTGCCGCGCCGGCGCTCAACGTCGCCGACCGCACGTCGAGCGGCGGGTTGTTGTGGTCGATCACCACCAGGCGGAGCCGGCTCGCCGTGACCTCGCCGAACGCCGCCACCAGGGGGGCCTTCGCCGGCGCACCCGCCCGGCGACGCCACAGGCCCCGACCAACCTGACGGAACGGCTCGTCCGAACCCTCCGGCCCGCCGGCCTCGATCCGGTAATTGCCCAAACTCGGAGTCGGCGACCACCAACTCGACCCGCTCGCACGGCACGCGATCTCCGCCGAGGCCGAGCGCCCCGGCCGAGGCGGGCCCTTCGTCAGTCCTCACCGGCTCGCGAGGCCCCAACTCGGCCGCCCAGGAGAGCACCTCGCCGTGCGACTCGACCCGGCGCCGCACCGTGACGGCGCCGATTGCCACCGGCACTTGTCCACTTCCGGGTCGCGGTCAACGCTGAGCCGCAGGTAGCGGAACCACCGGGGGGATACGAGAGGCGACGGTCCTCCAACTCGCGGCCTTCGGCCCGGAAGTGGAACAGGTCCTCGGCGACCAGCCCGCGCCGCTCGCGGCCGTCGTTGCCGCCCTCGAGCCGCGCCCGGCGGCGGACATTCTGGCCGGGCAGCTCGACCTCGACCTCGTTATGCTCGACCTCAGCCGCACCAGGTCGAGCGACAGCTCCGAATCGCCGCCCGGCCCGACGGACCGGTTGAAGGATCGCGCCGCAATCGGCTCGCTGCGCGACTCCGGCCGCCGGACTCGCAGGGCGTACGGCACCTCGCGACCGCCCTCGTCGATCAGTCTCAGGTCGCCGAGGTCGAACCGCGCCGTGCGGAATGCCGACGGGGGCAGCACGACGTCGATCCACGGCGAGGTCCCCTCGTAGGAA
>CAVXQJ010000008.1:0-27011 GCA_963763745.1 uncultured delta proteobacterium
ATCGCGTCGGCGTCGCCCGTGGTCCAGCTCCACTGGAGGAGCGGCGCCAAGAGACCGCGAGGCCACACGGTCTTGTCGTATGGATCGAGCCACGCGAGGTTCTGCGCGCTGCCGCTATTCGTCGGAGTCGCGAGCGCCGTGAGCGTCGCTTTGTCGGTCACGCCGTTG
This sequence comes from uncultured delta proteobacterium, assembly GCA_963763745.1. GTDB lineage: Bacteria > Myxococcota_A > Polyangia > Polyangiales > Polyangiaceae > DASXHD01. Next base: position 169 of record CAVXQJ010000008.1, read on the forward strand.
CCGCAACCTTCGCCGCCGACCCCGCCCACGCCGCCACCGCTCGTGATTTGAGTCGTGCTCGTTGCAATCTGGGTGGGTGGGCACGAGCCGTTTCCTTGGCCGGTGAGCTTGATGAAGATGGGCACGGCGACCGTCGACGTGCCGACCGTCGCGAGCACGTTGACGACACCGCCGGTGGTTCCGGTGGGTGAGAACGTCGCGTTCGCCGAGGGTCCAGGGCCGTTCATCGTTCCAATCTCGCCGCGGTCCACGTTCCAACTCACGCTCTGCGACGCCGTGCACGACACGCTCGGTGTCGTCGCGCCGATGGAACGGTGATCATCGATTGCGCGCACGTCGCCGTGAAGGTCGCGCCGCCTCCGGTGTCGCCGAACGAGAAACCGTCCCGTCGTCGCGTCGTCAACACCGCCGCCGTCCGGGCTGTCGCAAAAGAGGTCTGCGCACGTCTTCTGTCCGCCGCCGCACGCAGCGAAGAGCGATGCGGACGCGAGAGCGGCGAAGAGAACGGCGATCGAGGGTGAGCGCATGAATGCCTCCTGCTCCTGGATGACTGCGACGAAGAAGAACGGCTCACGCAAAAAAAACTCACTGCGCTGCAAAACCGATCGCGACTGCGCCATAAGGGCCTCGCGCGAGGACGTCGCGATCGCCGGGGACGGGTCCGACCACGCCGACCATGGCCCACCCCACGGCGTAGTTAATGACGACGTGAACGTGCGAGCGCGCAAGGAGCTCGATGCCGAACCGGAGCTCCGGCCCGGCCCACGCGCCATCGATGATTTCGCCTTGCACGTTCTCCGCGTGGGACAGGCCGACGAGGCGCGCGTAACCCACGCGCACGCCGAGCGTGGCCGCGAGGCGGAGCGCGCCGAACGAAGTCCCGAAGCCGATCGCCGCCGCCGCGCTCGCGGCGTCGATGTTCACGTCGCCCGGCTGACGCGTCGCGCTCGCGTGCTCGACGACGCCGTCGAAATGCAGCACGATCGCGCACGAAAGCCATGGCTCGATCGCTGCGCCTCCGCCGAGGAGCAGCTCGCCGGTATCGAAGAAGACTCGCGCTCCGACGAAGGCTTGAAGGACGATCGGCGGCGAGGGCGTCACTCGAGAACGAGCCGGCTTCGTCGGTGCGGTCATCGCGCGATGCTCGGGTGCTCGCTGCGCGCGACGCGCTGAGGGATCGGCTGAACTTTGGGCTCGGGTGTCGTCTCGAGTCCGCCCAGCTCGCGCTCACGAGCTCGGCGACGGCGAGCGCGATCGTGCGTGCGCGCGCGCGCTCGTCGATCCCCGCGACGGAGACTTTTCGCGCGACGTCCTTCGACGTCAGCGGGTCGGTGACGTGGAGCGCGATCGCGCCTTCGGATTCGCACGTCACGTCGATGCGCGTCACGTCGGGCGCGCCCTCGTCGCCAGGCACGCGCGCGGCGTGCAGCTCGATCGCGGCGATGCGACCAACCTCGTCGGCCATACGAGGCCCGCAGCTCTCGACGGTGATGTTCACGCGAGGTTTGTCCTCGGCGCGCGCGCCGAGCGACACGAACATGGTGGCGAACGAGAGCGCTAGTGACCCGAGGCGAATCGTTCGACCTCCCTCGCGCGATCGCCGCGCGGGTAGAGTCGAAGATATTCGTCAGCGAGCTCGCTCGCTCGGCTCGCGTCGCCCGCGCGCGCGCGCGCCGCGACCTCGCGACCGAGGGCGTCCGCCGCCATCGGTCCTCCGTGCGTTCGCGCGATCGCGAATGCGCCGGCGGCTTCCTTCGGGCGATTCAGCTCGTCGTAGAGGACCTGGCCCAGCGTGAACGCGGCGAGACCCGCGCGCGAATCGCTCGCGTGCTCTTCGATGACCCGGCGAAGCGGAGCGAGCGCGGATTCGGGGTGGCCAGTCGCGCGCGCGTCGTCGGCGGCTTGCAGCAGCGAGGCCCCCTCTTCGCTCGCGAGTGGCTTCGCTGAAGGTGTCTTGGTGATCGGATGGGCGTGCGCGTCGACCTCGATGCGACCGCCAGCGGAGAGCGTGGATTGCGTGCCGTCGTGATCGACACGCACGCTCCCCTGCGTGACCAATACCTCGAGCCGATCCGCGCTCACGTAGCCCACGGTGAAGACCGTGCCCACGTCCTCGACGACAACGTCGCCCGCGCGGACCGTGAACGGGTGCTGCTCGTCATGTTCGACGACGAAGCGCGCGGCGCCCGCGTGGAGCGCGTACGCGCGACCGCCGTCGCCTTCGGACTCGAGCTTCGCGTCGACGGAGAGCGGCGTCGCCGTGGTCGTTCGGGGCTCCATCACGCGCGGCTTCGTCACGACCTGCGTGGGCGCGACTCGAGATGCGACGACGGGCGTCTCGCGCACCGAGGTCAGTCGCGCTGCGACGAGATCGCCACGGCCGCGGTGACCACGACCGACCCGATCACCATCGCCGCGCGACGCCGCGCCGACTTGCGCGCGATCCCGCGCCGCGCGCGCCCCGCTCGCTCGGTGGACCACTCCGGCTGCACGCGCTGGCCGAGCTCGTAGAAGGTCGGGTCATGCATCGGCGAGCACCTTTCGAATCGACACGCTCGCGGCCTCGACGCGTCGCTTCGCAGTGGCGAGGCTGCACCCGCACGCGTTCGCCACGCTGTCCAGTTGCTCGCCCTCGAGGAAGCGCAGCGACCACGCGAGCTGCTGATCGACCGGCAACGTCTCGAGCACCTCGTAGACGCGACGAAGCACGGCGTGCTCTTCGGGCGAAGCGCCCGGCGCGGGCACGTCCGGCGGCGGCGAGTCGACGTGAAAAAACCGCCGAAAGCGACGGCGCATCAGCTTGCGCCGCACGGTGCGTGCCGTCACGACGGCGAGCCACCCCTTCGCGCTCGTCATGTCGCTGAGCTTCGAGAGCCGTCGCGACGCGAGCAAGAACACGTCCTGCACGACGTCGTCGACGTCGGAGTCGTCGCGTCCCATCAGACGCACCGCGATCCCCGCGACGTAGCGGTGATAGCGCTCGAAGAGCGGGTCGAAGGCGACCGTCTCGCTCTCGTACTGGTGCGCGATGAGTTGTGAGGGAGTCGCCACGGCATACCCATGAAAGGCCGCGAGCTTCGGAAACGGCTCACGGAATCATTTCGTCGCGGAGCCTAGCGGCGCGCGCGAAGCGACACCCGTTACATCGAGTTACTTGCGCGCCAGGATCTCGACGGCTTGACAACATGTGCGGGTGGCAGTCCCTTGGAAGAATGAAGCTCACACGCGTCATCGCGGGGCTCGCGCTCGGCGCGGCCGTCGCCCTCTACGCCTGCGTCGGGGACGATTCGACGAAGCCACCGGACGGCGGAACCGACGCGACCACGGACGTCGCCACGCAGGACGGCGGCTCGTGCGACGGCGCGATGTGTAGCGGCGTCTGCGTCGAGACCTCGTCGGACTCGAAGAACTGCGGGCGCTGCGCGCACACGTGCGGCACCGCACAGTGCTCGGCGGGTGCGTGCCTGCCGGTCTTGATCGACGGCACCGAGGACGCAGGCGTCGAGGCCGGCGTCATCTCGTCGCTCACGACGGATCAAGGCGATGACAACCCGGCCGGACAAGCGCTCCACATTTTTTGGGCGATGACCGGAAACAACGGCGTCTTCCAAGACAACGCCACCGGTGGCAACGTCGTGAAGCTATCGACGCAACCGACGTCGTCGTTGACGAACGTCTCGGTGAACGGCTCGACCGCCTATTGGTTCATCGTGAACACGGTCGGCGTCCAGCAGCCGGTGTTCAAAGGACAGGTCAACACGGCGGGCTCGCAAAGCGCCGCTGGCACCATCAACGGCTCCGCGATCCAATCGATCCTCATAGACCCGACGAGCCAAAACGTCTTCGGGAGCTACACCGTCAGCACGATGGTCGGCGCGTTCAAGTGCGTCACCGGCACGTGCACGATGATCATGTCGCAAGCCGGACAAGCCGCGGGCAACGTCGCGACCGACGGCACGCACCTCTACTTCTGCGATGTCGGCAACGGCGTCATCATGCAGGTCACGTTCACCGGCAACTCGGCTCCGTTCATCTCGAGTCAAGCGTCGCCGGCGCTCCTGCGCGTCAACGGACAAAACCTCTATTGGTTCAACAGCGGCACGAAGACGATCTCGAGCGGCGCGCTGAGCGGCCCGACGGCAAAGCAGGTCGCCACGACGGCGACCGCCGCCGACGCCATCGCGGCCGACGCGGTGAACGTCTACTGGACCGAGAGCGCGACGGGCACGGTGAACTACGCGCCCATCACAGGCGCGGGACCGACGACGCCATACGTGAAGCTCGGAACGAGCGCATCGCCGATGCGCCTCGTGCGCGACACCGGGTTCCTCTATTTCACGCACAACGAAGCGATCTACAGCGTCGTGCTTCCCTAGAACATGCTTTGCGACACGGGTGAGCGCAGACCCGTGCAGTAACATGGAGCACATGACGGGCGCCGTTGCGGATGCGGACTTCGACGCGGTGTATCGCGTGCTTCATCGGCTCGCGAGCAAGCAAATGCGTGGGCCGCGCGTGACGCTCGACACGACCGGTCTCGTGCACGAAGCGTGGATGAAGCTCGCGCCGGCGCACGTTCGAGAGCCGCGGACATTTCTTGGCGGTGGCCGCGACCGCGATGCGGCACATCGTCGTCGATCACGCGCGGCGGCGTGGCGCGCTGAAGCGCGGCGGGCGCGGCGTGTCGACGGCCTCGTCGCTCTCGAATGTTGGTGCATCGTGCTCCGAATGTCGAGGACGTGCTCGCCGTCGACCGTGCGCTCACGCGTCTCGCCGAGCTCGACGAACGGCTCGCGCGCGTCGTCGAATGGCGCTTCTTCGCCGGGCTCGACGAGGCGGACATCGCCGAGGCGCTCGACGTCGACGTGCGCACGGTGCGGCGCGATTGGCGGAAGGCGCGCGCGTTCATCATGGAGCAACTCGCAGGCGAGCCATGACGACGAAGGATTGATTCGCGCGCGTGATGGCGCTCGTCGACGGAGCGCTCGATCTGAACGCCGCGGAGCGCGAGGCGAAGCTCGCGGCGTGCGAGGACGAAGCCATTCGCGACGAGGCCCGCAAGCTCCTCGCAGCGGATGCACGCGCCGGCGCGTTCCTCGACGAGCCGGCGGTGAAGCGCGCGCGCGAAGGCACGACGATTGGTTCGTTTCGACTCGTGTCGCGACTCGGCCGCGGCGGGATGGGCGAGGTCTGGATCGCCGAACGCGAAGGCGCGGACTTCGAGCAACGTGTCGCGGTGAAGCTCCTTCCACTGACGGACGAAGCCGCCGTCGCGCGCTTTCGTCGGGAGCGGCAGATCCTCGCGCGGCTCGTCCACCCGCGCATCGCGCGGCTCGTCGACGGCGGCGTCACGGACGACGGTCGCCCGTGGCTCGCGATGGAGCTCGTCGAGGGCGTCGATCTCGTCGAGCATGCACGGCAAAACGATATCCACGTCGACGCGCGCCTTCGCCTCTTTGCGGAAGTGTGCGACGCAGTGCAGTTTGCGCACCAGAACCTCGTCGTTCACCGTGACTTGAAGCCGAGCAACGTCATCGTCACGAAGGACGGAGAGCCGAAGCTCCTCGACTTCGGAATCGCGAAGATCCTCGAGAGCGACGAACGCGAGCTCACCGCCACGAACGAACGCCCGATGACGCTCGAGTATGCAGCGCCCGAGCAAATCCGCGGGCGCGACGTCACGACCGCGACCGACGTTTGGGCGCTCGGCGTGATGCTGCACGAGCTCTTGACCGGCGTGTGTTCCATACCGCGGCGATGATCGCCCTCGAGGTGGAGCGCGCGATCCTCGCGGCGACGCCAACGCGACCGAGCTCGTCGATCACCGACGCCAAAGGGAGGCGTCGCGTGCGCGGCGACCTCGACGCGATATGCTCAAAGCGCTCCGCGCCGACGCGAAGGACCGCTACCCATCGGCCGAAGCGCTCGCGGCTGACGTGCGACGCCACCTCGAGCACGCGCCGGTCGCCGCGCGTGGCGGCGCGCGTGGCTACGTGCTGCGCGCGACGATCGGCGACATCGCGTCGCGTTCGCGGTCGGGGCCATCGTCGCATTTAGGCTCGTGCTCGGGATGGCTTCGACTTTGTGGCAAGCGCGACGCGCGCGGGCAGAAGCGCGCAAGGCCCAGAAATCGCAGGCCTTCATCATCTCGATTCTTCGAGCATTCGATCCGCACAAAGCCGGCGGCAAGACGATCACGCAACGCGACATCCTCGAGCGCGGCGAGGGGGGCGTCGCCGAGCTCGGTGACCAGCCCGAGGTTCAAGCGCTGATACTCGAGGTGTTCGCCGAGACTTGGTACGGGATGGACGAGTTCGAGCGTGCTCGCGGCCCGGCAACGCGCGCGCTTGCGATCGAGGAGCGCGTGTTCGGCAAGGGCAGCCTCGAAGCTGCGAAGACGACCTTGCTTGGCGAGATCCATTACGAGGCGGGTGATTACCTTCGCGCGCAGACGACGTACGAGAACCTCATCGTCGCGTTCACGAAGCTCGAAGGCGACGACGGCCTCGAGCTGGCGCGCACGCTCTCGAACCTTGCGGGTTGCGAACGGCGCCTCACGCGCTTCGCCGACGCGGAGCGCCACCGCCGCCGCGCTCTCGACATCTACAAGAAGCGCCTCGGCGAAGACGACCCGACGACGATCGACGTCACGAGGATCTCGCCGTGCTCATCGGCGACGAAGGACACTTCGCGGAGGCGCTGTCGATCCTCGACAAGGCGTGCGCCGGGTTCGCGCGACGGTCGGCCCTTCGAATCCGTCCACGCTCCGCTGCCGCACGAACATGACGCGCGACCTAATCGAGCTCGGGCGGTTCGAGGAGGCTGACGCGATCCTGCTCGACGTCGAGGCCAAGCAAGTCGCCGTGCACGGCGTCGACTTCGTCGACATCGCGTACACGAAGGAGTGGCGCGCGCTCGCGCTCGACGGGCTCGGTCGGCGCGACGAAGCTCTCGCGCTCTTCGACGACGCCATCGCGCGGCGCACGAAAGTCTTCGGTGCCGAAACGCCCGAGGTCTCGATGATGTGGGTTCGCAAGGCAAGCGTCTCGAGGCACGCCGGTCGCAACGCCGACAGCGAGGCGGCGGCGCTTCGTGCGATCGAGATCGTCACGCCGAAGCTCGGCGCGGACCACGCCATCGTCGGCCGCGCGCGCTACGAGCTTGGCTCGACGCTCCTCGCTGAGGGGCGCACGACCGAAGGAACCGAGGAGCTTCACCGCGCGATCGAGATCCTGCGAAACGCCCTCGGCGAAGACCACGTCGAGACCGCCCGCGCCCGCGCCGCGATGCCGCACTGAAAAAATCGTCGCACCGATGTCCTCTCCGCGAGGCGGCCTCCGTGAACCCTTACGAAAGGACGGATCATGAGAGCTTTAGCCATTTGCTTTGCAGGAGTTTTCGCGGGGATCGTGGCGTGCGGAGGCGGCGGAGGCACCGCCGATTCGGGTGTCCGGAGGCCGGCAACCCCGACACGAGCAGCGGGCTGTGCTCGTACGCGCCATCGAACATCGATCTCTCGAAGATCGATTTCACGGGCGTCGAGGACGTCGTCATCCCGCAGGATCAAAGCATCGAGACCGACCTCGGTGGGCTCCTCGGCGGAACCGGCGAAATCCAACTACCAAGAGATCATGCAACCCAACGGCGTTGCGCTCGGCGTCTTCGCGGTCAAGTCGTTCAAGATCCCCGCGGGTGTCACGGCGACAGCCGTTGGCGCGGACGCGCTCGTCATCGTCGCGCTCGGCGACATCACGATCGACGGCAACCTCGTCGGCGCATCGATTGAGCCTCGCCATCAAGGGACCCGGCGCGACGCGCCAAGCGGCGACACGAACGCGCAAGGCTCGGGCAACGGCGGCGGCGCGGGCGGAAGCGGCGCGAGCTCCGCGGGCGGCGGTGGATATTGCGGCACGGGCGGCGATGGCGCGTCGCTCTCCGGTACGGCATCGAAAGGCGGCGTGAGCTGGGGAAACGCAACGCTCGTTCCGCTCTCCGCGGGCTCGAACGGCGGCACGGGCGGCGTTGGTCCGGGCGGCAACGCGGGCGGCGCGATCCAACTCAGCGCATGCGGCGCGGTGCACGTGAGCGGCATCGTCAACGTTGGCGGTGAAGGTGGCACCGGCAGTGGCGTCTACGATCCGCAAAACGTGATCTCTCAAAACGGAAGCGGCGGCGGAAGTGGTGGCGCGCTCCTTCTCGAAGGCGCGAGCGTCGTCGTCAGCGAAACGCTCGCCGCGAACAGCGGCGGAGGTGGCGGCGGAACGCACGGCTCGGACGCAACGACCGACGCGCAACCCGCGCCCGGCGGCACGGTCGACACGGCGAAAGCCGCAGGCGGCAGCGGCGCAGCGGGCTCGACGACGAACGGACAAGCAGGCGCGACGCAAGCGGCATCGACGTCGGGTGCCGGCGGCGGTGGTGCCGGGCGAATCCGCATCAACGCGAAAGCGTCGCAAGCGACGCTTGGTGGAACGATCTCGCCGGCAATCGGGACGTGCACCACTCAAGGAGCGCTCTAGTCGTCCATCGAGCGCTCGCGTCGTTCGCTTCGGTCATTTTGCCGATGCGCTAGCGGCCGCGAAAACTACAAGAGCCCGTCGCTCGGTATCCGGGTGGTCCGACACCCACGATGTTGTGGAGCACCTTGTTTCCGCAGCCGTAGCGTGTGTTGTCGACGGTCGACGCGTAGTGCGCGCGAAGCTCTTTGCCTCCTTCTACGACGTGGCGAGCTGTGCTGAGCCGCCGCGTCGAAGTGGGAGCGTTACCGGACCTCGCCGGGCTCGAAGAGGCTTTCGATCAGGGAACTTCGAAGCTCATCCGGCGCATTGGCTAGCCAAGCGCCGGGCCGTTGTTATCTTGAAGGCGGATGATGCAACCCTTTCGGTCCATTGTGCTCGTCACGGCGATGATGCTGGCGTCCGTCCCGTCGTCGGGCACGCTCGAAGCTGCTTCGGCGCGCGATGCTCACGCGAGGATCGACAGCGCTCTCGCGAAGAAGAGCCTGTCGTTCGGCAGCTCGGTCTACATCCGCATTTTCAAGGAGGAAGCACAGCTCGAGGTTTGGTTGCAGCGCGGAACGCAATACGAGCTCTTCAAGACGTATCCCATCTGCGCGATGTCCGGCACGCTCGGCCCGAAAGAGCGAGAGGGCGACGCGCAGTCGCCGGAGGGGTTCTACAGCGTCGCGCCTCCCAGGCTCAATCCGAACAGCAACTACCACCTCGCCTTCGACATCGGTTACCCCAACGCCTACGACCGATCGCTGGGCCGCACCGGAAGCTTCATCATGGTGCACGGCAACTGCGTGTCGATTGGTTGCTTCGCGATGACCGATCCTGGCATCGAGGAGATCTATTTGCTCGCGGAGGCAGCGCTCGCGAGGGGGCAGCGGTCGTTCGCCGTGCACGTCTTTCCTTTCCGAATGACGGCCGACAACACGAGGCAGCACGCGAGCTCGAGGTGGGCGCCGTTCTGGTCGGAGCTCAAGGCGGGCTACGACGCATTCGAAGCGAAGCACGTACCGCCCGACGTAGCCGTCGCGAGCGGTCATTACGTCATTCGGTGAGACCATGGACCATCGCGAAACGCATTCACTCCTTGAAGGCGGGTGGATGCATGTCGCGATCGTCGCGCCGATCGTCCTCATCGCGTGCGGCGCCGCGACATTGCCACCGAAGCAATCGGTGAATGAGCCGCAAGTCACGAACGACACGCCGCGGATCTCGTCGCGGATCCGCCGAGCGAGCCGCCGGCCGAGCCGCTGCCCGGGCTCAAGGAGAGCTTGCAGCCCAAGATTCTCGAGGAGCCCAAGCCCAAGACGCAGATTGGTTTCACGCGCGGGATCGATCGCGCGCAGATCGAGGCGCGCGGCGCGTCGCACGAGAAGGCGGCGGTCGATGCTGCCGCCTTGCGAGCGGCGGTCACTTTCGACAACGAAACATGGAGCGGGGACCAGCGGCAGGAGCTCTCGCTTATTTGCGCGGTGGCGTCGTGGAGAAGAGCGCCGAGTTCACGACGGCCGACGCGCGCGCCGTCGCAAAGCTTCAAGCAGGATGCGGCGCCGTGGTCGACGGGAAGCTTCGGGACGAGACGATGGCGGTTCTCATTGCGATGGGCTTCCACTTCTCGGGCCGCAAGGTGATGCCGTGGGAAGTGAAGGTGGAGTTCTACCCAGCCGAGCTCGAAGATCTCGACGGGTGGAACCGCGAGATCGAAAAGGTCACGACGAGCGGCACCGGCTACCGCGACGTGAACGCGCCGGTGGGAGAGGGCAGCCTCTACGTGCGCGTCGGTCGCTCGATCGTCGCGAGCTATCGCGCACGCGGCGGTCCTCCGTCCTCGATCCGCGACGACGCCGATCACGTCGCGGTCGTCACGAAGGCGGGCGCTTACAAGCTCGGCCCAGGGCACCCGCACGTGACGCGCAACTGGTACTTCAGTCAGATTCCGTGGGGCGCGGAGATCCGCAAGACCGACAGCGGCTACCAGTATCGGTCAGGGCGGTTCGCAGCGTGGTCGTGGGCGACGAGCAACGCCGCCACGCTGAAGATGCCGCTCGGCGACACCGACTTCGACGGCCTGCCCGAGGTGACCCACGACGGCGAGACCTTCTTGCTCTGGAACAAGAACGACTTCGGACCGATCGCCTGGAACCTCGTCCCGAGTGACATGTACGTGCACACGACGCCGGACGTGGAGCAAGAGATCGCCCGCCGGGCGCTGGGCTGACGCTCTCCTTCAGCCATGGTTGCATCCATGTCGACCCTCGCGAGCGCGACGAGATGATGAAGCTCGGCTACTTGGGTACGGACATTCCGTTCATCGTGCGACGATGGGACGAGCACGTGTTGCCCGACCCAGTTCGCCACGACATGCGGACCGGCACGGGCGTCGCGACGAAGTCGTGAGCGCGACGCTACTTGCGCCTCTCCAGGAACCCTCTGCCTTCGAATATCGCCGGCATCGCCTTTTCGATTCGCGCGGCCCGCGTCGCCGACTGCTTGGCTGCCGCAAAGTGGTAGAGGTAACTCCTCTGCCGCCCTGGCGTCAGCGCCTCGAAGGCGCGCTCGAAACGCGGGTCCTTTCGGAACCGCTCCGTCAGCTCCTTGGGAACCGGAAAATCTGAGGTCTTCTTCTTCTCGATCCGCAGCCCAGCCTTCTCGACGGCGATGGCCTCGCGCACGTAGGCCTTGATGGTCGCCGCCTTCGCCAAGATCTCCTTCACGCTGGTGAATTTCATCACCCGCCCGGCCTGCACCTGACCGAGCTGCACCAATACCTTCTTGGGGTCCTTCAGCAGGGCGCCCTGAAAGAAGCCCAGCCCGAAGTACTCTTTGAAGCCCTGCATAATGACGATGTTCTTCCCATCCACCGTGTAGGTGGGCTTACCCCACTTACACTCTTCCTTCATCGCAAAGCCGGCGAGCACCCGCCGCATCTCGCCGATCTCCGCCTTCCACCGCTCGCGATACGCCATCTCCATCGCCAGCACCACGATAGCTCGTGAAAGAAACACAGGCAGGAGTGGTTGCGCGGGCGTGCAACTTGACTTTCTTGACAGTGTTGAAGCGCTTTGGCTGCCTCGAAGCCAGCGTTCAGGTCGGTAGGGCGCGGTCGAGCCAGCCCGATGAAGCGCCATGACGGGTGGCGCGGCCGTCGTGTGACGAGGCAACGAGGCGCGGCACGGTCCATCGCGCCGTGGAATCGTACAGGCGCACGCGCTCGAATGTCGCAACGGCCATCTTGATGTTCGCGATGCTTGATTCGTGAATGGCACGGACGTCGCGCTCGGACGCTCCGTGTCCGCCGCCTTGTGCTCGTTGAAGTACGCGCGTGATGTTCTCGTCGACCGAATCCGTGGCGACGAACAAAAGCTCCATCGCAAATCCCGCCTTACGCGCGAGCGCCGCTTGCTCGATCGCGGCGGTGGTGCGGAGCGTCGTCTCGACGGCAAAGGAGATCTTGCGAGTAACGTGATCGAGTACGAAGCGCTCGCATTCCTTCGCAACAGCGCGCCTCACGTCACGCGAGATCGCGCGATAGCTTCCCAAGACTTGCGCGCAGCGATCATCGATGTTGAACGCGTCGATGCCCAGCGCCGTCACGGGAAAGTACGTCGTCTTGCCGCTGCCCGGTGGTCCGGCAACGACGATCATGCGCGGCCGCGCCATTCCTCACCCGGTCTCGAGCGTCGTGTCCGAATCGGGAAGCATGTCTGGGGGAAGCTCGTTCGACACGAGCTCACCGTTCGCATCGACGATCCCGAGATGCGCGAGTCGATGCCGGGCCGCAGCGATGCGCTTCGCCGCGAGCTCCATCAGGCGCCGCTCCCACTCCTTGCGGTCGTCCTCGCGCTCGAGGTCGAGATCATCGAACGTCGCGCTCGGAATGGAAGGGGGTTCGCTTGCACGCGCGACCATGGACGTAAAATGCCCGATTTGGTCTTTCGGCGCCACAATACATGTCAGCCCTTGGGACGCAGCACGTCGGGCTGTGGCACGCGTCGGACGAAGGAACAAGATGACGACCTTGGCACACGATGAACACCGCTCGACGTTCGAGCGGATACGCACTGATGGGTGGATGGTGTTCGAAGAGTGGAAGAACGACGGTATGCGCGAGTCCGTGCGGCTGGAATTCAAGTCGAAGAGCAACCCAGCAACGAGCGGGCTCAGCGACCACGACCGCAGCGAGCTTGCACGTTCGGTTTGCGCGCTCGCGAACACGAGTGGGGGCATTGTCGGGTTCGGCTTCGACACGAAGACCGGCAAGAAGGGCGAGCCGGATGCGCTCATGCGCCTTCTTCCGATCGCTGATGTGAAGCGCTGCGCTGCGCGCATCAACGAAGAGCTACACGAATGGTTCGAACCGGTGATTCGCGGGCTCGACGTGCTCGACGTGACCGACACGACGAGCAATGACGGGAGCGGTGTGATCGTGATTCACGTCCCCGCGAGCGAAGGCGGCCCGCACCGCGTGAGCGCGAGCAACGTCGAAGCGCACACGGGCGACCACTACTTCATGCGCACGTCATCGTCGACGGTCGTCATGCCGCACTCGATGCTCACCGCACTTTTCGGCCGCAGACCAGAGCCGCGTTTGCACTTACCGAGCCCTGCCGAGGTCGAAGAACGCGTGCTCGACCTTCACCGGCTCGCTCGGACCGCCCCGGCGGAAGCACGTCAGGTGCTCGGTACTGTCTTCGGCGACGGGATGATCAAGATGCTCCCTCAGCAAGACGGCAGCTACCTTGCCAAGACCGAGATCCTTCCGCTCCTGCTGATCGCGGCAACAAGAAACCCCCGCTCGGATGATCCGGGCGGGGGTCTCGTATACATCGATGGTTGCGCGGGTAGGATTTGAACCTACGACCTTCGGGTTATGAGCCCGACGAGCTACCAGGCTGCTCCACCGCGCGTCACGGGTTTCCCCTCGTGAGAGAGGCGACCCAAACTTCGGGCGGGAACTTACTCCCGCGGGCGTCTCTGTCAAGGACGGCGCGCGAAAGCCGCGGCTGACGCGTCATTTTGCAATGCGCACGCGCGTCAATCTCGGCGCATCGATCTTCTCGAGTCCCGTTTTTCCGCCGCGCGCCTTCCGTGCGCCGTCGCCGCCGAGCCCATCGATGGGCATCGCAGTCGCGTCGACATCGTGCAGATGGACATCGCACGCGTGCGCAGCGCGGAGGAGTTCCGCATCTACCGCGGTGCCCCGTCGAATCGCGTCGAGGTGACGACGCTCGACCGCGACGTGCGCCAGCTCGTTCTCTTGGTTCACGAGCCCGCGCGTCGCTTCACGGCGACCATCTCGAAGATGCAGGGCCGTCCGAACGCGCGCATCGTCTTCGAGGACAAGCGCACGTGGGTCATCGAGCAATTCACGACGGCGCGCAAACGTCACTTCCTCTGCGGCATGGACGAGTCGCATCTCTTCATCGCGCAGCTGCCGCGTCCGGCGCCGACCGTCGCCGCGGCGCATCGCGTTTTGCGTCCGGAGGAAATCGCGCCGAAGGTGAAGCGTCAGGGCGAGTGGTTCTTCATCGAGCCGCGCGCGGACGAGCTCGTCGAGATCGAGCGCGCGATCGTGCGCCGTCACGTCGGCATCGCGCAGGCCGCGGGGCTCGCGCGCGCGGGCCGTCCGCACGTCGCGGATGAAGTGTGCGCGCTCGGTGGAAGCGCGTACGTGCGCGGCGCGATTCGTCATCCGGATCACAAGACCGTGCGCTTCCTTCACTGGATGCGCGCGGTGCCGAACACGGAGGCGTTCGAGCAGGCGGCGGGAGTGAAGTGGGTCGACTGAGCTTTCGCTCACGTTTCGAGGCGACCCGACTCGCTGTCCTTCACGGGCGCACCGTCGAACCAATCGCGCTTCGGTCGCATCACGAGCGCCGCGATCCCCAAGACGAGCCATGCGATCGGCGGCAAGACCGCGAGCGCGACGTGCGTCTCCGCTGAGCGACCTGGAATCGCGCTGATGGACGTCGCGAGCGCTTCGGTCGTCGCCGGCACGTGCGCTGGATCGCAGACGTTGTGCCAGTCGACGTCCCACGTCTCGCTGCGTCCATTCACGGTCGCGTCGATGCGGCAATCGTCGTCGGCGTCGCGCGCGCCCGTCACCGTCGCGACCGCCGGCTGCCCCGCGAAGACGAGCGCGTGGTAGCGAAGCTCCGCGAGCATCGCGGTGGCGAAGAGAACGCCGAACACCCACGCGAACGTGTGTGCGTGCGCGGCGTTTCGAGCGAATCGCTGCTCCGGCGCCATCGTCGAGACGAGCATCGGCTCGCCGCGTGACGCTCGCATCACCCACGACGAGTTCGCGCGATACGCGCCGGCCTCGGGATCGTGCTCCTTGCCGAGCACGCCCGTCACCCAAACCGTTTCGCCTTCGCACAGTCGCGCGACGCGCGTTCGATGCGTGGTGTCGACGCGCGTCGCCGTGCCGAGGATCGTCGCGAGCTTCACGCCCGGGCCGGGCTCGACGCGCACGCGCACGCCGCTCGCATGCACGACGTAGAACGGCTCGACCTCGACGATGCGCTTCGTCTCCTCCCACCAAACGGTGTACGTGCCGGAGTTCTCCGTCTCGTGACCTTCTTGCTCGATCGTCGTCTCGAGCGCGCGCTTTCGATCGCGCGCGTACGCGATCTCGCCGTGGAGGATCGTGTCGCCGACGTCGAGCGTCGCGGCCTCGTCTTGCGCGGCGCGCGCCGTGCGCTCCGCGAAACGTCGTTGCTCGCGCGCGCGTGCCAGGTTCCGTGCGAACGACACGCCCGCCGTCAGCGGAAGCACGACGTAGACGAGAACGAACGACGCGATGGGGCCGAAGTACGACGCGAGCTGCACGCAACGACGTTACGCTAGGTCGACCGCATCATATGAGCTTTCTTCCAACCGCCGTAACGGTAGTAGGCAATCGACAGCAGCGCGGCGAGAACGGATGCGATCGGAAAGCTCCACCAAATCGCATCCTCGTGCCAGCGCGGAAGCATCACCCACGCAAACGGAATGCGTACGAGCCAAAGCGACGCGAAGAGGATGACGAGCGGCGGAATCACCGCGCCGGTCGAGCGCACGACGCCCGACAAGACCATCGAGATGCCGAAGAACGTGAACGACGAGATGACGATCGGATTGAGGTGCTGTCCGATTCGAATCGCCTCCGGGTCGGTCAAGAACAGGCCGAGCGCACCGCGATCGATCGTGAAGATCCCGAGCGCGAGCGCGCCGGTGACGAGCAAGCTGTACATCACGCCGACGCCCGCGATGCGCGCCACGCGATCCCAGCGCTTCGCGCCGACGTTCTGCGCGGCCATCGAGGAGACCGCCATACCGATCGCCATCGCGGGCATTTGCACGTAGTTCCATATCTGCAGACCGGCGCCAAATGCCGATGACGTCGCCGAGCCAAAGCCGTTGACGAGCGATATCATCACAATCGCCGAGCGCGGACATGACGATCATCTGCAGACCCATCGGGACTCCCTTGGTGATGAGCGCGACGAGAATGCGGTACATCGATACGGAAGTACGACAGCTCGCCTGCCATTGATCCATAGGAAGTGGTTCCGCTTCCACAGCGTGATGAGCAGGCCGTGAGCGCGACGGCGTTTGCGATCAGCGTCGAGCCGGCGGAGCCCGCAATGCCGAACGCGGGAACGGGCCCGAGGCCGAAGATGAGGAGTGGATTGAGCGCGATGTCGAGGATGACGGCGAGCACGGAGAACACGAGCGGCGTCTTCGAGTCGCCCGCGCCGCGAAGGCTCATCATCGTGAACGCATTCAAGAAGATGAATGGAACCGCGAGAAAGATGACACGCATGTAGTCGACCGCGAATGGCAGCGCGTCCGGCGGCGTGCGCATCGCGTGAAGCATCGGCCGCGATAGGACGTAGCCAAAGAGGAGACGACGACGGATACGACGAAGAAGAACGTCGCGCTCGTGCCCACGACGCGCTTGGCCATCACGACGTCTTTTGCGCCGAGATTCTGGCCGACGAGAATCGTCGCGGCCATGCCCACGCCGAACACCGTGCCGATCAGAAAGAGGATCGTGTTCGTGTTGGACGTCGCCGTCAGCGCGGCTCCGCCGAGATAACGCCCGACCCAGATCGAGTTGATGGATGCGTTGAGCGATTGAAGAACGTTGGTCGCGAGGATCGGCAGCGAGAAGAGGACGAGCGTTTTGCCGATGGGTCCGTCCGTCAAAGATGATGTGGGCTTCACGGTGGGGCGATCAGTTAATGCCGCTTCATCGAAAGAGGTAGGCTTCTCAAATCCGATTTTTCCGTGTATATAATGGGCAACACGTGCGTGTGACGTCGATGGGGTGCTCTGTTACCATCGTTCAATGGTTCGCCGCTTCGCACTTGCTTGTGTTCTGACCGGCTGCAGCGTCGATACGTTCGCCGGCGACGACGCGGCGACGGATGCTCCGGTCGACTCGACGACCAAAGATGCAGCCAGCGACGTCATCGGCTCGAGCGACGCGATCGTATCGGACGTCATCACGCTCGACTCGCCGGCGTCGACGAAGAAGATCGTATTTGCAACCAGCAAGACCTACACCGCGGCTCTCGCGGGCTCTGCCGGAGCCGACCTTGCGTGTGCGCAGCTCGCGCTCGCCGCGGGGCTCACGGGCACTTACGTCGCGTGGCTGAGCACGTCGCTCAAGTCGGCGTCCGCGCGACTTTCGCATTCCACTCTTCCGTACGTGCTTCGCGACAACACCCTCATCGCCAACAATTGGACCTCGCTGACGACGAGCGGCATTCAGCACGCCATCAACGAAACCGAGGACGGCGGCGTTCCACCGATCACCACGGCCCCCAATTGTTCGGACGCGGGATCGATCGTGTGGACCGGCACGACCCCGAGTGGTGCGGCATGGTCCGACGGCGGTGTGGCCGCTTTTTGCGATGACTGGTTGGACACGGCCACCGCGCAAACCACCGCAGGCATCATCACCAATGGCGGAAATTCTCTCTCATGGACGGAGACGTGCAGCGGCGCAATCTGCGCGAACACGAAGGCCGTACTTTACTGTTTCGAACAGTGATGTAGCGCGCCATGTGCATGCTGAGTGACAAGTTGAAGCTTTGTACGTGCGATGCCGCATCCGTCGGCGAGCTCGATCATTATTGGGTGCTTCACCGCTTCATCGAAGGCAAGAACAGCATGGTGATCGGCAGGACGCGCATCCCCGAGAAGCTCGACGCACAAGCCGAAGCCCACAACCGCGCGCTCTTGCTCGCGCGACTCAACGAGAGCGACGCATTCGACGTGGATTTGCAACCGAAGGACCGCGACCGATTGCAACTGACGTTCTCGTTTTCAACGCCGCAGCCGAAGACGATCATCTACGGCTACGGTCGCGTGGACGGGCGGTGGGTGGAGGAGGCGTACGACAACTTGGGGTGGCGGTGGCACCACGAGGAAGAGCGCTTCGGCGAGGTTCGATCGGCGCTCGAAGCTTCAACCCCTCCGCGATGAGAAGTTCATCCAAGCGTTTTCCGTCGCGGCGGGTCAGAGGGTCGTGCGAATACGAAACGCGGTGGTCGGCGCAGCGATGATGCTGCTGCTCTTTCAGTGTCATTCGCGAGTTCGCCCGCTCGAAACGGCGGACGGGTGCGCGTGCAAACCGAACGAGTATTGCAAAGTAGCGAACGCGCAAGTCGCGTGTCTTCCGCTTCCGCAAGCATGCGGCAATAGCCCAACGTGCGATTGCGTCGGCGATCGCGAGGACTCGTGTCGCGATTACGACGGACATCTGACGCTGCTGCCTCCGCGGCAAGTCTCGGCGTGCGGGGCGTGCTCGTCCGAAGAGTTCTGCATGGAGGGCACGGGCGGCGCGTCGTGTCGCGTGCTCCCTCCGCAATGCGAATCGACGCCGAGCTGCGCGTGCTTCTCGCAAACGCGCAATCATGGTCGGTTGGCGTGCTCGGAGCGCAATGGGCGCATCGTCGCGAGTCGCGTCACGCCTTAGGCAACCGCGCGATGCGCACGACGATGTATCCACCGAGCGCGATCGCAAAGAGCCCGACGAGACCCGCGAGCACGCGCACGCCGGTCGCGATCGCATTGCACTGACCGATGAGATGCGACTGCGTGAGCAGCATCGACCAGTCGTGGTGATAACCGCCGCCCATGCTCACGAGCGGGAGCTCTTCGCGCGCAGCATCACCAATGTACGTCGCGAGCTCGAACATGCTGAACGAGAGCCACGCGAGGCCGACGACGAGACCGAACCAGTCGCGCTGCTTCACGAGCAAATAGATCGCAGCGGCGAGGGGCACGAGGAGCTGCATGATGCTCCCGCCTGCGACCATCAACGTGTGCCCGAACGGCATGAACACGATGTGACCCATCTCGTGAAACGCGAGCGTGATGCCGCCAAACCACGTGCGATAGAGCGGATCGGCAATGTGACGGACGAAGCCGTACGCGAGATAGGCGAGTAGCGCGGCGCGAGGTATCCAACTTTCGCGCTCGTCGATCCATGCGTCGAGGTCGTCGCGGAGGTCGGCTATGCGATCACGAAGAGACAATGCGCGAGAGCATATCAGCGGCCGTGGCGGCCGTGATCGTGATGCCCGACGATCACCGGTCCACCGACGACGATGCCCGGCACGCCGACGACGACGCCGGGCGCGCCGACGACGACGTCGCCGCGGTGTTTGCCGTGGATCTCGACGACCTCTCCAGGCCACGCGTCGACCGCGAGCAAATGGACGTGCGGTGCGGCGGGCCCGACGACGACGACCGCGCCGGGCGCCCAACCAACGAGGCACGCGTGCGTATGGCCATGATCGGCGACGGCGATCGTGACGTGCGCGGGATCGACGCGCGTTCTCATGTGCCCAACGACATAATGCAATTGCGGATCGGGTTGCAGCACGATCACCTCGGGCTGATCGCCGCCGAGCGAGAGCGTGATCTTTCGATCGCCTGGGTCGATTGGTTTGTTGTTGTCGTCGAGGACGTACGCGCGCACGTCGCCCGTGGATTTGTTGGCGACGACCTCGACGCGATCCGGGCCGACCATCTGCACGACGCCGCCGTTCGGTCCGACGGTGTTGGGCGGAAGGTTCGTTTGATTCTTGGCCGTGTCGACCAGATCTTGCGTTCCGTCGCGCGGGACGTCGAGCGTACCGTTCCACGGTTTGCCATCGACGGTGAGCGAATACGCAAACGGCGTGATGTCCGCGTCGAGCTTGGGTCCCTGGGCGACGAGCACGCCCGTCTTCGGATCGTATTGCACGGGCACGGACGTCGGCGTGTCGCCGTTCTTGAACGTCACTTGCCCCGTCACGGTCTTCGTGATCGGTTTGCCATCCGAGTCTTTCAACACGGCGCTCACGGCGCCATCGGGTCCG
Organism: uncultured delta proteobacterium; assembly: GCA_963763745.1. Classification (GTDB taxonomy): domain Bacteria; phylum Myxococcota_A; class Polyangia; order Polyangiales; family Polyangiaceae; genus DASXHD01. The sequence continues at coordinate 20,039 of CAVXQJ010000008.1, forward strand.
ACGACCCACGTCGACGTTCCGAGATCTCCCTGCTGCACGATCGCGCCCGGCGACTTCTCGACGGCGTCCGCCGTGAGGTGCTTGTGGCAGGCGCAAACCAGGATCGCGAACGCGGCGACTCGGAGGTGCTTCATGCCAAGAGCGTCGCGACCGAAGCCGCGCGTGTCAACGCGGTCGCTCGAGCGACCATGCGCCATCGCGATGTGGTCAGCGCACGTGTCATTCGGCGTGAGCATCGCGGCGCAAAACGCTACGGCGCGTCTTGGTTTCGAGTTTGCAGCGCGTGGAGCCGTGCCGCTTGGTCATCACACGTGCGTCCAGTGCAAAAAACAATCACCCGAGACGGAGCTGAACTACTCGCTGCTCGGGCTCGCGGGTTGGCGTGAGGTGCGCGTCGCGAATCCGGCGGGTAGCGTCGATGTCGAATGGAGATGTCCGACGTGTTGGGCGCTCCACAAGCGGCGTACGCAGATGCAGACGCAAACGAACATGCCGAAATTCGAATCGCTCCGCGTGACGCGCAAACCCTAGCGCGGTCAATTGACGCACGCTCCAGCGCACGTCCCGTAGCAGCACACTTGGCAGCACACGCTCGCGCCGCCATCGCCGCACGGATCGCCCGTGGGGAGGCATGCTCCGCCGTCGGGCTGATTCGGATTGCTCACTTTCTCGACCCACTGGGCGGAGTGGTTGTGCGAGTTGACGTCTTGGAATGGCAGCCAAAACGCGGGGTACGAGCGATCGGTGGCGTCGATCGATCGCGAGCCATCGACGATGACCGCGGCCATCCAAATCTGCGGCTCTGCGCAGTTTTGATACGTCGTGTTTTGTTTGCTGAGCGGCTGCGGCTGATCGTAGGCCGGGCTCTCGGGCGGATAACAATTGTCGAATCCCGTGTTGACGAGGTGAAGCCCGTAGTCGCGATTCGACGAGAACGTGACCCACAAGATCTGATGACCGTGGAACGAGCCGACGAACGGGCTCCAGCGCGGCCACGAGTTCGACAAGCCGTCGGCGACGTTCAACGCGGTGAGATCGAGCGGCGCATCGCCCGATTGAACCGGATAGTGCATGATCTTCACGCGCGCTTTGCGATTGTAGAACGCGTCGTCGTCGTTGTTGCCCGTCGAGGCGTCATCCGCTTCGTTGAAAACGATGAACTGTCCCGTTGGATCGAACGAGGGGTAATAGAAGTTCTGCGTTCCCGTCGCGGCGAGAATCTGTTGCGGCGCGGCGAGCGTGTTGTTCGTGACGCTGAACGCCGAGGTGAAGAGCGACCCACCCATGAAGTGGTGATCGCCCGTGGTCGAAATCGTCGTCTTGTTGTTGGCGGACCCAGGCACGACGAAGACGAGCGTGCTGTCGTCCTTCGACAAGTCGGGTTGTGTCCCCAGCAAGGTTCCGAGGCTCGCATTCGCGAGCAGCGTCGTGCCGTCACCGTCGTAGATCGCGAAGGACTTGTTCTGGTTGGTCTTGAACGTGCTCGCGATCATGCGCGAGTGATCGTGCGTGAACGTCTGGAAGCCGGGCGACATCGCGGTGCCGCCGACTTTGGACTTCGTCGGAATGTCGAGCACCGCGGTGTGCACGTCGCCGAACTCGTCGTCGCCGTCTGGATCGTCGAACGCGAGCGACATGCGAATGCCATCGCGCGAGACGTTGTGGCAACCGACGCACGTGCCTGTCGCGTCGGACGTGTAGAACGGCGTCGGCGTCGGATCGAACGTGCCGAAGTCGTGGCTGTAGATGCCGCCGGTCTTTCCGCCGACTCCGCCGTACGTCGCGGACTGCCAGTAGTAGATGCCGCCCGCGAGATCGTCTTTTGCGAACGAGAGTCGCACCGTCTGCGGCGTCGTCGTCACGCACGATCCGTCGATCGTCGCGCGCACCGTGACGTTGAGTGGATCGCCGTCGCGGTTCGCGTTCGCGATGTCCGTCCACGCGAGCTGCGGAAGCGTGAGGCCGCACCCCTTGCTCGGACCTTGCCTGACGTCGGGCACCGCGTTGCAAAACGTCGTGACGCGCACGTCGGTGACGGCGTTTTCGAAATCGACTTCGTACTCGACCGCGCCTTGCGGCGGGACGAACTGCACTTCGAGGACGTTCATGTTCGGCGGAAGGAGAAGCCCGTCGATCGGATAGACGAGCGTCGGCGGGCCGAGCACGTTCGGCGCGCACGTGGACGTGCCGATGGGCGGGAAGGGCGTGCACCCGTCGCACGGGAACGTGGCGACGGTGTCGGGCGTGACGTCTGCGAGCGAATCGCCGTTGCCGCCATCGCCGCCGTCGCCGTTGCCGCCGTCGCCTCCTCCGCACGCGCCGAAGATCACCGCGAGACCACACGCGAGCGCGAGCGACGCACCCGTCCACATGACGCGTTTCATGAATCCTCCGTCAATGAATGAGAGGCGCGCAAACGAGCGTGCCTTCGAGCTCGAAGCAATCCGATGTCGTGTTGCAGCAGTCGGTCGATGTCGTGCAGCGTTGTCCGTCGCTCGAGCACGTGCTCGCGCACTCGAGCGCCGGCGCGGGCACGCACTTGCCGTCGCAGCAGTCGCGGCCCACCGCGCACGAGGCGCTCGTGCTCGCGCATGCGCTCGACGATTCGCATCGATGCACGGCGAGGCTCGTCGGATCCGTCACGCATGTCGCGGCGGGACCGCCGCAGCATTGCGGATTCGCGGTGCAGACCTCGCCGACCGAAGCGCAGGCCCCCGCTGCCTTGCAGCGTCCGGCCACGCACGATCCCGAGCAGCAGTCCGCGTCTGCCGTGCATCGCTCGCAAAGCGGCGCGCATCCACCGATGGGCGCGCAGCGGAACGCGCCATCGTGCAGCGCGAGGCACTTGCGCGAGCAGCAATCGTCGTTCGTCGCGCACGTGTCCCACGCGACGCTCTTGCACCCTTTGCCATCGCCCGTGTTGCACGCCATCGGCGGCATGCAGCGCCCGTCGACGTTGCACACGCCCGAGCAGCAATCGTTCGCGCTCGAGCAGATCTCGCCCGCGACGCGGCAACCTTGAAGGAGCGCGCAACGAAGCGTTTGATCCGACGCGGTCGTGCAGACACCGCCGCAGCAATCGGGATTTCCTTTGCACGTCTCGCCCGCGGGGAGACACGCGGGACCGGGCGGCTTCGCTCACGTGCCGTTGTTGCAAACGTTGCTGCAGCAATCTTGGGGTTGATTGCAGCTCGTCGTGAGCGGCGCGCAGAGCGACGTGTCCGTGCATGCGCCGCTCGTTCCGTCGGGCGCGAAGCAACCGAGCGAGCAGCACGCGCCTGCGAACTTGCACGATCCGCCGAGGCCTACGCAGCCTGTCGTCGGGCGACACGTTTGTCGCGAGGTCGTGTCGAGCGCGCAGAGCCCCGAGCAGCACTCTTCCGAGTACGCGCACGACGCGCCCACCGCGAGGAGCACGCAGCTCGAACCTTCGATCGCGGCGTCCGCGTCGAGCGTCGTCGCGTCGCTCGCGTCCATCGTGCTCGCATCGGTCGGCGCGAGGACCTCGAGCGAGACCCCGTCGCACGCCATCACGCTCACGCACAGAGCCGCACATGAGAACAAGGTGCCGCGACGACCGAAAAGGGTGTCACGCATCAGAAGATCCCCATGAGATCGAGAGAGGTCACGACGCCCGCGCCGTCGATCCCGCCGATTTCACGCGCTCCGTCCGTGATGCGCACGGGTCGAAACGCAACGCTCGGCCCCGCGGAAACGGAGAGACGAAGCGCGGACGCGAGGCGAACCCAACCTTGGGCCGCGGCTTCGCCGACGATCGCGACGTCGGTCGATGGAGTGCCGACCGCGTTCGCCGTCGGCGTCGGGACGAAGCTCGCACGCATGAACCCGACGCGCGCGAGCACGTCGAGACCAAACGCGCGCGCGGGCGACGTCAGCGTCACGAGCGCACCGAGCTTGCCGACGAGCGCGGTCGCCGCGACGGACCCGTCGGGTCCGCTCTCCGTCAACGCCGAGCGTGCGCCGAAACGCACGTCGATGCGAACGCGCGGAACGAGCCACAGACCCGCGACGAGATCCGCACCGAGAAATACGGTGCCCGTGCCGAACGCGTCTATCGCCGCGGCCGCACCGAGCGCAGCGCGCGGTGGATGCGCCATCGCGGGCTCCGGCTTGAGCGTCTCGCGCACGGTCGCGACGACCTCCGCGGGCGCATCGAGCGGCGCGGATGATGCGAGCGCGATCTCGGCCCAGCTCGCGCGGAGAAGCTCGTCGGCCGCGAGCGCCACGGTCAGCGGGTGCGTGTCGCGTGCGAGCGTGTCGAGCGGCACGTCGCGCGTGAGTGCTTTGCGCGTCACGCTGTCGTGCACCTCGACGCGCACGACCGCCGTGGCCTCGCCGATGTTCGCGGAGACGGTGGCAATGGGCGGCGGCGCATTCGGATCGGCGGTGTCGCAAAGTGCGATGTGGCGCGCCGCGAGCTCCGCGCGGAGGAGGCGCGTCACCTCTTCGGTCGACTCGATGCGCACCCACGGCGTTCCTGGCGATGGACAAGCCGCTAGCGTTGGCGAGCCGAAGAGGAGCACACCCGATGTCGATGCGACGCATGCGGCCTTCAGCGTGCGCAGCGTGCGTTCACCTCTTTGGAATGAATGCCCGTTGCGTAACGCGCGAGGTACGTGTCGCGCGCTTCGCGACAACGCGGATCGCGAGAGCGATCGAGCGCTTCCACGCGGCGCGCTTCGACGTCCTCGCGAAACGTTGCGCTCGGCGCGAGCGCGATCGTGTCATCGAACGCTTCCACCGCGCCCGCTGCGTCGCCCAGCGAATCGAGACGAAGTCGCCCGAGCTCGAACGCCGCGAGCGCCGCGCGTGGATCGCCGCGGTGACGGTGTCGGAGAATGTCGAGGAGCGCGGCAGCATCGCGCGGCCTGCCCGCGACGCGCGCCGCATCGGCAGCTTCGAGGAGCTCCTTCGCGCTTGCGGGTCGCGCAGTCGTCGTCGACGCGCTCGCGCTCGGCGCAACCTCGACGACGTCGATGCTCGTCGAAGGCGCGACTTCGACCGTTGCGACGCTCGACCACGACTCACCGGCCGCGATTGTCCGTGGCGGAAGCGCGTTCGTCGGATCGCGCACCTCGACGCGTCCCTCTTCCACGCGAACGCGCGTGCCGCCCGCATCGAGCGCGACGACGAACCGCGTGCCGACGTCGACGACGTCGAACCGTCCAGCGTGCACGACGAACCGACGACCTGCGATGTGGACGATCTCGAACTCGGCCTCTCCACGCTCGAGCGTCACGTCGACGCTCCGTTGATCGAAGTGCTCGAGCCGCACGCGACCATCCTCGCGAAGTCGAACGTGCGAGCCATCGGCGAGCGTCATCGCGCCGCTCTTGTCGTATTCGACCACTTGAGGGGTGTGTCGATCGTCGGTGTGGCGAACGACGAACAGCGCGATGGCCGCAGCGGCGACGGAGGCGGCGGCAACCGCCGGCAAGCGCCAGGAGCGTCGCACGTGCGGCGCGCTCTTCGCGATGCGGTCCCAGAGCAGCGTCGCGCGGTTGTCGTCGACGATCGTCGACACGTAGCGATCGAGCTTGCGAGCAGGGGGAACGGTCATGGCAGTTTCCTCGCGAGGGCTTCGTCCGCCGACGCCGCGATGCGTTTGGCGGTCGAGAGAGACACATCGAGCGCGCGAGCGATCTCTTCGTGAGAGAGCCCGTCGACGCGCCTCAGCACGATGACGATGCGCTCGCGCGCGGGCAGCGAATCGATGAGCGCGTAGATCGCGCGGAGCTCGGCGCGCACGTCGGGTGGTGCGTCATCCGACACGAGCGCATCCAAATCGATCGGCTCGCGCGCGCGTCCAAGGCCGAGCTTGCGCATCAACGTGCGTCGGCGAACGAGCTTGTGCGCCGTGCGCACGACGATCGTCTTGATCCACGCGGCGAACGCTTGCGGATCGCCGAGCGAATCGAGCGATGCGAGCGCCTGCACGAATGCTTCTTGCGCGAGATCGTCCGCTTCGTCATCGCGCCCGAGAATTCGATACGCGAGACCAATCACGATGGGCGCATAGCGGCGGCAAAGCGCCTCGCGCGCCCACGCTTCACCTGCGCGCGACGCGAGCACGAGCGCAGCGTCCGAAGGGGCGTGCCCTTCCACCACGTGAAGTCGTGCGATGGCGCCCATCTCCTACAAGGTACCGCGAGCGCGGCGAGACGGGTCATCGTCTCGACGTTGCAAGACGCATCGGAAGGAGTGATGCTCGAACGCATGAAGAGCATCAGTGGAATCGGGCTCGGTCTCGTCGTGGCGCTCGCGGCTACGGCGGCTTGCAAAAAATCGACAGTGGAAGCCACGGCCACCAGCGCGAGCGCGTCGGCCGCGATCGTCGCAGCGACCGCGCCGGACGACGCCGACGCGAGCGTGGAGGTCACACCGCCCGCGGCGCTCGTCGCCGCCGATCCCAACATTCCGCTCAACGAAGCAGTCGTCGGAACGACGCAGATCCCCAAAGACTACACGGCCGACACCGCGCCACCTGCGGCGCTCGTCGAGCAGCAACCCGCGAGCCCCGAACCCGACGACACGTGGGTGCCCGGTTACTGGTGGTGGAGTCGCCCGCTCGGCCGCTACGTTTGGATCAGCGGCGCGTGGCGTCACCCACCGCCGAATCAAGTTTGGGTTTCGGGATCATGGCGCCCGTCAGGCGGTCACTACGCTTGGGCGCCGGGATACTGGGGACCGCGCGGCGCGCCGCCCGTCGAGATGATCGACGAAGGTCCGCCGCCGCTCCAAGTCGAAGTGCGTCCGCCCGCGCCGAGCGCGGAGTTCATGTGGACCCCTGGCTATTATCGACACGACGGTGGTCGATACGCGTGGACCGCGGGCACGTGGACGCGCCCGCCTTCCGCCGGCGTGACTTGGGTCGAGCCTCGATACGTGTCGAGCGGCGGACACTATTTCATCCAGCCGGGTCGTTGGGATTATCCGCCGGAGCATCGCGGCC
>CAVXQJ010000009.1:0-126843 GCA_963763745.1 uncultured delta proteobacterium
TCGACGCCACGGAGCACACCGCCCCGGCCCGTAAGGCGTTCCTCGACGGCTTCGAGCGCGAGGTCGATCCTGATGGCGTTCTCGCACCAGAAGAGCGTGCTCGGCGAGTTGGCCACGCCAAGAAGGCGTACTTCCTCAAGCTGGCGATGTTGTCGGCTGCGGCCCGTGGTTCGCGGCAACGGTGGCGGTGAGGCCGCATGAACGCGGAAACGCCCCCCGAAGAGGGGGGCATCTCCAAGGTCGTCACCGCCAAGCGAGACCTCACCCAGACTACACGGTCCGTATCGCACTCGCAGGTGCTGGCCCGCTCTGGGGCACTGGCCATCGCGACCTCGGCAACCGCGGCCGGCGCGTTCAAGTCATCCAAGTCGATGCTCGAGGCCACGGCCACGCTGGCCACGTCGTTGTACGTCGACCTGTGAGCTCGGTGGAGGCGGTGGCGTGGTGAACGACTACCACGACCGCCCGACCACTCGGGCGAACACGACGGGAGGGCTCGACACCGTCCACCCAGGCGACATGCTCTTCATCGACCTCACCAAGAAGCTGAGGGCCGCCGTCAGCCGTGGCTGGGGCATGGAGGACGACCAGGATGGCACGGCGATCAACTCGAGCGCCCTTGCCGACCAACAACCGTTGGCATGTCGTCACGGCCGCCTCGGCCGCCGATGGTTCCTATGGAGGAGACGGCCCGAATTCCGGGCGCGGGCCGACGACGAACCAGTAGGGCGTTCGACGCCATCACCTCGGGGCCCGAGGTTGGAGCGGGGCCCGGCTCCTGGACGAGGTGCACGCGGCGCTCACCATATCATCTACCTGCCGTCCCTTGACGCCGTGGTGTTGTGGATCGCCGTCACCCACGGGCTGGACGCCTTCGACCACGCCACCCGGCTGGCCATCCACTCACCGGTAAAGAGGTGCGGCAATGTCGCCTGCTCGAGGTGATCGAGGCGTCGCCCACAGCCCGATCCCGACCACCAACATCGGCGTGCCCGCCTTGTCCGCATCATCGACGCGGCCGCCCCGCCCCCGACCCTGATCCTGGACGAGGTGGATCGTCTACTCGGCAGCGCCAAGAAGGACGACGACAACCGGGACCTCGTGACGATCCTCAACAACGGGTTCCGCGCGGGCCACCCGACCTGCCGCTGCGTGGGCCCGACCCAGAGCCCGACGCCGTTCAGCAACTACGCCATGGTGGCAATGGCCGGGATCGGCCGATATCACCGACACCATCGAGGACCGGGCATGAACATCACCCTGCGCCGGCGGTTACCTGGGGAGACCATCTGCAAGTACCGGCTTCGGACCGACGTGCCTGCTCTCCATGAGCTCCGTGATCGGCTCGCCGTATGGGTGGGCTCCGTGATGGACGAGCTCGATAGGCCGGTGGCTGGATCACTGACGACTGGAGGACCGGGCGGAGGATGCCTGGGAGCCATTGCTCGCCGTGGCCGATGCGGCCGGCGGTACATGGCCAAGCCGGGCCCGAGCAGCGGCGAAGAAACTCACCCGAGAAGCAGCGCCGCCGACGACGACTCTCTCGACACCCGGATCCTGGCCGACATCCGGACCATACGCGACCGCGGCCCTCGAGTGGCACTTTCATTCGAGCACTGAGTTCGTCACTGAGTTGCGACAAGCTCGATGATGCACCCTGGGCAGACCTCGACCTCACCGAGTCGGAAGCTGGCATATCGAGTCGGGAAGTTCGGGGTGAAGTCGAAGCACAACAAAGCTCGAACGGCCCGTGGATACCAATTCTCACGACTTCGAAGACGCCTTCAGTCGGTATCTCGCGTCCAACCCGTCCAAGCGTCCCGAACACATCACCTGACCTGGAGGAACCGGCTGGACGGCAAAACCCACCTGGGACGAGATCGATCCGTCCAGTCAAAAATAACCGTCCATACTGAAAATCCCTGGTTAGACCCTGTTTCTGGACGGATGGACGCTTCGGACGGATACCCCGGACGAATCGGGCACCGATGACGGCGGATCGGAAATTCGTGGATGGTGGATGCGGCCTGTCGCGGCCTCAACCCTGCCGACCTGTTCTTCGCCGAGGACGGCCAGCACCAAGAAGACGCCAAGGTGGCGTGTGCGGGTTGTCGGGTGCGTGGAGTGTGTGGGACCGCGCTCGGCCAACCGGGAGAAGTTCGGGCTATGGGGTGGCATGACCGAGAAGGAGCGGCGTCGTGAGCGGCAACGCCGGCGTTTGGAGACGTTGGGGCTGGCGTCGTGAATTCATTGTCTACGGCAACACCTGTATCTCCACCTGACAACAACTGTGTGGATTGTGGGGCCGACACCTTCGCCCTGGATGAGTACTACATGGTGCACGACCAGCCTGTGGATGGTGGTCGGGATGCCACTCCACGGCGGCGGGTTGTTGTGTGTTGGCTGTTTTCGAAGGCCGGCTCGGTCGCCGGCTCGCCTGGCAGGACTTCACAGACTGCCCGGGTGAACCGGCTGCCGTTCTGGCCGGAAGAGCGAGCGGCTCAACAGCCGCCTGCTCCGACCTCCAGCAGTAGTGATGGATGCTCGGAGTCCACCAAGGTCAACTATCGGGACAACCAGGCGGCAGTCTGATGGCCGGAGCCGCGTCCATCGCAGCCGTGGGAGTTCATGATGGGTCGGGGGGCCGGCGTGTCTATCCACCCACGGGGTAGGAACCCCCACCGCCCCCGGGTCAGCACCTGCCACCCACCACCCACAAATGTCGCAGCGTGCGACTTTTGTGGGGCAGGTCTTGGCGACTCTGGCAGGTCAGCGCCCTGACCCAGCACGCAACGTCTTTCCCTCCCTTGTCCTGTGAGGTTCGGACAAAATGCCCGATCAGCCCGGAAAGCGCCTTGGAGGCTACGGCTACCACCACCAGATGCTGCGGAAGCGGTGGGCCAAGGTGGTCGAGGCCGGTGACGGCTACTGCGCCCGGTGTGGGCGCTGGATCAAGAGCCTGGGACGCCCTGGGATCTCGACCACGCCGACGACGACCCGACCCCGACCAAGTACCTCGGCCCGTCCCACACGAAGTGCAACCGCGGATGGCCGCATGAACCCCCACCCCCCTTCGCAACTCAAGAGTCTATGGTAATGCCCCGACGCCCAGACACGCCTTGCTCGCGCTGCGGCCGGCTGCTCTGGAGCGGCACTGGCACCGCTTTCCCCAGGGCGGTCAGCGCACCTGCGGCCTGCCGGCGGCTCAATCCACGCCCCTACGGCCCACGATTCTCGAAACCAACCCCGAAACCCGAAAGGAAGCAACAGGCAATGACCAACAAACAACAAAGAGCGGCAACTGGCGGAACACCACAAGGGTGCTGTCGTTCGTGCCTGCATCCCTTGCACAACGCATGAGAACTGGGACCTGAGACGGCCACTCCTCGAGTCGGATATGGCGACGAACACCAGATCCATGATTGTCCACGCCCATCACGCCGACGAATTGGGGGCGCGCGGCTACGAGATCGTCAAAGGAAAGCCCGTCCATGCAAGTGACAGCGGACTGCTGTTCATCTGCCCGCACCTGGCGGCGGAAGCATGAGCCTGTCCTCTCGCCAGATTCGCCCCATCCTCACAACCCACGACCGCCGTCCCATGGGCTCTGTTCGACGCAGGAAGATAGTGATCGGGCTGGTGTAGCCGAGGACGGAACTGATGGCCTATTTCGAGGGCCGCTTCGTCATGATCACCAGTCCCATAGAGGCACGCTCCCTCGAGTACGACCTGACCCTGGCCACCCAGGAGGCGCGGCGCAACTGCGACCTCTACCCGCCCCCCTGGCTGGTCCAACTTCAGACGAACTTCACGACGTGTGTGGATCCAATGCGTGTCTGGAGGCATCCGCGATAGACGAGCCTCGTCACCCACGACCGCGGCGATCGACCGGAACGCAGCCAGCCAACTAAGTCATAGACGAATGAGGGTGCTGCCGCTCCATGGTTTCCAGCATCGCCTCCATTTGTCGATGTACAAGGTTGACGGCCTGCAACGGCCGAATCATCACCCGAAATTCGATAATGCGTCCTTCATCGTTACACCGGATGATGTCAACGCCGTTGACGTACTTGCCCTCCATCGTGGTCTCGAATTCCAAGACGGCCGTATCGTCGCCAATCACGGTCTTGGTGTAGTGGAACCGTCCTGCCTGATCAGCGACCTCTGAGCTCGTTCTCGAATGGTGTCCTGCAAATGTCTGACCCGCCGCTTGCAAATAGAGACTTGTGATCTGCCTACCTCTCTGAGGAGTGAACACAATCGGGGAGTAGAAGACGACGTCGTCGTCGAGAAGGTCATCGAGACCTCCTGGGAGTTCACCCCGTAAGTAGGCGTGCCATTTTTGAACTACGCCTTCAATCATCGGTTCTCCTTCTGCTATCAGCCATGCGGACCGTCGGAGACAAGTTCACATCGTAGATCCGGCGCTTTGTGACCCCACACGCGCCGTTAGTGACTGGCAGAGGGCGACCCGATCGGCTCTGATAGCTCTGTACCCCAGCCGGGGAATGAATGGCGTCGCCTTGCGATCAAATGCCAATGACGCACTGAATGTGATGGAGACGCCGGGATCGAACCGAAGACCTCGGCCACGCCGAAGCCAGAGAACACCGCCATAGCCAAGCCGGTAGTCATGCCGGCACAAGAGCCGATTCCAGAGACCCTGTCACGTCCCGAGGTCGCGTCGGTCGAACGCCACCACTGCTCCGGCGGCGGCGATAATGATGATGGCAAGCAGGACGAGCAGGTGCAGCGCCTGGAAGCCGCCGCCCAGGGGGTCGACCCCGAGGGCGTGGTACCAGGGGGAGACTGGTCGCACCGGCTCCAGCCAGCGGACAACCTCGGCGAGGGAGCTCAGCAGGTAGGCCACCACCGCAGCCAGGGCGCCCAGCCCACGCGCCAGCCCGCGGCGGCCGGTGGCCGCGCCGACCGCCAGGGCAATGGTGCCGAAGACCGTGGCCACTAACCACGACGCGACCACGGCGGCTGAGAGAGCGGCCACCCCCAAGTGGAGCTGGACCAGTGGATCGCCGACCAGGAGGGTCAACCACAGGCTGGCCGCGGCGACGGCGGTGCCGACGAGCATCGCCGCCCATTTCTCGAGTACCACCCGACGTCTCGATACCGGATTGGCCATGAGCACGTCGATGGTCCGGCGCTGCTCCTCTCCGGCAGTCAAGTCGGAACCCCAGAGGATCGAGAACACGCTGAGCAGCAGGGGTCCCATGAGCGAGAAGACCTCCGCCCGGAGGTAGCCGGGGCCGCTGGTGTAGTCGGAGACGCCGAACATCGATCGGAAGGCCTCGGGGTAGGACTCGAACAACTTCGAGAACTGCGTGTTGCCGCGGATGGTCGGGTAGAGGGAGAGCATGGTGATGGCCAGGGCGACAAGGCCGGCCACCCACCCGGTCAGGGCGCGGCGCTCCTCGTGAAAGGTGCGCTCGAACACCGAGTGCAAGGTGGCCGGGCGATGGTCACGCCTGGACATCGTCAGCCTCGTAGAAGGAGAGGAACAGCTCCTCCAGATCGGGTTCCCGTATCGACAGGTCGGCCACCCGGTGGCGCGCCAGCTCGTGGACGAGCGGATCGAAGGAGCCGGTGAGCTCGAGGTGCACGTCGCACCCGCGCTCCTCCACACGCCCGACGCCGGGGATACCGGTCAGCACGCCCGACGGGAGGTCATCGGCGAAGCGGACGTCCACGAGGTGGACCGGTCGGCCGCGTAGCTCATCAACCCGCTTCACCGCCATGACCCGGCCTTGCCGGATGAGGCCGACCCGGTCGGCGATCCGCCCGACCTCGGAGAGCACGTGCGAGGAGAGAAAGACGGTCCGGCCGTCGGCCGCGGTCTCCCGGATGACCTTGTGGACCTGTTGTTGGACGAGAGGGTCGAGACCCGACGTCGGCTCGTCGAGGATGAGCAACTCGGGGTCGCCCATCAGTGCTTGCACGAGTCCGACCTTCTGCCGGTTGCCCTTGGACAGCGATCGAATCGGCCGGTCGAGCTCAAGTTCGAAGCGTTCTGCGAGGGTCGCGACGGACGCCCAGGACGGCCCGCTCCGGAGATGGGAGAAGTGCGTGAGGAGCTCACGCGCGGTGAGGCGCTCGTAGAGGGCGAGGTCGCCCGGGAGGTAACCGACACGCCTGCGGATCGCCACGCTGTCGCGTCGTGCGTCGAGCCCAAACAGGCTGATCCGGCCTGCATCCGGGCGGATCAAATCGAGCAGGAGGCGGATCGTGGTGGTCTTCCCTGCTCCGTTGGGTCCCAGGAACCCGAACACCTCACCGCTCGGGACCTCCAGGGTCACGTCCTCGATGCCGCCGCCGCCTCGGTAGCGCTTGGTCACGACCTCCGAGGGCGATCGCGGGGAATCCGGATGCGCTGCTGGGCTCTGGCGCCCGCCCGGCCGCTCGTGCAGGCGCGGTGAATGTCATGGGGCCATTGCACCCCATCGGTGGCCTCGAAAACAGGGTCGTTTGCCCCTTCCGAGCCGCCTGGGTCACGCCGCCGGGTACCGTGGCAGACCGAGCGTTCCGAAGGTCGTACACGAAGCAACCATTGTGCCTCGGATATCCACCGGTCGCTGCGTGCTCCGAAGACACTGGCACTTGGGGGTTAGGTGCTCCCACGACCGGAGTGCGGTCCGGAATCGAGTGTGAGGTGGTAGGTCTCAACCAGCATCCACGGCCCACCGGCGAGGGATACTTCGTTGGTCCACACCAGGTGCGACTTCCTCGTCCCAAACGAGGCGAATCTTGGCCGGCGAGTCACCAATGCTCTCGAAGGTCAGGCGGTCGTCTTCGATGGACCCGCGCATCACACCCGCGTGTCCGAAGTTGTCCGAATGCGTCGCCCGGTACTCACCGTTTGACTCGTCCCAGCCGGCAACCCAGTGCAGTTCCCACTTCAAGACGAAGGTGCCGTCCTCGAGAAACTGGTCCTGCTCGTAGTCGCCGACAATCCAGAGTCCCTCTTGAATCGCTCGATGGCGACCACGTCCGGTCCCCAACATTCGGGGAGAACCGGGACCCATTCCGTTCTCCTCGATGACTCCCGTCCAGTTGACGTCGGGGTGAAAACGAAAAGGGCCTTCATCTCGTGTCCCGCAACGGCGGGCTTGGGCACTCGATCACGTGCCCGAGGAGGTGTTGTCATGCCGTGCTCCTTCGTGGGCTATGCCTCAATTCCGTGATCGCCAAGACAAGAATTGCAAGACCGATAAGCGCCACTGCGATCTGGAGCGGAGACGCTGCGCGTGACCAACGGCGCCACCACGAGGACACTCGCCGCCGCGAGCGCAACGCCGATGCGGCACACCACTCGATCAATCATCGCTCAAGCTCCTGGATTCGCCGAAGACACGCTCCCCGCAAAGCGAGGCGCGCTACGTATACCGTGACCGTTGGGGTTTCCGCCGAGAAAAAAGATGAGGCGGCTCAGAACACCCCGTACGGGCGATGCTCGTTCTTCGTGCGAAGGATCCCGGCTTCTTCTTGCTTCCCCTGGAGCGCTTCGTAGAGCGCATCGAGGCCGATGTTGAATCCGAGATACACGCGCATGTCTTGGTACTGGTCCCAGAAGGGATTGCCGATCGTGCTCTCGCCCGTCAGGATGGTGCGGAAGATTTGGGTATCCGACTCGCCCGTGAACCAGTCGTTGAAGTTGTAGTCGAGGAAGATGTTGAAATACGACGTCTGCCGGAACGGGACCGATCCGTTCGGCTCGGGCTGGACACCCGGGAGTTGCTGGAACTGGTAGACCCACGAGTTCGTGAGCAGGAAGAACGCGCCGGGGTTCCACTTGCCCCACGTCTGGCTGACCGTCAGCAAGAGCGAGAGCGCGTTCTCGACGTTCGCCGCGCCGGACGCTTGCAGGCCGCAACCCGTGTCGCCCGCGCCGAAGCACTGCGGTTGGTATTGCGGGTCGGCGTCGAGACCGGCGGTCGTGTACCGATAGAGGGGGTGATAGAAGCTCGTCGAGAGCGCGACTTCGAACTCGCCGCCGAGCGCCTTCTCGAACTTGCGATCGAGGGTGAGGTTGATGAAGGGGTTTACGTAGAGCGTGCGCGCTTGCGACGCGGGCGACGTAGGAAGCGCAGCGCCCACCGCGACGAGCGCCTTGATGCCGGCGAACTTCGGAATGCCGCGATAAACGAGCGAGGGCGTCACGTCGCCGAAGACGAGCGTGCGCGACTGCGTCGTCGTCGAGTTCGCGTTGTCGGTGAACTCCATGTTCGCCACGATGCGGGCGCGGAGCTGCCAGTCCTTCGTGATCGAGAAGCGCGGTTGGAAGAGCGCGAACGTGTCGGCGATGGGCGCGTACGTTTGGTTCAGTCCCGGCGCGACGACGTCGGGGCTGACGCCGAACTGCTGGAAGTATTGCGTGCCCGCCCAACGAAGCTGCTCCTTCGGAGCCTCCGTCGCGGTCTTGTCCTTCTCGGGAGTGAACGAAGACGTGAAGAGCGCGCTCGGCGCGTCCGTCGTGTTCGTTGGCGCATTGGGCTTCGTCGTATCCGGGTTCTCAGGCGTATTGCCTTGAGCAGACGCCGAAGCCGCGAGCAAGCTCACGGACGCAAAGGCCAGGACCGAGATCCGAAGAGAAATGTTCACGTACGACTCCTCCACCAAAAAACCGACGGCGGGACCTAAGCCTGAAATCTCGCCCGCCGTCAACAGCCGGGGCCGATGCAGTTTCCATTCCCAACGGATGTTCGTCGTAAACCACTGAAAACATAGCCGATCCGGGATCGTTCGGATCCTTGCGTTATTCGCCTAACACCCCCACATCCATGTTAGGAAGACGCCGCGATGGATCAAAGCGGTACGGAAATCACGGCGCTGCTCGGGCGGGGAACCCAATTCGAGGGCAAGCTGCACTTCGAGGGGCGCGTCCGGGTCGACGGCCAGTTCAAGGGCGAGATCAAGAGCGACGACACGCTCATCATCGGCGACGGCGCCGAGGTGAACGCCGAGATCGAGTGCGCGACGGTGATCGTGCGCGGCGGCGTCGTTCACGGAAACATCCGCGCGAAGACCTCGATCGAGATTCACGCGCCGGGCAAGGTCGTCGGCAACATCCACTCGCCGTAGCGTGTTCATCGATCGCGGCGTCGAGTTCCAGGGGAGCTGCCGCATGGACGCCGTCACGCCCGAGAACAAGACGCAACCGAAGCCGAGCGAAAAGACCACGGCCGCGTCGTGATCCGTTTCGCGAGCGCGCTCTTGGCGCTCGTCGCGTTTGGGGGTTGCGGCAACGCAGCGACTCCACGTCACGTGGAGCACGAGCACGCGCGCGCGATGGACGCATCGGCACAGATCGATGCGGGCGCGGAAGCCGAAGCGGGACCGAACAAGCTCGAGCTCATGGCCGCGCGCCACGATCGCGTCGCGCCGGGCACGCGCGAGATCGCGCGACGCGAGATCGATCTCGCCGTGAAAGGATCGGAGACGCTCGCGCTCCCCGCGTTCGAATCGGACACGTGCGTTCGCGCGCTCTTCGACTCGGACGCGCCGACCGCCGTGACGCTCGAGAACGCGCGCACGATGACGCTCGCCAGCGCCGACGGCGCGCAGGGCGCGATCGGCGCGGCAGGTCCCGTGTGTTTCAAGAAGAGCGACGCGGCGACGTTTCGATTCAACGGGCAGAGCCGGCTGCGGATCGTGATTTGGGCGTCGCCTTGATCGCGCGCCCAACCGCGCGACCAATGGCGCTCTTTGGAGGCTTCGACACATGCGCGCTCCGCGCGTCGAAGAACCGCCACGGCTCGTCGGCCCACTCGCCCGCGTAAGCGACGCCGACGCGTGCGCTCGTCTCGACGCGCACGCGCGACTCGCGCGCGAGGAGATGAACGCGATCGCCGAGCAGCGACGCGCCGTCGAAGTCGCGACCGAGCTTCATCGCGCGCGTGAAGCGCGCGGGGCCATCGGCGCGCTCGGTCGTGCCGGAGAGGATCTGCGCGGCGCGAACGAGCACCGCGTGTCCCGAGCCTTCGGACTTGCAGACGACGTTGAAGCACTCGTGCATGCCATAGACGAAGAACACGTACGCGGTGCCGGGCGCGCCGAAGAGCGTGCGCGTTCGCTTCGTGAGACCCGCGCGCGCGTGGCACGCGAGATCTTTCGGGTCCGCGATATGCCTCCGTCTCGACGATGCGCGCGACGCGATCGCCGTGCACGATGCGCACGCCGACGAGCGCGCGTGCGACGACGAGCGCGTCGCGTTCGAAGAACGAGCGTTCGAGCCGATCCTTCATGGCTTCGCGGCGGGCGTCTCCGTCAGCTTGATCTCGCGGATCGCTTCTTTGAATCGCACGCCGATCTCGGCGAGCTTGCTGTCGGTCTCGACGAGCTGCTTCGTGATGTCGTCGATGCGCGTCGACATCTCGCCGAGGCGCGCGGTGAGCTTCGCGCGGAGCGCGTCGGCGGTTTTGTTTTCTCGATCGCGCGGAGGTTTCTGCGCGTCTCTTCCGTCTGCATGCCGAGATCGAGCTGCTCTTGCGCGAGCTTCTGGCGCGCTTCGCGCAGCGCGAGGATCTCGATCGCGAAACGACCACGCGCCCGAGAGCTTCGCCGCGACGTCTTCGTTCGCGCGCGGGTCGGCGAGGTACGCCTTCACCGCGTTGTCGGCGACGACGCTGAACCAGTCCATCGCCATGCGCATCGTCTGGCGCTCGTCGACGGTGAGCTCCGCGGTCTGACGCGGATCGACGTGCATCGGAACGAGCGCGCTCTGCGTGCCGACGTTGTCTTCGGTGTCCTTCGGCGGTTGGTAGAGGCGCGTTCCGTTTTGGCGCGCGTGGCGAACGAGCATCTTCGCGGGCGTGTCCGTTCCGTTGCGCACGCGGTACTTCGTCTGCGTGACCGCGTCGCGCTCGATCGTGAGCTCGCTGTTTTCGATCTTCGCGATGCGCTCGCCGAGCTCGTCGTATTTGCGCTCTTGATCGACCGCGAGCGCGCGCTCGAGCGCGAACGGCACCGTCGCCGTCGCGCCCTCGGGGAGCGGATCGACCATGCCTTGTCCGAGAAACGCGCCCTTCTCGAAGACGGCGATCGGTCCGCGCTCGAGCGCGCCGCCGGTGCGATTCGAAAAACGCACCACGCGAAACGGGTGGCTCGTCGAGTCGGGGACGCCGCCATCGGGCGCGAAGAGAAAGAGCGCTTCGCCTGGAACCTTGCGCACGGCGAGCATCACCATCGTCGCGCTCTTGTCGGGGATCGTGACGAGCGACGGAAGATCGTAGCGCGTCGTGCCGCCCTCCATCGGCGACCGCCGCGAGCGATCGCAGATCGCGCGGCGCGGAGGCGATCGCGCGGTGGAGGCGGAGGTTCGTGAAACTGCGGACGCCGCGGGCCGTTCATCGCCGCGTCGATGTCGCTGCGGCCACCTTGCCGTGGCCCGCGCCTCCACCGCTGCCGACGCGCAACCGCGTTTGTCCTTGCTGTTGTTGCGGCATCCCGTCGACGTCTTCGTCCGCGTTGGCCTCTTCGGGCGCGGGTTGTCCATTTCTCGTTGGAGCGACGTGTCGCCGCGCGGAACCGCCGCGATCACCTCGCCCGTGTCCGTCACCGTCGGTCGCGTCGGGATCACCGCCTCGCCGAGCTGCGCTTGAAACGCGAGCGGCGCGCCCGCGACGAGCGAGAGCGACACGTTCGTCCAATCCTCGCCCGAGAGGTTTTGCACGATGCCCCACGCTTGGAGATCCGCCTCGCCGTTCGGCTTCACGACGAGCCGATACGACGGCTTCCACACGGGCGACTCCGCCACGTAACCGACTTGCAGATCGTGCTCCTTGCCGTCGAGGTTCAAGACGACGGTCTTCAGTCCCTTCTTCTCGTCCGCCGTCATCTTGTCGCGCGGCTTCTGATCCGCGGTGTCGTCGGCGAGCGGGAACGCGGCGGCCTTCACGGAGCTCCCTCCGTTTTCCATCACGGCGAGCGTCGCGAGAAAATCGCCGACTTCTCCCTCGCGCATCTTGAACTGCACGTTGCTTCGATCGACGTGACCGGAGCGCTCGAAGTAACCAACGCCGTTTCGGTAGATGACGACGCGCTTGAGCGGAAGGGCGTCCGCGGAGACGATGGCGCTTCGCCCGCAACCGAGGATGGAGAGGGCGAGGATCGGTAGAATTTTTGTTCGCATGGGTGGATGGGTTCGACGCAGGCGTGGCGAAAAAGTTCTGTCTCGTCAACGGTGATTGTTGGGCTGGCACGAAAATCGCTACGGGACCCCTCCTTCGATGTTACGTTTGCTTCGAGGCCGTTCGACGCGATGGAGATCAAGCAGCAGCTCAAGCTGAGTCAGCAACTCGTCATGACGCCGCAGTTGCAGCAGGCCATCCGCCTGCTCCAACTCTCGCGCCTCGAGCTCATCGACGAGATTCGCAAAGAGCTCGACGCGAACCCGCTCCTCGCCGACGACGAAGTCGAGCCTCGCCCGCCGAACGCGAACAAGGACGGCACCATCGAGCGCTCCGAGTCGCCCGTTCAAGAAGCCGAAGCCCGCGCCGACTTGGCCGAGCGGATGCACGACAAGAAAGACGAGCTCCAGCGCGCCGAGAACGAGAAGAAGGTCAACGACATCGACTGGGAGCAGTTCCTCGAGAACCGCACGCTCCAGCAGCCGCTCCAACAAAGCCGCGGCGGCTTCGAGGATCTTCCACCCATCGAGGCGAACCTGACGAAGAACGAATCACTCGTCGATCACCTCCGCTGGCAGCTCCAGCTCTCCGACTTCACCGACACCGAGCGCCGCTTCGCGGAGCTCGTGCTCGGCAACCTCGACGAAAACGGTTTCCTCGATCTCGTCGGCACCGAGCGCGAAGACGGAACGCGCACGCCCGATCTCACGCTCGAAGATCTCGCGAAAGAAGCCGACATCGAGCTCGAGGACGCGGAAGAAGTTCTTCACTTGATGCAGCTCTGGGATCCGATCGGCGCGTGCTCGCGCGATCTCCGCGAGTGTCTGCACGTTCAAGCGGAGGCGTTCGGGTTCGACGAGCTCGAGCTTCAGATCATCGACAAGCACCTCCACAACCTCGAGAAGCACAACTACGCGGCCATCGGGCGCGACTTGAAGATGGAGCTCGAGGACGTCTACGAGGCCGTCAAAGAAATCCAAAAGCTCGAGAGCCGCCCCGCCCGCAACTTCACCGAGACGGACGACAAGACGATCGCGATCACGCCCGACGTCTACGTCGTCAAAGACGGCGACAAGTGGATCGTCACCGACAACGACCGCGGCGTGCAGCGCCTCTACATCAACGAATCGCTCACGAAGCAGCTCTTGAAGGATCCGGGCGCGAAGGAATTCATCGGCGAAAAGCTGCGAAACGCGCAGTGGCTGATTCGCGCGATCGAGCAGCGTCGCAAGACGATCATCCGCGTCACCGAGTGCATCGTCGAGAAGCAGCGCGAGTTCTTCGAGCAAGGCGTCGCACAGCTGAAGCCGATGATCTTGCGCGACATCGCCGACACCGTCGGCATGCACGAGTCGACGATCAGCCGCGTGACGACGAACAAATACGTCCACACGCCGCAGGGGCTCTTCGAGCTGAAATATTTCTTCAACTCGTCCATCCGCCGCACCTCCGACGACGACATCGCGTCCGAGTCGGTGAAGCAGGCGATCAAGAAGATCATCGAGGACGAGGACAAACAGAATCCGCTGAGCGATCAGGCGATCGTCGAGATCCTCGCGAAGCGCGACGGCATCCAGATCGCGCGCCGCACCGTCGCGAAGTATCGCGAGATGCTCGGCATTCTCTCATCGGGCAAGCGCAAGAAAGTCTTTTGACCTCGCGCTCGGCCGTTGCCTCGCGCTCGTGCGTTCGCCTGACGGCTCACGCGGTCATTCTTGTCGAGGGGCGTCGCCCCTCGAGCTCCCTATCTGCGTTCTGAGTCGAACAAGAAAATCCTCTGCTTCTTGGAGGAACAACGTCGCCGCGTGCACGAGCTCGGGCGCGGTCATGCCCGACGGGAGCAGTCCGCCGCCGCCGACGATCGAGAGCACGGTCTTTTTGTTTCCGTCGGCGAGCGCGATCTCGTCGCATCGCACGGCCATCCACTCCGGTCGCATCACGCGATCGAACTGCACCGTCTCGCACGCGTGACCGAGCGACTGCGTGTCGAACACCGTTCCGAAGAGGAGCTGACGACCCGCGCCGTACCCGATGATCAAAGGAAGCGTCGCGGCGCTCATGTCGCAATACGCGAGATCGCCCTTCATCTCGCACGAGTGCCCTGCAGACACCCAAGCGTCCGACGCCGATTTCGCCACGTCGTGCGGCGGCCCGGGAACGATGCGCGCCGGCCCGCAGGCGCAAATTCCCATGAGCGCAAACACCATGCCGAAAGTGGCCAGTCTTTCGTGACGATTTTCGTTCATTTTGTGGAAGGCGCGGTGGCGCATGGGCGCTACTCTCTCAATTGAGAATGACGACCGGTCCGGAAGTGCGGGCGGTAAGTCACCCGATGCGTGTGAAGCGCTCGGAGTCGCAGGAATCTAGCTCGTCCCGTTGCGGCACACAGTGAAGCTCCATGCTCGTGCATGGAGGCAAGGAGAGGCAGCATGAATATCGCGATCACCTTCCGACAAATGGAATCGACGGACTCTGTCAAAGGCTACGCGCACGACAAGGTCGGACGCCTGCAAAAGTTCCTGCGCGAGCCGATGAAGGGACAAGTCACGTTGAGCTGTCAGAGTCGCCAGCACTCTGCGGAGGTGAATCTCCAAGCCGGTGGATCGCACTATCACGCGCACGACACGAGCGAAGACATGTACGCGTCGATCGACAAAGTGATCGACAAGCTCGAGAGACAAATTCGCCAGGGCAAGAGCTCGCAAAAAGGGAAAGAGCGCGCTTCGCAACGCCTCATCGAAGAGTCGAGCGGCGAAGAGTAGTAGTCACCTGACAGGCGCATCGCGCTAGACTGCCGCATCATGCTCTTGACCGATCTTCTCGCGGCGGATCGGACCGCGGTGCGGCACAACAACGGCGCCCACGCGCTCGACAAACCGCAAGCGCTCCACGTTCTCGCGGAGCTCCTCTCGCACGGCGTCAGCGGCATCACGGCGGACGCCATCGAGGGCGTGCTTTGCGAGCGCGAGGCGCTCCAATCGACGGGAATCGGCGAAGGCGTCGCGATCCCGCACGGCGCGCTCGGCACGCTCGACAAACAAGTCGCCGCGGTGCTCACCGTGCCAGAAGGTCTCGAGTTCGAAGCGATCGACGACGCGAAGGTGAACATCCTCTTCGCAGTGATCAGCCCGAAGCGCGCGAGCGGCGAGCACCTGAAGACGCTCGCGCGCGTCTCGCGTCTCTTGCGGAGCAAGCTGTTCCGCGAGCGACTGCTCTCGGCGGGCGACGGCGTCGAGGTCTTCAACCTCATGTGCGCGGAGGAAGAGGCGAACAAATGAGCTCGGGGACGCCGAGCGCTCTCGAGATCACGACGGGGCAGCTCGCGTCCGACGAGCGCCTCAGCGTGAAGCTCACGCGCATCGCCGGCGAGGCCGGTTTGTCCCGGCCGATTCGTCATCCGCGCATTCAGAAATCGGGTTTGGCGCTCGCCGGACATTTCTACGGTGTGGTGCCGACGCGCGTGCAAGTGCTGGGTGGGACGGAGGTGTCGTTCCTCGACAAGCTCGATCCGTCCCAGCGCGGCGGCGCGGCGCGCGGGTATTTCGCGCTCGGCCTCTCGTGTGTCGTCGTGACTCGCGAGGATCCGCACAAAGCGATCGTCGCGGCGGCCGAAGCGACCGGCACGCCGCTCTTCGTTTCGGATCATCGATCGAGCCGCACGATCAACGCGCTCCACGCGCTTCTCGACGAGCGGCTCGCGCCGATGACGAAGCTCCACGGCGTGCTCGTCGACGTGTTCGGAATCGGCGTGCTTCTCCTCGGCAAGAGCGGCATCGGCAAGAGCGAGTGCGCGCTCGAGCTCGTCGTGCGCGGTCACCGCCTCGTCGCGGACGACATGGTGAAATGCGACTGGCGCCCGCCGGGCATGGTCTTCGGCGCGCCGGAGGATCTCCTCCGGCACCACATCGAGATTCGGGGGCTCGGCGTCCTCAACATCAAGTCGATGTTCGGCGTCACCGCCGTCAACGAGCGCAAGCGCATCGATCTCATCGTGCGCCTCCACGATTGGTCCGAGCACGAGCCCTACGATCGCCTCGGCCTCGAAGATCGCTACCACCACATCCTCGGCACGCCGATTCGCGAGCTCGTCGTCCCGGTGCGTCCGGGTCGCGACATGGGGACGATCCTCGAGATCGCCGCGCGCAACGAGCTCTTGCGGCGCGCGGGGAGTCACGCCGCGAAGGAGTTCATGGCGCGCATCGAGGGCGAGCTCGTTCCGCACGTCGCGTTCGATCACGACGACGGCGAGAACGTGAAACAACGCGACGCGCCCGAGTCGGTCGTGCCGATGGCGCCGCCGATGGAGCCGCCATTCGGCGAGCGCACCGGCGACAGCTCCGCGTACATCCCCGCGGTGCGCCCGATCGAATCGAAGCTCCGATGACGATTTCGAAGCCGTCCACCCCGACAAGAAGGACGGCGAGCGATGAGCGCGTCCATCGTCGTCGTGACCGGCCTCTCGGGCGCAGGGAAATCCACCGCGCTTCACGCGCTCGAGGATCTCGGCTTCTTCTGCATCGACAATTTGCCGACGGTGATGGCGCCCGAGGCGGTCGCGGTGTGCGCGCGCGGCGGCATCGAGCGCGTGGCGCTCGGCATGGACGTGCGCGTGCGCGAGTTCCTCGGCGAAGTGTCGCGCGTCCTCGAGCAGCTCGCGGCGACCGCGCCGCTACGCGTCGTATTTCTCGACGCGAACGACGAAGCGCTCCTCCGCCGCTTCAACGAGACGCGCCGCCCGCACCCGCTCGCGAGACAACAGCACCAACAAGAAGCCGTCGCGCTCCTCGAGAGCGTCGCGCTCGAACGCGAGCGACTCGCGCCGCTCCGCGCGCGCGCCGACGACGTGATCGACACGACGACGCTCTCCGTCCACGACCTTCGCCGTTCGATCGTCGAACGCTTCGGCCCATCGTCCGGCGGCGCTCCGCCGATGAGCGTGCGCATCGTGTCGTTCGGTTTCAAATACGGCGCGCCCGCAGACGCCGACGTCGTGCTCGACGTGCGCTTCCTCGACAACCCGCACTTCGTCCCCGAGCTTCGCCCGCTCCCCGGCACCGACGCGCGCGTCGTGAAGTACGTGATGGATAATCTCGAAACGCGGGATTTTCTGGCGCATGCCGAGAAGCTCCTCGCGTTCTCGCTCCCGAAATACGAGCGCGAAGGAAAGAGCTACCTCACGATCGCGATCGGTTGCACCGGTGGACGCCACCGGTCGGTCGTTCTCGCGCACGAGATTGCCACGAGACTCGGCAGCGACGCGCGACGTGTTACCGTCGTCGACAGAGATCTCGCACGCTCGGAAGGGGGAACGCGGTGAGCGAAGCGGCCGCGAAATTCACCATCAAGAATCAGCTCGGGCTCCACGCTCGCGCTGCGACCAAGCTCGTCCAGCTCGCGGCGAAGTTTCCGTGCGACGTCGAAGTGGCGCGCGGCGATCAGATCGCGAACGGTAAGAGCGTGATGGGCGTTCTTCTTCTTTGCGGGAGCAAAGGCACGGTCATCGACGTGCGCGCGAAAGGCGAGCGCGCCGACGAGTGCGTCAAAGCGATCGGCGAGCTCATCGACGACAAATTCGGCGAGGGGCAATGACCACACGCCCCCCGCCCTCTTCGAGCTCGATCGATGCGGCGCTGCCGTTCAGCATCATCAAAGGCATCGCGGGATCGCCCGGCGTCGCGGTCGGTCCCGCGCTCGTCGTCGGCGACACGCACGCGGCGTTCGTCCGCAGACACGTGCATACTGCACATATTTCCGCCGAGCTCGAACGCGTGAAGAAAGCGGTCGAGGTGGCGCAAGCGTCGCTCCGCGAGGTGTCGGGTCAGCTCTCGGGCGCACACGATCAAAAGCCGATCCTCGAAGCGTACTTGATGATGCTCGCGGACCCGCTCCTCCACGAAGAGATAGAGAAGCGCATTCGCGACGAAAAGAAATGTGCGGAGTGGGCGCTCGCGACCGCGGCGGAGGCGATCCTCGGGCGCTTTCCCGCCGCGAAGAGCGACACCGACGCGTACATCCGCGAGCGGCGCCACGACGTCGAGTTCGTCTCCGACCGGCTTCTCCGCGCGCTGACGGGCGCGCCCGAGCGCGTGATCCCGAAGCTCGAGGCGCCGTCGATCGTCGTCGCGCGCGATCTGTCGCCCGCGGACACGGCGGGCATGGTGCGCGAGCCCGCGCTCGGCTTCGTCACCGAGGTCGGGTCGCGCACGAGCCACACGTCGATCATGGCGCGCGCGCTCGAGATCCCCGCCGTCGTCGGCGCGGACGGCGCGCTCGCCGCGATACGCACGGGCGACACGATCATCGTCGACGGCCTCCGCGGCCAAGTCACCGTGCACCCCACCGACGAGCACATCGCCGAGGCGCTCTCTCGCTCGGCGCGGCACCTCGCGTTCACGAAGGGCTTGCTCGAGAAACGCGACTTGCCGTGCGCCACGGCGTGCGGAACGCGCATCAGCCTCAAAGCGAACGTCGAGCTCCCCGCCGAGGCGACGCTCGCGATCGAGCACGGCGCCGAAGGCATCGGCCTCTATCGCACGGAATTTCTCTACGTCGATCGCGCGACGCTGCCGTCGGAGGACGAGCAGTACGACGTGTATCGCGCGATCGTGCAGACCGTCGCGCCGCGTCCTGTCGTCTTGCGCACGTTCGACATCGGCGGCGACAAATTCGCGTCGAGCTTCCAACTCCCCGCCGAGATGAACCCCGCGCTCGGCCTGCGCGCCGTGCGGCTCGCGCTGCGCCGTCCCGAAGTGTTCCTCGTGCAGCTCCGCGCGATGATCCGCGCCAGCGCGCACGGCGACGTACGCATCATGATCCCCATGATCGCGAGCCTCGACGAGATGCGCGCCGTGCGCGATCTGCTCGAGCACGCGCAGGGCGAGGTCGACGCGAAAGGCCAGGCGCGCGCGAAGAAGATGACGCTTGGCATGATGATCGAGGTTCCCTCGGCGGCGATCATGGCGGACGTCTTCGCGCGCGAAGCGGATTTCTTCAGCCTCGGTACGAACGACCTCGTTCAATACTCGCTCGCAGTCGACCGAACGAGCCGCCCGCTCGCGGAGCTCGCCTCCGCCGTTCACCCATCGATCCTCAGGCTCATTCGCGGCGTCGCGGCCGCGGCGAAGCACGGGGCGATTCCCCTCGCCGTGTGCGGCGCGGTCGCGAGCGATCTCCTCGCGGCGCCCCTCCTCGTCGGGCTTGGTTTGCGCGAGCTCTCGATGGAAGCCGCGGCGATCCCCGAAATCAAGGCCGCGCTCTCGCGCGTCACCGTCGCGCAATGCGAAAAGATCGCAGCACGCGCGCTCGAAGCGCACACGGTCGGCGAGGTCGAAGAGGTGCTCTCCGACGAGCTCGGCGTGCTCTTCCAGGATTTGCTGAGCGGCACGGGCGATTCCCCTTCCCCGTGATCCGCACGTGATCGCTTCGGCGCGCGTCGAACATGTGACGCGTCCGAGACAAAACACACTCTTCCCACGCCAGAGGCGCTCGATTACGGTGCGCGCGCCCCATGCGTCTTTGGCCCACACTTTCTCGCGCTCTCTCCGGCGGTCTGTTCGCGTGGGCCCTCACGACGCTGACGGTCGGCGCGACGCCCGCGTGTCAGCTCCAAACCGCCGACGCGGGACAGACGCCGTGCCCGCCAGGCACGACGTGCCAAGTCGAGCTCACGCTGCTCCACACGGCCGACGTTCACTCGCGTCTCCTTCCGTACGATCTGCTCATCACGCAAGTCGACGGCAACCTCGGCCTCGGCACGATCGGCGACACGGTCAACGTCGGCGGCGCGGCGCGCATGGGTTACATCCTCAAGCGCGAGCGCGCGAAATCGAATCGCGTGCTCCACATCTCGGGCGGCGACGTGTTCGAGGGCGCGCCGATCTTCAACTTCTTCTCCGGCGAGCCGGAGATGCGCATTCAATCCGAGCTCGGCGTCGACGCGGCCGTGCTCTCGAATCACGAGTTCGATCGCGGCGCGGTGAACGTGGCGCGCCAGATCCAAAAGTGGGCTGACTTCCCCGTCCTCGCGGCGAACTACGTCTTCTCCGATCCATCGCTGCCGACGAGCAACAACTTGGACGGCGTCATCCACCCGTTCACCGTGCTCAACGCTGGCGGCTTGAAGGTCGCCGTGATCGGCATGGGGAACCTCTCGAGCCTCACGTCGATCTTCAACACGCCGAACAGCTTCGGCATCAAGCCGCTCAACTCGACCGAGGTCGTCCAGTTCTACGTCGACATGCTGAGGCCGATGGCGGACGTGATCGTCGTCGACTCGCACCTCGGTCTCGAGGTCGATCAGCGCGTCATCACGGAGACGACGGGCGTCGACGTCTGGCTCGGGAGCCACAATCACATCGTCATCAACCCGCCCGAGCAAATCTCGGACTGCTCCGCCGACCCGCAGAACCCGGGCTTCATCTGGGTGATGGATCCCGCCATCGTCGTCGACGAGCACACGCCGCCGCCGAGCGGAACATCCACGCGCGTGATCGACGCGACGAGCGATCCCTTGCACGACAGCATCAACCCGAACGCCGCGCCGTATCAGCTCGATCCCGCGAATCACCCGTACGAGATCCACGAGCTCTGCAAGCCGCGTCCGGTCGTCCTCGCGCACTCGGGCGCGTTCGCGAAGTACGTCGGGCGCCTCGACCTCGTCCTCTCGAACAACCCGGCCGAGATCATCGCGGCGCGCACCGGCGATCCCGCCGACTACAACCCGCGTGACGGCTTCGAGCTCCTCTCGAACAAGTACCAAGTCTTTCCGATCACCGATCAGGTCCCGGAGGATCCCGTCATCAAGCAGGTGCTCGAGCCGTATCAGCGCCAGCTGCAGCAGCTCTCGGATTTGACGACGATCGCGGGGTTCTCGCCGAACGGCGCGAAGCGCGTGGCGCCGGCCAACGGCGACTCGCCTTTGGGCAACTTGATTGCAGCTGCAAACTGGTTGCGTTTGGGAATCCAGACCGACTTCGCGCTGACGAACACGACGGGCATTCGCCAGGATCTCTTGCCTGGTCCGGTGACGATCGACGAGGCGTACGACATCTTCCCCTTCGACAACACGATCACGACGATGTACCTGTCGGGCGCCGAAGTCTTCCAGCTCTACGACTTCGTCGCGCGTCGTTCGGCGAGCCGCGGGTGCGTGTCGCAGGCGCAGATCGCGGGCTCGCGCATTCGCGTCAACTGCGCGGGTTGCGCGCGAACGAACCCAATCGCCGAGTGCATGCAGGACTCTGATTGTCCGGCGATCGAGACGCTCGGCACGTGCGACCTCACGCGCACGCTTCCAGACCAAGAACACCCTTGCAACTACCAAGCGTGCGCCGAGGACATCTACATCGGCAACGCCGCGCAAAAATGCACGGCCGACTCCGACTGCAAGACCGCCGATGGATCCGTCTCCGCGGGCGCATGCAACCCGAGCACGAAGACGTGCGTGTGTCAGAGCGACAACGATTGTCCGGATCCGAACAATCCGACGCAGCCGCTACTCAGCTCGTGCTCGAAGCAGCCGAACGGACAAGCCGGCGTGTGCTTGACGCCGGTGCAGCTCACGAACGTCTACGAGCTCTCGACGTCGAACTATCTCGCGGGAGGCGGCTCTGGCTTCCGCGTTCTCCAACGCAACACGACGCAGATCAACTCGGGCATCAACCAGCGCGACGCGATGCTCGACTACATCCGCCAGGGCAGGCCATGCGGCTGGAACGATCCGGCCAAGGGCAACACCGGCAGCAACCCGGGCCAAGTCGATGCGACCGATGGGCTCACGCACTGCGCGAGCGACAACGACTGCGCCGCCGTCGGCACCGGCGGTTTCGTATGCGCGTGCGAAGGCGCATCGAGCGTGAACGGCAGCGGGACGTCGATTACGTGCGGGAGCGGGTCATGCGATTCGAGCGTCGGGCGATGCATTCCGTCCGCGTGCCGCGATCAAGTCGCGCAGTTCCGCGCGCGACGTTGCGCGGGCGCGAAACCCGAAGACGCGGACGCGTGCCAAACGGCGATCTCGCCGTGTGACGCGTCGAGCCAGATTTGCCAGATCGTCGCGTGCGTCGACGACAAGCTCAAC
Source organism: uncultured delta proteobacterium (assembly GCA_963763745.1). Classification (GTDB taxonomy): domain Bacteria; phylum Myxococcota_A; class Polyangia; order Polyangiales; family Polyangiaceae; genus DASXHD01. The sequence continues at coordinate 22,216 of CAVXQJ010000009.1, forward strand.
GCGGTGAGCGACAACCGCATCGACATGGTGGGCCGATGACTCGAACGTCGCTCGCGCTCGGAATCACGCTGCTCGTCGGCTTCAGCTGCTCGCAAACGAACACGCTGCCTCCGGTCTCTTCCGGCAGTCGCATCGTCGTCACGATCAACGGCGCGCTCGGCACCTCCGCGGCGCCGCTGCCGATCAACTTCAATCCGAGCGCCGCGTACACGCTGCATCTCGAGATGCACGACGCAAACGATCAGCTCGACACGTCGTTCAACTCGTTCGTGCGCATCACGAGCAAGCCCGGCACGGTCTACACGGTCAACGGCGGACAAGACGGCCGCAACGTGAAGATGCAGAACGGCGTCGCGGACAACGTGTCGGTGACGATCGTCGCCGCGTTCGGCGAGACGCGCATCTGGGCGCAAGACATCGGTTACGTCCCGGTGGATCCGACGAGCGCGCAGACGCCAAAATGCGCCAACAACGCCGACGACAACGACAACGGCCTCGTCGACTACCCCGCCGACCCCGGCTGCTTCGCTCCCAACGACGACGACGAAGGTAGCGGCACGGGCGCGACGGGCGTGAGCGACGTCATCTACTACGCGCGTCCGCGCATCGCCGACGTGCGCGGTGCCTACACGGACAACGGCACGGGCACGCCGTTCCCGAACGAACAAGTCGACATCGACACGGGCTACGACCTCCAGTCCAACGTGTTCGCGTGGGACACGATCGTCACGGGCCTCTCGTCATCCGGATTTTTCGTCACCGACTTGCAAGACAAACAGGGCGACCCGCAAGCGGGGCTCGGCTACGGGAGCGTCTTTGCGTACACGTTCTCCGCGCCGACGAAGATCGGCGTGTGCGATCGCTTGCGTCTTCTCCAAGGCACGTCGTCCGACTTCTTCGGTTACACCGAGCTGAACTTTCCGACGTGGGCCGTCGAATACTGGAACCCGAGCGCGCGGCCGTGTCTCGTTCCCGATGCGACGGTGCTCGCGCCAGGCGATCTCGGCAACGCAGCCGCGCTCTTCAAACAAGAAGCGGGGCTCGTGCGCGTCATCGCCGACACGACGAAGAACGTCACGCTCCACGTCGGCAAACACTTCGGCGCGAAGAAGCCCGACTCGACGCAAGGCTTCGCGCCGCAAAACGACGCGACCAACTGCGATCTCAACGGCAACGGCAAGGTCGACTACAGCGACACGAACGAAGCGGCATGCGCCAACGCGTGCACGGCCGATCCCGAGTGCAGCGAGTATTCGAGCTACGCGTCGCAAGGCGGCTTCACGATCGTCGTGAGCGACGGAACGACGACGGCCAAGGCGCAAGGCAACGCGACGGCCGCGACGAGCTTCGATCCCGTCGCGTACATGGAGCAAGCCAACGCGACGTCGTCGGTCGCCGCGATCAGTTCGTTCACCGGCAACCTCACGTACTTCTCCGGCGGAAGCCAATTCACGATCCAAGCGCGATGCGACGACGACGTGCGCTTCAAGCCCAACGATCCACCGCTCGACTCCTCGCACGCGTGCGTGAACCAGAACGGCAACAACCCCGACCAACAGAACTGAAAATGACCTCGCTCCTTCGACACCTCGCCGCTTCTGCCGTCGCAGTTTCACTCGCGCTCGCGACTCGTACCGCGCTCGCGCAAACCGACGCCGACGGTGGATTGCCGCCGCTCCCGAGCGCGACGACGACGCAAACGACTCCACCACCGCCGCCTCCGGCGACGAACGACGCGGACGCGGGCGCTGCGAGCACGAACGATCAACCGAAGTATGGCGCGCCCACCGACGACATGGTCCTCGGCACCGCGGGCGCGCGCGCGGTGGGTCTCGCGCCCGCGGGCGTGAACTACTCGAACTTCATGGACACGCGCCTCACGTGGACGTTCGGCGACGACGACGTGCTCCACCCGACGGGCCAGCTCATTCCGCTCTCGCCGAGCTTCAACATCGGCGACCGCCAGCAGTACCGCTTGTTCTTCGATTCGCTGAACTCGCGCTTCGCGGGACGCGAGAACCTGACGCACCTCGTGCTCTACAAAAGGATGCCGGGGTTCATCAAGAACCTGACGACGGAAGCCGCGGTCGTCCTGCGCTTCGATCTCGGCGCGCTCGCCGCGAACACCGGCAACTTGAACCAAGCGCTCTACGACTCGGGCAGCTTCATCCGTGTATTCTACAAGACGGGCGGAACCGACGAGAAACCCGAGGGCCTCGGCGCGACGTTCCTCCCGCTCGACGCCGACCGCATGCGCGTCGGTTACCTCTACGACATCACGTGGGGCGGCTCGGCGTCTTACATCAACCAGTCGATCTTCCCGAGCCTCCAAGGCTCCGCGCCGGGCGCGAAGATTCAATACGACGCGAAGCGCTTCTACGCGTACGGCGCGTTCAAGACGGCGACCATCGTGCAGCCGCAACAAATCATCAACCCGGGCGGCGAGAACGACGTCGAGACGGTGAACGTCGGCGAGTCGAACTACGGCTTCCTCGGCGGCTTCGGCGTCGACATCACCGACAATCTCCGGTTCGATGGGAGCGGCGGTTACTTCCAACAAGGTCGCTTCGACCTCGAGGACGTCCGCGGTCTTCCCGTGTTCACGTACGGCGGCGCGGCGCGCGTCGTCGTGCACGACAAGATGCCGGTGCCGCAGTCGGTCGACTTGGTCCTCTATCGCAACGATCCGAACGCGCCGATGACTCTCTTCGCGCTCCCCGTCTACAAACCCGACGTCACCAAGTGGAGCGTGAGCCTCGAGAGCGACGTGCTCGGCCAGCACCTCAAGAACTACGACGTCGAAGGCAAGACGAAGGACGAAGTCGGCTACGCAGTCGCGGCGCAAGCAGTCCTCGAGACGGGCTACCTGCGCGCGAGCTTGACGGGCATCATGCGCAACCTCCAGTTCGTCGTGCGCAACGTGCCTGGGTTCATTCCGTTCCAGTCGATGCCCGCGGACGCGCAATCCGATCCCGAGCTCTTCGGCGCCGCAGCCGTCGACTACCACTTTCCGAAGCTGCACCTCACGCCGGGCATCGGCGGAGGCGTTCAGCTCCCGTCGACGTTCAAGAGCGTCATCGACGTGACCGGCCTCGGCACGTCGTCACGCACGATCGTCGTGCGCTCGCAAGGCGACGAGTCGATCCTTCCGTACGGCCAAGACCGCCGCGCGATCGTGCAGGCGCGCGCGAGCCTTCGCTGGGACCTGTCGCGCATTCTTTCGGCCGTCGCGTGGGTGCAGGTCATCTACGACAACAACGCTACGCTCGTCGTGACGGACCCGAACGAAGGCACGGCGTCGCTGCGCGTGTTTCAGGATCCGTGGCGCCTCGGGCTCGCGGTGTCGCTCCAGGCTCGGTATTAAATCAATACATCGGCGGCTGCGCGTCGCTCACAGCGACCGGCATCGGCGCGATCGTCTGCTCCGCGAGCACGCCCATGTCGAGCAACGCTCCGACGAGCGCGCGCTCCTGCTTGCGCAGTTTGAGCCGCACGTCTTCATCGGTGGACTGCGCGAGACCGACACGCACGCTCACGAGCTCCCACACGAGGATGTCCGCGTTCATGAATTGATTCTGGGCGCACTCACGCGCCGAGCGCAAGGGTGAGCGGTGACATTCGCTCAACGTTTTACGATCAGCGTTTGCGATTTTTCCGAATCGACCGCGCGAGTGAGGCGGAGCTCCACGTGATCATGCCGACGACGAAGCTCGCGGCGAACGCGAGCACGTCCCACGAACCGCTCGAAAGGGTCGACGATTGCCGCAAAATCACGCTGAAGGTGAGACGAACGCCGAGCGACAAGAGGCCATACGTGACTGCCGCAGCGAAGAACGTGCGGCGCAAATCGCCCGCGAGCTGCAAAGCGCGCACGCTGTTGTTCCACGAAGATTTTCGAACGCTCACGAAAAAGAAAATCGCGGGCGTGAGCGCGATGAGCCCGCTGCCGATCATGAGCAAGAGGCTTTCCGTGAACGTGACGTCGCCGTCGTGACGCACTTGTCGCAAGACGCCGCCCGCCGTGTCGATCACGCCCGCGACGAGCCAGAGCACGAGCCCGAGACCCGAGAGGACGATCGTCGGGCGCGAGAGCCGCGCGTCGGACGTCGTCGTCGACTGCGCCATCATCGTTCGTGCCGTCGGGTCCGCTTTGGTCACGATCGTCGGCAGCGCGGAGCCGCTCGGAGACGTGGCCGGCGTGAGCGACACAGCGCCCGCATCGAACGGCGCGAGCGCGGCGTCGAGCTCCTCCATCGACGCGTAGCGATCCGTCGCTTCCTTCGCCATCGCGCGCTGAATCACGAGCTCGAGACCTTCGGGGATGTCGCCGTTGATCTTGCGCGGGCGATCGGGCTCTTCGGTGAGCACGAGCGAGAGCGTCGACGCGGGATCGTCCGTTTCGAACGGCTTCTTGCCGGTGAGCGCGTGGTAGAGCATCGCGCCGACGGCGTAGACGTCCGCGCGATGATCGACTTTGTCGCCGCGCGCTTGCTCGGGCGACATGTAGCTCGGCGTGCCCATGATCATGCCGGTCTTCGTGAGGTTCGTTTTGCCGGCCTGACCGACTTTGCTGATGCCGAAGTCGATCACCTTCACCGTGACGACGCCGTCGTGCTCCACGAGGAACACGTTCTCCGGCTTCATGTCGCGATGGACGATCCCGCGCCTGTGCGCCGCCGCGAGAGCGCGACACACCTGACGCGCGACGTGCACCGCCGTCGATACCTCGATGCGCCCATTTTTTTCGAGCTGCCCACCGAACTCTTGTCCTTCGAGGAACTCGCCGACGATGTACGGCACGCCGTCGTGCGTTTTGTGGACGTCGTAGACGTCGACGACGTTCGGGTGACCGATCGCGCTCGCGCTCTCCGCCTCGCGCTGAAACCGCGCGACGATCTCCGGGTCGCGCGCGAGATCGGGATGGAGGACTTTGATGGCGAAGCGGCGATCCTTGAGTCGCAAGTGGCGCGCTTCGTAGACGCGCCCCATGCCGCCTTCGCCGACGAGCCGCACGATTTGATACGCCTCGCCGAGCACTTTGCCGATGAGCGGGTCGATGCCTTCTTGGCCTTCGACGGTGAGCGGCGTCGCGTCGCGCGGGCAGACGAGAAAGTCGAGCGGGTAGCGGCTCTGACACGTCGAGCAGATCTTCGGGAGGCTCGCCGGGTCGTTCGTCGCGAGGAGATCGCTGAGCGATCCGCTCGACGGTCGCAACGCAGGGAGGCCGGGTGAAGATGGAAGCGGCGCCGTCCTCGACATGGGGTCGGGCAAGACACTCTGAGCGATCGGGCTCACCATCGGAGCATGCAACTGCGCAGGGGTCTTGCGCGCCACGCCCGTCGTCGGCTCGGGGGTGGTCTCAGCGGGCTGCGACGTTGCTTTGGCCGAATCGTTCGCCACCAAGGAGCCAGTCTAGCGCCGCGCGTCACGGCCAGCGCGTTTTTTCTAGTTCGGGAAAACCGATTGACCAGCCCGGAGCTTTCATTATATTGCGCCGGCCTCAATGTCCCTTCTCACCGAACGCAAAGCGGAGCTCATCGACAAGTTCCGCACTCATCCGAGCGACACCGGGTCTCCCGAAGTGCAAATCGCGCTCTTGTCCGAGCGCATTGGCTACCTCACGGAGCACTTCAAGACCCACGTGAAAGACCACCACTCGCGCCGCGGCCTGCTCAAGCTCGTCTCGAAGCGCCGGCGGCTTCTCGATTATCTCAAGCGAACGAGCCTCGACCGTTATCGCAAGGTCGTCAGTTCGCTCAGTCTCCGTAAATACGTCACACGTCGATGCCAAGCCTGGCATCGACGGGAATCGAATCGAAACAACACGCCCGAGCCCGCGCCTTGCTCTTCGATTTCTGGATGCGAGACGCTCGCATCCGGAAACCGAGGAACGTGAGGGCAGTCTCTGGCGCGAGAAAGCCAGAGAACCATGCATTCCGCTTTTGTCCGCGAGTCCATTCTCATCAACGGCAAGCCGCTCACGTTCGAGACGGGCAGGCTCGCCAAGCAAGCGCACGGCGCCGTCCTCGTCTCGTACGGCGAGAGCGTCGTCCTCGTCACGGCCGTGTCCGGCGACGAACGCCCCGGCTTGGATTTTTTCCCGCTCACCTGCGAGTACCAGGAGAAGACGTTCGCCGCCGGAAAAATCCCCGGCGGATTCTTCAAGCGCGAAGGGCGTCTGCGAGATGACGAGATCCTCACGAGCCGCCTCATCGATCGCCCGTGCCGCCCGCTCTTTCCGGAAGGCTACAAGGGCGACACGCAAGTCATCGCGACGGTCCTCTCGAGCGACAAGCAGAACCCGACCGACATCCTCGCGCTGACCGGCGCGAGCGCCGCGCTCCACATCTCGGACATTCCGTGGGCGGGCCCGATCGTCGGCATGCGCGTCTCGCGCATCAACGGCGAGCTCAAAGTCTTCCCGACGTTCGAGGAGCAAGCCTCGGCCGACATCGACATGGTGGTCGCGTGCAGCAAAGACGCGATCGTGATGGTCGAAGGCGGCGCCGCCGAAGCCGCGGAGACCGCGGTGATCGACGCGCTCATGTTCGCGCACAAATCGGCGCAGCCGATTTTGGAAGTCATCGAGAAGATCCGCGCAGCGGTGGGTCGCCCGAAGCGCTCGTTCGAGCCGAAGAAGCTCGAGCAGTCGATCAAGGATCGCATCGCGGCGCTCGTCGACGCGCAAATCATCGAGAGCTCGCTCATCCTCGACAAGGCCAAGCGCTACGGCGGTTACAAAACCGCGAAGACGGCGATGGTCGAGACGCTGACCAAAGAGCTCGGCGCGGAAAAAGTCGCCGAGAACGAGAAGCTCATCAAAGAAGAGTTCGAGGAGCGGAAGTACAACGTCGTCCGCGAATACGTTCTCTCGAAGAACAAGCGCATCGACGGCCGCGCGATGAACCAGATCCGCGCGATCGCGACGGAAGTCGGTTTGCTCCCGCGCGTGCACGGCTCGGCGCTCTTCCAACGCGGCGAGACGCAAGCGCTCGTCGCCGCGACGCTCGGCACCTCCACCGACGAACAAAAGATCGACGCGCTCACCGGCGAACGCTGGAAGCGCTTCATGCTCCACTACAACTTCCCTCCGTTCTCGACGGGTGAGACCAAGCCGCTCCGCGGCCCCGGTCGTCGCGAAATCGGGCACGGCGCGCTCGCCGAGCGCGCGCTCCTCCGCATGATTCCGGAGCAGGAGAAATTCCCGTACACGCTCCGCGTCGTCTCGGAGACGCTCGAGTCGAACGGAAGCTCGTCGATGGCCGCGGTGTGCGGCGGATCGCTCTCGCTCATGGACGCGGGCGTTCCGATCAAGGCGCCGGTCGCGGGCATCGCGATGGGCCTCATCACGGACGGCCCCGCGAACGACGCGAAGACGCGCATCGCAATCCTGAGCGACATCCTCGGCGACGAAGATCACCTCGGCGACATGGACTTCAAAGTCTGCGGTACGTCGAAGGGCATCACCGCGATCCAGATGGACATCAAGATCGCGGGCCTCACGCGCGAAATTCTGACCAAGGCGCTCGATCAAGCGCGCGAAGGTCGCATGCACATCCTCGGCAAGATGCTCGAGACGCTCAACCAACCGCGCACCGAGCTCTCGCCGCACGCGCCGCGCATCACGACGCTCAAGGTCAAGCCGGATCAGATCCGCATCATCATCGGCCCGGGCGGCAAGACGATCAAAGGCATCATCGATCAGACCGGCGTCGCCATCGACGTCGAAGACGACGGCACCGTCAACGTCGCATCGAGCGACAGCGACGCGGTGAAGAAGGCGATCGAGATCATCAAGGGCCTCACGACCGAGCCGGAAGTCGGCGCGATCTACAAGGGCACCGTCAAGGGCGTGCGCGAAGACCTCGGCGCATTCGTCGAGATCTTGCCGGGCGCCGAAGCGCTGCTCCACATCTCGGAGATCGCGCACTCGCGCATCGCGAAGGTGTCGGACGTCCTCAAAGAGGGCGACGTCATCGACGTGAAGGTGATCAGCGCGGATCGCGACGGCAAGATTCGTCTCTCGCGTCGCGAGCTCGTTCCGTTCCCCGAAGGCGAAGAGGGCGAGCGCGCGAAGGAGCGCCTCAAGGCCGCGCGCGAAGGCGGCGATCGTCCGCCGCGTCGCGATGGCGGTGGCGGTCGCGGTGGCGATCGCCGCGGACCTCCCCGCCGCGACCGATGATGAAGAGCGGCTACGGGCTTCGAGCTGCGGGCTTCGTGCTCGCGCTCGTTGCCTGTCATAGCGAGGAGCTGCCGACGCAGAAGACGGAGCCTACGGCGTCGAACGAGAACACGACCATCGTCGTGAGCGAGAAGCTCGACGCCGCGCTCCCCGCGTGCACGGTCCATCTCGCGAGCGATGCGTTCACTGCGTCGCCTCGCGCGACGACCGCAGGCACGGTTCGCGTCGAGGGCGATTACACGCGCACGCTCGCGAACGTCGTCATCACGCCGACCGCGCCAGCGACGGAGTGGAAGGGCACGTTCAGCGGTCCACGCGATGCGCTCGTCGACATGGTGAAGCAGCACATCTGCGCCACCGCGAGCGTCTACGCGCTCAAGGCCGATGGAAACAAAGACCCGACGAAGGGGCCCATCGTCCTCACCGCGTACGTGATGACGCCGGACGAAAAAGCCGACGTCGATGCGTTTTGCAACGCGTACACGCGCGCGCCGGGCGTGGCGGACGCAGGCGCGATCTCGATGAAGGATCGCGCCGCCATGGCGTGGGTCGAAGACTCGCTCACGACGACGCGATGGGACGCATGGCGGCGCGCATTCGCGCACGAGCTCGGTGACGCGTTCGCACGCAACGCCGACACGAAGGAGATGTTCGCGAAGCGCGCGAACGAGCTCGAAGCCGCAGCAGCCGCGCTCGGCACGAAGTGCGACACCGCCACGCAATGGAAGAAGCGCTGACGTGAATCAACCGCCGCCGCAGTGGGCGCCGCTCCCGGCGCCGCCGCAAGTCGGTGGACCGATGCCGTACTACGTGCAGGTCCCGCCGCCTCCGCCGCAGAAGCCGTCGGGCGGATACAAAGCGCTCGGCATCATCATGCTCGTCCTCGGCATCGGTGGCGTCTTCTGGGCGCTGTTCTCGATGGCGTCGCTCGCGTTCCTCGGGTCGTACGCGCGCTCGGGCATGTACGGATCGGAGACGTTCATCTTCGGTTTCGTGCGCGCGTTCATGTCGATCGTCACGGGCGCGATGCTCGCGGTCGCCGGCTTCGGCGTGTTCCGCGCGAAGAAGTGGTCGCGCTATCTCGGCGTCGCGTACGCCGCGCTCTCGCTCTTCGACACGCTCGCGGGCACGGCGATCAACACGCTCCTGATTCAACCGAAGACGTTCGCGCGACTCGGCGCGATGCCCGCGCACAGCTCGATCGAGATGTTCACGTACGTGACGGCGGCGTTCGGCTTGCTCGTGATGTCCGCGCTTCCCGTCACGGTGCTGGTTGCGCTCCTTCGCCGTCCGGCGAAGTACGAGCTCGACGCTTGAAGACGACATAACCGCTTCCGCGATCTCCGAGCGGCAAGCTCGCGCGCTCGACGTAGCGCGACGAGAAGAGCGGGTCGCTTGCGAGGCGCACCGCGACGGCGTGCGCGTAGAGATCGTGCTCCGTGTAGAGGACGACGGTGTCGACGCCGCGATCGAGGAGCATCGACGCGTCGACGTGCTTCGACGTGTGCCCGCCGCGGAGCGCGGCGATGTCCGGATCGGTGAGGCCCGCGAGGTCGACGATGGGACCCTCGTAGGCCGCCGAGACCCATCCGATGTCGACCGCGGCGATGCGCTGCGCGTCGGCGAAGACGGGCGTCGCGCGCGAGACGAGATCGGCGCGGTCGCGCATCACGTCGCGCCCGCGCGGCCCTGCCGTCACGAACGTCCAACCCGCGAGCCCGATGGCGATCGCGGATCGCAGCCAAAACACGGGGCCGTGTGAATTGCTTGCAAGATGCAAGTGTGCGACGAAGACCGATGGGAGCACGGGCACGAGGAGGCGCGCATACGGCATCGAGTCGCCGCCCGCCAAGGCGATCGCGAGCACGTGCACCGCGAACGCGACGGTGATCGTCGTCACGATCGGCGAGCGCGCGCGCGAGGCGAGCAGGATGGGCGCACCCGTCGCGAGGACCGCCGCGGCCGCGTAGACGAGCCCATGCGAGAGATCGCTTGGCTTCGCGAGCACGGCGAGCGGCGCGAAGTGTCCAAAGACCGAACCGCGCACGATCGCGCACGTCGCGAACGGCGCAGCCGCGACGAGCACGCTCGCGATCACCGCGCGCGCGCCTGCTCGCCTCGCGAGCGCGAACCCACACGCGATCGCGGCGGCCCACGGCAAGAGCTCGGGTCGCACCGACGCCGCGAGTCCCGCGAGAACCGCGGAGCGGAGCGGAGCGGTTCGAGAGCCGCCTCCGGGGGTGTGAGGGGCGAAGCTCCCCGCGTGAGGAACCGCCGCGCGGACGTCTTTCATGTAGAATACACACATCGCGCAGAGCACGGTGGCGAGCGGCGTTTCCATTCCGCTCGCGCCCCACGCGGCCATCGGGAGACATGCGGCGATCGCAATCGCCGTGGTGATGACGCCTCGGAGCGGCGCGCCTCTCACGCTGGCCGCGATCGTGCCCGCGGCGATCGCGTGGAGCACGATGCCGATCACCTTGAGACGCAACAGCACGACGAGCGGCGGCGCGTGCGCGAAGAGCGCGACGACGAGCGGCCATGGAAGCGGCGTCACGCCGTCGGTCGCCGCGCCGCCGACGTTGAATCGCCACCCCGCGCCCGCGGCGAGGTGACGCGCGTAGCGAATCGAGATGAGCGCGTCGTCGACCGTGAAGCCCCACATGACGATCGCCGCGGCGAGCGACGCGCACGCGAGGATCGCGGGCCCGAGCCACTTCTGCGCGAGTCGGTCGCTCATCACGCGCCGCTACCAGGCTCCATCGGGCTTGTCCAATGCGCGGCGAAGCGCGCCACAAATTCGTGTGCGCGGCTGCATGTCCATACGATCCGACTCGAGAATGCGCGCATTCGAAATCTTCGTCGCAGAGAACCGCAGCACGAACAACCCGGCACGAGAGGTCCTCGACGTCTTCGTGAACGGGGCCAACGTCACGGCGCGCACCGCGGGTCGCGGGAGCGCGATCGGCGTGCTCGGCAATCTCGCGCGCGCCATCGCGACGCTCTCGTGCGCGCCGCGCGGCAAGGCGCTCGTGCGCTTTCACGACGAGCCATGGGAGCTCTGCATCGAGCGCCTCGGCGGCCTCGCTTCGCTAAGCGTTTATCGAGCCGGCGCGCAGCCCGAGGTCGCGGTGTACGACGCGCGCGTTCCGTTCGCGGACGTCGTCGACGGCGCGCGCGACGCCGTCCGCTCCGCGCTCGCGAGTGCGGGCGCGATGCACACGTTCGATCTGCGCGAAGCAGAGACGCGTCTTGGGGAGTGCGACGTGTCGCGGGGCGAGCCTCCGGCGCCCGACTCCGAGCCCGTTCCCGTCTCCGTCGAGCTCGAGCCCGACATGCCCATCGCGTTCGCGGCGGACTTCGCGCTCCGCGAGAGCGGCGAGGACGCGAGCGGCGCCGTGATCGAGCGCACCGATTTGCACGGCCTCCTCTTTCGCGGTCGCGTGCGCGCGATCGTGCGCGGGCGCGCCATCGAGCTCGGCGACGCCCAGAGCGCGTTTCCGTTTCTCTTCGCCGAGCGACTTCTCTCGGTGATGCAGCGCGTGCAGGGCGCGTTCGAGCAAGGTCGTCCGCTCCACGTGCGCGAAACGGCGGGAAACGTGCGGTTCGGCGTGCGGCTCGGGTCGAGCGGCGACGTCGCGCTGGTCCTTGCAGATTACACATTTCCGTCGCTCGCCGTCTCCGATGCCGTGTTCGCGGCGCTCGCGTTCGGACGTGCGCTCGCGCGCGCCATCACGCGTCGCGACAAGGCGCAGTCGCACAACCTCCGGCTCGTCGCGTTTCGCCGCGCGCTCCGCGAAACGCAAGATCACCTCCAAGAGGCATGCCGGACGGACAGCAAGACGAACCCGCGCCCCGAAGCGTATCGCGCGTATGCGTCGTCGCGCGCGCTCGATCTCACGCCCGCAGCCACGCCGCGCTCGCTCGGCACGCGTCTTCGCTACACGTCGCGCTGGCGCGCGCTCGTTCCGGGGATCGATCTCCGCGCGACGTTCTTGTGCGGCGATCGCCTCGTCGTCGGCGGCGCGCACGAAACGTTCTGCCTCGATCGCACGAGCGGCGAGGTCCACTGGCGAACGCCCACGCGTCGCGCGTCCGCCGTGCCCACGCCGCACGGCATCGCGCGACTTCAGAGCGACGGCGAGCTCACGGTGCTCGATCTCCAAACGGGCGACGTGCGCATTCGTACGAAGCTTCGCCCGCGCACGTCCGGACCGCCCGCAGGCGCCGTCGTCGGCGCGCCGGGGCTTCCGAAGCTCCTCGTCGTCAGCGAAGGCGAGCGCCACCTCGTCGCCGTCGACTTGCTCACGGGCGAAGCGCGCTGGCGGATGCTCTGGGGCAATGGAAGCGTTTTGCGGCTGAAACGCCTCGGAAAATTGTTGTATTATACAAGTGGCGACACGTCCGTCTCCGCGCTCGACGTGCAGAGCGGCGCGGTCGTGTGGCGCGTGCGCGATCGATTGCGCTTCTGCGGGACGCCACAAGCCGCGCACGACGTCGTGTTCGCGATCGCCGGCGGCGCGTCCGGCGCGGGGATGCTCTACGCGATCGACGCGTTCGAGGGCGCGGTGAAATTCGCGACTCCCCTGCCCGGCCCCGATCAACATGGCGATCTCCACGTGCGCGAGGGCACGCTGACGACGGTCGAAGGATCGCCGCTCGTGTGCGGGCGCGCGGTCGTCGTCGTCGTGCGCGACCGCGAAGGCGTGAGGCTCGCGGCGTTCGATCGTGCGACGGGCGAGCCGATGTGGACGTCGCGTGCGACCGTCGCGCCGAGCGGAACGTCGTGGCTCGCCGTCGACGACACGCTGCTCGGAAACACGCCGACGGGCGAGCTCGTCGCGCTCGACGCGCACGATGGCTCGCTCCGTTACAGGCACGTGCTCGGCCGCGTCCTCGAAGCGGACGTCCCGCGCAGGCTCGAGCCCGTCCTTCGTGGCGGCGCGGTCTACGTTCCGCACACCGACGTGCACGTGTTTCGCCCCGCCGATGGCACCGCGCTCGGCACGGTCGGTCCGTGCGAGGCGATTCCGGATTTGCTCCGCGTCGACGAACGCTGCGACGTGTACGTCGCCGAAGAGAGCGGTCACATGGCGTGCTTCGGCGTGGCGTCGCGGCTCGAGCGCATCAAGTAATCGCGGATCAGTGCACCTCGTGCATGAGCCGATTGAGCGGCCGCACGAGGATCGCGAGCACCGCGGCGCCCGCGAGCGACGACCACACGAAGAGCCAGAAGTACGTCATCGGCGTGATCATCCCCCATGACTCGCCGATGCTCCCGCCCGCGTACTGCGCGACGGAGCTCGTGAGGAGCCACACGCCCATGAAGAGCGACGCGAACCGGCGCGGCGCGAGCTTCGTCACCATCGAGAGCCCGACGGGCGAGAGACAGAGCTCGCCGAGCGTCGCGAAGAGATAACTGAGCAAAAGCCATAGGCCCGTGTTGCGCGCGTTCTTGCTCTTGTCCTCGAGCTCTCGGATCGCATCGCGGAAAATCGTCCGGTGCGGCGGCCGCGGCGAGCGCGGTGCGCACGTCGGCGTCGACGTGTTTGGTGAAACGCAGCGTGCGCGTTCCCGCGTCCCAAACGATGCCCGCCTTCGTCATGCGTTCGGCGTCGAGCGGCACGAACGCCTCTGCGATCGCCGGCGCGACGAACGGCGCGGAAGCGGACGCGTCCTTCGTCGCGTCGTCGAGCGACTTCACCCAATCGGTCCATCCGTCGGGCGCTGTCTTCTCGAACATCTCCTGCACGACGTAATGCGCGAGCACGCCTCGCACCCTGAGCGCACCGACTTGATCGCGAAAGGCCCCCTCGCTCTCTCCGCGGTTCATCTCGACGGCGAGGCGTCCAGCGTCGAACGCTTTGCCGTTCGTGCCCAGCAACCCACCGTTCGCTTGCAGGCTCTTCGGAAGCCAGAACGCCTTCGTCACCTTCGTCTCGATCGCGTTCTCGCGCGCCGCGCCCACGACCATCACCGCGAACGACGCGGCCATGAAGAGCATCGCGATGAAAATCTTCGTCGGCGTGCGCGGCTCCCATCCGCGGCGCGCGAGCATCACCCACGCAGCCGAAAAGAGCGGCGCGAAGAGCAAAATGAAAATCGGATTCGCGGACTGGAACGACTCGGCCGTGTACGAGGTGGATCCGATGTGCCGATCGGTGAAGAACTCCGCCCACAAGTTGAGCGCGTTCCCCGCTTGCTCGAACGCCATCCAAAAGAGAACGACGAAGATGAACACGACGAAGATGACGATGCTCTTGTCCTTCGCGGCCCCGCGAATCGTCCGCAGGAGCACGCCCATCGCGAAGAACACGATGCCGAACGCGGTCGGCATGACGAGCGACGTCGCCTTCTCGACGTGCGTGTGGACGAGCCATCCGTAGTAGGCAGGCAGCGCGAGCGCGAACGCCAAGAGCACGTATGGATACGCGCGCGAGAGGAGCGATGCGATCCCCGATGCGCCCGGCTTGTCGTCGTCGCTGACGTCGGCCGCCTTGATCGCGGGCTCGCGGTACGCGGCTTCTTTCTCGGGCTCGGCTTCTTTCTTCGGCGCGGCGGCCGCGTCACGGCGCACCTCGCGCATCGTTCGCAGATCGTTTCCCGCGGCTTCGACTGCGCGCGTCACCGTCCTCTGCCCGATGAGGAAGTTGACGAGCCCGAGCATCATCCCGAAACCAGCGAGCGCGAACCCCCAATGGAAGCTGTGGAAGTGCTCGCGCACCGCGGCGCACCAAATCGGCGCGACGCCCGCGCCCACGTTGATGCCCATGTAGAAGATCGTGAACGCGCCGTCGCGACGCGCGTCGTCCTTCGCGTACATCTTTCCGACGAGCGTCGACATGTTCGGCTTGAAAAAACCGTTGCCGGCGACGAGGCACGCGAGCGCGAGATAAAAAATCGGAATCGGCTCGAACGCCATCAAGAAGTGGCCGATGGCCATCAGCGTTCCGCCGATCAGGATCGACGCGCGCAAGCCGAGGAACTGATCGGCGAGAAATCCTCCGATGAGCGGCGTGAGGTAAACGAGGCTCGTGTACCACTTGTAGACGCTCGAGCTGTCTTGCGGCTGCCACCCGTGATGCTCGATGAGATAGAGCACCAAAAGAGCGCGCATGCCGTAGTAGGAGAAGCGCTCCCACATCTCGGCGCCGAACAAGAAGTAGAGTGCGCGCGGGTGTTTCCCGGCTTCGACCGTCGCGAACGTCGCGATTGCGGCGTAAGCGAGAAGACCAAACGAGACGAGTAGCTCGAACATCCGGCGGCGATGCTATATTGATTCGGGGATTGCTTGCGCCACGTCGCTTCGAAATGGGTGGTCGTGTCCTGCGGTGCTGCAGCGGCGGCGCTCGCTGCGTGCGCGAGCATCTTCGGCGTCGGCGGCGGTAACCTCATCGACGCCGCAACCGCGGACGGTGCCATCATCGACGCACCCCCCGACTACATCACGTTCGACGCGATCGATTTCGACGTGAACACGGCGCTCTGCGACGGCGGCATCCCGATCTCCGACGCCGCCGTGTGGGTCTCCGTGACCGGCGCCGACAATGGATCGTGCGGCGATCAAACGACGCCGTGCAAAACGATCTACCAAGCGATGAAGAATTTGGGCACGCGCCACTTCGTCTATCTCGACAACTCCGAGTTCGACGAAAACGTGCTCGTCACCCAAGCCGGTCTCACGATCCAAGGCGGGTGGATGAGCGACGCGGGATGGACTCCCGTATGCGACACCACGCTGACGACGATTCAAGGCCCCGAAGAGGGCGGCAGCGCGGCGATCGAAATCGCGAACGCCGCGAACGTCACGCTGCGACTCCTCACGGTTCGCTCGAAGACGAACGGTAACAAGGGAACCGGCGAGAGCGTCTACGCCGTGCGCGCGACGAACGCGCCGACGCTCGCGATCGACAACGCGTCGCTCGTCGCGCAGAACGGCGGCGCTGGCGCCTACGGCGGAACGCCCACCGCGCCGAGCGGATGCACGCCGAGCGGCGGCAGCGGCCTCGACGGGTCGATTGGCGCGCCCGGTGACGGCGGCATGCTCAGCGGGTCCGACTTCGCCCCGTCGAACGGCGGCACGGGCGGAAGCGGCGACAACGGAACCTCGCCGCCGGGCAACGCGGGGAGCTGCCACATGTGCAGCACGCAATGCGGGATCGTGAATCAATGAGCCGCGCATCACACATCGCTTGGGTGGTCGCCGCGATGCTCCCCACGTCGCTCGCCTTCGGGTGGAGCGATATGCATGCGCCCACTCTGCCGGACGCAGGTGATGGAGGTGTGACACTCGATGGTGCATCTGGCGACGCCACGACGTGCGGAAGCGACACGTTCGCCGACGCGTGCGCCGGACAAGGTGGCAGTGGTTGCGGCGGCTTCGGTGGTGGCGGCGGCACGGGCGGACAAGGCGGCGGCGCGGCGATCGCGCTCATGGCGATCGGATCGACGAGCGTCTCGATGACGAACGGCGGGCTCGTCGCCGGCAATGGCGGAGTCGGCGGCAACGGCGGTGATGGCCAACAAGGTTCGCCGGGCGACGCCGGCGCGCAAGGCACCGCTCTCGTGTGCTCGCTGACGCCGTGCACGAGCGGCTGCAACAACAGCAACTTCAGCGGCGGCGCCGGTGGTCCGGGCGGCGTGGGTGGCCCGGGCGGCCAAGGCGGCGGCGGCGCGGGTGGCCCGAGGTATTTCTACGCGACGCGCGGTGGCGCGACGGTCGTGCTTTCATCTACGACGCAGACGCAATTCAAAGGCAACCTCGGCATCGGCGGTGCGCCGAACGGCATCGCGGGCGTGCAAGGGACTTCCTATCCGTGAGTCGCCGCGCACGCATCGCGGTTGCCGTGACGCTTGCGCTTGGAAGCCTCGTCGCATGCGCGGACATCTTCGGCGTCGGCGGCGGCAACCTCGAAGACGCGAGCATCGGCGACGCCAGCGCCGACGTGCTGCCCGATGTTCCCTTCGATGGCGGGTACGTCAACCCCGACGCGAACTACGCCGACTGCGGATCGGGCACGCGCACGCTCGATCTCGACGCGGGCCTCTTCGTCTACCAATACGGCACGGGCTCGGCGTGCACGCAAAACGCGCCGTGTCCGAAAATCGCCCAAGCGCTCGCCCTCGCGAAAGCAGGCTCGATCATCTACGTCGCAGCCGGCACGTACACCGAGACGCTCGACATCGGAAGCGCGGGGCTGCTCTCCACGATCGAAGGCGGTTGGATCACC
Organism: uncultured delta proteobacterium; assembly: GCA_963763745.1. Classification (GTDB taxonomy): domain Bacteria; phylum Myxococcota_A; class Polyangia; order Polyangiales; family Polyangiaceae; genus DASXHD01. The sequence goes on from CAVXQJ010000009.1 coordinate 39,628, forward strand.
GACGGCGGCCCGTGGGCTCCGACGTGCGACGACACGCAATCGATCATCCAGCGCGATCCGGCGAACACCGCGGAGTGGGCGATCCGCGTCGACGCCAAACCCACACCACTCACGCTCCGCCTCGTGAAGATCCTGAACGACGCGCCCGGCGGATCGGCCAACGGCACTTCGGTGTACGGCGTCTCGAGCAACAACTCCGCGCTCGTGCTCGACAACGTGAGCGTCATCGTCGGACCCGGCATCCTCGGCGTGAACGGCGATCCTGGAACGGGCACGACGACGAACCTCTGCTCGCCTCCACCGCCTCCATCGTCGGGTGCGGTGGGCGATGATGGCGGGATTGGGTTTCCCGGAATCCTGACCGCAGGATCGACCGGCTTCACGGCAGTACAACCTGGAAACGGAAGCCCCGGCACCAACGGCGCAAACGGAACCGCTGGCGGCGCTGGCGGAAGCTGCGAGTCGTGCGTCACGTGCGCGTTCGCTTGCAATGACGGTGGCACGGGAAACGCGTGCAACCTCCAAGAAGCGGGAACCTCATGCACGGTCGCTGGCCAAGCCGGGTGCGGTGGCGCCGCGGGATTCGGTGGCTACGCCGCGGGCCACGGCCCCACCAAAGCTCTCGACGGGTGCGGCGGCAGCAGCGTCGCGGTCTACGTGTGGCAAGGCGCGATCACGTTCTCCAACTCCGTGACGCTCACCGCGGGCAACGCAGGAAATGGCGGCGCCGGCGGTGCGGGAAAGACCGGGCTCGCGGGCAGCAGCGGCATGGCTGGACAGCAAGCCCAGTGCGCGACGCTCGCGACGTGCGCGACGGGCGTGTGCCCCATCAGCCCGCAGCAATGCGCGCTAGGCAGCACGTACACGACCAAGACGATCCCCGCTCCGGATGCGGGAGGAGCAGGCGGTGCGGGCGGCTCGGGTGGGCAAGGCGGCGGCGGTGCGGGCGGGGTGTCGTACGGTTACTTCACTGGCGGCAACGCGACCGTGAATGGCACGCCCATACAAACGCAATTCGGCACACCTGGCTCGGGCGGCGCGCCGAACGGTCCAAACGGGGCATCGAGCTCGCACAACTGATACGCTGAGAGCCGTTCATGTCGTCGCCTGTCGCCATCGGCTCCACCATCGCCGGCAAGTACCGCGTCGAGCGAGTCCTTGGGCAAGGCGGCATGGGTGTCGTCGTCGTCGCGATGCACGACGAGCTCGACCAGCGCGTCGCGATCAAGTTCCTCTTGAAGGACGCGCTCAGCGACTCGGAGTGGATCGCGCGCTTCTCTCGCGAGGCGAAGGCGGCGGCGCGCATCAAGAGCGAGCACGCGGTGAAGGTCTACGACGTCGGCAAGCTCGACACCGGCGCGCCCTACATGGTGATGGAGTACCTCGAGGGTCGCGACTTGCAGACGATCCTCAACGATCAAAAGACGCTGCCGGTGCTGGAAGCCGTCGAGTACGTGCTCCAAGCCTGCGAAGCGATCGCCGAAGCGCACGGCGCGGGCGTCGTCCACCGCGATCTCAAGCCGGCGAATTTGTTCGTCACGCATCGCACCGACGGATCGTCATGCGTGAAGATCTTGGACTTCGGCATTTCGAAGATGTCGTCGCTCACCGGTGGCGATCAGCAAACCGTGACGAACACGTCGGCGATCGTCGGTTCGCCGCTCTACATGTCGCCCGAGCAGATGCGAGCGTCGAAGAACGTCGACCGGCGCACCGACATCTGGTCGCTCGGCGTCATTTTGCAAGAGCTCGTCTCGGGGATGCCATCGTTCGTCGCGAACACGACCGCGGAGCTCTGCGCGCTCGTGCTGACCGCCCCGCCCTCTCCGCTCGACATGCCGAACACGCCGGCCACAAAAGGACTTGGCGCCGTGATCACCAAATGCCTGGAGAAGAAGCCCGAGGATCGGTACGCGACGGTCGCGGATCTCGCGCGCGCGCTCGAGCCGTTCGGGCCGCCGTCGGTGAAGACGTCGGTCGAGCGCATCGGGCGTCTCGCGCAATCGGGTTCGCGACAAGCGCCGGTGTCGAAGGCCGAGCAGTCTGGGCCCGTATCGATCGTGCCTCTCGGTCAAAGCCCGAACGTTTCGTCGCTCGGGCAGACGGAGATGAGCGAGGCGATGGAAGCACCGACGGAGCCGGTCGCCGTGCGCGCGCCAGCGATGCCGGGATCCGGAACGGCGGCGACGTGGTCTTCGCAGCCGAGCACGCGACGATCGCGCACGCCGCTCATCGCAGGCGGCGCGGCGCTCGCTGCGCTGGCGGTTCTCGCGATCGTGTTCTTCGCGATTCGTGGATCGCAGACGTCACCCGCGACGTCCGATGGCGTTTCGCAGCCGAAGGCGACGACCACGCTCACCGCGGCTGGTGGCGGGTCGACCGTGATCGTTCCCTCCGCGACGCAAACTGCGACATCGACCGCGACGACGACCGTCGCGACCACGACCGCTACAGCCGCGACGACGACCACGAACCAGGTCACGACCTCGGCGACGCACGTGAAGCCGGTGACGTCGAGCTCCGGGAAGAAACCGCCGGTCGTCGCGCCCGTCGACACGACGGGCTTCGGAGGGCGCAACTGATGCGACGTGGTGCTGGGCTCGCGCTCGTTGCGACGTGCGTGCTCACGCCCGCGACCGTGCTCGCGCAGTCCGCGCAAGACAAAGCCGATGCGGAGGTTCTCTTCAACGCTGGCAAGACGGCGCTCGCCGCGGGCAACTACACCGAAGCGTGTCCCAAGTTCGCCGAGAGTCAGAAGAAGGATCCCGCGATCGGCACCGCGCTCTACCTCGCCGAGTGTTACGAGAAGAGCGGCAAGGTCGCGAGCGCGTGGGCCGAGTTCCGTCAGGCGGAGGACATGGCCAATCAGCGTCACGACACGCGCGCATCGCTCGCGACGCAACGCGCGGACAGGCTCTCGCCGTCGAAGCTCACGATCGTGCTCGCGCCTGGCGCGGGTGACGTCTCGGGCCTCGAGGTGAAGCGCGACGGCGAAACCGTCGGGCGCGCGCTCCTCGGTCTCGCGTCGGCGATCGACGGCGGCCATCACGTCGTCGTCGCGAGCGCGCCGGGTAAACGTTCTTTCGAGTGGAGCGGCGACGTCCCCGAATCGCGCGGCGCGATCACGGTCACGATCCCGAAGCTCGTCGACGACGCGCACCAAACGCCCACGGTGACGCCCACCGCGACGGCCACCATCCCGACGACGCCGACGGCCACCGCGACGATCGCACCGACCATCGCGCCGACGACGACCGCGAATCCCGACACCGGCGGTGGGCTCGGCGGCGGGAAAATCGCCGGCATCGTGATCGGCGCCGCGGGCATCGTCGCGATGGGTCTCTCGCCCGTTTTGGGCGCGGTCGCGAAATCGAACTACGACGCGACGACGACGAACAACAACTGCACGCCGAACGGCTGTCCCGATCAAGCGGGCGTCGACGCGCGGAACTCGGCGAAGTTCCTCGCCGACTTCGGCACCGGGCTCTTCATCGGTGGCGCGGTCGCTCTCGTGGGCGGCGTCGTTTTGTTCTTCGTGTCGCCGAAGGCGCATGCAGCGAGCGCGAGCGCGTTCGTGACGCCGTTCTTCTCGCCGTCTGGTGGCGGCGCCGCGCTCACGGGTCGATTCTGAAATCGAAGAGCGAGGCTGACGACGCGAAGGGCCTGTCGCGCTTCGGCTACGCGCAAGAGCTCTTGCGCTCGATGAACGGCTTCTCGAATTTCGCGATCAGCTTCTCCATCATCAGCGTGCTGACGGGCGTCTTCTCGACGTACAAGATCGCGATCCAAGCGGGAGGCCCCGCGGGATTGGGGATCGGTTGGCCGCTCGTGTGCGTCGGGACGATCGCGTGCGCGCTCGCGATGGCGGAGCTCGCGAGCGCGTTCCCCACGGCGGGCGCGCTCTATCATTGGTCCGCGCTGCTCGGCGGGCCGGGCGCGGGCTTCATCGTCGCGCAAACGAACCTCGTCGGACAAATCGCGATCGTCGCCGCGATCGATTTCGCGTGTGCCAAGGCGCTCGCGTCGACGCTCTCGCTGCCAGCGGGCGCACCGCTGCCGCTCTTCTTCCTCATCCTCGCGACGCACGCGATCATCAACCTTCGATCGATCAAGCTCGTCGCGCGCCTCAACGATTTCTCCGCGACGGTGCACATCGCGGGCGTCGCGCTGCTCGTCGTGCTCCTCGCGATCTTCGGCCATGCGCAACCGATCTCGTTTCTCGCGCACGGCGGCTTCACGATGCGCGCCGATCACTCGTACGTGCTCGGGTTCCTCAACGCGCTCACGCTCGGCATGTGGACGATGACGGGGTTCGACGCGTCCGCGCACGCGAGCGAAGAGACGCACGATCCCGAAGTGCGCGCGCCGCGCGGGATCGTCTCGTCGGTCGCGGTGAGCGCGGTCGCAGGATACGCGCTGATCTGCGCGCTCACGCTCGCCATCAAGGATCTTCCAGCGATCGCGGCGAACGATGATCCCGCGCTCGCGATTTTGCGCGGCTCGCTCGGCGAGCGCGTCGGGCGCGTCGCGATGGGCGCTGCGATCGTCGCGATGTGGTTCTGCGGTTTGTCTTCGGTCACGTCGGCATCGCGGACGTTCTTCGCGTTCGCGCGCGACGGCGGCCTTCCGTTCTCGCGTTTCATTCGCCGCGTGAGCCCGCGCTTTCGGACGCCGCCCCCCGCGATCGCACTCGCCGCCGCGCTACCCGCCGTGCTCGTCGCGATCGCGAGCCGCTTCAGCGACGAAGTGTTCGACGCCGTGAGCTCGCTCGCGACGACCGCGCTCTACGTCTCGTACGGCGCGCCCATCGCGCTCGGCGTAGTCGCGCGCCTTCGCGGAAAGTGGAAACACATGGGGCCATGGAACCTCGGACGCGCCGGTGTCGCCGTCGCATGCTTCGCGGTCGTGTATTGCGCGTTCGTCCTCGTGTGCTTCGCGCTCCCGCCGAACGTCGTCTATGGCAAGCTGATCGGAGCCATTTTGGCTGCGATCGTGGTCGCGTGGTTCGCCTTTGCCCGGCGCACATTTCGCGGACCCGAGATCGACTTGGCGAAGGCCGACCAGTGACACGGTGATTTTCTCCGAGGTTGAACCGAGCGTCGGGAGATGGGAAATTCGTCGACCCCCCATGCGCATTCTTCCCTCCTTGATCGTCGCGGTCGCGACCTCTCTCGCTTTCTTCCACTGCGGTGGCGACACCACCGACCAATCCGACTCCGGCGACGCGGGCGATCAGGACGCGATCGATCCCGACGCGGGTCCCGACGTCGACATCGGCGCGCCGAGCGACACGTATCCGGCGTTCAAAGTCGATCCGCCGCAAGTCACGTACTCGGGCGGCGCAGTGCTCACGGCGCCGACGATCGTCCCGATTTATTTCGCGAACGACGACACCACGTTCACCGGCAAGATCACCACGTTCTTGGACAAGCTCCCCGCGTCCACCTACTGGGCGCCGACGACGAAAGAGTACGGCGTGGGTGCGATCTCCGTGCTCGCACCAGTCCAGCTCACCGAGGACGCGCCGAGCGCGATCGACGACGCAGCGATCCGCACCTGGCTCGCGGGAAAAATGGGCACCACCGGGTTCCCGCCGAACGACGCGAACACGCTCTTTGCGATTTTCTATCCCACGGGCACGACCGTCACGCTGCAAGGCCAGACGAGCTGCAACTCGTTCGGCGGATATCACGACGCATTCCCGCAAAACACGTCGGAGATCACGTACGCCGTCGTCCCGCGCTGCGCAAACTTCAACGGCCTCGCTGGCATCGACGCGGTCACCGCCGCGACGAGCCACGAGATCATCGAAGCCGCAACCGATCCGCACCCGGAACAGGACGCCGCGTACTCGCAAGTCGACGCGAACCACATCATCTACGAGTTCGTCCTCCAGGCCGGCGAAGTCGGCGACATGTGCGTCGCTTCCCAAGAGGCGTATTTCGCCGCGACCGATCTCGGCGCGATGGTTCAGCGCACGTGGTCGAACAACGCCGCGCGCAACGCGCACGACCCGTGCGTTCCGGCCATCCCCAACACGCCGTACTTCAACAGCATGCCCATCCTCGCCGATACGCTCAACGTCGCGGGTCAGTTGAAGACGAAGGGCGTGCAGATCGCCGTCGGCGACTCGAAGACGATCGAAGTCGACTTGTTCAGCGACGCGAAGACGAGCGGCCCCTGGACGGTGAGCGCTGTGGACCTCTCGCAGCTCCAGCAAGGTCAGAAGCCGGAGCTCTCGTTCCAATGGGATCGCACGTCCGGTCAGAACGGCGAGAAGCTCTACCTCACGATCACGGTGATCGCGCAATCGCAGTACGGCGCCGAGGCGTTCTTCATCGAGTCGAAGCTGAGCGGCCGCACGAATCTGTGGGCCGGGCTCGTCGGGAATTGATCGATGCGCGTGCTCACGGTCATCGCGTTCGGCTCCGCCTGTCATGTAGGCAGTCAGACGTCAGCCGACGCGGGACCGGTGAACACCATCGACATCAGCGCGTATCCGGTGCGAGCGAACCCGGTCGCGCCGGATGGCCGCATCGTCGTCATGGGCGGCGCGGAGGGATGTCACGAAGTTCCATCGGATGTCGACGTCGATGGTCTGATGGCGGCGATCAACAAGTCCGAGTCGACGGGCTGCGAGCTCTTGTCGGATCCGAGTTGGCAGACGTGCCGGTTCGGCGAGGTGTACGCGAAGGCCGATCAGAGCGAATGCGTCTGTCGCGCGTCCGGCAAAGGACCGAAGACGATGCCCTGTCCCAAGAAGTGACCTAACGCACGCCGGGCGCTTCGGCGCCGGTTTCGTCGACGTACTCGGAGTAACCGCCGCCGTACTTGTGCGCTCCGTTCGGACCGAGCTCGAGAACGCGGTTGGAGAGCGCGCGCAAGAAGTGGCGATCGTGCGACACGAAGAGCATCGTGCCTTCGTATTCCGCGAGCGACTCGATGAGCATCTCTTTCGTGTCGATGTCGAGGTGGTTGGTCGGCTCGTCGAGCACGAGGAAGTTCGGCGGGTCGTAGAGCATCTGCGCGAGGACGAGGCGCGCCTTCTCTCCGCCGGAGAGGATGCGGCATTTCTTTTCGACGTCGTCGCCCGAAAATCCGAAGACGCCCGCGAGCGTGCGGAGCGAGCCGATCGACGCGCGCGGGAACTTCGCCGACGAGCTCTTCCCAGACGGTGCGCGTCTCGTCGAGCAGCTCCATCGCGTGCTGCGCGAAGTAGCCCATCTTCACGCTCGCGCCGATCGTGACGCGACCCGAGTCGGGGTCGCTCGCGCCGGCGACGAGCTTGAGGAGCGTGGATTTTCCCGCGCCGTTCACGCCCATCACGCACCAGCGCTCGCCGCGGCGAACGAGAAAATCGAAATCGCGGTGCACGGTCAGCGAGCCATACGACTTCGACACGCCCGCGCACTTCGCGACGTCCTCGCCGGAGCGCGGCGCGTCCTGGAAATCGAAGCGGAGCTTCTTGCGGCGCTTCGGCGGCTCGACGCGACTCGATCTTCTCGAGCTTCTTCACGCGCGACTGGACTTGCGCCGCGTGGCTCGCACGCGCCTTGAAGCGCGCGATGAACGCCTCTTCCTTCGCGAGCATCGCCTGCTTGCCGCGCGAACGCGCTCTCTTGCTGCGCGTCGAGGAGCGCGCGCTGCTTCGTGTAGAACTCGTAGTTGCCCGAGAAGACGGTGAGCTCGCCGCCGTCGATCTCGACGATCTTCGACACGATGCGGTTCATGAGCTCGCGATCGTGCGACGTCATCATGAGCGCGCCGTCGTATTGCTTGAGAAAGTTCTCGAGCCAGAGGATCGACTCGATGTCGAGGTGGTTGGTCGGCTCGTCGAGCAGCATCGCGTCGGGCTTCATCAAGAGGATCCGCGCGAGCGCGACGCGCATCTTCCAACCGCCGGAGAGCGCGCCGACGTCGCCGTCCATCACCTCTTGAGAGAAGCCGAGCCCGGCGAGGATTTCGCGCGCGCGCGCTTCGAGCGCGTAGCCGCCGAGCTCCTCGAAGCGCGCTTGCGCCTCGCCGAACTCTTCGACGAGCTCCGTCATCTTCGTCTGCGTTCGCGGGATCCGCGAGCGCGTGCTCGAGCTCGTGCAGCTTCTGTCCCGCCGCGCTCGCTTCGCCCGCGCCGTCGAGCGTCGCGGCGACGACGCTCTTGCCGCTCATCTCGCCCACATCCTGGCTGAAGTAACCGATCGTCGTCCCGCGATCGATCGCGACGCCGCCGCCGTCGGGTTGTTCCTCTTTCACGATCATCCGGAAAATCGTGGATTTCCCGGCGCCGTTCGGGCCGACGAGACCGACCTTCTCGCCTTTCTCGAGCGCGCACGACGCGTCGAGGAAGAGAATTTGTTTGCCGTGTTGCTTGGTGACTGAATCCAAACGAATCAAAACGCCGCATCCTCTATCACAATCGGCGCTAGAATCGACTCATGCGGATCGCTGTTTGTTCCGCGTTCGCCGCTGGGCTCGCGATCGCGTGCGGCGGAAACGGCGACGTGCTCGACGGTGGAGCTGACGGCTCAGTCGATTCGACGAGCGACGTGAAGGAAGCTGGCGCCGACGCGATGGATGCCGCGGCCGACGTGCCCATCGACAACTGGGTCGCGCCGCTCAAGCCTTTCGAGCGCATGCCCGTGATGGGCTACGGCGGCGGGCGATTGCTCACGGCGCCGAAGATCGTCACGGTGAGCTTCGCCGGAGACGACGCGAACCTCATCGGTCGCCTTCAAGAGTTCGACGACACCATCACGCAGACGCCATGGTGGACCGCCTCGACCGCAGAATATTGCGAGAACCCGCCGAAGGGTCCGTGCATCGGCCCGGGCTCGAGCGGTGGACACGTCGTGCTCAACGAAACCGCGGCGTCGTCGTATGTCGATCACGAGGACGGAAAGAACTCGACCATCGTCCAGTTCATCCAGGCGCACATCACGAGCGGCGCATTCCCGCCGCCGGACGACCAAACCATCTACATGATCTTTTTTCCGAGCGGCACGAACATCTCGCTCGATGGATCGCAGAGCTGCAACTCGTTCGGCGCGTATCACTTCTCGGCGAAGTTCGACGTCGGCGACGCAGGCGCGACGATCTCTGCGGCGTACGGCATCGAGCCGCGCTGCAACTACAACGAGACGTTCCTCACGCAGGCCGCGAGCCACGAGCTCATCGAAGCCGCGACCGACACGGACTACCCGAACGGCTACAACTTTTACGACGACGCATGGTGCCGATACGGCTGTGAGGTCGGCGATCTCTGCGATCATCCGTGGGGCGGGATCTACGACACGATGACGCTCGTCTCGTACGACGGCGGCGCGCCTTACACGCTGCAACGCGGCTGGTCCGACGTGAGCTCGCTCGCGGGCCACGATCCGTGCGTGATCCCGCCGTCGGATCATCCGTACTTCAACACCGCGGTCGAGAGCGGCAAGCAGAAGATTTATCTCTCGGTCGGCGAGAGCACGACGATCGAGCTCGATGGTTTCGCGGACGGCACGATGCCCGACTGGACGATCGCCGCGAGCGATCAGAGCGGACCGATCCTCGGCGCATCGACGTCACTCACGTTCTCACTCGACAAGACGACGATGAATAATGGCCAAACTGCGCATCTGACGATCACGCTCACCAAAGCGCCGCAGTACTCGTATGTGCCGTACGTGATCGACAACAAAGACGCGAACGGCCACGAGCACCAATGGGGTGCCAGCGTGTATCTGCAATAGCTAGTTGCTAGTTGATGGGCGCGCGTGTCGTGACGGCGGCGCCGCGGAACGGGATGAAGGATGGTCCCGATGCTTCGGCGTCGGCGTCGCTGCTCGCGTCGCTCGCGTCCGAGCCTGCGTCGCCGAAATCGTACGAGACCGCAACGAGCTTGAAGTTGCTCAGCCCCGCATCGGTGATTTGCCCGAGGTACACGCGGCCCGTCGTCGAGAACATGTAGAGGAAGCCCTGCCACTGCGCCAAACCGAGGAGGCCTTGCACGCCCGTGTAGCCGGTGACGTTCAACGCGGCGCCCGTGTTCGGATCGATCTCGAGGATCGCGTCGCCCGCTTGCGGGTTCACGTCGAACGCCGTGATGTACGTCTTTCCGCCCGCGAGCGAGACCATGTCGCCCGACGCTTGGAAATTTCCTTTGTTGAAGCCGAGCGCGCCCGCATACGCGAGCGCGCCCGAATCCGGATCGATCGAGTCGAGCGTGATGTAGTCGTAACCGAGCCACGTCTCCGCGCCCGCTTCGAGCGACTCGGCGGCGACGAAGCCAGTCGCGTACGGAAGGTTCTGCGATCCGCGCGCGAGCACAGTGCAGCTCCCGGTGACTTTGTCGATGCGGACGACCGACTCGCTCGTGATGCCGAAGAGCTCTTCCCTCGCATTCATGGCGAGATCGATCATCGGCTCGTTCGAGCAGTCGAAGTTGGCGATGCGCTTGATGACGCGCGTCGTGGGATCGAACGTGTAGAGCGTGGTCGGGCTCGCGACCCAAATCTCGCGCGCGGGTGGTGCGTCGAGATCGATGTCGGGTCCCGCGTCGATGATGTTCACGTCTTGTGCGGTGTCGAGCGTCCCGTCGTTCGACGCATCGGGCACGACGTTGTCGTCGCCGCCGCATGCGAGGAGCAGCGGAACCATGCCCAGCGTGAGTCGGCGCACGAGGACAGCATACGCCGTTTAGTGGCTGAGCGTGATGTCCACGCGACGATCGATCGCCCACGTGGCTTCGTTGGTCCCGGTGGCGTCGCGCTCGCCGCGCGAGATGCGATCGATGCGATTGCCACTGAGGCCGAGGTGCTCGAGATAATTGGCGACGTTGTTTGCGCGCCTGAAGCCGAGCGAGTCGTTGTACTGCACCGTGCCGCGCGGATCGGCGCGTCCCGTGAGCATCACGCCGGCGCCTTGGAGCGGGCCCGAGATGAAGCACTCGGCGATCTTCTTCAAGACGTCCTCGTCGGCCGGCAAGAGATCGCTCTTGTCGAATTCGAACTTCGGCGCTTGGCCGACGTCACCGAGGTTCATGCTGCACGCGGCGAGCAATTCCTCCGACACGGCGAGGTTCGGACTGACCAGCGTGACTCGGTCGATGACGGCGTGCGGCTCCGGCGGAGGAGGCGCCATGATCTTCGCTCCCGTGACCGTCGTCTGCGAGAACGATTGCGCAACGACGCTCTTCGTCTCGTGCCAATCCGTGACGTCGAATCGTGCTTGGAGCCCCGCGAACACGAACGTGCTCACGCGCGGATCGCTGATGGCGACCGAGCTCGCGCCTCCCACGGACTGCCACAACGGAAGCGTGAGGTCCGCTCCGATGACGGGCGCGAGGGCGATGTCTTTGTTCACGCGGAAGTCGACGCCGACGGTGAGCTTCGCGAGCTCGAAGCCGTGCGAGAGCAGTGAGGGCTGTGGCTCGGCTTGTGTCTCCCAGAGGAATCGATAGCCCGTGGCGAGTTGAACCCATGGGTCCATTCGCGTGTACGGCGAGAAGTGATAGGCCGCCGCGACACCCGCGGTGAACCCGCGCGCGCCCGTCGCGCGAATCGCCGTGAGCTCCTGATACTCACCCGCGATGCTGAGAGCCCAATGCGCATCGATGCGATACCCGACGCCGAGATCGACGGCGATTCCAGGCGTCGCGACGCTGTCCATGTCGACGCCCTTCTGCAGCGATCCGAAGCCCTGCGTGTAACCGGTTCCGACGACGAGCTCGAGACCTTTGACGGGCGCAGCGAGAGGTTGATCGGCGTAGCCTTTTTCACCCACGGGCTGCGCATTCTGCGCGCTCGCTTGCGACGCAGAGGCGAGGGCGAGAGCGATGGCTGAGACCGTCGCGAGTTTGGCGTTCATGGCGCAGCTCCTTTGAATCGTCTCGAATGGAGACGAAGCTCACGAGTGCATCCGATATGCCACTCGCACCGACCGTGTTTCTGCGCTTCCGCGCGCTTCAATCGCCGAGCAAGCGATGTTTTGGCAATACCGCGCGCACGATCAGCGCAATCGGGACAAGCGCATAAACGAGAACGCTCACGTACGTGTTGATGAACGACAGCACGAGCGCAACGCAATAGACCGCGATCGGCATGGCTGAGACTTGATTCAAAAGACGGATCGTCGTGATGTTGGTCGATGGCTCGAGCAGACGACCCCGATACGACGCGTAGCGCCAAATGAAGTTGTGCAAGGCGCCTATCGCGATGAGATGGAATCCGTAGAAGAGCACCGTCCATCACTTGAAATCGAAGTGGCCAATCAACGCCGCAGAGAACGGCATCGCGGCGATCAACATGAGAAAGAGGAGCGTCATCCACAAGAGGACTTGGTCCGCGTGACGAATGAAATGAAACTGCGTGTGTTGCCCGACCCAATACACGCCGAGCACGGCGAAGCTCGCGATGTAGCTCGCCATGTCGGGCCACAGCGCGTGGAACAAAGCCCGCGCACCCGCGGTCGACGAGGGCGGCACCGGAATGTCGAGCACGAGCAACGTCATCGCGATCGCGAAGACACCGTCACACAGAGCCTCGATCCGCTGCGTCGAGAGCCTGAGCGGGCGGCGGCGCGCGTCGAGCGTCGGGCTCTTGACCGGCGGAACGAGCTTGAGCGCGGCGAGGTTCTTGTTGTCGACCATGCCGCGCCTCGTTCACTTCGGGTGAGATGGAAACGCGCTCATCACGTCTTCGACGACGGAGCGCACGCGCGTGTCGTTGGGTTTCCCTGGATCGATTTCGGTTTTGCCTGCGCCGTGCCACACCTGCCCGCCCGTCTTGTCGAACACGTCGATGACGAGACCGCCTTGCACGAAATCGCGATCCTCGAAATCTTCTCCGGTGATCGCCGTGATGCGCCACGGAAGCGAGATGCGCTCTTCGACGTCGCGACGCCCAGCCGAGCACACGATGACGAGATCGGACTCGCCTTCGGGTGCCCGGCGATAACCTTTTTTCTCGAGCACATCGGTGATCGCGGGCTTCATCAGCTCGATGACTCGCGCAGTGCGCGACGTCGAGCGATACCCGGTGACTCCGCCTTGAATCGGAGCAAACGAGAACGTGTAGAACTGCGCGAAGGGCGCGGTGTCGAGCGAGCCCGTGTGGACTTGCGTGGTCGAGCATGCGCCGAGAGCGAGCGCGCCTACGAGCAGGGCGATCATCGTCTTCATACCCACCTCGTCTGCATCGACCATGCCCGCGCGAGGCAACGCTCGAGCCGCACCAGCGCGACGTTTCAGATCGTTGCAACCGATTCGCGCGACCTGGCGAGCGCGGTGGGTCGTGTCGATCTTGGAACGTATGAGATTCCTCCTCGCCCTCATCTCCGCCGTGGGTTTGATCGCTGCTGCACCTTCGCGCTCCGAAGTCCCGAGCGCGTTCTCGATTGCGAAGAGCGGCAATCACAACCAAGTCCACTACGCCGTGGGCGTCGACTCCGAGTGCGCACCCGCCGGAAATGCGCCGGTGCACGCGTATTGGCGCATGCTCGAGCGCAGCGCCGACGCGACCGAGCCGCTGCTCTCGCGTGAAGAGCGCGCGTACGGCGTCGGCGAGCAACACGTCACGGCGCGCGACATTCACATGGTCCTCCGCGCGATGCCCAAGCGCGCGATCACGATCCAGACGGGGCGCGACGCGAACGGCTCGTGCACGGCGACGGCGAACATGACCATCTCCGGCGTCGAGGCACGACTCACGAGCATCTTCGTCAAACAGAAGCTGCTCGGCGTCGACTACGTCGAGCTCAACGGCGTCGCCACCGACGGACGCGTCCTCCACGAGCGCGTCTCGATCTGACTCGAATCACGCGCGCAAGCGACGCAACCAACACGGCAAGGCCAACACGAATGAAGATCATGCTCGCGCTTCTCACGCTCGTATGCGGATGTGCTGGTGTCGCGCCGTACGATCGCGGTCGTCTCGCGCATCCGACGATGAGCGCATCGGACCTCGCTCAACCGAGCGAGATGCACACGCGCGCCGTGCAAGAAGGCGCGATGGGCGGCGGCTTCGCTGCCGGCGGTGGCTGCGGCTGCAACTGACGCATCGCCTGCGAGCTCGGTGAACGGTTTGCGTGCGCGCGTGGCGTGACGCTTGCTCTGACGTCGTGCATGTCGCGCGCACGAGGGTGGAGTCTGGTTCTCGCTGCGGCGATCGCATTCGAGACTGGCGCCTCACGCGCGCAATCGTCGCCGGACACCACCATGGATCCGGGTGGGCACCCGCGCGCCGAGCTGCATCTCGGCGTGGACGACAAAGCCGCGACGAAGCACGCGAGCTCGAGCACGAGCACGCGCACCGTCCAAATCATCGCGTCGTCCGAGGTGGCGACGTATTTGGACTCGGACAACGTCTTCGTCGTGACGCCGACGATCGCGGGCGCGATCGCAAACGAAGTCGCCGGCTGGCGCGTCAATGGTCGCTACCTCGTCGACGTGGTGTCGGCGGCATCGGCGGACGTCGTGTCCACGGCGTCACCGCCGTTCTCCGAGATTCGCCACGCCGGGACGCTCGAAGGCACGTACAAACCGCACAACTTCGGCGTGACCGCGACCGCCGATGTGTCGTTCGAGCCCGATTACACGTCCGTCATGGGCGGGGCGAGCATCACGCAAGACTTGTTCGCCAAGAACCTCACGCTGCTCTTTGGCTACAGCCATTTGCACGACATCGCAGGACGCACCGGCACGCCCTTTTCGGTTTTCTCCCGCACGCTCGATCGCGATGCGTTCAAAGGCGGCGCGACGATACTGCGTCGATCGCGCGACGCTCTCGTCGCTCGTCGCCGACGTGATGATCGAATACGGCGATCCGTCGAAGCCGTATCGCTACGTCCCGATGTTCGCGCCCGGCACGGTCGTTCCGCGCGGCGCATCGATCGACGAAGTCACGCGCTTGCGCCTCCCGGCCCGCGTGCTCGAGCAGCTCCCGCTCGCGCGCGATCGCTACGCGCTCTCGATGGATTGGGCACACCGCTTCCACGCGTCGACGTCGCGATTCGAGCAGCGCGCGTACATCGACACGTGGGGACTCAAGGCGACGACGACGGACGCTTCGCTGGCTCTTCGATCGGCTCGCGCCGCCTCGAAGTCGGACCGCACCTGCGATTCTACGGGCAGACGCCAGTCGATTTCTGGCAGCGCGCGTACGTGATGAACGGCGCGTTCGATTATCCCGGGCTACGCACGGGCAATCGCGAGCTCGGCCCGCTCATCAATCTGACCGGCGGCGCGAGCCTCCGCGCGGGGCTCGGCTCGCGCCTCGATCCGCATACGTGGGTGCTCGGCTTCGATCTCAACATCACATCGACGCAATATCTCGATGACATCTATCTCACGCAACGTTGGTCGGGCGTCGGCTCCGTGTCGCTGGAGGGAGCGCTATGAAGCTCACGACGCTCGTTGCAATCGGTCTCGTGCTGGGCGGCGTGCGATCCCGTGCACGGCGACGCGGTTGCGGCTCTCCCGGCGAAGTGCCGGGCGTGCCACACGGCCCGCTGCATCGTCCCGGACAACCGTGTTTGCTCTGTCACGGCGACTTCAGCGTCGCAGGCACGGTGTTCGCCGACGCGACGGACAAACAGCCCGCGGTCGGCGTGAGCGTGAATCTCGCGGACAGCCAAAATCGCACGTTCGCCGCGTCGACCAACGAGGTCGGAAACTTCTTCGTCAAGACGACGGAGTTTCAACCCGTTTATCCCATGAAGGTCGCACTGCAATACGGAGGCGTCACCGCGAACATGACGGCCGACATCGGTCGCAATGGCTCGTGCGCGTCGTGTCACTTCGATCCGCCCGGGTCTGCGTCGCCGGGCCACGTCTACACGCCTGCCGATGGAGGCACGCCATGAAGCGATCGCACGCCCTCGTCGTCGTCGCATGTGCGGCGATGGGAATCATCTTCGCGTGCTCCACGCCCGCGAACACGACCGTCGTGGGCGTGGTCCCCGACAGCGCGACCTTCCCACCCGTCGCCGATTTGCTCGTCAAACGTTGCGGCACGCTCGATTGCCACGGCTCCGTGTATCGCAACTTGCGCGTGTACGGCAGCCTAGGTCTGAGGCTCTCGCCGGATGATCGTCCGATCTCGAAAGGCCAAACGACGCCGGCCGAATACCAAAACGACTTCGACTCCGTCGTCGGCCTCGAGCCGGAGATCATGACGACGGTCGTCACGGAAGGCGGCGCGAGCCCGGACCGACTGACGTTCGTGCGCAAAGCACGTGGGACCGAGCATCACAAGGGCGGCTCGCTCATGCAGGAAGGCGACGCCGAGGATCGGTGCATCACGTCGTGGCTCGCGGGGAGCACCGACGTCGCCGATTGCCAGAGCGCGGTCGCCGCGAGCTTCTGATCTCAATCGTGGCCGTAGATCTCCACGCGATTGCGCCCGGTGCGCTTCGCTCGGTAGAGCGCGTCGTCGGTGCGGCGAAGCCACGCTTCGGCGGTGTCGTCTTCGGCGAGCTCCGAGATGCCGACGCTGATCGTGACGACCGGCCACTCCATCCCTGGCGCATGCTTGATCGCGGCTTCCTCAAGCGCGCGCCGCACACGGTCCATCGCGAGCTTCGCCGTTTCCACGGTTTGGTGCGGGAGGATGACGAAGAACTCTTCTCCTCCAAAGCGGTACACCTCGTCGCCTTTGCGGAGCTGCGCCGTCATCACCGACGCGATGCGCCTGAGCACGGCGTCTCCTTCGAGGTGGCCGAACGTGTCGTTGTAGTTCTTGAAGTGATCGACGTCGCAGAGCGCGGCGCAATATCGCTGTCCGACGTAGCGATGGACGTTGCTGCACAAGGTCGCCAAATCTTCCGTCAGCGCGAGTCGGTTTCGCACGCCCGTGAGCGCGTCGACGCGCGCGGTCAAGAAGATGCGTTGGCTGTCGCGACGGAGCGCGCGGTTTCGCATGCTGAGCGCGCGGTGAACTCCGATGACGCGCTTCGCTGCGAGCAGCCGCGCTTCGAGCTCGTCGATGTCGAGCGGTTTCGAGACGTAGTCGTCCGCGCCCGCGGCCATTCCTTCGAGCAGGTGCGCTTTGTCGCCGTGCGCCGTCGTGAACATGAAGTAGACGAAGCGCGCGCGCGTCCGAAGCTCGCGGCAAAGCTCGACGCCCGACATGCGCGGCATCGCCCAATCGGCGAGCACGACGTCGATCGGGACGCGCTCGTAGATCTCGAGCGCTTCGATGCCATCGGCCGCAACGAGCACGCGGTGACCGAGATCGCGGAGCGCGAGCATCAAGCCGTGGCGCGCGGACTCTTCATCGTCGACGACGAGGATGGTGAGATGTTCGCCGACTTGTGCGACCTCGGCTGGGTCTGGATAGGAGCCGGCTTGTTGGAGGTGTTTGTCGTCCATCGCGATCGAGATTCAATAAGCAAGCGGCATTCCGCAACGATTCGGTTCCCCGAACGGGGTGAAAGCGCACTTCGGCGCGTGCCATGCGCCTCCGGCGCAGGGGCTGCGTTTCACGTCGCTAAAACTATTTCGTAACGCAGAGCCTCGTTCGCGTATTTCATCCCGCACATTTTCGAGTGACATGATCGACATCACGACCGGCGACATCACGCTCGACGGAGCGACCCTCGGGCGAAGCTTCACGCTCGCGTCGTTTCGCGCCTCCGCGCTTGCAGCGAAAGCTTCACTGCCGCTCGCCGGCGGCCCGCCTTGGCAGAGCTTCGACATCGGCAAGTGCCACATCGGCGAAAGGATCTTCGACGTCACGCTGCGCTTCGAGGGCGAGAGGCTCGCGATGGTCTCGATGGCGCTGAGCGACTTGGATGAATCGCCCGATGCTGCGTGGTCGGAGAAGGCCGCCCGCGCCGCGAAGAGGAAGCACGACGAGTGGCTCGCTGCGCAGTGTGGCTCGCCGCCGTACGCCTACGATTGGGGAAGCATCGAATCGACGTACGACCCTCGAAGCGTGTCGAGCGGCATCACCGTGCAGTACGCGAAGTGATCAGCGCGGCGGCTGGGCGAAGCGGAGGTCGACGGGGAACGGGTTCGCGGTGTCGCGCGTGCGGAGCTCGTCGAACGTCCACGGCGAAAACGAATCGCCGCGCTCGCTGAAGAACGCGACGCCGACGACGCCCACGTTGCGATCGCCGCTCGTCTGCGCGGCGTACGACTCGCTCACGCGCGAGAAGCGAAACGCGGCGACGGCTTCGTTCGAGCGGCGAAAGCCGTCGATTTCGAGTCGTGCGAACGGCGACAAGATGTAGCCGCGGTTGTCGAGCGACGCAGGCCGACCGTTCACGACGTCGAGACCATCGACGCTGGCGACGGATTCGAAGCGATGGTTCGTGTGGTTCGTCATCACGATCGAGTAGCGCTCGCCGTCGTGGCCGATGACGTACGTGCGATCGCCGACCTTGAGCGCATCGAGCGGCGAGCCGTTCTCGCCGACGATCGCGACGGTGATCGCGCCGCCCGCTTCGGGTACGTCGTGGATGAATCCGCCGGCCATCGCTTGGTGGAACGCTGCGAGCGCTTCGACGCCGTGGCGATCGTTGTAATGGAGCATGCCCGACGCGAAGGGTTGCGTGTTGTCGCGCTGAAAGTCGACCTCGTGCACGTGCGACGAGCGCGTCTCGCCGAAACCGGTTCCGAGACCTGGACGCTCGGGCGCTTGATTGAGCGCCTCGGGGCGCGACTCGCGGCTGCCGCCGCCGCGCGACTCCGCGGTCATCGGGCTCGGAGGTGCAGAGCGCGTGCTCTGCTCGCTCATGGAGTAGTCGGAGGCCGGCGCGGTCGTTGCCCTCACGTAACCGCCGCCACCGCCGTAGCTCGACTTGGCTCCGCCCACGTAATCCGCGCCGCCGCCGCATCCTGAAACGAGCGCCGTCACCACGAAAACTCCGAGAACGCTGCGAATGGCCATGACGTCTTCCTCCGTTTGTAACGAGGAAACGCGGCTCGGCCACCGACCTTACACAGCCTTGAGCCAAACGGCCTTCAAGTGCGAATCCCCCGGAAAATCGAGGGGCGGAGGGAGATCGCGTGGCGACAAATCGTCGCGACCGGCTTCCCGCGCGGCGCGTTTCACGAGGTGGCGAAAATCGTCTTGTGAGGTTTTTCGGTGGTTCATGCTGACGAGCATTTTTCCGCGCGGCGACAGCGTGCGGATGGCGAGCGTGCAGAGCGGCCCGAGATCGGTCGCGATGGAGAAGCGACGACCGCCTGCGGTGCCGAAGCTCGGCGGGTCGAGGATGACGAGGTCGAAGCGTTCTTGATCTTTGCGCGCGGCGCGCTCGAGCCACGCGCGCGCGTCCATCGCGACGAACTCGTGGTGTGCGAGATCGATCCCCGCGCCCGTCATGTTCTTTTGCCCGCGCTCGAGAAACGATGCCGACGCATCGACGCTCACCGTGCGCGCCGCGCCACCGAGCGCCGCGGCGACGCTGAACGCGCACGTGTACGAAAACAAATTGAGCACGCGCGCGCCCTTCGAGGCCGCGCGCACGCGAACGCGATTCTTCCGTTGGTCGGCGTAGAAGCCCGTCGCGAGGCCGTCGCCGAGACGGACGAAATATGGAATGCCCTCTTCGTGCACGACGAGCTCGCTCGGCGCGGCAGCTCCGCGTGACGGCGTGGACGGCGCGAGCGCCTCGCGCGCGGCGGCATCGACGTTGCTCGACTGCTTCGGTCGCACTTTCGCGTAGACGCCGTCGAACCCGAACGACGCGATCGCATCGAGCACGCGCGCGCGGCGCGCTTCGGACTCCCCACCGTGAAAGACGTCGCCGCTGAAGCTCGCGACGGCGAAGCCCGCGTAGAAATCGATCGCGAGACCCGGCAGCGAGTCGCCCTCTTCGTGCGCGAGGCGCATCACGCTCGTCCTCCGCGCTTCGGGCATCACGCGCAAGAGGCCCCAGCGGCGCTCGAACGCGAGGCCGAGCGCGCGATGAAGCACGTCGTCATCGTCGAAGACGCGTGCGCCGCGGTCACCGTGCTCGAGCCACTCGCGCATTTCGATCGGCGCCTCGGTGCGCAACCGCAATTTCTTTCCGCTCGGCGAAACGATCTCGAGCGACGCGGCGTGGAGCATCAAACGCGACGCGTGCGCGCCGCCGTAGAGCGCATCGCCGGCGATGGGCGATCCCGCGCGCGCGAGTTGGATGCGCGCTTGGTGCGTTCGTCCGGTCTCGAGATCCACGTCGAGCAGCGCGCGCTCCCCTCGCCGCTCGATCAGGCGCGCGCGCATCACCGCATTTTTTCCGTCGATCATGTCGCGGAGCTCGACCTCCCCTTTCCCGCGAAAACCGGTGACGCACGCGAGATATCCTTTCTTCACGCGACGCTTCTCGAACTGCGCGGCGATCGACGCGTTCGCGGATTTCTCGGTGGTGAAGAGCACGAGCCCCGACGTCTCCGCGTCGAGCCTCTGATGCGTGCCGAGGTAAGGCACGATCGATTTCAATCGCGCAGGCAAATCATCCGGCACGTCTGGGTCCGCCGACTGCGACGGCACGCCGGCGGGTTTGTCGACGACGATGAGCCCGTCCTCGCGAAACACGATGCGCGCCTCGTCGAAAGCGGGGAACGCGCGCGCGAGGTCCATTCGCAAAGAGAGAGAACAGGAAGATCAGAAGATCAGAAGGAGAATTTTCAAAGTCGCCATTTCGGCTTCCCCGGTGCGGTTTTCGCGAGGAGGACGGTCGTGGATGTCGGCGTTCCCGCGATTGCCCCGCCGCCACCGTCTCTGTCTCTGTCTCCGTCTCTGTCTCCGTCTCTGTCTCCGTCTCTGTCTCCGTCTCTGTCTCCGTCTCTGTCTCCGTCTCTGTCTCCGTCTCTGTCTCCGTCTCCGTCTCCGTCTCCGTCTCTGCCTCTATCTGCGTCTCCCACCAACGCGCCGCCTCGCGAAAATCGCACACACGCGCTTGACGGAAACCCCACGCGACTTACGATTATCGCTCAATCAAGATGATGCGCCAAACCGCAATGCGATTCCGAACGTGGGGCGGTCGGCGCGAGGGCGCGGGCCGCAAGGCGCGCGATCCGAATGCACGTCCGAACGTTGCGCACCGCGCGCGGCCCACGCACAAAACGGCTCATCCGGTGCATGTCACGCTGCGCGCGCGACGCGGGCTTCCGGCGTTTCGCGATGGCGGCATCTTCGGCGAGATCCGCAAGGCCATCCGCGGCGCGAACCACTCGCCGGCGGTCGGAGACGCGTTTCGCGTCGTTCAGTTTTCGGTTCAGCGCGATCACGTTCATCTGATCGTCGAGGCCCACGACGGCGATGTTCTTTCGCGCGGCGTCCGCGGTCTTGCGATTCGCCTCGCGCGCGCGGTGAATCGCGCTCTCGGGGTGCAGGGCAACGTGTGGGGCGATCGTTTTCACGCACGCGAGCTCTCGTCTCCTCGCGCGGTGCGCAACGCCATCGTCTACGTCCTCATGAACGCGCGAAAGCACGGCTTTCGCATTTCGTCGGGCGTGGACGCGTTCTCCTCGGCGCCCTGGTTCGACGGGTTCGCGTTCGACGTCGCGCGTTCGGGCGAAGCGTCCGTCGTCTTCGCTCCGCGCACCTGGCTCGCCGGCGTCGGCTGGCGACGACGCGGGCTCGTCGGCTCGAGCGAGCACCCGCGCGCGCCCGCGTGACGGTCACTCCGCGAGAACGACGATGGTCGCATCACGCACGCCGCTCAGCGCATCGACGATGCATTGAATCAGCGCGAAGGGCGCGTCATCCGGTTGGGTGTGCGTCACGTCCGCAAAGGTGACGCATGGGTTTGCGAACGCTTACTCGAGCTGCTTCAACCGCTTCTTGGCGTCTTCCGCGGTGCGGCTCTTCGGCTTCGCCGCGCCCCACCGGTCGACGACGGTTTGGTACGCCTTGCGCGCGCCATCGAGATCGCCTTTGTTCTCGAGTGCCATACCCAAGAAATAAAACGCGCGCGTCTGCTCGATCGGAGAGCCGAGGTGGATGCACGCGCCCGTCACGGCGCGCAGCGGAGAGAGCGCCTCTTCGTTTTTTCCCGCGAGCGCGTACGCTTTTCCGAGCGCGAGATCGAATCGCATCGTGCGGCGCGAATCGGGCGGCAGCGGCGAGTACTGCTCCATCTTCGAGAGCGCGTCCTTCGCTTCGTCGATGTTCTCCGCGAACCCCGCGTAGACGAGCGCCCAGCGGAACGGCGCGAGACGCAAGTTGTCTTGCTGCGTGCGATTGGCCTCGCGCTCCTTGAACCACTCGTTGCGACGCTTCTCGAGCTCGTCTTTCGTGATGCGACCGGCGCGAAAGAGATACTCCGCCGCCCAGATCGTCGGATCGTCTCCGAATGGCGCGGGCGTGTACGCGGGGACGACCTTCATGAAGTTGTCGGCGATGGACGCGGCCTTTTGTTTGTCGTCGGTCTCGTACGCAATGTACGCGAGCTGCTGCTGCGGGCCCGAGTGCTGGTTCACTTCGGGTTTCGTGATCGCCGCGTCCCAATCTTTCGTCGCGCGTTCTGCGGTGACGAAGTCGCCCTGCGCGAGCGCGACGTTCGCGCGATCTTCGGCTTCGTTCGCCGCGCGCTCGTCCTTCGGAAGCGCATCCCATTGATGACGAAGCGCGACCTCCACGCTCTGGATGGGCGCGCCGCGCGCCATCAGCGCCGCCGCCACCCAATAGCTCGGCTCGTACGCGTCGGGCTCCACCGCTTGCCACGCGCGCGCGTCTTGCTCCATCGCTTCGCACTCGCCGCGGTCGCGAAGAAGATGCAAGCGCTCCTCGAGACAAATGGCGGCCGCCGAAGAGGCGCGCACGCATTTTCCGTAAGCCTCGAGCGCGGCGTCGGGATTTCCGAGCTGCAAGAGCACGTGACCCTTCGCGAGCAGCGCGGGCATGTACGACGGGTCGCGCGCGATCGCGCGCTCGTAATCGGCGCGCGCCGTCTCGTAGTCGGATCGCATCTCGCGCACGTAGCCGAGCAGGTACTCGAAGACGGGTTCTTTCTTCATCTTCGCGGCGGACGCGATGAGGCGCGTCTCCGCGGTTGGGAGATCGGCCGTCGCGCGCGCGAGCGGATCGAGCGCATTGAGCAGCTCGAGATCGCGCGGAATCAACCGATCGCGATGCGAATACGCCTTGTGGTAGCGCTCCTGCGCGTGCGCTTCCTCGCGCGCGATGAGGTGCTGCACGGCGAGCTCGAGCTGCGCAGCCGCAAAACCCGGATCGAATTGCACGGCGCGCTCGAGGTTCGTTCGACTGCGACGCGCGGAGCCATCGCGCCATTGTTGAACGCCTTCTTGATACGCCGCGAGCGCCTCCGCGTTTTCGGTGAGCACGATGGGCGCGGACGACGCGGTCGTCGGCGCCGTCGATGCGCTCGTGACGATCGGCACGACGACGACGGGCTTCTTGAAATACTTGTAATATACACCGAATCCCAGCGCGGAAACCACGGCCCCCGCGATGAACGGCCACCGCTTCCGCTGCCTCTTCGGCTGCGGCTTCGGCGCGAGCGGGTGCTCCGGCGATTTGGCCGTGACCATCACTTGCTTCGTCGATTTGCGCTCGCCTTCCGGGGCGCGGTCCGCCTTGGCGTCGTCTTTCGGAAGCTCGCGCGCGGAGATGCGTCCGCCCGCGCGAGCGGTCGCGCGCGACGATTCCATCGTCGGCCCGGAGCGCACCGCGAGCGGCTCGAGGAGCTCGGCGACGTCCTCCATCGACTCGAAGCGATCGTCCGGGTTGCGCGCGAGCGATCGCGCGACCGTCGCTTCGACCGCGGGCGGGAGCTCGGGCGCGTACTTGCGGAGCGACTTCGGATCCTCGGTGAGGATCGTCGCGACGGCGGCGAGGAGATCGCTCTTCTCCGGCCACGGCCGCTCGCCCGAGAGCACCTCGTAGCTCATCACGCCCCACGCGAATTGATCCGTGCGCGTGTCGGGGTCGCCGCCTTTCAGCTGCTCGGGCGCCATGTACATCGGCGTGCCGACGACGAGGCCTTTTCCGGTGAGCGTGCCGAGCTGCGCTTGCTCCGTTTTTCCCGTGGGATCGACGGGCGCGGCGGTGCGGCGCGCGATGCCGAAATCGAGCACCTTCACGAGACCGTCGTCGCGGACCATGACGTTCTCGGGCTTGATGTCGCGATGCACGAGGCCGTCACGGTGCGCGGCGGCGAGCGCGCGCGCGACGTCGACGAGCCACCGAAGGCGCCGCTGCCACGGGATCGACGTGTCGCGCATCAAGTCGCGGAGCGTCTTGCCGACGACGTACTCCATCGCGAGGTAGACGCGTCCGTCGATCTCGCCGACGTCGAACACGCCGACGACGTTCGGGTGCGTGAGCGACGCCGCGGCGCGTGCCTCTCGCAAGAGTCGCGCCGCGGACTCTTTCAAATCCTCGGGTTTGTCGGTCTCGAGCATCACCTTGAGCGCGACGCGACGATGTAGGCGCGAGTCGACGGCGAGATACACCGCACCCATCCCACCCGAGCCGAGAAGCGACTCGATGGTGTAGTGCGCGAGCTTGTCGCCCCGGTTCATCATCGGACCGTCATCCTAACGCAGTCGTGGGGTGCCTGACGGATGGACACCGAACCCATGTTAGCCTTAGCTGGACGGTCGCGAATGGCGGACCACGACGACAGGCGCAACGCACTGCGCACGATGAAAACGTTCAGCGGCTCTGGCAATCCGCCGGCGCGCGCGAACCAGGCCGTTCTCGCGTTCCAATCCGGCGCAGACGCCGGACGCGTGGTGCGACTCTCGACCACCCAACCGAACACGCTCGGCCGTGGGGACGAATGCGCCGTTCCGCTCGCGGACGCACGGCTCTCGCGCGTCCACGCGACGATCAAGCACGTCGGCGGCGTTTGGATGCTGACGGATGACGGCTCCACGAACGGCACGTTCGTGAACGACGCGCGTGTGGAAAAGTATTCCGCGCTCGAAGACGGCGCGCGCATTCTCCTCGGCGGCGCGGTGAGCTGTCGTTTCACGTTCGTCACGGAGGAGGAGGCGCGCGCGCTGACGCGCGTGTACGACGCCGCGATGCACGACGCGCTGACGGGCGTGTTCAACCGCAAGGCGCTCGACGAGCGGCTAGCCGCGGAGATCGCGTTCGCCGTGCGCCACGTCGCGTCGCTCTCGATCGTGCTGCTCGACATCGACGATTTCAAGGCGATCAACGACAAGCATGGTCACCTCGCAGGAGACGCGGTGCTCAGCGACGTCGCGACGCGCGTCGCGCGCGCGGTGCGGACGGAGGACGTCGTCGCGCGTTACGGAGGCGAGGAGTTTCTCGTCGTCGCCCGCGACATCGCGCTCGACCGCGCCGCGCAGCTCGCCGAGCGGCTCCGCGCGATCGTGGCGCTCGAGCCCGTCGTGTTCGACTCGAAGATCATCACCGTGACGGCGAGCTTCGGTGTCGCGTCGATCACGTGCTGCGGCGACAAGCAGAAGAACACGCACACGCTCGTCTCGATCGCAGACGCGCGCCTCTACGCGGCGAAGAGCGCGGGACGAAATCGCGTGGTCTCGAAATGAAGTATCAAACCGCCAAGGTTGCGCTGGCAGCCGGCGCGACCCTCGCGGTCGCCATCGCGTGCTCTTCGTCCGCGCTGAAGTACCCGGCGTGCGAACGAGACCTCCAGTGCGCCGTAGGCGGAAGGCACGACTACTGCGTCGACGGCCGATGCGTCTATTGCCGAACCGGCTCCGATTGCGGCGATCGCGAGCGCTGCCGTGCCGGAAAATGCGAGGCAGACCCGAACGCTCCGCCGCCCAAGCTCGACGCGGGCGACGACGCCGACGCGGACACCGACGAAGACGACAGCGGCGCTCCACCGACTCCGGTCGAAGAGGACGACGAGGGTCCGCGCCAACGCTCGGGCTCGTCGCGCTCGCCGAGCCGCGTGATCCCGCGCGGCGTCCGCCGCTTTTTGCATCCGTGAGAGACGTTTTCCTTTTATATGCTGGCGCGTGGTCTCACTCGGTGTCGTAGGCGCGTCGGGTTACTCCGGCGCGGTCTTCACGGCGCTCGCGTTCCATCATCCCGAGCTCGAGCTCCGCTTCGCGACCTCGGACAAGGCCGCGGGCGAGCGCGTCGCCGAGCGCATCGGCCTTCCCGATGCGTGTAGTTTGCAATTTTCGTCGCACGACGACGCGGTGAAGCTCGCGCGCGAGGTCGACATCGTCGTCCTCGCGACGTCCGCCGAGATCGCGATGCGGCTCGCGCCCGAGATCGCGACGCACGCGCGCGTCGTGGATCTCTCCGGCGCGTTTCGGCTCGAGGCGAGCGCATACCCGAAGTGGTACGGGTTCGAGCACGCCGCACCCGCCGCGCTCGAGCGCGCGTTCTACGGTTTGCCCGAGCTCTTCGGATCGCCGCCCGAAGGCACGCGCATCGTGTCGAACCCGGGTTGCTACGCGACCGCCGCGCTCCTCGCGACGGCGCCGCTCGTGCGCGATGGGCTCGCTGAAGGCGAGCGCGTGATCGTCGATGGCAAATCCGGCATCAGCGGCGCGGGTCGCCGCGCGGACGAGTCGTATTCGTTCGTCGAGCTCGACGAGGAATCGCGCGCCTACAAAATCGGCGCGCACCAGCACTCGCCGGAGATCGCGCGCTGGCTCGCGCGCCGCGTGACCTTCACGCCACACCTCGTTCCCGTGCGCCGCGGCCTGCTCGTCACGGCGTACATGACGGCGCACGAAAGCGCGACGAACGAGTCGGTGCGCGCGTCACTCGAGAAGCACTACGCGAGCTCGCCGTTCGTTCGGGTGACGTCCGCCGAACGCGTGTCGATGCACGCCGTCGCGGGAACGCCGAACGCGCTCGTGTCCGCCACGGTGACGGATGGAATGATCGTCAGTGTGTGCGCGCTCGACAACTTGCTCAAAGGCGCAGCGTCGCAGGCGATGCAGAACGTGAATCGACTTTTCGGAAAAAAGGAGACGGCGGGCCTCGATCGATTGATTCGATTCGCGCCCTGACCGACAGACGAAACGACGATGCCCACCGTGCCCAAAGGATTTCGCTACGCGGGGATCAACGCAGGGATCAAAGCGGCGAGGCGCGATCTCGCGCTCGTCATGAGCGACGTGCCGTGCGCCGCCGCGGGTTGCTTCACCGTGAACAAAGCGTGCGCTGCGCCGGTGCGCGTCGCGGCCGCGCGACTTCCGTGCGACGGGATTTCCGCGATCGTCGCGAACAGCGGCAACGCGAACGCGCTCACGGGTCCCGACGGCGAGCGCGACGTGATGGAAGTGCATCGCGCCGTGGCGCGCGCGCTCGAAGTGGACGAGAGCGCCGTGCTCTCCGCGTCGACGGGCGTCATCGGCGTGCCGCTCCCGACGCACAAGATCGTCGCCGCTGCGCCGAGGCTCGTGTCCGATCTCGCATCCGCGCTCGAGAGCGCGGCGGAAGCGGTGATGACGACGGACACGCGCCCGAAGATCGCGCGTCGTGTCTTGCGCTTCGGCGACGCGGAGGTGCGCATCGCGGCGTTCGCGAAGGGCTCCGGGATGATCGCGCCGCAAATGGCGACGATGCTCGCGTTCATCACGACGGACGCCGCGGCGACGCCCGCCGCGCTCCAAAGCGCGCTCCGTCACGCGGTCGACAAGAGCTTCAACCGGCTCGTCGTCGACGGCGACATGAGCACGAACGACTCGGTGTTCCTCCTCGCGAACGGCCTCGCGGGCAACGCGCGCATCGATGAAGAATCCGTGGATTTTGCAACATTCCGCGATGCGCTCACGGATCTCTGCGTCGAGCTCGCGCGCGCGATCGCCGAGGACGGCGAAGGCGCGACCAAGCTCGTCGAGGTGCACGTGTCGGGCGCGCCATCGGACGACATCGCGCGCGATCTCGCGACCTCGATCGCGGGCTCGAGCCTCGTGAAGGCGGCGATCTTCGGCGCGGATCCGAACTGGGGCCGCGTGCTCTCGACGGTCGGCGCGCGCGCGGGCTCGCAAAAATACGCGATCGATCCGACGAGCGCGCGCGTGTCGATTCAAGGCACGCTCGTCTTCGAAGACGGCGCGCCCTCGAAGCACGACGCGTCCGCGTTGAAGAAGCGCATGCGCGAGCCGCGGGTCGCCGTCGACGTGCGCTTGGCCGAAGGCGCGTGCGAGTCGATCGCGTGGGGCTGCGATCTCTCGTACGACTACGTGAAGATCAACGCGGACTACACGTCGCTCATCACGGCCACGCCCGACGGCACCGTGAAGAAGGACGATCGCCTCACGAACTACACGCCCGCGTTCAAGCGCGCGCTGCTCGTCGAAGCGCTGTCGTACATCTCTCGCTTCTCGGGGCGGCGCGCGGTGCTCGCATACGGCGACGCGATGGTGAAAGACGCGCTCCTCGCGAGCTTCGCGCGCGACATCAACTTGCTTCGTTCGGCGGGCCTTTCGCCCATCGTCGTGCACGGCGGCGACCGCGAGCTCATTCACGCAAACGGTCGCGAGCGCGAGAAGGCGTCACCCGGCTCGATGCCCGCGGATCGTCCGAGCTCGCGCACCATCGAAATGATCCTCACGGGCCGCATCAACACGGAGCTCGTGTCGCTCTTGAACCACGCGAGCGCGCACGCCGAGTCGGGCGAAGGCAAGCGCGAGGGACAAGCCGCAGCGATCGGGCTCAGCGGAAAAGACGCGGGGCTCTTTCGCGCGAAGCGCGGAGGCACGTCGCCGACGGCGATCAATACCGACGTGCTCGAAATGATGCTCCCGAAATACGTGCCCGTGCTCTCGCCCGTGGCGCTCGGCGACGACGGCGAGAGCGTCCTCCTCGACGCGGACAGCGTCGCCGGGGAGGTCGCCGTGGCGCTCCACGCGGACAAGCTCATTTTTCTGACGGACTCGGCCGGGCTTCTCGATCACGGCGAGCTCGTCCCCGAGATCACGGCGAGCGACGCGCGCGCGCGGCTCGACTCGGGCTCGATCGCGGAGCCAGTGCGCAACAAGATCGCCGCGGGTCTCCGCGCGCTCGAGGGCGGCGTTCGTTCGGTCCACGTGATCGACGGACGCGTGCCGCACTCGGTCATCGCGGAGCTCTTCACCGACACGGGCGTCGGGACGCTTCTCAAGCGGGAGTAGATCGTTCGGATCCGAACGATCTCGGCACGGGGCCTGGCCGCGGCCGGCCCGGCCAGGGGCGACTCGCGCGTTTGTCGGCAAAAACGCATGGCCCGAGCGTTGCGATGCATCCCTCACGAGCGGCTGCACCGCAGCACAAGGTCGAGCATGGCTTCACAAAAACTCGATTTTTCTTCGCCACGTCGTCACGTGCACCGGTGCAGCCGCTCGCTCTGCTAAACTTCGCGCGTGGCTCAGCCCACGAAAAAGCCGGCGCCGGAAAATCGGCCGCGCATGCTCGGGCGTTACCACGTGCTCGAGCAAATCGGTGGGAACGCGGTCGGCCCGCTCTACCTCGCGCGTCTCGAGGGCCCGAAGGGCTTCCAGCGCTGGGCTGCGATGCGGCGCGTCGACAAAGTCCACCTCATCGAGCCCGGATACGTACAGCGTTTCTTCGAACGCGTCCGTGAAGGCGCCAAGCTGCTCCATCCGAACGTCGCCGCGCTCTTCGACGTCGGCGAGGAAGACGGCATCCCGTGGGTCGCGATGGAGTACCTCCACGGCGAGCGCATCGAGGAAGCCATCGAGCGCCTCGAGATCGCGGACACCCCGGCCTCGTGGGAAATCGCCGCGCGCGTGATCGCCGACGCGGCGGAGGGTCTACACGCGGTCCACAGCCTTCGCGACAAGGAGGGTGCGCCGCTCGGGCTCCTTCACGGCGACCTCGCTCCGCACAGTCTCGTCGTCACGTACGAGGGGAAGACGAAAATCAAAGGCGCGTTCGAGCCGCGCGTGCACGGCGTGCTCGATCCGCGCAAGGTTCCGTACGCGGCGCCCGAGCAGCTCTTCGACGGCGTGGTGGATGCGCGCGCGGACGTGTTCGCGCTCGGCGTTCTCTTGTGGGAGCTCCTCGCCGGCAAGCGCCTCTTCGCGCGCCGCACGGACGACGAAACACGCGCGATGATCGAAGCGGGCGTCGTGCCGCCGCTCGCGGACATCGTCGCGGACGCGCCCGCCGAGCTCGATGCGCTCATTCGGCGCGCGCTCGCGAGAAATCCGGAGCAACGCATCCCGAGCGCGCGCGAGCTCTCGCGCGAGCTCGAGAGCATGCTCGTCGCGAAAGGCGTCGTCGCCCGCGATGACGACGTGGGCCGCTACATGCGGACGCTCTTCGCGGATTGCTACACCGAGAGCGAGGAGCGCCTCCACGCCGCGGCCGACGTCACGGAGATTTTTCGTCGTTCACAACAAGCGCCGAGCGCGCGCGCCATCGCGGCAATCCCCGGCATCCCCGACGTATCCGTGAAGGACGAAGAGGACGACGCGGAAGCCACCGAGCTGATGGAGCTCCCCGAGATTGACGAAGACCGCACGACCGCGGAGCGACCCGCCGCAAAGGGCCTCTCGGGTTACACGGACGAAATCACCGCGGACAGCGGACCAACGAATCCGCGCAGAGAGCCCGTGCGGCTCGGCGACAGCGACGAAATCCCGACGGTCACCGCGACGCAACCGAAGCTCGCCGACGATCCGGTCACGCTCACCGCGCCGAAGATCGACCCAGGGTCGAGCGCGCGTCTCATCATGCCGTCGTCTCTGACGAGCGAGCCCGACGTGACGGAGAGCGCGATCTTCGTTGCCCCACGCGCGCGTGCGCCGACGCCGCCCGACGCGAGCTCCGAGCTCAGTCCGCCGCCTCGTCCGCTCATGCCGAGCTTTCCCGAGCGGCCGCTCCTGCCGTCGACGCCGCCCACGGGCGCCCCCGTCGCGCAACCGTGGCCTGCGCCGCCGCCGGCGTTTGCGAGCGCGCCTCCGCTCGCGGGTCCGAGCACGCGCGGTCCGCACGCCGCGCTCTCGACGCAATCGCTCCGCGCCGTTTTGTTTCCGCATGACCGCGCCAAACGCATCGCGGTGGTGTCGATCGTCGGCTCGCTCGGCGGCATCGTTTTGTTTCTCGTCTTCTTCGCAGTCTGGCGGTCGTTCGACGAGAACGCCGCGCGCAACGCGCCGCTCGCCGCGAAGACCGCGACGCCGATGCCGACGCCGTCGGCGTCTCAGCCCGCGCCTTCCACCAACCCGACCATCGCACCGATCCCGACGATGGATCTCTCGCAACCCTCGACCACGACGACGACGCCCGCGACGACCTCGCGCCGGCGAGGTGTGCTGCCGGTCCACACGAGCGCGCCGCAAACGAACACCGCGAGCGGCAAGACGGGCTATCTCACCGTGATGTGCAAGGGCGTCGCGTGCGATCACATCTACGATGGCGCGCGCGATCTCGGAGGTTCGCCGCTCTATCGCCAAGAAGTGTCAGCCGGGAAGCATGTGCTGTCGCTTCGCGTAGACAGTAGCCACACGCAGAAGACCATGGCGGTCGACGTCCCCGAGGGCGAGACCGTCACGATCCATCCAGAAATGAGCCCATGACGACACTCGCCGGCAAGTACCGCATCGAGCGCGTCATCGGTCAGGGCGGAATGGGCGTCGTCGTGAGCGCGATGCACACGCTCCTCTCTCAGCGCGTCGCGATCAAGCTGCTCCTGCCGGAAGCGCTCGGCAACGCGGAGACGCGCGCGCGCTTCATGCGCGAGGCGCACGCGGCGGTGCGCATCCAAAGCGAGCACGTGTCGCGCGTGCTCGACGTCGGCATGGTCGACGCGGCCGCGCTCGCGGAGCCCCCTCACGTTGTGGGCCATCTCGGAATTCCGCTCGCGGTCGGCGCGCCGTACATCGTGATGGAGTACCTCGAGGGGCAAGACCTCGCGGGCGTGCTTCGATCGAGCGGGCCGCTCTCGATCGTGGACGCGGTGTCGTACGTGGCGCAAGCGATCGAGGCGATCGCGGAAGCGCACGCGTACGGCATCGTGCATCGCGATCTGAAACCGTCGAATCTCTTTCTCGCGCGCAGGCCGGACGGAACGCCGCTCGTGAAGGTGCTCGACTTCGGCATCTCGAAAGCGCAGCCGACGTCGGGCATGGACGCGCAAATGACGACGACGAGCGCGGTGCTCGGCTCGCCGATGTACATGGCGCCCGAGCAGATGATCGCATCGCGCGAAGTCGACGGGCGCACGGACGTGTGGTCGCTCGGCGTCGTCCTCTATCAGCTCCTCACGGGTCGCGGTCCGTTCAACGGCACGACGATGACCGAGCTCTGCGCGCGCATTCTCCAAGAGCCGCACTCGCCGATTCGCGCAACGCGGCCCGACGTGCCGCCCGAGCTCGAAGCGGTCGTGTCGCGATGTCTCGAGAAGGATCGCGTTCGACGCTTTTCGTCCGTCGCGGATCTCGCCGAGGCGATCGCGCCGTTCGGCGGGCAAGGCGCGGCGCTCTCGGCGGAGCGCGCGCGTCGCCTCATTCCGCGCACCGAGCGCGCCTCGCATGTTCCGCAAGCACACACCGACCCGTACGCGATCGGCATCGGCGCGACGGCCGTCGCGGGCGCCGCGCCGTACGCGGCGACGAATCCATCGTGGGCGCACACGCGCGCTCGATCGAGCTCCTCTTCGGCTTTGTTGATCGCGCTCTTCGCAGGGCTCGCCGCCGTCGTCGCGGGTGTGGCGATCGTCATCCTCGTGCTCGCGACGCGCGCGCGACCCGACTCCACCACGCCACAAGCGGCGTTCGCCGATCATCCACCACCGCCGCCCGCGACGACCATCGCCGCGCCCGTCGCGACGGACACCTCGGAGATCGCTCCGCTTCACCTCAACACCACAAAGACGTCGCAAGGCATCTCCGCGCCACCGCCGCACGCGGTGCCTTCGAGTCGCCCGCCCCCGCCGCCAACCCAAAACCCGCCACCGCCGCAGCCGACGGCGACGCAATCGAAGCCGGACATCTTTTGATGCTTTTGCGCTATCCCAGTGGCGTGCGATTCGCGCGCTTCATCTCGCCTCTCGTCTTGGTGATGGCGCTCGCGCCGTCCGCGCTCGCCGACGAGCCCTCGCCGTCCGACGTCGACAGCGCGCGCGCCGCGTTCTTGCAGGGCCTCGAGCTTCGCGACAAACGAAACGATCTACCCACCGCGCTCGCGCGATTCAAAGCGGCGTACGCGCTCGTGCCGACGCCGCGCATCGGCTTCGAAATCGGAAAGACGCTCCGCGCGATGGGCGATCTCGTCGGCGCGCGCGCGGCGTTCATCGCGGCGACGCAGCTCCCGATTCGCGCGAACGAATCCGCCGAGGCGAAGAAGGCGCGCACGGACTCGGACGCTCAATCCGCCGATCTCGATCAGCGCATTCCGCAGCTCCTCTTGCACATCATCGGGACCGGCCAAATCTACGTCGATGGTGAAGGTCTTCGTCGCGACGCGCTCGCCGCGCCGCGCCGAGTGAATCCGGGTCAGCACAAGGTGCAGCTCCAAGTCGACGGCGACGTGAAGAGCGAGCAGACGATCACGCTGCGCGAAGGCGACCGCCGCGACGTCACGATGTCGCCCGGCGTCGAAGCGCGCATCACCGTCGTCGCCAACACGGCGCCGCCTCCGCCCGTCGTCGTGACGGAAGGAGTAGGCCCCGATCCGAACAGCCCGTATGGAACGTACCGGCGCTTCACGCCGCTCGTTCACTCGAACTCGGGAACGAAGGCGGGCCTCGCGTACGCCGCGTACACGCTCGGCGGCGTCGGTGTGATCCCCGGCGTCATCGCGCTCGCGTTCATGAAGAGCGCGCAAGACAGCTGCACGTCGGACGGCGTGTGCAACTCCGACTTCGGCAAGAACAAAGACTTCGCGTACGGGTTCGCAGTCGCGACGGACGTGATTTGGGGCGTCGCGATCATCTGCGCGATCGCCGCCATCGCGATCCCGACGTCGAACACCGAGGTCACCGTCGGCGCGTCGCCGCTTCCGAACGGCGGAGGATATCTCTCCGCGACGGGGCACTTCTGATGCGCGCGCGTGTCTTCGTTGTCGCCTCGTCGTTCGCGCTGATCGCCGGCGCGGGTTGCACGGCATTCATCGCCGCCGAGCTCTCCGGCAAACAAGGCTCGGACGCCGGACCGCCGCTCGGCGACTGCTTCCAGCTCCAGAACAACCAGTGCGGGCAGTGCATCGAGAGCTCATGCGAGAACCCGAGCGGCTCGCCGCCCGTCTCGCTCGCGAAGGTCTGCAGCGAGGATCAGTACGCGTCGATCGTCACGGAGGTCGGGAGCTGCGTCTCCGATCCACGCTTCGCGAACTACTATTGCCAAGGTCTCATTCAAGACGGCGGCGCCTACGCAACGTCGATCGACACGGCGGCCGCCGCGGAGAGCAACCTCAGGAAGTGCATCACGGACAATTGCGTCAAATCGTGCAGCGAGTGCAACGTGCCCGTGCCGACGTGCGGCAGCGCCACGATCGAGCTCGCCGAAGCGGGCGCGTGCGGCGTGTGCCTCGACAACGCAATGAACCGCGCCGGCTCGCCGTGCCAGACGTACGTCTTGCAAGAGGGCTGCTACGAAGACACATCCGGCGCGATCGCGAAGTGCGCGCCGCCGAGCGGTCAATGCGCGACGCCGGATTGCACCGGCCTTCAGACGCCCGACACGAACCTCGTCGACGCCGCGGCGGCGCTCTACACGTGCCTCTGGCAACAGTGCCAAGGCTCGTGTCCGAATCCGTGACATGGAGTTCCGCGGAACGACGCGGTTTCGCATCGAGCGGCAGATCGGAAGCGGCGGCATGGGCGTCGTGTACGAAGCGACCGACACCGAGCGAAGCGCGCGCGTCGCGCTGAAGACGCTGCGAAACCTCGACGCGTCGTCGCTCTTGCGATTCAAAGCGGAGTTTCGCGCGCTCGCCGACATCCACCACGAGAACCTCGTTCGCTTCGGCGAGCTGCTCGCAGAAGGCTCTCAATATTTCTTCACGATGGAGCTCTTGCAGGGCCTCGATTTCTTGTCGTACGTGCGGCCCGGCATCACGACCGAGTCGATCGCGAACGCACCGACGGACATGCAAGGCGCCGAGACGATCGACGCGGAGTCCGCGCGCGGAACGGTCGCGCAAGCCGCGCGTGCCGGCCAATTCGACGAAGCGCGCTTGCGATCCGCGCTCGGGCAAGTCGCCGTCGGTCTCGCGGCGCTGCACGCGGCGGGCAAAGTTCATCGCGACGTGAAGCCGACGAACGTGATCGTCGAGACGACCGATCCATCGCGCGCGCGCGTCGTCGTCGTCGACTTTGGTCTCGTCACGGACGCGCACGCGACCGCGCAAGGTGAAGGCATCGCGGGGACCGTCGCGTACATGGCGCCGGAGCAAGCGATGGGCGGCGCCGTCGGACCGTCCGCCGATTGGTACGCGGTCGGCGTGATGCTCTACGAGGCGCTCACCGGACAGATCCCATTCTTCGGGAGCGCGTACGAAGTGCTCACGACGAAGCGCACCGCCGCGCCTCCGAAGCCATCGGACGTCGCGACGGTGCCCGATGATCTCAGCGCGCTCTGCACGGCGCTCCTCGATCCGAATCCGAACGCGCGACCGAGCGGAGAGGAAATTCTCAAGCGCCTCGGGCTCGCGCCGCAAGCGCGCGCGTCGCTCATGCCGCCGTCGGGCGAAGGTCCGCCGTTCATCGGTCGCACGCGCGAGCTCGAGCAGCTCCAGCGCGCATACGAACAAGCGCGACGCGGAACGGGCGTGACCGTGTACGTGCACGGCGAATCCGGGTTGGGAAAGACCGCGCTCGCGCGCCACTTCGTCGACTCGATGGCCGCCGCCGATCCGAACGTCATCGTGCTGAAGGGTCGCTGCTACGAGCGCGAGTCCGTTCCGTACAAAGCAGTCGATGGCGTGATCGACGCGCTCGGTCGATGGCTCCTTCGCGTGCCGCGCGCGGAGCTCGCGTCGCTCGTCCCCGCGGGACAAACTGCGGTGCGCCTCGGCCGCGCGTTTCCCGTGCTCGAACGATTGCTCAGCGTTCCACCGAACGCGCAGCGCGAGCCACCGAGCGCGACATCGAGCGCGCTCGATCCGATGGAGCGTCGCGCGCGCGTGTTCTTCGCGATGCGCGATTTGCTCCACGCGCTCGCCGAGACGCGGCTCGTCGTGATGCTCATCGACGACTTGCAGTGGGCGGACGCGGACAGCTTGGTGCTTCTGCGCGAAGTCATGCGGCCGCCTTCTGCGGCGATTCTGCTCGTCGCGACGGTGCGAACCGATCGCACGGAGAGTCGCGCACAAGAGCCACGCGCCGGCGCTCCCGCGTCGCTGCCGGCGAGTCGGCTCAACGTTGGATCGAGCACGATGCCCGGCGACGTGCGCATCGTTCACCTCGAGCCGCTCGGCGAGTCGGAGAGCCGAGCGCTCGCCGCGGCGTTGCTCGAGCGCGCGCACGGCGCGATGCCCGAGAGCGTGGCGGATTCGATCGTGCGCGAAGCCGCGGGACATCCGCTCTTCATCGACGAGCTCGTGCGTCACGCGTGGATCGACGACGGCGAGCGCGCGCCGCGCAAGCGAGCGCACGTGCGCCTCGAGGACGCGCTCTGGGGACGCATTCGAATCGCCGAAGACACCGAGCGGCGCCTCCTCGAAGTGCTCGCCGTCGCGCGCGGTCCGCTCGCTTGGGACGCCGCAGCGCGCGCGTGCGAGATCGACACGGCCGCGCTCGACGAGCTCGTCGCGAAGCTGCGCTTCGAGCGGCTCGTCCGGACGACGCGCATGGGCGACGTGACCGCGGTCGAGCCGTTTCACGATCGCGTTCGGCAAGCGGTGCTCGCGCACATGTCCGCGCCCGAAGAGCAAGTCCACGCGCGCATCGCACGCGCTCTCGAAGCGTCGAGCGCCGCGGATCTCGAAGCGCTCGCCGAGCACCATCGCGGCGCGGGCAATCTCGAGAAAGCAGCGGGCTACGCGATGCGCGCGGCGAGCGCGGCGAACGAGAAGCTCGCGTTCGATCGCGCCGCGCGTCTCCTCGAGTGGGCGATTGCGATGCACCCGGCAGCGGCGACGAAAGACGTGCTCCTCGATCTGGCGACGGCGCACGCGAGCGTCGGACGCGGGCCGAGCGCGGCGGAAGCGTATTCGCGCGCTGCGAAGCTCGCGACAGAAGACGAATCCGAAGTGCTCGAGTTGCGACGCCGCGCCGCGCACCAACTCCTCACGACGGGGCACACGCGCGAGGGCATGGCGGTGATGAACGACGTGATGCGCGCGCTCGACATTCACCTCGCGCCATCGCCGGCGCGCGCGCTCGTCGCGCTCGCGCTGCATCGCGCGCGTCTTCGCGTTCGCGGGCTCGGGTTCAAACCGCGGACCGCGAGCACACGCGAGCTCGCAGTCGTCGACGCGTGCTTCACTGCATCGGCGGGTCTCGCATTCGTCGACACGCTGCGCGCGGCGGAGCTTCAAACGCGCGGGCTGCTCCTCGCGCTGCACGCGGGCGACGCGCCACGCATCGCGCGCGCGCTCGGTCA
Organism: uncultured delta proteobacterium; assembly: GCA_963763745.1. Lineage (GTDB taxonomy): Bacteria > Myxococcota_A > Polyangia > Polyangiales > Polyangiaceae > DASXHD01. The sequence goes on from CAVXQJ010000009.1 coordinate 77,015, forward strand.
CGAAGCAGCGTACGTCGCGACGTCGGGCGAAGAGACACGCGAGCGATGGCAAGCGCTGCTCGATCGCGGGCGCGAGATCGCCGAACGGGCGAACGACCCGCGCAGCCTCGCGTACGTCTACGCGGGCGAAGGCATCGCGCTCAACTTGTCGGGTTATTGGCTCGCGTCGCGCGCGCGTTGCGAAGACGCGCTGCGCCTCTTGCGCGAGCACGCGCCGTCGTCGACGTGGGAGATCGACGCCGCGACGCTCTACTCGCTGCGCTCGCTCTTGCAGCTCGGTCACGTCGGCGCGCTGCGCGCGGAGCTCCCCGAGCGCCTCGCCGACGCGGAAGCGCGCGGCGATCGCTTCGCGCAGAACAGCATCCGCGCCGGCGATCTCAATTTCGTGTGGCTCGCGCTCGGCGACGTCGACACGGCGAAGCGCGAGCTCGACGCAGCGACGGCCGACGCCGAGGCCGAAGACATTCATCTTCCGCATCTCCAAGAGCTCGTCGCGCGCGCGCGCATCGATCTCTACGCGGGCGATGCGGCGCGCGCCCACGAACGCATCACCGAACGGTGGCGCGCGATCGAGCGCTCGCACCTCATGCGCATCCAGCATCAGCGCGTGATGCTCTGCGGCCTCCGCGCACGCGCGGCGCTCGCGAGCGCGCGCCACGGATCCCAACACCGCGCGCTACTCGACGAGGCCGCGCGCTTCACGAACGAGCTCGCGCGCTCCGGCGCATCGTGGGCGCTCGCGGAAGCCGCGATGCTGCGCGGTTGCATCGGTCAAGCGCTCGGCGACGCGCAGCGCGCGGCCATCTCGTTCGATCGCGCCGCGCAAGACTACGCAGCGTGCGACATGTCCCTCCACGTCGCCGTCGCGCGCCTCCGTATGGGCAAGCTCGCGCAAACCGACGAAGGCCGCGCCGCAGTCACGCAATCACGCGAGTGGATGCAAGCCCAAGGCATCGCCGACCCCGAGTCGCTCGCCGCCGTCCTCGCCCCGTAGTTACTTCACGCCGGCAGCCGCGAGGGCCGCGAGGAGGGCGCGGTTGTCGAGGACGCCCAGCGACTGGACTTCGAGCGCGCCGATGCGGTCTTCGGGTGTGAAGGCGGTCGCGGAGCGCTCCATCGAGAGCTTGTCGGGCTCGTACGCCGAGTGCTCTGCGTCGGTGCGGAGGATCGTGTAGTCGTCGCCGCGTCGCAGCTCGATCGCGACGCGTCCCGAGATCGCCGTCGCGACCCAGCGCGTGAGCGACTCGCGGAGGAGCATCGCCTCCGGATCGTACCAGCGGCCTTCGTAGAGAAGACGACCGAGCTTGCGGCCGAGCGTCGCGAAGAGATCCGTCGTGTTCTCGTTGTGCACCGCGGAGAGGAGCCGCTCGTATCCGATGCTCAGGAGCGCCATGCCTGGCGCCTCGTAAATCCCGCGGGATTTCGCGTCGATCACGCGGTTCTCGATCTGATCGCTCATGCCGAGGCCGTGGCGTCCGCCGACGACGTTTGCGTGATGAAGCAATTCCCAAGTCGTCGCGAACGTCTTCCCGCCGACGCTCTTCGGAACGCCGCGTTCGAAGACGAGCTCCACCGTCTCCGCGTCGACCTTCACGTCGCTCTTCCAGTGCCGGACGCCCATGATCGGATCGACCGTGTGCATCGACACGTCGAGGCGCTCGAGATCTTTGGCTTCGTGCGTCGCGCCGAGCAGGTTGCAGTCGGTGCTGTACGCCTTCTCGACGCTCGTGCCGTACGGCTTGCCGATGAACGCGAGGTACTCGCTCATCTCTTTGCGGCCGCCGAGCTTCTTCACGAACGCCGCGTCGAGCCACGGCTTGTAGATCGCGAGATCGGGATCGACGAGAACGCCGTAGCGGAAGAAACGTTGGATGTCGTTTCCCTTGTGCGTCGAGCCGTCCGAGAAGACATGGACGTCGTCGTCCTTCATCGCGCGCGCGATCGCCGTCGCGGTGACGGCGCGGCCGAGCGGCGTCGTGTTGAAGTAACGACGGCCCGCCGTCGTGAGATGGAACGCGCCGCATTGAATCGCCGCGACGCCTTCGCGCGCGAGCGGCTCGCGCACGTCGAGGAGGCGCGCCTTCTTCGCGCCGTGATCGAGCGCCGTCGGCGGAATGCTCGCCGGCTCTTTTTCGTCCGGCTGCGCGAGGTCGGCCGTGTAGGCGTGCACGTCGAGACCTTCGCGTGACATGTAAGCGACGGCCGTGCGCGTATCGAGACCACCCGAGTACGCGAGACCGATGCGAGTTCCTTTCGAGGGAAGCGTTCGGTGAATGCGCGACATGGCGTGCGCATAGCATGTTATGAAGCGCGCATGTCGGGCATCGCGCGGACATCCGCGACGGGAGCAGCCATGCTGCCGGAGCTCGTGCGCCTCACGAGCTCGCTCGAGAGCGACCTTCATTTCCTCCGCGAGGATTTGCTCGGAAGCGCCGCGCACGCCGTGATGCTCGGGAAAACCGCGATCATTTCCGTGCAGGATGCACACACTTTGCGCGACGCGCTCCTCGCGATGGAGCGCGAGGCGCGCGGGCCGAAGCGTCCGGAGCTTCCGCTCGAGGAAGACGTGCACATGGCGGTCGAAGCCGCGCTCAGCTCGCGCGCGCCCGGCTCAGCCGCGCGGCTCCACACGGCGCGATCGCGAAACGATCAGGTCGCGCTCGATCTCCGCCTCTTCGTCCGCGAGCGCGGGCGCGACGTGCTCGAGCGCATCGCGACGCTCGCGCGCGCGGTCCTCGAGCGCGGCGAGCAGGGCGAGCGCGTTCTTCTCCCCGCCTACACGCATCGCCAGCGCGCGCAGCCCATCACGGGCGCCTTCCTCTCGTGCGCGTGGGCGAGCGCGCTCCTCCGCGCGGGAGACGTGATCGCGTTCGCGCTCGACTCGGCGGATGAATCGCCGCTCGGATCCGGCGCGTGCTCCGGCACGTCGCTCCCGATCGATCGCGCGCTCGTCGCGCGGCTCCTCGGGTTCACGCGGACGACGACGAACGCGCTCGACACGGTGCACGATCGCGATTTCGCGCTCGACTTCGTGTGGGCGTGCGCGCGCGCCGTGCTCGCTTGCGCGCAAATCGCAACCGACGTGATCGACTTCTCGACGACGGAGTTCGCGCTCGTCAGGCTCGACGGAGAAATCTCCGCGGGCTCGAGCATGATGCCGCAGAAGAAAAATCCCGACGTCTTCGAGCTCGCGCGAGGCAAAGCGGCGGGCGCGGCGGGCAACGTGACGTCGATGCTCGCGCTCGTTCGCGGTTTGCCGAGCGGGTACAACCGCGATCAACAAGAGGACCGCGCGCCGCTCCTCGACGCGCCGGCGCGCGCACGCGATGCGATCGAGCTCCTCACCCTGTCGCTCCCGCACGTTCACTTCGACGAAGCGCGCGGCCGCGCGATGCTCGACGAAGGCTTCACGCAAGCGACCGATCTCGCCGAGGCGCTCGTCAAAAAAGGACTCCCATTCCGCGAGGCGTATGGCGCGGTGGGCGCGCTCGTGCGGCGCGCGATCGACGCGGGCACCACGCTCCGTGCGCTCTCTCCCGAGGTCGCGCGATGCGTGCATTCTGCAATCGACGAAGACGCGCTCGCCGTGCTCGATCCAGCGCGCGCGGCGGCCGCGAAAGAGAGCCCCGGCGGCACGGGACCGAAGTCGGTCGCCGCACAACGCGCCGTGCTTTGCGCGCGCGCGGACGAGCTCGCGAAGACCGCACGGAAGATTCCATCGCTCGATTCCCATCGCCGACACCATCGCCCGTGAAGCACCCTATGAAACGCGATTTTCTCTCCCTCTCCGATCTCACGCTCGCCGAGTCGCGCGAAGTCCTCGCGCTCGCGAAAACGATGAAGGCCGAGCGCGCAACGGATCGCGCCGCGCGCATCGCCATGTTTCGCGGCATGTCCGTCGCGCTCGTGATGGAAAAAGCGAGCACGCGCACGCGCGTCTCGTTCGAAGTCGGCGCGGCGCATCTCGGCATGCACGCGGTCGTGCTCACCGCACAAGGCAGCCAGCTCGCGCGCGGCGAATCGATAAGCGACACGGGTCGCCAGCTCTCGCGCTGGTGCGAGCTCATCGTGTTTCGCACGAGCACGCACGCTCGCCTCGAGGAAATGTCGAAGAGCGCGACCGTCCCCGTCATCAACGGCCTCACGGACATCGGACACCCGATGCAATTGCTCTGCGACATCTTCACAATCGAAGAGCACTTCAAGCGCAGCATCGAAGGCATGCGCGTCGCGTGGGTCGGCGATGGCTCGAGCAACATGGCGCGCTCGTTCGTCGAGGCCGCGGCGATCTTCGGCTTCGAGCTTCGCGTGGGCGGGCCGGCCGCGTATGTCTCGCCGGACCGCGGCTCCGCGCACTTCACGACGGAAGCGCGCGAGGCCGTGCTCGGCGCGGACGTCGTGTGCACCGACGTGTGGACGAGCATGGGCCAAGAAGCGGACAACGCGAAACGGCTAAAGGACTTCGCGGGATGGACGCTCGACAGGGAGATGCTCGCGCACGCCAAACCCGAAGCGATCGTCATGCACTGCTTGCCCGCGCACCGCGGAGAAGAAATCTCGCCCGACGTGATCGACGGTCCGCGCTCGGCGGTGTGGGACCAATCCGAAAATCGCCTGCACGTTCAAAAGGCTCTGATGGCCTTTCTGCTCGGAGGAAAAAAATGATGGAACCCGATCGCATCCGCGCGATCCTCGTTGCCGCGCTGCCCGGCGCCGACGTCGACGTGAAGGATCTCACCGGCACGAAGGATCACTTCGAGGCGACCGTCGCGGCGCCGCAGTTTCAGGGCAAGAGCCTCATCGAGCAGCACCAGATGATTTACCGCGCGCTCGGCGATTCCATGAAGGCCGACATTCATGCGCTCGCGCTGAAAACCCGCGCGAAATAGTCTGGTGTCACCTGCTCCGGCGCCTCCGGCGCCGATGGGGTATTCTTCGTTCGGCGATGAACGGCCCGACTTCGAATCCCGAGAGCCCTCGCCTCAGCGCGGACGATCCCGTCAAACCGGGCGATGTGCTCAGCAACAAGTTCCGCGTCGAGCGCGTGCTCGGCATCGGCGGGATGGGTGTCGTCGTCGCGGCGACGCACTTGCAGCTGCAGCAGCTCGTCGCGCTCAAGTTCATGCTGCGCACCGCGATGCAGTATCCCGACAACGTCGCGCGCTTCGAGCGCGAGGCGCGCGCCGCGGTGAGGCTGCGCAGCGATCACGTCGCGAAGGTGACCGACGTCGGCCGCCTCGACGACGGCGCGCCGTACATGGTGATGGAGTTCCTCGAAGGCGAGGACCTCGATCGCTATCTCAAACGCTACGGTCCGCTCCCGATTCAGACCGCCGTCGACTTCGTACTGCAAGCGGCCGAAGCGATCGCGGAGGCGCACGCGCTCGGCATCGTGCATCGCGATCTCAAGCCGAAGAATTTATTTCTCACGCAGCGCTTGAACGGCGAGCCGCTCGTAAAGGTGCTCGACTTCGGCGTGTCGAAGGTCGTCGGAACCGAGGAGCTCTCGCTCACCGCGACGACGCAAGTGCTCGGCTCGCCGAGCTACATGTCGCCGGAGCAGCTGCGCGCGTCGCGCGACGTCGATCAACGCACCGACATCTGGGCGCTCGGCGCGATCCTCTACGAGCTCCTCACGGGCAGCGTCCCCTTCCCCGCGTCGACGCTGACGCAGCTCACCGCGATGGTCATCTCCGAGCCGCCGCGTCCGATCGAAACGCTCAGGCACGATCTACCGCCCGAGCTTCGGCAAGCGATCATGCGGTGCCTCGAAAAACCCGTGGACCTGCGATTTCAATCCGTCGCGGATTTCGCGGCGGCGCTCGCGCCGTTCGCGTCGGCGGGCTCGGTCGCGCTCGCCACGCAGCGGATGGGAAATCTCGCGTCGTCCTCCGGCCGTTTGTCGGCCCTCGGCTCATCGCCGAACGTCCCGCAAGAGCGACCGTCCATTCGCGCGCCGGGAAGCAGCACGGACGTCGCGTGGGATCGCACGCAGCTCGCGGCGAGTGACTCGCGCCGACGCGTGATCATTCCGCTCGTCATCGGCGTCGCGTCCATCTCGATGATCATCGGCGCCATCGCCGTGGTGAAGCTCCAACATCACGCGACCGAAACGACGGCGCCGCCCGCATCGAGCAACGTCACTCCACCGCTGCCGACGGTTCGCGATCCGATCACGACACCCGTCGTCTCCGGCGTCGAGCGCCCACCACCACCCGATTTGATTCCGCAGCCCACGACAACGACGACGACCGTCACGACGACCGCGACGGGCGCGCACGCGATTCCGCACCGCGACGCGGGCGCACAACAACACACGACGCCGACGAGCTCGGGCGGCGATCTTCTTCCGACGACACGAAACTAATGAAAAACAAACTGACGATCTTGGGGCTTGGGGCAGTGCTGCTATTTCCGGCCGTTGCGCGCGCCACAAACGCCGACGACAAAGCCGCGGCGCAGGCGCTCTTCGACGAAGGGCGCAAGCTCGTCGACGCGGGAAAATATCCGGAGGCGTGCGCGAAGCTCGAGAGCAGCCAGAGGCTCGACCCCGGTGCCGGCACGCTTCTCTGGCTCGCGACTTGTTACGAGAAGAACGGACAGACCGCGAGCGCGTGGGTCACCTACACGGACGCGGCGACCGCGTCGCACGACCGCCACCCCGATTGGGCCGCGCGCGCGAACGAGCGCGCGAAGGCGCTCTTTCCGAATCTCTCGCACCTCGTCATCGACGTACCGAGCCCGCCCGACGGCGTCATCGTGAAGCGTGACGGAAAAGTTCTCGATTCGGGGAGCTACGGCGCGGCGATGCCGATCGACCCCGGTCATCACGTGATCGATGCGAGCGCGCCGAACAAGCTGCCGTTCCACAAGGAGCTCGACGTCGGCCCGAAGGGCGCGCAGGAAAAAGTTTCGGTGACGCTCGAGCCCGCACCGGTCACGCAAACGGACAGTCACATCACCGTCACGCCACCGCAGCACACGGAGGCGTCATCGAGCGGAACGGCCATGCGCATCGCGGGCGGCACGATGATCGGTGTCGGCGTCGCGGGAGTCATCGTCGGCGGTTTGTTCGGCGGCCTCGCGATCGGAAAAAAGAACGACGCATCGCCGATGTGCACCTCCGATTTTTCGCGCTGCACCTCCGCCGGCAAAGCCTTGGTCGATGACGCCATGACGTTTGCGACCATCTCGACGATCGGATTCATCGCCGGCGGCATCCTCGCGGCGGCAGGCGTCGTCGTGTTCGTGATTGCGCCGAAGTCGAAGGAAGCCGTGAGCGTGAGCTTCGCACCAAGCGGCTTCACGATTGGAGGTGCGTTTTGAGACGCGTCCTTCTCGGTCTCTTCGCGGTCGCGCTGATGGCGTGCAGCGCGATCCTCGGCCTCCAAGAGCCCACGGTCGACAACACGATCGAGGCTGGCGGCGATGGTGGCGGTGAGGGCTCCGCGTGCGGCGACACATCGACCTCGCCGCAGAACTGCGGCGCATGCGGACACGACTGCGGCGGCGGCACGTGCGCGGCGGGCGTTTGCCAACCCGTGCTCATCGTCCAGAACTCGTCGCTCATCGCGCCGTACGACATGGTCGTCGGCGACGACGGCTATTTGTATTTCACGAACTACAGCGACATGACCGGCGCGAAGAGCGCCGCACGCGTCGACAAGACGACGACGAACGGCACGACGCCGCAAATCTTGATCGACTGGACCGCAAAAGACGGAAACCCCGCGCAGATCGCGGTCAGCGGCGGGAATTTCTATTTCGCCGTCAACAGCAACTTCGGCGATCCGTACTGGCACGGCGGCGTCGTGAAGTGTCCGGTCGACGGCTGCCCGAGCGGGCAAGGTCTCTCGACGGGAAACATTTCGTCCTACGCCGTCGGCACGGACGGAAAAAACGTGTTCTTCGGCGCCGACTACGCCGACAACAATTTGAACGACACGTATCAGCTCCACGTGACCGACATGGCGCTCGCCAACAACGCGACCGTCATCGACAATCCGAACGGGAGCGACATCTTGTACATCGACGTCGATCACGACGGCGGCGTCTACTTCGGCTCCGGCGATGGCGTGTTCCGCTGCGGCGCCACCGGCTGCGGCGATGCGGCCGCGCCCCTCTTGGGATCGCTCCAGCTCTCGATCGGCGCCGTCCATTACGCGGGCGATCGCATTTACTTCACCGGCATCCCGTTCAACGCGGGTCAATCGGTGCAGTGGGTTCCCGTCGCGGGCGGCGCAGCGACGTTCGTCACGACGAACGTGAGCAACCCGTGGGTCGTGACGACGGACGCGACGTACGTCTACTACACGGACGAAGGCAACCCGAACAACCCGAGCGATGAACGCGTGATGCGTTGTCCGCGCGATGGATGCGGCGGCAACGACGTGAACGCGGTGAAGCTCTCGAACGGCGCGGCGGCGGGTGGAAATCCGCGCGCGATGACCGAGGACGCGACGATGCTTTACTGGGGCACGTACACGGGCGCCATTTGGCGCGTCGCGAAGTGATGCGTGTATTCTACATCGAGAGCCCACCATCGACGTCGATGGTGCGGCCGTCGAAGTAATCGCACTCGAGCACGAACTTCACGGCGATCCACAAATCCTCCGGCAGGCCGATGCGGCCGACGGGGATCGCCGCGACGAGCGCGTCGCGCGCCTTTTGGTTCATGCCTTGCGTCATGGGCGTCTCGACCATGCCCGGCGCGACCGCGCCGACGCGAATGCCGAACGGTGCGAACTCCTTCGACCACGTGACCGTGTTCGCGGCGAGAGCGGCCTTCGCGGCGGTGTAGTTCGACTGCCCGCGGTTTCCGTGACGCGCGACGCTCGACATGTTCACGATCACGCCCGGCTTCTGATTCGTCTCGACCATCTTCGCGACGACGTCGCGCGCCATGAGCGTCGCGCCGGTGAGGTTCACGCCGATGACGGCGTCCCACTGTTCTTTGCTGAGAACTTTCACCGCGCCCGTCTCGCGATCTTTCTTGACGAGGAGCCCGTCGCGGAGAATGCCCGCGTTGTTGATGAGACCGTTGAGACCGCCCATCGCGCCGTGCGCCCACGCGACGTACGCTGCGACGTCCGCCTCGTCGGCGACGTTCAGCTTGCGCGAGTGCACCTTTCCGGGCCCTTTGCACAAGCCGACTGTCTCCGCGAGACCCGCTTCGTTCACGTCGCCGATCGCGACTTGCGCGCCGGCCTCGACGAGACGAACCGCGAAGTGACGACCCATTCCGCTGGCGCCGCCGGTGACGATGATCTTCAGATCGGAGAGCTTCATGGCGGCGAACCTATCACATCAAAAAAGCCTTTCGTTCGGGGCGACGATGTGGAAGGTTTCGCGCGATGAAACGCCTTGCTTCTTGGGCCATCGTCCTCGCGACGACCGGCGTGCTCGCGGGAGCGTGCACCTCGCACGGCGCAGGCGGGCGCTGCGATCCGCTCAACGTCCCCGCCGGGACGAACCAAAACGCCGACTGCGACAACGGCCTCGTCTGCATCTCGGGCGCCGAGCTCCAGCTCCCCGATGGCGGCGGCTCGCCGCAAGGCAACTTCTGCTGCCCGCTCGATCGCAACACGCTCGACCCGTCGAACATCTGCTACGCGAACCAAAACGTCCCCGGCGACGACGCGTCCATCCCCGACACCGGAACGACCGACACGAGCACCACCGACGCGACGCAAGAATCAATCCTCGAGCGACGGCGCGAACGACGCGCCCAGCGACTCTTCGAGCGACGCGGGCGACGCGAGCGACGCGAGCGGCGAATGACGCTGGGCGCGCTCGTCGATGCGGCGCAACAAGCGCTCGTCCTCGCGGCGCTCGTCTCGCTTCCCGTCGTCGGCATCGCGGCAATCGTCGGCCTCCTCGTCGCGGCAATCCAAGCGGCCGCGCAGGTTCAGAATCCGACGCTCTCGCACTTGCCGCGCATGCTCGCCGTCATCGCGGCGCTCGTCGTCGTGGGTCCGTGGATGGGCCACCAAATCGCGGGCTTCGCGGAGCGCGCGTTCATGGCGGCCTCGCAGCGTTGAAGAAGCTCCTCGCCGAGCGAGCGCGCGTCGTGCGCGACGTCCGCGCGTTCTTCGAGTCGCGCGGCTTTCTCGAGGTGGAGACGCCCGCAATCGTTCCCTCGCCCGGCATGGATCTGCACCTCGATGCGTTCGTCGTCGAGGGTGCGGGCTTTCTCATCACGTCGCCCGAGTACCAAATGAAGCGCCTGCTCGCCGAGGGCTACGAGCGCATCTTCCAAGTGTGCCGATGCTTCCGGCGCGGCGAAAAAGGCCAGCAGCACAACCCGGAATTTACCATGGTAGAATGGTACCGCGGTAACTCGGACGTCGAGGTGGTCGTGCGCGACACGGAGGATTTGGTCGCGAGCGTGCTCGGAGTGGATAAACCGTTTCCGCGGATGACCGTATGCGAGGCGTTCGCGCGCTTCGCGGGCACGAGCGAGCGCGACGTGCTCGCGTGGGCCGCGTCGGATCACGACCGTTACTTCCGCACGTGGGTGGAGCGCGTCGAGCCGCGCATCGCCGAGATGCGCGCGGTGTTCGTCGTCGATTATCCCGCGTCGCAAGCGTCGCTCGCGCGCACCAAACCGAGCGACCCGCGTTTTTGCGAGCGGTTCGAGCTCTACGTCTCGGGCATCGAGCTGTGCAACGGATTCGGGGAGCTCACCGACGCGCGCGAGCAGCGCGAGCGGTTCGAGCGCGATCAACGCGCGCGACGCGACAACGGTCTTCCCGTTTATCCCATCGACGAGCGCTTCATCGCGGCGATGGCGACGCTCCCGCCCAGCGCGGGAAACGCGCTCGGGCTCGACCGGCTCGTGGCGCTCGCGTGCGGAGAGGCGGACATCCATCGCGTGCTCGCGTTTTCGGCCGACGACGTGTGATGGTCTTTTGGGGTAACGTGGCGGCGTTTTGCTGACGTTCGACGAAGCGCAAACACGCGTGCTCGCGCTCGCGCAACGCCCCGAGCGGAGACTCGATGCGGAGCGCACGCCCACGGGCGCGGCGCTCGGTCGCGTGCTCGCGGAGGACGTGTGCGCGAAGAGCGACTCGCCTGCGTTCGACGCGAGCACGATGGACGGTTACGCCGTGCGCGCAGCGGACGTGCGCGAGGGCATCGCGCTGCCCGTCACGTGTGAGTCGCGCGCAGGCATGAGTGTGTCGGAGCTCGCGGCGGGCGCGGCGTGTCGCATCTTCACGGGCGCGCCGATGCCGCGCGGCGCGGACGCGGTGATCATGCAAGAGGAAGCCGAGCGCGACGGCGACCGAGTGCGATTTCGCGTCGCGGGCATCGCGCCTTCTCAATTCGTGCGCAAGCGCGGCGAGGATTTGCGCGCGGGTGACGTCGCGCTCGCGCGCGGCTCGCGAATCGGTCCGGCGGAGCTCGCGCTCCTCGCCAGCCTGGAGGTGGAGCACGTGAGCGCGTCGCGCGCGCCGCGCGTGACCATCGTGCCGACGGGCGACGAGCTCGCTTCGATTGGACCCGCGTCGATTCCGGAGTCGAACTCCATCGCGCTCGTCGCGATGGCGACGCGCGCGTTCGCCCAGACGACGCGCGTGCCGCCCGTGCCCGACGATCCCGAGCGCGTGCGCGCCGTGCTCGACGCGGAGCTCTCCGCGTGCGACGTGCTCGTCACAATCGGCGGCGTGAGCGTCGGCGATCACGACGTCGTTCGCGCGGCGCTCGAGTCGTGCGGCGTCACGCTCGATTTTTGGCGCGTCGCGCTCAAACCCGGCAAGCCGCTCGCCGTCGGAAAACGCGGCGACGTCATCGTGCTCGGATTACCCGGAAACCCCGTGTCCGCGATGATCACGTTCGCGCTCTTCGGCGTGCCGCTCCTTCGCGCGATGCAAGGCGACGCGCGCCCGCTTCCGCGCACGACGCGCGCGCGCCTCGCCTCCTCCATCACGCGCAGAGCCGGACGACTCGAGCTCGCGCGCGCGCGCTTCGACGAACGCGGCGACGTCGCGCTTCTCCCACAACAAGCGAGCGGCGCGATCATCGGTCTCTGTCGAGCTGACGTGCTCGCGTGCATCCCCGCGGACCAAGAGCGCATCGATGCGGGCGCAGAGATCGACGTGTACCTTCTCTCGGAGCTCGGCCTATGAAGCCGCAGTCGTCTCATCTCGATCGCAAAGGCCGCGTGCGCATGGTGGACGTCGCGCACAAGACTGCGAGCGAGCGCGTCGCGCGCGCCGAAGCGATCGTCACGATGAAGAAATCGACGCGCGCGATCGCGACGAGCGGCGACGGGAAAAAGGGCGACGTGCTGGCGACCGCGCGCATCGCGGGGATCCAAGCCGCGAAGCGCACGCCCGAGTGGATCCCGCTCTGTCATCACGTCGCGCTGACGTCGGTCGCCGTCGACATCGACGCGTGCGACGAGGGGCTTCGCATCGAGACGACCGCGCGCGCCGTCGATCGCACGGGCGTCGAAATGGAAGCGCTCGTCGCGGCGAGCGCCGCGGCCCTCACGGTCTACGACATGCTGAAATCGGTCGAGCGCGACATGACCATCGCGGTGCGCTTCTTGGAAAAGCGAAAATGATCGGCGACCTCTCCGAGATTTTGTCGCGCCGCGTCCTCTTGGTGACCGGCAAAGGCGGCGTGGGCAAGACGACGGTGACGGCGGCGCTCGCGCGCGATGCCGCGGCCGCGGGCAAGCGCGTCCTCGCGGCGGAGATCAGCTACGAGTCGCCGCGCGAAGCGGGCGATGAAGGCGGCGCGTCACTCACCTCGCCTCTCGCGACCGCGTTCGGCGTCGCTCCGTTCATCGACGAGCCCGCGCGCATCGGCGACGGCAACGGCGCCGGCGCGCTCTTCGGTGCGCGCCTCTCGCCGCTCGCGGGTCACCTTCAGTTCTTGCGCGACACGCTCCCCGTGCGATTGCTCGCGGACGCTGCGATGAAATCCGCCGCGGTGCGCCGCTTCTTCGTCGCGGCACCGACGCTCGCGGAGCTCGGCATCGTGTATCGGTTGCTCGACCTCCTCGATCAAACGCGCGGCGGCGGCGCGCCCGAATGGGATCTCATCGTGTGCGACTTGCCCGCGACGGGTCACGCGCTCGCGCTCGCTCAAGTTCCGCAGACGCTCGTGTCCGTTCTTCGCGCCGGCCCGATTCACGCCGCCGCGCAGCGAGGCCTCGACGTGCTCCGCGATCGCAAGCGGACGACGAGCGTCCTCGTCACGCTGCCCGAGCCGCTTCCGGTGAGCGAGGCCGTCGAGCTCCACGAAGGGCTCCGTCGCTTGACGATCGATTGCGCGCTCGTCGTCTTGAATCGCGTCCCGCCGAATCCGTTCACTCCGGAAGAGCGCGCCGCGGTCGAGCGCTTCACGCCGGATCGCTCGCGCATGCTCGGCGCGCGGCGCATTCCGCGGATCGATCGCGCCGCAGCCGCGAACGAGCGACTCGTGCGCGAGCTTCGTCTTCCGGTGCGCGTCGTGCGCGAGGTCGACACGGACGTCATCGCAAGCGTGGCGCGCGCTCTCGCGGGAGGCGCGCCGTGACGGAGAGGCGATCGTCGAGCCCGATCTCCCGACGCGAAGGCGAAGGCACGCGTCCGTACATCGCGCGATTGCTCGCGGAGAAGCGCGTCGTCGTCTGCTGCGGCGCGGGCGGCGTCGGAAAAACAACGACGGCCGCCGCGCTCGGTTTGGGCGCCGCGATGCTCGGACGCAATGCGCTCGTCCTCACGATCGATCCGGCGCGCAGGCTCGCTGAAGCGATTGGCAGCCCCGAAGCCGCGCGCGCGCCCGTGCCCGTCGCCGACACGCGCCTCGCCGCCGCCGGCATTCACGGAACGCTCTCGACGTGGATGGTCGATCCGCGCGTCGTCTTCGAGCGCATGGTTCGCCGCCTCACGACGGACGAAGCGCAAGCGACCGCGATCTTGCAAAACCGAATTTATCGCGCGCTCGCCGAGCTCGTCGCGGGCATGCAGGAGTACACCGCCGCCGAGGCGCTCTATGGATTCGTCGAGAGCGGCGAGTACGACATCGTGATCCTCGACACGCCGCCGTCGCGCAACGCGCTCGATTTCCTCGAGGCGCCCCGCAAGCTCTCGCTCTTTCTCGACGAGCGCATCATCGGCGTGTTCCTTCCGGGCGGCGGAGGAGGAATGTTTCGCAATCGCGCGCGCCAGATCGCGCACGGCGTCTTCGCGCGCATCTTCGGCGAAGGATTCTTCGACGAGATGCAACAGTTCCTCGCGGCGTTCTCTGGCATGTTCACGTCGATGCGCGCGCACGCCGAATCCGTGCGCACGCTGCTCAAGAGCGACGCGTCGAGCTTCGTCGTCGTCACGAGCCCCGAGCCCGCCGCGCTCGCAGAGGCCGCGCACCTCCAGCGCACGCTGACGACCGAGATGGACCTCCCGTTCCACGGCTTCATCCTGAATCGAAGCTGGGCGTACACGCGCGGGCTGTTGTCGCCGACGGACATCGTGCTCCCGCCCGGCGCGACGACCGTCGACCACTCCGCGCTCGCGAAGCTCGAGATCCTCGCGCAGGACGAGCTCCGCCTCGCGGAGCGCGATCGCAAATTGCTCGCGTCGCTGCGCGATCACGGGCGCGGGTCGCAAGCCGCGGCGACGCCCCAGCTCGACGGCGACATCGACTTCGCCGCGCTCCTGCTCATCGCCGACAGCCTCGTGTCCCCCGCTCCGCTCGAAGATGCGCTGAAATCGCTGATGCACGCCGAGATCACGGGCGAGCCGCTCTCGATCGACGCGGTCGTCGCGCGCGTCACGCGCGCCGGCGCCGGCGGCATCGACGTGTTCGTGGGCGCGGTGCGCGACGAGAACGACGGGCGCGCCGTCGTGCGCCTCGAGTACGAAGCGTACGTCCCGATGGCGCTCGCCGAGATGAATCGCATCGGCGAGGAGATCGAGCGCGAGATGCCCGGCGTGCGCGTCGCGGCCGTTCATCGCATCGGCGCGCTCGCGGTCGGCGACGCAGCCATCGTGTGCGCGGCGAGCGCGCCGCATCGCGCCGAGGCCTTCGCGGCGTGCCGCGCGCTCATCGATCGCATCAAGCATCGCGTCCCGATTTGGAAGCGCGAGCACGGCCCCGAAGGTGCGTACTGGGTTGGCTGGCAAGACGCGCGCTGCACATGAAACGCCTGATTTTGCCGCTTGGATTGCTTGTATTTTGCAAACATCCGACGCGCCCCGAGCTCACCGTCGGCGCGGCGATCAGCTTGAAGGAGTCGATGGACGAGATCGCACCGCGACTCTCGAAGGACTCGCCCGCCGAGGTGCGCTTCGCGTTCGGCGCGAGCGGCGACCTCGCGTCGCAGATGGAGCGCGGCGCGCCGTTCGACGTCCTCGCGTCCGCCGGTGAAGAGCCGCGGCTCGCGACCATCGCGGACGAATCGTGCACGCTCGCATGGAACACGCTCGCGCTCGTCAAGCGCCGCGGCGGCGCGAGCGTCGAGTGGGCGGCGCTCGGCTCGTCGCCCGCGAGCTTTCGTCTTGCGATCGGCCTCACGCCGCAAGTCCCCGCGGGCGTCTACGCGGAGGACGCGCTCCGTCGTCTCGCCGTTTGGGACGCGGTCGCGCCGAAGATCGTGCGCGGAACGAACGTGCGAAGCGTTCTCGATCTCGTCGCACGCGGAGAGGCTGACGAGGGGATCGTCTACGCGACGGACGTGAAGATTCGCGACGACGTCGAGCTCGTCGCGATGGTGCCTCAATCCGCGCGGCCGAACGTGCATTATCCGGTCTACGTGTCGAAGCACGCGGGAGGCGCGGCTCGCGCGGTAGCGAAGCTCTTGTGCGACGACGAGACGAAGCGCGTTCTCGCCTCGCGCGGATTTTTGGATCGCGCGCCGTGACGCTCCTCGTTTCGCTTCGCGTCGTCGTGCCCGCGCTCGTGTTCGTCGTGCCCGTCGGAGCGGCGATCGGTTTTTTTCTCGCGCGGCGCCGCGGCGTCTTGCGCGCCGTGGTCGACGTGCTCGTCATCGTGCCGCTCGTCTTGCCGCCGTCCGTCGTCGGGTATTTGCTTCTCCTCGTTTTCGGGCGTCGCGGCTTGGTGGGCGCGCTCCTCGAGGACGCATTCGGCGCGCAGCTCGTTTTTTCGAGCGCGGGCGCGTCGATCGCGGCGGCGGCCGTCGCGCTCCCGCTCATGGCGAAGGGCGCGGAGGCCGCATTTTCCCGCGTCGATCGCGCGCTCGAGGACGTCGCGATGGCGAACGGCTTGAGCGCGCGGCAGACGTTTCGCGTCGTCACGTTTCCGCTCGCGCTGCCCGGTCTCGGCGTGGCGACGACGCTCGCGGCGCTGCGCGCACTCGGCGAGTTCGGCGCGACGCTGACGTTCGCGGGCTACTCGCGAGACACCGCCACCGCGCCGCTCGAGGTGTACTTCGCGATGCAACAAGGACAGGACGCGCGCGCTCTCTCGATCTCGCTCGCGCTCGTCGCGGCGTCCGTCATCGCGGCGCTCTGTCTTCGCGCGTGGAGCCGCCGGTCATGACGCTCGTCGTCGAAGCGCGCGCGCGCGTCGGGTCGTTCGAGCTCGACGCGCGCTTCACGGCTTCCGGCGTGACGGTGCTGTTCGGTCCGACCGCGAGCGGGAAATCGCTCACGCTTCGCGTCGTCGCGGGTGTCGAGCCTGCGTCCGCATCGATTCGTCTCGGCGATTCGCGCTTGGATGGGCTCGCTCCACGCGCGCGCTCTCTCGGATGGGCTCCACAAGACGCCGCGCTCTGGCATCACAGGACGGCGTTCGATCACTTGACGCCGTTCACATCGGATGCGCGCGCGAAGGAGCTGCTCGCGCTCGTCGACCTCGAACGTCACGTGGAGCGCAAGCCCGAACGACTCTCGGGCGGCGAACGTCAGCGACTCGCGTTCGCTCGCGCGCTCGCGCGCGATCCAAAGCTTCTCCTGCTCGACGAGCCGTTCTCCGCGCTCGACGACGACGCACGCGCTCGAATGGGCGACATCGTGCGAGAGCGCGCGGCGCGCGGCGCGATCGTCTTGTTCGTCACGCACGATCGCGCCGAAGCCGTGCGCCTCGGAACGCACTTCGTCCTCTTCGACGCGGGCCGCACGCGTGAAGTGGAAGAGCTCAACCTCCCGCAACGGGCGGAATGAGCGCGAGGACGTCGCCGTCAGCGACGAGCTCCGTGGGCTCGGCGAAGCGCTCGTTGCGCGCGACGCGGATCGCGGACATGCGATCCGCGAGCGCTGGATGCGCTTCGCCGATGTGGCGCGCGAAGTCCGCGACGGTGCGAACGCTCGCGGGAAGATCGCGTTCCTCGTCGGCGCGTCCGGCGACGTCGCGCGCCCCCGCGAAGTAGAGGACGCGAACGCGCATCAGTGCGCGGCGCCGCCGCTCGCGACGACGACGGCGTGCGGCAGCATGTCGACGAGGAGCGACGCGCCGAGCTCGACCGCCGCGGGGCTTCCCGGGAGCGCGACGACGATCGTCCCTGCGACGATGCCCGCGGTCACGCGCGAGAGCATCGCGCGCGAGCCGACCGCCCTCTCCTGATCGCCCTCGCGCCACGGCGACGAGCCGGGTGAGGTCCACGATCGCCGGCGGAACTCTTCGCCGAAACCGTCGATGCGTTTCTCGAACAACGGCTCGATCGCTTCGGGGGTCACGTCGCGCGGCGCGAGACCCGTCCCGCCGGTGAGGACGATCGCGTCCGCTTCGTTCGTCGTCGCCGCCGAGCGAACGAGCTCGCGGATCACGAGCAGCTCGTCTCGCATGGGCGCGTGTCGCTTCACGACGAACCCCGCTGCGCCGAGCTTCTCGGCGAGCAGATCGCCCGATGCGTCGTTGCCCGCTTTGCGCGAGTCGCTGACCGTCACGACCAAGATACGAATCGCCGCCATCAGCGCGACGGTATCACGGGCCGTCGCCCTCTTCACGAGACCCGATGGGCAAACCGAGCTTGCGCATCAAGCGGAGCGCGTTCGAGCTCTTCACCACACCCTCGCGGAGCTTGTAGTCGAACGTCATCTCGTCGTTCGTCACTTGCTCCTCGAAGTGGACGTTGCGCGCGCGCGACGCGAGATCGCCTTCGAGATCCGCGAGCGCGAGATCGTGCGTGGAGACCGCGCCAAGCGCGCCGTGCTCGAGGAGCCACGCGAGCGTCGCGCGCGATCCGATGAGTCGCTCGCGCGCGTTCGTTCCGTAGAGCACCTCGTCGAGCAAGAACAAGACGCCCGGTCCTTGCGCCGCCATGTCGACCGCGATCTTCAACCGGCCGAGCTCCGCGTAGAAACGCGACGCGCCTTCCGCGAGCGAATCGCTCACGCGCATGCTCGTCGCGAGGCGCAGCGGGCCGATGACGAGCGACTTCGCGCAAACCGGCGCGCCGGCCGTCGCCATCGCGCAGGCGACGCCGATCGATCGCAAGAGCGTCGACTTGCCCGACATGTTCGATCCCGTGACGACGAGCGCGCTCCCCGATTCGAGCGGCCCGACGTCGTTCGTGACGCGCTTGTCCGGCGCGACGAGCGGATGACCGAGCGCGCGCGCGTCGAATCGAAGCTCGCTCGTGATCTCGGGCCACGCGAGCTCCGGGAAGTCGTGCGACACGAGACCGAAGCTCGCGAGCGCTTCGAGCGCGCCGTACGCGTCGAACCATGCCTTCGCGTTCGCCGCGTGCTTCGTTCGCCAGCGCTCGAGCGCGCGCACGGCGTGGAGCTCCACCATGAAGATCGGCGCGACGAAGATGCGAATCACCTCGTTTTGCTGCGCTTCGAGCGCCATCGTTGGAATGCGCAGCGCGCGAAGGCCCGCTCGCGCCGATTCGAGATCGCCCGTGATGCGCGCGAGCGCCTCGCCTTCGAGCTTCTCGGATGCGGCTGCGTCGAATGCTTCGGCGAACGCGAGCGCGCCACCTTCGTGTGCGACGACCGCCGACGCCGCGCGCCCGATGCGCGACCGCATCGCGAGCGCGACGACCACCGCGACGGAATACGGACCCCACGTGACCTCGGTCGGCCACGACAAAATGTTTCCCAAGGCGACCGCGCCAATCGTGATCACCGGGAGGACCCAGGCGATCGCGCTGCCGACGGCTCCGACGGACGCTTCGTCTTTCGCGAGCACCCACTCCTCGAATGCCCGCGACTTGTCGCGCTGCTCGGCGATCGGCGCGCCTGCAATCCACAGCGCGCGAACGAGCTCGGGCTTGGTCGCGAGCGTCTTCGCTGCGGTTTGACGCGCGCGAATCGTTTCGGGTGGCGGCGGCGCCATCGCCGCGAGGAGCCACGCCGCGAGCGTGCGCGCTCCGGGTTGCGTGCGCACGAACGAAACGAATGCATCGATCGAATCGTTGCCGACGATGTCGAGATCGCGTGCGTACGGGTGCTTCGCGTCGATCTCCGGCATGGGCGCGCTCTTCTCGGGCGTGCCCGCGAGTCGCGCGAGCGCGCGTTCGTGGAAGCGCGCCCCCGCGTCGCGACGATCGCGCTCGCGGTCGACGCGCGCGTGAACGAAGACGAGCGCGATGAAGAGCACGAGCGACGCGAGCGAGCCCCACGCCGCCACCGCGGGCGCGAGCTGCAAGCCGACCGCAGCGAGCACGATGATGACGCCCGCGATGCACACGAGGCGCGTGCGTCCGATGGCGCGCGACCGAGACTCGAGCTTGGCGTGCGCGATGCGCATCGCCGCGTGCTCGCGTTGGTGCCACGCCTTCGGAGTCACGCGGCGGTTCGTGTGCGCTCGGGCCGCGCGGCAGAAACCGGCGCGATGGTCGCGACGGCGACCGCAAACCCGCGCATCGTGAGCCGCACGTCGGTTGTGGAGTGAATCAAACCGGCGTGGGCGAGCTTCGCGAGAGCGACGTCGAGATCGGTTTCGGTGCAGTCGACGCGAACGGCGAGCGCGGCACGTGAAGCCGCGCGACGATGACGAGCGCACCGCAAAGCAGCGCGCAGAACAAGGAGGTGAATGGGCTGATTCATGATGTACGTCACATTAGTTCAGTACTGATCGCATTCCCAGTTTTCGACAAAAGAAAGCGCCGCACCGCGGAAAATCCGCGGCGCGGCAACTTTGGACGAGATGGTTCGGATCCGAACTCACAAACCGATGTCGACCAGCTTCTTGTCGCCGAAAGGGCTGAAGCCGTGGACCTGGAACTTGAGCGTCTTCGCATCGGCGGGGACCTCGATGACCGTCCAATATTCCTTTTGGATGCTCGGCTGCAGCGTGTCGATGCCAATCGTCTTCGCCTTGGCAGGAACGTAGAAGCTCTCCATCTCGACCGGACCAAACTCGCGGTTTTGGCTGTCGACGATCTTCGGCTTCTCGAAGAGCATTTCTTCCTTCTTGCCCTTGTTCGTCAGCTTGTAGTGGACCTGGATGAAGCGGCCTTCGGTCTTCTTCTCTTCTTCGTTGAACTCGGAGTTGCTCTTCAGCGCCTTGCCGGCGTCTTTCGCCTCGAGAACGATCCACTCCGCGTCGTCGAAGGTCACGGCGTCGTTCAGCTTCGCGGTGCTCGAGCTGCTGCTTCCGCCGCTGCTCGACGACCCACCCTTGCACGCCAAGAGTGCGCCCAAGAGAACGAGCATGGCCCCGAGCGTTTGTGCGATCTGAAACCACCGCTTCTGACCGAAACCGACCTTCATGTGAAATCCTTTCTGGAACGGCGACGCGGCATGGGACAGCGGGTTCGCTCGAGTGTCAAGCGAGCGGCTGGCATGCGCGGCGCTCGTTGTCTTACGGCTTGGCGCCTTCATCCTTCCCGAGCGTCGGCCCGAGCTCGGCTTCGAAGAATGCGAGCTCGCACGCGACTTGATCGGCGAGCTTCGAGGTGGGCTTGCCCATGCCGTGGCCTGCTTTGGTTTCGACGCGTAGCAAGACGGGTGCGCGTCCGGTCGTCGCCGCTTGCATCGCTGCGGCCATCTTGCGCGCGTGCATCGGGTCGACGCGCGAGTCGCTCTCCGCAGTCCAGAAGAGCATCGCCGGGTAGCGCGCGCGCGTCACGTGGTGCAGCGGCGAATACTTGTATAATACATGAAAGGCGTCGGCCTCGTCGGGCGAGCCGTACTCCGAGATCCAAAACGCGCCGAGGCGAAAGAGGTGGTAGCGCAGCATGTCCGTGAGTGGGACGGCTGCGATCGCGGCCGCGAAGAGCTCCGGGCGCTGCGTGACCGCGGCGGACACGAGGAGCCCGCCGTTCGATCCGCCGAGCGCGCCGAGCGCGTTCGAGCGCGCGACGCCCGAGCGGACGAGGTCTTCGGCGCACGCGTAGAAATCATCGAACACGTTTTGTTTGTTCGCGAGCATTCCCGCGCGATGCCACGCCTCGCCGTACTCGCCGCCGCCGCGCAGAACCGCCGTGGCCCACACGCCGCCGCGCGTGACGAACGTGAGCGCGCGCGCGCTGAACGCGGGCGTCTGGTTCACGTTGAAGCCACCATAGCCGTAGAGGACGGTGCGCGCGGGGAGCGCCGTGTCCTCGCGGCGAATGACGAAGATGGGAATGCGCGTGCCGTCGTGGCTCGTCGCGAAGCGCCGCTCGACGACGATGCCCTCGGTGCTAGGCGCGCTCGCGACGCGAGCGAAAGGAACCAGCGCGTCGCCGTCGAGCTTCCATGCGCCGAGCGGAACGACGAAGGACGTGAAGGCGACGTAGACATCGTCGTCGTCGGGCGACGCGGTGACGCTCGCCGAGCCGATCGCGGGCAGCGAGACTTCGCGATCGCCGCGCGCATCGCGAACGACGATCACGGAAGACGCATCGCGAAGATACGAACAGACGATCCGATCGCCCGCGATCGCGACCGACGAGAGCACGTCGTTCGTCTCGCCGAGCACTTCGCGCCAATTCTCGCGCGCGGGCTTCTCCCAATCGCCGCGAAGGAGACGGTATCGCGGCGCTCCGCTGTTCGTGAGCACGTAGAACGCGTCGCGCCGCGCGATGACCTCGAACGTCGCCTCCTCGCCCGTCTGTAGCGGAACGAACGCGCCGTTCGGATCGCGCAAGTCGCGATACCAAACCTCGCACTTCGACCAACCTTGTTGCACGACGACGATGAGAAATCGTCCGCACGGCGAAGCGATCGGCTGCGGCGCGTCGGTCTTGTCGCGCTCGTCGCCCGCGCGCGGGAAGACGAGCGGGTCGTCCTTCGGATCGCGACCGAGCTCGTGGAAGTACACGCGCGAGTTGTACGGATCGCCCGGCGGGTGGCGCGTGTAGAAGAACGCCTTCTCGCTCGTCCACGCGACGGTGCAGTGCTGCGTGTCGTCGATGCGCTCGGAGTCTTCGCCGGTCTCGAGGTCGCGTATGGCGAGGACGCTCTTCTCGCTCCCCGCGCTCGACCGCCCCCACGCGAGGCGCGCGCCGCTCGGCGACGGGTACCACCAATCGAGCGCGTCGGTCGCGTCGGCCGAGAGCGCCGCGACGTCGATCACGACGCGCTCGCTCTCGCCGTCGCGCACGACGAGCTTCGGCTGCTGCGCGGCGCCTTCTCGACGCGTGTAGAATGCACGTTTTCCGGCCCCTGAAACGGCGACGAATGGCGTGTCGCAGAACCCGATCTCGAAGAGCTCCGAGATGCGGGCGCGAAGCGCTGCGAGGTCTTTGCGTGCGCCGAAGTACGCGTCGGTCGCGCGGTTCTGCGCGGCCTGCCACGCGCGCGTCTCGTCCGAGTCCTCCTCGAGCCAGCGAAACGGATCGTCGACCACGACTCCGAATTTTTCTTCTCGTCTTCCCTCGCCCACGCAACCAAGCTACACGCTCGCGCTGCACATGGAACCGCGACCGCTCATCCTTCTCGCCAACGACGACGGACACGCGAGGCGCGGCATTCGCACGATGCGCGGCGCGCTCGAGTCGGTCGGCGAAGTCGTCATCGTCGCGCCCGAGATCGAGCAGAGCGCGTCGAGCCATTCGCTCAGCCTCCATCGCCCGCTCCGGTTGCGAAAAGTCGAAGACGGCGTGTGGGCCGTCGACGGGACGCCCGCCGATTGCATCTACGTGGCGCTGCATCACCCGAACGTGCTCGCGCGCAAACCCGACCTCGTCGTATCGGGGATGAATCACGGTCTGAATCTCGGGCAGGACGTTTTTTATTCGGGCACCGTCGCCGCGGCGCGTGAGGGCGCGCTGCGAGGCATTCCGGCGATCGCAGCGAGCGCCGCGCGGGGCGTCGACGTCGAGAGCGCGTGCGCGAAGATCGCCGAGATCGCGAAGAAGACCCTCGCGTCGAAGAGAGCGATCTTGCTCAACGTGAATTTCCCGCCGAAGTGGACGGGCGAGATGCGCGTCGTGCACACCGGAACGCGCGCGTACGAAGAGCTCGTCGATCTGCGCAAAGATCCGCGCGGCCGCGACTATTTGTGGATCGGCGGCGCCGGCGTGCACCACGCGCCCGACTCCGGCAGCGACACCGAGGCGCACGATTCGGGCGTGGCGTCGGTCACGCCGCTCCTTCTCGATCTCACCGATCGAGCCGAGATGACGGCGGCAGCTTCGCTGTTATGATCGCTTCCGCCATGGCGTCGAAAAAACCGAAGAACCGACCGCCGCTCCTCGCGCGCCGCACGAAGAGGCCGCCGGTCCGTCACCAAAAACGCCACACGCACGAGCCCGCGATCGCAGAGGTGCAAACGCGCCAGAGTCGCGCCACCACCCCGAGCGGGATCGAGTTCGCGCGCAGCGTGATCCGCGACATTCCGGATTTTCCGAAGCCGGGCATTCTCTTCAAGGACATCACGCCGCTGCTCGCGTCGCCGCGCGCGTTCCACATCGTGCTCGATTCGCTCGCGGAGCGGTTCATCGGCGAGCACATCGACGTCGTCGTCGGAGTCGAGGCACGTGGGTTCGTCTTCGGCGGCGCGCTCGCGGCGCGGCTCAACGCGAGCTTCGTCCCGGCGCGCAAACCGGGGAAGCTCCCCGCCGAAATCGATCGCGTCACGTTCGACACGGAGTATTCGACGGCCGAGCTCCAAATGCACAAAGACTCGATCGCCGAGGAGTCGCACTGTCTCGTCGTCGACGACCTCCTCGCGACGGGCGGTACGGCAAAAGCCGCGGCGGATCTCGTTCGGATGCAGGGCGGTTACGTGGTCGCGTACGCGTTCGTGATCGAGCTCGCGTTCCTGAACGGCAGGGAAAAACTCCTTCCCGTCCGCGTCGAAACCGTCCTCACGTACTGACCATCGGCGCCGGAGGCGCCGGAACAGGTGACTGACGCACGTCCCCCTTTTCTTTTTTGACGAAGCGAATGATCATCCGGACTGAATGACGCAAGCCTCCGGGGCTCCTCGTGCATCTGCATCGAAGGTCGCCAAGTGGCTAGTCGACAAGGGGCGGGTCGATGATGCCGTGTCCGTGTTGAGCGCATGGGCCGCTTCGGGTCCGAACGACGCCGACGGACAGAAGCTCCTCGCGGGCGCGCTGCGCATCAACCCCGCATCGCCTCTCGCGAAGGCCGCGTTCGCGCGCATGGAAGGACTCGACGGAGATTTCGCCGCGCTCGAAGCCGCGATGCAACAGTGGAGCGCCGACGCGCTCGCGAAGCTCGAACGCGAGATGAGCCAACCGAGCTTCAATCGCGCTCAGGTCGGCTTCAACAACAACGTCAAATGCAAAGAGCACGTCTATCACATCCAAACCGAGGACTCCGGCCTCAACAAGCCGCACATCATCACGCACCTCTTCGCGGACGGCGGCCGCATCATCAAGAGCCACAAGCGCAGCTACGCGACCGAAGTCTCGCGGCAAGACGTGGCGATGTTCGTGCGAGGTCTGATGAAGGGCCAGCAGATGGAGATGATCATCTCGCTGCGCGACGGAAAGTTCGACCAGATCATCGACGGCAAAGCGCTCGGCGGAATGGAGACGCTCACCGAAGCGCCGAGCGTCGACATCAAGCAGATCAAAAAGAAGGACGCTGCGCCTGCTCCGTCGAAGGAGCTCTCCGTGAAGGTGCAAGGCGGGCTGCCCTCCGCGCCGCCGGTGCCGCCGCGCGCGTCGCAACCGCAAATCCAAGCGCAAGCGCCGCGCCCGCCATCCCCGTCGAAGCCGGCGTTGCCCGCCACTCCATCGGCTCCGCCGCCGCTTCCCGAAAAACCAATGCCGCTCGTTCGGCCCGCGGAAGCGGAAGCCGTTCCGCTCATGCGTCCGGCGAAGCTCCGCTTCCGCTTGCACGTGCTGCGCAGCATGGCGGGCGGGCCGGACGTCTACGAGCCCGTCGGCGACGAAGTGATCCTCGGCGCGAAGGGCGGCATCACGCTCGTCGGAGAAAAATTCTGTCACCCGAGCGAAGCGGTCTTGAAGTGGAAGAACGGCGCTCTCCTCATCGAAGACTTCGAAGGCGGCAACGGCGTCTTCTTGCGCGTGCGGCGTCCCGTCGAGGTCGAGGCAGGCGACGAGTTCATCGTCGGCGATCAGCTCCTTCGCATCATGAAGAATCCAGTCGCCGACGACGAGCCCGACGCGGACCCGACGTATTTCTATTCGTCGCCGAAATGGCCGTCGGCGTTTCGCGTCGTGCAGATCTTCGAGGGCGGCGCGTACGGCGCGGCGGTCGTCGCGCGCGGAACCACGTTGCAAGTCGGCTCCGCCGTCGGCGATCTGATGTTCCCGAACGATCCGCTCGTCTCGGAGCAGCATTGCTACATCGAAGAACAGGCCGGCAGCATCGTCCTCACCGACTTGCAGTCGCGCACCGGCGTGTTCGTCCGCGTGAAGAGCGAAGAGCGCCTCGACCACGGCGATCAAATCATCGTCGGCCGCACGCGCCTCGCGATCGATTTGTCGCCCTCGGGCCTCGGCTAGTCACATCGCGTCATTTCAGCTTGTTCGTCAGCAGCGTGAGGTAGGGCAAAAAGAAAATGCGGAGGAGGTCGACTGACGCGCCGAACGCGAAGGTCGGACCATTGCCGTCGCTCGTGAAGTCCATGCGCGCCATCACCCAGAGCGAGAGCGAGCTCCGCACCCACGCCGCCATGCGATCGGCGTCTCGTTTGATCGCGTTCTCCATGCGCATGTAGAACGGATACACGTAGGCGCGTGCGGCGAAGCCTCCACCGACGAGGTCCTGCGCATCGAACGTGAACCACGCCGTTGCGTCCGCGCCGATGCCGACCTCGCCCTCCGTCAAATAGAAGAGTCCTCCGCCGAACCCGAAGCCGCCGAACGACGAGAGCGGATCTTGATCCGAGAGGTCGGGGCGCGCGTTCGATTCGAGATCGCCCACGAGCTGCAAGATGAGCTGCGGCGTGACGTGCACGACGTCGACGTCGATGCCGAACGAGAACGACATCGCGGGCGCGTTCGTGATGTTCGTATACGCGAAGCCGTAGCGAACCGGCATGCGCACGTCGAATTCGTCGGCGCGCGCGTGCGATGCGAGCGCGCACGACGCGGCGAACGCGCACGCCGCGACGCGCGCTTTCATCGCCATCATCGAAGGGCTTGCGCGAGCGCCGCGTAGTCGCCGTCTTCGATCGCGCCCGACACGAAGCACTTGAGCCGTCCTTTGCCGTCGAAGAGGGCGTGCTCGGGAAGCGGCGGGTCGCTCTTCATGTGGAGCGACTGAAGCCACGCGGTGCGAACCGGTCCGTCTTTCAGCCAGTACGAGCTCTTCATTCCGGTGTCGGGCTCTTTCGCGAAGAACGCCGTGAGCTGGCGGAGGTCGTCGTCGATCGACACGAACGTCACGTCGATTGGAACCCCACTGCCTTCGAGGCGCTTGGCGAAATTCTGGATGCGCGGGAACTCCTCTTTGCACGGCCCACACCACGACGCGAAGAAGCTCACCCAACGCGCGCGCTTGCCGTCCCATGCGGGCATCGCGCGATCGCTCACCGCGCCGGTCGCGTCGACGAATGCGGCGCTCGACTTCGGGAGCACGCGACCGGTGAACGTGTTGTCGCATAGCGGCCCTCGCGGCGCGCTCGTCGCGTGATCCACGCTGGCGACGGCGCTCGCGCTGGGCGACGCGGATGCGCTCGACACGACCTGCTCGCTGCGCCCTGAATTCTGCGCTTTTCCCGGATCGTTGCAGAATGCAACGAACGGCACGCACGCGAGGATCAGAGTCGGCAGTCGACCCATGACACGAACGCGCTCCGGTTGATCGTCTCCGCGCTGCACTTTTCTTTCTTCGAGTGCGCTTCGTCTCGCGAGCTTGGCCAATCGCAGTAGTCCTTCGAGAGCTGCGCGAACTCGTTTCCGAGCCAGAGGAGCCCGACTTGTTTGTCGAGATCCGGATCGTGAAACACGTTTTGCAAATCGAGCATGACGCTGTTGGCGCGGCGGTGCGAGAGCGCGCGGTTCGCGTCGGACGTTCCCGTCTTGCTCGCGCGCGCGACGACGAAGAAATAACGCGCGCCGCGGCGCTCCTGCCATTTTTCTTCGAGGAGCTTCTTCGCGCCGTCGTCGAGATCGTCTTTGCCCTCGTCGAAGAGGATGACCGCGCCGCGATCTTTGAGCGGCGTGAAGAGCGCGTTGAAGTCCTCGTCGCTGATCGACGCGAACGTCTTCACGTCGGCGGGCTGGCACCCGCGGCGGCTCTCGCTTCCGACGAGGCCGCACGAGTTGAGAACGCGCTGGAGCACGCCCTTGAACGCGGGCGTGCAGTACGCGACCTCGCTGTTGTCGGCGACGGCGACTTTTTGTTCGGCGATGACTTGATCCGGGTGCGCGATGCGCTCGCCCGCGCCGTGCACGCTCGCGCGAACCCAAAACGTGAGACCGAAGAGCATCGCGAGGAAGACGACGAGGCCGACGATCATCGGGCCCTGTTTATTTTCGGGCTTCGCGGAGAATTGATCTGGATCCGCTGGGAGCGTTGGCTCCGTTCCGCTGACTTCGCGCTTCTCGTGGCTCATGGCAAAACCTCCGGCGCGAGCTGACCCATCGCGTATCGCAAGCCGAGATCGGTGTCTTCGTCACAGACACGCGCGAGCTTGTCGCCTTCCTTGAGATAGAACTGCGGCGTCGATACCGGAACGTGGTTCGACGCGGCGAACTGGAGCTGCTGATTGAGACGCGCGGTCGTCGCTTTGTCGTCGATGCACGTCGCGATGTCCGGGAACTGTTTGATGACGCGATCCTTGAGCGTGTTCGCGCTCTGCTTTCCGATCGGGCGCAGATCGTCTTGGTTCTCGTACGCCCACTCGAGCACGGCGCGCGCGCGATCCTTTCCGCAAATCACCGCGCGGCTCAGCACGCACGCGCCGGGATGCAGACTTCGATCGAGCATCCAGTTGCAATCGGTGTCGAGCGGGAAGAGCGAGAGCGTCACGTCGAGCTTCTCGAGCACGCCCTCCGTCACGAGACGCTCGTGGAACGCCTTGCACGTCGGGCACAGCGGATCTTCGAAGAAGAGGACCTGCCGCTTCGGCTGCGTCGTCGGGAGCTTCAAGAGCGCGCCATGTTGCTCGGTCGGTTGCGCGAGAGCACCGCAGCTCGTGAGGAGCGGGCGATAATCCGGGAGCGACCACGCGTAGACCACGGCAGGCATGAGCGACGCGATGCCGAACGCCACGACGCCTCCCGCGAGCACGAGCGCTTTGCCTTGCGGTCTGTCGCCGCGTTCGCGCAGCGCGAGCGCTCCGCCGAGCGCGACGAGAAACGACGAAACGTAGATGCCCACACAAAGCTTGCAGAATGCATGCAATTGCGTGAGCGAAATGGTGAACATCACGAGCGACGCAAGGAGCGGCGCGAGCGCCGTCAGCGCGAAGAGGTCGATGGTGCGACGCGACGCGCGACGCGCGAGGAGCAAGTAGAGCGCGAGCCCCGCGAAGAACGAGAACGCCCCGAGCGCGCCGAGCGAGATTGGAATTCCACCCCAATACGTCTGCCGGAAGATGGCCGAGTACGGGCTGAAGAGCGCCGCCTTGCACGGGTTCGCTTCGTCCGAGCTCGGGTCGGCGCCCGGGATGAACGAGCAGTGAATCGCGTGGACTTGGCGATCGAGGTGAGCGGCGTAGTCGCTCGTCGAATACGTCGCGAAGACGACGCCGAGCAAGGCGCCGACGAGCGCGAAAGCCGCAGCCGGGCGTAGGCCTCGCGTGTTCATGGCGAAATGGGGTAACGAAGGCGACCGCGTGCGTCAATTGAGGTGCCGACCGGCACGCTCATTTGAGACAGCTTCCGTTGCGCGCGGCCATCATTCCTGTAGAATTCCCGACCGGAGGGTCTCTGCGCGTTTCACTCGGCGGAGAGTCCGGAGGAGTCCACCATGCGAGCCATTTTCCTCGTCTTCGTTGCGGTTGCGGCGCTTGGTTGCGGCACGAACAAAAGCGGCTTCGATGGGGACGCCGGCGACAACGGCGACGCGACGCTGAACGGCGACTCGCCGTTCGGGTTCAACGGCGACTCGGGCGGTGGCGACGCGGGCTGCGTGAACCTCCAGTGCAAGCAGACGTGCGGCACGACGACGATCAGCGGCTACGTCTACGATCCGAAGGGCACGGTCCCGCTCTACAACGTCTTCGTCTACGTGCCGAACGACACGCTCGCGACGATTCCGGACGGCGTCACGTGCGCGGCGTGTCAAGCACCCGCGTCGGGATTCCCCGTCGCCTCCGCGACGACCGACGAGACCGGCCACTTCGTGATCCAAAACGCGCCCATCGCCGACAACATCCCGCTCGTCATGCAGCTCGGGAAATGGCGCCGCGTCTTCACGATGCCACACGTCGAAGCGTGCCAAGACAACCGCTTCAACACGAAGGCGAACCCGAAGGATTCGAGCGTCGAGTCCGTCCTTCGCATGCCGAGGAAACAAGCGGAGACGTCGCCATACGACAACATGCCGAAGATGGCCGTGACGACCGGCTCGTGCGACTACACCGAGTGCTTCCTCCTCAACACGATCGGCATCGCCCAGAGCGAGTTCAACCAAGGCGGACGCGTCAATGTCTACGACGGCAGCGGCGGCGAGACCGCGCGCCCGTACAGCTACGGCAACTCGACGACCGCGCTCTACGACAAGATCAGCACGCTGATGTCGTACGACATCATTTTCGAACTCGTGCGAGTGCACGACGGTCGATCGCGGCACCGGCTATGCGAACGTGGAGTCGTACTTGAACGGCGGCGGCCGCTTCTTCGGCACGCACTACATGTACAACTTCTTCGCGAGCGCTTCGCAGTGCGCGAACTCGTACTCCGACCCGACGTGCAAAGGCCCCGCGGACTTCAACAGCGTCGCGGAGTGGCGCGGCGACACGGGCGGCACGTATGGCTCGGCGCCGTTCATCATCGATCAAACCTTTCCGAAGGGCGCGTCGATGGCGAAGTGGATCAACAACGTGCAGGGCGGCACGCTCGGCCAGCTCGCGCTCTACGAGACGCGCCAGGACGTGAACCTCATCACGAACGGCAAGGCGACGCGCTGGATCTACACCGACACGCCCGGCGGCAACGCGACGAGCTCATACTCGACGGTCTACCTCAGCTTCAACACGCCGGTGACGCAGACGGTTCAGAACCAATGCGGGCGCGCCGTGTTCTCCGATGTCCATGTCGCTGGCACATCGACGGGTTTCTGCCAAAACGGAAGCACGCTCTACAACGCCAACCTCGCTGCGCTCGAGTTCCTCTTCTTCGATCTCAGCTCGTGCGTCCAAGACGACTCTCAGCCACCCATCATCCCGCACTGAGGCCCGATGCAAGCTCGTTACGTTCTTCTCTCGTTCGCACTCTTCCTTTTCGGCTGTGGCAACACCGGCAGCGGCTTCGGGAGTGATGGCGGCGATGCAGGCGACCTCGATGGCGGCAGCGACAGCACGTTCACCTTCGGCGACACCGGAACGACGGGTGACGGCGGCTGCACCGGCTTGCAGTGCCAACAGACCTGCGGGACGACGACGATCAGCGGCAAGGTCTACGACCCGGCCAGCGTGAACGGCCTCTACAACGTGTACGTCTACGTGCCGAACGCGCCGCTCGATCCGATCACGGATGGTCCGACGTGCACGCAGTGCCAAGCGCCGGCTTCGGGCAACCCGATCGCGTCGGCCTCGACGGACGCGAACGGCAACTTCTCGATCCCGAACGCGCCGGTCGGCGCGAACATCCCGCTCATCCTCCAGCTCGGCAAGTGGCGCCGTCACCTCACGATCTCCAACGTCGCCGCGTGCGTCGACAACCCGCAGCCCGACAAATCGCTTCGTCTCCCGAAGCTGCAACACGAGTCGTCGCCCGACGACAACATCCCGCTCATGGCGCTGACGACCGGATGCGACGGCGCAGAGTGCTTCTTCCTCAGCCGCATCGGCATCGACAAGAAGGAGTTCACTGGATCGAACGGCACGGGTCGGGTGCGCGTCTACAAGAGCGTGAACGACTACGGGCAGACGTTCCCCAACATGTCGGGCGGCGCGCTCACGGCCGATCAGCTCTGGAACAACAACGGCGAGATGCTCAAGTACGACATCGTCTTCGACGCGTGCGAGTGCAACACGTACACGCGCGGAGCGAACGGCTACAAAAACTTCCTCGCGTACATGAACGCGGGCGGCCGCGCGTTCACGACGCACTACTATTACAACTTCTTCGCCGACGCTGCGCAGTGCGGAAACTTCGATCCGACGTGCCAAGGTCAGACGCCTTTGCCGACGGTCGGCGCGTGGGAAGGCAATCAGTTCTTGCCCTTCGCGCCGCAGACGGATTGCCCGAACGGCTTTGGCTCGTGCATGAGCATCGACACGAACATCCCGAAGGGCAAAGCGTTCGCCGATTGGTACAAGGCGAACAACTCGAAGATCGCGCCGACGTGGGGTGGCGAGGCGTACGGTTACGTCGGGCTCACCGACATCCGCGAGGACATGGGCAAGCTGAACGCGTCGTTTCTGACGGCGGGTACGGCGACGCCCTGGCTCTTCGCCGGTGACGTGAAGGCCAACTACGACGCGTACTACTTCAGCTTCAACACGCCCGTCGGCACGAACCCGGCGAATCAGTGCGGTCGCGCGATCTTCAGCGACGTGCACCTCGCGGAGTCGCCGTCCGGCGCGTTCCCGACGTACTGCGCCGCCAACCCGAACACGAGCGACCACGCGCCCAACGAGCTCGCGCTCGAGTTCCTCTTCTTCGATCTCGCCTCGTGCGTGCAAAACGACACGACGCCACCCATCATCCCGCATTAGTCACATCGCGCGTGCAAGCCTGCGTGCGCGAGGAACGCGCTATCATCGCCGCTCGATGAAACGTGTGAAGGTCGCTGGGCTCGACGTCGTGTTGACCGGCGGCACGGATCGCGATGGCGGTGGGACGGGGCCGCTCGTCGTGCTCATGCACGGGTTTGGCGCGCCGGGGGACGACCTCGTCGGGCTTCACCGCGTGATGCGCGTCCCGCGCGAGACGCGCTTCGCGTTCCCCGCCGCGCCGCACGAGACGAACATGATGCCCGGGTTCGACTCGCGCGCGTGGTGGATGATCGACATGATGGAGCTGCAAACCGCGTTGATGCGCGGCGATCTGCACGCGCTGACGACGCGTGAGCCGGATGGTCTCGACGAGGCGCGCGCGGCGATCGATGCGCTCCTAACCGAGCTTCGCCAGGCGCTCGAGCCGAGCGCGCTCGTGCTCGGCGGATTCTCGCAAGGATCGATGCTCGCGATGGACGTCGCCCTTCGCACGTCGCAATCGGTCGACGCGCTCGTCATCCTCTCGGGCACGCTCCTCGCGCGCGACATCTGGATTCCGCGCATGAAGACGCTCGCGGGAAAGCGCGTCTTTCAGAGCCACGGCGCGCAAGATCCCATTTTGCCGTTCGCGATCGCCGAAGAGCTGAAGCGCGAGCTCGTGGCCGCGGGCGCGAACGTGTCGTGGAACGCGTTTCGCGGCGCGCACGAGATCCCGCCGCAAGTGCTCGACGCGCTCTGCGACTTCATCCGTCCCGTGCTATCGCAGGGCGCGTGACGGTCGCGACGAAGACGTTCCACGTTCGTACGAAGGGCCGCGGGCTCTACGACGTGACGAGCGAGGTTCGGCGCGCGCTCGCGGAGAGCGGCGTTCGCGCGGGGATCTGCAGCGTGTTCATCGCGCACACGAGCGCGTCGCTCGTCACGCAGGAAAACGCCGACCCGTCGGTGCTGCGCGACCTCGAGCGATGGATCGCGCACGCTTGTCCCGAGTCGAGCGAGTACGAGCACGACGCCGAAGGGCCCGACGACATGCCGTCGCACATTCGCGCATCGATCACGAAGACGAGCGAGACCGTGCCCGTGGTCGATGGAAAGCTCGCGCTCGGGATTTGGCAGGCGATTTACGTTTGGGAGCACCGAACGGCCGGGCACGAGCGGCGCGTCGTGGTGACGGTGGTCGGGGAGTGACATCCACCAAATCCGAACTATGCTCCCGCCATGGCAACAGCGAACCCCATCCCCGAGAAGACCGAAGCGAAGGCCGAGCACCATGACGCGGCGCCCGAAGAGCTCGAGGCGACGCTCGCGCGACTGAAGAGCGCGCAGCGGAAATCGGGGACGCCGAGCTACGAGAAGCGCATCGAGCGCCTCGACAAGCTCTTGAAGGGCCTCTTGATGCACCGCGACGATTTCGTCCGCGCGATCAGCGAGGACTTCGGCAATCGCAGCAAACACGAGACGCTCGTCGCCGAGGTCTTCACGACGATTCAGTCGATCAAGCACTGCCGCGCACACCTCCACGAGTGGATGGAGATCGAGCCGCGCCCCGTGAGCTGGCTCTTCGCGCCCGCGCGCGCGGAGATCGTGCCGCAGCCGCTCGGCGTCATCGGCATCATCTCGCCGTGGAACTACCCGATGCAGCTCGCGCTCGCGCCGCTCGCGATCGCGATCGCCGCAGGCAACCGCGCGATGATCAAACCGAGCGAGCTCACGCCCAAGACGGGCGAGATGATGGCGAAGCTCGTGAAGGAGCAGTTCACGGACGACGAAGTGGTCGTCGTGACGGGCGGCGCCGACGTCGGCGCGGCGTTCTCGAAGCTCGCGTTCGATCACTTGCTCTTCACGGGCTCGACGCGCGTCGGGAAAATCGTGATGCGCGCGGCCGCGGAGAACCTCGTCCCCGTGACGCTCGAGCTCGGCGGAAAATCGCCGGCGATCGTCGGCGAGGATTTCCCGATCGACGTCGCGGCGACGCGCATCATGTACGGCAACTGCTTCAACGCGGGCCAAACGTGCATCGCGCCCGATTACGCGCTCGTCCCGCGCGCGCAGCTCGATCGCTTCGTCGAGGAATGCAAAGCGGCCGTCGCGCGCATGTTCCCGACGCTGAAGTCGAACCCTGACTTCACGAGCATCGTCAGCCTCCACCACTACAGGCGCCTCGAAGCGTACCTGCTCGAGGCGAAGAAGAAGGACGCGAAGATCATCGAGGTGAACCCTGCGAAAGAGGAGCTCGGACACGAAGAGCGCAAGCTCGCGCCGACGCTCGTCATCGATCCGCCGAAGGATCTCGCGCTGATGAACGAAGAGATCTTTGGACCGATCCTCCCGATCATTCCGTACGACAAGCTCGAAGACGCGATTGCGTTCGTCAACGATCGTCCGCGCCCGCTCGCGCTCTACTTCTTCGGCTACGACGACGACGCGGTGACCAAGGTCATCGACCAGACGATCTCGGGCGGCGTGTCGATCAACGAGACGCTCATGCACTTCGTGCAAGACGATCTGCCGTTCGGCGGCGTCGGGCCGAGCGGCATCGGCCACTATCACGCGAAGGAAGGCTTCGACACGTTCAGCAAGAAGAAGCCCATCTTCCACCAGGCGCGCGTGAACGGTACGGGCCTCTTGCGACCGCCTTACGGCAAGACGATCGATCTCGCGCTTCGTTTCTTGGTCGGGAAGTGACGGACGAACGCGCCGAGCTCGCGTCGATCGCAGCGTCGCTGCGCGCGCACCTCGAGCTGCAATGGGACGCCGGGACGACCGGCATCCCGCGCGGCAAGCGTCCCGCGCGCGCGACCGCGCCGTCGCCTCGAGATCGTTCGGATCCGAACGATCTCCCCCGGACGGTCGCGCCGGAGAGCGTCCCGCCCGACACCGTCCTCGTTCCGACCTCCGAGTCCACGCCCGCGACGGTGCGCTCGTTGCCGTTGCTCGAGCAAACGGTTGCATCGTGCACGCGCTGCGAGCTCGCGAAGACGCGAAACAAGACGGTCTTCTCGCGCGGCAACCCGAAGGCCGCGCTCTGCTTCGTCGGCGAAGCGCCCGGCGCAGACGAAGACGAGCAAGGGCTTCCGTTCGTCGGCAAGGCCGGCCAGCTCCTCGACAAGATGATCGCGGCGATGGGACTCTCCGCCGAGCGCGACGTCTACGTGTGCAACATCATCAAGTGCAGGCCCCCGGGAAATCGGAGGCCCACGTCCGACGAGACGTCGACGTGCATTCCGTATCTGCACGAGCAGCTCGCGAATGTCTCGCCGAAGGTCATCGTCGCGATGGGCAACACGTCGGCGCAAACGCTCCTCGACACGAAGCTCGGCATCACGCGCCTCCGCGGGCAATGGAAGCTCTATCGCGGAAAGACGCTTTTGATGCCGACGTATCACCCGTCGTACTTGCTCCGCGAGAGCCCGATCCAAAAGCTCTCGAAGCAAGAGGCGTGGGAAGATTTGCAAAAGGTAATGAAGGAGCTCGGTCTCCCGATGCCCGCGAAGGGCACGCACCCACCGGGATATCGCCCGCCGCCCGAAGAGCAAC
Source organism: uncultured delta proteobacterium (assembly GCA_963763745.1). Lineage (GTDB taxonomy): Bacteria > Myxococcota_A > Polyangia > Polyangiales > Polyangiaceae > DASXHD01. Next base: position 112,652 of record CAVXQJ010000009.1, read on the forward strand.
CAACGCCGAGCGTCGCGTTTCCGCCAAGCGCCAACAAACCACGCGACGATTGATCACGATCCGGCCGGCGCGAATTCGCCGAAGGGGTCGTCGAAGTCGATGAGCGAGCCTTCGATGAGATCGAGATCCTCTTCGTACATCCTCGGAGACGCGCCGTCTCCGAACGCGCGACGCAAGTGGCTGAGCGCGTACTCGAGCGTTTCGCGGCGCTCGATCTCGCTGACATCGTGGTCGTGCTCGGTGAGAATCCCGTCGACTGCGACGGGAACGAATCCGCTGTGCATCGTCGCGTCGACGGCAGCATCGAGCGCCGCACGACCCCGTTCGGTGAGCGCCACGCGCCACGTTCGCCGATCGCGGTCGCGCGCGCGCGCAATGAGCCCAATGCGCTCGAGCGCGGACAACATCTCGCTGATCGTCGCGCGCGCCACACCGAGCGCGCGCCGAAGCGCCATCTGCGTGTTGTCGATTCCGCGCTCCGTGAGCGCGTAGAGCAAATCGAACCGCGCGGGTGTGAGCCCAAACTCCGCCAAGACCGGCCGGGCGAACTTCAAGGTTGCGTGATGCGCACGCTTCACGACGAAAAACATCCTGTCCATAGCGCGGGCGTAGAGCACCGGGCATGCCACGCACGAGAGCGTCAAGACCCCGTGAAAACGGAGGAGATCGTTCGGATCCGAACGGTCTCCTCCCAAAAAGGGGTGGCGCGGGCCTCGTTGGGCCGGGCCACGGGGCCAGGTCAGCGCGTGGCGTGGGCGACGCGGGCGGCGTCTTCGTGGCGCGCTTCGAGGATGGCTTGGCGCGCGAGCGAGGCGTACGCGTCGATGCGCGTGTAGACGTGGTTGCCTTCCGAGAAGCAGCTGCGGCCACGCGACACGATGCCGACGATTTCGCCGCTGCGCGCGTCGAGCGCGGGGCCTCCCGAGTCGCCGCGGCACGTCGCTTCGTCGACCTCGAACTCGCGCGGGCCGATCACGGCGCCCGTCGTCATGTTGTGGCGCGGGCCGACGGAAAGAACCTCGGTCGCTTCGCGCGGCACGCGCGTTCCGATGTCGCCGACGAAGCCTCCGCCGAAGCCAACGGGCACGACGAAGTCGCCCTCGCGCACGGGTGCGTCGAGCCGCATCGCGAGCTGTTGCACGCCCTCGAGCGGACGATCGAGGACGAGGAACGCGACGTCCGAGTCGCACAAGACGCGCGTGCGCGGATGGATCGTCTTCGACGCGTACGCGCGCGGCGTGTCCACCGTGACGTCGACGTGCGTGCCGATGTACACCGCGATCGACGAAGGGTCTTCGTCCGCGCCGATGTGATCGCCATTGTGCGATGCGCCGCGCGTGTCACACGACGGCGTCGCCGTGATGGACTTCGACACGCAGTGCCGCGCGGTGAGCAAGAGGTTCGGCGCGACCAGCGCACCGCTGCAAAGCGTGAACGAACCGTCGTCGGGATGGCGCGTCGCGATCGCAACGACGCCGTGCGTGGCATCCGCTGCGGCTTGCGTCGGTTGCGGAATCGTCCGTGCGCACGTGATGGAGAGTGCTGAGAGTAGTGATGTGATGAGGAGTGCCTGGCGTGGTGCGCGCATCGGGTACAGCACTAGGACTCTGACGTGTACGCGCTAAGAAATCACGTCGCCTGCAAAAATGTGTGGGAGAGCGGAGTGAACGTGCGCGTGCTAATGTTTCAATCCGCCAACCTTGCGTCGCTTGATCTTCTTGCTCGTGCCTCTGCCGCTCGCGATGGTCGAGCTTGCTTCGTGCGGCGGACGCCTTCCGCTGACCGGCATGGATGCGTCGGGAATGAACGATGCTGGAGGACCTCCGCGTCTCGACGCTTCGTACTTTCCGGAAGCGTCGTGCTGGGTGCGCATCGATAGCCCGCCGCTTTTGCCGGGAAATCGCGTGCCGATCGGCACGGACATCACGACGTGGAACTCGAATCCGCCGTCGAGCGGCGACCACTATCCCGTGTGGGCCGCTTATCAAGAGTACGACGCAGCCGTTCCTCGCGGCTACTACGTCCACGACCTCGAGCACGGCGCGATCGATTTTCTCTACGACTGCGCCAGTGACGCAGGCGATGCGGGCTCGTGCGACGCGATCGCGCAAGGCTTGCGAACGGCGATGCAATCGATTCCGACGGATCCGCAGTGCGATCCTTCCGTACGCGTGAGGCACGTCATCACGCCCGATCCGTTGCTCGAGCATCCTGTCGCGGCGGCCGCGTGGGGTTGGACGTACAACGCCGACTGCGTCGACTTGCCGACGCTCGAGGCGTTCGCGCAGCAACACTACGCGCAAGCGCCCGAGAATTTCTGCACTGATGGCATCACCGGATTCTGACGCGCGACGCGCACGACGCGAAGCGATGGCGCGCGCGATCGACAGAGAGCTCGGATCTTTCGCAAAAGAACATCTGCGCGCGCTCGCCGAGGTTCCGCGCGAGCGCTTCGTCCGCACGCTCGACGCCGAGCGCGCGGAGCTCGACTCCCCGCTCCCGCTCGACGACACGGGCCACGCGACGATCAGCGCGCCGCACGCGTATCTCATGTCGTATCGCGCGCTCGATCTCCGCGAAGGCGACAGATTGCTCGAGCTCGGATCAGGCACCGGGTATGGCGCGGCGCTCGCGGCGGCCATCGTCGGCGCGAGCGGCTTGGTGATGACGATCGAGATCGACGCGGCGCTCGCCGCCGCCGCGCACGACCTCCTCGCGCCGCTGCCGAATGTGATCGCCATCCCCGGCGACGCGAACGCGGCAGCTCCGTTCTTTGCAGAATACAACAAGATCGTGGCGGCTTTCTCGGTGGATCCGCTGCCGCGCGCGTGGATCGACGCGCTTCGCCCGGGCGCGATGCTCGTCGCGCCCGTCGGGACGGGGAACCAAAAGCTCCTCCGCATCGCGCGCGATGCGGCCGGCGCGCTCGCGACGAGCGAGCACGGAAGCGTCCGCTACGTGCCCAATCGTTCGCGCTGACTACTTCGTTCCGACCGCGACGACGAGCTCGCACGGTCCGACGAAACCGGTGGGCCCTTCGAAGCGCGCGAGCGCGTGAGCGATTGCGTCCCACGTGCTGGCCTTCTCTGCGTCGGACAAGCTCGAGAGCATCTGGTGGAGTGCGCCGAACGACTCGCGCGCGAACCGAACGCATTCGACCGCGTTCGCGAGACGCAGCGGTGCGTCCACCACCCTCGCCTCGACGTCGCGAAACCCCGCTCGCGTGAGCGCGCTCGCGAGCACGCCCTCCGCGCCGAGGCTGAACGGACCGGGTTGACCCGGGAGCGGAGGACCGAGCTTCGCCGCCTCGCGAACGATCGAAACCGGCACCGAGAAGAACCCGTTGCTGATCGGGCGTCGAGTAGACGATGGCCGCGACGCGCCCGCCCGGCTTGAGCACGCGGCGCATTCCCTCGAGCGCGCGTTGCTGGTCCGGAAAGTAGATGAGACCCACGCGCGACATCACGACGTCGAACGTTGCGTCTTCGAGCTCGAGGTTCTCGCCGTCCATCACGCGGCGTCGCCACGTTCGCGAGCCCGAGGCGCTGGGCTTCGCTCGCGGCGTACTCGAGGATGCGCGGCGAGAAGATCCGTCGCGAGCACGTGCCCGCCCGGACCGACGCGTCTCGCAGCTCGCGATCGTCTGTTCGCCCGCGCCCGCCGCGACGTCGAGCACGCGCGCGCCTGCGCCGACGCCGCGCCATGTCGAACATCGGCTCGGTCGCGGGCCCGAGCCACGCGTTGAGCGTCGGCCCCCAGCGGTGCCAGGCTTCGGCGGCGGTCTGCCATTGCTCGCGCGTCGTGCGCTTGTATTGGGTGGGATCGAATCGGGTGGCCATGTCGTCACCTGTGCCCGAGACATCTGCGCCGATCAACGCGTGTCGCGGTGCTGGCGTTTCTTCAACGGCCGTTGAGCGCCGCTCAACTCTCCCGCGCCACGTTCGTCTGTCGGGCGTTCCGCCGACGCCGAGCTTGCTCGTCGTGCGCGCGAGCAAGTTGCGAAGCCACCTGTGCGCAGGATCGTCGTCGAAGCGCTCGTGCCAATACGCTTCTTCGGGATACGTCGGCAGCTCGATGGGCGGAGGCAAGACGCGCAGCGGAACGAGCTCCGCGAAATATCGAATCAGCATGCTCGGCCCGGTGAGAAGCAGATCGGTGCGCGCGACGACGAGCGGCGCGCTCATGAAGTACCGAACGCGCGCCGCGACTCGCCGCGCGAGCCCGCGCTTCGCGAGCGCCTCGTCGATCCACGTGGGACGTGTGTCGTCGCCGAGCGTGATCAGCAAATGTGGTGTCGCGACATACTGAGCGAGCGAGAGCGCGCTGGCGCGAATCGTCGGGTGATCGCGCCGCACCGCGCAGGCGAACCCCTCGACGCACAAGTCCATGCGACGAATTCCCGGCGAGCCTTCCACGACGGCGCCGAGCGCGAGATCGATCTCGCCCGTCTCGAGCAGCCACGCGTTTCCGCGCCGCGTGCTCGGGACGATGTCGAGCGTCACGCCCGGTGCTTCGCGCGCGATCGTCTCGAGGAGCGATGGCAGGATGAGCGTCGCGAGAAAATCCGGTGCGGCCATGACGAAGCGCCGCTCGGTGGCGCGCGGATCGAAGACGTCCTCGCGGCGTACGATGTGCTCCACGTCGACGAGGATGCGGTGGAGCGGAACGAGCAACGCTTGACCTCGCGGCGTGAGCGTCATGCCGCGACCGGAGCGTACGAGGAGCGTATCGCCGAGGAGCTCGCGAAGATCGGCGAGCGCATGGCTCATCGCGGACGGCGTCACGTGTGTTTGTGACGCTGCGGCCGTGACGCTGCGCGCGTGCAAAAGCGCGTCGAGCGCGACCAGGAGGTTCAAGTTCACGTTCGACAATTCGACGCGGCTCACACGACCGATGCTACAGAGTCCTCATGGAGGAAACGAGCCAGCGCACGCTCGAGCACTACGACAAGAACGCGGATCGCTTCTGGGAAGCCACGCGCGATCACGACGTCACGCAAAACATCGACGCGCTGCTCTCTTCGATCGAAGGCACCGGACCGTTTCGCATCCTCGATTTCGGCTGCGGACCCGGGCGCGATCTCGTGGCGTTCAAAAAGCTCGGCCACGCGCCCATTGGCCTCGACGGCTCCGCGCGCTTCGCCGCGATGGCGCGCGAACGCAGCGGGTGCGAAGTGCTCCATCAGGATTTTCTCTCGCTCTCGCTCCCGCCAAAGAGCTTCGATGGCGTCTTCGCGAACGCATCGCTGTTCCATGTTCCGAGCGCGGAGCTTCCGCGCGTGCTCGGCGAGCTCTTCCGAGCGATTCGGCCTGGCGGCGCGCTCGTTGCGTCGAACCCTATCGGAAAGAACCAAGAAGGTTGGAACGACGGTCGCTACGGATGCTTCTTCGACGCCGATCGCTGGTCGAAGCTCTTTCGCGACGCGGGATTCATCGAACTCGGACGATACGTGCGCGCCGAGCGTTGGACTGTGATGAAGATGGGTGTGCGATGAAACAAGACGCGCCTCTCGGTGTGTTCGATTCGGGGCTTGGCGGGCTCACGGTCGTCCGCGAGCTGCGGCGTGTCCTTCCGAACGAGGACATCGTCTACCTCGGCGATACGGCGCGCGTGCCGTATGGAACGCGCGCACCCGAGACCGTCGTGCGCTACGCGTCCGCGTGTGCGCGGTGGCTCGTCGGGCGCGAGGTCAAAGCGATCGTGATCGCGTGCAACACGGTGAGCGCGGTCGCGCCGGAGCGTTTGCGCGTCGAGCTCGATTTGCCCGTGCTCAGCGTGATCGAACCGGGCGCGCGCGCAGCCACCCTTGCGACGAAGACCGGTCGCGTCGGCGTCCTCGCGACAGCCGCGACGATCGCATCGGGCGCGTACGCGCGCGCGGTGTCGACCATCTCGACGCGTTGCGAAGTGTTCGGCCAGCCCGCGCCGCTGCTCGTCCCGCTCGCCGAAGAGGGATGGACCGACGGCGAAGTGCCGCGGCTCGCGGCGCGCCGCTACCTCGAGCCTCTCGCGCGCGAAAAGGTCGACGTGATCGTCCTCGGGTGCACGCACTATCCGCTCTTGCGCAGCGTGATCGAGAGCGAGGCGCGCGCGCTCATGGGCGATGGTGTCACCGTCGTCGACAGCGCGAGCGCAGTCGCGGAGGAAGCGCAAACGTTTCTACGAGAGCGTGCGCTCGCGCGCGATGCGAGCGCGCGCGGAGGGCTTTCGCTCGCCGTCACCGATTTGCCGAAGACGTTCGCGGACGTCGCGCGGCGCTTCCTCGGCGAAGACGCCCGCGCAGTGGAGCAGGTGGACTTGTGAAGCGCGCCGCAATCTTCGTCGCGCTGATTGCGTGCGCGAGCCCCGCAGCACCGCAGCATGTCGACATTCCCGCGCAGCCGACGTCGAGCGCCGTCACGCCAGTCGTAGCGACGCTACCGCAAGCGACGACGTCGTGCATCGTCATCGATCAAGCGAACCTCACGGGAGAAGCGACCACGCTCGAAGGCACGGTCGAATGCGGCGAGCACAGTCACCCGAACGGATCCACGTACACGTTCTGTTACGTCACGCTCTCGCCCGCGCGTTGCGTGAAAGGCATGGACGAGCACCACACGGTCGACGAAGTGCAGCTCGCCGGCGAGGCCGACTTCACGAAGATGAAAGGCCAACGCATCCGCGTCCGCGGCGAGCCCTTCCCCGAGCACACCGCGTGGCACGCGCGACCCGTGCTCATCATGGTCAAATCCTTCGAGCGTCTCTGACACCATCGGCGCTGGAGCGCCGGAGCAGGTAACTAGACGATGCGAATCATGCACGCAGGTCCGTTCGAGAACGGCTGCGCGGCGATCGCGGCGAGAGCGCGCGTGACGTCGGACTCGATCGCTTCGTGCGTCGTGAGGACGATGGTGGCCACGCCGCCTTCTTCCTCTTGAACCATCTGCTCGACGACGACGTTCGCGTCGCCGAGCGCGAGCGCGATGCGCGCGAGCGTGCCCGGCCGGTTCTGCGCGCGAAAGCGCAAGTAATAGCGCGAGCGGAGCGTTGCGAGCTGCGCGACCGGGCGCGCGCGCATTTGGATTCCGCGCGTCATCATGCCCGCGGCGTTTCCGCGCTGCGCGCGCGCGACATCGAGCACGTCGGCGACGACGCTCACGGCCGTCGGCATCGCGCCCGCGCCGCGGCCCATCAGGAGCGCGGGGCCGAGCGCGCGACCTTCGAGCTCGATCGCGTTGAGCACGCCCGACACGCTCGCGAGCGGCGAGCCTTCGCGCACGAGCGCGGGGTGCACGCGAAGCTCGATGTACTCGCCTTGGTCGCGGCCGATCGCGAGGTGCTTGATGACGTAACCGAAGCGCTTCGCGAAGCGGTGATCGACCGGCTCGAGCGCGCGAATCCCCTCGGGCTTCACCGCATCGAGCGAGGCGCGCGCGCCGAACGCGAGCATCGCGAGAACGACGAGCTTGTGCGCCGCGTCGTGTCCGCCGACGTCGAGCTCCGGATCCGCTTCGGCGTAACCGAGCTCTTGCGCCGTCTTCACCGCGGCGTCGAAGGTGTCGCCGTGCTCGCGCATCCGCGTGAGGACGAAGTTGCACGTCCCGTTGACGATGCCCGAGAGCGACGCGACCCAATCGCTCGCGAGCGCCTCGCGCAGCGTGCGGATGATCGGAATGCCCCCGCCGACGGACGCTTCGAACGCGAGATCGACGCCCGCCGCCGTCGCGCGATCGACGAGGTCCGCGCCGCACGTCGCGAGCAGCATCTTGTTCGCGGTGACGACGCCGCGCTTGTTCTCGATCGCGCGCTCGACGTATGCGCGCGCGGGATCGAGCCCGCCCATCGTCTCGATGTACAAATCGATCGAGTCGTCGCCGAGGACGAGCTCGGCGTCCGTCGTCACGATCGCTCGATCGAGCTCGGGCGGACGTACCTTCTCGGCGTCGCGCACGAGGACGCGCGCGATCTCGAGCGGTGCGCCCACGCGCTCGGCGAGGTAGCGCGCGTTGTCGTAGAGCAAGCGCACGACGCCGCCGCCAACGGTTCCACAACCGAGGAGCGCGATGCGCACGGGCTTGGACATGGCGCCCCAACATACATCAGCTAGTGTATTGCGCGCATGAGCGCTGCAGCGCTGCTTCCCGGCTCGATCTTCGCACGTGATTACCGCATCGTCGCGCCGCTCGCGCAAGGCGGGATGGGCACGATCTACGTCGCCGAGCAGATCAGCACGGGCAAGCGGCGCGCGCTGAAGCTCATGCATCCGACGCTCGTCAGCGAGGCGGAGCATCGCGAGCGATTCATCCGCGAGGCGCAAGTCGGCTCGCGCATCGCGACGGAGCACATCGTCGAGGTCACGGCTGCGGGCGTCGACGACGCGACCGGCCTTCCGTATCTCGCGATGGAGCTGCTCGAAGGCGAAACGCTCCAAGCGTACGTGAAGCGCCGCGCGTTCTTGCCGCCGTCCGAGCTGCTAGCGGTTTTCCAACAGCTCTGTCACGCGATGATGGCCGCGCACGCCGCGGGTGTCGTGCATCGCGACCTGAAACCGGAGAACGTCTTTCTCGCGCTGAGCCGCCGCGCTGGGAGCGCGCCGTACGTCGTGAAGGTGCTCGACTTCGGAATCGCGAAGCTCGCCGCCGAAGCGGGGACGCGCGGCACGACGGGCGCGATGGGCTCGCCGCTGTGGATGGCGCCCGAGCAAACCGAGCGCGGCGCGATCACCGCGGCGGCGGACGTGTGGGCGCTCGGGCTCATCGCGTACTTCGCGCTCACCGGCAACGTGTTCTGGCGCGCGGCGCGCGATCCGCAGACGACGGTCGCGCAGGTCCTCCGCGAGATCGTGCTCGAGCCGATCCCCGCCGCGTCGATTCGCGCAAACGAGACAGGCTTGCTCGAGCGTTTGCCGCCCGGCTTCGATCGATTCTTCGCGCAAGCCGTCGCGCGCGATCCATCGGCGCGATTTCAGGACGCGACGGCGCTCTGGAGCGCGCTCTCGGCGCTCCTCGATTCGATCGGCGCGACGATGATCGCCGTGCCTTCGTCGGGGATGCGACCGCAGTCGTCGGGCGTGCCGTCGCTCGCGCCGCCGACGCCCGTGCCCATCACGCCAGCCGTCGTCACGCCGATGCAGCCCTCGGCGCCGCCGATCGGAACCGCGCCCGCGATCGCGAGCACGATGACCTCGCAGAGCTCGCTCGGTCCGTGGATCTTCGCGACGGCGCTTCTGCTCGTCTCCGCGCTCGGCGTCATCGCGTTCTTCGCGCTTCGCGTTCGCACGCAGTCGCAGGCCGCCGCGTCCTCGGCTCCTCCCGCTGCGACGAGCACATCGCTCGCGATGGCCTCCGCGCCCGAGTCATCGAGCGATCCGCCACCGCTCGCATCGACGACGCACGCGCCCGCCGCGGCGACCGCAATCAAGACGCAAGTTGCCACGACTGCGACGCCGAGCGCGACCGCATCCGCGCCGACGACGCGTTCGAATGCGACGAGCGTCTCGCACGGAACGAACGATTCCTACGGCGACGGTTTGCAGAAGCGCCGCACGTGGAAGGTCGCCGGCCACACGATCAAAGTCGTCCCTGGAAACGTGCAGGCCACGGGCAACGTCCCCGCCGACGTCGTGCGCGACGCGCTCGATTGGCACCCGTGGGAATATCTTCGCTGCTACGAGCGAAATTTTTCGGACGCGACATCGCTTCCACACGGCACCGTGACGCTCGCGTTCAAAATCTTCGATCAGCTCCCGCGCAATGGCTCGATCGATCGCAGCGACTTCACCAACGCGGCGTTCAGCAAGTGCGTGCTCGACACCGCGATGGGCAACACCGCGAACGCGGCGGGCGGAGACGGCTTCGCGACCGTCGTCTATCCCCTCATTTTCACGGTCGTCGATTGAAGAAAGTTCTTTCGATCGTGCTCGCGTGCTCGCTCGGTTGCACGAGCAAGGACGTCGTCTCCGCCGGCGCGCTGAGCGCGTTCGGATACTCCACGTCCGCCGACACGATTCGCTTGCCGACCAAACAGGGCGGCGTCGTCGAGTTCGGTCCCAACGCGACGCTCAGCATCGGCGCGCGCGACACGGTCGAGATCCCCGCGTCGAGCCTCTACTCGACCTCGTGGGGACTCTTTCAAAGAGACGGCACGCCGATCGGATCGTGGGACGACATTCGCTCGATCGAAGTCGAGCAGCTCGATGGCGCGGCGACGGTCGCGGTGACCGCGTGCGCCGCCGTCGTCATCATCGCGATCGCAGCGCTCTTCAAGAACACGCCGAACTTCGGGAGTGGCGGATCGAAAGGGGCGTCATCGAGCAGCGGCGCGAAGGCGTCGTCCGTACGCTCAGCGCCGAGCGCGCCGACGAGCGGCTCCGCGGCAACGAACGGCGACGTCGCGGAAGCGGTTTTTCGCACGGCCGAAGCGCTCGCGAGCTCCGCATCGAACCAATCCTCGATCACGACCGCGACGGACGATGAAGACATGTCGACCGCAACGCCGCTCTTCTCGCGCGGCGCACGTCGTCGCGCGAACGTACGCATGCTCGCGCGGCTCGACGGCGGCGCGTGCTGGCCCGGCGGCGGCTCGAATAGCGACTGCTTCGTCACGGGCGCGCGCGCGGGCGTGCGGTTGATCGACGTGTTCGAGCTGACGGGCGGCGTCCGCGTCGAGTCGAATCAAACGAAGAGCGCGGCGCTCGCGACGTTCGGCGCGATGTTCCACGGCGAGACGCCAGCGGCTCATTGGTTCGCGATCGCGATCGGCGCGAACGTCGCGTTCGACGGCGTGCGCGCGCACATCGTCCCGCAGCTCAGCGTGCGATTTCGACCGGTGCGCGGTTTGTGGCTCGGCCTCGTCCCCGTCGAACCCGTCTATGCGACGGAGACGGGCGGTTGGACGATGGCGTCGGGCGTGGAGATCACCGGCGAGCTCTGAGCGACGAAATTCACGTCGCAAAGTCTCATGGACGGTTCCTCGCCCACGTGGCCATAATTGAGCATGCCGCAGGCTCGCTTCGTTCTTCTGGTCGTCGGCACTGTGTTCGCTGCATGCGGAGACGACAAACCCACCACCTTCGATTCGGGGACGGGTGACGCGACGCTCGTCGATTCGCCGTTCGATTCGCCGTTCAACAACCCCGACGCGTTCAACGGTCCTTGGAGCGACTTTCCGCAGAACCCGATCGTCGACACGCCCGATGCGGGCGCCTCGGCGCCGTCGAACTCGCCAGCAGCTCTTCGGCGATCCCGACGCGGGCGCATCGAGCGGAGGACCGTGTCTCGTCGAGCCCGAGATCGGATCGCTCTATCCGCGCAACTGGCTGCGACCGCGCTTTCACTGGATCGCGAGCGGCGGCGAGAACCTCTTCGAGATCCGCGTGCACGCGGCGAATCAAGTGAACGACCTCGTCGTCTACACCGCGCAGACGACGTGGACGATGCCGCAATCGATGTGGGACGGCTTACGCGTTCACTCGAACGATCAGCCGATGAGCGTCGCCGTCCGGGGCGGCGTGTACACGAATCCGAACCTCGCGAACATCGCGCTCGGATCGTCCGGTCCGATCGGCATCGCGCCCGTCGATGCGCCCGGCGCGATCGTCTACTGGACGACGAGCGGCGGATCTTCGCTCAAGGGATTTTCGATCGGCGACGAGAGCGTCGTGCCGGTGCTCGTGCCGTCGCAAGTGCAGGAGTTCGGCGCATCGTGCATCGGCTGCCACACGTCGACGCCCGATGGCCTCTACGCGGAGCTCAGCACTTCGAACGGCTGGAACAACGCGATCGCCTCGATCGAGCAGAACACCGTCGGACAAGTTCCGCCGTTTCTCGGCGCGGCGGGCAAAGCGGCGCTCGAGCACGCGCCGCGCGGGATCAGCGTGACGTCGCCCGCGCATTGGGCCGCGAACGACTACGTCGTCGTGACGACGTTCAACGACTCCGATTTGAGCTGGGTCGATCTCGGCGTCGCGAACGGCACCGCGACGGGCACGTTTCTGCGCACCGGCGACACGCGCAAAGGCGCGGCGCCGACGTGGAGCCACGACGGCAACACGATCGTCTACGTGTCGACGACGGCGGTCGTCACCGGTCGCCTCGACAACGGCTCGGCCGATCTCTATTCGATCCCGTACGCGAACCGCGCGGGCGGCACGGCGACGCCGATCTCCGGCGCGTCCGACGCGAACTACGAAGAGTACTACCCCGCGTACTCGCCCGACGATCAGCTCCTCGCGTTCGATCGCATCGGCAACAACTTGAACATGTACAACCAGCCGCAAGCGGAGGTGTTCGTCATTCCCGCGAGCGGCGGAACGGCGACGCGACTCGCCGCGAACGATCCGCCCGCGTGCACCGGGAAAAAATCTCCGGGCGTGACGAACAGCTGGCCGAAGTGGGCGCCGCAAGCGTCGCCCGCGAGCGGCAGCCGCACGTTCTACTGGGTCGTCTTCAGCTCGGTGCGGGACGAAGCGGGAAACCCACAGCTCTACGTGACGCCCGTCGTCGTCGCGAACGGAACCGTGACGACGTATGCCGCGCTCTACCTGTGGAACCAACCCGCGGCGGAGAACAACCACACGCCCGCGTGGGACGTGTTCAAGATCCCGCCGCCACCGGTTCATTAGTCACATGCTCTGGCGCCTCCGGCGCCGATGGCCATCATCCGAAGCGTCGAGCGATCGCGTCGCGCGTCGCTTCGAATCCGCGCGTGCCGAGCGCAGCTTCGACGAGCGGAAGGACGAGACGCTCGCGCTCCGTCTGCGTTTGCGCGCTGAGGATGTGGTGCTCGAAGATCTCGATGAACCTGCGATGCGGAGCGATCGCGCGATTGCGCATGATGCGCTGCGGCTCCATCGCGATCGATGGGCGCGCCTCGAGCTCGACGACGAGCCGGCGATACGTGAGCGGAAACCGCGCGAGCTCCGCGTGGCGCGATGCGAGCGACGCGATCGCTTCGAGGATCCACGGATCGACGGGCGGCGCCTCGAACACGGATGCGACGGCTGCGTCCACTTCCGCCGCCGCGTCGCGATTCCGCTCGAGCAGCGATGCCGCGAGCACGATACCCGCCTCGCACAGGAACGGATCGCGTTTGCGGATGAGCGCGACGACCGGCGCGACGTGCTGCGCGGAGAATCGAAATCGCGCGAGCTGACGCACCCACTCGCCGTCCGCAAAAGGCAACTCCTCGTGATCGACGAGGAGCGCGAGCGCTTCGTCGAGCAAGACATCGGCGCGCGCGTGCCACGCCGCGAGGAGATCAGATTTCGGCGAAGTCATGTTCCCCCGATGCGTTGCGCGACGCGAAGAATCTCCGCGCGGCCTCTGCGTGCAGAGGAAACGCGAAGACGTCGTCGAGACCGCGCGGACCGAACACGAGACCGCGCGCGAGCGTCTCGTGGTTCGGGGCGAGCGGCGCGAGCCCGCTCGAATCGACAGGCGGCGCGAGCGAGAACAAGAGAACGCGATTCGGCTTCGGCGCGGTCGACGTGAACCAGAACGGCTCGAGCGTCTTCGCGTCGACGACGACCGAAGTCTCCTCGCGAAGCTCGCGCGCCCCGCCCTCCGCCCACGTCTCGTGCTCCTCGAGGAATCCTCCGACAATCGCGAGCTTCCCGAGACCCGGCTCGATGCCGCGTCGCACGACGAGCAAACCTTCGCGCGCGCGGTGTCGCACGGGCAACAAGACGACCGACACGGGAATCGGATTCGCCCATGTCTGCATCTTGCAGCTCGCGCACGTGCGCGGATATTCGAGCGGTGGCGGGTAAGCGGTTCCGCAGTACGAACAGAAAGTTCGCGCGTCGCATGCGCGTCACGATAGCAGCGGTGCGTCACCCGTGACGCATGCACCTCGCGCGGGGTCGCCGAAAGCGGTCACGCGTGACGCACGCAAACGCCTATTTTCAACATGTTTCGTGTGGAACGCGACTTGAAGAGGAAGCGTGTGGAGGTTCCATCCCATGCGCCACTCATCGTTTCGGGCACTCTCGATTCTCTTCACGTTCGGGCTCTTCGCGTGCAGCTCCGCTCCCGCGAGCCAAGGCGACGCAGGCAAGGCGGGCGACTCACAGGCGAGCGCCCCGCAGCCGGCGCAAGTGAGCATCGAAGCGTCGTGTCCGAGCACGACCTCGTGCGGCGGCGCGGTGGAAGGCGCATGGAGCTACACGGGCGGTTGCGCCGAGCTCAATCTCTCCGGCTTGACGAGCGCGTGTC
>CAVXQJ010000010.1:0-161353 GCA_963763745.1 uncultured delta proteobacterium
CCCCTTGGCGCACCTGGTTCGGTTGGTCTTGCTTGCTCCGGCGCCTCCGGCGCGGATGGTCCCGGAAAAAAACCGAAGGGCGCCTCCTTTCGGAAGCGCCCTTCGGTCTTCGTCGGGCCGCTCCTCTGGAGGGAGCGGCCCGAGCTCACTCTTCCCCGTCGTCCAAACCGTGGCTGGACGTCGGAGCTCCTCCCAACATCGAAGGAACTCCTACGGGCGGCGAAGCCTTCGGCGCGGCTTTGGGGCTCGCCTTTTTGCTCGCCTTGTGCGCGGGCCGCTTTGCAGCGGAACGCTTGGCGTGCGCTTTGGCTTTGCCCTTTTTCTTGGCATGCTTACCGGCCGACTTCTTCGTCGACTTGGTCTTTTTGTGACCTTTCTTCGCCTCTTGGCAGCCATCTTTAGCGCTTGCCCTTCTTCTTCGCCATCTGGCCGGCGTGCCTTCTTGGTGGTCTTCTTGTGAGCCTTCTTCGCTTTCTTAGCAGCCATGAGAAACCCTCCTATGGGTTGTTACATGACGTATATGGTCACCTACGTCACCTGTCAAACGAAAAAAATCATCGCAAACTTGATTTTTTTTGTATGCGGCTTGGTGTGATTTATACACGAAGTGCTCGGGTTTGACGGCGCGCGCGTCGCACGGCTACCGTCCGCGCTCATGATGAAGACGATGAAACTTTCGAAGAGCGGTCTTGCGATGGCCACGCTTGCGATGATCCTCGCCGGCATGAGCGTTGGGTGTGGGTACTCCGAAGAGGAGTATCAAGCGCAGGTCCACGGTCGCGAGCGCGCCGAGGCGGACCTCAAGGCCGCGCAGAAGCAGATCACGGACGACAAATCCAAGTTCGACTCGGCGATGGCGCAGCAAGAGAAGCTCAAGTCGGACTTGAAGAAGCTAGGCGTCGACCTCGACGCAGCGAAGACGAACGCCGAGAACCTCGAAGCCGCGATCGCCGAGTACAAGGAGCGCGCCGACCAGCTCGCCGCGATCGAGGAGCGCTTCCGCGAATCTCAAGCAGCGCCTCGACAAGCTGAACTCAGTCGGCCTCAAGGTCGTCGTCCGCAACAACCGCATGGTGATCCAGCTCCCGGGCGACATCCTCTTCGACTCGGGCAAGGACGAGCTCAAGCCGCAAGGCAAGGAGGTCCTCGCGCAGGTCGCCGAAGTCATTCGCAGCGACGCGACCTCTCGACGCGCAACTTCCAGGTCGCCGGCCACACCGACAACGCGAAGTACCCGGCGGCGGGCGCGTTCAAGGACAACTGGGGTCTCTCGCTCGCGCGCGCGCGCCAAGTCCTTCTCTTCCTCTGACGCGCGAACCCGCCGCCGAAGGACGGCGAAGGACGCCGAAGCAGGCGGCGGCGGGCTCGACCCGCAGCCACTGGGCGGCGACGCGGCTACGGCGAGACCGACCCGCAAGCGGGCACAATCGAGACACGCAGACCGAAGGACGAGAATGGGCAAGAATCGCCGCGTCGAGCTGGTCCTCCAGCCGAACGTCGAAGAGATGCTCAACCTCAGCAGCGATCAACTAGTCATATCGCGCGACCAGGAGCGCCTGCGCCGTCGCGCGAGGGCGCATTGTACTTCGATGCGACGTTGCGCGCGATCGACATCGGCACCAACACGACGCTCTTGCTCGTCGCCGAACAGGGCGATCGGACGGCGCGCTTCGCGCGGTACGTGAAGAAGCGACCATCACGCGCCTCGGCGAGGGCGTGGACGTGTCGCGCAAGCTCGCGCCCGATGCCATCGAGCGGACGAATGCGTGCTTGTCCGACTACGCGGGCATCGTGAAGCGAGCTCGGCGCCGAGCGCGTCGCCGTCGTCGGCACGAGCGCCATGCGCGACGCGGGTGGCGGTGAAGAGGTGCGCGCGAAAGTGCGCGCGCTCTTCGGCGTCGACGCGCGCGCGATCTCCGGCGACGAGGAAGCACGCCTCACGTACGAAGGCGCGCTGAGCGGTCTCGCCGTGCGCGGCGTCGTCGTCCGTCTTCGACATCGGCGGTGGCAGCACGGAGATCGTCGTCGGTGAGTCCTCGAAGGTCTCCGCGAGCCACAGCTTCGACGTGGGAAGCGTGCGGCTCACCGAGCGACACGTGAAGCACGATCCGCCAACGCGTGACGAGCTCGACGCAGTCACGCGCGACGTGCGCGATGCGTTCGCGTCGATGCCCAGCGTGTGGGCGCATGCGGCACGCTCGACGTCACCGCCGATTGGAATCGCGGGGACCGTGACGACGCTCGCTGCGATCGCGCTCGATCTCGATCCGTACGACGGCGCGCGCGTTCACGGTCACACGATGCTCGCGGACGAAGTGCGCGCAGTCGTCGAGCGCCTCGCCGCGCTTCCGCTCGAAGAGAGAAGCGCGTGCGTGGCCTCGAGCCGAAGCGCGCCGACGTCATCGTCGCAGGCGGGCTTCTCGTTCTCGTCACGCTCGAGGCGCTCCACGCCGATCGAATGCGCGTCTCGGATCGAGGCGTCCGTTGGGGCCTCGCGGAGAGCCTCCTTCAGAGGTAGGTAAAAAACACACCCTGTAGTTTTTCATTTGGTTGACAAAGAGGGCCGAAAGAAACTAGAGTGCGCGTGCCTGTTCGTCTGGCCTCGCTCTTCCCGATGGAAGACCGACGACGAGCCGGCACATCTCACGCTCTGACTGCAACGTCACGAGTGCGGGTGATTTTTGTCACAAGGAGACGCCATGCAAGCTGGAACGGACGTCAAGTTCAAGGTTGGTGACAAGGCGGTCTATCCCGCACAGGGAGTGGCCGAAGTCGTCCGCATCGAGGAGAAGGACATCGCCGGCGCGCGCCAGCGTTCTACGTCCTCCGCATCCTCGACACGACCGGAAGATCATGGTGCCGGTCGACCAACGCGAGCGCCGTCGGCCTCCGCCAGGTCGATCGGCGAGCAGGAGATCCGCAGAGATCTTCGACATCCTCAGCGAGCGCACGATCGCGTTCGACAACCAGACGTGGAACCGCCGCTACCGCGGGCTTCATGGACAAGATCAAGACGGGATCGATCTACGACGTCGCCGAAGTGCTGCGCGATCTCTATCGCCTGAAGACCGACAAGCAGCTCTCGTTCGGCGAGCGCCGCATGCTCGACACGGCGCGCACGCTCATCGTGAAAGAGATCGCGATCGCGCGGAGCAGACGGAAGAGCAGGTGAAGAACGAGATCGAAGCCATCTTCGTCGGCAACTAGGTTCACGTCTCGAGAGAGACCGAACTCCCACGATTCGTCGGGCTCGCGCATGTCTCCGCGACGGCCGCTCTCGACTCGGTTCGCAGAGAAGCTCCTGCGGGCTCGCGCGTGGTGACGGCACGCACCGCGATGGCGATCGTCATCTTGAACGCGCCGTCTGCGGGCAGTTGCCACACGCGCGCCGCGGCCACGCCCTCGACGGCATAGACGATCTCGAGCATGCGACGCATGCGCGGCGGAGAGCAGAGAGCATCGTCATGGCGCGAGCGCCTTTTCGTCGATCGTCGAGCGAGCGGCGGACTCGCGCGTGCCGCCGTGATCCTTTTCGAACTTCGCGACGCGCGCGGGATCGACAGGGACGAGGTCCGGGCCCATCGCTCCGATGACGTCGCTGCCGATGACGAAGCGTACGCTCGTCGCGGCGCTGCATCGTTCGATCGTAGTAGTCCTCGACTTGCACGGTTCCGCGCTTGCCATCCGCGAGCCACGTCGAGAGCGCGCAGCGCGGCGTGTCGAAGCGGCGAACCGTCGTGCCGTCCGATGATCTGCGCGCTCCACGGGCTCGACGGATCGAGCTTCATGCCGCAGTTCGCGCAGCGCGCGTCATCGCGTTTGCACGCGAGAGACGAGCGCGAGAACGAGCACGGCGTGCCTGTCATCGGAAAACAGCGACGCTCCGTGCGAGACGATCGCGAAGCGGACGATCGGCGCAGCGCAGACGAGCGCGCAAACGACCCACGCGATCGCGCCGCGACGCAATCGCGACGCCGCAAACGCGCTCCAACGCCGATCGCACCTGCGGCGCGCGCGCGACCGCGGCGCGACACGCCCGCGCCGAAGAGCCAAATCGCTGCGATGAAGATCGCGCCGAAGAGCGGGTAGCCGATCGCGCCGGACGTCCGCGCGAAGCAGACAGAACGGACAATGATGCTGCGGCGTCTCGAACGCGTACGGCGCGACATCGAGCACGACTGCGGCGATGACGAGCGGAACCGCGAGCGACGCGAGCGCGCCCGTCAGCACGGTGAGCGGACGGCGCGGCTTGCGCGCGACGACGAACGCGAGCGCGACGCACACGGAAGAGACGACCGACGCGAGGACGACGGCCATCACGCGCGGACCCGATGCGGTGGCTTCGCGCGCGGAGGCGACCGCATCGAGCTGCACCGAGCAACACGACGCGACGACGCTGAGATCGAGCATCGAACAAGAACATCGCATGAAGAACGAGATCGGCGAGCGCGAGCGGCGCGACGATCAGCGTTCCCCACGCGAGCGTCCTCGCGAGATCCATCGTGCGCACGCGCGCGTCGAACGCGTAGAGCTGCGCGAGCGTTCCCGCGGCGAGCGCGGCGAAGAGGCTCGCGGCGAGCGCGCGAAATCCCCACGGGCTCGAGTTGAAACGTTCCATACGCGCACATCGCGCCGCGAATGCCGCGACTGAGCTTGTCCGCCGAGAGGGCCGTGAGAACGAGCGCGACGACTTGCGCAGCGGCCGCGGCGCGCACGAACGTTCCCGCGAGCTCGACGCGGCGCTCGAGCGCGAGCTGACCTTCGGTCGCGCGCATCACGTCGAAGCGGCGAAGCACCGTCACCGCGGTGAAGCTCGCGCGGACCATGAGCGCGCTCGCGACGAGCCCGGCGGCGATCCGCAGCAGAACCCACGGCTCCAAATGCACGCGGTAACCTTACTCCGCTTCGGCGGCGCGCGCCGCAGACGCGCGACCGTCGTGGACTTCGATGACGCGCGTGACGCCCGGCGCGCTCGTGACGCGCGCGTCGTGTGTCGCGGTGACGACGGCTCGACCGTCGCGCGCGATCGACGCGATTTCTTCGAGGAGCTTCGCGGCGTGCGCATCGTCGAGATGCGCGGTGGGCTCGTCGAGCAGGACGAGCTTCGGATCGCCGAGCAGCGCGCGCGCGATGGCGACGCGCTGCCTCTCGCCGCCCGAGAGCTTGCGCGCCTTCACGTTGGCGAGCGCGGTCATCTCGAATCGTGCGAGGAGCTTCTCGGCGCGAGCGTGGTGCTCGCGCGTGACGCCGACGGGGACGAACGGCAAGAGCACGTTACCCATCACGTCGAGGTCTTCGATGAGCTGCAGATCCTGAAACACGAAGCCAACGGTCGTGCGACGCACCTCCGCGCGGTGCGCGTCGCGGAGGCGCGAGGTCGGCTCGCCGTCGAGGAGGATTTCGCCGCTCGTAGGGCGGAGCATCGCGCCGAGCATCGCGAGGAGCGTCGTCTTGCCGCTTCCGCTAGCGCCGCGCAGCACGACCCATTCGCCGCGCTCGATGTCGAACGTGACGTCATCGACGATGGTGCGGCGCGTTTGGCCGTCCCAGACCTTTTTCGTGACGTTGTGAAGGGCGAGCAACACGGCGTGCCATCATGTGTCAATCGTTCGGGTCCTGACAATCACGTCGTGCTCGAAAGAGCGTAAAAGTGCGGAAGACCGCAGTTGTGCCGGTGGCACTTGGCGTGCATGCTGGGAAGTGGGCATCGATGCGTTTTCGAGCGGTCGTCATTCTGGTGATGGTGGGTAGCGCGGCCTTCGCGGCTTGCTCGCTCAACCCTCAACCGCTTCCGCCCGACACGACAGACGCCGGCAAAGGGTTCGACGCGTCGTTCGCGCCGGACGGACTCGGTGGGGGTGTCGACAGCGCCGCCGAAGACACCGGCCCCGCTCCGAACGATGCCGATGCGGATGCGGCGAGTGACGCGTCCGAGGACGCGAGCGACGGAAACGCAAGCGACGGAGATGCGAGCGACGCGAGCACCGATGACGCGGGCGACGCGAGTGATGCGAACGAGGACGGATGAAACCGCTCGCAATCCTTGGCGTGGTGCTCGCGCTCGGCCTTCTGGGAGCGTGCTCGCTGAATCCACAACCGCTTCCGCCGGAAGGCCCGGACGGCTCGCTCGAGGCCGGCAACGTCCTCGATGACGCGGGCACGAAGGACGCGAGCGCGCCGCCGAGCGGCGACGCGACGACCGGCATCGATGCCGCGAACGACGTGGAATCGATCGACGCGGGCGACGCGGAGAGCGACGCCGGCGACGCGGAGACCGACGCGAGCGACGCGGAGACCGACGCAGAGCTCGACGCGCGCGACGATTGACTAACGCACGTACTCGTCGAGGACGTTCGCCGCGATGTCCGCGAGGATGCCGTCCGTCACGCGCAAGCGACGCGAGAGATCGCGCGCGATGTTGAGAACGACGAGCGCGTAGGACTTCACGTCGTGGCGGTAGAGCGAATCGAAATCTTCGGACGAGATGCGGAGCAGCCGTGTGGGAGCGAGCGCGCGGACGGTCGCGGAGCGAGGCTGAACGTCGATGAGCGTCATCTCGCCGAGCGTGTCGCTCGGACCCAAGATCGCCACGCGTTGCGCGCGACCGCGGCGGCTTGCCTTCATCACTTCGACTTCGCCTTCGAGCACGACGAACATGTCGTGGCCTGCGTCGCCCTCTTGGAAGATCGTGGTGCCGGGGGCGATGCGGGTCTGGCCGAGCGTCTTCGCGAGGTGTCCGAGGACCTCATCGGAGAGCGCGCCGAACAAACCGATTTCACGCAAGCGAGCGACGGTCGGCGGAGCGTCGACGGGCGCTGCGATGGGTACGCGCGGTTGGCTGGTCACGACGCAAGCTCCTTCGAGAACACGATACGCTTGCGACCGGGCCCTGCGTAGTCGTCGATTTCGCGCGCCTCCCAGCCTTGGGCGAGATGAAAACGAATCGACCCTTCGTTTCCCGTCGTCGTGATCGCCTTGAGGCGCTGACATCCTTCAGCGACGGCGGCGGCGGTGAAATTCGAATAAAGCAAGCGACCGACGCCTTTGCGCCGGTGCTCGGGGTGAATGCCGACGAGGTGCACGTAGCCCGTCTTGCCAGGGGTCCCCGCTTGCGGGGATGAGCCCGATTGGTGCGCGATGAAGCCGAGCAAGAAGCCGATCATCTCGTCGTCCTTTTCGACCACCAGCGCCATGTCACCGAGCTCGTAGAAAAAAATTGGGTGCGCGAGCGTTCCGATCGGACCGCCCCACCAATGATCGATGACCTCGGCGATTCGATCGAAGTCGCGTTTGGTGATCTTGCGCGTCTCCATGGCTGGCGTTTCGAAACATCGAAGATTTGCGCAGCCCGCGCAACGCCTTTCGGCTAGATCGTGCCCCATGAATACGAGATCGAGCCGCGTGCGCATCGCGCCGTCGATTCTCTCCGCCGATTTCGGTCGGCTTGCTGAAGAGGTGCGTGCGGTCGAGGCCGCGGGCGCCGACGTCATTCACGTCGACGTGATGGATGGGCGCTTCGTGCCGAACATCACGATCGGTCCGTGCGTGGTCGCGGCGCTGCGCAAGGCGACGAAGCTCCCGCTCGACGTTCATTTGATGATCGCCGAGCCCGAGAAATACGTCGACGCGTTCGCGGACGCGGGCGCCGACACGATCCTCGTTCACGCGGAGGCGTGTCCGCACTTGCATCGAACGCTCCAGTCGATTCGCAAGCTCGGCAAGCGCGCGGGCGCGGTGCTCAACCCGTCGACGCACGAGAGCGCGCTCCACTACGTGATGGACACCGTCGATCAAATCCTCGTGATGAGCGTGAACCCTGGCTTCGGCGGACAATCGTTCATCCACGAAGTCCTGCCGAAGGTGCGCGCGGTGCGCTCGATGATCGGCGAGCGCGACATCGACATCGAGATGGACGGCGGGATCGCGCCGGGCACGATCGGTCCCGCGGCCGAAGCGGGGGCGACGGTGTTCGTCGCGGGGAACGCGATCTTCACGCAGAAGGATTACGCCCAAGCGATCCGCGCGCTCCGTGAAGAGGCGCTCGACGCAGCGAAATGAGACGCGCGCTCGCGGTCGTGCTGCTCGCGCATTGCGCGACGCACGAAGGCATCGCCGCGCACGATGCGAACGCCGTCGCCCGTGAAGACCTGCCGAAGCGCGCCATAACGGCCGATGCGACGCTCGAGCGCATGTCGCGCGCGCGCGAGCTCGCGATCGTGCGCAACGTCGATCGCGTGGTCCTCTCGCGCGAGGATCTGCTCGCGAAGCTGAAGTGGCACGTCGCGCGCACCGTGCCGCGCGCGGAGATCGATCGCGAAGACGCGTTTCTCAAAGGCATGGCCGCGCTCGGCTTCGGCGAGAGCTACGAGAGCGCCGTGTACGACGCGCTGCGCGGCTCGCTCGCGGGAATGTACGAGCCGTTCGACGGAAAGATGTACGTGCGCGACGACGTGTCGGACGAAACGCTCGCGCACGAATCCGTTCACGCGCTTCAAGACCAGCACTTCGATCTGGCGGCGTGGGAGAAGTTCGTTCCGGGCGCGAGCGACGCGATGCTCGCGCGCGCGTGTCTCGCCGAGGGCGACGCGGCGATCGCGGCGGGCGAATCGCCGAGCGCGACGGGCCGGACGAGCTACGTCGAGCGCGAGCTCGCCGCACCGTACATCGCGGGCGCGGCGTTCGTGAAGGCGCTTCGCGCGCGCGGCGGATGGGCGACGGTGGACGAAGCGTGGACGCGCGGCGCGCTCACCACCGAGCAGGTTCTTCATCCGGAGAAATGGTTCGCGAAGGAATCCGGCGAACGCGTTCCGCCGCCGACGATCGCCGCGCTCGGATCCGAGTTTCGCGACGCGACGTCCGACGTGCACGGCGAGCTCGCCGTGTCGCTCGTGCTCGGGGCGTACTCGGAGCGCGCCGCGCGCGCCGCGGCGGGCTGGGCCGGCGATGCATCCACCGTCGCGCGCGCGGGCGATCGCGTGGCGATCGCGTGGCGCATTCGTTGGGACGACGAGGACGGCGCGAAGCGCGCATTCGAAGCGCTGTCGTCGCGCGGCGATCATCATTGCGAGGCGAATGCGTCCGGCGATCGCCGCGGTCGCGAGGTTTTGCTTTTGACCGGACCGCCGCGTTCCGACTGCGCGTTGCTCGAACGTTGGTCGAAAGAAATTTTCTCGAACTGATAAGCTCCGCGCGGCGTGTCCGAAAAAGCCGAGACCCCGAAGCAAGACTCGAAAGCGAAGTGGAATTTCTTCGAGAGCGATCACGCAATCGGCGCGTCGATCGGCTTCATCTACGTTTTGTGGCTCCTCGCGACCTCGCGCGAGCTCGGATTTCCGCGCGACGAAGGTTTCTACTTCCATGCGGCGAGCGACTACGCGCGCTGGTTCGACATGCTCTTCACGCATGGCTCGCAAGCCTTCGAGCGCAGCGCGGTCGATTCGATTTGGGCGGAGAACCACGAGCACCCCGCGCTCATGAAGAGCCTCTTCGCGCTCTCGTGGCAGTACCTCCACGAAAAAAATCACGTCTTCGCCGACGCGAGCACGGCGTTTCGATTTCCGACGATGGTCATGGGCGGCATCGCGCTCTGGGTGACGTACTTGTTCGGCGCGCGCGCGTTCTCGCGGCGCGCTGGCGCGATCGCCGCGGTCATGCTCGGCGCGATGCCGAACGTGTTCTTCAACGCGCACCTCGCGTGCTTCGACGCGCCCATCATGACGATGTGGCTGCTCGCCATTTACGTCTACTGGCGATCGATTCAGCAGGGCGGCATCGGTTGGGCGATCGCCGCGGGCGTCGTCTTCGGTCTCACGCTCGAGACGAAGCACAACGCGTGGATTTTGCCCGCGGTGTTCTTGCCGCACGCGATCTTCGTCTCGCGCAAGGCGATCGCGCGCGAGGTGAAGGTCGGTCGGTTCCCGCTCCCGACGAGCATTCTCTCGATGCTGATTTTCGGCCCGCTCGTGTTCGTCGCGCTGTGGCCGTGGATGTGGAACGACACGCTGCCGCGCGTTCAGGAGTACCTGAACTTCCACATGAACCACGTCTATTACAACATCGAGTACCTCCACAAAAACTACTTCGGGCCGCCTTCGCCGCGCTCGTACGCGCCGGTGCTCGTGTTCGCGACCGTGTCGACGACGACGATCGTTTTGTTTTTGGTCGGCGCCTACGATCGTCTTCACATCCTCGCGCTGCGCGCTCTCGGAGCGATTCGCAAGCACCCCGATCCGCATCAGGGCGATCGCGCGGAGACGGATCTTCTTTTGTTTCTCGCGTTCTCGGCGCCGCTCGCAGTGTTCGTGTTTCTCTCGAAGACGCCGATCTTCGGCGGCACGAAGCATTGGCTGCCCGCGTATCCGTTTCTCGCCATCTTCGCGGGGCGCGGGTTCGACATCGTCGGCGAAAAAGTGATCGCCGCATTCGCGCGCATCAAGACGGACTATCAGCGCAGCGGCGCGTGGGCTGCGCTGTTTGCGATCCTCGCGCTTCCGCCCGTCGTGATCGCGCGGCACTCGCATCCGTACGGGCTCGCGACGTACGTTCCGTTCGTCGGCGGAAACGCGGGCGGCGCGGACCTCGGGCTCAATCGACAATTTTGGGGTTACACGACCGAGCAGCTCGAGCCGTACTTCGTCGCGCACGCGCCGCAACGCGCGACCGTGTTCATCAACGACACCGCGTGGGATTCGTGGAACCGCATGATCGCGGAGAAGCGCATTCGCCCCGACCTGCAAGCCGTCGGCTCACCGGGCGAAGCGCAGATCGCGATCGTCCATCACGAGCTTCACATGAGCGAGGTCGATTATCAGGAGTGGGTGACGTTCGGCACCGCGCCCGATTACGTGCTCGCGCACGACGGCGTGCCCATCATCTCGGTGTATCGACGCAAGTGACCACGATGGTGTTCGTGATCGAGTAGCCACCGTTTGCGATTCATTCCGCCGGCGTAACCGATGAGCGCGCCGCTCGATCCGATGATGCGATGACACGGCACGATGATGCCGATCGGATTTTTCGCGTTGGTCGCGCCGACCGCGCGAAACGCGCGGGGCCTCCCGATCGTGCGCGCGATCTCGCCATACGTCGCCGTGCGTCCATAGGCGACGTCACGAAGCGCGCGCCACACGCGCTTCTGGAACGGCGTGCCGTGTGGGTCGAGCTCGAGGTCGAACGTCGTCCGCTCGCCGGCGAAGTACTCGGCGAGCTGTTTGGATTCGTCACGGAAGGCGCGCGCGTCGCGCGTCCACTCGGGCTCGCGTTTCGTGGGGATGAGATTTTCGAGGTACGCGTGCGACAGGCCGCGGCTCGTCTTGATCAAGAGCATCGCGCCGATGGGCGTTGCGATCTCGGTGAACCACGTCAGCGTCGTCATGTGTCTGCTCCTTTTCGCCAGAGATGCATCGCTGCGTACGCGCGCCACGGGCTCCACGCGGCGCTGCGATCGGCAAGCGCGCGCGGCGTGAGCGAGAGCGAGCGCGCGAGGATCAAGTCGTCGTGCGGGAACGCGTCCGGCGCGCGGAGCGCGCGCATCGCGACGTATTGCGCCGTCCATGGGCCGATGCCGGGGATCGCTTCGAGCGCGCCGAGCGCGTTCGCGTTTTCCGAGAACGCCGCGCCGAGCGCGGAGAGCGTGCGTGCGCGCTGCGCGGTGACGCCAATCGCACGAAGCGCGTCGTGGCTCGCGGACGCGATGGCGCGCGCCGTCGGAAACGCGTGCGTGAGCGGCGCGTGCGGCGTTTCGATGCGCTCGCCGAACGCGTGCGCGAGTCGACCCGCGAGCGTCGTCGCGGCGCGCACGCTGATTTGCTGACCGAGCACGGCGCGCGTCGCGATTTCGAACGCGTCCCACGCGCCCGGAACGCGCAAGCCGGGCGCGCGCTTCACGAGCGGGCGCAGCGCGGCGTCGCGCGCGAGGTGCGCTTCGATCACGTCGGGCTCGGCATCGAGATCGAAAAGCGAACGCGCGCGCTGCGCGACGTCCATGAGCGAGCGCGAGAGCGACTCGGAGGCTTCGACGACGATCGCGTCGCGCGTTGCGTGAGGTCTTGCGGAGATGAACCCCACGCGTGATGCGTCGATGCCCACGGTGCGCGCATACGATTGGCCCGCGAGGTCGACGTGCTCGACGCCGGGTGTCGCGCGCGCGGCGAGGAACTCGAGGAGCGCGCGCCACGCGAGCGGCGCGCGGTGTCCGAGCGTCATCGTCACGCTGGCTTGCGAAGCTCCGGGTCTGTGTTTTCGAAGCGATGAGGGAGGGCGACCGAAGCGCGCGCGAAACGACGCGTTGAAGCGGCGGACGCTCGAGAAGCCGCTCGCGTATGCGACGGAGGTCATCGTCATCGCTCCGTCGTGGAGGAGCTGCTTGGCGAGCGCGAGGCGCGCGGACTCGGCGAGCTCCGCGGGCGACACGCCGACTTCGCGTTCGAGCGCGCGCCTCACGTGACGACTGGACACGCCGAGCTCGCGCGCGAGATTGTCGAGCGATGCGTCGTTCAGCGCGCCGGCTTCGATGCGCGCGGTGGCCGCCCGCGCGAGCTCTGACACGGCGTCGACCGATGACGTTCGGCGCGCGCCGGGCGCGAGCTCGGGCCGGCAGCGGAAGCACGCGCGAAATCCGTCGCGCTCGGCGAGCTCTTTGCGATCGTAGAAGACGCACCGATCGCGGCGCGGCGTGCGCGCGCGGCACACGGGCCTGCAGTAGATTCCCGTCGTCGTCACGGCGACGAAGAAGACTCCGTCGAACCGCGCATCGCGCGCGAGCAGCGCTCGGTATTTCGCGTCGTCGTCCATGGCGCGTTTGGACGTAACGCGCCGAGCGCCGCGCGTCTCGCCGTTTTCGGACCTCACGGCTATTTGGATCGCGCGGCCGCTTCGAGCTGCGCGTAGTACGCGGCGAGATCCGCCTCGCGGTGATCCTGCTGGAAAAAGCGATAGACGCGACCGATGGGGTGAACGACCGTGCCCGGCGGGACGACCATCGACCAGCGCCCGAGCTCGACGTCGCTCGAGTCGGCCCACGTCGCGCCGAGCGCGCGCGCGAGGATCTCGCTGAGGAGCGCGCCATGTCGCGTGAGCTCGGTGACGAGCATGTTGCGGAGGCGCTCGTCGGCGCGCGCATCCGCGAATCGTCGCCTGAGATGTCTTTGCATCGCTTCGACGGCTGCCCCGTCGGTCTTGAGCGTGATGCCGTACGCGAGGCGATAATCGCGCGCGACCTCTCGCGCGATCTTCGTCATGCGCGCGCGAAGATCGTCATCGGGTGCAGGCATCGTCTCGATGACCTCGGACGTGGACGTCGTGCGCAGCGCGACCGGTGGCAGGTGCGTGGCGGGTGCCATCGGTGGAAGCGACGCTCCCGGCGGCGCGGAGGGCGGAGGCACCGATTCGATCTTGGGCGACTCGGGTGGCGTCTCGATCGTCGGTGGCGGTCGCATCGATTGATTCGTGGGCGACGTCGACTCGAGGATCTCCTTCGCGGCGGCCCGGGCCGCGAGCGTCGCCGTTGCATCGTCGATCACGCGGCGCGCGAAGTAGCGCGCGTATGCGACCTCGCCGCTCGCGAGCCACGCGCGCGAAGCGAGGATCGCGAGATCGCACAGCGCAGCGCGTTTCCCCGCCATCGCCGTGAAAAACTGCGCGACCTCGCGCAGGTGCGCTTCGCCGTAGAGCATCGCGCGATGATTGTGCAGCTCGACGAGGAGCGGCTCGGCGCGCACCTCGAGCTCGTCGGTCACGATGAGCTCGACGTCGGTGTCGCCCGAGAGCGCCGCGGCGAGCTTGTGAAGGCGCTCGCGAATTCCCGGGCTGATCGTGGCGCGCGCATGGAGATCGGCGATGAGATCCGCCTCGATTTCTCCGGCGTCGACCATGCGCGCATCGAACGGACGCTTCGCGGCGGCGAGAACGCGCGGAAGGTCCTCTACGAAATCCGTCTCGACGCGACGCCATGTTCGTTCGCCCGCGCCGCGACTTTCGTCCGAGGTCATGAGGCGCACGGGCACGTTGTCGTCCACGTCGTCGAGCACGGCCGCGAGGTGCACGAGCTGCATCGCGAGCGCGACGCTGGTCCCTTCGCATGCGCGCGCGAGCGCCTCGAGATCCAACCACGCGCCGCGATAGAGGCGCGCCTCTTCGTCGAACACGCCGCCTTGAAACGCTTCACCGGGTCCGAGCCGATCGGCGAGTCGCGCGATGCGCGGCGTGCGCGACAGCTCGCGCATCCCGCCCATTGCAACGAGCGCCGCTTGTGCGAGCTCCACGGTGATCCCCGCGTCCGCGAGGCGCGACCGCGCGATGCCGGCAGTCGTCAAATACCCTTGCTCGCGCGTTCCGAGCGCGGCCTTCGCCGTGAGCAGCACGTCGGACGCTTGAAAGAGCGCGTACTCGGCTTCGAGTGATCGCTCCGCGCGTGCGACGACCCAATCGCCGACGACGAGGCTCGCGAGGTGAACCGGTCGCGTCATCAAGTGCGTAGGTCCGAGCCTAGCCGATCCGCTCGCCGACTCGCGAACGCGATCGCCGCGAGCATCGTCGCGACGCCGCCGATCGCAACTGTCATTTGCGCGCCGATGCGATCCGCGAGAAAGCCCGCAGCGAGGCTGCCGAACGGCGTCATTCCGAAGAACGCCATCGTGTAGAAGCTCATCACGCGTCCGCGCTTGTCCTCCGAAACGAGCGTTTGGATCAGCGTGTTCGACGCGGCCATTTGGATCATCATGCCCGCGCCCGTCGCGATCATCATGAGCAGCGAGAGCCACGCCCACGGCGAAAATCCGAACGCGAGGAGCCCCGCGCCGAACACGCCGCCGGCGATCGTCAGGACGCGCTCGATGCCGACGACGTTTCTTCGCGACGCGAGCCAGAGCGCTCCGCCGATCGCGCCGCAACCCGACGCGCCCGTGAGGATGCCGAGCATGTGCGGACCGCCGTGGAGC
Organism: uncultured delta proteobacterium; assembly: GCA_963763745.1. Lineage (GTDB taxonomy): Bacteria > Myxococcota_A > Polyangia > Polyangiales > Polyangiaceae > DASXHD01. Next base: position 14,937 of record CAVXQJ010000010.1, read on the forward strand.
ACTTGCTTGGCGAACACCGGCAAGAGCACCGTGTACGGCATGCCGACGAGGCTCGCGAGCGCGAGGAGCAGGAGCACCGGTCGAATCGCCGCGTGTGACGCGACGTAGCGAAATCCGTCGGCCATGTCCGTGAGGACTTTCTTCTCGACGCCGCGCGGCGCGGGCGGCGCAACGCGCATCATCACGAGCGACGCGATCACCGCGACGTAGCTCGCCGCGTCGATCGCGAAGCACCAACCTTCGCCGAATGCCGCGATGAGCACGCCGGCGATCGACGGACCGACGAGGCGCGCGAGGTTCACGATCGTCGAGTTGAGCGCGATCGCGTTCGGCAGATCCTCGCGCGACTCGACCATCTCGACGACGAAGGCTTGGCGTGCGGGCGTGTCGAACGCGTTGATGAGACCTTGAAACGCGACGAGCGCGAGGATGTGCCAGACGGTGATCGTCTTCGTGAGCGCGAAGTACGCGAGGAGCGCCGATTGGATCATCGAGAGCACTTGCGCGACGACGAGCACGCGGTGCCGACTCCATCGATCGACCGCGACGCCCGCGAACGGCGCGAGCAAGAACGTCGGAAGCTGCCCCGCGAAGCCGACGATGCCGAGCAGGAGCGCCGAGCTCGTGAGGCGATACACGAGCCATGCGGTCGCGACGCGCGTGATCCACGTGCCGATCAGCGACGTGCCTTGACCGACGAAGAAGAGTCGATAGTTGCGATGCTTGAGCGCGCGCCCGAGGAGCACGTCAGGCTTCGATGTGCGCGTCGACCTTCGGCGCTTCGCCGTGGTCGGGCGATTTCAAGAAGATGAGGAGCGGGAGCACGGCCAAGAACGCGATTCCCGAGAGCAAGAAGAGCTTCTCGAACATCAGCACGGACGCTTGTCGCGCGACGAGCCCGCCGAGCGCGCGCTCCGCCGCGCCCACCGCGGCGTTGTGCTCGTATCCACGCATTTCGAACGCTTGCGTCATCGCCGCGAGCCGCGCCGCGACCTCGGGACGATCGAGCGAGACGTGCGCGGACATCGACGCGATCGCGCTCTCCGTGTAGCGCGGGATGAGCGACGCGAACACGGCCAGACCGAGCGAGCCGCCGATTTGTCGCAAGAGCGAGTTGAGGCCGGTCGCGTCGGGCAGTTTGTGGCGCGGGATCGCCGCGAGCGCGACGGTCGTCAGCGGAATGAAGAGGCACGCGAACGCGATGCCTTGCAAAATGAGCACGAGGATGATGTCGCGCTGCGTGGTGTCGAGCGTGTAGTGGCTCATCATGTACGCGCTGATCGAGAACAAGACGACGCCGAACGCGACCGTCCCGCGCGGCGAGACCTTGTTGTAGATGCGCCCGACGATGGGCATCGCGACCATCATCGTCAGCGCGCGCGGCATGAGCGCGATGCCCGACTGCACCGCCGTGAACCCGAGCAGCTCCTCCATGAACACGGGCAAGAGGAACGTGAGCGAGAAGAGCATCGCGAACATGACGGAGCCGACGAGCGTCCCCGACGTGAACACCTTGTCTTTGAAGAGCGAGATGTTGACGACCGGAACGCGCGCGGTGAGCTCGCGGATCGCGAAGGTGGCGAGCGCGACCGCCGAGATCGCCGCGCACGCGGTGATGACGTGCGACTCGAACCAATCATCGCGCTGGCCTTCTTCGAGCACGTATTGCAGCGTCGCGACGCCGAGCGTGAGCAGCACGATTCCGGCCCAATCCATGTGCTTTCGCTGCTGCTCCGCCATCACGATGTTCGCGGCGCGAACGTCCTCGGGCTCGCGCACGAACGTCGTCACCATGAAGATGGCGAGCACGCCGACGGGGAGGTTGATGTAGAAAATCCAGGGCCACGAATAGTTGTCGACGATGTATCCGCCTAGCGTCGGGCCGAACGCGGGACCGATGACGACGGCGACGCCGAAGAGCGCCATCGCCATGCCTTGTTCTTTCGGCGGAAATGTCTGGCGCAAGATCGCTTGCTCGGTGGGTTGGAGCGCGCCGGCGCCGAGGCCTTGGAACATGCGGCACACGACGAGCATCGGCAGCGTGCGCGCGAGGCCGCACAACATGGAGCCGAGGACGAACATCGTCAGCGCGATCAAGTAGACGCGCTTCTGACCGAAGAACCGCCCGATGAACGCGGTGAGCGGCATGACGATGACGTTGGCGATGATGAAGCCCGTCGACACCCACGTAATTTCTTCGACGGTCGCGCCGAGCGAGCCGCGAAGATGCGGCGTCGCGACGTTGACAATGGACGAGTCGATCGTGCCCATCAACGTTCCGAAGGTCACCGAGAGCGCGACGAGCCATTTGTTCGGCGGAGGACGCGCGGCCATGCGTCCTCTTCGGTAGCACATGAGGAGGATTACGTCGGCCGAAGATCCGCGACGATTTCGAGCAGTCCCGCAAAACGTTCCGGTTGCCCGATCGCAGTGCAGAGCCAACGGGCGCCTTCGCGCGGGGTGCCGCAAATGTGGCGGCGCGGCGAGTTGAACGCGGTGCGCGCGAGCGTTCGCTTGAGTGAGACACCGAGACTCGATCCCTCGAACACGAGGCTCAAGAAGAGTCGGTCGTCGGCGTTGAACTGCCGGAGCACTTCGCGCTGCCGTTGCGCGGCCGGGCCCGTCGGCGCGGGCGCGGCGTCCTCGATGACCATCAACGCGCCGAGCTTTCCGCCGTGGCGGATGCGCGCGCGCGCGAGCCGCGCAGTCACCTCGATTTTTTCGAGCGCGCTCACCGTGAGCTCCTCGCCGCGAATTTGGAGGACGATGTCCTCGCGCCATCGCGCGAAGACGTGCTTCGGCGTGCGAAAGAGGATTTCGACTTCCTCCGTCATGCGATCATGATGTCCGAAATGCCCACGCTACGCATCGTCTCGATCAACGACGTCTATACGCTCGAGAACCTGCCTCGGTTGAAGAACCTCGTGAAGCATTGGCGCGCGCAGCCGGCGGACGCGACGCTCGTGATCCTCGCAGGGGATTTCGTCGCGCCGAGCTTGCTCTCGAGCCTCGACGCCGGGCGCGGGATGCTCGCGTGTCTCGACGACATCGGCATCACGCACGTGGTGTTCGGCAACCACGAGGACGACATCGCGACGGGCGAGCTGCATCGTCGCGTCGCCGAGTTCACGGGTACGTGGCTCGCCACGAATCTGAAGTTCGACGACAAGACGAAGACGCACGACGTGATCGACGTAGGCGGTGTGCGCGTCGGGCTCGTCGGCGTCGTGATGGCGGACGCCGCGGTGTATCGCGGGCCGCCGTTCGGAGGCGCGCCGATCGAGCCCGCGAACGAGAGCGCTAAGCGCGAAGCCGCGCGGTTGCGCGATGCGGGTTGCGCGTTCGTCGTCGCGATCACCCACCAACCCATCGACGACGATCTCGCGCTCGCACGCGCGACGCCGCCGTTCGCCGCGATCATCGGCGGGCACGAGCACGTTCCGTGTCTCGAGCGCGTCGGCGCCACGTGGGTCGTCAAGGCGGGCTCCGACGCGGAGGCTGCGGTGATCACGGAGCTCTCGCTACACGACGGACGATTCGAAGGAACGGCGAAGCTCGATCCGGCGAGCGCTTATCCGGAAGACGCCGAGCTTCGCGCGCGCGTCGACGAGCACATGCAGAAGGTCCACGAGATCGAATTGGCGACGCTCGTGATGATTCCTCCGGGCGAGAAGCTCTCATCGGCAGGCGCGCGCAAACAGCAGACTTCGCTCGGCGCGCTCTTGTGCTCGCGCATGCGAGACGTGCTCGGCGCCGAGGCGTGCATGTTCAACGCGGGCGGCGTGCGCGGCAACCGCGACTACGAGACGCGCTTCACATACGGCGATCTCAAGACCGAAGTTCCGTTCGACAACGAGATCGTCGTCGTGCGCATGCCGGGTCGTTTCATTCGCGCGGCCGTCGCGGCGTCGCGTTCGCATGCGCCGGCCGAGTCCGGCGCGTTCTTGCAAGTGGACGACGAGCTCGACCTCGCGCAGCTCGACGACGCACGCGACTACCGCGTCGCGATCGTGCGCAACTTGCTCCTCGGGATGGACCACATCGATCCGCTCGTGAAGTTCGCGCACGACTTTCCCGATCGCATCCCGCCGGAAGGAAGCGGGCGCGACGTGAAGCACGTGCTCGTCGATGCGTTCGCCGTGGAGCTCTGGCACAAGCTCGGTCGCTTCGACGAAATCGACGTGAACCACGATGGCGTCCTCGACGAGGACGAGGTTGCGGCGGCGCTCGCGCGCGTCACCGCCGCGGCGCCGTCGCACGTCGCGGCGCAAATCCTGATTCACGCGATCGATCGCAACGCCGACGAGCGCATCTCGCGGGGCGAGCTCGAGCCCATCGTGCCGAGCTGACGCAAAGTGCCACGCCCGCCGTCGCTTGACTCGTTGCAACTCAAACCATATGCACACTGCATGAAAACGCGAATCCTCCTCACGTGCGTCGCCGTCCTGTGCGCCTGCGGCGGAAAGGCGCAAACTCCGCCGCAAACGGCGACCGAAACGACCACCGCTTCGCCCAAGACGGACAACACTCCCAAGCCGGTCAGCGCGAACGTCGCCCTCTCGGACGACATCCTGCGCGCTTGCAAGATCGAGTTCTCGAACCAACCCGAAGCGCCGAAGTTCGACTACGACAGCACGGGCCTCTCGAGCGACGATCTCCACGTGCTCGCGCAAGTCGTCACGTGTCTGACGACGGGACCTCTCAAGGGGCGCAGCGTGCAGCTCGTCGGTCGCGCCGACCCGCGCGGCACGGATCAGTACAACATGGCGCTCGGCGCGAACCGCGCGAACCAAGTGCAGCGCTTCCTCGAAGGGCACGGCGTGCAGCACGTGTCGGAGACGTCGCGCGGCGCGATCGACGCGACCGGCAAGGACGAGTCGGGTTGGCGCCAAGATCGCCGCGTCGACCTCGTTCTCGGATCGTAAACATCGTATCGTTCCACGCGAATGAAGTGGGACGAAGGTCACGAGAGCAAAGACGTCGTCGATCGTCGCAACGAACGCGGCGATGGCGAGGGCCTCGCGAACGCGAGCGGAGGTCTTCTCTGGCTCCTCTTCCGTTTCAAATACGGTTGGATTCTCGTCTTGGCGATCGTGGGCGTGTTCGCGGTGAAGCAATACTTGGCCGGCACGCTCGTCGACAATCCGCACTCGGCAGATCCGAAGGACACGCAAGCGCACTTCGTCGGCTTCGTCCTCGATGACGCGCAGAAATTCTGGGACACGAAGCTGCCTCTCGAAGGCGCGACGTATCGGCACGTGAAGCTCGTCCTCTTCACGGATCAAACGCCCACGGCGTGCGGCTTCGGCGATTCGGCGACCGGTCCGTTTTATTGTCCGAACGACGAGCGCGTGTACATCGATCTCGGGTTCTTCGTGCTCCTCGAGAAGAAGCTCGGCGCGCACGGCGAGTTCGCGCGCGCGTACGTCGTCGCGCACGAGATCGGTCACCACGTGCAGAAGCTCCTCGGACACATGACCGGCGCGGCGAGCGCCAAAGGCGCGAAAGGCGGCTCCGTGCGCACGGAGCTCCAAGCCGATTGCTACGCGGGCGTGTGGGCGCACTCCGCGAAGGCGCGCGGCGAGCTCGACCCGGGCGACATCGAGTCAGCGCTCGACGCCGCGTCACGCATCGGCGACGACACGCTCCAGAAAGAAGAAACCGGCCGCGTCCGCCCGGAATCCTTCACGCACGGCACGGCGGCTCAGCGGCGCACGTGGCTCGCGCGCGGTTACCAAACGGGCGACGTCAAACAGTGCGACACCTTCTCCGCGGCGACTTTGTGATGTCCGGCAAAAGGCCTTTGGCCCGTCTGACTTGCGTGATCCCCGCCCCGCAAGTAAGTTCCGCCGCCGCGTAAGAAGCACGCATTGGAGAGGTGACCGAGTGGCCGAAGGTACTCGCTTGCTAAGCGAGCGTAGGTCAAAAGCCTACCGCGGGTTCGAATCCCGCCCTCTCCGCGAAGACCCGTTGTGCGCATCACGTGCTCGAACCTCTGGACTCACGGCGACGACCACGCGCGGGCTCCGCTTTCAGCTCTCGAACGTCATGGTCTTCCGACTGTCGAGTGAGCAGCGTCACCAAAAGAATCCAGTGGCGACGACGCAGCGCGCCCCGAGCGGCGTCCGCCGCGGGCGCATTCTTTTGGCCGTGGTGGTTTCGCCCTGAATTTAGGTGCTTTTAGGCTCCATCTCGAAAATGTCGCTCGTAAGCTTTCGCGCATGGACCAGCACGAAGACGTTTGGCTCGTTCAACTCTCCTCTGGCGCGGTGCGCGTGATGACGCTCGACGAGCTCGATGCGGCATACCAAGAAGGCACCATCGACGAAGACACGTTCGTTCGTCGCGATGGAACGAGTCAGTGGATTCGTCTGCGCGACGAGCTCGGCGCCGAAGAGCCCGCAGCTCCGCCGCCTTCGCCGACGCCCGCTCCCGTGTCGTACGGCGCGGTCCCCGCGTATCAACCTCTCTACTCGACGCGGCCCGTCGTGTCGGAGATCGACAACGACGAGCTCGATCTCGGTCTCGACTCGCCGTTCAAGAAATCGCGAAAGGGTTTGTACGCCGCGATCGGCATCGGCGCTGCGGCGTGTCTCGCGCTCGCGGCGTTCGGGGCGACGAAGCTCGGTGGCGCGCACTCGAACGAAGTGAACGCCACCGTCGTCAACGCGGTGCAACCGCCGCCGCCTGCGGTCGTCATTCCGCCTCCGCCGCCCGCGGATCCGCAACCCGTCGCGAAGACGTTCACGGAAGATCAGAAGAAGGCGCTCTCCGCGAAGGACACGCAATTCGGCAAACGCCAAGATCAGCTGAAGAAAGATCGTGCGCAGAAGGCGGCGATGGCCCCCACGCGCGGCAAAACGCAGCCGCCCCCTTTCTCGAAAAACGGCAGCGCCTACGATCCGCTCAACGCCAAGTTGTGATCACTCGTCAGTGAGGTCCATGACGCGCTGTTCGAGGCCGCGGCCCTTCGTGACGCCGCTTATGCGAACTTGCGCGTTGAGGAGCTGCCACAAAACCAAACCGATCACCGTCTCGGCGTCGGTTTGTTTGCGATCGAAGAACACGCCGAGGTCGCGGGCGTCTTCGTCGTACTCGTAGCGCGTGACGCCGGGGATCGCGCGGATCGCTTCGAACGGGAGCGCTTGCGTCTTCGTGGCGCCCGCGGCTTGCGCGGCCTTCGTCACGCGGCCGATGCGCACGTGGATCTCTTCGCTCGCTGCGGTGAGCTCCGCGATCGTTCCCGACGCGATGAGCTTGCCGTGATCGAAAATCGCCGCCGCGTCGCACACCTCTTCGAGCTCTTGCAGGTTGTGGCTCGAGATGATGACCGTGCACTTTCCTTTGAGCGATTTGACGAGCTGACGAACTTCGTACGCGACGCGCGGATCGAGGCCCGCGGTGGGCTCGTCGAGCAGGACCACGTCGGGCTCGCCGAGGAGCGCTTGCGCGAGCGCGACGCGCTTCGCCATGCCGTGCGAGAGGTTCGAGCAGCGCATGTCCCACCAATCGAGTCCGCCGACTTCTTTCAGCGCGTCGCGCGCGGCGCCGATCGCTCTCATGTGCGGGATCTCTTGGAGGCGACCCATGTGGATCAAAAATTCTCCGACGCGATCGAGCGCGGGAAGCAGCGCGTCTTGCGGGAGGACCCCGATGCGCCCGCGCAGCTCGTCGACGCTGCGCGCTTGGAAGCCGAGCACGTCGACTTGTCCCGCGGTCGGCTCGAGGTAACCGGCCATCATCGAGAACGTGGTCGTCTTGCCGGCGCCGTTCGGCCCGATGAGGCCGTAAATCCAGCCCGCGCGCACGTTGAGCGAGAGATCGTCGACGGCGAGCTTGTCGCCGAAGCGCTTCGTGACGTTCACGAGCTTCACCGCCGACTCGTGAACCTTTTTTTTCTTCGCCGGCTTCTCTTCGCCCGTCGGCTTCGTCGTCTCGGCTGCCATCACACGTCCTTCTTTGCGAAGAGCGCAGCCGCGAGGCCGACGAACAAAATGATGTAGACCGCGCACGCGCCGATTCCTTCGGCGACGTGGAGCGGCTTCGGCGAGAGCAGGAGATCGTCGTACCCGTTCGGGTTGAGATATTCGTACCAGTGGATGTTGCTGACGACGGCGCGGGCAGTTTCGGCTCCGTGCTCGCCTTTCGAAGCCACCGAGAACGCGGTGAACCAGCGCACGGCGGTTCCGATCACGCCAGCCATCCACATGCAGAAGAACGCGCCGCACGTGGTGAGAAGCGCGTAGAGCGGCGTCTTGAAGCGCGAGCTCACGAACGTGGCGACAGCCGTCCAAGCGCCTGCGATGGCCATCGAGATGAGCCAACAGCGAACGCCCCACGTGAAGAAATCACCGATCGTGATGTAACCGCGAATCATGACGGCGATGCTCGAGAGCACCATCAGCGTGGCCGTGACGATGGAAACGATTCCCCAGAGCCCGAAAAATTTCCCGAGGAGATACGACCAGCGCCGCGTGCGCACGGTCCAGTAGCGAATGCTCCGGTGCTGCATGTCCCCACTCACGGAATCGAATCCGAGAATGGCAACAAGCAGCGGGCCAATCCACACGAGCACCTTCAAGAAGGCGACGAGCGAGATCGGCATTTGCGCGACGTAGTGGGCGACGCCGGGGTCCGTGCCCGACTTGACCATCCCATCCTCGTACATTTGCCTGAACGCATCGGTCGTCTCGGCGCCGAGGTCCTTGCGCGCACCGGACTCGAGCGCGATGCAAATGAGCACCGCAAGGATGCTCCCGAGGAGCGTCAAAATCGCCAGAATGATGCCTTTGACGCTGCGGATGCTCTTCTTCAGCTCGCGGCCGGCGACGAGGGCGATTTCGGAAGCGGGGCTCACGGGGTTTCTTTTGTAATCCGCAAGTGTTACGAAGTCATCAGCGGCGATCTTCCACGATTTCCGCGTGTGGCCTCATCGACTCGGAAACGTGAACCCCGCCAGACCCGAGAGGGAGCAACGGTAGCGCGGAAGGGTGTGATGGGGCCTTTGCCTTTAACCGGCGAAGGCGCTAAAGCTGCCCATAGGAAACCTCGGTTTCCAAAGTTTTTTGGCTCCGTTCGAACGTCACGGTTCCGGAGCTTTCACCACAACCTCAAGCTACCGCCGCGAACGCTTCCGAGCGGTCCGGCATTTCGGAATCATGTCTGGGAAAAACATTTTGGTCATGAGCGTCGACATCCGCGAGACGCGGGTCGCGCTCATCGAAAACGGAATCATCGCCGAGCTTCACATCGAACGTCGCGGATCGGGCTCGCAGCCGAGCAGCGTCGGCACGGTCTATCTCGGCAAGGTCACGCGCGTGCTGCCTGGTTTGCAGGCCGCGTTCATCGACATCGGGGAAGAGCGCGCTGCGTTTCTTCACGTCGAGGACTTGATTCGTCCGAGCGACTTCGACGCGTACTTGCAAGGTACACGCAAAGAAGCACGCGACGAGGACGCGCCCGCCGCGACGGGCAACGAAGAGCTCGACGCCGAGACGGAGAAAGAAATCGAAGCCGAGCCGCCGAAGCCCGCGGTCGAAGCGTCGACGACGGAGACGGAGACGGACGCGGACGCGGAGGACGCGGAGTCCGAGACGGACGCGGAGTCCGAGACGGACGCGGAGTCCGAGACGGACGCGGAGTCCGAGGCGGACGCGGAGTCCGAGGCGGACGCGGATGCGGACTCTGACGACGGGTGGGACGAGCCGATGTCGGGCCCGGTTGCGAGCCAGCCGGCAATCGAAGCGCCCGTCGCGTCGACGCCCGCATTCGCGGAGGCAACGACATCGACGGCCGGCGCGACGGTCGCGGACGAAGACGACGACTTCGGCGACTTGCCGGGTTTCACCGTGAGCGAGCCGGGCGAGCCCGTGCCGCGCTCGGCAGCTCCCCGCGAACGCGGAAACGATCGCGGCGGTCGCGGCGGCGGCGGACGTGGTCGCGGACGTGGTCGCGGTCGTGGACGCGGACGCGACAACGATCGCGGCGATCGCGGTCACGACCGCGGCGGCCGCGGCAAATCACGCCAAGCACCGTCGCCGCTGCGCATCTCGAAATCCACGCCGATCCGCGAGGTCGTCAAAGAAGGACAGGAGATCATCGTCCAGGTCTCGAAAGATCCGATCGGCACGAAGGGCGCGCGTTGCACGAGCCACGTGTCGCTTCCCGGTCGCTACGTCGTGTACGTGCCGACGGTCGATCACATCGGCATCTCGAAGCGCATCGGCTCCGACGGCGAGCGCGCGCGTTTGCGCGAAGCCATCGAGGCGATGAAGCCGCCGACGGGCGGCCTCATCGTGCGCACCGTCGCCGAGGGCCTCACGAAGAAGCAGCTCAAAGCCGACATCGGCTATCTCGTTCGCCTCTGGGGCGAGATCGCGAAGAAGAAGGAAACCGCGCGAGCGCCCGCCGTGCTCATGGCGGAGCTCGACCTCGTGCTCAAGACCGCGCGCGATCTCTTCACCGACGAAGTCGATCAAGATCGTCGTCGACGACAAACAGCAATACGACCGCCTCGTTCGCTTCGTCGAAATGTTCGCGCCCGAGCGCGTCAAAGACATCGTGCTCTATCAAGAGAGCGAGCCCATCTTCGACGAATACGGCATCGAAGACGAAATCGGCCGCGCGCTCTCGCGCAAGGTCCCGCTCCCGAGCGGCGGTTACTTGATCATCGACCAAGCCGAGGCGCTCAACGCGATCGACGTGAACACCGGTCGATTCGTCGGCAAGGGCTCGAAGGACATGGAGGAGACGATCCTCAAGACGAACCTCGAAGCCGTCCACGAGATCGCCTATCAGCTCCGCTTCCGAAACATCGGCGGCTTGATCATCCTCGACTTGATCGACATGGAGAAAGCGAACCACCGCGAGAAGGTGCGGCGCACGCTCGAAGAGCTCCTCCAAAAAGACAAAGCGAAGACGACGCTCAATCGCATCTCCGAGCTCGGTCTCATCGAGATGACGCGCAAGCGCACGCGCGAAGCCTCGGCCGCTTGCTCCACGAGCCGTGCTTCTATTGCGACGGCACGGGCCAGCTCCAATCGAAGGAGACGATCGCGTACGAGATCCTCCGCGAGATCCGCCGCCGCCGCGGGGATCTCCCGGGTTACACGATCGTCGTCAACGCGCACCCCGCCGTCGCCGATTTGCTCACCGGTCCCGAGAAGGAAGCGCTCGCGGTCGCCGAGAACAAGTACATGCGCAAGATCATGGTGACTCCGCGGAAGGAGTACCACCTCGAGCAGTTCGATCTTCAGGGGAAGTAAATGAGTGACGCGGACAAGCGCGGTGAAGAGCGGCTGACCATCAACAAAGAGTTCGAGTCGTTCGACGCGTTCATTCAGGAGTACGTGACGAACATCTCGAAGACGGGCGTCTTCATTCGCACGCAGACGCCGCTCGCGATCGGGACGAAGGTGAATTTGCACTTCACCGTGATCATGGATGGCATCGAAGCCGTCGAGGGCGTGGGCGAAGTGGTGCGCGTCGAGAGCAACCCGAGCGGGATGGGCGTCGTGTTCGTGGAGCTCTCGAGTTATTCGCGCGGGCTTCTCGACAAGCTGCTCACGCGGCGATGAGCGACGTTTGCAAAGCGTGCGGCGCATCCACGGAGCTCGAGCGCGGCGTGCTCCTCCAAAACGTCGCACGCGCGTGCATGGCATGTGGGCACGTTCGCGTGTTCACGATCGAGACGATCTACTCGGACAACCCGCACGTCGACCCGCGCGACGAGGTGACGGAAGTTTCGATCGACCCCGTGGCGCTCGAATGGGTGAGCGCGTTTCCGCGCCGCACGAAATCGGGTGATGGGTTCATGCCGAGCGCGACGCGCGCGGCTTCGCCTGATGCGCTCTCGGCGATCGAGGCGGAAGCGGATCGAATCGAGCGCGCCTCTCGCCGAGCGACTTCGCGCGGCGGGTCTTCCGGGCGCGCCGCCGAGAAGCCACCTATCGAGCGCGACGACGCCTTTTTTCATGGTGAGCGACACGCTCGCGTATTCCGAGACGACGCCGCTCGTCGCGCTCCTCGGGCGCGCGTCGTATGACGGCACCGCGGCATCGTCGATCACCGCCGAGCTCTCGCGCGACCTCCTCGCCGCGCGCAAGAACACGTTCACGGAGGTCGCCGGCTCGATTCACGCCTTCAGGCCCGCGATGATCGACGTCGCGATATCCGCGTCACTCCCGAGCGCGACGCCCGCGGAGATCGACGCGCTCGTGCGAGCGCTCGAAGCGAAGATCGCCAGCACGAGCCCGCACTCGAGCGACATCGAGGAGCTCGCGAGGTCGATCGCGAAGCTCCGCAAGGCGCGTCAGTAATAGAACCAGACCATTCCGCACTTCTTCTTCGTGGCCTTCTTGCACCACGAGCGGAGCGCGTCGGCGACCTCCGTCGCGTCGTCGTCGTCTTTGGTGAGCGGCGCGATTGCGTCGAGCGCGGCGATGCACGCGGCGATGTCTTTTGCGTTCATCGTGCCGATGCCCGGGAAGTCGCTGGGCGGCGGAATCGGAAACGGGAAGACTCCCTCTTTCGTGAGCTTCTCGAAGTCTGGTCTCTTCGCCTTCTTCAAGAACGGATCGATCGCTTCGCTGCATCCGAGACCGAGCTCGTCTTCGTCGATGCGCGTTCCGAAATGCATCGTGAGCAGCTCGAGCGCGTACCCGTATTGGAAGCCGTGCTTCGATTTCTTCGGCGCGGTGCCCGCGATGATCTCGCCGACGGCTTTCGCGAGCGTCGGGGCGCCCTCTTCGATTTCGTCCTCGAACGACTCCGCGTTGTCCTCGAAATGCATCGCGTGCTTCTTCGCGAGCGCGGCTTCGAGCTTCTTGTCTTTGCTTCCAGCTGCAGCCGCGAGCTTCTTCAGGTCGACGGCATACGCCGAGAACGGGTAGCCCATCAGCCGATCCTCTCGGCGAGATACTTCATCGCGATCGGGTAGCGGTATTCGATGGCCGCGTGCGTCGCGTCGAAGAGCTCGAAGAAATAATGCTCGTCTTTGCGCATGCCGAGCTTCTCGAGCTCGCGGCGAAACGCTTCCGCGCCGACGTCGAGGAAGTACTCGTCGCGCTTTCCCGCATCGATGTAGATTGCACGCATCGATTTCAGCGCTTTGGCGTAGTCGGGCTTGCGCGCCATGAAGACCGGGTCGAGCGCGAGCCAGCGCGCCCAAATCTCCGGGATGCGCTCGCCCGTCGACGTGTCGAACGGCATGCGTACGGTTCCATCCGCGTCGGCCGAGTAGCACGCCGCCATGCAGTAGTCGTTGAGCAGCGTGTGGTCGCTCGATTTGGAGAGCGCGGGGCGCGAGCGGAAATCCGCCCAGAATTTTTCGAAGCTGCCGCCGTAGTTGTCGCGCAGCGCGCGGATGGTGTCGCCGAAGCTGCGCGCGTAACAGAGATCGAACATCGCGTCGCCCGCGTGCGTCGCGAGCGCGCCGAACACGTCCGGTCGCATCATCGGGACGACCATCGCGCCGTATCCGCCGCTGGATTTTCCCGTGAGCGCGCGGTGCGCGCGATCCGCCATCGTGCGGTATTTCGAGTCGACGAGCGCGACGACGTCGTCGCACAGGTACGTCATGTATTTTCCGGTGCCGGGCGAATCGACGTATTGCGATCCGCCGAGCTTCGTCCACGCGTCGACCATCACCACCAAGCACGGCGGCGTCTCGTCACGCGCGAAGAGCTCGTCGATGAGCTCGATGACGCTCGGACGAAACGACGACCGATTGCGCCACATGTCGACTTGGCCCGTGAGGCCTTGAATCAAGTAGATCGTCGGAAAACGGCGCGCGGATTCTTTTTGATACGCGGGCGGGCGGTACACCCACAGCGGGCGCACGTGCGGATCGCCGAGCACGTTGCCCACGAGCGCGCGCGAATCGATTTCAATCTCGTCGAGCGCGCCGCGCAGAGGAGTCGACCAGGGTTTCGTCACTCGTCCTCGTCTTCGTCCTCGTCGTCGCCGTCTTCGTCTTCGAGCTCGTCGGCGAGCTCTTCCCAGAGGTCTTCGTCGGCTTCGGTCTCGAAGTCTGCTTCGTCTTCGCCGACGTCGACGAGCTTCGCGCGAAACTCGTCGAGCGATTTGGCGACGATGAAGACGCCCGACGTGTAGCCGTCACCGTCTTCGCTCCAGTTTTCCTCGTTGAAGAAACCAACCGGGCAATTCGGGTTGTCGATTTGCGCGACGATGTAGCTCGATTGTTCGACGCTGAAGAGCGGAACGAAGCGACCTGCGTCTTCCCATTCGCCGTCTTCGCCGACGACCGCGTCGTCGAGATTCGCCGCGGCTGCGGCCTCCCACGACGGCGGCGCGACGACGAGGCGGAACGTGCCGGTGTCGAACCCCGGCACGTCCAGCTTCGCGCATTTGCCTTCGCAATTGAACGCGGCGCCGCTCGCGAAAAACACCGCGAGCTTCTTCGGAATCTCGGTGTCGTACTGCTCCGCGAACCGTTGCAAAAGCGCCGTGATGACGCGCTGCTTGTCTTCGGTCTCCATCAGGCTCAGTGGGAGTGCGTCGCGGTCGCGAAGCGCTTCGCCACGTTTTCCCAGTTCACGACGTTCCACCAAGCGGCGACGTAGTCGGCGCGCTTGTTTTGGTACTTCAAGTAGTACGCGTGCTCCCACGCGTCGCAGATGAGGAGCGGCGCCGCGCCGGGGAACGCGCTGTTCTGGTGGTTCATGAGCGCGAGCGTGATGAGGCGCTTGCCGAGCGGCTCCCACGCGAGGAGTCCCCAACCGGATCCTTCGACGCTGACCGTCGCGGCGGTGAGCTCTTTCTTGAATGCCTCGAACGATCCGAAGTCGCGCTTGATTTGATCCGCGAGCGCGCCGGTCGGCTCGCCGCCGCCGCCGGCCTTCATGTTCTCCCAGTACTGCACGTGGTTCTGGTGGCCCGCGCCGTGGAACGCGACGAGGCGTTCGTAGTGTTGCGCGAGCGCGAAGTCGCCGCTCTTGCGCGCTTCGTCGAGCTTGCCGAGCGCGGCGTTCAAGCCGTCGACGTAGCCCTTGTGGTGTTTGTCGTGATGGAACTCGAGCGTCGCTTTGTCGATGTGGGGCTCGAGGGCGTCATACGGATACGGCAGCGGGGGAAGCTCGTAGGCCATGGTCATCACCTTGGGTTGTGTGGGGTCGCTGAGGCTAGTCCAGATAGGGCGCGAGGTAACGCTCGATTAGTACCTTCGCTTCTTCGAGCAACGCGCGCGCCTGGGCGCGCGGTTTGTCCTGGGCGAGGAGCAACATGGCCGACATCGTCTCGATGACGACCGTCGCCAAGAGCTTTCGCTGCGCGGGCGGGAGATGCTTCGCCTTCGCGAATCGCGCAAAGACGCTCTCGGCGCGATCGGCGAGCTCGCGGTTCAATGCTTGGCCCGCGTCGAAGAACCTCCGCGAGTACAAAATGTTCGACCACACGGCGCGAAATGTCACGCTCGTGCGATGCATCTCGGCGAACGCGTCGATCGTCGCCGAGATGATCGTGCGCCACGGAACGATGAGCGCGTCCTCGCTGACGAGCACGGCGAAGAGCGCACGAACTTCTTCGAGGTACTTGTCGCCGATGGCTTCGTAGAGCGCGAGCTTGTTCGGATAAAACTGGTAGATCGAACCAACCGACGTGTCGGCGCGCTCGGCGATCGCTTCGATCGTCGCCGCTTCGACGCCGCGCTCCGCGAACTCGTGCGCCGCCGAATCGAGAATGCGCGAGACGCGCTCTCGGCTTCGCTCTTGCAGCGGCACGCGCCGGCGAACCTTTTTCATACGGAAATCGTTCTACCACGGCTTGACAAGAACATGAGGCGGGCTTCACATTCCGTGGACCAAACATGAGGCAACCCTCATATCCGCCCGGTCCCCACGGTTATCCCCTCGTCGGATCGGTGTTCGAAGCGCTGCGCGATCCGCTCGACCTCTTCATGCGCGCCATCCACGAGCACGGCGACATCGTCGGCTTGAAGATGCTGCATTACAAATACGTGCTCCTCACGAACCCGGACGCGATCCGTCACGTGCTCGTGGAGAATCACAAGAACTACGAGAAGAGTCGCAACTACATCGGGCTTCGCGTCGTGCTCGGGCAAGGGCTCGTCACGAGCGAGGGTGCCTTGTGGCGGCGGCAGCGCAAGCTCGCGCAGCCCGCGTTTCATCACAAACGCATCGCGACGTTCGTTCAATCGATGAGCGAATGCACGCGCGACATGCTCGAGCGGTGGGAGCGCGACAACCTCGATTCGGTCATCGACGTTCACAAGGAGATGATGCGGCTCACGTTCCGCGTCGTCGGCCGCGCGCTCCTCTCGCGCGATCTCGACGGCGACGCGAGCGCGATCGGCGAAGCGCTCACCGTCGGTCTTCACTGGGCGAACGACTACGCCGAGACGCTCTTTCCGATTCCGCCCTCGGTTCCGACGCCGAAGAATCTCCGGCTTCGAGCCGCGATGCGCACGTTCGACTCGCTCATTCAACGCGCGATCGACGAAAGGCGCGCGGAAGGCCCCAAGGACGATCTCCTCTCGATGCTGCTCGAAGCGCGCGACGAAGAGACCGGCGAGGCGATGAGCGACAAGCTCCTGCGCGACGAGCTCATCACGATGGTGTCGGCGGGCCACGAGACGACGGCGAACGCGCTCTCGTTCGCGTTGCATCTCTTGTCGAAGCATCCCGAGTGGCTGCGCGCGGTGCGCGAAGAGGCCGACGCGGTGCTCGGCGCCGGAAACGAGAGTCGACTACCGACGATCGACGACGTGAAGAAGCTGCAAAACGCGACGATGGTCGTCGAGGAGACGATGCGCCTCTACCCGCCCGTGTGGGTGTTCGAGCGACGCGCGCTCGAGGCCGATCGCGTCGGCGTGGATGGCGCGTTCGAAATTCCGAAAGACGCGACGGTGGGGATCGCGCCGTTCGCGCTGCATCGATCCCCGTCGCTCTGGGACAATCCGGAGGGCTTCGATCCGACGCGATTCGCTCCCGAAGCGAAAGAAGGCCGTCACAAGTACGCGTACATGCCGTTCGGCGGTGGGCCGCGCACGTGCATCGGAAATGTTTTTGCGCTGACGGAAGCGACGGTCATGCTCTCGATGATCGCGCAGCGGTTTCGATTGGAGCTCTTACCGGGTCGCCCGCTCGCGCTCGATGCGTTCGTCACGCTCAGGCCGAAGGGCGGGTTGCCGATGCAAGTGCGCGAGCATGGCGCGCCGCGCGCTCAAGTCGGGGCGGCGAGATCGCGACGGAGCGCGGCGAGCGCGGGTGTGACGCCGCTCGGGTAACGCGCGGGCGCGAGCGGGCGCTTGTGCTTCGGCAAGAGCGAGTCGACGGCGTGGAGCGATCGCTCGCGAAGCTCGCGCGCGGGCTCGATCGACTGAACGCGTTTGCCGGCGCGCATGACGTTGCGAAGGAGCGGCGCGCTCGATGCGGCGTCGCGGAGCTTCGTCACTTGGCCCGAGCGCACGTCGACGAGCTTCGCTTCGCGCACGGACGTGTGCCTCTCGTTCGCGGCGTGCGCGATGTCGCCGACGGGGTGACCGTCTGCGTCGAAGTAACGGAGGACGACCTTGCGCTGCGGAACGCCGATGGCGCCGTGCGCGAGGCTCACGCGGACGCGCGGCGCCCACTGCCCGCCTTCTTCGATCGCGACGAGATCGTAGCTCGCGCGCGGCTCGGGACGAACGCGCGGCGCGACGACGAACGCCGCGATGGGCGCGCCGCTTCGACGAAGATCGCTGATGTGCTCGGGCGTGTCCGCGCCCGTGACGACGATGACGGGTTCTTTCAGTCCGGCTTTGGCGAAGCGCTCGTATGCGAACGGCCACGCATCGAGGACTTCGCTCGCGGCGATTTCGATCGCGATGGGTGCGTCGCTCCATGAAGCCGTCGCCTTCGCGCGCGCGGCGGCGACGATCTTGTCGATTCCCGCGACCGCGTCGCGCATGTCGACGCGCACGATGGGCTGCTCGGGCACCGCGCGCAGCCACGCTTCGAAGGCGGTTTGCTCGTCGCGGCTCGCGAGGACGAACGAAGTCGGTTGAAGCGCGCGCACCGGAACGCCGTAACGGCGACCCGCGAGCGCGTGCGTCGTCGCGCCCGCACCGCCGACGAACGCGGCGCGCGCGTGGAGCGCGTTTCCACCGAGGCGACCGAGGAGCGTCGCGCCGGACTCGATGATCTCCGCGCCCTCCGCGGCGATCACGCATCGCGCGATTTGCGAAGCGACTTGCGTCGCACCGTCGATCGAGCTGAGCACCCACGACGTCATGAGCTGCGCTTGCCAGAACGGGCCTTCGATCGTGAGGACCGGTTGACCGGCGCACACGACGGATCCTTCGGGGACGGCGTCGACGTCGCACGTGAAGCGCGCGCCATCGAGCTTGCGCGCGAGATCGGATCCAATCGCGCCGGCTTCGCGGAGGTACTGCGCTTCGTCCGTCTTGATGCGAAATCGTTCGAGCGCATCGATGAGCGGCTCGACGCCCGCGAGCACGGAGAGCGGCGTGTCGGCGTCGCCTTCGATCGTGCACTCGAACGTCGTGCGCGACGTTTCGATCCCTGCGTAGTGCGCGGCTGCGACGGCGTGAAATGCATCGAGCCCGACCGAGAGCGGATTGATCGTGAGCGTGGGAATCGGCGGCGGCATGGACGCTGGAGGTTACCGCTTCTTGGTTCGTTTGCGCGGCCGCGCTTTGCGTTCTACGGGCGCCGCGGCCGGTTCGGGTGCGCGCCCGGATTTTTGCGTCCATCGATAGAGCTGCGCCGGCCTGTGGCGTCCGGTGCGGTGCGCGGACGCGACGGGCTCGACGAGCTCTTGCCCAATGAGCTTCGCGCGGAAGTTCCGCTTGTCGACTTGATGACCGAGCACCGCTTCGTGCACGTGCTGGAGCTCGCTCAGCGTGAAGCGCGCGGGGACGAGATCGATGCGACCGAAGCTCGTTTGCGGCTCGCCGCCGAGCTGATCGCGCAAGCGCTCCGACGCGAGCGCGATGATGCGTTGATGATCGAACGCGATGCGCGCGCGCTCGAGCGCGGCGAGCGTGACCCATTGCGCGTCCGCTGCGTCGTCCGCGGCGACGGGACGCGCGGGTGCCGCGATGAACGCGTAGAACGCGACGCTCACGGTGTGACCGCGCGGGTCGCGACCGGGATCGCCGAACGCGCCGAGCTGCACGAGCGATGTTTGTATGATCCCCGTTTCTTCTTGGAGCTCGCGCGCCGCCGCGCGCTCGAGCGACTCGTTGTCCTCGACGAATCCACCGGGGAGCGCCCAGTGACCTTTGAACGGCGTGCCGCCGCGACGGATCATGAGAATCGCGAGCTCGCCTGCGCGAATCGTGAAGATGACGACGTCGACCGTGACGGCGGGTCGCGGATACTCGTAGGTGTACGGCATGACCGGCGAACAGGGTAAGGTGGCGCCCGGCGACAGTCACGATGAACATCCTCATCACGGCGAGTTGACGTAATCTCGGCTCATGCGACGCGTCCTGCTCGCGCTCTTGTGCGTTTCGTGTTTGGACAAAGCAAAGCCCGACTGGGATCGCTGCGTCGAGCGTGACAAGGCGTACGACACGGCAGGCGCGGCATCGGCGTGCGCGGCGGCCGTCGCGGCGGATCCGAAGAGCACGAGCGGACAGCTCGCGCAGAAGCGGCTCGTCGAGCTCCAGCTGATGCTCGACAAGATGAAAGCCGAGCACGACGACAAGACCGCGCGCGACGAGGCGATCAAGCGCGCGTCAGATGTCGCGAGCGCGCCGACCGCGACGGCAGCGCCAACGGTGGTTGCGACCGTGGGCGCGAGCGCCATCGTCGTCCAAGGCAATCCGCTCGATCAAGCGCAGGCGCTCTTCAACGCAGGCGACGCGGCAGGCGCGCGCGCAATCCTCGAGCCCTACTTGAAGCAGAAACCGAGTCGGGAGGGCGCCTTGCTGCTCGCGGACATTTGCACCGCGCAACACGACAACGCGTGCCTCGCGAAGCTCAAAAAGATTGCGACGCGCCTCACGCGTTAACTCAGACGCTTCGCGAGCTCTTCGATCGCCTTCGGATTCGCGGCGTCTTCGAAGAGGAGCGGGAAGAACGCGGGCGCGATGGGGAGATCCTTCGCGAGGCGCGCGAGGCTGTCGGCTTGGACGCGCTCGCGCACCGCGCGCGCACGCGACGCATCGAGCGCGGAGGTCCCCGCGTCGACGGGCTTCACCGAGAGCGTCTCGAGACGATCGCGCTCCTCGCGTGAAAAGAGCGGCGGGAGCACTTCGTTCACGACGACGCGCGCGATGGGCATGCCGAGCTCGTTCGTGAGCGCGTTCGCGAGCTCGATCGTCTCGGTCGTCGGCATCTCTTCGGGCAACGTCACGAGGACGACGCCGCAGTGCTTCGGATCGCGAAAGAGCTTCCACGCCGTCTCGGCGTCGCGTCGCAGGAGACCCGGTGGCACCACCTCGACGATCACCTTCGGCACGCGCAGCATGTCGAGACCGTGACCGGTTGCCGGCGCGTCGAGGATGACGACGTCGTACTTCGGCGATCCGTTCGGGAGCGTCTCCGTCGTGTGCCACCATGCTTTGCCGAGCATCGCCCACTCGTGCATGCCCGGCACCGCGCGAAAAAAAACGCGCACGTATTTGTTGTCGAAGAGCAGCGAGTAAACCGTCTTCGATTTGAGCGCCATCATTCCGTACTCTTCGAGCGCGACGTCGGGCGTCATGTTGACGGCCCAGATGTTTCGCCCCGCAGGCGTCACGGTCGTGCCGATGAGATCGCAACCGAGCATCGCCGAGAGTCGCTCCTTCGCGTTGCACATCGCGACGAGCACGCGCTTGCCCTGCGCGGCGAGCGCCTTCGCGTATGCGGCCGACACGGTCGTCTTCCCGACGCCGCCCTTGCCCGTGACGATCAACAAGCGACGCTCGCCGAGGTCCATTCGCCCGCCCGCATTTAGCACGTTTCCGTGCTAGACCCGACGCCGGATGGGTAAGGTCTCCCTCTTCGCGCTCGGAGGTCTCGGCGAAGTCGGAATGAACTGCCTCGCCATCGAGCAGCGCGGCGAGGTGATGCTCGTCGACTGCGGCGTCACGTTCGATCATCGCGGGCTCGGCGTCGACGTCATCCACCCCGACTTCACCGCGCTCGAAGCGTTTCGCGATCGCATCGTCGGTCTCTTCGTGACGCACGGCCACGAAGATCACATCGGCGCGATTCCATATTTCCTCGAGAAGTTCCCGAAGGCGCCGATTTGGGCGCCGTCGCATGCGAGCACGCTCATTCGCGCTCGCCTCGCCGAGCACGAGCGCGACAAGGACGTGACGCTCCACGAATCGATCGTGCGCAACCCGCATCGCGTCGGATCGTTCTGGGTCGAGCCCATTCGCGTCACGCATTCGATCGCGGACGCGACGGCGCTCGCGATCAAGACCGACGCCGGCACGGTGATTCACACCGGCGACTTCAAATTCGATCCCACGCCGCCCGACGGCGAAGCGTTCGACATCGATCGCATCGACGAGCTCGGCGGCGAAGGCGTCGCGCTCTTGATGAGCGACTCGACGAACATCGACGCGAGCGGCGAGACGGGGAGCGAGCGCGGCGTCGGCGATTCGCTTCATCGCATCACCGCGAAGGCCGACGGCGCCGTCGTGGTCGCGATGTTCGCATCGAACGTCCATCGCTTGCGCATGCTCGGCGAAATCGCGCGCCACACGAAGCGCAAGCTCGTCTTGCTCGGCCGCAGCGTCGAGGCTCACGCGAACGCTGCGCGCGAGACGCGCTACCTCGATTGGCCGAGCGATCTCGTTCACCCCGCGGACCGCGCGAAGGAGCTCCCGCGATCGCAAGTGCTCGCCATCGCGAGCGGCACGCAGGGAGAATGGCGCGGCGCGCTCTCGCGACTCTCGCGCGGCGATCATCCGCATTTCGAGCTCGCGGCGGGCGACACGGTCGTTCTCTCGTCGCGCACGATCCCAGGCAACGACTTGAACGTCTTCGCGACGATCGCGCATTTGCTTCGCCGCGGCGTCGAGCTGCGTTCGTGGATCACGGATCGCGCGGTCCACGTGAGCGGTCACGCGCACAGGCAAGAGCAGAAGCGCATGATCGAGCTCGCGCGTCCCAAGGCATTCGTCCCGCTCCACGGGACGCTGCACCACCTCACGCGCCACGTGGAGCTCGCGCGCGAGCTCGGCGTTCCAAACACGTGCGTCGCGGAAAACGGCGACGTGATCGCGCTCGACGAGAGCGGCGTTCGGAAATCGGGAAAGGTTCAGGTCGGGCGCGTGCATCGCGCGTATGGGCGCGCGATTCCGCCCGCGCAGCTGCGCGAGCGCGTGATCCTCGCGGCGGAGGGCGTCGTCGCCGTGACGGTGGTTCCGCACGCGGGAAGAGATCCGGACGTGTACGTGAGCACGCGCGGCGCGATCGACGAGGCCGCCGAGCCCGACGTGCTCGCGGACGCGAAGCGCGCGGCCATCGCGGCCATCGCGGACGAAGCGCGACCCGAGCCGCGCGAGGAGCGCGTGCGTCTCGCGGTGAGGCACGTGTTCCGCGAGGCGATCGGGTTCAAGCCGATCACGCTCGTCACGTTCGTGGACGCTTCGTGATCCGGCAGCAGCGCCTCCCAGCAGCGCCGCAGTTTCTCGCGCGCCAGATTCGCGCGCTGGGAAAGAAGCTCGCCGAGACGCTCCCGCGCGTTCGCAGACGCGCCGACGACGAAGCCATCCACGACATGCGCGTCGCGCTCCGCCGGCTTCGCGTCGTCCTCAAGCTCGCGCGCCCGGTCTTCGGGCGCTTTCACGTCGATTCGATTCGCGCCGCGCTCACGCGCGTTCATCGCGCGAGCGGCGCGCTCCGCGACGAAGAAGTCCTCGAAGAGACGCTGCACTCGCTCGACGTTCACTCCGCGCAGCTCGACGCGTGGATCGGGCGGCGCGCGCGGCGCGAAAAATCATTGCGCACGCTCGTCGAGCGGCGGCTTCGCGCGGGAGATCTCCGGCGTCCGCTCCGTTTGCTCGACGCGCTCGTCGTGCTCCCCGTCGCGCCGAAGCGCCGAAAGGACACGCGCGATTTCGCGCGCTCCGCCGTCCTGCGCGCGCGGCGCGACGTCGACGATCAACGCGACGCCTCACCCGACGACGTCCTCGCGCTCCACGAGCTGCGCATCGCGTACAAACGCCTGCGCTACACGGCGGAGATTTTCGCCGACGCGCTCCCGCTCGATCTCGCCGCGCTGGCCGAGCCCGCGGCACGCCTCCAAAAACGCCTCGGCGCGATCCACGATCTCGACGTCGCCCACGAGGTGATCGCCCGCACGCGCAACCTCGATCCGCGCGTCCGCGCGCTCGTGACGCGCGCGCTCAATCACAAGCGAAAGTCCGAGGTCGAGCTCTACCTTCGCGAGATGCAGCCGCGGTAACGTAAGTGAGCTACGCTCGTTCACGATGCCGGTGCCGAGCATTCCGCCCGGAGGAGTACGCGGTGGCAAAGAAGAAATTCGCGCCGCGATCGTGAAGCCGTATTTGCTGCGCCTCCGCAAGGAGCGCGGCGAGCGTCACGCGTCGTCCGTTCTCATGTCCGCGGGGATCGATCCGCAGTCGCTCGACGCCGAGACGGCGTGGCTCAGCGTGAGCCGTGCGCGGCGCGCGCTTCGCGTGTTCGCACAAGAGCTCGGCGAGAGCGCGCTCGATCATCGCGGCCGCTGGGCGCTCCACCCCGAAGCGCTCGGCACGCACATGCGCATGCTGCGCGGCGCGAAGAGCCCGATCGACGCGTACCGTTTTCTCGTCGCGAACGCATCGGAGTGGACGCGCGTCGGCACGTGGGAGATGGGCGATGCGTCGAGCTCGGCGCGCGGCACGGCGACGCTCTCGTACAAGCTTCGCGACGACGAGAACGACGCCGAGACGCGACGCGGCGAACGCCTCTTGTGCGCCGCGCGCCGCGGCGAGCTCGCGTCGTACCCGCTTTTCTGGGGATATCCCGAAGCGAGAATCGTGCATTCTGCATGCATCGCCGACGACGCGCCGGCGTGCCGCTATCATGTGAAGTGGACGACGCCGAGCGAATACTCCGCTTCGGTCATCGGCGCGGCGGGTGGCGCGGCGCTGTCGGGCGGCACCGTCGGCATCGCGGGCGGCCTCAGCGTCGGCGCGCTCGCGTTCGTGCTCGGCGCGGTCTTCGGCGGCGGTGCGGGCTGGCTCTGGGAACGCAACCGCAGGCTCGCGCATGGTCGCATCTTCGAGTCGCATCGCATCGCGTCTCTCGAGCGCGCGCTCCAGCTCCGCGGCGAAGGCGAAGTGCGCGCGCCCGCGCCGGGCGAGCTCACCGGCACCGTGCTCGGAGGAAAATATCGCATCGGTCGCAAGATCGGCTCGGGCGGAATCGGCGTCGTCTACGCCGCGGAGCACACGTCGCTCGGTCACGAGGTCGCCATCAAAGTTCTACGCGGCGCCGCCGCGATGGACGGAAGCGAGATCGCGCGCCTCCGCCGCGAAGCACACATCCAAGTTCGTCTCGATCAACAAAACATCGCGCGCGTGATGGACCTCGATCAAATGGCCGACGGTTCGATCTACGTCGTGATGGAGCGCCTCCACGGTCGCTCGCTCGCCGACAAGATGAGCAAGGAGGGCGCCGTCGCGCCGGGCTTCGCGATCCCGTGTTTCATCGACGTGTGTCGCGCGCTCGCCGCCGCGCACGACATCGGCGTCGTGCATCGCGATCTCAAGCCCGGAAATATTTTTTTCTGCGAGGACGGCCAATCGAAGGTCCTCGACTTCGGCATGAGCAAGCTCACGAGCGCCGAGTCGCTCACGCAAGCGGGCTACACGCTCGGCACGCCCGAGTACATGGCGCCGGAGCAATGCATCGGCGCGACCGTCGAAGCGCGCACGGATCTCTACGCGTTCGGCGTCGTCATGTACGAAGCGCTCACCGGCGAGCTCCCGATCAACTCCGCGAACCGACGTGAGCTCCTCGATTTGCACCAGCGCCAAATCCCCAAACCGATGCGCGTGCGCCGCCCCGACCTGCCGATCCCCGCCGAGCTCGACGTCGCCGTGATGACGTGCCTCCGCAAAAAAGTCGGCGAGCGCCCCCGCGATGCGCGCGAGCTCGAGCAAATGCTGCTCGCGATCGACACCACGGATCTGATGACGAGCTACTCGCAGCCCATGAAGCGGAGCTCACTGCGCGCGTGATGCGCATCACTTCAGCACCCACACGAGGGCCGCAATGGACAGCACGATCAGCGCCAGCGCCGCGCCGATGATCGCGATGTCGGCGGCTTTGATCCGCGAGCGGCGGCCGCGAGTCGGAACGGTGAGCACCGATTTCTCGAGGCGCGCGATGGGCGCTTCCGCGCCGCGTCCGCTGCGCGGCACGGCTTCGGGCTCGGAGGGGCGTTGCGACGAGCGCGGCGGCTCCGGTGTTTCACCCGCGACCATCTTCTCGTCGGGCGCGGTCTCGAGATCGCCCAGCGCATCGGCGACGGGCTCTTCGAGCGCGAGAACCGTCGCGCCGACGCGCAGCATGACCGATTGTTTCCACGGCGCGTCGCGTCCGGTGGGCACGGGTTGCTCGCCCATCATCGTTCCGTTTTTCGATCGCAGATCGCGCACGAGCACAGTCGCGCCGCGACGAACGATTTGAACGTGCTCGCGCGATGCGTCCGCGTCTGCGAGCGGCAAGTCGCATTGTTCGCCGCGGCCCGCGACGTACACGCGACCCTCGTCTTCCAGACGCAGCACCGTGCCCATGTCGGCGCCTTCGACGACGGACACGCGCGGGACGGTGTCGTTCCCTAGCGACATCATCGCGCGCTGAACCAGCGCGAGCGCGAGATCGCGCGTCGCGAGCGCGAGGTCCGGCGTCGGCGCGCTTTGATCGACGCGCACCTCGAGCCACACGCGACCGACGCGAACCATGTCGCCGCTTCGCAGCGCGCGCGGCGCCTTCGGCGAGAGACGCACGCCGCCGACGAACGTCCCGTTGGTGCTCCCTTCGTCGATGATTTGATACTCGGCGCCCTGCGCGCTCAGCACCGCATGACGCTGACTCACGCTGGCGTCCGGAATACGCACGTCGCAGCTCGCGCCGCGCCCGATCACGACGCGCGACGCGTCGAACGTGAGCGATGGCTCCTTCGCACCCGGCTTCTCCGCGCGCACCGTGAGCGTGACGGGCATCTTTATTTCTTCTTCGAGATCTCGTTCGCCTTGCGCTCGACGAACGCGATCACGTCGGTTGCGACGTCGCGACCTTCGTGGCGACTGAGCTCTTGAATGCCCGTCGGCGACGTCACGTTCACTTCGGTCAATCGTTCGCCGATGAAATCGAGGCCGACGAAATACAAACCGTCGCTCTTCAATCGCGGCTTCATCGCTTCGAGCACGGCGCGCTCTTTCGGCGTCACGTCGGCGCGCTCGACGACGCCGCCCACGTGGATGTTCGATCGCACGTCGTCCGCGCGCGGCACGCGGTTGATCGCGCCGAGGAGCTCGCCGTCGAGAAGCATGACGCGCTTGTCGCCTTTGCGAACCTCGGGGATGTACTCCTGCACCATCGCGAGGCGATGGCCTTCGTGCGTGATCACGTCCGCGATCGAGCGCGCGTTGGGATCATCCATCTCGAGGCGAAGCACGCCGCTGCCGCCCGCGCCATCGAGCGGCTTGATCACGCCATGCCCGCCGATGGTCTTCAAAAACGAAAACACGCGATCGCGATCGGCCGTGACGATGGTCTTCGGCATGTGCTCGGAGAAGTGGAGCGTGTAGAGCTTTTCGTTCGCGTCGCGGAGGCCGCGCGGATCGTTCACGAGGACGGTGCGGCCGCGC
The DNA here is from genome assembly GCA_963763745.1 of uncultured delta proteobacterium. Classification (GTDB taxonomy): domain Bacteria; phylum Myxococcota_A; class Polyangia; order Polyangiales; family Polyangiaceae; genus DASXHD01. Next base: position 41,746 of record CAVXQJ010000010.1, read on the forward strand.
ACGTTCTCGAGCATGAGCGTCGTGTAGAGGTACGCGCGATCGAACGGCGGATCTTTGCGGATGAAGACGGCGTCGACGTCGGCGAAGCTCACGTCGCTCGTTTTCCCCCATGAAAAGTGCGGCGGCGCATCGCTCACTTCGAGCTCGCGCACGCGCGCACCGACTTCGCTGCCCTCGATGTACACGTCGCGCGGCTCGCAGTGCAGCGTCACGTGCCCGCGCGCGCGAGCCGCACGTTGGAACGCGAACGTCGTATCCTTGTCGGGAAGGACACGCGAGATGGGATCCATCACGTACACGAAACGCATGCGACGCCGAACACTACCATCCCTTTCGATCGTCTTGGCGGGAGCCGTGCTCGCGCTTGGTTTTCCAGCGCGCGGCGCGTATCAGCCCGCCGCCGAAGGGACGCGACTCGCCGTCGCAACCGACAACGCCGAAGCAACGCGCGCCGCGCTCACGGTGATGCGCGCGGGCGGGAACGCATTCGACGGCGCGATCGCCGCGGCGCTCGCGCTCGGCGTCGCGGGCCCATCGGCGAGCGGGCTCGGCGGCGGAGGTTTCGCGCTCGTGTACGTCGCGCGCGAGAACAAAACGATCGCGCTCGATTTTCGCGAGACCGCGCCGGCGCACGCCGACGCATCGTCGCTCGTCGTCGCGGGGAAACGCGGGACGACCGTCGGCGTTCCGGGCGAGCCCGCGGGGCTCGGTTGGCTATCCGTGCATTATGCAAAGAAATCGCTCGTGGACGATGCCGAGCCCGCGCGCGCGCTCGCCGCGAATGGCCTCGTCGTCGGCCGGCACTTGAGCGACGTCATCGGATTCGTTCAGCAACGCTCCATCGCGAACACACCGCTCGCGTCGGAGCTCACGCCGAACGGACAGCCACTCGCGTATCGCTCGACATGGAAGCGCCCCGCGCTCGCCGCGAGCATCGCGCGATTCGGCGCGGAAGGCAGCAAACCGTTTTACACAGGCGACATCGCCGCGAAGATCGTCGAAGCCGCGCGCGCGGAGGGGAGCGCGATCGATGCAGCCGATCTCGTGAATTACAAAGTGCGCGAGCGCGCGCCGCTTGTTCGCGTCATCGGATCGCGCACCGTCGCAACGATGCCCGCGCCGTCAGCAGGCGGGCTCATGCTGCTCGAGACGCTCATCGTGTACGGCGCGGATTCGTCGTCGCCGCTCAAGAACGTGGGCTTCGAGTCGAGCGCGTATTTTCATTCGCTCGCGGAGATCATGCGCGGCGCGATCGCGGATCGCGCGAGAATCTCGGGCGATCCGGATCTCGACGGAACGATCGCCGCGGCGTACGATCACGCGCTCGATCCGAAACAGCTCGAAGCGCGGCGCGCGCGCATCGATCCGTACAAGGTCCACAACGCGACGGAGTTCAAGCTCCGCGAAGAAGGAACGTCGCACCTCGTCGTCACGGACGACGACGGAAACGTCGTCACGCTCACGACCACGGTGAACGGTCCGTTCGGCGCGCGCATCGTCGCCGGCGACACGGGCATCATCTTGAACAACGAGCTCGATGATTTCTCCGGCGCAAGCGACGCCGTGCCCTTCGGCGTAACGGGCGGCGGACCGAATCGTCCTCGCGCGAGCGCGCGCCCCGTCTCGAGCATGACGCCGACGATCGTCTTCGAGAACGGCGCGCCCATCGTCGCGCTCGGCGGGTCGGGTGGAAGGCGCATCGCGACCGAAGTGACCCAAGCCGCCGTCGCGCGCCTCGTCTTCGGCTTCGATCCCGGCGCGTGCGTCGGTGCGCCACGCATCTATACGAACGGCTCGAACCTCGTCGTCGATCCGGAAGTCAGCGAGGACGTGCGCGCCGCGCTTCGCCTCCGCGGCGAGACGGTCGAACAAGAGCTCTTCACCGGCACGGGCGTGCAAATGATCGCGTGGGACCGCGGAACCGCCGTTCGCATCCTCGCCGCAAGCGACCCGCGCAAATACGGCTTCGCCGGCGCCCTCTAGCAACCTCTAACGAACCGGCCCGACAGCCAGGCCCCCGCCAGAAAGGCCAGGTTCGGATCCGAACTTAGCCCTCGGAATTGCGTGGCACGGGCGGTGCGATGCGTGGGCTGCGGAGGTTGTGATGCAGCGGACGGTCTGGGCTGTGAAGCGCGCTCATTGGCGGAGTTGGGCGGGGATGTTGCGACTCTTGCGCACCGGCGGGATGTTCGAGCAGTGCCCGACGCGCAAGGTGACGCCGGCTCGGTACGACGTGCTTCATCTGCTCGTGAAGCGCGGCGGAAAAATGGTGCAGAAGGCGATGTGCGAAGCGCTCGGCGTCGCGAAGTCGTCGCTCAGCGAGATTCTCGCGATCATGGAGCGCCTGGGGTTCGTCGAGCGTTCGCGCTTCGCGCCGCGCCTCGGGCGCACCGTGACCCTCACGGCGTCGGGGCAAGATGCTTGGGAAACGATGTTCATCATCGAGATGGAAGTCGACCGCGACGTGACGCGCGCGTTCGGGTACAGCGACCGGCGTCAGCTTTACGTCGAGAAGGCTTGTCTCACCGTGCGCGCCGCGTTCGACGCGGTCGTTGGGCCGCGGATGCTCTACGAGTTTCTCGTCGTCGACGATTAATGCGTGTCGGGCGTCGTGGCCACCGCGAGCTCCGCGGTGTTCTCTTCGTCCATGTCGGACGCGAGCGCGTAACCCACGCCTTCGTGCTGCGTGACCGCGACGGAGTAACCGTTCGCGTGACCGACGCGAACTTCCGACGTGCCCACCGGGCGCGCCGTCAAATCGTCGCCGCTGACTTGGATGCGGCGCGGATCGAACACGAACACGCTCACGCGCCGCGTCTCGCCGCCTTGTTGAATCTCGTACTGCAGCATCGCTGCGCGCTCTTGCCGAACCGGCAGAACCCGTCCGCCGACGAAGTGCGCGTTTTGACGATGCAGCGTGCCCGCGTGAACCGGCACGCCGACGTATTGTCCGAGCTCGCCGACTTTGTTCGGATCGGTTCGCTCGGGTGGAAGCGGACGCGAGTGCTCGGCGACGAGCTCGCTCAAAAAGTCTTCACCCAAACCCATGCGCATGTTGTCGCCCGCCGTCGTGTGCGCGATGGGCCCGCGTGACATCGCTCCCCACGCGAGCGCGAACGCCGCCGCCGTCGCGAGCGGAACCACCGTGCGCCATGAGCTGTTGCGACCGCTCGCTTTTTCGCGTGCGAGCACGCGCGTGTTCTCCGCGACCATCGCCGCTTGAACGCGCGCGCGAAAATCTTCCGGTGCGGCCTGCTTCGCCATTTGCTTCATCGAGTGGCGCGTCGCCTCGTCGAGAAGAACTCGCTCGCGACAACCCTCGCAGTGCTCGACGTGCTCGTCGACCTCCACCATCTTCGACGGCTCGAGCTCGCCGTCGCCGAACGGACCGAGGAGCGGCCCGAATTCAGGACATGGACGTGCGGTCATGCCGCTCCTCGTTTACGCGCACGATACGCTTCGAGCGACGCGGGACCGGCCTTCGCGCCACGCGCGCCGACCACGTCCTCACCTTTGACGATGCCCATCGCGAGCGCGTGGGAGTACAGCGATTTCTGCAAGAGCTTACGACCTCGATGCAAGCGACTCATGACCGTGCCGATGGGACATCCCATGATATCGGCGATTTCTTCGTACGAAAACTCCTCCACGTCACAAAGAACGACGGCGAGGCGAAACTCGGGAGGCAGCGCGTCGAGCGCCTTGCGCACTTCGCCTTCGACGATCGGCAAAAGGGCGATCTGCTCCGGGTCGCGGAGCTGGCGCATCGTCGACGCGCTCACCCAACCGTCCGCGAGCGGATCTGCGTCGGGCCCGTCGAGCACGGAGCGCTCGAGACCGCCGCGGCGATACTTGTTGATGAACGTGTTCGTGAGAATTCGGAACAGCCACGCCTTGAGGTTCGTCCCCGCTTGGAACTGATCGCGCGCGCGCATCGCTTTGACGAGCGCGTCTTGCACGAGGTCCTCCGCTTCCGTCGGGTTGCGCGTGAGCCTGCACGCGACGCCGTAGAGGGCGTCCATGTGCGACATGCACTCGTCGAGGAAGTTATCGGGGCGGGGTGAGCTGTCGAAGGAGTTCATGAGTCGGACACGAGGAGCATGGTTCGTGCCGTCATGAAGTCAACACGCCTAGGGTGCGTTTATTCCTCGCGATTTTTGGCGGATTTCAGCTTCTTTTCGAGGTCATCGATACGCGCGTTCAGGCGCTTCACTTCGGCCTCGAGCTGTTGCCAAGGTGACGAAGATGGCAGGAGTGTCCTGATCCTTTCGTCAATTTTCTGCTGCCACTCCTCGAAAGTCCCACGGGCTTGCTCGACCAAACCAGGCTTGGAGGGGGTGGGCTCGGGCGGCGGCTCTTCGACCGGCTTTTCTTTTCCACCGGGGATGAGGCGGCCGATGGGACCTTCGCGCAAATCCGAGAGGACTTTTTCCGTGCGCGTGTGGATCAAATCTTTGAGCGTCTGCAGCGGCACCGCGCGGCTGTTCGCCTTTTTTTCCTCGTAGATGATCTGCGCGAGCGTGACCTCGGTGAGATCTTCCTTCGAGTTGTTGTCGATGATCTGCACTTCCTCACCGCCGCGCACCATCTCGGCGATTTGGAGCAGCGTCACGTAGCGGCTGTCTTTGGTGTCGTAGAGCTTGCGGTTCGAGTACCGCTTGATGATGCGCTTGGGCGCAGACGCGCTCGACGTGATTTCGGGTTTCGCATCCACCGCGGTCGCCTCTTCCTGACGCTATGATGCGACGTGCCAAGGCGGAAGGAAAGGATGATTGCGCTCGAAGCCGTCACGGTTCGGTACGGCAGTGCCGAACCCGCCCTCGATGGCGTCACGCTGGCGGTGGCGGCGGGCGAGATGGTCGCGGTGCTCGGGCCGAACGGCGCCGGAAAATCGACCCTGCTTCGTGCCATGTGCGGGGCGATGGGTGCTGCAAGCGGCCGCATTCGGCTCGGCGGTGAAGACGTCGCGACGATGGATCGGAGGGAGCTCGCTCGGAGCGTGGCGTTCGTGACGCAGACGTCGGACGTGGCATTCGGGTTCACCGTCCGCGACGTCGTGATGATGGGGCGCGCGCCGCATCAGGGGAGCTGGATGAACGCGACCGAAGCCGACGAGCGCGCGGTGAACGACGCGATGCGCGCGCTCGAGCTCGATGCGTTCGCGTCCCGGCGCATCGACGCGCTGAGCGGCGGCGAGCAGAAGCGCGTCTCGATCGCGCGCGCGCTCGCCCAATCACCGAAGGTGCTCCTGCTCGACGAGCCCGGCGCGTTCCTCGACGTGCGCCACGCGCTCGCGCTCTACGACCTGCTGTGCGATCTCGCGGAGAAACAATCGATGGCGATCGTGCTCACGATGCACGACATCAACGCGGCCGCGCAGTACGCCTCGCGCATCGCGCTGCTCAAGAGCGGCAAGCTCGTCGCGATCGGCACGGTCGAAGAAGTCCTCACGTACAAGAGACTCCAAGAGACGTTCGACGCGGATCTCTATTGCGGCGTCAACGACGTGAACGGCGCGCGATTTTTCCTACCGATGCGGAAGAGCGTCAAAGCGCATCATTGACGAGGCGCTCGAGCTCGTCGGCGGGCGTGACGCCCGAGCGTCGCCCGATGACTTTGCCGGCCTTCGAGATCACGACGAGCGTCGGAAGAACATCGACGCCGTACGTGCGCGCGACCTTGTTCCCGTCGTCGAACGCGATCGGATAACCGAGGTGGTGATCCTTCGCCCACATCGCGCCGAGTCCTTCTTCGTCGCTCGTGTTCACGCCGATGACGACGAGACCGCGGCTCTTGAAGCGCGTCGACACGCGATCGACGACGGGCGCCATCGCTTTGCACGGCCCGCACCACGTCGCCCAAAAATCGAGGAGCACGGCGTGGCCTTTGAGATCGTCCATCGAGACCGTCGTCGGTGGGAGCGCGGGCGCGCCGGGCGCGACGTTCATCTCGACGAGACCTTCGGCGTTTGCGATGAGCGGCACCTTCATCGGAGGAGCTGCGCCGCCGACCTCGGTGTCGTGCGAGTGGATGAGGCGCGGCAACCACGCGAACGCCGCGAGCAACCCGACGATGAGAAGAGCGCCGGCGACGGCATACAAAGCGGTGGATACGCTGTCTTCGCGCGCGATGGCCTTCATGCAGTGCCTCTAGATGTAACACGCGTTACCCTGAGTGCATGCGGCTTGGGTCGATCGAGCTCTTTGGACTCGGCGCGCTGTCCAACGTGAAGATTGCGTTCGACGCGACCGAGCCACGCGCGCTCACGGTTCTCTTCGGCGGCGACGGCGTCGGCAAGACGACGATCCTCTCGGCGATCGCGAGCACGCGCCCCGGCCACGCGATGCCGATCGTGCCCAGGCGACGCGCCGAAGACGAGCCGCGCGAGATCCCGTTCGTGATCTCCGACTGGATGCTCGGCGACGACGATCCCGAGCGCCCGCATCCGCTTCGCGTCGTCAGCCCCAATACGCCGCGCGTCGAAGGCGAGGACGGCGAGGCCGCGCTCAAGCGGCGCGAGCAGGCGCTCTTCGATCGGCGCGCACAAGAGCACGGCGGTTACGCGTTCGCCGCGTTCTCGGGAGCGCGCTGGTTCTCGCGCACGCCCGTCTTGCTCGCGTCGCCCGAGCGCACCGTGCTTCGCTACGACGTGCGCGCGGCGACCTCGTTCGACGACGCGACGCGCGCCGACCTCACGCGCGAGACGAAGCAAGTGCTCTCGTTCGCCGCGATCGCGAGCTCGCTCGAACATGGCGAAGGCGATCTCGGCGAGCTCGATCGCGCGCTCCGCGAAGCGGCGCAAATCGTGCTCGCGCCGTATCGCGCGGACTACGAGGGGATCGACGCGCGAACGTTCGAGCCGCGCTTTGCGTTCGAAGGGCGCGACGCGATCTTCGAAGAGCTCCCGCGCGGCGCGCGTCACTTGCTCGCGATCATGGCGCTCTCGATCCGCGTCCTCTACGGCGCGTCGCCGTCGTCGGACAAACCGATCCGTCAACGTGAAGGCGTGATCGTCGTCGACGATCTCGAGACGCAACAAGAGACGTCGCTCGTGCGTCACCTGCCCGCGCTCTTGAAGATCGCGCTACCGCGCGTGCAATGGATCGTGTCGTCGTCGTCGTCCGCGATCACGCTGGGATGCGAGCGCGGCGAAGTGATCGCGCTACGCCGCGAGCCCGAGGGACGCGTCGTCGTCCACGAAGGCGCGTTCGCCATTTTGCATTAACGCAAAAGTCACTTGCACCGGATCCGACTCGCACGAGACGTGATGGTCGACGTGCGGCAGCGTGGACTGCGCGGCCGGGCCGCCGCTGGACCTTCGCCAGCCGATCATTGCGGGTGAAGCTTGGCGTACTCGAAGTCTGGTGAATGTCCTGTGCCGGCCTCGCCGGTTTCGTCTCGCTTCCGCTTGTCGGTCGAGACGTCGGAGCGAGGCAGCTCAGTTCAAGTGAGCTTCGAGTCACGGACCCCAATAAAGCATCTCGTGGACGCGCGGCTCGCCGCCTTGGGACGTGACGAATGCGATCTTGTCGCCGTCGGTGCGCACGATCGGCTCGGGCATCGCGTCCGCCGCGAAGAGCGCGCTCTTCAAAAAGCCGCCGCGGTCGAGCCAGAACGCGTGCAGCCCGCCCTCGCCCAAACCCGCGACGACGAGCATGCGTCCACCGCCGACGAGCACGAAGTCGAGCCACGCGAAGCGATACGCCTCGAAGCGCTCGGGTGACGGGAAGTCGGCGCCGATGTCGCGAAGCTCGGGTAAATGCGCCTTCAAATACTTGTAGAATACATCATACCGAACGCCGCCCCCTGCCGACTGCGCGCCGCGGAGGCGCGGGAGCTTGCGCGCGTCGGGCGTGATCGGAGCGAGCGTGTCGGGGCGCGCAGTCGGAACCTCCACGTAGGCGCGATACCTCTCGGCGAGACCCGCGCGCACGGCGCCCGCGTCGTCGAACGCATCGTCGGACATCGCGCGCAGCCACCACGAGAGCGGCGCGAGCTCCGCCTCGCCCGCGTGCGACGCGAGCTTCACGCGACTCTCCCAAAGCGGACGCCGCACGAGCCACGCGCCGCCGTGCGATCGCACGACGCACGCGCCGACGTACGCCGCGCCATGCACGATCACGTTGAAGAGCGCGCTCTCCGGCGTTCCGGGCTCGCCTTCGCGCATGAGCGCGTCGCGCGCCTTTCGATCGAGCGCCGCGCCGAGCCTGTGCATGCTCGCATCCGTGAAGTCGAGATTCAGATCGCGCCCGGAACGCAAACCGAGGACGCGCGCGTGCATCGCGACGAACACGTCGGCGACTTCGTCGATGTGCGCGGCGATGCTCGGGTTGTTTCCCGGGTTCGCGTCCGTGCGCCGCATCTCGTCGAGATCGCCCGGCGGATAAAGCGGCAGGAGGAACTGCGCGAAGATCGCTTCGGCCGTCAGTAACGACATTGCGCGGCATGTTACCCTCGCGCGAATGCTCGCGCCCGATGTCCGCCTCGAAGGCTTCACGGCCGAGGATTGGATGCGTTTCGTCTCGCTGTTCAAGTCGCGCGAGCCGCGCGAAGTGGATCAAGGCGGGCTCTTCGTGATTCACGAAGGCGGTCGCGTTCGCAAAGCGCTCCACACGAAACGCGGCCGCCTCGAACGACGCGGCACGCTCGAGTCATGGCCCGAGGCGAACGAAGCGCAGCGCGCCGAATCGTTCGCGGCGATCGCGGAGGCGGAGCAAGCGAGCTGGATTGTCGCGGCCGAGGTCGGCGCGCTCGATGAAGTGATGGAGCGCTTCGGCGCGCGCGCGAACCGCACCGATGATCTCGTCGCGCAGTCGCTCGGCCTCGTCGAGATCGTGCGCGAGCTCATGCAAGAAGGTCGCATCGAAGGTTGGCCGCGACGCCTCAAGAACATTCCTGCGCCGACGCCCGCGATGGTGAGGCGCACGATCGATGCATTGTGCAAACCCGGCCAAGCGATCGCGCTCGGCGTATTCAAAGAGGGCGAGCTCTACACGGCCATCGTGATTCGCCGCGGCGAGCGCGGCTTCGATTTGATCGGCGGGCCGGACGAGATTCGTCCCGCGATGGGGCTTCTCTCGGGCGAGTGGCGACGCGACGTGCGCCATCTCGTCGCCGCGATCGAAGACAAATGGGCGCCGCTCGCGCTCGGTTGCTTCGGCGAGGTCGACACGCTCGTTCAGCTGCAGCTCGACGCGCGACCCGGCGCGTGGAGTCGCGCGGTCGCGGTGCGCGACGTCGTGCTCTCGCCGATGACGCTCGCGATCGGCGTCGCGCTCGGCGTCGACAGCGCGCGCTACGCATGGGACACCGTTCGCTCCGTCGCGCCGCTCTCGCCCCTCGCGATGTTCGAACCGGTCTTGTCGAGTGTGGGCGCAGCGCTCCGCAAACGCATGGGCGACGCGACGGACAAAGACATCGCGTCGGTGCTCGGATTCAGTCCGCTCGAAGTGCTGCGCGCGCTCCGTCGAAAATGAAATGGCCCCTCCGCACCACGCGCGCGAGGGGGGGCAGCGCGCTATGGCCGCGGAAGGGCCGCGTTCTTTCTACCGCTTGTGTGGTTCCACCGCCACGTGATTTTCCATGGCTCAGTCCGTATTTACGTCGCCACCTGCGTCAAAAAGCATCGCATCGGTTGGACTCGCATCGGGTGGATTCGTAGAGCCACCGCCGTCGAGGCAGAGATCATCGCGACCGAACGCGCCGAGCGCGGGCGTGCAAAGAGCGTTCGTTCCCGAGACATCCGCGCCGGGCGGCGTCGGACCGCATTCGGTCGAGACGTAAACGTGAACGCCTCCGTCGAAGTCGGGCGCGGTCAAACACGTCACCGCGCAGCCCGCGCCTGGATCCGACCCGGTGAACACGTCGAGCGCCGAGGATGGATCCATGCAGTTGCGCGAAGGGTCGTACTCGTTGCCGACGTATGCGTAGAAGCTGCCGTCGTCGCACGCGAGGACGAGCGCGAGCACGACGAAACGCTTCACGACTTCTGCTCGGGTTTCTCGGGCTTGATGACGCGAATGAACACCTCGGCGAGCTGCTCGTTCGTGACCTCGCTCGGCGCGTCGGTCATGAGGTCCGTTCCTTTTTGCGTCTTCGGGTACGGGATCACGTCGCGGAGCGACTCGGCGCCCGAGAGGAGCATCGCGAGGCGATCCATGCCGACCGCGATGCCGCCGTGCGGCGGCGCGCCGTAACGAAGCGCGTCGAGCAAGAACCCGAATTTCGCGCGCGCGTCTTCGTCCGAAATGCCGAGCGCGCGAAACACCTTCGCTTGCACGTTCGGATCGTGAAGACGAATCGACCCGCCGCCGATTTCGAACCCGTTGAGCACGAGGTCGTAGCGATGACAGAGCACCTTGCCCGGATCCGTTTCGAGGAGATCGACGCACTCGTCGTGCGGGCGCGTGAACGCGTGGTGCGCGGCGACCCACGCGCGGCGATCGTCGTCGTACTCGAAGAGCGGTGGGTTCACGACCCACAAGAACTCGAATTTCCCGCCGTGTCCGCTCTCGGGAATCAAACCGAGCTTCTTCGCGAGATGAACGCGCAAGTTCGCGAGCACGGTTTGAACGGTGCTTTCTTTTCCGAACTGGAAGAATAGAAGATCGTTTTCTTTTGCGCCGATCTTCGCATTGATGGCGGTGCGAAGCTCGACTGAAATGGTCTTTTGAAGCGGTGACTGCGCCCAGTTTCCCGCGGCGTCGACCTTGGCGCGCGCGAGCCCCTTCGCGCCCATGCCCTTCACGTAGTCCTCGAGCTTGTCGACCTCGGTGCGCGAGAGCTTCGTCGCGTACTCGGCGGGGATGCGGAGCGCTTTCACGATCTCGGCCGGCAGGTCGCGGCGATATCGACCGCTCTGGAATTTCTCGGCGATGTCTTTCAAGAACGGCACCGCGCCGCCGCCGTGATCGATGACGAGATCGGTCACGTCGGTGTGCGGGAACGCGAAGCGCATGTCGGGCTTGTCGTTTCCGTATTTGCCCATCGACTCTTCGAAGGGCATCTGCGGAAATCTTCCGCTTGGATATTTTTCGTGGAGGTCGACGCCGAGGACTTCCTTCCACACGGCGAAGATCAAACCCTCCATCGCGCGGAAGACGTCGTCTTGCGAGACGAAGCTCATCTCGACGTCGATCTGCGTGAACTCGGGCTGGCGATCGAGGCGGAGATCTTCGTCGCGGAAGCATTTGACGATCTGAAAATATTTGTCGAAGCCCGCGACCATGTAGAGCTGCTTGAAGAGCTGCGGGCTCTCGGCGAGCGCGAAGAATTTTCCCGCGTTCATGCGGCTCGGGACGAGGAAGTTGCGCGCGCCGCCGGGCGTGTACTTCACCATGACGGGCGTCTCGAGCTCGAGGAAGCCGTGATCGTCGAAGTAGCGACGCGTGACTTGATGGATGCGGTGACGAACGCGCAGCGTGCGCTGGAGCGGTGCGCGGCGGAGATCGAGGTAGCGATATTGGAGGCGCTTCTCTTCGGACGTTTCGAGATCGTCTTTCACCTCGAATGGCGGCGTGTCTGCCTTGTTGAAGACCGTGAGCTCGATCGCGTGGATTTCGATCTCGCCCGTCGCGAGGCGCGGGTTCTTGTTCGTGCCGCGGCTGAGCACCGTGCCGCGCACGCCGATGACCCACTCGCTCCGAAGGTGTTGCGCGAGATCGTGAGAGGCGCGCGGCAGGTCCCCGTGACCGGAGAGCTCGGGATCGAAGACGAGCTGCGTGATGCCTTCACGGTCGCGCAAATCGACGAACACGCAGCCGCCGTGATCGCGGTAGCTCGCGACCCAGCCGAAGAGGACGACTTCTTTGTTCGCGTCGCCCGCGCGGAGCTCGCCGCAGTGGTGCGTTCGTTTCAGCTCGTCGATGAATCTGGCCATGGAATGGGGACGGGAATGTAGCCCCATTTCGGACGGAAATGTGGGCCCATTGGGCTTCGGTGCGGTAATCGCGCGGAGTGGGATCGCGCGCGACGGCCAAGTTGATCGACTTCGCGTTCGGCGCGCTCGCAGCGGTGATTCCGCTCGCGCTCGCCATCGTGCACGCGCGTCGCAGCGATGGGATCGAAGCCGCATGCGACGAAGGCGTCGTGCGCGTGCTCGGTCGTGGATACACGGGGCTCCTCCACGGGCTCGACGCGCTCTTGCCTGCGAGAGCTCCGATCGCGTGCGCGGCGCTCCTCGGTTTCGCGACGTTCGTGATCGCGCGTCGCCTCGTGCGCGGCGCGATGCCTTCCGTGCTCGGTCTCGTGCTCGCGGTCGTCGCCGCGGCGCTCGCGACGACGACGTTTCCCGCGCAGCGCGAAGCAGTGCTCGTGTCCGGCAACGCGCTCGGCGCGCTCCTCGTGATCGGTCCGCTCGCGCTGGCGATGGAAGGCGCACCCGCCGCGGCGGTGTTCGCGCTCGTCGGGCTCGCGGCGACGTACGACGCGGCGATTGCGACGTGTGCGATCGCAGGCATGGTGGCGCTCTTCGCCGTGACGCGAACGAAGCCTCGCGCGCTCTCCTTGATCGCGATCGCGACGGGGGCGATTCCGATCGCGTGGATGGCGGCGCGACGCGATGGCGCGCCGGAGATGTCGCTCGACTCGTCCGCGCTTGCGTCGCTTTGGGGCGAAGGCGTGGCGTCGGCGCGCGGCGCTGCGTTCACGGTCGCATCGCGCGAGCTCGGCGCGATCGCGCTCGCGTTCGCGGCGATCGGTGCGTTCGTCGGTTTGCGCTCGCGCGTCACGCGCGCGGCCGCCGCGAGCCTAGGAGCCATCGCGATCGGCGGCGCCGTCGTGTGTGCGCTCGGCGCGCCCGCGGGGCCCGCGCGTTTCAGCGGCGCGCTTCTCGCCGCGCTCGCCGCGCTCTCGATTCTCGCCGCGTGTGGGATGGCCGCGATCGTGAGCGCGGTCGCGCGCGCGAAGATTCCGCTCGCGCGTGCGAGCGCGGCGATGATCGTGCTGCTCGAGCTCGCGGTGCCGGTGCGCGTGCTCGATGACGCGTCGCTCGCGATGTCGAAGCGAGACGCGAGCGCGACCGCGCGATGGAACGCGCGCGTCTTCGGAGACATCCCGCACGGCGCGGTGCTCCTCGTTCCGACGGCGCGACTCTTCTTGCGATCGCGCGCGGCGCGCGCGAGCCACGCGCTCGCGGAGGACGTGCTCGTGATTCCCACCTACGGTCTCGGCGCACACACGACGAGCGCGGTGATCGCTCACGAACCGCTCGCGTCGCCGCTCGTGCGCGATCTCGCGCTCTATGGCGCGCCCGAGGAGTTTTCGCTCTCGCAGCTCGCGGCCGCGAGGCCGACGCTCGTCGCGTTCGATCCGAGGTGGGACAAACGTTTTGCGCGGCACCTCGTGCCGGAAGGATCGTTCGACCACTACTTCGTCGAGCCGCGCGGTCCGAGCGATCGTCTGAAGGCGTTCGCGCCGCTCGCGGTGCACGACGACGACGCGCTCCTCGCGCTCGCGACGCGCGATCTCTTGCGCGCGCGCGCGCTTGGCGCTGCCGCGAGCGGCGAGCGCGAATGGGCGGATGCGACCACGGCCGAGCTGAGGCGCGCGGCGCCGCTCGATCCCACGGGAATCGAGCTCGCGCAGCGGCTCGCCAAGTCCCACGGCCCGGTGGACGTGGCGGACCTCTCTGGGCGTTATTAGAGAGAACATCTAAGCTTCGCCTTCGTCGAACGATCCGCGATGTCCGCCGCGAGCACGCAAGCCAATTACGAAGTGACGCGTCAGCTCGGCGAGGGCGGCGTGGGGCGCGTGTACGAGGCCGTCCATCATCCGACTGGGCGCGTCGTCGCGATCAAGACGCTCCGCACCGAGCACGGAAGCCCTGCGTCGCAGCGCCTTCTCGTCGATGAAGCGGCGGCGGCCGCGCAGCTCGCGCATCCAGGGATCGTCGAGCTCGTGGATGTCGGACGAGACGATCAAGGTCGGATGTTCCTCGTGATGGAGCTCGTGCGCGGATCGAGCATCGAGTCGTGGGGCTCCGCGTTTCCGGGGCTCGCGACGGTTCTTCGCGCCGCGTCGGAAATCACGGATGCGCTCGCGACCGCGCACGCGCAAGGAATCGTTCACGGCGATTTGAAACCCGGCAACGTCCTCCTCACCGCCGCCGGCCGGGTGAAGATCACGGACTTCGGCATCGCGCACGTGATCGATCCGCTGCGCAAGTCGGAGCGACGCGGCGTGCAAGGGACGCCGTACTACATGGCGCCGGAGCAGCTCGTCGATCTCGAGTCGATCTCGCCGCCGACGGATCTCTACGCGCTCGGCGTGATGCTCTACGAGCTCCTCAGCGGACGCGAGCCGTATGCGTCGGAGGGGACGCTCGCCGACATGCTCGCGCGAAAGCTTCATCACGTGCAGCCGTTCGTGCCGCGGCGCGGGCTCATCGTCTCGCCCGAGCTCTCGTCGCTCGTGATGGATTTGCTCACGCCCGACCCGCGCATGCGCCCGCGGTTCGCGGCGCGCGTGAAGAGCGCGCTCGATGCGATCGCCGCGCGCGCTCCGGACGATGCGCTCGATGGCGACGCGGTCGCGGCGTCGTCGGTGCGTACGTGGGTCGAGACTCCGCTCGTGAACGCGCCGACGATCACGTCATCGGAGCAGTTGCCGCTCTCGGGTGGGAGCACGCGCAGCTTGCCGTTCTCGCTTCCGTGCATCGCGGGAACGGCGCCCGAGGTCGCGCTTCATCGATTGCGCCCGCTGCCGCTCCTCGGGCGAAGCGCGCAGACGGAAAAGCTTCGCGCGCTCGTGCGCGAGGTGACGAGCCTCGGCGGCGTCCGCGGCATGATCGTGTCGGGACGCGCGGGCGAGGGAAAGACGCGTCTTCTTCGTCACGGCTTCGCAGAGGTCGAGCGCGAAGGGACGATGGTCGGCGCAGCCGCGAGCTTCGACGAAACGATCGCGAACGCACAGGTCGGGCTGCGCGCGGGAATGATCCGCTTGCTCGGCGCGCCAGTCGCGACGCTCGCGGACACGCTCGCCGGCCCGTGGCGATGGCTCACGCGCGTGCCGCAACCGGACGTCGACTTCGCGCGCATGCACGAATGGCTCTCGCAGAGCACGAGACACGCGGACCTCGCGACGGTGGGCGAGATCGGCGCGATGTGCGTGCTCGCCGCCTCGCGCATTCACCCGGTTTATTTGTGGCTCGACGACGTCGCGTGGTCGCGCGACGGCGCGATGGAGCTCATGGTTCGCTTGCTCGAAGAGAATCGCGCGCGCGCGGTCGTCGTGGGAACGCTCCGCAGCGGAACCGCCGAGCACCCCGCGACGCGCGCATGGCTCCTCAAGCTCGCTCGCGCGGGCGCCGCGTTCGAGATGCTCCCGCCGCTCTCCGCGAGCGATCGCGTCGCGCTCTTCGAAGCGGCAGGTCCCGTCGTGCCGAACGTCGCCGCCGAGCTCGGCGCGGCGATCGACGAGCCCACGCTCGTGCTCGTCGAAGCGGTGCGCGCTTGGATCGACGAAGGTCTCCTCGTCCCCGTCGGCGGCGCGTATGCGCTGCGCGCGGGATCGCAGATCGACGATCTCGTCGCGCGCGCGCGCGCGTCGGTGCTCGGTCGGCGCATCATGCGCCTGCTCGATGCGTTCGGGTCGGACATGGAGCACGCGGAGCGCGTCTTGTGTCATGCGGCGCTTCTCGGGCTTCGATTCGAGGAGCGCGTCCTCCGCTCTTGCGTCGGCCTGAAGGGTCACGTCGATCGCGTGCTCGATCGCGCGCTTTTGTCGGGCCTCTTGCGCGTCGATGGGCGCGGCTCGTATCGATTCGAGCATCGCATGTTCCTCGACGTGATCGTCGAGCGGTGCGCGATGCGCGCGGACGCCGCGGATATTTTCTGTCGCACGGCGGACGCGCTCGCCCAAGCGCATGGACGCCGCAACATCGACACGGGCCTCGCGACGGCGATGCTCTACCGCTCCGGCGGCGATCGCGCCGCAGCCGCCGACTGCGCCTCGCAAACGATCCGTGCTCTTTCGCGAGCGAACATGTTCGACGCCGCCGATCGCGCCCTCCAGCTGCTCTCGACGTGGAACGAGGCCGACGCGCTTCCCGAAATGCATTTGCATCGCGCGCTCCTCGAACGCGTGCGCGGCATCCGCTGGTACTTCGCGCTCGATTACCCGAGAGCACGCATCCACCTCGAGCGCGCCCTCGCGATTCTCGAAGCGATCGGCTCCGACGACGTTTACTTCGTGCTCTTCGATCTCTCGAGCACGCACTTCTATCAAGACAACTTCGCCGAGGCAGAGCGTTACGTGAAGCTCATCGTGCCCATCGCCACGGATCCCACAGCGCGGGCGCGCGCGCATCACCGGCTCTCCGAGATCGCGTCGATGCGTTGCGATCTCGAGAGCGCGCTCGAGCACCAAGCGCTCGCCGTCGTGGCCGCGGAGACGAGCGACGATCGCCACTACTGCTCGGTGATCCAAGCGACGGCCGGCGAGATGTATTGCGCCGCGCTCCGCATCGACGACGCCCTCAAGGCGGAGAAGCGCGTGCGCCAGTTCGCCGAAGAGCTCGATGACCGGCAGCTGCGGTCGGACGCCGAGCGCGTCGGCGCGTGCATCGACGCCATTCGCGGATACTACGCGTCGGCCCGCGCGCGCACGATGCCGCGTCTCGAAGAGGCGCTCACGCGACGCGACTTGTGGCACATCACCGCGGAGCTCGCCCTCCTCTTGTATTGCGTCGCCGGGCTGAACGAGGTTCACGCGATCGAGGATGCGGCGAAATCGTTCATCGACGCGTATCGCGCCGTCCCACACGACGAAGCGTTCACGTGGTTCGCCATTCGCGCCGCACAAGCGCACTTGCGCGCGAATGGTCACGAAGACGTCGCGGCGCGCGTCGGCGCCGTGCTCGACGCGCGACTCGCGCACATCGCCACGTGCTTCGAAGACGGCGATCCCGTCACCGATCGCGAAGAGGTCAAAGACGCGGCGGATCGATCAAGCGCTGAGATGTGAGCGTCCAGCCGATGAGCTTGTAGAGCATTCGCGCGCCGACGTTCGCGTCCCACTCGTCGTCGTCGGGGCCGGGCGCGACCTCGTTCAAGTCGAACCCGACGATGCGCCGTCCGCTCTTCGCGACGGCGCCGAGCAGCGCGCTCGCCTCGTGAAACGCGAGACCTCCCGGCACGGGCGTTCCCGTGTGCGGACAGAGCGAAGGATCGAGGCCGTCGATGTCGAACGAAACGTAGACGGCCTCGGGGAGCGCGTTCACGATTTGCTGGAACGACTCGTCGAGCGCGCCCTTCATGCGCGCCGCCGCGAGCTGCACGTCGAAGAACGTCCGCACGCGCCCGCCGCTCGCCGCGATGCGATCGAATTCCTCTTCGGCAAAATCGCGAATGCCGACTTGCACGATGCGCGCGACGCCGTCGATGCGCATGACGTTCTCCATGATCGACGCGTGCGAATACGTGAAGCCTTCGTACGCGCGGCGGAGATCGGCGTGCGCATCGACGTGCAAGATCCCGAGGCCGGGAAATTTCTCCGCGTACGCGCGGATCGCACCGTACGGCGACGCGTGATCTCCGCCGACGACCGCCGCGATGCGACCTTGTCCGAGGAGGCGCTTCGTCTCGAGATGAACGACTTCGTTCACGCGCTCCGATAGCTCGTTCACGCGCGCGAGCGCCTTCTCGAGCTCCGCGTTTCCCGCGACGCGCCCGCCCGCTTCGATCACTTCCTCGGCCGCCGCGCGCGCCTCTTCGTTCCACGCGCGAAGCTCGCTCGATTCGGGCAGCATCGCGATGCCGCGCTCGTACGCCTTGCCGACTTCGGCATCGAAGAGATCCACTTGCATCGATGCGTCGAAGATGGCGCGCGGACCTTTGCTCGTGCCCGCGCGATACGACGTCGTCGCGTCCCACGGCACGGGAAGGAGCACCACGCGCGATTCGTCCGGCGTGTACGGAAGCCCATAAATTCCTGCGTCGTGCTCTGCGGCTGCGTTCGGATCGAACATCTCGGGGGCTTACTGTACGTTCGACTCATGGATCTCGTCGAGCTTCGCGCTGCGTTCGAACGTCACAGCATCCGCCGCGTCAAAGTCGGTGGATTCGACGTCGATGGCGTCTTGCGCGGCAAGTACGTGTCGCCGGAAAAATTCTGGAGCATGGCCGAAGGCGGATTCGGTTTCTGCGACGTCATCTTCGGTTGGGACATCGGCGACATCCTCTACGACAACGCGAAGGTCACCGGGTGGCACTCTGGTTATCCCGATGCGCACGCGCGCGTCGATCTCGACACGTTTCGCATCATTCCGTGGGAGCCCGACACCGCCGCGTTCCTCGTCGACTTCGTCAACCAAGACGGCTCGCCGCACCCGGCGTGCCCGCGCTCGCAGTTGAAGCGCGTCATCGCGCGCGCGAAAGAGCGCGGCTACGCGGCGACGTTCGCCGTCGAGTTCGAGTTCTTCGTCTTCAAAGAGTCGCCGCAGTCGCTCCGGCAAAAAGGCTTTCGCAACCTCGAGACGCTCACGCCCGGCATGTTCGGTTACTCGTGGCTGCGCGAAGGTCAGAATAGCGAGCTCTGTCACGCGATCCTCGACGAGATGGACGCGTTCGGCATTCCGATCGAAGCGCTGCACACCGAGACGGGACCCGGCGTGTACGAGGTCGCGATTCGTTACGACGACGCGCTCGCGATGGCCGACAAAGCCTCGCTCTTCAAGACGGGAATGAAACAGCTCTGCGCGCGGCGCGGCCTCAGCGTCACGTTCATGGCGAAGTGGAACGCGGAGCTTCCAGGGTCGAGCGGACACTTGCATCAGTCGCTGTGGTCGCTCGATCACAAGACGAATGTGTTCTTCGACGCGAAAGGCGAGCACAAGCTCTCGAAGATCGCGCGGCACTATCTCGGCGGACAGATTTCGCTCATGCCGACGATCACCGCGTTCTTCTCGCCGACGGTGAACAGCTACAAGCGTTACGTGCCGGGCGTGTGGGCCCCGCTCACGGCGAGCTGGGGCGTCGAGAATCGAACGTGCGCGGTGCGCGTGATCCCGGCCGACGCGAAGTCGACGCGGCTCGAGTACAGGCAAACCGCCGCCGACATCAATCCGTACATCGCGATCGCCGCGGCGCTCGGCGGCGGGCTTTGGGGGATCGAAAACGAAGCCGAGCCTCCGCCCGGGTCACACGGCGATGCGTCCGCGGATTATCAAACGTCGCCGCTACGTCTTCCGCGCACGTTGCGCGAAGCGACCGATCGCCTCTCGCGATGCGCGGAAGCACCGCGCGTCCTCGACGCGGCGTTCGTCGATCACTACGCGCGCACGCGCGACTGGGAAGTTCGCCAGTACGAAAAAGCGGTGACGGAGTGGGAGCTCGCGCGCTACTTCGAATCGATCTGAACGTATTTTCCGTTGGCGCTCTCGAAGAGCGTGAGGCGCGTCGCGGCGCCGAGCGGGCGCGGCGCGAAGCGCGCTGCGATCTTTCGGAGGTCGACGTCTTTCTTCGAGCGCGCGAGCGTGACGTGCGCGTGGTAGTCGCGTCCGTCGCGCGCGATGCCGCGGGCGAACGCTTCGTCGTCGGCGCGTGACGCGAGCGCGCGCAGGTTCGCGTCGCCCTCGCACGAGAGGATCGCGATGCGCGCGCGATCGATCGATGGGAATCCGCTGATGCGTCCCGCGCCGAGATCGATCGGCTCGCGAATGAGCGCGCCGAAGATCGGTTTGGCGACGGCGTCCACGTCCACGTCGCCGAGAAATTTGATTGTAAGATGCAACGATTCCGCGGCTGTTTTTCGCAGGATTTCACCGTCCATGAGCCGCTGCGCGTCCGCGCACGCAGCGAGCGCGGCTTCGCCGATCTCGAGCGCGATGAAGCAGCGCGCGATGTGACTCACGTCGTCTGGACGTAGTTGCGAAGGAGCTGGAGCGCGACGTACGCGGCGAGCGTTTGGATTTGCAGGCGCTCGCCGGGGAAGACGCGGTGCTTCACTTCGGTCCCGCGCGCGCCGGTCACGCCGATGTAGACCGTGCCGACGGGTTTGTCCTCGCTGCCGCCCGTCGGGCCCGCGACGCCCGTGAGCGAGATCGCGACGTCCGATCCGCTCGCGCGACGCGCGCCCTCCGCCATCGCGGCGGCGACCTCCGAGCTCACCGCGCCGTGCGCGCGAAGAACGTCTTCGTCGACGCCGAGCACGCGCGCCTTCGCGCTGTTCGCGTACGTGACCGCGTCGAGCAAGAGAAAATCGCTCGCACCAGGCTCGCGCGTGAGCATGCTCCCGACGAGACCGCCGGTGCACGACTCCGCGATCGCGAGCGTGAGGCTCTTGTTCCGAAGCACGCGACCGATCGACGATGCGAACGTGTCGTCCGATTCGCCGTAGATCACGTCGCCGAGCCGCATGCGCACTTCGCCGGCGGCCTTCTCCGCGGCTTCGCGCGCGGATTGTTGCGATGCGGCCTTCGCGAGCACCTTCACTTCGATCTCGGGAAAGTGCGCGCGATACCCGATGATCACGCCTTCGTGCGCGGCTTCGATGCCCGCGAGCTTTTCGCCGACGACGCTCTCGGGCAAACCGAACGTGCGAAGGTGGACTTGGTACGTGTCGTTCGGCGCGATCTTGCGGATGCGCGGCGTCACCTGCTCGTCGAACATGCGCATCATCTCGCGCGGCACGCCCGGCATGAAGAACGCGAGCGCGCGCCCGATGCGCACGGAGAATCCAGGCGCCGTGCCGATCGGGTTCGGGAGGATCTCCGCGCTCTCGGGGAAATCCGCTTGCTTCGCGTTCGACTCGCTCATCGTGCGACCGAGCTTCTCGAAGCGACGGCGAATGTGCTCGAGCGACGCATCGTCGCGCTTGAGCGTTTGATTGAGCGCGCTCGCGACGGATTCGGTCGTGAGGTCGTCCGTCGTCGGGCCGAGACCGCCGGTGCACACGATGATGCTCGCCGTGCGCGCGAGGCGCTCGAGCGACGCGATGATGCGCGCGCGATCGTCGTCGACGACGGCATGCTCGAAGACCTCGAATCCGATCGCGACGAGCTGCGAAGCGATCCACGTGGCGTTGGTGTTCACGAGCTCGCCTCGCGAGAGCTCGGTGCCGATGCTGAGTACTGCGGCCGTCATGTTGAGCCGGCTATTGTGCTTTCGGCCGCTCGAACGCGCAACGGCCACCGACGGCCTGCTCGTGCGCCTCCGGATCGACGTACGCGCGCGACCAAACGCGCAGCTCGGACGCGAGCGAGCTCGCATAAGACCCACCGAGCACGACGCCGCGCCCGTCGCCACTCGCGACCCACTCCGCCACGTTGCCCGCGAGATCGTGCACGCCGAGCGCGCTGTCACCGCCGGCGTGCGCGCCCGCGGTGTCCGGACCTTTCGCGCCGTGCGCGCATGGCCCAACGGTCATGCCCCACGACGCGCGGCGACACACCGCGCCCGTGTCGCCCCATGGATAGCGCGTCGCCTTCGCTCCCGCGGCCGCTGCGATCCACTCGTCCTCCGTCGGCAAGCGGCCGCCGCGATGCGTGCAGTATGCAACCATTTCGCCGCGGGAAATCCCTCCCGCGGCGCGCGCGCGGTCGAGCGCGACGTCTTCGCGATCGCCGTGGATGCGGCCTTCGGTGACCTCGAACGCGTCGATCGCGAAGGGCATCACGTGGATCTCGCGCGGGCGCACAACGCCGTCCGCTTCCCAATCCGATGGGCCGACGGTGATGCGCGTCTCGGGGATCTCGACGACGACGTCGGGCGCGACGCACTCGCCGTTTTCGATCGCGAGCGGCGCGGGACACGCGCGCGCAGGGCCGCACGTCTTTCCATCGCCGCTCACGGCGGCGCAGCATCGGTGGCCGACGGGGAAAAATCCGTCGCCGCATTGCGCGCCGGGCGTCTTCGCGGTGACGACGAGCGCGACGCTCGCCGCGCCGAACGCGCCGGCGATCCCCCACCACACGATCCCTTTCATCGCACCTTGACGGTGAGCGCGCCGATCTTCTCGATGTCGACGGTGAGTGTGTCTCCGCTCGCGAGCAAGCCGACACCTTCGGGCGTTCCCGTGACGAGCAAGTCGCCGGGCTCGAGCGTCATCGCGCGGCTCGCGTATTCGATCAGCGCGGCGACGTCGAACACCATTTGCGACGTGGAGCCGTCTTGCTTCACGACGCCGTTCACGATGCAACGAACGCGAAGCGCGCGCGGGTCGAGATCCGTTTCGATCCATGGCCCGCACGGGCAAAACGTGTCGAAGCCTTTTGCGCGCGACCACTGCCCATCTTTTTTCTGGAGATCGCGCGCCGTCACGTCGCACACGCACGTGTAACCAAAGACGTGATCGAGCGCGTGCTCGCGCGAGACGCGTCGCGCGGTTTTTTCGATCACGACGCCGAGCTCCGCTTCGTGCTCGACGCGCTGCGACTCGGGCGGTAGCTCGACGAAGCCGCCGTGACCGACGAGCGCGCTCTTCGGTTTCAAGAACAAGAGCGGCTCCGCGGGCACTTCGTTGCCGAGCTCTTTCGCGTGCGCCGCGTAGTTTCGTCCGACGCACAAGATTTTGTACGGCTCGACGGGCGCGCGCAGATCGCCGTCGCGAAATGGGACGAAGCGACCGGTCCCCACGCCGCCTGCCCACGGCGCTCGGGAAAAGATCTCCGCACGATCGCCGTCGATTCGCGCATAGTCCGCTCCGATCCGTCCGATCCTCATGAATCCGGCTTTAGCAGAACTTAACGCGCGCGGGCGGCGCCAACTCGTAGATGATGCACCATGGCCACCGCGACCGCGGACGTCCCCGACGACATCGAGACTGCGCCGAAGAAAAAACGCCGCATTCCGATTCCGATCATCGTGCTCGTCGTTCTCGGCGCCGCGTACGGCGGGTATCGCTTCTACCTCGCGCGACAACCGTACGAGTGGAGCGGCACGGTCGAAGCGCGCGTCGTGTACCTCGGCTCGCGCGTCGGCGGACGCATCAAAGAAGTGAAGGTGAAAGAGGGCGACGAGGTGGAGGTCGGGCAGGAGCTCATCACGCTCGAGCCCGGCGATCTCTTGGCGCAGCGGCTCGGCGCGGTGGGTCAGCTCGAACAAGCGCGCGCGAATTTGCAAAAGCTCGAAGCGGGCGCACGGCCGGAAGAGATCGAACAAGCGCGCGCGAACGCGGCGAACGCGTCCGCGGCGCTTCAAGAGGCGCGCGCCGGTGCGCGGCAAGAGCAAATCCTCGCGGCGCGCGCGCGACTCGCGCAGACGCAATCCGCCGTCGACAAAGCGCAGCTCGACGCGAAGCGCGCGCGCGACCTCGTCGCGACGAACGCGATCTCGCAAGCCGAAGCGGACAACGCCGACTCCGCATTGCGATCCGCCGTCGCGCTGCGCGATGCGGCGAAGGCCGGCGTCGACGAGCTCGAGCACGGCACACGCGTCGAAGACATCGCGCAGGCTTCGGCGCGCGCGACGGAAGCGCGTGCGAGCGCGCAGCTCGTTCAAGCAGGCGCGCGCGTGGAGGATCTGCGCGCGGCGAAAGGCGCGGTCGACGCCGCGCAAGGCCGGCTCGATCAAATCGACTCGAGCATCGCGGAGCTCACGATTCGCGCGTCCGTCGCGGGTCGCGTCGAGTCGCTCGATCTTCGACCCGGAACGATCATCGCGCCCGCATCGACCGCCGCGACGCTCGTCGAGCGCGGCCAGCTCTACGTGCGCATCTACGTCCCCGAGACGCAGCTCGGTCGCGTCCACGTCGGCGACGAAGTCCCCATCTCGGTCGACTCGTTTTCGCACCGCACGTTCAAAGGCAAGGTCGAGCACATCAACGCCGTCGGCGAATACACGCCGCGCAACTTGCAAACGGCGGACGAGCGCGCGAACCAGGTGTTCTCGACGCGCGTCGGCATCGTCGAAGGCGAAAAGGATCTCCGCGCGGGCATGGCCGCATTCATCCGAGTGCCGAAGTGATGAGCGACGAATCAAGCAACGCGATCGTGGTCGAAGGGGTGTCGCGCAAGTTCGGAGACTTCTTCGCGCTGCGCCACGTCGATCTCCTCGTGCCGCGTGGGACGATCTACGGCTTGCTCGGTCCGAACGGCTCCGGAAAATCCACGCTCATTCGCATCTTGTGCGGCCTCCTCGCGCCGAGCGCGGGCCGCGCGTCCGTTCTCGGTCTCGACGTCGCGACGCAAGGCGAAGAGATCCGCCGTCGCATCGGTTACATGAGCCAAAAGTTCTCGCTCTACGACGACCTCACCGTGAACGAGAATTTGCGATTTCTACGCGCGCGTCTATGGGCTCGCGGGCGCGAAGCTTCGCGAACGCAAGCGCGCCGCGATCGAGCTCACGCACATCGATCCGTACGTGAATCGCCGCGCTGGGCTTCTCTCGGGCGGATGGAAGCAGCGCCTCGCGCTCGGCGCCGCGCTCATGCACGAGCCGCGCGTCGTCTTCCTCGACGAGCCCACCGCGGGAATCGATCCGGTGGCGCGTCGCGAGCTCTGGGATCTTCTCTTCTCTCTCGCCGCCGAGGGCATCACGCTCCTCGTCACGACGCACTACATGGACGAAGCCGAGCGCTGCGCGCGCGTCGGTTACCTCTACATGTCGCGCATGATCGTCTCCGGCACGCCCGACCAGCTCAAGGCGCACGCCGTCGTCAATCGCGTGGGCATGCGTCGCATCGAAGTGACGACGGTGAAGACCGCGCAAGCGCTCCGCGTCTTGCAAACGCACCCCGCGTGCGAATCCGCTACGATTTTCGGCCAATCCGTGCACGCCGTCGTTCGAGACTCGCTCAGCGATGCCGCGCTCCTCGACGAGCTTCGCAAAAAGAAATTCGACGACGCGTTCGTCCGCGACATCGCGCCGTCGCTCGAAGACGTCTTCGTCGAGCTCACCGAGGACAGCGCCTCTCACGGCCCCGCCTCCATGAGGACACCATGACGCCGCCGAGGCACGAGGCTAGTGTCGGCGTGCTAGATGCACGCCGACCAGGCCTTCGTTTTTGGTCGTCGTTCGTCGCGATCTTCAAGAAAGAGTTCCTCCACATCACGCGCGACCGCGGCACGATGATGGTCGCGCTCACCATTCCGATCTTCCAGATGGTGCTCTTCGGTTTCATCGACCAGACCGTGCGCAACGTGCCGATGGTCGTCGTCGATCAAGACGAGTCGCGCGAGAGTCGCGAGCTCATCGACAAGCTCCGCGCGACGGGCACGTTCAAAGTCACGCACGTCACGCCGAACCCGAAGCTCGCGCGCGA
This sequence comes from uncultured delta proteobacterium, assembly GCA_963763745.1. Lineage (GTDB taxonomy): Bacteria > Myxococcota_A > Polyangia > Polyangiales > Polyangiaceae > DASXHD01. The sequence goes on from CAVXQJ010000010.1 coordinate 66,943, forward strand.
AGAGATCACGTCGGGTACCGCGCGCGTCGGCGTCGTGATCCCGCCCGACTATCACGACAAGCGCGCGCGCGGCGCCGGCGCGAAAGTCCTCGTGCTCATCGACGGATCCGATTCGACCGTGAGCGCACAAGCTCTCGCCGCCGTCACGGGCATCGCCGCGAACGCGAGCCTCGAAGAAATCCAAAAGACGCGCGGCGCAGACACCGACCCGCCGCTCTCCACGCAGCCCATCATCTTGTTCAACCCCGACGGCCGCACCGCGAACTACATCATCCCGGGGCTCGTCGCGATCATGCTGCAAATCGTCGCGATCGTGCTCACGGCGATCGCCATCGTGCGCGAGCGCGAGCGCGGCACGCTCGAGCAGCTCCTCGTCACGCCGATCGATCCGTTGGGCTTGATGCTCGGCAAGCTCGCACCCTATCTGGTCATCGGCATCATCGAGACGGCCGTCATCCTCGCGGTGATGCGTTTTGGTTTCGGCGTGCCGATCCGCGGCAATCTCATTTTTCTCTTCGCCATGGCTCTCATCTATCTCTTCGCGCTCCTCGCGCTCGGTCTCTTCATCTCGACGCGCGCCGAGACGCAAGCGCAAGCGCAGCAGATGGCGCAGTTCTTCTTTCTGCCATCGATCTTTTTGTCCGGTTACATCTTCCCGACGGCCGGATTGCCGCTCCCGCTCTACGCGATCGGCCGCGTGCTCCCCGCGACGCACATGGTCGAGATCATGCGCGGCATCGTCTTGCGCGACGCCGGCCCGCGCGAGCTCATGCCGAACGTGCTCGCGCTCGTCGTCATCAGCGTGCTGCTCGTTTGGGCGAGCGTGCGTCGCTTCCGGAAAGTCGCGCTGTGAAGATTCGCGTCGCGCATTCTCCCGACAGCGACGACGCGTTCATGTTTTACGCGCTCGCGCACGGCGAAATCGACGCGGAGGGTCTCGAGTTTTCGTTCGAAGCGCATGACACCGAGGCGCTCAATGCGCTTGCCGACGCACACGACGGACCTGACGTGCTCGCCGTGTCCGCCGCGCGCTACGCGACGATCACGGAGAAATATTTTCTCCTTCCGCATGGAGCATCCGTCGGTCGCGGTTATGGCCCCGTGGTCGTCGCTGCGTCGGGCGAGCCGCGCTCTCTCGCGTCGCTCGAAGGGAAAAAAATCGGCGTACCGGGGTTGCGAACGACCGCGTACATGGTGCTTCGCATTTTGCTCGAGCGCTTCGAGCCCGTGACGATCCCGATCGCGCCGTACGCGCTCGTGTGGCGCGCGCTTCGAAGCGGCGACGTCGATGCCGCGCTCGTCATCCACGAAGGCCGCCTCACGTTCGAACGCGAAGGTTTTGGTTTCGTCTGCGACATCGGTGAAGCGTGGACGAAGGCTCATGGTCTTCCACTTCCGCTCGGCGTGAACGTGATCCGCAAGTCGCTCGGCGCCGATCTCGTGGCTCGCACGTCGCGCGTGGTGAAGCGATCGATCCTGTGGGCGTTCGATCATCGCGAACGAATCATGGCGGAGCTCGCGACTCCGCTCGATGCAGCTGCGCTCGATCGCTACCTCGCGATGTACGCCAACGAAGATACGAAAGACATGAAGGGTGATGTGGTCGAAGCGATGAAGAAGCTCTTTTTCGAGGCATCGCGTCGCGAGCTGCTGCCGAGCCACGTGAAAATCGAGTTGGCGCCAGCAACATAGTTTTACGGCGACGACGGAGATCGTTGCTCACGCCAGCCACACCGCTAATCTTTGTGATTGGGCGGGTTGGAGGTTTGGCGATGAAGGTCTTGGCTTTCACCACGGCGGCTACGGTCGTCCTCGTTGTCGTCTCGGGATGCTCGGCACCAGCGCCGCAACCCACCGCATCGCAGACGCAACCCATCCAGGGCGGCTCGGTCGACACGACACACTCGTACGCAGTTGGCGTCGTCGCGACCGTCGGGCTCGTCTGCTCTGGTGCGCTCATCGCTCCGAACCTCGTGCTCACCGCGCGCCACTGCGTCAACCAACCATCGTCGCAGACGATCGACTGCGCGACGACGACGTTCGGCAGCCAGTACACGTCGACGGGTAACTTCTACGTCACGACCAACTACCAAATCAGCGGCAACACCGGCGTGCACCAGGCGAAGCAAATCATCACGACGCCCGGCAACAAGATGTGCGGCAACGACATGGCGCTCATCATCTTGCAGAACAACGTCTCGCTGAACGAAGCCGGTGGCTCTTATGTCACGCCAGTCGTGCAAGGCAGCATCTCGGATCACACCAAGTACTCGACGACGATCACGGCGATCGGTTACGGCGACACATCGGCGACCACGCAAGACGCGGGCACGCGCCACATTCTGCAGAACATCAACCTCGCGTGCATCCCTGGCGACTCCGTGATCGACTGTCCGTCGAACATCATGAGCCAGATGACGACGTCCGAGTTCCAGTCCGGCGATGGAACGTGCGAGGGCGACTCGGGCTCGAGCGCTTACGAGCAGAAGAACTTCAACAAGAACGTTCCCGTTTCGTTCGGTGTGCTCTCACGCGGTGGCTCGCAGAACAGCACGTGCCTCGGCGGCGTGTACACGCGCACCGACTCGTGGTCGAGCTTGATCATTCAGACAGCGATGACCGCGGCGAGCATCGGCGGGTACACGCCGCCCGCGTGGACGCAAGCGAGCCCTCCGCCGAGCGACGGCGGCACGACGCAAGACTCGGGCACGACGAGCGACGGTGCGGCACCGCCTCCTCCCGGCACGCTCGGCGCGCCGTGCGCCGACGCAACCGACTGCGACAGCGGGCTCTGTCTGTCGAACGACAACGGCACGACGTACATCTGTTCGGCGCCATGCGACCCGACCGGTGACGGCAGCGACTGCGGTCAATCGGGTTACATGTGCCAAGGCGACGGCACCGGAGCCGGTTACTGCTTCCCCGCGCCGCCGAGCACGACGAGCAGCAGCAGCGGTGGATGCGCCGTTTCCAAATCCGATCCATCGAAGCCGGTTCCGTGGGGAACGCTCGCGTTTGCGGGCGCATTCGTCGGCGTTGCGCTCGCGCGTTCTCGCCGTCGCCGCTGACGCCCATTCATGCTCCGGCGCCTCCGGCGCCGATGGTCTACATGTAGAGCGTGGCCGAGAGCGAATCGCTTCGTGCAAGGCTCGTCGCGGTGCGGAGGCAGGTGCTCGCGCGCATGCACGAGCGAACGCTGCGCTGGAGACTCGTGTGGTTCGTTCCGTTCAACGGCGTCGTCTTCACCGTTCTCTTCATGCGGCACACGCCGCCGCTCTGCGCGGGGCTTCAGCTCTCGACGCTCGCGGTGTGCGTCGTCTTCGCGTTCGGACGATTTCGCACGAGCGTGTGGCCGTTCGTGTGGCACGCGATTCATTTTTTCGTCGGAGCGATCATCACGGGCGCGCTCGAGAGCCCGCTCTTGCCCATGGGACTTCCCATCGTCGCGAGCGCCGCGATCTTCCTCGAGACGCGCTGGGCGAAGTGGACCGTCGTCCTCACGTTCATCGCGGGGTTGATCGCGCTCGTCATCGCGCGCGCGCTCGGCGCCGACGCGCTCACGCGTCCGAGCGTCGACTGGATGATCCTCACGGGGACGCTGCTCTTCGCGGTCGTCGCGCTCGTCCGCGTTGCGCAGAGCGCGGGAGACGCGTACACGGAGCTCGCGCTCGAGCTCGCGGCGCGGCGCGAGGAAGCGTTCGCTGAAGGCGAGGACAACGCGCGCTCGCTCGAGGGCGTCGCCGCGCGTCTCGCGCACGAAGTGAAGAATCCGCTCGCGGCGATCAAAGGGCTCTCGACGCACATGGCGCGCGGCGCGGCGGACGCAAAGACGAGCGAGCGGCTCGCGATCGTCGCACAAGAAGCGGATCGCTTGCAGGCGATCGTCGACGGCTTTCTCGGATTCACGCGCGGGCTCGACGATCTGCGCGTCGCGCGCATCGTTCCGTACGAGGTCGCGCGCGAGCTCGTCGTTCTTCTCGAGACGCGCGCAGAAGAAGCGGGCGTCTCGATCGAGGTCCTCGGCGACGAGCGCGCCGAGGTGATGGCCGATGCGCGCAAGCTCCGCCAAGCGCTCCTCAACGTGGTCCTCAACGCGATGCAAGCGTCGCCGCGCGGGAGCGCCGTCACCGTCGCGATCGCACGGACGTCGCCGGACACGGTGCGCATCCGCGTGATCGATCGCGGCACCGGCATGACCGCCGCGGTGCTCGAGCGAATTCGCAAACCGTATTTCACGACGCGAACCGGCGGCTCGGGCCTCGGCGTGGCGATCGCGCGCGCGCTCGTCGAGCAGCACGGCGGCACGATGTCGATCGACAGCACGGAGTCCAAGGGCACGACCGTGACGATCGAGCTTCGCGCATCCGGCCCGACCGTCAGCGAGACGAAGCTGCCGGGGTTGCCCGCGGGCATGAGTGGTAACGTCGAGTCCTAATCATGCCGCGCGTGCTCGTGATCGACGACGAAAGCCGCGATGCGCTTCACGCTCGAAGCCGTGCTCGCCGATGCCGGGCTCGACGTCGAAGCGTGCGACGGCGGCGCGCGCGGGCATCGCGGCGTTCGAGGCGCGCGGCGCGGACGTCGTCATCACCGATCTCGCGATGCCAGCCGATCGACGGGATGCAAGGTCCTCGAGACGATGCGCGTCGCAGGATCCGAGCGTGCCCGTGATGATGCTCACCGCGCACGGATCGGAGCGCGTCGCGGTCGCCGCGATGAAGGCGGGCGCGTTCGACTACTTGCCGAAGCCGTTCGATCCCGAAGAGCTCGTCCTCGCCGTGCAGCGCGCGACGGAGACGCGCGAGCTTCGCCTGCGAGAACGCGCGCCTGCGCACCGAGACCTCGCTCGGCCGCCCGATCGTCGCCGAGAGCCCCGCGATGAAGCGCGTGCTCGACCTCGTTGCGCGCGTCGCGCCGAAGGACGTGACCGTGCTCTTCACCGGCGAGAGCGGCGTCGGCAAGGACGTCATCGCCGCGGCGCTCCACGCGCACTCGCGGCGCGCGGACAAGCCGTTCGTGCGCTTCAACGCCGCGGCGATCCCGGCGGAGCTCGCAGAGGCGGAGCTCTTCGGACACACGAAGGGCGCGTTCACCGGCGCGCAACCGGCGCGGCTGGATATTTCCAGCAGCGCGGACGGCGGCACGCTCTTCATCGACGAGGTCGGCGAGCTCCCGCTCGCGATACAAGCGAAGATCCTGCGCGCGCTTGCAGTCGGGCGAGGTGCAGCCCGTCGGCGGCACGCCGGAGCGCGTCGACGTGCGCCTCGTCGCCGCGACGAACCGCGATCTCGTCGCCGACGTGAAGGCCGGGCGCTTCCGCGAAGACCTCTGGTATCGCCTCAACGTCGTCCCGATCCGCGTGCCGCCGCTTCGCGAGCGCGTCGAGGACATCGAGCCGCTCGTCCGCGCGTTCGTCGCGCACGTACGCCGAGCGATACGGGATGGGTCGCGTCGAGGTCGAGCCCGCGCTCATCGAGGCGATTGCAAGAAACACCCGTGGCCGGGCAACGTCCGCGAGCTCGAGAACACCGTCGCGCGGCTGCTCGCGCTCACCGCCGGCGACCAGCCTCACGCTCGCGCTGTGGCGTTCGCTCGCGGAGACGCACTTCGCGCCGCGAGCCGCGCGTCGAGCGGCCCGACCCCGGATCCGCGCACCCGCTTCGTGCGCGCGTCGAAGCGTTCGAGCGCGCGATCATCGCGCGCCGAGTTCGAGGCCGCCGAAAAGCAATCAGAGCGAGACCGCGCGCCGGCTCGGCGTGTCGCGTCCCGCGCTGATCGAGAAGCTCCACAAGTACGGTCTCATCGGAAGTAGCGCATGCTTCGTCGTGAATTTCTCGCGCTCTGCGACGCTCGCAGCGTGCCGCGCGAAGGCGCGTGCAACGGCCGACGACGCAGGCAGCGTGTCGCGCATCGTGTCGCTCTCGCCTTCGACCACCGAGACCGTGTATGAGCTCGGCGCAATCGCGAGCCTCGTCGGACGATCGCGCTACTGCGACTATCCCGCCGAGGTGACGAAGCTTCCCGAGGTCGGTGGTTACGTCGACCCGAACCTCGAAGCGATCCTCGCGCTGAGGCCCGATCTCGTCGTCGGCGCGCGGGGACCTGCCGGCCGGCGCATCGACGACACACTGCGCGCGCGCGGCATCGCGACGTTTTTTCCTCCGACCGAATCGATCGCGGACGTGCTCGCGATGATTCGCGGTCTCGGCGAGCGCATCGGTCGACGCGCGGACGGCGAGCGCGTCGCCGCGCGCATCGACGCGCGCCTCGCGGAGATCTCGAAGCGAAACGAGTCGCTCGTGCACCCGCGCGTGCTCCTCTTGTTCGGCGTTCAGCCGATCGTCGCGGCGGGTCCGAAGAGCTTCGGCGACGAGATCATCGCGCGTGCGGGCGCGCGCAACGTCGTCACGCAAGGCGACACGTATCCGACGCTCGACATCGAAGCCGTCGCGGGGCTCGATCCCGACGTGATCGTCGACGCTGCGGTCGCCGAAGAGCACGGCGCGCAGCGCATCACGAAGAGCGCGGGCGGATGGAGCCGCGTGCGCGCGGTAGAGAACGATCGCGTCGTGTCGATCGCGGACGAAGTCGTCTTGCGCCCGGGCCCGCGCATCGCCGACGGCGTCGAGATTCTGGCGCGCTCAATTCGCTAGCTTGCAGCTCGTGTAGTACTGGACTTCGCCCGCGGTCACGCACGCGAAACTGTCGCAGCAATAGCTTTGAAGGTATTGCTGGTCCCACGAATCGGCGCATGCGTGGTCGTCGATGATGCCGTTGCAATCGTTGTCGAGGCCGTCGCATCCGGCGCCGTATTGCTGCGCTTCGATGCCTGGTTGGCTCGGGTAGCATTTGTCGCCGCCGTCGACGCAGTGGAGCTGACCGTGAATGCACTCGCCGTAGACGCGCGTGATGAGCGAGCCGTCGGCGCCCGCTTCGAACGGATTCGATCCGTCGGGCCACGGCGATTGTGCCGGCATGTCGCACGCGCCCTCTTGATCGAGGCCGTCATCGACTGCGCCGTTGCAGTCGTCGTCGATCGCGTTGCACACCTCGGGGACGCCGCCGTGGATGAACTCGTTGCATCCCGTTGGCGTTCCGCCGCCTGGACCGCCTTTGCACGACTTCACTCCCGCGCCGCAAATTCCGGGATCGGGTCCCCAGCACGTGATCGCCGCGTCGGTGAAATCCGGATCGCACGCGGGGGAATTGCAGTGCGCGATGGGCGCCGCGTCGGTGAGCTCGGGCAAGTCGTCGACGTAACCATTGCAGTCGTCGTCGGCGTAGTTGCATGTCTCGGGTTGCGGGGTGACTTCGCCTTCACACGCGGTGAGCACGCCGTTGTTGCAGCTCCGCTTGCCCGTCTTGCAGATGCCCTTTGCGTTGGTGCCGGCCGGGCCGGTGTAGCAGTCCGCGGTCTTGAAGGTGTTGGGATCGCACGAGCATCCTGCTTGCGGATCACTGCTGTTGGGATCGCACTTGGGTCCGCCGTCGGTCGTCACGGGTGGCGCCGACGGAGAGCACGCGGCGTCGAGCGCGACACCAAAACCAAGAAGCACGAGAGCCGCGACGGTCGACGCAGCAATGAGTTGCGAGCGCATGTTCTCCTTCAGGGACCTGCGTCAACACAGATGTAGCCGTATTGCGTGTAAGACGCTGGCAGGCACGAGTAGTAGTTACCCGAGTGACAGCACGACGTGTACAGGTACGAGATGTCGAACGCGCTCGTGCACGAGTGCTCGTCGACCTTGCCGTTGCAATCGTTGTCTTTGCCGTCGCATGTCTCGGTGCTCGCGGGCTGTGAGGGGAAGCAAACATCGCCTGCGTCCGCGCATCCGTGCTCGGAGCATCCCGTCGCGACGCACGTGAGGTTGCCGTGCAGGCACTCGCCCAAGATTTGCGTGAGCTGCGCGCCGTCGGCGCCGGCCTCGAATGGATTCGCGTCGGCGGCCCACACGGAGCCGTCGTCCATGTCGCACGCGCCTTCGTTGTCGAGGCCATCGTCGACGAGACCGTTGCAGTCGTCGTCGACGCCGTTGCAGACCTCGGCTTGCGGCGTGTGAACGAATTCGTTGCATCCCGTCGGCGTGCCGCCCTTCGGTCCGGGCTTGCACGTCTTCGTGCCCGCGCCGCAGATTCCAGGATCGGGACCCCAACACGTGATCGCGGCATCGGAGAAATCCGGATCGCACGACGGCGAGTTGCACCGACCGATGACGGCTGCGTCGTAGATCTCCGGAAGGTTGTCGACGATGCCGTCGCAGTCGTCGTCGGCGAGGTTGCACACTTCGGGAACGGGCGTCACTTCACCGACGCACGTCGTGAGCGTGCCGTTGTTCGTGCATGAGCGTTTGCCGGTCTGACAAAATCCCTTGCCGCTGGTGCCGGGCGGCCCCGTGTAGCAGTCGGACGTTTTGTATTTGCCCGGATCGCACGCGCATCCCGCGGGATCGCCGCTGTCCGGATTGCAGACGGGCGCGTCGATGCTCGCGTCGCTGCCGACGGCGCTCGGAGAGCATGCGCCGAAGAGTGCGCTCGAGCACCCGAGCGCGATCAACAAACCCACTGTCGAAGCCGCTAAGAAATATCGCCGTTGAGGCATGATGCTTTTCCCCGTGTCGTCACCCCTGTCCAATACCATAGCAGATCTACCGTACGAGTGAGCGTGTCGCGAAAGGTTCGTCTCGATCAATTGGTCGCCGAGCGCGGGCTCGCCGACTCGCGAACGCGCGCTCAGGCGCTCATCCTCGCCGGTCGCGTGCTGGTGGAGGGGAAACGCGTCGACAAGGCCGGAGCCCTCGTCGCCGAGACCGCGGACATCGCGCTGAAAGGCGAGGTCCTGCCTTATGTCTCGCGGGGCGGAGTAAAACTTGCGGGGGCGATCGACGCGCTTTCGGTGCGCGTCGCGGGTTTACGCTGCCTCGACGTGGGCGCGTCGACGGGCGGCTTCACGGATTGTCTCCTTCAACGCGGTGCGCGATCGGTCGCTGCGGTCGACGTCGGGTACGGTCAGCTCGCGCACTCGCTCCGAACGGACGCGCGCGTTCTCGTGCGAGAGCGAACGAACGCTCGCTCGCTCCAACCAAAAGACATCGACGGCGAAGTCGATCTCACGGTCGTCGATGCATCGTTCATCGGTCTCGGCAAGCTCCTCCCCGCGATCGCGAGGTGCACGCGCGCGGGTGGCCACCTGCTCGCGCTCGTGAAGCCTCAGTTCGAAGTCGGGCGCGAAGAAGCGTCGAAGGCGAAGGGCGTGATCCGCGATGCGAGCGTGCGCGCGAAGGCGATCGCGCGCGTCGCGAAGGAGATCGAGAGCGCGGGTTTTCGCGTGCTCGGGCAATGCGACTCGTCGCTCCCGGGACCGAGCGGAAACGTCGAAGCGTTCGTCTTGGCAGAGCGGGTGGTATGAGAAGACGCGCATGACGATCGAGAGAGAGAGAAAGCCATCGCTCGGCGCGATCTTCCTCACCGTCAGTCTCGATCTTCTCGGGTTCGGTCTCGCGCTGCCGTTCATGGCGGAGGTCGCGCGCTCGACGTTCCACGTGAGCTCGTTCGTCGGAACGCTTCTCGCGTCGAGCTACTCGGCGATGCAGTTTCTCTTCGTCCCGCTCTGGGGACGCCTCTCCGATCGCGTCGGTCGCAAGCCCGTGCTCGCGTGGTCGATCGCGGCGACGGCGATCGCGAACCTCGGGCTCGGTCTCGCGCTCGCTTGGTCGAACAGCATCGCGTGGCTCTTCGTCGCGCGCATGTTCGGCGGCATCGCCACCGCGAACATCGGAACGGCGAGCGCGTACATCGCGGACATCACTTCGCCGAAGGATCGCGCGAAGGGCATGGGGCTCATCGGCGCGGCGTTCGGCGTGGGCTTCGTGCTCGGTCCCGGTTTCGGCGGCGTGCTTGCGCAGATCCCGGTCAATGGTCGTCACGGTCCGTGGGCGCTCTTCGTCGCGGCGATGCTCAGCACGATCAACTTCGTCTGGATCCTCTTCGGCCTCGTCGAGTCGCTCCCGAAGGAGAAACGCAAAGCGAGCACGCGCAAGCTCACGCCCATCGACGTGAAGAGCACGGGCGCGGTGCTCGCGGACTCGTCGATCGCGCGCGCGGTGCTCGCGAACTTCCTGCTCATCCTCGCGTTCTCGGGGATGGAGCAGACGATGCGCTACTTCAACGCCGATGGCTTCGGCATGTCGCTCGCCGCGACGGGCGGCATGCTCGTGATCGTCGGTCTCACGGGCGCAGCGGTTCAAGGCGGCATCGTGCGGCGTCTCTCGGGACGCGTCGCGGATTCGAGCATGCTGCGCTGGGGCCTCATTTTTCAGGCGATTTCGTTCGCGGGAATTTCCGCGTCGCCCGACGTCGGCGAGTGGCTCCTCTATGCGTCGTGCGTGGTGCTCGCGCTCGGCAACGGTCTCACGCAGCCGTCCATCTCCGCGTTCGTGTCGAAGCGCGCGAAGGAAGGCGAGCAAGGCGCGACGCTCGGCGTGACGCAATCGTTCTCGAGCCTCGCGCGCGTGTGCGGTCCGGCGCTCGCGGGCTACGTGTATGGATCGGCGCTCGGCATGCGCTCGCCGTTCGTGCTCGGATTCGTCGGGATGATCCTCGCGTTCTTGGTGGCGCTCCCGCTCCGCGATCCTGCACCCGCATGATAATCTTCGTCGATGCGCTCATTCATCTTCTTCGCTTCGGCGTTCGTTCTCGCGTGCAGCAGTGGCGACGACTCGACGACGCTCGACGGATCGACGAGCGACGCGCCGCAATCGGGTGACTCGACGCAATCGGGCGATTCGAAACCGCAAGAGGCGGGGCCGACGCCGTGCGGAACGTCGCAGTGCCAAGCCAACGAAGTTTGTTTTCAGAGCACTTCCTGCGTGTGCGCGAGCGGATACGTGCCGAATGGGACGAGCGGGTGCGTCGCAGCGCCCGCGGGAAGCCCCGCGCTCCACACGCAGAGCGACGTCTGCGCGCGTTGGAAAGCGGGCCACGTCGTCACGACGCCGAACCCGTTCACGGCAGGGGTCCACGTCGTGCGATCCGGGAACGCTCGCAGCCGGCGGCATCACCGACACGCTCGTCCGCATGAACGCGTTCCGCTGGATCGTCGGCCTCGGCGACACCGTCACCGACAACGCGACCAAAGACACCGGCGATCAAGCCTGCGCGATGATCGCGGTCTCGAATCCCGCCGGCCAACAAGCGCACACCCCTCCGCCGAGCTCGGTTTGTTACACCGCGAATGGCGCGACGTGGGCGGGCCAGAGCAACATCTCGTGGGGCGTCACCGCGCCGGACTCGATCGACGAATACGTGCAAGATACAGGTAACGAGTCGACGCTCGGTCACCGGCGCTGGATCCTTCATCCGTCGCTCGGCGTGATCGGCGTTGGGTACGTCGAGAAGACGGGAACGCAATACGGCTCCGCGGGTTGTCTCGGCGTGTTCGACACGAGCGGCACCGGACCGAAGCCGACTTGGTACGCGTGGCCTCCGCCAGGATTCTCTCCCATCGACGGCGACGCGTGGCTCTGGTCGTTTCATGACCCCGCGGGCATGACGACCGCGACGGCCACCGTGAAAGACATGGGCACCGGCAAGACGCTCACCGTCACGACGCTCATGCTCCCGCAAGGCTACGGCGACGACACGTTCGAGATCACCGAGAGCGGTTGGACGCCGAAGTCCGGCGACATCTATCGCGTCACGATCGTGCCCGACAACAAGGCGCCCATCGTCTACGACGTCGCGCCCGTCACGTGCCAGTGAGGTTCCACGCCTGTGATCTCGTGCTCGCCAAACCGAGCGACGCGGAGAAGGTCGCGGCCGCCACTTTTCCTTCGAAGAAATTTCGCAGCGCCGACATCAAGGGGATCGAAACCGTGAAGCTCGGAAAGCTCCACGCCATCGTCGCGAAGAAGAAGTACGAGGACGTGTCAGGCGACTACGATCTCGCTGCGAGTGGCGGCGATGAAGGCCCCTTCGTCGTTGCGATCCCGAGCGAGCTCGTCACCGCGCTCGCCAAGTTCGACGCATCGGACGTGAAGCGCGTGGTCGCCGCGTGGCTGAAGACGGAGGAGATGAAGCGCGACAAGTGGAAATCCCCCGACGCGCTCCGTGTCGTCCGCGCGATGTGCGATTTCGCGCGCACCGCGACGAAGGACAAGATGGCTTTGTTTCTGTGGATGTCGCTCTAGAGAACCATCACCCACACGTCGTAAAACGCGTGCGACCACACGGCGGCGGCGAAGCCGCGGAAGACGTAGATGAACGTGAGCGTCATGCCGAGCACGAAGCGGAAGACGAAGGACTGCAGTTGGAACGTGTCGCCCATCGGCCCGACGTAGTGCATGCCGCTGAAGATCGCGGCGCAGACGACGGCCCATCCCCACGTCATGATCGTGCCGCGGATCGTTCCGGCGAACGTGAGCTTGCGTAGGAAGTACGCGCCGCCGCCGAAGAGGAGCGCGCGGAACGTGAGCTCTTCGTAGAAGCCCGCGCCGAACGACATGATGACGCCAGGAAATCCGCTGACGGAAACTCTGCCCGCGAAGAGCGCGCCGACGACGTACGAGCCGATGAGGCGCATCAAGAACGCGTAGACGACGCCCTCGACGGCGATCTGCACGAACTTCGTGATGCGAAACGCTTGGCCGCGACCGAGCCAACCGAACACGCCCGCGAACACCACGCCGATCGACAGCGTGAGGAGGAGGTAAATCGCTTTGCTGCCTTCGGCGAGCTGCATGAGCTCGCCCGTCACGAGATCCGACGCGTTGCGAATGCTGAGAAAGACGACGCCGAGGTGGTACGCGAGAAAAATCGGAAACGTCAGCGCGAGGTCGACGCGCGCGCCGGGAGGCGCAAGGGTCAGCGGAGGTCGTCGATGCGTGTCTGCCATTGGCGGAGCGTGTCCGGGATGATCGCGTCCGCGTCGAGCACGGTGTCGGTCTCGCAATCGATGGCCGACGTGTCGAGCTCGCGAGCGAGCGCTCCCACGAGTGGTAGCGCAGCTTCGGACCCGAGCACACGCAAGAGAACACGATCGACGTCGATCGTCCCGCCGAGCTCCGCTTCGATGATGAAGTCATCCGTGCGCATGACGACGAGACGGTGACCGTCGCAATCGATGTCGGTGGGCGTGACGCACGCGCGGCTCGCAGCCGTGCTGATGCGATCCGCGACGTGCTGCGGCTTGCCGAGCACGGGTGGAACAAAATCGACTGGGAGCGCGTCGAGTGACGACTCGGGAAGTCTGACGAGGAGAACCTGCCACGCCATGTTCAGGCTTGTACGCCGTGCGATTTCGGAAAATTCCCCCGAACGTGACTCACGCAGGGCGCAATCGATACACGACGGCCACGACGACGATCACCCACGCGACGAGATTCAGCACGAAAGGCACGTCGCGAAGCATCTCTTGGGTGGGCGACTCGGCGCGAAGACCACGACCCGCGCGACCCGAGACGAGCATCAAAAAGCGCACGATGCCGACGACGACGAACGGGGCGGTGAGCCAGAGCCAACCGGTGTGGAAGAACTCGCGCGTCGTCGAGTCGAGCGTGTACGCGACGTACGTGGCGACCGTCGCGAGACCCGTGAGCACGAGCGCCCAGTTGAGGCTCGTCTTCGAGTACGCCTCGAGCGACGCGCGCTGCTTCACCGCGCTCTCGCCCTCGAGCTCGTGGCGGCGTTTCCCGAAACCGAGGAAGAGCGCGAGGAGCGCCGTGCACGCGATCATGTATCCGCTGACGTGCACTTCCGTCGCGAAGCCGCCGGCGAGGACGCGAAGCACGAACCCCGACGCGATGAGCCCGACGTCGAGAAACGCGACTTGCTTCAGCTTGAACGTGTACGCGATGTCTTTGGCGAAATAGATCGACGCGACGAGACCGACGCGCCAATCGAGCAAGAACGCGGCGGCGAGCGACGAGAGGACGAGCCCGCCGGCCATCGCCTTCGCGAGGCGTTCGGGGACTTCGCCGCTGGCGATGGGGCGCTCGCGCTTCACGGGGTGGATGCGATCGGCCTCGACGTCCGCGATGTCGTTGATCGTGTAGATGGCGCCGGCGAGAAGAGAGAAGACGGCTGTTGCGATGAACGCGCGACCGGTGACGCGGAGATTGAGCGCGGGCCCCGCGGACGTCGAGAGGAAGACGTCTTTGTGGAAGAACATCGGCGCGAGCACGAAGAGGTTCTTCACCCACTGGTGCGGGCGGATCGTTTTGATCAGTCCGCGCATCACGCTCTTGCTCATCGATGCTGCCGATTGGGCCTCGGGGACGACTGCGGACTGCTGCACGACGGCGATTCTCATAGCGCGAGCGTGGTGCCTCTCAAAGTCGAAACGCACGCAGCCGGCCGTGTATTGCGAACGCGCGGCGATGCCGCGCTTCGCAGCAAGAGTCATCAAGCGTGCCTCTGGCACGCTCGATTCAATGCTACCGTCCGCGACGTGATCAGGAAAATCGCCGCGATGGGTGCGCTCGCCGTGATTGTTTTGGGTCCCGCCGCCGCCGGCGCGGACGTGTCGACGCTGGCGAAGCTCACCGCGCTCGGCGCGGAAGCGACGACCGCGCCCGACGCGCACGCGTACGCATCGCTGAGGCGACTCTGGGGCGAGTGGGATCGCGGCGATCCGGCGGAAGTCGAAGAAGAGATCGCGGCGGTCGCTCGATCGCGACGCGGATCGACGCGCGTCTACGCGGAGCTGCTCGGCGCGTATGGGCGCAGGCGTCGCGGCGATCTCGAGGGCGCACGCGCGCGCATCGCGACGCTCGGGTTCGTGCACTCGTGGCTCATCGCCGGCGCATTCGACAACGAAGGCAAAGCGGGCCTCGCGCGGCCCTACGAGCCCGAGGTCGAAGACACGCCGAGCGCGGCCACGCAGTTCGACGGAAAAGAGCGCAAGGTCTCGTGGCGCTCGGCGCCCATCAACGCCGCTTATGGATGGGTCGACACGAACGCGCTCGTTCGCCCGACGGAGAACGTGTGCGTCTTCGCGACGACGTTCGTCACGGACAAAACGCTGAAGCCCGGTCAGACGCGCCTCGCATCCGTGTGGGCCGGCACGAGCGGCTCGATGCGCGTCTATTGGAACAGCGCGCTCGCGCTCGAGGACGCGAAGTATCGCGATTTCGATCCCGAGCGCATGGGCCGCACCGTCACGATGAACGCGGGATGGAATCGCATCCTCGTGAAGGTGTGCGGCTCGGAGGGCGCGCCGATCTTCACCGTGCGCGTCGCCGCCGCCGACGGCTCACCCGACGCGCGCATCGAAGCCGACGCGAGCTTCGAGCACACCGCGCCGAAGACGAAGCTCCCGCCGAACGGCGTCGCGGGTCCGATTCAAGCGTTCGCGGGAACCGAGAAGAGCGCGGATCCCGCCGCGCTCGAAGCGTACGCGCGGTACCTCCTGCTCACGCAATCGGACGACGAAGCCGATCACCTCGCGCGCGACATGGCGATCCGCGCGGCGCAGCGCGCGCCCACGGTTCGCCGCGTGCTCCTCGCGGCGAGCCTCGTCGAGAATCGAAACCAGCGCGCCGATTGGATCGCGAAAGCGGAGAAGCTCGCCCTGCAAGGCGGCGTCAGCGACGACGATCGCATGGATGTTCTCCTCGCACGCGCGGGCCACGAGCGCAGCGGAACGAACTGGCGCGATGCCGTTCCTTATTACGATCGCGCGCTCGCCGTCGATCCGGACAACGTGCCGGCGATCGCCGCGCGCGTGGAGCTCTACGGCGAAGCGAATTTGCGCGCCACGGCGCTCGCGTTCCTCGATCGCGCGCTCGCACGGAGGCCGCACAGCGTCGGGCTCGTCCGAGCGATGGTCGATCTCCTCAGGCAAGAGGACCGCACGACCGAAGCCGACGAGATGGAGACTCGTTATCGCGCGCTCCGCTTCGATGATCCGGAGGCGCTTCACGCGAAGATCGATCTCGCGATCGCACGGCGCGATGCGACCGGCGCGTCGCACTGGATCGACCGCCTCGTCGCGACCGATCCCGACGGAACGGACAAGCTCGTCCTCGCCGCGGCGGCGCACCTCAAGCTCGGTGACGTGCCTCACGCGATCGCGCTCTTCAAACGCGCACTCGCGCTCGCGCCCGAAGACACCGACACGATGCAGAAGCTCGCCGACGCATATGGATCGTTCGGCGATCAGAACGAGCAAGTCATCCTTCTTCGTCACATCCTCGAGCTGAAGCCGCAGAGCAAGAACGTGCGCGATTACCTCGCGCACCTCGAGCCGACGAAACCGAAGCCCGACGAGATCTACGCGGTGCCCTCGAAGGAATTTCTCGCGCAGCGAAACACGTCCTCGCAAGGACACGATCAGCGCACGTTCGTCGATCTCACCGTCGCGACGGTCTTCGAGAACGGGCTCTCGAGCAAGTTCCACCAAGTCGTCTTCCAACCGATGACGGATCCCGCAGCGCAAGCCGCGCGAAGCTACGTCTTCGGCTACGAGTCCGACTCGCAGACGGTGCAGATCCGCGGCGTCCACGTGTATCGCGCGGACGGAACCGTCGATGATTCGTTCGACACGTCCGTCGGCGGCGCGAACGATCCATCGATCGCGACGTACACGAGCGAAGCGTCGTATCGCGTTCGCTTTCCGCGCCTGTCCGCGGGCGACGTCGTCGAGCTGCAATATCGCGTCGAAGACGTCGCCGAGCGGAACGCGTTCGCCGACTACTTCGGCGACATCGACTATCTCCAATCGACCGAGCCCGTCGCCCGCGCCGAGTACGTGCTCATCACGCCGAAGAAGCGCGCGTTCTACTTCAACAAGCCGACGATCCCCGTCACGCAGAGCGTCGAAGAGAAAGGCGAGCAGCGCATCTATCGTTTCGTCGCGACGAACGTGCCGCCCGTGTTGCCCGAGCCGCAGCAACCGCCGTTCACCGAGTTCGTCGGGCACATCCACGTCTCGACGTACAAGAGCTGGGACGAGATGGGCGCGTGGTACTGGGGGCTCGTCAAAGATCAATTCGTCGCGGACGACGAAGTGCGCCGTCGCGTCGCCGAGATCACGAAGGGCAAGACGACCGAGCGCGACAAGGTGAACGCGGTCTACGATTACGTCGTCGAGAAGACGCGCTACGTCGCGCTCGAGTTCGGCATCCACGGCTTCAAGCCGTACAAATGCTCGCAGATTTTCGCGCGCGGCTTCGGCGACTGCAAAGACAAGGCGACGCTCATCGTCACGATGCTCGGCGAGCTCGGAATTCCCGCGACGATCGTGATCGTGCGAACCGGCATGAAAGGGAACTTCGAAGATTATCCGGCGAGCCTCGCGCCGTTCGATCACGCGATCGCGTACGTGCCGTCGCTCGATTTGTATCTCGACGGAACCGCCGAGTACTCGGGCTCGAACGATTTCCCCGCGATGGATCGCGGCGCGCTTGCGCTCCAAGTGAATCAGGGCAAACCGAAGCTCGTGCATCTCCCCGATCCGCCCGCGTCGGCGAGCGTCACGTCGCGCAAGATGGAAGCGCAGCTCGCCGCCGACGGCTCCGCGCAAATCGATTGGCGCGCGAGCGTGACGGGCGTGAACGCGCCGAGCTGGCGCGTTCGTTATCACGCCGAGTCGCTGCGCAAGGATCGCCTCCAAGAGGATCTCGCGTCGGATCTTCCGGGCGCGGCGGTGCAGAGCGTCGACGCGAACGATCTCGAGAACGTGGAGGCCCCCGCGCAGATCCACGCGAAGGCGCGCGTGCCTGGGCTCGGCCGTCGCGATCAAGACATGCTGAGCGTGCCGATTGGACCGCGCGAACAAATGGTGCGCGCGTACGCGTCGCTCTCGCAGCGTCACCTCGACATACGCCTCTCCGCGCAGACGACGACCGAGACCGAGTACGTGCTCAAGCTCCCACCCGGCTCGAAGATCTCCGCGATGCCCGGCGCGAGCTCGCTCCCCTCGCCCTTCGGAAACTTCCAAGTCGCGATCGATCCCATCGCGGGCGGCGTGCGCGTGAAGACGACGATCGCGATCACGAAGACGCACATCCCCGTCGCCGAGTATCCGGCGTTTCGGAAATGGTGCGAGGCGGTCGATGCGGCGCTCGCGCAGCGGCTCGTCATCTCCGTCGGAGGTCACTGATGAAAGCGCTTCGCGCCCTCGCGTTTTTCGCGCTTTTGGCCGCTCCGAATGCATGTAGTTTGCATGGATCGGCCGCCACGCCGTCGCTCGCGTCGCTCCGCAGCGACGGGCCCAGCACGAGCGACATGGAGCTCGTCGGGCGATGGGCGCTCAGCGAAGAGCTCGCGCCTGGCGGCAACGCGAAGGAGCTCGACAAGGCGCTCGCGCGTCTCACGGCGTCGAAGGAGAAGAGCGCGCTCGGCTCCACGGCGCGCGCGATCTTCGCCGAGTCGCACGGTCAGCCGCGCGTCGCCGCCGAGGCGTACACCGCGGCGCTCGATGCGTCGCGCACGAGCCGCGAGAACGAAGTCTCGCTCGTCGCGTGGTACGCGGCGCACCGGCTGAAGTCGCTTCGCTTCGACGTGCCATCGCTCTACGAGTCGCACCGCGCGCTCTTCGACGACATGGTGAAAAATCCGGGCGGCATGGGTTGGCGCGCCAACGCCGAGCTCGCCGACTGGATGGAGTCGGAGGTGTATCGCCGCGCCGAGATCACCGGAAAAGATTTCGAGCGCTACGTCGCGAAGACGAGCGGGTGTCTCTCGAGTCTCCGGCTCGCCGGCCCGTTCGGTCACGGCGGCGCGCCCGATCGTCGCCGCACGTTCGACGCCGAGAGACCGGGGCCGTGGCCCGACACGTTCGCGCCCGATCCGCTCCGCACCGACGCACCGAAGATTTTGAAATCGGAGCAACCGTCGTGCGTCGTCGCGAGCGAAGAGCAAACGGGGAACGGCGTCTTCTACGTCGAAGGGCACTTCTCGCTGGACCGCGATCGCGACGTCGTCATCGCGGTGCAAGCCGCGCTCGCCGTCGTCATCGACGACTCGCCCGTGCTCGTGCGCGATCTCCGCGAGTGGGGCGTGTGGCAGCGATTCGGCGTCGCCGTGCACTTGCCCGCGGGTCGTCATCGCATCGTCGCGCGCGTGCTCGATGATCGCAGCGCGATTCGCATCCTCGATCTCGATGGGCGCCCCGCGCCCGTTCGCGCGGAGACCGACCCGCGCGCGCCGTACGCCGTCGTTCCGCCCACCGTGCTCGACGATCCGAATCCGCTCGACGCGATGGTCCGCGCCGAGCGCGCACCCGACGCGATCAGCGCATACCTCGGTGCGTACCTCGCGAACGTCGAAGGCGTATCCGATGTCGCGAGCGTGCTCGTCGCGCCGTGGCTCGAAGCGGAAGACGCCTCGGCCGACATGCTCGAAGCCGCGGCGTCGTACGCACACGAAGACCCCGCGTATCCCGCCGAGGTGAAGCACCGCACCGAGCGCGATCTCATGCAGCGCGCGGTGAAGCGCGATCCGAAGCTCTGGTACGCGCGCGCGTGGCTCGTGCTCGACGACGCCGATCAACGCGGCTTCGTCGACGCGGTGGATCCGCTTCGCAAGCTCGCAGACGAGCTCCGCGAAGAGCCGCAGCTCCTCGAGCAGCTCGCGCGCATTTACGCGCGCGTCGGTTGGCGCGCCGAAAGACGCAAGGCGCTCGCCGATCTCGTGCAGCGTTTCCCAGACGACGTGCGCGCGCTTCGCATGGATCTCGAGCTGCTCGACGAGTCGGGTCCCGTCGTCGACGCCGACAAGATCGCGGCGCGCATCCGCGCGCTCGATCCCGATTTCGAGATCGATCTCGATCGCGCGCTCGCGCGACACGATTGGAAGTCCGCGATCGCGGAGCTCGAGCGCTTGCAAAAGCGGCGTCCCGAGCGAAAGGAAATCGCCGGACGCATCGCGGATCTGTTCCAGCGCGCGGGCGATCCGAGCAAAGCCATCGAGGAGCTGAAGAAGGCTCTCGCGAAAAATCCTCAAGACGCGACCTCGCGCTTTCGCCTCGCGGATCGCGCGTACGCGGCGGGCGACGGCGACGCGCTCCGCAAAGCGCTCGCCGACGCGCTCCTCGCGGGCGCGAAGACCGAAGATCTTCGCAACGCGATCGATTTGCTCGAAGGCACGACCGATCTCGAACCGTTTCGTCTCGATGGGAAGAAAGCGATCCGCGAGTTCGAGGCGTGGGAGAAGACCGGCAAGCGCATGGCCGGCGTCAGCGCGCGCGTCCTCGACTACTCCGCGCTGTGGGTTCATCCGGATGGCTCGGCGCAAATGCTCGAGCACGAGATCCTCAAGATTCAATCGCAAGAAGGCATCAACGGCGAAGCCGAGCAGAAGCCGCCCGAGGGCCTCGTTCTTCGGCTGCGCGTGATCAAGCCCGACGGCCGCATCCTCGAGCCCGAGCCGGTGAGCGGCAAGCAAACGCTCACCATGCCTGACCTCGAAGTCGGCGATTACGTCGAGACCGAGCACGTGACGTCGACCGAGGGCGACGGCGATCACGGTCGTCGCTATCGCGGGCCGATGTGGCTCTTTCGCGAAGAAGACAAAGGCTACTGGCGCAGCGAGTTCATCGTGCTCACACCGAAGGACAAGCCGCTCGAGATCGAGACGCGCGGCAACGTCCCGAAGCCCATCGTGCACGAGAGCGCGACGTACGTGGAGCATCGATGGCGCGTCGACGAGAGCCCGCCGCTTCCAAAAGAGCCCGAGAGCGTGCCATCGATCGAGTTCCTTCCGAGCGTGCGCATCGGTTGGGGCGTCACGCTGCGCGACACGGTGCTGCGCTACACGGATCTCGTGAGCGACGAGACGCCGCTCGATCCGCGCTTGCGCGATCTCGCGCGCTCGTTCGTCAAAGGCGTGCCCGAAACCGATCGCGACGAGCGCGCGCGCCGCATCTACCGCGCGGTGCTCGAGCGCGTTCAGGACGGACAAGAGAAAGACGGACGGCGCGTCCTCCTCGGCAAAGCCGGCTCGCGCGAAGCGGCGTTCCACTACTTGCTACGGGAGCTGAAAATTCCCGTCGACGTGGCGCTCGTGAAAAATCGCCTCGCGCCGCCCGCGGTGGGCGCGATGAGCGAAGTCGACGACTACTCCGGCGTGCTCACTCGCATGGAAGGCACGAAGGGTCCGATCTTCCTCAGCGTCGAAGATCGCTTCGCGCCTTTCGGCTACGTGCCCGCCGACTTCCGCGGCCAACCCGGTTTCCTTCTCGCCAAAGGAACACCGGCTCTGTCCACGCCGAAAGACGGCAGCCGCGATGGCGTCTCGATCGTCGGTCGCGCGGACATGCACGACGACGGCTCCGCGCAAGTCGCGATCGAAGAGCGCTTTCAAGGCAAGCTCGGCATCCGCATGCGCGGCGTCTTCGACAAAGTCTCCGAGAGCCAGCTCTATCCGTTCGTCGAGACGAAGGTCCTCACCGCGACGCTGCCCGGCGCGCGCGTTCGCGAGGTCACGATCGAAAACCAAAAGAACCTCGACGCGCCGTTCGTCCTCAAGGTGAAGGCGGACGTTTCTCAGCTCGGTCGCGTGCAGGGCAATCAGCTCCTCGTGAAACCGATCTTCCCGCTTCACCTCGCGCAGCTCGCGTCGCTCCCCACGCGGCAGGTCCCGCTGCTCCTCGGCGCGTGGACGTTCGTCGACGTGGACTTTTCGATCGTCGTTCCGAATACGGTGCGCATGCCCGCGAGCATGCCGACCGGCGAGTACAAACACGGCGAGCTCCTCGTCTCCGTCAAGGACGCGGTGCACGGACACGAAGTGCGCTTCACGCGCACGATCGATCTCCCTGCGAGCCGCGTGATGCCCGGCGACGACTACGCCAAATTCCAGATCTTCACGCAAAACGCGGACACCGCGCTCGAACGCGAAGTCACGCTCGGGAAGTAACCGCTACTTTTTCGCGTCTTTCGCTTCTTGGGCGATGCGCGTGCGGACGATCTCGTACGCCTTGTCTTGCTTCTGCGCTTCTTCGATCGCTTGGATGCGCGCATCCGCGCTCGCCACGGCGCCGCCCGCGCCCGCGTGATCCGCGATGAACTGCTTGTAACGCTGCCAAGCGGTCTTCGCGTCGTCCCACTTCTTCTGACGCTCTTTCAAATCGGCGAGGCAGAAGAGAACCTTCACCTTCACGCTGGGCGTCTTGTCGCCGACGTTGTCGGCTTGTTCCCATGACGCCTGCGCTTCGCCGAGATTGCCGGCAGCGCTCTGCGCCTCGCCGAGCATGTAGTGACCGAGCGGGTTCGTCGGTTGGAGTTGGATCGCCGTGCGATACACCTCGATCGCGCCGGGAAAATCGCGCGACACGAACTTCGCGTTTCCCGCGACGATCGTCTCCATGAACTTGGAGATGTGCGTCTTGTTCTCGGGATCGTACTTGTCGTCTTCGCTCGCCTTCTTGGGAGCGTCTTTTTTTCCGTCGGCGAACGCGGCGCTGGAAGCCAGCGTGAGCCCGACGAACACGAGTGCAGCCCGATAGCGCATCACCTCCAACACGGTATACGCTCTCGCTATGATTCGAAACGTCGTTTTCGCATCCGTTCTCGTCTTGGTCTTTGCGGCGTGTCGCACGAAGGAAGAACCGCCGAAAGAAACCACGACGACGACGAGCTCGCTCACGAGCGTCAAATACGCGAGCGACAAGCTCCCCGCGCGCGGCGCGAAGCCCGTCACGCAACACGCGACGCGCGGCGGCAGCGGCGACACGCTCCCCAGCGCGACCTCGCGCACGCTCGACGAAGAAGATACCGATCGCCAGAGCCGCAAAGCCGCGAACGTCGACAAGGTCGACTGCGCGAAGCTCCCGGACAACGTCGGCGAGTGCAACGGCGACAAATTCTATTTCTGCGACGACAAGCAGCTCTGGGTGACGGACTGCAAAGAAGAAGCGAAGTTCGGCGGCGCTCAAGACGGCAGCTGCTACGAAGCCGAAAAATTCATCGACTGCCTCGGCTGCGGCACGGCGACGGACGGCACGCACGTATGCTGCGACTTCAGCCAGACGATCTGCTGCCAAGACGACGGCTCCTGCTACAGCCCGAAGTGACGGAGGCGATCGTGCTCGCGCGCGTCCTCGAGCCCGAGGTGATGGACACGGCCGAAGAGGCCTCCGACTACGACGCGATGGACAACCGCGAGCCGAACGCGCGCTTCTGCGCCGATTGCTTGCAGTATGCAACTTTCACGAACGCGCTCGACGTGGGCACGGGGACTGCGCTGATCCCGATCGAGATGTGTCGCCAGGCGGAGAGCCTCACGATGGTCGGCGTGGATCTCGCGGACCACATGCTCGAAGCGGCGCGACGCAACGTCGAGCGCGCGGGCCTCGCGTCGCGCATCACGTTGAAGAAGATCGACGCGAAGAAGCTTCCGTTCGACGATGGCGCGTTCGAGGCGGTCGTGTCGAACAGCATCGTGCATCACATCCCCGAACCGGCGAGCGCGCTCGCGGAGATGTTTCGCGTGGCGAAGCGCGTGCTCTTCGTGCGCGATCTGCTGCGGCCCGCGAGCGACTCCGAGGTCGCGTGGCTCATCGCGCTCCACGGCGGAAAGCCCGAGAGCGATGCGCCCGATGCGCGCGCGCGGCACGCGCGGCAAGTCGGTCTGCTCGAGGCGTCGCTGCGCGCAGCGCTCACGCTCGATGAAGTCCGCGCGATGGTCGGGCCGCTCGGGATCGACGCGTCCGCGGTTGCGCAAACGAGCGACCGTCACTTCACCCTCGCGGCTCGCAAATGATCGCCGCGCCGTTTCCGTGGAAGTCGCTCGACTCGGTGCGCCGCGGCGATCTCGCGCTGCTCGCGAAGATGCGCCGCGCGACCGCGCGATGGATCGACAGTGCCGCCGCGGAGGCTGCGCTCCGCGAGCTCTTTCGCGAGCCGTGCGATTTCTCGATTCAGCTGCGACGCGTGACGAGCACGCCGCCGCGCGTCGACGACTCCGCCGTGGCCGCGCTTCTCGCTCCGGGCGAACGCGCGGACAAGCGGCGCGCGTTCGCCGTCGTGCTCGAGCAGGGACTCGCCGCAGCGCTTGCATCGCGCGCGCTGAAACGTCCCACGACGCGCGTGATCGATCCGTCGCGCCCGTCGCCGACGCTCGCAGGCGCCTGTGCGGCCATCTTGATCGCCGCGGCGAGGCGAAGCGCGCACGCGCCGCTCCGCGTGATCGCAGCGGGACCTGCGCATCCGATCGTCGGCGAGGTCGTCTCGATCGATCCGATGCCCATCGCGGTCACGTTCACGGTGCTCTTCGATCGCGACGCGTATCTCGCGCAGGTGCTCGCGCCGCGCTCCGCCGTCGAGCCGATCGCCGACAACGAGCTCGACGCGCCCGCGCTCTCTGCGCTCGGAGAAATGCCCATCGAGGTTCCGCTCGTCGCGGGCGTGCTCTCGATGACCAACGCCGAGCTCGCCGCGCTCGGGCAAGGCGACGCGCTCTTGCCGCTCACGATCACGGCGCACCCAAGAAATGAGGGCGATGGCTTCCGCGGAGAGCTCCTCCTCGCGCCTCCGGAATCCGACGTCGCGTTTCGCGCGGACCTCGGCGACGGTGGTCGACTCGTGCTACGGGATGGTCCCCAACCAGTCGCGGAGGAGGAGATGATCGACAAAGACGCCCTCGCACAATCCATCGGCGAAACGCCCGTCGTCGTGCGCGTCGAAGTGGGCTCGGCCCAAATGAGCGCGCGCGAGTGGGCCGCGCTCGGCGCGGGTGACGTCGTCGCGATTGGAAAACGCATCGGCGATCACGTCGTGCTCCGCGTCGGAGGCGTCGAGGTCGCGCGAGGCGAGCTCGTCGACATCGAAGGCGAGATCGGCGTGCGCATCGTCGCCCGCGCGGGTGGCACCGTCGCATGACGACGCGCTTCGCGATCGCGATCGTGCTCGTGTGCGGCTGCAAGAACGACGCGAGCCAAGCGGCGCCCGTCGCGAGCGCGAGCGCAAGCGCGTCCGTCGCGAGCGCGAGCGCGTCAGCGAGCGCGACGCCGGCGGCGGGTCCAACGACGTATGCGGGCTCGTACACGGCGACCATCGGGACGCTCTACGTTCCCGACGCAGCAGCGTGGGACGGCGTGAAATTCCGCGGCGACGACGGCGGCGTGGGCGCGCTCGGCGAAGGCTCCATCACGATCACGAACGACGCGGACGCCGGCACGCTCACGGGCGAGATTCGAGGGCCCGCTCGGTCCCGCGACGCTCACGGGCGTCGTTCAAGACAAGTCCATCACGTTCCACGTCGCACCACGCAACGCGACCGACATGGCCTTCAGCGGAACCGGCACCGCGACCATCGAGGCGAGCGCGATCAAAGGCGAGATGCACGTCTCGTCGTGGCGCGCGAACGTGCTCCGCGACGCTACGTTCGAGGCGAAGCGGAAGTAAACGCGGGCCGCGTCACGACGACCGACACCCCCGCGAGAATGAACGCGGCCGCGACGACGAGTCGCGACGTGACGGGTTGACCGAGCTGAACCCACGCGAGCAGCGCCGCGAGCACCGGCTGCACGCAAACGTAAATCGACACGAGCGACGGCGTCGATCGCCCGAGCGCCCACGCGTTGCACAGATACGCGACGATGGTCGGGACCGCGACGATGTACGCGTCGAACACGAGCGAGCGCGCCGTCCAGTGCGGCACGTTCGACAGGAGCGCCGGAATTCCGAGCGGCGCGAACGAGAGCGCGCCGAAGACGAAGAGCCACGTGACGACGGTGAGCGCGCCGAGCTTCTGAATCACGCGCCGCGAGAGCACGAGATACGACGAGTAGCAGAGCGAATTGATCGTCACGATCGCCGCGCCGCGATCGATCGCGCTCACGCCCGTCAGCCAGAGCACGCCGACGGTCGCGAGGGCGAGCCCGATGATGAGCGGCCGCGAAACGGGCTCGACGCGCATCACGACCGCGATCGCCGCGGTGAACACGGGGATGGTCACGCTGAGCAGCGCGGCCGCGGTCGACGACGTTTGCCTGAGACCGATCAAGAAGAGCGTCTGGTTGAGCGAAATGCCGATCACGGAGAGCCCCGCGATCTGCAGCTTCTCGCGCGATGTCGTCTTTGCGAGGACGCCGCGGAGTCGCGTGAACAAGACGAAGAAGATCGCCGCGCCCGCCATGCGCGTCATCGCGAGCGCGACCGGATCGATCCCTCCGCCGCCCGAGCCGGCGTCGCGCATCGCGAGCTTCCCCTCCACCGCTTGCGATGCGAACGCGACCTGAACGATCCACAATGATACGTGTACTTTCCACGTATCTCGTTTCACTCGTTTCGAACCTCGTAGAGCACGGTCATCGCTTTGCCGCCGCGGTCGAAGCGCACGACGGCGGTTCCGTCTTTGATGATCGATTGGTACGTCCGCGCCCAGTCGTTCCAGTCGGCGATGTACCCATTGATGCTGCGAACGAGGTCGCCGTTCTGGAATCCGAGGACGGCGATGCACGAATCGGCGACGTTCTCGAGCGACGCGCCGATCACATTGCCGAGTTGATCCGTCACCGGCGAGATCTGCGCCTTGCGCTCGTTGCGAAGCGCGTCGATCACGCCGCGCGAAATCGCCCAGCGATCGGCGCCGAGCTTCTGCACGCGGAGGGCGCGATGCCGGTTGTCGACGCACTCGAACGGCGCCTCGTGCGCGTTTTGTGCAACGTGCGCCGCGGCGTCTGCGAGGGCGAGCACACCGGCATCGCTGAGATGCTTCGCGCCCATTGCGCTCTGCGGAACGGGCTCGACGTCGTCCGGGATCGGCTTCATCGACGCGCCGCACGACGCCATGGCGAAGAGGCTCAGGAATAGCGCGCCCGCGGCGAGGGTTCGCGTCACACGGGCAGTGTAGCTGCTATGCTCGCTGCGCGCTTCACATGTGGAACACGTTTCCCCTCTTCGGCGGTGCGCTCCTTCTCTGCGTCATGCTCGCAGCGGCGTACACATTTGCCGTATCGCTCTGGGCCGGCTCGACGGGCAAGGCGCGTGCGCTCCAAGCCGCGCGCTTCGGTGCGTATGGCACCGTCGTCTTCGTAGCCGTCGCGGTCTTCGCGCTCGCCTACGCGTTCGTCAGCCATGACTTCCGATTGCGCTACGTCGCGCACTACTCCGATCGCTCGATGCCGATCGGATATTTGCTGACGGCGCTCTGGGGCGGTCAAGACGGCTCGCTCCTCTGGTGGCTCTTTCTCTTGAGCCTCTACATCGGCGCGTGCGTGAAGTGGCTCGGCCACCGCTACGTCGAGCTCCAGCCGTACGTCATCGCCACGCTCATGGCGATCGTCATCTTCTTCTGCGTCTTGATGACGTATTCCGCGAATCCGTTCGCGACGAGCATCGGCGGCGCGCGCGCGGACGGAGAAGGGCTCAATCCACTTCTCCAAAACTTCTACATGATCATCCACCCGCCGAGCCTCTACACGGGCTTCGTCGGGTGCTCGATTCCGTTTTCGTTCGCCGTCGCCGCGCTCGTCACGGGTCGCCTCGACGCCGAATGGATCGTCGCGTGCCGCAAGTGGACGCTCTTCGCGTGGATGTTCCTCGCGATCGGCAACACGCTCGGCATGCTCTGGGCCTACGAAGAGCTCGGGTGGGGCGGTTATTGGGCGTGGGATCCCGTCGAGAACGCGGCGTTCATGCCGTTTCTCACGGCGAGCGCGTTCGTCCACTCGGTGATGATCCAAGAGCGCCGCGGCTTGCTCAAAGTGTGGAACGTGTCGCTCGTGTGCCTCACGTTCTTCATGACGATCTTCGGCACGTTCCTCACGCGCTCGGGCGCGATCGCGAGCGTGCACTCGTTCGCGCAGTCGAGCATCGGCACGTACTTCGTGTGGTTCCTCTTCATCGCGTTCATCTTCGTGTTCACGCTCGTCCTCTACCGCTGGCCCGAGCTGCGCAATCTCGTCACGGAGAACAAAGCGCACACGCAGACGCTCCGCGTCGCCGCGGTCTCCACCGGCTGGCTCATTCTCGGCGTCTGCGGACCCGGAATCTGGGCGCTCTCGAAGCTATCCGTCCCAACGACGGTGCAAGTGATCCTCGACAGCGCGGTGTGCGGCGCCGCGGTCTACGCGGGCATCGAGCTCGTCTACCGCAGGCTCGCCAAACGCATCGAGTTCGAATCGCGCAGGCCCGAGGTCGAGTCCATCTTCTCGCGCGAGTTCACCTTCCTCCTCAACAACTGGGCGCTCCTCGGCTTCCTCTTGTTCGTGCTCGTCGCGACGACGTTCCCGATGCTCACCGAGGCTCTCTCCGGCGAGAAGGTCACCGTCGGCCCGCCTTATTACAACGCGTGGGTTCAACCGCTCGGCCTCACGATCTTCGCGCTGATGGGAATCGGCACGCTCTTCGGATGGAAGAAGACGTCCACCGCGGCGCTGAAGCGCGCCTTCGTCATCCCCACCGCGGCGATGGGCGTCTTCGTCGTGCTCCACTTCGCGTTCGGCTCGGCCCTCGGCTTCCCCGCCGTCGTGTGGACGGACGCAATCTACGGCGGCGCGCTCGGCGCCGCGCTCCGCGGGTTCAACGCGTTCACGCCCGTCATCGGGTTTTCGCTCTGCGTGTTCAACGCCGCGGTGATCATCCAAGAGTTCACGCTGCTCTTCCGCGCGCGCAAGAAGACCGGCGCAGGCAAAGAAGGCGCGTGGCTCTGGCCTCTCGGATTCGTCTTCTCCGTGATCACGGTGCTCGGCCTCGTCTTGATGCGCAAATCGTTTCCGAGCGCGCCCGCGTTCGGCATAACCGTCGTCGCCGCGTCCGCAGTCGCGCTCGCTGCGCCGTATTTCCTCTTCACGCTCATCTCGCTCCCGCCCGCATCGCGCCGTCGCTACGGCGGGTACATCGTGCACTTCGGTCTCGTCTTCGTGTTCTTCGGCTTCACCGGAAAATCATGGACGATCGATCGCGAAGCCTCGCTCGCGCCGCACGAGCACTACGAGGTCGCCGGCTACGATCTCGAGTACCTCGGCCCGCGGATGGAGCTCGACGTCAACAAGCGCATGGTCTTCGGCGACGTCATGGTGAGCCACGGCGGCACGCGCCTCGGCGTCGCGAGCCCGGCGAAGTTCATGTACAAAAAAATGCCGGACTCGCCGACGACCGAAGTCGCGATGATGCATTCGCTCCGTGACGACCTCTATCTCGTCGTCGGCAACATCAACCCGCAGACGAAGCTCGCGTCGTTCCAAGTTCACATCAATCCGCTCGTGAGTTGGATTTGGTTCGGCGCGATCATTCTCATCTTCGGAAGCATCGTCGGCATGTGGCCACAGCTCGAGCCCTCCGAATCGCGCGTCTGGAATTTCGGGCGCGGCGCGGCGGGCGTGGCGGCGTCGTTCACGCTCGGCATGCTCATCGCGTCGCTGCCTGCGCCCGCGTGGGCGCAAACCCAAGGCACATCGAGCTTGCACGCGGGCACCGTGCACATCGAAAACGCACGCGAGCACGCTCTCTTCAATTCACTGCGCTGCATGTGCGGCACGTGCGCGCGCGATCTTCTCTCGACGTGCTCGTGCTCGGACGCCGACGAAGCGCGCGACGCGCTCCGAAAAAAGATCGAAGCCGGCGAGACCAACGATCAGATCATCCTCGAATACGCCCAAAAATACGGGGCCGAAGCGCTCGCGATTCCGCCGAACCGCGGAGGCATGCGCGCGATCTACGCCGTGCCGCTCGTCGCGTTCGCAGCGGGCGGCGCGGGCGTCGTCGTGCTCATTCGTCGATGGCACGGCAATCGTCAGGCTCCCGCGGCCCCCTCGGCGAAGACGGGCGAGAAGGCCAAACGCGACGACTACGACGATCGCCTCGACGAGGAGCTACGCGATCTCGATGGCTAAGACGGACACTGCGCTCCGCTCGATCGATCCCCCTCTTCTCGGCGCCGCGCTCGCGGCGGGCACCGTCGTGTGCGCGGTCATCGTCGGCCTCGCGGCGGGCGTTGCGTCCGCGCTCCTCGTGTTCGTCACGGGCGCCCTCCTCGGCGCGATCCTTCTCGTGTGGCACAGCTTGCGAACGCTCGCCGGCGACGCGGACGTGGACGACGCGCTCGACGCCGTCCCAGTCGGCACGTCGAGCTTGCTCACCGAAGAAAAAACGCGCGCGCTGCGTGCGCTGAAGGATCTCGAAGCGGAGCACGCGATCGGAAAAATCGACGACGCCGATTTCGCGGCGCTCGACGCCGAGTACCGTGCGCGCGCCAAAGAAGTGATTCGCGAAATCGACGACGAGCTCGCGCCATTCCGCGAAAAGGCCGAAGCCATCGTGCGCGCGCACCTCGAGAAACGCGCGGCGACCGCCGTAGCCAAGAACGCATGCCCCGAGTGCGTGACGAACAACGACGCCGACGCGACGTTTTGCAAGAAGTGCGGCGCCAAGCTCGCGAGCGAATCGTGATGAACCCGCTCTTCGTCGTGGCGGTCGTCGCCGCGTCCGCGTCCGTGTCCGCGTCGGCTGTGCCCACGACCACCGCGCCTGCTGCGCTCCCCGCTGGTCACCCGCACGTCGGGCCCACGCAACCGAACAAGCCACAATTCTTCCAAGCTCCCCCCGACACGACGGAAGAAGACGCATCGCTCCCCGCCGGAACCATTCGCGTCGAGCTGCGCGATGCGCGCAACAACGTCATCCCGAATCACACGATCGAGCTCGGCGTGATCCAACAATCGATCGCGAAGGGCGACAGCCGCAAACACTTGTCGGCCACGACCGACGCCGGCGGCTTCGCCACGTGGAGCGCGCTCGATAACGGCGCGGGCTTCGCGTATCGCGTCTCGGCTCATGAAGGCGCTGCTGCGTTCGGCGCGCGACCGTTCAACCTCCCGCATGATCGCGGCATGCACGTCGTGCTTCACGTCTACCCACCGACGAGCTCGTACGGTCACGACGTCGTCATCGCCTCGCGCGGCGAGATCGACATCGAAGTGAAGGACGATCGCGTCCAGATCGTCGAGCGCTACCAGGTCTTCAACGGCTCGCCCGTCGCGTGGGTTCCGAACGACGTCGTCCTCTCGCTTCCGCAAGACTTCACCGCGCTGAGCTCGATGCAGCAGATGAGCGACATCGGCGTCGATGCCGTCGAGAAGCACGGTGCGCGCCTTCGCGGCACGTTCGGGCCGGGCGAGAACACGGTCGGCTTCAGCTGGCAGCTCCCATACAGCCCGGGTGACGGCGCGATCGAGCTCGACGTCGGGCTTCCGCCGAACATGGACCAAGTCATCATCGGCGCGGCTGCCGCACCCGGAATGAAGCTCGAGGTCCCCGGCTTTCGCGACGCGACCGCGCAAATGAACGAGGAGGGCCTCCGCATCCTCGTGACGGGCGCGAAGCTTCCGCAAGGCGATGCGTCGCCTCGCAAGCTCCACATCGCGCTGCGCGACTTGCCCACGCCCGGACCGACGCGTCTCATCGGAACGCTCCTCGCCATCGTCGGCGTCGCAGCGGGAATCTATCTCGCGCTTCGGAAGCGCGAGCAGTCGTCACCAAAGGCGCTCGTCAAACGCGATCGCGGGCGCATTCTTCAAGAGATCGACGACCTCGAACGCGCGCACCGTCGCGAAGACGTGGGTCCGAAGACGTACGAGCGCGCGCGCCGCGACCTCGTCGACGAGCTCGCCGCGCTTCTTCGCGCATCGAAGTGAGCGTCCCGTTGTGGGCAACATGCTCGTGACGTTGTGGACGAGGCACCGGTTCGATTGTGGATAGGTGTTGGTAACCCAGTTACCCACGCTATCCTACCCGTCCGCACACAGGTCTCTCCACATCAACATTGATGGGGAACTCCATGTCCTCGTTGCGGATCTAGGCGAATCCCCAGTTCGCACAGACTCTACGAATACGACTAGTTAATTTAATTAACTCTTAAAGAGAAGAGGACCCACCGAGTTCGGGATTCTGGTAAACGACCGAAGGTTCATGGAGATCGCAGTCGCCAAGAAGGACCTGCTCAAGCTCGTGAGCCGGATGCAAGGGGTCGCCGAGCGCAAGAGCACGATGCCAGTGCTCTCCAACGTTCTTCTCGCGGTCGACGGACCCAACGCGCTGAGGCTCGCAGCGACGGATCTGTATCTGTCGATCGCGGGACGCGTTCCTGCCGAGGTGAAGAAGGGTGGAAGCGTCGCCGTTCCAGCCAAGGATCTCCTCGAGCGCGTTCGCATGATGCCGGAAGGCTCGATCCAGATCGTCACGCAAGACGGCGCATCGACGCATCTCAAGGCGAGCGGGAGCCCTCGTCGCTACACGCTGCGCGGGATGCCCGGTGACGATTTCCCGCCGCTCCCAACGCCCGCCGAAGGCGCACCAACGCTCTCGCTCGCGGTCGACGTGCTCGCCGAGCTGATGCAGAAGACGTACTTCTCGATCTCGACCGACGAGACGCGCGCACACCTCAACTCCGCGCTCTTCGAGTGGGACGGCGACGTCGTGCGCATGGTCACGACCGACGGCCACCGCCTCTCGATGATGGAGCAGAAGGTCGCCGGCAAACAGGCCACCGCGACGATGCTCATCCCGCTCAAGGCGATCCTCGAGCTTCGCCGGTTGTGCGACGAGATCAACGCGGAAAAGACCGGCGACAGCAAGCCGGAGATTTCGATCACGCAGAGCGGGTCGAGCGCGTTCTTCCAAGCTGGCACGACGACGTTCAGCGTGAAGCTCGTCGACGCGCAGTTCCCGCCGTACGCGCAAGTGATTCCGCAAGCGACGGAGAAGAAGGTTCGCATCGCGCGCGCGCCGTTCATGGATGCGCTCCGCGCGGTGTCGATCGCGGCGAGCGAGCGCACGGGCGGCGTGAAGCTCGCGCTCGGTGGCGGAGCGATGCGCATCTCGAGCGAGTCGCCCGAGAGCGGCGACGGCTCGGATGAAGTGCCCATCGAGTACTCGGGACCGGCCATCACCGTCGGGTTCAACGCGAAGTATTTCCTCGACGTGCTCGGCGCGCTCACCGAAGACGAAGTGGAGCTCGGTCTCAGCGGAGAGCTCGATCCCGCGGTGGTGAGGCCAGCGACGGAGAAGAAGTTCCTCGCCGTCGTGATGCCGATGCGGATTTAGTGAGACCACTCTCGATCGTGCGGCTCGCGGTGCGCGACGTGCGCAACCTCGAGTCGATCGACGTCGAGCCCGGTGCGCGCTTCAACGTCATCCACGGCGACAACGGGCAGGGCAAGACGAACCTCGTCGAAGCGATCTACCTCGTCGCGACGTCGAAGAGCTTTCGCACGGCCCGCACGGGTGAAGTCGTTCGACTGGGCGCGGAGAACGCGAGCGTGCGCGCGACGGTGACGGAAGACGGCGCGCTGCGCGAGCAGAGCGTTGGAATCGGGACGGGCGTGCGCGCGCTCCGCATCGATGGAGTCAGACCAAAGACCTCGGCGGCGTATGCAGCGAAGACGCCGGTCGTCGTGTTTTCGCCGTCGTCGTTGACGCTCACGATGGGAAGCTCACGCGAGCGGCGCACGCTGCTCGATCGCGTCGCTCTCTACGTCGACGCCGCGTCGCTCGTCGAGGTGGGCTCCTATCAACGCGCGCTGCGCGAGAGACAGCGCGCGCTCGAAGAACGCGGCGTTTCCGCGCGCGATCTCGAAGAGTGGGAAGAGCTCGTCGTGCGGCATGGTCTCGCCGTGATGAGCGCGCGTCAGAGCGCGGCCGATGCGGTCCTCGCGGAGGCGAGCGTCGCGTTCGAGCGGATCGCGCAGCGCGGTTTGACGTTCGCGGGATCGTACGCGCCGTCTGCCCCGCGTGATGCAGACGAGTACCGCGCATCGCTCAGGCAATCGCGCCCGCGCGACGTGCGTCGTCGTTCGGCGAGCATCGGTCCGCATCGCGACGACCTCGCGCTCACCGTGGGCGACATGCCTGCCCGCGTGACGGCTTCGCAAGGTCAGCACCGCGCGCTCGTGCTCGCGCTGAAAGCGGCCGAGGTCGCCGTGATTGGTCGCGCGCGCGACGTCCACCCCATCCTCTTGCTCGACGACGTCTCGAGCGAGCTCGACGCGGATCGTACGTCTTCGCTGTTTTCGTTTCTTGCGAGCCAGCGCGGCCAAGTCTTCTTGACGACGACGCGACCGGAGCTCATCCCTCGCGACCTCGGCGACGAAGATCCGATGAGTCAGCGCATCGATTTTCGCATTGTCGCGGGCCATTTGACGCGCTGACGCAGCGCGCTAAAGCGTCCGACGCAAACGGGCTGTTTTCACCCGCACAGCGCGCATGCTAAGTGCTTGAAATGACGTGATAAAGGTCGGCCGAATGCCTTGCGCCCGAAGGCCATCCGGACTATACTTTTGATCACGCTTCGGGGCGCGCTCGCTCAATGCGAGTTGTTTGTTTCGGTTCAAACCGCCAAACGCGCCCACTCAATCGTGAAAGACCCATGACGAACGTCAACGCCACGACCACGCCCTCCACCCCGCCGCCCTCCTCGTACGACAGCGAGAGCATCCAAGTCCTCGAGGGGCTCGAGGCCGTGCGCAAACGTCCCGGCATGTACATCGGCGACGTGCACGACGGCTCGGGTCTTCACCACCTCGTGTGGGAAGTCGTCGACAACGCAGTCGACGAGCACCTCGCCGGCTTCTGCACGCAAATGGACGTGACGATCCATTTCGATGGGTCCGTCACCGTGCAAGACAACGGTCGCGGCATTCCGACGGGCATCCACGCCGAGACTTCGGCAAAGGTGGGGCGCGAGATCAGCACCGTCGAGGTCGTGCTCACGATCCTCCACGCGGGCGGCAAGTTCGGGCACTCGAGCTACAAGGTCTCCGCGGGTCTTCACGGCGTCGGCGTGAGCGCGGTCAACGCGGTGAGCGAGTGGCTCAAGGTCGAAGTCTTTCGCGACGGCCACGTATTCTATCAAGAGTTCCGTCGCGGCGTCGCGGTGGCTCCCCTCGCCGTCATCGGCGACAGCGATCGCACCGGCACGAAGGTCACCTTCAGACCCGACCACGAGATCTTCACCGTCACCGAGTTCCAATACGACATCCTCGCGAGCCGACTTCGCGAGCTCGCATTCTTGAACGCCGGCTTCATCATCACGCTCACCGACGAGCGCGAGCGCGAAGGGCAGAAGGGCCATCGCACCGAGCAGTTCGAATACAAAGGCGGCATCAAAGAGTTCGTCGAGCTCCTCAACAAAACGAAGGAGCCCGTTCACGAAAAAGTCGTCACGTTCCAAGCCGAGCAAGTCCCCGAGAGCGAGAACGGCACGCCCAAAGAGGGCGCCGCGCCGGTCGCCGTCGAAGTCGCGCTCCAATGGAACTCGACGTACGGCGAGCAAATCTTTTGTTACACGAACAACGTCCACAACAAAGACGGCGGCACGCACCTCACGGGCTTCAAAGCGGCGCTGACGCGCGTCTTCAACAACTACGGCAACGCGCAGAGCCTCTTCAAAGACGTGAAGAGCGGTCTCTCGGGTGAAGACATTCGCGAAGGCCTCACCGCCGTCGTGAGCGTGAAGCACCCGGATCCGTCGTTCGACTCGCAGACGAAATCGAAGCTCGTCTCGAGCGAGGTGAAGGGCATCGTCGAGAACGTGATGGTCGACAAGCTCGGCCGCTTCTTCGAAGAGAACCCGCAGACCGCGCGCAAGATCATGGAGAAGGCCGTCATGGCCGCGAAGGCGCGCGAAGCCGCGCGTAAGGCGCGCGAGGTCGTTCGCAAAGGCGCGCTCGATTACAACTCGCTCTCCGGCAAGCTCGCCGATTGCCAATCGCGCAGCCCGGAAGAAGCCGAGCTCTACATCGTCGAGGGAGACAGCGCAGGCGGCTCGGCGAAGCAAGGCCGCGATCGGAAGTTCCAAGCGATCCTTCCGCTCAAAGGAAAGATCTTGAACGTCGAGCGCGCGCGCCTCGACAAGATGCTCGAGTCGAAAGAGATCGGCACGCTCATCGCGACGCTCGGCTGCGGAATCGGAAGCCCCGAGCAAGGCGGCAACTTCGACATCTCGAAGCTGCGCTACCACCACATCGTGCTGATGACCGACGCCGACGTCGACGGCAGTCACATTCGCACGCTGCTTCTCACGTTCTTCTATCGGCAGATGCCGGAGCTCATCGAGAAGGGCTACGTCTACATCGCGCAGCCGCCGCTCTTCCAAGTGCGCAAGGGCAAGAAGGCCGAGTACGTGAAGGATCAGACGTCGCTCGATCGATATTTCCTCGAGAACGGCGTGCGAGACGTCGCGGTGCGCGCGTCGCGCGGGCCGACGCTCTCGGGCGAGCCGCTGCTTCGCCTCGCCGAGCGCCTTCGCATGTTCCGCCGCGTCCTCACGAAGATCGATCGGCGCACCGACTCGCGCCTCGTCGCTGCCGCGGTGCGCGCGGGCGGTCTCGGCAAGAACGAGCTCCGCGAGCGCAAGAAGGTCGAAGCTGCGGTGCCGCTCATTCGCGCGCGCCTCGAAAAGAAATTGCCGGACATCTTCCCGCTCACGATCGAAGTCGGTTGGGAGACGGAGCACGGCGCCGCGACGATCACGATCAGTCCGCGGCCGGGCGCCGCCGCGCGCACGACGGTGATCGACTGGCACCTCGTCGACTCCGCCGAATACGAAGAGCTCTACGCGATCGAACAAGACGTGCGCTCGATCGGGCCCGCTCCGTACTTCGTCCGCGAAGTCTCGGAGAAGGGCGAGAAGGAAGAGCGCGAGATCGAAGACGCCGACGCTCTCTGGGAGTTTCTCGAATCGCGTGGTCGCAAAGGCGTGCAGCTCCAACGCTACAAAGGCCTCGGCGAGATGAACCCCGAGCAGCTCTGGGAGACGACGCTCGATCCCAACGCGCGCGTGATGCTCCAAGTGCGGCTCGATGACGCAGTCCAGACCGATCAGATTTTCACGATTTTGATGGGCGATCAGGTGGAGCCGCGGCGCCAGTTCATCGAAGGCAACGCGCTCAACGTGAAGAACCTGGACATTTAGCAGCGACGGTTCATTGTCGAGCCATGCGGCATGCGTGGCTCGGCGTGCTGATGTGCGTGTCATTCGGGTGCAGCGAAGCACCCGTGCAGCCGCCTACCGACGCGAGCGCGGAGCCCACCGGAACATCGAACCCGGACGCCATGTCGCCCGCGCCCGATGCGGGCCCGCGTCTGCTCCCACACGACAACGTGACCGTTCCGCAGATCGCGCTCGGCGTGGTGTACGTCGGCGACGTCGACGCGGGTGGACCGCCCGCAAATAATCCGATGCTCCAGTGGCTCGTGGGCTCGCCATATTGGCTTTGGCTCGACGAGTACGGAATTCAAAACGGAACGCTCGCGGGCAGCGTGCGGATCCCCACGAGCACGCTCATCCAAAGCGGCGACGTCGACGGCAACGGGCTCGTCGACATCGTGATCCTCCAAGTGCGAATCGCCGCGGCGTTGCATGTCGATCCCGACGCCGGGATCGCGTCGGCGATTTCGATTCCCGGCGCGAACGCGTTTCTCTTCTACTTGCCCGACGGCGTCAACGTCGCGCTCGGCCACCGCGGGACGTACGTCTATCAGACTTGCATCGACGCGAACGGGTATCACGCGTTCGACGGCACCGAGCCCTACGCGGTGATGCCACCGTGCGACGACGGGCGAACGCTCTACGCCGCGTCGCACGAGCTCGCGGAGCTCGTCACCGATCCGCAGCCGTACAACGGTTGGGTGAGCGACATCGACGTCGCGAAGAACGGCGGCGAGGTCGCCGATCTCTGCGCGGAGAAGGTGATGCAAGAAGGCGTCATCGTGACGCGCCTCTGGTCGAACGCGTCGAACGGTTGCGTGCCCTAAGTCGTCGCGGCCGCTGTCGCGCGCTTCCACGAGCGCACCGCGCGGACGCGCCGATCGAATCCGCGGAGCGCTTCATCGTCGAGACGCGTCCCGCCGAAGCGCACCGCGAGATAAATCTCCGTCAGGTCGATCACCTCGGTGGCGAGCGGATGCGCGCGGTTCTTGAGCTCTTCGGCGAAGCGCAGCGGCGGCAGCGATGGCGGCCGCGTGAGACCTTGCGCGAGAAGCGCTTGCTCGAGCACGCGATACATCGATGCGGCAACTTGTTGCCCGCGATCTTGCTTCTTGTCCGACGATGGAGCGTTTTGCCCGCGCCGACGTCGTCGCCACAGCAAGTACGCAAAGACGATCGCGGCGAGCCCGCCGGTCGCATACAGCAAACGGCGCGTGTCGCGTTTTCCGCCGGGTTTGTCGCCGCGAAACCAATCGTAGAGATGAACTTGCGAGCGAAGATCGTAACCGACGACGTAGTGGTTCCACCGCTGCGAGACGGCCTCGACGAGATCGCGCATGTAGACCCACGCGCCGCTCGTGTCGCCGAGTGGTTGCGCGCCTGCGCTCGGCGTCGGATCGAACGTGACCCAACCGGGGTGCTGCCCGTCGTCGATGTACGCCTCGACCCACGAGTGCGCCTCGCCTTCGCGCACGGCGTAGTAATGACCGAAGCGGTTGTAGGTTCCGCCGACGAAGCCCGTCACGTTGCGTGAAGGGATGCCGATGTCGCGCAGCATGAGCGCCATCGCCGTCGAGAAGAACTCGCAGTGCCCACGCTTCGACTCGAAGAGAAAATCATCGAGCGGAGTCGAGGCCCCGCCTGACGGCGAGTTGAGATCGTAGCGATAGTCGTGGCGGAGGTGGTCTTCGATCGTGTGCGCTTTCTGCCAAGGCGAGGTTTGACCATCCGCCCATTTGTGCGCGAGATCGGAGATGCGCGACGGCAACGCAGGCAGCGCGAGGTATCGCACGCGATCGCCTGGCGCGAGTGGCTCGCTGATGATCTCGTTGTCGCCGGCGATGTTCACCTCGTAGCGAATGCCGCGCGTGTCACCGCCCGCGTAGCGGTACTCGCCTTCGGGGCCGCCTTGCAGCGTGAGCGCGTCGGTCATGAGCGCC
Organism: uncultured delta proteobacterium; assembly: GCA_963763745.1. Classification (GTDB taxonomy): domain Bacteria; phylum Myxococcota_A; class Polyangia; order Polyangiales; family Polyangiaceae; genus DASXHD01. The sequence goes on from CAVXQJ010000010.1 coordinate 105,750, forward strand.
TGACTCTGCGGCTTCAGCTGCACGGAGACGGCGCGCGGCGGAAGGAAGATGACGGGCGGATCGATCGGCTCGACGTCGAACGTGATCTTCTTGTCACCGCGCTGCGGCGAACGGCGCAGGTGGTACGAGTCGCCGTAGTGCGCGAGCTCGGTGCGGCCCGTCATGGTTCGTGTCCAGTTCACACCGTCGGAGGTGTCGAACGCGGTGCCGCGCAGGCGCAGGATCATGCGCGGCGGCGGCGGGTTCGGCGTGCTGTCCATCTCGAAGCGCAGCGCCATCTGCGGGTTCGAGCGAATCAAACCGACCTCGTCGATCTTCACGTGATCGGTGAAGCCCACCATGCGGCCCGGGTGCGGATGATTGAGCAGCAGCAGCGAGAGACCGACGCGCGGAAAGAGGACGAAGAGCAGCGCCGTGAAGACGAAGATCGGAACGGAGATGAGACAGGTCGACGCGAGGAATCCGCGACCGACCACGCGCCTGCTGCGCAAGATGCGAGGCACGTCGACGGGCAGCCCCGTTCGGTCGCGCGCGCCTTGGCGGTAGTTGCCTTCCACTTCGCGTCGCAAGTGCGAGAGCACGAGCGCGCCAGGCGCGACGACGAGGAACCCGAGAAAGCAGAGACCATACGCGAGGCCGCCGCCGAGCACCGTGCCGGCCACGAAGTGCAAGAGCGACAGCACGATGATTTGTTGGTCGTGCGCCGCGCCACGTCTCGTCGCGAGACGAACGATTTGGAGGAGCGCCGCGAACTCGACCATCACGTCGATGACGGGTTGGCCTGCGACGATGCGTGCAAACTGCACGACGAAGAGAAGCAAGATTCCCGTCGTCGCGGCGTGGCGAAAGAACGGACGCGTCTGCCACGACTCGGGCACGGCGAGCGCACACGCGAGACCCACGAGGAGCGCGACGGTCGCCCACGGGCTCAGCGCGGCGGTGCTCACGACGGCGAGAATGCCGAGCACGGCGAGCGCGTCGGTCATCACGCGGTGAACGAGACCGAAGCGCATCAGGCCACCGCGCTTTCGTCGGCGTTCGCCGGGCGCGCGGGCTCCGCCTCGAGGAGCGCAAGGAAACGAAGAATCGGATCGGCGCCCGACGAGCGATCGCTTCGCGCGACTTGCCCGCCGTCGCGACCCGTCGTGCGCACGGCGACGGAGTCTCCGCGTTTGAGGTGCGCGACCGCGCGCGATGCGACCTCGCGGATGCGCCTTTCGAACGCGACGTCCCACTCCTCGCTCGCCGTTGTGGGTTTGACCACGTCGAGCGCGAGCGTCACGTCAGGACGCGCTTCGCGCGCACGCTCGAGCGCGACGAGCTGACCGACGGCGGCGGTCTTTCGCCAGTGAACGTTGTGCGGATCTTCACCCTCGCGAAGTTGACGGAGGCCGAGGACGTCTTCGCCGTGTCCGCGTCCGAACGACGAATCGCGCCCGGCGTGACGGCCCGAGCCGCTCGGCGGAAGCTGCATCGGATCGACGGCGGGATAGATGATGAGCTCGCCCTCCGCGGGGACCTCCCGCGATTTTTCGAAGAGACCAAATGGAAATCGCGTGGCGATGCGAAACCCGACGTGCACGTCGCGCCCGCGTTTGAGCGGCGTTCGTCTGTAGGCTGCGACCTGCGCGGACTTCGGGCTGATCTTCAAGAAGAAGCAGCGCTTGTCCGCGGGCTGCGCGGCACGCAGATCCTCGACCTCGATCGCGTACGAAGGCACGCGGCCCTTGTGGTTGAACACTTCGATTTCGACCAAGTGGGCGCGTCCGACTTGGGCGCGAAGCGGGAGCCGCCGCACGACCGTGAGCTCGCGCAGCGAGAGCTCGCTCATCACGCCGCTCACGACGATGAGCGCGAGCAGCATGCCGAGGAGCAAATAGCAAAAGATTGTTCGCCGTGTTGAGCGCGGCGAAACCAACGCCGAACGTGATCCCGACGAAGAACTTCCCTTCGCGCGTGAACTTCAGCTTGCGCGGCGGCCGCATCGCCTCGAGTCGAAACATGCGGCGCAGCCACGAGCCCTGCGGCGCAGGCTTCTTGTTCGGGACGCCGGCTCGTGCTGCGGATGCCGCCATGCGACCTCAGAGGGGAACGGGAATGCGCGCCACGATCTCGCGCACCGCCGCTTCGGCTTCGTCGCGCGAGGGCGTGAAACCATCCGCGTGCGACGCGAGCCTCACGCGGTGCGCGAGCACGGGCACCGCGAGATCGTGGATGTCGTCCGCGATGCAGTACGTGCGACCACGCAAGAGCGCTTGCGCGCGCGCCGCCTTCGCGAGTGAAATCGCTCCGCGCGTCGATGCGCCGAGCGAAAGCGAAGGAGCCGAACGCGTCGCAAGAATGAGCGCCTGCAAGTAGCTCGCGAGCGCGCCGTCGAGCGTCACGCGATCGACCTCGCGTTGCAGCGCGACGAGGCGTGCGGGATCGAGCACGACGGGCACGTCGCGCACGGTGTCGAGGTTGCCTTCGAGAATGAGTCGCATCTCGACTTCGGGCGGCGCGTAGCCGAGGCGAATGCGCACGAGAAAACGATCGAGCTGCGATTCGGGGAGCGGAAACGTTCCGGCGAAGTCTTGCGGGTTTTGCGTCGCGATGACGAGGAACGGATCGGGCAGCGGAATCGTCTGCCCGTCGAGCGACACTTGGCCTTCGTTCATCGCCTCGAGGAGCGCGGACTGCGTGCGCGGCGATGCGCGGTTGATTTCGTCCGCGAGGACGACGTTCGCGAAGATGGGTCCTTGCCGAAGGACGAACTCGCTCGTGCGCTGGTCGTAGACGGAAACGCCGAGCACGTCGCTCGGCATGAGGTCGCTCGTGAACTGCACGCGACGGAGCTCGCCGCCCACCGCACGCGCGAGCGCGCGCGCCAAAGTCGTCTTGCCGACGCCCGGAACGTCCTCGACGAGGAGATGTCCGCGCGCGAGAAGCGCGACGAGCGCGAGCTCGACGGCGTCTTGCTTGCCCTCGAGAGCACCTTCGACTGCTTGCCGGAGTTTTTGCAGCGCGGGGAGCTCTTCCGGTCGCACCGCGGCGGCTGCGGTCATAGTGCCAAGCGTAGCATGGAACGTTCGAATCAAACGACAGGGGCAGGCAAAATGCGCGATAAGTGGGGGGCTTGAGCATCACGCTCACCCATGTCTCGAAGAGCTTCGGCGCCGTGCGTGCGGTGGTCGACGTCACGCTCGAGCTCCTGCCGAGCACGATTCACGTCATCGAAGGCGCCAATGGATCCGGCAAGAGCACGCTGCTCGCCCTCGTCGGCACGCTGATTCGCCCCACGTCGGGCCGCCTCGATTGGGGAGAGCTCGGCGAGGAGCGCGGCGACGTCCGCGCGAAGCTCGGGTGGCTCGGTCACGACACGCTCTGCTACCCCGATCTCAGCGGCCGCGAGAACATCGAGCTCGCCGCGCGCCTCGCCGGGATGGACGCGACCGAGGCGTGGAAGCGAAGCGCAGAGCGTTTCGCGATCGGCGAGTTTGGCGCGCGCCCCATGCGTACGGCGTCGCGCGGACAACGCCAGCGCGTGGCGCTCGCTCGCGCGCTCGTCCATGCGCCGATGCTCCTCCTGCTCGACGAGCCGTCGACGGGCCTCGATCGCGCGAGCGTCGAGCGCGTGGAGCGGGTGATCGACGACGAAGCAAAACGCGGCGCCACCGTGGTCGTCGTCACGCACGACACGACGTTCGGAAAGAACGCGAAGGTGGAGCGCTACCAAATGGAGCGCGGCCGACTAGCCCGACCGGGATAACCAATACGTGTATAATACACGTAATGTGGCGTCGTGTTGTGCGAGCGCTTCGGGCTCCGCGCGCGGCCAAGGCCCGACGACGGGAATGTCGATGAAGCGCGCGAGCTCGCGTGCGTTCGTTCCGGCGGAGGCATCGGCATCCGCACACGCGACGAGACCCACCACGTCGATGCGCGCACCGACATGAGCCGCGCCCGCAAGCGCAGCGCCGACGTCGTGAAGCACACCGAGCCGATCGGGCGCGACGAGGAGCGTCGCCGTCGGGTCGAGCGCGCCGAGCGCATCGACGTTGCGAAGGTTCGTCGCGAGCGGCGTGAAGAGCCCGCCCGCGAGCTCGACGAGGACTGCGACGCCCTCGTCACGGAGATCGGAGACGAATCGCACTGCGCCTTTCCAATCGAGCTCGGCACCTTCGAGCTCCGCGGCGAGATGCGGTGAGACGCCCGCGCGAAGACGCAAACCGGGCGACTGTTTCACGTGAAACGTCGACGCGCGATCGAGGAGCTCGGCGTCGCTCGTCACGCCATCCACGACGCCCGACTCGACGGGTTTGAAGCCGAGGCACGAGGCAAATGTCGGCGTGCCATCTGCACGCCGATTGAAGCCGAGGACGCGACCCGAGGACTTTGCTCCGTGGAGGAGCGCGCGTGCGACGTGCGTCTTGCCGATGCCCGTCCCCGTCCCCGTGATGATGATCAGCGGCGCGCGCACGCGACCTCGCGCGCGGCGTCGATGGCGCGTGCGACGTCATCGTCCGTGTGGCGCGCCGTGAACGTGAATCGAATGCGGCTGGTGCCTTCCGGCACGGTCGGCGGACGAATCGCGACCGCGTGCACACCACGCCGTTGGAGCTCGCCTGCGACGCGAAGCGCGTCGCCTTCCGCACCGATGATCCAAGGCACGATCGGGCCACGTCCGCGAACGTCAGCGCCTTCTTGGCGAAGGGCGTGGCGAAAACGCTCGGCGTGTCCGATCGCGCGCTCACGCAGCGACGGATCGCGCAGCGATCGTTCGAGGTTCGCGCGTGCACCGGCCGCGACGACCGGGCTTGGTGCCGTGGAGAAGACGTGCGCCCGCGACCGATTCCAAAGCCAATCGACGAGCGCGCGACACCCCGCGACGAAGGCGCCGCTCGCGCCGAGCGCCTTGCCCAGCGTGCCGACGCGCACATCGGGCGTCACGGAGACCTCCGCGCACGCACCGCGTCCGTCGGGTCCCATCACCCCGAGCGCATGGGCCTCGTCTACGACGAGCCCTGCATCGTAGTCGTCGCACGCTCGGCGAAGCGCGACGAGATCGGGCGTGTCCGCGTCCATGCTGAAGTAGGTCTCGGTCACGACCCACGCGCGCCCGCCTTTCCCGCGCTGCTCGAGCGCGTTCGCCACAGCCGATGCGTCGAGGTGCGGAACGACCGCGACGCGCGCCCGCGCGAGCTTGAGCCCGTCGATGATCGACGCGTGATTCAAGGCGTCGCTCACGACGAAATCGTCGCGCTCGACGAGCGCGGAGAGCACGCCCACGTTCGCCGCATACCCGCTCGAATAGAGGAGCGTCTGTTCGACGCCGAGCCACTCTGCGAGCGCCCGTTCGAGCTTCCCGTGCTCGGCGTGCTCGCCCGCGATCAAGCGCGCTGCGCCACCGCCGACGGCCACCGTAGGGGCCGTGTGGTGAGCGAGCCCGAGGTAGTCGTTGGAGCAAAACGAGCCTTCTCGCGCGGGCTCGGCGCGGACGCGGAGGCGGTCGCTCGAACGAAGCGCTTCGAGCGCGGCGGGCAAATGGGCGAGGGCGCGCGGCGGCTGTTTCACGTGAAACAGTGCCTGCTATTCGGCTTCGGCCGACGCGGTCGTTTCTTCCACGCGCTCCGCGTCCATCTCGAGCGCGTGATCGATGCGCATCAGCACGCGACGAAGGACGTCACGCGTTTTTCGCTCGAGCGAGCTGCGGGCGGCGCGCTCCTTCTCCAAGTCGTGCGCGAGCGCGATGGCCGCGAGCAGGATGGCGTTGCCGGGGACGGCGCGCCCTTTCGGCACGAGCTCCGCGACGCGCGCGTCGACCAGCGCCGCCAACCGACGAAGCTCGTCCTCGTCTGCGCTGCTCGCGACCTTGTACGTCTGCCCGGCGACGCGAAGTTGAATGGCCCGACGCTCCATGATGGGGCGTGAGCATACACGCTCACCGAAACGCGTTGTAGAGGAGCACGAAGGGTAGAACGAAGAGCTCGAGATCGAGCTGAACGCCGCCGAGAATGTCGGCTTGCTTGCCGTCGCCGAACCCGTACCGACCCTCGACGAAGCCACCGATGGCGAGCCCGTACAACGAATTGAAATTGTAGCTGCGCGATCCCATCCAAATCATCGCGTGCATGCCGGGCTCCCAACCGCCTTGATAGCCACGCGCGTGCGCGCCGACGGAGAGCACGAGGGGCACATGCTCCGTGATCGGCAGGAGCCAGCTCACGCCACCGCCCACCTCGAACGTCTCGAACGCGACGGTGAGCGTCTCGAAATAGGGGCCGAGCGCCATGTCGCGATCGCCGTGGCGGAAGAAGAGCACGTCGCCGCGCAAGCCCATGAAGAAGACACCGAGCGGACCACGCGTGCGTAGCTCCGACGCGCCACCGCCGAGCGTGAGACCCGTCGTGAATTGCGGGTCAGCCGCGGCCGCGCGCACAGTCAGCAGGCAAGCAACGACGAGCTCAACGCTTCGATGGATCGCACGCAATGTTGCCTTGGCACGAGCGGCAGTCGATGTACTGATCTTGACCGAAAACGCAGGGTGCCGAGACCGTGCTGGAGCTCGAGCTCGTGCTTGCAAGGCAGTTCGGTTGGACCGCTTGCGCCGGATCATCCGAGCCGTTCGGAAACGACACGAGACATCCGAAGCATGCGTCGACCGGAATGCCGACCTCAGCAGACTCGATGTGAGTCCCGCCCGTCGTCGTGCCGAAGACCTTGATGTACGAAACAAGACGCTTTGTTCCGAACGTTGCAGCCGTCGCTTGACGCGCTGCGTCAGCTGCGGTTGGGGAAATGAGTGTGGTCGCGAAGGCGGTGATTCCCGCGGTGCCACCAGAGGCAGGGATGACGAAGCCGTCGCCAGGCACCGTGTAGTTGTCGATCGTCGCACCGGCAGCGTCCGTCACGCGGACGATCGCGCCTTGGAGGATGACGTTGTCCGTTTCGACGCGTCCCGTGGACGCGTTTCCGACGGGCACCATCTGGTTGCCAATGAGGAGTGTCGGCACGTATTGCTCGGTGAACGCGACGTCCATCGTGCCATACGAGAGGAACGGACCGATGATGTTCGCCGTGTACGCGCACGCGCCGCCGGTAGCCGCGATGGGCGGCGCCAAAACGCCGATGATGATGAGCGAGCCGTCGTTGCTCACGCACGAGGTTGCGCTCAAGCCCGCGATGATGACGCCGGCGATTGCGCCGACGATTCTCGTTTTTCTGCGCGTCATGCGAAGCTCCCTATGATCAAGCTCAGCGTACCTGGTGGCTAGGGAGAGCGCCAAGAAAGCTACCCTTCGTGGAGCAGCCCCGGAGGTGTCGCGCGTACATCGGCGCTGCCGATTTCGGTCACGACAGGCAGAGAGACGAGCGCCCCACGCCGTTTTTTGTCGGCGCCGATGAAGCGCGTCGAGGATCGGAGTTCGTCGGCGCTGGGTTCCGTGCGCAAACCGAGCGCGTCTAGGAGCTTTTTGGTTCGCGGGAGAACGTCCTTCGCCGTGAGCTCGTGTTTGGTCGTGGCGGCGAGCTCGGCGACGAGCCCGAGAGCGACAGCCTCGCCATGAAGGTATTTGCGATACCCACCTTGCGCCTCGAGCGCGTGACCGAGTGTGTGACCGAGGTTGAGGAGCATCCGGCGACCGCTGTCGCGTTCGTCGTCGCGAACGACGCGCGCCTTCAGCGCGATCGACTCGCGAATCACGGCGAGAAGCGCGGGCGATGCTGGATCGAGGAGGGCTGCCGCGTCGGACTCGAGCCTCGCGAAGAGCTCGGCGCTCGTCGCGAGCGCGATCTTCACGATCTCAGCGAGGCCAGCGCGGAGCTCGCGTGGCGGAAGCGTCGCGAGATGCGCAGCGTCGACGACGACCGCGCTCGGTTGATGAATCGAGCCGATGAGGTTTTTTCCCGCGGGATGATCGAAGCCCGTCTTTCCGCCGACGGAGGCATCGACCATCGCGAGGAGCGTGGTGGGCGCGGAGACGACGCGCACGCCGCGAAGGAGCGTCGATGCTGCGAACGCCGCGAGATCGGACGGACGCCTCCGCCGAACGCGAGGACGAGCACGTCGCGATCGACCCCGGCACCGAGCGCGGCATCCCAAATCGTGGAGACGGTCGAGAGCGTCTTGTGCGCTTCGCCGTGCGGCAGCGTGACGTCGATGCGCGGCAGCGCGAGGTGCGAGAGCGCGCGGTCGAGCGCGGCATGTCGCGCACGCCACACCGAAGCATCCGTGACGACGACGAGCGACGACGGCGCGATGCGCGCGATCGCATCGGTGAGCGTCTCGGGTGAGTCGTGCACGACGTCGATCGCGTACGTTCGCGCGCCGAGCGGGAGAACGAGCGGATCGCGGTGCAGCACGGCGACCGCGGCGTCGGCGGTGTCGTCGACGTCGACGCCGTCGGTCGAGAGCGACGCGTGGCACTCCGCGTATGCGTCGCCGCGAACGTCGAGCAGCTCGCGAATGCGACGAATGGGATCGGCGGCGGCGAGGTTCGGTCGCGTGGCGATGTCCGGCACGCGGCGCGCGATTTCCGTGGGCTCGGACGTCAGCGTCACGACGATGGCGCGATCGAGCACGCGATGACGAAGCTCGCGCGAGAGGAGCGCGCCACCACCGAGCGACACGACGCGCGCCGTGCCGTCCGCGAGGAGCTTCTCGACGACCTCGCGCTCGCGCTCGCGAAACCGCGCTTCGCCCTCGCGCTTCCACAAATCCGGAATGCTCGCGCCCGCTTCGCGCGCGATGATCTCGTCGGTGTCGACGAACGGAACGGAAAGCCGCGCGGCGGCGAGGGGACCCACGGTGCTCTTGCCGGTGCCCATGAAACCCCACAAACATAGAGACTTCATCAATACGCCTCGACTTGTTTTCGGTAGCCTTCGACGTTGCGTTCCAGCTCGCCGAGCGAGTCCGATCCGAATTTCTCGAGCACCGCGGTGGCGAGCGTGATCGCGACCATCGCTTCGCCGACGACGGACGCGGCGGCGACGGCGCACACGTCGCTGCGCTCGAACGCGGCGTCGAAGGGTTCCTTCGTGCCGATGTCGACGCTCGGCAGCGCGCGCTTCAGCGTGGCGATCGGTTTCATCGCCGCGCGGCACACGACGGGCTCGCCGTTCGTCACGCCGCCCTCGAGCCCGCCCGCGTGATTCGTCGGACGCGTGAAGCGTTTGTGCGCGCGATCATAGTGGATGGGATCGTGCACCGTGGAGCCGCGGCGTGTCGCGGCGTTCCATCCGTCGCCGATCTCGACGGCTTTGATCGCTTGGATGCTGACGAGCGCTTGCGCGAGGCGACCATCGAGCTTGCGATCCCAGTGTGTGTGGCTTCCGAGGCCCGGAGGAATGCCCGTCGCGATCACCTCGAAGACTCCACCGAGCGTGTCGCCCGCGTGCGCGGCCTCGAGGATCGCGGCGCGCATCTTCGCCTCCGCGCCCGAATCGGCGCACGAGAGATCCGACGCGCGCGAACGCTTGCGCAGCTCGCTCGCCGACATCGTCGCGATCTCCGCGTGCACCGGGCCGATCGAGACGACGTGCGCGAAGATGTCGATGCCGAGTTGGAGGAGGAGCTTTCGCGCGACCGCGCCGACCGCCGTTCGCGCGGCGGTCTCGCGCGCGCTCGCACGCTCGAGCACGTCGCGTAAATCGTCGCGATCGAATTTGATCCCGCCCGCGAGATCCGCGTGACCCGGGCGCGGGCGCGTGAGGCGCTCCGGCGGCGAGGGAAGCGGCTCGGGCGACATGCGATCGACCCAGCTCGCGTGATCGCGATTTTCGATCGTCATGCAGATCGGCGAGCCGAGCGTGCGACCGTCGCGCACGCCCGCGGCGAACGTGACCTTGTCATGCTCGATCTTCATGCGTCCGCCGCGACCGTATCCACGCTGACGGCGCGCGAGATCCGCGTCGACGTCGGACGCGAGCAGAGGCATTCCCGCGACGATGCCATCCACCACGGCCGTGACGCGCGGGCCGTGCGATTCGCCTGTCGTCATCCATCGAAGCTGCGTCATGCTCCGCGAGGGTAGCATCGTGAATGGTCTGAAGATCGCGGAGGCGAAGGAAGGCGTCGAGCTCTGGGTGCACGCGAAACCACGCGCGTCTCGGAGCGCCGTGCGCGGCGTGGACGACGACGGCGCGCTCGTCATCGCGCTCGCCGCGCCGCCGGTCGACGGAGAAGCCAACGACGAGCTCGTGCGTTTCCTCGCGCGCGCGATCGATGTGCCGAAGCGCGCCGTGCGCATCGTGCGCGGCGATCGGGGCCGCCACAAATGCGTGCATATTGCAAATATCGCCCCGGCCGAGCTGCGCGCGCGCCTCACGCCGCTTCTGGTACCTTGATCGCGATGGAGCGGCGGTTCGCCAAGTACGAGGGACTCGGAAACGACTTCATCGTCGTCGACGCCGCCGCGGATGCCGTTTCCAAAGCCGATGCCGTGCGCGCGTGCGACCGGAGGCTTGGCGTTGGCGGCGATGGCGTGCTCGTCGTGTCGCCGCACCGCGAGCACGACGCCGCGATGCGCGTGATCAACGCCGACGGATCGGTGCCGGAGATGTGCGGGAACGGAATTCGTTGCGTCGCGCTTCACCTCGCGATGGCACGCGGCCTCGACCAAGCGACGTTCACGATCGCGACCGACGCAGGTCCGCGCACGTGCGCGGTGGAGCGCAAAGGGAACCGCGCGACGGTGCGCGTGGACATGGGCGTCGTGACGTTCGAGGGCGATCGCGAAATCGACGTTGGCGGCGAGCGGCTCGTCGTCGCGATCGGCGACGCCGGAAACCCGCACGCGATCTCGTTCGGCGAGTTCGACGACGCGCGCATCGACGCGCTCGGTCCGGCGATCGCGACGCACGCTGCGTTCGCGGGCGGCATCAACGCCGAGTTCGCGACGGTGCGCGGAGACGCGATCGATCTCGTCGTGTGGGAGCGCGGCGTCGGGCGAACGCTCGCTTGCGGAACCGGCGCGTGTGCGACGGCCGTCGCCGCGATCGCGAAGAAGAAGGTGCCTGGACCGCGCGTGCGCGTCGCGTTGCCCGGAGGCGATCTGGAGATCGAAGCGGGAGCGCGCGGTGCATCGACGTTCATGACGGGACCTGCGCGCCTCGTGTTTCACGGCGAGCTCGAGGTCGAGGTCGAGTTCTGAACATGAAGGTGCTCGTCGTCACGCAACATGACGAAGTGAAGCGGGTCGTCGAGGAGACGCTCGTGAGCGCCGAAGCGACGATCTTCGGCGCGTCCGATCTCGCGAGCGGTCTCGCGCTTTCGGTCGAGCACACGCCGGAGCTCGCGCTCGTCGACTTGTCGCTCGCGGGAGGCTCCGCGCTCGCGATGATCCATCACGTCGTCGCGAGCAGCCCGCGCACCGCGATTTACGTGGTCGCGTCGCCTGCGTCGTTCGACACCGCGGGCGAGGCGCTCTCGCTCGGCGCGGCCGGCCTCATCACCGCGCCCATCACCGGCGACGCGATCATGCGCGCGGTCGCGGACGTTCACGCGCGCGTCGCGAGCGAAGAGCGCGTGACGAAGCTGGCATCGGAAGTGCGCGACGCGGCCGAGCTCGTCGATGCGATGACGCAAGCGCTCCTCGTCGCGAAGGCCGGCGATCAGCGCGCGCTCGGCGAGACGCTCCTCGCGTTGTTCTTGATCGCGAGCGGCGCGCGCGGCGTCGCGGTGTACGGAGAAGAGGCGTCCGAAGATGGAATGCGCCGCCGTGTCGCGGGATACGGCACGGCGCTCGAGCTCCTCGATCGCTACAACGATCTCGAGCTCGCGCAGATCGCGACGGCGCGCCAAGGCGAGGTCATCGGGCTCGCGGTCGACGCGCAGATGTTCGGTTGCGTGCTGATCGAGAAACCGGATCCGATGCGCACGGCGCGCGTTCATCGCGTGATCGAGTTTGCGACGGCGCTCTTGCCGCTCTGCGCGCTCGCACGCAGCGCGATCGCCGAGGACACGACGGCTCCGCGTTCGCGCGCGCTGCCTGCGCACGTGTTCGAACGGCTCGTTCAGCGCGATCTCGACGCGGCGCTGCGCGAGTCGCGCGAGGCATCGCTCCTCTGCGCGCTCGCGAAGGGCGGCGAGATCGACACGGGCCCGCTCGGTCCTGCGCTCGCGCTCCCCGGTGCGGCGATCGGAACGAGCGAAGTCGGCGATGCGTTCGTTCTCATGCCGAAGACGTCGTACGCGATCGCGCGCACGTTGATTCTCGACGTGGGCGTACCGGTGGGCGTCGCGTCGTCCCCCGCGGACGGACGAAGCGCGCTGACGCTCCTTCAAGTCGCGCGCGCGCGCGCGGTGCGCGCGAACAAAGCGCCGTCGCCCGTGCGCGGTCTGCGCGACAAGCCGCTCGCCGACGTGATCGGCGCGCTGCTCGACGCGAAGCATCCCGACGTCGCGTCGCTCGATGTCGCTCGCGACACGATCGATTCGATCATCTTGCACGCGTGTCGGCACGCGCGCGCAGTGGGCGGTGCGGAGATCGTCCTCGCGCGCGCCGGCGAAGCCGAGACCGCGAGCGCGATCGTGCGTGACGCGGCCGGCACGCACACGAAAGTTCGCAACGTGAAGCTCGAAGGCTCCGCGCACGCCGGCACGCTCGTCGTCACGGTGATCACGCCGCGTGCGGGTTGGGCGATTGTCTCGCGCGAGCGCGACGGGCGCACGCGCGCCATGCACACGAGCGATGCATCGGTGCTCGAGCTGCTTCGCGTCCGGCTCGCGGAGGTCGCGTGAGCTCGTCCGATCGTCTTCGGAGCGTGCGCGCCGTCGTGCGATCGATCGCGCCCGACGCCGACCGCGTGTGCATCGCCGTGTGCGCGTCGCCGGCGCGCCTCGCGACGTTTGGCCGCGCGATGCTCCGCATGGGCTCGTTTCGCCCGCCTCCCGAAGCCGCACCGCGCGCGCCGATCCCGCACGCCCTCGCCGTGATGCCGCTCGACGACGGGCTCGAGCTCGAAGTGATCGGCGTTCCGCTCGACGAAGCATTCGCGCCGACGTGGCCGCTCGCGCTCTGTCGCGCGCACGCCATCGTGAAGCTCGAAGCGAGCTCGCCGCTCGACGAAGCGTGCGCCATCATCGGCACGGCCGCCGTCGAAGCGGAACAGCTCGCGCAAGGTTTCGCAGAAGACGACGAAGACCACGTCGCGACGATGCTGCGCTCCGCGGCCGAGAGCGCCGCCGAACGCGCCAAGCTCAATCGCTGACGACCGTCCCGATTTCTTCGCCGAAGACGACGCGCTTGATGTTGCCGCGCGTCGTCATCTTGAAGACGCGAATCTTCATGTGGTTGTCGCGGCAGAGCGAGACCGCCGTCGAGTCCATGACGCCGATGCGATCGGCGAGAAAACGATCGAAGCTCATCTTCGGGATCATCGTCGCGTTCGGGAAGCGCACGGGATCGTGATCGTAGACGCCGTCGACCTTCGTCGCTTTGCAGAGCGCGTCGGCGTGGATCTCCATCGCGCGCAGCGCGGCGGCGGTGTCCGTCGAGAAATACGGATTGCCCGTGCCCGCCGCGAAGATCACGACGTGACCGCGCTCGAGGTGGCGAATCGCGCGGCGGCGAATGTACGGCTCCGCGACTTGGCGAATTTCGATCGCCGTCTGCACGCGCGTCGGCACGCCCGATTTCTCGAGCGAATCTTGGAGCGCGAGCGCGTTGATGACGGTCGCGAGCATGCCCATGTAGTCGCTCTGCGCGCGGTCCATCCCGGAGCTCGCGCCCTTGAGCCCGCGGAAAATGTTTCCGCCGCCGACGACGATGGCGATCTGGACGCCGAGCGCGTGGACTTCGGCGAGCTCGGTCGCCGTCGCGCGGAGCGTGTCGGGGTTGATGCCGAAGCCGCCTTCGGTTCCGCAAAGCGCTTCGCCGCTCAGCTTGAGCACGATGCGCCGGTACTTCAGTCCCGGGTGGAGCGGCGGCGGGTAAACGCTCGCATCGTCGTGCTCGGGTTGGGGCATGTGCCTCGCATAGCACAGGCCGTGCTAAATGACGGCCCATGCGATTCGGTCGCCTGCCGACGATGCTTGCATTTTGCACGCTTTTGAGCGCGCCGATCGGGCTTTCCGGCTGCAAGTCGTGCAGCGACGACGCGGCGACGGTCGACGCGGGCGATCACGCGCAGACCTCCTCGCTCACGCCCGAGCAAGCCGCGAAGGTCCTCGCGAAGGTCGGCGACAACGTGATCACGCTCGGCGATTACGTCGCCGCGCTCGAGCACATGGACCAGTTCGACAGGCTTCGTTACCAGTCGCCCGAGCGCCGCAAAGAGCTCCTCGACGAGCTCGTCGAGGTGGAGCTTCTCGCGCAAGAAGCGACCACGAAGGGCTACGACAAAGATCCAATCGCGCAGCAAGAGCTTCGCACAGTGCTGCGCGACGCGATGCTCAAGGAAGCGCGCTCCGGCGCGCCGCAGCCGAGCGACATCTCCGACGCGGACGCGCGCGCGTATTACGAGTCGCACAAGGCGGACTACAAAGATCCCGAGCGCCGTCGCCTGTCCCTCATCGTCGCGAAGGACGACGCGAGCGCGAAGAGCGCGCTCGATCAAGCGAAGGGCACCGCCGCGGCGCAGTGGGGCGAGCTCGTGCGCAAGCTGTCGATCGATTCGCAAGCGAAGGCGAACGTGCCGGTGGACCTCGCGGGCGATTTTGGGATCGTGTCTCCGCCCGGCGATTCGCGCGGCGAGAACCCGCGCATCCCGGCGGAGGTGCGCGCGGCGGGATTCGAAATCGAGAAAGCGGGCGACGTGCTCGGGCGCGTCGTGAAGAGCGGAGACAAATCGTACGTGGTGCGTCTCACGCAGAAGCTCGACGCGCACGAGCGAACGTTCGCGGAAGCCGAGCGCGCGATTCGCGTGCGCATCGCGCAGGATCGCAGCAAGAGCAAAGAAGACGAGACGTACCAGACGCTGCGCAAGCAGTTCCCCGTGAAGATCGACGAGGCCGCGCTCGCGACGGTGAAGGTCGACTCGCGCGCGCTCGGCCCCGCCGACGGCGGCTCGTGATGAGCGCCGCAGTCACGCTTCACATCGTAGCGCCGCGCGCGCGGAAGAATCCGCGCGACTGGCGCTGGCAACTGCGAAGCGCGATCACGACGGCGGATGATCTATCGCGCGCGATGAATCTCTCCGCGCGCGAGATGGAAGGCGCGCGGCGCGCGGAGCGCATGGGATTGCCCATCGCGATCACGCCGTACTACGCGTCGCTCGCCGATCGGGAGGACCCGGCCGATCCGATTCGCGCGCAGTGCGTTCCGGATGCGCGCGAAGCGGACACGTCGCCGGGCGATCTCGTCGACCCGCTCGGCGAAGAGGCGCACGGCGTCGCGCCGCACCTCGTGCGTCGTTATCCGGATCGCGTTCTTCTCCTCGTGAGCGATCGCTGCGCGGTGTATTGCCGCTTCTGCACGCGCTCGCGCATGGTCGGACAAGGCGGCGGCGCGATCTCGGCGGACGCGATGAAGCCCGCGCTCGATTGGATTCGCGCGCACGAAGAGATCCGCGACGTGATCGTGAGCGGCGGCGACCCGCTCGCGATGAGCACGGACAAGCTCGTGAAGATCGTCTCCGCGATTCGCTCCATCGCGCACGTCGAAACGATCCGCCTCGCGACGCGCGTTCCCGTGACGCTGCCGATGCGCGTGACGCGCGAGCTCCTCCGCGCGCTCAAATCGCATCATCCGATTTGGGTGATGACGCATTTCAATCATCCGCGCGAGATCACCGCGCAGTCGCGTCGCGCGTGCACGATGCTCGCGGACGCGGGGTTTCCCGTGATGAACCAGACGGTGCTCCTCCGCGGCGTGAACGACGACGCTCCGACGCTCGAAGCGCTCTTTCGCGGTCTCGTCGCGATGCGCGTTCGCCCGTACTACCTTTTGCAAATGGATCCGGTGCGCGGGAGCGCGCACATGCGGACGCCGCTCGCGCGCGGCGTCGAGATCATGCGCGAGCTTCAAGGACGCGTCAGCGGCATCGCGCTTCCGAAGTTCGTCTGCGACACGCCGGGCGGCAAGGGCAAAGTCGTCCTCGCGCACGATCCGGTCGTCGCGCGCGACGCGAAGAACAAGCGCACGACGCTACGCACGTTTCGCAGCGAGGACGTCGATTACATCGACCCGTGATCGAGTAAAGTCGCCGCATGCCCACCCCGTCCAAACCGCCGAGCGCGCCCATCGCGCGACTCGACGAGATGAACGCGCGCGCTCTCGAAGGCGGCGGCAAGACGCGCATCGACAAACAACACGAAGGCGGCAAGCTCACGGCGCGCGAGCGTGTCGATCTCTTGCTCGACCCCGGATCGTTCGTGGAGATGGGCCGATTCGTCACGCATCGCGCAACGGACTTCGGCATGGCGGAACAAAAAGTCCTCGGCGACGGCGTCGTCACCGGTTACGGGCTCGTCGACGGCCGAAAAGTTTTTGTCTTCGCGCAGGACTTCACCGTGTTCGGCGGATCGCTGAGCGGCGCATACGCGCAGAAGATCTGCAAAGTGATGGACGCCGCAATGAAGGTCGGCGCGCCCGTCATCGGTCTCAACGACTCGGGCGGCGCGCGCATTCAAGAAGGCGTCGAGTCGCTCGCGGGCTACGCGGACATTTTTCTCCGCAACACGCTCGCGAGCGGAACCATCCCGCAGATCAGCGCGATCATGGGGCCATGCGCGGGCGGCGCGGTGTACTCGCCCGCGATCACCGACTTCATCTTGATGGTCGAAGGCACGAGCTACATGTTCATCACCGGCCCCGACGTCATCAAAGCGGTGACGCACGAAGAGGTGACGAAAGAAGATCTCGGCGGCGCGCACGCGCACGCGGCGAAGAGCGGCGTCGCGCATCTCACCGCGCAAGACGATCGCACGTGCATCGCGCAAGTGCGCGAGCTCCTCTCGTTCATTCCGTCGAACAACGCGGAGGATCCGCCGTTTCGCACGTCGAGCGATCCCGCGTCGCGCGAGGTGCCCGAGCTCGACGCGATGATCCCGCTCGAGTCGAACAAACCGTACGACGTGAAAGAAGTCGTCAGCGCGGTCGTCGACGACGGCAACCTCTTCGAGATCATGCCGGAGTTCGCATCGAACATCGTCATCGGCTTCGCGCGCATCGCGGGACGCGCCGTCGGCGTCGTCGCGAATCAACCTGCGGTGCTCGCGGGCGTGCTCGACATCGGCGCGTCGGTCAAGGCCGCGCGCTTCGTCCGCTTCTGCGACTGCTTCAACATACCGCTCGTCACGTTCGTCGACGTCCCCGGATTTCTCCCGGGCACCGATCAGGAATACGGCGGCATCATCAAGCACGGCGCGAAGCTCCTCTTCGCGTTCGCCGAGGCGACCGTCCCGAAGATCACCGTCATCCTCCGCAAGGCGTACGGCGGCGCCTACGACGTCATGGCGAGCAAACACATTCGCGCCGACGTGAACCTCGCGTTCCCGACAGCGGAGATCGCGGTGATGGGTCCCGAAGGCGCGGTCAACATCATCTTCAAAAACGAAATCGCGAAAGCATCGAATCCGGCCGAAAGTCGCGCAAAATTCGTTGCAGAATACAAAGAAAAATTCGCGAACCCGTACAAGGCCGCCGAGCTCGGCTTCGTCGACGAAGTGATCTACCCGCGCACGCTGCGCGCGCGATTGTCTGCCGCGCTCGAAGTGCTCAAAGACAAGCGCGACCAAAACCCGCCGAAGAAGCACACCAACATTCCGCTCTGACTCAGTCGTCGACCACGAGAAACGGGTAGAGCATGCGTGGCCCGAAATCGTCGAACGCCTTGCGCACGATGAGGCACGCCTTCTCCACGTAGAGCTGCCGTCGATCGCTCCCATTGAACGCGCCCGTCACGACGCGATCGATCTCTAGCTCGATGAGCCAAGCGTAGCCGTAGACGTCTCGCCCTTCGTTCGTGAGCGTCACGGTGCGTCCGGCGCGCGTGCGCTCGCTGCGCTCGACGAGCCCGAGGCGCTCCATCATCGCGAGCAGCTCGCTCAACGTCGATTTGACGACGCCGAGCGCCTCGCGCAGCACCTTCTGCGCCATCGCCCCGCGACGAAACAGAAGATGGAGCACGTCGTAGCGCGCCGGCGTCACTTTGCGCATGTGCTCCGCAAAGATCCCTTTCTCGCGTAGCAGTCGCAACGACCCCGCCCAACTTCGCCAATGCGCCCGCTTCACCGCCCAAATCGTCCGCTGCATGTCGACCTCCGCCGACCCACAGCGCACCCGCCGTGCCACGCGATTCTCAGGACAAAGTTCGGATCCGAACTTGGCCTTCTGGCACGGGCCGCTGGCCTGGGCCGGGCGGGCGCGGTTAGTTGGAGATGCCGAGCGCGATCGACTCCGTTTCGCCATCGTGGCGGAGGGCGTCGAGGAGGGTGACGATTTCGTGGAATTCGGTGTCCTTCGTGACGAGGAGGCTGGCGATGTTCGTCTTGTGCTCCTTGTGCATGCGCGCGATGCACGTGCCGAGCTTGTCGCGGTCGACGAGGCCGTCGAGGCGCGAGACGGTGACGCCGTCGCCGAGGGCTTCACATCCCGGCGCGACGTTGCCCTCGGGAACTTTGAGCATGACGCCGCTGCGAAAGACGGATGCGGTGAGCGGTCGCGCGGCGGGCGGATCGGCTTTGCCGAACTCGAGCGGGATCTGCGCGGTCGTTCCTTCGCGTTGAACGGCGAGGTGAAAGACGCTCAACCCGTCCTCGAGGCACGTCGCGAGCACTTCGAACGCGGTTTGCGCGGTGACGTCCGAGTCGAACGCGATCGCGACATCGCGACCGTGAATGCTCGGGTCCTTGAGCCACGCACGCAGCGGCACGATGAGTTGCCCATCCATCGACTCGATTCCGATCGGCAAGTCGAGCGATGCGTGCGCGACGCCGGCGACGAGGAGTTTTTTCTTCGTGAGGATCACGGTCGGTAGATCTTCGTTCGCGGTGACCGCGCTCGTCGATTGCGGGAGCACGAGCGACGCGGGATCGATGGCCGTCGCGTCCTCCGCCGGTGGTGTGCACGCGACCAAAAAGGCGCTGATGACGATTGCGCGCATGCGTCGAGCGTACGCCCAAAAGTTGGCCCTCGGAGCACGAAGCTTTTATCGCGAAAGCATGTTCCGGAGGATGTCATGAGCATGGATAGCGATCGCCGCGCGCCGGGCGCGACGCGGATTCCGTTCGAAGCACTCGTCGAAGTCAGCCCGTCACTCGGGCCTTCGTTCGAAGCGCAAGCCGTCAACGTGTCCGATGAGGGCATGCACCTTCGCACGGCGTACTTGCCGGAGGTCGGCCAACCGCTCTTGTGTCGTTTCGACGCGGGCGCGGCGGGCGAAGTGCACACGCAGTGCGAAGTGCTCTGGCGACAAGAAGGCGAGAGCGGCGGCGAATTCGGGATGCGCTTCGTCGATCTCGATCCGCAGAGCGCCGAGGCGATCGCGCGGATCGTTCATCTGTCTCACGACAAGATCGTCCAGCCCGCGGGCGCGAAGGTTCGCTTGCACATCGAGGGCCTCGGCTTTCCGATGAAGGCGCGCGTGAAGGACGCGTCTCGCAAGGAGCTCACCGTCGGCAACGAGCTCGGGTTCTTGCAAGTCGGCAAGGAGCTCGAGCTCGAAGACGCGACGACCGGAGAGAAGCGGCCCGCGCGGATCGATCGCGTCGAGGTCGAGGTCGATCCGGAATCGAAGATCCCGCGCCTCGTCGTCGGGCTTCGTTACGGCGACGAGTCCGAGTCGATCAAGCTCGAGCTCCAACCGCAAAAAGATTCGACGCCCGAGCCGAGCGTCATGGATCCCGAGCCCGAAGAGATGCCCAGGGAAGACGCCTACGCGGCGCCCAAAGAAGAAGCCGCTCATCACGACGACGAAGACGACATCGAGGTCGAGTCGGAAAAAATGAAAGGCTCGTTCGCGAAGAACGCGGCGAAGGTCACGCCCGCGCTTCTCGACTTCGCGAAGCGCGCGAAGACCACCGCGGCGATGTTGTGGGAGAAGCGAAAGCAACGTGCGGCGGAGCGCGACGGCGCGCAAAAGCGCACGACCGCGCCGCCGCCGGGCGGGGGCCTCCACGCGGCCGGACGCAAAGTGATCCGCGCGGCCGACCTCGTATCGCCCGTGAAGCCGAAGATCGACACGAAGCGGAAGATCGCGCTCGGCGCGTCGGCGGGGCTCGTCGTCGTGCTCGCGTTCGCCGTGCTGCACAAGTCCGGCAAGACGGAAGCGTCGAAGCCTCCGGCCGCCGAAGCGACCGCGCTCGCGGCCGCACCGCCGCCTCCTTCGCCGATCCCGACGATGCCCACCCCGATCGAGACCGCGCCGCCGCCGTCGCCGATGGCGGACTCCGATCAACCCGATCACAAGAACAAACACGTTCACGTCGCGCCGTTCGGAAACGGCGGCGTCCAGCACGGCAACGTCCTCAAGCTGAAGATGGACGGCACGATCGAGAAGATCAACGGCGCGGCGGAGCCCACGGGCTTCACCGTTTCGATTCCCGGTCGCCGCTCGCTCGAGCCCGCGGGCCCGCTCGCTTCGCGCGATGGTCGCATCGCGTCGATCAAAGTGACGAACGACGCGGGCGGATCCGAGCTCGACGTAGCGTTCAAAGACGGCGTGCCGAGCTACCTCGTTCGCGCGAAGGGCGACACGCTCGAAATCGTGCTCGCGTCACCCGGCAAGATCGACGGCGACAAAGACAAGAGCGCGGACAAAGTCGCGCACAAGACGCCGAAGACGCACTCGAAGAAGTAATCGGGCGCAATCGGGGCTATCGCGCGCCGCGCCCTTTTCGCGTGGCGCGCGGGAGCACCGTCGTGCTCGTTGCGCCGAGGTCCCACGCGTCGTGCTCGCCGCGCGCGAGTCGCACGGCGCCCGCGTACGCGATCATCGCGCCGTTGTCCGTGCAGCTCGCGAGCGGCGGAACGTGCGCGCGCATCCCGAGCGCTTCCGCGCCGCGTGTCACGCGCCGCCTGAGCTCCGAGTTCGCCGCGACGCCTCCGCCGAGCACGACGTCGCGAACGCCTTCGCGCTTTGCGGCGGCCAACAATTTTTCCGCGAGCACGCTCGTCACCGCGCGCTGAAATGAAGCGCACACGTCCGCGCGCCACGCGTCCGTGACGTCAGCCGCTTCGACGCGTGGGGCGCGATCGCGAACGAGCGCCGCGACCTGCGTTTTGATTCCCGAGAAGCTCATCTCGAGCGACTTCGTGTGCGCCATCGGCTTCGCGAGATCGATCGCGTCCGGGTTGCCGCGCGCGGCGAGCTTGTCCACGATGGGTCCTCCCGGGTAACCGAGGCCGAGCGCCTTCGCGACTTTGTCGAACGCTTCGCCCGCTGCATCGTCGCGCGTCGCGCCGAGCTCCGTCACGCGCGACTCGTGCGGCGCATCGACGCGATAAATCGCGGTGTGCCCGCCCGACACGAGCAGCGCGACGAACGGAAATTCGGGGAGCGTGCGCGGCGCGTCGTCGCGCTTCAAAAAAATCGCGAGGAGGTGCCCCATCAAAATGATCCACGCCGACGATCGGCTTGTTCGCGCCGAACGCGATCCCCTTCGCTGCTTGCACGCCGACGAGCAGCGCGCCGACCAAACCCGGCCGGCACGTCACGGCGATCCCGTCGAGCGCGTCGAGCTTCACGTTCGCGCGCGCGAGCGCCTCGCGCACGACGGGGAGCACGTTGCGCTCGTGATCGCGCGACGCGAGCTCGGGCACGACGCCGCCCCACTCCGCGTGCACGAGCTGCGACTGCACGACGTCGCTCAGCACCGTGCCGTCTTCGCGCACGACGGCCGCGCCGGTCTCGTCGCACGACGATTCGATCCCGAGGACGAGCACTCAGCTCCGAACGACCGTCGCGCTCAGCGCTGGTTTCTGCGCGAGGGTTTGAAACACGACGCAGTAACGCTCCGTGAGCTTGAGCAGCGTGTCGAGCTTCTCTTGTGGCGCCGCGGTCGCGAGCTCGAACGACATGCGAATGGCCGAAAAGCCGACGGGCGCCGCTTTGTCCACCCCGAGCGTGCCGCGAAAATCGAGATCGCCTTCCGCGTGCACGACGGCGCGCTCGATCGGGATCTCGAGCGCGCTCGAGACCGCCGCGAGCGTCACGCCCGCGCACGCGACGAGCGCTTCGAGGAGCATGTCGCCCGAGCAGCGGTCGTCGCCCGACCCGCCCGCCGCGGAGTGGAGACCGGCGGGCCGCGCAGCATGTCGCTGCTCGACCGCGCACGTGAGCTTCGCAAAGTCGATCGCCCCTCGCGCGTACAGCGTCACGCGCGCAGCGCTCGGGTCGGTTTTGTATTTTTCCTTGAGCGGCGATTGCAAAGCGCGGAGAGCGGCTGCATCCATGGAGCGAGATGGTACTTTGCGATTTGCTCGCGCGCACGAAGCGCATTGCCGTGCTCGGCATCAAGACGGAAGCGCAAGCGGATCAGCCCGCTTTTTACGTACCGAAATACTTGCAGACTGCACATTTCGAGATCGTGCCCGTGCCGGTCTACTACCCGGACGTGACCGAGATCCTCGGCCAGCTTGTGTATCGGAAGCTCGTGGACGTCCCGGGCGACATCGACCTCGTCAACGTGTTTCGCCGGCCGCGCGATCTCGCCGCGCACCTCGATGACATCCTCGCGAAGAAGCCGAAGGCCGTCTGGCTGCAGCTCGGGATCTCCGACGACGCGTTCGCCGAGCGCTTGCGTGCCGCGGGAATCGAAGTCGTTCAGGATCGATGCATCATGGTCGAGCACCGCGCTTGCCAAGCGAAGCGATGACACGTAAACATCGGGTCGCTCATGGCACAGGCGAAGGCAGCCGCCCGTCACGCTCCGCAGCGCTCCTCGCACTCGCACGGTGCAGCCGTGCTCGGCGAGAGCGTCCGCATTCGCGGGCGAATCTCGGGTGAAGGTGATCTCTCGATCCTCGGCTCGGTCGAGGGCGACGTCGTCGTGCGCGGCGATTTGAACGTCGGCGAGCACGCCAAGATCGAGAGCGAGACGCTCGAAGCACAAGCCGTGACGATCGCAGGCGAAGTCACGGCCGACGTGAACGCGTCGGGTCCAGTGCGTCTCGGCGCGACGGCGCGCGTGCGCGGCGATCTCAAAGGCACCGAGATCAGCATCGAAGAAGGCGCGCAGTTCGCCGGCCGCATCGAAGCGGACTTCGAGCTCCCCGCCAACTTGGGCAAAGGACGCTGAGGAGAATCGACATGGCGAGCACGGTCATCGGCGCGAACATCACCATCGAAGGCGAAGTGATCGCCGACGAGGACGTCGTCATCCAAGGGACGATCCGCGGCAAGCTCTCGGCGAAAGACGGCGTCACCGTCGAAGCCGGCGCAGTCGTCGAGGCAGACATCCAAGGCGGACCGATGACGGTCGCCGGACAAGTCACCGGCAACGTCACGTCGACCGATCGCGTCGAGCTGCAGTCGGGCGCGCGCGTCATCGGCAACGTCAAAGCCGCACGCATCACGATCGCCGACGGCGCCCACTTCAAGGGCAACGTCGACATGGATGTGTGATGGCGAGCGGAACGACCATCATCGGCCGTGACACGCGCGTTCGCGGTCGCGTCACCGGATCGCACGACCTCGAAGTGCAAGGTCACGTCGAGGGCGAGCTCACGATCGACGGCGACGTGCGCGTCGACGCATCCGGCACCGTCGCCGCGGACATTCGCGCGCGCCGCATCGTCGTGCGCGGCGCGGTGAAGGGAAACTTGAACGCGGACGAAGCGATCACGCTCGAAGAGGGCGCGCGCGTCGTCGGCGATTTGCGCGCGCCGCGCGTCGCGATCGCGGTCGGCGGTCTCGTGCGTGGTTACGTGGAGACGGGCGCGGCGGGCAGCGCGAAGAGCGCGCCGCACAAAGCCGCTGCGCATCACGCGCCTGCGAAGGTGCATCACGCGCCTGCAAAAGCACATCACGCGCCGCCGGCGCCCGCGAAGAAAGCGCACGTGAAGGCGGGCGCGAAGATCACGCTCGCGGGTGGAAAATCCGCGCCGCGCCCCGTCGTTCCGGTCCTGAAAAAAGGCACGAAGGCCGCGCTCACGAAGCGCCGATGAAAACGGGAGAGCGCGAGCGACTGCTCGAGCTCCTTCGCACGCGCTCGTTCGCGCGAAAACGCGTCGTGCTCGCGTCGGGGCGCGAGAGCGATTTCTTCATCGACTGCAAACAGACCGTGCTCACCGCGGAGGGTCACGCGCTCGTCGGCGTGCTCATGTTCGAGGCGCTGGAAGCGTTCGCGCCGGATGCGGTCGCGGGCGTCGAGCTCGGAGGGTGTCCGCTCGCGAGCGCCGTCGCGACGATGAGCTTCTCGCGAGGCGCGCCCATCGACGCGATCTACGTTCGGAAAGACGCCAAAGATCACGGGAGCCGCCGCGAGCTCGAAGGCAACACGCAGATCGCCGCGGGCGCGCGCGTCGCGCTCGTCGAAGACGTGATCACGACGGGCGGCTCGACGCTCAAGGCCGCCGAAAAACTGCGCGCCGCGGGTTACGTCACGTGCGGCGTCGTCGCGCTCGTCGATCGACTCGAAGGCGGACGCGAAGCCATCGAGGCCGCCGGCATTCCGGTCCGTGCGCTCTACACGCGCGCCGACTTCATGGATTAGATCGGCTTGTCCGACGCGCCCATGTAGCGCGCCGCGTTTCCGAGTCGCGTCCACTCGATGCGCGCGTTTCCCTTCGCGACGCCGGTGAAACACACGAGACCGCGACGATCCGTTTTTCCTTCGCGCACGGTGCCATCCGGAAGCGTCACGCGATAGGGCTCGTCCGCGACGGGATTCCCGCTCTCGTCTTGGAGCACGAACTCGATCCACGCCGCGCTCGGATCGTGATCCGCGCTGGCAAACGCCGCGCAGCTCGATCCGCCGCTCGTGTGACCGCTTCCGCCGCCGTGAGGCGCCGCTGCGTGCGGCTTCGCGCTCGCGCGCTTCTTGTCCGACGGCGACTTCAGCGCGATCTCGCGCGCCTCGGTCATCGCCCCTTCGCCCGCGGTCCCCGCGCGATCATCGCGTTGCTCCTCGAGCGTCGCGATCGCGTCGACGTGTGCGAGTGGATCGTGCGGCTGCTCGGACAATCGCCCGATGTACGCGCGCAGGCGATCGAGCCGCTCGGCTTCTTGCTGTTTCGGATCAACGCGCATCGCGAAGTAGAACGCGAGCGCGAGGAGCGCCGCGTGAATCGCCGCCGAGGCGATCATCGATCGAACCGGCGGTCGCAGTCGCGCGCGCGAGAGCCACGCGCGCTCCACGTCCTCGAAGCGCACGACGAAGTCCCCAACCACGTGATCGCCGTGCACATCGATCACCGTGCGTGGACACGGGAGCGCGATGTCGACGTCCGCGGCGTCGCCCACGACGACACGCTCCTTGGCGAATGTTTGCATCATGCAAACATCTCCACGCCAAAAAACCGTGATCTCCGTGCGCACGAGTCCTCTGCTGAAGTAATACGTGCGCGCGCGGCGAAAGTTCCCTTCGCTACTTCGGCATGTTTTTCATCAGTTGGCTCACGTCGGGCATGCCGCTTCCTGCTGCGGGCGTGCCGGTGCCGTCGTTCATCATGCCCTGCATCATGTTGAGCATCGGCATCATCATTTGCGCTTCGTCGATGTCGTTTCCGCCCGTCTGTGCGGGCGCGCCGATTCGCGTGGGGCGCTGTGGCGTCGCGGCGCCGGTGCCCGTGACGGCGACGACCGTCGGCACGGTGATCGTCTGCGGCGGACACACCGGCGGAGGCGTCGCGCTCCACGCGGCGTGAACCGACGCGGCTGCCGCGCTCGCCGCTGCGCTCGCGGCCGCCGCGGATTCTTTCTTCGCACGCTCGTTGAGGAGCACGTACGTCGGCAAAACGCCGACCGCGATCCCGACGATCAGCCACCGCACGGCCGCACCGACTTCTCGCGAAACCTCGGAAGGCATTTCGTGAGTATAGTGGATGCGTGCAAGGCAAGCTCATCGACATCGTCAGCGACTCCACGGGAGAGACGGCCGAGAAGGTCGTCCGCGCGGCGATGCTTCAGTTCCCGCATTCGGGCGCGCAAATCCGAATGCACACGCGCGTGCGAACGAAAGAAGCCGCGCGCCCCGTTCTCGAACGCGCCGCAAAAGACGGCGCGCTCGTCGTCTTCACGGTGGTGAGCCCCGAGCTCCGCGAGTTCATCCACGCGCAGAGCTACGAGCTGAAATCGAAGCGCTCGACCTCATCGGCTCGCTCATCGGCAGGCTCACGACGTTCCTCGATCGCGAGCCCATCAACATGCCGAGCGGTCTCTTGCCGCTCAGCGACGAATACTTCCGCCGCATCGAAGCGGTCGAGTTCACCGTGAAGAGCGACGACGGCAAAGAGCCGCGCAACTTCCGCAAAGCCGATCTCGTGCTCGTCGGCGTGAGCCGCACGTCGAAGACTCCACTCTCGACGATTTTGGCGCAGCGCGGTCTGAAGGTCGCGAACCTCCCGATCGTGCTCGGCATCGAGCCGCCGCCAGAGCTCGAAGAAGCGCCGCAAGAGCGCGTCGTCGGGCTCACGATCGAGATCAACCAGCTCGTC
The DNA here is from genome assembly GCA_963763745.1 of uncultured delta proteobacterium. Lineage (GTDB taxonomy): Bacteria > Myxococcota_A > Polyangia > Polyangiales > Polyangiaceae > DASXHD01. The sequence continues at coordinate 132,269 of CAVXQJ010000010.1, forward strand.
GAGATCCGCAAAGCGCGCTTGAAGCAGCTCGGCATGCCGATCGACGCGAGCTATGGCCTCGCCGATCAGGTGAAAGCGGAGCTCGACTACGCGCGCCGCATCTTCGACAAGCACCCGCATTGGCCGGTGATCGACGTCACGGGCCGCGCGATCGAAGAGACCGCCGTGATCATTTTGGAGTCGCTGAAAGAGCGCGAAACGATCAAGAACGCCCGCGCCGCCTTGGTCTGAGGTTCAAAGTTCGGATCCGAACTTATGTAATTTCGAAGGGTTAACCGCGGCGGCGTTTTTCGCGGTCGCGGGCCTCGCGGACGGCGTCGACGATGTGTTGGATGTCCGCTTGGTTCATGCGATCCGTGGCGTCGTCGTCTTTTTCTTTGGACGGCTTCTTCAGCTTCACGTCTTTGGTCGGGTCGACGCGGATCGTTTCGTTCTGCTCGGACGGATCATCGTAGGGCGATGAGGGCTCTTCCGGGACTTCCATCATCGGCGCTGTTGTTCTGATCCCACTCGTCGCTCGACCCGGCGAGCCCTTCCACCACGTCCGAGTCGGAGAAATGAATCGGAATGTCCGCCGAGCTCTGCGAGAGCGCGGGTGTGTTCATGATGTTGCGCGAGGCCGCTTGGACGCGCCCCGAGCTCGCCTTCGTGAGCTCCTTGCGAATCGGCGCGAGCGCGCGCGCAAAGTCCTGCGCGAACTGGTAGCGATCGTCGCGATTTTTCGCCATCGCTTGCATGACGACGAGCTCGAGCGCGGGCGGGATGCTCGCGCGCAGCGCGCGCGGCGGCGTCGCGCCGCCCTGGAGGATTTGCACGAGCAGCGAGTTGTAGTTCTTCGCGACGAACGGACGCTGCCCCGTGAGCGCTTCGTAGAGAAGAACGCCGCATGCGTAGATGTCCACGCGCTGATCGAGGTTGCGATCGCCGCGCGCTTGCTCGGGCGACATGTAATACGGCGTGCCCATCACCATGCCGGTCTTCGTGAGATCGGTGTGATCGTCGTCCCAGTCGTCCATCGGCGTGCCCGCGACGACCTTCGACACGCCGAAATCGAGCAGCTTCGCGATCGGTGGGTAGCCCGCGCGCTCCGCGAGAAACACGTTCTCCGGTTTGATGTCGCGATGGAGAATTCCGCGCTCGTGCGCCGCCGCGAGGCCCGACAGCACTTGCGTGACCGCGTCGATCACGTCGAGAAACGGCAGCCCACCCTCCTGCCCGATGCGCGACGCGAGCGTCTCGCCCTTCAGCCGCTCCATCACGAGGTACGGGCTTCCGTCGGTGAGCGTGCCGAAGTCGAACACTTCGCAGATGTTCGGGTGACCGATTCCGCCCGCCGCGCGCGCTTCTTGATGGAAGCGTTTGACGGCGACCTTCTTCGTCGCTTGTGCGGGGTGAAGAACTTTCATCGCGACGATGCGACCGATCGCGGTGTGCTCGGCCTCGAACACCGAGCCCATCCCGCCCTCGCCGAGGATCGCGCGCACGCGATATTTTCCGTCGATCGTTTGACCGATCAGCGACCGTCGCGCGGAGCGCGGCGCGCGGTCCGACGGGAGTCGCGTTGGAGTCGGCGGTGAGCGGTCGCGGAACGACGAGCGGGTCTTGCGGTTTGCCTGGTCGCACCGACGAAACGGTTCCATCGCGCGCGCGCCCGCCATGAATCGGCGCGTGCGTCACAGGACACACGGTCACAGTGGCCTCGTGCATCTGGCCACATTGCGGGCAGCGAATCGATCGGCTCATCGTCGACGAGAGGGTAGTCCGTGAGTATATCACCCATCATGACTGCCCCCATCTTCATCGCCTCAGCCGCACGCACGCCCATCGGCGCATTTCTCGGCACGCTCTCGGCCGTTCCCGCGCCCAAGCTCGGCGCAGCCGCGATTCGCGGCGCGCTTTCACGCGCAAAATTGGATGCGAAGACGATCGAAGAAGTCTTCATGGGCAACGTCCTCAGCGGCGGCGTAGGCCAAGCGCCCGCGCGCCAAGCGCTCATCTACGCGGGCCTCCCGAACACCGTCCCGGCGACGACCGTCGGCAAAGTTTGTGGGTCGGGGTTGCAAGCCGTCGTGCTCGGTGCGCGAACGATCGCGCTCGGCGAAAACGATCTCGTCGTCGCAGGCGGCATGGAGTCGATGTCGAACGCGCCGTACTACATGTTCGGCGCGCGCGGCGGGTACCGCATGGGAAACCAAACGGTGACCGACGGCATGATCCACGACGGCCTCTGGGATCCGTACAACAACGTCCACATGGGCAATTGCGGCGACCTCTGCGCGCGCGAATACAAAGTGTCGCGAGAGGCGCAAGACGAGTTCGCGAAGGAATCGTTCCGCCGCGCGCTTGCCGCGCAAAAAGAAGGAATGTTCGACGCGGAGATCGAGCCGGTCGAAGTCCCGCAGCGCAAAGGCGATCCGCTCCTCGTGAAGCTCGACGAAGGTCCGACGAAGGGCGACCCGACGAAGTTCGCATCGCTCAAGCCCGCCTTCGGCAAAGACGGGACGATCACCGCGGCGAACGCGTCGTCGATCAACGACGGCGCAAGCGCGCTCGTTCTCGCAAGCGAGAAAGCCGTGAAGGAGCACAAGCTCGAGCCGCTCGCGAAGATCACCGGATGGTCCAGCGCCGCTCAGGATCCGCAGCTATTCACGACCGCGCCGGCGAAGGCGATCGAAAAAGTTTTGACGAAGCTCTCGCTCAAAGCGAACGACGTGGATCTCTACGAGATCAACGAAGCGTTCGGCGTCGTCACGATGGTGTGCGCGCAGCTCGCTGGAATCGGGCTCGATCGCGTCAACGTGCGCGGCGGCGCGGTGTCGCTCGGACATCCCATCGGCGCGAGCGGCGCGCGCATCCTGACGACGCTCCTCTACGCGATGAAGGATCAGAACAAGAAGCGCGGCCTCGCGACGCTGTGCATCGGCGGCGGCGAAGCCGTGGCGCTCGTCGTCGAGCGCTGACTCACTTCTTCAGCACGAGGCTGATGTCTTTCACCTTCAAGTCGGCAGGCTTGGCGGTGTAGGTCAGCTTCGTGTGAACGGTGAACGTGCCGCTCGACGGTGCGGCAAGCGAGCAATCCATCTTGCCTTGGTAGCTCGCCGTGTGGTGCGCGCCGATGTTCGTGATCACGCTCGACATCTTCGTCGGCGCGACGAGCGGATCGCACGTCGCGCTCGCAATGGACGCGCCGCTCGAATCGCGAAGCGCGACCGCGTATTGCGCGTCCCATGAGCCCGTCCATGCGACGTCGAGCGACGTCCACAGCGCGAGCTTGTCGCCCGCCGCGAGCGTGACCGTCGAATCGCCGTCGCCCTCGCCCGTGAGGGCAATGCGACCGACTTCTTTGCCACAACCGACGATCGCAACGCACGCCGCGATCATCGCCACCCGTTTCTTCATTCGTGCATCATAATCGAATCGTGAGACCGCGCGACGTCACGACCCACGTGCAGATGTTCCCCGCGCGCACGCCGACGCTCCCGCCTGCGACGCACACGAACAGCTACGCGATTGGCGCGCGCGAAGTGGTGCTCGTCGAGCCCGCGACGCCGTACGAGGACGAGCAGCGTGCGTGGCTCGATTGGGCGCGCGCCCTTCCATCGCAAGGCCGAACGCCAGTCGCGATCGTCCTCACGCATCACCACGAGGATCACGTCTCGGGCGCGGAGGTGTTCGCGCGCGAGTCGAACCTCCCGCTCTGGGCGCACGAAGCGACCCGCGCGCGCGTGGCGGAATCCGTGCATATTACACGTACCCTCGCGGACGGCGAGAAACTGCTGGATTCGTGGCGCGTGCTTCACACGCCCGGACATGCGCCGGGTCACGTGTGTCTTCACGACGAGGCGAGCGGCGCGCTCGTGTGCGGCGACATGGTGGCGAGCGTCGGAACGATTTTGATCGCGCCCGGCGACGGCGACATGCGCGTTTACCTCGAGCAGCTCGCGCGGCTCGATGCGCTCGGCGCGCGCGTCGCGCTTCCGGCGCACGGCGATCCCATCGACGATCCGAGCGCCGTCTTCCGGCGATACATCGCGCACCGCGCGATGCGCGAAGAGAAGATCCTGGGCGCGATTCGCGCGGAGCCGCGCAGCGCGGCGGACCTCTTGCCCGCGGTCTACGCGGACACGCCGATGATGATGTGGCCCGCCGCCGCGCTCAGCTTGCAAGCGCATCTCGACAAGCTCGAGAGCGAAGGCCGCGCGGCGCGCGACGACGAGAACGTGTATCGTCTTCGAGCGTGAAGCTCGTCGCGATTCTCTTCGCTCTCTTCGTGTCCGGATGCGCGACGCACCGCCCGGTGATCGTGGACGTGCGCTGTCCACGCAACACGACGATGCTCCTCGCCGGCGACGACGGAAAATGCATCGCGCCCGACGGAAAAAATCACGGACCGTCGTGGACCGCCAGCGACCGCGTCGAGGTCGACGGCTACGATCACGGGACGCTCGCGGGTCCGTACGAGCACTACGACAAACACGGAAAGCTCGTCGCGCACGGTTACAGGCCGGGCGTCACCGATTCGACGGAGCCTTCGACCGAAGTCGGCGAAGCAAGCTACGACTCGCCGAAGACGTCCGGAATTCTCGTGTGGCCTTCGCGCGTGCGGCTCTACCCCATTCAAGCCGATGTCGCGTTCTCCGCGAGCACGCTCGTCACGGCGGAAGGAAAACCGTCGTCGTCGTTTCTCGGCGCGAGCCTCGAGCTTGGGTTTCCCGCGCGCGCTCTCGTTCATTATCGCGGTGACGCGTATCGCGCTTTCTACGTCTCGTACGGCGTCCAAGGCGCGGCGGGTGTCGCCGCGCGAAGCGAGTGCGACGATCCGACGATCGCTGGAAGTGGCGGGTTTTGCGGGTCGCGGTGGATGCTCGGCCCGTACATTCGCGTGGGCTACGTTCGGTCGCACGACGGAGACGCGAAGGCGTCCGTGCCGTCACTCCTCGCATACGGGCGACTTGGATTTCTCGTCGGCGAAGATCAATGGCACTCGTTTCTCTCGACGGGAAGCGCGCTCGTGTGGCGCCTTCGCGCCGGCGGCGGCTACACCGCGCTCGGCTCGCTCTTCTCGATCGTGAAGAGCGCGAAGTCGTCGGGCCGCGAAGTGTGGCGCTGGCTCCTCGTGCCGCTCGCGTTCGTGCTCGAGCACGCGGAGGGGTACGTCGAGCTCGGCGGCGACGGGACGAGCGCGCTCGGCGTCGGCGCGGGCGTGGATCTCGGAGTGGGTCTCTGATGTGGCAGAACGCGTTCGTCGCGATGAGCGTGGCGATGGGCGAGTCGCTCGACGATGCGCTCGCCGCGCTCGGTGACGACGCACAAAGCGTCGCCGCGCTCGCGAGCGCGTTGCGATCGGAGAGCCGCGAGAAGCGCGCGCGCGCGATGGCGCAACACCTCGCGACGCTCGCCGCGGATCTCGACGCGATGGAGACGACATGGCGCGCGTGACGCGAGCGCGCATCGTCGTCGGCGCCACGGGCTCGAAGCTCACGACTCCCCCAGCGCCAAAAAAGACGATCGAGCGATTGTCGCGCGCCGAGCTCGACGCGCGCGAAGCCGCCGCGCACACGATCGGCGAAGCACGAAGACAAGCCGACGCGATCCTCGACGAAGCCCGCGCGAAGGCGGCGAACGTCGCGCAAACCGCCGCGCACGAAGCAGCCGAGGCGGAGCGCGCAAAGCTCGCAGCGCTCTATCTCGCGACGCGCACGCGCGAGGAGCGCTCGGCGGAGGTGCAGCTCGATCGCTCCGTGGAGCTCGCGCGCGTCCTCGCGGAGCGGCTCATCGGTGAATCGCTCGCGCTCGACGCGGCGACCATCGCGCGGCTCGCGCGACGCGCGCTCTCGGAAGCCCAGGGCGCGCGCACCGTGCGCATCGAGGCGCACCCAGACGACGTCGCCGCGCTCGAAAAGCACGTCGCGCTCCTCGACATCGCACAAGTGGCATCCATCACGAGCGACGTTACATTGGAGCGCGGCTGTCTGCGCTTGCACACAGACCTCGGAACCATCGATGCCCAGCTCCGCCCCCAGCTCGAACGACTCGCCGCCGCTCTCCGCGACGCCCTCCGCTGAGTCCGACTCTTCCGCTCCGCCGCCGCCGGTGAAGTGGAAGCTCAACCTCCTTTTGTTCGTCGTGACGATCGCGACCGTCTTCGCGACGGGCCTCGAGCTCGCGCAGACGGGTCACAGCGCGATCGGACAAGCCGCGCAGTTCACCGGCGCGCTACTTCTGATTCTCGGTGCGCACGAGCTCGGGCACTTCATCGCCGCGCGCGCACACCGCGTGGACGCGTCGCTGCCGTATTTCATTCCGCTCCCGCCGCCGATCTCGCCGTTCGGAACGATGGGCGCGATCATCCGCATGAAGTCGCAAATCCCGACGCGCCGCGCGCTCCTCGACATCGGCGCGTCCGGTCCGCTCGCGGGCCTCGCGTTCGCGATCCCGCTCTACGCGTGGGGCATCGCGCACTCGACGATCATTCCGCTCAGCGCCGACTACGAGCAGCTCGGTTCATCGCTCATGCTTCGCGCGCTCGATCATCTCTTCGCCCCGACGATCCCGCCCGGCTCGGACATTCTCCTTCATCCCGTCGCGTACGCCGCGTGGGGCGCGATGCTCGTCACGATGATCAACCTCTTGCCCGTGAGCCAGCTCGACGGCGGTCACGTCGCGTACGCGCTCTTCGGCTCGAAGCAAGATCGCTATGCGCGCAACGTGCACCGCGCGGTGCTCGCGTTCTTCTTCGTGTCGCTCGGCTCCTACGTGCTGCGCGACGTGCGCGCGGGTTTCGGTCTCGTGCGATTCAGTCACGCTGTGCAGAACTCGCTCATCTGGCTCGTGTGGTTCGAGGTCCTCGCGATCCTCGGAACGCTCGCGTCGCGCAATCGCGAGCGCAAGCCCGGAGCCGATCTCGGGATTCGCACGCGCCTCTTCGCGGTCGCGTCGCTCGTCGTCCTCGCGCTCCTCGGCGAGCAATATCGGAAGACGGTGATCTGGATCGCGTGGGGCGTCGTGCTCGCGCTCACGCTCGCGATGGAGCGAAGGAACGGCGTGCTCCGCCCGCACGATCTGCTCGATCACCCGCCGACGGGCGCCGCGCCGCTCGACATGAAGCGCAAAGCGATCGCGGTTTTGACGCTCGCGATGTTCGCCTTGCTCTTCATGCCTACGCCATTCGAGCTTTGAGGTTCTTCGCGATGCGCGAAATTGGATCTTCCGTGTTCGGTACGAACGCGCGACCCGTGATGCGCTCGAACGCTTCGATGTAGCGCTGCGCCGCGCCGACGCGCACGTCGTCCGGAAGCGGCGGCGGCGGACCGTCACCGCGGTAACCGATTGCCACGTAGTGACGGCGCACGAAATCCTTGTCGAGCGGCTCCGGATCTTGCCCCGCGGCGAAGCGCGCTTCGTACGTGTCCTTCATCCAGAAACGCGACGAGTCCGGCGTGTGGATCTCGTCGATGACGACGATGCGCCCGTCTTTCGTCTTTCCGAATTCGTATTTCGTGTCGACGAGGATGAGCCCGCGCTCCGCGCACATCGCTTGCCCCGCCGCGAACAATTTCTCCGCGAGCGCGGCGGCCGCGTCGAAATCCTGCGCGGTGACGTTTCCCGTCGCGAGGATCTCTTCGCGCGACCCGCTGACGTCGTGCTCGCCCTTCGGCGCTTTGGTCGCGGGCGTGAGGATCGCCTTCGGCAACTTTTGATTTTTCTTCATCCCGTCCGGAAGCGCATGCCCGCAGAAGAGACGCGAGCCGTTCTCGTAGTGCGTCCAAATGCTCGTCGACGTGGTGCCCGTGAGGTACGAACGCATCACCATCTCGACGAGGAGCGGCTCGCACTCGATGCACTCGAGCACGTTCGGATCGGGCGTCGCGATCACGTGGTTCGGCACGACGCTCTTCGTTCGATCGAACCAGTGCGTCGCGAGCGCGTTGAGCACCTGTCCTTTGAACGGGATCGTCCCGAGCACGTGATCGAACGCGCTGATGCGATCCGTCACGACGATGAATCGTCGATCGCCCGCGGAGTAGTTGTCGCGGACTTTGCCTTCGTACTTCTTCCCGAGCCCGGGAAAATCGGTGTGATCGAGCGTGTGCGCGAGAGCTTCGCGAATCGTTTTCTCGTCGACCATCGGCTCACCTTCCGGCGCGGCGGCTGATGACGCGCGCGATGCTCGAGAACTGATCGGGCAAGAATCGCTTCGCGTACCAGAAGGCCCACGCCTCGGGCGCCGCGGGGACGACGGAGCGATTCTTCTTCACCGCCGAGAGGATCGCCTTCGCGACGACGTCCGGCGAGTGACCGCGCTGCGCGAACTGCTCGACGAGCTTGTCGCGACGCGATGCGGTCTCGCCGTTCCAGCGACCGTCCTTGACGATGTTCGTGTTGATCATGCCCGGACAAATCGTCGACACGCCGATGCCGTGATCGGCGAGCTCGCCGCGGAGCGACTCCGACAAACCGAAGACGCCGAACTTCGACGTGCAGTAACCGATGCTGCCCGGCGGCGCGAAGAACCCGAACACCGAAGACACGTTGACGACGTGACCGCCGCTCTTGCGCGCGACCATCTTCGGAACGAAGAAGTGACATCCGTGAATCACGCCGTGGAGATTCACGCCGAGCACCCAATCCCAATCGTCGAGCGACATGTCGAGGAGGCCGCCCGATTGCCCGACGCCCGCGTTGTTCACGAGCACGTCGACGGCGGGAAAACGCTGGTGCACGTCGTCCGCGAACGCGCGCATCTCGTCGCGCGAGGCGACGTCGACGACGCGCCACTCGACGTGAAGGGCGTGCTGCGCGACCTCGCGCTCGACCTCGCGCAAGCCCGCTTCGTTCTTGTCGCAGAGGACGAGCTTCGTGCGCTCGCGTGCGAACGCGTTCGCCGTCGCGCGCCCGATCCCGCTCGCCGCGCCGGTGACGACCACGACTTTGCCTTCAAGCTTCATGGCTCACGCGTTTATCACGGCACGAGGATTCCGCAACGGCGCCACGAACGCGTTACGTTTGCAGATTACACATATCTGCATGCGAGGAGCCGCGGTGGTCCGAACGCTCGCGACGGGTGGGATGCTCGTGGGGATGGTCGCCTTCGCCGCGCCGGCCGCGCGCGCGGATCGCACCATCGACTCGGCTCTCTTCGTCTCGAAGAGCGAAAACAAAAACCAAGTGCACTACGGCCTGCGCGTCGACGACACGTGCACGCCCGTCGCGCGCGATCCCGTCTACGCGTATTGGCGCATGTACGAGAAGAGCGCGACGGCGACGGAGCCGCTCCTCGAGCGCGAGCAACGCGCATACGGTATCGCGAGGCAAGAAGTTCGCGGCGACACCGTGCGCATCACGCTCGCCGCGCTCCCCTCACGCCCGATCACGATTCACGTCGCGCGCACGGAGAACGGAACGTGCGCGGCGAGCGCGGAGGTCACCATCTCCGGACAGAGCGCGCGCCTCTTCAACGTGCACGTCGCGCTCGGATTCTTGCACGTCGATCACTTGCTCGTGACGGGCTACGCGGAGCCCGACGGTCGCGTGGTCCGCGAGCGCATCTCACCACCGTGAGAGGAGGCCGGCGACCGCGCGCCCGCACAGAATCTCCGCGGTGGCCGTCCAGTCGAGCATGGCGAACGCGAGCACGACGCCGATGACGATGATGGCCGCGCGCGCCCTCTTGCGCGGGCTCTGCGTTTGCGCCGCGTAAGCGCGCACGTCGGCGTCGTCATCGACGACGCGAACCGGGCTGCTCCGATACGGGTGCATTGCGTTTGGACACGCGAAGCGCGTCCAGAATGGGCCTCGTCATTGCGTCCGTGACGATTACAATCACGTTCGAGCACGGGTGGCGAAATTGGCAGACGCAGTGGATTTAGGTTCCACCGTCGAAAGACGTGCGGGTTCAAGTCCCGCCCCGTGCACCACGTTGAGATCACGACCGAAAACATTGGAGCTGGAGTGGAGGTGTAGATACCACACTACCTATTCCACTACCTTTTCAACTCAGGCTCCTTGCCCGAGTGGGTCGAAGGGATACTTCTGCGAGCGACGCGCAGTTCGCTACCGCGCGACGATGAGTGATCCTGGCGTGCATGTATATCGAGGACGGCGACATCGTGAAGCAGTTCTTCGTCACGTTGGTCGGCGTTGAGTCCATCACGCTCGACATCGTGGTGATCTACGGCGCGCCACTCGCCGGCGACGAGCTACAAGAAGTGCACGACGAAGTTCAGCGACAGAATCCCGGACGCGAAGTCGTCTGGAAGCACACCGTCCGATTCGTTTCGAGGGGCCTGCCTCGGGCGTTCGGATGATCTAGGCGCGCGACGCACATCGCACACTCCGCGCGACCTTCGGTGATCATGCCCCGCACCTGTTCGACTTCGCGACAAGCCGGTGATGCCCATCGCCGCGTCGTCGCTTCCGCTCACGATGGCGCGCTCTGCTTGTCCGCGCGAACGCAGCGGGTCCAGTCGGATCGTGCGGCCTGCACGACGGGATCGACAAGCGCGTGCATCAAGTCAACACTCGCGCCGAACGCGAGCGTCACGCCATCGTTCGGACGCTCCACCCAGTCGGCACGCGCGAGCGCCCAGATCGAGATCGAGCTCGCGATGAACGCCGTGATCGGACCCCCAACGCAGCGGTCGACGTCCCGGATCGAAATGTAATACGGCGTGAACGTGAGTCGCGCCGAGAGCCCTGGCCAAACTCCGACATCGTCCCAGTCGACGGACAGGACGCTCTCGAGCGCGAGCGCTACACCCTGCGGGTGCGCGTAGAGGAGGCCGAACCCGCCGCCGAAGCTCGTGGTCCGTGCTGGATCGCGTCGGTCGTCGAGGTCAGCGACGAGCGTGAGCGACACGTCGGACGCGATCCGCAAGACGTCATAGGAAGCGCCGAGTGAGCTGGAGAACACGCCGGCGTGCCGCGGGACGACCCATGCGAACCCGACCCGCTGAAAGACGTGGAGCTCGAAGCCGACGCCGCGAGCCCGATGAGGGAGCTCGTTCGCGGCGCCTTGCAGAGGCCCCGTCAGGACGATTTGCTGCGCACGTACGGGAGTCGTCGCGAAGATCTGAACGGCCACGAGCCACGCCAGACGCACGCGCCTTCGACATGCGCGCCCGCGTGGGACTTGGGTTCCACCGTCGAAAGACGTGTGGGTTCAAGTCCCGCCCCGTGCACCGAGAAACCCGCCCGATTTCGGATCGATGGAATCACGGACGCAGTGGATTCTTGGAAATTCGCCGTGAAAAGGTAGCGGCGCTTTGAATCGGTAGCGCCAGGCGAATCACGAATGCTCACGTGATACGGCAGACGCTGACGCTACGCGGTGCGGTTCATTGCCGCGCTCATAGAGCGCATTGAAATACCAGAGCGCGACCGAACCGTAGAAGTTGATGTTGCCGTACTTCTGACCGAAGCGTTTGCCCGAAGCGTCCTGGTGCGTCCAAAAGCCGCCGTCATCGTCCTGCATCGACACGAGCCAATCGGCGACCGTTCGCGCGCGCGGCTCGTACGACTTCTTGTCGTTCATCCCGACGAGCGCGAGAAGATACGCGGCCGTCGGCCAAAGGCTCGCGTGCTCCGAGTCGTTGATCGATCGCAGCGGGTAGACCGCGTCGCGCTCGGGCACCGCCTTCGACTCGACGAGGCTCCCCGGCACCGGCCCGGTGCAATTCTTCTCGACCCAAGCGATCGCATGCGCGGTCTGCTCGCGAAGGAGCGGAAGCGAGAGCGAGCCGTCGTGCGTGTCGAGCAGCGCCTCGGCGTCCATCATGCCGAGGCTGTACTGCGGGCCGTGGCCCTTCATCACGAGCGGCAGCATGAACTCGCTGATCTTCGCGATGGTCTTGCCCTTCATGTCGCTGTGCGCGACTGCGAGGCGAAGGATCGGGTTCAGGCATGGCTTGAGCGCGCCCACGACCGCGCTCGTCTTCGGCTCGACCGCCGTGTCCCAATATCCCTCGGTCGCGTCGAAGTGAGCGGTGATGTTCTCGAGGATCGCCTCGCCGCCTTTCTTGTGGCGCTCGAGTCCCGAGCGCTTCCAGGCGAGGAAGGCGAAGTGCGCGTACTCGCCGCACTCGGTGAGGTTGCCGATGAGCGGCGCGCCGTCGGGCGCGACGGTCCCGGAGATCATCCGATCGGCGGCGCGCACGAAGGTCTCGTGGAAGCGCGTGTCGCCGGATAGCCGCTCGTAGGTGCAGAAGCCCTCCATCACGCACTGGGCCGCGTCGAGCGAGTAGCCCGCGTCGTGGTGCCATCCGCCGCGCTCGTCTTGGCGCTCGGCGAGGAAGCTCGCGCTCGCCCGTGCCGACTCGAGGTACTTCGCGTCGCCCGTGAGCACCCACGCGTAGACGCGGATCGACATCGCGTGCCCGATGAGCGACGCGTCGCCGGTGACGCCGTAGTACTCGTCCGCGGGGATCTTGATGAAGCCGCTCGCGTCCTGCATCGCCAAGAAGAAATCGGCGTTTCGGACGATGGCCCGCTCGTAGCGGTTGAGACTCATGTCGAACACCATAGCTCGGCACAAGCCCCGGACTTGACCATTCATCACGTTCGGGTCATACCGAACGTCATGAACAAGGCGGGTGCCTATGCCCTGGCGACGAGGAACATGGCGGATGGAACGGCGCGGATTTGCCGCCTGTACGGGGTTTCGCCGCTCCTCGGCAGGCTGTACACGACGATCTTCCTCTCGACGGAGCCGATGTCGCTCGAGGAGCTTTGCGTCGCGGTGGGCGCGGCAAAGAGCTCCGTGAGCGTCGCGCTGCGCAAGCTCGAGCACGCACGCGTCGCGCGTCGGCTTCCGCCGCGCAATGACCGGCGTGATTTCTACGAAGCAGTGACCGACCCGTGGACCGTGCTCGGCGAATGGACGACGCGCTACTTCACCCCCGAGCTCGCCATGTTTCGCGAGACGGGCGCGGCGATCGAGAGCGCCCTCGGTGCGAGCGACGCGCCGCGCGGCGCCAAAAAAGCCGTGCTGCGCGCGCGCATCGTCGCGTTTCGCGAATTCGCCGAAGCGTTCATCACGATCCTCGAACGATTCAACGCGCGCACGGCGCGGCCCACGAGCGCCGCGCGGCGCATTCCGATCAAAGTGGAGCGCGCGAAGTCATGACGCGCGTCATCCTCGTCTCCGGCAAAGGCGGCGTTGGCAAGACGACGGTCGCCGCAGCCACGTCGGTGATGGCCGCACGGTGCGGTCATCGCACGATCGTCGTCAGCATGGATCGCGCGCACAACCTCGGCGATGTACTTGGCGCAAAGCTCGGCGCGAAGCCAGCGCCGGTCGCGGGTTGCAAGCATCTCCGGGCGATGGAAGTGGATCCGCAGACCGAGCTCCGCGAGCACGAAGCAGCGCTCGAGGGCTACTTCGCGCGGCTCCTCTCGTGGGCCGGCGTCGCGAGCGGCATTCACGCCGACGAGGTCGCGGTGATCCCGGGCCTCGAGGAGCTGCTCATGCTCTCGCGGCTAGCGATCGTGATCGACGAAGCAGACGCGGACGTCGTCGTCGTCGATCTCGCGCCCACCGCATCGAGCTTGAAGCTCTTGAGCTTTCCGGAGCTGATGGCTGGCCCGCTCGGCAGACTGGCAGCGTGGGAGCGCCGATTTCTTCGCATCGCGCGGCCCGCAGCGAAGAAGCTCATGTCCGCGCCGATTCCGGAAGAGGCGACGTACGAAGCGATCGACGCGCTGACGTCGCGCCTGCGCGCCCTGCGCGATCTCCTCGTCGACGCGTCGCGCTGTGTCGTGCGGCTCGTGTCGATCCCGGAGCGCGTCGTCGTCGACGAGACCCGAAGCGCGTACACGGCCTTGTCGCTCTTCGGGCTGACGGTCGACTCGATCGTGATGAACCGCGTTCTTCCGAAGGAGCTCGCGCGCGGTTACCTCGGCGAGTGGACGCGAATCCAAACGCGAGAGATCGAACGCGCGCGCGCGTCGTTTCCCGGGCTCGACTTGCGGCAGCTTCGCTTTCAGCCGGGTGAAGTGCTCGGCGTCGCGGCGCTCGAGGAGACGGGCGACGAGCTCTACGGCTCCACGGATCCTGCGCGATTCACCCGGACGACGCCGCCGCTTCGATTTCACACGGAGAAGGGCACGCCGACGCTCTCGCTCAGCCTCCCGCATGCAAACGATCGAGAGCTCGATCTCCAACAGCGCGACGGCGAGCTGATCGTCACGGTCGGTGCGTGGCGCCGCCAGCTCCTTCTTCCCGATTCCTTGCGCGCGCGCGACGTGACCAACGCGCGCTTCGCGAACGGAACGCTCCGCGTCGAATTCGCCTCACGAAAGGAAAAATCATGACACGCGTACGACTGGTCGATGCCACCAAGGTGTACGGCGATGGCGTGAAGACGCGTGCGCTCGCGCCGACGACGCTGTCGTTCGACGCCGCGGAGGTCGCGCTGCTGCTGGGCCCGAGCGGATCCGGAAAGACGACGCTCCTCAATTTGATCGGCGGGCTCGACTCGCCGAGCGAGGGCAGCGTCGAGGTCGACGGGCGCGATTTGTCGAAGCTCGACCGTCGCGCGCTGACGTTGTTTCGTCGCGAGTACGTCGGGTTCGTATTTCAGTTCTTCAATCTGGTTCCGACGCTGACGGCGCGAGAAAATGTGGCGATCGCTTCGCAGCTCGTGAAGGGAGACGATGACGTCGACGCGTGGCTCGAGCGCGTGGGGCTCGAAGCGCTCGGCGATCGATTTCCATCGGAGCTCTCCGGTGGGCAGCAGCAACGCGTCGCGATCGCGCGCGCGCTCGCAAAGCACCCGAAGCTCCTTCTCGCCGACGAGCCGACGGGCGCGCTCGATCACGAGACTGGAAAGCAAGTGCTCGCGCTGCTTCGAGACGCGGCAACGGCCGCGGGTTGCACGGTCGTCGTCGTGACGCACGACGAAGCGATGATCTCGCAAGCCGACCGCATCGTTCGTTTGCTCGACGGCGCGATCCAGAGCGACTCGCGGGCGCCGTCATGATGATCTACGCGAGGAAGCTGCTGCGCGATCTGCTGGCGCAAAAGGGTCAGGTCATCGCAGTAATCGCGGTTACCGCCCTCGGCGTGATGCTCTACGTGTCGTCGGCGGCCGCATACCGCGATCTCCGCAATAGCTACGCGGCGACGCGAACGAAGCTCGCGCTCGCGCGACTGCACGTCGATGTCGACGCGGCGCGCGCCGACGATCTCGCCAAGGTTCGCGCAATCCCCGGTGTGGCGACCGCCGACACACGCATCATCGTCGAAGTTCCGGTGACGTACGGCGCCGCAAAGACACACGCGGCGCTGCGCGTGCTCTCGCTGCCCGATGCCGGCGAGCCTGCGCTCGATCGCGTCCTCGTGATTTCAGGCGCGCTGCCTAGTGGCGACGACGTGCTGCTCGAAAAACACTTCGCACGCGCGAATCAACTCGACGCAGGCGACGCAGTCGTCGTCGGAGGTCGGCGCGTGCGCGTCTCCGGCGTCGCCGTGAGCCCGGAGTACTTGTGGGTCTCGCGCGACGCGAACGACTTCATGCCGAGCCCCGATCAATTCGGCGTTGGATGGATGCGAAGCGCGGTCGTGCGAACGCTGTCCGACCACGTCGAGAGTCAGATTCTCGTTCAGCCGAGCGCTTCGGCGGACGTCTCGCACATCTCCGATCTCGCGCGCTCCGCGCTCGGTGCGTCTCGCGTCATCGCGATCACGAAGAGCGAGGACCTCGTCGGCGTGAAGCTGATGCAAATGGACGTCGACGGTTATCGAGAGATGGCCGCATTCTTTCCGCTCTTCTTTCTCGGTGTCGGCGCGTTCATCATCGGCTCGGCGCTGGCGCGGCTCGTCGACGCGCAGCGAGCGATCATCGGCACGCTCTGCGCGCTCGGCGTGGGGCGTGGAGCGATCCTCACGCACTATCTCTCGTTCGCGATGACGCTCGGCTTCGTCGGTGCCGTCCTCGGCGGCGTGCTCGGAGCCTTTGCCGCACCAGCCCTGACGCAGGCGTATGCGACCGATTTGAACATCCCATTCGTCGCGTCGCCCTTTCACCCCGATCTCGTCGCCGAGGGTCTCGCGATGGGCCTCGCGATTTCGTTCGTCGCCGGCGTCTTCCCAGCGCTTCGCGCGATGAAGCTCCTTCCTGCGGTCGCGATGCGGCCCGCGAAACCGCGCGTCGGTGGTCTCGTGCGCGTCGTACGGCGCGTGCGCATGCCGCTGCCGGTCACGCTCGCGCTTCGCGACATCCTCGCGCGCCCGCTGCGGAGCTTTGGCACGGCGCTCGGGGTCTCCGCCGCGGTCGTGCTCGTGCTGTCGACGGGCGCGCTGATCGATTCGATGAAGATGACGTTCTCGTCGCTCTTCGATCACGCGCGCCACTACGACGAACGCATCGACTTCGCGGCGCCCGTCGAGACCCATGAGACGCTCTCGCGCGCACGCGCCGTCGCCGGCGTTCGACGCGCCGAGGCCGCGCTCGTCCTTCCCGTCACGCTGACGACATCCAGCGGGCGCGCCGACGTGCTTCTTCAAGCGCTGGACGACGACGCCCGCCTCCTCCGCTCCGTCGACGCGAACGGCGATGCGACGCCGCCCGGCCCTCGTGGGATCACGCTGACGCGCGCAGCGGCCAAGAAGCTCCACCTCGCGATCGGCGACGACGTGCACCTCGCCCCCATCGTCGGAGACGCGGCCGCGATCGACTTGCGCCTGACGGGATTCGCCGACGCCGCGATGGGCAACACGGCGAGCGCGCGCACCGCGGATGTCGCGCACGCATGGCACCTCGACGACCTCACGACGACCGTGCTCGTCCAATCGGACCCGGGCTCCGCTCACCGCACATGGGGCGATCTCGTGGCGGCGTTTCCAAACGCGCTCCGTATCGAGGACGCGACGCGCACGCGCGCGCAGTTCGACGAGCTCATGGGCCTCGGTTGGGTGATGCTCCTCGCGATGCTCGCGTTCGGGAGCGTGCTCGCCGCGGCGATTCTCTTCAACACCGCAACGCTCACGATTCTCGAGCGTCGCCGCGAGCTCGCGACGCTGCGGGCACTCGGTTTGACGATGCGCGAAATCACGACGGCGCTCACCATCGAGCATGCGCTCGTCGCGGCCGCGGGTCTCGCGATCGGACTGCCTCTCGCAGTCGGCGCCGCAAAGCTCATGCTCCATAGCTTCGCGAGCGAGCTCTTCGCGCTTCCATTCGTGCTCTCGCCCGCGACCGTCGCTCTCACGCTCGGCGGCGTCTTCGTGATCGTGCTCGTCGCGCAGTGGCCCGCGCTCGTGCGCGTCGCGCGCGCGAGCTTGGCCGAGTCGGTGCGCGTTCGCGAGTGAGCGAAATCGGTCGCGTCGCGATCGATATCGGGCCGATCCTCTTCAAGTTCGCTCTCGACGCAACCGGCGAATCGGCGCGCCGCGGAGCGAAGCAGATCGAGTCTCGTGCCGCCGTCGCCGACCTGAGTCAGGTCGCGTAGCCCGGACGCGGAATCGACGGCGGCCACCACGGGTCGCGGCGCCCGTCTCCGAGTGCTGCGCGCAGGAAGTCCA
Organism: uncultured delta proteobacterium; assembly: GCA_963763745.1. Lineage (GTDB taxonomy): Bacteria > Myxococcota_A > Polyangia > Polyangiales > Polyangiaceae > DASXHD01. The sequence continues at coordinate 149,790 of CAVXQJ010000010.1, forward strand.
CGAAGACGCGCACCTTCGACGGGACGAACCGGCGATGGGGATAGACGGCGTAGATCCCGCGCTGGCCGAGTGACCACTCGAGCATCACGGGTTCGATGAGGTCGGCGTGCTCGCGTGGAAGCAAGAAGCTCGGCAACACCGCCAACGCGACGCCGCTGCATACGGCGGCCGTGACCATCTCGCCGCTGTTCGCGACGACCGCGGGGCGCAAGCGGACCTTGGTCCGTTTTCCGCGACGCTCGAACGTCCATTCGTCGAGCACGGGAGGCTCATTGAAGAGTGCGAAACGATGATGGGTGAGGTCGGCGAGCGTTCGAGGGCGGCGGTGCTTCCGAAAATAGCTGCGCGCGCCGAACAACCCCACCGTGGTGATCGCGAGCGGGCGCGCGATCAAGTCCGCGTCGATGGAATTGGTGATGCGCAGGTAAACATCGATGCCTTCGTCGACCATGTCCAGCGTCCGATTGGAGAAGCGGAGATCGAGCTCGATCGTCGGCTGGGCTTTCATGAACTCCGTGATGAGCGCGGGAAGATGGCGGCTGAAGTCGAATGCGGCCGCCACGCGGAGCACGCCCTTGGGTTTGGCGGTCAACCCGGCGATCGCTGCCTCCGAGTCGTCGTACGCTTGGAGGCACTCGAGGCACCGCTCGAGATACACGCGTCCCGCCTCCGTCACGCTCACGCTTCGAGTGGTCCGATCCAACAAGCGAACGCCGAGGCGATCCTCGCTGGCGGCCACGTGCTTCGTGATCGAGGCGCGTGACATGCGCAGATCCTCCGCGGCGGCCGCGAAGCTCGCGCGCTGAGCCACGCGCGCGAAGACGCGCATCATCTGTAGAGCGTCCATCCCGCGATGGTTTCACTGTTTCGCGCGGAGAAACAATCCATTTCGACCTGAGCGTCTACTGCGTTCGCGGCATCGCGCGTAGTTTGGTCGCAAAGGGAGAGAACGACATGAGCATCGAAGCCCTACGTGACTTGGTGGCGCAGCTCACCGCATCTTCGACCGCGCTGGCCGTCCTCGGCGCCGAGCTCCAGGCGAGAGTTTCGGGGAAGCAGATCGATCCGACCCTGCGGCCTCACGTCGACACTTTGCTGCGCGCAGCTGGCGCGCTGGAAGCGCTGGAGGGGACCTCGGCCGCCGAGGTCGCGCCACTCATCGCTGAGATCCGGCACTTCTGGTCGCTCGACAACGACTTCTTGGCGACGCCCGAGCGAGCTCCCGGTTGGACGTACACCGATACCGAGGTGCTGCAGATCGGTGGAGAAGTCACGGCGGGGTTCGCGAACGTGCTTCCGCGGCTCTTGCCCTTGCTCGAAGGCCTCGCCCCGCGCCTCGAGGGTCCCGAGGGCGCCTTCCTGGATGTCGGCACCGGGGTGGCAGGGCTGGCGATAGGGATGGCGAAGAAGTGGCCGTCGCTCCACGTGGTCGGCCTCGACGTCTGGGGCCCCTCGCTCGCGCTCGCGCGGAAGAACGTCACCGACGCCGGTCTAAACGCCCGGATCGAGGTGCGCGAGCAGCCCGGAGAGGAGTTGCCCGACGAGCGCGCGTTCGATCTCGCATGGCTCCCTGCGCCGTTCATGCCGCGCCAGGCGCTTGCTCGGGTCGTCGAGCGAGTCCATCGGGCACTCAAGCCGGGCGGGTGGTTGCTCTTCGCTGCGGCCAAACCCGGAGAGGACTTGCGAGGTGCTGCGCTCGGCTTCCGCATGGCGCAATTCGGTGGCGGACCGAGCACCCAGCAGGAGATCGAGAAGCTACTCGCCGAGAGAGGCTTCACCGAAGTGAAGACGCTCCCCGGCCCACCGCGTGACTTCAAGATGATCGTCGCGGGCCGCCGAGCGGCATGAGGCTGGTTCGGTTCACATCCGGACGCCGCGAAGCGCTTCATCGACTTCGCCGAAGACGATGTTCATTCACGGTGTCGTCGGCACACCGACGAGCTCGTTGATGTTCGGCTCGAGCGTGATCTCGATGCGCCGGTTCTTTTGGCGATTTTGCGGCGTGTCGTTGGCCGCGATCGGATCGAATTCGCCGTAGCCTGCCGCCGAGAGCGCGTCGGCTCGCAGCCCTTGAGCGACGAGGAACCGCACGACTTCGACAGCGCGCCTCGTGGAGAGCTCCCAGTTCGACGGAAAGAGCGCGGTCTGGATGGGTACGTTGTCCGTGTCGCCGGCAACTTGGAACTTGCGATCAGGAATCGTCTTGAGAACGATCGCGACTTGTTTGATCGCCTCTTGCCCAGCGGGCTTGATGTCCGTGCGCCCGGAGTCGAACAGCACGTCGTTCGCGAGTTGGATCACCATGTGTCCGTTGCGGAGCGCGACCTTGAGCTGGCCTGCGTCGATCATCCGCTGAAACTTCATCACGAGCAGCTTGAATTGCTTCGCGCGCGCTTCCGCGGCGTCCTGCGCCCGACGCAATTCTTCGAGACGGGTCTTCGCGTCGGCGAGCGCGCTCGCGAGCGTTCCTTTTTCACTCAGAAGCGTGTCGGCGTTTTTCCCGAGCCGCGTGAGCTCCTTACGGAGTTGCTCGTTCTCGGCGGTTGCCGCATCGAGCTTTGCCTGAAGATCGCGCGTGCTCGTTTGCGCAGCGGCGAGCGCCTTGTCCTCGTCGACGGCGTGCGCCTGCGCTTTCTTGATCGCGTCGTTGAGTTGGTCGACTTGTGCTCGCGCTTTCGCGATTTCGTCCGTCAGCCGATGCACCTCTGCGTCGGCTTGTTGCGCGTCCTTGACCGCGGCGTCGTAACGACTCTGCGACACGCAGCCGAAGAGCGAGAGCGTGAGGATGCCGGCTAGGATCGTTTTGGACATGATCACGATCCAAGGACGAGATCGACGCGTCGATCGTTTCGCCAGGTCGACTCGTCGTGGCCGGTCGCGTCGAGCGCGCCGCGCGACGTCTCGTGCACGTTGCTCACGCCGTGCTGCTGAAGAAATGTGGTGATCTGGTGCGCGCGCGTCGCGCCGAGGACCATGTTGTACTGCGTCGTTCCACGCGGGTCGGCACGACCGACGAGACTGACGTTGCGGCCCTTGAGCGGGCCCGTCGTCAGACACGTGGCGACCTGGTTCAGAACGCGCACGTCGTCGGGCAGCAGGTCGGCGCTGTCGTAATCGAACTTTGGCGCTTCCGTCGTGTTCGAGAACTCGATCTTGCACGCGGCGAGGATGTCGCCGCTGATCGCGAGATTCGTGCTCACCGGTTTTGCTTCTTCGTGCGTCGTGGAGCTCGGCGGCGGCGTCGTCTGCGCCGTGCTCTGCGGTGGTGGTGTGGCGCTTTTGGCGTTGCCGCACGCGACGAGCGCGCCGGCGATGACGAGGGCGTACTTCATGCGCGTTCGTATATGGTTTGAGTTGCAACTAGTCAAGCATGGTAGCTTCGTGGCTCGATGCCGCGAAAAACGCTCTCCGACCCGACGCTCGTCTTCTTGCGGGCTGTCTGGTCGCTCGACCACCGCTTGCAGTCTCACTCGAAGCGAATGAAGGTGCGTTCGGGCGTTACCGGCCCGCAGCGGCTCGTCCTTCGCGTCCTCCAAATTGCCCCAGAGACGTCGCCGACGGAGCTGGCGCGCGTCCTCTTTTTTCACAAGAGCACGGTCACGATCATCCTGCGCGGCCTCGAGAAAGCCAAGCTCGTGAGCCGCTCACCCAACCCTGCTGACGGTCGCGCCGTCGTGCTCACGCTGACGCCGAAAGGGCGGCGCATCGCAGAGCAGCGCACGGGAACCGTCGAAGCTGTCTTCCGAAAAGTGCTCGAGCAACTACCCGCTTCGAACGTCGAGATCGCGCAGGCGGTGATCGAAGAGCTCGCACACGCGTTCGCGTGAAGCTTCAAGCGGGCGCGGGTGGGCGCATCGAACGACTTGGCTCGGGCTCGCTCGAGGTCTCGCCGGTTCGATCGAGTGCGAGCTTGAAGAGAATCGGTCCGACGAGCTGATTGAGCGCGACGGTCGCAATGGCGAGCGCGCGGAACGGTGGACCGAATCGCGGAAACGCACGCTCGATCGTCACGGCGAGACCAAGCACGACGCCAGCTTGAGCAACGAGCCCGGTCCAGCCCCATCGCTTGAGCACGGGCGGGTCGTTCGCCATGCGACAGGCGATCCGATTCGCTCCCATCGTCAGCACCACGCGCCCGATGAACAGGATGACGGCCACGCGCCAGAGTTTGTGCAACAGCGGAAGGTCGAGCGCGGCGCCGGCGGTGGCGAAGAAGACAACGTAAACGATGCTCCCCATGTCTTCGATCGCATGAAGGAGCTTCTGACCCTGACCCGAAAGATTCTGAATCAAGAAGCCGGCGACGAGAAACGTGAGGAGCGGATCGAGCTGCAGGTAGTTGATGATCTCGGTGAAGCCGAAGCCGAGCGCGAGGAGCACGATGACGATGTGACGATTTACGAAGCGAAGATACGTGACCATCAACAGGCCAAGCGATGTCCCGAGCGAAACGCTCCCGATGATCTCGTGACCGAGATGCGAGAGAACGTCGAAGGAGAGCGTGGCTCCGGGCTCGAGCAGGGGCTTGACGAGCGCGATGACGGTCGATGCGATCACGATGACGAGGACGTCGGAGAGCATGACGAACGCGAGGCTGAACGTTGCGAGCGGCCCTTCGGCGCGCGTCTGCGAGAGAATCGCGAGCGTCGCGGCCGGGCTACGCGTGATGCTCAAGACACCCCACAGCGCAGCGATGCCGATGATGGTCGCGATGGCTGATGTGCGCGCGAACGGCAACATCGGTGACACAGCGAAGAAGACGAGAGCCGCACCAATGAACACGAGAAAGCACTGCGTCAGTGCCGACGCCGAGAGCGAACCAAGGCTGCGCTTCACGAGCTCGAGACGGAGCTCCGCGCCGCCTGCAAACGCGATCAGCGCGAGCGCGAGGGTGTTGAAGGTTTGCAGGCGCTCGACCGTTTCATGATCGACGAGGTTGAGCACGTACGGTCCCGCCGCGACGCCGATCAGGAGGTATGCCGTGAGATGAGGGATCTTGAGCGTCTCGAGGAGCTCGCCGGCAAGCGTTCCGCAGATGAGAAGGAGGCCGAGCGCGGCGAGGACGTCGTAATTGCTCGACGCGTTGCCTGTCAGTCGGTGCGTCGAGTACGCAAGGCCGCCCACGACACCGATGGCGAGTAGCTGAAGCGCGCGTGTCGATAGGGTCGCTCGCACGGACATGAAAGCACTCTATCCGACGGCTTGACCTCCGACTAACCTTCTCGTCCTGGCTCGGCGCCGCTCGTCGCGCGCAGGTACCCTTGCGCGACGTCGGCTTCGTCGACCAGACCAAGCACGCATCCTTCCTCATCGAGCAGCGGAACCTGGCGCAATCCTTCCGCGCGCATCAGCTCGAAGACCGTCCTCATGTCGTCGGTCAAGCGGACGCCCACCGCGGGCCTCATGAGGTCGCTCGCCGTGATGAGCAGCTCGAGATGCGGCTCGGCCTGGAGCAACGTGATCTCCTCTCGCGTCACGAGGCCCACGAGCTTCCGTGACCCGTCGATGATCGGGAAGACCTTCTGATCGTAATGCGTCCCGGACTCACGCATCATCTCGCTCGGGTGCGCGGTGAGCTGCAAGCTCGCGAACGCGTTCGCACGCGCGACGAGGTTGTCGAGGCGCAACACTTCGAGTGTGCTGAGGACGGCGCGGTCGCGCAGGTGGATTCCGTCTTGTGCGAGGAGAGCCTCGTAGATCGGCTCGCGGCGCCACCTGCGCGCAATCACGTACGCGCTCATGTTGGCGATCATCAACGGCAAGATGAGGCTGTAGCCGGACGTCATCTCGACGATGATGAGGACGCTCGTCATCGGCGCGCGAATGGTTGCGCTGAACACCGCACCCATGCCGACGAGCGCGAAAGCGCCGATGTCGTCGTGGTGAAAGAGCGTGCGGTCGAGCGAGCCGAACGCGCCGCCGAGCGTCGCGCCGATGAAAAGGGATGGCGCGAAGATGCCGCCGGCGCCGCCGCTCGAGTAAGAGAAAACCGTCGCGACGAGCTTGGCGACGCAAAGCACCAGCATCACGCGAACAGGCAGCGATCCAGACAGCGCGTGCTCGAGCACGCCGTACCCGCCGCCGGTGATGCCGCCGACGTGACACCAAGCCATCACACCGACTGCGATGAGGCCGGTCACACCGCCACCCACGGCAGGTTGGACCCACAGAGGCAGCGACGCTCGACGAAAGCGCGCGCGAAGACCGAGTAGTCCGTCCGTGAATGCGACCGATGCTGCTGCAGCAGCGACGCCGAGCGCGGCATAAAGGGCGAGCGAGCGCGGATCGCTCAACCCGTAGGATTCGTGCACCGTGAGCACAGGGTTCACGCCCAGCACGCTGCGCTCGATGACGGCGGCGACGGCCGCCGCGACGATCACACCAGACAAGACAGTTTGGTCGAGTTGTCCGACGACCTCCTCGATCGTGAACGTCACCGCCGCGATCGGCGCGTTGAACGCTGCTGCGATTCCGGCTGCGGCGCCGACTGGGAGGAGCTGTCGCCGACTCTGCGGCGAAAACGAGATGACGCCGACCGAGAGCGCTCGCGATGCCCGCGCAGATCTGCACGGTAGGTCCCTCGAGGCCAAGCGAGCCGCCCGATCCGATCTGGAGCGTGCCGACGAGGAACTTCCCGATCGCATCACGCAACGGAACCTTTCCGTCGCGCGCTGCGTACGCGACCTTCACTTGCGGGATGCCGCTACCGCGCGCGCTGGGGAAAACGTATTGAAGGAGCACGCCACAGACAGCGCCACCGAGTGCGGGCGTTGCGATCGTCCACGGGATCCACCACCACCCGCGCGCCGCGAACGCGCGATCGATGAGCTGATTGGTCGCGAGAAAGATCGCCGCGTGATACCCGACCGCCGCCAGCCCGCACACGACGCCGATCACGATCGTGAGGACGAAGATGCGCTGCGGCTCCGTCGGCGCGATGCGGAGCTCTGCACGAAGCGCGAGCGTCCGCCAACGTACGAACAGCGCACGTAGGCGGTTAGCCAAAGGCACCTCACGCAAAGCAGGCGTTCAATATAGTTTGAGATCCAACGAGTCAAGCGCGCGTGTCGGGTTGCGATGATCTTGAGGAAGAGCGCGCCGTCGCCCGTGCGTGGGCGAAACTCGACGGGGGCATGCGTCGTAATAGCTCGAGCGTTTGGCTGTCCGACGCGTTCGCACCAAGAAGCTCCTTCGCGAGCGCCGCCCGAACCAGTTACCATCGGAGATCGCATGAAGATTGGAAACGCCGTCGTCCTCCTCCGCCGACCGCGATGGTCGTCCGATAGCTGCGGCGCCGGGACCTGCTCGAGCGATCCGAAGAAGAAATAGGATGGTCGATGATCGGCTGAATCTGACCGGCGTCACGCTCGAAGGGAAATATCGCATCGATGCCGTGGTGGCCGAGGGCGGGTTCGCGCTCGTGTACCGCGCGACGCATCTCGTCTGGAATCGGCCGGTCGCGGTGAAGGTGTTCTACGCGCTCGCGGATTTGCCGGAGTCTGCGCGCGCCGCGCTCGCCTCAGAGTTCTTGCGCGAAGGCGCGCTGCTCGCGGAGCTTTCGGAGCGCAGCGCCGCGATCGTGCAAGCGCGCGACGTCGGCACGTTGAAGACGCCGAGCGGCGAGCAAGTGCCGTTCATGATCCTCGAGTGGCTCGATGGAACGACGCTCGAGAACGTTCTTCGTAGCGAGCGCGAGAAAGGCCTACCGCTTCGTTCGGCGCAAGAGGCCGTCTCGCTCCTCGAGCCCGTGGCCGAGGCGCTCGCGCTCGCACACACGCGCGGGATCGCGCATCGCGACGTCAAACCGCCGAACATCTTCATCCTCGGCGATCCGCGTGCGCCGAGCTGCGGCGTGAAGCTGCTCGACTTCGGAATCGCGAAGGTCGTGCAGGACGCGCAGAAGATGGGCGGCGCGTTCACGAAGACGAGCGGGCACGTCACGTCGTTCACGCCCGCGTATGGAGCGCCGGAACAGTTCTCGCGCACGCACGGCGCGACGGGACCGTGGACGGACGTGTTCGCGCTTGCGCTCGTCGCCACGGAGGTGATGAGCGGAAGGGAGCCGCTCGAAGGCGACTCGTTCGTGCAGCTCGGCTTCGCGGCCGCCGACACGTCGCGGCGGCCCACGCCAAAGACGCTCGGCGCGTCGTGCTCGGACGAGGTCGAGAAGGTCTTCGCGAAGGCGCTCGCGGTGCAACCAGATGCGCGTCATCAGAGCGCGGGCGAATTCTGGAACGCGCTCCGCACGGCGCTCGCGATGTCGCCGATGCGCATGACGCAAGACGCTCCACCAAGCTCGCAGAACCGTTCGGACACCGCCGCGTTTGCGGCGACGGCGGTCGCGCCCGTGGCGACGACGACGAAACCCACTCCCGCGAAGTCGCGCACGCCGCTCTTCGCGGTCGTCGGCATCGTCGCGCTCGCGGGCATCGTGTTCGGCGCGATGAAACTCAGCTCGCGCGCGCCCACCACCGTTGCATCTACATCCGCGGCTCCATCTTCATCGCTAACGCCGATGGCGAGCTCCGTGCCCGCCTCGCGGTGCCCCGACGGCGCGCTCTTCATCGAGGGCGGACCATTCTTCATGGGCGCGAACGAGCCTCCGGCGGGAAACGAGAACGAGAAGCCCGCGCACCCGGTGACGCTCTCTCCGTTCTGCATCGACCGCTTCGAGGTGACGACCGAGCGCTACTTCGCGTGCTCGGCGACCGGCAAGTGCCTGCGCGCGAGCACGACGAACGAGCCCAAGTTCAAGGACCGTGCTCAGCTCGCGGCGTACGATCCGCTCTGCAACGCGAACGATCCGAAAGGCAAAGCGCAGCACCCCATCAACTGCGTCGATTGGGATCAAGCGCAGCGCTTCTGCAACAAACAAAACGGGCGGCTTCCGACGGAGTCGGAGTGGGAGTTCGCAGCGCGCGGCCCGGACGGACGAGTTTATCCGTGGGGAGACGATCCGCCGAGCGCGTCGCGCGCGAACACGTGCGGCAGCGAGTGCGTCGCGTGGGCGAAGGAGCACGGCGTCACCGCCGATTTTCCGCAGCCGATGTTCGACGCGAGCGACGGCTTTGCGACGACCGCGCCCGTCGGATCCTTCTCGGCAGGAAAATCGCGCTATGGTGTCGAGGACGTGGTTGGGAACGTCTGGGAGTGGACGGCGGACTTCTACGCGCCATACGCGACGGACGTCGCGACGACGCAGACCGATCCGCTCGGCCCCGCGGCCGGAACGTCGCGCGTCATCCGCGGCGGCGCGTGGAATGCCGCGTTCCCGGCATGGGCGCGTCCGACGTTCCGGTTCCAGGCGCCAGAGGCGAATCGCAACTACGCCATCGGCTTCCGCTGCGTGTACTCGCCGCGCTGAGCTCAACCGAATCGTCGCTCGCGATCCGCTAGCGTCCAAGCGCTCACGCGCGTGCCACGTAGTAGTTGTTCATCAGATCACCCTCGACGCGCCGCACCTGCACATCCGCGAAGCCGGCCTCGCCAAGCATCTTGAGCGCGACCTCCTGGCCCCACATCGTGCCGAGGCCGACACCACCTTGCGCGAGGGACACTGGCATGCAGTGCATCGTCGAGACCGCATACAGCGTCGGCGCGAGAGGGTGCGTGAGGTTGTCGGCGAGATGCGACGACGCCGCGATGTCGACGCAGAGGAACGTGCCTCCTGGCCGGATCGCCTCGTGAATGCGAGAAAGCACCTGGGCAGGGTCGGCCTGATCGTGAATCGTGTCGAAGGCAGTGACGAAGTCGTACGCCGCTTTGCCGTCGAGCTTCGCGGCATCCATTTTTTCGAAGCGAGCGTTGGAGAGGCCAAGCTTGGTGGCCTCCGCGCGCGCTGCGGCCACGGTGTCTTCGCAAAGGTCGATGCCGACGAAACGGCTCTTCGGGAAAGACTTCGCCAGCAGGTTGAGCGCGTGGCCCTGGCCGCAACCGAGGTCGAGCACGTCGATTCCTGCCGTCAGACGCTCTGCCATGCCGATCGTCGGGATGATCCCGGTGACCAAGAGCGCATCGTGGAGCGCTCCGCTCATCTCGGCGGCGAAGTCGTGGAAGTGCGGATATCTGCTGTACGGGATCCCACCGCCCTTTTTGAAACAGTCGATGATGTCGCTCTCGACGGCGCCGTACTGCCCGACGCCTTGTGCGAAGACGGCGAGGTTGTTCGGCCCGGCCGCTCGCGTCAGACATGCCGCGTGCTCGGGTGGCAGTCGATACGTTCCGTGCCGCCCATCGAAGTCCACGATGCGGGCGGTGACGAGCGACGCAAGCCACTCGCGCACGTAACGCTCGTCGAGCTTTGCCGTGCTCGCGATTTCGTTCGACGTAGCGGGGCCGAGCGTCGCCATGTGGTCGAGAAGGCCAGTGCGGTGGCCGATGCTCAGCATCAGGCTGGTCAATCCACCGTTGAGAATCGTCACCAGCTGGCCAGCGAAGGCTTGAATCTTGGTCGTATCGAGCGCCGTGGTCTCCATGAGCATCCTCCGTCATCGGAGGCGTGACGTTCGACGTAACGGTGTTACATGGGCCGATACGAGCAATACGTCCCTGTCTTGATGGTGTTCTCCAGGTATCGACCAAGCGCCGGTGACTCCGCCGCCACGCGTCGGATGAGCTCGCGAAGTCGCCGAGTGACGGCCACGCGTGCGCGCTCGGCCGCGGACCCGACACGGCGGGAGCGACCTCCAACGCCGACTGCGCGCGCAACCTCGGCGGACAGGAACTCCATCTCGGCGCGTACTCGCGAGACCCTCGCGCCATCCTGGAACGACTCGGCCTCGCGAAGGTCTTCGTCCAGATCGGCAAGACGATCTTTGTAAGCAGCGCGCGCGTCCGCATCGAGAGCCTCGCCCGCATCTCCGAGGGTCTCGTCGCCATGCGCGTCGGCGAGGTCGAGAGCGTGGAGCTCGCGTTCGGGCTCCGCACGATGCGCGCGAGGTAGCGAGCTCCGAGGCCATCCTTGAGACGGATCGACGCAGCGCCAAGCGCGAGCAGCCAGGTGTCCCCTTCATTCGTCAGCGTCAGTGTCCTCGCCACGGGCTCTTTCGCTGGCGGAGCTTTCGGCGGCGCAGCAAGCGACGCGGGAATCGACGCCAAGAGACGCGCAAGGCCGAGCTCCGTCCCGATGGCATGTGCCTCGTCGAACGACGCACGCGCCTTCTCCGCGTCGTTCGGCGCGGCACGCGCGATGAGCATCGTCCCGTGGGCCGCCAAGATGCGCGCGCGCTCGGGTCTTGCGGACGCAGCGTCGGAAAGCACGAGCGCTCGTTCGAAGTGCCGCTCAGCATCGGAGTACCGCTCGAGCATCGTCGCCAATGCACCGACGGCCGGTGCGCGGCCGGACGGCGGCCGGACGGCGGCCGGACGGGGGGGGGGGGGGGGGGGGGGGGGGGGGGGGGGGGGGGGGGGGGGGGGGGGGGGGGGGGGGGGGGGGGGGGGGGGGGGGGGGGGGGGGGGGGGGGGGGGGGGGGGGGGGGGGGGGGGGGGGGGGGGGGGGGGGGGGGGGGGGGGGGGGGGGGGGGGGGGGGGGGGGGGGGGGGGGGGGGGGGGGGGGGGGGGGGGGG
>CAVXQJ010000011.1:0-82744 GCA_963763745.1 uncultured delta proteobacterium
ACTGCCGGCGCGCGTGGAACGTTCGTGAGCCGCGAGCTTCCAACCCACCGCCCGCGCGCGCTCCGTGGTCTTTCGCAGGCGAAGCGCGATGCGAGCCGCGCGGCATTCGACGTGCGCGGCGTCGCGCCGACCGCGCTCGGCGAAGCGCATCACGGCATCACGTTTCCGCGCGCGCCCTACCCGCTCCTCGGCGGCATTCCCGATTTGCGCGAGCTGCCGCACCCCGAGATCGCGCGAGCGTTTCGGCGCGCTCTCGCGCGCAGCACGAACGAAGTGCTGGGATACGGGGACCTCCGCGGCGATCCGCGTCTGCGACGCGCCGTGGCCAAGGTGCTCGCGGAGGCGCGCGGCGTCGTCGCGAACGAAGACGATCTCGTCATCACGCGCGGCAGTCAGATGGCGCTGTACCTCGCGGCGCGCGCGATGCTCGCGCCCGGAGACATCGTCGCCGTCGAAGCGTACGGGTATCGCCCCGCGTGGGAAGCGTTTCATCTCGCGGGCGCGGAGCTCGTTCCGATCCCCGTCGACGCGAGCGGTCTTCGCGTGGACGCGCTCGCCGAGGTCGCGCGCAAGAAGAAAGTGCGCGCGGTGTACGTGACGCCGCACCACCAATACCCGACGACGGTGATGCTCCCCGCCGCGCGACGCCTCGCGCTCCTCGATCTCGCGCGCCGCGCGCGCTTCGCGATCATCGAGGACGACTACGATCACGAGTTCCACTACGACGGCCGCCCGACGCTCCCGCTCGCGAGCGCCGACGACGGAACGCGCGTCGTCTACGTGGGCACGCTCTCGAAGGTGCTCGCGCCCGGGCTGCGCATTGGTTTCCTCGTCGCGCCGCGCGCGCTCCTCGAACGCGCGATGACGCTTCGCGCGTTCGTCGATCGACAAGGCGATCTCGCCGTCGAACGCGCGATCGCCGAGCTCATCGAAGACGGTCTGCTCGCGCGTCACACGCGCAAGATGCGCCGCCTCTATCGCGAGCGCCGCGACGCGCTCGCCCGCGCGCTGGACGACCACCTCCCCATGCTCTCGTACGCGCTTCCATCCGGCGGTCTCGCGATCTGGGCGAGCACGAAGAAGCGCGGCGACGTGGACGCGTGGGCCGCGCGCGCTTCGAAGCGTGGCGTGCTCGTCCACACGGCGCGCCGCTTCACGTTCGACGGTCACCGGGAGCCGCGCCTCCGCCTCGGCTTCGCCCCGCTCGAGCCGTCGAAGATCCGCGAGGCCGTGAAGCTCCTCGCGGAATGCACGTGACCTACATCCTCTTCGTGACCATCTTGCGAGGAACTGCGCCGCTGCGCATGAGGATGTTCTTCGCCGCGCGCTCGAGGAGCGGATGGATTTTCTTGCCGACGAACATCGCGAGGAGGTTCACGTTCGTGTCGGCGAGCTTCTTCAACGTGCGCTCGGCGCCCTTCATGTCGCCGGTCGACGCGTAAGCGAAGGCGCGAGCGCGGAGCATTTGGATGCGCATCTCGCCCATGTCGTCCGCGTCGGGGTCGAAGAGCTCGAGCACCTCGAGCGCCTTCTTGCCGTTGCCGGTGCGCGCCCACGCTTCGCCGGCGACGGCCGCGAACATCGCGCGCGTCTTCGGCTCTTGTTGCTTTCCGAGCTCGAGCTGATCGGCGAGCGCCCGCGCTTTCTGCGCTTCGCCGAGCGACAAATGGATCGATGCGCGGAGCGCGCGCACTTGATCCGCGACGGGCGTCATCTGTTTGGCGAGGTCGATTCCCTCGAGCGTCTCGAGCGCCTGCTTCGGATCTTCCTGCATCTCGAGCTGCGCGCGCGCCATCGTCGCTTGCACGTCGCCCTTCTTGAAATCCGTCTCAAGCTTCTTGAGAGCTTCCTTGCGGCCCTCGTTCGTGTCCGCGCCGCGCATGATCGCGCCGAGCGCTTCGGACTTCTTCACGTAGCGGATCATCCAGATGCCCGCGCCGATCACGACGACCGTCACGACGCCTGCGACCGCAAGCGGCCACTTCACGTGCGTCATCGACGCGCTGATCGCCGCGAGCACCCAACCCACCGCGAGGATTCCGCCCGCGCGCAGGTAGAGCTTGTTCATGTCGAACGGCGGGCGATCGCCGCTGCTCGGCTTCGCGAGATCGCGCAGCTCCTGCTGCACCTGCGCAGGCGATTTCTTCTTCTTCGTGGCTGCCACGGGCCCGTGGCCTTTACCGCGGACGCGTGCGTTATGCAACGAACGCGGCGTGGAGCGCACGTTGGGCGTCACCGAGCTTGCCGGCATCCACGGTCGCGCTGATTCGAAGCGGTCCGCACGCGAGCGAAACGGGCGCGGCGCCGCATTGCGCGAGCGCGCCGAGAAAACGCGCGACGCCGCTCGCGAGGCCGTCGCCGACGACGCTCACGACGCCGAGCCCATCGCGAAACGCGACCACCCCCGCGCAGCGCGACTCGAGCGATGCGCGACGCTTGTCCCAATCGGGCAAGTTGAGAAGCGGAATCGCCGCGGTCGTGAGCGTGCCGTCGATGAACGGAACATCGAGCTCGGCCATCGCGGACAAAACGCGCGGCGCGTCTTCGCTCGCGTACGTCGCGACGACGACGCGGTCCATCGCGGAGATCGCGCGCGCACGCGTCTGCGCGTCTTCGCGCGCGACGGTTTGCTTCGGCGGCTCGTTCGTGTCCGTGGTTTTGCGCGCGAAAATGGAAATCTTCTGGCGCCGCGCCCACTCGACGGCTTGCGCGTTGAGCACCTTCGCGCCGGCCTCGGCCATTTCCTGGAGCATCGCGAGATCGATCTCGGGAAGATGCTTCGCGTCGGGAACGGCGCGCGGATCGGCGGAGTACACACCGTCGACGTCGCTGTAGATCTCGCATCGCTCCGCGGAGAGCGCCGCGGCGAGCGCGACGGCCGTCGTGTCGGACCCGCCGCGACCGAGCGTCGTGATCTCGCGCTTGTAGCTCATGCCCTGATAGCCCGCGACGATCACGATGCGCCCGCGCGCGAGCTCGTCTTCGATGCGATGTGGACGCACCTCGATGATGCGCGCGTCGAAGTGCCGATCGTTCGTGATGATGCCGGACTGGCTCCCCGTGAAGCTGATCGCGTCGCAGCCGCGCGCGTGAATCGCGATCGCGAGGAGCGACATCGAGACGCGCTCGCCCGTCGTGACGAGCATGTCGAGCTCGCGACGCTGCGGATCTTTGGCCACGCGTTTCGCGAGCGCGATGAGCTCGTCCGTCGTCTTGCCCATCGCGCTGACGACGACAACCACGTCATGACCGCGCTTCTTCGTCGCGACGATTTTGTCGGCGACCGCGCCAATCTTCTCCACGTCCGCGACCGACGATCCCCCGTATTTCTGGACGACGACGCTCACGCGATCACCGCGTACCACGCGGCGCGCGCCGCGGCCAAGATCCGTCACACGCGAAACGCGATGAGCCCGAACGCGCCGCCCGCCCACACCGTGCCGCTCCGCGGGTCGACGGCGAGCGCTTCGATCGCGGACTCTTCTTCCGCCACGACCGTCGCGACGCCCGCGGCATCGATGCGCACGAGGCGCGCGCGCTCTGGTCCATCGATCGCGGCGATGAGGCTTCCATCATCCAAGAGCGTGAACGCCGTCGCCCCCGCGGTCGATTCCACGAGCGTGAGCGGTCCGTCGTCGATCGCGCGGAGCACGCCGTAGCCATCGCGCATGAGAGCGCGCGCGCGACCGCGCGTGAGGAGCGCTTCGTCGTCTTCATCGACGTGATCCGCTGCGGCGAACGTCTCGCCACCGTCGACCGAGCGCAGGTGTGATCCATCCTCGAGCGTGACCTCGATGCCCGCGCGCAAACGAATGCGCACGACGTGCCCGATCGCGCGCACGGCGGCGCGCTGCAAACCGCGATCGTCCCAGCGCAGCTCGTCGGGCACGCTGAGCTCCGTCGCTTCTTCCACGCTGAGATCGTCATCGTCGCCTTCGTCGAGGCGCGGGAGATCTTCCACGCGGAGCTCGGGCTCGGGCGCGTCGAATCCCTCTTCGCCTGCGTCGCGCACGGCGTTCGACGTATCGACGAGACCGAAGTCTTCGCCCGCGACACCGGGCGCGTCGTCGTCGCCGATGAGGCTCTCGCTCTCGGGCTCCGCGGGCGCGTCGGCGATCGCTTCGTCTGCGATGCCGGTCTCGTCGTCGCCGACTGCGCTCGCTTCCTCGGATGCATCGACGCCGTCGGTGAAGTCGTCGTCATCGCCCGTCGCATCGTCGTACGGATCGCCTTCGTCGCTTTCGACGACTTCCTCGTTCGGCTCCGCGACCGGCGTGTCGTCGCCTTCGCCGTCGAGCGGCGGGAGCTCGAGGTCCTCTTCGGCGTGCGGCGGCGACTGCGGCATCGCGCGTAGCTTAGCGTGTCTAGAAAACCACGCACACGTCACACGCGCCGCGCGATTTCATGCGAAATCGCTCGTGGCACGTTCTCTGCTCTCCCCATGTCCACATGAGCCCACGCACCCACCAGATCATCCGATCGATCGCCGCTTCCGCGATAACCGTGGCGTGGCTCTTCCCGCACGGCTGACGGGACCGTTGACGTGAGCGCAAGCTCCGTTACGGTACGCGGGCTTTGCGGCTTCTCCTCCTCTCGCGCAGCTCATCACTCTACTCGACGAGCCGTCTCGTGCTCGCGGCGAGAGCGCGCGGTCACGAGGTGACCGTCGCGGACCCGCTCGACTTTCACATCGTCGTGTCGAAGGGGCGACCCACGCTCTACCTCGGCGACATCCCCGCGCCCGAATGCGACATGGTCATCCCGCGCATCGGCGCATCGATCACCGCGTACGGTCTTGCCGTCGTGCGGCAGTTCGACATGATGGGCGTTCCCGTTCTCAACACGGCGATCGCGATCGCGCGCTCGCGCGACAAGCTCCGCGCGATGCAGCTCCTCACGAAGCGCCACGTCGACGTCCCGACGACGGTCTGCGCGCGCACGCCCGATGCCGTGCCCGTCGCGCTCGGCCTCATCGGCACGCCCGCGATCGTCAAGCTGCAACAAGGCACGCAAGGCATCGGCACGATGATCGCGGAGACGCCGCAAGCCGTGAGCTCGCTCCTCGAAACGCTCTGGGCGATGGGTCAAGACATCATCTTGCAGGAGTACATCGCCGAGTCGCGCGGGCGCGATCTCCGTGTGATCGTCGTCGGCAAGCGCGTCATCGCGTCGATGCGGCGGCAGGCCAAATCGGGCGAGTTCCGATCGAACTTGCACCGCGGCGGGCTCGGCATGCGCGTCGATCTCGATCCGCGCTACGCGCAAGCGGCGATCACCGCGGCGTCCGTCATGGGCCTCGAGGTCGCCGGCGTCGACATGCTCGAATCGAAGAGCGGTCCGAAGATCCTCGAGATCAACAGCTCGCCCGGCCTCGAAGGAATCGAGCGCACGAGCGGCGTCGACGTCGCAGGCGCGATCATCCGTCATGCCGAGCGTGTGCTCGCGCGAAGAAAGAAGAAGCGCAAAGCGAGCGACGCCGCGCTCGAGCACGAACGACGCTCCACACGCATGCGCGACCGTCCATCGAGCGTGCGACTGCAAAAAACCAAAGCCGAAAAGGTGCGGCGTGCTGCGAACCGCGCGTGAGGGCAACGTCGTCGTCTGGACGCTCGATCGCCCGAAAGCGAAGAACGCGCTGAACGCGGCGCTCGCGACCGAGCTCGCGAACGCGATCGAATCGGCAGGCGCGGACGAAACCGTGCGCGCTGCGATCATCACGGGCGCGCACGGCGTGTTCGCGTCCGGCGGGGATCTGCACGAGCTCCGTGACAAGAATTCGCCCGAAGAAGCCGCCGCGCTGAGCGACATGGGCGAGCAGCTCTGTCGCCGCATCGGCGAGCTCCCTTTTCCCGTCATCGCGGCGCTCTCGGGTCCCGCCATCGGCGGCGGCGCGGAGCTCGCGCTCGCGTGCGACATGCGCATCGCCGAACAGACCGCGCGCATTTGCTTCAAGCAGTCGCGCATGGGCGTGACGACCGCGTGGGGAAGCCTCCCGCGTCTCGTGTCGCTCGTCGGTCCGTCGCATGCGGCGCGCGTTCTTCTGACCTCGCAAGAAATCAGCGCCGTCGATGCGCGCGCGATGGGCCTCGTCGACTTCGTCTCCGATCCCGACCAATGCGTCCTCACCGCGCACGCATGGTGCGCAGACGTCCGCGCCGCACCGCGCAGCGCGATCGCCGAGATGAAAGCGCTCCTTCGCGCGGCCGCAGCGCCGTTCTATGCGCATGTTCGTTCGATGGAGCGCGCCTCGTTCATCCGCACGTGGTCCGGCGCGGATCACGCGGAGGCGATGGCGGCGTATTTCGAGCGGCGTCCGCCGGGGTGGCAGCGGTAGCCTTTTTTGTGCACCGCACCATTTCTCCTCTTGACGCTCCCGCCAGCCGATTTATGGTGCAGCGCAACAAGGAGCTACACATGAACAACGACTTCTTTGCTGCACCGCACGAATGGATGTCCTTTTGGAAGAAAGCCGCTCGCACGGCGGCCGACGAGTGGACCAAGCTCGAAGGCAAGCGCGTCGAGCAGGCCGGCGCGGCCATCGACGAGATGTCGAAGCTCACGAAAGAGACGCTCGCCTACACGAGCCAGCTCGCCGCCGAGTGGCGCAAGCTCACGGTCGACGTACTCGACGCGCCAAACGCAGCGCAGCCCGCGAGCAAGAGCGCGAGCTAGACATGGCGGAAATGTTCTCTGGGGCTGGGACGCCATGGTCCTGGCCCATTCCGCTCGCGCCCACCGCGCGCGACGTGGTCGCGACGTTCGGCGGCGCGCGGTTGATGCGGTTTCGCTCGCACGGGCTGAACTCTGGGGTTTCGCCGCTCCTCGTCGTGCCGTCGATGATCAATCGGTGGTACGTCGTCGATCTTCGTCCGGGCGCGAGCCTCGTCTCCGCGCTCGTGGCTGGCGGTCTCGACGTGTTCTGTCTCGATTGGGGCGTTCCCGAAGACGAGGATCGCCACCTCGCGTGGGACGACGTCGTCCACCGTCTCGAGCACGCGATCGCGCGCGTTCTTCGCATCACGAGTTCCGATCGCGCTTCGCTGCTCGGCTACTGCATGGGCGGAACGCTCGCCACGATCGCCACGGCGCTCTCGCCCAAACGCGTCAGCGCGCTCGTGAATCTCGCAGGGCCGATCGACTTTTCGAAAGGCGGAGTCCTCGCGCAGCTTGTTGCTCCGCACCATTTCGACGCATCGGCGGTCGCGTCGGCAGGCAACGTGTCGCCGATGCAGATGCAAACGGGCTTCATGGCGCTCCGGCCGACGGGCTCGATCGCCAAGTGGGTCGGGCTCGCCGATCGCGGAAACGATCCTGCTTTTCGTGAAGGATTCGACGCGCTCGAGACATGGGCGAGCGACAACATTCCGTTTCCCGCCGCGGCTTACGTCACGTACATCCGCGAGCTCTATCAAGAGAACAGGCTCGTCGCGGACGAGCATGCCGTGCGCGGGGCGCGCGTGGACCTGGCTGAAATCGCGTGTCCCGTGCTCACGGTCACGGCCGACAAAGACACGATCTGTCCGCCCGATGCCGCGCTCGCTCTCAACGCGCGCGTGTCGTCCGTGGTGAAGGACGCGCTCTCCGTTCCTGGCGGGCACGTCGGCGCGGTCGTCGGAAGCAAAGCGAGCAAGGTGCTCTACCCGAAGATGGTGGATTGGATGACGAGGAACGGATGCGACTCGAAGAACTGAAGATCATCGTCACGGGCGGCGCGTCCGGCATGGGCGCGCATTTCGCGAAGCGCCTTCATGCCGCAGGAGCACAAGTGGCCGTCGGCGACGTGAACGAAGCGATGCTCTCGGAGCTGCCGCCTGGCATTCACCGGCGCAAGCTCGACGTAGCGCACGAGGTCGACTGCGCCTCGTTCGTCTCGTGGGCGCATGGCGAGATGGGCGGGCTCAACGCGCTCGTCAACAACGCGGGCATCATCCGCGACGGGCTCCTCGTGAAGAAGGATCGCGAGACCGGAGCCATCAAACGACTCGCAACGACGGATTGGAACGCCGTCATCGCGGTGAACCTCACGGGCGCGTCGCTCATGGCGCGCGAGTGCGCGGCGAAGATGGCGGAGAGCGGCGCGAGAGGTTGCATCGTGAACATGTCGTCGGTTTCGCGCCACGGCAATCGCGGACAATCCGCGTACGTCGCCGCGAAGGCGGCGCTCGCGGCGAACGCCGTCACCTGGGCGCGCGAGCTCGCGCCGTTCGGAATTCGCGCGGTCGCGATCGCGCCCGGCATGATCGAGACGCCGATGACGAAGGGCATGAACCAAAAAGCGCGCGACGCGCTCGTCGCGGCGATCCCCGTCGGACGCATCGGCGAGCCCGAGGACATCTGGCTCGCGCTCAAGTTCGCGCTCGAGTGCGACTACTTCAACGCGCGCTGCCTCGACGTGGATGGTGGCTTGGTGATGTAATCGCGAGCGTGGATCGCAAGGCGCTCGCCGAAGACACGCTACGCGTCATCGAACGCGGCAAGTACGTCGCGGCCGTTTCCAAGCGCGAGATCGACGTGCGCGATGCGATCGACGCCGCAGTCCGCGGAACGATCACGTACGCACGCGCGATGCTCTCCGTCATCACGGCGCCCGCGCCGAACGCGGGTGCGATCGACGCGTCCGACCGCGCGCACCTTCATGACGCGCTCGTCAGGCGCGCCGGCATCGTGCTCGAAATCGGCGCGCGCCACGCGCACACGACGCTCGTGCTCGGCGCGTGGGGCTGCGGCGTCTTTCGCAACGACGCACGCGCCGTGGCGAACGTGTTCCGCGATCACCTCGCGTCGCGCTTCGCCGCCGCTTTCGAGCGCGTCGTCTTCGCCGTTTGGGACACGACACCCGCGCGCACCACGTTCGAGACGTTCCGCGAAGTCTTCTCCACGTGAACGAGGTTCCTCTCTCCGAGCTTCCGCGCGTGCTCTCGCGTCCGCCGTGGATGATGGGTCGCCCGTCGCGGTTCCTCACGCCCGTGCGCGTTTCCGTGAAGCCGCTCGGCAAGGCGCTCGCCAAAGAGAAGGTCGCAGCGCACGTCGCGAAGCTCAAAGCCGGTGAGGACCAAGACGTGGACTCGACGGACGTCGCGCTCGCGCTCTTCGATGCGACGAGCGTATTCGGCGGTTGGCGTTCCGATTTCAACGCGTGCGCGTGGCGTTACTACGGCACGTACGTCGAAGCGACGCTCGCGGGCATCATCCCGATCGCCGTTGGCGAGTCGGGACCGCGTCGCAAGATCGCCGAGCGCATCGTGAGGCAGCTCGCGGTCGCGCACGCGAGCATCGTGCGCGCGGCGAGCGCGCGGTACGGCAAGCGCGTCGTCGCGAGCGTCGAAGAGATCCTCGAGGTGGACAGGCGGTTCGACTGTCCCAACACGGCGCCCGAGATGCCCGCGACGTTCGCGCCAGAGAAGCTGCCGCGCCCGCGCTTGCACGACGGCCGCGAGCTGCCGCTCTTCGCAGTCCAATGCATCGCCCACATGCTCGCGTTCTCTTCGCTCGAAAGGCCATACGTGGGTCTCGAGGACGTGCGCGGACTTTGCGAGCCGCGCTCGCTCGCGGAGCTCGCGTGGGATCTTGCGCGCGCTTGGGATGGGGCGGGTGGAGCGCACAAAGATCGATGGATGGTCGAGTCCATCGCGCACCTCGGCGACGACGCGCTCGTGCGCCGAACGACGCCCGCGCTCACGCAACCCTACGTCATCGACGTGCTCGGTCACATCGGCACGAACGCGGCGGCCGTCGAGCTTTGCACGATCGCCTGGCGCCTCACACACGACAAGCCGAGCAGCTCGTTCACCACACGGGCCGTCGCCGCCGCGTTCGCGAACGTCGCACGCAAGCGCGGCATGACCGTCGATGATCTCGAGGAAGCGCTCGTTCCAACGTCGCTTCCGAGCGATGGCGCAGCACCCGCATCGATGCGCCTTCCGAAACCGCACGCCAAGGTGGGCGTGGACGACCGACTCGATCCGTTCATCCAAACGCAAGGCGGCACGCGCCTGAACGAGCTTCCGCACAAGCTCGCGCGCGCGGAAGAGATTTGGCGCGATCTCCACGAGGACGTCGCGGCGATCGCGGACGTGCGCACGCGCGCGCTCGAACGCGCGCTGATCAGTGGCCGAACGTGGACGCTCGATGCGTTTCGACGCGCGTGGATGGATCATCCGCTGATGCGTCACGCCGCGCTCGGCATCGTCTGGCGAAGCGACAAGACGGCGTTTCGCATCGCCGAAGACGGGACGTTCGCCAATGCCGTCGACAAACCGGTCGAAGGGGTCGGCGTGATCGGCATCGCGCACCCTGTGGAGATGACCGCCGACGAAGCCGCGCGTTGGATCGGCGTGCTCGCGGATTACCGTATCGTCCAGCCCATCGATCAAATGTCGCGACGCACGCTACGCGATGCCAAAGGAACGAGCCTCGTCCTCATGCTCGACGCAGCGGCGCCCCAGCGCGAGGTGCTCGACCGACTCGGCCGCGCTGGGTTTCTGCTCGACTGGCGTGCGAACCAATCCGTCGCGACGCGTGTCGGCGCGCGGAGCGCGGTGCGTCTCGCGCTCACGCTCCACGCGACGAATCAAATCGTCGATCGTCTCACGCTGACGGCGGAGCGCGGCGGCAAGAGCGTTCCGCTCGCGCAGGTTCACCCCGTGGATCTCTCCGAGCTCGCGCACGATGCCGGCGCGTTCACGAAGCCCTAGTTTTTTGCGGCGCCTTTCGAGCGCGCTGCCTTCGCCGTTTGCGACGCGACGTGATCGTGCGCTGCAAAAAAACCGTCGAGCACGGGCCAGAGTCTCTGGCTCGCCGAGCGCGACACGACCGCGCCCACGTGCCCACCGGGAAGATGAACGTGCTCCTTGACGCGCGAGCCCGCGAGCTCGACGAGCGCGCTCGCAGCTTCCTTCGGCACGATGTTGTCGTGCTCGAACGACACGACGAGGAGCGGACACGTGACGTTCTCGAGGCGCGCCGGTTTTCCGGAGAGCGTGAACGTGCCTTTGCGAAGCGCGTCGGCGCGATAGAGCTCCTCGATGTAACGGACGTAGCATTCGCCCGGAAAAGAGACGTTGTCGTTGCCCCATGTCTCGAGCGCGAGGAAGCCGTCGAGGAACTCGTCGTCCCAAGCTCGGTCGATCATGTGCATCGTCTTCGAGAGCCCGAGCGTCGGGCGGAGCATGTGAAACGCGCTCTGCATGAGTTGCCACGGGACGTTGCCGGTCGCAGACGCGATCGCGCGCACGTCGAACGACTTCGTGCGTGTCCACGCTTCGAGCATGCCCTCCGAGTCGAAGCGCACGGGCGCCGCGAGCGCGCACATCGACGCGATGCGCTCGTGGTGCACCGCAGCATGAATCGTCGTGAGCGTGCCGCCGAGGCAGTAGCCGAGCAGGTGCGCGCGATCGGCGCCCGCGATCTTGCACGTGCGCCTGAGCGCGCGGCCGAGCGCCGCGTCGCACACGTCGTCGAACGTCACGTAGCGGTCTTCGGGACCGGGCGTTCCCCAATCGATGCAGAAGACGTCCCACCCGCGCATTGCGAGATATTCGGCGAAGCTCTTCCCCGGCAAGAGATCGAGCACGTAGTGCCGGTTGATGAGCGACGGCACGAGCAGCACTGGGCGCGAGTGCGTGACGCGATCCGATCGATAACGGAGGAGGCGCCACTTGTTCTCCGTGAACACGACGTCGCTCGGCGTCATGCCGACGGCCGGCTTCGGGCGCGACGCGAGCGACGCGAGGTTCTTCAGGCGCTCGAACATTTTCACGCGTAGAGACCTTCGAAGACGTCTTTGAAGCGCTCGTAGACCTTCTTGCGACGCACTTTCATCGACGCCGTCAGCAAACCGGCTTCGACGGTGAGCGGCTCGCGCACGATCGCAAAGCGCTTGATGGTTTCGTAGCTCGCGAGCGCGGCGTTCACTTCGTCGACGCGCTTCTGCACCGCGGCGCGGAGGTCCGCGTCGTTCATGTCGCGCACGGCGTCGTCGTTCACCCAGACGCCGCACACGAGGTAACGCTTTCCGTCGCCGTAGACGACCGCGTGCGAAAGCAGCGAATCGCCAGCGAATCGCTGCTCGATGTTCGCGGGCGGAACGTTCTTCCCGCCGGCGGTGACGAGGATGTCCTTCTTGCGATCGACGATCTGCAAGAAGCCATCTTCCGTGAAGCGTCCGACGTCGCCCGTCTTCAACCATCCGTCGTCGGTGAAGATCTCGCGCGTCGCAGCTTCGTCCTTGTGATACCCGCGGAAGACGTTCGGGCCTTTCGCGAGGATCTCGCCGTCGTCCGCGAGCTTGAGCTCGACGCTCGGGAGCGGCTTGCCGACCGTGTCGAAGCGATACGCATCGGGCCGATTGAGCGTGAGCGTCGGCGACGTCTCGGTGAGACCGTAGCCTTCGATGATGAGCACGCCCGCGTCGAGGAACTTCTCCTTCACTTCGCGCTTGAGACCCGCGCCGCCCGACAAACAGAAGCGAAGCCTCCCACCCGTCGCGCCGCCAATGTCGGCGCTCTGCGAGAGCTTCTCCCAATGCGAGGGCACGCTCATGAAGACGTGCGGCTTGAGCTCCGGCAAAAGCGTGAGCACCTCGCGCGGATCGCTCATGTACGAGACCCACCCGAGCGTGTTGCCGAGACACATCTCGCCGAAACCGAAGATGTGGCTCATCGGAAGCCACAAAACGTCGACCGCGCCTTCGTCCAAAAGGGGCGCGTTGCACTCGAGCCAATCGCGGCCGTTGCACGCGATGTTGCGGTGCGACAAAGGCACGCCCTTCGGGTTGCCGGTCGTGCCGCTCGTATAGAGCATGAGACCGATGGCATCGAGCGAGACCGCGTCCATGAGCGCCTCGATGTCTCCTTCGGCACGCGCCGCGTTCCACGGGGCGACGCGTGGGTCGTCCGACTTCATCGCATCGCCCAGCAAGACGACGCGCTCGAGCGCGGGAAGCTTCGGCCACGCTTCCTTCACGCGCGCGAGGAGCGCGGGCGTGTCGACGAAGAGAACCTTCGCGTCGCAGTGACCCGCGACGTACGCAAGCTGCTCGGCGGTGCTCGCCGCGTAGATCGGAACCATGACGCCACCCGCCGCTTGGATCGCGAGCGCAGCCGCCGCCCACGCCACGCTGTTCGGCGCGTACACCGCGGCGCGATCGCCCGGCGCGAAATTCGAGCGCGCCAAAAAAAGCGCGACGCGCTCGATCTGATCCGCGAACGCGCGGTACGTGATCGCGTTCCATCCGCCGCTGCTGCGAACGTAGAAGCGTGGTTGCTCCCCTCGCCCTTCGAGCTTCACAGAGTCGAACACGGCGCGAGGCGCGATGCGCAAGTCGAGGTACTTCGTGACGTCCATGATGCCCCTCAGCGGTCTTCGAGTTTCTCTTCGAGATCGTTCAGCCGGCTCTCGAGCTTGTTCAGCGCGTGGAGTGTTCGCTCTTGATCGCGCTTCGTCGGAAGACCGAGCGCGCCCCACCACATCGCGCTCATGCGATCGCTCGCTGCCTTCATGCGCATCACGCTCGTGAGCATCGCGCCGGAGGGCTCGAGCACGAGCGGGCTCTTCATCCAGTTTTCGAGGAGCTTCGCCGTCGCGCTCTCCCACGCGTCGAAGCCTTCTTTGTACGTGTCCCAGAGCATCTTGGTTTTCTCCTTCATTGCAGCCGGCGGAGCTCGGCGGCCGTCGTGAAATCGTCGTTCGTCTCGTTCGGCTGGCTCGTCGCGCGCGCGACCTCGCCGAAGCACTCGAAGAAAAATGAAGTCTGCCGCGTGACGATCGACTGACCCGCCGACGGCGCGACGGTCGCCGTCGTTCGCACGCGGAGCACTTGCGTGAACACGTACGACTCGAGCGTGAGCTCGCCCGATGCGTCGATCGCGATCTCGTACGTGTCGGTCCCCGCATAGGGAACGCCACGCAGCGTCCCGTTCGTGATCGTCCCGGCCGACGTGTACGTCTGCCCGACGTGGAGCGGAAATTGGTAGAGCGCGATCGGCGGCGCGTACGCGAGGAGCGTTTGCCCACCGGGCCCGGTCGGATCGTGCGACGCGAGACCGAGCAGGACGATCGCAGTGGAGTTGTATGCATACACCGCTTCGATCGCATCGCCCGCGTCGAACGGCGCGACGAACGTCGCCGATGGAAAGCTCGCCGCGTACCATTTCCCCGCGATGCCCGTGGCTTCGATCGTCGCCACTTCGTCGTCGGCGTAGTCGGATCCGAAATCCCACGTCAGGTGACCTTGCGAATCCACCGTGCCCGCAAGGTCGACGGCGCGCGTCGTGAGCGGCGGAGACACCAAGTACTTCACCGGATTGCCGAGCGCGGGTGTCAGCTCGTCGGCGTCGATCTGCCCATCGAGGTTCGGAACGCACGAGAGCTGCGGCAGCGTTCCCGAGTCGTATGGTGGATGGATGGGGTTCGGCGTCTTGTTGTCGCCGCACGCGATCAGCGCGACAACCAGCGGAATGGTGCGACGCAGCATCACGTGCCTCCAAAAAGAAAAGCGAGCCTGACGCGGATCGATTGCGCGGGTTGAGCCTTGAGCCCGAGCGGCACGTTGTCCATGCCGGAGAGCGGGAAGAGCACGGCGTACTCGAGCGCGGCGAAGAAACCGTCGCGGCTCCGATACGAGACGCTCGGGTCGATCTCGAACCCAAGCGGCGCGTCGCCGCTCGGCGAGCCGCCTGTCGCGGTGGCAAAGGACGCGATCGCGGCGACGTCCGCGCGCATCTCGCCCGCGGGGTTCTTGAAGATGCGCGTGCGCGCGTGCGGTCTCACGTATGCCGCGCCCGTCACCGTGCCGATGATCTCTCGGAAGAGGATGCGATCGACGTGGTAGTCGGGATCGAAGCGGAACGAGTTGAGCTCGCTGTTCGGAGGCGGCTGCGCGATTGCGCCGAGGATCGCGCCCGTGTCGCCGGTCGCGTAGCCCGCGTCGAGCCCGACTCCGAATGGCGAGCTCGGAGTTCCGATCTCGGATTCGAGCACGCCTCCGAATTGGCTCGACGTGATCGGTTGACGAAGCAGCACGCCGGGAATGAGCGAGGCTTGATCGACGCGGCCACCGATGTACGCGAGCTCGGCGGCGACGAAGAACTCGGGATGCGTGACGTGCGCGTAGCCATTCGCGATGTAGTACTTCGCGCCGCGCCCCGTGACTTGCGCGGGCGTCAGCGCGACGGGGCCGTTCGTCGGCGTGGGCAAATACGCGGCGGGCACGTCGCCGTCTTGCCAGCGATACGCGCCGAGGAGGCCGTATTCGAGCGTCGTTTTCCCGGCTTTTCGCCTGCGCTCGCGCGACAAGTCCGTCTTGAATTTCAGCGCGGCGAGCGTGAGCGATCGCACGTTCGACGTCGGCGCGATCGCGATGGTGCGGTTGTCGGCGCGCGGGTCGAGCGCGAGCGTCGCCGAGTAATCGAACGCAAACGCGAACACGTGACCGAAGAGCGGCGTGAGGAACGCGACGCGATCGACGGAGTCACCTGCGTCGCAATCGAGACAGTCGCCGCCGTTCGCGTACATGCCGAGCCCGAATTGGTTTCCCATACGTCCGAGCGCGAGCAACCCGATCGGCAAGAGCGCCTCGCCATACGCGCGACGAAGCGAGAAGATGCTCCCGCTCGTGCGCTGCGTGAGCGACGCATAAGGAACACCATCGGGCATCGATCCGAGCGCGACGTTGTCGAGCGTGTCGAGGCGCACCTTCACCGCGACGCCACCGCCGGGCGCGTAGAGCGCGACGTCGGTTCGCAGGCGCATGTCCGCGTGCGTGAGGAGTTGGCCTTTGGGATCGTCGAGCGGCACCGGAAAGAGCGGCTGCCCGCTCGGAAGAAGACCGCGGTCGAGATCCAAGTTGTAGAGCGCCTCGGCGCGCCCGCGGAGGTAGCCGTCGACTTTGAACTCGACCGTCTCGTTCTTCGGAAAGTCGTTCCCAATGTCCGTGAAGCCGGTCGCGCGCGCCACGCCGGGCGCGATGTGATCGCGAGCGCATAGAGGGCGCTGCGCGCGTTCACGGACCCTCGCGGTCGAGACCGCCTTCGGTCTTGCTCGTCGCGTTTTGTTGCGGCGCAGCACTGGGCGGCGCGGCGGTCAGCACGGGCTCGAGGAAGGCGATGAGATCGGCGGTCGATGCCGCCTGCGCTTCGATCATCGGGAAGTGTCCGCACTGCGGATAGACGACGAGCTTCGCGTCGCTCATCTCCTTCGAGAGCCTCTCTCCGAAGCGCAGCGGCGTGACGGCGTCTTCGCGTCCCCAGAGGAGAATCGTCGGCTTCTTCACCGTGCGGTATTTCGCTTGAAGCGCCGCATAACGCTGCCCGCGAACCGCGGCGAGCGCGGCCGCGACGGTGCCGGGCCGGTCGAGCGCGGCTTCCACTTCCTCGACGAGCTTCTCGGTGACGAGCTTCGGGTCGTAGAACGCTTGCGCGATCTTGTCGTCGGGGCGCTCTTTGTAAAAGAGCGCGAACATCGTCTCGCCGACGCCGTCCGCGCGCGCCCAATGGAAGAACGTCGGAAGCTGCTCTTCGTAGACCCACGCGTCGTAGAGCGCGAGGCGCGCGACGCGCTCGGGTTGTTGCACTGCAGCAGCGAGCGCGATCGACGAGCCCCACGAGTGCGCGACGAAGGACGCGCTCTCGACGCCGCGCTGATCGAGCAGCGCGTAGACGAGCTTCGCTTGCGCCTCGGGCGAGTAGTCGCCTTCGGGTCTGTCGGTCCAACCGAAGCCTTTGAGATCGAGCGCGATGACGCGAAAGCCCTTCTTCTCGAGCGCGGGCATGACGACGTTCCACGTGTCGAGCGACGACGCGAACCCGTGAAGAAGCACGACGACGGGCAACCCCGCCCTTCCGTGATCGACGTAGCGCATGCGCACGCCGGCAACGTTCGCGAACGTCGCGTCCTTCGGCTCGCCCGGCATTGCGCCCGTGTGAAACGAGAGACACCCCGCGAGGAGCGGCAAGAGGAATACGACGAGAGCGAGCTTGGTGATCATGGCGTGAGGCGCATCACGAGCGATGCGTTCGTGAACTCGGCTGTCGGCTCGTCGGGCTGCGACACGATCGTCGCGACTTGCGTCGCGCACTCGGCAAAAAAGCCGAAGCTCCGCGTGATCGTCACCGTCGGGCCGACGGTGCGCGTGAGGACCGTCGCGATGCGCAGCACTTGGAACGTGCCGAAAGGCGTCTTGATCGAGCCGTGCGCGTCGACCTTCGATTGGTAGCTCTCGAAGTAATAAGCCGCGATGCCGCTCGCCGTTCCCGAGATGGTCGACGTGCTGCTCCACGTCGCGTTCATCGAGAGCGGGAACTGCACGATCAGCGCTTCGGGGTTGTACGAGACGTTCGTGTAACCGCCGTTTTGCGTCGGCGACGCAACGCCTTCGAGCGCGAGCGCGTTTCCGCCGAAGCGAAAGACGCCGAGCAGCGTCGAGGTCGGCGAGAGCGGCGTGGCATACGACGCCGTCGGAAAGCTCGATGCGTACCAAGCGTTCGCGATCGAGACCGTGTCGACCTCGTCGTCCGCGTCGCCGCTCAGCGCGCCCGTGAGATCCCAAATGCGCGAGCCGTCGTTTTGGGTTTGGCCCGCGGTCGACACCGTCGCGTTTTGTGCAACGCGGTATTTCGCGTGGAGACCCGGTTGCAGCGGCGCTTCGCTCGCGGTGATCGTCCCGTCGTTGTTCGGGACGCATCCCGTGATGGGCGCGTCGCTCGTGCTCGATTCGTACGGTGCGGCATCACTCGATGGCGCATCGAACGTCGCGGCGTCACCCGAGCTGATCGGCGCGCAAGTGCCGTCGGAACGGCAGATCCCGGACGCGCAGTCGGCGCCGGCGTGGCAAGCGACGTCGCCTCCGCTCGAGCATGCGAACGCCGTGACCACCGAAACGAAGGGCAGAATGCAGCAGAGCCGCTTCATGGGCTCCTTCCGTACTTCCGGCCTCGGGCCTCGTCAAGGCGTTTTTGTGCAGTGCAACATTACACCGTCACTTCGCATGTTGCAGCGCACGCGGCGGCGAGGTATGAGCCTTCGCGTGGGACCGGTCCTCACCATCAAGAAGTATCCGAACCGGCGGCTCTACGACACCGAGGGCAGCCGCTACATCACGATGGAGGACCTCGCCGAGCGCATTCGCAAAGGGCGCGACGTGCGGGTGCTCGACGCGAAGACCGACGAAGACCTCACCCAGCCGACGCTCGTGCAGCTCTTGATCGAGGGCGAGCGCGCGCATCTCCTCCCCGTTCCGCTCTTGATGCAGCTCGTTCGCATGAGCGACGACGCGCTCGCGGATTTCTACACGCGCTACATGACGTGGGCGATGGAGCTCTACTTCGCGATGAAGTCGCGCGCGGGTTCGAGCGGAAATCCATTTGCGCAGGTCCCGTTCGAGATGGGGAACGCGCTCGCGCGATTTTCACGGGCGGCCCGCCCACGCCCCCGCCGTCTGCTCCGGAGCCGAGCCACGAAAACGGAAACGACATCGCGACGCTGCGCCGCGAGCTGCAGGACTTGAAGCGTTCGCTGCAGCACGGAAAGACGCGCGCGAAGCACAGGTAGTCGCGGATCTGACTTTCTCGATCAAGAATGCCGACACGTATGTCGGCCGATGGCTCACCACGGCGCCGCGCGGCAGTGCGCGCCGATGACGTGCTCGGACGGTGGTGCTGACGGGACAGACGATGCCGCTGACTGATCTAGCGCGCGAACACGTCGTGGTCCGTCGGCAAGCGCGGCGGAGCGACGATGCGCACGACGGTTTGATCGCGCTCCTGCGCGGCTGTCGGAACGATGCACGTGTCCGCCGCGAACGATGCGGAGCGCGCGGCCTCTCGACGTGATGCGAGCCAGCCCATCGCGCGTATGGCGGTTGCTTTGTCGCCCACGGCGACGGCGGCGCGGATCTCGGCGAGGTCGTCACGACCGTGGCGCACGCTCGTGTCGATCCGACTCAAGTATCCATCGACGCATTTCGCGGGGCCTGGCGATCGCGCGGCGCGCGCGGTGCGAAGGAGCACGGCCACGCGGTGCGCGTCGCCTTCCATCGCAGACATGAGCTGCGCGCCTTGCGCGCGCAAATCGGCGTCCGCGCGCGCATTCGGCGCAAAGACGATGGCCGCGGTGGCCGCGAACGCAATGGACGTTTTCCTCATGATCCCGCTGTTTTTTGTGGTGCTCGAAGCGCGGTCGGCATTCAATCCCCGCCGTGGTTCGAGCGCGCTACGGCGAATACGGCGGACGTTACGTGAGCGAGACGCTCGTGCCCGCGCTCGGCGAGCTCGACGAAGCGTTCACTCGGATCGCGGCGAGCGAATCGTTTCAGCACGAGTGGCGCGCGCTCCTCGCGTCGTACGTCGGTCGCCCGACGGCGCTCGGGAGCGCGGAGCGTTTCGCGCGCGCGGTGGATCCGAAGGGCGCGCACCTCGCGTCGCTCTGGCTCAAACGCGAGGACCTCTGTCACACGGGCGCGCACAAAATCAACAACGCGCTCGGGCAGTGTCTGCTCGCGCAGAAGATGGGCAAGACGCGCATCATCGCCGAGACGGGCGCGGGCCAACACGGCGTCGCGACGGCGACCGCGTGCGCGCTCCTCGGTCTCCCGTGCGAGGTCTACATGGGCGAGGTCGACGTCGCGAGGCAAGCGCCGAACGTCGGTCGCATGCGCCTTCTCGGTGCGAAGGTGATCCCCGTCACGTCGGGATCGCGCACGCTGAAGGACGCGATGAACGAAGCGCTCCGCGATTGGGTGACTAACGTGAAGACGACGCACTACTGCATCGGCAGCGCGGCAGGTCCCCATCCGTATCCGGAGATCGTCGCGACGTTTCAATCCGTCATCGGCGAAGAGGCGCGCGAGCAGCTCGCTGCGCGCGGCGTCGTGCCCGACGCGATCGTCGCGTGCGTCGGCGGTGGATCGAACGCGATCGGGATGTTTCGCGCATTCTTGCAGAATACAAACATCGCGATTTTCGGCGTGGAAGCCGCCGGATCCGGGATCGCGACGGGCAAGCACGCGGCGACGCTCGGCGCAGGACGCGTCGGCGTGCTTCACGGATCGAAGAGCTACGTGCTCTCGGACGACGGTGGGCAAATTCAGGAGGCACACTCGATCAGCGCGGGACTCGATTATCCCGGCGTCGGTCCCGAGCACGCGCACTTGAAGGACACGGGTCGCGCGCGCTACTTGTCCGCGACTGACGCCGAAGCGCTCGACGCAGCCGCGCTCCTCGCGCGCACCGAAGGCATTCTTCCCGCGCTCGAGACGGCGCATGCGTTCGCGTGCGTTTGGGACATCGCGCAGGTGGTGTCGGCGGAGAAGAAGCGGCCCGTCGTGCTCGCGCTTTGTCTCTCGGGTCGCGGCGACAAAGATCTCGCGACCTATCTCGAGAAGATCCATGTCGCGCCTTGATGAAACGATGGCGGAGCTCGCGCGGAAGAAGCGCAAGGCGCTCGTCGCGTATCTTTGCTTGGGCGATCCGACGCACGAGGCGTCGATCGATCACGCGGTCGCGTGCGCGAACGCGGGCGCCGACGTGCTCGAGCTCGGTGTTCCGTTCTCGGACCCGACGGCCGACGGCACCGTGATCGCGCGCGCGAGCGAACGCGCCATCGCGAGAGGTGGTGGTCTCGCTCGCGCGCTCGATGCAGCGCGCGCGATCCACGCGCGGACGAGCGTGCCGCTGCTGCTCTTCGGTTATTACAATCCGATCTTCGTTCGCGGCGAAGGGCGCACCGTTCGCGACGCGCGCGATGCGGGCGTCTCGGGGCTCCTCGTCGTCGATTTGCCCGTCGACGAAGCCGGGACATTGCGTGCATTGTGCAAGCATCACGATTTGTCGCTCGTGCCGCTGCTCGCGCCGACGAGCGGAGCCGATCGCATCGCGAAGACGAAGGTCGCGCTCGCGGAGTGCCCGCCGGGTTTCGTTTATTACGTGTCGCTCACGGGCGTGACGGGTGCTGGCGAAGCGCCCATCGCCGAGGCGTCGGACCGCGCGGCAGAGCTCCGCGCGGAGCTCGGCGCGCCCGTCGTCGTCGGGTTCGGCATCGACACGCCGGAAAAAGCGCGCATCGCGGCGCGCGGCGCGGACGGGGTCGTCGTCGGCTCGGCCATCGTTCGCGCCATCGCCGAAGGGAAAAACCCAGCCGATCTGGTGGCCGCGCTCCGTGCGGCGATTGGGAACGCCGGCTGACGGCACGCTCAATTGGGAACGCACGGCTGCGCCGTGCTTCCCAGCAAGAGTCATTTCGCGTGCCTGTCGGCACGCTCAATTGGGAACGCACGGCTGCGCCGTGCTTCCCAGCAAGAGTCATTTCGCGTGCCTGTCGGCACGCTCAATTGAATGAGCGGCCTTCGCGCGCTATACCCCGCGCTGAATCGATGCTCATTCTTTGCGTCTCCGACATTCACGGCAACCTCGACGCGCTTCGCGCCGTGCTCGCGACCGCCGAGCGCCGCGCGTTCCACAAACTGCTCGTCGCCGGCGATGTCGTGTTTTCGGGCCTCGACGAAGCGAGCGGCGCGCAGCCGCTCGAGACGTGGCGCAGGCTGACCGCGGCCGGCGCGATCATGGTGCAAGGCGTGACCGACCGCGCCATCGCGACGCTCGATCCGGCGAAGATCGATCCGTCGACTCCCGGGTTTGGCGAGCACGAAAAGAAAATGATCGAGCGCATGAAGGGCGTGCGCGCCGAGCTCGGCGATTTGGTGCTCGAGCGCTTGCGCCGCTTGCCGACGCAAGTGCGTTTCCCGCTCGAAGACGGCGGCGAGCTCCTCCTCGTGCACGGCTCGCCCCTCGATCCGTCCGAAGCGATGAGCCAGGACATGAGCGACGAAGAGCTCTCCGCGCTCATCGGCGACGATCCCGCCGACCTCGTCGTGTGCGGGATGAGCCACGTGCCGTTCGATCGCATGATTGGTCACGTGCGCGTGGTGAACGTGGGAAGCGTCGGCGAAGCGCCCGACAACGTCGGCCCGCGCGAAGCCCCACTCGTCGCGCACGCCGCGTGGATCGAGTCGCGCCCGTCGGGTCTGCACGTGGAGCCCATCGTGATTCCGCTTCGCGAAGAGGCGTTGAAGACGGGATAGCCCGTCGCGGACTCCGACTCCGTCTCCTCGGCGCAGTGACCTCCTTGAAGCAGTGCTGGTGGCCTCCTCCCAGCCGTGCTCGCCGGCATGCTCGGCCGTGCTCGGCGCCAATGCGTGTATTTTACACGTTCCGCCTGCGCGCGCCCTTGCGCGTGCCGGCTGCGCGCGGCTGCCTCCTCCTTATGCGAGCTCCGCTCGCATGGAGGAGGTGCATTGGGTGAAGCCAACACACGCACGCGCCGACTCATCTTGTGAGTCGATAGAGCACCGCGCAGATTGAATGCAGCTCTGAATCGAGCTGCGCATCGAACGCATCGACGTAACCGAGCGACATCGCGACGTCGATGCACGCGCGCGTCTCTTTCGCGCTTCCGAGCGCAACGTTGTAGAGCATCGGCCGATTGCGGCCTCTCGCGTACGAGCCTTCGGCAATGTTGAGCGTGACACTCGCGCTCGCTCTCCGAAGCTGACGCGCAAGATCCGAATCACGCCGTTCGACGATCGCAATCACACCTCGCAACCGCCTCAGCATCGACAACGACGTTTCGTAAATTCGCAGCATGGAAGTTCCTTTCGCCCTCTCGAGTGAAGGCACTCCCTGCCCCCGCAACGCGCGCAGGACGCGTCAAGGATTGCGAAGCAACCGCCGAAGGCGGCGACGCCGAAGGCGTCGTCCTTGACGCGTCCGAGCACGTTGCGAAACTGGAAATGCCGAGCGAGCCCACTCCACCAGCCGCCGCCGTCCCCGTCTCCGTCCCCGTCTCCGTCTCCGTCCCCGTCTCCGTCCCCGACCCCGCTCCCGACTCCGACTCCGTCACCGTCTCCGCTTCCGAAAAAATACGATCGCTCCAACAACACTCAACACGACCCACACGCTGAAGTGCGGCCCGATTGGATAAGGCTCGCGATAACCCGGAAGCCGCACCTCGAACCAACGCGCGTACCAGAACTCCGGGAACGGACGGCGCGGCTCGTAGAACGGCACGAGCCAGAGAAACGATTCGTGCGAAATGAAATCGAACACGAGATGCGACAGCGCGCCGACCCACGTCGAGAAGACGAGGAGCGAAAGCGGCGCCGCGGGACGTTTCGCGAAGAAACGCGTCGCGATGACGAGCGCGAGGCCCACGGGCACGTCGAGAACGAAGAGCCCAAGAAGCGAATGCCCGAGCCACTGACCGAGATGACCACGCGCGATGCCGAGCGCGCCGTCGACGATGTCGGGAACCGCCGCGCCGATTCCGCACGCGATCGCTTCGAACCGATGTGGGAAGCGACGCCAGAGCGGCGCGATCAAACCTGGATGCGAAGGAAACGCGAGCGGCACACTTTGTTTTAGGATCCTCGCATCCAGTCGTACACGCGATATCGCGTGCTGGCCGGCGCGTCGGAGCTTCGAGAGCAGCCGCTCGACGACGGGAACTCGAAGTCCGTGACGCCGACATAGAAATGCGCGTCGTCGCTCGACACGAACGTGAAGCGCCACTCTTGTCGCGTCCACGGCTCGCCGGGCTCGAGGCATCCGCGGAGTGGCTGGCCTGGCGGGTCTGGTCGATAGACATCCGAGGTCGTGTGCACGACGTGGTCGAGCGTGTACGCGTGCGGGTGCGCAACTTCATCGGCGAGAGCATGCGTGAGCGTTTCGAAGCTCCACCGCTCGCGCGCTTCGGATGTCATCGCGTCTCGTGCGTCGCCCAAGCGTCCGTGCTCGACTGCCATCACGAACTGCTCCGCGACTGCGCGCGCCGAAAGAGGAGGCTCGGGGCTCACCGCGTGCGAAACGGAGGTGGAATGCGTGCACGCGAGAAGGGCACCTGCCACCCAGACGCGAGCGAGTCTGATCAATCTCACCAGGCTTCGTCGCGCAAATACTCCCTCAGCGGGTTCCAGTAGTGTTCCACCCAGCCCTTCTCGTATCCCTTCGCTTGCGAGCGCGGGACGCCCGAGTGGGTCATGCGGAGGCGCGTTCGATTCTCCGCCTCGGGGCGGAGCTCGAGC
The DNA here is from genome assembly GCA_963763745.1 of uncultured delta proteobacterium. Taxonomy (GTDB): domain Bacteria; phylum Myxococcota_A; class Polyangia; order Polyangiales; family Polyangiaceae; genus DASXHD01. The sequence goes on from CAVXQJ010000011.1 coordinate 24,071, forward strand.
TCGAGGCGCGAGTCGGGATGATCTTCTGGGAACTCCGTCGTGCGCCAGAGTTGGACGATGCGCGCGCCGGGGACGAGGCGCTCGTGGCGTCCGGCGATGTAGCCGTCCCACGCGGTGAACGCGCCGCCTTCGACGGGCTCGCCGGTCGCGGTGCTCTTCGTGAACGCGGCGTGCTTCGACGGATCGATGAACGCCTCGTAGACGTCCATCGGCGCCGCGTCGAAGATCTCTTCCTGCACGATCGTCGCGATTTGCACGACGGCCGGCGCCGCCTTCTTCGGCGACGCTTTCTTCTTCGCCGCCTTTTTTGGCGCGGCGCGCTTCGCCATTTTCTTCGGCGCAGCTTTTTTCTTTTTCTTCGTCGTGGAGGCGGCGACCTTCTTCTTCTTCGCCGTTGACGCCTTCGCGCGCTTCGCCTTCTTTTTCTTCGCTGCCATGGGCTCCTCCGCGGCCAACGAAAGTACCACACGTCGCGACGAGATTTTCTCCACAGCTCTCCACAGACGACGTTGCCCCTTGCTACGCGGCGAAGTTTGTACGATCAGCAATCGCGCACGATGAGCAAACGGCCTCCTCGCAAAGACAACGTCATCCACGTCCGGTTTGGAAACGGTGGCGGTCGCCTCGGAAGCGACGAGACGTTCGAGGGCGGCGCGGCGACGGCGCAAGCGATCGAGCCCGTCACGGATTTGTTCTCGGCGAAAGAAGTCTCGAAGCTCCTCGGCATGACGCCCGCGCGCCTCCGCTCGCTCGACCGCGCGAAGGTCGTCTCGCCGACGGGCGAACGCAACGGCAAGCGCGCCTACACGTTTCAAGATCTCATCGCGCTCCGCGCGACGCTCATGCTCTCGCGCGAAGTGAAGCTCACCGAGGTCGCGCGCGCGATCGGCGCGCTGCGCTCCGCGCTCCCGCGCGTCACGCGTCCGCTCCAAGAGCTGCGCCTCGTCAGCGACGGGCGCCGCGTCGTCGTGCACCCGCCCGAGGGTCGCTCGTTCGAGCCCGTCACCGGACAGCTCGTCCTCGACTTCGACGTCGCCGTTCTTCGCACGGACGTCGTCCGCGTGCTCCGGCCCGAGACACCCGCCGCGCGCGCGCGCACCGCCTACGAGCTCTACGTGCGCGCGAGCTCGCTCGACGAAGATCCGTCGACGTACGACGAAGCCGAGGCGCTCTACCGCGAAGCCATCGAGCTCGACCCGCTCCTCGCGATCGCGCATACGAACCTCGGCAACATTCTCTTTCGACGCGGCGACGATCGCGGCGCCGAGTCGCTCTATCACACGGCGATCTCGATCGACGATCGCCAACCCGAGGCGCACTACAACCTCGGCTACGTGATGCTCGAGCGCGGCGACGCGAAGCATGCGGCCGATCATTTCGAGAAAGCGATCTCGCGCGACTCGCGCTTCGCCGACGCACACTTCAACTTGGCGATGGCGTGCGAGCAGCTCGGCGAGCGATCGCGCGCGCGCATCCACTGGAAACGCTACGTCGACCTCGAGCCGCAAGGCACGTGGGCGGACATCGCGCGCAAGCATCTTTCGTGACGTGATACCTTCCGGATTCCGGAGGGTGGTCATGAAGCTTCATCGTCTTTCGCCCGTGGTTGTCGGTGTGATCGTTGCGTGTGGTGGTGCGGGCGATACGGGGCTTCTCGACGGCGGCGGCTCGGACGGCAGCGTGTTCGACGCGGTGACGCAAGACAACACCGTTCCTCCGAACGACAGCGGCACGAACGACGGCACCGTGAGCGACGGACAAACCGATGACGCATCCGATGGCGGCGTCGTCGACGCGGGACCGGTGTGCAATCAAACGCCGTGCATCGTCGCGATCGCCGCCGGCGGATTCCACAACTGCGCGCTCGTGAAAGACGGAACGCTTCGATGTTGGGGACGCAACAACGTCGGTCAGCTCGGCGTCGGCGCGCTCGGCGACGGCGGCTTCGATGGCACCGCGCAACCCGTGCCCGTGAATCCCGCGCTCGCGAGCGTCACGCAGGTCACCGCGAGCCATTACTCGATCAACAGCAGCCTCACGTGCGTGATGACGGGCGGCGTCGCGAAGTGTTTCGGATCGAACTCGTCCGGTCAGCTCGGTCTGCAGGCGGACGCAGGCGTGTTCGACAACAACGCGCACCCGGCGCCGAACGCCGTTCAAGGTTTGCCTTCGAGCGTCGCGAGTGTGTGGGCGGGCAACTTGCACAGCTGTGCGGTCGACGGCGCAGGACAGATTTGGTGTTGGGGTTACGATCAGACGCTGCAGCTCGGACATCCGAACATCAGCAACACGAACACCGGCGTGTTCCCCGCCGCGCTCGCACAGACCGACGCAGGCGCCGCATCCGCGGTGGGCCCCGGTTACGATTATTCGATCGCGCTCCTCCAAAGCGGCGGCGTGATCTCGTTCGGCGCAAACAACCAAGGTCAGCTCGGACGAACCGCGACGAGCCCCGCCGCGCCGGGCTCCACCGCGCTCACGAACGTGACGAACATCGCGGCCGGTCTCGAGCACGCGTGCGCCGTCACGGGCGGCGCGCTCGAGTGTTGGGGCTTTGACGGCAACGGACAGCTCGGCGATGGAACGAACAACCAAACATCGACGCCCGTGACGGTCAACGTTGGCGGCAAAGTCGTTACGCAAGTCTCCGCGGGCTACTCGCACACGTGCGCGCTCGCAAGCGACGGCACCGTCTACTGTTGGGGACAGAACGATTGGGGCCAGTGCGGAACGGGCCAAGGCGACGCGGGCTTCAACAACGCGGACGTCATGACGCCGACGCAAGTCCAAGGCCTCACGGGCAAGGCGCTGCAGATCGAAGCGGGCACGAACCACGCATGCGCGCTCATCGTCGGCGGCACGGTGATGTGCTGGGGCGCAGACGATCGCGGTCAGCTCGGACAAGGCTTGATCGATGCCGCGCTCGACACGAACGCGCACCCGACGCCCGTCACGGTGAAGTTTCAGTAAAGGCTAGGCACGTCGGTGCTGCAGCGCGGGGAGCGCGGCGCGCACGCGATCTTGATACGCGAAGTCGAGCGTCGCGACGGCGACGCCTTCTCCCTCGCCGCATTGCGCGAGCACGTCGCCCCACGGATCGATGATCGCGCTCTTGCCGTACGTCATTCTTCCGCGCGGGTGACGTCCGTGCTGCGCGGGCGCGATCACGAAGACCTGATCCTCGATCGCGCGCGCGCGAAGGAGCGTGAGCCAGTGATCTTTTCCCGTCGTCAGCGTGAACGCGGCGGGCACCGTGACGATGTGCGCGCCCACGTCGGCGAGGCGGCGATAGAGCTCGGGAAATCGCACGTCGTAGCAAATCGTCATGCCGAGCTTTTTTCCGCGGAGCTCCACGGTGCTCGCGTCGGTCGGCTCGCCCGGCGTGCACGAATTCGATTCCCGCAGCGTCGTGCCGTCCGGGAGATCCACGTCGAACAAATGCACCTTGCGGTAGCGCGCGAGGAGCGCGCCGTTCGGCGCGAAGAGCGCGCTCGTGTTGAACGGACGCGCGTCGTCACCGCTCTTCTCGGGCATGCCACCACCGAGGACGAACACCGCGCGCTCTCGCGCGATCGTCGCGAGCGTCTGAACGATCGGCCCCGAGCCCGCGAGATCCTCCGCGATGCCGCGCTTGTCGTCGTCGGACTCGCCCATGAACGCGAAATTCTCCGGCAGCGCGACGAGCTCGGCGCCCATGTCCGCCGCGCGCGTCGCGAGCTCGCGCGCCCGCTCGAGGTTCTTCGCGAGGTCGTTCTGCGAATTCATCTGCACGACGGCGACGCGCATCACTTCACCTTTCCAATCTCGTGGCCCATCCGGCGCGCCTTCACGTCCAGGTACTCCGCCGACTCGCTCGTGTGCGCGACGACGAGCGGCACGCGCTCGGTCACTTCGATCCCGCCGCGCTCGAGCCCCTTCACCTTCTCGGGGTTGTTCGTCAAAAGGCGCACGCGCGTCGCGCCGAGATCGCGCAAGATCGCGACGGCCACGTCATAGCTGCGCGCGTCGTCCGCGAACCCGAGCGCGCGATTCGCTTCGACCGTGTCGAGGCCCTTCTCTTCTTGGAGCGCGTACGCGCGGATCTTGTTTCCGAGCCCGATCCCGCGACCCTCCTGGCGCAAATACACGACCGCGCCATGTTTGCATTCTGCAACCATTTTCAGCGCGGTATCCAGCTGCGCGCGGCAATCGCACTTGTGCGAGCGCAAGACCTCGCCCGTCCAGCACTCCGAATGCACGCGCACGGTCCACGGCTCGCCCGCGTGCGCGCCGTCGTCCGCGACGAGCGCAAGGTGCTCTTCTTGGCCCTCGCGATACACGACGACCTCGACCGGACCGTAGTCCGTCGGCACGATCGCGCGCGAATACCTCTCGAGCTGCACACGCGGACGTTACCACGTGTGGTAGAACAACCGGGCGTGGACGACGATCCCAAAGAGAGGCGCCGGCTCGAAGGCGTCATTCCCGAGCTGCTCAAGCGCGCGGTGGAGATCGGCGTCGAGAAAGCGTCCGAAGCGCCCGAGTCGCTCAAGCACCTCGTGTCGGATCTGCGTTTGCCGAAAGAAGTGGCGGCCTATCTCCTCACGCAAGTCGAAGACACGAAGAACAGCGCGCTCCGCGTCGTCGCCAAAGAGACGCGCGAGTTTCTCGAGCACACGAACTTGGCGCACGAGCTCCAGAAGATGCTGACGACGCTCCAGTTCGAAATCAACACGACGGTCCGCTTCCGTCCCGCCGACGCCAAAGAAAACAAGAACGAAGACGACGACGAGTCGAAAGACGAGGGCGACACGTCGCTTCCGAAACCGGAAGTGAAGCTCGACGTGTTCGCGCGTCGTCACGATCGAAAAAAGAAAGCCAAGGAGGGCTAAGTGCCGAGGGCGCTCAAAGTCGGCGGCGACGTCGACAGCTGGTGCACGAAGTGCCGCATGACGCTCACGCATCGCATCGTCGCGATGGTGGGTCCCAAGCCGGCGCGCGTGGAGTGCGAGACTTGTCACTCGCAACACAACTATCGCGCGCGAGCGCCTGGTGAAGCCCCGGAGCGCGTTGCGCGTGTTGTCGGGTCGTCCTCGTCGGGGCCGCGCGCGCCGCGCGTCTCGGGCGCGACGAGGCTCGCACAAGAGCTGCGCGAGCGCGAGCAATCGTGGGAGCGCGCCGTGACGGGCAGGCTCGTCACGGACTTCATCAAGTACAACGTGAAGACGTCGTTCAAGGTCGGCGATCTCGTGAAGCACCCGAAATTCGGCGACGGCGTCGTGACGACGATCATCGACGCGCACAAAGTCGAGATCCTCTTCCGCGACGAGCCCCGCAAGCTCGCTCAGGCCCTCGCGTGAAGCGCCTCGCGGCGCTCGTGTTCGTCAGCTTGATCGCCGGCGACGCGATCGCCGACGAGGTGAAAGTCGAAGCGCGCGAGGCGCGCATCGCGCCATCGTTCGATGGGCACTTTGGCGCGTGGCTCGTGCTCGGTCCGTTCGAATCGGCGAGCCGCAACGTGAAGACCGCTCCGATCCCGGATGCGCTCGCGACCGATCCGCAAAAGCTCGTCGAGTCCACGCTCGCGCCAACGCTACCGACGTGGATGCTCGCCGCGACGAACGCGGGCGCCATCGATCTCAAGAACGTGCTGAAGTCGAATCCGCTCACGCAGAAGACGGATCTCATCGCGTACGCCGCGGGCACGCTCCACCTCGCGCGCGCCGAGAAGATCATCATGCTCCTCGGGAGCGACGACGGCGTGCGCGTCTCGATCGACGGCAAGGTCGTCCACTCGCGCGACGAGGCGCGCCCTCAACGCGACGACGACGACAGCGTCATGCTCGATCTCGCGGCGGGCGATCATCCGATCCTCTTCAAGCTTCATCAACGCGACGGCGCGTGGAGCTTTCGCGTTCGCTTCGTCGATTCGCACCTCGCGCCGCCGGAAGGCGCGTGGCTCGCGCTCCCGGGCGTCGATGACGATCGCAAAAAGCAGCTCGCGACGCAGATGAGCCGCGGCTACGCGGATCTCGGAACGCGCGGCGACGCGTACGTTCCGCACGTGCACGCGCGCTTCACGGAAGGCGCGCCCATCGGCGTTCCGCTCCGCGTGACGGCGTCGCTCGAAGCCGGTGGCGCGCCGCTCTTCGACATCGACGCGGGCGAAGCGACCCTCCAAGGCCCCGACCTCGACGTGCAGCTCCCCGCGATCACCGGCACGGACCTCGCCGCGATCGAGGACAAAGACGTTCGCATCCACGCGACGATCGCGGGCCGCGCGATAACCGCGACGTTTCACCCGCGCAAGGCCATCCGCGAAGCCATCAAGCGCACCGACGAGATCACCGCGCGCATCGCGCAAGGCACGCGCCCGCCGTGGCTCCGCGAGGACACGATCGAATCATTGCAGAATGCACGCAATCGCCTCGCAGGCGCGCAAAACCGCGGCGACACCGACACGGAGGCGCTCACCGCGGAGACGCGCGAGCTCGCGGCGGCGTCGGACGCGCTCGAGCACGATCGCGATCCCTACCAGGCGCGAACGGGCCCGATGCGCTGGCGTATCGTTCGCCGGTCGACGGATAGCTCTCGGAGTACGGGCTCTATGTTCCGGCGAGCTGGGTCCCGGGCGGCAAGCGCAGCTGGCCGCTCGTCGTCGCGCTCCACGGCCTGAACGGACGGCCCATGGCGATGATGCGCTGGTTCTTCGGCCAGACGATCCGAAGAAGGAACAACGAGTGGGAGGACCGGCACGTCGAGCACGCTCGCCGCCGCTCGACGCGTTCGTCGTCACGCCGAACGGGCACGGCAACACGATGTACCGCGATCTCGGCGAGGACGACCTGATGCGCGTGCTCGATTGGGTGATGGCGCGCTATCCGATCGACGCGAGCCGCGTGACGATCACCGGGCCGTCGATGGGCGGCATCGGCAGCGCGCGCGGTCGCGTTCCGTCACCCCGATCGCTTCGCCGCCGCCGAGCCGCTCTGCGGCTACCACAGCTACTTCGTCCGCCGCGACATCGCGGGCAGCCCGATGCGTCCGTGGGAGCGCGCGCCTCGCCGAAGAGCGATCGAACATCGTTCTGGGCGGACAACGGCTACGCGACGCCGCTGTTCATCGTGCACGGCACGCTAAGATCTGCCGCGAGGAACAGCGGCGTCCTCATCGACGAGTACGAGAAGACTGCATTACGCGATCGATGCACGAGCACCCCGTGCTCGGGCACAACGTCTGGCAGACGACATACGAGAACCTCGAAGGGCGTCGAAATGGCTCCTCGGCACAGCGGCGCGATGCGCCACCCGCGCCAGGTGAACATTTCGCACCGATGCGCCTCCGCGACGGCGAAGACGCGTGGGTGCGCATCGTCGAGCTCGCCGCGCCGGACGCATGGGGCGAGGTGCACGCGCAGATCGCGTCGCGCTGACCGCGATCGACGCGTGGCGACGCGGGCGTCGCGGAGGTCAGCTTCGATCGCGACACAAGCTGCTCGACGCGACCGCGCCGATCACCGTGACGATCGACGGCGCAGCGCTGTCGACTTCGGCGCGACGCGACGCGCTCGTGATGCACAAGGACGAGAGGCGGTTGGAGCGCGGGCGCGGCGCCGCACGATCGGCCGAGTGGAAGCGCGGCGAGATCACGGGCCCGATTCCGCGACGCGTTCCGCGCGCCGCTCCTCGTTCGTGTACGGCGCGAGCGATCCCGCGCAGACGCGCGCGAACGAAGAGGTCGCGCGCGCGTGGGCCGCGATCCGCTGGGGCATGACCGTGCGTTACCCGATGATGAGCGACGTGGAGTTCTTCGCGCGCGGCGAGAACGCTCGCGAACGATCGCGCGCTCTTCCTCGTCGGCAACGCGCAGTCGAACCAGGTCTTGCGCGCGCTCGAGGCGGAGCTGCCGATCCGCGTCGAGGGCGACGCGGTCGTCGTGGGACGAGCGCATCACGGGCGAACAAGCTCGGCGCGGCGTTCATTCGTCCGAACCCGCGTCGAACGGATCGTTACGTCGTCGTCGTCGAGGGAGTCGAGCGCGCTCGGCACGTGGCGCTCGCTGTCGCTCCCCGATCTGCTTCCGGACTTCGTCGTCTACGACGGAACGTGGCGCCCGCGCGAGGCCAGATGCTCCTCGGCGCGGGCGCGCTGCGCGCGGGCGGCTTCTTCAAGAACGACTGGTCGCTCCCGACGTCGATCGAAGACCCGCTCGCGCAGGCGCAACGGCCCGCGCCGAAAACGGAGTACGACGCGACGCCGTACTTACCGTGATCGATTTTTCGCGATCGTGACGCGTGTTGCGTGCCCGTCGTGCGCATCGGCATGTCCGCGCGTCCGCGCCTGACGCCGCCGCCGTAGTCTTCCTCCGTGTCCGCGGCGCGACGCGCCGGTCGCGCCGAATCCGTAGCGCGCGCCGCTCGTTCGCGGCGCGGCGCGCTCGTCGCTCGCTCCGCCGCGCTTCGCCTCCGCGCGCCGCGTCGTCGTTCCGCCTTCGCCGCCGCCTTCGGGCAAGATCATGCGGGATGCGCTTCGGCACGCCGTACGTCTTCTTCAACATCGACGAGCTCTTCGCCGCGTGAGATAGCGCCATCGTCCCGGCGCGAGCCCTTCCGACGTGATGCCCGCGAACGATGTCGCGCGCGAGGCGCATCACGGGGAATCCGGTCGCCTCGCCCATGCGGCGAATCTGCTGGTTTCGTCCTTCGCGGATCGTGAGCTCGAGCCACGTCTTGTCGCCCTCGTGGCGGAGCAAATCCACGTCGGCGGGAAGCGTCTTTCCGTCTTCCAGCTCGACGCCGCGACGCCACTTGTCGAGGTCGGCGTCTTCCATCTGCCCGCTCACCTTGAGCACGTACGTCTTTGGTACACCGCGGCGCGGGTGAAGCAGCGCGTCTGCAAAGTCGCCGTCGTTCGTCGCGAGGAGCACGCCGCTGGTCGCGAAGTCGAGGCGGCCGATCGGGAAACGCGCGCACGCCGAGCGTCGAGAGCATCTCGCCGACGGACGGTCGCCCCTCGGGATCGCTCAGCGTCGCGACGACGCCGCGCGGCTTGTGGACGAAAATGTACACGGCCGCTCGGCGAGGACCCGCTCGTCTGTCGATCTCGATGCGATCGTCGCTTCTCGTCCGCGCGCGAGCCGAGCTCGTTCACGATGCGCCCGTTCACGCTCACGCGGCCTTCGAGGATCATCTCTCCGCGGCGCGCCGCGAAGCGACGCCAGCGCGCGCGAGGATCTTTTGCAAGTCGTTCGCCTCGCTCGCCGGACCCCGTCGATGTATCTTTCTGTTTGCCCATATGCGACGCGTCGAAAAACCGTGGGGCCACGAGATCATTTGGGCGGAGACCGACCGCTACGTCGGCAAAGTCCTCCACATCAAAGCCGGCCACAGACTGTCGCGACAGTACCACGAGCGAGAAGGAAGAGACGTTCCTCGTTCAGTCCGGCGAGATGACCTCGAGATCGGCGATGCCGAGTCGCTGCAAACGATTCGCCTCGCGCCCGGCGAGACGTTTCCATTGTGTGCCGAAGACGATTCACCGCATGATCGCGGTCACCGACGTCGACGTGGTCGAGGTCTCGACACCGGAGCTCGACGACGTCGTGCGCCTCGAGGACGCATACGGACGCGAAGGGACGCACAAGCCCTAATTTTCGCGGTCCGCATCTTGCGCTTGTCCAGGTGGAGCAACATGTTGCACTGGTGCTCCACGACTTCATCACTGCCCACCGCGACGATGTCGTGGCACGCGCGCGAGCGCGTTTCACGTCGCGAACGAGTCGCGAGAGCGATGGGCTGACGAACGCGATACCGATGTTCGTCGATCAAGTCTGCGCGGCGCTTCGGCTCGCGAGGTCGACCGCGGTGATCGACCACGAAGAGATCAGCGCCCGCGCATCGCGTCACGGCGGCGACCTGCTGCGGCATGGGTTCACGATCGCCCAGGTCGTGCACGACTACGGCGACATCTGTCAGGTCATCACCGAGCTCGCGTCGGAACAGTCATCGTCCATTTCGGGTGACGAGTTTCGCACGCTCAACTTGTGCCTCGACGACGCAATCGCCGGCGCGGTCACCGAATACTCGCGCCAGCGCGAGCGCGCCATCGTCCGCGAGGGGACGGAGCGCCTCGGCGTGATGGCTCACGAGCTGCGCAACCGAATCAACGCCGCGATCCTCGCGTTCGACGTGATCAAGAACGGACGGGTTGCGCCGAATGGCAGCACGGGCGCGCTCCTCGAGCGCAGCCTGAATGGAGTGCGCGACATCATCGATCGATCGCTCGCCAACGTACGCATCGATGCAGGCATCCAGACACCCGAGCGGATCGCCGTCGGTGATTTCGTCGAAGAGGTCGAAATCGGCGCGTCGTTGCAAGCGCTCTCGCATGGCGTGCGCTTCATCGTGACGCCCATCGACGCGAATCTCGTCGTCCAGGGCGACCGGCAGCTCCTCACGGCCGCGCTGGCGAACCTGCTTCAGAACGCGTTCAAGTTCACGCGCCTTGGTGGAACCGTCGTGATGACGACGAGCGCGTCCAATGAGCGCGTCCTCTTCGCCATCGAGGACGAATGCGGCGGGCTTCCCCCAGGCGTCGAGAGCTCGCTTTTTCGCCCCTTCGAGCAGCACGGCGCCGATCGCACGGGCGTCGGGCTCGGTCTCGCGATCTGCCTCAAGGTCGCGAAGGCACATCATGGCGAGGTTCACGTTCGCGACATTCCCGGCAAAGGGTGTGTGTTCACCTTGGATCTGCCGAGGACGTCGCACTGATTCGAATCAGGAACAACTTCGCGTGCGCGACGGCATGCTCACCGTCGCGTGTGCATCGCACTCGTGCGCTTCATCATGCTGGCACTTTGCGAGATGCGGACCCGGTGGCTTCGTCAGCGCCGTGAGAACGCGCTCGACTTCGTTCATCAGCTGGAGGGCGATGCCGTCGTCGAAGTCGCCCGCGCGATCGATCTCGTCGAGCAGCACGCGTACGACGGCGATGTCTCTCTTCAACGTTTGACGTTCCATGGGTCACCCCTTCGAGCACGATGAGCAGAGCACGAACCAAGCCCGCCAGAACACTCGCCGGCGTAGAAAAACACCCCGGCGCGATGCGCCCTACTCCGCGGCGCGGATCAATTCGTCCATCTTGTGCGCCGCTTCGAGGAGGATCGACGTGGTCGTCGCGTGCGCGACGTCGCTCGCCTCGACGGGCTGCTCGGTGAACGAGAAACGCCCGCTCGTCCACGTGATCAGCTTGCAGACGCAATCCGCGATCGTGGAGTCGGGGTGGTCGGTGAGCGTCACGCGCGTGATGCGTCCGACCTCGATGACGAGCTCCGCGCGCATCGGCGGTTGTTCGATCGTGAGCACGCCCGTTTTGCGTTCGAGCTCGAGGATGGAGAGCGGCGTCGCGAGTCCGAACTGCGAGAGATCGCCCGAGAGCCCCGCACTGCGGAAGGTTTCCCGCGCCGCGCGAGCGCGATGGAGAACGTTCTCGACGCGCAGCTCGAGCTCGTCGAGATTCACGGGCTTCGTGATGTAGTCATCCGCGCCGATGCGAAACCCGCGGATGCGATCGTGCGTCGAGTCGAGCCCCGTCATGAAGATCACCGGGATGAACGCCGTTGCCGGCGTCGCGCGCAGTCGGCGAACGAGCGTCCACCCGTTCATGCGCGGCATGATCACGTCCGTGATGAGCAAGTCTGGTGCGCGCTCGCCGATGCGCTCGATCGCGTCTTCGCCATGCGCGGCAACTGCGATCGTTCGCTGAGGTCGCGTCAGCGCGCTCGCCACGACAGCGCGGGCCCTCGGATCATCGTCCACGAGCAGGATGTTCGTCATGACGTATCACCACCCAACTGTCGTGGTGCACCAACCATGCCCGTGGCGAAGCGCGCGAACTTCGAAGACGTCTCCTAACGGTCGCGTTGCAACCCCTGCGCATGCCGCGCAATGCGTTCATCAGTGCGTCGGCTGAAAGCGCAAACCGTCGAGCAGCGCGGGCGCTTCGTCTGCGTGCGCGGAGGACTCCGGCCACACCGCGGTCACGAGCGTCGCGATCCCATCGCGCACGAAGAGACGCATGCGCGACGCGACGCGCGTCTTCTCGCCCCCGCTCGACGAGATGATGTAGCGCGTCGACATCTCCGCGCCTGGAACGCCGTCTTGTGCGCGATCGTGCGGCGCGCTCGTCACTTCGAAGCCCGTGAGGTTCGCGGTCATCACTTCTTGTTGATGCTGCGCGAGCTCGAGCGGGAGCGCGTCCGCGGGGACCACGACGACCGACAGCGTGACGTTCAGATCGCCCTTCGACAGCGCGAGCAGCGGGATGCCCTTTTTCGCCTCGGCGCGCTTGCGCAAATCACTCTGCAAGTGCGGCGTCGCGGATGCGCCGATGCGCGCCACGAGCTCGGCGTCGCCGATCACGTGAAAATCGGGCGGGACTGCGAACGTGATTCCCAAGTCGTCGAAGTGCACGACGGACGCGGCCGCTGGCGGAGGCGCGCTCGACGCAGCCGACGCAGACGCGGACGCCTCCGGACGTTGCGGCTCGTGCACGTCGCTCTGCGCGCCACCACACGCGAACGCACACACGCAAACGACGCAAGCGAGCGTTTTCAGCGTGACTCGCGTCGCGTGGCTTTGCCGCCGTCGGTCTTGCCCGCGTCACTCGCCGCGGTCGGCGCGCCTGCGTCCGCCGCTCCGCCGCTCTTCGCGGCTTCTTCCGCTTCTTGCTCTTTCTGCCAAATCTCGTCGCGGTCCCAGCGATCGACGTGACCGTCGCCCGTCTCGTCGACGCCCATGCGCTCGAGCCGACCCTTCGTGTAGATCTCCCAGATGTCGGGCTTGCCGTCGCCGTTGCGATCACGCTTCACGCGCGAGAGCTGGCCGTTCAAGTAGTACTTCCACTCGTCGCGGCTTGCCGTCGTCGATCGTGTCGATGTCTTCTTCGACCATGCGCCCGCGGCGAAGCGACAGCCAGTGTCGACCTTGCCGTCGTAGTTCGTCGTCGCTCTCTTCGTGTTGCGCCTCGCCCTTCGCGTTGAAGGTGCGCACCGTGTCTTTGATGCCGTCGAGGTTCGTGTCGACTTCGCGGCAGATGAGCGTGCGGTGTCGGTTCTCGCCTTCGCCGAGCGTTTTGTAGACGCGGCGAATGTTCGGACGAATCGCGCCGGGCCCCGCGGTCTCGGCGACCTCGAGCTCGGGTTTGTTGCGCCAGTCGCACATCGACTGATCGTCGGCGGGCCATTTCGATTGGTCCTTCGATCCGCCCGGCGCGGTCTTCGCTTCTTTCGCCGCGGGCGTAGTCGATCCGCCGCATGCAAACGCCCATACAAACGTGGAGACGATCGCGGTGAGGACGAGGCGCTTCATTTCTTCGCTCCGTTCTTCTTTTTACCGCTCGGTGCGCCCGCGTCGAGCGAGACCGTCGTGTTGAAGAGCACGGGAGGCGCGGGCGGCGGCGGAACGGTGGCGACCGGACCTGCGTCACCCGCGTTCGCGGATGCCGACGCCGTCGACGCCGCGATCGCTTGCCCGTTCGGACCGACCGTGATCGACTCGTTCGGATCCGGCTGACCGTCGCCGTTCTTGTCGATCGCGATCGTGATGTTGTTGCCGTCCCACGTCCACCACTGGTCGACCTTGCCGTCGCCGTTGTTGTCGCGCTCGCGTTTGATCAGCTTGCCCGTCGCGGGATCGTAGGTGTCCCATGTGTCGACTTTGCGCTGACCCGTCGTGTCGCGCTCGCGGCGAACGAGCTTGCCGCCTTCGAAGATTTCGAATCTCGGAGATCGCGTCGGTGTTGTCGTACGCGCCTTCGCGACGCCTCAGGTTTCCGTCCGCGTCGTAGTACTCGTACATGTCGGGTTTGCCGTCGTGGTTCAAGTCGGCGACGCGGCAGATCTCTTTGCCCGTCGACTTGTCGAACACTTGCTTCAGCTCCGGTTTGCCGTCGTGATCGCTGTCGAGGATCGCGACGCGGCCCATCGAGTCGTCGCACTTCTCGTGCGCGAGCTCCCTCGGACCTTCGGGCGACTTCGCCTCACCGCCGCTCGCCTTGTCCGGCGTCGAGCTGCATGCCCAAACCGCGAGTGTCGCGGCCCCCAAGCCGGCCAAAAAAAGAGCGCGCGTCGTCATTCTCATGTGCGGTCGCCGCCAGCACGATACCCACGCAATCCACCTCCCCGCAAGGGCCAGCGGAAGCATGTGAAAAACTCACCTAAATACTGGATTATTTACGTGTTTTTTCGACTCAGACGGCCTTGAACGGCCACGTATGTCCATGTAGTGTATGTTCGTTCATGTCTCGGAAGAAGATCTCCACCACGATCTACGTGACGCCGGAGCAGAGCGACAAGCTCAAGCTCCTCCACGATCGCACGAAGGTGCCGGTGGCCGTCTACATCCGTGAAGGGATCGATCTCGTGCTGCGCCACTACGCACACCTCCTCCCCGGGCAGCTTGCGCTCGAGACGGAACGAGCCGAGAGACCATCACGCCGCGCTGTGAGCGACACGGCGAAAGAAGAGGCTGCTAAGAAGTAGCCCTCGCAGCAATGTCGCCCAGATGTCGATAGAGCAGTCTCTCATTCGCAATTTCTCGATCATCGCCCACATCGATCACGGAAAGTCGACGCTCGCCGATCGCATCCTGGAGATCACCGGCGCCGTCACCGAGCGCGAGGCCCGCGCGCAGTTCCTCGACAAGATGGACATCGAGCGCGAGCGCGGCATCACGATCAAGGCGCAGAACGTCCGCCTGAAGTACACGGCGAAGGACGGCAAGACCTACCAGCTCAACTTGATCGACACGCCCGGCCACGTCGACTTCAACTACGAGGTCTCGCGGTCGCTCTCCGCGTGCGAGGGCGCGATCCTGGTCGTCGACTCGACGCAGGGCGTCGAAGCGCAGACGCTCGCGAACGTCTACCTCGCGCTCGATCAGGGCCTCGAGATCCTGCCCGTCCTCAACAAGGTCGACTTGCCGTCGAGCGACGTCGAGAAGACGCGCGAGCAGATCGAGCAGGTCATCGGCCTCGATTGCTCGAAGACGCCATCGCGTGCAGCGGCAAGACGGGCGTCGGCGTGCCGGACGATCCTCGAGCAGATCGTCGAGAAGGTTCCGCCTCCGAAAGGCAATCCGAACGGCCAGCTCCGCGCGCTGATCTTCGACTACCTGGTACGACAGCTACCGCGGCGCGATGATCATGGTGCGCGTCGTCGACGGCACGCTTGAAGAAGGGCGACAAGATTCGCTTCATGGCGACGAAGAGCGACTACGAGGTCACCGAGCTCGGCAGCTTCCAGCCGTTCGCCGTCCCGCTCGACGAGATCGGCCCGGGCGAGGTCGGGTTCATCGCGGCGAACATCAAGAGCGTCCACGACACGAAGGTCGGCGACACCGTCACGCACGCGTCGCGTCAACTCGCAAAAGGGTCCGCACCACCAAGGCATCGCCGACACCGCGCTCCCCGGCTTCAAAGACGTGAAGCCGATGGTCTTCGCCGGCATCTTTCCGACCGACAGCGCCGACTATCCGACGCTCCGCGACGCGCTCGAGAAGCTGCACATGAACGACGCGGCGTTCTCGTTCGAGCCCGACTCGTCGGAGGCGCTCGGCTTCGGCTTCCGTTGCGGGTTTCTCGGGCTGCTCCACATGGAGATCATCCAGGAGCGGCTCGAGCGCGAGTACAACCTGGATCTCATCACGACGGCGCCGAGCGTCGTCTACCACGTGTACAAGACCGACGGCACGCTCGTGCGCGTCGAGAACCCGGCGAAGCTGCCGGCGCCGCAGTGGATCGATCGCATCGAAGAGCCGATCGTCAAGATGACGATCCACGTGCCGCGCGAGTACGTCGGGGCCGTGCTCGCGCTCTGCCAGGAGAGGCGCGGCACGCAGAACGCAGATGCAGTACGCGAGCGCGGATCGCGTGATCATCATCTACGAGCTCCCGTTCGGCGAGGTGCTCTTCGACTTCCACGACAAGCTGAAGAGCGTCTCGCGCGGCTACGCGTCGATGGACTACGAGGTCATCGGCTATCGCGCCGGCGAACCTCGTGAAGGTCGACATCCTCGTGAACGGCGAGCCGCTCGACGCGCTCATCGATCATCGTCCACAAGGAGAAGGCGCACGTCGCGCGGGCGCTCGCTCGCGGAGAAGCTCAAGGAGTTCGTGCCGCAGCAGCAGTACGAGGTCGCCATCCAGGCGGCGATCGGCGGGAAGATCATCGCGCGCGAGACCGTGCGCGCCCTCCGCAAGGACGTCACCGCCAAGTGCTACGGCGGCGACATCTCCCGCAAGCGGAAGCTCCTCGAGAAGCAAAAAGAGGGCAAGAAGCGCATGAAGCAGGTCGGCAGCGTGGAGATCCCGCAGAAGGCGTTTCTGGCGATTCTCGAAGGTGGATTGAGAATTTTCTCCCCCCGCCAACATGCTCGGCTCGAAACTTCACGCGCGAGGCGCGCATCGCGGAGAAGTGTCGAGCCTGCGCGTGTTGGCGAAGAAGAAATGATACCTTCACCCCCCACGCGTGAAGCCGAAAGCTCGCAAGTACCAAAAGAGCGTCTCCTTTCGCGGCGTCGATCCGCCGCGACTCGCCATCGCGAGCCTCGAGCGCATCCTCGGCGTTCTCGCGCGCAAAGGAAAAAGCTCGGCGCGCCCGTGAAGCCGCAGGAGCTCGCTCGATCGCGAGCGCATGCTCGGCGACCGCTGCCGCCGAGCTACCGCGCGATGCTCGAGCGTCGGCGACGCTCGGCGACCGCGAGAAGCTCCTCGACGCCGACGCGATGGCGAAGAAGAAAGAATCGATCGACGAGGCCGCGCTCGTTCCGTTTTGCGAAGGCAGAGAGCACGGGCTCTTCTGTTTCGATCGCAAAGCGGCGGGTGACGGCGAGCTCCCCGTTTACGTCTGGAAGAACGGCGAGGCCGCGGCTCGCCGCGAAGAGCTTCGCGGAGTGGCTCGACGGGGTCGCCGATCGCGTGGAAGAAGCCATCGCATCCGCGGCCGACGTTCCGCAGACGCTCCGCTCACTCCTCGCGCAGCTCGGGTTCCGTTCGACGACCCGGTCGTCGGCCGGCTCGAGACCGGCGACGTCGCGGCGATCGAGGAGCTCATCGGCACCGAGCTCGCGCGCGAGGTGCGAGGAAACGTCGAGCGGCTGTTCGACTCGAGCGGCAAGGCGTCGCTCACGCTCAACGTCGACGAGTTCTCGCTCGCCGTCTCGCTCCGCACTGGCATCTTCGTCTTCGAAGGCCGAGGACGTGTTCCGCTGGCTGCGCTACTTTCGCGACGAGAACTTCTTCGGCGATACCTCGACTCCCTCCGCTTCGCGCCGGGAGTCTCGCACCCCGATCGCATGCGCGATCTCAGGCGCGCGCCGCGCGAGCCGCCGCTCGTGCTTCGCGGCGTGATCACCGTGTCGACGTTGCCATCGGCGAAGCACTGGTTCCGCGCGGCGAGCGGGCCGATCGCCCAAGGATTTTTACCTGCTCGGCCGCACGGCTCGACCGAGCGCGGTCACCGAGCGTCCTGCTCCACGTCGTGAACGGAAACGTCGCGAGCGCGCACGCGATCGACGAGCCGCTCAGCGACATTCACGTCGCGCCGGACGGCACGATTTGGGGTCTCGCTCGGCGGGCAGCGCGATTCGTTTCCAAACGGGAACGGCGCGCGCGTTTCCCCTGCGTCGCGCGTCGCGTGGGCGCGCGTGGTGGTACGGCATCGGCGGCGCCGGCGGTCGCGTCGTTGCGTATGGGGCGGGTGCGCTTCTCCAGTTCGACGGCACGAGCTTCGTCCCGTTCCAACCCGATCCGCAGGTCGAAGCGAACGAGGCGATCGTCGCGATCGCGGCTGGGGCGCACTCCGGCACGGGGTCCTCCCGTGAAATGGCGATGCTCGTATGCGGCGATCAAGTCGGTGCGGTCGCGCGCTTCGATGGGCGCAAATGGCTCCCCATCGGCGAAGCCACGTGATCGACGGCGGACCGATTCACGTCGACGTATGGCGGCACGTGGCGATCGTGCTCTGCAAAGACGGACGCCTCCACCGCGCGGAGCCCGGCTCGGAGCCGCGCCACGTCGTCTGGGACATGTCGCTCGACGCGTTCCGCACCGAAGCAGGAACGGTGCGCGCGCTCCACGAGGTGCGCGGCGTCGACGGCGGCGCGCTCCTCGCGAGCGACGGCGGAGTCGTCGTCGTCGGAAGCGGCGATCCCGTCTTCTACGCGGCAAGCGGTCACGAGCGAGCGTACATCTCGCGCGTCGGCGGCTCGGGAGTCGGCAAGCGACGCGGGCGATCGTCGTCACGTGTGGACGCCGAACGCGTGGCTTTGGGAGAACGGCGCCTTCGACGGTGCTCGACCTCCGTGCGTGGTAAGGCTAGGAGCGGTGCGAGCGCTGATCAAAGCCAACGAGAAAGCGCAACGAAGGCGCCGAGGCTGATCCACGAAGGATCGGGAGCCGTTCCCTTCGGCGGCGCGGGCGACGTCTCCGCCTCACCGCTCGGACAACGGGCTTACGCATCTTGGTGCTCGTCGATCGAGCGCGCCGGTCGTCGCGTACGTCACGTGGTTCCGCGTCGGCTCGCGCCACGAAAAGCCCGGGAAAACCGGCCTCGCGCACCTCTTCGAGCACCTCATGTTCAACGAGACCGAGAGCCTCAAGGCCGGCGAGTTCGATCGCAAGCTCGAGGAGAGCGGCGCCGAGTCGAACGCGGCGACGTGGCTCGACTGGACGTACTACTACGAGAGCGCTGCCGAAGGATCGCCTCGGCCTCGCGATGAAGCTCGAGACCGAGCGCATGGCGCGCCTCGTCCTGCGCGAGCCGCAGGTGTCGAGCGAGAAGGAGGTCGTCGCCAACGAGCGGCGCTACCGCGTCGACGACGACGTCGAGGGCACTCGCGAACGAGCTCCTCTACAAGACGGCGTTCAAGCGCCACCCCTATCACTGGCCGACGATCGGCTGGATGGCCGACATCCAGGGCTTCACTCCCGAGCGACTGCGCAGCCTTCTACAAGACGTACTACGCGCCCAACAACGCGACGATCGTGGTCGTCGGCGACGTGCGCGAAGCGGACGTGCTCGCGCGTCATGCGCAAGGCGTACGGCGCGCTGCCGTCCGCGGAACATTCCCGACGAGGACACGCACCCCGAGCCGCCGCAAGCTCGAGGAGCGCGCGTCGTGCTCCGCAAGCCGACGGCGACCGAGAAGGTCGTGCTCGGCTACCACGGCCCCGCGCTCGGCGACTCCGATCACGCGCCGCTCGCCGTGCTCTCGAGATCCTCTTCGGCGGACGCGCGTCGCGCATGTACCGCGCGCTGCGTCATCGAGCAGGAGATCGCGACGGACTTGCGCGGCTGGGTGTCGACGTTCCGCGATCCCGGCCTCTACGAGATGTACTCACGCGCGCGACGGGCACACCGCAGGCGGATCTTCTGACGGCGCTCGACGAAGCAGATCGCGCGCCTGCGACGAAGAACCGGTGAGCGACGGAGGAGCTCGCAACGCGCGAAGGCGCGGCTCGAGCTCGGTGGCTGCTCCAGGCGCTCGAGACGGCGAGCGGCAAGGCCGAGCAGATCGGCTTCTACGACACCGTCGCTCGGCGATCCGGCCGGCGCGTTTCGAAGGCTCGAGGCGTACCGGCGCGTCGCGGCGGGCGACCTTCTCCGCGTCGCGCGGCGCTACCTCGTGAATCGCGCGCGGACGCATCGTGCGACGTGGTCGCCGCCGGAGCCCAGTGAGCCGCCCAGAAGACGGAGCGTTCGCGATCCGACGGCGCCGCGCTCTTCGTCGAGCCGTCGCACGCGCTGCCGCTCGTGTCCATCGTCGTCGCATTTCGCAGCGGCGCGGCGCACGATCCGACGGGAAAAGACGGCCTCGCGCGCATGACCGCGCGCATGCTCCGGCGCGGGTGCGCGGGGCTCGACGCGCTCGCCACCGAGCGCAGATCGATCGGCTCGGCGGCGAGATCGGCTTCGACGTCGCTGCGTCGACCATCACGATCGCACGGACAGGTGCATCGGCCGCAACCTCGAGGCGTTGGTCGAGCTTGATCGTGAAGCTCCTCGCGACGCCGACGTTCCCGGACGACGAGCTCGCGCGGCTCCTTCGCGAGACGCGCGCCGAGCTGCATCGAGGCGCGCGACAACGATCGCGGGCTCGCCGATCGACCTTCCGCCGCACGCTCTTCGCCGGGTCACCCGTACGGGCGCACGTCGCGGCGGAACGCAGCACGCTCGGCGCGATCGACGCGACGACGTGCTGCGCTCATCACGCGCGCCATTACGTCCGGCAGAACGCGGTCATCGCGCTCGCCGGCGACGTCGACCGAAGCCGACCGCCGAGCGCCTCGCGCGCAAGCCTCACGCGCGCCCTGCCCTCCGGACGCGAGCGCTCGCCCGACGTGCTCGACGATCCGAAGCCGCTCGCGGGCCGCCACCTCGTCTTCGTCGACAAACCGGAGCGCACGCAGACGCAAATCCTCATCGGCTCGCTCGGCACGTCCGCGCACGATCCCGATCACGTCGCCGCTCACCGTCGCGAACGCCGTCTTCGGCGGCACGTTCACGTCGCGTCTCATGCGCGAGGTGCGCGGCAAGCGCGGCTGGTCATACGGCGCGTAGCTCGCGCCTCGGCGTCGATCGGCGGCGCCACTCGTTCTCGATGTGGACGTTCCCCGCCGTCGACCGACGCGGCCGCGTGCATCGCGCTCGAGCTCGAGCTGCTCGCGAAGCTCCTGCAAGACGGCGTCACCGAGCGCGAGGTGAAGTTCATGCAGAAGTACCTCACGCGCTCGTAGGCGTTCGAGATCGACACGGCGCAGAAGCGCGTCCATCAAGCGCTCGACGTGGAGCTCTTGTCGCTTCCGAGCGATTACTACACGCATTACCTCGAGCACGTCGCCACGACGACGACGGAAACCGCAAACGCGGCGCTCCGCGCGCGCATCGATCCGAAGAATCTCGTCGTCACCGTCGTCGGCACCGCGAAGACCACGCTCGATTCCGTATCGAAGGCCATCGGCGCTCTCGCGAGCACGGAGACCGTCGCCTACGACTCGGAGAGTCGCTCATGATGGTGGCTCTTCGATGAGACCTCGCTTCATCGAGATGCTCTCGCGATTCGTCGGGCCATCGCTCGCCGAGGTCCTCGTCCCCGGTTACGCGTTCATGCTCGCGCTCGGCGCGATCGTCGGCGCGCTGCTCGCGGTCGATGCGGCGCGGCGCGAGGGCTACGCGCGCTCGCGCGCGCTCTCGGTGCTGATGGCCGCGTACGCATCGGGGCTCGTCGGCGCGTGCGCGGTTCCCTTTGGGCAAGCGGTGATCGCGTGGCTCGAGGGCGGAAGGCTCGCGGCGCCGACGGGATTTGCCGCGTACGGCGGGCTCACCTTTGGCGCGCTCGGCGGCCTCTTGTGGATTCGGCGCGACAAGCGCGAGCCGCGCATCGACGCATGGCGATTTCTCGACGTCGTCTCGCCGTCGCTCGCGCTCGGAATTTTCTTTGCGCGCATCGGATGTTTCCTCGCGGGCTGCGACTACGGGACGCCCACGCGCTCCGTTTTCGGCGCGACGTTTCCGCCAATGAGCCACGCGTTTCGCGATCACGTCGCGCGCGGCTTCATCGACGCGAACGCTGCGTCGTCGCTCCCCGTTCATCCGACGGAGCTCTACGAAGCGGCCGCGGGTCTCGCGCTCTTCTTCGCGGTGCGCGCGATGCGATCGCCGCGGCGTGGCGCGCGGTTCGTCACGCTCGTCGTCGGTTACGGGCTCGCGCGCTCGATGATCGAGCTCGTCCGCGGCGACGCTTCCCGCGGTCACCTCTTTGCGTTCTCGACCGCGCAGGTCTTCGCGATCGTCACATCTGCCGTCACGCTCGCGTGCTTCGCGCGCGCAGAGCGAACGAGAAACACGAGCCCAGCATGATCGAAGACCGCGGAGCGCAGCGGAGCGGCCTGAGCCTCTTCTCTCGCGCCGTTCCGTTTCTCGCCGTTGCCTTTGCGCTCGTCACGGGCGGCGCGTGGCTCGCGATGCCCCCAATGCAACCGCCGCCGCCGCCGAACGCTTTTCCGCAGCAGCCGTATCCGCCGCCGCCGCCGCAGCGCCAGCCTCCTCCGCGCAGCAGCGACTGCGCGAGCTGCGCCGATTGCGATTGCGGCGACTGCGACGTCTCCGACTGCGACGTCTCGGGCTGCGATGTCTCGGGCTGCGACTGCGACGTCTCCGGCTGCGATTGCTCCTACGGCCCGAGCATCTCCGCGCTGCGCTCGTATGGACTGCTCACGCTCTTGCTCCCGCTCGCGCTGCTCGACGCGTGGCGGCGTCGCGCGATTCGACAAGAAGCGCTCGCCTGCTCCGCGGCTTCGCCGCGATGGTGAAGGTCTTCGTCTCGTGTCCGCTTCCGGGTGACGCGGTCGCGAGACTGTCGCGCGTGTGCGACGTCGTCGTCGGCGACGGCGTGCGCGGCGCGGCGTTCGTCGATCGCGCGGCGAGCTTCGACGCGATCGTCGCGCTGTTGACCGACGCGATCGACCGCGAGCTCCTCGAGCGCGCGCCGCGCGTGCGAATCGTCGCGAACGTCGCCGTCGGCGTCGACAACGTGGACCTCGAGGCATGCCGCGCGCGAAACGTCGCCGTGACCAACACGCCCGGCGTGCTCACGGAGGCCACCGCGGATCTCGCATTCGCGCTGATACTCGCCGCGTGTCGGCGGATCGCCGAGGGCGACGCGCTCATTCGTCGCGACGGCGTGTTTCCGCCGTGGTCGCCCACGTCGATGCTCGGTGTGCCCGTCTTTGGCGCGTCGCTCGGCATCGTCGGCCTCGGGCGCATTGGGGGCGCCGTCGCGCGGCGCGCGCGCGGCTTCGGCATGCATGTATTCTACACGCAACGCGGGAAGCTCGATGAAATGCTGGAGCGCGCCATTGGCGTCACATACGTCGCGTCGCCCGACGAGCTCTTTCGTTCGTGCGACATCGTGACGCTCCACTGCCCGCTCACGGAGGAGACGCACCACATCGCGTCGCGCGCGCGCATTCAATCGATGAAGCGCGGCTCGGTCCTCGTGAACACGTCGCGCGGCGGATGCGTCGACGAAGAAGCTCTCGCGGACGCGCTCGAGCACGGCCCGCTCGCGGCCGCCGGCCTCGACGTGTTCGAGCACGAGCCGCGCGTCAATCCTCGTCTCGTCGCGCTGCCGAACGCCGTCCTCACGCCGCACATCGCGAGCGCCGATCGCCGCACGCGCGAAGCGATGGCATCGCTCGCGGTGGACAACGTGCTCGCGTTCGCGCGCGGCGAGCCGCTCGTCACGCCCGTTTCGCGATGACCTCGGCGGTCCCCGTGTCGTAGCGCGACGCGCGGAACTCTTCGCTCGCGAGCACTTTGCGCAAGTACGAGAGGTTCGTCGTGCATGGCGCGATGGTCGTCCCGGCGATGGCTTCGTCGAGCGTCGCGATCGCCGCGTCGCGTGTCTCTCCCCATGCCGACGATCTTCGCGACCATCGGATCGTAGTACGGCGTGACGACGCTCCCCGCGCGCACGCCTGATTCGATCCGAAGCTCGCCCGACTGCACCTCGCCTCGCGCGACGCCGTTCTTGGCTGCCCACACGAGCTCGTTGATGGGACCCGGCTTCGGGATGAATCCTTTCGCCGGGTCCTCCGCGTAGACGCGCGTCTCGATCGCGTGACCGCGCCGCTCCACGCTCGACAAATCCGGGAGCGCTTGTCCATCGGCGACGAGGAGCTGCATCTCGACGAGATCGAGGCGCGTCACCATCTCCGTCACGGGGTGCTCGACTTGAAGTCGCGCGTTCACCTCGAGGAAATACAGGTCGCCATCCTGGTTCGCGATGAACTCGACCGTCCCCGCGCCGAGGTAACCCGTCTGCTTCACGACGCGCAGGGCGGCCGCGTGGAGATCGCGACGGCGCTTCGCACCTTCTTCGCCCGAGAAGAACGCCGCGGCGGACGGCGTCTCTTCGATGATCTTCTGATGACGCCGCTGCACGCTGCACTCGCGCTCGCCGAGCGCGTGAAAATTCCCGTGCGCGTCGGCGAAGATCTGCACCTCGATGTGACGCGGCTCGGTCGCGTAGCGCTCCATGTAGACACGCGCGTCCGCGAACGACGCCTTGCCGCGATCGGCGCAGCTCTTGAGCGCGCGATCGAGCTGGGCCATGTCGCGCACGACCTGCATTCCGATGCCGCCGCCGCCACCGACCGCCTTCACGACGAGCGGAAGACCAATGCGCTCGGCCTCGCGGTGCGCCCGAGCGAGCTCGTCGGGCGTCTCGAATCGGAATCGGCTCGTTCGTGCCGGGCGCGAGCGGCACACCCGCGGCGACCGCGACGTGACGCGCCTTCATCTTGTCGCCGAACGCGTCGAGCACGTCGGGTGGCGGTCCCACGAACGTCGCGCCGGCGTCCTTCACCGCGCGAGCGAAGCGCGAATTCTCGCTCAAAAATCCGTAGCCCGGATGCACGACGTCAGCGCCCGTTTTTTTCAGCGCCTCGAGCACCGCCGCGACGTTCAAGTACGAGTCTTTCGCGGGCGCCGGCCCGACGAGCACCGCTTCGTCGGCGTCGGCTACGTGCGGGCTCTCGCGATCCGCCTCCGAGTGAATCGCGACGGTCGCGAGGCCGAGCTTCTTGCACGTACGCATCACGCGGCGCGCGATTTCTCCGCGGTTTGCGATGAGGACTTTGCGAAACTTCATGCCGGACGTGTCTAGCAGAGTTTGATACCGTCGCGTTCATGAGGGAACTGACATTCGCGGGAGTGGTGGCACTGGTTTGTTCGGCTTGCGGAGGTGGAGGCTCCGGCACCGCGACGACGCCGACGACGACTTCGTCATCGACCGCGCCCAGCGCGACGACGACGGCTTCCGCCGCGCCAAGCGCGTCCGCCGCGGTCGAAGAAAAGTACGACGACCCGAACGAATCGGCCGAGGTCATCACCATGCAACCGCTCGTGACGAAGACGACGCCGAAGAGCACCTACCCGAAAGCGACGACGTCGGACGGCGATTGCTGGAAGACCGTCTCGTTCAGCGGACAAGCCGGCAAGGATTTCGCCGCGCTCATCGACAAGTGCGGCACGCCGACGGGCATGCTCGAATACGTCAAGCCTCAGAGCGGCAAGCTCCACCACATCAAAGACGCGATCGACAGCTTCACCGTCGCGATGTCGAAGTCGTCTTGCTATCGCCTCTTCGCGGTCGCCGACTCGACCATCCACGACATCGACATCGTCATCTTGCGCAACGGCGCCATCCTCGGCACCGACGACATGGCGCAGCCTGTCGCGATCATCCAAGGCGCTTCGCCGTTCTGCCCGCAAGACGATGCGAGCTACACGTTCGACGTGAAGGTCAAAGGCGAAGGCAAAGGCGCCTACACGTTCGGCATCTGGACGCGCCCCGGAAAGTGATCGCGTTCCTCGCGCGTGCAGGCTTGCACGCGCGATGTGACTACAGCGAAGGCGGGACCATGCTCTGCGGCGCTTTCGTGTAGCGATCGAACCAGCGGTGCAAGAGCACGATGAGCGCGGGTTGCCGCGCGCGTGACGTGAGCGCGAGGATCATCGATCCGCCGATCACGACGAGCGCGAGCGGCTTCTGCGTTTGCGCGCCGATTCCATTCGAGAGCGCGGCGGGCAAAAGTCCGAGCGTCGCGACGAGCGTCGTCATGAGCGCCGGACGGAAGCGCTTCTCGCCCGCTTCGGACGCCGCTTCTTCGATGGAGAGCCCATCGACGTGACGGAGTCGCTGGTAATACGTGACGACCAAAATCGCGTCTTGGATCGCGACGCCGAAGATGGAAATGAACCCCATCGCGGCGGACACGGAGAAGTGGACGCCCGTGAGCAGCAAGAGGAGAGCGCCGCCCGTGCACGAAACGGGAATGGAAATCACAGCGATGAACGTGTCGATCCAGTTGCGCGTCGCGCCGTACACGAGGAACACGATGAGAAGCAGCGTGAACGGCACGATGATCACGAGCCGCCCGAGCGTGTCCGAGAGCTCGTTCATTTCGCCGCCCCACTCGAGGTGCGAGTCGTAAGGCAGGTGCACCTTCTCGTTGACCTTCGTCTTCGACTCGGCGACCGTCGACGAGAGATCGCGCCCGCGCACCGAGAATTTCACGGGGACGTAGCGCTTTCCGTCTTCGCGGAAAATCACGGACGGTCCTTCTTCCAAATTGATCTTCGCGATCTGTCCGAGCGGCACGACCTGCCCGGTGGGCGTCGGCACCGTGATCTCGCGGATCGCCTCGAGCGATTCGCGGTACGGCTTGAGCCAGCGCACGGTGAGATCGAAGTGCTTCTCGCCGTCGTAGACTTGCGTGAGCGCGGTTCCGCCGATCGCCGCCTCGACGACTTGGTCGACGTCGCCCGTGTTGAGACCGAAGCGCGAGCACGCGGCGCGGTCCGGCGTGATCTTCACGCTCGGCTGACCGAGCGAGCGAAACACGCCGAGGTCCTTCACGCCTTTCACTTCGCCCATGACGTCCGCGATCGCGTTCGCGTTCTTCTCGTTGTCGTAGATGTCGCGGCCGACGACCTTGACCGAGTTCTCGCCCTTCACGCCGCTCATCGCCTCTTCGACGTTGTCGCCGATCATCTGCGAGAAGTTGAAGACGACGCCGGGGAACGCCGCGCCGAGCTCCGCGGAGAGCTCGTCGGTGAGCTTGTCCTTCGTGAGCCCGTGCTTCCACTGATCGAACGGCTTGAGCGGCGCGAAGAGCTCGATGTTGTGGAAACCGGAGACGTCGGTGCCGTCGTCGGGTCGGCCGTTTTGAGAAACGACCGTCACGACCTCGGTGTGCTTGCGATTCTGCTCCGTGCACGCTTCGATCCTGCGGACAACCGCGGAGGATGTCGCGCATGCGCTGGACGTACTTGCTCGATTGCTCGAGCGAGACGGACGTCGGCAGCGTCGCGCGGATCCAGAAGTTTCCTTCTTCGAGCTTCGGCATGAACTCGCCGCCGAGGAACGGGAAGATCACGGCGAGCCCGAGCGTCATCGCGAGCGTCATGATGCCCGCGATCATCGGGCGCTTGATCATCGCGTCGGATGGCGGCCGGTAGATGCGATGGAGCGCGCGCATCACCGCGTTCTCTTTTTCTTCGGTGTCGGCCGAGATGAGCTTGCTCGCCAAGACCGGCGTGAGCGTGAGCGCCATCACCACCGCGCCCGTCAGCGCGAACGCGTACGTGTACGCCATCGGCGAAAAGATGACGCCGGATACGCCCGTCATCGTGAAGAGCGGAATGAACGCGACGGCCAAGATGACCTTCGAGAACGCCATCGGCCCGACGACCTCGCGCGCGCCGGCCAAAATGCGCTCGCGCATCGAGCCGCGGCCGTGGCTCCCGAGGTGACGGAAAATGTTCTCGATGACGATGACCGTGGAGTCGACGACGATTCCGAAATCCACCGCGCCGATCGAGATGAGGTTCGTCGAGATGCCCGTCGTCACGAGGCCGATGAACGCGACGAGGAGCGAAATCGGAATGTTGATCGCCGTGATGAGCGCGGCGCGCGTGTGCCCGAGGAAGATGAAGAGCACGACCGCGACGAGCCCCATGCCGAGGAGCAAATTCTCGAGCACGGTGTGCGTCGTGAGCTTCACGAGATTTCCGCGGTCGTAGATCGTGACGATCTTCATGCCCGGCGGGAGCAAGTGGTCTTGCTCGATCTGTTTGAGCTTCGCGTGAATGCCCTTCAGCGTCTCGGGTGTTTCGGCGCCGTAGCGCATCAGGATGATGCCCTCGACGATGTCCGCTTCGCCGTCGTGCCCGATCTTGCCGAGCCGCGGCGCACCTCCGATCTCGACGCTCGCGACGTCCTTCACGCGCACGGGAACGCCCGCTTTGCTCTCGATGACGACGTCCTCGATGTCGTGCACATTTCGCAAGAGTCCGATGCCGCGGACGTTGTAGCTCTGCTCGCCGATGACGAGCCGCTGCCCGCCGACGTTCTCGTTCGCCTTGCCGATGGCGTCCATCAGCTGCGTGAGCGACACAGAGTGTCCGCGCAATCGATACGGATCGACGCTGACTTGGAACTGCTGCGTCTCTCCGCCGAAGCTCGTCACGTCGATGACGCCGGGGACCTGCCGGAATTGACGCTCGAGGATCCAATCTTGCGCGGTCTTCAAATCGCGCAGGCGATAACCCTCACCGACGACTTGGTAGCGATACACTTCGCCGATCGCGTTCCACGGCGAGAGCTGCGGCTGCACGCCCTTCGGCATTTGGATGAAGCCGAGCCGGTTGATGACCTCTTGGCGCGCCTCGGCGTACTTCGTTCCCCATTTGAAGTAGCACTTGATGTCGGAGAGCCCGAACAGCGATTGCGAGCGCACGTGGTCGAGTCCCGGCATGCCGGAGAGACCGACCTCGAGCGGCACCGTGACGTAGCGCTCGACTTCTTCCGCGCTCCAACCTTCGGGCTGCGTGATCACCTCGACGAGCGGCGGAACGGGATTCGGATACGCCTCGATGTCGAGATCGCTGTACGCGAAGAGGCCGCACCCGATGACCACCGCGGTGCAAACGAGCACCACGATGGGCATGCGAAGCGCCATCGCGACGAGCTTCTGAATCATCGCGCTACATCATTCCGGAGAGGAGGATCCCGCCCGACACGACGACATGCGCGCCCTTTTCGATCCCGTGATCGACCGGCACCCACTTGCTCCCCTCGCCTTCGTCGACCGATACCGGACGGCGCTCGAACTTCACGCGTCCGTCGGGCGTTTTTCCCACTTCGACGAACACCACCGTTTGATCGCCCATGCGCACGATCGCGTCGTGCGGAAGCGCGAGCGTCTTCTTCTCGTCGACGGAGATCGACACCGTCGCGTACATGCCGGGCTTGAGCAGGCGATCGGCGTTGTCGAACGTGCAACGCACTTGGATCGTGCGCGTGGACTCGTCGAGCTTGCCCGCGACCCAGTCGAGCTTGCTCTCGAAGACTTTGTCTTTGTACGCGACGATCTTCACCTTGACCGGCGAGCCGACGCGCACGCGCGCGAGATCCATTTCGTAGACGTCCGCGAGCACCCACACGCGATCGAGCTCGCCAATCGTGAAGAGCTCGATGGCCTGCCCGCCGCCGTACTGACCTTGCACCTCGACGCCGGGCGACACGGCGCGCGAGATGACCTCGCCGTCGATCGGCGCCGTCAGCGCGAAGCCCTGCGTGACTTGTCCACCGCCGCCGCCGTGGAGCGTTGCGAGCTTCTGCCGCGCGCGATCGAGCTCCGCTTTCGCCTTTGCGTAGTTGTCTTGCGATTGCTCGAAGTCTGCTTGCGACACTGCGTGCTGATCGAAGAGATCTTTTTTGCGGTGGTAGTCGTGCTCGGCGGCGGTGAAATCCGCCATCGCCTTGCCTACGTCGCTCGACGCGATGCCGATGTCGGGCGAGTCGATGATCGCGAGCGGCGAGCCCTTCTTCACGCGCTCGCCGAGCGCGGCGTCGATGCGCGTGATGCGACCGTTGACGGGCGAGACGACGTGCGCGACGCGCGTGTCGTCGAAGACGACCTTTCCGCTCGTGAGGATCGTGTCGTCGGTGTCTTGTTCGTCGACGGGCTCGATGACGATCTTCGCGTCGCGAATCTGCGCGTCGGTGAGCCACGCTTGACCGGGCGGAGCCTCCGCGTTTTCGGCGGCAGCGGCCTCGTGGCGGCACGCCACGCCGCCGATCAAGAGGATGATTGGGAGCAATCGGCGCATCGGCACGACGAAGCTAGCACGCGATGCGCCACCCCAATAAAAATAGGGAATTCATCAGGTTGCGCGTCATCTCGATGGGACAACGTGGAGCGGCGCGCGTGGTCGTGTGGGCCCGTTCGCCTCGGCTCAGTTGGGCGGACGCGACGTGCTCACGGTCGTGTCGGTCGCAACCCACTGCCAGTTGTCGAGGAGGACGCTCGAGTCGAACGCTTCGTCGCCGGTGTTCCACACCATGAACTGAATCGTGATCGTCTCGCCCGGCGTCACCGGTGCCTGCGTCGTGAGCCAACCCGTCGCGCCGCCGCCCGAGTCCGCTTGGAGACCGCAATAGGTTCCGGGGCTGTAGAAGCCGGTGCCTTGGAGCTCGCTGTTCGTGAGCTTGCACGTCGATGCGACCGGCATGTTCGAGCACTTCAATCCGGCGGGCGAGCACACCTCGAAGAAGCTGTTGTTCACGTTGATCGGGTTGCCCGTCGGATCGAACGAGATGTTGAAGTCGGTTGGTTGGTTCTGGACAGTCTTGCCTTTGAACGCCGAAGACGTCAGCCACGTGACGAACGAATCGTTGAACGTCGTGCACTCGTACTCGGGCCATTCGCCCGAGTAGAAGCTGAAGTCGAACGAGAACCCCTTCGCGTTCGCCGGCACTTGGACCTTGAGCACGACGTTGACGACATCGTTCGCGACCGAGCTGACTGGGCAGCTCGTCTGGTTGATGACGGAGGGCTTCGGATATCCCGGCGGCGCCGCGCCTTGACCCGTCGTCGTGCAGACGTTTCCTTTGAACACTCCGCCGTTGCAGTCCTGCGCTGCGGCGACGCCGCTCGACAGAATGCCGAGCACGTTTCCTTGACGCGCTTTCACGTTCGTTCCGAACGTCGCGCTCGTTCCATATTGCTGCGCCAAGGGCGCCGCGTTGCTGTTGTAGCCCTGCGAGTACGCCGCCGAGGTGACGCCCCAGGTATCGCCCTTGTTCGGACAAATGCCTATCGCCTTCGCGAGCTGCGCGGCCGTCGGCGACGCGGTGGGGAGGCCCGTGTCACACATGCCCTGCGGGTTGTCGACGATGCCGTCGCCGTCGTCGTCGCAGTTGTTGCCCGGCACGTCGAAGTTCGCCGGGTTCGGGTTGCACCCGCCCGTGGTCGATCCATCACCGGATGCGTCGACGCCGCAGAATGGACAGCCGCCATCGCCCGGAGGCGGTTCGGTCCCGTCGACGCCGCCATCGGGGTTGCCCGCGTCGTCGAACGTCTGGAACTTGTTTCCCCCACACGCCACCACGACAAGCGCGGCAAACGAGAAAATGTGCATCGAGCGCATGGTCGACCTCTCCCGTACAAGAATGGCCGGAACCCGACCCGTCCGTCACCTTTTTTGGTCAGTTGACGGGATGCGTACCCACGCTCGTCGTCGTCGCCGTCCACTGCCAATTGTCGAGAATGACGTTGGAATCGTAAGCCTGATCGCCCGTATCCCAGATGATGAGTTGGAGGGTGATGGTCTCGCCGGGCGACACGGGCGCTTGGGTCGTGAGCCAGCTCGTGGCGCCGCCGCCGGAGTCGTTTTGGCTGCAGTTCGAGCCCGGATCGTAGAAGCCCGTTCCTTGGAGCTCGCCGTTTCCGAGGCTGCACTTGTCCGTCGATTGCGTGCCGAGACAGCCGACCGTCGCGTTCGCGGGCGAGCACGCCTGGAAGAACGAGTTGTTCACGTTGATCGGGTTGCCGTTCGGATCGTATGAGATGTTGAAGTCGCCGCCCTTGCCGCTGAACGCGGTCGACGTGAGCCACGCGACGAACGAGTCGTTGAACGTCGTGCAGACCCACTCGGGCCACTCGCCGGACCAGAAGTCGAAGTCGAAGGAGAAGCCCTTCGCGTTGTTCGGAACTTTGATCTTCAAGATGAGCGCGGACGCGTCGTGCACGTCGGTCGCGGGCGTGCAGTTGTTGACCTTCTTCGGATATCCCGGTGGCGCGACGGAGCCGAGGTCGTTCAAATCCATCGGGCAGCCGCCTTTGAAGACGCCGTTCGCACCGTTGCACTGATCGTATTCCGTGGCCCAACCCGACGAGAGCACGCCGAACGCCGAGCCTTGGCGCGGAACGATCTTGCTGCCGTATTTCTTGAGGATGGCGTGTTGGTTCGCGCTGCCTGGCGCGGTGTTCGTGTTGTAGCCCTTCGTGTACGTCGCGGAGACGACGCCCCAACCGCCGCCGGATGCGAGCTTGCAGAGGCCGAGCGCTTTCGCCATGTCGCCCGCGGGGCCGCCGAGCGCGAGCGCGCCGTCGCAATCTCCGGGCGGGTTGTCGATGGTGCCGTCGCCGTCGTCGTCGCAGCCGTTGCCCGGCACGTCGAAGTTTCCGGGATCAGGGGTGCAACCTTGGGTGCCGCCGTCGCCGTTGAAGCCGCCGTCGAAGTTGTTGCAGCTGAAGCCGCTGCACACGCTGCCGTCGTCGCCGCCGCCGTCCGCTCCGCCGTCTGCTCCGAAGCCGCTGCCGTTGTGACCCGCGCACGCGGCGACGAACACCGCGAGCGCACCCGAAGAAAGAGCACCGAACCGCATCGCTGTCTTTTACATCACGGAGAGCACGCTCGCCCGACGATCATGCCTAAATTCTGCGTGGATCCATGCAGATCCAATCGCAACGTCACGCGAAAAATCTCGCGACACGCCGCGGGTTTCCACCCCCGAAGAAATTCTCCGCCGCAACTTCACTGAAGCCAGTCGCGATCGCGCAGCTTCTTGGGCAAGTACTCTTCGGTGATGAAGCTCACACCTTTGGTGATGAAGCTGTCGACTTCCATCTTGAAACCATTCTCGAGCGTCGCGTCGATCTCGCGTTGCCATTTCTTGTCGGCGAACCATGGGTAGGCCTTCATCTCTTTGGCGCGTGAGATGTCCTTGTCGCTCAATTTGATTTCGACGGCGTCCGTGAGCTTGAACTTTTTGTAGTCGAGCGCGCTCATTCCGAGAAAGCGCACGCCCGGAACGGCGAGTCGCATCGACTCGTACGCGAGCGAGATCGAGCCCTGCTTGAGGACGGAATAAATGTAAAGGCCCCAAGGATCGTTATCGACGACCACGAACACGGGCAGCTTGAGCTCGTTCGCAAGACGTTGCAGCAACCGACGCGTGCCGCGCGTCGCTTGGCCGCCGCTCGTCATCAAAATGCAGTTGTGTTGCTTCCAGAATTTGTCCTCGTTGAAGCGATTGAAGATCGCTTCCTTCTCGACATAGAGAACGTACTCGGCCTTGTTGCGCACGAACTTGATGACACTGGGCTCGCAGATGCTCGGGATGGACCACCCACCGCTTCCGAGGCGCGAGAGATCGATGTCGTCGCCCGAGTCGTTGATCGTGAGATTGCCGACCATCGAACCTTTGCGCGCAGCGAACAGGTGGAGCTCTTCGCGCAATGCGTCCGAGGCGACCTCGAGATCCTCGATGATCGGATCGCTCTCGTTCTGTTCGTCGAACGTGTTCTCGTTCGAGCCTTTGATGGTGTGTTTCTGCAGGTAGTACATCTGACGGATGCTGATCGTCTTGCCGGCGTTGATGAGCGACTTGCATCCGTTCGCGACCAGCATCGTCTGCATGAACTTGCGCGCCATCGCGGTATTGAAAAACTCGCGCGATTGCGTTTTGTCACCGAGCTCGATGATGCGTTTCTTCTCGTTGAACGAGACGTTCGAGAGCGCGCGCACGCGAATTTCGAACGTGGGGTTTTGACCCTTCTGGACGACGCGCAGCGCCTCTTGAGCGAGCTTGCCGATTTTCGAGAGCGTTTTTTCGTCGGTCTGTTGCGTGGTCGCGCGACCGGTCGACGTCGACGATGATTTTTTCTTCGCTGCCATCGTGTTCTCGATCTCTCAGTGAAGGAGCGTGAGCTGCTCGCCGCGTTTTTTCTTCGAGGGCGGAGGCTGCTTCGCGGGTTTCTTTTTCGTCTTCGGAGCGGCAGGGGCCGCTTTCGCGGGAGCGACCTCTGCCGCGGCGGCTTCCGGTGGAGGCGGCGGCGTCGAACCGCCGTCGTCCTCGCCTTCGACCTTCACGAAATTCGGGAGCGCTTTGTAGAAGCTCTTCTCGATCTTCTCTTTATCCGCGCCGAGGATCTCGCCCATCGCGTTCGCGACCTCCGGGATGTAACGCTGGAAGATCGACAAACGTTTTTGCTCGCCGAGCGCCTTCTCGCGCGCGCGCAAATGCGTGCCGAGCTTGCGGCCGCACTCTTGGAGCGCGAGCTTCATCTCGCGGAGCAGCTCGTCGTAATGCGCGACCGCTTCCTTGGCTTCGCTCGTGAACGGGACCCACACGCTCGCGAGGTGAACCGCGATCGCGAGCGGGCCGACGGGGAGCGAGCCTTTCGGTTGCGGCAAGTTGTACGACTTCCAGTTCGTGTCGTAGACGCTCTCCGAAATCGCGCACGCCTTCGGTTGGTATTGGAGCGGCACGCGGTTCGCGAAGCGCATGATCTCGGCGGGCTCGTCGCCGGGGAGATCTCCGCCATACGCGAGCCCGACTTCGACGACGAACGGATTGCCTCGATACACGCTCGGCGGACGCGTCGTCGAAATGTAGAACTCGGCGGCGGGAAAGCGACGCTTCAAGCCTTCGATCAAGAGCTCTTCGCCGATCGGCACGACGCTCGTCGCGGGCGGCGCCATCACCTTCACTTGGCCGAGCGCGCGGTGCAGGCGATCGATCACGTCGCCGTGCACGTCGACGGCTTTCATGTTCGGCTTCACGCTCGCGAGCTTGCAGATTTCGTCTGCGACTTGCGGGCTCACGCGCGAGAAATCGTTGACGAGGACTTGCTTCACCGATTTGCCGGGCGAGTCCTGCAGCATCGAGAGGAGCATGCCGAGCTCGACGCCGTGCGGGTGCGGTTTGATTTCTTGCGGCTCGCGCGGGAGCTCGTCGCTCACGCGCGGAAAGAGAAGCGGCTCGCCCTTCGGCGGGCGAAACTCGAGACCGAGGTGCGGGTTCGCGACCGCGGTCTGCTCGAGATACTCCTGCACGCCCGTGCGCCCGCCGCGGTACGCCGCGACGAGCTCCATCTCGACGCGCGTGCCGTGATCGCGCTCCCACTCGACTTGTTCTTCTTTGACGATGTCGGGTTGGTTGCGCTTCGTGTCGAGGCGGATGCCCATGCGAAACGCGGGACGGCCTTTGCCCGTCTTCGACGTGATGACGATGGGCTTGCCCGTCGTCAGCTGCGCGTACAAACCCGCCGCCGAAATTCCGATGCCTTGCTGCCCGCGCGACTGACGCAGGCGGTGAAACTTCGACCCGTACAAAAGCTTCGCGAAGATTTTCCGGGATCTGCGGTTTGACGATGCCCGGGCCGTTGTCCTCGATGATCACGCGGAAGCGCGACTCGGGGATGACCTTCTTCGACTCGCCTTCTGCGGGTGCGCCGCCGCCGCCGCCGAGGAGCGTCGCGGAGACCGGAAGCTCGATGATCTCGATGAGCAGCTCCGGAAGAATGCCGGCTTCCTCACAAGCGTCGAGCGAGTTGTCGACCGCCTCCTTAACAGTGGTGAGGAGCGCCTTCGCTGGATTGTCGAAGCCGAGGAGGTGGCGGTTCTTGGTGAAGAACTCGGAGACGGAGATCTCGCGCTGTTTTGCGCCCATCGCCTCCGCCGTCGTTCGCCGTGCCGGTTTTTCAGCCATTGATTTTACGCCTATCCCGTTCAGTGAACGCATGTCAAGCAAGCTCACCCTTCCAGCGCGCCATCCTCACGATTCGCTCCGCGAATCGTGATGAGACAAGACAAGCCTGCAGGCCCGCGCGAAGCGCGTGGCCAAGGGCCGAGCGCCGAGGAGCGCAGCGACGAGCGCGAGTCTTGGAGGGCGTGGTCACCCGCACAACACCTCCACCGCCAAACCAGTTTCGCGAAGCGAAACAAACCAGCGTGAGCCCCAACGTAGGCATACTCCCGCCCCGTGATTCGCCGCCCGGCCCTGATCCTCGCGATCCTCACAGGCCTCAATCTCCTCAACTACATGGATCGCACCGTGCTCGCGGCGGTGCTCACGCGCGTGCAGGACGATCTCGTCCTCGACGAGCTTCAAGGCGGCGCGCTCGCGACGGCATTTCTCGTCGGGTACTTCGCGACGAGCCCTCTCTTCGGAACGATCGCGGATCGCGCGCCGCGCCTCGGCACGCGGATGATGACCATCGGCGTTTTGATCTGGAGCGTCGCGACGTATCTCTCCGGGCACGCGCACGGGTTCGTCTCGATGCTCGGCGCGCGCGCGCTCGTCGGTGTCGGCGAGGCGAGCTACGCGGCGGTCGCACCGACGATCATCGACGAGATGACGCCCGCGAACGAGAAAGGAAAGAAGCTCGCCGTCTTTTATCTCGCGATCCCGATCGGATCGGCGCTCGGATATTTGCTCGGCGGATTTCTCGAAAAGCATTTCACGTGGCGAGGCGCGTTTTACGCGGCGGGCATTCCCGGTGCCGTGCTCGCGCTGTCGTGTCTCTTGATCGTCGATCCGCGAAAAGCCGACACGACGACGAAACGTCCGCCCATCTTCGCGATGCTCGCGCCGCTGCTTCGCGAGAAGACGTACGCGCGCGCCGTGCTCGGCTATTGCGCGCAGACGTTCGCGCTCGGCGGGTTCGCGCACTGGGCGCCCAAATACATCCACAAGCGCTACGCGATGGAGCTCGATCGCGCGAACTACTTGTTCGGTTTGATCCTCGTCGCCGCCGGCTTCGTCGGGACGGGGCTCGGTGGCGCGTGGGCGGATCGGCGCGCGCGCGGGCTCGAGCGCGGCGAGGCCGCGTCTTCGCACTTGAGGCTCTGTGGGATCTCGGCGCTGATCGCCGCGCCTCTCGCGTTCATGTGCATCATGTCGCCCTCGCCGCTTCCATTCTTCGCATTCATCGCCGCGTGCGAGGCCGCGCTCTTTCTCTCCACGTCACCCATCAACACAGCGATCTTGCAAGCGGTACCTTTGCATTTACGCGCGAGCGCGATGGCGTTCAGCACGTTCGCGATCCACGCGCTCGGCGATTTGTGGAGCCCGCCTCTCGTCGGGGCGATCGCAGACCGCACGCACTCGACTCGAGCGGGCATGTTGCTCTTACCAGCCGCCATTCTCGCGAGCGGCGTGATTTGGTTCGGGAACAAATCACGCTCGAGCCGCGTTGCGCGCGGCGGCCGGTAGGAACCTGTCGTTGACCGTCACCTTGAAGGTGAGCTACGAGCGTACGCGTTCTTGACCCGATTTCATCGCTCCTCCGCGACCTTACGTAAGCTTGGCGTGCCTTGCGGCTTGCTCGTCGCGTTGGTGTTTTTGTTTCTCGCGCGCGTGGCGCATGCGGCGGGTGACGCGGGTGCCTCTGCGCACGGGAGCGACGCGGGCGCAAGTGACGCAGCCGTCGCAACGACCACCCCACCGCAGCCTCCTCCCGCGACGCTCAACATGCCGCAGACCCCCGCGGAAAAGGCGGAGGGCGATCCGATCGTCGGCATCGAAATCGAAGACAACCGCCGCATCGCGACCGACGACGTCATGTCGTACGTGAAGGAAAAAATCGGCCAGCCGTTCAAGGTCGAATCGCTCGCCGCCGACGTGCGCTCGCTCTGGGACTCCGGATTTTTCGAAGACGTCCAAGTCGATCTCGCGCAGGTGTCGCGCGGCGTGCGCCTTCGCATCAAAGTCACCGAGCGCCCGAACGTGAAGGGCGTCGAGTTCGAAGGCAACGAAGAGCTCGACAACGACAAGCTCACCGAAATCATCGAGGTGAAGCCGAACCAAATCTTGAACCTGCCCGCGGTGCGCCGCTCGGTGCAGAAGATCAAGGACGCGTACGCGGAGAAAGGTTACTTCCTCGCCGACGTCGACAAGGTCCTCGATCAACAGCGCGAGAACGAGGTCATCGTTCGCTTCAAGATCGTCGAGCACAAAGAAGTCACCGTGCGCCGCGTGACGTTCATCGGCAATGAGCACCTCTCCGACTCGGATCTTCGCGAGGTCATGCAGACGGGCAACGGCAGCTTCTTCGATTTCGGAAGCGGCGGCTCGTACAAGCAAGACGTCCTCGAGCGCGACATCCTCCTCATCAACGCGCTCTACTACGACAAAGGGTACATGAACGTGCAGGTGGGCACGCCGCGCGTGATGCTCACCACCGATCGCGAAGGCATCGAGATCACGATTTTGATCCACGAGGGCCCGCGCTTCAAAATTCGCCAGCTCAAAGTCTACGAGAAGGACAACGACGGAAAAGAAGTCGAGCCGCTCGGCGGACGCAAGAAGCTCCGCGAGATGGTGCGCGGGCACTCGGGCGATTGGTTCAATCGCGCCGAGGTCGTGAAAGATCTCGAGGCGGTTCGCACGCTCTACAAAGACGCCGGTTATTACACCGTCGAAGCGGAGCCCGAGACCGAGGTCGACGCGCCGAACGCGCAGGTCGACATCATCATCCCGATTCACCGGGGTCCTCCCGTGCGGATCGAGCGCATCGAGATCAAAGGCAACACGAAGACGCGCGACAAAGTCATTCGCCGCGAGCTCGAGATTCAAGAGGGCGAGCTCTACTCGGAGACCGGCGTCGAGATCTCGCGCAAGCGCGTCATGGCGCTCGGTTACTTCGAGCGCGTCGACGTGACGAAAGAGGTCGGCTCGTCGCCCGACAAGGTGAACATCTACTTCGAGATCGGCGAGCGTCCGACGGGCACGTTCCAGATCGGCGCGGGCTTCAGCTCGATCGAGAGCTTCATCGCGACGGCGCAGGTGCAGCAAGCGAACTTGTTCGGCAACGGAACTTCGCTCGCGCTCCAAGCGCAGGTCTCGGGGCTTCGTCAGATCATCAGCCTTCGTTATTTCGAGCCGTACTTCTTCGACACGGACTGGTCGATGAGCGCAGAGGCGTACGACCAGCTCTACATCTTCCCGAGCTTCGCGCGGCGCTCGCTCGGTGGATCGCTCACGTTCGGTTACGCGCTCGTGCAGCCGTGGCTTCGCTTGTCGCTCACGGGAACGGTCGAAGAGGACACGGTCGACACGAGCACGCAGACGTTCTTTGGCGCGTTCGGCGCGGCCAACACCGCATACGCGGGCTTGTTCCAAAAATTGCCGCTCGCGAATTTGTTCAACGCGGGCCTCACGGTGTCGCTGCGCCCGACGCTCGTTCTCGACACGCGCGACAACAGGCTCTTTCCGACGTCGGGTGTGTACATCCAACTGTCGACCGAGCTCGCAAGCGCGACGTTCGGCAGCGAGGTCGAGTACTGGCGTCACCGCTTCGTCGGGCGCTTCTACTATTTGCTCGGCGGGGCGTCGCCGGGACAACCGGGAAGCGGGTTCGTCCTCAAGCTGAACACCGAGCTCGGTTACATCTCGTCGCCGTCGCCGAACGGCGTTCCGATTTATCAGCGCTTCTTCCTCGGCGGCATCCTCGACGTGCGCGGGTTCCTCTTGCGATCGATCGGACCGCGCTTGCCGCTCAATCAATCGCTCGATCCGAACTCGCCTCCGATTCCGAACGGGTCGCCCATCGGCGGAAACCTCGAAGGGTTCATGAACCTCGAGCTCGAGTTTCCGATCTTGGACAAAGTTGGAATCCGCGGCGTCGTGTTCTTCGATGCCGGCAACGCGTGGAACACGGAGCAACAATTCTGCCGCACGACGCCCGCGCCGCAGCTCGATCCGCTCATTCAACCGTGCTTCACCGCCGCAAGCCTCGCGCTCCTCCGAACGTCGACGGGCGTCGGCATCCGCTGGTTCTCGCCCCTCGGCCCGCTGCGTTTCGAGTGGGGTTTCCCGCTGTACCGCCTGCCCTACGAGCAGCCGTACGACTTCGAGTTCACGATCGGAAACTTCTTTTAGTGGGCTTTGGGCTTTGGCTTTGGCCAGAGCGAGAAGGCTTTTTTCTTCCCAAAGCCTAAAGCCTAAAGCCCAAAGCCCAGTATGCTTGCGGCATGCGGCTCTGGTGGTGCGTACTGTTCGTCGTCGGCGCGTGTTTGCCGACGCACGAGCTCATTCCGCAAGACGATGCGGGGCCGCCGCCGAACAACAACTTGAACGGCGGAGACTCGGGCAAGCTCGACGTCGATCTCGGCGATCCGTTTGCCATCGCGGGGCTCACGCCTTCTCACGGGCCGTTCACGGGCGGCACGCGCACGGTGATCGCGGGAAAAGGATTCACGTCGACGCTGCGCGTTTGGGTCGGCGGCGTGGAGGTGCCTTCGAGCGACGTCTTCGCGAGCGATCCCACGCGCGCGGCGATCACGACGCCGCCGGGCGCGCCGGGTCTCGCCGACGTGAAGGTGCGAAACGACTCCACCGCGGAAGAGCGCACGCTCCCGCAAGGGTTCCTCTACGACGCCATCGCGCTCACGCCCACGACCGGCGCGACGACCGGCGGAACGCGCCTCGCGATTCTTGGTAGCGGGACAACTTGGTCCCAAGGTACCTCGGTAACAGTCGATGGGCTCGACTGCACCAGCGTGCAAGTCGTCGATGCGACCCACCTCTTCTGCACGACTCCCGCGGACACGCCCGGCGCGAAGGACGTCGTCGTCACCGCGCAAGACACGTCGACGGTGCAAGCGCGCGAAGCGTTCACGTACAGCGACTCGCCCGATGGGTATCGCGGCGGGCTCACGGGCGGCGCGCTCAACGGCAAGCTCACCGTCCTCATCCTCGACGGGTGGACGGGTTTCGCGATTCCGAACGCGACGGCGATCGCAACGACGAGCACCGGCAACCTCGTCGCGAAGACGGACAAGTCGGGCGCGGCGACGTTCAGCGATGCATCGCTCACCGGAAAAGTCACGGTGACCGCGGCGGAGAAATGTCATCAGCCGCTCACGTTCGTCGACGATCCCGTCGACACGGTGACCGCGTATCTGAGCCCGGTCCTCGACGTGTCGTGCGCGAGCGGCGATCCGCAATCGATCAGCGGGACGCCGCAAGACACGGGCACCGCGTCGGGCGAATTGATTTTTCCGTCGGGCATCGAGTTTCAGACGCGCGGAGATTGGTCCGGCGTGCCCAAGGCGCTAGGCAACACCGAAAGGCGCGCGGCGTACGTGTTCGTCGCGACGACCTACGCGCTCCAGAAATATTACCAACCCGATCCGAGCACCGCGACGACGGAGCAATCGCCCGGCAATCTCGGTTACGGCTACTCGTTCACCGGCATCCCGGGCAACGCGACGCTCTACGCGCTCGCGGGAATCGAAGACACGAAGGTCCCGGGGAGC
Source organism: uncultured delta proteobacterium (assembly GCA_963763745.1). Taxonomy (GTDB): domain Bacteria; phylum Myxococcota_A; class Polyangia; order Polyangiales; family Polyangiaceae; genus DASXHD01. Next base: position 65,006 of record CAVXQJ010000011.1, read on the forward strand.
TTCATGCCGTACGCGATGGGCGTGACGCGCGGCGTGCCGATCTTGCCGAAGTCCGAGACGACGCACGTCGACATCAAGATGGATCTCGTGCTCGACCACGCGGTGAAGGTGACGCCGACTCCGCCGCCCACGACGTATCGCGGGCCCAACCGGCTCGAGACGCAAGTCGCGGTGAGCGTCGGGCTGAATCTGTACGGTGTGTTTCCGAACGGCGATCAGGTCACGCCGCTGCCGACCTCGGCGACGCTGTCGTTCGTCGGCGTGCCCGCGCTCGTCAACGCGCTGACGGGCGAGTCGTACGTGATGTCGGCGTCGGCCGCGACGGGACCCAACATGCAAGCGCCTGGATCGGTGATGGCAGGCGTGACGACCAACGACGCGAACGATCCAGTGGCGCTCACTGGATTTTTGCCCGTGCCGATTTTGTCGACGCCGGGGCTCGGGCAGTGGGATGGCAAGACGGTGAGCTTCACGGAGAGCGCGCCGGTGGATCTCGTCGTCGCGTACGTGGAGTCGGGCGGCGGGCTCGTCACGTGGAGCATCGTGAGCCCGGGCGAGACGTCGTTCACGCTGCCCGATCTCGCGGCGATCGATTCGGCTCTCGCGCTCAAGCACGGCGCGATCACGACGCAGATCTACGCAGCGAAGCTCGACGGATTTTCCTACGCGTCGCTTCGCTCGGGACAGCTCGCGACCACGGCGTGGAATGCCTACGCGTTCGATTCGTTGAGCGGCGCCTACTGACGATGCGCGCGCGTGTGATGCTCGCAGCGCTCGCGATCGCGGCGTGTCGATTCGATCCCGCGTACCGCGACGTTCCCGCACCGCCGCCCGCGCCCGAGTGCACGGCGGGCGACGTCGCATGCAACGGGAGCGTGCTCGAGAAGTGCCTTGCGGATCAAACCGGGTACGACGTGCTCGACGATTGCGGAAAGAAGAGCCTCGCGTGCGCGCAGACGCTGCAAGCGTGCGCGCCGTGCGTGCCCGGGAGCGGCGCGTGCTCGGGACAAGTCGCCGAGGTCTGCAAAGCCGACGGGAGCGGATACGATTTGGGCGACACGTGCGACACGACAAAAGGGCTCGCGTGTCGAGGCGGCGCGTGCGCGAACCTGTGTCAGCTCGCCGATCAACAGCACTCGAACGTCGGGTGCGAATATTGGGCGGCGGATCTCGACAACGCCGTCATCGACGCGGCGCTCAACGCGGCCGCACAGCAATACGCCATCGTCATCTCGAACGCGCAACCCGACGTCGCGTCGAACGTGACCATCGACGAGGACGACGCCGACGTCGGGCAGCCCCAGAATCTGCGCGTCGTCGCGACCGCGACCATCCCCGCGGGGAGCCTCGAGGTGTTCAAGCTCGGCCCGCGCGAGGTCGACGGTTCGCCGAGCGGCGAGTTCAACACTGGAAGCGGGACGGCGCTCACGCGACACGCGTATCGCGTGCGCGCATCGATGCCCATCGTCGCTTATCAGTTCAACCCGCTCGAGAACGTGAACGTGTTCTCGAACGACGCCTCGCAGCTCCTTCCCGTCTCGGCGCTCACCGCGACCACGGGCGGCTCTTCGTACGTCGTCGATGGTTGGCCGCAGACGATCGCGACGAGCGAGATCCCGTCGCAGAACTTCGGCTTGGATCTGCGCGCGTTCATCGCGATCGTCGCGACGCGTCCGGACACGCACGTTCACGTCGAGACGACGGCGCGCATCATCCCGGGCGGGCCGCTGACGAGCGGCATCGCGCAAGGCGCGAGCACGGACATCACGCTGCAACCGTTCGAGGTGCTCAACCTCGAGTCGGGCGAGTTCGACGGAGACTTCACGGGGACGAAGATCTCGTCCGACAACGCGATCGCCGTGTTCCCGGGTAGCGAAGCGTCGGACGCGCCGTCTTACACGACGATCGCGGACCGCTTTTGTTGCGCAGACCATCTCGAGGATCAACTTCCGCCCGTGCACACCGTCGGAAAGAAGTACGCGCTCTCGCGCATGCCGAGCCGGACGAAGGTCGTCCTCGCGGCGGGCGCGGACATCGGCGCGATCGACGAGCCGGAGTATTACCGCGTGCTCGCGGTCGCGTCGGGAACGACGCACGTCACGACGACGATGCCCGCGCCATACGCCGCGTTCGATCTCCAACAAGGACAAGACGCGGTGCTCGTCGCGCATCAGGATTTTTTGCTCGCGGCATCGCAGCCCGCGATCGTGATGGACGTGCAAGCGAGTCAGTTCGCGGCGGGCGTGCCGAACGGCTTGCCCGGCGGCGATCCGAGCATCACGTACGTGTCGCCCGTCGAGCAGTGGCGCGCGGACTACGTGCTGCTCACGCCGGACAAATACAATTTCGACTTTCTCGTCATCTCCGCGCCGAGCGACGCGCACGTTTATCTCGATGGGCTCTTGCTCGACGCATCGACGTGCGACATCGCGCCGGGCGACGGCCAGACGGCGCAGGAGCGCGGCTCACCGAATCCCGCGTACCTCGCATACCGATGTCAGCTGTCGTTTCCGATCATCGATCCCAGCAAAAACCCGCCCGACAACGTGCTGTCGGGAAAACAAAACGACGGAACGCACCACGTGCAAGCGGACGAGCCCGTTGGAGTCGTCGTGTACGGGTTCGATGCGTTCGTGAGCTACGCGTATGCGGGCGGGACGGACCTTCGAGAGATCTTCGTTCCGTAGCGGAGACGGAGACATCACCGCAAACTAATCGGCGTCAGCGGCCACGGCGTGAGCAGCGGCGTCCTCGACGTCGGTCCCGACTGCCGAATCACTCGCGTGCATTCTGCAACCGTCAGGCGGCGCGGGCCGAACGGCGAGGCGTCGGATGCGTCCGAGTCCATCAAGAGCGTCGGCGTGTCGATCGCGTAGTCGTCGGGATGACCGGGCGCTTCGAGGAGGACGTGGCCGATTTCGTGCGCGAGCGTGAAGCTCGAGCGGCGCGCGCGGATGCCTCCGCGATCCATCAGGACGACGTTGCGCATGCTCGGTGACTCGCCCGTGATGAACGACTCGCCGATGCGGCCGCTGCCCGCGAAGTATGGGACGACGACGAGATCGACCGTCGTCGGATCGCGATCGTCGATCGCTTTGACGAGCGTGCGCTCTTCGAGCGTGCCGGCCATCGAGTCCATGTCGCCGAAGTGCTCGATGCCGTTCGCGGGATCGACGGCGCCGATGCGCACGGCGAGCGTCGCGTCGGTCGTGGGCGAGCGCGTCGCTTCCATCGACGCGAGCGCGCCGTTCGCGCGCCGCACGGACAGATCCACGCTCGCGGCGGCGCCGGGGACGATGCGCGCGTTCGACGAGATGGTGACGACGAATCCCGCGTGCGTGATCGCGGCGGCGATCTCGTGCGCGGCGCGCTCGACGCTTGCACCGCGTTGGATCGCGACGTCGATCGTTTTTCCGTCGACGCGAAGCTTCACCTCTCCGCCGCTCGCGGGGAGCCCGAGATCGTCGCCGATCGCGAGCAAGTGCCTGGGCGGTGGATCGATGACGGTGACGTCGAGCTTCGACGCTTCACCGAAGCTGATCCCGCATTGCCCCCACGTCGCCGATGCGAGCGCGAGCTCGGCGCGCATCATCGCGATGGCGCCCGCGTCGTTGCCACCGACGGACGGCGCGCCGCCCGCGGTCGCGCGGAGGACGAACGTACGCACGCGCGCGCGAAATCTCCCGATGGGTCCGACGTCGCTCGCGCGCGGACCGAGCACGCGAATCGCCTGTTTGCGTCCGCCGGAGCGCACGACGATCGCACCGCCGACTTCGGAGCGCAGCGAGCGATCGACGACGAGCGGATGGACACGGTCGACATCGTCGACGACGAATCGCAGCGCCGCGGTCTCGAGGCAGTGAATGCCCGCGATCGGATCGGGGCAAGTCGTCGGCGCGAGCGCGATGCTGCGGAGCGCATCGAGCTTCACGCCGCTCGCGCCGTACGATTCGATCGTCGCGTCGAGCGCGTCCGATCCATCGGGGACCTCGAGGATGGCGTGGAGCGCATCGGTGTCTTGCGGGTTCGCGGGCGACGCGGGCGTGGGCGGGAGCCTCTCGAGCGACGCGTGGCTCTTCGCGAGGTCGACTTTTTTTCCGCTCTCGTCGCGCATGACGACTCCGCGGATCTCGAGCGCGATCGTTTTGTCGCGACCGTTCTTGAGCTTCGCGACGAGATCGACGCGTCCGGGCGCGATGCCTTGCCACGCCGAGCCGAGCGCGACGCGCGCGCCGCTCGCGGCGTAGACGTTCGCGATGCGAGCGCCGGTCCACACGCGCACCTTTCCGTTGCCGCCCGTCACGCGAAGCGTTGCGCCGTCGAGCGATGCGTCGAGCGCGACGAGATCGGCGCGTCCGTCGTTTCCGAGCGCGTCTTCTTCGCCGTCGGGGCGGCCGTCGACGTCGTCATCGTCCGTGTCCGCCATCAAGACGATCGGCGCGGGCGCCGCATCCGCGAACGCGACGCGCGCGTGCGTGACGAAGACGCACGAAGCGGTGAGCGCGGCCAGCGCGAGACGTCGCATCGACCTCATCGTAGCTCACCGTCCGGCGTGACAGTCGGGCTCGATCGTCACGAGCTCGCGAACGACGTTCGCGCGCACCTCTGCCAACATCTTCGCGCGTTCGTCGGCGGAGAGCGCCTCGAGCGTGAAGCACTCGTCGACCTCGCCTTCTTTTCCCCAATCGTGCGAGACGTGACCCGTGCGCGCGTCCGCGTGCTTCGCGACGATGGCGTCGAGCGCCGCGCGCGCGTTTTGATCCGTCCCGCAGCACGCGCTGCCGAACGACACGACGAGCGCCCAGCGCGACGCGCTTGCGTTGGGCGCAGTGACGGGCGCGCTGCCGGATCCGCACGCAAACAACACAATCGAAAGCGCGATGGGTCTCATCGATGCAAACGGTCAACGCCACTCGGCGAGCTGGACGAGGTCGACCGTGTCGTCGTGGCCGCAACGCGTGCACTTCAGCTTCGTGAACTCGCCGAAGTATTCGTATGCCACCTTCGGCGAGCCACAGCTCGGACATCGATACGGCTCGTCAGGCGCTGCTTTCGGAACGCCGAGGAGACGGTCGAGGAGGGTCGTCTTGCATGCTTCTTCGAATTTGGCCGCGTTGGTTCTTTCGAGCGCGAGCACCGCGACGTTCGCCTCGCGTGTGGTCGTGCGCAAGGACGCGGGACGAAACGCGAGGACGCGCGGCGCGAAGCTCACGTCGCCCTCCGGGTCGACGAAGACGATCGACGGCATGAGCCCACCAATCACGAAACCCGCGTCGTGAAGGTCTTCGAGCGCTCGCGCGATGGCGCGTCCGAGCGTCCATGCCATTCTGATGGGAAGGACCCGCGGGAACTCGACGAACGAAGTCGCCAAGCCGACGTCCTCGAGCACGACCCAAACGCCGTCGTCCTGAATCACGGCGCGCCGTCGCGCGAGACGCGGCCCGTCGTACGAGGGCCATTGATCGAGGCCTTCGTGCGATCGACCCTCCGACACCACGATGGATGGCGCGGAGTCCGGCTCGAGCCCGGGGCGCGCGAGCTCGTGTCCGGGCGCGAACGTCGTGTGCGTGACGAGCGTCCATTCACCGATTCGACGCGGGACGACCACCCGGAGATTTTAGCGTAATGGAACATGCGCCGTCTCATCGCGGGAAAGGCGAGCACTGACCGAACTGGCAGCTCCCGGTTCCGCATTGGCTATCGAACGCGCAACCGCTTTGCGGAAAAGGCGAGCATTGACCGAACTGGCAGCTTCCGCTCCCGCATTGGCTGTCGAACGCACAACCCGTCCCCGCCGTTGACGCGGGCACTGACGGCGCGGACGAACAGCTGCCGCTCGAGCAGACTTCTGCGCCCGGACAGTCCGTGTCGAACATGCACGAGCCGTTCGAGTTGCCGAACGCGCCGCCGCCTCCGCTACTGTGAGTGGTAGCTGCTTGGGGCGTCGTGGAAGTTTGCTCGCTTCCGTCCGAGCTGAGCCACTCGCTCTGGTTGTTGTGCAGGCATCCCACCGAGCCGAAGACGAAGAGAAGAACGATGAGGGCGCGCATGCCCGGATGGGTGCACCGCGCGTGCCGTGGCTAGATCGCGCCATCTCGCGTGCTCGCGCGCAGCGTGTGACCGCTCGGGCAACTCGAAGCGTGAACCGCCAACTCCATTGTAAACGTCGTCTTAACCGAGTCGCAAGACGACGCGCTCGTGCGCCGGCCGTGTTGTTGGGGGGCTGCAGTCACCGCGAACACACTGGACGTTAGTTCGATGTGCGCCTCTTCGTGAGCCAACTCCAAATCGACACGACGGCGTATGCGATGAAGACACCCGACGCGCCCGCTCCGCTGTAGGACCGCATGCGCGCGGATGCGATCATCGACGCGAGACCGCCCACGCCGATCGCGAGAGCGAGCGGGACCGCGAGCACGGGCGGGATGAGATGCGGCACCTCGTGTCCTCGCAATGCTGCGTAGAGACGCTTGGACACCATCACGAAGAACGCGCAGATCGCGGCGCTCGTGAGCCCAGTGAGGACGGCGAGGCCGATGGGGTTGGTCGAGTCTTTCGTGAGAAGCGACATCGTAACCGCCATCACGGTGGCGAACGCCATGAGCACGGCAAGGATCGCGGAGACGATGAACACGCACCCCACGAGCGCGCCGACTACCTTCTTCTCCTCTGAGGTCACGTTCGAGAGTGTATCCGTCGCGCGCGCTCGTGTCCTTCGGGCGGCGTGGACGCGCAGTCCACGCTGATGCCGTTCGTGCATCCGGTGCCAGCAAGGTTAGAGCTCTTCGCGGAGAAGGATGCCGCAGATGCGCGCGACACCCAGCAGGCGCACGTTCGCGACGATGAAGAGGATGACCGAGACGCCGCAGAGCATGAAGAGCAGCACGCGCTGAAAAACGACGGCCACCCCGATCGACGACAAGAACGCGAGACCGAGCACGCCGTTCGCGAGGAGCAGGTTTCGCATCCGGCGCCACGCGGGGCCGTACGTTTCGCGCTCGTCCATTCCGCCATTCTAGTGGAAGGCGTGCCGCTCCACGCGTTCTGGTTCCATGAACGCGCCACACACCCACGCTCAAAATGCACCGCTCGGTGATCGAAGAGCGTTACGCCCTCTCCGACCTCTGATGCCGGTTCTGTCCGCGGGATCCGAAACAAATTTCATTTCATGTAAGAGTGTCTCCTCGATGCGTACCTTCGACGAAGCCATGACGACGGTTGTGCTCAGGTACGCGTTTCTTTTCACACTCCTCGTGTCGTGTTCGAAGCCGTCGGACAACAAGGAAATCGCGGACAAGAAAGAAACGGTCCGACGCTGCTCCCCAACTGGAGAGTGCCCATCCGGTTTCACCTGCAAAGGCCCGGGGTGTGACCCGACTGAAATCACGTGCATCCCGATTTCGCCATGCACGCAAGACGTGAGTCCGTTCTGCGGCTGCGACGGGAAGACCTACTACGGGAGCAGCTCGTGCACCGGCCTTTATCGCCATAGGGGCGCGTGCCCGTGACGATCTGCGAAAATCGGAGCCGCGCGTCTCGATAAGCAAGTAGCGAAAAGCGTCACACGTGCGCAGCGACGACGATTGCGCCGTTGCTCGACCCATTCGCGTGTGCGGCGCGATTCGCCGCTCATCGTGCGATCACGGCTTGGCGAGTCGCGCCACCGCGTGGCTTACGAGTTTCGAAACAATCGACGTTCGATTTCCGCGACGATCTCGTCAGGGCCGGTCACCGAAAGCCCCATGTACGTCTCGGCTTCGATGGCGACGTGCGCTTCGCCGATCGCGACTTCGAGCACCTCGACGTCTTGCGATCCCACGTGCCCGCGCTCGTGTCGAATCTCGACCGCGCCCATCTGCTGCAACAAATCCGCGAGCGCCTTCTTGAGCGCATCGTCGAATTCGCGACCGAGGATGACCGTCCGCATTGGCGTGATCATTCGCATGGGGCGAGCCTCCATCAAAGTCTTCGCGGTTCAGAGCGCTCACGCTTCATCCGCTCGCAGACGCGATTCTCGCTACGATTGCACGTGAAGCTCGTGACCTCGCATCGAATGTTCTCGGCCCGGCGCTTTCTTGCCGGGCTCCGACTGGCCGCCTGTGCGCCGTTCGTGGCGTGCGGGGCTCGCTCGGACTTGAGCGAGCACGATGCCGGAAGCGCCGACGTGCCCCCACTCCACGACGCGCAGTCCGACAAGCGGCCGTGCATCGTCGCGGCCCCAGCGACACCTACGCTTGCCATCGGCCAATACCACACCTGCTTCGTCGAGCGCGACGGCACGGTCCGCTGCTGGGGGCGCAACGAACACGGGCAGCTCGGCGATGGCACGACGGCGAGCCGGTCCATCGGCGCGCCCGTGCGCGGGCTCACCAACGTGCGTGCCATCGCCGCCGGATTCGCTCACACGTGCGCGTTGCTCGTGAATGGTACCGTGAGCTGCTGGGGTGACAATGACATGGGAGCACTCGGTCTCGGGTCGATCACCGCCGACCAGCTGCAGCCCGTCGCCGTCCCCGGCGTCGCGGATGCAATCGGCGTGTCGGCCGGCGACGACTTCACCTGCGTCCTCTTCGAAGGCGGCGAGGTGTCCTGCTTCGGCGAGGCTGATAGTGGGCAGCTCGGCGACGGCACGATGGATCAGGCCGTGTCGCCGATGCCCGTCGTGGGTCTGAGCGCGACGACCAGCATCTCGGCGAGCCAGTTTCACGTGTGCTCGGTGCTCGCGGACGGTGCGGTCGCATGCTGGGGCAACAACGCGGCCTTCGCTCTCGGCGACGGCACCGAGACAAATCGAGATGTGCCCGTCGAAGTAACAAACGTGACACGTGTGCTCGAGGTCTCCGCGGGCGCAAGCCACTCATGCGCGCGCTTCGAAGACGGCACCGTGAGCTGCTGGGGTTTCAACCAGTACGGGCAGATAGGAGATGGAACCAAGATCGATCGACCGAGCCCGACAAAGGCCTTCGGCATCGCGTGCGCGCAGGCAGTCTCGGCGGGGTTGCTGCACACGTGCGTCCTCGTCGCGGGGGGAACGATCGAATGTTGGGGCGACAACTCCGTCGGCGCGCTCGGCGACGGAACGAGGACCTCCCGCGCGACCGCTGCGGTGGTGCAGGGCATCACCAGCGCGATCGAGCTCGGGGTGGGAGCGGCGTACCACTCGTGCGCCGTGCTTCAGAGCGGATCGATCGCGTGCTGGGGCTCGAACGGTGACGGCGAGCTTGGTGATGGAACCACGAGCGACAGCCCGCTACCCGTCGAGGTCACCGGGTTGTGAGCCACGACATATGCTCCGACGGCGCCGACGACGCGCCACCGACGCTGCATTCGAAGCGTTAATTGATATTTTGTAGCTCCCCATGCCGACGCGCCTCGATCGTTTCGACGAGTTTCTGGACGCACTCGAGGCAAACAAGCTCATCGAGATCGAGTCTGCAGGCCGCTCACCGCTCAAGCGCCAGCTCGCACGCGTCGACGAGGACGATGAGCGCGAGTTCGAACGCAAGGTGCTCAAGATCCTCGCCACGTCGAGATGGATCATCGACGTGTATGCGTCCGACGAACAACTCCTCGCCGAAATCGGGAGCATGCTCCTTTCCAAGCGGTCCGGACAGGCGCGCGCAACCTCGCCCGGCAGCGACGACGTGTCTTTCGGGCGCGCGCTCCAAATACGCGCTTTCGAGCCGCTTCCATCTCGGCTTCGGAGAGCGCGCCGCGACGCGGACGACCTTGGCATGAACGTCGGAATCGACCGTGATCGACACGATACTACCGCGGTATGATTATCGCAACCGAGTCACGCCAGCCACAGCGTCGGGTTGGTCTCACGGACAGACGTACGACTCGAGGAGGTGCTCCTCGTCGGAGCAGGCGGTGTCCTGTTTGGCGCACGTACCGCCGACGCACTCGGAGGCGAGGAACTTCTCGGTCGGTTTCGCGCTGCACGTGCAGCAGACCGCCGCGCAGTCGGTGTGCTTCTGGCAGGACGCTCCCGGAGCGCCGGTGCCAAACAAAGGCGCGTTCGTGACGGGGTCGACGGCGGGGGACGTGGGGTTGCAGCTCGTATCGGCCGCCACCGCGTCGCCGTCCGTGTTCGTACACGCGACCATCGCGCCGCCCGCCATCACCCCGGCGAGCAGCCAGTGCATCTTCGTCTTCATCATCGGACCTCCACGGGAAAAGGACCTAAAAGAAGGAGCCGAAGAAGGTCGGCTCTTCGCGTCGAACCGCGCTGACGTCGTGAGAGTGAGCGGGCGAGATAGAGATAGCAGCCGTCGAAGACCGACGGCATCTTCGCGAACACAACTCGCGGTCCTTCGTGCGACGAGGATATCGTAGCGCGTTTTGGACGTCGAAGAAGTTCACGTAAAAGCATTAAATGCATTATGCGCCCGTTCGGACGATTCGATCGCGTGGTGCGACGGCCAAATCAGTGCTGCGCAAAGCCATGCCGGATACCGGCGTCGACTCAAGTGATCTCTGGGTTCGGAAGAATCTCGCGCTATTGCGTAATCGTCTTGAGGTCGAGCATCTCCTCGACGCTCGGCAGGACGATGAGCTCGCAGCGACGGTTCTTTTGCCGACCCTCTGCGGTCGTGTTGGGGACGAGGGGATCGGTGTCGGCGAAACCGGCGGCGCTCCAGTGCTCGATGGGAAGCGCCCCTTCTTTTGGATTGATGAGGAACACCAAGACTTCGCGGGCACGCATCAGCGACAGGCCCCAGTTGTCCTTGAACGCGCCGTGTGTGAAGGGCTCGTTGTCCGTGTCGCCGGCGACCTCGTAGTCGCGTGAAACGAGCTGGGGGTCTGCTTTGATGATGGCGGCCACCTTGAGCAGAATGTCTTTGCCGTCTTTCTTCAGCGTCTCGCGCCCCGAGTCGAAGAGCACGTCCCCCGGCAGCGAAATGACCATCCGGTTGTGGCGGACGTTCACCACGAGACCGAGCTTGGTGAGCGTGTCGAGCTTGGCCTTCAACTTCTCGAAGCGCTCCTTGATGAGCTCGAGCTGACGAGCCCGTTCCTTGTAGTCATTGAGCGCCTTCAGCCGCTCGTCGAGATCGGCCTTCATCGAGTTGACGTTGACGCCCATGTCCGAAAGCTCCTTGGTGAGGTCGGCGATCTTCTTTCGGGCCTCGGCGATCTTCGCGTCGTCGTCGGTCTTGAGCTTGTCATACTTGGCGAGCTGCGCCTGCCACTGGTCTTCAGAGTACCCGCAGCCACCGGTAACGACGGTCAAGCCAACGCAGACGAGGATGCGCAATAGGTTCATGGCCCGCAGGCTACCACGTGAACGTCGTCGTCATGGTCGGCCAGCATCCGCTCGATCTCGGCGGGCGTGAGCTGCACGCCTGAACAACCCGACGTGCGCGGGCGCGAATCACGGCAGCACCGCGTCGCTCGGCGAAGAAGACCGCACGAACCTCTCGACGTACCTCGAGTCGCTGTAGTCTCGTTCGTGTGGCTGGTCTCTCCGTCCTGATCGTGGAGGACGAAACCCCGATTCGCGATGCGCTCGTGTCGCTGTTTTCGGGGCAAGATTTCGAAGCGACGCACGCGCGCACCGGCGCGGAGGCGCTCGCGGCGCTCGGCGCGAAGGCGTTCGACCTCGTCGTGCTCGACTTGATGATTCCACCCCCAACAGGCATCGAGGTGCTGACGACGCTCCGCGAGAAAGACGATCGAACGCCGGTGCTCGTCCTCACCGCGCTCGGAACGGAAGACGACGTCGTGCGCGGCCTCGAAGCCGGCGCGGATGACTACCTCACTAAACCGTTCGGCGTGAAGGAGCTTCTCGCTCGCGCGCGTGGGCTCTTGCGTCGCGTCCAACCATCGTCGTCGCACTCCGCAGTCGAACGGCTCGAACACCAGCTCGCAAAGCGCGACACGCGCCTCACCGCGCGCGAAGCAGACCTCCTCGGTTACTTGATGGAACGCAACGGCCGCACGATCGCGCGCGACGAGCTACTCGTCGGCGTGTGGGGGTATCGCGACGGCTCGATTCAAACGCGCACCGTCGACGTGCACGTTCAACAGCTCCGTGCGAAGCTCGCGTCGATCGGCGGTCGCGATTGGATCACGACCGTACGCGGGCGCGGGTACGTCTTCGACGCGAAGCGCGAGCCATGAAGCGTCACGCGCGATTGGCGTTCGTCGCGCTCGCGCTCGTTCTTCCGACCGTCACGCTGGTCTACGGTTGGGCGTACGCGTCGATTCGCGAGAATCGACTGAAGGACCGCATGATCGCGGACATGGAAGCGCGCGGCGATCCGGCCGCCGCGTATGAACGCAAGTACGCGTGGTGGCATCGTCGCGTCGAAATCGCCGGCCTCTCCGGGCTCACCGTGCTCCTCGTGTTCGCCGCTTCCGCGGCGTTCGTCGCGGTGCGGCGGCAGCGCGAGCTCGCCGAAAAGAAGACGGCGTTCGTCGCCGCCGTGAGCCACGAGCTTCGCACGCCGCTGACGACGCTGCGCATGCACGCGGAGATGCTCGATCAGAAGCTCGTGCCCGACGATCGCAAAGCGCGCGTGTACGAAGAGCTCGTACGCGAGACGAATCGGCTCTCGAGGCTCGTCGAGAACGTGCTCGCGATGTCCAAGCTCGAAGAAGGTCGATGGGTGCTCGAGAAGAAGCGCGCGGACTTCGCGGCGTCGATCGAGGCCATCCTCGCGACGCTCGCACCGCGCGCGCGGGAGTCGGGTATCGAGCTGAAGTTCTCGGCAGACCGCGCGTGTCCGCCCATCGAGTTCGACGCGCGCGCGCTCGAGCTCGTCACGCAGAACCTCGTCGACAACGCGCTCAAGTACGCGCCGGGCACGAGCGAGGTGGCCATCGAAGTCCGGCAGAGCGAGCACGGGCTCGAGCTCGTCGTCAGCGATCACGGACCGGGGATCTCTCCCGACCGGCGCGAGCGCGTCTTCGAGCGGTTCGAGCGCGCGGGCGAAACGGACACGCCTGGCACCGGTTTGGGGCTCGCCCTCGTCCGCGAGCTCGCGCGCGCACACGGCGGCGACGCGCGCATCGTCGACAGCGCAAACGGCACGACGATCGCCGTACGCTTCCCTGCTTGAATCAGAACGACTCGTAACCGTAGACGCCGCCACTGCTGCCGCACCCACCGCAACTTTGCTCCGCGACGTCCACGGTTCCCGCGAGGGCATCGAGCTCGAGGTGAATGTCGTGCGTTCCGGTTCCGTCGGTGTCGGTGGCGACGACGTCGGAGCTCGAGAGATCGAACGTGAGCGTGACCGTCGTGCGTGTGTCGTCGATTTTCGTGCTCGACGCCGTGATCGTCACGGGCACCGCATCGGCGTACGACCACGCGTAGCCGACGCCGCTCGGAACGGCGATGCCGAGCGTGCATGAATCGATGACCGACGTGTGCGCCTTCGCGAGGTTCGACCACGGAATCGATGCGCACGACAGAGTTGCATGCGTCGACATCGGGTCGCCGAACGTGAAGTCCGCGTTGGCCACACCACTCCCCACGACGGTGCTCGCGTCCCACTCGAACGCGCTCTGCGCGAGCGTCGCTTGGCCGTCGACGACCGTGCCGCCGCCGCCGCTCACGCTTTGCGAGACGACGGTCGGACATGTCCCGTTGCCGCAACCGGCGAAGGCGAGAAGGGCGAGCACGTACCGCATGAGTCGCTCGTAGCACGGCTCACGCGAGCGCGTGTAAGGCGTCTGTAAGTTCGTCAGACCGAAGCGGGTTCGGCCACGGGCTCCGCGGCTTTCGCGGGCGCTTCGATCTTCTCTTCGAGCTTCTCCGCGCACGCGAGCTCGAGGAGCTCGGCGACGTCCATCTGTTTGAGAGACGAGGACATCGTAGCGCGTTTGGACGTCGAAGAAGCTCACGTAAAATGCATTATGCGCCCGTTCGGAGGGCGGCTACAATCAGAGCGGACTTTCGGACTGATTTGGACGTCAGGGTGATGCGGCGATGGACAGCTCGTCGTAGTCCCAATCGTAGTTCGTCTGCCAGGCCGCCTTCTTCGTCACGAAGTCCACGTACATGTCTTCGAGCCACGTGGCGTCGTTGAGGACCGTGCCGTCGCTGCGTATCGCCAGCCTGCTCGGGTCATAGACGCGGAAGACCACGCAAGCGCCCGGATCGTCCTTGCACGGCTTCGGGCAATCGGACGGGGTGAACGGAGGCTTCACGACGTCGTTCGGTCGTCCACGGGCGTCGTGGCACCAATCGGACGCGGCGTGCGCGGCGCGGAGCTTCGCGAGGTTCGCGTCGGTGATCTTGTCGCTCTCTTCGGCGATGCGGCCGTGCTCGACCACGAGGAACGCGGGATAGTCGGTCGACTTCCCACCCGACGTGGACGTCTTCGTGAAGCTCACGAGCCACGACGAGTCCTGCTTCGTGAAGGACGCGTCGCGGACGGTCTGCGCGTAATCGGGCGACTTCGCGAACGCCGCCGCCTTACCCTTCGCGCACGCCGCGCCCGAGAGCGTCTGGCCGTAATACCTCACGGTCGGCGCGTAGAGCGCTTCGAGCGCATGGACGTCGTGCGAGCCGTGCGCCGCGTTCCACTTCACGAGCACGAACCGGGGCTCGGCGAACGGATCGGGCCGGGCGCTGCGCGCGGAGCCAGACGCCGCCGCTCTCGCGCTGGGGATCGGGATCGCGGCTGCGTCGACTGCGGTCGGCGCGGCGTTGCGTTCCAACTTGCACGCGACGAAGAGCGCCACGACTAGCGTTCGTTTCATTTCCTTCAGGCTATCCCATCGACTCGACGAAGGCGGAGCTGAGTCGACGACGCGCTATCATCGCGGTCACGGACGATGGTGCGCGAGACCCAGGCCTACGCATTCGAGTCGCCGCTCTCGATCGTGCAGATGCTCGAGCGGCTCGACGCGCGCGGCCCGTGGAAGTGGATCGAGCGCGACAACGATCGTTACGGCGCGTACATCTCGGCGCGGCCGATCGAGTCGCCTCAGTGTGCGAAGCAACAAGTCAATGTCCTAACGACGCACCGGCATCGACGTCTGACCGTGAACTTTGCAAGCAACGCCAGGTGGACGCAACATGCGGCCCGCTGTTCACTACATACCTTACGTGTTTTCAAGGCAAACAGACTTGTGACTCATCGGGTTACACGGACGAGTCGGTGACCAATGGAAAGTGCGCGTCGGCGTATGTCGCGTGGCAATCGTGCATCTATCCTGATGCGGCAGTCGCCGAATGAAGGCGCGCTAAGAATGCTCACTCAATGCGACTAGGCGCGTTGGCCCTTGGAATTGTTGCCGCCTGCGGTGGTCAGGCACAATCGTGCGGCGACAATAGAGGGCATCTCATAAACGTGTAGTTTGCAAGTGATCGGAATTGCTCCATGTTTCGCACGGTATTTCCATCCGCTCGCAGGCGTGCTGTGAGTGGTGGTCATGGACCTCACCGACAAGCAGTGGCGTCTGATCGAACCGCTGATACCGAGACGCAAACGTCGCAGCGACGGCAAAGGTCGTCCTCCGAAGGATCGCGCCCGAGCTCTCTTGAATGGGATGCTTTGGATTCTGCGCACGGGTGCGCAGTGGAAGCATTTGCCAAGAGAATATCCTCCGCGTGCGACGACACATCGTTGGTTCCAACGATGGTGCGCCGACGGAACTTGGGAATCGATACGACTCACGCTGCTGAACGACTTATGCGTTCGCGGCGGCCTGTCGCTCGAAGAGTGTTTCATCGACGGCAGCTTCGCGGCCGCCAGAAAAGGGGGCTCTGCGTTGGTCCGACGAAGGCCGGCAAAGGCACCAAGCGCATGGTGGTTGTCGATGGCCATGGCACTCCAATCGGAGTCTGCATCGAAAGCGCCTCGCCCGCCGAGATCAAACTCGTCAACGCGGTCCTCGACACCATCCCAGCGCACTTGCTCCCCGAATTCTTGATCGGCGATCGCGCTTACGACAGTGATCCGAAAGACGCCGAGCTGCTGAACGAATATGACATCAAGCTCGTTTCTCCGAATCGCAGCAATCGCATTCGGCAGACGCAAGACGGGCGAACGCTGCGACGATATTGTCGTCGCTGGATCGTCGAGCGCACGAACGCGTGGCTTTTGAATTTCCGCCGCCTCGCGAATCGCTGGGATCACCATGCGTCAAACTACGCGGGTTTTCTGCGGCTTGCGTGCATCATCATCATGCTGAGGCATTTCTGAGATGCGTTCTAGAGGGCATCTCATAAACGTGTAGTTTGCAAGTGATCGGAATTGCTCCATGTTTCGCCCGGTATTTCCATCCGCTCGCAGGCGTGCTGTGAGTGGTGGTCATGAACCTCACCGACAAGCAGTGGCGTCTGATCGAACCGCTGATACCGAAACGCAAACGTCGCAGCGACGGCAAAGGTCGTCCTCCGAAGGATCGCGCCCGAGCTCTCTTGAATGGGATGCTTTGGATTCTGCGCACGGGTGCGCAGTGGAAGCATTTGCCAAGAGAATATCCTCCGCGTGCGACGACACATCGTTGGTTCCAACGATGGTGCGCCGACGGAACTTGGGAATCGATACGACTCACGCTGCTGAACGACTTATGCGTTCGCGGCGGTCTGTCGCTCGAAGAGTGTTTCATCGACGGCAGCTTCGCGGCCGCCAGAAAAGGGGGCTCTGCGTTGGTCCGACGAAGGCCGGCAAAGGCACCAAGCGCATGGTGGTTGTCGATGGCCATGGCACTCCAATCGGAGTCTGCATCGAAAGCGCCTCGCCCGCCGAGATCAAACTCGTCAACGCGGTCCTCGACACCATCCCAGCGCACTTGCTCCCCGAATTCTTGATCGGCGATCGCGCTTACGACAGTGATCCGAAAGACGCCGAGCTGCTGAACGAATATGACATCAAGCTCGTTTCTCCGAATCGCAGCAATCGCATTCGGCAGACGCAAGACGGTCGAACGCTGCGACGATATTGTCGTCGCTGGATCGTCGAGCGCACGAACGCGTGGCTTTTGAATTTCCGCCGCCTCGCGAATCGCTGGGATCACCATGCGTCAAACTACGCGGGGTTTCTGCGGCTTGCGTGCATCATCATCATGCTGAGGCATTTCTGAGATGCGCTCTAGTCCCTACATACCACCAAACTGTCCAACAGCGGATGGGAAAGTGGCGATGACCCTATCTTCCTCGAACGGCGTATGTTTTTCTGTCGATGGTTGCATCATCGGCCCGGAGCTTGGGTCACCATGTACCAACACCACGACAAGCCTGGATGAGTTCTCGGTAAACGGGTCATGCACGTTGCGCGTCGCGTGCACAAACGGCGTAGTTCAGACGTTTCCATTATCAGTCGTGCTCGACAGTAACCTGTGCGCACACTTTGACAACCCTGATGGCGCTGTCGCAATGAGCATCAATGTGTGCGATGGCGATGCTGGCACGGGTGCTGACGCGAACGACAATTGAGTGAATGCGACACCCGACGACTGGGTCCACACACAAAACGCTCAATTAACCCCCGGCGAACACCCCGTCACCCATGTCTTGCTCGTCCCGCCGCCCATCGACGCGGGCTTGTTGCAATCCGAAACGGGCGACGTGAATTGATCGCATTGGGAGACGAGGACATCGTAGCGCGTTTGGACGTCGAAGAAGTTCACGTAAAATGCATTATGCGCCCGTTCGGAGGGCGGCTACAATCAGAGCGGACTTTCGGACTGATTTGAGACCCACGCATGGTCAAAACGTCGAGAGTTCCCGATTCTTTGCTCATGGCGTCGTCGCGCCATTTGCCGCACATCGTTGAC
>CAVXQJ010000012.1:0-346766 GCA_963763745.1 uncultured delta proteobacterium
GGCTTCTGCGAAACGCAGATGCAGGCGTCCGACACGAAAGTTCGCGAAATGACGACGCAGCAACAGTCGTACGTGAACGACTCGCAGCTCGTTGGGCAGGCGCAGAGTCTTCTAACCGAGCTCGCCGCCAAAGTCGGTACGGGCAACAACGGCAAGCTCGACGGAAAATCATCGCACACCGACGATGCCAAAGACGGTCCTGCCTACGACCAATACGTCAGCACGATCGACCAGCTCACGGCGATGGCCAACAACGCAACGGATCCGACCGTCAAGGCTGCGATCAACAAAGAGGTCACGGCGCTCGCGAACAACCTCAAAGACCCCGCGCACCCGGATGATCCCAACAACGCGATCGCGGACAACGTGGACGTGAATCCGGATGACGTAACGGCACTTTCGAAGGACCTACAGTCGACCGCAGACACGCTGTCGAGCGATCAGAGCTTGAACATGATCAAGGTCCAGTCCGCCGTGAGCCAACGCGAGCAGATGATCCAGCTCGTCACCGGCATGATTCAGAAGATGGACGAGATGGTGAGTTCCGTCGTCGCGAACATCGGGAAGTGAGCGCGCCGTGACCATCGCCATCTCACATGCGAACTCGTTTGCCGCGACACAAGCGTACGCACCGGTTGCCACTGAAGATGTTGCCAGCAGTGGAGCCGACGACCTCCAGAGCACCGCCGACGCTGCGACGTTGATGTTCCTCTTGCTCTTGAAAGGGCAACAATCCGAGAGCCACATCGCCGAAGGCGTAGTTGGTTCGACATCCAAGCTGAAGGCGCAACAGGCCGAGAAAGAGCTCGACGACCGCATCAAGCAAATCCAGTCCGAGCATTCGAAGGGTTTTTTCGATTCGATCGGTCAGCTCGTCACCGACGCGTTCAAGGTCCTCGTTTCTGGAAACATCGACGCGCTTGGCGACGATTTGAAGGCGATGGCGAACAGCCCGCAGTTCTGGGGCGATCTTCAGAAGATCGCAGCCGTCGTCGCGGAAGTCGCATCGACAGTCGCTTCAGTGGCTTCGTTCGGTGCTGGCAGTGCGAGCGTCGTCGCGACGACGGCGCTCGTCATCGGTGTCGTCTTGTCGACGACCGGCATGGTGGAGCAGAACTTTCACGTGCTTGAGAAGCTCACCAACGATCCCGAGTTCGCAAAGTACTTCACGATTGGCTGTATGGTCGGAAGTGCCGTGTGTGGGCTCACCGGCGCGGCGGCAAATGCGCTCTCGAGTGCGGGATCGGCCGCGGCGCAAGCAGCGCAGACCGCGCAAGGGGCGTGGACGGACGTGAAAACCGCCGCGAACACCATCGCGACGGCTGGTCATATCGCGAGTGCGGTTTTCACCGTGCCGTCGGCCGCGATCACCTTCGATCTTGCAGAAGCGAACATCGATGCGACGAAGCGTTCGCAACAGCAAGAGTTCCTCCAGAACATGATCGAAGACATCATCGATCAGCTGAAGAGCGATCAGAAGAAGTCCGACAAGGACCTCGGTGTGGCGCGTCAAGCAATCGAAACAGAGCAAGAAACGCAGCTCACCGCTGCATCGATGTTGAGGGCATGAACATGACAATCAGTGGAATTGGCGGAATGACGAGCGCGGATGCTGTTGCGTATCTCGCGCTTCAATCGAGCGACGAAGACAAGAAGCTGCACGATCAAACGCGCGCCGCTGACGAGAAGCTCGAATCGCAAGAGAACGAAAAAGAGCTGTCGGCCATGAACGACAAAGCACTCGACTCGCTTCTCGGAAGCATTGGAAGCGCCGCCATCGAAGCAGGTGGAGCCGCAACCGGCGCTTTGGGCCAGAATTGGTCCAAGGCCACCCAAGACAGTGTTGCGCAAGGGTTCAAGGCTGCGGACACAGCGTTCAAGGGCGTCGCGGATGCCATGGGAAGCTTTGCCGACAAGGACGCTGCGGCACACAAGATCAACGCAGACCGTGCAAAAGAAAATGCGGACGACTGCAAGGCGAACGCAGGCCACGCACGGCAGGCGGCTGATCAAGCGATCGACGCAGCTCGTTCGATTCGCGAGGCCGAAGACCAAATCCTGCTCATCAGTTCGAAGCGCGCTTAGTCCAAAAAAAAAGAACGCGGAGCGCCCGGGTTTATCGGGCTCTCCGCGTTCGTGCGTCGCGGGCGGGTCTAGGAGGGTGCCGCGGCGCTTCTTCTTACGCCTGGAAGATGCTGGCCACTTCGGCGGCGAGCTTTTCCTCGGTCACCTTCTTCGCGAAGGCGAGCTCCTTCATGAGGAGGCTCTTCGCGCGGTCGAGAAGGTGGCGCTCTCCGAAGGAGAGATCCTTGTCGAACTTGAGGCGGTGCATGTCGCGGAGGACCTTGGCGACCTCGTGCGGCGAGCCGCTCTGGACCATCTCCGTGTACGCGCGGAAGCGGCGGCTCCACGGCTGCACGTCGACGGCGACCTCGCGCGCGCGCATCGTGTCGAGGACCGCGTCGGCCTCCTTCGAGCTCATGATCGAGCGAAGGCCGCCGGCGGCGACTGCGTTCGCGGGGACCATGACCTTCATCCCGTTGTCGAGGATCTTGAGGACGTAGAAGACGGCGCGCGTGCCGCCGAGCTCGCGCTCGTCGACCGAGGTGATTTCGCCGACGCCGTGCTCGGGGTGGACCGCTTTGTCACCGAGCTTGAACTGCATCTTGGTGGGCGCGGTCGCCGGAATGGGCGGGCGCACCGCAGTGGGGAGGACCGTGGGAGGCAGCGGAGCCTTCGGAACCGAGACAGCGGCGGCTTTGGGGCGGCCGGTGGGCGGCGTCGACAACGGGCGCGAAACGGGCGCGCTCGAACGCGTGCGGGACGCCGTCGCCTTGGGCGACTTTTGGGGCTGACTTCACGGGGGCTGCGGAGGGACGCGCTGTACGGGCGCGAGCGGAGCGGAGGGACATGCTGTTGGGGACTCGGGTTGTGGCGCGACGGCCGGCGAAAGGGTCGCGGTCTGTAGGGGCCGTCAGGCAGGTTGTGAAGCCCTCGTGGATGGAGGCTTTGGGCCCTCAACGAGGTGGCGTGCCCTAACATTCCCGGGCGTTCAAAGTCAATGAGGCTGCTAATCTTTCATGATTTCATCGATTTGCGAACCGGTCGCGGAGCGCAATCCGGAGGCGACCCGGGCGGCATCGAGCACGACGTACACCGAAAGCATCGTTGGGCTCGTTTTCAGCACCGGGCCACGGATGGGCTCATGGACGCCGCACAAACGGCCGAGGTCGCTCCGCCCGACGGATTCGAGCGCGGCAGCGAAACGTTGACCAGCGGACGGAGCGTCGTCGTTCCACGCTCCGAAAAGGTCAATCATCACGTCGATTAACGCAAGGTTCGGATCCGAACCTTCATGGGCGTGGGGGCGAACGGCGATGGCTACGGCTGTCGCGGCTTGGAGGAGGCCAGCGAGACCTTTCGCGGATTCGCCTTCGAACGGACCCGGATAGAAAATGCGAAGCGGCGCGTCGCCCAGCGTCTTTGCGGCCATGTCGAGCGGAGGCGCCTCGAGGACCGGATGTGCACGCTGGAGCTTGTGCAGGGCGAAGAGCTCGCTGACGCGCAGCGGGCCCACACGACCGGATTTCGCGTGGAGCTCGACGCCGACGACGCGGCGACCGAAGAAGACGGCCGCGAGGTGATCGGAGACGACGTCACCTTCGACGCGAACGATCGTGGAGAGCGGCCCGCCCGCGCGATCGACGAAGCGGCCCGTGCGGTTCGTCGTTCGATCGGCGAACGCACGCTCGAGGCGCGCGGGATCGAAATCGCCTTGCGCGAGAATGAGCGTGCTCGCGCCATACGACGCGACGACGAGCTCCTCGAGCTGACGCGGATCGACGCCGCCGTGACGCGAAGCAAACGCTTGAAGCTGCGACTCGGGGATGACTTGCGTGACGAGCGGGAGGAGCTCGGGGTGTGCGAGCAGATCTCGCGGGCGGACGTCGAGGAGAGAGTCGAGGCCGGCGGCGGGCGTGATGGAGACGAGCGGCGGGAGATCGATCGGATGATCGACGGGCCGGGCGGGCGCGGGCGCACCGCACGCGACGAGCAGCGCGAAGATCGCGAAGATCAGAGAACGACTTTGACCCAAGCGAAGCGCCGATTCTTCGAGCCCACGCGGAGGAAGTACTTCTTGCCCACCTCGAGTTGGAGCTGGGGATCACGCGTCGCCGCTTGGTCGATCTCGACGCCGCCTTGCTCGACGAGGCGCTTGCCTTCGCCGTTCGACTTCACGAGGCCGACGGTCGCGAGCGCTTTCGCGAGCGGCGAGGGTCGCGCCGGCGTCGATTTTCACTTCGTGCGTGGGGACGTCGTCGGGGACGGCGTCTTCGAGTAGACGCCTGCGAAATCGGCTCGCGGCTTTCTCCGCGGCGGCGACGTCGTGGAAGCGCGTGATGAGCTCGCGCGCGAAGAGCGCTTTGATCTCCAGCGGGTTTCGCCCGCGCTTGGCGTTCCGCGCGGAGCGTCCGATTTCGGAGTTCGTGCGGTCCGAGAGCAGCTCGAAGTAACGGAAGATCACGTCGTCGTCGATCTGCATGACCTTGCGGAACATGACGAGCGGCTCTTCGGTGAGGCCGATGTAGTTGTCGGCGCTCTTCGACATCTTCTTGCCGACGACTTTGCCGTTCTCGATCTTGCGCGTCGATGCCTTCGAGGAGCGGCGTCGTCATCACGATCTGCGCGCGCTTGCCGTACTTCGGCATGATGTCGCGGCCGACGAGCAGGTTGAAGAGCTGGTCGGTGCCGCCGAGCTCGACGTCGCTCTCGAGCGCGACCGAGTCGTAGCCCTGGAGGAGCGGGTAGAGAAACTCGTGCTGGTGGATGGGCTGTTCTCGGCGAAGCGCTTCGCGAAGTCGTTGCGCTCGAGCATGCGCGCGACGGTCGTCTTCGCCATGAGCTCGACGATCTCGCTCGGCGTCAGCTTGTCGAGCCACTCGGAGTTGTAGCGAATCTCGGTGCGTTTTCGGGTCGAGGATCTTGAACGCTTGATCGGTGTACGTCTTCGCGGCGGCGCGCACGTCTTCGCGCGAGAGGCGCGGGCGCGAGCTCGTTCTGGCCGGTGGGATCGCCGACCATCGCGGTGAAGTCGCCGACGAGGAAGATCGACGTTGTGCCCGAGCTCCTGGAATTGCCGCATCTTCTGCAGCAGGACGGCGTGCCCGATGTGCAGATCGGGGCGCGTCGGATCGAAGCCGGCCTTCACGCGAGAGCGGGCGACCTCGTCGCGCGACTCGCGCTCTTCGAGCTCGGCGCGGACGTGGAAGATCGACGATGCCGCGCGTGCAGCACGAGCCAGAGCTGGTCCAGCCGACGCGTTGCGGTCTCACTCGTCGGCTCGTCGATCGCTCGTCGTCTTGCGTCGTCGCCGCCCGTGATGGCGAGGTGCGGCTGTTGTTCACGAGCTCCTTCAGCTCTTTGCCGACCTTGAAGAACGGCAGGCGCTTCGGCGGGACGGGAACCGGCGCGCCGGTGCGCGGGTTGCGCCCGAGTAGGCTTGTACGGACGAACGGTGAAGCTGCCGAAGCCGCGGATTTCGATGCCTTCGCCGCGCTGGAGCGCCTCGGTCATCGCGTCGAAGATGCAATTGACGACGAGCTCGGCGCGGGCCTTCGTGAGGTTGCCCGCGCTGCCATCGCGTCGATGAGCTCGCTCTTCGTCATGGTTGGCCTCCCCGAAGCCGGTGCCGAAAAGATGAAGTAAGTCGCGGCTTAGGTCAACAGTCACCGCGAGGGGACGAGCTCGATTCGGTCGAGCGCGACGTCTCCCGACGAAATGGTGACGTCGAGGGGGAGCTCGCCTTCGTCGAAGTCGGCGGTTTGAGCGGAAAGCTCGGTGCACGTGGGTTGGTCGATGGGCGTGGGCCGCGCTCGACCAGTGGAGGCGAGCCGAGCGCGAGGATCGACCGTGGCATCGCCCTGGCCGGCGCGAGGAGCCATGGGTGCACCGTCCACGACCCGCGCCGCGGGATCGGGACCGCGAGCGGTGACGGTGCCGGGAGCATCGGACGACGAGGACCTGGCCTCCCGAGGGCAATTCGCCGCGTGCCGGTCGCGTACGTGGGCCGGCCCACGCGCCGCGCTGAGCGAGCGGAGGCCAGTCGACCTCCGACTCGAAGCGCCACATCTCCGGCCAGCGACCTCCGGCGCTCGGTGGCGTGAAGGGAAGAAGAGTCGACGTCACGACCAAAGCGGTAGGCCCACGAGGGCGGGCGGCCGAGCGTTCGTAGAGGAGGCGATCGTGGGCGTCGTCGCGGAGGCGGGCGGCGACGAGGCCGTGCTTCGGTCCGTGACGGCCGGATCGTACGCGACGTCGAAGCCGTGATCGGTGTCGATGAAGAGGAGCCCGTCGTCACGTGTGCATCTTGCGAACGTTCGGGCTCGAACATGGGCCGCGCCGCCGTCGCGATCGGCGAGCGCGACGTGATCGAACGCGCCGTGGACCGCAAAAGCGACGCCGCGAGGCCGAGGAACGCGGTGGTCTTCAGCGGCGAGGCGATCTTCGGGAGCGTGCCGATCACGGCGACGGCGACGAGCACGTGCTCGACGGGGAGAACGTCGGCGTAGAAGCGCGCGCCGCCGCCGGGGTAGTTGCCGTCGAAGTAGAAGGGGAGCGTACGCGAGGACTTGGAGCGCGACGAGGAGCCACGCGGCGCGCGCGCGCGCGCGCGGCGCGCATTCGCGAAACAGAACGGGAGGACGAGGAGGAGAAGGGGCTCGAGCGTCCATCGCGTCCGAGAGGTGCATGACGGAGACGGCGGAGCGTCGTGCCGAGCGCGGCGCCGAGGCCGTAGCCGTTGTGCAGGCGCGCCTGCACGAAATCGCCGTGCTCGTAGACGCAGCCGATGCCGGGGCCGAAGCCGTAGCGGAAGCAGCCGGGCGGGCCGTCGCTCGCTTGCGTAGTAAGCGCGCTGCGACGATGTGAAGAAGTGGCCGGTCGCGGCGTGCTGTGCGAGGAGGAGAAACGCGACGCCCGGAAGCATCGCGAGCGAGCGCGGAGATGAAGCCGTGGTCGATTGCGAACGAGAAACGCAGCGATCAGAAAAATCGGAATCGCAGAGACGGGCCGCGTGCACACGATGAAGCCGATGCGACGCGCCGAGCGCGAAGAACGTGCGGCGATGCGCGGCATTGCGTGCGATGCGGAGCGCGCACGCGAGCGCGATGGCGATCGCGAGCGCGGTGATCGCGTGCGACATCGTGTCGGCGGTGTGGTAGCGGAGCGCCGCGCACGCGATCGAGAGGAGCGCGCGAGTCGCGCGGAGGCCTCGCGCGTTTCGTTTGTCGGGCGCGAGCTCGCGCGCGAGCGCGTACGTCGCGAGGACGAGCGCCGCGGCGAGCGCGACGCCGACGACCATCGGCGATCCGATCGCGAACCCGAGCGCGAGCACGAGCGGCTAACCGGGAGGAAAAATTCCGGCGAGCGCGCCGCCGCTCCGTCTTCTTGGAAGAGCAGAAAGCGCCCGCGGAAGCTCGCCGACGGAAACGGGACGTGCCACGCGAAGTGACCGTGCGAGAGCGCTCGTCGCTTGGAGCGCGTACGTCGTCGCGTCGATGATGCGCGGGCCGCCGCGGAGATAGAGCGCGACGTAGCCGAGCGAGACGAAGCGCCGCGAGCAAGCGCGTCGTCGCGAGGAAGCGTGCGCGCGATGCGCGATGGAGCGTTCTCGAGCAAGTCGCGCGACGCGAACGCCGCGATGAAGCACGCCGCGCCGAGCGCGAACACCGCCCACGCGACTTCGTCCGGTGGGAGGCCCCAGCGACCGAGAAGGATGCCGAGCTTCGTCACGGAGATTGGCCAACCCACGCGTGGAAGAGTGGGAGCTCGCCGGGGCCTTCGTTTTCGATCTCGATGTCGAGCGTGCTGGCGACCGCTCGGCCGGGATAGCAACAACGCGTTCGACCCAACCGTCGTGCGGCACCAGCGCGATCGATTCGATCTCCGCGCCGGACGCGCGCACGCGGAACGTCGTGCCGCCGGTGGGCGCGGTGCGGAGCACTAGCAGCGCGGGTTTGTTCGCGTCGAGCTGGCGGAGGGTGAAGCGTTCGGTCGCGTGCGCGTAGAGGATGCGGCCGCCGTCGAAGATGTCGAGGCGATCGTCGGCGAGGTCGGGGAGAATTTTCATGTCCGTCCAGCCGCTGCCGCGCGAGTACGTGTACGCGTGCTCTTTTTCGCTGACGAGATCGGCGAAATCGATCGCGTCGCGCAGCTCGCCGAGCGCGACGCGCGGCAGGTCCCCGGTGTTGAGGACGTGCCAGTCGGCTTTGTAGATGACGTCTTCGTAGCCGCCGCAGATGACGTTGCCGGGCGCGGGAATGCGCGCGACGACGTCGCTCGCGAACCACGTCGGGAGAATTCCCCACCACGATGGATAAATCGCGAAGACATCGGGGCGGTCGCGCGGAGGCATGCGCTCGATGAGCTCGATGCTCGCGGCGAGACCATGCACGCCCGCGCGCGCGAATGGAAGATCGTGGTAGCCGCCGAGGCCGATGATGTCCAAGCCCGGACGATTCGACGCGTAGACGAGCGCTCCCGCGTCACCAACGAGCACGCGATGCGGCTGGAGCTCCGCGAGCAGCTCGCCGGCGCGAATGTGTTGGTCGCGAATGTTTCGACACGCGCGCCCGAAGAACCATTTCTGATCGCGCACCTTCAGGACTTGATGATCGTGCGCGACCAGCAGCGCGGCGACGACGATGGGCGCGCGGAGGACCCACGTGCGCAAGAGGAGCATCACACCCGCGCCGCACGCGAGGGCGATCGTCCACGAGAGGCGGATGACGGGGATCGTGTCGTGCGGGCGAAGCGCGATCGCGACGAGATGCGCGCCCATCGCGACGGCGAAGGATCCGACGAGCATCGAGGGGCGCGCGCTCTTGCGGAAGAGCGCGCACGCGCCGAGCGCGGCGCACAAGATGAGCCACGCGACGGCGGGCATCGTGTAGCGCTCGTTTTGCCAGCGCACTTGTCCGTTGAGCGCGACGAGCCCATCCACGAGACGACCTGCCAGAGAAGGAGCGCGGCGTAGCGGCGCGTCTCGCGCACCGAGAGCGCGAGGAGCGCGAGCACGGGAACGATGGAGTCGACGAAGACCCAATCGGTGAAGTGGTATTCGAGGTTTCGGAAGATCGCGTAGTGGAGATTTTGTGTGTAGTCTGCAAGCTTCTCGTCGGGCGAGAGGAACGGATTGTTGATCGCGAGCTTCACGATCGCGCCCGCCGCGCTCGACTCGCCCGTGAGCGCGCGGTTCGCGAGAGATTGCACGACGAGCACCGTCGCGGCGGGCGCGCCCGCGCGAAAGAGCGTCGCGATGCGTGAACGAATTTTCGGAATGCCTGGTGTGAGCGCGGCCGCGACGCCGAATCCTGCGATCGTCGTCGCGCCTTCGGGGCGCGTGACGACGAGAAAAAATCCCGAGATGCCGAGCGCCCATCCCCAACGCGCGCGCGTGACGTCGTCGCGAGCGTCCTCGAAGCCGAAGAACGCAGCGAGCGTGATCGCCCACACGCCGAGAAAGAACGCGACCTCCATGCCGCTCCAGAGCGACCAATCGAGCGCGCCGAGCGCGAGGAACATCGGCGGGATGAGGTACGACGTGATGCGCGCGACGTCCTTCGGGCGTTCGAGCTTGTGCGGCGCGAGCGATCGCAAGACGAAGTCGCGCGCGAGCCAGAGCACGATGAACGTCGACGTCATGGCGACGATCGCAGCCCACTTCATCAAGAGCTCGCCGCGGAACCCGACGACGTACCCCGCGGCGAGAACGAACGGGTAGAGGAGGCTCGTGTTGCCCGACGAGTAGCCGTTGCCGGCGAACCACTCGAAGGGATGACCTTCGGCCGCGGCGCGCGCGTAGTCGAAGTGGATGAACACGTCGTCGAGCGGTGCGCTCCACTCGCCGCCCGTCTGCATCATCATGTAGCCGTAGAACTGCCGCGCGCAGGCGAGCGTCCACGCCGCCGCCCAGAGCACGTAGAGGACGCGATCGTAGCGGGCAAGGAATGCGCGCACGCGCGTCCTATAGCACTATGGGGCGATGTCGATCTCGGTCGCGAAGATGGCGCTCATCGTGCTCGCGATGGCCGGCGCCGTCGTCTACGCGCTGAACATGATGACCGTGTCGCCGCTCGTCGGCATGGCGATCGGGCTCACGGTGATGTTCGTCGCGATTCCATCGCCGAAAGACGCGTCGCGCGTTCCGCCGGCCGTGGCGGTCGTGAGCGCGTTCGTCATCGCGGCGCTCGGGCTCGTGATCTCGTGGGCGACGTACGCGCACCGCGACGTGCACGGCGGGCGCGTCCTCAACGATCTCGGGTGGGCTCAAACGCTCGTCGGCGTGTGGCTCGCGTATTCGACGACGAGCTCGATCGGGACGAAGCTCGCGCACATTCCGTTCGACGATGCGGCGCGCGCGCGATGGCGCGAGGGCGACATGCGCTTCGGCGTCGAGCTCGCGAGGCGCATCGTCGTGCGCGCGCAGCCGAGCTGGGCGGCGCTCGTCGTCGAGACGGCGTGGCCGGAGCCGCGGCCGGAGATCATCGGCGAATTGTTGCAGACTGCAACGACCGCCAAACGCGGCGAGATTTCCGCGATGAGCGAGGCGCTGCGCGAGAAGGGCGGCGTGGGCGAGGTCTCGAGCGCGCGATGGGAGCTCGCGCGCGTGGCTTGCGAGGTGATCGGCGACGCGCACGCGCACGAAGATCCGAACGACGTCGGCGGGCCCGCCGTCGCGCGATTCGTGGTCGCGGCGGCCGGCGCGGTGCGCGACGACGAAGACGCGAAGCGCATTTTTGCCGCCCTCGTTCTTCCCGCGGTCGCTCGACGCGCTTGAGCGGTAGAGCGGGCGGGAGTAACGGTGTGGGCGTGCAGCGCGCCCTTTCGATCGTCTTGCTCGCGCTGCTCGCTTGGTTCTTCGCCGAGCGCGTCGCGCTCGCGCAAAACCCGCAGCCCGTCATCACGCCGCCGACGCTGAAGACCGATTCGCCCGCGTCGTATCCGAAGCAAGCCGTGGAAGACGGCGTCCGCGAGACGATCACCGTGACGCTCACGCTGACGCTCGACGCGGCAGGGCACGTGACGAACGCGACGCCCGAGATCACGCGCGGTCACGGCTTCGACGAGGCCGCACAAGACGCTGCGCGCGCGCTCGAGTTTCAACCCGCGACGAAAGACGGAAAGCCGATGCCGTCGCGCATCAAGTACGCGTACACGTTCGCGCCGCCTCCGGGCCGGCTCGTCGGGCGCGTCCTCGACCGGCGCGACGACGCGCCCATTCAAGGCGCGACGGTCACGCTGCGCGATTCATCCGGCGCCGAGCGAACGACGACCGTCGACGGGGCGGGCGCGTATCGCTTCGATGATGTTCCGTTCGGCGAGTATCACGTCGTCGTGCGCGCGAGCGGGTTCGTCGATCAAGACGCGACCCAATCGATCGCGCCGGGCGAGCAAGTCACGGCGCTCGTTCGCATCGACGCGGTGAAAGTCGCGACGCCGACACAGGCCGACGCGGGCGCGCCGAAGCCCAAACCGGACGAGGTCGAGGACATCGTCGTGCGCGGGCAAAAACCGTCGCGCGAGGTGACGAAGATCACGATGGATCAGCGCGAGCTCTTGCGCATTCCCGGCTCGAACGGCGACGCGCTCCGCGCGCTCCAGAATTTGCCGGGCATCGCGCGCCCGCCCGGTCTCGCCGGTCTTCTCATCGTGCGCGGGTCCGCGCCGCAAGACACGCAGATCTTCGTCGACGGCACGAACATCCCGCTCGTCTATCACTTCGGCGGTCTCTCTTCGGTCATCCCGACGGAGATGCTCGAGAAGATCGATTTCTATCCCGGAAACTTCAGCGCGCAGTACGGGCGCGCGCTCGGTGGAATCATCGACGTCGGCGTGCGCGATCCATCGCCGCCGTGCGACGGCAAACCGCGCCGCGGAACCGTGACGGACACGGCGCCCGGAGCGACGTGCGGCATTCACGGTCTCGCGCAAGTCGATCTCATCGACGCGCGCGCGCTCGTCGAAGGTCCGATCGCGAACGGATGGAGCTTCGCCGCGGCAGCGCGGCGCTCGTGGGTCGACGCGTGGCTCGGGCCGGTGCTCACGGCCGCCGGCGCGACCGTCACCGCGGCGCCCGTTTATTACGATTGGCAAGCGCTTCTGCAGAAGGACTGGGGCAAAGACAAATCGTTCCGCGTGATGTTCTTCGGCAGCGACGACAAGGTCGACATCCTCACGAAGGACACGAGCGCGACCTCGCCGACGCTCGTCGGCGACGTGAGCCTTCACACGATGTTCTGGCGCATCCAAGCGCGCTATCGCCAGAAGATCGACAAGAACACGGAGCTCAAGCTCGTCGCCGGATTCGGCGAGGACAAGATCGAGTTTTATCTCGGTAGCATCTACTTCACACTCGACACTTATCCACTCAGCGGGCGCGCGGAGCTCTCTCGCAAGCTCTTCAAAGGCGCGACGCTCAACGTCGGCATGGACCTCACGTGGACGCCTTACACGGTGGCCGCGCAGCTCCCCGCGCCAAGCCCGCCGGGACAACCTTCGGGCGGTCCGTTCGGGAGCACGCCGCCCATCGCCGCGAACGAAACCGGCTCGAACTATTTGCCCGCGGCGTACGCGGAGCTCGAGCTCACGCCGTGGAAGGGCGCGCGCATCGTCCCCGGGTTTCGTCTCGACTACACGAAGGTCACGGGCCGCTGGGATCCCGCTCCGCGCGTGATCGTTCGCCAAGACGTCGGCCCCGCATTTCCGCGCACGACGATCAAAGGCGGCGTCGGCGTGTTCTACGAAGCGCCGCTGCCGCAACAAACCGATCCGGTGTTCGGCCAGCTCGGTTTGCGCTCCGAGCGCGCGATTCATTACAGCTTGGGAGTCGAGCGCGAGTTCACGAAGAACTTCGAAGTGTCGCTCGAAGGTTTTTACAAACAGCTCGACGATCTCGTCATCGCGCAAAACGGCAACAGCGGAGAAGGTTGGGTGTACGGCCTCGAGACTTTGATTCGCTACAAGCCCGACAAGCACTTCTTCGGTTGGATCGCTTACACGCTTTCGCAATCGCTCCGCAAAGACACGCCCGACAGCCCCGTGCGCACGGCGCCGTTCGATCAAACGCACATCCTCACGATCCTCGGGAGCTATCGCCTCGGGCGCGGATGGGAAGTCGGCGCGCGATTCAGGCTCGTCAGCGGAAACCCGTATACGCCGAACACGTACGGCTTCTACGACGCGAACTCGGGCGTGTATTTGCCGCTCACGAGCTTTCCACCGAACAACTCGCGATTGCCGCTCTTCCACCAACTCGACATTCGCGTCGACAAGACGTGGAAGTTTTCGCACTGGCAATTCGGCATCTACGCGGACGTGCAAAACGTCTACAACGCGGCGAACGTCGAAGGCGTCAGCTACAATTACAACTACGTGAAGACGAGCTTCATCACGGGTCTTCCGTTTTTGCCGAGCATCGGATTGCGAGGTGAGCTGTGAAAAGGCGAATGCTCGTGATGGCGGCGATCGCGCTCGCGTGCGGGCCGGCGGGGTTCGATCCGATCAGCAAGCTCGAGAGCGTGCGCGTGCTCGCGGCGAAAGCGGACAACCCCTATGCGCATCCCGGCGACACGGTGACGCTGACGATCGACGCGTTCGACGCGCGCCCCGAGGCGACGGGTCAGCTGCCGATGAAGATCTATTGGCTCCCGTTCACGTGCGAGAACCCAGCCGATGATTTGTATTATGCATGTTTTGCGAGCCTGGTTTCCGCGGGGAGCGATGGGGGAACGGGCGGCGGAGTTTTCCCGCCGAACCTCGACGTCACCGATCTCTTGCCGCAAGGTCTCAAGACGACGGTGACGATGCCCGCCGACGTGATCACGTCGCATGCATTCGTCGCGGGGCTTCCGGAGCAGTACGGCGTCGTCTTCACGTTCGCGATGGCGTGCGCGGGGCGCGTGAAGACGCTGCCCATCGATCCGAGCGCGGGCAACGGTCAGACCGTTCCGCTCGGATGCTTCGACGCGGATGGCAATCAGCTCGGGCCGGATGATTACGTGTTCACGTACATGCGCGTGTATGCGTACGAGAGCGCGACCAACGCGAATCCCGAGGTCGATGCGGTCCTATTCGACAATCAGACTGTCGACACGAACGCGGGAGTCGTCGTCAATCATTGCGATCCCGCCGTCGCCGGATCGTGCGACGGCCACCCGGTGAACGTCACGGTGCCCGATTCGGCGTGGGAGCTCGCGACGGGATCGCCCATCGAGCCGGACGGAACGCAGCTCCACGAAGAAATCTGGGCTGATTATTATTATACGATCGACAACTTCGACACGGACGGCAAACTGATCTTCGACGCGCGCACGGGCCGCGTCGACGGAAGCGACAACAACTATTTCGCGCCGCCCGTACCGGGGCAGGGAAGACTATTCATCGTCGTCCACGACAACCGCAACGGCGTGAGCTGGGTCGACTTCCCGATCTACGTGAAGTGAGCCGAGCCTTAAACTATTAACCGTTCCGGCGTATAACTAACTTAGCCGTTGTGGCGTCATGGTTTTGCGACTTTGAAGATGCTGTCCTCCGCCCAGTAAAGGAACGTTGAATCGACGGCGAGATCCGATGGACACGTGACGCTGCAGCGTCGCAAAATCGTCGGCGAACCACCCGCACGCGACACCATCACGATGTCCGCTACGTCCCCACCAAATCCGTTCGGCGGCGGCGCGCCAATCCAGAAAGCGGAGGTGCCATCGACGACAAGTGCATGATTCGTTGCCCACGTCGCGGTTCCGGTCGCCAGCAGGAGCGCCGGACCTCCCAGTTTGGGGACTTGCATCACGGATGGGTTGAGCCAATAGACGTCGCTCGTGTCGACCGCGATGAAGTCTCCGTTGCCCCCCTGAGGTGCAAGCACAGTAGCGACATCGACGCTCGCGTCCTTTGACGTCTTGGAAAGTCCGGGCGTATTGCTTGTCCAGTAGATGTTTGCGCTGTCGACGGTCACCGCGGACGACCCGTTCGCCACACCAATGATGGTCGGCGTCCCGCCGGTCTTATCGACTGTATCGAGAGTAGTGCCCGAATCGCTGCCTTCAATCCAATAGACGTTTGTGGAGTCGACAGCAGGCCGCCCCACGATGACACCCAAAGCGAGCACGGAGACCGCGCCGCCGTCGTGTGGTGCGCTCATGAGTCCCAACGACGTGGTCCAGAACGCGCTCCTCCCGTCCGCAACGACTTGTGCAGCTTTGATTTGACCAACCGCGATCGTAACGGGCGCGCCGCCGGCGAGGCTTGCGCTCATGACGGTGTCACCAGCGACCCAGTAAACGCCGGCGTCGTCAACGGCGATCGAGGTCGCGCCCGCATCGGCTGCAACGACGATAGCGCACGAACCGAAGACGCATGTTGCGCTCTGACAAGCGTGGCCACATGTGCCGCAATTCAGACCGTCGAGCTCAAGATCCGTGCACGTACGCACCCCTGCGTCACTCGAGCAAATCGTCGGGCAGGCATCCGCATCACCCGCGTCTACGTAGGAATCGCCGCATTGGCCTTCACAACCCGCTAGGCTCACCGTGCCTATCACGAGGTATTGCTTCAGTAGCATGTGAGGCCTCCGGGGAGCGAAGCCGCGAGGCCGGTACAATCTTGCGCGAGTATGCAGATGCCATTGTCCTTCGCCACGGTTGCTTCGGCCGGCGGCGCCGGGAAGATCGCGCACTTGTAGGGGCCACCACACGGTGCGCTGCTCGTGTCGCCCGTGACGGTGCATCGCGGATACTGACTTGGGTCGTGCGTGTTGACGACAGGTCCACTCGGAGTAGCGCAAATTCCGACTGGGTGGCTAGGCCCCTGGCCAATGCAGCGAGTCAGCGCCCCAAGCGTTGGATCACAAGCGCCACAAGCCCCTCCGCACATCGCATGATCCTGATGGAGCGGTGGCGTGGAATCGGGGCAGGTCGTTGGGATGTCAATTCCACGACCGTCGTAGGGTGACTTATCTCCATACCAACACACGTCTCCAGCACCCAGCGCAAGCAGACTCGCACAAATCATAAGTGGGACGCATGCGTATGCACCAGGAGAGCGTTGTACGCATCCCTCGCCAGTGTCGCAGACAGCGCAGGGAGTCTGACCTTTGTCGGGGAGATCGGCAAAGCAAACGCCGTAGGTGGATGGCGAGCCGTCTCCGCCAACGATGGGAAGACACCCGCCCGGGCAATCTGGGGCCAAGCCGCACACGCCACCGCAAAGTCGTGTGCCGTCGGTCGTGCAGGTTGCATTGGTCGCACCACCCTCGCCCAAGCCGCCACCATATGGCTCAAAACGGCCACCACATGACGCGGAGACCATTACCGCTACAAGAGCGCCCATCGCGACATCACGGCATTGCATGACAAATCACTCCGCCGGGATACGCAGTAGCTGCTTCGTCGCACGCGCTCGCTGAGAAGCAAAATCCGTTCGCATTCGCGAGTGGTTGGCCGTCATCGGAGGATTGAAACACCAAACAAGACTCCCCGCTGCAGCCATGCCATCCGCCATCGCCGACTACACTGCCACACCCCCCGCGCGCGCAGATACCATAAGGATGGTTCGGCGAGCGACCGCTGCAGATCTCGTCGGTCATGCAGATACCGCAGTTGCCGCCGCAGATACGAAAACTCGAAAAGGTCGGACACGTCTCCGGAAGCGGAAGTGGAGCGCCCGTCCAAGGCATGTAGTCGGCGTATCGGACGCGGCTCCCACCCCCATTGTTTGCGAACAGCTCGCCCACCTCAAATGGAAACGCCACCCACGCTCCAATGGCACTGACGAATCTCGGGTCCGGAGCCACGTATAGTTCGCCGTCGGCGGCAATCGCCGCCTTCGGCGTACCGCTGCTCTCCGAGTAGCACATGCCAACAGCGGAGGGGTCGTTCGGGTCGGTCAAACATGCGACACACGCCGCGTCTGGCGTGCGAGCGTCTGGAGGAAAGCAACCTCGTGGACCATTACACACCGCATAGACTTCGTCCGGAGTTACGCATGCGTCTGGCCATGCGCTCGCATCGATCGGTGGTGCGGAGGAGTCGAACGCTGAAGGTTCCGTCACATCGAGCTCGGAACGGCCACCGCATGCAACAAGCCAAACGGCCGCGCACACCCACATCCAGCGATCACTTGAGGACGCCATGGGCAAATGGCCAGATTCCCGCTTGCGGCGCATTAAAGTCTCGGCAGTGCGACTGCACAGCGCGTTCAGACCCCCAGCGTTTGGCGGCGTGGGAAGATCTCCGTGCGCGAGGCTCCAAAGTAGCACGAACACCGCCGTCGGCTCGTTCGCGACTCCCACCGACCCCGTCACCGCACACGGAGAGTTCGCAGGGCCAAAGAGGCTTGGTGAGATGTGGTCGAAATCTGGACCATCGACGAACACTGCCTCGATTGAATTGGGAAATACGTTGATGCGCTGTGCGCGAACGATGAGTTCTGCGACGGGCTTCGCGACGAAGTTCACCGTAAACGGAATCGCTACAGTCTTTTCCTCGTATTGCGGATAAAAGTTGCAACGAAGGTTGTGGAATTTCGATGTATCCGCATTACCATTGTCGAGCGGAAGCGGTTCGATCATGACGTTGGTGAGGTTCTGTGGCCCGCATTGCGTCATCGCGGGATAGTGGGCAGCACCTACGCCGATGCTGAGCGCGAGCGACGCACTTGCCGTTCTCAGGTAGTCCATATTATGCCAGCTCGCAGGGTCAACCGCGTTTGGGTCGCCGGCATTCTCCGGAGGAATGTATGGAAATCGGCCGGACATCGCCCAAGTGTCGGCCCGCGTCATGATGGTGCCGTCGGCGTCGTCACACGCAACGAAGCACCCTGGCGGTCGCGGCTGCGCCGGTCCGCCGCTCAATGGCACGCCAGTGGCGCAACTGATTGCTTTGCCCGTCGCGTCGGGCGCGCTTGGAGCGCCTGACGGAAGCGGCTGCGCCTGGCCGCCTAAGAGTGAGCCGGCCGGTCCCTCGAGGGCGGCAAGTTTGAGCGTATCCGGCAAGTCGACGCGTAGCTTGCCATCAAGCACGTTGCCAAGCCCGTAAATATCGAATCCCTCCTGCGTGCTGAGGTTGAAATTTGGTGCACTGAGCGAGAGGATCCCATCGTCGAGACCGAAGAAATAAGTCACATTGCGATCGAAAGTGGGAGTCTCGAAGAACGGCGGAAATGGAATGGGAAGCGGCAGTGAGGTTAGGGCTTCGAGCATGAGGACGACTCCTCCCTTTGGCGCGAAGTCCATGAACGTCGAGAATCCAAGCACAGCGTCAAGGCCCAAGCCGCCGAGTTCGAATTTGAGCGAAGGGGCGCCGATGCTGCTGGCTGAGAATTGCTGGACATTCGAACAGAGGCCGCGTTGGATTACGCTGATTCCTTTGATCGTCCCGCCAAAGGACGCTGCAGCGCCTACGAAAGGCGTCGTCGCGGAGCCCGTAAAGAGGTCTTGTGTCATCGCCCAATCCGTGGTCGGCAAGGATGTGGCATTCGGGAATGGGACGTGAACAGCGTTGGGAAGTGTGATTCCGTTCGGCGGGTCTGACAGCGCGATGCCTGGTTCGTGTACGATGGGCCAGATGTCGCCTGGTGCGAACGTTTGCGTAGCCCACTTCAGATACGACCCGACGTCTATCGCCCCATCTGGTCCCCCAATCGATTCGAGCGTCGTTCGGTACTCGATGGGATCGCGCGCAACAACAACCACTTCTTCCTGGGATGAGCCCAAAGGCGCACCGGCGTTGTCGAGCGGATCGACTGAATTCGGGGCGCTGAACGTGGAAAAGTTATCCGTGTAATGGACGTCGAGGTTGCCGCGCGGAACCGACGAGAAAGAAATGACCTGTGCGGGACCAAGCGCGTTGGTGTTCGAAAAGAACGATTGGTCAAACCCTGTAGCGCTCTGAAACGCTACGTTGCCGTTGACTATGACTTCGAGATTTCCCTGATGAGTACCAGAACTACCACCGCTACACGCGGCGCTGGTCCACGAGCTCAGCACCCCAGCTACCGCGAGGACACGCACATAGAGGCGAGGCGAGGCGAGGCGAGGCGAGGCGAGGCGAGGCGACATCACGAATCCCCTTTCGGCAAAAACGCGCTTGAGTCAATTTACTCCCACTACGTACGGGGACAAGCTATTTAATTAGTTAATTAGGTCACTCGCCTTTCTCGCAAGCGAGGAAGAGCAAAGTCGCCCTCCTTGCGTGCTCATGGACGGAGGTAAGCGGGTGGCGCACATCACGACGCGCGGTTCCTGCTCTGCCCGGAGCAAGCCGTTTTCGTCGAGGAAGGGTGTGAGATATCAGGTGGGACGTCCACCGAATCGATCCCACAAGTCATGAATTCAATCGCCCGATCACGACGTGTGGCGAGCGCGATCGTTTGAAGTAGGATCTCGGCGTGCGTGCTTTCTTCTGCTCGCTTTCGATCGCCCTGCTCGCGAGCTGCTCGAGTGGGCCAAGCTGGGTTTGGCCGCCCGATGATTTCCAAAGCGAAGGCGCGACGTTCGATCCGAACACGCTGATCGATTCGACCGCATCGCTCACCGATCCATTCGCGCTTCCGTTTGCGACGAGCGTGCAATCGTTCTTGACGCAAACGCCGTATGGACCGGAGAGCTTTCTCGCGACGTACGCGTCGAACGGCGTCAGCGCGTCGACGGCGATCAACAACGCGTCGACCACGTATCAGCTCAACCCGCTTCTCTTCTTGGTGCGCGCCGAGATTGATCAAGCGCTCATTTCGCAAACCACGTATCCATCACCCGCGTCGCGCGTCGAATACGCATTTGGCTGCGGGTGCGACGTCGTCCCATCCGCGGCGAACCCCACGCCGCGATGCGACCCCGCCTATGCGGGCTTCGACAAACAAGTGGATTGTCTCGGGCGCACGATGCGAAGCTTCTTGGACTCCGCGTGCGGGACCGCGCAAGAGACCGCCGGCGGATGGGCGTCCGGCAAAGAGAGCACGACGGCCGACGGCGTCTCCGTGACGCCCGCAAACGAAGCGACCGCTGCGCTGTATCAATATGCGCCTTTGGTGGACGTGAACGTACAAGGCGGTAATTGGTTTTTCTGGAACGTGTATCAGTATTACGCGAGCTTCACGGCGTATCCCGGCGCGATTGGGCAATCGTGGATTGGTGATCCGTGTTGTGGCGACGCGACATGCCCGTATGCGGGCGGCACGTGCGCGGTGAACGTGCCGAATGGAATGTGCACGGCCTCGTGCTCCACGACGACGCCGTGCCCGACGGACCAAAATCGCAAAGCAGTTTGCTCGAACCTGTCAGGACAAGGGTTTTGCTTGTTCGATTGTTCCGCGGATCCGTGCCGACAGGGATTCTTGTGTCAGACGGTGGCGAAGGTCGGCGGCGGCTCCGGGCTCGCGTGCTTGCCGGCCAATTAGCGTGCCGAAGGCACGCGCAATGACTCTTGTTGGGAGGAGCGGCGCGAGCCGCGACGTCCCAACTGAGCGAGGGCGGATAGCGCAGACACGGCGACTTGGCCGGACGCGATCAAGCGCTCGTCGTGCGGATGCTTCGCGAGGTGGGAACGCACGCGCGAGAAAGATGTAAGATACACGCTTTCGCGGCCGAGCCCGGGCGTGCGACCGCGTGAGCCGCGGAAGACGCGCGCCGCCACTTGAACGGCGTCGCTCGACCGCGTGCCGCGCTCGGTGAGCGCGCGAACGACCTCGGCGAAGTCCGCGCCGGCGCGCATCGAGGTCGTCGCGAAGTGACGGCGCGAGAGCTCGGCGCGCCGCGCTCCGTCGAAGAGCTCGGCGCGCTCTTCGTGAAGGAGCGCGAGGCCTTCTTGATCGTCCGAGCCGCGCGCGGTGCCGAGCGCGAAGATCGGGTGGAGCGTGGCTGCGCGCACGCGCGGAAGAACGTGTCCGCGGACTTCGTGGATCGCGATGCGGCGCGCGGCGCGCGCGCCCAGCGTGCGACCTGCGGCGACGTAGACGGTGCGTTCGCCGGTCGCGGCGAGCGAGCCGAGGTTCCGGACGAGCTCCACGCGAAAGGGCGCGCGATGCGCGCCGAGCTCCGCGCGGATGCGAGAGAGAAGCGAGCGCGGGTCTGCGCCGTCCGATGAGACGAGCTCGCCCGGTTCACTCGCGGACGCGTCATGCCACTCGGGCGAGAGCGCACACGCGTCGCCGAACCGGCGCGAGGCGAGGCGGGCGAATGCGGGCGTGCCTACGGAACGAACGAGCGCGACCTCGAGCGCCATCTCGTCGATGCGTGCGGAATAGAGCGATCGCGCCGGCTCGTCCCAATCGTCCGCGGCGCGCGCGAGCGTGCGCAGCGCATCTTCGAGCGCGGCCACGTCGCGCGGTTCGTACTCCCAGCGCGGCATGGTCGCGTCGGCGCGCGCGTACGCCGCGTCGAGTCGCGCGAGCTCGGAATCCGCGTTTTTGGGCGTCACGGCACCGATGAGGCGCGTCGAGCGCATCACCCGCTTCGCCATGTCGAACGCTTCGCCTTGTCCTCGCACGTCGCCCACAGTAAACAACCTTCCATCCCGTGAAGAAGAATTACGTCCTCGACACCAACGTGCTCCTGCACGACCCCCGCGCGATTTTCCGTTTCGAGGACAACGACGTCATCATCCCGATCTACGTGATCGAGGAAGTCGATCAGTTCAAGCGCGAAGGCACCGAGCGCGGCCGTAACGCGCGCACCATCGCGCGCCTCCTCGATGATCTTCGCGACAAGGGCGGCTCGCTCTCGACGGGCGTCCCCCTCGCGACGGGCGGAAGCCTCCGCGTCGCCGTTCCGCTGAAGCGCCCCGAGCTCGCCGAGCGCGATCGATCACGCCGCGATGGACGCGGCGATTTTGCAAACCGCGTTCGACTGCCGCGAGCAAGACGGCGGCAAGCCCACCATGTTCGTGACGATGGACACGAACCTCCGCATTCGCGCGGACGCGCTCGGCATGGTCGCCGAGACGTACGAGAACATGCGCGTCGAAGCCGAGCGCCTCGACACGGGAATCAAAGACGTCGACGTCGACGGTCGCGACATCGACAACTTCTTCCAGGAAGGACGCTTGGGCCTCACGCCGCAACAAGCGGAAGGCATCCACGCGAACATCTGCGTGCTTCTCCGCGATCGCGAGAGCCCGTCGCACACCGCGCTCGGTCGCTACGACGTGACCAAGCGCGAAGTGATCGCGCTGCGCACGCCGCGCGAAGGCGTCGTCGGCGTTCGCCCGCGCAACAAAGAACAGAGCTTCGCGATCGATCTCTTGCTCGACGAGAGCGTGCGCATCGTGACGCTCGTCGGCAAAGCCGGCACGGGCAAGACGCTCCTCGCGATCGCCGCCGGCCTGAAGAAGACGATCGAAGACGGCACGTACACGCGCATGCTCGTCTCGCGTCCGGTGATGCCGCTCGGTCGCGACATCGGTTACCTGCCCGGCGACGTCGACGAGAAATTGAATCCGTGGATGCAGCCGATCTTCGACAACCTCGAGTTCCTCTTCTCGACGGGCTCGCGGCGCGGACCGCGTGCGTACGCGGAGCTCCTCGAGAGCGGGCAGATTCAGGTCGAGCCGCTCACGTACATCCGCGGTCGCTCGCTCCCGCAACAATTCATCATCGTCGACGAGGCGCAGAACCTCACGCCGCACGAAGTGAAGACGATCATCACGCGCTCCGGCGACGGAACGAAGATCGTGCTCACGGGCGATCCGCAACAGATCGACAACCCCTACGTCGACAGCGCGTCGAACGGTTTGACGATCGCCGCCGACAAGTTCCGCGGCGAGAAGCTCGCGGGCCACATCGTCCTCGCGAAGGGCGAACGCAGCGACCTCGCCGAGCTCGCCGCGAACCTCCTCTGATTCGGATTACCACTCGCACAAAAAATCGCCGCTCGTGCGCGTGAACGTGCAGATGCGGACGGTGCCCGTGAGATTCATGTGGCGGAGCACGCCTTCGAAGACGCCGACGTTGTGCGAGTCGAGGAAATTGTGGACGTCGCTCAAGTGGACGACGACGGCGCGATCGCCGCGACGCTCGACGGCGAGCGTGCTCGGGCGCATGTGCATCGTGTACGAGCGAGCCATCGCTTCGATTGTCGCGAATGGACCTTCGACCGAGCCGAGCACGACGCGGCCGACCGTCGATCGCAAGAGCACGTTTGGCGCGCCGCGCCCGAGCTTTCGCAAACCTTCGCGCAGGCTCGCGTTCGG
The DNA here is from genome assembly GCA_963763745.1 of uncultured delta proteobacterium. GTDB lineage: Bacteria > Myxococcota_A > Polyangia > Polyangiales > Polyangiaceae > DASXHD01. The sequence continues at coordinate 23,241 of CAVXQJ010000012.1, forward strand.
ATAGAGCGCGCGCGCGACCTCGATGAGGATCTGGCAGTGCTCGCGAAGCGGATACGGTTGGAACGGCGTGTAGCGCGCGCGCGCCGACGGAATCTCGTGCCCTTTGTCGCGCGCGAGCTTCGCCGCGCCGTCGAGGAACATTCCCGTCATGGTCGCGCTCTGCGGGATCGCGCGAAGGCACGAGGCTTCGTCGAGCTCGGCCGTCCACGGCGGATCGATGAACGGACCGTTCGACATCGCAGTCCACGTTAGCGCCTTTGTGCTACTTCGAATGGAGTCGGATGACTCGGCGCCGCGTGGTCGTTCTCGCATTCGTGGCACTCGCCGTGTCGCCGCTCGCGCTCGCGCAGACGCAGCGCGACGATTCCGTCGAAGAAGATCCAACGCTCGCGAGCGCGTCCGCTGCGCCGTCCGCTTCCGTCGCACCCGTCACGCCGCCGCGCGCGGTCGTCCAAAAAGACGGCATGGTGCTCGTGACAGGCGGGCGATTCACCTTCGGCTCGAACGACGCGAAGCTCGCCGCGCCCAACGAGAAGCCCGCACACGACGCAGCAGCGCGCACGTTCTTTATCGATCGCACGGAGGTGACCGTCGGTGCGTACCGCACGTGCGTCGACGCGCACAAATGCGACGCGCCCGCGCACGGCTCCGTGGGCTGCACGTTCGATCTCGGAGACGATGCGCTCCCGATCAACTGCGTTCGCTTCCAAGACGCGGACGCGTTCTGCCGCGCGCAAAACAAAAGGCTCCCGACCGAAACGGAGTGGGAGCTCGCGGCGCGCGGCGGCGGCGCGTTCAAGTATCCATGGGGCGGCGGCTCGAGCTCGTGTCTCCTCGCGGCGACGCTGCTTCACGACGGAAGCGGTCGGAGCTGCACGGGCAAACATCCCGCGCGCGTCGGCTCGTATCTCGTGAACGTGAGCCCGTTCGGCGCGGTCGACATGGCAGGCAACGTCGAAGAGTGGACATCGGATTGGTACGTGGAGCACCCCGCGAGCGGCGCGCACGTCGTGACATCGGGCGCGAGCCACGTGCTCCGCGGCGGCGGCTGGATGTCGCGCCCAGCGGACTGCCGGACCTCGTCGCGCAATTGGGGGTCGTCAATCGAAGCGGGGGCCAACGTCGGGTTTCGCTGTGCGCGCGATCCGTGAATTTGGTGCCCCACCCAGCCGTGCTCGGGCACGTCCTCGGTCATGCTCGGCGGGCAATGCGTGCACTATACATGTTTCCGCCTGCGCGTGACCTTGCGGGCGAGCCCTGCGCGCGGCTGACCTCCCCACGGCGTCGCTCCGCGCCGCCGGGGAGGTGCGGTCTTCGTTTAGAAAGCGGCTTCGCTTCAGCCGCTTCTTGACTTCGCAGAGCGCCAGCCAGAGCCATCGCGTGACCTTTCTGTCCCACACCAGCGGCAGCCATCGAACGACTCGCGTTTTTAGTTCGATTGGTTCATCTTCACTTGTTTGCGCACATCGCCGAAATACTCTGTCCACGACGAATCGTCGTCGCGGCCCCAGACGAGCACGTATGCGTACGTCTGCGCGGTCAGCAGATTCTCGAGCGCGCAAACATCCTCGGCGACTTCTTCATGCGTTGGCCTCCGTTTTCTTCTTTTCCCCGTGCGCAAATCCACTGTCCATCGTCGCGCGCGTTTGGCTTCGATTAACGTCCAGTTGAACGCGCTTACGCCGTCGCGACGCTTAACGACGATGTCGACGAACTTCTTCTTCCCGTCTTTCAGCTTGAGCGTCTCGAACACTTCGCGCTCAATCTCGAAGAAGCGCTCTTTGCCGTCACTACCGCGAAGCCCCGACGCTGCGCGCGAAGCCACGAACTCCTGCGTGATCGCCGCACACACGGCGCGCTCGTCAGCGAACTCGATGCCGAATTCGTTCAGTCGTTTGACAGCATCAACAGTCTGCTCCCCATCACTCCCAAGCGCCCACGGTCCCGTGATCGAAATGAACTTTGCGAATCGCGCGCAGCGCGAGTTCCATGAAGACTGTTTGCCAGGGTATTCGGTCATCACGAAAACGATAACGTGTCACCAATGAAGACCCCACCTCCCCGGCGGCGCGGAGCGACGCCGAGGGGAGGTCAGCCGCGCGCAGCCGTCGCGCGCAGAGCCGCGCGGAGGCGGATACGTGTACATTGCACGCATTGCCCGCCGAGCACGGCCGAGCACGACGGCGAGCACGGCTGGGTGGGGCTCCCCCAAGACTCAATTCTTGTTGTTGTGCGTCGAGATGTACGCGCGCATCGACTCGATCACCTCGAGCGGCACCGCGAGCACCACCGTGTTCGACGCGCTCGGGCCGAGACCATCGAGCGTTTGCAGAACGCGCAGCTGCATCGCGCCCGGGGCCGCGGCCATCGTCGTCGCCGCTTCCGCGAGCGCAGCGGCCGCTTGGCGATCGCCGTCGGCCTTGATGATCGTCGCGCGCTTCTCGCGCTCGCTCGACGCTTGGCGCGACATCATCTTCTTCAGCTCCTCGGGCACGTCGATGTCCTCGAGCTTGATCGCCTCGACGTGCAGACCCCACTGACTTGCTCGCCTTCTCGACGTTCTGCGCGATCTCGGCTTCGAGCCGCTCTTGGTGCGAGAGCAGCTCGTCGAGCGAGAGCTTGCCGACGACGTCGCGGAGCGTCGCTTGCGCGAGGCGCCAGATCGCCGCGCGGTAGTTCTGCGACCTTCAGCGCGGCGGCTTCGGGGTCGATGACCTTGAAGAAGATGACGCCGTTCACCACGACGGGGACGTTGTCTTGCGTGATGGCTTGCTGCTGCGCGACGTCGACGGTCTGCACGCGCATCTCGACGAGATGCGGCGTGTCGATGACCGGAATGAGGAGGCGAAGGCCCGGGTCGGCGATCGCCTGGAATTTCCCGAGCCGGAGCACGACCATGCGCTCCCATTGCGCGACGACCTTCACGCTCGCACGCAAAAACAGGCCGATCACGAATCCCACGAAGGTGGGCACACCGAAGAGAATCGGATCGCGTGACTCGGCGCCCATGATGATCCCGACGAACGCGCCGGCGAGAAGTGCCACGACGAACAGAAGAGACGACACCGCGGTGGAGGGACGCATGCGCGCAAACGTACGCCAGGAATGCGGTGCGGTGTCCCGGAGTTGACTGCGGGCCCCCGAAAGTCTATCCCTCGCGGGCTTTTGCGAGGCGAATGCACGCAAAAACAGTAACGAGAGAGAACGTGGAATTCACTGCCCTCATGCTTCAACCGTCGGCCGCGAAGGCCGGCTCTGGTTCCCCCGCACCCGCTCAAGCCGCACCGTCGGGCGGAGGTGGACAGCCGCCGCCGCCGTCGATGGGCATCCTCGGCTCGCCGATCTTCCTCATGCTCTTGTTCGTGCCCTTCATCTTCATGATGTGGCGCCGCAACAAGCGTGAGACCGAAGCGCGCGGGAAGATGAAGAAGGGCGACAAGGTCCTCGCCGGCGGTCTCATCGGCGAGCTCATGGATCAAGACGAGCGCATCGCGAAGGTGAAGATTGCTCCGGGCGTCACGGTGCAAGTCCTCGCGAGCGCGCTCTCGCCGCTCGAAGAGCCGAAGCCGGTCGATACGAAAGGCATCAAGGCCGCAGACATGAAAGCGAAGGCGGAGTCGAAGTGACCTCGTCGCGACGCAACGCGCTCATTCTCATCGCGCTCGCCGTCGCAGGCGCGTACGCGTTCCATCGCGGCGCGGACAATTTCTGGGGCGTCGTCACGTGCGGGCTCGTCATCGTGTGGGCGCTCTTCTCGATGCTCCCGTGGATGGACGCGACATGGCGACTCAAGGTCGGCTTCGTCGCCGTCACGTTCGTCTCCGCGTTCATCGTCTTGTGGCCGACGCTCGAGAACGTCACCGACGGCAAGCTCAAATGCCCCTGGTACGTGAAGAGCCACATCACGTTCGGCATCGCGCCCGGCCTCGACCTCCGCGGCGGCTTGCGCCTCGTCTACACCGTCGAGGTCGAAGAGGCGATCCGCGACAAGCGCGATCGCTTCGCCGACGAGATGCGGCAAGAGCTCGCGACGATCTACGAGATCCACTCGGGCGAAGGCCTCGTCACGCGCGACGAGCTCGCGAAGCTCGAAGAGAAAGTCCACGTCTCGACGCCCGAGAGCGCGATCGTTCGCGTCAAGTTCAAGGACGCCGCCGACATCACCAAGCTCGACGAGCGCTACCAGAAGAAGTTCGCGACGGAGCTCATGCAGTCGCGCGGTCCCGGCGCGAACGTCATCACGTTCAAGATCCGCACGGAGGTCGAGACCGCAGATCCGCGACCGCGCGGTCAGCCAGGCGAAGGACACCGTCAACCGGCGCGTCGACGAGCTCGGCCTGCGCGAGGCGAGCGTCACGACGCGCGACGAGGACATCATCGTCGAGGTGCCGGGCGAGGACCAAAAAGCGTTCGACGAGATCAAGGACATCATCCGCCGCACCGCCCGCCTCGAGTTCAAGATGGTCGACGACGCGGCCAGCGCGATTTCTTCGGCGCTACAAAGAAGCCGACAACTGCAAAGCGGGCGACACGAACTGCCTCCCCGCGAACCAAGGCTTCGCGATCTACGAAGCCGACGCGCCCGACGGTCCGGGCAAGAGCGTGAAGACGCACGTTCATCGCACGTCGCAAGCGCCAACCGAACGAGACGCAGCAGCAATGCTACGAGCGCTTCAAGAAGTGGGCGCCGACGCTGGACGTCCCGGACGATCACCAGGTCGGCTTCGAGGACGACGTCGACTACGACCCCGACACGCGGAAGACGGACGAAGACGGCTGGCGCACGTACTACCTCTTCCACGCGCGCCGAGGTCACCGGCGACTCATCACCGACGCCGGTGCTCAGGACACCAGAGCAGGGCATGGGCGGCTACTACGTCGCCGTGACGTTCAGCCCCGCCGGCGCCGACCGCTTCGAAGAGATCACCGGCGCGAACATCCAGCGGCGCTTCGCGATCATCCTCGACGACGTCATCGACTCGCGCGCCGGTCATCCGGACGAAGATCGGCGGCGGTCGCGCGAGCATCACCCTCGGCGCGGGCGACCCCGAAGCAGCAGCTCGCAGAAGGCGCGCAAGCTCGAGCTCGTGCTTGCGCTCCGGCGCGCTCCCCGCGCCGATCTCGCCGTCGAACGAGTCGCTCATCGGCCCGACGCTCGGCAAGGACGCGATCGCGCAGGGCGTGCAAGGGCATGCTCGTCGGCATCGGGCCTCGTCCTCGTCTTCATGATCTTCTACTACCGGAAGACGCGGCGTCGTCGCGGACATCGCCGTGCTCTTCAACCTGCGTCCTGCAGATGGCGATCCTCGCGTCGTTCTGCGCGACGATGACCTTCCCGGCATCGCCGGCCTCGCGCTCACGATCGGCATGGCCGTCGACGCGAACGTGCTCATCAACGAGCGCATCCGCGAAGAGCTGCGCGCGGGCCGGAGCGTGCGCGCGGCGGTCGAAGCCGGCTACGACAAGGCGTTCTCGTCGATCATCGACGGCCACGTCACCGTGCTTCATCTCCGGCCTCATCCTCGCGCAGTACGGCACCGGCCCCGTCAAGGGCTTCGCCGTGACGCTCATCGTCGGCATCATCTGCAGCCTCTTTACACGGGCGTCTTCTGCACGCGCCTCGTCTTCGATTGGTGGGTGCGCGGCGCGAAGGTCAAACGCCTCAGCGTCGGAGCGGAGTTCTAGGCCATGGAGTTCTTCAAGCCCGGTCGGCAGTCTACGACTTCATGAGCGATGCGGTGGTACTGGATCGCGTTCTCGATCCTCGCTCGTCTTCGCGTCGACGTTCTCGCTCTGGTCTATCCCGGCCCGAACTACGGCACCGACTTCCGCGGCGGCACCGAGATCGAGGTCGCGTTCACCAAGCCGGTCGACGTCGGCGCAGGTGCGCGCACGCGCGGTCGAGAAGAGCGGCTTCACGACGCCCGACGTCGTCCAGGTCGTCGACAACAGCGAACCCGAACCACTTCCTCATCCGCGTGCAGGAGGTCAGCGTCGCTCACCGAGAACGACAAGGACGCGCTGCGCAAGGCGCTGTGCTTGACGCGACCGAAGAGCGGCGAAGCCGATCGCCGAAGCGCGCTGCCCGCCGAACGCGCGCGCGACCGAGGTGAAGTTCAGCCCCGGCGGCGACAAGATCGACACCCGCTACGACGCCGACCCGGACCTCGAGAAGATCACCGAGCAAGTCCGCAGCGTGCCCGGCGTGACGCATCCGCGCGAGCGCGACGAACCCGCAGGTCGTCAACGCGCGCGACCACCGCGTCGAGATGCAGCTCCAGAGCAAGGGCGACCAGCTCATCGAACGGTCGCTCCAGAAACAGCTCGGCGCCGACACGGTGCCCGAGCACGCGCTGCGCGTGGAGTGGGTCGGCCCGAAGGCCGGCAAGCAGCTCCGCGACAGCGCGCGCAACGCGGTCGCGATCGCGATCGTCTTCATCATGCTCTACCTCGCGTTCCGCTTCGACTTGCGGTTCGCGCCGGGCGTCGTCGTCGCGTGCATCCACGACGCGATGGTCGTCATCGGCGTCTTCATCGTCCTCCACAAGGAGATCACGCTCTCGACGATCGCCGCCGTGCTCACCATCGTCGGCTACTCGATGAACGACACCGTCGTCGTCTACGACCGCATCCGCGAGAATCTCGGCAAGCACCGCGGCAGCTCGTTCGCGCGAGATCATCAACCTCAGCGTCTCGGAGACGCTCTCGCGCACGATCCTCACCTCGCGGCGCGACGATGCTGTCGATGGTCGCGTTCTTCATCTGGGGCACGGGCGTCATCAAGGACTTCGCGCTCGCGATGGTCGTCGGCATCGTCGCCGGCACCTACTCGAGCATCTACGTCGCCGCGCCGCTCACCGAGTGGATCGATCATCAGCTCGCCAAGCGCGGTGGCGCAAAACGCATCGCCCACCACGACGCCGCAAAGGCGTGAAATTCATGCTGTGACGCACCGCGCCGCGCACATGACCGAACACGCGGTCCGCGTGGAATTTCGGGCCTGATTCTTTACAAGCACGGCCGTTCGGGTTAAGTCCTGTCCCAGAGGTCAGGGGTATGCGACGGCTTCACAAACTCGGGGTGTTGGTCACGCTCGGTCTCATGGCGAGCGCGTCCCTCGCATACGCAACGACGCAGCGTCGCATCCGCGGCATCATCACCGCGGTCGATCCGGCGAACGTCACCATCTCGCCGCTTCAAGGTCACCGGCCCTGCATCACGGGCCGCATCGATCCGACGCGCACGCGCATCGTCGTCGACGGTCACCCGGGCCGCGCGAGCGACCTGAAGATCACCGAGAACGCACGCGCCGAGCTCGCCCTCGACGACGTGTGGATGACGATCCGCGTCGATAGTGGCCATTAGTCTCCTCGCGCGCCCAAGCCTGGTCGCGCGAGGAACCCACTGAGTGCTACCCTTTGGCGCGTGGCTGTCGCGCCTGGGGAAGTGCTGATTCAGTTCTCGCACGTCCAAAAAGCATTTCGGACCGAAGGTCATCTACACGGACCTCACGCTCGACGTGCGTCGCGGCGAGGTCATCACGGTCATGGGGCCGTCCGGGCGTCGGCAAGAGCGTGCTCCTCAAGATGCTGATTGGCCTGCTCTCGATCGACGGCGGCCACATCAAGTTCGACGGACATCGAAGTCACGAAGGTGAACGAGCGCGACTTCGTCGAGGTGCGGCGCCGCATCGCCTATCTCTTTCAGGGCGCGGCGCTGTTCGACTCGCTCGACGTCGGCGAGAACGTCGCATACGGGCTGCGCGAGCAGTTCTGGAGCACGATGAGTGAAGACGAGATCCGCGCGCGCGTCTCGCAGTCGCTCGAGCTCGTCGGGCTGCCCGGCATCGAGACGATGCGCCCGAGCGATCTCTCCGGCGGCATGAAGAAGCGCGTCGGCCTCGCGCGCACGCTCGCGCTCCAGCCCGAGGTGATTCTCTACGACGAGCCGACGACCGGCCTCGATCCCGATCAACACGGCGCGCATCAACCACCTCATCAACGCCATCAAGCGCGCGCTCAAGCTCACGAGCATCGTCGTCACGCACGACATGGGCACGGCGTTCTCCGTGTCCGACCGGCTCGCGATGCTCCACCGCGGCCGCGTGCGTCCTCGTCGGTACGAAGGACGAGTTCAAGACACGCGCGACCCGTACGTGCGCGATTTCATCGAAGGCCATGCACCCGAAACCGAGGACGTCGCGTCGCTTCTCGACGTCCTCTTCGCGATACCGAATAAGGGCCCCATCGTGACCAAAGAAAAACGCGTCGGCAGTCTTCGTCCTGCGGGTCTCGTGATCATGGCGCTCGGAATTTTCCTCATCGGCGACAACCGCCAATTCTGGCAGCGCAAAGCGAACTACCGCGCCGACTACGACGACGTCGTCGGGGCTCCGCGCCGGCTCGCCCGTCGCGCATGGGCGGCGTCGACGTCGGCATCGTCATCGCGCGTCGAAATACTCGGAAGACCCGGAGGATCCGCACGATCTACGTCACCGTCGCGATCGTGCGCGCGCAGGCCGAGCGCATTCGCAAACCGGTCTACGACGAGACGGGCAAGATCATCGTTCGCAAGGGGACCGTTGCGAGCATCGTCAACAAGGGGCTCCTCGGCGACAAGATGATCGAGCTCTCCGCCTCGCCCAGCAGGGCACGCCGAAGCTCACCCGGGGACGATCCGCTGAAGACGCGAGGAGCCGCTCGATCTTCGAGCGGTACATCGCGAAGTTCGAGACATCGCGAAGAAGACCGAGAAGGGTCGTGCAGAACCTCCAAGAGCGCGACGGGCGCGCTCTCCGATCCGAAGTTCACCCACGACCTCAAAGGCACCGTCAAGTCGCTCCACGACGATCACTCGACGGCATCGCCACAAGGACGGCGTCGCGCACCGGTGATCTTCGATCCCGAGGAGCAAGAAGCCGACCGCATGCGACGCGATCCTCGAGAACGCGAAGTCGACACGTGAACCTCGACGCGATGCTCGCCGACGTGCACGACATCACGCTCGCACGTGCGCACGGGCCCGGGCATCGCGCACGCGCTCGTCTACGACGGCGAGATCGACGGCGAACGCGTCGGGCTCGCTCGCGGAGGTCCACGAGGATCTCGTGCAGATCCGCAACGGCAACGGCCTCGTGCACTCGCTCGTCTACGGCGACAGCGACACGCAGCACCTCATGGGCAACGTGAACGCGATGAGCGACGATCTCCGCAGATCGTCGCGAACATGAAGGCGGGCAAGGGGACGATCGGCGCGCTCCTCGTCGACCCGAGCGTCTACGAGGACATCAAGGCGCTCGTCGGCAACGTCGAGCGCAACCAGGTGCTCCGCGCGCTCGTGCGCTACTCGATCAAGCAAGAGGACGGCACACCTGCCCCCGCGACGCTCGCGCAGCCCAAAGACCAAAAATAGCGACTATCCCGATAGGGATGGACAGCGCTATCCCAAAAGGTATAATCCTCCGAATACACTCGGAGGGTTTCATGCGCAGTCTCGTCATCGCTTCTCTTTTGGTCGGCTCGGGAGTCATGGTGGGTTGCTCGGGGAGCGACTGCAGCGCGCCCGATAACTGCGGCTCGCCCGACGCGAGCACGCCGGACGCCATGGCCGATGTGACGAACGACGTCGTCGTCCCGACGAATTGCGATCTCGGCGCGGACATCACCGCGAGCCCGGCATGCATCGATGACGGCATCGGCGTGTTCGTCGACGGCGGCGTCGGCAAGGACACGAACCTCGGAACGAAGATGAGCCCGTTCAAGACGATCGGAAAAGCGATCGCGGCGGCGGGCGCGAAGCCGCGCCTGTACGTCTGCGCGGGAACGTACCCGGAGGATGTCTCGCTCACGCAGACGAACGCGCTCAGCATCTACGGCGGGCTCACGTGCGGGACTTGGGTCTACGACGGAAGCGCGACCACGATCGGGAGCTCGAACCTCGCGTTCCACGTCGATGGCGCGATCAAGCCGCTCGTCTTGTCGGACATCGCGTTCCAAGCGGCGGCCGGCGCGAACGCGGGAGACTCGAGCATCGCGGCGTTCGTCAACGCGAGCGCGGACGTGACGCTCAGGCGCGTGAAGCTCCGTCCCGCGCCGGGCAAAGACGGAAAGAACGGGACGACGGGCTCCAACTGGACGCAAGTCGCGCAATCCGATGCGAGCATCGCCGGGCACTCCGCGAGCGGCGCAACGGGCGGAACGGATCACACCTGCGCGCTCTGCACCGACGGAAACAACAGCACGGGTGGCGGCGGCGGCAACGGGATGGCGCTCGCGGCGACGGGCGGCAACGACGGCAAACCGAGCTTGAGCGGTCAAGCACCGACCGACGGAAAAGGCGGCACGAGCGCGTGCACGTCGGGCGACAACGGCGCGAACGCCGCGGCGGGCGCCGCGGCGATGGGCGCGACGAGCATCGGCAAGCTCACGTCGAGCGGATGGGCGCCGAGCGGCGGGCAAGGCGGCGCGAACGGCGGGCCTGGGCAAGGCGGCGGCGGGGGCGGCGGTGGCGCGAGCTTGACGGGCCCCGGCGGCGGCGGCGGTGGTGGATGCGGCGGGTGCGGCGGCGGAGGCGGCGGCGATGGCGGCGGCGGCGGCGCGAGCATCGGTCTCGCGGTGGTGTCGAGCAAGGTGACGCTCATCGCGTGCGACATCGTCACGCTCGGTGGTGGCGCGGGTGGAAGCGGCGCGAGCGGACAAGACGGACAGCTCGGTGGCTACGCGGGCACGCTCTCTTCGCCGGGCTGCGCGGGCGGCATCGGCGGGCAAGGCGCGAAGGGCGCGGCGGGCGGCGGCGGCGCGGGCGGCTCGTCGGTCGGAATCCTCTACACCGATCAAGCGCCGACGATGGATCAGGCGACGACGATCACGCTTCAAGCCGACGTCGCGGTGAAAGGAGCGGGCGGAACGCCTGGCGTGAACGACGGCGTCGATGGCGCGAAGCAAGCGGTGCTTCAGTCGCCGTGACCACCATGGTGGTCAGCGGCAACCCTGCGTGCGCGCTCCTGCGTCGGTCTTGTTGCACAACCCCGAACAATCGTCCCACGATCCCGACGAGCCACATCCGACGAACGTGGTGAAGCCAGCGCCGGCGTTGCAGTTGACGAGGTTCAGCGTGCAACTGAGGATGGGGTAGGCGAAGTCGACGGTGCCGTCGCAGTTCCAGTCGCCCGAGGGAAACGCGTCGGGTTGATCGAAGGTCATGCCCGCGTCCGGGTTCACGCGCGGGTCGTGGTCGTTGCAGTCGTTGCCGCCGCACGTTCCCACCGCGCGAAATCCATCTTGGTCTTGATCGCAAGGATCGACCTCGTCGCCCGCGTCCGTCGTCGTCGCATCGTCGCTCGCTTCAATCGTCGCATCGACGGGCAGCCGACGCGTCGTCGAACGTCACGCTCGGAAACGTGCATGATGCAACCATCGCGGCCGCGAGGAAGACGACGCGCGGCTTCATTCGAACCTCACGAGGAGATTCGCGCCGAAGGGCGACACGCCGAACGCGACGCGCTTCGCGTGCGATTGCGTCGCGTCGACGACGAGCATCACGATGCCCGCGCCGGCGAAGATCCCGCCGGCGATCGCGAGCGCGTTGACCGCCGACGTCGCCGCGTCACCGCGATCGACCGCGCCGCGCGCGCTCGTCGCGGCAAGATGCGGTGGCATAACTCGGGCAGACCGTTGCGAGCGACGAGAGCGCGTCTTGCCTCACGCCGATCGCGATGCCCATTCCGACGAACGCCGCGCCACCGAGCGCGACGCCGATCCATCCGGCAGCCCCCACGGCGACGCGCCGCGCTCTTCGTGTTGCGCCGGCGGCGTCGTGGTTGCGGCGGAAGCGGTTCACCGTGTGGCGCGACGACGAGCCGCACGGTGCGCGACTCACCGGTCACGAGATCGATCTTCTGCTCCGCGACTTCGCCGCCGACATGCGCGCGCACGATGTAGCTCCCCGGATCGCGATCGAGCGTCGTGCCGACGAGCGCCGCGGGGAGCGTCTCGCCGTTGATGGTGACCTCGAGCGCGTCGGGCGTGTGTCCACCGACGGAGACGTCGATCATCAAATGCGAGACGCGTGGTGCGAGCCGCGTCGCTGCGGCGGCAGCGTCCGCGTCCCAACCCGAATATTTCGGATCGTTCGAGAGATTCATCGCGCGCTTCAGCTCGAGCCACGAGCGTCGCGCGGTCGCCCAGCGCCCCGTCGACTCTTCGCACTCGGCTGCATTTCGGAGCGGACCGAGCGCGCTCGGAAAGAGCGCGTACGCCTTTTCGAACAGCGGCGCCGCGCCCGCGCAATCGCCCGCGGCGCGAAGCTGACGACCGCGCTCGAAGAGATCCTTCGCGTCCGACTGCGCGTCCGCGCTCGCGCGCGCCGAAAAAAGCGCGAAGGCGAGAGCGACCCATGTCGAGTGGCGCATGCCCATGACGTGCATTCTATTCTATCCCAAAAGGGCTAGTTGGGCTCGCGACGCACTCAAAAAACCGCGCTGCGATCGACCGTCTTCGACGGGGCAGGGAGGACGGGCGGCGGTGTCAGTGAAGCGGGCGCGCGCGCCGTCGTCTGGAGCGAAGGAGCGACGCGATGCGATGCGGTTGGTGCGACCACCGCCGCGCTCGCCGTCGCCGTCGCCGTTGCCGATGCCGATTGGATCACGGAGGCGCTCGCGCTCGGTTGCGAGGGCTGAACCCACGCCGACGCAGACATCGTCGGTCGCGCGCTCTCCTCGGACGATCGATGCGTCGCGAACCACGCGCCAAACCCTCCGAGCGACACGATCGCAAGCAGCGCGCTTGCGCTGACCGCGAAGCGCGTTTTGCTCGCCGGCGCGATGCGCGTCGTCGCGCCAACGGCCACGGCAGTCGGCGTTGGTGCGGACATCGTCGGGCGATCGAGCGCCGCGGCGAGCGCGGACGCGAGCTCCGGCGCCGTTTGAAAACGCTTCGCGATGTTGTGCACGAACGCGCGCTGGAACACGTTTGCGAGCGCGTCCGATGCGTCCGGAACGAGCGCGCGAAGCGGCGTGGGTCGATGGTTGCAGATTCGAAGAATCGTCTCGTCCTGTGTTGGGGCTTCGAACGGCGACACGCCCGCGATGGTTTCGTACGCGATGACGGCGAGCGACCACACGTCGGCGCGCAAATCCGTGCGCTCCGCCATCGCTTGCTCCGGGCTCATGTAGCCCGGGCTCCCGAGCACGAGCCCTTTCATCGTGAGCTTCGTCGGCGCGCGATTGCCATCGTGACCCGGCGCCTTCACGATGCGCCGCGCCATCAGCGCGATGCCGAAGTCGAGCAGCTTCACGAGGCGCTCGCCGTCTTCGGTGCGCGTGAGGAAAACGTTCGCGGGCTTCAAGTCGCGATGCGTGACGCCCTCGGCGTGCGCGACGGCGAGCCCCTTCGCGATTTGCTCGACGATTTTCACGGCATCGGCGGGCGGCAAAGGTCCCTCCGCCAAGCGACGCTCGAGCACTTCGCCCTCGAGGAGCTCCATCACGAGCCACGGCAGGCCCTCGTCCACGCCATAGTCCGTCACCGCCGCGATGTGCCTCGTCTTGCGCGAGAGCGCCGCCGCGATTTGCGCCTCGTTCTCGAAACGCTTGAGCGACGTGTGCTCGCCTTCGGCCGATTGAATGTCGCTCGCGATCATCAATTTGATCGCGAACTGCTGCGCCAGGCCTTGGTGCCGAGCCACCCACACCTGACCCATGGCACCCGATCCGAGCAGGCGCTGGAGGGCGTACTTCCCGCCAATGATCTGACCGACGTCGATCTCCTTCAACATCCGAAACCTACCTTGGACCGGATGCATCTGCTATCTTGCGGGTTGTGAGCTCGCAGCAGACGGGGAGACGGCTCAAGAGCGACGCGGGCCTCAACACGGAGCCATCGCGCGACTTTGCGTCGGGCGTCGGCGAGCGCATTCGCGTCGTGCGCCAACAAAAAGGTTGGACGCAAGTCGAGCTCGCGGAAGCGGCGGAGCTCTCGAGCAACTACGTCGCGCGTCTCGAGCGCGGCGAGCTCGGCGCGTCGCTCTTCGTCGCGATGCGCATCGCCGAAGCGCTCGGCGTGACGCTCGACGCCATCGCCGCACAACCGCCAACGCGCGCGTCGTCGCGCTCGACGGTCAAGCGCAGAGCGGGCTGAACTTCGTCACGCGGTCGGCGATGATTCGCGCGACGTCTTCGTCGAAGAGGAGCGTGTTGTGGCCGCGGCCTTCGAGCGAGATCGTCTCGCCGTACGGAAAAATGGCGCTTTCGTGCGGCACGGTGCGATCGTCGGTGCCCGCAATCGAAACGTGTGGAACGCCGTGCTCGCCCGCGCGTCCGCGAACGAGCGCGAGGAGCGCGCTTCGAGGATGGAGATCGCGACCGACGAAAATCGGAATGCGCGTCGCGATCGCGCACCGCGAAACGGCGCAGCGAGCGAGATCGTCTGCGCAATGCGCGCGTGACCACCGAGCTCTTGCACGTAATAGCGCGCGACGACGCCGCCGAGACTATGACCGACGATGTGAACGCGCGCGTCTTGCGGAAGTTTTGCGACGAGACGTCCGAGCGCGAATGCGATCGATGGAACGGTCGCGCCGGGCAAGTGCGTGAAGCTCGCGACGCGCGTGCGCGGATGGGCTTCGAGGCGCTTCTTCAATGGACGAAACACGCCCGCGCTCGCCAAAAATCCGTGCACGAGCACGACGACGTCGTCGACCTCATCAGCCGACGCGCGCGGAACGATCGTCGCGATGTCGCGCGGCATGAGCATCACTTCACGTAACGTCGCGAACGCTTCTGTCGGAAGTGCGCTCCAAGCGGCCATCGACCGTTGAATATGCACCTTCCGTGCTAAGAGCAAGTTTCGATGGTCTACCGACATCGTGTGACAATCACCGACTCCGACATCGACGAGCTCGGTCACGCGAACAACATCGGCTACATCCGCTGGCTTCAAGACGCAGCGGTTGCGCACTCGAGCGCGGTGGGCCTCACGTTCGCGCGCTACGTCGAGCTCGGCGGTGTGTTCGTCGTGCGACGTCACGAGGTCGACTATCTGCGACCCGCGCTACGCGGAGAAGAGCTCGAAGTGCGAACGCATGTCGCCAGCGTGATGGCCGCGAAGTCGGAGCGGCGATACGAGATCGTGCGCCTTCGCGACGAGACGCCAATCGCGCGCGCGCTCACGCTTTGGGGTTACGTCGACACGACGTCGGGGCGTCCGATGCGCATCCCCGACGAAGTCTACGTCGCGTTCGGGTTCGAGCCGCGTCAGCGGCGCGCGACGAGCCAGACGTGAAAATCGCGGAGCGGCGCGCGCGCGCGTGATGACCACGCGCGCACCGCGCGTCACGGCGAGCGGCGCGCGCGCTTCGGTCCAACGCTCGCCTTGGCGTGACGCGGCGAGCTCCACGTCGTTCACGCGCGCGTCGATCGGCTCGTCGCTGCGCATCACGAGCACGACGTCCGCGTCGACATGCGCGACGAACGACTCGCTCATCCCCGCGGGGACGACGCGTCCGCCATCGAAGACTCCATCCCGGATGTTCCCGACGGCCCACCCGCCGCGCGGCGCGGGCGACTCGTAATCGTGCGCGAGCTCGCTGTCGACGTCGGCCATGTCGATCTCGTCGAGCACGTTGGCGGGCGCGATGTCGCCATCGAGCGCGGACCAATCCGCGCGCGCGATGATCTTCGTTGGGCCGCCGCAGATCACGTTGTGCTCGATCGTCACGCGGTCGATCTCGCGTCCGAAGCGCGACGTGATGAACGGAAACCAATTCGGATAGAGCGCGACGAGCTCGGGGCGCTCGTCTCGATTCACGCGTTGCAAGAGCTCGAGCGTCGACGCTTCGCCGCTCAGCGCGGCACGCGTGAACGACATGCGCCTGAAGCCGCCGAGCCCGAGCGCGTCGAGCGCGCCGCGATCGGAGAAATACGGGAATCGCGCCTGCGTCTCCGACGAGCACGCGCGCGCTGGGTGGACCCAGCGCGCGGAGCTTGTTGCCGACGACGATTTGTTGATCGTGGATGTTCGCGCTCGCGTTGGCGAAGAACTCGAGCTGCAGCGGCACGCGATGCACCGCACCGAACGTGACGAACGCGCCGATCGCGAGCGCGATCGGGCGCGCCATGACGGAGAGGCCGAGCGCGATCGCGACGAGGAGCATCACGACGGCCGGCGCGTAATAACGAAAGCCTTGATAGCGCGCGGCGCCGTTGAACGACACGAGCAGCGTCCAGAGAAACGCCGATGACACGATCACCGCGCCCATCTCGCGCGTTCGGCGCGACGCGAGCGGCGCGAGGGCGAGCACGAAGAGCACCCACGCAACGCGCGGGGCGAGAGCGACGCTCCCTTCGATGACCTTCCACTCGAAGTGCAGCGCGTTGAGAAGCACCTCGCGCGCGCGATCGAGATCGCCGAGATACGGATTCGACGAGACGAGCTTGAGGCGCGCGCCCGCCGACGCGAAGTCTCCGGTCATCACGCGATTGAGCGCGGCGACGGCGAGCGTCGCGAATGCACCGGGCGACGCGACGCGCACGAGCGCGCCGAGCGGCGACTGCGAACGCGCATGCCGCGCGGCGAACACCGCGAGCACGGCGATGACGACCGCCGCTTCCGGACGCGTCCACACGAGCCCCACGCCGAGCACACCGAGCCGCCACTGCGCAGGCGGGCGCAGCGCGGGCGAAACGAGCTGGAGTCGATCGGCGAGCACGAACGCGCGGAGAACGAGCGCGACGAAGAGCGCGACCTCCATCCCCGAGAAGAGCGCGAAGTCCACCGCGCCCACCGCGACGACGAGCGCCGCGCCGATGTACGCGGCGGAGTCGCGCTTGACGAGATCGCGCACCGAGACCATCGCGCTCGCGATCGACGCGCACGCGATCGCCGCTGCGAAGTACGCGAGCGAAGCGCCGCGAAACCCAATCGCGTATCCCACGGCGAGGAGGAGCGCGTAGAGCGGCGACGTCTCGCCGGAGCTGTAGCCTTGCCCAGCGATCCACTCGAACGGATGCCCGCGGCAAACGGCGCGCGCGAAATCGAAGTGGATGAACGTGTCGTCGAGCGGAACGGGAAAGTCCCCGTGACACGCACGAGCCCCCGCGCCATAGAACGCGACCGCCGACACCGCGGTGCACGCAAGCGCGAACGCGGCGAAGAGGTTGTCAGCGCGGCGCGACCGACTTATGGCTTGCTCGATGCCCATCTCGGAAAACGACGACAAGGCCTACTGGGACGCGGTGGAAGAGGCAACCGAGCTGCTCAACGAAGAGCGCTTTCACGAGGCGCTCGTGATGCTCCGCGAGATCATCAAGGCCACGCCATCGAATCCCTACGCGTACTACTTTTTGGGCATCGGCCTCTATGAAGTAGGCGAGCTCGAGCCCGCACGCGACGCGTATCGCGCGGTGTTGCGCCTCGCGCCGAATCATCTCGGCGCGCGCGTTGCCCTCAGCCACGTGCTACGGCAGCTCGGCGACGCCAAGGAAGCCATCAAGGAAGGCGCCGTCGCGCTCGAGCAGTCACCGGGCGATCCCGACGCGCTCCACGCCGTCGGCCTCGCGTACCTCGAGCGCGGTGACGACAAAGCCGCGAAGAAATATCTCGAAGCGTTCCTCGCGACGAAGCCCGAGTTCGAAGTCGGCGTCGAAGTCCGCGCGATCCTCGCGCGCCTCGCTCAGGAAGCGCCGAGCTGACTGCGTCGCACGAGCCAAAACGAAGACACGCACAGCCACGGCATCGCCGGGTGAAACGGGATCGCATCCGCCGTTGCGACGAAGCCCCACGGGAGCAAGAACGCGAGCACGAGCGCGCGCTTCTCGAGCGGAGACGGATTCGTCCGCGGCACGAGCAGCCACGCGGGGAGCGCGAGCACGACCCAGTCGTACGGCGCGCAGTGCCACGCGCACGCGAACGTCGCGAGCACCGCGATCGCGAACGCGCGCGGCAGGTCCACGCGCGAACGAATCATCGACGCGATCGCGATCGCGCCACACGCGATGATGGCGAGCGCCGCGAGCACGTACGTCGTCCCGACGCGGTTCGGCATCATCACGGCGAAGAACGCGCGCCACGTGAAACCGAGCGACGCGCGAAAGTGCGTCTCGACGTACGTCGACATGCGCGCGAGCGCGCCCGGAAATTCCATCGCCGCGTTCGGCGCGACCGCGAAGCAAAGCGCGATTTGCGCTGCGCCTCCCAGCGCGAGCCCGACGAGCGCGCGCCGCGCGCGCGGCACGATCGCGAACAAAATCGGAAGCACGACGAGCAGCTGCGGCTTGAACGCGAGCAGCGAGCACACGAGGCCCGCCGCGATCGGCTGCTTGGCTTCGAGCAGCGCGTACGTCGCGACGAAAAGAAACAGCGCGACGAGCGCGAGCTGCCCCGCGAGAATTCCGTAGACGGCTGGATACGTCGCCGTCACCCAGAGCGCGTCCGCCGCGCGACCCGTCACGCGCCGCGCGGCCCACGCCGCGAGCGCGATGCCGAGGGCGGTCACGATCGCGAACGCCGCGACCTGCGGAATCAACGCGAGCGGCGCGGTCTCCATCGCGAAGATGGGCGGATACGCATACGGATAGTGCACCTCGAACGCGCGCCCGAACGACTCCGCATGCGCGCGCGCTTGCTCGTCGAAATCATAGAGCGGCGCGCCGCGCAGCAAGAGCCTGCTCGCGTCGCGAAACACGCCGAGATCCCAGCCGAGCGCATCGAGCGGAACCGCGCTCTTCGCGATGCCGAGAACGATCGCCGCCCACAACGCCGCGTTCGCGAGCGCGAGCAGCCCTCGTCCGCGCAAACCTACGAGCACGTCGGGCTATGGAGCCTTCGACGCGCAATTCTCGAAGCGAATCGTCATGCTCGACATGCAACCCGCGTTGCCTGGCTTCTGGCTCTCGAGCAAGTTCGTCGGGCTCGGGCAGAATATGCTCAACCAAATGCGTCCGCCGTTGTCGTCGGCGAAGACGTCCGCGGGATCGGGCAGCGCGGTCGTCGCGCTCGGCGAGCCGTTGTCGACTGCGAGGTATTGGGCGAAGCAGTCCTTCTGGTTCAAGTGCTTCGTTGCGTCGAGCATGTCGACGGTGATGTTCGGAATCTTCGTCGCTTGATCGGCGTTCGGCTTGCTGCTCCCGTCACGCGGGCGTGGGGTGAAGAGGCCGGTGATGGTGAGCGTACCGGGTGCGGTGCCGCCGCTGATCTGCCCTTGCAACGAGACGTTGTAGCCGCTGCCGCTCGGGATGACGGAGCACGTTACCAAGACATCGCCGCCCGTCGCCGTGCTGTTGGTGATGAGAACGTCGCCATCGAGCGAGCACGCGCCCGAGCCCGCGACGCACGAGGGAGTCGTCGCGCCCTTCGCGAGGCAGCACGCTTGCGGCGCCGTGCAGATGTTGTTGTTCCCGCCGCATTGGACGGTGCCGTTGTTCGTGTCGGGGCCGGGGATCGACGCCGACTCGGGGATGTAGAGGAACTTCTCCGGGCTGCTGCATCCCGCGCCGTTCGCCGGGTTCGGCTGCACGTTCGCGGCGATGATCGCCTTCTCCGGCTCTGGCGTGTTCGAGCACGCGATTGCACACACACCGAGCACGACCGACGTCACGCCGATCTTCGAGACGAGGTTCGCCACCAAGTTCATGCGTAGAAGATAGCGCGACGTGCGGTGTTACGCGAATCTTTCAGCTCTTCTTTGCAGCGGCGAACCCGCGCTCGAGGTCCTCCCACAAATCGCCTGCGTCTTCGATGCCGACCGACAGGCGAATGAGCCCGTCGCCGATGCCGAGCGCGCGGCGTGCGTCGGCCGTGAGGCTCGCGTGGGTCATGACAGCGGGCAGCTCGGCGAGCGATTCCACGCCGCCAAGGCTCTCCGCGCACGCGAAAATCCGCAGCGATTTGAGGAACGCGGTCGACGCGGCGAGCCCGCCACGCAAGTCGAACGTGATCATCCCGCCCGGGCCCTTCATCTGCTTTCGCGCGAGCGCGGCGCCCGCGTGCGTCTCGTGCCCGGGGAAGATCACGCGCTCGACCTGGGCGTGCCGCGCGAGCTTCTCGGCCAAATCGGTTGCATTCTGCACGTGCCTCTCGACGCGCACCGCGAGCGTCTTCAGCCCGCGAAGGACCATGTAGCAATCGAACGGGCTCGGCACCGCGCCGACCGCTTTTTGCAAGAAGTGGAGACGCTCGGCGAGCGCGTCGTCGCTCGTCATCACGCATCCCGAGACGACGTCGGAGTGGCCGTTCAAATATTTCGTCATCGAGTGGACGACCATCGTCGCGCCGAGTCCGAGCGGCTTCTGCAAGATGGGCGTCGCGAACGTGTTGTCGACGCACAGCTGCGCGCCGCCCGCGCGCGCGATCTCCGCGATCGCGGCGATGTCGAAAATCTTGAGCATCGGGTTGGACGGCGTCTCCATCCACACGAGCTTCGTGTTCTTGCGCATCGCGGCCTGCACGCTCGCGGTGTCGGTCATGTCGATGAACGTCGCTTCGATGCCGAAGTCCTTCACGACTTTGTCGAAGATGCGAAACGTGCCGCCGTACACGTCGTCGCCGACGAGGACGTGATCGCCGCTCTTCAGCGTGAGGAGGATCGTCGTCGTCGCAGCGCACCCGCTCCCGAACGCGATGGCGTGCTTGCCGCCCTCGAGCGCCGCGAGACACGCTTCGAGCGCCGTGCGCGTCGGATTTCCCGCGCGCGAGTAGTCGTAGCCTTTGTGGTTGCCCGGCCCGTCTTGCCAGAACGTGCTCGACAGCACGATGGGCGTCATGACGGCGCCCGAAATCGGATCCGGATCTTGGCCCGCGTGAATGCAGAGCGTGTCGATCTTCGTCATGGCCTCGCGTTAGCACAGTTCTGCGGCTAACCTGAGAGACGATGTGGCGAGCCTTCTCCGTTTGCTTCGCGCTCGCGCTCGCATGTCAGAAGACGCAAGCGGATCCGGGCGACGCGGACACCATCGACGCGGGCGATGACGCTCCGGCGACGACGACTTCCGCGGTGCAGATCATCGTCGAGCCGAGCGACAACGCGGCCGCGCTCGTCTCTGCGATTCAAGCGGCGACGACGTCGGTCCACATGACGATGTACCTGCTCACGTCGACGACGATCATCAACGCGCTCATCGCGCGCCACAAAGCGGGCGTCGACGTGCGCGTCGTGCTCAACCAGAATTTCCCCGACACGACGAGCAACACGAACGTCTTCAACCAACTGAAGACCGCCGGCGTCGGCGTCGTGTGGGCGCCGTCGTCGTTCGTGTACACGCACGAGAAGGCCGTGGTCATCGACGGCACGTCGGTGTGGATCATGACGATGAACGCCACGTACACCTCGCCCACGGCGAACCGCGAGTACCTCGCGCTCGACACGGACGCAGACGACATCGCCGAGGCTGACGCGCAGTTCGAAGCCGACTACGCGAACACCGCGTTCTCGCCCGTGGGCAAGCTCCTCGTCGCACCCGCCAACGCGCGCGCCGGCATGCTCCCCGTCATCCAAGGCGCGACGGCGACGTTCGATCTCGAAGGCGAAGAGCTCAGCGATCAAGCGATCGTCGCCGCGATCATCGCCGCGCACGATCGCGGCGTCGCCGTGCGCATCGTCCTCTCCGACGACACGCCGACGTCGACGCAGAGCGCGGCCGTCGCGTCTTTGAAACAAGACGGCATCGACGTGCGCAAGCTCTCGACCCCGTACGTCCACGCGAAGACGTTCGTCGCGGACGGCACGCTCGCGTACGTCGGCTCCGCGAACTTCACGCAGAACTCGCTCGATGCGAACCGCGAGATGGGTCTCATCATCGACGCCGCCAGCGAGATCGCGAAGATCGAGACGACGATCGACGCCGACTTCAGCGCGGCAGTCGCTTACTGATCCCGCTGTCGCTGCGAACGACTGCGGAGAGGCGGATCGAGCGGCAGCCGCTCCGTTCGCGTGCGCTCGAAGAACGTCATCGCCATCTCGATGTCCCAGTCGGGCAACGCATGCGTTCCTTCGCGCGCGACGATCTCGTGGGGCCACTTGCGCCGAGACATCTCGCGATCGAGGTCGCGCATCTCGCCGTCCGACGCGTCGTCGTCGGCCGTCTCAAGCAACGCGGGCGTCTCGCGTCGTGGCACGTCGTCGAACGCGTGCACCGGCCCGCCGTGCGCGATCACGACGGCGTCCATCGGCATCCATGCGCGCTCGGCGAGGAGCGACGCGAAGTACGCGCCGTTCGAAAATCCGAAAACGAAAATGGGTGCATCATGCAAGTATTCGCGCGCGCGCGCGACGAGCGGCGTCAGGCGCGTGACGAAAGCGGGGCCATCGCCGGCGTTGCGCGCGTTGCTCGGAAAACAGAAGTAGTCCGCGAAATCGGGCGCGGTGCACTCGCCCTGAACGCCGCGCAGCGCGAGCATCGCGAAGCCACGCTGCGTCGCGAGCCTCGCGACGCGCGCTTGCGTGTCCCGTTGCGTGCGCTCCATCGCTGGCGAGTATCGCCCGTGCAAGAAGACGACGAGCCCGCGCGCCGCAACGCGCGGCCGAGCGAAGCACGCGTCGTCCGCGAGCGCCTCGAGACCCTCCGCACAAAACGTCACGCGCGTCTCGGGCTCGATCTCGGGCGACGGCGCTTCCATCGGCTCGCGCGAAAACGATCCCGATGCGATCAACGCGAAGACCGCGCATGAAGCGATCCCCGCCATGACGGATCGGACGACATCGGCGCGTGCGCTCGTCGGATGGTTGGCCAAGTAGATCGACTCTACAGAACGTCATCGTCACTCGCCGCGAGAGACGACGTTCACCAAACAGCCAATCGTCCCGTGTTGCGTGTAGATTGCACGCACCGACACGGGGACCACGTGAAAACCGAGGTGCTCGTAGACCTCGCGCGCGGCGTCGTCGAGCACGGGGACGTCGAACTGCGGAACCCACGCCGTGCGAACGCCGTCGCGCGTCTCGTAGATTCCGTTCGTGAACGCGAAATACGTTTTGTCGTCGAAGGGGACGGTCGGAATGCGGACGACGCGAAAGCCCGCGGCGCTCAAGTCGCTCGCGGCGCGCTCGAAGCGTCGAATCGTCTCGGCCGAGAAGTCTGCGCGCAGGGGTCGTGCGCTCTCGGCGCTGACGTCGCCGGGCGCGTAGTCCTCGCCGACGATGCGCTCGCCCGCACGCGGATCGCCAACGAGCACGACGTCATCGCCAACCGGCGCCATGTACATCGACATGTGATGCCGCGGAACATCTCCGACCTCTGCGCCGAGCATGACGACCTCGCGCCCGAGGAGAGCAGCGACCTTGCCCTTCAGCTCTGCCGGCGAGCGAAACCCGCGCGCGCGGTTGCGCGCGAAGAGATTCACGTCGAAGAGCACGCGTCCGCCGCTGATCGCGAAATCGCCCGCGTCGAACGCGATCGGAAGCGTGCGCGCCGTGAAGCTCGAAGGAAGCGACGCCGCGAGCGCGGGGATGATGTTCCAATCGTCCGGACGCGACGACTCACCATGTGCGGGCTTCGGAGGAACGAGGAGGATTTGCTGCGCGTCTTCTCGCGTGGGCGCGAGCACGAGCGCGCGATCCTTCGACCAAATGCCCATCGGCACGTCGAGCTCGACGACGCGCGAACGCGCGAGCACGGGGCTCGCATCGACGCGCGCGAGAAACGATTCGAGCTTCGCGCGATCGCCGCGGCGCACGACGAAGACGACGCGCGTCTTCTCGGGAAGCGTCCGCAAAAAATCGCGATACGCAGGAGCGAACGACGACTCTTGCTCCGGAACGTAGTGCATCATGATTTCGCGCAGCGGCCCGACGTCGTCGGCAACGAAGCTTCGTTGTGGCGGAACTTCGCGATGCGCGCGCCAGCCGATCATGACGAGCGCGAGCGAGACTCCGAGCGCCACGCCGAGCGAGGCTCGCCAGAACGAGCTCATAGCGCCGCGGGCATCGCGGCCGGGTGCGTGACGCCGGTGTCCGGCTTCGCAGCGGTCGCGCCGGGCGGCAATGGCTTCAGGTACTGGACCGAGAAGTAGTGATACGTCCGCTCGAAGACCGGATCCTTGTAGCGCTCGGCTTCGATCGCGCGAAAGCGACCCGCTTCGATCTCGGCCTTCGCGCGCAAGTTCGCCGTGATCTCTTCGCCGATCGACGCCGCGAGTGGGATCCCGATTTTTCGTTTCTCGTGCGCGCCGAGCGTGATCGTCACGCCGCGGAGCACCACCGCGAACGGCGGCGGCTCGACGCGCGCGTTCGGCATCGTCTCGGTTCGCAAGACGCGCTCCTCGACGCGGCACGTCTCGGGCTCTTCGCCTTTGTTCTCCATGGTGCGCACGAGGACCCAGCCCGCAGCGTCGGCGACGAGCTCGCCTTTGACGACGATGTTGCCGAACTTCGCTCCATCTTCGTCCCACTCGCCTTGACGTTCGTAGTCGGCGATTTCCTCCGCGTACGTCGCGCGCGACCAGAACGAAGCGAGCGTGATTCCGAACGAGGCGATTGTGACGAGCGTGAAGGTCGTGAGCCGCATGCCCTCTCGTCGCAGCAGGCGACGAAAGTGTGACGCGCTCGCTTGGCAACGCGCTCGACAAGGTCCATGTTCTTGGGGAGGACCCCATGCACGTTCGCCTCCCCCGACTTCTCGTTTTGGCGACTGCGCTCGTCGCCTTCGCGTGCGGCGATGACAGCGCCACGACGGATGGTGGTCTCGACTCTTCCTTGGGCGACTCGCCTTCGAGCGATGGCCCGACCACGGACTCGCCGACCAACAACGACGCGGGCGACGGCGGCGTCTCGTCCGGTGCTTCGGTTCTGCAGTTTCACAAAAATCCCTCGCGCGACGGCGTCTACACGGACAGCGTGCTGACGACGACTGCCGCTTCTGCGATCCATCGCGACGCCACGTTCGCCGCGACGTTGACGGGACAAGTCTACGCGCAGCCTTTGTACGTCGAGCAAGGGCCTGGCAACCAAGAGGCGTTCATCGTCGCGACCGAAAGCAACCACGTGACCGCGATCGGCACGACAGGCACGACGCTCTGGGACAAACCATTTGGCACCGCGGCGAGCGGCGGCTTGCCGTGCGGCAACATCGCGGGTGGTGGCGCGACGCTCGGCATCACCGGCACGCCCATCATCGATCTCGCGTCGCGCACGATCTACTTCGACGCGATGACCAACACGGGGACCAACGTGAATCGCCATTTGGTCCACGCGATCTCGCTCGACGACGGAAGCGAAAAATCGGGTGGCTGGCCGATCGACATGACGTCCGCGATACCCGGATTCGATGCGCCACATCAAAACCAGCGCGGAGGTCTGCAGCTCGTCGGTGGTGTCCTCTACGTTCCATTCGGCGGACACTACGGCGACTGTCTCCAGTACTACGGATGGATCGTCGGCATCGACACGACCACGCCATCGACATTGAAGACGTGGCGCGCGGCAGGGTCGCCCACGTGGAGCACGAGCCCGCCGATCGGCGCGGCCGGAATGTGGGCGACTGGTGGCATCGCGACTGACGGGACGAGCATCTACGTCACGACGGGCAATTCGATGAACGGAGGCTTCACGTCGCCGCCATCGTGGGTTGGTGGAAACGCCGTTTTCCGAGTCGGGTTGGGTCCGGCCTTCACGCTTCAAGCGTCCAATTATTATTACCCGTCGAACTGGGCGTCGATGGACGACGGCGACGTCGACCTCGGCGGCGCGAACGCCGTGCTCCTCGACATGCCCTCGGCGCCGGTTCCGCACTTGGTCGTCGCGCTCGGCAAAGACGGCAATCTCTATTTGCTCAATCGCGACAACCTCGGCGGCGTGGGCGGTGAGCTCTCGATCACGCTCGTGGCCAATGGCGAGATCAACAGCGGCGCGGCGGCGTACACGACGTCCCAAGGAACGTACGTCGCCTTCCGGAGCACCGGCTCGACGCACGGGTGCGCGAACGGAGGCAACCTCGGCGTCGCGAAAATCACGCCGGGCAATCCACCGACTGCGGCGGTCGCGTGGTGCTCGAAGGCGACGGGGCTCGGCTCGCCCATCGTGACGACGACGGACGGCAAATCGAATTTCATCGTGTGGGACGCGACCAATCGCCTTTACGGCTACGACGGCGACACGGGCGCGCTCGTCTTCGATGGGACCAAGACCGCAACCGACGCGATGACGGACAAGCTCCACTACTTCAATGCGCCCATCGACGCGAAAGGGCGCATCGTCGTCGCGACGTGCGGCAATTGCGGCGGCGGCGCGGGCAACGCGAAGCTCGTCGTCTTCAAGTGATTCGAGTGGGGTGACCGACGGGAATCGAACCCGCGACAGCTGGAGCCACAATCCAGCGCTCTACCAACTGAGCTACGGCCACCGAAACGGCGCGGAGCATAGCCAAAGCTGCGCCCAAAGCAAACGGACGCTTCGCGTGACGTGCGTCTGACCTCCGGAGGGCTTCAGGCGAGCTTCCAATGCTCGCCGATCACGCGCGCCGCGCGCTCGACGTCGGCGCTGTCATGCTCATCGTGGGGGGCGGCCGCGGCAGCATCGGGCTGCGCTTCATCGAACATCGCGCTCATCGAACGCGACAGCCCCGACTCGAGCGCGACCAAGTCGTATCCGCCCTCGAGAAGAAGCGCGATGCGCCCGCGCGCCGACTTGCGCGCCTGCTCGACGAGCCGCGCGGTCATGGCGCCGTAGCCCGCTTCCGTGAGCGCCATCTCGGCGAGCGGGTCGCGCGCGGCCGCGTCGAACCCGGCGCTCACGAGCACGAGCTCGGGCGCGTATTGTTCGAGCACGGGCGAGACGATGCGATCGAACGCGGCGCGGTACACGGCGTCGCCACCGCCCGCCATGAGCGGAACGTTCACCGTGTAGCCCGTGCCTTCGCCCTCGCCGACTTCTTCGGCAGCGCCCGTCCCCGGATAAAACGGAAACTGGTGCAGCGAGACGTAGAGCACGTCGGGTGACGCGTAGAACATCTCCTGCGTCCCGTTTCCGTGGTGCACGTCGAAGTCGACGATCGCGACGCGCGAGACGCCGCTCGCGCGCGCGTGGGCCGCAGTGACCGCCACGTTGTTGATCAAACAAAAGCCCATCGCGCCGCTCGGGCGCGCGTGGTGCCCGGGCGGTCGCAAGAGCGCGACGCCTGTCTCTGCGTCGCCGCGCAAGATCCCCTCGACCATCGCGATCGACCCGCCGGCGGCGCGCATCGCCGCGTCGATGCTTCGCTCGCTCACGTACGTGTCGGGATCGAGCATCCCTTTTTTTCCGCGCAGCGAGTCGAGCGCGGCGACGAAGCGTGCATCATGCACGCGTTCGAGCTCGCCCGCCGTGGCCTCTCGCGCAGTGACGGTCTCGAAACGCGCGCCCGCCTTCGCCACGGCAGCGCGCCCCGCCGCGAGCCGTTCGGGCCGCTCCGGGTGGTAACCGATGGGCTCATGAGCGTCGAACGCTGCGTCGTCGACGAGCAGAGCGCGCGGCTTTTCAGGCATGTCGCGTCGCATGTTGCAGGCACGTTCCCAATCTTGCGGCGCGATGGTAGCGTCGAACGCCATCCGGGGCCCATGCGAAACAAGATCATCATCGTCAACGCACTCATCGTCGCGATCGTCGGCGCGCTCGCTTTCTTCATGATGCGCAGCTCGATCGTATCGGCTGCATCGAACACGCCTGCGCTTTTGGACGAGGCCAAGCACAACGCACTCGGCGCGGGTGCCCGCCTCCAAGTGGATGGGCTGAAGGTCGAGCGCTGGCTGACCGCCAAAGCCTCCGACCCCGCCGCCTCCGACGCGCTCAACAAGGCCGACCCGACCGCCGCCGGCACATCCGCGACGCAGCTCTGCGATAGCATCGTCGCCGCCGCGAAGACCGCGCCCGAGTTCGAGGGCCGCGTTCCGTCGCTCGTCTTGTTGACGGACGCCAAGGGCATGACGCTCGGCCGCAACGGCACCGACCTCCGCCGCAAAGAAGACCTCGGCGCGACGTATCCGGTCTTCAAGACCGCGATCCAAAAAGGCCAGTCGGGCAGCGACGTGTGGTCGAACAACGTCGACCAAGTCCTCGCCTCGTATGCGCCCGTAAAGAACGACAAGGGTCAAATCGTCGGCGCGCTCATCGTCGGGATTCAGCTCGGTGACGAGCTCTCGCGCGTCGCCGACGCAACGACGGGTCGCCCGATCGTGCTCGCCGCGTCCAACAAAGACGCCGTCACCGTGCTCGCGCGCTCGTCGGCCAACACGAGCTCGCTCGATGACGCAGTGACGAAGAGCGAAAAAGATCACGGCGCGATGGAAGCGGTCCGCGCGGTCCTCGAAAAAGGCCACGTCGACGCCGCGCAAGCGGGCGACAGCATGGTCGGCGCAGCGCCGCTCGAAGGCCTCGGCGACGGCAAGAGCAAAGTCCTCGTCGCGACCGAGCCCGCGCAGCTCATCGAGAACCCCGGCAGCCTCGCGATGCCGCTCCTCGGCGTCACCGCGCTCGGCATCGTCCTCACCGTCATCGGCGGCTGGCTCCTCGGCAGCTACATCTCCGCGCCCATCGCGCGCCTCGAAGAGGGCCTGCTCGCAATCATCAACGGCCAAACGGACAAGCGCTTCCAGCTCGAGCACGCCGAGCTCGGCGGCCTCGCGTTCCGCATCGATCAATTGCTCAACCAGCTCCTCGGCGTCGAAGAAGACACGACCGACGACGAAGGCCGCGTCTCCCGCGCGCCATCCGCTGCAGCCATGGAAGCGGCGATGGGCGGCGGCGGTGGTGGTGGCGGCAACGGCGGAGGCGAAGCCTTCAACGCAGCCGAAGCCGCAGCGCTCGCCAGCGAGCCCGCCGCGCAGTACTACGCGCGCATCTACCGCGAGTACATCACCGCGAAAAAATCGATCGGCGAACAAACCGACCACATCACGGAACAGGCGTTCCAATCGCGCATCCAGCAAATGGAGTCGGAGTCGGTCCAAAAAGGAAAGAACGTGCGCTACAAAGTGCAAAGCAACGGGCGTGAAGTCGTGTTGCTCGCTGTTCCGCTTGCATGAGTTTTTTCGATTTTTTCAAACGCTCGGACAACAAAGCAGACAAGCTCGGCAAGAAGCAGCCGCAAGTCCGCCGCGAGGTCGCGCGCTTCGCCGACACCGCCGCCAACAAGCGCGCGCAGAACTACGATCGCCAAGAGGCCATCGCGGGACTCTGCGATTCTCGCTCAACCCGCGGACAACACGGACGAGCTCGAGAAGACCGACAAAGGTCGCGCTCAGCTCGAAGAGCACGAGGCCACGCGCATCGAGGCCGCTGGCGCACTCCTTCGCCGCTTCAACTTCGTGAGCGACCCGACGATCACCGACGCCGAAGAAAAGCAGATGGCCTTCGAGGGCATCCAAGCCGTCGGAAAGAACATCCTCGAGCCGCTGCGCGCGTACGCCGCGAAAGCCGAGAGCCTCTCGTGGTCGATCAAGATCCTGAAGAGCGCGCTCAGCGACGACGAAGAGGCGATCGTCGGCGAGCTCCTCGCGTGGCTCTCGAAGTGGGACACCGAGTACGCGAAATTCGTCGACCCGAAGGTGCAGCTCCTCGTCGAGCTCGAAGAGCACAAAGACGCGCGCATCCGCGAAGCGATCAAAGACTTCCTCCTCGACGTGAACGAGACCTCGCGCTTCCACGCCGTCGGCGCAACGCTCGCGCAAGACGATCCCGAAGCGATCGCCGGGCTCGTCGACATGTTCATCGACGAAGAGTCGCTCCGCATTCGCAACCGCGTGTGCGAAGGCTTCGTGACGCGCGGCTGGGTCGTGCCCGAAGATCGCCGCGGCGACATGCGCAAATTTCTCCCGTCCGAATTTTCGATCGACGGCGAGGGTAAAGTCCGCCGCAAGACGTGAGCCGGCGTAGGCTCTGGTGATGCTTGGTGCATTGCCGTTCGTCCTCGCGCACTTCATTTTGCAAACGCCGACTTCGTGGTTGCAGCTCCAAGTCGAAGGCTCTCCACAGAAGCTCGGCCCGTGCGGCGACGAGTTCGACAACACGTCGAGCGCGCAGCCGACGGGCGTCGTCACCGCGTATCAAGTCGGCGACACGATCACGATCACGATCAACGAAACGATCTTCCACCCCGGCCACTACCGCATCGCGCTCGCCCAAAACGATCGCAGCGAGCTCCCGGCCGAGCCCATCGTCGACGCGAGCGCGACGAGCCCATGCGGCACCGTGCCGATCATGGATCCCCCTGTTTTCCCGGTGCTCGCGGACAACGTGTTCCCGCACACCACGCCGTTCTCCGGCCCGCAGACGACGACGGTGACGCTCCCCGCGAACGTGACGTGCGAGAAGTGCACGCTTCAGGTCATCGAGTTCATGTCGGACCACCCGCTCAACAACCCGGGCGGCTGCTTTTATCACCACTGCGCGGACATCTCCGTCGGCTTCGACGGCGGCACGCCCGTGGGGAGCGAGCCCGAGCCCACTCAGACGAGCGGATGCAACTGTGACGTCGCGCCGCGTGATGCGGCGTCGTCCACGTTCGTGATCTTCGGCGCGCTCGTTACTGGCTTATCTTGCGCTTACCGAGCATCACGCCGACGGAAATCCCGATGACCTGATTGAACTTGAAGGTCTCGTCGTCGCCGTTGATCTTGCCGTCGGGGAAGTTGTTGTTCGGTCCGAGGCCGCGCGAGTCGAATCCACCGCGGTTCCACGAGAACGGCAGCGCGCGATACTCGACGCCGATGTTCACGAGGTCGTTCAAGAAGAACGTGAGACCGAGGCCGAACGTCGGCGCGAACTTCGCTTGGCTCGAGAGCGCGAAGCTCGCCGCCTCGTTGCACGTGTGCGGATCGCCCTGGTTGCCGCAGTTCGCGCGCTCGTTGACGCCGACCGCGCCGGCGCCGAGAAAGACATACGCCTCGGTGTCGACGAAGAGCGCCTGAAAGAGCGCGAGCTTGCCGCGGAACGGAACCGCCGTCACTTGCGGCATGACCGTCCACACGAGCTGCGCGGTTTGATCGGAGAAGGTCGGGTGCGTGCCCGGACCGCCGCCGCACGTCGCGCTCGGCGTGGAGAGCGCGCCGTTCGGAACGCACGGCGCCACGTTCGATTGATCGAGCGTGTCGCGCGGCGCGATGTTGTCGATCTGGCTCGTGAGGTCCGTGTTCGCGTTGAGGAACGCGCCGCCCCACACGCCGACCGCGAGCCAGTCGGTGAAGTAGTAGTTCACGCGCGCGCCGAGGAAGTACGAGTGCTCGTACTCGTCGAGGAGCGTGAACGCGAACGCGGGAGCGATCTCGAAGCGCCCGTCGCGATACTGGCGGAGCTTGATGACCGGCGGCGCGCCCTTGAGCGGACCCGTCAGCACGATCGATTGAGCGTGCGCGCTCTTCTCGGTCGCAACGAGAGCGCCCGCGGTGACCGCGAGAGCGAGGGTAGAAGCTGCGATCGTTCGCATCGTCGTCCTCATTTGGGCAGCCTGTACTCGAAGCTGAACGGCAAGAAGAAGCTCAGGCCGACGTTCGCTTGGAAGTTGTTCGTGATGTCGACGCCGTCCTGGAGCCAAGTGGCTGGGTTCGACGGCGACGTCGGGTCAGTCGGTTTGCCGAGCGGACCTTGTGCGATGGAGAGGTTCTCGAGCTTCTCGGGATAGATGTAGTCGCGAATCTCGCCCGTGATGGCGAGCCATCGCGTGACGAAGATGCGAAGACCGATGCCGAGGTTGAAGCAAACCTTCGGATCGAAATCGAACTTGCGGTTGTCCGGGTCGATGACCGGAATCGGTCGCGTGCTGATCGCGCCGACGCCGCCCGTCGCGTAGAGGTCGTAGCTGAAGATGAAGCTGCCGAACCCCGCGAACTTTCCGTAGACCGGAACGTACGTGAAGTTGAGCGCCGCGCTCCACGGGTACTCCGTCAGCGGCACCGCGATACGAGCGGCGCGACGCGTTCTGGAAGTTGAAGTCCGAGTCGCTGTTGAGGCCCGAGTAGAAGTTGCCGTTGATCCCGACCGCGAGGACGTTCGTGATGTAGAAGTTCGCGTTGAGTCCGGGGCCGGGGTGGTTGACGAACTGATCGTTCAACGTGAAGCCCCAGTACGGCGTGAGCTCGACGCGGTGGTAGCGGAGCACGTAGATCTGCTCCACCGCGTAGATCTCTGCTTGTATTCCTTCTTCGCCGCCTCGCCGATGTCGGTCTGCCTTCGGACAGGCCGACGGATCGATCTCGCAGATGCCGCCAGGCTCGCCGGTTCCCGTTCCGGCCGTGGCTGCAGTCCTGGCGTTTGTCCGGCGTCGCCGGCGTCTGCCCTTGCGGATTATCGAGCGTCGATCGTCTGGCCGCCCGCCCGCACCTGCGTCGCCGGCAGCTCCTCCAGCCGGAGCCGTGGTGGTGGTCGCGCCGCCTTTGCGGCTTCTTCTGCTGCGCGAGCGCTGTGCCGGCAAGAGCGCCGAGCGCTGCTGCAAAAAGAAGCCACGTGAGCCTGCTTCATCGCTACCCCTTTGCAGAGTCGCCGCATGTCGCGGAACCTATCAGACCTGACGTGAACTCGGTAGGCCTAACTGCTAGAAAAATTGGGGAATCAGGCGTACGGCAAAAGCGGCCTGGGACTATAACACGCGACAAATTAAGCATGAGACGAATCGAACAGATTGTCATTCGGCGGCGACCGCTTCGTCTTCGCGACCGAATAGCGCTTCGACGAAATCCTCTGCATCGAACTCGCGGAGGTCTTCCGCGCGCTCGCCGAGGCCGATGTAGCGAACCGGAACTTTGAGCGCGTCGCAGACGCCGAGGACGATGCCGCCTTTCGCCGTGCCGTCGAGCTTCGTCAGGACGATGCCGGTGAGGTCGATCGCTTCCTTGAACATGCGTCGCCTGGTTGAGCGCGTTCTGACCCGTCGTCGCGTCGAGCACGAGCAGCGTCTCGTGCGGCGCGCCTTCGAGCGCCTTGCCGATCGTCTTCTTCACCTTCTTGATTTCGTCCATCAGCGGCGTCTTCGTGTGAAGGCGGCCCGCCGTGTCGACGAAGAGAGATCGACGCCGGCCTCCTTGGCTTTCGTCGTCGCTTCGAACGCGACGGCGCCGGGATCGGCAGCCTTCTTTTCCTTTCACGACGTCGGCGCTCACGCGCTTGCCCCAGACCTCGAGCTGCTGGACCGCGGCGGCGCGGAACGTGTCGCCCGCGGCGAGCATGACTTCTTGGATTGTCGTCGCGCGCAGCGCGTCGCGAGCTTGCCGATCGTCGTCGTCTTGCCGACGCCGTTCACGCCGACCATGAGAACGACGGTGGGCTTCCCCGCGTTCTTGCACGGCGCCGTGCACGCCCGATGGAGAGGATGTCCGTCGCCTCCGCGCGGAGCGCGTCCCACACGGCGTTTTCGTCGCTGAGCTCGTGCCGCTCGAGGCGCTCGCGCAGGCGCGCGAGGATCGCGTGCGTCGTCTTCACGCCGACGTCGCTCGTGAGCATGACCTCTTCGATCTGCTCGAGAATGGCCGGGTCGATCTCTTTTTTGCCGGTGAAGAGCGCGCGGAGCTTCGCGATGAATCCACCGCGCGATGCAGCGAGGCCTTTGCGGAGCGCGCTGACGTCGCGCTTCGGACGCGACGGCGGCGCGGACACGGCGCCCGCGGGAACGCTCACCGGTTTCTCTGGAGCGATTTCTTCCGGAGCGAGCGGCTTCGGTTTGCGCTCTCCCGCAGCTTCGCGAACGGTCTGAACGAGATCTTGCTTCGAAGGTTTTTTCGCTTCGATTCGCGGCTGCGCTTTTTCCGCCGGCGGGAGCGCTTCGGGTTTCTTCTCGCCAGGCGGGAGTTGCTCCGCGGGCTTGCGCGCAAAAAGGAAGAAGGCGCCGCCCGCGAGAAGCGCCACGACGATCACGATGATGACGATGGTCATGCGGTCTCCTCGGGGCTCCTGGCGGCAAGACTATAGAAACCGCGTGACGCTCAGGTCAACCGGTGTGGTTTCACCTGCGATCAGCGGCGTTTCTCGGGATCGAGAGCCATGACGTCCGCTTCGACACGGGCATCGACGTCGTCGCGATCGAATGCGGCCTGTTCGACGGCGTTCGCCCACTCGGCAGCGGCGGCGTTGCGCGTGCCTTCCGCGGCGCGTTTCACTTGCGCGGGGGTTGGCTCGGGGCGCACGTCGTAAGGCGGACCGCGCCGGCGCGCCCACGCGACGAGGCGCTCGAGCAACCTTCGCCTTCGCGACACGAGCGCGATTTCGAGCACGCCTGCGCCGGGAAGCTTTTGACGGAGCTCGGCGTGGAGCGGCGCTTCGACGACGAGATCCGCGTCGGGCGGCGCGGATTCAAGATCGAACGCGAACGTGCCGTGCTCGTCCGCGAACGTGCTCGTCACGATCGGGTTGCCGGAGAACGCCGCGACCTGCACCGAAATGCGCGCGCGCGGAACGATCGCGCCGTCGTGTGCGTCGACGACGCGTCCGCTGTAGAGACCGACGCGGCTGCGCGACGACTTCACCATCGCGATGCCTGCCGTGCCTTCGTGCGTCGGCGGTCGCTCCATCACGATGGTGCGATCGAGTCTTTGCCTCCGCGCGCTGCGACCGACGAGGAGCCACACCGCAACCGCGATCGCGCCGATCGCGAGCGGCACTTGTCTCCATGGGCTCGGGCCGCGGATCGGAATGGTCACCGCGAGATCGCCGGCCGTCTCGAGCCACGGCGCGTCCGGCACGTAGCGCAATTGGAGCGACGACGTTTTTTCTCCGGGGTGCGTGACGAACGTCGCGACGAGCTTCGCGTGTCCGTCCACGATCGGCGCGGCGCCGACGACGACACCGCTCGCGCGCGCTTCGACGCTCCCCGTGGGCGTGCCCGAGATCGACGCGAACGATGCATCGACGTCGATCGTCACGCCGTCTTCCGGCGTGCTCGCTTCGATCTCGTGCGGGAGCGCGAGAAGGACGCGCGCTTGCCTCTCGATCGGCGCGACGTGCTCGCTCGGCATCGTGTCGATGCTCCCTTCGTATCGAACGCGCAAGACGCCGCCACCGGGCGCGCCGAGCTTCTTCGGATCGATCGCGAACGTCGCGCGGCCGGCGGCAGCAGTCGTCGCGCGCGCGATGTCTCCGGTCTCGGTCGCGAGAACGAGCGCGAGGCCCGTCGCGGGTCCAGCGACCTCGTCGTCGTACGTGGCGATCGCGTCGAGCGGCGCAGGCCGCGCGTCGAGCGAGACGATGCGCGGCTCCGGATCGAAGTGAAGCTTGAGCGATGCCTTCGCGAGGTCGACCGTGAAATCCGCGGAGGTCCCGCCGAGCCACTCCGTCGGCGCGACATCCACGTGGAGCGCGTACGTCGCGGAGGGCACGTTCATCCACACGCAGAAGCGCCCGCTCTCGTCGGTGCGCGCCGCGCCAAGCGGATGCACATCGCCGCACGGCGTGGCCACGCCGGCCACGTCGATGATCGAATCCCCCGACTTGAGCGTGAGCGCGAGCGGCGCGCTCGGAACGGGTGAGCCGGCATCGTCGAGCACGCGGCCTTCGACGAGAAGACGATTCGCGGCTCCGCCCGGCGTGCCCGTCGATGCGCGTCGTTCCTCGCACACGAAGACTGCGAGCCGCGCCGACATGGCCATACAGAACGACGATGAGCATCCCAACGACACGAGCGCGTTTCATGACTCCCAGGCGCAAGAAGCAACCGTCCTCGCGCGACCAGGCTTGGTCGCGCGATGTGACTCTGACTCTACATCGTCTTCGTCGCTTCACCGTCGAACGAAGTGGGCCGTAATGGTGGTACGATGAAGCGCAAGATGGCCGGGTGCCACCTCGCGCGCCGCACGACGGCGATCGCGTTCTTCTGCGTCGTTGTTCTCGCCGCAGCGGTCGCGCTCGGAGATGGACGCACGACCTTCTTGATCGATCGCCTGAAGAGCGACGACTTCCGCGTGCGCACGAACGCGGCGCTCGCGCTCGGCGCGACGAACGACGACGCCGCGGTGCAGCCGCTGTGCGGCGCGCTCGCGGACGGAAGCGACGTCGTCAGGCAAGCGGCCGCCGCCGCACTGAAGCGCCTCGCGAAGTCCTCGGCGCTCGGTTGCATGAAGGCGCGCCTCTCCGTCGAGCCGAGCGCCGACGTGAAGCTCCAGCTGACGCGCGCGATCGAATCGATCGAAGGCGCGGGCGGAGGCGGAGGCACGCCGCAAAACGTCGCCAACGCGAAGTTCTACGTCGCCGTCGCCGTGAGCAACAACACGACGGGTCACGACACGAACAAAATCCTCGGCGCGGTCACCGGCAAGCTCGGATCGGTCGGCGGCTATCAGCTCGCGCCGCGATCCGAAACGCCCGACGCCGCGCGCGGGGTCATCGCGCGAAGAAACCTCAAAGGCTACTACCTCGCGGTGAGCGCGGAGCTCACCGACACCGGCGCGGGCGTGAAGGCGCTCGTTCGCATCGCCGTCTTTAGTTATCCCGGGCGCGATCTTCGCGGCGAGGTCGCACCCGTACGCCGTCGCGTCCGGCGTGCGCCGCGGCGACGCCAACGCCGAAGACTCGCTGCTTCAAGCCGTCGCAGAACGCGCGGTCGAACAATTCACCCAAAATTTCCAGTGATGGAAAGTTTGCATTTTACACGTAACCGTCCACCATCCGTATCGGGACAACTCCGATGACCACCGCGTCCACGACCGCTGAAAAATCGGGTCGCCAGCAGCGCAGCATCAAGAACTACCTGCTCGATGCTCACTTCCAACTCAAGTACACGGGTTACCTCGTCGGGGTCGCGCTGCTCATCAGCATCGTGCTCGGCGTGTTCTTGTGGCGCACGTCGATGCACGTCGTCGAAGAGAGCGACAAAGTCGCCGAAGAGAGCAAGAAGGTCTCCGACGTCGTCAAGATGCAGATGAAGACGACCCGATCTACGGCGACAACCCCGAGCTGATGAAAGCGTTCAACGAGTCCGCATCGGACTCGGACAACAAAGTCGCCGCGCAGCAAGGCAAGGTCGCCGCGCAGCAACGCATCATGCTCACGTCGGTCGTCGGCGGGCTCTCGCTGCTCGTCGTGCTCATCGGTCTCGTCGGCATTTACATCACGCACAAAGTCGCCGGCCCGATTCACAAAATGAAATTGCTGCTCAAGCAAGTCGGGCAAGGCAAGCTCAACTTCCCGCGGCGCGGTCTCCGCAAGGGCGACGAGCTCCAACATTTCTTCGACGAGTTCTTGAAGATGGCGGACGATCTCAAAGCCCGACAGCAGAAGGAAGTCGAGCACCTCGAAGCCGCAATCGAGTCCGCGAAAGCGGGCGGCGCGAGCGAGGAGTCGCTCGTGAAGATTCTCGCCGTGCGCGACGAGATGAAGAAGGCGCTCGCGGAGTAGGAGCGAAGCTCCGTCTCTACGCGGTGAACGCCCCCGCGATGTGCTCGCAGTGCGTTCCCGACTCGTCGACGCGCACGCCGACGACGTCGAAGCGAAGGCGCGGTGGGTTCTCTTCTTTCGCCCAGCGCTCGCGCCACAAACGGTGCGCCGCGCGCACGAGCTTCGCGCGCTTCTTCGCGTCGACGCTCGCGAGCGGCGGCTCGAACGCCGTCACGCCGCGCAATCGCACTTCGACGATCGCGACGAGATCTTCGTATTGAACGAGCAGATCGATCTCGTCGCGGCCGACGCGCACGTTGCGTTCGAGAATGCGATAGCCGAGCGTCGTCAAATACGCTTCGGCTGCGCGCTCGCCGTGATCGCCGCTGAGCTTTTTCTTCGTCGCCAACGAATCAGCGAATCAGCGAATGGGAGGCGGCGGGCAGTTCTGCGTGTCGAGCGTCGGGTCGCAGGCGCTCTCGCACGATCCGAAGGATTGGTAATCGGTGTTCGTCTTGATGCAGAAGCCACCGGTGAGACCTTCGTTGCCGGTTCCTGTCGGCGCGATGAGCTGCGAGCACGAGAAGCCGTCGGGGCAGGTGCAGTAGTTCGCGCCGTCGTCCGTCTTGTTGTCGGCGTTCGCGCAACGGCACGAGCAGTACACGGTGTTCGCCGCGCTGCGATCGATGCACTGCGGCTCGACTTGTCCTTGGTTCGGGCTTCCCGCCGGACCGACGATCGTGTTGCCGGTGTTCGGATCCGAGTTCGGCGTCACCTCGCCGGAATCAAACACGGTCCGGAACTTGGTTGTACTTGTCCGCCGTGGTCGGGAAGGCACCGGGCGACGCGCCGTCGATGCCGGGGAGCTGCGTTCCCGTTTTGTCTTGTCCATATGGACACGTCACGCGACCGCGGAAGTGATTGACGAGGCAGAGGCGCGTCAAACACTGAAAGCTCTTCGACTCCGCGTTGACCTCTTGCGGATCGAATCCCGAGAACGTTCGATCGAACTCGCGTTCTGGGATGCACGGGTCACCGACGCCCGATGCTTTGCAACCTTGCGCACTGACGGCACTGATCGCGACGAAGGCCGCGAGTGATGCGAAGATGGAGCGAATCATCGTTGTGGGTTCTCCCGCAGGGACGAAAAGCTAATCGAGCGGATCGAAATGCGTCAAGCGTGGCGTTGAGCTTCACGCGTAGACCCAAGCCATCCACCCATGTCATTGTCCCATGGCCGAGCGACGCAGCCTCCGTCGCCGTCGAATTGTCTGGTTTCGCCTTGACAAACGCAAATTCCCGTTCGTAACATCGCCCACCTCCGCGGGAGTATCTTTGCAGGATCGTTGGCTTTTTCGATCCGGACCGCTGCGGTCCTTTAGATGTAAAAGACGCTGGGGTTCGAGTTTTCGGCGGCACACAGGAGATGACGATGCGTAAGTCGAACGTTGCGCGAGTGTTGGTGATTGCGTGTGTCGCGATTGGCGTTCCGCTGATTGCGCCGGATTCGAGCGCACAAAAAGGAAAAGGAAAGGGCAAGCCCGCCGCGACCGCGACCGCGACCGCCGCGTCGCAAGTCGTCGACCTCGACGCGAAGCCCGCGAACACCGGCGCCGCCGTGACGCAGGCCGAAGATCTCGGGCCGCCGCCGCAAGCCGGTCAGATGACGGAGCAGGCCGCGCAAGCGAAGCGCCTCTTCGACGGCGAGAAATGGGAGGACGCCGCGCTCGCGCTCTATCGCGTCTACAAAGGCGAGACGGGCGACGACGAGGGCAACAAGCAGCTCGCGCAGTACCACCTCGCGATCGCGCTCTACCGCCTGAAGTTCTACCAGGCCGCGTACGGCATCTTCTGCGAGATCGCCGACAAGCCGAACCACCTCAAGTTCAACGAGACGCTCCTCTGGCTCTCGAAGCTCGCGACCGACTTGCCCGAGCCCGCCGACATCGTCGAGCGCGTCGGCAAATACACCGACGAGCAGATCGCGAAGTTCAACAACCCGAACCAGCGCGATCTCTTCTGGCAGCTCAACTACCTGCTCGGCCGCTACAAGTACCGCAACCGCCAGTACGAGGAGGCGCTCCGCCTCTTCACGAAGGTCGCGCGCCAGTCGAAGTACTACGTGCAGGCGCAGTTCTTCAGCGGCATCTCGAACGTGCAGCTCCGGAAGAGCGTGCCGGCGGTGCAGTCGTTCCAGCAGCATCGTCGGCGCGATCGACGAAGGCGCCGAAGGCGTCGAGGACGAGGCGCGCATGCGCGACCTCGCGTTCCTCTCGATGGCGCGCACGTACTACTCGGCGTCGCGTTCGCCTCGACGAGAACAACGCGCCGACGATCGACGCGCAGAAGCTCTCGCGCCGCGGTCAAGTACTGGAACAAGGTCGACGTCGCGAGCGAGTACTGGCTCGACGCGCTCTTCGAAGAGTCGTGGGCGTACTTCATGGCCGGCGACTACTCGCACGCGCTCGGCAACATCCACACGATCCAGGCGCCGTACTTCCCGAACTAGCTACTACCCGGAAGCGGAGATCCTCAAGGCCGTCATCTACTTCGCGAACTGCCAGTACGACGACGCGACGATCATCGTCGCGCAGTTCCAGCAGAAGTATCAGCCGATCTACGACGACCTGAACAAGGTCCTCGGCGCGATTCAAGGGCGACGACCAAGAGGAGCCGTTCTTCAAGTTCCTGAAGGACGTGCGTGACGACAAGAGCACGGGACGAACGCCGCGACCTGCCGGACGACATCAAGCCGGTCGTCGCAGAACGCGCTCTCCGATCGCCAGCTCCTCCGCAACCTCCAGTACGTGCAAGGTGCTCGACGACGAGGGCAAGCGCTTCAAGAAGGCGCCCGGCGAGTTCCAGGACTCGCCGCTCGGCAACGACGTCAAGGACGCGCTCCAGCTCGCGCGCGACATCGCCGTGCGCAACGCCGGTCCAGCTCGCAAGCGAGCGCTACCAGCGAAACCTCGACGAGCTGAACGAGCACCTCCGCGACAGCCGCGAAGATCCTCATCGACATCACCGCCGCGCAGCGCAACCAGCTCGACGCGGCAATCGCCGGCGCGCAGGTCACCGCAGGCGAGTCGAAGGCGAACATCGTCAAGCCCGACGAAGAGCACGTCATCTGGCCGTTCAACGGCGAGTACTGGCGCGACGAGCTCGGGTTCTACCGTCAGACGATCACCTCGAAGTGCGGGAGGTAATCGATGAATCGGTTCGAATCGTTCTGGCAGTCGTTCTCGCGCTGCGGCGTCGTCGATGCTCGCCGCGGCGTCCAGTCGCGGCACGCGCGATGGCGTCGTGCATCGAGCGACAAGGCGAAGCACGCTTCAACGCGTGCGCGAACAACGGGCCCGACGGAAGTTCGACGTCACGCAAGCACGGCAAAGCGCCGACAGGTGAACTTCCACTCGGCGCCGCCTCCGGCCGATTTGAAGAAGCGCGATCAGCAGAAGAAGCCGAACAATCCGACCGGAGACGCACGCCGCGCGACGAGCGCAAGAGCCGCCTCAAGTCGCGCGCAGCGCGCGCTGCTCGTCACCGAGATTCAGGGCCTCGAGAGCCTGTTCGAGACGACGCCGAAGAACGCGCCCGACCGCGTCGCAGCTCGCGCGGCGCCTCGCGGAAGACTACGTCGAGCTCGAGAGCGCCGCGTTCCGCGAGAAGACGCAGGCGGAGATCAAGCGCGACAACCTGAAGAAGACGAACCCGCCGCCGCGGGCCAGAAGCAGACGAACGCGAACCAGGCGAACCGCATCATGCTGGGCGCGCGCCAGAAGGCGATCGACTACTACACAGCTCATCATCAACGAGTACCCGAACTACTCGCAGCTCGACGAGGTCCTCTACTACCTCGCGTACGAGTACGAGCAGGCGAACGACTCGACGAACGCGCGCCGCGTCTACTACGATCTCATCAAGAAGCGCCCGACTCGAAGTACATCCCGAACGCGTACCTCGCGTTCGGCGAGCTGTTCTTCAACGAAGCGCAGGGCGACCCATCGAAGTGGGACTTCGCCGCGCAGGCGTACACGCGAGGTCATCAAGTACCCGCCGGCGAAGAACAAGGTCTACGGCTACGCTTGGTACAAGCTCGCGTACGTCTTCTGGAACAAGGGCGAGTTCGACAAGTCGCTCAACGCGTTCAAGAAGACGATCGACTTCGGCGACGAACTTCACGCAGCTCCCGGGCGCCGCAAGCTCGCCGACAGCGCGCGCCGCGACATCATCCCGGTCTACGCGCTCAAGGGCGATCCGCGGCCGGCGTACAACTTCTTCCACAACATCTCGGGCGACGCGTCGGGCTCGAACGAGAAGACGTACAAGATGATGGACGACCTCGGTCAGAACTACCTGGACACGGGTCACTATCCGGAGGCGATCTCGCTCTACAGCGACCTGATGGTGCGCGATCGCAACGGCGACAAGGCGTGCGTCTACCAGGCGCACATCACCGAAGCGACGCTCGGCGATGAAGTCCGGCAACAAGGACGCGATCGCGGAGAGCTCGACAACCAGGTGAAGCATCTACAACGAGTTCAAGAGCGGCAGCACTCGGCCGACGCGAAGCAGGAGTGCGCGAACAAGACCGCCGCGCTCGTCACCGAGACCGCGATGGCGTGGCACCTCGAGGCCGTCGGCTCGCAAGGCCAGCGCGGCACCGGCGATCCGAAGACGATGGCGCTCGCGGCGTACCTCTACAAGAAGGTC
This sequence comes from uncultured delta proteobacterium, assembly GCA_963763745.1. Lineage (GTDB taxonomy): Bacteria > Myxococcota_A > Polyangia > Polyangiales > Polyangiaceae > DASXHD01. The sequence goes on from CAVXQJ010000012.1 coordinate 65,205, forward strand.
GTCGACACCTGGAACGCCGAGGAGTTCTCGAAGTTCGAGTTCCCGCGCATCGTCAAGGAAGACTGGCCGACGATCTACAAGATCAAGTACGCGATGGCCGACTTCCTCTACTTCCAGAAGGACTGGGCGGAGTGCGGTCCGGCGTTCGACGCCGTCGTCGCGGAGAACCCGCAGGCGCCCGAGGCCGCCGAGGCCGCGTACGCCTCGGTGCTCTGCTACCAGAACATCTACGAAGCGACGCACAAGGGCAGCGAGCGCAAGGGCAGCGGCAACCTTCCGGAGCTCAACGAAGAAGAGCAAAAGAAGGCCGCAGCCGAAGCCGAAGAGGCGCGAAGCTCAAGCCGAAGGAGTTGACCGGATCACCAGAAGGGCATGATGCCGGCCTTCAATCGCTACATTTGCTACATCAACCCGGCCGCGACGCGACACGCGGGCGCAGAGCAGCTCGTCGAGGTGAAGTACGCGCGCGCGCGTACGTACTTCGAGGCGCAGCACTGGGAGGAGGCGGCGATCGGCGTTCCGCGACATCGCGATGAACAACTCCGACAGCGACGTCGGGCATCTACGCGGCGCAGCTCTATCTCGAGAGCGTCAACGTCCTCGCGGCACGCACGGCTCGACGACGCAACCGCCGGGCCGCGCACGCTGCTTCGACGACATGGCGACCGACGTTCCGAAGTTCATCGAGCTCTATTGCCGGCGACAAGCCCAAGAAGAACGAGGAGCAGTGCACGCAGCCTGAACAAGATTCAAGTCGACATCCTCCGCCTCAAGGCGCAGAAGCTCGTCGAGATCGCGGACAAACAAGGCGGCACGGAGGCGCTCCGTCAATACGAGCAGGCCGGCAACGCGTACTTCGAGCTGTATCCGCAAGTACTGCGAGACGCCGATCGCGCAACGGCCAGCAGCCGCAGGCCGAGAAGTGCGACGAGATCGTCTACAACGCCGCGAAGGCGTTCCAGGCGGCGCGTCTCGTCGCAAAGGCGATCGCCGCGCGCATGATCCTGCTCAACCCGGCGAACCAGCATGGACAAGTCGCCGCTCGCGAAGAAGGCGACCTACGAGATCGGCGGTAACTACCAGGCCATCGCGGTCTACGACCTCGCGGCGGAGTGGTACGAGCGCTACGCGAAGGAAGACAAGAACGGCGAGCACGCCGACACGGCGCTCACGACGCCGTCCTCCTCCGTCTCGGCCTCGGGCGACGAAGCGAAGGCGATCGAAGACGCCGCGCTCTTCCAACGCAACTACGGCGCGCGCAAAGCCGCGCAGACCGCCGCGCAGATCGCGTTCGCCATCGGCGCGCACTACGCCGACAAGGAAGACTGGGACGAGGGCGCGAACGTCGCTGAAGGGCTCATGGGCCTCATCGACAAGGCGGCGCCGACGTCGCAGGTGCAGGCCCACGCGACGCTCGCGCGCTGCTACCACGCACTCAAGAAGGCGATCAAGGCGCGAAGGCGGAGTACGCGAAGGTCCGCGCCCTCTGGAGCGACCCGGCGGCCGCGCCGAAGAAGCTCATGCGACGCGTACCCCGACGAGGACAAGAGTCGAAGGTCCGCCGACTCGGCAAGGCGCTCAACGCGGTCGGCGAGGCGATACTTCTACGACGCCGAGGAGCGCAAGCGCGCCGACGGTCGATACGATCAAGTTCCCCGAGTACCACGGCCCCGGCGACAAGGACGACGTCCTCAAGCACATCCAGGGCAAGGTCAACGACTGGATGAAGAAGAAGCGGCGGCGATCGAGAAGGTCGAGGCCGAGTACAAGAAGATCCTCGATCTCCAGCCGGAGCCGCCGCCGAAGTGGGTCATCGCCGCCGGCTCGCGCGTCGGTCTCATGTGGGGCGACTTCGTCGACGACTTCCGCCGCGCGCCGTACCCGGGCGACTGGAACAAGAAGGGTTGCGCGGTCGCGTGCGGAACGGCTGACGAGCTCAGCTGGCGCGACATCAAGCTCAACTACTTCAACAACCTCGACGCCGCGGCGCAGCCGTTCAAAGACGGAAGCGCGCGCGTCGACGGCAAACGCGAAGCCCGCGCTCGTCACGTGCCTCGACTACTCGGTGAAGTACCAGTACTTCGACGAGTACTCTCGCGCATGCGAGGTGTGGCTCGCGAAGAACTACAAGGCCGAATACCACGTCGTCGACGAGCTCCGCGGAGCGCCGACGCTCTCGAACAGCGGTCTCGAAGATCGTCCGCCGCCGCTCCTCATCGGCGGCACGGTCTGGCACCCGCAGCGCCGCAAGCGGTGGAAGCGAAACCCGCTGCGACGACAACCGACGGCGGCTCCGCCGGCGAAGAAGTGAGGACGACGATGAAAACACTCAGCACGCATCATTGTCGCTTCGACTCTCGCTCTGGTTGCCTGCGGTGGCGGCGGTGGAGACACCAAGCTCAACACGGGCGGAAACGGCAAACCCACGGGCCCGGTGACGGCATCGGGCATCGCGGTGAACGAAGGCGCGAAGGAGAAGTTCCAAGCCGCTCTCGACGCGTTCCTCGCACACGACAAAGCCGGCGACTGGAACGACGGCGCGTGCGGCGAAGTCGCGAAGATGTTCGACGGCGCTGCGTCGTCGCAAGGGAAGTTCCCCGAAGCGACGTTCAACGCGGGCCTCTCGTTCCAACGCTGCAAAAACGATCAACAAGCGAAGGACCGCTTCTCGAAGGCGCTCTCGGACGATCCGAAGTTCCACTACGCGAAGGTCGCAACTCGCGCTCTACCAATACAAAGCGGACAACAACATCGACGCCGCGATCGGCTCGCTCCAGCAAGCCGTGCTCGACGCGCAGTATCAGAACGTCCCCGCGCTCGTCAACCTCGCGATGCTCCAAATGCAGCGCGACGGATCGACCGGATCGAACGACTGCAAAGACGACATGGAGTGCTCGAAGAAGAATCTTCAGCGCGCACTCGCGATCGACGACGCGTACATGCCCGCGTTCAACCAGCTCGCGCTCTACTACTTCGCGCAAGCGAAGAAGCGCGCGGGTGCGTTCCGCGGGCGCGGCGGTCGCAGCATCGCGACCAACGCGGCGATCGGCAAGCGCGCCGACGTGCAACAGCTCGAGCTCGCCGCGCTCGTTGCGTCGCAAGCGATGCAGAAGAACCCGGGCTACGCGCCCATCTACAACACTGCGGGTCTCGTGCAGAACGAGCTCGGCAAGGTCAACCTCGCCGTGCAGTTCTTCCAGAAAGCCGCGGCGCTCGATCCGACGTTCTTCGAAGCGCAGATGAACTACGGCGAGGTCAACTTGTCGTTCCGCGGATTCCAACCCGCGGAGGGTGCGTTCCGCAAAGCCATCGCGATGCGCGGAAACGACTACGACGCGCACCTCGGTCTCGCGCTCGCGCTCCGCGGGCAAATCACGGACACGAACTACGACACGCAAGTCGCCGCGGTTCAGGCCGAGCTCGACGCGTGCAAGAAGATCGACGCCGCGCGCCCCGACGCCTTCTACAACGAAGGCATCCTCACGCAGGAGTTCCGCGCGAAGGCCGGCGGTGGAAAAGAGCAGACGAAGACCGCGCTGAAACAAGCGATCACGATCCTCACCGACTTCACGCAGAAGGCCTCGGGCAAGTCCGAGTACGACGGCGCCGTGAAGAAGGCGAAGGACCGCATCCAAGACGCGCACGACATCATCACGTTCTTGGACACCCCCGACGCCGTGGCGGAGCCGGGTCAACCCGCGCCGCAAGGCGGAGGCGCGACCAACGACGACAAAAAGAACGACACGGCCGCTTCGCCTCAGCCGCAGGGCCAAGGCGGAACAGCCGCTCCGGCGCAACCCGTCCCCGCAAAGAAGTGACGGGAACCTTCTCGATCGCGTGATGTCAGTCTTGGCATCCACGAACAACGAAAATCCCCTTTGACCGTGAATCGCGGGCTCGATACAATTTCACTGTAACGGGCCTTTTGGTTGGATCGGAGTCGAACGAACATGAACGCAAAAAAGATCGTGCTCTCGGCGCTCGTGGCAGCAGGTGCACTGCTGGTGACGTCTTCTGTCTTCGCGCAAGACAAAGGCGTTGCGACGACGGATACGAAAGAAGGCTACGGCTATAAGTTCACCGACGACCCGCTCAGCGCAGGTGGCTTCGGTCCGAACGACGCGACGATTCGCGTTCGTCCCGGTCCGGTGCGCACGACGCTGATCCGTCCTCGGACTTCGTTCGTTCCCGAGATGCTCAAGTCAGTCGAGAATCTCTAGTCCGCTCCACGAGGATCCCAACATGTCGAAGCTCGCACTCACGTTCGCTCTCTATCAGGGCGGCGCGCTCCTTCGTAAAGAGACCATCGCTCAAGACATCGTGAAGGTCGGCAAGGATCCGCGCAGTCACCTGCGTGTGGATGACGAGCTCGCCTCGCGCATGCACGCGGTGATCGAAGTCGCCGGTCCCGACGACATCACGCTCATCGATCTCGGCAACGAGCCGGGCACGATGGTGAACGGGCAGCGCGTGAACAAGTGCAAGATTCGAGTGGGCGATCAAGTCCAGATCGGATCGACCACCGTGATCCTCGAAGGCACCGGACCCGCGGATGCAGTTCCCGCGGTCGCCGCTCCCGCTGCTGCTCCGACGCCCGCGCCTGCGGCCGTCGCAGCGGCGCCCGTCGAAGCGGTCGCCGAAGCGAATCCGTTCGCGCAGTCGGCCGCCGCGCCGAACGCGAATCCGTTCGCGGGTGCGAATCCGTTCGCGGGCGCAGCGCCGGCGAATCCGTTCGCGGGTGCGAATCCGTTCGCGGGTGGCGCAGCGATCGCCGCGCCGATGCCGCACACCGACGTCGACCCGAATGCGCCTCCCGGCAGCTACACGTATCAAATGATCAAGAGCGGTCCGGACGTGAATCCGGACGAGGTCGAGGTCCCGCACCTTCAAGTCATCGAAGTGATGGTGATGTGGGATCAGAACGTTCTCCACTGCGAGCACCTCGGCGGCGGCAAAGGTCCGATGAAGGGCTTCTACGTCGGCGAAGAGACGACGGTACCCGTCGACTACTACGTGCCGAACGAAGTGCTCGGCACGACGCGCGCGCCGATCGTCACGGCGAGTGGCTCGCTCGTGATCCTTCCGCGCACGACGGGTTGGATCGAGATCCCGGGACAAGGAAAAAAGTCGCTCCAAGATTTGGTGACGAGCGGCGGCGCACGTCCCTCGGGTGAGCTCTCCGGCGCGCATGAGTTCTCGATTCCCGCGGGCGGCAAAGCCCGCATGGAGCTCCCGAGCGGCATCGCGTTCCAAGTGAGCGTGGGCAACGCGGGCAAGGCGCCGCCGGTCGGTGCGTTCTCGAACTTCGAGCCCGGCTCGTATCTCTTCAGCGGTCTCTCGTTCCTTCTCCACGTCGGCATCCTCGCGTCGCTCGCGTTCTTCATGCCGTCGATGGGCGGCGATGACTCGGAAGCGATCGATCGCGATCAAATTCTGAAGATGCAGCACCTCCTTCAAGCGGCCGCGGAGCGCGAGCAAGAGCAGCGCGACACGCCCGAAGTGACGGAGGACAACGCCGACAACAAAGAAGGCGGCACCGGTCAGAAGGCGAAGGGTGAAGAGGGTTCGATGGGTAACCCGAACACCAACAAGACCGGCATGCGCTACGGCGTGCAAGGTCCGCAAGACAACCAAGACCCGCACATCGCGCGTCAAGCGGCTCTCCGCGAAGCGGCGGAGTTCGGAATGATCGGCCTCCTCAACGCAGGCGGCGGCGCAGACCCGAACGCACCGACGGCTCCGTGGGGTCGCGAAGATTCACTCGGCAACGATCCGATGAGCGCGCGCGGCAACATGTGGGGCGACGCGATCGGTGATTCGTTCGGCGCCGGCGGCCTCGGCCTCACCGGTACCGGCGAAGGCGGTGGCGGTCGCGGCGAAGGCATCGGCCTCGGCAACATCGGAACGATCGGACACGGCGCCGGCACCGGCACCGGTCAAGGTTTCGGTAACGGCCACGGCCGTCTCGGCGGCGCACACCAAACGCGCAGCCCGTCGCTCCGCCAAGGAACGACGACCGTCAACGGCCGCCTCCCGCCGGAGGTCATCCAGCGCATCGTTCGTCAGAACTTCGGTCGCTTCAAGCTTTGCTACACCGAAGGTCTCCGCAATAACCCCTCGCTCCAAGGACGCGTCGCGGTGAAGTTCGTCATCGGTCGTGACGGCTCGGTGCAGACGTCGGCAGACGGCGGCTCGGACTTGCCGGACACGAACGTCACCCAATGCGTCATCCGCGGATTCGGAAACCTCTCGTTCCCGCAACCGGAAGGCGGCATCGTCACCGTCGTGTACCCGCTGATCTTCAGCCCCGGCGATCAGTAGCGAATGCTGAAACGATGGCAGCTTGCAGCGCTCGCGTTCGTGAGCGCATGCAAGCTGCTTCATCGTGAAGCTGCGACCGACGCGGGCACGGTGACGTCATCCTCGACGACGATCGCTGCGAGCGATCCCGATCTCGGCGGAACGCCCAGCGCGATGCCGAGCGCGTCCGCGATCGCGAGCGCGGATGTCGTCGATGCGGCTGCCGTTGCGCCATCCGCCAGCGTCGATCCGCGCATCGCCGCGCGTGAGCAAGCGCTCCGCGAAGCGCGCGAGTTCGGAATGCTCGGCATGATCGACCCCGATGCGGGCAGCACGATCGGCCTCGGAAACATCGGTACGATCGGCACGGGCACGGTCGGAACGAGCCGCATCGGTCACAACAGCATCAGCGCGCCGTCGATTCGCCAAGGCGCTCTTTCCGTCAACGGACGTCTCCCGCCGGAAGTGATCAAGCGCATCATCCGGCAGAATTTCGGGCGATTTCGTCTTTGCTACGAAAATGGATTGCGCCTCAATCCATCCCTTCAAGGTCGCGTGTCGACGAAGTTCGTCATCGCGCACGATGGCAGCGTGTCGACGACGCAAGATGGCGGCTCCGACATGCCCGATCAAAACGTCACGTCGTGCGTCGTGCGCGCCCACGGAAACCTGTCGTTTCCGCAACCCGAAGGCGGCATCGTCATCGTCACGGATCCGCTCATTTTCAATCCCTCTTCGTAATCGAAACACATTACACTCCGCGCCCATGCGAAGGACCATCGCGATCCTCTTCGGGCTCTCCATTGCGGTTTCGATCACGTCGACTCAAGCGGCGTGCAGCCGCAACAACATCGAAGCGGTCAACCTCGCCAACGAGGCAGACAAGCAACGCGAGAGCAACCCCGACGAAGCCATCTCGAAGTACGAGCAAGCACGCACGCTCGATCCGTCGAACCACCGCATCGCGTGGAAGCTCGCGCGCGTCTACCAGAAGAAAGAAAACTGGGAGAAGGTGAACGAGGTGCTCGGCTCCGCGACGAAGGCCGCGCCCGATCACGCCGACTTCTTCTGGCTGAAGGGCTACGCGCTCGAGCAACTCGCCGAGAAGAAGGGCGCGTGGGCCGACGCGAAGGATCCGCTCGAGCAAGCCATCAAGCTCGACCCGAACTTCGCAGACCCGCACTTCGATCTCGCGAACGTCCTCTACCACCTCGATGACGAGAAGGGCGCGCTCGACCACTACACGAAGGCCATCGAGCTCAAGCCGGACATGCTCCCCGCGTACGGCGAGCTCGGCGATCTCTACCGCCGGCTCGGCTTTGCCGCCGAGGCCGAGGCGGTCGCGAAAGAGGGCGTGAGCTGGGACAAGGGCGACAAGACCGGCTTCAACGTCCACACGCTCTACGGATTTTTGCTCGAGCAAAAGGGCGACAACTCGGGGGCCATCAAGGAGTACGAGTCCGCGAAGAAAGCGTGCGGGCTGTGCAACGAGAAGGGCCAGAACATCATCTTCCTCAACCTCGGCGCCGCGTATGCCCACGCGACCCCGCCGCGGAAGAGCGAGGCGAACTCGAACATCCTCGCGTTCCAAAAAACGATCTGCAAAGGCGGCGCGGCCCAGCGGTACGCCGACGAATGCACGCAGGCCTCGGAAATCCTGAAGCAGGTCAGCGGTTCCCAAGCCCCGTAGTCACATCGGCCGCGCAAGCCTGCACGGCCGAGGAACACGCGGGTTCAAAACGTTAATTCCCGCTTCTACGAATCACGCGGTCTGGTACCGTTGCATTTCGGCAAAGGCCGGAGCTCGGGGTTCGCGCTTCGAAACGCGCGGTGACCCTGGCGAAGGCCGTATCGCGCGGAGCAGGTGATAGAGGATCCATGGAGCAAGAGGAGCGTCTTTCGTACCTCGAGAACGTTCGTGACTGGCAAACGCTGGTCGAAGAGCTCGAAAAAGGAATTTCGGGCGCGAGCCAGAATGCGCAGAAGGCTGCGTTTCATTTGCAGCTCGGTCGCGTGCTCGAGAAGAAGTTTCTCGCCGGCGTCAAAGCGCTGAAGCATTTCCAAGACGCGTACAAGCTGAACCCCGCGCTGCTCGAGAGCCTCGCGGAGGCGCGCGCGATCTACTGGGAGCTCGGAAAGCTGAACATGGTGCAGAAGCTCCTCGAGTTGGAGCTGAAGGCCGTGCAAGGTCCCGAAGCGAGCAAGCTTCTCGTGGAGCTCGGCGACGTGCTGAGCGATCTCGGCGACAACGACAAAGCGACCGCAACGTACGCGCGCGCGCTCGCGGCGAGCGGCGGCGAAAACAAAGAGGCGAGCGCGTGTCTCGAAGACGTGCAAGCCGAGAGCGGATCGTGGGAGCAACAAGTCTCGCAGCTTCTCCGCACGGCGAATGAAGCGGCCGCGGCCGCGAAGGGTCGCCTTCTCGTGCGCGCCGCGCGCATCGCGCGTCGCTTCGCGCCGAGCGAAACTACGAGCATGCTCTCTCGCGCATACGCGGCGAACCCGCTGTCTCGCGAGGCTGCAGCGCTCTACGAAGGCGCGCTCGCCGAAGCGGGCGATCTCACGCGACTCGAAACGGAGCAACAAGGGTTGCTCGGCGAAGTGGGCGATCGCGACGCACGCGCGCACACCGCGCTGACGTTCGGAACGCGATGGGTCACGCGCCACGGCAACGCGGACGTGGGCGCGCGGTTCTTGGAAGAAGCGCTCAAGCTCGATCCGACGCAAGACGGCGCGTTCTTCTTCTTGCGCGAAGCGTACGGAAAAAAGGGCGGCGATTGGAATCGCGTCCTCACGCTCGCCGAAGAGGCGATGACGCACGCGAGCGAGAATGGCGACGCGACGTTCCTCCTCGCGCAAGCGGGGACGATCGCGTGGCGCGAAATGGGAAATCTCATTCGCGCGCGCAACGTGTTCGAGCGGCTCGCCGCCGCGCACCCGGAGCATCCGCAGCTTCGCGCGTTCGAAGCGCAAATCGGCGAGACGCTCTCCGCCACGAGCGGACCGAAGCACGCGGCGTCTTCGCCGCAAAACGGCGACGCGCACGAGTCCGCGCCGAGCGGCGTGCCCACGCCGCGCGCGACGGAAGCCGTGGCCGCTCAACAGCAGCAAGAAGTCGTCGAAGCAAAAGTGGGCTCATCCCCGCAAGCGGGGACCCCTACGGCACCGCCCGCGGCGCCGCCGGAACCTCCGCAAGCATCCGCAGCGGACGACGCGGAAAATCGCCGAGCTCCGCGCGCTCGCGGAGAAACAAGAAACCGCGAAGCGCTTCAACGAATACGTCAAGACGATCCTCCAACTCGCCGCGCTCGTCCCCGACCACGCCGAGAAGGTGGAGCTCTACATGAAGGCCGCCGAGCTCTACGTCGGCAAGTTCGCGAACCAAGCGGAGGCCGTGAAGGCGTACGAAGCAGTCGTCGCGATCGATCCCGAGAACGCGACCGCGATCGATTACCTGCGCCAGATGTACGAGAAGCGTCGCGACTGGGAGAAGCTCCTCGGTCTGCAGCGGCGCGAGGCAGAGAGTCTTCCGCAAGGCGCGGAGCGCGCGCAGAAGTTCCTCGAGATGGCGAAGCTCGCCACCGAGCGCGTGAAGAAACCCGACGTCTGCATCGAGCTCTGGAACGAAGTCATCGCGAGCGACGACGGAAATCCCGAAGCGCTGGCGGCGCTCTCCGTTCTCTACGAGCGCAGCAAAGAGTTCGACAAGCTCGCCACGGTCCTCGAGAAGCAAGCGGAGATCACCTACGACGCCGCGCAGAAGATCCAAATCCTCAACAAGCTCGGAACGATCTACGGCGATCGTCTGAACAACGACGAAGGCGCGGTCGGCGCGTGGCGCACGCTCCTCACGCTCGATCCGAACGATCGCAAAGCGCAAGAAGCGCTCAAGAAGAAATACCTCGCGCTCGGTCGCTGGGACGACCTCGAGGTGTTCTACGCCGAGACGGGCAAGTGGGACGAGTTCATCCGCGTGCTCGAGCAACAAGAGGCGAAAGAGACGAAGCCCGACGCGAAGATCGGCATGCTCTTCAAGATCGCCGAGCTCTGGGCGGACAAGAAGCAGAAGTCCGATCGCGCCGCGAAAGCGTACGAGAAAGTCCTCGAGCTCGAGCCGAACAACCTCCGCGCGGCGGAGTCACTCATTCCGATCTACACCGCGGCCGGCAACGCGAAGCTCCTCGCGAACGCGATCGAGGTGAAGCTCTCGCACCAAGAGAACGCCGACGACAAGCTCGTTCTCTTGCGCGAAGTCGCGGCGCTCTACGAAGGACGCGTGAAGGAGCCGCAAAAGGCGTTCGATCGTTATCTCGCCGCGTTCGAAATTGCGCCGCACGACGAGCAATCCGCGGCCGACGCGGAGCGCGCGGCGAAGGCAACGCAAGGCTGGGATCGTTCGATCGCGGCGTACAACGCGGCGATCCAAACGGCGGACAACGACGGCTCGCGCGATCTCGCGATCATGTTGCGATTGAAGCTCGGTCGCGTGCTCGTGACCGAGGTGCACCAAATCGATCAAGCGCTCGCGACGTACCGCGCCGTCTACGAAGCGGACGGCGAGAACGCCGAAGCGCTCGCCGCGCTCGAGAACTTGTATCGCCAGACGCAGGCGTTCTCGGACCTCCTCGGCATCTACGAGAAGAAGCGCGATCTCGCGACCGATCCCATCGACAAGAAGAACATCAACTTCGAGATCGCCAAGCTCTTCGAAAACGAAGTGAAGGACGTGGACAAGGCGATCGAGACGTACGTCGCCGTGCTCGAAGAAGAGCCCACCGACGTCACCGCGCTCGGCGCGCTCGACGTTCTCTACGGACGCCTCGAGCGATGGGAGCCCTACGTCGACGTCTTGCGGCGGCGCATCGAGCTCGACAACGACGAGAGGGCGCTCATCGATCTCAAGTTCCGCCTCGGCTCGACGCTCGAGAAGCATTTGAACGACGCGGCGGGCGCGCTCGAGAACTATCGCGAGATCCTCTTCCTCGACGCGCAACACGAAGGCGCGAAGGCCGCCCTCGAGGCGATGCTCACGCACGCCGAGCTCAAAGCGGACGCGGCGTCGATCCTCGAATCGATCTACGAAGAACGCGGCGAGTGGAACAAGCTCATCTCCGCGCTCGACATCCTCGCGACGAGCGAAGACGACGTGCAAAAGCGCGTCACGCTCCGCCGCAAGATCGCGCGCATCTCGTCCGAAGCGCTCACGGATTACACGCGCGCGTTCGACGCGCTCGCCGCGGCGCTCAAGGAAGACCCGAGCCTCCACGACACGCGATTCGAGCTCGAAAAAATCGCGGAAGTGTCGGAGTCGCAGAAGCGGCTCGTCGAGCTCTACAAGGAAGTCGCCAAAGACATTTCGGACGCGCAGCTCGCGCGCGACTACTGGATGAAGGTCGCCGCGATCGACGAGCAGCTCGGCATGGTCGACGACGCGGCCGCCGGGTACACGCACGTCCTCGAAATCGACGCAGCGGATGCGGAAGCGCTCGCCGCGCTCGAGCAGCTCTTCGTGCGCACGCAGCGGTGGGAAGATCTCGATCGGCGTCATTCAACGCCGCATCGATCTCGCCGTCGAACCGGACGCGCGCGAAGCGCTCTACATGTCGATGGCGCAAGTCCAAGACGAGCGACTCGGTCGCCCGACGGACGCCGTGTCGTCGTATCGCAAGGTCCTCGAGCTCGATCCGCAGAGCGCGCGCGCTCTCGCCGCGCTCGACGCGCTCCTCGTTCGCCAGAAGATGTGGCCCGAGCTCGCCGACAACCTCGAGCAGCAGCTCGCGCTGACGACGGACGACGCCGCGCAGCTCTCGCTCATGCTTCGTCTCGCCGCGCTTCGCGAGAGCGAGATGGGGCAAGTCGAGCAAGCGATCGAAGGTTATCGCTCCGTGCTCGAACGCGAGCCGAACAACCCGCAAGCGCTCTCCGCGCTCGAGCGACTCGGCACGACGCCCGAGCACGAGCTCGCCATCGCGGAGATCCTCGAGCCGCTCTACCGCCACCTCGGCGACCACGTGAAGCTCATCGGCGTTCACGAGGTGCAAGTGCGCCGCGCGGACGACATCGCGCGCAAAGTGGAGCTTCTCCATCAAGTCGCGCAGCTCTACGAAGACGCAGCCGGCGATTTGAACCAAGCGTTCGCGACGTACGCGCGCGCCCTCAAAGAAGACGCGGGCAACGAAGAGACGCAGCAGCAGCTCGAACGCGTCGCGCGCGCGACGTCACGCTTCACCGATCTCGCGCACGTCTACGAGGAGCTCGGCGGGTCGAACCCCGACGTCCAGCTCGCGAGCGCGCTCTGGTCGATGGCCGCGCGCGTCTACGAACAAGACATCTCCGATCAAGAGACGGCGATCGCGCGCTACCGCAAGGTGCTCGAAGGCGATCCGCAAAACCTCGCCGCCGCCGAATCGCTCGAGCGTTTGTTCCGCGCAGCCGGGCAAGTATCCCGAGCTCTCGCAGATCCTCCAGCGCAAAGCCGAGATCCTCGAAGAGCCGCAAGACAAGAAGGAAGCGCTCTTCCAAGCCGCGGCGATCGAAGAGGACATGCTCGAGCAGGCCGAGAGCGCCATCGCGGTCTACAAGAAGGTCCTCGAGATCGACGGCGACGACATCCACGCGCTCGACGCGCTCATCAAGCGCTACCTCGGGCTCTCGAATTGGGCCGATCTGCTCGGCATCTACACGAAGAAGGCCGATCTCGTCGCGGACCCCGAAGAGAAGAAGCGCATCTACTACCAAGTCGGCGCCGTGTACGAGCGCGAGCTCGGCGACGTGCCGAAGGCGATCGACACGTACCAGAAGATCCTCGAGCTCGACCCGGACGACCTCCAAGCGCTCTCGCGCCTCGATGTCCTCTACGAGCAAGCGCAGAACTGGCAAGAGCTCCTCTCCGTGCTCACGCGCGAGAGCGAGATGACGGCGGATCCCGCGGAGGCGATCAGCTTCCAGTATCGCATCGCCGACTTGTACGAGAAGCGCCTCGAGGACGTCGCGCGCGCGATCGAGCTCTATCGCGACATTCTCTCGCAACAAGCCGATCACGGTCCGACGCTCCAAGCGCTCGAAGGCTTGAAGAGCGGCGACAAGGATCCGCTCGGCGCCGCCGCGGTGCTCGAGCCCGTGTACGAAGCGGCCAGTGATTGGCCGAAGCTCGTCAGCGTGCACGAGGTCCAAGTCGCGCACACCGAAGACGTCTTCCAAAAAGTGGAGCTCCTCCACCGCATCTCGCGCTTGCACGAAGACGCGATGGACAACCACGCGTCCGCGTTCGACACGTATGCGCGCGCGGTCGCGATCGACAACGGCAACCAAGAGACACTGCAAAACCTCGAGCGCATCGCGACGCTCGTCAACCGCTGGCCCGAAGTCGCGAAACTCTACGACGCAGAGCTCGACAAGCTCGCCGAAGCGCCCGATCGCTTCGTCGAGCTCGGGCTGCGCGTCGCGCAGATCTACGAGACGCAACTGGAGAATGTCGCCGACGCGATTGGTCGTTATCGCCGCGTCGCCGACGTGGACGCGGAGAATCAAAACGCGATCCGCGCGCTCGATCGACTCTTCACGCAGACGGAGCGCTGGCAAGATCTCGCCGCGATCCTCGCGCGCGAAGCGGAGATCGGCCAAACGCCGGACGAGATCCTGGATTTCCGTTTCCGCCTCGGTCAGCTCTACGAGCAGAAGCTCTCCGATGTCGATCACGCGATCGCGGCGTACCGCGAAGTGATCGGCGCCGCGCCCGAGCACACGCAGACGATGCAAGCGCTCGAAGCGCTCTTCGCCGCGGGGACGAAGCAGCTCGAAATCGGCGAGATCCTCGAGCCGCTCTATCGCGCAGCAGGCGACTGGGAGAAGCTCGCGAAGGTCTACGAAGCGCAGCTCACGCACACGCCGACGACAAGGCCCGAGAGCGGCGAGGGTGTCGGCGGACAAGAAGATCGGCTCGCGGCGTACTACCGCATCGCCGAGCTCCACGAAGACAAGCTCGTCGACGCGGCGGGCGCTCTCGAAGTGTACGTTCGCGCGCTCCGCGAATACCCGCTCGACGAGCGTTCGGGTGACGACGTCGCGCGCCTCGCGTCGGTCGTCGACGGCGGTTGGGATCACCTCGCGAACGCATACGCCGACATCGTCGGGCATGCACGAAGCGCCCGAAGTGCAACGCACGATCGGCAAGCGCCTCGCGCGCGTGTTCGAAGACGAGCTCGGCGACATCACGAAAGCCGAAGAGACGTACAAATACGTTTTGTCGGTGGAGCCGCTCGACGTCGACGCGCTCTCGAACCTCGACCGCATCTATCTCTCGCTCGAATCGTGGCCCGAGCTCGCGCAAGTCCTCGAGCAACGCATCAAGGCGGGCGGGGAAGCGCTCGAGCTCGTCGAGCTTCACGCGCGCCTCGGCGAGATCTACGAGACGAAGCTCGTCGACAACGAGAACGCGATTCGCGTGTTCCGTCGCATCTTCGACGAGCTCGACAAGACGCACGAAGCGGCGATCGCCGCGCTCGGCCGCATCTACACAGACGCTCGAAAATGGCCCGAGCTCCTGGTCGTCCACGAGCGCGAGCTCGAGAACGCATCGGGCGACGCCGCCGAAGCGGACATCCGCGCGAAGATCGCGACACTCCTTTTCGATCGACTCGGCCAACCCGAGCGCGCGATCGAAACGTGGAAGGCCGTGCTCGATCTACGCGGCGAGGACGCCGAAGCGCTCGGCGCGCTCGCGAACCTCTACGAGCAGCAGCAGACAGTGGCGCGAGCTCATCGACGTGCTCGAGCGTCAGAACGAAGCGGAGACCGAAGACGACAAACGCGTGAACATCCTCTCGCGCAAGGCGCGCATGTTCACCGAGAAGCTCCAGCAAGACGGGCTCGCGCTCGAAGACTGGAACCGCGTCCTCGACCTCGACTTCGCGAACCTCGGCGCGCTCCGCGCGATCTGCGGCGATTCGTCGCCGCGCAGGGAGATCCCACCGAGCTCGTCAACGCGCTCCATCAGATGGTGGATCGCGCCGCCGCGATGCTCGACCCGAAGAGCTCAAAGAAATTTTCCGCGAGCTCGGCAAGACGTACGGCGAGCAGCTCGGTCAACCGTTCGACGCGGCAGACGCATGGCGCAAGCTGCTCGAGGTCGGTCCCGACTTCGAAGCGATGGACGCTCTCGAAGCGATCTACCGCGGTGAAGAGAAGTGGACCGACGTCATCGACGTGAAGATGCAGCGCGCCGCCGCGCTGGAAGACGTCGCGCAGAAGGTCGAGGAGTACCGCCAAGTCGCGGCGCTCTGGCGCGAGCGCGTCGAAGATCCCGACAAGGCGACGCTCGCCTGGCAGAAGATCATCGAGGTCGACAACACCCACGACGAAGCGTTCGTCGAGCTCGAGAAGCTCCACACGAACGCGAGCCGCTGGGAGCCGCTCGTCGAGCTCTATCTCGCGCGCCTCGACACGCGCAGCGAGACCGCCGACCAAACGGATCTGCTCCGCCGCATCGCGCGCGTCTTCGAAGAGCATCTCGACGATCAGCAACCAAGCGCTCGACGCGCTCATCAACGCGCTCGGGAGGACTTCCACGATCGCGAGACCGCGAAATACCTCGAGAAGATGGCGCAGGCGACTGGCCGCTGGAACGAAGTCATCACGACGGCGAACCAGTGGCTCAAAGAGCAGACGGATCCGCAGCAGAAGATCCGCCTCTGCCTCCACCTCGCCAAGTGGTACGGCGACGACCTCGGCAAGCCCGAGTACGCGCAGCCTTACTACGCGCAGATCGTCCAGCTCGATCCGAACAACGTCGGTGCGCTCCGGCAGATGGGCCAGCTCTATCGGAAGAGCGGGAACTTCCAGCAGTACGGGAAACTCGCTGACGAAGGCGCTCGAAGTCGCGGTGAACGACATCGATCGCAAAGAGATCCAAAACGAGCTCGGCGAGCTCCTCGACTCGCAGATGAACCAGACGGATCAAGCCGTCAGTTACTTCCATCGCGCGCTCGAAGTGGATCCGCAGTTCCTCCCGGCGCTCGAGAACCTCGAGCGCATCTACACGGCGCGCGGTCAGAACCGCGAGCTCGTCGACATCCTCACGCGCAAAGTCCCCGCGCTCTCCGACACCGCGGAGATCGCGACGACGAAGCTCCGCATCGGCTCGCTCTACGAAGGCACGCTCGCCGATCCGCAGAAGGCCGCGCAGGTCTACCGCGAGACGCTCGAAGTCGACGCGGCGAACGTCCAAGCGATGCGCGGCCTCGCGCGCACGTGCGAGGTGCTCGAGCAATGGAGCGATCTCGTCAAGGTGCTCGAGCAGCAGCTCGACGTCGTGACGACCGAGCGCGAGCGCATCGACGTGCTCCTGCAGCTCGCGAACATCCAAGAGGAGCACTTCCTCAAGTCGGACATCGCGGCGCAGCGTCTCGAGCAAGTCGTCGAGATCGATCCCGCGAACGAAGAGGCGTACACGGCGCTCGAGCGGAACTACCGCAAGATGCGTCAATGGCACGAGCTCGTTCAAACGTACGAGCGCCACATCTCGGCGACGCTCGAGCGCAAGACGAAGGTCGAGCTCTACGGATACGTCGCGCAAGTGCAGGCCGACGAAATCGGCGACGCGGACAAAGCGATCGAGGCGTACACGAACATCGTCGACCTCGAGGACAACAACGTCCCCGCGCTCGATGCGCTCTCGAAGCTCTACGACAAGCGCGGTGACGCGACGCAAGCGATCGACTTCATGACGCGCGTCGCGGACCTCACGACGGACACGAAGCAGCGCGTCGAGTCGTTCTACCGAATCGGCAAGGCGCTCGACGAAAAGCTCGGCGACCGCGTCGCGGCGCAAGACCGCTACGAAATGGCGCTCGATCTCGAGCCCTCCCACTTGCTCACGCTCGCCGCGC
Source organism: uncultured delta proteobacterium (assembly GCA_963763745.1). Taxonomy (GTDB): domain Bacteria; phylum Myxococcota_A; class Polyangia; order Polyangiales; family Polyangiaceae; genus DASXHD01. The sequence continues at coordinate 82,391 of CAVXQJ010000012.1, forward strand.
TCCGCGCGATCGCGATGGACAACGCCGACTACGACAAGGCGGCGCGTCTCCTCGATCAAGAGCAGCAATACACGCAAGGCAACCGCCAGCGCGCGCGCTTGCTCGTCGAGCTCGGCAATCTTCGCGAGTCGACGCTCGGCGAGCACGACGGCGCCGTTGCTGCTTGGGAAGCCGCGGTCGAAGCGGATCCCGAGAACGAAGACGCCGCGTTCCCGCTCGGCAACCACTACATCGAAGTCCAAAGCTGGGAGAAGGCGGAGCCGCTCTTCGATTTGCTCGTCCGCAAAGCGGGCAAGCGCGAGCGCGCCGAGCAGCACGATCTCCAGAACAAGCTCGGCCAAGTCTGCGCCGCGCTCAACAAGGACGACAAAGCGCTCAAGGCGTACACCGCGGCGCACCAGCTCGACATCACCGACCAGGTGACGATCAAGGGCCTCGCCGAAGTGAGCTTCCGCCTCAAAGATTGGGGCAACGCGCTCACGAACTACCAGAAGGTGCTCACGGCGCTCGGCGAAGACGAGAACGAAGCGCGCGCCGAAGTCTACTTCCGTCTCGGCTGCATCAAGCGCGAGCAGGGCCAAGCGAAGCAGGCGATCAACAACTTCGAGAAGGCCCTCTGCGTCAACGCGGCGCACCGGCCGACGCTCGAAGCGATGGTGTCGCTCTACATGGAGCTCCGCGACTACAAGCAAGTCGTCGCGTACAAACGCCAAGTCCTCGACAACGTGTTCGAGGGCGACGAGCGCTACAAGATCCTGAACGAGATCGGCGAGACGTGGCGCGATCTCGACAAGAGCCCGGCGAAGGCGATCGAAGCGTTCGAAGAAGCGCTCGACCTCCAGCCGAACTCACACCCGCTGCTTCACACGTTGCTCGCTCTCTACCAGCAGGTGGAGAACTGGCAGAAGATGATCGACACGATCCAGCGCATCGCGGAGCTCGAGAAGGATCCGATCCGCAAGTCGAAGTTCATCTACACGATGGCGCAGATCTACCGCGACAAAGAGAACGACCAAGATCGCGCGGTGGAGCTCTTCAACGAAGCGCTCGACTTGAACCCGACGTTCCTGGAAGCGTTCGAGCGCATCAACAAGATCCTCACCGGCCAGAAAGAGTGGAAGCAACTCGAGCGCGCATTCCGCAAGATGCTCAAACGCATGGCGGGCGCGGGCATCGAGAAGGAGAACGCGGACCTCGCGTTCAACCTCTGGCACAACCTCGGCATCATCTATCGCGATCGCTTGCACGACATGCAGAGCGCCATCGAGGCGTTCAAAATGGCGACGCGCTACAAGCCGGACGAAGCCGTCGAGCGGCAGATCCTCGCGGAGCTCTTCGAGAGCACGGATCAAATGGAAGCGGCGATCGGCGAGCACGCGATTGTTCTCCAAAAAGATCCGATGCGCGTCGATCCGTACCGCAGCCTCTACAAGCTCTACATGAAGCTCCACGAGTACGACCGCGCATGGTGCATGTGCGCGGCGCTCGCGTTCCTTCACAAGGCCGATGAAGAGGAGCAGCGCTTCTTCGAGGATTACCGCCCGCGCGGGATGATCCAAGTGAAGGGCCGCCTCGACAACGAGCAGTGGGTGAAGAACCTCTTCCACAAGGACGAGAACATCTTCATCGGGAAGATCTTCGAGATGATCACGCCCGCGGCGATTGTCGCGAAGACGACGCAGCTGCGCGCCGCGCGGCAGCTCCCCGTGCTCGACAAACGGTTCAAGCAAGATCCGGCGACGAGCACCGTGACGTTCGCGAAGACGTTCGGCTGGGCGACGCAGGTCCTCGGCGTTCCGCAACCGGAGCTCTACGTGCGCAACGACGTGCCCGGCGCGCTCGTCGCGGTTCCCGCATCGCCGCCCGCGAGCGTCGCGGGTCAAACGGTGCTCACCGGCTTCCAGCCGCAAGAGCTCACGTTCATCGTCGGCAAGCACCTCTCGTATTATCGAGGCGAGCACTACATCAAGAACCTCTTCCCGACGCTCAACGAGCTCAAGGTTCTCTTGTTCGCCGCGGTGAAGGTCATCGTCGCCGACTTCCAAGTTCCGCCCGAGATGGCGCAAGCCGTGAATCAAACCGCGGCGGAGCTCGTGAAGTACATGCAACCCGTGCAACGCGACGGACTCCGCATGGTCGTGCAACGCTTCATGGAAGACGGCGCACGCGCCGACTTGAAGAAGTGGATGCAGATGGTCGAGGTCACCGCGTGCCGCACGGGCTTGCTCCTCTGCGCGGACATGGAGATCGCGAAGAAGATCGTGAGCGCGGAGCCGCAGCTCCCCGGCGATTTGACGCCAGCGGAGAAGATGAAAGAGCTGCTCGTGTTCTCGGTGAGCGAGCAATACTTCTCGCTGCGCAAGGCGCTCGGAATCGCCGTCGGCTAACTAACGTGCGCGCGGGCGGGTGCGGCGGCGCTCGAGTGCGCTCAAGCGGCGCTCGTGCGCGTCGAATCGACGGAGATCTTGCGTGCGTCCGCGCGCGATGGCGGTGATCAAGCGGTCCATCCGCGCCGTCAGCGCTTCGAATTTCGCGTCGGTGCCTTCGGCCATTCCGATGAGCGCATCTTCCATTCGTTCGAAGTGGCGAGAGTGGCTCTCGAGGATTTCGACGACGCGACCGAGGGCGTCTTCGACGCGACCGAGTCAATCGTTGGTTTCGCGCTGACCGCGCTCGAGGCGCTCGAAACGTTTGGTGGTGAGGTCCAAGACGTTGCTCATTGTGTCGCCGAATCGACCAGGGTGCACGGCGAGTTGCTAGGCGTCATGCCTCGTCGCCGTCCCCAAAAACCCAAGTTCGGATCCGAACCGACGGAGTGAGAGCTTCGAGCCGAACCTAAAGTTCGGATCCGAACTTTGAATCTTCTTTGGCTCGAAGCTGAGCTAAGTGCTCAATTTCCATGCAATCTACGGCACGGGCTCTGGCCGTGAAGGCCAAAGTTCGGATCCGAACTCTCAGTCCCTTCCGTCGCCGCCTCCGCCCCCGTCTCTGGACTCCGTCTCCGACTCCGACTCCGTCTCCGCTCTACGGGATCGCCACCACGCGCGCTTCGCCGGGCGTCATGCCGTCCGTGCCCTCCGGGCGCGCAATGGTTGCGAACGCGCAGCGGCCTTTGGCGCAGCCCGCGAAGACGATGTCTTCGGCGGAGAGCTTCACTTCGTCGACCTTGCCGGAGCCGAGCCTCGTCCACGCGAGCGCCTCGACGGGCGCGCGGTTTCCGCTGCGCGGGCCACGCACGCTCCACGCGATGTACATCGCGTCGCTCGTGGGCGCGACCCAATACGGTCCGAGGTCGCGACCGCAGTCGCCGTGAGCCACCTCGATCACGTTTTCTTTTCCTTCGGGGAGTGGCACGTCGATCGCGACGACGTCCGTGCCGAGATCGCCGTCGCATCGCGCGCCCGCTTCACGCGCGATGATCGCGACCACGTGCGACGCGTTCCCGTCGACGGCCATGAGATCTTCGTCCGCGCCGAGGACGTGATCGATCATGTGGCGTGGGCCCACACTCTCGCCGTATTCGCGCAAGATGAGGCGGCCCTTTTCGGTGAGGAGCATGTGGCCGAGGACGTCGGCGCTCGTGAAGTCGTCGTGCTCGCGCGGCTCGTCGTCGTCGTCGGGCGAGAGGAGCAGTCTTCGTGCGCCGGCTTTTTCTCCGTCGAGGAGGCGAACGCCGATGTCGTCTTCGCCGTCGTCGATGACGAACGCGCGCTTCGTGTCGCCGCAGACGAGGACGGGATCGTGGCCGTCGGGGATCGTGACGAGGGTCTTGTCCGCGCCGTCTGGGACGTGGCGCACGACGACGGACGAGCCGCTCTTTCCGCCGATCGAATAGAGAGACTCGCCCACCGCGCATGCGCTCGAATCCCATCGCGAAGGGCTCGCCGGTTGGAACGCCTGCGTCCGTCACGAAGCGCGCGACGCGCGTGCGTTTGCCTTCGCGGATGCCGCGCCACACGACCACGGCGCCATGCGGCGTCGCGACGACGTCGATGTGCGCGTCGGAGCTGAACGAGAGATTTGCGAGCGAGTCCACGGCCCACGCGAGCGCTCCGTGATCGTCGAAGCGTGACAGGCTCACGACGGATCGGCTCGCGACGAAACCTGCAACATACACGTTTCCGATCGCATCGTGATCGGCGGCCATCGGAAGCGAGAGAGGCGCGGGCGTGGCGCTCGGACGCGATGCGGTGCTCGCGCTCGCGGATGCGCTCGGTGCGGCGTCGCCGGTGGCGGTCGACGATTTGCACGAGTTGCAGCTCGCGAGGGCGAGTGCGCTGCAGATCAAGCCGCGCCGAATCATCGACGCGACGCTACTCTCCCGCGGGCCTCGTGAGAAGCTTGCGGAACGTCGTGCGCGGGAAACCGATGGCACGCGCCGCTGCGCTCACGTTGCCGTGGTGCTCGCGGACGAGCGTCTTCGCGAGATCGGGCGTGAGCACCGTGGCGGGCTGCGAGCGCGCAATGGCGTCGTTCGATGGGGCGCCGCGAACGCCGAGCGCGCGATCGACGTCGATGGCGTCGATGGTGTCGCTCGGCGAGAGCGCGGCCGCGCGCAAGATCGCGTTGCGAAGCTCGCGCACGTTCCCGAGCCACGGCTCCGCGGCGAGACGCGCGAGCCCGGACGTCGAGAGCTCCTTCTCGCCCACGTCCGATTCCATCGAACGCAAGATGGACCGCGCGATGGGCCCGATGTCGCCGCGCCGTTCGCGCAGAGGCGGGAGCTCGATCGTGAACACCTCGAGGCGATGGAACAGATCGCGACGGAAAAGTCCCTCGTGCACGCGGTCGCGGAGCGGCGCGTGCGTCGCAGCGATGACGCGGACGTCGCGCTTTTGCGCGCTGCCCGTTGCGCCGACGCTGCGAATGCCGTAGCCATCGAGCGCACGAAGGAGCTTCGGTTGTGCGTCGACGGGCAGATCGCCGATTTCGTCGAGGAAGAGCGAGCCGCCTTCGGCTTCTTCGAACGCGCCACGACGACGCGCGTGCGCGCCCGTGAACGAGCCTTTCTCGTGGCCGAAGAACTCGCTCTCGACGAGCTCGCGCGGGATGCTCGTCACGTTGATCGCGATGAACGCCTTGTGCTTCCGCGGAGAGAGCGCGTGGAGCGCCTGCGCGACGAGCTCCTTGCCCGTCCCGCTCTCGCCGCAAATGAGCACGGGAAAGCGCGACGAAGCGAGGCTGCGCACTTGCGCGGCCACGCGGCGCATGATGACGGATCCACCTGCAAGCCCGGGGAGCGGCTCGGCGTCGACGTCGTCGAGACTCGCGTTGCTCGCGCGGAGCGTGACGGTCGAGCGACCGAGCGTGACGATGGCTCCGGGTTGTGCGCACGCCTCTCGAACGCGCAACGCGCCCACGTACGTCCCGTTTCGCGAGCCCGCGTCGCGCACGACGACGCGATCGTCTTCGACTTCGAGCACGAGGTGCGCCGAGCTCACTGCTTTGTCGGTGATCACGATCGCGGAGCGCGCCGCCGCGCCGACGTCGAATCGTCCTCGCGGGAGCGGGATTGTCCGCGTTCCGCCGTCGTCTTGAACCTCCGCACAAAACGCCACGCTTCGTTCGTGGCGAACGAGAGTCACCGTGCTCATGGCCCCTCCTCGGATGAGATCGGGGCGTTGTTGCCTACAATGTGATGACTAAAACGCCGAGCCGATCGAGATGCCGCCCAAACCGGGCGCGAGCCACGGCGTGATGTGCGGCATCGTTCGCGCGGACGAAGGATTCTTCTTCGTGCCGATCAAGAACCACACGGCGCCACCCACGGCGGCCGCGACGCCGACGATTCCGATGACGACGCCAGCGTTCGCGACGGTCGCGTCCTGATTGACCGCGTCGCGATTGCTGACGTACGTGCCGCACGCGTTCACGTACGTCGTGCTCGGCGGCGGGCTGCACGTCGGGTTCTGGCGGATGTTCGCAGGCAAGCTCCCGTCGGCGGCCTCGGCCTTGCTGATCGCATCTCCCACGGAGTTGTAGTTGGCGAGGGCGGAGCTCTTGCTGCTCGCGAACACGCCCGCGAGAATGAATCCACCGACGGCGAGAACGCCGCCGCCGATCATGACTGCGAGCGCCGCGGTCGGGTGAACGCGCTCGCCCGACTCCGGCGTGACGGGATTCGTCGGCTGCGTCGGGTTGGTCGGTTGCGTCGGGTTGGTCTGCGTCGGGTTCTCTGGATTCGTGGGGTTCGTCGGGTTTGTCGGATTCGTCGGCGTGACGATCGTAGCGGCCGCGCCAAAACGAACGGGCTGCGTCTGCCCCGCGGTCACGACGATGCGCTGCTCGCTCGACGTGCCGTCCGGCAGGCGCGCGCGCACGGTGTGATTGCCGGCGTCGACGTCGACCGCCTCGCTCATCGGCGTTTTGCCGACGACGTCGGAGTCGACCGTCACTTCGCTGCCGGGCGGCGCGCTCACGTCGAGGCGTCCGAGCTTCGAGCGCGCTTCCGTCAAACCCTTCGACGCGTCGGCTTTCTTGTCGCCTTGCGGATCGTTCAAATACTGCTGGAACATCTTCGAGGCTTCGAGGAAGTGTCCCGACTTGAGCGAGCTCTGCGCGAGGTTCAAGAGCACCGCGGGGTGCTGCCGGAGCGCGTACGCTTGCTTGAACGAAGCGCGCGCGGCTTCGAAGTTGCCCTTGTCGAACGCGTCGACGCCTTCTTGGAATCGCGCGCGTGCGGCCTTCGTGAGCGCGTCGTCGGCTTGTTGTGCGTAGGCGGTGCGCGGAATCGAAATCGACACCGCAGCTGGAGCAAAAGCAACGAGCAAAGCGAGGGCGATCGGACGAGCTTTCATGACTGCTCTCCCTAGTACCACTTTTTCGCGTGGTGGCGTTTTCAGAACGGGTTGTCGCGGACGATGTTCGCGTGCCCGGCGGGCTTCGTCCCGCCGCCACCGGTCGTATGCGTCGTCGTCGTGTGACCGCCGCCCGCTGCGGCCGTGTGCACCGGCGCGGTGACGTTGGTCGCCGTCGTTTGGTGTGTCGGCTGCGGCGCCGTTTGGGTCGCGGCTTGCGTTGCTTGCGGTTGCGTGGCTTGCGCCGTCTGCGCGGTTTGTGTTGGCGCTTGCGCGGCGATCGTTGCCGTGTCGGGCGGGGGCGGAATGTGAGCTTCCTCGTGCGTCGCCGTCGTCGTCGACGTCGAGCTCGTCGTCGTCTGCGGCTTGTCGCCGCTCATCGCCGCGCGAATTCCGAAGATCGCGCCGATGACCACCACGACGCCCACGGCGCCGACGATGATGCCGGTGTTCGACTTCTTCACCGGCACGAACTCGCCCGACCCGGCGGCGTCGCGATTCACGCGAACGGTGGGCGGCGGCGCGCGCGGCGGAGTGTATGGGCGCGCGGCCGGCGCCGCGACCGGTTGCGGCTGCGCCTGCGCGACAGGCGGTGGCGTGGGCTCGGGCTCGGCGTCGACCTCGATTGCGATCTCCACTTTCGGATCGTGCATCGCGGGAACGTGACCACCCGGAACGGATTTGATTTCCGTCGTCCCGGTGACGACCGTCGACACTTCGGGCTGCGGCGGGCGCGCTTGGAGCGCCTCGGTCGTTCGCACGCTCGGTGCGATGCCGGCGCCCGCGCCGAGTGCGTCGATGTCGGCTGCGCTGAGGCCATTGCCTTGCGCGCCATTCGACGTGAAGGGAGCGTCGTCGAGATCCCACACGGGACGGAACGTCGAAGCGAGACGCTCGGCGTCCTCCGGAGTGAGCTTGCCCAATTGAATCTTCGGAGCTTGCGCCGCGTTCGCCATCCCAACCTCTACGAAGGAAAAACGCTAAGGGTCTCGAGAATGATAGCGCCGACGCTCACGACTGCCCGAACTCTTTTTTCAGCGTGTCGTCCCACTCATCCGTAACCTTTCCGACGGTCTCGACGAGGTCCTCGAATTCCTCGTAATCGAGCCCGGAGAGGCGGCGCAGCGCACGCACGTAAATCTCGTCTTTTTGGCTGTCGATCGCGAAAGCGGCGTCTTGCGTCGTGATGAACGACAGCTCGAGGAGCCTTCGGTATAGCGTTTCACGACCCGTCAGCGGGACCTTCATGACCGGAGCGAGGAGCAAGAGGACGCCGTGATCGTCGAGGACGTTGATGCCGACCGACGCGGAACCCTTGCGAACCTGCGTGTAGCCCGTCGCGTCGAGCGGCTCGAGTGTGGTGTTGGCGCGCTCGGCGAACTTTCCGAGGTAGGCGTTGACCATCGCGCGGGCGTCCGGAAAAACTTGCCCGGTGGCGCGATCGGCATAGATGGCAGCGTTGGAATTCGACAAGGCAGGCTCCTCCTGACGCAGGATACAACAATCCTCGAACGCACAAGGCGCGCGTTTTCGTGGCTTTTTCTCGCCGCGATCTGGGTTTGCGCGTGCAACAGCGGCGCACCGGCGAGCGACGCGAGCGCGGAGGCGCCGGAGATCGCGTCGGCGCGCGCGATGCTCTCGGCCGATGCGGGAGTTCCTGCGCGCGCGGAGGCGCTCGCCGTCGCCGAAAGCGTCGAAGCGCGCGCGAACAAAGAAGGAGCGGGCGCGCGCGCCGTCGAGCTCCACGCGCTCGCGGGCGCGCTATTCGAGCGCGTGTATCGACTCGAAGGAAAAGATCAGGACGCGAAGGAAGCGATCGCCGCGTACGAAGCGGCATCGAAAGAGCTGAAGAGCCCCGGCGCGTGCGACGCGGCGATGCGCGGCGCGGCGCTCGCGGGCGACGCCGCGCACGACGCGCAAACGGCATTCATTGCATTCTACAAGCTTGCGCGAAGGCTCGGTCCGAAGGACGGCGACGCGGGAACCACCGATGACGCCTGCGCGGGCCGCGCGAACGCCGCGATGGCGTCGCTCGAAGCGTTTCGTCCGCCGTCGCGCGTGCTCGACGCGATCGATCACGGGCTCGAAGCGCAAGGCGCAGTGGGCGACGTGGACGCCGCGGCGCCGCGCGTCGGCGCGTTCGTCGATCGCGTGGAGCATTGGCCGGGGAAAGACGCGGCGCGCGTCGTCGTCACGTTGTCGAAGGCTTCGCAGTTTCGAACGTCGGACGAAGCGAGCGGCGGCGCGCAGCGCATCGTCATCGACGTCGACGGCGCGGCGCTCGGCGCGCGCAACGTGATGCGCGACGTGACGGCGAGCGGGCTCGTCTCGCACGTGCGCGTCTCGGCGACGACGACGGGCGCACGCATCACGCTCGATCTCGACAGCGGGACGATCTACCGCCGCATCTTCAACTTGCAGGAGCCGTTTCGCATCGTCGTCGACGTCGCGCGGAGGCCGCCGCGGCTTCGACGCGGAGCATCGCCGTAGCGTCGCGCGCATCGTCCTCGATCCCGGACACGGCGGATACGACGGCGGCGCGATGGGCCCGACGGGCCTCAAAGAAAAAGACGTGACGCTCGACATCGCGAAACGCGCGAAGCCGATTTTGGCCGCCGCGGGGCTCGATGTCGTTCTCACGCGCGAAGACGATCGCTTCGTCACGCTCGAAGAGCGCACCGCGCGCGCGAACCAGCTCGGCGCGGATTTGTTCGTGTCGATTCACTGCAACGCCGCCGAGTCGCACGCGCGCCACGGCGTCGAGACGTACGTGCTCGACACGACGCGCGACGAGATCGCGCAGCGCGTCGCCGCGCGCGAAAACGGCGGGAGCGCGGCCGCCACCGCGGAGCTCGGATCGATCCTCGCGAACATGCGCCTCGCCGATCAAGCCACGCACTCGACGCGCCTCGCGGAGCTCCTTCAAAAATCGGCGATGGCGTCGATCAAACCGACGCACGCGGACGTGTTCGACGGCGGCGTCCACTACGCGGGCTTCTACGTGCTCGTCGGCGCGCGCATGCCCGCAGTGCTCTTCGAGACGAGCTACATCTCGAACGCATCGGAGGAGCAAAGGCTCGCGAGCGACGAGTACAAAGACCGGCTCGCGGACGCGATCGCAAACGCGGTGCGGGCGTATCGAGAGGGACGGTAGCGGAGACGGAGGCAGAGGTGGGGACGGGGACGGGGACGGAGACGGAGTCGGAGTCGGGGACGGAGACGGAGACGGAGTCGGCGGAGTGGTGGGTGGCTGGTGAAGTGGGGTCGCTCGGCTGATCCATTTTCGCGCGGTGCTCGGACGCGTCAAGGACGACGCCTTCGGTGTCGCCGCCTGCGGCGGTTGCTTCGCAATCCTTGACACGTCCTCCGCGCCGCGCGGTGGCGGGTGGTGCCTTCACGTGAGAGGGCGAAAGGAACTTCCATGCTGCGAATTTACGAAACGTCGTTGTCGATGCTCAGGCGGTTGCGAGTTGTCGTTGCGATGATCGAGAGGAGAGACTCCGATTTGGCGCGACAGCTTCGGCGGGCGGCTAGCAGCGTTGCGCTCAACATCGCCGAGGGCAGCTACGCGAGAGGCCGCAATCGGCCGATGCTCTACAACGTCGCGCTTGGAAGCGCGAAAGAGACGCGCGCTTGCATCGATGTCGCGATGTCGCTCGGTTACGTCGATGCGTTCGACACGCAGCTCGACTCGGAGCTAGCTGCATTCGATCTGCGCTGTCTTGTACCGACTCACGAGGTGAGTCGGTAGAGCGTCGCTGCAATCCGGTCGAGACGATCGCGAAGCACTTCGTCGATCGTCTCGACGTGATCGAAGACCTCGGCCACGTCGAGACATGCGCGAACTTCTTGAGTGGAGCCGAGTGCGGTGCGAAATCGCAAGCGTTCGTTTCCGCCACTCGAGCCAATCGCCTCGGCGGTGTTGAGAGCGATGCTGCTCGCAGCCCGGCGAAGCTGCCGAGCGAGATCCGGATCTCGTCGCGAAATCTCTTTCACGAGTGGAGCAATCAAACGAAGCGTTTCGATGATGAACGGATAGATCTTCAGCATGGTGAGTCTCCTTCTCTCGCAATGGCGAGGACTCACCCCGACGCCACGGCGCGCAGGGCTGATCAAGGCTCGGCGAAGCCGACCGTCGCTCCTGCGACGGCTTGGCCTTGAGCAGCCCGAGCACCGTGGCACGATGAGAAATCCGAGCAAGACGTCCCCCGGAGACGGAGTCGGAGACGGAGTCGGAGTCGGAGTCGGAGACGGAGGCGGACGTGGTTGTGCGCGGCTGCCGAAAGTGTTGAGATCAGGATGCGAAGAAGGGGAGGAGAGTATTTGCGTAGGGTGCTCGCGCTTTTCGTTGCAACGCTCGCGGGCCTGACCGCGGCGTGCAGCCTCTTGCTCGATTACTCGGGCATCGCGGATGGCTGCGATGGCGGCGATTGCGCGAAGCTCGACGGTGGCATCGACGCCGACGCGGTCGCGGACGCGAACACGAACGCCGACGCGGATGCAGATGCAGACGCAGCGCCCACGACGGACGCGAGCTGCCCCGGCACGAGCGGGCCCGTTGCGATCAAAGTGGGCGGCTTCTGCATCGACTCCACGGAAGTGACGAACGCGCAATACAAGCAATTTCTCGACGCGATCGGGCAGGGCTACACGCCAAACAAACCCGCCGGTTGCGGAGGCAAGACGAGCTTCGCGCCGGCCGCGGCGAACAACGGATGCACGGCGCAGACGTTCGACCCCACGTCGCGCGCGAGCTATCCGGTTCCGTGCGTCGACTGGTGCGATGCGTGGGCGTACTGCGCGTGGGCGGGCAAGCGCTTGTGCGGGAAAGTCGGCGGCGGTGCGCTCACGTTCGACAGCAATCAAGTCACCTCCACGGCGTCCGAATGGTATTCGGCATGCTCGGCCGGGGGCCTGTCGCTGTTTCCGTGGGGCAGCAACACCCCCGACGACACGCGATGCAACACGACGTGCTCCCCGAAAGGCGACGGCGGCGCGATCGCCGTTGGCACCGACACGCCTTGCACGACGCCGAGCGGAATCGCCGACATGGGCGGCAATCAATCCGAGTGGGTGAACTCGTGCGGAGGCACCTCGCCGACCGATTTCTGCTTCTACCAGAGTGACTCGTTCTTCAAGAAGGACGTGTATTGCGGCGAGTGCGAAGCGCAGGACATTCCGGACCGCGGTTACGCCGGCGTGGAGATGGGCATTCGCTGCTGCGGCGACGCCCTCTGAGTTATCCTTTCTGCATCGTGCCCGAGCCCTCTCCTTCACCCGCGAATCATCGCGTCATCGGGCGCTACGCGTTGTTCGACGAGCTCGCGTCGGGCGGCATGGCGACGGTGCACATCGGCCGGCTGCTCGGGGCCGTCGGTTTCTCGCGCACGGTCGCGATCAAAAGGCTGCACCCGCAATTCGCGAAGGACCCCGACTTCGTCTCGATGTTCGTCGACGAGGCGCGTCTCGCCGCGCGCATTCGCCACCCGAACGTCGTGCCGACGCTCGACGTGGTGTCGCTCGATGGTGAGCTCTTCCTCGTGATGGAGTACGTCCAAGGCGAAGCGCTGAGCAGGCTCATGCGCGCGGCGGCGAAGGAGTCGGTCGCGATCGAGCCGCGCATCATCTGTACGATCATGGCCGGCGTGCTTCACGGGCTACACGCCGCGCACGAGGCGACGTCCGAGCAGGGCGAGTCGCTCGCCATCGTCCACCGCGACGTGTCTCCGCAGAACATCTTGGTCGGCGTCGACGGAACGGCGCGCGTCCTCGATTTCGGCGTCGCGAAGGCCGCTCACCGCGTGCAGACGACGCGCGAAGGACAAGTCAAAGGCAAGATCGCGTACATGGCTCCCGAGCAGCTTCGCTCCGAGCACGTCGATCGACGAACGGACGTCTACGCGGCGAGCGTCGTGATGTGGGAGGTGCTGACGGGGACGCGCCTCTTCGAGTCGGGCAACGAAGGGAGGCTCTTCACCAAGATTCTCCTCGATCCGATTCCATCGCCGCGCAGCGTGCGGCCCGAGGTTCCAGAGATCCTCGAGACGATCGTGATGAAGGGTCTCGAGCGAGACGCCGAGCGGCGGTATCAAACCGCGCGCGAGATGGCGATGGCGATCGAGAGCGCGATGCCGCACGCGCCGGCGACGGAGGTGGGCGCGCTCGTCGAGCGACTCGCGAGCGAGCTGCTCCAGGCGCGCGCCGAACGCATCGCGGAGATCGAGAGTCGTTCGAGCGCGAAGGGCCGATCCCTCTCCGCGCCCGAAGACGATCCGAGCCACGTGAGGCGCACGCCTCCACCCGCGAGCATCCCCACGATCGAAGCGCCAGCGAAGCGACGATGGCCGTATGTCGCCGCGAGCGGAGCGCTCGTGCTCGCCGCGGGCGCGAGCGTCGTCGTCTTCGTGTCGACCAGCGCGAAGCATCGCGAGTCGGTCGTAGCGAGCTCGCCGTTCGCGTCGTCGTATTCGCCGCCGCCAGAGGCCCCTCCGAGCGCGAGCGTCTCGGCTGTTTTTACGGCATCAGCCACGACGGCGCCCATCGCGACTTCTTCGACGCAGCACGCGCACGTCGCGCGGCCGCACGCGACGTCGCAGTGCAACCCGCCGTTCGTCGTCGACGGAAGCGGCATCAGGCACCTCAAGCCGGAGTGCATGTGATGTCGAGGCTCGCGCGCGCGTCGATCGTGTCGGTGGTGCTCGCATTCGCGGGCGTCGCGTTTGCCGACGACGCGCCGGACAAACAAACCTGTCTCAAGGCTTACGACCAAGCGCAATACGCCAAGCGCGACAAACACTTTCGCGCGGCGCGCACGCAAGCGCTCGTGTGCGCGCAACAAGCGTGCGGCGCGGCGTCCGCGAAGGACTGCGGCGAATGGCTGCGCGACATCGAGACCGCGATGCCGACGATCGTGCTCGCCGTGCGCAACGAAAAGGGCGAAGACCTGACGCACGTTGCCGTCAGCATGGACGGCGAGAAGCTCGTCGACCGTCTCGACGGCGTCGCGATCCCCGTCGACCCGGGCGTGCACGCGTTTCGGTTCGAGGCGGAAGGAATGCCTCCGCACAGCGAGTCGGTGACGATTCAAGAAGGCGAGAAGAGCCGCGTGCTCGCTGTCGTCGTTCGCTCGCCGCAGTCGTCGACGACCGTCGCACCGACGACACCGATGACACCGACGCCACCGACGGAAACGACGACACGCGGATCGATCGTACCGGGCGTCATCGTCGGAGGCGCGGGGCTCGCATTCGTCGCTGCCTCCATCGTCGTTGGCGTGGTCGCCAAGAACGATCTCGATCGACTTCGCTCCTCGGGTTGCGCGCCAACGTGTCCATCGTCGGATCTCGATCCCATCCAATTGAAGGCCGGCATCTCGGACGTGCTCCTCGGCGTGGGCGTCGCCGGTGTTGGCGTCGGCGTTCTCATGATCGTGCTCCGCCCTTCGCACAAAACGACGCTCGCCTTTCGCGGGACGTCGCTCGTCCTCTCTGGCAGCTTTTGATCAGCGCGGCGCGTCTTCCGCGCGCCAGTACGACTCGCGGAGCACGTAGCGCGAAGTTCCCGCGATGCGCGGCTCGCGGACGGAGTGCTCGGGATCTCCCGGAAGCGTGAGCGCGAGCGTGTCGCCTTGCTGCGCGAGCTCCGGACAAATCGGATCGAGGCGCGCGCCGCGAGACGCCTCGAGGGCCGCGTCGACATCGTTGTATTCTGCAAGGATCTGGAGCGTGCGGTGCGTCGGCGGCGCGAGTTGGATCTCCGAGCGGTCGAAGCGCGCGAGGACGTCGCGCGGCGTCGCCCAGAAGCTCGCCATCGTCTCCGTCATGTCGTGCGCGCCGCTCTGACCCTCCGGTGCGCGCGCGACGAAGAAGCGCGCATCGAAGCGGCGCGACTCCGCCTTCGGCGTGATCCACCGTGACATCGGAACGAGCGCGCCGAGATCGAGCTTCAGCTTTCGCTCGGCGAGGAACGCGCGAAGCGCGCCGGCGTCGCTCGTGAGACGCGATCGGAGCGCGAGCACGTCGTCGTCGGCGACGCGCGCATTCACGAGGAGCAGCGCGGCCTCTTCGAGCGTCTCGCGGCACGCGGCCACGCCAAACCCGAGGTCGCCTTCGCCCCAATTCGGACGACTGACGAGCGCGCGCCACGCTTCGTCGCGATCGGCGTCCTCGACGCGTCCGCCCGGAAACACGATCGCGCCACCGAGGAACCGACTCTTCTTGTTGCGCTCGACGCAAAACACTTCGACGCGATCGCTCGCGTCGCGCAAGAGCACGAGCGTCGCCGCATCGCGCGGAGCAGCAGCGTCACGCCCCGAGTCGAGATCGAGCATCGCGTCTCCTCGTGAGGCGTTTCTTGATCGGTTCTTCCGCGCCCTGCGTATCGACGAGCGTCCACGCTTCTTCTTCGAGCGCGGTCTCGGCGCACTCGAGGAGCAAATCGGCGGCGTGCTCGGGCGAGAGATCGCCGCTCGCGCGTCCGGGGAGCTCGACGAGCGCGCGCTTCACGTTGAGACCGTCGAGCGCGCCGCCGAGGCGGGCGAGCACCTTGCGGACGACGTCGTCGCCGAACGCGGCGTGCGCGCCGAGCCCGAGCACGAGAACTTTTTCGAACGGCAATTTCGGGCGGCCGGGCACGAGCACGACTTCGTCCGCTTCGCCGCGCATGAAGCCCGATTTCACGAGCGCGCTGAGTCGCCCGGCGAGGCGCCAATCGAGAAGCGCGGCGAGACCGCGCATCGGGCGCTCGTCGCTCCACATCGTGCACGCGATCACCTCGGCGGAGGCGGTGTCGATCGCGCGCAGGTCGGGCTCGACGAAATGGACTTCTTCGATCACGCGCGAGCTTCTCCTTCGCGGCCGAGATCGCGCGCGACGCGTGCGAGCACGCCGTTGACGAACGCGCTCGACTCCGCCGTGCCGAACGATTTCGCGAGCTCGACGGCCTCGTCGAGGATCACGGGGCTTGGGATGTCGCGCTTCTTCATCAGCTCGAACGTTCCGAGGCGCAAGAGGTTGCGATCGATGCGCGCCATGCGCTCGAGTCGCCAGTTCTCCGATGCCGCGGTGATCGCTGCGTCGATCTCCGCGCGGCTCTCCGCGACGCCGAGGACGACTTCGTCCGCGTACGCTTTGCCTTCCGGGTCGCCCTCGAAGCAACGCCAGAAGAGCGCGATGACGTCGCGCGCCGGCGTGTCGCTTCCTTCCAGCTGAAAAAGCATTTGCAGCGCCGCCTCGCGTCCGCTGCGGCGCGCGCCAGCCATGGTCAGATGCCGGCGCCTTTGAAATTGCGCAGGAGCGAGACCATTTCGATCGCGCTGACGGCGGCGTCGAAGCCTTTGTTGCCGGCCTTCGTTCCCGCGCGCTCGATCGCTTGCTCGATCGTGTCGGTCGTGAGAACGCCGAAGCCGACGGGCACGCCCGTTTGCATTTGGATTTGCGCGAGGCCTTTCGACACTTCCGAGACGATGACATCGAAGTGCGGCGTCGCTCCGCGGATGACGGCGGCGAGCGCGATGATGGCGTCGACCTTTTTCCCGTGCGCGACGCGCGATGCGGCGACGGGGACTTCCCACGCGCCCGGCACGCGTACGACGGTGATGCGCGATGCGTCGGCGCCGTGACGAACGAGCGCGTCCTCCGCGCCGGAGACGAGGTGGTCGACGATGAACGAGTTGAAGCGACTCGCGACGATCGCGAACTTCGCACCTTCGGGACAGACGAGATGGCCTTCGACGATTTTCACGGAACGCGCATCATCCTTCACGCCGAACCTTTCATCAAGCGCGACACGGACGAAGGCGCGGGCGGCGGCGCTGCTTCAATCGAGGGCTTGCTAGGCAAGCCCATGGAGACGAGCGGCAAGCTCTCGACGACTTCGAGGCCGAATCCACGGAGACCGGCGATTTTGCGCGGGCTGTTCGTGAGGAGCTTGAGCTTTCGCGCGCCGAGATCGCGGAGCACTTGCGCGCCGAGCCCGAACTCGCGGAGCGGATGATCCGTCGGCGATGGATCGCGCGGCTCCACGCGGTGCGCGGCGAGATCGTCGGCGACGGCGGTGCGCGTCGGCAAATACACGACGATGCCGCTGCCCTCGCTCTCGATGCGCGCGATCGCCTCGCGCAAGTTGCGCCCGCCCTCGCGACGCGTCGACGAGAACAAATCGCCGACGAGCGATCCCGAGTGCATGCGGCAGAGCGTGGGCTCGTCGCTGGCGATGTCTCCCTTCACGAGCGCGAGGAACTGCCGGCCGTCGGTCGCGGATTCGTAGACGAAGCTCGTCCACTCGGTCCCGGTTTCGTCGAGCACCAGTTTCTTCTCCGCGACGCGCCGGACGAGCTGCTCGGTCTGCAAGCGGTATTGGATCAAATCGGCGACGGTGAGAATGCGCAGCGAGTGCTTCTGCGCGAACGCTTCGAGATCGGGCATGCGCGCCATCGAGCCATCGTCGTTCATGATCTCGCAGATGACGCCCGCGGGCGTGAGACCCGCGAGCCGCGCGAGATCGACGGAGCCTTCGGTTTGTCCGGTGCGCACGAGCACGCCGCCCTTGCGCGCCTTCAGCGGAAAGACGTGACCGGGCGTGACGAGATCTTCCGGGCGACACACCGGGCTCGCGACGAGGCGCGTCGTGTATGCGCGATCGGGCGCGCTGATTCCGGTCGTCACGCCGTGGCGCGCTTCGACGCTGAGCGTGAACGCGGTGCCGAGCGGCGGACCGCCGCGGCCCGGCGACTGCATCATCGGAAGCTCGAGCCTCTCGACTTGTTCTTCGGTGAGCGTGACGCAGATGAGCCCGCGCCCGTGCGTCGCCATGAAGTTGATCGACGCGGCGGTGACGAACTCGGCGGCCATGCAGAGGTCGCCCTCGTTCTCGCGGTCTTCGTCGTCGACGAGGATGACCATTTTGCCGGCGCGCACGTCGGCGATCGCGTCGTTGACGCGCTCGGTGAGCTTGGGGTCGATCGTGATGGCGCCCATTTTAGTGTATTTTACACGTAACCGTTCTTGGTGAGAAGCTCGAGCAGCGACGCGTCCTTCGCAGCACCAACGTCGAGCGCGCGGAGAACGTAGCGCG
Source organism: uncultured delta proteobacterium (assembly GCA_963763745.1). Lineage (GTDB taxonomy): Bacteria > Myxococcota_A > Polyangia > Polyangiales > Polyangiaceae > DASXHD01. Next base: position 100,261 of record CAVXQJ010000012.1, read on the forward strand.
CCACGACGTCGATTTCGAGGTTCACCGCGCCGCCGGGCGAAACGTCCGAGATGCGCGTTTCTTTCGCGGTTCGCGGGATGATCGCGACGGAGAACGTCTCGCCTTCGACCTCGTTCACCGTGAGGCTCACGCCGTCGACTGCGATCGATCCTTTCGGCGCGATGAACCGCATGAGCTCGCGCGGCGCGCGAAACACGATGCGCTCTGCCTCGTCGATGGGCGCGCGGGACACGAGCGCGCCGATGCCGTCGACGTGACCGCTCACGATGTGGCCGCCGAGACGTTTCTCGAGCGTGAGCGCGCGCTCGAGGTTCACGCGTGCGCGGAGCGGCAGATCGCCGAGCGTGGTCTTCGCGAGCGTCTCGCTCGACGCGTCCGCTTCGAATCCGCTCTTCGTGATCGCGTCGACCGTGAGGCACACGCCGCTCACGGCGATCGACTCGCCGATCGCGAGCGACTCGAACGGACAAGCGATCGCGATGCGCGCGCCTTTGCCGCGCGGCGCGCGCGACTCGAGCGTACCGACCGCTTCGATCAAGCCAGTAAACACGCGGCGGAGTATACTCGAACGAGATGAAGCGGCTCGTCCTCGGCATGTTTGGAGCGGTGCTCGCGTGCGGGCCGAGCTTCCAGACGATTTACGAGAACGACGCGCGCTTCGAGCACTGCTACGCGCTCGACGAGTCGGGCGCGAGCCTGCAGAAGAAAGCCAATTGCTGGCAGGACTGGAAGACGCATCACGTCTACGGTCAAACGCGCGACCGCGTCGAGTACGCGCAGTCGCGCTACGTCGCGCTGAGCCAAGTGAACGACGTGCCGACGGACGAAGCGATGATGCACGCCGCGCCCGGCGAAGTCGGCGAGTCGGGCAAGCTCACCGCGCCGACTCCGACGAACGCGTTCGCGCCGCCCGAGGCGATGGCCACGGTCGACGCGGGCGCGACGCAGTCGCTTCCGACCGTGACGCCTTTCATCGCGCCACCACCGACCGCGACCGCGACGGCGACCGTGCGACCGCCGGGCGCCGCGTGCTCCGAGGATTGCGCGCGCGCGTGGCAGGAGTGCAAAGCCTCGGGCAAGACGACGCTGTGCGATGGTCCTTACGATCGCTGCGTCATCGATTGTCTCAACAAGAAGTGAGCGGGGGTTACTTCGGGAGCTTGTAGACGTTCGACGTCGTCGCGCCCGCGAGAAAATAGACGTTTTGGTTGTCGACTGCGATCGCGGTGATCGCGTTTTGGTTGCACGCGAGCGTCGTAGGCGACGTGCCGTCGGTCTTCACGCGTCCGACGATTCCCGTCGACGTCGCGTAATAGAGATTGCCCGCGGGTGCGTCGATGGCGATCGCGACGACGTCTTGCGACGTGATCACTTGGACGCTCGCGCCCGTCGAATCCACGCGCGTGACGTCCGCGTGGTTGTTTCGCGCGATGTAGAAGCTGGATCCGTCGCTCGCGATTTGCGCGGCGGTCGTCGAGATGTCGATCGCGCTGATGACCGTGCGCGGTGCGGCCGCACATGCCGTCTGCACCGAGCACGAGATCACGTCGAGGTCGATCGTGCTCGCGGAGTCCGCGAGCGCGTAGACGTCGTTCGCGTCTGCGATGAGCCCATAGACACCGGCAGGCAGCAGCGTGACCCACGGCAAGTTCGACGGGCCGCATCCGAGGCATTGAATGGTGTCGCCGTTCGACGAATAGTCCCACTCGTCGTCGGCCCAGAAAATGCGCGTCCCCGACGTCGCGATCCACGAAGCGGGCATGGGCGTCGCCAGCGCGACGGTGTCGCTCGTACCATCGAACCCCATCGTGTGGACTTCGCCGCTCACTCCGCCATCGGCGATGCCCTTTTGGAGGGTGTAGTCGACGTTCGTGGTGGAGAGCGCGGAGTATCCGAAGAAGTCATTGGCGTTCACCGTGAAGATGTTCGTCGGCGACGTGCATCCGGTTATCGGGCAACGGTCGATGCCGGATTGCGAAATCTCGGCGTAGACGAATCCGCCTTGCGCGAAGAGCGCGTCGTACGTTCCGCCGCTCGAGAAGACGAGCGTCGGCGTACCACCGTTGCATGCGGCGGTGCCGCTGTCGTCGAAGGCGATGTCGTGAATGCCGACGACGTCGCGACACGCGACGTGAGCGAGCGCAAACGCGGCGATCGCGAGCTGCCTCAAAACACGCCCCCAACGCCGATGAAATTGGGCGCGAGGATCGGGTGGACGCGCGCGGCGTGCTCGGGCGAGGGCGGATGGATGAAGAAGAAGACGACGCCGGTCGCAACCGCGGCGCCCGCGACGATGAAGAGCACGGTCGACCAATCCGCGAGCGTGCCGGCCGTGTCGTTCTCGGCGACGGCGCGCGCGTCGGCGCACTTCGGCGGCGAGCACGTCTTCGCGGCGTCGTTCTTGTCCGCGATCGCGATGCCGCCGAGGATCGACGCGGCGATCGCGACGGCCACGCCTCCTCCGAGCGCGCCGAACGCGACGATTCGAAATGGATTCGGTTGCTCGCGCACGACGACGTCGTTGGCGTGCGCGTTCGGATCGTCGTCGAGCATCGGCACGCTGATCGATTTCGTCCCCGCATCGACCGTGAACTGCGTAGTCCACGTCTTCTTTCCCGTCGCGGCGACTTCGAGCGTGTGTGGCCCGGGATCGATCGGCGCCTCTTTCCACGCGGCGGCGCCGATCACGACGCCGTCCTCTTTCACCTGCAGGCCCGCGAGCTGCGCGACGTTCGCGGGTACGTCGATCGTCGCGTGCGCGAGCTTCGGCTCGAGCGCTGCGACGCGCGCGCTTGCGACGCGTTCGCGGTCGCGGCGGTTGTCGCGTCGCGCGAGCGACACCGCGCTTTGATACGCGCCCCATGCGCTCGCCGTCTTGCCGAGACCTTCGTAACAAATGCCGAGCGCGAGCTCGACGCCGCTCGACGGATCGAGCCGCACGCTCTCTTCGAACTTTGGACAAGCCTCCGCGAATTTCTTCGCGTCGAGCAGCTTCTTTCCCTCGCGAAAGAGCCCTTCGGCGATCGCGGTGCCGCTCTGCGCGTACGCGCGCGGTGCGATCGCGAGCGCGAGCGCGAGGCTAACGAGTGTCGAGGAGCGAGTTGAGATCATTCGATCCGGTTTGTGCGGACGCCGCGTGTGATCGCGTGATTTTGTGGTGCGCGCTCGCCGACGCGCTCGGCGGCGTGACGGGCGCGCTCGCCGTCGCGACGATGATTGCGGCGCTCGTCGCGACGGGCGTCGAGACCGACGCGATCGAGGGTGGTGGTGCAACGGATTCCGCGACGGGCGCGTGCGCGGCAGTGCTGGATGATCGACTCATCGCCACGCCGATCGCGACGGCGAGCACACACGCGAGCGCGACGCCCGCCGCGACGAACCAAAGACGCGATCGCGCCGCTTGCGGGCTCGCCGCGCCGACGACGAGCGACGCCGTCGACTCCGCGACGCCCATCGCGCCGGAGTCCGGACGCGGAAGCGACGACGAGCTCTCTCCGACTTGCGGAAACGCGGGCAGCGACGGCGTCGACATCGGCGCTGGGAGCGAATCGACCGAGTGCGAGCCGCTCTCGATCTCCGCGCGCATCGCGTCGCGCGCCGCGAGCGTCTTGCCGATGAGCGACTCGACCCACTCCGCGACTTTCATCGACGACGCGACGGGCACCGCCGCTTCGATCGCGACGGCCATCGCGCGCGCGGATTGCCACCGTCCCGCGGGATCGCGAACGAGCCCCTTCAGCACGACCGCATCGAGCGCGGGCGGAACCTCCGGATTGAGCGTGCTCGGCGCGGTCGCGTCCATCGTCATGACGAGGTGGAGCACTTGCGCTTCCGTCTCGCCGCGAAAGAGCCGCTGCGACGTGAGCGCCTCCCACATGACGAGCGCCGCCGAATACACGTCGCTCTTCGCCGTCACTTGGCCTTGGAGCTGCTCCGGCGCCATGTACGGAATTTTTCCTTTGAGCTGACCTTCGCGAGTCGTTTGCAAACGCGTCGCCGCTTTCGCCACGCCGAAGTCGAGCACGCGCGCGACGCCGTCCGCGCCGACGACGAGGTTCTGCGGCGACACGTCGCGGTGCACGATGTCGAGCGGCTTCCCGAGCTCGTCCTTCGCTTCGTGCGCGGCATGCAAACCGGAGAGCAGACCGACGATGATCGCCGCCGCGATCGGCACGGGGATCTTCTTGCCTGCTTTGCGCGCCGCGCGCAGCAAACCGGAGAGCGTCTCGCCGCGGATGTACTCGAGCACGAGAAAGAGCTCCGTGTCCGTCGAGACGACGTCCAAAATCGGACACACGTTCGGATGCTGCACGCGCGCGGCGAGCCGCGCTTCGTCGAGGAACATCGTCACGAAATACGGATCGCGCGCGAGGTGCGGATGAAGCCGCTTGATCGCGACGGTCTTCCCGAACCCGACCGCGCCCGTCTGCCGCGCGAGATACACGACGGCCATCCCGCCGGCCGCGAGCTCGGCGTGGAGCGCGTAGCGCCCGAGCTGGAAGGGCTCACCCATGCGAGCTACTTCGAGTTTAGCAGCTTCTTGTACGCTTCGATCGACGCGCGAATCGTCGCGTTCGCTTGCTCCGGGCCGCCGAACTCGTCGACCTCGACGTGCTTGTTCTCGAGCGTTTTGTAATCGAGAAAGAAGCGCCGGAGCTCGAGCAAGAGGTGCTTCGGGACCTCGCGAATGTGCGTGTATTCTGCAAATTGCGGATCGCCCGTGTGGACCGCGATGATCTTGTCGTCGAGGCCCATGTCGTCGCGCATCTGCATCATGCCGATCGCGCGCGCCGTCATCAGGCAGAGCGGCACGACGGACTCTTGGCAGAGGACGAGCACATCGAGCGGATCGCCGTCGTCGCAGTAGGTGCGGGGGAGAAATCCGTAGTTCGCGGGGTAGTGCACCGCGGAGAAGAGAACGCGATCGACCTTGAGGAGCCCGCTCGCTTTGTCGAGCTCGTACTTCACCTTCGAGCCCTTGGGGATTTCGATCACTGCCGGAAACGAGACGTCGACGGGCTCTTCGATGGGGATGTCGTGCCAGGCGTGGGTCATTCGGTGCTCGCGTCTCCAGCGGAGGGTTCCATCGTGACGTAAACGCGAACGAAGTACGAGGCGCACGTATCGTTCTTCACGTACACGGACTGCGCATCGTTGACGGAAAATTCGCATGCGTTGCCCGCGCACACCGTCCCTTGGTTGCCGGGCGTGTTCGGCTGCTCGACGGCCGAAATGCTCACCGCGACGTCGGCGAGAGTGCCGTTCAAGATGGCGCCCGTCGCCTTGTCGCGCAACGTCATGAGGTACGTTTGCTCGGGCCCGTAGACGAGCCAATTGCCGACCATCGGGCCCGATTCCCAGTGCGTCGAGTCGACGATGTGGCCTTGGCAATTCGGATCGCTCGCAGCGCCGCAGTAGTCCACGAACGACGGCGTGCTCTCGCACTGTCCTTGCGGAAAGCACGACGTCACGAACGCCGCGCACGCCGCGAGCGCGAGCAGCTCACGCACCGAGGAGCTCCGTCGCGCGCATCGCGTGGTACGTGAGGATCGCATCGGCGCCCGCGCGGCGGATCGAGCCGAGCACTTCGAGGATCGCGCGATCGAGATCGATCATCTTCGCGGCGGCCGCTGCGTGGAGCATCGAGTACTCGCCCGACACGTTGTATGCGAAGAGCGGCAGCGTCGATGCTTCGCGCACCGCGCGAATCACGTCGAGGTACGAGAGCGCCGGCTTCACCATGAGGATGTCGGCGCCTTCTTCTTCGTCGAGTCGCGCTTCGCGGAGCGCCTCGCGCGCGTTCCATGGATCCATTTGGTACCCCGCGCGATCGCCGAACTTCGGCGCGCAGTCCGCGGCTTCGCGGAAGGGTCCGTAGAAGCAGCTCGCGTATTTCACGGCGTACGAGAGGATGGCCGTCGACTCGAAGCCGCCCTTGTCGAGCGCGGTGCGGATCGCGCGGACGCGGCCGTCCATCATGTCGCTCGGCGCGACGATGTCGGCGCCGGACTTCGCGTGCACGAGCGCCATCTTCGCGAGGACCTCGATGGTCGCGTCGTTGTCGACTTCCATCTCGCCGTCACGGCGCTTGTGGAGGAGCCCGCAGTGCCCGTGATCCGTGTACTCGTCGACGCACACGTCGGTCATCACGACGAGATCGGGCGCGGCGTCCTTCATCGCTTTGACGGCGCGCGGGACCGGACCGTTTTCGTCGAGGGCGCTCGAGCCGCGATCGTCTTTGTGCTTCGGAAGTCCGAAGAGGATCACGCCGCCGAGCCCGCGCGCGCGCGCGTCCTTCGCGACTTGTGCGGCTTGCGCAACGGGGAGTTGCGATACGCCCGGCATCGTGGAGACGGGCTTCGGCGCGTCGAGCGCTTCGTTGAAGAAGAGCGGGAGGATGAAATCGTTCGGCGAGAGCGTCGTCTCACGGACGAGCCTGCGAATCGCGGCCGTCGCTCGAAGCCTGCGCGGCCTTTCGACGGGAAATCCCATGCGCACGGCATAGCATGGTTTAAGGTGTGACCATGCCCGAGCGCGACTCGTCACGATGGGAGCTCGCGCCCCCAAACCCCCGCGAGAAACTCGGCCCGCTCCGCGCCGCTCCGCAGTCCTCGACAACCGGCTCCGCGCCCACGGTGATGGCGGATTCCACTCCGTCGCCGATGGCGCTGCCCGCGATCGGCGCGGTGCTCGGCGGGAAATACCGCGTCGAGCGCGTCATCGGGCAAGGCGGGATGGGCGTCGTCATCGAAGCGACGCACCTCGGGCTCGCGCAACGCGTCGCGATCAAGTTCTTGCGCAGCGAGGCGAAGGCGATCGCGGGCGCGCTCGATCGGTTCGCGCGCGAGGCGGTCGCGTGCGCGCGCGTGAAGAGCGAGCACGTCGTTCGCGTGTTCGACACGGGCGTGTTCGAGACGGGCGAGCCGTACATCGTGATGGAGCTCCTCGTCGGCGAGGATCTCCGCACGATGCTCCTTCGTCGCGGAACGATCGCGCCGGTGGACGCCGCGTCGTTCGGAATCGCCGCGTGCGAAGCGCTCTCCGAAGCGCACGCGCTCGGCATCGTGCATCGCGATCTCAAGCCGGCGAACTTGTACGTCGTCGATGCGCACGGACGGGAGCGCGCTGCTCAAGGTTCTGGATTTCGGAATTTCGAAGCTGCAATCGAGCGAAGGCGGGATGCAGACGTCCGCGAACGTCGCGCTCGGCTCGCCGCGCTACATGTCGCCGGAGCAAATCCAAACGCCGCGCGACGTCGACGCGCGTTGCGACGTGTGGGCGATGGGCGTCGTCTTGTACGAAGCGCTCGCGGGGCGACCGCCGTTCGAAGGCGAGGGGATGGTCGAGGTCGCGACGGCGATCACGACGCGCGTGCCGATGCCGCTTCCGAATCGCGTGCCTGCCGCGCTCGCGAACGTGGTGATGCGGTGTCTCCAAAAAGATCGGCGTCTTCGTCCTGCGAGCGCCGCGGATCTCGCGTCCGCGCTGAAACCCTTTGGTTCGGTGGAAGCGCAGCTCGTCGCGGATCGCGTGGTGCGTGCGGCGGGTGCACCGAATCTGTCGCGCGATGCCCGCGTCGATCCCGCCGATTTCCGGGTTCGAGCCGACGGTTGCGCGCAGCGGGACGCTCCTCAAGCAGCGATCGCATTGGGTGGAAATTCTCGTGAGCACCGCGGTGCTCGTGTGCATCGCGGGCATCGCGATCTTCGTCATCTCGCTGCGCAAGCCGCACGCCGCGCAATCGGTCGCCGCTCCGCCACCGCCGATCGCGGCGACGATGGCAGCGACGGCGACTGCGTCGATCCAGGCGGAGCCCGCCGAGTCGATCGCACCGCTCGAAGCGGTCACGGCGGCGACCGTTCGCGCGCAACCCACGCCGCACGCGCAGGCTCACGCGATGACGACGACGACTCCAACTGCGACGGCGACTGCGACTGCAACGGCGACCACCACGTCCACCGTCAGCGGAGCGCTTCGCGATCGAAAATAAATCAGAACGCGAAGCCCGTCGGCGTGAGCCGGATCGGCGAGCGGCGTTTTGCGATCGTCATGTTCTGATCGTTCGTCACCGACGTTCCGCTCCCCAAGAACAGTGGAATTCCCGCTGCGATCATGATCGCGCCGACACCCGTCGTCACGAGGCCGGCGACGATCCAACCCGTCGTGTTCGAGTCGCTCGAGAGCGCGGCGAACGTGACCGCGAGGATGCTCCCCGTGAGCGCGAACGTGATGCCGCCGAGGAGCAGCCATGCGGCGCCGATGCGCGCGCCCGAGCTCCCCGCGTGCACGCGCAAGTGAAGCGGCGCGCCGTTCGGGCTCGCCGGCAATGAGAACGTGCGCGACGGCGTCACGCCATCGCCGGTGATTTGGTACATCGCAGTCGAGTCGACGCTCGCCTGACACGGCGCCACGCACACTGTCTGCCAATTCGCCATGACGCCCGTCGAAGCTCCGTATTGCACGTAGCCATAACCCATCACGCGGCTCAAGGTGACGTTGGGCTCATCGGCGTCGATCGCGACGTGCGTCATCGGGCCTTGTGGCGGCGGAGGTGGTGGCGCCACTTGCGCCTGCACGACGACCTGCGGTGGCGGCGGCGCCTGCATTTGCGGCGCGAGCGCGCTCCATCGAATCGTGCGCACCTCGCCCGTCGCGAGCTTGATCGTGATGTGATCGTTCGGAACCTTCTCGACGAGCTCGCCTTGCATCACGGTTCCGTCGGCGAGCGTGATGCGCTCTTGCGCGTGCGCAGCGTGCGCGATCGTGATCGCGGCAGCAACGATGCCGATGTGCCAACGCATTTTTGTTCTTGTACCATGCCATGCGTGCGCGTCCGAAGCCTCGCCATCACGACTGCGATCGTCGCCATCGCGAGCGTCGCGCGCGCGCAGCCGCAGACCGACGCGCAGATCGCGCAAGCGCTCTTCGACGAAGGCCGCGACCTGATGGACAAACACGATTACGCGCGCGCGTGTCCGCTCCTCGAGCGCAGCCAAAAGCTCGATCCCGGCGGCGGCACGCTGCTCAACCTCGCGATGTGCTTCGAAGGCCAAGGCAAGCTCGCGCGCGCGACCACGGCGTTCGACGAGTCGCTCAGCCAAGCGCGCCGCGACGGTCGCAAAGATCGCGAAGGCATCGCCATCCAACACCTCGACGCGCTCGCGCCGCGCGTCCCGCACTTGCGCATCTCGCTGCGCGAGCCAATCCCCGGCGTCGTCGTCTCGTTCGACGAGTTCATCGAGGGCCCCGAAGTCCTCGGCGTTCTCACGCCCGTCGATCCCGGCGAGCATCACGTGCGCGTGAGCGCGCAAGGGCGCATGCCATGGGAGTGGCGCGGGACGCTCGCGGAAGGCCAGCGCCTCGAGATCGACGCGGTCCTCAAAATGCCGCCGCCGCCCGACCCGTGCATGATGCAACCTTCGTCGTGCGCGCCCCCGGCGCCCGAGCAAGAGAAGCGGCTCTCCGCTGCAACGTGGATATTCGGCAGCGTCGCGGTGGCGTCCGTGATCGCTACGGCGATAAGCGGCGGAGTCGCCATTGCCGCGAAGAGCTCATTCGACTCGAACTGCATTGGTGGGCGCGGCTACTGCAATGATCCCGCTCAGGGACAAATCGATTACGACACGATGACGACCGCCGGTTGGATCAGCACTGCGACGCTCGGCGTCGCGGTGGTGACGGCGATTCTCGCCGTCGCATGGCCGCGCACCGTGGTGGCGAAGAAGAGCGGCGCGATGGTCGTGATTCGGTTTTGAGTGTAGAAAGGTGCGTGACGAGGGAGGGAAAGATGGCGAATCGGTGGGCTTGGGGAATCCTACTTGCGCTCGGGTGCGTTCTGCCGGGCGCGTGCAGCGGCAGCTCGAACGGTGGAGCGCCGACGGCGCGCTTCAAGCTCTCGGGTGACACGCCGCCCAACATCATGGACGTGCCGTTTCCGACGGACGCGTATTTGGCGAACGGTAAAATCATCGATCCCATCCCCGGCGTCGACGCCCTCGTGCCGCGCAACTCGCAATACCTCACCCACGCGATCGCGAAGCTCGACGGCTTCGGGCGCGCGATGTTCTCGTTCTTCTACGTCGATGATCCGACGAAGCCTGTCGATGATAACGGCGATCCCATTGCCGCCGACATCGATCCGGCCAGCCTGCCGATCAACGAAGACGCGTGCGTCGCCGATACGAGCTCCGTCTTTCTCATCGACCTCGCGCCGGCCGATCCCTCGAAGGCGCGCATTCGCTGCCGCGGACAGATCCACGACGACTCGCAGACCTCGAGCGCGCGACCCATGGTGGCGGTCGGAGCGGGGCTCGGCATCGTCCTCGAAGAAGCGCACTCGTACGCGGCCGTGCTCACGAGCCGCGTGAAGGACAAGTCGGGCGCGCACCTCGTGGCGAGCACGGATTTCCAAGCGCTGCTCTCGGGGACGCGAAGCGGCACGCTTGGCACAGTCTACGGAAACGCGATCGACAAGGTAGAGGCCGCGTTGAAGAGCGCGCTCGACGCGGACAAGAGCACGATCGTCGCCATCGCGCCGTTCACGACTCACACGGCGAGCCGCGAGATGTTCAAGCTGCGCGAGACGCTCGAGGACTTGCCGGTGCCGACGCTCGCGTGGGACGCGGGCTCGATGGCGCCGATGGGCGCCGTGAAGTTCGCGGCGCCCGTGCAGAGCGCGCTTCCCGCGGGCTTCACCGCGTCGCTCGACGCGTGGCTCGGCGTCGCGCCGCAGGTCGACGGCGCCGACGATCCCGACTACTTGAAGACGAACGTCATCGCGCACGACAAGATCGCGGCGATCGGCACCGCGGTCTTTCAGGCCGCCAACTTCCTCATCGAGAAGCCGAACGGCTTCACGGATCTCGATCACCACACCTTCGCGCGCGACGCGTCGGGCAACGTCATCCCGAACCCCGACAAACCCAACGTTCCCATTTGGGTGAGCTTCGTCATTCCGAAGACAGCGATGCCCGCGAACGGGTACCCGTGCGTGATCGTCGCTCACGGCTCACCCGGGTCGCGCGCCGAGGCGTTCATGAAGCTCGCCAACACCTTTGCTGCGAAGGGTTGGATCGTCGCCGGCATCGATGCCGTGACCGAGGGAGCGCGCTCGCTCGACGCGAAGTATCAAGTCGATCTCCACACTGATTGGGAGAGCTCGCCAGGCGCGACCTACGTCGGCCCCGACGGCTTCGCGGACAACGTCGACCCGAATGGACCGCCACTCGCCAACGGGCGCGACCCCGGCCTCAATCTCCTGGCGACCGGACTCAACTTCGGCGCGGCGCGCGACCAGCTGCGCGAAATCGAGATCGACAGCTCGCAGCTCGTTCGCGTGCTCGGAAGCAATCCGGATCTGTCGCCGCTGCAGACGGGCGCGACGGCCCCGAAGATCGATGGGACGAAGATCGCTTACTACGGCGGATCGATGGGCGCGATCACCGGGTTGGTGACGGCGGCGATCGAACCGAACGTCAAGCTGTGGGCGCTCAACGTCGGCGGTGGGCAGCTCTTCGCACACGCGGCGCACGCGCCCGTCGTGCAGTTCCAGTTGCAAGGCGCGCTCGTGCTCAACTTCGGCATCACGGGGCAATTCATCGACGAGACGAGCCTCATCGGCACGTTGGCGGAAGACGCGATCGATCCGTTCGATCCGCTCATCTTCGCTTCGTACGTGGTCGAGCACCCGGGCACGATCAAGAACACGCCGCTCGCGCCGCGAAACATCCTGCAGATCGAGGTGCTCTACGACGACGAGGTCGGTAACGACGGCACCGAGGCTTTCGCGCGCGCCGCGGGCTTTGGTCTCGCTGTGCCCAACGTAGGGCCGAACTCGCATATCGACACGATGGACATGGTGCGCGATCCCAGCAAGGTGCTCGACCCCATGCCGCTGCCGAACGTGAACCCGGACGGAAGCGGGCTCATTCACGACACGCCGATCGCCGGCGTGACCAGCGTCCTCGTGCAGGTGACGGGGCAGCACTACCGGAACTTCGTGCAGAGCTCGGACGTGCGCGCGTATCCAGTGCCCTTCAACAAATCGACGCAGGCGCTGGCCACCGACAAACAGTACTCCGTCGCCCAATCGTACGTCGCCCAGCAAGCGATGGTGGCGCGCTTCTTCGACGACGGCTTTCAAGGCAACGTGCCGAACGTCGTGGGCATCCCGATGCCCGTGCGCGACGTCGACGAGGACGGCAACCCCGACGCGACCGATCCGGATCCGAACGATCCCACGGTGAAGTGAGCGCAATCGCTGCGGGCGACGCGAGCGCCGTGCGTGCTCGCGTCGTTCGACAGCGCGTTTTCCCGCCGACGACGTTGGCATCGATGTTGAACCGACATCGCACATGCAACTCACGCTCAACGAAGACGAACTGAAGTTCTTGCAATCCCAGCTCGCTCGCCGCATCGACGACGTCGAGAAAGAGCTCGCGCACACCGACAAACACGAGCTCCAGCACGCGCTCGCGAGCGATGCGCGTCTTCTCCACGCGATTGCCGACAGACTCAGCGCGCGTTGACGCTCAGGGCGCGCCGGCGGTGATCCACGCGACGATGCGATCGCGTTCGGCGTCGCTCGGCTTCGGGCCGGTGCCGATCGGAAATTGTTTTGCGGTCGGCGAGGCCGCGCAGCTCCACGACGAGTCTTGCGTGGCGCACACGCCGCAGCGAATCGTCAGTTTGTTCGTCTCGACGACGGACTGCATCGTGAAGTCGCGTCCCGTCGAGTCGCTCGAGTCGTGGCACGAGGTGCAATACGTCGTGAAGAAGCCTTGCGCGTAGCTCACCCACGTATCGGCGCTGCCGTCGGCGTTGCTCACCGCGTCGCTCGCGCTCGCTGCGTCATCGCCCGCGTCGGATTGCGTCGTGCCGGACGAGCATGCGAGGAGAGCCGCGGCAAAGAGCGTGAGGATTCGCATGTCCAAAGCATACGCGCGCGTCGCGATCACGGCGAGCAACACCCATAGCCCGGCGCGCAGTCGAACGTGCCCATCGACGCGCCGCCGCCCATGCATTGCGCTTGATAGACCTGTCGACACGTTCCGCCGGCTTCGGCGCACGAGGGAGCATCCGACACGCTCGCGTCCGAGACATCGGCCGCATTCGCCGCGTCGCTGCTCGGCGCGTCGCTGCTCGCGTCGGTCGCCGGAGCGATCATCGACCCGCAACCGAAAAGGAGAATCCCCATGACGATAAACTTGATGTGGTTGGACATATGACTCGCTACTGAGTGCAGAATCCGTTCAAACAAACTAGCGACTGCTGCGAGCAGTCGACGCAAAGCGCTCCGCCGGTGCCGCACGCTTGATCGGATTGGCCGGCAACGCACGAGCCGCTACTGCAACAGCCATTCGGGCACGTGGATTTGTTGCACGGCTTCGGCGCGCACGCCTGGCCGCCGCAGACCTGGTTCGATCCCGTGCAGTCTTCGCAAGGGTCTCCGTTGAAGCCGCACTCGCTGTCCGCCGTGCCGGCAGCGCACACGTTGCCCGAGCAGCATCCGGAGGCGCAGCTCTGCGGGCTGCAGCCGTTCGTTTGCGAGTCTTGATTGTTGCCGTCGAGCGTCGTCGCGCCGTCCTTGCTCGCGGGAGAATCCGCCGCTGCGTCGCTCTCGGCGTCGCTTCCTTCGATGCCCGTGCCTTTTGCGCACGCAGCGACCGCGATGATGATGAAGACGAGGCGCGCCCGACCCATGCGACCTCCAACACCGAAATGCTACGCGCCGAAGAGCCCGCGAACAAGCCTGGTGCCTGAAAAGCCGAAAACTTCGGCATCTCGCGGCGCGTTGATACGCTGTTTGGATGTTTCGCTATACGGGAATGCTGCTCGGCATCGGATGTGGATTCGTCATCGGCGCCATGATCGGACCGATCGGCATCGCGCTCGGCGTCGTCTTTGGGGGCGTCGGCGGGATGATCGTCGGACGCGTGATCGAGAGCGAGGAGCACCGGCGCGATCACCGCACGCGCGAGCTCGACGCGATCATCGGAACGACGACCGGCGACATGGGCGCCGGCCCCGTATCGCTCTATTCGACCGACGCACGACGAGCGCGCGAAGAGATGCAGCGCTGGGCCGACGAGTGGCTCACTCCGCCGCCGCCCGCGACGCTGCGCTAGTCTGTTATTTGTTTCGCGTGAGCGACATCCCGTTCGCGGTGGTCCCGCGACCGGTGCACGGATCGGAGACCAAGCCGAGCTTCACGGTGTTGCAGTCCGCCGTGTACGTGAGCGAGTATTTCCCTTCGTCTTCACGCTTGCAGCTGTAAGGCGTCGTGCCGGATGTGGTTCCGTGAAACGACAAGTTGGCGCCGTCCATGTGCCACGCGATGGGGGAGTTCGCGCGCGAGCTCTTGCTCTCGCCCGTGCCGTCCGCGCGGAACGAAAAGGTGATCGGCGATCCCGAGAACGGATACGGACCGGGTGGGTACACGCCATTCCAGTCCCCGACGACCGAACAGGACCCCGCCGTCGCGTCCGCCGGGGTGGACACGACGACGCAGAGGGGAATGACGACGATGATGAGAGAAACGAGCGCTCGACGCATGGAGTGACACGTACACCGACGCGCCCGATTGTGGAATAGGCTGATCGCGTGGCGATCGAACACGAGATCCTCACGTTCGCTGCCGCAAGCGAGCGGCTCGGCGGCACGCTCGGTGTCTTCGAAGGGAGCTACGCGAGCGTCTTGCTCTTCGACGGCGATCTCGCGCTCGACGGCGATTTCCTCGCGGCGCTCCCAAAGATCGAGAAGCAGCGCTTCGACATCGTCGCGGTTCGCGGAAACCTCACCGTAAGCGGTTCGATCGCGCTCTACGACGAGCGGCCGGGCCTTTGGGTCGGCGGCGTGACGCGCGCCGAGACGCTCGAAGGCGGTGATTGCGAGATCTACATCGGCGCAGGGAAGCTCGATTACATCGTGTACGGCGAATACAACCACGGCATTCTCGACACGGGAGCGGTCGAAGTGCCGTGGGTGATCAACTCCGATCACGACATGCGCGTGAACGCGCCCGGCGCGCGATGGATAAACAACTTCGGAAACGACGACGATTACGACTTCGGAACGGACAACATCGCCGAGTCGTTCGTGCCCGAGGTATTGGACAAGAGCGGATCGCGCATCGCCGTTGGTGCGTTCGTGAAACACCTACGCGCGAAGCGGCCGGTGTTGCTTGGTGATCTTCCAGTTACCGCCTGAGACGGAATCGGCGAGCTGCTATGATTCCATCGTGACGTCGCGCCATTACATTTCAGCGGTAATTGCGTTCGCTGCGATGTTGCTGCAATCGACTTGTGGGGCGTCCTTCGACGTCTCGGCCTGCGAGGGAACGTCGAATCTGTCGGTGAATGCTGCTGCAGGCTCTCTAGGCCCAATGGCTGCTTTCGAAGCGCAATACGGAACGGCCACGCACTAGGTAGGGCAGTTGAATCCGTCGGACCCATCGAGTCAGGCGAACTACGTCGCGCTGATCTTCAGTGCAACACCGACGGCGTGTCCCACGTCGTGGGCTCAGCCGCAGTCGACCCAACTTGATCACGATCTCATGTTTGTGGAGGTCACGATCGCTGCACCAATTAATTCTTCGCTTGTCGGGCAATTCACCATCGACCTTCTCAACGCGTCCGTGGTCGTTGTGAACTTCAAAGTCGGCGATCAACTTTCGAACACCCGCATCGCCACCGGAGGCACCGTGACGATAAGCAAGCTTGTCCTTGGACAAGAGGGTGTCGGCAGTTTCACGGCTCAATTCAACGACGGGGCATTAACCGCCGACTTTGATCTTCCGTTCTGCACCACTGCTTGCGGAAACAACCAAGACTAACCGATACGGCGGATGCAAGGAGTGGAGTTCAATTAACCCCCGGCGAACACCCCGTCACCCACGTCTTGCTCGTCCCACAGCCCATCGATGCGGGCTTGTTGCAGTCCGAAACGGGCGACGTGAATTGATCGCATTGTGTGATCGTGGAGTCGCACGTGCAGAATCCGTCGTTGGCGCAGCACACGCCGTCTACTGAATTGCACGAGGTCTCGTTGCCGCTCGCAGCGGTGGAGCACGAGCAGCCGATGCCGATGCTTTGTTCGCATTTGATCGTCGAGCACGTGCACGTCCCCGACGTTGGGTAATTGATGTCCGCGCAGCAAATCGAGTTGGGCACGGTCGTCGTGTCGCACCGGGACGGTTTCGAATCCGGCGAGTTGCCGTCGCAAAAGCAATAGCCGAGCGGGGCGTTGGTGCTGCACGCGACGTCGACGGTGGTCGTGCCCCCGTCGCCCAGCGGGACGACGTCGCACATCGTGCACTTCGAGTTGATGCACGTGCCGAGCGCGTTCGCGCCGCTCGTCGAGACGTCCACCGAGCACGTGCCTGCGTCTGCGCACGTGTCGAATTGTTTCAGCGTGTCTTTGCACGTGGAGTCCGTGCAGCACGCGGTGACCTCGGTCGAACATTGCTGCGCAATGCACGCGCCGCATGCGCTCGTCGTGTCGAGGAGCTGGCACGACGTCGTGAATTGATCGCCGTTCGGCGTGCCCTCGTTCACGAACAAGATGCAGCCGACTTGCGCGGCTACGAACGTGACGGCAACGAAGCGAACGTGAAGGGACTTCACGCCGAGAACGATATCAGTCCTCGGTCGCCCAGACGCGCACGCCGTGTAGCGACGACGAGGGCTGCGGTTCTTCCCACTCGATGTCGATGACGATGCTCGCCATGCGCGGCCGCATGCGCGGCGCGGGGATTGGCTCGCTGCCCGGCGGATGAAGCTCGTACGAGTCGATCAGCGTTTCCATGTTCATCGATAGAGCAAACGCTGGGCCCGAGCTCGACCTTCCTTTTCACCGCGTTTTTGTGGGGTCCCACACGCACCTCGATGGATCGCCCACGCACCAACCAACGCGCCGGCGATCCGGTGATACCCTGCCTAGTCGTCGTCATGCGCGCGCAGAAAAACCCGTACAAGAAGCCGGACAGGTTCACTGTCGCGGCCAAAAAGGCGGGGTTTCCGGCGCGGAGCGTCTTCAAGCTCGAGGAAATCGACCGGCGCGCTCGAATCTTTCGCCAGGGGATGCGCGTACTCGACTTGGGCGCCGCGCCCGGGAGCTGGGCGATGTTCGCAGCGCAGCGCGTCGGACCGAGCGGACACGTGATGGCCATCGATCTCCAACCGTTGAATGTCGCGCTCCCGAAGAACGTCGAATTCAGGCAAGCCGACGCATTCGCGATCGCAGAAGGGGAGCTCGGTGAGTTCGACGTGGTGCTGAGCGACATGGCGCCGAGCACGACGGGGGTCCGCTTCACGGATCAATCGCGGAGCTTCGACCTTTTCATGCGCGCGCTCGCCGTCGCCGAGAAAGTTTCGAAGCCCGGTGGGATGTTCGTCGGGAAGATTTTCATGGGTGAAGACCTTCCCCTCGCGCGCGCCAAGGTTCGCGCGCTCTACGAGAAGGAACGAATCATCAAACCCGAGAGCACGCGCTCGAGCAGTTATGAAGTGTTCGTGATTGGCGAGCACCGCAAATGACCGCGTTCGCTAGTCAGATGTCCGTCGGGGGACGCTTTTTGATCGAGCGCGAGATCGGGCGCGGCGCGGTGGGCATCGTGTATCGCGCGATGGACGAAGTGACGAATCAACCCGTCGCGCTCAAGGTGATTGCGATTTCGGGCGTCGACGCGGGCGAAGAGGCGCGCTTTCGTCGCGAGGGTCGCGTGCTCGCGGGGCTCGTTCATCCGGGGATCGTGCGCGTCGTCGCGTTCGGTCAGCTCGACGAGGGCATGCCCTACGTCGCCATGGAGTGGCTCGAGGGCGAGGACATCTCGCAAAGGCAAAAGCGATTACCGCTTCCGCTCGTGCAGTGTTTGGACGTCGCCGCGCAAGTCGCGGACGCGCTCGCGGCGGCGCACGCGGCGGGCATCGTGCATCGCGACGTGAAACCGTCGAACGTGATCTTGGTGGGCAGCGGGCCGAACGCGTCGGGGCCGGTCATCGCGAAGCTCGTCGACTTCGGCGTGGCGTCCGCGGAGGACGCGAAGCTCACGCGCACGGGCGCGATCATCGGGACGCCCGCGTACATGGCGCCGGAGCAAGCGCGCGGCGATGAAGGCGTGAACGCGCGCGCGGATCTCTACGCGCTCGGCGCGACGCTCTTCGAGATGATCACGGGGCGCCCGCCGCACGTCGGTCCGACGCCGATCGCGATCCTCGCGCGACTCGTGACGACGCCGCCGCCGCGCCTCTCGGACATTTATCCCGAGATCATGCCGGCGCTCGATGACTTGATGGCCGAGCTCCTCGCGACGGATTCGTCGGAGCGCCCGAGGGATGCGGGCATCGCGGCGGATCGATTGCGCGCCGTCGCAGCGGAGCTCGCGGCGCGCGGCGGGAGCGAGACGACGCGCGATGCGCATTCGCCCGCGTCGGTGCCGCCGATCAGTCAGGTGGGGCCGGCGAGTCAGCTGTCGCATTCGTCGGGCGGATCGCGCCTCGTGACGACCATCCTCGCGACGCACGTTCCGAAGGGGCCTCCGCGCGCGCGGCTCATCGCGCATCTTCGCGCGCGCGGCGCGGAAGCGACGGAGCTCGGTGGGGACGCGCTCGTCGCGCACCTCGGCGTGTCGCGTGCGCTCGGCGACGAAGCCACGCGCGCGATCGATCTCGCGCTGCGCCTCGCGAAGGTGAACGCGACGGTCGGCATCGCGACGGGGCGCTCGCGCGTGGAGCGCGGCGTGCGGCCCATCGGCGAAGTCGTCGACCGCGCCGCGGCGCTCGCGCGCGACGCAACGCGCGGACAAGTCGTGCTCGACACGACGACCGCGGAGCTCGCGCGCGGTAGGTACGAGTTCCAAATTCGCGAAGACGGGAGCGCGGTCGTCGGCGGAGCGCACGTCGGCAAGCGCGACGCGCTCGGTGGCGCGCCGTTCGTCGGGCGCGAAGCGGAGCTCTCGCAGCTCGTCGCGTCGTTCGAGCGCTCGCTCGATGATCGCACGCCCGTGCTCGTCACGTTGACGGGCGCACCGGGCATCGGAAAAACACGTCTCCGGCGCGAGGCGATTCAGCGCGTGTCGTCGCACTCGTCGGGCGCGCGCGTTCTGCTCGCGCGATGCGAGACGTTCGGAAAAAGTCATCCGCTCGGCGTCGCGGCGGATCTCGCGCGGCAAGTCGCGGGCGTGCCGAAGGGCGTGGACCTCGAGGACGCGCGGCTCGGCGCGCGGAGCGCAGCGCACGCGGCGGACGCGGAGATCGCGAACGACGCGCTCGAGCTCCTCGCGCGACTCCTCGCGAACGAGCCGCTCGTCACGTCGTCCGGCGCAGGCGAGATGGCCGATGCGCGCGCCGCGCGCGACGCGCTCTGGCTCGCGCTCACCGAGATCACCGTCGGGCTCGCGCGCAAATCGGCGATCGTGGTCGGCATCGAAGACGCGCAATGGGCGGATCACGAGAGCATGTCGTGGCTCGATCACGTGCTCGCGCGCGCGGCAGGCGCGCCGTTGTGGGTGATGCTGACGACGCGCCCTTCGTTTTGGCGGGAGGACCCCGAGCAATTCACGGGTCGCGATCACGTGCGCGTCGAGCTTCGTCCGCTGTCGAAGCGATCGGTGCGCACGATCGCGCGCGCGATTTTGGGCGAGCGCGTCGCGCAGGGAGACGTCATCGCCGATTCGATCGCGACGCAGGCCGCGGGTTCGCCGCTCTTCGCGGAGGAGCTCGCGCGTCTCGCCGCGCAAGGTCGCGACGCCGCGCAGGCACCGACGATCGAAGCGGCGATGCAAGTGCAGCTCGACGCGCTCGACGACGCAACGCGCGACGCTGCATCGCGGCTCTCCATCTTTGGACAAATGGGGTGGGATCAAGGTCTCGAGGCGCTCGGCGTGCCGAACGCACAAGAGGCGCTGCGCCAGCTCGCGTCGAGCGAGGTGGTCGTCGAGCAGGCGCAGTCGCGCTTCAAGGGGACGCGCGAGTATTCGTTCAAGCACGCCCTCATGCGCGAGGTCGCGTACGCCGCGCTCGGCGAGGACGCGCTGCGCGATCTCCACGCGCGCGCGGGTCGTTGGCTCGCGAAGATGGCGGAGGACGACGCGACCGTCGCGCGTCACCTCGAGCTCGGTCACGCGTTCGAAGAGGCTGCGATTCACCTGGAAAAAGCGGCTCGGCGCGCGCTCGCGGCGCACGCCCTCGCGGACGCCGTGACGATGGCGGAGAAATCGCTCGCGTTCGCCGACGACAAGCCGACGCAGTTCGCACGCGCGCAGCTCCTCGACGAAGCGTGGAGCCGCCAAGACGCGCGCGCCGCGGAGCGCGACAGCGCGGTCCGCTCGATGGAAGAAGCCGTTTACGACGAAGCGAGCGAAGTGCGCGCGCAAGGCGCACGCGTTCGTTACGAAGATTCGTGCGGCGGCGATTCGGAGACGAGCGGGCGCCTCGATCAAGTGCGCGCGAAGGCGCAGGCCGCGGGTCTCGTCGACGAAGAAGTGCGATGCGCGGCGGCGCTCGCGTCGCGCTATGCGTTCGCGGGCGAGCTCGACGCGGCGGCGGAAGTCGCCGAGCAACTCTTGTCGCTCGCGCAGCGTCACTCGATTCCCGGCGCCGTCGTCGACGCGTGGCAAACGCTCGCGGTGGTGCGTCAAGCGCGCGGCGACGTCGGCGCGGCGCTCGAAGCACGCCGTCAAGCGGCGCGCGCGGCGAGCGAAGCGGGTTTGAAGATGCGCGAGGCGACGCTCACGATCAACGTGGGCTTCGCGCTGACGACGGTCGGCGCGAAGGCCGAGGCGCGCGTCGCGATCGAAGGCGGCATCGCGCTCGCGCAAGCGATCGGCTCGCCGGGCACGGTGCGTCACGGTCAGATGAATCTCCTGTGTTGGGCCGCGACGTTCGGACCGAACACGCAGCTCGATCGCATGCTCGCCGATCCGCGCAGCGTCGCCGACGCGGCCGCCGCGGGAAGCTGGGTCCCGCACGATCGCGCGACGCTCGGCGTTCTCTACTATCGAGGCCTCGAGCTCTTGCGATCCGCCGACAGCGATTGCTGGGAGCGCGCGCGTTTGCTCCTCCGCACGGCGGCGCAAGGTTACCGCGCGACGAAGATGCTCGACGTCGTGCCCGTCGCGATGGGTTTTCTCGCGGAGGCCGAGCGCCGCTGCGGCGCGCCGGACAAAGCGCGCGAGATCGCGCGCGAAGCGGCGAAGCTCCTCGACGAGGGCTCACCGAGCTTGCTCAACGAGGCGCCCGTGTTCCTCGCGCTCCACGACGCGTGCGTCGACCTCGGCGAGCTCTCCGAAGCGCGCGAAGCGATCCTGCGCGGCATCCCGCGTCTCGCGACGCGCGTGCAAGGTCTCTCGGGCACGCCGTACCCGCACGATTTCCTCACGCAGCTTCAGTCGAACGCGGGTTTGCTCGCGGCCGCCGAGGCGTACGGGCTCATGCCGAAGGAGCTCGCCGCCGTGCTCGGCGAGCGCACGAGCCAGCTCCCGCCGACGCCGATCGAGTGACGCCGCTCACATCGCGGAGACCATCGTCACGGTCGTCACCGATGTGGTGAGCGCCGGGCTCACGACGCCGTTCGCGTTGGGTGTGAGCGTGCCGGTCTTGTTCTCGATGTGGATGCGCCCGACGCCACCACCGCCGCCCGCTCCGTTGAAGTTGTCGTTCTTTCCGGCGACGCCGTTGAGGGACGTGCCCGCGCCGCCCGATCCTTGCGCGGCCGACGACGTACCCGTGAGCTGACCGGGTTGGCCGACGCCGGGAGAGCCGCCATTCGCCGCGATGACGCCTTGCGCGGCCACGTTGAGCGTCGCGGTCTGGATGACGACCGATCCGCCCGACCCACCACCGCTTTGGATCTGCGGCGCGGAGCATCCACCGACGTTGATGCCGCCGATGTTCGAGCCGCCACCGATCGTGACCGTGCCGTTGGAGACGATCTGCACGCCGCCACCGCCGCCGCCGCCCCACCCGAGGCCGATTCCGTTTTGACCACCGCCGAAGCCGCCCGCGATCGTCGTCTGCAGTCCGGCGATCGCACCAGCGTTTCCGCCACCCGTTCCGAATCCGCCGGGCCCGTTGCCGCCGACGCCACCCGTGCCGCCGAATCCACCGCCGCCGCCGCCGCCGCTCACCGACACTTGTCCGCCGTCGGCGCCCGCGTACGAATCGCTGTCGCCCTGCCCACCCGCGCCGACGCCGGTCGCGATGGTCGCGCCTTGTGTCCCCGCGTGGCCGCCTGGTCCAGGCGTGTCGTCTCCGCAGAGCGTGCCGCTCGCGGTGTACCCGCGCGCGTCGAGGATGCCGATGATCGAGACGTCGCCTTGCGCCGCGATCGCGAGCGCCGCCTTGCCGCGCGCCTTCAACGTGAAGGTCTCTGCGATGACGAATTTTCCGACCGTGAAGACGCCGACGTTCTCCGTCGTGAAGAGCTTGAATCCGATTCCGTTCTTGATTTGGAACGTGGTTGCGACGTCGTTCGCCGGGCGAATCACGTCGATCGCGCCCGTGTCGGTGTCGATGAAGGCGTTTGCGCCGACGTTCAAATCGGTGATGCCCGCCGTGGACAAATCGGATGCCTGCACCGGCGCTTGCGGTTGAACGACCTCGCAGTGCGCACCGCCGTTGGTCGAGCAACCGAGGCTGCACGGGACGGTCTTCGTCGGGCACGCGGAGAGCGTGTTGGGATCGATGCAGCTCGTCGTGCAGTTGCCCGTGTCCCCTCCGGTGTCGGGGATGACGTTGTTGTCCGTGGTCGCGTCGGCCCCTCCATCATTGGGATTGACGGTGCTGTCGCCGACACACGCGAAGACGGGGAGTGCGATGAAGAGAAAAAGCTGACGAAGACGCATCTTCACATCTTAGCCGAGCACGTGTTGCCAGCGGTGAACGAAAGTGTTTTCGTCGCGCCGATGACGCGACGCCGCACGTCCATCTTCTGCGCTGCGGCGCTCGTGGCGCTGTCCTTTCTCACGCGCGTGCCCGCGCTGCTCAACGCGCCCGGCACGAACTCCGACGCCGCGATCGTCGGCCTCCAGGCGCGTCACATCCTTCACCGCGAGTGGTCGCCGTTCTTGTGGGGCAGCGGTTACCAAACGAGCGCGGACTCCACGTGGGCCGCGCTGTGGTTCGTCGTCTGCGGGAAGACGCCCATCGCGCTGATGCTCTCCGCGCTCGTTCTCCACGTGGCGCTCACATTGCTTGTATATTACACGCTTCGCCGGAGGCTCTCCGAGTGGCGCGCGTTCGCCGCGGCGCTGCCGCTCGTCTTCACGACCGCGTGCATCCACTCGTACGCGCTGTACCCGCCGCGCCAGCTCGCGCTCACGCTGGCGTTCGCCGCGTTCTTCGCGCTCGACGCCGGCACGATCGTGTCGCTCGTGCTCGGCGGGTTCCTCACGCTCTTCGCGTGGGTCTGCGACCCCTACGCGCTCATCTTCGTTCCCGCGTGCTTCGTCCTCGCAATCGCGACGGTGCTGCGCACGCGGGACAAGCTCGGGCCGCGCGCGCGCGCGATGGGCGCATTCTTCGTCGGCGCAGTCGTTGGGGCGGTGCTCCTCGCGCTTCTCTTCGCGCACCCGCGCGCGCAGCAGGGCGTCGCGTCGATGAGCCCGAGCGTTTTCAAACACAACGCGCACCTCTTCGTTTCGCAGTGTCTGCCGTGGGTGATCGGAACGAAGATCTTCAAACCCCTCCACGTGATGGACTACGTCGAGTGGAAGATGCCGCGCTGGTACGCGGCGATCGCGTGGACGGGCGCGGCGTCGCTCGCTGGCTCGATGCTCGCTTCGCTCGTGCTCGCGTTTCGCAAAGCCACACACCCGCTCGCGACGCTCGCGGCGATCGGTTGGATGACGCTCGCGCTGAACGTTGCGAGCTTTCTCGTCTCGCGCATGGTGATGGATCACTTTTCGATGCGTTACCTCGCTGCGAGCGTGCTCGTTCTCCCGTTCGTGGTGGCGCCGCTCGCGCAGCGCGGCCGCGCGGCGCTCGCGCTCGCGCCGTACTTGTTCGTCGCGCTCGCGGGCGGATGGCTCGCACACGGGCGCTGGGTGCGCGGGCCGATTCCACAGCGCATCGATGACGGCGTCGTCGAGCGTCGCGTGCTGAAGGCGCTCGAAGAGCGTCACGTCGAAGCGGCGATCGCGGATTATTGGGCGAGCTATCGCCTCGCGTTTCTATGGAAAGAGGCGATGCCCGTCGTGCCGTATCACGCGGAGCAAGATCGCTACCCGCCCTATCGCACCGCGTTCGCCGCGAGCAAACGCATCGCGTACGTCTACGATCACGATCGGTCGTTCGAAGACCCCAAAGTCGCCGAGCCCGAGATCGTGTTTCGCGGCCGCGTCGCCGACCGCTTCACGTGGGAGCGCTTCGACGTCGTCATCATCGACCGTTGACCCAGCGCCCGGCCCGCGGCCGACCCCGCGCCACTTTAGGCCACCCTCCAGAAACACCCAAAGTGTGAGCATGCTCACGGATCAGGGGAATTTGGGTGCGGTCGTTGTGGGGGGCGGTTGGCATGGGTTCTGCGATTGGTGTCCGGATGGATGCGATTTTGTTTGGGGTGAAACGTGCTCACATGGCGCTCGAGCATCGATTGGCTGCACGGTTGCTCTCGCCTTGGGGGCTCACACCGGCGCGTTTCGATGCGCTGCACGTGATCCGTGACGTATGGGCTGGTGCGCCGCAGTCGCGCGTCCGACGGGCGCTTGGGATCGCGGGGACCACACTTGGTCGCATGTTGAAGTCGCTCGAAGCGCTCGGGTTGGTGGAGCGCGAAGCGTTCGTGCGCGGTCGCAGGCGCTACGTCAAGCTGACCGAGCGCGGGCGGTTCGTTCTTCGGCACGCCAAACGCAAGACTCGCAAGCACGTTCGGCGGCGCGTGGACGCGACGTTCACTCTCTCTCCTTCAACGAGCTTCGAAGACCGCGAGTGCGTCGATTGGTTTTGCAAATTGATTCGCACGCGCCTCGGTGACGGCGCGAGTGTCTATTATCCGTGGCATCCGGACGACTAAACGCCGCGAAAGCTCAAGAGCTCGTTGACCTCTTTGTCGAGCTCGTCGAAGTAGCCCGGCGGTTTGGTCCACGCGACGCCTTGACCGACTGCTTGCGCGCCGAGACCGACTTGGCCGACGAACGCGAACACGCCGACGCCCATTTGCGCGAGCGCGACGAGCGAGATCATGCCTTGTCCGATTCCGAAGAGCGCGCCCGCGCCGACTTGCGTGAACGCGACGATCCCCGCGCCCGCTTGCGCGATGACGAGCACGCCCGTCCCCGCTTGCCCCATCGCGAGCCAGCCGTGCGCGCCGACTTGTTTCACGGACACGACCGGGAGCCCGAGCACGACGGTCCTCGAGTCGCCGCTTTGGTCGTAGTCGGTGAAGATCGCGAGGAGGATGGCCATCGCGACGATCATGCCGACGATCTTGAGCACGCCCTTCACGAGATGATCGGTAGCACGTAACGTCATCGCGTGGCGGACTTCACCAAGGTCGAGCAGTTCGCGCTCGCAGGCCATGATCGCTCCGCGCGGCTGCCGACGACGCATCTCCGGCCGAAGCCGCGCGCGGCGCTCGGCATTTACACGCTCGCGACGAGCCTGCTCCGCGTGCTCGTGCGTCTTCTTTATTTGTTTCCGATTTTGATCCTCGTGAAGATCGTCCTCTTCGCGATGCACAAGCCCGCGAGCGACGGCATCACGCTCGCGTTCGTCGGGCTCGTCGTCGCGCTCTTCGGCATGTTCGCGTTCGTCATGCTGCTCATCGCCATCCTCGGTCCGCGCAGCACGCGAGGCGCGACGGGCGAGCTCGTGTTTCGCGCGCCTCGCGACTCCGAAGCGGACAACATCATCGCGCGCGTCGTGTCGCGGACGCCAATCCGCGTCGTCGGGCGCGTCGACGCTGGGCTCGATCCCGGGGCGACCGTGCTCGAAGAGAGTTGGAGCGAGAAGGACGGGAAGATGGTGCGCTCGGTCGAAGCGAGCTCGTTCGTGGTGTTCCCGGACGAGGGCGCGCCGGTCGTCGTCGAGATCGCGGCGTGTCCGATCCTCATCGCGCGCTACGAGCACGACGAGACGAGCCTCGCGCGCTTCGTGCTCAAACAAGGCGACCGCGTCGAGGTGGCTGCAAAAACGAGCCACCCAGGCACGCACGTCGCGCTTCAAAAGATCGACGAAGCGAAGCCCTATCGCGAAGCCGAATCCACCGCGATGGCGATCACGTCATCGGACGACACGCCGCTCGTGATTCGCGCGCTTTAACGAAACGCGGCGATGGTCTTCGCGAGACCCTCGCGCACTTTGATCTTCGGCTCGTAACCGAAGAGCGCGTGTGCCGCGTCGATCGACGCGAGCGAATCGCGCACGTCGCCCGCGCGCGACGGCGCGTAGATCGCTTCGACCTTCGTCCTCGTCTCTTCGCCGATCATCGCGAGGAGCTGGTTCAGCGAGATGCGCTCGGCGCACGCGATGTTCACGACCTCGCCTTTCAGCTTCTTCGGCGTCGTCGCGGCTTGCATGTTCGCGCGCACGACGTTCTCGATGAAGCAGAAGTCGCGCGTCTGCTCGCCGTCGCCGAACACCGTCGGCTTCTTCCCGGTGAGCGCCGCGGTGACGAAATTCGGAATGACCGCCGCGTACTGGCTCGTCGGATCCTGCCGCGGACCGAACACGTTGAAGTAGCGAAGGCTCACGGTCTCGAGACCGTAGAGCGACGCGAACGCCGTGAGGAGCTGCTCGCCCGCGAGCTTCGAGATCGCGTACGGCGATTTGGGCTGCGGCGTCATCGTCTCGATCTTCGGGAGCGTCGGCGTGTCGCCGTAGGCCGACGAGCTCGCGGCGAAGACGACGCGCTTCACGCCGCTCTGTCGCGCGACGTCGAGCACCACCGTCGTCCCCATCACGTTCGCCATCATCGATGCTTGCGGGTTGTCGACCGATCGCGGAACCGACGGGATCGCCGCCTCGTGAAAGACGATCTCGACGCCTTGCATCGCGCGCTTCACCGTCGCCGGATCGACGACCGTTCCTTCGATCACGTCGAGCTTGCCCTTCAGGCTCTCGATGTTCGAGCGCCGGCCCGAGGAAAAATCATCGAGGATGCGGACCGTGTCGCCTTGTCGAAGGAGCGCCTCGGCGAGCGTCGAGCCAATGAATCCCGCGCCGCCCGTCACCAAGAATGTCGTCATGGGTAGTGCTTATATAGATGGAAAGTTGGCCCCCGGCGTTCACGTTCGGCATCGTCGGGCGATGAGCAGCTCCATGGGGAAATGCGTCGTGTGCGGGCATTCCGACGCGCGCGCGCTCTGTACAACGCGTCTCTCGCGAGGAGATATCGTCGTCGTGTGCGGGACGCACGAGCTCATGCACCGCCGCGCGGCGAGGCCCGCGGAGACGCCGAGCGAGCTTCGCGCGATGATGCGCGAAAGGCGCGAGTCGCGCCGGCGCCTTCCGATCCCCGACGAGCTCGGCGCGCGCTTGATCGAAGCGTTCAGCACGCCGTCCGAGCGCCGCGCATCCGGCGACCGTCGCCGTTGAGGGTGCGATAGGCTGGCGCGCATGCGTTGGAAGCGTGTCGCTCTCGGGTGTGGTGGAACGATTGTCGTGCTCGTGGCCATTCCGGTCGTCGCGCTCGCGATCACGTGGTCGGGTGATTCGCCGGTTCACGACGGGGAAGCGCTCGGAGCGCGCGGAAAACAAATCAAAGACGGCTTCGTCACGGTCGGCATGATCGACATCGGCTCGGGCGGCATCGCGCTCGTCGATTGCGGGAACGACAAAGAGGCGAAGGCGGTCATTGCGGAGCTCGATCGACGAAAGCTCGGCCCGGACGCGGTGAAAGCGATCTTCATCACGCACGGCCACGGCGATCACACGAATGGCTGCGCGAAATTTCCCAAGGCGGAAATCTACGCGATGCGCGCCGAGCAGGATCTCCTCGAAGGCAAAGCCGCCGGCAAAGGCATGATGACGAGGTTCATGGGCGCGCACGACAGCGGCGTCCGCATCACGCATCCGCTCGGCGACGGCGACGTCTCGGTCATCGGCGACAACGTCCAAGTCTTCGCGTACGCGCTCCCCGGTCACACGCAAGGAAGCGCCGCGTACCTCATCGACGGCGTCCTCTATTTCGGCGATGCCGCACACGCGAACAAAGACGGCAAGCTCATGCCACCGAAATATTTGTTCTCGGACGACCAGAATCAAGGCGCCGCAGCGCTGCGCGCGCTCGCGAAAAAGCTCGAGCCGCGCGCGTCCGCAATCAAGACGCTCGAGTTCGCACACACCGGCACGCTCGCCGGGTTCGACCCGCTCAAGAATTTTCGATCACGGCGTGCACGACGTCGGCGCGAGCTGCTGATTGCATTGCGTGAGGATCGACTGCGGCACGGTCGTGTGCGCGGTGATGTTCGGCGGCGTCTGAAATGGCGGGTTCGCGAAGTCGAACATCTCGAGCGGCGGCGTCGCGTTCGCGTCGCGCGCCGTCAGCGCGGGCAAGCCGAAGCGCGTCTCGATGAAGCGCGTCAGCGACGCGTGATCGTAGACCGCGTGCGAGACGAAGTGCGCGCGCGCGAATGGCGAGACGACGATGAACGGCACGCGAAACCCGGTGGTCTTGAAATCGCCGTCGAGCGGGTTGCCATTGCCGTCGTGCGGCGCGAGATCGTCGGGCGGGCACGCGGGCGCGGGCGGCACGTGATCGGCGAGACCGCCGTTCTCGTCGTACGTGATGAAGAGCGCGGTGTCCTTCCACGAAGGCGATGCCATCAGCGTGCGGACGATCGCCTCGACGACTTGTCCGCCGATGCCGGGCAAATTCGACGGACCTTCGTCCGACGTCTCGCTGATCTCGTCGCCCATCACGAACGACACGTCCGGCAGCGTTCCGTTCGTGATGTCGCCGAGCAGCCCGCATTTTACGTCCGCGAAGCGCGTGAGCGTGTCGTGCTGCCAGCCGAAATTCGGGAAGAACGACAGCATGTGCGGACCATCCGTGTAGTCCTTCCACGTGTGCCCGCCTTCTTCGAGCAGCGAGAAGATTTGCGCCGACGGATGGTCGAGCGTGTCCGCCACGTCGAACGAGTTGTCGCCGATGCCGAACGACGTCGCGGCCATCAGGAAAAATCGGTTCGGCCACGTCGAGCTGAGCACCGAGGCGAAGTAGCGATCGCCGACGGAGAACGTGCTCGCGAGCGCGTAATAAAATGGAATGACGGTGTCGTCCTCGTAGAAGAAGGTGCGCTGTCCGTCGGGGTCGTTCTGCGTGACGAAGTGATCGTTCTGGCCGTTGTCCCAGTCGTCGTGCATCGCGCCCCACGAGTGGTTCACGCCGTAGCAATACTCGTCGTCCGCGTGCGGCGTGACCGCGCCGCCGTCGGTGTCCGCGTTCGACCATCCGCCGTCGGGCGCGTCGAGCTCGCTCGGCGCGTAGTAACCCTGCGCGACGAGACGACCGAGGTAGTGATCGAACGATCGATTCTCCTGCATGATCACGATCACGTGATTGATCGGGATGTCGCTCCCGATGGGAAAATCGGTGCCGATCGTCTGCGCGGCCCACGCGCCCGCTTGAAACGCGCACGCCGCGCGCTGCGGCGCGAGCTGCGACTCGTTTTGCGTTCGCTGAATCGGCGGCGGGACGAGGTAATCGGGCGTCGCGTCGGTCGTGCTCGCGTCGCCTGCGTCCCCTGGCGTGCCCGAGTTCGAGCAGCCGAGCGCGAGCATCGCCAAGAAAACAAAACGCATCGCTCGAGAATCTACCACGCGATTTCGGCGCGCAGGCGCGAGGCGAGGGGATGGATCCGTTCGAGCGCGCGCCACGCGTCCTCGAGCGCGCGTAGGGCGCGTGCGCGATCCGCGCGCGAAACGCGCGGGAGGCCCCAGCGCAGAATCTCCCACGCGAGCGCGGCGTGGCGCGCTTCGTCGCGCGCGATGCGCGAGAGCGTTCGACGAATGCGCGCGTCGGTCGAGCGCCTCGCATCGCGCGCGAGGACGAGCGCGCCGAGCGTCTCGTTCGCGCAACCTTCGATGGCGTCATCGACGAGAAGCTCGACGAGCGATGGCGCTCTCGTCGCGCGAAGACGAACGCGCGGGCGCGATGCTCCAAAGCGTTTCGCGATGCGCGTCATCGCGCGCGCGTGGCGCCGCTCGTCCTCGCGCGCCCGGCGCGTCGCACGCACGAGCCGCGCAGGCGCGCCGAACGCCGCGAGCGAGCGCTCGAGAATCCGCGAACGCGCGCACGGACGCGGCCTCCATGTGCGCGAGCCGCGCGAACCTCTCGGATACGTTCGGCTCGACGAGCCCGCGCGGTCGCCGCCCGCCGCCATAACAGCTCACGCACTCGAGCGTGGTTGGTGCATCGAGGAGCCCGGCGTCCAGCGTGCACGCGCTCGACGTGAGCACGCAGTAGAAGGTCAGATTCGACCGACACGCCGTCGCGCACGTGCCGAGGTCGGGATAACACTCCGACACCGACGCGCCCGCGGGCAATCCGCAAGGCAACGTGACGAACGTCGAGCAGTCGACTTGCGTGTCGTCCGTCGCGTCGACTGGCTCGGGCGCGCACGCGCCGTCGTCTGCGTCGAGGTCGTTCGACGCGTCGCTCGCGACGGGATCGTCGTGACACGCGGCGAGCGAGATCATCGCGAGCCGCGAGATGATCGTTCGAAAGCGCTGCTCGGCTCGTCGCATCTCAAGAGGCTAGCGCGATCACGTCGTCCTCGACGTGCTCGTCGAGCGCGCGGCGAGTCGCGTCGCGCGCGCGATCGAACGCCTCCGCGCCGCGCTCGAGTCGAAACGGACCGAGCCGCGGCAAACCCGAGAACGTCACGGTGACCATCCCGTCGCGACGCGGAGCCGCGGGGTCCTCCCGGCGCCACGGCGATTTGGACGCGAGGTGATGGAAGAGAACGCGGCGACCTCGAAGGCCCGCGTGACCCGGGCGATCGGCGATGCCGCCGTCGAGCATCGCGCGGCCGCCGACGTCGACGGGCTGGAGCAAAACGGGGAACGCACACGACGCGCAGATTGCCCGCGCGAGATCGCCGCGATCGAGGACGACGGTGCGGCGCGCGCGCACGTCGAACGCGGAGAGCGCGACGGGGATCTTCGCCGACTCGAACGTGGGCGCGACGAGCATGGCTTCGACCCGCGAACGAAAAAGCTCGCCTCGCAAAATTCCAAACCCGAGCGACGGATCCCAAAAGTCTTTTCGCTGGAGCGGCCGGAGCTCGGCCTCGATGCGCGCCGCGCGTGTCCCGCTCGCCCAGAGCCCGCCGACGAGCGCGCCCGCGCTCGCGCCCGTCACGAGCGTCGGCTCGACGCCTTCCTCTTCGAGCGCCGACACGAACCCCGCGTGCGCGAAGAAGCCAAAGAATCCGGCCGACAGCGCGAGCGAGAACGGCGCCTCGGTGAGCCAATCGCGAAGAAGCATGCGGGGCAGAGAGTAATCGAAGTCGGGCGCCGCGGGCCGGAGCGCCCCGCCGGATCGCGCGCCGATCGCGGATCGCCCGAGAAAACCGCGGTGGCATGCGCGGTGCTCTTGTGATGCCCATGCGAACCTTCCTCCGAGCCACGTTCGTCGCCGGATCCATCTCACTCGCCGGTTGCACGCACTCGACTCACGGCGCGACCGCCGCGAACGCGGATCACGGAGATGCGCTGGTCGTTCGCGCCGCGAGCTGCTGGCTCGGCGGGATCTGGAGCGACGCGGTCGGCGAGAAGAAGCTCGCGTGGAACGACACGCGCACGCCCGGCATCGAGGCGCGTTGCAAAGCGGCGCTCGACGATCCTGGAATGCGCGGCATCACGTCGCGTGCGGTCGACTTGCTCGCGCGCAAGCTCGATCACGAGCCCGAGCGTGTCCTCTTGCACAACGTCGCGGACGCGGCGCGCGAGAACGCGAACGCGCGGCGCGCGGCGAATCGCGTGAAGGTCGATTTCGCCGACGACACGACGACGCCCTCGGAGCGTCGCGCGGACAAGATCTTCGCCGCGCCGCAGCTTCGCAAATCGGACGCGCTCCTCGCGCTGCTCGACGACAAAGGGCCGTACGCCGCCGACGCGCACGCGATCGGTCTTCTCCTCGCGGTCGATCGCGTGGAGATCGCGCGCGGCCTTCCGAAGCATTTGAAGATCGAAGTGCTCGACGCTCCGTGCCGCCAGATCTTCGGCGTCGCTGCGCCCGCGATGCCGCGCGACGACACCGCGCCGATCCCGAGCGGAACGTGGCTCTCGTACTTGTCCGTCGCCGCCACCGCGGCAGGTCACCCGACGGAATCGTCGCTCGATCCCGCGCATCGCGAGCCGCTCGCGTGGAACGGTCTCCTCGACGGCTTCGCCGACAAGCTCCGCGTGATCGAGCCGCACGTCGCCGAGCCAGAGCTCGAACGCGTCGTCGAATCCGTCGCCGCGCGCCTCGACGATCAGTACAAAAGCGAGCGCTCCGTCGCGATGTCGTACGCGACGAAAAAACAGGGCTGACGAGAGGTGCGGATCGGATTCGAACCGACGTGTAACGGATTTGCAATCCGCTGCCTAACCACTTGGCTACCGCACCAGAGAAGGCAATCCGTGTAACCGCAAGCGGATCGGAATGCAAACATGACGGACGTCCGATGCCGGATGATCCGGACGCCCAACACATGGTAATCGCAGGGCTCATGTCGGGCGTGTGGTTGCGCAAGGGGACTTGGACGGGCGTCGCGGTCGCGGTGTTTGCGGCGGGCGTGGTCGTCGTGCGCGTGGTCCCGGGCGAGCCGCGGACGGCGCTCGCGGAGCCGCCCACGCACGAGGTCGTTTCGCGCGCGGCGGACTCGGAGATCGAGGTGTCGCCGTCGCTCGCGTCGCAGCGCGACGGGACGCTCGCGGTCGCGTGGATCGCGACGGCGGGTGGGCGCGATGGCGTGGGGCGCTACGTCGGCGCGCGCGTGTCCGAGCCTGGAGCCGGGAAGCTCGGCGCGCTCTTGAGGCTGCGCGGGGATCTCCCCGTGAGCGACGTGACGGTCGTGCCGGTTGGCGATGCGTTCGCCGTCGTGTGGCGCGGCGGCGACAATGTGTATTCTGCACGCATTGCACGCGGGGAAACCGCGGGCGAGCCGAAGAAAATCGCGACGGGCACGAGCCCGAGCACGCGCGTGCGCGCGGCGGTCGCGCCGAACGGAAACGTCGTCGTCGCCATCTCGTCGAACGACAAGCTGAGGTTCGCGACGTCGCGTGACGCGACGGCGTTCGTCCTTCGGGACGCGGGCGACGCGATCGGCGACCACCCGCTCGCCGCGTGCGCGGACAATCACATCGCGCTCGCCGCGTGGGTCGACGAGTCGCGCGGCGTCCACGCAGAGCGATTGCCGCTGGATCCGGAGGGACCTGCCACGCGCATCAACGTATCGAACGTCGGCGAGCACGCCGCGATCGCCGCGCCGTCGTGCTTCATCGCGGATGAAGAGGCGTTCGTCGTCTACGGCGTGACCGACAAGGCGCAAGCGGACGACGCGGAGAACGCGCTCGCGTCGTCGCTCGTCTTCGCGCACTCGAAAGACGCCGGACACAATTTCCTCATCCACACGCCATACCGCCCGCCGACGCGCATGATGCTTCCGACGCTGCTGCACGATGCGTCCTCGTTCACGCTGCTCGGCGTGATGGGCTCCGGCCTCGGCGATGCGCACGCATCAGCGAGCGTGATTCTCCTCGGCGCGGATGGGCGCATGCAGAACGGGCTCACGCAGACGATCATCGCGCCCGTCACGATGAACGTCGCGCGCGACGCGGCGGGCTACATGGGCGAATCGCTCGGGCTCGCGACCGTGCCAGTTGCAGGTCAGACGACGACGTGGACGGCGGTCGTCGACAATCAAGCCGGCGAGTCGCACGTCGCGCTCGTCGCGATGTCGCGCTGATGGACACGCGCGGCGCGCTCGCTGCGGCAGGTGCGGCGGCGTGCTTCGGCGTGTCGGTGCCGCTCGTGCAACGCTTCGCGCACGGGACGAATGCGTGGTGGACTGCGGCGCTCCTCTACACGGGCGCCGCGATCGTCGCCGGCGGACGAACGCCTGGCGCCTCGCTCGCGGGGCATCGCGTGCGCGTCGTCGTGATCGCGGCGCTCGGCGCGGCTGCCGCACCCGCGCTCCTCGCGATGGGTCTCGTGCGCATCGACGGCGCGAGCGCGTCGCTCCTGCTCGGATTCGAAGCGGCCTTCACGGTGCTCCTCGCGCGCGCGCTTTATCGCGAGCCGATCACGACGCGGCTCGCGCTCGCGCTCGTCGTGATGCTCGCAGGCGTCGTCGTGCTCGTGCGTCCGATGGCGTCCGCGGCGTCGACGGCGTCGACGGCGGGGGTGGGCGCGGCGCTCGTCCTCGGCGCGGTGCTTTGTTGGGCGAGCGACAGCGCGATCATGCGTCCGCTCTCGGAGCTTCCACCCGCGATGGTCGTTCGCGCGAAGTCGCTGGTTGGCGTCGCGATCTCCACGGTCGTCGCCGTCGCATCGCGCGCGCCGTGGCCGAGCGCGCGCCCGGCGCTGTTGGTCGTTCTGTGCGGCGCGCTCGGGTATGGCGCGAGCCTGCGACTGTATCTCCTCGCGCAGAAACGCGTGGGCGCCGCGCGCACCGCGTCGGTGTTTTCGATCGCGCCATTCTTCGGCGCCGTCCTCGCGCTCGCGCTTCCCGCAACGACGACCGAACGCGCCGCGCTGACGACGCTCGCCGCGTCGGGCGCGCTGCTCGCGCTCGGCGTCGTCCTCCAAGCGACGGAGCGCTACGATCATGTATCGTGAGTCATGCGCTTTGCTTCTTCAGTCGCGTTGATGGCGCTCGCGGCGTGCAGCAACTCGCCCAGCGCGCCCGACGCGTCGTTCGAAGGCGGGAGTGATTCGGCCACGACGCTTCACGCCAACGGCACCGTCGGTCCATGGCAAACGCTCACGCCGATGCCGAACGCGCGCGCCAACTTCTGCGCGACGGTCGTCGGCTCGTTCGTCGTCGTGATCGGCGGAAATTTCCCGAGCGATGGTGGCTTCACGAAGCTCGACGACATCACCGTCGCGCGCTTTCACGATGACGGCTCGCTCGACGCATGGCAGCTCGCGGGTCACGCGCCATCACCCGTGACGGAGTGCACCGCGACGGGTTTGGGGACTTCTCTCTTCTTGATGGACGGCATCTACGACGACGCGTCGAAGGAAGGGCAGGTCTTCGTCGCCGATCTCTCCGATCAAGGCGCGCTCGGCGCGTTCGCGAGCACGGCGCTGCCCACGGGAACCGATCTCTTCGACGACATCGCATTCGCGACGCCGAGCGATCTCTTCGCGACGACATCGCAGCTCTCGGGCACATGCGATCTTCTGAGCACGTCTCTCCATGGAGGCGCGCTCCCTTCGGGCACGGCCTCGTGGAACGACGCGCCGTTCGTCTCCGAATTTCGCGGACGGCCCCAGTGGGCGACGGCGACCGCGGGCGCCGCGACGTACGTCTACGTGCTCGGCGGCTATTCCGACGCGGACGCTGGCAACGCGGTCCTCGCGAGTGGATGGGGCTCGCGCGTGACCGGCGGCGCGGCGTTCGCAGTGACGCCGCTGCCGCAACCGACGACGTTCGGCACCGCGGCGTGGGCCGACGACTTCGTCTTCGTGATCGGCGGACGAAGCGGCGTCTTCAGTGGAACGCCGACCACGACGGTCATCTCCGCGCAGGCCTCCGCGGCGGACGGAACGCTCTCCGCGTGGAGCGCGCAGCCGCCATTGCCCTCGGGTCGCACGAACGTGAGCGCGGTCGTCGCGGGAAATTATCTCTACGTGCTCGGCGGCGCCGGAGCCGCCGCGACCGACACGGTGTACGCCGCGCAGGTGCGCTTCTAGGGCTTCAAGAATTTGAGCGTCATGCGATCGCTCTCGCCGATCGCCGTGTACTTGTCTTTGTCCTTCGCGCCGTTCGTCAAAACGGGCGGAAGCGCCCACACGCCGCCCTCGTGTTTGTGATCGTCTTTCGCGTTCGCGTTCACGTCGCTCTTTCCATCGAGCTTGAAGCCCGCGGCTTGCGCGAGATCGATCACCGTCTGCTCCGGCACGTAACCCGTGTCTTGGATCGTCTTCGTGTCTGCGCCCGGATCGCCGCGGTGCTCTTCGACGCCGAAGATTCCGCCATGCTTGAGGACCTTGAACACGGAGGCGATCACGGCTTTCTCGAAGCCGCCCTGGATCCAGTTGTGCAAATTGCGGAACGTCACGACGGCGTCCGCGGACTCGTCGGGGCCGAACGAGAGACTGCTCGGCGGATTGATCTTCAGCAATTCGATTTTTCCGTACACGCTCGGCGCGGCCGCGAGCTTCTTCGTGTAGTCGCCGTTGCCGCCATCGGTCACGCTGAGCTTGCCCGCGTCGCGCAGATACGGAGCGAGGATCTCCGTGAACCAACCGCCGCCGGGCCAGAGCTCGATGACGTGCATCGTGTCTTTGAGGCCGAAGAACGAGAGCGTTTCCTTCGGGTGACGATACGGATCCCGCGCGCGATTTTGCGCGGAGCGTTGCGCGCCGGCGATCGCCCAATCGAGACGCGCGGCGTCGTCTTGGGGCGCTGGGCCGAGATCGATGTCGGCGATCTTCGGCGCGTCTACCGTCTTCGTCGTAGCTGGCGCGCCACCACACGCGACGCACAAAACGAGCGGACCGATTTTCCTCAGGGACATGGCCTGACGTAAATACACGACCGCTTCGTCTCGCGCCCGTTGAACGTGATGCGCGACGTTTGGCTCGGCGACGTGCTCTTCGCGGTGACCGAGTAGTCCATGTGAAACGTCTTCATGTCGGCCGCGTACTCGAACGGCTTGAAGCTCACGGGGTGCGCGGGTTGATGCACTTCGCTGCGGCCCGTGGGCGGCGCGCCGAATCGTCCGCACATCGATCCCGAGCAGTTCACGTGACCATCGGTGTGCATGCCGTTCCACAAAGTCGACCAGCGCACGAAGCGATCGCCTCCGAGCGCGCCTTGCGCGGAGACGCCGCAGACGTTGGGTGTCGTCGTCGTCTTCGTGTCGTTCGTCACGCTCGTCCCGACGCCGAGCACGCTCGCGTTGACCGTGAACTGGTCGGTCATCTCGTACGTCGTGAGCTTCACGTTGCCGCCGGGCGCGTTGTTCACGTTGTCGAACTGCAGCACGGCCCTTCCTGGGCCGATGGTGTGCACGCCATCGCCCGCGCCCATCATCGTGTCGCTGAGCTGAACTTGCGCGGCGAGCGTGTACTCGACCTCCCACGCGTTGCACGGCGGATCATCGGCGCTCGCCAGAACGGGCGCGAGAATCACGAGCGGCCATACGAAGAAGGCCGCGCGCTTCACTACTGTTGTCCGAGTAGACCGATCCACAAGTTCTCGCGCGCGCCCAACGTCGAGGTGATGACGAGCGCCGCCGTCTTCGACGAGCTCGTGAGCGCGCCGGTCGATTGTACGGTGAGGTTCAGCTTGTCGCCATTCTGACCCGTCGTTTGATCGAACGTGAGCGTGACGGGCGCCGTTCCGTTTCGCGCGATGACCTGCGCGCTCACGGTCCACGGGCCGGGCTCGCCGTTGTCGCTGAAGAGATCGAGCTCGAGCGTCTTCGATTGGCCGACGGGAACGTCGATGCCTTTCGTGGTCGCGTTGTGCGTCGCGATCGAATCCGCGAAGACGGGCATCGTGTTGAAGTACGCGGGGGAAGGCGGCGCGGGCACGCAGGGATCATGACCGGCTTTGGCCGCGGCGTTCGACCAGTTTCGCTGCACGACGTATTTGAAATCGGTCGGCACGTAGAACGACGTCGGGAACTGCGCGCACATGTCGCCGATCTCGCCGCCGCCGAGGAAGAACATCCACTCGAGGTGGTTGTCGTCGACTTGCGTGTATGCGGCTTGCGTCTGCGGGAACGGATCGGTCGCCGCCTCGGAGAGCTCGTGGCTCGACGTCGACGACACGACGTCGACACCGGTCAAATTCCCGAACGTCGGACATTGCGGAATCACCGCGTACGCGACCTCGGCCTGACCGACGACGATGTTCGAGTGATAACCACCGAAGCTCGAGCAGCTCTTCGAGCCACCGAAGTTGCCGCCGCCGTCCGGCACGCCGCCGTCGCCCGTCGGGCCGCCGCTCAAGTAGATCGTCGTCGAGGTCGGGTAGTAGAGCGTGTAGACCGCGTTCGAGTCGGGCGCGGTGCCGAACTCGGGGTGCGTGCCGTCCCAGCGCGTGCGGAGCCAATCTTGGATCTGCGCATCGGTGAGCTGCGCGGGCGGAGTGTCCGCGTTCGTGAGCGTGATTGGCGCCGCCGAAACGAGCGCGCCGACTTTGTATTCGGTGAGCGGAGCCCAATACGACGACGCGCCGATCTTCGACGCGAAGTCCGTCATCTGCGTCGCGAAGCTGAAGCCCGGGAAGAACACCGGCTGCACCTTCGGCGTGGTGAGGACGGGACCGCCGATCGTCACGACTTGCGGCGCATCGATCGCGAACGCGGGATACGTCGTCGACGGGCCGCTGTCCGGTTGATCGCCGTCGATGGTCGATTCGTCCGTGGTGCCGCTGTCGCCTGCGTTGTTCGAATCGTCCGAGCTGCAACCGAGCAAAAACGATGAGAGAACTCCACCCGCCAAAAGGATGCAGAATGCACGCATGGTCCGACCTCGCGGCCATGCGTGACATGAAGTTTCCCCGGACGAAAGGAGTTTCGCTCGCGAGAGATTTTTCCATGTATTGTTCGCCGCCATGATTCAAGGGGCTCGTACCAGTTTGGGGTTCGCAATCGTGCTGTGTGCAGCGTGTGGCGGAGGGACGCCGGAGGTGGTGACGCCGCCGCCGCTCCACATCACCGCTTCGCCGCCGAAGGCGCCGCCGTCGCGCGCGCGCTGGGTCTTCTCGCATCCCGAGAGCGGTCTTCACGCGAAGATGGATCTCGGTAATGGCCGCGTGCTCTACGCGGGCAACAACGGACGCCGCGAGATCGCGAAGACCGGCGAGCCGCTCGTCGACGCGCCGACGCTCGCCATCGGCGACTTGATCGCGATTCGCAAAACACCCGCGGGCGAGTTCGTGTTCACCGCGTCCGACGGCACGATGTACTTCTCGAAAGACCCGATGGGCTCGCTCGACATGGTGCGACCCGGTCCGGTGACCGACGGAAAATTCCTCGATCAAGACTTCGGCAAGTCGGCGATGCTCGGCATCCACCCCGACGGCCGCGTGATGCGATCGACCGACTACGGCATGACGTGGAACGCGATCGACTACACGAACGGCGCGAAGCCGTACGGCAAGCCCGCCGAGCTCGCGATGGACTCGAAGGGCAACGGCATCATCCTTCACATGCCGCAGCGTCTCTTCGTCACGCACGACGACGGCGCGACGTGGGCGCAGCTCCCTCCGATTCACGGGCTCGGCGCGCGCTGGGCGTATCACGACGGCGCCGATCGTCTCTTCGTCGTCGGTTGGGGCGGCGCGGAAGCGATCCTCCAAGGCAACGCGCTCGTCCCGACGACGGACAAGGCCACGCCAATCTACGCCGCGCCCGAGCGCGAGCCGGACGAGTCCCCGCAAGACGAACGCGGCGAGACGAAGAGCGTGCTCGTCGGCGATCACGTCGTCGAGTTCGTCGAGATTCAACGGCACGGAAAAGTGCGCGAGCTGAAGATCGGATCCGCGCCGCTCGGAGAAAAAATCGCGAAGAGCGCGGCGAACACCGAGCTCGTCGGCGAAAACGGTTTGTCGAAGCACATCGCCGTGCACGGCAAAGAGCTCGTCTACTTGCGCGACGACGACGACGCGGACGAAAACGCGCCGACGACGACGCTCTATCGCAGCAAGGATTTCGGCGCGACGTGGGTGAAGGAATCGCAGCTCCAAGGCGTCGAGCCCGCATACGGCGACGGCGTCGACGTCGCGATCGGCCCGAAGGGTTGGGTCTACGTCACATCGCTCTGCGCGAAGGACGAGCGCTCCGGCCCGACGTGCCAGCACAAACAGATTCGCGTGGCCGGCGGTCAGTTCGAAGACATCGCGTTCACCGAAGAGTTCGAGCCGAAGCGTTTCGCGTTCGACGAAGCGCACGACAAGGTCTACGCGATCGGCACGCACGACGGGCGCCAACACGTCTACGAGTCACCGCTCTCGCAGAACAAATTCTCGCGCACGAAGGTGCTCGACGCGTCGTCGTACATGAAGACGGCGCTCACCGTCGACTCGAAGGGCGGCGTGCGTGCGTTCGAGTACGACTACTCGAAGGGCTGGGTCCTCCACAAACGCGACGACGCCGGCAAAGAGGTGCTCTCGTACGTCGCGGCCGATCGCGGCAACATCGCGCTCATCGGCGATCGCGGCGTCATCTTCGCGTCGCGTGACAAAGGTTGGGAGACGAACGACGGCGGCGACACGTGGACGCGCGTACCGACCAACGGCTACGCGCCTTCGCTCGAGTGCAACGAAGCCGGATGCGTCAGCGGCGATGCCGCGCGCGTCGGGTGGGAGCTCCCCGCGCTGACGGCGGGCGACAAGATCACCGCGCAAGCGGAGCCGACGAAGCCGACGCAAGTCGCGCCGCCGCCGTCGCACACGCCGGTGAGCACGCAAGAGATCACGTGCAAGGTCTCGGGCGCGGCGCAGCCCGTCGCATCGACGCCAGGCAACGACATGGTCGACAGCGTCGGCGCAGATCGTTGGGCGAGCGTGAAGCACGACGCCGACGGCAAGATCGGGATCGAGATGGGCACGAAGACGGCGGTGCGCGAGCTTCCGCTGCTCGCTGCGCTTCCGAAACCTCCCGCGAAGCCGCCGGCAAATCCCGAAGAGCTCCGCTCCGGCGAGCGCATCCTCAGCGACGGCGTCGTCGCCGCGCGCTATCGCTTCGCGCCGCGCAGCACGACCGGCACGTACAACCCCGTCGACGTGGAGCTCGCATGGTGGTCGGCGGTGACCGGCCGCACGCAACATCACACGCTCACGAAGGTGACCCCGTTCCGCGTCTCGCGTTACGGCTTCAGCGGCACGCCGCAAATCGTCGACGGCGGAATCCTCTTCCAAGGCGCATCGACCGATCCGGCGTACTTCATCCACGACGACGGAAAGGTCGAGCAGCTCGCGCTCCCGAAGGGCGCGGGCGTGCATGACGCCGAGCGTTTGACGAAGCGGTGGATCCTCGCGGACACGACGAGCGGGATGGTCCAAATCTCCGAGTCGGACGACAACGCGAAGTCGTGGAAGCAAACGGCATGGGGCATCGGCGGTTGGGGATTGAGCCTCATGTCCATCAGCGACAAGGCGACGATCTCGTTCTCGACGGGCGGACAGCAGCTCCTCTTCCCGGTCGAGGCGACGCTGCCCGATGATCCGCCCGCGCCGATGATCATCGACGACTCGAGCGTCTCGACGGCATGCGACGCGCACGCAGGTCGCCATCGCTTCTCGTCGTACATCTCGATCGATCAACGCCCGATTCGCGTGAAGTACGAGCACCAGAAGGGAAGCGAGAAGTGGACGTCGACGATGTCTCCGAGCTCGCGCGTCACGCACGACACGCCCGGCGGCAAGATGTGTACGTCGGCGTACTACGGCACCGGCTACGATCGCGATGGCTCAAACACCACGTTCATCTATCCGGAAGCGAACGGCGCGTTCTCGGGCTGGCGCTTCCGCCGTCCCGACGATCACAACAAGACGGGAATGATCGCAGAGCCGCTGACCTGCAAGTAGTCGGTCGCTTTGCTCGGTCGTCGCATCTTTCTTCGTGTGGTGGCGACGGGCGCCTTGGCGTCGGCCTTGCCGAACGCAATCGGGTGCTCGTCCTCTCCACCTCCGATCAAAGCGCCGCCGGGAAGCTTCTTCACCGACGCGGAGTGGCGCGCGCTCAATGCGCTCGCGGACGTCGTTCTTCCGCCTGATGCCGCACCCGGCGGCGCGACGCTCGGCGCCGCGACGTACATCGACACGCTCCTTCGCGCGTTCGACTTCAATCCGCCGCTCGTTCACGCGGGGGGTCCGTTCTCCGGAAGGCAACCGTTTCCGAACGCGACGGGCGGA
Organism: uncultured delta proteobacterium; assembly: GCA_963763745.1. Lineage (GTDB taxonomy): Bacteria > Myxococcota_A > Polyangia > Polyangiales > Polyangiaceae > DASXHD01. The sequence continues at coordinate 142,283 of CAVXQJ010000012.1, forward strand.
ACCGCATCGACGAATTTCCCGCCCGACGACTTCAAGAATTTTCTCCCGCTCTCTCGCGTCGCGGATCGCGCGTGGCGTTTGCGCATCCTCGGCTCCGCGGGCGTCGCGGGCGGCGGGCCCAACGACGCGCTCCTCGGTCCCGTCGTGGGACTACGCGACATCGTGAAGAACGGAATCGACGCAGCGATGAGCGCAAACGCCGCACCGCTCGAGACGCTCGACGCCGCGACGCTCACGAGCATCTTCGCGGGCCTCGATACGACGTTTCAACAAACGTTCGCGGAGCTCGTCGTCGAAGCCGCGCTCGCCGCGCCCGAGTACGGCGGAAACGCCGAGCTCGCGGGTTGGTCGCTCGTCCACTTCGACGGCGACAGCGCGCCGCTCGGATATTCGATCTTCGACGAAGCCGCGAATGCGTATGTCGAGCGCAAGCCCGTGTCGACCGCGGATCCCGGACCCGACGTCGATCCGATGGACGACGACACGCGCGCGCAGCTCGCTCTCTACACGCACCTCTTGAACGGGAGGGTCACGTGACGACGCCGCTCTCCGCCGTCGTCGGCAACGCCTCGCTCACGACGTTCGACGTCATCGTGATCGGGAGCGGCGCGGGCGGTTCGTCCATCGCCGAGGTGCTCACGCGCTTCGGGCAGAAGGTGCTCGTGATCGAAGCGGGCCCGAACTACTGGGTCGGCCTCGACGATCCCGCGCCGAACAAACCGACGACGACGTTCTCGAACGACGAGCTCAAGCTCGATCGCCGACACTTCATCAAACAGGATCCCATCGTCGAGCCGCGCACGTTCCGCATGCAAGACAGCGACGGCGATCGCACGTACACGGGCGCGGTGTGCGCGATCCCGAAGACGGTCGGCGGCGCCGCGGTCCACGCCGACGTGAAGACGCCGCGCTTCGAGCCCACGGATTTCCAGCTCGGGACGCTGCTCGGAAACGTGCAGAATGCAAGCTTCGCCGATTGGCCCGTGCAGTACGCCGCGCTCGAGCCCTTCTACGGTCACGCCGAGCGCGCGATCGGCGTGCAAGGTCTCGACGGCGCCGACCCGAACGCGGGCCCGCGCTCGACGCCGTATCCGATGCCGCCCGGCGTGCCGATGTACGGCCCGCTCAAAGTCGCGACCGCGGCGCAATCGCTCGGCGTCGCGGCGTTTCCATATCCGACGGCCGTGAACTCGCGACCGTACGATGGACGCGCCGCGTGCAACGACTGCGGTTTCTGCGGCGACTTCGGCTGCACGATCAACGCGAAGGGATCGCCCGCGGTCACGCTGCTCCGCAAAGCGCTCCTCACCGGCAACTGTCAGCTCCGTCCCGAGACGCGCGCGATCAAGCTCGTCGTCGCGAATAGCACGGTGACCGGCGTCGAAGTGATCGCGCCCGACGGCTCGCACCAAACGCTCACCGCCGATCGCTACGTCCTCGCGGCGACCGCGATCGAGGACGCGCGCCTTCTCTTCTTGTCCGATCCCCAAGGACCCGGCATTGGCAACTCGAGCGGGCTCGTCGGGCGCAACTTGATGTTCCACTACGGCACGCAAGTGCTGGGCATCTTCGACGAGCGCCTCCACGGCGATCGCGGTCGTTCGACGACGCACGCGTTCACGGATTTTCGCGGCACACCGAACGATCCGAATCGCCCGCTCGGCGGCATCGTCGAGATCGGCGCGGGCTATGGCCCGTTGAACGAAGCGATCACGTACGTCGAGAACACGGCGCCGTATGGCGCGCGCCTCAAGGCGCTCCTCAGGCAGAGCCCGTTTCGCGATCGCGTCGCGTCGTTCTTGATGCAAGGCGAGGACGCACCGCAGCTCACGAACCGCGTCGATCTCGATCCGGCCGTGGTCGATCTCGACGGGCTGCCCGTCGCGCGCATCACGTACAAGAACCATCCGTTCGAGACGTCGACGCGAGACTTCTACACGCCGAAGCTCCTCGACATCCTCGTCGCCGCGGGCTCGAAGTACGCGTTCGTCGCGCCGACGGACTCGGTGCCCGGCGCGTCGCATCTCATCGGAACGCTCCGCATGGGCACCGATCCCACGGCGAGCGTGACCGACGAGCTCGGCCAATTCCACGACATCGGAAACCTCTATGCCGCCGACAGCTCGCTCTGGCCGACGTCGTCCGGTTACAACCCGATCCTCACGATCGTGACGATGGCGACGCGCATCGCGGGAAACATGGTGTTCCCGGGATCGCCCGAAAAAGTGATCGTCTGAGTTAGTCGCACATCGCGCCGATTGGGCAGCACGCCCACTCGCCCGACATCACCTTGCGCGCGTACTGTCCCTTCGGGCAATTGAAACCTTGCGGCTTCCCCGGCCAGTCGTAGGAGCGCGGCGCCTCGGGCGTCACGGTCCTTGGCGTCGCCGTTGGCGGCGGCTCGTACGTGTCCACGTCGGGTGGCCGCTTGCGATCGCTCCACGCCGCGAATGCGACGACTGCCACGACCAACACCGTGAACACGATCGCGCCGCCGAGAACGAAGCGCATCGGGTCTTTCGGCGGGGGCGGAAGCTCTTGGGGCGCGCGATACGGGTCCGGCATCTCCTTGCATGGTATACGGGCGCTCGACATGAAGTGGGTCCTTGTCGCGGTGTTCGTTCTCGCGTGCTCGCCGTCGTCGCCCATCGCGGCGGATGCGGGCGACGAGACGACACAACCGACGCCGGGCGCGTGGCTCACGCCGCTCGATCCGAATCCGCGCGGGCCGTTTCCGCAGGGGTTCATGTTCGGATCGTCGACGTCTGCGTATCAAATCGAGAGCGGGCTCGGCGCCATCACCGATTTCGGCGTGTGGGAATACGGCGATGCCGGCGCTGGGCAAATCGCGAACGGCGATCACGCCGACAACGGACCGAAGAGCCGCGCGCACTACGCGGACGACATCGCGGCGCTCGTCGCATCGCATCAGAACGCGTATCGATTCGGCATCGAATGGGCGCGTCTCTTTCCGACGGCGTCTTCGTGGAGCGCGTGCCGCGCCGCGGGAACGCTCGCCGGTTGCGAAGCAGCGGCCGATGCGGGAGAGCTTGCATACTACAAGGATCTCGTCGCGCAGCTGAAAACCAATGCGCTCACGCCGCTCGTCACGCTGTGGCACGGCACGTTCCCCACGTACATCGACGACGCGACCGAGGACTGGCACACGCAAGGTTGGCTCGGCGCGACCATCACGGCGGATCTCGGCGCGTGGGCGGGTTTCGCGGCCGCCGAGTTCCCGGACGTGAAGTGGTGGGTCACGCTGAACGAGCCGCTCGTCGCCGTGCAAGGTCAGTACATCGACGGGAGCGGACCACCCGGCGTGACCGATCAGCTCGACGCGCTCAAGCTCGCGTTCGATGCGATGGTCCGCGCACACGTCGCGATGTACGACGCGATCCACGCTGCGCAGCCGAAGGCGATGGTCTCGATCACGCAAGACGTCCACATGTATTACGGCGAGACGCCCGGCCGCCCCGAAGACGATCAGTCCGCGAAGGAGTTCTCGTATCTCTCGAACGCGATCTTCCTCAACGCGATCGTGAACGGCGATTTCGACGAAGACTTCTCCGGCGCGGTCGACCCGACCGAGCCACACGCGGACCCCGCGTACAAAGGTCGCGCGGATTACATCGGCGAGAACTACTACGGCTTCAGCATCGTGCGCGGGTATCCCGGCTTCCCGCTCGTCGACGGCGTCGCGCTCCCGGACACGGCCGATCACGGTTTGCCGAAGAACGATCTCGGTTGGGACATCTATCCGAGAGGATTCGGCGAGGCGCTCGACTTCACCGCGTCGTACAAGCTTCCGATCGTCGTCACGGAGAACGGGCTAGCGGACGCAACCGACGCGAACCGTCCGCGCTTCGTCGCCGAGCACCTCGCCGAGCTCGCCGCGAAGATCCAATCCGGCATCGACGTGCGCGGGTACTTCCACTGGTCGACGATCGACAACTTCGAGTGGACCTCGGGCTTCTGCCCGCGCTTCGGATTATTCAGTGTAGATTACACGGATCCGAATCGCGCGCGAAAAGCCCGCCCGAGCGCGCTCGTCTACCGGCAGATCATCGACGAGAACGAAGTCACCGATGCGCTCCTCGCCGCGCAGCCTGCGTACTCCGTCACGACGAAGTGTCCTTAGCTCCTCAATCGATGGAGCAGCTGCGCTCGCCCGCGACGTAGAACGCGCGGTGGCACTCGACCTTGAGCGTGGCGTCGCGCCACGTGTACTCCAGCGTTTGGTTCCACGGCGTCCGCTGTTCTTTCGTCATGCCGTGCTGGTCGTCGCACTTTTTCTTCGTACACGCGGCTTTTTCGGCCATTGCGCGGATGGGCGTGTCGTCCGAAAACACGTTGTCGTAGACCATCCACAGGGACACGGCGAGGAGCACGTAACCAAGCGCGTTGCGGATGCGTCGCTTCACGATGCGAGTGTATCATCCGCGCCCATGCGAAGAGCGATGTTCGTGTTGACCGCGATTGCCATCGTGTGTGGTGGCGCGTGCGGTGGTGAATCCGAGAATCAGGCGACACAAACTCCGACCGCTTCGGCGTCGGCGAGCGCGACCGTGGCGCCGCCCGTCGCGCACGAGATCGTGGAGACACGCTCGGTCGTTTCGCTGTCGCGAAAATCGGGCGAGAACGTGACGACGATCATGCCCGACGGCACGATCAAGGTCGCGCTCGACGTGCTCGAGAACGGTCGCGGGCCGCACACCGACGCCACGATCAAGCTCATGAGCGACGGAACGATCGCGTCGTTCGCCGCGACGGGTCACCACACGATGGGCACGCCCGTCGACGAACGCTTCACGCGCGACGAGCGTCACGCGAGCTGGAAGAGCCACGAAGAGTCCGGCCAGGCCGACACGGGCCCCGCGTTCTTCGTTCCGGTTTGCGATCTCCCCGACGCGCTCGGTCTCCTCGCGCGCGCCGCGATCAAAGCGGGCGGAACGCTCCCGCTTCTCCCGGGCGGCGTCGCGCGCATCGAAAAAACGATCACGACCGAAGTGACGTCCGCCACCGGAACGAAGAAGAACATCGTCGGCTACGCGATCACCGGCCTCGATCTCACGCCGACGCACGTGTGGATGAACGAAGACGGATCGTGGTTCGGATTCTTCTCTCCGTGGTGGTCCGTCGTGCCGGAGGGCTTCGAGGGAAACATCGACGCGATCGTCGAGAAGCAAAATCAGCTCGATCGCGCGCGCGACAAAGCACTCGCGGACAAAACCGCGCACAAACCGCCTGCCGCGGGCCTCGCGTTCACGCACGCTCGCGTGCTCGACGTGGAGCACGGCGCGTGGCTCAAAGATCAAACCGTGGTCGTCGTCGGTGACGCGATCAAATCGGTGGGACCTGCCGCTTCCGCGAAGATCCCTGCGGGCGCAGAGGTGATCGATCTCGCGGGCAAGGCGCTCTTGCCGGGCCTTTGGGACATGCACTCGCACCTCGGCGACTCGGACGGCGCGCTCGACATCGCGTCCGGCGTGACGACCGCGCGCGACGTCGGAAACGATCCCGACAAGCTCGACGACTACAAGAAACGTTGGGACGAAGGCACCGCCGTCGGACCGCACGTCATTCGATTCGGCTTCATCGAAGGGCGAAACCCGAAGGCCGCGTCGAGCAAAGTGACCGCGGAGAACGAGACGGAGGCCAAGGCGGCCGTCGAGCTCTTCCAAAAGCGCGGCTACGAGGGCATCAAGATCTACAACTCGATGAAGCCCGAGCTCGTGCCGCTCCTCGCGAAGGAAGCGCACTCGCGCGGCATGATGGTGACGGGACACATCCCCGTGCACATGCTCGCGAACGAAGCGGTGCGCGCCGGCTACGACGGGATCGAGCACATCAACATGCTCTTTCTCAACTTCTTCGCGGACCACGAGACCGACACGCGCACGACGATGCGCTTCACGCTCGTCGGAGACAAAGCGGCGAGCTTCGATTTCGAAGAGCAAGCCCGTCACCGATTTCATCGCGCTCCTCAAGGACCACCACACGGTCGTCGATCCCACGCTCGACGCGTTCGAAGATTTGCTCACGGGCGAGCAAGGAAAAGTGATCGCGGGGCTCGAGCCGGTCGTCACGCGTCTTCCCGTTCAGACGCAGCGAGTCTTCTTGACGGGCGGCCTCCCGCTCGAAGGCGACAAGCTGACGACGTACCGCGCGAGCTACCAGAAGCTGCTCGACATGGTGAAGCTCCTCCACGACTCGCACATCACGCTCGTCGCGGGAACGGACAACCTCGCAGGTCTCATGCTGCATCACGAGCTCGCGCTCTTCGTGCGCGCGGGGATCACGCCCGCCGACGCGCTACGAATCGACACGATCGAAGCCGCGCGCGCGATGAAGATGGAGAAGAAGACCGGATCGATCGCGTCGGGAAAAGCAGCCGATTTGTACGTCGTCGACGGCGACCCGCTCGCGCACATCGACGATCTCGCGAAAGGCGTTTCGACGTTGCGCGGCGGCGTGCTCTTCGCGTGCGCGCCGCTCTACGCCGCCGTCGGCGTGAAGTGACATGACGGCTCAGGCGACGCTGACGCTCGGCGAGTTCCAGGCGATCGCGCTGACGCGCGCGCTCCGCGGTTTGCGCGCGATCGGCCGCGCGCCCGAGGCGGTCGCGGGCGAAGTGAAATTCGAAAAACGCGAGCCATCGCCGCTCCTCACGAGCGCGGGGCCACGCGAGATCGCCGACGAGATCGACGCAGTCGCCGCGCCCGCGAAGATCGCGCACGTGTCACGCGCGAAAGAGATCGAGCGCATCGCAACGCTCGCGCGCGAGCTCGCCCATGCGAAGAGCGCGCTCGACGCGCTGCGCATCTATCACGAGCTCGTGGATCTCCCCGACGCGACCGGCGACGCGGAGCGGGTGCGCTTCACCGCGGACCGTCTGCGCGTGCACGTGGAGGTGGTCGGGCAGGGGGACGAGTTCCTCGCCGCGATCTCGTCGCTCTTCGGAAACGCGCGCGAAGAAGAGCGCGCGATGACGGCGAGCGAGCACGCCGCGCTCGACGTCGCCGATTGGCGCATGCGATCGGGCGAGCCGCTCCGCACGCCGTTCGCGTGTTTGGGCACGTCCGGTTTTCGCGTGATCCAAACGTGGCTCTCGCTCGCCGACCCGGGTCCCGATCACGTGCGCATCACGGCGTGGGACGCGGAGCTCCTGCGCGGGCTCGTCGTGCACGTCGAGCACATCGATCGCGACATGATCGCCGACAAAGAAAAAGTGGAGCCGTACCGATTGCCCGCCGCGTGGCACGCCGCGCGCGCGCGTCTTCGCGTGGGCTCGGCGACTCCGTGCAGCGCGTTCATCGGTCGGCCGATTTTCGAGAACCACTCGGGGCGCGAGCCCATCAGCGCCGCGGGCTTCGAGATGGACATCTTGAAGACGGCGCATCTCCACGCGTCCGCGTGCACGGCGATGTTCGTCAACGGCATCGCCGATTGCAAAATCGCGATCGAGCGCATGACGAGCCCGCACGCCGTGCGCTTCATGCGCGCCGTCTCCGGCAACGTGCTCCGCGATCGCGATCGCCAAACGCTGTCCGCCGCGTTCAACGTGAACACGCCGCTCGTCGTCGAGTCACAGGACGGAGTCCACACGCTGACCAAGCGCTTCGACATCGCGCACGCGGGCGTCCAGATCGCGCGCGCGGGCGGGTTCGACAAGATCGCGTGGGACGGCGCGTCGAACGAAGTCCCGAGCAAGCCGATCGTGGAGCAGCTCACGCACGAAGAGCTCGTCGACCTCGTCCACTTCGCGCACGAGAACGGCCTCGAGACGTACGTGTCCGCTGGCATGCTCGCCGAGCACATGAAGAACGCCGTCTTCGCGGGGATCGACGGCGTCGGAATCGGGACGAGCATGCACTACGTCGATCCCGCGACGAAGCTCATGGGCGCGCTCAAGCCCGAAGCAATCACCGCCGCGCTTCGCGCACGCGACGAAGCCGCAGCGCACGCGCTCGGACGCGCCGCGCAGGTGCTCGCACGTCTCGATCAAATGAGCTTCGAAGGATCGCTCCTTCCGTCCGAGAACATCGTGCGCGGCGAGCTCCACGCCGCCGTCCGCGCGAAAGACGAACAGGCCGCCACGAAGTGTCTCGAATCCGTCGTTCGCGCCGAGCACCTCGAGCCCATCTCTCTTCTCGACAACCCGACGCTCGCGCGCGGCCGCCGACGCCTCGCGCTCCTCCGCCTCGAACGCGGCGAAGGCGCCTCGATCCTCCACGACGCCCTCGAACGCCGCGACGCCGTGACCGTCCGGGAGATTTTGACGGCCTAAGTTCGGATCCGAACTTGGGTGAAATCATAGACTGAGATTGACGCCCGCTGAATCGATGCATAGATATATGTCTATGCGAGCGACGGAGGCCGAAGTGTCCGACAAGGACCTCGTCCGCGCGCTCAAGGCGCTCGCCGACCCGACGCGCTTCAAGATGATCCAGGAAATCGCCGCCGCGGGCGAGCTCTCGTGCGGCCAGGTCGCCGAGCGCTTCGACGTCTCGCAGCCCACGATTTCCCACCACATGAAGATCCTCCTCGACGCGGGCCTGCTCGTGCAGCGCGCCGAGGGCAAGCACCACTTCACCTCGGTCGACAAGAAGCTCCTCGCGCGCCTCGTCGCGACACTTCCGGTTCGCCTCAACACCAAGAAATCCTGAGGTCGCTTCGCTGCATGCGGCGCGTCCGTTTTGGCTCATCCGTAACATCTAAACATTTAGATATTTCGATATATCGATAAAACAAGGAGACCGTCATGTCACTCACGCAATGGGATTTCGACACCGCTCATTCGGCCATCGAGTTCACCGTCCGCCACATGCTCGTCAGCAAGGTCCGCGGGCGCTTCAGCAAATGGAGCGGCAAGCTCGAGATCGACGAGAAGGACATTTCTGCGTCGCGTCTCGAGGTGGCCATCGACGTCGCAAGCGTCGACACGCACGAGCCGCAACGCGACGGTCACCTGCGCTCGGCCGATTTCTTCGACGCCGAGAAGCACCCGAAGATCACGTTCAAGAGCAAGAGGGTCGTCGACAAGGGCAAGGACAAGCTCGCCATCACCGGCGACCTCACGATTCGCGGCACGACGAAAGAGATCACGCTCGACGTCGAGCGCGGCGGCCTCGTCGCGAAGGATCCGTGGGGCAATCGCCGCGCGGGTTTCACCGCGGAGACGACGATCGATCGCAAGGAGTTCGGCGTGAGCTGGAACCAAGTGCTCGATCAAGGCGGGCTCGCGCTCTCGGACAAAGTTTCGATCCACATCGAGATCGAAGCGACGACGAAAGCGGCGCAGGACAGCGTCGCGCAGCACGCCGCGTCATGATGTATCGTCGTGAGAAATGCCCGGCGAGTTTCTCACGATGGCGTTTCCACCCGCGGCCGACGCGAACTTGCGCGGCGAGTTCGCGTCGTTTCTCAGCGCGAGCGCCGAAGTCGAAGTCGCGGTGAGCGAAGCGCCGTCGTACGAGCGCCTCGCCGCGACGGTCCACGAGGGAAAAGCGCAGCTCGCGTGGCTCGCGCCGATTCCGTACATCGCGCTCTCGGCCGCGGGCATCGTCACGCCGCTCGTCTACAACGAGCGCGCGAAGAAGACGTATTGCTCGGCGCTGATCGTTCCCGTCGACTCGCACGTGAAGCGCATCGCGGATCTTCGCGGCGCGCGCGCCGCGTGGGTCGATCGTCATAGCTCCGCCGGATTCGTCGTCCCGCGCATCGAGCTCGCCAAGGCGGGCATCGACCCACGCACCGAGCTCTCCGAACAAACGTTCGAGGGCACACACGAACGCGTCGCCGCGGCCGTCGCGGAGGGACGCGTCGATTTCGGCGCGACGTTCGCGCACCGCGAAGACGACAAGACCGTCACAGGCCCGTGGAGCGACAAGACGCGCGTCATCGCGACGTTCGGAAAAATTCCGTCCGATCTCATCGTCGCGCACAACACGCTCGACATGGCGCTCCGCGTGCGACTCACGCGCGCCCTCCGCGCGATGAACGCCGACGACACCGGCCGGCGCATCGTGCGCGAGCTCTTCGACGTGGAGCGGTTTCGATTGCTCGACGCGGAAGACTACGACGCGCTTCAAGCGATCGCGCGCGACGCACGCGACCAAGGTTTGCTCGACGAGCCTCAGAACCCCGCGTAGTCGAAGTCGTCCACGTTCACGGACATCTCGCCCGAGTTGGATCCGACGCCGGAGAAACCAAGCTCGACGTCGCGCACCCCGCTGCTCGGGGCGGGAAACTGCGGCGTCACGGTCGTGATCACTCCGCTCACGGTGGCCTCGATCTTCGCCGACGGACCTGGCTTCATGTCGAGCCGGAAATCGAACCACTGCCCCGTGAAGAAGGCGCCGAGATCGTGCGTCGCGAAGCCGCCATCGACGGTCGCGTCGGTGTAGGCGAGCACGACGTGCTGCTGATAGAGCGTGAGCAGCGCGCCCGTGCTGCCGTAGCTGAGATGGAGGAGCTGGATGCTCTCGGATGGGTCGATCGAATTCACGCGCGCCACGGCGCGTGCGCTCATCGTCTGGTACGTCGCGGCTTGGTCTTCGTAGAAGAGCGAAGCTTGCACGAAGGCGCCCCCACCCGCCGGGATGGTCGAGCGCATCGACGCGGGCGCCGACTTCGACACCGTGTTGTCGAGCACGATGCTGCCGCCATTCGAGATGAACTCCGACGTCCAGCCCTTGTTGACGAGGACGACGCTGTCGAAATCGTCGCAGAAAATCGAGCCAGTTGGCGGCGCCTTGCACGAAAAGGGCGGGTTCGCGTCGACGCTGATGACGTCACCGCTCGCCTCGACGGATGGCGCGTCGGGCTCGGTCGAGTCGGTGAGCCCACCGTCGTTCGTCGTCGCACCATCGAGCGCTTCGAAGGTGTCGGTGGAGCAGGCAGTAAGGAGAAGTGCGAGGAGGGTGAATGTTCGCATCACGTGATCAACATACGTTGCGACTGCTAAAATGGTCGCCATGCGCTTTCGATTCCTTGTCGTCTTTCTCGCCGTTTGTGGGTGCGGAGGAAACAGCAGCAACTTCGGCGGCGGAGACGGCGGCGGTGACGCGACCGTCGATGGCGGAGGCGATGGCGGGTTCACGTTCGGCGACAGCGGCACCGACAGCGGCAGCAACTGCGCGCGCGGATGCTCGAGCGATCTCCACGAGGTGATCGACTGCAACAACAACGTCGTCGCGACGTGCACGGGCACGGACGGCTGCGATGTCGCCACGGGCACGTGCATCAACGCGTGCCAAGCCGCGGTCGACAACAAGAACTCCGTCGGCTGCGAGTACTACGCGACGCAAATGGACAACGCGGGCGGCGCGAGCGATTGCTTCGCCGCGTTCGTCGCGAACACGTGGGACACGGACGCGCACATCACGGTCGACTTCAACGGCACGTCGCTTCCTGCCGCGAGCTTCACGCGCATTCCGAGCGGCAAAGGCGCGAGCATCACGTACGGCGCGTACAACAACGCGCTCCCCGCGGGCCAAGTCGCGATTGTCTTCTTGGGCGGCTCGCAAGGCACGGCGCCGAACTGTCCGGTCGCGACCGCGAAGGGAACCGGCGGGCTCATCTCCGGAACGGGCATCGGTCACTCGTTTCACATCACGACGGACGTGCCCGTCGTCGCATACGAGATGAATCCGTATGGCGGCGGCAACGTCGCCGTGACGGGCGCGTCGCTCCTTCTGCCCGTCAGCGCGTGGGACACGAACTACATCGCGTCGACCGCGTCGCCCGACACCGCGGGCACGCCGGGCGTCACGATCATCGCCGCGCAAGACAACACGCAAGTGAGCTTCCTGCCGAAGGTCGCGCTCGTTGGAGGTAGCAACGGAAACGGAACGATTCCGTCCGGTGCCGCGAACACGACGGTGAAATTCAATTTGCAGAAAGGCGAGCAGGCGCAGATCGAGCAATCGACCGATCTCGTCGGCTCCGTCATCTCGTCGAACAACCCCGTCGGCGTGATGGCGGGCAATCCGTGCATGAACATGCCGCAAGGGATCACGTTCTGCGATCACGGCGAGCAGATGCTCCCGCCGGTTCGCGCGCTCGGTCACGAGTACGTCGGCGTGATGTATCGGTCTCGCCACACCGAGCCCGCGATCTGGCGCATCGTCGGCGCGGTCGACGGAACGACGCTCACGTTCTCACCGAGCGTCCCCGCGCTCGACGGTTTGCCCGCCGCGCCGACGTCGGTGAACCAAGGCGACCTCAAAGAGTTCGCGAGCGCGACGCCGTTCGTCGTCACGAGCCAAGACGACAAGCACCCGTTCATGCTGTTCGAATACATGGCGAGCTCGGACTGGGGACCGATCGGCGGCAGCGGATTCTGCACGGCGGCGACGTGGTCGGGCTTCGGCGATCCCGATTTCAGCGTGCAGGTCCCGCCGCAGCAATACCTCTCGCACTACGTCATCATGACCGACCCGACGTATCCCGAGACGGACCTCGTTCTCATCCGTCGCCCCGACGCGCAGAACAACTTCCAAGACGTCAACATCGATTGTCTCTCGACCCCGATCGCCGGCTGGCAAACGATCGGCTCGTATCAGTGGACGCGACTCGATCTTCAGACGGGCGCGTTCAAGGACGTCGGCACGTGCTCGAACGGACGCCACGAGCTCACGTCGAAGGCGCCATTCGGGTTGAACGTGTGGGCGTGGGGAACGCCGCTCACCGGCGACACGACCGGCGGGCCGCTCTTCACGTGCAACGTGTCGTACTCGTATCCGGGCGGCATGAACGTGCAACCGATCAACTCGGTCATCGTCCCGCCGACGCCGCACTAGTCACATGCTCCGGCGCCTCCGGCGCCGATAGTCAACCGAGACGTTCGAGCACCGCGACGACGTGCTCGGGGCTTCGCTCGCACAATTTTTGGAGTCGCTCGGCGTCGAAGAACGCGACCGTCGTGCCGGGGCGCGCGACGGCGGTGACGCTCGCCGCGATTTGGTGGATGGCGTCGCGCACGCCGTAAAAAGAGTCGGGCTCGATGACCGAGACGGGCGCGGGTTTTCCGTCTTCGAACAGCGCGAGCGAGCCGCGCGCGACGAGGCATGCGACCGTCGGCGTCTCGTTCGCGGGGAGCAGAATGGTTTCGGCGTCGAACGTCTCGAGGCGCTGGATGCACGAGAGCATTTCGTCGCGCACTTGAACGTCGAGCTGGCCCATCGTCTCGTGCATCGAGAAGAACGAGTCGATGCGGTGGATTTGTTTCGGTTTCGGCGATGCGGATGCCGAACGCGAGATCTTCTTCCATCACCTCGCGCACGGCGCGCGCCGGGAGCGACCAGACTTCGCTCACGCGCTCTGCGCGGAGACTCGCGGTGCAGCGCGCGTCGGGGCCGGCGAGCACGCTCGACTCGCCGAGGAGCCAGCCGGGAAAACAGCAGCGAACCATCCACGAGCCGCCCGCGGGTTTCTCGAGCCACACGCCGAGTAGGCCGCTCTTCACGACGTAGATGTGCCGCGATGCATCGCCTTCGCTGACGAGCGTCTCGCCGGGCGCGAGCGTGCGAAGCTCGACGTGCTTCGCGAGCGCGTCGCGCAGCGCCGGTGAGAGGCCAGCGAAGCTGCGCGCTTCGAACAAATCGGACATCGGGCTGAGTCGCGCGCGGCTTTGCTCGAGGAGAACGTGGACGGGCGAGCCGGCGAAGTCGTCCTTGCCGCGGAGCTCGAGCGAGAGCGCGGCGGCCTTTTCGAGCGCGGCGAGATCGAATCGATCCGCGAACTCGCGCGCGGCGGCTTCGAGGTAACCACGCGCGAGCATTTTCTCGCCGAGCTTCACCTCGACCTCGGCCATCGTGAAGAGCGTCGCGCCGCGCCGATCGTGCTCCGTCAGGAGTCGCGGAAGGAGATCACGCGCTTCGCGGAGCGACTGCGCATCGCCGCGCGCGACGGCCGCGGCCACGCGCGACTCGATCGGTTCCTCCATCTCGCCGAGCATGTCGAGCGCGCCGTCTTCGTCGTCGCCCGCGTCGCCGAAATCGCCGAGCTCGTCGGGCGGTGGTGCGAGCGAGACGCGCTTTGCCGCGCGGATCGCTTCGATGACGTGATCGGCCGCGAGTGTCGGGCTCATCGTGCCCGCCGCGTCCACCGTCACGTCGGCGACATGCAAATCCCCGGACGGCGCGGCGAGCACGACCGTGACGACCCACGCGTCTCCCGCAACGCGGCGAACGCGCCGCACGTCGCGCACGTCGAGGAGCCGCCCGAAATTCGGACGCAGCGATTCGGCGACGTGCTTCCAGACTTCCTCGCGAGTCACGGAGTCCATATTAGACTGCGCGCATGACGAAAGCGCCTCCGATTGCGATCGGCACGATGAACTTCGGCAAGCGCACGCCAGAGCCGGAGGCGAAGAACATCGTGGCGCGCGCCATCGAGCGCGGCGTTCGCGCGTTCGACACGGCCAACGCGTACGTCGATGGCGAGTCGGAGCGAATCCTCGGGCGCGCGCTCGCCAAGCGTCGCGACGAGTGCACCATCGCGACCAAAGTCGGATTCGGTCGCACCGCGGGAAAACCGGAGGGGCTGTCACCCGCACGCGTGCTCGCCTCGATCGACGAGAGCCTCGAACGCCTCGGCACGGATCGCGTCGACATCTACTACTTGCACGTCCCCGACTACGACACGCCCATCGAGGCCACGCTCGAAGCGATGTCGCGCGTCCTCGAATCGAAGAAGGCGCTCGCGTGGGGCGTTTCGAATTTCGCCTCGTGGCAGATCCTCGAAATGTTCGCGATCGCGGATCGCACGGGAATGCCGCGGCCAATCATCTCGCAACAGATGTACAACATGCTCGTTCGGCAGCTCGAGATCGAATACTTCAAATTCACCGCGCGCCACCCGATTCACACGACGGTGTACAACCCGCTCGCCGGCGGGCTCCTCAGCGGGCGACACGATCCGAAAGGATCCACGCTCGCGGGATCGCGCTTCGAGAAGAACGCGCTCTACCGCGGGCGCTACTGGTCCGATGCGTTCTTTCGCGCGACCAGCGAGCTCGCGAAAATCGCCGCGCGCGCGAACGTCACGCTCGTCGCGATGGCGTACGCGTGGCTCGCGCATAAGAAGGGCGTCGATTCGATCCTCGTCGGGCCCGGCGTCGTCTCGCACCTCGACGCCGCGATCGACGCATGCGCGATCACGCTCGGCGACGAAACGCTCGCCGCCATCGACGCCGTCCACCGCGATCTCACCGGCACCACCGCGAGCTATGCACGCTGACGCCCGAGACATAGGGCCCATCGTCGCCGCGTATCGCGAGCGCGGCTTCGCGCACGTCGAGAACGTCGTTCCACCCGCGACGCTCGACGCCCTGCGCGCGCGCGCCGACGACATCATGCACGGCCGCGTCGTGCACGAAGGGATGTTCTTCCAGCTCGACACGACGACTGGCAACTATCGCGATCTCGAGTTCGGGAAATGGTTGGGAAGGACCGTCCGACAATTATCGCAAGATCGAGAAGCTCGAGCGCGACCCCGTCTTTCGCGCGTGGGTCGAAAATCCGTTCTTCGAGCGCATCGTCCGCGGCGTCATCGAAGACGACATCACGCTCTACCGCGCCATCTTGATGACGAAGGCCGCGCGCGGCGGCACGACGCTCCCGTGGCATCAAGACGCGGGAAAATTCTGGGGGCTCGATCGCGATCCGCTGATTCGAAATCTGGACCGCGCTCGACGACGCGCCGATCGAAGCGGGATGCGTCGAGGTGTTTCCCGGTTCGCACGCGCGCGGGCTCGTCACGCCGCTCGGCGGCGTCGTGCCCGAGCCGCACGTGAGCGCGTCGAGCGCGGAGCGTGACGTCGTTCGCGTTCCCGCGCGCGCAGGCGACGTGATCGTGCTCCACAACCTCGCGTGGCACCGCTCGGGCGTGAACCGCACCGAGCACACGCGCCGCGCGTTCTCCGCTTGCTACATGAGCGCGAAGACGAAGTGCATGCGCACGAAGAAAACGCCGCGCACGTTCACGCGCGTGTTTTCCGAGGAACGCTAACGCGCGGGCTTCTTCGAGGGGCGGCGTGAGGGCCTGGAGCGCGGCGGATCATCCGGCTCTTCGCGCGGGATCGGCGGCGGAAGCTTCTTCCGCGTCTTCGGCGGCGGCTCTTCCTCGAGCCACTCGAGCTTCACGTCGATCGTCTCGCCGCGACGGATGTTGTTGGGAAGCGGTGGAAGCTTCGGAAGCGGAGGAAGGTCGGGCATGAGCCAGTCGCGATCGACGTTGATCGTCGAACGCTTCGGTTTCTTGCTCGGCTTCTTGCTCGGTTTCTTGCTCGGGCGCTTGCTCGGCATTGCGCTCAGGATAACGCCTCAACCGAAGTGCACCCCGGAAATGCGCACGCCCATGAACACGTCGCTATAAGCCACGCTTCCGCGATCGCTTCCCGCGGCGCCCGCGGCGACCATGAGCGGCAAGAGATGCTCTTCGCGCGGATGCACCTCGCGCGCGCGCGGCGCGGCGGTCCACTCGCCGAGTCGCGCGTCGCGCTCGCTCGCGTCGCGCGTGACGGTGTCTTGGATCCACGCGTCGAACACCTCGGACGCCGCGCTACCCGTCCCACCGCGAAAGCCGCGCATGTTGTGATAGGACATGCCGCTCCCGACGATGAGCACGTCCTCGTCGCGCAGCGGTGCGAGCGCGCGGCCCATGCGAACGTGCTCGCCCGCGTCGAGCGAGCGCATGAGCGACAATTGGATCGTGGGAACGTTCGCGTCCGGATACGTCAGCTTGAGCGGAACGAACGTGCCGTGATCGAAGCCGCGCTCGTCGTTCTCGCCCGACTCGAATCCGCTGGCCGACAAGAGCTCGCGCACGCGCGCCGCGAGCTTCGGATCGCCCGGCGCGGGCCACGTGAGCGTGTACGACGACGGCGGGAATCCGTAATAGTCGTAGAGCATCGGCGGGTGAGGCGACGTCATCACCGTTGGCACCGCTTCTTCCCAATGCGCCGACACGACGAGGAGCGCCTTGGGCGGCGTCTTCGTGATCGAGCGCAGCGACTCGAGGTACGTCGTCAGACTTTGTTTTTCGCGCGGGTCCATTCCCATGTCGACGAAGGGCCACGGACCGCCACCGTGCGGAAGATAAACGACGGGCAAACGCATTCAGCCAATGTGCACACGTGACGCGGATTGCGCTAGCGCTTCGTTTTCGCGAAGTCCCACGTGTACCCGACGATGACCTTCGCGACGAACGCGTTGCTCGCGGACGTGAGCCCTTCGCCGAAGCCGATGTTGAGCTCGAAGCTCTTCACCGCGAGCACGTTCGTCACTTCGTAGAGGTAATGCTGCTGCTTCGCGATCGGCAGAGGATCCGCGATCGGCCCGATGTCGCCGTAGTACTCGAAGCCAATCGAGACGCGCTCGCCGAACTTGTAGAGCGCCATCGCGCACGGCTCGAACGTCGGACCCTCGTGCCATCCCGGCCCCGCGAGCGGCACGCCGATGATGGGGTTCACGACGAATTCGAAGCGCTCGTTCTCCCACGCGACGATGGGCCGAAACTCCGTGCCCCACTCGTCGATGTCGAACGCCGTCGGCAAGAGCGAGAGCTCGAGGTTCAGCCCGAGCCTCAGGTGCGCGTTCCACTTCGGCGGCGTGACGAATTTCGAGCGGAGCTTCGCGCCCGCGTAGTCGAACGCACCGTCGCCGGTGATTGCAGTCTGCAAGTATGCGCCGAGCTCCCAAAACGAGAAGAGCCCATACGAGGGCTCGAGCGTGAAGTGCGACTGATGGTTTTGCGGAAGCTCGGGCGCATCGGCGGTCTTCGTGCCGCGGATCACCGAGTTGAGGTGCGCTTCGAGACCGAGCGAGCCCTTCGGGTTCGCCGTGCCGTCGTAGACTTGAATCTCGAAAGGGTCGACGGCGCTCGCGCGGCTCGTGGTCAGAGCCGCGCAAGCGAGGACGGCGAGAAACGTCGTTCGTCGCCAACCCATTCCTTCTTGTACATCACTGTTTGACGGGGCCCTGCATCGGTCCTTCGCTCGGAGGTTGGCTGGGAGAGGCCCCGCCACCGGACGACGCGCCCGAGAATGCCCCGATGCGCGCGGGCGGCTGATTGGGCGGTGCGGCGCCGAGGTCGCCCTCGGTCACGCCGATGTCGCGATCGAGCTGTCGATCGTGCTGACTCTTGCGCTCGTCTTCGTTGTCGAGCGCGTAGCCCATGACGGCACCGAGCGCGCCGCCGAGCACTGCTCCCGTGAGGATGCCGGGTGGTCCAGCGACCGCTCCGACGCTCGCACCGGCGACAGCGCCCGTGAGCTCCATCAAGGTTCGCTCTTGGGTTCTGTTCAATCGCTTTTTCATGACGACAACTCCAATCACGCATCCGGCCGAACGTTCATCGAGCCGACAGCGAACGTTTGCGGCAGCTCATAATGGAGACGGCCGTGAACGTGGCGTTGGCTGTGCCGGGTGCACCAAAGTTCCGTGCCGTGTGTTTCGTTCTGACGCGCGACGCAGTCAGGACACGGCTTCTCGATTTCAGGTACTGCCTTGTGGTCGTAGTCCTTGCGACGGACGATGTAGACCGGGCAACACGCGCGTCGCGCGACGACCTCGACGACCGAGCCGAGAAGCAGTCGCTCGATCGAGCTGAGCTCCTGCGTGCCGAGCACGAGCAAGTCGGCTCCGAGGTTTGCTGCGACCTGGAGAATCTCCGTTTGAGGGGCGCCCGCCGCGATGTGCAGCGTCGGAGGAACGGCGAAACCTTGCGACGCGCGCTCGAGGACGTTGCGTCCTTCTTCGAGCTGCGCAGTGAGGTGCTTCGCGTTGGGAACCTCGACGACGTGGACGAGGTGAAGCTCCGCATTCGGGAGCTGCGCGAAGTACGCACCAGCCGCAGCGACGATCGGACCTGCGGGTGAAGCGTCGATGGCTGCCAGGATGACCGTACGAGGCGTAGGTGTGTGGTTGCTCATACGCCACCACGTTGCGAGGTTCGTGCCGCGCGTAGTTGCTTACGGATTCCCTCAATGTGAGTGGCTGCACGCGCAGTGATTGCGGACGTGCGCATGATCGGCGTCGTTCAGCGACGAAACGGCAAAGCCAAGCAGAGCGTGCCTGCTGCGTTTCATCGAGCGTCGTCCTCGTCGAGGGGCCGAAGCGCGAGGTGATGAGAGAGGGTGGTGAGCACGGATTGCGGTCATCAGTCGCGACAGTCGGGCGGCAGGAGATCGCGAATCACCTCGAGCGTGCGGTGCACCTTCTCGAGAAAATCCGACGTGCTGCCGATGATCACGCGACGAGGATGAGTCTTCCACACTTCGAGCAGTCGCTCGTCGATCGCCTCGGCCTCTTTCGCCGCTTCGATGCGCAGCGCGTCCTTGTGGTAGCCGTTCTTGCGCGACGGCGTTCGCAAGTGGATGACGACCTCGTACCGCGCGAGCTCGGCGGCGAGCGACGTGTGGAGATCGTCGTAGAACGATTGGGCCGAGCCCGGCCAATACGCGAGCGTGTCCAGCGTGCCGCGATCACAGAGCACCACCTCCGCGCCGGGAGTCGCGAAGGCGACGCGTTCGAGCTCGTCCTGCACGTGATAGATCGCGCGCTGCGCGGCCGCGCGACGCGGAGCATCCGTGTGTCTCGGGAAGCCTCCGCCGAAGACGATCGACGCGGCCTCGTGGAGGACCTCGACGTGCGCGCCGAAGTGACGACGCGCGATTTCGAGCACCGCCGTCTTGCCCGCGCCGGGTCCTCCGGTGACCACGATGCGCGGCGGCGTCATTTCCCGCGCCGATACCGCGCGTCCGATGCCGAGCCCGCGCGTTCCATCTTGCCGATCGCCTTCGTGTCCGAGCGCGCGTGGTTGGCGCCGCCACGCGTCGACTTGCGCGACGCGACCCCTTTCTTCGAGCGCGCTTCGAGCGCGTACGTCGCCTTCTTCTTCGCGTGCTCGTTCGTGTGTGCGTGCTCCGAGCGCTTCTTGCGGCTCTTCTTCGTCTCGTGCTCGGCGAGCTGCTTCTTCGACTTCGCCGACGCGTGACGTTGCGATTCAGCGCGGAACTTCTCTGCGCGTGTCGCCATGATCACACCGCCCTTTTTTGCTCGCGCGAGCGCCGGTGGTGCTCGCGGAGAGAGCGCTTTGCGTCGTCGGCGGCGTCGTCAATGGCGGCGTAGAGATCACCGAAAGCCTCGCCGCGCGATCCGACGACGATCGTCCGGTGCGGCGTGTCGATCTCGACCTTCGCGCGGAAGCGCGCGCCAGCGTGTGCGTGGTTTTGCGCTTCGAGAACGATGCGGCATCCGCGAACGTCCGAGTTGAGAACTGCTCCGATTTTTCCGAGTGTGTATTGACGGAGGGTGTCCGTGGGCTCGATCCCAACGAACACAACAGTGGGTGTATGGGCCATGCCCGCGATATTGCGATGCGCGTGCCACACAAAACGTCGCAGATCGAGCGGTCGACCGTGAGCACGCCACGCGCCGATTGCGCGCGATTGCAAAAGCTGCGCGCCTACTTTTTGGCGACGCCGTACTCGTGCAGGCGGTACTGAATCGTGCGGACGCTGATGTCGAGGATCTCGGCGGCCTTCGTGGTCGAGCCGCCGCACGCATCGAGCGATCGTCGAGGATCGCGTGGCGCTCGACCTCCGCCATCGTCGCGCCGGGGATGCGCACCGCGCCGTGCGATTCGGTCGCAGCCTCGAACGGGAGATCGTCGGCGTCGAGACCGGTGCCTTCGCAGAGCACGACGGCGCGCTCGATCGCGTTCTCGAGCGCGCGCACGTTGCCCGGCCAGCGATGCGCCATGATCTTCGTGCGCGCTTGTCCGTGAAGCCCTCGACCGCGTTTGTGATTCTCGTCGGCGAATTTGCGCAAGAAGTGGTTCGCGAGGACGATCACGTCTCCGCCGCGCACGCGAAGCGGCGGCATCTCGATGTTCACGACGTTGAGGCGATAGTAGAGGTCTTCGCGGAAGCGTCCTTCGCGCACGTCTTCGGCGAGATCGCGGTTGGTCGCCGCGATCACGCGCACGTCGACTTGATCGGACTCGTTGCCGCCGACGCGCTCGAACGTGCGCTCCTGGAGCACGCGAAGGAGCTTCACTTGCGTGAGCGATCGGGATCTCGCCGACCTCGTCGAGGAAGAGCGTTCCGCCATCGGCTTGCTCGAAGCGGCCGATGCGTCGCTTGTCGGCGCCCGTGAACGATCCCTTTTCGTGACCGAAGAGCTCGCTCTCGAGGAGCGACTCCGCGAGCGACGCGCAATGCAGCGCGACGAACGGTTTGTCGGCGCGCGGGCCGAGCGCTGTGGATCGCGCGCGCGAGCTCGCCTTTGCCGGTTCCGCTCTCGCCCGTGATGAGCACCGTCGCGCGTGACGCGGCGACTTGGCGCGCGACGCGATAGACCTTCTGCATCGCGCGCGCTCGCGCCGATGAGCCCGCGGAGGCCTTCGCCGTCGCGCTCGCGCAGCTGCCGCCTGAGGTTCTCCGTCTCGACGCGCAAGTTCGCGACGCTCGATCGCGCGCTCGATCGCGACGACGAGCGCATCGAAGTCGATCGGCTTCGTGAGGTAGTCCTGGGCGCCCGCGCGCATCGCGTGAACGGCGCTCGACACGTCGCCGAACGCCGTCGCGACGATCACCGGCACGCTCGGATCGATGCTCGTGGAGCTTCTTCACGAGCTCGATGCCGTCCATCTTCGGCATTTTCAGATCGGTGACGACGACATCGGGCGGATGCTCGGTGGCTGCCGCGAGGCCGGACGTGCCGTCATCGGCCGCGTCCACCGCGTAACCCTCTCCGCGAAGCAATTTCTCGAGGCCCGCGCGCGCAGCAGGTTCGTCGTCGACGACGAGCACGCGGATGTTCTTCTGTTCGGTCATCGATCAGTCTCCATCGAGTGGTAGCGCGACGCGGAATACAGTGCGACCCGGTCGGCTGTCAGCTTGGATACTACCCCCATGATCGGTGACGATGCGGTGCGTGATTGCGAGGCCCAAACCGGTGCCTTGGGGCTTGGTCGAGTAGAACGCGTCGAAGATCGGCGCGTCGTCGCTGGGTAGCCCCGGGCCATCGTCTTCCACTTCGAGCAGCGCTCGTTTTGGCTGACGCCGCAGGCGCAGCGTGACGTGGCCGCCAGTCGGTGCGAGCGCTTCGATCGCGTTGCGCGCGAGGTTGAGCAGCACCTGTTCGATCTTCGACGCGTCGATCGATGCGAGGATGTCCTTCGACGGCAGATCCCGCGCGACTTCGATGTGCGCGTCCTTGGCTTCGTTGACGACGAGCTGCGCGACGCGCTCGACCAGCGCGCCGAGCGAGGCGACGTTGCGCGCGAGCGGCTTGGGCCGGGCGAAATCGAGGAACTCGGAGACGAGCGCGGCGAGCCGTTTGATCTCCTCGCCGACGACGGTGACCGCTTCCATCGTGTCGGCGTCCGCGTGTTGTCTCTTCAACGTTCGCTCGAGGTAGGCGACATGGAGCTGCGCGCCGTTGAGCGGATTTCGAATCTCGTGCGCGAGGCCCGCGGCGAGCGTTCCGATCGCGGCGAGCTTCTCGGACTGCCGCGAGCGCTCGGCGAGCGATTTCTCTTCGGTGTCGTCGTGGCCGATCGAAGAATATCTTCACGTCGCCTGCGTCGGTGCGCGCGGTCTCCCACCGCACGTCGCGAAGCTTGCCCGAGCGCGTCGTAACGAACGAATCGAAATGCCGCGCGGCCGCGGGATCCGCGAGCACGCGCGCGCAAAGGGCGCGCGACTCTTCCCCGAGGATCGTCTCGACGAACGAGCGACCGATGACCTCTTCGCGGCCATAGCCCGTGACGAGCTCCGCGCCCGAGTTGAAGAGCCGGATGTCGCCGTTGCCATCGAGACCGACGATGAGATCGTGCGTGAGCTCGACCGCGGCCGCGTAGCGCCGCTCCGTGACGGCGAGCGACGCGGCGAGCGCCTCACGCTCGAGCGCGAGCTTGCGTTCGATGCGCGCGACGTACGCATCGCGATAGGCCTCGAGCATGATGGCGAGCTCGATGTCGATCGCTTTGTTCAGCGCGGCTTTCGTCGCGGCAGCGTGCGCGGGTAGTGCGCGCTCCTCGATCAGCCGAATGAGGTCGAGTCGAATGAGCGCCATCGCGCCGAACATGTATCTCTGCGGGAGACCGACCCGGACGTGAACCTCGCCGATGCGCACCGTGCGCGCGTAATACTCGGCGTCGTAGGTGCCGCCGAAGAGCCGATGCAACCAAGCTTGCAGCGACGTCTGCAGCCTCGCGATTTGATCCTCGCCCGTGAAGATCGCGTGCGCCTCTTCGTGCTCGCGGATCTTGTCGTAGAAGCGTTGCGCGATGCGCGGGAAATCCGGCGCGAGCGCTTCCCGGATGATCTCGAGGCGCGAGGCATCGTCTGCGTCGAACCCGACGTAGGTGCGCAACTCAGCGACTCGCTTCTCGAGAGGCATCACGAATGACCCTACTGAGGTCATCGTAGACGAGCGGCTTCGTGAACACGATGGGCTTGGGGTCGAGATCGTCGAGACGGCCTGCTTGGTGGGGATAACCGGTGACGAGGATGACGGGGATGTTGCACTTGCGCGATCGCGCGTACTTGGCGACGGCGGCGCCGTCGGCGCTCGGCATGTGCAAATCCGTGACGAGCACCGCGGGGAGGTGGTTGCGCGAGAGGCGCGCGATGGCTGCCGCGCCGTCTCCAACGACCTCCACGTCGAAGCCATCCTCGCGAAGCATTTGGGCAAGCTTCCGCGCCGAGCGGACGTCGTCATCGACGACGAGAATCAGCGCACGAGCGCGGTCCATGACATCACTTGCCCTGGGATGCAGCGTGTACGGTGAGGACCGGACGAGTTGCCGTGCGGACAATCTTCTCCGCGACGCTTCCGAGCAGCGCATGCGAGATGCCACGCCTGCCGTGCGTACCGATGACGATCAAATCCGCCGAGACCTCATCGGCGATGCGATGAACCTCTTCCCACGTCGATCCTTCGCGCACGACGGGCGTGATCTCGACGCCGACGTCCTTGCGCTTCTCGCACGCAGCCGACGCAGCTTCTTGTGCGCTCGTCATGATCTGCGCGGCGAACTCGGCCGTCGCGACCATCGCGCCGCTCGGAAAACCGTAGACGGGGAGCTCGTAGACGTGCGCGAGCGTGATCTTCGCACCAAGCGCTTTGGCGAGCGCGATGGCGTAGTCGAGCGCCGCGTTGGATGGATCGCTGAAATCAGTGGCAACGAGGATGCGCTTCGGAAGGTCCATGACTCGAAGCTTTGCAAGATGTTTGCCGCGCGGCTCGCAGCAACATCAGCTCTTCGCGACGAGCGACGCTGCATTCCTTGCGATCGAGTGCAGGAAGTGCATGTCGCTAGTTCCGGCGAGCGCGAGCCATCCGCGTCACATCGCACGAAACCGGTGCGCCTGCTTCTTGCACCGGATCGACGCATGTTCCAACGAATCCTCATCGCCACCGACTTCAGCGACTTCTCCTCGCGCGCGGTCGCGCTCGGTCTCGAGATCGCGCGACGCTTCGACTCCGACGTGACGCTCGTTCACGCGTACGACGTGCCCGCGTACGTCTACACGGGGATCGCGTTCACGCCCGCGGACATGCTCACGCCGATCGAGGAGGGCGCGCGCGAAGCGTTGAAGGGCGCGCTCGCCGAAGCGAAGGCCGTGTGGCCGAAGACGACGAGCGTGCTGGTACAGGGCGCGGCCGCGGAGCAAATCCTCTCCGTCGCAAAAGAGACGAAGGCCGAGCTCGTCGTGCTCGGCACGCACGGCCGGCGCGGCGTGACACGCGCGCTCATTGGGAGCGTCGCGGAGAAGGTCGTTCGCTTGTCGCCGATCCCCGTGTTGACCACCCGCGGGTGATCACCAAACGCTTCACGACCTCGACGAGCGCGAGGTACGTCAGCGTCGCGACCAAGAGGAACGCGAAATACGTCGCGGGCAGCGGGTCGAATCCGAGCAGCGGTGCGATGGGCGTCATCGGAAGAATGCACGCGACCGCGACCACCGCGAGCGTCGTCACCATGAGCCCCACGCTGGGCCTGCTGCGAAGCGGGCTCTTGAACGTGCGAATCACGAAGATGACGAGCGTCTGCGTCGCGATCGATTCGACGAACCAGCCGGTGTGAAAGAGCCGTTCGGACGCGTGGAACACGCGGAGCAAGACGAAGAACGTGAGAAAGTCGTACGCCGAGCTCACCGGTCCGATGATGAGCATGAAGCGCCGAATGAACCGGATGTCCCAACGCTGCGGGCGTCGCAAGTAGCTCTCGTCGACGCGGTCCGTTGGAATCGTCACTTGCGAGACGTCGTAGAGGAGATTGTTGAGGAGGATTTGCGTCGGGAGCATCGGCAAGAACGGGAGCACGAGCGTCGCGCCCGCCATGCTGAGCATGTTGCCGAAGTTCGAGCTCGTGCCCATGAGCAGATACTTGGTCACGTTGCCAAACGCGCGGCGGCCGTGGACGATCCCGACGTGAAGAACGCGGAGGCCCGGCTCGAGCAAGATGACGCCCGCCGCCGCGCGCGCGACATCGACGGCGTTTGCGACCGAGATGCCGACGTCAGCCGCATGGAGGGACGGCGCGTCGTTGATGCCATCGCCGAGATATCCGACGACGTGACGGCGCTTCATCAGCGCGAGCACGATTTGGTTCTTCTGCGCGGGTGAAACGCGCGCGAAGACGCTCACGCGCTCGGCGGTGTGCTCGAGCGCGTTCGCGGTCATGCGCGCGACGTCATCGCCGAGGCGAATCTCGCTCGCGTCGATGCCGACGATCTCGCAGATGTGACGCGTGACGATCTCGCTGTCGCCCGTGAGCACGATGATGCGCACGCCGTCTGCGGCGAGCGCGGCGACGGCCGTCTTGGCGTCCTCTCGCGGTGGGTCGGCGAACGCGACGAACCCGGCGAGATCGAGATCGCACTCGTCCGTTTTTCCGTATGCGTCGCGTACGTCGACCTCGCGCGACGCGACCGCGAGGACGCGATGGCCTTGGTTTTGGAGCGCGATATACGTCGCGTGCGCCTTCGCGCGTTCGTCGTCGGACAATTTCGAAAGCTCGAGGATCGCTTCGGCGCCGCCCTTCGTGACGAGCACGTGCTTGCCTTCGCGCCGCGCGACGATCGACACGCGCCGCCGCTCGAAGTCGAACGGAATCTCGTCGCACTTCTCCCAGCCCTCCGCCGCGTGCGCTTCGTGCGCGAGCAGCGCGGCATCGAGCGGGCTTCGAATGCCGGTCTCGAACGCCGAGTTGAGCGCGGCGAGCTCCGCGGTGCGCGGCGAGTCTTCGCCGAAGGGGTTCGTCGATCGCACGACCGACATCTGTCCCGTCGTCAGCGTCCCGGTTTTGTCGCTGCAAAGCACGTCGATGCCGCCGAGGTTCTGCATCGCCGAAAGCTGTTTCACGATCACCTTCTCGTGCGCGAGCGCGACCGCGGCCTTCGCGAGCGTCACCGAAGTGATCATCGGCAAGAACTCCGGCGTGAGCCCGACGGCGAGCGCCACTGCGAAGAGAAGCGACTGCATGGCGTCGCGATGCAGCGCGACGTCGACGACGACGATGAAGAGCACGAGCACGAACACCGCGCGCATGATCAAGAAACCGAATTGGCGGATGCCGCGATCGAACTCCGTCAGCGGCGGCGGTGCGGCGAGGCGCGCAGCGAGCTCGCCGAATTTCGTCGTCGCGCCCGTCGCGGTGATGAGCGCCTCGCCGGTGCCGCTGACGACGGACGTCCCGAGCAATACTTCGTCGCCTGCGTTCTTCTCCGTTGGAAAAGACTCGCCCGTCAGCGCGGCTTCTTGCAGGTGAAGGTCGCGCGCTCCAGTGAGCTTCGCGTCCGCGGGGACGAGATCGCCCGCCGCGAGCCGCACGACATCGCCTGGAACGACGTCGCGCTGCGGAATCTCGCGCGGCTCACCGTCACGAACGACCGTTGCCGTCGGCGCGACGCGTTCGCGCAACGCCGCTGCGGATTTCTGCGAGCGATACGTCTGCACGAAGCTGATGACCACGCCGAGCGTGACGACGACGACGATGATCGTCGCACCGACCGCGTCGCCGAGAAACGCCGATGTGCCGGCCGCGAACAGCAAGATCAAGACGAGCGGATTCGCGAACAGCGCAAGGAACGCGACGAACGCGGAGCGCTCGTGCTTTGGCGCTGGATCGTTCGGTCCGATCTCCGCGAGCTTTGCTGCGGCTTCGGCGGTAGACAGGCCCAGTGTCGTCACGGTTCACTCGTAACGCAACGCCTCGATGGGATCGAGCCGTGATGCTTTGCGCGCGGGGTAAAGCCCGAAGGCGACGCCGACGAGCACGCTGAACCCGAACGCGATGAACACCATGTCGACGCGCGTTGCGAACGGCCAGCCGAACTTCGACGCGACGACGCGCGCCGCGCCGAGCCCGAGCGCGATTCCCAAGAGCCCGCCGGTCATCGAGAGCGACATCGCCTCGACGAGGAACTGCGCGAGGACTTGCCATGGCTTCGCGCCGACTGCCATGCGCACGCCGATCTCGCGAGTTCGTTCGGTGACGCTCACGAGCATGATGTTCATGATGCCGATGCCGCCGACGAGGAGCGAGACGACGGCGACCGCGGCGAGCAGCCCGTGAGCGCCTTCGTGCCTTGCTGTTGCGCGTTGGCGATCTCGGTGAGGTTGCGGATCGAAAAGTCGTCGTCGGTGGCGTTCGCGATGTGGTGACGATCGCGGAGGATGCCTTTGATTTGGTTCTGCGCGCGCGTCGTGTCGGTCGACGACGTCGCGCTGACGATGATGGCGCCACCGATGAACTTCTGCAGGCCGCCTTGAATCTTCGTCTGGAACGCGGTCACGGGGACCATCGCGGTGTCGTCGTAGTCCTGTGCCCACGGCGATTGTCCTTTGCGCTCGAGCACGCCGACGACTTGAAACGGAACGGAGCGGATGCGCACGGAGCGGCCGAGTGGATCGACGCCTGCGCCGAAGAGCGTGTCGGACGTCGTCTGCCCGAGCACGATCGACCTTCGCGCCGCCCTCGACGTCTTCGCGCGTGATCGGCGCGCCGCGCGCGATGCGCCACGCGCGGATGCCGAAGATACTCGGGCGATGGTGCCGACCACGCCCGTCGTCCAGTTTGCTTCGTCCGACACGATCGTGACGCGTGCGCTGAGGACGGGCGCGGCGACGCGGCGACCGCGCTTGCTTGCGTGCGAATCGCCGCGAGGTCGTCCCACGTGAGCGTCGGCATCGACCCGAATCCGCCGCATGACGCCGCCGCTCGTCGTGGAGCCGGAGAGCACGATGAGCATGTTCGTGCCCATCGCGGCGAACACGCTCTCGACGCGCGACTTGGCGCCTTCGCCGACCGCGACCATCGAGATGACCGACGCGACGCCGATCACGATGCCGAGCGTCGTGAGAAGCGAGCGCACTCTTGTTGCGCATGAGCGCGCGCAGCGCGAGCGGGAAGGTCTGCACGACATTCATGCGTTCACGCGGCCTTGGGGGCGTCGATGCTGTGGTGTGCGCGGAGTGTCGGAGAGGATGTTGCCGTCGCGCACGACGATGACGCGCGACGCGTACGCGGCGACGTCCGGCTCGTGCGTCACGTACACGATCGTGAGGCCTTCGTGCCAGAGCTCCTGAAAGAGCGCCATCACGCTCGCGCTCGTCTTCGAGTCGAGGTTGCCGGTGGGCTCGTCGGCGAGCATGAGCGTCGGCTGGTTCACGATCGCGCGCGCGATCGCGACGCGCTGCTGCTGTCCGCCGGAGAGCTGCGACGGGTGATGTTGCAGCGATCGCCGAGCCCGACGCGTTCGAGCGCGACGCGCGCGCGCGCGCGCGCGCTCGTTCGCGCCCGAGACCCGCGTAGACCAGCGGGAGCTCGACGTTCTCGAGCGCGCTCGTGCGCGGGAGCAGGTTGAAGCTCTGGAAGACGAAGCCGAGGAGGCGGTTGCGCACCTCGGCGAGCTCGCTCGCGTCCGAGGCGCGAGACCTCGCGACCCGGCGAGGACGTAGCGCCCGCTCGTCGGCCGATCGAGGCAGCCGAGGATGTTCATCAGCGTCGACTTGCCCGAGCCCGACGCGCCCATGATCGCGACGAACTCCCCGCGCTCGATCGTGAGGCTCACGTCGTCGAGCGCGCGCAAGCTCGCTCGCCACCGAGGTGTACGATTTGACGAGGTGCTCGGCGACGATCGAGCGGCGCGCGTCGATCACGGCGCCTCTTCGCCGCTCGTCGCGGCTGGCCTCGATGATCGACGTCGTCGCCCGCGTGGAGGTCGCCGCCGAGCGACCTCGGTGTACGAGCCGTCGCTGATCGCCGATGTCGACGACGATCGGCGTCGGCGCTCCCGTCGCGCGAGCATCCACACGATGCGTTGATCGCGCTGCGCGCGGCCGGCGCGCGCCGATGCTTCATCAGCGCGAGCGTCGCTCGCGTCGGGCTTGAAGCGCAGCGCCGCGTTCGGCACGCGCAGCGACGTCGTCGCGCGTCCGCGTAGACGAACGTCACGCTCGCGGTCATGCCCGGCTTCAGCAGGTGCTCGTGGTTGTCGACGTCGATCACCGCGTCGTACGTGACGACGTTCTGGAGCGTCTGCGCGTTGTCGCGCACCTGGCGCACCGTGCCCTGAAACGCGCGCCGCGGGTACGCGTCGACGCGTGAAGCTCACGGGCATGCCCGCGCGGATCTTGCCGACGTCGCGCCTCGGCGACGTTCGTGTCGACCTGCATGCGCGTGAGATCCTGCGCGATCGTGAACAGCGTCGGCGCTTGGAGCGCGGCGGCGACCGTCTGGCCGACGTCGACGTTGCGCGAGATCACGACGCCGTCGATCGGCGAGACGATCGTCGTGTAGTGGAGGTTGAGCTCGGCTTGATCGAGCGCGGCCTTCGCTTGCGCGACGTTCGCCTGCGCGCGGCGAGCTGTCGGCGTTGGCGACGTCGAGCGTCGGCCTCCGCGGCGTCGAAGTCCGCTGCGCGACGATGAGGCTTCGCGATTAGCGCGTGGCGCGCATCGAGCTGCGCGCGGCGAGCGTCGTTTGCGCCTGCGCCTTGTCGACCGCCGCGTGCGCCGCGACGTAGTTGGCGCGCGCTTGCGCGACCGCGGCGCGGAACAGCGACGGCTCGATCGTCGCGATGACCTGGCCCTTCTTCACCGTCGACTCGAAGTCGGCGCCGAGCGTCTCGATGCGCCCGACACCTGGCTGCCGACGTTGACGGTGACGAGCGCGGAGAGCGTGCCCGTCGCCGTGACCTTCGCCGCGATGGAGCCGCGATCGACCTTCGCGGTGTGATACTCGGCGTGCGCCGTCTGGCTCTTTCCCAAGTACGCCAGACGACGAGCGCGACAGCGACGACCGCCGCAACCGCCAGCGTCCACCGCGCCACCTTGCCGAAGATGTGGGAGATGGGCATTACGCCGAGCGTTTCGGTCGTCATGACGCGCACACGATGAGCCAAGCCTTCGGATCGGAAGGACGTGACGAATGAATGCAATGAGCGCACGCCTCGCACGCGAGGACGGGTATGCGCACGTTGCGCTTATGGCAGTCGATCGTCGCGGTGCCGACTCCTTTGTCGGCGTCGTGAATCACGAGCATGCGCGGCGATGAGATCATGACTCGGGATTCGCATTTCAAGCGCCGTTCCACGCTTGCGCGCCCGGATTTCCGCAGCGCCGGACGGCTCGCGGCCGCAAGGCTTGCAGCGTGGCGAATTCTCCGCGCGTCAGCGTTTGATGAGCGGGCCGTCGTAGTGCGGCGCGAGAGGAACGCGCGGCGCGCCGCGAAGCGCCAACGCGATGGTTTCCGCGTCGGCTCCCGCGACTTCGTCGCACTTCGCGTAGAGCCCGCTCGCGCCTTCTTCGATCGCGTTGTGCACGGAGAGCAATTGGCGCAGCGCTTCGCATGCCGCGATCGTGGGTGTCGGGACGAGGCGTTTGGCGATCTCGCCATGGTCGCGACGGAGCTCGCGCGCGTGCACGAAAGGCGCGCCGCGATCGCGGAGCATCGGCACCAAGATTTTTTCCTCCATGCCGATGTGGCGTAGCAATCCCTCGCGAAACTCTTCGAAGGTCGCGAGGTCGATCGCGTCGTCCGCGGTTGCCGTGCGAAGGAGCGCGTCGAGGCGCGCGTGGTCGGCGGTCATGAGCGCTTCGATCGGACCCACCGTGCTCGTCACGAGCGCGCTCCGTACGCGAGGACGGCGCCCGAGAGCGTCATCGCGACCGCGAGCGAAATTCCGAGCGCGCGAATCGAGCGTGCCGTGAGAGAGGAGAGCGCGACGGCGAGGCATACGATGCACGTAGGGACGATCGCGAGCACGACCCAGGGGCTCACGAGCGCGGCAAGACCGAGCGCGCCGGCGACGACGAGCCACGTCGGCCACGCGCGGCGACGAGCGACGAGCGCACGCACGGCGACGGTCGACACCGCGAGCTGCGCGCTCCACGCGACGAAGCACACGCCGATCGCGGATGCGGAGAGCCCACTCGCCGCGCCGACGGGCATCGCCGCGCTCGCGAGCGCGACACCGATGATGATCTCGCCGGCGAACGTCTTCTCTTTGCGATCGTAGACGAAGAGCGCTGCGGTCGTTGCGCACGTGAACGCGATGAAGGCATACCCGTGCGATCGCGCGTCGAGCGCGAGCGCGGCGAGGCCGAAGGCGATCGCGAGCGCGGAAACTACGGCGAGCCACTTCCACGCGCGCATGCCGCTCTCTCTTCGCGCGCGTGTGCCGCGCAGGCCGAGCAAGACCGCCGCGGGCTCGTGCGCGATGAACGCCGCGACCGCCGCGATCGCGAACGCAATCGATGCGATCGTCGGACGACCCGCGACGAGCGCGGTCGCGAGCGGAAGGCCGAGTTGTGCATACGCGCCGTGCTCCTTCGGCCAGAGGGAGCGCGCGCGTGGCGTGATCGTCGCGTGGGTGAGCTCTTGGGTATGGTCCACGGGCTCCGACGAAGCACGAGCCATACCAGCGCCGTCAGCCGATGCGCGCACGTGCGTCCACCGCAATCACGCCGCGACCGGGTGCGAACGCGACGAGCGGGTTGATGTCGAGCTCGACGACCTCCGGCGCTTCCATCGCGAGGCGGCTCACGCCGAGCAGCACGTTGCGAAGCGCGATGCGATCCGCGGCCGGCGCGCCGCGGTAACCGTCGAGCAACTTGCGAGCGCGGATCGCGTCGAGCATTTCGTCTGCGTCGAGCGCCGTGAGCGGCGCCACGCGAAACGCGACGTCGCCCCAGATCTCGACGCGTGTGCCGCCGATTCCGAACGCGACCAGCGCGCCGAATTGCGGGTCGCGCGTCATTCCGACGAAGGTCTCGAGACCCGAGGCCGCCATCTTCTGAACGAGCACACCGTCGAGCTCGCGGAACCGCTCGGTCATGATCGCGTACGCGCTCGCCACCGCGTTCGAGTCCTTCAGCCCGAGCACGACTCCGCCGATGTCCGATTTGTGCGTGATCGTTCGAGACACGATCTTGAGCGCGACGGGAAATCCGAGCTCGGTCGCCATGCGCACGGCTTCATCGCGGCTCGATGCGATCCGCGAGGCGGCCATCGGGATCTCGAACGACGCGAGGAGCTGCTTCGTCTCGTCGGGATCGATCCAGCGTTGTCCCGTCAATTGGGAACACGCGCGCGGGGCGAGCGGCGCGGGCGTCTCGGTGGGTCGCGCGCGAAAACGCGCGTAGCGTGTCGCCACGGAGAACGCGGCCGCGGCATTCTCTGGAAACGCGAAGAGCGGAACGTGCGCGTCGTCGAGCGCGGCGCGCGCATCGGGGCCGCATTCGCCGAGAACGCATGCGGCGACGGGTTTTTCTCCGCGCGCGCGACCGAGCGACGCGGCGAGCTCGATCGGCGGGGCGCTCTTCGTCGGAACCACGATGACGAGCGCGGCGTCCACGTTCGCGTCGGCGAGGAGGATCGGGAGCGCCGCGTCGTAGTCGCGGTGCGATGCGCCTGCCACCATGTCGACGGGGTTCGACACGGACGCTTCCGGCACGAGGAACGAGCGTAGCTTCGATCGCGTGTCGTCCGCGAGCATCGGCACCGTGATGTTGCGCGACGCGAAAGCGTCCGCTGCGATGATCGCGGGACCGCCCGCGTTCGTCAGGATCCCGACGCGCGCGCCGCGCGGAACGGGTTGCACCGCGAGGAGCCGCGCGGCGTCGAAGAGCTCTTCGAGCGTGGTCGCACGCACGACGCCCGCTTGTTCGAGGAGCGCATCGACCGCGACGTCCGTGCCCGCGAGCGCGCCCGTGTGAGAGCTCGCCGCGCGCGCACCCGCCTCGCTGCGTCCGCTCTTCAGCGCGATGATCGGCTTCTTGCGCGAGACACGACGCGCGATCTGGAGAAACTTCTGCGGATTTCCGAAGCTCTCGACGTAGAGCAAGATGACGCGCGTCTCGTCGTCGCGCTCCCAGTACTCGATGAGATCGTTCGTCGAGACGTCCGCCTTGTTGCCGATGCTCACGAAGTGCCGGAGACCGAGGCCGATGTCGCGCGCGAAATCGAGAACCGCGAGGCCGAGCGCGCCCGATTGCGAGCAGAACGAGACGTTGCCTCGCGGCGGCCACGCGTGCGCGAAGTTCGCGTTCAAGCGCACGCTCTCGTCCGTGTTGACGACGCCGAGGCAGTTGGGACCCACGAGACGAATCCCGAGCGCGCGCGCACGATCGCGAAGCGTAGCTTGCGCCATGGCTCCCGCGACGCCGATTTCGCCGAACCCCGCGGTGATCACGAGCGCGCATCGCACGTGCTTCGCGCCGCAGTCTTCGATGGCGTCCATCACCGCCGCGCGCGGCACGGCGATCACCGCGAGGTCGACGTCGCCGGGGATCGCGCGCAGCGACGGGTAAGCGGCGACGGATTGCACGTCGTTCGCGTGCGGGTTCACCGGATACACGGGCCCGCGGAGCTCTTGCGCGAGCACGTTGTGAAAGATTTGTCCGCCGATGCTGTCGCGCGAGCGCGACGCACCGACCACCGCGACCGATTGCGGGCGAAACAGCGCGTCGAGCGGATCACTCATCGTGGTGTCCACCGGCGAGCGACACGACGGCTTCGCGCATGCTTCCGAGCCCTCCCGTTCTCCGCCTCAGACGCGCGAGCAGGGACGCGAGCGGCCCGTGCGGGAGACGCTGCTCGACGAGCGGATACATGAGCGCTTCCTCGTGCGCGGCGTGCTCGCGCAAACGCGTGCAGAATGCATCGATCGCGTCGGCGCGGATGATGTGGAGCTCGAACGCGATGCCGATGTCGCCGAGCTCGGCGCGAATGCGCGCGTGCTCCGCGAGGATTTGCTGCGCGTCGGTCTCGTCTTCGCGCGCGAGCTCGGGAACGACGAACATCTCCTCGACGTCGAGGTGCGCGAGCAGCTGCGCTTCGAGCTCGTTCCACCTTGCGTACGCGTCGTCGCGCGCGTCGTCTCGCACGCTGCGCGCGGCGCGCGTGAGGAGCTCGTCGATGCGCGCGTGATCGCGCTCGAGCAGCTCGCGCGCCTCGCGTGCGCTCATCGACGGCGCTCGAGATCGAGCAAAGCCCGCAGCGCGTCGATCGTCGTGAAGATCCCAGCGACCTTTCCGCGCTCGGTGATGACGGCACATCCGAACTTGTGCTCGATCATCTTCTCGACGACGTCGCGCAGCGGCGTGTCCGCTTCGACGATGAAGGGCTCGGGCGTCATGGCCTCTTCCACGAGCGTACCGCGTGGTGACGTCCCCGAGACGGATTCGACCAAGCGCAAATCGCGATCGCTCACGATGCCGACGAGCGCGCCGCCATCGAGCACGGGGAGGTGCCGAATGCGATGGTTCGTCATGAGCTGGTGCGCGGTGGCGAGCGTTTGATCGCGCCCGATGGTGTACGGGGTCGGCGTCATGTGTTTGTAGATGCGTTCCGGTTTCATGGCGATCGATCGTGGAGCAAGCGCTGCGCCACGCGCATCGGTGCGCTTTCTCGAAGCAGAATCGATCCACTGCGCGCCGTTTGCGCGAATCCGCAAGCGGTGCACGCCATCGCGAGAGATGCACGCGATTCGCGCTCGGCAAAGACCTTGCACTCGCAGAGGCGCATGACCCCTCCCAAACATCTCCTCGTCGCGACCGATTTCACCGACGCCTCCAAAGCGGCGCTCGACTACGCGATCGATTTCGCGAAGGCGATCGGAGCGAAGGTCACGCTCGCGCACGTCTACGAAGTCCCGTCGTTCGCGTATCAGGGCGGTCTCGTCAGCATGCCCGTCGAAATGGCGACCGAGCTGAAGCAAGCCGCAAACATGACGATGAACAGACTTCGCGCGAGCCTTTCGGATTGCGACGTCGACATCGACTCCGTCGTCGAAGAGGGATCGCCATCACTGACGCTGCGCGCGATCGCGGACGAAGTCGGAGCTGACGTGATCGTCGTCGGCACGCACGGGCGGCGCGGGCTCTCGCGGATGGTCCTCGGCAGCGTCGCTGAAGAAGTGATTCGCTCCGCGACGAGGCCCGTCCTCGCCGTGCGCGCGCCTCACGCGGCCTAATCTCGTGACGACCCGCGCAAGCGGAGTGCGTTGCCGATGACCGACACCGAGCTCAGGCTCATCGCCGCCGCGCTCACCATGGGGCTCAGCAAGAGCCCGAAGAACGGATAGAGCAAGCCCGCGGCGAGCGGGATGCCGATCGAGTTGTAGACGAACGCGAAGAACAAATTCTGTTTGATGTTCCTCATCGTTCGGCGGCTCAAACGGCGCGCGCGCACGATCCCGCGAAGGTCGCCTTTCACGAGCGTGACCGTCGCGCTTTCGATCGCGACGTCCGTGCCCGTTCCCATCGCGATGCCCACGTCGGCGCGCGCGAGGGCAGGGGCGTCGTTGATTCCGTCGCCCGCCATCGCGACGACGTGATGCGCGGATTGGAGGCGTTCGATCGCCGCTGCTTTCGCATCGGGGAGAACATCAGCGATGATCTCGTCGAGCCCGAGCTCGCGGCCGACGGCCTCCGCTGCGACGCGCGTGTCGCCCGTGAGCATCACGACGCGCAGCCCCTCGTCGTGGAGCGCGCGAATTGCTTCACGCGACGTTTCCTTGATCGGATCCGCGACGGCGAGGAGACCCGCGGAGGCGCCGCCGATCGCGACGAAGATCACGGTCGCGCCGGCGCGCTCGGCGAGCTCGCCGACGTCGACACCGAGCTCCTTCATGAACGCGCGATTTCCGATCGCGACAGCGTCGCCGAACGCTCTTCCTCGCACGCCCTTGCCGCGCGACGCGACGACCTCGGTGGCCTCGCCGATCTCGACATTGCGCGCACGCGCGCCCGACACGATCGCGTTCGCGAGCGGATGCTCGCTCGCGCGTTCGACGCTCGCCGCTGCGCGAAGGACGGTCGCCTCGTCGAAGCCGTTCGCGCAGACCACGTCGATCACTTTGGGTTTGCCCTCCGTGATCGTCCCGGTCTTGTCGATGACGACCGTGTCGACCTTCTGCATCGACTCGATCGCTTCGGCGTTGCGGAACAGCACGCCCATCGACGCGCCTTCGCCCATCGCGACCATGATGGACATCGGCGTCGCGAGGCCGAGCGCGCACGGGCACGCGATGATGAGCACGGCGACCGCGTTGACGAGCGCGTGAGTCGCGCGGGGCGCCGGTCCCGCGATCGCCCACGCGGCGAACGTCACGATGGCGACGCCGATGACGATCGGCACGAACCAGCTCGACACGACGTCCGCGAGCTTCTGAATCGGCGCGCGACTGCGCTGCGCGCTCGACACCATCGACACGATGCGCGCGAGGAGCGTTCCTTCGCCGACGCTCTCTGCGCGCATCATGAGCGCGCCGCTGCCGTTGATCGTGGCGCCGACGACGCGATCGCCTGCCGTCTTCTCGACCGGTACGGGCTCGCCGGTCACCATCGACTCGTCGACCGCGCTCGTTCCTTCGATGACGATTCCATCGACCGGGATTTTCTCGCCGGGTCGCACGCGAAGACGATCGCCGACGCGCACGTCGGCAAGATCGACGTCTTCATCGACGCCGTCGTCGCGTACGCGCCGCGCCGTCTTCGGCGCGAGACCGAGCAGCGCTTTGATCGCGGCGCCCGTCCGACCGCGCGCGCGGAGCTCGAGCACTTGTCCGACGAGCACGAGCGTGACGATCGACGAGGACGCTTCGAAGTACACGGGCCACGCGCCCGGAACGAAGAGCGCGATGATGCTGTAGACGTACGCGACGCTCACGCCGAGCCCGATCAACGTGAACATGTTGAGATGAAATCCGCGCAGCGACGCGACCGCGCGCTCGTAGAACGGCCACGCGGCGTACGTGCACACGGGCGTCGCGAGCAAGAGCTCGATCCACTCGCGCTTCGCGAGCGCCTCGGTCATGGCGAGCACGAACAGCGGAACGGTGAGCGCCGCGGCGATGACGAGGCGTCGCGTCATGTCGGCGAGCTCGGGATTTGTCTCTTCGCCGACTTGCACCGTCATCGGCTCGAGCGCCATGCCGCAGATCGGACATGGCCCCGGCGCGTCTCGCACGATCTCCGGGTGCATCGGACACGTGTACTTTGCATGCGGCGTCGCGACGGGAGGCCTGGGCGCCGGCGCTGGTTTGGGTGCGAGGTACTTCGCTGGGTCGGCCTCGAACTTCGCCACGCACTTCGGATTGCAGAAGTAATAAGCCTGTCCCTCGTGCGTCACGGTCCGCGCGGGGTTCGGCGTGATGCGCATCCCGCACACGGGATCGATGACCTTCCCGTCGCCCTCAGCGGCGTGCATCGAAGACCTCCGCGAGCTCGCGCAAGACGCGCGTGCGTTCCTTCACGTCGTCCGAGCGCACGGCGGTCTGCACGCAGTGGTGCAAGTGACGCTCGAGCAGGAGGTTCTCGACCTTCGCGAGGGCGGCCGTGATCGCGCCCGTTTGCTGGAGGACGTCGATGCAATAGACGTCGCGCTCGACCATCTCGGCGACGCTCCGCACGTGGCCTTCGATCGATTTCAACCGCGCGACGATCTTGTCTTTGGACAGCGCATCCGATGGGGCCTGGCGTTTCATGCGGTCTCCGATACCCTCCCCCATGGGGGTAGGGATACAGGATATTGGGGCCCGAACGCGGCTTTCGTCAAGGTGCGCAAGCGGTTCACCGCCGTGCGCACCGTTTGCATCGCCTGCCCGCACGCCGTGCGGGAAAACCCGCGTGGCAAGGTCGATGCAAAGCTCTCCCGCATGAGCGAGGCGCAACAAATCCACTGTTACGAGTACGTCAACCAACCTTACGAGCGCGTGAGCGAGGCGCTCGTCATCGGCGGGGTGAGCATCTTCCAGCGCGCGACGACCACCGCCGCCGTGCGGGCGACGTCGATCGTCAGCACGCTCAAATGGAAGGTCGCGAACGTGGAGATTGGAAGGGACGTGCGCATCAAGGTCGAGCGCGTCAATCGCCACGCGCACGTGCCGAGGCTCGCGGCGAACGCGACCACGCTCGAGCTCGAGTGGCACGCGGAGAAGGACCAAGCGCTCTTCCCAGCGATGCACGCAACGTTGCTCGTGTATCCGCTCTCGGCGACCGAGACGCAGCTCGAGCTCGTCGGAAGCTATGATCCGCCGGGCGGCGTCGTCGGCGCTGCCGCGGATCGCATCATCGGTCATCGAATCGCGGAGGCGGTCGCGCATCGCTTCCTCGACGACGTCGCGACGCGTTTGGGCGTCGAGCTCCACGCGTGACGACGCACGCGATGCTCCTCGAGCAACCCGGCCGAGGTGCGCATCTGCGGTCCGTGTCGCTCGCGGAACGCGCACCGGACTCGGGGGAGATCGCGATCGAGGTTCGTGCGTGCGCCGTGTGCCGCACCGATCTTCAGCTCTGCGAAGGAGATCTGCGCGCGCACAAACTCCCCATCGTGCCGGGGCATCAAATCGTCGGGCGCGTCGTCTCCGCCTCTGCAGACGTCACGCGATTCGCGAGCGGCGATCGCGTCGGCGTCGGCTGGCTCGGGAGCGCGTGCGGCACGTGCAAGCACTGCCTCGCCGGGCGCGAGAACCTCTGCGAGCGCGCGACGTTCACGGGTTGGGATCGCGACGGCGGTTTCGCAACGCGCGCGATCGTCCGCGCCGACTTCGCGTTTCGCATTCCCGACGCGTTCACCGACGTCGCCGCGGCGCCGCTGCTCTGCGGCGGCGTCATTGGTTATCGCGCGCTCGCACGGAGCGCAGTCGCGCCGGGCGAGAAGCTCGGCCTCTATGGCTTCGGCGCCTCCGCGACCATCACGCTCCAGCTCGCGCGCGCGAAGAGCTGTCGCGTGTTCGTGTGCACGCGATCGGAAGACGAGCGCCGGCGCGCGATCGATCTCGGCGCGGAGTGGGCCGGCGGATACGAGGAGCGACCACCGGAGCCGCTCGATGGCGCGATCACGTTCGCGCCTTCGGGCGACGTCGTCATCGAAGCGCTTCGCTCGCTCGACCGCGGAGGCACGGTCGCGATCAACGCGATTCACCTCGATCGCGTCCCGCAATTCTCCTACGACGCGCTCTGGCTCGAACGGAGCATCGTGAGCGTCGCGAACTACACGCGCCGCGACGCCGAAGAATTCCTCGCGCTCGCCGCGCAGATCCCCGTGCGCACCGTCTACGAGACGTTCCCGCTCGCTGGTGTGAACGACGCGCTCGAGCGCATCCGCAGCGGCCGCGTCCGCGGCGCGGCGGTGCTGGTCATGGAATGACGATGCGACGCTCCACCTTCCTCGCGATGCTCGCGTGCCTCTCGCTCCCCGCGTTTGCACACGCCGACACGAAGACCGAGGCCGACAAGAAGCCCGCGAAGAAACTTCATTGGGACGAGGAGCGCCCGCGGTTTCGCATCCCGGAGTACATCGCGACTGGCGTGCTCGGCCCGCTCGCGATCACCGAGTACTTCGTCGTGCCCGAGCAGAGGCAACCGCACTGGGTCGGTGGGATCCTCTTCGACGATGCCGTTCGCGATGCGATCCGATTGCGCTCGCCGAGCGCGCTTCACGCTTCATGGGCTTTTGCGGATGGAATTGGCGTCACGCTCGTGCTGATGACCGTCGTGCTCGACTCGCTCGTGATTCCCCTCGCACGCGGAAGCCCCGATGTCGCGTGGCAGCTCCTCATGATGGACGCCGAGTCGTTCACGCTCACGTCGCTCATTGGCGTCACCGCGTACGACACGATCGGTCGCGCGCGACCTCCGTATGCGCAATGCCAGGCCGGAACCAACGATCCGAGCATCGCGTGTGGCGGCAGCTTGGACGCGTCGTTTCCGAGCGGGCACACCGCGGAGGCGTTCAACGCGGCGGGCCTCTCGTGCGCGCACCATTTGTTCGCGCACGTGTACGGAAACCGCACCGCCGATGCGTTCGCGTGTGCGCGCGATCTCACGCTCGCCACGGCGGACGGCGTCTTGCGCATGATGGGCGACCGCCACTATTTCAGCGACGTCTTCGTCGGGAGCGTGATCGGGTTCGGCGTGGGCTTCGGGCTGCCATCGCTCCTTCATTACGTGAAATGGAAGCGGCGCCCTCCGCTCGCGACGCTCGCAGCCGTTCCGCTCGTTGGCCCGCAGACTGGCTTTTCGTTGGTCGGCACCTTCTGACCGGCACGAGGCGTGCACCATCTTCGCGCATGGGTTCAGAACGCGAATACATGGTCGAAGCACACCTGCGCCGTCGAGACATCCGCGATGCGAAAGTCCTCGACGCGTTTCGCCGCGTCCCACGCGAACAATTCATCCCGGAGAATCTCGCCGAGTTCGCATACGACGACACGCCGCTTCCGATCGGCAAAGGTCAGACGATCTCGCAGCCGTACATCGTTGCGCTCACCGTGCAGGCTCTGCGCCTCCGCGGCGGTGATCGCGTGCTCGAGATCGGAACCGGATCGGGATACGCGGCCGCGATCCTCGGTTGCATCGCGAAGGACGTGTTCACGGTGGAGCGCGTGCCCGAGCTCGCGGAGACGGCGAAGAAGCGGCTCGCGCAGCTCGGCTACGACAACGTCCACGTGATGTGCAGCGACGGCTCGCTCGGTTGGGCCGAGCACGCGCCGTATGATGCGATCGCCGTCGCCGCGGGAGGACCCAGCGTGCCCGCTGCGCTCCGCTCGCAGCTCGCGATTGGCGGATGCCTCGTCATCCCCGTCGGCGAGGACATCGGCTCGCAAGAGCTCTTGCGGATCACGCGCGTCAGCGAGACGAAGTTCGAGGAAGAGTCGCTCGGCGCCGTGCGCTTCGTGCCGCTCATCGGCGCGCAAGGTTGGGCCGAGCATCACAGCCCCGGCGACAGCGCGGTCGCGAAGCTCGTGCGCGAGTGCGCGGAGCGCATCGACGACATCGATTCGGTCTCGCTCGGCGGTTTGATCGAGCGCGTCGGCGACGCGCGCGTCGTGCTGCTCGGCGAAGCATCGCACGGGACGAGCGAGTTCTATCGCATGCGCGCACGCATCACGAAGGAGCTCATCGAGAAGCACGGCTTCCAATTCGTGGCGGTCGAGGCCGACTGGCCCGATGCGGCGCGCATCGACGACTACGTGCTCGGAGGCGCACCGCGATCGACGCTCGAGTTCACGCCGTTCGAACGCTTTCCGACGTGGATGTGGCGCAACGACGAAGTGCACGAGTTCATCGATTGGCTACGCGCTCACAACGCGAGCATCGCGCACGCAAATCGGATTCCACGGCCTCGATCTCTACAGCTTGTTCACTTCGATCGGCGCCGTGCTCGCGTACCTCGACGACGTCGACCCGCAAGCCGCCGCCGTCGCGCGCCATCGCTACGCAGCGCTCACGCCGTGGCAGAAAGATCCCGCGGCCTATGGAGAGGCCGTGCTCGTCGGTCGCTACCGAAGCTCGGAAGAGGCCGTCGTCCAGATGCTGCGCGACATGCTCGCGCGACGATTGGACTACGCGACGCAAGCGACGGCGAGCGCTTCTTCGACGCCGCGCAAAACGCGCGCGTCGTCGCGAACGCGGAGCGCTACTACCGCGCGATGTACTACGGCTCCGCGCGTCTCGTGGAACTTGCGCGACACGCACATGTTCGACACGCTGCAGTCGCTGCTCGCGTACTACGGCCCCGAGTCGAAGGGCGTCGTGTGGGAGCACAACTCGCACGTCGGCGATGCGTCCGCGACGGAGATGAGCGCGCGCGGCGAGCACAACATCGGGCAGCTGTGCCGCGAGCTCTTCGGCGCGCGCGCGTACATCGTCGGCTTCGGCACCGATCACGGCGACGTCGCCGCGGCATCGAACTGGGATGCGCCGATGCAGAACATCGAAGTGCGCCCCGCGCACGATCGGGCAGCTTCGAGAAGCTCTTTCACGAGACGGGGCTTCCCGCGTTCTTGCTCCACCTGCGCGACCCCGCGCGGCGCGCGCTTCGCGACGAGCTCAACGTCGAACGATTGGAGCGCGCCATCGGCGTGATCTACCGACCCGACACCGAGCTCCAGAGTCACTACTTCTCTGCGCGCCTTGCGCGAGCAGTTCGACGAGTACGTTTGGTTCGACGAGACGAGCGCCATCCATCCACTCGCACGTACACGTCGCCCTCGCATCGATCGACTCCCCGACACGTACCCATTCGGGTTGTGAGTCGTTGGTCCGTACCTTGCTCAGATCGCTCTCATGAAAACGCGCACCCTCGTGGTTTACTTCTCGCGAACCGGCACGACACGACATGTCGCAGACGAAATCGCACGTGCGCTCGACGCGGATGTCGACGTCATCGTCGAGCGTCGATCGCGCGCTGGAATCCTCGGGTATTTGCGCAGCGCATACGAAGCCACGAGGAAGCGGACGATCGACATCGCGCACGCGGCGCGGCTTCCCGCGAATTACGATCTCGTGATCATCGGCACGCCGACATGGAACGCGTCCGTGTCGAGCCCGGTGCGCAGTTATCTGCACCGCTACGCGCGCTCGATGCACGACGTCGCGTTCTTTTGCACGTGCGGCGGGCGCGGCGGCGAGCGCGTCATCGAGCAAATGACCGAGCTCTCGAAGGCGCCACGCGCGACGGCGATCTTTCGTGATGCCGACGTCGAGTCCGGGGCGGCGAGCACTGCGATCGAGCACTTCGCCTCGCTCTTGAAGTCGCCTCTCGCACGCGTCGCCGCTTGAGGCGCTTCGGCGCACGTCGTTCATCGCGACCGCAACGTTTGCAGAAGCCGCGAGCACGAGATGCACGTGATCTCGATGCATCGGCTCTGGCACGGACGTCGCTAAAGATCCTCGCATGCAGCTCGGCACACCGACCTTCGACTCCCCGCTCGACGTCACGTTCTCGAGCGGCGACGAGCTCACGTTCGCGTCGCCGCTGCTCGCGCACAGTCGCGTGCCTGACGCTCTCGCATTCGAGTGCGCGGGTCCCGAGAAGGGCCTCTACTTCGACCCGGCGAAGACCACCGCCGGAATCGTGTCGTGCGGCGGCCTCTGTCCAGGCATCAACAACGTCATCCGCGCGCTCGTGCTCGAGCTTCATCACGCATACCGCGTGCGCCAAGTCCTCGGCTTCCGATTCGGGCTCGAGGGAATCGCCCGCGCGCGCCTTCACGCGCCCGTGCACATCTCGCTCGAGCACGTTCGCGACATCCACAAGCTCGGCGGCAGCGTGCTCGGCGTGTCGCGCGGCCCGCAGCCGACGCCAGCCATCGTCGACGCGCTCGTGGCGACGCACGTGGACACGCTCTTCGCGATCGGCGGCAACGGCACGATGCGCGCCGCGCACGAGATCGTGGAGGAGATCACGCGTCGCGGCGCGAAGATCGCCGTCGTCACGCTCCCGAAGACCATCGACGACGACATCGCGTTCATCGACAAATCATTCGGCTTCGACACCGCGGTCGAGTGCGCGCGCGCCGCGATCGACGCAGCGCACGCCGAAGCGATCTCCGCGAGCAATGGAATCGCGGTCGTGAAGCTCATGGGTCGCGACGCAGGGTTCATCGCGGCGCGCGCGGCGCTCGCGAGCGGCGACGCGAACTTCGTGCTCCTGCCGGAGGTGCCCGTCGAGATGTCGAGCTTCCTCGTTTCGCTCGAAGATCGGCTCGCGCGCCGCGGACACGCCGTCATCGTCATCGCCGAAGGCTCTGCGAAGTGGCTCGCGAAGACGCCCGCCGTGCGCGACGCATCGGGCAACGTGCGCTACGTCAACCGAGGGCTCGATGTCGGCCCGGCGCTGTGCGATCGCATCGAGGAGCACTTCGCGAACGCGCGCACGAGCATCTCGCTCAAGTACATCGACCCGAGCTACATGATCCGCGCAGCGGCCGCGAACGCGTCCGACGCGATCTACGCCGACGAGCTCGCACGCGCTGCGGTGCACACCGCGATGTCGGGCCACACGGATGTCCTCGTTGGAAGATGTCACGGCGTCTACGCGCGCAT
This sequence comes from uncultured delta proteobacterium, assembly GCA_963763745.1. Taxonomy (GTDB): domain Bacteria; phylum Myxococcota_A; class Polyangia; order Polyangiales; family Polyangiaceae; genus DASXHD01. The sequence continues at coordinate 186,646 of CAVXQJ010000012.1, forward strand.
CCCGCTCGGGCTCGTCGTGACGAACGCGCCGAAGGTGACCTCGGAGCTCCGGCGATCGGTCCACGAGCTCACGGGTCAGCTTCACACGTAGGAGGTCCCATGGCTGTCGTTCGCGAATACATGAATCAAGACCTCGTCTACTTGCGCGAAGGCGATCGTCCCGTGATCGCGCTCAAGCCGATGCTGCGGTTCGGTCTCACGACGATCCCCGTGCTCGACTCGTCGCATCGTCCGGTGGGCATCGTGACGCTGCGCGACCTCATCGACCACGACGAGAAGGTGCGCTCCGAAATGGACGTCAAGACGATCTCTCCCGACGCGACGATCGAGAGCGCGGCGCGCGCGCTGTACGAGGACGGTCTTCACCACCTCGTCGTCGTGGATTCGCAGGGTGTCGCCGTCGGCATGCTCTCGACGCTCGACGTGATGTGCGCGCTCTCCAAGTTGCCGCCGCGCCATCCGCAAACGACGACCGAGTTCACGCACAAGGACAACGACATTCAAGCCGAGTACGAACGCTGAAGCACGCGTTCCCGTCAGGCGACGTGATGGCTTCGCGACATCCGCGCTTGGTTGACGTCGACCATCACGTTCGGCGGCGAGGCGAGGACCTTCTTCACCTTGCAGCTCGAGACCGCCGCGCGCAGCGCGCCGACGTACATCACCGGAAAGTCTTCGGGGAGATCGAGCGTCAGCCTCACTTCGCGCAAGTGACCTTGTGCGTCGAACTCGCACGCTTGCGTGAGCGCGATGCCATCGAGCGATAGACCTCGTGCGTCGCAGAACGCGACCACGTACGCGCCCGCGCACGTCGCAAGCGACGCCAGAAAGAGCGAGAACGGTCCAGGCGCCGAGCCCTCGCCGCCGTCGTCCTCGGACTAATCCGTTTCGACGAGGAACCCGTCGATGGTGCACGAGACGCGCTTCTTCCCGGAGAACGTGACGGCGATGGTCTTGGTGAGCTCCATGATGATCTCGCAGTTGCAACCCGTGGACCACTGACTCGGTGAACGGAATGCATCGCGCCATGCAATGCGCGCGCGGCGCACTTTTCGCAACGACGTGCCTCATGGCTCACAAACAAATTCTGTTTCGTTCGGCCGCGCGGGAGAAGGTTTTGAGAGGTGCCACCGCGCTCGCGGACGCGGTGCGCGTCACGCTCGGACCCGAAATCCAAGAGCGTCCTCATCGGAAAGAAATGGGGCAGCCCGATCGTGTGCAACGACGGCGTGACGATCGCCAAAGAGCTCGACCTCGTCGACCCCGAAGAGAACCTCGGCGTACAAGTCGTGCGGCAAGCGGCCGAGCGCACCGGCGATGCAGTCGGCGACGGAACGACGACCGCGACGATCCTCGCGCAGGCGATCTACGCGGAGGGCGTGCGCAACGTCGCCGCGGGCGCGAGCGCGATCGATTTGAAGCGCGGTCTCGACCGCGCGCTGAAGATCGCGACGGAGGTCGTGCGCGGCGCATCGCGCGCGGTCGCGAGCTCCAAAGAAAAGGTGCAGATTGCAACCATTTCGGCCCACAACGACGCGGTGATCGGCGCGCTCGTCGGCGATGCGATCGACAAAGTCGGCGGCGAAGGCGTCGTGACCGTCGAAGAAGCGAAGGGCACCGAGACGGCCGTCGAGGTCGTTCAAGGCATGCAGTTCGATCGCGGGTACCTGTCGCCGTATTTCGTGACGGACGCGGAGCGGATGGAGTGCGTGCTGCAAGATCCGCTCGTTCTCATTCACGACAAGCGCATCGGCGTGATGAAGGATCTCTTGCCGCTGCTCGAGCAAGTCGCGAAGGAAGGGCGCTCGCTCCTCATCATCGCGGAGGAAGTCGAAGGCGACGCGCTCGCGACGCTCGTCGTGAACAAGCTTCGCGGAACGCTCGCGTGCGTCGCCGTCAAAGCGCCCGGCTTCGGCGACAGGCGCCGCGCGATGCTCGACGACATCGCCACCGTGACGCGCGGCCTCGTGATTGCCGAAGAGGCCGGCGTGAAGCTCGAGCACGTGACGGCGAGCCAGCTCGGTCGCGCGTCGCGCGTGGTCGTCAAACAAGACACGACGACGATCATCGGCGGCGACGGAGACAAGGAAGCGATCCGCGCGCGCGTCGAGCAAATCCGGCGGCAGATCCGCGAGTGCAAGAGCGACTACGATCGCGAGAAGCTCGAGGAGCGCCTCGCGAAGCTCGTCGGCGGCGTCGCGGTGGTGCGCGTGGGCGCGCCGTCGGAGGCGGAGCTCAAGTCGCGCAAAGAAGCATTCGAGGACGCGATCTCCGCGACGAAGGCCGCGGTCGCCGAAGGCATCGTGCCCGGCGCTGGGCTCACGTTGATTCGCGCGGCCGACGCGATCGCCGTCGACGAGGCGAAATGCGACGGCGACGAGCGAACGGGAATGCGTATCTTGAGGCACGCTCTCGAAACGCCCACGAGGCAGATCGCGGACAACTCCGGCGTCGACGCGGGCGTCGTCGTCGAGCGCATGCGAAACGGAAAAGGCAATTATGGATTCGACGCGTCGAACTCCACGTACGTCGATCTCGTGGACACGGGCATCATCGATCCGACGAAGGTCGTTCGCATCGCGCTCGAGAACGCCGTGTCGGTCGCGGGCGTGCTCCTTCTCACGGAGGCCACGATGACGGAGCTGCCCGAAGAGAAACCGAAGGTCGGTCCCGCCGGCGAGCTCGAATGAGCGCAGTCTCCGTCGAGGGTTATGACACGCTGCGCACGCTCGCGTTCGATCTGCGATCGAACTGGAACCATCGCGCCGACTCGCTCTGGTCCGAGATCGATCCCGAGCTGTGGCGCCTGACGGGCAACGCGTGGCTCGTGCTCCAGAGCGCGTCGCACGCGCGCCTCACCGAGGTGCTCTCGTCCTCGAGCTTTCGCGAACGATTGAACGAGCTCGCCGCCAGGCGCGCGCGTGAAGCGACATGGTTCGATGGCTCGCAGGCGAAGCTCGGATGCGTCGCGTTCTTCAGCATGGAGTTCGCGCTCTCCGAAGCGCTCCCGCTCTACTCGGGCGGTTTGGGAAACGTCGCGGGCGACTACGTCAAAGCCGCCAACGACCTCGGCGTCCCGCTCGTCGGCGTGGGCCTCCTCTATCAGCAAGGTTATTTTCGTCAGAGCATCAACGCGAGCGGCGAGCAGCGCGAGTCGTATCCGTTTCACGACACGTCGCAGTTGCCGATCGAGCCCGTCTACGACGAAGGCGGCGCGTGGCTTCGCGTTCTTCTCCCGCGCGCGGGGCCTCCCGTGTGGCTTCGCGTGTGGCGCGCGCGCGCGGGGAGGGTCGTTCTCTATTTGCTCGACAGCAATCATCCCGCCAACACGCCGCCCGATCGCGGCATCACGGCGCAGCTCTATGGCGGCGGAGACGACGTGCGTTTGCTCCAAGAGCTCGCGCTCGGCGTCGGTGGCTATCGCGCGCTCGTCGCGGTGGGTCTTCGTCCCGAGGTCTGTCACTTGAACGAAGGACACTGCGCGCTCGCCGCGATCGAGCGGGCTGCAGTGTTCGCTCGCGAAGAAAAAGTTCCGTTCGACGTCGCGCTCGCCGCGACGCGCGTGGGCAACGTGTTCACGACGCACACGCCCGTGGCGTCCGGTTTCGATCGCTTCGATCGCGATCTCGCGTCGGCGTACCTCGCGCCGTACGCGGAGGAGATCGGCGTGCCCCTCGAAGCGCTGCTCGACCTCGGCCGCGCGCGACCGGGCTCGACCGATGATCCATTCTGCACGGCGTGGCTCGCCGCGCGCGCGAGCGGCGCGATCAACGCCGTGAGCCAGCGGCACGGCGAAGTCAGCCGCGGCATCTTCCAAGTGCTCTTCGATCGTTGGCCGCAAACCGAAGTGCCGATTTCGCACGTCACGAACGGGGTTCACGTGCCGAGCTGGGACTCGGCCGAGGCCGACGAGCTCTGGACGAAGGCGTGCGGGTCGAAGCGATGGCTCGATCCCGATGGCGGCCTCACGAAGATCCAGAACTGCACCGATCACGAGATCTGGGACATGCGTTGTCGCGCGCGCGCCGCGCTCGTCGCGTTCGTGCGCGAGCGCCTCGCAAGGCAGCTCGCGGCGGCCGGAGTTCCTCGGGGCCCCGAGATCGCGAGCCGCGTATTCGACGTGGATACGTTGACGATCGGGCTCGCGCGTCGATTCACGTCGTACAAGAGACCGACGCTCCTCCTCCGCGACGCCGAACGATTCACGCGCATCCTCGTGCGCGCGGATCGTCCCGTTCAAATCGTCGTCGCCGGCAAAGCGCATCCACGCGACGACGAGGGCAAGGCGTTCGTGCACGAGTGGCTCCGATTCGTTCGATCGCAGGGCGTGCGCATCCACGCGGTGTTTCTCGCCGACTACGATCTTCGTCTCGCCGAGCGCCTCGTCCAAGGCGTGGACTTGTGGATCAACACGCCGCGCCCGCCGTGGGAAGCGTGCGGCACGAGCGGGATGAAGGTGCTCGTGAACGGTGGTTTGAATTTCTCGTCGCTCGACGGTTGGTGGGCCGAAGCCTATCGGCGCGAGGTCGGTTGGGCCGTCGAAGGCGACGGCAGCGATGACGATCGCGACGCACGACGCATCTACGAGCTGCTCGAGACGGAGATCGTTCCCGCGTTCTACGATCGCGACGACGCGGGTTTGCCGCGCGCGTGGCTCGAGAAGGTGCGCGAAAGCATGTCGACGTTGACGAGGTATTACTCGGCGACCCGCGCGCTCTGCGAGTACACGCTTCAGCACTACGCGCCCGCCGCCGCAGCGTTCGCGCGCAGACGCGCAAACGGTGCCGCGCTCGCCCGTGAAATCGTCGAGTGGAAGGATGCTTTGAACGCGCGCTGGAAGGGTCTTCGCTTCGGCGGCGTGCGCGTTCACACGGAAGCCGGCGTGCATCGGTTCGTCGTTCCGGTGCACACGGGCGAGGTCGACCCGAGCACGATCTCCGTCGAGCTCTGCGCCGATGCGCCAACCGTTCGCGCGGAAATGCAGCGGGATGCGCCTCTTCCGGGCGAGCACGGCTACTTCTACGTCGCCGACGTGCCGAGCTCGAGACCCGCGAGCGACTTCACTCCACGCGTCGTCGCGCGACGCGATTCAGCCATTCTTCCCCTCGAGCTTCCGCTGATTCGCTGGCCCTGAGTGGGTGTGGCGGCATGTGCGTTGCTTCCTTTTTTTCGTCATGCATGCCTCCATTCCGATGACGCGCGACGTATTCGTCGTTCTTCCCGAGACGCCGCTCTCGACGGCGTGGGCCATCATGCAGCGCGAGCGCATCCGGCATTTGCCGGTCGTGCAGGCGGGTCAGTTACTCGGGATCTTGTCCGATCGCGACGTGCTCTTGCGCGCGTCGATCGCGCCCGACGGTCAGGTGAAGGTCGATGACCGCGTCGTCGCCACCGCGATGACGACGGCTCCCTTCGTGTGCGGCGAGACGACGGAAATCGACGAGCTCGTGCAATTGATGACGGAGAAAAAAATCGACGCGATTCCCGTTGTCTCGTCGACGGATCGCCTCGTCGGGCTCGTGACGTCGACGGACTTGCTGCTGCTCCTCCTCGAGCGCGAAGGCGACCACACGATCCCGTTCGATTTCCAGATCCACGAAGCGAAAGTCCCCGCGGTGTGATCATGATCGGCAAGCTCGACCAAGAGGCCATCGCGGAGGTGCTGCGGAGCGAAGTCCTCGGACGCATCGCGTGCATCGTCGACGGCCGCCCGTACATGATCCCCATCATGTACGTCTACGATCCCGAGACCGACGACGTGTACGCGCACACGAACGACGGAATGAAGACGCGCGGGATGCGCGCGAACGCGAGCGTGTGCTTCGAGGTCGAGCAAGTGAAGGACATGGCCAACTGGCGCACGGTCGTGGCGTTCGGCGAGTACGAAGAGCTCGGCGCGGATCGCACCGAGTATGCGATGGATCTCCTCACGCGCCGATTGACGTCGCCGCCGTCGGGCGCCCTGCCGCACGACAGGCACGAGAGCGCGCATCGCGCGGCGGGGGTCACGCGCATGGTGCTCTTCCGCATTCACCTCACCGAGAAGAGCGGCCGCTACGAAATCGGCTGACTCACCACGCGGTCCAGCCACCGTCGATGTAGACCTCGCTGCCCGTGATGTACGAAGCCTCGGAGCTCGCGAGAAACGCGATCGCCGTCGCGACCTCTTCGGGGCGTCCGATGCGTCCCATTGGCGTCATCGTCTCGATGTACGTGCGGAACTGCTCGGCCGCGGCGTCGTCGCCTTTGATGAACGGCGCAGTCATCGGCGTGTCGATGAAGCCGGGATGCACCGAGTTCACGCGCACGCCCTCCTTCGCGTAACGAATCGCGACGTTCTTCGTCATGAGGCGAACGGCGCCTTTCGACGCGTGATACGCGATCGCCGTTCCGTTGCCTCCGCCCGCGCCATAGATCGACGAGACGTTCACGATCGAGCCGTTGGCCTTCTTGAGCGCTTCGAGACACGTCTTCATGCCGAGCCACACGCCGATCTGATTGATGCCGATGAGCTTCGTGTAGCCCTCGACGGTCTCGGCTTCGACGTCCTCGAGGCGCGCGATGCCCGCGTTGTTCACGAGCACGTCGATGCGGTCGTACGTGCTGACGACGTTCGCGACGACTTCTTTCCACGCCGCCTCCGAGCTCACGTCGAGCCGCATGTAGAACGCGCGACCATCGTCGTCGCGAATTGCCTTCGCGACGGCTTCTCCCTCGTCGTCGATGCAATCGGTGACGATGACCACGGCGCCTTCGCGAGCGAGCAGCTCGCACGTCGCTTTGCCGATCCCGCGGGCGCCGCCCGTGACGATCGCGACCTTTCGCGTGAACCTGGCCATGGTGTGTGCCTCTGCTTCATCGAAGTGCATGAGCGGTGCCACACTCGCGGTGCAATGCATTCGCTGGCGCGCGCGATGCAACGTTCACACGCTGGAGGTTCAATCATGGCAACCCGCGCAAAACACAACGACGCTCGAATCGAGAGGGCCATCGACTCTCTGACGACGCTTCGCGACGAGCTCCGCATCAAGCTTCACCTCGCCGGATTGGACGCGAAGGAGAACCTGTCGTGGCTCGACGAGCAGATCTTCGAGTTCGAGCACACGTCCGAGCGTGCGATGACGGACTTGATGCAGCAGGCAGCGGACGCTTCGATCAAGAAGCTTCAAGCGCTCAAAGCGTCGCTGAAGTGAGCGTCAACGGGCGTGCGCGTCGACCGGCAGCGTCGACGCGCCGTCGGTCGGTTTCTTGGCGAGGCCGTACTCGTGCAACCGGTATTGGATGGTGCGCACGCTGATGTCGAGCATCTCGGCGGCCTTCGTCGTCGAGCCTCCGCACGCGGCGAGCGTCGAGATGATCGCGTGGCGTTCGAGCTCCGCCATCGTCGCGCCCGGGACCTTCACGCCGCTTCCGTTCGAGGAGACGGCGCCGTCGAACGGCAAGTCGGCCGCATCGATCTTGTCGTGCTCGCCGAGGACCACGGCGCGCTCGATTCCGTTCTCGAGCTCGCGCACGTTGCCCGGCCACGCGTACGCTTTGATCTTCGCGCGCGCCGCGTCCGTGAACTCGTCGATCGATTTGTGGTTCTCGCGCGCGTAGCGCCGCAAGAAGTGATTCGCGAGCGTCATGATGTCCTCGCCTCGCACGCGAAGCGGCGGCATCTCGATGTTGACGACGTTGAGGCGGTAGTAGAGGTCCTCGCGGAAGCGCCCTTCGCGCACGTCGGCCGCGAGATCGCGGTTCGTCGCCGCGATGACGCGAACGTCGACGGTGATCGTCTCGTTGCCGCCGACGCGCTCGAACGTGCGCTCCTGCAGCACGCGGAGGAGCTTCACTTGCGTGAGCGGCGGGATCTCGCCGACCTCGTCCAAGAAGAGCGTGCCGCCGTTCGCTTGCTCGAAGCGGCCGATGCGTTTCTTGTCCGCGCCCGTGAACGATCCTTTCTCGTGGCCGAAGAGCTCGCTCTCGAGGAGCGAATCGGCGAGCGCCGTGCAGTTGAGCGAGATGAACGGCTTGTCCGCGCGAGGTCCGAGCTCGTGGATCGCGCGTGCGAGCTCGCCTTTGCCCGTTCCGCTCTCGCCGGTCACGAGGACCGTCGCGCGCGACGCAGCGACCTGCTTCGCGGTGCGATACACCTTCTGCATCGGCGCGCTCGATCCGACGAGCCCGCGCAGGCCCTCGCCGTCGCGTTCGCGCAGCTGCGCGCGAAGGTTCTCGGCTTCGAGCATGAGCGAACGCCGCTCGAGCGTGCGGTGCACCGTCACGAGCAGCGCGTCGAAGTCGACCGGCTTCGTGAGGTAATCGTCGACGCCCGCGCGCATCGCGCGCACCGCGTTGTTCACGTCACCGAACGCCGTCGTCACGATGATCGGAAGGTCGGGCCGATGCTCGTGGAGCTTTTGAGCGAGCTGGACGCCGTCGATCGACGGCATCTTGAGGTCGGTGATGACGACGTCGGGCGGGTGCTCGCTCGCCACGACGATGGCGTCAGCGCCGTCGCTTGCCAGGTCGACGGCGAAACCTTCACTCGTGAGCAACTTGGCGAGACCGATGCGCGCGGACTCTTCATCATCGACGACGAGGATGCGCGTCTTGTTCGCTACGGTAGGGTTCGGTGTCATGGGTCGGACTGGTTGCAAGACACTTGCCGCGCCGTCTGCACGTGAAGACAACGGTTTGCGTGCAATGCCGCTACGCACCACTTGCGCCGATTGCGCAATGCGTGCGGATCAATAGGGGAGCACCGGCAAGAAGACGAGCGGGTCGCCCGTGATCTCGACGCGAAAGAATCCGAGCGCCGTCGGCGTCGGATTGTCGGCGAGCTCGAGCTCCGCGCGAATCTCGTAATGCCCTTGCACGTCGACGACGCACGTGACGGGCACGGTGGCCGTCACGGTGAGCCCGGGCCCGATGTCGCTCGGCAGCGTGACGTCGCGCGTGTCGCTGCATTCGAGCGGTTTGGCGTCTTTGGTCACGCGAAACGTGATGCGCGCGACGCCGAGCAAAGCGACTTTGTCGCTCGCGTTCGTGAGGCGCAGCGCGACGTGATACGCGCCGCTCCGCCACTCGGCGATCGTGAACGGGAGCCTCGCGAGCGTCGCGCCCATCGCGGCGAAGAGCTCGTGGTGCTCGCCGATCGGAACGGGCACGTTGCCGTGACGCGACGGCTCGACGTCGACGTGGAACGTGGCCGCCACAGGCTCGATCCACGGCGATCCGAACGAAGCGAGCGCTTCGATGTCGTAGCCGCCGAGCACCGGAAGCGAGCACAGATCGCGGTCGACGACGAGAGACGCGTGCGGGCCCAAGCGCGCGCTTGGTCGCTCGACGGCGGGATGAAACGGGATGCACGCGATCGCTTTGCCGTTGCGGCGCGCGCGGAAGTCGACGTTCAAGCCCGAAACATCGACGGGCTCGTCGCTCGGGTTCGTGAAGGTGAGCTCGACGGGCTGTGGCTCGCTGCCGAGCACGTCAGCGCGATATCGCACGTGCGTCGGCGCGTGAATCGACATCTGCAATGCGCGCGTGGTCATTTGCGCGGATGACAGCCAGAGCGGCTCGACCGAAATGGCGGGCTCCGGCTGACATGCGGTCGCGATCGCGATCAAGAGAGGCATCGACCAACGCATGACCACCACGTTGCATGCGCAGTGCCGCGCGGTCGGGACCACGGCACGCCGCATGCTTTTCACCGGGCATGCTCACCGATGAAATCATGCAGACCTCGGTTCAGACATGCGCGCCGACCGACTCGCTCGCGACTGCGGCTCGGCTCATGTGGGATCACGATTGCGGTTGTGTCGTGGTCGTCGACGGTGGAAAGCCCGTCGCGATGATCACCGATCGCGACATCTGCATGTGCGCGTACACGCATGCGGGCGGGCTGTCGGAGATTCCCGTTTCGGTCGCCGCGTCACAGACGGTCCACACCGTTCGCGCGAACGACAAGCTCGACTACGTCGAATCGCTGATGCGCGACAAACGGATTCGTCGCGTGCCCGTCGTCGACGACACGGGGAAGCTCGTCGGGATCGTCACGTTGAACGATTTGTTTCGCAGCGCAGGTCAGCTCGGGCGCCGCCACCACGCGCTCAGCGCAGAGGCGCTCGTGCGAACGATGTCGACCATCGGCACGCCCGCCGCGCATACGTGAGCGCTACGAGACCGCGCGCGGAAATCGGAGCGCGAACGTCGTCCCTTTTCCTTCGCCGGTCGTGAGCTCCACCGAGCCCGCGTGGCGGCGCATGCACGCGTAGACCATCGCCAGACCCAAACCGGTTCCGCCTTCGCCTTTCGTCGTGAAGAACGGCTCGAACGCGCGGCGCTCCACTTCGGGAGGCATGCCGGGTCCGTCGTCGCTCACGCGCAGCGTCGTGCCGTTTGCGTCCGTCGTCGCGTCGACGCGGATGTTGCCGCCGCGATCGCGGAGCGCGTCGATCGCGTTGATGACGAGGTTCACGACCGCGCTCACGACTTCTTCGCGGTGCCCGACGACGCTTGGCTTCTGCCCAACCTCGACGATGATGCGCGGGATGGCCTTCGTGCACGTCGAGAGACGCGGCTTCGCGATCGCCACCGCTTCTTCGATCACCGTGTCGAGATCGAACGACGTCGCCGCCGACTCCGCGTCCTTTCGACCGTAGTCGCGCAGTCGATCGATCGTGCGAACGCCGCGGCGCAAGACCTCTTTGATCTCCACGACCTCTTCCGCGACGACGTCGCTCTTCTTGTTCTTGTTGGCGCGCTCGAGCACTTGGATGTGCATCGCGAGCGGGTTGAGCACGTTCTTGAGATCATGCGCGACGCCGGCCGCCATTTCGCCGAGCGCGCGAAGCTTCTCGGCTTGGGCGAGCGCGACCTGCGTCGCGCGGAGCTCGACGTGCGTTCGCTGGAGCGCGTCGAGGCGCGAGCTCTTCTCGAGCATCGTCGCCGTCAAATCGACGAGCGCGTCGATCACGGGGAGCGCGTCTGGCGTGAGCTCGCCATGACACATTAAGACGAGCGCGCCCGACATGCCGCCGTCGCTGATCATCGGGCGGATGTGTGGAACGAGCCCAGGCCTCGCGAAGACGGCGACGAGATCGCCGACCTCGTCGATGTCGCCGTTCCATGCGCCGAGCTCGGGCGAGAGGTTCCGCGACGCCGCGACATGCGCTCGCCCGTTGTCGCCGATTTCGATCACCGCCGCGGCGTCCGCGGACGCGATGTCGATCGCTGCGTCGGCGAGCTCGCGAAAGACGTCGGCGGAAGAAGTCCCTGCGATGAGGCGGCTGAAGCGAGCAAAGAGGTTCGCTGTCGCGGCCATTCGACGCGAAAGTGTGCTCACAACTCTCGTGACAAGCAATGGTGTTGCGCCGATTTTACACTGGCCGTAACGTCGCGCTGCCGATGAGCCACGAACGTTTTCTCTCGGTCCTTCGCATCGACGAAGCCGACCTCCGAAGTCGCCGCGCGTTCTACGAAATCACCGACGAAGATCTCGCGCGGCTCGCCTCCATCGCGCACCTGATGGAGAAGTCGTCCGACAAGATCGTCGACGATTTCTACACGCTCCTCTTGGGCCACCCCGAAACGCGCGCGTTTCTGCAGGACCCCGCCGTCGTCAAGCGGCTCCGGAAGCTTCAACGCGACTACTTCATGACTTTGTTCTCGGGCCGGCTCGATCTCGACTACGTCGCCGATCGACTGCGCGTCGGCGCGGCGCACGAACGCATCGGCCTCGCGCCGCGCTGGTACATCGGCGCATACCGTCGCTATCTCCAGCTCGTGCACGATTTGCTCTTCGCCGAGCTCTTGCCCGATGACGCGAAGAAGGCGTTCTCGAGCGTCCTCAAGCTCGTCTCGTTCGACAAAGCACTCGCGATCGACACGTACATCGCGGCGAACCTCGAGACGCTCGGTCGTCATCAAGCCGCGATCCGCGAGCTGTCGACGCCCGTCATTCGCGTGTACGAGCACGTGCTGCTCCTTCCGCTCGTCGGCGCGATCGACAGCTTGCGCGCGCACCAGATCATGGAGAGCGTTCTCGTTCGCGTCGTCGAGGAGCAAGCGCACGTGCTCATCATCGACATTGCGGGCGTTCCCGTCGTCGACACGAAGGTCGCGGACAATCTGATCAAGACGACCGCCGCTGTCGGCCTGCTCGGCGCGCAGACGATCCTCACCGGCATCAGCGCGCAAGTCGCGCGCACGATCGTGCAGCTCGGTCTCGACATCTCCTCGATCAAAACGATGAACAAGCTCTCCGACGGTCTCGAGCTCGCGCTCTCGCTGATCGGCAAGACCGTCCACGACAAGGGCTAGACGTTGGCCGGCGCAATCCCCATTTTGCGTCTCGGCACGACGCTCCTCGTCACGGTGCACATCGACCTCGATGACGAGGTCGCGCAGGCGATGCAAGCCGATCTGCTCACGGCGATCGAACGACACAACGCGCGCGGGCTCGTCATCGACATCAGCGGCCTCGAGATCGTCGACAGCTACGTCGCGCGTATCCTCGCGGACACCGGCCAGATGGCGAAGCTCATGGGCGCGGACACCGTGCTCGTCGGAATGCGTCCCGAATTCGCGGCGACGCTCGTTCGCATGGGATACGCGATGACCGGAACGCGCACCGCGCTGAACGTCGTCGATGGCCTCGCCGTGCTCGGGCAAAAACTCGTCAGCGTCTGATGGACTCCCGAACGCTCTCGCGCATCGAGATGAAGATCGACTCCGAGGAGGATGTCGTCCTCGTGCGCCGCCGCGTGCGCGAGCTCTCACAAGCCCAGCGCTTCGACACGTTCGCCATTGCGGCCATCACGACCGCGACCTCCGAGCTCACGCGCAACGTGTGGGTCCACGCGAAAGCGGGGAAGGCCGTCGTCGAGGTCGTCGCCGACGGCAATCAGCGCATGGGTTTGCGCGTCACGTTCTCGGACACGGGCCCTGGCATTCCGGATTTGGAGCGCGTGATGCGCGGTGGCTACAGCACGGCGCGCTCGATGGGCCTCGGCTTGTCGGGAAGCAAGCGGCTCGCGGACGAATTTTCGATCGACACGAACGTCGGCGTGGGGACCGTGATTACGTTCGTGAAATGGAAAGCGTTTTGATCGAACGATGGCTCGGCGGGCTCGACGCCATCGCCGTCGTCGACGAAGCGTCCGTGTCCGTCGTGCGCGAAGCGGTGCGTCGCGAGTGCGCGGCGGCGTCGCTCGACGAGGCGATCGCGGGCTCGCTCGTGAACGTCGCGAGCGAGCTCGCGCACAACCAGCTCGCACACGCCAAAGGCGGCCGCATCGCGCTCCGCCAAGTCGCGCGCGCGGGCGAACGCGGGGTCGAGATCATCGCGGCCGATCGCGGCGAAGGCATTCGCGATCCGCGCGAAGCCATTCGCGGGAAGGCGCACGCGGTCGTTCCCGTGTCGGGCAGCCTCGGTGTCGGGCTCTCGGCGGTGATCGAGCTCGCCGACGAGGTGGACATCGACGTGCGGCTCCACGAAGGCACGTGCGTCTGCGCGCGAAAGTTCGCGAGCGGCGGCGCGCGACGTCGATGCGTCGGGATTTTCGGTCGGCCCATCGACGGCGAGCGCATCGCAGGGGACGACGCGGGTTTCGTGCGCGACGACGACGCGCTCGTGATCGCGCTCGCGGACGGGCTCGGTCACGGCGCCGACGCGCGCGTTGCCGCAACGCGTTCCGTCACGAGCGCTCTCGACGGCGCGTTCACCGATGCGATCGAACGCGCCGACGTCGCCGCCGCGGGCACGCGCGGCGCAGTGATGACGGTGGCGCGCATCGACTCCGCGCGCAGGCTCGACTTCGCGATGGTCGGAAATGCGAGCGCGTACGTCTGCTCGCGACGCCAAACGCGGCGCCGCATCGGCAGCACGTTCGTGCTCGGCTCGCGCGGGTCGCGCGCGCGCGTCATGCGAGACGTCGATGCGCTCGCGATGGGCGAAGTGCTCGTCGTCTTCTCGGACGGCCTCAGCACCCAGCTTTCGCTCGAGAACGAAGACACGCTGCTGCACGCTCACCCGATCGTCATTGCGCAAGAGTGCATGGAGCGCTTCGGGACGACGCGAGACGACGCGACCGTGCTCGTCGTGACCTGACGCGCGCGCAGAAGCTGCCAACGAAAACGCATGGCGTGCACGGCCGGCGCCTTCTTACGCCGACATCGACGCCGGTACGACTCGTGCTCTCGAAGGTGTGGATGAAGTTCATCCGCCCGTTCAAAGAAGTCGGCTCCGGCGATGTCGCGCTCGTCGGAGGGAAGAACGCATCGCTCGGCGAGATGATCTCCAAGCTCACGCCGCTCGGCGTCCGCGTGCCCGATGGCTTCGCCATCACGACCGACGGGTATCGCGCGTTCATGGCAGAGTCTCGGCTGGATCGTTCGACGGCCGCGATCCTCGACCGCATCCGTCCGAGCGACACGACGAGCCTCGTCGAAGCGGCCGAGCGCGTTCGCGAGATGATGATGTCGGCGCCGATGCCCGTCGCGCTCGTCACGGAGATCGAGTCGGCGTACAGCGAGCTGTCGCGCGCGTATGGCGCGGTCACGGGAACGGACGTCGCGGTGCGCTCGTCGGCCACCGCGGAGGATCTTCCCGACGCGAGCTTCGCGGGACAGCAAGAGAGCTTCCTCAACGTGCGAGGCGCGACCGATGTCGTGCTCTCGGTTCGCAAGGCGTACGCGAGCCTCTTCTCTCCGCGCGCAATCAACTATCGCCGCGATGTCGGGTTCGCCGATGTGAAAGTCGCGCTCTCCGTCGGCATCCAGAAGATGGTGCGCTCGGATCTCGCGAGCGCGGGCGTCATCTTCACGCTCGACCCGGACACGGGCCATCGCAGCATCGTCCTCGTCACGTCGAGCTTCGGCCTCGGCGAGAGCGTCGTGCAAGGACGCGTGCTGCCCGATCAGTTCTACGTCCACAAGGCGACGCTCGAGCAGGGGTTCCCCGCGCTCGTTCGCAAGAAGCTCGGAACGAAAGAGAGCCGCCTCGTCTACGACGAGGTCGGTCACAAGCAGGTGAAGACCGAAAGCGTCGCGGACGCCGATCGCGCGCGCTTCTCGCTCGCTGACGAGGACGTGCTCGCGCTCGCCCGCTGGGCGGTTCAAATCGAGCGCCACTATTCGACGCAACGCGGGCAAGACACGCCGATGGACATCGAGTGGGCGAAGGACGGCGCGAGCGGCGAGCTCTACATCGTGCAAGCGCGCCCGGAGACCGTGCACAGCCGGCGAGGCGCGCCGCGCATGCGCCTCTACGAAATCCAAAGCGGCGCGCCCGCGAGCGTCAGCGGTCTCGCCGTCGGCGATGGCATCGCGACGGGAAGCGTTCACGTGATTCGCGACGCGAGCTTGATCTCGCGATTCAAGCACGGCGAAGTGCTCGTCACGGAGTCGACCGATCCGGATTGGGAGCCGATCATGCGAAGCGCCGCTGCGATCGTCACCGAGCACGGCGGGCGCACGTCGCACGCCGCGATCGTCGCGCGCGAGCTCGGCATTCCCGCCGTCGTCGGAGCGACGGGCGCGATGAGCATTCTCCGCGACGGCGCGACGGTCACCGTGTCGTGCGCGGAAGGCGAAGCGGGTCACGTGTACGACGGCGCGCGGCCCTTCCGCGTCGAGGAGATCGATCTCGGCACACGCGCTCGCTTGCGCACGAAGATCATGCTCAACGTCGGCGACCCCGATCAGGCTCTGAAGATGTCGCGCTTGCCGAGCGACGGCGTCGGGCTCGCGCGCATGGAATTCATTTTCGCGAGCTGGGTCCGCGTGCATCCGCTCGCGCTCACGCGCTACGCGACGCTCTCCGCGGCGACGCGACGCGAAGTGGATCGCATCACGACGGGCTACGCGAACAAGACGTCGTACTTCGTCGACACGCTCGCGCAGGGCATCGCGACGATCGCCGCGGCGTTTCATCCGCGCGAAGTCATCTTGCGGTTCAGCGATTTCAAGACGAACGAGTACGCGCGCTTGGTCGGTGGCGAGCCCTTCGAGCCCGTCGAAGAGAACCCGATGCTCGGTTTCCGCGGCGCGAGCCGTTACTACAGCGAAGCCTACAAAGAGGGTTTTCTCCTTGAGGTCGCCGCGGTCAAACACGTCCGCGAGGTGCTCGGGCTCACCAACGTCAAAGTGATGATCCCGTTCTGTCGCACCGTGGAAGAGGGCCGCCGCGTGCTCGACGTGATGCGCGAGGGCGGCCTCGTTCGCGGCGAGCACGGGCTCGAGGTGTACGTCATGGCCGAGATCCCCTCGAACATCTTGCTCGCGAAGCAGTTCGCCGAGCTCTTCGACGGCTTCTCGATCGGCTCGAACGATCTCACGCAGCTCACGCTCGGAATCGATCGCGACTCCACGACGATCGCCGCGCTCTTCGACGAGCGCAACGACGCGGTGAAGTGGTCCTGCGCGACGCTCATCGAAGCGGCGCACGCCGCGAATCGCAAAGTGGGAATCTGCGGTCAAGCCCCGAGCGACTATCCGGACTTCGCGGCGTTCCTCGTGAGTCGCGGCATCGACTCGATCAGCTTGAGCCCCGACGCGCTCGTCCGCACGATCAAGACCGTCACCGAAGTCGAGGCACGCACCCCCGCCGCGAAGTGAGTCGCGGCGGAGGTCACGCGGCTCAATGCGAATCGAGTCGCGAGCGTGTCTCGTCGAGCGCGGCCTGGATGCCCGCGCGCTGCTCGTCGTAGACGACGCGAAGATCGACGGGGAATTCGTTCAGCCAGCGCCCTGCCGCGTTGTAGCGCCGGAGCGCCGCTTCTTCATCGCGCAAGCACGAGCGAACGACGTCCCAATCGTGGTGCATCGGTTGAACGCCGTGACGAAGCTCCATCGCGCCGCGCCGCGCAATGCCGCGCGCCGTGCCTTGGTTCTCGGGTGTCGCGCCGAGCTTCGCGAGAGCCGCTTGTAGCTGAGCCACGTAGGAGGCGCGTTGATCGGAGTGCTTCTGGAACATCGCCTTTAACATCGGATCGCGAACGTCCGCCGCAGCGAGCGCGTAGAGCTTCTGTCCGTCGACGCAGACTTCGATGCATTCGTTGACCGCGCTCGCGATCGTACGAACCTCGTTTTGAACCGGATTGACCATGACAGCCTCCTTGCGCATTTGCGTCGATTGCATTCGGTGCAAACGCGGGACCAACGCAGTCGGCTTTCGGGAACGCAGTCCGTGCGCCGCCCGCATCGATTGCGCACCGACACGCGCACGATTGCGTCGATCGCGCGTCGTTCCGCGGCGATACGCGCGGGCACACGCGCTGCAATGTGTGCGGCGCATGCGAGCTCATGTTGCACTCTCGACCATCTTCGCCGCGACCACGTTCGTCGGCGCCACTTCGCCTTTTTGGATCGCGCGCTCGAACGGCGGAGCGACCGCGCTCGCCGAGCCGACACTCGTTCATGCCGACGAGACCAACGCGCCGAACGTTCCACCGGCGACGAATCGCAAGAAGCCGACGCGAGTCGTCGTCGACATCGAAGTGAAGGAGGTCGTCGCGCCCATCGCCGGCGACACGACGTACACGTTTTGGACGTTCGGCGGACACGTGCCCGGGCAGTTCATT
This sequence comes from uncultured delta proteobacterium, assembly GCA_963763745.1. Lineage (GTDB taxonomy): Bacteria > Myxococcota_A > Polyangia > Polyangiales > Polyangiaceae > DASXHD01. The sequence continues at coordinate 204,210 of CAVXQJ010000012.1, forward strand.
CGCGTGCGCCAAGGCGACACCATCGAGCTCCATTTGAAGAACTCGCCCGACAACAAGATGCCGCACAACATCGATCTCCACGCGGTCACCGGACCCGGCGGCGGCGCGCCGCGCACGTTCACCGCGCCCGGTCATCAAACGGAGCTCACGTTCGAAGCGACGCGCGCGGGCCTCTACGTCTATCACTGCGCCGCGGCGCCCGTCGGCATGCACATCGCGAACGGCATGTACGGTCTCATCCTCGTCGAGCCGCCCGAGGGATTGCCGAAAGTCGATCGCGAGTTCTACGTGATGCAAGGCGACTTCTACACGGCCGGCGCTTATCACGAGAAAGGTCTGCAAGCGTTCGACATGCAGAAGGCGATCGACGAGCACCCGACGTACGTCTTGTTCAACGGCGCGGAGGGATCGCTCACGGGCAAGAACGCACTCCACGCGAAGACGGGCGAGACGATCCGCATCTACATCGGCAACGGCGGACCGAACCTCGTCTCGAGCTTCCACGTCATCGGTCAGATCTTCGATCGCGTCTATCGCGAGGGCGGGATGACGCCCGAGACGAACGTGCAGACGACGCTCGTCCCCGCGGGCGGCGCCGCGATGGTGGAGTTCACCGCGCGCGTGCCGGGCGAGTACGCGCTCGTCGATCACTCGATCTTCCGCGCGTTCAACAAAGGCGCGGTCGGAACGCTCGTCGTCGATGGGCCGCCCGAGCCGGAGCTCTATTCGACGAAGACGATCGACACGCCGTACGATGGAACCAACGCGCCATCGTTCTTTGCGAAGCACGATGACGAAGATCGTCTGACGGCGGGCGCGCGCGTGTTCGCGTCGACGTGCGCGGCGTGTCATCAAGCGCAAGGGCAGGGCGTGCCGCGCGTGTTTCCGCCGCTCGCGGGCTCGGACTTCTTGATGGCGGACAAAGACCGATCGATCGCCATCGTCCTCGGTGGTCTCAACGGGCGCGTGACGGTCAAAGGCCAGACGTACGAATCGGCGATGCCGCCGCAAGCGCACTTGTCCGACGACGACATCGCGAACGTGCTCACGTACGTCCGTTCGTCGTGGGGCAACGGCGGTGACGCGGTCGCCTCCGATGACGTCGCAGCGAAACGATCCGCGGGTGCGCGCGTCGTCACGGCGATGAGGTGATGACGATGCGCGCTTCACGAACGCTTCTCGTCTTTGCGCTGTCGTCGCTCGTCGCCACGGCGCTCGCGGAGCCGCGCGACGCGAAGACGGTCGTCGTGGGCGCGGGTGCGTATCGCCCGCTCTTTCCCGCTTCACCGGAGCAAACGCAAGTCGCCGTCGCGTCGTTTCGAATGGATCGCACGCCGGTGACGAACGGCGAGTTTCTCGCGTTCGTGTCTGCGCATCCCGAATGGAAGCGCGATCGCATTCAGCGCGTGTTCGCCGAGCCGAGCTACTTGTCGCATTGGCAATCGGCCGACGCGCTCGGCGCGAACGTGTCGGCGACGCAGCCTGTCGTGAACGTGAGCTGGTTCGCGGCGCGCGCGTACTGCGGCGCGCGCGGGATGCGCCTTCCGACCGAAGCGGAGTGGGAGAAAGCAGCCGCCGCGAGCCGCGATCGCGCGGACGGCAACGCGGACCCCGCGTGGCGCACCGAGATCCTCTCGCTCTACTCGCGCCCGAACGATCCGCACCTCGCGAACGTCGGTGTGTCGCGTCCGAACTTTTGGGGCCTCTACGACATGCACGGGCTCGTTTGGGAGTGGGTGAGCGACTTCGGCAACGCGGTGCTCGCATTCGGAAGCGGCTCGGACCGTTTGCGCTTCTGCGGGAGCGCGGGCGCCGGCGCGACGGACGCGACCGACTTCGCCGCGTTCGAGCGCGTCGCGTTTCGAAGCTCGCTCCACGCGAGCTATGCGATCCGCAGCCTCGGCTTCCGCTGCGCCGCGGACGCACGGAGCGCGCCATGAAGGCGATTTTCTGCGCGCTATTCTGCGTCTTCGCGCTCGCGTGCGCCGATCACAAAGCGCCCGACGCGACCGCGATTGCGCCTACGCTCACGGCGAACGCGCCGTCGATCTATCCGCTCGTCGTTTCGCTGCGAGACGAGCACGATACGGCAATCGCGCTCGACACGGGCCGCGGACACCCCACGATCATCGCGATGTTCTACGGCACGTGTCCCGTCGCGTGCCCGCTCATCGTGTCGCACGTGAAAGAGATCGAAGCGCGCCTGTCGCCGCGCGCACGCGCGGATCTTCGCGTGCTGCTCGTGAGCTTCGATCCCGCGCACGACACGCCGGACGTGCTCGCCGCGATCGCAGCGACGCGCGGAATCGATCTCGCGCGGTGGACGTTGGCGACCGGCGCGGACGACGACGTTCGTCAGATCGCCGCGGCGCTCGGCGTGAGCTATCGCGCGCTCCCCGGCGGAGGCTTCGCGCACGACTCGGTCATCACCGCGCTCGATCGAGATGGGCGTCCTGTCGCGCGCACCGATGATCCGAGCGCCGACTTGACGCCGCTGGTCGTGGCAATCTCTTCCGAGTGAGGATCTCCGCGCGGAAGACGCTCGGCTCGTCGGTGAGTCTCTTGTGGACGCGCCGATTCGGCACGTTCTGGTTCGCGAGCTTGCTCTCGAACATCGGGACGTGGGCGCAGCAGGTCGCGGAGCCGTGGCTCCTGCTCAGCATCGGAGCGACGCCGTTCTTGCTCGGGCTCGACTCGTTCATGATGAACGCGCCCGTCTTGCTCCTGACGCTCGCCGGCGGCGCGCTCGCGGATCGCGCGGACCGACGTCGCGTCATCGCGTGGTTTCAGTCGATCCAGATGCTGTGTCCGACGCTCGTCGTCGTGCTTCTCCTCGGCGGTTCGATCCGTGCGTGGATCATCATCGCGCTCTCGCTCGTCGTGGGCGTCACCGACGCGCTGTCGATGCCGTCGTTTCAGTCCATCGTGCCTTCGATCGTCCCGCGCGAGCGAATCGGGCAAGGGCTCGCGCTCAATTCGACGCAGTTCAACCTCTCGCGATTCTCGGGCCCGCGTTCGCCGGCATGCTCATGACGAGCGTTGGCGCGATCGGGTGTTTCGCGCTCAGCGCGCTGTCGTTCGTTCCGTTCATCGGCGTCGCTGTTTGGATTCTTCCGCGCCACGTGGCGCCTCCGCCGAGCGATCACGATGGATCGTTCGGCGTGCGAACGGGCATGCGCGAAATTCTTCGCGAGCCGCGGCTGCGCGGCGGGCTCCTCACCGTGCTGACGACGAGCGTGCTCTGCGCCCCGCTCATGACGTTCGCGCCGGTGCTCGTGAAGGACGCGTTTCACATGGACGCGAGCCACTTCAGCGCCGCGGTCGCTGCGTTCGGGCTCGGCGGATTGCTCGGCGCCACCGCGCTCCTCGCGATTCCCCCCGAGCGCGACAGGCGAGCGCTGAGCTCAGCGTGTGCGATCGCGTACGGCCTCGTCGTCGTGCTCGTCGCGATCAACCTATCGTTTTGGGCGCTCATCGTTTTGTTCGTGCTCGCGGGCGCCTCGATGACGGCGAGCAACATCGCGGCAAACTCGATCCTGCAGACGCACGCACAGCCGCGTCTCCTCGGACGAACCGTCAGCATGTACATGCTCGCGATGCGCGGAGGGATTTCGCTCGGGAGCTTGCTCACGGGTGTGAGCGTAAGCTTCGGCGGCGTACGTCACGCGCTCCTCGTCAATGGGATCGTCGCGGTGCTCGTTCAGCTCGTCGTCGGTCGCGCTTGGCGATCAGGTACTCTTCCGTCATGAATCGATTGCGCGCGCGTTGCATGATCGCGATGGGTTTGCCCGCGTTCGTCGGTTGCGCGGAGAACGATGCAAGCGCGCCAAGCGCCACGGCGACGGTGGAGCTTCCGACGCCGAGCGCGACCGCGACGAGCGCGGCGACGTCCGAGCCGATCGCGAGCGCCGAGGCGACGACACCACCACCTCCTCCTCCACCGACGACGCCGCCACCGCCGCCTCCTCCCGTGCGCGGGCTCTCGAATGTTCCAAGTTTCCAAGCCGAGTATCCGCACGTGAACCACCGCGGATGCAGCACGGCGTACGGCCACTGTTACTTGCTCCGCGATTTGCAAAAGCTCGCGAACGCGGGCGCGAGCTGTCCGGCAAACGAAGACGTTCCACAAGGCTGCATGGGCGGAGCGATCTGCAACGATCCCGGCGCGCGAACGACGGGCGCGCTCCTCGCGAACGTTTCGCGACAACAAACCGCGGTGAAAGGCGCGACGGCCTGCTGCTATGAAGTGCCCGACTTGTGCTGCGCCGGTTGTGGTCGCACGCTGCGCGACGGCGAGCGCGTCGTCGTCACGCCGGGCGCCGCGCGATCCGGTTGGGTGCGTGCGGCTCCCGCGCAGTCGCGTACTCCCGACGCGAGACGCGCGGCGCGTTTCGAGGCTATGGCCGCGGCCGAGCACGCGTCGATCGCTTCGTTCGCGCGCACGTCGCTCGATTTGCTCGCGCTCGGCGCGCCGGCGGATTTGATCGCGGACACGCATCGCGCGGCGCTCGACGAGATCGAGCACGCGCGCGTGGCGTACGAGCTCGCTTCGGAAGCCGCGGGCGCGTCGCGCGGACCCGCAGCGCTCGAGCTTCCGCCGCATCCGCCGGCGACGTTCGCATCGTTCACGCGGTCCACGTTCGTCGATGCGTGCGTCGGCGAAAGCATCGGCGCATCCGATCTTCGCGAGCTCGCGGCGCGCGAACCGGACGAGCGCGTCGCGCGGATGCTCGAGCGAATCACGGACGACGAGGAGCGCCACGTCGAGCTCGCGTTTCGCACGCTCGCGTGGGCCGTGAGCGCGGGCGGCGCCGAAGCGCGCACCGCGCTCGCGCGCGCGATGAGCGATCTCGATCCTGCGTCGGGCGCGCGTCGCGTCGTGCGCGACGTCGTCATTCCGTGTGCCCTCGCGCTGCTCGGTGCGATCGCGTGAGGCGCGGTAGCGCGATCGCATGCGTCTTCGTGGTCGCCGGATGCGGCGAGAGCTCGAAGCCCACGAACGTCGCGGCTCCGCCGAACCGCACGCTCCCCGGCGTGGCGGGAGAGGTCACGCTCGATCTCTTCGCGTACGACCGCGCGCGCGATCAGGTCTGGATTCCCGTCGGTGAAACGGGGAGCGTCGATTTGTTCTCCATCGCGACCGGCACGTTTCGTCGCACGGGCGGATTCAAGACGATGGAGCGCGAAGCGCACGGCAGAAAACGAACGATGGGTCCGAGCGCGGTCGCGATTGGAGACGGATACGCATACGTGAGCGATCGCGCGTCGAACGAAGTGTGCGTCGTCGACGCGACGACGCTCGCGCTCGGCGCGTGCGTGCCTCTTGCGTCGGCACCGGATGCGATTGGGTATGTCGCCGCGGCGAAGGAGATTTGGGTCACGACGCCCAAACAGCAATCGATCGCAGTGCTCGACGCATCGCAACCCGATGCGCCCAAGTCGAAGCTCGTCGTCCAAGTCGACGGTTCGCCGGAGTGTTATGCGGTCGACGAGGCGCGCGCGATCTTCTACACGAACCTCGAGGACAAGAACCGCACGCTCGCCATCGACGTCGCAACGCACACGGTGAAGTCGACGTGGACGCTCGGGTGCAACGAGGACGGTCCGCGCGGCGTCGCCGTCGACAGCGCGCGGAGCTTCGTCTTCGTCGCGTGCACGGACAGCGTCGAGATCCTCGATGCGGCGCACGACGGCGCGCGACTCGGAAGGTTCGACGCGGGCGCGGGCGTCGACGCCATCGAGTTTTCCGACGCTACGAAGCGGCTCTACGTCGCGGCGGGAAAAGCGGCGCGTTTGACGATTGCCGAGCTCGGCCCGACGGGCGTCCCGTCAATCGTTTCGACCACGACGACCGTCGTAGGCGCGCGCAATGCCGTCGTCGATTCACGCGGACGTGCCTACATGGTCGATCCACACACCGCACGTCTTCTCACGTACCCATGATTTACACCTGACTTGTTGTCCAACTCGCATCAGAGTGTGCTCGTGAGACGTCGGTGGATCTTCGCTCCGTTCTTGTTCGGGCTCTTCGGCTCGACTTGCACGCACGGCTCGCTCGTCCTCGCGCTTCTCTTCGGCTCGACGGGACACGCGGGCGGCAGCGGCGAGAACGGTCACGCTGGCGCGGGCGACACGACGGTCGACGTCTCCATCGCGGGCGCGCAAAACCAGAACGCACCGGCCGAAACCGCGACGACGCCACCACCGCCTCCGCCCGAAGAAAAAGCCGAGCAAGCGATCCACGTCGAGAAACGCGTGACACCTCCTCCCGCGCCAACGGGCAGCGCGGACACGACGAGCACCGGGCAGCTCGCGGGCCCCGTGCGCATCGGTGCGCCAAACATCGGGTTCGGCGGCGACACGGTCGAAGGTCAGCGCGCGCTCTTGCCGAAAGCGACGACGTGCAGCGATCCGGTCGCGGGAAAATGGGAGGCGCTGAAGTTCCAGCCGCGCCGCAGCGACTGGGTGCGGTTCACGCTCAACGTCCACCGCGCGAGCGACGGCACGCTCAGCGGGACGATCCTCTCGCACACGTGGGGCGGAACGATGTTCGACCGCGACCCGCCAGGCTGCACGCTCGGCGGATTCGATCTCACCGTGTCGATGAACGCATCGGGACGCACCGACACTGGGCACATCACGTTCGGCGCTTCGCAATATTCGCTGCTCACGAATCGATGCTTCACGATGGGCATCTCGTACGCGCCGGACAACTTCAGCGGAACGATCGACGTCGCACGCCAAGAGTTCCAATCGCTCAACAACGACGGCGCCTACGACGTCAACGCGCCGTACGTCTTTCGCCGCACCGGCTGCTTATAACGCCGCGGCGAACTCGCGGCCGAACTCGAGCGGGCTCGGGCGATCCTTCGGCTGGAGCGCCGTCGCCGCGCGGAGGAGCTTCGCGATCGCGATGGGCCAACCGCGAAGACGCTCGGGATCCTCGAACGGATCTTGCCTCATGTGCGCGATGACTCGGTCGCGCGGGTTCGTGATGTTGTCGAAGAACGCGCGGCCCGTCGTCACGTTGTAGATCGTGCCCGCGAGCGAGTAGATGTCCGCGCGCGGATCGAGCTCGACGGGATCGAGCACTTGCTCCGGCGCGATGTAACCCGGCGTGCCCGCGACGAAGCGGCCGGCGGCGTCTTGCGGAACGCGAATCGCGCGCACCATGCCGAAGTCGATGACGACCGTCGCGAGCGGCGTCGCGAGAGCGGGGTTTCGGTGCTTCTCCGCTTCGAACTTCACGCCGCCCGCGAGCGGCAATCGCAGCCACAAGTTCGCCGGTTTCACGTCGCGATGCACGAGCCCCGCGCCGTGGAGCGCTGCGAGCCCCGCGCACGCTTCGCCCACGACTTGCCGGAGCTCGTAGAGCGACATGCGATGCGCGTCCGAGTACTGTTTGAGATCGGCGCCGATCAAATATTCGAGAACGAGATACGGCACGTTTCGCACGACGCCGCGATCGATGATGTTCGCGACGTTCGGGTGATAGAGCCCCGCGAGCGCGTTCGCTTCTTCGACGAACGACTTGAGGATGCCTTCGCGCTCCGTGTCGGTCGCGGTCTGCAGCGCCTCCGCCTTGGGGATTTTCAAGACGAAGTAGCGATCGGCGCCTGGTTTTCGAACGAGCCACACCGTCCCGATGCCGCCTTCGCCGAGCGCCTTCACGAGCTCGTAGCCTTCGATGAGCTTCGGCTCGGCTTTCTTCGGTTGCGGCGGAGGCGGCGGCGTGCGGCGGATCGCGTTCTTCACGGCGGCTTCGAGCAGCGCCGACGCGACGGGCCCGAGCGACGCGAGCCACACGTCGATCATCGACGGCTCGCGCGCGCGGATCGCACGCGCGACAAGCGCGGCGACGCGCGGCGCGTTCTCGGTGGTGCGACGCTGGAGCGAGTCGTCGATCTTCTCTTCGACCGTATGGAGCGCCTTCACCGGATCGGCGAGCGCCATCTGCATGCGATCGCCTGCGAGGACGAGCTCGGTGCAGAGCGGCTCGAGGTTTGGCTCTGCGCCTCCTGCTTGTCCGAACGACGCGAGCGCGTGCGCGAGATTTTGCAGCGCGCTCGCGAGCTCGGTGGTCTCGGCGTGAAGCGACGCGACCGCTTCGGCGGCGGCAGGTCCCCACAATCCATCATCGCCGCCGGTCGACACGATCGTGCGGAGCTTGTCGGCGTTCGCGCAGCACGTCTCGAGCGCGGCCTTCGACATCATCGGGAGCGCAGTGCCGAGCTGTAGGAGCATCGTCGGTCGATCAATCACGAGCCCCCACCACGCGGCGAACGGACCGAGCCACTCGACGTCGTCGACTTCGCCGAGCGCCGTGCCGCGCGTCGTGTCGACGATGCGCCAGAAGAGCGTCGAGAGCGCGCTCTCGAGCGATGGCGTCATGTCGCGCGATCCATCCGCGAGCCCTTCGACCTTGCGCAGCCAGAGACACGTCGCGTGCGCGGTCGGTCCGCGGCCGGGCCCGAGATCCGAATCTTCGCCACACGCATCGAGCGCGTAACCGCCGAGACGAATCGCGAGCACCTCGAGCGGGAGCTCGTCATCCATGTCGACGAGGTCTTCGGCTGCGCGTCGCTCTTTGACGAGATCGAGGATCTCCGACGGCGCGGCCGCGAGGAGCTTCCATGCTTCTTCGAGATCGGGCGCGGGGATCGGATCGGCGCCGGGGCGAGTCGCGAGGAGCGGCGCCCACAAGCGAAGCGCGAACGCGCGCGCCGTCGCCTCGAGCGCGTTGATCGCGGCGGCGCGTTGACGAAGGCGTCCGCCCGTGCCGAGCGCGACGCGACGCGCTTCTTGGAACGTCGGCGCGAGCGCGACCGCGAAGCGCGCCGAGCGAGCGTCGGCTTCTTCGTCGTCGTACTGCGCGGCGAGGCGCATGAGGTTCTCGAGACCGAGCTCGAGATCGAGCGGGTCGCGCTCGGCGCCGTCGACGGCGTCCGTCACGGCGATGACCTCGATCCATCGCCTTGCCTCGTCGAGCGCGGCCGGTCGCGCGTGACGCGCGCGTTCGCGCAGCGCGCGGAGCGGATTTTCGATCGCAAGATCCTCGAGCCCGCGCCGCCACAACGTCGCAAGACCACGCGCGAGCGCGCGTGCCGCGATCGCGCCGCCATCGCCCGCGATGATTCGCTTCGCGAGCTTGTTCCAGAGATCGTTGCGCTCGAAATAGAGGTACGGCGTCGCCGCGGCGATCGCGCCGAGCACCCACGCGTCTTCGTCCTTCGACGCGATGATCGCGGCGAGCTGTCCGGAGAGGATGCCGAGGCGCTCGGCGGGCATCGACGCGAACGCCGTGAGCGCGCGCTGTCGCAAGAGCGGATTGTCGCCGAGCACCCAATCGAGCACGGTGCCTTCGAGCTGCTGCATCGGCCCCGTCATGCGACCGAGCGCGCGCGCCGCGTGCACCCACACGAGCGGCTCGGGATGCAGAAGGAGCGGCTGGAGCACTTGGAGCGTTTGACCGGAGAGCTCGGGATCGGTCGCTGGCGGCATTCCACCCACCGCGATCTCCAAACATCGCGCCGCGATCACGCGCCCGCGAAGCGCGCCGTGGGCGGGCTCGCGGATCATCACGTTGAACGTGTCGGCCGATCCCCAAAGCCATTGGCCGAGGAGTGGAACCTCGAGCGCGCTCGCGCCCGCTTCCCACAAGAGGATCTCGAGGCGCGCGAGCGCTTCGGCGTTCTCGGGGAGCGCGAGCTTCGTTCCGTCTCCGAGAAGCGGCGCGCACGCGATCGAATCGCGGAGCGGTCCTTCGACGACGCGATCGCGCGCAATCTTCGCTGCGCGCTCCGCGATCGCGGGTCGCTTCATCGCGGCCACGAGCAGCGGGTTCATCGACGTGTCGCGTCGCCATGTGCTCGCGGCGCACCACGCGAGGAGGATCTCCGCGTGCGGTCCATCGAGCAGCGCGATGAGCGTGCCGGGTTCCGATTGCGTCAGCGCGGGGAGCGCCGCGACGAGCTCGTCGGCCGCTTTGCGAAGCGCGTCCGAAAGCTTCGGCGCATCCTCCGCCACGTTCGATCCCGCAGCGCGCCAGTGCAAGCGCGCGGCCTCCGCGATGGTGGTGTCGCTCGTGATGGGTGCGAGAGTTTCAAGCGCACTCTGAACGGGGTCGGGGAGCATGCGAGCCTAGGAGTGTACTACGGGTGGCGTAGACTCTTCGCATGCGCTTGCAATCGTTTATGGCCTCCGCGGCGCTCGCCCTCGTGGCGTTCGCGTGCGGGGCCCCGGCCACCACGCCTTGCCCCGTCGCACCGCCTACACCCACGTGCGCCGCAGTCGCTCCGCCCTCCAGCGCGAGCGCGACTGCGAGCGCGAGCGTCGCGACGCCCGTCGCGCCACCGCGGCCTTCGCCGCCAACCGTGGCGCTCGCGCAAGCGCTCGACTCCGCGATGAAAGCGATCGAGAAGAACGACTACGCGACCGCCGACAAGCACATCGCGACTGCGGCGGCCGCAGCGGGCGATGACGCGCACTTCGCGTATCTCGTCGCGCGCGTTCGCGCGACGCGCTTCGTCTATGCCGGCGACTTCGAGCACGCCGCGGCCGCATACGGCGAAGTCATTCCTCTTCTCACGAAGCATCCCGAGCTGCCCGACGAATTTTGGTCGCACAACGCGATGATGATGATTCGCGCGGCGCAGGGCGATCCGGCGGCGGCGCTCGCCGAAAACGATCAGGCAACGCTCTCGGCCGCGCGCGGCACGTGGGATCCGGAAGGGCGCGAGAAGCTCGCGTTCCAAAAGGATCGCTGGCATCGCGCGTATCTCACGCGCATGCTCGCCGAGTCACGCACGGGATCCGCGAAGCAAGCGCTCGTTCGCTACGCGGAGTCCGCGCTCGACGATTACCGCACGCGCGGTTTTCCCGAGTCGATTGCGATCCTCGATGCGTACTTCGCCGCGCTCGACGGAAAGCGCGACGCCGCGCTCGCGGCGGCGAAGCGCGTCGACCCGGAGAAAGACGATGACGTCGAGGATCTCTATCTCGTCGTCGTCGGTCTCGAAGCCGGAGGCGATCACGCTTCCGCAGAAGCGGCGAGGCGCGTCATGCGCCGACCCGGTGGCGTCCACATCGCGCGCGCGATCATGCTCCGCTGGCTCGACATCGACGCAAAGCCGCACCCGCGCGAGTTCACGCCCCTGCACGCGTCCGCGCGATGACTAAATCGCGCGCACTGCGGACAGCGCGCCTTCGACCTTGTCCCAATCGACGCGCGCGAGGCCGAGCGCGTCACCCCGCGCGATCCACAAATCGCGCATCGCGCGGAACGCGTCGGTGCGCGATGCGTTCCATTGACCGACGACGACGAGCTGCGGTGACTCCATCGGGTGTCCCTCGAAGCGCCACTCGGCGCTCGCGTCCGCGCTCTGCGATGCGAGCAGCACGAGCGACGACGTCCCGTGACGAAGCTCGTAAACCATCCGCCGATCGCGATCGCGGTATTGCTGCGTGATTCGCGGCGCATCCGCGTCGGCTTTGACCATCCGTCATCTTCGCACGTGCGGGATCGCCGTGCGCGCGCTCGTGCTGGAACGTGACGAGATTGTGACCCACGCGAGCGCGATCGCACCCACGAGCAGCGGTGCGTCCAGTCGCCGCAATGAGAACGTGCCACGCGATCGCGAGAAGGATTCCGCCATTCGCGGCTTGCGCCAGGCCGGCCAAAATCGACTCACGCGAGGGCATCGCGTCGTCTTACTTCCAGGGGTCGCTGTTTGCTACAATTGTGACTTCATGCCCTCGAGCGTATTGCAGTTGTCATGGTGAAGAAGACGCCCCCATCGCACGGGCGATGGCTGCTGCTCATCCATCAAATTCCTCCGAAGCCGGCATATTTCCGCGCCAAGGTCGGGCGACGGTTGCATCGCATCGGCGCCGTCGCGATCAAGAACTCGGTCTACGTCCTGCCGCGAGGCGACCCAACGCAAGAAGACCTTCAATGGATGGCGCGCGAGATCGTTGCCGAAGGTGGCGACGCGACGCTCTGCAGCGCGGACCTCTTGGAGGGGCTGCGCGACGCGCAAGTCGAAGCGCTTTTTCAAGCAGCGCGCGACGCCGACTACGCGGAGATTGGCGAGAGCGCACGCGCGGCCGATGACGACGTCGAGCTCGCGCGATTGAAGAAGCGCCTCGTCGAGGTCGTCGCGATCGATTTCTTCGGAGCGCCCGGGCGCATTCCAGCGAGCGAAGCAGTCGCGTCGCTCGAGAAGCGGTTACGACCGCGCGCGAGGCGCGCGATGGAGGCGCCAGCGCCGAAGCGCGAAGCTTACAATCGCCGCACGTGGGTCACGCGCAAGGACGTGCACGTGGATCGCATCGCGAGCGCATGGCTCATCGGGCGGTTCATCGATCCGAAAGGCAAATTCAAATTCGTTCGCGGACAGGGCTATCGCGCCAAACACGGCGAGGTCACCTACGACATGTTCGAGGCGGATTTCACGCACATTGGCGATCGCTGCACGTTCGAGGTGCTCGTCGATCGATTCGCGCTGACCGAACCGGGGCTCCGCGCGATCGCGGAGATCGTACACGACATCGACGTCAAGGACGGGAAGTTCGGGCGCGCGGAAGCGCCAGGTTTCACGTCGATGATCGCCGGCATCGCGCTCACGCACGCGCGCGACGAAGATCGCATCGAGGCCGCAACGCCGGTGCTCGAAGGTCTGCTCCAGCTGCATCGACGACGGAGATCCTGAGCTCACAGACCTGTCGGCTTCATGACGCGAAGCACCGGGGTTCCACTGCCGCCGTTCATCAACGGGAAGAACACGCGGTGCGTGGCGGGATCGCTCTCGGCCGCGACGTAGAGCCAACCGATTCCTGGATCGATGCTGAGCACGTCCGGACCGCTTCCGGTCGAGGCGATGCTGATCGCGTTCGAGCCACCGAGATCGACGCGCGCGAGCTTGTCGTTGTTCTCGCACGCGATGAACGCGCTCTGTCCGTCGGGATGAATGCGAAGCCCGTGCGCGCCGTCGCAGCCGGGGAGCGGGATCGACGTCGTCTTCTGCGCTGCGACTGGATCGATGCCGACGAGTTGATCGGGTGAGGTCGGCCCGACGACGGTGATCCAGAAGATGCCGCGAGGCGCGTCGTAGACGACGTTGCCCGTCTCGCTACCGAGCGGAACCTGCGTGCGCGGTCCGCTGCCCGCGTTCGAAATGAGCGAGATCGCGCCGTCGCCTTGATCCGAGACGCCGACGATTTTGTCGTTGGGATCCCATCCGACGCCGTCCGGCGCGGTGCCCGTCGTCACGCGGCGAACCTCCGCGAGCGTCGTGTTGTCGATCTCGACGAGCTGATTGGGCGTGCTCGTCACGAAGAAGAGGCCCACGTCGTCGGCAACGACGATGCCGCGCGCCGTCGGCACGTTTGGAATGACCTTCACCACGGATCCATCGGAGAGGTTCGCGACGATCACGTTGCCGTCGTTCATGTGCGCGACGATGAGATGACCCTGCGCGGGATCGATGTCCTGGTAGTCGAAGCGCGTCGCGCCGCCGGGAAGCGGCGGATCGCTCGTGTCGACGAGCGGAAGCGATGCGGTGACGACGCCACCGTCCGGAGCCGCGGCGTCGGGAACCACCGTCACCGCCGGTGCGCCGCACGCACAAAAGACCCAAGCCAACCCGATCAAGCGCTTCATGGCGCTCGTATAGCAGTTGTCATATCGATCGCTAGAATAAAAAACAGTTGCAATATGTGTTACGCCTGACGGCGCGATGCTCGAGGTTCGCGACCTTTCGCTGACGATCCGTGATGCGTGCATTCTGCAAAGTGTCTCCTTTTCGGTGTCGCGCGGAGAGGTGCTCGCGATCGTCGGGCCGAACGGCGCGGGCAAGACCTCGCTCCTCGAGGCGGTCGTTGGGTTGCGCAAGGCGAGCTCGGGTGCCGTCCGATTCGCCGAGAAGGCGCTACGCGATCTGCGGTCGTGCGCGGACACGTTCGCATATGCGCCCGACGAGGTCGCACCGTACGTCGAGCTCACGGTGAACGACGTGCTTCGCGGCGTGGCCGAGGCGCTGCGCCGCGAGCTCGGTGTGGACGCGCTCGACGACGCGCGGCTGGGAACATTGTCGCGCGGCGAGCGCAAGCGTGTGGCGCTTTGTACTGCTCTGTCGACCACGCGACCCGTCGCGGTGCTCGACGAGCCGCTCAGCGCGTTCGATCCGCTCCAGCTCCGCGACGTGGTCTCGGTGATACGCAAGCGGGCGCGTGAGGGCTTGTCGATCGTGATCACCGTCCACCAGCTCGGCGACGCCGAGAAGATCGCGGATCGCATACTGCTTCTTTCCGCGGGTCGCGCTGTAGCGCTCGGGACGCTCGACGAGCTTCGTGCGCGCTTCGATCTACCCGGCGCGTCACTCGAAGCGGTGTTCGTGCGTGCGCTTGGAGCACAAGATGCTTCGGCGTGAAATCCTGCTCGTCTTGCGCGCGCGCGTCACGTGGATCGCCGCCGCGCTCTCGGCGCTGCTCGTCGGACACGGCTTCGTCCTCGCCACGGACATCTTCTCGTCGGCATCGCGCTCCGCGCTCGCGAGCACGCTCATGCGGCGCGAGATGGATCCGCTCGCGGGTATCGTGCGACCCATGCTCGGTGGGCTCGAGCTTGCGACTGCGTTGCTCGTTCCGCTCGTTGCCGCGCGGTCGCTCTCCATCGAGAAGGAGCGCGGTGGGTTTGGCGCGCTTCTCCTCCAAATCGGATCGGGCTCGCGCGTCGTAGCGGCGAAGCTCGTCGCCGCGTTCATTGGTGCATCGTTGCTGTTCGTCGCGCCGCTCGGCGCGCTCACGGCGTTCACGCTCGTGGGAGGTCACCTCGACGTCATCGAGACGACGACGGCGCTCCTTGGACATTTGTTTCACCTCGTTCTCGTCACGGCCATCGCGCTTGCCGCGGCGGCGTGGAGCGAAACCGTCGCCACGGCCGTCACGCTGAGTCTCATCGTGTCGCTTGGCTCGTGGGCGATCGATGCGTCCGAGGGATTTTCCGCCGTGTCGTGGCTCGCGCCGCTCGAGCGGCTTTCGCTCGGAGTGCGCCTGGCGCCGTTCGAGCACGGGATCTTTTCGCTCGAGCAAGCCGCGGCGATCTCGGCGATGACGGCCGGCGCAATCGCGCTCGCGATCGCCGGTATTCGCCCGAACGTCGTGCGCGCGGTCGTCGTCGTCGTCGTCACGACGACCGCGTTGGTGCTGTCGACGCATGTGCATCGCGCGTTCGATTGGTCCGAGCAACGGCGAGCGTCGTTTCCACCCGCGGTCGTCGATGCACTCCGTGCATTGCCCGAGCCAATCACCATCGAGGTGTGGCTCGATCGCGAGGACTCGCGTCGACGCGAGCTCGAAGCCGACACGCTCGCGAAGCTCAGGCTGGCGCGCGACGTCGACGTCATCACGCCATCGGACATGCATTCCGACTATGGCAAGCTCGTCATTCACGTCGGCGATGCGTCCGTGACGACGCGCTCCACGAGTCGCAGCGAGATCGTCACGTTGATCTTCGCGACCGCCAAGCGCCCGCTCCCCGCATGGAATCAACCAGATTATCCGGGCTACCCGATCGTGATCGAGGGCGGGCGCCGAACGTTCGTCGTCGTTGCTTCGTACCTGATTTTTCCCGGCGTCCTTTTCACGTGCGGGCTCGTCGTGACTCGAACAACGAAACGGAGGAAGAAATGAAGCTCGGCGCGTTCGTGTGTCTCCTCGTCATCGCCGGCTGCGATCGCAAGCCCTCGTCGGTCGCGCCGCCGCCATCTGCGTCTGCGGCCGCATCGGTCACGCCAATCGCGAGCACGAGCACGAGCGCGAGCGCGAGCGCCGCGCCCGCAGCGTCGTCCATCCACGTCATCGACTTCAACCGAGACGCGCTCGATCGTCCATCGTCATCGTTCGAATCCGTCGTCGGCGAGTGGTACGTCGCCGAGGACGGCGGGCAGCGCGGGCTTCGCGTCGACGGAACGAAATGGCAACAGGGCACGCCCTCCGCGAGCCTCGCCGACCAAGCGAAGAAACTCTACGGCGACAAGTACGCCGAGTTTCTCGATGGCGTGAAGGCGTTCGCATTTTTCCCGCTCGCCATCTACGCGGGTGAAGCGCCGAGCGGCGACTTCCGCGTTTCGATGCGCTTCTACCCGGAGGCAGGCCGCATCGATCAAGGCGCGGGAATCGCGTTCGACATCGGCGCGGACGGCAGTTATCAGGGCGTGCGCGCGAATGCCCTCGAGAACAACGTCCTCTACTTCAAAGTCGTCAAAGGAAAGCGCACCGTGCTCGAGAATGTCCGCGGCACGCCGACGGCGACGAAGACGTGGCACACGCTCCAAGTCGAAGTCCGCGCGTCGCACCTCACGAGCACGCTCGACGGGGTCAAGCGCGTGGATCGCGATCTCGGCGCGGCGCCGCGCGGGCGCATCGGACTCTGGTCGAAGGCGGACTCGGAAGTTCTCTTCGACGACTTCCGCGTCGAGCCGCTCTGACTAAGGACACTTCACGATCGGCGTCAGCGGAGCGAAATTCCAGCCATCCGACGTCGTTTGCTGATCGGCGACCTCGAGCGCTTGCTCGAGCGTCGTTTGCAATTGCGCATACGTTTGATTGAGCTTGTCGGTCGTGCCGGACGTCGCCACGCACAAGAACTTGTTCGTCCCGCACGCCGAGAACGCCTCGCAACCCGGCGTGGCCGGAGCGAGGCTCTGCAAATCCGTGTCGCCGTAGAGCACTTGCCCGCCGACCATCACGAGCCGCACGTCTCCGGGCGTCGCGCCGACGATCGCGTCGTACGGCGTCGTCGCGCTTTTGTTCACGACCATCAAGTCCGCGGCGTAACCAGCCTTCACTTGACCGATGCGCGCGGAGAGCCCGAGCGCGCTCGCGGCGTTCGTCGTCGTCATCGATCACGAGATCCTTCGCGGCGAGTCGGTCACCCCAATGCGCGTTGTCCCATGCGTCCGCGAAACGCATCTCGTCGAGAATGTTCTGGCTCCCGCCCATCGACCAATCCGGCGCGAGCGCGATCGTCACGCCCGCATCGAGCGCGGTGGGAATGTCGGCGGTCGTTCCGTAGAGCGCGACGTTCGACGCGGGCGACCACGTGAGCTTCATGCCCGCCGTTTGCATCGTTTGAAACTCGTTCGCCGTGAACGCGACGCCATGCGTGATCGTCGTTTGCGGCGCGTACAAACAATTCGGCGTCGTCGACACCGAGCCGAGCGTCGCGAACTCCGCGAGGCTCTTCGCGTCCGTTCCTTCGCCGCAGTGAACGAGAAACGCATCCGTCGTTTGCGCCGCGAACCCCGCGCAAACGCCGTCCGCCGTGCTCGTCGATGGCGGGAACGTCGCGCTCGTCCGAACCGTGTCTTGCCCGAGCCCGTTCTGCGAGACGTCGATCGATCGCGCGAGCGATCCGAAGCACGCAGCCGACGTCCCCGGCAAACCGACGATGGACGTCGTGCCCGCGATGAGCCCTTTGAGCTCGCCCCACTTGTCGATCTCGCATCGCAGACTTCCGGTCGCGCTTCCATACGGCGTGTTCGCGCACCACGCGGGCTTTCCTTGCGAGTCGTTCGCGAGGCATTGCTTCACGTCGAGCATCGCGGCGTACTTCGGATCGGTCGTCCACTGATCGTGGTTCGCGTAGATCTTCGAAGGAAGCCAATCATCGCCGTCGAAGATGTCGAACAAGATGTGGTTGTGCGTGTCGATCAGCCCGGGCGCGATGATGCCGTTCGTCTGCACGATCGTCGCGCCCACGGCGCCGGGATCGCCATCGCACGCCGTGCCCGCGCCCACGCACGCGATCGTGTCGCCGACGACGAGCACCTCACCGACGAGGATCGTATCCGGCGTGACGATCGTGCCGACGAGCATCATGCCCTTCGGACCCGCCTCGACGACGTCGACGACATCGCTCGGCGCGGAGACGTCGCTCGCTGCGTCCGTCGTGCTCGCGTCCGGCTGATCGGGCGCCCGATCGCTGCAAGCGATCGCAAGGACGGTCAGGGCAAGAGCTCGCACCGTGAAAGGATAGCAGCGCCACCGCCATCACACGCCAAACATTATATTGGATTGACGTACGATGCTATCGACCAAATATCGATTGTCCTGACACTGAGCGCGCCTCATCGTGAAGCGAAGAGGTGAGACGCATGCGTCATGGGCTTTCTTTCTTGGTGTTCGCGTTGTCGGTTGGCTGTTTTTCGAGCGCGGGTTCGACGGCTCCCGACGCGGACGTGCCCGACTCCGGCGCGGGCGAGGCAACGGCCGTCGCGACGGGAACGTGGAGCGACGGCACGCACATCGACTCTTCGATCGTCGTTCAAGGCGGCACGACGGTCACGATCGCACCTGGCGCAGTCGTGACGATCGCGCCCGGCGCGACCATTCGCGTCGAGGGCGTGCTCACGGCGTCCAGCGCGCAAGGTCCACACGCGAAGCTCACGGGCAACGGATGGGGAGGCATCCAAGTCGTCGGCTACGGCGTGCTCGCGCTCGACGGCGTCGACCTCGACGGCGCGAACGTCGCGCTCGACATGAAAGCCGAAGCGCCGTGCAAATACGACGACGGCATGATCTCCGGATCGCAAACGCCATTTTCGATCGAAGGCGGTGGAAACATCTCGACGACGCACTCCGCGGTCACCGCGCCACGCGGCATCAGCACGATCGCGGGCGCGTTCACCGCGTCATACCTGGATTACGACGCGAACGATCACGGTGCGATCGTCACGACCAGTCCAGACGCGCTCGTTCACATCGAGGACTCCACGATTCACAACAGCGGACCCATGGGATCGAGCAGCGCACCCGACTTGCTCACCGCGAACGGAGCGAGCACGTTCCACGTCGCATACACGGACATCTCCGGCGCGCATTGCGGCTTCCATTTCGAGGGCGTCGACACGATCGAGATCGATCACGTGACCGTGCACGGCGTGACGAACGGCGCGGACGTGTGGGGCTCGTCGTCGACCGGCACGCGTACCATCACGAGCTCGAACTTCGAGCAGCTCTCCGAGAACTTCGACGAGTCGAACGCGAACGGTGCGGTCTCCGTGAGCGGTTGCTACATGACCGGCACGAACAAGCTTGCCCAGAGCACCGCGATCACGATCACCTCGCCCGCATCGCAAGCGATCGTCGACGCCAAGCCGCGCTGAGCATCACTGCGCGACGGTCCACGTGCCCGTGCCCGCGTCGCCGTTGCACCACATCATCGCGGTGGCGAAGCATCCGTTCGCGAGCCCGTCGCCCGCGCCGGGATACGCGCACGTGAGCCCGATGGGCGAGCATGCCTCTTGATAGAAGCTGTACGAATACGACGCAGGGCACGCGGGATCGTTGTTCGCGGGAGGATACGAGCACGCGGGGCTGTCCATGCAGATCGGACCGGGCGGCGCTTCTTCCTGCATCCACTTGCCCGACGTACATCGAAGCACGTTGCAGAACGAGCACGGGTCGACGCACTTGTCTCCGCACGTGAGTCCTTCTTGTGTGCACGTCGTGCCGACGTTGGGACAACCCGTCGTCGCTTCTTTCGAAGCATCGCCTTGCGACTCGACGGTGACGCCGCCACAAGCCATCAACGACAAAACACAAAGAGCTCTGCGCATGCGAACGCGCATGAGCACGCTTCATGCCACGCGGCGATCGCCGTTTCCCACGCGTTTTCGTGCGATCGCAGCGTGCCAGCGTGTGTCAGGACTTGAAACGGATCGCGGTGCCCGACATCTTGAGCGGCTGGCCCTCGCCGTCGCCGTGCTCGAACTTCACGTCGAGGATCAGATCCGCGCCCGTCGACTTGGCTTTGCGCTTGATCGCTTTGTAGAGCTCCTCTTCCGATCCCATCTTCTCGATCACTTCGACCTGACCGATCACGTCGTACGCGCGCCCCTTCAGCAAATCGTTGCAGCGCACTGCGACACCCGAGAGGTGCGTCGGCTCTTCGCCTGGCTCGCCGTGATGAAACTCGACGCCGACGACCGCTTGCGCGTCGATGCGCGCCGCGTCGAGACGGAGCTCGCGAAGCGCGGCGTCGACCGTCTTCACCGGCTCGTGCACGTCGACGAGGCCAATCACCTCCGATGCGCAACCGAGGCTGTCGGAGTTCTGAATGACTTGAACCTTCGCTGCCTTCGCCTCGAGCTCCGGCGTCACGGGTTCTTCTTTCTCCTCTTTTGCGTATTTGTTCTCGCCTTCGGACGCCGCGGATTTGGCGGGCTCGGATGAAGTGGCGATCGGATCACATGCAACCGCTGATGCGCTCGCGACGAGCGCGAGCACGACGATGACTTGTCTCATGACACCCTCTTTGAAACGAATGACTGTCTAAGAACCGCCGCCGCTCAGCGGCAGCTGCGCGAGAAAACGAACCGCGAGACCGGAGAGGTGAATCGGCTCACCCGCGCCCTCGCCGTGATGAAACTCGACGCCGACGACCGCATCGGCGCCCATGTCCGCCGCGCGTCTGCGGAGCGCGGCGAGCGCGGCGTCTTGGTCGCCGACTTTGAGATGCGCATCGACGACGCCGATCACTTCGGCGGGTCGAATCGAGATGCGTTCCTTGAAGGACGAGGACCCTCGATGGATCACCGCTCGAGTGCGGAGACGTGCTCGTCGATTGACTGCTCGGGCCCGAGACGATGGTTCCGTAGTTGATCGTCTCCGAGATGTTGGTCGCAGTCTCGGGGTGATACTCGGGGTGGTACTCGCTCGCGCATCCGACGAGCGTCGCAAAGGCCGCGAAAATGAAGGCCCAGCGCGCCATGGTCAGTGCCGAAAGAAGACTTCGGGGTTGGCGAGCGGCGGCTCGGTGATGACGATGGGTTGCGGGACCACGCCGACCGGCGCGACGCTCACGGCAGCAGGTTGAGCGACGACGGTGGTGCCGGGCGAGCTCCACGCTTGATGAACGGTCGTCACCGTGACCGGGTGATATTCGGGGTGATACGTGCTCTCGCAAGCAGGCGCGCCGATGAGGAGCGCCGCGATGATGATTCGTTGCATGCCGTCTTCGCTCTTCACGCCGCGTGCCAGGCCGTGTTTCCGCGAATATCCACGAAAAACCCGCTGCGAGCGGGACGGATCGCGGCACGTCGAGTCATTCGAACCACAACCGCGTCCCGTGCTCGAGACGAACCAAGCGCCTTGACACCTCGCAACAATCGTTTACCCCTATCCCTCAGGGGATGGGGTAGGAACCCAAACGACCATGAAACGCGCTGCTCCGTCCGATGCGACGTCCAAAGACAAGATCGTCGCGCGCCTCAAATCGATCGAAGGCCATGTCCGGAGCATCGTCGACATGGTCGAGCGCGACACGTACTGCATCGACGTCTTGCAACAGACGCGCGCGGTCACGTCCGCCGTGACGAAGGTCGAGGCGCTCTTGCTCGAGCGTCACTTGCAACACTGCGTGCAAACGGCGGTGCGCTCCGACGACAAGAAGGAGCGCGAGCGCGTGCTGCGCGAGCTCGCGGAGGTCTTCGATGCGAAACGTTGAACGCTGGCTCGCGCTGCTCGCCCTGACGAGCGCGTGCTCGCAAGGCGTGCCTGCCTCGGTGCCCGCGACGTCCGCGGCGTCGGAGCGTGCGACCGCCGCGCCGCTTCCGGTCGTCGGCGTCGCGCTTCACGAGGATCCGCCGCCGCCCGGCACCAAGTCGGATCATTGGCCGGGCCTCGACGACGCCGATGCCGGCGCGACCATGCCACCCATGCCGGGGATGTGATGCGAACGCAATGGATCGCGCTCGCATCGTGTCTCATGCTCGGCTGCATCGGGACGAGCATTCGCGGAGACGTCGCGAGCGTTCATGATCTCACGGGCGCTCCAAGCGCGAACGTGTCGACCGACGACGTCGAATCATCGACGCCGCCCGAGACGCGAGAGCTGTTGAAGAAGCGACTCGACGCGAACACCGCCGTTCGCATCGCGCTCCTCGGCAACCGCGAGCTCCGCGCGACGCTGCGCGAGATGGGCGTTTCGCGTGGTCAGCTCGCGCAAGCCGCGGTGCTGCCGAATCCGGTCGTCGAGCTCGAGTCGCTGCCGGAGCGGAACTCGGGCATCGAGCTTCGCGCCGAGTACGACGTCACGGGCCTCGTCCTCGCGCCGATTCGCGCGAGCGCCGCGGGCGTCGATGTCGATGCGTCGCGCTTTCACGCGGCGGGCATGGTGATCGCGACGGGCTACCGCGCGCGCGCCGCGTTCTACGCGCTCGCTTCGGCGGAGCAAAAGCTCGCGCTCGCGAACCAATCGCTCGATGCGCAAGTGACGAGCCGCGACGCCGCCGATGCGATGTGGCGCGCTGGCAACGTGACGGAGCTCACGTACGCGACGGAGGACGCCGCGTATCAAACCGCGCGCGCCGATGCCGCCGAAATGGAGCTCGCCGCAACCGACGCGCGCGAAGCGCTCGTGCGCGTGCTCGATCTTCACGGCGAAGACGTCGCGCTCTCCATCGATCGCACGATCCCGCCGGTCTCGGACGCGACGGACGCGCCGAGCGATCTCGAAGCGCGCGCGATTCGGGCGAGCTTCGATCTCCAAGAGCGCAAGAGCCACCTCGAAGCGCTCGGCAAGCACGCGGGCGTCGCGCGCGCGGAGGGATGGATCCCGGACGTCGCCGCCGACGTCCACGCCTTTCAAGGCGCGCGCGATCCCGTGACCGGCGCGTCGATCGATTCCACGTGGGCGTTCGGCGCGGGCGTGCGCGTCACCGTTCCGCTGTTCGATCGCAAACAAGGAACGAGCGCAGCGATCGACGCCGACCTTCACGCGGAGCTCGAACGCTATTACGGCGCAGCGACGGACGTGCGATCGCGCGCGCGCGCGATCTACGCGCGCCTCGTCACCACGCACGGGCGCGCGAAGCTCTATCAAAACGTCATCGTGCCCGCGCGCAAGCGCGTCGTCGCGCAAGCGACGCTCCAGTACAACGCGATGCAGCTCGACGTGTTCCAGCTGCTCGCCGCGAAACAAGAAGAGCTCCGCGCGGAGCTCGGCGCTGAAGACGCGCTCGCATCGTACTGGACCGCGCGCGCCGCGCTCGACGCGCTCCTCGCCGGGTACGCCGTTCACCAAGGAGGCGAGTGATGGACCGTCGTGACTTCATCGCGTGGGGAAGCGTTGCCGCGGGCGCCGCGATGTTTCGACGCATCGCCGACGCAGAGGCCGCGCCCGATCCCGCGCGCATCGCCGCGCCCAACGGACAAGTCGCCGTCACGGTGCCGAATGGAAAGACGCTCGCGTGGCGTGTCGCCGCCGACGGCGCGAAGATCGGCCACCTCGTCGTCTCCGAATTCGATCACGACTTCACGCCCGGGCTCACCGCGCGATGCTGGGGCTACGACGGCGCGACGCCCGGCCCGCTCCTCGAGGCCGTCGAAGGCGATCGCGTTCGCATCTACGTGACGAATCGTCTCCCCGAAGCGACGACGATTCATTGGCACGGGATGATCATCCCGAACGGGATGGACGGCGTCGCGGGCCTCACGCAAAAACGAATCGCGCCCGGCGAGACTTTTCTCTACGAGCTCACGCTGCGCTACCCGGGCACGTTCATGTACCACTCGCATTTCGACGAGATGACGCAGATGGCGCTCGGCACCGTGGGCATGTTCGTCGTTCATCCGAAGACGCCGCGCGGACCGCACGTCGATCGCGACTTCTCGCTCATGCTCCACGAGTGGAGCATCAAGGTCGGCGCGCGCCGTCCCGACCCGAACGAGATGACCGACTTCAACGTGCTCACGTTCAACGGAAAATCATTTCCATCGACGGAGCCGCTCCTCGTCGGTCGCGGCGAGCGCGTTCGCATCCGACTCGGCAACCTGAGCGCGATGGAGCATCACCCGATTCACTTGCACGGCATCAACTTCAAGGTCACCGCGACCGACGGCGGCTACGTCCCCGAATCGGCGCAGCACCCGGAGACGACGGTGCTCGTGCCCGTCGGCACGGTGCGCGTCATCGAGTTCTCTCCGGAGCAAGTCGGCGATTGGGCGATGCACTGCCACATGACCCATCATGTGATGACGCAAATGGGTCATGTCCTTCCGATGCTCGGCGCAAACACGAGCGCGATCGATGCGCGGCTTGCGCGCGCCCTTGGCACGATGGCCATGGGCCAAACCGGTATGGGCGACATGGGCGCGATGCACATGCCCATCCCGCCGAACAGCGCGCCGATGCGATCCGCGACAGGCCCATTCGCTCCGATCGAGATGGGCGGGATGTTCACCGTGATCAAAGTGCGCGATGGCGTCGCGGGCGCCGACGCGAAGGCGTGGCATGCGCACGCGGCGGGCACCGTCGCCGAAAAGGCGAGCAGCGCGGCCATGCAACGCGACGGCATCGATCCGAATCGGACGCCGTAAAGGGCGCGCACACGGCGCGCGGTTAAACGCAAGAACTCCGGTAGTTCGCGCGGATTTCGGCGCTCTCTCGCCGAGATCTCGGTGGCATGCAACCTGCTCCATGGTCTGGTCATGGCTACCACCGGCAACCCATCCGTCGCGCACGCGCAGACGATCGATCGGGCCGTTGATGCCACGTTGATCTGGTTCGCTGCCGGCATCGCCGCGCGAGCGGAGAGCAGTCCTCGAATCGTTGCATTCGGCCTCGCGGCCACGATGCTTTGGTGGTTTGCGAGTCGTGTCGTGCGCCAGTACGACGCAACGAACGGCCGCGGATTCGTCGGCGACCTCGCGCTCACGTTCGTGATGCTCGGCATCGTCATCGGACCGCTGTGGCTCAGCCGCTCGCTGCTCGTTCATTCGGGCGTCGTGCAAACGTTCGCTCTGCTCCTCGTCCCGTCGTTGCTCCTCTCGCGCGCGTACATCATCGGCTCGCGACTTCACGCGTACGTCGACACCGTGCTCATCGTCGGGAGCGGGGCGCTCGCTCGACTCACCGGAAAGGAATTGGAGCAAGGCGATCGTCGCCTACTTGGTTATCTCCGATTCGACGACGAGGTCGCGCACCACTTGCACGCGCCGGTGCTCGGCACCGTCAACGATCTCGAAGAGGTGTTCAAAGAGCAGGTCGTCGATGAAGTGTATCTCGCGCCGACCGCGACCGAGCACGCGAGCGACGTCCAGAGAGCCATCGCGACGTGCGAGCGATTCGGCGTTCCGTTCGCGCTCCCGGTTTGCAGCTACCGTCTCACGCGAGCGAAGCCCGTCTGCGACGAGACCGCCGGCGACGGCTTCGCGCATTTCCTCAGCGTGAAGCGGAAGCCGCTGCAGCTCTGGTTGAAGCGTCTCTTCGACATCTGCGCGTCGGGCATCGCGCTCTTCTTGCTCTCGCCTTTGCTCGTCTCTACCGCGCTCACCATCAAAGCGACGTCGCGCGGCCCGATCTTGTTTCGTCAAGAACGCGTCGGCTTGCATGGTCGCACGTTCGGCATGCTCAAGTTCCGCTCGATGGTCGCCGACGCCGAGGCGCTCAAGCTGCGCCTCATGGCTCAAAACGAACAGAGCGGCCCCGTGTTCAAGATGAAACGCGACCCGCGCATCACCGCCGTCGGTCGCTTCATTCGGAAGTTCAGCATCGACGAGCTGCCGCAGCTCGTGAACGTGCTCCGCGGCGACATGTCCATCGTCGGACCGCGCCCGCCGATTCCGAGCGAAGTGCGCAAGTACGAGGCGTGGCAGCGTCGTCGCCTCTCGGTGCGACCGGGTCTCACGTGCGTGTGGCAAGTGAGCGGGCGCAACGAGATCGGCTTCCGCGACTGGATGCTCCTCGACATGCGTTACATCGACCACTGGAGTCTGCTGCACGACTTCCAGCTCATCCTGCGAACGTTTCCCGTCGTGCTCACGGGTCGAGGAGCGAGTTGATGAACGCGAACAGCGACACGCATCGCGCTCGTCGTCGAAGACGATCCGGATCTGCAACGCGCGATCAGCGCGCAGCTCGCGCGCATGGGATTCACCGTGCTCGGCGCGCTCCACTACGACGCAGCGATCGAGCATCTCGCCGTGACCGAGCTGCATCTCGCGTGCATCGACCTCGAGCTGCCGACTGCGTCGGGCTTCGAAGTCTGCGAGCACATCCGCGGCACGCTCGGTCTCGTCGACGTACCGATCCTCGTGACGAGCGAGTCCGGCGATCCGGAGCACATGGCGTACGCCGAGCGAGGCGGGCGCGAATGCGTTTCTGCGCAAAGCCCTTCTCGATGCGAGACCTCATTCACTACGTCGAGGCTCTCGTTCAAAAGCGCAGGCGGAGCGAACCGCAATTGCGGCGTCTACGGCCATGATCCAGACGCGCCCTCCTCATTGTCGGCTCTCGTGTCCGCGCTGGTCGCGACCACGAACGGTTGCACGACGACCGCGTTCGTTTGGATCAATGACGTCCCCACCGAACAAACGGAGTGCGGACTACTGTCATCGCTTCCGGCGACGTGCTGAGCGTGCGCGTGTTCAATCAAGACAACATGTCGACACGCGCGCGCGTCCGGAGCGACGGGAAGATCGCCGTGCCGTTTCTCGGTGACGTCGTCGTGCGCGGTCAGACGCCGTCGAAGTTGTCGAAGGAGCTCGAAGCACGATTCAAGGCGTACGTCGTCTCGCCCGTCGTGACCGATCACCGTCGAGGAGATGCAACCGGCGAGCGTGTCCGTTCTCGGCGAAGTCGAGCCACCCCGGCATCTACACGATGGATCCGTCTTCGGGCGTGCTTCAAGCGCTCGCCGCGGCCGGCGGGCTGACGGACTACGCGAGCCGCAGCGGCATCTACGTCGTGCGCCGCGATCCAGCGCAGCACATCCGATTCACGTTCGGATGGATTGACCACCGCGGACAGTCACGCCGCCACGTTCCGTTTGCGAACGGGCGACGTCGTGGTCGTCGAGTGAGAGCGCGGGATGCTTGCGGAGCTCCTCCTCGCGGCGGCGTTCAGCGGCCAGCTCGACATCTCCGATCGGACGGAGTTCCGCATTCGCGATCCCGGCTCGGTCGCCGACACCGCGTCGCTCGACATCGAGACCGCGCTCACCGCGCGATCTCACGCTCGCATCACGACGCTCGCGGTTCACCGTTTTCTACATCCCGCGGTTGACGCTTTGGGATCTCAACGTGGTGCCGTCGGCGCCGGCGCTGATGCAGGAGGCCGGCGCGCGCGCCGAGTGGAACGACCGCTTCATGCGCTGGTGGCTCGAACGAATCGGGGAGCTATGGAAGCATCAATCTCACGTCGATGAGCTTCGTGCCGGGCGTCGAAGGAGCGCCGCCGCGCATCGATGCCGTGCCGGTGTCGCAGGTGATTCAGTACGAGTCGTCGACGTCGACGCTCGGCATGCGCCTCACGCTGCGAAGGTGCACGTTCGACTGGCTCGTCGGTTTCCAATTGTCCGGCGGAGCGGATGCGGAAGCGCGCGCGATCTTGCCGATGGAGACGGGTCCTTTCGCCGAAGGAACGCTATCCATCGAAGCGAGTCGT
The DNA here is from genome assembly GCA_963763745.1 of uncultured delta proteobacterium. Classification (GTDB taxonomy): domain Bacteria; phylum Myxococcota_A; class Polyangia; order Polyangiales; family Polyangiaceae; genus DASXHD01. The sequence goes on from CAVXQJ010000012.1 coordinate 231,658, forward strand.
CGCACGCATTTCGTGACGAAGGGAACGGGCGCGGAAGCCACGTTCAGCTCGGGACCGGAGAGCGTGCTCGTTCAAGGGACCGAAGCGTGGCGCTACGCGTGGAGCCGTTCGATCGATACGGAGCTCGCGGTTGGAGCCGCCGCAGTCCACGAGCGCGAGGGCGCGAACCTGCGCACGAAGCACCTGACGTACCCCGTCGCCGAAGCGATGCTCGAGAAACGCTGGGGACGCCACGACAACGGCGTGACGCTTCGCTTCACCGCGCGCATCTCGCCGATCGTCAATCGCCTTCTCGGGACGGTCGACGAACGCGTGCAGGCGATGATCCTCGGCACGTGGACGCGTCAGCGTTTCGTGCTCAACGTCTTCGCGACGGCGCAGCAGACCGTGCCGACCGACGACCCGAGCGCGGTGCAGCTCCTCCTCGGCGAGGTGAACGCTTCGTACACGCCGAGCGCGCGCAGCCTCGTCGCGTTCGACGCGGGCATCCGCACGATGGCGCAACGCCTCAACACGCCCGTGGCGCCCGGCGCCACCGACTTCACCGAGGCGAGCTTCGTTCAGGGAATTTTCTTCGTCGGGTTCACGCTGCGCGCGCACCCGACACGTTGGTGAATGGAGGTGGATCGTGAACGCTGCAGAGTTGGAACGGACTTGGTTTCGAACGCAGAGCCGCGAATGGCGAACGCTCGCCATCGTGCCCACCGAGCTCGAGACGAGCGACGCCGCGCTCGCGATGGCGAAGCTCATCATCGAGCTCGGCGCGCAGCACGACGAGAAGCTCAACTTGGCGGACTTTCGCAACATCCCCATGTCGCAGCTCGCTGCGTTCGTCCAGCGTCGCGGACTGGTACGTGAGCAACGGCGAGCGTCTCGTCTACGCGACGCAGTCGATCGACGAGAATCCGGCGACGGTTCCGGTCGCGCGCGCCGCCGATTGCGTCTTGCTCTGCGTGTCGCTCGGCAAGACCTCGATTCGATCGATCGAGGACACGATCGATCAGATCGGTCGCGAACGCTTCCTCGGGAGCGTCGTCTTTCGCAGCTCGCCGAAGACGCCAGTGCGCGACACGTCGATCGTCGTGCGCCGCGAGCCGACGTCGAGCTGCGGCGATGAACGCGAGACTGCACGCTTCCATGGTCACGTGCCCGTCGATCGCGTCACGTTCGATGGAGCGCTCGATGCGATCGCGGCGATGGTGCGTGTCCATGTCGGGCGGCGCCGTCTTCACGCCGAACGTCGATCACGTCGTGCTCGCGGAAGAGGACGACGACTTTCGCCGCGCATACGAAGACGTCGAGCTCTCCGCTCGCGGACGGCATGCCCATCGTCTGGGCGTCTCGCATGCTCGGCGCGGCCGTGCCGGAGAAGATCTCGGGCTCCGACCTCGTGCCGCGTTTGCTCGATCGCGCAGAGGCGAATGGGTGGCGCGTGTTTCTTCTCGGCGGCGGTGAAGGCGTCGCCGCGAAGGCTGCAGAGCGACTCCACGCGTCGCACCCGCGGCTCGTGATCGCGGGAACGTCCGCTCCGCGCATCGACATGCACGAACCCGAGGCCGCGCGCGAGCGCGTCATCGCGGAAGTGCGCGCCGCGAAGCCCGACATCGTCCTCGTTGGTTTCGGCGCACCGAAGCAGGAGCTCTGGATTCACGAAGCGGTTCGCGCGCTACGGCCCGCGGTATTGCTCGGCGTCGGCGCGTCGCTCGATTTTCTCGCGGGCACCGCGTCGCGAGCGCCGCGATGGATCTCGGCGTCGGGCCTCGAGTGGGCGTATCGACTGCTGCGCGAGCCGCGCCGGCTCTGGCGTCGCTATCTCGTTCGCGACCCGCGATTTTCTGATCGTCCTCGTCCGTGACCTCGTCGCGCGGTGGCGAGGCCGCACGGCATGAATCCAGCCGCGCCAGCAGCCGTCGATGCGCCGAGCGAGACCCTCCTCGCGGTTCGCAACGCGCTCAAGCTCGGCGGCTCGCTCCTCCTCACGTTGGGGATCGGCATCGCCATTCGCCTGGTTCTGCCGCGCTACCTCGGCCCGTCGAGCTTCGGCATGCTCACGTTCGCCGATGCATTCACGACGACGTTCTTCATCGCGCTCAACTTGGGCGATCGACGTTCTACGTTCGCAAGCACGTCTCGGTGCGTCCCGTCGCACGCGAGCGATTTCTTCGGCGGCACGCTCGTCCTTCGCGTCGGCTTGACGCTGCTCATGCTCGTCGTGATCGCGGCCTTCATGCACCTGACGCAGCGCTCGTTCGAGGTGGCGAGCCTCGTCTACATTTTCGCGATCGCGCAGTTCTTCGTGAACGTGAACACGACGCTCTCCGCGATGCTCCACGCCAAAGGGAGCGTCGGCGGCGATGAGCCTTCTCTCCATCGTGACGAAGGTCGCTTGGGCGATCGGCGTCGTCGGCGCGATGTGGCGCGGGTGGCGCGCTCTGGGAATTCGCCGCCGCGCTTCTCGCGTCGGAGGCGATCAAGACCGGCGTGCTTTTCTTTCTCGCGCAGCGCCATCTCGGGCTCGTCGTGCGGTTGGATCACCGTAGCGACCAAGGCGATGATCCTCGCGAGCCTTCCGTATTACTTGAGCACCTTCGCGACCACGATCTACGGCAAGCTCGACATGACGCTCTTGACGTTGTTCGCCGACGAGCCGCGAGGTTGGTTGGTACGCGGCGTCGTCGACGATCGCGAACCTCGCGCTCCTCGTCACGCCGCTCATCGGATGGGTTCTCATGCCGACATTCGCGCGTGCTGCGGCGCGTTCGCGCGAGGAGCTCTTCGAGCGCATGCGGTCGGCGACGCTGCTCGTCCTCAACGTCGTCATTCCCGTCTCGCTCTTCATCAGCGTCGGTGCGGATCTCTGGGTGCGGATACTGTTCGGCGCCGCGTTCGCACCCGCGGCGATGGCCGTGCGCATCCTCGCGACGACGTTCGTGCTCATGTACGTCGGGATGATCTACGCCATCACGCTCATGATGCTCGAGCGCGCGTGGACGCTCACCGTGATCGCGTTTGGCGGCCTCGTCGTCAACGTCGCCATCAACCTCTCTGCTCATTCGCTCTTCGATGGCGGCATTCGGCGACGGCGGCGGCGGCGCTGGCATGCGCTCTCGCGGTGCTCGGAACCGAGATCGCCGTCAACTCCGCGATGATCGCGATCGTCGGTCGTCACGCCTTCGACGTGGAAAGCGTCAAGAGCGTCGCGAAGACGCTCGGCGCGTGTGCTCTCGTCGTCGTGGTCGATCGGATCCTGGCGCCCATCGGATGGTCGCGGTTGGTCGTCGAAGCGATGGTCTACTTCAGCGTCGTCGTCGCGAGCGGCGCGCTGCAAACGCGCGAGCTCTTCGTCCTCATCGCGACGGCGATGCGTCAGCGAGCTCAGCGCGGATAGAGCGGGTCGACTGCGTCCGCCCAAAGGCGATTCATCGCGACGGCGCCGCGTTCGTTCGGGTGCAACGCCGTCACGCAGCTCGTCGGGATGCGCGAGAAACCATGCGTAGAGATCGGGACCGGTCGGCAGCGCGTTCTCCAGGCGCACGTCCTCGATCACGCGATTGAAGCTCGGGATGTTGCATGTGATGACCGTCGTTCGCGTACGGGATCGTCGTGATGATCGGGACGCGACCCGCCGCGCGCAGGCGCTCCACGATCGTCTCGATGTTCGCGCGGAAGCTCGACGTGTCGCTCGTGTCGTTGGCCGCGTCGTTGGTGCCGTAGCCGATCGCCCAGAAATGCACGTCGGGGTTGTTCGCGATCCAATCGTTGACGCGACGCGCGCCTTCGCCGCTTGCCGTGCCGCCGATTCCGCCGTTGAGCATCATCGGGAAGAAACCCGCGTGGCGATCGTGAACACACGCCGCGAAGCTCGGCTGGTTTCTGCGATCGAACGCTGCCGTCGTGATGCTGTCGCCCATGAAGAACCACGTGTCGGCGGTGCCCGCCGATGCATCGTGGACATCCACCTCCGTGATGTGAACGCCGTTCGGGCTCACCGCTGGAACGCCGGTGATGACGAGCTTCACCCAACGATCGCCCGCGAAATCGAACATGTGCGCTTCGACCGTGCGTCTTCACGTCGGCGACGCTCACGACGGTCTTCCACGCACCGTTCTCGCCGTTCGTCGAGTCGGCGGACACGTCGATGCGATACGCGCCGGGGCTGCCGAAGTCGGTCTCTTCGTAGTCGGAGCTGCCGTTCGACGTCCACGCGAAGCATGAGGCGCTTCGGGCCAGCGCCAATCTCGATCGCGAGCCACGCAGGGTTGTGCCGCCGTTGGACGACCGGCAGCCCAAGTCGATGCGTAGTCGCCATCGACGGCGTACGTCGAGCTTGTTGTATTGCGCGGGTGACCAGCCTTCGACGCGCTTCGTCGCGCGAGACGAGCGGGTTCGGTACGAGGAGCGATCGACGGGACCTTCCGTGCTGCTCGGCGCGCTCGGCGCTGCGAGCGTTTGCGGCGCCGACGCACGGAATGCCCGCGACCGTGCTGTGTGCGCGCGTCTCACCACGCGATGGAACGCACGACACGAGGCAAGGCGAGGATGGCGCATGCCCGTGACGAGCGCGACGTTCGGCGCAAAACGATCTTTCAAGCGAAGCATGCGCTTCTCGAAGAGCTCGTAGCTCGCGACCGCGATCGCGAGCGACAGCGCCACGCCGCCGATCGCTTGCAGATGCGACGGCGCGCCGCGTGCGAACCAATGCGAACGGTGAGCGCGCTCCGTGGCTCGTGCGACGAGAGCGGCCGCGATGATGCCGTGAAACACATAGAGCCCGTAGCTGTACTTGCCGAAGAAACACATCACGCGGCTCTGAAAAAGACGACCGAGCCACGTGGCGCGCGTCGCGGCGATGGTCGAGACGAGCAGCGCCCCGAAGGCCACGCGATGAGCGTGCCGCGGACGGGCAGGACGACGTCGCGCAGCGCGCCGTGCGTCATCGCGTGCCACGTGGAGGCGAGCGCGATCGAGCATGGTGAGACTCCAAAACAGCGGGCCTCGCGTAAGCGCGCGACCGTCTCGAGACCGACGCTCGCGCACTCGGATCGCGACGAAACCGCCCACGAGGAGCGCGTCGAGGCGACAAGGCGTGAGCGTCGTGATCGCGACATCGCCGGCGCCCGCCGCCGAGAGAACACAACGCAGCCGAGCGCAAGCACCGAGCCGGCGACGCAGATCCGAAGAAGCGCGCGACCGCGAGAACGTGAGAACGACGAGAGGCCAGAGCAAATAGAAGTGCTCCTCGACGGCGAGCGACCAAAAGTGGCTCACGTAGGGAAGCGCCCAGTCGCGGTGAATGGCGACGTAGAAGTTCGTGCCGTACGCCCAGAGCCAGCCTTGATGACTCGCGGACTCCGCGAGCCCGCGCGGGTACGCGATCGGGAGCGCCGGCAAAACGATGAAGAGGAACGCGAGCGTGCCGTAATAGAGCGGGAAAATGCGGAGCGTTCGACGCACGTAGAAGTTTCGGAAGTAGCGAGGCGCGTCTTTCGAGTCGTAGAGGATTCCGGTGATCAAGAAACCGGAGAGGACGAAGAAGAGATCGACTCCCCAGATACCGTAGTTCGCGAGCTTCACGGCGGCGCGTTCTCCGAACGTGTACGCCGTGGCGTCGCCGATGAAGTGGACGAAGATGCACCATGATGATCGCGAGGCCGCGGAGGCCATCGAGCAGCTGCGACGTGCGAGCGACACCGGACATCGGTTTTCATGGGCGCCTCCGTGCGTCGATGAGCTCGGCGTGGAAAGCCGACAAGCGGTCGACGGAAATCTTCCAGCGATAGCGCGCGCCGACGAGCGCACGCGCCGCATTCGCCGAGACGTGCCGCGAGCTCGGGTCGAATCGATGACGCGACCGACTTGATCTGCGAATCGCGGGGCGTCGTCCGCGATCAGCAAGTCGCGCTCGGGCACGACGTCGAGGCCCTCCGCTCCGAGCGTCGTCGACACGACTGCTTTTCCCATCGCCATCGCCTCGAGGATCTTCAATCGTGTGCCGCCGCCGATGCGGAGCGGAACGATGATCGCCGTCGCGCGCTCGAGCCACGGCCTGAGATCGTCGACCGCGCCGGTCACTTCGACGTTCGGCCCGCGGTGCGCGAGCACGGCCGCGGGAGGGTTGCGTCCGACGATGCACAACCGGAGCTCCGGGTGTCGCGCTGCGATGCGCGGCATCATGTCGTTCAAGAAGAAGAGGATCGCGTCGGTGTTCGGGTAGTACTCGATGGCGCCGAAGAAAAGCAGCGTCGCTGGCTCGCGCGCCGCTCGCTCCGCCGCGTGAAAGTACTCGACGTCGACGCCGTTCGGCACGACTGCGGTGCGTGCATTCGGCGCGCGCGCGTGCAGCGTCTCTTCATCGCGCGTGGAGCAGAGGGCGCAACCATCGACGCGCGACCACGCGCGTCCTTCTTCCGAGCGAACCTTTCCCCCGTCGATCGTCGTTGTACGCACGACGCCAGAAAGTCGAAGCCGTGCGCGCGGTGCGAAAGAGGATCTCGTATTCGATGTTGTGCTCGTCGAGACAGACGGCGGGTCGCGAACCATCTTGCGCGCGGACGCGCAGCCCGCCCAAGTGTGCGAACTCGATCTGCACGACGTCGAACCGCTCGCGCGCGAGCAGACGATCGAGCTCGCGCTGGATTGCCGGAACGAGCGTCGTCAGTCGTTCGTAGCTCCATGGCGAGAGCGTCGCCGCGAGCTGCCACGGCCTCTTCGCCGCGGCCCGCGCCGCGCGCACCGTGAAGACTTCCTTGCAATACGATCGCGTGGCGGCGAGGCCCTCCGCGTGATCCTCGTGCGACGTCGCGAGCGAGAGCAGCGAGACGTCATCGTGCTCGGCGAGCCCCGATATGAGCGCGTGCATGCGCTGCTGTCCGCCGAATCGCGGTGGGCTCGGTAGGAACGGCGTGACGACGAGAACGCGCCTCCGCGCTCTTGCATTGCGGATGGGAAGTGCTTGACTCGCTTGGCGGCCGCTCGCGCGATGCAAAAGCTCCTGCTCATCTCGATCCTCGTCGCGAACGTCGCGATTCCCATCTGGGCTTCGCGCGAGCGTGGGGCGCGGCAAGGGCTGAAGAAGACGCTCGTCGCGATGCTGATTTTCAACGTCGTGTATGTCGGCGCGCTCCTCCTCATCTATCCTCGCTTGTGAGGGGACATGACCACCGACAGGCGACATCATCCGAGGCTCAACGCGCCGATCCTCTGGCGGGTCACCGGCTTGCGCCACGCGACCACGCCCGTCGACGTGAGCGTCGGAGGAATCCGGATGTACAGCGACGACGCGCTCGAGGTCGGCACGCGACTCGAGCTCGAGCTCCTCGTGCCTGGCGAGGAGAAGGTCGAGTTCATCGTTCGCGTCGTGTGGATCGACGCGCTGCCCGAGGGCGCCCCCGCGCGCTACGACGTCGGGTTCGAGTTCTTGAAGCTGAGCGACGTCGCCGCTGCGCACCTTCGCGCGTTGCTCTCGAAGTGAGCTCATGGCGCCTCGTTTTCGCGCGCGCTGCGAATCCATTCGGTCGTTCCCCACGACCGACGGAGGCGCAACGTGAGCTTCCAAATCACGAAGACGGGCACGTAGGCCAAGTCGAGGAGCCCTCGCACGCCGGTCCCCGAGAGCTGCCAACCGCGAAGGCCATAGACGACGAGCGAGGCGGCGCACGCACCCCAAATCCAAAGTGCGACGGTCGCATGACCGACGAGGAACGACACGGCGATTGACGCGCCGAGCCCGATCGTGATCGCAGCGAGCAAGACGGCGAGCGGCGGTACGAGGAGATCCAGCGCGAGGTCGAGGCACACGCGATTGCGCTCGCGCAGCGCACGTTGGAGAAGACGCGGCGCGAGCTCGCGGGCGAGGCGCGAGCGGCCGCCCTCCCACCGAATGCGTTGCGAACGCGCGGTGCGCTCCGTCGAGGCGACCTCGCCTTGGACGCTCGCCTCGCGGACGTAGCGCACGACACGTCCTTTTTCGCCGAGCTTGATCCCGTGCTCGATGTCTTCGACGACGGAGAATGCGTCGTACGGCACGTCGCGAATGAGCGCCTTCGTGAAGCACATGCCGTTGCCGCGCAGCCCGCACGAAACGCCGAGGCGCTCACGAGCGATCGAGCGAAGCTCGTGAAACGTCGCGAACGCGATTGCGCCCAGGCGCGTGCGCCACGAGGTCTGCGCGTTGCGCACGACGTAGTTCGCTTGAGCGGCGCTCGCGCCGTCATCGAGGCGTGCGGAGAATGCGAGGAGCAAGTTGCGCGACACGAGCGTGTCTGCGTCGACGACGACCACCGCGTCGGAAGAGTCCGCCGCGAGCTCGTGGAAAGCGAGCGCCAGCGCGTGGCCTTTGCCGATGCGCGTCGTGTCGTTGCGAACGAGGACCGTCGCGCCCGCGGCGCGCGCTTTCGCGGCGGTGTCGTCGGTGCAGTTGTCCGCAACGACGACGACGCGAAAGAGCTCGCGCGGGTAATCCATGGCGAGGAGGCTGGCGAGCGTCGCTTCGATGCCGTTCGATTCGTCGTGCGCGGGGACGACGACGTCGAACCGAAGGTGCGCCGCGCGCGGCGACGGTGCCGTACCACGTCGCGAGAGCAGCGTGAGGAGCGTCAGGTATGCGCACGCGGCGACGATCGGCACGGAAGCGAGCGCGAGCAAGATCGCAACGAGCGTCACGACGCCTCCTGCGCGGGGACTGCGCGCACCGTGACGCGCGCGTGGATCGGTACGGGCTTCGGTCGCAGCGCGGGCCACGCGCCGCTCTTCACCGCGAGCTGTCCCACGACGGCGAGCGCCGGCGCGACGGTGAACACGCCGATCCACGTGCCGAGCCCCATGTCGCCGTAGCAGTGCACGAAGTAGATGACGATGACGACGATCGCGACGAGCGCCGCGGTCCGGTCGTTCGCGCTCGTCACGTGCCGATATGCACGCGCGCCGAAGAACAACCCCGCGACGAGCATCGTCCAGAGCGCGGTGAACCCGACGACGCCGCCGTACGCGAAGAGACCCAAGATGCTGTTGTGCGGAACGAAGCGCTCGAGCGCGTACTCCGTCGAGACGTCCGGCAGCTTCACGTACTCGATGTAGCCGTGGCCGTAACCCGCGCCGAACAAGGGATTCTGACGGAGCGTGTAGATGAGATCGTAGTTCTCCCAATCACGCCACGTCGTGGAGCCGTCCGTGTCCGAGTCGACGATCGAACGAATCGTGTGAACCGGACCGAAGATCCCCGACGATTGATCCCAGCCGAGCACGCAATAGAGAATCACCAAGGGTGAAGCGACGATGGCGATGCGCGCGATGGCTCGCTTCGCGCGCGTCGGAGGCGTGAGCGCGAACACGACGGCGAGGCCCGCGGCGACCTCGACCCATGCGATGCGACGTCCGTTGGCGATCATGCCCGCGATGAGCAGCGGAAGAACCAGCGCTGCGAGCCACGTGTTCTTGCGATCGCGACGCTCGAAGTACTGCGCGACCACGGCGCACGTCGCGCCGGCGAAGAGCATCGAGTCGGGGTGCGTCGTCACGTAGAGGAGCTCTTCTCCAGGAGGAGGCACGAGCGTCATGCGCACGTAGAGCGCGACGCACGCTTTGACGCACGCAGCGGCAACGAGGACCTTTGCGATCGCGCCCGTGTCTCGCGGTCGGAGAGCGCTCTGAAATCCGAAGTAGAGGATGGGCAGATACGCGACGCGCTCCACTTGCCAGAGCGAGCTCGCGACGTCGGCGCCGCCGCGCGACCATCCGTACGTCCATGCCCACGCGATGCCGGCGATGCACACGATGGCGAGGACGTTGAGTGGGCGCGGAGCCACGCTCGGTGAGCCGTCGGTCGTCTGACCCGTGCTCGCGCGCCACAAGATGATCGACGAACAAATAGACGAGCACGACGTCGAGCCCCGAGAAGAGCAGCGACTTTTGCGGAAGCGTGACGTTCAAGTGCGCGAGCAGGAGCGCTCCCGCCGTGTAGAGCGGCGACTTCCACAGACCTTGCGCGGGAGTGTCGGCTGGGGTTTTCGAGCGTGAGCGCGAGAAAGGTCAGGACGAGAAAAGGAAAGCGAAGCGGGAGCCGCCACATGGCGTAGGCGAGAGCGAAGGCAACGGCGGGAGCGAGCGCGAGATCGGATTTCCATCGCCGACGATGAGCGCGACGAGCGTGAGCGCCGAGACCGCGAATCGCGAGAAAGCCGAGACCCAGACGGGCCATTTCATGGCTGCCCCGGGCTGCTGTCGGCGAGCGTGCTCACCGCGCGCACGGCGCATGTCCGCGATGGCGCGCGCGATGCGCTTTCGCACGCGCGCGCAAGGTTTCTCGACGAGACGATGGATCGCCCACGCGATCGCGACCGACGCACCGAGCGCGGCCGCGGCGGCCGCGATCGTGTGACCGCCTAGCACGCGCCCGAACGCCGAGAGCATCACGTGGTGAACGAGGTACAGCGAATACGAGAGCACGCCGGTGAACGCGGCGACGCGCGTATTGAGAAGACGGAGCACACCCCACTCGGGGAAGCGCATCGCGACGATGAACACCGGATAGAGCGCGACGCCTTGAATCGAATAGCGGAACGTTTCGCGGAAGCGCACGTCGCGGACGAGGAACGACGCGAGCAGCACGACGAGCGCACCCGGCAAGAGCCATCGCTTCCAGCCCGTCTCCGAGACGCGCGAGGGTCCGTCGAGCATCGGGTTGCCCCACACGGCGAGCGCGCAGCCGAAGAGGATCGAATCGACGCGCGTGTCGCTCGCGAGGTAGGTGCGATCCGTCGACACGCCGCTGTAGACGAGCACGCATCGCCACGCGAGCACGACGGCGCAGAGCGACCAGAGCACCATCGCTTGGCTCCGTCGCTCGATGCGGCGCAAGACGAGATACATGCACGGGAACACCAAGTAGAAGTGCTCCTCGACGGCGAGCGACCAGTAGACGCCCGTGCCCGCGGGTTGGCCGTTGCCGCCGTGGCGCACGCTCCAGTAGTTCGCGAAGTGGACGGCCTGCGCGATCACCGCGCGCGTGGCGAAGCCGCCCGCGAGCAACCCAATCGCGGCCGCGGTGACCGCGAGCGCGAGCACGAGATAGAACGGCGGGAGGATGCGGAACGCGCGCCGCAAATAGAACTGCCGCAAGCTGATCGTTCGGTGCGCGTCGTACTCGATGCGCAAGAGCGTCGTGATGAGGTAGCCGCTGAGAAAGAAGAAGACGGTGACGCCGAAACCGCCGGGAACGATCTTGTCGAGCCCGGCGTGCGCCACGAACACCATGCCGAATGCCACGGCGCGAATTCCGTCGAGCGAAGGAACATGGAATGGCTCGGGGTTTTCGGCACGCGCGCTCATTCCGGAGGGCCCATGAGTTGCGGCAGCTCGATGTCCGCGATGATCGGCCGATCGAGAAGCCGCTCGAGCTGCCAGCGATCGACGAGTCGACCTCCGTGGAGATCGGCGACGACGGCCAAGACCCACGCGACGAAGAACGCGGCGAAGATCGAAGCGAGCGTGATGAGCAGCGTGTTCGGCTTGGCCGGTTTCTTCGGAACGTGAGCCGGCGTGACGACGGTGTAGCGATATTTGAACGCGGCCTTCGCGGTCTCGAGATCGATCTCCGCGTTTTGGATGTGCGTGCGGAGCGCGGCGTACTTGTCCATCGCGTCGAGCAATTGACCGCGTGCGTGCATCACGTTGGGATCGCGGTCTTCGCGCAGATCCTGGCCGAGCCGCAGCGCTTCGCTCGGTAGTTGAAGAGTCGCCCGTGCCGCCGTCGTCGTCGGGCGGAAGAACGTCAGCGAACGCGCTTCCGGCGACGATGGCTCCGCCTTCGACGCGTTGCGCTCGTACTCGCTCTTCATCGCGGAGATGTCCGCGCGCAGCGTCTTCACTTGTGGCGACTCGCCCGACATCGCCGCGATGGCTTGTCTCAAATCGACGACGGCCGGATGGCTCTCCGTGTAGATCGTTTGCTGCTCTGCGAGCCGACCTTGCAAGTCGGTGAGGCGGCGGCTGCGGAAATCCTCGAGGTCCGTGAGCGTGCGCTGCTTGGCTTCGATGCTCGCTTTCAGACGCGCTTGCCCCGCGTCGGCGACGGGCTCGGCGATGTGGGCGGGCGGAGGCGGAAGTGACGGTGCTGCAGTGCGGACGGTCGTGGCGGTCGCGCCGTCCGAAACGCGCTCGGGTTGTTCCTTGTCGCTGTGGACTTGCTTGAGCGCCGCGACAGCGGCGTCCACATCGGCGCGCGAGCCTTCGATGTGGTTTTGCAGAATGCCGATCGACTCGGACAGCGCGGTGACCTCCTGCGCGTAGCGCGACTCGAGGTAGTTCTGCTCCGCCGAATCGATGAGGCGCACCGCCATCTGCGCGTCGGGCCAATCGAGCGTGATGGTCACGGTGTTGCCGTTTTCGTTCGTCCACACGCTCATGCGCTTCTCGAGCAGGTCGACCATGGCGTCCTTCTGCTCTTGTTCCGTCTCCGGCTGGCTGCTGAGCCATCTGGTGATCGCGTCTCGCGCGCGCTCGATGGGCGCGCGATGCTCGCGGGTGTGGCGGATGAGGTCATGCTGCTCGATGAGCCCGACGATCGCGTCGCGGCGGAGGATCGTCTCGGCCGCCGTCCGCGTTGGCGCCTCGTTGTTCGGACCATCGGAGCGGACCGTGAGCGCGGCGTTTGCGTGCGCGAGGACCTTCGTCTCGACGTGGTACGATCTTCGGCAGCGACCACAAGACGCCGCTCGTCGCGGCGACGATCGCCACGAAGACGAGCACGAACAGGCGCTTGTGGCGGCGTAGCGCGCCTTTGAGGAATACGAGGTAGTTGCCGATGCGCCTCTTGTCGAACAGCGGCGCGTTCTCGGAGGTGTCGTCGGACATCGTGAGGATCCTGGTGCAGGGGGCGTTCCACCGGCTCGACGCGCAAACCGCCATGTTTCGTGGCGCCGCGCGCGAGCCGTCTGCGCGCGGCGCACGCTCTGCAGTCAGAGTGGCGTGACGTAGAGACCGGCGAGCGCGCCCGGTCGCGCCGACCAGACGTAGACGAGCCTGTCACCGGTCGGCGACAACCCGATGACCGCGTCGGCGCGATCGACGATGCGTGCCTTCGCCGGGCCTTGTGCGAGATCGACCGACTCGATGTCGGCGCGTCCGAATCGCAGCCCGCCGGTCGCGATGAAGTTGTCGTTGAAGATCACCTTCGATGCGGACGGGCTCCAATCGACCCACGACTGTTGCCCGAGCTCGGACGGCGTGCTCGCGTTGACGGCGAGCGCTTGGAGCGTGCCGACGCTCGTGCACGGATTGACGTTCGTCGAGAAGAGCGCGTGCGTGGAGCCTTGCGTGAACGCATCGCCGTGGAGCGCGCTGGTCGGAAGCGTCGAGAGCGCCAGCGATGCGCCGGGGCTCTGCGTGGACGCCATGAACATGTCGCCACCGCTCGTCGCGATCTGCGAGAAGTAGAGGACCCACTGCTCGTCGGGCGAGAGCGACCAGAAGCCGCCAAAGCCGCTCGTGACGAGCGTCGTCGGCGAGGGGCTCGTGATGGGCGAGCGGCGGAGCGCGTGCGACATGGTGCTGTAGAGCGCGCTCTTGCCGTCGGCGGTGAGCACGCCGACGAATCCCGTCGCGTCGATCGTCGTGGCTCCACCACCGCCGATCGGAACGACTTGCACACCGACGCCGTCGATCGAGACGAGCACCTCGCTCGGGCTCGTCGCTGCCCAGTAGTTCTGTGCGTTCTTTGCGAGATCCGTTCGCGCCCATGTTGCCGTCGCGAACGAGCTGATGGTGGCGCTCGCCGACGACGAAGTCGGCGGGACGTCGCAGTGAGTCACCATCGCGTACGAGCCGACGAAGCCGAGTTGCGGAATGCAACCGGCGACGGCTGCCGCGCCGATGAGCTTCGTCGTGCCGCTTCCATCGGTCGCGACCGCGAACACGTCTCCTGTCTCGCCACCCGAGCTCACGTTGTCGGTGAAGAGGATGCGATCGTTCGATGCAGTGGCGACCAATCCGAGCGATGCGCTCGAGATCGAGTGCAGCCCATTCGCCGCGCTCCATGTGGTGAGCGCGCCGACGTCAGCGTCGTTGACGTTCGACCAAATGAACACGATGTCGCCGGAGAGCGTGACCCAGAACTTGGATCCGAGCGTCACGAGATCGATCACCGTGCCGCCCGTGAGAGGCACGGCGTGCAGCGTGAGCGCGGCGTCGTCCGAGAAGATGACGAAGCCATCGCTCGTCACGCCGCGGACGGACAAATCGCCACCGGGTTGCAGCTGCGTTCCAATCGGCGGATTCGCGTTGGCGAGGCCCGGGTCTGCGCCCGCTTCGGGACAGTTGTTGATGTCGGGGCTGTCGATCGGCGAGTCGACGCCTGCGTCGGTGCCTCCATCGGTCGTGGCGGGATTCGAGCTGCACGCGACGAGCGGTGCACACGCGAAGAGAGAGAGGAGAGGATGGCGGCGCATGTTACGCACTCCTTGTCTGCGCGCGCGAAACGAACGCGGCCATGCGCGCGATCGAATCGAGGTTGGCAGGTAAGATGTCTTGGTCGGCGACGACGATGTGGAAGTCGGCCTCGAGAAACGCGACGACCTCGAGCACGCCCGTCGAGTCGACGATGCCTGCCTCGATCAAGGACGTGTCCTCAGCGAGCTGCGACGCGTCCGCGACGTAGAAGTTCTGCACGATGAACTGCTGAATGCGCTCTTTGGTATCCATGGTGGCCGTCTTTCTCCGTGGGCTCACGAGAGCCCCGTCTTTTTCACTTTGCCTGTCGCCGTCGTCGGCAACTCGTCACGGAGCTCGATGAATTTCGGCACCATGAATCCTTCGAGCCGCTGGCGACATTCGCCGTCGATGTCCTTCGGCGTCAGCGCCGAGCCCTTCTCGAGCACGACGAACGCTTTGATCGCTTCGCCGAGGATCGGATCGGGGACGCCGATGACCGCGGCTTGCTTCACGCCGGGGATGTTGACGATCGCGCCCTCGACTTCTTTCGGAGCGACCTTCTCGCCGCGCGACTTGATGATGTCGTCCATGCGGCCGACGAAGTAGAGGTAGCCCTCTTCGTCGAGTCTGCAGTAGTCGCCCGTGTAGAGGACTTGCTCGCCGGGGAGCGGACCGGGTCGAATCTTCTTCGCGGTCTCGCCGGGTTTCTCCCAATAACCGCGCATCACCGTCGCGCCGCGGATGACGAGCTGCCCGACCTCGCCCGGCCCGACGCGCTCGTCCTTGTCGTTGACGAGCCAGAGCTCGGTGTTGGGGATCGCGATGCCGACGCTCTCCGGTTTTCGCGCGAGATCCTCCGGCGGCAAGTACGTACAGCGCTTGCACTCGGTGAGGCCGTACATCGAGAAGATGCGCGCCTGCGGAAACAGATCGCGAAGCATCGTGATGTGCTTCACGGGGAGCGCGGCGGCGGTGTTCGTGACGTAGCGAATGCTCGAGAAGTCGTAGGTCGAGAGCGACTTGAGCTCGGAGAGGATCGCGAAGATCGTCGGGACGCCGGGAAAGCCCGTGACCTTCTCCTCCACGACCACGTTGAGCACTTCGGCGGGGTACGTGAACGCGCGCTCGAGGACGAGCCTCGCGCCGACGCGAAACGCCATGATCATTTGATAGAGGCCGTAGTCGAACGCGAGCGGGAGCACGTCGAGGATGACGTCGTCTTCGATGTTCTCGAGGTACGTCGAGATCGACGTCGCGGCCGCGAGCATGTTGCGATGCGTGAGCATCACGCCTTTGGGATCGCCGGTGCTCCCGGACGTGTAGATGATCGCGGCGAGATCGATGTCGATGGCGCGGCGCGGAGGCGCATGACGCTTCTCGCTCGTCATCACGTCGGAGAACGCAACGACGTCTCGCTGACCATCGAGCTGCTCGTGCGCGCCCGAGATCACCAGCGTGCGAAGGTGAGTCGAACGCGCGACCGGCTCGACGAACACACGAGCGAGGCGCGCGTCCGAGATGAATGCGGTCGCGCGGGAGTCGTCGAGGAGATAAGCGAGCTTGTCCGACTTCGTCTGCGGGTTGACGACGACGACGATCGCGTTGGCTTTGAGCACCGCCCAAAACGCGACGACCGCCTCGACGCTGTTCTCCAAGAAGACGATCACGCGGTCGCCGCGTTCGACGCCGCGGTCCATGAGCGTATGGGCGAGCGCGTTGGCGCGCGCATCGAGCTCGGCGTACGTGACGCGCTCGCCGCGACACACGAGCGCGACTTTGTCCGGCAAACGCTTTGCCGAGTCGGAAAGGTAATCGTGAAGCAGCGAGAACGCGCGCGCGTCCGTCATGAGGGTGTCCTTTCGATGAGCGTCTTCGGTGCAACTCGGGCGATGGTTGGCGTGTCGCGGACGAAGCGTCGATGCAGCAGCTGCGTCGAGAGCACGCCGACGACGGCCATGTTGTCGGCGTTCGAGAACTGCGCGACGTTCGAGTGCGTGCGGAGCTTCTCGCGGAGGCGCGCGACCGCATTCGGATCGAACACGCCTGCGTCGCGGATCGAAGCGTCGCTGAGGACATCGTCGACCCAATCAGGCGGGTGCGCTCCCGCGAACGCGAGCGCATCGGGCGCGCGGTACGGTTGCTTCTTGCGCGCGACGATCGACGCGGGCACCAAATCGCGCGCAACGGCCTTGAGCACGTGCTTCTCGTCGAGGACGTCGAGCTTGTAACGATCCGGAAGCGAGTGCGCGAGTGCCACGACGTCGGCGTCGAGAAACGGAAAGCGCCCCTCGACCGAGTGCGCCATGAGCATGCGATCGCCTTGCGACGAGAGGATGTAGCCCGCGAGGAGCGTGCGGAGCTCGAAGTACTGATCTTGCGCGAGCGAGGTCCATCGCCCGAACTCCGGCGGGATCGAGGCCATGAGCTCCGCGGTGGTGTCGCGGCCGTCGAGCGCGCCGCGCACCTCACGCGAGAGGAGACGCTTGAGCGCGGTCGTCGTGTGCCAGCGAAGCTCGTGGCCGAACCCTGCCGCGCTGCTGCGCGACAAGTTTCGTCCGAAGAATTGCCGCGCGATCGCTTGCTGCGCGACCGGCGAGCGCGCGAGGTACGGATAGAATTTTTCGAGCAGGCGGGGTCGCAGCTGCGATTCCGGGTGACGCGCCCAGAATCGCCGCACCTTCGCTTCGCGAAAGAGATCGTAGCCCGCGAACATTTCGTCGGCGCCTTCACCCGTGAGGACGACTTTGATCCCCGCGTCGCGCACGAGCTTCGAGAGCAGAAACAGCGGCGCGGGTGCGGTGCGCAGGATGGGGCGCTCGGTGTGCGCGATGACGTCGGGGAAGACGCGCGCGATGTCTTCGCTTCGAACGAGGACCTCGTGATGGACGCTCCCGAGGTGCTCGGTCATCGCGCGTTGGAAGCGCGTCTCGTCGTATTCGGCGTCGTCGAAGCGGATCGAGAAGGTCGTGAACGCGTCGCCCTTCGCGCGGAGACCGAGCGCGGCGACGAGCGAGCTGTCGAGCCCGCCGGACAAGTAGCTGCCGACGGGCACGTCGGCGCGCAGCATGCGGAGGCGCGTCGCTTTGTCGAGCGCATGGGTGACCGCGTCGGTCGCGTCTGCGAACGAGCCGCGAAATCCGCCATCGGCTTCTTGCGGGAACGACGGCGCGGCCGCGGCGATCGTCTTCGCGTCGCCGCGCGCATACGTGCGCACCGAGCCCGGCGGCAGCTCGGAGATGCCCGCGAAGACCGACTGCGGCGCGACGACCGACCAAAACGAAAATGTTTGATCGAGCCCTGCCGGATCGAGCGCGCGCCGAATGCTGCGATCAGCGGCGTAGATCGCCTTCACCTCGCTCGCGAAATACACGCGGCCGTTGTGCTCGCAGAGATAAAGCGGTCGCACGCCGACCGGATCGCGCGCGAGCACGAGCGTCTCGCGCGGCGCGTCCCACAGAGCGATCGCCCACTGCCCGTTGAATCGACGGAACGCGGCATCGCCCCATTGCTCGTACGCGTGCACGATCACCTCGGTGTCGCTCCGCGTCCGAAAGCGATGGCCGCGCGCCAAGAGCTCTTCGCGCAGCTCGACGTAGTTGAAGATCTCGCCGTTGAAGACGACGTGGATGTTCTCGTCTTCGTTCGAGAGCGGCTGCTGCCCCGTCGCGACATCGATGATCGACAGGCGCGCGTGCGCGAGGCCTGCGCGCGCGTCGCGGTAGACGCCGAACTCGTCTGGCCCGCGATGCTCGAGAGCGCCCGCCATGCGCAAGAGCTCGTCGCGCGTCGGAGAGCGCTCACTGGCAAACGAGAAGATTCCCGCGACTCCGCACATCATCAAACCTCGTCCACGAGCTCGATGAGCAGCGGTCTCTCGTGGAGGTAGCGCGTTGCGCGGCGCTTGGCTTCGATGTCGCGGTAGATGCGCTCGACCTGCGGCACATCGAGGTCGACGACGCGCGCGAGCTCGCTCGCGGGAACCTGGTGGTTGTACGCGTACAAACACTTGTCCATGCGGCGGTAGTCGAGCGCGAAGTAGAACTCTTCTTGCGTCTGCGGCATCGAGTACGTGTCCGTCGTCGGCGGACGGCTCGTGATCTCGCGCGGCACGCCGAGGTACTCCGCGAGCGCGTAGACCTGCGTCTTGTAGAGATGCGCGATCGGCTTCACGTCGGCCGCGCCGTCGCCTTGCTTCACGAAGAAGCCTTGGTCGTACTCGAGTCGGTTCGGCGTTCCGGCGACCGCGTAGCGCAGTCGATCAGCGTGGTAGTACTCGATCATCTTGCGCACGCGCTGCTTGAAGTTCGTCGCGGCGACGAGCTGCTGATACGCAGCGAGCGTCATGCGCGCGGTCTTCTGTTCGCCCGTGGGGCGCGCGACGGTGAGCAGAGAGACGTTGAGACGATCGCCTTCGAGGATCGATGGCAGCGTCACCTTGCACTTCCATCCATCGCCGTACTCGGGAAACACCGTGCGGATCGCTTCGACTTGTTGCTCGTAACAACCGAGCGCCGTCAGCGCGGGCGCGATGTCGTGCATCTCGGTGCGGATGCCGAGGTGTTCTGCGATCAAGCGACCGAGGCGCGTCGTGTCGCCGGCCGAGTCGCGCTCGGGCATGAAGAGACCGAGCACTTTGTCCGCGCCGAATGCGCGAACGCAAATCGCGGCAACGACCGAGCTGTCGACGCCGCCCGACAAGCCGAGCACGGCTCCGCGGCGGCGAAGACGCTCGAACACTTGCGTGCGCAGCACGCCTTCGATCGTCTGCAATGTCTTCGCGGGATCGATGGACAAGAAATTCTCGGCGAGCATGGGTTCCTGCATGGCTTGCGCGGGCGGGCGCGGTTTTGGCGGCGTGGCGGAGAGGTCGGACGCGAAATCGCGGCCGGCGTGCGCTCCGTCGAGATATGGCGACTGCACTTTGGCGGGCATGTCGTGGGTCAGTGCAATGTTCGTGCACCACGGCGCGCGCTCGTCTCGGCGCATCGACTGCGCCCCATCGGAATCATCGTGGTAGAAGTCGTCACGCATGGCGCTCGTCGGCGTGGACTTCGGTGGCACGCGCATCAAAGCGGGCGTCGTGCGTGACGGGACGGTCGAGCGTCGCGACATCATCGACACACACGCGGGCGCGGAGCCCGCGATCATCTTCGATGCGATCACCGCGATGGTGAAGCGTCTCGAAGCGGCGCCGGCGTCCGTCGGCGTCGCGATTCCCGGCGAGTGCGATGCCTCCGGACGCTGCTACCGATTGCCGAACGTGCCCGGCTTCGAGGGCGTTGCGATCGCGAGCGAGCTCACGCGCAGGTTGCAGTGCCGCGTGGTCGTCGAGAACGACGCGACGACCGCGGCGCTCGGCGAGATGCTCCACGGCCACGGACGCAAGCACGCGAGCTTCGTCATGGTGACGCTCGGCACGGGCATCGGCGGCGGCGTCGTGATCGATCGCCGCGTGCGTCGCGGGTCGAACGGTTTTGGCGGCGAGCTCGGGCACGTGCCGATCGATCGCTCACCGGGCGCGCCCACGTGCACCTGTGGTCTCCGCGGATGCGTCGAGGCGTTCGCCGGAGCGCAAGCGCTGCTTCGCCGCTACGAGTCGCTCGGCGGCGCCGCGCGCGAAGTTCGCGACATCGCCGACGGAGCCGCGCGCGGCGAGCCGGCCGCGAAGCGCGTGTTCGACGAGATGGGCGTGGCGCTCGGATGGATGCTCACGGCCGTCCAGAACATTCTCGACCTCGACGCGATCGTTTTCTCCGGCGGCGTGTCAGCGTCGTTCGCTCACATCGAGCCCGCGCTGCGACGCACGTTGCGCGAGCGCGCGCATGGTCCGCCGCTCGGCGAAGTGCCTCTGCTCGTCAGCGAGCTCGGCGACGCCGGCATCGTCGGCGCCGCGCACCTCGTCGAGATCTGAAGTTCACACGGCGAGGTTGGGCACGGGGCCCTGACACCACGCGGGATTGCCGAACGTCGTGATCGGCACGCCCACGGAGTTCGCGAGCGACACGTGCAGATCGTTGATGTAGCGACCCGACGGCGCCTGCACGAAGCGACCGGTCTTGAAGTAACCGCCCGCGCTTCCCGCGAGCACGTGCCGCACGTCCGCGCGAACGTGCGCGCCGTAGCGCATGTCCGTCGTCCACCAGACGACCGTGTTGTCGAGCGCGCTGCCGTTGCCCTCGGGGATCGCCTTGAGCTTCGAGAGCAGATACGCGAACTGCTGCGCGTGCCACGTGTTGATCTGCGTGAGCTGACCTTGCGCGGTCGTGTCGTTCGTCGCCGAGTGCGAGAGCGTGTGGTGGCCCGTCGTCAGGCCGAGCCACGAGTAGACGATCTCGCTCGACATGCACGCCGTCATCAGCGAATAGACGCGCGAGAGATCGCAAGCGACGCCCATCGCGATCAGATCGATGAGCGACTTGAGGATCGCCGGCACGTTGGTGTCGGCGTTGAGATCGATCTTGCTCGGCGCCGTCGGCACGCTGCACGACGCGCCCGTGAGCGCGCCGCTCGTCAGCTGCTGCTCGAGATCGCGGATCGCTTGGGCGTGCGCGTCGAGGCGCGTCTTGTCGTCCTTGCCGACGAGCCCATCGAGCCGCGTGAAATCGTCTTGCACGGCGTCGAGCACGCTCTTGCGTTGTGCCCGAAGGCGCGCGAGCTGATCGGGCGGCTGCGTGAAGTCGGCGAACATCGAGTTGAAGAGCGCGATGGGATCCGCCTGCACGGCGATGGGCAGCTGCGATCCGCTGTAGAACATCGAGCACCAACCCGGCTGCACGCCCGTCGTGACCGATCGCAGCTTGGTCGAGCCGCCGATCTGTTGCGCGATCGCGTAGTCGATCGATGAACCCGTCGCGACGTTTGACGAGGTCGTCGGCATTCCGGTGAGCTGCATCGTCATGCCCGGGACGTGACCGTCGGTGATGTTGGGATCGGGCATGTCGAGGCTCAAGCCCTCGAGCACGATGAGATCGCTTTGGTACGGCGCGAGCGGCTTCAGCGCGGTGTTGAGCGTGAAGTTCGTCTCGGTTCCGCTCGGCGTCCAGCTGTCGCACGGCGGCTCGGTGACGAATCCGTTCGGCGTGTAGAAGACGATGAGCCTCTTCGGCGAGGTCGTGACTCCGGCGCGCGACGTGCGCGGTCGCATGATGTCGAGAAACGGAAGCGCGACGGCGATGCCGCCGACTCCTCTCAGTACGGCACGTCGGCTCAGTCTTCGTGATGTCATTGGACGATCGCCTTGCGGTAGAGAAACGAATCGGATTTCGTGAGCGTGACGAAGAGGTTCTTGATGTCGCCGCCGGAGCCGGAGAACGCGTCGTCGAGCTCTTTGAGCGCGCACGCGTCGTCGGTCGTCTCGGTGCGACCTTCGCCGTAGCGGAAGAGCTCGAGCGCGAAGCAGCGCTGCACTTGTCCGCTCTTCGCGAGACGCTGCGCGAGCTCGGGCACGCCGACGAACGTGCCGTTGCTGTCCTCGGTGGCTTCGAGAATCGCCGCTCGCGTCGATGGGAGCGCCTTGGTCCATCGTTCGATAGCGAGCGATGCCGTCGAAGTTCTCGAAGCCAAAGCCGACCGGATCCATGAGCTGGTGACATGCCGCGCACGCGGGGTTTTGCGAGTGCTCGGCGAAGCGCTGGCGCGTCGTGCCGCCCGAGTCAGTCGAGGGAAGCGGCGGGATGTTCGGCGGCGGCGAAGGCGGCGGCGTGCAGAGCAAGCTCACGCGCACGAACTTGCCGCGATGAATCGGCGACGACTGATCGGGCTTGGCGTATTTCGCGAGCACGCTGCCTTGCGTGAGAAGACCGAGACGCTGCGACGGATCGAGCTGCACTTGCTCGAAGCTCGTGCCCGTCGGTCCCGTGAGCCCATAGAACGACGCGAGCGTCGCGTTCGCGTACGTGTATGGCGCGACGAGCAGCGCGCTCAGCGTGCCGGCATCGTCGAACACGACGTGCTGCACGAATTGTTTCGTCTCTTGAATCATCGCGACCGCGATGTCGGGCGACCACGTGGGATAAATGCTCGCGACCTTTTGCGGCGGCGGTCCGTCGACGCCGAGCCACGCGAGATGAAACGATGCGATCGCGTCGCGCGCTTTCGGATCGCCGAGCATGCGAAGCGCTTGGGCTTCGATCTG
The DNA here is from genome assembly GCA_963763745.1 of uncultured delta proteobacterium. Taxonomy (GTDB): domain Bacteria; phylum Myxococcota_A; class Polyangia; order Polyangiales; family Polyangiaceae; genus DASXHD01. Next base: position 254,216 of record CAVXQJ010000012.1, read on the forward strand.
GTCGGGCGTGTCGAGCTGGTTCGCGTCGGCCGCGGCGATGAGCGCGGCATCGGGCATCGACGACCAAAGCAAATACGACAGACGCGACGCTCGCTCGTACGGACCGAGCGCGACCATGTTCGGATTGGAGCCGGGCACGCCGAGCTCCACGCGATAGAGGAAGCTCGGCGAGACGAGGAGGGTCTCGAGCGTGAGTCGAATCGCGTCCGAGTAGCCCCACTGCGAGAGCGCCGATTGATAGTGCGCGAAGAGCGCGTCGACTTCGCTCTGCGCGAGCGGCCGCCGGTACGCGCGCTTTCCGAAGCTCGTGATGAACGCGCGCGCGCAGACGTCGTTGCCTTGCTTCGTGGGATCGCACGCGAGGAGCGTGGGAAGGTTCGCGACCGCGTTCTGCGCGAGCGTCTCGGCGGCGGTGAAGTACGCCTGCTGGAGCGGCGCGGACACCGTGAGCACCGTCGCGTTGTTGTCGAAGCCGTTCACGCGCGTATCGGCGGGGAACGTCGACTGCGCGTAGTTGGAGGCGTCGCCGAGGAGATCGCGAATCGTGTTGTCGTATTCGCGGCTCGAGAGCCGGCGCATCGGCGCGTCGCTGCCGTGTCGCACCGTGCAATCGAGCGAGCTCGCGGAAGATCCCGGCGGCGAACCGCTCGAGCTGCTTCCTCCGAGAAAACATCCCGCAACGGCGGAGGTGGCGATTGCGGCAGCCAAAGCTGCGCTGAGGGTGAATCGCATGCGCCGCATCGAGCACGATGCAAGCCATCACGATTCGAGGGGATTTACGCCCGATTTCGCGTCGCGTGTTGCACGTCGTGCCCTGCGAATCGAACGAACTGTCCGATCGATTGAACAGCGCGCGATCTCATGCGCGGCGCTTGCGTGGACGCGCGAGGCCGTACGCGTCCATTCGCGAGAGGAGCGTGCCGCGCGCGATGCCGAGGAGCTTGGCCGCGTGCGTTTGGTTGCCGCCGCACTCCGCGAGCGCGTCGACGACGCGTTGCTTGTCGCGCGCGTCCATCGCCGCGCGCAGCGGGTCGAGCGGCGGCGGCGGTCGCGTCGAGTCCGAGCCGGAACCTCCCGTCACGCGTTGCGACATCTTGTCGACGGGCAAATGTTCGGGACGGATCACACCGTCGATGGAGAGGAGCACCGCGCGCTCGATCACGTTGCGGAGCTCGCGCACGTTGCCCGGCCAGCTGTACGCCTCGAGCAGCTCGAGCGCTTCGGGCGAAAGCGTCGCGACACCGCGGATGCGCGCGCGCTTCGCCGCGGAGACGAGAAAGCCATTCGCGATCTCGGCGATGTCGGCGGGTCGATCGCGCAGTGGAGGGATCTGCACCTGAAAGCCATTGAGTCGGAAATCGAGATCCTGCCGGAAGCGTCCGCGCTCGATCTCGTGCTCGAGGTCACGATTGGTCGCGGCGACGAATCGCACGTCGACGGGCCTGCCCTTCAACGCGCCGACGCGCAGCACCTCGCGATCCTCGAGCACGCGCAAGAGCTTTGGTTGAATGCCGAGCGGGAGCTCGCCGATCTCGTCGAGAAACACGGTGCCGCCTTCCGCGGACTCGAGCAGGCCGGGCTTCGCGCGATCGGCGCCGGTGAACGCGCCGCGCTCGTGGCCGAAGAGCTCGCTCGCGAGCAGCGTCTCCGACAGCGCGGCGCAATTGAGACGCACGAGCGGGTGTGAAGCGCGCGGCGAGAGTTGGTGCACGAGCTCCGCGACGAGCTCCTTGCCGACGCCCGTCTCGCCCGTCACGAGCACGTTGATGTTGCCGCGCGCGATGCGACCGAGCACGGGCTCGAGCTGCGCGAGACCGGCGCCGTAGATCGGATGCGCACCTGCGCGCGTCGCGCGCTCGGGTTTGCGCACGGCGTCGCATGCGCGCGCGACGAGATCGTCCGGCGAGCGCGCGTCGTCCGGAAAACACGCGATGCCCGCGCGCGCGACGATGCCGCGCTGCGCGAGCGCATGCACGATGCGGCTGACGATGCGCTCGGCGTCGACGCGCGTCGCGTCGAGGAGAAGCGTCTCGAGCTCGAGCGGGATGTACGTCGCGAGCACGTCGGCCGGGCGAAGGACGCTCGAGATGATCTCCACGGCCGCGTTCTCCGACGAATCGGGATCGAGATGCACGCGCGCGACGGCGAAGCTCGTGCTCTTGCGCTCCGCACGAGCGCACTCGTCCTCGACGCGTCCCTCGAAATATCCGTGCGACCAGACACGCCGCGGGCGCAAGGCGTTCGCACCGTGCTGGATGACGACCATCACATTGCCGAGCTCGACGAGCGTCCCCGGCTCGACCGTCGCGCTCTCGCCGTGCGCCAAACGCTTGCCTGCGATGCGCACGCCGTTCGCGCTTCGCAGATCTTCGATGCGCAGCGTGTCGCCGACGTGAATGATCGCGTGCCGCCGAGAAATCGCCGGATCGTCGATGCGCACGTCCGCGCCGCGCGCGCGTCCGATGAGCACGCTGCCGGTTTTTGGCAGCACGTGCGTGACGACGCCGCTCGCATGAACGACATGCAAGACGAGCTCGGCGACGTGAGCACTCTCCGCCGGGGCGTCCTGGCGAATCGTCGCCGTGCGCGTCGTTGCGGGTTCGGCTGCGTGACTCCACGAACGCATCAAAACGTGCGGAGCAAATGCGGGACCAAACGCGATGTGGCTTGTTTCTCGTGCGATGCGCGTTCTTCGCCCGCGAAGCACGCGTAAACCACGCACGTGGTGCGCCCGATCGTCAGTCGGAGACGAATCCAAACCACAGATTCGTGCTCGCTCCGTTCTGCGACTCGAGCACGAATTCGCCGCCGGTGGCCGCCGTGCGCGTGATCGTGAGGTGAAGCGTGTCGCCGTTATGTCCGGTTTGTGCGTCCCAAGAAAACGTGAGCCCGGGTGGCTCGCTCGCGACGATTGCTTGCACGTTCCAATCGCTCGTCGGTGCTTCGGAGAAGAGCTTCACCGCAATCGTCTTCGTTTGGCCGAGCGGAAGCGGCAGTCCCTTCGTCGAGAGAACTTTCCCGTTGAACGTGATGTCCGCGCTCGTCGTGAACACGGGCGCCGCGTTGAAATACGTTTCGGAGAGCACGGGCACGCACGGATCGTGACCCGCGAGCGCCGACACGTTCGACCACGAACGTTGCACGACATAAGGCCCGACGAGCCGCTGGAAGCTTTGCGGCTCGAGATCGCACATGTCCGCGACCTCCGCGCCCGGCACAAAATTCCAAACGAGGTGCTCGCCGTCGGTGAACTGCCACGCGGGATTGGTCGTGAGGAGAGGATCGGTCGCGGACTCGATGATCTCGTGCGAGAGCGACGCGCTGAGCGCATCGAACCCGGTGAGCAAACCCGCCGACGGACACCGCGGGACGATCGCGTAAACGATGTTGGTCTTCAGCACGCCTTGGTAGTGAAAGCCGTTGAAGTCGGTGCAGCTCGTTCCAAAATTCGGATCGCTGATCGTCGTCGACGACGGGTAGAAAATCGCGAACACGTTGTTCGGATCGATCGCCGGCCATCCCGCGTGCGAGCCATCGAGATATCCGGCGAGCCACGCCTCGATGCCGATCGTGTCGATCGCCTTTGGCGGCGCATCGGTCACGACGATGGAGCTCGCGATGGTCAGCGGCCCGACGCCGTACTCCGACGTCGTCGCGCCCCAAAAGCTCGACGCAGCAAACTGATGGAGAAAATCCTCGAATTGCGACTGCTGCGGGTCGCTCGGAAAAAAGATCGGCACGACGTTCGGCGCGGTGAGCACCGTGCCGTTTTGGTTTTGTATTTGCGGGACCGCAGGGTGCGGAGCGGGATAACCGACGTCGATGTCGACGTCCGCGGGCGCGTCAGTGCCCGCATCGTTGGGCGTGTTGTCGGGCGTGCCGCATCCGATCAATGCGAACAGGGCGGATGCGGCGAGCCAGCGAGTCACGTGTGCGTGGAGTGTAGCCCATACCGTAGTGTTGGAGCCTTCGCTGAGAGTCGAACTCAGACATCGACGTTCGAAGCGTCGAGCGCGGATCCACCGCGACGAAGGCGTGGCCTCTCCGCTAGGAGTCGAACCTAGCCAACCACCATCGCAAAGTGGTGCGTCGATCCGCGACGACGGAGAGCGTATCGAGTGGGACGTTCCGGGATCGAACCGGACTCATGCCGCTTAAAAGGCGGCTGCATCACCGTTGTTGCCAACGTCCCGCTCTTTCTCGGGGCCATCTCTTGGTGAGATGCGATGCAGTCGTCGCATATGCGACTTGGTGCTTCGATATCGCTCTCGTTGTGTGGTTTTGATGGGCATTGAATCTCGAGTGACAAAAACGACGAAGGCCGCGCTCGGTGTCCCGAGGCGGCCTTCTTGTGCGCATGATGCACGTGAGAGAAGAACCGCCCTTAGCTACCGACCTCCATGTTCAGGACGAGCGTCGGGTAGCGGCGCGCAAGGCAATCGCGATCGAGAGCGAGCGACAAAATGCACGACGACCCAGAAAGCTCCTTTTCGGGGCGCCGGGTCAGCGTCGTGGATTTTTGCGTGGCGTTCATTTGGGGTGAGTGACGGGATTCGAACCCGCGAATACGTGATTCACATTCACGCGCCTTGAGCCACTTGGCTACACCCACCATACGGGAGCTCGAAACGAGAGCCCGTATGGAGCGGCTGCGGCTTCATGGATGCGAGACACATGAGGTTCACATGTGCGGACGACGTGCACGAACGTTTCCTGACGGGCCGAACAAAAGAATTTCCGCGCCTGATTTGGCCCGCTCCAGCGACTCATGCGAGGGTGGGCTGCGATGGGAACGTTGCGTCACGCGTGGATGCTCATGCTCGTGGTCGGTTGCAGCGATTGGAAACCGATTCACACGGCGCGCGACGTCGAGGGGCAACGCGTGAAGGTCGAAGCAACGGGGAAAGAAGACGTCGTCATCGACGAAGTCGTCACGTGCGACGAAGCGGGCTTCATCATCGCGAGCCAAGTGAGCGATTGTCGCGACGATCACACGTTCGACACGCGACGCGACAAAGTGCAGGTGTTCGACAAGGACACGAAATCCTCCGTCGGGCTCATCGTCGTCGGCGTCCTCACGTCCATTTTCGTCCCGGCTGCGATCGTCGGTAGCGCGATTCTCAGCTCGCGATAGTCTCGTCACGTTAGCCTGAGGGGGCTCACGATGAACGATGACGAGCGCATTCTTCCACCGCCACCACCGCGAAGCTCGCCGGCGCTTCCACGGCTGAAGATCGCTTCGGCGGAATCGGATTTTTGGGCGGGTCTCTTCCTCGATCTCAGCGTGCGCGTCGAGTGGCTCGGACAAGCGCTCGACGCGGTCGAGAAAGTAGACGCATCGGCGGGCGCGCTCGTTCGACTGCGCAGTTATGCGCGCGCGCTCGCGGATCTCGCGCATGCGATCGAACGCGTGCAAGCGCACCGCTCCGAGCCGCTCCTCAAGCCGCTCTTCTCGCTCGAAGGTCCGCTTGCGGGATACCTCTCGCGTCTTTACGGATGGTGCGAAGAGATCGGGACGGACTTCGAGCGCATGGCCGTCGCGCTGCGCCGGCGGCAGCCGACGTCGATCGTGTTCTCGCACAAAGCGGTCAACGCGTCGTACGCGCAATTCGACGAGCTCGCGGCCGTGCTCCGTCACACGAACGACGTCGCGCGCGATCTCCACGGCGCGAAGAATCCGCAAGCATGGCGCGCGTTCGAAGAGCACCTCGAGGAGCTGATTTGGGCAGCGGATTGGGTGCACATGGCGCTCGCGCAGCGGCCGGGAGATTGATTCGCGTATAGTACCGGGCCATGCCGAACATGAGACTCGTCTCGACTGTCGTGATGGTGGCGTGCGTGAGCTGCTCGAAAGATCAACCGACTGCGACGACCGGGAGCGCGTCCGCGACCGCGCCCTCCGCCGTGCCATCCGCGAGCGTCGCCGCGACGCCGAGCGCGAGCGCCAGCGCCGCACCCGAAGTCGCCCATGATTGCCCGCCTGACTCGACGGGACCCGGCAGCTTCGGTCACCCGTGCGAAGCAAAAGGCAAAGCGCGCATGGTGGAGCTCGCGTGGAACGGCAAGAGCGATCCGAGCGGCGCGCCTTCTTTCAAGACGAACAGCAAAGCGACGAAGGCCCTCCTCTACGGGCGCCTCGCGATTTATTTTTACGACAAAGCCGGGACGCAGATCGACGTGAAGGAAGCCGTCGAAGGCTCGGACAAGACGCACGCGTATCACGTGTGCTCGGGCAACGTGTTCGCGGGCGGGCTGAATCCGGCGGAGAAAGCCGTCTACAACTTCTCGTGCATGAAGAAGTCGAACATCCCCGACGGGATGGTGTCGATGGAGGCGGAGGCCGTCATCGTCGGCTTCGCAGATGCGGCGATCAAGAAGAACGAGTTCTATTGGAAGAACGGCGACCTCGCGCCCGAGGCGCGGCCTAAGGGTGGAGTGAAGTAGCGTCGGACAAGATCGCGTCGGTCGCTTTCTCCGCGAGCATGTACACGGACGCGACGATGAAAAATCCCGGGATGCGCGGAAACACGGACGCATCGACGACGCGGAGACCCGTCGTGCCGTGCACGCGGAAATTCTGATCGACGACCGCCATCGGATCGCTCGCGGGTCCCATCTTGTTCGTGCACGACGCGTGATGTCCCCACGCGTTGTTGCGCACGTACGTCGAGAGATCGCGCTGCGAGCCGATGTGCGGTCCCGGCCGCACCTCGCGCGTCGCGTTGCCCAATCGCCGCATGATGCGACGCGCGGTGCGCACGCCTTCGATGACCGCGGCGAGATCTTCGTCTGCGCCCGCGGATCCTTCATCGAAGTAGTGGAAGTTCACGAGCGGAGGATCGCGCGGATCGCTCGATCGCAAACGCACCTCGCCGCCGCGATTCATCGTGTGCGCTTTGAGCACGCCCCACGAGAAGTGACGTTTGTCGGACGAGAGCTCGTGTGAGTAGCCCGGGTAGTAACCGTGGAAGTTGCCGACGATGCCGAAGACGAAGAGATCGGGAACTGCGAGCGACTTGTTCGATTTCTGCACGAGCGCGCCGACGACGCCGTTCGTCGCATAAGGGCCATTGCGATCGAACCACCAACGCGTCATCGCCGGATCGGGTACGGAGGGATCGGGCGGCGCGAGCCTCATGTCGCGCAGCACGTCGACGTCGTCGTCGAGCTCGTGGACGACGCTCATCTCGTAGCGGTCTTGGAGGTTCTTTCCGACGCCCGGAAGATCGGCGCGCACTTCGATGTCGTGCGCGCGGAGCTCGTCTCGCGCGCCGATGCCCGAGAGCATGAGGAGCTGCGGGCTGTTGAACACGCCGCCGCAAAGGATCACCTCGCGCTTCGCGTGGATCTCGCGCTTCTCGCCGGCTTCGGCGAGGCGCTCGGGATCGGGGCTCGCGCGATACAAGCGCTCGCCGGAGAGATACTCGACGCCGACCGCGCGCTGGCCTTCGAAGAGAACGCGCGTCGCGAGCGCGTGGAGCTCGACGTGCAAGTTGCCTTTGCACTCCGCGAGCGTCGCGCGAATGTAGTCGCGCGTGCTCTCGCGCGTTCCGCCGTTCATGTGAAGCGGGACGAAGACCATGCCCTCCGCGGCCGCGTCGACGAGGCGCGCGTCGTTCGGATCCCAGAGCGCTTGCCCCGAGCGGAGCGTCATGCGCGCGGCATCGAGATAGAGATCCGGATTGAGCACGGCGGCCTCGCCGATCGCGGCGTAGACGATGGCGCGCAGGCGTTCGTCGTCGAACGCGAGCGCGACGCGCGCGACGTCGGTGTGGAGCCAACCGTGAAAGCCGTGACCGGAGCGCGTCGACTTCGGCGCGTAGTCGCAGTGCTCGAGGCGCTCCCAATATTTTCGCATGTTCGTCGCGCGCCAACTCTCGTCGCCGAAGAGCGTCGCGATCGAATCCCAATCGCCGTTGTGCGGGCGAAGCGTGATCATCGCGTTGTGCGCGGTGCACCCGCCGAGCGTGCCTGCGCGCGGATAGAGAATCCCGTTCTTCGCGGCGACGTAGCGCTCGTTTCGTTTTTGTCTCTCGTCGCTCGCGTACGTGCGCACGAAAAAATCCCAGCGCATCGACTCTTCTTCCGCGGCTTGCGCGTGCAGCGCGGGCACCTCGCGCGTCCACGACTGCGGATTGCCGCCCGCTTCGAGCAGCGTCACCTTGTAACCCGCACGTGCGAGGTTGCACGCGAGTGGTCCGCCGCCCGCGCCGGACCCGACGATGACGTAATCGACTTCGTCCGACGAGGTCTCCGCGCACGACACGCGAATCGGAGACGGCAAACGTTTTGGATCGAAGCACGCCGCGAGCGACGCGCCTGCAGCGAGCTTGACCGCCTCACGTCTCGTGTAACGCATCGTCCCGATCGACTGCACCTCACGTGCCGAGAGAATTCACCGCGATTCGAGCGCGATTGCGTGCACGCGTGAGAAGCATCGTGCAACGTACTGCACACCAGCTTCCTTGACGATCGTGATACACGCAAAACAATGACTCCTGACGCGGTAGTCGTGACCGGAATGGGCGCCGCGTCGTCGCTCGGCAGCGGAATCGATGCGCACCGCGCCGCGCTCTGGGCGGGACGCGACGGGTTTCGCCGCGTCGAGCGCTTCGACACCGCGCAGATGACGACTCACATCGGTGCGATGTGGCCCGCATGGGATGGTCGCACGCAACCGGAGGTGTCGCGCGAGCGCGATCTCGCCGCGACCGCCGCGGATTTTCCATTGCACGAGCTCGCGCTCGTCGCCGCGCGCGAAGCGTGGTCGGTCGCGGGAGTCGACGCGTCTCTCGATCGGCGTCGCGTCGCGCTCGTCTTCGGCACGTGCTTCGGGCACGGGTTCAAGGAGTTCAGCGCGGTCGCAGAGCGGATCGCGGCGGGCCTCGACATCGCAGGCCCGCGCATCACGATCTCGACCGCGTGCTCTTCATCGACGAATGCGATCGGTCTCGCGCGCGATCTTCTGCTTCACGGTCACGCGGATGTCGTCGTCACGGGCGGCGCGGATTCGCTCCTGCGCGAAGCGCTCGCGGGCTTCTCCGCGCTCGGCGTGCTCAGCGCCGAGCCTTGCGCTCCATTCAGCGATCCGCCGGGAACCACGCTCGGAGAAGGCGCCGCGTTCTTGATCCTCGAGCGCGCGCGAGACGCCGCGCGCCGCAGCGCAACGACATACGCGAGCATTTGCGGCTACGGATTGTCCGCCGATGGCTTTCACGAAACGACGCCCGATCCAACCGGCGCCGGTGTGGCGCGCGCGATCCGCGGTGCGCTCGACGACGCGGGTTGGAACGCAAACGACATCGACTTCGTGAGCGCGCACGCGACGGGTACGGCGAACAACGATCGCATCGAGTGGTCCGTCATCGAACGCGAGCTCGGCGCATCGCGCGCGCCAACCGTGAGCGGATCGAAGGGCCAAGTCGGTCACACGCAAGGCGCCGCGGGCGCGCTCGAGCTCGTTCTCGCGCTCATCTGTCATCGCGAGGGCTACGTGCCACCGACGCTCCATTTTCGCGGAGCGCGCGCGGGCTGCCCGGCCGACCCGGTCGCGGCGAGCGAGCCGCGCGCGGCGAACGTGTCGCGCGCGCTCAAGCTCTCCGCCGCGTTCGGAGGCGCGAACGCCGTGCTCGCGTATGGTTGCGGCGTCTTCGCGCCGCACGCTCCTCGCGCGCGTGCACACGTCGTCGTGACGGGCGGAGGCGTCGTCGGTCCGCACGGCGCCGTGCGTCTACCGAACGTCCTCGCGCTCACGGAGAAGCGGAGCACCGGCGCGTGCCGCGATGTGGATCTCGACGCGCTCGGCGTGGATGGGCGTCGTCTCGATCGCTCGTCGCGCTGGCTCACGGCGGCGGCCGCGCTCTCGCTCACACAAGACACGCGACGCGATGCGATGGATCGAACCGGGCTCTTCGTCGCCGCGACTCGAATGCCCGAAGAGAGCTCGAGGCGATGCACGGAGTCGATTCGTCTGCGCGGAATCGCGGGAACGTCGGCGACGGCTTTTGCGCGCATGTCCGTCAACGCTCCGACCGGCGCGTGCTCGCGGGCGCTCGGTCTTCTCGGTCCGACATCGACGCTCTCGATCGGCGAGGGGAGTGGGTTGCTCGCGCTCGCCCTCGCCGCGGAGTGGCTCGCATGGCGCGACGATGCGAGCGTCATCGTCGCCGGCGGCGTCGACGAGCCATCGGGTTCGATCGCGGACGAAGCGGAGGGCGCCGCGTGTCTCGCGCTCAAGCGGTCGCCGGTCGTCGAGGCTGGATTCGATCGTCCTCGGTGGATGGGCCATCGCGGGTGGCGTCGATGAAGCGGTCGAACGCGCGATGGCGAATCGCCCAGCGGTCGATGGAGTGATCGTCGACGGCGAGACGAACGCTCTCGAGAAGTGGCTCGCCCCCCACGCACGCCTCGGCGCGATCGATGGAAGCCTCATGTGGGGCGCCGCGGAAGGAACGCGCTCTTGTGTGATGGCCGCCGTCGCCGCGGGACACCTCGCAGCGGGACACGCGAGCTCCATCCTTCTCGTCGCCGCGCGCGGCGCATCGAGCGTCGCGCTGGTGCTAGAACGGACGAGCGACCGATGACCGACATCCCCGAAGACCTCGCCCTCTATCTCGAGCGCCGCGAAAAAGCGCTCGACGAAGTGCGGCGTCTCCTCGCGAGCATCATCAACTTCGCGGGAGATTCCAGCCGACATCGATCCCGACGCCGGGCTCTTCGGAACGGGACTCGGGCTCGACTCGCTCGACGCGATCGAAGTGCTCATCGGTCTGGAGATCGATCTCGGAATCAAGCTCGAAGGCGACGATCCAATCCAGCTCGGGCTCCGCAGCGTCAACGGCGTGGTCGACGTCGTCATGCGCGTGAGGGGAGAGCTTCCGTCGTGAGCCTCGCTTCGGAAGTCGCAGCGCTGCGTAGCTCCGCGGGCCTCTCGCACGCAACGCACGTCGCGGCCATTCGCGTCGATGGACCGGACGCGCTCGATTTCTTGCAAGGCGCGAGCACGCAATCGCCGTACGTGCGCGAAGGCCGCGTGCGTCACACGCTCTTCTTGCGCGAGGACGCCACCGTGTTCGCGGACGCGTTCGTGGTGAACGTCGACGACGGCTTCCTCGTCCTCTCCGAAGGACCCACGGAGGAGGAGATCGTCTCGTGGCTTTCGAGCTTGAAGGAGCGCTCGGCCGCGAAGAACGTCACGATCCGCGCGATGAGCTCCGAGTGGGTCGCGTTCGGCGTCGATGGTCCTTACGCGTGGGAAGTCGTCGCGGGTCTCTTCGGGCCGGTCGTCCTCGGGCTGCCCTATTTGGCGCTGCTTCGTCGCGACGACGTTCTCTGCGTGCGCGCCGGCAAAACGGGCGAGTACGGCTATCTGCTCCTCGTGCCCCGAGCGGCCGCGGAGGAGACGGAGAAGAAGCTGCTCGAGGTCGGCGCGCCGCTCGATTTCGGCGACCGTCGGTCTCGAAGCGCTCGACGTGTGCGCGCTCGAGAACTGGCATTTTTCGATGCGCAATCTCCACAAAACGGATTTCGTCGCGACGCTCACGCCGATCGAGCTCCAGCTCCAATGGCGCGTCGTCTACACGCGAGAATTCGTCGGCTCCGCGGCGCTGCACGCTCGCCGCGCGGAAGGCGCGAAGGCGCGCGTCACTTGCTTCACCTCGGACGCGCCCATCGCCGTCGGGCAGCGCGTTCGGCTCGCGAACCGCGAGGTGGGCGAGGTGCTCGCGGCTTGCGAGTCTCCGACGCTCGGGCGAACCGTCGGCTCCGGTGTTGCTCGAGATGCGGTTCGCTCACCCGCACATCGATTTTCGGCGGGCGAGCTCACGCTTCGCACGTGCACGGCGTCGCTCGTCTTGAACCAGAGCTTGCGCGTCCAGCCGCACAAGCACTCGTATGCGACGCGAGGCATGGTGTGATGAACGTGCGCGTCGAAGCGTCGCATTGCACGCGCTGCGGCGCGTGCGCGTCGCTTTGTCCGGGCGTGTTCGACATCGATGGCGGCGCGTCGCGCGTCGTGCGGCAACCGCTCGCCGGAGAGCGCGTCTTCACGCTCGCGGCGCAATCCATATGTCCAACCGACGCCATCCACGTGAGCACACGACGACGACGCCGCGAGCGCACCCATCGACGTGACCGACGCGCCTCTCTTCGACGAGCTCGCGACGCGCGCGGAGCGCGTTCGATGGCCGCTCGACGCGATTCGCTTCGGAGAAATCGACGGCGCGAACGCGCCCGCCACGCTGCGCGCGGTCGTGCGCGAGATGGCGTTCTCCGAAAACGCGACGTACTCCGCGACGCAGCGGTTTCTCGACTCGTTCTTCGACGACGTCGACTTCTCGCAATGGATCTCGGTTTGGTTCTACGAAGAGACGCGGCACCCGCACGCCCTCGTCGAGTGGCTGCGTCGCGTCGGCGAGCCCGCGTCGACCGACTTCGTCGTGAAAGGCCGCGTCTCGACGCCGTTCATGCGCTCCATCGTCGGGACGCTCGTCACGAACGTGATCTCGGAGATCACGGCCGCGCAGGCCTATCGTCACCTCTCGCGCACGTCGCCCGAGCCCGTCTTGCGAAGCATCGCCCGCTTCATCTCGGGCGACGAAGCGCGCCACGCCGCGAGCTTCTTTCGCTTCGCGTCGAAGGAGCTCGCCACGAAGCGCGACACCCTACGACGCGATCGAATCCGCGGCCTCGAAGTCCTGCAAGCGTGGCTCGGCGGGGCTCAACCGACGACGCATCCCGTCGCGCAAATGATCGAGCGTGTTTCGCTGGACATGGACTTCGCGGCCGTTCGAAAGCGCGTCATTCGCGTGGTGGGTTTGCTGCTCGATCTTCCCTTGACCCGTGATGAGGATGTAGGACTGGTATTGAGGGATTTGCTTGAGAAGGGGAGGACATGACGCTTGCTAGACGACAGGTCCTCGGGTGGGGCGCGCTCGGAATCGGCGCGTTCGCTCTCGACGGCTGCGGCGCGGGCTTCCCTTGGTCGAAGACGGCGACGGAGCCCGCGGACGTCGAGCCGCTGCTTCGCGAGCTCGATCAAGTCGTCGTTCGCCTCGAGTCGCTCGAGCCCGACATGCAGAAATTCGGGATCAAGAGCCATGGCCCCGAGCTCGAGCGCGGTCGCGATGCGTGCATCCGTCTGCTGACGACGCTGTGCTTCCTCGGAACGTATCGCCACGTGCCGGAATCGCTGTGGAGCGATCCGCGCATCGAAGCGCGCCTCGCGAAGACGCTCCCGCGCATCAACAGCGTGCTCAAAGCAGCGCGCGACGAGCTCGTGAAAATCGGCCCGGAGGAGGCCGCGCGAGTCGACGAGCGACTGCAGCAACGATCCCGATCTCACGATGCGCATCATGGAGCGCGTCGATGATTACGCGAAGGAGATCCACGTCCCGATCGAGCAGCGCACGTATCTGCGAACGGCGACGGCGCAGCTCGCGGGCCGCTTCCGTTACGAGGGAACGAAAGAGGTCACGTCGAAGCTCACGACGAAGTACGACCGCGCCTACGCGCAGCGGACGGCGGCGCTCGGGATGCAAGGCGAGGACATGAGCGGTGGCGGCGGCGGCGAACAGAAGACCACCGGAGCCGACACCGCTCCGCGTGCGCTTTCACACGCGAGCATCGCCGAGCGAGGTGCGCGCCGCGACCTGCTCGATGAATCCGACGGTCACGATCGACGGAGCGCAAAGGCGCATCGTGCTCGACTCGGACGAGTTCCGTTGTCCGACGACGTCGTCCGCGACGCCGCCGAGCGATCAGCCGACCATTCGCGGAGGCGTGCACACGGAGTCGGGCGCCGCCGGCGACAACACCGTGACCGTCGTGATCTACCCGCCGGCGGGCACGACCGACACCGACGCGCTGACGACCGTCACGACATCCATCGCAGAGCATCTTCGCGGCATGCTCACCGCGGTCGTATCGAGGCCGATGCAACCCGTCCACGTCGAGCCGCGCCTCGGCACCGACGGCGAGTCTTGCCGAACCAAAGCCGACTGCGACGGACCGCTCACATGCGAGCGCGCGATGTGCGTCGGCGAGCCGCAGGCGCATTCGGCGCAGCTGATCGCGACGACCGGAAAAGTCGCGAAGTGGGGCGCCATCCTTCTCATTCCTCCGATCTGCGCGGTCGGTGCGCTCGTCTTGCTCCAGTGTTTGTTCATGGTCATCGTGGCTGGCTGCATGTACGCCGGCGGAGATTGAGCCCGTGCGCTACTCGATGTTCGGCGCCATCGCGATTGCGACCCTTGCGACTCCCGAGCTCGCGCGCGCGCAGCAGCAAGACGAACGCGGCGGTTACGGCGCGACGTGCAGCGCACGCGCCGATTGTGGAGAGTGGCTTCGCTGCGTCCGAAACGTTTGTGTCGACGTCGAGGCGCTCAAATCGTCGCGATGGAACGATCCGACGGCCAACGAGGGAACGCACTTCCTTCTCGGTGGCGCGCTCGGCGCATCGCTTCCCACGATTTGGGGAAGCGCGGGCGAGGGCTTCGAGTTCGGGATGCGCTTCGGAGCGCTGCTCAACGGTCACGTTCAGTTCGAGCTCGAGGTCGAGCCGGGCACGGTCGTCAACACGACGTCGTCCGTCATTCGGATGTTCGATGTCGTCGCGACTGCCGGTTATCTCATCCCAATGAGCAGCATGGTCTCGTGGATCATGCGCGTGGGCGGCGGTGGCGGCGCGCTCTTCGGGTATGACGCATCGAACGCGGGCTCGGCTCTCGCGTTTGGGCAAGTTCGGTTGGATGTCGTCGGCGTCGCGATACGAACGAGCAAGCACGTCCTCTTCGAGTTCAACGCGCCCTCGTTCCGCATCAACTTCGTGCAGACGCCGGCGACTTGTTGCGGGAACAACGCGATGTTCATGTGGGTGACGAACGTGGCGTTCAATTACATTTTTTGAGGTCTGACATGCGCGTCTTGCTCGTCGGTCCGGACAACGAAGACAACCTCTCGATCCGTTATCTCAGCGCCGCGCTTCGAGCGGCGGGTCACGAAGCGGAGCGCGCCGCGTTCAACGACGCAGGCGATCACGATGCAGTCATCGCGGCGGCCGCAGCGTTCGACGTCGTCGGTCTCTCGATGTGCTTTCAATCGCGCGCGCTCGAGTTCCTCGCGCTCGCCGATGGATTGAAGCGCGGAGGCTGTCCGATGGTCGTGATGGGTGGCCACTACGCGACGTGCGAAGCGGAAGCGCTCGTGATGAACCACCGCTCGATCGACGTCATCGTCGTTCACGAAGGCGAGCAGACGCTGCTCGATCTCGTCGCGGCCGGGCCCGACAAGCGCGCGTGGAGCGACATCACCGGCATCGTGTATCGCGACAAGGGACTCGTGCGCCGAACGGGCGAACGGCGCGCGATCGAAGATCTCGACACGCTCCCCGTACCCGATCGACGCGGCGCGATTCACTTGTTCGCGGGCGTGCCCACCGCGTATCTCCTCGGCAGCCGCGGCTGCGTCGCGCGATGCGATTACTGCTGCATCGTCACGCTTCACAAGATGGCGCCCGGAAAAAAATATCGCCGTCGCGATCCCGCGCTCGTCGTGGAGGAGATGGCGACGCTCTATCACGAGCGCGGCATTCGCCAATTCATCTTCCACGACGACAACTTCCTCGTCCCTTCGCTGCGTCACAACCACGAGCGCCTCGACGCGTACGAGCGCGCGCTCGATCGCCACGGCATGCGCGACATCGGATTCACGATCAAGTGTCGTCCGCCCGACGCGGAGCGCTCGATCTTCGAACGACTCAAACACCTCGGTCTCTTGCGCGTCTTCTTCGGGATCGAATCCGCGTCGGAGGCGGGGCTCGAGTCGATCGGTCGCGTGCAAACCGTCGAGCAGTCGACGCGCGCGCTCGAGATGTGCCGCGAGCTCGATATCTCGTCGCAGTACACGATGATGATGTTTCACCCGGACGCGACGCCCGAAACCGTCGGCGCCGACATGAAGTTTCTCCGCGACCACATCGATCACGCGCTCAACTTCTGTCGCACGGAGATCTACTCGGGCACGCCGCTCGAGCAGCGCATGATCGCGGAAGGTCGCGCACGCGGGAACTACATCGCGCGCACGTACGACATCGCGGAGCCATCGATGGATCGCGCGTGCCGCGCGGCGCTCGCGCTCTTCGGCGAGCGATGCTGGGCGATGGGCGGTCTCATGGAGCGAATGATCGGAATGGATCACCTCGGCGGCGTCGTCGGGCGGTTCTATCCGAACGCGGTTGCGGCGCGATGGAGGCGCGAGCTCGAGATCGTGCGCCGCCGCACGAACACCGATCTCGTCGAGATCCTCACGGACGTGATCGACCTCGCGCGGAGCGCTCGATCGCTCGACGATCCCGGCTTCGCGCGCGAATTCGAACGCCTCGAGATCCGCGAGCGCACCATGCGCGACGCGCTCCTCGCGCAGTGCGACGGGCTCCGCGATCGTCTCGACGACGTCGTCCTCCCCGGAATCGGCGCACGTCGCGATCCCGAGCTGCGACTCGTTCACGCTCCATCGCGCGAAGGCCTCGCGAGACACGCCGCAGCCGTCGCGCTCGCGTTCACGGTCGCCGCGTGCTCGAAGGAGACCGTGTCGCACGACACGACGACGACGCCGGCCGTCGATGCGACCGTCGCGACGGTGCAAGTCGATGCGTCCGTCAACACATCGGGCGATGCATCGGGCGAAGCGTCAGTCGATGCAGCATCCGCGGATGCGAGCGTCGATGCAGCAAAACCAAAAGACGCGGGGAAGCCCGACGCGAGCAAGCCGCACGTGATCGAGCATCATGGGATCAGCGAGTTCGCCGCGCCGCCGCTTCAGCCGAAGCCCATTCCATAGAGCGCGACTCCGATCGTGATTCCCGCGCCCGCCGTGACGAAGAGCACGTGGCGCGCGCGCGCGAGCTGACCGGACTCGATCGCCGCTTCGAGCGCGGCGATGGGACCTGCGGTGTGCGCGAGCGCGCGAGCTCGGCGCGACGAGTGGGACGCGATCCGGCGCGATGCCCATCGCGCGCGCGAGCTCGCCGGCGAAGCTCGTCGGGTACTGGCTCGCGACGAGCAGGTCGACGTCGCGCGCGGCGACTCCGCACCGCTCGAGGAACGCGTGGTCGCCGCGGTCGCCCGCACTCGACGCAGCGGCTCGCGAAGGCGTCGTCTCGCGCACGTCGAGGATGTTGCGATCGCGGCTCGGCTCGTCGAATCGAAGTCGCACCACGAAGAGGTCCGCGTGCTCCGGGAAGGTGCGGAAATCGAACGCGCGAAATCCTTCGTCTCCGTTCGGTGTGCTCGAGGAGAATCGCGCCGCCGACGGGCGCGAATGGAAAGCCGCGCGACGTGCGCGGCGACGGGATCGGCGTCGGCCGCGACGATCATGCCGAGCGCGCGCGCTGCCGGAGCCGACGAACGCGTCGACGAGGTGCGCGGCGGTGAGCACGCCGCAGCCGCCGTTCATGACGTCGAACGAGAACGTGCCGTGACGATCGTGGCGCGGCGGGTGTCCGGGGTTCGCGCCGATGTCCTCCTGGATGATCGACGCGAGCGCCGGCTCCGCCATGTTGCGCTCCTTGTAGAGGCCCGCGTTGACGAGGACGTCGAGTCTCCGAAGCTTTGCGATGCGCGCGATCGAGGCACTGCGCGCGCCGCGGCGTCGGAGAGACCGCAGCGCCGCCGCGCCCGAAGAGCCCGCCGTGCGATCGCGCCGTGGCGACGGACTCAATGCGCGCGCCCATGGCGTCTCCACCAGTTCGTCGATCGCGAACACGACGACGCCGATCTCGAGCCCCGACGCGAGCGCGAGGAGCATGACCTTGTCCCCGCGACGAATGCGGTGCTCGCGTCAGGTAGCCGGTGCAGCGCGACGAAGTGCGTCGTCGACGCGGTGTTGCCGAACTCCTCGCAGTTCACGACGAGGTGCTTCGGGTCGCGCCCCGAAGCGCGTCGGCGAGCTCGCGCTCGCCCGCGCGGATCGCGCGCGCCGAGGTCTGGTGCGGAATGAGCCAGTCGATGTCCGCGAGCCGGAGCCCGGCTCTCGTCGAGGACGCGTCCTCGAGCAGCGGCGGCGCGTCCTCCATCGCGACTTTGTGGATCGTGCGCGCCTTCGTGAACATCTGTCGCGCCGGGGCGGTGCGGCGCGGGAAGCCCGAGGCAGAGGCGGCTGTGCTCGGAGAGCGTCGTGAAGCCCGCGAGCGCGATGCCGGGCGTTGCCGGCGGGCGCGCGCTCGACGATCACCGCGGCCCCGGCGTCGCCCAGCGTGAGCGACGCGAGCTGCCGGCTGTAGATGCCGCGGATGTCGCTGCGCGGCGTTCGCGCCGAGGCCGGAGATGTACTCGCCGCTCACGACCATGCCGCGGCGGATCGCGCCGCGACGAATGAAGTCGTTGAGCAGGAAGACGCCGGTCATCATCCCCGCGCACGCGTTCGACAGATCGAAGCTCGTCGCCGCGTGCGCGCCGATCGCCTCCTTGATCGACAGGCTGAGCGGCGGCTCGAAGCGGTACGACGGGCCGCCGACGTAGCGCGTGATGCTCGCGCAGATGACCATGTCGAGATCGTCCGCGCGCGTGGCGCGAGCGCGCGAGGCAATCGCGCGCGGCGTCGACGGCGAGCGTGAACGAGTCCTCGCCCTCCGAGCAGACGCGCCGCTCGCGGATGCCGGTGAGCCGCTCGAGATCGATGTGGGTGTGGTGGCGCGTGCTCGCCATGAGCTCGTTCGTCGTGAGTCGCCGCTCGGGCAGCTTCACGCCGATGCTCTCGATGCGTGCGGCATACGGCGCAGACGGTGCGCCCGTGCGCTCCGTGAGCATCCATTGCGCATGCGGGATCGCGGCCATACGAGCGATCCCTGCATGGTGGATGCCATTTTGCATCGTGGAGCGTGCGTGATGAGCGACGATCAGAAGGAATGGGTGCCCACGCTGCGTCGCAAGCGCGCGATCGCGGACGACGGCACGCGCATCGCCTACCAAGTCGTGGGAAGCGGAGACCGCGTGCTCATGTTCGCGAACGGCTTGGGCGGGCGGCTCTACTGCGATCGAGCCCGTCGTCGAAGCTTTCTGGAAGGACTACCGCATCATCACGTGGGACTACCGCGGTCTCTTCGAGTCGGACGTTCCATCGTCGCTGCGTCGGCTCGCCGTCACGCATCACGTCGAGGACGCGTGGACGATCCTGCAAGCCGAGAAGGTCGAACGCGCGGTGCTCATCGGATGGAGCATGGGCGTGCAGGTCATGCTCGATCTCGCGGCGAGTCATCCGAGTCTCGCCGCCGGGCTCGTGCTCATCAACGGCACGCACGGGCACGTCTTCTCGACGGGATTCCAGCCGCTCTTCACCGTCCCGTTTTTCCGCGCGCGACTGCACGCGATCGTCGAGTTCTTGCGCGCGCGTCCCGGCGCGGCACGCGTGCTCGCGGGCGTCGACGCGCCTCACCGAGTGGCCGACGACGCTGCTCACGTTCATCACGGCGGGCACGCGCGCGCTCGAGCTGCGCCCGATCCTACGTCGTTATTACACAGACGTGCTCGGACCGAGCTTCCCCAACTACTCTGCGCCTCTTCCAAGAGCTCGACGCGCACTCGGCGTATCACTTGCTGCCGGAGATTTCGGCGCCGACGCTCGTCGTGAGCGGGGCGCTCGATTTTCTGACGCCCGCGTATCAGAGCCGGCAGATCGCGGCGCGCATGCCGAACGCGGAGCACTTGCAGCTCGCGCGCGCGAGCCACTTCGCGCTTCACGAGCGGCGCGACGAGGTCCTTCGCGCGATGCGCACGTTCTTGGACGAGCGGGCGCAATGGGCTGGGGCTTCGATGAACCACCTCGACGGCTCCGCTTAAGAGCGCCTTAAGCGGCGGATTCGCTGCTTCGGCGCGATGGTGATCGCACGAGGTGGACGATGAAACCGAGCTGGCTCCTTGCGATCACTGCTTCAACCCTTCTCGCGTGCAGCGCGCCGATGGAACGCGCAGAGCTCGAGCGAGACGCTCGTGACGGTGTGCGCGAGCGCGGGCACGATCGAAGGCGTCGACGTCTCCGAGTTTCAAGGCGCCATCGACTGGCACGCCGTGCACGCGGCGGGGCGCGCGTTCGGCATCGCACGCATCAGCGACGGCACGCAGCACGTCGATCCGACGTTCGCATCGAACTACGCGGCGATGAAAGCCGAGGGCATGGTGCGCGGCTCGTACCAATTCTTCCGCGCGAGCGAAGACCCGATCGCGCAGGCGAATCTCGTCCTCGGGACGATTGGCCATCTCGGCCCGGGCGATCTTCCGCCGATGCTCGACGTCGAAGTGACGGACGGACAATCGAACGCGGTCATCGACGCGAACATCGCGACGTGGAGCGCGCACATCAAAGCGGCGACCGGTCGCGCGCCGCTCGTCTACACGTCGCCGTACTTCTGGCAGCAGATCGGCAATCCGAACAGCGAAGGTGCAACGCTCGTCGTCGCGGACTGGGGACCGAGCTGCCCACTCGTTCCGCAAGCGTGGAGCAATTGGCAATTCTGGCAATACGCCGACAACGGTCACGTCTCCGGCATTGGCGGTCTCGTCGACTTGGATCGCTTCAACGGAACGGAGGCCTCTCTCCTCGCGTTGGCGGGAGGCAGCACGTCCGCATCGGACGTGCCGAATCCTTCGGACTACGTCGGTATCGCATCCACCGCGGACGGTCATGGGTATTGGATCGCCAAAGGCGATGGCGGGATGTTCAGCTTCGGAGACGCCGCGTTTTACGGCTCCGCCGCAAACGATCACCTCGCGATGCCCGCGGTCGGCGTCGCGGCGACACCCGACGCAAAGGGCTATTGGCTCACCGCCGCCGATGGCGGGCTCTTCGCGTTCGGAGATGCACCGTTCGACGGATCGATGGGCGGAAAAAAGATCGTCGGTCACGTCGTCGGAATCGCCGGTACGAAGAGCGGATATTGGCTCGTCGCGGACGACGGCGGCGTGTTCGGTTTCGGTAATGCGTTTTATGGATCGATGGGCGGCACGACGCTCAACGCGCCCGTTGTCGGAATCGCCGCGACGCCAAGCGGTCATGGTTATTGGCTCGTTGCAAAAGACGGCGGCGTGTTCGCATTTGGCGACGCGCCATTCCACGGCTCGATGGGCGGCAAGAAGCTCAACGCGCCCGTCGTCGGAATCGCTGCGACGCCGAGCGGCAACGGTTACTGGCTCGTCGCGTCCGATGGCGGCATGTTCTCGTTCGGCGACGCCGCGTTCTTCGGATCGATGGGCGGCAAGGCGCTCGCCGCGCCCATCACGGGCATGGCCGCGCGACCGCAAGGCGATGGCTACTGGCTCGTCGCGAAAGACGGCGGCGTGTTCGCGTTTGGCGCCGCTCCGTTCTACGGACGACCGTGAGTCAGAGATACGAAAGCCACGGGCTCTTGTTGCGACGCTTCACGCCTTCGAACCAACGGCAAAGCGGATAAAGCGCTACGACGACGAACACCCAAAGCAAGTAGACGATCGGCAGCGAGTATCCGTAGTCGTCTGGAACATGCCAGAGGAACGGCAACGTGAACATGCCGCGCGGCACGCTTCCGTATTTCAGCGTGGCGAGGAAAACCGCGAGCGCGTGCGCGACGACGAGGTGCAGTAGATAATAAAAGAGCGGCACGCGACCGAACGTGCGAACGACGCTCGCGAGCTTTCCGTGGAATCGCTCGAGCGGAGCGAGGAGCGCAATCGCGGGGCCGAGCGTCATCAACAGAAACGAGAGCGACGGCGGGTATTTCTCGCAACGGAGAAACGCGCCGAGCGTCGCGCCGAGCGACGCTTGCGGCTGCCACGGATGCGGATCGCCGTACACGTTCAATGCGCGCAGCGCGACGAACGCCGCGAACATCGCGCCGCCCAAGCGCGCGACGCGCGCGCGGCGCAGGGCGAGCTCGCCGAAGCCAAAACCCGCTGCCATCACGCCGACCCACGGAACGAGCGGATACACGACCATCAAGCGACGATGATCGGGTAGCGCGATCGGACCTTGGACGTGCAGCACGTGCCACAACCACGAAGAGCTTTGAAATCCGTCCCCGAGATCGTGGAGCGTGATCATCGCAATGCCGATCGCAGCGACGACACGCGGCGGCAGGTACACGAGCGGCGCGAGCAAGACCATCGACCAACCGAGAGCCCAAATCACCTGTACGCCGACGAAGTGGTAATCGAAGTTGAGCGTCCAACCGAAGCGCACGACCGTGAGCTCGAGCAGCACGAGCCACAAACCGCGCGTCAGGAGAAAACGCGCGAGCTCGGGTTTCGTCTTTCCGCGCGAGAGCTGGAGGTACGCGCTCGTTCCGGCGAGGAGGACGAAAATGGGCGCGCAGAAATGCGTGATGAAGCGCGTGAAGTAGTACGCGGGGGTCGTCTTCGTGACGTCGGTCGCGTCGAAGTGAGCGTTCGAGAAAAAATCGCGCACGTGATCGAGCGCCATCACGATCATCGCGAGACCTCGCAGCAGATCGATGGAATCGAGGCGCTGTTTCTCGCGTTCAGCCATCGTGCGCACCGTAGCCGCATTCGTTGAGGTATGACGAGCGTGTGAATCGCTCGTGGCTCGCGTTCGTCGTCGTGTGTGCTTGTGGTGGTGGGTCCTCCGCGCTGCCCGTTGCGCCGCGGCCGCCGCAGGATCCGCCGAGCGCGCTGATCGCGGCCGCGCTCGAGTCGCACAGAGCGCACGACATCGCCGAGTCGCTCGCGGACGAAGTCGGGCCGCGACTCGCCGGTTCGCCTGGCGATCCATTGGCCGTCGCGTGGGCACAGCGAACGATGCGCGACATCGGTCTCGCGAACGTGCACACCGAGGCCGTGACGGTGCCCGTGTGGAAGCGCGGCGCCGAGACGGCGCAGCTCGTCGAGCCTTCGCGCCAACCGCTCGCGGTCACGGCGCTTGGATGGAGCGGTGCGACGCCCGCGGACGGCATCACGGCCGAGGTCATGGAAGTCGACTCGCTCGCCGCGCTGAGAAGCTGCCGAAGGACGCAGCGAAAGGAAAAATCATTTTCGCGAACGCCGTGATGCCGCGCGCGGACGATGGGCGCGGTTATGGGATGACGATCCCGCTTCGCCTCGCGGGCCCGAAGGCGGCGATGAGCGCGGGCGCCGCGGCGTTCCTCGTTCGATCGCTCAGCACGTCGTCGGATCGATTCCCGCACGCGGGCTCGACGTTGCTCCGCGACGTGCCGAATCCGATCGCGGCGGGTGCGTTGTCGACGACGGACGCCGATCTCCTGCATCGCACGATGGCGCGCGGGCCCGTGAAGATGAAGCTCGTGCTCTTGCCGGAGCGTGGCGCGGACGCGACGTCCGCGAACGTCGTCGGCGAGGTCGTCGGCACGAGCAAGAAAGACGAAATCGTGCTCCTCGGCGCGCACCTCGACTCGTGGGATCTCGCGCGCGGTGCGATCGACGATGGCGCGGGTTGCGGCATCGTGCTCGAAGCAGCGCGCCTCATCGCCGCGCGAACGCACCCGGCGCGCACGGTTCGCGTCGTGCTCTTCGCCGCGGAAGAGAACTCCGTCGCGGGCGCCAAAGCGTACTTCGCCGCGCACTCGGCCGACGCCGCGCGATTCGTCCTCGCGATGGAAGCCGACAGCGGAACGGACCGCGCGCATCGCGTGAAGTTCTTGGGCGATCCGGCGAAGGTCGACGCGTTTCGCCGAATCGCGCATGCGCTCGAGCCACTCGCGATCGCACCCGATGACGGCGACGCGCGTCCCGGTACGGATGTGTCGCCGTTCGTGAGCGCCGGCGTGCCGACGATCGAAGTGCGCCAGGACGCGTCGCGCTACTTCGACGTGCATCACAGCGCGAACGACACCGCCGAAAGGCTCGATGCCGCCGCGCTCGCGCAGGTGTCCGGCGCGTTCGCCGAGATCGCGTTTCGCGTCGCCGACCTCGACGGCGACCTCGGTCGCGTTCCGGAATCGAAGCGCAAGGGGGAGTGAGCTAAGGTCGGAAGCTCATCTGTGCTGAACCGCCTCGCGACGACGTTTCCATCAACAAGCGGCAGCGAGACGAAACCGGCGAGGCCGGCGCAGGACATTCACCAGACTTCGAGATCGCCGAGTTTTCGCCGCCAACATCGACTGGAGAAGGCGCAGCGGCGGTTCGGCCGCGAAGTTCACGCTGCCGCATGTCGATCATCACGTTTCGTGCGAGCGGGATCGTACGAGCGACTTTTGCGTTAAGCTCACGGCGTGTCCGCTCACGCGTGGAAACCGGCGCAACCCCGCGTGCATTCGCTCGCGATCGAGCTGACCGCGTTTTGCAATCAGCACTGCGACTATTGCTACAACGCGTGGCGCGAGGACGGCGGCGCGTCGGTCGGCACGCCCGAGCTCGGCACGCTCCTCGCGCGGATCGATCGCGTGCTCGACGCCGTGTCGCTCGAGCACGTGACGATCACCGGCGGCGAGCCGCTCGCGAGCCGCGATCTCTTTCCCGTGCTCGACCATCTGCGCGCGCGGCACGTTCACGCGCAGATGATCTCGAACGGCGCGCTCGTCACGGAAGAAATCGCGGAGAGGCTCGCGCGGCATCGGCTCCTCTCGGTGCTCGTGACGCTCAATGGGCCGGACGCGGCGCTGCATGACGCGCAAGTCGGCGGCGCACACTTCGACGCCACCGTGCGAGGCATCGGGCTACTGCGCGCCGCGCGCGTTCCCGTCGAAGGATCGATCGTGCTCACGCGCCGCAACGTCGATCGCGTCGCGGAGACGCTGCGTCTCTTTCTCTCGCTCGGCGTGCGCAAGATCGCGCTCAGCCGCTTCAGCCCCGCTGGCTACGCGACGGCGTTCGCGCGCGAGCTCATGCCGACGCGCGAGGACATTTCGCGCGCGCTCGAGCGCGCCGCGACGATCGCGCGCGAGGTCCGGGCGACGGGCGCGGGCGTGACGCTCTTTTCGACGATGCCGATCCCGCCGTGCGCGGTCGAGCTCTCGCGCTTTCCCGAAATCGAATTTCACGACTGCCCGATCGGAACGTCGCGCCAAGAGTTCGCGCTCGGACCGCACGGCGAGATTCGTCATTGCGCGCTTCACCGCGATCCGATCGACGGCGCGCGCGACGTGCTCGACCCGGCGCTCGACGTCGCCAAGCTCTTCCATTCGGGCGATCCGCATCGATATCGCGCTACGTTGCCGGCGTATTGCACGGGATGCGAGCACCGTACGACGTGCGCTGGAGGCTGCGGCGCTGCAGCGCTTTGGGTGAAGGGCGACCACGCGGTTGTCGATCCGTTCGTCGCGTGGGACGCAGCAGACGAAGATTCAGCGTCGCCGAAACGTCGTTTGCAAGTCATCGGCTGAATGCTCTGTTAGACTTTGGGTATGTCCTACGAGGGTCGATCACCATTCAATGACGTGGTGCGTTCGGTGATGAGCGCGGCGATGATCTCGCCCGTGCTGCTCGCTGCGTGTGGAACGCAGAAGGCGACTCCGCCGCCGCAACCGGAGCCGCAGCCGCTCCCGACGACGGACAACGTGACAGTCGATCCGCTCGGCGGAACGACGACGACGATGCCAACGGCGACAGCGACAGCCACAGCCACGGCAACTGCAACTGCAACTGCGACCGCGACGACCACCACCGTCGCAACCGCGACCGCCGCGCCCTCGACCACGAAGCCCGACGTCGTCTCGACGCCATCGGTGCGACCGCGAACGCCGACGGGAAACGGAAAAGTCATGCCCACGCGTGGATTCGCCGGAGCGGTGCGTGCCCGAGGCTGAGCTCGTCGATCTCTTTCCCGCGGATGCCGCGGCTTGGATCTCGGACACGCCGATGCGCACGGAGTACGCGCGTCTCATGCGCGGCTTCCATCGCCCGGTGCCTTGGGAAAAATCGCACGCGCCCACGCTCGACGCGGACATGCGCGCCGAGCTCGCGCGCATTTGGGGCGAGCGCATTCCAACCGAGTATCGATCGATCACCGGCTTCTCGACGCTGAGCTTCGACTTCATCGCGGCGGGCGCGCCCGTCGATCTCGTCGCCGTGTGTCATCGCGTCTGCATCGACGAGCTCCGGCACACGGAGCTCGCCGTGAAGATGGTCGAAATCTACGGCGGCCATCTCCCGCCGCTGCCGCGCGAGATCTCGTCGCTCCCTTCGGACGACTCGCTCAACGTCGTCGCGCAAGCGTGCCGCTCCGCGATCGTGCTCTCGTGCCTCGGCGAAACGTTCGCGTGCACGGAGCTCGCGATGCTCCGCAACCGCGCAGTCGATCCCGTCGTGCACGGCGTGCTCACGATCTTCTTGGCCGACGAAATCGTTCACGCGCGCGTCGGCTGGGCGTACCTCGCGCACGCATTCAAGACCGCCGACGACGTGACGCGTCGCTCGGTCGCCGATGCGATTCCGTCGTACGTCGCGGGCATCGGCGCCAACTTGTTCGGCACGGACGAAGCGCCAGCCGCCGTCGACGTGACCAACGACGACACGCGCCTCGCCGCACACGGCGTCTGCTCGATGCGCGAAGAACAAGATCTCTATCGCGGGTTCATCCCCGATGTGTTCTTGCCTGGCCTCCGCGCCGTCGGCGTGCCGGTCGACACAGCCGCCGTGCTCGCCGCGATCCCCGCCGTCAAGTGATGAGAAGAATCGACGCGTTCGGCAGCGCGAACGGTCGATGCTTCGTCCCCGCGCGAACGACGTAGGCATCGCCCTTCGCGAGATGCGTCGACGGCTCTCCATCGATTTCGATCACGAGCTCGCCTTCGAGAACGACGTAACACTCGTCGATGTCGTGGTGGTGATACTCCGGCGATGTTCGAGCGTCGAACCGCACGACGCGCAACGTCGCCTGATTCACCGTGAGGGCCGGGTGCGGCTGCCACGGAGGAATGGATCGCGCGATCGCATGGAGATGGGCGAGATTCGGCTCCGGCATGTTTCACGAATCATACGCGACACGTCGGCGAGTCACAGAACGGGAATCGCAACCGCGACCATCGTCGCGTGGCCTGCTCGATCGAAGTCGAACCAATACGTGCGTTCGTACGGCGGCACGGACGTCCCGCCCGACACGAGACCGAACGTGCACATCGGACCGCCGTCCGCGCACGTGATCCTCGGAGCCAAAAAATCGTTGCCGTCGGGAATGCGTTCGCTGCACGTGAGCACGAGCGGTGCACCACTACGCTCGGCCGGCGTGGCGAGCCGAAGGACTCCGTCGAATCGATCGGCGAGGACGAGCGTCGGTGTGACGAGACCCGGCGCTTCGAGGATGGCGCAGATGTCCGTTTGTTCGAGCTCGCGGTGAGCCGGCGCGTGCACGAGAAGCTGTCGAGGTCCGCTCGGCGTGTCGTAGTTGAGCGTGATGTCGCGGGGTGACGATGGGTTCGCATTCGGCCGCCCTGCGTCGACGACGAGCGGCGCGATCGCCGCGGGCTCGCTCCGAATCGTCACGGTCGCTGGTGCGTGAGGCGCGCACGACGCGATGCCGAGGAGCGCGACACCCACGCGTGGCACTGCGGCTCAGTGCGGCGTCGGAGGAACGACGACGCTGTTGATCGGTTTCACGCTCGCGCCAGCTGGGTACGCGTAGCTCGATGCGCTGTCATAGCCCCACACCGTGATGCCGAATTTCTCGGGGCTGCTGATGGTGTGAAGGCCGTTGTCGCACGTTCCGACGGCCGTGCCCGCGTGGCGCAAGTCGACGTGCGCATATTGATATTGGCCTGACGTTCCGACCGCCTGCCAACCCGTGACGGGCGCCGACATGCAATCGAGCTTCACGTCTTTGAACGTGTTGTCGCTCGCCTTCTCGCGGACGAGCGCGATCTCCGTATAGCCATATGACGGATCCGTGAAGAAGATGTACGAGGGAAGGAACTGCGCGGGCGGTACGACGTTGACCGTCTCGGGCCCACCCACGCTGTAGTCCGTGGCTTCGTTGCCGAGCGCGACGTATTCGCTGCCGAGCGCTTTGATCGGTGGGATCTGTTGGTGACCTGCATCGCAGTCGTATCCCGGCCTGTGCGCGGCGACGTAGAACGGGTGGTTGTCGTCTTGCGACTTCACGTGGAACGCGTTGGGCCCCGCGAACTCGACGAGCTGGCCCTCCTTGACCGTCGCGGGTGCGCCCGCGACCGGCGGATCGTAGGTGAGCGTCGTGCCGTCGACCAAGCCGACGATGCGCCACGGCGGCGGATCCGTTTGCGTCATGCAGAAGTGCTCGCCCCACACGCCAACGGGCACGTTCGATTGCACGATGCTGCCGGTGAGATCGTTTCCCGAGGTGTCCGGGAACTCCATGATGTGGACGGTCTCGCCTTTGTTGATCGAATACGTGACGGGCGAGCCCTTCGTCGCCGGGCCGACGCCTCCGCCGCCCGTGATGTTCGTCGTGGGCAAGAGCGTGATCGTCGTTCCGTCTTGTTGGGCGATGAAATCGATGCCGGGCGGGAACGCGGTCGGTTGCTCGCCCATCGTCGTTGCGACGTAGTTGGTGTCCCACGCCGTAATCGGCAGTAGGAGCGTCGCGCTCGAGATGTACGAAGTCGCACCGCCGAACGGATAAATATCATAGACGACCGCGGGAACGTCGGTCTTGATTTCGATCGCGTGGCTCTTCGACGTGCTGTGAATCACCATGTCTTCGTTCGACACGGCGGCCTTCACGCTCGACGGACAATTGCACTTCAGCTGGCCTTGGCCCGGCACATAATCGTTCAAGAACACGATCGCCATGCTGCCCGGCGGAATGCCCGTCGACGGAATGAGCTGATACGTAATCGAGCTGCCCGAGCCCTTGGGGAGATATGCGTAGTTATTGCCGTTGATCGTCGTGCCTTTCCATACGAGCGTGACGTTCATCGGCGCCGACCAGTTGTTGTTCACGAATGCTGCAAAGCAATTACCCGCGGCGCCGCCGCTGTTGTACGTCGTGCTCCATGCGTCGGACGGAATGGCGTAGTAGTCGCAACCAATCGAGCTCTTGTTCGCTGCGGCCGCGTCGCACGCGGCGATGCACCCGTTCGGCCCACAACCCGTGTTGCCCGTGCATTGCTGAACGACTTGCGGGTTGTCGCCGCACGTGAGGATGTCGTGAAGATCGGCGGAGCACTGCGTGCAATTGGGCGAGTCGTTCGACCCATCGACGTTGAAATTGAATCCGCTGTCGTCCGTCGTTGGGCTGTCGCCGTTCGTGGCTCCGTCGGATCCGAAGCCGGTGCCGCGCCCGCCGCACGATGCGAAAGAAGCAACGACGATTCCCACGACCACAAGCGAGTGAACGACGAAGCGCATGCGCGAAATCTCGCACGTCAACAGTGTCCTCGCGAGCGCAATTCCATGACGCACCGCGCGGCACACTTGTCACCACACGTGGGTCACCTCTCTTCTCGTAGTGAGGTACGCTCGATCACGGGAGCGATGCTGCTCGGACGAAGAACCATCGCGGCGACGGTGTTGATTGCGAGCATCGTCGCTTGCTCATCGTCCAGTTGGACGATCGTCGACGCGCAGGGGCGCCAGTGCGTTCGTCAGGCGGACAACTCGCTCACGTGCAACGCGACACCGAAGCCCTTTCTCGGATGCACGCTCGCCGACACGCCGACGCCGTGTTTCACGCTGCAGTTCAACTTGACGCCCGCGGGTGATGGCGCGCACGAACAAATCTGCGCAGCGTGTTGCCCGAGCGGTCCCGCGGATGCGGGCGCATTCGTCGACGAGCTGACGTGCGCCGACATTCCGTGCAAGGGCGATGCGGACTGCGGTGTTGGCAATGCTGGTTGCATCGGCGGCATGTGCAAACAGACGTCCTCCATTTCAGGCGGGTAGGCATGTGAATGCCATGCGCGCGTCGCGCACGTCGCGCGCGGTCGCACGACGCGAGATCGCGGAATGACCGCGTGATCGTGATGGCCCGTGCCGTGCACCTGCCGCGGCGCTGGAGATCACCATGAAAAAAATCATTCGCACGATCGACATCAAGGCGCCGGTCCAAAACGTCTTCGATTTTCTGACGCAGCCGGCGAACCTTCCGAGCATTTGGCCCAACTTGATGTCCGTCTCCAACATCGTCGACAAAGGCGGCGGCAAGTACGACTTCGATTGGGTCTACAAGATGGTCGGCATTCACTTCAAAGGTCACGCGATGACGGAAGAAGCGAAGCCGGGCAAGCTCGTGCGCGTTCGCAACGAAGGCGGCATCCCGAGCACGTTCATCTGGACGTATGCAGGCATGGACGGCATGGGCACGAGGCTCACGGTCGAAGTCGACTACACGTTGCCGACGCCCGTCGTCGGCAAGATCGCCGAAGCGCTCGTCGCAAAGATCAACGAGCGTGACGCGGAGACGCTCCTCGCGAATCTCAAGGACGTGATGGAGCACGGCCTCGCCGCCGCGACGACCGCACATCCGTAGCGACGTGCGATACTGAGGTGTGCTCGCGCGGATCCTCATCGCGTGGTTCGGGTTTCTCGCCGCGGGCTGCTTCACGCAGAGCCCAAGCGGTGGTGACGCGGGCGACGCGAGCAGCGACGTCGTCGTCGACGGCGGCGTCGCTGCGATCTTCGCGACGAGCTGCGCGCTCGACGGGTGTCACACGGGCGTGAAGCCACCGCAGAACCTCGATCTGTCGGCGAACGCTTGGTACGAGAACCTCGTGGGCGTCGCGTCGGCGGAAGTGTTCGGCGAGTTCCGCGTGCAACCGGGCAACGCGACGGACACGGGGAGCTACCTCCTCTGCAAAGTCGATCCGGAGTGCGTCGCGGTCGGCGATCGCATGCCGCTCGACGGTGGATTGGCGAGCGATCAAATCGCAATGATCCGCGCGTGGATCGCGTCGCTCCCGCCGGGCGACGCGAGCGCGCCGAATTACGGCGCCGACGCGACGCCGCCGATTTTCGCCGGCGCGAACGCTGCAGTCGCGGGTCCGAGCTCCATCACGCTCGCGTGGAGTCCGGCGAACGACGACAAGACGGCGAGCGCAGATCTCGTCTATGCGATTTACGAATCGACGTCGCCCGGCGGGGAAACCTTCACATCGCCGACCGCCGTGACGCCGCGAGGCGCTGCGAGCTTCGCGATCGGCAAGCTTGCGATCACGACAACGCACTACTTCGTCGTTCGCGCGCGCGATCTCGCGGGCAACGAAGACGCGAACGCGATCGAGGTCAACGCAACGACGCCCGCGAGCGCCGATACGACGCCGCCGGCGTTTGCGGGCGCCGCGGCCGCAACGACGCAGTCGCCGAGCGCGGTCGCGATCGGCTGGAGCGCCGCGACCGATGCGGTCTCGACGTCCGCGCAGATCAGCTACTTGGTGTTTTCGTCGACCACGAGCGGCGCGGAAAACTTCTCGACGCCGGATTACGTCACGCTCGCGGGCGCGACGTCGGTCGCCGCAACGGGCCTCGCTGGCGGCACCAAGTACTTCTTCGTCGTTCGCGCGCAAGATCAAGCCGGCAACGTCGATACGAACACCGTCGAGCTCGCTCGGACGACGAGCCCGGTGAGCTTCGCGACCGACGTCTGGCCGCTCCTTCACGCTCCGTGCACGACCGCCGGCTGCCACACCGGCGCGCACCCAGCCGAGGGCATCAATCTCGACACGCCGACGAACGCGTATGGCTCGTTCGTCTCCATCACGTCGTCGCAATGCAGCTCGATGTCGATCGTCACGCCGTCGTCGTCGTCATCGAGCTACTTGTTGCAGAAGCTACGCGGCTATGGCTCGTGCTTCGTCGGCCTTCAGATGCCGGAATTCGGGACGCCGCTCACCTCCGACCAGATCGATTTGGTCGGCGCCTGGATCGGCGCGGGCGCGATGAACGACTAGCGATCGATCGCTTCTACTTCGCAGCCTTCTTCACGGTGCCATCCGTGGTGCCCGTCCAATAGACGCTCGTCGCGTCCACCGCGATTCCGCCCGCGAGCGGCGGCCCGACTGCGATGCACGTCGGTGTGCCGCCGCCGAGCGGCATCTTCATGACGAAGCCGTCGGTGGCGGTGGCCGCATTCGTCTCGACCCAATATACGTTCGTCGCGTCGACCGCGATGACGCCCGGAATGTTCGTGCGCGCCGAGAGCGTCGTCGGTGTGCCGCCGTTCGTCGCGATCTTCATGATCGCAGGTTGCGCCGGACCCGGCACCTGACCGAGGTTGGGCCAGTACACCGAGGTGTCGTCGACTGCGATCCACGCGGGTGTTTGTCCGCTCGCGAGCGTCGTCGGCGTGCCGCCGTCGGCGTCGAGGGTGGTGCTCTGCACGCGGCCATCGGGCGGCGTCGCGCCGGATCCTTGATCGATCCAAAAGACGCCCGCGCCGTTGACGGCGATGTTGCGAACGTTGCCGGTCAATGTCGCGAGCTTCGTGCGCGTGCCGCCCGCGAGAGGCGCTTTCACGAGCGCGGCGGCCGTCGTCCAATAGATGTTGGTCGCGTCGATGCCGAGAAACTCGGGTGTGTTGATGTTTTGCACGATCGACGTCACGGCGCCGCCGCTCAGCGCGATCTTGCGAATGTTGCCGTTCGACGGTGACGCCCAATACGCGCTCGTCGCGTCGGCGACGATGATGGCGGAGTTGTCTTCGCTCGGCGCGAGCACCGAGGGTGTTCCGCCGCCGACCGGGACTTGCATGATGTCGCCGGTGCCGTCGAGGTTGCTGAGACACGTCGGGCACGTGGTCCAGATCGCGTTGCCGCCGCTCACCGCGATGCCGCCGGCGTTTTTTTGGTTCGTCGCGAGGGTCGTCGCGGTGCCGCAGTTGGTCGGCCCCGAATCATTCGTGGGCGATGAATCGGTTCCGCTGTCGGGCGTCGTTCCGCCACCGCTCGAGCAACCCACGACGAAGATCGAAACACCGCAAATGTAGATAAGCGTCTTCATGACCACCCCTTGTCGGACGCAGTGTGCCACGATTCATTCAAACTCAGTCGCTCCGACGATAGCGGCTGAATTGAAAGTGCTGAATTGCCCCGCTCGGCGTCTTGTGATCCACGCGGCGAGCTTCGACGAGGTCGAACGAGCGACCGAGCACTTTCGAGATCGACGCTTCGTCGTGGCGAACGACGTCGAGTCCGCTGCAGCGCTCGGGACCATCGAGCGCGAACGTGCCGATGATGACGTGACCTCCGCTCCGCACCGCGCTCGCGACGCAGCGTGCGTATGCAGCCCGTTCGCTCGGCTGCGTGAGGAAATGAAACGCCGCGCGATCGTGCCAGACGTCGTACGTCTCTTGCGGCTGCCACGTCGTCACGTCGGCGACGATCCAGCGCGCCTTCTTGCTCGCTGCCCCAAGTCGAGCGCGAGCGAGCTCGAGCGCCTTCTCCGAGAGATCGAGAACGGTGACCGACTCGAAGCCGTCGCGCACGAGCGCGTCGACGAGACGCGACGCGCCCCCGCCGATGTCTATGATGGATGTCGTCGCGCTCGCGCCGGTCGCGCGTACGAGCTCGAGCGAAACCGCGGGGCTCTCCTCGAACCAACTGACCGCATCTTCGCTCTTCGTCGCGTAGACGTTTTGCCAGTGCGCTCGTCGTGAGTGTTCGTTCGTCATGGGGTCACGTGAACGTCGGGTGCGACATGAATCGTGATGGTCTTCGCGATCAAATCAGCAGGCATGATGTCCGGACAAGACGCATTGTACGAAAACGGCGGGCCCCAATGGTCTTTGCCATAGTCGGCAGCGATGAACTGCAACGGATCCGCGACGAGGCGTTTCGACGACACGCGCGCGACGTAGACACGTGCACCGACGCCGAGCGACGCGATCGCGTCGAACGCGGGAATCTCGGAAGCGGTTTGCAGATCGACGGGGAGCGGAAAGAACAGATCGACGACGCGCGTCGTCGCTGGATCGATCGTCATGTCGGGTGGCGGCGTGCCGGGGCTCGCCGACGAGAACGCGGCCGAGCTCGGGCTGCGGCCCTGGAGCTCGATGCGTTGTTCGCGCACATCGAACCTCCACGCGCGCACATCGTCGTTGCGCATCACGACTCGCAGATGCAAGGCGCGCAGGCTCACTGCGTCGATTGCATCCGTGCGCAGCGCGACGACGCCATACGAAGCGAGCATCACGTTTCCGTGAAGGGCCGCGAACGGAGCAACAGACGGCGTGGGCCCGGCAGCGGGTAAGGATGCGGGCTGCGGTGCGCACGCCACGAGCGTCGCAAAAGCAACGTCGCATGCGCGGGGAAAAGCGAATGTCACACCCATCGAGACGACCGATGTGCAATGGGCATGCGCAAGCTCAGCGAACACTATCATTGCCGCAGGATGGTGGGAGTCGCACCTTCACGTGTCGCGAGTCGCGCCGCTCGCTCAGAAATTGCTTGGCTTCATCCGTCGCTGCCCGCGTCGCTCGCGTCGCTCTTCGCGTCACTTGCAACGTCGGGCGCAACGTCCGGCAGCGAGGCCTCGACTTGCACGGGCAACTCGGACGGGAACGAATCGGGATTCACGCTTCCGTCGCTTCCTGCGTCGCCCGCCGTCACCGTGCCGCCGCACGCCTCGTACGACACGAGCGCGAGTCCGCCGAGCACGATGACGCGAAACATCTTGTCGCCATTGCCGCTCACGTCTCAAACGGTAGCATGGGGTGATGTCGGCGCCGCGGATGTTTCGTGTGATCGTGCTCGGCGGCGTCGCGCTCGTCGATTGCGGCGCGCGCACCGACCTCGGTCGTCACACCGACATCGAAGACGCCGCGCAACCCATCCAAGACGCAGCGGACGAAGACGCACCATTCACGTTTCCCGAGGAGACGGCGCTCTCCGTCGATTCATCGACGCCGACGACCGACGCCGCCGACGAGTTCCATTTTCCCGCCGAAGCGAACGCGCCGATTCCCGACTCGGGCACGCCGTGAGCGTCCTCGAGCAGTCACGCGAGATCGCGTGGGACGCGATCGACGCGAGCGCGCTTTCGCCCGCGCAGCGCGCCATCGTCGGCGCGAGCTGGAAGGAACGCGCGCGCCAAGAGCATCTCGCGGTGGGCGCCTTTGGTCTCATCGCGCGCGAGCTCGCGGAGGAGGGATGCGATCCCATCGTCCTCGCGCTCGCGACGAAGGCATCGTGGGACGAGGTACGTCACACGGAGGTGTGTCGCAGAATGGCGAACGCGCTCGGCGAAAACGTTCCAGCGGCGTACCGCGGCTTGCCGAAAGTGCCGATGCATCCGAACGCGAGCGCGAGCACGCGCGTATTGCTCCACGTGATCGAGATGTGCTGTTGGAGCGAGACCATCACGGGCGTCTATTTCACGGAGATGCACAAACGCGCAACGAACCCGACGGCGCGCACGGTGATCGCATCGCTCCTCGAAGACGAGCTCGATCACGGTCGTCTCGGTTGGGCGTACCTCGCCACGCGCCACCGCGATGGGACGATGCACGGCATCGAAGAAGCGCTGCCGGCGATCATCGAGCGCACCGCGATCCGCTCGCTCGCGCCTCGCACGGGTGCCGCCGACGATCCGGCGATGGAGGCGTTCGGCTTCCTCGGGAACGACGCCGCGGGCGAAGCCATTCATCGCGCGCTAGGCGAGGTGATCGTTCCAGGCTTCGAGAAGTTCGGGATCACTGTGACGCGACGTTGGTAGCGTTCACGACGCACGCACGAGAAGGAAAACGCGGAACGCGATTCCGATGAGCGCGATGGCGATTCCGACTCCGGCAGCGGCGATCGCGACGTGACGAATGGCGCCGATGACGCGCGCGTCGGGATGGTTCAACGTTCGGATCGCGGATATCGCAACGCCGAGCGCGATGACGAGGAATGGAATCGCGACGACCGATGCGAGCGGCACGATCGCGGCCGCCGCGCTGCCGAAGAGCGCGATCCCCGCGGAGATCACCGCGCGATTGGCGACTTGGCGAGTCGCGGCTTCGTCGAAGAATTCGTCGTTCATGCGACCACCGCCGATCGTAGACGACGTCGACTGACTTCGAGCAGCGCGAGCGCGAGGAGGACGAGGACGTCGCTTGGCGCGTCGCTCGAGACGTTGCACCCGCCCGTCACCGTGAAAGGCGGCGGTTCGGGATCGGGGTACTGACCGGGGTGGAGGAGATAGAGGATCTTGGCCGCCACGTTGTGGCGCACGTCCGCGAGCACGGTCTCGTCGAGCGTCCATGGTTGGTCGTCGGGGCAGTAGTCGCCGACGTCGTCGCAGTTGACGATGAGGAACGCGCCGAATCGCGTGTACGCGCGCGCGACTTGCGCACGCACGTAGTCCTCGGCGCCGAGCGAGGCTGCCATGCGGAACATCTCCCAGTCTTCGAGGCCGTCGCGAATTTGCTTCATGCGGTAGCTCACGATCGGACCATCGATCGCGAGCCACGCCGGCGATCCTTTTCCTTGCGCGGTGCCGTCATGGTTGCCGGGGTAGAGGAGGAAGCCGTCGCCGTTGCGCGAGAAGAGCGGGCCGAAGCTCGTGTCGAGCAGCACGTTCCACGGATCGTCGTTGGTCCAGTGCTCGGTTTCCCAATAGAGAAACCCGGTCGCGCGCTCGTAGAAGGCGCCCCACATGATGATGCGCGGCTCGTATCCGATCGCCGTGTCGATGTCGTAGCCCGCGTACGGCGGCTCGTTCGCGTTGCTGACGTAGAACCAGAGCTCCTCGCCCTGCGCCATGCGCTGCGCGTAGACGTCGCGACCGGGGAGCGTGCCCCAGAACCCGTTCCAATTTTCGTACATCGAGTCGCCTGGACACCAGATGCCGATGCGACCGGCGATTTGCTGCTCGAACGGGCTCGTGACGAGCACGTGCCCGCGCCAGAGATCGCTCGCGTTCATCAGCAGGTCCGCGTCGTGATCGATTGCGGCGAACGAGCTTTGCGGATCGTTGAGCCATGGCTCGTCGGCCGCGTACGTATACGCCTTGGTCCACCAGCCATTCGCTTGCATGTGCTCCGCGAACGCTTTGCCTGCTTCGGCGTACTGCGCGTCGGTCATCGTGCCCGTGCCGTGCCCCGGCGAGAACTGGCCGACCTCGAAGCGTGCGACGCCGATGCCGTCGCCGAACTTGGTGCCGTCGATCCACGGGCGCGCGGCCGCGTCGTACGCGGTGAAGTCGATGGGCTGCAACTGACCATTGGCGTCGAA
Organism: uncultured delta proteobacterium; assembly: GCA_963763745.1. GTDB lineage: Bacteria > Myxococcota_A > Polyangia > Polyangiales > Polyangiaceae > DASXHD01. The sequence continues at coordinate 291,273 of CAVXQJ010000012.1, forward strand.
GGAGTATTCGATCGGACCTCCGATGCTCTGCGGATCGATGCGGTGCTCGTGAAGCGCGAGCGCGTAGCGATCGCCGATGACGTCGCGCTCCGGTGTGTCGCCGTCTTGCGGGCCACCGTGGAACGTCCAGCTTCCTTTCGGACTGAATCCGAACGCCGTCGCGACCGTGCGCTGCGCGGGCATGTCGAAGTCCCACACGTCGAGCGAGACCGAGATGATCTGCGCGTTTCGATCCGTCGCGGTGACGGTGGCCGTTCCCGTGTACGTTCCGTGAGCGGTGCCCGCGGGAACGTGAACGTCGACGAAGACGACGCCCGTGTCCGTGGCCGCGAGATCGAACGGCGCACCGACGGGAGCTCCCGTGCCCGAATAAGGATCGCGAAGCGGAACGAGCGGATCCGGATACGAGCCAGGCAATCGCGTGTGATCGACGATGTTGCCCGGTGAGGCCTGCACGACGTCGACGAACCACTCGCGGTAGAGCCTCGCCTCGGACGATGGAATGCAGCTCGCGCCCGCGCAGAGATCCGACAGCGTGACGTCGACGCCCGTCGCGCCCGCCCCGTCGCGGATCACGATCTGGAACCCTTCCCATTCGCCGCGCGCAGCCTCGAGCTTGGCATCGCCGCGCGTCGGCATCGGCGTGTCGGGAAGCACTTTGGTCGTGCTCGGAGCGACGCCGATGGTCCATGCCCACGTCGTTTTCGGGATCGCGCAGAAGGCAACACCGACGACGACGATCGCGATGCTCCGCGCAAAGGCCATGGCGAAGAGATCAGGCATCACTTCACGAATGGCGCGGCGACCGAGTTCAACGCGCCGATCGTCTGGAGCGTGTCGTTCCAATGCTCGGAGGATCTCCGTTCGTTGATCGCACCGATCTCGCGGCCGCTTGAGCGTGCGGAGGCGGTCGTTGTGCGACGCGAGCAAGAGAAGCTCGCGCGCTCGCGGCGTCGCGCAATCGGGCGCCCGTTGCCGGCACGCGCGTTCGATCACGGGGCGATCGGCGGCGAAGTAGCGCGCCGTGAGCCACTCTTCCTCGGCTTGCGCGAGGAGCGCGTCGCAGCCGCTCGAGTCGGTCGACGTGCATCGCTTGGCGTCGAACTTCGCGCGGAAGTCAGCTGTCGTCACGTAGTCGGCGAGCACCGGCAGCGGGCATCGAACGCCGCGCCGTCGTCACACGTGACTGCGAAGCTCAAGTGACGCGTCCGCCAGCGCACTGCCTCGATCTCGTTGTCTGCTCATTGTCGATCATCGATGCGTCACGCAGCCCGACGTCGCTACGAACACGACAACCCGCATGCCCCACATACTCAGTCTACATCGATGCGAGCGTGACGCGCGCATTGACACGCCGCTCGATGTTGCGATCTATTGCGAGGTCGAATGGGGCTGCGCTCAACTTCGATGTTCCTGGCGGCGCACCTCGTCGCCTGCGGACACGGGACGACGACATCCGCGTCGTCGCCCGAAGCGTCGCGATCGCGCCCGTACCGCGGTCACGCTCCACATGCGAAACGGAAAGAGCGTCTCGGCGAATACAGCCGTGACGACAATCGCATCGTCGTCCTCGACAGTGGCAAAGTGATCGTCGCCAAGGCCGACGTTCGCTCGGTACAACGCACGAGGACTTCCGCGTCGAGCAACAACCCGTGGTTGACGAGTACGGTCGGCCCACATCCAGAAGAAGGCTCGAAGCCGGTGCAAACGGAAGAATTCATGGGTGCCCACTTGCTCGAGAGCGGCACGTTTATTCGTCGTGAGCAAGGAGGAGTCGTCGGTCCTAGGCGCTGCATGATCGCGAAGCGCTGTCGGTCGCGTGATCCGCTCGGTAACGACGTCGTAGAAACGAGCGGAGGGTGGTTCGCGTCGGCGATAGCGCGATGCCTGACGCCGTCGACCGACAGCTTCCCGTCGCATCGCTGCGCGAGAACTCTTGGAGCGGCCCCTGCCAGCCGTACAAGAGTCTTTCACGCGGCCGACACCGTGACGCCGACGACACGGACGGCACCTGCGGCGTTCTTCCCGGTGCACGAGGTCGAGCCGCGCTCACTTCGTCGATCGCCATCGCGCGACGGCTTGAAGCGACACATGGTCAGAAGCGGGCGCAAATCTAATTCAGTCGTTGAGCTCTGCATCTCGCGTCGCAAGAGCGCGACGAGATCTCCCGCGGGCATCGGTCGCGAGAGCGGCGCGCCTTGCCCGGCCCATTGCGCGCCGAAGCCGTAGTCGCCTTTGGCCTTGCCGGCCGCGTGCAGCGCTTTTCCTGCGTCGTATGCGATCGGATAATCGGGCACGTCGCGCACGTCGATGTCGAGCGCGGTGAATCGATTCGCGAGGCTGCGCGCGGGCCGACCGGAGATCGCGCGCGTCATCACGGTGTGGTGTGCGGCGTCGCTCGCGAGGGCCGCACGGTATCCCGCATCCGCTTGCGATTCGTCGCACGCGACGAACGCGGTGCCGAGCTGCGCCGCGCTCGCACCGAGCCGAAGCGCCGCCGCGATGCCCGCGCCGTCCATGATGCCTCCCGCTGCGATGATGGGTCGATCCATCTCGCGAACGAGGAGCCGCGTGAGCGCGAACGTTCCGAGGCGATCATCGTCCGCGCGCGGATCGAACACGCCACGATGACCACCCGCCTCGTACCCCTGCGCGACGATGACGTCGACGTTCGCCGCCGCGAGGGCGCGTGCTTCCGCGAGGCTCGTCGCCGATCCGAAGAGCACGATGCCGGCGTCGCGAAGCGCCGCGATGCGTTCGCGTGAGGGCACGCCGAAGTGAAAGCTCACGATCTTCGGTCGTTCGGCGACGAGCATGTCGAGCATCTCGTCGTCCTCGAGGAAGCTCCGATAGATTTCCTTCAATGCCGTGGGCGGCGTCGCGTCGAGACGCGCGAACTCCGGTCTCAGCGCCTCGATCCACTTCGCTTCGCGCGCGCGGTCGGCGTGCGCGGGCGCGTGACAAAACACGTTCACGTCGAGCGAGCGTCGCGAGCGCTCGCGGAATGCAGCGATCATCTTCTGCGCGCCGGCCGCGTTCGTCGCGCCGACGCCGATCGATCCCGAGCGCGCCCGCGTTCGAAACCGCCGCCGCCATGTCCGACGTCGACACGCCTGCCATCGGCGCCTGGATGATGGGCGCGTCGATCTCCAAAAGGTCGAGCAGGTTGGTCGCCATCGGATGCCAAATGCGATACATGCGAATCATCGACGAGGCGACGATGAAACGTTCCGCAACCAAGCAAGAAGGCGAGTCTGCGTCTCAGTTGATCAGCAAGAGAATCGCCGAGCTCGACGACTGGCGCGGCGAAACGCTCGGCCGGATCCGCGAGCTGATCAAGGCGGCAGACCCGGGCATCGTCGAGGAGTGGAAGTGGGGGATCCCGGTTTGGTCGCACGACGGGATTGTCTGCACCGGCGAGACGTACAAGAGTCACGTGAAGATGACGTTCGCCAAGGGCGCGTTCGTGAAGGACCCGTCGCGTCTCTTCAACTCCAGCCTCGAAGGGAATTTGCGTCGAGCCATCGACATCAAAGAGGGCGACAAGATCAACGCGACTGCGCTGAAGGCGCTCTTCCGCGCAGCCGTGGCGCTGAACGTTTCAGGCAAGAAGGCCGCGCCTTCGAAGCGCAAGGGACGCTGATGCGTTCGTGTTGGTTCGCCATCCTCCTTCTCGCTTGCAACGACACGAAGCACGCGAAGGAGGGCGAGAAGGTCACCGCGTACGGTGGGGACCAAGTGATCGTCGGCCCCGTGAGCATCGACGTGGAGTCGCGCGACGACGGTCTGCTCCTCCGCATGCGCGAGGGCTCGCGAGCGGACGCGCGCGTCGTGACGGGCAACCGCGTGGTGAAGTTCGGCGCACACCTCGTGCGGTTCATCGAGAACGGGTCAGGCGTGACCATCGTGGTGCGCGCGTACAAACCTTCGTCGCCGCTCACGTCCGATGATGCGCTCTACGCCGCCGATGAAGCGATGAGCCCGAAGAGTCAGGGAGGACCCATCGATTGCACCAACGCGACGCTCAGCGCGGACGGCGCGGCGTTCGTCGTCCACTGCCGCGACACCGAACACAGCGGCTCCGATCGGATCGTGAAGGTGGATGTCGCGACCGGCGCGATCCTGTCGATTTGAGACGGCGCTCAATCGATGGTGATCGCTTCGCGTCGCGGCGGACCGAAATCGTGGATCACGATCTCGGAGTCGGGCGTCGCAAGCGTCGGGAGCATCGCCGCATCGAAGCCTGCGCCGATCGCGGCGGTGGTGCCGCCGAGCGCGTAACGCATCGCTGGGCCGCCCTTGATGTGCGGCGCGAGGAAGATGGTCGTCGCGAGCGCGCCGTAGAGGACGGTCGAGAGGCCGACGATCGACCACGCGCCCGCGCGGTCCGGGCGATGATGCTCGACGATGCGCACGTCGCTCCAGTCGGCTTCGAGCGCGTAATCGACGCTTCCCGCGACGGGCGAATCGACGCATTTGGGATCCGCGACGACTGCGTATTTGGGCATTTGCCCGCGCGGCTCGCGCGAGACCATCGTGCACCATCGCGCGATGGTGGTCGGCGATCCGAGCGTGATGGCCGGTCTCGCCGGCGCGTCGAGCGTGATGCGTCCGTCAGCAGGCAGCGGCAAGCGCACTGAGCCCGTGACGTCGGTGCGAACGAGCGCGGCGCGCGACGGATCGCGCACCTCGATGTCGGTCGTGACCGTCTCGATGGCGCAGCCGGTCGTGGAGGTGAGAAGCATGAATGAAAGAAGAAGCGTCGAGTTCATGCACTCTCAACACTCGAAAACGAAATTCCTTACGTGCAAAGTTCTGCACACAAACTCGAAGCTCACTCGTGCCGAGTCGCCTCGCGATGACGTCTCAACCAACAAGCGGCAGCGAGACAAACCGGCGAGGCCGGCGCAGGACAGCCACCAGACTTCGAGGACGCCAGGCTTCACCCGCAATGATCGACTGGCGAAGGTCCAGCGGCGGCCCGGCCGCGCAGTCCACGCTGCCGCATGTCGATCGCCACGTCTCGTGCGCGCGGGATCGGTGCAAGCGACTTTTGCGTTAGTGCGCGCAGATGAGCGACACGTAGTGGCGGCCGCACGTGAGCGCCGACGTTTCACCGACGACGTCGATGAAGAGCGATTGCCCGTCGAGCGCCATCGAGCCTGCCATGTTCGTCAGCGTCGCTTCGTCTGGAACGGGCGTCGGCGGTCCGAGTGATGGTGGTGGTCCGCATGGCGCCTTGACGACGCACGTCTGGCCGGCCGTCAACGGTGCAACGGAGCTCGAGTTCGTCGTCGTGAAGTCGAGGCTCTCGCAGACCGGTGTGACGTCGCTCGTCCACGTCGCGATCCATTGGCCCGCGCTCTCGACGACGGTGACCGAGCCGCTGCCGCCCGATTCGAGGCTCGTGTTCGTCCCGTCGACGCTCGACGTGCACGGACCATAAACGCCGGGCGCGAGCGGCGCGGAGGATGGCGCTGTCGCCGTGATGTTCGCCTTTGGAAGCGACGTCGGTACGGAGCAATGAAAGTAGCCGCTGACTTTCGCGCCGCCGCTCGGGCCATGCACCGAGACGAACAACGTGTCGCCCACGAGCATGAGCGAGCCGCTCGTCGTATCGACGACCGTCTTCGCGCTCGTGAAGTCGTCGATCGTGTCGACCTCGCCCGACGCGAACGTGGCGGACGTCGACGTCGTCGGCGTGAACGCGAGCGTGCCCGTCGCGAAAGGAGCGAACGCGAGCGTCGCAACCACGCCGTCGTTTTGCTCGGCGACCGTGATGGTGCCGTCGCCACCGGACACGCCCACGGAGTTCGGCGCGACCGTCACCATCGACGACGTGCAAGTCGTGTAAGAACCGAGTGGGATCGTCAACGTGACGGTCTGCGCGCCGCCATCGGAGAGCGCGGTCGAATCGAGCGTCGTTCGAGCCCCGCATGCGAAGCACGCAGCCGCGATGATTGCAGAGGCGAGGCGACGCACGAACAGCATTAGAACGCGAGACGCAAGCTCAGTCCCGTCGAACCGGAGGGACCCCCGGCGATTTCGACGACGCGACGTTGCGCGCCGAGGACACTCATGATGATGCCGCCCGCGAGGAGCGTCGCGCCACCGCCGATGAACCCCACGCTCCACGCTGGATACGGATTGGGGCTGCTCGTCGTGCCGCAACGGAAACAGTCCAGGCTCGTAACGTTCCGCGAGAGCGCCGCGAGGAACACGCCCACCGGAATCGCTGTCAGCCCAACCGACGCGACCGCGATGCCGGAGCCGAAGAGCGCAGGGCTACGCATCCGATGAACCGTTTCGTCTTCCGCGCGAGCATGCGTCGTTGCGAGGAGCCCACCCAATGCCACCGTCACCAAGAAAGCGCGTTTCATGATGACGCGTCGTGCAAAGCACGAGCCATCGACATGTCGCGGAGAACACGTCGATCGCGCCCGTCGCATACATGATCTCGATGTCACGAGCCCTGACGCACGCCGTGCCGATCCTCGTGTAGGGTTGCGCAACGTAGCGCGCGGTGGCGGCATCGCATGAACCGTCTGGAGGATCGAATGGCGAAATCGTTGACCGTGCTGGTGACCGGCGCGACCGGAAAACAAGGTGGGGCTGTGGCGAGGCGACTCCTCGAACGAGGGCACAAAGTGCGAGCCTTCACGCGCAAGGTCGACTCGCCGGCGGCCAAAGCGATCGCGGCAGCGGGCGCGGAGCTCGTCGCCGGGACGCTCGAAGATCGGGCGGCGCTCGATCGCGCCGCGGGCGGTGCGGACGTCGTCTTCTCGATGGGCACGCCGTTCGAATCGGGTATCGATTCGGAGACGCGCCAAGGCGTCACCGTCGCGGACGCCGCGAAAGCAGCGGGGGCTTACCTCGTCTACACGTCCGTCGGCTCGGCGAACCAGAACACTGGCATCCCGCACTTCGAAAGCAAAAAGCTCGTCGAAGATCACGTCGCGAAGATCGGCGTCAAAGCGTCGATCGTCGCGCCCGTTTACTTCATGGAGAACATCCGGTTCACGCTTCAGCAGGTGCGCGAGGGCATCTACGCGACGCCGCTCACGCCGGCGCGCAAGCTCGCGCAGATCGCCGTGGCCGACATCGGCGCGTTCGCGGTGCTCGCGATCGAGAACGCCGATCGCTTCGCGGGCAAGCGCCACGACATCGCGGGCGACGACATCAGCGGCAACGACGCGATCGAGATCCTCTCGCGCGTCACGGGAAAGAAATTCTCTTACTTCCAAGTCCCCATGGACATGATCAGAAAGACGATGGGCGAGGACGGCGTCAAGATGTACGAGTGGTTCGAGCGCGTCGGCTACACGTTCGATCTCGGTAAGCTGAAGAAAGAGTTCCCGGAGGTCGGCTGGCACTCGTACGAGGCTTGGGCGAAAACCCAAGACTGGAAGTCGATGATGTCACCCGCCTAGCTGCCGAAGCATCGCTTTGGCGGCCGTCGACGCTTTCTTCACCAAGAGAGGCGCGGCGTATTTGGCGTGCGCGCGAAACCACGCGAGCGGCGCGTCTTTCGCCGCGGTCTTGCCGACGAGCGACAGGATGAAATCCACGACGAGCGGCGAGCGAATCATTCCGAAGTCGCGCACGAGCGAAGGAAGCTCGATCGCGCGCCACTTTCGCTTCTCGAGATTGACGAGCGTCGCTTCGCCGGCGATGTGGGCGATGCGAACGGACATCGGCTGCGTCGGCTCGATCGCCCAGCACTCGAGCACCCACGCGGGATCATCGGCGGCGTACTCGAGCCACGCGAAGCGCGCGTGCTTTCCAGACGCGTACGCGCCGTACTTCATGTTCGCGCGCTTCACCGCGGCAGTTCCGTTGATCGCGAGATCGAGACCGATAATGTAGCCGTCGAAGTCTTCGCCGAGCTTCTCCGTGCGCACGATCTCTTCCGCGCGCGCGCGCGCGTCGGCGATTCGTTTTCGCGCGGGCTTCGCGACGGCGGGAGATGCGCGAAGAAGGAGGAACGCGAGCGTGTCGGCGATGCCGCCCTTCGTGAAATTGTTGTTCGGCGCGCTTTCCTTTGCGGAAGGTGTGAACGCTTCGATCTCGTCGATGAGCCGTGCGAGCGTCGCGTCGGTGCCCGCGATCGCTTCGACGCCATACACGTACGCGTGCGTCTTGTACTCGTGTGCTCCTCGCCCGCGCGAAACACGCGCGCGAGCCCATCGAGCGCTTCGCTCGCCGTGAGGAGCTTCGCGTTGCTCATCGCCTCGGCTTGCTTCGCCGCGCTCTCCGCCCCCTTCGTCGCGTTGCGACAAAACAAATCGTGGCCGCCCGTGCGAACGAATCGATGGAGCACCGCACGCGGCCACTCCACGAACAAAATCGGATCGATCGCGTGGTACGCCTTGCGCGCGGATTTCTCCGGCGACTTGTCGCGCTTGTCGCCGTCGATGGGGACGATCAGGTTCGGCCAGCCGCGCGCGAGCTTGTCGGCATCTTCGGGCGTGAAGGTGAGCGATTCGGTCATGCGGAGTCCCCTCCTTCGACATCGAGCTCCGGCAGCAGCTTTGCGAGCCACGCGGGCAACCACCAGTTCGCTTCGCCGAGCATCACCATCGTCGCTGGAACGAGCAGCAGCCTGACGACCGTAGCATCGAGCGCGACGGCCGTCGCGAGCCCCACGCCGAACATCTTGAGCACGGGATCGTGACCAAGAGCGAACGACACGAACACGCTCACCATGATGATGGCCGCCGACGAGACGACGCGAGCGGTCTTTGCGATCCCGCGCGAGACGCTCTCGGTCGCGGATGCGCCGTGTGCGTGCTCCTCGCGCACGCGCGTGAGCATGAAGACTTCGTAATCCATCGATAGACCGAACAGCACCGCGAACATGAGCAGCGGGAGAAAGGACACGATCGGCATCGACCGATCGAGCCCGAGGAGCGAAACGCCGACGCCATACTGAAATACGATGACGACGACTCCATACGCCGCGCCGATCGAAAGCAAGTTGAGCAAGACGGCTTTGAGCGGAACGAGCACCGAGCGAAAGACGACGAGCAAGAGCGCGAACGACGCGAGCAAGACGGACCCGACGACGGTTGGCAAGTGCGCGCCGACGGCTTCATCGAGGTCGATGGTGAGCGGCGTGAGACCGCCGACGGCGATGCTCGCTCCGGTGTCGCGCGTCACCGCAGGGAGAACGCGATCGCGCAGACGATGAACGAGAGCGGTGGTGGAGGGATTCTCCGGCGCGCTCACCGGGATGACCGTGAGGAGCGCGAGCGACCGAGTCGCGTTGACGAGCGGTGGCAAAACGACGAGCACTTCGGGATCGCGCGTGATGACGTCGGTCGCGCGCACGACGGCGTCGTCGAGCGGTTTGCCCTGTGCGGGCGCGATCACCACTTCGAGCGGTCCGTTGGCTCCCGATCCGAAGCCGCTGGCGATCCACGTGTAAGCGATGTGCTGCGTCGACTCGGGCGGCGACATGGAGTCGTCGAGGACACCGAGATTCATCCGCGTCACTGGCGAAGCGAGCGCGACGAGGACGACGAGACCGACCACGAGCGCGACCATCGGGCGCCGCGCGACGCGATCGCACCACCGCTTCCACACGGAGCCATCGTCGCTCGCGAGGCGAACGCCGGGTATGCGCAACCAATCGACGCGTCGTCCGAGGAGCGCGAGCATCGAGGGCAAGAGCGTGACGGCCGCCGCCACCGCCACCATCACGACGATCGCGACGGCGACGCCCATCCATCCGACGAACGGAACGCCCGCGAACGCGAGCCCGAGGATCGAGACGATCACCGTGAGACCCGCGAAGAGAACCGCGCGACCTGCCGTGTCGACGGTGCGCGCGACCGCATCGGGAACGTCGTGACCCGCGGCGAGCTCCTGACGAAAGCGCGTGAGCAAGAAGAGCGCGTAGTCGATGCCGACACCCAAACCGAGCATCGTCGCGAGCATCGGCGCGATGCTCGAGATCTCGACACGCGTGCCGAGCGCGCCGACGATGGCGCCACCGAGCGCAACGGAGAGGAGCGCCATCCCGATGGGCAACGACGTCGCGACCACGGATCCGAATACGACGAGGAGCACGCCGATCGCGGCGACGAGCCCGCCAATCTCGGCCCAACCCGTCGTGGCCGTCGTCTGGAGGCTGACGAGCTCACCGCTGAATGCGACCTCGACCGTGCTTTTTGGGTCTCCGCTTGCGTGATCGCGCGCGGCCGCGCGCAGTCGGTCGAGCGCGCCTGGCAGCTTCGAGGACTCGGCGTCGTAGCTCGCTTGCGCCACGGCGACGCGGCCGCTCGGCGAGAGCTCGGGTGGGCTCACCGCGATCACGTGAGGCTCCTTCGCGATCGCGCCGAGCACGGCCGACATGCGCTCCGCCGCGGACGCATCGTTCAGCGTCCCTGTGCGCGCGTGAAACACGACGCGCGCTTGCGCGCCTGCGTATTCGGGAAAGCGCGCTTGGACGAGGTCCGCGGCGCGTTGCGACTCGGATCCTGGAATCGTCGGCCGATCGGCGAAGCGCGACCCGACGACGCGCGACATGATCATCACGCCCGCGATGAACGCGAGCCACATCCCGAGCACGACCCAAGGTCGCCGCGCGGTGAACATGCCGAGCTTCAGCACCGAACGACTCGCAAGCCGCGACTCGCGCCGAGGATGACGCCGCGTCGCGCGACGCGCACGGGGCGATCATCGGCGAGACGCAAGCGCGCGTCGCGGAGCACCGTGCCGAGCACGATCTTCATCTCTTGCAGCGCGAACGCCATCCCGATGCAGCGCCGAACGCCGCCGCCGAACGGAAACCACGCGAACGGATCGATCTTCGTGCCGATGAACCGCTCGGGACGAAACGCGTGGGGCTCGGGCCACGTGTCCGCGCGATGATGCGCGAGGTGAATGCACGGCGCGACGCGCGTGCCCGCGGGAAGCTCCCACTCGCCGATCTTCGCGGGCGCCACGAGCTCGCGCACGACATCCGGGAAGATCGGGCGCATGCGGAGCGACTCGCGAATGACCGCATCGAGATACTCGGCTTTCACGAGTGCGTCGGTCGTCTCGCACCCGCGAGCTCCGCCATCAAACGCTCGAGCACGTCGGGGTGCGTGAGCAAACGCTCGAACGTCCACGTGAGCGCAGTCGCGGTCGTTTCGTGACCTGCGATGAGCAACGTCATGAGCTCGTCGCGAAGCTCGGAGTCCGTCAGCGGAGCGCCCGCTTCGTCGCGCGCGGAGAGAAGGAGACCGAGAATGTCGTCGTGGGGCGTGTCGCGTTCGGCGCGTCGCGTCTCGAGCAGGGCGAAGATCTCGCGATCGACAGCGCCACGTCGCCGCAGAAACGCTCGATAAGGAGTCAGCGGCAAATCGACGAGCGGCAAGAACATGAGAAGAGGCGAGGGTGGCTCGAGGTACCGGGTGAGCGCCTCGAACATCCGATCCTTCGCCGCGCCGTGCTCGAGCCCGAACACCGCCCGCAAGATGATCTCGAGCGTGATGGTCTGCGTGAGCGGTTGCATCGCGAACGGCTCGTCCTTCGGCACGCGTGCGAGCGCGGCGCGCGTGCGATCCGCCATGATCTCCGCGTAGGTGCGCATGCGTTCGCCATGAAACGGCGGAAGGAGCAGGCGCCGCAGTCGCAAGTGCTCCGCGCCATCGAGAAGGAGAAGCGACCGCGGTCCGACGAACGGCTCGAGATCGCGATTCGCCTTGCCCGCGTGAAACACTTCGGGATCGCCCGTGAACACTTGCTTCACGAGCGCCGGATCGCTCACGAGCACGAACTTCCCGAACATCGCCATGTCGACGGTGAAGGGATCGCCGAGCTTCGCCGCACACCGATCGAAGAAAGCGAACGGCTGCGTCGCGAACCTCAGTAGTTGGATGATCGCCGGCGTGCGCGGTTCGGGTGGAAGCACGGGCTTTCGTAGTCGACCAGCGATGATCCACGGCACGCTCCACAGCGCGAACGACGCGAGCGCGACGCCGATCCCGCTCAGCGTGTAGTACGGCCATGGTCCTAGCGCGTCGACGAGCGTCGGGCTCGGCGGTTTGTGGCGGAGGTAGACGTAGTTCTCGCCCGTGACGAGATCGACGCCCGCCACGATCCCGATGAACGCGACGAGCGCCGCGAGCGAGCGCCACACTCCGCCGCGCCGCGGCGCGGGCATCAGCGCGATGGTGCCGTACACCGCGCTGAAGATGAGGAGACCGTGCGCTGCGAAATATTGGAAGTAGTTGAGATTGGGATAGCCGGCCCGCGGCGTCGGGGTGATGAACGCGTGGATTGGCCCCGCCATCGTCCAGTACCACATGACCTCGAGCGCGATGAGGTTGCCCGTCCAGAGCGCGAACGCGTCGATGAAGAAGAGAGCGCTGCACATCTCGAAGGGCAGCGTGTCCATCACGCGCATCCCGAGCACCGTGACACGCACGATGGACTCGATGGCGTAGTAGACGACGAGCACCGCCGCGAGCGCCTTCGCGTTTCGCCGTCGCACGTTCTCGGGCCGCTTGCGATCGTGGATCGTCATCACGAGCGTCAGCGTGGCCCACGCCGTCACGGCAACGAGGTGCTGCGGAGAGAGCGGCACGAACGGCGGCATGCTCACGCTCGCTCAGCAGAATCCGACGGCGCGCTCGAGCGCGTCGAGGCCGTCGCCCAAGAGCACACCGCCGGCGGCGCAGAGAGAGCTCGCTGGCTCCGAGAGGAACGCGGCAGCGGCGCGCTGGAGCGACGTCATCTCGTCGCGCGGTGCGGCGATCACGCTCGCGCGCGTCGCGTTCGGTCCGAAGAGACGACGCACCGTCTTCGCTTCGGGAATTTTCCCCGGCAAGAGCGCACACACGGATTGGAACGCGGCGATGCCGAAGTTGTTCGGCAAGAGCGTGCGCACTTGCGGGTCGAGGAGCCACGCTTCTCCGAAGACGCCGCGCGGCGTGACACCCGGACGCAATCGTTCGAACAGCGCGGCACCCGCGCGCAGCGATGCGACGAACGCGCGCAGCTCGAGCCCCGCATCCGCGGGGATGTGCATCTCCATCATCATCGTGTCGGGCGACACGACGAGATCCCACGCGTCGCGATCGAGCGTTTCGATTCGATCCAAGTCGGCCGCGCCGGCGAGCACGTCGATCGGGTGACCTTCGGCGACGTCCGCCATCATCGTGCCGACGGCTTCGCGTGCGTCTGGCTGCGCGCTCGCCGAGTAGCGACGACCGCCGCACGAGAACCACATCCCTGGGTTCGCGAGCCAGCGCACCTCGCGCGTTTCGCGGTGACGAAATGCGTGAGCGCATCCGCCGAACGCGTGCAGCTCCACCTGGAGCGCGCCGACGCGATAGAGCTCGCCGCGCAAGTAGTACTGAGACCAGTCGAGGATCTCGAGCGTGATGCCGAGCATCGCGTAGCGCTCGCGGAAGTGCGCGCACCAAAGGCCGAGATCGCGCCATGTGGCCGCGGTGATCGCCGCGTCGACTCCGTTCTTCGCGTGACGCGCGTCGCCGTCGGGGATCTCGAGCAGCGCGAGCAGCAAGTGCCACGCGTTCGCGCGCTCTCCGAGCTCGCGCTCCGCGGAGAGGTTCGCGATGTGCGCGATCGCCGCGTCGTGCGCGCGCGTTCGCAACGCATCGAGCGCTTCTTCCGTGTCGCGCGCCAGCGCGCTCGACGCGCGCACCATGTCGACGATCACTCCGACGGCGGCGCGCGTCTCCGGGTCGACGTTCGCGCGCACGGCGAGCGCATCGACCGCGTCGCGATCGAGCGCGCTCATGTCGGACACCAGAGCGCGCCGCGCCCCGCGAGATCCGCGAAGCGCGCGAGCGCCACCGCGCCTACGTCGACGAGCTGCGCGAACGGACGCGCAAGGAGCACCGCGAGCTCGTGCTCGCGCGCGGGTGACTGATTGAAGTCGTCCCACCCGGTGCCGATGTAACCGGGATGGCACATCACCTCCGCCGACGATGCCGCGCGCACGGCGCTCACCGCGTCGCGGAGCTTTGCGCCGGTGCTGTCCGTCCCCATCAGGTCGAGGCCGACGAACACCTCGGTCGACGCGATCCGATGACGCGCGTAGACGACGCGCGCGCGACCGGCCTCGCGACTCACGTTCTCGTAAAATCGATGTGCGTCGGTCGCTTCGCCTTGGACGATCGACTGCTCGGGAATGCGCGTGCTCACCACACCGAGCTGCGCCAACGCCTTTGCGAGCGTCTCGACGAGCTCCCCGATGACGTGAACGTGTTGGTGACCGTCCACGTGAAGTGGGCCGCGCTTCATCATCGCTTCGAACGCAGCAACTTGCGCGCGCGTCTCGCGTTCGACGTGCGCGAGGACGACGTCGCCGCGCGAGACCGCGTCGCGCAGGCCATGTTTTCCGAGCTTCTGTCCGCTCGCGTCGATCAAGCTCGGGACGTCGCCCGCGTGCGCGCTCGGCGCGCCCTCCGTGAGATTGAGATGCAATCCGATCGGCCACCCATCGAGGCGCGCGCGCTCCGCCGCCGCCGCCGCGCTCGGTCCACCGACGAGGAGGCTCGCGTGCGTGATCGCGCCGTGCTCGAACGCTTCGAAGATTCCATCGTCGCGTCGCGCGTCGATGCCGAGGTCGTCGGCTGTCACCACGAGCTCGAGCATGATCAGCTCCACTCCGGCAAGCGCTCGATCGCATCGCGCAGCACGAGCCCGCAGCGTGCGCGGAGCGTGACGTCTGGTTTGCGAAGGAGCTCGACCATCGCGCGTCGCATGGGATCGAGCGTTCCGAGGTCCATGGCCGCGACGAGCGCGCGCGTCGCATCGGGTCCGAAGAGACGACGCAGCGTCTTCGACTCCGACAGCGCCGATGGGTAGAGCGCACAGATGCTCTGGAGCGCGTGGATTCCGAGATCGAGCGGGAGCACGTCGAGCACCTGCGGATCGAGTCGCCACGATTCGCCGTACACGCCGACGGGCACCGTCTCGGGAGCGAGACGACGGAACGTCGCGTACGCATCGCGAAGACCGGTCGCGATGTCTGGAAGCGTGACGAGCGAGTTGCCGGGAATCCAAAGCTCGAGCATCGGCGTGCCCGGCTCGACGATGCACTGCCAATCGCGCTCGGGATGCGGACGCGCTTCGTCGTCGCAGACGGCGCCCGTCGAGAGATCCATGCGACGGCCATCGAGCGACACCGCGGAGAGCTCGCCCGTCGATCGATGACGATGAACGTGCATCGGACCGGGGAATGGTCGGAGATCGAGCTGGATCGAACCGAACTGAAGAAGCTCTCCTCTCAAATAGCGCTGCGCCCACGCGAGCGTCTCGAGCGAGATGCCGAATCCCGCGCCGTGCCGGAGGAGCAAGCGCGACCAGAGCGCGAGATCGCCGAGCGTCGCGCGCGTCACCGCGGGATCGATCGCGCGCGCCGCGTGACGCGCCTCCGCGGCGGGGACCTGCGCGAGTGCGAGCAAGAGATAGAACGTGCGCGCGGTGTCGCGTCCATACGTGCGCTCGAGCGCGTGACGACGCGTCTCGGTGATCGCGACGCTCGGCGGCGCGGTGCCGAGCAAGCCGGAGAGCTCGCGCCGCACGCGCGCGAGCTCCGCGTCCGATCGTACGCGCGTGACGAGCGCGCGAAGCGCGTCGATGACCGGAGCGTCGATGCCGACGCGCTCCGCGACGGGAACGACGACATCGAGCTCGTCGGCTGGAACGGAGAGGGCAGGGATGACGCTCGTCCGTCCAAACGCGCGTGTGTCTCGAGCGACACCGAGGTACGCGTCTCGTTCTCGTGCCACCGTGTGGTGCGTTTCAATCGCGTGTCGCGCGGTCTCGGCGAGGCGATGACGAAGATCGTGAGAGCGCGACAGCGACGCAATCCAATGAACGAGCTCGCCGGGCGCGTCGTACAAGAGCCCCGTGTGACCGTGCGCGACGAGCGACTCGTTGCCCGCGTTGCGTCGCACGACGACGGGAGTGCCGAGCGCCATCGCTTCGAGCACGGTGCCGCACATGCCTTCGCTGATGGACGTGTTGAGCACGACGTCGGCCTCGCGCATCGCGGCGAGGAGATCCGTTCGCGACAGCGCGCTCACGTAGTGCACGCCGGGTCGCTCGCTGAGTTGGATGAGCGCCTCGTCCGCGTAGTCCGGCTCGATGACGGCGCCGACGACGACGAGGTGAACGCGCGGCTGGAGCGCATGCCACACGCCAAGCGCTTCGACGACGTGCAGCGGATCCTTCACGCGCCGGATTCCCGTTGGCAAGAGCACCATCACGTCGCTCGCAGGCAATCCGAGTCGCGCGCGAAGCGAAAAATTCTCGGTGGGAGCGGGGAGCTCCACCGCTTGCGGCAGAAGCGACACGTGACCGGCGACGCTCGGCCACATCCACTCGGCGCGCGCGCGATTCTCCGGGCTGAACGCGAGCAGGCGCGCCGCGGACACGACCGCGCGCGCCATCTGCGATTGCTGGAGCTCGTGGACCGGTTCGTAGAGATCGGTGCCTCCGAACACGAGCGCAAAAGGCAAACCGAGCCCGCGGAGAAACGGCCCCGCGAGGAGCGCGTGAACGCCGATGGCGACATCGATCTTCTCGTCGGCGACGCGCTCGCGGAGCGACGCGTTCGTCGCGGTGTTCGCGTCTGCCAACGTCACCTTGTGGTCCGTCTCGAGGTGCTTGGCGATGCGCGTTGCGGTGACGGCGTTGCCCGTCGCTTCCGTGAGCGCTGCGAGCACGAGCACGTTCATGGCATGCCTCGCGGAACGAACCGGCCGACGCGATCGAGATATTCGCGATACGGAGCTCCGTGGAGCGCGAGGAGGTGACGCTCCTCGAAGATCGTCTGCACGCGGATCATGACGAGGTACGCGATCGTGCCCGCGATCGTCCACACGGCGGGCGTGATCATCGCGATGCCCGCGCCGATGAGGATCATGCCCGTGTAGATCGGATTTCGGACCCACGCGTAGAGGCCGTCCGTCACGAGCGACGTGGGTTCGCGATCGATTCCAATGCGCCACGCGCGACCCATCTGCGCTTGCGCGACGACGATGAGACCGAGACCGAGCGCGAACACGACCCACCCGATCGCGCCGACGGAGGCGGGACGCGCGACGACGCCGAGTCGCTCGCCGCCGAACGCTGCGAGCAGCACGGCCCACACGATCGACGACGCGCCGAGCGCCCCGACGATGCTTCCGACGATGCGCTGCGGGAGACCCGGCCGGCGATGAATCGTCAAACCGCTCGCGCCTTGCTTGCGCATCGAGCGCGCGATCGGAAGCACAGTGCCGACGATCACCGCGAGCGCGACGGCCGCGGGGACCAGCACACGCTCCGACGTCACGGGTGGCACGGTGTCTCCTTCGCGCAGTTCACGTCGAGCCTGCCTCCGCCTTCGGTTGCGTACCAAACGCCATCGTACTCCATCGCGACGATGTGGCCGTGCGCAACGGGACGAGCGGTGCGCGGCGCGGGCTGCGCGACGGTCGAGGCGCAACCCGGGATGACGACCATGAGGATGACGACGGCGGCCGCGGTTTTCATGGGGGGAACGGATTGCAGCGCACGTGCCACGCGGGTTTGTCGCGTGATCCGCTTTCGCACGAAAATCGCGGCGTGCAGCTCGCTGCTCATTCGTAGACCTCGATGCTCACCCCACCTACGCTCGCGTGCGATGGCGCTCGGCGATCACGAACGACGCATTCTCACCGCCGTGTGCGAGGTGATGATCCCCGCGGGGCGCGTCCTTCCCGCGGCGGGCGCAGCGACGGTCGCGCGCATCGAAGAGGACGTCGCGCGCGGAGGCACGTCCGCGCTTCGCGCGCTCCAAGCGACGCTGTGGATGGTCGACGCGATGACGTTCGCGAGCCGCTCGCGCACGTTCGCGCCGCTCCCCGCCGAAGATCGCGCGGCGCTCCTCGATCGTTGGATCAGCGACGCAGCGATGCCGATTCGTCTCGCGCTCCGCGCGCTCGCCGCGATGGTGAAGGGCGCGCACCTCGACATCGCGCGGCCGCCCGAAATTTTCGGCAACGAGTCGCTCCTGCCGATCGCCGAAGAGAGCGCGCGATGGATGTCGCAGATGACCGACGGCGCGAACGTCACCGAAGACGCCGAGCTCGAGGTCGATGTCGTCATCGTCGGAACCGGCGCGGGTGGCGCGCCCGTCGCGTACGAGCTCGCCGCGCGCGGTCACGCCGTGTTGCTTCTCGAAGAAGGTCGCTGGTTCGGTCGACACGAATTTCGAAAACGCCCGACGGAGACGACGCGCGCCGCGTTTCGCGACGGCGGGATGACGTTCGCGATGGGCAACATCCTCGCGCCCGTTTGGGTCGGCGTGACGGTCGGTGGAACGACGACCGTCAACTCCGGCACGTGTTATCGAACGCCCGCGCGCACGCTCCGTGCGTGGCGCGACGAGCTCGGTTTGCCGATGATGACGGACGCACACCTCGAGCCCTACTTCGACAAAGTCGAGAGCGTGCTCGGGATCGCGCCGTCCGCGCCGGAGCACATGGGCGGCGGTGCGCGCGTCATCGCGCGCGGCGCGGAGAAGCTCGGCGTGCGCTTCGCGCCGATTCGTCGCAACGCGCCCGGCTGCGACGGACAAGGTCGCTGCGTGTTTGGATGTCCGACGGGCGCGAAGCGCAGCACGAACGTGAGCTACGTCCCGATGGCGCTCGAGCGCGGCGCAGCGCTCTACTCGCGCACGTGCGTGGACGAGATCCTCGTCGAGAACGGACGCGCCGCGGGCGTTCGCGCGAAGACGACAGGCGGCGCGACGCTCACCGTGCGCGCGCGCTTCACCGTGCTCGCGTGCGGAACGCTGATGACGCCGCTTCTCTTGCAGTCGAACGGTCTCTGCAAATCGTCGGGGATGGTCGGGAAAAATCTCTCGATTCATCCCGCGGGCGGCGTGCTCGCGCTGTTCGACGAACGCATCGACATGCAGAAGGGCGTACCGCAGAGCGCCGCGATCGACGAATGGAAAGACGAAGGCATGATGCTCGAGGAGTCGGGCCAACCACCCGAGGTGGCCGCGCTCGCGTTGCCGCTCGTCGGCCGACGCTTCGTCGACGTGTTCGAGCAGTATCCGCACCTCTCGTCGTTTGGTTACATGATCAAGGACACGTCGCGCGGACTCGTGCGCCGCGGGTGGGGCGGGCGACTCTCGATCTCGTACTCGATGAACGAAGACGACGTGCGGCGGTTTCAGCGATGCGCCGAGTCCGTCGTCGAGCTCTATCTCGCGTCGGGTGCGCGCGCGGTTTACCCAGGCGTTCGCGGCTTCGACGAGATTCGCGACACGGACGGTCTCGCGAAGCTCCGCGCGACGAAGCTCCGCGCCGGAGACTTCACGACGAGCGCGGTGCACCCGCTCGGGACGGCGCGCATGGGAACCGATCCGCGAAAGAGCGTCGTCGGTCCCGATCACCAAGCGCACGACATGAAGGACCTCTACGTGATCGACGGCAGCGCAGTGCCGAGCTCTCTCGGCGTGAATCCGCAAGTGACGATCATGGCGCTCGCGACGCGCGCGGCCGACATCCTCGATGAGCGTTTGAGCTGACCGCCGCGTCCGTCATCGGTCCGCGCCCGAAAGCCAGCTCGCGGCGCGTGCGACGTCGATTCCGGCGCGCGAAAAACCAGGGAGCACGAGCTCGCGCATCGAAGCGATCGACGCGCGCTCGATCGCCGCGCCCGACGGACATCCGTACGAGGGGCACTCGAAGTCCGGGAGCGTCGCGATCTGCTCGCGCCAGGTCGTCCACTGAACGCGGAGCAGCGGCTCGAGCGCAGCTTCGACGACGCGCCGTTCGCGCGCGCCCACGTGGCTCGAGCCGAGGTACGCCCAACCAATTCGCGCGTGCTTGATCTCGTCCTCGAGCACCTCGCGAATCGCCTCGCGCACGTGCGGCACGGTCGCGCCCGACAAGCACAGCTCGAGGAACGAGCACGCCATCGTCTCGTTGATCGAGCACATCGCCACGACGCGCAGCATGCGCTCGTCTTCGGCGCTCACGCTCACATACTTCGGGATCGGAATCGGCTCGGCGCGCGGAAGCGGCACATCGGCGCCGAGCGTCTTCGCGAGGTCGCGATAGATCTCGGCGTGACGCACCTCTTCGGCGATCGCGCGCGCGGACAAATCGACGATGCGCACGTCGGCGCGCAAATCGATCAGATCCTGGGTCACGATCGTGAACGCGGCCGCGCCGTGAAGCTCGAGCGCCGCGCGCCGCGTGCACGTCGCCGCGACGAGCGCGAGGTCGGGCTCCATCACACGTAGCAGGGGAACGAGCACGGCACGGTTTGGCCGAAGCACACGTGCACGCACGCGTCGGGGTCGGTGTTGGCGTCGCTCGGTGCATCATTCGGGGCATCCGCCGACACGTCGAACTCGAAAGTCGCGTCCGACGCGTCCGAAACCGCCGTCGCGTCATTGGCTTTCGCGTCTTCGGTTTTCGCGTCGACGCTCGCGTCGACGAGCGGGCCGCCCTCGGAGCCACATCCCGTGACACCCAAACCCATCACCACGATCGCGTGAAAGAGACGTGACTTCGGCTCGAGCATGGTCACTCCAATCTACCCCATGGCCCGAAGCTCGACGATCCGTCGCGGCGAATTCTAAGGCCCGACCGTTTGCCACGCGTCGCCGTCCAGCGCAAACAGATCGGTCGTGAGCGCGTAGGGTCCCGTGGCTTGCTTCGTCGCATATGCGCGCAGCGCTCGGACGGCTGCGGCATCCGTTCGTTTTGCAGCAGCAAGGTCTTCGCGCGAAGGGATTGCGAAGATGGCCTTCCCGCCCAAAGCCTTCTCGAACATCGCGCGCTGGGTTGGCGAGAGAATGCGGGCGGCTTCGTAAGTGTCCTTGCCGTCGATCGCAAAGACCCCGACGTCGACACGATGTGGCTCGCGCGCGACCGCGTCGAGATTTTGAAGCGCACGCTCGAAGAGGGGCGCGACGGTCGTGTGCCACTTTTCGAGATTCATCGCGGTCACCAGGCTCGCAGTGTCCGCACGATCGACCATCACGACAACGAGGATGTCTCCGACGAGAGGCTTCGCTGGAATACTAGCCTTCGCGCGTATTTCAGGCGGAACGCGGGCCATCGAGGCATCGAGCGCGGCGCGCGTCTTGAGAGCAGGGCGCAGATCCGCAAGCGGCGGCTGGCTTGGACTCGAAGTCGCACCCGCCGACACGAGATGCTCGACGAACTCACCCACGACCTTGACCTTCTCGTCCCGCGAGCCAGCAGACGCCACCGTGAGGTCGACGTTGGTGAGATCGAACGATTGCTTCACATCACCACACGTCGCATGAACGACCCGTCCAGCCTGCCCCGTCACCGTGCACCCGGCGTCGGCGAGGGCAGCGCGCGCTTCGGTGTCGACATCAAAGCCCGTCGGGCCATCCGCTGCCTGATCTTGCGGACTCGACTCGCGCTTCGCGCAGCTGAGTGAGAAAAGGAGTGCGACCGCAAGTAGGGAGGAGTGCACGTGGCTTACCGGACGTCGACGAGCTTCCGTGTCCACCCAACATACATCGTCACGCTTGCACGTGCGCGCAGAGCTGTCAGAGCAGCAACGTGACTGCGGACACGGGCCTCACACGCGCAGAGGTGGACGCTCGCCGAAAGGAGAGCGGCTACAACGAGGTGGCCGAAAAAAAACGCCACCCCGTCATCGAGCTCCTCGCGAAGTTCTGGGGGATCTCGGCGTGGATGCTCGAGCTCATCGTGGTGTTGTCGGTGGTGCTCCGCAAATACCCAGACGTCGCGGTCGTGAGCACGCTGCTCGTCATCAATGCGATCTTGAGCTTCGCTCAGGAGCGCCGCGCGGCCGGCGTCGTCGAGGCGCTGCGGAAGCGACTACGAGTCAGCGCGCGCGTGCGACGCGACTCGAGCTGGCAAGTCATTCCGGCGCGCGAGCTCGTTCCGGGCGACATCGTTCGCGTGCGACCCGGCGACATCATCCCCGCCGACGTGAAGCTCATCACGGGCACGCTCAGCGTGGATCAATCCGCGCTGACCGGTGAATCGAAAGATGCCGAGAAGAAACCGGACGAAGTCGTCTCCTCGGGATCGGTCGTGCGCCGCGGCGAGGGCAACGGCGTCGTCATGCTGACCGGAGCGAAGACTTATTTCGGTCGCACGACGGAGCTCGTGCAGCAAGCTCGACCCAAGCTTCACATCGAAGCAGTCGTGAGCAAAGTGGTGCGATGGCTGTTCGTCATCGTCGGCGCGCTGCTCGCCGTCGTGTTCGTTCTGTCGCTGATCCGTCACGAACCTCTCGTCGAGATGATTCCGCTCTTGCTCGTGCTGCTGATGAGCGCGGTGCCGGTTGCGCTTCCGGTCATGTTCACGGTCAGCATGGCCCTCGGATCGAAGGAGCTCGCCAAGCGCGGTGTGCTCGTCACGCGCCTCAGCGCCGCGGAGGACGCCGCGACGATGGACGTGCTCTGCGTCGACAAGACCGGCACGATCACGATGAACCAGCTCGCCGTCACCGAAGTGATCCCGCTCGAGCACGCGACGGAAGCGGACGTCATGTTCGCCGGCGCGCTCGCGTCGCAGGAAGCCAACCAGGATCCGATCGATCGCGCCTTTCTCGCGGCCGCGAAAGCGAAGCACGTATTCGACGACGCTCCCAAGATCACGCCCGTGTCGTTCGCGCCGTTCGATGCGAAGAATCGCCGAACGGAGGCCGTGGTCGAGCAGAGCGGGCAACGTCTTCGGGTGATGAAAGGCGCCGTGCGAACGATCGCGGAGGCGTGTGGACAGAAGGCCGATGCGATCGCCGCGCTCGAAGCGCGCGTCGCCACGTCAGCGGCGAAAGGCTACCGCACGCTGGCCGTCGCGCGCGGGCCAGAGACGGGCGCGCTCGCTTTGATTGGATTGGTGTCGCTCATCGATCCGCCGCGCCCGGACGCCAAACAACTGATCGCCGCGCTCCGCGATCGCGGCGTTGCAGTGAAGATGCTCACCGGCGACGCACTTCCTGTCGCAAGCGAGATCGCAGCCGGCGTCGGATTGCCAAACATCCAACGCATGGCCGACGTGAAAAAAGCCGCCGATCTCTTCGTGGGCGCCGACGGTTTCGCGGAGGTATTTCCGGAGGACAAATACATCGTCGTCAAACAGCTGCAGTCCGCCGGACACGTCACGGGCATGACGGGCGACGGCGTCAACGACGCACCCGCCCTCCGCCAAGCAGAGGTCGGCATCGCCGTGAGCACCGCGACCGACGTCGCGAAGGGCGCGGCGAGCGTCGTGCTCACCGAAGCCGGCTTGACGAACATCGTCGCGTTGGTCGAACAAGGTCGCACGATCTACCAACGGATCCTCACGTGGATCATCAACAAGATCAGTCGCACGATCTTGAAGGCGAGCTTCGTGGCGATTGCGTACGTCGTGACTGGCAAGTTCGTCGTCTCCGTCTTTGCGATGCTGCTCCTCACGTTCATGACGGACTTTGCGAAGATCACGCTCGCAACCGATCGCGTTCGCGCGTCTCACAAACCGGAGACGTGGAACATCGGCGGCTTCATCCTCGTCTCGGTCGTTCTCGGCCTCGCCATGCTCGCCGAGACGCTTCTCCTCTTGATGATCGGCTGGTCGCGCCTCGGCCTCGCGACCGACACGAACACGCTCTACACGTTCAGCTTCCTCGTCCTTCTCTATTTTGCAGTGTTCTCGGTCGTGTCTGCGCGCGAGCGTCGATCGTTCTGGTCGACGATGCCGAGCAAGCCGCTCATCGCATCGCTCGCTGGAGAGACCGTCGCGGGCACCGGCCTCACGCTCGTGGGCATTCCCGGGCTCTCGCCGCTTCCGTGGCTGCACGTGCTCGGGCTCTTCGCTTATGCCGTGGTGTCGTGCCTCGTCGTGAACGACGCGCTGAAGGTCATCTTGATCAAATGGCGCGCTCCAACCGCGGTCACTTGATCGCCATCCTCATGATCGAGCCCTGACCGTTGCCCTCGGCGAGCGTCGTCCAGTACACGTTGGCATCATCGACGGCGATGGCGACGGGAGCGACCTGCTTCGTCGCGAGCGTCGTGGGAGTGCCTCCCGCGAGCGGCACCATGATGACGCTCTGACTCTGCGAGTCGGTCCAGTAGACGTGAGCCGCGTCGACGGCGATGCCCTGCGGAGCGCCTCCCGACACGAGCTTGATGGGATCGGCCGCAGCCTTCGGATCGAGCGGCATCTTCATCACGCGCCCGCTGTTGTTGACGTTCGGATCGCCTTGGTCGACCCAGTAGATGTCCGTCCCTTCGACCGCGACTCCGACGGGCATGCCCTGACCGACGGCGATGCCGTCGACGATCGCGCCGCCGCCCATGGGTGTCTCGACGATCGATCCGCCCTCGGAGTCGAAGGAGCCGGAGTTCGTCCAGACGGCCGTGCCGCCACCGAGTGTCAACGCGAGCGGCCCGTTCTGCGCGGAGGCGAGGATGGTCATCGAGCTGCCGTCGAGCGGCGCCTCGCGCGATCTCGCCGTCGTCGGAGTAGGTCTTCCACGAGTCGATCCAAACCATGCTCGCGTTCGTCACCACGATCGGTCCCGGACGATCGAGGCCCTGCACGAGCGGCGTCGGCGTGCCGCCGGTCACGGACACTTTCCAAACGCCGCCGTCGTTTTCGTCGGGGTTCCACGGATCCTGCGTCGTGAAGTAGACGCTCGCGCCTTGCACGGCGATGCCCGCGGGGATGAGCGTGCTCGATCCGAGCGCCGAAGTGGTGACGAGGGTCTTCGTCGCGCCACCGCACAACGGCACCTCGTTCACCGTGCCGAGCGCGGAGTCGACCCAGTAGACGTTGGCCGCATCGATCGCGATCGCGCTCGGCTGGTTCGCAGTGGCCAGCCGAATCGGCCCGGAGCTCGAACCGCACGGGTTCGTTCCGTTCGTGGTCGCTCCGTCGCCGCCGCCACCTCCGTCGGAAGTGGAGACGGTATTGATGGTGCCCCCGCAGGCCGCGACGGGGAACGCGAAAAGGGCCGCGCATAAGAGGACGTGTCTCGTCATGGCGGCTCAGCGAAGCATTGGCTGTGCCGCGTGGTTTTTCCGCGCGATGCGCGAAGGAATCCCATTCGAGCTGGGAAATTCTCCCTGCATTCGAGTCGCGCTCTTGGAGTAAACGCGCAGTTGTCGTGAGTACGGAAGTTGCTCGGAGCACTCGCGCATGATTCGTCGAGTCATCATCCTTGCTGCGTCGCTATCGATTGCGTGTGGCGCGCGTACCGGGCTGGACACGAACGCCGTCGTCGCCAACGACAGCGGCGCAGCGGACGCGATGGACGAAGACGTCGACGCGAGCGTCGCTGCGTCGCTCGACGGTCTGCGCTGGGAGCTGCCTTGCACGAAGAGCGTTGCCGACCCCACCGTTTGCGAGACGCTCGGAACGGTTTCGACGTCGGCGACGATGGGCGGCGTTCCGGGCACGACGTACACGGTCGCATTGCGATTTCGCGGCGTCGTCGAGATCACTCTTTACGAAGGAGGTTTTGCAAACGGTTACTGGCAAGTCGGCGGCGTGCCCATCGCGGGATCGACGATCAACGTCTACGCGCTCGTCGTGTCGGCTCCCGCGCAAACGTATTACGTCAATCAGGGGATCTCGAATCGTGTCGCCGTCGGCATCGACTACACGGAAACGATTCCCATCGAAGCCGGTGCGACCGTGACGCTCCTCGCGGATTCGCGCGATGCTTTCCAGCTACGCAACCTCGACGCGACGAGCCAGCCGATCGTCATCCCGGGTGTGCCTCCCGCGCCGAAGCCCTTCGATGGCCAGTTCGTGCAGATGGATGTCGTCTCGGTGACTCTGTGATCCAAACGAGCTCAGCGCTTGACGTTGCGCATGAGTGACGAAAGTAAGCTCACCCGCGCTTCGTCACCGCGTGCGTGCCCGACCGTGTCGGTGACAGATGATCGACCGTGATCCCGAGCGCTTCCGCGATGCGCGCGGTGACCGAGACCGCCACGCGAGTCTCGCCGCGTTCGAGCCGCTCGAGCTCGTCGCTCGAGAGCCCCGTTTGCTCGGAGAGCTCCGTGTGCGTCCAGCCTTTGAGCTGTCGTGCGGTTCGAACTCGTTCGCCGAAATCGGATGCATAGTTGCGTGCGCCCATCGCGTCCTCTCGATTCGTCACTATCCCTAACGGTATAACAACGGGCCGAATCGCGCAAACGTCCGTCACTGGGCTCAGCTTGACGGCGTCGCGAGCGGCGGTTCCGGGACGTCGAAGCTCTTCTTCGTCACCTTGGGCCCGTTCGTGAACGTAGGGACCGTCACGCGGCGGAACTTGTCCGCGACGCACTCGCCGACGGGCGTCCCCTGAAACGGCTCGCTCAGCGCGACGGACGAAACGTGACCGTCCTTCTCGAACGTCACGTTCGCCGTGCCCGACCCACGCGGGCCGGCGACGACATTGCAGTCGGTCGCGAAGCTCGCGGCGAGCTTCATCGAGCTCACCGCCGCCGCGACGGGGAAGCCCGGATCGGCGCTCTTCGTCGGCGGTTTTGCGGCAGGCGCGACCACAATCACGGGCGCCGCGGTGTCGACGTTTCCTTCGCGGATGCACGTCGGTCCGTCCAGCGAGTGAGCGCCCGACGGAACGCAGGCGTAGTCGACCGTTCCGCCGCACCCCGTCGCTTCGTATTCGCCCGCGTAGGTCGCCGTGACTTGGATGTCGTCACACCCGAGATCGTTTCTCGCGCGCGGCGCGAGGAGCTCGTCGATACAGCCCGTGCAGAGTACTGCCAAGAGGAGGTATTTGCTGAAGCCCATGCACTCAACATGGGCCGCACACCGCGACTGCACGTGGTCTTACGAAGGTTTACTTTTCCGCTTCATTTCGGAAGTGCCGATTCTGTACATTCCTCCGTCAACGTTTGGCCGTCCGTTGCTTCGATTCGAAAGGTTGAGTGGCACTTCATCAGCGCTTCATGATGGCAGTCAACCGGCGCTGCTCGTTTTCGCCGTTTCGAACTAACATGCGGACATGACGTACCGCGACGACCTCGAAGCCGAGCGGGCACGCATCGAGGCGCTCGAACAACGCGCCGACGAGCTCGCGCGCGAGAACGCCGCGCTCCACGCCAAGCTCGAGCATCCAGAGCCTCCACCCAAACCGGCGGCGACGACGTCCAAGACTTCAACGAGTCGCGCTTGGCCAGGCGGGTGTTTGCTCGTCGCCGGGTTCATCTCGTTCATGGGCGCGATCGGGGCCACGGGCTGCGTGTCGGGCACGATGAAGCTCGCGGCGCCGATCGTATGCCCCAAGGGTTACGACCGATCGATCGTGGTGCTTCACGTCCGCGGCGGTTCGAGGGGCGGCACCTCGTACACCGGCGACCTATGGTGCGCTTTTCCTGAGAAGAATCGATTCCCCGTCAACGTCAACACGTTTGGAGTCATCGGCGTCCTCTTCGGCGAATGGTTGCTCGTCACGTTGATGCTTGGGGCGGTCGTGCGCCTTCTCGCAAGAAGCAAGAAGACCACATGAGGCCGCCGCGTTTCGCGTGGGTGGTCTGCGTGCTCGGCTGCAGTTGGGGCACGATCAGCCCCGACGACTTCAAAAAACAGTTCGGCATCTCGCCCAACGCGGGAGGCAAGCCGGAGATCAACGTCTTCTCCGCGTCCGGCATGAGCCAGTGCCTCACCAAGCTGCGCGCCGCCGTCGGCGAGAACGACGTCCACGCGACGGAGCTCACGTTGCACCTGACGTACATGTCGCTGACGGCGCGAAGCCCGGTGCATCCCGACAACGTCGACAGCTACGAGTGCCGCAATGGTGAGGTGGGTCCGAGCACGCCCGTCAAGCTCGGGTCCTCCATCAAGACGCTCAATCAAGACACGTTCACGTTCTCGAGCATCGATTTCGACGGGCTGCCCAATCGCATCGACCGCGCCGTGACGGATCTCGCCATCGAGGGCGGGACGCTCTCGTCCGTCGACATTTCGATGCGGGCCTTGTCGGGCAACCGACGCTACGTCAGCGTGAGCGTGCACGTGACCGGCACGCGCAAGGACGGCAGGGTCGAGTTCGACGGCAAGGGCAACAAGATCGTTCACGACGATGTCGCCGCCGTCCCACCGAGCTCCGGCACCGACGAGCTCACGCGCGCCAAGCTCGCCGCCGCGAGCGCGACGCTCCCACTCGACACGTGGGTGATGCTCGAGGCGCCCGAGATCGTCGCGCTCCAGAGCTTCGATCCGCTGACGAAGCTCGTGGACTGGGCTCCAAGCGTCGCGAACGCGTGGAAGAGCGACGCGACGCTGTACTATCTCCGCGTCACGCATCCGGCGACGGATGGCACCATCAACCTCGCGTCCGATTGGTGCGAGTACTGGTACGTCTCGCCGGCGTGTCTTGTCGCAGGGCAAGGCCGATGCGGGCTCGACATCCTCGTCAACGGCAAAGTCCCCCCGTCGCGCGTGAGCGTCAGCGTGACGAACCTTGCAGCCCAAAGCGCGCTCGGCGCCGTCGAGTGCACGTTGCGCGACGCCATCGCCGCGGTGAAAAAGCACGATCGCGCTTTCGCGATCGACCAGGCCGATCTCTCCGTGAAGGATTCGAAGCCGACATGGAGGTTCACGCACAACGGATCGACCGTGGATGACCTCTTCACCGGAAAGGTGACGCATGATCCGGGCAAGGTCACGACCGTGAACGCCGCGACGTGCGCCGTCACGTCGAAGTGATCATCGTCTACGTATTCATGAGCGGCGCGTGGCTCGCGCTCAGCGCGCGACGATCACGAATTGATGCGGAAGTCCGAGCTCGAGTTTCTCTGCGGTCATCCCGGCCGCGCGCGCCTCCTCGACGAGCGCCTCTGGCGTGATTCGATGCTCGCGCGGGGGTCCCATCGGCGCGTCGAGCGTGAAATCGACGAACGTGATCGTTCCGTTCGTTGCCAGCGATTGTTTGAGCTTCACGAGGTAGGCGGCGTGCGCCGGGATGTGATGCCAGGTGTCCACGATGAGGATGCGATCCACGCCGTGCGCGGGAAGGTTCGGATCGTCCACGGCCGCGAGGACCGTCCGCACGTTGTCCATCTTCTCGCGCGCCGCGCGTTCGCCGAGGTAGCGAACCATGTCCGGTTCGATGTCGACCGCAAGCACCATGCCCCCGCTGCCAACCGCACGTGAAACGTACGGCTCGAAATATCCGGTTCCCGCGCCGACATCGGCCACCGTCATTCCGGCAGTGATGTGCATCGCCGCGACGACCTCTGCCGGCTTCTGCCACGCATCGCGCGCGGGATCGTCGAGCGCTTTCGTCCATCGTTCGGCGTGCTCGAAGCGATGAACGAGCGGCGCTGGCTGCGACGGCGGAGGTTCAGACGGTCGTGCACACCCGAGCGCCATGAGCACGAACGCGGTGGTCGACGCCGAAGTCATGCCCGACTTGATACTCGACGCCAGAACAAGCTCAAGACGAAGCACGCGCTGGCGACGAGGATGACGAGAGGACCGGGCTCACGGTGAAGAACGCGCGCGGCGGAGGTCCCCGCCGTCGTCGCAACAACCGAGACCACGACAGCGATGCCGAGCATGCCGTTGAGACTGAGCGCCAAACGTTTCGCGGTCGCCGCCGGGATGATCGCGAGCGACCCGATGAGGAGCACGCCGAGGTAGCGGAGCCCGAGGGCGATCGTGAGCGCGAAGACGACGAGGAATGCGAGATTCAACCGCGACACGTTGATGCCCGACGTGCGTGCGATCTCCGGCGAGACGAGCGTCAAGACGAGGCGGTGCCTCGCGCGCACGACGAACACGATCACGCCTGCGACGACGACGAGCCCAATCGCAGTCTCGACGTTCGTGAGCCGTCCGGTGCCGCCGAAGAGGGCCTCAATCAGCTCCTCACCCGTCGTGAGCAAGCTGCCGATGGCGAGAGCGGTGGAGAACACGACACCAATGACCGTTTCGGTTGCGAGGCGCGTCCTGCGCTCCACGCTCCAAACAAGCAACGCTCCGAGTATGAGCGCCGCGACGCCGCCAATCACTGGATGAATGCGCAAGAGAAGCGCGAGCCCGATTCCCGGGAGCGCGACGTGAGAGAGCGCATCGGCCGCGAGCGTCATTCTGCGCATGACGGCAAAGCAACCGACGAGGCCCGCGGCGATGCCGGTGCCGATCGCGAGTCCCAGCGTGCTGAGCTCAATGCCCATCATGGACGTGGTATCCGACGGGCGCGCCGTAGAGTCGTTCGAGCATCGCGGGAGTGAGGACGGTTTTCGGGACGCCAAAGCATGCGGTGCCACGCGACAGGCAGAGGACGTTCGATGCGTAGCGGTAGACCACGCTCAGATCGTGCGAGATCAAGAGGACGCTCAGTCCTTCCTCGCGTCGCAGACGTTCGACGGTCTCGTTCATCGTCTCCTGTCCGGGCTCGTCAACGCCCGCAGTCGGTTCGTCCAAGAGGAGCACCGTCGGCGAACCGACGAGCGCCACCGCGACGAGCAAGCGCTGGAACTGTCCTCCCGAAAGCGTGCCGATGGGCATGGCAGCAACACGTGCGTCGAGACTGACGAGACCGAGCGCGCGTGAAGCGTCGGTGCTCGATGCGCCGCTCACCGCGACCTTGGCACGAAGGAAGTCGTTGCCCGTCACAGGCAGATCGCGCTCGATGTCGAGCTTCTGTGGCACGTAGCCGATCCGCGTTCCGGTCGCCCAACGGATACTGCCCCCGTGCGGTATCGCGCCAATGAGCGCCTGGAAGAGCACCGTCTTTCCAGCGCCGTTCGGTCCGATGATCGCGAGGGAGGTGGCACGGGGAACGCTGAACGAGAGTCCGTCGAGGATCTTCGTCCGGCCGAAACGCACCGAGACATCGACGACATCGAGGACGTTCGTGGCGCTCACACGCGACCTCGCGCAGAGCGCATCGCGCCGCGCTCGATCATGTAGAAGAGCAACAGCGCGATCTCCCAAAAGAGGATCACGACGAGCCAGCCATCGACGTGGACCGCTTGCATGGCGGTCAGGGGACCGATGTCGGCAACACCTGCGATGATCGGGAAGACGTTCGAGGACGTCGCGCCGAAGATGATCGCGCCGACGCCAGGGATCAGATAGTCCAACCGACCCTCACCAGCGCCAGCGGCCACCGTGCCGCGTCATGAACGACCTTCGACTCGAACGGCGACGTCGATGCCTTGCCTCACGCTCTGCGTGACCATGCAGAAATCCTCGAACGTCGCGAGGCAGCTCGCAAGCGCGGGATCGTTGGGCGGGAGATTCGTGTGGAGGGTCACGTTCACTTTGCCGATGCGAAGTCGACGCGCCTCGTTGCGCACGATCTCCACATCGACGTCGGCGCTGACGCCGCTCACCGCGACGTTGGCCTTCTTGAGACAGAACACGAGGCTCGCGGACAGACAGTTGCCGATCGCGGCGGCGAGCACACGAGCGGCGTTCGGAGCCACGTCGCGCCCGAGCGGCGGAGGCTCGTCGAGCAAGAGCGGCGCGAATTGATCCTTGTCGAACTTCACGCGGAACTCGAACCCGTCGATCTGTTCGAC
Organism: uncultured delta proteobacterium; assembly: GCA_963763745.1. Taxonomy (GTDB): domain Bacteria; phylum Myxococcota_A; class Polyangia; order Polyangiales; family Polyangiaceae; genus DASXHD01. The sequence goes on from CAVXQJ010000012.1 coordinate 322,768, forward strand.
GTGGATCGAGAACCGGCTCGCGACTGCGCTCACGGGTTGGCCGGACATGTACGCAATCCGAACAACCTATAAAGCGGGCAGAACCCGACGAGTCCCGTGACGAGCGGAACGAGGCCGATGAGTCCAACTAGCGTGTGCGGTCCTACGAAGACGAGCGAGAGGAGCGCGAGCCCCAAGACGATTCGCACGCCTCGATCGATGGTTCCTTCATTGCGAGTCATGACAGCCTCCACTTGCCGAGTAGCAATCGCTGCACCCAATGCCGTTTTCGAATTCCGTGCCTCATTTCGTTCGCGCGGGTGCAGACCTTTCATTGCGACGCAGATTGCGCGCCCTGTTCGTTGATCAGGATCGTCGGAGGATCGTACGTCGGTGCGCTCGTCGTCGTCGGCGCAGTGCTGCTCGTGGACGTCGACGCGGAACTCGCGGCTACGGACAAGCGGCTCCGTCAATTCCGGCGTCGGCGAACTGCGTATAAACATCGAGCACGCCGTTGATGTCCCAACCCGTCACCGAGACGGTCGCGGGCTGCGTCGACGCCGTGTTGTTGTTCAGCGTGCATGGTTGAGCGAGCGACGCGGTGACGACCTGACCGACAGCGCCGGGTCCCGTCACTTGGAGCGTGCACGCCGTGTTGAGCATTTGACTGCAGCCACCGTCGAACGGACAGAAGAAGCCGTCATCGGCGAACGAGAGCCCCGCCAGCGCTTGCCCCGCGTCCGCGAACACGTCGCTCGGCTGGAAGAGACCTGTCCCGAATGAGGGAGTGCCCGAAATGAAAGCGTAGGCCTCGGTGTCGAGGAATTGGCAAGCGCCACCGTCACCGGGTCGCGCGTAGCGATTACGCACCCAGAGGAGTGGAGCGCACACCGAGTGCGTCACCGTCTCTCCGGGATATTGGAAACGGATGATGACGGCGTTCGTCGTGCTCGAACACGAGATGTTCGCGTCCGCGCCGGAGCCGACGTCACTCGTGACGTCGGTCGTCGCATCTCCCGCATCGGGTGAAACAGACGATGAGCCACATGCTGCGGAAAGCATCGCGACAAGGATCGTGAATCGCATCGTCATCAACGCCATTGTAGCGTGTAGCTACCTCTTGATGTGCGGCGGCGGCTCACCCGAGCGCGCGAAGAACCGAGCTTGCCTGCGTCGCAAGCCCGCCCGTCGTCTTGGCGGTGCGCTCCAAGATGGGTCGTGCGAACGCGGCGTGTGCGCGGAACCACGCGAGCGGTGCGTCCTTCGCTGCGCTCTTGCCGACGAGCCCGAGGATCCAGCGCACGACGTGCTCCGATTTCACCATGCCGAAGCCGCGCACCATCGACGGAAGCTCGCACGCGCCGAACTTTCGATCGCTCAATCGCTCGAGCGTATCGGGGCCGGCGATCTTGGCGAGCCGCACGCTCATCGATTGTTTGGGCTCGGCACGCACGCACTCGAGCACCCACGCAGGATCATCGTGCGCGTGCTCGAGCTAATCGAGGTAGTGCGCGGTGCTCGCGACCGGCGCGGTGCAGTGTTGGGGCGCGAACGGCTTCGCCATCGTGGCGCCCGTGGACGCCGGTACGCCGATCACCGCACCACAAACGATCCCGACGATCGCGAACGCGACGCACGTCTCCGTCGGCTCCGGACACGCATGCGCGATCGACACGGCCGGCGACGTCTATTGCTGGGGCGAGAACACGACCGGCGGCGTCGGCGCGCCACTCGACTCCGGCACGACGCACTACAACCCTCCTTATAAGGTGCAGGGCCTACCGAGCAAAGCGGTCGGCATCTCTGCGGGCGGCGATCTCGGCAACGCGGGCTGCAGCTATTGTGGCGAGTCGTGTGCGGTCCTCGACACCGGCGCCGTTTACTGCTGGGGATCGAACAACCATGGCCGTCTCGGGCGCGGGCCCGATGCGTCAGTCGCGGCCGACCCGACGCCGGCGCAAGTCTTCTTCTGAGCGTGCGAGCGTGCGGACCTGGAGCCCTTCGCCCTTCTGGCGCAACGTGACGGCCGGCGCGAGCTCGAGCCGCTGACCGGGGAGCAGCTCGACGCGAAAGCGTTGAACGATCATCGCGAGTAGCAGCGTGGCTTCCATCATCGCGAAGTGGTTGCCGATGCACACGCGCGGCCCGCCGCCGAAAGGGAAGTACGCATAGCGAGGAATGTCCTTCACGCGCTCGGGCGACCAGCGCTCGGGATCGAAGCGCTCCGGATCCGGATACCACCGGGCATCGCGGTGCACGATCCACTGGCTGCACATCAGCTGCGAGCCCACGGGGATCGTGTGGCCGCGAAGCTCGTACGGCTTCGTGGTCTCGCGTCCGGTTGCCCACGCAGGCGGGTAGAGACGCATCGTCTCCTTGAGCACCCACTCGGTGAATGGAAGCGAACGCGCGTCGTCGGCCGTGGGCAAGCGATCGCCGAGCACGCCCGTGATCTCGCCGTGGAGACGCTGCTCGATCGCCGGGTTCAGGCTCAGAAGGTAGAGCGCGTGCGCGAGCGCGAGCGAGGTCGTCTCGTGGCCTGCGAGGAAAAGCGTCATCACCTCGTCGCGCAGCTGACCGTCGCTCATGCCCGCGCCATCGTCGTCGCGCGCGGCGAGGAGCGTACCGAGGAGATCGCTCCACGGCTGGGTTTTCTGTTCCTGCGGAAGGCTGTCGCGACGTCGCGCGATGATGTCGTAGACGACGCGATCGAGCGTCGCGACGGCGCGGTTCATCCGCACGTTGCGAGGCGTCGGCACCCACTTCGGAATTTTCAGCATCGCCTCGGGGCTGCCCGAGAAGAACTCGTTGGCGACTTCCATCGCGCGGCCCACGGCTTCGACGTCGGCCGCGCCCATGCTCGCGCCGAAGAGCACGTCGGCGACGACCTCCATCGTCAGCCGCGACATCTCACGGTGCAAGTTGGTCTTCGCGCCGTCGCGCCATCGTCCGAGTGCGACGTCGCCGACGCGGACCATCGCGGTCGCGTAGTCGGCGATTCGTTTGGGTGAGAACGCTTGCGACATGAGCTTGCGCTGACGCTTCCACAAGTCGCCCTCGCTCGTGAGGAGCCCGTTCCCCAAGACGCGCCGCACGATGTCGATCCCGGCATCGCGTTGCATGACACTCGCGTCTTTCACGAGCATGCGCTCGATGTCGTCGGGGTGGCTGACGACGAACCACCACACGCCGAGCATCTTCATCCGCACGATGTCGCCGTGCTCGACTGTGAGATCTCGCAGCCACGGAAGCTGCCCCCTCACGAACCGCACGAGATTGCGCACGCCAAGAGTGCCGGACGGACCCGTCGGTGGTGCATGGCTCGTGGTGACTGCGCTCATCGCAGGAACGCTAGCATCGCGATGGAGAGCGTCGACGACGAACATGGCCATGATCACGCGCCCTGCCCGAACAGGCAGTTGCGCGGGTCGGGCGCGCGGCTGAACAATGGAGCGCATGGATACCGCGCTGATCACGGGAAGCACGAAGGGCATCGGGTTCGTCACGGCGAAGAAGCTCGCGCAGCGCGGGTTTCGCGTCGTCGTCACCGGCCGCACGCAGTCGACGTGCGACGAGGCCGCGAAGAAGATCGCCGCCGAGGTGCCGGGCGCGACCGCGCTCGGCATGGCGCTCGATCTCTCGTCGCTCGACGACGTGCGCGCGTTCGCCGCGCGCTTCGAGGGGCCGCTGAAGCTGCTCGTCAACAACGCCGGCAACATGTCGCTCGACAAGAAAGCCGTGCTCACGAAAGACGGAATCGAAGCGACGCTCGCGACGAACGCGATCGGCCCGTTCCTCCTCACGCGCTTGCTGCTCCCGAAGCTGCGCGACGCCGCGCCCGCGCGCATCGTGAACGTTGGCTCGCGCGCGCATCTTCCCAAATCGGGTTACGGCGCCGAGGTGAATTGGGATTGGGAGAACTTGAAGGGCGAAAAATCCTACGAGCCGATGACGTTCTACAAGAACTCGAAGCTCGCCCTCATGTGGCTCACCTACGAGCTCCAGCGCCAGCTCGCCGGGAGCGGCGTCGTCGTCAACGCGGTGTGTCCGGGGTTCGTTCCGGAGACGGTCGCCGAGCACGCGAAGGGCATGCGCTACTTCCTCTTCAAGCACGTGATGACGCACATGCCTGGTGCCCACACGGTCGAAGAGGCGGCCGACAACACGGTCTTCGCCGCGACCGATCCGAAGTACGAGACGCGCGGCGGCGCGTTCATCGGCGAGCAAAAAGAAGTCAAGTCGTCCGAGCAATCCTACGACGAGGCGGAAGCGAAGCGCTTCTGGAAGCTCGCCGAGGGGCTCGTTCACGCTGACGTCGCCTCGTGAACAGTTCGGCATGCGCAGAGCGGAGTTGCGTGAAACGAGCAACAATGCGCGCGCCGGGATCGATAGCGTCGTATGACGGACGCAATCGACCCGCGACGCCGCAGCAGCACCGCCGACCTCCATCCAACGAACGCTACGTCGAACCAGGGCGTGGCAGCCGCGCAACAACGTTCGCCTGACGCCGCGCTCGAACACGTTCGAGCGTTCGAGATCGATCACGCGCTGCTTGCGTCGCTCATGCGGGCTGGGACGATCGAGCGGAGTCTCGACGCAACACGCGATGCGTATTCTGGTCCTTATCGCGTAGGCGGTCAGGCCGTCGTCGCGCAACCGCAATTCCGGATGAGTGGCGGGTATGAAGGCTCGCACGGGATCGTGATTCAACGAAGCTCGGCGAACGAGACTGCCGCGGACCAGTCATCGCCCGAAGCGTTCATGAAGTCGCTGACGCCGAAGGGACAGGAGCTCGTTCACTTGCTTGCCCGTGCCGGGATTCGAAATCCTGGGAGCGTGATGCTCGGATATGGCGCGCCAGCGGAGCTCGTCAAAGCCACGCAGGCGCTCATCGATGCCGGCAAACTGCCGAAGCTCGCTGCGCCCGCGACGACGGCCGACTGCATCCGCAAGATGCAGTGGGATTGGGGAGTTGGAGTTGATTGCGTCGATTGGTGCATGCACTCGCTCACGCGGGCGACGGGGCGGACCTTCGATTCGCTCGGTCTCAAAGCCGGCACCGATCCGTTCGGCGATGACGCCAAGAACATCGCGCCCGCACATTTTCAAAGCGTCGATGTGCGCACGGCGAACGCTGGTGACATCGTGAAGCTCTATGATCCAACGTCGCCGCCCGGTCATCGAGTCATCGTTCGCGACCATCTCGTGCTCGGTGGCGCGTCGGACCCGACGCGCGGCGACCTCGCCAAGTGGGGTGGTGACTCCGCAAAATCCTTTCTTCAAGGGGCGGGTCCCTTTCACGTCTACAAAGTCGATTCGTCTTGGGGCGCCGAAGACGGGAAAAATTTCGGCGGTTATCGACGTGACACGTGGGTGCTCGACGACAACAGCAAACAGTGGATGTCGTTCGACCCACACACGAATGCAATCCTCGTGAGTCGCTCGGGACCTGCAGGAGAGCTCCTCGCTGGAACGTACAGGGTGAAGCCGTGAGACCCTCGATCCTCGCGCTCTCCATGGCGTGCGTCGCGTGTGCGGTGTCGTCGACGATTCCCGCCGCACGCGTCGAATCACCACAGCAGCAATCACCGGCTGCGATCGATGCGCGACTTCCGAACGAGCTCGACGTTCCCGCGCGTGCGATCGCTGCCGGCGCGCAGCCTTCGCAAGCGCATCCGGACGGTACGTTGATCGTCGTCGCCATCTCGACTCCCACACTTCGAGAAATCGACGTCGCCACGCTGACCGTCACTCGCTCGCTCGAGCTCGACGCGGACGGAGAGATCACATCCCTTCGTCGCGATCGCGGTCGTCTCGTCGTGCTCGTCAATCGTGGAGAGATGCACGATCTGTTCGCCGTCGATGCGGACGCGTTCGCGATCGTCGCGCGCGCCACGCACGCGGGCGCCGCGCCGGACGCGAGGACCGACCACGCCTTTCCGACGGTTCTCGCGATCGAGAAGACCGACATTCGCGTCATCGCGCGCGGTGAATGCCCAGAGGGCGTTCACGACGAGATGGGCTGCGTTCGCTACGAAACGTACGATCGCGATCGGCTCGTGCTGCGCAGCTCGCGGACGCACGCGTACGGCGCGGTTTGGGGCGGCAAGGTTCGTCTCGAGCCCGAAATCGAAGACGTCGGAACCGCCGAGAACACGAGTTGGTCTGTGGATGAAAATCGGCGCAGCATCACGAACGGCGCGACCACGAGATCGTGCACCACACGCGGAGCGCGAGTCGAAGGTGGCGCGCAGGTCGGGCGCCGCGCTTTCTTTCTGCTCACGTCGTGCTGCAACGATGTTCGTGGCGGGTTGTTCGTCTGCGACACGGAATGAGGGAAGTGAAGCTTCACTTCCCGTCCGTGCTCGCCGCACAACGAAATCCCACGTGGTGGAACGGGTCGTTCGTCGGCGTGTGGCGGCGGCGATGGTAGCCAGTGGCGTGCTCGGCCGGCCAGAACCACGAACCTCCGCGCAGGACTTTGTACTCGTGATTACGACACCACCCGCTGGGACAATCGGGTGGCCCGTGCGGGTTCTTGCCTGCGCAATCGGCGCCGCACGCGGCCCAGCTCGGCGTCCACCAGTCCTGCACCCACTCCTCTACATTGCCGATCATGTCGTAGAGCCCGTATCGGCCCGGCGGCCTGGAACCGACGGGCCACACGCGGCCGCGCTCGGGCGTCTCGCCGGGCTGCGTGCGTCCGCAGGCCCGATGGTCGTCGGCATCCTCGATCACGGCGAGCGCACAGCTCGCGGGTGCGTCACCCCACGGATGCGTCGCTCCGTCAGGACCTCGCGCGGCCTTCTCCCACTCCGTCTCCGTAGGAAGCCGCTTGCCCATCGCGCGACAATACTTGTCGGCGTCGTACCAAGTGACGCCCGTGACCGGCTCCTCGGGATCGTCGAACCCAGGATAGCGCGGTCGAAGCGATGCGCAGGCGCCGCGCGCGACGCAACGGCTGTAGGCCGCGTTGGTGACCTCCGTGAGATCCATGAAGAAGGTGTCCAGCGTGATCGTCATGGCCGGCGTCGACGACGATGCTCCATCTTCGGGCTGGCCCGGCTGCTCGCAGCGATGCGAATCGTGGTCCACGCCGCGCACGAATGGCCCTCCCGGAATGCATGCCATCGCATCGGGCGTATCGCGGCACGCACCATCACGCGTGACGGCGTCGTCTGGCACCGGAGGTAGCGGAGCCAACCATGTTCCTGGCGGCGGCTCGGGCAGACAGTCGGTCACGACCTGCCAGATGTCGCCATAGGGTTTCCGCGCTTGCCGGAGCAGAAACGGGCGAACGCGCTGCAGCACCGACGCGTTCGGGTAGAGCGGGAGCTGCAGCGGATGTGGGCGGTCGCCGTCGAGCCACGATCGGAGAACGAGGCTTCGGTCGTCGACGGGCAGAAGCGACGCATTCGCGATCCAACCGTCCCATCTGCCTTGGTCGAACAGGTACTTCTCGACGTTGGACAGATAGAAAACAGAAGCGGTCAGCCCTCGACCCTCGATGCGTCGCGAGAGCGCAGCGAGCGTATGATGCCCGGTCACATCTCCAACGAGCGGCACGATCCGATTCTGCCGCTCGAGGTATTGCACGAAGCGAAAGCCCTGATCGTCTGCGAGGAAGCTGCCGAACGCGCCCGAGGGATCGCGCGTCGTGAGGAGCTCGCGCAACGTGGGGTTGCGCTTCACGTGTTCGGCGTTGGCGTCCGCGTCGTAGCGGATGTCGAGGCCGTGCCGGTAGAACGTGTCGTGCGCTCGATCGAGCTCCGCGCGATCCTCGGCGCTGAGCTCGATGCCGTAGCCGTGCTCGATGCGCTCGACGATTCGCCGGTGAGCGTCGGCGAAGTCGTTCGGGCTCTTGCGAAAACCTTCAGCACGCGCGAGCACGTCCTCGATCGACGCGTCCAGCGCCAAGGGCTTGGCTCCGTCGAAGCGCCGTCCGAGAAGTATGGCGAGGAACTCGGCGCGGCTGTCCGCGAGATCGAACACGGCCTTGTACATCAGATGCAGCAGCGTGTTGGCGCGTCGAATGTCGATGATGAAGGCATCGCGCGGCCGCGTCAGCGCGATGTACGTGAAGTTCTGTTCCGGTCCGACGCCGATGTAGACGCCTCCTCGCGACGCGTAGGCCGCGAGCCCACGCGCTGCTTGGAGGTACGAGTGCTCGTTCGAAATGAGGTTGTCGCCGTAGAACGACTTCGGTGGCTCGGACAACGACGCAAGCAGATCGCGAAACTCGTCCAAGCTGCGCGGGGGCAACGGCGCGCCGAAGTCGGGCGCGCCGGAGTCGGGCGTGTGAGATGGAGCCGGTGCCGAGGTCGACGTCCTGACCGGTTCTCTCCTGCACGCATCGGCGCACATGACGACCCCGGCGGCGAGCAACGAGAGCCGGAGCATGTGTCTATCGGCCACCCTGAGAGAATAGTGTTACTCATGGACGAATGTTCGATTCACGTTGGCGATGTGCGTTCGTCGTCGTGATGTGCGCCCATGGCTAATCGAATCGTTGGCTATCACTTCGAGATGCAGTTCGGCCCCATGTGGCGCGCCGTAGCGCCGCTCGTGATCGCGCGCGCGCGCGAAGTGGGCGTGACCGTCTCCCAGCTCGGAGAAGAGTTGCATCCACGCGCGATGATGCTTCGCGTCGCGGGAACGCACTGGGCAGATCTACGGACGGGCGAAGTCCACTTTCAAGTCGTCGAGCAGCGCAGTGATCTCGATGGCGGCGTGCTTCAAGAGCTGTGCGTCACGTCGAAGAAGATGCTGTCCCCCTTCGGCCTGCTAGAGGAGATGAAAGGGTGGACGTCGAGCAAGCTAGAGAAGGCCGTGGGCCTCTGGATTCGAGACGGGTCGCTCGTGCTCCATGCTTGGCAAGATGATCGGCGCTCCTTGCCCGAGCAGGTGCTCGTCGAGTTCGACATGTGGAAAGCGCTCGACGCGATGGCTCGCTACGCATCGGGAGAGCCGAGCTTCGGTCCCACGCCGTATCAAGCGCCGTCTTGGGCGAGTGCATTCGCCATGACCGCGCGTACAGAGGGCGCAATGGCGCACGCCGGTTTCAACAATGAGAAATTCCTCGTGGCCGGCGCGGTGACGTTGATGCAGCGCGATGTGAGTGATTGATCACTTCACGGGGATGACGTCGCAGTGTCCGTTGTCGGGGCCGCCGACGCACTGCAGGCCCCCGCAGCAGTCGCTGCCGGTCGTGCACGTGTCGCCCTCGCCGCTGCACGTGTTCGCGTTTCCGCAGACGAGCGATCCGCCGTCGGCCGACGCGATGCAGTGGCCGCCGCAGCACTCGTCGCCCGTCTCGCACGAACCGCCGTTCGACTTGCACGGGTCGAGCACCCAATACGATCGCGCGTTGACCGTGAGGAGGTCCTGCGCAGGCAAGTAGAACGACGGGTGGCTCGCGTCCGCGCCGGGCGTTGCGTTGAGATCGAAGGCAGCGACCCACAGCTTCTTGAGAAGAGGGCTCGTGTTGGCTTGCGAGACCGACGTCCACGGGTCGACCGTCGCCACGCTTCCGTAGAGTCGCCGCGACGTGAACACGATCCAGACGTATCCGCCCGAAGCGATCGGAGCGACGGAGGGCTCGTACTGGAGCGTCGTGTCGTTGTCGTGCGCGTTCGGCCCCGTCGGCAGGTAGCCCGCGCCGTTGGCCATGTCGAGTCGATGCGGGGTCTTCGTCTTGAGGTCGACCCACCAGAGCTCCGCGCGGATCGGTGAAACCGTTTCGGCGAAGAGTGACGTCGTCGCCTTGGCCGTCTCGAGCTCGAAGATGACCGCGTCGCTGCTCGGCGTGAACGCCATCCACACTGCGGCACAGCTCGGACAGCTCGAGTTCGCAGGTGGTGCGTAGACCGTGCGCAAGTTCGAGAACGTGCTCACGCCGTCGAAGTCGACGACCGCAATCGACTTCCCGTCGCCTGACTTGTTGTCGACGCCCGGACCGCCTTTGTAGAAGTTGAACGCGACGTGCTTTCCGTCCGGCGAGAACACCGGCAAGCTCGCGCCGAGTTGGCTCGTGAGCGAGAGCTGCGTCGCGATTTGCGCGGGAGTGACCACGGCACTGCCGCCGGGGAGCGTGAAGAGCCCGCTTGGCGTGCTGGTCGCTCCCTCGAGGTCGCCGGGCTGAAGCGATCCCGGAGTCGTCGGCGCCGAGTTCGAGAAGTAGAGCGTGCCCTTCGGGTTGATGGTGCCCCACGTGAACTGGCCGTCGATTTGCGGGAGCGTCGATGGGCTGTTCAAGGTCTTCAAGTCATATGCCCAGTCGTAGTCTTGGGTGTTGCCCGGGCACGTGTCGTAGTCGGTGATGAGCGTCGAACCGTTCGCCGCGACCACGTGACACTGCGTGCACTGCGTCGTCGACGTGATCGGCGTCGGAGAGGTCGCGCCGTGCTTGATCGCGAGCGTGCCCGCGCCCATGTTCCCCGCGCAGGAGAACTGGGTCGTGTAGTTCGTTCCGTACGCGCCGTAGTAGACGGTTCCTTTCAGCGCGCCAGGAGCGATCGTCCACGTCTCGGAAATTGGGCCGTAGCCTTGGCCGCCCTTCGCGATCGTGAGCGCGATGGTGAGATCATCGCGCTGGCCGTTGATCTCCGTGCCCGCCGTGTTCGTTGCCATTTCCCAAACGTCTTCGGGGATCGGGTGCCGGATGAACGCCGTGTTCGTCTGCGTCAGAATCGCCGGGCGTGAGAACGTCCCCGTCCACGAGAACGAACCGCTGATGGTCGTGAGTTGGATTTGGATCGCGTCGGCGTCGCCCGTGGTCCAGCTCCACTGGAGGAGCGGCGCCAAGAGACCGCGAGGCCACACGGTCTTGTCGTATGGATAGAGCCACGCGAGGTTCTGCGCGCTGCCGCTATTCGTCGGAGTCGCGAGCGCCGTGAGCGTCGCTTTGTCGGTCACGCCGTTGCCGCAACCTTCGCCGCCGACCCCGCCCACGCCGCCACCGCTCGTGATTTGAGTCGTGCTCGTTGCGATCTGGGTGGGTGGGCACGAGCCGTTTCCTTGGCCGGTGAGCTTGATGAAGATGGGCACGGCGACCGTCGACGTGCCGACCGTCGCGAGCACGTTGACGACACCGCCGGTGGTTCCGGTGGGTGAGAACGTCGCGTTCGCCGAGGGTCCAGGGCCGTTCATCGTTCCGATCTCGCCGCGGTCCACGTTCCAACTCACGCTCTGCGACGCCGTGCACGACACGCTCGGTGTCGTCGCGCCGATGGAGACGGTGATCATCGATTGCGCGCACGTCGCCGTGAAGGTCGCGCCGCCTCCGGTGTCGCCGAACGACAAACCGTCCGTCGTCGCGTCGTCGACACCACCGCCGTCCGGGCTGTCGCAAAAGAGGTCTGCGCACATCTTGTGTCCGCCGCCGCACGCAGCGAAGAGCGATGCGGACGCGAGAGCGGCGAAGAGAACGGCGATCGAGGGTGAGCGCATGAATGCCTCCTGCTCCATGGATGACTGCGACGAAGAAGAACGGCTCACGCAAAAAAAACTCACTGCGCTGCAAAACCGATCGCGACTGCGCCATAAGGGCCTCGCGCGAGGACGTCGCGATCGCCGGGGACGGGTCCGACCACGCCGACCATGGCCCACCCCACGGCGTAGTTAATGACGACGTGAACGTGCGAGCGCGCAAGGAGCTCGATGCCGAACCGGAGCTCCGGCCCGGCCCACGCGCCATCGATGATTTCGCCTTGCACGTTCTCCGCGTGGGACAGGCCGACGAGGCGCGCGTAACCCACGCGCACGCCGAGCGTGGCCGCGAGGCGGAGCGCGCCGAACGAAGTCCCGAAGCCGATCGCCGCCGCCGCGCTCGCGGCGTCGATGTTCACGTCGCCCGGCTGACGCGTCGCGCTCGCGTGCTCGACGACGCCGTCGAAATGCAGCACGATCGCGCGCGAAAGCCATGGCTCGATCGCTGCGCCTCCGCCGAGGAGCAGCTCGCGGCTCTCGAAGAAGACTCGCGCTCCGACGAAGGCTTGAAGGACGATCGGCGGCGAGGGCGTCACTCGAGAACGAGCCGGCTTCGTCGGTGCGGTCATCGCGCGATGTCTCGGGTGCTCGCTGCGCGCGACGCGCTGCGGGATCGGCTGAACTTTGGGCTCCGGTGTCGTCTCGAGCTCCGCCCAGCTCGCGCTCACGAGCTCGGCGACGGCGAGCGCGATCGTGCGTGCGCGCGCGCGCTCGTCGATCCCCGCGACGGAGACTTTTCGCGCGACGTCCTTCGACGTCAGCGGGTCGGTGACGTGAAGCGCGATCGCGCCTTCGGATTCGCACGTCACGTCGATGCGCGTCACGTCGGGCGCGCCCTCGTCGCCAGGCACGCGCGCGGCGTGCAGCTCGATCGCGGCGATGCGACCAACCTCGTCGGCCATACGAGGCCCGCAGCTCTCGACGGTGATGCTCACGCGAGGTTTGTCCTCGGCGCGCGCGCCGAGCGACACGAACATGGTGGCGAACGAGAGCGCTAGTGACCCGAGGCGAATCGTTCGACCTCCCTCGCGCGATCGCCGCGCGGGTAGAGTCGAAGATATTCGTCGGCGAGCTCGCTCGCTCGGCTCGCGTCGCCCGCGCGCGCGCGCGCCGCGACCTCGCGACCGAGGGCGTCCGCCGCCATCGGTCCTCCGTGCGTTCGCGCGATCGCGAATGCGCCGGCGGCTTCCTTCGGGCGATTCAGCTCGTCGTAGAGGACGCGGCCCAGCGTGAACGCGGCGAGACCCGCGCGCGAATCGCTCGCGTGCTCTTCGATGACCCGGCGAAGCGGAGCGAGCGCGGATTCGGGGTGGCCAGTCGCGCGCGCGTCGTCGGCGGCTTGCAGCAGCGAGGCCACCTCGTCGCGCGCGAGTGGCTTCGCTGAAGGTGTCTTGGTGATCGGATGGGCGTGCGCGTCGACCTCGATGCGACCGCCAGCGGAGAGCGTGGATTGCGTGCCGTCGTGATCGACACGCACGCTCCCCTGCGTGACCAATACCTCGAGCCGATCCGCGCTCACGTAGCCCACGGTGAAGACCGTGCCCACGTCCTCGACGACAACGTCGCCCGCGCGGACCGTGAACGGGTGCTGCTCGTCATGTTCGACGACGAAGCGCGCGGCGCCCGCGTGGAGCACGTACGCGCGACCGCCGTCGCCTTCGGACTCGAGCTTCGCGTCGACGGAGAGCGGCGTCGCCGTGGTCGTTCGGGGCTCCATCACGCGCGGCTTCGTCACGACCTGCGTGGGCGCGACTCGAGATGCGACGACGGGCGTCTCGCGCACCGAGGTCAGTCGCGCTGCGACGATCGCCACGGCCGCGGTGACCACGACCGACCCGATCACCATCGCCGCGCGACGCCGCGCCGACTTGCGCGCGATCCCGCGCCGCGCGCGCCCCGCTCGCTCGGTGGACCACTCCGGCTGCACGCGCTGGCCGAGCTCGTAGAAGGTCGGGTCATGCATCGGCGAGCACCTTTCGAATCGACACGCTCGCGGCCTCGACGCGTCGCTTCGCAGTGGCGAGGCTGCACCCGCACGCGTTCGCCACGCTGTCCAGTTGCTCGCCCTCGAGGAAGCGCAGCGACCACGCGAGCTGCTGATCGACCGGCAACGTCTCGAGCACCTCGTAGACGCGACGAAGCACGGCGTGCTCTTCGGGCGAAGCGCCCGGCGCGGGCACGTCCGGCGGCGGCGAGTCGACGTGAAAAAACCGCCGAAAGCGACGGCGCATCAGCTTGCGCCGCACGGTGCGTGCCGTCACGACGGCGAGCCACCCCTTCGCGCTCGTCATGTCGCTGAGCTTCGAGAGCCGTCGCGACGCGAGCAAGAACACGTCCTGCACGACGTCGTCGACGTCGGAGTCGTCGCGTCCCATCAGACCACCGCGATCCCCGCGACGTAGCGGTGATAGCGCTCGAAGAGCGGGTCGAAGGCGACCGTCTCGCTCTCGTACTGGTGCGCGATGAGTTGTGAGGGAGTCGCCACGGCATACCCATGAAAGGCCGCGAGCTTCGGAAACGGCTCACGGAATCATTTCGTCGCGGAGCCTAGCGGCGCGCGCGAAGCGACACCCGTTACATCGAGTTACTTGCGCGCCAGGATCTGACGGCTTGACAACATGTGCGGGTGGCAGTCCCTTGGAAGAATGAAGCTCACACGCGTCATCGCGGGGCTCGCGCTCGGCGCGGCCGTCGCCCTCTACGCCTGCGTCGGGGACGATTCGACGAAGCCACCGGACGGCGGAACCGACGCGACCACGGACGTCGCCACGCAGGACGGCGGCTCGTGCGACGGCGCGATGTGTAGCGGCGTCTGCGTCGAGACCTCGTCGGACTCGAAGAACTGCGGGCGCTGCGCGCACACGTGCGGCACCGCACAGTGCTCGGCGGGTGCGTGCCTGCCGGTCTTGATCGACGGCACCGAGGACGCAGGCGTCGAGGCCGGCGTCATCTCGTCGCTCACGACGGATCAAGGCGATGACAACCCGGCCGGACAAGCGCTCCACATTTTTTGGGCGATGACCGGAAACAACGGCGTCTTCCAAGACAACGCCACCGGTGGCAACGTCGTGAAGCTATCGACGCAACCGACGTCGTCGTTGACGAACGTCTCGGTGAACGGCTCGACCGCCTATTGGTTCATCGTGAACACGGTCGGCGTCCAGCAGCCGGTGTTCAAAGGACAGGTCAACACGGCGGGCTCGCAAAGCGCCGCTGGCACCATCAACGGCTCCGCGATCCAATCGATCCTCATAGACCCGACGAGCCAAAACGTCTTCGGGAGCTACACCGTCAGCACGATGGTCGGCGCGTTCAAGTGCGTCACCGGCACGTGCACGATGATCATGTCGCAAGCCGGACAAGCCGCGGGCAACGTCGCGACCGACGGCACGCACCTCTACTTCTGCGATGTCGGCAACGGCGTCATCATGCAGGTCACGTTCACCGGCAACTCGGCTCCGTTCATCTCGAGTCAAGCGTCGCCGGCGCTCCTGCGCGTCAACGGACAAAACCCTATTGGTTCAACAGCGGCACGAAGACGATCTCGAGCGGCGCGCTGAGCGGCCCGACGGCAAAGCAGGTCGCCACGACGGCGACCGCCGCCGACGCCATCGCGGCCGACGCGGTGAACGTCTACTGGACCGAGAGCGCGACGGGCACGGTGAACTACGCGCCCATCACAGGCGCGGGACCGACGACGCCATACGTGAAGCTCGGAACGAGCGCATCGCCGATGCGCCTCGTGCGCGACACCGGGTTCCTCTATTTCACGCACAACGAAGCGATCTACAGCGTCGTGCTTCCCTAGAACATGCTTTGCGACACGGGTGAGCGCAGACCCGTGCAGTAACATGGAGCACATGACGGGCGCCGTTGCGGATGCGGACTTCGACGCGGTGTATCGCGTGCTTCATCGGCTCGCGAGCAAGCAAATGCGTGGGCCGCGCGTGACGCTCGACACGACCGGTCTCGTGCACGAAGCGTGGATGAAGCTCGCGCCGCGCACGTTCGAGAGCCGCGGACATTTCTTGGCGGTGGCCGCGACCGCGATGCGGCACATCGTCGTCGATCACGCGCGGCGGCGTGGCGCGCTGAAGCGCGGCGGCGGCGCGTCGATGATGGTCTCGTCGCTCTCGAACGTCGGCATCGCGTCGAATGTCGAGGACGTGCTCGCCGTCGACCGTGCGCTCACGCGTCTCGCCGAGCTCGACGAACGGCTCGCGCGCGTCGTCGAATGGCGCTTCTTCGCCGGGCTCGACGAGGCGGACATCGCCGAGGCGCTCGACGTCGACGTGCGCACGGTGCGGCGCGAATGGCGGAAGGCGCGCGCGTTCATCATGGAGCAACTCGCAGGCGAGCCATGACGACGAAGGATCGATTCGCGCGCGTGATGGCGCTCGTCGACGGAGCGCTCGATCTGAACGCCGCGGAGCGCGAGGCGAAGCTCGCGGCGTGCGAGGACGAAGCCATTCGCGACGAGGCCCGCAAGCTCCTCGCAGCGGATGCACGCGCCGGCGCGTTCCTCGACGAGCCGGCGGTGAAGCGCGCGCGCGAAGGCACGACGATTGGTTTGTTTCGACTCGTGTCGCGACTCGGCCGCGGCGGGATGGGCGAGGTCTGGATAGCCGAACGCGAAGGCGCGGACTTCGAGCAACGTGTCGCGGTGAAGCTCCTTCCACTGACGGACGAAGCCGCCGTCGCGCGCTTTCGTCGGGAGCGGCAAATCCTCGCGCGGCTCGTCCACCCGCGCATCGCGCGGCTCGTCGACGGCGGCGTCACGGACGACGGTCGCCCGTGGCTCGCGATGGACTCGTCGAGGGCGTCGATCTCGTCGAGCATGCACGGCAAAACGATCTCGACGTCGACGCGCGCCTTCGCCTCTTTGCGGAAGTGTGCGACGCAGTGCAGTTTGCGCACCAGAACCTCGTCGTTCACCGTGACTTGAAGCCGAGCAACGTCATCGTCACGAAGGACGGAGAGCCGAAGCTCCTCGACTTCGGAATCGCGAAGATCCTCGAGAGCGACGAACGCGAGCTCACCGCCACGAACGAACGCCCGATGACGCTCGAGTATGCAGCGCCCGAGCAAATCCGCAGGCGCGACGTAGCGACCGCGACCGACGTTTGGGCGCTCGGCGTGATGCTGCACGAGCTCTGACCGGCGTGCGTCCATACCGCGGCGATGATCGCCTCGAAGTGGAGCGCGCGATCCTCGCGGCGACGCCAACGCGACCGAGCTCGTCGATCACCGACGCCAAAGGGAGGCGTCGCGTGCGCGGCGACCTCGACGCGATCGTCCTCAAAGCGCTCCACGCCGAACGCGAACGACCGCTACCCATCGGCCGAAGCGCTCGCGGCTGACGTGCGACGCCACCTCGAGCACGCGCCGGTCGCCGCGCGTGGCGGCGCGCGTGGCTACGTGCTGCGCGCGACGATTCGGCGACATCGCGTCGCGTTCGCGGTCGGGGCCATCGTCGCATTTTCGCTCGTGCTCGGGATGGCTTCGACTTTGTGGCAAGCGCGACGCGCGCGGGCAGAAGCGCGCAAGGCCCAAGAATCGCAGGCCTTCATCATCTCGATTCTTCGAGCATTCGATCCGCACAAAGCCGGCAGCAAGAGGATCACGCAACGCGACATCCTCGAGCGCGGCGAGGCGCGCGTCGCCGAGCTCGGTGACCAGCCCGAGGTTCAAGCGCTGATACTCGAGGTGTTCGCCGAGACTTCGTCCAGGATCGACGAGTTCGAGCGTGCTCGCGGCCCGGCAACGCGCGCGCTTGCGATCGAGGAGCGCGTGTTCGGCAAGGGCAGCCTCGAAGCTGCGAAGACGACGCTCTTGCTCGGCGAGATCGATTACGAGGCGGGTGATTACCTTCGCGCGCAGACGACGTACGAGAACCTCATCGTCGCGTTCACGAAGCTCGAAGGCGACGACGGCCTCGAGCTGGCGCGCACGCTCTCGAACCTTGCGGGTTGCGAACGGCGCCTCACGCGCTTCGCCGACGCGGAGCGCCACCGCCGCCGCGCTCTCGACATCTACAAGAAGCGCCTCGGCGAAGACGACCCGACGACGATCGACGTCACGCACGATCTCGCCGTGCTCATCGGCGACGAAGGACACTTCGCGGAGGCGCTGTCAATCCTCGACAAGGCGTGCGCCGGGTTCGCGCGCACGGTCGGCCCTTCGAATCCGTCCACGCTCCGCTGCCGCACGAACATGACGCGCGACCTAATCGAGCTCGGGCGGTTCGAGGAGGCTGACGCGATCCTGCTCGACGTCGAGGCCAAGCAAGTCGCCGTGCACGGCGTCGACTTCGTCGACATCGCGTACACGAAGGAGTGGCGCGCGCTCGCGCTCGACGGGCTCGGTCGGCGCGACGAAGCTCTCGCGCTCTTCGACGACGCCATCGCGCGGCGCACGAAAGTCTTCGGTGCCGAAACGCCCGAGGTCGCGATGATGTGGGTTCGCAAGGCAAGCGTCTCGAGGCACGCCGGTCGCAACGCCGACAGCGAGGCGGCGGCGCTTCGTGCAATCGAGATCGTCACGCCGAAGCTCGGCGCGGACCACGCCATCGTCGGCCGCGCGCGCTACGAGCTTGGCTCGACGCTCCTCGCTGAGGGGCGCACGACCGAAGGAACCGAGGAGCTTCACCGCGCAATGGAAATCCTGCGAAACGCCCTCGGCGAAGACCACGTCGAGACCGCCCGCGCCCGCGCCACGATGCCGCACTGAAAAAAATCGTCGCACCGATGTCCTCTCCGCGAGGCGGCCTCCGTGAACCCTTACGAAAGGACGAATAATGAGAGCTTTAGCCATTTGCTTTGCAGGAGTTTTCGCGGGGATCGTGGCGTGCGGAGGCGGCGGAGGCACCGCCGATTCGGGTGCTCCGGAGGCCGGCAACCCCGACACGAGCAGCGGGCTGTGCTCGTACGCGCCATCGAACATCAATCTCTCGAGGATCGATTTCACGGGCGTCGAGGACGTCGTCATCCCGCAGGATCAAAGCATCGAGACCGACCTCGGTGGGCTCCTCGGCGGAACCGGCAAATCCAACTACCGGAGATCATGCAACCCAACGGCGTTGCGCTCGGCGTCTTCGCGGTCAAGTCGTTCAAGATCCCCGCGGGTGTCACGGCGACAGCCGTTGGCGCGGACGCGCTCGTCATCGTCGCGCTCGGCGACATCACGATCGACGGCAACCTCGTCGGCGCATCGATCTCGAGCCTCGCCATCAAGGGACCCGGCGCGACGCCGCCAGCGGGCGACACGAACGCGCAAGGCTCGGGCAACGGCGGCGGCGCGGGCGGAAGCGGCGCGAGCTCCGCGGGCGGCGGTGGATATTGCGGCACGGGCGGCGATGGCGCGTCGCTCTCCGGTACGGCATCGAAAGGCGGCGTGAGCTGGGGAAACGCAACGCTCGTTCCGCTCTCCGCGGGCTCGAACGGCGGCACGGGCGGCGTTGGTCCGGGCGGCAACGCGGGCGGCGCGATCCAACTCAGCGCATCGGGCGCGGTGCACGTGAGCGGCATCGTCAACGTTGGCGGTGAAGGTGGCACCGGCAGTGGCGTCTACGATCCGCAAAACGTGATCTCTCAAAACGGAAGCGGCGGCGGAAGTGGTGGCGCGCTCCTTCTCGAAGGCGCGAGCGTCGTCGTCAGCGGAACGCTCGCCGCGAACGGCGGCGGAGGTGGCGGCGGAACGCACGGCTCGGACGCAACGACCGACGCGCAACCCGCGCCCGGCGGCACGGTCGACACGGCGAAAGCCGCAGGCGGCAGCGGCGCAGCGGGCTCGACGACGAACGGACAAGCAGGCGCGACGCAAGCGGCATCGACGTCGGGTGCCGGCGGCGGTGGTGCCGGCCGGGCAACCCGCATCAACGCGAAAGCGTCGCAAGCGACGCTTGGTGGAACAATCTCGCGGGCAATCGGGACGTGCACCACTCAAGGAGCGCTCTAGTCGTCCATCGAGCGCTCGCGTCGTTCGCTTCGGTCATTTTGCCGATGCGCTAGCGGCCGCGGAAAACTACAAGAGCCCGTCGCTCGGTATCCGGGTGGTCCGACACCCACGATGTTGTGGAGCACCTTCTTTCCGCAGCCGTAGCGTGTGTTGTCGACGGTCGACGCGTAGTGCGCGCGAAGCTCTTTGCCTCCTTCTACGACGTGGCGAGCTGTGCTGAGCCGCCGCGTCGAAGTGGGAGCGTTTACCGGACCTCGCCGGGCTCGAAGAGGCTTTCAATCAGGGAACTTCGAAGCTCATCCGGCGCATTGGCTAGCCAAGCGCCGGGCCGTTGTTATCTTGAAGGCGGATGATGCAACCCTTTCGGTCCATTGTGCTCGTCACGGCGATGATGCTGGCGTCCGTCCCGTCGTCGGGCACGCTCGAAGCTGCTTCGGCGCGCGATGCTCACGCGAGGATCGACAGCGCTCTCGCGAAGAAGAGCCTGTCGTTCGGCAGCTCGGTCTACATCCCGCATTTTCAAGGAGGAAGCGCCAAGCTCGAGGTTTGGTTGCAGCGCGGAACGCAATACGAGCTCTTCAAGACGTATCCCATCTGCGCGATGTCCGGCACGCTCGGCCCGAAAGAGCGAGAGGGCGACGCGCAGTCGCCGGAGGGGTTCTACAGCGTCGCGCCTCCCAGGCTCAATCCGAACAGCAACTACCACCTCGCCTTCGACATCGGTTACCCCAACGCCTACGACCAATCGCTGGGCCGCACCGGAAGCTTCATCATGGTGCACGGCAACTGCGTGTCGATTGGTTGCTTCGCGATGACCAATCCTGGCATCGAGGAGATCTATTTGCTCGCGGAGGCAGCGCTCGCGAGGGGGCAGCGGTCGTTCGCCGTGCACGTCTTTCCTTTCCGAATGACGGCCGACAACACGAGGCAGCGCGCGAGCTCGAGGTGGGCGCCGTTCTGGTCGGAGCTCGAGGCGGGCTACGACGCATTCGAAGCGAAGCACGTACCGCCCGACGTAGCCGTCGCGAGCGGTCATTACGTCATTCGGTGAGACCATGGACCATCGCGAAACGCATTCACTCCTTGAAGGCGGGTGGATGCATGTCGCGATCGTCGCGCCGATCGTCCTCATCGCGTGCGGCGCCGCGACATTGCCACCGAAGCAATCGGTGAATGAGCCGCAAGTCACGAACGACACGCCGGCGGATCTCATCGCGGATCCGCCGAGCGAGCCGCCGGCCGAGCCGCTGCCCGGGCTCAAGGAGAGCTTGCAGCCCAAGATTCTCGAGGAGCCCAAGCCCAAGACGCAGATTGGTTTCACGCGCGGGATGGATGCGCGCGCAATCGAGGCGCGCGGCGCGTCGCACGAGAAGGCGGCGGTCGATGCTGCCGCCTTGCGAGCGGCGGTCACTTTCGACAACGAAACATCAGAGCGGGGACCAGCGGCGGGAGCTACTCGCTTATTTGCGCGGTGGCGTCGTGGAG
This sequence comes from uncultured delta proteobacterium, assembly GCA_963763745.1. Classification (GTDB taxonomy): domain Bacteria; phylum Myxococcota_A; class Polyangia; order Polyangiales; family Polyangiaceae; genus DASXHD01. The sequence goes on from CAVXQJ010000012.1 coordinate 343,675, forward strand.
AAGAGCGCCGAGTTCACGACGGCCGACGCGCGCGCCGTCGCAAAGCTTCAAGCAGGATGCGGCGCCGTGGTCGACGGGAAGCTTCGGGACGAGACGATGGCGGTTCTCATTGCGATGGGCTTCAGCTTCTCGGGCCGCAAGGTGATGCCGTGGGAAGTGAAGGTGGAGTTCTACCCAGCCGAGCTCGAAGATCTCGACGGGTGGAACCGCGAAATCGAAAAGGTCACGACGAGCGGCACCGGCTACCGCGACGTGAACGCGCCGGTGGGAGAGGGCAGCCTCTACGTGCGCGTCGGTCGCTCGATCGTCGCGAGCTATCGCGCACGCGGCGGTCCTCCGTCCTCGATCCGCGACGACGCCGATCACGTCGCGGTCGTCACGAAGGCGGGCGCTTACAAGCTCGGCCCAGGGCACCCGCACGTGACGCGCAACTGGTACTTCAGTCAGATTCCGTGGGGCGCGGAGATCCGCAAGACCGACAGCGGCTACCAGTATCGGTCAGGGCGGTTCGCAGCGTGGTCGTGGGCGACGAGCAACGCCGCCACGCTGAAGATGCCGCTCGGCGACACCGACTTCGACGGCCTGCCCGAGGTGACCCACGACGGCGAGACCTTCTTGCTCTGGAACAAGAACGACTTCGGACCGATCGCCTGGAACCTCGTCCCGAGTGACATGTACGTGCACACGACGCCGGACGTGGAGCAAGAGATCCGCCCGCCGGGCGCTGGGCTGACGCTCTCCTTCAGCCATGGTTGCATCCATGTCGACCCTCGCGAGCGCGACGAGATGATGAAGCTCGGCTACTTGGGTACGGACATTCCGTTCATCGTGCGACGATGGGACGAGCACGTGTTGCCCGACCCAGTTCGCCACGACATGCGGACCGGCACGGGCGTCGCGACGAAGTCGTGAGCGCGACGCTACTAGCGCCTTTCCAGGAACCCTCGGCCTTCGAAGATCGCCGGCATCGCCTTTTCGATTCGCGCCACCCGCGTCGCCGACTGCTTGGCCGCGGCGAAGTGGTAGAGGTAACTCCTCTGCCGCCCCGGCGTCAGCGCCTCGAACGCGCGCTTGAAACGCGGGTCCCTTCGGACCGCTCCGTCAGCTCCTCGGGAACCGGAAAATCCGAGGTCTTCTTCGGCTCCATCCGCAGCCCAGCCTCCTTGACGGCGATGGCCTCGCGGACGTAGGCCTTGATGGTCGCCGCCTTCGCCGTGATGTCTTTCACGCGGGTGAACTTCATCACCCGCCCAGCGTGCGTTTGACCGAGCTGCACCAGCAACTTCTTGGGGTCCTTCAGCAGGGCGCCCTGAAAGAAGCCCAGCGCGAAGTACTCTTTGAAGCCTTGCAGGATGACGATGTTCTCCCCATCCACCGTGTACGTGGGCTTACCCCACTTGCACTCCTCCTTCATCGCAAAGCCGGCGAGCACCCGCCGCATCTCCGCGATCTCCGCCTTCCATCGCTCTCGATACGCCATCTCCATGCGCGGCACCACGATAGCTCGTGAAAGAAACGCACGGCAGGAGTGGTTGCGCGGGCGTGCAACTTGACTTCTTGACAGTGTTGAAGCGCTTTGGCTGCCTCGAAGCCAGCGTTCAGGTCGGTAGGGCGCAGTAGAGCCAGCCCGATGAAGCGCCATGACGGGTGGCGCGGCCATCTGGTGACGAGGCAACGAGGCGCGGCACGGTCCATCGCGCCGTGGAATCGTACAGGCGCACGCGCTCGAATGTCGCAACGGCCATCTTGATGTTCGCGATGCTTGATTCGTGAATGGCACGGACGTCGCGCTCGGACGCTCCGTGTCCGCCGCCTTGTGCTCGTTGAAGTACGCGCGTGATGTTCTCGTCGACCAATCCGTGGCGACGAACAAAAGCTCCATCGCAAATCCCGCCTTACGCGCGAGCGCCGCTTGCTCGATCGCGGCGGTGGTGCGGAGCGTCGTCTCGACGGCAAAGGAGATCTTGCGAGTAACGTGATCGAGTACGAAGCGCTCGCATTCCTTCGCAACAGCGCGCCTCACGTCACGCGAGATCGCGCGATAGCTTTTCCCAAGACTTGCGCGCAGCGATCATCGATGTTGAACGCGTCGATGCCCAGCGCCGTCACGGGAAAGTACGTCGTCTTGCCGCTGCCCGGTGGTCCGGCAACGACGATCATGCGCGGCCGCGCCATTCCTCACCCGGTCTCGAGCGTCGTGTCCGAATCGGGAAGCATGTCTGGGGGAAGCTCGTTCGACACGAGCTCACCGTTGGCATCGACAATCCCGAGATGCGCGAGTCGATGCCGGGCCGCAGCGATGCGCTTCGCCGCGAGCTCCATCAGGCGCCGCTCCCACTCCTTGCGGTCGTCCTCGCGCTCGAGGTCGAGATCATCGAACGTCGCGCTCGGAATGGAAGGGGGTTCGCTTGCACGCGCGACCATGGAACATAAAACATGATTTGGTCTTTCGGCACCACAATACATGTCAGCCCTTGGGACGCAGCACGTCGGGCTGTGGCACGCGTCGGACGAAGGAACAAGATGACGACCTTGGCACACGATGAACACCGCTCGACGTTCGAGCGGATACGCACTGATGGGTGGATGGTGTTCGAAGAGTGGAAGAACGACGGTATGCGCGAGTCCGTGCGGCTGGAATTCAAGTCGAAGAGCAACCCAGCAACGAGCGGGCTCAGCGACCACGACCGCAGCGAGCTTGCACGTTCGGTTTGCGCGCTCGCGAACACGAGTGGGGGCGTTGTTGGGTTCGGCTTCGACACGAAGACCGGCAAGAAGGGCGAGCCGGATGCGCTCATGCGCCTTCTTCCAATCGCTGATGTGAAGCGCTGCGCTGCGCGCATCAACGAAGAGCTACACGAATGGTTCGAACCGGTGATTCGCGGGCTCGACGTGCTCGACGTGACCGACACGACGAGCAATGACGGGAGCGGTGTAATAGTGATTCACGTCCCCGCGAGCGAAGGCGGCCCGCACCGCGTGAGCGCGAGCAACGTCGAAGCGCACACGGGCGACCACTACTTCATGCGCACGTCATCGTCGACGGTCGTCATGCCGCACTCGATGCTCACCGCACTTTTCGGCCGCAGACC
>CAVXQJ010000013.1:0-34041 GCA_963763745.1 uncultured delta proteobacterium
GGCGCGCTCGCGCTCCACGTGCGCGAACGCAAAGCGTCCCCGTCCCCGTCTCCGACTCCGTCCCCGTCTCCGACTCCGTCTCAGGCTCCCGCGCAGGAGGCCGAGTGATGTTTGCGATTGCCCTCTTTGCTGCCGCGGCCGCGGGTTTCATCGCGCTCTCGTACGAGATCGTCTGGTATCGCGTCGTCAGCTTTCTCACGTGGAGCGCGCCCGCTTCGTTCGGCGTCCTCCTCGGTTTCTATCTCTTCGGTCTCGCGCTCGGGTCCATCGGCAGCCGCGTGTTTTGTCGCGACGAAAACGCGAAGGGAAAATTATCCTCGCTGCGCCCGCTCGCCGGGTTCGTTTTCTTCGCGAACGTCGTCGGGTACTTCGTCGTTCCGTCCATCACGCGCGCGTCGCACGCGATTTCGACGCAGCCATGGGGCTCGACGGCGTGGGCGATCTTGCCGCTCATCGCCGTCGCGGTCGCCGCTGGCCTCCTCGGCGCGGTTCTCCCGCTCCTCGCGCACTTCGCGATCGCGCCCGACCACCGCGCGGGGCAGCGCCTCAGTTACTTGTATGTTGCAAACATCGTCGGCTCCGCGCTCGGCAGCTTGATCACGGGCTTCGTCTTCATGGACAAGCTGACGACCATGCAGGTGTCCGAGCTGCTCGCGACGATCGGCTGCCTCGTCGCCGCGGCGCTCTACGCCGCAAGCAAACCGGGCGCGGGTCCGAGCTCGCTCGGCGTCGTCGGCGCCGTCGCGTGCTCGTTCGGCTTCATGTCGCTCGCCCCGACTGCATACGACCGCGTCTACGAGCGCCTCTATTACAAGACCGAGTTCAAGGATCAGAAGTTCGCCGAGGTCGTCGAGACGAAGAGCGGCGTCATCGCGGTGTCGCAAGACGGCACGGTCTTCGGCGGCGGCGCGTACGACGGACGCCTGAGCACGTCGATCGTCCACGATCGCAACGGCATCGTGCGCGCGTACGCGATCGGCGCGATGCACCCCGATCCGAAGCAAGTGATCATGATCGGTCTCTCGTCGGGCTCGTGGGCGCAAGTGCTCGCGAACAATCCGCACCTCGAGCACATGACGATCATCGAGATCAACCCGGGCTATCTCGAGATCATCAAGAAGTACCCCGACGTCGCGTCCATCCTCACCAATCCGAAGGTCGACATCCAAATCGACGACGGCCGCCGCTGGCTCCGCCGCCACCCCGATCGCACGGCGGACTTGCTCGTGATGAACACGACCTACCACTGGCGCGCGCACGCGACGAACCTCCTCTCGATGGAGTTCATGGACATCGCGCGCGCGCACATGAACCGCGGTGGCATCTTCTTCTTCAACACGACGTCATCCGACGACGTGCAGAAGACCGCGATGACCGCGTATCCGTACGGTCTTCGCATCATCAACTTCGTCGCCGTCAGCGACTCGCCGTTCTCGCTCGACAAGGATCGCTGGCGCGATCTCCTCGCGCACTACACGATCAACGGGCGCGCTTGCATCGACACGTCCACCGAGCACGGGCAAAAGCTCCTCGACGAGCTCGTCGCGATGCCCGACACCATGGCATTCAACCACGTTCAAGGTTGGGGCATGGAGAGCCGGCAGAGCATCCTCGCGCGCACCGAAGCCGCGAAGCTCATCACCGACGACAACATGGTCCCCGAGTTCCGCCAGCCGCTCAGGTTTCCCGAGCCGGATTAGTCAGGGGTCGCCGACGAGCGTCCACCACTGCTCGCGCTGACCTTGCGAGGACGAACGGATCACGAACGGCTCGAGACCGAACTGTTGATTCGTCCCGACGCGGTTGATGGTGAGCTGCACGGTGTCGCCGACGTGAGCCGTGTTCTTCGAGAAGTTGAACGTGAGCGCGGCCGGGCCGCCCATGAAGTACGCGTAGTCGCGCGCATCGAGCGTGACGGTTCCCGTCCAGCTCGCATCCGAGAAGAGCGTCACGTCGATCGTCTTGTTCTGTCCGACGCCGATCTTGATGCCGGTCGACGTGAGACCATTTCCCAAACCAAAGTCGGGTGGAATGGCGATGACGTCCGGCAAGATCGGTGCGGCGTTGAAGTACGTGTCCGTCACCGGCTGACACGGATCGTGTCCTTGAAACGCCGAGTGGCTCACCCACGTGTGCTGCACGTAAAACGGAAAGTCGCTCGGCATGAAGAACGGGTTGTCGGCGAAGATGCACAAGTCGCCGACTTCGCCGCCACCGACGAGCCCCCACGCGAGGCCGTTGCCCTCGGGGAACAAGTACGCGGGCGACTGCGTCGGATACGGATCGGTGACGCCTTCGAGGAGCTCGTGGCTCGTCGTGCCGGTGACCGCATCGAAGCCGCCGAGACCATCGAAGTTTCCACATCGCGGAATGACCGCGTACGCAACCGTCTGGGCGCCGATTGCGAACTGATTGTGATAACCGCCGAACGACTGACAACTCTGCTCGCCCTGCAGCGTGATCTCCGTCGTCTCGGGATAGAAGATCAGATAGAAGCTCTGGCCTTCGACGTTGGTCGGGATCGTCTTCGCGATGATCTTCTGTTTGATGAACGTCGCGATCGCGGAGTCGTCGATCGACGAGGGCGGCGTCTCGCTCAGGTGCACGGTTTGACCCATCACGGCGTCGCCGATGCCATAGTCGCTCGTCGTCGCGCGCCAATACGAGGTGCAGCCGATCGACGCGATGTAATCTTCGATGGGATCGCGAAGGTCGTCCCCGTCGAACGTCATCGGGATGAGTATCGGGTTGTGCAGCGTCGCGCCGCCGTAGTTCATCATGATCGGCGGATGAAGCGGCGCACCGGAGTCGTCGGGCGCCCACACGGGCGGCGGACCGCCGTCTTGCACGCCACATTTTTTTCCGATCGGCTGATACACGTCGGGCGCTGCGTCGAGCGCGCTCGAATCTTTCTTCGCGCCATCGAGCGATGCATCGGTTGTCGCTTGTCCGTCAGCGAGGTCGGTCAGATCGGTGCGCCCTCCGCACGCGCCCCACGAGATCGACGCGATCAAAGCCGACACGAATGCCGCACGCTCCAAGCGAAAGCCCATTGGCGCAATCTTGCATTTCGCTTTCGCCGTCGCAACGACGCTTCGCATCGCGCTATGGTGCAAACGCCGTCGTGCGCCCCCGCTTCGCAATCGTTGCGTTTCTTTCGTCGCTCTTCATTCTATTCGCAACGTCATTTTCCGTTCCTGCGCGCGCGGCGAACGATCCATCGCTGAAATACGAAGCGATCGAGACGGACCACTTCCGCGTCACGTACTACTCGGGCGAGGAAGAGGTCGCGATACGCGTCGCCGATCTCGCCGAGTCGATCCTCGGTCGCCTCGCGCCCGCGGTGGGTTGGCCACCGTCGGAGCTCGTCGAGATCTCGATCACGGACGTGACGGACATCGCGAACGCGTTCGCCGGCGCGCTTCCTTACGACTCGATCAAAATGTACGCGACCGCGCCCGACGATCTATCGCCGCTCGGCGACGTCGACGATTGGTACCTCGAGCTCATCACGCACGAGTTCACGCACGTCCTCCACACCGATCACATTCGCGGCATCTCCGCGGTCGTCAACGCCGTGCTCGGCAAGACGCTCGCCCCGAACCAAGTGCAACCGCGATGGATCCTCGAAGGCCTCGCGGTCTTCGAAGAGAGCAGCAAGACGAGCGGCGGACGATTGCGCTCGTCGATGTGGAACATGTTCATGCGCGCCGACGTGCTCGAGCACAACGTCGCGCAGCTCGACGAAATCTCGAACAACGTGCGCCGCTGGCCGCAAGGAAACCTCTGGTACCTCTACGGCTCGTTCTTCATGCAGTGGATCGCCGAGACGTACGGCGAGCAAGCGATCCGCTTGATGATCGACGACTACGCCTGGCAAGTGATTCCGTACGCGATCAATCGATCCATTCGCCGCGCGACGGGTCGCACGTACGAGGAGCTCTATCCGTCGTTCATCGACACGCTCGAGCGCGAGTCGAACGCGCTCGTCGCGAAGATCCGCGCGCGCGGGCAACGCGAAGGAACGCGCATCACGTTCGCCGGGAACACCGGATACGGCGCGCGCTTCGTGCCGAAGGGCGCGTGGGATGGAACCGAAGGCGACCTCGTCTACTACCGCGACGACGGTCACTCGACGCAAGGCGTCTATCACGTGCCTCTCCGCCGCGACGCTCACGGAAAATTCGTTCCATCGAAAGACGCCGATCTCGTCGCGCGAACGCTCGGCGGCGGTTACACGAGCTTCTTGCCGGACGGCAGCTTCGTGTTCGATTCGATCGAGAGCTACAACAACCTCTACGGCTATCTCGATCTCTCTTACCTGCCTCACGGCGCGAAGAGCAGGTCCGGGCTCGAGGGCAGTCGCGTTCGCCTCACCGAAGGGTATCGCGCGTACGAGCCCGACGCGTCGCCCGACGGCAAGCGCGTCGCGTTCGTGACGAACCACCGCGGCACGAGCTACCTGCAGCTCGCCGACCTCGACATCAAAAACGAAAAGACGACGAACCTCCGCACGCTCGTGCCAAGCGTGCCGTTCGCGCAGGCCTATGCGCCGCGCTGGTCACCCGACAACCGCCACGTCGCATTCAGCTCGTGGGCGAAAGGCGGCTACCGCGACGTGCGCATCGTCGACGCGTGGACGGGCGCGGTCGAAGACGTGACGCACGATCGCGCGATCGACGGCAGCCCGACCTTCTCGCCCGACGGAAAAAGGCTCTACTTCCACTCCGATCGCACGGGCGTGCTCAACATCTACGTCTACGACCTCGAGACCAAAGCGCTGAAGCAAGTGACGAACGTCATCAACGGCGCGATGCAACCCGCGATCTCCGCCGACGGAAAGACGCTCGTCTACCTCGGGTACACGCACGAAGGCTTCGACCTCTTCGCGATGGATCTCGACCCGTCGCAGTTTCTCGACGCAGAGCCGTTCGTCGACGATCGCGGACCGCCACCGCCCGAGCCCGCGCATCATCGCTTTCGTCGCAAGGCGTATAACCCGCTCGATACGCTCATCCCGCGTCACTACTTGTTCAGCACGACGCCGTCCGATTATGGACAGCTCTTCGCCGCGAACGCGAGCGCAAGCGACGTCGCCGGCCTCCACTCGCTCAGCGCGTCGATCGCGTTCGAGACGGACAACCCCGAGCCGCAGTTCAACTTCGGCTACTCGTACGGCGGGTTCCCGTTCGATGTTTCGCTGAATGCTTTTCGCAACATCTCGCCCGGCTCGACGTACACGCTCGGAAAGAACAGCGTGGATTGGACGCAGAGCTCCATTGGCGGTTCGGTCTCGGTCGGATACTCGATTCCCCACTCGTACGATTCGCAGAGCTTCGGTCTCAGCTACAGCGTGAGCGACGTCTCCGGCGGACTCGGTCTCGCGCAGCAACCGCTCGACCCGTACAACACGCCGCACTTGCCGACCAACCAGAACCTCGCAACCGTTGCGAGCTTCAGTTGGTCGTACAGCAACGCGCAGAGCTACTTGTGGAGCGTGAGCGCGGAGAAGGGATTCTCCATATCGACGTCGCTCGATCTCTCGCATCCGGTCCTTGGGAGCGACTACCGCGGCTTCCGTGCGCGCGCCGATCTCACGACGTATTTCGCGATGCCGTGGCATCACCATCACGCGATCGCGCTGCACGCGGGCGGCGGTCTCATGGGCGGCTCGTTTCCGAGCGGCCCCTTCTACGTCGGCGGGTTCGTCGACCTCGGCCCACAAGATCAAGTCACGAGCTTCGTGAACAGCGGCGGCTTCCTCTACCAGAGCGGCGTCGCGCTTCGCGGCTATCCCGTCGCGTTCCAGACCGGCGCGTACTACGCGCTGGCGAACGCCGAGTATCGCTTCCCGATCGTCAACATCGATCGCGGCTTGTCGACCGTGCCCATCATGCTCAATCGCATCAGCGGCAACGTGTTCGTCGACGTCGGCAGCGCGTTCGACGATCCACGCGCGACGACGTTCTTGACCGGCGTCGGCGGCGAGGTCTGGGTTGACACGACGCTCGGCTACTTCGCGCCGTTCAACTTCCGCGTGGGTTATGCGCGCGGGCTCGCGAAGGGCGGAATCGACAAAGTCTATTTCGTCGCCGCGGTCCCGTACTGAACCTGCAGAAAACTGGGCCGCGCCTCGGCGCGCACCGTAGGTTCGTGCGCATGCGCACGCTTCTCCTCGCGATCGGCCTTCTCTCCACGTCCGCGTGCATGATGCCGCCACAAGGCGCCGCGCTCATGCAGCAGACCGCACAAGAGTTCAACTTCGACTTGCGCTTCGGCCGCATGGAGCTCGCGGTCGAGCAGGTCAGCCCGAAGTACGCCGACGAGTTCGCGAAGCGCCATCGCGGTTGGGGAAGCCGCGTGCACGTCACCGATGCCGAGAGCGTCGGAATGAAGATGAAGGGCGCCGAGAACTGCGACGTGTCCGTGCGCGTCGGGTGGTATCGCGTCGAAGAGGGCGATCTGCACACGACGCTCGTGAAGCAGCACTGGCACCTCTATCCAAAGGGCTGGCTGCTCGACAACGAAGAGCGCTTCGACGGCGACATCGGCGTGCTCGGCGAGAACGTGGAAGTCGTCACGCCGGACTCGCCCGTGCGCTCCGCGCAGTTTCCGACCGTGCGCCTCGGCACGGACTGAGAGTTATTTCTTCTTCGCGGGCTTTGCGCGCGCGGCGCCGCGTGCTTCGGCTTGACGCTTCAAGCGAGCCTTCTTCTTCGCTTGGCCTTTTCGTTGACGCATCTTGTTCGAGTGACGGCGGTCGAGCTTTCCCATCAGATCAAGTTCCTCGTGCGACCAGGCTTGGTCGCGCGACGGGACTAGACCATCACCCGGCGCTCTCCGCAACCGCGTCTTCACGGTTCCGCACTTCGAGTCGGTAGCGACTGTTGATGGTCTCGATGTAGAAGACCTCGCGACCCGCGAGACGAAGCACGCGCTTCACAGGCGTCGTCACGTACTCGTGCATGCCGTCGGGAAATTCGATCACGACGACCGAGCCCTTGCGCGGCGCACGAACGAGTCGCCCCGCGACCGCGCGTGATCCCTTGCCGAGCTTTCGGAGGACGACGTCCACGAATACCAATCTAGCATCGAGACTTGTCCCGTCCATAGGTGCAAAAACGGCCACCGTGAAAGTACATCGCGAAATGTGGGATAGGAAAACTGGTCTAAAGTGGTGGCATGACGGGTGAAGGCCGTAGCCGCGGGTGCATCGAGGTCGTCTGCGGCTCGATGTTCAGCGGGAAAACCGAGGAGCTGCTGCGCCGCATCAAGCGTGCGCGGTTTGCGCGCCTTCCGGTCGTCGTGTTCAAGCCGAAAGTCGACGATCGGTACGACGAAGTGAAAGTCGTGACGCACGAGGGCATTTCCACCGAAGCCGTTCCCATCCAGAGCTCGACCGACATGCTCTCGCTCATCGGGCCGAACGTTGCGGTGGTCGGCGTGGATGAAGTGCAGTTCTTCGACGAGGGCGTCGTCGACGTGTGCGAGGAGCTCGCCAACCGCGGCGTCCGCGTCATCTGCGCGGGCCTCGATCAGGATTATCGCGGCTTGCCGTTCGGGCCGATGCCGCGTCTTCTCGCGGTCGCCGAGTACGTGACGAAGCTCCACGCGGTGTGCGTGCGATGCGGCGCGGAGGCGTCGCGATCGCAGCGGCTCGTTGCGATGGAAGGTCAACTCTTCGTCGGCGGCACCGCCGCGTACGAAGCGCGCTGCCGTCGCTGCTTCGTCGCGAAGGCGGTCGAGCCTTAGCGCGTCGCGACTTTGTTCGCGTCCTCGCGAAAGAGCTCGTGCAGCATCTCGCGGGCGACGACGTTCGCCTTCACTTTCCACTTCGGCTTGTTCACGACGAGCACCGCGATCGCCACGCGGCGCTCGCCGGGTTTGGCGTGGCTCGGCGCGAAACCGGTGAACCACGAGTAGAGGCGCGGCTCGCCACCGTGCTCGCCTTCGCCGTTCAGCGTTCCCGTTTTTCCCGCGACGCTCACCGGAACGAAGGGCGTGCGGTGCGCGTCGTGGAACGCGCGATAGCTCGTCCCCTCGGTGACCGTGTGCTCCATCATCGTCGTGAGCGCTTCGGCTGCTGCCGGAGAGATCGCGCGGTGCGTCTCCGCGTCTCGCGACGCTTCGTACTCGACTTGACCCGTGTCGCCGGTCACGCGCGCGACGATGTGCGGCCGAATCGCTTCGCCATCGCGCGCGACGATCGCGCTGATTTCCGCGGCGTGGAGCGGCGAGAGCGTCGTGTTCCAAAATCCCGCAGCAGTACGGGCGAAGGCGAGCGCGTCATCGGGAACTTCGAGCTTGCTCGGTTGCACGGGAACGTCGAAGGCGATGGGCGCGCCATAACCGAGCGCGTGCGCCGCGTTCTCGAGCGAAGCCTTGTCGAGGTGATCGTGCGCCATGCGCGCGAACACGGCGTTCTCGCTCTTTCCCATCGCCGTCGCGAGCGTCATGCACCACTTGTCTCGCAGCGGATCGTTCACGAGATCGATCGCGAGGACGCGCTGCTCGGCGGAGCGCGCGAAGCACTCGCGCGTCTGCGGCGTCGCGCCTTCTTTCTCGACGAGCGCCGCTGCGGTCACGATCTTGAACACGCTCGCCGACGGCGCCATCGCCTCCACGGCGAGGTCGCGCGCGTGATCGTTTCCGATGCGGCTCACGTACGCCAAGATCGCGCCGGTGTCGGGGTCCATCATCACGATGGTCGCTTCCGGGAGCTTGTGCTGTTTCATCACGCCGATCGCCGCGCGCTGCAATCGCGTGTCGATCGTGAGGTGCGCGACGCGTTTGTTCGGCAGCGCGGCGGTGGCTTCGGTTTCGCCGAGCGAGATGCGCGCGAGATCGAGCCCCGCAAAAGGCGGCATCATCTGCGGAGGCGCAGCGGCTTGCGCCAGAGAGACGACGCGCATCGCGGAGGGATCATCGCTGCCTCCGCCGAGCGACGCGTGCGCGCGAGGCACGCCGCGAAAATGCGCGAGCGTCGCGACGCTGCCCACGACGAGCGCGAACGCGCCCAGCGCGACCCCCACGGACCTCATGCTCATCCTCCATCGTCTGTCACAACCTCGTTCAATCGGGCAAACAAACGGCGGAGCGCTATGCTCGCGCACCGTGAAACGCACGTTGATCGGGATGATGTCCGTGTTCGCGCTGCTCGCGCTCGCTCCACGCGCGCTCGCGCTCACGTCCGCGCCTTCGGGCGGAGGCTTGCGCGCGGTGACGGCGCAAGTCGACGCGGAGCACAAGAAGCTCCGATTCGGAACGTGCGACGCCGCTCCATGCGCGACGAACGAAGAAACGACCATCGCGCTTTCGGGTCGCATCGACGCGAAAGACGTCGCCGTGAAGAACGTCGCGATGGCGAGCGGCAAGCAAGCGCTCTGGATTCACATCACGGGAGAGGGCGCGGCGTCGTGGGACGCGGTGCTCGTCGGCCGACAGGCCGGCGCGGTTCTCTTCGCCGACGAAACGGGGAAAGTACACGGACAACCCGGCAGCATGTCCGGAAGCAAGATCGAGATCATCCCGGACGGCGCGGGTCACAGCTTCATCGCGCGCGGATCGATCAGCGAGGACTACACGATCTGCGAACGCGAAGTGCTCGCGAACGCCGCGGTGCTCGATCCGCAATCGCTCGAGTGGCGTGGCGCGAGCTTTCAACAGCTCGACGCCGGAGAGATTGCGCGCGCGGCAGCGATCACGGCTTCGCCGCGGCAGAGCCCAGCGGACAAACCGCTCGCGCCGATCCTCCACGCGCGCTTCGCGAGCTCCGGCGCGCACCCCGAAGCGATCGCGGATCAAGATCCGTCGACCGTGTGGAGCGAAGGCGCGGCAGGCGCCGGGCGCGGGCAGTTCGTCGTCTTCGGCACGCCGAGCGAGGTCGCGATCTCGAAGCTCGCGATCACGATCGCGCCGCCGACGCCCTCCGCGAGCGGCGCATCGCCGAAACGATTTTTCCTCGCGACCAAAGATCGACTCTTCTCGATCGACGTTCCCGAAGATGCGTGGGCGCATCCGGCGCGCGCGTACGACATCGCGCTGCCCGAGCCGGTGAAGAGCTCGTGTCTCGCGCTCGTGCTCGACGAATCGTACATGGGCGCGGGCAAGAGCGACGTGTTCATCGCGGACGTCGCGGCGTACAGCGAGCTCGATGCGTCCGGCGTGACGCTCGACGCGATCGCGGCCGATCTCGGCGCCGGCAGTGAGCGCGCGAAGGTCGCCGAAGCGATCTTGAAACGCGCGGGCGACGCAGCGCTCGCGCCGATCGCGAACGCGTGGCCCAAGCTCGATGTCGTCGGACACGCGCGCGCGATCGATGCGGCCGAAGGCGCGACGTGCGGCCCGGACGCGACACGCGTTTTCTTGAGCGGCCTCTGCGAGAGCGACGCGCAGATCGCACACAAGGCCGAGACGGCGCTCACGCAGTGCAAACAGTCGTCGGGCATCGTGCTGGCCGTGCAATCGATGCAGAAGCCGACGTGCAAGCGCGTTCCCTCGGAGCTCGCGATCCTCGGCAAACAAGCCGCGCTGCCGAAGCTCGCCGAGTGGCTCAAGACGGACGATGTCGAAATGCGAGCGAACGTGCGCCGCGAGCTCGCACGCGCCGCGCACGACGCGACGCCGCAGATGCTCTCGGCGCTCCTCGGCGACCCGCAGCACACGCCGTTCGTGCGGCTCGAGATGCTCCGCGCGATGGGTCCGCGCTTGCACGAGATCGCCGCCGACGCGACGCGCACGCTCGATGCGCTCCTCGCGAACGCCGACATGTCCGTGCGCTATCTCGCGCTCGAACCGCTCGCGGAGCTCGCGAAATCCGGCGATCGATCCGCTGCGGCGCACGTCGCATCGACGCTCGCGCACGACGCCGACTGGCCCGTTCGCGCACGCGCCGCGGAGCTCGCTCGGGATCTACCCGCGGTGCAACCCGAGCTCGTGTCGGCGATCGACGATGCGCAGCCGCGCGTGAGGCAAGCTGCGCTCGACACGGTCGCCGCGCTTCGCGTGTCGCCGGCTGCGGTGCTCGTCGAGAAGCGACTCGAGTCCGATCCGTGGACGTTCGTCCGCGTCGCCTCCGCTCACGCGCTCGGCGCGATGACGGCCGCGCGCGACATCGACAAGGCGCTCGCGAGCGCGCTCGGTAACGACGCATCGCCGCAAGTGCGCACCGCGATCCTCGATGCGCTCGCCGCGCATGGCGCGCGCGACTACGCGAAAGCCGTCCGCGCGCGCCTCGACGACGAACAAGAGCTCGGTGACGTGCGCGTCGCCGCTGCGCATGCGCTCGGCGCGATGTGCGATCCCGCGCAGCTCGAGCGACTCACGGAGCTCGCGCGCGGCGCCGCGGATCCGATGGCGGGCGGAGCGGAGCTCACGCTCGGTCTTGCCGCGATTCAAGCGCTCGGCGACATTCATCCTGCCGACATCGCGAGCCGCCTCGCCAAGCTCCGTGACAAGAGCGTGCGCGACGCGGTCCGCGCTGCCGCCGAGCACGCGCTCACGTCGCAACCGAAGTGTCACTGATATATGCAGATTACACGCATTTCGCCGCAGGAAGCCGCTGAGAAGCTCGCGCATGGCTGGCTCTACGTCGACGTGCGCGAGGACGACGAGTTCGACGCGGGTCACCCGCGCGGCGCGGTGAACGTCCCCTACACGCGCGACGAAGCGCGGTTCGTCGCCGCGGTGCGCGCGCTCGCGAACGGCGCGGAGAAGCTCGTGCTCGGTTGCAAGTCGGGCATCGTCTCGGTGCACGCCGCGGAGATGCTCGCGCGCGCCGGCTTCGTCGTCGTCGAGCAACGCGCGGGATTCGACGGCGCGCGAGGAACGTTCGGCGAGCTCGTCGAGCCCGGTTGGGCGCGCATCGGCTTGCCCGTCGAGTCGAATGACGAAGTGGAGGAGTCGTGACGGCACCGGTTTATCTCATCGCTGGCGCGGGTCCTGGAACGGGACCGCGCTCGTTTCGTTTTCACGAAGAGCTCGTCTCGCAGATCGGCAAGGACAAGCCGCTCTACGCGTACGTCGGCGCGGCCTCGGGCGACGCGCGCTGGTTCGAGCGCATCATCAAGACGATGGTCTTCGGCCCGCGCTCGCACTGCGCGTTCGTTCGCTTGACGGACAAATCGGTTCGCACGAGCGAAGCGAAGTCGATGCTCGGAGACGCCGACGTGATCTTCGTGAGCGGCGGCGACGTCGAGGAAGGCATGAAGGTGATCGAAGATCGTGGTCTCGCGCCTTACTTTCGCGATCTGCATCGCGGCGGAAAAATCTTCGAGGCTGTCTCGGCGGGGTCGATCATGCTCGGCGAGCACTGGGTTCGCTTCGCGGACGACGACGACGAGGTCGGCAAGCGCTTCGATTGTCTCGGCATCGTCCCGATGTCGTTCGACGCACACGACGAAAAAGACGGTTGGGGCGAGCTCCACGCGCTCGCGCGCCTCATGCCGAACGAATCCGGGAAATGGGTCTGCGGCCTGACGTCGAAGTGCGCCGCCGTGTGGGACGGCAAAAAACTCCGGGCGCTCGGCGGCCCGCTCACGCGCGTCGCGTGGGGCACGTCGCGCAAGCTCAGTGACCTCGCCCCGCAGGATTGATCGCCAAGGCGCCAAGGCGCCAAAAGAGAAGAGTTGGGTTCTTCACCCACATTCTTTGGCGTCTTGGCGTCTTGGCGATCTAATTCTTCTGAGCGCGCGCGTAGTCCGCGGCGGCTGCGCGCACCGAGGCGAGGTCGCGCGTTGCGCGTTCGCTGTCCGCGAGCATTTCGGCTGTGAAGAGCGTCAGGCCCCACACGCCATTGGGGCGGCGGCGGAACGAGTAGCGCGTGCCGCGCGAGGTGGTGACCGTCGCGCGTTCGCCTTGCGTCTCCGTCGTGGCGATGCCCGAGAGATCTCTTCGAAGCCTCGCGAAAAATCCGTGGCGAGCATCGAGGAGCAAGAGCTCGTCTGGTCCGTCCGCTTTCGCGTCGGGGCCGTATTGCGCGAGCAGCGCGTCGCGCTCGGCGCCCTTCGGGTAGCTCGCTTCGATCGCGTCGCACGAGGCCTTGCGCATGTCGTGAATCGTGAACGCCGCGTCTTGCGCGTCTTGCTCGAGATACGCAAACGCATCGCGCGGATGCTGCTCGGCGATCGCCTTTGCGATGCGCGCGTACGCGCCTTCGGGCGTTTTTTCGCTCGGAAACGGCCGGTGGAAAGCAAACGCAGAGGCGACCACCGCGCAAAGCGCGAGCACGCCGATCACGACACGCCTCCGATTCACGGGGCCCGAGCTTACACTGCGCGCGTGATCGTCGTCGTCGTCCCCGCGTATCGCGAAGCGTCGCGCTTGCCCGACGTGCTCGCTTCGATGCCCGCCATGGTCGATCACGTCATCGTCGTCGACGACGCGAGCGACGATGGAACGTTCGACGTGGCGCGCGAGTCGCGCGACGCACGCGTCATCGCGATCGCCCACGATCGCAACCGCGGCGTCGGCGCAGCGATCGCAACGGGCTACGCGCGCGCGCTCGCGATCCCGGGAGATCCACACGACGCGTTCGTCGTCATGGCGGGCGACGGCCAAATGGATCCCGCCGATCTCCCCGCGCTCGTCCTTCCGATCACGACCGGCGAAGCCGATTACGTCAAAGGCGATCGCTTCGCATCGGCGAGCTCGCTCCACGCGATGCCGCGCGCGCGCTTCATCGGCGGCCACGTTCTCTCCGCGCTGACGCGCGTCGCGATCGGCGTCCGCGTGAACGACAGCCAATGCGGCTTTGCGGCGATCTCTCGTGATGCGTGTGCGCGCCTCGATCTCCACGCGTTATGGCCGCGCTTCGGATACCCCAACGATCTCCTCGCGATGCTCGTGCGCAATCACGCCGTCATCGCCGAAGTCCCCGTCCATGCCGCGTACCCGCACGCGAAAAACAAGCTCGGCGCGCGCCACGTTCCCATGATCGCGGGCGTCATCGCACGCGCGTGGATTCGTCGCGTGCGTAGGGGGTAGCGCGCATCACGTCGGCGTATTACGTTGTCGCGCGTTTCGTTTTCAGAAGGAGCTCCGATGCAAGGTGGTTATCCCCCTCCCCCAAACATGCCACCCGGTCCGCCCGGTGGTTACGGCGCACCGCCGCCCGGAGGCTATGGGCCGCCACCCGGCGCGTACCCGCCGCCCGCGCCCGGCATGATGCAACCCGGGTCGCCGTATGGCGTCGATCCGATGACGGGCATGCCGCTCTCGGACAAATCGAAAATGACCGCGGGGCTGCTCCAGATTTTTCTCGGCAGCTTCGGCGTCGGCCGCTTTTATCTCGGTTACACGGGTCTCGGCATCGCGCAGATCGCCGTCGTGTGGCTCACGTGCGGACTCGGTGGCATCTGGCCGCTCATCGACGGCATCATGATGCTGACGGGCAAGGTCCCTGACGCGCAGGGCCGCCCGCTCCGCGAGTGACCGAGACCAGAACCCGATCGATTCTCCACATCGACATGGACGCGTTCTTCGCGTCCGTGCATCAACGCGACGATCCATCGTTGCGCGGAAAACCCGTGCTCGTTGGCGGTCGCTCGAAGCGCTCCGTCGTGACCGCCGCATCTTACGAAGCGCGCCCGTTTGGTTGTCGCTCGGCGATGCCGATGGGCGAAGCGCTGAGGCTCTGTCCGCACGCGATCGTCGTCGAGCCCGTTCGCGGAAAATACGAAGCAGCGAGCCGCGAAGTCTTCGACGTGTTTCGCCGCTTCACGCCGCTCGTCGAAGGCCTCTCGATCGACGAAGCGTTCCTCGACGTGACGGCGAGCCGCTCGCTCTTCGGCGACGGCGAAACGATCGCGCGCCGAATCAAAGACGAAGTGAAAGAGGACACGCGGCTCACGGCGTCGGCGGGCGTCGCGCCGTGCAAGTTCGTGGCGAAGGTCGCGAGCGATTTGAAAAAGCCCGACGGGCTCGTCGTCGTTCGCGAGGAGGAAGTCCGCGCGTTCCTCGCGCCGCTCCCCATCGAGCGCATGTGGGGCGTCGGCCCGAAGACCGCGCCGCACCTTCGCGCGCTCGGATATCGCACGCTCGGCGATCTCGCGAATGGTCGCCGCGAGGATCTCGAAAAGCACCTCGGCGTGTGGGGCGAGCAAGTCCGGATGCTCGCGCGCGGTGAAGACACGCGCAGCGTCGAGCCGTGGGTGGGCGCCAAGACGATCGGCTCGGAAGAAACCTTCGAGCACGACGCGACGACGCGCGACGCAGTCGCGCGCGCGCTCCTCGATCAGTCCGCGCGCGTCGCGCAGCGCCTCCTCGCGGAGGGTTACAGCACGACGACCGTCGTCGTGAAGATGAAGTACGCCGACTTCACGCTTCGCACGCGCCAGGTCTCGCTCGCGGAGCCCGTCTGCGACACGCTCTCGATCCACCGCGCCGCGTTGACGACGTTCGATCGCTTCGGCCTCGACGACGGTCTCTTTCGCGTTCGCCTCACCGGCATCGCCGCCGCTGGGCTCGTCGAGGGTCCGCCGCCCAAGCTTCTCTTCGACGATCGCAAGACGACTCGCGGTCACAAGCTCGAAGAAATCGCCGCGGCGATCGCGGGAAAATTCGATGGCGCAACGCTCAGGCGCGCAACGCAGCTCGAGGTCCCGGAGAACCGAACGGGCAACAAGGGCACCGCGTTCGAGCGTCCCCGCGGCGTGACTAAGTCGCGAGAGCGCGGGCGATGATCGCAGGCACGTGCGCGAGCGCGTGATCCAAATCGAAGCACGCGGCGAGCTTCTGCGCGTCGAGCCGTGACGTGACATCGGCGTCGGCGGTGAGGTTCTCGCGAAACTTCCCTTCACCGCGCCACGCGCGCATCGCGTTTCGCTGCACGAGCACGTACGCCTCTTGCCGCGCCATGCCCGACTCGACGAGCGCGAGCATCACCGCTTCGGAGAAATAGAGCTCGCCCGCCGCGTCGAGATTCTTCTTCAGCTTCTCTTCGTACACGACGAGCCCATCGACGAGGCTCGCGGCGCGGTCGAGCATGAACCCGAGCGTCGTCGTCGCGTCGGGCCCGATCATGCGCTCGACGGACGAATGCGAGATGTCTCGCTCGTGCCAAAGCGCGACGTTCTCGAGCGCGGGCACGACCGCCGCGCGCACGACACGCGCGAGCCCGACGAGGTTCTCGCTCGCGATCGGGTTTCGCTTGTGCGGCATCGCGCTCGATCCCTTTTGCCCGATCGTGAACGCTTCTTCCGCCTCGCCGACCTCCGACCGCTGCCAATGTCGCACGTTGGTCGCGAGACGTTCGATGCCCGCCGCGACGAGCGCCAGCGCGGAGAAGTACGCAGCGTGCCGATCGCGCGCGACGATTTGCGTGCTCACCGTCTCCGCGAAGAGGCCGAGCTTCGAAAGCGCGCGCGCCTCGATGTCCGGCGCGAGGTGCGCGTACGTCCCGACCGCGCCCGCGATTTTTCCGACCGCGATCTCCGCGCGCGCGCGCTCGAGACGCGCCCGCCCGCGCGCGATCTCCGCGTGATGCCCTGCGAGCGCGAGACCGAACGTGATCGGCTCCGCGAAAATTCCATGGCTGCGCCCAATCATCGGCGTCTTCTGGTGCTCGAGCGCGCGCTTCGCGAGCGCCGCGAGCAGGCGATCGCATCCCGCGAGCAACAGATCCGCGCTGTCTCGAAGCAAGATCGCGAGAGACGTATCGAGCACGTCGCTGGACGTCATCCCGCGATGAAGCCATCGCGCCGGCGCGCCCGCTTTCTCCTCGACGTGCGTGAGGAACGCGATGACGTCGTGACGCGTCGTCTTCTCGATCGCATCGATGCGCGTGGGATCGATCTCGATTTTCGCGGCGCGAATGCTCGACGCCGTTCCCCTCGGCACGAGCTCGGCTTCTTCCATCGCTTCGCAAGCGCACAGCTCCACCTCGAGCCACGTGCGATACCGCCGCTCCGCGGACCAGAGCTCCGCGAACGCCGGTGGTGTGTAACGCGGAATCATGTGGTCGGAATTTTTATCACGAAGCGAGGACGCGCGCGTGCCACATGAGCATCTCGTACGCGCCGGGCCCGCGGTTGAAGACGTAATCGTGCGGTCCTGGGAGCTCGGCGAAATCGTGCGCGACACCCGCGCCCTTCCACGCCGTGTCGAGCGCGTGCGTCACGTCGCGGTAGTAGTCTTCGTGGCTGGTCGTGATGCGGAGCGCGAGGCCCGGCCGCTTCGATCGCGCGACCTGCGCGATCGCGACGAGATCGGCAACGCGCGCGTCGTCGATCGCGGGTTGAAGCGCGCCGACCGCGCCGAACGCATCGGGCGCAGCGAGCCCCGCGCGCAGCGCGACCGCACCGCCGAGCGATACGCCGTCGATGCCCGTCGATGCCGGTCCCGCGATCGCCGGCATCTCGCTCACGACGCGCGGAAGGAGCACGCTCGCGACGAACTTCCCGTAATCGAGGATGTCCGCGTCGCGACGCAGATCGATGTCCGGCAAATACGGACACACGACGACGAGCCCGCGCCACGGCTTCGCCGCGAGCGACGCGTTGATCTCTCGCAGGTGTGCATCTTCGACGAGCCCTTCGAAGTCGTCGCTCGCGAGAGGCGGCGTGCAAACGCGGTCGAGCGCCTTCACGAGCGCGTAGTCGTTCGCCCACCCGAGCGCGCCGAGCTCGGGCCCTTTGAGCGCCTCGCCGCGTCCGTGCAGCGCGACGAGCACGGGAAAACGTGTATTCTGCACGTGTTGGGGCCGGAGAATCACGGCGCGCGACGACACGCCCGACGTCGTCCACGTCACCGCCTCCACGCCCTCGCATGTGCGCACCGACCCCGCCTTCGGCGCGGCCGATGTCGCCGACGTCGCCGTCTTCGTTTCTTGGAGCTTCTCCGCGCGCGAGCACGCCGCCGCGAGAAGCCCGAAGAGAATTTCTCGGCGCGTCACTCTTCCGGGACGCTCGGCGCGTGCCCCGTCGCCTGCTTCACGAGATCGACGAGCTCGGGATCGGTCGCCATGCGATCGCGCAGCATCGATCGAATCGAATCGAGCTGCGCGGGGGCGAGGCCTTCGAGGTGCGACGTCGCCTCGTTCACTTTCATGTCGAGGTAGCGATCGAAGTCGATCTTGCCGTTCTTCAGCTGGTCGAGCGGAGTCGCGTCGATCGCGCCCACGTGAGCGGCTTGCTCGACGGGGCGCGCTTCGTTCGGCTTTTGGATGTCGAAGGTCTTGCCGGTTTTTTCCGTTTGGGTCGGCCCTGTGGGACCTCCCGCCGGAGGCGGTGCGCCGCCTTTTCCGATGCGATCGACCATGACGCTCAACTCGTTTCTAGCACGTCACCGCAGGTTGCCGATCGCGTTCTTGATCGTGTCGGCTTCGGACTTCATCACGTTCGAGAGCGTGGTGAACGTCTGGTTCTGCGCATTGACCTGCTGCTGAATTTGCAAAAAGTAGAGGTTCATTTCCTGCGATTGCTGGAGCGACGAATCCAAGCTCCCCGTCGACGGCGACGTGCCGGTGCCGAGACCGCTCGTGCCCGTACCGGAATTGAAGCCGCCACCGACGCTCGTCGGACCTTCGGCGGTCGAGACCGCGCTCGTCCCGCCCATCGAGCCGCCCATCATCGGCGACGTCGCGCCCAACGAGGCACCGCCACCGCGGATCGCCGCGGCCACGAGCGGACCGCCCGGGAGCACATCCATTGCGGCTTCTGCGCCGGAGACGAGCACGTTCGCGCCTTTCGCGAGGACCTCGCCGAAGCTCACGCGTACGGGCGTCGGCGTGGGGCGCGCGACGCTGGGAACCGTGACCACATCCGAACGAACCGGGGGAATTCCATTCTCCATGACGAACCTCTTTGTGGCCCATCGGCGTGGAGTGGGCGGTGTTGCGTCAAATCCGCTATCTTTCGTCGCGATGCCTGAGCGGGCACCGGATTATCAAGCGGGTCAGGCGATTCCCGGCACGGTTTATCGCGTGCACCGCGTGCTCGGCGCGGGCGGGATGGGTACCGTCTACGACGTCGAGGACACGACGGTCGGCAAGCGCTACGTGCTGAAGACGCTCCACGGCGACCTCGCCGAGCGCACCGATCTCGCGGCGCGGCTCGCGCGTGAGGCTCGCGCGCTCGCCAAGCTCCAGCATCCGAACATCGTCGAGGTGTACACGTCCGGGACGACGCAAGACGGGCTGCGTCTTCCTTATTACGTGATGGAGCGACTCCAAGGGCAGTCGCTGCGAACCGTGCTCGAGCGAAAAGGACGCCTGACGGTCGAGCAGGCGCTCGACATCGGAATCGATCTGCTCGACGCGCTCGATCACGCGCACGAAGTTCGGAATCATCCATCGCGACGTGAAGCCGGACAACATCTTCATCACGCGCGGGCGCGACGGCCGCTCGCTCGCGAAGCTCCTCGATTTCGGAATCATCAAGCTCGCGACGGCGCCTGGCGCGTCGTCGACGATGGCCACGGGCGGGCGCTTCATCGGAACGTTTCGCTATGCGCCGCCCGAGCAGATCCTCGGACGCGAAGTGACGCCGCGGAGCGATCATCTACGCGGCAGGGCTCGTGCTCTACGAGATGATCGCGGGTCGCGGGCCGTTCGACGATTTCACGGGCGAGATGGAGATCGGAAAGGCGCACATCGACATGACGGCGCCGGTTCTCTCGCGGTTCGCGGCGGTGCCCGCGCCGATCGAGCAGCTCGTCATGAGCGCGCTGCAAAAGGATCCTGCGCTCCGGCCGCGTGATGCATTCTCGTTTGCGTCGGCGCTGCGCGATTTGAAAAAGCAAATGGCGAGCGGCGCCTCTTCTTCGCGGACGAGCGCGGCGACGGTCGAGCAAGTCGTCGCGCAACCCGTGAGCGCAGCGCGACCCGCGACCCCATTTGGCGCGCAGCCCACGCACGACGTCGTGCCCGCTTCGGGTCCAGAGACGCGCATCGACGCGCCCGCTGGAAAGCACGCGGCGACTGCGGCTGCTGGAGCCGCGAGCCGCCAGCAAACGCTCGCGCTCGGCTTGCGCGCGCAAGTGGCGCAAGAGACGTTCGCGGCCGCGCCGCTCACGATGAACGACGCGGCTCCACACGCCGCGCCGCAACCCGCCGCGATCGATCGCAGCGCCGAGACGCGCGCCGCTGCGCCGCAGCCCGTTCAGCGACCTCACTACGACACCGCGCCGATCCCGCTCGCGGTGTTCGCGCGACCCGAATCGACAGCGCCGCCACAGAGCTCGACGTTCGGAGCGCACACGACCGAAGCGTCGCAGCGCAAGAAGGCGTCGCGGTCCGCGCTCGTGTTTGGCATCGTGACGGTCGCCGTCGTTGCGTTGGTCGGCCTCGGGGGTGCGGTCGTCGTCTACAAACAACGTCACGCGACCATCGCGACGCCGACTCCACCGCCCGCGACGACGCAAGCGGTCGCGCCCGTCGTGACGGACTCGGTGACGACGATCTCGAATGCGCCCTTGCCGACGACGACCGCGACCATCGCCACGATTCCGGCGGCGACGATTCCGGCGGCGACGACCGCCGTGGCCACGGACGCGGTGACCACGGCGACCGCTGCACCCGTCGTGCACACGGCCCACACCGCGTCGACGCCACCGATCCACACGACCGTTGCCGCGACGACTGCGACCGCGACGCAACCACCGCCGCAACCCACCGCAACCTCCGTGGCGACGACCGCTCCCACGACAACGCATCACCGCCCGGGCTCGGGCCTCTGAAAAAACGAACGACGATCGTCACGCGTTGCTGACGATGCGATCCGTGCGCGCACCGAGCGCGAGAGCGGCAGCGCGCACGTCCGCGATCATCGCGTCGGCGCCGGCGACGAAGAGCCACGCGTGCGCGGCCCACTCTCGTTCGAGCGCGTGTTGGACGTAGCGCGCCTCGCGTGGTGACTCGTCGCGCGAGAGGACGATCTGCACGTCGACGCCTGCTTTGCGCATCGTCTCGATTTCGTCTCGAAGCGGGAGCGAATCGCGCGTGCGCGCGCCGACGAGGAGGCGCGTCGCGGAGGCGTCGCCGTCGTCGATGCGGCGGTGCACCGTCGAGCGTGCGGCGGCCATCGCAGCAGCGGTCACGATGACGACGGCGTCTTCGCCGCGCGCGACCTCCACCGGAAAACCGGAGCCGAGAGCGGTCGTCGCGACGACCTCGAGCCCGACGGGAGCGTCGTGGAGCACGTCGGCGACGCCACCTCCGCGCCGCACGAGAATCTCCCACGGCCCGCGCCCCTCGCGATTCCCGAGCGCGAAATATCCGCCGTCGCTCGACACGGAGAAGTGCGCGTATTGACCGGGCCGGACGTACGTTCCGCGAAGCTCGTCGGGAACGTCGAACGCGACGAGCGCCATTTCTCCGCCGACGTCGCGCCGCCCCGCGACGCGCACGACGTGCGATGTTCGCGGCGCAGAGCCCATCGCAGAGGGACGCTACTTCCCTCGCTCGGGGCCTGCAAGGCATGTAGTAAGGAGAGTCGAATGCTGACGACGATCCTTTCGCATCCATCGCGCCGCGCGCGCATCGACTTCGCGAGCACGTTCGCCGAGATCGACGGTCTCCTTCACACGCGCGGACTGCGCACCGCGAAGATGGATTCGTCGCTCGCGTCCGCGCGCGGGAAGCTCGGCGTCGCGATGGCGGTGAAGGCGTTCGAAGGCGACCGCATCGCGCGCGCCATCGTCACGCACGTGAGCGCTGCGCCGCTGTTCGCGAGTCTGTCGATCGTCGCGCATCCGCGGCCCGAAATCGACGCGCCGGTTCTCGTCGCGGACGTTCGAGTGATTCCTTCGGGCGTGACGCGCGCGTTCATGGATGCGTGCGGCCCCATCGGCAGCGAGTTCGATGCGCTCTTTCGCAAACCGCTCTCGCAGACCCTCGACGCGGCCGTCGCGAGCGCGGTGCGACGCAAGCGCGTGCCCGAGTGGCTCGATCGCGTGTCGTCCGGAGCGGGCGCGCAGCTCGCGGCCGCGCCGGGTCGCGGTCACGTGCTCGCGTACGCGCTCGTTCGCTACGTCGAACGATGGCTCGATGGAGTCGAACGCACGAAGTCGAGCGCGGGCGACGCCGAATCGAACGCGCGCGCCGCGAAGACCGCATGCGACACGATCCGCGCGAACGGACGCGCATCGAAAATGGTCGCGCGCGCATTCGGCGCGGACTTGGCGTCGCGCTGGTCTGCGCTCGTGTGGAACCCGAGCTAGAAATTCTTGGTGAACGCGAAGCCCGCGTAGCCCGGCGCGAGAACCGGTGAGAATGCGGTCGTCGTCTTTGCGCCTGTCGGCTCGACGAAGTGCCAGACGAGCCCGCCGATCATCGCCGCGAGACCGACCGCGGCGACCGCGATGCCCGTCCCGCGCAGAACGTTGCCGGTGTTCTGATCGGACTTGCGCTCAGCGTCCGTCGGGGGGCTCGTGCACGTGAGCGTTTGGTCGGTGTTGCGGAGGCATCCGTTGGTTGCCGCGTTGAGATCGCCTTGACCCACACCGATGAGCACACCACCGCCGATCGCAGCGGCGACGCCAACGCCGAAGATGATCCACGGCGTCACCGTGTGACCGCCGCCTTCCGTCGCGGTGGCCGTCGCCGTCGCCGTCGGAACCGCGGTTGAAGTCGCGGTGGCCGTCGCGGTGGCCGTCGTGGCCGTCGCGGTCGTCGTGCTCACGGCGGCGGTCGTCGTGCCGAGCTGCGCCTTCAAGTTCTGAATGCGGACTTGAACCTTCTCTGCGTCGTCCGCTTTCGGGTTGCGCTGCAAGTACGTCTCGAGCGCGTGAATCGCCTCGGGTTTGTCGCCCATCGATTCGTAGATGCGCGCGAGCTGCTCGAGCAGCGCGACCTTGCTGCAGTCGCGACGAAACGCATCTTTGATGTTGTCGAGCGCCTTGCGATAGTCGCTGTTCTCGAAGGCCTCGACGCCGACTTTGTACGAAGCCTTCGCGGCCTCGAACTCGGCGGGCGAGAGCTTCGGCGGCGGATCAGGGCACGCGGGATACTGCGTGACCGACCCAGATTGCGCGAGCGCGGGAATGGCAATGGCCACACCGATCAAGCAAGCGAGGAGCGACTTCGTCCGAGAACGCATCGGGCGCTAGCATAGTGCGAAATTGCGGCGCGGGACTACTTCGCAACGCTCGAGGCTTTGTCGGCGAAAACGCGCGCCGCATCGAGGAGCCACGCGAGCGACGCGGCGTCCGGCCGAAGCGCGGTGGGCGCCAAAATGAAGCCTCCCGCGCGAATTTCGAAGTGCAGCGGCGCGTTCCATCCCACCGTGAGCTTGCGAACGCTGGGCGTGATGGCCGCGAGCGCGGCGTCCGATTCGGCGAATGAAGCGAACACAGCGTCGAACGTCGCATCGCCCGTCACGCGCCGCGGCATCGACGTTGCGTCGTCGCGATAAATCGGATTCGGATCGTTCGTCGCTGCCACCTTGCCGCGAATGCGCTCGTCTTGTGCGATCGCGATCCAACCTTCGTCGCCGACGGCGAAACCCGGACGCGGCGTGAGAACGAATCGCGCGATCGTGAGCGCGCTCGTCGTGCCCGTCGTGCCGAGCGCATGCTCGTATCGAATCGGGTTGCGAAGCGTGACGTACGGCTCCCACACGCGAAGCCATCGCTCGTCGGGCTCGGGCTCGTACGTCAAACCCGCACGCAGCGCGAAATCAGCGAGCCACGGAACCGACTCCGCCATGCGCGCTTCAATACGGAACGGGCGCGTCGTGCATCTTCTCGCCTTGCGCCTGGCGATTCTTCATCTCGTATTTGCTCGGGCACTTCGCGAGAACTTCCGTGGCCTCGAACGAGTTGTCCGCGAGGAGCTGCCCTTGCACCGTCACGCCGACGTCCATGTTGGGAATGTCGCGGAACGTGTCGGGCACGACGCACTGCTGGAACTTCACGGGCATCTCGGTGCCGTTCTTCTCGATCGTGAAATCGTACTCGCACGGTTTGTCGTGATGGACGAGCGAGCCGTGGACGAGGTTGCCTTCGACGCGCACGGGGCGACCGACGAATTTTCCTTTTTCTTGGATGAGCGCGTCGACTGGCTTCGAGTAGACGGCCTTGTCCTTCATCGTCAGAACGACGACGGACGCGATGCCCACCGCGGCCATCACCAGCACGACCGCAAGCATCACGCCGCCGGAGCGCGCGGTGCTTTGGACATCACGGTTCCGTCGCCTCGTCGGCACGGATACGCCTTGTTCTTCCGGGCGCTCTGCGGGTTCCATGTTCGAAACTGTAGCACGCTCTCCGACAATGCTATTGTTCCAGAACGCGATGGCAGACGTCCTCGCAAGCCCAGTGCTTCTTCTCAATCGGCATTTCGAGCCGGTGCAGGTCACGACAGCCAAGCGCGCGTTCGTCTTGCTCTACGGCGGGGCGGGGCACGCGCTCGACGAGGTAGGTGAGCCGTACGATTTCGATCTCTGGCGGACGCTTCCCGTTCGCGATCGCGACGACGCGCTCCCCATCGTCGGCGGCGCGCTGCGCGTCCCGCGCGTGCTTCACTTGCACCGCTACGATCGCACCCCGCGCGCGACGGTTCGGCTCACGCGCCGCAACTTGATGCTCCGCGACGGTCACCAATGTCAGTATTGCGGCAAGCGGCCGACGGTGCGCGAGCTCAACATCGATCACGTGCTTCCGCGTTCGCGCGGCGGCGGCGATTCCTGGGAGAACCTCGTGACGGCGTGCCGCGTCTGCAACTTGCGCAAAGGATGGAAGACGCCCGAAGAAGCGAACATGCGTCTTCAGCGAAAACCCTATCGACCGAAGTGGACGATGACCGCGCAGATCCTCATGGCGCAGCCGTCGCGCTTCGACGAGTGGGAGCCGTTCCTCAAAGCGAGTTGACCATGCGCACGCGTGGTCAACGACTCTTGCCGGGAAGCGCGACGTAGTCGCGCGTTACCGACTGATCGATCCGTCGGCGCACGTGCCCCACGCGTTCCATCCGCCGTCGTCGCACACGAAGAGATCGACGCAATCGCAGCAGCCGCTCTGGCAGATGAGCGCTTGGCCGAGCGGGCAATCCGGTGGCTCGAGCGAAACGCAACCGGGTCCACCGAACGCGCCCGGCGGAGCGTCGATGTCGTAGCCCGCGTCGTTCGGTGGCGAGTCGATGCTTGTATCTTGCACGCTTCCGTCGGGCGCGGGACACGCGTACGCGAACGCCCAGCCGCCGTCCGGCTGACACGTGTATGCCGTCGCGCACGTCGGGTCTTGGCACTCGACGCCGCCTTGCACCGGGCAACCGCCATCCGGAATGTCGCGACACGCGATGATGGATTGGTCGCTGCACGCGACGGCGATCGCGATCGCCACGGTGATCGCCGCGCACGCGAGCGCTCTCTTACTTGAGCTTCGTAAAGCCATTGTGGACGGTGCCGATCGGCGCGGCCTTTTGTGGGCGCGCGATCGGCGTGCGCGGTGGAGCGGATGACGCGGTCGACACGTTGTTGTCGAGCTCCACTTCGCTCGACGTCGGCGCTTCGCTCATGAGCGGCTCGATCGTCGGAGCGCCCGCGTCGATCACGGTGAGCGTCGCCGGCGGAGGCGCCAAGGACGTCATGGGGATGTCGTTCTCGGCGTTGCGACGCGACGCGAGCACGGCGATGCCGATGCTCCCGACGACGACACCCACGCTCGCGCCGACGACGAGCGGCACCAGCCATTTTCGCTCGCGTCGAAGAGGAATGTCTCCGAGACCTCCGAATGCGTAGCGCTGCGTCGGCGCGGCGGGCGCGATCGACGCGAGCAGATGCGGCGACGGCACGAGCGACTCGGCGATGTTCGCGGGCCGCTCCGGCAGATTCGACCCGACGAGCACGCGCGACGTGAGCGCGCCGCCGAGCACGCCGCGCAGTTGTTGATGCCGGAGACGCAGGCGCCCGCCGAAGACGACTTCGATCACCTCGGCGACGTCACGCGGCGAACCGATGTTGCCGCGGCCCGCGCCGCGCTCGATCGCGTACGCGAACTCGCCCGCGGTTTTGTAACGCACGGCGAGATCGCGCGAGAGGGCGCGCGCGAGCGCTTCATCGAGCGCAGGCGGCACGTGCGCGCCGAGCTGGCGAAGACGGGGGATCGGCGCGTGCATGACTTCTTCGAGCGTGTCGACCGCTTCTTCGCCGCGAAAGAGGCGCCGCCCCGCGAGGCATTCCCACATGACGACCGCCATGGAGAAGAGATCGCTCTGCTGCGTGCACATGCGGCGCTTGTCGACGCGCTCGGGTGCGAGATATGCGAGCTTCCCTTTCACTTCGTGCGTGCGCGTCACTTGCAGTCGGTCTTCCGCTTTCGCGATTCCGAAATCGGTGAGGCGCGAGAATCCGTCCGCGCCGACGAGCACGTTGTGCGGAGAGATGTCGCGATGGATGATGCCGATCGGTTTTCCGGTTTCCTTGTCTCGGAGCTCGTGCGCCGCGTTCAATCCCGCGAGCGCGTCGAGGATGATGCGCACGGCGACCTTCGTCCCGAGCGCGCGATCCGCTTGGGAGAGCTCCTTGCGCAAATCGGACAGCGCGCAGCCTTCGACGTAATCGAGCACGATGAACGGCTCGCCCGTCTCGAACCCGAGCTCGCGCACGCGCACGACGCCCGGATGATCGATCGCCGACGCGAGACGCGCCTCGTCGAGGAGCATCGTCAAAAACATTTTGTCCGACGCGAGGTGCTTGTGCGGACGCTTCAACGCGACGAGCAGATCGCGATCGAGCGCGCGCGCGAGATACACCGTCGCCATCCCGCCTGATGCGAGGTCGAGCAAAAGCTCGTAGTTGCCGGCGCGGCCGAGCGGAGCAGTCTCTGCCACGAGACGATCGAAGCACGACGCGCGAATTCCGTCGAGCAAGGTGATACCGTTCCGAGCGGAGGTTTTCACGATGAGGTACGTCGCGCTTATGGTCGTGCTCGCGCTTGCGGGTTGCGGTGGAGGTGACAAACCCGCTGACCATCCGACGGGCGTCGGCGCGCCCGCCGACACCGACGCGGGGCAATCGGCCAATACGGGGCCGACGACGACGACGACCGTGCTCATGGGCGACGCCGGCGAGCTTCAAGGAACGAAGCTCACGACGACGCAAAATCCCGTGACGCTCGACGGCGGCTCGACCGCGCCGCCTCCGCCGACTGGCGACAAAGATCCCGGTCGTCGCAACGAAGACATCGTGACGATCATTCGCACGCACCGCGACGAAGCGCGCGCTTGCTACGACGCCGCGCTGAAAACGCACCCCGGCATCGAGGGGAACATCTACATTTCATGGAAGCTCGATCCCAAAGGCACCGTCGTCACGACGGGCACCGACGACTCGAAGAGCGACATCCACGACGCAAACCTCGTGAAGTGCATCGGTGACGTCATCCGCAAAATCCCGTGGGCCGCGAGCCAACGCGGCGTCGAGAGCACGATGGGGTACCCGTTCAACTTCCATCCGCACGGCACGACGCACTAAACGTCGACGCGCGTGATCCAACCGAGGGCGGACCAGCGCGTGAACCACTCGCCGATGCGTGACTCGATTTCTTCGCCGCGGCCCGTGGACGCAGCGAGCGCGTCGCCTGCCGCGCCGAGCGGCTCGCCGCGCGCGATGCGATCGAGCATCGCGTAAGCGAGCGGGTCCATCTCTTCGGTGTAGAGCAAGAATTTCTGCCGGTAGACCGCGACGCACGATGGCGCGCGCTCAGGCCGCGTGATCCCCCGCTCGTTTTCCCGGAATTGGTCGCGCATTTTGTGTGTAGGATACAACAATTCCATCCGCTGTAGTGATGGGTGGAGCGTGAGGCGCGCGTTCGGCCACGCGTCTTCGGAGATCGCGCTCACGCTCGCGGGATCGAGCGGCGGCGCATCGGCGGCGTCGAACGCGTCGATGAACGCCCATTCGAGGCGCGCGAGATCCGAGAGCAATCGATCGTCCGACGCGTGCGCGGCGAGAAAATCCGCGAGGCGCGCGCCGAAGACGCGCAGCTGAAACTCGACGGGCGGGTGCGCCTTCACGTAGTCGCGGACGATCGCCGCGAACTTCTCCTCGCCGACGAGCGCCGCGAGCACGGGGAAATCCTCCGCGAGGCACGCGACGTGGCGAAGCCAGAACTGCTCGCGATACACGTCGAGCTGCTCGATCGGCGAGAGTCGCGCGCTTCCGGTGAAATCCTTCTCGCCGCGCGCCATCCAAGACGCCTCGCGCGCGATCGACGAGGGAACGACGAGCGCCTCCGCGAAGGTCGATTGAAGATCATGGAGCTTCATTTCATCACCGCATCCAGGCGCTTCTTCGCGATCGCGGCTTCCGCGGCGAGCACGTCGAACGTCGGAATCAGCGTGTCCCACTCGATGAGCGTCGAGACTCTTCCGATGCGCTTCATCGCGCGTTCGTAGAGCGCCCACACTTCTTCACGCACGTGGTCCGAGTGCGTGTCGAGCAGGTACGCGCCTTTGTCCATGTGACCGGCGAGGTGAATCTGCACGACGCGCTCGGCGGGGATCGCGTCGATGAATTTTTCCGCGTCGAAGCCGTGGTTGAACGCGCTGACGAAGACGTTGTTCACGTCGAGCAAGATGCCGCAGTCGGCGCGCTCGGCGAGCTCCGCGAGGAACTCTTCTTCGGGCATCTCGCTCGATCGATACGAGAGGTAGCTCGACACGTTCTCGATCGCGAACGGCTTCTCGATCGTGTTCTGCACGTGCCGGATGCGCGGCACGATGTGCTCGATCGCTTCTTTCGTGTACGGCATCGGCAAGAGGTCGTGGAGATCGAGACCGCTCGCTTTGCTGAAGCAGCAGTGGTCGGTGAAGTACGGCGCGTCGAGACGGCGAACGAGCGTCTTCAATCGCGCGAGGTAGTCCGCGTCGAGCTTCTCGACCGCGCCGATCGACATGCACACGCCGTGAGGGATCACCGTGTGGCGATCGCGGAGTCGCGCGAGGTTGTCGATGGGGCGACCGCCGTCGACCATGAAGTTCTCGGTGACGATCTCGTACCAAGCGACATCGGGCGAGCCGCCCGCATCGAGGACGTCGCGCGCGTGCTTCGGCCTGAACCCGACGCCGACGCCGAGATCGCGAATGCCGTGCTTCTCGCGAAAATTCATCGGTCCTTTTCTAGCGCCAAATATACGAAAGCGCCGGGACCCTGCAGGTCCCAGCGCTTTCTTTTCTGATCGCTTTCGGAGATCAGTACTTCGCGGGAGCCGCACCGGCGCCGCTGCACGACGTCTTCGCGCTCGACGCGCCTGCCGCGCCGCTGCACGAGCTCTTCGCGCTCGACTCGGGCGCTGCCGAACCCGCGCCCGTCGGCGTGGTCGAGCCACCGGACGAGCTGCTTTCACCACCGCACCCGGCAAGCAGGCCCACCAGGATGCCCGAAGCTGCCGTCACTGCCAGAGTCTTACCCATCTTCATGTCTGTTCTCCTCGTGATTCGTTCACATCCTGCCCGCGGGCCCGGAACGGCCCACGAGAAGTACGCCGAGCAGGGTACAGGGGTCTTGCCGAAGTTGAACAAAAAAAAACATCGCGCCCGAGACGCGTGTATCCGTAACCCTGATGGCGTCGAATTCGAGCAGCGGCGTCCCTCAAGTCTTGGGGCAGGTCGTGCCGAGTCTCGTCGCGCTCGGATTCAGCTTGAACGAATCGCGCGCGTACGCGGCGCTTCTCAGCGAATCGCCCGCGACGGGCTACGAAGTCGGCGTGCGCGCGCAGATTCCACGATCGGCCGTGTATGGCGTTTTGCGTCGTCTCGTGAAGGCAGGCGCCGTGCGCGCGATTCGCGGCGCGCCGGAGCGCTTCGTCCCTGCGTCGCCGGATGATTTGCTCTCGATGTTGCGAAAGCGTTTCGATTCCTCCGCAGAGACGCTCGCCGACGCAGTTCGCAAATTGGAGAGCGCGCCGCCCGTGCCGGACGCATTCAGCGTGACGGGTTACGATCGCATCCTCGAAGAAGCGGAGCGCGTCGTGCGATCGGCGAAGCGCAGACTCGCGGTGAGCGTGTGGGCGCGCGAAGCGAAGGCGCTGCAGACGGAGCTCAAACGCGCCGACAAACGCGGCGCGTACGTCGTCGTGTTTTCGCACTGCGCGCTCCCGTCGCTTGGTTCCGCATTTGGGGGTCACGTCTTCTCGAACGAGCTCGACGAGCGCGAGCTCGAGACGTTCTGGAAGCACAGGCTGATCGTCGTCGCCGACGATCGCACGACGCTCATCGGCGCAACGGAGAAGCGCGACACCGACGCAGCCGTCGTGAGCGACACGCCCGCGATCGCCGAGGTCGCGACCAGCCAGATCGCGCTCGACATCACGCTCCTCGCGCAGCGGCGCGGCGAGTCCGTCGAGAACGTCATGGGCAAGCTCCTCGGCGACCGAGTCGGCGAGCTCGATCGCTTGCTCGAAGAGGCGATGACGATGCCTTCGCTCGTTCCCCCTCGCAGCATTCTTCCCGGCGAACGCGACGCGTATCAGGAGCTCCTGCGCGACACGCGCGGTCTCAGGCGCGAGCAAGCGGCGGCGCGCGAGCAGTTCGTCGCGCGCCTCGTCGGCGAGCGCAAAGAGGAGCATCTCTTCGAGCTCGAGGTGCTGCTCAAGGGGCTCGCGTGCTTCGCGAATCCGCGCAACCACCCGGGTCCTTCGCGTCGCACGCCGGTCGTCGCGCAGGACTACCGCGACGCGCTCACGCTCGCGCGCGAGACGATGGGGCGCGTCACGTCGCTGTGTCGCGCGCTGCAGTTCGAGCGCGATCGCGCGTTCGTGTTCCAGCGCTATCTCGAGACGGTCGTCCCCGACGACTCCGGCCGCGCGCGCCTCGCGCACGCGATCACCGCGCAAGACACGCCCGAGCAATCGCTCTTCTACCTGCGACACGGCATGACGAACCTGCTCGAAGTGACGAGCGGCGTGTGCCGCTTGCAGCGCGTGCCGTTTCGGCTGTTTTACGCGCTGCTCGGCGTCGCGCAGCGCGAGGTCGCGCAGAGCGCGTATTTCAATCCGCTCGTCGCGCTCGAGTTCAGGCCCGAGTTCGATCGCATCTCGAACCCGCGCATCCTCGAATTGATGCGCAGCGTGCCCGGCGAGCACGCGCGCAGACTGGTCGCGCTGACGTTCCTCGCCCTCTTCCGGATGCTCCGTTACTTGCAGCTCCTCGAGGCGACGGTGCGCGAGCACGAAGGCGCGCGGCGATCGACCGGCGTCGTCTACGTCACGCTGAGCGTTCTGCGATCCGACGCGCGCGCTCTCACCGCGTATCTTCGTCATCGCGCGGGGCGCGTCCTCGCGGAGGGCTTCGAGCGCGACGTGTTCACGCCGAGCGCGTCGCAAATGCACGAGCGCTTCGACGGTCTCTTCGCCGACGGTCGCCGCCTCATCTCGATGCGCACGACGCTCGAAGGCATCGGCGCGAATTTGCGCCTCGAGATGCGGCGCGCGTTCGAGCACGATTTTCCCGCCGCCCGAGTCGACGCCCAACCTCGAGACGCTGCGCTCCGCCGTCGGGCGTGCCGTGCGCAACTTGAGACCCGCGCTGCAGAACGGCGTGCTCTTTCTCGGGAGCTCGCTCGGCGTGAAGCTCGACGAGCAAGGCGTCTTCGACGACGAGCAAGCGCGTCGCATGCTCTCGGAGCGTTTGCGTCGCGACGTGTGGATGTTCGCGCAGATCGTCCGCGCGTTCGCGCACAAGGCCCGCGCCGCAAAGACGAGCGAAGTGAGCTGGAGCGGAGTTCCGCCGCTCCAATTCGTGCACGAGTTCCTCGCGTACTTCCAAGCGATGGGCTACCCGCTGCTCCGCGCATCGGACTATCCACGCGTCGACGCGTTCATGGGCGCGATGAACGGTCTCGAAGAAACGGATCTGCTCGAGCCCGAGCGCATGCAGCGCGCGGTGGCAGAGTGCGAGCAGTTCTACGCGTACTTGATGACCTTGCTCGCGCAGATCGGAAAGCGCGCCGAGCTCGCGTCGGCGACGTTCGACAAGCGCGCGGCCGCCGAGTCGCTCAAGCTCTACCTTGGCGCTTCCTGATCACATGCTCCGGCGCCTCCGGCGCCGATGGTCACAAAAAAACCGAAGGGCGCCTCCTTTCGGAAGCGCCCTTCGGTCTTCGTTCGGGCCGCTCCTCTGGAGGGAGCGGCCCGAGCTCACTCTTCCCCGTCGTCCAAACCGTGGCTGGACGTCGGAGCTCCTCCCAACATCGAAGGAACTCCTACGGGCGGCGAAGCCTTCGGCGCGGCCTTGGGGCTCGCCTTTTTGCTCGCCTTGTGCGCGGGCCGCTTTGCAGCGGAACGCTTGGCGTGCACTTTGGCTTTGCCCTTTTTCTTGGCATGCTTACCGGCCGACTTCTTCGTCGACTTGGTCTTTTTGTGACCTTTCTTCGCCTTCTTGGCAGCCATCTTTAGCGCTTGCCCTTCTTCTTCGCCGTCTTGCCAGCGTGCTTCTTGGTGGTCTTCTCTTGTTGAGCCTTCTTCGCTTTCTTAGCAGCCATGAGAAACCCTCCTAGTGAGGTTGTTACATGACGTATATGGTCACCTACGTCACCTGTCAAACAAAAAAAATCATCGCAAACTTGATTTTTTTTGTATGCGGCTTGGTGTGATTTATACACGAAGTGCTCGGGTTTGACGGCGCGCGCGTCGCACGGCTACCGTCCGCGCTCATGATGAAGACGATGAAACTTTCGAAGAGCGGTCTTGCGATGGCCCGCTTGCGATGATCCTCGCCGGCATGAGCGTTGGGTGTGGGTACTCCGAAGAGGAGTATCAAGCGCAGGTCCACGGTCGCGAGCGCGCCGAGGCGGACCTCAAGGCCGCGCAAGAAGCAGATCACGGACGACAAATCCAAGTTCGACTCGGCGATGGCGCAGCAGAGAAGCTCAAGTCGGACTTGAAGAAGCTAGGCGTCGACCTCGACGCAGCGAAGACGAAGCCGAGAAGCTCGAAGCAGGCGATGCGCCGAGTACAAAGCAGCGCGCCGACCAACTCGCCGCGATCGAGAAGCGCTTCCGCGATCTCAAGCCGCGCCTCGACAAGCTCAACTCCAGTCGGTCTCAAGGTCGTCGTCCGCAACAACCGCATGGTCATCCAGCTCCCGGGCGACGTGCTCTTCGATTCGGGCAAAGACGAGCTCAAGCCGCAAGGCAAAGAGGTCCTTGTCCAGGTCGCCGAAGTCATTCGCAGCGACTCGACCTCTCGAAGCGCAACTTCCAGGTCGCCGGTCACACCGACAACGCGAAGTACCCGGCCGGCGGGCGCGTTCAAGGACAACTGGGGTCTCTCGCTCGCGCGCGCGCGCCAAGTCCTTCTCTTCTTGACGGCGCCGCTCGGCGACAAGACGCGAAGGACCCGCGCGAGCAAGGCGGCGGCGGGCTCGACCCGCACCACTGGTCCGCGTAGGGCTACGGCGAGACCGACCCGCAAGCGGGCACGATCGAGCATCAGACCGAACGACGAAATGGGCCACAATCGCCGCGTCGAGCTGGTCCTCCAGCCGAACGTCGAAGAGATGCTCAACATCAGCACGATCAACTAGTCATATCGCGCGACCAAGCCTGGTCGCGCGAGGTACGCATTGAGCTCGATGCGCGTTGCCGCGATCGACATCGGCACCAACACGACGCTCTTGCTCGTCGCCGAACGCGGACGATCGGACGGCGAGGTTCGCGCGGTACGTGAAGAAGCGACCATCACGCGCCTCGGCGAGGGCGTCGACAAGTCGCACGAGCTCGCACCCGCTGCGGTCGCGCGGACCAATGCGTGCTCGTCGAATTACGCGGAGATCGTGCAGCGAGCTCGGCGTCGAGAAGATCGACGTGGTCGGCACGAGCGCGATGCGCGACGCGAAGGGGAGCGAAGCGGTGCGCGCGCACGTGAAGGCCGCCATGGGCGTCGACGCGCGCGTGATCTCGGGCGACGAGGAGGCGCGCGTGTCGTTCTCCGGCTCGACGAGCGGCCTCGGCTACGGCGCGGCGGCGGCGAGACGTGCGTGTTCGACATCGGCGGCGGGAGCACCGAGGTGATCTTCGGCGCCGCCCCCGCGAACATCCGTGGGCGAAGAGCTTCGACGTCGGCAGCGTGCGCCTGACCGAGCGTCACCTGAAGAGCGATCCGCCACGG
>CAVXQJ010000014.1:0-55656 GCA_963763745.1 uncultured delta proteobacterium
CGCTCCTGCCGTCGCCGTTGAAGTCGCCCACAGCAACTGAGTGAGGATCCTTCCCGTGCCAAAGGCCTGCTTGGCCTGAAACGTACCGTTGCCGTTGCCGAGCAGCACGCTCGCGGTATGCGTTGACCAGTCTGCGGTCACCAGGTCTCTCTTGCCGTCGCCGTTGAAGTCGCCCACAGCAACTGACTGAGGCCCGCTTCCGGTGCCAAAGGACTGCTTGGCCTGAAACGTACCGTTGCCGTTGCCGAGCAGCACGCTCGCGGTGTTGTCGCCAGTTCGCGGTAACCAGATCGCTCTTGCCGTCGCCGTTGAAGTCGGCCATAGCAACTGAGCAAGGGCCGACTCCGGTGCCAAAGGCCTGCATGGCCTGAAACGTACCGTTGCCGTTGCCGAGCAGCACGCTCGCGGTGGAGTCGCCGTAGTTCGCGGTAACCAGGTCGCTTTTGCCGTCGCTGTTCAGGTCCGCCACCGCACCTGAGAAAGGCCCGTTTCCCGTGCCAAAGGCATGCTTAGCCTGAAATGTACCGTCGCCGTTGCCGAGCAGAACGCTGCGGTGTCGGCGTTGTAGCCTGCGGTCACCAGGTCACTCTTGCCGTCGCCGTTGAAGTCGCCCACAGCGACTAAGTAAGGCTCCGTTCCGATGCCGAAAGCCTGCTTGGCCTGAAACGTCCCGTTTCCGTTGCCGAGCAGCACACTCGCGGTAGTGCTGCCGCGTAGAATTCCGCGGTAACCAGGTCACTCCTGCCGTCGCCGTTGAAGTCGCCCACAGCGACTGGAAGGACTGAAATCCTGTGTCAAAGAACTGCTTGGCCTGAAAGGTCCCATCGCCCTTGCTGCTCGTGCTCACGTCACTCGAAAGGTTGACCAAAAGCGCCGCGTCAGCGCCGACACCGGCTTGGACACCACATCACCACTCCCGAAGACACGGATGCCGTTGAAGCTCGTGGTATCCAGAATCCGCCCGTATTCAGCCTGAAGCCCCTGGGCCTCTTTGTCGAGCGACTGGCCATGGGCGTTGCTGAGCGTGCCGTTCGAGGATTGGGTCGAAAGCTCGCGCAGACGAAAGAGGATGTCCTGAGCGTGAGAAGGCACCATCCGCAACGTTCAAGAAGCTAATGCCGTCGTTGACGTTGTGCACCGCCTGAGTATGGATGCGTGCAGTCGCGTTGAGCGTCGAGGAGACGGCTAAGCCTGCCGCATGGTCGGAAGCTTGATTGATTCTTTGCCTGATGAGAGACGTTCGAGGGTAGATGAGAGCTCGGCGCTGCTCCGCGTTAAGCACGCTCTGCCCTCAGGGCGGCAAGATTGCTGTTGAGAGAGACTGCTGCCACCTCAATCCCTGGTTGGTATTGACTTCGAGTCCGTGGAGGTTCTCATAAGGACGATCGGCTAATATTTTCAAAACATTAAGGGGATTAACATTGCGAGCACCTTTTCTGGCCCGTGTGAGCTCGGCAACAGTGAAATGAATTCGGTCAGATAGCCCGGGCGGGACCTGTGACGTCTATGCCCTCTCCGTCGAAACGGTCCGACTCGACGCTACCACCAGCTGTGGTTATCACACCGTCACCGATGATGGAGAGCACAAAACAGTCGGGGGCATCATGCTGCGAGGGGCGCTGGCTTCTCAGGTAAAAGGCTGCGGACCCGTGGTGGCCGCTACGTGCCCGGCTGATCCGGGGGACGGCTTCCTTCCGGCGTTGCTATCGGAACCCCTGCGTGACGGGCAGCCATCTCTAGCCTAACGGCTTCGGTTCTCAACGAAAGCCGTTCATCCTCCGTCAAGGTCGCGTCGGGGTTGCAGGCGATCTTGATGAGGGCAGCGACTTGTCCCCGGCTGAGGGCGGAGCGCACCCGCACGGTGATTCTGTCTACGCGCACGGTTTTCTGATACCTGGGCGAGGTCCGCTACCTCGCTGCATGAGGGGTAAAACCCAACCAACAGCCCGCGTTGGCTCTTACCCTGCTACACTGATTAGTTCTGCCGACCCGATGCAACGACTTGAAGCCAGATGATCGTGCCCGCCGCCCATCGAGGAGGAAACACCGATGCTGATGTCAGCCGCCGATTACCGGGAGTCTCTCCGCCGGTTCAACCCGGTCGTGTTCGTGAACGGACGCCGCATCGAAAACGTGGCCGATGACCCGGTTCTCGCCCCCGGCATCAACGCCATTGGCACCACCTATGACTTCGCCTTCGAGCCAGTGTACAGGCCCCTGATGCTCGCGACGCAGGCCTCGAGCGGGCGCGAGGTCAATCGCATGCTGCATATCAATGAGACGAGCACCGACCTCCTCTCCAAGCTCGAGGCGGTCCGGCTCCTTTGCAAGCACAGCGGTTGCGCAACGCTATCTCACGCACGATGCGCTCAATGCGATCTGGCAGGCGACGCACCGCATCGATGCCGACAAAGGTACCGACTATCACCAGCGTTTCGTCACTTACCTGCATCAGATCCAGGATGAGGACCTGACGCTCGGCGTCGCGATGACCGACGCCAAGGGCGACCGCTCTAAGCGTCCGCACGAGCAGCAAGTGCCCAAGACCTACATCCGCATCGTCGAGCGCCGACCGGATGGGATCGTCATCTTGGGTACCAAGGCGATCGTGACCGGGGCCGCCTACGTCCACGGATTCCTGGTCATGCCGTGCCGGAACATCGGCGCGAGGACGCCGACTTCGCCGTCTGTTGCGCGGTACCCCTGGACGCCCCGGGCGTGACGATCGTGGCTCGTCCGGCGGGCCGACCTGGTGAGAACGGCGCCGTGTTCACGGGCAAGTACGGGCAGTCGACGGGCGTAGTGCTCTTCGACAACGTCTTCGTGCCGCACGAGCGAATTTTTCTCGCAGGCGAGTGGGAGCATCGGGTTTCCTCACCACGACCTACGCGACGCATCACCGGCATAGCTGCATCGGCCCACGCCGGTTTCGGCGACCTGCTGATTGGGGCCGGCGTGCTCATGTACGAGGCGAACGGCCTCGATGCCTCGCTACATGGGCACGTGCCGACGCTATGGTCGAGCTCATCAAGATCGTCGAGGGCTTCTTCGCCTGTGGTGTGGCGGCTTCGGTCTACGGCCTGAAGGATGGGTCTGGGAACATCCAGCCGGACAGCGTCTTCAGCAACGTCGGGAAACTCCTGCTCGCGACTCAGATCTACGACATGCAACGCCTCGCCCACTACGTCTCGGGCGGCTCGTGGTGGGGTTGCCAGGTCCCGATGAGGATCACAACCCGGCAACCCAGGCACGCCTGTCGGCCGTCCTCGCCGGCCGCCAGGACATCCAAGCGCGGCGTCGGCTTGAGGTGGCGCATCTACCTGGAGGATCTCACCGCGTCCGACTCGGCCGGCTGGTATTCGATCATCAGCCTGCACGGCGGCGGCTCGCCCGAAGCGATGGAGCGCGAGATCTGGCGGCAGTACCCGTTGGAGGACAAGGTGGCACTGGTCGAGGGCCTTCTCGAGCGGGGCGTGGCGGGCGACATCGCCCGGCCCCGCGCCGGTCAGCCCGGCCGCTGCTGTATCACCGGCTGCCAAGTGCCGGAGCCGCCACACGCCGCCACCGATACCTCCGAAGTGGCGGAGGTACAGAGGAGCCGAGGGTCGGAACTATTAACCCTCGCCTTCCACCGCCGGGGGCGTTAGGCCGCGGCCTGGACCCCGGTGCCCAGGCCGTTGCGCAACTGGCGTGCGGCCTCCTCGAAAGCAGCAGGATCGTGGCCTCCCGGTCCCTTCCGCAGCTCAACGGTGACTTTCGCCGCCGGTGACCGGAAAACTGGCGGGACGTCCGTGTCATTGCTTATGACGCCTCCTTTCTTCCGAGTCGTCAGGGCTTGCTCCTGTAGCTCGGCGCGCTGGAGCCGGCCCACCACGACCTCCCGAGCCAATCCGCCCGCCCCGCCTCGCCCGCGCCACCCAGGCCGTGACCGTTTCCAGCGTCTGGCGGCTCTCGACCGGAAGCTCAGTCACCTCGGCTTGGAGCATCCGCGCCGGGCTCCGGCATTGGCACCTCGGGCGGGAAAAGTAGCCGGGACAACGTGGCAATTTGCAGCCTGGCAGGAGCAAAAGCTCTCCGGCTCCCGGCAGTCGATGGAATCGGATCGGTAACATCGCGGCCAGGATCGCCCAACGGCTCAGGCACGTTTCTTGCACTTACCTGTGTAAGCTCGTCGGAACAAGATTGTGTGAAGGTGTCTATGTCTAGTTTCATTTTCTCTGCGAGGCCCGCCGTTTTCTTAGTTCTTACTTGCTGTCTCGCATCGTCAACAGCGATCGCCGACCAGCCTGTGGTGTATCTCGCCGAGGGCGTTCCCATAGCCCCAGGGGTAGTCCCACCAGCAGTCCCACCGATCCCACCAGCGGTTCCACCGGATGCCACCAGCATTGCCCCCCCGGCAGTTCCTCCAGCATTGCCGCCGCAACCACAGTGCCCCCCATATTCCCCATTCTGCCCCGGATATACCCCACCGGCATATAACCCACCGGCATATTCCCCACCAGCATATATCCCCACCAGCTGAAGTGGACTGTATGGACTTGCTGGCAATTCCCTGGTGAGGATGTCCAGTGCGTCGAGGGGGAGCGCATGGATGGCTGCTTCCCGCCGGGGGTGAAGATCACAATGGCGGACGGCTCGCTCCGTAAGATCGAAGACGTTCGGGCCGGTGATCTGGTGCGAAACGCAAGGACCGGCACCCCGTCAAAGTGGGTAAAGTGATCGAGGGGCCGGAAGCCCGCCGCTGATCCGCTTCGGCTTCGATGGCACCGCGGTCAC
Organism: uncultured delta proteobacterium; assembly: GCA_963763745.1. Taxonomy (GTDB): domain Bacteria; phylum Myxococcota_A; class Polyangia; order Polyangiales; family Polyangiaceae; genus DASXHD01. The sequence continues at coordinate 4,777 of CAVXQJ010000014.1, forward strand.
GACAAGCCAGACTCATCCGGTGCTTACTGCCGTGGGCCTGAAGCCGGCTAATCAATTAACGAAAGGCGATACCGTTTTTGACGCCCAAGGGAACGCCATCCGCGTCACCATCCTCGAGACGCTTCCCATCGAGGAGGGGCAGAGAGTCATCAATGTCAATCTTGACGCGACGTCCTCTGATGCCGACCAACGACTGATCGTCTCCGATGGCATCATTACAGGGGACATCGTGCTCCAGAACTTGCTGAAGGAACGGAAATAGACCCAAGATGGGACCTATTGCGCCTCCCATGGACTCCGGCCCCCGAATAGGAAACCGGCTATGTGTGCTCGCCCGAAACTCCTAACCACCATCCGGCTAGCCCGTTGCTCTTCCTTTATGCGTGGCCTCTTGTGTACGTTTCTCGTGGCGTTTCCGGCCTTGGCGGAGCCCATCACGGGCCTGGACAGCATCCAGCTCGGCGCAGGATCGCAAACTCCGGCTCGTGGTGCGGCCAGAAGCGCGTTGCGTGTTTGGCGACATGGAGGCCATCGCGGCCGATATGCACAGGATGGCCCGAGAACGCGCCAACCCGGCTGCCACCGAGCTCCTGTTGACGATCGAGCCCCTCGTCCGCTCCAGCTTCCGGCCCGTGGTAGAGAGCCTGAGCCTCACAGAGGTCGATCCCAAGCGCTCGTTCGTGTTGCCGCGGACCCCCGATCGGACACTCGCCGGGGTCTTTATCTGCATGGCAGAAGGGAGGCAAGGAGAGGCACGCGCCTGCCGCGACAAGAAGATCGTGCCGTACGACAAGCTGCTCCAAGACTACCGCGTGGAAATCGATCCTAAGACCGGTTCGATCCACAAACGTCCCAGTTCCGGGCCCGTCGAAGACAAGGTTTACTTCTTTCGCTACCTCATCTTGCAGGACGATTTCGTCTACTTCGCTTCCCAACCCATGACTGATGCACGCTACAAGGCGCTCGCATCCCTCCTCGCGTCAAAGGCACCGCGGGACGGGAAAGGAACCGAGGAGCTTGTCGGCGCCGTGAAGGCCTTGAACGAGCTAAAATCAGTGCCGCTCCAGAAGGACGGCGACCAGTTGATCGTGTCGCTGCCTTTTCACGATCAAACGAAATGCGGGCACCATTTTCGGCCTCCTTCCGGGTTGCCCGTTCCACCCAGGCCGTGACTGTATCCAGCGTCTGGCGACTCTCGACCCGAAGCTCAGCCAACTCGGCTTGAAGCATGCGCGCCTCGATCTCGGCCTTCACCCGCTCGACCCACGACTCGCTGTCGCCAAAGCGGATCTCCTGCCCCTCGACTTCTTCATGACCCGAGCGTCCCGACCGGTTCCGCTGCCGTGGGGGGCGGAGAGAAACCAACGGCGATGAATATACGCTGCTCATGACAGTCCGGCCCGACGATCTCCGAGACAAAGGATGCTTGAAACAGTCGAACCTCGGAGCACCAGCATCATCCGGGGCTCTGCCCCGGACCCCGGGGTTTTCAAGGCTCACGCCGCCTGACGAGGGCGTCCCGCAGAGCGGCGGAGCCGGTGTTCTCCGTTGGGCACACCCAGCAAAGCCGGAACCTTCGCCCACTCTCCTTCCTCAAAACCGGCCGGCGGACCTGACCGCTCATCGTGAGCGGCCAGGCCACCGGACCATCGTCTCAGCGGACGACCTGGTTATTCCTTCGTGGGTCGCTCCCCAGCGTTGCCCGACATCCACTTCACCAGGCGGACCGGATCATGGCCAACCGCCGCGACCCCGTCAACCTGCGGCGCCGTGGGTCTCCCCTCCCCTGGCCACGAGCCTCCCAAGGATCCTCTCCACTCCGTTCGCGTGACTTCGCCTGCCAGATCGGCTAATCCTCTCTCGTTCCGTTGCTGACAATCTGCCCGGAGTAGAAAACTCACCCCAGCTCTCGACCTGACCCGGCGCAGGCCGAGAGCATCGGTGGTGTCGCAAAGGTTTTACCGCGCGTCACGCCACCCCGCTCTCGGTACGTTCTTGATCCACACAGGACCTTAAGAAGGAGGAGGCTAATCGATACCTACCAAGCAAAGCGGAAAGGGCCGCGGCAATGCGAGTCCGCCCGCAAAGGACCGACCGGTGAAGGTGGTTCGCGTCAGAGCCGAAGCCAAGATCAACCCGGCCAGATGCTCGATGAATCCCCGTCTGATACCGGAAGAACCCACCAGGTTTCATCAATGATGCCGGCTCGCCTCGTCGTTAGCTTCTTTCGCAAGACACTATTTGCGAGGCAGGCCCTGGCGGATGCCGGACAATGGCTGATCGACACCGACCGAAGGCTTCTAGTCACTAGCTGCCGGACACTGCTTCGTTCGCCTCAGTTTTTGATTTTCGGCTTGCCGTTGCGACGCCTGATCTCTCTGAGTCGACAACCTGCCAGGGTCCACGACGGGCGGCCTCGATGGCGATGCAGTCGGAATCCGTCTCACAGGCCGCGGCATTTCTGGATAACGCCAAGGCCAGGCAGATTGCTAGAGCTGGTAGTTTCATTGAATGGCCTCACTGCAAGGGTGATTGGCGCAATATGAAGATCACCGTTCGGGCGATTGAATTCGCTAGAGCCTAGCCAACCGAAACCCAATCGTGAAGGCAACGGAATGTTATACGCGGAGTTTCGCTTACACGCCACATATTAGATTTGATAAGGTCGATTTCATCCGCAACCTGGGCACAGACCGGATCGCCGTAGGCTTCAACATGCCCGCCAAGCAGCAATGGGTCTGGGTCCCCTGCCACGAGGCCCGGTAGCCGATCTGTTGCAACCCGCTGATGTCTTTCTCTTGCACGAGCGGGATGGCTGAAATTCCGATGGCGCACGCGGACATCCCGCGTACTCAACGTCGGACAAAGCCGGTGAGACCGGAGCGTCTTCATTCGCGAACGGCACCGGAGGAAATATCCGGATGGACCAAGGTCCTCCGCGGCGAAGAGCCGCGAAGGAGATAGAGATCGATGCGGACATTTACCCTTAAAGGGGCTTCTCCTGAATTCCAGAGGTAGTGCCCGCAAGGCCGGTTATTTCGCTGCAGTCCCCGTCTTCTTGATCGGATCAGACCCAGGGCCGGAAGGGGCAGGCTGGGGAGGAGACCGTCAAGGTCGTCCCGTTCAACTTGGCATCCGCTTCCGCCCCGCATTCTTTGGCGGAAAACCTTGATGTGACAGATTTACCCTTATCGGCGGCGCTGACAGGATTGGTCGCGTAAGTGTTGATCGCTTCCTTGATATCGTCTAGATCCGAAAGCTTCTGGATATGCTGCTCTGTCTGACACTTCGAGGTGGCCCTGACCTCGACGGCGGCAGCGACCCGTATTTCTTGCTCAAGAGCGCTTCGATCTCGGTAACCTGTTCTTGAATGCGCACTTCACGGGACTTGAGCTTCATCACGCCGGGCTTTCAGCAGTACATCGCCTGCAAATGCGAAATGCGTCGGTACACAAAGCACGAAACCGAAGGCTGCCGTGGTCGGAACCAGGTTTCGTCAACTCATCGATAGTGACATGTTTCAACTCCTGTTGCTTCAGGTCCTCACGCGGGTGCGCCCTCTGGGGCAGGCTCGACCGTGGCGCCGTTCACGGTCGCCGCGTCGTCATCGGCCGCGCCGATCGCGAGCGCACAAGCGAGCGCACCGAGCAAAGGCGCGTGCGGTTGCAGCGTCACGCCATCGCGCGTGCCTCTTCCGATCGCGCTTTTTTCCGCCGCGCTGCTCGCGCTCGGGATCGTTCGTCGACGCCGCTCGTAAGGAGACTTCATGCGCACCACTCCGTTCGTTGGGATCACGCTCGCCTTTTGCACCGCGCTCGCGCCAGCCGCGAACGCCTTCTGCGGCTTCTACGTTTCGGACAGCGGCAAGCAGCTCGTGAACAACGCGACGCAAGTCGCGCTCATGCGCGAAGGCACGCGCACCGTGCTCTCGATGCAGAACGATTACGAGGGTCCTCCCGATCGATTCGCGATGATCGTGCCCGTGCCGACGGTCTTGCAGAAAGAGAACGTGAAGACGCTCCCGCGCGAGGTCTTCGCGAAGCTCGAGCAGCTCGATGCGCCGCGCCTCGTCGAATATTGGGAGCAAGATCCCTGCGCGTTCGAGCGCGAGGAAAAAAAGTCCGACTCGATGCGCAGAGCGGGAGCTGGAGCGGCCGCGCCGATGGCCACCACGGCGTCGAATCTCGGCGTGCGCGTCGAAGCGCAGTTCACCGTCGGCGAGTACGAGATCGTGATCCTCAGCGCCGAGAACAGCGGCGGTCTCGATACGTGGCTTCGACAGGAGAAGTACAACATCCCCGCGGGCGCCGAGCCGTACCTGCGTCCGTACGTCGCCGAGGGCTCGCGCTTCTTCGTCGCGAAGGTCGATCCGCAAAAAGTGAAGTTCGACGAGCACGGTCAAGCCGCGCTCTCGCCGCTTCGATTTCACTACGACGCCGAGCAGTTCAAGCTGCCCGTGCGACTCGGCCTCATCAACTCGGGCGGCAAACAAGATCTCATCGTGCACATCCTCGCGCGCGGCAAACGCTACGAGCTCGCGAATTATCCGAACGTGACGATCCCGACGAACCTCGACGTCGAAGACCGCACGAAGAGCGAGTTCGGGAGCTTCTACGCGAACCTCTTCGACGAGACGGCGAAGAAAAATCCCGGCGCCGTCGTCACCGAATATTCGTGGGACGCGAGCTCGTGCGATCCGTGTCCGGGCCCCGCGCTCTCTGCGCAAGACTTCGCGACGCTCGGCGCCGACGCGCTCCCCGCGCCGCAGCAGCAACAACCGTATTACTTCGGCGGCGGCTTCACGCTCACGCGACTCCACACGCGCTACGACAAAGCGACGCTCGGCGCGGACCTCGTGTTTCGATCGGCGCCCGCGATCGTCGGCGGTCGCGAGTTCTACGCGCAGAGCGGGAACATCGAGCACGGCGCGGTCGCTGCGTCGTACAACAATTTTCAAGCGCGCTACGTGATTCGCCATCCGTGGGAAGGCGCCATCGAGTGCGAGAATCCGCATCGTGGAATATGGGGTGGACCTCCGGCCGGTCACACGTACGAGTCGCCGAAGTCGGCGACGAACCTCGCGTTCGCGAAGCGCGACGGCGTGCAGCTCGCGTCCTTCGTGAAGAACGACGTCCCCGAGATCGGATTTTTGAAGAGCGCGCCGCCCGCCGTGATTTCAGCGGCGCCATCGGCGTCGGCGAACGCCGCACCGACTGCATCGGGCGGATGCGCGGGATGCGCGACTGCAGACGACACGTCGCCCGCAGCCGCGGCGATCCTCGTTCCCGTCGTGATCTTCGCCGCGCGCCGTCGCTCGAAGAAGACGAGCGCGTGATGCGCCCCGCGTGGCTCGCGCTCGTGTGTGTGCTCGGTTGCGCCGCCGCCTCCGCGACGGACGCACCCGAGGCGCGCACGCTCGCGCTCTCCGCGCTCATCCCCGAGGACACGACGCTCACGCCATCGCAGATGCGCATCACCGAGCGCGACCCGAGCGTCTCGCCATCGGACGTCGACACGTGCGCGACGTGCCACAGCGACGTCGCGGAGCAATGGAAGACGAGCGCGCATTTCTTCGCTTCGTTCGACAACCCGATTTATCGCGCGTCGGTTCTGCGATTTCGCAAGGAGCGCGGAAACGAGAAGAGCCGTTTTTGTGGCGGCTGCCACGATCCGTCGCTCATGGTCGACGGCATGATGGACCACGACGTTCCGACGGATGATCTCCGCGCGTTCTCCGGCGTGACGTGCCGCACGTGTCACGGCGCGACGCACGCGCGCAAAGACGGCAACGGAAGCCTCGATCTCCGCATCGCGCCCATCGAGCTGCCGAAAGACGGCGACGCGGAGAGCGTCGCGAGGCACAAGATCGCCGCGACGCCCGCGCCGCTCCGCACCGCGGGTCTCTGCATCGGATGCCACCGCGTGTTCCTCGACGAAGGCAGCGGCAACGCGCACCACTTGATGGGACAAGACGAAGGCACGCCGTGGATGCGCTCGGCGTTCGCCGGGAGCATGGGCGAGCGCGTCGACGAGAACGTCGCGCCGAGCGACTGCCGCGGATGCCACATGCCGAAGGAAGACGCGAAGCTCGGCGACGCGGCGGCGAAGAACGGCAAGATCACGTCGCACAGATTTCTCGGCGGGCACACGTGGCTCGCGTCGATGCGCGGCGACGCCGAGCAAGTCGAGCGCATGCGGCAGCTCATCTCGAAGGCGATCACGGTCGATGTCGTCGCAGCGCGCGTCGGTGAAGGCGAAGCCGTGATGCTGCCGAGCGCGACGAGCATCGCGGGCGAGCGCGTCACGGCGACCGTCGCGATCAAGAACGTCGGCGTCGGTCATCGCTTTCCCGGCGGAACGCTCGACGCGCAAGACACGTGGCTCGAGGTCTCGGCGTTCGACGCGCGCGGAAAGCTCATTGCGTCCGCGGGCGACGCGCACGAAAAAGGCGAGCCGACGTTCTCGCCCGGCACGCACGTGCTTCGCGCGGTGCTCCTCGACGACGCGGGAAAACCGGTGCTCGCGCGCGAGACGGAGAAATTCCGCGCGACCGTCGTGAACCACACCATCGCGCCGCGCGACGCGGAGATCGTCGAGTACGCGCTCGACGTTCCGAAAGGCGCCGCGATGCCCATCAAGCTCGTCGCGAAGCTTCGCCACAGATCGCGAAGCCTCGCGGTCCAAGAGGCGACGTGCGCCGCGGCGAAATCCGACGAGGCACGCGCGTTCGACGATGGCTTCGAGAAGAACTACGCGTTCGCGAAGCGACTCGATGCGTGCAAACTGCAACCCATCTTGAACATCGGCGAATCGTCCGCCGAGCTCGGGCCCGGCGCGCCCGCGCGCGACACGTCGCGCGATTTCGATCGCGCCTACGCGTGGGCGCAAGGCGCGATGCACGTCCTCGGCGAGCGACTCGACGAAGCACGCGCGCCGCTCGCGATCGCCGAGACCGCAGCACGCAACGCGACCGAGCGCGCGATGACCTCGAGCCTCCTCGGCGCGCTCGACGCGAAGCAAGGTCGCGTGACGGAGGCGCTCGCGCACGTCGCCGACGCGGAGAAACAAATCGGCGCCCATCCGTTCTTCGATCGCGTGCGCGGCGAGGCGCTCGCGTCCACTTGGCGCGACGACGAAGCCGTCCCGTACTTCTGCGCCGCCGCGATGGCCGCGCCGCGCGACGATGGCCTCGCCGCCGAGCTCACCGTCGCGCTCGGGAGCGCGAGCATGCCGGCGTTCGCGCTCCAAGCCTCGCGCGACGTGCTCCTCCTCCAACCGCGCGACGAATCCGCGCTTCGCGTCCAAGCGCTGTCGCTCGAATCGCTCTCACACGACTCGGACCTCGTGCGCCGCGCCAAAGAAGCGTGGCTCGCGCGCCGCACAGCCGACGACGGCTCCGCGATCAAAGCCCGCTGCTCCGCCACGGTCCCCGGCTGCGCGGCGGAGCGCGACCCGGTCCGTTTGCATCCGATGACGAGAATTGGGCTTTAGGCTTTAGATCTTCAGCCCGACTAGCGCGTAAAGCGGGGATGCGAAGCGCATTCGTCGGTCTATTTTGTCTCGTGGGGATGACTGTGGCGGCGCCCGTGATGGCGCGGACGCCCATTGTCGTAGGCGGCGGCAGCGGATCGCTGACGTCCGACCTCACCGAGCTCGCCAATTTGATCAAGCCCGCCGAGGACGCTTGCAGCGATCACTGTTGGATCCTCGATCGCATGAAGCTCAGCGGCGCGATCGACAAAGGGAAGCTCGACTTCGAAGTGTCGGGCCAAGTGCTCCACAAGGGCACCTACGAGATCCCGCTCTTCGGACCCGCGGCGCAAGTTCGTCTCGAGGACGTGACCGAGAACGGCGCGCACGCGACGATCGGCTTCGAGGAGGGTCACTACTACGTGCACACCGACGCGGCGCGCTTCGTCGTTCGAGGCAAGGTCGTCTTGTCGGACGATCGCGCGCTCACCATCGTCGGACCGCTCAACGCGCTCGACACCGACGTGAAGGGCGGTCACGTCACCGAAGGCGCGCACCTCACCGCCGTGGCCGGCACGCAGCTCCACTTCGACGTCGAAGGCGATGCCCCGCCCGCGCAACCGCCCGTGTTCTCGATCGCGCGCGCGCTTCGCGTCGGAAAGAACATCGAGTTCGAATATCGCGTCACCGCGCAATCGGGAACGGACCTCGGGCTCATTCGCTTGCCGCTACGGTACGGCGAGCGCGTGCTCGACGTGCAAGGCGTCACGGGCTGGCGCGTCGAGAGCGAGGACCTCGTGCTCCCGACCGTGGGCAAATCCGCCGTCGTCACCGTGACGGGGACGATCGCGAACGTTGCGTCTTTCTCGCCGGATCCGCGCGCGGCGTTCGAGTGGTGGCTCCTCGAGAGCGACGCCGAGCACCGCGTCGTCGCGACGGGCGACGCGAAACAACACGACGTGAGCGAGTCGCCCATCGCGCGCAAGGAACCGAACTCGCGCCTCTACCTCGTCACGCGTGGTCAACACCTCGACCTCACGCTCCAAACCCTCCAGAGCCTCGACGTGCTCGCCGCAACCATCCGCGCGCACTCGCGCACGCTCGTCCTCACGAGCGCGGGCGACCTCGTCGCGCAGGACGTTCTCTCGTACGACAACAACGGCCTCGATTACTTGTATTTTACACCTGATGGAAAGCCGCTCTACCTCGCGACGGACGGCGCGTCCGAGCGCGTGATGCACAAAGACGGCTCGGACGATTTGATGATCCCGATGCGCATGGGCGCGCACACCGTGACGGTGCAATCGCTCGCGCAGACTTCGATCGGGTCCTTCTTCGGTCGCATCGCGATGCCGGGCCCGCGCGTTCCGCTCGCGACGGGGAGCGAAGACATCACGATCGGGTTGCCGGAGTCGCTGCATCCCGTCGCCGTCGTCGGCGGCGAGCAAACGTCGTGGCCGTTTTCTTCGAGCGATGGAGTCGCGCTCGCGCTCTCCGCGCTCGCATCGGCGCTCGCACTGCGCGGGTGGAAGAAGCGCTCGCTCGGCGCAGCGACGGTGTTCGGCCTTTGGTTCGTGAGCAAGCCGCTCTTCGCGGTCGCGCTCGGCGTCGGTGTGGTCAAGCTCGTGTGGCCGGTTCTCGCGCGCATGAGCAAGGCGACGCGTCGCGTGTCGATCGGGCTCGCGGCGCTCGCGAGCATCGTCCTCGGCGTGTCGATGATTTCGCTCCACGCGGACAAGATGGCGGCTTCGACGATGCTGCCCGCGTCCACGCCGATGATGGCCGAGGATCAAACGGCGTTGATGAAGCAAGACAAAGAAGAGGCGAAGAAGAACGAGCCCATGCGCCCGATGGGCGGAGCCGGCGCGGTCGCGCAGTACGCGATTCCCGCGCAGCTCGCACACGCAGGGCTCGTCGATGGCGTGCGCCCCGTCGCGCTCTCGATGCCGGGTTATGCGCACGCGTCTTACGCGTCGCGCCAGCTCGTCACGCCGTCCCGCGCGTTCTCGCCGGTCGTTTGGTACATCACCGACACGGGTCTCGCGATGCTCGCGCTCGCGTGGCTCGCGTGCGCCGCTTGTCTCGCGTGGTTGTCACGCGACACGCTCCGCGCGCTGCGCGACAAGATCCGCGCGGCGCTCGCGCCCAAACCACAAGCGCCCGTCGCCGACCCGACCCCGGCGGAGTGAGAGCTACTTCACTTTTCGAACGAGCCGCGCGATCGTCACGATGTTCCACACGGCGAAGCCGATGAACATCGCCCACAAGAACGCGAACGCGCGCGCGCCTTCCGGCGATTGACCGTCGACGATGAGATACGCGTCGTCCGGCACCTTCTGACCCGTTCGATCCTCGATCGCCGAACGAAGCCCGCGATGACGAAGCCCGACCTCGGAGAATCGAACGAGGCGGCCGGAGAACTCCGACTTCGGGACGAAGCGATTCGACTCGGCGCCATTCGGCACGCGAAGCTCGACCCAAATCGAGGGGCGACCGGCGACCGAAGCAATGCGATACGAGTCGCTCTCGAACGGACGCTCGTAGCGAATCGATCCCGCGCCGCCGAGCTGACCCGTCGCGGAGACGAACGAGTTCGAGACGAACGCGGCCGGCTCGACCTTCGCGAGATCGCCCAAGTCGGTCGCCGCCGCGGGCCGAAGGGCATACGCCGCGTCACGCGTGAGCGAAGCCGCCATCGCCGCCGATGCGAGAGCCGCCACGGCCATCAGCAAAAGCGTCGACCGCCGCTCCCGCCGGGGCGGGTCGGGGAGCTGCAAAAGCTCGGGATCGACCCCTTCCTTCTCGGAAAGGCCGACAATCTCGGCTTGGGTGGCTTCGGAGGAGCTCATGTGCGAACGGGATGGAGGGCAGCTTACACCGGGCTAGACACGCTTGCTTCGCCGAGGTTCCCGGGATTACCCTTCCCTTTTACATGGCCCAGAACGTCGTCTGCCCGACTTGTGGTTACAAAACGAACCCGCCCGGCAGCACGCGTTGCGTCTCCTGCGGCTCGAAAATCGAAGCGCTCGGCACGGTCAAGCGCACGCGCGAGGAAGAGCTCGAGCGTCGCTACCAGCAAGAAGGCGTGAGCCTCACGTGGATGGGCATCGCGCTCGTCGTGCAAGGCGTCCTCACCGCCGCGCTCGTCTTCGGTTTGCCGATGGTGATTCCCGCGCTCGATTTCGAGGGCTCGAACGGCATGGCCCTCTGCATTCCGGTGTGGTTCGTCGGCGGTTTGCTCGTCGGCATGATCTCGCCGGGCCGCACGTTCATCGAGCCGGTCGTCGCGAGCTTCATCGTCGCGATCCCGACGACGTATCAGCTCGTCGAGAATCAGACGGTGCGTCGCATGCCGAGCTTCCTCTACATCATCATGGCGGGCATCGGCGTGCTCTTCACGCTGATCGGCGCGTACCTCGGCGAGCGCATCCAACTCGGCCCGCCGCCCAAAGCCGGCGGAGTAGTCTCGAAGAAATCGAGCTCCTCGCGCGACCAGGCTTGGTCGCGCGATGAGACCGATGAGACTCACGCGTCTTTTTGATCGCGGACGCGCGCTGCTTTGCCGGCGAGATCGCGCAAGTAGAAGAGGCGTGCGCGGCGCACGACGCCCTTCGAGAGCACTTCCACTTTGTCGATGCGCGGCGAGTGCGTGAGGAACACGCGCTCCACGCCGACGTTGAAGCTCACTTTGCGCACGGTGAACGTGCTGCGCGCGCCTGCGCGCTGGCGCTTCACGACGACGCCTTGGAAGACCTGGATGCGGTCCTTGTCGCCCTCGACGATTTTGTAGTGGACGCGCACGGTGTCGCCCACGCGAAAATCCGGGAGGTTCGTGCGCAATTGCTCGCGCTCGAGCTCGTCGATCTTGCTTTGCGTGTGCATCGGGGCGTTCTCCAAAGAGGCGGGGCGGTTGAGGGCGCAGGCTTAAAGCACTCGGACCCCTCTCTGTCAACGCACGCCGAGACGGCGACGGACGTGAAACGCAGGCGCGATCCGTGTCATCGTAGCGGCGATGACCCTCCGCGCTGGTGGCGTTGCACCCGATTTCGAAGTCACCTCGAGCGACGGGCGAGCTCTCAAGCTCGGTGATTTTCGCGGGAAGAAAAACGTCGTCCTCTACTTCTACCCGGCCGACTTCACCGCCGTTTGCACGCGGGAAACCTGCGGGTTTCGTGACATGTACGACGATCTCGCGTCGAAGGACACCGAGGTCATCGGCGTGTCGGTGGACGACGACGCGACGCACGAGCGCTTCCGCAAAGAGCACGGCGTACAGTTCAGCCTCGTCGCGGACACCGAGAAAGCCCTCTCGAAACGCTACGAAGCATCGAACATGTTCTCGAAGCTCACCGGAAAGAGCGCGCGCGTGACGTACGTCATCGACAAAGCGGGGAACATCGCGGGCGTTTTTCAGGCTGAAATCTCGGCCAAACGTCACCTCCACGGCGTGCGTGACTTGCTTGCGCGCCTTGGCTGATTGGGCTAATTACCCGCGCTCTCCAAAAGGCCGCAGTCGATTCTTCTGACATCGCTCCGCAAGGACGGCCCCGAGGACGGAGGTTTTTCCCATGAATCAGAATCCCGGTGTGTACGGGTACAAGCTCGGCAACATGCAGCTGTTCCGCGAAGACGGAACCGTTCGTCGCGTCACGGTGATCGAGGCAGGTCCCATCACCGTGCTCGGCAAGCGCACGCCCGAGCGTGACGGCTACTCGGCTCTCATCCTCGGCCTCGGCGAGCGCAAAGAGAAGCACACGACGAAATCGCGCGCGGGCCAGTACAAGGCGAGCAAGCCCGAGAAGAAGAGCCTCTTCAAAGACGCCAACACGACGCCGAAGAAGGTCGTGAAGGAGCTCCGCGTTCCGGCGGACTACGTCGCGAAATTCGAGCCCGGTCAGACGCTCAAGCTCGACGAGATCTTCCAGACGGATCAAAAAGTCGACGCGCAAGGCACGACGCGCGGCCGCGGGTTCACCGGCGTCGTTCGCCGCTGGGCGTTCGCGGGCTTCGTGCAAACGCACGGCACGCACGAGTACCGCCGCCACGGCGGATCGATCGGTACGAACATGACGCCGGGCCGCACGCTCCCGAACTTGAAGATGCCGGGCCACTACGGCGACGAGAAGCTCTCGATCTTGAACCTCAAGGTCGCGAAGATCATCCCGGAGAAAAATCTTTTGCTCGTCGAAGGCGCAGTCCCCGGCAGCAAGGGCTCGCTCGTTTTGGTCCGTCACTCGGTGAAGGCGAAGAAAAAGAAGTCTTGATCAAGACCATTCGGATCGACGACGCGCTCTGGTCGAGCGCGCCGAAGCTCCGGCGCGACGATTGGCGCGTGTCGATCGTCGATTTGGTGGACGACGCGCGGCTCGGCGAGGACGACGATCATCTTCTCCACGTGAGCTACGACGCGCGCGCGCTCGTATGCGCGACGTTCGACGCCGCCGGCGCGACGCGTCGCACGTTCGAGGTGCAAGCGACGGACTTGCGGCCGCACGTCGAGGAGTACCTCGCGATCATTCGCAAGATGCACACGCACGATCCCAAGTCGGATTTCTCTTCGCGCATGGAAGCGTTCGACATGGCGAAGAAGGTCGTCCACGACGGCGCGGCGAAGACGCTCTCGCGCACGATGCCGACGCTCGCGCCCGATCACGAGACGTACAGGCGACTCTTCTCGCTGTTTTTCTCGCTCGTCGTCGATGTTACCAAGTTACCAGAGGCTCGCGCGCACCGCCGGCACGGCACGAAGTGAATACAACGCCGCGTGTCGACATTTTCGTGGTGGTTCGGCAGACTGCAGCAATGAACTCCGCTCGACTGGGCGTTGTCTTGTTTCTCGGTGCACCGCTCGTGCTCGTGCGTTGCGTCGGCGATTCGACGACACCGCCACCAGACGCCGCAACCGACGCGACCACTTCGGACGCCTCGAACGATGTTGCGCCGAGCGACTCGGGCGGCGATGTCGCGAGCGATGCAGGCTCGGACGTGAACTGTCAACCAACGCCACCGCTCTTCCAGCCAAACGGCAAGGGCCCGTTTTGCGTCGGCGCGGTCACGGGCAACCACTGCAACCTCGGCGAGCATTGCTGCATGAACACGGCGACGAACGTCAACTCGTGCGCAGCCTCCTGCGACGGCGGCGTGCTCGACATCGCTTGTTACAGTGTCACGGAGTGCGGCGACGCGGGGCTCGTGTGTTGTGGGCGGGGCGTCGTCGAAATGAACGTGTGCCCCTATCCGGTCGTCGCGAATTTCGGCGGAACAGCTTGTGAGTCTCTGTGCAGCAACGAGTTCGTCTCGTGCGCCAACACGGGCGAATGCGGAACGAAGACATGCGTGCCAGTTCGCGCGCTCAACGAGGCCGGCACGACGACGACCAACATCACGACAGGGGCGTGTCTCTGATCACGCCTCACGGCCGACGCTGCAGGTCGAGCCACTCGCTCGCATCGACGATGTCGTACTTGCGTCGTGCTTCTTGGATGAGGGCGCTGTCGACCCACGGGTGACTCGCCGTGATGATCCAATAATCGTAGTTGTTGATCGGGCGCACGAGCTCGTCGCCCTTCTCGCCTTCCCCGAACCGGAGGAGCCAGCGCGGATCGCTCGGGGTTGCGCGAGCGCGCTTCGTGGATCGACTCGAACGCGACGCCGTGCGCGACTCACACGTCGATGATCGCGAGCGCGCCGAAGTGGCTCGCAAGCGCGCGCATGTCGACGTCGCCGGTGACGAGAGCGCATCGAAGGTCGAATGCGGACGCCGCGACGACGGCGTCGATGGTGGTCGCGCCTCGAACGACCGCACATGCTTCGCCGGCAAGGCGCGCGACGCGCTCACCGAGCGGCTGAACCACGCACGCCGAGACGAGGCGAGCGATGCGCGCACTGCGCCTCCCACCACGCCATGCCTCCGCAACCACGACTGTCGGCACGATCAGATCCGCTCGCGCCAAACGAAGCTCGTCGAGCACCGCGGCGACGCCGTGCTTGCCGCGCTCGAACCCAACGAGAACGCCGGTGTCGAGAACGTATCGTGCCATCAAGCTGCGCGGCGTCGCGATTTGCGTTGCGAGCGAGCGATCTTGGTTCGTGCGCGTGAGCGCTCGGCCGCGGGAATCGGCCCGTGCTCATGCTCGAAATCGCGCAGCGCGCCGCCCAAGCGCTCGAGGCGAACTTCGCGTGCGAGGGTGGTCGTCGTGAACTCGCTCAGCGTCGTGCTGCGCGCACGCACGAGCTTCATGACCGCGTCGAGAACCTCGCTCTCCACCGTGATGGATACCTTCTTCGCGCTCATGCCGTTATCCTACCACGGGTAGGATGGTCACGCCTTGCGCGCGATGCGTTCCATCCCGTTCATGTACGGGCGAAGCGCCTTCGGGATCGTGACCGAGCCGTCTTCGTTTTGGTGATTCTCGAGGAGCGGAATCAAAATGCGCGGGCTCGCGATCGCGGTGTTGTTGAGCGTGTACGGATACGAGAGCGTGCCGTCGGCGAGCCGGACACGGATGTTCGAGCGGCGCGCTTGGAAGTCGCCGAGCGTCGAGCACGAGTGCGTCTCCGAGTACGCCTTGCGGCTCGGCATCCATGATTCGATCTCGTGCTTGCGCGTTTGCCCGAGACCGATCTCGCCCGTGCACGCGATCGCTACGCGATACGGGATCTCCAATTTCTCGAGCACCGCTTCGGCGTTGCCGAGGAGCGCGTAATGCTCTTTCTCCGCGACGGCTTCGTCGGGCAAACAGAAGACGACTTGCTCGACCTTCGTGAATTGGTGAACGCGATAGAGGCCGCGCGTGTCTTTGCCGTGCGCGCCCGCCTCGCGGCGAAAACAGGCGGAAATCCCCGCGTATCGGAGTGGTAACTTGGTACCATCGAGCGTGTCGTCGCAGTGGAGGCACACGAGCGAGACCTCGCTCGTGCCGACGAGGAAGAGCTCGTCGGCGGTGATCGCGTACGCCTCTTCTCGGCCGAGCGGGAAAAATCCCGTGCCCTGGAGCGCGCGCTCTTTGACGATCACGGGCGGCACGACGATCTCGAGGCCGCGCGACATGAGCACGTCGACGGTGAGGCGCGTGACGGCGAGCTCGAGCAGCGCGCCGTAACCGGTGAGCGCGTACGCGCGACCGCCGGCGAATTTTCGCGGGCCGTCCCAGTTCACCATGCCGAGGTTCGTCATCAGCTCGACGTGATCCTTCGGCGCCCAGTCGAACGCGCGCGGCGTTCCGACTTTGCGGATCTCGACGTTGTCTTCCTCGCCTTTTCCGATCGGCACCTCGGGCCGCGGCACGCTCGGCACGCGGAGCATGAGGTCGTCGAATTTTTTCTGCGCGTCGGCGAGCCTCGGCTCGAGCGACTCGATCTCCGTCTTGATCGTCTTTCCTTCTTCGATGAGCTTGGGGCGTTCTTCTTTCGAAGCCTTCGGGATCGACTGTGCGACGTCGTTCTTGCGCTTTCGCGTCGCCTCGAGCTTCGCGATGATTTCCCGGCGCGCGCGATCGGCATCGAGCAACTCGTCGAGGTTCAGATCGAAGCGTTTGTTTTGGATCGCGGCGCGAACCGCGTCCGGGTTTTCACGAATGAAGGCGATGTCGAGCACGCACGCGTTTTATTGCGGTTTCGTCGCCACGTACAGCGCGTACGTCGCCGCGTTGCTCTTCGAGAGGTAGATGCGGCAGCCGTCGGCGGAGAGCCAGTGCGGGAGCTCGAACTCCGGCGAGTTCAGCTCGGCGACGTTTTGCGGCGCGGTGAACGGAAGCGACGACGACGTGCGCTTCGCGATCCAGATGTCGTCGTTGCCGAGCCCGCCCGTGCGCTTCGACGCGAAGTAGATCGTGAGCGCGTCGGCGGTGATCGTCGGCGACCAATCGTCATCGGGCGAGTCGAGCTCGACCTCTTCGGCGGGCGTCCCGAACGATCCGGTTTGCGGCGCCGCGCGATAAATGTCGAGGTTGCCCGTTCCGGTCGCGCGGCTCGACGCGAACCAGAGCGCGCCGGATCCGTCGACGATCGGCTGCGTGTCGTCGTCGGTCGTGTTGACGGCCGTGATCGCCTGCGGCGCGCCGAACGTGCTGCCCACCGAGGGTCGCGTCGCGAAGAAGATGTCGCCCGGATCGGCGTTGCGATCCGATTGGAAGTACATCGTGAGCCCGTCGGGCGTGAGGAACGGATCGGAGTCGTTCGTCGGTCCGTTGAGCGCGTCGATGGGAACGGGGTTGTCGAACGACGCGCCGATGCTCGGGCGCGTCGCGGAGTAGATGTGGACTTGTGTCGTGATGCTGCCGTCCGCGTACGGGCGACCGCTCGTGAAATACATCGTGAGCTCGTCGGCGGAGAACGACGGCGCGTACTCGAGACCCGTCGAGAGAAACGCGCCCGTGAGCTGCACCGGCGCTTGAAACGGCTTCGCGGGATCGCACGCGGGCTTCGGCTCGGTCTTCACGTCGACGGGCGGCGCCACTTCGACGGCGACGTCTTCAGGAGTGCTCGCATCGACGGTGAGGATCGGGAAATCCGTTTCCGCACGCGTACGAGGCCCAAGCCCCAAGCGGCGCGAACAAGAGGAGTATCTTGCGCACGATTCGAGGATACGCTCCACTCGTCATGACGCAACCGTCCCGCGCTGCCATGAGACTCCACGCTCTCGCGCTCGTTTTCGTCGCGCTTTTCGGTGCGACTGCGGCGCTCGCCGACGAAGACTCGCTCGGTGGCGCCGGCGAATCGTGTCGCGCGCGCGCCGACTGCAAGAAGGGCCTGAAGTGCATCTCGAACGTGTGCGTCGCGGACACCGCGCAGCCTCAACCCACGGTCACACAACGCCCGCCGCCCCCTCCGCCTCCGCCACCAACCACGACGCAACGTCCGCCGCCTCCGCCTCCACCACCAACCACGACGCAACGCCCGCCGCCGCCACCACCTCCACCAACACAAACCCAAACTCCGCCTCCGCCTCCGCCCCCGCCCCCGACTGAGACTCAGACTCCGCCTCCGCCGCCGCCTCCTCCTCCACCACCCGAGACGAATCCGCCCGCCGAAGGAATCGACGCGTGGCTCAAGTTCGATCGCCACGGCATGCACCCGTTCGTCGGGTTGACGCTCGCGCTCGGCGTGCTCAACGGCGGGTACACGGCGTCGCAAGGATCGCTTTGGGGATCGGGAGCGGATCCGGCGCTGCTCGTCGCGCTGCGCGGCGGCGTCACGATCGATCGCCACGAGATCGCTGTCGAGATCGCGCCGGGCACGTACGTGTGGGACTTCAACGTCGCGGGCGGTCCCGCGTTCGAGATGAACGCGACCTACGGATATCGCCTGCAGCTCGCCGAGCTACCGAACAGTGGCGCCATCGTGTATCCGCTGCGCGCGGGTATCGGGTTCATTGCGGGCGGAGCGAACACGTTCAACGACGTGTTCTTCGAGCTCCGCGCGGATCTCATCGGCGCCGCGATCGATCTCGGTCACTTGACGATCGAGCTCAACCTCCCGTCGTTTCGTTATGCGTTCACCAACGGCCACGTTCCCGGCATCGCGGTCGAAGGCGTGACGACGCACTGGCTGTCGTTCTTCTTCGGCACGACCGTCACGTACGCGTTTTGATTGTGAACAAAACGACGCGCGTGCTCCTCGTGATGGTCGCGGCACTCACCATGCCGTACGCATCGCCGAAGCTCCGGCGTTTTCGCGTCGTGCACGCGCCGTGGGATCACACCGAGGAGTACGCGTTGACGGAGGCGCGCGTCGTGCCGCCGCCCGTCACGACCGTCGGCGAAGCGAAGCTCCACGAGACCGAGAACAACGCGACCATCACGAACGCGCTTCCCGAGGACAACCGCGTCCCGCTCGACGCCGAAGAGCTCGCGAAGGCCGCTGGGTCCGTCGCCATCGAAGATGCGGCCAGCGCGATGGATGCATTCTACAAGCATCTTGCGAGCACGATCCGCGGCGACAAAGGCGCGGTCACGCGCATTCTCCATTACGGCGATTCGGTCGTCGCGAGCGACTACATCTCGGGGACGATGCGCCGGCGCATGCAAGAGCGCTTCGGCGACGTGGGACACGGTTGGCTCCTGATCGCGAATCCGTGGGAGTGGTATTTTCACAACGACGTCGGCCACCGCGCGAGCGGCGACTGGTCGATGAGCCGCATCACGGGCCCGCTCACGCGCGACGGATTCTACGGGCTTGGCGGCGTTTCGTTTCACACCGCCGCCACCGCGACTGCGACGTTCAGCACGTTGCCGGCTGGTCTCTACGGTCGGAACGTATCGCGATTCGACGTTTATTATCTCGAGCAGCCGGGCGGCGGCGATTTCCAAATGGAAGTCAAAGATCAACCGCCCGTGCGCGTGTCGACGCGCGGCGAGACGCCCGTTTCGCGCAAAGCAAGCATCTCGATTCCCGATGGGCCTGGCTCGATGACGGTTCGCACGCTCGGCGGCGGTGACGTGCGCATGTTCGGCGTCGTGATGGAGCGACAAGGGCCGGGCGTCGCGTACGACGCGCTCGGCGCGCTCGGCGGGCGCGCGTCGCTGTGGCAATCGATGAACGCCGACCACTGGAAAGAGCAATTCGCGCTGCGCGAGCCGTCGCTCATCGTCGTTCAATATGGAACCAACGAGAGCGAAGACGGCGGCGTGAACGAGCCGCAATATCGCAAGTTCCTCGGCGACCTCATCGACAAGATCAAAGCGGGCGCGCCGGGCGCGTCGATCCTCGTTGCCGCGCCGCTCGACCGCGCAGAGAAAGACGAAGACGGCAATTATCGATCGAGCAAAGTGATCGTGCGGCTCGTCGAGCTACAGCATGAAATCGCGAAGGCGCACGAAGTCGCTTTTTGGAACACGTGGCGCGCGATGGGCGGCAAAGGCTCGATGGGCAAGTGGGTGAAGAAGGGATTGGCCAATAGCGATTTGACGCATCCCTCGCCGCCCGGCTCGGCGCTCATCGGCGACTTGATGTTCAAAGCCGTCGTGACGGGATACGACGCATACGCGTCGCGCAACAAGGATGCTCCGGTGCGTGACGCTGCGGCGGATTGAGCTCGTCGGCAAGCCGATCGGTGACGCCGAGCGACCGGGACGCAATGACGGCGGCCTCCGAGCGCCGAAGCGCGTTAGAGTGCGCGCGTGCGACGTCGCGCCGTCATCGTGATCGCGTTCGTTCTCGCGATCGTGCTCGCAGCGCCGACGATGGACTTTCCATTCGGACGCGATCAGGGGCTCTATCACTACGTCGGCCGTGAATGGCTCCACGGCGCGCTGCCGTATCGCGACGTGTTCGAACAGAAGACGCCAGGCATCTTCATGGTGCACGCGATCGCATCGGCGCTCTTCGGCGATGCGATGTGGAGCATTCGCATCTTCGATTTCCTCGCCGTCCTCTTTTGTGGCGTATGCGCGGCGCTCGCTGCAACGCCGAAGTCACGGCGGTTCGCGATCGAGACCTGTGCGATCGCGACGCTCGTCGCGGCGATTCTCTACTTCGGTTCTTTCGATTACTGGAATACCGCGCAATGCGAGATATGGGTTGCCGCGAGCATCCTTGCGGCGCTCGCCGTCGCGCAGCGCGTCCAGCGAGAGAAGATGGCCGCGTGCTCGAGCGGTCTATTGTGCGGCGTCGCGCTCGTGTTCAAGCCGCCTGCGATGTGGCTCGTTTTCGTTTGCGCAGCGCGAGCTCGGCACCGGCTTGCATTCCTCGCGAGCGCGGCGGTTCCATGGGTTCTCGTTCTTTCGTACTTCGCGATGAAGGGCGGCTCGCACGACTTGTTCGACGTGCTCGTCGGAGCCAATGGCCACTACGTGCGCAACGAGCGCGCAACGGACGACACGCCCGAGTTCCTTTGGCGCGCGCTCGACGCGGGGCGCATCGGCAACCCACTTTCGACGATCCTCGCGTTCGCGACGATTGCTTCATGGTGGCGCGCGCGCCGAAGCGCCGACCACGAGAGGCAAACGATCCTGCAAACCGCCATCGGCCTCGCCGTGGCGGTCGTCCTCGCCGTCGCGATGCAAGGGAAGTTCTATCGCTATCATCTTGGGCTCTTGATCGCGCCCGCCTCGCTCGCGGCGGCGGCCATCGCCGAGAGACTCACGGCGTACGGTCGCGCGCGCGGGTGGCCTGCGTGGCGCAGCCCGGCGATCCTCGTCGCGAACGCAACATTCCTCTTCTTCCTTTCGTACGACTCGGAGTTCATTTGGATCCGCGCGGCGAAGCAAGTGGTGCTTCATCGCTTGCATCGGACATCCGACGAAGCGTTTCATTCGTTCTTTCGGATCGACGTGCTCGCGTTCAACTACCGCGACGACGTCGCCGTCGCCGATTGGCTCACCGCGCACGCATCACCCGGCGACCGCGTCGCCGTGCGCGGCTTCGAGCCACAAATCTACGCGCTCACCGGCATGAGCTACGGCGGCCGCTTCTTCTGGACGACGTTTCTCACGATGCCGACGCGCGCCTATCGACGCGATGAATGGCTCGCGCGCGATCGCGAAGACCTCGTACGCATCAGGCCGCGCTTCGTCGTGAGCGTGAAGTCCGCCGCGAGCGGCGCTGACTCGGCGTCGTACTTTTCGGAGCTCGGCTACGCGCCACGCGCGGACATCGGCGCATTCGAGGTTCTCGAACGTCCATGAATCGTGCTTATGCTTCGCGCATGCGCGTCGTTCTCGAAACGCTCCCGCTCGGATTTCCGTGGGTGACGGCCGACCCGTTCCTCTTCTGCGTCCACCACGACGACAAATACCCCGCGGGCAACGACAAGCTCGGCCCCGCCGCTTCCCTCGCCGGCCGCAACATCGGCATGGATTTCGAGGGGAAAGACGGCTGGCGAATGTACCATGGTAACATTGTACCAGGCTTCCCGCAGCACCCGCACCGCGGGTTCGAGACGGTGACGATCGCGCGTCGCGGGTTCATCGATCACTCCGATTCGCTCGGCGCGACGGCGCGCTTCGGTCGCGGCGACGTGCAGTGGCTCACCGCGGGCGGCGGCATCGTGCACTCGGAGATGTTTCCGCTGCTCGACGAGAAGCAGCCGAACCCCGTCGAGCTCTTCCAGATTTGGCTCAACCTCCCCGCGAAGGACAAGATGGTCGAGCCGTACTTCACGATGCTCTGGGCGGACCAGATTCCGCGCGTCACGTTCGAGGACGGCGAAAAGAAAACCGATGTGACCATCGTCGCGGGCTCGCTCGATGGGAAGACGGCGCTCGCGCCACCGCCGAGCTCGTGGGCCGCGCGCGAAGAAGCGGACGTCGCGATTTGGTGCGTGCGAATGGACGCGCACGCGAAGTGGACGATGCCGCCCGCGAAAAATCCGGAAGCCGTGCGCGTGTTGTATTTCTTCGCGGGCGATTCGGTTCGCGTCGGCGAGCACGACGCGACCAATCACGGCGCGCTCGTCGTGAAGCCCGACGTGCCCGTCGAGATCGAAGCGGGCGACACGGAGGTCGAGCTTCTCCTTCTTCAGGGTCGTCCCATCGGCGAGCCCGTCGTGCAACACGGTCCGTTCGTGATGAGCTCGCGCGCCGAGATCGAGCGCGCGATGACCGATTATCGCAAGACGCGATTCGGCGGTTGGCCGTTCGCGAGCGACGACCCGGTTCATCCGCGCGCGGAGGGCCGCTTCGCCAAGCACGCCACCGGCCGCATCGAGAAGCCATGATCTTCCGCCAGCTCTTCGACGCGAGCTCGAGCACGTACACGTACTTGCTCGCGGACGACCGCACGCGCGAAGCCGTCGTGATCGATCCCGTCTTCGAGCAGCACGCGCGTGATGCAGCGCTCGTGCGCGAGCTCGGCTTGAAGCTCGTCATGACGATCGACACGCACTGTCACGCCGATCACGTCACGGGCGCGTGGCTCATGAAGCACGCGCTCGGCAGTCGCATCGCGCTCTCTCCCGCGTACGGCGCGACCAACGTCGACGTCGCGCTCACGCATGGCGGCGAGCTTCGCTTCGGCGAGCACGTGCTCGACGTTCGCGCGACGCCCGGCCACACGAACGGATGCACGTCGCTCGTCGCGCGCGAGCACGGGCTCGTCTTCACCGGCGACGCGCTCCTCGTTCGCGGCGCGGGCCGCACCGATTTCCAGTCCGGGAACGCACACGTTCTCTATCGGTCGATCCGCGATCAGCTCTTCTCGCTCCCCGACGCGACGATGGTCTATCCCGCGCACGACTACGAAGGCCGCACGGCGAGCACGATCGGCGAGGAGAAGACGTACAACCCGCGCATCGGCGGCGGCGCGCGCGAAGAAGACTTCGTCGGCTACATGAAGAACCTCGGGCTGCCGCACCCGAAGCAGCTCGCGATCGCGCTGCCCGCCAACATGCGCGCGGGCGAGCCCGAGCGCGGCGAGGTGCCGAGCGCGCCCGACTGGGGACCGGTCGTCACGACGTACGCGGGCATCGCGGAGATCTCGCCCGAGTGGGTCGCGCAACATCGCGACGCCATCACGATCCTCGACGTCCGCTCGAAGGAAGAGTGGGTCGGCGAGCTCGGTCACATCGAAGGCTCGGTGCTCGTTCCGCTCGACGAGCTCCGCGCGCGCACGAGCGAGCTCGGCGGCGACAAACCGATCATCGTGACGTGCCAGACGGGCAAGCGCTCCGCCATGGCGACGGTGATCCTGCGCAAGGCGGGCCTCGCGCGCGTCGCGAATTTGGCCGGCGGCATGGTGCGCTGGCGAGAGCTCGGACTGCCGTGAAGGCGCGCACCTGGATGGAGCGCGCTGCGTTCTTCATCCTCTTCGTATTCGTCGCGATTCCACGACTGGCCACGCCGACGATCGCGCTCGTGCTCGGCATCGCGTTCGGCGTGGCGGTGAAGCATCCGTTTCCGCGCGAGGCGAAGCGGCTGTCGCAAGTGCTGTTGCAGCTCTCGATCGTCGCGATGGGGTTCGAGATGAACCTCGCGCGCGTGCTCCTCGCGGGTCGCTCCGGCTTCGTCTACACGCTCGCCGGGATCGCGTTCGCGCTGATCGTCGGCCGCACGCTCGGCCGCGCGCTGTCGGTCTCGAAGACGATCTCGCACCTGATCTCCGTGGGCACGGCGATCTGCGGCGGAAGCGCGATCGCGGCGATGGGGCCGGTCGTCGGCGCGACCGACGAGGAGATGTCCGTCTCGATCGGAACGATCTTCGTCTTGAACGCGGTCGGTCTGCTTCTCTTTCCGCCGCTCGGTCACGCGTTCGGGCTGTCGCAAGATCAATTCGGTCTATGGGCCGCGCTCGCGATCCACGACACGAGCTCCGTCGTCGGCGCGGGCACCAAGTACGGCGAGGAAGCGCTGATGATCGCGACCACGGTGAAGCTCGCGCGCGCGCTGTGGATCGTTCCGCTCACGATCGGCACCGCGTTCATCCAGCGCGCGGGCGCGCCGCTCCGTTCGATCAAGTGGCCGTGGTTCATCTTGTTCTTCTTGGTCGCGTCGGTCGTGCGGACGTACGTGCCCGCGGGCTCGATGATTTATCCGTTCATCGCGAAAGGCGGCCACATCGGTCTCACCGTCACGCTCTTTCTCATCGGCACGGGCATGTCGCGCGAGAGCCTCGCGAAGGTCGGCGCGCGGCCTCTCGTTCAAGGCGTCTTGCTCTGGATCATCGTCGCATCGACGACGCTCGCGCTCCTGCATGCGGGCGTCATAGGCTAGGCGACATGGTCGAAGCTTCACTCCCGCCGGGCCCGCGTGGGCCCGCCGCTTACCACACGGTGCGCTTCATGCTGCGGCCTCGCGAGTTCCTCGACGACATGAGGCGTTACGGCGACGTGTTCCGCGTGCGCGCGCTCAATCTCAACGGCATCGGCGTCCTGTCGGCGGAGATCGCCAAAGACCTCTTCGCGAAAGATCCCGACAGCACGTACGACGTCTTCGCGGGACCGCTCCGAAGCGTGTTCGGACCACGCTCGCTCTTCTCGACTGCAGGCCCGACGCATCGCGCGCAGCGCAAGCTCCTCAACCCACGCTTTCATGGCCAGCGCATGCGCGCCTTCGCGCAGACGATGCAAGACGTCGCGCGCGCGCACTTCGCAAAGCTGCGCCCGGGCGATCGCGTTCGCATGTCGGATCTCGGTCAAGCGATCTCGCTCGACGTGATCCTCGAGACGGTCTTCGGGAGCGGCGGCGTCGACCGCGCCCACGCGCGCGAGCTGCTCGCGTCGCTGCTCGATGGGTTCTCGCCGCTCGTCGTCTTCTCGAAGCAGCTGCAGACGCGCTTCTTTCCGCCGTGGCGTCGCTACCTCGAACGCAGCAAGGCGTTCGACGCGTTCGTGCGCGACACCGTGGCTGCGCGTCGCGCGGGCGACTTGGGCGAAGACATCCTCGGCCTCTTGCTCGCCGCGCGTTACGAAGACGGAAGCCCACTCCACGACGACGAGATTCGCGATCACCTCTTCGCGCTTCTCGTCGCGGGGCACGAGACGACCGCCATCGCGATCGCGTGGGGAACGTACTTTCTCTTGCACGAGAGCGGGCCGCGCGATCGATTGCGCAAGGAGCTCGACGCGCTCGAGCCGCTGTCGGTCGAGTCGCTCGCGAAGGCGCCGTACCTCGGCGCGTTCTGCGACGAGACGTTGCGCATTCGGCCGATCGTGCTCGACGTCGTGCGTCCGCTGGCGGCGCCGATGAACGTCGGACCGTGGACGGTGCCGAAGGGCGAAGCGATCGTGATCTTCCTCGCTGCGATCATGAGCGACCCGAAAGCGTTTCCGGAGCCCGACGCGTTTCGACCGGAGCGCTTCTTGGACAAGGGCGTTCCCGCGAGCGTGTTCTTGCCGTTCGGCGGCGGACACCGGCGCTGTCTCGGCGCGGCCTTCGCCGAACAAGAGATGCGCATCGTTCTCGGCACGCTCGCGCGCGAGCTCGATCTCGAGCTCGAGAGCCGCGAGCCGGAGCACGCCGTTCGCCGCAACGTGACGATGGGCCCGTCGCGCGGCGTCCCCGTGATCGTCCGCGGTGCGCGACGAAGCTAGTTGCCGACGAGACCGGCCCAGAACGTTCGACGACCGTTGAGCTTCGAGTCGATCATGAAGCCTTCGGCGTTGTACTGCGACGCTTTCACGACGGTGATCGTGAGATGAAGCTTCTCGCCGTTCACGCCGCTCGTGCGATCCCAGTCGAACTTGAGCTCGGGCGTTTGGCCTTGCAGCGTCGCGCTGTCCGTCGCGCTGACCGTCCACGGTCCGCTCGTCTTCGCGTCGCTGAACAAGTCGACCTCGATCGTCTTGCTTTGACCGACCGGGATGGTGATGCCCTTCGTCGAGATTTGCCCGGCGACGTTCACCTTCTCGGAGAGAAGCGGCATGCTGTTGAAGTACGGCGTGCCATCAGACGGCAGACACGGATCGTGACCTGCCTTCGCGGCCGCGTTCGACCACGTGCGCTGCACCGTCACGCCGAGATCGCTCGGCACGAAGTACGACGATTGCGACTGCGCGCACATGTCGCCCGTCTCGCCGCCGCCGAGAACGAACTCCCAAATGATGTGGTTGTCGTCGACTTGTCCGAATGCAGCGTTGCTCTGCGGGAATGGGTCGGTCGCGGCCTCGATGATCTCGTGGCTCGTCGCGGCGGACACGGCGTCGACGCCCGTCAGGCCACCGAATTGATCGCAGCGCGGGAGCACTGCATAGGCGATGTCCTCGGTCGTCGTGATGTTGTCGTGATATCCGCCAAAGTCCTGGCAGCTCGTTCCGCCGCCTTGACCGAGCGTGATCGACGTGTTCGAGGGATAGAAGAGCACGTAAATCGTATTGGCATCCGCGGTGGGCCACGCAGAGTCGCCCATTTTTCCCGCGAGCCAGGTTTGGATCGTGGCGTCGTCGAGCGTGTCGGGCGCGTTCTCGGTGAGCTGAATGGGCGCGGTCACGGTGATCGCACCGACGCCGTACTCCTGCACGGAGGGTCCCCAATACGTCGACGCCGGAAGCTTGTTCAAAAAAGTCGTGAGCTGATCGGTGAACGACGTGTCGTCATTTGCAAAGTAGACAGGAACGATCTTCGGCGCGCTGAGCACGGGTCCGCCGCCCGTCACGACTTGAGGCGCGTCGACGGTGAACGCAGGATAGGTGTCGCTCGCAGCGCCGTTGTCGACATCGGGGCCCGCGTCGATGACGCTCGTCTCGGGCTCTTGCCCGGCGTCGTTGCCGGTCTGCGCGACGGTGGTGCCGCCGCAATGGACGAACGCGACGAGGCTCGAGGCAAAGACGACGCTGAAAATCGAAGTGCGCATGGTGGGCTCCCGCGAAAGGGAGCGCAGTTGAGCACTTCGATCGAGCGCCTTCAACGCCGCATAAAATTGCGGTGACCCGCGAAGCGCGGTTTGAGATTACGCTTTGCGTCGTGAGCGTTTCGGTTCACATCGAACGAATTCTCGACGCGGCGCGGACGGCTCCTTCGCACGACAATCGTCAGCCGTGGCGATTCATCGTCGATGGCGAGACGGTCTCGTTCGCCGTCGACCAAGAGCGGGATGACGGCGCCATGGCACGCATCGGCATCGGCGCGGCGATCGAGTGCGCGTGCATCGCTGCGGCACGGATGGGCGCAACCGTTCGCACGCTGCCTCCGCTCGACGGCGCGCTCGTGACGATGTCGTTCACCGACGCGAAGCGATTGGCCGAGCCCGACTTGTCGCGCGTTCGGCGAACGACGAACCGTCGCGTCTACGACGGACGCGCCATCGACGATGCCACCGCGCTCTTTCTGCGCGAGGCCACGCCGGCGCGCGAGCTCGCGCAGACGCATTGGTTCGGACGCGAGCGCGTCCATGCGCTCGGGCCGCTCATGGAAGAAGGCGAAGAGCTCTTCTTCGCCGACACGGCGTTGCGCGCGCGAGCCGTCTCCGCGATTCGCTTCGACGTGAAGGATCGCGAAGACGTGACGCACGGTTTGTCCGTCGCGAGCTTGGAGCTCACGGCCGCGGAGCGCGCAGCGCTCGCAGGGTTTCGCCAACGCGCCACGGCCGTCGAGCTGAAGAAGATGGGCGCGCGCGCGCGTCGCTTGATCGAGAGCGCCTCCGGCGTGTGCGTCATCACGGCGACTTCGCCTGCGCCGCTCGCGGACGTCGACGTCGGTCGCGCGATGCAGCGCGCGTGGATGGCGCTCGCGCAGCGCGGGCTCGCCGCGCATCCGATGACGTCGCTCGCGATTCTCGAGCTCACGCTGGCGGCGGCGAAACCGCAAAGCAGTCGAGACACCATCCCGGACGCGGAGGGCGACGCCATGCGTCGCATCGCGATCGAAGAAGCGGAGATGACGCGACGAAAACGAATCGAAGAGATTGTCGGCGCGTTCCGAAAGACGTTTCCGAACGTCCCGCCCGAGCAGCGCATCGCTCTCCTCCTTCGCTTCGGTTTCGCCGCCGCGCCCTCGACGCGTGTCGGCCGGCGCCCGCTCGGCGAGAGTCTCGTATCGTGAGCGAGCGGACACACGACCCATGTCTCGCGTGTCATGGTTTCGTGGGGTCGATGCGGAAACCGGCGAGAAATACGGGTGGCGCGGGTGGTGCATTGACGACGCGCATGCGCTTTTTCATCCTTGCCGCCGTGACCGTTTCCGCCGCTGCCGCAGTGGCTTGCAGCGTCCATGTCGGCGGCGAGACGAACGGCACCCACGGCAATGCGGAGTTCAGCTACTCGAACTGTTTCCTTGGATGCACCACGACGACGCCGATGATGCTCGCCGACGAAGAGCACGTCAGCGTGAGCGGAGCGATTCCCGACTCGGTCTCCATCGAAACGAGCGCGCCGTCGATCGTCTCGATCAAAATCCTCGTCGCGTTCGTGTTGTACGAGCGGCGCGGACGGCGGGACGTGCCACACGGTCGGGCTCGACGAAGCATGCGCGACGGGTGAAACCGCAACCCTCGACATCGTCGTCGACGCGCCTGCGGTCGGCTCGAGCGATCTCCGCTGATCAAAAAATCCGACGGATCCGTCTGGGACTCGATCGCGCTCTCGGTCGAGCAAGCCGCGTCGCTCGCGCTCACGTGCAACACGAAGGGCTCGGTCACGCTCGCGAACGGCGGCACGTGCGCAGTCACGTGGCTCGCGACGGACGCGAAAGGAAAAGGATTGATGTCGACGGCGGGAATCGATCTCAAGACGAGCAACGCCGCGGTCGCCGAGTTCAACGGTTTTCTCACGACGCAGCAGAGCGAGATTCAGGCGATACCGCAGCTCTTTGGCAACGTGTCGATTGTCGCCGTCGGACCGGGCGACGCGACCGTCACGGCAACCGGCGGCGGCGCGACCGAGACGCTCGCCGTGCACGTGACGCCGTAGCTCACGGCTCCAGAAACAGCGTCTCCTCGGCCATGTGAGCGAGGATGCGATCGACGAGCGCGATCGCGCCCCTCGTCGCGCTCTTCGTGTCGGTCGTCGTGCTGACCACGCGCAACGTTTCGTAGAGCTGTCTGTGCTCGTCCGCGTGCTCTTCGACCATCGCCACGACGCGCGTCATTCCCCAGTCGTCGAGCGCCGCGAGCAAATCCTGCAAGAGCTCCTCTTCGCGCATGTGGTGCATCCGGAGGACGTTGCCCACGTCGATGAGCGCCGCATGGAGCTCGCGCAAATGGCCTTCGAGAGCGAACCGTCGGCTCTGCTCCAACTTCGTGCGGAGAAGTGCATGTTGCTGAAGAAGCTCAGCGCGAATCTCGGGCTTCATGGCTTACTTCCGGCAATCGGTGCACCGCACATGCCACGCGCGATGCCTCGAATTCGCGCGAGCGTCGCTGCGCGCGGCGCGCACGCCGTTCATTCGTACGCAAGGCGTGCATTCACGTCGGGTAGCGCGCGCGAAAGCACGTCTTTTCGCCCGCGTACTCCGCCGCATGCTCTTCCCACGCGAGGCCGGGGACGTCACCGGCCGCGGCGCGCGCGGCGGGCGTCGCGAGGATCTCGTGACCGGTGGCCGTGTCTTCGCCGAGCTTGCTCGCGAGATTCACTTCGTGACCGAAGACGTCTTCATCGCCGATGCGCAGGACTTTTCCGTAACCGATGCCCACGCAGAGGATCACTTGCTCCTCCGGTGGACGGCGCGCGCTGTAGTTGCGACACACGCGCTGCATCTCGAGCGCGCACATCGCGGCCGATGACGCTTTGCGAAAGAGGAGCAAGAAGCTGTCGGCTTCGATCTTCACGAGCACGCCGTCGTGGCGCTCGATCACCGGCAAGAGCAGCTTTTCGCTCTCGTGGATGATCTGCAAGAAATGGATGATCCCGAATTTCGCGACGCCGCGCGAGAACCCGGAGAGATCGGTGAAGATGATGGCCCACTCTTCGCCGAACAAATCCCAGATGCGCCGATCGATCGCGACGACGTCCGCGCCGGCCTGCGAGCGCTCTTCGATCAGCTTGCGGAGCCTGCTCGAGCTCGTCTTCAGTTCGCTCGCCATCGTTCGAGTATAAGGAGACCTCGTGGCTGACGTCTATCGCACCAACTACGGCGTGAGCTCGCGCACGCGCGACATGACCGCAGAAGAGCGCGCGCGTGTCGAGCGCGAGGTTCGTATTTGGAACGACGCTGCAAGGCGCCAAGCGATGGCCAAACCGAATCAAGCGCGCGCAATCGGGCTCGCGGCGCTCGTCGCGATGATCATCGCGCTCGCGCTCCAATCTCCCGCCATCGCATTCAGCATGGGATCGCTCGCGGGGATCCTTCTTTTTTCTTGGTTCGTCTCGCGCAAACAAGCACGCAAGGTGATCGCATCTTCGCGCGGCCCGTTTCATCCGCCGCCCGAAGGTTGGCGCGTCGAAGAAATCGAGGTCGTCGCGCGCTCGCTCGTCGTCGCGGCGAGCGATGACGAGGACTACATGGAGTGGTGGCTGCTCGAAGTTCCGGGCGCCGATTGGTTCTACTTCGATTCGCAGATGCTCACGCCGAACTGCGAGCGCTCGCCGCGCGAGACGCTGCGCATCGTGCGGCTCTCGCCCGACGGGCCAACGCTCGAAGCGCAATGGAAGGGCGAGCCGATCCCGCGTCAAGGCATGTCGGACGCGAACGACGCGTACGGCGCGGCGATCGACGCGGGCTGCGTTTGGCGTCCAACCGACGGCGCGCATTTCAGCGGCGTCGTCGCCGAGTCACGATTGCCGACTTGGATTCACGACATCACGGCGGGATGCAGTCCGGCCCGCTGACGGACAAGTTCGAGCACGACGCGCTCGATGGACAAGCCGCGGCGTCGCTCGAGCAGTCCTTCGTGCAATAGCCGGCCATGGCGACGCTCGGCGTCGTGTAACCGTATGCGCGAAACTCGAATGCATCACACACGTAGCCGCTGGGACACATACCGGCTTGGCCTACGATGCAATAGCTCGAGCAGTAACCGCTGTTGTTCGTTCCGTAGAGGCAATAACAGGCCTCGGTGCTGTTGTCGGCTTTGGTGCACGCGTCGCCGATGTTCTTCGTCGGCGGCGTGACGCCGACGACGCAAATGCCTTGATCGGTTTGGCAGTGTTGATTGTCGCTGCAGTCTTGATCCGCCTTGCAACCTCCCCAGCAATAACCAACGCCGTTCTCGGCGAGCGACACATACGTAAAACACGTGTCGAAGCCCACGCAGCCCGTGGGTGCGTTGCCGCTCTTGTCGTAATTGCATTTCGGAACGCACACGCTGCTGTTCAAACCCGGAACGCAAATGCCCGGCGAGCTCGGGTTGTCGGGGCCGTCGCAGAAATGGAGCGCGGTGTCGCTCACGGGCGCGCACGAGTCGATGATGCAAACCGCAGTCGGGTAATAGTCTTCGGGCGAGAACACGCTGTTCGAGCAACGCGCTTTTGTTCGGCCCATTCGCCGAGTGACAGTCCGCGTCGTTCGTACACGCTTTTCCAACGGTGCCGTCGTAAGGGCTCGAGACGGGCGAGTCGTTGCTCGTCGGCGAGTCGTTCGGCGAGATCACGTCCGATCCGTTCGGCGAATCGCCGCCGTTGCTTCCATCGACGCCAGCGTCGCCGCCGTCGGTGACGGTGCCGCCGCACGCGACGAGAGCGACGACGAAGAGCGGCGTGAGCGTGTGAAGCGTTCTCATCATGTATTTGTATACATGAGGCAAAAACTGCTCCACCTGAAATCGGCCTAAATCCAGGCGCGCCGTGCGTTTCGTAACGTCAGAGTGGAATGGCGACGAACGGTGCGCTCGCGCCGTTGATGTTTGCGTTGGGTGTCGTGTCGTCTTGTGAGGGCGTCGGGATCAACGGGGGCGGCGTGATCGTCGGCGGCGCTTTGGGCGCGAGGCCGCGCTCGAGACGCCACGCGCCGTACGCCGCCATGATCTCCGCGGCGAACGCGTTGCCCACGAACGCGTAACCGTCGCGCGTGAGGTGAACGCGATCGCGCTGCGCGCGTGGAGGATCTTGCTCGGCCCACGCCGCGATCGATCCGGGTCCGCCCATCGCCGCGAATTGATCGTAGAACGCGCAGCCCGCCGCGCCCGCGACGCGACGCTCGATCGCGACGATCTGCTCGAGCTTCGAAGACGTCGCCCACACGGCGCCTGCGTCTTTGCCGTCGGTGTACGGGTTGTCGCTCGGCGTAGCCACGGCGCGATCGGGAGGACCCAGCACCAAACACGATGCCGTCGGCACCGCGCGCGCGACGCGACCGAGAGCGTCGACGAGCTGCTTCTCGACTTCGGGGAGCGGGCCATCATCGACGGACTCGTTCGTTCCGTACGCGAGCACGACGAGCTGCGGCGCGCGATGGCGAAGCTGCTCTGCCATGTGCGCTTCGCTCCAGTGAAGCGTCGTCGATGCGCGCGCGCCGTTGATGCCGAGCGCGTCGTACACGACGCCGACTTGCGCGCGATCGAGCGTCACGCCGAAGACGCGCACATCGCCGTCGCCGCGCGCACGCAGTTCGAGCTTGTGCGGGCCGTCGGGCACGTCAATCGACTTGAACGCGGAGGCCGGCGCGTTTCCGCGCGTGTGAATCGTCGTCGAAGAATTTCCGTCGACGACGAGATCGAAGCTTCCGCCGTTCGGCTGCTCCCAATAGTCGACTTCGATCTTCGACGCGGGTACCGAGATGTCCGTCCATGCGCGCGCGCCCGGCCGGTTCGTGACGAGACACACGCCGCCGAGACCGAAGCAACCATCGCCGGCCATGCCGTGCTCGAGCTTGTGACCGAAGACGGAGATCGTGCTCCAGTCGCGTGTCATGCCCGGCGCGTGAATGCCGTCTTGCCAATACGAGCGCCAAGGTTTTCCGATTGCGACGAACCCGCGACCGCCATCGCCGAAGCGCGCTTGAAGCGCGCGGCGCGCGGTGCCCGTGAGCATGTCGGCCGCGGTGTGCGAGTCGCCGAATTGGACGATGCGCACGTCGTCGGTCGCGGCGCCGTCATCGAGCTGGCCGAGCGACTCGAAGAAACGTTTGAGCGCGGGTGTGTTGTCGAGCGCGCCGCGCGCGAGTGAAGCGGGGCCGGCGTCTTTCGCTTCGTCGGTGGCGGGCGCTTGAGCGCGCACGACGATGGGCGCGTGGGCTTGCTCGACGCGCGCCGCGCGATCGCCCATCGCCGTCGTCTGACCGCAGGCAAAGAGGACGATCAGGGTGATGATGCGACGCGACCGCACGACTGAACCTAAGCATTTTACACGCAGCCGCGCGAGTTTATTGCATACCCTTTCAGCCCATGTTTCCCGAGCTGGGGCGTGCCGCGCGTGCGACCGTGTGCGCCGTTTGGATCGCCGGGCAAGCCGCGCTGATCCTCACGGGACCCAGGCGCGCGGACGGCGCGTTCGCGTTTCGCATGTTCCCCGAATCGTCGACGATCGACTTCACGCTCCATCGCGACGTGGTCGCGCAATCGGGTCATGGCACCGAAGACGTCATCACGGAGGGCGGCACGTGGCTCGCGCGCGACAAGAATGGCGCGCTCCATCGCTTTCGCTGGGACGACCGCGTGAAGGACGGAAACCTCCAACCTTGGGGGCAGCCCATTCACGCGAGCTACGGAGCCGCGGCGCAGCTCGAGCGACTCGCGCGCGCGATCGACGACGTGAGCGCGCACATCCCGGAAGACGACGACACCGTGCGCCTCGTCGCGATCGTGAACGTGAGCCACAACGGGAGGCCACCCGAGCGCGTGCGCATCGAAGGCAAGTGGCGCGACGGCCGAGACGAGAAACGATGACGAAGCGCGCTCGAAGCTTCCTCGACGAAGTGCGCGACACGCAGGCGCTCGCGGGCGCGCGCGTCGCGTTCGGTCTCTTGCTTCTCTACCAAGCCTGGGAGACGGCGTCGGAGCAGCTCCACGAAGGTTTCTTCGGCTCGCACTTTCACGTGCCGTTCGTTCCGGAGAGCTTCGTCCCGAGCGAGCGTACGTACGCGCTCGTCTTGTGCGCGCAAGCCGTGTGCGGCGTGCTCGTCGTGCTCGGTCACTTCGCGCGGCCCGCGCTCTTCTTCAGCGCGTGTGCGATCGCGTACGCGATGCTCTGCGATCGCCTCCACTTCCATCACAACCGCTGGGCGCTCGCGTGCTACGCGGCGATTCTCTCGTTCTCGCCGTGCGATCGCGCGCGCGCGCTCGGCGTTCCGAAGGGTGCGCCGACGACGGGTCCTTTGTGGGCGGTGTGGCTCGCGCGCGTTCAAGTGAGCATCATCTACCTCGCGTCGGGAACGTCGAAGCTCCTCGACGGTGATTGGCGATCGGGCCGCGTCCTTTACGACCGCTTCGTCCGCTACGGAGGCGCGGCGATCGACAACGGCGCGCCCGAGCGCGTCGTCTCGTTTTTCCAGCAAGAGAGCGTCGCGGAATTTCTCTCGAAGGGCGCCATCGCGACCGAGATCTTTCTCGCGTTCGCGCTTCAAACACGTCGCCTCCGCATCGCCGCGCTGCTCATCGGGCTTTGCTTCCACTCGATGATCGAGCTCACGAGTCGCGTCGAGCTCTTCTCGTTCACGACGCTCGCCGCGTATCTTCTCTTCGCCACGCCCGATGCGCGCGCGCGCTCGCTCCACTTCGATCCGACGCGAAGGAAAGCCGTCCTGCTCGCGTGGCTCGTACGCGGCCTCGACTGGCTCGCGCGCTTCGAGGTCTCGGCGTGGAAACCCGACGCGATCGCACGGAGCCGTTCATTCGTCGTGACGGATCGCGAAGGCAAACCGCACACCGGTTTTCGCGGCGTGCTCGTGCTCATGCGCGCGCTGCCGCTCGCGTTTCCGATTTGGGCGCTCGGCTCTCTCTTTCTTCCGTTCGCGCGCGCCGCGCCGCGCGAGTAGGCTGGCCCGGTGAAGCGCGCGCTCGCGGCTCTGCTCGTCTCGCTCGCCACGATTTCGGCGCGCGCGGACGACGCGCCGCAATCGCACACGTTCGGCTACTCGCCATACGAGCGCGAATCGATCGAGATCGTCAAAAAGAAACTCGGCGCCGAGGTCGACTCGTCGCCCGAAGGAAAAATCATCGAGTCGATCGAGTGCGAGCGCCTCGAGGTCTTCGAGCGTCGCGATTTTCTCCCCGGCTTCTTGCTTTGGGTCAACGCGCTCCACGCGACGTCGCGCGAGCACGTCATTCGTCGCGAGGTTCTCCAGCGCGTCGGCGATCGCTTCAGCGCCATCATCATGGACGAGACCGCGCGCAACTTGCGAAACCTCGCGCAGCTCTCGCTCATCCTCGTCGTTCCGTTTCGCGGAAGCGCGCCGGATCGCGTGCGCGTCGTCGTCGTGACGAAAGACGTGTGGAGCTTGCGTCTCCAGTGGGACGTGCAGCTCACGAACGGCGGGCTCCAAGAGCTCATCCTCCAACCCGCGGAGACGAACGTCGCCGGGTTCCATCACACGCTCGGCGCGAATTTCCTCTATCAACCGCTCTCGACTTCGCTCGGCGCGTACTACTACGTGCCGCGCATCGGCGACTCGCGCGTCGCGCTGAGCGCGAGCGCCAACGCGATCTTCAGCAACGTGAACGGCGCGCCCGAAGGATCGTTCGGCGGAGTCGCCGCGGGCCAGCCGCTCTGGAGCACGCAGACGAAGTGGGGTTGGGCGGCGAACGCCGCGTGGCGCGACGAGATCACGCGCGTCTACTCGAACGCCGCGCTCGCAAGTTACCGTTCTACCAAGGTACCAGTCCAAGACGCGATCCCCTACGTTTACCAGCCCGATCAAGGCGCGTGGCCGGCGAACGCGTTCATCCCGTACGAGTATCGAAGCCTCCTTTCGCAAGGCACGATCGCCGCGACGCGCTCGTTCGGGTGGGCGACGAAGAACGACTTCACCTTCTCGCTCGAAGCCTCGCATCGCAAGTTCCGCACGGACGATCTCTCCATCTACGATCCGTATGCCGCGCAGGACTTCGTCACGCGCCTCGTCCCCGTCTCGGATGATCGCGCGTATCCCGCGCTCGAGTGGCGCACGTACACGACGAACTTCGTCCGCGTGCTCGACATGGAAACGCTCGGCCTCCAAGAAGACGTGCGCCTCGGTCACGTGATCGACGTGAAGCTCTATCCCGTGACGCGCGCAGCCGGGTCCACGCGCGACTTCATGGGCGTCTACGCGGAGGCCGGCTACACGTTTCCGATCAAGGACGGCATCTTTCGCGTCGACGTGCAGACGACGACGGAGACCGCGTTCGACGGCAGCGGCGTCATCCAAGGCGCGGTCGACGCGACGACGTACTTCTCGTCACCGCGCACGCCCATCGGACGCGTCGTGTTCTCCGCGCGCATGCTCAATCGATATGCAAACTACTTGAATCAAATTTCGTATCTCGGCGCGGACACGCGCCTGCGCGGATATCCATCCAGTTACTTCGCGGGCAAGGACTTGGTCGCCGCGAACCTCGAATATCGAACGCGCCCGTTCGAGATCTGGAAGGTGCAATTGGGCGGCATTGCATTTTACGACGCGGGCGAAGCGTTCAACGGCTGGGCGGATTTTCATCCCGTGCACGACGTCGGCTTCGGTCTTCGCGCGCTCTTTCCGACGTTCGATCGCGTCGTGTTTCGCGCGGACGTGGGCTTTCCGATTTCGCAATCGCCGCTCCCACCGGGCGTCGGGCCCGCGACGTTCTTCGTGACGTTTGGGCAAGCATTCCCGCTACCTTCGCTCGGGCTCCAGTCGAGCAGCGTCGGATCGCTCACGAGCGCCGTCACGCGCTAGACTCACGGGCAGACGGGCGCGGGCGATCCGCGCCAAAGACCAGCGGAGCACGTGAGCTCCGTGCCGCCGCAGCAGCCGACGTCGTAACCGCAATACTTTCCTTCGTTCGCGCACGCCGTGCCGAGATCGGGACGCGGCCACGGACAATTCGCGGGCTCCGCTTTGCACGACCATCTCCAATTTTGGTCCGGCGGCGGCGGACCACCGCACGACGTCACGCAATCGCAGTGGCCTTGCGGGTAATCGCAGCTCGCGTACGAGCTGCAGCCCGCGTCCGTCATGTAGGGATACGATGACGGACACGCCCACGCGCACGTGATCGTCTGCTCGGCATGCCACGTGTGATCGCCTTCGCAGACGAAGCGCGCGTTGCACGGCAGGTCCCAACTCGTTCCGTACTCGCACTCGAGACCATCGCCGCCGCTGCACGAAGATCCCTCCGCGGGCGCGGACGACGGACACGTTCCGCTCGGTGGAGTCGCGTCCGCCGCGATGCCCGAGTCGAACGCGTCAGAGCCCTCGTCGAAACCGAAATGCGAGTCGTACGTCGTCGTCGCGTCGGTGGTGCCGCTGTCGGTCGTGGGCTCGGTGCCGCCGCACGCGATCAGGCACGCACAACCGAACGCGAGCCGAAGCATTGGAACCCTCCGATTCGATCATGATACTCCTTCCATTCGTGAGCGCGGACGAGGTGATGTTCCAAAACGAGACGGCTCGCATCGCGGCGTCTCGCAACGTGGTGGTCGTGGCGTGGGCGGACGCGCCGCGGACGGTGGTCGAGCTCCGCGAGTTCGAGAAGGCGGGCAAGCGCGTGTCGGCCGCGTTCGACAAGAAGGCAATCTTCGCGAACGTGATCATCTCGGGCACGCCGTCGTTCTCTCAAGAGGTCCGCGACGAGGTCACGCGCATGACGCGCACGCCGATGTTCCACCTCGGCACCGCGCAGATCATCTTGGTGCAAGGTCTCGCGGGTGTCGCGGTGCGCGCGTTCCTCAGCACATCGTTTCTGCTGAGCCGGACGAAGATCCCGAACAAAGTCTTCGGCGACCTCGATTTCGGCGTCGATTGGCTGCACGGGCGCCTCTGCGAGGGCCCGGCCGATTGGAAGCGCGACGATTTGCTCGCCTTCGTGAAACGGACGATCGACCGAAGTTAGCTCCGCGTGCGAAACTGATCTCCGAATGCGCGTCGGAGAAGTTCTCGCTGGACGCTTCGAGCTCTTGGAGGAAGTTCGCAAGGGCGGCATGGGCGTCGTGTTTCGCGCGCGCGATCAAACGAGCGGCGCGGTCGTCGCGCTGAAAGTCCCGACGACGCAAAACACGGAAGACGTCGCGCGGTTCGCGCGCGAAGCGAAGGTGCTCGCCGATCTGCAATCCACCTCGGGCATCGTGCGATACGTCGCGCACGATCACTCCGAGAGCGGCACGTACCTCGCGATGGAGTGGCTCGACGGGCGCGACTTGCGCAAGCGCATCCTCGAGCGCGGCGCGCTCACGATCATCGAGACGCTCGAGCTCGGGACGCACCTCTCCGCGACGCTCGAAGCGATTCACGTGCGCGGGCTCGTGCACCGCGATCTCAAACCGTCGAACGTCTTCTTGCTCGGCGATCGCGCGCCCGTTCCCGTGCTCATCGACTTCGGCGTCGTGCTCGACAAGGGCAGCGCGGGTCGCGACACGCAAGCTGGGTTTCTCGTCGGGACGCCCGCGTACATGGCGCCGGAGCAAGCGCGCGGCGATCGCGAAGTCGACGGGCGCGCGGATCTCTTCGGGCTCGGCTGCGTGCTCTACACGTGCCTCTCGGGACATCCGCCGTTTTCGGGCGACAGCGTGGTCGCGGTGCTCGCGAAGATCGTGCTCGAGCATCCGCAGCCGATCGAAGAGACGCGCGACGACATTCCCATCGAGCTGTCGACGATGATCAACCGCATGCTCGCGAAGGCGCCCGACGGGCGACCCGACGCGCGCGCCGTTCACGAAACGCTCGCGGCGGTCGATCGCCAACCGGCGGTGCAGCGCGTGACGCAACAGCCGCCCTCGCGTCCCGTCCTCGGGCTCGCGGAGCAGCGCTTCTTGACGCTCCTCTTGTGTCGTTTGGATCGAGGAGAGCACGGCGCGAAGGTGAATCCCGAGATCCGCGAGCTCGCGGATTCGTTCGGCGCGCACGTCGAGCGGCTCATCGACGGATCGCTCGTCGCGTGGATCGACACGGGCGCGGCGACGGATCAAGCGTCGCAAGCCGGGCGATTCGCGCTCGCGCTCCGCAATCACGTCGCGCCCGCGCCGATCGGGATCGCGACCGCGCGCGGCGTCGTCTCGGAGAGGCTGCCGATCGGACCCGTCATCGATCGCGCCGTCGATCTTTTGTCGAGCGCGCTTCCCGGACAAGTCGTGCTCGACGAGGTCACGGCCGGATTGCTCGACGATCGCTTCGACGTGCGCCTCGATGGTCGCGTGCCCGCGCTCGTCTCCACGAACGACTCCACGCAAGGCGAACGCACGCTCCTCGGAAAACCCACGCCGTGCGTCGGACGCGATCGCGAGCTCGCGACGCTCTTCTCGCTCTTCGAAGAAGGCGCGTCCGAGCCCGCGGCGCGCGCCGTTCTCGTCGTCGGCGAAGCGGGCATCGGAAAGACGCGCATTCGCCACGAGGTCTTGCGACGGATTCGCGAAGCGCGTCCCGATGTCGAGGTGTGGACGGCGCGGGGCGATCCGCTCGGCGCGGGCTCGCCGTTCGGTCTCGTGCGGCGCGCGCTCCGCACCGCGATGGGCATGCGCGACGGCGACGTCGTCGCGTCGCAATCGATGAGGCTCGCGTCGTTCGTCTCGCGATGCGTCGCGCCGGAAGAGTCGGCGATCGTCGGCGAGTTCGTCGGCGAGATCGTCGGCGTCCCCATCGCAGAGGCGCCGAGCGCGCAGCTCCTCGCGGCGCGCGCGAACGCGGTGCTCATGGGCGATCAGCTTCGTCGCGCGTTCGAGAATCTGATCCTTGCAGAATGCAAACATCACCCGCTCGTCTTGGTGCTCGAAGACTTGCATTGGGGAGACTTGCCGACGGTGCGGCTCGTCGAGGCCGCGCTGCGCACGGCGCGCGATCAGCCGTTCTTCGTGCTCGCGCTCGCGCGTCCCGAGATCCACCAACGCTTTCCGCGTTTGTGGGAAGAAGGATTGTCCGTCGTTCACGTCGCGGGCCTCGGGCGCAAGGCGGCGACGCGTCTCGTGCGCGAGGTGCTCGCGAGCGCCGACGACGCGCTCGTCGAACGCATCGTCGATCGCGCGAGCGGTCACGCGTTCACGCTCGAAGAGCTCGTGCGCGCGGCGTCCGCGCACGTCGGGAACGCCGAGTCGCTCGCGCTTCCCGAGACCGTGCTCGCGATCATGCAAAAGCGCGTCGACGACATCGCGCCCGATCAGCGGCGCATCCTCCGCGCGGCGAGCGTCTTCGGCGCAGCGTTCTGGACGGGCGGACTCGCGGAGCTCGTCGGTCGCACGAACGACGAAGCTCTCGCGAATCGAGTCGATGCGCTCGCGCGACAAGAGCTCGTGCAGCGCAGAAACGAGAGTCGCTTTCGCGGCGAAGCGGAGTGGACCTTCCGCCACGCGCTCCTGCGCGAAGCCGTCTACGGCACGCTCACCGAAGAAGATCGCATGCTCGGCCATCGCCTCGCGGGGCAGTGGCTCGTCAAAGCCGGCGAGCGCGACGCCGTGACGATCGCCGAGCACTTCGAGCGCGGTCACGATCGCGCGCAAGCCGCGGAGTGGTATTTGCGCGCTGCGGAGCGCGCGCTCGCCGGCAACGATTGGCGACAAGCGATCGGCTGCGCGGAGCGCGGGCTCCCGCTCGCGAGCGAAGCCGATGCGGAGATCCGCGGCGCGCTCCACCTCGCGCTCGCGCACGCGTGTGGATGGAGCGGTGACGTGCGTCGTTGCGAGCGCGAAGCGATCGCGGCGGCCGAGCTGCTCGAGCGCGGAACGGGTGCGTGGCTCGATGCGGTCGCCGAGGCGATCAACGCAGCGGGCATGGGGCTCGGTCACGGCGATGCGGCGCGCGCGTGGGCCGACGAGCTCCTCGAAGCATGGGACTTGCGCCAGGATCCGCACGCCGCGGCGATCGCTGCCGCGCGCGCGATCACGCCGATGCTCCTCGCGGGAGATCGCGCGCGCGCCGCGCAGCTCCTCGAGCGACTCGAAGCGATCGACGTCTCCGACTCGCCGCTCGTCGAAGCATACGGATTTCGCGCGCGCGCATCGTGGGCGTTTCGCGGCGAGAAGGATCTCGGCGCGTACGTCGAGTTCACGCGCGCCGGGCTCGCCGCGTTCGTCGCGGCGGGCGACGAGCGCACCGCCGCACAACAACGCACGAACCTCGGCTACGGCCTCGTGCTCCTCGGCGCGCCCGAAGCCGAAGAAGTCCTTCAAGAAGGCATCGTCGAATCCGAGCGCGTGGGCTTGCCGATTCAAGCCGCGACGCACCGCCAGAACCTCGGGCTCATCTTCGCGCGCCGCGGTCGCTACGCCGAAGCGCTCGCCGTCGAACGCGAGTCGATCGACGCGTTTCGCGAAGCGGGCGATCGCCGCTTCGAAGCGGCGAGTCACGTCTACCTCTCGACGATCCTCGAAGCCTCCGGCGACTTCGACGGCGCAGAAGCGGAGGCGCACGTCGCGATCGAGATGGCCGCGAGCTACACCTCGCGCCGCGCGACGGCGTTCGGCGCGCTCGCGACCGCTCTCTTGCGCCGCGGCGATTACGCCGACGCGCTCGTCGCCGCGAAGCACGGCATGGAGCTCGTCGGCGAGCTCGGCGCGCTCGAAGAAGGCGAAGAGAAGCTACGCACGACGTATGCGGAGGCGCTCGCACGGGCCGGCGCGCGCGAGGAGGCCCGCGCGTTCATCGACGACGCGAAGAAACGTTTGCACGACCGCGCAGCAAGAATTCGCGACGAGCGCTGGCGCGCTAGCTTCCTCGAGAACGTCCCCGAGAATGCCGCGCTCCTTCGAAGTTGATCGCTACCACTCCGTCTTCTGCACGACCGGGAGCTGCAGCGCGCGCTCGCGATCCAAATCCAAATTGCCGACGTGGAGCGCGAGTGGGGCCTGCACCCATTTGTAGATGCTCTGCGTGAAGAGGCGGCCGAAGCGATCGACCCACACGTCGAGCTGCGAGGGGCCCCCGCTTGCGGGGATGGGACCAGCATGCTCCGGGAACATCGCGCGCAGGGCGACCTTCACCTCGCTCGTCGACATCTTCTCGCCCGCGTAGAGCAAGAAGCACGCGTCGAGCACGGGGAAGGGCATGAGATCTTTCTCGTCTTCTTGACCTTCCGCGAGCTCCGCGGAGGCCACTTTCTTCAGCGTCAACCGGATCGCCTCGGAATTCGTCGTCTCGAGCAAGTAGTCGAGCAAGTAGTTCACGACGGTCTTCGGGACGTTCGCGATCACCGAGAGCGCGCCTTCGAGATCGCCGCCGATGGTCGTGTAGCCGACGGCCTTCTCGCTCATGTTGCTCGTCTGCAAAAACAAACCGCCCGCGCTGTTCGCCCACGTCCACATGCGCTCGGCGCGCACGCGCGCTTGCGCGTTTTGCCGCGCCATCGCGGTGAGCTTCTCGCCGGGTGCGAGCATCGACTCGACGCAGGCGAGCTCGCGCTCGAACGCTTCGTCAATCGACACGATCGCAAAGTGCGCGCCGAGCTCCTTCGCCGTTTGCTCCGCGGCCGCGCGCGTCTCGTTCGACGAGTAGCGGCTCGGCATGAAGAACGCGCGCAAGATCTCTTGCGCCTTCGCGTCGGCTTGCGCGCCGTACTTACGGTTCAAAAACCTTCGCGCGATCCACAAACACAAAAGACTGTCGCGACCGCCGGAGAGCGCGACGCCGATCGTCTTGAACGCGCCAATCTTCTCGAAGTAGTCGCCGACGCCCGTCGCGAGCGCATCGAGCAGCTCTTCGCAAAATTCGGCGCGCGCGCTCTGCGGCGGTTTCTCGGGCGCGGGCAAGAAGAAGCTCTTGTGCGCAGGAAATGGAAACGCGAGCTTCTTCCGCGACGCGGGATCCGTCTCGACGCTCACGTGCGTGACGCGCAGCGTGCCCGTCGCGACGAGCTCGTCGCGATCGTGACGAAACGTCGTGTTCTCGGTGCGCAGGCGCCGCGTGCGATCGAGGTCGACGGTGACGGACGCGAAGCCTTCGCGGAAGCGCGGCGCGGCGAGCACCATGCGCCCGTTCTGCGAAACGAACCCTCCCCCGTCGAAGACGAGCCCGTCGTTGCCGCCGAAAAGGTTGCAGTATGCAACCGTCGCTTGGTTGTCCGCGGCGCGCGTCGCGATCATCTCGCGACGCGTCTCCTGCACGCCGAGACGAAACGGCGACGCGCTCAAGTTGACGACGAGCTCCGCGCCCGCGTAGCAGCGACGACGCATCGGCCCGTCGGGCGACCAAATGTCCTCGCACACTTCGAGCGCGAGCGATCCGAACGGCGCCTCGAACACCAAATCTCCGAACGGTACGCCGTGGATCTCGGCGAGCTCGTTCGCGACGCCGCGCGCGAAGCAGCGCTCTTCGTAGAAGACGTTGTAGAACGGCAGTTTTTCTTTCGGCACGAGCCCGTGCACGCGCCCCCGCGAGACGAGCGCTGCCGCGTTGAAGACGCGATGATCGATGCTCACCGCGAGACCCACCGCGATGAGCGCGTCGAGCGATGCCGTCGCCTTCGCGAATTCGCCGAGCGCGTCCCATTGCGCGTCGACGAACGCCTTCCACTGCACCAAATCCTCCGGCGCGTATCCGCCGATGGCTTGCTCGGGGAATACGATGAGCGTGGCGTCGTCCGCCGCGGCGGACTTCGCCAGCTCGACCATGCGCGAGACATTTCCCTTCGTGGCGCCGACCGTGCTGTTCGTGCTCGCGAGCGCGATGCGAATGAGTCTCATTGA
Organism: uncultured delta proteobacterium; assembly: GCA_963763745.1. GTDB lineage: Bacteria > Myxococcota_A > Polyangia > Polyangiales > Polyangiaceae > DASXHD01. Next base: position 48,269 of record CAVXQJ010000014.1, read on the forward strand.
CCCTTTCTTAGTGCCGATTCTTGTCCGAGAATACCCCCCACGATGAGCGCGTGGACGATCGACTCGTACAAGTCATGCGCGAACGCGCAAGCGGTGACGTACGACGATCCCGCGGCGCTCGCGCGCGCGACCGAGACGCTCCGGCGGATGCCGCCGCTCGTGACGTCGTGGGAGATCGAGCGCCTCCGCGAGCAGATCGCGGACGCGCAGCTCGGAAAGCGATTCGTGCTTCAAGGCGGCGACTGCGCAGAGACGCTCGCCGACTGCACGCGCGACGTCATCACGAGCAAGCTGAAAATTCTTTTGCAGATGTCGCTCGTGCTCGTGCACGCGTCGCAAGCGCCCGTCGTTCGCGTCGGTCGCATCGCGGGCCAATACGCGAAGCCGCGCTCCGAAAAAACCGAGACGCGCGATGGCGTGACGCTCCCGAGCTTCTTCGGCGACTCGATCAACTCCGCCGAGTTCACGCCCGAAGCGCGCCGGCCCGATCCCGCGCGCATGATCGCCGCGTACCAAAACGCGGGGCTCACGATCAATTTCATCCGCTCGCTCGTCGCCGCGGGTTTCGCCGACGTCACGCACCCGGAATATTGGGAAATCGGATTTCGCGATTCGGTGCCCGCGGCCGTGCGCGAGGAGTACGAGTCGAAGGCGCGCTCGCTCGCGGAGGCGCTGCGATTCATGTCGGCGCTCGGCGAGCGCACGTTCGCGGAGCTCGCGCGCGTCGAGTTCTTCACGAGCCACGAGGCGCTCCACCTCGAATACGAGGCCGCACAAACGACGAAGGTCCCGCGACGCAATGGTCACTACCTCCTCTCGACGCATTTCCCTTGGATCGGCGAGCGCACGCGCGATCCGAACGGCGCGCACGTCGAGCTCCTTCGCGGCATTCGCAATCCACTCGGCGTGAAGATCGGACCGACCGCGAAGCCCGACGAGATCCTCGCGTTGCTCGATACGCTCGATCCCGAAAACGAGCCCGGCCGCATCACGCTCATCACGCGCATGGGCGCCGCGAACGTCGCGCGCGCGCTTCCGCCGATGATCGACGCGATCAAAAAATCGGGCCGTCGCGTGCTCTGGTCGATCGATCCGATGCACGGCAACACGCTGAAGACTGCGTCCGGAAAAAAGACGCGGCGCTTCGAAGACATCTTGAGCGAGATCGACCGGGCTTTCGATGCGCACGAGGCTGCCGGCACGATCGCCGGCGGCGTTCACTTCGAGCTGACGGGCGACGACGTGAACGAATGCGTCGGCGGCGCGGACGGCATCACGGAGAGCGATCTCGATCGCAACTACGAGACCGCATGCGACCCGCGATTGAACTACCGCCAAGCGCTCGAGATGAGCTTCCTCATCGCAAAGCGCCTGGCCGCGCGGGCGCGAGCGCGGTGACCGCGCTACGGCAAGTCGCTCAAAGACACGCTCGGCTGACGCCTGTCCATCCTCAAGGGCGGCAAATCTTGAAGCCGATTTGCGAGCTCTTGCACGTCGTGCCTTGAGGGCACTCGGCGTTCGTCGCGCACAGCTGCGGATTCTGGAAGCCGCCCTGACATTGCGGCGCGCATCCCGAGCTGACGCTTTGTTGCGAGAAGCTCGCGCAGCACACTTCGTTCGGAGGGCAGTTCGCGGCGCTCGTGCAGTCGAGCGATGCGCCCTGACACTGCCCTTGCTGCGTGCACGCGTAGTTGACCTGTTGATTGCCGAACGTGACGCAGCACACCTCGGGCGTCGTGCACGTCGTCGTGCCGCACGTGATCGGCGTGCCCGCCTCTTGCGGCGGCGATGCATCGATCGGCGGCGAAGCGTCGGGGATGATGACGCCACCGTCTTGGATGATCACGCCACCATCGGGTGTGATGCTTCCGTCGAACGTGGTGCTGCCGTCGACGAGCGACGTGTCGTCACTGAGTGTCGTGCGACCGCCGCACGCAGCAATCCCCACCACGATGGCCCAAGAAAGAACGTGCTTCATCCGGCGTGAATGTTAGCGCTGAATCGCCGTTTCGGGGAACCTACCAGCGAGGTCCGCTTCCGCGCGTTTTGCCCCGGCCTCGTCGCCGAGCGCGCGGAGCGCCTGGGCCTCGACGGTGAGCTCTTCGGGGACGAGGCGCGCGCCTTGCGACGCACGCGCGGCGCGGACGATTCGGAGCGCGGTGTCCGCGTCGCCGCGATGAAGCGCGCCGCGCGCCTCGCTGACCATGCGTGCCTCGCGCGCGAGGCGGTCGTGCTCGGAGAGCGTCGTCGTGCCCGTACGCTGCGCGACTTGCGCGGCTTGCGGCTCGTCTTTGAGCTCGACGGTGTTGTCGCCGCCGATGTGACCGGTGATGACGACGGGCGGACGCACCGCCTCGATGTGACGATCCACTCGCGTTTCGTCGCGCTCGAGCGTGCGAGGCGTTGCGCTGATCACGTGCGATGTTTGGTCGTCCACCTGGCGTGGCGAAGAACGAGCGATGGCGAGCACGGTCGCCGCGATGCCCACCGTCATCGAAGCGCCGAGCGCGATGCCGAGCACGAGCTTGCTCGAGGCGAGGCCCGCGCCCTTTGCGGCGGCGATCGTCGACGCGCCGAGCGTCGTGGTTTGAATGCCGGCCCACATCGCGTCGCGCGTTTTCTCCGACGGACCATCGTCGCGCGCGAGCTCGAACAAATCCTTCATGCGGGTGTCGCTCATCGCGCACCTCCCGCGATCACACGCATCGATGCGCGGCGCAGGCTCACGCCGCTGTTGCGATCTTGCGTGCGCAGCGACGCTTCGAGCTGTTGCCGCGCGACGCGCAAGCGCGAGTAGACCGTGTTCACCGGAAGCGCGAGCGACTCGGCGATTTCGGGCGCGGTCATCTCTTCGATCTCGTGGAGCACGAGCACCGCGCGCTTGTCGACGTCGAGCGATTGAAGCGCGAGGTCGAGCTGATCCAACGCTTCACGACGCGCGATGAGGTCGGTTTGTTCCGGATCGGTGTGCTCGAGATCTTGCGCGGCGCCGCCGTCGACGTCCTCCGGGTGACGGCGCTTGTGACGCCTCCACTCGCTCGCGACGCGCAGCACGATTTGAAAGAGCCACGCGCGCGGACCGTGCCCACGCTCCTCATAGTCCCCGAGCCTACGGTGCGCGACGACGAAGACTTCCTGCACGCGATCTTCCACGTCGCTCGGCGCGACGCCGAGCCGGCGCAAGTTACGCCACACGAACGCGACATGATCGTCGTAGAGCGTGCGGAATGTGATCGCGCTCACCGAAGCCTCCAAGTCAATCCTAGCTCGGCCCGTAGCGAGAGCAACGCAATCTCGCCGCCCGTATGCACCACGTTGAAGTTCGCGAGACCGCGCACTTCGACCGACAAATCGCTGGCCAAATCGCCGCGCAGGCCGATCGTCGGGCCGATGGCGAAGAGCACGTCGGTCGAGTGCGTCGCGCCCGTTCCGTGATCGAAGACGCCGAATTCGGTGCCCGCGCACGTCTCGAGCAAGAGGCCGCGGTGCTCGACGTAATTTCCGGGAACGCGCAGACACGCGTCCATGCGAGGCGCGACGTACACGGCGGCCGCTCCGAGCGACGAGGCCCCCGCGATCGCCGGCCGCAAGAAAAAGCTCCGCATGATTTCCACGAGCGTGAACACGTCTCCGCCGACGAGCGCGGCGTCGGTCGACGTGAGCGGCGAGTTCATGAGCGTCGCGCTTGCGCCGATTTCGATCGTGCGCTGGTGCGGTTGCGGAACGCCTGCGTCGGCGTTCGCGACGCCCGTCGAGACCATCACGTTCGGCGTGTTTCCCGCGTTGTCTCCCGTCGCGGTCGTCGGCGTTTGCGTCTCCGGCTTCACGGGCTTCGGATGCGCCTTCGCCTTCGACACCTCCGCATCGAGGACGAGCGCGGCCCAAATGCCGAGCGCCGAAATCACGCCATCGCATCGATCGGAAGCCGTCGCGTCGATCACGCGGTGCGCCACCGCGTTGCCCTGCGCGTCGTCGAGGTTGGCCGTGACGATGATGTGCGACCCGCGTCGCTCGTCGAACACACGAAGACGCCACCCCTTTTCGGGCGCGACACTCCCGCCGAGCGCATCGTGCAGAGCCGTCTGCGCCTGATCGAGATTCGCGCAAACGTCGTGCGCGTCGACCACGACAGCAGGAGGGGCTTCCACCCCCCGATCATGGCCCTAAGTGGGCGGGTCCGTCAGTGTTTTTGTCACGGATTCGCCTGCGCCACGCAGTGCGAATGCGGAACCCCGCGAATCTTCGCGAGCGTCTCCTGCGGATGGCCGCCCGACCCCACGATCCCGACGAGATACACGTGGTTGTCGCACCATCCCGTCACCGCGGCGCGGCGCCCGCCGGGTAAAACGACGATGCCGCTGCCGCGCTCCATGCCGGGCACGGCGTACGTGGTCGCGCTCCAGTCGCTCGTGTCGACGATCGACACGCTGCCATCGGCGCCGTGCACGCCGGGCAAGCTGACGTCGCCGTAATCTGCAGAATACACGTATTTTCCGTCGCGCGAGACATCGATGCTCTTCGGAGATTTTCCGACGGGCAGCATGTGCGTGACGCGCTCGCTCGTGCCCATCAGGTCGAGCGCCCAGAGCTGCGAGTCGTGGTAGCAGCTGAGATACATCGTGTGCTCGTCGGGCGAGAGCGCGAGGTGGCGCGGGATCGCGCACACGGCGAGCGTGTAGTTCTGCGCGAAGCTCGGTCCGTGGAAGACGTCGATCGTTTGTCCGTCGAAGTTCGCGACGTAGAGCGAGCCCGCGGTCGTGAGCACCATGCCGCGCGGATGAACGCCCGCCGTGTGCGTTCGCACGGTCACCCCGCGCACGAGATCGATCTCGCTCACGGAGTCGCCGTTCCAATTCGCGGCGAAGAGCGTCTTTTGGTCTTTGGAGAGGACGAGAATTTTCGGATGAAGCCCGACCGTGATTTCGCGCGTCACGCGGCGCGTGTGCGTGTCGATCAGCTGCACGCTGTCGCGCGTGAAGTTCGACGCGTAGAGGATCGAGCCGTCCTGAGAGAGCACGTTCTCGACGACGATGCCGGGCACGTCGATGTCCGCCGTGTGCGCGAGCGTCGTCGCGTCGTAGATCGAAACGTTCTTGCCGTTGGCTTGTCCGAAGTCGCGGATGTTCTTGTCCCGAATCGCCCAGGTTGGCGTCCAGCAAACACCCTGACGCGACGCCCGCGTTGAGGGTCGTAGCCCCCAGGTAGCTGTTGGTGCCGTTGAGCACCAGGGTGCCGAGGCCGGACTTGGTGAAGCCGGTCTGGGCTGCGGTGTAGTTGATCGAGCCCGAGATCGTACCCGTTGGGCGAGCGTAAGGCCCGCGCCAACATCGATCGCACCGCTCTGGAGGATGTTGATGTTGTTGCTCAGCGTGCTCTGGGTTGCCGTGCCGTCCCAGTAGGCCAGGACCGCGCCGGGCGGCCGTGGCGTTGTTGAGCACGATGGTGGAGCTGCTGGGGACCCCGCCGCCAGCGCCAGGCGAGGGTGCCGGCGGAGATCACCGTCGAGCCGGTGTAGTTGTTAGTTGCGTTGATCAGCTTGAGGATACCGCCACCGAGCAGAACAGGAGCGGCAGAACCAGTCACCTGACCGCTCATGGTCACGATACGGTCGGTGCCCGCGATGCTGATGCCGCGATAACCAGCAGTCGGGCTGCCGAGGTTCACCGTTCCGCTCAGAATGAGGTCCGTCTGACCGATCTGGCCCGCGGCGATGAAGGCATCCGCGGTGAAAGCACCGGAGTTAATCCCCGGACCGGCGATGCCAGTCAATGCGTTGCCGGAGAAGGCGATGTTGTTGGTGATGTTGAACGGTTGGAGCAACAGAACGGTCGTGGTTACGCCGAGGCCGGTCTGGTTGCCCTGCAACGTACCCGAGTTAAAGTAGATGGTGCCACTCCGAGGGCGCCACCGGCGTTGCCAATGCTGGACGGTGGCATTGCCGTTGATGCGTCGTGCCGCTGGTATAGCGTTCGGGGTGTTCAGGACCACCTGACCGCCGTTGTCGATCAGGTTGGCTCCGGGCGTCCCGGTGACCGCGCCGACGGTAAACGGAATCGCGCCGGTCAGCACCGGGCTATTGATACTGCAAGTTGGCCGCCGCCGGTGCCCAAGCGATAGACGTTGCCCGCGCCGCCCCGAGGAGGCCGCCGTGTAGTTGCCGCCCAAGGTAGAACCGAGGGCGAACCGATTGTTCGTCCCCCACACGAGATCGATGGCCGTGTTGTAGCCGGTCACGTCGATGGCGAGGGTGCCGTCGAAGTTCGGGTTCGTGCTGTCCACGGTCGCCGTGGGCAGGGAGGCCCGTTGTAGCCAAGCCGAGGGCGTCAAGACCGGTGTTGTCGGTGTTGATCGTGAGCGTGCCGGAGCTGCCGAGTTGGGGGCGGGATGACAACTGGCGCAGCACAGCAGCCGGGATTGACGGTGATGTAGCCCGGGACGCAGGTCTGCTGGAACCGCAACGCGGGCTTCCAGTGCGCCTGGTCTACCGATGATGTTACCCGCATAGGTAGATGGTCCGCCCAACAGCAACGTGGCGAGCCTTCCTTGGTGATCGACGGCGTCGTGCCGTGAGAGTCGCCCAGCACATTCAATGGTTGGTGGTGAAAGATCGTGGTAGCAGCGGTGCCATTCTTCGGCGGCGAAGTGCGAATTGGTGTTGCCGCCTTGAGCGGCCGAGGACCGTACTGCCGGAACCCGTGGTCACCGCGCCCCCACGGCCGTGTTGGCCGCGGTGGCGCTAAGGATACCGGTTAAGCTAACGCTCACCGGGTTCTGGAAGAAGAGGTTGGCGGGCCCACGTTGTTGGCACCGCCGGCGAGTGTGATCGCCGATCCGCCGTGTAATTGGCCACCGCCCAGGGCATATTGGGCGTCGAGCTCGACGGCGCCATCGTTGATTGTGAGCGTGACCGCTGGTGAGTTCGGGTTCGACGTGGCCGCAATGGTCAGGACGCCCGGGCCGTTCTTGACTGAAGCCGGTGAAATCCGGGCCCGTGCCGGCGGCGAAGGGCGGGCCGATCGTAGCAGGTGAGGCCCGTGGTGGCTTGGAAGGCGTTCTCGGACGTGATTGTCGGCGGGCGGTCGCAAAGCTGACGGTGCCGTTCAGCGTCAGGTTCTGCTGCGTCGTGCCGAAAATGAGCTGACTGTTGGCGGTAACCGGGTTGGCGACCGTGGTGATCGCACCGCTGCCGGCAACGAGTTTGGCGCCGTCGGTGATGGTGAGGGTGCCCGTGCCGAGGCCGGCCGCGTTGCCGAGAATGATTGAGCCTGGCTTCAGGCTGACGCCGCCGGCAAAGGTGTTCACGCCGCTGAGGACCAGGGAACCAGTGCCCGCCTTAACGAGCGAGCCGTTCTGGACAGCAATACGTAAACGAGTAGCGGCGAAGAAGA
>CAVXQJ010000015.1:0-716749 GCA_963763745.1 uncultured delta proteobacterium
ACTACGCGTTGCGGCGGATCATGCTCGTGTTCGTGAGCCCGCCGGCCTTCGCGGCGTTCTGATCGATCGTGAGCGGCGTGTTCGGATTCGAGATGTCCAAGTATTGGCTGCGCAAGACCGTGTAGACGCCGCCGTTCACGACGACGTCGCCGCGCGCGATCTTGAGCTTCTGCAGCTCGGGGTTCGTGCGGTGCGCGGCGACCAAGCCCCATTGGTTCACGTTGCAGAGGTTGCACGTGTTGACGGGCTGGCCGCCGTAGACGTCGTTCGGTGATGCGTTCGTCGGGCCCGAGTTGACGAAGTCCCAGATGCCGGCGAAGTAGAGGTCGAGCGACTTGATGCCGGTGACGAACATCACGCGATCGACGTTGCTCTGATAATCGGCGTCGATGTTGTCGCCGGAGTTCGCGAGGATTCCGAGACCCCATTGCGAGGGCATGCGACCGAAGCGGAGCTGGCCGACGGGCGTCATGTATTCGGCCCACGCGCGCTGGAACGCGACGGCGTTCGACAAGCTGTTGATGCCGGCGGTCGGCGGGCCCTGCGTCGTCGTGAAGAGACCGACGGGCGCGAACGTGTTGTAGCCCGTGCTCTGGTAGCCATGACCGTTTTGCGCGAGCGTCAGATCGCCCGTCGTCGGTTGCATCGAGTACGAGTCCGGCGTCGAGCCGAGCACCATGTTGTTGAACGCGTCGACCTGCGCCATGATCCGCAAGTTGTCCGAGATGTGGAGCTCGGGGTTCATACGGAAGCGCATGTTCGCGCCCGACTGCGTTTGGTCTTTGCACGCCGTCGCGCCGTTGTCGCCGCAGAGCGAGACGAGGTGAACGGTGCCGGTGCTGTCGGTGTACGAGTTGTCGATCGGTTGCGGGAAGAGACCGCTGCCGAAGTTGTCGTGGCGACCCAGCGTGAAGTTGTGGAGCAGCTCGGCGCGCGTGCGGAAATAACCGTGGAGCTCGAGGACGGGCCGCGTGCGGCCCCACCAGTCTTCGCTGAAGACTTCGTTCGGGTTCGCGGGGACGTCTTCGTTCGAGTGCGCGGCGGCTTTGTCGTCGGGCTTCGTGTCGTCGCCGCGTTTCACTTGCGGCGTGGGCATCGTCGCGGCGGACTGCGACGAAGCGGAGTTGTCGGGGACGAGCGCCGGGCGCGTGGTCGTCGTGGTCGTTGCGCTCGGAACCGGGGCACCTGCGTCGGCGTTTTGGGCGAACGCGACCCGGCACACGAAGAGCGGGAGAAGCGCGCACAAGCAGGTGAGGAAAAGCGCGAGAGCTTTGGCCCGCATGAGCGAGCTTTCTAACACGCCTGCCCGTGAGGGGAAGCCAATTGAATCAGCCGCGTTACTGGCGACGCCGACCGGGGCGCGTGACGATGGCGAGCGCGGCGCATGCGACGAGGAAGGCGCCGAGCGCGGCGAGCGCGCCGTGCGGGTGGTGCACGACGAGCGCGAGCGATCGCAATGCGATGCCCGGCGCGGGGGCATCGACGAACGTGCCCGCGACCTCGGCGTCGTCGACGGCGGGCTCGCACGACGCGCTCGTGCACACCACAACGCATCCGTGCGCGCGATCGTGCGTGAATCGGAGGAGCGTGCGCGCGCGCCCCGCGCCGTCGTCGAGGGCGAGCGCGCGATCGAGCCCCGCGTTCGTTTCGGCCGCGACGTGCATCGGCGAGCCGCGTCCGCGCATGCGCGCCGCCGTGCCCGATGCGATCTCCACGAGCTTGCCTTGCGCGAGATCGGTCGCGTCCGCGCTCCACGCGCTCGCGTCGCCCGCGATGCAACCCCATGCGAGGACGACGTCGCCGCGATCGTCTTTCGCGCTCTGCCACCTTTCGATCGTCAGCTGCGGTGCTTGCGAGAGATCCGGCGGTGGAAGCGAAGCCGCGGAGAAATCGCGCGGGAGCGCGACGCGGATCTCAGCCGACCCGAGATCAGCCGCCAAGGTCATCGAGGAACGCGGTGACCTCGTCGCGGAGCGCGGCGAGCGTTCCGCGCAGGCTGTCCTCGTGCGGCGGGTCTGCGCTCGGCCCGCCGCCCGCGTTTTCCGGCGCTGCGATGATGGGCGGTTTTCCGTCGCTCCCGTGCGAGGTCTTCGCCTCGGGCTCTTCGGCGATGGCGATCTCCGCGGCGGTGGCGGGCCGTTGGAGCTGCTTGCGCGCGCCCGCGATCGTGAAACCCTGCGTGTAGAGGAGCTCGCGCACGCGGAGGAGATTCTCGACGTCGCGTCGCGAGTACACGCGCTGGCCGCGCGCGCTCTTCGTCGGACGGATGCTGCGGAACTCGCGCTCCCAATAGCGAAGCACGTGCGGCTCCACGCCGACGATGCCGGCCACTTCCCCGATTCGGAAGTACAGCTTCTGCGGAAGCGCGTCGCTCACTTGGGTCAGGGCTTCGGTGATGCGGCTTCGGCCGGAGCGGCGCCGTCCGTGACGGGAGTCTTGTTGAGCGCGTCTTTGAGGTTCTTGCTCACCTTGAACGTGAGAACGCGGCGCTCGCTGATCTTGATCGGCTCGCCCGTCTGCGGGTTGCGACCGGGACGCTGCCCTTGTCGCGCAAGACGAAGTTGCCGAAGTTCGTCACTTTGATGCGTTCGCCTTTCGCGAGCGTGTCTTTCATCATCTCGAAGACGAGGTCGACGATGTCGGCCGACTCCTTCTTCGAGAAGCCGCCAACGCGTGTGTAAATGGCTTGGACGATCTCGGCCTTGGTCATCGTCGCAGCCTCAGACTAAACACGTTGCCCGCGACGCTCAAGCTGCAAGCGTCGGGCTGCTCACATCGGGCTCGAGCTCGGCTTCCGCGGGCGGAATGCTGCTGGTTGGGGCGGGGGCGGCGCTGACGCGCGCGGCGCGGCGGCGCGCGACTTGCTCGATCGCGACGAGCGACGCGACGTAGCCGTAGCCGAACGTGAACACCGTCGCGAACGGCGTCGCGAACCAGTGCCCCGTCTCGAGCGACGCGACCACGCTCGCCGAGCGAGAGGAGGCAGAGCGCCATTTCGGTCATCGGGAGATCGGCGCGCTGCGTGGTAGCGGACCATGCTCGCGTCGCCCTTCTTCGGCGTGCGCACGAACTCGCCCGCCATCGTCCCGAGGCCTTCGATGACGGCCTTCGACAAGTGCGGCGCGAGACCCGCGCCGAGCGCGAGGAGCGCGGGGAGTTGCTTCAGCGCGTCGCGACGGCGACGACCCTGCGCGACCTCGGCCATCGCGTAGAACGCGGCGAGCGAGCCCGTCGTGCCGATGCAGAGCGGAAGATCGATGAGGAGCATCGTCTTCGGATTCGTCGCGGGCATCAGGATGAGCGCGGGGAGAAGCAGCACGCTCAAGAAGACCATGAGCGGGTAGGCGAAGTGCGGCGTCAGGTGGAAGAACGCTTCGACGCGCTGATCGAGCGTGAGACGCGACGTCCACACGCGCTCGAGCAATTTACGTGCAGTCTGCACGGTTCCTTTGGCCCAGCGATATTGCTGCGCGCGGAACGCGCTCACGTCCTCGGGGAGCTCGGCGGGCGTGACGACGTCTTCGCGGTAGATGAACTTCCAACCCGCGAGCTGCGCGCGATACGAGAGGTCGAGGTCTTCGGTGAGCGTGTCGTGTTGCCAGCCGCCCGAATCCGCGATGGCCGCTTTGCGCCACATGCCGCCGGTGCCGGAGAAGTTGAAGAGCCAACCCGCCGCCGCGCGCGCGCGGTTTTCGACGAGGTGGTGGCCGTCGAGCATGAGCGCTTGGACGCGCGTCAGCAGCGACAAGTCGCGATTGAGGTGGCCCCAGCGCGCTTGCACCATGCCGACCTTCGAATCGAAGAAGTGCGGGACGAGAGCGCGGACGAAATCGGGTTGCGGGAGGAAGTCCGCGTCGAAGATCGCGACGAGCTCGCCCTTCGCGACGGTGAGACCCGCGTCGAGCGCGCCGGCCTTGTATCCCGTGCGATCGACGCGATGAATGTAAACTACATCCAAATCGGCGGTGGCGGAATCCGCGGCAAGACGCCGAATCGCGGCGCGGACGAGCATGCCCGTTTCGTCCGTCGAGTCGTCGAGGACTTGGATCTCGAGGCGATTGCGCGGGTAGTCGATGCGCGCGACGTGATCGAGCAGGCGCACGGCGACGGTCGCTTCGTTGAAGAGCGGGAGCTGCACGGTGACGTGCGGCAAGTCGGCGCCGGCCGGAATTTCGGGGATGTTCTTCGTGGCGAGCTTCTTCCGAAGGCGCAAACACGTGAGAACGAGATGCGAGCGATGAAGACCGTAGCTCGCGAGAAGAAGCAGGACGCCAAAGTACGCACTGCACAAGAGAACGTGCATGAGGCGGCACTCTAGGCAGCGCGCCCCACACAATTGTCATCGACTTGTAAAACGTTGTCGCAGCGCGTCACGCGCTACTTCGAGCCGCGGCGCTTCGGAAGGAGGTCGTCGTTCAACCAGATCGACACGCCGAAGATGAAGATCGCGTGCACGTTTCCCGGACCCGAGGGGCCGAGGTTGAAATCGACGCGCGGGAGCAAACGCGCGAGCGCGCCGATGCGAATGTGGAGCGCGACGGTGGCGAGGAGATCGGGTCCATCGAATTTGTTCGCGTTCCCGAGCGCGTCGCCCACGAAGATCGCGCGGTACGCGATGCCGAGACCGAAGAAACCGCCGAGCCCGCGCGCGTTCGTGAGGTAACCGAATTCGGTGCCGAAGAGAAACGATGACACGTTCGATGTCGTGCTCTGCGGCGAGACGAAGAGCGTGCCGCCCGCGATGAGGCCGCCGTAGAAATGATCGAAGACGAGCGCGCCCGCTTCGAGCGCGAGATCGACTCCGGCGATCGCGCCGTTCGGGTTGCTCGCGCTGTCGGGCGCGTTCTTCCCCGCGTTGAGCGCCCCACCCACGCGGAGCCCGCCCATGATGCTCGTCGGAACGACGATGCCCGTCGGCGCTTGCGACTTCGCTTCTTCGGGCGGGAGCTCGTTCTTCGCGGGTTCTTCTTGCGCATGCGCGAGCGCACACGTGGACGTCACGATTGCAGCGCAGAGCACCGCGAGGGTACGCGTGAGGCGCATCGCGATCAGTAGGCGGGCGCTGCGGTTGCGGGAGGATTGTCGGGCGCAGGCGGCGGGGGCTTCACGAGCGGAAGCTCCCAGAATCCCGCGATGCCGAACGTGAAGAACCCGTGCGTGAGGCTCCCGTCGTTGGGGCCGATGTAGAGATCCATCTTCGGGATGAATCGGAAGCTCTGCACTTTGAATTGCAAACCGAAGCCGAGGACGACGTCGCCGGTGAGCTCGGTGCCGAAGTCTTTGGCGTTGTTGATCGCGATCGTGCGGAGCGCGCCGCCGATCTCGCCGTAGACGCCAAGGCCTTCGGGGTTGCTCATGAAGCCGAGCACGGCGCCGGCGCCGAACGACGTTCCACCCGTCGTGAAGCTCGAGCTATTTCCGCCGAAGAACGAACCCTGCAGGAACAGGCCGAAGTACACGACGCGCGCGAGACGAAACCCGACGTCGACGCCGACCGCGCCGCCGACGCTGTATTGGTCGTAGAGGCTGTACGTGGTGCTTTGCGGCTCCACGGAGCCGAACGGGATGGAGACCGCACCGTCGATGCCGATCATGAACGCGGTGCTCGCGCCTTGCGGGCGCGGTCGCGGAGGCGTCCACGTGTTGTACGGATACGGTTGATAACCGCCGCCGGCGTACGTGGTGCCGTTCGGACCCGTCGGGCCCGTGGGGTTCGTCGTTTGGTACGTCGTGGTTTGTTGCGCGGCGGGTTGCAGCGTGAGCGCGACCTCGGGCGGCGGTTGTTGTCGCTCGCGAACGTCGACCTGCGCTTGCGCTTGCGTGTACCCCGGCGCGGTCGCGATGATGCGGTGGGAGCCCGGGTTCACGGGGCGCGCGACGCCGACGAGCGCAGGCGGAACGACCACGTTGTCGATCGACACCTGAAGGCTCTGCACGCCCGCCGGCATCACGATGATCTTGAGCTTCGGGATGCGCGCCTCGAGCGGCGGGAGCTCGATGGCAGCGTCGGTTTTCGCCTTCACGAAATCCGCGTTCGCGTTTTGTGCGAGCGGGATCGTCGCGACGAGGCGGAGCATCTCCGCTGCTTCGACGAGCTGACCGAGCGCCATCTTGCATTGCGCGATGCGATACGCGGTCGTCGGCGCCGTCGGAAAAACGGCGAGCGATCGCTGGAAGCGATCGAGCGCGTCGGCGTAGCGGCCCTGCTGCTGGAGCTGCGTGCCCTCGATGTAGAGATCGCGCGCCGCGTTTCGATCAGCGTCCGAAATGGGTTGTTGCGCGTGCGCGCTCATCGCGACGGCGAGCGACAGCGACAAACCGAAGAGGAAGGAGCGTCCGTTCATGAGCGAACCCAAGTTACTACACGTCAAGTAGTGGTGGCCGCCGCATCTCGTTGGACGGGCGTCTCGAGTCGCTATTCAGAGAAACTAGAACCCAGCGCCGAATTCGCCTGGGCGCGCCGTGTGTGTGGCGGTGGCGGTCGGCGTGTACGTGACCGTGTTGGTCGGAGGGGGCTGCACGATCGTCGCCGTTGGAGCGGTCGTTGCGACGGTCGCCGTCGGGTGACCCGTCGGGTGCGCGGTGGGGACGCCATGCACGTTGCCCGTCGTCGCGGTAGGGTGCGGCTGCGCGGTGTCGGTCGTTGGCGTGAGCGCGGTTGCGAGCGGCGTGATGGTGACGTTCGGAGGCGGCGATTCGACGGTCGTCGTCGTCACGGGAGCGGACGTCGCTTCTTGCTGCTGCGCGCGATAATGCATCGCGCCCCAACCGCCCAGGCCGACGCCCACGAGGATCGTCAGCGCGGCGAACGCGTAAAGCACACCCCGACCACCGCCGCCGCTCGACGTCGCCGACGAGACGAACGGCGCGCTCGTCACGTTACCCGGATAAATGGGTTGCTGCGTGTAGGGCGGAGGCGTCGCGTTGTAGTTGTATGGCGTCGGCGGCGGGCCGTAGCCCATCGCCGTGCCCGTGCCGGGTTGTGGCGTGTGCGGTTGGGCAGGCGTGGGCGTCGGGTACGACGCTGCGCGCCCGGCGCGCACGCTGAGGCCGGCGGCGTACGCGATGGCTTCGCCGAGCTCGTTCGCGCTCGCGAATCTGCGCGCGGGCTCGCGGTCGAGCGCGCGCGAGAACCACGCGTCGAACGACGGCGGAAGCTGCGGGTTCACTTGCGACGGGATGGGCATCGGCGCGGTGCAGATCTTCACGAGCAAATCGCCGAGCGACTCGCCCTCGAACGGCAAGCGCCCCGTCACGCACTTGAACGCGATCACGCCGAGCGACCACAAGTCCGTGCGGTGATCGATGTCGCGGAGGCCACGCGCTTGCTCGGGCGACATGTAGAACGGCGTGCCGAGGACGGCGCCCGTGCGCGTGTTCGCGGAGACGCTCTGATCGACGGGGCTGTTTCGAATTTTCGCGATGCCGAAGTCGAGGACCTTCGCGATCTCGTCGCCGCCGTCTTCGTCGCGGACGAGGAAGATGTTCTCCGGTTTGAGATCGCGATGGACGATTCCGTTGTCGTGCGCCTTCTGAAGACCGCGGCAGACTTGCTGGACGATGTGCGCGGTGTCGTTGAGCGAGAGGACGCGAACGCGGTCGATGCGTTTGTCGAGCGGCTCCCCGATGAGCATCTCCATGACGATGTACGGTTTGCCGTCGCCGGTGACGCCGTGATCGTGGATTTGGATCGCGTGCTTCGATTGGAGCTTCGCGGCCGCGCGCGCTTCGGTGTCGAAGCGTTTCCGCGCTTCTTCGTTGTCCGCGTATTCCTTCTCGATGAACTTGATCGCGACCTGCGTACCGAGCGACGTGTGACGCCCCTCCCACACGGAGCCCATGCCTCCCTTGCCGATCAGGCGGAGCAGCTCGTATTTGCCGGCGACGAGGCCTTGGCTAGGGAGTTGTGCTTCTTGCGTCATCGCGCTCGGTTCGACGTACGAAGGAGACCGTTCGATCCTTCCGAAAAGTAACGTAACCGAGGCGGTCGCGCAAAAGCGGTGGTCATTTGGTCAGGAAGTCGAATGTAAAGTTATCGAAGTCGACCGAGAAAAGGCCCTGTCCTTTGACGACGTTTCCGAGGAGAAAGACGGGCGAGCTGAGCCAATCCGGTTGAGCCAGCTCGGCGCTGAGGACCTCGCAGGCGGGGCCGGTGACGCCCGTCACGGCGATGACGACCGGATCGGACGGAAGCGCTGCGTCGGGGACGCTGCCGTCGATGTCGGTCAAAATCGGGCCGGGCGTGCAGTCGAAGCTCTGGACCGATTGCGAGCTTCGCTTCGCGACGATGACGTCGAGCGCCGTGTACGTGCCGATCGACGCCGGGTTGAACGGGATGAACTGTTTGCCCTGCGCGATGCGCGCGCCCACAGAGAGGACATCGAGCGCGTAGCCGGTGTACGCGCCCTGCTCGGAGAACGCGACGCCGACGCCGTTCTTGCTCGCGAAGTCTACGACGGCGAACACGGCGCCGAAGATCGCGACGCCCGAATCGAGCAGCGGCGGCGCGCCGTCGGCGGGCTCGATGCTCACCGCGCGAAAGCGCACCGTCGCGTGGACGCCGACCACGTTCGGAACGCCCGCTTCGAGTTGGTTCATCACGAAGGCCGCGCCCTGGAGCTCGTTCGGGAGAAGCACCGTCGAGAGGAGCGCGTTCGGTTGCGATGGAGCGGGGAGGTTCGTTCCGTTGTCGAGGGTGAGCGATCCGCCGAGTTGGAAGATCGACGTGCCGAACGATGGAACCGACCAGTGCGGCTGGAGATCGGCGACGCTCCCATACGGATCGAAGTCGTCGCAGAAGTCGTGCGGGTGACACGCGCAGAAGTCGCCGTCGCACGTCGTCGCGTCCGTCGCGTCGGCGCCGCCTTCGGTGATCTCCCCGGCGTCGCGCAGCGTGTGATCGTGGAGCCCGAGGATCGCTTCGCACGAGACGAGCGCGAGCGGCGTGAGCGCGGCGATGGCGATCAGCCTCTTCAAAACGAGAACCCTCCGCGCGCGATCGAGGCCGCGACGTGCGCTGCCGGCGAGCGCGGCGCGACCGCGAGCAAGACGACCGCGGTCACGACGAGCACGGCGCCGGAGACGAACGCGATGTCGCTCGCGATCGCGAGCGTCTTTGCGTCGTTCGCGACGCCCAGCGCGGACATGTTCGGGCACGTCGTGTCGTCGCATCCAGCGCTGCGCGCGGTGTTGTTGCGATCGATCGCGAGCACGCCGAAGAGCGCGCCGACTCCGACTCCCGCGATGCCGACGCCGCCCGTGACGAACGCGGCGGTGCGAAGACCGGACGTCGACGGTTCGTCGCGCACCACGGGTTTCTCCGCGCGTGCGGTGTCGATCGTGAGAGGCGGTGTCGTGTCGATCGTCGGAACGGGCGGAGGTGGAGGCTCGGGTGTCGTGGTCGTCGTCGTTGCGGTTGGTGTGACGTCGGACACGTGCTCGAGCGGCTGGATGCGCACGACGATCGAACCGCTCGCGGCGATGACGTGCGTGGAAAATGTTTTGTATCCCGGCGCGCGCGCTTCGATCACGTGATCGCCCGGATCGACGGGGAGCGCCGAGCCCCACACCGCATCGCGCAGCACGTCGCCGTCGCGGCGAATTTCGAGCGACGGAGCGCGCGCGTCTTCGGGGACCTCGACGGTGAGTCGCACGAGCGTCGTCTCGATTTGCGCGGCGCGCAGCCGCGCGTACTGCGCGCGACTCGCCTGACCCTGGTGCAGCGCCATCGCTTCCGCGTCGCGAAACGCGGCCCACGCGCGCGCGGTCTTGCCGCTCTTGTCCCAACACTCCGCGAGATTGAGCTGCGTTCCGACGGCGGGATCGAGCCGCTCGCTCTCCGCGAGCTTGGGACACGCGGCGTCGAAATTATTTTTCGCCATGAGCCGCTTGGCTTCGTCGAACAGCGCTTGCGCGGCGACGGGATCCGTCTGCGCGAACGCGGGAGCCGCGACGAGCGCGAAGAGAAGGAGCCCGCGCGATTTCATTTTCGGTGATCGAGATCCGCGTCGGGCGGTTTGACGGACGCACGCGGCGCCACGCGCACGTGCGTCGGAGGCGGCGACGCGAGCGGCGGAGCGGACGCGGACGGAGACGGAGACAGAGACGGGGGCGGGGGCGGAGACAGAGACGGAGACGGGGGCGGGGACGGGGGCGGAGACGGAGACGGGGACGGGGACAGCGACGGGGGCGGCGGCGCTGCGGGAGTCGGGGTTCGCCATTTGATCGCGACGAACGTTGCGGCGGCGACTACGCACGCGGAGCCGAGGACGAGGATCCATCGCCCAGTGTGGCCGCTGCGCACGTGGCGAGGGCCGGTGAGGCGCGTCGATGTCGCGATCGAGATCGCGCTGCCACCGGAGGGCGCGGGGAAAGACGGGCGCGAATTTCGCTGCGCGCGACTGACCGCGAGCGTGCGCGTCGCGCGTTCGGCGCGGGCGCGCGCTTCGCCTTGTGGGGCGAGCTTCGCGAGCTCCGTCGCGAGCTCGCCGACGTTCGCGTAGCGATCTGGAGGCTCGCGCGCGAGACACTTCGTGATGATCGCGTCGAGCTCCACTGGGAGATCCACGCGCACTTGCGTCGGGAGCGGTGGCGGCTCGAGCATCAGCTTCGTGTAGTGCTCGTGCAGGTTGTCCGCGGCGAACGGCATGCGGCCCGTCGTGATCTCGAAGAGCACGACGCCGAGCGACCAGATGTCCGTGCGCGCGTCGACGGTCTTCGACGAGCGCAGCTGCTCCGGCGACATGTACGGCGGGCTTCCCACGACCGCATCCGGAAGCGTCTCGATGTCCGCGCCGCTCGTCTTGTCGAGCGCGCCGAGCTTCGACACGCCGAAGTCGAGCACCTTCACGACGGGCGACCCATCGGCGCCCGTTGTGAGGAAGAGATTTCCCGGCTTGAGATCGCGATGGATGATGCCGAGCGAGTGCGCTTCGGCCACCGCCTCGCACGCTTGAAGCATGTAATCTACAGCCAATTCGAGCGGGAGCGCCGCGCCGCCGCGCACGAGGCCCGCGAGCGTTTGGCCTTCGAGGAATTCCATCACGATGAACGGCGTGCCGTTCTCGGCGACCTCGACGTCGAGCACGCGCGTCACGTGCGCGCTCTTCAGCTTCACGAGCGCGCGCGCCTCGCGCTCGAACCGCGCGACCACGTCGGGCTTCTTCATCGCTTGCGGCGTGAGAAACTTCAGCGCGACGTCTTCATCGAGTCGGAGATGGCGCGCGAGCATGACGATGCCCATCCCGCCGCGGCCGATGAGGCGCTCGATGCGATACTTCCCGGCGACTACCGCGCCGGCGGGCGGCCAAAGCTCGTCCACGATGAAAATCGTACCCGGTCAGTGCGCTTCCGACCAGTTGTGTCCGTGGCCCACGTCCACGACGAGCGGCACATCGAGCGGGAAAGCCGCCTCCATCGCCTCTTTGACGCGCGCCTCCGCCTCCGCGGCTTTTGCCTCGGGGACCTCGAAGACGAGCTCGTCGTGCACCGTGAGGACCATGCGCGCGCCGGGGACGACGTCGCCGTCTTTGAGCTTCACCATCGCGACTTTGAGGATGTCGGCGGCGGTGCCTTGGATCGGCGTGTTCTTCGCGATGCGCTCCGCTTCGAATCGAAGACCGCGGTTCGCCGAGTGGAGGTTCGGCAAAAACCGCCGGCGCCCCATGATGGTGCGCACGGTCTCGCCGCGCCGCGCGGCGTCGAGCGTCTTCTCCATGAACGTGCGCACGCCTTCGTAGCGTTGGAAATAATTCGCGATGAAGCGCTCGGCCGCGTCGCGCTCGATGTCGAGCTGCCGCGCGAGCGCGGGCGCGCCCATTCCGTAGATCACGCCGAAGTTGATCGTCTTCGCTTGGCGTCGCATGTCGATCGTCACTTGATCACGCGGCACGTCGAAGACGATCGACGCCGTGAGCTGGTGAACGTCTTCCGCTTTGCGATACGCCTCGACGAGCATCGCGTCTTGCGAGAGATGCGCGAGCACGCGGAGCTCGATCTGCGAGTAGTCCGCCGAGACGAGCACGGATCCCGGAGGCGCGACGAACGCGGAGCGGATCTCTTGACCGAGCTCGCTTCGCACGGGGATGTTCTGCAAGTTCGGCTCGACCGACGAGAGTCGCCCGGTCGCCGCGACCGTTTGCAAGAAGCGCGTGTGGATGCGTCCCGTCTTCGGGTTGATGTGACGCGGGAGCGCGTCGATGTACGTGCCTTTGAGCTTGTCGACCTCGCGGAACTCGAGAACGACTCGCGGCAGCGCGTGTTTTTCAGCGAGCTCCTCGAGCACTTCGGCGTCCGTCGAGCGCCCGCCTTTCATCGTGCGCTTCACGACGGGGAGCTTCAGATCGTCGAACAAGATCGTCTCGAGCTGATCGCGCGAGCGGATCGGGAAATCGCGGCCGACGATCTCCTTCGCCTTTGCCTCGAGGACTTGCATCTCGTGCTCGACGCGTTTGCCGATCGTTTGGAGTCGCGTGGGATCGATGAGCACACCGGCGAGCTCCATCTTCGCGAGCACGCGCGCGAGCGGTTGCTCGACCTCGCGATGGAGCTTCCCGAGCCCTTCGCTGTCGATGCGCGGCTCGAGGCGGCGCGCGATCGTGATCGCCGCTTCGACGCCGGGCGCGGAGAGATCCGTCGCGGTCTGCACGTCGAGCTGATCGAATGGAACCTTCGGCGCGCGCTTGGAAGATTTGGGCGCCGATGAAGGAACGCCGAGCGAAGACGGCGGCGCGCTCGCGGGTGCGTCGACGGTGACGAGCGTGATGTCGAGCTCACGGCGCGCGAGCGAGACGAGATCGTGCGGCGATTCGGGATCGAGCAAGTACGCGGCGAGATCCGTGTCGAAGATCGGCCCGGCGAGCGCGATGTCGTGGCGCGCGAGGAGGACCTCTTGCGTCTTCATGTCGTGCGCGATCTTCGTGACGTCGGGCGAGGCGAGGAGCGGGCCGAGGATTTCCTTCACGTCGGCGAGCCCGAGCTGCACGGGCGCGCCGAGGTAACGATGCGAGATCGGAACGTAGATGCCTTCGCCGGGCGCAGCCGAGATCGCGAGGCCCACGATCGCCGCGCGGTTCGGATCGGGCTCGCTCATGCGAAAGTCGATCGTCAACGCTTTCTTCTCGCTCGCGCGCTTCGCGAACGCGGCGAGCTCCTCTTTGCGCACGAGCGTCGAGAGCTCGCGCTTCGGCGGCGGCGGCGCGGGGAGCTGTTGCAAGAGCCGCGTGAACTCGAGCTCGGTGAAGAGGCGCCGCAGCTCCGGCTCGTTCTTGCCGCCGTAGAGGAGATGGCTGGGATCCCATGCGATGTCGACGCTCGCGTCGAGCGTGACGAGCTTTTGCGAGAGGAGCGCGTCGTCTTTCGCGTTGGTGAGATTTTCTTTGAGCTTCTGACGCTTGATCTTGTCGAGGTTCGCGTAGACGCCTTCGAGCGTTCCGAACTCCGTGAGCAGATCGGTCGCCGTCTTCGGGCCGACGCTCGGCACGCCGGGTACGTTGTCGGACGTGTCGCCCGTGAGAGCGAGCCAGTCGCGAACTTGGCTCGGACGCACGCCCATTTTTTCGCGCACCTCGCTCGGCCCGTAGACTTTGTCGCGCATCGAGTCCCACATGACGACCATGTCGTCGTCGTCGTGGACGAGCTGCATCAAGTCTTTGTCCGCGCTCACGATCACGACGCGCACTTTTTCCTTCGACGCGCGCACGGCGAGCGCGGCGATGAGATCGTCGGCTTCGAGGCCGGGCTTTTCGTAGACGGGGATGTTGTACGCGCGGACGATCTGCTCGCACCGCACCATCTGTTGATGCAAATCGGGCGGCGGCGCGGGACGCGTCGCTTTGTATCGCGGGTCGATCGCTTTGCGGAAGCTCGGCGCTTTCGAGTCCATCGCGACGGCAAGCATCTTCGGTTTTCGTTCGTTGACGACCTTCTGCAGCATCGTCACGGTGCCCATCACGGCGTGCGTGGGCTCGCCCTTCGACGACGAGAGCGGCGGCAGCGCGTGGTAGGCGCGAAACACGTAACCCGAGACGTCGACGATGAAGAGAACGTTGTCGGTGTTCGGTGCGGGGAGCTGCGCCACGGCGCGCAGCATCGCACGTCACTCGCTCGGGTGCGGGCGATAAATCGTGGCGTCGGCGAGCACGCCGCGCGGTTCGTAGTTTTGGTGAATCGCCGCGAGCATTTCTTCCGTCCAGCGCTCGCGCGTCCACGCCGCGGGCGTCGCCAGCGTGTCGTTGATGAGCACGAGCCCGAACTTTTTGTTGCGGATGTCATCGAGGAGCGGGGTCTGATCCCACAAGCCCTGATGCGCGAGCTGCGTGAGCTCGAACGGCTGGAGCACGAGCGGATGCTCGGTGAGAACGATGAGCCCCATCGCTTCGTCCGCGATGACCGGTTCTTTCTCGGCGCGGATGACGTTCGTGAGCTCCGTGTACTCCGCGCGAAGGCGGAGCCTTGCGTCGAGATCTCTCGTGCGAAGCCAGCCATCGCGCACGAGCCACAGGATCGAGGCGGCGAGCACGAGGTTGACGAACGCTGACGCGCGCGACTCGCGGGAGAAGCGCGCGCTCGCGATGCCGACGAGGATCGAGAGCGCTGCGGCGAGCTCGAGCAAGTAGTTCACGTTCGATCCGATCTTGCCGATCGTGAGCGCCGAGAGCGCGCCGCCGAGCCCGTAGGTGACGAGGAGCCGAGTCGTGAATCGCTCGCGCGTCGATTGGGTAGCGAGGGCGACGATCGCGATCGCCATGGGAACGCCGAGCATCTTCGCGACGTCGATCATGTTGTCGCGAAAGAGTGGCCACGAAAACGAATTCGCATTGGCCGTGACGATGTCGAACCAGAAGCCGTGCGTTGTGACCTGCAATGTGACGACCCCGATCGTCACCGCAACGCCGAACGCGACGAGGAACTGCGCAGCGCGCCTCCATCCTTGCGTCGCGAATGCAGCCGTGAGCGCGAGCGGCGCGGCGAGCAGATGCGATTGTCGCGTCATCACGGCGACGAACGCGAGCCCCGCGCAGACATAAGGCGTCGAGCGCGCCGTCGGCTTCATCGATGCAAACGCGATCGCACCGAGGCTGAACGCGAGCGCCACGAAATCGACGCGCACGAGCGCCGCCCAAAAAAAGACGTAAGGCGTCGCGGCGAAAAACCCAGGGCCGACGACCGCCGCGACCGTGCTCGCCGTCACACGCCGGACGATCGCCGACACGTGGAACATGCACGCGAGCGCCGCGACGAACGTCAGAGCGCGTCCGATCGTGTACGACGGGCCGATCGCGAGCAGCGACGGAAACACGGGCGGGTAGTTCGCGATGGTGAACGGAGAGCGCGCGAGGCTCGCGTGATAGATGTTCTCGCCGCGCGACAGCTGTCGCGCTTGGTCGAGCAGCGGGCCTTCGCCGTAGTCGAGCGGAAACGGAAACGCGATCGCGCGCGCTTGATGAAAGACGAACCACGCGAACGCAGCACAAGCGAGCGCGGCGCAAACGATCCGCGCGTGCTTCATGGTCGATGCATGATGACGAGCCGCCCCTGGCGGAACACTTCGGTGTACGCGGGCGGAATGACGGTCATCGTGATCGGGAGTGGGTCCCACAAGAGGAGCCAGTCGTACCGAGGCTCGAGCAATTCCCAATAGGCGCGCCAGTACTCGTGCCACGTCGCTTCGCAATCACCCACGTAGACGCCGCCGCCATGGAGCGCTTTGCACATCCACTTGGGATCGCGCATCGACTTCGCGAAGCCGTCGAGCGCGATGTGTTCGAGCTGCCTTTGCTCCGGCGGCTGGCGATACGTGACGCCGTACATGCGCGATGACGCGAAGACGCCTGGCGCGGCCGTTCTCTTTTCTCGCACGTAGAACCCCCAGGTGTGCGTGAGCGGCTTCGTGTTGATGCTGATGCCTTTCGGCTCGAACACCATCGGCAAGAGCTTGGCGTGCTCGGGGACGTATGGAATGCCCGCGGTGAATTCTTTCTGATCGCGATCGAGTCGGATGTAGTCGACGCCGAGCGACACGGAGTATCCGAGCGTACAAAGCGCGAGCGGAATGCTCACCCACTTCGGAAGGCGCGGCGGCACACGCACGAGCGCGGCGACCCACAAGAATGCGGCAATGCGTGTGTTCGCGTAAGCCCAAAACGAAAATACGTAAGGCACGAACGTGTACATCGCTCCGAGCACCAAGAACGCCCATGGCTCGAAGAACGTCGCGCGCTCGCGGCGCCGCCTCCACGCGATCACCGCGAGGACGATGCACGGCACGATCGTCTGCACCGTCGACGCGTGCGTGAACGGGAAGAACCATTCCGCCCACAAGTTGTAGAAAAGGTCCCAAGGCGCGAGCCAGATGTTCGTGTAGTCGCCGACCTTGATCGTCGAGCGACCGAGCAATTGTCCGAGCACGGACGCGAGCGTGAGGATCGTGCCCGGCGCCATCGGGAGAATGCACTTCACGAAGAACTGCCACGCCTCCTTGCGCGATCGAAAGATCGTGACGACGAGCTCGATGAGAACGAGCACGTGCGCGAGAAAGAGCGGGATGACGTGCGTGTACCAAGCGAGCACGCTCATCGCCGCGATGCGCGCGGCGCCGATCGCGCTCGGCGCGCGGCGCTGCTTGATCATCTCGACGAGGAGAAGGAGCGAGACGGGAAAGCCGAGCGCGAAATCGAGCAGACCGAGACAGACGCACCAGTTGTGCACCATCGGCGCGATGAAGAGACTTCCGACGAGCAGCTTGTCGCGTCCGCCGAGCACGACGAGAAGCCGCGTGAAGGCGATCGCGTTCGCCGCGAGCACGATGGCCGCGAACAAACGGATCGCGAGGAGATGCCCGATCGCGTGACCGACGAAGTGCTCCCACGCGTAGAACGCGGCGTTCGTCTTCACGAAGCCCGTGAAGACGTAGTCGGGATAGTCCGCGGGAAAATCGATGATGGTCGAGACGGCGAGGTGGTTCGCGACGTCTTGATACGGCGGCACATCGACGAGGAGGAGCGGCCACGCGCACAGGACGAACACCGCTGCCGCGCAGAGCAGCGCGAGCGTTTCGTCGCTGCGTTTCGCGAGCCACGCCTTCACGCGACCTTGTCTACTCCTCTTGCAACTCGATCGGCAACGTGTGCAATCTGCCGGTCGAACCATGGCCGGCATCGTCGTCGTCGTGCCTTGCTACAACGAAGCGGCGCGGCTCGACGTGCATGCGTTCGAGTCGTTTTCGCTCGCGCGTCACGACGTGAGCTTCTTGTTCGTGAACGACGGAAGCACGGACGACACGCAGCGCGTGCTCGAGAGGCTACGCGACGAAACCGGGGCGCGCGTTCTCCGCCTCGAACGCAACGTTGGCAAGGCGGAGGCGGTGCGGCGCGGCATCGTTGCCGCGCTCGAAGAGAACGCCGACTACGTCGGTTTTTGGGACGCGGATCTCGCGGCGCCGCTCGCCGAGCTCGACGAGTTCGTCGCGCTCATGGAACGCGATTCGAACGTCGAGATCGTCTACGGCTCGCGCGTGAAGCTCATGGGGCGATCGATCGAGCGCCACGCGTGGCGACACTACGTCGGTCGCGTCGCCGCGACGCTCATCTCGACGACGCTCGCGCTTCCGATTTACGACACGCAAGGCGGCCACAAGCTGTTTCGCGCGACGGACATGCTCGAGCGCGTCTTTCGCGATCCGTTCACGACGAAGTGGCTCTTCGACGTGGAGATCCTCGCGCGCTTCTTGACGATGGACCCGCGCGGTCGCGAGCACGTCGTGTCGATCATCCACGAGCTTCCGCTGCGTCGTTGGGTCGACGTGCGTGGATCGAAGGTGAAGGCGCTCGATTTCGCCGCGAGCCTTCGCGACGTGTGGTCCATCAAGGCGAAGTATCGACTTTGAGGACCAGATCGATGCGGCGTCCGCTCGAGAGCGAGAAGTACGCGCTCGCGTTCGGACCGTCGTGCTCGGAGTGGATCGCGTAGACGGCGTCGTCGCCGTCGCGCACCGCGTCCGCCGTGACGCGCGCGCTCACGCGGAGCTTCGTCACGGCGCCTCGCGCGATGAACGTGCGCCCGCCGATGAACGCCATCGTGCGCACGAACGCTTGCCGCAATGCGGGCGACGCGCCGGACCCGAGGCTCCACCGTGCGAGCGTTCCGTCTTCTGCCAAATCGATTTCCAAAATCGCCGTGCCCGCGTCGCCGAACGGAACCGCGCGCCACACGGGATCGGTGCTCGCGGCTTGCGGAAATCCGCGCACGAGCGCGACAGTCACATCGACCGCGCTGCGATCGCCGAGCGCGCCGAACGTGAGCGGAACCTCGGGCGCATGCACCGAGGTTGGATCGCCGTGCGTCGCGACGCGCGGACGTGTCACGGAGTCGGAGACGGAGTCGGGGACGGGGACAGGGACGGAGTCGGGGACGGAGACGGAGTCGGGGACGGTCTTCTGTTGTTCGTCGTCGGCGATTTCGAATGTCTCTCCCACGAAAGCCACTTTCGGGTTCGAGTTGGCCTGCTTCTCGTGCGCGCGTTTCGTGAGCCACGCGCCCGAACCGAAGAGCCCACCGTGGACGAGCAGCGACGCCGTCAGAAAAACGAGGGACGAACGTCGCATATGTTAAGGATAGACCACCCAAAAGGCGTCGAGTTCCCCAACATGCGCGTCCTCTCCGGCATCCAATCTTCCGGCAAAGTTCACCTCGGAAACTACTTCGGCGCCATCGCCCAGTTCATCGAGCTGCAGAACTCGAACAACGACTGCCTCATCTTCATCGCGGACCTCCACGCGCTGACGACCGTCCGCGACGGGGACAAGCTCCGCGAGCTCACGCGCGACGTCGCGCTCGATTACCTCGCGCTCGGCCTCGATCCGTCGCGCGCGAACGTCGCCCTCTTTCGCCAGTCGGACATTCCCGAGATCACCGAGCTCTTTTGGGTGCTGCTCGCCGTCACGCCGATGGGTCTCCTCGAGCGCGCGGTCTCTTACAAAGACAAAATCGCCAACGGCATCTCGCCCGACGCGGGGCTCTTCACATATCCCGTGCTGATGGCCGCGGACATCCTCGCGTACGACAGCGACGAGGTCCCCGTCGGCCGCGATCAACAGCAGCACCTCGAGATGACGCGCGACATCGCGACGAAGCTCAATCTCGCGTTCGGCGACGATCTCGTGAAGCTGCCGAAGGCGCGCATTCAAGAAGCGACGGCGGTCGTGCCCGGCGTCGACGCGCAGAAGATGAGCAAGAGCTACGGCAACACGATCGATCTCTTCGGCGACGATGCGTCCACGAAGAAGCGCATCATGGGCATCAAGACGGACTCGACGCCGCTCGAAGCGCCGAAGGATCCAAACGGAAACGCGGTCTACGCGCTCTTGAAGCTCTTCGCGTCGCCGAGCGAGATGAGCGAGATCGATCGCACCTTCCGCGAAGGCGGCAAGGGCTACGGGCATTACAAGCAGCAGCTCGCGGAGCTCTTCTTCGCGCGGTTCGGCGCCGCGCGCGAGAAGAGGCGCGAGCTCGAGAAGGATCCCGCGCTCGTCGAGAGCGTTCTCGCGGAGGGGGCGAGGCGCGCACGGGCGTGCGCAGCGCCGGTCCTCGAGCGAGTCCGCCGCGCGGTCGGGACCCACAAGATGTGACGTGCGAAGCACATCTTACGTTGACGCGCGTTCACATCTTCCCGCGTCGCCGCCCGATTTCCGCCCATTCCGCATTCGTATATGCTGGTTTCAACAATGCTCGAGGTCTGGAACGGCCGTTGCTTAGTGGTCCAGCACTCCGGGAGGAAACCCCAAATGCACGTGTCTCGTTCAATCGCCGCCGCAGTCACCGTCGCTTCAGTCGTCCTCGTTCCCGTGGCGGCGAAGGCGCAATACGCACAAGTCCAAGTCCAAGTTCAGCAGCCGTATCAACCGCAACAGCCGGTCTACGTGCAGCAGGCGCCGCCGCCGCCGCCCGACGCAAACGCGCAGAACGGCCAGTACGTCGCGCCGATGCAGCAACAGACGCAGCAGACTTACGTCCCGCAGAGCGTCGCGATGTCGGGGCCGCGCGTCATTCGAGACTGGCATGAAGGCGATCCCATTCCTCCCGGCTATCACCCCGCGACGCGTACCCGTTCGGGTCTTCTCGCCGGCGGCATCTCGATGTTCAGCGTGCCGTACCTCATCTCGGTGCTCGTCGCTGCGGGCAACGCGGACACGGGCAACGCGAACGCGCTCTACATTCCGGTCATCGGTCCGTTCATCCAGATGGGCAACGTGAAGACGGGATCGAAGACGTGTGACTCGTTCGGTTACTGCTACTACAGCGGCACGGACCCGGCCGGCGTCGCAGTCGCGGACGTGTTCCTCGTCCTCGATGGCGTGCTTCAAGGTCTCGGTGTTGCGATGGCGGTCTACGCGCTCGCAGTTCCGAAGACGGTTCTCGTCCGCAACGACCTCGGCGCGCTGAAGAACGTCACCGTCACGCCGATGGTCGGCAGGACCATGACGGGTCTTGGTGTGACCGGTCAGTTCTAGTCGATTCGAGAGTGCTACATTGAAGGCCGCGCGGTGGAGAGCCGTGCGGCCTTTTTTCTTCCATGCGCATCGCTCACCTCGCCATCTCCGCTTTCGTCGTCGTCGCGTGCAGCTCCGCGAAGACGCCCGCGCCGCCCACGACCATCTCGATGGACTTCACGCGCGCGGCGTCGCTCTACGACGCGCCGTACCCGAGCGAAGATCTCCGTACGGCTGATGGTCACGTCGACTTGTCGAAGTTCCCCGCGCAGGATCAAGCGCTCGTCATTCAACAAGCCGTAGAGCTCATCGCGAGCGACGCGCGCGGATTCTCGACGACGGCCGGCGTGTTCTTCAGCGCGACCGCTTCGCTCGATCCGACGTCGCTCCCGGATTTGATGGGGAGCACGAACGCGGATGCGTCCGCGTATTTGATCGACGCCGACGAGACCTCACCCAATTACAAAGAGAAAATTCCCGCGGCCATCAGCTACGACGACGACGGCGGGCCGTTCGGCGCGGTGCACCAGATCACCGTGCTTCCGTATCAAGGCGTGCCGCTCCGTCCGAAGACGCGTTACGCGGCGGTGATCACGAGCGCGGTGCGCGATGCGCTCGGTCGCCCGCTCGTGACGAACGCCGCGATGAAGGCGATCGCATCGGGCGCGGCGCCCGCGAACGTCGGCGCGTCGGCGTCCGCGGAGATGCAGGGCGCCGTGAGCGCGATCGGCGATGTGTCGAATGTGGTCGGGCTCGCGGTGTACCGCACAGATGATCCGCTCGCGGGGATGACGGCAGTGCTCGCAGACGCGCTCGCGCGCCCGATCCCCACGCCGAACGCGCCGCTCGCGCCGAACGAGGTGTTCGACGATTATTGCGTGTACTCTGCAACCATCGACATGCCCGACTACCAGAGCGGGACGCCGCCGTATTCGAAGGACGGCGGCGTGTGGATGTTCGACGCGCAGGGCAAACCGATCTTTCAGAACAGCGAAACGGCGAACGTCGTCGTCACGCTGCCGCGGCAGGCGATGCCGCAGAATGGCTTTCCGACGGTCGTCTTCTCGCGAACGGGCGCCGGCGGCGATCGGCCGCTCGTCGATCGCGGCGTGCAACCAGGGACGGGGCAGGGCGCGGTCGTGCCGGGCACGGGTCCGGCGATGGAGCTCGCGCGCGCGGGGTTCGCGGGGATCAGCATCGATGGACCGCTCGGCGGTTTGCGCAATCCGACGGGCGATCCGAACCAAGAAGATTTTCTCATCTTCAACATTTCGAACCCCGGCGCGATTCGCGACAACATCCGGCAGAGCGCGATGGAGCTCGTCGCTCACGGCGCACATCCTCGATTCGCTCACGGTCGACGCGAGCGCGTGTCCCGTGCTCGCGAACGCGAACGTGAAGTTCGACGTGACGAAGCTCGCGCTCATGGGTCACTCGATGGGCGCGACGATCTCACCGCTGACGGCGGCGTTCGAGCCGCGCTTCGGTGCGATCGTTCTCAGCGGGTGCGGCGGGAGCTTCATCGAGAACGTGCTCTACAAAGCGCTTCCCGTGCTGATTCGTCCGCTCGCGGAAGTTCTCATCGGATATCCGCAAATCGGAAGACACCTGTCGGAAGGCGATGCGGCGCTCTCGCTCGTGCAGTGGGCGGCGGAGGCAGCGGATCCGCCGACGTATGGACCGCGCATCACCGATGGAAGCGGCGCGCCGCACTCGGTGCTCATGTTCCAGGGAATCGTCGACCACTACATCATGCCGCCGATGGCGAACACGTCGACGCTCTCGTTCGGGCTCGATTTCGCGGGAACGCCGATCGATTCGACCGCGCCGGATCTGGCGGACTTCACGCCGATCGCGTCGCTGCTTCCGCTCTCTTCGCGCAGCGTCATCGCGCTTCCCGCGCAAGGGAACGTCGCGGTGGGAAATGGAAAAAACGTGACCGCCGTCGTGACGCAGTGGCCGTCGGATGGAATCGAAGACGGACACGAGATCATGTTCCAGCGCGCGGAGCCGAAATATCAGTATCGATGTTTTCTCGCGAGCTACGCCAAAGGTGGCGCCGCGCTCGTACCGGCGGGGCTCGCGGATACGACGCTCTGCCCGCTCCCTTGAGGATCGCCCGCGAGGAGAAATTCGGCGACGGCGCCCGCGACGCGCTCGTCGAAGAGGATCGTGAGATGCCCGACGTGATCGACGACGAAATCATGGCCGCCCCATGCTTCGAGTGACGCGGATTCTTTCGCGGGCGCGACGAGGTTGTCGTGCGTCGAGAAGACGCTGAGCATCGGAACGCCGAGCGGCGTGCCACTCATCTCCATCATGAACTTCGTGCCGGCGCGGAGCTGGCGACCGCCGCGCCCGACGACAGGACCTTTGAACAAGCGAACGCCCGAGTGTGGGCTCGCGATCGTGACGACGCGGCGCACCTTCGCGCCGGTGCGAATCGCGTGGCGCGCGACGAGACCGCCCATCGAATGGCACACGAGATCGACCGCCGACGCGCCGGTCTCCTTGCACACGTGCTCGATGTGACGCGCGAGGCGCGCGCCGCTCGAGCGAATGTCGGCGAAAGAAAAATAATTGAAGCCGTAGATCGGCCCGAGCCCGCGCCGGCGGAGATACACGGAGAGATAGACGAAGTCCGCGCGGTTCTGCGTGTACCCGTGAACGAGCACGACGGGCTTGTCGCCGCGTCCCCGTTTTCGCCCGACGGCCACGTAGAGCGGGAAGAGCGACGTGACGATCGCTGCGAGCACCGCTTCGCGAAATGCGTATCCGAACGCGATGTGCATGCGGCGCTTCGGCACGTGCGCATACGTCACCGCGAACGTGACGACGATGTAGACCGCGACGCCGATCGTAATCGCCGCGAAGAGGCCGATCGTTGCGCGCACGGCGGCGTACGAGGACAGCACGCGAACGGTGTAGCACGCGACCGAGGAGCGAGGCTCACGCAGCGCGGAACTCGCTGAAGCCCGAGCCGGAGACGGGCGCGCCCGAGAGCGTGCCCTCCCACGTGAAACCGACGAAGCCGCCGTGGTCCACCTCGGCGGACACGGGCGTCGCGGCGCGCGCTTCGTAGCGGAGCGTTCCTTTGCGCGTGCGCATCGCGCCCGACCATGCGCGACCCGGATCGCGCGCGCGGATGCGGAGCACATCGACGTGCGCGAGGGGCGCGTCGTCTTCGATGCGCGCGGCGCCGTGGAAGCCGCGTCCGTGGATCGCGAGGCCAGCGAAGAAACGCGACCCGCCGAGCGAGAGGACATCCCATTGCCACTTGCGCGGCGCGAAGCGCGCGACGTCGAGCCGCGTTTGTGCGCCCCACGCGTGCTCGAGGATGCCGAACGCGCCTCGCACGCCGCCATCGATGGCGACGCGCGCCGTGCCCCACGCGCTGTGATACGTGAGCACGCGCGGCACGCGAATCCAGTGGAAGCGATCGCGCGCGTCGATCGAGACGTCGATGCTGCGTGCGTGGACGTCACCGTCGTCGAAGCGCACGGCGTCGGTGCGGCGCTCGACGCGCGCCGTGCCGCCGACGAGGGCGAGATCCTGCGCTGCGCCATCGAGGCCTTCGAGCGCCGACAAACAGTGTTTCGAGGGGGATTTCCCGCCGGAAAACGCGTGTATTTTGCACCATTCTCCGTTCGGGAAGATGGCGATGAAGAAGCGCGCGTCCCAGCCGCGCGCCGATGGAATCACGCGAGCTTCTCGGCGATGCGATCGGCGGCGCGCGTCGACATCGCCATGATCGTCACTTGCGGGTTCACCGCGACCGAGCTCGGGACGACGCTTCCGTCGGCGATGAAGAGCCCTGGGTGACCGAACACTTCGTGGCTCGTGTCGACGACGCCGCGCGCGGAGCTCGTCGCCATGCGCGCGGTGCCGAGCGGATGGAAACCCATGAGCACGAAGTCGTTGGCGCCGAGGCTCGAGTGCTCGAGCTTCGCGAGAGCGCGCGCGCCGCCGACGACGCGATGACCGCGCACCGACGGATAGACTTCGCTCGCGCCCGCCGCGAGGAAGATGCGCGCCATCGTGGAGATGCCCTTCGTGAGGCGCGCGCGTTCCTTCTTGCCGACCCAATAGAAGATGAGCGGGCGGCCGCCGGGACCCGGCAACACCTTTCCGCGCGAATCGTCCGAGACCATGACGCCCATGCTCGCGATGCGATCGTAGCGTTCCATCGTCTGGACGAGCTTGTCGCCGACGAACGTGAACTGCGATGCGCCGACGTCGATCGGAGCGGACGCGCCGAGCATGAGGACGCCGTGCTCGCGCTGCAGCTCGTCGACGCAGTAGCCCTGCGGGATCGCATTGTAGCCGCGGATCTCTTCGTCGAAGAGCGCGGAGACGATCGTCGCGGGGTGCACGGAGAGATTTTTCCCGACGTGCGAGAGGACGCGGTCGATGCGCTCGCGCTGGAGGAGGAGCGGCGTCATGAGCGTGCCGCACGAGAGGACGCTCGCGCGCGCGCGCACGGTGACTTTCTTCCCGCGCGCGGTGCGCGCGACGACGCCGGCGATGCGGCCGCCTTGCCTGACGAGCGACACCACGCGCACGCCGGTGAAGAGCTCCGCGCCCGAGCGCAGCGCCGCGGGAACGTAAGACACGTTCGTGCTCTTGCGCGCGTCGGTCGGGCAACCTGCGTCGCAGATGCCGGAGCCATCGCAGTCGGGTGCGTTGCGATCGACGGGGCGGTGCGAGTAGCCGAGCGCGTCGCAACCGCGCGCGACGACTCGCGCGGCGCCGCCGAGGTATTTCCAATCGGCGCGCGTGATCGAGAGCTCGTTCCACACGCGATCGAAGTACGGCGCCATCGCGTCGGGCGCGAGCTCCGAGAGACCACCTGCGACCCACTTCTCGAGGATCCATTGCGGCGTGCGCCAGCACGTGCCCGTGTTGATGGCTGTCGAGCCGCCGACCATGCGGCCCATGGGGAGGATCACGACGGTGTTACCGAACGAACCGATCGTGCCGCGCTCGCGATAGAAGCGCGTGACGCTCTCGACGATGCCGCCGACGAACTCGTTTCGCTGATGGTAGTCGCCCTCTTCGAGCATCAGCACCGCGAAACCTTTTTGGGCGAGCTCCTTCGCGACGACCGCGCCGCCCGCGCCCGTTCCGACGACGACCGCGTCGCACTCGACCTCGATGTCTTCGGTGATGTCTTGCGCGCGCGTGACGCGCTCCATCCACCGCGCGCGCTCGGGCTGCGCTTGGAAGCGATGCGGCGCGCCGAGCGCGCGATAGATCATCTCGTCGTCGAAGAACGCGACCTTGAGCGGCGCGGTGAGCGCGAGAATGAGCGTGCGGCGCGCGACGTCGCTCGAGTCGGACCACGAGCCGAGCAAGCGCGCGCGCTCGTATTCATGGAGATCGCTGAACGCGCGCCCGCGCGACGACGGAACGAGGCGCGCCGAGTGCTCGAGCGTGTGCAGGAGACCCGCCCAATGACGCGCCGCCCGCGAGCCGAACTGCGCGAACATCTCTTCGACTTTGTGAATGGTGCTCTCGTCTGCGCGCGGAAGGAATTTGCCGCCGCCCGGAAGCAGCGCTTCGGCGAGCGCGACTGCGATTCGCATTTCGGTCGCGTCGAGCCGCGAGCCGTCTTTGTGCGGGCGCTCGCCTTGCGAGATGGGGAGGCGGCGCGCGTGTGCTGCGTGGCCGTTCAATCCGTTGGCGTGCGTGTGCGTGTCAGGCATGGAGCGCTTTCGGTCCAACGCGCACGCTCTCCACGAGCGCGCGCAGATCGCGAATCAAATGGAAACGAAGGAGCGCGCGACCCCAGAGGGAACCGTCCGCGCTGCGCACTTCGCCGGGCAGCGTGGTCCAGCTCTTGAGGAGCCTGTGCGGGAGTGCGAGCGCGTGCGCGATTTTTTTCTCGCCGTCGAATTGGTAGCGAACGTCGTCGTCGCCGGTGAAGTCGAGGACGTAACGAATGCGGCGTTCGACGAGCGGCGAGAGCTCGAGGTGGCCGGTGGCGCGCGCGTTCTTCGCGAGGCCGTCGATGGTGAGCGTGCCGTCGGCGTCGCACAGCGCGACGCGCGCGATGAGGCGCGGCGTGCTCACGGCGACGTCGAAGCGAAATGGACGATCGAATCGCTCACCAACGCGCTCGATCGACCCCTGCATGACCTCTTGAAACGCAAACCCGATGGCCATGAACATTCTGTAACTGCAGAATGCTCGTAGCGCAAGCGTGCGGGCGTGTTTCTGTGGGATTTCGCCTAAGTTCGGATCCGAACCTGAACTTGTAGCCTGGCCCTCCGAGCTAAGTTCGGATCCGAACCTGGCCGGCGGCGGGTGGGTTGGTGGGTTAGGCGACGGCGCGGGCGAGGGCGGCCAGCTGTTGCAACCCGACGCGTTCGGCGCCGGGTTTCACGATGAATTTCAAGATGGGCGCGAGCGCGCCGGTCCACGTCTCGACGGAGCGAACGATCGCGCCGTCCTCGTGAGGCTCGAAGAGGAAACGGTGCTCGGCGCGGAGGACGCCGCGCGGGCCACCGCACCACGTGATCTCGCGCGCGCGATCGACGACGGTGACCTCGATGGTCGCGGGCGCGGGCATGCCGGAGATGCGAACACGAACGCGATCGCCGACGCGCAGCGCGCCCGATTGCTTCGATGCGGGACGAAACGATTTCGGCATCCAATCTTCCCACGACGGAAAATCGGCGAGCTTGTCGAATGCGACTTCGGGCTTCACGCGGAGCGTCCGCGAGGCTTGGGCGATGAATGCCATAGCGCGGGTATATCAACTACTCGTCAGCGAGGCGCGTGGCTTCGAGGTCCAGCTCGCTCAATTCCGCGCGGGCGGGTGTGAGCGGAGGTGCCGCACGTCTTCTCCGCGCGCCATGAAGATCACCTCTTCGGCGATGTTCGTCGCGTGGTCTGCGATGCGTTCGATGTATTTTGCAACTTTGATGACGCGGATCGCGGCCGGAATGTCGCCGGCGTGCTTCGCCATGTAGTCCATCATCATGTTGAGCGTTTCGCCGTAGACCTTGTCGACCTCGTCGTCGGATTTGAGAACGCTCTCGGCGCGCGTCGGGTCGCCCTCGACGAACGCATCGAGCGCGTCGCGCACCATCTGCTGCGCTTGCTCGCTCATCCTCTTCAAGACGGCATGCACGGCATCTTGTCTCGACGAGCGCGCCTTCCTTTGCGCGCTCGGCGATGTTCACGGCCTCGTCGCCGATGCGCTCGAGATCGGTGACGAGCTTGAGCGCCGCCGTGAGGAATCGAAGGTCGTACGCGACGGGCTGGCGGAGCGCGAGGATGCGAAGCACGAGCGCGTCGATCTCGCATCTCGTCCGCGGTCGATCTGCCGATCGAGCTTCTCGACTTCGGCCGCGGTCTCGTGCGAGCCGTTCCAGAATGCTTCGAGCGCGAGCTGAAGGCTGCGCTCGCACCGCGCGCCCATCGCGAGCGAATGCGCGCGAAGCTCGCGAAGCTCGGCTTCGAAGTCTCGACTCGTGTGCGTTCGCGACATGGTTCGTCCTTTCAAAGCGCGGCGCGTGCGCGGCGGCGCGTGCGCGCGCGGATGAGCACGGCGACGAGGTTGAGCAAGAAGGTGAGGGCGAGCAGCACGAGGACCGTGCCGTAGAGGAGCGGCTTCGTCTTGTCGACGTCGGGCGATTGCGTTGCGAGGACGTAGACGTGGTAGCCGAGGTTCATGAACTGATCGTTGAGGTTCGTCGGGAGGTACGGGAGAAAGTACGCCGCGCCCGTGAACAGGATCGGCGCGACCTCGCCCGCGCCGCGGCTCACCGCGAGGATCGCGCCGGTGAGGATGCCGCCGAGCGCCTCGGGGAGCACGATGCGCGTGATGGTTTGGAACTTCGTCGCGCCGAGCGCGAGGCTCGCGTCGCGCAGCTCGCGAGGGACCGCGCGGAGGGCTTCTTCGGTCGAGACGACGACGACGGGGAGCGTGAGGATCGAGAGCGTGAGCGCGGCCCAAAGAAGACACGGCTTGCCGTACACGTTTCGCCCGCCGTACGCGGCGACGTCGATGCCGTGACCGACCGTCGCGATGAAGAATCCGAGACCGAAGAGACCAAAGACGATCGACGGAACACCCGCGAGGTTCGCGATGCACACGCGAATCATCCGCGCGACGCGCGACGACGCCGACGCGATACTCGGTGAGGTAGATCGCCGTCGCGACGCCGGCGGGAACGGCGGCGACCGTCATCAAGAGCGTGAGCGCGACGGTGCCGAAGATGGCGGGGAAGATTCCGCCCGCCATCATGCCGTCGGTCGGCGCGGCGGAGACGAACTGCCACGAGATGGTGCGCGCGCCGCCGATCACGACGTCGCCGACGATGACGACGAGCATCGCGAGGATCGTCACGCACGCAAACGCGGTGAGACCGAAGAGAACGCGGTCGGCCGCGTGGCTCCGTCGATGCGTGCGAGCGCGCTTTCGATTTCGTCCCCTGGAGCTTCTTGCGCATGCCGGAGACGATGCGCTCGCCGAGCAAGTTCACGCCGAACGTGCAGAGAAACAAGATCGCGCCGAGCGCGAAGAGCACGCGATAGTGCGGCGCTGCCGACGACGACCTCGCCGAGCTCTTGCGCGATGGTCGCGGTGATCGTGCGCGTCGAGTGGCCGAGGTTGCCGTCGAGCAGCGCGGCGTTGCCCGACGCGAGGACGACGATCATCGTCTCGCCGATGGCGCGACCGAACCCGAGCACGATCGCGGCGGCGATCCCCGGCGTCGCCGCGGGCAGCACGACGCGGAGGAGCGTCTGGGCTGGCGTCGAGCCGAGCGCGAGCGCGGCGGTGCGGTACGAGCCGGGCACCGCGCGCAGCGCGTCTTCCGAGACGGTGAACACGACCGGGCAAATGGCGAACGAGAGGCCGATGCCCGCAACGAGCGCGTTCAGGCGGTGCTCCGTGCCGAACGCGTGCTGCACCCAGCTCGCGAGCACGACGAGCGCGAAGAAGCCGACGACGACCGACGGCACGCCCGCGAGGAGCTCGATCGCCGGCTTCACGATCTCGCGCACGCGCTTCGGCGCGTACTCGCCGACGAACACCGCTGCGGCGACGCTGAGCGGCACGGCGAACACCAGCGCGACGAGCGTCACCTTCAGCGTGCCCGCGAACAGCGGCCACACGTTGTACTTCGGCACTTCGCTCACCGGCTGCCACGTACGCGCCGGACGAGTCGCCGCGAAGAGCCCGCCGAACGTGATCTCTTTGTGGACATCGCTGCTCGTGAGAAGCGGCAGCGCTTCCTTGCCGACGAAGACCAGGATGAGAAGCACCGAAGCGATCGATCCGAGCGCGACGATCTTCACGATCGCCTCGGCGATCCGCTCCCCCCAGCGCGCTTGGCGCGCGAGTGACGGCTTCGTCTTCTTCACGGCCGCCTGACTGGCGAGGACTTCGTGCGTTGCACTGGGTCACTTCTTGGGGAGCGGGTAGTACCCGACGTCGTTGACGACCTTCTGGCCCGCGTCGGGATCATCCAGTCGATGAACTTCTTCGTCGTCCCCGTCGGCGTCACCCGCCGTGTAGAAGTAGAGGAAGCGGCTGATCGGGTACGTGCCGTTCTGCGCGGTCTCGAGCGACGGCGCGATCGCGGGCGACGTGTCGTCCTTCTTCACTTTGAGCGCGCGGATTCCCTCGAGGTACGCGATGCCGCCGTAGCCGATGCCGTACACGTCGCCCTTCACGGCGTTGACGACCGCGGACGTCCCCGCGAGCGTCTGCACTTGCGGCGCGAAGTCCTTGTTCTCGAGGACGTGCTCCTTGAAGTAGCCGTACGTGCCCGAGTTGTTCTCGCGGCCGTAGAGGATGATCGCGTGGTCCGGGCCGCCGACGTCCTTCCAGTTCTTCGTCTCGCCTGTGTAGATCTTCGCGAGCGCGGGACCGAGATCTCCTGCAGCGGGCTCTTCTCGTTGACGTACACGGCGAGCGCGTCGAGGGCGACCTTCGTCTCGACGACCGCGGCGTTGCGCTTGGCCTTCGCGTCGTCTTTCT
Source organism: uncultured delta proteobacterium (assembly GCA_963763745.1). GTDB lineage: Bacteria > Myxococcota_A > Polyangia > Polyangiales > Polyangiaceae > DASXHD01. Next base: position 30,481 of record CAVXQJ010000015.1, read on the forward strand.
CCTTGTCCTTCATCGGGCGGCTCGACTCGCAGATGTCGGTCGTGCCGTTGATGAGCGCCGCGATGCCGGTGCCCGAGCCGCCGCCCGTGACCTGGATGGTGATGCCGGGGTTGTCTTTCATGTACGTCTCGGCCCAGCGCTGGCCGAGGATGACCATCGTGTCGGAGCCTTTGATGGTGAAGCTCGTCTTGTCGGCGTTGCGCGCCTCGTCGTGCTGGTCGCGCCGCCTGCGGGTCTGTGCGCGTGCACGCGGCGAGCGCGATGAACAGAGCGGTTGCGATGAACGATCGTGTGCTCATGAAAATGCCTCCAGGTCTCAGCCGAATCTTCCGGTGATGTAGTCCTCGGTCTCGCGCTGCGTGGGGCTGGGTGAAGATCGTCGTCGTGTCGCCGACCTCGACGAGCTTGCCCATGTAGAAGAAGCCCGTCCGCTGCGAGACGCGCGCGGCTTGCTGCATGCTGTGCGTGACGATGACGATCGTGACGAGCTTGTCGGAGCTCGCTGACGAGATCCTCGAGCTTCGCGGTCGCGATCGGATCGAGCGCGCTCGCCGGCTCGTCCATCAGGAGCACCTCGGGCTCGACCGCGAGCGCGCGCGCGATGCAAAGGCGCTGCTGCTGTCCGCCGGAGAGCGAGAGCCCGAATCGTGCAGGCGATCTTTCACCTCGTCCCAGAGCGCGGCCTGCCGCAGCGCGCGCTCGACTTTTTGCGCGATGAGTTGCTTGCTCGCGCTCGCCGCCGATGCGAAGGCCGTAGGCGACGTTCTCGAAGATGGTCTTCGGGAACGGGTTCGACTCGCTGGAACACCATCCCGACGCGGCGCCGCACGAGCACGGGATCGACGTCGTGTCCGTAGATCGCTTCGCCGTCGAGCTCGACGCGCCCGTCGAGCGTGACGCCGTCGATGGTGTCGTTCATGCGGTTGAGCGATCGCAGGAACGTGCTCTTGCCGCACCCGCTCGGTCCGATGAGCGCGAGCACCTCGTGCTCGAGGACGTCGATGGAGACGTCCTTCACCGCGACCTTTTCGCCGTAGCGAATCGTCACGTCTTTCGCGCGCATCTTCGCCGCAGCTTCGGTCACAGCGCCTATGTAGCTATCCGCAGCCGGGCGCTTGGCAACATCTCGCGAACAATGTTCCGTGGCGTTTCACACGGATGACACAATCCCGTGACTAGAAAATGAAGAACGCCGAGCCTTGGACGCGATCGTTCACGGGCTGCTGCTTGTCCGCGTACGTGTCGAACGTGCGCGAATAGCTGAGGCCGAGTCGGAAGCCGGGCGCGGGCTCTGCGAAGAAGTTTCCGTCGACCCAATCGAGCGTCGTGCGGACTTTGGCCGCGCCGCCGAGCGTCTGTGCGTTCGGCGACTCCATGTGCGCGTAGTTGAACGCGAGCCAAATCTTTCCAGAGGCGCCGGGGAAATAATATTGGAGGCCAACGATGCCCGCGTACCACTGCACGTAGTGCATGCTGCCGTCAGCGGCGAAGCCGACGATGCCGTTGTCGATGTCTTGCACGTAGGCCGTTGCGGGCGCGGCGGGCGTGGGGAACGCAACGCCGCCGGTGAGGCTCGAGAACTGATCGGCCGTGCCGAAGCCCGTCGAGAACTCGCCGGTGAACGACAAGTTGTTTCCCGATTTGCCGCCGTCGCTCGTGGGGATGATCGGGAGGAACGCATCGAGCGCGATCGAAGAGCCGACGAGGTCCGTCGTGTTCGTCGTCGTGCCGTTCGTCGTCGTCGAAAGCGGGAAAGGGATCTTCACGTACTTCATGTCGCCCGAGACGCCGATCGATGCGGGCTCGATCGCGGTGCCCGTGCTGCCGCCGGTGCGCTTACCCTTCCAATTGTTGAACACGATGCGAGCGCCTGCTTGCATCTCGGGCGCTTCGGAGTCGCGCTGAACGGGATTGAGCGCCGCGACCGCGATGTCGACGTTGATGGGGTCGGTCTTGATCGTCTTCGAGATGCGCAGCTGCGGTCGTCGCGAGTAGAGCTCGCCCGGGATTCCCTGAATTTCAACGGTGTTCGGGTGGTAATACGGCTGCCATCCGAAGAGCGACCAGTATTGTCCGAACATGAAATCGATGATGGGCGTCTCGACTTTCAAGTTGATGTGGCGCGCGCGGAGCGCGGGGTTCGCGTAGAACGACGCTTCGCTGACCGCGCCCACGCTGCCGCCCGACGGATACCCTTGCACGGGTTGGTTGCCCAAAAAATCCATCTCGATCTGTCCGCTCACGCGCATCGACGCGAACTCCGGCGCCTTCACGCGGATTCCGAGTCGCGAGTTGCGAACCGTTCCTTGGAGCTGGCCGTGTTGGCCGGCGAACGTCTCGTTGCGTTTGATCTGTCCGTTGCCTTGGACTTCCGTGAAGCCTTGCGTCGAGTCGTGGATGGCGTCCGCCTCCATGAATCCGTAGATGCTCGTCGCGAACTTTCCGATGACGAGCGTGTTGGTGTCGCTCCCGCCCTTGCTTCCGGAGGTCGCTTGGATGTCGCGCATCGCGCTGTCGTATTCGTCTTGCGTGATCATTTTCTTCGCGAGCATCAGCTTCAGCGAAGTCACTTGAACGAACGGCTCGGCGTCCTTCGCGCTCGATGACGCAGCGGCCGTCGGAGGTGGCGGCGGCGGTGGTGGCGGAGGCGGAGGCGGTGGCGGAGGCGGTGGCGGAGGCGGCGGAGTCGCTTCGGTCGTCGCTGGAGGGGGCGGGGGCGGAGGCGAAGTGGTCGACGCCGTCGTCGTTGGCGGTGGTGGTGGCGGCTGCGCAATGGCGAGCTTGGGCGCGAGGAGAACGAGCGGGAAGAGGAGCAGGCGAGCTTTCACGGGGTCCCTCCATAGCCGTGCGATGTCACCGGATGGGCAACATCTGTTTCACAATTGAAACAGGACGTGTTTCTCGCACTTCACCTGTTCGTCACAAAGGACGAAATGCGCGCGTCACGCGAGCTCCACGCACAGATTCGATTGCGTGGCGCCGTCGAAGCCCGAAATCGGGAATTTCGGCGAAGCGAACGAGTCGCCGCGCGCGACCGCGCCGAGCGCGACGAGCATCACGCGGAAGTGCCCGCCGTCGTCGGGGTGCGCGAGCTCCGCGCTCGGAGCGCGCGCGCGCCAGTCGATCAACTGCGGCACGTCGCGCGATGCGAGCGTCTTCTGCGTCCACGCGTCGAACGCCTCCGCCCACGGCGCTGGTTTCGTCGCGGGAGGCGCGCCGAAGTCCATCGCGGCGAGGTTGTGCGTGGCGTTCCCGCTCGCGAGCACGAGGACGCCGCGATGGCGAAGGAGCGAGAGCCGCCGTCCGAGCGCGAACAGATCGCTGTCGTTCATGAATGGGAGCGCGATCTCGACGACGGGAACGTCCGCGTTCGGGAACATGTGCATGAGCGGCATCCACACCGTGTGATCGAATCCCGCGCGCGCTCCATCGAACGACGGCTCGAGCGGCGCGAGCAGATCCGAGACGACGTGCGCGAGCTCCGCGTTGTCGGGCGTTACGTAGTCGAGGTTCGCGGGCAGGTTGCGCTTCATGAATTCGGGAAACGAGTAGAGCGCATGGCCGCGCCCCACGTGACCGATGCGAACGCCGCGCGAGCGCCAGTGCGGCGTGAGCGCGACGATGCCCGTCGGCTTCGGCATCGACGCGGCCCACGCGCGAAGCTCCGCGCCACGCTTTGCGTCGACGGCGAGCATCGGAGAACCATGCGCGACGTACGCCGCGGGCACGAGCCGCGCTTCGTCCGCCAAGAGGCGTCGCGTCGCGAGCGCGGTCGCACCGAACGCGAGCAGGTTGCGTCGCGAGATCATTGCCTCACCTTCGGGTGACACGCGTTGCACGAGAAGCGCTCCGGAGTCGTGCCGAGTAGGCCGATCATCTCGGGCACCACGCGCGTGCGCATGAAGTCCGCCGCCGGACCTGCGGGTGGATGCGCCGGATCGATCGGCGGGAGCGACGGGTTCGGCATGCGATACGCGACGGCCTCCGCGTCTTTGCCGTGGCACGTGCGGCACGTCAACTCGGGCCACTCCGTCTTCTTCCAATCGCGCCACGTGCGGCCCATGTTCGGGAGCACCTTGAACGTCATCACGCTGTGACGATCCTCGAAGCCGAGCGTGTGCCACGCGTCGTCGTGCTTCGGCGGCTCCGCTTTCTTCGCCGCGGGATGCGTGGATGGACCGCACGCCATGGCGAATGCGATCACGATCGTGCGTCTCGTCATTGGAGCGCGTAGAGGTGCACGGCGTAGGCGTCGAACGAATCCTGGAACGCGGCGCCCGCGACAGCGATCTGTCGACTCTCGCCGAGCACCGTCGCGCTGCCGAACGTGTCGTGCGCGAGCGTGAACGTCGCCGTGGTTTGCGTGCTCGTCATCGATACGGCGAAGACATAGAGCTTGCCGCCTTGGCGCTTCGCGAGAAAATCGACCTTGGATGACGAGGCTTCGGTGACGGCGTTCGTGATCGGCGGCGTGTTCAGCGCGGGCGCGAGATCGTGGATCTGTTGATCGAGCGCCTTCACGCCGGCGCTCATCGCCGCGTCGTCGAGGAGCGCGTGATCGTCCTCGGTCGGCGTGAACTGATGACAGAAATAACCGATGCCCATCGACCCGTGGATGATCGACATCCACGCTTCGCTCTTCACTTGGTCGGGCGTGGGTTTGCCGTTCGCTTGATCGATGCGCGTCGTCTCGAGCCAGTTCCACACGGGCTTCTTGTTGCCGACGGCTTGCGTGAGTCGATCGACGCCGAGCGCGACGAGCGTGATGTCGAGCGCGTCGTTGATCGGATAGACGTCGAACGAGACGATGTCCGCGCCTTTGCTGTACTCGGCGTAGTCGCCAGGTTGGTTGCTGCAGCTCCCGCGTCCGACCCACGCGTCGTTCGCGATGCCCTCGCCGAAGTTCAAGAACACCGGCCGCGTCGCGTCGTTCGATTTCATCGTGGCGTAGAGGCTTTGAATCGTCTGGGGCGCGACGCACGGTCCGTATCCGCCCTTGCCATCGGACTGCGCGTTGTCGGGCTCGTCCTCTTGCGTCCATCCCGCGAGGATCGTGCTCGAGAGATTCGCGAGCGCCGTTGCGTTTTGATCGCAGTACACCGGCATCTTCGCTTGCGTGAGCGTCGTGAGATCTCCGCTCGTCGGACCATTGTAGAGACCGATGTATTGGTTCACGCCAATCGCCTCGTACTGCGCGGCGATGCTCGGATCTTGGAGCCACACGCTGATCGGAAAGAACGTCGAGTCCTTGTATCCGCCGAACCACGGACCGTACTGGTCGAGGTTGGGCGCGCCATCGGAGATAACGCTCGCATCGGCGTCGGTGGTGCCGCCGTCATTCGGCTGCGCCGGCGAGCTCGAGCCGCACGCGCAGAGCAACAACAAACCGAAAACGCGCTTCACGCCTCGAGGATACACTCGCGCCATGACGGGCGCGCTCGAGTTCTTCAACGGTTTGTCCGGGCGACTCGAGATCGAGCTCACAGTGCCCGCGCAGCGTGCCGCGCCGCACATGCTCAATCTCGTCGCGTCGAAGTCCGCGCGCATCAAGCACGTCGAGATGACGTTCTCGATCCGGGGGGACGACGACAATCGCGAGCTCACGGACGCAGAATGGAATCGCGTCGTCATTCGCAAGCCGCATATCAAGATGTGCAGCGTCGACACACCAGACGTCATCGTCGAGCACGACGCGCCCGACGGAAAAGCGTTTACGGTGCGCGATCTCGCGAAGGCGATCGCGAAGACCGAAAGCCAGAGCCGCGAGCACGGCGAGTGGTGTGGCGGCATCGACGTGCACCACATCTACTTCGAGGGGATCGAGCTCGGAGACGGCGTGTGGACGATCTGCTGGGGCTCTTAGGAGAGCTTCGGCGGGAGATCCGACGGGCGCACGTGCGGCGTCGGCGGCGGGAGGATTTCGTCCATGTTGCGAAAGCCGTCGCACGATTTCTTCGCGCCGAGGAAATACGGAATCGATTGGAGCGTCATGCGGAGCCAGCCGAAGAATTTCCCGAAGAAGCTCGGCTTCACTTCGATCGCGTGCTTGCCGGCGAACGCGTCGAGCTCGAGGTAGTGCGTCTGCATCACGCCGAGGCCTTCGAGATCTTCCTCGATGGCCGTCGCGTGCTCGCCCAGCGTCGGCGCGAGCTTCTCGTGGAGCGCGTCGCTCATGAGCACGTACTCGGACACGGGGACGGAGTTCTTGAGCAATCGATGTACGAGGATGACGTCGACGCCCGCGAGCTCGGTGTAGCGCTTCACTTTTTGAAACGCGACCTCGCCCTCGTGCGCGACGAACTTGAGCTTCAAGTCGCCCGCTTGCGTGCATCCGTCGCACGTGCACACGCGGTTGATCGTCATCTCGTCGCGGCGCTTCAAGAACGATCTTCGAATCGACACGAGCGCGCGCTTCGTGTCTTCGGCTTCGACCGGTGCGTTCGCGTAGAAAAACGCGGCGTCTCCTTCGAGCTTCGCGAGCTTCAGCTTGCGGCCCGCGCCGTCGATGACGGCTTCGAGAAGACGCGCGACGACGTACTGCGCATGCGCGAGGTTGATGCGGTGCACCTTCATGAAGCGCGTGTAGCCGCCGATGTCGGCGATCACGAGGAGGGCACGCGCCATGTCTTTATGTCTAGCTCGCCGGGTGCGGGATGGGAGCGCTTTGTTCTCGTCGCTTCGCGAGCCTCTGCTTTGCGCGATCGGTGAGGACGTAGAAGGCGGGCACCACGAAGAGGCTCAGCGCTGTCGAAAGGATGAGCCCGCCGATGATCGCGTCGGCCATCGGCCCGCGCGTTTCGGCGCCCGGCCCGAGCCCGAGCGCGGAGGGCACCGCGGCCATGAGCGTCGCGACGGCGGTCATCAAGATCGGGCGCAAGCGAACGGGGCCGGCGCGCTTCATCGCTTCCGTCGCGTCGATCGTGCGGCCTTCGTGCGCTTCGTGATCGCGCACCTCGTTGGCGTAGTCGACGAGGATGATCGAGTTCTTCTTCACGATGCCCATCAAGAGCAAGAGTCCGATCATGCTGAAGACGTTGAGCGTGCGACCTGCCGCGAAGAGCGCGAACATCGCGCCCGCGATCGAGAGCGGCAAGATCGTCAGCACCGTGACGGGGTGGAGCAGCGAGTTGAACTGCGACGCGAGCACCATGTACGCGACGAGAATTCCGACGACGAGCGCGAAGAGCAGGCTCTTCATCGACTCGCCCATCTGCGAGCTCTGCCCGCTCAGCACGACGGAGTAGCCAGGCGGCGCGTCTTTCGTCAGCGTCGCCACGTAATCGAGCGCCTCGCTCTGCGAGTGACCGGGCGCGACGTTTCCGTAGATGCGGATCGCGCGCTGGCGATCGGCGTGGTTGATCGATTGAAGCTCGGGTTGCTCTTTCGTGACGACGACGGACGAGAGCGGGATGAGCGTGCCCAGCGACGCGGCTGCCGTCGTCGCGATGGCGCTCGTCTGCGTGCCCGTGTTCGACGCGCCGGCCGTCGCCGTGGGACGCACGCGCAGAAGGCTCAAGTCTTCGGGACGAACGCGCTGCGCGGCGAGGAGGCGCAAGCGAATGTCCATGCGGCGTCCGGCGGTCGAGTACTGTCCGACGACGACGCCGCCGACGAGCGCGCTCACCGTCGTCGCGATGTCGGACACGTTCACGTTCACGTCCGCCGCGCGCGCGCGATCGGGCGCGATGGTGAGCTGAGGCGCGCCGATTTGGTAATCGCTGTCGATGTCGGTGACGAGCCCGGACTCGGCGGTCTTTTGTTTGAGCTTGGTCGCGAGATCGACGAGCGTCGGCCAGTCGCTGCCACGCACGGAGAACTCGACGGGAAATCCGCGCTGCCCGGCGAATCCTTGTTGCGACAAATCTTGAACCGAGGCGCGCAAGCCGGGGATGCCGGAGAGCTCGCGACGAATCGTGTTCGCGAACTCCATCTGCGTCACCTTGCGCTTGTTCGGTGGGACGAGCGTGAGCGAGAGCTGCGCCGAGCCGATGTTGACGTTCGCGAGGATGCGCTCGAGCTCCGGATGCTTCCGGAGAATTTCTTCGGCGCGCTTCGTCAGGCGATCGGTCTCGCCGAGATCGGCGCCGACGGCCGTCGTGAGCCGCACCGCGAGGCGGCTCTGATCTTGCGAAGGGACGAACTCCTGCTTGATGCGCGTGGCCGTCACGATGGACGCGCCGAGCACGGCGACGCCGATGAAGAGCACGAGCCACGGGTGCCGCATCGCGCGCTCGAGCATGCGACCGTAACCGCGCGAGAGCGCGGCGAACGCGCGATCGGCGGCGCGCTCTTTTTGGTGGTGCGTCGTCCGGAGCATCTGCGCGCAGCGCGACGGGGCGAGCGTGATCGCCTCGATGTACGAAATCGCGACGGCGACCGAGAGCGTCACGCCGAACTGCAGAAAGAACTTTCCGATGACGCCCTGCATGAACGCGACCGGAAGAAAAATAGCGATGACGGCGATCGTCGCGGCGAGCGCGGCGAACGTGATTTCCTTCGTGCCGTCGCCCGCGGCGGCCATGCGGTCCTTGCCCATCTCGGCGTGTCTGAAAATGTTCTCCATGACCATGACCGCGTCGTCGACGACGAGGCCGACGGCGAGCGAGAGGCCGAGGAGCGTGAACGTGTTGAGCGTGAAGCCCGCGAAATACAAAATCGCGATCGTGCCGAGGAGCGACATCGGGATCGCGAAGAGGACGTTCATCGTCGCCGAGAGCGAGCCGAGGAAGAGCCAACAGACGCCTGCCGTGAGCACGACGGCGAGGACGAGCTCGATCGCGATCTCGTTGACGGACTCTTCGATGAAGCCGGTCGTGTCGAAGAGGACCTCGATCTTCATCCCTTCGGGGAGCGACTTCTGCACGTCGTCGAGCGCGGCGCGCACCGCTTTGGCGACGCCGACCGCGTTCGAGCCGGGCTGCTTCAAGATGCCCATCGCCTGAACCGGCACGCCGTTCGATCGCGCCATGCTCGTCACGTCGGCGAAGCCGTCTTCGACGAGCGCGACGTCACCGAGGTGCACGTCCGCGAGGCCCACTTTGCGAATCACGATGTTGCGCAGCGTCTGCAGATCCGCGGCTTCACCGAGCACGCGCACGTCGAGCGAGCGTTGACCGTTCGCCATCTGACCGCCGCTCGACGTGACGTGCTGCTTCGTCAGCGCGTTCGTGATGTCCGTGACGACGGTGCCCGTCGCGACGAGCTTGTCCGCGTCGACCCAGATGCGGACGTTGCGATCGAGGTAGCCCATCATCGAGACTTGCCCGACGCCGGGTACGGTCTGCAGGCGATCTTCGATTTGATAGCGCGCGATGTCGGCGAGGAGCTGACGCGCGAACGGACCGGATACGCCGACGGTGATGATGGGTTGATCGTCCGGGTTCGACTTCGAGACGACGGGCGGCGTCGCGCTCGTCGGCATTTGCCGCTGCGTCTGCGCGATCTTCGCTTGGATGTCTTGGAGCGCGAGGTCGATGTTGCGCGAGATGTCGAACGTCGCCGTGACGCGTGCGGAGCCTTGCTTCGCGGACGACGTGATTTCCTGCACGCCCGTCACTTGCGAGATGGCGTCTTCGATCGGATTGATGATGCCGGTCTCGACGTCCTCGGGCGACGCGCCGGGCCACGACACGCTCACCGAGACGGTCGGGTTGTCGACGTCGGGAAACTGACTCACGCCGATCCGGCTCACGGCGAGAATGCCGAAGAGGATCGTGCCGCACATGATCATCCACGCGAAGACCGGGCGGCGGAGGCAGATGTCGGTGATATTAATGAGCGCCTCCGTGGGCGTGCGCCGCCGAGCCGCTGCCCGCGGGTGCGCCGCTGTTTCCCATCGGAGCCGCGCCGCCGTCGGCGAGCGCTTCCATCGTCGTGTGATCGGTGACCTTCACGGGCGCGCCGTCCGAGAGCGGCTCGACGCCGCGCACGACGAGCTGTTCGCCTTCTTCGACGCCGCGCGTGACCTCGATGTTGCCGTCGGGCGTGTGCATGCCGAGCTCGACGATCTTCTGGTGCGCGATGTTCTTCGCGTCGACGACGTAGACGACGTTGCCCTTCTCCGTCGGCTGAACGGACATCGACGGAACGACGATCGCGTCGCGCGCGTCGCCGATGGGAACGGTGACCTCGCAGAACGCGCCGGGCCTGAGCCAGTATTGGTGATCGGTTTGATCGATCTGCGCGGTGACGCCGACGAGGCGCGTGTTCGGATCGGCGGCGCCCGCGACGAGCGTGATCTTCGCGGTGTACGAGCGCGTGCTCTCGCGGAGCGTGAGGATGACGCCCATCTCGGGTTTGAGGCGCGGCGCGTCCTGCTCGGCGACGGCGAAGCGAAGGAGCATCGGGTCGCGTTGGAGGATCGTCGCGAGGACGGCGCCCGGTTGGAGATACTGACCCGTCTGCACGGTGCGCGTCTGCACGACGCCGGCGATCGGCGCGCGCACGAACGAATCGCGCAGGTTGAGCTGCGCGACGTGAACCGTTTCGTTTTGCGCGGAGACGTCGGCCTTCGCGGTTTGCACGGCGGTCTCGTGTTGCTCGATTTCTTCGCCGGCGATGAGGCCGGGGTTCGTCTTCTGAGCGGTTTGGCGGCGCGTGAGCTCCGCCTCTTGGGACTTTTGCGTGGCTTGGAGCTTCGCGAGCGTCGCGCTCGCTTGGTCGACGGCGACTTTGTATCTGTCGCTCTCGATCGTCGCGAGCACGTCGCCCTCTTTCACGTTCTGACCTTCGACGAACGAGACGCGATCCACGGCGCCCGCGACGCGCGCGGTGATCTGCACTTGCTGGAACGCGTCGATGCTCCCCGGCGCCGTGACGGCGTATTGCACGTGACGCTTTTGGAGCGGCGCGACTTGAACCGGATACTCGAGCTTGTGACCTTTGCCCGTCGTCTCCGCGCTCGACTTCGAGCAGGCGCATGGCAGGCACAGGGCGACCACGATGAAGAGCTTCGCTCGCGTCATTGGAAACCCGATCCGATCGGGTCGAGCCCGATCGCTTGGCGAACGCTGAGATAGGCGAGCGCGACGCCGTACTCGGCGCTCGCGTACGTCGTGTCGGCGAGGAACCGGGCGTCGTTCGCGTCGACGAGCTCGATCGCCTTCGCGAGACCTTGTTTGTAGAGGTTCGATGTCTCGTCGGCGCTTTGCTTCGCGGCGTCGCGCGCTTGCTCGGCGGACACGAGCGCGGCTTGCGCGGCTTCGAGCGTCGCGATCGCCGTGCGCAGTTGTTGATCGACTTGGCGCACGAGGGTGTCGACGGTGAGATCCGCGATCGACGCGGACGCGACGCGCGATCGCCGATCCGCGTAGCGAACGCCCGCGTCGAAGATCGTCCACGTGAGCGTCGCGGTGAGAAATTCGTTGTTGTAGAAGCCGTGGCCGAGGAGCGTCTCGTCGCTCGAGAGCTGGAACGTCCCGCTTACGCCGAGCGTGGGCACGAGGCGAAGCAGCGGTTCTTCCGCGCTGTCGTGCGCGGCGGCCGCGAGGTAGCGCTTCGACGCGAGATCGGGGCGATGCATGATCGCGCTCTTGATGAGCGCGTCCGGTCCGGGCGGTTGTACGCGTCCGGCGGCGAGGAGCGCAGTCGGCGGCTCGAGCGCGCCCGGAACGGCCGAGTTGATCGTGAACGCGAGGTTGATGCGCGCGACCGCGAGTATCCCCTTGTCGGTCTTGAGCTCCGTCGTCGCGTTTGCGAACTCGATTTGCGATCGCGTGGCGTCGTTCTTTCCGACGAAGCCGCCGGAGACGCGCGCTTCCGCGTCCGCCAAGTTCGCGCGCGCGGTGTTGAGGCGCTTCTCGGCGGCCGTGACGACCGCCTCCGCGGAGAGCACCGCGAAGAACCCGCGCGCCGCATCGAACGCGAGCAGGCGCTTGTCGTCGATCGTCTGCGCGACTTGTCCGTCGAGCAATCGCTTCGATTGCGCATAGAGCGGAAAGGCCGCCGCGTTCAAGATCGGTTGCGAGAGCGTGATGGCGCTGTTCAGCGCGTACGAATTCCTGCCCGCTTGCACGACGTCTTCGGGTTTCTGCTGGTACGCGCCCGTCGACGCCAGCGTCGGCAAGAACGCGGCGCGCGCGCGGTCGACGCCCGCGTCGGCGACCGTCACGTTGAGGTCGGAGATCTTCGCGCGCTCGTTGCGACTCAGCGCGAGCGACACCGCATCTTCGATGTGAAGAGGCCCATCACCTGCGGCATGCGCAGATGTCGTGAGAAAAAAGGCCCACCCCGCCCACGCAGCGCGCCGCATTGGATCCAGAATGGGACACCATCTCCCCGGCGCGGCGCAACAGCCTTTACAGAGTGGCGAGTTTTGCGAAGGCCGCGCGATCGCGCTCGCCGAGAGCGGACATGATCGATTGCGCGACGGCGGTCATCGTCGCGGTGGCGTCCTTCACGAGGGTGCGGCCGCTGCGCGTGAGCACGGCGTACGTCGCGCGTGCGTCGTGGCCGTCTTCTTCGCGCGTGACGATGCCGCGTCGCTCGAGCGGACCGAGCAGCCGCGTCACGCCGGACGGCGTGAGCGCGAGGCGCTGCGCGAGATCGACGCGCCGCAATTTTTGGTTCGGCGCTTGCGCGAGCGCGTGGAGCGCGGCGAAGTCGGACAAGCCGAGGCCATGCACGCCACCGAGCTCGGCGTCGGCGCGCGACTCCCAGAGACCGACGGCACGACGAATCGCGAGAAATTCTTCCAGAGCAGCCATGCGTGGAAGATGCATCGAGATAGTTGATTGGTCAAGTAGTGCTCAATGATCGCGCAATTAAAAACGTGCGAAATCGCGGCAATTTTACGACCCGAGCGGACTCTCGCGGGACGGCGTGTCCTCCATGCGTCGATTTCAGAAGACGCCGCTTCCACGGCGCGCGCGCGGATGTAGCGTGCGCGCGCCATGACAAACACGCGCTCGATGATCTTGGTGACGGTCCTGCTCGCGGGCTGCAGCTCGAAGGGCCAAGAGTTCGGACAAGGCAATGACGGTGGCTCCGAGGCGAGCACGGGCTTCAGCCCCGACGGCTCTTGCACGTTCTGCGGCGACGCAGCGCCTTCGCCCGGTGACGGCGCCGCGCCGTGCATTCCGGATCCCGGCAACTACGACATTCCCGGAAATGGCTGCGACGACGACGGCGACGGCAAAGTCGACAACGCGCCCGCGTGCGACTCGTCGCTCCCGCAAGGCGGAACCGCGATGCAGATCGCGCAAGCGATGGGCCTCTGCCAACAAGCCGACACGACGCACTGGGGCGTCGTCAGCGCGGCGCTCACGCAAGGCGTCGGCAACACGACCGCGCCCGACGCGCACCAGTCGAGCATCCTCGGCGCGTTCGGCAACTCGATCAAACCGCGCGAGGGCGCGGCGTTCGGCGTGCTCAGCTCGGGCTACGCGCTGGCGATGGACTCGTGTCCAGCCAATCAGCGCTTCCCGAACACGACGGGAACGCAGTTCAAGTTCGGCTGCAAGATGACGGGACAGGGCGCGGCGCCGAGCGGCTTCCCGAAGAGCGCCACCGGATGTCCGTCGCAACAGGGATCTGCCGTGAACGACGTCGCGGATTTGCACCTCGTCATCAAGGTGCCGAAGAACGCGAACGGCATCGCGTTCGATTTCGATTTCGGATCGGGCGAGTGGCCCGAGTACGTGTGCAGCCCGTTCAACGACGCATTCATCGCGTACTTGAAGTCGGCGGCGTTCAACAGCGGCAACGCGGACAACATCTCGTTCGACGCGAAGAACAACCCCGTCAGCGTGAACAACGGATTCTTCAGTGAGTGCTCGCCGACCGGCGCGAAGACCGGATGCGCGCCACAAGCGACGGCGGGCACGGCGTCATGCACGAACGGCACGAACGATCTCATGGGCACGGGCTTCTACGATCTCGACGATTCGCAAAACCCGTACGCGTGCAATTCGAGCGAGACCGGCGGCGGAATGACCGGTTGGCTCACGACGCAAGCACCCGTCGCGCCCGGCGAGACCATCACGATCGATCTCATGGTATGGGACACGGGCGATCAGTATTACGACTCGAGCGTCATCCTCGACAATTGGCAATGGAAGCCCGATCCCGTCACAGTACAGACCACACCCAACTGAGAGCCAGACGAAGAGCTAGATGACAGACGTCGTTCGATTCGCGATTTGCACGACGCCGCAAGCGGGCGCCCCCGCGATGGCGGAGCTCGCCGCGCTCTTCGACAAGGGCGGCGTCGGGCTCGAGCCCGTCTTCGTGCGCGACTACGCGGCGCTCTACGACGCGGTGCATTTGCACGAGGCGGACTTGGCGTGGGCGCCGCCGCTCGTCGCGCGGGATCTCGCGCGCGATGGCGCGGCCGATCCATGCGTGACAGTCGTCCGTCGCGGCGGCGGCGCGCACTATTTCTCCGCGATCGTCGGTCGCGACTCGCTGCGCACGCCGGCAGACGTCTCGCGCTTCGGTTGGGTCTCGCGCCTCAGCGCCGCGGGTTACCTCGTCCCGCGCGCGTATCTGAAATCGATCGGCATCGCGGTCGATTCGTTCGAGGATCATTTCTTCCACACGCACGCGCGATCGATGGAGGCGCTGCGCATGGGTCTCGTCGACGCGATCGCCACGTACGCGATCCGGGACGAGGAGATCGAGCCGCGCGTTCCGCACCTCGTGGCCGGTGCGCGCGTGCTCACGACGATCGGGCCGATCCCCGGCGATTTGATCGTCGCGGCGCGCGCGCTCCCGAAGGAGCAGACCGCGCGCGTCACGGAGATCCTGCGCAGCGTGTCGATCGGTGAACGCGCGGCGCTCGCGTCGCTCATGGGCGCGAGCGGCTTCGGCGAAGTGCCCGAGCACCACCTCGACTTGTTGACGCGCTGGGTGGCGCGCCCGGTGTTCTCTTCGCGTCCGTCAGTGAACGAGATGCACGGCGCCTAGCGCGGCGAGCGCGAGCGTGCCCGTCGTGCCGATCAAGAACACGCCGGACATCAAGAACGGGTGGCGCGAGATCGACTGGCGAACGAGCGTGCTCATGCGCATCGAGAACGTGCACGGGCACTGAATCGGAATGTCGCCGGCCGCGCGACGGCGAAGCCGCCCGATCATCTCTTCGACGCTCTGATAGCGCTCGGCTTTGTCCTTGCGGAGGCCGCGCTCGACGTACCACGAGAGGTCGACGGGCGCCGGGCCTTGGATCGGCTCGTTGTGCAGGACGGCCTGCGCGATTTTCTTGTTCTTCACGGCGTCGAGCATACTGTCGAGCGTTTGCTCTTTCTCGTGCGGGTGATGGAGCGAGAGGAGCTCGTAGAACATGACGGACAAGCTGTAGATGTCGCTGCGCTCGTCGAGCTCGTCGCCGCGCGCTTGCTCGGGCGACATGTACGCGGGCGTTCCGAGGAGCGTGCCGAGCTGCGTTTGAAAGAGCTTCTTGGGTCCGCTCACGTCCGCGGGCGAGGCGGCGAGATCCTTCAGCGGCTCCGGTCCGCGGATTTCGCGCGCGAGACCCCAGTCCATCACCATGACTTCGCCGTACGGACCGATCATCACGTTCGCCGGCTTGATGTCGCGGTGGATCATCTTCTTCGAGTGCGCGTAGGCGATCGCCTCGAGGATGCCCATCATGATCTCGACGCGGCGCTCGAAGTCGTACTTGCGGTGATACGCGGGGTCGCCCGCCGCGAGCTTCTCGATGATCGTCTCGAGCGTCTCGCCCTCGACGTATTTCATCACGAAGAAATATTCGCCGTTCGCGTGGATGCCGACGTCGTGAATGGGGACGATGTTCGGGTGCTCGAGCTTGCCGACGGTGCGGACCTCTTCGGCGAAGCGAAGGATCGTCGCGTGCGAGCCCTGCATCTCGGGGCGAAGGCGCTTGATCGCGACGTCGCGATCGATGTCGTTGTCGCGTGCTTTGATGACCTCGCCGACGCCGCCTTCGCCGAGTTGGTGTGCGAGCTCGTAACGAATTTTTCCATCGGCGACGATCTTCGGTTGCTCGCCGACCACGACCTCGACGCGCGGGAGCACGGTCGTGCGGAGCGCGTTCTGGAGCGATTGTGCGGAGAGCGAGACCGGCGGAAGCTTTCCGCTCGACTCGGCGGCCATCGTGGCGTCGACGCCGAAGGCGCCGTCCGCGAGGGTCTTCGCATTTTCCAAATCAGGCGATCGCGTGGTCATGGTGTGCAGACTTCCTTCGGGGTGAATCGTTACACGTTTCGTTTGCGAAAGGCGGCGAGAGCGCGATCGCGCGACTCGGGCGCAGGCGGCTCGGTCGGGAGCGCGTTCAGCGTCGCGATCGTCGCATCGTATTGCTTGTGATGTGCGCGGCAGTACGGGCACGTGCGCATGTGGAATCGGAAGAGGAAACGGCGAAGACCCGAGAGCGCGCCCTCGGATTCGTCCGTCATCGTCTCCGTCACCTGCTTGCACATCATCGCGCGGCCCTCGTTTCGTGGAGCTTTTCGAGCGCCTCGCGCAAGCGCATCCGCGCTCGGTGCAAGACGACTCGCTGATTGGACTCGGTCAGGTCGAGAGCGTTACACACTTCTTCACTCGACAAGCCTTCGACGTCGCGGAGCGTCACGACCGCGCGCTGGAGCGAGGGCAGCTCTTCGATGCTTCGCTCGATCGCGGCGCGCACCTCGCGCTCGGCGAGCAGCGCTTCAGGTGTCGCGCCCCACTCGGACGGGCGCGTCTTCATGTTGCCGATGGCGCCGTAGCGCGTCGAGTCGATCGAGGGAGCGTCGTCGTCTTCGAGGGGGACCTGCCGCCCGTCGCGGACGGCGCGCGTCTTCGCGCGGTTGATCGCGATGCGAACGATCCACGTCTTCAGCGACGAGCGTCCTTCGAACGAAGCGAGCGAGCCCAGCACGGCGACCCACGTGTCTTGTGCGATCTCCTCGGCGGCGCTCTCGCTCTTCGTGAAGATGCGCGCGAGGCGCACGAGCGTGCCGTGGTGCGCGTCGAAGACTTCCGCGAACGCGGCTTCGTCGCCTTCGCGAAGCCGCGCGACGATCTCCGCGTCGTCGTTGGTTTGGGTCATCCGTGCGCGAATGGCGCGAGCGCGCGCGCCATGTCGTTCGCCGTCGGATAGCGCTGGTCGCGGTTCGTCGCCATCGACTTGGCGACGACGGCCTCGAGCTCCGCGGGGATCTCGGGACGCAGCGATCGCATCGGCGCGGGGTTGCCCTGGAGAATGCGGAGAAGGAGCGCGTTGAAGTGCGGCGCGTCGAAGGGGATCTCGCCGGTGAGCGCCTCGTAGAGGACGACGCCGCACGAGTAGAGATCCGTGCGCGCGTCGAGATCGCGCACAGCGCGCGCTTGCTCCGGCGAGACGTAATAAGGAGTGCCCATCACGACGCCGGTCTTCGTGAGCGCGCTCTTGTCGTCCCAGTCGCCGATCTCGGCGGCGACGACCTTCGACACGCCGAAGTCGAGCAGCTTGACCATCGTGGGGAAGCCGGCGCGCTCCACGAGGAACACGTTCTCCGGCTTGATGTCGCGGTGGAGGATGCCGCGCTGGTGAACCGCCTCGAGCCCCGCGAGCACGTGCATCACGATGATCACCGCGTCGCCGATCGGCAGACGTCTGACTTGGTCGAGCCGCTCCGACAGCGTCGTCCCGAAGAGACGCTCCATCACGATGAACGGCGAGCCGTTCGGGAGCGCGCCGACGTCGTAGACCTCACACAAGCTCGGGTGGCCGATTCGATCCCGCGGCCCACGCTTCTTGGTGGAAGCGCTTCACCGCGGTCGTGTTTTCGATTTGCGCGGGGTGGAGAATCTTGATCG
This sequence comes from uncultured delta proteobacterium, assembly GCA_963763745.1. GTDB lineage: Bacteria > Myxococcota_A > Polyangia > Polyangiales > Polyangiaceae > DASXHD01. The sequence goes on from CAVXQJ010000015.1 coordinate 48,238, forward strand.
CGACGAGCCGCCCGATCGCTTTGTGACGCGCCTCGAAGACGGTGCCCATGCCGCCCGAGCCGAGCACGGATCGGATCTCGTACTTGTCGGCGATCGTTTGGCCGACGAGCATGCGGTGCGCTGCCGGTACGAGGTCCTCTCCCATCCACGCCGAAGAGTACCCACGGGCGCGATGCCCGTCGATGGAGTCGTGTGGAAGGGCTACTTCGCGGTGAGACGCGCGGTCACCGCGCCGTCGTGCGCTTCCGTCGTGACGCGCTTTGCGTCGATGCCTGCTGTCGTGAGCGTCGTTTTGATCGCGTCGGCGCGGGCAGCGGGAGCGGAGATTTTGATCGCGACGTTCGGATACGCCTTGAGGAGATCGGCCAAGCTCATGAGCTGATCGTCCGTGAGCTCGACCGGCGCGGTCTCGGCCGCGGGCTTTGCGTCTTCGATCGCCGCGACGAGCGCGCCAAGCGTCTTCTTGTACTCCGTCGCTGCAGGTGGCGGCGGTGGCGTCGTCGTCGTGTTGGCGACGGGCGGAGTCGCGAGGACGACTCCCGTCGGGCAGACGGGCTCCTTCTTCTCCGCGTCTTTGTCGGGGCGGGTGAGCGCGAAGATGAGCGTGAGCGTCGTCGTCGTGTCGAGGCTCTGCTTTCCCGGCAACGGATTGCTGTTGTACCTCGCGGTGAAGCCGAGGCCCGCGGTGAACGCACCCGCGAGGTGCGCCGTCAGCAGCGCGTCGAAGTTGAGGCGCGCGCGCGTGAGGTTCAGCGCGACGCGCGTGGCGGTGGTCGCGTCGTAGCCGGCGGGGAAGACGGGGAGTCCGTCGCCGCTGCCGCCGAAGCCTTGGAGGTATTCGAGGCCGGCGCCGAGCGCGACGTCCTTGTTGAACGAATGCCGCAAGCCCACGAACGCGCGCGACGAGTGCATCGTGTTCGTCTGCACGATGAGGATGGGCAAGGCCGACGTCGCGTCGAGCGCCTTGTCGCCCGTGCCCGTGAGCTCGAACCCTTGCGAGTCGGTGTAGTTGTCGTCGAACTCGAAGTCGTAGCCAACCTCGCCCCAAAGCTTCGTCCGCTCCTTGTCGACGAAGAGGTACGAGACGCCGGGATCGACGTTCAGGCGGAACGTCGTCGCTTGAAACGCGTCGTGCGTGCCCGTCACTTGGATGAAGCCGCCGAGCTCGCGCGTGAAGAAGCGCTCGTAGCGGAGCTTGCCTTGGATGTTGCGCTGCGTGTCGGCCCACACGCCGCTCGTCGCCGGAGGGACCGCTGCGGTGTGGTTCGTCGCGTAGTTCGCGACGAGCGCGGCGCCGAAGCCGTTGTTCCCGCGGCGTATGTCGACCTTGCCGCCGCCGGTGACGGCGATCATCTGCGAGTTGCCTGTCGCGAACTGCGCTCCGGCGTTGACGGCGATCACCGTCGAGTCCGGCGAAGGTTTGTTCTCTTTCGGCGCGGCGGCCGTCGGGTCTTTCGCCGTGGTGACGCCCGCGGCGACGTCCGTGGGTGCGGACCCATTCTGCTGCGCGGTCGTCGCATCAGCGTGAGCCGCGTGAGCGGCGAGGAGTGCTGCGGTGGTGGCGAGAGAAGCGTGGCCCCATTTCATGGGTCGCGTGACTACCACACAATCAGAGCGCGTCGTCGGCCATCTCCGCGGGGACGAGCACGCGGAGCCACCACGAGCCATGGCGAAAGACGACTGCCGTCGTCGCCTGATCGTCCGTCTTCTTTTTGAGCTTCGCCAAGACGCGCCGCGCGGCGGACTCCGCCGCGGCGCGCGCGCGCTCGTTCTCGCCGTGCTGTCCCTTCTGCTTCATCACCGCGAGCTGCGTTGCGTGCGTGATTTGCCGCACGGTCACTTCGTCGATGGGTTTGCGCCGGCCGGCGAGCGGGAAGCCCTCCGCGACGAGCTCGCCGACGTCGTCGTCTTGCTTCGTCCGCGCGACGTAGCGCGCGAGCGCGTACGCCTTCTCCGCGCCGAGGCGCTGCGCGGTCGCGCGATCGTACGAGCGCACCACCTCGATGAGCTTGCGCGCCTGCGCGGCGCTCATCACCTCGCGCTTCTCGAGCATCTCGTCGAACGACGCGTAGCCGAGCGCGCCGAAGAGCTTCTTCTCGTTGAGCTCGCGGAGCGCCGCTCCGAGGTCGAAGAACGCGCGCGCGATTCTCGCGCTTCTTGTGCTCGATCGATTCGAGGAGATGGAGGGCGCGTGCGCGAGACGTCTTGGCGAGGGAGCTCATGGCGATTGACGTCTGTCGTATCACGACAGACTGTCTGTCAAAATACGACAGACGTCTGTGGTTTGGCGCTCGCGAAGACGGGATGTACCATCGCCGTCCCATGTCGACCCACTCGCGCATCCAAGAGCTCGAGGCGCTGCTTCGCAAATACAAAGACGCCTACTACAACAAGCAGCCGCTCGTGTCGGACGCGGCCTACGACGCGCTCGAGGACGAGCTCCGCGAGATCGACCCGGAGAACGCGATCTTCGCGACGGTCGGCGCGCCCGTGTCGAGCGCGCACGGCGAGGTCGTCGTCACGCAGTGGGCGAAGGCGCGCCACGCCATCCCGATGGGCTCGCTCAACAAAGTCGTGAACGAAGAAGAGTTCCGGCAGTGGAGCGTGCTCTGCGAGAAGCTCGGGCAAGAGAGCAAGCTCCCACCCATCTCGAAGAACCTCCTCGTCACGGAGAAGCTCGATGGCCTCTCGCTCGCGATCAACTACGAGAAAGGCAAGATGGTCTCCGCGATCACGCGCGGCGACGGTCTCATCGGCGAGCTCATCACGCCGAACGCGAAGCGCATGCAGGGCGTTCCGAAGAAGCTCCCCGAGGCGCTCGACGTGTCGATTCGCGGCGAGATCATCTTGAAGCTCTCCGACATGAAGAAGGGCTTCCCCGGGTACTCGAGCTCGCCGCGCAACAAGGCGTCGGGCACGTCGAAGCGCTACGACGGCGAGGGCTGCGAGTTTCTCAGCGTGATGTTCTACGACATCGAAGGCGACGTCGAGCACGCGACGGAAGAAGAGAAGTTCAAACGCCTCGAGAGCTTCGGGCTCATCGTGCCGTCGTTCACCGTCACGGATCTCGCCGGCGTCATCAAGATCCAGAAGGAGTACCAATCGAAGAAGCGATCGACGCTCGACTACGAGATCGACGGGCTCGTCGTACGCGCGAACGACGTGCGCTCGGAGAACTTGCTCGGCGAGCTAGGCGGCCGCCCGCGCGCGGCGATTGCGTACAAGTTCCCGTCGATGGCGAAGATCTCGACGGTGAAAGCGATCCAATGGGACACCGGCCCGACGGGGCGCGTGACGCCGATCGCGACGGTCGCGCCTGTCGAGCTCGTCGGCGCCGTCGTGCAGTCGGTCGTCTTGCACAACGTGTCGAACGTGGAGCGGCTCGACATCGGCGTCGGCGACGAAGTCCTCGTCTCGCGGCGCAACGACGTCATCCCGCACCTCGAAGAGGTCGTCGTCAAACACGGCAAGCGCGCCACTATCCCGACGACGTGCGCCGTCTGCAAAAAGGATCTCATCCGCCGCGGCGAGTACCTCGTGTGCACGAACCTCGAGTGCCGCGCGCTCGTCGAAGGGCGCATTCAGCGCTGGGTCGGCGTGCAGGACATCCACGAGTGGGGCGAGAAGCTCATCGCGCAGCTCGTCGACGCTAAGCTCGTTCACGAGCCCGCCGATCTCTACAAGCTCGAGATCGACGACATCGCGAAGCTCGAACGGCGCGGCGCGGTCATCGGCAAGAAGGTGCTCGACAACTTGCGCGCGAAGCTCCCGCTGTCGCTCCCCGTGTTCCTCGCGTCGCTCGGCATCGACGAGTTCGCGCTCGAGACGGCGAAGCTCATCGTGAGCTCGGGCTACGACACGCTCGAGAAGGTGCAGGGCGTCAGCGCCGACGAGCTCGCGCAGCTGAAGGGCATGGGCCCGATGCGCGCGAAGAGCGTCGTCTCTGGATTGCAGGCGCGCAAAGACGAGATCAAGCGCCTCCTCGCGGTCGGCGTCGTGCCCGTCGCGCCGAGCGCGGGCGGCGGTCTCGCGGGAAAGACATTTTGTTTCACCGGCGCGCTGTCACGTCCGCGCAAAGAGTACGAGGACATGGTCGAGAAGCACGGCGGCCAGGTGCTCTCGAGCGTCACGAAGGAGCTCAATTACTTGATCATGGCGGATCCGAGCTCGGGATCGAGCAAAGCCGAGAAGGCGCGCAAGTACGGCACGCAATGCATCGACGAAAAGGCGTTCCTCGAGATCATCGACGGCGCGGAGAAGGCGCCTGTCATGACAGACGGCGCGGCCCCCGTGAAACAGGTGTCTCGCGCGCTCAAGGACAAGAGCGTGTGCTTCACCGGCGCGCAGCCGCGCAAACGCAGCGAGCTCGAGCAAATGGTGATGGAGAACGGCGGCACCGTCGTCGATCACGTGAACAAGGGCCTCACCTACCTCGTGATGGCGGATCCGAACTCGGGATCGACGAAGGCGAAGAAGGCGCGCGAGTACGGGACGAAGTGCATCGACCTCGCGGCGCTCGAGGAGATCATCCAAGAGGGGTCGTCGAGCTGATCGCGAGCACCGCGATGTCGTTCTCCGCGAGGGCAGGGGAGCGGCCGCGCGCCCACGTCGCGGCGTCGTCGACGGGGAGCGCGACGTTCTCGGCGTGCGCGCGCTGGAGGTAGCGCGCGAGCGCGTCGGCTTCGATCGTCGCTTCCTTTTCGCCGAGGCCAGCGCACAAGACCACGAGCGACGCGCCCGGTGCGAGCGTTCCTTTCGACGCGCGGATCGGTCCGACGATTCCGGCGGGCGCGGTCGCGTCGATCGCTTCGGGCAAGACGATGTCCGTTCCTTGGAGAACGCGCAGCGACGCGAAAGCCGTCGTGCGCGCATCCCAGACGCCTGTCATGTCGATCGCGACGATCGCGATCCCAATCGGGCGCGTCAGTGGGATCTCGTCGGTCGCCGCGCCGAGAGCGCGCACCGCTTCGGTGAGGTCCGGGGTTTTCGGGGCGGCAAAGAGCTTACGAAACGATTTCAGCACGTGAAGACCCACGGCGGCTGCGTCGATGCCGTCGCCGTCGGGATCCGCGGCGAGCACGATCATCTGATCCTTCGTCGCGATCGCGTCCCACACGAGCCCATCGACGGGACCCTTCGCTTGCTGGAGCGCGCCTGACGCTCTCAGCGCGTTCCACTCGAGCGGCGCAGACGGCACCGCGTCCATCAGCGCTTTCTTCGCGCTCGCGTAGCGCGTCTGCAAATCGAGGAGGCGGAGCTTGTCTCGGCGCGAGAAGACGTTCTGCACGACGATGAGCGCGACGAAGAACGCGATGACGCCGAAGCCCTTGAGGTACTTCGCTCGCACGGCAGCGTGCGTCTTCCGCATGTCGAACGCGACGAGGAGCGCGCCGACGTTGGCCTCGTCCGCGCGCAGAACGCCGACCGACCATGAGATGCGGTCGTTCTGCTTGTGATTCTCGTCGCGCAGTCGATCTTGATACAGCACGAGATCGTACTGCGGCGCCTTCGGCGGTGTGGAGACGAACGCCGCGGCGCGCGCGGTCGCGTCGGTCCACACCTGCGCGAAATCGCTGTAGCGACTCTTGGCGACGCGCGCTTTGTACGCCGCGGGATCCTTCAGCATGCCGGCGATGTCGCGCTCCATGAGGTGATCGTAGAGCTGCTTGTGCGGCGCGAGCTCCGGCTTGTAGTCGTCGCGCACGCGCTCGTAGATCGTCTTGCCCTTCGCGTCGCACACGCGAACGATGACCGCGTCCTGATCGTCGAAGAGCCCTTCGGTGAGGCGCGTCTGTTCCGTCGCGTCCGCGTGCTCCACCGCGGCGCCGAGCGGCTTGCTCAAAATCGCGACGTAGTTGAGCGCCTTCTGTCGGACGCTCGATCGCAATTGATTGATCTCGAGCAACGTCGAGTTCCAATCGTTCAGCACCTCGATGCCGCACGCGACGATGACGCCGAGCAGAAACACATGCCCGCTTCGCGCGAGTCGGTTCGCGACCTTCGTTTGCCATTCGCGAAAGCGTGAAGGGGCCTTGTCGGGCATGGAGGTACACTAGCGCGATGTCGATGCGGCTCGTTTTGTTGCTGATCACGATCGCGGCGTGCAAAGACGTGGACTCTCCGAAGACGTCTGCCGGCGGCGAGGAGTGCGCGATCGGAGCGCGCACGACGCATCCGTGCGCGACCGGTCTCACGTGCAAAGAGTCGTCGTACACGCCGCCGACGTTTGCGCCGGGCGAGGTGCACACGCCCGACAAACCAAGCGGCGTCGGCGGCAACTGCGGCGGCGTCGCCGGGTTTCATTGCGCCGATGGGCTCGCGTGCGACATGACGCCGGAGCAAGCGTCGGCCTCGGACGGCATGGGCTCGTGCGCGCGCATGAGCACGTGTCAATGAAGTGGGTCGTCGGAATCATCGCCGTGATGCTCGCGTTCGTCGCGGGCTTCGCCCTCGGTTGGACGCTGCGAAGACCGATGGTGCGCGTGGAAACCGCGGCCACTCCGTCTCCGTCCCCGATTCCGTCTCCGTCTCCGTCCCTGTCCCCGTCTCCGACTCCGCCTCCGCCTCCGTCTCCGTCTCTGTCGCGATGGACCGAAGACGCTGCCCCTTTCACGTGGCCCGCGACGCGCGCGCCCGCGCATCAAGTGCTCAAGGTCGACGACACGCACTACGTCGTCGACGGTGGCTTCATCGACGACCTGCTCGCCAATCAATCGAAGCTCGCCTCCGCGCGCATGGTGCCGGTGTACGAAGACGGTGGAGTCGTTGGCGTGCGCCTCTTCGGCATTCGCGCCGACTCCGCGTTGGCGAAGCTCGGGATTCAAAACGGCGATCGTTTGGTGTCGCTCAACGGAGTCCCGCTCTCGGACCCAGCCGCGACGCTCGAGGCCTACACGAAGACGCGCGCCGCAAAAAACCTCGCGCTCGAAGTCGTTCGGCGCGAGGCGCCATTGACGATTCACTACCGCGTTCAGCGGTGACGGGTCAGGCGCGCGCGAAGCGGATGAAGCGCGCTTGCGCGCGGAACGGTGTCGCGAACCAGAACGCGGCGAGCGTGGATCCGATGCCGCGCCATGCGTCGCCGAACGTGGGGCTCGCGAGGAAACGCGGGAGGTGATCGAACGCGGGAACGAGGTGCACGATCGCGAGCAGCGCCATCACGACGATGAGCGCGCCTCGGCGCGACAGCTCGCCGATCGCGCGCGCTTGCAAACGCATCGGCGCAGCGAGGAACGCGATCGCGACGAGCGCGCCAACGCCCTTCCACGATTCGCCGAGCGAAGGTTCGAGGAGGAGCGCCGCGAGGTGCTTTCGCGCTGGAAAAATATGGAGCAGCGCGATCCCGATGGCAGCGAGGCCGAGGAGTCGAGCGCGCAAACGCATGTGGATTCAATGTCCGCATGAACGCGATCCGATCACGCACAAAGCGAACGGAATGCGCTGGCGCGTACGGTTTGCGGGGTCGAGCCCATCAGCACGCAAGAAAGCGTGTCTTTCGCACGGGAACGAACCTCGCAAGGGGTTTTGCATGCGCAGATCCGTCATCGAGAAGTCGCGCGTCGCAAAGGGCGTCGCGCCGAACATGCTCGACTACGCGGTGGAGAGATCGCGCTTCTCGTGGGAGGACGCGCGTCGCGCGCTCGACGGTCTTCCCGATGGGCGCGGTCTCAACATCGCGCACGAAGCGGTCGATCGCCACGCCGCCGGGCCGCGCGCGGATCGCGTCGCGCTTCGGTGGCTCGGCAAATCGGGGACGCGTCGCGACATCACGTACCGCGAGCTTTCTGCGCTCACGAACCGCTTCGCGAACGCGCTCCGCGGGCTCGGCATCGGAAAAGGCGATCGCGTCTTCGCGCTCGCCGGTCGCGTCCCCGAGCTCTACGTCGCGTGCCTCGGCGCGCTCAAGATCGGCGCGGTCTTCTCGCCGCTCTTCTCGGCGTTCGGACCCGAGCCCATCGAGGCGCGCATTCGCCTCGGCGAAGGCAAGGTGCTCGTCACGACGCGCGAGCTCTACGAAAAAAAGATCGCACCGATTCGCGATCGTCTCGCGTCGATCCAGCACGTCATCGTCGTCTCCGGATCGAACATTCCAAACGTGCTCGACATGGGCGAGCTCGTCGCGAGCGCGTCCGACGCGTTCGAGATTCCTCCGACGAGCCCCGACGACATGGCGCTCCTCCACTTCACGAGCGGCACGACGGGCAAACCGAAAGGCGCGGTTCACGTTCACGGCGCGGTCGTCGCGCATCACGCGACGGGTCGCATCGCGCTCGATCTCCACGACGACGATGTCTTCTGGTGCACGGCCGATCCCGGTTGGGTCACGGGCATGTCGTACGGAATCATCTCGCCGCTCACGCACGGCGTGACGAGCATCGTCGACGAAGCCGACTTCGACGCGGAGCGCTGGTACGGCATCTTGCGCGACGAGCGCGTGAGCGTCTGGTACACGGCGCCGACCGCGGTTCGCATGATGATGCGCGCGGGCGCGGACGTCGCGAAGCGCTTCGCCCCACCCGCGCTGCGATTCATCGCGAGCGTCGGCGAGCCGCTCAACCCGGAGGCCGTGTTTTGGGGCGAGGACGCATTCGGTCTGCCGATTCACGACAACTGGTGGCAGACCGAGACGGGCGGGATCATGATCGCGAACTACGCGGCGATGGACATTCGCCCGGGCTCGATGGGCCGTCCGCTCCCCGGCATCGAAGCCGCGATCGTGCGTCGTCGCGACGACGGCGGCGTCGACGTGATGACGGAAGGCGAGCAAGGCGAGCTCGCGCTCAAGCCTGGCTTCCCGTCGATGTTCCGCGCGTACTTGCACGACGAGGAGCGCTACGCGAAATGCTTCGTCGGCGGTTATTACCTCACGGGCGACATCGCGCGTCGCGATCCCGATGGCTACTTCTGGTTCGTCGGTCGCTCGGACGACGTGATCAAATCGTCGGGCCACCTCATCGGACCCTTCGAGGTGGAGAGCGCGCTGCTCGAGCATCCCGCGGTGGCCGAGGCCGGCGTGATCGGAAAGCCGGATCCGATCGCGCTCGAGATCGTGAAGGCGTTCGTCTCGCTCAAGCCCGGGTTCGTCGCGAGCGACGCGCTCGCGCGCGAGCTCCTCGGATTTTCGCGCAAGCGGCTCGGCGCGGTCGTCGCGCCGAAGGAGATCGCGTTCCTCGACGCGCTCCCGCGCACGCGCAGCGGAAAGATCATGCGTCGTCTCCTCAAAGCGCGCGAGCTCGGCTTGCCCGAGGGCGACGTCTCCACGCTCGAATCGGGAGCGACGCGATGAGCGATTTTCTCGAGCTGTCGCGCGACGACGCGCTCGTCTTGCTCCGCACGATGATCCGCATTCGCCGCTTCGAAGAGAAATGCGCGGAGCTCTACGGCGCGGCGAAGATCCGCGGCTTTCTCCATCTCTACATCGGCGAGGAAGCCATCGCGGCGGGCGTGATGCCGCTGCTCGGCGACTCCGACGCGATCGTCTCGACGTACCGCGATCACGGTCATGCGCTCGCGCGCGGCGTCCCGGCGAACGCGATCATGGCGGAGATGTTCGGCAAGGTCGAAGGATGCTGTCACGGGCGCGGAGGCTCGATGCACTTGTTCGATGCATCGCGACGCTTCTACGGCGGCAACGCGATCGTCGCGGGCGGCATTCCGCTCGCCGTCGGCGTCGCGCTCGCGGACAAGATGCGCAAGACCGGCGCGTGACGGCGTGCTTCTTCGGCGACGGCGCGGTCGTCGAGGGCGCGTTCCACGAGTCGATGAACCTCGCGGCGCTGTGGAAGCTGCCGGTGCTCTTTCTCTGCGAGAACAACCAATACGCGATGGGCACCGCGCTCGATCGCTACGAGTCGGAGACGAACCTCGCGCTCAAGGCGAAGAGCTACGCGATGGAAGTCGAGCGCGTCGACGGAATGGACGTCCTCGCCGTGCGCGCCGCGACGAGGCGCGCGCTCGAATACGTGCGCGGCGGCGCCGGCCCGTTCTTCCTCGAGCTCCTCACGTACCGCTTTCGCGCGCACTCCGCGTACGACCCCGAGCTCTATCGAAGCAAAGACGAAGTGAAGCACTGGCGCGAGCGCGATCCGATCGTGCTCTTCGAACGGCTCGCGATCGAGCGCGGGCTCTTCGGCGCGGACGACGCCGAGGCAATGACGCGCGCAGCCGACGACGAGATCGCGACGGCGGTCGCGTTCGCCGATGCAGGCCAGCTCGAGCTCGAGTCCGATCTCACGACAGACGTCTACGCCCGCGGAGGTGCCCGGTGACGACGTATCGCGAGGCCGTGCGCGCCGCGCTGCGCGAAGCGCTCCAAAAAGACGAACGCGTCTTCTTGATGGGCGAGGACGTCGGTCGATACGGCGGGAGCTACGCGTGCAGCCTCGGTCTCTTGGACGAGTTCGGTCCCGAACGCGTGCGCGACACGCCGCTCTCGGAGGTCGGGTTCGTCGGCGCGGGCATCGGCGCGGCGATCGCGGGGATGCGTCCCATCGTCGAGATCATGACGGTGAACTTCAGCCTGCTCGCGCTCGATCAAATCCTGAACAACGCGGCGACGCTCCGGCACATGTCGGGCGGGCAAATCGGCGTGCCGCTCGTGATCCGCATGGCGACGGGCGCGGGCCGTCAGGTCGCAGCGCAGCACTCGCACAGCCTCGAGAACTTCTACGCGCACATCCCGGGCTTGAAGGTGCTCGCGCCGGCGACGGTCGAGGACGCGCGCGGCATGCTGTGGACCGCGCTGCAAGAACCGGATCCGGTGATCCTCTTCGAGCACGCGATGCTCTACGGCGTCGAGGGAGAGCTCGCGCCGGACGCGGGCGCGGTCGCGATCGATCGCGCGGCGGTGCGGCGCGCCGGCAAGGACGTGACGCTCATCGCGTACGGCGTGAACGTCGGCAAATCGCTCGCGGCCGCGGCGACGCTCGCCGAGCAAGGCATCGACGCCGAGGTGATCGATCTGCGCACGCTTCGCCCGCTCGACGACGAGACGATCATGGCGTCGGTCAAGAAGACGCGGCGCGCGGTCATCGTCGACGAAGGATGGCGCACGGGAAGCCTCGCCGCCGAAGTGTGCGCGCGCATCGTCGAGCAGGCGTTCTACGATCTCGACGCGCCCATCGCGCGCGTGTGCTCGGAGGAGGTGCCGATTCCCTACGCGAAGCACATGGAGGAGGCCGCGCTTCCGCAGCCCGCCAAGATCGTGCGCGCTGCGATCGAGATCGTGGGGCGTCATGGGTGAGTTCCGCATGCCGTCGCTCGGCGCGGACATGGACGCGGGCACGCTCGTCGAGTGGCGCGTCAAGCCCGGCGACGCGTGAAGCGCGGAGACATCGTCGCGCTCGTCGAGACCGAGAAGGGGATCGTCGAGATCGAGATTTGGGAGGACGGCGTCGTCGACGCGCTCGTCGTCGAGAAGGGAACGAAGGTTCCGGTCGGCACCGTGCTCGCGACGCTCGCGCGGCGGCGCGGCGTCACCAGCTGCGCCACCACCTCCTGCGCCACCGCCGCTCCACGCCGACGCCGCCCGTCGTGCGCGCTTCACCCGCCGCGAAACAACTCGCGCGCGAGCTCGGCGTCGATCTCGCGCACGTGCACGGCACCGGTCCGCACGAATCGATCACGCGCGAAGACGTCGCGCACGCTTCGTCATCACCGCCTCCTCCAACGCCGTCCGCGCCACCGCCCGCCGCTCCCGCAGCGCTCGCCGCGCCGGCGATCGATTTCGTTGCGATGCGCCGCGCGATGGGCAAAGCGATGGCGCGCTCGAAGCGCGAGATCCCGCACTACTACCTCGCGGCCGACATCGACTCGCGCCCGCGCTCGCGTGGCTCACCGCCGAAAACGAGCGGCGTCCGATCACCGAGCGCATGCTCGTCGCCGCCGTCCTGCTCAAAGCGACGGCGCGCGCCGCGCACGAGGTCCCCGAGATGAACGGCTTCTTCACGGACGACGCATTCCGTCCGTCGAGCGCCGTGCATCTCGGCGTCGCCATCTCGCTTCGTCAAGGCGGCCTCGTCGCGCCCGCGATTCACGACGCGGAGAAGAAGAGCATCGCCGAGGTGCAAGCGAGCCTGCGCGATCTCGCCGCGCGCGTGCGAAGCGGACGCATGCGAAGCTCGGAGATGAGCGATCCGACGATCACCGTGACGAACCTCGGCGAACAAGGCGTCGACAGCGTCTTCGGCGTGATCTATCCGCCGCAAGTCGCGCTCGTCGGGTTCGGCAAACCCACGGAGCGCGCTTGGGCGTCGAACGGGATGCTCGGCGTGAGGCCCGTCGTCACGGCGACGCTCGCGGCCGATCACCGCGTGAGCGACGGTCACCGCGGCGCGGCGTTCCTCGCAGCGCTCCGTCGCCTGCTTCAAAAGCCGGAGGAGCTATGAAGACCCGAGAAGAAATCGAACGCGCCGTCATCACATCGCTCGCGTCGGTCGCGCCCGAAGCCGATCCGTCGACGCTCGATCGGAAGCGCCCGATCCGCGAGCAGCTCGACATCGACTCGATGGAATTCTTGAACTTCGTCGTCGCCGTTCATCACGCGCTCGGCATCGACGTGCCCGAGCGCGACTACGCGAAGCTCGCGACGCTCGAATCGAGCGTCGACTATTTGTTCGCCAAGGCGACGTGAGATTCCTCGCGCAATCGAATCGGACCGTAGCTCTTCGGGTCGTGCGCCTTCGGATCCTTCATCGCGTAGAACGCGCGGATCGCGTCCATGTCGGCGTTCACGTCGCCCGTCATCGGAATCGCGCGGCCGAGGCCGGCGCGTTTGCGCGCGAAGTCGAGATAACCGGGAACCACCGGCACGTTCGCGCCGAGCGCGATGTGATAGAAGCCCGACCTCCAATGCTCCGCGCGCGAGCGCGTTCCTTCCGGCGGAATGCCGAGCACGAACGCGTCGCGCGATCGAAACTCGTCGACCATCTGATCGACGATGTTGTGCGAGCGGCTCCGATCGATCCCCACCGCGCCGAGCGAGCGCATCGCGGGCCCGAGCGGACCTTTCATCCACGCGTCCTTGAGCATCCACTGCATCTCGAGCCCGATGCTGCGTAGGAGCATGATGAGGAGCAGCGCATCCCAGTTGCTCGTGTGAGGCACGGCGAGCGCGACGTATTTCTTCTCGAGCGGAACGTCCCCTTCGTATTCCCACCCCGCGAGGCGGAGAGACGCACGCGACAGTCGACTGGGTTTCATGCTTCCACGAGGACGATAGTTTATGCTCGCCAAGAATGGCGGACCGGAATCTCGATTTCCGTGTGCTCTTCGAGCAATCGCCGGACATCTTGCTCGTGCTCCTACCCGACGCGCCGCGCTACACGATGGTGGCTGCGACCAATGCACGCTTCCTCGCGACGCACACGACGCGCGAGGCAACCATCGGGCGCGGGCTCTTCGAGCTCTTCCCCGACAACCCCGATGATCCCGCCGCGACCGGCACTGCAAATCTTCGTACGTCGCTCGAGCGCGTTCTCGCAACGCGCGCCCCCGACACGATGGCCGTCCAGAAATACGACATCCGCGGGCCCGACGGCACCTTCCAATCCAAGTATTGGAGCCCGAAGAACCTGCCCGTTCTCGGGCCCACCGGCGAGATTCTCTTCATCTTGCACCGCGTGGAGGACGTCACCGAGCTCGTGCGCTCGAGCGAGCTCGGCGAGGAGCTGCGCGATCGGACGCGGCAAATGGAGCGCGAGGTCATCGCGCGAAGCCACGAGCTCTCCGCCGCAAACCGAGAGCTCCGCGAGGCGAATGCGAAGCTCGGCGAGCTCGACGCGGCCAAGACGACGTTCTTCAGCAACGTGAGCCACGAGTTCCGCACGCCGCTCACGCTCATGCTCGGTCCGCTCGAAGACGGGTTGAGCGACGCCGAACATCCGCTCGACGCACGGCAGAAGGCGCGCGTCGAGCTGGTGCGCGACAACGCGCTCCGGCTCCTCAAGCTCGTGAACGCGTTGCTCGATTTTTCGCGCCTCGAGGCTGGTCGGTTGCGCGCGCGCTACGCGCCGCTCGATTTCTCCAAGCTCACCGCGGAGCTCGCCGGCATGTTTCAGTCGGCGGTCGATCGCGCGCACATCAAGCTCGTCATCGATTGCCCGACGCTCGCCGAGCCCGTTTGGGTCGACCGAGACATGTGGGAGAAGATCGTCCCGAACCTGGTTTCGAACGCCTTCAAGTTCACGCTCGATGGCGAGATCGCCGTGCGAACGCGAGACGAAGGGCAATCCGTTTCGTTGGAAGTGGCAGACACCGGCGTCGGCATCCCGGAAGCCGAGCTACCCAAAATCTTCGATCGATTTCACCGCGTCGCTGGAGTTTCCGGGCGCACGCACGAAGGTTCCGGTATCGGCCTCGCGCTCGTACGCGAGCTCGTCGAGCTGCACGGCGGCACCACCACGGTGACGAGCACCGTCGGTCGAGGGACGACGTTCCGCATCACCATTCCGAAAGGCTTCGCGCACCTCCCCGAAGACGCCGTGTCGCAAACGCACGCCGACGTGCTCGGTTCGCGCAACGCGACGGCCCACGCGGCAGAGGCCGCGCGGTGGACGGGACGCTCGAACGCGACGCCCGCGGAGAAAGCGACGGGGCAACGCGCGCGCGTCCTCGTCGTCGACGACAACGCCGACTTGCGCGAATACGTCTCCGGACTGCTCTCGGCGCACTACGACGTGACCGTCGCGGCGGACGGCATGGAGGCGATGGAGGCCGTGCGCGCGAGCGTGCCCGACATCGTCGTCAGCGACGTGATGATGCCGCGACTCGACGGCTTTGGACTCGTCCGCGAGCTTCGCGCACACCCGAGCACCACGTCGCTTCCGATCATCTTGCTTTCCGCTCGCGCAGGGGAGGAGTCGGCGATCGGAGGTCTCGACGTCGGCGCCGACGACTACTTGATGAAGCCATTCTCAGCGCCGGAGCTCGTCGCACGCGTGCGCACGCATGTCGATCTCGCTCGCGCGCGTCGCGCGCTCATCACGGAGCTCGAGCGGACCAATCGCGAGCTCGACGCGTTCAGCTACTCGGTCTCTCACGATCTGCGCGCGCCGCTGCGCGCCATCACGGGATTTGCGAAAGCGCTCGAAGAGGACTGCGCATCGCAGCTCGACGAGCAGGGCAAGAAACACCTCGACCGCATTGGCACCGGCGCAAAACGAATGGGCGCGCTCATCGACGATTTGCTCGGACTCGCGAGGATCTCTCGCGCTGTCGTTCGCGTCGAACGCGTCGATTTGTCGGCGCTCGCACAAGACATCGTCGCCGAGCTCCGCGAAGAACGAACCGATCGCCAAGTCGACGTCGAGATCGCCGCGGGTATGGTCGTGCAGGGTGACCGCGCTCTTTTGCGCGTTGCGCTGGTCAACCTGGTGGGCAACGCGTGGAAGTACACGTCGCGATGCGAGCGCGCGCGCATCACGTGCGGCCGGCACACGAGCGAGGACACGTTCTTCGTTCGAGACAACGGCGCCGGCTTCGACATGGCGCACGCCGGACGGCTGTTCGCTCCGTTCCAGCGTCTTCACACGAACGAGTTCGAAGGCACGGGCGTCGGACTGGCCACCGTCCAGCGCATCGTCGCGCGACACGGCGGTCGCGTCTGGGCGGAGTCGTCGGTGGGCAACGGGGCGACGTTCTTCATTTCGATACCGGAGCGGGAGAAGGGATTCGAACCCTCGACGTCCACCTTGGCAAGGTGGCACTCTACCACTGAGTTACTCCCGCCTGATTCTTCGGAGACGGGGTGAATAGCGCGGTCAGCGCGCGTTCGCAAGTGAGTCGAGATCGGGGTCGCTCACTCAGTTCGTGATGACTGTGCGCGTGCAGTTCTGATTGTGGAAGTTGTACCGCGTGCCGCCTTCCACCATTTCGAAGTCGGTCGGCTGGAGCGTCTTCAGATCGTGCGTGTCGATGACGTCCACGATGTCGGTCGTGGCGCTCACGTAGAAGCCGCCGCCGTCGTCGAGGAACATGCCGTACTTCTTCAGCGCGACGGCGATCGCTTGCGCCTCCGCGTTCGGCAGCGAGCTCACGTTGAAGCTCGATTTCAGCCGGAGACGCGTGCCGTACGGGAGCTTGTTCGTGCCCGCGCCGCCGAGGTGCGTCGTCGGGTGGACGTAGTACGTGTCGTCGATCTTGCTGTTGTCGATCGTGAAGCGCATGGCGTGGTTGATCTGATGCGCGGCGATCTCGGCCTTCTTCAAGAGGAGCACCGCGATGGGCATGTCGGCCGCGTCGGGCCCGTTGCATCCGTCGCCGCGCGAGAACGGCGAGCCCGCTTGCCAGTAGTCCTTCGTGAGATCCCACACCGCGAGGCACGTTCCCGTGAACGTTCCGCCCGTCGATTGTCCGCCCGTGATGCTGCCTTGATAGAGCTCGTAGAGGCGCGTGCCTTGGTAGACGATCATGTGGCAGTCGTCGCCGGAGTTCGCGCAGTGATAATCGGGGTTGCCTTCGGTCGCGCCGCCGGCGGGAACGGGCATCGGCGCGGTGTCGCAGTCGGGCTGCGCGTTTTGGGGTTGCGTGAACGGACGACGCGCGACGCACGAGTCGGCGGTGTTCACCGTGAACGATGGATCGAGCTGGAAGGCGTTGCCCCATCCGCCCGCGATGACTTGCGACAAGTTGAGCCCAGCGGTCCACTGCGAGTCGATCGGCGCCGCGGAGATGTCTTGGTACATCGTCGACGTCGACGGAAATTCCGTTTGTCCGAGCGAGCATCCGCCGTCGCCGGGCGGTTGGCCATCGCCGCTTTGCGGCGAGTCTTTCGGCGCGTCGGTCCCGTTCGACGCATCTCCGTTCTGCGATCCATCCGGGCCGCCTCCATCGCCGTTCGTGGACGAGTCCCCGCCGCATGCCGCCGCGATCACGAGCATCGCGGAAGCGCCCACCCAAAATCGCGCTGCCATGGTCCGATCATACTATGATCGCGGCACATGACGCCCGAACGTCGAACCACTGCGCGCGGAAGTGCCGTAGCAAAAGTCACGCTCACGGACGCCACCGCGGACAAAACGCTCCAAGGCGAGCTCCACGACATCGGACGCGGCGGCCTCTTCGTCGCGTCGACGACGCAACTGCCCGTCGGCAAACGCGTCGACGTCGAGGTTCACGCAACCGCCGGAACGATCGCCGGAATGGGACGCGTGATTTGGATTCGCGAAGCGGCGCAGGGGGACCTGCCGGCTGGTATGGGCGTGAAGTTCATCGACGTCGACAACGACGCGCTCCTCGCGATCGACAGGCTCGTCGGACTGAAGAAGAACGTCCGCGAGCGAACGGTGCTCGGGATGATGGCGCCGACGATACCCACCGCAAAAGCGGAACCGCCCAAAGCGGAACCGCCCAAAGCGGAGCCGCCGAAAGCGGAAGCGCCGAAGGTCGAAGCGCCGAAAGCGGAAGCACCGAAGGCGGAGCCGCCGAGGCCCATCGCGAAACCTCCGCGCGAGCGAACGATGCTCGGCATCGCGCCGCCCGCCGCGCCGCGCGAGAAGGAGCTCTCGTGGCCGGACGAGCCGCCGGCGCCGCCGCCGGAGCCCGAGCCGGTGAAAGTGAAGGAGCCAGAGCCGGAGCCGGTGAAGGAGCCAGAGCCGGTGAAGGAGCCGGAGCCGGAGGCGGCGAAAGAGGTGACGGAGCCGCTCGAGCTTCTGAAGGCCGTGGAGCCGGTGAAAGAGCCGGAGCCGGAGCCAGCGAAGGAGCCCGAGCAACAGGCGTCTGTCGAAATACGACAGGCGTCTGTCGAAAAACGAGAGGCGTCTGTTGCCGTGGACGCGCCGCCTCCGCCGCGCGAGCTTCCGAAGCGGGAAGGGGGCGGTGGGCTGAAGTGGATCGTGCTGCTCCTCGTCATCGCGGGCATCGGCGTCGGCGTGTTCTTGCTACGCGACGTGATCTTCCCGGGACCGCAAACGGCGCCGAGCGCGTCGGCGAGCTCCGCGCCGAGCGCGCAGGTGTCTCTGTCGGCGAGCGCCAGCGCCGCGCCGAGCGCGAGCGCCGCGCCCATCGAGACGGCGAGCGCGAGCGCCGCGCTGCCCGAGCTCGACGCGGGCGCGGCCGAAGCGCCGACGGACGCGAGCACGAACGCGCAGGGCGCGCACGACGCGGGTCACGATGGCGGCGACGGCGGGCACCACCATCACGACGCGGGCGTACAACACAATCACCCACGACCGAAACCGTCGGCAACCGCCGGCGGCACTGACAATCCGTATTAACTCGAAGCTCACTTGTTCTGAACCGCTCGCGCCAACGTTTCAATCGACAAGCGGCAGCGAGACGAAACCGGCGAGGCCGGCGCAGGACCTTCGCCAGACTTCGCGATCGCCGAGTTTTGGCCGCCAACATCGACTGGAGAAGGCGCAGCGGCGGCCCGGCCGCGAATGTCACGCTGCCGCATGTCGACCATCACGTCTCGTGCGAGCGGGATCGCTGCAAGTGACTTTTGCGTTAGTTAGGTCACGCCGAGCGCGCGGAGGAGATCGCGCGCGGCCTCCGGCGTGATCTCGCCGTCGGCGACGCCCGCGAGGATGCGTTCGATCTCTTCTTCGTTTTGCGATGCGGTCTCCGCGGGCGTAGATGCGGGCGTCCGATACGGACCGGCCGACACGATCTCGCTCGCGTCGTGATGATGCTCGGACTCGCTCACGCGAATCGCGCCGAGGTCCGCTTCGATGTCGAGCACGGCGAGCGCGTCGTCGGTCGAAGGAAAGTCGACGCGCGCGGCGCCCATCGTCGTTCGCGCGTTGATGCGCACGGGGAGTCCCTGCGCGAGCTCGAGCCGCACCGCGCCGACGTTCGTGCGAATGCGGTGCGTCCCGGGGACGAGCGAGAGCACCTCGGCGTTCACGGCGCCCGCGCTTGTCGCGATGTCGATCGCCCCGGAGATCCGGCGCGCATCGATGCGGCCCGCTTGCGTCGCGAGCTTCAATCGGCCCGAGACGTCTTCGATCATCACGACGCCCGCGTCGGTCTCGATCGACACGTCGCACGCCGCGAGCTTCGAGACGTGAAGCTTCGACGCGTTCGAATGAACGAGGCCGTGCACGTTCGCGGGGACGTGCGCGACGACCAGCGTGCGGAACGCCTTCTTCCAGAATTTCTTCTCCCAGAACGCCGAGTCCCACCACGGGCCGTTCCACCAGCTCGGATCGCCCGCCCACGCGCCCGACACGCGCACGCGCGTGACGCCGCTCGATGCGTCGACCTCGACAGCCGGCTGCGCGTGCGAATCCTCGCTCTCGACCTCGAGCCACGGCGTCTCGCCCGGCGCGACCGCGACGACGCGCATGCGCGCGATGTCCGTCTGCAGGTCGAGCTGCGGATGCTCGAGCAAAGGAAGCGACCAGCGCGTTTGCGCGGAGCGGTGATGGCGGCGTGAGGCGTGGTGATGGTGGTCTTTCATGATTTTCGTCTCCTGAGACGCTTGGCGGCTTCCGCCGGGGAAATTTCTTTGCGCGCGACCGCGCCGAGTAGAGCGTCGACTGTCGAGACAGTCGTCTGTCTGTCTCCGCTTTGGGCGCGATTGGGCGACCCGAGCGCCTCGACGACCTGCTCGAGGCGCGCGACGACGGTCGGGTAGGAGAGGCCGAGCCGCTCTTCCACGTCTTTGATCTTCCCGCGACACTCGAGGAACACCTCGACGAACGAGAGCTGATCGCGCGAGAGCCGCCCGAGCCGCCCGTTGTCGAAGTCGCCTTCGATCGCCGTGTGACACGCGTCGCACTCGAGCCGCGCGATGCGCAGCGGCTCGGCACAAACCGGACAGTGAGAGGGCGCTTGCCGTCGCACGCTCAGTTTATAAATCGGTACATTGAGAAAATCAATATGCGGATTGATAAAATCAATGTCATGATTGATGTTACGTAGCATTCCTCGACGGCGGTGCCTGATAGAATGGCGCGGATGCTCGCGGGTTCGTCGTCGAAACGCGCCGGTCTAGCGACGGCGCTGACGTTCATTGCGCTCTCGGGTTGCGGACCCGGGAGCCCGTCGTCGAACGATGGCGGCACCGACAGCGGCAATGATGGCGGCATCTCGCTTCCCGCGCCGACTTGGAGCACGTGCCCGCTGATGACTGGTGGCACCGACACGGACGCGGAGTGCTCGCAAGCCCAAGTGCCGCTCGACTGGACGAAGCCGAGCGGGCAGCCGCTCGCGTATTTCGTGAAACGTTATCGACCGAAGAACGTGACCACCAACGCAGACCTGTGGATGATCGCGGGCGGACCGGGCGCTGCGGGCGAGAGCTTCGAGGCTTTCGCGAAGGCGATTGCCGAAGCGGGACACGTCGACGTCTACATGCCCGACCATCGCGGCACGGGTCGCTCGGGGCGCCTCAGCTGCGCGACGGCGGAGCAGAAGGGCACGCCGCTCGATTACGGAATCTCGACCGACGAAATGAAACAGTGTCTCGCCGCCGCCGGGCCCGACGTCGCGACGACGCTCGCGGGCTTCACCCCGAGCAACGCCGCGCGAGACATCGGATGGATGGTTTCGCAAACGCGCGTCACCGGACGACCCGTTTATGTCTATGGGGTTTCGTACGGCACGTACCTCGCGCTCCGTTATCTGGAGATCTTCCCGACGGGCGCGGACGCGATCGTGCTCGACTCGCTCTGCCCACCCGACGGTTGCCTCTTGTCGCGCATCGACACGTGGACCAACGACGCCGCCAAAGCGTTCTTCGCCGCGTGTGGTCAAGACAGCTTTTGCAGCAGCAAGCTCGGTGCGGATCCGTGGTCGCAGCTCGGCACCGTGCTGACCGAGCTCGACGCAAACGCTTGCCCCGCGGCGGTCACTGCGGGCTTCACGCGCGCGTCGCTCAAGTCGGTGCTCAATGAGCTCATCGGGTTGGGCGGCTTCGCGGGTCGAGCGCTCGCTCCGGCGCTCACGTATCGCATCGGGCGCTGCTCGGTCGCGGACGTCCACGCGCTCACGCGCGCGGCGACGAAGCTGTTTCCTCCTGCGCCCGCGACGCTCTCGCCCGGACAAGCCCTCGACTCGCAGATCCTGCCATATCACATCGGGCTGTCGGAGCTTTACGACTCACCGCCGCCCTCGCTTCAAACACAACAGCAGATCTACGACGCGACGTACGTGTCTTCCGGACGCGGACGCGACATGGCCGAGCTCTACGATGTTTGGCCTCGCTATCCCGCCGATCCACTCGCGCAGACGTGGCCGACGACGACGATGCCGATCCTCGTGCTGCGCGGCGGTGACGATTACATTCCAGCGGCGAGCGCCGAAGAAGCGAAGAGCCACTTCGCCGGACCGAATCAGCAGTTCGTCGTCGTCCCGCGCTCGCAGCACGATCTGCTCAACCACAGCACCACGACGACGCCCGGTGCGCCGACGTGCGCGCAAACGCTACTCACTCAATTCGTCAACAATCCGACGGCGACGCTCGATCAGTCGTGCGTGAGCGCGATGCTGGACTACGGATTCCCGGTGGATCCGACGTTGTCGATGACCGTGTTCGGCACCACGGACGCGTGGGAAGGCGACCCGGGCCCGTGAGTCGAGCTTGGTTTCCTACGCGCGTTTCTCGAGCACGGCGATGCGATCGAGGAACGCGCGGCCGCGACGCGCGTCGGCCATGTATACGAACGCCGCGAGCCCTTTGAGCTGCGCGAGCGATTCGCCCTCTTTCACCGGGCGACCCTTCTCGCGGTTGAAGATCGCGGCGCGCAATCGACGAACGACGTCGCGCGGCACGCGCGCGGGCGGCACGCCGGGCGCCTCGTTCACGACGAGCCCGGTGATGCGTTGCGTGTTGCCGCTGCGCATGACCGTCGTCTTCTTGTTGTGAACGCGAAACCCTTCCGCTTCGAGGATGCGCCGTGCGCCGTGAAGGAGCGCGCCGATGGGCGCCGCGCTCTGGCCGCGCTTCTTGCGATACGAGAACGCGAGATCGTCGGCGTAACGCGTGTACGAAAATCCCATCGTGCGGGCGAGCCCGACGAGCCTTTTGTCCATGCGGAGGCACATGGCGTTCGTGATCGCGGGCGACGTGGGCGCGCCTTGCGGGAGCGAGCGCGGGCCCTTCGCGACGTAGAGCGTCTTCTTGCGAAACTGGACGATCTCGCGCGGCGACTCCGTGACGAGCAGCGCGATGAGCGTCGCGACGCTCTCGACGATCCCCGCGCGGCGCAAGAGTCCCTTCACGCGCTTCATCGTGATCGTCGGGAAAAAATCCTTCACGTCGACTTTGACGATCACGTCGGCGCCGGCGTGCACGCGCGCGTTCGTCTCGATCGAGCGCGCCGCGAGAAAACCGTGCGCCGCGTGATGAACGGGGAGCTTCTCGAAGACGTTGCGCAGCAGCCAGCGCTGGACCGCTTTGAGCTCGCGCTTCGGCGCGGTGATCGTGCGCTTCGATCCATCGCGCTTCGGAATCGTCCAGAAGTGGTAGTGCGAAGACGCGTCGACGTCGCGGTGGAAGCACATCCACCGGAGCATCGGTGGCGTCAGACCGAGCGCGCGCGCGAGATCATCGACCGTCGCGAGCGCGAGGAGATCGTGCTCGCGCGCACGTGCGATGCGCGCGTCTTTGTCGGCGGGCATCTCGTCGTCGTCGTCGCGAAAGTAGATCCCCGCGCCGACGTGCGTGACGTGCGTCGCGCGGTATGCGAGCCACGCGAGCTTCTCGAGCGCGCGCTTCTCGCGTGCCTCGGCTTTCTTGCGCTCCTTGAACGCGGCCTTGTCCGTGTCGGGGACGGCCGCGCCCTCCGTGTCGACGACGAGCCCCTTCGCGCGGAGCTCGCTCGTGATCCATGCGTCCTTGCCGCCCGCTTCTTGGATCGCTTTCCAGCGCGCGATGTGCTCGTCGCGCTCCTTCGCGCGCTTCTGCCTGTCCTCGGCGCGCTTCTCGTCCTTCGACGCGGCGACTTGCTCGGGCGTGAGCACGACGAGCGGCGTCGCGGGAACGCTCTTTTCGATTTCGGAAGCCATGCGCGATCAGACGGAACAAAACGCTGAGAGAGATCGTGACGCATCACCTTCATGCATGGGGCACGGTAGCCTCACCGGCTCTCCACGGAGGGGTGCTCCCCGCCATGAGTGGGAACACCGGTCCGGCGCTGTTGTCTCAGCCCTACTCATGGCGGGGAGCACCCCTCCGTGAGAGAGCCAAGAACAGGCTACCTTGCGATGGATGGTTGGCGATTCTCCAGGACGGCGCGACGCCGCCCCTGCGCTCGAGGCGCAAAGGCTGGTGCGTCACGACCTCACTCAGAGTTTTGTTTCGTCGTCGGTTCTCCTCTCTACGCCGTAGCGTCCGTGTCGATGAATCCGTCTTCGGTGAGATCGTCGAGGCGCGCGAAGTACGCGTCGCGCGCTTGTTTGTCGCTGTCGAACCAGAGCCGCTGATGGCGCGCGTCGCCGAGCGGGTGTCCGGGCGCCGCGCTCTGCCTTTCGATTCGCACGACGCGATCGTCGAGTGACACGCGGTATGTCGTCTGCGCGCCGCTCGCGTCGCGTCGCATGAACGTGCGCGTCTCGGCGTGAACGAGCTTGCGACCTTCGGGCGTCGTGCGGAGCCGCTCGGCCTCGGTTTGATCGCGCTGGAACTTCACGCGCAGCGCGATCATGTGCTCGCACGGACCTTCGCGGAGCGCCGAGCGCATGTACGTCGGGCAGTTGCACCACGCGTCGCGGACTTGTCCTTCGACGTCGAGGAAGAATCGCGGCGAAAATGATCGGTGCATCGCTTTGTCGTCGACCTCGCCGGAGATCTCTTGGCCTTCGCCTGCGACGAGGTGGATCTTCTTCACTTCGACTTCGCCCTCGAGCAGTCGATGCGCTTGCGCTTCGCGCGCGGAGCCGTAGCGAATCGCGCTCTCGTCGACCGGATCGGAGAGGAGCGCGCGCGGACGATACACCGCGCGCGCGACATCGAAGAGGACGCGACCTTGGAGGCACGCGCGCTGGAGCGCGTTGCGCACGTCTTGTTGCGGTTTGCTCGTCGCCGTCGCGATCTCGCCGAGCGGGAGCGGACCGCGCTCGCGCAAGAGCCCGACGACTTTGTCGACGGCGCCCGCGTCTTCGGCGCGCGGCATGAGCGCATCGAACGAAGCGGCGCTCGCCCACCTGCTCTCGGACCAGCTCGTGAGCGCGACGGTGAGCCGCGCGAGCCCCATCTCGAGGACCCAAAACGACGGGAGCCCTGGTCCGAGCAAGTGCACGGATGCCTGCGTGACGTGCGGAAGCGCGAGCGCGAGCGCGAGCAGACGCTGCCTGCCGAAGATGCGAACGATGCGCGGCGTCTTTCCTTGATAAGGCGCGCCGTGGCACTCGAGCGCGATCTCCCAGGGCTCGATGACGATGCGCGGTCGCATGCTCGGCACGAGCTCGAACCGCAGCGCGCGCGGCGCCTTCTTCGCTTTGCGAACGCGGAGCAAGAAGAGGACGTTGTAGAGATCGATCGCGGCGAGCGGCGCGACGACGGATGGAAGCGCCGCCGCCGATTGCACCTGAAGGAAACCGCGGAGCCACTCGTCGGGGAGATCGAGCTCGCGCGGAACCTTCGCGCCTGCCGCGAGCTTCGTCGTCGCTTCGACGTCGACGGGTTGATACGTGCGGACGCGCTCGAGCTGATCGACGAACGCGGGCGAGAGATCGGCGAGCGTCGTGCCGTGCGACGCGGTGCGATTGTCGAAGAGATCGTTCGACAGCGCGAGGCGCGCGTACGCGCTCTCGTCGCGCGAGAAGACCTCGAGCGACCACTCGTCGGGATCCACCGTTGCCACGGGATCGAGACCGCGCGGACGCGGCGTCGCGTCGCCATACGCGCCTTCGAGGAACGACTTCTGCGCTTCCCAAATCGCGGCGGACGCCTTCTTCCCCTTCTTCATCAAGAACGCGAGGTACGCGGTGCGATCCTTTCCTTTGTAGCGGAGGTCGCTGCGCATCAGCGCGTTCAGCGTGAGGAGCGCGTCGCGAAAGAGCTCGGCGTCTTTCACGCGACCCGTGATGCCGACGTTCGCGCCGCGCTTGCTCTCGAGCGCGAGGCGCACGTCGGACGCCTTCGCCGTCTGCGCGACTTCGCTCGCCGCGGGATATTCGAGAACGAGAACGCGAGCTGTCACGACCTTCCCTCCGCTCTCTGCGCCTTCGCGTCGGCGATGCGTTTCTCCGCGGCGCGAACGCGCATCATGCGGCGGAGCGATTTGTACGAAGCGCGACGCACCTCTTCGGTCTCGTCTTCCGAGAACGCGAGCGCGCGGAGCGCTTCGTCGGCTTCGTTACAAGGCGCACGACCGAGCGCGGCGATCGCGTCGAGTCGGTCTTGGCCTTTGCCATCGCGCGCGAGCTTCGCGACGTCCGCGACGTGACGCGTGCGGAGCGCCGACGCGAGGTACACCTTGCGCGCATCGCTCGACGCGAACGCGTTCTTCGGAAGGCGGCTCGCGGCGCGACCGAGCGTGACGGGATCGAGCGGCGTCGCTTTGAGCGCGAGTGCGTCGTCTCCGGCGAGCGCCGAAGCCGCGGCAGCGCGAACCTCGAGGCTCGGATCGCCGATGCATGATCGGAGCTGCGAATCGCCGGCGCACGCGAGCGCGGCCTCCACGCGCACTTGGTCGGGGACCTCCGACGACACAGCGAGCTTCTTCGCGTCTGCGTGAAAGGCGTTCACATCGATCGAACGCGCGGCCCACGCAGCGCGCACCCATGCGTCGGCCTCCGAGTTCTTCGCGCTCGCGTCGCCTTTCTTCTTCGCGTCCGCGTAACCAGATTGCGCTTTGCGCACCGCTTCCACGAGAGCTTTCCCGAGCGAAGCGCGCTCGCCGTCGGCGATGTTCGCCGTGCGCGCGCCCGCGAGCCACGCCGCATCGGCGCGCGCGTTGACCGCGGGCTCCGCGAGGAGCTTGACGAGATCGCTCACGGGCACAGCCGCGCGTCGAACGAGCCCGAAGCGAATGCGTTGGCGGAGCATTGCATTGGAGAGCGCGCCGAGCTTCCGCAGCAAGAGCGCAGCATCGCCTTCATCGGCGAGGAACGACGCGGCAGGTCCCGACACGTCCGAGTACGACGATTCGACGGCGAGAAACTCGACGCGCGTTCGCTCGTTCGGAAAGAGCTTCATCAGCGCGGCTTGCGCGGCGAAGCGAACGTCCGCGTCGTAGTCTTTCAGCGCGCGACCGAGAACGCCTTCCGACGCGACGTCGCCGATTTCGCCGAGCAGCTCGGCGGCGACGCGCCTCTCTTCTTCGGACGACGACGACTCCGCGAGCGCGCCTTCGAGCCTGCTGCGCGCGCGCTCGCCGCCCATCCATCGCAGCGCGCGAAGCGCGGCGGTCGCCTTCTCGGGAACGTTCGTGCCGACGGTGGACTCGATGCGGTCGCGCACGCGCTCGCGTTCCTCCTCGGCTTCGAGCTTCGCGAACATGCGGCCGAGGGCTTCGAGCGCCGCGGCTTGCATGGGGAGCTCGGCGGGCGCTTCTTCGGTGCCGCCGCTCGCGATGATCTCGAGCTCCGCGAGCCCGCGTTTGTCTCCGAGCGTGCCGAGCGCGAGGAGCGCGCGCTCGCGATCGCCTGCTTCACCCGCGCGCGCGACGAGCAGCAGCGCGCGGAAGGAAGCACCAACACCGCGATGCGCGAGCCCTTCGGCGGCGGGGAGAAGCGTGTCGCGTGCGCCCGCGCGCATCACGTCCTCGAGCGGCGCGCTCGGCGCGTTCTTCTTCTCGACGCGTCGCGCGTACGACGTCACGGCGGCGACGCGCACTTGCACGTCGCGGTCCGCGAAGAGCGCCGTGAGAAGCGCTTCGATGCGCTGCGCGGCCGTTGCGTCGTCCACGTCGTCGAGCTCGCGCGCCGCGAAGAGCCGCACGCTCGGAGCACGCGCGTGCGCGGCGCCCTCGAGCGCGCGAAGAAGCAGCGCGTGATTGCGCGGCTTGAGCGGCGGCGCCCCGCGCTCGCGCTTCGTGTCGGTGCGCGGACCGACGATCGCGACGCACGCGTTCATCGCGGCGCTTCGCACGGCTTCCGCTTCGTCCGCGAATCGCGTCACGAGCACGTCGATGGCCTCGGGCGACTTCGTGTCCGCGAGCGTCGACACGATCGCGAGGCGCGCCGCGTCGGGGAGTTGATCCTCGAAGCGCGCGCCGAGCGCGCGCACGGCCGCTGGGCTCGCGAGCTTCGCGAACGCTGCGCAAGCGCGCGCCGTAATGGCCTCGTCGTCGGACCGAAGCGCGACTTGTAGAACGTCGACGGCGCGGTCGTCCTTTCGCGTCGCGAGAAGCTCTGCCGCGCGCAATCGAAGATCGTCGTGATCGCTCTCGAGCGCCTTGCCGAGCGCCGCGGCGACGCGGGGATCTTGCGACGTCGCGAGCCGCTCGAGCACGCCGATGCGCACGTCGGTGTGCTGGCTCTCGAGCGCGGCGAGCAGCGGCTCGGCGCTGCCCTTCGGGCTCAGCTTCTCGAGCAGCTCGAACGCGTATTTTCGCGCTTCGGGGACGTTCGAGTCGAGCGCGCGCACGATGCGCGGTTTTGCGGCGTCGCCTCGCGTTGCGAGATCGTCGAGCGCGGCTTTCACGACGTCGGCGGCGCTGCCCGCAAGCGCGAGCGCGAGCGGCGTCTCCGCATCGTTCACGAGCGCGTAAATTCTTTGGAGCGCCGAGAACGCGGCCTTGCGCACGAGATGATGCGGATCGTCGAGCGCGCGCGCGAGCGCGGGCGTCGCGCTCGGAACGGAGATGTGCTTCGCGACGGTCAGCTCGACGATGCGCTCGACCGCGTCGCGCCGAACGCGATGCGCGTCGTCCTCGCCCGTCGCTTGTCTGAGCAAACCGACGTACGCGCCGAACGCGAGAAGGCGAAGCCGTCGCTGTTCTTCCGTCGCGACGCGCGGAACCGCTTCGCTCGCGTCGGCCGCCGCGTCCGCGCCGCCGGCGAACAAGCGCCGCAAGAGTTGGAGCGGACCTTTGCCGGGCTCCGCGGGCTCGGTGTGACGCGGCGTCGTCTCCGGAACCCAAGGCGCGCTCGCGCTTCGCAAGCTCGTCGCGCGCTGCACCTCGCGAAAATAATCGAGCGGGCGATCGCGAAGGCGGAGCGCTTGCGCCGCCGCATAACGCTGCTCGGGACGATCGCCCGCGAGCGCTTCGGCGAGCGCGACCATCATGCGATAGCGCGTCTCTTCGTTCGGCCACTTGTCCATGTCGGACGCCTTCTCGGGCTTGTCCGGCATGAGCACCGACGCGAGGTGCTCGAGATAGAGCTCCGGTTCGATGCGAAGCTCGAGCGCGCGCGCGGCGGCGAAGCGCACCTCGGGTCGCTCCGACGAGAGCGCGCTCGTGAGGAGCTCGGGCGCTTCTTCTTTTCGGAACGCACGAAGATCGCGCGCGAGGACGATCGACAAGACGATGCGTTGCACGTCGCGCGACGGATCCTCGAGGCCTTGGAGCATTCCGCCGTAGCCTTCGGGCCCGAGCGCGGCGAACGAGAGCACGGCGCCGACGCGAATGGGCGGATGCTCGTGGCGAAGCGTGCCCGTGAGCACGGGCAGCGCGCGCGCATCACCGAGACGCGCGAGACCCTCCGCTGCCCACGATCGCACGGCGACCTCCGTGTGCCCGAGCAGATCGAGCAGATACCCTTCTTCGCCGCGACGGCTCGCGTTCGACACGCCGCGCGCGGCTTGCTCGCGCACGATCGGATCGTCGTCTTTGATCAGCTCGGTCGCGAAGTATCGGAGGAGCTTCGACGACCCGAGGCTCGCGAGCGCCACGGACGCGCGCTGACGAAGCGGCGCGATCTCCGGCATGCGCTTCAAGAGCTCCTTGTCCGCGATGAGCGCTTGCATCGGGTTCGTGAGCTGCTCGTCGCGGCGAATCGACAAGAGCTCGGCTGCGCGCACGCGCAGATCGAGGAACGAGCTCTGCAAGCCGACGTGGAGAGGGCCGGGCTCCTTGGGCAAGAGCTTGTCGAGCGATTCGAGCGCCGTCGTGCGAACGGACGCGTCGATGTCTTCGAGGAGCTTCGTGAGCGCGCTCCGGACTTTGTCGAGCGGCGCCTTTGCCGAGTCCTTCGCGCCACACGCGCGGAGCTTCGCGTGCGTCGATGCGATCGCCGCGAGGTGCGTGTCGGCGTCGGTGTCGCCTTTGATCTTCAGCGTCGCGTCGTATGCGGCTTGCGCCACGTCGGCGTCGCGATCGCCGATGCTCTTCGCGAGTCGCTCGAGCGACGGCGCGTCGCCTTTCTTCGCGCGCGTGTCGAGCTCGGTGACCGCGCGCATGCGCAAATCGGGGAAGCGCCCCGTGAGAGCGCGATCGATCACGCCGAGCGGATCGCGCGAATGCCACGCCCAGAGCGTGCGGAACGCTTCGCCGCGCACCTTCGCCGATTCGTCTTCGAGCGAATCGCCGAGGAGCGCCTCGGCGCCTTCTTTGTCTTTTCCTTGTTTGACGAGGACGTCGAGCCCGCGCACGCGGACGTCTTCTTCCGATCCGCGGAGCGCGGCTCGAGCGAGCGCGAGCGCGTCGGGCTCGAGGTTCTTCGTGCACTCGAACGCCGCGTCGCGCACTTGCGGATCGCTGTCGTTGAGCATCCACACGAGCCTGCGCTTCGCGCGCGGATCGTTCAGCGCCGCGAGCGCGCGCGCGGCTTCGCGACGGAGGCCCGCGTCGGCGTCGCGCGAGATCGTGAGGAGCGCGCCGAGCGCACGCATGTCGCCGAGGAGGGCGAGGCCGCGCGCGCCGCGAAGCGACGTGTCCGCCGTGCGACACGCGAGCGCGGACAGCAGCGGCTCGCGTTGTTTCTCGTCGAGCGTGCTCGGCGCGGCGACGCGATCGACGAGCCTCGCGCGAATGGCTTGGGCCTCCGCGTCGGACGGCTCGCCGCTCTTTCCGTCGATGATCTCGCGGACGCGCCGCTGCACGTCGTGCATCGCGCGGCCGAATGCTTCGTCCTTCGCTTCGAGCCACGAAACGAGCGCGGGCTCGGCGAGCGTCGTCACGACGTATGCGATGCGGCGCACGTCCGCGTCCGCGTCATCGAGCGCTTTGCCGACGAGCGGAGCGAACGCGTTCGATGCTCCGAGCTTCGCCGCCGCGCCGCGCAAGATCGCTTCGGCGCGAACGTCCGGAGATCCTCGATCGAATGCGATGCGGAGCGGCTCGACGGTCGCCTTGGGGTGGATCGCGACGAGCGCCGCGACGGCGGCGCGACGAACCTGCGGGACTTCGTCGTCGAGCGTGCTCGCGATGAGACCTGCCGCGAGCGGAGACGTCGGCACGAGCGGAACGAGCGCCGTGACGGTCGCTTCGCGCACGTCCGCGAACTTCGAGTCGAGCGCGGCACGAAGCGGCGCGAGCGGCGCATCCTTTTCGAGCGCGCGAAGCGCGGCGAGCGCGGCGGCACGAACGGGTTGTTGATCGTCGTCGAGCCGCTCGCGGAGCGCCTTGCGCGCATCGCGCCGGCCGTGCTTGGCGAGCTCGCTCGCTGCGAGCGCGCGCACGCCCGGATCGCGATCGCTCCCGAGCGCGCGAATCATGAGCGCCGTCGCTTCGGGCTCCTCGAGCTCCGCGAGCGCTTTCACCGCGGCCTCGCGCCGCGCATTCGCCGTGACGGTGAGCGACTCGGCGTGCACGTCGAACGCGTGCGCGTACTTCGTCTTCTCGTCCGTCGGCGCGCCGTGAAGATCGAACGGAATGCCGAACACGCTGCGCGCGTCGCCGCCCGCGAAGAGCGTCCCGATCACGTTCGGGCTCTTCTTCGGCGCGAACGCGAGCGCATGGAGCGCGTCGGATCCCATCTCGAGCGTGCGCGGTTTTCGCCGCTCGCTCATGCGCCAGACGCGGATCTTTCCGTCGACGCCCGCGGATGCGAAGCGCTCGCCGATTTCCGTTTCGTCCTTCGCGGGGATGAAGAGGAGCGCGGTGACGCCGCCGGCGTGTCCGCTGTCGTCCTTGCCGCGCACGTCGGCTTCGACGTCGCCCGCGAGGTACCAGATGCGAACGCTCCCGTCCTCGCCGCCCGAGACGAGCCTGCCATCGCTCGGCGTGAAGGCGAGACACGTCACGCCGCCGTCGTGGCCCGGCATCGCGCGGAGCGCGTCTTCTTTTCGCGCCGGCCATGTGACGCGCACGATGCCGTCGTCGCCCGCGGCCGCGAACGCGTCGCCCTCCGGGCTGATCGCGACGGCGCGCAGTGGGCGCGGCGAGAGATTCCACTCGTGTTTGCGGCGTCCGCTCTCGAGCGAGTACACGCGGAGCGCGCCGTCGCTTCCGACCGTCGCGATCGAATCCTCGCGCACGAAGACGCCCGTCGCCGCTCCCGTGTGCGCTGCGATGTCGCGCGCGATGCTCCCGTCGCTCTTCGAGATGATGCGCACGTGGCCATCCGCGCACGCCGCGATGAACGCGTCGTCCGACGACGCGAGCGCGAGGACGTGCGAAGGCAATTCGATCGTGCGCTCGACCTTCTCCGCAGACACGTCGTAGAGAACGATCTGACTCGCCGCGCGCGCGCGCACGCCGCCCACCGCGAGGAGCCGCGCCGACGTCGCGAGCGCGCGGACCTTCTCGAGATTTCCGATCGGATGCGTCATCCGACCATCCCCTCGATCGCGATGCCGTGCGCGCTGCGCAAGCTGACGAGCGCCGCGAGGCACGCGTTCCACTCGCCCTTCGCCATCGATCCGGTGAACTCACCGAGGACCGGCGCGACGAGCGCGGCGAACGCCGCATCGGTGATGCCGAAGTCGCGCACGATTTCGATCACGTGTTTCTTCGCGACGCTCGCGGGGAGCTTGCGGACGCGCTCTTTGTCGACTTGCTCCGCGGAGCGGAGGGGCGGCACCATGAAGAGCAATCGCCGCAGCAAATCGCGCAGCGCGCGCACGTCGTCGAACTTGCCGTCGCCGAGATCGATCGTGCCTTTGGCGGGCTTCCATCCGCGCGGGATCGATCGCGGGCGGTGCTTGTCCCAAAGGAGTCGCACCGCGAAGAGTCGCACTTCGCGATCGGCGCTCTGCATCAGCCAGCCGAGTCGCTCGGCGCCCCCGATGCGCGCGTAGTGTTTTCGAATGAGGCCCATCGCGACGTCGCGCGTCGAGCGCTTGCGGCTCTCCGTCATCGAGAAGATCTGCGCCGCGTCGAGCTCGTCGACGGTGAGCGCGAAATCGCGCGGCGCGTCCGGCTCGCCCGCTTGCATGAGCGCGTCGTATGCGATGTTTCGAACTTCCTTCGCGAAGCTCTCGCCGAGCTCGTACACGCGCGTCTGCGCGTTCCACTTTCGGAGCTCGACGCGCGCGATCGTCGCCGCGAATCGTCGCACGTCCGCGCGATTGTCCGAGAGCGCCGGCCACAAGAGGTCCATCGTGTAGACGCTGCGCGCGAGCGCGGGCTTGATGCCGAACTGCTTCGTCTCGGGTTGGTCGCGCCCGATGCTCGGGTGATGACAACGCAAGTACGTCTGCGCGAACGCGCGAACGGCTTCGGGCTCTTTCGGGCCGAGCGCGAGCTGGAACAAACGCGCGGTGCCCGCCGCCTGATCGGGCGCGCCTTCCGCGAAGTGCTCGGGCTTCATGTGCTGCAAGAGATATCGATGCGCCCACTCGTGCAGCTGCGGATCCGCGCGGCGCGCGAGCGCGAGGAGCCATCCGAGACCGAGCGATTGCGGCGGAACGAGCTTGATGTTCCCGAGCACCGCGAGCACCGCGCTTCGCTTGCTCGCGTCGAAGACGAGCCCCTTGAGGCGCTCCACGTCGAGCCCCGGCGGGAGCGAGTCCGCTTTCTGGAGCCACTCGACAATCTCGTCGCCGATGTCGCCGCGCGACATCGCGCTGAAGATCCACTCGGCCGGCACCGCCGCGATCGGATGCTCGCGCAACTGCTCGACGGGGTAGCTCGTGTCGTACGCGTCGCTGTCGATGAAGCGGCGATCGTCGATGACGCGAATCCAGAACGCGACCGGAAGCTCGCGCGGCTGGAACTTCTTCTTGATGAGCTTCTGAACCCAGTCGCTCTGCTCGTCGTCGTCGCTGAGCAAGAGCTCCGCGAGGACGTCCTGGCTGATTTCTTTCTTGTCGAAGTCGTTCTCGAGCGCCGCCGTCGCCCATTTTCGAGAGGCTTCGTATCGAATGAGCCGCGCGAGCATCGGCACGCCGAGGTCGCGCGACTTGCGCGACGTGAGCATCGCGGCCGCGAACTTCACCGTCTCGGTGTTCTCGGAGTCGAGCAGGTCGGCGAGACGCTCCGCGGACATGTCGGTCGCGTGCGCGCGCGCATATTCGATCGCGTATTTGCGCGCCTTCGCACTCGGCGAATCGAGCAGCGAGAGCACGGGCTCGTGGAGACCGAGCGACTTGAGCTTGCCTTGATGAAACTCCGGCGAGGCCTCGAGCGTCTCGATGACGAAGTCGTGCGCGGACGAAAGCGGGCGTGCGGTCAATCGCGCGAGCCACTCGGGCGTCGCGTTGCGGAGCACGTCGGGGAAGAGCTCGCGCAGCCCGTCGATCGCGAAGCTCGCGGCGAAATCGCACGCGCACGTCTCGAGCAACACGAGCAGCGGATCCGCGCTGCGCTTCCATGCGTCGAGGTACGGCGCGCGGAATTTCTTCGAGCGCTCGGCGCGCCAGCCGCCCCATTTCTTCGCCGAGTGATGCGCGATCTCTTTGCCGACGTGCGCGGACCACTCGCTCGTGTCTTGCGGGTATCGCCTGAGCACCTCGACGCAGAACTGCGGATAAATTTCCGGCGTGCTCTTTCCGAGATTTCGCAAGAAGCGCCACGCGCGCCGGCGCATGTAGATCTGCGTGCCGCGCGAGACGTCTTCCATGTCCTCGCCGCAGTCGATGCGCGCGGTGATCGCGCCGAAAATCTCCGCGTCGAAATCCGTCTCGGCGCGTTTGAGCACGCGCTTCACGCCGCCCCACACGCCGAATCGATAAGGCGCGTTTCGAATGACCGACACGAGCACCGTGCGCGCCGCGCTGCTGTCGCGTTTGTCGTAGAGCGAGGCGATCATCTCGGCGAGCTTCAGCTGCGGCGCGAGGCACTTCGGATCTTGCGCGAGGTAACGCTTCCACGCGTCGAACGCCTCGGCTTGTCGCTGCTTCTTTTCGCGCTTTCGCGACGTCTGAAGGAGCTGCGTACGGAGGAGCGTCAGCGTGATGGTTCCTTCGGGGAGCTCTTCTTTCGGCTCGCGGACGATCTCGTTGCCGTCGTCGTCGTACTCTTCTTCGTCCTCGTCGTCCGAGAACTGGTTCAAGAACGCCTGGATCACGGACGCGAGATCCGGCGCGGCCGCCGCGGCGAGGCGCTCGACGTCGGCGATCTCGATGGGCGTGCGCGGCGTCGTCATCGCGCAGCCTCTTCGATTCGCGATGCGAGGACCGTATCGTCCGCGGCGTCGAGCGACTTGAGATACTTGGCGAGGGTCGAGCCGTTTTTCTTCAGCGCGTCTTCGAGCGCGGGCTTCACGTGGTGGAAGCGCTTCCGCCACGAGGATGCGTCGAGGCGTCGTTCGGCGAGCGCGGCGCCGACGTGGAGCGCGATGTCCGCGTCGTGGATCGCGTCGATGCTCGTCGAGAGCGCGGCGATCGCGTCCTTTGCGGCACCGGCATTCGCGCTCTTCCAACGCTTCACCGTGCGCACGAACACGGCTTCGTCGACCTCGAGCAAGAGACCCATCGCGATGTCGAGCGGGAGACGTTTCTCCGCCGCGATCACGTCGTTCATCACGACGTCGAACGCTTCGCCGAAATCGTGCTTTGCGGGATCGGCGCCCGCGATGCGCTCGAGCGCTTGGCGCGCGCGTCGTCCGAGCCGTCGCACGTGCCAGCTGCGCCCACCGAGCGCGCGATGAAGCGCGTCGAGCGCATTGCGCGCGGCGGAGATCTGCTCGGGTGCGAGCTTGCTCGCGCGTAGGCGCGTCGGGAGCGCAGGCTTCGAGGGCTCCGCCGCAGCAGGCGCGACGTGCTTCGGCGCGGCGCGTTTCTTTTTCGGCGCCTCGTCTTCGTCTTCTTCGTCCTCGTCGTCGCCTTCTTCTTCCTCTTCCTCTTCGCCCTCTTCGGCTTCGTGCTCTTCGTCTTCGTCCTCGGCGTCCTCTTCGGACTTCTCCGTGAAGCCTTCCTTCAGCTTGCGCGCGACGTTCTCTTCGAGATCCTCATCGGCCTCTTTGCGGGTCGCGTGCCTTTTGATGCGCGTCTGACCCTGCGAGCCGATTTTGCCGAAGCGAAAACAGAAGACGTTGTCGTCCTTGATCCACGCCTCCCAAAATTTGTCTTCGTCCGCGTGCTCGAGTCGGCGCATGAGAGGGGGCGAACAGAATCACCGCGCGCGCAACCATGGTCAAGCCACGCCGGGGCCAGCCTATTTCACGCGCGGGAGCGTTGTCAGCTCGATGCGTCTCGCGCGTCTCATGGAGTGCCGCGGGAGTAACTCAGTGGCAGAGTGCCACCTTGCCAAGGTGGACGTCGAGGGTTCGAATCCCTTCTCCCGCTCTACAAATTCCCGACGTTTCGCCGGGGAAAGCACGGCCTCGCCGAGAGCCGCCCGCCCCCGAAGAAGCACGGGAGATCACTGAACGGCACCCGCGAAGTGGTGTGAAAGTGGTGTGAAGAGCGAGCAGGCAACGGCGGTCGCCCGAACCTTCACACCACTTCAGGTCGTCCTTGCTTGCGGTCGTCGCGCCGCCTCCCGTCACTTCACGTGGCTACGGAAAACCGAGCCGGCGCCGGTGGGCGCAGCGGTCGTCCAATAAACGTACTCTCCGGCCGCACAGATGCTGCTGACCTTGTCCTGATCCTCCGCGAGCGCCGTCTTCTGCGACGTCTGAGGATCGACCATCAGGACCGACGTGCCTTTGTCCCCGGCGCAAACGAGATGGCCAGAAACGGTCGCCACCGCACCGCGTACGGCATCCCCGTCGCAGTCTCGATAGGATTTGTCGCTGCCTGGTGCGTCCAACCGAGGCAACCCATAAGCGACGTTATCCGCCGTCCAGAAAAAGCTGACGCCGTCGGTGGCGAGCGCTTCGGGGGCCGCGATGTCCTTCGCGACTGTGGCGCGCAACCCGCCGCCCTTGGGCCACCGATTGATTCGTCCGCTCGAAGAGTCGCCGTTCAGAATCGGTTTCCCAGAAGAGGTCTGTCGACGATAGCGCCAACTCCATGGGTTGGCTCTGCGCCCGCGCGACCGGCACGGGCGCTCCGCCCGCCAAGGGCACCTTCATGATCGACCCGTTCGCCTGGCCCAGGTCTCCGAAGTTTGCCCAGTAGGCGAACTGATCGTCCGCAACGATCCCGCGTGGGTCGTTCTGGTGCGATGCGAGCGTCTTGGTGGCTGCGGTGGCCCGGTCCACGCGAACCACGTCGCCGTCGAGCGTGCTGTAGACGACCGCCTGATCCGTGAGCGCAATGTAGTAGCTACGCGCCTTGTCCAAGAGGAGGCGGGAAGCGCCCTTCTCGTAGAGCCAGATGGCCTCGGCGTCTCCACCACTCCGTTCGGTCCATGCAACGGCGGTATCGTTGCAAACGATGTGGCCGGGCAAGTTCGCCGGTGCGTGGACAGTCTCCATGGTGTACGGCGAAGCGGGCGGCTCGGGGACCGCTTCGCCACTGGCCGCCTCGAGGACGAAGGAGTTGCGTTTCTTCCATTTCGCGATGTCCTTGAGGGCGGCCGTCGACTCGCACGTCGAGCCGATGACGCTCCGCCACATGGAGAACTCCGCGTCGTATGCACCCGCGATTAAGATGCAGAGCGTTCGCTTCTTGCCGGCTTCGCGGTTGACGGTCACGAAGGTGGCTTTCATCACATTGGCCGGCAGCCTCTTTTCGTTGAACGCGATCGTGCCCTCCTGGATGGCAATCACCGATGGTTCCGTGCTCTCGACGTCAGTGAAGCCTTCGAGGTTCTGCGCCGCGAAGATGGACGCCACGGCAACCGTAGTGGTGTCGCCCGCAGCTCCCTGCCGTAGCAGCTTCCCTAGTTGCGCCGCGTCGACCGCAGGCTTTGTCGGAGCCGGAGTGGTCGACGCCGCGCTGGTGGCGACGGCCGCATCGGTAGGCTGTCCTTTGCCGCCCTTGCAGCAGGTCATCAGGAGACAGAGGGCGAGGGCGCTTCGCATCGAGACGATGATACCGCAAAGGTGACTGCCTCAACGAATGCCCCAATCATGCCGCCATGAAATCCAAAACCGTCATCTGCAACCGGACGATCGCGACCGACGCCATCGAGAACAGCCGTGTCCTCGCGTCGAGCGTTTACAAGATAGAGGACGGCGCAGCCCCGAGAGCCGAAGCTCCTCCGCTCCTCATTTCGCTCGACGAGGCAATCAAGCCGTACCACGGGATCACGGTCCGCATGCTTCGCGTTCGCATCGCTCACGGTCAGCTCCCGGCCGTGAAGATGGGCCGATCGGTCTCATTCGTCGTCACGGTCGCCAGCACGTGGCAACGCAGGCCGTGCTGCTCGGCGCGCGTCTCTATGCGCGTGGACAAATCTGGCACCCCGACCACGCGCCGCTCGCGCTGCGCGGCTGGCACCGCGTGTTCGTCAATCGAGAGCCGTTCGATCGTCTCACGCCACGCATCCCCGGTGTGCGTTGGGTCGATTGATTCTTGCGGCTTCTCACGTCGGCAGCGCGCGATCTCGGCTCTGTTCGAGTGCGCGAATCGTGAGCTCGACGACGCGCGCGAGCGGCGTGTCGGAAGACACGTTCGCGACCTCGCGCCTCAGGTGATCGGCGACGCCTTCGAGAATGCCTGCGACGGCGGCCTCGTGTCGCGCGATCGGAGTCGAGAGCGCTTCGTTCACGGGATGGCCCGCGCTCGCGGCTGCCGTCTTCAGGTAGTTGAGCCACCCGCCACGCGCGAGCGGCTTCGATGCGTCGTGCGGCAAGTCGGGTGCGGGCGTTCCGAACACGACTTGCAGCGGCACGGCGAGCGCGTAGGGCTTGAGGTGCACGGGCAGTTGCTCGGCGACTTGCATGCGATCGAGCACGACGAGAAGCGACAGCACGCGCGCTTCATCCTGCAGGTCCCCCGCGTCGACGTGCGTGAGCGCGACGAACGCGTTCGTCGCTTCGATCTCGGGGAGCGCCGCGGCTTCGCTCGCGGAGAGTCGCTCGGCCTCGCGCTCGCTATCGCGAATGATGCGGTGCGCGGCGCGTCGCGCGAGCATCGTCTCGTGCTCGGCGTTTGCGAACGCATCGAACATGCGCACGTAAGCGTCTTTGCGATGCGCTTCGGTCGGCTCCGCGCTCGCCATGTTCGCGATCGCGTCGCGAACCTCGGAGAGCGTCTCGGGCTCGAACGCGCGAAGCTTGACGTAGCGATCATGCGAGCCATCTCGCGGGAAGACCTTCGCGACGACGGTCATGCAGCGTTCGTGGGATGAGAGCGCGCGCTCCGACGGCGTTTCGCCTTGGACGTCCCCCCACATTCCACCGAGCCAGCACGAAGCCGCGTCGACGAGCAGCGCGTGGGCCAGGTGCGGAGGATTCGTGACGGCCTGCGTGGTGGTGGGAGCCACCGGCGTTTGAGTCGCGCACGCGGCGACGAAGACCGCGGCGAGCAGAATTGGGCGCTTGTGCATGATGCATCGCAGATTGCGACCGTCGTGCCATGTGCGCCCTCGGCGCGCGTCGCAACAATCGCGACGTTGCGTGTTGCTCGTCCAATCGCGCGGGCGCACGAACCGCGCCCCACCCGCATTGCGTGCACACTACACGCTAAAACTACACCCTAAGGTGTAGTTTCGACGTTTTCCTCGAGCTCGTCCGCGAGATGCCATTGTCACGCTCGCTTCCATGGTGAGATGGTTTGGAGGTTGAGACCGACACCCCCGCTGCGAGCTCCCGAGCCGTCGTCGAGGCGCTCGATCTTGGTGGTGGACGACGAGCCCGCGATGCTTCGTACGTTCGAGCGCGTGCTCTCCGCAGCGTTCGAGGTCGTCACGTGCTCGAACACGGACGAAGCCATCAGCCTCGTGACGACGCGCGCATTCGATGCCGTGATCAGCGACATCAACATGCCGCAGATGAGCGGCGTCGACCTCTTGCGAATCATTCGTGCGTACGACTTCGACGTGCCGGTGATTCTCATCACGG
Organism: uncultured delta proteobacterium; assembly: GCA_963763745.1. GTDB lineage: Bacteria > Myxococcota_A > Polyangia > Polyangiales > Polyangiaceae > DASXHD01. The sequence goes on from CAVXQJ010000015.1 coordinate 87,286, forward strand.
GCGCGCCGTCGGTCGAGACCGCAGCCGAGGCCGTCGCGCTCGGCGCGGCGGGTTACCTCGTGAAGCCGTTCGACAACGACGCGCTCCTCGGCGCGTGCGAGCGCGCATCGCGACTGCATCGCCTCGCGAAGATGAAGCGAGACGCGCTCGCGTTGAGCGGGGGCGACGGGACGCAGCCCGCCGACCTCGCCGGCCTCACCGCGAGCTTCGAGCGCGCGATTGATGGCATGTGGATCGCCTTTCAGCCCATCGTCGATCGCGAGCACGTCGTCGCGTATGAAGCGCTTCTGCGCAGCAACGAGAGCTCGCTCCCGCACCCGGGCGCGGTGCTGGACGCCGCGGAGAGGCTCGGTCGCCTCGATGACGTGGGTCGCCGCGTGCGCGAGCTCGCGTCCGAGGCGTTCGAGAGAGCCGACACGGACAAGCTCCTCTTCATCAATCTGCACACGCACGATCTTCTCGATTCGACGCTGTTCGCGTCGAGCTCGCCACTCGCGAAAATCGCCGACCGCGTCGTGCTCGAAATCACCGAGCGCGCCGCGCTCGATGTCGTCAAAGACATTACGGCGCGCATCAGCGTACTGCGATATGCCGGTTATCGTATCGCGATAGACGATCTCGGCGCTGGTTACGCCGGTCTCTCGAGCTTCGTCATGCTCGAGCCCGATTTCGTGAAGCTCGACATGTCGCTCATTCGCGACGTGCATCGGTCGCCCATTCGCGAGCGTCTCGTCACGTCGATGATCGAGCTATGCGTCGAAATGAAGATTCGCGTCATCGCCGAAGGCGTCGAGACCTCGGACGAGCGTGACTGCCTGCGCAAAGTCGGATGCGATTTGCTGCAGGGTTATCTCTTCGCCAAACCAGGCCCGCCTTTTCCCGATCCGACGTTCGGGTGAGCGGCGAGCGCGGCCTCGCGGAGGAGCCGCGTCGCCGCGTGGAGGAGCGATTCGTCGCGTGTCTTCTTGAGCATGTTCGCGATGTGACGTTTGAGCGTCACGGGTACGATCTCCTGCGCGTCTGCGACTTGCTCGCGTGATGCGCCTTTCGCGGTCGCGACGAGAATGGCGAGCTCGGTCTTCGAAAGATCGTAGAGCTTCGCCCATTTCGCTGCGATGGCCTCGATTCGCCCCTCGACCGAGAGCGCGCTCTTCACGAACGATTCGATCGGGCGCCACTCGCCCGACTTCACCAAGAAGCGCGCTCCTGCGTTGAAGGCGCGATTGATGGTCGCGGGATCGTGCGAGATGGTCAAAACGAGCGCGGGTGACGAGCACCCTGCGGCGCGGGCGAAATCGAGCACGTCGAGCCCGGAGCCGTCCGGCAACGAGACGTCGATGATCATCGCCGACCACGATTTCCTCGTGTCGTTCGATGAGCGCTTGTGCCTCGGCCACGGTGCTCACGACGGTCGATTCGCCGAGCGGCGAAAGCAAGCGCGCGAGCGCGTTGCAAAACGCCGCATTGTCGTCGATGACGAGAAAAGCCGGCGCCGTCATTCTCGCTCAATCTGCCGCCGTCGCCTGCGAAATGCAAACTTGGTGTAGTCTCGCGACGCACGACGTCGTGACGGAGCACGCTTCCATCTCGCGAAGGTTTTCCGAGTGGGCGGAGCGGTACAACGCCGCCGTCGGCGGCGTGCCTGTGAGCATCGCGAGCTGGGCGGTGACGGGCGTTTTCGGCGTTGCGCTCGTGCTCGTGTCGTCGCGTTGGTTCGCGCTGCCGCAAACAGCCGCGCTCGCCGTGCTCGTCATCCTTTGCGCGACGACGCTTGGCGCAATCCTCTTCACGCGGCGCGCGTCGCATCGCGTGCGCGCAGCGGCCACGCTCGTCAAAACGACGCTCACCACCTGGTTCGTCGCGAGCCTCGTCGCGCTTTCGAACGAACGTGGCGCTACCATCTTTGCGCTCTTACCCGTCTTCGTATGGGCATATCACGGCTATTCGTATCGACTCAGCTGGAGATATCCGTTTCATGCAGTTTCGCTAATCGGTTTTGGCGCGGCGCTCGCGATGGATGCGTCGCGCGCAAACGTGTTTGCGGTGATCGTGCCGCTCGCCGTCGTCGCCGGCGCGGCGCTCGGGACGGTCGCGCTGCGAACCGATGCGCTCGACGCGGAGCGCGAGCAGCTGCGCGCCGCGGTTCTTGCGCAAGCGCTCGAGGAGAGCAGCCTCGGTCAAAACCACGACGTCGGCAACGCGCTCGCTGCGGCGCGCGTGAACGCCGATTGGCTCCTTCTCCAAACGCAAAGCGAGAAGGCGATCGAGGGTCGCGACCTCTCGCAGATGTCGATCGACCTCCACGACAGCCTCGAGCGGCTCGGGCGCATTCTCGCCGAGCGCCGGCGCATCGGTCGCGAGATGGGCGCCGCTTGCGGTCTCGACGAGGTGAACGTCTCGAGCGGCATCGAGCGTGCGGCGAAGAAGTACGGCGGCGCGGTCGCGCTGTCGCTCGACATCCCGAAGAACTTTCACGCGCTCGTGCGCGGCGGGGAAACGAGCTTCGAACGCATCGTCGACAACCTGCTCGAGAACGCATTCGAAGGCACCGGCGAGCGCGGAGCGACGAGCGTGGGCGTGCACGCGAAGAACGTTCCCGTCGGTCACGTGACGATCGAAATCGTCGACGATGGCCCCGGTTTCAGCGACGCGGCGCTGCGCGATCGCATCGCCGTCTTCGTGACGACGAAGAAGCACGGTGGCGGCCTTGGTCTCTACATCGTGGAGCGCCTCGTCGCGGCGAGCGGCGGGCAGCTCACGCGCGCGAACCGACCCGAAGGCGGCGCGGTCGTGCGCGTCGTGCTCGCGAAGGGCGGCGCCGCCGGAAAGGCGTGAGCGCTCAACGAAACGCGACCGACGCGAAGCTCACGATGCTCCCGTCGTCGGGATCGATGTTCTGCTCGTAGTGGAGGATCTCGCCCGGCGATTTCTCCGTGAGCACGTCGAGCAGCGAAAAAATCGGGGCGAGGCCGCACACGCGGCGCTCGTCGAGATCGCGCGTGACGTGCTCCCAAAATGCGTCGGCGTCGTGCGCGGTCGCGCAATCGAGCGACGCGCGATCGGTGAGCTCCAGCGCGGCGCGCTTCTCCGCGTCATGCGGCGCGCGATCGCCGAAGCGCGGCCCGACGTGCGCCATGTCGGCGCCGGCGATGACGACGACGCGCCCATTGCGCTTCGCGATGCCTTCGCGGAGCGCGTCGAGGAGCTTCGCGACGTCGCGCGTCTGGCGCGGCGCTTTGCGCGACGCTTGTTGATCGCCGAGCCCCGCGAGGATCGGGACGATGCGCGCTTCGCGCTTGCCGAGGACGTGCCGCAAGAACACGGCTTGAAACTCGATCGAGTGCTCGCGTTTGTGATTGAGCTCGTCGGCGTACGGGTCGAACGCGCACGCCGCGGCGAGCTCGTCGGTGAACGCTTCGTCGACGGGCATCTCGCCGAGCGGCGTGTCGTAGCCTTTGCGGCACAGCGCGAACGGCTCGCGCATCGGCGCGTGCGATGTTCCGAGCACGACGAACGTGTCGACGTCCGCGTCGGTCTCGAGAGCGCGCGCGAGCGCGGCGTACGCGTGTCCGTAACCCACCGCGCCGCGCCATGGATCGATGTGCGGCGCGACGAGCGCGCGGAGGCGCGTCTTCGACGGCTTCGCCTTCGCGGCTTCGATGCAGTCGCGATCGATGTATTCTGCAAGCTTCACGCGATCGCCGTGGTACGCGCCGCCCGCGTGCGAAGCGGGGCGCAGCGGGAGCGCGGCGAAATCCTGCCGCACGGACTCGAGCGCGCGCTCGAACGTGTCGCCCTCGAGGAACAGACCTTCGTCGAGCTGCTGCGCGACGTTCTCGACGAGCTCCGCGTCGATCTCCGAGCCCGCGTCGAGCCCGAGCTCGCGCGACGCCTCGCGTGCGATCTGCGCGCACGTCTTCTGCCCGGTGAAGCGCGCGACGATCGGAATCAGCGCGGGCGGGAGCACGGCGTGTCCGCGCGCGACGCCTTGCGTGTCGCGAAGTACGAGCACGCGACCATGACGTTTGTCGGGGACGATGATCGTCTCGATGGGACGAAGACGCGGACGCACGGCGGGCACGCTCAAAGGTATCGCACGTCCCAGGCGCGCGCGCTCTTCGCAGCGAGCACGACCGCATCGCCGACGAGCGGCGCGAGCAGATAGCGGCGTTTCCCGCTCCACGAAAACGTGATGCCCGCCCACTCAGCCGTTCCGAGCAATCGCGCGAGGCGCTCTTCATCGCCCGCGCGCTTCGCGAGCGCGATCGCGAAGCCCGTCGCCGAAGGGCTCGCGCCGCGCACGAGCGGTCCCGAGTCCACGTCGCCTGCTCCCTCGCACGACGGCGTCTCGCACACCGCGGGAAACAAACCGAAGACGGCGTCGTCGAAGTGCGCGGCGAGCGCGGCGGCTTGTTCCTTCGCGAACGCTTCGTCGACGTACTCCAGCATCATCGCGGAGAGCGCAGCGCCGGATGCGCGCGGAACCGCGTGCGGCCCATCGCCGAAGACGAGCACGTTCGTCGTCTTGTCGACGAAGCTCGCGCGCCACGCGGCAATCGTCTTCGCGAGGAGCGCCGCGCGCGGCCCCGTGCCGCTCGTCGCCGCGCCCGATGCGTGCGCGCCGCGACCGATGTCCGCGAGCGCGAGCGCCGCGATGACGACGGCGTTGTCCGCGAGGTACGTCTCGTTCGGATACGTCGGGAGGACCCCGCGCGGCGCGTTCTTGAGCTTCGTCTCGAGCGCGGCGATCACTTTTGGTTCGAGCGCGACGAGCTCGGGATCTTTTCCGCCGAGCAGCCGATGCGCTTCCAAAATGATCGCGAGGTGTCCGAGATATCCGATGTGCGCGTTCGGTCCGTTCATCGCGTCGATCGGATCGTCGCCCCACCGATCCGCGTCGAACGCGCGCGACTCCTTGCGGCGCGCGAGGTCCGCGCAATGCGTCACGAGCTCGAGATCGCTCGGTACCGTGGCCGAATATTCGAAGCCGATGTTCGCCGCCGCGATCGCCGTCATCGAGAGCGTGACGATGCTCCACTCGCCGGCGAACTGCGTCTCTTTTGGAGCGAGCGCGTGCGTCGTGTCGTCGATGTGCGTCGCGAGATAGTCGCGGCGCGTCACGAGCTCGGACTCCGCGTGCCCCTCGACGAGCGCCTTCGCATCGTCTCGAAAGACGATGTGCCAGACGACGCGGGCGATCACGATCGCCCCAAAAACCAGCGCGATTCGCGCGGCGATGTTGCGCATGCGGCGAAGCCGGCCCGACCACGTCGCCTTCATCCGCTGAGCATAACCCTACGCACCACCCTTACGGCGTAGAACGAAATTTTCGATCGCTCCCTCTTGCGCTCTGCCCGGATTTTTTCGATAAGAGCGCGCACATGACACGAGGCGCGCCGAACGCGTTGGTCGACACGGATGTGGGGGAGTTTCCGTTCGAGCTGACGCCGGAGGAGCTCGGGTCGGCGTGCCGTCGCGCGTACATGCGACTCGTCGTCGGCGCTCACGTCGGGTGGGGGAAGGTGGAGCTCGCGCGTTGGCTCACCGGTCCGTATCGGAGGCTCACAGTGCGTGAAGGCTGGGTCGACACGTCGCCGCCTTCGATGACGATCGCGAACGACACCGCTCCCGTCAGCGACGACAAACTCTGGACCGTGCTCGAGACGATGCGCGGCGACGTGATCGGCGTCTTGCGCGAGCTCATGACGGCGGATGGTCTCAACGCGTTCACCAAGCTCGCGCTCGACACGGAGCTCGTCGTGCGTACCGTCGTCTCATCGTCCGCGCAAGCCTGCGCGGCCGAGGTCTTTCAGGTACTCCCGCGCGCGCGCCCGCGCATGACGCTCGTCGATCGCGTGCTCTCGCTCGTCGCGGTCGACGCGATCACGCGCCCCGAGGATTTCGAGCACTCGCTCTTCGTGTGCGATCGCTGTCACCAGCCGGTGTTCGACGTCGCGTCGCGGCCGCTGGGATCTGCCGCGTGCACGTCAGTGGTGTCGATCGTCGCGCTGAACTAGACGAGTGACGGTCACCCTCCGGTTCGACGGCGGCACGATCGAAACGCGGAACCTCCCGCAGGATCACGCGACGCCACCGTTCTTGCTGTGGGACGCGCGCGCCGCGGCGCACCGCGCGCCCGCCGTGGCGTACGCGGACGTCGTGCGCGCGCTCGTGCGCCGCGAAGATCGCCGTACGAGGACGGCGCGCGAGCGCTACGAGGAGCTCGCCGCACGGCGCGCGCGTTCACCGCGAGCCGCGGCCGTACCAGACCGAAGCGCTCGACGCGTGGAAGAAGGCGCGCGGGCCGCGGCGTCGTCGTGCTTCCGACGGGCGCGGGCAAGACGCACGTCGCGGTGCTGGCGATCGACGAAAAGCGACGCGAGCACGCTCGTCGTCGCGCCGACGCTCGATCTCGTTCGCCAGTGGTACGATCTTCTCGGCGCGACGTTCGGCGGTGCCGATCGGCCTCGTCGGCGGCGGCGAGCATCGACGTCCGGCCGCTCACCGTGACGACGTACGACTCCGCGTACCTCCACATGGAGCACCTCGGCGCGCGCTTCGGCCTCGTCGTCTTCGACGAGTGCCACCACCTGCCGAGCGCCGCGTACGCGCTCGCCGCGCGCTCGTGCCTCGCGCCGTTCCGGCTCGGGCTCACCGCGACGCCGGAGCGCGCCGACGGGCGCGACGCCGAGCCTCGCGGAGCTCGTCGGGCCCATCGTGTACCGAAGCGACATCGTCGAGCTCGCGGGGACGTACCTCGCGGAGTACGAAACGGAGCGCGTCGAGGTCGAGCTCGCGCCCGAGCGAGCGCGCCGAGTACGACGCGAAGCGCGCGATCTACCGCGACTTCGTGCGACGCCACGGCATTCGCATGAGCGAGCCACGCGGGGTGGGGCGAGTTCGTGATGCACGCGTCGCGCAGCGCCGACGGGCGCGCGCGCGATGGCCGCGTACCGCCGCCAGCGCGAGCTCGCGTTCGCCGCGCCCGCGAAGCTCGAGTACGCTCGAGCACCTCCTCACGAGCACGCGCGCGATCGCGCGATCCTCTTCACGCAGGACAACGCGACGGCGTACGCGATCTCGCGGCGCTTCCTCCTCCCGTGCATCACGCACCAGACCAAGGTGCGCGAGCGCAGCGCGATCTTGCGCGGGCTCGCCGACGGAACGTACGGCGCGGTCGTGACGTCGAAGGTGCTGAACGAAGGCGTCGACGTGCCCGACGCGAACGTCGCCGTGGTCCTCTCGGGGAGCGGGTCGGTGCGCGAGCACGTGCAGCGCCTCGGGCGCGTGCTTCGTCCGCGCGAAGGGCAAGCGCGCCGTCCTCTACGAGCTCGTCACGCGCGGCACCGTCGAGACGTACACGAGCGATCGGCAGGCGCGAGCACAGCGCGTACTCTCGAGGGTGAGCATGCCCGGGGACACGCGAAGCACGTCGTTTCGAGCACCGCTCGCGAACGCGATCGACGTCGAGCTTCGGCGGCTCGAGCGGATGATCGCGCTCGCGTGGGTTCTGATCTCGGGCCTCGGCGTCGTCCTCGCGCTGACGATCGCATTCACGACAGCGCCGAAGCTCGGCTTCCCGATGGCTGCGTGTGCTGCAGTTCTCCTCGTGCTCGCGATCGGATCGCTCGCGTGGCTCCGCGTGCGCCCCGTGACGAAGCGCACGCCCATCATCGTCATCGCAGTCGAAGGGATGCTCCCGTGGGTTTGCTTCGCGGTGCTCTTCTTCACGCAAGGCGCGGCGTACGCGCTCGCCTCGTGGGTTCCACCCCTCGTCTTCGCGGCGCTCGTCGTCGCGTGGGTCGTGCGGCTGCAGGCAATGCCGCCGCTCGTCGTCTCGATCATCGGCGCGGCGAGCTATTTGGTCGTGTACTTCCTGTTCGTTCGTCCCGACGTTCCACGCGGCGCTGCCCATTTGATTCTTTACGATCCGCCGATGCAGTTCTCTCGCGCGTTCACGCTCGTCGCGGCGGGCGCGCTCGGAACGCTCGTCGCGCGCGAGCTTCGGCGCGCGATCGGACGCGCCGAAGCGCAGGTCCGCAGCGAAGAGCTCTTCGGAAAATATCGCCTCGTGCGGAAGATCGGCGCGGGCGCGGGCGGCTCGGTGCACGAAGCGGTGTACTGCCCGGAAGGCGGGTTCGAGCGGCGCGTCGCGGTGAAGCAGCTCCACGATTCGCTCGCGAGCGAGCCCGCGCTCGTCGAAGCGTTTCGCATCGAGGCGGAGCTCGGCGCGCGGCTCGCGCATCCGAACGTCGTCATGATTCACGACTTCGGCCGGCACGGCGGGACGTTCTTCATGGCGATGGAGTTCGTCGATGGTCTTCCGCTCGCGAAGCTCGCGTTTCGCGTGCGCCGCGCGAGCTTGAGTCTCTCGCCGGCGATCGTCGGGCACGTCGCGCGCTCGGTTCTGCGCGGGCTCCACCACGCGCACGAAGGCGTGCGCGACGCGTCCGGCAAGGCGCTCCACATTTTGCATCGTGACGTGTGCCCGCAGAATCTCCTCGTGTCGCGCATCGGCGAGGTCAAGGTCACCGATTTCGGAATCGCGCGCGTGCTCGATCGCGCCGAGGGCGCGATGACGAAGACGATCGCCGGCCACGAGGCGTACATGGCGCCCGAGCAAATCGATGGGCGTCCGCTCGGGCTCACGACGGATTTGTTCGCGGTCGGCGTCGTCATGTGGGAGCTGCTCGCGGGCAAACGCCTCTTCGCGCGCGAGAATCCCGCTGCGACGCTCCTCGCGGTCGCGACGACGATCGTCCCGCCGATCACGTCCGTTCGCAGCGACGTCGACGCCGCGTGGGACGCGTTCTTCACGCGCGTGCTCGCGCGCGATGCCGCCGACCGCTTCCCATCGGCGCGCGCGATGCTCGATGCGCTCGACACGATCGACGAAACGCGCCGCGACGACGCGCCCGCGATTCTCGGCGAGCTCGTCACGCGCTTCGCGGTGGAGACCGTCGAGACGCCCGTCGTGGAGGCAGAGACGATGAAAGAGTCTCACCCCGACTAAACGTCGCGTTCGAGGAGCGCGCGCGCGCGATCGGCGACGGCGCGCGGGCTGATCGCGCCTTTGTACACGTAGAGCGCAGACGGGAGATCCTCCGGCAACGCTTCTTCGCTCACGCGCAAACGCGAGCTCACGCAAAACACGACGCGCGCGCCGAGACCGCGCTGCGCGAGCTCGACGCGACGCCACACGGCCTCGCGACTCCAAAACCCGAGCACCTCCACGTACGCCACGCGCCCGCGCACGTCCGTGAGCTCCAAATCGGGAATGCACGTGCCGACGCCGGGAAGCGTGAGGATGGCGTCGCTTCGCTTCACGCGCAGATCGTATCCACCCTTCGAGAGCGCGACGAAGAGCGCTTCGACTTCGTCGGGGAGCGGAGGCTCTTCGCCATCGGCGCGCGACGCGAGCGCGTGCTCGTGCTTGAACACGAGCTTCTCGCGCGTCTTTCCCCAACGCACGATCGCTTCGAGCGCGAGCGTGTCCGTTGCCTCGAGCGCGGGCAGCGCCATCGCGAGACGCGGTCCGTACTTCGTGCCGGACTCGAAGAGGCTCATCGGTCCGTCGATGCCGATGACGTGCGCATCGCCGTCGCGCATCGCGGTGAAGAGCAGTCGATGAAACTTGAGCGCGCGAAACAGCGCACGGAGCGCGCCGGGCGAGCGACACGTGACGCGCGCGACGACACGCTCGGCGCGCAAGAGCACTGCTTGGGCTTGTCCGCGGATGAACGCGTCGGCGAGGAGCGCGGGGCCGATGTCGGGCGCGGCGGTCATCGTGTGAGACGCTTTCAAATCGGCGTAGAGCGCGCGCTCGAATGCGTCTTCCGCGATGTCGTGCGCCGCGGCGACCGACGCGATGAGCGCGGCGCGATCGACGTGACCGTGCTCGCGCCGCTCGGCCGCGGCGCGCTTGAAAATCTCCGCGCGGAGATCCTCCGGCGGCGCGGGCGGCTCCGCTTCGAACGTGCACCGATCGAGCACGAGCTTGATGAGCCCTGCTTTCACCTTCACGTCGCGCGCGTCCGCATCCACCGTGTCCATCGCCGCTTCGAGCTCGCCGCGCGACTCGCCGACGTGTCGCTTTGCGATCGCGAGAAGGTCGGTCGCGATCTTCTCCGCACGCGCGCGCCCCGCTGCGTCGATCTGCCGGAGGACGAGCGCACCGCTGCGCCGTTGCGCGATTACGTGCTCGGGTAAAATCACGTTCAGGGACCGACGAGCTGCGCGAGGCGCGCCTGCCCCACGCTCACCGCTTGCGCGTGATTCTCGATCGGCGACGCGACGCCGCTCGCGCCCGTGAACGCGACATAGAGCACGTCGGGTGTATCGACGCCGCCCGTCTTCGGATTCGGATTCGCGCCGAGCGCTTGCACCGTCGCGTACGACGCTTCGCCGATGTCAGCCGATGGACCGATGTCGCCGAACACCGCGTACTCGGCCTGACCCTTGTAGACTACAAGTATGACGGAGCCGAATTTCAGCCCATTCGCGCTGTAATCGAACTTGCTGCTCTTGCCGGGGACGACCACGTACGGAAGGTTCGCCGCGTCGAGCGCGTTGCCTTGCGAGTCCGTCGCCGCGGTTTGGTTTTGATAATCGGGGTCCGTGCTCGAGTTGCACTGCGTGGTTTGTTTTCCGTCGCAGTCGACGTCCATGTCGGCCTTCCAGAAGACCGCATTCGTCAGTCCGCAGATCGGAACCGTCGGCGTGTCGCCCGCGTTGAGCGCGTAGAGGCCGTTGGAAATTTGGTTGCACGTCTGCGTGAGCGCGAGGAGCTTCGCGATCGGATCGCCCGCGTCTTGTTGTGCGTCTTGTTGTGCGTCTGGCGTTTGTGCGACGTCGCTTCCCGCCGCGTCGCTCGCGTCCGCGCCGGTGAGCGCGTCGCTCGTGCTCGCGTCATCCGGCCCGATGGGCGTCGTGCTCGAGCAGCCGATCACGAAAACGAAAAGAATCGCGCGCACGATGGAAGCGTACCACGCGCTACTTTCGAGCGAACACGAGCTCGCGCCCCGTCGCCCACAAGAGCACGGTGAGAAGCGCAAACGGCACGAGCGAGAGCGCATCCGAGAACGCGCCGCCGAAGAACGGATTGTGCTCGCCCGCCCATGTGTCGACCTTCGATTGAAAATCGGAGAGCACGCCCGCGAAGAACGCGATCACGATCCCCGCGATCGCGCCGCCCGCGATGTACCCCGACGCCATGAGCACGCCCGGGCTCTTGTCGCCCTCGGCTGCGACCTCTTCTTCCGTCGCGTCCTTCTTCAATTTCGTCTTCGTGTACTTGTCGACGAGCCACCGCACCGCACCACCGACCAAAATCGGCGTCGACGACGACAGCGGCAGATAAACGCCGACCGCGAACGCGAGCGATGGAATGCCGCTCATCTCGAGCACGACGGCGATCATCACGCCGAGCAAGACGAGCCCCCACGGCAATTGCCGATTGAGGATCCCTTTGATGATGTAGCTCATCAACGTCGCCTTCGGCGCGTCGAACTTGGCGACCTTCGTTCCGTCGGGACGCGCTGGATGCGTTCCGTTGATGCCGGGGTCGACGAGGTACTTCGGCGTGCCCGTTTGATCGACGAAGTATTTCCCGGGAGGACCCTGCGATTCGTCTTGGTTGTTCCAGACGAGGTACTCGGCCGAGTCTTGCGCGGCCTGCGGGCCCGTGAGCTTCTCGTGCACGGAGAGCGTGTGCGGATCGACGTGCATGGTCTCGGAGATTTTCGCTTCGTCGCGAGGCACGTAAACCGTCGCCGCGTCGTTGAGCTTCAAGAGGATCGGACCGAGGATGAGCGCCGACGCGAGCGCGCCGACGAGGATCGCGATCTGCTGCGAGCGCGGCGTCGAGCCGATGAGCCAACCCGTCTTCAAGTCTTGCGACGTCGTCCCGCCGTTCGACGCCGCGATGCACACGATCGCGCCGACCGAGAGCGCCGTCACGTAGTAGCCGGGCCCCGTCCAGCCGAGGACGAGGAAGATCAAACACGTGAGCAGCAGCGTCGCGACGGTCATGCCGGAGATCGGATTCGAGGACGATCCGATTTCGCCCGTGAGGCGCGAGCTCACCGTGACGAAGAGAAATCCGAAGAGCACGATCAAGATCGCGCCGACGATGTTCATGCGCAGCGGCGTCGCGAGCACGATCGCGATGACGAGCGCGAGCGATCCCCAAAGCACGACCTTCATCGGCAGGTCCCGCTCGGTTCGCAACACTTCGCCCGTCGCGCTCTTCTCTTTTTGGCCGCGGCGAAAATCCGCGAGCCCGCCTCTCAAGCCGTGCCAGATCGTCGGGATCGAGCGCGCGAGCGAGATGATTCCGCCCGCGGCGACCGCGCCTGCGCCGATGTAGAGGACGTACGCGCCGCGGATTTCGTCCGGGCCCATCTTCGAGATGAGCTCGTGACCCGGCGCGAGCGGCTCGGGGAGCGCGCTTCCGAAGAATTTGATCATCGGAATCAAGACGAGGTACGCGAGCACGCCGCCCGCGCACATGATCGACGCGATGCGCGGGCCGATGATGTAACCGACGCCGAGGAGCTCGGGAGAAATCTCCGCGCTGACGGATGCGCCCGCGAACGGCGCGCCGAAGACTTTTTCCGGCGTGTCCTTCCACGCTTTGAACGCCTCCATCGCCGCTTTGTAGAGAAGGCCGATGCCGAAGCCCGCGAAGATGGTCGTCGCGCCCATCGTGTCGCCCTTCGCTTCTTCACCGCCGTCCGCGCGATGCGCTGCGATCGACTCTTCCGACGCGCCCGCTTTGAGCACCTCCGCGCAGGCAGTCCCTTCGGGATACTTCAGCGTCTCGTGTTGATCGACGATGAGCGCGCGCCGGAGCGGGATCATCATCAAGATGCCGAGCAATCCACCGAGCACCGCGACGAGGGCGACGCGCGCGATCTCGAGGTCGAACCCGAGGATCATGATCGCGGGCATCGTCACGCCGATGCCGAACGCGATCGACTCGCCCGCGGAGCCCGCGGTCTGCACGATGTTGTTCTCGAGGATCGTCGCGTCCTTGAGCCCGAACTTCTTCAAGATGCGAAAGAGCGTGATCGAGATGACGGCGACGGGGATCGACGCGCTCACCGTGAGCCCGACTTTGAGAACGAGATACAGCGACGACGCGCCGAAGATGACGCCGAGGATCGTGCCGAGGATCAGCGGACCAGGCGTGAGCTCACGGAGCTTCGCGCTGGCGGGAATGAACGGACGCGGCGTCACTCAGCTGACGCGTCGTACGCGCTGCCGTTGATGCCGAAGTAGCAGTCCTGCCACTTCGCATACGGGTCGCCGCACAGTCCGTTCGTGATCGTCTCGTCCGTGATGCCCGTCTCGGTGCACGTCTGATGGGCTTGGATGCACGCGAGGTAGCTTCCGAATTCGCCGCCGCACTTCGAGTCGTTCTGGCGGTTGTTGCAGAGCGTGACCTGATCGTTCGTGGGCGTCGGATCGTTCGGGCACTTGCTGACGTACGTGCACGAGCCGGTGTCGCAACCTTCGAGCGCGCCGAGCGCGATCACGGAGAGACCCACAAGCACCGAAAGAGAGGCCACGACCTTTTTCATGGCGCGCGACACTATTCGAAAACTCCCCAAACGGCCAGGCTGACACGCGCGCTTTTGTTCTTACGGTCCCTCCATGGACGAAGAAGCTTTGGACGCGTATTCGCAGGCAGTGACGGGGGCGGTCGACAAGGTCGGGCCGTCGGTCGTGAGTCTTTCGGTGGGGCGGCGTGGCCGCTTCGGGCAAGGCGCGGGGAGCGGCGTCGTCATCGCGCCCGACGGGTACGTGCTCACGAACGCGCACGTCGTGAACGGCGCGGGTCGCGTCGAGGTCACGCTTCACGACGGGCGCACCGTCGAAGCCAGGCCGGTCGGCGGCGATCGCGGAACGGATCTCGCGGTCGTGCGCATTCCAACGTCCGGGCTCGAGCACGTGAAGATCGGCGGCGAGCGGGAGCTCGTTCGCGGGCAGCTCGTCGTCGCAATCGGAAACCCGCTCGGGTTCGAGTCGACGGTATCGGCGGGCGTCGTCAGCGCGACGGGTCGTTCGCTTCGCGGCGTCGAAGGTCGGCTCGTCGAGAACCTCGTTCAGCACACCGCGCCGCTCAACCCGGGAAACTCCGGCGGGCCGCTCGTCGATTTTCGCGGACACCTCGTCGGCGTGAACACCGCGATCATCGCGTTCGCGCAAGGCATGAGCTTCGCAATTCCATCGGAGACGGTGAACTGGGTCGTGCCGAAGCTCCTCGCGGACGGACGCGTGCGCCGCGCGTACCTCGGCATTCAAGGTCAGAGCGTGCGTGAGCGTGGCGGCGTGCTCGTCGTGTCGGTGGAGAAAGGAAGCCCCGCGGAGACCGCGGGGATCATCCAAGGCGACGTGATCGTCGAGAGCGGCGGGCGCGCCGTGACGTCGATCGACGCGCTCTTGCGATCGCTCGCGCGCGAAACGCCGAGCAAGGCGCTCGAGATCGTCGTGAAGCGCGGCGCGGACAAGCGCACGCTCGCGGTGACGACACGCGAAGCGGCCTGAGCGGTGCGCCGAGTCGGCGCAAGAGCATCATTGCGTCGTGCACGGCCCGCTGCACGGATCGGTGACGGTTCCGTTCGGCGCGTAGAACGCATCCATCTGCTGCATGACCGTAGGCACGTTGCGCAGACCGTTGTGGACGTCGTTCGGCGCGGGTGCGCTCGCCGCGCGGTAGACGTCGGGGCTGATGCCGAAATCCCACACGGTGATCGCCGACTGGAGCGTCGACGCGTCCGCGAGCGGGATGTGCCACACGGTTTCGGGCGACGGCTGCACCATCGAGAGGCCGAGCGTGCGCGCGAAGAAGAAGCTCGCCGGGTTCGGCACCGACGCATCGCCGATCCCGATCTGCAGGAGGATCTGCCGGTTCGGATTGTTCGGAAGCGCGGAGCCGATGAGGTACGGCGCGTAGATCGCGGGGTCGATGCGATCGAGCGCGTTCGCGAGCATCGCGTCGAAGACCTGCGTGCCGATTTCGCTCTGCATCGCGGAGTGGACGAAGAACTCGAGGCCGGCGAACGCGCTCGACCGCGGCATGATCGTCTCCCAACTTCCGCCGCCGACGTTGAGCACCGCGCGCTCCACGTCCGGGTCGAGCGCGGTCATCGTCCCGCCGAGCAGCGCACCGAGGCTCGCGCCGAAGTATTGGACGTGCGCTTCGTCGTAGAGGAGCGCGCCCGCGTTCGTCGTGTTGTTCGGTCCTTGCACGACGCCGGGGCCGCTCGCCGGACGATGAAGCTCGGGCGCGCTCGCGAGCGCGGTCTTGATCGCGCGCGTCGTCACCATCCAATTCGCCATCGCTTGGTAGACGCGCTCGACGAACGTGTGGAGCTCGGCGGGCGTCGACGAGATGAGATTGACGACGTTGCCGAGATCGTCCTTCGACATGCCCCACCAGTTGATCGCGAACGTGACGGCGTGGAGCGTCGAGAGGAGCGTGCGCGCGGCTTGGCCGTCGGTCTCGTCGGTGTTGCCGAAGAAGCCGTGGCCGAACGCGATCGCGCGACCAGGATCGAACGCGTCGCGCACGGTCGTCGGCACGTCGATCACGAACGGCAGATCGGTCGTCCCGTTCTGCGCGATCTTGCCGTCCGAGCCGCGGAAGAGTCGTCCGCCCGGGCCCGGTTGGTCGAGATAGAGCGGCACGGTGATCGTCCCCTTGATGACTTCCCAATATTCGGCGGTGCCGGGATCGACCTCCGTCACGTTCACGACGGGCGTATTCTGATCGAGCCAAGCTTGGACGAGCGCGCGTAGATCGAGCATGTCGTGCTCCGGCCACGCCTTGCTCTCCGTCGTGAAGTCCCATGCGAGCTGGAGCGAATCGCGCGCGACGCCGACGTTCGCGAGAACGGGAAAGACGTCCGTCTCGTAGCGCGCCGCAACGGGCGAGAGCGCGGGATCGTGCGAGAGATCGCGATCGCGGATGCGGCGAAATCCCTCTGCGGGCGCGGCGAGATTTCCACTCGCGTTCTTCACGCCGCGCAGCGCGACGACGTAGCGCACGCCCGGCTCGAGCTGCGAAAACGGTCGGATCGCGATCGGCACGTGCGTCGCGTCATCGGGGCTCGGATCGAGATCGACGTAGTGCGCGATCGTCTCGCCGGTGTCGGCGCGCACGAGGAGCGTCGGGCTCTTCGACGCGTCGAGGCTCGGGCTCGCATCGTCGACGACGCTCTGCAAACCATCCGAGACGACGGCGTCGGGAAGCGCGCACACGATCGCCGGCTGGCGCGAGAAGCCGTCGGCCGCGAGCGGCGAGAGGACGTCGGCGTCGATGCCGGCCGCAGTCGTTGGCTTCGCTGCGCCCGTGAGCGTCACGACGCCGTTCGCACGAAATCGGACGGGAAGGGCAGCGTGCACGAGATGTCGCCTTCGAGTGGCTGACACCCATCGCGGATCGCGAGCGGAGCCTCGCTCGAACAGCTCGCGGCGACGAGGGTGCCCGAGACGAGGAGGAGCCATGCGCGCTTCATTCCTCCGAGGACATACTTCAATTCGGGAGATTGCACCCACAACAGGTTTGGTTCGTGATCGTCACGAGCGCGCTCTTCAACGCCGCGCCATCGCTCGCTTTGAAGTAGAGCTGCGTCGTCGAGGCGTTGATCGACGAGCTCGCGCGGCACGCGCCGTTCGTGCACGCGCAAGACGTGGTGAAATTCGATGCGGTGTGGCCCGCGCACGCGAGGTCGTTGAGGAGCACGGGGTCATCGTCGCCGCCGAACCCGACGACGTACGTGTCGATGCCTTCGCTCTCGAGCTTCTGCACGGTGGCGACGTCTTGGTCGTTGGTTCCGCAGCTGCAACACTCGCCGCCGTCCGTGATGAGCAACACCGATTGCGCGCGGCCCGAGACCTTGCTCTTCGCGAGCGTCGCGTCCGCGGATTGGAGCGCGACGCCGATGGGCGTTCCGTAATCGGTTTGCGGAGACATCGCCTGAAGCGAGCTCGCAATCGAAGCACCGGTGCTCGCGCCGATCGGAACGACCACTTGCGTCGAGCACTCCGCGCCGTTCACTTGTGGAAGCACCTGCAGACCGAAGCGAACCGTGGTGTCCGTAGGCGGCGCCGTGATGTGCTCGATCGCGGCCACCGCGAGATCGATTCGCGTTCCGGAGTTTCCCACCATCGACGTCATGCTGTCGCTCCAATCGAGGATGACGAGCATGTCGGACGCCTCGCACGCGCCCGCCTCGCTCGCGTGCGCGTCCGCGGTGCTTGCCTCGGCGAACTGCATGGTGCCCGTGTCGCTCGCGGCGTCGTTCGTGGTGTCTTCGAGTCCGCTGTCGGGGACCGTCGTGCCGGTGGTGCATGCGAAGGCGAATGGGAAAAAGAGAAGCGTGAGTGTTTTGTGCATGAGCGTGTCTTGAGCAGCGCGCATGCCACCGCGCCGCACGCATCAACACCGCAGAAAACACGTGGGCGCGCGGATCGCCCGCGACGCGCCGATGGATCTCCGACCCTGGGGCTCGAGTCACCGCTCGGGCTATAGTGGAACGAGAATGCTCCCCCATCGCGCCATACTCGGTCTCCTCGCACTTGGACTCGTCGCGCCCGAGGCGCACGCCGCGCTCGGCGGCGACACCGCGTCGATTGCGGCCGACACCGTTGCGCTCGAAGCCTCGCGTGAGGTCACGCTCGCGGCGCGCTGGGAGGTGCACTCGTTGCGACTGCCGTCCGGCACGCTCGTGCGCGAATGGGTGCTGCACGGAAAGGTGTTCGCGGTCGCTTGGGGTGGGCCGGTCATCCCGAACCTACGTCGCTTGCTGGGTTCCTATTTCGAGCCTTACGTGAATAGCGCGCAAGGTCGCGCGACGGGGCATCATCATCAGCGCGTCGTCGCTACGCGTGATTGGGTGGTGCAGTCGGCTGGGCATCAGGGAGGCTTCGTGGGTCGCGCTTGGCTTTCGGCGCAAATTCCCGCGGGCTTCGACCTCGACACGGTGCGCGCGTGGTGACCGCGAGAAGCGCGCTGCTCGCGTTTGCGTGCGTATGGGCTTGCGGGCCTTCTACGCCACAAGACGACGGAGGCCTCGACGCCGCAAACGACGCAGCGGACGGCGGCGTCATCAACGTTGCGCCGGTGATCGTCGACCAAGGTCCGCCCGGCACGCAGGCGGTCAACGTGCTCTACACGACAATCACGATATGCCGGCCCGGAACGACCGTCTGCCAGACGATCGACCACGTCGAAGTGGACACGGGCTCGGTCGGGCTACGCATCATCTCCTCCGTGCTCGACGCCTCTCTGATGCTTCCGCAACAAAACGCCACGAGCGGCGATCCGCTCGTCGAGTGTTATCAATACGCGGACGGCTACACGTGGGGCCCCGTCGTCACCGCCGACGTGCAGATCGGAGGCGAGATCGCCGCTGGGCTTCCCATTCAGATCGCCGGAGGCGCGTCCTCCACGCCCACACCCTCCGCGTGTTCGAGCGCCGGCACCGAAGAGGACAGCGTGGTGTCCTTGGGCGGAAACGGAATCATCGGCATTGGATTCCAAACTGCGGATTGCGGAATCGCGTGCATCAACCCGAACGCGCCACTCGTCGGAAGTTATTACTCTTGCGCGGGCTCGACGTGCACACCCACCGCCGTGCCCATTGCCAATCAACTCCCAAACCCCGTTACGCTGTTTGCACAAGACAACAACGGTGTGGCGATTCGGCTCCCCGCCATCGATCCCAACGGGGCTGCGTCCGTCACCGGCTCGCTCATCTTCGGCATTGGCACCGCGAGCAACAACGATCTCGGCGCCGCGCAAGTCATCACGATCAACGGCAACACCGGCGCCTTCACGACGACGTACGGCACCCAAACTCTCACCGCGAGCTTCATCGACTCGGGCTCGGTTTGTTACAGCTTCCCCGATTCCACCATTCCACAGTGCACGGGGAATCAGACTGCCTTCTACTGCCCCGCCACCACGCTCAATCTCACGGCGACGAACACCGGGATGAATGCCGTGAACATCACGACGCCGTTCACCGTGGCCAATGCGACTACGCTCTACGGGAGCGGAAACGCGGCCTTCGACGACCTCGCGATCACGGCTTTTACCCCGGGGTATTTCGATTGGGGATTGTCGTTTTTCTACGGGCGCACCGTGTTCACCGCAATCAGCGGCGCCGCGACACCCGGCGGCGCCGGACCCTACTTCGCATATTGATCACGGGCACATCCCGATCAACCGCGCTGTCCAGTTGTCCGTTCCTTGGATGTGCCACGGGCCGTCGATGGATGAGGCCATGTATTCGACGGGCTCCGGACCGTTGGATGCAAATGAGCAGTCGCCTTGAAAACCAACGTAGTAAAGCGTCCCGGCCTGGAGAAAGACCGGCGGGTTCACGTTCGCGCCGATCCACGCTGGCTGCGGGCTCGTTCCCACCGAGCCGGTGAAGAGCACCGCGCCTGGCGCGCCTGCTGCGCTCGCAAGGAGCGCGACGTTGCCTTGTGCCATGTGCGCCTCGACGCGATCGACGGTGATGTCCGCGGTCGGCGTGTATGGCGTCGCGAACCAGTCGACTTGATCGCCGCCACACTCGGAGGTTGGAAACTGCGTGAGGATGCCCTGCGTGCACGCGACGATCGCGTCCGGTGAGACGTCGAGCGGCGGCGAGGTGTCGACGATGACGTCGGGCGTTCTCGCGTCGAGCGTCGCGTCGCTCGGTCCAGCGTCGACGAGGACGCCACCAACCTCGGTGCGCGCACCGCACGCACACGCCATCAAGAGAAGAAAGATGGGTCTCACGCGCGCCATGATAGCGCGCGTGCGCGTCAGTCGTTCGGTCGCCGGAGGAGCGCGAGCGATTTCGAGACGAGCGTCAGCGTGTCGCCCGTGCGCACGCGGCGCATCACGGGGACCTGCGCGGTCGCCGTGTCGACGACGACGTCCCACGTGCTCGTGTGCGATGCGTCGCCGCGCGGCACTTGGAAGTCGACGCTCGCCGCGCTCGCGTTGAGCGCGAGGAAGAACGTGTCGTCCGAGAGTTGGTGGCCGAGATCGCTACGCCCTTCGATCGCGTCGCCCGCGATGAGCAGGCCGAGCGAGCGCCGATTGGGATCAGCCCACGCCGCGCCTGTGAGCTCGATGCCCGTCTCGTCGAGCCACACGAGATCGCGTGCGCTCCCACGCCCGCGCGCGCCGCGGAAGAACGTCTTTCGTTGGAACGCGGGGTGCGCGCGCCGGAACTGAACGAGCTTGCGCACGAAGTCGAGGAGCTCGCGCTCTTCGGGCGCGAGATGCCAGTCGAGCCACGAGATCGGGTTGTCTTGGACGTATGCGTTGTTGTTTCCGCGTTGCGTCTTCGCGAGCTCGTCGCCGCTCGCGATCATCGGCACGCCCTGCGAGAAGAGGAGCGTCGCGAAGAAATTCCGATCTGCCGCGCGCGAAGCGCGAGTGACGTCGGGTCGGTCGTGTCGCCCTCGACGCCGCGAGTTCGAGCTCGCGTTGTCGCTCGCGCCGTCGCGATTCTCTTCGCCGTTTCCTTCGTTGTGCTTCGTTTCGTACGAGACGAGATCGCGCATCGTGAAGCCGTCATGCGCGGTGACGAAGTTGATGCTCGCGCCGGGGTGCCGCCCGTCGTCCTGGAAGAGATCGCTCGAGCCCGTGAGACGAAATGCCGAGATCGCCGATTTGCCCGGGATCGTCCGCGCCAAAAACGACGAACGGTGTCGCGATATTTTCCGTTCCACTCCGTCCACTGCACCGGAAAGTTTCCGACTTGGTATCCGCCTTCGCCGACGTCCCACGGCTCGGCGACGAGCTTCACGCGTGAGAGAACGGGATCCTGGTAGATGATGTCGAAGAACGTGGCCATGCGCGACATCGCGCCGAGCTCTCGGCCGAGCGCGCTCGCGAGGTCGAAGCGGAAGCCGTCGACGTGCATCTCCGTCACCCAGTAGCGCAAGCTGTCCATGACGAGCTTGAGCGCCTGCGGGTGCATCATGTCGAGCGTGTTGCCGCAGCCGGTGAAATCCTCGTAGCGATCGAGCGCGCCTTTCTTCAGGCGATAATAAATCGCGTTGTCGATCCCGCGGAGAGACACCGTCGGCCCTTCGTGATCGCCTTCGCACGTGTGGTTGTAGACGACGTCGAGAAGCACCTCGAGGCCCGCGCGATGGAGCGTGCGCACCATGTCCTTGAACTCGCGCACTTGATTGCCGTGCGCGATGTGCGAAGCGTTGATCGGGCGCGAAGAAACCGAGCGTCGAGTAGCCCCAATAGTTCGTCATGCTCGCGGCGCATGAGCGGGGGCTCGTCCATCGCTTCGTGCACGGGCATGAGCTCGACGGCCGTGACGCCGAGCGAGACGAGGTGCGAGATGATCGGCTCGCTCGCGAGACCGGCGTACGTCCCGCGGAGCTCGCGCGGGACTTCGTCGTGGAGCTTCGAGACGCCCTTCACGTGGAGCTCGTAGATCACCGTCTCGGACCACGGAATCTTCGGCGGCGCGTCGTTCGCCCAATCGAAGCGGTTGTCGATGACGAGGCTCTTCGGGACGCCCCACGCGTCGTCGCGCTCGTCGGCGCGTTCGTCGTCTTCTTCGACGTGAACCGAAGATCGGCGCGCGTGGATCCACTTTGCCGTCGAACGCGCGCGCGTACGGATCGACGACGAGCTTCTTGTCGTTGAAGCGGTGACCGCGCGCGGGCATGTACGGTCCGCTCACGCGAAACCCGTAGCGTTGTCCCGGGTGGACGCCGGGCAAGTACCCGTGCCACACAAACGCGGTTCGCTCCTCGAGCGCGACGCGCGTCTCGACGCCGAGCGCGTCGTACAAGCAGAGCGTCACGCCCGCGGCGTTCTCGGAGTAGAGCGCGAAGTTCGTTCCTTCGCCGTCCCACGTGGCGCCTTGAGGAAAGGGCCGGCCGGGAAGGACGCGCATCGACATGGGCGCAGGGTATGCTCGACGCGATCCAATGATCAACGACGAGCAAGCGGCCACGAAGCTCGCGCGCGCAATCCTCGCGGACATCACGCTCTACAACCGAGAACGGTACGACAGCGCGCGCGATCGTTTCCACGAGCTGAAAGACGAGCTCGCCGAGGGACGGGAGCTCTTTCGACAGCGCGTCGCGGCGATGCACTACCACGTCTTCGACCGCGAAGCGCGCGCGTGGGCGAAGCACGACCCGCGCGACGAAGCCGTTGCCGAAAAGCCGGGGCCTCCAGCGCCGAAAGAAGAACGAGATGGCGCGAAGAAGCGCGATGAAGCCGAGACGAACAAGCTCATCGTCATGGGCGTCATCATCTTCGTGGCGCTCATGGTCGCGTTCGGGCTCGCCGAGTACGTCGGTGCGAAGCGCGAAGAAGCAAAGGAGCGCGGCGAGCCGGACAAACAGAAGGACACGCAGCACCAGTCCGGCGCGACGGGCGCGATGCCGCTCGTCACGGTGTCATCGTGCACGTGCTTTGCGAAGAGCTCGCAGAAGCCCACTGAAGTGGTGTTGAAAGAGCCGCCACCGGATCGTTCGCAACCATGGTCGGTGGAGCTCCGAAACGGCTTCACCACGTCGCACACGTTCGCGTTTCCCGATCACGCGGGCGCCGTCGTGACGCCGAACATGGACGCACTCGCCGCTCACCTCGCGATGGCATGCGATGCGAACATCTTCGTGCTCGTCGCGGGCGACACGGCGACCGCGTGGTCATCGACCGATGCGACGTGGAGGTGGAATCAGAAGATCCCCGCGCAGCTCGCGGACGATCCCGGCGAACGCTGCACGCCGCTGTCGATCGACCGCGGCGTCATCATGGTGCCGCTCGCTTCGGGCACGAAAGCAACGCTTTCCATTCGGTGAGGGAAGCTCGCGCGACGGGACCGCGTATCACGAAGGGATGAGGCGCAAGCTCTTTCGCCGCGAGTGGATCTTCCCCGCGCTCGCGGTCGGGTTCGTGAGCGCATCGGCGCACGCGACGCGCGACGAGCTGAGCGCGCAAGCCGCGGGCGAGCTTCACTGCAACAGCGTGAGCGTGATCCCCAGCGGAACGAACGAGTTTCTCGCGACGGGCTGCGGTCGCGATCTCACGTACACGTGCGACGAAGAAGGCACGTGCACGTCGAACGCGGCCGCGACGGTCACTCCATCGAAGACGACGACGGAAGAGGACGACGCGGCCGCCGAAGCAGTCGCATCCGCGCTCACCGACATGGCGTGCGCATGCGCGAGCGCGGGCCTCGCGTCACACGGCTCGCACTCGTCGCATTCGTCGAGCTCGCGCCACGCTCACGCGAAGTGAGGCTCACGGATCGTACGCGATGCGCTCTTTCGCGTCGGCGATGACGTCGGCGCGCTGGATCCACACTGGACGATTTTGATTTCGCCGCCACCGTTCGGCTTCGTCGGCGAAGTGCGGGCTCGTGTTGTCCCAAACCTCGCCGCCGGGCAGCGCGTTCCGCGAAACCGGCGCGGGCGATTGCACGTCCGCGACGAATCGCTGCGTCGGTCCGCCGCCGTACGTGAAGTCGAGGTTCGCGAGCGCGCTCGGATGCGATCCGAAGTTCGCGACGTCGATCGTGTGCAGATCCCCGTGACGCGGGAAGCCCGTCGGGAACAGCGCGTTGCCGGATTGCGGAATCGACAGCGTGCCCCAAAGCGGAACGAGCGCGCCGAACGTGAGCGTGTGCGGCACGCCCCAGCGCCATTGCGAGCGATCGCTCCCGTATTTTCCGTTCAAGTAATCGAGCGCGTCGAGCAGCGCGCCGATCGCGAGCTGGTTCGACGTTTCGACGGTGCTCGTCGTCGTCATGTTGTCGAAGAGCGAGCTCTCGCCCGTGGACGCGTCGTACGTCGCGAGCTTCGACGGATCGGGCGCAGTCCAAATGTACGCGAGCATGCGCGGCACTTCGGGGATGCTCCCGCCGAGCTTCGCGATCTCGTCATCGAACGTCAGCATCCCCATGCGCGCGAGCCACACGTGGAAGAGGAGCGTCGCTTGGCTCGGCGCCATCGTGGCGTCCGTAAGGAGCGAGTTGTCGTCCGCGCTCACGCCCGATTCGGATCGATAGTCGCTGTCCGTTCCCCACGACGTCATCCATTGCGCGACTTGCGTCACGTTCGCCGCGCTGTAGCGCGAGTCGGCGACGATCGCGGTGAGATCGGGATGCGTGCCGGGTGACGTACGCTCCGCTTCGGCCGCGGTGATCGCCGCCACGAGCTTCGGCGCGAGGAGCGATCCGAACGGCGAGTGCACGTCCGCTTGAATGCTCGCCATGTCGTCGGGCGTCGCGGGATGACCGAGCGTCGTGAGGCGATGCGTGATGCGTCCGACGCGGAACCCGAGATCGAAATCGCCGCCGATGTAGACCGGGGTTTTCCCGTCGGGGAGGAGATCGTTCGACGGATCGTTGTCGAGCGTCACGCCGACTTGATCCGCGTTCGCCGACGCGACGAATCCTTGCGACGGATTCTTCACGTGCGGAATGAACGCTTCGTCGAGATCGGTCGTCCACTCCGCCGAGCCTTCACCCGGAAGAACGAACATCGGGAGCGTGCCTTGGTACTTGCTCGCGTCCCACGCGACCGCGCCCGCCATGCGCTGCGGAATGCGCGACTGGGACGTGTAGAAAATATTTCCCTGATCGTCCGCGCTCACCCAGTTCTGCGCGCCGACGCCGAAGTCGCGCAGCGCGTTGCGCACGTCCTCGACGCTCGCCGCGCGCTGGAGCGCGTCGATCGCGGTGACTTCCTTCGACGGGTCGAGCCCCGTCCATCGATACGAGAGCACCTGGCCGCTCGGATCCGGCGGGACGACCGCGTGATTCACGATCGTCGGAATGATCGGCCCGTGATGCGGAACGACGAGCACGTCGTATTCGACGGGCGATCCGTGCGCGACGTTGATCGTCTCGTGGACTTTTTGAATCGCGACTTGCTGTCCGTTGAACGTGACCGTCGCGCCGTCTTGCGAGAGCGTCTCCGAGTACGCGTCGGTGACGTCGTAGCCCGCCGTCGTCGCGCCCCACGCGACGTGCTGATTCTCGCCGAGGATGACGACCGGAATTCCCGGGAACGCGAGACCCGCGACTTCGAGATCTTGCGACGTGTCTTTTCCGGTTGGCGCGTGAACGGAGAGGTGGACCATCCAGAACACGGACGGCGCGTCGAGCGAGAGGTGCGGATCGCTCGACACGATCGCGTGACCGTCGGCGCTCATGCCGGGACCGACGACCCAGTTGTTCGAGCCGCGCGTGACGAGGTCGCCGAAGATCGTGTTTATCTGGTGTTGCGCGTTTCGCCAGCCGCTGAGATTGTCGATGGCGTTCTTCGAGAGGACGACGCGCGAAGGAACTTTCGTCGGGTTGTTCTTCTTCTGCGTGAAGCTCTGCGTGTGCGTCGCGTCGTTGGGGAATCCACCGGGCAAGACGAGCGTGGGATCGAGCGGCGCGAAGCGGAGCATGTCGCGCTCGAGGCCGACGCGCTTCAGGATCTCCGGGTCGGCCGAGGTCGACACGAACGTCGATTGCGCGGCGTCGAGGAACTCTTGGCGACCGATGTCGCTGTCCGCGTCGAACGAGAGCGCCTCCGATTGGAGGCGCGCGATCGCGAGCGAGTCGGCGCACGTCCACGGCGTGAAGAGCGCGGCGGGAAATCCGACGACGGCCTTCGGCAAGCTCTCGTCGCCCGATTGAAGGCGCGCGTAATACTGCGAGATGCCGTCGGAGAACGCGTCGATCGCTTGGCGCTCCGGCCCGTTCGGGTCCATCGCGTCGCACATCGTCTGTGCGACGCGATAGAGACCGATGGCGCGCGCGTTGATGTCGCTGTCGATCAAGCTCGGCGACAAATCGCCGAAGGCTTCGGCCATGCGACCCTCGGCGTTGCGCCGAATGAGCTCGACTTGCACGTGGCGATCGCGGCCGACTTGGTAACCCATGACGCGCATCGCGTCGGGCACGTTGGTCGCGTAGATGTGGATCATGCCGTACTCGTCGCGCACGGCGTCGACGGGGCCGCTCAGGTTTTTGAGCTGGACGTTGTCCGTGATCGGGACGCTGTCATCGCCGAGCGGGCGCGGCGTGGGCGCCGGCGGCGGCGTGCTCGAGCATGCGAGCGGAAGAAGGATTGCGGAAGCGAGACCCCCAAAGAGCGCGATGCGATTCATGCGGCGCGCACCTTATCATCTCCCGATGCCCGCTGCGTGAGGCGAAGCGCGGCGGGCAACACCAAAACCGCGGCGAGCAAACACGAGATCTCGCCGACGACGGCGATGGCGCCGAAGCTTCGAATCGCTTGGTTGTGCGAACGAAGGAGCGCGAAGTACCCGAGCGTCGTCGTGAGGCTGCAAAGGACGACCGCACCGCCGGAGGTGCGCAGCGTTCGCGCGACGTCGCCGCCCTGATCTTCGCGATGCCGTTGCATCACGTTCACCGCGTAGTCGACGCCGATGCCGAACGTGATCGGCAGCGCCGCGAAGTTCAAGAAGTTGATGCGGACGTGATCGAGCGAAAGAAAGAGACCGACGCCCGCGACTCCGACGAACAAAGCGCCGAGCACCCAGAGCGCCGCGACGCTGCGCCGCAGAGCGATCGCGACGCACGCGATCGTCATCGCGAGCGAGGCTGCGATGGCGATCGGGATGTCCGATGCGGTCGCGGCGAGAATGTCGGCGAAGACGACCGCGCGTCCCGAGCCGCGCACGACCGCGCCGCTCGGCAGATGGACCTCGCGGAACGCGTTGGCGTAGCGAAGGAGGTAATGGAGATCTTCGCTGTTCGGCCCCGGTGCCGGCTCGATGATCACCATCGTGCCACGCGTGCCGTTTTTCTCGGTGAACGGCGCGGCGAGCGATGCGGGGAGCTCGCCCGGGCCGAATGGCGCGAGATCCTCGGGCGGAAGGAGAGGCGAGAGCGCGTTCCAGTCGGCGTCGTCGATCATGTGGAGCTCGCGTCCGCGCTTCACGCGCGCTGCGATCGCCTCGAGCGTCGCGATCTTCGCGGGCTGATCGTCCGGGATGAAATCGTAGATCGTGTGGACGGGCCCGACGTCGTGGTTGTTTTGGAGCGCGGTCGCGAGCTCTTTCGCTTCGCTTGGAGCGTTCGTCACGACGATCGCGGCTTGCGGGAGCTGGCCGACGATGCTCGTCGCGATGTCCCACACGCGGTCGCGCTCGCCCGAGCCCTCGTGGTCCATTTGAATGTGCTTCAGGTCGTACTCGAGCGGACGCGACGCGACGTACGACGTCGTCGTCACCGCGCCCGCGACCGCGACGAACGCGCCGATCGAGGCGAGCGCATGTGGAGCGCGCGTCACCGCGAACGCGAACGCCTCGCCGAAAGGGACGCCGCGTCGCGCGGGGCCGCCGTGATCGAAGATCGCGAGCAACGCGGGGACGACGGTGATCGTCACGATCCAGCAGATGATCATCCCGGATGCGCCGATGAACGCGAACTCGTGGAACGCGGGGAACTTCGTGAACGCGAGCGACGAGTACGACGCGGCCGCGGCGAACGCGGCCATCGCGGTCGCGGGGAGCGTCGCTCGGTGCGTGATGCGAATCGCTTGGGCGACATCGAGCCCGCGGCGGCGTTCTTCGTCGTACCGCCCGAGGTAGATGATCCCCGCGTTGATCCCGTTGCCCGCGACGATGCTGAAGAGAAACCCCGTCGCGACGTTCAAGTGTCCGATGACCAGCGTCGTCAGCGCGAACGTCACCGAGAGGCCGACGGCGATGCTCGCGCCGAGAACGAAGAGCGACCGCAGTCGCGCGAAGTAGAGGAGGATGACGGCGAGAACGAGCGCGACGCCCGTGACGCCGACGCCGAGCAAATCGGAGCGGACCGCGCCGTATTCGTCGATGCCCGCGATCATGTCGCCCGCGTAGCCCGCTTTGATCGCCGCGTGATCGCGCGCGAGCTCGTCGACGATCGCGCGGACGTGCGCGACGACGTCGCGCGATCGAGCGAGATCGCCGGCGTGCGCGGGCGAGCGAACGACGACGACGAGCGCCTTGCCGTCTTTGGTTTGGTAGTAGCCGTCTGGGTAGCGATCGGCGCGTTCGCTCTTCGCGCCCGCGGCACGCAGCCGATCGCGCAGCGAGTCGTTCGCGTGCGGATCGGGAGCCTCGTCGTCGTCGAGCGACGTTCCCGTTTCGCGCGCGACTTGGCGATCCCAGCGTTCGTCGACGTCCGCGCGCAGCTTCTCGAGATCCTTCGTGTCGAGGAAGAGACCCGCGCGCGCCATCAAGAACGCGCGCCCGTTCTGCACGCCATCTTCCGCCGACGCGACTTCGCTCGGTCCGAGCGATGGAAGCTTTTGGACGAGCGCGTCGCCGAACGCGCGGAGCTCCTTCGTTTCGTCGCCACCGGAGCGCGACTCGAGCACGACGAGGATCGTCTGACCGCCGGTGGTCTTCTCGGAGAGGCGCGCGAGCTCCACCGCGCTCGGCGCGCCATCGGGCAGGAGCTGATCGTAACGAGTGCGAAGCTCGAGGCGCGTCGCGATGATCGCACTGGCGATCGCGACGAGCATCGCGACGAGGGCGACGGTCTTCGGATGCTCGCGCATCACACGCTCGCAGCGGTGCTGGAGATCGCCTCGCCGTCGAGCCAGCGCGTCTCTTCTTCGGTGAGCACGATCGCGGCGGCGAGGATGTTCTCGCGCATGCGTTCGACGGTGTGCGACGCGACGACGGCGCGCGTGACGAAGGGTTGCGAGAGAACGTATGCGAGCGCGATCTGCGACGCCGACGCGCCGTGTGCATCGGCGATGGCGGATGCGCGCCGGAGGCGCGCGCGGTTCTCTGCGCTGTCGTATGCGCGCGACTTGCGATCAGCGGCGAACCCGGCGCCGAGCGGAGACCACGCGAAGACCGGGATGCGCGACTTCTCGTAGAACGCGCGCGCGTCCCTGTTGCGCGGGCCCGCGATGCTGACGGACGCCGCGTACGGCTCGCGCACCCACGGAAACAGCGAAAAGTGCGGACTGCTCGCGGCGATCGGAAGATCGGCGGCGCGGCCGAGCGCGTCGATCTCGCGCACGCGTTCGTGCGTGAAGTTCGACACGCCCCACGCAAGGATCTTTCCTTCTCGATGAAACCGCACGAGCGCTTCGACGACGGGCTCGAGGCGCGCGGTCGCGTCGTCCTTGTGGAGCAGATAGAGGTCGACGTGATCCGTGCGAAGACGCGCGAGCGACGCGTGGAGATCATCGGTGATCGCGCGCGCGGTGAGGCGATGCGGTGCGAGAATCGGAACGGGGTGCCCGCCCTTCGTGATGACGAACACGCGCTCGCGGTTTCGGCGCGACGCCATCCATGCTCCGAAGAGGCGCTCGGTTCCGCCGAGCTGATACGACGCGGCGAGATCGAATGTCGTGCAACCCGCATCGAGCACGCCGTCGAGATAACGAAACGCGCTTACGTCCTCTCGAGACCAAAGAACGCTTCCGATGCTCGACGTGCCCACGACGATCCGCGGGACCGACGTGCTCATCGATCGCGCCTCTTCATCGATTCGACGGCGCGCTCGCATGCGCGCGCGGTGACCGCCATCATCGTCAGCGTCGGATTTTGCCAGCCGCAGCTCGGGAAGCACGCGCCGTCCGTGACGAGGAGGTTCGGCACGTCCCAACAGCGATTGTCCGCGTCGAGGACGGACGTCTTCGGATCGCTTCCCATGCGCGCACCACCGACCTCGTGACAGAAGAGACCGGGCGTCGAGCACGCCCACTCCTTCTCCATCTCGCGCAAGAACCCGCCCACGATCGGCAACGCCACGAGATCGCCGAGCTCCGCGACCTCGCCGCCCGCGGCTTCGATCATTTCGATCGCATCGCGTCGCGCGGCGCGCGCGATTTCGAAATCCGACTCGGCCCACTCGAACGTGATGCGCGGCGCGGGCAGGCCCCAGCGGTCACGCTCCGTCGCGTCGAGCTCCACGCGGTTTTTTTCCTGCGGCACGGTCTCCGCGCGCGCGCACAAGAAGCCGATCGAGCCGCTGGTCTTCTTCAGCGCGCGCGGGATCGGCAGCCTTTGGATGCCGCCCCACAAACCGAAGCCGCGCACGAAGCGCTCGCTCGTGCCATTGAGGTTTTGGTAACGCGGCATCATGATCGCGTCGCTGCCGAGGAGCTCGTGCCCATCGTTCGCGTCGCGATGGTCGTGCAGCGCGAAGTAAATGGTCGACGCGACGTGATCCATCAGGTAGCGGCCGAGCACGCCCGATGACGCGCCGATTCCCTTCGGGTGCGCGCGGCTCTTCGAGGTCATGAGGATGCGCAGCGATTCGATCGTCGATGCGCACAAGACGACGAGCGGCGCGTGCACCTCCTCGACGTGGCGATCGACTGCATCGATGATCTCGACGCCGGTCGCGCGCGTGCCCTCGCGGTCGACGATCACACGCGACGCGATCGAGTTCGTTCGAATGGTGAGCTTGCCGGTGCGCTTCGCGAGGTCGATGGTCGTCGCGACGCTCGAGAGGCGCGAGTGCGTTTCACCGTCGCGCGGCCGGCGCGCGGCGCGGATGCCGCGCGAGATGATCACGTTGCGTCCGCGGAACTTGCTCTCGACGCGGTCCTTGAAGACGCGCTCCGCGGGCGTCATCGGTCGCGCGCCGTCGAACGCGCCGTCCGGAAGCTGCGCGAGGCCGTCGCGCGCGCCGTGCACGCAGAGGAGCCGTTCGATCGTCGCGTAGTGCGGCGCGAGGTCCGCGTGCGCGATGGGCCAATCGATGCCGATGCCGTCGCGGCTCGCCGCTTTGAGCTCGAAGTCGGAGAGACGCGGCGTGACGCCGTCCCACGTGAGCGTGCGCCCGCCGAGTCGCCGCGCGCGAATCCAGCGAAACGGTTTGTCGTCGGGCGTGGTGTAGGGGTTGTCGCGATCGTCGACGAAGAAGTCGGGGTTCGTCGTCCAGTACGTTGCGTGGGCTTCTTGCACGCTCTGGCGTTTGCTCACCCAATGTCGGTAGAGCGTTCGCGCGGTGTGCCACGCGGCGTAGTCCGTCTTCTCGACCGGCGCGCCCGCTTCGAGCAAGAGCACGCGCATGCCCGCTCTCGTGAGCGTCAACGCTGCGACGCCGCCGGTCGCGCCCGATCCAACGACGATGGCATCGAACGGCGCGCTCACGGTCGCCCCGTCGCGTCGCACTGACGAGCATAGAGACAGCGCCACGAGCTCATGCCGTAATCGGGAATGCTTCGCACGCGCGCAGCGGATTCGGCCCACGCGAGCTCCGTGTCGACGCGACTCAGCGCGACGTGCGGAGCCTCCGCGAAGAAATCGGTCTTCTCGATCCGTGCGAACGGCACGCACCAAGCTACCACGGCGAGCGCCGTCGGAAGAACGTGCGATGCGATGACGTGTTGCGCGCGTCGCCTCGGTGACTCCGCGAGCGCGCTCGCTGCGGCCGCATAGAGCGGAAGAGATGCGGGCGCGAACCAGTGAACCTCTGGAATGCGCCCCGACGCGAGCGCGGAGCCGATGATTGCGAACGCAACGATTGCGGCGATCGACATGCCGCCTGGAATACGCGAGAGCGCGGCGCTGCGCACGCCTGTTGCGAGCGCAGCCGGACCGAACCCGACGAGCGTCGCAACGACGGCGATTGCGAGCGCGGCGGGGATGCCGATGTGCGGCGCCGAAACCCAAGGCCCCTTTCCGACGACGTGTGCGCTCTGCCCGACGAGCGACGTCACGCAAAACGGAAACGCAACGATCGCGCCGAGCGCGATCGCGCCCGCAGCCGACCACGCGCGCCGAATGATGAGCGCGAGCGCGATCGCAGAGAGACACGCGAGCGCCGACACCTTCGACGCGATGGCGCAACCAGAGAGAAGCGCAAGCGCGGGAACCGTGACCCAAGACGTGAGACGCTCGCGCACGTGCGATGTCGCGATGCAGAGCACCCACACGATCGCCGCGAGCTGCGGGAGCTCGGGGATCGCCTGCACGCCACCTGCCATCGGAATGAGCGCGAAGCTCGCGAGCGCCGCGCCGATGAGAAACGCGCGAGCGCGAGTCGCTCGAGCAGAGATCGACGCAGCGAGCCGCGCGACGCCGAGCGCGATGAGCGACGAGAGCACGATTGGAACGAGACGCACACGAAGCTCGATCGGCAAACCGTCGAGCGGCTGCGTCGCGCGCAGGAGCACGCCGAGCAGCGGCGGATGTTGCGGCACCGGCCAAGGCACGCCACGCGCGGCCGCGCACGCGTAATACGCTTCGTCGAACGTGAGCCTGCGCAGCGGCGCCATGCATACGTGCAAGAACGCAGTCGCGATGACGACCGCGTGGCCGAGCCAAACGTCATCCCGTGGTCGCGCGTCGATCGCGTCGACCGATGCGAACGAAGCGCTCACGCGCGCATCGAGCGCCTCCACATCTCGAAGACTCATCGTTCCAGTACGAATTGCGAGCTTTGTGCCATGCATGATCGCCTTCCTTCGATCAGCATCGCGCTCGCGCGGCACGCGAACATGTGCCGGAAGTCATGTGCAGCGCGCTTCACATTGCGCAACACACAGAAGTCACAGAAGACCGAGCTCGGCGGCTTTCAGCACGGCGCGCGTACGGTCGCGCACGCCGAGCTTCTGCAAGATGCTCGACGTTTGATTCTTCACGGTGCCTTCGCTCGTACCGAGTGCGTCGGCGATTTCGCGGTTGCTCATGCCGCGTGCGATGAGGCGGAGCACTTCGAGCTCGCGCGCCGTGAGCGCGCTCGGTCGCTCGCTCGATGGAAACTCGGCGTGCTCCATGCGGATCGTCTCGCCCGCAGTCTCCGTCATCGGCATCACCAGCGTCTTGCCGGCGGCGACT
Source organism: uncultured delta proteobacterium (assembly GCA_963763745.1). GTDB lineage: Bacteria > Myxococcota_A > Polyangia > Polyangiales > Polyangiaceae > DASXHD01. The sequence continues at coordinate 120,092 of CAVXQJ010000015.1, forward strand.
TCACGAATCGCAGCGGCGAGCGCTTCGAGCGAAACATTCTTGAGGAGCCATCCCGCGGCGCCTTCTTTGAGCGCGTTCTTCAGCGCTTCGTCGTCGTCGAACGTCGTGAGCATGATCGTCTTCAGCGCGATCTTGCGTTTGCGAAGCTCGCGGAGCGCGTCGATGCCGCTCGCGACGGGCATGCGCACGTCGAAGAGCCCCACGTCGGGTTTCGTGCGCAAGACCACGTCGACTGCCTCGAGCCCATCGCTCGCTTCGCCGACGACCTCGATGTCGCCTGTCAGTGCGAGCAGCCCGCGGATGCCTTGACGAATGAGGAGCTGATCGTCGGCGAGCACGACACGAATCATGAAACCTCCGGAATGCGGGCGCGCACCATCGTCCCGCGACCTTCGACGCTGTCGATCTCGAGCGCTCCACCGATCTCCTCGACGCGGTCGCGCATCCCACGAAGCCCGCTGCCGGGCCGAATGGGTCCCGCGCGTTTTCCGTCGTCTTCGATCGCGATCACGAGGACGTCTTCGCTTCGGTCGATCGCGATCGCGATGTGCGAGGCGTGGGCGTGCTTCACAGCGTTCGTGACCGCTTCTTGAACGCAGCGGAGCGCGACGTGCGCGCACGCTGCGTCCTTCACGATGATCTCTTCCGGAAATCGCAAATCGATCTTCGGGCGCGGCACCGCGCGCACGACGGCGTCGAGCGCCTTGCGGAGGTTCGTCGCATCGCCTCGCATCGCCGACACCGCCTGACGCACGTCGCCCAGCATGCGCTCAGCCACGCCGTGCGCTTCGTCGAGCGGTGCGCGGCCAGGTCCCTCGGTCGTCCGTCGTGCGAGATCGAGCTGAATCGAGAGCGCCGCGAGGTGATGGCCGAGCACGTCGTGAAGCTCGCGCGCGACGCTCATGCGCTCCGATGCACGCGCGAGCTCGACGCGCGCGCGCCGCTCGGATTCGAAGAGCCGCACGACCGCGATCGCGAACGCCGCGAACGCGAGGTACGCGCTGAGCGATTTGGCGATCTCGACCTCGTTGTAATCGCGCGGCAAGACGAGCCATAAAATGGGAAGCTGCACGATCGCCCACACGACGGACGCCCACACGGGAAGCGCGAGCGGGATCTGCGCGGCGACGAGCGCGAAGAGCGCGCCTTCGAACATCGGCATGCCGAGCCAAGCGAGGATCGTCGCGCACGCGGCTTGTCCCACGAGGCACGACACGCGCACGACGCGCGTCGTCCTCCAGCTCGATCCGATCCAAAAAAGGATCGCGAACGTCGCGAACGTCGCCATCCACGGACAGCGCGCTTGGGATCGCCCGCGAGGCGCACGAACGAAGTCGACCCCGCGATGAACCACGTGCCGAGCCCGATGATGCGAAGCCAACGCTGGATCAGCACGTTGTCGAAAAGCGTAGCCGACTTGCGTCGCACGCGTTTGCACGCTGCAGCGCGCGTGCCATGAGCACTGGGACGAGGTTGGTTTACTCAGGCCGACACGAGGTGTGCGCGTCCCGATTCGCGGAGGAGCGCACCGAACGTGTCGAGTCGCGCGCGGAGCGCTTCGGTGGTCTCGAGCTCTTCGAGCGGCGCGGGGAGGCGATACGACCAGTTGTGCGCGCCGACGGTGTTCGGCGTGTTGATGCGTACGCGCTCGCCGAACACTTCGGTCACGAGCACCATCGCGAGCGACGAGCGCGCCGAGAAGAGAAGACGAAGAAGCGCGCGCTCGCGTTCGGGCTCGGGCGCGGACTCGCTCGTCTCGGCGAGCGCAGCGAGCGCCGTGCGATCTTCGGCGGGGAGCTCGTCGAAAAACGCGAGGAGCGGCGGTGTGTCGTGCGTGCTGTACGACGCGACGGACAGCTCGGGAAACTCGAGCGGATTGCGCATCTCGCCCGTCTTCTCTTTTTCCCACGGAATGATTTTGTATCCCGGCATGCCGAGGTCGTTCAGCGTCTTACGCACGAACGCGGGGATCACGCCGAGGTCTTCCGCGATCATGTCCGCAGGTGCGGCTGCTGCGCGCATCGCGCCGAGCACGCGCGCGCCGTGCGATTCCTGGTCGCGCTCGTCTTTCGGATCGAAGTCGCCGAGCGCTTCACCCTTTCGGACGTACTGCCGGAAATATCCGACGACGTGATCGACGCGAAAGCCGTGATAGAGGCGCGCGGCGTGCGCGGCGCGCGCGCGGAGCCACGCGTGCTGCTCTTGTTCGAGCGCGTCCCAATCGTATGGAGGCAGACCCCACGACTGACCGATGTCGGAGAACTCGTCGGGCGGCGCGCCGAGATCGAGATCGTGTCTGAAGAGTCGCGAGCACGACCACACGTCTGCGCTCTCGCGCCCGACGACGAACGGCAGGTCCCCGAAGAGATGAACGCCCTCGCGCTCGACGGCCACGCGCGCCGCGTCCCACTGGCCGAAGAGCTGCCATTGGAGGTACTCGTGAAAGCGAACGCGCTTGTCGAGTCGTGCGCGAGCGTCGTCGAGCGTCGCCGGATCGCGCGTGCGCTCGGGCGTCGGCCAGAAGCTCCAGCCGGTTTGATGATGCTCCTCGCGAAGCGCCACATAGAGCGCGAGATCGCGCTCCCACAATTCTTCGCGCGTCGTGAACGCGCGGAGCTTCGCGGCGCGCGGCGTGTCGCGCTTCCACTCGCGCTCGTCGAACCGCGCGAACGCAGCTTCGAGCACGCGCATCTTGAGCGCGCGAACGCGTGCGTAGTCGACGTGCGCGAGCGCGCGGAGCTCGTCTCGCTCACGAATGCCTTCGTCACCGAGCGCACGCGCGATCGCGTCGTCGTCGAGATCCGGGATCGCCGAGATCGTCGCGTAGATCGGATCGAGCCCGAACCCGGTGCGCGCGCCATACGGCGACGTCTCGCCGCTCGCGAGCTCGTGAGGCGGGAGGAGCTGCACGACGGAAAACCCGTGGCGCCCGAGGAGCCGCGCGCACGCGGCGAGATCGCCGATTTCGCCGATGCCCCAATCGTGCGACGAGCGGAGAGAGAAGAGGGGTAGCGTGACCCCGGCGATCTTGGGCTTCGATGCGGGCGTCACTCTGATCAGAGTTACGTCATGGAAGGGCTATTTTCAAGGGCAATCGTCTCCAAAGTGTGAGCATGCTCACACTTTCGGGCTTTTCGAGTACGGTCTCGCGCATGGGCGTCACGTACCGGCAGGCGGGCGTCGAATCAAGACGCGGGCGACGAGCTCGTCGAGCGCATCAAACCGTTCGCGAAGCGAACGCGCATCGCCGAGGTGCTCGCGGACGTCGGCGGCTTCGCCGGCATGTGCCGCGTCCCCGGCGGCATAGACGAGCCCATCCTCGTCAGCGGCACCGACGGCGTCGGCACGAAGCTCAAGGTCGCGTTCGCGACCGGCGTGCACGACACCATCGGCATCGACCTCGTCGCGATGTGCGTGAACGACGTCGTCACGACGGGCGCGCGCCCGCTATTTTTCCTCGACTACTTCGCGACGAGCAAGCTCGACGTCGACGTCGCGGAGAAAGTGATCGCGCGGCATCGCACGCGGCATGCGAAGAATCCGGCTGCGCGCTCCTCGGCGGCGAGACGGCGGAGCTCCCTGGCATGTACGCGGACGGCGAGTACGATCTCGCGGGCTTCTGCGGTCGGCGTCGTCGCGCGCGCGCAGCATCGTCGACGGCAAGCGCGTCGAGCGAGGGCGACGTCGGTCATCGGGCTCCGTCGAGCCGGCCTGCACTCGAACGGCTACTCGCTCGCGCGCAAAGTGCTCGACGCGATGCGCTCGGATGACGACCCGCCGCGAGCTCGGCGGCAGACGGTCGGCGAAGCGCTCCTCCGCCGACGCGCCTCTACGCGCAGATCGTTCAGTCGCTGCTCGCTCGAGGTCACGACGTGCGCGCGATGTGCCACGTCACCGGCGGCGGGCTCCCTGGAAATCTTCCGCGCGTCCTCCCCGATGGGCTCGGCGTTTCGCATCGTGGCGCCGCGCCGCGCGTCCGCGATGTTCGATCTCATCGCAAAGCGCGGACCCGTCGACCGAGTCGAGATGCGACGCACGTTCAACATGGGCGTTGGCTTCGTGTTCGTCGTCGCTGCGTCGGACGCGCCGCGCGGTCACGTCGCGCTGCGTGCGCTCGGCGAGGCGCCCATCGATCTCGGGCGCGTCGTCCGCGTCCGCAGAGGACACGCCATTCGAAGAGCGTGTACGCTACGACGATCGATGACCTCGCCCCTCGCGAGAACTCTCCCGCTGTCCAAGCCGCCGCGAAGCACGAAGACGCTTCGCATCGGCGTGCTCTCTCGGGCAGCGGAACGAACTTCCAGGCGATCCTCGATTCCATCGCGAAGAAGACGCTCGACGCGAAGGTCGTGCGTCGTCATCTCGAACGTCGCGACGGCAGGCGGGCTCGAGCGCGCGAAGAAAGCCGACATCCCCGCGATTGTGATCGATCACCGTCGCTACGCGGAACCGAAAGCGACTTCGACGCGGCGGTCGTCGAGGTGCTCGCGAGTCACAACGTCGACTGCGTCGTGCTCGCCGGGTTCATGCGCGTCGTCACGAACGTGCTGCTCGATGCGTTCCCGATGCGCATCCTCAACATCCATCCCGCGCTGCTCCCTGCGTTCGCCGGGCTGAACGCGCAGTCGCAAGCGTTCGCTCTACGGCGTGAAGATGTCCGGCTGCACGGTGCACTTCGTCGACGCGGGCACGGACACCGGCCCGATCATCGCGCAAGCGGTCGTGCCCATCTTGAGCTCCGACGACGACGAGAGCTTGCGCCAACGCATTCTCACCGCCGAGCATCGCCTCTTGCCGACCGCGCTCCAGTGGATCGCCGAAGGCCGCGTGACCGCAAAGCCCGGCGCGAAAGGCAACGACCGCGCGCGCGTCGTGCTCGACGGCGTGGAGGGCGCGTTCGTCTACGACATCCCGATGAGCGAATTGGAACAGTTCTGATGCATGCGGCGTGGGTCGCGTGTCTGTTTTCGACGACCATGTTCGTGGCATGTCGCGCGCGTCACGAGGCCCCCACACCGTCGGCTCGCGTAACCACGGAAGACGACACCGTCGCGGTCGTCACGAACGACACGCAACATCTCGACGCCGCCGACGCGGACGCGGTCGCGCGCGGTGTCCTCGGTCGTTGGGATTCAGCGCACAACGATCACGCCGCCGCCGCGCTCAAGGCGCTGTACGCGCCACGCGTTCGCTTCTACGGCGTCGAGCTCACGAACGACGAGTGCGTGCAACGGAAAGAGGCGGCGTTCGTGAAGGCGCCGCGCTACACGCAATCGCTGAAGTCCGTCACGGTCAACCAAGTTCCTGGTGATCCCAAGGCGTACGTCGACTTCGTCAAGACTTCCGTGACGAACAGGAAGACGCTCGTCGTCGCGAGCCAACTGGTCCTCGATGCGTCGTTTCACATCATCGAGGAAACCGATGCCATCACCTACAGCAACGAGCGACATTGGTGTTTGAACGCCGACTCGAGCGCGAACGACAAAGTGATAGCGCCCTTTCATGTGAGCGCAGCGCAGGCACACCGAGAAGTGAATGGCTCGAAGCGCTTGGCGGCAATCCGCGCCGCAAACAAACCGTTCGAGGTCACGCTGCAGTTGCCGCTTGGTTGTCCCGTTCACGACTGCAAACCAGGCGACCGCGACTGCGCGTATGCGATGTGGGCCGTGGTGCAGACGGGTGACACGGATGGAGCGTCGATGGATCTGCGCCTCGATCCGATATCCAACGTGCTTCGGTACGAGGATCCGCCGGGGACGTGGTTGTCCGAATCGTTTCCGTTGGAGTGAGCGCGCTCAACCGAGCTCGATTTTGCTCCACATCTCCCGACGCATGCGCTCCTTCTTCCGGTCGGTGCGCGTGATGATGCGCGCGACGCTCCATGCGGCGAGGAGCTCGCCTTCTTGTCCGAGCGAAGGCATCGCAGAGCGGCCGACGACGAACGCATTTCCGAGCGGAGCGCGGAGCATTTCGCCCGCGAGCCCGGAGAGCGACGTCGGCTCGATCGCGTAGAGCGCGCGCATCGCCTCGGGCGACGTGCTCACGCCCGCGCGCCGGAGCAGCGAGCGATCCACGTGCACGCGCGAGCCCGTGCGTTGATCCCAAAGCGGCAAGCCGTCGTGCGGCGAGTCTGCGACGATGACGTGGCGCTCGTAGAACGGCAAGAACGGTTCGAGCGCGGCCATCACGCGCGTGCGCGCCGTCTCGAGCATTTCGTCGAGCTCGCGTGGCTCGGTTTCGTCGAGGAGCGTTTCGGCGACGAGGAGCGACGTGTGCTCGGGCGCATCGCGCGGCGTCGTTCGCTGGAGATGAATCGCGCCGTCGAGCGATGGCGCGCGCGGGACGATGAACGCTTCGCGGCCGAGCGCCGGCGGAAGACCTTCGTCGCGCACGAGCATCGAGACGACGAAGCGTCGCGCGGCAGACGTGACGACGGGGAGCGTGGCGAGCGCGCGGCGTGGCGCTTCGTACGGCTCGGCGAGCTCGAGGAGCGACGCCGCGGTTCCATCCGTCACGACGAACTGCACGCCCGCGGTCGCTTCGTCGCCGAACACGACGACGCCCGTCACGCGCCCCGATTTCACGACGAGCTTCTCCGCGCGCTCCGAGAGCGCCACTTCGCCGCCGTGTGCGCGAATGCGCTCCACGAAGAAATCAGAGAGCTCGTCCTCGCCTTCGAGGCACGACAGACCGCGCGTCCACGCGCCATGCAAACGCGCCACGGCGAAAGGCGAGAGCTCGCCCGCTTGGTCCGCCGAAAATCGCGCAGTCACGTCGACGACGGTTCGATACGGGTGCTCGCGAGGAAACTCGGCGAGGAGCGGACGCGCGGAGCTTCCGAGATGGGGAAGGCGAGCCATCGCGCGCGCGGTCTCGCGGCGCTCCCAAAACCCGCCCGGCGGCCACGTCACGTCGCGCTCGAACACCGCGTCGGCTGCGGCGTTCGTCTTCGCGAGCTCCGCGTAGAGCTCGTCGACGACGCGGCGCACTTCCGGAAACTCGCGATCGATCTCGCGCGCGAAGAGCTCGGTCGCCGGGGGCATCTCGATGCGCCGGCCCGGCATGAGCACTTGCAACATCGGATCGACGTTGCGCATGCGACGCTTGAACGTTTGCGACTGTGCGAGCTCGACGAGCACGCGCGACAGCGCGGGCGACGCACCCGCGAGGAGCGTGAACGTGCGCCGCGCGAGCGGCAGTTTCTCGAACGAGTACCGCGCGGGTTGATGCCCCTGACCGAGCACGAGCACGCGCCACGACCGACGCGCGAGGAGCGCAGCCGTCGCGAGAGCCCCGACGCTCCCGCCGAGCACGACCACGTCGTAGTGCTTCGACATCGGGCGATTTCCTTACCACACGACCTGTCGAGATGTTGGCCGTGACGCTCTTCGGCGAATTACGATTTGTCCTTCGAATCGAGGGTGAATGTCGCCTGAAGAAGTGCTTGCGTCGCTCGTCGAGCTCGCGAAGCGCACGGGGATACGTGTGCGCTTCGACGAAATCGACCAAGGTGGTCTGTGCATCGTTCGCGGCGAGCCGCTCGTCGTGCTCGACATCCGCGCGCCTCACGCGGAGCAGGCTGAAATCCTGGTCGCCGCGCTCGCGCGCTTCCGCGTGCGACCGATCTATTGGCCGAGCCGTCCAAAACAAAAACAGAAGCGAGAGCAGCCGCGCTCGCGGTCTCGTAGCTAAGCGGCGTTTCGCCTTGCGTCATCGGGGCGGATCGACGACGCTTGACGAGCTTTCTCGCCTTTTCCCGCATGTCTGAGAACCGGAGCCCCTCACCGATCGTCACCGGAACGGTGATCAACGATCGCTACGAGATTCGACAAAGCCTCGGGAAGGGGGGCATGGGAGAGGTGTTCCTCGCGTACGACCGAACGACGCAGCTCCCCGTCGCGCTGAAGATCGTTCGCGAAGAGTCGCGCATGCCCGGCGACGACGAAGCCCTCCGCCAAGAGCTCCTCCACGCGCGTAGCGTGAGCCACCCGAACGTGTGCCGCGTGCACGACTTGGCGCCGTCGAAATACGGGCCGATCCTCGTGATGGAATACATCACGGGTCAAACGCTCCACACGCACATCCGCCGGAAGAAAGCGCAAGGCGGGTACACGGCGGACGAGTTCCGCCGGCTCGCGAGCGAGATCTGCGCGGGCGTCGCAGCGATTCACGCGCAAGGTCTCGTGCACGGCGATTTGAAGCCGGGCAACGTCATGGTCACGTCGACTCCCGACGGCGGGCTCGGCAAAGCGATCGTCCTCGATTTCGGTTTCGCGAAAGAGCGTGCGCGCGTCTCGGCGCGTCGCCCCGGCGCGCCACCCGACGGCGGAACGCCGAACTACATGGCGCCCGAACGCATTCGCTCCGGCGGCGCGTCCCCCGAAGACGACGTCTACGCGCTCGGCCTCACGCTCTGGGAGATGTGGACGTGTCGCGTGCCCGAGCCCGGTTACAAACCGCGCGCGAAGCCGATGCGCGCGCAGATCATGTTCGACGTGCCCGCCGGCCTGTCCGTCGACGAAGTGAAGCAAGTCTTCCGCTGCCTCGCCGACGATCCGCCCTCGCGCTTGCCCGCGCGTCACTTGCGGTTCTTCAACCCGACGACGCTCACGACGAACCCACTCCAAGTCGCGCGCGAGCGGCTCGATCCAGGTCCGCCGCCCGGACGAAACGCGACCGCGCAATTCGCGCCGGGCCAGCAAGCGCTCCTCGCGACGTTCGCATCGAACGCGAGCGAGTACGTCGGCGAGCTCATCTCGCTCGACGCCGCCGAAATTTCTCTCGGCCGCCGCGCCGACAACGACATCTGCGTCCCCGAGCCAACCGCGAGCGGTCAGCACGCGATTCTTGCGCTGGCAAAACGGCACGTGGAACATCGAAGACAAAGGCTCGACGAACGGCACGTACGCCGAGCACACGTACGAGCGCCGCCACACCGTCTCGCTCATGCACGGCGGCGAAGTGCAATTCGGCGAGCTCCGCTACAAGCTCGTCTCCTTCACGCGCGAGAGCCCGCACCACAAACGCGCGCGCACGTACTTGGGCAAGCGCGACGGCCTCACGGGTCTTCTCACGCGCGACATGTGCTTGAAGGCGCTCGACGAAGAAGCCGCGTTCGCCGAATGGGTCGACGCGCCGCTCCACATCGCGCGCTACGAAATTCGCGGACCGAATCGTCTCGTGTCCGATCGTCCGACGATCTTGGAGATGCTCGCGCTGCGTCGCGCCGCGACGCGCGTCATCGAGCTCACCGACATGCTGCTCTTGTCGATCGTCGCGGTCACCGCCGGAAAGACGGGGCCGCTGCGCTTCGCCGTCGCGATGGTCGGGCCGGGCCCGCAAGAGGCGCGAAACCTCGTCGAGCAAGTCGTCGGGCAAGTGCAAGGTCTCTTGCCCGAAGGTTTGGATCTCGTCGCATCGATCGCGCGTTGCGAGACCGCAGCGACGGTTCGTCAGCTCGTCGATCCTTGACGTAGCTCTTCGCGCGAGTCGCGCCACGACTCCGGAATGCCAGACTCGCCGACTTGAAGCGCGACGATGCCGCCGACGATCGCGCACGTCGTGTCGCGATCGCCGAGCGCGGAGACGGTTTGCCAGATCGCTTCTTCGTAATCGTGCGAGTGCCACGACGCGATCCACAGACAAAACGGAACCGTGTCGGCCGCGGTCACGTCGTAGCCGCTTCCGAGCGCGAGCGCCGCGTGCGCCGTCGACGTTCCGCTCGCGAGACCGATCGCTTTGTCGATGCCATCGCGCACGCGCCCGCTCGGCACGCGCTCGCGAACCGATTTCATCCATTCGCGTCCGAGTGGGAGCTCCGCGCCGTGACGCGACCACGCGAGCGCCGCGCCCACCGCGACCGCGATCGCGCCCGCGATGCCATCTTCGTGCGCGTGCGTGACCTCCGCCGATGCGCGTGTTTGCAGAATGCAACGATCGACATCGTCCGCGAAAAACGCTCCGAGCGGCGCGACGCGCATTGCCGCGCCATTTCCGAACGAGCCTTGCCCGCGAAAATTCGAGAGCGACGCCTCGCGCCAGTGCGCACCATCGCGAATGCTCATGAGCACGCGATACGCGCCAGCGCCATAACCGCGCGCCGGATCCATGTTGCGCGCGAACGCCTCGGCGAGCGCGCTGCGATCGATCTCGCCGACGCGCTCGAGCTCCGCGACCAGCGTCGTCGCCATCTCGGTGTCGTCCGTCCAGCGCCACGTCACGCCACCGGGCTCGGCGCGGCGCGCGATGAGGTGCGCCATCGTCTCTTCGACGCCGAAATAACGCTCGCCGAACGCGTCTCCGACGGAGAGCCCTTCGAGCGACAGTCGCGCGCGCTGCGTCGGTGTCATGACGGTCACGACGGATAAAGGCCTCTCGTACTGACGATATTCCACGCTTGCATCTTGCAACATGGCCCGCGGGCCAATAAATGTGGCTGCCCGCATGGCCGACTCCACGCCGCCTTCACGATCGCGCTCCGCCGTGGAGGGCGCCGACGACTCGTTCGACGACGTCCCGCGCGCGCGCGAGTCGCAACCGCGGCGCCCGCTTCGGCTCATCGATCAAGCTCCTCTCGGTTCGGGGAGGGCCTCGATGCCGTCGCATCCGCCGAGCGAGCCGCGTCCGATCCCCGGACGTCCCGGCGCAGACGCGAGCAACGATCGTCCGGCGCGCGTGCAACTCATCGCGGCGCTGCTTCTCCTTCTCGTGCTCGTCGTCGTTCCTCTCTACTTGTGGCGTCGCCCTCGCGCGGCGGCGACGGAAGACAACAAGAACGCAGCCGCCCTCGCGCTCGCGTCCGCGCAAATCGCAGACACCGCGACGACGCCGGTCGTCGACCCCAAGCTCCACTCGCGCGACGGCGTCACGGTGACCGACGCGAAGATCCTCGGCTGTCACGACGCGGGCTCGAAGCGCACCGCGCCCGGTGCGTGCGATCGCGTGCCGACGTTCGAAGCGGCCATCGCGAAAGCCGTGCTCGACTCCGCCGCGTGCGTTCCACAAGGAACGGCCGGCGCGATTTCGTTTCACGTCGACGCGAGCTACGCGCGCCACAAGAATCCAATCCGCGTGACGTACGCGCACGAAGCGACGACGCTCGCACCGAAGATCGCATCGGCGTGCGCCGCTGACGTGAAGAAGGCGCTGTCGCCGTCGTCGTTCGATCAAGCGCACGCGCACACGAAATACGACCTCGCGATCGACGCGACCTACAAGCGCTGAGCGTTTTGGATCATGGGTGCTGCGGGCACGCTTGCGAGCCCGACGGGCAATACTGCGCGCCGTTGTGGCAGATCGCGCGCGGCCCGGGATTTCCGCCCGAATCGCAGCACTGCATCTCCGCGCCTCCGCACGCCGTCGCCGCCACGCAACACGTCGCGCCGCCACCGCACGCGTAGTCGCTGACGTGCCCGCTGCAGGCGCTCGCGTCGCCGCATTGTCCGTGCACGTCGCCGCACGCGGGCGCGGTTTGAAGCGTCGTGTCGAATCGCATGATCGTGCCGTTCGCGCCCACGGCGAATCGGTGCGACGCATCGCTCCCGTGGATCCCGACGAGCCCCGCGCCAATCGCGTCGTCGTGCTCGGACGACCACGCGCTTCCGTTCCACGCCGCGATCGTTTGCGTGCCCGTCACGGTCCACACGCGCGACGAGTCGAGCCCCCACACGGTTCCCGTCATCGTCTGCGTGCTCCACGAAGTCTGCACCGCGGACCACGCGCTCCCGTTCCAGTGAACGAGCCCGCCTTGTCCGATCGCCCACACGTCGCTCTTCGACGCGCTCCACGCGCTCGAGAGCGCTTGCGTGAGCCCGCTCGTTTGCGGCGTGAACGTCGCGTTCGCGCCGCGGAGAACGTAGTGATCGCCGAACGCCGGATACATGTCGCCGCCGACGACCCAAACATCCGACGCGCTCGATGCCGCGACGCCCGCGGGCGCCGTGTCGATCGTCGAGAAGCTCGTCGACCATGCGCTGCCGTCGAAATGTTGGATCGTTCCGGCGACGCCGCTCGCGCCCACCGCGTACACGTCGCTTTTGCTCGTGCCCCAGACGCTCTTCAAGTTCATCGTCGTGCCGGCATCGACCACCGACCACGCGGTGCCGTTCCAGTGAACGAGGTTCGCGGTGTTCGGTCCGCCGAGCCCACCCGCGACGACCCACACGTCATCCGCGCTCGATCCCCAAATCGATTGGATGTGATTCGTCGTCGACGGATCCGCCACCGACCATGCCGTTCCATTCCAGTGAAGGAACGCGCCGTCGTCGCCGCCCGCCCACGCGTCGTTCGCCGCGCTGACCCACACCGCGTTGAGCTGCTGCGAGGTCGGAACGTCGCTCTCCCAAATCCACTGGCCGCTCTGCGGCGCGGACGAGTCGCTCCCGCCATCGGTCGATACGCTCGATCCCGATCCACACGCCCACATCATCGACGCCAAGCATCCGATCCAAGCTCGCATGGCTCGCGCGTAGAGCACGGAGCGTTCCAACGTGAATCGCCGAGAAAATCGTGAGGTGACCGATGCCAGATCGTGCCGCGCGCGACGCAGCGGTCAGTATTTGCAGATCGGGATGCCGTGCTCGGCGGTCGTGCAGAGGCGCTCGCTGCGGATCACGTTCGTCGCAATCGACGTTCCGTTTTGCGGCGGGAGCACCAGCGCTTGCGGCAGCGAGTACTGCGTCGTGCACGAGTTCGCGGTCGCGAACGATTGAAGCGACGTCGCCGATCCGAATCCCGTGTCCGTGAGAGCCCAACCCATCGCGCCCGCGTAACCATTTCCCGTAGTACGCGTTCATCACCGTCGACCAAGACGCGACGCTCGGTTGCGTGAACCCGCTGTTCGGAAGCTCACCGACGATCACGGGGAGCGTGATGCCGTACTTCGACGGACCATCCGTGTACGGCCAGTACTGATTGATCCAATCGTAGTAGTGCCATTGGTAGAGCGTGAGGTTCGACTGCGTCCACGCCTTCGCCCACTTCGGCGCGGAGCCGCCGATCGTCACGTACGCGGTCGACTCCGCCGCGATGCCCGCAGCGATCGCCTTCACGAACGTCTCCATTTGCGCGAACGTCACGGTCGTCAGCGAGTTGTTCGGCGTGAACGCTTGATCGCCGTACGGATCGGTTCCGGTGATCGCCCACTCGGGCTCGTTGATGATCTCCCACGCGGCGATGCGGTTCGCGTGCGCGCTCGCGGTGGCGGCTTTCACGATGGGGCGAACGACGTTCGTCACGAGCTTTTGCGTGTTCGTTGCGCTCGTCGCGATGGGCGCGATGGATCGAATCTTCACTCCGTTGTTCGTCGTCGTCGGGTTGAACGCATCGAACGAGAAGAACGTGAACTGGATGAACACGTTCGCTTGATCGGCGAGCTCGAGCGCCTTCTCGACGTCCGCGAGCACGGTCGAGCCAAGGCCCGTCGGAAGATCGCTCGAGTCGAACTGAACACCATCGCCGCGGAAGTCCGCGAACATCCACCATCGAATCACGTTCGCGCCGTCGGCCTTCATCGTTTGCAAGTCGGTGAGGTAACCCGCGGGCGCCGCGGCGACGCCGCTCGAGCCCCACTGCGCGAGCCCGCCGAAATCGATCGCGAAGTTCTTCCACGCGTAGTTCTCGCCGTACCAAAAGCGCTTCTCGCATCCGAGCGTGACGCCGCCGTTCGGAGCGGGGCAGGGATCGGTGCACGCCGCTCCGTCGCTTTGCGAGATTGCATCGGTCTTCGCGTCGCTCGATTGATCCGTCGATGCGTCGCCGGGCGATGGCGAGTCCGTCGCGGACGACGCATCACCCGCGTCGGAAGTTTGCGACGAGTCGCCGCTGCACGCGAGGAGAACGGAGAACGGCAGAACGAGGAGCGATCTCATGGCCCTGATGATGTCGCGAACCTCCTCGACGTCAACCTCGACAGCTTCGCGGTACACTGACCCGCGTGCGCTGCTCGCTCGTCTTGCTCGCGTTGATCGGATGCAGCCAAGTCGACGTCGCGTCCACGTCGCAGGCAGTCGTCGGCGGTTACTTCGACGAGAGCAAAGGACCCACGGTCGCGATCTTTCGTTGCTCGGGCACGTGCGCGTTCACGCCGTATTTGAACGTCGACGAAATTTGCAGCGGCACGCTCATCGGACCGAATTTGATCCTCACCGCGCGCCACTGCGTCGCTCCGCAAGCGAACGCCGATCAAGGCGTGCTCTGCTCGAAGACGACCTTCGGCACGCCGTTCCCCGCGGACAATTTCATCGCGACGCCCGCGAAGGACGTGCTCGAAGGCGGCCCGTGGTACATCGCGCGCGAAGTGGACGTCGCGGGAGTCGACGGCGATCTCGTGTGCGGAAACGATCTCGCCGTTTTGCATTTGCGCGATTCGTACGTAGGTGCTGCGCCGCTCGTGCCGCGAATTCTGACCCCGCCCGCGAAGAACGAAACGTACTCGGCGATCGGATACGGAGACGATCTCGACGGCGGCATCGGTTACCGGCATCGACGCGACAATCTCAAAGTCGCGTGCGTCGGGTCGCAGTGCAAAACGCTCGGGTTGGATCTCGCGCCCGCGATCCTCTCGAGCGAATGGGAAGGAGAGACGGGCTTGTGCGGCGGCGACTCGGGAGGTCCGGCGATCGACGGAAGCGACATGATCATCGGCGTGACGTCGCGCGCGAACGCATCGAGCTGCACGTCGCCCGCGTACTCGCGCGTCGACTCGCACGCGGCGTGGCTTCAAGCGCAAGCGGTGATCGCCGCGAGCGCGGGAAATTATGCGCTCCCAGAGTGGGCGTACGCGCCGCTCCCGACCGACGCGGGCGCTCCGGTCGATGCGGCGACGCCGTCCGACGCAACCGTCGCACCTTCCGACGCGACGCCGCTCACACCGGAAAATCCAGCGCAAGCGCAGGGCGGGTGCAACGCGTCTGGTCGCGCGCCGCCCTCGCTCGTAGGAGCGCTCGTCCTTCTTGTCTTGCGTTCCGCGCGGAGAAGGTCAAAATCGTCTTCATGAAGCTCAGCAAGCTCACCGCGTTCGCCGCTGCGTTCCTCGTTGCACCCGCCGCGCTCGCGTGTCCGGGAGCTGCCTCATGTGGCGCGTGCTCGAGCTTCGGCAGTTACATTTCTTCCGTGAGCCTCGGTGTATTGATCGGCGTCGCCTCCGTCGGCGTGGAGAACGTGCTAAAACGCCGGCGTTGAAAACGCGTCGCCACCTACCCGTCGTTTCACAGATCGAAGACGATCATTTTCACGACGAGTGCGGCGTCTTCGGCATCTACGGTCACGCAGAAGCGTCGAACCTCACGTACCTCGGCCTTCACGCGCTGCAACATCGCGGACAAGAATCCGCGGGCATCGTCTCGAGCGACGGCGAGCAGCTGCACCTCCACCGCGCGATGGGTCTCGTGCAAGACGTGTTCAGCGAAGAGCACCTCGCGGAGCTCCCCGGTCGCATCGCGATCGGTCACGTGCGCTACTCCACCGCGGGCGGCTCGTACATCAAGAACGCGCAACCCTTCGCCGTCGACTACGCGAAGGGCTCGCTCGCCGTCTGCCACAACGGAAACCTCACGAACGCCGACGAGCTCCGCGAAGAGCTCGAGAAGCGCGGATCGATCTTCCAATCGTCCGCGGACACCGAGGTGCTCGTTCACCTCGTCGCGATCAGCCAAGAGATTTCCATCGACGATCGCATCGCCTCCGCGCTCTCGCGCGTTCAAGGCGCGTACTCGCTCCTCTTTCTCACCGAAGACACGCTGATCGCCGTGCGCGATCCGATGGGCATCCGTCCTTTGTGTTTGGGAATTTTGCCCGGCACCAAAGACGCGCACGTCGTCGCGAGCGAGCCCACGTCGTTCGATCTCATCGGCGCGGAGTACGTGCGCGACGTCGAGCCCGGCGAGATGCTCATCATCGACTCCTCGGGACTCCGCTCGACGCGCCTCCCCGCGAAGGCCGACCCGCATTTTTGCATCTTCGAATACGTGTACTTTTCAAGACCCGACTCGCACTTCCAGATTCAAGGTCAAACGCGCAGCGTCTACGAAGTGCGCAAGGCGCTCGGCGAAGCGCTCGCGCGCGAGCATCCCATCGACGCGGACGTCGTCATTCCGGTCCCCGACTCGGGCGTGCCCGCCGCGATCGGTTATTCGGGCGCGCGCAAGATCCCGTTCGAGATGGGCCTCATTCGATCGCACTACGTCGGTCGCACGTTCATCGAGCCGCAGCAGTCGATTCGTCACTTCGGCGTGCGTCTGAAATTGAATCCGGTCGAGCCCACGCTGCGCGGCAAGCGCGTCGTCGTCATCGACGACTCGATCGTGCGCGGGACGACGTCGCGAAAAATCGTGAAGATGGTCCGCGACGCGGGCGCACGCGAAGTGCACCTCCGCATCTCGTCACCGCCGACGCAGTGGCCTTGTTACTACGGCATAGACACGCCAACGCGTCGCGAGCTCATCGCGTCGAGCCACTCCATCGACGAGATCGCGCGCTACGTCACCGCAGACACGCTCGGGTATTTGTCGCTCGAAGGGATGATCGAAGCGGTCGGTGGTCCGGAGAAGCGCAACGGCTTTTGCCACGCGTGCTTCTCGGGGGACTACGCCATCCCGTTCAAGACGAGTGTGCCGCACAAGAAGCAGATGCGGCTCGTCGGCGTGTGAAAATCGGAATCATCGGACTCGGGACCGCGGGTGCGGCCGCGGCGCTCTTTCTCTCGCGCGCGGGGCACGCCGTGGATCTCTTCGAGCGCACCGCGAATCCCGGTCCCGTCGGCGCGGGGATCATGATGCAACCTTCGGGGCTCATCGTGCTCGAGCGGCTCGGGTGTGCGAAGCCGATCCTCGAACGCGGTTCGCGCGTCGACGCGCTCGTCGCAACGACGACGACGGGAACGCGCGTGCTCGATCTCGCGTATGGCGATCTCGATGCGTCGCTGTTCGGAGTCGGGCTTCATCGCGGCGTGCTCTTCGAGACGCTCTTCGATGCGGTTCGCGCGAGCGCGGCCTCGCTTCGTCTCGGCACCGACATCGTGAGGCTCCGCGATCGGTCGCTCGTCGACGCCGCGGGTCGGGCGCATGGTCCGTACGATCTCGTCGTCTTGTGCGACGGCGCGCGGTCTCACCTGCGCGAAGCGCTCGTCGGCGTTCGCGCGAGCGTCAGGCCGTATTCGTGGGGCGCGATGTGGTTCATCGGCAAGTCGCACCGTCCGCGTCACGAGCTCACGCAATTTCTCGAAGGCACGCATCACATGATCGGCGTGCTCCCGACGGGGCTCGGTCCGTCCGGTGACGAGCCGCTCGCGAGCCTATTTTTCAGCGTCGCCGTCGAGGCTCGCGCGGCGGTGCTCGCCCGCGGGGTCGATGCGTGGAAGCGCGAGCTCTTGCGTGTCGCGCCGCGCGACGCCGTCATCGATCTCGTCGACCAAATCGAGAGCTGGGACGACCTCACGTTCGCGACGTACTTCGACGTGAGCATGCCGCGATGGCACTGCCAGAACGGCGCCGTGAACGTCGTGCTCCTCGGCGACGCCGCGCACGCGACGAGCCCGCAGCTCGGACAAGGATGCAACCTCGCGCTCTGCGACGCAGCCGCGCTCGCCGATGCGCTCGCCGCGCACGAAGAGGTTCCGACCGCGCTCGCCGCGTACTCCGACGAGCGCCGCGATCACCTCGCGTTCTACCAACTCGCGACGCGCGCCATCACGCCGTTCTTCCAGAGCGACTCCGCCGCGTTCGGCCTCATGCGCGACGCGGTCTCGCCGATCGCGACGCGCGTTCCGTTCGTACGCCGCGAAATGATCCGCGCGATGTGCGGCACGAAGACCGGCTTCTTCTTCGGGGCGCGCGAGACGCGCATGCCTCAGCGCGCGTAGTAGTGCTCGACGCGTTCGTGGCGATGCCGAATGCCGTCGGCGATTTCGTCCGTCATCGTCCCGTGCGTGCCTTCGTACTGCCCGAGCATGACAATCGGCAGGAGCGAGAGCCCGACGCAAACCGCGACGATGAGAATCGCGGGTGAAAGGAACAAGCACGACAGGACCACGATCACCTTCTGCCAACCCGGTAGATCGTGGAACGTCGCGCTCAGCGTGTGCCAGTAGAGGTGTTTTTCGGTGGGTTCCATGATCGATCGTCGTGCAAGTTCGAGACCGGATCAGAATTGAATTCGGTTGAGCTCCGCGGCCTCGTCGTGAAGGCGATGGTGTTGCGCTTCGAGAACGACTCGCATCTCGTCCGGCCAAGACTCCTCCATCGCTTTCTCGTAGAGAGCCTCGGTGCGCGCGCGCGAGTGCCGGCACGTCGCGACGGCGTCACCCGAGTTGCGACCGCTCGCGCTCACCCAGATGTCGCGGCTCGCTTCGCGCAAGAGCTCGCCCCACGAACCGCTGGGCCGCGGTTTTCCCGTGTGCGCGAGTCGTTCGAGCTCGGTGATGAACTGTTCGCGCTCTTCGGCCAACCTCGTGAGCGTCGGAACGCACCGTTCATTCGTGAGCTTCGCCTCGTGTTCGAGGATGCGCTTGTCGTCGATGCACGCGCGCATCAGCTTTTCCAATGTGTTCATGCCCGCGAGCGGTGCATCGCCTGTGCCGCTGCGTGTTCCGCATCCAGGCGACAGGGCGCGACTGCACTCCGTGCACGCTTCACGCAACGCGCGCAGCGCTCACTACTTGCAGGTCGACGGATCGCGGATCGTGCAGGTTCCCGTCGGGCCCGCATCCGCGCCTGCGTCCGCCGATGCGCCGACGCACGTCGCGGGCGGTTCGCAGTTGGGTCCGGTTCCGCCGCAAGCGGCGCCATCCGCCGCGGGCGCGACGCACGTTCCTTTGAGCGTCTTCGGATCGACGTTGCCGCAGCTCCCGCCGCCCGAGCACGCGGTGAGATCGCCCGAGGTCGAGTCGTAGCCGCACGTTTGTCCGGTCGCGGCGAAGAGCACGAGCGTGCATCGCGTGCCGTGAGGCGTGCACCAATAACCTTGCGAGCTGTCGCACAGCGACTTCTGCGGATCGCACGCGGAGCCCGCGGCGAGCGGCGTTTGGCATTTGCTTCCGTCGCAAACCAAACCGACCTGACACGGAATGACCGGCGCCGCCGTGCTGCACGCGCCACCCGCAGCGGCGGGCGCGACGCACACGAGGCTCGAGCAGACGAGGCCCGCGGAGCAATCCGTCGATGCCTTGCACGCTCCGCCGGCGGAGACCGCCGCGATGCAAACGCCGCAGCCCGTCGATGGATCGATCTGACACACGTTCGTCGCGCATTGACCGGGCGTGCCGCATGCGCCGCCCGTCGCGACGGTTCCCGGCGACGTCGGTTTGCAATCCTTCGGCGGGTTGTTCTGGAACGCGTCGTCGCAGCTGAGCGTCGCGTACGCTTTGGAGCAATTCTCCGCGAGGTCGGGCGTGTCGCTCGTGTTCTTCAGCGCGAGCGCCGAGTTGCACGAGATCGACGTTCGCGCGGCGCACGTGGTGACGCTGCCGTACGCCTGTTGAACGAGTGGCGGCGCGCACGTGTTGAGCTTGTCGCAGATCGCCGTCGACAAGTCCGTGCACGCTTGCGTTGCGCTCACCGAAGAGCACGCCGCGATGACGGCGCCGCCCGCAAGACCGATGAAAGCCAAGATCCATTTCGTCTTCATGTTCACGTCTCCGAGTAAATACGCAGCGAGCGAATGAGCCCGCTGTCCCCGCGCGCGAGCACGAGAAGCCCCAACCTCTTCGAATCACCGAGCGCGACTTCGAGCGCGCACGCCTGTCCATTGTCCGCAACGCCATGCACGACGAGTGTCGTCGTCAGAATGCGCGCCGCGGCGTCGCGGGCGTGCTCGATGCCGCTCGCGTCGCGCACGCTGCTCTCTTGCTCGAAGCACGCGGCGACGCCGTCCGCGTCACGACGCGACACAGCGGCGAGAAAATCGGCGGCGACGCTCGGGATCGTCCCGACGACTTCGGGCGGTGCGCCGTGCGACGGACCCTTCGCTCGTATCTCGAGCGCGCTCGTCGCCATGTAGACGCGCAGCGCGACCTCGCGCTCGCGACGTCGCTCCATCAAGAGCGCGATCGGGATCGTCTTGTGAGCCTCGCCGCCCGCGCGCAGCTCGAGCGTGCCTTCGGTCACGTCGCGATCGGCGCCGACGATGGTGATCGTTCGATCGTAGGTGGCGCCGCGCTCGGAGAGAAAACGATTCCAATCGTTCAGTCGCGCGCGCATCGGCTCGAGGTTCGCGGCCGCGCCGAAGATCGGATCGTCGAGCTCGGCCTTGTCGCCGAGTCTGTGCATGAGCGGATCGATCATCTCCGCGAGGACGGCCGAGAAGAACACCTCGCAAAGCCGCCCGCGCAAGCTCGACGGCGGGAGCTCTTCGCCCGCGTTGTTTGGCGCGTGCCGCATGTCGATCTCACGATAACATGCAGGGAACGACGATGATGCAAGTACCCGACAAGGTCAGCGTTTATGAGGTCTCGCCGCGCGACGGCCTGCAGAACGAAAAGGCCACGGTGCCGCTCGACGAGACAAGATTCGACTTATCGACGCGCTGTACGGCCGCGGGTCTTCGCCGCATCGAGGTCGACGAGCTTCGTCTCGCCGAAGTGGATTCCGCAGCTCGCCGACGCCGACGACGTGGTCGCGCGCTCCCGCGGATCGCCGCCGGTCGGGCGTGACGTACTCGGCGCTCGTGCCGAACGCGCGCGGCCTCGACCGCGCGCAAGCAGCTGGAATGAAGGAGATCGCCGTGTTTCTCAGCGCGAGCGAGACGCACAACCAGAAGAACGTGAACAAGATCGATCGACGAGACGCTCGCCGCGTTCGAAGACACGATCGGCGCCCGCGCGCGCCGCAGGCATGCGCGTCCGCGGCTACGTCTCGACCGTGTGGGGCTGCCCGTACGAGGGCGACGTCGATCCGAAGAGAGCGCTCGCGATCGCGCGCAAGCTCATCGCGATGGGCTGCTACCAAATCTCGCTGGGCGACACGATCGGCGTCGGCACGCCGCTGCAGACGCAAGAGATCGTCAGGACTCATGCTCGACGAAATTCCCGCCGAGGCGCATCGCGCTGCACATGCACGACACGCGCGGCACGGCGCTCGCGAACGTCCTCGTCTGGCCTCGAGATGGGCGTCCGCGATTTCGACGCGTCCGTCGGCGGGCTCGGCGGCTGTCCGTACGCGCCGGGCGCGGCGGGCAACGTGGCGACCGAGGACCTCGTCTACATGCTCCACGGAATGGGCATCGCGACGGGCATCGATCTCGAGCGACTCGTCGAAGCCGGAAAAGCCGCCGAGGGAGTCGTCGGGCGGCCGCTCCCGGGCAAAGTCCACCAAGCGGGCGTTCGGAGCCTTCGCGCGTGATCGCGGAAATGAAAAACAGAGTTGCTTTGAGCTTGCAGAAATGAAAGCGCTCACCACGAAATTGCGGCAGTTTTTGTTGGCATACTCCTCGCTATTGAGAGGTCGTAGGCATCGTGCAGGACGGCTCTCCCCCCCGGGCCACTGCGCGATGCCACTTTTTTTTCTGCTGCTCGCCTCGTGCAATCGCGCGCCGGACGAGCCGCACCCCGATCCGCTCCCGACCGCTCAAGCGGCGACAACAGCGGCGAGCCCCGTCGCGTCCGCGCCGGTCACGCTGAAATGCGTGATCCCGCTGGCGAGCGCGGCGCCCGCGGTTCCGCTGGCGGCGGGCGATCGCTGCCCGCACGATCCACAAGGTCGCTTCAATCTGAAGAGCGCGCGCGTCGCGATTCCCGAGGCGAGCGCGTCGGTCAACGCCGAGCTCGCGCGGTCGGTCGACGAGGGCGAGCGCGGCCTCATGTATCGCAAGCAGATGGGTGAAGACGAAGGCATGTTCTTCTTCATCGACGAACGAAAGGTGCAGACCTTTTGGATGCATAATACATGTATTCCGCTCGACATGCTCTTCATCGACGACGACGGGACGATCGTCGGCATCGTCGAGAGCGCGCCGGTGCTCGACGACGGTGCACGCCAAGTCGATTGCGCGTCGCGCTACGTGCTCGAGGTGAACGCCGGCTGGACGCGCCGTCACAACGTGAAGCCCGGCCAGCGCGTGACGTTGCCGAAGTGATTTGCTACGGATCGGCGCGATGAAGAAATCGATCGTCGGTGCGTCGTTCTGGCTTTGCGTCTTGGTGGTCGTCGGGTGTCGCACGGAAGCTGCGCCCGAGCCGCGTCCCGATCCGAAACCCCAAACGCAAACCCAACCGCAAGGCGGCGGCACGATGACGCCCGCCGCGGCGACGACGATGACCGTCGCCACCGTCCCGATTTCGCCGGACGATCCCGTGCACGGAAAATTCACCCTCGACGACGCGACGAAGGGACTCGCCCCGACCGGCGGTCTCACCGCGACGATCGACACGTCGCACGGCAAGCTCACGTGCCGGCTGCTCGCCGACAAAGCGCCCATCACCGTCGCGAACTTCGTCGGCCTCGCGCGCGGCACGCGCCCGTGGAAGGACCCGCGCAGCGGTCAGTGGGTGACGAAGCCCGCGTACGACGGGACGACGTTCCACCGCATCATCAAAGGCTTCATGATCCAGGGCGGCGACGCGAAGGGCGACGGCAGCGGGCGAGCCCGGCTACGTCATCCCCGACGAAGTGTGGGTCGGCGCGCACCACGATCACGCCGGCGCTGCTCTGCATGGCGAATCGCGGACCCAACACGAACGGCGCGCAGTTCTTCATCACCGACGCGCCGCGCCGCGCACCTCGATCGCAGCTACACGATCTTCGGCGAGTGCGATCCCGAGCCGGTGATTCACATGATCGCGGGCGTGCCGACGGGCGCGCAGGATCGTCCGACGTCACCGGTGACGATCAACAAGATCACCATCGCGCGCGCCGCGAGCACCACGCCGCCGTTCGCAGGCGCGCCGATTCGGGATGCGAGCACGCACGATTGACCGCGTGTCGATGATGCAGCGGCAAACTAAAGCCGCGCGAACGCGCTGGGTGTCGCTCGTGGTGAGCTTCGTCGCATGCAAGGCTCCGGCGCCTCCTTCGACGACGAATGCGTCGGCTTCGGCGTTGCCTTCGATTGCCGCGTCGAGCGTGGATGCGTCTTCGCGCCCTCTGCAAACGAAGCTCGTCTCGGTCGTCGTCGGGACGCAGGCGCAACACCTCGGCATCTTCCCCGTCGGGAGCCGCGCGCTCATCGCGCTCGGCACGACGTTCGCGGGCTACGCGCAACCGCACGCAGCGTACGTCGCGGATGCGCACGTCGGCGATGGGCTTCCGACATCGGGCGCGTCGCACCTGCAAGCCGTGGGCGGCGTCTGGCCCGACATCGCCGTCGTCTCCGGACAGAAAGAGCTCGCCGAGTACGCCGGTCCGAGCTCCGTGCTCTTCCTCGAGCGGCAAGGCGCGCTCGTCGCATCGAAGGCTGCGTTCGTCGACGTGCCGCGCATGGCCGCGACGTCGAAGGGCGTCGCGTATCTCTTCATCCCCGAGGGGACGTACTTCATCGGCGGGCTCGATCTCGCGCGATGCGGCAAGACGACTCCCGCGGATCTGCCCGTGCTCGCGATTCGCGGCGATCAGAAAGTCGCGAGCCCGCGCGCGGTCCCTTCCTTCTTCGCGCAAGCGCTCGAGACGGATGCATCGGGAAATGGTTTCGTCGTCGGCGGCGACATGTGTCGTGCGGGCGCATTCGTCGCGTCGCTCGATTCCGCTCCGCTCCGCCTCGAGCTCGTTCCGGGATCGGATGCGTGCAGCGAACGCACGAACATCGAGGGGATGCCTTTCACGCACGCCCATTTGTTTCCCTCGTCGAGCGGAGGGCTCTACGTGCTCCTCGTGAACCAGGCCGCGTCGCAGTACCAGCCGGACGATGCCAAGCGCCGCACTTTAGCGTGCGCCGCGCCGCCGCGCGTGCTCGAGCGATCCCAGGCGGGAGCGTGGTCCGCTGCGCGCATTCTTCCGGAGAACGCGAGCTACATCGATCCCGCCGGAACCGCGTGGGCGATCACGGACCATCAAACGGTGATGCGCATCCCGCAAGCGGGCGCTTCGACCGAGCTCGCTCTCGACGCGAGCTGCGCGCAGCCGACGGGCACGAAGCTCACGGGCATCGTCACGGTCGTCGTACCGTTTCCCGATCAGCCCTGGATCAGCGTGACCTACGAGGACGACCGCACCGGGCTGTGCGTCGCGTACCTCTAGGACTCAGTGCTCGAACGTCCCCACGAGCTCCCCTTGCGCCACGACGTGTCCGCTCATCGCCTTGTCGAGGTCGCTGCGCTTGTCGCTCTGCTTCAGTGAGAGCTTCGCGTCGAGGCCGTAGACCTTCACGTGGTAGTGATGCAGCTTGCCCTTCGGCGGGCACGGGCCGCCGTAGCCGACTTCGCCGAAATCGTTGGTGCCGGCCATTCCGCCCGCGAGCCCGCCGTTTCCGCCGACGCCGAGCTGGCGCGTGTCAGGCGCGATGTTCCACAAGATCCAGTGCGTGAACGTTCCCATCGGCGCGTCGGGATCGTCCATGATGATCGCGATCGTCTTCGCGCTGCTCGGCAGCGCGGTCCACGAGAGCTCGGGGCTCTGACCTGCGCCGTCGCACGTGTTCGCCGCCGGGATGGGTCCGTTCGACGCGAACGTCGACGAGCTCACCGTGATCGACTCCGGCGTGACGCCCTTCGGCGGAGACGCGCTGGCGCTGTCACGACACCCGACCGCAAAGATCGCGACCATTGCATACGTCGTCTTCATCGAATCAGTCCTCTTGGTGAAGGATGCGCTGCGAGCCGTCGCGGAAATAGAACCGATCGAAGTTCGAGTGGTCGAAGGTCACAGCACCGAAGAGGTTCCACGCGAAGCCCCACGCCGCGAGCGTCTTGAACCACACCGTGAGCGGCCGCGCGCCGAGCGCGAGCGCGATGAAGAGCAAGACGGAGTAGTCGTTCGAGAACCGGTAGCTGAACTGCCGCCAGCCGCTGTTTTGATAGAGGAGATCCATCACGGCGGGGCCGAGCGCCGAGAGCAGCGCGATGTCGTGCCAGAAGCTGCGCTTCTTCGGCCAGAGCAAATAGAAATAAATCGGCGTGACGAACCACAGCGCGATGCCGTGCTCGTTGATTTGGAATGGCGCCGCGCCCGCCGGAGCGTCCTTCGGCGCGATGAACGGGAGGATCGTGAAGACGACGGCGAGGTTCTTCGGCAAGTAGTGATAGCCGAACACGCCCCACTTCTTCATGCGCGCTTGCCACGCAACGGTGAGGTACTCGTGGCCGAACGCCGTCGGGCTCGCGCGCCCGTATTTTTCGTAGTTCATCCACGTCGCGAACAGAAGGCACGCGGCGACCGGGATCGCGAAGAGGAGGATCTTTCGGAAGAAGGCGGGCTTGTCGACGCGCACCCACGTCGCCTCGATGCGATCAAGGAGCTTGCCTTCGGTGACGAGGCCTTCCTTGCAGGATACACGTATCGCCTCGAAGACGAAGAACGTCGACGCGAGCAGCACGTGCGGTCGCGTGAGGAAGATGAAGCCCATCATGAGCCCGCAGAGCCACGGCTTGTCCGCGTCGATCGCGAAGAGCAAATAGATCGCGAGGAGCGCCGCGCAGATGATGTGGTGCGCGAACCACGTCGTGCCCTCGACCGCGGTGAAGAAGTAGACGGTGCCGAACGCGTAGAGCAGCGCGAAGAAAATGTTTTCGCGCTCGCTGCGCGACGAGATTTCCTTCCGCCGGAATTTCTCGAGCACCAAAAACAAAAAGGCCGGCGCGATGCCGCTCAGCCAGATCATGAACTGCCCGTCTTGGAAATTCTCCGCGCTGCCCGCGAGCGCGACGAACGGGAACATGAGCATCGCCGTGAACGGAGGGAACGTGATGTACCACTTCGCGTTCGGCGCGTTCGGCGGGTAGCGGCCGAAGTCGTTCATCTGCGAGTACGGCGCGGGACCTTTGTAGAGGTCCTGATGGCCATGCGCCCACGCGTCCGCGAGCTGCGCGTAGTGGTTGTATGCGGTGTGCTCCGTGAGCCGCTGAGGTCCCGCGACGATCGCCATGGCGGCGGTGACGACGGCGTAGACGGCGAGCGCGAGCAAAAGGCGCCTTCGCTTCGACTCGGGCTCGAGCCAGTTCTTCTTCACCGCGGCAGACCCTACTACATCTCGGGCGCGAAGGCGGCTTCGCGTCGCGACCGCGGAATGGAAACGCGCGTTCGCATCTGCAGCGAAAAACACGGCGAATTCGAGTCGCGCGAGCTGGCACGCATGTTGATGGATGCGGGCGCATGGCGATGTCGATTCCGGCCAGCCTCGGCCCCAGCAGCAGTCGCGATCCGCGGACGCACAGCATTCTCGCGAAGAGCATTTATCGCGAGCTCCGCGCGAACGGTTACGACGAGCAGGCCGTCGTGGCGATCGTGGGAGAGCTCCTCGGGATGGTCGCGGAAGAAGTCAAAGAGAAACGCTCGCGCTGACCGCTTCGGTCTCGGTGGGATGCGGAAAGTGCGCAGTTACATTGACACTCGAGGCACCACCCCAGCACAATCGCGCGTGAACAAATATGTTCACGATCGTCATCAGTGAAAAAGGCGGCGCCGAGCGGCGGGAGACGTTCGACAAAAACGAGATCAACGTCGGCCGCGTTCAGGGCAACGACTTGATGCTCCCGAAAGGGAACGTCTCCAAGCACCACGCGCGGCTCCTTTATCGTGACGGTCGGTTCATCGTCACCGATCTCAAGAGCACGAACGGCACGTACGTCAACGGCCGCAAGATCGCGCAAGCGACGATCGTTCGCGAAGGCGACAAGATCTACATCGGCGATTTCATTTTGCGCATCGATGGGGGTGGCGTCGCGACGACCGAAGGCGAGCCGCCGCCGCCAGATCAACCGCAGATGGCGCCGCCGCAACCGATGGGTGGAATGGGCGCGCCACCGCCGATGATGCCGCAGCAAGCGCCGATGCCGCAGCCGCCGATGCCGCAACCGCCAATGCCGATGCCGCCGCAAGGCGCGCCAGCAGGCACGCCGCTCGGACCGCCGGTGATGCCAGCACCGCAGCCGATGATGACGTCGCCCGCGCCACCGCCGCAGCAGATGCAGGGTCAGATGCCGCCGGGCATGCCGCCGATTCCGCAAAACCAACTCGGTGGAATGCCAACGCCAGGCGCGATGCCCGTGCAACGTTTTCCCGGCGCGATGCCTCCGCTTCCGCAAGGTCAGCCGCGACCGGGCGCCGGCGATTCGCAAGGCGTCAGTCACTATCCGCTCGAGCGCGATCCGGACGAGTCGTCCGATGGCGGCATGCAACAGCAGCAACAACAGCAACAGCAGCAGCAGCAGGGACCGAACAATCGCGTGCCCGCGCCGCCGCGCGTTCCGACGCTCGGAAGCGCAGGGCTGCGTGGCACGATGGCGATGGGTGGTGGCACGCCCATTGGGCTTTCCCCGCAAGCGGGGACCCCTGGGCCGCAAGTCCAGTTGCAACAACAAGGTCGGCCGCCGTCGATGCCACCCGCGCCGCGCCCGTCGCAACCGAGCTCTGCGCCTTCGCGGCTTCCGCCGCGCGAGACCCCGCAGCAAGTGGGACGCAGGCTCGCGCTCGGCTCGCTCGTCGACAACATCGTCGAAGCGCTCGACGACGCATCGATCCTTCGAAGCGCGCAGCTCTCGCCCGACGTGATCTCGCGCATCGAGAAGCTCGCGGCCGATCAAGCGAAGTCGATGAAGGACGACGGCGACGTGCCCGGAGACGTCGACATCGAAGCCGTGAAGGCGGACGCGATCCGCGAGCTCACGGGGTTTGGCGCGGTCGGTCCGCTGCTCGAAGACGACGAGGTCGCGGAGGTGTTCTGCTTCCGTCACGATCAAGTCGTCGCGGTGCGCGCGGGCGCGGTCGTGCTCGCCGATTCGAGCTACACGAGCGACGCTGCGCTCGGTCGCGCGATCGACCGGCTCGCGGCCACATCGGGACAACCCGCGCGGCCCGACGAAGCCTTCATCGATCGCCGGCTCGCGCGCGGCGCGCACATGCTCGCGTTTCGTCCGCCAGCTGCGGCGGCGAACGCGCTCGTCGTGCGCAAGCGTCGCAAGATCGAGATGTCGCTCGAAGACTTCGTGCGCCTCTCGGCCGTGTCTCGCGCGATGGCGACGTTCCTCGAAGGTTGTCTCCAAGCGCGCGCGAACGTCCTCGTGTGTGGCTCGACGCCGAGCGCATCGGCGATGTTCCTCGGCGCGCTCGTCGCGAGCGGGACGCCAGGCGATCGCTGCGTCGTGCTTCAAGACGAAGAAGAGTTCGGCATCGCGCACGGTCAGGTGCTTCGTCTCGCGGCATCCGCAGGGATGACCGCGGAGGCGCAAGTGCGCGCTGCTGCGCGCATGCGTCCGGAGCGTCTCGTCGTCGGCAACATGGGCGGACCTCTCGCGCTCGCGGTGCTCGAAGCGATCGGGGAGGGCTCGGAGGGCGTGCTCGCCGCGGTGAGCGCACCTTCTTTGCGACAAGGCCTCTCGCGTCTCTGCGGTCAGCTCCTCATGGCGCGACCGGGGCTCGCGAGCGACGCCGCGCGCGATCTCCTCGGTGAAGCGTTCGACATCGCCGTCGAGATCCACATGCTCCCCGACGGACGTCATCGCGTCGCGCGCGTGGCGGAGCTCGCAGGCGCGGATCCGAAGGGCATCGTCTCGCGAGACATCTTCCTCGCGTCCGATGGCGCGGGCGGCGAGAGCCACATCGCGACGGGCGTGGTCCCGCGCGTCGTCAACGAGTTCGCCATGCGCGGCGTCCGCGTCGACACGAACCTGTTCAAGAAATCGCGTTAGCGAGCAGCGTGTAGACGTTCTTGCGCTTCGCGTGATCGTGCGCGTGGGACATGATCATGAGCTCGTCTGCGCGCGTGGCTTGGACGAGCGCGCGGAGATCGCGCGTCACCTCGTCGATCGTGCCGACGAAGTGGCGCGATTTCATCACCGCGCGCGAGAGCGCTTCGTCGTCGGCGTCGAACGCATGGACACGCGCCTCGTCTTCGCTCGGAAACGGAAGATCGCGGAGGCCCTGCGCGAAGCGAAGGCTCCCGAGTGCGACGCACCGTTCGAGCGGCGCGAGCTCTTCGCGCGTCTTCGCCGTGGTCACCGAGACCGCGAGGATGGCGTAGGGCTTCGCGGTTCGCGCGCTCGGTTGGAACTCGTCCTTGTAGCGGCGCATCGTCACGATCGCGTCGTCCGGATTGATGTGGTGCGCGAACGCGAAGGGAAGTCCGCGCTTCGTGGCGAATCCGACGCCGCCGTCGCTCGAGCCGAGCACGAAGATCGGCGGCGGTGCGACGCCGATCGGAATGGCGATGGTCGTGCCGGCGAACGGGCCACGCGGCCCGCCGTCTTCGTCGAGGTATGCGACGAGCTCGTCGAGCGACGCACCGAAGTCCGTCTCGGGCGCGTTGCGACGAAGCGCGCGCGCGGTGCGCGGATCGGTCCCCGGCGCGCGCCCGATCCCGAGATCGATCCGCTTCGGAAAAAATGCCGAGAGCACGCGAAAGAGCTCCGCCACTTTGAGCGGCGTGTGATTCGGCAGCATGATGCCGCCCGCGCCGACGCGAATCCGATTCGTCGTGCGCGCGACTTGGCCAATGACGATCTCGGGCGCGGAGCTCGCGAGGCCGCCCGCGTTGTGATGCTCCGCGAGCCAGTAGCGCACGTAACCGAGCGACTCGGCGTGGCGCGCGAGGTCGAGCGTGTTCTCGAGCGCATCATGCGCGGAACGGCCCGATGAGATCAGCGAGAGGTCGAGAACCGAGAGCGCGGTCATCAGCGTTTGTGATGCTCGAGGACTTGCTCGCGTGTCATCGCGCGAGGGTTTGGAGGCAAGTCTTTCGTTTCGACGAGGAGACCGCTCGCGTATTTCCACGCGCCGGCTTCGCGCACGAAACCGGAGAGCTCGACGAACGAGCAATCGCGTCCGTGCTCGAAGATGCGCGCGTAGAAGAGGACTTCGCCGACGTCGCCGTCCATCGATGTGTGCATGATGCACAGATCGAGGAACCGAGAATTTTCGCGCGCGCGGCGGTAGTCGCCCGCGGCGCGCTCGGTGCGATCGGCGTGATCCGCGCAGAGCGTGTCGGCGAGGAACTGGACCTCGCCGCGCGCGAATGCGGAGTAACGCGCGCGCATGAGCTCCTCGGGCGCCGTTGCCGCGCGTGCGCCGCGATGAATCGGTCCGCAGCAGTCCGCGTACCGTTTCCCCGAGTGACACGGACATCGATTCGCCGCCATGGCGATCACCTCTTCTCGACGAAGAGCGTCTGGAGCGCTCGGCCGATCGTGCCGCGCGCGTCGAAGAGGCGCGCTCGCGAAGTGCCGACGCCGTCGCTCGAGAGGGACGTGACGGCGCGCATGCCGACCCATTCGCCTTCGGGCTCGCGCGTCATCGAGACGGTGAGGTTCACCGGAACGAAGAGGTGCGTGCGCACGTCGAGCTCCGCGCTGATGCCGTTCGCGGAGTCGACCATCGCGAGCGCGCGCGCGAGCGGCGAGACGGGCTCGCCCTCGACGATGCCCACTTTCAAGCGCGACCAGATCGTCGCGGGGCCGAGCTCCGTGAACGCGCCTTCGGCGAATCGCCACTCGAGCGCGTCGCCGTAACCAAAACGCGGGACCGCTTCGAAATACGTCGAGGCGGCGGTCGCGGGCATCGGCGGCACGGGATCATCGAGGCGCACCTCGGGATTGCGATCGGCTCGGGCTGTCGTCGTCGTTTGAAGAACCCACGCGCTCGCGCGGGCGCACACGCGCGAATCCACCGCGGCGGTCGCGCTCCACAGCTCGATCTTTTTCCCGGGCCGCGCGATCGACACGGACACGTCGAGCGTCGCGACGGGAACCGGGCTCAAGAAGTCCATCGAGAACTGCGCGATGCGCATTCCGGCGCGCGTCACCAATTCTTTTTCGATGCGCGTCGCGAGGAGCGCGGCGACTGGACTTCCGTGCTCGAGCTTCGGATCCCACGGTCCCACCGTGGACGCACTCGCGACGTAGCGCGAACCTCCGGCGCCGGAGGCGCCGGAGCAGGTTGCGCGCGTGTAGAAGCTCGTCACGCTATTCGGCGGACGCCGAGTCGTCGGCGCGCTTGAGCATCTTCTTGTGCGTCATGCGCTTCTTCAGCGGGCCCATGTGGTCGATCATCAGCACGCCTTGCAAGTGATCGTACTCGTGCTGGATCGCGACGGCGAGCAAGCCTTCGGCTTCGAGCTCGAACGGTTTGCCGTCACGGCCGAGCGCGCGCACGCGCACTTTGGCGGCGCGCTCGATCTCTTCGTTCACGCCGGGAAAGCTGAGGCAGCCCTCGTTCCACGTGAGCTCGCCTTCGCGCTCGATGATCTCCGGATTGATGAAGACGCGGAAAATCGCTCGGCGCGCCCTCTTCCGCCGTGTCGACGACGAACAGCTGGACCGCTTCGCCGATCTGCGTCGCTGCGAGACCGACGCCTGGCGCCGCGTACATCGTCTCGGCCATGTCGTCGACGAGCTGTCGCACCTCGTCCGTGACGACGTCGATGCGGACGCCTTTTTCGCGAAGACGCGCGTCTGGGTAGTGGAGGATCGTGCGGATCACGTTCGGTGCTTCCCAGTTTAACTCATTCTTCGGGATACGCGAGACGTCCGAAGACGTGCGCGTCGTTACCGACGAGCTCCCACGTCGGGCTCAGGATGCGCGGGGCCTTCGCGGGGATGTCGGGGCCGGCCCAATCGACCGCGCCGGGGCGGCCGCGCGGGCCGAGCAAGATGGGCGCGATGAACGCGTGGAGCTCGTCCGTCACGCGCGTCGCGAGGAACGATCCCGCGAGCTCCGCGCCGCCTTCGACCATGAGCGTGACGATGCCGCGTTCGGCGAGCGCGTTCATCGCCGCGTGGACGTCGATGCGACCTTCGGCGCTCACGCTCGTGCGCATCACCTCGACGCCGTGCTCCTTGAGCTGCTCTTCCGCGTCGAACGGCGCGTCGGTGCTCGTGAGGATGATCGTCGGCGTCTCGGCGGCGGTTTGCACGAGGCGCGAGCCCGTCGGCGTGCGGAGCTTCGTGTCGA
This sequence comes from uncultured delta proteobacterium, assembly GCA_963763745.1. Taxonomy (GTDB): domain Bacteria; phylum Myxococcota_A; class Polyangia; order Polyangiales; family Polyangiaceae; genus DASXHD01. The sequence goes on from CAVXQJ010000015.1 coordinate 152,113, forward strand.
AGACGACGCGCGTCGGGTTCGCACCTTGCGTGAGCAGCGGCGCGTCGCGCACGGTGAGGCGCGGATCGTCCGCCAACACGGTTCCGATGCCGACGGCGATTGCGTCGCTCGCCGCGCGGAGCGCGTGAACGCGTGCGCGCGCATCGGGCCCTGTCACCCATCGCGACGCACCCGTGCGCGTCGCGATGCGCCCGTCGAGCGACAGCGCGAGCTTGAGTGACACGTATGGGACGCCGCGTGTCACGAATTTCGTCCACGGCGCGATGAGCGCTTCGCACTCGGCTTCGCGCACGCCGGTCGTCACGGTCACGCCCGACTCGCGGAGACGCGCGATGCCGCCGCCTTCGACGTGTGGATTCGGATCGTTGCAACCGACGACGACGCGCGTGATGCCCGCCTTCAAGATCGCGTCGGTGCACGGCGGCGTGCGACCGGTGTGGTTGCACGGCTCGAGGTTCACGTAGAGCGTCGCGCCCTTCGTTTTTCCTTTTGCGTTTTTGATCGCGGCGACCTCGCCGTGATCGGCGCCGGCGCGCTCGTGGAATCCCTCGCCGACGATCGCGCCGTCCTTCACGACGACGCCGCCGACGTGCGGGTTCGGAGACGGACGACCGCCGCGCGCGAGCTCGATCGCGCGCGCCATCCATTTTTCGTCTTCCGCTAGATCGGTCATAGGGGCTTCGGCCGATCACTTTCCTTCTTGTTCTCGGCGATCTTGTCGAGCTCTTTCTGGAACTCGGCGATGTCGCGGAACGAGCGGTACACGCTCGCGAAGCGCACGTACGCGACTTCGTCGAGATCGCGCAGGCGGAGCATGACGAGCTCGCCGAGCTTGTCCGCGGAGACCTCGCGCTCGCCGCTCTCGACGAGCTCGCGCTCGATCGAATCGACGAGCGCCTCGAGCTTCTCGTGCGCGATGGCGCGCTTGTCGCACGCCTTGCGAATTCCGCCGAGGAGCTTCTGGCGATCGAACGGCTCGCGCCGCATGTCTTTCTTCACGACGAGCGGGAGCACGTCCTCGACGCGCTCGTACGTGGTGAACCTCCGCGCGCACTTCTCGCATTCGCGCCGCCTGCGGGTGACGTCACCCGCGGTCCCGAGCCGCGAGTCGATGACCTTGCTCTCGAGGTGCGCACAAAATGGGCACTTCATCTGGTCACTCGAAGCGCGAGAGGACCAGGCTGCAGTTCGTTCCGCCGAAGCCGAAGGAGTTGTTCACGACGTGCGCGAGCTTGCGATCGCGCGCCTCGTGCGCGACGTAATCGAGGACGCACGCGGGGTCGACGTCGTCGAGGTTGATCGTCGGCGGGACTTTGCCGTCGCGGATCGCGAGCGCGCAGATCGCGCTCTCGAGTGCGCCGGCCGCGCCGAGCAAGTGGCCCGTCATCGATTTCGTGGAGCTCACCCAAAGTTTCTTCGAGCGCGCGTGCTCGCCGAACACCGCTTCGATCGCGCGCGACTCTTCGACGTCGCCGACGGGAGTCGACGTGCCGTGCGCGTTCACGTAATCGACTTGGTCCGGATTCACGCCCGCGTCTTTGAGCGCCATCCGCATCGAGCGCTGTGCGCCTTCGCCGTTCGGTGCGGGTTGCGTGAGGTGGTACGCGTCGCTCGATGCGCCGTAGCCGGTGACCTCCGCGTAAATCTTCGCGCCGCGTTTCTTCGCGCGCGTGAGCGACTCGATCACCATGATGCCCGAGCCCTCGCCGCAGACGAATCCGTCGCGGCCTTTGTCCCACGGGCGCGACGCTTTTTCGGGCGCGTCGTTGCGCTTCGAGAGCGCCATCATCGCTTCGAAGCTTCCGATGCCGACGGGCGTGACCGTCGCTTCCGCGCCGCCCGTCACCATCACTTGGCATTTGCCGCGACGAATCCACTCGGCCGCTTCACCGAGCGCGTGCGCGCCGCTCGAGCATGCGCTCGTGTTGCAGTACGACGGACCGCGGAGGCCGTGCGCCATCGAGACTTGGCCCGCGGCCATGTTCCCGATGAGACCGGGGATCGAATACGGCGAGAGGCGGCTCGGGCCCTTGTCGATGAGTGTCTGCTTCGCTTTTTCGAGCGTCGCGAGCCCGCCGATGCCGGAGCCGATGAAGCAACCCGCTTCGTTCTTCTCTTCGTCCGTCAAGACCAACCCGGAGTCTTCGATCGCCATCTTCGCCGCGCCCACGGCGAACTCGATGAAGCGATCCATCTCTTTGAGCTTCTTCTTCTCGATGAACGCGAGCGGATCCCAATTCTTGATCTCGCCCGCGAATCGCACGCGGAACTGCGTCGTGTCGAACAAGGTGATCGGCGCGATGCCGCTCTTGCCCGCGAGAAGGGCGCGCCAAGACTCTTCGCGACCGATCGCGACGGGAGTGACGAGCCCAATTCCTGTGATGACGACGCGTTCCATGCGCCCGCGAACCTTACTTCTTCTTCGCGTTCTTCTCGATGTAGTCGACGGCATCCTGGACGGTGCGGATCTTCTCCGTGTCCTCGTCGGGGATGTCGATCTCGAAGGCCTCTTCGAACGCGAGCACGAGCTCGACGAGACCGAGCGAATCAGCGCCCAAATCGTCGATGAACGTGGATTCCGGTTTGATGTCTTTTTCGTCGACGTCGAGCTGCTCTTTGATGATGCGCTTGACTTCGCTGGCGATGTCCTGAGCCATGCGTGCCTCGTATCAGGTTCTCATTCAAACGTACATCCCACCGTTGACGCGGAGGACTTGTCCAGTGACGTAAGCGGATTCGTCGCTCGCCAGAAACGCACACGCCGCGGCGACTTCACGCGCCGTGCCCGTGCGTCCGAGCGGAATCATGTTGAGCACGGCGCTCTTCATCTCCGCGTTCATCGTGGAGGTCATCTCCGTGTCGATGAAGCCGGGAGCGATGGCGTTGACCGTGACATTTCGTGACGCGTATTCGCGCGCGATCGATTTCGTCGCGCCGAGGAGCGCGGCCTTCGTCACCGCGTAGGCGGTTTGGCCGATGTTGCCCATCTCGCCGATGACCGACGACATGAAGACGATGCGCCCGTTTTTGCTGCGCATCATGCTCTTCATCGCGACGCGGGCGCACGTGAGCGCGCCGCGGACGTTCGTGTCGAAGAGGCGCTGGAGGTCTTCGTCCTTCACGCGGAGGAGAAGCCCGTCGATGGCGATGCCGGCGTTCGCGATGAGCACGTCGAGCTTGCCGTGCTTCTTGATGATCGCGTCGATGGCGGCTTCGGTGGCTTTCGTGTCGGACACGTCGAACCCGGAAATCTCCGCTTTGCCGCCTTTTGCCACGATGGCGTCGGCCACTTCGCGCGCGGCGGCTTCGCCCTTCACGTAGTTGACGACGACCGTCGCGCCCTGCTCGGCGAGCACTTCGGCGCAAGCGCGCCCGATGCCGCGCGAGCCGCCCGTGACGAGTGCGATTTTTCCGTCGATCCGGAACAAAGCCGCGCTTTTCTACTCGCGAACGCAAGGACCCGCAAGCCGAACTCCGCTGTGAAAAAGAAAACGCAGCTTCAGCGGCGCTGCGAACGCTCAAGACGAGAGGAACGACGGAACCTCTGCAAGCGCAGCGGCGTCACCGACGCTGAGCACCTTGAGCTCCTTCGCGATGCGCTTGATGAGGCCCGCGAGCACTTTGCCGGGGCCGATCTCGAGCACGTGCGTCACGCCTGCGTCGGCCATCGCGCGGACGGATGCTTCCCAACGCACGGGGCCGTCGACTTGGCGCACGAGGAGCTCCTTCACGCGCGTAGGATCGACGTTGGGTTTGGCGTCGACGTTCGCGATGACCGGAAATGCGAGCGGCGCGATCGCGACTTTGTCGAGCTCGGTCGCGACGACGCGCGCGGCGGGCGCCATGAGCGCGCAATGAAACGGCGCGCTCACTTTGAGCGGGATGACGCGGCCTTTTTCGGACGAGGCGATTTCACCGGCACGCGCGACGGCCGCCGCGTGTCCCGCGATGACGACTTGGCCCGGCGCGTTGAAGTTCGCGGGCGAGACGACTTGATCCTGCGCCGCGCGTTTGCAGACGCCTTCCACCTTCGCGGGGTCGAGGCCCATGACCGCGGCCATCGCGCCTTCGCCGGGCGGAACGGCTTCTTGCATCGCGCGGCCGCGCGCGCGCACGAGGCGCACCGCGTCTTCGAGCGACATCGCCGACGCAGCGACGAGCGCGGAGTACTCGCCGAGCGAGTGACCCGCCGAAAACGCGGGCGGCGCGAGCGACGGAACGCGCTCGCGAAGCGCAGCGAGCACCGCGCACGACACCGTGACGATCGCAGGCTGCGTGTTCGCGGTGAGCGTGAGCGTTTCTTCCGGACCTTCCGCGATGATTTTCGAAATGGGATCGCCCAGTGCGGCATCGGCGCGCGCGAGCACGTCACGCGCGGCGGCGGACTCCGCGAAAATCTCTCTGCCCATCCCCACCGACTGCGAGCCTTGACCGGGGAACACCCACGCAACCTTCATGGCAAGGCGTTTACCGTCATTTGATTCCCATGTGTAGCGAGCTCTGCGCGGTTTGTGTGGGCTGCGCGGTGACGGCGGGTTGCGCGCTGGCGGTCACGGTGGGTTTGGTCGCCGCGACGGACGCGGACGGTTTCGTCGGTTTGATGCCCGCGACGTGGACCGGCGTCGTGTCGATGGTCGGTGGGAGCGCAGCGCTCGCGGTTGCCGTGGCGATCGCGATCGTCGCGCTCGGTGGGACTGGGATCGACGGCAGCGACGCGGACGACGTGGCTTCGACCGAAACCACCACACCCGACGCTGGCGCCGCGTCTTTCGGTTTCGAGCTCGAGCTCCACGCGACGACGCCGATCGCGCCGATCGCCACGACACCCACGCCGCCCGCGATGAACATCCACGCGTTGCTCTTTCGCGGGATGCCCGCTTGCGTCGCGCCCCACGCCGATTGCGCGGGATTCGAGATCGATGCTGCGCGCGGCATCGCGACCGTCCCGCCGCGCGCGTCCGACGTCACCGCGGGCTCCGCGCCGCTGATCGACGGCGACGGCGGGCGCACCGAGCTTCCGAGCACGCGCGAGATCCGTTCCATCGAGCGCGCGCCATCCGCCGAGAACGGCACGAGCGCGGTGGCGAGCTCGGCGACGTCGCGGTATCGCGTGCTCGCATCCTTCGACAAACATCGCGCGACGATCGCGTCGAGCTCGGCGGGCACGTCTGGTCGCTTCGCGCGCACGCTCGGCGCGCCCGCTTGGAGAATCTGCGCGACGATCTCGGGCATCGTGTCGCCGACGTACGGCGGCGTTCCGACGAGCGCTTCGTAGAGGACGATCCCGAGCGACCAAATGTCGGCGCGATGATCGACGTGCTTCGCGCTCATCAGCTGCTCGGGCGACATGTAATAAGGCGAGCCCATCACCGCTTGCGTGCTCGTGATCCCGCCGCTGCCCGCGACGTTCGATTTGGAGATGCCGAAGTCGAGGACTTTGACCATCGACGTTTTGTCGGCGCGGCGCGCGAGGAACAAATTCGCGGGCTTCAGATCGCGGTGAACGATGCCGGCGGCGTGCGCTTCGGCGAGCGCTTCGCACGCTTCGAGCACGAAGCGAACGACGTCGGCGACCGGCAGCGTGCGCTCTTCGGCGATGCGCTGCGAGAGATCGACGCCCTCGAGGTATTCCATCACCATGTACGGCGCGCCGCTCTCGAGCGTGCCGACGTCGATGACGCGCGCGACGTGTTCGCTCTGAATCTTCACCGCGGCGCGCGCCTCGCGCTGAAACCGCGCGACGACGTCCGCGTTGGCGAGCGCCGCGGGGAGGAGAAACTTGATCGCGACGCGTTGATCGAGATGCACGTGCGTTGCAGCGACCACGACGCCCATCCCGCCCGCACCGAGCACGCGATCGATGCGGTACTTCCCCGCGAGGATCTGTCCGACCTCGACGGGTGCGTCCGGGTTCGACATGGAACGACGATCTTATGCGGAGTGAACGAAGAGCGCTACGGATCGCGCTCGACCGCGCGGATGCTCGACGTGTGTCGGTGCGGTGCATAGCATCGCGCAAATGAGGTCGTTCGCGGTGGCTGCGTGCGGGGCGTGCGTCGCATGTACGTGGGGAGGGTACGAGCCGAGCGATGCGGGCTTCGACGCCGCGGGCGTCGATTCGTTCGTGGCGGGAGACGTCTCGTCGAACCTCACGCAAACGCTCATCGATTCATCCGGCGGCACCGCGACATCGAGCGATGGTTTCTTTCACGTGCGGATCCCCGCGGGCGCATTCGTCGTCCCGACGTATGTGCTCGTCGGTGCGAAGCCGACCGTCGTGAGCGAGACGACGAACCAAGGAAACTGGTTTGGCACGTCGTACGCGGTTGCGCTTCAAGCAATCGCCGACGCCGGTCAAACGGCGCAGCTCTGGAAGGCGATCTCCTACGAGTTCGAGCTAAAGCAATCCGGCTACTTCGCACAGCCGCCGCGCGTGTTCATTCACTTGCCGATCTCGAGCAACCCCAACTCACTCGCAGGCGGCTCGACGAGCACGTCGCCCCAACGCCTCTACGCCATTCAACCGCAAGTGAACGCGGCGTTGTTCGGCGATTTCATCATCGAGGTCATCGACGCGACCACTTCCCAAGTGTGCTCCGGCTCGGTGGACGTGTGCAGCGCGTGCTTCGTGAAATGCGGATGTCCCCAGACGTCGTCGCCCACGATCCTCGCGCCTGCGTGCTGGTGCGACGGGTTCGACGCCGAAGATTGCATGCGCACGTGCGTCGACCAAGGCAACGGAAACGCATGCAACTGAGATCCATCCGTGCGTGTGTGGGTCTCGCGCTGAGCCTCCTCACCGTCGACGCGGCGGCGCAGAACGCGCGAACGAAACCGCCCGTCGTCGCCGGACCCAAGTCGCTCTCCGATTCGCTCACGGGACAAGCGAAAGCGGACTACGAAGCCGGCAAGCTGCTCTTCGCGGACGGCGATTTCGCAGGCGCGGCGATCAAGTTCAAAGGCGCGTTCGATCAGTCGAGCGATGCGCGACTCTTGTGGAACATCGCGGCGTGCGAGAAGCAGGAGCGTCACTACGCGCGCGCGGTCGCGCTCGTGAAGCAATACGCGCAAGCGCCGATCCTCACGGACACCGATCGCGCCGAAGCGAAAGCGCTCCTCGATGCGATCGAGCCGTTCACCGTTGCGCTGACGATTCGCGTGAACGAAGCGGGCGCGGAGATTTTCGTCGACGATGCATCCGTCGGCAAGTCACCGCTGACGGCGCCGATCGTCGTGGATCTCGGCACGCGCAAGATCGTCGTGCGCAAAACGGGGTTCATCGAAGCGACCGTCACGCAGGCGCTCGGCGGGAGCAAAGACGCGAGCGTCGACATCGCGCTCAAACCCGAAGTGCACGAAGGCGAGATGACGATCACGTCGTCGCCGAGCGCGCACATCTTCCTCGACAGCACCGAAATCGGAGTCGGGTCCGTCAAGCGCAAGGTCTCGAGCGGCGGTCACACGCTGCGCGTCGTCGCCGAAGGCATGCAGCCATATCAAACCGAGCTCGTCGTCGCGGACGACGAGAAGCGGACCATCGACGTCCCGCTCTCGCCGGTCGCCTCTGCGACGCACGTCGAGACGCCCGTCGCGCCCACGCGCCGAACCGACTTTCGCGGCGTCTACGCGCGCATGACGTTTCCGTTCACGTTCGGTTTCGGCACGGGCTACTCGCTTCCGCAAGGCGTTCCGGGAACCGTCAAGCAAGACACGATCATGTTCTCGGAGACGTACAAGTGGAACATCGGATATTCGTTCGATTGGTTTGCGCTCGAGTTCGTCGGGTCGGTCATCTTCACGGTGCGCACGCGCGATATCGCGCGTGATGCAAACGGCCAGGAGCTCTTCGAAATTTCCGACGGGACACTCGGCGGGTTCTTCGGCGTCGGCCCTCGCGCGACGAGCAAAGCCGAGCACGTGCGCGTGACGGGCGGCGTCGCGCTCGGCGCGGGGCCGCATGCGTTCATCGGGTCGGGGGGGACTCCGATCAAGTCCATCGCGGGCCTGCAACCGAGCTCGCAAGGAAACGCGGAGTGCTGTCAGAGCGGAGGCAACTTCTCTCCCGGATACACCGCGTTCGCGCTCGCGGGCGACATCGGCTTGCTCGTCGGGCGAACGCCCGGCGCGAAGTTCTTCCTCGCGATCGATTGGTACCTCGAGATCCCGCCCGACGTCGTCATCGGACCGGACAACACGCCGGGCATCCCAGCCCAGTATTTCAACGCCGATCCGCAGACGCAGCCGCGCGGCTGGAGGATCTTGCACGGCCCGCAGTTCTTCATCGGACCTTCTCTCGGCGTTCAGTTCGGACATTGAGTATGATGGCTTCGTGCGTCTTCGCGTCTTGTTCGTGCGTTTTGGGCTCGCGGCTCTCATCGTTCTCTTCGCAAGCACCACGTTCGCCCAGGCACGCAAGGGCCTCGCCGACACGCTGACGGGCGACGCAAAGGCCGCATACGTCGCTGCGCGCCTCCTCCTCGACGATGGCGACTACGCGGGCGCGGAGATCAAATTCAAAGCCGCATACGATTTGTCGAACGACCCACGGCTCCTCTGGAACATGGCGGCTTGCGAGAAGAGCCAACGCCACTACGCGCGCACCGAGCAGCTCGTGCGCGATTACCTCGAGAAGGGCGGCGCGACGCTCACGGAGCAAGATCGCGCGGACGCCAAATCCCTCCTCGACACGATCGACTCGTTCACCGTCAAGCTGACGATCACGGTCACGGAGCCCGACGCCGAGGTGCTCGTCGACGACGTTTCCATCGGTAAGTCGCCACTAACCAAGCCCGTCGTCGTCGACATCGGGTCGCGGAAGATCGTCGTACGCAAAGACGGCTTCAAGGATTTCGAGCAGCAGGTCCCCGTCGGCGGGAGCGCGACGGCGAAGCTCGACGTGAAGCTCGAGGCGCGCGTTCACGAAGGTCACATCCTCGTCTCCACACTGCCAGGCGCGGAAATTTTTCTCGATCGCGCGAGCGTCGGTCGCGGCCGCTACGAAGCGAAGGTGAAGAGCGGCGGTCACACGCTGCGCGTCGTCGCGGCGGGCATGCGGCCATACCAGAGCGAGATCGTGATCACCGACGACGAGTCGCGCACGATCGACGTGCCACTCGAGCACGAGCAGGGGTCGACGACGGTCTACGTCGCGCCACCGCCGAAGCCGTGGTCGCCCGGCGGCGAGATCGCGTTCTCGATGGGGCCGGGCGCGAAGCTCAACGCGGACGGCGCGGCGTTCTACGATTTTCGTCTCGAGATCGGCGTGAAGCCGGGGTGGACGACGCAGGTCGGGTTCATCGTCGATCTCGGCACGATCGATCCGTCGAACAACTGCGGCTCGTTCTATCCGCGCGATCCGGCGAGCCCGATCGACGCGCGCTACGCGTTCAAGGCGTGCCTCTTCGTGAAGCCGGGCTTGCAGTTTGCGATTCACTTCATGCCGCGCGGGCGATTCGATCCGTACGTCTCGATCGAGGGCGGCTTTCGATTCGGGATGTCCCAGTACGATTCGTACGATCCGCTCACGTCGCAGACGACGTCGACGACGATCTTCTCGCCGGGCGTCGACGCGGGCGGGCGCATCGGGCTCGATTATCGGCCACTCACGAAGAACCGGCGCTGGAGCGTCGGCGGCTTCGCCTCCGTCATCGGAACGATCGTCGCAGACGAGAAACCTCACAACGACAGCGGCAACGTCACTCCACCCATCAACACCAACGATCACGGCGTGAGCTACGCATGGCTACTCTTCGGAATTCGTACGTCCCTCATCTTTTGATTGCGCTCGGCGCGTGCTCGTCGGCCGACGTGATCACGTCGGGACCGGTGAATGGCGTGCTCGGCGTGGACATCACGCAATGCAACGGCAATCAGCCGTGCATCGACGAGAACATCACCGACGTCGCGATCGCGAACGGCCAAGCATTCATCGCTCGCTTCAAGAACGACCCGGCCGGCGCGAGCAACACCGTGCGCATCGAGGTCGGCGATTTTGGCGACGGTGGCGTCACCGACCTCCACGATGAGCCCACGGCAACGGATGGTCAGCTCAGCGCGCTCTCGGATGGCGGCGTGATCCTCGTCACATCGAACGGTCAACCGATCGTCCACGACCTCGGTGGGTTCGTGCTCAACGTGAGCTCTGGCGGAAACCTCGGCGGCGCCGTGCTCGCGGGTGGCGGCTTTTATTTCATCAACGCAGACCAGGGGCAGGGGTTTTCGGATCCGGACGAGTCCAACTGGCCGAGCACTGGCGGCAGCGACGGCGGCATCCAGAGCAACGTGGTCAATGGATCGATCGTGCGAGTCGATCTCGCCGCGCAAACGACCAGCACGGTCTCGGGCCCGTCGTTCGTGATGACGCTCTCGCGCCACTTGCTCGCCGCCGACGCGACCCACATCTACTGGGTCGCGGGGCCCGAGCCGGGAAAGGTGATGCAAGCTCCGCTCGATCTGTCGACGTCGTCGCTCGTCATGAACGTTTCGAACGGCGTCGCGGCTGGTCTCGCGACGAACGGGACGACGCTCGCGTGGTCCGCGACGACGCTCGGAGCGGGTTGCTCGATCTGGGCCGCGGGCACGCTGATTTTCCAAACGACCGCGTTCTCGTGCATGGGGCTCGCGATCGACAAGGACCACGCGTACGTCGCGAAGGTTTCGAGCCAGATTTCGAACAACAACTCCGGAACCACGACGTGGGTCCAAGGCATGGCCCTCGAGCGCGTCGACCTCGCAGGGCCGAGCACGCAGACCGCGTCGGAGCTCGATCTCGCGTCGCTTCGCTACTACGGCCCACGCCGCGTGCTGATCGACGACACGTTCGTCTACGGCGTCGATCCCGCGTACGTCGTGCGCGTCGCGAAGACCGCGTTCAAACCCTGACGAGCGCGGCGCCCCACGAGACGCCCGCGCCGAGCGCGCACATGAGGACCAAGTCGTTCGTCTTGATCGTGCCGTCGCGGATGCGCTCGTCGAGGAGGATCGGAATCGATGCGCTCGACGTGTTGCCGACGCGGTCGATGTTCGAGAGGACCTTCTCCTTCGGATAATTCGCGCGCGCAGTCACCTGATCGATGATGCGGATGTTCGCTTGGTGCGGGACGACCCAGTCGACCTGGTCGTTCGTCAAACCGCAGGAATCGACGAGATCCTGACTTGCAGAATACAAGTTTCTCACCGCGGCTTTGAAGATGTCTTGGCCCTTCATGTGGACCTTGTTGCGGCGATCGTGGAGGCGCGCTTCGTCCATCGGCTCGCGGCTGCCGCCGCCGGGGATCATGAGCGACTCGGCGAGCGTGCCGTCGGAGTAGAGGCGCGTCGCGATGATGCCGCGCTCGGAGTCGGGAAGGGCAGCGCCGACCACTGCCGCGCCCGCGCCGTCGCCGAAGAGGACGCACGTCGTGCGGTCGCCCCAGTTGACGACGCGCGAGAGGAGCTCGACGCCGATGACGAGCACGTGCTTGGCCGCGCCGCTGCGGACGAATTGATCCGCGATCGAGAGCCCGTAGATGAATCCCGCGCACGCCGCGGAGAGATCGAACGCCGGGCACGCCGCGCCGATCTTCTGTTGAACGAAGACCGCGGTCGCGGGCATGGGCATGTCGGGCGTGACGGTCGCGACGATCACCAAGTCGAGCTGGCGCGCGTCGATCTCGGCCTTCGCGAGCGCGAGCTTCGCGGCCTCCGCGGCCATGTCGCTCGTGACCATCCCGTCGGGCGCGATGCGGCGCTCGCGGATGCCGGTGCGTTCACGGATCCAATCGTCGTTGGTGTCGACGAGCTTCTCGAGGTCGACGTTCGAGCGCACGACGGGCGGCACGAAGCTGCCGGTACCGAGCACTCGTGATGCTGGGCGAGCGAGTTGGCTCGCCCTCGCAATCATTCAGCCGCCTTCTTCCCCGTTTGGCGGACCTGCTTGCCCTTGTAGAAACCGCACGACGGACAGGCGCGGTGCGGCACGCTGGGCTCGCCACAGTTCGCGCAGGCGATGAGCTGCGGAGCGGTCACCTTGTCGTGATTCGCGCGGCGCATGTTGCGCCTCGATCGGGTCGTTCGTCGTTTCGGGACAGCCACGGCTATTCCTTCTCTTTCTGTTTCTTCAGCGCGAGGAGCGGGGCGAGGCGCGGGTCGACCGCGCGATCGCTCGGCACATCACGGTGCGCCGACGCAATACCTGGGCAAGCCTCCGAGCACAAGGGGATCATGGGAATTTCGAGGAGAAGATTGTCGCGGACGAGGTCGTCGAGGACGACGTCGGTGCCGTCATACGGGAGCACGTCGGCCTCGCTGGGGGCCATCTCGTGCTCGCGGGCGTTCTTGATCTTCGACGCCGGAACCATGAGGACGCTGATTTCCGGGGCGAGCGTGACGCGCGTCGCCTCGAGGCACCGGGCGCAGGGGACCTCCACCTCCGCGCGCGCGCGGCCATGGACGACCACGTCGGTCCCGCTCTTCGAGAGCCGAACGTCGATTTCACCGTCGCCGAGGGGCGTTGCGTCGCTGTCCCCGAAGGCAGCGCGCAGCCATTCGTTCGGCACGGCGCGCTTGAACGCTTTGCCGCCGGCATCGAGCTCGGACGCTGAAATGGAGAACGAGGGCTTGACCAAAGGGGCGCGTAAGGAAGCACGCCCGACCCCGACGCGCAAGGCGGCTCAATCTGACGAGCATCACAAGGTGCGGAGGTACGCGACGAGCGCTTTCTTGTCGGGATCGCTGAGGTGTTTCGTCGCGCCCATCGTGCCGTCGGACTTCGTGATGACGTCTTCGAGCGTCGCGTAGCGTCCGTCGTGGAAGTACGGCGCGCTGCCGGAGACGTTCGCGAGCGACGGAACCAAGAAGGACTTCTCTTGATCCGACGCAGTCGCGCTTCGCACGTCGTGCGTGTCGTGATCGGTGAAGCCGCTCTTCTCCGCATGGCACGTCGAGCACTGCGCGTCGCTCGAGTTGAAGACGTCGCGACCGTGCGCTTCTTGATCGGTGAGCGCGCGCCACTTCGTCGGCGGGCCTTTGAGCGAGCCGAGAAACGCAGCGAGCGAATCGAGCTCGCCCGCGTCGAGGCCGGTGCCCTTCAAGTTCTTCATCGTCGTCTGCATGTGGACTTGGATCGTCGGGTGTTTGCCGAGCCATCCGAACGGGCCTTCGCGGTTCACGCGACCGGCGAGCATGATCGTCTGGCGCGGGCCGTCGGGCGTCGACCACACGAGGCCGTCGTCGCGTCCGTCGGGGTGACAGCTCGAGCACGCGCGCCCATCCTTCGAGATGCGCGCGTCGCCGCCCGAGAAGAAGAGCTTGCGTCCGTTCGTCGCGAGCTCGGAGAGCCCGCTCGATTCGAAGCAGCTTGATCGTGGTGGGCACCATTGGGCCCGCGCCCTTCGCGAACTGCGCCAGCGGCGTCATCGAAACCGAGCCGTCGATTTGCGAGAACGAGACGATGCGCTTGTCCTCGTCGTCGATGACGACGCCCGTCGGGCCCGAAGGAACCGCGACGCGCTGCACTTCGTTCATCGCGAGGTAGTAGCCCTTCTTCGTCGTTGGGCCCTTCGCGGCTTTCGCCTTCACGTTGCCCGCGTGGTCGACCTCGAAGCGAAGCTTGTCCGCGGGCTTGGGTTGGATCTCGATGTCGAACGATTTCTCGCCGACGGAGAACGCCATGAGCGCGTCGCTGCCGAAACATGTAACATACACGTTTCCGGTCCCGTCGGTCGCGGCGCCGCGCGGGAGGTGGCAGCCGTCTTTGTTGCGCGCGTCGCCGGTCACGGCGAGGAGCTTTCGCTTGCCGGTGGCCGCGTCGAGCATCGACATCGTGAAGCGCTCGGCGGGCTCGTCGATGTCGCCCTCGACGCCGCCGCCGCCGTAACCGGTGGAGATGATCATCGGGTCGCCCGTCATCATCTCGGTGTGCGGAACGATGAACGTCTCGACGTCGCCGCCGGTCGTCGTGTGAATCATCACGTGCGCGAGCGCGTAGCTTTGGCGGGCGAAGCGCGCAGGTAGGAACTGATCTTGGAACCCGCTGTTCTCGCAGTCGAAGCAATCGTTGAACGCGAGCTGCGTGACGGCGAGATCGCTCGCCGCGACGGGGATGAGCGCGTCGAACATGACCTCGGGGCGGCGACGCGGCATCGGCATCGGATGAATCGGCGGCGCCATGCCCATGCCGGAGAAATCTTGCGACGCAGGAATGCCGAGATCCGTCGCGGATGCGATCTTCGCGCCTTCGAGATCGACGACTTCGAGCTTGCTCGATGCCGCGTGCGCGACGAACGCGCGCTTGCCGTCCGCGGAGATCGAAACCGCGCGCGGCTCGCGCTCGACCGGCACATCGAGCGTGCGCTCGCCGAGCGCGCCATCCTCACCAACCTTGAACGCTTGAAGCGCGTGAGAGAAACCCGTCGCGACGAAGAGCGTCTTTTCATCGGGCGACACCGAGAGCGCGATGGGCTCGTTCGCCGTCGACGTCTTCTTCTTGCCGAGCGCGAGCGTCCCGTCCGCGTGTGCGTCGAGGAGGACGACGGACGAATCGTCGCGAAGCGCGACCGCGAGCTGTCCGTTCTTCATCACGAGGATTTGCCCGGGCCGTCCGCCGAGCACGACCGACCCGATCTCGCGCTGGGCGCCGAGGTCGATCGTGCGCACCGCGCCCGTGTCTTCATCGGCGATGAACGCGACCTTCTTCCCGTCGATCTTGCCGAGCGCGATGCTCGACCCTTCGCGCGGCGGCGCCGTGCCCACCCGTTCGATCGCGACCGGCGCGATCGCGGATTCGACGGCGCCCGCGTCCCCCGCGCTTTGCGCCGGGTCGTTTTTCTTCGAACAAGCCGCAGCAGCCGCGACCAAGAGGACGGACCCGAGGAGGATGGAAGTACGCACGCCCTTTGTACGCTCGAGACCGGAAAAAGCTTTGACCCAATTCTTCTCTTGACGTCAGGCCTTTCGCGTACAATTATTTCGCACACGAAACATCGTGACGACCCGCGAATCCCACACCATCCCGTTCACGCCAGAGCAGAAGGCCGATGTCGATCAGGTCCTCGAGGCCATCCTCTATTTGTATACGGAGGGCCGGCGGCTCACGAAGGAGTACGCCCGGCGCGCGAACCTCACGAGCCCACAGCTCACCGTCATCAAGGTGCTCGAGACGTTCGGTGACGTGTCGCTGAGCGAGCTGTCCGAGCGCATCCGTGCGCAAAACAGCACCGTGACGGGAATCATCGATCGCATGGAGCGCGAGGGGCTCGTCAAACGCGAGCGCAGCAAAGAAGACCGGCGCGTCGTCCACATTCGCCTGACGACGAAAGGCGCGGGCCTCGCGCGCGACATTCCCGTCGAGCCGATGGAGATTCTGCGCCACGCGATTTTGAGCCTCTCGGCCAACGAAGGCCGCGAGCTCGTGAAGATTTCGACCAAGCTCGCCAAGCGCGTGCGCGAGCTTGTTCACAGCTCCGGCGCTGGCGCGCCGATGGTCGAACACTCGGAGAAGAAAACATGACGACTCGAGATCCCGATCTTTGCGTGATCACCTGCGCCGTGAGCGGCGTGCTCGCGAATCGAAAGCAGTGCCCGTACATCCCGTACACGCCCGTCGAGATCGCCGACGAGTGCAAGCGCGCGTACGACGCGGGCGCCGCGGTGGTTCACATCCACGCGCGCAACGACGACGGCTCGCCGACTTTTTCTCCGGCGACGTTCGCGAAGATCAAAGAGGAAGTGCGCAAGCGCTGCCCGATCATCCTCAACTTCTCGACCGGCACGATCATCGACGACGTGACCGAGCAATGCGCGTACGTGCGCGAGAGCCGCCCCGAGATCGCCGCGCTCAACATGGGCACGATGAACTATTCGAAGTACTCGAAGAAGCAGAAGCAGTTCGTCTTCGACATGATCTTTCCGAATACGTACTCGAAGATCATCAAGCTCCTTCAAGCGATGAACGAGAGCGGCGTGAAGCCGGAGCTCGAGTGCTTCGACACGGGGCACACGTCGGGCATCGGCCCGCTGCTCGACATGGGCGTCTTGAAGAAGCCGCTCCAGTTCTCGTTCATCGTGAACGTGCTCGGCGGAATTCCTCCGACGGTCGAGAGCCTTCAACTGCAGAAGAAGATCGCGCTCGATCTCGCGCCGGGGAGCGAGTGGGAAGTCATCGGCATCTCGCATTGTCAGTGGAAGATGCTGGCGACCGCGCTCGTGCTCGGCGGCAACGTGCGCGTCGGGCTCGAGGATCATTTGTATTTGCCGAACGGCGAGCCGGCGAAATCGAATGGCGAGCTCGTCGAGGTCGCGGCGCGCGTCGTCCGCGATACGGGGCGAAAGCCGGCGACGGTCGAGCAAGCGCGAGAGATCCTCGGCCTCGATCAGTTCAAGCCGGGCATGTCGGTGTCTGCGTCTGCTGCTTCGTAAAGCGATGAGCCGCACGTACGGAAAGATCAAAGTCGCTCGCGACGGCGCGATCGAGCGCGTGACGCTCTTCAATCCGGAGCGTCGCAACGCGATTGGTCCGCAAATGGTTAACGAAGTGTGCTGGGCGCTCGCGGACGCCGCGGAAGACGCGAGCGTGCGCGTCGTCGTCATCACGGGCGAGGGAAAAGCGTTTTGCGCGGGCGGCGACTTCGCGCAGATGACGGGCGGCGCGTCCGACGCAAACGAATTGGCGCACAAAGGCGATTACGCCGATTTGATGCTCGCGATGATGCGTTATGAAAAACCGATCATCGCGCGCGTGAACGGCGCGGCGATGGGCGGCGGTCTCGGCATCGTCGCCGCGAGCCACTTCGCGATCGCACAGAGCGACGCGAAGCTCGGGACACCCGAGGTCGACGTCGGGCTCTTCCCGTTCATGATCGCCGCCGTCCTCGCGCGCATCGTCCCGCGCCGCGCGCTCGTCGAGATGATGCTCCGCGGGCAGAAGCTCGAAGCCCAAACCGCGCAGCAAATCGGAATTCTCTCGCGCGTCGTTTCGCCCGAGAATCTCGACGTGGAAATCGATGTATTATGCACAGATCTCGCCGCGCGCAGCCCGACGGCTTTGCGCCTCGGCCTCCGCGCGTTCGCGGCACAAGACGACCTCGCGCTCGCCGACGCGCTCCCGATGCTGCGCACCGCGCTCGGCGAATGCCTCGGAACGGAAGACGCGCGCGAAGGCCTCACTGCGTTTTTGCAAAAACGGAAGCCCCAGTGGACGGGGAAATGAGAGTGGGCTTTGGGCTTTAGGCTTTGGGCTTTAGGCGAGAGAGCTCTCTTCCCAAAGCCCAAAGCCCAAAGCCCAAAGCCAAAAGGAGCTATCGATGCCTTCAATGCGTGAAATGGTCGCCGACCTCGAGCAGCGGCTCGAGCAGATTCGCAAGATGGGCGGCGAGGACAAAGTCGCCAAGCAGCACGGGCGCGGAAAGCTCACGGCGCGCGAGCGGCTCGCCGCGTTCTTCGACGGCGGCGTCTTCTTCGAAATCGGCGCGCACGGAACGCAAATGGGTTTGGCGGCAGGTCCCAACGGAAGCGACAAGCCTCCCGCCGACGCGGTCGTCACCGCGTTTGGAAAAGTCGATGGCCGAATGGTTTGTTCAGCGGCGTACGACTTCACCGTCAAAGGCGGGAGCATCGGCTACACCGGCGAAGAGAAGGTCACGCGACTTCGCGCGATGGCGCTCCGCGGTCGCTGGCCGATGGTGTGGTTCATCGACTCTGCCGGCGCGCGCATCGATCCGGGCAGCTCGCACCCCGACATGATTTCGCTCTTCGCGGGGACAGGCCACTTGTTCCGCGAGCAAGTCCACATGAGCGGTGTCGTCCCGCAGGTCGCGGCGATGGTCGGTCCCGGCGCGGCGGGCACCGCGTACATTCCGGGCCTCGCGGATTACGTGCCGATGGTGAAGGGGATTGGATCGATGGCGCTCGGTGGCCCGCCGCTCGTCAAAGCGGTCACGGGACAAGAGATCGGCGAGCAAGAGCTCGGCGGATCCAAAGTGCAGAGCGAGACGAGCGGCGTCGGCGACGGCGAATTCGAAAACGACGCAGCAGCGATCAACGCAGTAAAAAAATACTTGTCATTCTTGCCGTCGAGCTGCGACGAAGCACCGCCCGATTTGCCGGTGACCGATCCGATCGAGCGCCGCGAGGAGTCGCTCCTCGATTTGCTCCCCGAGTCGGGGCGCAAACCGTACGACATGTACAAGCTCATTCGCGCGATCGTCGATCACGGCGACATCTTCGACATCAAGCCGCGCTTCGCGCGCACGATCATCACGTGCTTCGCGCGCATCGGCGGGCGCTCGGTCGGCATCGTCGCCAATCAACCGAATTGGATCGGCGGCATTCTCGACGTGGACTCGTCCGACAAGGCCGCCAAGTTCATGGAGATCTGCGACGCGTTCAACGTGCCGCTCGTCTTCTTGCAAGACGTGCCCGGGTTCATGGTCGGATCGAAGGTCGAGCACGCGGGCATCATCCGCCACGGCGCGAAGATGCTCCACGTGATGGCCGCGGCGACCGTGCCGAAGATCACGGTCGTCGTGCGCAAAGCGTACGGCGCCGGGTATTACGTCATGTGCGGTCGCGCGTACGAGCCCGACTTGATCGTGTCGTGGCCGAGCGCGGAGATCAGCGTGATGGGCGCCGAGGGGATGGTGGGCATTGCCGCGCGCAAGCTCTTCGGCGACACCGAGCCTCCGGCCGAAGCGAAGAAAGCGATCATCGAGCTCATTCAGAAGAACATCGACATCTACAAAGTCGCGGGCTGGGGACTCATCGACGAAGTGATCGATCCGCGCGACACGCGCCGCGCCATCGCGTGGGGGCTCGACCTCGCGCGCCACAAACGCGTGGAGCGGCCCGCGCGCAAGCGCGGTGTGATTCCCGTCTGATCACGGCTCGTGGATCTTCGTGAGCCACGCGCGATATTGCGCATCGAGCGTCGTCGATCGATAGGCTGATGATCCGATCGTCTCCTCCGCGGCGCGCGCACGCTCGGGCTCGCCGAGCGTGGCGTAGAAACGCGGCACGAGACGCCTGAGATCCTCGTGGATGATCTTGCCGACGAGATCGAGCACGGCTCGTCGGCGCTCTTCGCGCAGCGCGCCCGCGCGCTTCGCGTACACGGCGCTCGCGATCGTGGCGAGCACGGTTTGCTCGCCCGCTTCGAGCTCGCTCACTCCGTCGAGCGCGTAGTCGACCATGTCGTCGTGAAAATCCGCGTCGAGCGGAGGGAGCGCGTGGTTCTTCGCGTCCGCGAGCAGCTGCATTTGCAAATTGTGAAAGAGGATCGCGTAGAGCGGGAGCTTCGCGCGGTCCTTCGGAAGCGCGAACCACGCCGGTGGATCGCGGCGCGCGCAGAACCCGCGGCCGACGAGCCACGTGATGAGCGTCTCGACGAGATCGTCGTACGGCGCGGTGAAGCTTCGCTCGGTGGCTTCATCGGTCAAGCGCACTTTCATCGTGATGCCGTCTTGTTCGATGTCGCGCCCGGCGACGCCCCACGTGACGACGGTCGACTCGGTGAGCGTGCTCGTGAGACCGGAGAGGTCCTCGTACTTCGCGAGGCCGCCCGTCGGCTGGATGATTTTCTTCAGCGCGAGATTCACGAGCACGGTGCTCGACGCGGGCGCGTCGGTGCGCATCCAGAGCGCCTCGGACAAGAGGAACGCGGCGCTGTCGACGAGCCAGCCGCGAGTTTTTTCCTCCGTGTGCTCGTACGGATCGCTGAAGTCGACGACGACCACCAGCTTTCGACCGGGCTCGCGCGGGAGCAGCCACGTCTCCGAGCTCTTCGTTCCGTAGAGCCAGAGCGGCGCGTCGAACGTCGCGCCGGTTTGCAGCCCTGCGTCTTCGACTTCGTCTTTCGATCCACCACCCACGAGCCGCTTCCACCACGACATGAGCCGAGACTACGACGCTCACGGACGGATGCACGCTCCGCTGCGGCAGACGTTCACGCCCGGGCATTCCATGTCCAGCCTGCAGACCGTCGCGTTCGTGGGTGGCGTCGCGATCGCCACGCCGACGGCGGTCGTACTGGAGGTCGGTGGCCGATATCCGAGCCGCGCGAGGAGAAGCGAGGCTCGCTCGCCCCAGCCCGAATGCGGTGACTCTTGCAGCACGCTCACCGCCATGCGCTGCGCTTCGTCAGACTTGCCGGCACGCGCGTATTCGAGCGCCAAGTAGAATTGCACGGCGTCGCGCGTCAACTTGTTCGCCGGCATTTGGAGGAGGGCGAGGTACTCCGCGATCGCTCCCGAGCGCGCCATGTCCGTCATCGCGCCGCGTGCTCGCGCGAGCTCGTGCGTCTCCGACGCCTGTGCGTCGCGTGCCGAGGATGCCGCGAGCTCCACGTAGTCTTCGGCGAGCGGGCGCAGCAGAGCCGCCTTGTCGCTGGTCGCGCTCATCGAGGATTGGAGCTGTCGGGTCTCCGCGAGCAATACGGCGATGGGGCGCGGGTTCGCTCGCGACGCGCGCGGGTCGAGCGTGGCCTCGTCGGCGTCGCTGAGGCTGAGCGTTCGAGGCGCAACGGTCAGAGCATCTTCGGGCGTCGAGGTGGGCGGTGGAGGAGGAGGCGGCACCGCCATGGGCACGTCATTGGACGCAGACGATGGATCTGGATCTCGTCGGCGCTCATTTCGCACCCAACGGTCAGCACGACGACGAGGCATGACGCGAGCGCGCGGATCGTGAGCATGCTTTCGGTAGAGCAAGGCGCGATCCATTCGGTTTTGCCGCACGTGCGAGCAAGAGCTCGGAAAGGAGGCGGCGAATCTCCCCGTCCACGGAAAGTTTTCCCAGCGCGCCGCGTCACCGAGGAGGTTTGCGGTGCTCGTCCGACCGAATCCGTCCGTCGACGATTTCGATGACGCGATCGCAGCGGTCGGCGATGCGGGTGTCGTGCGTGACGATCAAGAAGCTCGTGCCGAGCGTTTGATTCAAACGCCGCAGGAGATCGAACACCGAGCCCGACGTCGCCGTGTCGAGGTTTCCGGTGGGCTCGTCCGCGAGCACGAGGGCAGGGCGGTGCGCGAGGGCGCGCGCGATCGCGACGCGCTGCTGCTGTCCGCCCGAGAGATCGGTGGCGCGACGGTTCTTCTCCGCGGCGAGGCCCACGTCGTCGAGTATCTCCGCGGCGCGCGCGCGCATGTTCGCATCGGGCATGCCGCGGTTCGCCCAGCTCGGCATCATCACGTTCTCGAGCGCGGTGAACGCAGGCAGGAGCATGTGCGCTTGGAAGATGAAGCCGAGCATCTCGCCGCGGAGCGACGTGAGCGCCCGTTCGTCGAGACCTTGCGTGTCGCGACCCGCGAGGATCACGCGACCGCGCGTCGGCCGATCGAGCAATCCGATGACGTTGAGCAGCGTGCTCTTGCCCGAACCGGAAGGACCGATGAGCGCGGCAAACTCGCCGCGCGCGAGCATGAGGCTCACGTCGACGAGCGCGTGCGTGAGGACGCGCTCGCCGTAGTCTTTGGCGACGTCCGCGACCTCGAGGACGAGCTCGTCACCCATGACGAATCGCGGCCGCTGGATCGAGACGCGCGGCGCGGCGCGCGGGGAGCACGGCTGCGACGAGCCCGATTCCGACGGCGAGGAGCGTGGCGCTCGCGAAGAGAGCGGCGTTGAGATCGACCGGGAACGTCGGAGAGCCGTCGGGATTGGCCGCGAGTCGTTCGAAGCCGAGCGAGAGAGCCGCGCCGAGCGCGCAGCCGACGAACGATCCGAACAAGCCGAGGAGCCCGCCTTGGATCAAGAACACGGCGAGCACGCGCCGCGCGGGCGTCCCGAACGCGCGAAGAATTCCGATCTCCTTCGACTTCTGCACGACCGAGACGATGAGCACGCTCGCGATGCCAAGGGCGACCGCCACGACGACGAAGAACTGAATCATGTACTTCGAGCTGTTCTGCGAGCGAAGCCCGATGAGCAGCTGCGCGTTGAGCTTCATCCAACTGTCGGCTTGGAGGCCGGTCTGCTCGCGGATCTCGCCCGCGATCCGCTCGGCTTCGAAGACCTCGGCCACTTTGATTTCGATCGTCGTCACGCCGCCCGGCAGCGCGTAGAGCGACTGCGCTTGGCGAAGCGACGTGAGCACCCACGTTTGGTTCACGAGCTTGTTGCCGAGGTCGAAGATTCCGGTGATTTGTTCGACGTCGCTCACGCCTTCGGTCGTGCTGACGCGAATCTTGTCGCCGACGACCACGCCGAGATCGCTCGCGAGATCTTTTCCGATGACGACGTTCGCGCCCGAGACGTCGAAGCGCCCTTGCGTGGTCTTCGCGCGTACGTCGATGACCGCGAGGAAACGCTCCGGCTCGATTCCGCGCACGACGATCGCTTTCTTCGCGTTGCCTCGCTCCGCGAAGCCCGCGCCGGTGACGCTCGGCGCAGCGGCGAGCACGCCCGGAACGCTTTCGACGGCGCCGACGATCTTCGGCCACTCGTCGATCGACTTGAGTCGCTGCGACGTCTTCTCGATCGTGCGCGCGACGGCGACATGGCCGTCGTCGAGCGGGCGCGCTTCTTCGTCGGGCACGCGCAGCGTGACGTGCGGCTGCGATCCGAGCGTTTGCCGGATGAGGCTCGCTTGCAGCCCGTTGATCAGCGCGGACAGAAACACGATGACGCTCACGCCGACGGACACGGCGGCGAGGATGAGCGCGGTCTGCGCTTTCGCGTCGCGCATGTAGCGCAAGGCGACGAACCACTCGAAAGGCACGTCAGCGCTCCGTGCGATCCGCGCGCACGCGCTGTCCTGGATGAACTTCGTTGCCGTCGGGAAGAATCGCTTCGTCTCCTTGAGCGAGGCCCGATGCGATCTCGAGCGAGCCGTCTCCTTGGATCCCGAGCTTGACGTCGCGGCGCGCCGCACGACCGTCGACCGCGACGAGCACCCACGGCGACGGTGTCGCGAGCCCGCGAACCGCGTTCGAGCGAACGACGAGCACGTCCGTCTTCGTCGCGACGGTGAGATCGATCGAAACGGTCATGTCCGGTTTGAGAAACGCCGGCGGCTTCGTCACGCGAAGGCGCACTTCGACCGTTCCGCGCGCCGGATCGATCGAGGGCGCGATGTAGCTCACGGCCGCGTCGAACACGTCCTGCGGAAAAGCATCCGCCGACGCCTTCGCGCTTTGCCCGAGCGCGATCGTCGCGAGGTTTCGCTCGTCGGGTTGGAAGACGAGCTCGACGTCGCCGTCGGCGGCCATCGTCATGAGCGCTCGCCCGGGCTGAACGGTGTCGCCCACCTCGACGCTGCGCGTGAGGAGCACGCCGTCTTGCGCCGCGACGATGCTCGTCTGCGAGAGGCGCACTTCGGCTCCGGCGAGCTGCGCTTGCGCCTGGAGGAGCGCGCTCAGCGCGACGCGGGAGTCCGCGCCCATCGGCGCCGCGCCGAGCTGCTGCGCTTCGGCGGCGTTTCTCTGCGCGCGCGCGACATCGAGCGCGCGCTGCGCCTCTTCGAGCTCGACGTGCGCGAACGAGCCCGAGGCAACGAGCGTTTTGGCGCGCGCGAGATCCGCCTGCGCCTTGTCGAGGTTCGCTTGCGCTTGATTGAGGCTTTGGTTCGCGACGATCGCACCCACGCGACGGAGTTGATCGACTTTCGCGCGCGCTTGCTCCACCGCGGCTTTGGATTGCGCGACCTGCGCGCGAGCCTCGGCGTCATCGATCTGAACGAGCAGATCGCCGCGCTTCACGTGCTGACCTTCGACTTGCGCGACGACGAGCACGAGCCCCGCCACGTTCGCCGCGATGGTGACGCGCGCCGGCGGCATCACGCGACCGCTCGCGACGACGTGCTGCTCGAGATCGCCTCGCCGAGCGATCGTCGTCGGCACCTGGGGCCCGCGCGCGCGCACGAGCAAGACGATGGGGATCGCGAGCAAGACGATCGCGATTCCCCAAGTCGTCGGTCGGCGGAGGAGCGCTTTCATCTGCGCGTGGGCATACCACGCGCGATGGGATCGCGCGGCGCGCCGGGTGCCGCGCTTGGTCCCATGCGCTGCAGCGCGAGCGCGCGAAACACGCGGAAATCACGCTGCGGCGCGCGGCACACGGGTTGCTCTACGAGAGCGTGCGGCCTCGTAGGAGTCACTCAGCCATGCATTCGCTCGTTCGTTTGGGTTCCATCGCGTCGGCAGTCGGCGCGCTTCTCGTTCCGGCCGTGGCGTCCGCGCATCCGCGCTACGTCGCGCATCCTCGTTACTACGCGCCGCCGCGTTACGTCGCGCCTCCTCGTTATGTCGCGCCGCAGCCTTATTACGCGCCTCGCGTCCACGTCGCGCCGCGCGCGTGGGAGCACGAGCGTCACGAGCGTTGGGTCGCGCCGCATCGCGGCGGCGGCTTCCGTCGCTAAGGCGTTCGAGTCGCGACGAACACGTTGTCGTCGCCCGCGCCGCGGTTGCTCGTGAAGTACAGTCGACATCGATCGGCGGAGATCCAATCCGGATATTCGTCTTTCGTCGACGACACCTCAGCGACGACGCGCGGCGCGGCGAAGCCGACGGCGGTCGATGCGCGCGTCGTGAGCCAAATGTCGAAGCTGCCTTGTCCGCCCGTGCGCGATGATGCGAAGTACATGACGAGGTTGTCGGACGTCACCGCGGCGAATCGGTTGTCCGCCGTCGTGAGGCCGGTGCCGTTCACCGCGGCGACGGCGCTGAACCCACCGTCCGCGAGCGGCTGCGAGACGAAGAGCGACGACACGCCGCCGTCGATGTTGTTTCGCGTCGAAGAGAAATACAGATCGCTTCCGTCCTCGATCACGAACGGCCCAAAATCGTTTCCGGCCGAGCCGAGCGCGGCGAGCGCGACGGGCGCGCCGAACGCGGCAGTCGGCGTCGCGCGCGTCGCGCGATAGAGGTTCGATGCGTGCGCGAGATAGAGCGCGAGCGAGTCGCCGGTGAGGCTCGGCTCGTCGTCCGAGGACGCGGTGTTGACGGGTGTTACCGCGGTAACACCCGTCCACGTGTCGCCGATCGACGTGCGCGTCGCGGTGTAGATGTCGTTCGCGCCGAGCCCGCCGTCGCGCCCGCTCTGGAAGAACACGACGAGCTCGTTCGCCCCGAGTCGCGGGTGCGCGTCGTTCGCGGTGGTGTCGAGCGTGGAGAACGCGATGGGCGGATCGAAGCTCGCGTCGGTGTCGCACATCGCGGGCGCCGCGTCCTTCGATGCGTCGGTTCCTGCGTCGCTCGGCGAGTCGAAGGACACGTCGGTCATCGCATCGCCGACGCCCGCGTCACCATCGCGTGGCGTGCCGTCGTCGATGCCCAAGATCGCCGCGCACCCAGCGACGAGCGCCGCCGCAGCTGCGAGCCCCACGCGTTTGAGCCAGACTGCCCTCACGCTTTCAGCTTATCACGCCGGCTTGGGCCCGCTCGGCGTGATGCGATCGAGCAAGGGGCGAACGGCTTCGAAGAGCGCGCGGTGCGGGCGGAGCGCTTCGACGTACGCCGACAAACGCGCCGCGCTCGACGAAGGCTCGCTCCGCCGCGGGATGGAGCTTCCATCTTGCGGCAACATCGACTCGAGCCAGTGTCGCAACATCGCGGGGAGCTCCGGCGCGGAGCACGCGCTCAGCGTGCGCGCGGCGAGCGAAGGCTCCGGCGCGATCGCGAAGTACGTGATGAGGCGCGTGATGTCGCGCGTGCGCGCGCGCCTCGCGAGGATCTCCGCGAACGCAGCGCTCGCGAACGGGTGCGCTTCCGTGGCGAGCATCTCCGCGCCGATCGCGTCGAGCGCGCCGTCGCCGCCGCGTTGCACGAGCGCGAACGCGCGCGGCACCGTCGTGTTGCCCTTCTCGAGCGCGAGCGCGAGCGACACCGCGGCCTGCGGCGAGTCCCAATCGTGCGGCAGCCACGACGGCCGCGTCGACGACGGCTGCGCGTTCAGCTCGGGAACGTTCGACCCGATCGCGAGCACGATCGCGCCGCCGTGCTTCGTGAGCGCGGCGATGTCCGCGACGAGCGTATCGAGACGCAGCGACGTCGGACTTCCGCTTTGCGGATTTCCGCTCTGCGGTTGTGCGTCCTTGGCCGAGTCGATGCGCGCGATCGTCGCGGCGAGATCGCGCGGGTCGCGTCGCGCGAGCGCCTCGAGCACCGTGCGATCGAGCGCCGCCATGCGCCGCGCGCGCCGCGGGAGCTCCGCGTCGATCGCCGGCGGATAAATCGACGGACCCTCTTCGAGCAGCGGGAAACCCGCGCGCGCGAGCTTGCGCGCCGCGCCGTACAAACGCGCCGCGGGAATGGGTCCGACGTGCGCGACCGACGCGAGACGCACGCACGCTTCGAAGAGCGCGCCGCGCGGATCGGGTTGCATGAGGCGCGCGTCGTACGACGTCGCGCCCTGACGCAGCGAGTCCATCGACTGCGCGATCTCGAGCATCGCCGTGACTTGGAGCCCTTTCGTCGTCGACTCGATGAACGCTTCGGACATCGACGCGTCGGGCGCGGGCGTGATCGCAACGGCGAACACGAGCGTCGCGATCGTGGCGTCGTCCGCGTTGAGCGATCCTTCGATCGACGCGGCGCGCGCTTGCCGCGCGACCGCGGCGCGAACGCGCGCGACCGTTGCCGGAAGCCCGCACACGTTCGCGACGATCGCGTCGTACGTGAAGCTCGGTTGGCTCTGCGAATCCTTGACGATGAGATCGCGCTCGTCGCGTCCCGCGCGAACGCGCGCGAGGAGCCTCGCGGCCGGCACGCCATCGAACAAGGCACGTGCGGTCGATGCGTCCGACGCGAGGAGGTCGACGGCTTCATTTCCCCCGATGTCCAGCCCGACGAGCTCGACAGCGTCCATTGGAGGTCTCAGCGTAGCACGCCCACTAATGTTGGGTGGGATCACTCGGCGCGGAGTCCACATCGTCGGTCACGCCGTCGCCGTCGTAGTCGCGCACGGGCGCGGTGCGCACGACGACCGCAGGTGTTTTGCCTGCGAACGCGTCCGAAATGAACTCGAGGAACTGCGTCCCGATGCCGCGGTACGGATTCGCCATGTCGAACGACGCATCGAGTCGCGTGTAGAGCTGCGCGCCTTGGTAGTTCACGTACGGAATCGCGTAGTCGTGCGAGCCTTTGCTCGAGACCCAATCCGATCCGTGGTCGCACGGATCGGCCTGAACGACGAGCGCCGTGACTCCGCTCGCGGGCACGTCGTGAATCGCTCCGTCCGATCCGGGCGAGACGATCGCAAGCGGAACATGCCAGCGCCCCGTCGACGGATTCTTCAAATCCGTGACGTTCGAGTTCACGCCGACGTTGGGCGATGCGAGCGACAGATTCGCCGCGCGCGCCCACGCTTCGCCTCCTTCGTTCGCGACGAGCTCGTCGTAGAGACACTCGAGGAGCAGCACCGATCGCGGCGGCGACGTGAGCGGTTTTGCGTACAAAAGCGGATCGGCCGATTCGACGATCGTCTGCACGAGGTTCACGAGCGGATGAAATTCGGTGAGGCGGTCGTGCAAGAAATGGAAATACAAACCCCCGGCCGCGCCGAGGAGCGCCCCGATCCCCGGACCGTGCACCGCGGCTTCGAAAATGAATCCGCCACCGCCGACGGAAAAAATCACGGGCGCCATGCGCGGCTCGAGCGCCGCCGCGACCTCGCCCTCGATCGATCCGAGCGACTCGCCGACGTACGCGATGCGCGTCTTGTCGATGTGTGGCGTTCCTTGATCGGTCGCGAGCACGGACAAATCCGGATCGCTCGCGATCACGCGATAGAGCTGCGACGTGTCGAGCGCGGCCTCGCGCAGTTGATCGCGGAACGCGCCGAGGTTCTGGAAGTTGCCGAAGAGATCCGTCGGCGGATTTCGTCCTTGCGGCGTGTTGTCGGCGATGCCGTCGGGGCCGTCGTATTTCGCGCCGGGCGCGCTCACGTAGTCGGTCGTCCCGTCGACTTGGTATTGCGGCTCGATCGCGCGCGCGCCGAACGTGATGCTGTCGATGCCGACGACGAGCCACCCGCGCGAACAAAAGAGATTCGCCGTTTGGACGAGGTACTCGCGCGATGCGCCGAGCCCGTGTTGCACGATCACCGTCGGATATCCGCCCGCGGGCATCGGCGCGTCGGGCACGGCAATCGAGACCCAAATCTTGTACGTGGGCGCGTCGGGATTCGGGATGATGTTGCCGCTGCCATCGCGCGCGAAGTGATCTTGTGCGGGCACTTCGAATCCGCCGGGCAGCGTTTGGAGAAAATTCGCCGCATCGAAGACGCCCGTGCCCCACGCGGCGATTTTGTTGTGCGCGCGAACGGGAAGTTGGTTGTCCCAGTCGTCTTGTCCGTCGGAGAGAACGTTCTTCGGATCGACGATGCCGAGCCAGTCGTCGAGGCTCGCGGTGAAGCCCGCGGGCAGCGCGGCGTTCACGAGCTTCGAGAACCGCGATGCGCCCATCGGCGCGAGCGCTTGCGCATCGAACGAGAGGGATGGAATCGGCATCGCGTCGAGCGTCTTCTTCGCTTGGAAGAGCTCGCCCGCGCGCGTGTGCGTCGTGAACGGCGCGATGGACACGATCGATGCGTCGTCCGTCTTCAGCGCGCCCGCGAGGATCGTCTTCGCGGACGAGAGCGCGTCTTGATAAATCTTCTCGGTGGCGCTCGGTGATGATGCGCCAGCGAGCGCGTTGAAGGAATCCGACGCCTTCACCGCTTGCCCCTTCACGTCGCGCACGCGCGACGTCATCACGGCGGCGTACTTGTGTCCCTCGTCGAGCACGATCCCGCGCGCCGGCCCGACCGCGACGACGGGCTTCGCGAACGACCCGATGTCGCGATCGTCTTGAAAGTGCGCGCGACACGGGACGCGCGTCTGCGATCTCCAAATCCAGCAAGAAAACCGATGAACCGTCGCTCGCGCACGCCGTCTCGTCGTACGGCAGCGATGCTTCGTCGATGGTTGCAGACTGCACGTTTCCGTCGTCGCCGGGCGGCAGCGACGTGTCATCGACCCAGAAGAGCGCGTGCGTGATGCGCGAGAACCCATCCATCTCGGCGAGCTCGCGCTCGATGAGGTCGCCGTTCTCGGTGACGATGTTGTCGAACCCCGGAATGGGATTCATCACGTGCCCCGCCCCGTCGAGGTACGCGTTCGTGGGGAACGGCACCTCCATCATGTCGGGCAGCGCGGCGCTCCCGAGCTCGAAATGCGCGACGATGTTTCCACCCGAAGAGCAACCGTGCACCGACGTGATCGCGATCGTGGCCGCGAGCATCGCGAGCGGAGTGAGACGCATCGGCCTATGATAGTCGCGTGAGCGAGAAGATCGTCATCGGTCCGAGCGATCGCGTGTTCATTCTCACCGGAGCCGGGATCAGCGCGGAGAGCGGCGTCCGGACTTTTCGCGACTCGAACGGCTTGTGGGAGCAATATCGCTTCGAAGAGGTCGCTTCGCCGGAGGGCTGGGCGCGCGACGCGGCGACGGTGTGGCGCTTTTATTCGCAGCGCCGCGCGCAGGCGAAGACGGTGAACCCCAACGCCGCGCACGTTGCGCTCGCGGAGCTCGAGAAGAAAATCGGCGAGCGGCTTTTTCTCTGCACGCAGAACGTCGATCCGCTCCACGAGCGCGGCGGGTCGGAGCGTGTCGTCCACATGCACGGCGAGCTCATGAAGAGTCGCTGCGAGTCGTGCGCGCGCCCGCCGTTCGACGACGAGAATCTCTACGAGACCGCAGCGTCGAATCGCGAAGTGCGCGTGCGGCGCGCGCATTCGTCCGCACATCGTTTGGTTCGGCGAGGTGCCGTTCTTCATGGACGAGATCGCGGGCGCGCTCCAAGCGGCCGACGTGTTCGTCACGATCGGAAGCTCGGGCGCGGTCTATCCAGCCGCGGGATTCGTTCAAGTCGCGGGCCGTCGCGCGCGCACCGTGTACGTCGGTCCCGAGAAACCGGAAAACGCCCGCGCGTTCCACGACATCCGACTCGGCACCGCAACGGCCGTCGTTCCCTCGCTCTTCGAAACGAAATGAAGCTCCGCAGATTCGTTTTTCGCGCGCTCGCGCTCGTCGTGGTGGCTTACGCGTGCGCGTGCGTGGTCGTCGCGACCGGGTATCGCGCGTTTCTCTTTCCGGCGCCGAATCGCGACGAAGCCTCTCCGAGCGACGGCAAACGCATCGAAGCGCACGCGAGCGACGGCAAGACCGCGTTCGCGATTCGCTTCGGCGACGAGCACCCCGAACGCACCATCGTTTTCTTTCACGGCAACGGCGAGGTCGCGTCCGATCATGTCGCGTTCGCGAAGACGCTCGCGCAAAATGGGTGCGCCGTCGTGCTCGCGGAGTATCGCGGTTACGGGCTCGCGCGCGCGTCAGGCCCGCCGACGGAGCGCGGGCTCTACGAAGACGCCGAAGCGATCATCCGCGAGGCGGGCGGCGATCGCCCGATCTTGATGGGCTTCTCGCTCGGGACGGGCGTCGCCGTCGAAATGGCCGCACGAGGTCACGGTCGCGCGCTCGTCCTCCTCGCGCCATACACGTCGATCCCCGACGTCGCGCAGCGCGCCGTCCCGATTTTCCCGATGAAGCTCTTGATGCATGACGCGTTCGACTCGCGCTCGAAGGCCGCATCGATTCAGCTCCCCGCGATGATCGCGCACGGCGATCGCGACGAGGTCGTTCCGTTCGACATGGGCGAGACGGTCGCGCACACGTTCCCGAAAGGACAATTCGTGACCGTCTCCGGTGCCCATCACATGGACATGTTCGCCGCGGACGATCACCTCGTTCAAAAGATCATCGACTTCGTCATCGACGTGGCGCCATGATCTCTTCATGCTTTCACTCCTCGTCATCGGCGCGACGCTGAGCGTTCCGAGCACGGCGTATCCAAAACCCTGCGCTGCGATCGCGGCTGCGAACCCAGGCGACGTGATCGAGGTCGACGCGTCGGGAAGCTACGACGGCGACACATGCGGATGGTCGACGGACAACCTAACCGTCAAAGGCGTGAACGGTCGCGCGAAGATCGATCTCACGGGCGTCACGCCGGCCCAACAAAAAGGCATCTTCACGATCACCGCGCCCAACGCAACGATCGAAAACTTCGAGCTCTCGGGCGCGTCGATCTCGCAGGGCGCGGGGAACAACGGCGCGGGCATTCGTCACCAAGGCACGAACCTCACCGTGACGAACTGCTACTTCCACGACAACCAAGACGGCATCCTCGCGAATCCCGTGACGAACGGGCAGGGCACCATCGTCATCGAGTACTCGGAGTTCGCGAACAACGGCGCGGGCGATGGCTACTCGCACAACATGTACATCAACAACTACGCGAGCTTCACGCTCCGCTACTCGTACTCGCACGGCGCGAAGGTCGGCCACCTCGTGAAGACGCGCGCCGAGCAGAATTTCATTTCGTACAATCGCATCACCGACGAGAGCGGCACGACCGCGAGCTACGAGATCGACATCCCGAACGGCGGCACGTCGTACGTCGTCGGCAATTTGATCGAGCAAGCACAGACGTCGCAGAACCCGGCCATCGTGACGACGGGCGAAGAGGGAACGTCGAACACCGATCAGCATTTCTATTTCGTGAACAACACCGTCGTGAACGATCTCGGGAGCGGCACGTTCGTGAACCTCGCGAGCGGAACGACGGCGCTCATCGAGAACAACATCTTCCGCGGCAAGGGAACGCTGGTGAACGGCAACGCGACGCAGACGACGAACTGGGACGACACGAAGGGCGACCCGAAGCTCGCGAACGAAGCGTCGTTCGATTACCACTTGCTCGCGGGCTCGCCGTGCATCGATCAAGGCACCGCGCCGGGCGCCGCGAACGAAACGCCCGATCACGAATACGTGCATATTGCAAATACCGAGTCGCGCGCGGTGGCCGGCGCGGCGATCGACATCGGCGCGTACGAGCTCGGCAACGTCGGCGCGAGCGACGCAGGCCCAAGCGACAGCGGGACGAGCGACGGCGGAACGAACGGCGACGGTGGAACGACCGGCGGTGGATCATCCGGATGCGGATGCGACGTCGTCGGCACGGACACGCGCGCCGGCTGGCTCGCGCTCGCGATCTCGACGCTCGTCGTGCGACGTCGAGCGCGTCAGCGCCCGTGACCCGGACCTAGGATCTCCGGGAGCTTCGCGACGGGATCGAACGTGTGCACGTGCGGCGGGTGGTGACACGTCTGGCACTTGTCGGTTCCGGGGCGCGGGACGGGCGGCTTCACGTGGTTCGGATCATCGACGTGCTTCGATGACGGGCCGTGACAAACCTCGCACTGCACGCCTTTCAATTTCTCGACGTGCGTCACGCTGCTGCCGCCGGGCAGCTCGTAACCCGTGACGTGACAGCTCACGCAGTCGAGGTTGAACTCTTTGAACGCGCTCGTGAGCGTCGTGTACGCGTTCGAATGTGCGGTCTTGTCCCAAACGGCTTTCGGCCCCGGATGACACGCGACGCACGAATCGATGCCCGCGTACGAGTTGCCGTCGGGCCCGGGCTTCGGCGGCGCGCGGTCCGCGAAGAGCGTGCGGTTCGAGTCGTTCACTTTCTTGTAGTATGCAAGGAATTGCTTTTTGACCGTGTCGTCCGCGCCGAGCGAGTCGCGCACTTCGAGCACGCGATAGCGGAAGAAGCTTCCTTCTTTCGGCGGCGCCATCTCGTCGAGCGCTTTGCGTTCCGCTTCGGTCTTCTGCAAATCCTTGCGACGCGCGTCGAGGTCCTTCGGCGCGATCTTCGGGTCTTTCTCCCAGTCGGCGAGGCGTCCGTGGAGCTCGTCGATTCGCCCGTCGAGCTCTTTGCGTTTTTGCCCGCGCGCGATGCCCGCCGCGTCGTGAAAGTGGAACGAGCTGCCGCGCACGAACAAGTCGAGCTCGCCGACCGTCTGCAAATGGTTGCTCGTCTCCGCGACGAGCACGTCGCCGATCAATTCGGGCGGTGCCGCTTCGGTGTTCTCTTCGCCGTTCATCACCGGTGCGCCGACGACAATCGCCGTGAGGTTCGGCGTCGCGTCGGCGATGCGCTTCGCTTCTCCGCGCCCGACGGACGCGACCACGATGAACACTTGCGCGCCCTGCGCTTCGAGCGCGGCCACTTCCGTCTTCACCGCGCTCGCGGGCGAATCGAACGTCGACGCGAGCGGCGCGCCGATGTCCGACTTGTCCGGTTGCGCGACGCCAATGAACCCGACCTTCACGCCGTTGATGACGCGCACGAGCGACGCATGAAAAATTCCCGGCTGCGGTTTGGCGTTGCACGCGAAGACTCCGCCGCCGCTGCGCGCCGCGATCTCCGAGAGCGTGTTTTCTCCGAGCGCCCAATCGTTGCGGCCAGGGGCGAAGCCGACGAAGTCGAGTCCCTTGATCACCTCGGCGATCGTCTCGGCCTTCGCGCGCTCTTGCGATTTGCGTTCTTCCTTCAAAACGGGATCGAGAAAGAAGAGGGGACCCGAAGCCACGAACGCGCTGTCCGTCGTCGTCTTTTTTTCCTGCGTGAGGAGCGCGGCGACGTGATCGAGACCGCCGAGCTGATCTTTGACGCACCCGCACGGCTCGAGCGCGCCCGCGACGTTCGACACGAGATAGAGCCGAAGCGTCGGTTTTTCAGCGCCCGTTTCGTTCGGAGCGGTGTTCGACGGGCGACAACCGTTGCACGCCGCAGCCCCCAAGAACGCAGTCGCGATGGCTCCAAAGAAGAGTCGTGCGCGCTTCACGCGAGCTTCATAGCGCATCTGATATAGAAGAGGACGGGACTCCGCGTGAAATTCGGTCCGTACGTGCTCGAGAGCCGCATCGCCGTTGGGGGAACGGCCGAGGTTTATGTGGCGCGTCCGGAAGATCCGAACGCGACGCCGCAGAAGCTCGTCGTGAAGCGGATGCTGCCGGAGTTTCTCGGCGACGGCGACGGCCGCACGATGTTCGCGCGCGAGGCCGCGCTCCACGCGAGCGTGCACCACCCGAACGTCGTGAAGGTGTTCGCCGCGGGAGAGACGCCCGACGGCGAGCCGTACTTGGCGATGGAATTCGTCGACGGCGTCGACGCGCATCGACTCTTGCGAAGGGTCAAACAAGAAGGCGACAGCACGCTCCCCGTCGACGTCGCCGTGTACATCGCGCACGAAGTCCTTCGCGCGCTCGCGAGCGTGCACCAAGCGAAGGACGCGAGCGGCAAGGCGCTCGGCATCGTGCACCGCGACGTGACGCCATCGAACGTCTACCTCTCGCACGACGGCGTCGTGAAGCTCGGCGACTTCGGCATCGCGCGCGGCTCGCAACCCGAGCGCACGACGCTGAAGAGCACCGCGGCCGGCATGCTCAAAGGAAAATACGCGTACCTCGCGCCGGAGCAGGTCGCCGGCGAGCCCGTCGATTCGCGCGCGGATCTCTTCAGCCTCGCGACGGTGCTGAGCGAGCTCCTCCTCGGCGATCCGCTCTTTCCCGGACAAGGGCAGCTCGCCGTGCTCCTCGCGATCCGCGACTGCCGCATCGACGCGCTCACGGCGATTCGCGGGAAGCTCGCGCCGGGTTTGTACGACACGCTCCTCAAAGGTCTCGCGCGCGACGCGGACAAACGCTGGAAGACCGCGAGCGAGTTCGCCGATGCGCTCGCGCCGTTCATGTCGGGCGGGTCGAAGGCCGCGCTCGCCGCGCTCGTGACGAACGCGCAGAAGAGCGCGAGCCTCCGAGACAGCGCGAAAAAACTTTTGTCCGCGGCGCCCGTGGCGGGCTCGCGACCGCCGGAAGTCTCCGCCGATCGCGCGACGGGCGAATACACATCGCTCCCATCGTTCGTTCGAACGCGCGCGAACGTGCAACACGGTCCATGGCAGTTCGCGCGCGTGGTCGAAGCGATCGCGACGGGCGAGGTCGGCCGCGGCGATCAGATCGACTACATGGGGCAGGGGTTTCGCCCGCTCGACGAGATCGAAGAGCTCGCGCGCTTTCTCCCGATGATCACGCCGCAGACGAGCCGCGTCGAAGGCCCCGGCAAACCGGATCAAACGTACGACCTCACGCGCATCTCGATGCTCGAAGTCTTGCTCGGCGTGCTCGAGCGCGACGAGACGGGCGTGCTCTTCGCCGAGCGCAGCGACACGGTTCAAAACGTTGGCGCGCCCCAAGCCCCGCAAGAGGCTCCGCCCGCTCCGCTTCGCTCCGCGGGCGTCGGCGCGCGCAAAGAGCTCTACTTCTTGCGCGGGCGTCTCCATCACGTCGCGTCGTCGAACGCGAGCGAGCTCCTCGGCGAGTACCTCGTGCGCCGCGGAAAGCTCACGCGCGAAGAGCTCGACATGGCGCTCGCGGTGCTCCCGCGAAACCAAGGAAAAATGGGCGACACGCTCATCTCGCTCGGGCTCGTGTCGCCCGTCGACATCTTCCAAGCGATTCGCGATCAAGGACGCGACC
Organism: uncultured delta proteobacterium; assembly: GCA_963763745.1. GTDB lineage: Bacteria > Myxococcota_A > Polyangia > Polyangiales > Polyangiaceae > DASXHD01. The sequence goes on from CAVXQJ010000015.1 coordinate 187,440, forward strand.
GCGTCGCTGACTTGTTCATGTGGAAGAACGGCACCGCCGCGTTCTATCGAAACCAAACCGCGCAGCACGTCGAGTTCCCGCTCGATCTGGATTTGCCGACGCTCATCCTCGCGGGCATGGAAGCCGCCGTGCCGGGCGAGTCCGCGCTCGAGCGCTATCGCACGCGGCTTCATCACGTGATCGGTCCCGGCAAACGCAATCGACCGGGGCTCCTTCACGTGAAGTGGCCGCCGCAGATCTCCGCGATCGAAGCGCTCATGCGCCGGCCGCGAAGGCTCTCCGAAGTTCTGTCCGACGCGACACGCGGCGGGCAGACGACGGCGGGCTCCGTGCTGCGCATCGTCGACGTGCTCCTCGCGTCGAGGCTCGTCGAGCTCCGCGCGGCGTAGCGTCGTGGGCGAAGCGATGCGTTCGGTTGGCGTGACGGGGACGAACGGGAAGACGACGACCACGACGTGGGTCGCGGCTGCGCTCGCTTCGCTTCACGCGCCCGTCTTTCGTGCGACGACGCTCGGTTGCTTCGTCGGAGCGGAGCGGCTCGACGTCTCGGAGGAGCGCGGCTACGAGAAGTTTCTCGAGAGCGCGCGAGCAGCGGCCGCGCGCGGTGCACGCTTCGCGGCGGTGGAGCTCACGAGCCAAGCGCTCTGGAGCGGCGTCGCCCGCGCGTGGCCGTGCGAGGTCGGAGTCTTCACCAACCTCTCGCATGATCACCTCGATGCGCACGGCGACGCCGAGCACTACCTCGCGTGCAAGGCGCAGCTGTTCTTGTCGCTCGCGCGCGGCAGCACCGCCGTGCTGAACGCGTGCGACGCCGTTTTCCCGCTACTGCGAGAGGTGCTCTCGCCCGACGTTCGATGCTCGACGTACGGATACGCGGCGCGCGGAGCCGCGCTCGCCGCGCTCGATTGCGAGATCATCGACGTGCGCGTCGCGTGGTCGGGCACGACGATGACCTTTCGCGACGCGAAGAAAAAAGTCGACGCGCGCGTCTCGCTTCGCGCCATCGGACACGTGTTCGCGGAGAATGCCGCCGCCGCGTGGCTCGCCGCGGTCGCGATGGGCGTTCCCGCGGGCGATGCCATCGCGGCGATCTCGCGCGAGCCCGCGCCGCCCGGCCGCTTCGAAGTGCTTCACGATCGTCCGCACGTCGTCGTCGATTACGCGCACACGCCCGACGCGCTCGCGCGAACGTGCCGCACCGCGCGCTCGCTCGCGTCCGAAGACGGCGGCGCGCTCACGGTGGTGTTCGGTGCGGGCGGCGGACGCGATCACGGAAAACGCCCGCACATGGGCAGAGCCGCGCGCATCGCGGATCGCATCATCCTCACGTCCGACAATCCACGCGACGAAGATCCCGAGAAAATCGTCGAGATGATCCGAGAGGGCACCGGCGGCGCAAACGTGAGCGTCGAGATGGATCGTCGCCAAGCCATCGCGCGCGCAGTATTGGACGCCGGCGAGCGAGACGTCGTCGTCGTGTGTGGCAAAGGTCACGAGACGGAGCAGGTCGTCGCGGGAGAGACGCGGCGTTTCTCCGATCACGAAGCCGTCGTTGACGCCGTCCGCGCGCGTGGCGATCATCGGTGACCTCGCATGCGCGTCAATCGCGACCGCTTCATCTTGCTCGCCGGTGCGATCGCTGCCTGCCACGAAGCGCGCGAAGATCGCTCGGCCGTCACGATCGCCGCGCTTCCGCCGCCGCCTCCACGCGTCGTCGACATTTGCGGCGCGCTCCTTCACGACAACGAGCAAGCTCTCGCGACGCCACGGCACACCACGCCGACCGACGCTGCCGCGCCGACATGCCCGCACGAGTTCGCCGACAAATCACGCGACCTCTTGAGGAACGCTGCGGAGCGCCCGCCGTTTCTCACGTACTGTCATCCGAGCGCGGGCGGAACGTGGGCGGTCGTCGTCGTGTCGGCGAGCTTGGATGATCCCGGAGGCGAGGGGCCGCCGTGCGGCTGGGCCGCGAGCTACAAGCTGATTCACGTGCGGAGCGGCGAGAAGCGAGACAGCGCAATCTCCTCCGAGGCAATCGATTACCTCGCTTGGACGAACGAGACGAACGAATGGAAAGTCGAAGGCGTGTTCGACTACGACGAAGACGGTCAGGACGAAATCATCTTGTCGAAGCACGTGTGGGAGAACGGTGGCGGCTCGGACGGCACTCCGTCGCTCACGATCTTCAAAGCGACACCCACGCAGATCACGCCTTATCCGACTCATGCCTCGAGCAGGCTGATGTCGCTCGTCGACGTGGACAACGACGGCCGTCCCGATTTCACGACCGGATTCTTCTCCGTCGATTGCCCGGGTGGAATCGCCGGGTCGTATCGCGAGTATGGGGTGCCGCTCCTCCTCCACTCGCTGCCGCGCGGCGATTTTTCCGAGACGGACGAAGCCGCGCGCCGCTTCGCGATCACGCAGTGTCCGAGCATGCCCGCCGCCGCAAAGGATTTCACGTCGGCGAGCTGTCAACGCCTCTGGGGTCGTCCGCTCGCCGCGATCGGGAAAGACCTCGCTCGAGGCGACGAGCCGAGCTGCGCGGAGGATGCACGCAAAGCACTAGCGGAGCCGCTCCCGTTCAAGACGTTGGACGTCGACACGCCGCGACCGTTTCATTTCATCCAACCAACCAAGTGACCCGCATACGTCTTGCAGTGCGTGCCGTCGATTTGGCACGTCTGCGGTTCGTACGATGTGCCCGTCGCGAACGCGACGTAACGACCATCCAAGCTGAAGGGATGACCCGGAACGTTCGACACGGTGCCCGATCCGATCGCGACGTCCTTCGAATCGTCGCTCGTTCGCCAATCGCCGACTTTGAGCGTCATCGATTTGCACGGAAGAACTTTGTGGCAGTCCGCGTCGCCGAAGTACGCGAGATACGCGATGCGCTTTCCGTCGTTCGACACGCCTGCCGCGATCGCGCCTTCGCGAACGAGCTCGGGGATCGCGCCGGGGCCCGACGCGATCGGCACCGACACGATGTCGTGACGACAATGATCGACGGTGCCGTCGCAGGACGCGTCGCGCTCCGTCGTTTGGAAGAGGAGCTTCCCGTCCGGAAAGTATCGCGGTTGATAGTGCGCGCGCGTGTTCGAGCGGAGGACCTCCGTCGGAACGGGCGAGCCGGGGAGTCGCAACCGGTAGAGCACGATCGGGCATGCGTTCAGCGTCGCCGTGCACGACGTCGGAAACGCGCCGACCGCGGCCTCCGATCCATCGCGCGCGACGTCGCCGCGATACGCGTAGCGAACGGCGAGCTTCGTCTCGGCGCACGTGGTCACGTCCATGAAGTGGAGCGTTTCGTCCTCCGACTTGAAGAGCACGCGGTTCCCCGAGTCATCGACGGCGAGGAGCGTCGACTTCGCGCCCGCACTGCATTCGATCACGCCCGACCGTTTCGGTTCCACGCGCGACATCGTCCCGACTTTGTCGATCACGAGCGTGCCGGCGCCGTTCGCATACGGGAGCGCGTCGCGCGCGCCGACGAACACGCTCTCCCTCTTGCCGTCGATCGTGTGCGCTTCGAGCTCGTCCGAAGACGCACGCACGAGCACGCGTCCGGGGTCTTTGCGAAAGTATTTGCAGTCTGCAAGAACCAGCAGCGCGAGAACGAGAGCCGATCGCATCGTCAACGCGTGCTGCTGAGACCCGCGAACGGCAAGACCGACTTGAGGTCTTCGTCGTTGTAGCGAAGCTGCAGGCCGATGAAGTAGTCGCGCTGCGCGTCGAGGAACACGTTGTCGACGCCGCCGAGCAAGAAGAGGCGGTTCACGAACTGATACGCGATGTAGCTGCGGAAGCGCGGCACTGCTTGCTCCGCGAAGCCGAACAAATCGTTGACGAGCTCGAAGCGACCGTTGAACAAAACCAAATCGAGGCCGATGCCGCCCGTCGACTCGATGATGCCGAATCGCCCGCGCACGGGGCCGAGCTGGCGCGCGATCTCGAGCGAGAACCGGAATTGGTTCGTCGTGACTTGGCTGATCGTCGTCGACTTCGCGGGCTTCGTCGGATCGTCGGTCTCGGTCGTCGTCTTCGTGAAGCTCGTGAAGCCCTTCGGGTCGTTGATCAGCTGGATCATGAAGTACTTGTCTTCGCGCGGCTGAAGGCGAAGCTCGAAGTAGCTCTTGAAGGTGTTCGCGAGAAAATTGTAGTCCGCGCGCAACCCGACGACGGTCTGCAGGCGGCTGATGGGCTCGATGAAGCCGTTGATGCCCTCGGCGGCGCTCTGCACTTCGTTGATGAGCGTCTCGTCCTTCGAGAGTCGGCCGAGCGTGCCTTCGCCTTTGTCGAGGCGGTCGCTCACGTGGTCGATGTGCTCGAGCGCGCTCTGCAGCGACTTCGACGACGCATCGAGCCGCGTGATCGTCTCGCGCACCTCGTTGCCCGTCTGCGATCCCTGGCGCCCGTTGATCGCCGAGATGAGCTCTTTCACGTCGTCCGAGATCGCGCGGATGTTCTCGAGCGCCTTCGCGAGCGGCGCTTCGTTGGTCGCCGTGATGCGGTCGATGCGCTCGAGCGTCTCTTTCACCGTGTCGCGGTTTTCGCGGATCGTTTTGTTGAGCGCATCGGTCGCGTCCGCCATGTTCTGGAGGATCGCTTTGATGTTCTGACCGCCTTGCTCGGTGCCGACGGAGTTCGCGAGCTGCTGCGCCACTTGCTTCACGAGCTTGGCGACGTCGTTGATGTTCTTCTTGATGTCGTCGACGGAGCCTTCTTCGGGCACGACGTTGATCTCGTCGCCGTCTTTGAGCTTCGGCTCTTTCGTTCCGGGCGTGAGCACGACGACGTACTCGCCGAGGAGCGACGACGAATGTTTTCCGAGCGTGCCGTCGTCGAAGAGCGGAACGTCTCGGTTCACGCGCACGTCGACGCGCGCTTGTCCGCGATGCTTCGATTTCGGATCGGTCTCGAGGCGGATCGAATCGATCGTGCCGACGGGGATGCCCGCGATCGTCACGCGCGAGTGCATCGCGAGGCCCGATGCATCATCGAGGTACGCGTGCACCACGTAACCGCCGCCGCCGCTGCCATACTCTTTGAAGACGGTCGCGTAGATCGCCCACGCCCCCGCAGCGACGAGTAAGACAAAAGCACCGACCTTCGCGGCCTGGCTGACCTTCGGAGCCGCCATTCCGACTGTACCCTAGCTCATTTCAGCGCGTCAGGTTCAAGCCACCCGGATACCAGTAGCTCGTGTACGAGCCATACCCGTAAACCTGGATGCCGAAGCCCGCCGCGCTCGACGCCGTGTGGTTGCTCGCGGCGTTCGAGCAGAGCGTGTTGTTGTTGCTGCTGTCGCAGATTTTGTAGTGGTAGTAGCCGTAGCCGCTCGTTCCGATCGCCGTGAACGAGCTCGACGGGATCGTCGTCGAGTCGATCGTGACGCTGTTGTTGGCCGGCGCGACGACCGTGACCCAGTTGATGTAGTAGTTGTTCGGCGCGGTGAACGCGTAGCTCGTGCGGAATTGACCGGTGCCGATCGCGACGGTCATCGCGGGATCGCCGTTGAGGGCGCCACCGCCGTAGTTGTTCGAGCTCTCCATGTACTGACCGATGACGATCGGGTTGCCCGCCGTGACTTGGAACGGCGTGGACGTCTCGAAGATGGAGACTTGGCCGGCGCTGATGGTCGCCGGCGCGCCCGCCACGGACGGCGTGTACGAGAGCGACGTACTATTCACCGTGCCGACGATGCGCACGAAGTGGCTCGGCGACTTGTTCGTCGTGATGCCCGTCATGTTCGGCGGCACGACGATGTACGTCGTCTGCAGCGTCTCGAGCGGGAACATGACCTCTTCGACGTGGTCGCACGCGGGCGTTCCGTAAGGAATGTACGAGCACGTGCTCCCGCCGAAGACTTCGACGGGCGCGGATGCGTTCACGTACGCGCCGCTCGGATCGCTTCCATACGCCGTCGTGGTCGCGTTCTTGTTCGACGCGATCTCGAGCACGTCGCCGGCGTTCATCGTGACCGTGCTCGTGCCCGTCGCGGAGACGCCGCCGCCCGCGGTCACTGTGCCGTTCGGCGTGAACGCGACGGACGTGCTGTTTTGCGTCGCGACGATCGTGATGTCGCCTGGGTAGTGCACGTTCGAATACGGGAAACCCGGCACGAAGAGCCAGTCGGGCATTGCGACGACGTAGTACTTGCCCGTCATCGCGTTGACGGGAATGAGGATCGATGCGTCGTTCGTGTACGAGTGGCACGGCGGCGAGCCGAGCGGGTCGGACGTGCACGACACGTTGAGCTGATAGTCGCGCGGGCTGAACTGATACACCGTCACGGGCTCGGTGCTCTTCACGTGATACGCGCCGCCCGACTGGAGGACCGTGCCGAACGTCGTCGAGATCGACGCCTCCCAGGGCAACGTGATCGGAAGGATCGTGTTCGCGTTGACGGTGAACGGGCTCCCCGTGACGGTGTTCGGACCGGTGACGGTGACCGTCGCGGCTTTGTTCGTCGTGTTCGCGACGGAGATCGAGAAGGGGAAGGTCGACTGATCGAGCGCGGGGTTGCTCGTCGTCACGGCGTAGTACTCGCAGCCGATGTAGCTCTCGCTGACGTTCGCGCAGTCGCCGATGCACACGCCGCCCTGACACGAGAGCCCGAGCTGCGAGTCGCACGTCGTCGTCGTCGTGCCGGTGCCGAGCGAGTTGCAGAGCGTCGCGATGTTGCCGTTGCACGAGCCGCTGCCGGGAAGGCACGCGACGCAGCCGAAGCCATCAGCGCAGATCTGTCCGTTCGTGCACGTCTGCGTCGAGAGCGATCCGTTCTTGCAGATCTCCGCCGTCGTGCCGTTGCACAAGATGCCGTCGGGGGCGCAGCCGGTTCCGGTGTCCTTCGCGGCGTCGGTGCCGCCTTGGCCGTCTGCCGTCCAGATCGCGTCGCCGAAGTTGACGTCGAGCGTCGCGTCGTTCGTCGGTGGCAGCGTCGAGTCTTGCGGGCCCGAGTCCTTCGGCGGTTGCGACGTGTCCGCCGTCGCGTCGGCGAGCGGAAGGCCGGCGTCGTCGAGCACCTGCGCGTCGTCGTCCGACGTTCCGCCGCCGCTTCCACACGCGACCACGAGCATCGCGAACGTCGCCAACCCCAAAGAAAGTTTCGCTCGTCGCATGGAGAGACCCACCCTCAAGATACCACCCTTCATTCGTTTTCGGTGCTGGTTTCCGCGGCAGTTTGTGTTTGGGCGGTTTCGGTCGCTGCCGTGTTTTCTGCGGGCAGGGGCGTCTCATCGATCTCGGCGTCGAGCTCCTGACGCGTCTTGTCGAAGTCGCCGCGGAGCTTCGCGGGGATGATGCGCACGCCATCGAGGCGCATCGAGAGCGGATCGATGAAGACCTCACCCTCGCCGCGCGCGCGCTTCACCGCGAAGTGGAGGTGCGGGCCGGTCGCGCGTCCCGTTTGCCCAACGTAGCCAATGAGCTGGCGCGTCTCGACGTGCTCGCCCGGCGTGATCGGCCCGAAGCGCGAGAGGTGGCAGTACGCGCTGATGAGGCCGTTCGGATGCTCGATCTGCACCATGTTGCCGCACGGACCGCCGTCGCCCGCGCTGCGGATCACGCCGGATGCGGCGGCGTAGACGGGCGTGCCCGCGGGCGCCGCGAAGTCGACGCCGTTGTGCGGCATGACGACGTGAAGCACGGGGTGCATGCGATTCGGGTTGAAGCGCGACGAGATGCGCGCCATCGGAATCGGCGAGCGCCACGCGCCGTGATACGGCTGCCGCCCTTGCACGTCGTAGTAGCCCCCGTGCCGCGTGTGTTGGTGATCGGCGGCTTCGCTCAGGCCCTTCGAGAACCAATAGACGCGCACGGCCGGTTTGCCGCTCGGAGTCCACTCGATGGCGTCGATGGGTGCGTACGAGACGAACGTGCCTTCGATGCGCTCTTCGGTGGCGACGAGGCGCAAGCGCGTTCCCGCGTGGAGATCGGAGAGCTCCGCGTGGCCATCGAGCGCGTCGTCGACGAGCGTCGCGATCGGCTCGACGAGACCCGCGCTCGTGAGCGTCGCGCGAAGATCCGCGCCAACGAGCACGCCGACTTTGACGCGCTTGCGCTCGATCGGAAGCGACACGCGCTTCGCGACGAGCGCCGTGGCGGCGTCGTCCTCGTGCTCTTGGAAAAATTCGAGCGCGTCGCCTTCCATCGCGTTCGCGGGGACGAGCTCGAACGCGACGATGTGGTCTTGCAGCTTCGCGTACGAGAACGTGTCGCTCGCGTTCAGTCGATCGAGGTTCTTCACGCCGGAGAAACCAACGAGCACGCGATGCGACTCTTTGGGCGAAAGCCCCGACACGGCGAGCGCGCCGAGAAATCCGCGCTTGCCGATCGTTCCCATGACGACCGAATACCGCGAGTCGGTCGCGAGATCGTGAACGCGAAAGGTGTGGGGATGGACGACTTCGGCTTCGTGCGCGGGCGGTGGCGTCGCTTCGGCGATGAGAACGCTCGCGGACGCCGACGGCGGCGAATGCGTCACGACGGCGAGCGGCTTCGGTTTGGGCGCGTGACTCTGCCCAACGACCGCGAAAGGCGCCGCGACGCACGCAATCGCAGACGCGCCGAGCGCGATGGCAAGAAGCCCTGACCGAGTCACGCGGTCTTTCTACTCAAAATTCTGGCGACAAGCACGCCGCGCGCGTTTACGTTCCGCGATGCATGGACGAGCGCATCAAGCAGATATTGCTTCTCGGCCGCGAGCATTACGAAAAGCGCGAGTACGACAAAGCGGAGCCGCTGCTTCGTCAGGTGCTCGAAGCCGACGATCGCTTCGCCGACGTCCACGACATGCTCGGCGTGATCGCGCACGGCGGCGGAAACTTCATGGCGGCCGAGCACCACTTCGAGCGCGCGCTCGCGCTGAACCCCGGATACACCGAGGCCGCGCTCAACCTCGCCGTCACGTACAACGATCGCGGAAAATACGAAGCGGCGCGCGAAGTGTATTCGCGCATTCGCGGCAAGCCCGGATCCGACGGCAAACAAGGGCTCGATCCGTTCGCGCGCGGCAAGCTCGCGAACATGCACGCCGACATCGCGCAGGCGTACGCCGACATGGGTCTCCCGCGTGAAGCGGTGCTCGAGCTCGAGAAGGCGGTCACGCTGTGTCCGCAGTTCGCGGATCTCCGCACGAAGCTCGGCAACCTCCTTCGCGAGATCAAAGAGCTCCCGCGCGCGCGCGAGCACTACGAGGCCGCGCTCTCGACGCGCGCGGCGTACGTGCCCGCGCGCATCGCGCTCGGCGTGACGCTCCTCTCGCTCGGCGAGCTCGACGGCGCGGAGTACCACTGGAAGAAGGTGCTCGAGTCCGAGCCCGACAACCCGCAAGTGAAAATGTATCTGCGCATGCTCGAATCGCAGCGGCGCAAATCGATGCCGCCTCCGGCCTAGTCGCGCAGCTTCTTGCGCTCGCTGCGCGGGAGCCAGCCACGCGCGCGGAGAAAGAGTCGCAGCTTGCGGAACGATTCGCTCGCGTCGCCGTGCGCGAGCCATTCGTCGTCGAGCCGCACGGGCGGCTTCTTGCGTTGAACGATCACGACGCGCGCGACGTCGACGGCGGGGCCCACGCGTTGGTTGAAGCTGAGGCCCGCAATCGGATTCGCGTCGGGACCCACCTTGCGCACCTCGCGCGTCTCGAGCTCGACGTCGTCGAGCGTGTGGAGGGGGATCGAATCTTCGGTGTGCGCGCGCACGATGACGAGCGCGTCTTGCTCGATGCGAAACACGACGCGCCCGCGCGCGCCGATGCGCGACGCGTGCCACACGGAGTAGGCGATGGCCGCGGTGACGACGAGCACGGTGAGCATCGTGCTGTGAACGAGCACGATCGCGCCGAGCGAAATCGCAGACACGGCGCCGATCATCCGGATCAAGGCGTTTCGCCGCGACTGCGATGGGCTGTCGATGACGAGCTCGCGCTCGGCGACGTGCACGCGCTCTTCGGATTCCCGCGGCGCGCGATACGGATCGTTCATCGCCGCTCTCGCCGGAGCTTCTTCTTCTGAACCTTCGCGAAGCGACGCATCATCGTGCGCGCGGTGGGCTCGCGTCCGGGGAGCGCGTCTTGTTCTTCGTGGTCTTCGACGAACTCGCCCGGCGATTTGCCGAGCTCGAAAATCGTGATCTCGCGGCGCGCGCGCGCACCGATGCGAAATGGCATGACCGCCGCGCCGAGACCCGCGCCGACGTAGACGGCGCGATCGTGCCGGCGGCTTCCGTAGAGCCCGTGCACGTATTTGTGTCCGATGATGCGGCCGACGGCGAGCTCGTGCATGCGCGCGAGCGTGAATTGTCCCGCGTGCGTGTGACCCGAGAGAACGAGCGGCACGTCGTGCTCCCAGAGCGCGTCGGCTTCTTCTGCGATGTGCGAGAGCCCGAGCGTCGGGATCCGCTTTTCGCGTCCGGCGAGCGCGCGATCGCGATCGGCGTGCGTCGTGTACGCGTCGTCGAGGCCGACGATTTGCAGCCGCTGATGCCGGATCGTCATCACCGTGTTTTCGTTTCGCAAGACGAGCGCGCGCGCGCGCACGAGCGTGCTCTCGACTTCGTCCGCGCCCGCCCAGTGATCGTGGTTGCCGAGCACGCACACGACCGGCGCTTCGATCGCGGAGACGACCTGCTCGAGCTCGCCGAGAAACCTCAGGCTGTGACATACGAAGTCGCCCGTGATGACGACGAGGTCGGGCTTCGCGCTGTTCGTCATGCGCACGGCTTCTTCGTGGATGCGCATCGGCGTCACGCGGCCGACGTGCAAATCGGTGAGGTGCGCGACGCGAATCGGCTCCATCGCCGACACGTACGCGGCAGGTCCCGCGAAGCGCCGCATTTGGATCTTTCCGAAGCGCCGCTCGTCGGCGGGCGATTCGAGCAGCTCCTCGAGCGTGACGTGGGAGGGCAGCACGACTCCACGATAGCACTGTGGTAACTCACCGCGCGTGGACCAAGAGCTCATCGGTCGCGTCGCCGCGCGCTACGCATCCGTTTCGGCGCGCATGTACGCGCGCGGCAAGCTCTCGAGCGATCCGATTTGCGATCAGCTCGTCGCGACTCGGTCAAGCGAGCGCGGCGGTTTTGGGAGCGTCGTCGACATCGGATGCGGTCGCGGGCAGATGGCCGTGATGTTGCTCGAGGCAGGCGTCGCCGAGAGCGTCGTCGGCGTGGACTGGGACGAGTCGAAGCTCGAGGATGCGCGCGCCGCTTGCGAAAAACTTCCGGCGACGTTCGAGAATTGGGACGTGCGCGAGGTCACGCCGCGTCCGTGCGACACGCTGCTCTTGATCGACGTGCTCCATTACCTCACGGACAAACAGCAAATCGACGTGCTCGAGCGATGCATGCAATCTGCAAGGAAATGCGTCGTCGTGCGCGAGCTCGATCCGGATCGCGGCTGGCGCAGCGCGACGACGCGCGTGCAAGAAGCCGTGACGACCTTCTTCGGTTACAACGTCGGCGAGCGCGTACGCGTCTTGCCGATCGCGGCGTTCACCGCGCCGCTCGAGCGCGCGGGATTCGGCGTGCGCGTCGAGCCGAGCTGGGGAAAGACGCCGTTCTCGAACGTCGCGATCATCGCGACGCGGTGAACACTTCGCGGAAGTGCGCAGCCGCGCGCTTCGCGATTTCTTCCGTGGTCGGTGCGTTGACGCCGAGCTCCTCGAGCGACGTCACGCCGTACTCGCGAATGCCGCACGGCACGATGAACGAGAAGTGCGAAAGATCCGGTCGCACGTTGAACGCGAAACCGTGCATCGTCACCCAGCGCGACAAGCGAACGCCGATCGCGCCGATCTTCGCGAGCCGCCTTTGCGGGAAGCGCGCGTCCGTCGAGTCGATGGGTGTCCATGCGCCCGGCGAATCGCGATCGACCCACACGCCGACGTAGCGCGAATCACCCGGGATCGTGCCCGCGGAGATTCCGTGATCTTTGCATAATGCAATCATCACGCTCGCGAGGTCGTTCACGTAGCGGCGCACGTCGCAGCGATCGGGGCGCAGATCGAAGATCGGATACGCCACGAGCTGACCGGGCCCGTGATACGTGACGTCGCCGCCGCGTCCGCTCTCCGCGAAAGCGATGCCGCGCGCGCGCAGCGCTTCAGCGCCGCCGGGCACGTTCTCGATGTGCCCGCTCTTGCCGATCGTGACGACCGGCTCGTGCTCGAGGAGGAGCAGCGTGTTCTCTCCCTCGCGCGCGACGCGCTTCGCGAGCAGATCCTTTTGCAGCGCGTGCACCTCGTCGTACGGGCGACGGCCGAGCCAACGCGTTTCGAATTCAATTCGCTGCGTCGCCATCGTAGGCGTGCTCCGCTTCGGTCTCCGCGTAGCTCGGCGAGAGCACGCGCGAAATGGTCACAGCCTGAGGAGCTTTCTTCGCGAGCACGACCGTCATCGTGTGCAGCTTGCCGTCCTGAAGGAGATCGAGCACGACTTTCCCGTCGGGCGAGTCCTTCGCGACGTATCCGTGCACGCTCGTGCTCAGGTCCTCGAGCGAGACCTCGATGTCGTTACCCACATACGTGGAGAGCTTGCCGGTGATGCGCATCACGATCGGCGCGGAGGACGTCTTCGCGACGAAGTCCGCGAGCGTCGGCTGCTCGCGCATCGTCGCGCGCAGATCGACCAAGTAGCTTCCATCGCGTTGAGGCGCGAGCCACACGTAGCCGAACGGAACGCTCACGGGGCACTCGGTTTTCTCGAGGCTCGACGGCTTGCACTTGTCGGACGTGACGCCCGTGTCGATCGCGCATTGTTGATACGCGCGGAGTCGTTCGCGGTTGTGCTCCGGAAAGACAATCATCGCCTCGCGGTCCGCGCATTTGGCCGCGAAGAAATCGTGAACGAAGCGCTGCGAGCGGTCCATCGACGCGGGTGCGGGGTCGGCGTTGGCCGTGGTCGTCTCGTCCGCGGTCGTGCGACCGTGCGATCCTTCGCGGCCCTTCTTGTCGTGTTCGTGCTCGTGGTGACACGAAGCGAGCGCAACCAGCGCGAGCGCGAGCGATCTCATGAGCGATAGTTGGGCGCTTCCTCCGTGATGATCACGTCGTGCACGTGGCTCTCGCGGAGCCCTTGCGACGTGATGCGGACGAAGCGCGCGCGCTCGTGCAATTCGGCGATCGTCTTCGAGCCGACGTACCCCATGCCGGAGCGAAGACCGCCGATGAGCTGATAGAGAATCGACGCGAGCGCGCCGCGATACGGGACGCGCCCTTCGATGCCTTCGGGCACGAGCTTCTCGTCCGCGGAGCCCGCTTGGCCGTAGCGATCCTTGCTGCCTTTTTTCATCGCGCCGAGCGAGCCCATGCCTCGATACATTTTGTAGGAGCGACCTTGGTAGAGGACCATGTCGCCGGGCGCTTCGTCCGTGCCCGCGAAGAGCGAGCCCATCATCACGGTGCTCGCGCCCGCGGCGATCGCCTTCACGACGTCGCCCGAGTACTTCACGCCGCCGTCCGAGATGATCGGGACGCCGCGCGCTTTCGCGGCGCGCGCGCACTCGAACACCGCGCTCATCTGAGGCACGCCGACGCCCGCGACGACGCGCGTCGTGCAGATGCTCCCCGGACCGATGCCGACCTTCACCGCGTCGACGCCCGCTTGAACGAGCGCGTCCGTCGCTTCCGCCGTCGCGACGTTGCCGGCGATGACGTCGATCTTCGGATGTTCTTTCTTCGTCGCGCGCACCGCGTCGAGCACGCCCTTCGAGTGACCGTGCGCCGTGTCGACGACGATCACGTCGACGCCCGCCGCGACGAGCGCCGCCGCGCGCTCCGCGCGATCCGGACCTGGTCCGACTGCGGCTCCGACGCGAAGGCGACCCTTGCCGTCTTTGCTCGCTTGCGGATTTCGATCCGCTTGGAGAATGTCTTTGATCGTGATGAGCCCGACGAGCCGCCCCGCTTCGACGACGAGGAGCTTCTCGATGCGGTGTTGATGAAGCAATTGCTTCGCCGCTTCCGCGGTGACGCCCGGTTGAACCGTGACGAGCTCTTTCGTCATGAGCGCGCTGACGGGTTGATCCAAGTTGCGCTCGAAGCGGATGTCGCGCGCGGTGAGGATGCCGACGGGCTTTTCGCCTTCGACGATCGGAACGCCGGAGATGTCGTGCTCGCGCATGATGCCGAGCACGTCGCGCAGCGATTGCGACGGACGCGCCGTGACCGGCGAGAGCACCATGCCGCTCTCGGCGCGCTTCACCTTCTCGACTTCGCGCGCTTGATCTTCCGGCGACAAATTCTTGTGGATGATTCCGATGCCGCCTTCGCGCGCCATCGTGATCGCGGTGCGCGCTTCGGTGACCGAGTCCATCGCCGCGGAGAGGAGCGGAATGTTGAGCTCGATGTTTCGAGTGAGCCGACTGCGCACCTCGACGTCCTTCGGAAGGACCTCGCTGTACTGCGGAACGAGGAGCACATCGTCGAACGTCAGCGCTTGAGCCAGCGCAGTTTCATTCAAATCCGTGTGAGCCATGGGCGTATGTACTTCATCAAGGAATGATCATCAAGACTCCGATCGAGGCGTAACCGCCGACGAGCGTCGCGTCGCCGGTGACCGTCGGGTTCGTCTCGTCGGTGAATTGGTTGAAGCCGACGACGAGCCCGCCTTCGAGGAAAACGTGCACGTCGCCGCCCGAGCGGAGCGATAGTCCGAGGGGCACAGTGAGCGCTTCGGTCGCGCCATGCGCGCCGTTCAACACGGGGATCGCGAACGAGCCGCGCGCGCCGGTGTAGAGCTGGGTGCCGCGCGAATCCGTGTACGGTGCAACTATCGCGGCGAGGTCACCGCCGAAGATCGCCGTCTCTTGTTGGTCGAGCGCGCCTCCACTCGCGACGAACGCGAGCCACGGCGCGGGCGCGACTTTGTACGAGATCGATCCGCCGAACACATACCCCCACGACGAGCTCGTCTGCGAAGAAGACGAGCTCGAACCCTCCGCACCGCCGAACGCGGTCACTCCGATCTCTTGATGATTGCCGATGCCCGCGCGAAGTCGCGCCTCGCCACCCATGGCGTAGATCGCGTTGCACTGGTTGCACCCGACGATGCCGCCGCCACCGCCGAGCGTGAGACCGATCGCGTGGGGCGGGAGCACTTGCGTGCCTTCGAGAAATGGCGTGGGAAGCGTGGACGAGCACGCACAGAGAAGAAGGGAAGAGAGAAGAAGGAAGCGCATGCTCCATTCTAGCGCGCGCCGAGGCGATGGCCGCGAGCGCGATGCGCCCTTCACTCGGGGACGGGGAGGCCCTTGCTGCGGAGATCCTCGCGGAGCTCGTCGAGCCACTTCGTGAACGTGCGCGCGACCTCGGGATCGAACTGCGTGCCCGAGCAGCGCTCGATCTCGGTGACGGCGACGTCGTGCGGGAGAGCGCCGCGATAGGCGCGATCGCTCGTCATCGCGTCGTACGTGTCGGCGACGGCGATGATGCGCGCCATCAGCGGAACGCCTTCGCCCTTCAGGCCGAGCGGATAACCGCGACCATCCCACCGCTCGTGGTGCAAGTGCACGCCGGGAATGAGCGGATGGAGGAACTTGATCGGATCGAGGATGTCGCGCCCGTAGCCGGGGTGCTTCTTGAAGATCTCGTACTCGTCTTGCGTGAGCTTTCCCGGCTTGTTCAAGTTGAGCACGCAACCAATTTTTCCGATGTCGTGCATGAGCGCGCTCTGACGCACGATCACTTGCTCGTGCGCGCCCAGCCCGAGCTTCTGCGCGATGTACACCGCGTACGTGGCGACGCGCGACGAGTGGCCTGCGGTGTAGCGATCCATTTTGTCGATCGCTTGCGCGAGGCCCTCGATCGTCTGCTGGAACGTCGCTTGGAGATCTTCGTAGAGGCGCGCGTTGTCGATCGCGGCGGCGGCGCGCGAGCCAACGATCGCGAGCACCTTGCGCTGGCCTTCGTCGAAGCGTTTGTTGCGCGCGAACGCGAGCGCGGCGATCCAGCCGAGGAGCTTCTTCGTTCCGCCGCGCTGCGAGTGCAGGGGGATCGCGACGAGCGACTGCTGGCGGGATGCTCGGGCGCTTCGAGAAGAAACGCTCCGTCGCTTGACCGTGCTCGAGGAGCATCGAGCTCTCTTTGAAGTGCGAGACGAACGCTTGCGGCTCGAGCGCGCCGACGTCGGGCGGGAGCTGCGCGGCCGACGCTTCGCTCGCGGTCGCCAAGTGTTGCCTCTCGAAGAAGCCGCCTTGTCCGTCGTCGAGCCACGTCGACACCCAGTCCGCGCCGAGCTCGTGGAGCGCCGTGTCGCTCACCGTCCCGAGCACTTGCTCGAGCGAGAGGCTCGCTTGGATCGCCTCGCTCACTTTGTAGAGCGACACCGCTTCTTTGAGGCGAATGTTCTCCGCTGCGAGCTTTTGTTTTTCGAGCCCGCGCTGGACGACGTGGATCACCTCTTCGACTTTGAAGGGCTTGAGGATGTAGTCGTACGCGCCGCGCTTCATCGCGTCGATCGCGGTCTCGACGGTGCCGAAGCCCGTCATGATCACGGTGAGCGCGTTCGGCGCGGTCGTCGTGATTTGCTCGAGGAGCTCGATGCCGCCCATGCGCGGCATCTTCAAATCGCTGATGACGATGTCGTACGTCGCGGCGCGGAGCTCGGTGAGCGCGGCGGCGCCGTCCTCCGCGGTGCGCACCGCATAGCCTTCCATGCCGAGAAAATCCGCGAGGATGTCGCGAATGAATTTCTCGTCGTCGACGATGAGCACGCGCGGCCGGTCGCCAACCGGGTCCGTCATCGCCGCACTAGGGGATTCCACGAATGCGAAGCCTATCATGGCTGGACTCGGGGCCGGCCGTTGCGTGTTTCCGCGTGCCGTGCGATGCAATCGCGATGCGTGGCGCGCGCATGTCGCTTCGGGCGTGGGTGGTGGCTGGTTACGGCCTCCTCGCGCTCGTCGGAGCGTCTCTTGCGCTCCTCTTTGCGGGCGGCGTTTTCACGCGGACGCCGTGGCTTCCAGTCGGCGCGCTCGAGGGAGCGATCGCGTCGCTCGTTCTCGGCGGCTCAGGCGCCGCGCTCGCGCTCATCGTCACGCGCGTCTTGTTTCATCGCGCGCGATGGGCTCGCGTCCTCCACGACACGCTTCGCCCGCTCGTGTCGGGTCGCGACGACGGAATGCTCTGGCTCATGGCGATTGCGAGCGGTGTCGGCGAGGAGCTCTTCTTCCGCGGTTTCCTCTCGGTCGTGACCGGTGTGTGGCTCTCGTCGGTCGCGTTCGGCGTGCTCCATCAATTGCGAACGCGCGGGCGCGCGCTTCGCTCCGCGAGCTTCGGTTGGATGGCGACCGCGTTCGCGATGGGGCTCTTCTTGAGCGTGCTCTACGCGCTCACCGGAAACCTCGCCGGGTGCATCGTCGCGCACGTCGCGGTGAACGTCGTGAACCTCCAATACGTTCGCGATCACGACCCGAACCCGAAGCCGCGCCGCCTCGGTGGGCTTCTGGCAACGAAGTCCTGAGTGGCACACTCGAGCACACTGAACCTCCGCATTTTCTAGGGCGATCGCGTGGCACGCGTCTTGGAATGGAGCGACGCATGCGCGCTCTCGCTTTCGCTTCGGTCCTCTTCGTCATCACCGCCGTTCATTGCGGAGGCAAGACCGACTCGAACGTCGACGGCGGGTCGTGCCCGTCGGACATGAGCCAGTCGTGCACGAACGGCACGCAGTGCACGTTCCCAGAGACGCTCTGCGGCATCGACGCGACCGAGACGTGCGACTGCCAGAACGGACAGTGGGCGTGCCCGCTCTACCAAGACTGTCCGGTGCAAGGTTGTCCGAGCGACGTCTACGCCGGGCTCGCATGTTCGCAGCAAGGTCTCAAGTGCCAGGCGATGTACAAGCCGACCTGCATCGACTTCGCCATCTACTGCGACTGCGACGGCGCAGAGTTCCAGTGCGCGATCCCGGATTGCCCGGTCGACGCGGCTCCGCCTCCACCACCGATCGACGCCGGTCCACCGGACGTCGGCACGAGCGACTGAGTCAATTCTTCCTGCGCGACGCGACGACCGCGGCGGCTTCGTCGAGCGTGCGCACGATCTCGTGCGTCATCGCGCGCACGGCGGAGATGGATCCTTCTAGCTCGCCCGTCGCCGCCGCGTACTCCTTCTCGAAGCGTTCGTTCTTCGCCTCGAGCTGGAGCTGGAGCTGCACGATCTGGAACGTGATGTCCTCTTCGGTCGACTTCACGCGCTCTTCTTCCGCGGAGAGCGCCGCGGCTTCCCACACCGCGGCTTCGCGCTTCGACGCGGCGGGTTCTTGACCGCTATCGACCTCAATCTCGTCGCGTCGGTTGCGGAGCGCGGTCCAATGCGAACGTTCGCGCGCGCGGTCGCGTGCGAGCTCGTCGATGGCGTGTCCGAGGTTCGAGCGGAAGTCGCGTGCGTGCGCTTGCATTCGGTCGACGCGGCTCTGCACCTCCGCGACCGTCGCCGTTGCGCGCTCCAACTTTTCGACGAGCGTTCGCGCGTGCGCAGCGAGGTCCGCCGCCTGCGACGCCTTCGCCGCGGACATTCCCTTCTTGCGCGCGCGTGCGAGCGCCTTCTCGATCTCCGCGATGGCGCCGCCCCATCGCGCGCCGAGCTCGGACGTTTGAATGCGACCGAGCTCCGCGGTGCGCCGCTCGCCCGTCGCGCCGAGCCCCGTGGACTCTTCTGGAACTTCCGTCACCGTCGTCGGGATGGCATCGCGCGCGACGAAATTCGCGTCGGCCGATTGCGGCGGCGTCGATCGAGACGGCGCGTAACGACGAAGCACGTCGAGGAGCACGTCGTGAACGACGAACGCGTCGTGCGGCCTGTCGTCCGGATTTTTCGCGAGGAGCGAGAGCAAGAGCGAGTCGAGCTCGGGCGGAATGTTCGGGACGTGCGTCGCGAGCGGAGTCGGCGCGGCCGTGAGCGGTTTGAGAAGCAGCTCGGCTTGTCCCTTCGCGTCCCACGGGAGCTTGCCCGCCATCGACTCGTAGAGGAGCACGCCTAGCGAAAACAAATCTGCGCGCCCGTCGGGCTTCGTGCCCTCGACGTACTCGGGCGCGATGTATCCGGGCGTCCCGAACATTTGCTCCGAGAACGTGAGCGCGGGCGCGTCGACGATCTTCGCGATGCCGAAGTCCGTGAGCTTCACGCGGTCCGTCGACGAATCGAGGAGCAAAACATTTTCCGGTTTCAGATCGCGATGGATGACGCCCGCTTCGTGCGCGCGCGCGAGCGCGGATGAAATCTGCTCGCCGATTCTCACCGCGCGAGCCCACGTGAGCGGCCCGCTCTTCATCGCATCGAGCAAGCTCTCGCCCGGCGAATACTCCATCACCAAGTACGCCGTGCCTTCGAACTCGCCGAAGTCGGTGATCTCGACGATGTTCGGATGATTGATGCGATTGACTGCGCGCGCCTCGCGCAAAAATCTTTCGCGCTGATTCGGATCGAGGCTGAGATCGCGTCGCAAGATCTTGATCGCGTTCAAGCGATCGATCATCACGTGTCGCGCGAGATACACGACGGCCATCCCGCCCATCCCGAGCTTCTTCACGAGCCGATAGCGCGAAGAGATCGTGCGCCCGAGGAGCGGGTCCGTCGACACCGCGAGCTTCGTCCCGTCGAGCGGACAAAACCCCGCGTCGTCGGGATAAAGCTCCGAGCAACTCGGGCAGATCTTCACGCTACGAGAATCACACAGGCACCGGTCCGCCGAACAGACCGAAGAAACGGAGCGCCCAAATGGGAATTTGCAGCACGATCGCGACGAGCAAGCCGTAGAGCGCGTAGCGGCTCGCGCCACGCAGGCCGAGCTCGCGCGCGTGCCCGTCGCGCGCGACCGACCAGAGCCCCTCGGCCACGAGCACACCGATGCAGACTGCAACGATCGGCGCGACGGGGTTGAAGCGAAACGCGCCCGCGACGTCGAGGTGAAGAAGCGCAAGGACGGCTCGCGTGGATCCGCAACCGGGACACGGCCTGTGCGTGAGCGTCGCGACCGGACACTTCATCGCGCCCGACGAAAGCACCGCAGCAAGCGCACAGATCGCCGCTCCGTACGCGGCCGACCGCGCGATGTTTTTCGGTTCGAACGTCGCCAAAGATCGCTTCTTCATCCGCAGAACGTGTGCGATGCTCCGGTCTCGTCGTAGAACGAAAGGCACGCGCATGATGGTGGATCAGTCCGTCTCGAACGCAATCGTTAACACTGCCGGAGGTTATGGTCCGCCGGGTGGCGGTGGTTATCCGCCGGGTGGTGGTTACGGTGGTCCGCCGCCGGGTGCTCCTCCGGGTGGCGGTGGCTTCGGCGCGCCTCCGGGTGGAATGGGCGGAGCTCCTCCGGGCGGCGGCTACGGCGTGCCTCCGGGCGGAATGGGCGGCCCGCCGCCAGGCGGCTTCGGCGCGCCTCCTCCGGGTGGTTTCGGTCAACCAGGATTTCCTCCGCCGGGCGGTATGGTGCCGGGCGGTGACGTCAACACGACGCTCCCGCTCGTGCTCTCGATCATCTGCCTCGCGTGCTGCTGCTTGCCGATGGGCATCGGCGGTTTGATCTTCGCGATGAACGCGAACAACGCGAAGAAGACGGGCGACATGGCGACGGCGCAAGCGAAGGCGAAGACGTCGCTCATCTTGTCGATCGTCGGCATCGTCGGCGGCGTCATCCTCGGCACGGTGTACGGCATCATCGCCGCGATGAACAACGGCTCGTTCTGATGTACGGACCGCCCCCGCAAGGTGGGGCGCCTCCTCCGTATGGCGGGTACGGCGGACCCATGCCGCCGCCGTATGGTCCGCCCGGCGCGATCGGTCCATCGGGCCTTCCACAACCGGGCGGCGCCGAAGTCGCGACGACGCTCCCGCTCGTCCTCAACATCGTCGGCATCGTCTTCGGGTGCTGCAGCTACGGCATCGGATCGATCTTGGGAACGATCGGGCTCGTCTTCACCATCATCGCGATGACGAGCAAAGATCAGGATCCGGTGGGCGCGCGAAGCAAAGCGAAGGTCGGCCTCATCATGGGCATCGTCTCGCTGGTGGTCACGCTCGCGCTCTTCGGTTTGTTCCTCGCGCTCGGCCTGTTCAGCGCCCTAATGTCCTGAAGTCCTGATGGCGTGCGCGATGCTCGGCGAGACGTCAATCTCCGCAAACATCTTTCGAGGATAGAGGTAGTCCTCACCCGACTCGTCGATGATGCGCACGAATCCCAATCTGCGTGCGGAGGCGTCTTCGAGCGCGAGATAAATCTTCCGCGGCTCGAGCGACGCGGCGTGTCCTCGATTGGACAAGCACACGAAGTAGCTACGAGATGAAGCGTTTGATCTTGATTTCTTTACGCCCGATGCCGTGCGCTTCGTACCAATGGATTTCCGCCGTGTGGATTGAGCCATCTGCCAATCGAACTCTAGCGATGCCCTTGCATTTGCGCCAGCGCGCGCGTCCGTAGAACTTCTGCAAACGCGCGAGCTCTCGAATGCCACGTCCGCGCGCGATCGTCTCGCGCTCCAGAATCGCGCCTACGATTGCAATGCTCAAACGCTCGGGCCCCACAAGCGGAACATCATCAGCGCGGCCCAATCGAAGAGCGCGTGACAGACGATGCTCGGCACGAGGCGCCCGTTGAAGACGCGCGTCATCGCGCTCCACACGAGGCCCGCGCCGAGCGCAGCGATGACGACGAGCGGGTTCGAGCCGACGGTCGTGTCGGCGAGCGCCCAGAGCGTTGGCAAATGCGCGAGCGCGTAGAGCGCGGCGGCCGCGATCCAACCGAATCGCAAACCGACGAGATCGTCGAGGAGCGATTTCGCCCAACCGCGCCACACGATTTCTTCCATCGTCGCCATCAGCGCGATGAACGCGCCGACGAAGCCTTGGTGCTCGCGGAGCGGCTTCGTGTCACCGAGCTGCAAGTAGAGGCGAGCCATCCACGCGGCGCGCGGCGAGCCGTGCATCGTGACGAGCTTGACGATCCCGAACGCGCACGCGAAGAGCACGACGGCACAGACGAACCCGCGCGCGAGATCGCCCGACGCAGGGATGAGCCAGGCTTTGATGCGC
The DNA here is from genome assembly GCA_963763745.1 of uncultured delta proteobacterium. Taxonomy (GTDB): domain Bacteria; phylum Myxococcota_A; class Polyangia; order Polyangiales; family Polyangiaceae; genus DASXHD01. The sequence goes on from CAVXQJ010000015.1 coordinate 209,471, forward strand.
TTCGCCCAGACGGCCCACGCGATCGCGCACGTCGTGAGCACGCCATACGCTCCGGCGATGCCGCCCGCCGCGCTGAGCTCGCCCGCGCGTGACGCGTCGAAGGCGTAACTAATGGCCCAAGATGCCGCCGCCGTGAGCCCGACGAGCATCACCACGGCCGCGACGTCCGCGCGTTTCGATTGAGGCCCTGCCACCGCCGCGACACCGGTAGCAGGCTTTTCACGATTTGACGACGTGCTGCGACCGAGCTATCACCCTCTTCGTCGGAGTGGGCTTTCGCCCCCGGCGTGGGGTTTTAGACATCGCGCAGGGACGGGGTCCGGACCGACAAAAGGTTGTCCTGCTCCGCGGCATTCGCCGCGATGCGCGCCGACCCAAAACGGAGAATCTACACACATGACGTTTACCGAAGCCGCAGCAGAGGTCCTTCGCCTCGCCGGCAAACCGATGCACTACAAAGAAATCACCGAGCTCGCGATCGAGAAGAACCTTCTCTCGCACGTCGGAAAGAGCCCAGAGGTGACGATGGGCGCGCGCCTCGCGGCGCTGCTCAAGAAAGAAGACAAGACGAACCCGATCGTGCGCGTGAAGCCCGGCGTGTTCGCGCTGCGCGAGTGGGGAAAGAAAGACGACGGCGCCGCAAGCGACGAAGACGCAGACGACGGCGCGGACGTGAACGCGCTCGAGGTCGAGGCGCGCGCGAACGAGTCGATCGTGAAGGCGCCGACCTCGTCGAGCGCGAGCTTCCAAGACGACGAAGAAGAAGACGACGAAGTCTCCGGTGACGACGCGCTTCGCGCGGATCTCGCCGCGAGCGGCGCGGAGCTCTTCGACGACGAAGACGACGACGATCAGCCGATCCTCGGCGGCGCGCAAACGAACCACACGCAACAAGCGGGCGGCAGTGCGCAGCCGCAAGGCGGAGATGGCGCGCCGGGCGAAGGCGGCGGACGTCGCCGTCGTCGTCGTCGTCGCCGTCGCGGCGGTGGAGCCGATCGCACGCAAAACGGCGAGTCGTTCGGCGGTCCGCGCGAGCTCGCGCCGATTCAACCCGGCGAGCAAGGCTCGGAGCCCGGCACGGACGGAACATTCCCGTCGGCGTCGCCCATCGTGTCGCGTCCGATCGTTCGCGATCGCCAGCAGATCATGTCGGCGGGCGCGCAACAGAGCTTGGACCACGCGCTCCCCGAAGGCGACGAGCTCGCCGGTCGCGATCTCGCGGACGCAGCGCTCGTCGTGCTCGGCGCGTTCGATCGCAACGCGGGCCCCGTTCCGATTCGCGGTGTCGTCGATCACTTGATGCGTCGCGGGCGTCTTCAAGGCGACCCCGCGCTCGCGTCGACGCAGCTCGCGGCATCGCTCCGCGCCGACAACATCCGCCGCGCGGATCTCGGTCAGCGCGTTCGCTTCCGCTTCGCGTCCGGCGGGCGCGTCGCGCCGACGGAGTGGCTCCTCGGTCCCGATCTCGTTCGCCTCGAGCAAGACGTGCTCGGTGCCGTCGAGCGTTATCGCGAAGGCGCGCGCCGCGCGTTCTTGCGGCGCGTTCAGGAATTGCCGGGTCACTCGTTCGTCGAGCTCGCGCTCGTCGCGCTCGAGCGCATCGGCATGACGCAGGTGAAGCTCGTTCGTCGCGCCGGCACGTCCGGCGGCGAGGCGCACTTCGCAGCGATCCACAAAACGGGCGGCGACGAAGTCCGCACGGCGATCGTCATTCGCAAAGACGGCCGCGAGATCGGTCGCGAGCGCGTCGGCGATTTGCGCGGCACGCTCCATCACTACGGTCCCGCGGTTTGCGGTTGGCTCATCACGACGGGCCAAGTCCTCTCGGGCGCGCGCGAAGAAGCGGCAGCGAGCGGCGCTCCGCCCATCGCCCTCTACGACGGTCTTGCATTCTGCAAGCTTCTCGAAGACTCGAACGTCGGCGTCGTGCAAACGCGCCACGTCGTTTCGATCCCCAACCTCGAATTGCTCGAAGCCATTCGCGGCGGGTGACGATGCGAAGGCGTGCGGCGGTCGCGTTGTGCGCGTTCGGAGGAGCGGGCGCCGTGCTGTTCATGCTCGGCGCCGCGAGACCGGTCGTGCAAGCGCCACCGCCGCCTCCTCCGCAAATCGATCTGACGCTCGTCGCAAACGCACCCGACTCGGGCTGGACGGTGAAGCTCACGAACACGGGCACCGATCCCGTTCGCATCGTCGCGGACTCGCGTCTCCTCTCGTTCGACGTCGCGGACGGCGCGCGCGTGCAGCATTGCACGCTCCCCGCGGACATGATCCCCGCGACGGACACGGTGCGCACGCTCGTCGTTCCACCGCAGCGGTCGTGGTCCGCGCGCATCGATCCGATCTTTTATTGCTATGGCGCCGCGCAGGTCGCGGCGCTCCAACCCGGCGCGACGGTGACGGCGAGCTTTGGATTTCTCGCCCCGCGCTACGCGCCGCCGTTTGCCATCACGCCGACCGTCGCGGACGCGGGCGTGTTCCCCGCGCGCAAAGTCACGTCGCAACCCGTCCGCCTCGCGGCACCGACGCCGCCGACGACGATGGCGGACGCAGGCGCCACGGCACCGGCGCGCGACGGCGGTGCTCCCGCGCAGAGCATCGACGCATATCCGGTGAAGCTCAAGACTTCGCTCGCCGACCGCCTCGACGTCTCGCGCGCATTCGAGCAAAGCGTCAACGTCACGGTGACGAACGAAGGCGACCGGCCCGTGCGCACGCTCGTGACTCCACCGACGCTCGGGTTCCTCGTTCAGCTTCCGTCCGGGCGCGAAGTTCGATGCGGCGCCGAGGCGCAAGTGAGCGCGATCGCGGAGCTGACGACGACGCTCGCGCCGCGAGCCCGCAACGCGACGTCGATCGATCTCGGCGCGCTCTGCGGCGTGCACATGCGCGCGATGGGCCTCTACCGCGTCCGCCCGCGGCTCGACACGCGCCACGCCGCTCCGCCTTCCCGCTCGACATCGTTCTGGTCGGGCGAGTCGATCGGCGCGCCGATGCTCGTCCGCGTGCGCGAGGGCGAAGACCCGCTTCCCGCGCCGCGGTTGGATCCTCCGACTCCGTAAGAAAACGCGCAACTTCGTCTTCACGCCGGCCGAGGCGTCTTCATGAAGGCCGCGCTCGCTTCGCTCTTCGCTGCGATGTTCGTCTCGGGCTGCGCCGCGCAGGGGCCGCTCGCGCCGAAGGCCATCGCGCTGAACGATCAGGGCGCGCGCTCGTACGCCGCCGACGATCTCGAGCACGCCGAAGCAGAGCTCGCGCTCGCGCTCGAGTACAACCCGCGCTTCACGGAGGCGTGGGTCAACTTGGGGCTCGTCGAGCTGCGCCTTGGCAACATCGAGAGGGCGCGCCACAATTTTCGCCGCGCGATCGAGCTCAACCCGGATTTGCCCGCGCCGTTTCACGGCATGGGTTTGCTCGAGGAAAAAATCGGCGACCTCGAGCACGCGGAGAAATCGTATCGCGAGGCGCTCAAGGTCGATCCAGGGTTCGGCCCGGCGCGCGTGAATCTCGGGCGCATGCTCTTCGCGCGTCACGACTACCAGCAGGCGCGCGAGCAATTCCTCAGGCTCACGGAGGTCGCGCCGAACGTCGTCGAAGGTTGGTCGGGTCTCGTCGAGTCGATGCTCAAGCTTCATCGCGATCACGAGGCCGACGCGGTGCTCGATCGCGCGCGCGAGAAGCTCGGTGAGAAACCCGAGCTCGTTTTGCTCGTCGCGCGCCGGCTTCTTCGTCAGGGCGACGCCGATGCCGCGCTCGTCGCGCTCGAGCCGCTCACGCACGAGATCAAGCCCGAGTCGCGCGCCGCGGCGCTCGCGTGGATCGCGGTGGCTCACGCGCTCCGCGGCGACGTGGTCCGCTCGCGCGACGCGGCGAAGGAAGCGCTCGCGCTCGATCCGCACAACGAAGTCGCGCGCTACGCCGCGACCGCGCGCACGAACGTGAACTAATTCCTGAGTAGCAAGAACGCAGTCCCGACGAGGAGCGCGAGGACGCCGACGATCAGCGCGACGACGACGCCCGCGGGGACGTGCGTCCCTGGAATTTCGATGCGCTCTTCTTCGGCGGACCACGTTTGGTTCGGCGTCGTCGGCGCTTGCGTCGCGGCGCCCGCGCTCGGCTGCGAGGCGGTGTCGGCGACGGCGGTCGGCGTGCTCGGCACGGCTTTGCGCGCGGGATCCGTCGGCTCTTCGGGGAGGTTGTACTTGCGATACTTGAGCGGCTCTTCGCCCTCGGTGAAGGGCTTGAGGAGCTCGCCGTCGAACTGCGCGACGATCACGGTGATGTTGTCGTGGCCGCCGGCGAGGTTCGCGCGCTCGGTGAGCGTCTTGCACGCCTCGAGCGGATCGTTCGTCGACTTGAGCACCTCGCGGATTTCGTCGTTGCGAACCATGCCGGACAAACCGTCGGAGCACATCATCAGGATGTCGCCGCGACGAAGCTCGACGAACGTGAGATCGACTTGAACCGTTTCAGCGGTGCCGAGCGCTTGCAGGATGATGTTGTTGTGCTCGAAGGTCTCGGCTTCTTCTTCGGTGAGCTGACCGGCTTCGATGAGCTGATTGACGAGCGATTGATCGCGCGTGACCTGGACGAGCGTGCCGTTGCGCAAGATGTAGCCGCGCGAGTCTCCGACTTGCGCGAGGAAGAGATAATCGTCGACGAGCGCGGCGGCCGTCACCGTGGTGCCCATGCCGCGGCGGGTGCGGTCGCTCTTCGCGGCTTCGAAGATGCGCAGGCCCGCGGACTCGACGGCGCGCACGAGGCGCCGCGCGATTTCGTTTCGCGTGACTTGCTGATCGGGTGTGACGTCCTCCGCCATTTTCTCGTAGAGGATGTCGACCGCGAGCTGGCTCGCGACTTCGCCTGCGGCAGCGCCGCCCATGCCGTCGCACACCGCGAGCATGTTGCCGTTGCTCTCGACGGACACGACGCGGTTCGCTTCTTGGAGGCCGCGGACGCGCTTCGTGAGATCCGCGACGATGAAATTGTCCTCGTTGTGCTCGCGCACTTGCCCGACGTCGGTGCGCGCGAACAGCTTGATGGAGACCTGGCCCGCCGATTTTTCGAGGCCTCGCTCTCCTGCGGCGCGGGGTTGGTCGCCGTCTCCGTCACGTGGCTCGCCTCATGTCAGCCTGCGCGGAGATCCACCCGGAGGAGCTGCTGCCCCAAGCGGATTTCATCACCGTGCTGGAGGGGAACTTCGCCTTGGATGCGCACGAACGTGCCGTTGGACGAGCCGAGGTCGGCGACGCGGAAGGTCCGGGGTGAGGCCCCGTCCATGCGAATCGCCGCGTGCCTGCGCGAAATGAAGGGGTCGTCCGGAAACACGACGTCACACGACTCACGTCCGAGCACAGTCTCCGGTTTTCGAACGTGAAACACGTCACACGAAACCCCTTCCGTCGTGCGCTGCGAAAGGCGAGCGTATCGCGCTCCGGCCGGCGTGCCAAAGACAAGCGTACCTTGCTCCGAGGCAGCCCCGAAACCGGCCTCCGCATCTTTCACAATCTCGAACCTTAGCACCTGTTGTCCGAGCAAGATCAAGTCGTTGTCATTGACGGCCACGGCGTCGTCTTTACGAATGCGAAGGTACACGCCGTTCGACGTGCCGAGATCGCGCAAGAGAAGGCCGGGTCCGGTTTCCATTTGCTTCTTCACGATGCGCGCGTGGCGCGGCGCCATGTAGCGATCGTCCGGGAAGAGGCAGTCGCCGCTCTCGCGGCCGATGTCGGTCTGATCGTGCAGCGGGAAGCTCTGACCTTCGCCGCCGTCTTTGTGGACGACGACGAGGCGGCCCTCCGGTTTCGTGGTTTGTGCGGGCGGTGGCTCGCTCGGACCGGGCGTGACGAGCGTTTGATCGAGGCGCGGGCCACTCGGCGCCGTCGCGGCGATGGCTGCGGCTGCGGCTGCCGGGACGGCGACGGACGGCATCGTGCGATTGTCGCGTTCACCGAGCGGCGCACCGCAGAATCGACAGAACTGCGCGTTGCCGTCGGACTTGCCTTGGCAGCGTTTGCACGTGCGCGGCTCGACGGCTTGTTGCGAGGCGCCCCCGACAACGCCGACGACCGGCGCTGGGGCGATTGGAGAAGCCGATGGGGTGGGGACGGGAACCTGCACGGGCGCTGGCGCGGGCGCCGGTGCGGGTGCGGACACGGATTTTTCGAGTGGTATGCCGCACGTGATGCAGAAGCGCATGCCGGGCGCGTTCATCGCGCCGCAGCGCGCGCACTTCGTTCCTTCGGGCGTCATCGGCACGCCGATGGGCGGCGTCGGCGGTGCGATGCGTGGCTGCAGGCGCGCGCCGCAGTCCTCGCAGAAGACGAGATGATCGGCGTTGGCTTTGCCGCACGTCGAACAGATCACTCGCGCACCTTACATCAATCGTGGGATTTCGCGCTTCAAAACGGGTCGCGCGTCTCGATGACGAGATCCACGCCGAGCAAATGCGAGAAGCCGGCGGGATGACACGATGGGTCGGTGTTGCACGGCAGCGCGCTCGATCCCGACGAGTCGTGGAACTGCGCCAAGAAGATCGCGCGATACGAGAGCGACACGCCGACGACGATGTACGTCGACAATTGGAACTCCGTACCGATGCCGAGCCCGAATAGCGGACCCGCGGTGTCGATTCCCCAGAGGTTGCCGTAGCCGGCGAGCCCCACGGAGGCCATCGCGTACGGCTCCGTCGAGCGACCCGTCGCGAGGTAATAACGGCCTTCGGCGCGCGCTTGCTGGAGGATCGCGAGGCGGTAGAGCTGGTTCGACTCCATCTTCGAAAATTCGTACGCGGCGCCGAGCCACCATGGCGCGCGCAACCTGCGGCCGACGCGGAGCGTGAGGCCACCGCCCGTGCCGAGGATGCATCCGACGTTGTTGGCGCTGCAAATCGGGCCGGGCGCGACGACGAATTCGCCGGTGAAAGCGAGGCCGTATTGGATGAACGCCTGCGCGAGGTGCTCGGGCTTCGATGCGTCGGCGTCTGCCGTTGGCGGCGGCGGATCGGCGCTCGCGGTGTGCGCGAACGCCACAGCCACAGCGAACGTCATCACGCGCAAACGCACCGCTTCAGCATACGACCTCGCCTGCGCTGTTGACAGCTCACACGATGCTTTTGTATTCGCCGTTGCGTGGAGATCTTGCTCGACAAGCGCGTGGTGCGGCAAATCCGACTCTCGGCGCAAGACGCGATCGAAGAGGGCGACACCGAAACGCTCCGCGAGGACATCCTCGAAGCGTTCACCGAAGAGCAAGTCGAGGAGATCGAGCGCCGGCTCGACAACGGCGACTTCTTCGAGTTCGTGACCGACATGCTCGACGAGTGGTCGGGCGATGACGTCGACGAATTGTTCGAGCTGATGGACACGCAGCTCGGCGACGTCGGCATCGAGGTGAAGTTCGAGAAGGCGACGGCAACGACGAGCGTCGACGAGCGCACCGAAGCCGACGAAGACGAAGAAGAAGGCGTCGACCTCGACGACGAGGACGAGGACGACGAAGACAGCGACGACGAAGAAGAGCTCGAAGAGGAAGACGACGAGGACGATTAATTCTGCCGCGTGATGTACGCGTGGCACGTCTTCGGCGCGTGGCTGTCTTTCGGGCGCTCGACTCCAGCGCAGCGGGCGATGACGCACGGCACGTAGCGCGAGTCGGGTAGGGTGCGAACGAGCTTTTCGAGGCGCGAGCACGCCGCGGACGAATCGCCGGCGTCTTCGAGGAGCTTGGCGATGTGCCAGAGCGCTTCGTCTCGGCGCGTGGCGTTCGGAAACGCGTCGACGTAACGCTCGAACGCGGCGCGCGCCTTCGCTTTGTCGCCGATCTTGTCGCGATACAAAATCGCGATGCGCCACGCTGCGTCCGGAAAACGCGGGCGGATATACGTGCCCGGGAGCGTCGAGCTCTCGAGCACGGAGAGCATGCGCTCGAGATCGGCGATCGCGTCGGGGATGCGGTTTTGCGTCTCGTCGATTTCGCTCGCGCGATAGAGCGCGTCGTCGAAGTACTCGCCGGGGTAGGGGAACGCCCGTGCGACGTCGATGAACGCGGCGCGCGCTTCGTCGAGCTTGCCGAGCTTCGCGAGCGACTCCGCGATTTCGTACGCGACGCGCGGCGCGCTCTCCGTGGTCTTCGTCGCGGGCGCCAGAGCGCGCAGCACGTCGAGCACCTCGGCTTCGCCGCCCGCGTCGCGTGCCATGCGAAGGCGCGCTTCGAGCGCGGGGTACGCGAGGCCGTCGTTGGGATACGTGCGCACGAAGTCGTCGAGCTCGGATTTCGCGTCGGGTTGCTTCGTCGCGATGTCGAGCTCGATGAGCTGCCACCGCGCTTGCGCCGCATGCTCGCCGCGCGCGCGCGCGATCGCATCGAGCCGCTTCGCGCCGTCCGACACGTTGCCCGAGCGGATCATCTCGAGCGCGGAGAGGAACGCGGCGTGATCGCGCTCGCGCTTCGATGCGGGATCGCGCGAGGCGGCGTCGAACGCTTGCGCTGCTTCGTCGTGTCTACCCGCGGTCTCCGCGCGCTCGCCGGCCGCGAAATGAACCGCGTACGCAGAAGGACCCGACGCGCACGCACACGCGAAGAGCGCGCACGCGAAAAACCTCAATGCGTCTCCTTCGCGATGCGCGCGAGGATCGACGCCGCGCGATCGAGATCGTCCGCGCTCACATCCATGTGAACGACCGCGCGGAGGCGCTTCGGGCCCGACGCGTTGATCGCGAGGCCTGCGTCCTTCGCGGCGCGCGAGAGCGCGTCCGCGGGGGCGCGCGTGTCGATGTTGACGATGTTCGTCTCGACGCTCGCGAGATCGACCGAGAGCCCGTCGGCGTTGGCAACGCGCTCGGCGAGCTTGCGCGCGCCCTCGTGGTCCTCGCGCAAGCGCGCGCGGTTGTTCTTCACGGCGAAGAGCGCCGCGGCCGCGAGGATCCCCGCTTGCCGCATCCCTCCGCCCCACATCTTGCGGAAGCGGCGCGCGTGCTCGACGTTCTCGCGCGTCGAGACGAACGCGCTCCCGACGGGCGCGCCGAGACCTTTCGAGAAGCACACGCTCACCGTGTCGAACGGCGCGGCGAGCTCGCGCTCCGCGAGACCCGTCTTCGTCGCCGCGTTCCACAGCCGCGCGCCGTCGAGGTGCGCGCGAAGACCGAGCGCGTGCGCGCGCGTCGCGATCTCCACCGCGTCCTTCTGCGGGAACACGCGGCCGCCCGCGCGATTGTGTGTATTTTCCACGCAAACGAGCGACGTGCGCGGCGTGTAATACGCGCGCGGCTTCACGACGTCCTCCATCTGCGCCGCCGTGAAGAGCCCACCGCTCCCCGCGACGGCGAACTGAACGCCCGAGAGCGCAGGCCCCGCGCCCGCTTCGTAAAAAACCGGATGCGCGCCCTCGCCGACGATCACTTCGTCGCCGTGGCGCGTCTGCACCGCGATCGCGAGCTGATTGCCCATCGACCCCGACGTCACGAAGAGCGCAGCTTCTTTTCCGAGGAGCGCCGCGACCTCGGCTTCGAGCGCGAGCACCGTCGGATCTTCGCCGTACACGTCGTCGCCGACTTCCGCGCTCGCCATCGCGTCGCGCATCGCACGCGAGGGTTTCGTCACGGTGTCGGAGCGGAGATCGATCATGGAAAACGGTTTAGCAAAAACAGGTGCGAAAAGGCTTGCGCATCTGGCTGAGATGGGTTACTGGTTCAACCACTGAGTCAATCAATGACCAAAATCGCTCCCATCCGAATCGCTCCCGCGCAAGCCTCCGAGCCGCTACGCGAAACCGAGACGCTCTCCGTTCTCGCGCCCATCGCGCGGTCGTCGATCGTCGATGCCGTGGTCGAGCGGATTCGCGGCGAGATCCTCGGCGGGCGCATCGTCGCGGGCTCGCGGCTTCCGTCGGAGCGGGAGCTCGCGCTCGCGCTCGGGATCAACCGACTGACGCTGCGCGCGGCGCTCGCGCGGCTCGAGGCGATCGGGCTCGTCGTGACGAAGCACGGCGCGGGCACCGTCGTCGCGTCGTGGCGCGAGCGCGCGGGGCTCGATGCGCTCGGCGCGCTCGCTCAAGCGCTCCCCGAAACGGATCCGGCGCGCACGGAGCTGCTCTCTTCGATCCTCGAAGTGCGTCGCGTCCTCGCCGCCGAGGCCGTCGCGCTCGCCGCTGCACGCGCGACGAAGGAAGACATCGCCACGCTGCGCGCGATCGCCGATGCGCAGCGCGCGAACGTGCACGACCCCGTCGCGATGGCGCGTGGCGACGTCGCGTTCCAACGCGCGGTCATTCGCGCGGCGCGCAACGTCGGGCTCGAGCTGATCCTGAACTCGTTCGCGCGCTTTCCGGACGAGCAACCCGAGCTCGTCGCGCAGCTCTACGACGAGCCGTCGCGCACGCTCGAGCATTACCCGCTCGTCATCGGGCTCATCGAGTCGAAGGACGAACGCGTCCGCGCGCGAGCTCGTTCGCGGCGCGCTCGAGGTCATGGACCGCGAGCTCGTCAAACGCGCACACGGCGGCCACGAGAAACAGAAAACGAAGAAGTCACGATCGAAAGGGGCGAAGCGATGATGGCTCTCACGACAATCGAACGGCGCTGGGCGCGCACGGCCATCGAGACGATGTTTCCGTCGGGCGGCATTCGCGGCGCGGACGTGATCGACTCGGGTGAGGGGCTCGAGCGCATTTGCCAGACCGTGCCCGCGCGCGTCGCGCTCGGTCTTCGCGTGGCGGTGTGGCTCGTGACGATTTCGCCGCTGCTCGTCGCGCTTCGATTTCGCACGCTCGCGTCGCTCGCGGCGGACGAGCGCGAGAAGATCGTCTTGAAGCTCCTCTCGCACCGCTCGTACTTCCTGCGGCAGCTCGCGCTGCTCTTGAAGGCGTTCGGCGCGTTGATGTTCGTCGCGGCGCCTGGCGTGCGCGAATCGATCGTGGGGCGTCCGTCGCTCGTGAAGCTTGGCTTGGGAAGGAAAGAAGAGGCACGTCATGTCGCGTGAACGTGAGGACGATCCTGGAAAGTCCCCGAAGGGGGACGAGAATTTGCCGGAGGGCACCGTCGTCGATGGCGCGTCCATCGCGAAGGAAGTGGACGACGCGTTCGACTACGTCGTCATCGGAACGGGCGCGGCGGGCGCGGTGGCCGCGCATCGCCTCGCGGAGCTCGGGTTCTCCGTCGCGATGATCGAAGAAGGTCCGTACATCAAGACGCGCGAGTTCGGCCCAAACGTGCTCGATGCCTTTCGCGTGATGATGCGCGATGCCGCGACGCAAGCGATCGAAGGCCGCAGCTTCATTCCGCTCCTCCAAGGTCGATGCGTCGGCGGGAGCACCGTCGTGAACTCGGCGATCGCGTGGCGCTTGCCCGAAGACGTCGGCGACGATTGGTCGAAGCGCTTCGGTCTCGCGGGCGAGCTCGACAACCAGGCGCTCGATCCGCACTTCGACGCGCTCGAAAAAGAGCTCGAGGTGACCGACGTGAAAGACGAAGCGCTCGGCCGCAACAACCTCGAGTTCATCGACGCGATGAACAAGAACGGCGTCTCGTATCACGCGATGAAGCGCTACGCGCCCGATTGCTCGGGAAGCGCACGCTGCCTCCAAGGTTGTCCGACGGGCGCGAAGCGCGGGATGAACGTGAGCTACGTGCCGTGGGCGCTCAGGCTCGGCGCGCGACTCTATTGTTCGTGCCGCGTCGAGCGCGTGCGCATCGAAGGAAATCGCGCGACGGGCGTCGACGCGACCGCGAAATCCGGCGCGCGCGTTTTGCTCCGCGCGAAGCACGGCGTGCTCGTCGCGGCGAGCACGATCCAAACGCCGAACGTGCTTCGTCGCTCAGGTCTTCGCGCGAGCGCGATCGGAAAACATTTTCAAGCGCACCCAGGCATCGGCGTCGCCGGCGTCTTCGATCGTCCGATCCACATGGACTTCGGAACGACGCAAGGCGCGGAGACGTCGCACTATCGCGCGAGCGAAGGCTTCAAGGTCGAGACGATCTCGATGCCGCCCGAGCTCCTCGCCGCGCGCATGCCGGGCGCGGGCACCGAGCTGATGAAGAAGCTCGGCGCGTATCCGAACATCGGCGTGTGGGGCGTGCAGATTCGTTGCGAGGCCGAGGGCGTCGTGAAGACGGGCTTCGGCGGCCGCGACAAAGTCGTTTATTCGATCGGCGAGCGCGACATGATGAAAGCGCGCAAGGGTCTCGCGTTCATCGCGAAGCTCATGCTCGAGCAAGGCGCAAAGAGAAATTTGGCCGGGCGTGTTCGGGCTTCCGTCCGTGATGACGACCGTCGACCAAGCGAAGAAAATCGAAGACGCATCGCTCGACCCGCGCGCGTACGGCTTCATCGCGACGCACTTCTTCGGCGCGGCGCGCATGGGCCACGACAAAAAGACGAGCGTCGTCGACGCGAATTTCGAAGCGCACGAGGCGAAGGGCTTGTTCGTCGTCGACTCGAGCGTTTTCCCGACGAACCTCGGCGTGAACCCGCAACACTCGATCATGGCGGTCGCGCGGCTCGCCGCCACGCGCATCGGGCAGCGCGCCCAAAAAGCGTCCGCGACGCGAGCGGAGTCAGCCGCTTGAGCCCAGCCGCGTCTGAGTGCTTGACGTGAGCGCCGCTCCAAGTATGTTGCGCGCCCGCGCCGCCTTAGCTCAGTGGTAGAGCAACGGTTTCGTAAACCGTAGGTCTCGAGTTCAAGTCTCGAAGGCGGCTCCACGATTCTTCACCAGGCGCAAAGGGCGCATGGGCGGTGCAAAGCGCGCCGGTGGCTGGTCAGCGTGCGCTGACATTGTGGCGGCGGCATGGTCGATGCACGCGAGCATGCCGTGAGCGAGACTGAACGAGAGTGGGTGGCGCGTGCGCGGGCGACGGGGCGCGTGACGTTCCTCGGGCTCGATCTCGTCGCCATGCCCGGCACGCTGGTTCCGCGCACGGAGACCGAGCTGCTCGCGCGCGTCGCGGTCGAGAAGCTCGTCGCTCTCGAGCGCGCGACGCGCGTCGTCGACATGTGCTGCGGGTCGGGGAACATCGCGTGCGCGATCGCGGTGCGCGTGCCCAACGCGCGCGTGTGGGCGAGCGACTCGAGCGATCACGCCGTCGCGAACACGCGCGCGAACGTCGTGGATCTGATGCTCGCCGAGCGCGTCGAGATCATTCAGGGCGATTTGCTCGCGGCGCTCGTGGGACGCGAGCTCGAAGGCTCCATCGACTTGATGACGTGCAACCCGCCGTACATCTCGACGAGTCGTCTCGAGCGCGATCGACGCGCGCTGCTCGACGCCGAGCCACGCGAAGCGTTCGACGGCGGCCCGTACGGGCTCACGGCGCATCAACGCGTGATCAAAGACGCGCTTCCCTATTTGCACGTCGGCGGATGGCTCGTGCTCGAAATCGGGGTCGGTCAGGAGCGCCAAGTGGATTGGCTCTTCGCGCGCGCGAAGGGCTACGACGCGACCGAGCACCTCACCGACGGCGACGGACACGTACGCGTCGTTCTCGCGGAGAGGACGACATGAGATCGAAGCTCGCCATCGCGCTCGTCGTCTTGCTCGCGCTCGGCGCGCTTTCGTTGCCTCTCGGCGGACGCGCTGCGTCCGCGGGTGCTCCGGGAAAGGCGCTCGATCTCTCGATGTTCTCCGACGCTCCGCCGACGCATGCCGTCGAGCTGCTTTTCATTCACCACTCGTGCGGCGGTCAGTGGCTCGCCGATCGCGGCGCGGAAGATGGCGTGCGCGCGCCGTGCATCACCGCGCATCATCCGAACGGCGGCGAGCTTCGCGCGCGACTTCGCGCGAACAACTACGTCGTGCACGAGGCGTCGTACGGAAGCGAAATCGGCGAGCACACGGATCTCTTCGATTGGCTTCCGAAGTTCAAGGGCAAGATGGACAAGGTGCTCGCGGTCGACGAAAACGATCGCTTCACCGCCAACAATCGCGTCGTCGTTTTCAAATCGTGTTTTCCGAACAGCGACTTCGTCGGTCGCGGCGCCGAGCCCGGCAAGCCGAGCGGCCCGGAGCTCACGCTCGCGAACGCGCGCGCGACGATGAACGCGCTCCTGCGAGAGCTCGCGAAACGCCCCGATGTGCTCTTCGTGTACGTGACGGCGCCGCCGATCGCACGCGAGGATCGCGCGCCGGCGTGGAAATATGCGCTCCGCTCGGCGAAGCGAAAGATCGACAAGCGCCTCACGCCCGACGAGAGCGGCGCGCTCGCGCGCGAGTTCAACGACTGGGTGAAGTCCCCCGACGGATGGCTCGCGGGCTACGCGCTCGCGAACGTGGTCGTGTTCGATTTGTTCGACGTTCTGACGGCGCACGGCGAGTCGAACGTTCTCGCGTATTCATCCGCGGAAGGAGACAGCCACTCGACGAGCACGGGAAACTTGAAGGCCTCGGAGGCGTTCATCCCACTCTTGAATCGAGCGATGCACCGGATGGAGGAGTCGCGCTAGCGCGATACGCCCGAGCTCGCTCGCTCGTTTGTCCTTGCGTGCGTTCCTCTCGCATGGCGATGCTCGCGCTCGGTGGCGTGATCGCGGCGCCCGTCGTCGTCGACGTCGTGATCTACGTCGGCTACCTCGCGTCCTACGCGGGGATGTGTGGCCCGCATCCGACCGACATCCCTGCGCGCCCGTGCGATTGGCCGACGTACGCGGGCGACTTCTTCGGCGATGCGTTCGCGATCGTCGGAATCATGATGGTCGATTTCGCAGTCCTCGCGCTCGCGACGCTCGTCGCCATCGCGTTCGGCATCGCGTATAAGATGCGCGCATGGCTGGGAGGCTCGTCGGCTTCATCGTAGCGCTCGCGTTGTTCCTCTGCGCGCGCGCGGCGTTCGCGCTCGAAGAGAAATGCAGCGGACCCGAAGACTGCTGCCCGGAGAAACAAGTCGAGGCGCTCGATCACGTCGTCCTTGTGAAGCCCGGCATCGTGCTCCTCGGCATCTCGAACGTGAGCGAGAAGAGCGGGACGTGGGACGCGGACTATTACCTCTACGAGCAATGGAAGCCGACGCCGGGCTTCACGCCGCGCACCGAGGTCGTCAACGAGGTCGTGCGCACGAGCGTGAGCTTCGACGACACGGACTTGCGCGACGGCATCTGCAATCGCTCGCGGCGCATTCACTCGACGCTGCGCAGCGAGTTCAACCTGCACACGTTCCCATTCGACCAGCAGCGCCTCACGCTTCTTCTCTCGGACAACGAGTTCGACAGCAAGAGCGTCAGCTATCCCGAGAAGCCTTACGTCGTCGGTCTCGACGATGCCGTTCGAAGGATGGTTTCGGGTTGGGAGGTGAACGGCGAGCCGTCGTTCGTCCACACGCGCTCCGCGTTCAAGTGGGAGCCAGGCGCGCCCGAGTACGACTACGCGACGTTCTCCGTCACCGTGCAGCGTCACGTCACGTTCCACCTCACGAGATATTTCCTTCCGCTGATCTTGATCGTCGTCGTCGCGCTTCTCGCGTTCTGGATCGACCCGGAAGATCTCGCGTCGCAGATGCAGATCGGCGTCACGTGTTTGCTCGCGGCGATCGCGCTTCAATTCGCGGAGGGCGGGACGCTCCCGGAGGTCTCGTATCTCACGCTCGCGGATCGCTGGTACGCGGTGTGTTACGTGGCGATCGCGTCGGCCGTCATCGAGTCGGTCGCGGTGAACGCCTACGTGCGTCGCGGAAACAAAGAGGGCGCCATCCGGCTCGATCGCATTTGCAGGCGGCTTTTCCCTGCGCTCGTGATCGTCGCGCTCGGCCTCTCGACGTGGCGCGCCGTCTCTATTCGATGACCTTCTTGTTCGTGTGCGTGAGCTGCGCGCGGAGGCACTCTTCGGGTTCTTTGTCGTCACGCACGCGAACGAAGACGGGTTGGTAGAGCTGATCGTCGTCGGTCGCGTAGAGATATTTCACCTCGGCGACGGGCGTCTCGCCGGCCGCGAGCGCGCCGTCCAAATCTTTTCGTGATTCGTTGGTCGTGCCCGCGAACACCTTGCCGACATCGAAGCGTTTGCCTTTGTCGTAGACGACCATGCGATACGCGTTGCCCGCGTTCTCGATGATCGCGACGTCGGCGGTCTTCACGAATTTGTGTTTGAGCTGCGTGCCGCCCGACGCGGGACGCCCGGCGGTGTACGGCGCCTTCTTGTGCTTGAAGACGATGCCTTCGGCCTTCGATTCGCGGAGGCGCTCGAGGAGCGCGCGTTTTTCTTTCGTCGACGCCGCGTACGGCAAGACGGAGATCGGGCCGCTCAAGCCGGGCTCGACGTCGCCGTCGAGCTTCTCCCAACGCTCCACGTAGCCGAGCTTCGAGACTTCTTCGCCGCCGACCGACAGCACGTCGAAGAGCCAATATTTTTCCGAGAGAACTTCGCCGTCGACGATCGTTCCGTGCGGGAGGTGCTCGAGGCCCGCGAGGATGTCTCGCGAGATTTGCGTGGCTTGGCCGGCGCGGTTCGTCGCGAGCATCGTCTCGCCGATGTGGACGAGGACGCGCACGCCATCGAGCTTTTGCTGTGCGACGATCGCGTCGTCGATGAGGAGCTTCTCGACCGTGTCTTCGTCGATTGCGTTGAGCAGCTGCGCGACGCGCCCGACCTTCGCGCGCTTGCCTTGCACTTTGCTGCCCGAGCCTTCGCCCTCGGGCGGCGCGACCACCGCGGGTTTCACGTCGGTCGTGATCTCTTGGTAGC
The DNA here is from genome assembly GCA_963763745.1 of uncultured delta proteobacterium. Lineage (GTDB taxonomy): Bacteria > Myxococcota_A > Polyangia > Polyangiales > Polyangiaceae > DASXHD01. Next base: position 226,135 of record CAVXQJ010000015.1, read on the forward strand.
CCTTGCCCGTTTTTTCGCGGACGAGCTTCGCGTACGTCTTCTCGGCGGCTTCGAGCGAGACCCCGACGGCCTTCTTGCCCTTGTTGAGCGTGGCGCCGCGCCGGCCCCACTCGACTTCGACGTCGTGCTTGCCCGGCGCCGTCTCGACGATACGTGCATGATACAATTTGTCGGAGGTGCCTTCTTGGAAGAAGAGCTCGATCGCGCGCTTGGTCGTCATCACTTCACGGAGAGAGCGTAGTCGTCGCTTATCGTGCAAGTCACGCCGTAGCTCCATTGAAAGAGCAAATCGTTCGGACCGCCGCTGCCGCCCGATGCGGTCGCGGTGCCGGAGCTCGGCGTGCCGACGGCGATGAGCGCAGCGCACGGAGACGTGTCGGCCGCGAACGCGACGCCGTCGGTGTCGGTGTCGATCGTGAGGTCGCACGATTTTCCCGCGGCGACGATGTGGATCGTTTCCGTCGGCGTGCCGTGGCCGGGAAACGTGACGACGATGGGAACGGTCGCAGCGGATGACGCGAGCTGGTCGCACGTGTCCGAAGCGCCGCCGTCGCTTGGAAGCAAGACGTCATCGAACGAGCCATCGCCGGATGGCGCGATGCCACCGCTGGTCGTGCGCGTACCTACGCCGTTGAACGTGTCGGTCCACGACGCGCTCGAGCACGCCGCGCAAGCTACAAACGCGAGAAAACGAGCGTGGATCACGCTTGTGAGCGTAGCACGCGGTGTGCGGTAGATTGAATGCTGGCGCATGGATGCGGGGACCCTCATCGCGGGACGCTTCGAGATCGCGGGGCAAGCAGGTCGAGGCGGAATGGCGTCCGTGCATCGCGCGATCGATCGCGAGACCGGCGGGTACGTCGCGATCAAGGTGCTGCACATGTCGATCGAGGACGTCGGCGAGCGGTTCAAGCGCGAGGCCGACGTGCTCGCGAAGATCGCGCATCCGGGGATCGTCGGATACGTCGCGCACGGCGAGACCGCGGAGGGCCGCGCGTTCCTCGCGATGACGTGGATCGAGGGCGAGACGCTGACGTCGCGCATTCGCCGTCTCGGAAAGCTCACGGAGCTCGACGCGCTCGAGCTCGGCGCGCACGTCGCGGATGCGCTCGCCGCCGCGCACGCCGCGGGCGTCGTACACCGCGACGTGAAACCGTCGAACTTGCTGCTCGGCAGCGACGGATTCGACAAGCCGGTGATCGTCGACTTCGGCATCGCGCGCGTCGGCGACGCCGCATCGTCGATGACGCGCGAGGGCATGCTCATCGGAACGCCTGGATACATTTCTCCGGAGCAAGCGCGCGGCTCGCTGCAGATCGACGCGCGCGCGGATCAGTTCGCGCTCGGTTGTGTCTTGCACGCGTGCCTCACGGGAAAGCCGCCGTTTCGCGGCGACGATCTCGTCGGCATCCTCGCGAAGATTCTTTTTCAAGAGACGCCGCGCGTGCGCAACGAGCGGCCCGATGTCGCGCCCGAGATCGACGCAGTGCTCGCGAGGGCGATGGCGAAGGAGCCGAGCGAACGATTCGCGGACGCGACGACGATGGCGCGCACGATGCGGAAGGTGCGCGCGCAGCTCGGCGGCGGACCGCCAGTGCAAGGCGCGTCCACGCCGTCGCTCGTCGTCCCGACCACGCCGATGACGACGCCGGGCATCTCGGGTCGCGAGGCGCGCTTGTCCGCGATGGTGATCGTGGAGCGCGGGGCGTCCGCGCCGGAGACTCCGCTCGAGGACGCAACGTTCATCGGTCAGCGATTCGGCGGGGACGTCGAGCGCCTCGCGAACGGCGCGGTCGCGTTGCGATTCGTCGAAGCGGCCAGCGCGACGGAGCGCGCGCTCGCGGCGGCGCGTTGCGCTCTCGCGCTGCGTCAGCGCTTGCCGCACGCGGCGATCTCGCTCGCGACCGTGCGCGGCTCTGGAGGAGACGACGACATGGTGCGCGCGATCGATCGCGCAGCGGAGCTCGTGCGCGACGCGCCGCGCTCCGTGCGCACGGTGTCGCCGGTGCGCATCGACGAGACCACCGCGGGGTTGCTCGACGCGCGCTTCGACGTGCGGCAGACCGACGTCGGTCTCGAGCTCGTCGGGGAGAGCGGCCCGGGCGACGAATCGCGCAAGCTGCTCGGCGTCGCCGTCCCGTGTCTCGGCCGCGATCGCGAGCTCCTCACGCTCGACGCGACGCTCGACGAAGTCGTGAGCGAACAAGTCGCGCGCGCGATCGTCGTGACGGCCGACGCGGGCATCGGCAAGAGTCGTCTTCGCCGCGAGTGGCTTCATCGCGTTCGCGAACGGGGCGGGATCACGACGTGGATCGCGCGCGCCGATCCGCTGGACTCGCGCGCGCCGCACGGGCTCCTCGGTCAAGCGGTTCGCCGCGCGCTCGGGATCGCGGACGACGCGCCGGCGAGCGCGAAGCAAGCGCGCCTTCACGAGCATCTCGAGACCGTGCTCGCGGGCGACGAGCCGATCGCGCGCGTTTTTCCGTTCGCGTGCGAGATCGCGTCCGCGCCTCTCGCCGAATCGTCGTCCGCGGAGCTCGCCGCTGCGCGCGGCGATCGCGCGCTCATGGCGGCGCACATCAAGCGCGCGTTCGAAGAGTGGATGGTTGCAGAATGCAAACGCGGTCCGCTCCTCATCGTGCTCGACGACGCGCACTGGAGCGACGCAGCGACGCTCCGCCTGCTCGATGGCGCGCTCGCAGCTTCCGCCGACGCGCCGCTGCTCGTCGCCGTGTTCGGGCGCACCGCGCTTCGCACCGCGCACCCGAATCTCTTCTCCGAGCGCCGCGTTCAGGAGCTCCGCCTCGAGGAGCTCTCGAAGCGCAGCGCCGATCGCGTCGCGCGCGCGATCTTCGGACCTGCCGTTCCACAAGACGTAATCGATCGCGTCGTCATGCTCTCGAACGGGAACGCGTTCTTCCTCGAGGAGCTCGTGCGCGCGGTGGCGGAGGGGAAGAGCGGCGCGCTTCCCGACTCGGTGCTCAGCGTGATCGAAGCGCGACTCGAAGCGCTCGAGCCCGATGCGCGGCGCGTGCTCCGCGCGGCGAGCGTCTTCGGGCAATTCTTTTGGCCCGGCGGCGTCGCGGCGGTGCTCGGCGACACGGACGAAGAGGCCGCGCAGGCTTGGATCGCGACGCTCGCGCGACGCGAGATCATCGCGCCGCGCGCGCAGTCGCGTTTCGGTGACGAGCCGGAGCTCACGTTTCGTCACGCGCTCGTGCGCGACAGCGCATACTCGATGCTCACGCCGGAGGATCGCGCGGTCGCGCACCGCGCGGCGGCAGCGTGGCTCGAGGCGCGCGGCGAGGCGGAGCCCGCGGTGCTCGCGGCGCACCTCGAAGCGGGCGGCGAGATCTCGCGCGCGGCGCGGCACTATCTCCGCGCGGCGGAGCAGATGCTCCAGACGGGCGAAATCGAGGGCGCGCGCGATCTCGATCGCGCGCGGTCTCGCGTGCGGACCCAACGACGCGACGCGCGCGGAGCTCCTCGTGCTCGAGTCGAACGCGTGGCACTGGCACGGCGATCTCGAGAAGGCCGCGCACGCCGCGGACGAAGCGATGGACTTCGCCGAGGCCGGCAGCGCCACGCACACGCGCGCGCTCGCGCTCGCGCTCCTCGCACACCAAAAGCTCGGTCACGCCGAACGCCACGCCGAGCTCTTGCCGTCGGCGAAGCGGTTTCTCGAGCACGCGGAGCCGGACAACGCCGCGTGCAGGCTCGCATCGGTCGTTGGAACGGGGGCGCTGTTTTCGGGCGACGTCGCGACGGCGCGCGCGATCGATCCGATCGTGTCGCGCTTCGTGCAGTCGCCGACCATCGACGCGGCGGCGCGCGCGACGCTCCACGTCTTTCGCGCGTTCCTCTCGGATGCACAAGGCGACCTCGAAGCGCAGATCCGACACTTCGACGCGGCGGCGGAGTATTTCGCGCAAGCGGGCGACGCGCGCTACACGCTCATGCACCGCGCGAACGCGGCGTTCGCGCGCACGCTCATCGGCGACTACGAGGAGGCCGCGAAGCTCCTCTTCGGCGTCCTCGCGGCAGCGGAGAAGCAGCGCGTGAAGTCCGTCATCGACACGACGCTCGCCGACCTCGCCGCGACGCTCGAGCGCATCGGTCGCTACGAGGAGTCGCGCGACTGCGCGACGAAGGCCGCCGCGGGATTTCACACCGAGGGCGATCAGCGGATGGAGGCCGCGAGCCGTGGCTACCTCGCCGTCGCGCTCCACCGCCTCGGCGAACGCGCGCACGCGTTCACCGAAATGCACGCGGGCCTCGCGCTCGCGCGCACGACGGCGCGTCAGATCATTCCGTGGATGCTCGCGATGCTCTCGCAGATGGAGCTCCAGGTCGGTCGAGCGGACGCCGCGCTCGAGCACGCGCGCGAAGCCGATCACGAGATGCGCAACACGCGCAGCGACGGCTCGCACGAGACGCTCGTCCAGGTGACGCTCGCTCGCGCGCTCGCCGCGTCCGGTCTCGCGAGCGAGGCGAACGCGGTGCTCGCCGATGCGCACGGCGAGCTCATGCGACGCACGGAGCTCATTCGCGATCCGCGCTGGCGCCGCTCTTACGAAGCCGTCGACGAGAACGCCGCGGTGCTCGAGTGGGGACGGAGTAGCTGACTCAGGTGTTGAGGTTCGGTGGAGGCGCGGCGCCGCCGCCTTTGAGGCGCGACACCGTCGCGAAGATCGTCCCCTCGTACATGTCGACGTTCTTCAGTCCGCGAAGACGCAGCTCGTCGCGCACCATCCGCGCTTGCTCTTTGTCCTCGAGCGTCGGGTGCGTCGTGATGACGCGGCGTGCGACGTCCTCGATCGTCTCGACCATCGAAGTGACGTGCGTGCTCGTGCCGAGATATCCGCCGGGTCCCGCGCCCTGCTTCCGCTCGCCGAGCTTCTGCAGATACAAGACGATGAGAAGGAAGAAGAGCGCCCCGATGATGGGATAGAGCTTCTCCGGGTGGTTCATGCGCGGTCTCGAACACGTCTTGATCTTACCTCAGCGCGCGAGAATCGGAACCGCGGTGCCCGTTCCGCGCGCGCAGCACTCGCCGTACGTTTTCTGCGAGCCGCACGTGCATGGGTCGGAGAGGAGCGTGCGCTTCGGCGTCATCCGAGCGACGTCGCGCGCGGGAGAACGTTTGCCGCCGCGCGCGCGTCCCTCTTCGGCCGCGGCGCGAACGCGCGTGACGAGCGACGCGAGCAGCTCGGGCTTCGAGAGCTCCGCGCGCGCGTCCTCCTCGAGCTTGCGCGCGCGCACGTAGTAACGATGCTCGTGGTGTCTGCGATCGAGGTGCGCGACGGGGCGAAATCCGCGCGGCACCGACACGAGCGCGTTGCCCGAGACGAACACGTACGTCCCGACGTCACGCGCCGTGCGCAGATTCCAGTCGATGCCGAAGAGCTCCTTGCCCAAAATCCACACGCCGACGAACGCGCGCGCCTCGCCCTCGTTGAAGCGCGCGAGGAACCGCTCTTCGTCGCTCGGCGCGACGTCCTCGGGCACGCCGTACGGAAGCCCGAACGGGATGCCGTAGTTCGCGCGCGTCACGTCGCCGTGCAGCGCGTGGAGGATCTCGTGGAGCATGCTCCCGACGAGCCGCTTGTACATGCACTCGCCGAATCGCACGGCGACGCCGCGGTATTCCGGATCGCATTTTTGCTGCGCCGCGCGCCAGAGCGCATCGCCGTGGAGCTCGTAGGTCGGCTCGTACCCAAAACCGTGCAGCGCGTCGTCGCAGAGATAGAGCGCTTCGATACCGCGCGTGCGCTCGTCCGCGTCGAGCACACGATGACAATCGCACGCACACACACGCTGCTTCGAGAGCGCCTCCGCGAGCTTCACCAAACACAGTGTAGCTACGAAGAATGGAACAGGGAGGAAGGGAGCGAGGGAGATGATTTTTTGTTCGTGCGACTGCCAAGCTCACGACGACCTGCCAAGTCACACGCCAAAAAATTCTCCCCTCCTCCCACGCTCCCTGTCCAATTCTTCTTCTTAATTGGGATTCTTCTGCGCGCAGTGGCCGTTGATGCACGAGAGCGCGGTGCCACAGCAGTCGCCGTCGTTCGTGCACGATTCGAACTCTTGCGAGCAGCCGCCGGTGTTGTCGGAGCACACGAGGCCGCCGCCGTCGGTGTTGTTGCGGCAGAAGCCGTTGCAGCACTCGTCGCCCGTGATGCACGAGTTCCCGTTCGCCTTGCACGGATCGACGACCCAGAAACCGCGCAGGTTGCCCGCGTTGAGCTCTTGTCCAGGCAAGTAGAACGCGGGGTGCGAACCGTCGGTGCCCGGCGTCGGGTTGATGTCGATCGCCGCGACCCACAGCTTCTTCGTGATCGGATACGTACCGTTTCCGTTGTCGTACGGATCGCCCGCCGCGACGTTGCCGTACATGCGTCGCGACGTGAACACGACCCAGAAATATCCGCCCGACGCGATCGGATTCACCGTCGGCTCGTAGTTGAGGATCGTGTCGTTCGGGTGGCTCGCGTGTTGGTCGGGAGATAGTTCGCGTTCGTCCCGTCGAGACCGTTCAGCCAGTTCATGCGAATCGGCTTCGGCGTCGTGCCGAGGTCCGTGTACCAGAGCTCCGATTGCGCGCCGTACCACGTCGCGATCTCGCAGTCGCCGCAGTTGCCCACGGTGACCGTGTTGTGGAAGACGATGCCGTTGGAGTCGGGCGTGAAGCCCGGCCAGCCCGGGTAGCGCGCGGCGTTGAAGTAGAGCTCGCGCAGGTTCGTGAACGCGTACGTGCTGCCGCCGCATTGCGATGGCGGTCCGCCGTCCACCGTGCCTTGACCGCAGTCGAAGTCGATGACGTCGAGCGAGTGACCGCTTCGCGCGACGACGCCGTTGCCGCCCGTGCCCGCCCAGAAGTTGAACCCGAGGTGTTTGCCGTCCGGCGAGAACGCGGGCGTCACGGCTTGCGAGACGACGTTCGTCCAGCCCGTCTCGGTGATGACGTTGCCGTATGTTACCTTGTTACCATTGGCCCTTCGGTACAAATCCGAGGCGAGCGTGTTGTGCTCGCGCGCGTGCGTCGAGTTGGTCATCGCGAACGTGCCGTCGGGGTAGACGCCGGACCAAAGGAACTTGCGGTTGTTCGACGTGCCGTCGGGCGCGGTGTTCGTGTACGAGGCGATCTGCGTGCCGTTGTTCGTGAGATCGTACGAAGCGCCGTTCGTGTACGTCGAGTCTTGCATGAAGATCGTGCTGCCGTTCTGCGAGACCTCGTGGCAGACGTGGCACTGCGTGTCCGTGCCGGGCACCGCGAGCGACGGTGACATCGCGCCGGGTTGAATCGCGAGCACGGCGCCGTTCGAGCTCGACGTGAGGAGCGAGTTGTACGAGTTGTAATAGACGGTGCCCTTCAGCACGCCGTGCGCGACGTTCCAGTGCTCGGTGATCGGACCCCAGCTCGTCGTGCCGTCGGTGATGTAGACGTCGACCTCGAGCAGGTCGCCCGTGTTTCCGTAGAGCGCTTTGCTCCATGCGGTTTGATCGATCGGCTCGTTCACCCAGCCCGGCGCTTTGTAATATCCGTCGAACGTGAAGCCTTTCTCCGCGAGGTGAATCTTCACCGCGGTGGTCGCGCTCGCGTGCGTCGATTGCCATTGCAGGAGCGGCGCGAGGATGCCGAGCGGCCAAACCGTTTTGTCGTACGGGTAGAGGAAGCCGAGCTCTTGCGCGTTCGCAGGTTGCGTGGGCGTGCCATCGAGCACCGTCTTCGTCGGCGTGTCGACGGGCGTGCCGTAGTCGTTGCCGCCGACGCCGTTGTTTCCGCCGAGCGTGCTCGCGTCCGTGCCGGCGTCGCCGTTTTGCGGTTTTCCATTTTGCGACATCGCGATCGTCACGGTGACCGACGTCGTCGCGGTGAGCGGTCCGCCGTCGGCAGCGGTCGCGCCCGTGTACGTCGCGGTCACGGTTCCTTTTCCGCCGATGTTGCCCGACGCGGTGAACACGCCGGTCGAGGCGACGAGCGTCCCGAGCTCGCCGTGGTCGAGCGTGAACGACGCGGCGACCGGATACTGTCCGTTTGCGAGCGCGGTGAACGTGATGGGCGACGTCGAGACGATGCCGTCCGTGATCGTCACGGGGACGATGGGGTCGGCGGGCGAAATCGTGAGCGACGTGACGTTGATCGGCCCGGTGTCGCCGAACGGGTTCGAGTCGCCTTGGATGGTCGAGTCATTGCTGCTCCCATCGCCTGTTTGTCCGTCGACGCCGCCGTCGAACACGGTGCTGTCGTCACTTCCGCACCCCGCCATCCACGCACCAAGGGCCATGGAGGCTGCAACCACGAGAACCGAAATTTTTCGCATGTGTCCAGCAGAAATAAGGCCTCAAAAGGGTTCAATGCGCAAGAGCGAAACCGCTCGGGAGGTTTCCGCGTAGAGTGGTCTGGTTCCTATCCAATGCGATCTTCTCTGATTTCGGTCTTCGCCGGTTTGGTCCCCCTATTTTCCGTATTGGGCTGCAAGAAGGAGACGCCCGTCGCGCTCGCCGAGAGCGCGAGCGCCCTCGTCGCTTTTGCGCCTCCCACGTCCGCGAAGGTCATCGGCTACGCGATCGACCCCGCGAGCAAGACGACGATCGACATGCCGGGCCTCAAAGAGCACATCAAGGCCGACACGGATGCCGCATCGGGCACGCTGCAAGTCGACCTGACGAACGTCGCGAACACGCGCGGCGAAGTGAAGGTCGATCTCACCACGCTGAAGACGCACACGTTCGGCGATGATCGCGACGGCTCGCAGACGACGCACGCGCGCAATTGGCTCGAAGTGGGCGACGCGACGAACGCCGACGTGAAGAAGGCGAACCAGAATGCCGTCTTCTCGATCAAGTCGGTCGACAAGATCAGCGCGGCGGATGTGTCGAAGGTCGCACCGACGAAAGACGGCAACGACGACGTCCGCACCGTCACGGCGACCGTTCACGGCGAGTTTCTCGTTCACGGTCACAAGGCGAACAAAAGCGTGCCGATCGAAGCGCGCTTTCATTATCCGAGCGGTGCGGCCGCGGACTCGAAGCCGACGAAGATCGACATCAAGTCGACCGAGCCGCTGCACGTCACGCTGAAGGAGCACGACGTGCACCCGCGCGACAACATCGGCAAGCTCACGGACTGGACGACCAGCCTCATCTCGAAAGTCGCCGAGACCGCCGACATCACGCTCGACCTTCACGCTACTTTGTCACCCTAGGAGAAAATCTCATGCGTCCGAATTTGTCGCTCCCGAACCTCGCCGCAACGCTCGCTGCGCTCGGCACGTCTGCAGTGCTCGTCGCGTGTGGCGGCGATTCGAAACCGTCGGACACTCCGACGAACACCGCGCCGAGCGCGAGCGCATCCGCGGCGGCCGCTTCGTGCGGCGGGCATGCCGGAGGCGCGTCGTGTGGTGCGAAGCCCGCGGAGACGACGACGACCACGACCACGACCACGACCACGCCGACGACGGGCGCCGCGAACACGACGACGACGACGGCGACGCCTTCGGCGACGACCGCTGCCGCGACGCCCGCGCCGACGACGACCGCCGCACATCCGACTGCGCAACCCGCGCACGCGGCACCGTCGGGCGGCGGCGGCGCGAAGCCCAAGACGACGGGCCAAGCGAGCTGCGGCGCCGGCACGTGCTCGTCCGATCCGAAGAAGAAGTAAACAAGCGCGTGAAGGTCGGTCTCGGGCTGCGCTGGGAGTTCATCGACGAGCTCCTCCAGCGCGCGCGCGCCGAATTGCCGTTCGATTTTCTGGAGATCTCTCCGGAGAACTACATTGGGCGCGGCGGGTATTACCCCGCCGCGCTCTCGCGCTGCGCGGCGACTATCCGATCCTCACGCACGGGCTGACGATGTCGCTCGGCGGAACCGATCCGCTCGACGCGACGTACCTCCGCGAGCTCGGCGCTTTCTCCGAGACGTGCGCGAGCCCGTGGCACTCGGACCACTTGTGCTTTTCGGCGCGCCGACGGCGCCGTGCTCCACGATCTTCTGCCGATTCGCTTCACCGAAGCGAGCGTCGGCGCGCGTCGCCGATCGCGTGCAGCGCGCGCGCGACGCGCTCGGGGTGCCCATGGCGGTCGAGAACATCAGCTTCTACATGGACACCCCGGCGACGACGCGAGATGGACGAGCCCGAGTTCATCTCGCGCGTATGCGAGCGCGCCGACTGCGGGCTCATGCTCGACGTGAACAACGCATACGTGAACGCGCAGAACTTCGGCTTCGACGTCGACGCGTGGATGAAGCGCGCGCCGCTCGAGCGCGTCGTGCAGATCCACGTCGCCGGCCACGAGCGCTTCGACGAATCCGATTTCATCGAAGGCGCGACCGGGAGACGATCCTCCTCGACACGCACGGCGCCGACGTGCCCGATCCGGTGCTCTCGCTCCTCGAGCGCGTCCTCCCGCGCACGGGCGCGGTGCCCGTCGTCGTCGAGCGCGACCAGTCGATTCCGCCCTTCGACGCGCTGATGAACGAAGTGGCGCGCGTGCGCGCGGTCTACGAACGCGTTCACAAGAGTTAACCGCCAAGACGCCAAGACGCCAAACGAGAAGAGTTGGGTTTCTTACTGGCGGCTAACTCCTCGCGCCGAGGAGCACGCCGCGCGCACCGAGGTCGGCGAGCAAACGCGCGACGGACGCGAGCGCGTCGTCGTTCATCGGGATGTTCGTCTCTTCGCACGCGCGCGCGATCGCGTCTTTCAGCGGAAGGTTTACATGTAAAAGAAGTGACGCGGCGAGAGGGGAAAGCTCGAGCGTCGCGAGATCGTGCTTCTCGTCGCGATAATAGAGGAGCGCGACCTCGCGCTGCGTGGGCGCGTTTTCGAAGCTCTCGTGGACGGCGTGCGAGAAGCGTTCGATGCGCGCGACGGACGAGAGAAGGAGCGCTTTGTCGATCGCGACTTCCTCCGCGCGCGGCTCGGGGACGTGCGGCACGGTCGCCACGGCGAACCACGTCATCTCGTGGCGCGCGAGATCGACGAGCCACGACTCGACGCCTTGCTCGCTCCAAAACGGCGCCGCCCATTCGACGAGCTCGCGCGGCACGTCGCGGAGGTAGTGCGTGCGAGGTCCGCGCGCGTCGAGAAACGTCGCGAAGGCGTCGTCGAACGCTCGACCCATTCGCTCGCGCGTGCGCGGAAGAACTTTGTGGACGACATCGGCGAGCGTGTTTCGCACGAGCCGCCGATAGATCGCGACGCGCGGCGGAAGATCGTCACGTGCCGCCGGCTCTTCGCCGAGCAGCGCGTCGCGCATCTCGCGCTGGAACGTTTCTTCCGTCGATTTCATTTTTGGGGCGGGATGCTTTTGCAGCAGCGAAAACCGAGATGATAGTTCACGTGCCACGCGCTCGTCGATGGGCTCTACGTGCCACCGCGGGTCGTAGTTGCACGTGTCGGGGTACGTCTCCGGCCCCGGCTTTTGCGGCTCGTTCGCTTTGCGCGAGACCTCCGCGTAGAAGAACGCGCTGCCCTTGAGCTGCGAGACGATCGTCCCGTCTTGCTCGCGCCGCGTCATGATCTCGGCGACGTTGCCGTGCATGTCGTAGACGCCGAAGCGCGAGCGGCATCTCGGAAACGCTCCGCTCGGCTCGGTGTCGGTGCTGCACGTGTCCCACGTGCGTGCGGCGCTGGTCGGCGTGCACTTGTTCGGCACGGCGTGCGGTTTGTTCGTGTTGCAGATCTCGAGATCGAGCTCGTCGCCGTACGCGTAGGTGCGTGTCGGGGCCGCCCGCGGGATCGGCGCGGCACGCGAGGCTCCACTCCTCTTGCGTGCAGAGGCGCTTGCCTTGGATCGCGCACATCGCCTGCGCGTGCGTCGGCGCGGCCCACACGAACGGGAGCTCGCACGGTTTGTTCGGGAACTCGAACTGGTCGATGCAGTACGTCGCGCTCTTCGCGTCGCCGTGGCGGTAGATGGGCACCATGTTCGGCGCGCCGCATCGATCGCGTTGCTCGTCCGTTTGGAGCGTGACGCCCGCGAGACCACGGGCGCACGCGGCGTGACCGCGCGCGTGGTGCGCGATGAGCTTGTTGCCTTGGTTCATTCGCGTGACGGCAGGACCGACGTTGAGCGCGAGAAAAATGTCCGGCCGGACGACGCGATACTCGGCCTCGGTGAACGCCTTCACGTCGACGAGCGCGATGAGATCGGCGCGCGTCTCTTTGTGGAGCGCCATCGGGTCGTCGGGTTGCGCGTCATCCGCTGCGTCGAGCGCGGCGTCCACGATGACCATCGCGCTCGAGTCGGCGGCGTCGTCCGCGTCGAGCTGCGCGTCGCGCGTGTCGGCGACCGCGACGTGCTCCTTCTCGTTCTCGGGTGGCCGCTGCGCCGCGTGCGAGCAACCGATGCACAACGCGACGAGCAGTGCGCGCCGTTTCATTTCGTCCCTACGGACTGGTTGAGAAATGGTGATGGGTCGTTTGTCCTTCAACGACCGAGACGCTCACGATCTTCGCGATGCCGCCCGCGCTCTCGCATCGCAGCGTGTGCGTGCCGGGCGCGAGGTCGAGGCTCGTGATCGGCGTCGAGCCGCGCGCCGTCCCGTCGACGATGATGGTGCACGCTTGAGGCGTCGCGTCGACGGCGAGCTTGCCCGTGTGGACCTTGGATGACTTCGTCATCGGGAGCGAGTCGACGCTGATCACCGGGACGTCGCTCGAGCTCGACGCGGAAGGTTGAGGCGCGGCGACGGACGGCGCGGCCTCCGCGGTCGTCGCGGCGCGGAGGTTGTCCTCCTCGACTTGCGCGCGGTGCCGCTTCGCGAAGACGAGACCAAGCCCGAGCGCGATGATCATCGATGCGAACACGGCGCCGCCGATCGCGAAGAGCAGAATGGGTGGCTTGGGCGTCGGACGATATCCAGGGAGCGATCCCGCCCACGGCGCCGCGGATGCAGGCGTCGGTTTCATCGCCGGACCCGGCGGTGGCGGCGGGCGATCGCTGTGCTTGATGATCGCCGGCATCGCGCTCGTCGCTTCGGGATCGGTGTGGCCTTCGCCGTGACGCTTCGCGGGAACGGGGAGGCGCAGCGGGCTCTGCTGAACCTCCGCGAGGATCGGCGCGAGGCGCTCCACGATGCGATCGAACGAGTCGATGCGATGCGTCTTGTCCGTGATCAAACAGTCGCGCACGAGCGCGCGCAGCGAGGCCGGCATGTGCGGCGCGAACTGGTCGATGTTCTTCGGTTGCGTCGTCGCGATGGTGACGATGAGCGCGTTGAAGTTCGGCGCGTCGAAGCAGCGGAAGCCGCAGAGACCCTCGAACAAGATCGCGCCGAACGCGAAGACGTCGGTGCGGTGGTCGATCGTCGAGATCGCCGCATCGCTTGCTCGGGGCTCATGTAGAGCGGCGAGCCGAGCACCGTGCCCGCGATCGTGAGCGAGTGGTCGCGGTCGCCTTCGAGCAAGAACTTGCTGACGCCGAAGTCGAGCACCTTCGGCACGGCGACGCCGCCCGCGATCCTTGTGGAGGAAAATGTTCGTCGGCTTGAGATCGCGGTGGATGATGCCCGCGCGGTGCGCCGCCGCGAGCGCGCGCGCGACGTCGATCATCACGGCGAGGAACTCGTAGAGCGTCATCGGCGGCTGCTGCTTGCGCATCACGTGCTCGAGCGAGACGCCGTGCAGGAGCTCCATCACGAGGAAGAGCGCGCCGTCTTCGGTCTGCCCGACGTCGATCACTTCGATCACGTTCGGGTGGTCGATGCGGGCGGAGACTTTCGCCTCCATCAAGAAGCGCTGCGCCGCCTCCGGCGTCTTCGCGACGTCGGGCAGCATGAATTTGATCGCGAACTGGCGCTCGGTGAACGTGTTCGTCGCCGACCACACCGTCGCCATCCCGCCCGTTCCGAGGAGCTGATTGAGCCGGTATTTCCCGGCGATGGTCTGCCCCGACTTCATCGAATCCGCACCACGTCCGATTAGTGCAGCACGCGACCGTCATACCTCCGTCGATCACAAGCGTGTGTCCGGTCAAGAAATTCGCAGCGTCACTGGCCAGGTACAGCGCGCCGCCCGCGATTTCGTCCGGCTGGCCGAAGCGGCTCGAGCGGCGTCTTCTCGAGACTGTCTTCGACGAGATCGTCGTTCTTGACGATGGCGCGCGCGAGACGCGTGTCGACGAGCCCGGGCGCGATCGCGTTGACGCGGATCTCGAAGCCGCCGAGCTCGAACGCGAGCGTCTTCGTCATCGAGATGACCGCGGCTTTCGTCATCCCGTAGATGCCCTGCATCGGCGCCGCCATCATGCCGGCGACGCTCGCGACGTTGACGATCGAGCCGTGCGCGTCGCGTCCGACGGAGGTGGTTCGCCACCTCGCGCGCCATCCAGAAATAGCCTTTGACGTTCACCTCGAACGTCTTGTCCCAAGCGCCGATTTCGGTGTCGAGCATCGGGCCGAAGTACGGGTTCGTCGCCGCGTTGTTGACGAGGACGTCGACCTTGCCGAAGCTGCGCGATCGGCCTTCGCGACGAGCGCCACGCAGTCGTCCTCCTTGCCGGTGTGCGCGGCGACGGCGTGCGCGGTCTTGCCGAGCACTCGGCGACCGCGCGGACGCCCTCTATCTTTGCGCGAAGCGACGACGACCTTCGCGCCTTGCTCGACGAAGCACGCGCGATGGCTTCGCCGATCCCGCGGCTACCGCCGGTGACGATGGCGACTTTTCCAGCGAGTGAGAGAGAAACCGACATAGGAGCCAACTATTAGCACGAAAGGCGAGCGAGGTGCTCATCGAACCACCGCTCGATGGTCTTCGGAAAGGGCCACATCCAACCGTAATCGGGACCGACGAAACGACGAACGAGCTGTGGCTTGAGGGCGCGCGCGCGTTCGATTCCGAGGAGCTCGGCGGTCGCCGCGATCGTCTCTTCGTACGCTTCCCACTCGATGCGCGCGCGGCCGTACGCAAGGAACAGCGGAAAAATCGGGACGAGATAAACGAACGCCATCCACGCGTCGCCCATGCGTCGTCTTTGTCGAAGATGAACGCGCTCGTGGCGGAGGAGAATCACGCGATCCACGTCGCTCATGCGATCCCACGAGTCGGGCACCCAGAGCGTTCCGAAGAGGACGGTGTGGTACTCGGTCGCGTACGTGCTCATGCGATCGAGCGTGATGATGCGCAGCGCGACATGGATCGCGCGTTGCAACTTGCTGTCTCTTTTGTAGCGAATGCGAAAACGGGGGAACTCGTCCCGCGTCTCGGCGATGAACGCTTCAGAGGGTGTCACGATGGAAGATCCAATTCGTCGTCCGCGCCGAAGCGACGCTTCTGGCGTTTCATGAAGCCGCGCGCGCCGAGGACGAATCCGGCGGCTTCGAGCGCTGGGCCGAGCTCGCTTTCGCGCGCGGGTTTTCGATCGATCGACTCGATCAAGAAGACGCGCTGCGCGCCGCCGTCGACGCGCGATGCAAGACACTGCGCGAGCTCCGTTCGTGCGCGCGCGCGTTCGGCTTCGTTTTCGGGCATGAACGTGAGGATCGCGCCATCGCCGCGCGCGACCCACGCGAGCAGAGATCCCGCGTGGATCACGACGTGCGCGCCGCTCGCGCGTTGAGGGCGTGACTCGTCGGAAGATTGAGGCCACGGGAGGAGCGCGCCATACGCGTTCGCGGGATCGGTTGCGGCGATCCAATGCGCGGGCTCGCTCGCGGACTCCGACAAACGCGTTCGCTCGGCGCGCAGGCGATCGGCCGCTTCGCTCGGCGCGAACTGCGTGGCGCCCGCGCCGTCGACGAAGTAGCCGCGACGCATGCGCCCGGATTCCTCGATGCTTGAGCACGTCGTAGACCGCGGAGAAGCCGCGCTCGACGGCCTCGGCGTGCGCGCCTCGCGAACGAGACGCCGTAGCGTTCGAGGAGGGTTTCGCGAGCGCGGCGCGGTGCTCGGTGTCGCTCGGCGGCTTTTGCCACGCGCGCGGCGGACGACCGCGCGCCGCGAGGCGCAAATCGCGGCCCGGTCGCTGGCCTGCGCGATCGCGCGCCGAGCGTGCGGAGCGGCTCGAGCGTGTCGTTGGTGACTTCGCCCGCCCACACCATGTCCCAGAGCGCGTCGTGAATTTCGGCGCGGGACGCCGCCGACCATGCGCGCGATGTCGGCGAAGAAGAGCGCGCCGCGCTTCTCGAGCACCTCGCGGATGCGCGCGGCGACATCGCCCTCTGCGGTCTCGGCGTCGTCGCGAGGAGCGACTCGTGCTCGGCGAGGTAGAGCGCGACGCGCCCGTCGCTCGGCCCGACGCGCTCGACGCCCGCCCACACGACGTGCCCGCGCGCGAGACGAGCGCGTCGAGATCGCCCGGCTGGAACCCGTCGACGCGCGCCGGGAGCACCTCCGTCTTCGAGCGCCGACGCGGGGATCGGGACAGCCCTCGAGCTGCGCGACGACGTCGAGAGTCATCGCGATCGCCGCCGCGGCGAGAGCGCGCGACGAGGCCGTGCCAGTCGAGGAGGAAACGCCGATACGTCGCGCGCGTCGACCGGCTCGACCTCCTTGCGAAGCGTCGCGAGCGCTTTTCTGCGGAGCGCGCCGAGCACCTCGGCGTCGCAATACTCGCTGCCCGGTCCGCTCCGGCAGTGAACGCGCCCGTCACGACGCGCCCGCGTGCACGAGCGTCTCGAGCGCGCTCGCGATGCGCGCATCGGCGAAGCCCGAAGCGCGCGCGCGACGCGCGTCGCCAGAACGGCCGTGCGTGCGCGCGAAGCGCGCGACGAGGATCGACGAGCGCGTCGTCCACTTCTCCGAGGAGCGCGTCCGGCAGCCCGCGCGGCGGCGCGACGCCGAGCGCGTCGCGGTAGCGCGCCGCGTCTTCGACCGCGATGAAGCGCGGCTCGCCGGCGATGCGGACTGCGCACGACGCGACGATCGCGCTCGAGCTCGTCGAGCCATTCGCGCGCGATTCGTCGGCTCCGTGCGCGCTGCGATTTCGCGGTCGAGAGATCGCCGACCGCGAGGAGCACGTCGTGGAGCGCGTCGGCGTGGGTCGCGCGGCGAGTCGAGGCGCTGGAGGCGCCTGCTCGTGCGACGCGAGCATCTCTTCGTCGAGCAGCTGCCGGAGCTCCGCCTCGCCGAGCAGCTCGCGGAGCTGCGCGTGATCGATCGATGAGCGCCTGCGCGCGGCGCTCGGCGAGCGGCGCGTCGCCGTCGTAGATGAAGTTCGCGACGAACGAGAAGAGGAGCGACGACGCGAACGGCGAGGGCGTCGTCGCTTCGACGGTGACGCGCGGATGCGACGCGTCTCGACGCGCGCGAGGAGCTCGCGAGGCCGGGCAGATCGAACACGTCGCTCAGGCACTCGCGGTACGTCTCGAGGAGGATCGGAAACGACGGATAGCTGCGACGCGACGGAGAGCAGATCCGACGCGCGCTTTCGCTGCGCCCAGAGCGGCGTGCGCTGACCGGGCGCGCGGCGCGGCAAGGAGCAGCGCGCGCGCGGCGGACTCGCGAAAGCGCGCGGCGAAGAGCGACGACGCCGGCGAGCGCGGCGGTGACGAGCGCTCGACCTCGTTCGATGCGGGGAAGAACGAGATCGACGCGGCGGCTCTTCGGTCGTGGCCGTGATGCGGAAGACGATGCCGTCGTCGGACCACACGACTCGGTGTCGCCGGGAATGCTCGCGAGGAGCTTCGCGTGGACGGCCATCGCCCACGGCGCGTGCACGCGCGTTCCGAACGGCGAGAGCACGCAGACGCGGCAGATCGCCGATGCTCGTCGATGAAGCGCTCGACGACGATCGTGTCGTCGCTCGGCACCTCGCCCGGGCCGCGCATCTGCTCGCGCGACGTACGCGACGAGGTTCTTCGCGGCGTTCTCGTCGAGCGCGTGCTCGCTTCCAGAGGAGCGCGCGGCCGTCTCCGCGCGTTGGACTGCGCGATGCGTCGCGTGAGCTCGCCGATGCGCGCGCCGAACGCCGCGCGTGCGGCCCGCGCGATCGCCGTGCCAGAACGGCATCTTCCCGGGCTCGCCGGCCGCGGGCGTCACGAGCACGCGGTCGCGCGTGATCTGCTCCGCGCGCCACGACGAGGCGCCGAGCAAGAACACGTCGCCCTCGCGGAGCTCGAAGACCATCTCTTCGTCGAGCTCGCCGACGCGCCTGCTCGCCTTTTGTCGCCGCCCGTCGCGAGGAACACGCCGTAGAGACCGCGATCGGGGATCGTCCCGCCGTTCATGATCGCGAGGCGCTTGCTGCTCCATCGCGCGCGCAGCGTGTTCCTCACGGCGATCCCACGTGATGCGCGGGCGGAGCTCGGCGAACTCGTCGGATGGATAGCGACCCGAGAGCATGTCGAGCACGCCGTCGAACGCGCTTCGCGGAAGCTCCGCGAACGGCGCCGCGCGGCGCACGAGATCGAAGACGCGCGTCGACCTCGATGACGTCTTTTTCGACCGCGACAATCGCGACGATTTGCTGCGCGAGCACGTCGAGCGGGTTGCGCGGGTAGAACGTCTCCTCGACGCGCCGGTCTGCATCCCGCTCGACGCGGCCGCGCACGCGAGGAGATCCGCGCGATGCTTCGGCATGAGCACGCCGCGCGGAACGCCGCCGACGTGGTGGCTCGCGCGCCCGACGCGCTGCATGCCCGACGCGATCGATGGCGGCGCCTCGACTTGGATCACCAGATCGACCGCGCCCATGTCGATGCCGAGCTCGAGCGACGACGTCGCGACGATCGCCGGCAGATCCCCGCGCTTCAGGCGATCTTCGATGATGGCGCGCTTCTCGCGCGCGACGGACCCGTGGTGCGCGAGCGCGATCTCTTCCCCGGCGAGCTCGTTCAGCGCGGTCGCGAGGCGCTCGGCGAGCCGGCGGCTGTTCACGAAGATCATCGTCGACCGATGCGCGCGAACGAGCTCCACGAGGCGCGCATGGAGGTGCGGCCATATCGAGTGCGTCGTGGGAGCCGGCGCGCCGGCGCGTGGCTCGTCTTGCGACGCAGAGAGCGCCGACATGTCGACGTCGGGCGCGGCGACTTGGAGCACGAGCTTCTTCGGCTCGCCCGCGTCGACGATCGTGACCGTCTCGCGGCGTGCCCTCGTCGAAGCCACCGAGCAGGCGCGCGATTTCGTCGAGCGGGCTCTGCGTCGCCGAGAGACCGATGCGCTGAAGCGGCTTCGTGCCCTCGGGACGAATCGCCTCGAGGCGCTCGAGCGACACGAAGAGGTGCGCGCCGCGCTTGTTGTCGACGAGCTGATGGATCTCGTCGACGATGACGGTCTCGACGTGCGCGAGGATCTTGCGCGCGTCCGATGTGAGAAGCAGATAGAGCGACTCGGGCGTCGTGATCAGGATGTCCGGCGGATGCTTCGCGCATGCGCGCGCGCTCGGCGGCGGGCGTGTCGCCCGTGCGAACGCCGCATGCGTGATCGCGCTCGCGCTCGCGGATCGACCCGCGAGCGGCGCGCGGAGGTTCCGCTCGACGTCGACCGCGAGTGCTTTCAGCGGCGAGATGTAAAGAACGGAGAGGGAGGCGGGGGCGGGGACGGAGACGGGGGCGGAGACGGAGGCGGGCAACAGGCGGTCGATCGCGGAGAGGAAGGCTGCGAGCGTTTTGCCCGATCCAGTCGGCGCGAGGATGAGCGTCGACTCGCCGCGCGCGATCGCGGGCCAACCGAGCGCCTGCGCCCGCGTGGGCTCGCCGAACGTCGCGCGAAAATACGCGCGCGTCTCCGCGCTGAACGTGGCGAGGGCGTCCATGGAAAAAGCTTACTCCAGAGCGGCGTCGAGGTCGACGCTCGGCGTCGTGCGTGGTATTAGGAAAGTATGACTGCCGCGAAGGTTGCGATCAGCATCGAGCGCGAAATACTACGCCAGGCGCGGAAGGAAGTTGCGCGCGGGCACGCGAAGTCTCTCAGTGCTCTGGTGACGGCTGCCGTCGACGAGAAACTCCGTCGCGACGAGCTTGCGGCAATCCTCGACGCGATGGACGCGGAGCTCGGAAAACCGAAGAAAGCGGCCGTGGCATGGGCGAGACGCGCGCTAAGGCGATAGTCCTCGATAGCGGCGCGCTGATCGCATTCGAGCGCGGCAACGCCAATATGCGCGCGCTCGTTCGCGAGTCTTTGGTCCGTGGCGTACGTCTCATCGTCCCGGCTGGAGTCGTCGCACAAGTCGTCCACGATACGGTGCGTCAGGTCTTGGTGCGCGCTCTCCTTCGAGGGCCCACGACGAAAATCGTTCCGCTCGATCACGCGCTCGCCGAAGCGTCCGGTGTGCTCTGCGGTCGCGCGGGGACGTCGGACGTGATCGACGCTTCGGTCGTATTGGTCGCACGCCGCGAACGGGCGAGCGTCGTCACGAGCGACGTGGGGGATCTGCAGCGGCTCGATCCGCGGCTCGTCCTCGTGCGCATCTAACAAGTTGGAGATCAACCGAGGACGTCGCGCTCGGCGATGCCGCGGCCGAGAAACCACTCCGCGCCCGTGATCGCCTTGCGGCCCTCGAGCTGAATGCGCTCGAGCGACACGAGCCCCCTTCCGCACGAGGCGACGACGCGCGTTTTGTCCGCGAGGACGACCTCGCCGGGCTTCGCGTTCGCGCTCGCGCGGTCGACCATCTTCGTGCGATGCACGATCACGCGTTTTTCTCGGGCGATCGTGAATGCCATCGGCTGAGGGTTCATGCCGCGCACTTGGTCGTGAATTTCTTGGGCGCTCTTCGTCCAGTCGATGCGGCCCATTTCTTTTTCGAGGAGCGGCGCGGTCGTCGCGTGCGTCGCGTCTTGTGGCGTCGCGCGGAGCTCGCCGCGCACGAACTTCGGCAATCCATCGCGCACGGCGAGCGCGCCCATCGCGGACAAACGCTCCGCGAGCTCGCCGGCGGTTTCGTTCGCGCCGATCGGCGTCGGATGCACCTCGAGCATGTCGCCGGTGTCCATGCCAGCGTCCATCTTCATCAGCGTGATGCCCGTCTCCGTTTCGCCGCGCACGATCGCCCACGCGATCGGCGCCGCGCCGCGATACTTCGGCAGGAGCGACGCGTGCACGTTCACGCAACCGAGGCGCGGCGCATCGAGCACGTCTTGCGGAAGAATGCGCCCGTACGCGATGACGAGCGCGACATCGACTCTTTGATCGCGCGCCCACGCCGCGAATTCGCCGGTGCGGAGCTTCGTCGGTTGAACGACGGGAATGCCGAGCGCGAGCGCGCGCTCCTTCACGGGCGGCGCGGTGAGCTTCAACCCGCGCGAGGCGGGTTTGTCCGGTTGACACACGACGCCGGCGACGTCGGCGATTTCGACGAGCGCGTCGAGCGCCGGGACCGAGAATTTGGGCGTGCCGAAGAAGAGAGCGCGAAAGCTTTTCTTCGCCGCCGTCACTCCATGCACTTCTTCCACGCGGCTGTCGTCTTCGAGGCCATCGCGCACTTGTGTTGCTTCTTCGTCGTGTTGTTGCCGCACTCGGCGAGCATTTGTCCGAAGATGGGATGTTGCGCGAGATCCGCCGCCGTGGGCGTCGGCACGTGGTTTTCTTTCGTCATCTCTTTGGCGAGCACCATGATGACGTCGCTGCACTCTTTTTGAGTGAGCCCGCCCGCGTGCGCGACGAACGCAGGCGCGGTGTTCGTCGTGCTCGAGCCGGCGTCTGCGGGCGTATCGAGAGATTGCGGACCGACGCCGGGAGGCGCGCTCGCATCGGAGGCAGGGACGATGGTCGCCGATGACGAGCCTGAGCCCGGGTCATCGTCGGAGTGCCCACCGCCGCCTTGATCGATCGGCACTTCTTGAACTTGTTGGTGGTGCGTCGACCCGCCGCACGCGACGACGAGCACCGCAACCGAAATGGCCAACCCATTGCGCATGATCGGGCCGGGAGAATAACCCAAAATTAGTACTCGATGCACGCTTCCCAATCGTTCGCGCTGGGTGCCTTCATCGCGCACGCGAGCTCGGCGTTCGAGACCTCGCGGAGGCAGCGTCTTTCTGCGTCCAAATACGCGAGCGAGGCGCGCCGCTCGGCAATGCGCTCGGTGCGGGCGGCGGGCCTTTGCTCCTCTTCGGTGAGCTCGAGATAACGGTCGAGCATCGCGTCGCACTCGGGCTCCGTCGGGTGGCGCGAGCACGACGCGAGGATCAAGAAGCCGAGCGCCGCGCGTCTCACGCGGGGCATCCTATCTTATCATCGCGGCTTCGCCGCTCCGATAACAGCCCCACACCGCGCCTGCGGCGCGTTGTGCTAACTCTCGCCGTATGCGCGTCCTCAACTTCAACGCGGGTCCCGCAACGCTTCCGCTCTCCGCGCTCGAGCTCGCGCGCGACGAGCTCGTCGACTTCGGCGGCACGGGCATGTCGATCCTCGAGCACTCGCACCGCGGCAAGGATTACGAAGCGGTGCATCGCGAAGCGCAGTCGCTCATGCGCGAGCTGCTCTCGGTTCCGAGCACGCACGACATCCTCTTCGTGCAAGGCGGCGCGTCGCAGCTCTTCGCGCAAGTGCCGATGAACTTCATGCAGGCGGGAAAATGCGGCGACTACGTCGTGACGGGCGCGTGGGGCGAGAAGGCGGTCAGCGAGGCGCAGGTCGTCGCGAAGATGCTCTCGTGCGAGACGCACGTCGCCGCGAGCACGGGCACCGGCGAAGGAAAAGAAAAAGCCTATGGCCGCGTCCCTGAAGACGCTGAAATCAAGGCCGATCCGAACGCCGCATACTTGCATTATACAAGTAACGAGACCATCCACGGCGTCGAGTTCCATCGCATCCCGCACGCAGGAAGCGCTCCGCTCGTCTGCGACGCGTCGAGCGACTTCATGTGGAAGAAGATGGACGTCTCGAAGTTCGCGCTGGTCTACGCGGGCGCGCAGAAGAACGTCGGGCCGAGCGGCATCGTCGTGCTCCTCGCGAACAAAGACTTCGTCGCGCAAGGACGCACCGACATCCCGAAGATCTTCCAGCTTCGCACGGTCGCCGAGAACGACTCGCTCTACAACACGCCGCCGACGTTCGCGATCTATCTCATTCGCAACGTGATGCGTTGGATCAAGAGCGTGGGCGGGCTCGACGCGATCGAAAAACGAAATCGCGAGAAGTCGAGCGCGGTCTACGACGCGCTCGACGCGCACAAGGGTTTCTACGGTTTGCCCGTCGAGAAGGGCTCGCGCAGCGTGATGAATATCGTGTTTCGCCTGCCGAGCGAGGCGCTCGAAGAAAAATTCCTCGCGGAGGCGAAGAAGCGAAAGATGGTCGGCCTCAAGGGGCACCGCAGCGTCGGCGGAATGCGCGCGTCGCTCTACAACGCAGTGCCGCTCGAATGGGCGCGCGCGCTCGGCGAGCTCATCAACGACTTCGCCAAGGCGAATGGTTGATGAGGGATAAACTATTTTCCGAGGGCGATTCCCGCGCCGATGCCGCCTGCGTATTGGAACGCGCAGAGGCCGCGATCGTGAAAGCACTGAAAGCCGAGCTCGAGCGGACGCAAGTACGCGAAGAAGCCGCCGCCGAAGAACATCTTCACGTCGACGCCCGCGCCGCCACCGATGCCCGCAGATGGACCTGCCTTCACGAAGACCGCGAGGCCGTCGAAGATGTATTCGACTCCGAGGAACGCGTACGGATCGACGTTGAGCTCGAACGTGCTCACTTTGAACGCGAGATCGTAGCCGCCGCGCAAGAAGCTCCCGCCGGCTGCGCGTCCTTGAACGCCCGTGATCGAAAACATCTGGCGGAGGCCGAGCGACACGCCATCGTGCCTGCCGCTGAAATGAAAGCCGGCTTCGATCTCCGGACGGAAACCCGTCCACGAGTAACCGCCGAGGCCACCGCCGATGTCCGGAAAGTCCCAATAGTTGAAGCCGATGCCGCCTTGAATGAAGAGCGGCCCCTGCTCCGAATCGTTCGCTGACGCCAGCGCGGGTGTGAGGATCGCAATCGCGAGGGCCGCGGAGATGACCGCGGCGCGCTTCACGACGGCTTCTTCAGTTTGTCGAGCTGCGTCTCGAGCGCGGTCGCGACTGCGGCGTCGACGGCGCCGCCGCGAGCCCATTGGTGCGCTTTGACGAGCGTCGTGCCCGCGGCCTTCACGAGCTTGGTGCGGCGGCTGCGAGAGAGCGAAGCGAAGCGCTTCTGGGAATCGGTGACGATGTGCCGTTTGGCGGGTGTGAGATGTCCACGCATGATGCGCGGGTTCTTATCACAAAGCGGATGGCAGGTAACTCAGCTTGCAGTCGCCCTGCGTGCGGAACGCGAAGCGATTCGCGTGCGTCGCGGCGTCGATTTCGATTTCGCCTTTGAGCGAGATGCGGCCCTCGACGGCTTTGTCGAGCCCGAGCATTCCCGCGAGCGTCGCGACGCCCTGGCCCACCGCGCCGTAGCTCGCGGCTTGCGCTTTGATTGCGTCGACGCACGCCATCACGCCGGACGAGTAGCGCAAGCTCGCCTTGAATGGATCGATCGAGAAGCTGCCTTCGAGCGCGCCCGTGAACGGACCGGCGACGAGCGTTCCGGACGTGAGCTTCATCGCGTGCGTGGTCGCGTCGCCGCCGTATTGCGCATCGAGCGACAGACGCGTGCGCGCCATCGACGTGCCGAGAAAGACGTTGCTCGCTTGGCCGACGAACGTCCCTTGCCCACGCCCGTCGCGCTCTTCGTGGTGCAGATGAAGATCGAAGAGGCTCGTCTCGTCGCCGTAGAGGCCGAGCACGTCGGGCGGAAGGCCGACGTCTTTCGTCGTGACCTTCGTCGCGTCGACCGCGAGCGTGAACGTCTTGCCGCTCGAGATGGAGACGAGCGTCGCGCCGATTCGAAGCGTGAGGAGGGTCTCCAATTCGCTGCTCGAGATCTTCGCGCTCCACGCCGCGAGATCCTTCTTCGGCGTCGTGCGAAGCTCCTTCGCTTCGAAGCTGTAGTCCTCGCCGAGCGCGCGCGCGTCTTTCTTCGTCACGTCGCCGTCGATGTGATCGGCGCTGAGCGCGATGCTGTCGATGGGGACCGCGTGATTCCATTCGAGCGACGCGTCGTGGAGCGTGATGCGTGTGATGGACGCGGCGGAACCGCCGGGCGCGTTGCGCGATGCGAGCGCCGCGCTTAGATCGCGCGCGTCCGCGTCGAGCGAGATCTTCAGCGCGGTCACGTCGATGGCCGTTGGCGTGAACCAGTCGAGCGTGACGTCGACGAGCGCGGCCGTTGCCGACGCCTTCGGCGCTCCTTTCGCGTCGCTGCGAATCAGCGCGGTCGCCATGACGTTCTTGAGCTTGGCGTGGCCGATTCCGATGCCGAGATCCCCGATCGTCAGCGCGACGCCGTGCGCCGCGGCCGCTGCGATGATCTTCGTCTTCACCCAGCGCGGCACCCAAATCGCGACGGCGGCCAGCACGAGCGCGACGAAAAGCCCGGAGGCGAGGATGATTCGCGCGACCGGTCGCCTCGTTGCCACGGGCGTACTCTCGTGCATTTGACTCGCGCCTGACATAGAAAACCGCCCATGAAGCAAACGGTGATGGAGGCGTTGGCCAAGGCCGTGGCGGCGCATGGCGACGGGCTCGCGCTCCAAGCGGGCGAGGAGAAGTGGACGTGGAAGGAGTACGACGCGAGCGTTCGCGCGATCGCCAAGGCGCTCATCGCAGCCGGCGTTCAACCGCACGAGGGCGTCGCCATCATGGGCTACAACCGTCCCGAGTGGGTGTTCGCGGATCTCGGCGCGGTCTTCGCGGGCGCGATCCCCGCGGGCATCTACACGACGAGCAGCGCGGAGCAAGCCGCGTACATCACGCGTCACTGCGACGCGCGCGTCGCCTTCGTCGACACCGCGGAGCAAGCGCAGAAGCTCGTCTCCGAAAAAGCGTCGATGCCGAAGCTCGAGAAGATCGTGCAGTGGTCGGGTGAGAAGCTCGCCGACGCAATGGTTGTAGAATACAAGGAGTTCGAGAAGAGCGGAAAAGACGTCGAAGAGCGCGCGCTCGAAGCGCGCATCGCCGCGCAGAAACCGGACGAGGCGTGCACGCTCATCTACACGTCGGGCACGACGGGAAACCCGAAGGGCGTCCTCCTCTCGCACGACAACATCACGTGGACGGCGAAGGCGAGCGAGAAGCTCGGTCTCCGCGCGGGCGATTGCGGCGTGAGCTATCTCCCGCTCAGTCACATCGCCGAGCAGATGCTCACGATCCACGTCCCGATGAGCCTGAACACGACGATTCATTTCGCCGAGAGCATCGAGAAGATGCCGGAGACGCTCGCGAAGGTGCGGCCGTGCTACTTCCTCGGCGTGCCGCGCGTCTGGGAGAAGATGCAGGCGAAGATGACGGCCGCGGCGGCGAACGCGCCGCCCATGCGAAAGCGCATCGCGCGGTGGGCGCGCGGCGTCGGGCTCCGCGGCGGGTACGCCGAGCAGCGCGGCGAGTCGAAGCCGATGCTCTACGGTCTCGCGAACGCGCTCGTCTTCTCGAAGGTGCGCGAGCGCATCGGCCTCGATCGCTGTCGCTACGCGCTGACGGGCGCCGCGCCCATCTCGAAGGACACGCTCGAGTTCTTCTTGAGCCTCGGCATCCCGCTCCTCGAGGTCTACGGCATGAGCGAGTGCTGCGGGCCGGCGACGGAGTCGCTCCCCGGCTCGTATCGCACGGGGACCGTCGGCAAGGTGCTCGACGGCGCGGAGATTCGCATCGCGGACGACGGCGAGATCCTCGTGCGCGGCCGCCACGTGTTCGTCGGTTACCTGAAGGACGACGCGGCGACGAAAGAAGCCATCGACGAAGACGGCTGGCTCCACACCGGCGACATCGGCGAGATGGATAAAGACGGTTACGTGCGCGTGACTGATCGCAAGAAGGAGCTCTTGATCACCGCGGGCGGAGAGAACGTCGCGCCGCAGCTCGTCGAGGGCATGCTCAAATCGATCGCGGTCGTCGGGCAGGCGGTCGTCGTCGGCGATCGGCAGAAGTATCTGGCGGCGCTCATCACGCTCGATCCCGAGCGAGTCCCCGCCGAGGCCGCAGCGCTCGGGAGCTCGGCGAAGGACGTCGCGTCGGCATCGAGCTGCGCGATGTTCCGCGCGCACATCGAAAAAGAAATCGAGCGCGTCAACGAACGCCTCGCGCGCGTGCAGACCGTGAAGCGCTTCACGATCCTCGCGGCCGAGCTCACCGTGGACGGCGGCGAGCTCACGCCGACGCTCAAGCTGAAGCGAAAGATCATCGCGCAGAAGTACGCGAAAGAGATCGACTCGATGTACTCATGAGACGCGTTGCGGTCTTCGCGCTCGCGCTCGCGTGTGGATCGTCGCAATCGAATCCGAGCGACGCGGGCACCGACGCAGACGCGGCGCCCGAGCTCCCGCCTGACGGGAGCGTTCCGCCGCACGCGAAGACGCTCCCGTTTTCGTACACGCGCCCCGAGAACGGAACGCCCATCGATCAAGCGGCGATCGATCAGAAGACCGACGAGCTCCTCGATCTGCTCGCGAAGACGCGTTACTTCGGCTTCGTCGACGAGCGCGTCCACGGCTGGCCCGAGTCCGATCCGCAAAAGAAGTTTTGGTACGGCGTGTGGTGGTCGGGCACGGACATCGACATCACGAACGGGAAGGTGACGTACTTCCACGAGCCCGGCGGCTCGGACAACGACGGCATCTCGTCGTCGCCGCTGCTCGAAGGCTCGTGCTTCGCGCACCTCTTGTGGCCCGACGATCGCATCGAGCATCTCCTTCGTCGCATGGTGCGCGGCTATTCGTCGTGGGTGCTCGCGATGGAGCGCAGCTCCGCCGATCCCGACACGCTGATGACGCGCGCGTCGTACCCCGCGTCGATCCAATCCACCGACACGGGCGTCAGCTACTTCATCGACTACTCGCAAAACCAACCCGGCATCGACAACGGCGCCACGGATTATGTGCATATTGCAATCAATCCGATCTGGGGCGACGAGTGGGTGAAGAACAAACGAAGCAAGGACGACATCGGCCACATGTTCCGCGCGGTTGCGCAGATCGACGCATGCGACGGGACGTTCAAGGAGAGCGGCGCGCAAGACGATCTCGTGCAGCTCCGGAAGCTTTATCAATCGTGGTCGCGCCGCGTCGAAGACGATGGCTGGGCGATCGCGACGATCGACAAGAACGATCTCACGTTCATCCCGCAAGACGATCTCGCGCACTTCATCAACGCGGGCACGGTCGACATCGAGTGCGACGGCAAGCTCGCGCTGCGCCTCTTCGGCCGCATCACGCCGGGCGATCTCGTGTGCGGCAACGGCATCAGCTCGCTCGACGAAGCGACGAGCGATCTCGGTCACTCGAACGGACAGATCCTGCGATCCGATCACGAAGCAGCGATGGGCCACGCGCTCCTCGCGAGCGATCTCGCGGACGCGCAAAATCTAGTCGCGGGCCTCGCGCAGCGGCTCGATCAGATGATGGACGCGTACGCGGCCAACTCGCCGCTCCCGTTTCTCACGACGACGGACGCGTCCGATTTGATCATCCACTCCGCCAACGCGGGCGTGCCGCTCACGTGGCGCGAGGTCGCGTTTCTCCATCAGCAGATCGATCTCGCGCACACGAGCTATCTCGATCCGTCGAACGACGCGGTGTAT
Source organism: uncultured delta proteobacterium (assembly GCA_963763745.1). Classification (GTDB taxonomy): domain Bacteria; phylum Myxococcota_A; class Polyangia; order Polyangiales; family Polyangiaceae; genus DASXHD01. The sequence goes on from CAVXQJ010000015.1 coordinate 254,663, forward strand.
CGCTCGTTCGATCCGGCAACACCCGACGGCGCGTACGTCTACGAGCCCGTCGGTGACGGCATCGGCTTCACGAGCCTCGCGGCGCTCCTTGGTCAGTGCGCGGCGCAGTGGAGGAATCCGGCGAGCAAGCCCGTGCTCAATTGCGACAAGGTGAAGGCGTGGTCGCCTGTGTATTCGTACTAAGCGGTAATCGTCGGACCGATTTTCGCGTGTCACGTCACGAGCGCCTCCTTCGAGAGTCGGCGAGACCGGTGCGAATCAACGCGCTCGATTGCTTATTGGATGAGAGGTACGTTCACGACGTGATCGATCTTCCTCGCGCTTGGCCCACAGCCGGCCCTCGTGACGACCTTTGGGGCGGTAAAGGTTCGTATTCACTCGTCCCATATGAAGCCCTCCCTCCGATTCCGTCGCACGCTTCATTTGATTGGTTAGGTGTCCCGCCACCGGGAGTCGTCGTTACCGGCGACGAGACGAAACGTGGGCAGATCGAGCGTCTGATCGCGCTTGCGGAACGTGAAGGGCTGCGCCTGCCATCTGCGTTCATCGACTTCTTCCGCTCGCCCGTGCTGCGCCGGCGCGTCCCTACGTGTACTTCGTGCTACTTCGATCTCGCCGACCGATTCGTGCTGCTCCCGGACGGTTCCAGGCTCTTGCGCTTTCTCAACGATCAGCAGGCGTCGTACCTTTGGTATTTGCGGTTCGGAGTGAACTGCTGTGATGTCGTGTTCGCCTGGCCAGAGTGGTTGGATCGCGAAGGCGCCCAGCTTGATGACACCCTCCAGCCACGTGACGTGACCATCTGTGCTCCGAGCTTCGAGGAGTTCATCTACCGGTTCTGGATAGAAAACGCGATCTGGTTCGCGCTCTGGAAAGGTCGGCCTTTGACACCGACCGAGCAGGCGTATGTCGCTGCGATTCGCGCTACAAAGACGCAAGCGGCAACCAAGCGTGATCAGTAGTCACTATCAAAACCGGTACCAGCGGGAAAGCCTGACCTTCCATGTTTCAATTCACAGTTCACGCAGACGTTAGTGTAAGCACCGCGCCTCACGCTAATCGTCTGCGAGAAGAATCCGTTCGGCATGGCGTCACTCGCAACGTCCTCAGCGTGACGGCCCGCTTCGCTTGAAAACGCCGCTGCTTCCTGAGTTGCAGGATCGTATCGACCAATGACCACGGCGGGCTTGCTGCCATAGGTCGGCTTCGTATTGCGACCCAGCGAGTCGTACTCGAAGAGGTAATCACCTTCGTTTGCGATCGTGATCTTCGAAACGAGGCCGCGCTCGTCGTAGGTGACGTCGTGACTGCCGTCGGCGTCTGTGAAGTTCGTGAGGCGGCCGTTCGTGGCGGAATAGGTGTATGTCGTCGATGGACCGGTGAACGAGTACCCGACGAATGGCTCGCTCGTCACGTCTTGCGCTGAGCCTTTGCGAGTTCAACTCCATCATGATCGTAGTCCTCATAAAGCGATCGGAGGTCGCCTGGAAAAGTCTTCACCCCTCCCCTCGCTGCAAGAGCAAGAAATCGTCGGGCCTCACTGATGGCATCTGCGTCACGACCGACGTTGAGCAACGTGTGGAACAGACCGCGCGATGCGAGTGCGAGACCCGGACGTAGAGCGACAGCGCGCTGCATACACTCCAGAGCTTCGGTGTACTCGTGTGAGTCGCGCAACAAGCCTCCAAGCACGAGCCACCCAGCAACTTCGTCAGGGTATTTCGACAGAGCCGTGCGAAAGCTGGCAATCGCGTTTTTGGAGTCGCCTGAGTCGCGTAGCTTGAATGCCCGTTCAAAGGCGGCATCAGCTTCCTCTTGGTCGTATCTGACACGATGCTTGGTCATGACTGCGCGTGTAAAACGAGGGCGTTGTAGTTGTATGTCTCGACTTCATCGGGGAGGTTCGTGACCGTGCGCGTCGAGCTCGTGAGGCGGTCGAGGGCGTCGTACGTGAAGACGTGCCATCGCTATCTTGCATCGATGTCGGGTTGCCGGCGGCATCGTAGCTAGCGGTGTAGCAGCGCGTGATGAAGTCACCGCTGTAGCAACGCGATGTGACGCGGCCTTCGTTGTCGTACTGCTGCACGCGCACGAGCGCGCCGTTGGGGTATGTCAGCCGATACGACCATTTCCAATTTCCATCGTCGACCGTCATGGCGCCCGCTCGACTGCGCGCAGGACTTCACCGCTTTCGGTCGAGGTGCGTATGCAAATGACTTGGTCGCCCGGTTCGAACTGCCATCGCTCGGTGGTTCGGTCGTATGGTTGATCAACGATGCGGTAGCGGTTTCCCACGACGTGCTCTGCAGCGATCGGGCGCCAAACGTCAACCACTTCATCTGGAAGCGAAACGTAGATGGTGACGCGAACACCGACGGTCACAGGTCACCACTGCCCGGGCCGTATAGGAATCCTGGCCCTCCCACATGGATGACTTCATTGGTAACGTTATCGACAACAACAGACTGACCGGTTACGGCGTGAATATAGCGCGTTGCAAGGTTTCCATTAGCCTTGTTGCGACATGGGACCTTCACACCCGTTGCGATAGCCTCGTTTATCGACGCAACCGTCCAACCGCGAGGGCCAAGTGGACTTTGGATCTTAGGTCCGATCGTAACGGCCACTTGCGCGTCCTCAGGTGCGCCACCTTCCATATCGGTTTCGTCCGCGGCGGGACCGAAGTCACCGTAGGCAGCCACAGTCATCAAAACTGCGACTGGTGCCAGCGCGGTTGATGCCGCACCAAGATCGAGACTCGCGAGCGCCACAGTGGGGCAGCTGCGAACGATGTAGCTCAGCTCGAACGTGGCGTCGCGATAGAAGCTGACTTGCGCCGGATCGCCTCTTTGCTGAAAGAGGTTGAGACCGATTTGATATTGGCCGTTCGACAGTGCAGCAGTGAAGTCCGTCGTTACCGGCGTATTGTCCGAGCCACCGCTCATGATGCTGGTGCCATTCCAACCGCTGGATGTCGGCACTGGTGCTAAGCCCAGCTCGTATTCATCCGCCGCTTGAGCGCAGCAGCCTCCGGCGTCGCGGCGAAGCGCGCGACGTCGCCCGCGTACGGATGCTCGAGCACCGCGGCGAGCGCGGTGCGACCGGGGGATTCCGTCGCGCGGAGGAGCGCCGCGTCCGCGCCGCGCACGTCGTCGATCGTCGCGAGGAGATCGCCCGTGAGGAGATACGCCGTGCGGAGCTCACCGCGCGCGAGCGCCGCGACGAACTGCGTGACGACGAGCGGGCGGCCCGCGGGCGCGGAGATGTGACCGGCGAGCTCCTCGATGAGCTTGCGTTGACGGCGCGCGAGCGCCTTCGCGACGGGACCTTCGTACTGCGCGATGAGCGGCTCGGTGGAGAGATCCATGTCGCGCGCATAACCCGGCACCACGGTGCGCGCGGCGGCGACGAGAAGCGCTTCGATGTGCGGACCCGGTAGCTCTTCGAGCCACGGCACGCCGAACGCGATGCGCGCGAGCGCGCGGCCCATCGACGCGAGCTGCGCCATCTCGGGGAGCTCGGTGAGCTGCGGCGGAACGACGACCCACGGAACGTCTTGCGTGAGCACGCGCGTGCGCGGAACGCTCGGCGTGATGACGAGCTCGATGTCGGAGAGCCCGAGCATCTTCATCAATCGATCGAGGAGCGCGCGCGTCGGGTGCCCGCTGCGCGACGAGACGCGATCGCGCGACGAGATGCCGAGCTCGCTCACGTCGCTGCGGAGCATCTTCGCTTCGACGCCGTAGATCGCGGCGGCCACCTCGAGAAGAACGTGACGGCCCTCGGTCGGAAGCACGTGCGTGACGAGCGTCGAGCGATCGAGCGTGGATTGCGACGATTCGAGAGGGCGAGGGCGGCGACCGCGCAGCCACGCGTAGCGACCGTCGTCGAGGTCGCCCGCGATCGCGCGCATCTCGCTCACGGCGAGCGCTTCTTCGTTGCGCCTCTCCGAGTTGAGGCTCTGCTCGAGCAGCGCGAGCGCGGCGGCGGGATCGGCGAGCGTGAGGAGCGCGCGCGGATCGGGGCTGAGCATCGCGTGGATCGTGCGCGCGGCGTCTTGGTGCGCTTGCGCCTTCGAGTACGCGCTCGCGAGCTCGAAGCGCGTCTCGTGGAGCGTTGGATCGATCGTCACGGCTTGGAGCAAGTGCGGAATGCCTTCGCGCACGCGCATCAAACGTTCGACCTCGATTTGTCCGAGCGTCGCGAACCACGACGCATCGACGCGACCGAGGCGCTGACCCTGCGCGATGACGCGCTCGAGCGCGTGCGCGTACGACGCGTCGTCGGTCGTGCCTTGCGGAGTCTTGAAGCCCGCCGCGAGCCTCGCGAACATCTTTGCGTTGCCGGGCGAGTGCGCGACCGCGGAGACGAGCGCGCGCTCCGCGCCCGACATGTCGCCGAGGCGCACGCGGAGCGTCGAGAGCTCGGCGAGGAGCTCGCACTTTTGGATCGGATCTTTTTCGACGTCGGAGAGTTGCTCGAGGATCGACGCTTGCTCGCTGCGCGTATCCGGTTTGCCGGGGCCTCCCGTGGTTTGCGCGAGGTGGCGGAGGAGCGCGCGAAGGGCGCGCGGGTTCATCGGCTCGATCGAAAGAGCCGATCGCAGCGCGCGCTCGGCGTCGCCTTTGCGATCGAGGACGCGCTCGTACACGCTCGCGAGCGCGAAGAGCGCCGTGAGGCGCGGGCCTGACTCGTGGCTCGTCGCGACGACCGCTTCGAGCGCATCGACCGCTTCCGCCCACGCGCGCTGCGCGATGCAGAGCTCGGAGAGCGTGAGGAGCGACGGGATGTGATCGGGCGCCGCCGCGCGCACGCGCTGCATCGCTTCGATCGCCGTCGGAAGATCTTTGAGCTCGTCTCGCGCGACGCGCGCGATCTCCGAGCCGAGCATGACGATCGCTTCTTGGTTCGTCGCGGACTTCAGCGCCGTGCGGAACACGTCGACGAGCCGTTCTTCGTGACCGTCCTCGCTCCAGAGCGCCGAGAGCCGTTGCGCGGCGACGGTGGAGTCCGCGTCGGCTTCGACCGCGCGCTGAAGGAGCGCACCCGCGCGCGAACGACGCTCCGGGACGGACCCGAGGCGATCGTCTTTGGGCCATCCGCTCGTCGACGTGCCGAGGAGGAGCTCGGCGGCTTCGAGCAAGTAGCGCGCGCGCACCGCGGGTTGCGCGGCGATGTCCGCGAGCGAGAGCGACGCGGCGAGCGCGCCTTCCGCGTCGCGCAGTCGAGCCGACAAACGCGCGAGCCCCGTCGCCGCCGTGACGGAGAGTCGATCGAGCCCGAGCGCCGCGCGATAGAGCTCGTGCGCTTCCTTGAGGAGCGCGGCGGATTCGGCGTCGATCGCGGCGCTCTCTTCGAGCGTGAGCGCGAGGCGGAGCTTGCGCGCGAGTCGCGTTCCGTCATCCGATGCGACCGTCGCGAGCGAGCGCAGCGCGGCGAGCACGTTCTTTCGCGCGCGCGCATCTCCGCGCCGCGAGAGCGGCAGGTCGCGGCGGAACGTGGCTTCGAGCGCGCCGGGATCCGTCGCGTCGAGCGCGAGGATGCGCGAGTACGTCGGGCCCGGATCGGACGCGGGGAGCTTCCACTCTTCGAGCGCGGCGAGCGACCACAGCGCGCCGATGCGCGCGCGCACGTCGTGGAACGCGTCGCCCTCGCGCGAGAGCGCGTTCGCGAGCGCGGGGAGATCGTTTTGTGTCCGCGCGATCATCTCGAGCGTTCGCAACGCGGGAACGTGCGTCGGATCGTCGTTCACGATCGACTCGAGCAGCTGCACCGCGCGCGGAAGATCTTGCTGCGCCGACGTGAGGAGATCCGCCGCCGCGAACGTGAACGCACGACCCGCGTCCGTCGCGCCCGCGCGCTCGGCGCGCTTCAGCGTGTGCGTGAACACCTCGCCGAACGCGGCTTTCGCGCTTTCCTTCGCGCGCACGCGACGCGCGAGGACGCGACCGAGGCGGTCGGCGGCGAGCTCGTCCTCCGCATGACCGACGAGCGCGCGCGCGTACGTCGCCGCAGCGCGCGCGTCGTCATGGAGCTTGAACTCTTCGACCTCCGCCGCACGCACGAGATAATGCGCGCGCTCTACGGGATTGTCCGAGCTGTCCGCGAGCTGCGAGAGCGCGTCGCGGTACGCCGCGTGATCGCCCGATGACTCGAGCAGTCGCGCGATTTCTTCCGGCGGAACGGGATGCGACGGATCCGCGAGCCGCGCTTGCTTGAGCGACGCGAGCGCATCGTTCGGCGAGCGAAGCCGATCGCGTTGCACCTGAGCGAGCGCGAGCCACGCGGCGACCACGTCTCCTTTGGGCGCATTGCGGCGCGTCTGCGCGTCGATGCGGGCGCGCATCGATGCAGCGACCTTCTCCCAGCGGCCGGCCTCTTCGTGGAGACGCGTCTCGAGCGCGCGCGCAGCAGCGTGATCTTGATCGTGCGAGATGACGTCCTCGACGAGCGCCATCGCGCGCGCCGGATCGATCTTCGCAAGCGCGCCCGCCGCGCGCGATTTCAGCGAGAGGACGTCGGCGCCGTCTTCTGCGAGCTTCGCTTCGTCGAGGAGCGCTCGCGCGAGCGCCGCGTCGTCGCCGAGACGCTCCGCGCAGCGCGCCATGCCGAGGATCGCGCCGCGCCGATTCGGTTCGATCCCGAGAATTTCTTCGTAGAGCTTGAGCGCACGCGACGCATCGCCGAGGACTTCTTCCCAGAGAAGCGCGGCCTTCTCGAGGTACGCGACGCGCCGCGCTGCATCGCGCGCGCGCTCGGCGGCTTGCACGTAGAGCTCGAGGAGCGATCGCGTGTCGCCTTCGAGCTTGTCGGTCGGCGGAGCGGAGAGCGCGCGGCTGAGGGCGTCGAGCACCTCGACGTCGCCGGGGTTCGCGATCCACGCCGCGCGGAGGTGCCGCACGGAGTCGCCGGGGCGGCCGACTTTGTCCGCGATCTGCGACGCGCGAAGAAGCGCGCGCGCGCGCTTGCTCGGATCGCCGTTGCGCGCGGCCTCCGTGACCCAGAGCGCCATGCGCTGATCCTGCCGACCCGCCGCATCGAGGAGGCGATCGAGAAAATCGATGAGCGTTGCGTCGTCCGCGGACGAAGCCATCGCGGTCTGCACGTGGCCGATCGCCGCGTCGAGCATGCCGGCTTTCTCGGCGAGCGCGGCGAGCGTGCGGTGCTCTTGCGCGAGCGTGCTCGGGTCCGTGATGAACTCGAGCCGCGCGCGACGCACGCGCGCGATCGCGTTCGTGTCGCCGGTCGCTTCTTGAAGACGAAGGAGCTCTTGGAGGACGCGTCGATCGACGGAGGGATTCGTCGGCGCGCGCGCCGCGGCGCGATCGAGCAGCACCATCGCGCGCGATGCGTCCGCGAGACGAAACGCGATGAGGCACGCCGCGTCGAGCTCGAGTCGCGCGGCGCGCGCGGGGCTCTTTTCGAGCAGCGCTTCCTCTTCGAGCAGCGATGCGAGCGCCGATGGATCGTCGTGCGCGGCGACGAACCGCACGCTCGCGTCGCGCACGGGACCGACGCTCCCGTCGAGCTCGAGCGCGCGTTCGAGCGCAGCGCGCGCGCCGTCCACTTTCTCGAGACCGTGCTCGACGATGCGCGCGCGCTCCACGTGGAGCCACGCGGCGAGCTTCACGTCGCTCGCGTACGCGTCGGCCATCCGCGCGAGGTGCTCGGCGTACGCTTCTTTCGATGCGACATCGCCCTTCTCGGCGCGCGCTTCGAGCTCGCCTTCGAGACCGCGGAGCGCAGCCGCGTGCTCCGGCGCGATGGCGAGCGCGCGATCCCATGCGTCGATCGCGTCGGGCCCGCTCTCGAGGAGTCGCGCGCGAAGCACGAGAAGCTCGACGCGCGCCACGTCCGACGACGCCGCCGCGAGCTCGTGCTCGATGTGCCTGAGCATCGACGCGACGTTCGAGCGACCATGCTCGCGCGCTCGAAGGAGGTTGTGCGCCGCGGCGAACATCGGATCGACGACGAGCGCGAGCTCCGCGTGCGACGTCGCGCGCGCATCGTCGCCCATCGTCGCTTCGTATGCGATGGCGAGCTCCACGTGCGCGCGCGCGAGACCGATCTTGTCGCCGGAAGCTTCGAGCGTCGAGATGCGCGCGGAGAGAAGCTCGACGAGCGACTCCGCGCTCATCGGATCGAGCAGCAATCGCGCGCGCTCGCGCGACGGCCCCACCTGTGACTCGACCGGAACCGGCGACGAATCCGCGGAGGCAGGAAGCGCTTTGCCCGACGACGGCGGCACCGGTGGTTTCTTCGGAACGGGCGGCGGCGGTTTCTTCGGAACGGGCGGCGGCTTCGTCACGCGAGGAAGCGGCGCGCCGCTCTTCGCGGGCGGCGGCAGCGGCGGCGGGATCGATTTCTTCTTCTCCGTCGGCAGCGGCGGCGGAATGGACGATTTTCGCGGCAGAGCCGGCGCGAGCTCTTGCGCGCTCGGAAGCATCATCTCCGACGTCGGAATCTTCAGCATCTTCGACGGTGGATCGCCCAACGCGATCTGCAGCGTGCGCACCTGCTCGTCGATGTCCCAGCCTTCGTCCGTCAGCGCGAGGAGCTTGTCGATCGAGCTCTTGTCCTCCTCGAGCATGCTCTTCACCTCGGGCACGTGAGGAACGTGCGGAGGTTTCGAAGCGGCCTTCGGCAGCGGCGGCGGGCGAGAGGACTTTGCCGGCATGCGCGCGACCGATGGTGTCACAACACGAGCGAGAATTGCTAGGCTTCCAAGTGTGAGAGCCCGCGCGGTCTTCCTTCTCGCGCTACCGCTCACGGCGGCGTGCACGCTGCTGGTCAATTTCGTGGATGCGCCCGATGCATCGCTCGATGCACAAACCGATGTCGCGCCCGACGTGCGCGATGCCGCGAGCGACGCGAGCGACGCCGCAGCCGACGTGGTCTACGACGCATCCAAGGTCTGCAAAGGGCTCATGGATGGCTGGTACTGCGGCTACAACGGCCTCAACGGCCAACCCCCTGCAAATTGGCTCGTCCACTGCATCGACGCCGCGCCCAGCGTGCGCGTGTGCGATGCGGGATGTCTCGCGTTTCCGTCGGGCACGTCCGATCGCTGCAACGAGTGCCCGGGCATCGCCGACGGCGTCTATTGCGGCTCGCAGTTTTCGACCTACGGCACCGACAACGGCCCGTATCTGATCACGTGCGGTCAGGGCATCGCCGCGATCCAAAAGCTATGCGCGAACGGCTGCGCGCCCGGCCCGGGAGACGCGAGTTGCAAGTGATCAACCCACCAGCGCAGCGCGTGCGGCGCATCGCGCTCGCCCTCTCCGGCATCGCCGTGGTGTTCGCGTTCGGCTTCGGTTTCATGATTCGCAAGTGGTACGCGACGCAGCACGGCGTGATGGCGAGCTTCGACGGCTACGAAGACGCGGGCGTGATCTTCACGCTGCTCGGCGCGCTCATCCTCCTCTTGATCGCGATGCTGCTCCGCATGCTCGCCGCGATCTGCGAGCTCATGTGGCTCGAGCGAACGTGGTCCAATTTGCCGATCACGATGCGTCGCATCGGCCCGATCGAAAACGTGACGACGATTCACATCTTCGGGATCGCGTTCATCCCCGTCGTCGCGTGGTTCTGGAAGCTCGCGCTCGTGCGCCGCGTCTCGTCGAGCCTCGAAGAAGTGCGCGCGACCATCCCGTTTCGCGCGGCGGTTCCGCGCGGCCTCGGCGTGACGGCGGTGATCCTCGGATGGTTCCCGCCGCTCAACGTGTACCTCGCGCCATTCTTGTGGGAGATGTTCGCGCGCCGAATCGACGTGGTGTGTCTCGAGATGGCGGAGATCTCCGCGTCGAAGCCGGGATAACCTCGAACGATGCTCGCGAGCGTTGGCGTGAAGAAGACAGCCGTCGCGCTCGCGATCACGCTCGCGCTCGGGGTCGCGTGCGGCTCTCGAGCCCAGCTCGATCTGGGTCGTTGCGGCGAGCCAAACGGGAACTGCGTCGAGGTGCCGAAGAACACGACGAGCAAGGTGCTCTACGCGTGTCACGCGCACGTCCGGTTTCTCCTCATCGAAGACTCGCGCAGCGGCGTCATCCCCGTGTGCCTTCCGCCCGAGCTGAATCGCTGGACGGGTACGCCCGATCAAGTCGCGGCGATCGATGCGATGTCGCAACACGACTACGACGTCGCCGTCGCGCGCTTCGGCCAAGTCACGCTGCTCGGTCAGCTCGCGGCGCTCAAAGCCATCGACGCGAGCGGCGACCACTGCGAGGTGTGGTCCGCCGCGCTCGGCGACCCGCTCAGCTATTGCAACGTGCAGGACTCGATGCGCGACGACGCCTGCGAGACGCCGTGCGTCACCAAAGTTTGCGTCCCGGACGACTGCCACGACCCCGCGCTCCCCGATGGATCCATCAACCCGCACGCGTGCAACTGCAATACGTCCGAGAAGAACGCGGACGACTGCGAGCTGCCCGGCGCGACGGTGTGCATCGGTCCCTGAACTTTTTTGGAAACCCAAAGGCCGCTTCGCCGTGATCCAAGAAGGAGGCGCGAATGTCTTCTCTCTCGCTGGTGCATGCGGCCGAATCCACGTGGGCCGTCGTCGCGGTTCTCGTCGTCGCGGCGGTGTTGTCCTTCGTGTGGGCGCAAATCGAGAAGCGGCGCGAGTCCGTGCTCATCGCCACGCTCGAACGGCTCGGCGCGCGCGGCGAGATCACGACCGACCACGCGCATCCCGTCGTGGATCTTCATCGATGCATCGGATCGGGATCGTGCGTGTACGCGTGTCCGCAGAAGCACGTGCTCGGCGTGATTCAAGGCCAAGCGAAGCTGCTCGATCCGCTCGCGTGCACTGGATGCCAGGAGTGTTTGCGCGCGTGTCCCGTCGAGGCGGTCACGCTGTCGCCCTAAACGCGCTCACTCTTCTTCGCGCATCACCACGGTGGGCTCCGCGCCGAACAGCTTGCGAATCGCGAGGAGCAAGCGCGTGAAGGCGTCGACCTTTCCGACGTCCGCGTCGTGGCGCGAGTACGCGGGGAGATCGAGCTCGAGGAGCATCGTGAACGAGGCGCGCGGGATGAAGCAGCCCGCACAATCGCTGCATCGAAGGAGCGCGATCGATTTGTTGTCGAACGTCTCGGCGGTGAGCGGCTGCGTGCAGCGCGGACATTTTCCGCCGGTCACTTCGGTTTTGTATCCTTCGCGAATCGAGAGCGGCGCGGTCTCCTTCACGATCGAGAGCAGCTCGCCGTCGAACCAATCGACCCACAAGCCGCGGCACGTCGGGCACGTGTCGACCGTCGACCCCGAGAGCACGCGCTGCTCCATCACGGTGTTGCACGTCGGACAAACGAGCGGCGTGTCCCTGTAATCGCCCATTAGAAAGGTCTACCGCGATTGCGCTCGGCGAGCGGAAGCAAATCGGCGCATGCCTCTTGGCCGAGGTCGTCGAGCTCGAACGGATCGCGCGACACGTCGTAGCAACCCCACGCGTGATCACCCTCGTGCGCGAGGATTTTCCGCGTGCCGGAGATCGCGCCCCAGTTGCGGAACGCGCACGCCCAGAGCTCGCTGCAGTTCGTCATCGCGATGGGCGTCTCGGGCGGCGAGCCGCCGCGAAGGAGGCTCCTGCCCGGCATCGGTTGTTTCAAATCCGCGAGCGCGGGATCGTCCCATACGCCCATCAAGTCGAGGAGCGTCGGAAGAACGTCGAGGCTCGTGAGCGGCGTCTTCTCGAGCGACTCGAGGCTCGTGCGCTCGCTCGTCGTGAGCGTGCCCTTCGGCGCGTCGATCCACGCGGGGATGCGGATCTCTTCCTCCCACAGCGTGCCCGTGTGACCGACGGCGCCCTTCTCGCGCATCTGCTCGCCGTGATCCGACACGAACACGATCACCGTGCGCTCGCTCTCCTTGCGCGCGCGCACCGCTTTGAGCAAGCGCGCGACGGCCATGTCTTGGAGATAGATCGAATCTTGGTAGCGGTTGCGTATTTCATTTTCGTAGCCGGGCCCGCTCGCTTCCGCTTCGGGCATGAAGGGCGAATAACGCGGATCGACTTTGTACGGAAAGTGCGTGTTCGAGAGGTGAACGACGGCGACGTACGGCTCGGGGAGGTTGTCGATGTCCCCAATCACGAAGTCGATGAGCTTGCCGTCGTCGGCGCCGATCTCCATCGTCGCCTCCGGCTCGATTTGCGTCGCGTTGATCGTTCGCTCGAGCGGGACGGATTGAATCCACGTGCCCGAATTTCCGAACAAGAGATTCTGCGACGTCCAGTATGCGGTGTGAAATCCCGCGGCTTTTGCGTACTCCCAGAGGAGCGGCGCCGAGTGGAGGTTCTCGCGGTGCGCCGTCGGCGCGAGGCCGCCCCACATGATCGCGAGCGAGATCGCCGTCGTCGAGTCGAGCGCGCGCATTTGCGTGAGGCCGATGCGCTCGGGGACGACTGCGTTCGAGAACGGCGTCCACTTGCAGTTCGGATCGGGCGAGACGCACACCGACTGCGCGCGCACCGACTCCGTGATGACGAAGAGCACGTTGCGCTTCGCCGGTTGGTGCGGCACGAGCGGCGGAACCGGAATCGGCGTGCGCGGACCGGGGTGCATGCGCTCGACGGTCTCGTTGTGATCCCAATGCGCGCGACCGAGCTGGCCCATCGCGGAGAGATAGAGGACGTCGGGGGTCGCGACTTGATCGTCGCCCACGTTTCCAAAGAGCGAGACGACGAGCGCGAACGCGACGAGGTCGAGCGCGAAGAGCGCATCGGCGTGACCTGCGCGGAAGAAGCGCCCCGAGAATGGAACGCCGATCGCGAAGAGCACGGGGATCGCGAGCGCCGCGGCAAATCCATAGCGATCGCTCCAAAGCTGCTGACCGACGCTCGGCATCATCGACGTGCCGACGAGCGCCGCGCGATGATCGAGGTACGCGCCGTAACGCGAGTAGATGTACGTCTGGCCGCCGAGCGCGAGCGCCGCGCCGGCGAGGAGGAGCACGCGCCCGATCCATTTCACCCAAGTCGTGCGCGCGACCGCGAGATAAACGAGCGAGCCCCACATCGCCGCGCCGAGCAGCGCCCACCACACGTACATCGACATTTCGCGACGGCCGAAGTGGACGATCTGATCGTGGCGACGCAGGAAATCGACGGCGAAGTCGACGATGCCCGGCAAGAGACAGAGCGCGCTGAGCCCGATGCCGCGCAGCCACCCGCCGTGCACGCGCCCGCGCGGGGTCTCGTGCGTCCCGCTCTTGGACGCGTCCTCCGCGTCCGGCCGGGCGGGGGACTCCGAGTCCTCGGAAGTGTGACGAAGGGGCAACGTCATCGAAACGCCGATGTTTAGCGCTGATCCGTGCGTGCGATTGTAAAAACTTGTCGGGCGCCGCCCCCGCAGCCCGTAGCTCGCAGCCAGTTGCATTCATCCGTATAGATGTATATATGCATGCCGTGGCACAGACCGAACCCGCAAGCCCGCAGCGGTGGGAGCTCTTTCGGCTCCTCTCGGAGCCCGTCCGCCTGCGTCTTCTCGCGCTTGCGGCCGAAGAAGAGCTCTCCATCGGCGAGCTCGCGGAAGTGCTCGGCGAGAGCCAGCCGAACGTCTCGCGGCACGTCGCCGCGCTGAGCCGCGCGGGGCTCGTCGCGCTGCGCAGGGAAGGGACGCGCGCGATCGTCACGTTGCGTGACGACGGCGATGTCGTCGTGCGCGACGCAATCGAGAGCGGCCGCGCGATGTGCGAGAGCGACGGGAGCATGAAGCGCCTCGAGGCGGTCATCCGCGCGCGCGACGCGATCGCACGCGACTACTTCGATCGCGAAGGCGCGCAAAAGACGTCGCTCGGCGACGTGTTCCCGTTCGGCGCGTATCTCTCCGCGCTCGCTCCGCTCGTCGAGCGCCGCGCGCTCGCGGTCGATGCGGGCACGGGCGATGGCAGCATGCTCGAAGTCCTCTCGCCGATCTTCGATCGCGTCGTCGGCATCGACCGCTCCGAGACGCAGCTCGCGATGGCGCGCGCGCGCGTGAAGCGCCACGGCCTCGCGAACGTCACGCTCGTTCGCGGCGAGCTCGATTCGCAAGACGTCTTGCGCGCCGCCGGCGGAAAAGCCGACGCCGTGTTCGCCGTGCGCGTCCTTCATCACGCGCCGAAGCCCGCCGTCGTCCTTCGCAAGCTCGCCGAGCTCTGCAAAGACGGCGGCAGCGTCGTCGTCCTCGACTACGCCCGCCACGACGACGAGCGCATGCGCGCCCAAGCCGACTTGTGGCTCGGCTTCGCGGACGCGGAGCTGAAGAAGCTCGCGCGCTCGGCGGGCTTGCACAATCCACGCATCTCGAACATTCCTGCGCGTCTCACGGGCTCCGGCCCGGACGCGCATTTGCCTTGGAAAATGATGGTTTCATCCACGCAGGAGAAAAAACATGGCTGACGGTTCATCGTTCGTTCCCGGAAAATACAAAGTCGCTGACATCTCGCTCGCGGATTGGGGTCGCAAGGAAATCGCGATCGCCGAGACGGAGATGCCCGGCCTCATGGCGCTCCGCAAAGAGTATGGCCAAAAGAAACCGCTCAAGGGCGCGCGCATCGCGGGCTGCTTGCACATGACGACGCAGACGGCGGTGCTCATCGAGACGCTGACCGAGCTCGGCGCCGAAGTGACGTGGACCTCGTGCAACATCTTCTCGACGCAAGACCAAGCGGCCGCCGCGATCGCGAAGACGGGCGTCCCCGTGTTCGCGTGGAAGGGCGAGAGCGAGGCCGAATACTACGAGTGCATCGAGATGCAGCTCCTCGCGTTCGCCAGCAAGAAGGGCCCGAACCTCATCCTCGACGATGGCGGCGATCTCACGGCCGTGTGCCACGAGAAACACCCCGAGCTCTTCAACGGACCGGATGGCATTCGCGGTCTCAGCGAAGAGACGACGACGGGCGTTCATCGCCTCTACGAAATGTTCAAGAAGGGAACGCTCAAGGTCCCCGCGATCAACGTGAACGACTCCGTCACGAAATCGAAGTTCGACAACCTCTACGGCTGCCGCGAGTCGCTCGCCGACGGCATCAAGCGCGCGACGGGCGTCATGTTCGCGGGTAAGGTCGCGGTCGTCGCGGGCTACGGCGACGTCGGCAAGGGCTGCGCGCAATCGCTCCGCGGTTACGGTGCGCGCGTCGTCATCACGGAGATCGATCCGATCATCGCGCTGCAAGCGGCGATGGAAGGCTACGAAGTCACGACGATGGAAGAAGCCGCTCCGCGCGCCGACATCGTCGTCACGGCGACGGGCTGCCTCGACGTCGTTCGCCAAGAGCACCTCATGGCGATGAAGGACAACGTCATCCTCTGCAACATCGGTCACTTCGATTGCGAGATCGACGTCGCGTGGATGGAGAAGAACGGCACCGAGGTGAACATCAAGCCGCAAGTCGATCAGTTCACGATGAAGAACGGTCGCCGCATCATTCTCCTCGCGCGCGGTCGCCTCGTGAACCTTGGCTGCGCGAACGGCCACCCGTCGTTCGTCATGAGCTCGAGCTTCACCAACCAAGTCCTCGCGCAGATCGCGCTCTGGACGGAGAAGTTTCAGCCGGGCGTCCACATGCTCCCGAAGAAGCTCGACGAAAAAGTCGCCGCGCTCCACTTGGACAAGCTCGGCGTGAAGCTCACGAAGCTCACGTCGAAGCAGGCGGAGTATCTCGGCGTGTCGACGGAAGGCCCGTTCAAGCCCGAGCACTATCGCTACTAGTCTCGACACTCGTCGGCCGAGTCGGCGCCGCTGCCGACTCGGCCAATGCTCTTCTGGCGTCCGGGGCGCTGCGGGATGACGAGCAGACACACGATCAAGATCACGACGAGGACGACCGACGCCGTGATGTCGCTGACGGCGAGTCCGCCCTTCGCGACCGGTTTGTCGAGCGAGTTTGCGAGCGTCGCGCCGAGCGGGCGCGTCAAGATGAACGCGGCCCAGAACAAGAACGTCGGCGATACCTTCGTGAGGAAATGAAGGACCGCGAGGAGCGCGAGCACGACGGCGATGAGCAGCGCGCTTCCGTTGTAACCGAGCCCGCCGTCGGCGAGCCAATCGCCGAGCGCGGTGCCCAGCGTTTGCGAGAAGACGATCGTCGTCCAATAGAATGCTTCGGCTTTGGGCGTGGCCACCGTTTCGACGTCGACGGAGCCGAGCGACCAACGCCATGCGCCGAGCGTCGTGAGGACGAGCGTGAGCAGCGAGAGCGATCCACCGAGGTAGCCGATGCCGAGCGAGCAATCGAAGAAGTCGGCGAGCGTCGTCCCGGCGAGCGTGCTCAGCGTGATCGTCGTCCAATAGAGCGACGCATGAAACCGCTTCGCGCGGATCTGCGCAGCGACGGACGCCACCAGCGGCACGACGAAGAGAACGGAGCCGAGCAGGTACCCGAGCTTCATCGTCATCGTGACCGCGTTCCCGCCGACCTCGCCGAGCGTCGTCGCGACAATCTTGATCACCCAAAACCCGAGCGTGACCGCAGGGACCTTGGTGTCTTTCGGCTGCGTCATGCGCGCGAGCTTCTCATGGCATCATCGACTTGCGTATGCCGGCATCGTTTGCGCGGTGACCGGAACGTCGCTTGCAACGGAGTGAGACGTCGCCATGAAGCGCGTCGGCCGGCTTATCGTTATTTTTCTCTGCTGCGCGTATCCCATCGCGCTCCTCGCGACGGTGCTTGCGCTCCGCTTCGCGGGCGAGCGTTGGTGGGTCACGGGCGTGGGTCTCTATTTGCCGAGGCTCGGGTTCGCGATGCCGCTCCCGCTGTTCGTCCTCGCGCTCATCGCGCTCAAAAGGCGGCGCTTCTTGTGGACGCAAGCGCCCGCCGCGTTCCTCGTCGTCTTCACGCTGATGGGGCTCACTCTTCCGTCGCCGACGAGCGCGGCAGTCGCGAATGCGCCGAAGCTGCGCGTGCTGAGCTACAACGTCGACTCCACGACGGGTGGCGCGGACAAGCTCGTTCAGGGGATCGATCGGTATTCGCCCGATGTCGTCCTGCTCCAGGAGATCGGAACACCGGAGCCGCTCGCGAGCGCGATGCGCGCGCGCTACCCGAACGTGACCGCGACCGACCAGTTCATCATGGCGTCGCGGTATCCGGTGCTCTCGTCGTTCGAGCCCGAGAAGCTGCCGTTTCAGGGAAGCTTCGCTCCGCGCGCTACATCGAGCAGACGCTCGACACGCCCCTCGGGCCCATCGCGTTCTACGACGTGCACCCGCTGTCGCCGCGCGCGCCGTTTCGCACGCTGCGCGGGGCGGGCTTGCGCCGGGAAATTCTCTCGGGCCGATTGTTCGCGGGCGGCGCGGGCGCGGCGGAGTTCATGGACAACACCGCGCTGCGCACGGCGCAGGTCGAGTCCTTCTCGCAGCGCGCCGCGCGCGAGACGGTCCCCGTGATCATCGGCGGCGACACGAACCTACCGAGCCTGAGCTACGTGCTGCACCGCTATCTCTCGCGCTACCAAGACGGCTTCTCCGTCGCCGGCAGCGGCTTTGGCTATACGTTCCCGACGACGCGGCCCTGGATGAGGATGCGCATCGATCGCGTTCTCGCGAGTCCCGAGCTCCGCTTCGCACGCTTCGACGTCGGCACCTCGCACGCGTCCGATCATTTCTGCGTGGTGGCCGACCTGCAGCGTCGGTGACTCAGAAGTTCGCGTAGACGAACGCGAGGTTCTCGCCGCTCGTGCCGTCGAGCATCTTCAGCAAGAAGACCGCAATCCAGAACATCTCGAACGTGAGGATGATGGTCTTCCGATCTTCATAAAGGCGTAGCAGCAGCGCACGTATGGATCTCATTGGCCTCATCGGAATAGCCCTCCCAAGATTTGGCGTAGCTGGCTGACGTTCAACACGAAGAGCCCGATTCCAAATGCGAAGAAGTTGAAGGTGCCCACCATGCCGACGACGCGGCTCACCGGGGACTGGAAGTAACGCTGCACCCAGCCGATGCGGATCTGGCGCTTGTATCGCTGATAGATCTGCAGCACCGAGATGCCCATGCCGTGATAGAGGCCCCAAAGCAAAAATGGAGGCTCTCGCCATGCCATGCGCCGCATGCGAGGAACGTCGCGTTCATCCCGACGATCGAGAGCAGCAGCGGGCGAGGTCGGAAGAACTCGACGTGGCGTAGCTTCCGGACCAGCGGCCAGTAGACGTAGTCGATGAGCCAGTTGGTGAGCGACATGTGCCAGCCCGACCAGAGGTCGCGGATGTTGCGCTGCATGAAAGGGTGCTTGAAGTTCTCGGGGAGCTCCATCCCGAGCAGACGCGCCGATCCGATCGCGAGGTCCGTGTACCCGGCGAAGTCGACGTAGAAGTAGATCGCGTACACGTAGAGGCCGAGCACGACCTGCCCGGCTCCCAAATCGCCGAGCGCTTTTCCCTGGCCGAGAATGTGAGGGAACAGAAGCTTCACGAGGACGATCTTCTTGAAGAGGCCATGGACGATTCGCGCGCCGCCAAGCGCGAGATCGCGCCGAAACGTTCCTCGCTCGACGGGCCCCATTTGCGCGGCGAACTGCGGGTATCGGCTGATGGGCCCGCTGACGAAGGCGGGGAAGAAGATGATGTAATTCAGGTACGCGAGAGGATCGATCGTCGGGATCGTGCGCCGATACGTCTCCACCATCGTGTGGATCGCCTTGAACGAGAAGTACGACACGCCGATGAGCAACAGAATGTTGGAGCCCGTCGCAGTGCTGCGCCCGATCACCGCGTCGTGAATGAGCCGATACTTGAACACGCACAAGAAGAGGAGCACCGCCACGATTCCGAACGTCGCGATCCAGCGACGACGTTTGTCGTCGCCGGGGCGACACAGCTCGCGGACGACCGCAAAGGTGACGCCCGCGAAGGCCCAGACGACGACGAGGCCTCGAACGCCGAAGCGCGGAATGGCGAGGATCATCGCGCTCGAGAGCGCCGCGAGCGCAAGCCCTTTGACGTGGGGGTTCGTGCCGACCAGACGAACCACGATGACGACGACGAGGAGCGCGCCCCAGAACGTGGCGCTGTTGTAGAACTCGAAGCCCCAAGACGAGATCATGAATGGCCCCGACGCGCGGCCACGGCTTCGGAGATGATGAGACCGCGATCGCCGAGCAGCGCGTCACGGAGAGCGAGGCCGATGACTTCGTTGCCGGCCGCGTTGTAGTGCGGGTCGAGCGTGAAGAGGAGTCGCTCGCCGGCGTCCTGATGTTTTTGGACCTGCGGACGCAAGTTGACGAGCCGAATACCCGCTCGCTCCGTGTGCCGCTGAAGGAGCCGCAAGAACATGTCGAAGTCGTAGTCGGTGGCGTTGTGTCCAGGCACGGCGAGAAAGTCCTTCGCGCGTAGATCGAGCGCGCTCGGCATGTAGACGTAGATGGGCACTGCACCAGACTGCCGAATGCGTTCGTCGAGGTGCTCGAGCCTCGCCTCGAACCGCGCCGGCGCGTCGCGCCCACCCCATGGCCCCTTCTTCGTGAACAGCTCGCCCACGCCATCGAGCGCGGAGCGCGAAGGCTCGGGGTGGAGCCGCGCCTGGACGTGGCGGACTCCGTCGCGGAAAAAGCAATACGCGGAGGATTTCTGTTGGAGGCTCGTCCTCGCGTAGGGGATGAGCCAACCCTTCTTCGGGAAGATGTCGCCGTCCTTGACGATGATGTCGTCGTAGGGCTGCTCGAAGGTGGTGATCCCCATCGCGGTGAAGTTCACGACGACCCAAGACGGCTTGATGGCGACGTTGTCGAGGAACTCGTAGAGCGTGTCCTCCTCGTCGGTGAACCGGTGACCCGGCACCGCGAGGTTCGCCGACTCGATCCCGCGCCCCTCCGCGACGGCGTCGAAGATGCCGACGAACGATTGGTCGTAGTCGACGCCCATCGCGAACGTGATCGAGTCGCCGACCCACGCGATGTAGGGGACGGACCCGAGCTTGCGCGTGCCGGAGATCTTGTCGCGGAATCCGAGGTCGTTCGTGAGGATCGTGTAGCTGTACGACGGAGTCTCGCGGCGGTTGTTGAGGTTTCGCCCCAGGCGGTATCCACCGCCGTGGCCGACGTAGATCCCCTCGGTGCTGTTGAACGGTGCGTGTCCGGTGAGTCGCAACCCAGCCTCCAAGAGGACCACGCAGACGACGAGCGTAGGCAACACACGGCAGAACGTGGGGTGGAGTAGGCGTTGCGCAGATTCCAGGCATCGCACGGTGGTTTGACCTGCAGGTAGCAAGGAGCACGCCGACAAACTCGCGGCAGGAGTCGCGGACCTCGCGAACGGGTGGCGCACGCGTTGCCGCCAGTCGCGCATAAAATCGTGAGGTGCGGTATCGTCGTGTGCGTGAAGCTCGCCGAAGCGCTCCTCCTCCGCGCCGACATCCAAAAGAAGATTGCCTCGCTGCGCGAGCGCGTCGTCGCGAACGCCGTCGTTCAACAGGGCGACAAACCGCACGAAGATCCGACCGTGCTGATGAAAGAGGCGACCGGCGCGATGGCGACGCTCGAGACGCTCGTCACGAACATCAACAAGACCAACTTGCACTCGAAGCTCAAAGACGGTCGCACGCTCACCGAGGCCATCGCGCATCGCGACACGCTCGCCGCGCACCATGCGCTCGTCATCGCGGCGATCGGCGGCGCGCGCAAGGAGCCCGATCGCTACGGCATGCGCGAAATCAAATGGGTCGCGACGATCAAAATTTCCGCGATGCAAAAACAAGCCGACGATCTCGCGAAGACGATCCGCGAGCTCAACGGACGAATTCAGGAGGCAAACTGGAAAGTGGATCTCGTCACGAAGTGATCGACGATTGAAAGAGGGACCCGGGCGAGCGTGGGGCCCCAGCCTTGCAGGCCGGGGGGCCGTAAACATACCGGGCTGCCTGACCGCGCAAGGGGCAGCGCAATCAAGTCACAACGATTGCCCCGCACACCGCACACCCGCATCACGCAAATCGCATCACGCACAACCGCACGCTGACGGGTCTCTCTTTCAGTCGCCGAGTCGAATCATGAAGGTCGTCATCGCAGGTGGGAGCGGGCAGGTCGGACAGATCCTCGCGCGTCGCTCCATCGCGCGCGGCGACGAGGTGGTCGTGCTCGCGCGATCCGCTGACGTCGCCGCGGGGCGCGTCGCGCTTTGGGATGGTCGCTCGCTCGGCGAGTGGAAGAACGAGATCGACGGCGCGGACATCGTCGTCAATCTCGCGGGACGCTCCGTGAACTGCCGATACACGGAAGAGAACTTGAAGGCGATGATGGACTCGCGCGTCGACTCGACGCGCGTCGTCGGCGAAGCGATCGCGGCGGCCGCACGCCCGCCGCGCGTTTGGCTCCAGATGAGCACCGCGACGATCTACGCGCACAGGCTCGACGCACCGAACGGCGACGACGGGATCCTCGGCGGCAACGAGCGCGGCGTCCCCGCATATTGGGCGCGCAGCGTCGCGATCGCGAAAGCGTGGGAGGCCGCGCAAGACGCGGTCGCGACGCCTTCGACGCGCAAGGTGGCGCTTCGCACGAGCATGGTGATGAGCCCCGACGCGGGCGGCGTCTTCGACGTGATGCTCTCGCTCGTTCGACGCGGTCTCGGCGGCAACGCCGGCGACGGCAAGCAATACGTGTCGTGGATTCACGACGCCGACTTCGCGCGCGCCATCGATTTTCTCGTCTCGCGCGATGACATTGCGGGCCCCGTGAACATCGCATCGCCGAACCCGCTGCCGTACGCCGCGTTCATGCGCGCGATGCGACGCGCATCCGGCGTTCGCATCGGACTTCCCGCGGCCAAGTGGATGCTCGAAATCGGCGCATGGGTCATGCGCACCGACACCGAGCTCTTGCTCAAGAGCCGCCGCGTGACGCCGACGCGCCTCCTCGAGAACGGCTTTCGATTCGACTTCCCGACATGGGACGAAGCCGTCACCGATCTCGTCCGGCGCCGCACAGCGCGCGCGTGATATTCGTTCGTCATGCGGATGAGCACGCCGGTCGCGCGCGATCTCGCGTGGGAGGAACGCAGGAAGCCGGGCGGCGCACGCGCGATTGCGTATGCAGGTCCCCGTTCGTCGACGACGCGATTCGGTGCGGGACTCTTGTTCGTGGTGTCGTCGCTTTGTTTTCTTTGGATCGCGCACAGACACATCGAGCGGTATCCGCCGTGGATCGACGTGCTCCTCGGCGCGTTCGTCATCGCGGGCATCGCGGTGGCGGCGTTGAGCTCGCCAGGCTCGGCGCATGGTCGCATCGAGATCGCGAACGCGAAGATGCGCTTCGTGAACCGCGGCGTCTTCGCGGGCGACGTCGACGTCGCGCTCGCCGACCTCGTGTCGTTCTCCGCCGACACGAGCGAAGGTCGCTATCGCGTCTTTGCGTTCATGAGAAACAACTCGCGCGTGAAGCTCGCGACGTTCGGAACGCTCGCCGCGGCAAACGAGATGGTCGGCGAGCTCGATCAGCTCCTCGCGTCGGTGCGCGCGAGCCTGGTGCCTTGAGACGTTACGCCAGCTCGAGCAGCAACCCGAACTCCGCTTCCGCGGGCACGACGACGACGTAGGGGCGCGCCTTCGGCGAGAGCAAACAACCTTCGTCGGGCGGAACGCGCAGAGATACCTCCGCTTCCGCGTCGCCGAGCGAGCCCTTCACCGCGACGAGCACGTCCGACTCGCCTACGTTGACGAGCGCGACCGCGCTCGCCGCGTGGAGCGCGAGATCGTCCACGGCGTTTGCTCCGGGCGCGCCCGCGACGACACGCGTCTCGAACGTTTCGCGCAGCGGCAAACCCGCAGCGCGAAAAAACGCGGCAACCGAGCGCCCATACGCTTCGAATGCGGCGGCGTCTTTGGGTGTCATCGCCGCGCCCTCTTCGTCCCAATCGAGATCCCACAGCCTCTTTCGCACGCGCGCGGGAACGGTCATCGCGCAAGCGATCGCGTCCTCCGATGTGGCAAGCGTTGCGCCGTCGCCGATCGTATCCGTCGCGCCGAGCGCCGCGAGCTCGCGCTCGTCGGGCGCGCGGTCACCGACGCGCACGCGCTCGGCAGCGTTCCACACACCGAGGTAATGCCGATAGGGCGCGATGCGAAGGCGCGCCATGTCACGCGGCGGGACGCGCGTGCGGCGCGGCCAAGAACTCGCGGCAGACGTCGATGAGCGCCTTCTTCGTCAAACGACAGTAGAGCGTCTCGGTCGAGCGCATCGAGCCGTTCTCGAAATATTTGTTCGCTGGCGCGCCGCCACCGCAAAACTGGAAGTACTCGCACGACGCGCGACACGCATCCACGCCCGCGCTGATGTCGGCTTCGAGCGCGCGAAAGCGCGGCGACTCGGCCGCGTCGGCGAACGAATCGCGGAGCACGTTGCCGACGACGAAGTCGCCGTAGTCGACGCTCTCCACGCCGATGAGCTCGGGCGAGAACGTGGTGAACCCTCCATCGACGCCGACGCTCACGATCGTCCACGGCGCGTTCTGTTGATCGCGCATCTCCGCGTCGGCGGCGCCGCGAGGCGTTTGAATCATCCCGAACGCCATGTCCGCTTCGCGCACGACCGGCTGCCCGCCGTGCTCGTCGACGAGCTCGAGGAAGCGCCGCATGAACGCGCGATACTTCCGCTGCGTATCCAGCGCGAGCAAGCTCGACTTCGTGTGACCGCCTTCGATCTCTTCGACGTTGAAGCCCACGCGCCCGATGCCGTTCTCTTCGTAGAACTCGTGGAGCTCGTCGGGGAACTCGAGCGATGCATGCGTGAGCACGGTGATCGCGTGGAACGGGATCTCCCATTCGCGGAGCTTCGAGATGCCGCGGAGCGCTTGCGCGAGCGTCCCTTTTCCCGAGCGCGTTTTTCGACGCGAGTCGTGGAGCACCGCGGGCCCGTCGACGCTCACGCCGATCTGCACGCGCGGATGCTCACGAACGAATTTGCACCACGCGTCGTCGATCAGCATCGCGTTGGTCTGGATCGAGTACGTGACGTTGATCGACTGTGGAATGTGCGCGCCGAGCACTTCCATCGCGTGCGCGTACCACTCGGCGAGAGCACGAGCGGCTCGCCCGCGTGCCAGATGATGGTGAGCTCGTTTCCCGCGATGCCGCTCTCCACCACGCGATTGAGCGCGGCGGCGAGGACCTCGTCGGTCATGCGTTCTTTCGAGCTGCGATTCGGCAGATAACAGTATTCGCAGTCGATGTTGCAAAACGGGGTGGGCTGCAGAATGAGAAGTTGCAGCCCGCCCTGCGGGAGACGCACGTTCCCGATCAGAAGTTGCTCCAGTTATGCCAGTTGTTCCAGTTCGGCCAGTTGTGCCAGTTGTTCCAGTTGCCCCACGGATGGCGCCAGCCGTTGGCCCACCACTGGTGCGGCGTGACGACACCGTCGGACGGCATCGCGTTGCCGGGCGGTGTCACGGGATTCTTGGCCTTGTCCGCGCCCGTGGCGGCTTTCGCATCAGTGGGCGTCGCGACGATCGTCGCGACGACGAGACACGCAGGGCCAGCAGCGATGGCCGCGAGAACGCGGCGTTTGAGAGAGGAAGGTTTTGTCGCTCATGGTTTCCCGTTCACGGTAAAGGGGGGTCGGTCATCAGGTCAAGCGGGGTAGGGTTCCTACGCCCTTTTTCGACGGATCAGCTCTTGGGTTGATTCATTTCGGATGGGCGTTTAGCGTCTCCCGCCATGCGAATCCTTCTCGCCACAAGCCTCGTTCTCGTCCTCGCCTGCGACAAACCGTCCGACTCGACCACAACCACCTCCTCGAGCGCGAGCGCGAGCGCCAAACCCACCACGAGCGCGGCCTCATCCGCGAGCGCGGCTGCGTCGTCCGGCGTCGCCGCATCACCGCCGCCGAGCGCGTCGCCCGCGGACCCGCAAGACGCGAAGGTCGCTGCCTTCGTCGCCGACGTCGCGCAGACCATCGTCAACGCCGCGACGAGCAAGCCCGTCGACGCGAAATGGCTCGCGAAGGACCCGCAGCAAAAGGTGAGCAACCTCACCGACCCCGACGACAAAAAGCTCATCGACGCGCTCGGCAAGGATCTGCAGATCGTCGCCGTCGAGATGGAGCTCGGCGAGCTCGCGCAGCCCGCGCCCGATCAACACCACGAGGTGAACGCGCGCATCATCATGCTCGGCGACAAAACCGTGCGCTACGGAACCGTCGCGAACCGTCACGACAAGAGCATGCTGCAAGATCCGACGCCCGGTCTCGACAAGTCCGCACCCGCGGTCGTCGAAGCCGGCACGCGCTTGAGCAAAGCGCTCGCGGGCTCGTGCACGATGCCGTGGGTCGCGCCGTCGGATCTCACGGCTGCGCCGGCTGCGGTTAAGACCGAGTTCACGACCGACATGACCGCCACCAAAGCGTCCTGCGCCGAAGTCGCGAAGGTGAAGGGCGAATGGCGCACGCACGTCGACGACGTTCGCGTGCTCGTCAAAGGCAACGGCAAGTTCGGTTTCTTGAGCTCCGTGTTCGACGTCGAGCAAGGCACGCAACGGCTCGTGCTCTCGCCGCTCCATGCGGAGGTGCTCGACGAAAGCGGCGCCGCGCCGAAGAAGTAACGTTCAGATCACCAGCCGAGCTTTTGTTGAAGATGGGCGGCGAGCAGCGCGCCCATCTTCGCTTGGCGCGCGACGCTCGGGTGGTAGTCGCACCCGTAACCGTCGCTGCCGTCCTGCGTGGGGAGCTCGAGGTAGCTCGTGTTCGCGTCGGCGCTCTGGGTGATTGCATTCTGCACGTATGTGCCGGCTTGCGTGCCGCCGAGCATCGGGCCGACGACGCCGACGATGTGCGCGTTCGGATATTTCCCGCGCAGCGTCTTGATGAATGCGACGTACGCGGTCGTGAACGCGCTGCCGGGATCGCCCTTGGCGAAATCGTTCGTGCCGAGATTGATGACGACGACGTCGGGCACGTACTTCGAAAAATCCCAAACGGAGCTCGTGTCGTCGGCGAACGTGCGCGTCCACACCGTGGGCATGAGATCGGTCGTCGAGCCGTCGTTGTTTCGATAGAGGCCTTTGCCGGAGTACGCGATCGACGTGTGCATCGCGTTCACTTGCGCGCCCGCGACTTCGCCCCACGCTTGGTTTTCGTCTTCGGTGTCGGGCGTGAATCCGCAATTGGGACCGACGCCCGTGTCGCCGTAGCCGCACGTGATCGAGTCGCCGATCATCTCGATGCGCCGCGCGAACGGAAAGGGTGTCGGGACGAGCGGGCTGCTGAAGCCGCCGAACTGCACGATGCCTTGAAACGACTCGGTGCGTTTCACGAGCACGACCGTATGCGAGCCCGCAGCGAGATTCGTCGCGAGCGAATACGAGGTCGTCGCGCTCGTCGTGTGAAGCGTGGTCGGCGGTTGACCATCGATCGATACGGCAAAGTAGTTTTCGTTTTGATCCGTGAGCGTCACGTCGAGCGCGGTACCCGAGAACGTCGCCATGATCGCGCTTCCGGGATACGCGAAGCGCGGGCCCTTCGCGTCCGACGTGTCGAAGCGGCCGAGGAAGTGGATGTTCTCCGTCGGGCCCGCGTCGTTCGTCGCGCTGTCGGGCGGCGTCGATCCATCCGCGGGCGATGCGTCGACGCCTGCGTCGTTCGGCGTCGCGCTCGAAGAGCACGCGCACAAGATCAAAGCGAGGGCGATTCGCATCGAGCGAGAGTACCATCGCCGCCATGCGCATCCTCTATGGAGTCGTCGGCGAAGGGATGGGACACGCGACGCGCAGCAAGGTCGTGTGCGAGCACCTCGTCGAGCGCGGGCACGAAGTGAAGATCGTCGTGAGCGGCCGCGCGCATGCGTTTTTGTCGAAGACATTTCCGGACGTCGTCGAGATCAAAGGCCTCACGATTCGCTACGTCGACAACCGCATGGACCGCGACGGCACGCTCGCGCGCAACTTGGTCGCCGCGCCGAGCATCATCAGCGACAACATCGCCGCGTATTACGATCGCGTCGTCGGCTACGAGCCCGACATGGTCATCACGGACTTCGACACGTTCGCGTTTCTCTTCGCGAAGCGCCATCGATTGCCCGTCGTCTCGATCGACAACCAACAAATCATCAGCCGCACGAAGCTCGACCCCGCCGCGAAGAAAGGCGTGAAGGTCGACTACCAAATGACGAAGGCATTCGTCCGCGCGAAGCTGCCTGGCTGCGACCACTACGTCATCACGACGTTCTTCCAACCACCGATCCGAAAAAAGTTCCGCGACTCGACCACGCTCGTCCCGCCGATCCTGCGGCGCCCGATCCTCGAGGCGAAGAAGCGCGCGCGCTTTGGCGATCACGTCCTCGTGTATCAAACGTCCGCGAGCGACGCGGCGCTCTTGCCCGCGCTCGCCGAGCTCCACGAGCATCGCTTCGTCATTTATGGGCTCAAAAGGCACGATCAAAAGTCGAAGTCCGCGAGCCCCAAGGCGCCCAACTGCGTCGTCAAAGATTTCAGCGAAGACGGCTTCGTCGAAGATCTCGCGACGTGCAAGGCGGTCGTGTGCAACGGCGGGCTCTCGCTCATTGGCGAAGCGCTCTATTTGGGTAAACCGATCTTCAGCGTGCCGGTGCGCAATCAATTCGAGCAGGTGCTCAATGCGCGCTATCTCGAGGAGCTCGGTTACGGCCTCGGCGCGGAGTCGATCGATCCGCAGCTACTTCGTTTGTTCTTGCGCGAGCACGCGAAGTACGCCGCGCGCGTCGCGAAGCACAAACAGAATGGCAACGAGATCCTCTTCGCGACGGTGGATGGGCTCGTGAAGAAAATCGCGAAGCGCGCGCGGCGCTGAGCGTCATTCGACGTTTTCGCTTTCGCACGTTCGCATCCGTGGGCATCATGATCACCATGCGCGCCAAGTACCTTGTGGGGATGCTTTCCGTTGTGGCCTTAGCTTGCGTCGGCGACAACAACACCGTGCCTGACGGCGGCACCGATGCGAGCCAAGACGGCACGCTACAAAATGATGGCCCGACCGAATCGAGCACGAGCGACGCCGGCGATGCAGGACCCACTTGCACGCACGCGTGTGCGGCCAACTACACTTGCTTGAGCAACGGCCACTGTGGCAACGACGCGGCGGAGATCGCCATCGGCGCAGGCATCAACTGCGCGGTCCTCTATGCCGGCGAGCTTTGGTGCTGGGGCGACAACACATACGGACAGATGGGCGTCCCTCCGAGCGCGCCGATCACGACGCCGCAGAAGGTCGCCGGCGTACCGAACGCCGCGCACGTCACGGCGTTCATCGATGCGGTGTGCGCAGCCGACGCGAGCGGCGCGGTATTTTGCTGGGGAGCCAACGACTACGGCCAGCTCGGTCATGCGAGCGGACAGCAAGGCGACACGGCGACGTGCACGGACAGGCCGTGCAACTACGTTCCAAAATCGGTCGGCGGATTCCCGGGTGGAACCAAAGTCGTGCAGCTTTCGATGGGCAACGCGTACGTCGACTCAGGCGGCATCAAGCAAAGTCAGTTCGTTTGCGCGCGCGCGGACACCGGCAAGGCATATTGCTGGGGAGCGAACGGGCTCGGCGCAGCGGGACAAGCGCTCAATCAACTCAGCGTTCCAAGCGCAAGCGAGGTGACTCCGCTCACCGGCGTCACCGACATCGCAGCGGCGTTCTCGAGTCACGCGTGCGCCGCGGCGAACGGAAAAGTTTATTGCTGGGGATGGAACGAGTTCGGCCAACTCGGTCACGCTCCCAACACGAGTGGCGATCAATCCGGCAACGCGTGCATGGGGCTGTCCTATTGCAACCCGACACCCGCTCAAGTGGGCAGCCTCACCGGCGCCGACCACGTCGCGGCAGGCCAAGAGTTCTCCTGCGCACAGCTCGCCGATGCCGGTGCGTCGTGCTGGGGTGACGACAACCAAGGCGCGCTCGGCGATGGCAAGAACGGCAATAGCACATCGATGCTCCCCGCCGCCGTCGTGGCGCCACTTCCGAACGCGCTCGGTCCACTCAACGCGCATTACGTCACGATGTTCGCGATCGACGCCACCGGCAGCGCGTGGTCCTGGGGCGACAACTCTTGGGGTCAGCTCGGCGTTGGGAGCATCACCGGCCCGTCGTCGTGCACGAGTCCGTGCAACTCGACGCCGCAGAAGATCACTGCCATGTCGAACGTCGTTCAGATCTCGAGTGGCGCGTACGAAGCGGGCGCCGTGACCGCGGACGGAAAGGTCTACACCTGGGGCTCGGGCAGCCACGGCTCGGGCGACGTCGCATGCGCCGGCGGCACGTGCAATCCGACGCCGCAAGTCTTCACGGGTTTGCCGCACTAGCTCACTTCACGTCAGCGAAATGAATGCGAGCAGGCTCGACTCCCAGATTCGATGGAGTCGAGCGTGGCTTGGTCGGGTGC
Source organism: uncultured delta proteobacterium (assembly GCA_963763745.1). GTDB lineage: Bacteria > Myxococcota_A > Polyangia > Polyangiales > Polyangiaceae > DASXHD01. The sequence continues at coordinate 283,966 of CAVXQJ010000015.1, forward strand.
GCGATGCACGGCGGCGAGCAAGAGCGGGCGCTCGGCGTCTTGCAGCTCGCCGCTCTCGTCGAGACGCCCGCCGCGATCTTGAAACCGCGAAGCCCGCATTCCACTCTCCGAGCGCGGGTCCCGCGTACGACGCGCCGAGGTGCTCGATGATCTTCGTCGTCGCGATCACGTGAAGCACGAGAACAAACTATCATCGTGCGCGCGCGATGCGGGGCAGCCAACCGTCCGGGACATTTGACCAGTGCAGGGAAAAAGTCGTCGACGCTCTCGTGACGCACAAGGCAGAATGATCGCAGTGGAGGCGGCGTTATTCGGCGACCGTTTCGCCATCGAAGGCGACGGCCGCGCGGGCGGGATGGGGAGCGTGTACCGCGCGCTCGACACGACGACGCGTTCGCTCGTCGCGTTGAAGGTCCTGCGCGCGCAGTACGACGAGCACGACGCCGATCGCTTCACGCGCGAAGCGCACGCGATCGCGCAGATGGACCACCCGGCGGTCGTGCGCTACGTCTCGCACGGCAACACCGCCGGCGCGCACTACCTCGCGATGGAGTGGCTCGACGGCGAGGACCTCGCCGCACGGTTGAAACGCGCAGCGCTCACGATGCGCGAAACCGTGCGGCTCGGACGACGCATCGCGACGGCGCTCGCTCATGCGCACTCCCGCGGGATCATCCACCGCGACGTGAAACCCGGGAACGTCTTTCTCGTCGGCGGGCACGTCGACGAAGCCAAGCTCATCGACTTCGGCATCGCGCGCCTCGACTCCGGCGCACCCGTGACGCGCGCAGGCATGATCGTCGGAACGCCGGGATACACCGCGCCCGAGCAAGCGCGCGGGGACGGTGACATCAACGCACGCGCGGATCTCTTCGGCCTCGGGTGCGTGCTCTATCGATGCCTCACCGGAACCGTCGCGTTTCGCGGAGAGACGGCGGTCGCGATCCTCGCCAAGATCATCTTCGACGAGGTCCCGCCGCTCTCGGAGACGATCCCGGACGTGCCGCACGATCTCGAGGCGCTCGTCGCGAGCATGCTCGCGAAGGATCCATCGGCGCGCCCGAGCAGCGCGGATGAAGTCGCAGCGGAGCTCGAGCGCATCGACGCGATCCTCGATGCGATGCCCGCGCGCGCGACGATCCCTGCGCCCACGTCGCTCACGGGCCAAGAGCGGCGGCTCGTGAGCGTGCTGCTCGTCGCCGCGCCCGACGACGATCGCGAGACGCGCTTGACCACACTCGACACGATTCCGCTGCGCGATCTCGCGGCAACCGCGGATCCCGTGCGCACGGCGGCAGCGACGTTCGGCGCGCGCGCGGAGCGCCTCGCGGACGGCACGCTCGTCTTGACGCTCACGGGCCACGGCAGCGCGACGGATCGCGCGGCCCACGCGGCGCGGTGTGCGCTCTCGGTGCGCGCGCTGCTCCGGTCCGCGCCAATGGCGCTCGCGACGGGTCACGGCCTCGCCGCGGGTCGCGTGCCGCTCGGAGACGCGATCGATCGCGCGACGGAGATGCTCGCGGCGCCACGAGCGCGCGAAGGCGTGCCGATCGACGACGTCACGGCGGGTTTGCTCGACGCGCGCTTCGAGGTCGGCGGCGACGGCGCGGCGATGGTGCTGCTCGGCGAGCGCGCGGCCGCCGATGCGACGCGGAAGCTGCTCGGCAAAGACAGCCCGTTCGTCGGACGCGAACGCGAGATCGGAACGCTGCTCGGTCTCTTCGACGAGTGCGTCTCCGAGCCCGCCGCGCGCGCCGCGCTCGTGACCGCGCCCGCCGGGATGGGGAAGTCGCGCCTGCGTTACGAGCTCTTGCGGCGCATCGCCGGCGAGCGCGCCGAGGCGCAGGTGTGGATCACGCGCGGCGACGCGATGACGCGCGGCTCGCCGTTCGGACTCATCGCGCAGCTCGTTCGTCGCACGGCGGGCTTGCTCGACGGCGAGCCGACCAGCCTCTCTGCGCGCAAGCTCCGGGCGCGCGTCGCGCGACGTGTGCCCGAAGCGCGCGCCGAGCGCGTCGCCGAGTTCCTCGGCGAGATCGCCGGCGTTCCATTCGCGGACGAAGACCGCGTGCAGCTCCGCGCCGCGCGGCGCGATCCACAGCTGCTCGGCGATCAAGTGCGCCGCGCGTGGGACGAGTTCGTCTCGGCCGAAGCGCAAGAGGCGCCGCTCGTCATCGTCATCGAGGATCTCCACTGGGGAGATCTCCCCGTCGGTGCGCTTGTTCGATGCCGCGCTCGCGCGCTGCCACGACCGCGCGCTCTTCGTGCTCGCGCTCGCGCGGCCCGAGATCAAAGAGACGTTCTCGAGCTTGTGGGCGGAGCGCGTCGTTCTGACGATGCAGCTCGGCGAGCTCACGCGCAAAGCGGGCGAGAAGCTCGTCGTCGCGATGCTCGGCGACGCCGTGGACGAGGCGACGATCGCGCGGCTCGTCGCGCACGCGTCGGGCAACGCGCTCTACCTCGAGGAGCTGATCCGCGCCGCATCCGAGGGCAAGCACGACAAGCTGCCGGGCAGCGTGCTCGCGATGGTCCAAGCGCGCGTCGAGCGGCTCGAAGACGAGGCACGCCGCGTTCTGCGCGCCGCGAGCATCTTCGGCGAGTCGTTCTGGAGAGGCGGCGTCGAGGCGCTGCTCGGCGGGATGTCGAGCGAATCTCTGGCGGCGTGGCTCGAGCTGCTCGAGCGCCGCGAGGTCATCACGTGCCGAGCCGCGAGCAGCATCGCCGGCGAGTCGGAGTACACGTTCCGCCACGCGCTCGTGCGCGACGCCGCATACGCCGCGCTCACGCCTGGCGATTGCGAGCTCGGGCATCGTCTCGCGGGCGAGTGGCTCGAACGCAGCGGCATGAGCGACGCATCGGTGCTCGCGGGTCACTTCGAGCTCGGCGGCGACAAGATGCACGCAGCCGACCTCTACGTCGTCGCGGCGGAGCAGGCCATCGCGGGCAACGACTACGCCGCCGCCTTCGCGCGCACCGAACGCGGCGCGTCGCTCGCGAGCGCCGGCAGCCGAACGCTCGCGATGCTTCGTCTCAGACAAGCGGAGGCGCACCACTGGCTCGGCGAGTACGCCCAGAGCGGGGCGCGCGCGCGCGAAGCTCTCGACATCCTGCCGCGCGGAAGCGGCGCTTGGTACGGCGCGGTCGCGGAGATCGGAGTGTCGCACGCGCGACGCGGCGAGCCCGACGCCGCACGAGCGGCCGCGAAGCTGCTCCTCGACGCCGAGCCGCTCGAAGGCGGCGCCGCGACGTGCATCGCGTCCGCGGTGCGCATCGCTGGCGGCGTCGTGCGCCTCGGGATGCTCGACCTCACCGCGGAGCTCGCGCTCCTCGTCGAGAGGCTCGCCGAGCCGCTCGCGTCCGAGCCCAGCGTCGCGTGCCGACTCGCGCAGCTCCGCGCGATGCGCGCGTACTTCGCGGGCGATCACGAGATCACCGCGCGCCTCATGCTCGACGCGGTCGCCGCGTTCGAACGCGCAGGCGATCTCCGCAACGCGACCGGGCAGCGCTTCAACGTGTCCGCGTCGTACATCTTGCTCGGCGCATACGTCGAAGGCGAACGGCAGATTCGCCGCGCGCTCGCGGACGCCGCGAGCATGGACATGCGCCACTCGATGCTCGTCGGTCGATTCAACCTCGTCTCGGTGCTCGGCCGGCTCGGTCGTCTCGACGAGGCTCGCGAGGTCGGCGAAAAGCTCGTCGCCGATTGCGGCGCGCGCGAGGCCAATCACTTCGAAGGCAACGCGCGCACGTACCTCGCCGAGGTCCTCATGATGGCGGCCGCGTGGGAAGAATCGGCGCGCGAAGCGGCACGCGCCGTCGAGCTTCTCTCGGCCACGCCCGCGGTCGCCGCGTACCCGAACGCGATCCTCGCGCGCGCGCTCCTCGCGAAGGGCGAGGCGCGCAAGGCCAAAGAGATTGCGAGCGCCGCCGTCGCCCTCTCCGACGAGCTCGGCAGCGGGCTCGAGGAGAGCGACACGCTCGCGCGGCTCACGTACGCAGAAGCGCTTTGGGCGCTCGGCGATCGCGACGACGCGCGCGAGGTCCTGAACGACGCAGCCAATCGCGTGCGCCTGCGCGCCTCGCGCATCGCCGACGCGTCGCTGCGCGCGGGCTTTCTCGCGAACGTGTGGGAGAGCTCGCGCACGCTCGAGCTCGAGAGAAAATGGACGGAAGCTGCCTCATGAACCCGACGCGCGCTGTCGTTCTCGTTGCGATCGTGTCCTCCGTCGCGTGTGGAAGCTCCGGAACGCCCGATGACGCGGGCACATCCAACGACGCGACCACCACAAACGACGTGACGACGCCGAGCGACGCGAGCCTCTCGAACGACGCACACGACGCAAGCGACGCGAGCACGATCGGTAGCGGCGCCGGCTTCAATTGCGCGCTCACGGATTCCGGCGCGGCGTACACGTGCGATTGTCCGCCGAGCACCATCTGCACGGACAACTGCCCAGACGGCGGCGCATGCCGATACACGTGCGAGAAGGGCTCGACGTGCACCGAGACGTGCAACGGCGGCCACTGCGATCAGACATGCGCCGATGCGGCGTCGTGCGCGATGACGTGCCCGCCGACCGGCGGCTGCGTCGAAGAATGCACCGCGGAGACGTGCACGATGGAGTGCCCGGGCGGCAACTGCACGCTCAATTGCCACAACGCGACGACGTGCAAGATCACGCAATGCGCGACGGGCACCTGCTCGGTCGCGTGCAACGGAGCGACCGATTGCGTGTGTTTCGGGTCGTGCACGATCACGCCGTGACCCGTCGTACTCGACGAAACGCGTCGAATGTCGGAACATCATCTCGTGCGTGCTGCGACGATCTTCGTGACGGCTGCGGCGTTTCTCGTCGCGTGTGCCGACGTCTTGAATCTCGGCGCGCTGTCGGATCGTTCCGGTGACGCGAGCGCGAACGATGCGGCCTCGGAGGCAGCCGTGGAGGGCGGCGGCTCGTGCGCGCTGTCCGACGCAGGCACGCAGACCGCGCTCGCGACGCAGAACGTCAGCACGCAACCGGCAGGCATCGCACTCGACGATACGAACGTCTACTGGACGAACGCGGGCTCTGGTCAAGTGCTCACGTGCGCCAAGACCGGCTGCAACAACACGCCAAAACCGCTCGCGTCGTCGCAGCTGTCGCCGCTCGGAATCACCGTGTACGCGGGCAAGCTCTATTGGGTGAACAAAGGCAACGGCGACGGCACGGGCAGCGTCGCGTCGTGCACGCTGCCGTGCACGACCAGCCCGACGTCGATCGCCGTCGGCCAGAACGCTCCCACCGCGATCGCCGTCGGCCCCACGGGCGTGTTCTGGGCAAACGAGGGAACCACGTCGGATGCAGGCGTCGGCTCGAACCACGACGGCACGATCAGAACGTGCGCGCTCGGCCAAACCTGCTCGACCGGGACCACACTCGCAGCCGGGCAAGCGGATCCAAACGGCATCGCGATGGACGCAGACGGCTCGAACGTCTACTGGACGAACAGCGACGATGGCACGATCGAACGTTGTGCGAGTGCGGGGTGCAACCAGGCGCCAACGACGATCGCATCCGGCCAATCATTTCCCATCGCAATCACCGTCGACCCCACGAGCGTCTACTGGGCCAACCTCGGCGATGGCTCGATCGACAAGTGCGACAAGAACACGATCTGCAACGCGGCGCCGAAGCTCGTCGCGAACGGCGGAACCTACCCCATCTGGCTCGCGATCGACTGCACGTACATCTACTGGACCAACGTCAACTCGGTCGCGAGGTGCGATCTCACCAGTGATTGTTCGAGCACCGACACGTTTGCGACGTCGCAGAAGTCACCGTCGAGCGTCGCGGTCGACTCGACGAGCGTCTACTGGGCGAACTTCGACGACGGCACGGTGATGGAGCGTACGCCCAAGTGACGGACATGGATGACAGCACCAACCTGCTCGTCGACGCAACGAAGCGCGTCGGTGCGACGCTGCGCGGAAAGTACACCATCGAAGCGTTGCTCGGCATCGGCGGGATGGCGGCGGTCTATCGCGCCAAGCATCGCAACGGCCATCGCGTCGCAGTGAAGATTCTCCATCCGAGCGCCGCGGCCGCGAGCGACGTGCGCGCGCGCTTCTTGCGAGAGGGTTATGTCGCGAACACCGTGGAGCATCCCGGTGCGGTCCGCGTGACCGACGACGACACGGCGGATGATGGCTCCGTCTTCCTCGTCATGGAGCTCCTCGATGGCGAGACGGTCGAAGCGCTCTGGGAACGCGCTGGCGAGCGTCTCGCGGCGCGCGACGTCGCCATCCTCGCGTGGCATCTGCTCGACGTTCTCGTCGCGGCGCACGCCAAAGGGATCATTCATCGCGACGTCAAACCGGACAATTTGTTCATCACGCGCCAAGGGACGCTCAAGGTGCTCGACTTCGGCATCGCGCGGCTCGTTGACGCGTTCAGTGGCGCGGCGACGACGCACACGGGGCGCATGGTGGGAACGCCCGCCTTCATGGCGCCGGAGCAGGCGCTCGGGCAGTCGCGCGACATCGACGCGCGAACGGACCTCTGGTCGGTCGGGGCGACGATGTTCCTTCTCGCGTCGGGGAAATACGTGCACGACGCCGACACGGTCTCGGCGATGCTCGTCTATGCGGGTAGTCGCAAAGCGCGTCCACTCGCAGAGGTCGCCCCGGACTTTCCGCCACGGCTCGCCGCTGTCGTCGATCGCGCGCTCGCATTCGATCGCGCGGATCGATTCGCGGACGCGAAGGCGATGCAACAAGCGCTCGCCGACGCCTTCCAGAAGACGTTCGGTGCGAGCGTCGAGAACGCGCCCATCGCGCTCGACGTCGCACCCACGCCGCCGCATGTGAGCCTCCCCGGCGCCGATGCGCTCGCGCCGACGGTGGACTCGGGTCACGCGCTCCCCGCGTCTGCGACGGGTCCGCGACAGGCCGCTGTCCAATCCATGGCGGGTGTTTCCACGGGTCGCAGGGAGCGGCGCCCGCGTGTTCCCATCGCGTGGCTCGCGGCGGGCGCAGTCGCGTGCGTCGCGGTCGCGTACGGAATCTTCGCGTTCACGCGACCGCAGAACGCAATTCCACAACCGCAGGTCGCGGCGAGCTCGGCGCCGACCTCTTCGCTCGCGGCACCGAGCGCGACCGCCGCCGCACCGTCGACGATCGCCACAAGCACGACGGCGGAGACGGCCACGAGCGCGCCGCAAGCGGTGGTGGTGCGTCCGACGCGGCAAGTGCCGAGCGCGAAGGCTTCGACATCCGCCGTGCTCGTGCACACGGCAGCGCCGACGTCGCAAACGCTGGATTGCGATCCGCCGTACACGATCGACACGCAAGGCCACCGCATTCCGAAGCCGGGTTGCTACTGATGCGAATCGCGGCGCTTGCGATCGGCATCGTCGTGCTCTCGTTCGCGCCGCGCGTGCTCGCCGACGAGAAGCAAGACTGCGCCGCAGCGTACACGGATGCTCAATCGCTCCAAGACTCGCACAAGCTCTTGGACGCGCGCGCGAAGCTGCGTGTCTGCTCGCAGTCCGTGTGCGCACCGTTCATGCGGCGCGATTGCACGATGTGGTTGGAGAAGGTCGAAGCGAGCATCCCGAGCGTCGTCCTCGTCGCGCAAACTTCGTCCGGCGACGCGATTGTCGATGCGAGCGTCACGATGGATGGCACGCAATCGCTCACGACGAAGATCGACGGCCGTGCGCTCGACGTCGATCCCGGTCAGCACGAGTTCACGTTCACGACGCCGAAGGGCGAGCGCGCGGTCGTCAAAGCCGTCATCTCCGAAGGCGAGCACGCGCACAGGGTCGTCGGCACGTTCGAGACCGCGCCCGTCGTCGTCGTCAAACCACAACCCACGATCGTGGTCGAGCCGGTCGCGCCGACCGAGACGAATCCGCTACGCACGGTGGGTCTCATCCTCGGCGGCGTTGGCGCGGTGACGCTCGTCACGGGAGGCGTGCTCGGCATCGTCGCCGCCGTGACGAAGTCCTCGAGCTGCACGCCAGACCAGACGTGCACTCCGGGGACGGTGGGCACGCTCTACGGTGAAGCGAATGCGGCGACCGCGACCATCGTGATCGGCTCGGTGCTCGTCGCGAGCGGTGTCGTCCTCGTCCTCGTCGGTCATCCGCACCGCGGGTCGCGCGCTTCGCTGCGCATCTCGCCGATGATTGGAACAACCTCGGGCTTCACGCTCGAAGGGGTGTTTTGAGAAACGTCAGTCCTTCGAAGTCACCTCGCTCACGATCTCGAAGATGGGGCCCGCCGCGAGCGCGGCGCCTACGCCCGCAACGAACCACCCCCAGTGAGCCGCAAAATGGAGCACGACGCCGACGAGCGCGAGCACGACGCCCAAGCCCATCTGCGCGAACACGGGGGCGCCTTCCTCTGCGCCACCGATCGCTTCGCGCACTTGCCGCATCAGAAAAATCGACATCACGAACGCGAGCGCGAGCGCGCCGTAAGCGACGGCCTCGGTTCGCGCGAGCTCGTAGTGACCGACGACGACGAGCGCCACGGTCGGAAGGAGCAGCGCAATGGCGCAGCCGGGCGCCGACTGGCGCGCTCGGACTTCCGTCGCGGTCGCCTGCTCGCGCTCGCGCCGCGCGATCACTTCGTCGTCGACCTCGTAATAAAATCGGTGCTTCGTTGGCGTTGGATGAAACCGATTCCAAATCGCGTCGGACAAAACATTTCTCTCGTTGCAGAACGGGCATGTCGCCGTGCGCGAGCTCCCGTCGGCTGCAATCTTGCCGCCGCACGTTTGGCAGTGCACCGTCACGGCTTCGGCCTTGATCGCGGGCGGAAGGCGTCCGTCGAGCGTCGCCGTGTCCTCGCCGACGAGGTGGTGCACGTCTTCGGAAATCCGCGTCAACAAATCTCGCGGTACGGGACGCACGACGATGGGCGTGCCGCAGCTCGCGCAGGCCGCTTTTCCATTCTCCGCACGCGCGACGAGATCGCGCACTGAATACGCCGCTTCGCAAGCTCCACACTTGGCTTCGCCAATGCTGTCGAACTCGACGCTCCACGTGGCAGACGAGCTCATGATGACGGCACGTTTACCCGAGGCTGCGGTCGTGAGTGCGTCCCAGAGCTCCGCGCTGACGGAGACCTTCTTCTCGCAATGCGGACAGATCGTCTCGCCGACGACCGCGTTCAGCGGCACCGGTTGATCGCAGCTCGAACAATGCGTCATCGCTTCGACCCAGCGTGCCGTCATCGCGTGCGAATCTAACAGACGTTGGTTGAACGTTACGTCCAACCGTCACGATGCTGGCGAACGAGCGGCAGCGCCGCCCACACGATCGCGAGCACGACGACGACGGGAATGGACCACCAACCGATGACCGCGTCGAGCAACGTGGAGACGATCGCAGTTGGCACGAGCGCGATGCCGCCGCGACGGGCGACGCGCGACCACGCGCCGTTCTTCGACGTGGTCGCCGTGACCGCGAGCAGCGCTCGCACCTCTTCTCGAGAGAGCTTTGCGCGCTCGTCGCTCGGAGGCTCGGGCCGGTGAACCACGCGCCGTTCAGCCATCGCTCGACACCGTCATCGAGATGAAGGATACGAATCGGCTTGCCGCGGACAAGTCGATCGTGGTCAATCCGAGCTCGATGCGCGAGGCCCAATGACGACGACGATTCCCATCTCTGGTCTCGCGCACATCGGCATCCGCGTGCACGACCTCGAGCGGTCGATGAAATTCTATTCGCTGCTCGGCTTCACGAAGACGACAGGGCCGATCGGACCCGAGCCCGTGGCGATTCTCGATCATCCCTCGGGGCTGGAAGTGAATCTCATCCTCAATGCGAAGATCGCCGAAGAGCCGAACGTGCTCATGGACATTCCCGACAAGCACGCAGGCATCACGCACATCGCGCTTTTGTGCGCCGATCTCGTCGCTGCTCGAGTGAGCCTCGAAGCCGCCGGATTTCCGCTGAGCGGAGGCCCCGTGCGATTCGGACCGGGCGCGCAAGGCATCTTCGTGCGCGATCCCGACGGGAACGTGATCGAGCTCCATCAACGCTCGAGCGCGGTGCGCTCGTGAAGATCCTCGTCCTCGGCGCGTCGCAAGGCACGGGCGCCCTCTGCGTGAAGTCGGCGCTCGCGAAGGGTCACTCGGTGACCGCGTTCTCGCGCACCCCCGCGAAGCTCGACGTCACACACGCGGCGCTGACGAAGGTCGCGGGCGACTTCCACGACGCAGCCTCGGTGCGCAGCGCGGTTGCCGGTCACGACGCCGTGATCATCTGCGCGTCGCCGACCTCGCTGAGCGCGATCAAAGAGAAGCCCGACTATTTCTCGCGCGGCACGAAGCACTGCATCGACGCGATGAAGGAGCACGGCGTGAAGCGCCTCGTGGTCCTCACCGCACACGGCGTCGGCGAGAGCAAGCCCGCAGCGAGCTGGTTCCAGCGGACGTTCCTCATCGATCGTCTCTTGAAGGGCTTCTTCCGCGATCACGACGTTCAGGAGCGCATGACGCGCGAGAGCGGCCTCGACTTCGTCATCGCGCGCCCAACGCGGCTCACGAACGGCAAGGCGAAGGGGAAGTACGTGCGCACCGAAGATTTGATCAGCGTGCCAGGATCGATCTCCCGCGCCGACGTCGCCGACTTCCTCGTCGAAGCGTGCGAGTCGACGACGTGGGTCGGCAAGGGCGTGCAGCTCGGCGGGTGATAGCATCGCTACCGTGCGTCGCTCGCTCGCGGCTTGGTGCTTTTTGATCGGGGGGTGTGGGCTCTTTCCGGATCTCGGGAGCCTCACGGATCACGACGATGCTTCATCGAGCGACGCCTCCGTCGACGGTTCGCCTGCCGACGTCGTCGATGCCGACGTCTCATCGACGACGAACATCCAGCGCGTCCAGAGCAACCAGGACAGCACGCCGAGCACGGCGACGTCGCTGTCCGTCGGCATCAACGCGAGCGGCGCTGGCAATCTGATCGTCGTGGGGTTGACACAAGAGAGCGGAACGACGGCGGTCGTCACGACCATCAGCGACGACGCGGCCGGCGGAAGCAACGTCTACGTCTCCGCGAACGAGCGCTCCGCCGACTCTTCGTGCGCCAACACGGCGGAGATTTGGTACGCGAAGGCGACGAAGCCGGGCGCGAAGACCGTCATCGTTTCGATGAGCGCATCGGTGGCCTTCGAGGTCTGGGTTGCGGAGTTTTCCGGCGTGAGCACGTCGAGCCCGTTCGTCACCGGCGGAGCCACGAGCTCGGCGTCGACCGCGACGATCCTCGCGCCGCAAGCAGTCGTCTCGTCCGCGCCTGCGTTGGTCGTTTCGGTCGCGACGACATGCGGCGCGATCAGCGCGGTCCACGCGGGGAGCCCATTCACCGCGCTTCCGATCCTCGACGGTGAAGACACGGCGTACGCGATCGTCACGAAGTCGGGGAGCTACGGCGCCGAATGGAGCTACAGCAGCGGCACGTGGAACGCGAGCACGGCCGCCTTCCGATGAGCTGATAGTTATCGGCCGCGCCGGACATATGCACTCATGGGGACACCTCGGCGGCTTCTCCTATTGCTGTTTGTTGCGTCGGCGTGCGCGGCGCGCACCGAGCTCGACGTGCCCGACGTCGTCGAGCCCGAGCCGCTCGACGCGACGAGTCACGACGCGAGCCACCCAACCAAAGACGCGAGCGAAGTCGACGACGTCGACACCGTCGACGCGAGCGATGGCGCACCGAGCTTGTTTTGCACCGCGCCGCCCGATGCGGGCAAAGGACACAAACTCTGCAGCGTCGTGGTCACCGTCGGCGCGGTCATCCCATCGTCGTACACGTGCTTCGTGGACACGCTCGTCAAACAAGGCGACGTAGGCCGAATCCAGTACGAGTGCGACGGCAAGCTCGGGTCTGCGATCGCCGCGTTCGACGGCGGAGCGTTCACCGGAGCCGTTCTCGGGACGGCCGTCGATCTCTGCGCGGGCTCCACGTTCGCATTCTCCGACGGCTGCGTTTGGGCGAGCGCGCAACGCATCACGGGCGATCTCGACAGCGGCGTGCTGGCGTTCACGTACGACGAAGGCCCCATCTCCGGAGCGCATTGCTTTCCGCCGTGCACGGCGCACGCGTCGATCGTCGTCGATCGATGAGTGCGTGGCGTCAGCGCCACTGGACGAGCGCACGAACGCCGAAGACCAAACCGGACACCACCAAGATCACGCCCATCGCGCGGATGACCGCGTTCATGCGATCGTATCGCATCTTGTGGCGAAACTTCTTCAGCACGGAGAGCATGCTCGCAAACCAGAGAATGATTCCGGCGCAGACGCCGATCGCGAACGGAACGGCGTGACCGGGCGTGAGCTCGATGAGGCCGCTCGCGTTCGTCGCGCTGACTGCGGCCGTCCACGTGACGATCAACGTTGGATTGACGGCGGTCATCGAGAAGCCGACGAGGATGTTTCGCGCGCCGACCGCGTTCGATCGATCGTGGTGCTCGGCGTGCTCGGGAGACTTCGGCTTCCGAACGACCAGATAAATGCCGAGCACGATGAGTAGCGCGCAACCGACGAGACGCGACGCCGGCATCACGATCGGAAAACGAGCGAGGACCTTCGAGAACCCCCAGAACGCGAGGAAAGCGTAAATCGCTTCGGCGACCGCGGCGCCCATCGCGATGAAGAAGCCCGCGCGATGACGATGCTCGAGGCCTTTCGAGAGGACGAGAACCGCGATGGGCCCCGCGATCGGCATCGAACCGATGAACGAGAGCACGAAGCCGATGATGAGGGAGACGACCAAGATGCCTTGACGCCGCGCGAGCGTACCACCGTATGCTTCGTTCGGTGACTGCCCTACGACTTTGCGTCTGCGTGTTCGCCATGAGCTGTGCGACGAGCGCGAAGCGTCCGCCGCTCGAGGAGGTCCCGATCGGGACGACGCCCTCGAGCGACACGCATGATCCAGTCGCCGTGACGACGCCCGCGGCGCCCAGCGCGACGACTTCGCCCAGCGTCGCCGAGCGAGCCAAGGCACTCGTCGCGCGTGGCGACAACGCGGGTGCGCGCGCGCTCATCGAGCCGCGCGTGTCCGACGGAACGGCGACGCCGGACGAAGTGACGCTCCTTCGCGGGATCTGCAAATCCACGCACGACGCGGCGTGTCTCGCGAAGATCAAGCGACGCTGATCAGAGAAGCGAGCACGTCACGAATCCCGTCGAGGCGCCGTTGAGGGTGCCGGTGATGCAGATGCGGGTTTGCGCGTCGAGAACGCCGGCGGCGACGACCGCGCCGGTTCCGACCGCAACGATCGCGCGGCCGAACGTGCCGAACGAGCCCACGAGCGACCCAGTCGAATCGAAGCGCGCGATGGCGCCGAAATCGAAGTTGGGCGACTGCACGATGCTGATGATGAATGCGTCGCCGTTTGGCGAGCGCACGAACGATGGTCTGAGATCGGTTCCGAGCGCGAGCGATGCGATGCCCGCGGTGCCATACGCGCCGTCGACGACTCCATCCGCGGTGACGCGCGTCGCGCCGACGTCGGTCGTGCCCCAGAGCGCGGCGAGCGTGAGCCCGGTGGCGTCGGTCGATGTCGCAATGACGATTCGCGTGTCGTTCGTGAGCGACGCGACGCCGGCGGCACCGTAGGTCGGGTCGATGACGATCGTCGACGTCGTCGCGACGAACTTTCCGAGCACGGCGGGTGCCGTCCTTCCGCTCGCGAGCACGACGCCCGGCGCGATCGTCTCGAGCGCGCCGATCGGGAACGGCGTCGTGATCGTTGCAACGGTTTGCCCGGCGATGAGGCGCGTGAGACTGTTCAGGGACGCGACGAAGAGGGCGTCGCCGTCCCACGCGATCGCGCCCGCGACGAACGGGAAAGAGAGCGTGCTCGCGAGCGCGCCCGTCGCGTCGAAGAGGAGCATGTGCCCATCGATGACACCGAGCGCGACGCGCCCGTCGGGGGCGAACGCGACGCACGTGACGACGCCGACGGCGCTCGACGTCGTCGCCTTTGCGCCCAGCGCTCCGTCGGATCGCACGCGAGCAACGAAGGGTTGTTCACCCGAGGTCGTCATGCCGGCGACGACGAGGCTGCCATCGTTCGCGAGGCCGATGCCGACGGGCGTGTCGCCCGGAAGCAAGACGTGCCCGTTGTCGCCGAAGCTCCGGTCGGGCGAGCCGGAGACGTCGCTCACGTCGAGCTGGACGTTGGCTCTCGCGACGATGTTGCCGTTGATCGTCGCGTGAATCTCGATCGGGAGCTCGGCTTGCGGCGCGTCGTTCGACGCCGCGAGCTGCACCGTCGTCGCCGGTGAGTCGCCGAGGTGCCACGTCGTGGGTGTGCCGGTGATTCCAAGCGGCAGCGTCGCGAAGGAGAGCGTGACCGGCGGCAGACTGCTCGGGGACGCATTGACGGTGAGTCGCAACGTCGTCGACTGGCCGCGCGTCACGACGACCGGATTGTCGAGCGCGATGAGCGCGAGCGAGTTCGTGAAGTCACCGCCGCCGTCTGGCGACGTGTTACCCGGCGGCCCGCAAGCCGAGCGCGACGACCAGCGCGTGGAGCCCCCATTTCACGCTCGTAGCTTAACATGTAGCATCGCGCGATGACTCTTCAATCCGAGCGGGATCTCCGCGTCGATCTCGCCGCGTGCTACCGCCTCGTCGCGCACTTCGGGTGGGACGATCTGGTTTTCACGCACATCTCCGCGCGTCTGCCCGGGCCCGAGCATCACTTCTTGATCAATCCGTACGGGATGCTCTTCGACGAGATCACCGCTTCGAGCCTGGTGAAGATGGATCTGCATGGCGAGAAGGTCGCGTCGAGCGATCCTACCCGATCAATCCGGCGGGCTTCGTGATCCACAGCGCGATTCACGCGGCGCGCGAGGACATCACGTGCGTCTTGCACGTTCATACGCCGGCGGGCGTCGCGGTGTCCGCGCAAACGAATGGGCTTCTTCCGATTTCGCAACAAGCGACCATCGCGCTCGCGTCGCTCGGGTATCACGCGTACGAAGGCATCGCGCTCTCGGACGCGGAGAAGCCACGGCTCGTCGCGGATCTCGGCGCGAACGCGGGGCTCATCTTGCGCAACCACGGTCTGCTTGACCGTCGGCGCGACCGTCGGCGACGCGTTCCTCATGATGTTCAACCTGCAGCGCGCGTGCGAAATCCAATTGCTCGCGCAATCCGGCGGCGCTGCGCTCACGAGCGTGGACGCGCGAATCCTCGCGGGCGTGAAACAAAACCTCGCCGTCGTCACGAAAGGCCTCGGCGGCAACATCGCGTGGCCCGCGTTGCTCCGGAGAATGCGCAAGCACGATCCCTCGTTCGAGAGTTGACGCTTGCTGCTTATTTGCCCGCCGCGTGCGCCGTTGCGTAAGGACGATTCATGCTGCGCCTTCCATTGGTGCTCGTGCTCGCGTGCTCGATCGGGTGTGCGGCCAACGTCGGGGCGGCCGCCGTTCCCGAAGTGCAGGCGTCTTACAACGACGCGCTCGTTCGCGCGCAGAACGCGCAGCTGCTCCTCAACCTCGTCCGCATGCGATATCGCGACACGCCATATTTCGTCGACGTCGCGAGCGTGACGAACCAACAGAGCTTCGCCGGGTCGCTCACGTTCGGAACCGATCTCGGCGTCGTGCCGAGCAACGCGGCGAGCACGCTGCATCCCGGCGCGGGCGGGTCGTTCTCCGTCACGCCGACGGTCGTCTACATGCCGCTGCAAGGTGAAGCGTTCGTGCGTCGCATGGTCGCGCCGATGTCGCTCTACACCGTCCTCGCGCTCTCGACGGCGGGTTGGAGCGCGAGCCGCGTCTTTCGGCTCACCATCGATCGCGTCAACGACGTTCGCAACGCGCCGTCCGCGGCGGGTCCGACGCCGAGCGAAGCGCCGACGTATCGCGATTTTCTCGATCTCGTCGAATCGATTCGCACGCTGCAAAACGCGGGTGCGCTCGAGGTCGCGCCGCTCCGAAATGACGTCGAGTCGGTGGTCGTCGTCTTACGCCCCGACGCCGACGCGAAAGCGACGGAGGCCGCGCACACGCTTCAACGCTTGCTCAAAGTCGGCGCTCAGCCTTCGTACATGGTCGTGCCGTTCACCGGAACGACCGAGGTGAATCAAATTCACTTTCGAATGCGCTCGGTGCTGAGCGCGCTCTACTATTTGTCGGCCGCAGTCGACGCGCCGCGCGAGCACGAGAAGCTCGGCCTCGTGACTGTGACGAGAAACTCCGACGGAACGCGGTTCGAGTGGAGCGACGTCTTTCACGGTCTCTTTCACGTGCGGACATCGGAGTCGAGCCCGAGCCTCGCGTTCACGAAGACGTATTACCGCGGTCATTGGTTCTACATCGCCGATGACGACCTCGACACGAAGACGACGTTCCAGCTCATCGCGCATCTCGTGAGCATGCAAGCCGGCTCGACGGCGATGTCGCCGGTGCTCACGCTATCGGCGGGGCACTAAAAGCATCTCGCGACCGCGTTCCTCGCGCGTGCAGGCTTGCACGCGCGATGAGACTAGCGATAACCGAGCTGGAACTTTTCGAGCGCGGCGCCGCCCGGGCAGAGCTCCTCGTAGGGCACCTGCGAGAGCGGCTTCGAGGTGGTCTTCGCGGCGGCGTGCATCTCGGCGGCCGACTCGTCGAGGAAGAGGAGCCCCGTGGGGACTTCGCCGTTGCGCGAGTGCTCTTGCAGGTAGTTCCACGCCGCACGCCGGTTCGTCGGATCGTAGTCGGCCGCGACCTTGCGGAAGCGCACGACGCTCCCGTCGTGCATCTTCACGCTCTTCGCCGACGTGCCCTCCGCGTACGTCCGCGGTGATCTCCTGCGGCGTGCGGCACGAAGTCGGCCTCGACGATCGGGAGCTGGTGCTTGCGCGTGTGCGAGTAGCTCTTCGTCGAGCCCTCGTGGTCGTTGAAGGTGACGCACGGCGAGATGACGTCGACGAGCGCGAAGCCCTTGTGCTGGAGGCCCGCCTTGAGGATGGGCACGAGCTGCGCCTTGTCGCCCGAGAAGCTGCGCGCGACGAAGGTCGCGCCGATGTTGAGCGCGAGCATGACCGGATCGATCGGCGGCTGCGGGTTCGCCTCGCCGCGCTTCGACTTGGAGCCGACGTCCGCCGACGCCGAGAACTGGCCCTTGGTGAGGCCGTACACGCCGTTGTTCTCGATGACGTAGAGCATGTTCACGTTGCGCCGGATGGCGTGGCACATCTGGCCGAGGCCGATGGACAGCGAGTCGCCGTCGCCGCTGACGCCGATGTAGATGAGCGTCGCGGTTGGCCGCGCTCGCGCCCGTCGCGATCGCCGGCATGCGCCCGTGCGCCGAGTTGAAGCCGTGCGCGCCCGAGACGAAGTACGTCGGCGTCTTCGACGAGCAGCCGATGCCCGAGAGCTTGGCGACCATGTGCGGCGGCGTGTCGAGCTCGTAGAAGCGCGCGCGACGATGGCGGCGGTGATCGAGTCGTGCCCGCAGCCGGCGCAGAGCGTCGACATCGACCCTTCGTAGTCGCGCACGGTGAGGCCCAGCTTGTTCGGGCTGGAGCGACGGGTGCCGGGCGACCGGTTTCTTGATGTAGCTCATTCGCGCTCCGCTCGCTGCCGTTGCCGCCGGTGCGAGCTGCGGATGACGCCCGTCGACGACCTGCGCGGCCTGGAGCGGGAAGCCGCCGTAGACGCGAGCACGGACCGGAGCTTCTCCTTGGGCGACGGGCGTCTCGAGCGACGAGGAGCGAGCGCAGCTGCGCGTCGCGGTTCTGCTCGACGACGAAGACCGTGCTCGTGCGCGTCGAGGAACGCCTCGACGTCGTCGCCGAACGGGAAGCCGCGGACGCGCATGTAGTCGGCGCGTATGCCGCGTCGCCTCGAGCTCCTCCAGCGCCTCGCGCACGGCGAGGTCGCAGCCGCCGAGGGTGACGACGCCGAGCGTCGCGCCTTCGCGCCGCTCGATCGACCGGCGCGCGGCACGTGCGTCGCGCGCGGCCTTGTGCTTGCGCGCGAGGCGGTCCATGACCTCCTGGTACTCGTCGGGGATCTCGGTGTAGCCGCCGAGCTTGTTGTGCCCCGAGCCGCGCGTGAAGAACGCGCCCTTCGCGTGCACGCCCGGGAGCGTGCGCGCGGCGACGCCGAGCTCGTCCTCGGGCGAGTAGCGGTAGAACTTCGGCAGCGCCTCGAGCTCTTCGCGCGTCAGCACGCGCGCCGCGGTCGGGGCGGTAGCCGTCGTCCCACTTCGAGGCGCGGGACGACCCAGTCGTTCATGCCGATGTCGAGATCGGTCAGCATGAAGACGGGCGTCTGGAAGCGCTCGGCGAGGTCGAACGACTTGCACCGCGAAGTGGAAGCACTCGCCCGGGTTCGCCGGGAAGAGGAGGATGTGCTTGGTGTCGCCGTGCGAGGCGTACGCGCAGAGCAGGATGTCGCCCTGCTGCGTGCGCGTGGGCATGCCCGGTCGAGGGGCCGACGCGCTGCACGTCGACGATGACCGCGGGGATCTCGGCGTAGTAGGCGAGGCCGATGAGCTCGTTCATGAGCGAGATGCCGGGGCCCGCGGTCGAGGTGAACGCGCGCGCGCCCGTTCCACGCGGCGCCGATGACCATGCCGATCGCCGCCAGCTCGTCCTCGGCCTGGAGGATGCAGTAGTTGCGCTCGCCGGTGGCCTTGTCGGTGCGGTAGCTTCTCGCAGAAGCGCCTTGAAGGCGTCGAGCACGCTCGTCGACGGCGTGATCGGGTACCACGCGGCGACCGTCGCGCCCGGCGTAGACGCAGCCGAGCGCGGTCGCGGTGTTGCCGTCGATGAGGATCGAGTCCTTCGTCGCGTCCATCTTCTCGAGGCGGATGCGGCAGCGGGCAGTGGAAGTGCTCCTTCGCGTAGTCGTAGCCGAGCTGGATGGCCTTGTGGTTCGACTCCATGAGCGCCGGCTTCTGCGCGAACTTCTCCTTGAGCATCCCCGACGACGATCGTCCATGTCGATGTCGAGCAGCGCGGCGAGCGTGCCGACGTAGCGATGTTCTTCATCAGCGTGCGCTCGCGCGACTCGGTGAAGGCCTCGTTGCACAGCTGCGCGAGGGCACGCCGAGGAACGTGACGTCGGTGCGCGCGAGCGACTTGTCGAGCGGCCACGTCGAGTCGTAGAGGACCCAGCCGCCCGCGCGCACCTCCTTGACGTCGCGCGCGTACGTCTCGGCGTTCATCGCGACCATGAGGTCGTACTCGGCGGTGCGCGCCGTGTGCCCGTCCTTGTTGACGCGGATCTCGTACCAGGTCGGCAGCCCCTGGATGTTCGAGGGGAAGAGGTTCTTGCCCGAGACGGGGATGCCCATGCGGAAGATGGCCTGCATCGAGCAGCCCGTTGGCGCTCGCCGAGCCCGTGCCGTTGACGTTGGCGAGCTTGAACGCGAAGTCGTTGACCGAATTGTGTCTGCGCGGTCGCGTGGGGAACGTTGCGTCACGTGCTGTTGCACGGCGTCTTTCCTGCGTAAGGGATGAGGAGCTCGAACTTCTGCATGTCCCACGCGGCGGTCGGGCAGCGCTCGGCGCAGAGGCCGCAGTGGACGCAGAGGTCCTCGTCCTTGACCATCACGCGCCCGGTCTGCGGGAGCGGGCCCGGACGCGAAGAGGTCCTGTTCGAGGTTCTTCGCGGGCGCGCTGAGGCGCTTGCGGAGCTCGGGCTCCGTCGCCGTCGGGCGTGATGGTGAGGCAGAGCACCGGGCAGACGTCGACGCAGGCGTCGCACTCGATGCAGAGCTGTGTCGGTGAACACCGTCTGGATGTCGCAGTTGAGGCAGCGCTCGACCTCGCGCGCGGTCTGCTCGGCGCGTGAAGCCCATCTCCACCTCGATGGTCATCTTCTTGAAGCGCTCGACCAGGTCGACGTGCGTTCATCTTCTGGCGCTTCGACGGGTTGTAGTCGTTGCTGTAGCTCCACTCGTGGAGCCCCATCTTCGTGCTCGACGAGGTTCATCCCCTGCGGCGGGCGCTCGGTGAGCGGCGACGCCCTGGCAGTGGTTGTGGATCGAGATGGCCGCCTGGTGCCCGTGCTCGACCGCCCAGATGATGTTCTGCGGGCCCCACGCCGCGTCGCCGCCGAAGAAGACGCCGGGCCGCGAGCACTGGAACGTCACCTTGTCGACGACGGGCATGTCCCACTTGTCGAACTCGATGCCGATGTCGCGCTCGATCCAGGGGAACGCCTTCTCCTGCCCGATGGCGAGGATGACGTCGTCGGCCGGGAGGAACACGACGTCGAGCGGCGTCTGCGTCGAGCTTGCCGTTTTCTCGGTCGACTCGTAAGCGCTGGAACTCCATGCCCATGAGCTTGCCCGTTCTCGATGACGAAGCGGCTTCGGCTCGTGGTTGACGACGATCTCGACCTGCTCCTCCTCGGCGTCCTCGAGCTCCCAGGGCGAGGCCTTGAAGTAGCCGCGCGGCTTGCGCGCCATGACCTTGATGTCCTTGCCGCCGAGGCGCGCGCGAGGTGCGGCAGCAGTCCATCGCGGTGTTGCCGACGCCGATGATGAGGACCGCTCGCCGATCGTCGTCGATGTGCCCGAAGGCGACCGACTCGAGCCAGTCGATGCCGATGTGGATGCTCGGTCGGAGTCGTAGCGGCCGGGGATCTCGAGGTTCTTGCCGCGCGGCGCGCCGCGTGCCGACGAAGACGGCGTCGTACCCCTCGTCGAGCAGCGCCTTCAGGCTCTCGACGTCCGCGCCGTAGCGGACGTCGACGCCCATGCCGAGGATCATGTCGATCTCGTCGTTGAGCACCTGTCGGGGAGGCGGAAGGACGGGATGTTCGAGCGCATCAGCCCGCCGGGGACGGGGAGCTTCTCGAAGATCGTGACCGCGTAGCCGAGCGGCAGCAGATCGTTGGCGACGGCGAGCGACGCGGGCCCGGCGCCGATGCACGCGACGCGCTTGCCGTTCTTCTTCGCGGGCGCCTTGGGGAGGCGCTCGGCGATGTCGTCGCCGGAGGTCCGCGGCGACGCGCTTCAGGCGGCAGATGGCGACGGGCTTGTCCTCGACGCGCGTGCGCCGGCACGCCGGCTCGCACGGCCGGTCGCAGGTGCGCCCGAGGATGCCCGGGAACACGTTCGACTCCCGGTTGAGCATGTACGCGTCGGTGTAGCGCCCCTGCGCGATCAGCCGGATGTACTCGGGCACGTTGGTGTGGGCCGGGCACGCCCACTGGCAATCGACGACCTTGTGGAAGTAGTTGGGGTTGGTGATGTCGGTGGTCACGGCGCAGTGTCTTCTATAGCCCAATCGAGGGCTCGGTTGCGCGCGAACCGCTATGCCTGGGCGTCGAAGAATCGAGTGATGGCCCGGGCGATCGTTCCCGGTGCTTCGAGCTGCGGGACATGGCCGATTCCCGGGAGAACCATGAGCTCCGACCTCGGCACATGCTTGGCGATGGCGTGGGCGGTCGAGACGTCGATCACGCGATCGAGCTCGCCGTGAATCACGAGCGTTGGCGCCTCGACGCGGGGGAGGTGAGCGTCGACGGCGTGCCTGTGCTCGAGCCAACCCGCGAACAGATCCGTCAGCTTCGCGTGTTTCGCGACTTGCTCGGACGCGAGATATGCGGCGATCGCGCCCGGGACCCACGGTTTCTTCGCGGCCACGAACTCGAGCATCGCGTGGAACTCGTCGTGTGAGCGCGGAATGAGCGGGTTCTGTCCTTGTTCGAGCGCGGTCGCGAGCGGGCTCGGATTCACGGTGGGACCCACCGACCCGAGGAGCGCGAGCGCGCGCGTGCGCTTCGGAAACTCTGCCGCGAAGCGCAGCGAGATCCCGCCGCCCATCGATGCGCCGATGAGCGAAACGCGCTTCGCATCGAGCTCGTCGAGCACGCCGCGAATCGCGTGGGCTTGTCGCTCGGCCGAGGCACGCTCGCGCTCGATTCCCGACGCTGCCCCGAACCCCGGCAGGTCGAGCGCGATGATGGCGCGCCGGCGGAAGCGGTGCATGAGGTTGAACCAACCTTCTTTGTCCGCGCCGAAGCCGTGCACGAAGAGGATGGGCTCGCCACGGCCGGGGCGCGACACGACGGGAACGGTCAACCCGTCGACCTTCACCGCCCTGCGGCGCAAACCGAGGAGGCGCCGATTGACCGACGTGAACGCACGATACTGGGCGGCCCCGACCGCGATCCGAACGGAAGTCACCCGCGCACTGTAGGAATCGTTCACGCGCGCAGCAAGCTCTCGGGGCGAAACGGCGCTTCTCGTCCCGAATAAAAAACAAACGTTTGTTTTTTTTATTGACGCGTCAGCGGCGCGGGTCGAAGCTCTCGACGTGCCCGCGCGAACGCGAAACAAGCGCCCCGACGCGGGGCGCATCCTCGACTCGGCCAGGCGCGAGTTCGCGCGTCGCGGTTACGCGGACACGTCTCTGCGTCACCTCTTGGCGGCGGCGCGCGTCTCGACGACGGCGTTCTACGCGCGCTTCGGCTCGAAGGAGGAGGTCTTGTCCGCGCTCGTCACGCGCCTCCTCGGAGAGATCGACGAGCGCGCTCGCCACGAGCTCGCGCTCGCGAAGGGTCTCGAGGACGGATTTCGCCGCGGCGTCGCCGCGCTCGTCGCGGTCATCGCGCCGCAGCGCGATCTCGTGCGCATCGTGCTCACCGAGGCGGCGACGCCGAAGGTCGCCAAGGTGCTCGGCGAACGCTACGCAGCGCTCGCGTCGCTACTCGCGTCTCTCATCGAGTCGCTCGATGGTCGCGGCCATGTCGATACGAACGCGGTCGCGTGGAGCCTCGTCGGCGCGCTGCAGATGCAGGTGCTCCGCTGGGCGGTCTACGACCAGCTCGAGACCGATGCGCTCGTGCCCGCGCTCCACGCGGTGGCCGAGACGCACTTGCCGGCGCTGCGCGCCGCGAAGCCACGTCGCAACGCGAAATAGAAATCGAGGTCACGATGCTCACGAGAACGCGCAATCCATTTTCTGCGATGGGCCTCGCGCTCGCGCTCACCGCGTGCGGCGCGGAGTCTCCGAGCGATCCGCTCATCGGAGACGCGGCTCCCGCGATCGACGCGGAGATCGCCCCTGCGACGGACGCGGCGCCCGATGCCGGCGCGGTCGACGACGCAGCATCGGACGTTCACGCGACGCCGGATGCGGCGCTTCTGCCGGGCATGCTCGACACGTCCGTCGTCAGTCAGATCGTCGAGCCCGAAGGCGACGGCAAAGACGACGCGAGCCAATCCTTCACGGACAAGAACTATTGGAACTTCTGCATGCCGGGCGCGGTGACCGTCGCGCTCTATTATTTCTTGCCGTCGAACATCACCGGATGGGCCGCAGGAGATTTCAGAGAGCCGAGCAACGCGCCGAGCTCGATCCCCGCGGCGGGCACGTATTGGAAATCCGATGAGAAGGTGAACGGCTATCACACGTACGGGCGCGCCTATCTGATGCACCTCGCGGAGAAGGTGAAGCCGCCGTCGTACGCGAGCGCTGGAATGGCCAATTTCAGCTCGTATCCGACGACGGGCGCGAACTTGGTCGACGCGCGCGACGCGCTCAACTGGGAAGCGTCCGGACACGCGTCGACCTATGCCTCGTTCTTCTATTCGATCGTGAGCTCGTCGGGCCTCACGACGCAGAAGCTCCACGCCGACATCCAAAAAACGATCGATGGCGGCCATGCAGTCGTCGCCGCGGTGGACACGGGCTATCTCCCCAATTGGTCACGCAGCCTGAGTCACGCGATCACGATCGTTGGCTACGACGATGTCGCGACGACATACAAGTACACCGACACGTGCGGCGTTCATTGCAACGGATCGTCCAAGAGCAAGAACGGCGGCGTGTGGACGATCGCGCAGACTGCGCTCTTTCACGGAATCGAGTCCGATGGAGCCGGGTATGTGAAGTGAGCGCTCGCTACTGGTTCGTCACGACGAGCGGCGGAACGGTGACGGGTTGTCCGTTCATGAGGACGCCGGGCGAGAAATCGATCTGCGCAGTCGGTATGTCGTGCCAGTCGAATCCTTCTTCGGCGAACTCGACGTAGACCTCGTGTCCGCCGCCGGGCGGAAGCATGTAGGGCGCGTGCTGCGTGTACGTGCCGATCGCGCGGTGAATCACCGCTCCGTTCGGGAGACGCGCGACGACCTGATCGCGATCGACGAGGATGGGCTGGCCCGTGCCGTTGACGACGCCGACACGAACCCAGAGCTTGTGACCGTGTGCCCAAACCTCCTGCGGCTGAATGGTGATGGGACCAGGCTGCGCTTGCGCGAGCCAGTAGTGTTTTCCACCACCGCACGCGAGCGCGGAAGAAGAAACGAGGAGTAGAACGAAGAGCAACGTACGCATGGACCCGACGTAAGACGGAGTCGCGACGATGTCTACTCCTGCTGCATTGGCACCCAGCTTGCTGATGAACGGAGCGAAGGAGTAAGCCCATGGGAAAAATCATCGGCAAGATCAAGCAAGCTGCTGGCAAGATCACCGGCAACAAAAGGCTCGAGCGCGAGGGCAAGCTCGAACAAGTCAAAGGCAAAGCGAAGCGCGCCGTCGACGGCGTGAAGCGCGCGGTGAAGCGGGCGAAGAAGTAAACCCGCGCCGACGCCTGCATGGCATGCGCGTCGACGCGCGGCTTGCGCGGAGCCTCGAACGAAAGTGAAGAACGTCGGAGCCAGCCCCGAAGCTCTGCGCGGCCTCACGGCGCGTGAGGTCGCGGAGCGTCGCGCACGCGACGGTTGGAACGAGCTCGCGACCACACGCGCGGCGGGGGCTCGTCGCGGGATCTCCTCTCGCTCGTGCGCGAGCCGATGTCGCTGCTCCTGCTCGTGTGCGGCGGGATCTACATGGCCGTCGGCGATCCGTCGCGAAGCGTTCATGCTGCTCGGGTTCGTCGTCTTCATCATGGCGCTGACGCTCGTTCAGGAGCGCAAGACGGAGCGCGCGCTCGAGGCGCTCCGCGATCTGGCGAGCCCGCGCGCGCTCGTCATCCGCGACGGCGAGCGCGTCCGCGTCGCGGGACGAGAGCTCGTGCGCGACGACCTCGTCGTGCTGGCCGAGGGCGATCGCGTTCCGGCCGACGCGTGATCGTGTCGGCGAGCCATCTCGCGGCCGACGAATCGCTCGTCACGGGCGAGTCGGTGCCCGTTCGCAAGAGCGTATGGGACGGCGTCGCTCGCGGTCACGCGGCCCGGCGGTGAGGACCTCCCGTTCGTGTACGCGGGAACGCTCGTCACCGCCGGCGCGGGAATCGCGCGCGTGCACGCGACGGGATCGAAGACGGAGATTGGTCGCATCGGATGCGGCGATGCAGACGCGCGAGGCGCAGGAGACGCTGCTGCAAGGCGAGGCGCGACGGTCTCGTCGCGAAGCTCGCGTGGATCGGCGGCGCGCTCTCGGCGCTCGCGGCCGTCGGCTACGGCGTCGCGAAGCACGACGCGCTCGCGGGGCTCCTGGCCGGCCTCACGCTGGCGATGGCGATCCTGCCGAACGAGTTCCCCGTGGTGGTGACGATGTTCCTCGCGCTCGGCGCGTGGCGCCTTTCGCGTCGTCGAGTGCTCGCGCGCAGGATCCCCGCGGTCGAGTCGCTCGGCGCGGTCACCGTGCTCTGCGTCGACAAGACGGGGACGCTCACGGCCAATCGCATGACCGTGAGCCGGATCCTCGCGAACGGAGAGACGTTCGACGTCGAGCGCCTTCGATCCGAGCCGCTCCCCGAGTCGATGCACGAGACGGTCGAGTACAGCATCCTCGCGAGTCGCGAGGATCCGTTCGACCCGATGGAGCGCGCGTTCAAGGAGCTCGGCGAGGGTCAGCTCGCGGGGACGGAGCACCTGCACGACGACTGGAAGCTCGTGCGCGAGTACCCGCTGACGCGCGAGCGGCTCGCGGTCGTGCAAGTCTGGCGCGCGCCAGCCGAGGCTCGCGTCGATCGTGGCGGCGAAGGGAGCCCCGGAGGCGGTCGCGACGCTCTGCGGCATGAGCGCGCGACGAACGCGCGCGCATGGACGAGGGCGTTCGCACGCTCGGCTCGGAGGGGCTGCGCGTGATCTGCGGTCGCGCGGTCGGAGGTCGGCGAGGCCGCGCTGACGGACGATCCCGGCGGCGCTCGACCTGCGCTTCGTCGGGCTCGTCGGGCTCGTCGATCCGGTTCGCGAGAGGGTGCCCGCGGCCGTCGCGGAGTGCCGCGCGCGCCGGGATTCGCGTCGTGATGATCACCGGCGACTATCCGTCGACGGCCGAAGCCATCGCGCGGCAGGCCGGGCTCGACGCGGCGCGCGTCGTGGCCGGACCGGAGCTCGCCGCGATGAGCGAGGAGGAGCTTCGTCGGCGTCGTGCGCGACACCAGCGTCTTCGCGCGCATGCTCCCCGAGCAGAAGCTCCGGCTCGTCGACGCGCTCGCGGCCAACGGCGAGATCGTCGGCATGACGGGCGACGGCGTGAACGACGCGCCGGCGCTCAAGGCCGCCCACATCGGGATCGCGATGGGCGCGCGCGGCACCGACGTCGCGCGCGAGGCGGCCGGGGTCGTGCTGCTGGACGACGACTTCGCCTCGCTCGTTCACGGCGTGCGCATGGGGCGGCGCATCGTCGACAACCTGAAGAAGGCGCTCGCGTACATCCTTGCCGTGCACCTGCCGATCGTGGGGCTGACGCTCGTTCCGATCGCGATGGGCTGGCCGCTCGTGCTCATGCCGATCCACATCGCGTTCTTGCACCTCGTGATCGATCCGGCGTGCTCGGTGGTCTTCGAGGCGCAGCCGCCGGAGGCCGACGTCATGCGCCGGCCGCCGCGCGATCCGAAGGCGCCGATGTTCGGCGGGCGCGTCATCGGTTTGAGCAGCGCGCAGGGCGCCGTCGTGCTCGTCGTCGTGCTCGCCGTCTACGTGGCCGCGCTTCGGCTTGGGACAGGGCGGAGGCGGAGGTTCGCGCGCTCACGTTCGCGACGTTCCTCATCGCCAACCTCGCCTTGATCTTCACGAACCGCTCGTGGTCGCGCGTCATCGCGTCGTCGTCGCTCAGGGACGCGACGCTCTGGGCGGTCACGGGAGGCGCGCTCGCGTTCCTGGCGCTCGTGATCTACGTGCCGCCGCTCGCGGCGCTGTTCCGCTTCGCGCCGCCTCGGTCTCGCTCGATGTCGTCTTGTGCTTCGGCGCGGGCGCGCTGAGCATCACGTGGTTCGAGATCGTGAAGTGGGGCGGACGCGGGCGCCCCTTGGTTTCTGGTGGTTCCATGCGCGACGCCACGCTCAACGCGTGAAAGAGTCGGCGGGTCGATACTCTGCGCGCCGCGCGCCCATGTGCGCGCGAAACCAACCGAGGCGCCTGCGTCGCGCTTCGGCGTCTGCGATGGGCTCGAGCGCGGGAAATGTTCGTCGCAAAGTCTCGGCGGTGAAGACGACGGGAAAACCGAGCAGCGGCCAAAGCGCCCAGATGCCCGCCGCGGGAAGACGATTTTTTCGCCACACCCAAGGCGGCATGAAGACGCGCGCGTATCCGCGTTGGATGCCGTCGCTGATTCGACCGCGGACGCGCGCGCGGAGCGGAGCGTCTCTCGGTGGCTCGAACGCGCGCACCCACGACTCGCACAGGTGTCGCCCGTCTTCGCCCGCGAGGTGCGCGCCTTTGACCGCCGTCATGTACGCGAGCTTCACGGCGTCTTCGATCGTGCGCGGGTACCACGCGGGCCGCACGCCCATGAGATGTCCGACGTATCGCCAGAAGTGCATCATCGCTTCGATGTCGTCGCGCGAGGGTCTGTAGCCCATGATGCGAAGCGCGACGCCGGGCGCGAAGCTGCCGCCCATCAACGTGAGCATCGCGTCGGCTTGGCTGATCGGCACGCCCCACGCGCCGAGGTTCCATTCCGGGTGATCGAGGAGACGCTTGCGCACGTGCACGTGCATCACGCGCACGCGGAGCGCCGACGCGCGCCCTTCGCCACGCGGTCGCAAGCCGCGCGGCTCGGAGACGGCGATCCAAAACGCAGCCGTCTCCATGAAGCGGTGCCGCGCTTTGTCGCCCGCATAACCGCCGGTCAGCGCGAGCGGTTTCGCCACGGAGCTCTCCGAGTACGCGGTCATCGTGATGGCGCCCGCGAAGCGAAATACCGCGGGACCGAAGCGCCGGAAGACGCGCGCGCCGTGCTCGACGCGCTCCCAGTCGAGCCACTCGGGATCGCGATCGATGTCCGCGAAGAGCGCGCCGAGCGACGCGGGCGCATCGTCGATCGACGAGACGCCGCCGTCGAGCGCGCGATCGAGGAGCTCGCGCGAGCGATGTTTGCATTCTGCAATGAACGCCTCGGCGAGCGGATCGGCGTCGTAGTACATCGCGGCGAACGTTCGAACGAGCTCGTCCGTGGGTCGCGGGTCGACGCCGAACGCCATGCGCATGCAGGCGCGCAGCGCGCGCGCCCAGAGCGCGCCGATGTTTTGGTCGTAGCGAAACTCGCTGGGCGTCATCTGCGCGGATGTTAGACGAACGCGCGCTATGATCGAGGCGCTTGCAGCCGAAAGACGACACCGTCGAGCGATGGGCCCTCGATTACATCCAATCGACCTCGCTCGCTCACAAGCTCGCGCCGCCGCGCGCGCCCGATCGCTGGTCGGAGCGACCCTCGCCGATGCGCGTCGATGCGCCGGGGAGACCGCGCGAGCTCGACGTGCGCGCGCGCGCGAAGAAGACGCGCGGCCTCGCGGCGCCCGAAGGCCGCGCGAGAGCGTTCGCGACGTTCCTGCATCACGAGCTCCAAGCCGCGGAGCTCATGGCGTGGGCGCTCCTCGCGTTTCCGGATGCGCCGCTCGCGTTTCGCCGCGGCCTCGCGCGCATCCTCGAGGACGAGGCCCGGCACATGCGCATGTACGCCGAGCACATCGAGCGGCTCGGCTTCCACGTCGGTGATTTCCCCGTGCGCGATTGGTTTTGGGAGCGCGTGCCTCGATCGAAAGACGCGCGCGCGTTCGTCGCGGTGATGGGTCTCGGCCTCGAGAGCGCGAACTTGGAGCACGCGACGATCTTCGCTCGAAAATTCCGCGAGGCGGGCGACGAGCCGGGCGCGCGCGTGCAAGAGCGCGTCGCGAGCGAAGAGATCGCGCACGTGAAATTCGGCGTTCGATGGTTCACGCACTTCGAAGGCGCGCTCTCGTTCGACGCGTGGAGGCGAGTGCTGCCGCCGCCGCTCTCGCCGATGCTGATGCGCGGCGCGCCCATCAACCGCGACGCGCGCCTTCGTGCCGGGCAATCCGCGCGCTTCATCGACGAGCTCGACGCGTGGACGCCTGGGTACTGAACCTCGACGCCGACTTCGAGCTCGCGTCCGGCCCCGGTTACGCGCCGAAGAAAAGCGTGCAAGATGCAATGAAGCATCACGCGCGCGCGCTCGTCGCGACGTTGATCGACGAAGCCGACGTCGTCGTCGACGACTCGACGCGCGCCGGCGGCGCGGAAGGGCTCGCGGGTCGCGCGTTCTGTCCGACGCCGCGCGCGCTCGCGCTCTTGCGACGCGCGGGGGCTCGGCCCGAAGCGCATCCGTCGTTCGAGGTTCTCCGCCGCGTTAACTCGCGTGCGTTCTGCCAAGAGCTCGGCGCGACGATGCCGAGCGCGTCGTTCGAAAACGATCTCGCGGTCGCGAGGGACAAGCTCGCGCGCGATCCGGGCGTGTCGCGTGGTTGGCGCGTGAAGCGATCCTTTGGCGTGGCCGGCCGCGGGCAGCGCGTCGTGCGAGTCGGCGAGGACGCGCCGTTTTTGGAATCGTGGATCGACGAGGGCGGCGTGCAGATCGAGCCCAACGTCGACGTGCTCTGCGAGTACTCGATGCACGGCGTCCTCACGGAGGCCGGTGCATCGTCGCTCGGCGCGCTCGTCACACAGACGTGCGACGCGTCCGGAGCGTGGATCGCGAGCGCGCTTGCATCCAACGCGGACGTCGAGCGCGCCCTCGCCCGACAGATGGAGCTCGTCGCGCGCGCGCTCCACGACGCCGAATATTTCGGCCCCTTCGCGATCGACGCGTTCGAGTATCGCGATGCTCGCGGCCGCGTGCAGCTCCAGCCGCGAAGCGAAATCAACGCGCGCTACACGATGGGCTTCGCGACGGGCTACGGTCGACGCGCGTAGACGCACGGATCGCTCGGCGAGAACCCGCCCGACGCGAGCGCGCGAAGCGTCTCGAGCGTGTGTGGCATGTCGAGCGCAGGTGCCACGGTTGCATTCGGGTGGGCTTCCATCCACGCGTCGAGCTCGCCGACGTAACGCTTGCCGGCGTCGGCGTCGCCGAGTGCGTACGCGAGCACGGCGCGGTCGAGGACCAGCGCGAGCTGCACGGTCGTGTCTTCGCGCTCGAGCGCGATCGCCGCGATGCGCGCGAGCGTTTCCTTCGATGCCTCGACCGAAACACTCGGCGGAGGCTCCCACGATCCGGACGGATACGCGAAGCGCTGCACGACGAAGCGCGGATCGGGTCGGTCGTGCGCGACCATCGGCGCCGCGTAGAGCACGCCGTGCCCGTTTGTGGGAATGGCATCGCTGGCGCGGGGAACGTGTAGCTCTGCGG
This sequence comes from uncultured delta proteobacterium, assembly GCA_963763745.1. Classification (GTDB taxonomy): domain Bacteria; phylum Myxococcota_A; class Polyangia; order Polyangiales; family Polyangiaceae; genus DASXHD01. Next base: position 314,462 of record CAVXQJ010000015.1, read on the forward strand.
CCCATACGCGACGAACGCGCTTTGCTCGACGACGCGCGTGATCGTCTTCGATGGGTCGCGCGGCACGATGTCGATGATGTGCCGCGGCCCCGGATCGCACGGATGATTCACGCCCTTGCACCCGTCGTCGTATGTGACGACCGGTGCGAACGGGACGTTCTCCGTTTGTCGCGTGACGGTTTCGACCGTGATGAACGAAGCAGACGACTCGGGTCGCGTCGTCGTGGATGCTTCGAGCGCGCGCAGCGCCGGCGCGGGAACGTCCACGCGCGTCACGTGGAAGCACGCGTTCACGCGATCGACGAACCGCGCTTCGCTCGTGTCGGTCTCCGGGTGCGTCTTGCGCATCGTGCACGTCGTGCGATGGGGCTTGTCCGCCAAGCGTTCGACGGTGCACGCGACGCTCGCGAGGGCGACGCTCGATCCCGGCGCGAGACCTTGGTCGATGCGCAACGGATGAAGCGCACGTCCGTGATCGTCCGACCCGCCGACGCTCTGGATCATCGCGCCGTAGAACGCAACGCCCGTCATCGTGAAGTGCACCTCCGATGTGCGCGCGATCTCGACCGTTGGCGGTGCGACCGATGGCGGGCTCGACACGTGCGGCGCAGATGGGACGTGCTCGGGTGCGCCGCCGCACGAAGCGAGCAGGAGGACCCAGATCGAGCGTCTCATCGACCGTAAGACGTAGCAGCTCGCGAAAAGACGCAGGAGGCTAGTGAACCTTGCCGTCCTTGAGCGAGAGCGAAACGTGTTTGCCGTTCGCGAGCGTCAGCGACGCCGAGCTGCTCTTCACGACGAGCGGGACGCAACCGCCGGCGTAGTCGGTGCCTGCGGTCGGCGTGGCGCCCGCGTCCGCTGCGTCGATCGACGGTGACGGAAGCGTCGCGTTCCATTTCCACGCGCCGTTCACCGAGGACCATCCCGTCGCGTGATTGTCCGCGACGAGCACGAACGTTCCGGGCTCGCATGCGATGCCCATGTGCGCGGGTGCGGGTGCGCCTGCGTCCGCGAGCGGCGGAAGCACCGCGCCCGCTTGCGCCGGGAACCTCGCCGTTCGACCTTCCGACACGAAGCCCGAAGTTCGCTCGATGTCGAGCGACCATGACTTCGATCCATCCGACGGCGGCGCGAGGATCGAGAGCGCGATTTGCGGCGTCGATTGCCCGTCGCCGAACGCGCACGTGCACGACGCGATGGCGACCAATTCGGATCGCGGCGGCTTCGTCGAGACGGGGTCAGGCGTGTCTTTCGAGGAGTGATTCCCTTCGGCTTTCTTCTCTTTGTGGAGCACCGAGTCGAGCGCGCCGGTTTGAAACGCGAGGACCGCGCCGATGATGAGGACGACCGGAATGATCCCCGCGATGGCCGCGAACGGATTGCTACCGGATTTCCGCTCTTCGCGTTGTGGCGATCGGTGCTCGCTCGCGCGCTCTTGTTGCTGCGGAGGAGGCGGCGGCGGAGCCTGCGCTTTCATCGCGTCCTCGTTCAAGACCGTGCGCAGCGTGCTCGGCGATCGAAACGCGAGCCAGAACGGATCGGGCGTGCTCGGCGGCGGCGCGCCTGCGCTCGCGACGTGATCGGGTACGACGGACGTGGTCTTGCAATACGGACAGTTCGTGACGCGCGCGCCGGGCGCGAGCTGCAAAGCGGATCCGCATTTCGGACACGTGACGGCGAGCGCCGCGCTCCCTTGTTGCGGCATCACGCGCGCGGTCTCGCGACCCTCCACGTGCTCGGGCGAAATCACGCCGAACAAATCGGGACACGCGCCCTTCGCCGCGGGCGGCGCGCGATACGTCTCGCTCGTGCCGCATCGCGCGCAAGACGCCGTGACGACGCCGTCCGCGGGGGTCTGCACGTGCAGCGGCGATTTGCATTGCGTGCAGAGCGGGTGACCCGGGCTCATCGCGACGGCGAATCCTCGCGTGCGCATTCCGCCGCCGCCGATCGACATCCCGCCCTTTTCGATCGACATCCCGCCGCTCGTGCGACCGACGACGGCGCATCGCTGAATCAAATGCGGAAGGACGTCGTCGTCGCCGCCGAGTCGATCCTCTTGATCGGAGAGCGCGTCTTCGTCGAGCACGTTCGTCGGCCATGGCGGGAACGTCCCCAAGTTCGACCAGAACGCATCGCCGAGACCGGACGCGACGAAGAAGATGCTCTCTTTCCAGAGATCCGGATCGAAGAACATCTCGCGCGCGCAGCCGTAACAATAAAAGCGCCCGTCCATGTCGATGCGCACGAGCGGTGAAGGCCGCTGGCACTGCATGCATTTGATCGACAAACGGATCTGCACCCAGTGGATGCCTTGCGTCGGCGCGATCGACGCCGTGCTCGACGTGCCGCCGCAGCGGTCGCATTTTCCGGAGACGAAGTTCGCGCCGCACGCCGCGCAGATGGGAGGGCCTCCGCCGATCGGCGCAGGTTGCGCGTGTTGTTGCGGTGCTTGTTGTTGTTGCGGTTGTTGTTGTTGTTGCGGCGGCGGTTGTTGCGGAGCGTGCGGCAGTTGCGCAAGCTGCGGGCTATTGCCCATCACCACCGTTCCCGCGAACGGGTTCGGCGCCTTGGGCGGGGCGAGCGGCTTTCCGCAGCTCGCACAGAATCGACCGTTGGGATCGTTGGCAATACCGCACGAGGGGCAATTCATCTATCGAGAGACGATACACGTGCGTCCCGAGAGTTTCACTTGCTGTCGATGTTCTGCGCGATCTTCACCGTCATCGCTTGATCCGGTTGCCCCGGGACCTTCTGCGTGACGTCGTTCTTGCTTTCGCCGTCGACTTTTTGTGCGACGCCGTCGAGCCGGACGATGACGGTGTACGCGCTCGTCGACGCGCGTTGAACCGAGAGGCCCTTCGGCGCGCGCGGATCCTTCACGGCGATCGTGCCGTTGTTGTTCGCTTCGACTTTGATCGTCGCCGTCTGCGCGTCGCGCGCCATGAGCGTCATCGACACGGTGCCCGAGACGGACGTGCCTTCGTCCGCGAGCTTCTTGCTCTCGTTCTTCGACCACTTCGCGCCGATGCCGACGGGCTCGTTCGGGAACGGAACGACGAGGAGCTCGAGCGCTTGCTGGACGATCTGCGTCATCTCGGCGGCGCCTGGTCCGGCCTTGTCGGCTTCGAACGTGGGATCGGAGATGTCGCCGTGCGACGTCACGTCGAAGTGGCCGACGACGCCGATGAGCGCCTTCTCGAGTTGATCTTTTTGCGTTGCGGCTTGCGGCGGTGCGCCCGGCGGAAGCTGGAGCTCGAGCTTCGTGATTTTCAGATCGACCGTCGCGTCGCCGCCGAGTCCGAACTTCGCTTTCGGAGTCGCGGTGAACGAAACCTTGAAGCTCTGCTCGGCGGATTGCCCGCCGGGTGCGCTCTGCGAGACCTTGAGCGTCGCGTTGACGGTGCGCGTCTTCGGCGCGAACGCATAGACGAGCGGCGATTTCGGATCGGCGCCAGCGTTCTCGAGCTTGGCCGTCGACCCCGATTGCGCGGCGCCCGCTTCGGTCGCGGCGACGCCGCCGTCGTTCACGATGACGACCTTCGCCGCCGCGTTCTTGTCGTCGAAGAACGAGTTGTAGACGAGATCGCTCGGGATCGGCTCCGCGGACGCGGGCCCCATGGTTTGCTTCTTCGGCTTGTCGTCGTTGCAAGCGGCGAGAGCCGCCAGCAAAAGAAACACCGTGCGCGTTCGCATCGCGCGCACCTTGGACGGGGTCACCCGTTTCGTCAAGTCCGTGGTAAAGAGCCGAAATGCGTCTGCTGGTGATGGGATGCGGCGGGATTGGCGGGGTGATGACCGCCCTGCTCGCGGAAACGGGTCACGACGTGACCGCCATGACGACGAACGCGGCCATCGCCGACGCGATCGATCAGCGGGGCCTGCAGCTTCGCGGCGATGGTCCAGCGCGATCCGTTCGCGCGCGCGTCGTGCGATCGATTCCGCGCGGCGAGCGCTTCGACGTCGTCCTCTTGTGCACGCAGCCGCCTCAAGTCGAGGAAGCGGCGCGCGCGGCGCGCGATGCGCTGCCCGACGACGGCGCGATGATCTGTTTGCAAAATGGTTTGTGCGAGTCGCGCGTCGCGGCGATCTGCGGCGAAGAGCGCACCGTCGGCGCGGTCGTCGCGTGGGGCGCGGCGATGCCCGAGCCCGGCCTCTACGAGCGCACGGCGCACGGCGGCTTCACGCTCGGCACGCTCGGCGCGCCGCACGCGCGCGAAGCGGAGATCGCGCGCGTGCTCGAATGCGTCGGCCCCGTCGAATCGACGACGAACCTCGCGGGCAAACGCTGGAGCAAGCTCGCGATCAACGCGGCGATCTCCACGCTCGGCACCATCGGCGGCGATCGCCTCGGCGCGATCATCCAGCATCGCATCGTGCGCAGGCTGGGCCTCGAGATCATGACCGAATGCGTGCATGTTGCACGCAAATGCGACGTGCGCCTCGAGAAGGTCTCCGGCACGATCGACCTCGAGTGGATGGCGCTCACCGAAGACGAGCGAGTCGCGTCCGGCTCGCCCGGGCTCGTCGCGAAGCACGCGATGCTCCTCGCCGTCGGTTTCCGTTATCGCCGCATGCGAAGCTCCATGCTCGCGGCGATCGAGCGCGGGCGCGTCCCCGCGGTGGATTTTCTCAACGGCGAAGTGTGCGACCGCGGACGCGCGCGCGGCGTGGCGACGCCGGTGAACGATCGCGCGCGCGCGCTCGTGTGGTCGATCGCGCGAGGCGAGCGCAAGAGCTCGCTCGAAGCGCTCCACGCGCTGGCCGCCGGGACTTAGTTCAACTGAATCGTCCGACCTTGTTGAACGACGGTGAGCGTTCCGTTTTCGTCGATCGTCACCCTGAGATCGCCGTTGTCGATCATCGTCTGCGCGTCGATTCGCGGGACCGCATCGTAGCGCGAATGATGATGATGGCGGTGCGCGCGCGGGCTCGGCGCGTTCGGCGCGTTCTCTTCGGGCGCCGTTTGCGGCGGTGGTGCTGGTGGTGATTCGCGCTTCGCGATGCGATCGGGATCGGGCGCGGGGACGTCGACGAACTTCGAAAGGAAATCGCGCTGGCGATCCGTTCGCACGAACGAGCCGTGTCCACGTTCGCACTCGTGTTGCGACACGTGCGACGTGACGCCGACGATCGTCTCTTTGCCGCCGACGTCTGCGAGCGCGGGTCCTCCCGAGTCGCCGTAGCAAATGCCGCCCATGCCCGGGATGGTATCGATGAAGTTCGCGTGCGGCGTGACGCGCGCGACGCCGTTGCGTTTGATGCCGCTGTCGTCGGCGTACGTTCCCGATTTGCCGAAACCGACGGTGCGAATCGTGTCGATCGCGTCCGCCGCGTTCGTGTCGAAGTTGATCGGGATGGGCGTGATGGATGTCGCCCGCGCGAGCTCGAGAACCGCGACGTCATGACGCCACATATGGCTCTCGGTCTCTTCGATCGCGCCATCGGGAACGTGAAAACGCGCGACCTTGATTCCGGCCGCGTGAACCGGGTGCGTTCGAAGATCGCCGTTCGCTGCGACGCAGTGGGCGGCGGTGAGGACGTACGTCGGCGCGATGACCGTGCCGGTGCAAATCATTTCGCTCGAACGCACGAGGACGACCGCATCATCGCCTTTGTCGACGTGACCTTTGAGCACGACGGGAGCGGATGTGTCCGTCTCCGGAATCGTTTCTGTGGTGGGTTTGTTCGAAGTCTCCGAGCAGTGAATCGAAGCGAGCGCGAGCCCAACGACAAGCAGCGAAATGGTTTTCACTCTTAGAAGCTAAAGCGACAAATCGCCCGCGCAAGAGCTGTAGCACCCTGTTTTAGGCCGATTTCGTGAGGAAGATTCGTCGCGTGATCGACGTAGAAGTCAGCTCGCGTCTTCGCGAGCGACGAGGATGCGACGAAGCTTCGGGAGCTCCATCAAGCTCGCGGGCAGCGCGCGCAAACCGCTGTGACGCACGTCGAGCTCGACGAGGTTGCGAAGCGCCGAGAGCGAATCCGGAAGCGCGGCGATTCTTCGCGCGCGGACGCGCAGCGTGCGGAGCGCGACGAGACCCGCGAGGTTCGGTAGCTCGGAGATCCCGTCCTCGCCGCGCGCATTGATCGTCAGCGAACGAAGATCGCCGAGGCGGGAGAGCGCGGAAGGGAATTGGCTGATGCCCTCGAGGACGAGCTCGCGCAAGTGACGCAACGCGAGGATCTCCGCGACGTCATCGTCGTCGAGGCGACCGATGCAGCGAAGGCGCGTGACGTCGCGCGATGCGCGCGGCGCTTGAGGGATCGTCCAATCGGCAAACGTTCGGAAGGCCACACACCAATTCGTAGTGCGCAATTCGGCGGCTAGGTCGTTACATTGCGTTACATGCCCGCGAAGAGACACGGCTCGGTGCCGCTCGTTTGGCGTGTGCCGAACGCACCGGCGACGTTCGTCGGGCGCCGCGACGAGCTGCGGGCGATCAAAGCGGCGGCGCGGCGCGGGCCGCTCGTCGTTTTGTGCGGCGCAGGCGGGCTCGGGAAAACCGCGCTCGCGTCGGCCGCCGTGCGCGACGTGTTTCCGGATCGCGCGGGGCGCGCCGTGATGATCCGCGCGAACGCGACCGAACCGTTTCGTCAGACGATCGCCGACGTGATCCGGGCGCTCGGACACGTCGCGTCGCACGGCGGCAACGACCTCGCGATGGACGCGATCGATCTCGCAGAGACTCGCGCGGCGTTGATCGTCCTCGAAGACGTGCATCACGCGATCGTCGAAGCGACCTCGCTACTCGTCGCCATCGCGCGGTACGCGCGGCGCGCGGTGTGGATCGCGACGAGCCGCGTGGCGCCCGATGCTCCCGAGCTCGCTGGTCAGATCGTTCGACTCGATCCGCTGCGAGAGACGCACCTCGCGAAGCTCGCGCGCATCGTCGATCCGAAGATGCCCGCGGCGCGCGCCGCGGCGATCGCGCGCGAAGCCGGCGGCTCGCCGTGGAAGGCGCGCACGCTCGCGAGCAAGCAGAGCGACGCGCACGCCTCTGACGCAGAAAAGAGCGTGCTCGCGACGCTCTCCGTCGTCGAGCGCCCGATCTCGACGAGCGCGCTTCGCGAGAGCGTCGGCGGCAAGGTCGGCGGCGCGGTCGATCATCTCGTGCGTCGCGGTTTGGTCGAGGCGGTCGCCGGCGGGTATCGACTTCACGACGAAGCGCGCGACCTCGTCGCGACGATCGTCGGCGGCGACAGCGCTCGCGAGAGCACGCGGACGATCGCCGCGCTCGCTTCGGGCGGCGACGCCGACGCGCTCGAGGCGCTCCGTCTCGCGCTGAAGGCGCGCGACCGAGAGCGCGCGCTCGCGATTTGCCGCACGTCGTTCGACGCCATCTTGCACGCCGGACACGCGCCAACTTTGTGGAAGCTCCTCGCGCCGTGCGAAGGCTCGGCGTTCGGTTCGTTCAAGCTGCGCACGGCGATGCAGCTCGCGGACGTGAAGATCACCACCGTCCTCGACGAGCCGCCGCCCGACGCGCTTCGCGATCGGCTCCTTTGGGTGCGTGCGCTTTCGATGGAGGGGCAAGTGCCGCGAGCGGTCGTCGCGGCGGGCGAGCTGTGCGAGGCCGCTGAGCGACACGGCGACGAGCGCATCGCGTTTTGGGCATCGCTCGAGCGCGCGATGGCGGCGCGCGTTCACGCCGGTCCGCAGCGCGGGCTCGATTTCGATCGAGCACGTGCGATCGATCGACGATCCGACGCGCGCGCTCGCCCATGCGCTGTGGTCGTTTTGGCTCGCGGAGGCCTCGCGCGTCGACGACGCGATCCGCATGCTCGAACGCACCGCGCTCGCACGCGGCGCGCCGCTCGAGAGCCCGCTCGGCGAAGAAATCCTCGGCGGACCGCTCGATTTCTTCGTGCGGTATTACCGCATGGCCGCGTTCATGGAGTGCGGCCATCTCGAACGCGCGCACGTCGAGCTCACGGCCGGTCGCGAGACGCTCGACGTCGACGATCAGCTGCGGGCTTCGTACGTGCAGCTCGACGGCATCGCGAACCTGTCCATCGCGCGCGGCAAGCTCGACGAGGCCGGCCGCATTCTCGAGCGCCTCCTTCGCGGCTCGCCGTCGGATGGAACGACGTACCACAGCATCGCGCGTCTCTTGGACGTCGACCGCCGGATCGCCGCGGGTGCGTTCGCCGACGTCGTGCGCGATCTCGATCAGCTGCTCGCAGCGACGCGCATCCAGAATCCGCTCGTGCATGCGTGGTGCGTCGACGCACACGAGCGGCTCGATCTCGCGCGCGCGGTGCGCGAAGAAGCGCCGCTCGATTTCGACGCGTCGCCGACAGGCTCGGTCGCAGCGAGCTTGCTCACGCTGCGCCGCGCGCTTCGACGCGCGTCGTGGGGCGCGCCGCACGACACGCCGCACGCCGTCGACGTCGAGGGCATGATCGTGCGTTCGATGATCCTCGCGACCGATGCGCTCGTCGCGGGTGACGACGCGACGAAGGCGGCGCAATCCGCCGTCGATCTCGCGGCGTCGCATGGGTGGGGCGTGCGGGAGTGCGAAGCGCGCAAGCTCCTCGCCGAAGCGCAGCTCGCCGCGGGTGACGCGCACGGCGCGCTCGCCGAAGCGCGCGCCATCGCGCGGAAGGCATCGTCGATGACGTCGCCGCGCTTCGAGACGGAAGCGCGCGCTCTCGATGCGCTTGCGAACGAAAACGCGATCGACTTCGCCGCGCTCGAGGAGATCGCGTTCGCCGATGACGTCGCTCCGTGCGCGGCGCGGCGCGCGCGTGCGCTATTCGGCGATTCGGCCGCCGTGCTCGACGCGGTCGACGTGCGCGTCCTCGATGTTGCGCGTGCTCGCGCACGCGTGGGCGTCATCCGCGTGAACGCGAGCGCGCCGCACAGGCGAGGATGGGGGCTCGACGCTCGGCGTCGCGTCGCGTGGCTGCCCGATGGAAGGCGCGTGTCGTTCGCGCGGCACGCGCTCCTCGCGCAGGTGCTCGAGGTCCTCGCGCGTAGCGGCGGCACGGCGACGTTCGAAGAGCTCGCCGAGAAGGTCTGGCAGCGCCGCGCCTTTCACCCGCTTCGCGATGGCAACCGCATCCGCGTGACGCTCCACCGGCTCCGCGCGCTCGTCGAGGACGACCCGCAAAAACCCGTGCGCGTCGTGCTCGGCGGTTCGGCGTACTCGCTCGGCGGCGAGCCATTCACGCTCGTCGTGTCCGCCGACAAGTAACGCGATGTAACGACCAGGCCCACCGAGCCGCGGTTAACGTTGCTCATGCTCAAACTCGGCGCGCTCGGCTCCGTCGCATCGCTTTTGCTTTTGTTCGGGTGCTCGAACAGCGCGCCTCCCGCCGACGCGGGCCCGCAGCCCGGAACGGTGATCGACGAAGGAAACTACTCGCTCACCGTGCTCGCGCCGGCCACGGCGGGTCAGTGCGACGCACACGCCGAGCAGCCTTCGCATTTCACCGACGCGACGGAGCAGTTCGGTTTGTCGACGACCGCGATGAGCGGTTTCTATCGGTCGATCTCGATCACGATGGCTACCCCGACCTCGTGCTCCTCTCGGGCGCGGCGGACAAACGCGGCGCCGTGGGCAGCGCGACGCCGGACGTGCTCGTTTTGATGAACCGCCCCGCGGCGAGCGGCGGTCGCACGTTCGTCGACGAGACGACCAAGAGCGGGCTCTTTCAAACGCGCGACGCCTCGACGACCGAATATCGAATGACGCAGCTCGTGTCGTTCGCCGACGTCGACAACGACGGCAACATCGACGCGTTCTCCGGCATCAACTACGACCCGGCCAACACCGACAAGATCTCGTCGTTCAATCAAGACAAGAACGAGATCCTGATCAACGACGGTCACGGTCACTTCGCGTTCGCGCCGCAATCCGATCCGAGCGCGTCGACGGAGACCGACGACACGCAGACCGTGTTCACCGACGTGGACGGTGATGGCGCCGTCGATCTGCTGCTCACGTATTGGTACAAAAACGGAATCAGCGGCATCGAGATTGGATCGCAGGCGCAGCTGTTTCACGGCAACGGCGACGGGACGTTCTCGAACATCACGCAGCCCGCGGGGCTCGAGATGATCAACTCGGGATCGAACGCGAGCATCCTTCAGGGGACGAACTCGCGCCCGTCGTTCGGCGCGGTCGCGTGCGACGTCGACGGCGACGGCTACCCCGAGCTGCTCGTCAGCACGTACGGCGGCGAGTCGAACGTGCTCTGGCACAACGACGGCGCCGGCAACTTCGCGCGCGTCGCCCAGCCCGGCGGCTTCGACGGCGACACGATCGTCGACTACCACGACAACGAGTACTTCCTCTGTTACTGCACCGCGCACGCGAGCGACGCGTACTGCGCGGGCGCGGCGAAGCCCGCAATCAGCTGCCCGCAACCCGTCGACAGCTACTGGCAGCTCGGCTGGAGCGACGCGCCCGCGATGGCGAACGGAAACAATTTCTCCGCTGCGTGCGGCGACATCGACGGCGACGGCAAGCCCGACGTCTTCCAAGGAACGATTCGCCACTGGTGGGCGGGCAACGCGACCGATCCGCCGCAGGTGCTGCTCAACAAAACGCAAACGGGTGGCGCCATCGATCTCGAGCGCGTCCCCGGCGCGCAAAACGGCATCACGTTCCCGCACCTCGATCCGCTCGGGTGGAACGAAGGCATCCAGCAGGCGTCGCTCGTCGACATGGACAACGACGGACGCACCGACGTTCTCACCGGCGGAAGCGACTACGCGTATCAGTACGGTCATCTCTTCGTGCAACAGTCCGACGGCACGTTCCAAGATCTCGCGCAGGCGTGGGGCATGATGTTTCCGTGCATGGATGGCCTCGCGATCGCGGACTACGATCGCGACGGCGATCTCGACGTGGTCGTACGTGGCAGCTTGTATCGCGACTGCGCGACGGGCTGGAGCGCGCATCAGCGGGAAGGACCCGGGCTTCGCCGGATACAAAGTGCCCGAGGTCCACATCTTCACGAACGATGCCTCCGAGCACTCGAAGTGGCTCGAGGTCAGGCTCGCCGCGACCGATGGCGCGACGAATCACATGGGCATCGGCGCGAGCGTGACGGTCACGGTGAACGGCGTCGCACAGACGCAGCAGATGCTCGGCGCACACGGCATCGGCTCGGAGAGCGACGATCCGGGCGTGCTCTTCTTCGGGCTCGGCGCGTGCGGCGCGGTCGACAAGATCCAAGTGACCTGGTCGAACCAAGCGCACACGATCGACACGTGGACGAACGTCCCCGCGAACCACTTGCTCGAGCTACGCCAAGGCGACCCGACGCTCTACGCGGTCAACCTGAAGTGATTCACAGCATCGGCGTCAGCGCGGCGTACCACTTGTCGGCGAGCTTTTGCGAGCCCGTCGTTTCGTTCGGGTGGACGCCGTCGGCCGTGTCGGTGGAGTCGTTGAATCCCGTCCATTGATCGACGACGAAAATCGGCGAGCTCGTAGTGCTCTTCTGCGCCGCCCAAGCGGGGATGGCGGCGTCGAGCTGTTGCACGCCGCCCGCACACGAAGAGCAACTGGACGGCGCCATCGGGATGATCTGCGCGAGCAAGATGACGACGTTGGGCGCGTACTTGCGCAGCGTGTCGATGGCGACGCCGTATGCGTCGAGGATCGTCGTCGTCGCGATTTTGTTCCACACGTCGTTCGTGCCGATGTGCATGAGGAGGATGTCGGGTGGATTCGCGGAGAACCACGAATCCATCTCGCCATTCGGCTCTTCGTTCGCGATGTTGACGACGAGGTAGCCGGAGTGGCCCTCGTTGTGACCGTCGTACTTGGTGTCGCTGCAGTTGCCGCTCGAGCTCTGCGAGCCGACCATTTTGAAATTCGTGTACCCGTTCGTCTCGAGCTTCTCCCAGAGCCGCGCACGCCAGCACGTCGCGGCGGTGATGGAGTCGCCGAACGCCATGATCTTCGGCGTGCCCGAGAAGTGAATGCCCGACGAGCCATCGCTTGCGTCGACCGCGGCTGCCTCGTTGCTCGAAGCTTCGGGCGACCCCGCCTCGATCGGCGGCACGCTGGCGTCGGCCGCGGGCTCACCGGAGTCCGGCGGTGGAGTCGTGCTCGTGGTGCTTGCGCTGCACGCGAACAAGCCCAGCGCGGCCATGGAGATTGCAAATCGTCCGAACATGTCGCCGCCGCATCGCAGGTTTCGTGCCCTTGCACGCGCGCTCGAAAACGCGAGAAATCCCGTGCTCGCGTTTGAACGATTCGTTCAAGCGATTGAACAGCGCTGGTCAGAATGATTGCACTACGATCACTTCGTGAACTCGATCAGCGTCGTCGAAATCGCCGGACGTCGCACGCGGGTGCGCGAGCTTCAGCCGCGCGACGTCGAAACGCTTCTCGAGCTCGCGAGCGATCCCGAGGTCGTGCGATTCGTGCACTGGACCGCACGCACGCGCGAGGCGCTGACGGAATTCGTCGAAGGATCCATCGCGGCGCAGAGCGCATCGCCGCGGACCGCCTACGCGCTCGCCGTCGACGACCGCGCGACCGGCGAGGCGCTTGGTTTCGCGCGCGTGATGATCACGAACGTCGAGCACGAACAAGCCGAGCTCGGCATCTACCTCTTGCGCCGTCATTGGCGGAAAGGGCTCGCCACGGAGCTCGGCGCGCTGATGATCGAGCTCGCGCTGGGCACCGTGCAGGTTCACCGGCTCGCGTGTCATTGCGACACGGAAAACGCCGCGTCGATGCGCGTGATCGAGAAGCTCGGCTTCGTTCGCGAAGGAACGATACGTCACCGCGTGCGCATCGACGGCGTGTGGCGCGACTCCCATCTCTACGCGAAGCTTTCGTGATCCATGGCGCGTCTCGAGCCGAAGTTCGTCGCGGCGTTTGCCGTCATTGCGGGCGCGTGCGCGTGGGGCGCGACGAGCTCGGTGCTGCTCGCGTGGCCGATGGTCACGTTCGCGGTCGTCGCGGCGTCGTACGCGGGCGCGGGGCCGCACGCGTTCGGAAAAAACGCGCGAGGCGAGCTGCACCCGGTTTCGATCGTCGTGCTCGCGCCGTACCTCGTCTTCGCTTGGCTCGTGCTCTTCGCGCTTCGCTTTGGCGGTGAGGCTGGGCATCACGAGATCAGGCCGCGCCTCTTTCTCGGGCGTCGTCCGCTTCGCGCGAGCGAGCTCCCGCCCGGCGTGACGCTGATCGTGGATCTCACGTCGGAGTTTCCGGGCGTTCGCCCGAAAGATGCAGAATACATGTGTCTCCCCACGCTCGACGGCTCGGCGCCCACGGACGTCGATGCGGCGTGGGCGATCATCGAGCGCATTCGCGCGCACGAAGGGATCGTCTACGTCCATTGCGCCGCGGGTCACGGTCGATCCGCGGCCATCGTGACGGGCGTGCTCGTCGCGGAAGGTCGCGCGGACGACGTGAAACACGCCGTGCGTTTGATTCGCGCCGTGCGTCCGAAGATCGGCTTGTCGAGATCGCAGCGCGCGCTCGTCGCCGCGATCGAAGCGCGCCATCGCGATCTCATGTAGATTGCAAGCGTGGGGATCGCTGTCAAAGCGCTGACGGGGACGATGGTGCTCCTGCTCGGCTGCGGAAGCGGCGGCGCGACGGGTGACGCCGGTTCGGACGACGACGCGAGCGACGCGCAAACCGAAGCTGCGATCGATGGCGCGGGCGACGCCGACGTCGACGCGCCGCCGCCGCATCTCACGTGCTCCAGCGAGACGAACGAGCCGAACGACAAAGAAGTCCTCGCGAGCTTTCTCGGCACCATCGACGATTGCGACGGCAGCGGCTCCACGTTCTCGAGCGTGTCGTCTGGAACGAACGACGCCGACTGGTTTCGATTCCGCGGCACGGACACGTTCGGCTGCTCCGTCGATCCGACGATCACGATGCACGCGAGCGGGCTCAGAGCGTGCGCGTTCGCGCTCTGCGTCGATGGCGCGACGGAGGTGCAGAGCTGCACGAACGGAACGTCCGCGACGTCGCCCGCGGGCACGAACGGGTGCTGCACGAACGGCACTTCGGCGATGACGCTTCAAATCAACTGCACGGGAGTGGACGACTCGGCGGACATCTTCGTTCGCGTCGACCAGCCCGGCTCCGATCAATGCGTGAGCTACGATGTCGACTATCACTTCTAAGATCACCAAGTGCGCCTTGCTCTGCGCGCTCGGGTGCGGCGGCGATTCGAACGGGGCGCCCGACGGCGGTGACGCCTCGATCGACGCGACAGACGCGACCGACGCGTCCGTCGACGTCGTGATCGACGTCAGCCAAGTGCCCGCGTACGACCTCCACGGCGACGATCGGCTCGCGTGCGCGTTTGCTCCGGGCGATCTCACGACGAAGACCGTCGGCCCGAACGTGCCTCACGGCGACGCGCTCCCGTTCAAGCACATCGTCTTCTTGATGATGGAGAATCGCAGCTTCGATTCGTACTTTTCGAAGCTGCCCGCGGTCGGCGTCAAGAACGTCGACGTCGCCGACGAGACGTACTCGAACCCGGAGCCGGGTCCTCCCGTGAGCGACGTACATCGCTATCACGAGACGCGATATTGCATCGCCGACACCAATCACGATTGGGGCCCGGTTCATTTGCAATACGACGACGGCGCCATGGACGGATTCGTCATCACGAACGACCCGGGCGGCGCGCGCGTCATGGGTTATTACGACGAAAACGATTTGGCTTATTACTATTGGGTCGCCAAAACGTTTTCGATGAGCGACCGCCACTTCTCGTCGCTCCTCGGGCCGACGTGGCCGAATCGGTTCTTCTTCTACGGCGCGACCGCGTGGGGCCGCACGAAGACGCCCGATACGCCGCCGCTCAACGAGAACAAGATCGTCAACGAGATGGATACCGCGGGGCGGACTTGGCAGATTTATTACGCGGGCAGCACGTCGTTCGCGATCGCGTTCGGGCCGCAATACACCGGCACCGCGATGAGCAACTTCTTCACCGACGTCGCGAACGATACGCTCCCGGACCTTGCCATCCTCGATCCGAACTTCAGCGGCTCGGGACAAGACGACGAGCACCCGCCGACGAACATGCAACTAGGCCAGCAGCTCAGCGCGTCCGTTCTCTCGGCGCTGATGGCGAATCCCACCGTTTGGATGCAAACCGTCTTCATCCAAACCTACGACGAGCATGGCGGCTATTACGATCACGTGCCGCCGCCGAAAGCGTGCGTACCGGACGGTTTCACCGTGACGGATTATGCGTACGATCGATACGGCGTTCGCGTTCCTTTGATGGTCGCGTCACCGTTCGCGAAGAAAGGATACGTGAGCCACCTCGTGACGGATCACACGAGCATCACGCGCTTCATCGAGAATCGGTTCGATCTTCCCGCGATGACCGTGCGCGACGCCAACGCGTGGCCGATGCTCGACTTGTTCGACTTCGACAATCCGCCGTTCACGACGCCGCCGACGGACGCGCCGTCCGCCGTGCCCGCTCAGGCCGGCATCGATTGGTGCGCGAACAACCCGCCCGGCACGGGTTTGCCGTGAGCGTCACTTGGACGCGTAGTTGATCTGCCACGTCGTGCACGACGACCCATTCACGATCGCGATGAGCGTATTTCGCTGCACGACGATGACCGTCGAGGCGCCCGAGGCGAGGTCGTAGCAAGCGGTGCCAGTCGTGCAGCTGGTGTCCATCACCTCGATTTCGAAGTGGACCGTTCACCGCCTTGACGGTCACGTTCCAAGGGTCGCCGCCCGACGTGAATTTCACGAAGCTCGCGCTCGCGGTCATCGGCGACGAGCACGTGGTCGTGATCGTGGGGCCGGTGCCGCTGCAAACCTTCCCATCGAGCGCGCCGCTCCCGCCGGCGGTCGAGATGGCGGACGTGCATGACATGCCTTGGGGCACTTCGCAGAAGGCGCCGTTGCACGTCGTTCCGGAGGGGCAGGTGGTCGTGCACGGTCCATCCGCGAAGAGCGGCGAGTCGACGGGCGCGTCGGTGGAGCTGTCCGTCGGGATGGGCGCGTCGCTTTTCTGCGCGTCCTGCGTCGGAGCGTCCGTCGGCGCGTCCGTGACGGTGACATCGACGGCATCGGCGTCGCTACAACTCGACCCGCACGTCAGCGACGAATCGATGCTGCACGCGACGAGCGGCGAGACGACAGGGACCCAAGCGAAGAAAGCCCAGCGCATCCTCTCACGTTAGCATCTCGCTCACGCGCGAACGACGAGCGCGGCGGGCATCACTTCGATCGAGAGTGGCAAACCGCCGAGCGGCTCGCCGTCGACGTCGAGGCGGAACGTTTCGCGCGCGTCTTCGTTCTCGAGGTCGATCTCGATGCGCTCGCACGAGAAATGCGAGACGCCCGGGAGCTCAGGTGCTCGCCGTCGTAGATTTGTTGCGAGAAGCGCGCGAAGGCGAGCTTGCTCGGCGCGTCCATCGAGACCACCTCGAAGCGGCCGTCGTCGATCTTCGCCATCGGCGCGACGTGCATGCCGGAGCCGAAGTACTGGCCGTTGCAGACTGCAATCATGTACGAGCGGAGCTTCCTTCGTCTCGCCATCGACCGTGACATCGCAGGTGGCCGGGGCGCCGCGAAGGAGCGCCTTCATCGAAGCGACGAAGTACGCGGCCGTCGGGCCGAGCGCGCGCGAGCCGGTCGCGACGTATTCGTCGACGAGCCCGCCCATGCCGGCCGAGAGGATGTTCACGAAGTAGTGCTCCTCTTCGCCGCTCCGTCCGCGGAAGCGCGCGTGGCCGACGTCGATGGTGCGCTCGTGCTTCGATGCGATCGCGTCGAGGTATTTGTCGAGGCGGTGCTCGATGCCGAGCGTCTTGCGGAAATCGCCGCCGGTGCCTTGGCCGATGAACGCGACGCGCGTCTTCTTCTTCGCGCGAAGCACGCCGTTGGCGACCTCGCTGAACGTGCCGTCGCCGCCGACGGCGACGACGAGCTCGCGATCCTCGCGCGCGCCGGCTTCCGCGAGATCGATCGCGTGACCGCTGCGCTCGGTGAGCACCACGTCGACTTCGCCGAGCTTGCGCTCGATCGTCGCGCGGAGCTCCGCGATCACGCCGCTCGTGCGACCACCGCCCGACTTCGGGTTGACGACGAGGAGCGGTTTGTTCACGCGTGCGCTTCGTGATTCGAGCCGGGCTCGGGCCACACGACGCCGCGCGCGCGGAGATCGCGCACCGTGTCGGCGAGCGTCTCGTTCGGGATCGCGGTGCGTCCACCCGAGATCGCGCTCGGCGTGCGCGCTCGACGCGTACCAGAAGTAGTGCGCCATCTCGAGGCTCACGGGATCGACGGGGAGCTTCGCGCCGATGCGACGAAGCGCGCGATCGACGAGCGTCGCGCCGGCGCGCGCGAGGTGCGGCGCGCGCGGCATCGGGATGACGGGCGCCGCACTCCCGCGATGCGCGCGACGCGTCCGAAGAACTCGCGGAGCGTGATGTTGCACGCGGTGAGCAAGTAGCGCTCGCCGGGCGTGCCGCGCTCCATCGCGAGGATCATGCCCTCG
The DNA here is from genome assembly GCA_963763745.1 of uncultured delta proteobacterium. GTDB lineage: Bacteria > Myxococcota_A > Polyangia > Polyangiales > Polyangiaceae > DASXHD01. The sequence goes on from CAVXQJ010000015.1 coordinate 331,934, forward strand.
GCTGCATCGCGCGCGTCGACGAAGCTCGCGCCGCCGGGCGGCACGGCGGGGACGCGGCCTTCGAGGAAGAGTCGGATGTCTTCCGTCGACGAGCCGCGCTCGTCACCGGGGCCGAGGAGCAGCGATGGGTTCACGCAGATGACTTCGAACGAGCCCGGTTCGTTCATTGCGAGCGCGGCGCGCTCCGCGAAGAGCTTGCGCCGGTAATACGGAAAGCGCGCGATGATCCCGATGGGCGTCTCGTCCGACTCGGTGGAGATGTGATCGGGGTCTTCGCTGATGGCGATCGTGCCGCTCGATGACGCCACGACCACGCGCTTCACACCCGATTGCTTGCATGATGCAAGCATCGTCTTCGTCCCCTCGACGTGAACGCGATAGAGCTTCTCCGCGTCGTGCTCGTCGCGCGAGACGATGCCCGCGCAGTGGAACGCGCCGTCGCATCCTTGCGGCGGCGCGCGCGACGCTCTCGCCGTCGAGAATGTCTCCGCGCACCTGGCCTGTGCGAGAGAACGCGACGACCTCGTGGCCGCGCGCGCGCAGCGCCGTGACGAGGTGCGTGCCCGAAAATCCGGTCGCGCCGGTGACGAGGTACTTCACGGCCCGCGTCTTAGCACGGTTGGGAACGTGCGACTGCGCCGCACTTCCCAGCAAGAGTCATTTCGCGTGCCTTTGGCACGCTCAATTCATTTCACGAGGATCGTGCCTTGCGCGCTGCACGGGGGCTCGCACGGGCCGCCCTCGATGGGGGTCTCCTCGTACGTGAACGAGAGCGTGCCGCTGTCGAGATCGCCGGTGATGCGCTGGGCGCTCGCCCACGTGCATCCGTCCGACCATGGAAACGTCGTGCCGGTGCACACATCGACGATCGTGCCTTTCACGCTCCCGAGGAATTCGCCCTTCGCGAATTTCGCGCCGGCCCACGTCGACGGATCGCCGTTGCATGCGAAGTTCACGAAGCCGTCGTCGCCTTCGTGCACGACCGTGTCGACGAAGCACGTGCCCATCGACGGCGTAATCGCGCCGACGTGGACGTCGACGGTGCACACGGTGGTCGGTGCGCCCGAGTCGGGCGACGCGCAGAGCGGCGAGGAGGGTGGGACGTCGGGCGGCGCATCGAACGCATCGAGCGATGCATCGCGTGGTCGAGTGGCGCGTCGTGACTCGCATCGAGGACGCTCGCGTCTTCGGGATCGTAGAGGGCGGTACGCGCGCCGCACGCGACGAGCACGGCCGCGAGGGCTGCGAACGGCGCTCGCATCTCAGCCGAGCTGAAATACTTTTTGGAAAGTCTGCAGGAGCCCGACGTCGTTGCTCTTCACCGCGCCGGACATGAACTCCGCGACGCCCGGCACGTACGCTTCGCGGACGATGCGCGTGAAGATCTCCGGCGTCGTCTTGAGGACGCAATCGGCGACGCCGCCGTCGGGCTTTCCGATCTTCACTTCGCAGCGCGCGGGGTCGACGCGCAACGTCCACTTCGAGAAATCGTCCGAGCCGAGCGTGAAATAGAACGAGACGGGTTTGTCGACCGCGCCGGGCAGGAATTTTTCTTCGAGCTCTTCGAAGAGCGAGACGAGCGGGTGTTTTGCGTCGGCGCTCTCTTGCGTCTCGCCGCGCGCGAGATCGAAGACGCGTCCGTCGCGGAGCGCGAGGAGCGCTTCACGCGCGAGGCGCGCCACTTCGCGCGCGGCCTCCGACGACGATTTGTCCGCCGTGATGCGCCGCAAATCCGCGATGCAGAGCGGCGGCCCGATGCGCGCGCCGATCTCGCGACGAAGCGGCACGCTCGCGCCGCGCGGCATCGCCTCGTACGTCCCGCTCAAGTAAATGGGCAGGATGTCGACGCCGTGCGTGAGCGCGAGGTGGCCGACGAGCGATTTGAACTCCTGAATGTCGCCCGAATCGCTTCGCGTTCCCTCGGGGAACACGAGCACGGTCTTGCCTTGCTCGATGATGTTCGCGGCCTGGCGCAAGCTCGCGCGCGCGCCGCCTTTGCGATCGATCGCGGCGAGGTTCGTGAAGTTCTCGAAGAACGCGCGCTTGATCCCGTGGTCGAAGAAATAGTCCTGCGCGGCGAGCGAGACGATGTCCTCGCCGTACGTGCCGAGCGCGTGACGCACGAAGCCCATGTCGAGGTGGCTCGCGTGATTCGCGACGACGATCACGTTGCGGTTGTGCGGAATGAACGCGCGCCCGGTGACGCGCGGCTTCATCACTTGCCGTAGAAGGCGTCTTGCGAGCTTGCCGATGAAGCGCTTCGCGGCTTCCTGGACTTGCGGCGGCAAGCGCAAATCGTCGATGCCTTTTCGCTCGCGACCCTCGATCGTTCGCGTGCGACTTCGTGCTTTGCGGACGAACTTCGTGTGCGCGGCGCTCGTACGAGGCGCTCGACGTCTTCGACGCTGTGGCACGCTTGGAGCGCGCTCGGATCGATCACGCGGCCGCGCGCTTCGAGCGCGTCGAGGAGCTCGGTGAGCATGAGCGAGTCGAAGCCGAGATCGCCCTGGAGCGACGTGTGCGTCGTGATCTCGCGCGCGGGGCGACCGGCGACCGCGGCGATGGCGACGCGCACCGGACCGAGCTCGGAGTCCGCGTCGTCGGGCGTCGTCGTCGCGAGCGATGATGCGCTCGAGGATCCCTTGCACCTCTTTGCGTTTCACTTTGCGCGTCGCGGTGCGCGGAAGCGGCGCGTCGTAGAGGTGAACGACGGCGGGCTGCTGGTGATACGGCAGCGCCGAGATCGCGGCGCGAAGCGGCTTGAGCGTCTCTTCGCGATCGATGCGCGAGTCGCGCGATCCATCGGAGCTCTCCGGCGGCGCGATCGAGTCCGCGCGCTTCGGCACCGCGAGACACGCGATGCGCTCGCCGCCCTTGCGGCGATGCGACGCCGACGATCGCGAGCTCCGTGATGCCGTCGACCTCGCCGAGCGCGCGCTCGACGTCGTCGGGGTACACGTTCTCGCCCGTCGCCGTGACGATGACGTCCTTGATGCGTCCGACGATCGAGAGCTGCCCGCGCTTGTCGAGCTTGCCGAGATCGCCCGTGTTGAGCCAGCCGTCGTCGTCGAGCATGCGCGCCGTGGCCTCGTCGTCGGTGTAGCCGGCATCACGTTGGGTCCGCGCGCGAGCACCTCGCCGACGCCGCTCTCGTCCGGCGAGTCGATTTTGATCTCGACGCCCGGGATCGGCTTTGCCGACGTGACCCGGCGCGTCTTCGGCGACGGGCTTGCGACCGGTGAGCACGGGCGCGGCTTCGGTGAGGCCGTAGCCTTCGCGTGAGCGGAAGCCCGAGCCCGAGGAAGAGCTCCTGCGTCTCTTTCGGGAGCGCGGCGCCGCCCGAGATGAGGTATTCGGAGCGATCCGCCGAGCGCGGCGTGGATCGGCGCCGAACAAGAGCTTTCCCGGCGTCGACGCCGAGCGTGCTTGCCGAGCGCGCGGTTCGCGCTCGCCGGCGAAATCGAACGCGGCCTTCACGACGGGCCCGCGCGCGTCGACCTGCGAGCGCATGCGGCGCTCGAGGAGCTGCCAGAGCGCGGGGACGCCGACCATCGCGGTGGCGCGGCCCGCTTCGAGCGCGCGCGTGAGGCGATCGCGCGTTGAGCTCGTCGACGTATATGCACGCGCGCGCCGCGCGAGAACGGCAGGAGCAGCCCGCACGAGAACTCGAACGTGTGATGCAGCGGCAGCACGCTGAGCACGCGGTCGCCGTGGTGGAGCGGGAAGATCGGCGCGAGCGCGGCGATGAGCGACGCGAAGTTCTTGTGCGTGAGCATCACGCCCTTCGGTTTGCCCGTCGTGCCGCTCGTGAAGATGAGGCTCGCGACGATCGCTCTCCGCGACGTCGACCTCGGGCGGCGCGACGCGTCGCCTCGCGGCGATCGTCGTGGAGATCGATCACCGTCGACGCGTCGATCTGCTTTTCGCGCACGTGCGCATCGAAGAGCGCGACCTTCGCGCCGCTCTCGCGGACGATGTTCGCGATGCGCCGCGGCGTCGATCTCCGGATCGACCGGCACGGCCGTCGCGCCCGCGCGCACGATTCCGAAATACGCGATCGCCCAGTCCGGGTGGTTCTTCGCGGAGAGCACGACGCGATCGCCCTTGCTTGACGCCCGTGCTCGCGAGAGCGCGCCGCGACCGCGTTGCGACGCGCGCGCACGTCGTCGAACGTGATGCGCGAGAAGAGCCCGTCGGTCTCCGCCGCTCGAGATGACGAGCGCGACGGCGTGCGCGTGGCGGTCCGCCATTTCGTCGACGAGCGTCGCGAGCGTCTCGTGCGCGCGCGAGCGCCTTCGGCTCGCGCACCATGCGCTTCTCCATCTCGGGAAGGATCCACTTCTCGAGCGCGGGCATGTGGATGTCGACGTAGTAGTCGGCCCAGTCGATCGTCTCCGGGCGTCCACTGGAGACTTCGCTTGTATTCTGCCGGCAGCCGCGCGTAGGCCGCGCGCGCGTTCGCGCACGCGAACGGGCCGAGCGTGTTCGCCCGAGAACGGCGCGAAGAGGCGGAGGAGGTCGGCGATCTTCTTCTGTCCTTCGCCAGTCGTCGAGCGCTTTGCGCCGCGGGCTGCGCCATCGGAACCGGCGCATCTTCAGCGCCGTCGACGAGCGTCGCGTGCCGCGCGCGCGACGCGGGCGCGCCGATCTTCTCGATCGTGTCCTCGGACGACCGCGGGCTCGAAGTGCGCTTGGACGAAGTTGACGAGCGGGTTGCCGCCCTTCTTCTGGTAGCTGCTTCCGCTTGTAGAGGCCGATGAGCTCGCCGAAGCGCGCCGGCGTGCACGGGTTCATGTCGCTCGCGCCGAATTGGTAGAGCGGCGCTTGCGTTCCCTCGAGGAGCTCGGCGAGCGCGAGGATCATCCCGGCGCGACCATGTCGCGTCGGGATGAAGTCGAGGACGCGTCGCGAGCCGCCCGGCAGGTGCGTCTGTCCCTTCATCGCGAGGAAGATGAACGGCACCGACGTCGAGATGCCCTCGTTCCAACCGGGAACGGGAAGCTCGATGGTCGTCTCGCAGCACGCGGGGCGCGCGATCGTGATGCGCGGATGCCGCTCCGCGCGATGATCTGCTCGCCGATGCTCTTCGTGTACGTGTACGTGTTGGGCCAGCCCCAGTGCACCGCGCGCTCGATGCCGGCTTCGACGAGGCTTGTCGGCGACGCACTTGCGGCGCACCTTCGCGAGCTCCTCGTCGAGCGCGTCGCCCTCGCGTCGGCTCGCCGCGCGACAAAAGATTTTCTTCGCGTTCTCGAGAAACTCGCTCTGGCGAAATGCGTCGTCGCAGCGGTGCTTCGCTTGCGCGATCAGGTCGAGGCAGTCGGCGATTCGCGATCCGGATCCCAGAACTCGTTGTCCGAGCTCCTCGGAGCGCGGGAACGGATGAACGAACGGATCCTCCTCGAGGATCGGGCCTTTGCGGAAGCCCGCCGCGTAGCACGTGCTCGTGTGCATCAGCGCGGCGTCGCCGAGCGCCTTGGCGAGCGCGACGAGGTTCTGCGCGCCGAACGCGTTCGCGTCGAGCGCTTCGTCGAGCGGCGGATTGAAGTCGACGACGCCCGCGACGTTGACGACGGCCGCGATCGGTCCCGCGGAGCTCGTCGATCAGCGTCGCGGTCGATTCCGCAGAGCGGCTGCCCGACGTCGCCGTCGATCGAGGACGATCTTCTCGCGAAGGAACTTCTCGTACCCGTCCCCGTACCGGTCGCGCAGCGGCCGCAACGGCTCGCTCGTCGCGATGGTCTCGTAGAAGCGCGCTTCGCTCGATCGCGGCGCTGCCCTTACGCACGAGCATGTAGACCCGACCGAGCTCGGGGAATCGATAGAGGAGAAGACTCGCGAAGATTTTCCCGAGGAATCCCGTGCCGCCGAGCAGCACGATGCGTTTGCCCGAGACGAGCACGCGCGGGTCGAGCGCGTCTTTCGACGCGATGAACGAACCCGCGCCGTGCGGCCCGTGCCCGTTGGTGTGGCCGTTGTACTTCATGGGATGCGGGGACGGCCGTTCTCCAACGCTTTCCAATGACTTGTCAACACACGGGTTGCGGCGTTCTGTGAACGTAGAACGCTGCGAAGATTGCGTTCCCGCGCGGCCCCGCGGCGTGGGATGCTCACCTCATGCGTCGAACCTATCTTCTCGGGCTCGTTCTCTCGTCTTTTGCCATCGCCATTGCGTGCAGCTCCTCACCGTCCGGCGACGACGGCGGAACCACGGACGCGGCCAACGACACGACGACCCAAAAAGACGGCACGTCGAACGATGGAAACCCCACGAACGACGGCTCGCCGAGCGACGGCTCGCCGAACGATACGGGGTCGGATGCATCGGATGCCTCGACGACACTGACGCTCACCATTCGCGATTACCTGCAGTGGTGCTCCGTCAAGGTGAACGGCGGTCAACCGAGCGTGCTCGATCCACAGACGTTCTTCTTCAACCCCGACGCATCCGTCGCACTGCACGGCGAGAGCGCCTCCGACGCATCCTTCTACTGGGGTTACTGGCAAGGACCCGGCATCGGCGACGGCGGACAGGATCTGAATCAGAACGTGACGCTCCAGATGACCGGGAACGTCACCGTGCACGCGTGCTGCCCGGACAACGGCTTCCCGCTGACGCAGTGTACGTTCTGACCTAACGAGGCTCGGGCGCCGCTTTGCGCTGCTTCGTCGACTCGCGATAAGCGGGGTTTCGCGCGCGCATCACCGCGCCGAGCGGGCGAAGCTCGGCGAGCGCGTGCCACGGATCGAACGACATCGACTCGACGAGCGCGCTCGTCTTCTCCGCGTCGTCGCCGGGCGGGTGAATCGTCAATTGCGCGAGCGTGACGAACGGCGCGTCGGCCTCGCTCCACGTACGCGACGGATCTTCGATGGGAGTTTTCTCTTCGCTCACGAAGAGCTGCGCGCGGAGATCCCACACGAGCGGAGCTTTCTTCAATCGCGCCAGAAGCTCGTCACCGAGCACCTTCGTCTCCGTTTCGGGCGCGCCCGTTTCTTTGGGCAAGAGCGAGAGGCGCGCGGCGTAATCGCCGAAGCGGATCGGCGCGACGGTGAAATACGTCTGCGTCGCGAGCGAGTCGATCTTCTTCGCCGAAGCGAGCGCCTTCTTCAAAAACGAGAACGTGCCGAAGCCGAAGCGGAAGAAGAGCTTGAAGGGGAGCGTCGCGGGCGACGTGGATGCCTGCGCGAAGAAGACGAAGTCGTCGACGTTGGAGAACGCGATCGATTCGGTGTTGAGGAAGAGGAAATCCTGCGTCGTCTCGTCTTCGAGACCCGGGATGAGCTTTTTCCCCGGCACGCCGAGCACTTTGATCGCGAGGCCGCGGAGATCCGGTTTGTCGTCCGCCTCGCGCGCGCCGCTCCCGTTCGAGAAGCGAACGTACGCGTCGAATTTCTTCGGCGAGGCGAACGGGCCGACGCGCATCTCCTCGGGCACGTCGAGCACTTCGAGCTCGGCGCGGAGGCCGGCGTGCTGCTTTGCGTGGAGCGCGCGGCTCTTGCCGCCGCGCGCGCGCTGGAGATCCGCGAGGATCGTCGCGTAGCGCTCGAAGCGTTCCTTCTCGTCAGGAGCGATGTTCTCTTTCCAGTCTTTCGACGCGGTCACTGACATGTTCCGTTGCAGATGCCGGAGCAGCAGTCCCCACCATTGCATAGCGAGCCGATGGGGAGACACGCCGCCTGGCAGACCTTCGTCCCCGCGTTGCACGTGAAGGTCGGCGTGCAACACACGGAGGCCGACGTGCAGCTCGAAAAATCCCCGACGCACGTCGTGCTCGTGTCCTTCGGGCTTGCATCCGCCGGCGCGCCCGCGTCGCTACCGGGCGGGTATGGGCCGCACGCGAACAAGAACAGAGAGAGGACCGCCGTGCGCATCACAACGTCACTTCGCCCATCGCGATGGGTGGGACGTGCATGAGGAGGATCTCCGGCGTGCGCGGCGCGGTGCCTTTCGCCATGTCGAGCGCGTCTTGCATCGTCTTCGCCGTCTCGTAGCCGAAGAGCTTCGGGATGTATTCGTTGTCCGCGCCGACGACGATCACGCGTCCGACGTGCTGCCGCCCGGCCTCGCCCCAGTACCACATGAAGAACGGGTGCGTCGGGTGGTACGCGTGACCCGTGCGGTACATTTGAATGTACGCCGGGTTCTTCGCGAACTTGGGCTCGAAGTCTTTGTGCATGGCCATCGCGTCGCGCGTTTGCGGGAGTACGTCGTGCACGAATTCGATGTACGGCGCGTGATGCTCTTTGTCGAATTGATCGGTCATCGGGTGAGCGATGATGATCGTCCCGCCTTTTTTCACGAGCGGCATGCCGCGGTACAAATTGAATAGATATCCCTGCGCCATCACTTGCACGAGCAGCGGATTCAAAAACGAGTTCACGTTGTACGGCGATAATGTAAGGAACGCCGCACACGAGCACGTCGGCTTGTCCCTTGATCGGTACGACGTATTGCTCGAAGCATTTGGCGAGTGTGTGCTCGTGCACCGCTTCGGTCTCGCCGGCGAAGACGCCCGTCACGCCGTACGGCGACGGAACCCGCTGAAAAATGGCCTCGCGCGCGGGTTGCGGCAATTTCGACAAGGTGAAGTGGAGCGCCTTCAGCGCGGTCTTCTCCGTTTGCGTGAGCTCGTCTTCGTTCTTTCCGAGGAAGGCGAGCGGCGTGTCGAACATGCGATTGTTGATCGTCGTCTCGATCGTGAAGACCTTGAGCTCTTTGTTCGTCACGCGGCCCATGCGCGTCACGCTGTCGGCGAGCGCGCTCGTCTTCGGGTCCATGTACGAGTGGCAATCGCGCATGACCTTCGGGTTGTGGTGCGCGCGCAAGCTGCGATAACCGCACAAGCCGACGGTGACCGACTTGTGTCCGCCGTCCATCGGCACGAGGTTCAAGTTCACGTAAATGACGAGATCGGCTTCGACCGCTTTGCGATTGAGCTCCACCTCTTCGCCGAGCTCGGTCTTGCCGACGAATTTCATCCCGTTCGGATCTTCGGCGTCGTGGTTGTAGAGGCGGTCGCCCCAGTACGCTTCGAAGATGCGACCGCCGACGATGTGACGGACTTCGTCCGCGGTCATGCGGCGATGGACGCTCGTCGCGATGATGATGTCGAAGTCGTCGACGCCGTGATCGGCGAGCATCTCGAGGACGATCGTGAGGACGCGCTCGCGGATGTCGGGGCGGCGCATCGGCGGGAGCGGGAGCGAGATGTCGTCGACCGCGATGACGACGCGCATCCCGGGCTTGAGCTTCGCGTAGAGCGGCTCGGAGTTGTGCGGGTGGTTGATGGCGTAACGAATCGCGGCGTCGACGTCTTTGAGCGCATCGAGCGGCGGGCGCGGGTAGAGCACGCGCGTGCCGGCGGGAAAATCTGACCTCGAGCAAGCGATCGCCGTAAAAGAGCGTGCGCGGCGCGCTGCGTTTGTCGAGCGTGACGACGAGCGGGTGAGACATGAGGCGGGCGAACCTAACATTTCAGCGCGATTTCGCTACGCTGTTCGCACGACATGCGCGCGAGGTATCCGGCCGCTTTCTTCGTGACGATTCTTGCCGCGTCCTGCGGCTCGCGAACGGGTCTTCTCGCGCCCGAGATCGAAGACGCCGCGCCCGACGTGAAGCCCGACGTGCACGACGCCGCGATCGACGCGTTCGACGCACAAGACGCAGCCGAAGAGGACGTCGTCTTCCCCGACGTGCCCATCATCAGCGACTGCCCCGACGCGGGCGACACGCTCGTCTACGTCCTCGGCGCGCACAACGAGCTCTACAGCTTTTTCCCGCCGACGCTCGCGTTCAAATCGATCGGCACGATCGCGTGCCCGGGTCCGTCGTCGCCGAACTCGATGGCCGTGACGCGCTCGGGGATCGCGTTCACGAATTTCCTCGACGGCAATTTGTTCGAGGTGAGCACCGCGAACGCCGCGTGCAAAGCGACGACGTACAAACCGAACCAAGGCAACGTGGCGACGTACGGCATGGGATACGCCGGCATCGCGGACGGCGGCGAGACGCTCTTCGTCTCGGAGAACAGCGCGCAGAATCAACAGTCGCTCGGCCTCGCGTGGATCGACACGACGGCGTTCACGCTCGACTACATCGCGCAGTTTCAGCCGAAGCAGTTCAACTGCGAGCTCTCCGGAACGGGCGCGGGACAGCTCTTCGGGTTTTGTCCGTTCGGCGGCGGTTCGTTTTTGATCGAGATCGAACCCTCGACCGCGAAGGTTCTGTCGTCGCACCAGCTCGCCGCGGGCTCGTCGAGCTCGAGCTTCGCGTTTGCGTTTTGGGGCGGCGAGTTTTGGATCTTCACCGGCAACGGCGGATCGGTCGTGACGAAATACGATCCGCAAGCGCAGAAGGAGTCCAGCGTGACGACTGCGCCGATCGAGATCGTGGGCGCCGGCGTCTCGACGTGCGCGCCTCTCTCTGAATGCCCCGAGTGGTTGTTCATCGCCTGCGAGACCATCGCTGCGATGACGATTCCGCTGACGGCGAGCACCATGATGACGACGAGAAAAATTCCGACGCGGCGGCGCGAGCTCCCGAACGGGTGTGCCATGTCGGCGTCGAACGACGTGTCGAACGTGGGCGCGGGAGACGCAGGCGCGGGAACGGATTCGAGCGCGACGGGGATCGAGGGGAGCGGAGGCGGAGTGACCGCGGGCGCGGGAGCGAAAACGGGGGCGGGTGCGGCGGCGAAAACGGGCGCGGGGGCGGGGACGGGGGCGGGCGCGGGGACGGGGGCAGGGGCGGGAGCGGGGACGGCGACGGGAGCGGGCGCGGCGACGGGGAGCGGCGCGGTGATCGGCGCGGCGGGGAGCGGCGGAGGCGTGACCGGTTTTTTCTCGAGCGCGGCCATGCGCTCTTCGATCTTCACGATGCGCGCGACGAGCTCGTCGCGGAAGACGGCGGCCTCCGCGCGCGCGATCGCGTGAGCCACGCCGCGGATTTCTTCGCGGCTCATCGCGCTCGCATCGGCGACGGCGGACGGGCTGCTCGCTGGAGCCTTCGGTGTTTGCGCGAGGGGCTTTGCCTGAGGTGACACCTGAGGCGAGACGTGAGGCGAGACCTTCGCGCCGACGCCCGGCATCGTCGGATTTCGAGTCGGCGGTTTCGGTCCTCCTCCAGTCGTCATGTGCTGGGCATTATGCCTTCAAAGTCGCCGCGCGTAGCGAATCCGTTTTGGCGTTTGATTGTCGGCCCACGCGAGATCGAGCGAGCCCTTCGTTTCGCGCGCGAGCCACAGCGCCTCGCCTTGTTCGGGCGCGAGGATCGTGACGACGGGCTGCGTCGCCGACGCCGCGTAAAACGAGCCCGTTCCCACCGCGCCGTCGTTCCACACGGCGACCATTCCGCGCACGACGCATGGCGTCCACGTGTTCGTGTCTTGTCTGCCGAAGAGCATGGGTTGCGAGATCGAGCCTTGCGGCGAGCGCGTCGCGTGGAGCACTTCGAACGCGGAGATGTCGAGCGAGCTCTGATCGACCCACGCGGAAATCGAGCGTGCCGTCGTCTTCGAGCGCGAGCGAGATGTCGTCCGAGAGAAGACCGGACGAGTTCGAGACATCGACGGGCGCGCCGAATGCTGCACCCGGCGCGCGCGTCACGAGGAGCACGTCCCAATCGGACGTGTTCGTGCCGCCGTCGCGGTACGCGATGAAGACGTTGCCGGCCGCATCGATCGCAACGCGCGGAAAATTCAGAAGGCCCTGCGAGAGAAGCGTCGAGCCGACGAGCGACGCAGGGACGGTCTCGCCCGCGCCGCGCATCGCGAACCAGTGCGCGGTGCCGTCGGTCCACGCGAAGACCTCTTCGCCGCCGTTCGATGCGACACGCTGCATCGATCCGGTTTGATTCGGCGAGCTGATCGTGTCGGGTCCGCTCGTCACGTTTCCGGTCGCGTCGAGCTCGACTGCGCGCACGACGTCGCGCGTTCCATCGTTGGCTTGATACGCGAGCACGTAGCCGTTCGTCGTCGTCGCGACCGACGCGCGAATCGCCGGCGCAAACGGATCGGCGAGCGTCTGCGTCGCGTCGGGAACGCCTTGCGCGACATGCGCGTAGCGAATGCGCGCGCCCGCATCGCCGACGAACTCGTGCCACGCAACGAGCGCCTCGCCGTCGCGCGCGGCGACCGACGGCGCGAAGCCTTGGTTCGGTGGATCCGAGAGCGTGATCGGAGTCGACCACGCCGTGAGCGACTCCGCTTCGGGCGCTGCGTCGGCGACCGTCACGTCGCTTGCGACGTCGCTGCCCGCGTCACCCGCGTCCGCCTCGTTCGAGCTCGTCCCGCAACCGAGCACGAGGACCGCGAGCGCGATCTCAATCGGTGTACGCATGCGCCGAGTATCCCGCAGCAGCCGAGTATTGGTTGTACGCGGCGATGACCAAGTCGTCGTACGCCTTGTTCATGTTCGTGCAGCTCGTCGTCGAGCCGTAGCTGTTGTAGTTGCCGACGGCCATCATCGTGTACTGGTCCGTCGTGCAGCCGGTGAACTGCTTCATCGACTTGCGCGCGATTGCCGGCGACGCCCGCGATGCCGATGTGGATGTTCACGTCCGGGTTGAAGATGGATGTCGCCCAGCTGCCCGAGCTCGTGTCCGTCGTCAGGTTCGGGTGACCGTTCGAGAGCAGTCCCGCGTCGCCGGGATCGCCACCGCACGCGGGGACGACTTGCATGAGCCCGAAGCATCCACACTCGTTCGTGCTCCAGCCGCTCGGAGTTCCGCACGGCAAGTTCGGACACGCGACGGACGTGTCGTCGAAGCGCGACTCGACGTAGATGATCGCTTTGAACACCATCGGATCCGGTTCGCCGAGCGTCGCCGTCCACGCGAGGATCTGACAGTCGAACGCGTCGACGCTGATGCCCGTTTGCTGCGCGACGAGGCCGGTCTTCAGCGTGTCGTTGCACGCGCCGCCGTCGAACGCGACGGGCCCGTCCGGTTGCGACAGACCTCCATCGGTGCTGCCATCGTTCGTCGCGCCGCCGTCGCTCGTCGTTGCGTCGTGCCCGCAGCCCACGAGCATCATGAAAAACAAAATTCGTTTCATGCGTTCCTCGTAACGAGCGTCTGCCACGCGCTTTGCACTGGATCGAAGCGTTCGAAGATCGAGCGCAGCGTTTTGTTCTCCGAGTCGCGATCGATCGTGAGCTTGTCGGGGCGGACGCCGTCGTGCGCGATGCACGAGATGACGTCGGCGGGCGCCGTCGCGACGCGCCCGAGCTGACCCCACTCGATGATGTCTTGTCCGCGCGTCGGGTCGAGCACGCGGAGCCATCGATGCGCACTCTTCCGCATCAAGCGATCGTACCCGATGACGAGCACGGTGTGGTTCCCGAGCTCGCGCGATTCCCATCCGAGCACCGTCGGTATGCCGCGGTCGATGTCGGCGCGAATTTGCGCGAGCGTGCGCGCGTCCCACGATGCGCGGCGCGCGCGAAAACGCGTCTTTCCGTTGCAAGCGCGCTCGAGCGATCGCGCGAGCGGCGCGAAGTGCACGCCCGTCGTGAGCCACGCGGAGACGGCGCGCTCGAGCGAGAGCCCTTTTCGGCGCGGCAGATTCGCAAACAGCGGATCGCGTTTGACGTGCGTGGCGTCGAAGTCGTCGTCCATCTCGGGCCGCAACGTGCAGAGCAGCATCGCGGCCGCGTAATACGCGCAGAACGAATCGTGCGTGCCTTGCTCGCGCAGCCGAATCCCCGTGAGCCGGACCGTCGTGCGGTGCACCCTCCGCGGCATCGAGCGAGTGTACACTCGGCGCGAAGGTGAAGCGCTTTCGAAAGCTCGCGGCGACGGCTTCGCTCGCGTGGATGGTCGCCGTCGCGCTCGGCGTCGCGCAAGGTCGCGCGCCGCGTGGGTGGCTCGGTTGGGATCTCGCCGCGTTTCGCGTCGCCGGGAAAGTCTTCGCGAGCGGAAAACCGATTTACGATTTCTCCGCGCAAGCCGCCGCGTACCACGCCGAATACGGAAAGGGCTTCGACGTGCTCTATCCGTTCGCGTATCCGCCGATCTTCGCGATCGAGACGCTGCCGCTTTCTTGGATGCCGCACGAGGTCGCGTACGCGCTCGTCGCGATCGCGAGCTTGCTCTCTGCGTCGGTCGTGATGCGCAAGCTCACGGGCGACGCGCGCGACGTCGTCTGGATCACGGCGACGCTTCCCGGGATGCTCGCGCTCCTCGCGGGACAATTTTCGCTCATCGCGCTCGGGCTCGTCACGGCGTGTCACGCGCTCCTGAAGAAGGAGAGACCGATCGCGGCGGGCCTCGTGCTCTCGCTCCTCGCGTTCAAGCCGCAGCTTCTCCTCTTCGTGCCCGCCTTGTTCGTGATTCGGCGAGACGCGCGCCGCGCGCTCGTCGGTCTCGCTGCGGGGCTCGCTGCGCAAGTCGCGCTGTGCTTCGCGATCGCGCCGCGCGATACGCTCGCGTTCCCCGCGGCGCTTCGCACGTTCAACGCGTACGTCGCGTCGAAGTTCACCGACGATCTCGCGTTCACGTGGCGCGCGTTCTTCGCGCTGCTCGCGCCGGGTCACGCGCCGATCACGAACGCGCTCGCCGCGTGTGCGATCGTCGCGTGCGCCGCGTTCGGCGTCGTGTCCGCGTGGCGCGCGCGCGCGGATCTCGATCGGTGCTTCGCGATCCTCGTGCTCACGACGCTCGCATGCGCGTGGCACGCGTCCGCGTACGACTGGGTGATCCTCGCGCTCCCGATCGTGGTGCTCGTGCCGCGTGCGTCGCCGTCGCGCGCGGAGTCGATCGCGCTCGGCATCGCGTACGTCGCGTCGTGGGGATTCGTCTCGCTCTCGCGCGCGGAGCACGACGCGTTCGGCCACGCGCTCCACTTCGCGATGCCCGCGCTCGCGGTGTTCGCGTTCTGGGCAGTGCGTCGCACAACGGGTTCCTCGCGCGTGCAGGCTTGCACGCGCGATGAGACTAAAGCGCCAGAACGGGCCAGCCGTATGCCCGCGAGGCGACGAAGCTTCCTGTCCGGATTCACCGCGGCGGGATGGCCCACGACGCTGAGCATCGGGCACGTCGGAGTAGCTGTCGGAGTACGCGAAGCACTCGGCGAGGTCGTGCCCGTTGTCGCGCGCGTGCTCGCGGATGAGGCGCGCCTTCTCGGGGCCGGCGACGACCGGACGCAAGCAGTCGCACCGGTCGCGTGGCCGTCCTTGATCTCGAGCCGGTTCGCGATGTAGCCGGTCGCGCCGAGATAGTCGCACAGGCGCTTCATCAGAGAAATCGAGCGCGCCCGACACGAGCACGACCTCTTGTCCCTCCGCGCGCAGCGCTTGATGAGCGAACCTTGCGCGTGCGGGAAGAGCGCGCGCTTCAAGACGTTGTCGAACGCCTCGTCCGAGAGGAGATGGAGGCGGTCGTGGCTCATGCCTTCGTACGGGAGAAGAGAATAATTCGTTGAACAGTGCGGCGGTCGTGCATCTCGGCGAGCGCGAGCTGCGGCGCGCGCAGCGCGGCTTCGCGAGCTTGCGGCCGGCGGACTGCGCGGGGGTTCTGCTGGTTCAGCAGATAGAAGAGGGTCGGATGGAACGAGGTTCGTCGCAAACGAGCGTCCCGTCGACGTCGAAATAGCTTGCGGGCACGGCGAGCCCTTCTTGACGGATGTTTCAGCGACTGTCAATTGTCGGTGCTGATGACGCAAGATGAAGCGAAGAAGCTCGCGGCGCGCGCGGCGATCGAGGAGCTGCCGGAGAGCGGCGTGATCGGGCTCGGATCGGGGTCGACGGCGAGGCTCTTCGTCGACGAAGTGGGCGCGCGCGTGAAGGCGGGTGCGAAATACCGTGGCGTTCCGACGTCGCATGCGACGCGCCTTCAAGCCGAGTCGCTCGGCATTCCGCTCCTCGGCGACGAAGACGCGTGGGGCGAAATCGTGGTGACGGTCGACGGCGCGGACGAAGTCGACGAGCGCCTCAACTTGATCAAAGGCGGCGGCGGCGCGCTCACGCGAGAGAAGATCGTCAACGACTCGTCGAAGCGAAACGTCATCATCGTCGACGAATCGAAGATGCAGAAGAAGCTCGGCGTGACGTGGCCCGTCCCCGTCGAGGTGCTCAAGTTCGGATTCGATCACACGAAGGCGGAGCTCGCGAAGCTCGGCAAGGTTTCCATGCGCGCGAAGAACGGCGCGACGTTCATCACGGACGCAGGCAGCTACATCCTCGACGTCGCAACGGGCCCCATCGACGATCCCGCCGCGCTCGATCTCGTGATGCGGCAGATCCCCGGCGTCGTCGAGACGGGGCTCTTCATCGCGCGCGCGAGCATCGTGATCGTCGCGGGCCAAAACGGGATCCGAAAGCTCACGCCGTAGCTTCATCATGGCGGCCGCAGTTCCTTATCTGATGCGACGCGGACCGCGGACGCTCGTGCTCGGGAGCTTCTTCGCCGTCACGCTGCCGCTCGCCGCGTATGTCGCCGCTCGCTCTGGGAAGGCGCCTCTCGCGCAGCTCTACATCGTTCTCTTCGGGCTCACGCATTTCTTCCTGACGTTCACCGTCTTTCTCTCGGCGGCGAACCGCTCGCACTTCATCGCGTCGCGCCGCAACGTCTTTGCGTTCCTCGTCGCGCCGCTCGTTCCGTTCTTCGGTCTCGCGGCGTGGTACGGCAGCGGCTTCGCGGTGCGCTTCGCGCTCGTCACCGCCGCGCTGTTCGCGAGCATTCGCGCGCTCGACTTCTACCACTTGAGCCGGCAGGCGTTCGGCATGCTGCAGCTCTTCAAAGGCAAGAACGCGCGCGTCGTGCCCGCGTGGACGCGCACCGCGGAGAACGCTTACTTCCTCGCGCTCACGCTGTGCATGTTCCTCACGTTCGCGAGCGATCTACGCTTCGACGCGCGCTCGCCCATCGCGTGGGCCGCGCTCGGCGTGGCGGGCGCGCTGCTCATTGCCGTCGTCGTCGGTCATGTGCGCGCGGGCGGCGACAAGAAGCAGACGATGGTCGCGCTCGCGTACGTCGGCATTCAAACGGGCTCGTGCGCGCTCGCGATCTGGCGGACGGATCTCTACATCGCGTCGCTCGCGGTTCACTACGTCGAGTACCACGTCATCATGGCGCCGCGCGTCTTCCGCGCGCCGCTCGGCGATCGCGATCGCGCGCTCGCGCTCGTGCGCCGTGCGCCGTTCGCGCTCTATGGTTTGCTCGCGGGGCTCGGCCTCGTCTGGTGGCTCTTCTTTCAAGCGCAGAGCGTCTACACGACCGGCGCGCCCCGCGCGCTCGTGCACGTGTTCGATGGGCTCATCGTGTTTCACTACGTGATCGAGATGTCGATTTGGAAATTCAGCGATCCGTACTTCCGAAAATCGCTCGGCCCGCTGTACGCGTGAGCGCGGCGGACATCCGTCTTCAGGCAGTGAGCAAACGAACCGAGGGAAACATCGCCTTGAGCCGCGAGAGATCCTCGAGATCGCTCGTGATGACGGGTGCATCGATCAAAGCCGCAAACGCCATGACGGCAGCGTCGATCGATAGTCTGCTGTCGACGCGGTGTCGCATCGACGCGAGCGCCATACCTGCTGCCTTTGCTGCGACCAGCGGAAGAGGCTCCACGGTGATTGCACGCAAAAGCGCGTCTCGTCGGTCGGTCCGCCCTCGCCACCATTCGATGACGCACACGATGGGCGTGACGAGCTCGGCGCGACCGCTACCGACGAGCGCGATGTAATCGAGCGCTCGCTTCTTTCCTTTCTCCGCACCGATCAGTGCGCCAGTGTCGAACACGTAGCGCGCGATCATGCGGCGCGGCGGCGCCGTTTGGTCGGCCGCTGTTTGGCGAGCTCGGCGGCGATCTCTGCTTCGAACGCGGAGCATTCCGCGTCCGTCATCGTGGTGCGACCATGCGACGCCAAGAGCTGCGCCGCGGATTGCTGCCGCGCGGCCTGATGTGCGATCTGCGCGATGAGGTCCGAAACATTTCCCCCGTAAGAACGATCCGCAACGTCGCGAAGCAAACGCTTCGTGTCGAGGTCGACCGACACTGAAAACGTGGTCGTCTGCCCACGGCGTTTCGTTCGCTTGGCCATCGCACGCATTTTAGCACATCTTGCTACACGCGACAGCACACATGAACGGGATGGCGCGTCACCCGCAGGTGATCGCGTTGTTGCACACCGTCGCCGTGAACGTGCCGGTCTTCGTCATGTTGCCGGGCAGAACGAGGACGTACGAGCCGGTGGCGAACGTGCTCGTCATCTCCGTGATCGTGAGCGTCCCGCTCGTTGCCGTGACGCAGCTCTGCGGCGCGGCGCACCAGAATCCGCCGGACGTGCTCGCCGACGAGCCATCGCCGACGGCATAGTCGCCGGGTGCGTTGGGCAAGGTGGGCCCGTAAAACACGAAGCCCGTTCCTGACACGGTGAGGGTTCCGCTCAGCTCGCACGTCGCGACCGGGTCGAAGCGGAAGAACACGGCGCTTTGGTCGGCGGGGCCACACCAACGCATCACGACGCTGTCGAACGACGCGTCGGGCTGCGGCGATCCGAGCTCCGTCCGGCCCCCGCAATGGAGCGCGATCAAGAAACGAGACGACGCATGCAGCGGAAAGTAGACGACGCACTTGCAGTCTTGCCATATCACGGCGCGCTGGCGCGTGACTCGCGCGGGTGATAACCGTCGCGCCTTAGCTTCGTCACCATGCTCCCGCACCTCCTCCTCGTTGCGCTTTCCGGCGCGCCGCTCGCCGAGCCGCCACCGCCACCACCGGACACGACTGCGAAGACCACCTGGGCGTTCGTGATCGGCGCGGCGATCGACGCCGTGACCTTTGCGGTCGGCGTTGCGCTCGTCGGCTCGGATCAAGCGGGGTTCGATCAGGCGCGCGCGGGTTGGGTCACGTGCAGCGCGGGATTCACGGTTGGTCCGTTCGTGGCGCACGCCATCACCGGGCAATGGCTCCGTGGCGCCATTTTTTCCGCGGTGCCGCTCGCGTCGACGATCGGCAATGCCGTCGTGCTCGGCTCGTCGAAGAAGACGATCGACGTGACGCCGCTCCAGCAAGACCAGCGGTTCATCGTCTTGTTCACGAGCGTCGGCCTTCTCGGATCGGTGATCGGTCTCGTCGACGTCTTGCTCTTCAAGCCGAAGCCCGCGAGCGTGCACATCACGCCGACGATCTCGCAAAGCGGAGCTGGGTTCGTCATCGGAGGTTTTTTTTGAAGCGCGCGATCGCCATCGCCGTCTTCGGCGTCGCGCTCTCGGGATGCGTCATCGTTCCGCAGAATCGCCGCGGCCGGCTCGCCGATCCTCTGATGAACTTGCAGGACGATCCGCTCGACGCATACCGCAGACAAAAGGTCTACACGACGCGCGAAGGAGCTGCCGGGGGCGATGGGGCGAGCGCGGGCGGAGGCTGCAGCTGTCAATGATGCGCTTCTTGTTCGCGCTTCTCGTCTGCACATGGGCGAGCCTCGCGCGCGCGGACGGCGACATCATCGACCCCGCGAGCATCCTCGGGCCGCGCTCCGATGGCGGGCTCCAAATCACGTCGGTCGCGATGCGGCTCACCGCGTACGAACAAGACGGCCACGGCTACCAGTCGAAGGCGGGACCGATCGAAGGCCCCGGCTCGGAGCGGCTCACCGTGTTCGAGCCGCAGATCGAAGTGCGCGCGCGTCAGGGCGATCGCCTCACGCATCGCATCTGGATCCCCGTCGACATCGTGACCTCGGCATCGGCCAATGCGATCGATCGCGGTCAGCCGCCCGACGTGATCAGCACGGCGTCGCAGCACAACGAGGCCGGCAGCATCGAGTGGACGATGAACTACAAAGCGACGCCGACGACGGACGTCACGTTTCGCAGCGGCGCGCACCTCGAGGAAGAGTTTCGCTCGTGGGTCGTCGGCTTGTCGGTGAGCCAGGGCTTCTTCGAGCAGAACACGGTGGTCACGCTCGGCCTTCTCTCGAGCTTGGACTGGTTCGATCGATTCGACCTCGACGGCACGCGCCCGGGCCTCGCGCGGCGCAGCTCGAACACGGGCTCGTTCGCGATCACGCAGAGTTCTGTCGCCGACGACGATCGTCTCCGCGAGCTACGGCATCACGATGCAAACGGGCGAGCTCGGCAACACGTGGAACATCGTGCCCATCCAAGGCGGCACGGTCGACCACGAGCTTCTTCCGCCGACGCGCCTGCGTCACTCCATCGTCGGCCGCGTCGCCCAGGCGCTTCCGTGGAACGCGGTGCTCAAGGGCTACTACAGGCTCTACTCGGACGACTGGTCGATCCTCGCGCACACGTTCGAGGCGCAGCTTCTCCAGCGCGTCGGAAAACTATTTCACGTCGGCGTTGGTTATCGGCACCACACGCAAACGGGAGCGCGCTTCTTCACGACGCGCGCCGATCCGTCGCTCACGCTGCGCACGGCCGACAGCGATCTCGCGGCGCTCGACTCGAACTCGTTTACCGGAAGCTTGGGGTTCGACGTGCCGCGGCACAAAGAAGGCACGCTCCATTTCGACCTCGCGTACGAGCGCTATGTTCGGACGAACGATCTCGCCGCCGACATCTTCACATGCTCCACCGCCATTCTTTTTTGATCGCGCTCGTCTTCGCCGTGGCGTGCGCGGGCGAAGGTCCTCCGCCTGCGGTCCCGCCCGATCGAGATCTATCTCACGTGCCCATCGTCGGCGTGGACGGCAAGACGACCAACCTCGCGACGCTCGCTGCGGGCCGCGTGACGGTCGCTTCGCTTTGGGCGCCGTGGTGCGAAGGATGTCGTCAAGAAGAGCCGGCGCTCCTCAGGCTTCATCGGCTCGCGCTCGAGCGCCGCGATTTCATGCTCGTCTCGATCGCGATCGGTACGACCGCGGAAGACGTCGCGGCTTCATCCACTCCATATCCTCGCCTCGTGGACACGGGTGCGTTTGCCGAGGTTGGCCGAAGACGAGTTCCCGCAACGCTCGTGATCGACGCGAACGGGCGCACCGTCTTCGAGGGCGGCGCGCTCGACCGCGCCGCTCTCGAAGCGTTGACGAAGGCGCTCGGGCACTGATCTACGGGTAGTAATTCTTGCAACGACCGCTCGAGCAGCTGTGGCTCGGGCAATCGGAGTCCGAGCCGCAGTTGCCGCACTGGCCCGAGCTGCACTTGCCGTTGCCGTGGCAGTCGGAGTCGGATCCGCAGGAGCCGCACATGCCGCTCGAGCAGTGACCCGTCTTGCAATCCGAGTCCGAACCGCAGTGGTTGCAACTGCCGCTGCTGCATTTCCCGTGGCCTTGGCAGTCGGAGTCCGAGCCGCAGGTCGCGATGGCATCGCCGTTGTCAGCGAGCTGTGGCGCGGCGCGAGACGCCGACGCCGCGAAGATGATGGTCCCGCACGCTGCGAAGAGCAGCGCGCCCCCGATACGAATGTTTGAGAGCATGCGGCATCCTACGCCTGCCGGCGCGTTTCCTTCCACTGGTCTCAGCGCTGAACGAAGAGCGCCTCGTCGACGAGATCCATCGGCGCGTCGCCGATGCCTCGCCATTTGTGCGCACGCGCGCGCGCGCGGCCCGCGCCGTTCTTCGTGAGGATGCTCGCTTCGACGCCCACGGCGATCGCGCGCCACGGGCGCGCTTGCGCGAGTCGCATCATGCGCGCGCGCTCGCTTGCGGGCAGCGAAGAACGCATCGGGGCGCGTGCCATCGCCGCGTCGGGTGAGCGCACTGGTCCGTGCGTCGCCACGGCCCAACGCGCGACCGTGATCGCATCGGCGAACGCGAGGTCCGCGGCGATCTCGTCTTCGTCCGTCTTCGAATCGTCGAGCGCGTGGAGCAGCGCGCACGACCACGCACGCTCGTCGGGAGGACCCATGTCGAGCGGCGAGCGCACGGGGACGCGCGGCGTGCACGCCGGCGCGCGCATGAAGAGCTCCGTCGCGCGCGCGGTGACGCGCGTGCGCGCCGCGCGGTCGAGCACCGAAAGCCCCGCATCCACTTGTCCCGCGAACGCGCGTTGCGCGGACTCGAACGCGCCATCGAGCGCGTCGAACGACACCGGCGATCCCACGTAGAGCGTCAGCTCTTTGTCGAGCTCGTGTTCGTCTTCGTTCGGAAAGGGCGTCACCCACATCGCGTCGAGCGTCGTGCGGAGCTTGACCATCGCGGCCGCGGCGCGCGGCATTGGCGCGACACGCGGCGCGAGCTCCGAGAGCACGTCGCGCAGATCTTCGCGCTCTGCCGCGCTCAGCGTGTTCGGCGCGAGCGACTCTTCGACGTTCGCAAATCGCCACGCGAGCGCGGACTCGATCTCGCGCATCGCGCCCGGTTGCGGCGACACCGGCCACGCGAGAAGCATCGCGCGGAGCAAATCGGCGACGCCCTTCGGCAGCGTGCGCTCGCGCTCGAGTCGCGCGTCCTCCGCGTCGAGCATGCGCCGCATGGAGAATTGCTCGAGACGAAGCTGCACGAGGAGCGGCTCGGGCGTGTGCGTCTGCGTGATGCGCGAGCCGGCCCACTCCGCTTGGAGCGCCGCGTCCGCCGCGACGCGCTCGAAGCTCTCGCGCTCGCGCTCGAGCGCGGCTTCGCGATCGGTGAACATGAACGGATCGGCGAACGGTCGCGACACCCAGCTCCCACCGCCAAAACCGAGCGCGCCGCGATCCGACAGCTGCGCGGCCGTCGGCTTCGGGATGGTGCGCGCGAAGATGCGCGTATCGAACGCGAGCCCGCTGATGAGACCAGGCTCGGCGCTGCGAAAGGCTTTCGCATACGACTCGACGCGAATCGCGCGATCGGTGAAGGTCGCCTGGTACGTTGGACGCGGCCCGGACGCACACGCGGCCGCGCACGCTACGCACGCAAGAGCGCACACCCGCGCTGCCCACAGACGCATGTGCTCTTGAACCTCCAATCGCCTCGCACCTTGGGATAATTTAGATTCGGGGCTGAGACAGCTACGCATGCAATACGCACAACCTCCCTACAATCCGCAGAATCCTTACGCGTACGCGTATGCGCCGCAACCGCTCACGGTCGCGTCGATCGACACGACCGGGCACCACCCGCAGATGCGCATCTGGTTCTTGCTCACGGCGATGGCGTCGGGCTTCCTTTACTTCGCCGGCTTCGCGACGCTGATCGGCGGCATCATCCTCGACGATCACGATCTCACGCCAATCCTCGTCATCGGCGGCTACGCGGCGCTCTTGCTCGGCGCGCTTCTTCTCTACGTGAAGATCGGCCTCGCGCTCTATTGGCTCCACGGCGCGTGGAAGTGGGTGCCGCGCGATCAGCGCTTCGGCAAGGACGGGAAGCGATACGACGCAGGCGAAGTGTTCATGCTGCTCATCCCGTACTACCATTGGTATTGGATGTTCCCGATCAACCTCGGGCTCTGCGATGCGATGGAGCGGCTCCGCCAGCAAACGAGCAGTGGGCACGTCGCGAAGCGCGACATCGCGATGTGGGCGGCGATCACCGAGCTCATTCCGCTGGGGAATTTTTTCGTCGCGCCGTTTTTGTGGGCTTCGTACATGAAGAGCATCGACGACATGCACGACGAGATCATGGGCGCGCTCGCGGCGCGACAAGCATGATGCGAGGTCTCGCGCTCGCAGCGATCTTCTCGTGTGCGTGTCAGGTGTACGACTCATCGCTGCTCGTGAGCGTCGATGGCGGCGCCGATTCACCCGTCGAAGCGTGCGCCACGCTCTGCAAAGGGCAATGCGCCGATCTGCAAAGCGATCAGAACAATTGCGGCGCGTGCGGAACGACGTGCGAGGCCGGCTGCAGCGCCGGCCTCTGCAAACCCACCGTCCTCGCGACGGGGCTCGGCGCGCCGCACGGTCTCTTGCAAAATGGCTCGTCGCTCTATTTCGCCAACCACGGCACGATCAGCGTCCAAGTGATGAGCAAGATCGACGGGACGGGCTTGAAGAATTTCGGGACGTCGCAGCTCTTCCCCGAGCGCCTCGCGACCGACGGCGCGAATTTGTTCTGGACCGACACCGCGAACGTCCCGACGACGCCCGGCGGCACGGTCGAATACGGCAACTTCGACATGACGACGCAGTGCGCGCCCGGCTTCCTCGTCTGCTACGTCGTGCAGAACCTTCCGTCGCCGTTCGGTCTCGCGATTCAAGGGCAGAACATGTTCGTCACGACGCTCGACGCGACGAACAACGGCGCGTCGGGTTGCGCGGGCATGTACGTGAACGCGGTGCTGCAATGCCCGACGTTCGGTTGCAACGTGAACAACTGCGGATCGGGCGGGCCGAACGTCATCGCGACGGGAACGAAGCTCGCGAGCGTCGCGGCGGACGCGACCAACATGTACTGGGCCGACACCGGCGCGCACGTGATCAACTTCTGCCCACAACCGACCTGCACGAACGGCCCCACGACGTTCGCGGGCCAGCTCGATCAACCGTTCGACGTCGTCTCCGACGGCGCGCACGTGTACTTCACCGATCGCGGCGCGGGCACGCTCTCGTCGTGCCCCATCACGGGTTGCGGAACCTCGCGCACGATCCTCACGAGCTCGATCAAGGATCCGCTGCTCATCGCGCTCGACTCGAAGACGATCTACGTGACGTCCTACGCGGGCGGGACGATTTCGTCGTGCGATCTTCCGACGTGCGCGGGTGGCGCGAAGGTCATCGCGAAGGGTTTGAAGGCGCCATACGGCATCGCGATCGACTCGACGTACGTGTACTGGACGGAGGAGGGGAGCGCGGGCGTCGCGTCCCAAGACGGGACGGTCTCAAAGCTCCGTCGTCAATAAAGTCTCATTGACTCTATCTGCTTTGGGACTAAAGTATCGGTCATGTGGACGCGCGAAACGCTCGCCAAGCACATCGACTCGGGAGCGACCATCCGCTTTCTCTTCTTTTGGGGTCATACGCCGAAGCGCGCCGGTCACGTCGACGCGTCTTGTTTGAGCCAATGGTTTCCGCGCGCGTTCACGCACGAAGGCGTTCGCTACGCGACGGCCGAGCACTTCATGATGGCGTCGAAGGCGCGCCTCTTCCGCGACGCTCGGGCGCTCGAGGCGATCTTGGCCGCGCCTTCGCCGGCCGAAGCGAAATCGCTCGGGCGCACCGTGCGGGACTACGACGACGACGCATGGGAGCGAGCGCGCTTCGATGCGGTCGTCCGCGGCAACGTCGCGAAGTTCGGCGGGCACACGGACCTCTGGACGTTTCTCGACGCGACCGGCGACAAGGTGCTCGTCGAAGCGAGCCCGCGCGACACTGTGTGGGGCATCGGGCTCGGCGCGTCGAACCCGGTCGCGCGTGATCCGTCGAAGTGGCGCGGACGCAACTTGCTCGGCTTCGCGTTGATGGAAGCCCGCGAGTCACTCCGCGATGCTGATCAGGGCGCGACTTTCATGACGTAGAAGGCTTGGTGCGCTCCCGCGGAGCTGCTCGACGACGTCGTCCCATCGCCGAGATCGACTTTGCCCGAGAACGTTCCGGCGACCACGACGGATCCGTCCTTCGGATCGATCGCGACGCCACCCGCTTTCACGTAGTCGGCCGCGTTGGGCGCGGCCGCGCCCTTGGCCCAATCGTACGTTCCCGCGCCGGCCGCGTGCGCGAGGATCGCCGCGGGTTTCCCGGGCTGCGGCGACGGGAGCACCGTAGACCCAACCGTCACGCTCGACGACGTGTAGTAGCCCGCGAGCGAGATGAACCCAGAGGGGCCGACGGCGATCGCGCCAACTTCGTCGTCGGACGTTCCACCGATCGCGCGCGCGTATTTGATCGTGCCGTCCGTCGCGAGTGCCTGTGCGAGGAATCCATCCTCGCCGCCCGCGCTCCCCGTCGACGGAATGGGAGCGTTGAAGCTCGTGTAACCCCAGAGCCCGCCGACGATGTACACGTCGGTGCCGTCGCTTGCGAGGCCGAGCGGGTGACCGATGTTCGACGTTGGCGCTGCGCCTCCGAGATTCTGCGCCCACACCTTTGCAACGGTGTTGTCGATCTTCGCGACGAACGAGTTCATCGTTCCGCCGCTCACGGTGAGCGCGAGCGGTGGGATGGCGGTCTCGAACGTGCCACCGAGATAGAACGCGCCGCTGCTGTCGGCGGTGATGCACGTGACCCAATCCGTGCCCGTGCTTCCGAGCACGCCGAAGTGCGGGATTTCCCGCCCTGCGTGTCGTCGTGCATCGTGACGAGCGCGTCTTGTTCAGCGCTCGTGATCGTATTGCCGGTGCTGGACGTTCCGACGATTTGTACCGCGCCTTGGAAGTGTGTCGCGACGGCGATGGTCGTGCCGTGAACGGCGATGCTGTCGATGGCGAGCGTGGTCGTCGTCGCGGCTGCGCCGAATGCGTAGGCCCACTGCGCTTTGCCATCGGCCGCGGCGAGCTTGAACATCGACCCGGCGAATGCGCCCGACGAGTTGTCCACCGCGGACACGTTGTCGAGCGTGATCGTTCCACCACCCGTGTCGAGACCGACGAAGACGTCGCCCGCGTCGTTCATCGCGACGGCGGCAGGCAACACTGCGCCGAGGTTGCCGATCGTCTTCGCCCAAACCACTTTGCCGCTCGCGTCGAGCTTCGCGACGAACACGTTCGCGCCCGTGCCGGTCGGCGTGAGCGTCGTCGTCCCGAAGATCGTCGGTCCGGAGTAGTGACCGATGATCGCGATCGATCCATCGGCGGCGACCGCGACGTGCGCTGCGTCGCTGAGGAGATCGTTCGGTTCGTCCGTCGTGTAGACGTGGAGCCACTCGACCTTGCCGGATGGGAAACCGGCGTCCGCGTCGTTGCCACCGTCGTTTGCCAAGACGTCATTGGCGACGTCGGTCGTTGCATCCGAGCCGCCATCCGTCGGCGTCACGGTGGAATCGCCGACGCAATGGGTGAAGAGGCCCGCGGTCGCCAAAGACAAGAAGAGAAGAGTCTCGCGCTTCATGCAGCGAGAATAGACGATCACAAATCGCGGCGCGCGGACGCTTCGAGGTCCGACGCCCACGCGCGGAGCTTCTTCTCGTCGGGGCCTTCGAGCATGATGCGGAGCTTTGCTTCGGTGCCGCTCCATCGCACGAGCACGCGACCGTTCTTTCCGAGCGCGCGCTCGACCTTCTTGATGTGTGCTTCGAGCTTCGGCATTTCGTCGAGGGGTTTGCGCGAAGGGAGCGTCACGTTGTGGAGGAGCTGCGGGACGCGATCGAGCGCGCGGCGCGCGAGCTCGCTCAGCGGTTTTCCCGTGCGAAGCATGACGGCGAGCACTTGAAGCGCGGCGACGGTTCCATCGCCCGTCGATGCGTGATCGAGGAACACGAGGTGGCCCGACTGCTCGCCGCCCAAGTTGTATCCGCCTTTGCGCATCGCCTCGACGACGTGCCGATCGCCGACTTGCGTGCGCACGAGCCTCGCGCCGGCCGCATCGAGCGCGCGCTCGAGACCGAGGTTACTCATCACGGTCGCGACGACGGTCTTCTTCGCGAGCGTTCCTTCTTCGAGCATGTGCGTCGCGCACATCGACATGACCGCGTCGCCGTCGACGACTTGCCCTTTTTCGTCGACGAGGATCACGCGGTCGGCGTCGCCGTCGAGCGCGATGCCCATGTTGGCGCCGCGGTGAATCACCTCCGCGCGCACGTGATCGGGATGCATCGCGCCGCAGTCGCGGTTGATGTTCGTGCCGCTCGGCTTCACGCCGATCGCGGTGACGTTCGCGCCGAGCTCGGCGAGCACCATCGGCGCGACGCGATACGCGGCGCCGTGCGCGGCGTCGACGACGACGCGGAGCCCGTCGAGCGTGAGATCCTGCGGGAACGTTCTCTTCGCGAAGACGACGTAGCGTCCGCGCGCGTCCTCTTGTTTCTCCGCGCGCCCGATCGTGGGGCCCGAGCCCGCGCGGAGGAGCCCGTCATCGTGCGCGAGCTTCTCGATCTCGCGCTCGACCGAATCGGGGAGCTTGAAGCCGTCGGCGCCGAAGATCTTCACGCCGTTGTCGTCGTAGGGGTTGTGGCTCGCGCTGATGACGATGCCCGCGTCGACGCGCATGTCGACCGTGAGGTGCGCGACTGCGGGCGTCGGGATGGGTCCGCACAAGATCACGCGTCCACCCATCGCGCAGATCCCCGATGCGAGCGCGGTCTCGATCATGTAGCCGGAGAGGCGCGTGTCTTTGCCGATGAGGACGCGCGGCGCGTGCGATTTTCCGCGACCCGCGACGTGCGCGATGGCGCGACCGACGCGGAGCAAGACCTCCGGCACCATCGGGTGCTCGTTGGCTTTGCCGCGAATGCCGTCCGTGCCGAAGAGCTTGTGACCGGAGGATTTAGTCACGGAAGTTGATGAACTGAAGCTCGATGGAAAGTCCGGCGGCGCGGATGAGGGCGATGGCTTGCTGGAGGTCGTCTCTATTTTTTCCACTGACGCGAACCTGCTGCTCTTGAATCGATGCCTGCACCTTGATCTTGCTGTCCTTGATGCGGCGCACGATGTCCTTGGCGTGCTCGGATTCGATGCCTTCCTTGATCTCGATGTTCATGCGCGCGCCTTTGCCGGCGGGCTCGACGTCTTTGGCGACGACGTTCTTGAGCGGCACCTTGCGCTTGACGAGCTTGTCCTCGAGGACTTTCCACGCAGCCTTGCAACGGTCCTCGCTGCTCGAACGTATCAAGAGACCCTTCTCGACTTTTTCGACCGACGTGTCCGTGTCTTTGAAATCGAAGCGCTGCGCGAGCTCTTTTTGAGCTTGGCCGAGGGCGTTGTCGACCTCGTTCCACTGCACCTTCGAGACGATGTCGAAGCTGGGCATGCCGCGCAAGCTATCATAAGGTCGCTACCATGCGCTCAGCCGTGCCGCTGTTTTTGGTCGTGCTCGGATGCGGCGGAACGCAAGCGCAGGACGACGCATCCGTTCCGGCGGACGGATCGATCGGCGACGCGGACGCGAGCGCGACATCCGACGTGGGCGTGATCGAAACGTCGATCCCCATCGACGGCGGCCCGTGCGGAACGCGCGCGGGGCAGCGCGGGCTCACGAGCCGCACGATCACGATGCCGACGGCGCCGAACACGCGCACGTACCTCGCATACGTTCCGCAATCGCTCGACCCATCGAAGCCCGTGCCGTTCGTGCTCGTGCATCACGGCTACACGATGTCGGGTCAAGCGATGGAGACGATCACGCAGTACACGACGCTCGCCGACACCGAAGGGTTTGCACTCGTGTTTCCCGACGGCGAAGGCGGACCGAACTCGCTCGGCGCCCCGTGGAACGTCGGCGCCGGCAATTGCGCTTCGACGACGGGACCCGTGCCCGTCGCGACGGGCGACGACTTCGCGTTCGACGAAGCGATGCGCGCGGACGTCGCGCAAGATCAATGCATCGACGAGAAGCACACGTTCGTCACGGGCTTCTCGATGGGCGGATATTTTTCGCACCACATGGGCTGCATGCGGCCCGACTTCGCGCGCGCGGTCGCGCCGCACTCGGGCGGGACGCATTCGTTCTCGACGTGCGTGGCGGGCCACGAGCCCGTCATCGTCTTTCACGGCGACTCGGATCCGATCATCGCCGAGTCGTGCGACGACGCAGCGGTGCAGCAGTGGATCGCGAAGAACGGATGCGCATCGACGGCGGACGTCGTCGCCGTGACGAACGGAACGTGCAGCTACTACCAAAACTGTCCCGCGGACGGACAAGTTGCATACTGCAAGTTTTCCGGAATGGGCCACGCGTGGGCCGGCGGCGCAGCGGACGGCGGAATTTTCAGCGCGCCCGGTTACGGGAGCGCGACGCAGCTCGAGTGGGACTTCTTCAAGAAGTACGCGTGGTGAGGTTCAGCGCGCGTCGAGATCGCCGCAGAGCGGGTCGTGCGGGTCGGCGCACTTTTCGTGGCGCGGTTTGAACGCCGTGCTCGGTGCGATCCCGGTCATCATGCCGCGAGGAATCGATGTTTCGGAGGTAGATGTGCAACGGGGATGTTCGCGGCGCTCGCGACGGCGGCTGCGATGCGGACGCGCTCGTCGATCTTCGCGGCACGCCTGTCTGCCTCGGCGCGCGCGATCACTTCGAGCCGCGCGCGTTCGGTGGCTTCCGCTTTCTTCGCTTCGACGGACTCATCTCTTGCGGCGCGGTGAGACACGAACGCTCGCGAAACCTTGGTCACAGCGCGATGGGCGGGTCGCGCGGCAGATCCAAGAGGAGCGCGCGGAGCTCGCCGACGACGTTGATCGATCCGCACGCGACGACGTGACGCGCGCATTTCCTCGCGAGCTCGTACGCTTCGGCGACGCTGCCCGCGACGCGACCGGGTCTGCGCGCGGCGATCGCGTTCGGATCGGTCGCTGCGCGGCCTTTGGGAGACACGTAGAAGCGGTGTGCGGCGCGCGGCGCGAGCGCGTCGATCATCTCGGGCCACGCTTTGTCCGCGAGCGTGCCGAAGACGAGCGCGGTGCCTCGTGGATCGCGCGAGGCGAGGTGAGCGGCGAGCGCGCGCGCGCCGTCCGGGTTGTGCGCGGCGTCGAGCGTGACGGTTCCGATCGTCTCGAGGCGCCCCGGCCACTCGACGTTCGCGATGCCGCGTGCGCATGCCTCGTGTGATGCGCCGATGCGCCTGCCGAGCACGTATGCGATGCGCGCGTTGTCGCGCTGGTGCGCGCCCGCGAGGCCGATCGTTGCATTCTGCATGAATCGCGCGGCGTCTTCGTCGTCGTCTGCGGAGCTCGTCGTCGCGGAGAGAGCGTGCGCGGTCTCGTCGATCGCCGCGCGCACGGACGCGCTGCACGGACCGATCACCAAATCGAGACCCGGCTTCGCGATGGCGGCTTTCTCCTTCGCGATGGCTTCGAGCGTGTCGCCGAGGAGCTCGGTGTGGTCGAGCGCGATGCGCGTGACGGCCGCTGCCTTCGGCTTCGCGAGCACGTTGGTCGCGTCGAGTCGCCCGCCGAGGCCGACCTCGATCACGGCGAGGTCGACGCGCGCAGCGCGCAGCGCGAGGAACGCCGCGAGCGTCGCCGTTTCGAAGAACGACAGCGACTCGTGTGCGAGCGCTCGCGCGAGGTGCTCGCCCAACGCGGCGTCGTCAATCGGCGCGCCGTTCACGCGAATGCGCTCGGCGAAGCGACACAAGTGCGGCGACGTGTAGAGGCCGGTGCGCATGCCGCTCTCGCGCGCGATCCGCTCGAGCATCGCGCTGACGGAGCCTTTTCCGTTCGTGCCGGCGACGTGCACCGCGGCGAACGCGCGTTCGGGGTGATCCTCGGCGGCGCACGCTTGCTGCATCGGTGCGAGGCCCATGCGCATGCCCAGCGGCGCGCGCGCGTAGAGTCGCTCGATCGGAGTCACGTCGGGAGTTGCGGCGTGGACGCGGCGTCGGGACGCGTGCGCGTGAGGAGAGACGCGATGCGCGCGATCTCCTTTTTCATGTCGAGCCGGCTCGTGATGCAATCGATCATGCCGTGCGCGAGCAAAAATTCGCTGCGTTGAAATCCTTCGGGGAGCTTCTGCCGGATCGTCGTCTCGATGACGCGCGGGCCCGCGAAGCCGATGAGCGCCTTCGGCTCGGCCATGTTCACGTCGCCGAGGAGCGCGAAGCTCGCGGCGACGCCGCCCGTCGTCGGGTTGAGCAGCACGCTGATGAACGGAAGACGCGCGTCGCGGTGGCGCTCGAGCGCGGAGACCGTCTTCGCCATTTGCATCAAGCTCAAGATGCCTTCTTGCATGCGTGCGCCGCCGGACGCTTGAAGGAGCACGACCGGCAGCCGAGCCGCCGTGGCGCGCTCGAAGAGCCGCGCGATTTTCTCTCCGACGACCGAGCCCATCGACCCGCCCATGAACGCGAAGAGAAACGCGCCGTACGCGACCGCGATCCCCTCCATGCTCGCGCGGCCGATCTCGATCGCCTCTTGCGCGCCCGAGCTTCGCTGCGCGGATGCGACGCGCTCCGGATACGTTTTCCCGTCGGTGAAGCCGAGCGGGTCGACGGGTTGCAGGTGCTCGTCCCACGCTTCGAGCGCGCCGTCGTCGAGCAGGAGCTCGCGCCAGCGGTTGCCCGCGAGGCGATGGTGCTGCCCGCACTCGGGACACACTTCGAAGTTCGCGGCGAAGGCCTCGGCGGTCAGCGTCGCGCCGCAGTCGTCACACTTGCGGAACACACCTTTTCCGATGCTCTTCTTCTCGCTCGCATCGGTCGTCGTCGGTTTGCGCTGCGGCCACACCACGCTGCCATTCCATAGCACCAAACAGGCGGGCGGGGGCGGTCACTTCACGGCGCGAAGCAGTGATGGCGGCGGCGCGGACACGACGACGCGATCGCGGCCTTGCTCCTTCGCGGCGTACATCGCGACGTCGGCGCGGCGCTGCAGCGCTTCGGTGGATTCTTTGAAGTCCCAACACGCGGCGCCGATCGAAACCGTCTGACGCACGCGCGTCTTCGCGCCGACGTCGAGCTCAGCCTCGCTCAAGTTCCTACGGATGCGCTCGGCCGTGTTGCGCGCTTGCTCGAGCGCCGTCGCCGGCATGAGCAGGAGAAACTCTTCGCCGCCGCGCCGAATGAACACGTCGACGCGTCGCACGATCGATCGCACGCGATCCGCGAAGAGGCGCAGCACCATGTCGCCGACGTCGTGACCGTGCTCGTCGTTGACGCGCTTGAAGTGATCGAGATCCAAAAGCAGGATCGAGAGCGGCTGTCCCGAGCGGCGCGCGCGCTCGATCTCTTCGTTCACGCGAGGCGAGAGGTAGCGCTGGTTGTATGCGAGGGTGAGGTCGTCCGTCATCGCGAGGCGGCGGAGGCGCGCGCGCTCGATCGGCGGCGTGCAGCAATTCGCGAGGAGCCGCGCGAGGAGCTGATCGCTTGCGTTGAACGCGCGCCGCTTCTGCGACGACGCCGAGAGCACGCCGATGACTTGCCCCGCCGACCAGAGCGGCTCGCACAGCATCGATCGAATCGGAAATCCCTGCTTGCCGACGATGAAGCGCGGATCGCGCGACACGTCATCGAGGCACAGCGATTCCTTGTACTCGACGACCCAACCAATCACGCCTTGCCCGCGACGAAAATGGAGCGGCCTCATGCTCGCGCCCGCGCCCGAACGCGCGCCGAGCAAGAGCTCCGAGTGCGAGCCATCGAGCAAGCGAATCGACGCGTGGTTCGCCGGCAAGAGCTGAAGCGCCGCGTCGGTCACCGCGCGCAGCGACTCCTCGAGCGGGCGAGCCTCCGTGAGCTTCTCGGTCAGCGCGAGAAGCAATGGCATCGCAGTGCGCTTCGGTTGTTTGCGCGGCGCACGCGCCGCACGCTTGGCTTTCGCCATGACGCGGGCAGTATACGTGGATCGTGGACGTCGACGCAGCGGTCATTGGCGGTGGGATCGTAGGCCTCGCGTGCGCATCGGCGCTCGCGCATGCTGGTCGATCGACCGTGGTGCTCGAGCGACATCGACGTGTCGCGACGGAGACGACGTCGCGAAACTCCGAAGTGATCCACGCGGGCCTCTACTACGCGCACGAGTCGCTCAAAGCGATCGCGTGCGTGCGCGGCGCGGAGCTCACGTACGCGTGGTGCGCGACGCACGGCGTGCCTCACGCGCGCTGCGGCAAGATCGTGATCGCGACGAGCGGCGACGAGATCGCCGCGCTCGAAGCGCTCGCCGCGCGCGCGACGAAAAACGGCGCGCGCGTCGCGATGATCACCGCGGACGCCGCGCACGAAATGGAACCCGCAGTTGCGTGCGTCTGTGCGCTCGACTCGCCGAACACGGGCATCGTCGATTCGCACGCGTTCGCTGCGACCCTCGCAGCCGACGTCGCGTCGCACGATGAAATCGTCGCGCTGGGCCGCAAGGTCGTCGCGATCGAGCCCGCGGGCGATCGCGTTCGCATCGAGTGCGACGGCGTCGCGGGTCGCGAAACGATCCGCGCTTCGCACGCGATCAACGCGGCCGGTTTGTACGCAGACGAGATCGCGTCGATGGCCGGCGAAGACATGCGCTTCGACATCGCGCAACGCTTCGTCAAAGGAACGTACTTCCGATGCAAGCGCGCGCTCGTGAAGCGCCTCGTCTATCCGATGCCGCCGAAGGACGGCGAGGGGCTCGGCGTGCACGCGACGATCGATCTCGCGGGGAACGTTCGCTTCGGTCCCGACACGTCGCCGGCGCGCTCGCGCGAGGACTACGATGTCGACGAATCGCGCGCGGCGGATTTCGTGCGCGCCGCGCGCCGCTACATCCCGAGCCTTCGCGACGACGATCTCACGCCGGACATGTGCGGCATTCGCCCGAAGGTTCCATCCGGCGATTTCGTCATCGAGCGTCGCGGTGCGATGGTGCACCTCGCCGGCATCGAGTCGCCCGGGCTCACCGCCGCGCTCGCGCTCGCCGAACGCGTCGCTATGCTTGTTCGATGACCACGCCGTATCGCACGGGAGGACCCGGTTCGCCGCGCTGCGCGTCGTGCGGCGCGGAGCGGAGCCCCGATGCGCGCGCGTGCGCGCAGTGTGGAGCGGAGATGCCCGCGGTGCGATGCGCGTCGTGCATGACGCTCGTCCCGATCGGCGAGGCGGCATGCACGCAGTGCGGTGCGGCGCTCGAGCCCGAGCCCGAAGCGGCACCCACCGCGCAGATCTGCCCGCGCGGCTGCGGGCCGCTCTCCTCGTTCGGCGACGTGCTCGAGTGCGAGCGGTGCGGCGGCATCTTCCTCTCGCACGAGACGCTCGGCGCGATCGTGAGCGCGCACCGCGCACACGAGAAAGAGCGCCGCACGTCCATCACGCCGCCCACGCCCGCGCACGACGAGGTCGTGTACCGCCCGTGCCCGCGGTGCAACAACCGGATGAACCGCACCGTCTTCGGCAAGAGCTCCGGCGTCATCGTCGACGTGTGCAAAGACCACGGCACGTGGTTCGACGCGCGCGAGCTCACGGCGTCGCTCGCGTTCGTCGAGCGTGGCGGTCTCGCGCTGGTCGAGAAGCGCGAGCGCGAGCGCAAAGAGGAGGAGGCGCGCCGCGCCGCCGTGGAAGAGCGCGTCCACAAGCTCGACGCGCTGAACAGCCCCATCATCCGCCCCTTCGACCCCGGCCGCGGCGCGCGCGACGAGTCGCTGCGCACGCTGATCGACATCTTGTTGTCACTATAGTGATGCTTGCAATGTAGCTTGGTACAATGTTACCAAGTTTCCATGACAACAAAGCGGACCCAAAAGGTCGTGCGCGTCCAGACGGGCGTGCGTCTCGAGAAGCGGATTTTCGGCGTGCTCAAAGGGGTCGCCGATCTGCACGGGATTTCGCTCGGTGACCTCATCGAAGGCCTCGCGCTCCACGCGTTCGAAGGCAAGACGCCGTTCACGCCGGAGACGCGGAAGAAAATCGCCTCGCTCCGCGAAGCCTTCGGCCTCGATCTTCGCGCCGAAGACAGTCACATGCTGAAGGAAAAGAGATGACGCCTTCGTTCGATGCGCTGACGCCAAGACCGCCTGCGGTCGCGCGCGCAGAGACGCGCGATCTCGTCGCGCGGTTCGAGTCGTGTGCGCTGCCGCCTTGGGCGTTCGGGCACCGAGAGCATTTGTTCGTCGCATGGACGTACTTGCGCGCGGCTCCGTTCGAGGACGCCGCGCAGCGCTTCGTCACGAGCTTGAAGCGCTTCGCCGCGCATCATGGCGCGACGTCGAAGTTCCACGCGACGGTCACGTGGACGCTCCTCTTCGTGCTCGCGGATGCCATCGACGCGAATCCGAAGGCGGACTTCGACGCGCTGCTCGCGGCGCGTCCCGACTTGCTCGATGCGCGCTCGATCCTGACGTCGCTCTTCGATGGCGACGTGCTCGATTCGGATCGCGCGCGGAGAATTCCGCTCATCGCGCGCTGATGGAATCGCTGGGCGATCGCGATCCGGAGCTCATCGCGCGGGTGCTGCCGGCGCTCGAATGGTTCAACCGAACGTACTTGCGGTTGCGCGTCACCGGCGAAGAGCACATCACGCGCGAGCCCGCGCTGTTCGTCGCCAACCACAACGGCGGCATCATGGGCCCCGATCTCTCGTGCACGCTCGCGTCGCTTTGGCGTGCGCTCGGCCCGCACACGCCGCTCTACGCGATGGCGCACGACTTCGCGATGAGACACCTCGCGCCGGTCGGATGGACGCTCCGGCGATTCGGCGCGCTCCGCGCATCGACCGACAACGCGCGCAACGTGCTCGATCATGGCGGGCAAGTGCTCGTTTATCCCGGCGGCGACATCGACGCGTATCGCCACTTCAAGCGCCGCAACGAGGTCGTGATCGTACCGCGTACGGGGTTCGTCAAAATCGCGCAGGCTGCCGGCGTTCCCATCGTCCCCATCGTCGCGCACGGCGCGCATCGAAGCGCCGTCATTTTCACGGAAGGCAAACGCATCGCTGCGCTTCTTCGCATGGAGCGTTGGGCGCGTCTCGAGCGATTCCCGATTGCGCTCGCGCTCCCTTGGGGCATCGCGCCGGGTCCGTGGCTTCCGTACATGCCGCTTCCGTTTCCGATTCGTTTGCGCGTGCTGCCTCCCGTGCGCGTCGCGAAAACGGACGACGCGCATCGCACGGCTCGGGCCATTCAGCAGACGATGCAGCGCGCGCTCGACGCGATGGCGCGATGACGCTCGCGACGCTCCGCACGGGCGCGCGCATTTCGTATCGATGGCTGCGTGCGTCCGACGCCGCATCGCGCTT
This sequence comes from uncultured delta proteobacterium, assembly GCA_963763745.1. Taxonomy (GTDB): domain Bacteria; phylum Myxococcota_A; class Polyangia; order Polyangiales; family Polyangiaceae; genus DASXHD01. The sequence goes on from CAVXQJ010000015.1 coordinate 368,536, forward strand.
TCCGATTCTTCTTCATCGTCCGCTCGGCGGCTCGATGGCGATTTGGGGAGAGCTCGCGGAGCGCCTCGCGCGTCGCTACGACGTCTTGATGTTCGATCCGCTCGGCGTCGGCGAGTCGTCCGACATTCCGTGGCTTCATTCGACGCGCGACATGGCGCGCGACGCGTGCGAGCTGCTCGACGCGCTCGATGTGCCGCGCGCGCACGTGTTCGGCATTTCGCTCGGCGGAATGGTCGCGACGTGGATGGCGATCGACGAACCCGATCGCGTCGATCATCTCGTGCTTGCTTCGACGCTCGCGCGCCGGGGCGTGGTCTCTCGCAGAATCTTTCGACATGCTGCCGGCGCGCTCGTCCGCGCGATGCCCTACGGCGTCGAGCGCGTGGAGATCGCGATGCTCCACGAGGTGGTCACCCGCCGCTTTCGACGCGAACACGGAGAGCGGATGCGCGAGATCGAACGTTCGATCGGCGAAACGCCCACGAAAAGCGCGAATTTGCTCCGCATCGTCCTCGCGGCGACGCTGCATCACGCCGATGCGGACGTCGCGAAGCTGCGCGCCAAGACGCTCCTCGTGTTTGGCGCCGAGGATCCGCTCCTCGGTCGTCGGAGCCGCGCGGAGCTCGAGCGCGAGATCCCGAACGCGCGCGTCGTGATCCTCGAAGGCGCGGGTCACGATCTCGGCATCGAGCGGCCGCGCGAGCTCGCCGACGCGATCCTCGCGTTTCTGCCTTAGACGCTCATCGACGCCAAATCGCTCGGCACCTTCAGCGTGGGCTCGGTGCGCTCTTGCACTTCGCGCGCGGAGACGCCCGGCGCGACCTCGCGAAGCAAGAGTCCATCGGGCGTGACGTCGATCGTTGCCATGTCCGTGATGATGCGATGAACGACGCGCCTCCCCGTGAGCGGCAGGTTGCACGTCTTCAAGATCTTCGGCGAGCCGTCCTTCGCGGCGTGCTCCATGATCACGACGACGCGCTTCGCGCTCGCGACGAGATCCATCGCGCCGCCCATGCCCTTCACCATCTTGCCGGGGATCATCCAGTTCGCGAGATCGCCGTGCTCGCTCACTTGCATCGCGCCGAGGATCGCGAGGTCGATGTGGCCGCCGCGGATTTGCGCGAAGCTCGCCGCGCTGTCGAAGATCGCGGAGCCCGCGAGCATCGTCACCGTTTCTTTTCCGGCGTTGATGAGATCGGCGTCTTCTTGTCCCGCGATCGGATACGGCCCGATGCCGAGCAATCCGTTCTCGCTTTGGAGCACGACCTCCACGCCCTTCGGAATGTAGTTCGCGACGAGCGTCGGCATGCCGATGCCGAGGTTCACGTAGAAGCCGTCGCGGAGCTCTTGCGATGCGCGCATCGCGATCTGTTCACGCGTGAGCATCAGGATGCCGCCTTTCTCACGGTGCGCCGCTCGATTCGTTTTTCGAATTTCGGTCCTTGGAAGATTCTGTGGACGTAGATGCCCGGCGTGTGGATTTGCGAGGGCTCGAGCCGTCCGACTTCGACGATCTCTTCGACTTCGGCGATGGTGATCTTGCCGGCCATCGCGCAGAGCGGGTTGAAGTTCATCGCCGTGTGACGGAAGACGAGGTTGCCGAAGCGATCGCCCTTCCACGCTTTGACGATGGCGAAGTCGCCGGTGATGGCGCGCTCGAGGACGTATTTGCGGACCCCATCATGAGTTTCGAAGTCGCGCTCTTCTTTCTTCTCGCTCGATTTCGCGACGCTGCCATCGCTCGCGTACTTCAGCGGGAGGCCGCCTTCGCTCACCGCGGTGCCCGCGCCGGTCGGCGTGTAGAACGCGGGGATTCCCGCGCCGCCCGCGCGAAGACGCTCGGCGAGCGTGCCTTGCGGGCAGAGCTCCACTTCGAGCTCGCCCGACAAGTATTGCCGCTCGAACTCTTTGTTCTCGCCGACGTAGCTCGAGATCATTTTTCGGATCTGCTTGTTCTTGAGCAAGATGCCGAGGCCGAAGTCGTCGACGCCGCAGTTGTTCGAGACGACGACGAGCTCTTTGCTGCCGGTCTCTCGCAGCGCAGCGATGCAGTTTTCAGGGATGCCGCAGAGACCAAATCCGCCGGCGAGGATCGTGGCGCCGCTCGGGATGTCTTTGCACGCGTCTTTCGCCGTAGCGTGAACTTTATCCACGCCGTCGATTTACTCTACTTGTTGCAAATCGTGTAGTCGGGGACGGCGCACGTGCCGTTCACGCACGAAAGCGACGGCTGGCACTCGCCTTGGCCTGCGGCGCACGTGTCGCCCGACGCTTTGAGCGCGACGCACGTCGAGCTCGGGCCGCATTTGAGATTCGTTGCACACTGCACGTATTGGTTTTGCACGAACCCGCACGCCTGGCCGACCTGCGCGAGCGTCTTCGGTTGGCAGGTCTTCGTCGCCGTGTCGCAATTGAGCGACGATTGGCACTCCGTTCCGGTCGGGCACGCGCCGCCTTGAGCGACTGCGTCCGCGCACACTTGCGAAATGCATTTGTACGGCGCGATGCACGAGCCGACGCCCGGGCACGCTTCGCCCTTCGTCGGCGGCGTCTTGCACGTCTTCGACGTTTGATCGCACGTGGTGCCGTTCACGCACGGCTCGCCGTTGGCGCACGAGCCGCCCTGCGCGACGTATGCGGTGCATTTCTGCATGACGCACGCGCCTTGCGACGGATCGCACGTGCCCGCGACGCCGCACGCGCCACCGAGCGCGACGTAGCTCGCGCACGTGCCGCACGAAATGTCGCTCGTCTGGCTCGGCTGCGTGACGTTGCAGATGCCGCCCGCGCACTGCACGCTCGACGCGCACGGCGAGCCGTCGGTGAGCGTTCCGCGAATCGTGCAGTTCAATCCGTTGAGCGCGCACGTCGACGCGTTGACTTGGTTCACGCATGCGTCGATTTGCGAGCTCAAGTTGTTCGCGCCGGGCGCCTTGCCGAGCGCGGCGCAATCGTCGACGAAGCCGGAGCGCTCGCTCGGATCGATGAACGGCTGCGCGCCGCATTTCGCCGCGAGCGAATTGAGCGCGTCGACGTAGTTGCCGCAGCTCGAATCCACGCCGCCACCGCTGCACGCGATCACACCCACGACGAGCACCACACCCGAAGAAGCCACCAAGGAAAGAGCTCGAGTCATAAGAACCTCCCAACTCGAATTGTCGCACGCATGGCGTCACATCGCGAGCGCGGCTTTCATCGCCGTGTGTGCGCGCAGCTTTTGGAGCGCGCGCGCGAGGAGCGCTTTTCCGGGATCGATCTTGTGCCACGGCGACGCGCCGCTCGGATGCGGGAGCGCGATCACGTCGACCTCGCGATCGAAGAAGCGCGTCGTGACCACGCGACCGACGATTTCTTCGAGCTTGAGCTTCTCGCCGAGCACCTGCTCGATCGCGAGCGTGCCGACCGCGATGACGAGCTCGGGCTCGAGGATCTCCACTTCGTGCGCGAGCCATGGCCGGCAGTTGGCGATCTCTTTTTGATCGGGTCGCCTGTCGCCGTTGCTCTTTCCCTTGTTCGGCCCCTTCTTCGTGGGCGGCATTTTCCCGGGGAAGCAGCGCGCGACAGCTGCAAAATACACGCAATTTCGAATGCGCGCTTCGTTCGCGCCGCTCGCCGCGTGGAGCCACTGAAAGAGCGTCTTGCCCGCGGTCCACGCGAAGGGACGACCGAGCTTTCCCTCACGCGGGCCCGGCGCTTGGCCGATGAGCAAGACGGGGCTGTCGATGGGCGGACCGTGTACGACGGGCCGCTTCATCTTTTTGCATTTCTTGCACTTCACGAGCTCGGCCTGAAGCACATGAAGTCGCGTCACACTTTCGGACTCTCCCACGACGACTAGCTGTGTGTAGTCGAACCCTCATCGCTCCGTTGGTCTTTTCCGTCGCGTGCGCGTCCGCGCCCGTCGCCGACTCGGTCCCTGCGTCCGTCTCGGCGTCCGCCTCCGTCTCCGTCACCGTCCCGGACTCCGGCTCCGACTCCGCCTCCGACTCCGCGCCCGTGTGCACGCCACGCGAGGTCGGTCCCTTCACGGCGCCCTTCGCGCCGGGATCCAAACGGAGCGTCTACTTCGCCCCTCCGCACGCGACCTCGTGCGACGCGAAACCGCGTCGCCTCATCGCGAACCTCCATGGCCTCTGCAACCCGCCCGGTTATGCATGTGGTTATTGGACCGGCGCGGCGAGCGATCGCGGATTTCTCGTTTGTCCCGAAGGCAACTCCGTGTGCGGCGCCGGCGGTCCGCCGTCGTGGGACGAATCGTTCGACGCGATGGATCGCGATCTCGAGCGCGCGATCGATGACGTGAGCGCGCTCTATCCGAATCAAGTCGACCGACAAGGCGCAGTGCTCACGGGATTTTCGCGCGGCGCATACGCAGCGCCGTTCTTGGCGATCGCGCATCCCGGGCGATGGACGTATCTCGTGCTCGTCGAAGCAGATGTGTCGCTCGATGCGTGGTCGCTTCGCAAAGCAGGCGTGAAGGCCGTCGCGCTCCTCGCGGGCGAATACGGTTCGCAAATCGGCGGCGAGAAGGCGACCGTCGAGAAGCTCAAGAAGCAGGGATTTCCCGCGCGATTCTGGACGATGTCGAAAGCGGGTCACTACTACAGCGCGGACATCGACGTGCTCATGGGGGAGGCGATCGATTGGGTGACTCAATATTGAGCAAGGTAAGCTAACCCCACCCGCAGCCCATTCCTCACGCGCGCAAGCGCGCGTGATGAGACAAGTCCAGCCTGAGGTAGGCGCGAAGCGCCGGACGAGGGCCGAGCGTTCGAGGAGCGAAGCGACGAGCGCGAGTCTTGGGACGTGGTCAGACTCGCAATCGCGTTCACCAGCCGCCCGTTTCTTGGCCAACCGCGTACGCGCGTGATTCTTTCGGCGCATGCGCGCTGTCATCTCCGTCGTGTTCTCCGGTGTTCTCGTTTTCGTTGGTGCGCGGGATGCGCATGCGACGGCTCCGCGGCATTCCACGTCGTCGAATCAAACGGCCACGCTCTCGCTTCCCATGGGGCGCAGCGTGGGGTCGCCGACGAACGGGCACATCGTCGGCGGCGCGCACCTCGCGGACGCTCCGTACTTGCGCGTGATGCCGGCGGATCAGGCGGGCGATGTGCGTTGGGGGCTCGGCGCGCTCGTCGGGATGGTGGACCGCGCGGCGCGCCACGTGCGTCACATGTACGCGGGCGCGGTGCTCAACGTCGGTCACCTCTCGAAGAACGGCGGCGGCAACCTCGAGCAACATGCGTCGCACGAGAGCGGACGCGACGCCGACTTGCCGTTCTACGTGAAGGACAATCACGAGAAACAAATCTTCTCCGATCACATGGTGCCGTTTCGCGGCGACGGGACGTCGGCGGTGTGGCCGGGCGCGCGCTTCGACGACGCGAAGAACTGGGAGCTCGTCACGGCGCTCCTCGACGATCCCATCGCACGCGTCACGCACATCTTCGTCTCGTCTCCCATACGTCAAAGACTCCTCGCGTACGCGTCGCACGTCGGCGCGCCCGAGTCGCTCCGCACGCGCGCCGCGTTCGCGATGGTGCAGCCGCACGGCACGCTCCCGCACGACGATCACTTTCACGTTCGCATTGCGTGTCCGAGCGGAATGACCGGGTGCATCGAGAACCCGGTCGTTCACATCGCGCGCCGCGCACACGCGCATGCTCGCGCGCACGAAGCCCACGCGTCGCAACAACCCGTGCAACACGAAGAGACCCGCGAGCACGCGCCGGAGCCCATCGAGCCCGATCACGTCGAGGCAGTCCCCGCCGCGATGACCGTCGAAACCACCGAAGGCGACTGACTTCGACTGAGGTATGCTCGGCGCGATGGCCGATCGTGTGAGCTTCATGCCCGGAGGGATCGGCGTCGCGGAAAGGCGCGCGATGCTCGTCGGCCGCGTCGCGGAGATGCGCGAGCTCGAAGAGGCGCTCCACGACGTGACGAAGCGCGGCGTGTGCCGCACCGTGACGATCCTCGGCGCAGCGGGGATCGGCAAGACGCGACTCGTGCGCGATTTTCTCTTGCGCATTCGATCGCAAGTGCCCGTGCCGCGCGTGTTTCGCGGTGGCGCGCGCGATCAAGGTCCCGCGTACGGCGTCTTCGGTCGCGTGCTCCGCGCGCGCTTCGGAATCGTCGAAGGGATGGACGCGGAAGCCGCGAAGGCGCAAGTGCGCGCGCAAGCGGCCGCGGTGCTCGAGGATCGCAAAGTCGGAGACGTCGTTTATTTTCTCGGGCAGCTGCTCGATCTGCAGTTCCTCGACTCGCCGCTCATCAAAGCCGTGCAGAGCGATCCGCAGCAGGTGCGGCATCTCCGGCGCGCGGTCATCAAGAGCTTCCTCGAAGCAGACGCGACGTACGTTCCCGCGAGCGGAAGCGCACCGCCGCCGCCGCCGCCCGATTCGCTCGGCACGCTCCGCATCACGCCACCGGGCGCGCCGCGCGGGCCCATCGTGCTCGTCTTCGACGATTTGCATTTCGCGCACGAAGAGGCGCTCGATCTGCTCGGTTATCTCGTCGAGTATCTCTCCGCGCCGATCTTGCTCTTGTGCCTCGCGCGCCCCGAGATGCTCGTGCGTCACGACGGATGGGCAAAGCATGGCGGCGATCGCCACAAGATCATCGAGCTCTCGCCGCTCTCCGACACCGACGCGGCCGCCGTGATGCAGGATCTCCTCTCGCCGTGCGGCGACGACGAAGAGGTGGAGGATCTGATCGACGCGGCTACGACGCTCGCGGGCGGCAACCCCGCGCTGCTCGAGCAGATGGTTCGGATCTTCTTCGACATGAACGTGCTCGAGGTCGAGGACGAGCTCGCCGAAGACGAAAAATGGAAGATGCACCCCGAGCGCCTCGCGAGCGTGCGTCTTCCGATCACCGTGGAGGACGCGGTGCAGGCGCGCATCGCCGCGCTCGCGCCGCCGGAGCGCGAGCTCCTCGAGCGCGCCGCGACGATGGGCGCGGTGTTTTGGGTCGGCGGATTGCTCGCGACGTTGAGACAAGAATCGCCGCCGCCTGATCTCTGGCACCAAGGCGAGAACGACGAGACGACGCGCCTCCACGGGATCCTCCGCGAGCTCCGCGAGCGCGACTACGTGCTTCGCTTGCCGGACAGCACGTTCGCGGGCGACGAAGAATACGTCTTCAAGCACAACCTCGAGCGCGAGACGCTCCTCAAGCTCACGCCGCCGGGCACCGCGCGTCGTTATCACGCGGCGGTCGCCGATTGGCTCGCGAGCAAGGATTACGTTCGCACGCACGAAGAGTCGCTCGGCATGCTCGCGCGTCACAGCGACGCCGCCGGCCGAAAGACGCAAGCCGCGCTCGCGAACCTCGCCGCAGCGGACGTGGCGCGCGCGCAATACGCGAATCAAAAAGCCGCCGACTACTACAAGCGCGGCCTCGAGCTCGCGTCGGGTGGCGCGGAGATCGACGTCGCCGCGCGCATCACGGCGCTTCACCACTTCGGCGACGTGATGCAGCTCCTCGGTCGCAACGACGAAGCGCTCGTCGCGTTTCGCGAGATGCTCGCCGTCTCGTACAGGCTCGACATGCGAACGCGCGGCGGCGCGGCGCACGGACGCATCGGCCGTTTGTATCGCGACACGGGCCGCCTCGAGAAAGCCGAGCAACACCTCAGCGCCGCGTTTCGTTTGTTCGAGCAAGCGGGCGACGAGCGCGGCATCGCGAGCACCGTCGACGACATCGGCAAGCTGCACTGGCTCAAAGGCGACTACGAAAAAGCGCTCGAGCACACGCAGCGCGCGCTCGGCATGCGCCGGAGACTCGGCGATCGCCGATCGATCGCGCTCTCGCTCAACAACATGGGCCTCGTCTATCAAGACTCCGGCCGCTACAAAGAGGCGCTCGACGCGTTCGAGCAAGCGCTCGTCATTCGCCGCGAGATTGGCGACCTCGTCGGCGTCGCGATCTCGCTCAACAACCTCGGCACGGTCGCGCAAGATCAGAGAGACGATCGCAAGGCGTTCGAGCTCTTTCGCGAGGCGTACGATACCGCCAAAGAAACGGGCGACCGCAACCGCATCGCGCTCATCCTCACGAACCTCGGCGAGACGCTCAATCGCCTCGGCGACACGCAGCGCGCCATCACGTACTTGAAGCAAGCCGAAGATCTCGCCGACGAGCTCGGCGACAAGCTCGGCCTCGCGGAAGCGGTGCGCGGCCTCGGCAAGGCGTACCTCGCGCAAGGCGAGTACACGAAGGCGCGCGAGTGCACGCAGCGCGCCGTCGAGATCTTCACGGAGATCCAAGGCAAGGTGCAGCTCGGTATCGCGCTGCGCTCGCTCGGCGAGGTGTGCGCGGCGGGCAGCGCGGGCGGCGCGGGGATTCAGGCGGCGCGCGGGTATCTGGATCAGTCGATCAAGATCTTCGAAGAAGCCGGAAACGAAGTGGAGCTCGCGCGGAGCTGCCGTGCTTTCGCGGCGCTTTTGCGCGGGACGATGGACTACGCATCCGACGCGAAGATGCGCGAAGAGGCAGAAAGCTACGCCAAACGCGCCGATGACATCTTCGCGCGATTGAAGCTCAGCTCGTACGGTTTGACGACGTAATCGCGTGGTTCGTATCCTCGGTCCATGAACCTCAAACGCGCCTCGGTGCTCTTGTTCGCTCTCGCGGGTTGCGGCGGCGGTCTGCGGCTCACGCCGATTCGCGCGACGAGCAACAAACCGAGCAACGTCGTCGTCTACTTCAAGGTTCAGAGCGGCAAGGAGCCCGTTGGCGGGCTCACGGCGGAGAGCTTCAAGATCTACGAGGACGGCGATCTCGTCTCGCAGTACGAGAGCAAGCAAACGATCTTGAACCCCGAGGTTGCCGCATCGCACTACACGCTCCTCCTCGTCGACATGAGCGGGAGCATCACCGACTCGGGCGCGGTCGACACGCTCGTCGATGCCGCGGGCGGGTTCGCCGATCGCATCGAGGGACAGAAGCAGCAGAAGGTCGCCGTGTACGCGTTCTCCGGCGAAGAGCATTTGCACGCGATCGTTCCGTTCACGACGGCGGGCGGCGCGAAGGCCGCGGTGAAGAGCCTCGCGGGTTACAAGCCCGCCGACCCGAGCACGAACTTGAACGGCGCGATCGTCGAAGGCTTGAGCGAGCTCGACAAAGCGCTCCAATCCGCGCCCAATCCGCTGCGCTTCGGCACGCTCGTCGTGTTCACCGACGGCTCCGATCGCGCGCGGCGCGTGAAATGGGAAGACGTTCAGAAGTCGCTCGATCAAACGCCGTATCAAGTCTTCGCGATCGGCCTCGGCGCAGAGCTGCAAGACGCGCAGCTCAACGCGATCGGCAAAGACGGAACCGCGAAGGCGGCGGACAAGAGCGCCGTCGTGAAGGCGTTCGACGACATTGCCTCGAAGATCGAGGCGCAGACGAAGGCGTACTACTTGCTCAGTTATTGCTCGCCCGCGCGCGCGGGAAAACACGAGCTCACGATCGAAGCGCACGCGAAGCTCGCGAGCGGCGACGAAGCGTCGGGGAACTTGAAGGACAACTTCGACGCGACTGGCTTCACGATCGGCTGCGATCCGAATCAAAAACCGAACTTCGACATCACGAAGGGCGACGCGCTCTCACCACAACAGCAGCCGAAGAAGGTCGAAGTGAAGGCCACGGTGAACGCAGGCGGCGGCACGCAAACCAAATCCGGCGAGCAGTTCAACCCGTGAACGCATGAACTACCTCTTCGGCGACTCCACGCCGTCCGCGTTGCGGACGAACTTCCTCGAGCTCCTTCGAGACGCTCTCGATTTTGCCGTGTTCGTTCTTCAAGCGGACGAGTCGATCAAGACGGGCACGACCACATCGGAGGCGCTCACCGAAGAAGCGACCGAGGAGCTCGCGCGACTCGACGCGTTCGCGGCGGTCGTGCAGCAATCGATCGCGGGCGCGGAGAAAGGCGATTTGGGATCGCCGACCGCGACGTGCGCGGTGCGCATCGCAGAGCTCGTCTCGGGCACGCAGCGGTCCACCGCGGACGCGGTGCGAGGCAAGCTCGCCGCCGACATCGCCGCGATCGACGCGGACGAAGCGTCGACGCGCGCGGCGTGTCACGAGGCGCTCTTCGCGTTCCTCGCGCCGCACGGCGAGAGCGAATCCACCGGCACGCGCCGCGTCGCGCTCCTCGAGAGCGGTCAATACGCGGCGACGCTGACGGGCCAAACGAGCTTCGGCATCGACTGGGTGCTCGAGCTCCGCGTGCCCGAGGGAAATCTCTTCGCCGAGGCGGTGCGGCTCGAACGGATCTCTCCGCACATCGAGATCCTCGCGCCGCAAGTCGCCGGTTGGTTGACGAAAGAAGTGAAAGTGAAGCCGCAGCGGCTCGAGCGCCACACGGCGACCGAGATCGTGACCGACGGATCGCACACGTTCGTGAAGCTTCGGGTCGAGGCATCCGTCGAGACGGGCTTCGACGTGGAAGTCGAGAGCGGCACGGTGAAGATGACGCGCGTCGGGCCGAGCGACGACGCGGCGGTCGGCGCGTTCGACATCGACGCCGAGAGCATCGCGAAGGTCATCGCGATCGTCGACAAGCTCCTCGAGAGCGTCGCGGGGCTCGAGAACGCGCGGCTCGCGGAGGCGAACATCGACGGCGTGCCGTTCAAGTCGCTCACGCCATTCCAGCCCATCGTGGAGCGCTTCGTCGCGAAGCTCGCGCCCATCGTTCGCGAGATCTCGCAGCGCTCGCTCACGCCGACGGAGCTCGTTTTGCGCCGCGCGCTCAGCGACGATCGACGCGAAGAGTTTTTCGTGACGAAATCGACGCTGCGGGAAAAGTACGCGCAGCTCCCGCCGCCGCTGCGTGCGCTCTTCACGCCGCTCGGGTTCGATGCGCCGCCGGTTCCGGCCGCGAAGCCACCGCCGCCACCGCCCGCGTCGACGCGCGCGGAGATCAAACCGTCCGCGCCATCGTCGCCGCCCGCGCCCGCTGCGCCGTCCGTCGCGCCGCCCGCTCCGCCGCCACCGCCGCCCGCGCCTGCACCGAAGTCGCCGAGCATCGCGCCGCCACCCGCGTCTGGCGTGATTTTCGGGAAAGAACGAAGCGTTCGTCGAAGCGGTCAAGAAAATCGTCCTCGTCTTGAAGAGCGGACGCACCGACGAGGGATACACGCAATACGCGGAGCTCTTGTCGAGCCCGGGGTTCGCGGAGTATCGCGCCGATGATCAGCGGCAAGCGCTGAAGCTCCTCTTGCTCGCGAAGGCGCCCGATGGTCGCAGCGACGCGGTGAGCCGCGCGTACAAGATCGCGCTTCAACGCATTCAATCGCTCGTCGACACGCTCGCCGAGCCCGCCGACTACGAGATGCTCGGCGTCGCGCACCTGCAGCTCGAAGACAAAACCGCGGCGAGCGCCGCGTTCGACATCGCGCTCAAGCTCGAACGCGCGCGCAACCCGCAATCGGATTTGTGCGCGAGCCTCGGCCGGCGCATCGCGCAGCTCAGCGCGAATTAGTCACATCGCCGAATGAGCAGGTGGTCTTCTTCAGTTCGGCGGCGTGGGGACCGACGACGCGAGAAAGACGAGCGTGCCGCCGAGCGCCGTCGCAGTGTTGATCGTCGTCGTCGTTCCTTCGCTCACCCAGTTGTTGGTGTTGTCGAGTTGAAAGCGTTCGATGACGTCGGGCGGGCTGAAGTTGTGCGACGTCGAAAACAGTTCTTTGCGGTCTGGACTGAGCGCGACCGAGATCGGATTCGTCGCGCTCAGCGTTTGAGCCAACGAGAGATCGTCGTTGCCATCCACCCCGAGAACGAAGATGTCGTTCGACTGGATGTCGCTCACATAAAGACGATTGTTCTGGGTGTCCATGACCATGAGATGCGGGCGGCTCGCGCCGTTGATCGCGTAGCCCGGCACCTCGGTGCCGCTCGGGAGTTGGAACTCGCGGATCGTCGCGCTGAATTGTTCCGTCGCGTAAAGACGCAGCCCGTCCTTCGATACGGCGACGCCGATCATGCTGCTCAGGCCCGTGATCGCTCCATTCGGCGTGGCGTTGCCTTGCGAATCGAATTTGAAGCGCGTGATTTCGTTCGCCTGCGTCCCGCTGTTGTAGCCACGCGCAGCAAAGAGCTCGAGCTCGTCTTTGCTGAACGCGAGCTGCATCACGTTCCCCTTTCCGTCGTTCAGCGCGAGCGTACCGTTGGGTGTGAGCGTTTGAGCTTGTGCGTTGTACAAGAAACGCGAAATGCTCCCGTTGTACGTGCTGCCGCCGCGATTGCCGACGAACACCTCGGCGGACGTCTGACGGAACGCGAGGCCGACGGGATCTGCGACTTGCGACGCCGGCACGAACGCACCACCGTCGGGGACCTGTTGTGCGGGCAAGAAATCGTCCGCGATGTCGAAACGAATGAGACCGCCCCACGCAGACTGTATGGGCGAACCGGCAGGAGTCTCGGTGACCAGGATGAAGAACTTCGGAGAGGGTGCGGCGTCGGGTTGGGCATCCACACCGCAGAACGCGCAGCCATCACTCGCGGCATCCATCGGCGACGCATCGAGTGGACCAGCCTCCGGCACGCTACCATCCGACCCGCCGCCATCGAAGCCATTGCCTGTCGAGCTGCATCCGACGACGAGGAACGCGATCAGGACGACTCTGCGGAGTTTCGTTCGATCCTTTAACGCTAGACGCGTCCACCACACGACGCACATTACACAGTGTTACGCGTTGACGCTTCCCGCTGGCGAGCGGAGCGGTCCACGCGTCAGGGAAGGCTGACGCGCGCCGCCGTTGTAGATGTCACTTCGTCCAATCCGCATCGGGCTCGGCGGCGGCACCCATCGCCTTGCGGACCTTCGCATCGACCTTCGGCTTGAGCGCGCCCATGAAGAGGAGCCACCGGATCGTGTCGCGGATGACCTCTTCCGCGGGCCTGTACGTCATGCCGAGCTCGCTCTTCGAGCGGCTGCCGTCGTAGGCGAGGTGCTTGCCGAGGGCGTCCTTGAGCATGTCGCGCGTGAGGTTCGCGTCGCCGCCCGTCGCGAGGGCCTGCTTTTCCATGCGGCCCGCGAGGAAGTTGAGGAGGAAGCGCGGCGGCGCGAACGTCGGCGGCTTGATGCCCGCGATGCGCCCGTACGCGTCGCGGACTTGTGCCGGCGACACCGTGTCGCCGACGACGAGGTAGCGGCGGCCGTGCTTGCCCTTCTCCGCCGCGAGGACGTGCGCCCGGCCGACGTCGCGCACGTCGGTGACGCCCACGTAGAAGAACGTCGGATCGCCCTGAAGGAGGCCGATGATCGCGCGCGTCGCGGGTCCGATGCGGTAATCGCGCGGTCCGAAGACGCCGCTCGGGTTGAGGATGACGATCTCGAGGCCGTCGCTCTTCGCGGCCTCTCGCACGACCTTCTCGGCCTCGATCTTCGCGCGGATGTAAGGCGTCGCCGCGGTCTCGAGGAAATCGTCCTCGGTGATCGGGCGCTTCGGATCTGGCGTGAAGCCCATCGTCGCGCCGGTGCTCGTGTAGACGAGGCGCTTGACGCCGGCCGCGCGCGCCGCCGCGATCGCGTTCTTCGTTCCCTCGATCGCGGGCTTGATGATGTCGTCCGGGTTCGGCGTGAAGTTCTTGTAGACAGCGGCGACGTGAAAGAGCACGTCCACGCCCTCGCACGCGCGCACGAGGCTCGCCTGGTCGAGGATGTCGCCCGTGCGCGTCTCGACGTCGAGCCCCGCGAGCGCGCGCCGATCGGACTTCTCGCGCACGAACGCGATCGGCTTCATCCCCGCGTCGATCGCGGACCGCACCACGTGACTGCCGATGTGCCCGCTCGCCCCCGTCACCAGCGCCTTCATGGGCGCGACTCTAGGCTTGCTCGAACGGCCTGCGCAACGTTGATATAGGGTGTGACATCGGTCACCAACGTGGAGATCGCTTGCGTGCGCGAGATCGCGCCGCGCGGTTAGTGTGCGAGCTTCGAAAGACCCACGCGCGCAGCGGCGCGTCGTTCGAGACGCCAGAGTCGCATTCGGGGGAGCCGGTGATCGTCGTCTCGTCGACGCGCGTTCCGGTGCGACGATCGTAGAGCTCGACGTGGCTGATCCTCTGCGTGTGGAGCAGGCCGATGGGTCCCCAGTCGCCGGGCATCGAGCCACAGTCGTGGAGCTTTTCGGTGATCGATTCGAACGCGACGAGGTCGATGTCGCGCCACTTTCCATCACCGAGCACGTAAGGCGTGACGTTCTCGCCCCTGCCGCGAACCCACGCGAGCTTGTTCGCGTTTGCCATGGGCGCTTCGCTCGGAAAAAGCATCGCCTTGCCGTGAGCGTCGTCGAGTCGTTTCCAGTCTTGCCCCGCGCGCCCTTCAGCGAAGCCCGCGACTGCGCTCGCGAGCGTCGTGTCGGCGGGATCGGCCACGACGACGTCCTGCCCGAACATCGTGACGGTGTTACCTCGTGCCGTCACGAGCCGCGCGTGAAGCCCTGCGTCATCGAGAGCGAGCGTCGCCTGTTTCGGACCGATGCGACACGTGATCGGCTCGGCCCCGCTCGGCGCCGCGGCGGGCGCGGCGATTTCGAGCGTCGGCGGAGGCACGGGATCATGCCGGCAACCGGCGAAGGCGAGCAAGACGAAGAGATGTGACCGCACGCGTCGAGCTTAACCGACGGAGCTCAGCGGCGCTGGACGACCTTCGGCATCATCACAGCCGGCGAAGCTCACGATAGACGATCCATCTCACCACACGACGGAGAGCGGGACGGCACGCTCGAGTACGCCGTCGTGACGTGCAACTGAACGTGGAGTCGACCGGAGAACAAGAGGGCGTTCTGTAAACTTCTTCGCGCGCCCAATGCGTTTGGATTTCCTAGTCTCATAAGCGAGTTGAGTCGTTTGCGGTCACCTAGCAATCCTCCGCTTGTTGCCCTAACCAACCGTTTCGAGTTAACGCTTTCTCAACGGAGGGGTGCTCCCCGCCGAAGCGCTGGGCGACTGACGCGTCTGACGTCATGGTGTCTTCTCGTCAAGGCCCGATCGGGCCAAGCGTGCTGATGGCAACGCGATCGAAATACGCTGCACCCGTGTTGGTCGTCGGATTGATGATTCGTGTGATGTCGAGATAACCGGCTGCTGTCATGCCGCCGTTCACGCCGTAGTTGAGCTGCGTGCCGTTCCAAGACAGGTGGTTGTTTGGGTCGTACCAAATGCCACCGCTCGATTGCGCTACGCCATCGACCCAGACCGATGCAGTCGTGTTGGCGAGGTCGACTTCGAACTCGACACTATGCCAAGCGTTCACCGACGGGACGCCATTGCCGACGTAACTGATGTCTCCCGACGGCGTTACGAAGACGAATTTGCCATTCAGCACTTGGACGCCGCATATCTGATTGAAACCGGGATCCTGCACCCTGAAGAATTTGAATCCCTGGCCATTCGGATACGCCGTTGCGATGTAGAACCAGGTGCGCGCCCATACGTGAGTACGGCTGCCGATGTTGTAGAACACTTGCGCGCCGAGGTCGGCGGTGTTGTTGTCCCACGCGAACTTGATCGAGTAGCTGCCGTCTTTGGATTGCTCGGTGGATCGCGAGACGTTTCCCGATGGCTCGGGGTTGTTGGCGCCATCACGGAAGCCGGACCAGCCGTCACCGCCTTCGCCTTGCTCGAATGAGGCGTTGTTCAAAAGGTCTGGTGTTTGCGCATCTTGCGCAATCGCGTCTGCGCTTGCGTCTGCGTCTTTCGTGGCCGGGTTGGAGGAACAAGTCACCAGCGCGAGCGCGTAGGCAAATCTGCGGAACGGCATCGAGACAGGTTAGCGCAACTCCATCGTCGTCATCATTTGGCCCGAGAGAAGACGCCCGCCGACGCGGTCCAATAGACGCTCGTTGCGTGCGGCGGCTGCCATTGCGATCACCCTTGGCGCGGTCGCGCTCGTCGCGCTGATCTCGGACTGTACGCCGCGACCGGCTGCGTCGTCTGCGTGCGTTAAATCAGCGAGATCCGCAGAAAGACCGGCTCTCACTGGGCAACGGGGTTTGGAATCGGTCTCGCCGTCGATCGATATTGCGCTCACCGCACTCGGCATTGGTTTCGGTGTTGGTATTGCCACTTGGAAGTGCAGCGGTGCTTGCATCTTGTGACCAATCCGCGACACGCGCTTCGTCATGTTGGCCGAAGCAATCGCGTCATTTCGGAGTCACCTTCGGATCACGAAGTCGTTCGCGGATCGCACCCAGCGCTGACTACCGCTCGTGTTGGCTGGGGCTCATTCGGCCGAGATACTCCGCGAGCTTGTCCATCGTGGTGTAGCCGATCTCGACGGCGCCGAAGCCGATCGCGATGTCGCGACGCACCTTCGTGGGATGAAGCTGCCGCATCGTCACGACGGTCTTCTTGTCGCTCTGCTCGTCGAACGTGATGGTGACGCGAAAGCGATGCTCGTCGTCGTCTTTGTCGGCGCCGTGATCGAGGACGAGCAGCTCGGGCGCTTTGATCTCCAAAAACACGATTCGGTTGTCCCAGACTTTTCCGTCGGGCGCGATCATGTCGAAGCGCCAGCGTCCGCCGATTCGCACGTCGCACTCGTGCGTCTTCGTCGTGAAACCTTTCGGTCCGAACCACTTGGTGAGGTGCTCCGCTTTCGTCCACGCCGCAAACACGAGCTCGCGTGGGGCTTCGCACACGCGCGCGAGCACGATCTCGCGATCGATCGACCACAGGACCTCATCACCTTTTGCGATCATCTTGTCGCTCGTAGCGCAGGTGCGTCGCCGCGGGGCCATCGAGCACGCCGGCAATGCGATACGTGGGCACGCCATCCGAGAGGTTCTCGAACAAGCGCCGCCCGCCGCCGAACAGAACGGGCGCGAGCGCGATCTCGAGCTCCTCGACGACGCCCATGCTCAGGTACTGCTGAATGACGTTGGCGCCACCCGCGATGCGAACGTCGCGGTCGCCCGCGGACTTCCGCGCGAGCTCGAGCGCGCGGATCGGCCCCTCGTTCACGAAGTAGAACGTCGTCCCGCCCGGACGAACCCAAGGCTCGCGTTTGGTGTGCGTGAGGACGAATACGTCGTTGTGGAACGGCGCCTCCTCAGGCCAACTACGTTCGCCGGCATCGAACATTTGCTTGCCTATGATGTTGGCGCCAATGCGCTTCATCGTGCGCCCGACCATGTCGTTGACGGGACCGGTCTCTCCGCCACCACCGAGCTTCAAGTGTTCGCGGAAGTGCGCCGTGGGAAGGAGCCACGCCATCAACGCACCCCAGTTTTTGCCCCAGTTTTTGTAACCAGGATTGTCCCAGTTCTCGAGCGTCATGCCCTCGGGTGTCATGTAGCCGTCGAGGCTTAGTGCGATATTGACGAAGACCTTGTTCATTTCTTTTTCCTCTTCGTTTTCGTCTGCAACTTCTTCAAGTAGTCGTCCAACTGATCGAAGCGTTCGCTCCACGCTTCACGTGTGTGCTGCGTCCATCGCGTGATCTCGTCGAGCGCCGACGCACGAAGCTGACAAGGCCGACGCTGCGCATCCCGCCCGCGTGAAATCAGCCCCGCGCGCTCGAGCACCTTCAGGTGCCGCGAGATCGCTGGAAGGCTGATCTCGAACGGAGCAGCGAGCTCGAGCACGGTCGCCTCGCCTGTTGCCAAGCGCGCAACGATGGCGCGCCGCGTGGGATCGGCGAGCGCAGAAAAGATCGCGTCGAGGTTGGCGGCGGACATGGGGTCTCCGTGCTACTAATTAACCCTGACGTTAATTAACCGATTCGTCAAGTACGCAAGTATGGAGCACGAGTTAGCAAGAAAGGCCCAGAGGACAGACGCCTGCGTCGCACCCCGCGCCTAAATCGTATTCGTCAGTTGCTTGATGTTGAACAACCGCGATGCGCGGTCGAAGCTCATCTTGACGTTGGGCGACGCGTACGTGCGCATCTCGCGCTCGTACTGCGCGATGAGCTCTTCGTGGAAGCCGCTCGCAAGGAGGCGGCCGAGGAAGGCGGCGTCCTTCAGGGCGGTGTTGGCGCCGACGCCGCCGGCGGGGGTCATCGCGTGGACGGCGTCGCCAAGGAGCGTGACGCGGGGCTCGCTCGTCCACTCGGGGACGCCGTCGGGGCTGGATGTCGACATCTTGAGGAAGGCAGCTTCTTCGTCGAGCTGCTCTTCGAAGATGGGGCGGAGGCGTGCGTGCCATCGCGACGTGAGCTCGCGCGAGAGGTTCGCTGCGGCCTTGCCGATGACGGAGAAGTCGTCGTTCGGCGCCGAGATGGTCCCGGGCGTGCCGCCGAGCACCCAACCGAAGGTCGGCGCTGGCGTTTTGCGCACCGTGTTGGTGATCACCGACGATGCGGCCGGCCTCGCGCGTGTCGTCGCGTATCGAGAAGACGCCCGTGCCCAGGCTCTCGAACGCAGCGACGGGCGAGGTGCCGTGGATCATCCGTGCGCCCGTGTCGAACACGACGAGCGCGCCCTTCGTGAGCTGCTTGGTGATGGCCGAGCGCACGCCGTCCGCTCCGACGAGGAGGCATCCGACCGGGCTCGTCGTGCCGTCCGCGAATCGCGCCGCGACGCCGTCGTCGTGCAGGGCGTAGCCGACGACCTGCGCGCCGAAGGTGGTCTCCTCTTCGAGGCCTTCGAGGAGCGTCGTGCGGAGAAACGCGCGGTCCACGCCGACGACGTCTCCACCCACAGGCGGAGCTGCGGCCTGCGGCATCGGCTTCGTCTCCATCGTGATCGCGTCGACCATCTCGACGTTGCCCGCGCCGAGCTCGGTGCACCCCGCGCGCAACCGCGCGTAGCACGCGGGATCGAGGGCCTCTTCGAGCGCGCCGATGCCGTCGACCGAGATGCGAATGCGATAGCCCTGTCCCCGCGAAGCGCCTGCGGCGTCGCGCTCGTACAGCTTGAACGCGATGCCGCTCGAGCGCAGGGACCGAGCGAGGAGGAGTCCCCCGAGGCCCGCGCCGGAGATGAGGACTGGGTTTGCGGACATGATCGAAGGCGTAACAGCCGCAGCGACCCGTGTCGCCGCCGAGCGGCGTTAGTTCGATCGGGCAGAGCGTGGCGAGCCAGCCGGCGCATCCTCGAGCGCGGAGGCTTCCGCGCGCGACGTACGGATGAGACGGTCCTGCGATGCTGATCGGCGAGCGTGCGGATCGCGTCGAGCATTCGCTCCGATGCGCGGCGCGCGGTCTGCGGCGATTGCGGGAGCATGCGCAGATCATCGAGGAGCACCTCCGGCCCGAAGAATGCGTCGATGCGCGTCTCGGTGGGCCGAAGGAAATTGTGCCCGAACTCTTTGTGGAGTGCGTTTCCCATGCCGAGCACGAACGCGGGAATGATGCGCGCTTGCGGCGACTCGAGCGCGATGCGGCCGACGCCCGCGCGCGCGCGAAGGAGCTTGTAGGGGTCGTCGTTCTTGTTGCGCGTGCCTTCGGGGTGAAGGCCCATCACCGTTCCCGGAACTCTGAGCTCTTCGATCGTGCGCTGCACGCTGTACTCGTTGAACGTCGCGCGCCGGCGAACGCTGTCGCCGCGCAAGACGGGCGGGAACATGCGCATGCCGCTCATCGCCGCGTTGATCACGGGGCCGATGGGGTGGTCGTAGAAGAAGCTCGATCGCACCGGGAAAGAGAATCCTGTGCGAGAGCTGCGTTCGCCAATAGACGACCGCGGTGATGACGAAGAAGTCGAAGAACGTGCGGTGATTGCAGACGATGAGCACGCGCTCGGGCGCGCGGAACTTCGAGAGGTTCTCGAGGCCGTGCGTGTTCAGTCGGCGGCCGGCGGTTGCGTAGAGCATCGCGCCCATCACGACGGTGTTCCACGCCATCGCGGGCACGGAGAGGTACGCGAAGAGAAATCGCCGATCGCGAATGCCGCGCGCTCCATCGGCGTGAGAGCGCCGAGCTGATCTTTCGTCGGGCGTGAGAAGCGCGACATGCGGCGCGAGTATGTCACGTCACGACGGCATTGGGGGCCTTCTTCGTCACGCGCATCGCGACGAAACCACCCGCGAAGATCGCGAGCAGCACGACCGCGCCCACTTGCGCGACGCCGGCCACGCGCAGCATCCGCCCGATTCCCCACGCGTCCGACGCGGCCGTCGCGGCGCCTTCGGCGACGATGCACGTCACGATGACCCACAATTGCCACGCGCCGTTCGAGTCGTCCGCGCATCGACGGGCTCGTCGCGCTCGCTTGCGCGAGCTGCGCCATCGTGCCGGAGAGGGAAGTGAGCGCGCGATCCGCGCCAATCAACAGGACGAACGGGACGATCGCTTGCGCGCCTCCATGCATCACCACCGCGCCCGCGAACGCCATGATGACGCCGTCGACGAGCATCGCGATCGTGAACGCGACGCGCAGGTGGACGCGACGAAGAAGCGCGGGGAGAACGCCCACCGCGAGGAGCGTCGCCACGGTCCACGCGATCTCCGAGAGCCGCACGGAGTCCGCGCTGCCGCCGAGCACGTGCCGCACGATCATGCGCCCGTCGTAGAGCTCGTCCATGAACTCGATGATCCACGCGCCGCCGAGGAGCGCGACGAGCCACCGCTGCGGCTTCGCGAACAGAAATCGCACCGTCTCGAACCGGCGGATTTTCCCTGCGATCGTCAAGGTTCGGATCCGAACCTTGGAGGCGAAATCGGGCAGGGTGATCGACGCGAGGATCGCGAGGTACGCGACGTTCGTGAGCACGTCGAACGCGAAGAGCATCCACGCGCGACCGTGCGCTGCGCTCATGAGCTTGCCGCCGAGCAAGAGGCCCGCGAGCACCGCCGCGCTCGAGCACTGCGTCGTGAGGGCGGCGAACGACGCGAGGTTCGTCTTGCGCACGCGCGGCGCGCCCGCCTCGTCGAGCCCGTCTTCGCGCTCTTCGCGCTCGAGCACGTCGACTTCGAGGGCCATGCGCGTCGGGCGAAGCGCGGTCTTCAAGAAACCCGAGACGAGCGCGTAGGGAAGCGCGCGCGCGATCGTCAGCGGGCCCGACGCGAGGAGCACGACGAGCCCCGCGAGCGTGAGCGTCTCGACGACGCGCGCGACGAGCAGCACGTTGCGACGCCACCGCGGGAGCGCGTCCACCGACCACCGCCGCGCCCAATCCGCGAGCGGCCCCGCGGCGAGCGTGCCGACGACCATCACGAGTAGCACCGGCACGACCATCGCCGCGCGCGCGTGTTGGTCCTTCATCAAGTCGGTCTGAATCATCTGAAGCGCCCACACGCTCACCGCGACGCCGATGTCGTCGATGAGGTTCGCGATCAGATAACGGCGCGCGCGCGGTTCGTCGCGGAGCGCTTGGCGGTAATTTCGGAAGGCGGAGGCGAGGCGCGCAATGGGCATAGGCGCTTCCATTGCGCGCGGCGTGCCGTCGCGATCTCCCGATGATTCAGCGCGATTTGCGATCGCTCGTCCGGAGAACCGGACTCGGGCGTCCGGAAAACCGGACGCGCATCACTCCTCTTCGTGACGCGACGGACGCGTGATGATGTCCGGCGGTTTCACGCTCGTCGTCGTCGTCGGCAGGGCGCTCGGGATGGGCTTCGTCGTCGGCACGATCGTCGGGATCGGTTTCGGTTTGGGCTTCGGCGGCGTGAGCGTGCTCGCCGTCGGAGGCGTCGTCACCGTCGGCTCGGGCGGCGGCGGCTCGGGTGGCGCTTCGTAGTGCGCGGGCTTCCACGCCGCGGTCGAGTGGCAGTCGCCGCATGTCGTCGCGAAGTGGCCGACGTGATCGCGCGCGCTTTCGTACTCCGGGCGGTGACAGTCGATGCAGCCCTTCTTCGTTCCGGCGAACCGCGCCGGCTTTCCGCGGTGACACCAGAAGCAGTGACCGTTTGCGTGCGCACCCGTGAGCGGCCAGTCGTGCGCGAGCGTGTTCGGTCGCCATGCGTTTTGGAAGTGACACACGCCGCACGTCGTCGGCTTCTCGCCCTCGTGATGGCGCGCGCCTTTGTAATCGCTCATGTGGCATCCGGCGCACGTCGCGGCGGCGCTCGTCTCGACGCGCGGATGTCCGCTCGCGACGAGAGATACGCAGCCGCGCCCGCGCCGAGCATGGTCGCCGCGAGGAACGAAACGCCGATGCGAACGCCGAGGCTCATATCAGAACCTCTCCTCGCGGAAGGTCATCCCGAGGCGCTCGCAGATCGGACGGAGCTTCACGGCGAGCCCGCGCGGACCGCAGAAAATACGTCCACCGCTTCGTTCGGGTGCCAGCTCACGACCTCAGCGAGCATCGCTTCCCAATCGGGCGGCCCGACGTGCGTGTGCGTTTGCAAACCCGTGATGAGATCGCTGCGGCCGGCCGCGTGCATCACTTCGCGCGCGAGCTCCACGCCGAGCGCCGTCACGCCCGCGCCGCGTCCATCCATGCAGAGGTGAATGTCGAGGAGTTTGCTTTGTCTTTGTGCTCGAGCTCGCTGAGCAGATCGCGAAACCACTCGAACGAATACTGATCGCGATTGAGCCAGAAGAAATGAACCTTGCGCAGCGCGCACGGACGCTTGCTGTCGCCGGTCTTGCGCAGGACGACGCTCTCGAGCACGCTCGCGAACGGCGTCACGCCGATGCCCGCGCCGATGAGAACGGCGTTCTTCGATTCGAAGATGTGCGCGCTCGGCGAGCCGTAGGGCCCGTCGATCGAACGCGAAGAGCGCCTTCGCCGTGGCCGCTCTCGACGAGCCTTCGCAGCGCGCTCGTCCAGTTGCCGAGCGAGCGCACGTGGAAGGTGAGCGTCTCGCGTTCGGGCGCGCTCGAGATCGTGAACGGGTGCCACTCGTGTTTGGCGATCGCGGGCAAGCGCAGAAATGCGTAGTCGCCCGCGCCGTACTCGCGACCTTTGGGTTTTTCGATCTCGAGCCGCGTGACGCCCGAGCGCAGCGCCTCCGCCGCGATGACGCGCGCCTTCGAAGCGCGACGAACGCGCCGAACGATCTGCTCGACGCCGAACGCGAGGAGCGGAACACCGACCCAGAGCGCGAACGACGGCGCGTGAACGATCGCGAGCGCGAGCCACGCGATGTAGAGCAGGTGCGTGAAGTAGAAGAGCTCGAAGCGGCTACTCCGCCGAATGATCGACAGCGAGCAGACCCACATGACGGTGAAGACGCCGAGGAGCGCGAAGCCGCTCGCACCACGCAAGGTCGCCGCGAGACCGAAGTGCGACGCGTGACCGCGCGTGTACGCGAAGATGAACGCGCCCGCGTGCGCGACGGAGAGGCCGAAGAGCGTGTGGCCGACGAGGCGGTGGAAATCGATCGCGTCGTCCACGGGCACGACGCTCGCAATGAACGACGCGCGAACGCGCGTGAGAAGGCGGCGCATCATCGGGAGCAAGATGATCGCGCCGTCGACCTCGGCGACGCGCGCGAGCGCTCGGCCGACGTGCTCGATTGGATCCGGCGCGAGGTCCGCGCCTTGGTGCATCGCGTAGACGAACATCGCGCCTTGCGCGAGCACCCAGAAGATCAAAAATGAGCGCGGGAATCACGCCCTGATCCGACGTTTGCGCGGTGATCGATCGCGCACCGCTGCGCGCGTCGATCCACGCGAGCAGATCCTCGTTCGGAAGGATCCACGTCGCTTCGCTCCGCGTCATCTTCGCGAGCAGGGCGGGCCGCTTGCGAACGGCCTCCACGAGCTCGTCGAACGTGATGCTGCCGTCGCGATCGCGATCGGCGGCCCAGAACACCGCGCGTGTGAGCGTCTCGGGAGGCTGCGTCGCGCGCGTGACGTCGCTCTCGCCGAGGCTGAGCGTGATCATGCGGAGGAGCTCTTCTTCCGAGATGCGCCCGTCGCCGTTGTCGTCGTGGACGCGAAACGCGAAGAGCAGCTTGTCACGATCGGATCCGAAGACGAGCTTGCGAACACCCTCGAGGAACTCGTCCTTGTCGACGGTGCCGTCGTGATCGCGATCGAACGCGGAGAGCACGCGCTTCGTGAGGTATTCGCTGCGCAAGCCGAGCGCCGCGCGGAGGTCGTTCAAGTCGATGCGCCCATCTTTGCCCGCGTGCTTGGCGAACGCGCGCTCCAACGCGTGGAGCATGCGTCGATCGATGTGGTGGCTCTCCGTCGTCAATTCACGTCGAGTACCCCGCGAAGACGCTCCGGCGCAATGCGATAATGCCGCTGGCAGTAGTCGCAGTCGATCTCGAGCGCCTCACCGGCCGACACGCCCGTCACGAGCTCGCGAATGTCCGCGCGCGGAAGCGACATGAGCGTCGTCAGGAGACGCTCCTCGCTGCACCGACACTCGAAGCGAAGCTCGCCGCGCCCGACTTCGTCGTAGGGCATCCCGTAGAGCACCTCGCTGAGGAGTCGCTCCGGCTCGGCCTCGCCCGCGTGGAGCAAGCTTTCGATCGAAGGAAAATCTTTGAGGCGCTCCGTCATCACCATGAGCGGGCCCTCGCCGACCTCGGGAAGGAGCTGCACGATGTAACCGCCCGCCGACGTGACGCCCGCGTCGTCGCCGATCGCGCCCACGGCGGCGAACGAGACGACCTGCTCGGACGCTTGCATGTACTCCATCAGCGCAGCGGAGATCCCGCCGCTCGCGCGCGCGGACACGACGCCTTGTTGGATCTGCCCGTTGTGGAGCGTGCGCATCATTTGCAAAACGGATCGATCGCCGAGCGACACGTCCATTCCGTTGCGCAGTTGGACGAGCCCGCGCGTCGTGCCGTCGGGGAACGAATCGGCGACGATGCGCGTCTTCGGATCGTCGCCTTGCAAGATGGCTTGCACGCGCAGATCGGGCGCCATCGTCTCGCGCACGAGCACCGCGGCGGTGAGCATCTCCGCGAGCAGTCGCGCGCGCGGGCCTTCGGCTTTTTGCGCGGCCGCGACGTCCTTCGCGGTCTGCGTGGTGCGCACCGCGATCACACGAAACGCGCCATCCGCGGTGATCGCGCGCACGACGAGATCGATCATATCGACATGATTGTAACTCGCGTTACGTTCTCCCGCATGGCGAAGAAGCGCGACGTGGAGAAGACGGAAGAGGAGTGGAAGAAGGAGCTGTCGCCGACTCGATACGCCGTGCTGCGCGAGAAGGCGACGGAGCGCGCGTTCACGGGCGACCTCTGGGATCACCACGAGCGCGGCACGTACAAGTGCGCGGGGTGCGACGTCGAGCTCTTCGACAGCGACACGAAGTTCGACTCCGGTTGCGGATGGCCGAGCTTCTTCCGCGAGAAGACCGAAGGCGTCATCGAAGAAGAGAAGGACGCATCGCTCGGCATGGTGCGCACGGAGGTGCTCTGCTCGAAATGCGGCGGCCACCTCGGCCACGTCTTCGACGACGGCCCCAACCCGACGGGCCTCCGCTACTGCATCAACTCCGCGAGCCTGAAGTTTGATAAGAAGTGACGCATGAGCGTGCCGCTCGTAGGCGTCATCATGGGAAGTCAGAGCGACTGGGAGCACATGCGCCACGCGTGCGACGTGCTCGACGAGCTCGGCGTGGCCTACGAAGCGAAGGTCGTCTCCGCGCATCGCACGCCCGACGAGATGTTCGCGTACGCCGAGAGCGCGGAGTCGCGCGGGCTCCTCGTGATCATCGCGGGCGCGGGCGGCGCGGCGCACTTGCCGGGAATGGTCGCGGCGAAATCGCTGCTTCCCGTGCTCGGCGTTCCGATCCCCGCGACGCAGCTCGTCGGCGTCGATGCGCTCCTCTCGATCGCGCAAATGCCGAAGGGCGTTCCCGTGGGGACGCTCGCGATCGGAAAGCCTGGCGCGGCCAACGCGGGGTTGCTCGCCGCGATGATCGTCGCCGCGAAACACCCCGCGGTGCGCGACAAGCTCCGCGCGTGGCGCGCCGCACGCAAAGACGAAGTGCTCGCTCAGGTGCTTCCACCCAAGTGAAGGCGCATCCGATTCTTCCCGGCTCGACGCTCGGCATTCTCGGCGGCGGGCAACTCGGACGCATGATGGCGATGGCCGCGCGCACGCTCGGTTATCACGTGCGCGCGCTCGATCCGGATCCGTCGTGCGCCGCGCGCTTCGTCGTCGACAAGCTCGTGACGGCTTCGTTCGAAGACGCGGCCGCTGCGGCCGAGCTCGCGCGTGGATGCGACGTCGTCACGCTCGAGATCGAAAAGGTGTCGCAAGCGAGCATGCGCGCCGCGGCGCGCCACGCGCCCGTTCGTCCGTCGGCTGCGGTGCTCGAGATCGTGCAGGATCGCATTCGCCAGAAGCAGTGGCTCGCGCGGCGCGGATTTCCCGTCGGCGAATTTTCGATCGCGCGCACGGCGAATCAGCTCGCGGGTGCGGCGCTGCGCATGCGCGCGCCCGCGTTCGTGAAGGCCGCGCGCGGCGGATACGACGGGCGAGGGCAGGTCATTCTCTCCGCGCCGGAGATGGCGGAGCGCGCATGGTCCGAGCTCGGCGGGCGGCCGTGCGTCGTCGAGCGCGCGATCGCCATCGACCTCGAGATGTCGATCCTCGTCGCCCGGACTCCGAGCGGCGAGACCGCCGTGTATCCGCCGTCGCTCAATCATCACGAAGAGCGCATCCTCGAGCACTCCGTCATGCCCGCGCCGATTCCGCCGACGCTCGCGCGCCGCGCGTCGAAGTGTGCGCGCGAGATTGCCGAGGCGCTCAAGATTGAGGGCCTCCTCGTCGTCGAGTTCTTCGTCACGAAGAAAGGCGAGATGCTCGTCAACGAGCTCGCGCCGCGCCCGCACAACACGTTCCACGGGACGGAGGTCGCGTGCCTGACGTCGCAGTTCGAGCAAGCGGTGCGCGCGGTGTGCGATCTCCCGCTCGGCTCGACGGAGGCCGTGCGAGCCGTCGCGATCTACAACCTCCTCGGCGACCTCTGGCTCTCGGAGGACGCGCGCCCGCAAGGCTCGCCCGCATTCGATCGCGCGCTCGCGCTCCCCGGCGTTCGCGTTCACCTCTATGGAAAACGCGAAGCGCGCGCGGGCCGCAAAATGGGGCACATCTCGGCTGCCGCGAAGACGCCGAAGCAAGCCGTCGCGCTCGTCAAACGCGCGCGCGCGCTTCTGTAAATCACGTCGCGACGAGCATGCGCCAGCGAACGCCGGATTCGAACCCAGCGCGCAGATCGCGGAGCGTCGCAGCGGCTTCGACGAGCGCGCGCTCGCGCATGCCTCGGCTCACCGCGCGGAGGACGCGTGCGTCGATGCGGTCCATCTCGCCCGTGAGGTCGCCGCCGCGACGTGTGAGCGCGACGAGCTTCGATCGGGCATGCGCCGGATTCTCGCGTAGCTCGACGAGCCCGTCGCGCGCGAGCGAGTCGACGACCGGTTGAAGGCTCTGACGGCGAATGGCGCGCGCGCGCGCGAGCCGAGGAACCGTGCTCGGTCCGTCGCGACGAAGACGACGGAGCACCCACCGCCCCGCCGCGCCACGCGCATCGTCGCCGTAGATCTGGTCCGAGACCCACGCGAGCCAGTGAAAGAGCGCGATGGTCTCGTCGACCACGGCCTGCACGCTCCCGCGCGGCCGCGCCTTCGGAGATCTCCGTGGCGCGCGCTTCCTTCGCATAGATGACAGGTTACCTGTCATTTTGCTCCAGCGCACCCTTCCCAACGAGCTTCGCTTGGCGCAGATCGAGGTTCATGGATCGTTTCGGTTTCCCCATCGACGAATCAGAGACCCTCGTCGCGAAGACGGCGCGAGACTTCGCCGCGCGGCGCCTCGCACCCGGCGCCGCCGAGCGCGATCGCTCCGCGCGCTTCCCGATCGAGCAAGTGCGCGAGCTCGCGCGAGCTCGGGCTGCTCGCGATGAAGGTTCCGCTGCCGACGGCGGCGCGGGCACTGACAACATCGGCTACGTGCTCGCGATGGAGGCGATCGCGGAGGCGTGCGCGTCGACCGCGGTGATCCTCGCTTCGAGCAACCTCGCGGCGAAGATCCTCTCCGACCACGCGTCGCCCGCGCAGAGCGAGCGCTGGCTCGCGCCGTACGCGCGCGGCGAGCTCGGGCCCGCGAGCTTCGCGCTCACCGAGCCGCTCGGCGGCTCCGACGCCGCGGCGACTCGCACGACGCGCGCGCGCCGACGGCGACGCGTGGGTCCTCGACGGTGAGAAGGTGTGGATCACGAGCGGCGCGCACGCGGGGATTCACGTCGTCTTCGCGCGCACCGACGGCGCCGGCAAAGAGGGCATCAGCTGCTTCGTCGTCGAGCGCGGCACGCCGGGGCTCGCCGTCGGAAAAGAAGAAGACAAGATGGGCCAGCGCGCGTCCGGCACCGCTGCGCTCGCCTTCGACGGATGCCGCGTGCCCGCCGCGAACCTCGTCGGGCGGCGCGGCGGCGGATACGGCGATCGCGCTCTCTGCGCTCGGCGCGCGGGCGCGTCGGCATCGCGGCGCTCTCGATCGGCCTCGGCGAGGCGGCGCTCGCCGCGGGCTCGCGTACGCGCAAAGAGCGGCGCGCGTTCGGCAATGCGCTCGTCGACTTCCAGAACACGCAGTTCGTCCTCGCCGACTGCCGCACCGAGCTCGACGCGGCGTGGCTCCTCATGCTGCGCGCCGCGCGCCTGCTCGACGCCGGCGAGCGCGCCGTCGCCGAGACCAGCATGGCGAAGCTCTTCGCGTCCGAGGCGTGCGGCCGCGTCGTCGATCGCATGGTGCAGCTCCACGGCGGCTACGGCTACTCGCGCGAGTACGCCGTCGAGCGCCTGTACCGCGACGCGCGCGTCACGCGCATCTACGAGGGCACGAGCGAGATCCAGCGCATCGTCATCGCGCGCGAAATCCTCCGCGACGCGTGACGGACGTGATCACTTCGCCAACCGAATCACCTGCGCTGCGTTGCCTGCGGTCGTGTAGTAAAGGCATTGTTCATCGACTGCTACGTCCTGCGCGTCCAGTGATCCTTGAGCCATGACCGTGGGCGTCCCACCGAGCTTGGGTGCGCGCATGACTTGAGTGCCCGCCGCCCAATAGACGTTTGTGTCATCTGCAGCGACGCCGGCTGACGCTGACGCGAGCGTGGTGAACGAGGCGCTCGCGAGGTCGTCGACCAACAGTCCATCGTTCTAAAAGACAAAACCGGGCTCGACTGCCAGGTATTCTGCGTATTGGCCAGGATGAACGACCGCGGGATTCGAGCCATCGATTCCCACGCGACCGAGGCCGGTCGTCCAACCGGTGTAATAAAGTGTGGAGTCGAGCACTGCGAGTCGTAAGGGCTGACTCGCGCTGGAGGAGATCGCCGTCACCGACGCATCCGACTTTGCGATCTTCCAAATCCGCGCGAAGTCGCCGACGTAGATCGAGGTCGCGTCGACCGCGATTCCCTCCGCGCCTCCTTGCCAGGACGCGAAGATGTCCGTGTTGCCTCCGGCTTTTGGAACGCGCCGTACGCTTCCAATCGCGCCGACCGGCCACGTCCAATACACGTATGTGTCGTCGACGGCGATGTCGTACGACCACGTCGGACTGAGAGCTTGAACCTTGCCGCCTTTCTTCGGCACGCGCGCGACGGACAGGAAGCTCCCGCCACCACTGAAGTAGACCCAGTCCCCATCGAGAACGAGGGCGGTCGGCGATGAGCCATCGACCAAGACCAATGGATCACACGGCCCGGCATCGCTAACGACTTCCTCGGTGACATCCGCCGGCGGCGCAGTGTCCAGCGCGACGTCGACCGCGCCATCCGTGGTGGGGATGGGGCGAGAGTCGTCGAGCCCCGTCCGACTGCACGCGGTCAGAATGACGAGTGCAAGGCCAGCTCGAACGACGATCACTGATTGCGCTTGATGATGTGAAACCCGAACGGGGTCTCCACGATGGGGCTCACCTCGTCGAGATCGAGCGCCCACGCCGCGTCGCCGAATTCTTTCACGACGCCATCGCGCTTCACCTTGCCGAGGCTGCCGCGGCGATCCTTCGACGCGGCGTCGTCCGAGTAGAGCGCGACGACGTCTTCGAAGTCGGTGCTTGGATCTTTCACCTTCTTCAGCGCTTCTTCGGCGCGCTTCTTCGCCTCGTCTTTCGGTTCGCGTGATGGAGTACGGCGCGTTCTTCGCGCCTTTGTACGCGACCAAAATGTGCTGACACGTGATCCACTCGCCCGCGGGCGTGCGGACCTTCGCCGCGCGTGGCGCCGCCGACGCGCTCGCGAGCGTCTTGGCGAGCGCAGCTGCGGAAGCCGCCGCGGCCGCCGAAGCGGACGCAGCGGCTTGTTGTTCCATCTGTTTGTATTTGTCGTCGCACCCGAAAAGGAGCGACGCGCCGAGAACGAGCGTCCACCACTTCATCGTGGGGACACTTTACTACGTCAGCGCGGCTGCGGAACGATTCGAAGATACGGCTTCACCGTCTTGAATCCGCCGGGGTAGGCCTTCTTGGCTTCGTCGTCGGTCACCGACGGCGCGATGATCACGTCCTCGCCTGCCTTCCAATTCACCGGGCGTCGCGACCTTGTGCTTCGCCGTGAGCTGGATCGAGTCGATGACGCGGAGCACTTCGTCGAAGTTGCGGCCGGTGCTCATCGGGTACACGAGCGTGAGCTTGATCTTCTTGTCCGGTCCGATGACGAACACGGTGCGCACGGTCGCGTTGTTCGCGGCCGTGCGCCCGTCGGACGTCGTGCCCGCGTCGGCGGGGAGCATGTCGTAGAGCTTCGCGACTGCGAGCTCGGTGTCGCCGATCATCGGATAGTTCACCGCGGCGCCCTGCGTCTCTTCGATGTCCGCCGCCCACTTCGCGTGGTTCGACACGGGGTCGACGCTGAGGCCGATGACCTTCGCGTTGCGCTTCTTGAACTCGGGCGAGAGCTTCGCGAGGTAACCGAGCTCCGTCGTGCAGACGGGCGTGAAGTCCTTCGGGTGCGAGAACAAAATCGCCCAGCTGTCGCCGATCCACTTGTGGAAGTCGATCGCGCCTTGGGTCGTCTCGGCTTTGAAGTTCGGGGCCTCGTCGTTGATTCGCAGGGACATGAGGATTCTCCAGTTCTATGGGAATATCGGTTTGTACACTATAGTGAAGATCTCTACGTAAGCAATTGCTCGCCCTCGCGGACGAGCTTTCCGTGCTCGAGGAGGCCGGCGCGGCTCGCGACGTCCTTCGCGAATGGGATGTCGTGCGTCGCGATGATGAGCGTCGTGCCTTGTTCGGCGAGGCCGCGGAGGATCCCTGTGACGTCTTTGCGGCGCGCGGGATCGAGCGCGGAGGTCGGCTCGTCGAGGAGAAGGACCGACGGCTCCATCGCCATCGCGCGCGCGATCGCGACGCGTTGCGCTTCGCCGCCGGAGAGCGCCGATGGGTACGCGTCGCGACGCGTCGCGACGCCGAGTCGTTCGAGGAGCTTCTCCGCGCGCGCGCGCGCTTCGGCCGGCGCGATCTTCGCGACGTGAATCGGCGCTTCGATGACGTTCTCGATCGCCGTCTTGTGCGCGAAGAGGTGATGCTGCTGAAACACGAAGCCAACGCGGCGTCGAACGAGATCGTCGATGCGATCGCGCACGAAGAGCGTTTGCCCATCGACGCGCACGGAGCCTTCGTCGACCGTCTCGAGCGCCGCGATCGAACGGAGCAGCGTGCTCTTGCCCATGCCCGACTCGCCGAGCAGCGCATACACGACGCCTTTCTCGATCGACAGCGACACGCCATCGAGCACCCACCGCTCGCCGCGGCGCTTTCGGATGTTCTCGATTTCGATCATTGGGCTTCGGCGCGTTCGAGTCTCCGCGCGAGGCGCGCTAGCGGATAGCTCATCGCGAGGTAGAGCCCCGCGCACATCGCGCCGGGGACGAGCCAGCTCCGCACGTCGACGGCCGTGATCGTCATGCGCTTCGTGAGCTCGACGACGGTGATCACGCTGACGAGCGACGAGTCCTTGAGCAGCGCGATGAAGTCGTTCGTGACGTTCGGCAGCGCGTGACGAAGCGCCTGCGGAACGATGATGCGCCGGAGCGCGAGCGGCACGCTCATGCCGAGCACGAGCGCCGCTTCCATCTGACCTTGTGGGATCGCTTGCAGCCCGCGCGATACGTCTCCGCTTCGTACGCCGCGTAGTTCATGCCGAGCCCGACGACGGCCGCCGTGAGCGGCGCCCATGCGCACGAACGGCGCGAGCCCGTAGTAGAGGACGTAGAGCTGCAAGAGCACGGGCGTGCCGCGGTAGATCTCGACGTAGGTCGTCGCGAGGCGCCGCGAGCCAGCGGTCTGTCCGTGCGTTCGCGCGAGGCCGAGGAGAAGACCCAGCGGGATCGCGATCATCATCGCGAGCGTCGAGACGAGCAGCGTGACGCCGGCGCCCTGTCAGGAAGAGAACGAAGTGGTGAACGCCGAAGTGCTCGCTCGCTTCGGCGCGTGACTCGGCGATCGACGCGCTGCCACCCGATCGGATGCCCGTAGCTCTCGAGCTTCGCTTCGCGCGGATCGTCGATGCCCGCGCGCTCGAGGATTTCGCGCAGCTCGCCGGTTTGCGACGAGCTCGCCGAGCGCGCCGTCGATCGCGACGCAGGAGCGTCGCCTTCGTCGCGCCGCGTGGCGATCGCGTAGACGCCCTCGCGCACGTCGCCGACGCGTGATGAGCGTGGTCGTGTCTCGTCGCGTAACGCTGCGCGATGATGTCGTCGAGCAACACCGCGTCGGTGCGGCCTTGCGCGAGATCGGCGTACGGCTCTTCCTGGCCCTCGTAGAGGACGACGTCGGCGCCCGCGGAGACGAGCTGTCGTACGCGAGGGAGGTCGCCGAGCGTGCCGATGCGGCGGCCGCGCAGATCGGCGGAGCGTCGCGCCGAAGCGTCGTCTCGCCTTTGCGCACGATGAGCCGTTCGGCGAAGACGTAGTACGGGCGCGAAAACGAACACGCGACCGACGCGCTCTTGCGTGATCTCGAGGCCGTTCAGGATCATGTCGAACGTGCCGCGCTCGAGCGACGGCAACGAGCGTGCTCCAGTCGTTCTGCACGAACTCCGCGCGGACGCCGAGCTCGCGCGCGATCGCGCGCGCGATCTCGACCTCGAAGCCGACGAGCGTGCCGGGATCTCGGGTCGCTCGAGACGTACGGCTCGCCGCCCTGGAGGTCGCCGCCCCAGCGGAGCGTGCCGCGTGCTTTCACGTGCGCGAGCGACTCATCCGCGGCGAACGCGGGTCGCGCGACGAAAAGCCACGCAAAAACGAAAATGAGCAATCGCCGCACGCCGCGAACTTACTCGAATACACTCTGGGTTCGCATGCGCATCGTGCACGCCGCCGATCTTCACATCGACAGCCCGCTGCGGGGCCTGCCGCCGTACGATGGAGCGCCCATCGCCGCCATACGCGACGCAACGCGCCGCGCGTGCGAGCGATTGATTGCATTCTGCATCGATTCGAAGGCGTCGCTCCTGCTCATCGCGGGCGATCTCTACGACGGCGACTGGAAGGATTTCTCGACCGGGCTCTTCTTCGCGAAGGAGATGTCTCGATTGCGCGAAGCAAACGTGCGCGTCGTGATCGTGCGCGGCAACCACGACGCGGCGAGTCAGATCACGCGCTCGCTGAGGCTGCCGGACAACGTGAAGGAGCTCTCGTCGCGCAAAGCGGAGACGATCGTCTTCGAAGATCTCGGCGTCGCGGTTCACGGGCGGAGCTTTCCGGAGCGCGCCGTGACGAGCGATCTCTCGCGCGAATATCCGGCGCCGATCGCGGGCGCGTTGAACATCGGCTTGCTCCACACGTGCGCCACGGGCCGCGCGGGTCACGAGCCGTACGCGCCGTGCAGCGTCGAGTGGCTTCGCGATCGCGGTTACGACTATTGGGCGCTCGGTCACGTCCACGCGCGCGAGGTGCTCTCGCAGGATCCGTGGATCGTCTTTCCGGGAAACCTGCAGGGGCGTCACGTTCGCGAGACGGGCAGCAAGGGCGCGACGTCGATCGAGGTCGTGCACGGAAAGATCGAGTCCGTGGTGCACGTCCCGCTCGACGTCGTGCGATGGACGGAGTGCAACGTCGACGTCGAGGCGTCGGCGAGCGTTCATGACGTGCTCGACGCGGCGCGCGCGGCGCTCGGTCGCGAGATCGATCACGCAGAAGGTCGCGTGCTCGCGGCGCGCATCATCGTGCGCGGACCGGAAGCCGCCGTGATGCGCGTCGCAGCGCAGCGCGACGCGATGACCGCGGAGATCCAAGCGATCGCGAACGATCTCCGCGACGTGTATTTCGAGAAGCTGAAGATCGAGACGACGACGAAAGCCGCGCGTCCTGCGGGCGGCGAGTGGGTCGATGCGCTTCAGACGATCGCCGACTTGAGCGACGACGAGCTCGTCTCGATGGCGACGGAGGCGCTCGCGGACGTTCGCAACAAGCTCCCGCTCGAGCTCACGACGGGCGATGGCGCGCTCGTGCTCGACGATCCGAAGACGCTGCGCGCGCTCCTCGAAGAGGCGCAGCAAGAGATCGTCGCGAAGGTTCGAGGCTGATGCGATTTCGCGCGCTGCATCTTCTCGCGTTCGGACCGTTTCGCGATCGCACGTTGCGATTCGACAACGACGGCGGTCTCGAGGTCGTCTACGGGCCGAACGAAGCAGGCAAGAGCACGACTCGCCGCGCCGTGCTTGCGCTTCTCTTCGGCGTTCCGGAGCGAACCAAAGACGGGCACTCGGTGGACGAGCTGCGCGTCGGCGCGACGATCGAGGACGCGCGCGGACGGGCGATCGAGCTCGTGCGGCGCAAAGGTCGAAAGAACACGCTGCTCGATCCGAACGAGACGCCCGTCGACGAGCAAGTGCTCGCGGGGCTGCTCGGTGGAATGAGCGCGAGCGCATACGAGAGCGCCTATGGTCTCGATCACGACACGCTGCGAAAAGGCGGCGCCGCGCTCAAGGTCGGAAACGGCGAGCTCGGCGAGACGCTCTTCTCCGCTGCGACGGGTTTGACCGGGCTTCATGGCGTGCTCGTCGATTTGCGTCGAAGCGCCGACGAGCTCTTCGTGCCGAGCGGATCGAAGCGGCCTCTCAACGAAGCGCAGCGTTCGTTCACGACGGCGAAGAAGAGGGCCGCGGAGCTCGCGACGAGCGCGGACAAGTGGCTCGAGGTCGAGAAGGACATCGAGCGTAAGCGCAGCGAGCTCGAGTCGCTGCGTAGTGAGCGTGCGAGCGCGGCGGAAGAGCGCGCGCGTGCGCGCGCGACGGTGGAACGAGCGCGTGAGCTCGCGGGGCTTCGTGCGCGCGCGGCGAAGCTCGACCTCGAGCTCGCGGAGACGAACGCCGCGCTCAATCAGCTCGTTCCATCGGCGGAGCTTCTCTCGCGCGCGCAGACAATCGCGGATTTGCAGGAGCGACGTGGCAGTCATCTCAAAGCGCACGGCGATCGTCCGAAGCTCGCCGCCGAGCTCGAACACGTGGAAGAGCGAGCGCGTCGGGCGAAGCGCGACATGCGGAGCACGTCCGGCGATTTGCCCGCGGAGGCGCACGTGCGGAAGCTCTCGCTCGAAGGCGCCAGCCTGCGCGAGCGCGCTCGCACGGTCGAAGCGCACGAGGCGGACGCGCTCTTGGCGTCGACGCGCGCCGAGGAGCGCGCGTCCGCGTTGCGTGAAGCGCGTGACGCGAGTGATCTACAGACCGCGCTCGATCGCGCACAGCGCGAAGGGGATTTGTCCGCGCGCGTCGCAGCGGCGCGCGACCAAGCGCGGCGCGCGCGAACGGCGGCGGAGACGCAGCTCGCGACGCTCGTCGGGCTCGAGGGAGTGCCTGTCGACGCGCTCGGCACGATCGCGATTCCGCCGATGGACGTCATTCAGTCGCACGCGCGCGTCGCCGTCGAGCTCTCCGCGCGGATGGGCGTCGCGACCGACAAGCGCTCGCTTCTCGAAGAGGAGCAAGCAGACGCGGAGCGAATGATGGCGACGCTCCGCGCGGAGGGCGACGTGCCGACGGAAGCGGCTCTCGCGAGCGCGCGCGCGGAGCGCGACGCGCTATGGGACGCGCTGCGCGAATCGCCGAAGGCGCCGCCACGGGCGGCGTCTCAGCGATTCGAGCGCGCACTGCGCTCGGCGGACGACGTGGCCGATCGATTGCGACGCGAAGCCGCGCGCGTGACGCGCCTCTTGGAGCTCGAAGCGAACGTGGCAGGCGCCGCACGCAAGCTCGACATCGCGCGCGACAAAGAGCGCAAGCTCACGGACGACGCGACGGCCGCCAAGCGCGCGTGGGACGCGCTCTGGGCGCCATCGAAGATCTCGCCGCGCTCGCCGGACGAAATGGCGACGTGGCGCGCGCGTTTCGACGCCGTGCTCTCGGCTGCGCAGCGCGCAGCCGAGACGAGCGAAGCCGCCGTGCTCCTCGAAGCCGCGGAGGCGGCGGCGCGCGCGGCGCTTGGCGCCGCGCTCGTGCGCGAGGGGGAAACAGGCGCGCCGGAGGAGTCCCTCGCGGCGCTAGAGCGGCGCGCGAAGCGCATCCTGCGCGAGCGCGAAGAGGCGCAAGCGGAGCGCGCGGCCGCACTGGCCGCGCGCGAGAGTGCGTCGCGCGATCGCGATCGAACGGCGCGCGAACGCGCGGCGTTCAATCGCGACCGCGCGGAGTGGGAGGGGAGGTGGGCAAGCGCGACGCGCGCGCTCGGCCTCGACCCAACCGCGAGCCCCGAAGAAGCGACCGCTGCGCTCGAAGCGGCGTCGACGCTCGCGCGCATCGAAGACGAAGCGGACAAGCTCCGTCGCCGCCTCGCCGGCATCGATCGCGACGCGGCTCGCTTCACCGAAGAAGTCCGCGACGTGGTGGCGAAGTGCGCACCCAATCTCGCCTCCGCGCCGCCCGAGGAGTCGTGCGCCGAGCTCGCGCGCCGCGTGACGCACGCGTCGGCGCAGCGTGCGAAGCGCGAAACGCTCGAAGACCAAGCGCGCGGAATGGAGGCGCAAGCACGCGAGGTGCGCGCCGAGCGCGATCGCGCAGAGCAGGCACTGCGCGACGTCGCAACCGAGAGCGCCGAGTCCGCCGAGTCACGCGCAGTGGCACTCGACGCGCGCATCGACGACCTCGACCAACGCATCGAGCACGCGAGCCGCGATCTCGGCGGCATCGAAACAGGCGCGAAGCAATTCGACCAATCGCCCGCGATCGAACAGGCCGCCGAGGCTCAACGCCAGCTCGCGCGCGTGCGCGACCTCACCGAGCGCTACGTGCGCGCGCGCCTCGCCGCATCCGCCGTCGCGCGACTACTCGAGCGCTTCCGCAAAGAGAACCAAGGACCCGTGCTCGCGCGTGCGAGCGCGCTCTTCGCGACGCTCACGCTCGGCGCATACGAGGGCCTCGACATCGGCTTCGGCGAATCCGACGAGCCCGTCCTCGTCGCCGTTCGCGACGGTCGCAAGCTCGAGACGAGCGCTCTCTCCGACGGCACGCTCGACCAACTCTACCTCGCGCTCCGCGTGGCGAGCCTCGAACGCCTCACCGAAGCGCGTGGCCCGCTCCCGCTCCTGCTCGACGACGTGCTCGTTCACTTCGACAATCAACGCGCCGCCGCCGCGCTCGCCGTCCTCGCGGATCTCGCGAAGCACACGCAAGTCATCCTCTTCACGCACCACGAGCGCGTCGTCGAGCTCGCAAAGCGCAACATCTCCGACCGCGACGGAACGCGCACCGCAACCGTCCACGATCTCGCTATGCTCCGCGCTCCATGACTGCCTTTTCGACGAAGAGTCCCCTCGACGGCACGAAGCTCGACGACGTCGACGCCACACCCCAAGCTGACATCGCCGACATCGTCCACGCCGCGCGCAAAGCGCAGCCCGCGTGGGCCGAGCTGGGACCTGCCGCGCGCGCGGAGCTCGTCATGCGCGCGAAGAGCGTGCTGCTCGATCACGCCGCGCTCATCGGCAAGACGCTGCACGACGAAATCGGAAAGCCCGAAGGCGAAGCGCTCCTCGCCGAGGTGCTGCCGTCGGCCGACGTCTTCGACTTCTGGTGCAAGTCGATCGAGGAGCTCCTCGCTTCGACCGACGTCGAGCTCGACGCGCTCTCGTACCCCGGAAAATCCGGGAGCATCGCGCGCGATCCGCGCGGCGTCGTCGCGGTCATCATGCCGTGGAATTTCCCCGTCGCGCTCCCGCTCCGCACGATCGTCCCCGCGCTCCTCGCCGGCAACGCGGTCGTGTTCAAACCGAGCGAAATCTCGCCGCGCGCGGGAAAGCTCGTCGCGGATTTCTTCCAAGGCATTTTGCCGAAGGGCGTGCTCGGCCTCGTTCAAGGCGGCGGTGATGCGGGCGCGGCGCTCTGCGCGGCGGACGTCGACCTCGTCGTCTTCACCGGCAGCGTGCATTCGGGCCGCAAGGTCGCGCACGCGTGCGCGGAGCGGCTCATCCCGTGCTCGCTCGAGCTCGGCGGAAAAGACGCCGCGCTCGTCCTCGACGACGCGAACATCGAGCGCGCCGCGCGCGGCGTCGTGTGGGGCGCGATGAGCAACGCGGGCCAGAACTGCGCGGCGATCGAGCGCGTATACGTCGACAAGAAAATCGCAGACGTCTTCACGAAGCGCGTCGCCGAGATCACGAAGTCGCTCCGCTTCGGCGCGGACGTCGGCCCGCTCGCGACCGCCGCGCAGCGTACGATCGTGAAGGCGCACGTCGAGGACGCGAAATCCAAAGACGGCGCGAAGGTGCTCGTGGGCGGAAGCTCGCTCGAACAAGGATACGGCTTCGAGCCGACCGTCCTTCGTCTCGAATCCGACGACACGTCGCTCATGCGCGAAGAGACGTTCGGGCCGGTGCTTCCCATTCGCGTCGTCGCCGACGCGGAAGAAGCCATCAAGCTCGCGAACGACTCGAAGTACGGACTCACCGCGAGCGTGTGGACCAAAGATCTCGATCGCGGGCGCGGCATCGCCGCTCGTTTGCGCGCGGGCGTCATCACGATCAACAACCACGCGTTCACCGGCGCGCTCCCGCAAGCTCCGTGGAGCGGACACGGCGAGACGGGCTACGGCATCACGAACTCGCCGCTCGCGCTCGACGCGTTCACGCGTCCGCGCTTCGTGCTCGTCGATCGCAGTCGCGCGGCGCGCGAGCTCTGGTGGTACCCGTACTCGCCCGCGCTCGAGACCATCGCGCTCTCGTTCGCGAAGCTCCGTAGCAAGACGACGCCCATCCTCGACAAGATTCGCGCGGCGTTCTCGCTTATCGGCGCGTTCCTCACGCGCATGCGCGAGAAGGGTTAGTCCTTCTTCGAGCGTGCGATGCGGTGCGCGACGAGGTAGCGGCGCACGTGGGTGCGTTGGAGCTTCGCGCGGCGCGACATCTCCGCGATGTTGCCGCCCGTCTGCTCCGAGAGCGTCGTGAAATACTGCTTCTCGAATTGATCGAGCGCAGCGCGCTTCGCCTCGTGATAGCCGAGGTCCACGCTCGCTTCGCCTTCGAGCGAGCGCAGGCTTGCGCGTGGAGGCGGCGCGAGCGCGCCCACGTGCGCGGCGAGATCGAGCGGCCCGCGGTCTTCGGCGAGCGCGACGGCGACGGCGACGACGTTGCACAGCTCGCGCACGTTGCCCGGCCAATCGTGCCGTAGGAGCTGCGCCATCGAATCGCGCGGGATGCGCTTGAACGCGCCGCGGTGTCCGGTGCGCTCGAGCACGAACTGCACGAGACCGGGAATGTCCTCGACGCGATCGCGGAGCGCGGGCATCGCGACGCGAACCTGCGCGATGCGGAAATACAAGTCCGAGCGGAACGCGCCTTCGTTCACGGCGCGCGAGATCGCGACGCGTCGCCGCGATGATGCGCGCGTCGAACGGAATCCACTCGCTCGCGCCGACGGGTTGCACGCGGCGCTCGGCGAGCGCGCGAAGGAGCTTCGGCTGCGTCTCGAGCGGGAGCTCGCCGAGCTCGTCGAGAAACACGGTGCCGCCCTCCGCGAGGACGAACGGCGAGCTGCGATCGCTGGTCGCACCCGTGAACGATCCGCGCGCGTGACCGAAGAGCGTCGACTCGGCGAGGCCGTGCGGAATCGATCCGCAATCGACGACGACGAACGGACGATCCTTGCGCGCCGAGCGCTCGTGGATCGCCTGCGCGACGAGCTCCTTGCCCGTTCCCGTCTCGCCTTCGACGAGCACCGTCAAATCCGTCGGCGCGCTTCGCTCGATTCGCGCGAAGACCTCGCGCATCGCGGCCGCGCGTCCGTAGAGTCCGCCGATCTGCTCCGTCTTCGGCAGTCGCAAGCGCTCGGGCTCGGCGGGCTCGAACGAGACCTCGATCGGCCCGAACGAAAGCGTCGCCTCTTCGACGAGGTACCCCTCTTGAACGCGCACGCCGGAGACCCAAATCCCGTTCTTGCTTCCGACATCGCGCACGCGAACGCCTTGCGAAGTCGCGACGAGCTCGGCGTGCATCGCGCTCACGCGCTTGTCATCGAGGACGAGCGTGCAAGACGCGTCGCGTCCGACGAGCACCGGATCCGCGCCGATCGCCACGCGGAGCTCGGGACGCGCGACGACGCGCAGCGTTCCGCCGCGGAGCTCGACGTGCTTCGTCGTCGCAACAGTCGACCCCGCCATCAGTGCTTGCGCCTTCCGTGCGTCATCGTCGCGGTCGTGTCGCCGCCCGCATCGCCCGTGAAGGTGATCGCCGGCGTCGTCCACGCGCTCGCGAACACCGCGCGCCACGCATCGAGCATCGCGCCGGCGGAGTCGAAGCGCGACTCGCGCGCGCGAGACATCGCTTTCGACACGAACGTGGAGATCGCGGCCGGGTAGGGCGCGCGCGTCGTCTCGGAAATCGTTGGCGGCTCGAACTCGCGCTTCAACGTGAGAAGGCGCATCGCGTTCTTCTCCGGAAACGGGAGCGTGCCGGTGAGCGCGCGAAAGACGATCGTGCCGACCGCGTAGAGATCCGCGCGCGCGTCCACCTTCGACGGATCGAGCCACTGCTCGGGCGGCATGTACGGGAGCGAGCCCATCGTCGCGTCGGCTGGCGTGAGCGGCTCCGAGTCGTCGAGCGGTTTGCCGATTCCGAAGTCGATGATCTTCGCCATCTCGGGTTTGCCGCAGAGAAATACGTTGTCCGGCGACAGATCGCGGTGCACGACGCCGTGCGCGTGCGCGTCGCCGAGCCCGATGAGAACTTGCTCCACGATTGGCGCGAGGTCCGCGAGCGTGAGCACGTGAACGCGCTTCAATCGTTCGCCGAGCGTCTCGCCGACGAGCCGCTCGCACACGATGCATGGTTGCTCGCCCTCTTTGAAGTAACCGTAGAAGCG
This sequence comes from uncultured delta proteobacterium, assembly GCA_963763745.1. Classification (GTDB taxonomy): domain Bacteria; phylum Myxococcota_A; class Polyangia; order Polyangiales; family Polyangiaceae; genus DASXHD01. The sequence goes on from CAVXQJ010000015.1 coordinate 409,630, forward strand.
CGTCACGTAAGGGCTCTGGATGCGCGAGAGGATCTTCGCCTCGCGTTCGAACATCGCGCGCAAGTCGGCGCGGCGCAGCGCGACGCCGCGCGGCGTCTTCACGACGACCTCTGCGCCCGTGCCGTCCTCGATCGCGAGCCACACCTCCGCCATGCCACCGCGCGCGAGGCGCTCCTTCACGCGATATCGCCGGCCGACGACCGTGCCCGGTGTCATTTGTTGCGCGCGACGCAGAGGTGCGTTTGCGGCGTGATCGTCGCGGCGCCGAGGTCGCGCGTGTCGAGCGCGAACGTCATCACCGCGCGCGCTGGAGCTTCGTCGCAGCGGAGCGAGACGGTCGAAGCGAGCTTCGCGACGATCGCGTCGTCGAGGATCGAGATGGTCCCCGCGAGCGGTGCATCGCCCGCGCCGAGCGAGAGACGACCGCGCTGCACGTCGAGCGCTGCGCGCTGCGCTCCGGTGATCGCGACGTCGGCCGCGAGCTGCGTCGGCTTCGCGCCCGGCGGATGAAATCCGTCGATGCCGAGGCTCGCGGTCGCGTTCCACAGCTCGAGCTTTCGCTCGGCGTGGATCGTGACGTCGACCTTCACGGGGTCCGTCGGTGCGGCGCCGAACATGTCGGGCTTCACGCTGATGTCGACGGGCGTCGCGCGAGACACGCGAAGGTCCACCTTCGTGTCGCCGTTGTCGTTTCCCGATACGTCGAGGTTGAAGCTCTGTTGGTGCGCTTGGCTGAACGAGAGGCGCATGTTGTACGAAGCGCCCGTGCGGTGCACGTCGAGGAGCCACGGCCCCATCGCGCCGAGCGGCGTCGTCACGTCGATGCTCGTCGGCTCCATCACGAAGTCCTCGCCGAGCTTGCGACCCTCCTTCGGCACCATGTCGAGCGTCAGGCTGCGCGCTTCGACTCGCGTCCCCGCGCCGGAGGGCTGATTCCACACGATGTGCGCGCTCTCGATGCGTGCATGATGCATGGATTGCGGAAAGCCGAACGTCGTGCCCTCGCCGTGTTTCTTCGACCAGGCATCGAGCGACTTGAGCAGCGGCGCGTAACCGACCTCGACGTTCGCCTCGACGTCGCGCGCGATGATCGACTTCGGCTCGAAGTTGCCGTCGAGATCGACGAGCACCTCGTGCGCGTGCACCGTCGCGCCCGGCACGTCGGGCGACGACATCGTGAGCCCGACGATGCGCGCCGTCCCCACCTGCGAATAGAGATCGACCTCGTCGATCGTCGCGACGATCCCGCGCTTGCCGAGCGCGTCGATGAAGCGCGATCGAAAGAACGACGGCGAGCCGAGCAGCCCGACCAGAAACACGACGACGAGGAGCAAGAGGATGATCGTGCCGTAGCGACCGCCCGAGCCCATCTTCACGGTCGTCGTCTTCGCGGGCTTTGCGAGCTCCGTCGGGATGGCCGGCGCGTCGAGCATCATCGGCATGCCCGGCGGAGGCATCGGCGGCACGGGGCCGTCGTTTGCGGGCGGAACGTAATACGGGTTGTGCACGCTCGGCGCGTTCGGCGCGATCGGCGAAGGCGGCAGCGGCATGGGACGCGGCGCGAGCGGCGGCCCGGAGAGTCGATTCACGTCGGCGCGCTCCGGCGGAGCGGGCGTGAACGACGGATGCGAGGCGCGCTGCGGCGGAGGAGGCGTCGGCGTGAAGCGCGCGGCAGGCTGTGGTCCGGAGCGCGATGCGGGCGGTGGTGGCGGCGTGATGCGCGGGTGCGATGCGGACCGCGAGCGCGCCGACAGAATGTCCTGCGTGAAGACGCGATCGGAGGCGATGTCCGCGACGAGCTCGCGCGATCGCTCGCTCGAATCCGCGCCGGCCGATTCGATTTGGTCGATGCGCGACTGCCGCTCCGAGAGAGCCTTCGCCGCGACTTGCTCCACCCACGCACCGACCTGCACGCTCGTCGCGGGCGGCACGGCTTCTTCGAGCGCGATGGCCATGTCGCGCGCAGTCGCCCACCGCTCGCTTTGCTGGAGCGCGAGACCCTTCGCGACGATCGCGTCGATCGCGGGCGAGATCTCGGGCGCGAGCTCGCTCGGCGGATCGACCTTCTGCATGCGCGCGCGCGCGAGCAGCGCCGATTGCGAGTCGCTCTCGAAGAGCCGCTGACCCGTCAAGCACTCCCAGAGCACGACGGTCGTCGAAAAAATGTCGGTGCGGCGCGTGAGCGGCTCACCGAGGAGCTGCTCGGGCGCCATGTAGACGAGCTTGCCTTTGAGCTCGCCCTCGCGCGTGAGGTGAACTTGATCCGCGGCCTTCGCGATGCCGAAGTCGAGGACGCGCGCGACGCCGTCCACGCCGACGATGATGTTCTGCGGCGACACGTCGCGATGCACGATGCCGAGCGGCTCGCCCTTCTCGCTCTTCGCTTCGTGCGCCGCGTGCAAACCGTGGAGCACGCCCGACATGATCGCGATGGTGATGCGCAGCGGGATGCGCTCGTTCTTCGCGCGCAGCGCGCGCGTGATGCGCGAGAGCGCGTCGCCGTGGATGTACTCCATGACGAGCAGCACTTCGCTGCCTTCGACGATGACGTCGAGCGGTTGCACGACGTTCGGGTGGCGGATGCGCGTGACGAGGCGCGCTTCGTCGAGGAACATCGCGAGAAAATCGGGGTCCTTCGCGAACTGCGGGTGCATGCGCTTGATGGCGACGACCTTCGCGAACCCACCGATCGCGCCCATGCGCCCGATGTGCACCGTGGCCATCCCACCGGAAGCGAGCTCGCCGTGGACCGTATACCGGCCCACGTTCCAGGCAGCGTGGTCCTCGACCGGCATGCGTCCTCAGAGGTACCACGAAGCGGGCATTTTCGCCGGTTTGTGGCGATCTGGGGACCCCGGAGCGGCGCGAGACGTATAAGAGGACATGCGGCGCCTCGTCTTCTTCGCGTGGGTCGCGGCTTGTGGTCCCGCGCCCGAGTCGCACGTCGCCACCGCCGAGCCCGCTCCAATCGCAGCGCAGCACAAAGAAGGCATCGATCACGAAGTGCTCGCGCGGCTCGCGAGGGAACGCGGCGTGCTCGACATCGCGGCCGAGGAGCTCGGCCGTGCGTACGACGCGCGGAAGACGCCCGAGGCGAAGCGCGCTTTTGGAGTCGGGCTGGCCGAGGCTTGGGCGTTCGAGCGCGCGCGGACGACGCTCGCGGAGTCTCCGGACGAGCTCGCGAAGCTTCCGCCCGACGCATCGCCGGCTCTGCCCGAGCCCGAACGCATCGAGCGCGTGATGGCGGCTCTCGCCAGACGCGATGGGAAGACCGCGCACGAAGAGATCGCTCCGCTCGTGAACCCGCATGCGACGCCGCTCGTGCTCGAGCTCGCGGGTCGCGCGAGGCTCGCGCTCGGCGAGCCCGTCGAGGCGCGCCGCGCGTTCGCACGCGCGCGCAGCCGCATCGACGCAGCGGGCGGAAAAATCGGCATGCTCGCGACCGTGGCCGGCGCGGTCGACACGATCGCCAAGCGCGGCGACGAGCTCATCGTCGCGCGCGCGCGCGAGCGTTACCTCGTCGGCGGTTACCAATCGAGCGCGACCCACACGATGTGGGTCGAGACGTACGCGATCGGCGACCCCGATCCGCTGATGCGCTGGCCGACGGGCAACACGGCTCATGGCGTCGCCGTGTCCGCGGACGGCCTTCGCGTCGCGCTCGCCGACACGCCCATCCAAGACCTCCTCGCGTCGTCCAGCAACAACGTGCAGACTGCACGCATCTTCGACGCGCGCACCGGCCGAGAAGCCTCGTCGTTCGTCGTCTCGAACGTGCGCCACGTGACGTTCGGCGGCCCCGAGACGCTCCTCCTCGGCGAAGAGCACGACGTCGCGGTCGCCGATTTCCTCGGGCACGTGTCGCGCACGCTCTCGATCTCCGGGAGCACGCCGAGCATGCTCTACGCGTACCGCACGAACGGCGTCGACGACGCGATCCCGACGACGTACGCGAGCCAACCCGCCACCGTCGCAACGGCTCCGAACGGAACGATCGCAGTCGGCGCGAGCGACGGCGCGATTTGGATTTGGCCGAGCGGAAACAAACCTCCCTTCGCGATGAAGCCGCCTCCGCCACCGCAAGGCGAACAGCACGAGTGGCCGCGCCAGCCGATCGTGATGCGGTTCGATGCGTCCGCCAAAGCGGTGATCGTCGCGAGCGCGGACGGCGCGGTCACGTCGTGGGATCTCGCGACGCGGAAGTCGCGCGTCCTCGTCGCGCCGAAGTGCACGGAGCAAGAGCTCACGAACGGATATTACGGAAGCGCGATCACGCCGCTTCTCCTCGCGCAATGCGCGCAGGCGAGGTCGGCGGGGCTCAGCCCGGACGCGTCGCGCGCGATCTTCGCGAGCTTGATGCTCGGTCCGCGCGTTCGCGACACGAAAACGGGCGACGCGATCTCGATGCTCGACACGCTCGAAGCCGACGCCATGTCCTTCGACGACGCCGCCGGAACGCAAGCGTGGCTCGGCGGCGTCGATGGCACGATCGATCACTGGAACACGCAAACGGGCGAGCGCATCGAGTCGCTCGCGCAAGGCGGCATCGCGGGCTTCGTGCAGAGCGTCTCGAGCGATGGACGCTACGTCGTCACGATGACGGCGAACGGCGGATATCGAAAGACGACGCCGCCGCAAGTGAAGGTCTGGGACACGACCGCGCACGCGGCGGTTGGCATCGCGGCCGACGCGACGCAAGCGCGCTTCATCAGCGGCTCGATCGCGCACATGATGACGCGCTCGCACGGCGCGTTCCTCTTCGACCTCGCGACCAACAAGCGCGTGCACGATCTCGCACCGGATGAATGGAACATCCTCGCGAACGATGCGCACGATCGCTTCATCTCGCTTCGCGCGCGCCAAAAGATCGTGGTGCGCGACGCGCGCGGGCCGCTCCGCGAGATCGACATGGGCGCGCGCGGCGACACCATCGCGATCGATCGCGCCGGGCGCGTCGTGTGCGCGATCACCGACGGGAGCGAGCTCGCCGCGTGGAGCGTCGACGATGGCCACGAGCTGTTCCGCATGCCCGCCGGCCGCGGATCGATGCTCGCCGTCTCGCCCGAAGGCAAATCGGTCGCGTGGCGCTCGGACGCGAAGACGCTCGTCGTCACCGCGATCGACGACCACCACGAAATCGCGCGGCTCACGACCAAAGACATCGCGCCTTCGCAGGACTACGGGCCGATTCGCGGCGTCGCGTTCACGAGCGAGACCGAGGTGCTCGTCATCGGACCCAGCGGTCCTGGCTACGAGCGAATGTATCGATGGCCGATCGGTGAGCACGTGTTGGGCACGGAGCTGCAAGTGCTCGGGAGCGAGCGCATCGAGCTGTCTTCCTCCGGCATCGCGACGATTTACGATCGCAACGACTCGGCATACCTCCTTCGCGCGAAAGACGGCGTGCTCCTCGCATCGGTCCACGCGACGCGCGCCGGTGGATGGCTCGCGATGAGCCGCGACGGCGCCGTCGATGGATCACCCGAAGGCCGCACCGCCGCGGTGACGAACGTCGAAGGCGCGAGCGCCGCGCGATCGTCGTGGCTCGGTTGGGATCGGTTCGAAGTGCCCGATCTACTCGCGCAGTCCGCGCGCGGCGCGAGCGTCATGCCGCCGATGCCCGCGCTCGTCGCGCGGACCTACACGCTGACTCAAGCCGTGGCTCAAGCGACGAGGTGAAGCGGAACGAGGCGTCGCGTCGTGAGCGACGTTGCGAGCGCGAAGCCCTGCAGCGTGAGCCGCATGCGCATCGCGTCCACGAAGCCTTCTTCGTCGAGCCGCCGCACGATTTCGCGGACGTCTTCGCGGCGCGCTGTGCGCACGCGCACGCCGTCGCGAACCGGAACCGCGCTCGCGCCGAGTGCGTCGCAAAGATCGTCGAGCGAGACGCGCTCGTCACGCATCGCGTAGAGCGATCGAAGAACATCCGCCGAGAGCCTGAGTAGTTGTTGCGAGTTCATTTTTTGGTGCCTCCCAAGTTACGAGTACGCACTGCAAAGATGTGGCCAAGCATCGCCTCATGTGAGTGAAGCGCGCATGCGTGTATCATGCATACATGTATCCTGCACTTAGAAATGTGCACTATGCATGCACTTCATTAAGTGGGTCGTGAAGCGAGAGGCGTGGTGGTGGATTCGAAGCTCCATCACCGTCAATGAAGAATGCGCGTCTTGATGTTCGTCGCGAGCGCGGCGATGGCGTCCGCCACTGCGTCTGACACGTCTTGCTCGAGGTCCATCACGAGGTAACCGACGTTCGCGTCGGTCGCGAGGACCTGCGAGCGGATGTTGGCGCCGAGATCGCTCACGATGTGGTTCACCGCGCCGAGCACGCCGGGGACGTTCTTGTGCACGTTCAAGATGCGGTGCGTGCCCTTCGTCTGCGGCACGTCGATGACGGGGAAATTCACGGTGCCCGTCGTCGTGCCTGCGTTCGTGAACTTGATGAGCGCCGTCGCGACCTCGCGGCCGATGGACTCTTGCGCTTCTTCCGTCGACCCGCCGATGTGCGGCGTGAGGATGACGTTCGGGAGTCCGCGGAGCTCGGAGGCGAAGCCGTCGGAGTTCGACTCGGGCTCTTGGGGATAGACGTCGATCGCGGCGCCGCCCACGTGGCCGTCTTTGATCGCGCTCGCGAGAGCGTCGATCTTCACGACCGTTCCGCGGCTAGCGTTGATGAGGTGTGCGCCGCGTTTCATTTTCGCGAGCTCGCTGTCCGTGATCATCTCGTGCGTCTCGCGCGTCGCGGGGACGTGGAGCGTGATGAAGTCGCTCTCGCCGAGGAGCTCGGCGAGCGAGGGCAGCGGACGGTTGTTGCCCATCGGGAGCTTCGTCTGGATGTCGAAGAAGACGACGCGCATGCCCATCGCCTCGGCGAGCACCCCGACCTGCGAGCCGATGTGACCGTAGCCGACGATGCCGAGGGTCTTGCCGCGGATCTCGTGGCAGCTCGTCGCGACCTTGCGCCATTTTCCTTCGTGCACTTCGCGCGAGCGATCGCCGAGCTGGCGCGCGAGCATGACGACCTCCGCGATGACGAGCTCGGCGACGCTGCGCGTGTTGGAGAACGGCGCGTTGAAGACGGGCACGCCGCGCGCGGTCGCCGCGCCGAGCGCGACTTGGTTCGTGCCGATGCAGAAGCAACCGACCGTGAGAAGACGTTTTGCGTTTTCGTGTGCGAGGACTTCGGCCGTGACGTGCGTCTTGCTGCGGATGCCGAGCACGTGAACGCCGTCGAGCCGCGCGATGAGCTCTTTGGGCTTGAGCGCCTGCTTGATCAGCTCGACTTGAAACGTCTCCGCTTCGAGAAGCTCTTTCGCTCCCGGGTGAATGCCCTCGAGCAAGAGCACCTTGAGCTTGTTCTTCGAAAGCGAGTGACGCATGACGCGGGATTTAGCCGCGAATGTGCGGTAGATCAAACGCGATGCGGAGGCTTTGGTTCTTGCTCGCCCTACTTGGTTGCGGCGACGACACCATCATCGCGCAAGACGCGGGCTCGGGCGACGCGACCGTCGAGGCGAACGTGTTCGATCATCCGTGCGACGGCACGGGCGTCACGAAAGGACCGTGGGTGCTCGCGGTCGACGACACGAGCGCGATCGTGCGATGGGAGACGTGCCGCTCGGGAACGAACAACGACGCGACCTTCACACCAGAAAGCGACGCGGGCGCGCCCATCCTCGGTCACGCGACCGAGACGGAAGCGGATCTCACCGTCGAGCACAAAGCCGCGCTCAACGCGAACGCAACGCCCGACTACGCGGGCGCGTGGTTCATGCACGAAATCGCGCTCACGAATCTTCCGCCCGCTGCGTGCTTCGACTTCGCGCTCGCCGCGGATCAAACACGCACCGGTCACTTCTGCACCGCGAAGCCTAGCGGCGCGCCGCTGCGTTTCCTCGCCATCGGCGACACGAACGTCGGCCTCGGCCCGACGACCGCGTCGATCTTGTCGCACGTCGTTCCGATGAACCCCGAGCTCACGATGCACCTCGGCGACATCGAGTACTACGAGAGCGCCATGGACACGTGGCAGCTCTGGGATCAGGTGATGCGCCCGATCCTCGCGAAGGGCGCATTCTTCCCGGCGATCGGCAATCACGAGAGCGAGACGCCCGACGAGTATCAAAACTACACGCTCCGCTTTTTTCACGGCGCGGGCTTCGCGGGAAACGACGAGTATTACTGGTTCGAGAACGCGGGCGTTTACTTCTTCGTCCTCGACACGCAAGACGCGACCGACAGCACGTCGGCGCAAGCGAATTGGTTCGCGCAACAAATCGTGAGCGTCGAGCAGCAGCCGGGTTACAGGTTTTCGATCGTCTACTTCCACAAACCGTTCGTCACGTGCGGAGACACGGGCGACGATCCGGTCGCGCGACAATATTTCGAGCCGCTGTTCTTGCTCCACAAAGTGCCGCTCGTGCTCCAAGCGCACATGCACGGGTACGAGCGTTTCGATTTCGGCAACATCACGTACGTGACGAGCGGCGGCGGCGGCGGCGCGATCGGAAACGTCGACGCGAACGTCGCGCGGAGCTACTGCGCGCAGCGCGTCTCGTCGGGGCCGTGGTTCCACGGGACGATCATCGACATCGGGTCGACGCTGAAGGGCACGGTGATCGATCTCAACGGTGCGACGGTCGACTCGTTCGAGCTCACGCTCCCATGACACGCGAGATGAGCACGCCCGCCGCGACCGCGACGTTCAGCGATTCGACAACGCCCGATCCGCCGATGGCGACGATCGCATCGCACTGATCGCGCACGCGCGCCGTGACGCCTTCGCGCTCGTGACCGAGGACGAGAAGCACGGGGCGCGGAAAGGAAAACGTTCGCGCGTCGGTCTTCGCGTGCCCATCGGCGCCGACGATCGCGACGCCGCGCTTCTTCAAACGCGAGACGGTGTCCGCGAGATCCGTCGTCCGCGCGAGCGCGACGTGCTCGGCGCCGCCCTCCGCGACGCGCACGGCGTCCGGCGCGAGCCCGGGATGAGGCGCCGGCGCGCCGAGCACGATCGCGTCCACGCCGAAGAACGCCGCGCTTCGCACGATCGCTCCGACGTTGTACGGATTGCGCACGCGATCGAGCGCGACCGCGACGCCCTTTCGCCGAACGAGGATCTCCGCGAGGTCGCCCTGCGCGACGTACTTCCGCGCCTTCGCGAGAACGCAGAGCCCTTCGTGGTTTTGCGATCGCGCGATCCGCGCGAGCTCCGCTTGGGGCTCCTCGTGGCACGGGAGGCCCCGCGACTTCGCCCACTTCGCGAGCGGTTCGATCTCCGCGCGCACGTCGCGCGAGAATGCGACGCGCTCGATGTCGCCGCGTCGCACGTCGAAGATGGCGAGGCCCGCACGCAACCCGTAGATCGTCTCCGCGCTCACGTCGCGAGTGATAACGTCCGCTCGATGAAACACAAAGTGATCGTCATCACGGGAGCGAGCGCGGGGATCGGCGAAGCGCTCGCGGAGAACGTCTCGAAGCGCGGCGCGCGCGTCGTGCTCGTCGCGCGTCGCGAGAAGGAGCTCGCCGAGGCTGCCGCGAAATGCGGAAAAGACGCGCTCGCCGTGACGTGCGACGTGACCTCGCGCGCCGACGTGAAACGCGCGTTCGATGCGGCCATCGCGCGGTTCGGCGCGATCGACGCGTGGGTCAACAACGCCGGACGCGGCATCACGCGCGTCGTCTCCGAGCTCACCGACGAAGACGTCGACGACATGATCCGCGTCAACGTGAAGTCGGTCCTGTACGGCATGCAGACGGTCTTGCCGCATTTCAAGGAGCGAAAGCGCGGGCACATCATCAACGTGTCGTCGCTCCTCGGGCGCGTTCCATTCGCGCCGGTGCGCTCGGCGTACTCAGCGTCGAAGCACGCGATGAACGCGCTCACCGCGAACCTCCGCATGGAGCTCCGCGCGCAATTCCCCGACATCCACGTGACCGTGGTCTCGCCCGGCGTCGTGAAGACGGACTTCGGAATCAATGCGCTCCATGGCGGGCCCGATTCGCGCGCATTGCCAGGCGCGCAAGATCGCGAAGAGGTCGCCGAGGTGATCGCGAGCGTGATCGAATCGCCGCGCGCGGACGTCTACACGCGTCCGGGCGCGAAGCAGACGGTCGTCGGTTACTACTCGGCGGAAGACATGGGCGCGGCCGAGGCGCAATTCGGCGGACCGCCGCGCTAGTCCAGCAGGATCGCGAACGAGCTCTCGGGGCACGGCATATCGATAGGCTTTCCGCCGGTCTCCCGCAGATCGCAGCGCCGCACGAAGAGCTCCGCGCGCGCGCCGGATTTCTCTTCGAGCCCGATCGCCGCGAGCGGAATGTCCATCTCGACGACCCACTCCTCGTCGTTGTCGCCCGGCGTGTCGATCGTTCCGTCCGCGTCGCACGCGAGCTTCGCGCCGCTCTGCCACGCGTAGCTCCACGCGCCTTTGTCTTTGCGCGTACCGTCGGTGAGCGTGCAGCGCGGATCCACGTCGAACGCGTACGACGCGGCTTTCGTCGTCACGACGAGATGAAACGCATCGCCGCGCCACACGGGTCCATCGGGCGCGACGTGCGCGGTCACGATGTCGTGATCGGACGCATAGAGCCCGACGTGAAGCGCGCCGTTTCCCCACGCGAGACGCACATCGGAGTAGGGGCGCGTGCCGAAGATTTCACGCGCGGCCGCGCGCCACATCGGCTCGTCGAGCTCTCCATCGACCTTCGTCTGTTCCGTCGCGTGCGGCACGTGGACCTCGCGCAGCGGAACGGCGTCACGAGCGCGCGTGCCGCGATGCGCGAAGAAAAAAATCGCGCCCGCCGCGACTGCGATCCCCGCGCCCGCGATCGCCGCGCGGCGCGCGCGCGTCACGGCACGAGCGTTCCGTCGGCCGTCACGGCGAATCGGAAGAGCAAGTCCGGTTGGTTCGATACGTAATCGTACATGTCGAGCTGCAGCGATCCATCTCCGCGCTGCGTGACGATTCCGTATCCGAAATCCTGGTTGTTCGAGATCGGCGCACCGCCGTTGCCGATGATCACCTCGCGCACGTTCACGTTCTTCGAGTGCTGGTACTCGTGCGAGTGACCGACGAGCGCGAGCGTGTACGGGTACTTCGCCATGATGGCTTCGCTCGGCGTGACGCCCGGCGCGGTGTTCGCGGACGCGGGCTCGTGGCGCACGACGAACGTGTACGTCGTCGGCACGGCGAGCGTCTGATCGAGCCAATCCGATTGCGCTTGGTCCCACGCGTTCGCCGCGACGAAGACGAACTTCGAGGTCCACGACGCGTCCGCCGCGTTCACGTTGATGACGTAGTACGGCGTCGTCTGCTGGAGCGGCGCGAGCATCCCCGACATGAACGCGTTGTAGTTGTTCGTGAGGCCGTCCGTGCCGTTCGCTCCGCAGTTGCTCGCGGTCGCGCCGGTGCACTCGTGATTTCCCATCACGGGAAACTGCACGCCCGCGTACGACCCGCGCGCGCTCGAGTAGAGCTGGAGCTGCTTTGCGGCTTCGTTCTTCGTGGGATTCGAGAATTGGTAGTCGCCCGTCGAGACGATGAACGGCGGCGACGGCGATGCGCCTGCGAGGTCGGAGAAGATCTGCGTGATGATCGCGGTCGGGTAGTGCGCGGTGTCGTCCTCGGTCGCGGGGCGCGTGTCGCCGACGATTGCAAAATAGAGCTGCGACTCCGTCCCGCCGCTGGCGCCGACGGTCGACGTGACGCCGCCATCGAGGATCTCGGGTGGAGGCCCCGCTTCCGGCACCGTCTGACACGTCTGTGGCGGCGACTCGCACTTCGACGTTTGGAGGTTGCAGTACCAACCGCCGTAGCAGCCGTTCGTCTGACAACCTTGCTTCTGCGACGTGCACGACGTGCAAGTCGATGCGGTCTTTGGATCGGCGTAGCCGGGGCACGACGAGCCCGCGTCCGGCGTCGTCGGGAGGCCGCATGTCGTGCTCGAGAGATCGACGCACACATCGGCTTGGTCGCCCGACACGGTCGAGACCGTCGAGCACGACGTGCTTCCCGTGCACTCGTTTCCGGTTGGACACGCCGGCGCGCAGTACGCGTCAGCGCCGAGCTTCGCGCACACGCCACCGTTGCAATCGCTGTCGATGACACACGGCGTGCATCCGTTCGGCGTGCCCGAGTCGGGCGTGGGCGTCACCTCTCCACACGCGATGGCCAAGGCGGCGACCGAGACCCACGCGAAGTGAAAACGCACCATGTCTCGCTTGATGTTCGCGCGCGCGTCGCGCGATCACAAGGTCAGCTTCCGTCGGGCGAGCCCACGGTGATCGCTGCGCCCGTGCAGGGCACGTCGAACGTCTTCGCGTGGCCGCTTCCGACGCTGATCGAGTGCTTTCCGCACGTGGTCTTGATGCGCGTTCCGCCGACGCCGACTTGTTTGCCGTCGACGAAGACGGGTTTGCCGTTTCCCGCGGCGAAAGTTTGGAGCATGCCGCTCCCTTCGGGTTTCGCCGGCGGAGGCGCGGCCGCTGCGACGGTCGTTTTGCGCGTGGGCTGGACGGGCGGCGCGGCGAGCGTCGCGATCGGTGCTGCAGTCTCGACGGTTTCGACGACCGGCGGGGGTGGCGTCGTCGCGGCTTGCGACGTCGTTGCCGTGAACGTGATCGGCTCGCTCGCCGCACGCGCCTTCACGAAGAAAACCGCACCGACGATCGCGGCGATCGCGAAGACGCTCGTCATGCCGATCACCGCAGCCCAAATCGCCGCGTGGCTCTTGACGGGCGAAGCGGGGGGCGGCGGAGCGCTTGGCGCGTACGCGACGGGCGGAAAGGACTGCATCGTCGGCGCGAACGACGCGGGTGATGTGTCTTGCTGCGGCTTCGGGAGAATGCGCGTTCCGCCAGCAGCCCACTGCTCGAGATCGTCGTCCATGAGCTCGGTGAGCTCTTCGGGCGCGATCGCGTTCTCGGGCGCTTTCGCGGGCGCCGTCTCGGGCGCTTTCGGCTTCTGCTGGAAGAAAATGTCCTTCGGCGGCGGCGGCGGTGGACGAATCGCGTGATGCATGAGCGCCTCTTCTTACGCGCACACGAGAGAGTTCTCCCCGCGCGGGCGCACTCTCTACCGCAAGAACACGCCGGGCTCAACTCTAGTTCAGGCGGGCGCGGCGCACGGCAAACCGCTGCATCGTCCGCAGGCTCACGCCGAGGCGTCGCGCCGCGCGCGCGCGGTTGCCGCCTTCGAGATCGAGCGCGGTGGAGATGACGCGATGAACGATCTCGTCGAGCGGGCGATCGAGCTTCAGCGTGAGCTCCTCGCTCGCCGGTCGGGCGGGCGCAGCATGTGTGGGCCGCACACTTTCCGGCAAGTCGCGCACGCGGACCTCCTTGCCTTCGCGGAGCAAGCACACGAGCTCGATGACGTTGCGGAGCTCGCGCACGTTGCCCGGCCAGTCGTACGCGCGAAACGCGCTCACGACGGAGCGCCGCAGCTTCGGAGGTTTGGTTCCGTGAATCGCCGAGACTTGCGAAACCAAATGGTGCGCGAGCGGTGCGATGTCCGCCGTGCGTTCTCGCAGCGGAGGCACGCGCAGCGTGACGCCTTGAATGCGATAGAAGAGGTCGGCGCGAAAGCGCCCGGCCTTCACCTCGTCTTCGAGCGGACGCAGCGTCGCGCACACGATCCGCGTGTCGACTTGGATCTTCTCGCTCCCGCCGACGCGCATGAAGCGGCGGTTCTCGAGGAAACGCAGCAGCTTCGCCTGCGCGGCCGAGGGCATCTCGCCGATCTCGTCGAGAAACAGCGTGCCGCGATGCGCGGCTTCGATCTTTCCGCGCACGCGCTCGCTCGCGCCGGTGAACGCGCCGCGCTCGTGTCCGAAGAGCTCGCTCTCGAACAGCGCTTCGGGGATCGCGGCGCAGTTGATCGGAATGAACGGACCCGTGCGCCTCGGCGACAGCTCGTGCATGCGCCGCGCGAGCACCTCTTTGCCCGACCCGCTCTCGCCGACGAGCGTGACGCACACGTCCTTCGCCGCGACGACGCGCACGACGCGATCGAGCTTGCGCATCGCGGTCGACGCCATGACCGGCTCGAAAACGACGTCAGGTTGTCGTTTCGAGCGGGTCACTCACGACAACATAGCGCCTCAATCCGTAAACGGCAGCTCGGGACCGGACACATCCGTTTCGACGGAGCCCGCGAGCATTCGCCACGCGGCGGGCGGCCCGCGATCGACACGGATGAGCGCTCCGTCCGCGAGCACGACGACGGTGGACTCGACGCCGACGACGAGCGGGCTTCGTCCGCTTCGATGCGCGTAGAGCGACGTCTCGTTCGCGAGGACGAAATCGAAATTCCCGCGCGCGCCGGAGCTTCGAATCTCGTTCGTCGCGCGCACGAGGCCCGCGTCGGCCGAGCCCACCGCGTCGATGCTGCTGAGCAGGAACGCGAAGAAGCTCGAGCGGTCCGTGTCGTCCGAGATCTGGAGAATGCGCCGTTGCGAAATTCGCGGACGAAGCAGCGCGACGTCTTCGATGCGTCCCTCGTGCGCGAACGTCCATCCATCGCGCTCGATCGGAGTTGCGTTGTCCGAGCACGCGACGACGATGCGCTTCGATTCCACCGTTCCGACGAGACCCATCACCGCTCCTCGCCGAGGCGCTCGCGGATGGCGTCGAGGATCGTCCAACCCCAGGCGGGCTTCGGGAGCACGACCGTGTCGCTCTCCGAGAAGTGACGGAGGTCGCTCGTGACGACGACGGTGTGGACGGCGCGACGCTTGAGCGTCGCGAGCGCGGCGTGGACTTTCGGCGTGGGATAGTCGTCGGGAAAAACGACGACGGCGCTCCGCGCGCGCGCGAGCTCCGATGCTTGCGCGAGAACGCGCGTGCTGCGCACGGCGATGCCCGCGCCATTCAAGTAGCGCGCGAGGCCGTCGATCGTCTCCGGATTGTCCGACACGACCACGACGAGCGCATCGTTGCGTACGGCGGTCATCGTTCACTCCGCCGCCGCGGGTTCGTCCGAACGCGGGCGTCGCGAAGGAGGAGGTTGTTCGACTTCGCCCGCGAGCTTCAGCGCGGCCTCGAGATCCGCGACCACGTGCACCATGCCGGGGTACGTCGCAGGGAGGTGCGCCTTCTCGAAGATCTTTTGCGGCTGCGGCAGCGGGCCCGCGAGGATGACGACTTTCTTCCGTCGCACGAGCGCCGCGACCGCGTTCTCGAGCGCCGCGAATCCCGTCGCGTCGATGACGGGCACCTTGCCGAGGTGGACGATGAGCATGCGGAAGGCGTCCGTGTCGCTCGCATGGAGCGCGTCCATCGCGCGCTGCGCGGCGCCGAAGAAGAGCGGTCCGTTCACTTCGTAGAAGCTCGTTCCCGCCGGCAGCTCGAGGCCGTTTCGTTTCTCTTCTTTCGTGTTGTCGACGGTGAGCTTCGATTCGGTGATCTCCGACATGCGCCGCATGAAGAGGACGGCGGCCATCACGAAGCCCACCGACACCGCGACGACCATGTCGAAGAACACGGTGAGGACGAGGCACGTGATGAGCACGAACACGTCGCTGCGCGGCGCGATCTTCACGATGCCGACGAACGTGCGGAGCTCGGACATGTTCCACGCGACGAGAAGGAGCAGCGCCGCGAGAGAAGCCATCGGGATGTACGCGACGAGCGGCGCGAGCGAGAGCATCGCGACGAGCAAGAGGATCGCGTGGGTCGCGCTCGCGATCGGAGAACGCGCGCCGGCGCGAATGTTCGTCGCCGTGCGCGCGAGCGCGCCCGTCGCGGCGATGCCGCCAAAGAACGGCGCGATGAGGTTGCCGATGCCGAGCCCGACGAGCTCCGAGTTGGGATCGTGCTTCGTGCGCGTCATGCCGTCCGCGATGACGGCCGAGAGGAGCGACTCGATCGCGCCGAGCATCGCGATCGCAAACGCGGACGAGAAGAGCTCGCGCATCATCGCGATCGTGAGACCGCCCGATGCCCACGGAAGCGCGGGCGTCGGCATCATCCGAGGGATGCCGTGGAATCGCGTCTCGATCGTCGCGACCGCAAACGATGGAACGAAGTGGTGCACGAGCGCGACGACACCAGCCACGCCGGCCATCGCGATGAGCGGCGCGGGGATGCGCTTCTCCACGCGCGGGATGCCGACGAGCAACCCAAACGTCGCCGCCGCGACGACCACCTCGCGCCAATCCGCGGTCGCGCGTGCATGCCAGAGCGCGATGATGCGCTCGAGGTAGTGATCCGGCATCGCGGTGACCTTGATGCCGAAGATGTCCTTCAACTGAAGCGTCGCGATCACCGTCGCGATGCCCGTCGTGAAACCCGTCGTGACCGGATACGGAATGAACTTGATGAAGTTGCCAAACCGGAAGGCGCCCATCGCGATCAGCATGAGCCCCGCCATGAACCCCGCCGTGAGCAAGCCCGAGAGCCCGTACTTGTTGACGATGGGCGCGAGGATGACGACGAACGCCGCCGTCGGCCCGGTGACTTGGAATTTGCAGCCGCCGAGAAACGACGTCACGAAGCCGGCGAAGATCGCCGTGTAGAGCCCGTGCTGCGGTGGCGCGCCGACGGCGATCGCGAGCGCCATCGAGAGCGGAAGCGCGACGATCGCCACGACGACACCTGCGAGCACGTCCGAGCGAAAGTCGGTGAGGCGGTAGCCCCTCCGAAGCACGCGACGAATCGCGTACGCGATCGGAAACGGTTCTCGTTGGAGGAGAAGGTTCGTAAGCGAAGGTTGAGTTGGACGCGGCGGACTTGGAGCCATGAGTGACCGCACCCAGTGCAAGCGAGGTGCCGCAGTCGAAAACAGCGCGATTTGCGCGATCGCGCGTTCTTGCGGGTCGCGAGATCCCGATCCAACGGGAACAACCTCTCGAAACGACAAGTTGGCACATCATTCGATGGCCTGGTGATTTGCGAACGACAGCTTTTGTCATCGAAAGCGACGGCGTGCAGCTTGCGCGCGCGTCGTGCATGAGGTTCGTCGTCATGTGCGCGGATCGCCGTGAATCAAGCGTGGCGCGTTGGATGCACCGAGCACGCGGACATGGGAACGCAATTCTCGAAGGCGCGCCTCGAACGCATGCACGATGTGATGACGATCGAAGGGTGACGATCGTGAAAGTCCTCACCGTGTACGCCCACCACAATCCGCGCTCGCTCTGTCATGCGATCTTGGAGCGGTTCTGCGCCGGGCTCGCGGAGGCCGGCCACACGAACGAGGTCGTGGATCTCCACGCGATCGGCTTCAACCCCATCCTCGGCGATCGCGATGGTCCGAACTGGATCGACGGGAACGTGCCGGACGACGTGCTCGCGCGCATCAAGATCGAAGCGGCGTTGACCGCTTCGGCGAGAACGTTCTCGAAGCGATGGCTCCTCAAGCGGTGGATTGGCGACCTCGATGCGCGGGGCATCGCGCGGAAGCTGCACGCGACCGGCGGTCCCAAGGACGTGGCCGTTCAGCAAGCGAAGGTCGCCAACGCCGAGGCGCTCGCGTTCATCGCTCCGATGTACTTCGTCGGGTTCCCCGCCATTCTCAAAGGCTGGATCGAGCGCGTGTTCTCGTTGGACTTCGCGTTCGGCCTGACGGCCGACGGATGGCGAGGTGACATCGGTGGGCGCGTGCCCCTCTTGAAGCACGAGAAGGCGCTCATCATGCAGACGACGATCTTCGACGAGCGGTCGTACGAGGCCGGCTTGAAGGCGGCCATCACGGTCCTCGTCGACGAATTCTCGCTGCGGTTTCCCGGCATCAAGCACGTCGACCACGAGTACTTCTACGCCGTGTACGGCGCGGACGACGCGAAGCGCGCCGCGTACCTCGAGCGCGCGTACACGCTCGGCCGAGAGTTTTGAGATTTGCTCCGGCTGCTGGACACGTTTCGAACTCTGGTTGTGGCCCCGCCGCCTGGCGTGCGCGAACTGTTCGTTCAAATCCGAGGTCTTACCGCTTAGCCACTTCTACTCGGCATGAACGACGGCCGAGACGACAGCGCGCGTGGGTCGAGCAATAAAGGCTTCTGCGAGCTACATTCTTCCAATGGGGGATGAGGACGCGCTGCCCCGAGAACGGACGCGGCGAGTGGGCCTCGCCGTCGCGTTTTGTTTTGCGTGCGGAGGCCAGCTCGTTCCGGCGCCGCCCGATGCGGGCGATGCCGCTGCCGACGTCTCGTTGACCATCGACGCGGCGTGCGGAAGTGCGGGCGACCCGGTTTACACACCCGTGACCGTCGGGCTGAATGCTCCCCTCGGGATCGCGCTTGACTCGACGTACGCCTACGTCACCGACCGAGGAGCTTCGACGACAGCGCCCTGTCGCGTGCTGCGTTTCCCGAAGATGGGTGGCGACGTCGCAATTCTCGCAGCCGACGAGCCTAGCGCATGGTCCATCGCAGTCCGCAACGACGCGCTCTACTGGACGCTCGGCGGTACGCCGCAGAACGAATTCGCCGACGGATCGCTGCGGCGGTTGCTGCTCGGCGTGGACGCGGGCTCGCCCGTGACTTTCGAGGGTCCTGCGGCGTTGCCGACTGCGGTGGCGCTCGACGACGGCGCGGTGTACTGGGTGGAGATTGGCGTGGGCCCGGGCTTCAACGGCGGATCCGTGCGAGCGATGCCCATCGATGGCGGACCGCCCGCGACGCTCGCCGACGGAGGTTTGACGTGGAGCCCCGGTTATCTCGTTCTCGAGGGCGGATTCATCTATTGGACGGCCGAGTCGCACGATCATCCGGGCGGCTTCGTCGCGCGCGTTCCACTCGCCGGCGGTCCGATGGAGACGATCGCAACGACCGGTGACATCCCGACATCCATCGCCGTCGATTCGAGCGCCGTGTATTGGGTCGAATGGGGCGCCCAGCACGACGCAGCGACGATCCGCACCGCGGGCCATTCGGGCGAAAATCCGCGGACGCTCTGGTCCGGGAAAGGGATGATTCCTTTGGCGCTCACGGTCGGCGCTTGCGCGCTCTACTGGACCGAGGCGTTCGACTCCGACGGCTTGGGAGACGTGAAGGCGATGCCGCTCGCCGGAGGCAACACGACGACGCTCGATCCGAACGCGTACAATCCGTTCGCGATCGCCGTCGACGACACCTTCGTCTACTGGACCACGTCGTCCCCACCGAATGCGCCGGGCACGGGCTCGATCAAACGGGTCGCGAAATGAGCGCTGAGATCGGCGAGCAATAGCACAAGGCGTTGGTTGATGAGCTTGCGCCGCGCTCGCACGCCACGGATCACGCGGGGCGCGCCGCCAAGGTGCTGAACCTGTTGCGTCTGCACCGACGATCATCGAGTTTCTCTGCGCCCAGCGGGCAGGTCCACAAACGCTTCACCGCGCCTTAGCTCAACGACGTCGCTTTCTGTTGAATGGCTTCCAACACAAATTCGAAGACGGCATGATCTACGGCAAGTTCACCACGCGTGTCGGTGACGGTTGATCGTCGAACGTGCCGTTGCCGACTTGTCCGCCACCGTTCGCTCCCCAACACCAGACGCCGCCATCAACGGCAATCGCACACGTGTGCTGTAGGCCCGCCGCAATCTCAGTGACGACCGGGACTCCCGAGACGATCGTGGGTGGAGCTTGACTGGAGTCGCCGAGGTTGCCAACGCCGAGCTGACCGTTGGCGTTCTGTCCCCAGCACACGACGAGTCCGCCGTCGATCAGCGCGCATGCATGAACGGCTCCGACCGCGACTTGGATCGCGCGGGAGACTCCTTCGATCACCGTGGGCGTTGCGAGCACGTCGGTTCCAGCCCAGTCGCGCGGGCCCCAACACTCGACGGTCCCGTCGCCGATCACCGCGCAGATCAACCCACCATAGGAGGCGATGCTCACGGCGTTCGTGATCGTGGCTCGTACGGGCACCGGACTCAGCGCGCCACCACCCGTTTGTCCGTTCCCGAGCGCGCCGTAATAACCATTGCCCCAACACCACACACTCCCGTCGTCGCGGAGCGCGCAACCCGTCGGGCCGCTCGTGACGTCGACGACGTTGTCGATGGTCTTCACCGCGACGGGCGGGCGCCCCGATTGAGGCGTCGTGGAGTCGAAGGTGCCATCTCCGAGCGCGCCGTTGATCGCCGATCCCCAACACTCGACGCTGCCCTGTTCGACGAGCGCGCAGTTGACGAACTCCGACACGGCGAGCGCGCGTGCGCTCGATATGCCGACTGCGGTCGGCACGAGCGTTGGGTACGCGACGTTGTCGGGGTAGTTCCCATGGATGTTCTCTCCCCAACACGCGACGCTGCCGTCGACGAGGATCGCGCAGGTGTGCGTGCCATATGGGCTGGAACCGTGGTAGCCGCCGCTGGCGATGCTCAGTGGTGCGGTTGGTGTCGAGAGACCAACCGTCGCCACGGGTTTCATGCTGGCGTCGGCGGTGCCGTCACCGAGTTCACCGCTTCCATTCGTTCCCCAGCAATAGACTCCTTGGGCAACGAGAGCACAGCTCACCGCATCGCCGAGAGCGAGATGGTGGCTCGCCGTATTCGTGGGCTGGTGCGAGGACTCGGCGCTCCCGTCAAGCGCGGTGCGAGCGCCGCACGAGCAGAAGAGCACGAGACACAAGTGACTGAGCGCTCGAATCGGAGCCATACGAGTTCAGTTCTTGTCACTAGCCACGATGTCTCCAACACCATTGATCCAATAGACGAAGGTGTCATCGACCGCGATCGCAGCCGTTGCGGGCTGATGCGAGGCGAGAACCGTCGGGGTGCCGCCGGCTTTGCTCATCTTCACGACGTTGCCTGCGCTGAATTCCGTCCAATAGAGATTCTGAGCGTCGATGGCGAGACCCACGACGTCGTTCACCGACGCCAACGTGGTCGGTGTGCCGCCCGAGAGCGGAACCGTCACGATCTTGGCGGGTTGTGTTTGCGTGGCCCAGTAAGCGCTGAGCGCGTCCACTCGGAGAGCGCAAGCGAGAGTCTGCCCGGAAGCGAGCGTCGTCGGGCTCGACGTTCCGGTTCGCGCGATGATGTCGCCGTCCTCGACAACGCTCCAGTAGAGAGTCGTCGGCGTCACGGCAACGTAGCCGGGCCCGTTCTGGCTCGAAGCGATGGTGGAGGTGGCGCCGCCGTCGATGGGCACCGACAGAACGGATCCCTCGGTCGTCTTCGCGCCATCGTTGGACCAGTAGACGTTCGCGTCGTCGACGGCGACATACGCCGGTTGGTACGACGTTGCGAGCTGCACCGCCGAGCCGCCAGTCTTCCGTGCTTGCATCACCGCGCCCGTCGAGGAAAATCCTACCGTCCAATACACGTTTGTGTTGTCCACGGTGAGATCGTGCGGCTGGGGCTGCTTCGACGCGAGCGTCGTTGGGAGGCCGCCGGCTTTCGACACACGTCGGATTTCGCTGATCGTCGCCCAGTAGACGTAAGACGAGTCGACGGCGATGACGAGCGAGGACTGATTCGTTGCGATCACGACGTTGCAACGACCCGCGGAGCAGCCGGGAGTCAACGGTGAGGTCGCGGTGCAGACGTGTCCGCACGCGCCGCAGTTGTTCACGTCCGTATCCGTATCGACGCAGAGACCGTTGCAGAGCGCGGCGCACGCGTCGGGCTCGTCGAATGCGTCCAGTGAGCCGTCGCTGGCAGCTGATGTGACGTCCGTCGATGCTGCTTCGCTCGCCAAAGCCTCATCGACTGAGGCGTCGACCGCGTCGGAGGCAACTCGCCCTCCACACGCGACGCACAAGAGAAACGTCAAGACGCGGCGCACAGAGCATCGTAGCGCGATCACACCAGGCCCATTTCGGGCCTTTGGGCTTTTAGCTTTTTTGCTCCGGCTGCTGGACTCGAACCAGCGACCCGGCGGTTAACAGCCGCCTGCTCTACCAACTGAGCTAAGCCGGAATGGGGGCGCTACTTAGCACGGACGACGAGGCTGCGGAATTACTGAATGACGCACTGGTCATTCACGCACGCGGCGGTCTTGTTCAGGCATGGATTGATGAAGCAATTGACCTGACCGGCGTCGCACGTCGGGTTCGGATCCGAAACGGACAACGCGAGGCATTGGCACGAGCCGCAGTAGCTCGAGTACGTCTTGCAGCCGCCGTTGCAGTTGCTCGCGTCGCTCGAAGTCGCATCGCTGCTCGCGTCGGACGTCGCGTCTTTCGTTGCGTCGGCTCCGGCGTCGGTCGATGCCTCGGAGACGAGAGCGTCTTTCGTTGCGTCGGCGACCGTCGAATCGGCGGCTGCTGCGTCCGGGCCCGCATCGAGGGTCGTTTGATCGTCGCCGGAGCACGCGAGCGCCATGAACGGGACGAGGAAGATCAAGCGATGGGAATGCGTTCTCACGGGAGCATTGTACCTTCGGTTCATGCGGTTTCGTACACTCGGTGCGTTCGCGCTCGTCGCGTGTGGTGCTGCGACGAACGCTCCGCCGCAGCACGCAGCGCCGCTCACGTACGCGGAGAACGTGAAGTGGGTCTGCATGCCGGGCGCGGCGTTCGATGCGTGCAAGACGGAGCTCACGGCGACTGCGATCATGCCGGACGGGACGCGAAAAACTTCTCCTCACGTCGCCGCGCGCGATCCGAAGATCGATTGCTTCTACGTGTATCCAACCGTCGATCTCGATCTCGTTCCCGGCAATCACGACGACTTCGACGACACGCGCATCCAGCGCCAAACGACGCTCGCGCAAGTCGGTCGGTTCACGGAGGCATGCGCCGTGTGGGCGCCGCTCTACAGGCAAGTCACGTTCGGCACGTTCTTGCGCAGCGACGAGCGACTCGAGCGCGGGCTCGCCATCGCGTTCGCGGACGTGGAGGCGGCGTTTCGCGAGTACCTCGCGCGCGCACCGAGCGATCGCAAAATCGTCCTCGTCGGTCACTCGCAAGGCGGCGGGATGATCGTTCGCCTCGTGAAGAAGTTCTTCGATCACGACGAGGCGATGCGCGCGCGCCTCTTGCTCGCGATGCCGATCGGCGCCGACGTCGACACGCTCGCCAACCAAACGACGGGCGGCACGTTCGAGAACGTTCCCGTGTGCTCGAAGCCGAACGAGGTCGGTTGCGTCGTCGCGTATCGCACGTACGCCGCGGGCGCGCCCGTCGAGACCGTCGAGAAATGGAACCCGCCCGCCGGCCACGCGACGGCGTGCGTGAACCCCGCGTCGATCGACGGCGGCCCCACGTCACACGAAGCTCGCTTCTCGCACGCGTACTTCTTCACGGGCGGCGGGCTCAGGCGCTTCATGCACAACGTCGACGGCATCGAGACCGCGTACATCGACGTGCCCGATTTCGATTCTGCGAGGTGCGTCGCGCAGCCGAACGGATTTCGTATCTCGAAGTGAGCGAGCCCGAGGGCCACTTGGGTCCGATCGACATTCACAAGAAATTCGGGTTCGTGAAGATGGGCCTCCACGTGATGGACATGCAGATCCCGCAAGGCGATCTCATCGCCATGATCGAAAGGCGCGCCGAAGTTGCGCAGACGCAAAAACCCCGATAATTCGAGCTGAACGTGATGCGACGTCTTCCCATCGGCCTCTTTGCGTTCGCGCTCGCCTACGGGTGCGCGCACGAGCACGACAAGACCGATGTTGCACCGGCCTCGGCGCAGCTCACGAAGGCGCTCATCCCACCCGCGCCGCTCGACGTTCGCGCGCAGCGCAATGGACGCGCGTTTCCGCCGGGCGTGTTCGCGCTCACGTGGGACGACGGCCCCGATCTGCGCACGCTCGCGCTCGCCGAGTTTCTGCATCGCGAGCACGTGTCGGCGACGTTCTTCGTCGTGAGCGAATGGATCGACGGCGTGTCGTCGGATCCAGGTTTCGGCGCGCACGTCTACGAGACGGGTCATGCGAAGCTTCCGCTGCTCGCTGATCTCGTCGCGCTCGGTCATCGCGTCGCGAACCACACGCGCACCACACGCTCCTCGGCAAGCTGCCGGAAGCGCGCGTCGACATGGAGCTCGGAGACGCGCAGCGCGCGATCGATCCGCTGCTTCGCGACGAGCCCGGCTGTTTCGCGTGCCCGGCGGCGATTGGACGGCCAGCGCGTCTCGCGCCGTCGACGGCGATCCATACCTCGCGCAGCTCGTCGGGCCGATCCGCTGGGATGTCGACGCGAAAGATTGGGAAGGCTCGGTGTGGTGCGAGTCGAGCAAGCCGTCGCACGAGTGCGAGCACCAAAACGGGCGTTATCGTGTTCGCGCCGACGTGATGGCGAAGCGCTACGAAGCGGCGATCGAATCGGCGGGACGCGGCATCGTCCTGATGCACGATCGTGTCGGCGACGTCGGCTGCGACTACGCGTACGAGCTCGCGCAGAAGCTCATCCCGCAGCTCGCCGCGCGCGGTTACGTGTTTGCCGCGCCCGTGCTCGAGTTCGGCGCGGCGCGCTCGCGGTGGAACGTCGCGCAGTGCGGAGGCGTTCGGCTCGGCGACATCGACGGCGATGGTCGCGCCGATGCGTGCGTGCGCGACGCGTCTTCGCGCGTCACGTGCGCGACGGCTTCGTGGCGAAACGATCACGGTCTCGAGCGCGTCGCGTTCGACGAGAGCGCGAGCGCATCCGTCGTGCTTCCGGCGCGCGCGCGATCGTACGAGCTCACCGACGTGAACGGCGATGGCCACGCGGACATTTGCGTTCGCGCCGAAGCGGGGATCGAATGCGCGCTCGCGCACGCGTCGGGTGGATTCGGCGCGTTCGCGGTGTGGTCGGCGTCGCACGAAGCCGACGGCGAGCAAGTGAACGATTTCTCCGACGTCGAAGGGTGGGGGAGCGACGGCGGTTACGAAGGCACGATTCGCTTCGCGGACATCGACGGCGATGGAAAGGCCGACGTGTGCGGTCGCTCGCCGCAAGGCGCGTGGTGTGCGCGCTCGACGGGCGCGGGTTTCGAGCGCGCGCGGCTCTGGCTCAACGCGCTCTCGGATCGATCGCCGTGGGTCTCGGCGACGCTCGCGACGACGGTGACGCTCGGCGACCTGAACGGCGACGGCCGCGCGGATCTCTGCGTGCGCGGCAAAGACGGCATCGACTGCGCCGTGTCGACGGGCGCCGCGTTCAGCCACTTCACGCGCTGGTCCACCGAGACACCCAAGAACGGCGACGACGGCGCGCTCGTCCTCTCCGACCTGAACGGCGATGGCCGCGCGGATCTGTGCGCGAGCACGCAAGACGGAATCGCGTGCGCGTTTTCGAACGGGCGCACGTTCACGAAGAGCACGACTTGGCTCGCCGGCCGCGCTGGCGCAGAATGGGGCCGCATCGGAGACGTGAATGGCGATGGACGCGGCGACTTCTGTGATTGCGACTCGAGCGGCGTCCGCTGCGGCCTCGCGCCGTGACGTGAACGAGACGACGCGCGTCGCGATCCTGATGCCCGCGCGTGACGAGCGCGCGCTTCACGCGACGCTCGAAGCCATCCGCGATCGCGCGAGCGCGTTCGGCGGCGTCACCGTGTTCCTCGTCGACGACGGCAGCGAGCCCGCGGTCGACGCGCGCGATCTCCCTGCATCGTCGCCCGAGTTTCGCATCGTCCTCGCGCGCCACGTCGTGAACCTCGGACAAGGCGCGGCGCTCGAAACCGCGCGCGCTCTCGCGCTCTCGGACGGCGTGCATTTCCGCGCGTACGTGACGATGGACGCCGACGGGCAACACGGCGTGGACGACGCGCTCGCCGTCGCGCGCGCGATCGATGAAGGCGCCGACGTCGCGTTCGGAAATCGTTTCCTCGGCAACTCGAACGTGCCGCGCGGCCGCCGCGCGATGCTCTTTCTCGCGCGGTGGTTCGAGCGCGCGATCACCGGGCTTCGCCTCGCCGACGCGCACAACGGTCTTCGCGCGTTCACGCGCGCTGCGCTCGAGCACGTGCGCATCCGCCAAAACCGCATGGCCCACGCGACGGAGATCAAGCTCCACGTGTCGCGCGCGCGCGCGCTGCGCGTCGTCGAGGTCCCCGTCTCGGTTCGCTACACGAAGGAGTCGATGGCGAAGGGCCAGACGAACGCGGGCGCCGCGGTCATCCTTCGCGACTTGATGATGCAATACCTCTTCGGAGATTCGTCATGACGATTGCCGCGATCGCGCTTCTCGTTTTGGTCTTCGGGCTCGTCGCATTCGATTGGCTCACGCTGCGCGGAAAAAATCGGCGCGCGCTTCTCCTCGAGGTCGCCGTGTTCCTCGCGGGCGCGCTCTTCATCATTTTCCCCGATCGCGCGACCTCGCTCGCGCACATCGTCGGCATCGGTCGCGGCGTCGACTTTCTCTTGTATCCGACGGTCATCTGGCTCGTGCGCGAGTCGCTCCTCACGCGCCGCCGCCGCATCGAGGATCAAGAGCGCCTCACGCACGTCGTCCGCGCGCTGGCCATCGCGCGCGCGGAAGACATCCCGTGAATCACAGAGCCGGCATCCCAGCGCACTCGCTGGGCGTGACGGCTTCCGTCACCACGTAGCTCTTCGGCGCGTGGAAGCGCGCGGCCCACAGGAAATTCCACGGCGCGTGGCGCACGCACACGTGCTCGCCGTCGCGCACCGCGCCGAGCGCGTGCGGATCCACCTCCGCGCGCACGAGATCGTCGAACGACTCGCCCGACGGATACGCGTACGCGCCGCGCGTCGCGACGAGCACGACCGCGAGCGAAGCGGCGAATGCGAACGTCGTCCATGGCACGCGCGCATCGTCTTTCGAGGTTTCGGGCATGGCGCGCTGTGCGAGCCACACGTTCAGCGTGACCAGCACGATGATCCAGCACATGTAGTAACGAAGCTCGTGCGACTGCGGCAGCACCGAGACGATCGCGGTGAGCGCGACGAATCCGATCGCCGCGGCGCGCGTCGTTCGATCCGTTCGATCGCGGATGACGCGCCACACGAAGAGCACCGCGTGCAAGACGACGTACGCGCCGAAGAAACCGCCCATGCGATACCCCCGCTCGTCCGGCGGCGTCCACTGGTCGACCGTCCATCGCTTCGAATCTCCAAGCGGCCGCGAGCCGATCTCGAGGATGGAGCAAACGAAACGTAGCGGGCGCGGCGCGTGCTCGAGCCACACCGGCGAAGACGAATACGGATCGTCGGGACCGGGAAGCGTGTGACCGAAGACGTTCATCGCGACCGGGTAATACGGGTTGTGATGCACGATGAGGTTCTTCAGCGGCGTCGCGAAGATGATCGGGAGCGCGAGCGCCGAGATCGCGAGCGTCTTTCGATCGCGCACGCGCAGGGCGATGGCGACGAGCGCCGCGAGCACGATGGGATGCATCAGCGCTTTCATGTTCGCGGCGATCGCGGCGAGCACGCCAGCAACGACGAGATCCCGCGCGCGCGGCGCGGCGTTCGATGCGTGGAGCGAAATCGCGACGAGCACGAGCGCGCTCGCCGCCATGTTCGCGGGCAAGTCGACGTAGCAACACGTCGCGTGAATCTGCACGAGCGGCACCGCGAGCAGCGCGAGGATCGTGAGGTGCATCGGCACGCCGAGCCTTCGTCGCGCGAACCACGCGAACAGCGGCACGGACGAAAGCGCGACGAGGTTGGCGGATTCGGGGCGCCCCGTGATGCGCCAGAGCAAACCTTGGAGCGCCTCGCCGAGCAGCGGGAACCCGTCGAAGCGCGCTTGGTTCAGCGGGTCGTATGCGAACTGATCCGCGGGGACGATGCCCGCGATGCGCGCCGCGAAGGGCAGGTGGTAGTACCAGACGTCCCACGCCATCGAGATGTCGTGGAACGCAGCAGCGAGCATCGAAGAGAGCAGACCCCACGCGACCACCGCGAGGCCGTAATTTGGCAGCTTCGCCCACTTCGATCCCACGTCCGCGAACTACGTCGAGGCGTCGCAGGATGCAAGCTCACGCGCTATTGACTTTGGGTCAATAAGGATGCACGTTCCAGCTCATGGCGATTTTGGACGCGATCATCGTCGGCGCGGGCTTCGCGGGCATCGGCATGGCGATCAAGCTCGACGAGGCCGGCACGAAGGACTTCGTCATTCTCGAGCGCGGCGATCGCGTGGGCGGCACGTGGCGCGACAACCATTATCCCGGCTGCGCGTGCGACGTTCCCGCGCACCTCTATTCGTATTCGTTCGAGCCGAACCCGGATTGGTCGCTCCCGTACGCGCCGCAGGGCGAGATCCTCGCGTACATCGAGAAGTGCGTGGACAAGTATGGTCTTCGCGATCGCCTGCGGCTCTCGACTGCCGCGACCGCCGCGCGCTTCGACGAGCAGACGGGCATCTGGGAAGTCGAGACGAGCACCGGAAAGACATTTCGCGCGCGCGCGCTCATTCTCGGGATCGGTCCGCTCAATCGCCCGCAGCGCCCGTCGATCGCGGGGCTCGATCGATTCGAGGGTCCGATGTTTCACTCCGCGGAGTGGGACGACGCCGTGTCGCTCGACGGAAAGAACGTCGCGGTGATCGGCACGGGCGCGAGCTCGATCCAAATCGTCCCCGCGATCGCCGAGCGCGTCAAAAAACTCGACGTGTTCCAGCGCACGCCGCCGTGGATCCTCCCGAAGCGCAACGGCACGATCGACGAACGCGCGCGCGCGCGCTTCGCGAAGCACCCTGCGCTTCAAGGCGCGCTTCGCAAGACGATGTACGGCATCAACGAGTTCTTCGGGCTCGGCTTCACGCACTTCCGGCCGCTCATGAACGTCGGCGCATTCGCGTCGCGCAAGAACCTCGAGCGCTCCGTGCGCGATCCCGCGCTCCGCGAGAAGCTCACGCCGAAGTACGCCATCGGCTGCAAGCGCATCTTGATGTCGAACGACTACTACCCGGCGATCCAGCGCGAGAACGTCGAGCTCGTGACCGACGCGATCACCGAGGTCACGAGCGACGCGATCGTGACGAGCGACGGCGCGCGCCGCAAAGTCGACGTGATCGTCCTCGCGACGGGCTTCGACGCTGCGACGATCAAAGCGCCGTTCCCGATCCGCGGCCGGCGCGGCGAGATCATGCAGGACGGTTCCGAGGCGTACCTCGGAACGACGTTCGCGGGCTTTCCGAACTTCTTCATGATCATCGGCCCGAACACGGGCCTCGGTCACACGTCGATGATCGTCATGATGGAAGCGCAGATCGGTTACATCCTCGGCGCGCTCGCCGCGATGAAGGCGAAGAAGCTCCGCACGATCGAAGTGCGCCGCGGCGTGCAAGACGCATACAACGCGAAGATTCAGGCGCGCCTGGCCAAGAGCGTCTGGAATAGTGGCGGCTGCGCGAGCTGGTACCGCACGAAAGACGGCAAGAACACGACGCTTTGGCCGGGCCTCACGATCGAATATCGCGCGCGCATGCGGCGCTTCGATCTCGCGAGCTACGAGGTATACTCGGGCGATGCAGGTCTCGCAGGCGTCCGGCGGGTCAGCAGCGCTCGCAGCGTTACGGCTTGAAGAGGATTCTCTTCGCCTTCGCCTCGACCAAGTCCGCGCGCGACTGAAAGAGTGCGTGGAGCTCGTGCGCGAGATCGCCGCGATCGAGCGTCGCATCGACAAACCGCACGCGAGCGAGCGAAGCGCGTATCGCGCCGAAGCACGCGACCTCGAAGCCAAGCTCGACGAAGCGCGCGCCGCACGCGCCGAGCGCGCGACGCTCCGCATCGAAGAAGCCGCGCTGATGACGCGCCTCGAAAAATCGCGCGCGCGCATGGAGCTGCGCGGAATTCGAAACGTGTCGCTCCCGATTCTCGAGAACGTCGCGATCGCATCGCCGTGCAACGTGAGCTGGGCAGACATGGACGGCGACGCGGACACGCGCTTCTGCACGCACTGCGAGAAGTACGTCTACAACCTCTCGATGATGTCGCGGCACGAGGCGGAGGCTGCGTTCGCAACCGCGACGCAAAACGCCGGCGCGTGCGTTCGCCTCTATCGCCGCACCGACGGCACCGTGCTCACGAACGATTGTCCCGTCGGCGAACGTCATCGCTTCTGGCGCCGGACGAGAGGCATCGCGATGGCCGGGTTGCTCCTCGCGGCGCTCGGCGCGGTGGCGTACTCGAAGCTCATGTGCTCGGCGCACGTTCCGATGCAAAGCGCGACGATGGGCGCGATGGCGGAGTTCAAATGAAGCGAATCGCATTCAGCGCAATGATCCTCGCGTGCAGCAGCGGCGGCACGAACCCCGATGGCGGCACGAACCCCGACGGCGGATCGCCGAACGACTCGGGCAGCAAGAACGACGTCACGTACGTTCAAATCGACGGCGGGCCGAACGGAAATCCGAACGGCAACTGCGCGGTGCCGTCGCCCGCGCTCGCGGAAGACGTCTCGTCGCCGACGACGGTCGTCGGCGATGGAACCGCAGCGAGTTGCACGGGACAGAAAGTCGTCGACGCGGTTCACGCGGGCGGCGTCGTCACGTTCAACTGCGGAAGCGATCCGATCACGATCGAGGTTCCCGAAATTCAGATCTTCAACGACGGCGGCGCGAACAAAGACGGCAGCGTCACGATCGACGGCGGCGGCAAAGTCACGCTGAGCGGCAACGGCGCGAACCGCATCCTCTACCAAAACACGTGCGATCAGAACCTCCACTGGACGACGTCGCACTGCCAGAACCAAGACACGCCACACCTCGTGATCCAGAACATCGGGTTCGTGGGCGGGAGCGCGCAAGCGACGTCGAGCGTGCTCGGCGGCGGCGCCATGTTCGTCGGCGGCGGAACGTTCAAGGCGTTCAACGTTCGCTTCACGGCGAACACGCAGCCGAACCTCCTGCAGGACTACGCGGGCGGCGCGATCTACACGTTCAACCAAGCGACGCAGCCGGTCTACATCACGTCGAGCACGTTCGATTCGAACTCGGGTTGCAACGGCGGCGCGCTCGGAAGCATCGGCACGTCGTACACGATCACGAACAGCGTCTTCTCGAACAACAAGACGCTCGGAAACGGCGAAAATCCCGCCAAACCGAACACGCCCGGCGGAGGCCTCGGCGGCGCGATCTACAACGACGGCAACGGCTACACGCTCTCGATTTGCGGCACCGCGTTCACGAGCAACACGGCCGCCGAGCTCGGCTCGGGATCGATCTTCCAGGTCGTCGATGATTTGAAAGGCACGCTCGCGATCGATCAGTCGACGTTCACCGGAAACAGCAACACGGGCAGCGTGCAGTCGGCGTCGCACCCGAGCATCTACGTCGAGGCGGCGGACAAAGCGGGCAACGCGGGCGTGAACATCACGAACACGACATTTCAGTGAGCCTCTCGGAGCGCGTGGCGAGCGCGTCGCTCGTCCAGATTGCGAACGCGTCGTTCGTCGATGGAGATCTCGGCGATGACGACGCAAAGAGCGCGACCGAAGCGATCGTGCTCGCCGTTGGGAAGAAGAACCAGTTCGTCGGATTCGATCCAAGCTTCGAGAAAGAAATTCGCGGCGCGATGACCGCGCTCTTCGCGACGCGCGACGTCGCCGCCGCGAAGACCGCGGTGACGGCGATCATGCGCGGCGCGCTCGGCGATCCCCCGCGCGAAGTGACCGCAGCGAATTATTCGCCGGATCTCCAGCTCGCGATCCTGAGCCTCTTGCCCGACGCGATGGCCGAGCCAATCCTCGACGTCGGGTGCGGCGCGGACGCGGCGCTCGTTCGATTCTTGCGCGCGAAGAAAAAGGACGCGCGCGGTCTCGATCGCGACTGTCCACCCGACGCAGGTGTGCGCGGCGATTGGCTCGCGTTCGAGTACGGCGCGGCGCGCTGGGGAACGATCACGTCGCACCTCGGTTTTTCGCTGCACTTCATGCATCAGGGAAATGAAGCGGAGCGATCTCGCGTTCGAGTACGCGCGCACGTACATGCGCATCGTCGCCGCGCTCGCGCCGGGCGGAACGTTCGCGTACGTGCCGGGGTTGCCGTTCATCGAGGCGATGCTGCCGCGCGCGCAGCTCGAGGTCGTGACGCGGCCGCTCGCGAGCGAGCTCATGACCGAGAACGTCGCGCGCGTGCAAGAAGCGACGGGGCTCGTCCTCGACGCAGCGACGCACGTGACGCGCAAAGGGAAGCGATGAAGCGTCTCGGTCAGGCCATCCCATGCGCGCTCGTCATGTGAATGCTCACACGATGAATGCTCATGCGACCTGAACGAGACGGAACGACGACGCGTCACGCGCGGCTCGAGCTTCTTCTTCGCGAAGAGCTCCATGGCCTCTTTCGCGACGACGTGGAGGACCCCACGCTCTTCGGCGTCGAGGTCGCGGCCGTCGTGCTCTCGGTCGACTACCGCCATTTGCGTGTACATTACATCTTTCGTGGCGACGCCTCGGCGCGCGCGGTGTCCGCGGCGCTCGCGCGCGTCACGCCGTTTCTTCGCGCGCGCATCGGCGACGCGGTCGACTTGAAGCGCATCCCCGAGCTCGACTTCGTCCGCGACGCGTGATCGTGATACACACCTTCCTGCGTGATGCTCTCGTTGTTAGGTCCGGACGCGCTCACGCCGGCTCGCCTCGCGAAGGTGCGCGCGCGGCCAGAGATTCGCGTCAAGAACCCGCAAATCCGCTCGCTCCACGCGCAGTACCTTCACCTCGTCGATCTCGAAGACGCGCTCACGAACGACGAGCGCCGCAAGCTCGACGCGCTCCTCGCATATGGTCCGCGCAGCGCCGACGGTGAAGACGACGAGCAGACGCTCGAGAGCGGCGGGCGATTCGTCGTGCCGCGCTTCGGGACGATCTCGCCGTGGTCATCGAAGGCCACGGACATTCTCCTCGCGTGCGGTCTCTCGCGCGTCCGGCGCATCGAGCGCGGCGTCGCGTGGACGATCCTCGGCGCGGTGACCGACGAGCGCGCTCTCCGCGCGGCGATCTCCGATCGCATGACGGAGACGGTGCTCGTGGAGTCGAGTGAAGCGGCGAAGCTCTTCGAGCGCCGCCCGCCGCGCCCGCTCTCCGTCATCGCTCGCGATCGCGCGTCGCTCGAGCGCGCGAACGAATCGATGGGCCTCGCGCTCGCGCCGGACGAGATCGAGTATCTCGAGCGCGCGTTCGCGCAGCTCGGGCGCGATCCCACCGACGTCGAGCTCATGATGTTCGCGCAAGCGAACAGCGAGCACTGCCGGCACAAAATCTTCAACGCCGAGTTCGTCGTCGACGGCACACCGAAGAGCGACTCGCTGTTCCGCATGATCCGTCGCTCGACGGAGGCGAGCCCGGGCGGCGTGCTCTCCGCGTACAAAGACAACGCAGCCGTCATGCGCGGATTCGATGCGTCGCGATTCTTCGCCGACGCGAGCGACGGCGTTTATCGCACGCACCGCGAGCCCGTCCACGTGCTGATGAAAGTCGAGACGCACAATCACCCGACGGCGATCTCGCCGTTTCCCGGTGCGGCGACGGGATCGGGCGGAGAGATTCGCGACGAAGGCGCGACGGGTCGCGGCGCAAAACCGAAGGCGGGCCTCGTCGGCTTCGCCGTGTCGCACTTGCGCATCCCGGGCGCGGAGCAGCCTTGGGAAAAAACGATCGGCGCGCCCGATCGGATCGCATCGCCGCTCTCGATCATGCTCGAGGGTCCGCTCGGCGCAGCCGCGTTCAACAACGAGTTCGGCCGCCCCGCCATTTGCGGATTCTTCCGGACATTCGAGGACGGGAAATCGCGGTTTTCACAAACCGATCATGATCGCCGGCGGCTTGGGCAACGTGCGCGAGCCGCACGTGCAGAAGAACGCGATACCGACCGGCGCGGCGCTCGTCGTGCTCGGAGGACCGGCGCTCCTCATCGGGCTCGGCGGCGGCGCGGCGTCTTCGGTCGCGCAAGGCGCGCAACACGCCGATTTGGATTTCGCGTCCGTGCAGCGCGACAACGCCGAGATGGAGCGGCGCTGCCAAGAAGTGATCGACGCGTGCTGCGCGCTGGGTGACGAGAGCCCGATCGCGTCCGTGCACGACGTCGGCGCGGGCGGGCTGTCGAACGCGCTCCCCGAGCTCGTGAACGAGAGCCACCACGGCGCGCACCTCGAGCTCCGCGCGATCCCGAGCGCCGAGCCGCAGATGACGCCGCTCGAGCTTTGGTGCAACGAGGCGCAAGAGCGTTACGTGCTCGCGGTGACGGATCTCGAGCGATTCCGTGCGATCTGCAACCGCGAGCGATGTCCGTTTGCCGTGCTCGGCCACGCG
Organism: uncultured delta proteobacterium; assembly: GCA_963763745.1. Taxonomy (GTDB): domain Bacteria; phylum Myxococcota_A; class Polyangia; order Polyangiales; family Polyangiaceae; genus DASXHD01. The sequence continues at coordinate 443,705 of CAVXQJ010000015.1, forward strand.
ACCGAAGAGGCGCGTCTCACGGTCTCCGACGATCATTTCAAGGCGCCTGCCGTCGACGTCCCGCTCGATGTGATCTTGGGCAAGCCGCCGAAGATGAAGCGCGACGTGAGACACGCGACGCCGAAGCACACGGCCTTCGACGCATCGAAGCTCGACGTGCGCGACGCCGCGTATCGCGTGCTTCGATTTCCCGCCGTCGCGGACAAAACATTTCTCGTGACGATCGGCGACCGCACCGTCGGCGGACTCGTCGCGCGCGATCCGATGGTCGGACCATGGCAGGTCCCCGTGTCGGACGTCGCCGTCACGACGACGACGTTCGAAGGCTTCACCGGCGAGGCGATGGCGATGGGCGAACGCCCGCCCGTCGCGCTGCTCGATGCCGCGGCCGCGTCGCGCATCGCGATCGGCGAAGCGATCACGAACATCGCAGCGGCGCGCATCGAGAAGATCTCCGACGTGAAGCTCTCCGCGAACTGGATGGCCGCAGCGGGACATCCCGGCGAAGACGCCGCGCTCTACGACGCCGTCCGCGCCGCGGGCGCCGAGCTGTGTCCCGCGCTCGGCATCGCGATCCCCGTCGGAAAAGATTCGCTCTCGATGCGGACGAAGTGGGACGGCGCGGAGAACGTCGCGCCGATCTCGCTCGTCGTCAGCGCGTTCGCCCCGGTCACCGATGCGCGCGCGACGCTCACGCCCGAGCTTCGGATGGATGCCGGCGACACGGAGCTCTGGCTCATCGACCTCGGCGCGGGGAAGAATCGTCTCGGCGCGAGCGTGCTCGCACAAACGCACGGCGCGCTCGGCGACGCTCCACCCGACCTGGACGATCCGAAGCGCCTGATCGCGTTCTTCGACGCGATCCAATCGCTCGCGCGCGCGGGCGTGCTGCTCGCGTACCACGATCGCTCCGACGGCGGGCTCTTCGCCACGCTCGTGGAGATGTGCTTCGCGAGCGGCATGGGCGCAGAAGTGGACGTCGCATCGCGCGAGGTGCTCTTCTCCGAAGAGCTCGGGGCCGTCGTGCAGATTCGCGCCGGCGACGAATCGGCCTTGAAAACCACGCTCGGCGATGTTGCAAAATACACGCAGCGACTCGGCATTCCCACGGCGGAGAAACGTCTTCGCATCCGCGGCGTCGCGTTCGACGAGTCGCTCTCCGACTTGCGCGCAGCGTGGTCGGAGACGACGTTCGCGATGCAACGGATCCGCGACGACGAGACGTGCGCGCGCGAAGAGCACGCCGCGCGCCTCGACGAAGCCGATCGCGGTCGCACGGCGAAGCTCGCGTTCGATCCGTGGTCGCCGAAACCGCACGCGTTCGTTGGCGCGCGCCCGCGCGTCGCGATCTTGCGCGAGCAAGGCGTGAACGGACAAGTCGAGATGGCCGCCGCGTTCGATCGCGCGGGCTTCGACGCGGTCGACGTGCACATGAGCGATCTCACCGAAGGCCGTCACGCGCTCGACGCGTTCCGCGGCGTCGTCATGTGCGGCGGGTTCTCGTTCGGCGACGTGCTCGGCGCGGGCGGCGGCTGGGCGAAATCGATCTCGTTCGTCGATCGCCTGCGCGACATGTTCGCCGAGTTCTTCGCGCGCGGAGACACGTTCTCGCTCGGCGTGTGCAACGGGTGTCAGGCGCTCTCGCAGCTCGGGGCGCTCGTGGACGGCGCCGATCGTTGGCCACGCTTCGTCGCGAATCGCTCGGAGCGCTTCGAAGCGCGCGTCGCGCTCGTGCGCATCGAAGAGAGCCCGTCGATTTTCTTCTCCGGCATGGCGGGCTCGGTGCTCCCGATTGCCGTGTCGCACGGCGAAGGACGCGCCGAGATCGACGCGCCGACGCTTCGCATGCTCGAACGCGAGAACCTCGTCGCGATGCGCTTCGTCGATCACGCACACGAGCGCACCGAGCGCTTCCCGTTCAACCCGAACGGCTCGCCCGGCGGCGTCACCGCGTTCACCACGAAAGACGGCCGCGCGACCATCCTCATGCCGCATCCCGAGCGCGTGTTCCGCAACGTGCAGCTCTCGTGGCATCCGCGCGAGTGGGACGGCCACGACGAGAGCCCGTGGATGCAGATGTTTCGAAACGCGCGTGCGTGGGTCGATTGAAAAAGCCCGCACCGGCGATGCAAGTGACGACGCTGTGGGATTTCCCCTCGCAGCGTTATGGCGATCAAGAAGAGACGCGCTTTCGCGGCGCGACGCCGTCGTACGTGATTTGGAACGTCGTTCAGCGTTTCAGTCGAGAGGGCGACGTCGTGCTCGATCCATTCGCGGGAAGCGGGACGACGCTCGACGTGTGCAGCGAGACGAAGCGCAAAGGCATCGGGTTCGACGTCGCGCCGACGCGGCCGGACATCGGCAACGCGGACGCGCGATCGATCCCGCTGAAGAACAAAACCGTCGACCTCGTCTTCTTCGATCCGCCGTACGCGGACAACCTCGATTACTCGGACGATCCGCGATGCCTCGGCAAGCTCAAAGCCGACGGACGCTTCCAGCGCGCGATGCGCCTCGTGCTCGACGAGTGCGCGCGCGTGCTCAAGGAGAAATCCGTCCTCGCGATTTATGTGTGCGACGTGCTCGAACCGAAGCGCGGATTTCATCCGCTCGGGTTCGAGATCTTCGAGATGGCGCGCACGCACTTCATCCCGATGGACGTCGTGGCCGTCGTTCGCCACAATAAGACGCTCGAGATGGGCAACTACCGTCGCGCCGCCGACAAAGGAAATTTCTTCCTCCGCGGGTTCAACTACCTCCTTCTGTTTCGTCGTCGCGAGAAGAGCTTGCCCCAATCCGCCGCGCCACGCTGACGAGCGCGACGATCAGACAAGCGAATCCGGCGGGAACGGCGAGCACCGCAGGGCTCGGATCACCGCCGTGCACGGCGATTCCGCCCGCGAAGAATCCGCCTGGGATCAGCACGAGCGCCGCCGTGAAGCACGCGCTCGCGATCGGAATCGCCGTGCGCGGCTCCGCGCGCACCGTGAGCGCATACACGATGTGCAAAATCGCGAGCAGCGTTCCGTGCGCGTGCGCGAGCCGCCACATCAGCCGGCGCGTCTCGTTCTCCACGTCGAGATACACGGGCGCTTTGAACGCGTGCATCGCCTCGAGCGCGAGCCCGAGCGTCACGAAGATCGCGAGCGCGAAGTACCCGATGCGGAGATGACGGCGAACGAGATCACTCTGCGACATGAACGTCCCGATTGTCGCGATGTTGCGCGAGCCCATCCATCGTATCTCGCGACACGAGCTCGCGCGTCGCCGCGACGTACTTCGCCGCGCTTCGCTCCGCGATGAATCGAATCACCGCGTACGGATCGCGCGCGGCCGCGTCGAGCACCGGCTTCTCCCACTCCGCGCCGGACGCAGCGATCGCATCCGCGTCGCCGAAGGCGTCCGCCCAGATCACGCGCTCGGCAGCGTTGGCCTTCAAGAGGCCGGAGACGGAGGCGGGGACGGGGACGGAGTCGGAGACGGGGACGGAGTCGGAGACGGGGACGGAGGCTGGCCACAGGTGGGCGAGGGCAGCGCGGGTCCATGCGCTCGACCGATCGAGGTGACAGAGAGCGCACGCGTTCGGTTTCTCGTTTGTTGCGCTCGGCGAGTCGATGCGGTGCGATCGGATCGCCGAGCGGAGCGCGTAGCTCGTCTTCGGCATGTGACACGCGACGCACTTCGAGCCGGGCGAGCCAGGCGCGTGGTGCGCGTGATTCGCGGGCATTTCATGGCACGAAATGCATGCATCCTGCACGCTTCGATCGGTGCGCAGCTGATCGTCCGGATCGCTTCGGTGCATCGAGTGACACGACATGCACGTGATCTTCCGCTCGCCCTCGCCGCGGAGATAACACGCGGAGAGGATCATCGCGCTATACTCGCGTCCGCCGACGCGCACCGTGCCGTCAGGCCAGAACAAATTGCGCGCGTCCGTGTCGAGCGCGACTTCGCCGCGTGCGAGCACGTCGGGTGTGAGGAGGATGCGCGAAGGCTCGAGCGCATCGCCCGGCCGAAACGATTCGGCGTAGCCGCTTCGAAGGAACCCTCGTTCGTCGCGCGGAAACGCATACGCGTGACACGAGCCGCACACGGCGCTCGCGCGCTCGGGCGCGAGGCGCGCCGGATTCACGATCTGGAGATCACGCGGGCGTGACCAACGCGTGAACGGATTGCGTTCGAGCGCCGCGTGCTTCGCGCCCGGACCATGACACGCTTCGCAGGCAATCCCGAGCTCCGCGACCTCGGGCTTCGCGTCTTCGGCGTCGAGCTTCGGCGCTCCGCCCGTCGCGTGGCACGCGATGCAGTTCGAATTCCATCGCACGTCGTGTTGCGTAGCGCCCGGTGGCTCGAGGAACGCGTCGGCGCGCGAGATGAATCTGTGCTCGTCGAACGCGAAGACGATGGGAAGCATGTGGAGCGCGCCGTGCTCGTCTTCGGTCCAGAAACCCTGCATGTGGTGCGAGCCCGTCGTGATGGCGATCTCGCCGCGCCCGCGCTGCGTCATCGTGCGGTGATACGTCCGCGACCACGACGCGTGCTCGCTCGGGTGACACGCTCTGCACGCGCCCGATCCGGTCCACTCGCCCTCGTGGAGGGCGCGCGGTCCGTGCGGCGTCGCCTCATGCTTCGGCGGTCGCGCGAACGCGGCGCCACTCGCGATCATCGCGACCGCGATCGATACGCGCGCAAACCGCGACGCCCGCGCGCGCGCGAGCACGGCGAGCGCGACGATGACGAGCGCCGCGCCAATCCAGACCGATCCGAGCTCCACGCTTCGAGCCTATGCCAAAGGCTGCGGCTTGCATTCCGACCATGCAATGTGGTTAGTGCTCGCCCATGCGAAAGATCCTGGGCTGATTTCCGTCATGTGTCTCGGGGTGCTCGGTTCGGCCACGGCTTGCAGCGGTGGCGGCGACAACAAAGACGGCGGGACCGGCGACGCCGCGCCGGAGACCGGCAAGAAGCCCCTCGACTCGGGCACGCCCGACGCGAGCGACGCTGGCGTGACGTGCACCGCGAACCCGTCCTACACCGAGTCGCTTTCGGGCGAGACGGCGAACTACACGCCGACGCCCGCCGATGCCGGCGCCGATGCGGGTCCCGAGGATTTCTACATCTACCAAGGCGCGTTCAACACGGACCAAGACGTGCTCGACATCGAGCTCTACGACGGCTTCGGCGCGTTCACGAGCAGCGGCATCGTGCCCGGCACGTACAACCTCACGGGCGACGATCTCGACTACGCGACGTGCGGTCTCTGCGTGCTCATCATCGGCGACCAGACGCAGAGCAGCGGCGATCCCTACATGGCGACGAGCGGCTCGATCACGATCACGTCGGTGTCGCCGACGGGCACGTTCGCGGGCACCGGCACGAACCTCAAGTTTCAGCACGTGTCGATCGCGCAGGACAACACGATGACGCCCGTCAACGACGGCTGCAAATCGTCGGTGGCGTCCGTGTCCTTCTCGGCGGCCGTCACACAGCAGTGATGCTGGCGCCGCGGGCGTTTGATGAGTAAAACGCCCTCGATGTCACGCATCGTCCATTGCAAGAAGCTCGACAAGGATCTCCCCGGCCTCGAGCGCCCGCCCTACAAAAACGAGCTCGGAAAGCTCATCTTCGAGCAAGTCTCGAAAGACGCCTGGGACATGTGGCTCAAGGATTCGGTCAAGTACATCAACACGTACAGACTCGATCTCGCCGCGCCCGAAGGGCAGAAGTTCATGTTCGATCAGTGCGCGATCTACTTCGGCTTCAAAGAGGGTGATCTCGCGCAGACCGCGTTCACGCCGGTCTCCTCCGAAGAAAAGAAATGATCCAATTGGGCGTGCCCGGGTTCACCTGGGCCGATCTCTTTGCACCCGAGAAGCTCGCGGAGCTCGCGGTCGAGTTCGAGACGTTCTTCGTCGAGCGCGCACCCGACGCGCACGCGCGTTTCGATGCGTATCGGAAATGCAAAGGGGAGGGCCTGACGCCCGAGCAGCAGAGCGACGCGCTCCTCGGCGGCGCGCCCGTCTTGAGCGCGTTCATCGCGAAGCTGTTCAAGATCGAAGACGCCGCGTCGTCCGTGCGCAAAGACGTCGAAGGCCGCGCGGTCTTGTGGAAGTTCCGCCACGAGTTCGTGAAGAAGCGCGTCCTCGCGAAAGACGCGGGCAAATCGTGGCCAACAAACCTAGACGACGCAAAAACCACGATGGCCGCCGCATTCGCGGCGGCCCGGGAGCTCGAGGGGAGCACGCTCCCCTCGAACAAGAAGACGAAGAGCTCGCCACCGCGACGTACACGATGGCCCTCTTCGAGATCGACGACGTCGCGCGCAAAGCGAAGAAACACGGCGGCGCGACGTGGACCGACGAGCTCCGTGCGCGTGCCGAAAAGCTCGGCGGTGAAGAAGCCGTCGCGCGCGCTCTCTCGGCGATCGAATTCGTCCTCGCCGAGCGCCGCAAAGATCACCACGACCCCGCGCGCCGCTGGCCTTCGCTCCGCCACCCGCACACGCTCGATTACCAACACCTCGTCCAACTCCGCCGCCCCGACGAAAAATTCCCCGAGCTCTTCGTCGGCCCCGACGAAGAACGCCGCCAGCGCCGCAGCTTCAAGCTCACCGACAAGCGCGGCAGCGCGCGCGAGGTCGAGCAAGAAATCGACTACTGCCTCTACTGCCACGAGCGCGACAAAGACTCGTGCAGCAAGGGCCTCCACGAAAAAGACGACTCGCTGAAGAAGAACCCGCTCGGCGTCGAGCTACGCGGCTGCCCGCTCGGAGAAAAAATCTCCGAGATGCACGTCATGCGGCGCGAAGGCGATCCGCTCGCCGCGCTCGCGCTCGTCACGATCGACAACCCGATGTGCGCGGGCACCGGTCACCGCATCTGCAACGACTGCATGAAGGCGTGCGTCTTCCAGAAGCAAGAGCCGGTGAACATTCCGCAGATCGAGACGCGCGTGCTCACCGAGGTCCTCGCGATGCCGTGGGGTCTCGAGATCTACATGCTGCTGATGCGCTTCAACCCGCTCAACGTCGAGCGGCCGCACGCGCTTCCGTACAACGGGCGCAACGTGCTCGTCGTCGGGCTCGGTCCTGCGGGCTACACGCTCGCGCATCACCTCGCGTGCGAGGGGTACGGCGTCGTCGCGATCGACGGCTTGAAGCTCGAGCCGCTCCCGCTCGCGCTGACGGGAAACGAAACGCAGCCGCCCGAGCCCGTGCGTGACTCGATGAGCATCTACAACAAGCTCGACGAGCGCATCCTCCTCGGCTTCGGCGGCGTGAGCGAGTACGGCATCACGGTTCGCTGGGACAAAAACTTTCTCACGCTCGTCTACTTGTCGCTCGCGCGCAATCGGAACGTCCGCATGTATGGCGGCGTTCGCTTCGGCGGCACGCTGCTCCTCGAAGACGCGTGGGACCACGGCATCGATCACGTCGCGATCGCCGCGGGCGCGGGCCGCCCGACGCTCATCGACATCAAGAACAACCTCGCGCGCGGCATCCGCAAGGCGAGCGATTTCTTGATGGCGCTGCAATTGACCGGCGCTTACAAGCACACGTCGATCGCGAACCTGCAAATCAGCTTGCCCGCGGTCGTCATCGGCGGCGGGCTCACGGCGATCGACACGGCGACGGAGCTCCTCGCGTATTACCTCGTGCAGATCGAGAAGACGGTCGACCGCTTCGACGTCCTCGAAAAATCTCTGACGAAAGACCAGCTCGCGAAGCTCTTCGACGCCGAAGAGCTCGAGCAGATGCAAGAGCACGTCGCGCACGGTCGCGCGCTCCGCGCCGAGAAAGAAGCCGCCAAGCGCGAAGGCCGCGAGCCCAACGTGCAGAAGCTCCTCGACGGTTGGGGCGGCGTCACGCTCGTCTATCGCAAGAGCCTGCAAGAGTCGCCCGCGTATCGCTTGAACCACGAAGAGGTGATGAAGAGCCTCGAAGAGGGCGTGCGTTACGTCGAGAACCTCTCGCCGACGGAAGCCGTCGTCGACGAGCGCAAGCGTGTCTCGGCGATGCGCTTCGGACGAGCCGATGGAACGATCGTCGAGCTCCCCGCGAAGACCGTGTGCGTCGCGGCGGGCACGAGCCCGAACGTCACGTACGAACGCGAGCACCCGGGAACGTTCGAGCTCGACAAGCGCGGACATTATTTCAAAGGCTACGAAGCGTTCCTGGACGAAGCAGGGAAGGTCGTTCTTCGCCCCGCGGAGGTTTCGTCATCGGGATTTTTCACGAGCTACAAGAACGGAGCGGACAACACCGTTTCGTTCTACGGCGACAACCATCCGTACTACGCAGGCAGCGTCGTCAAGGCGATGGCCAGCGCGAAGGACGGCTACGCGCGCGTCGCCGCGCTGCTGAAACCGACGAGCGATTCACAAAGCGTCCGCTACGAGAAGCGCCGTGCGCTCTTCGCGCGACTCGACGACGAGCTCATCGCGACGGTGCACGAGGTCAACCGCCTCACGAGCACGATCATCGAGGTCGTCGTGCGCGCGCCGCTCGCCGCGCGGAAATTCCACCCGGGCCAGTTCTATCGTTTGCAGAACTACGAGACGCGCGCGCCTCTCGTCGCCGGCACGCGCCTCGCGATGGAGGGCCTCGCGCTGACGGGCGCGTGGGTCGACCAAAGAGCGCGGCCTCATGGGCACGATCGTCCTCGAGATGGGATCGAGCTCGCGCCTTTGCGCGATCCTCGAGCCGGGCGAGCGCGTCGTCTTGATGGGCCCGACGGGCGCGCCGACGGAAATCGCGAGCCACGAGACCGTGCTCCTCTGCGGCGGAGGTCTCGGAAACGCAGTGCTCTTCTCGATCGCGCGCGCGTTCCGCGCGATGGGCAGCAAGGTCGTCTACTTCGCCGGCTACAAAGACGGGCGCGACGTCTTCAAGCGCGACGAGATCGAGCGCTACACCGATCAAGTCGTGTGGTCGACGGACGGCGGCGCACCCATCGAGCCGAATCGCCCGCAAGACGCGCACTTTCGCGGCAACATCGTCCAAGCGATGGTCGCCTTCGCCGAAGGGAAGCTTCAAAAACCGATCGCGAAGCTCTCCGCCGTGAACCGCATCATCGCCATCGGCAGCGACCGCATGATGGACGCCGTGCGCGAGGCGCGCCACGGCGTGCTCCTTCCGTTCCTCGATCCGCGTCACATCGCGATCGGCAGCATCAACTCGCCGATGCAGTGCATGATGAAAGAAGTCTGCGCGCAGTGTCTGCAGAAGCACGTCGATCCGAAGACGGGCAAGGAGACGATCGTCTTCACCTGCTTCAATCAGGATCAGCCGCTCGACGCCGTCGACTTCGGCCACCTCCGCCAGCGCCTGCGTCTCAACTCGATGCAAGAGAAGCTCTCGAGCGCGTGGCTGGACCACGTGCTCAAAGAAAATCCCAAACTCCTTCGCGTCTAGAGACTCCTGAAGAAATTAACAGGGAGAGAGGGAGCTTGGGACAACACAAAATATCTCCCAACCTCCCACGCTCCCTGTTCAATTCTTATTTGGGAATGACACCGTTCGTGGCGCAGCCGAGGACGATGTCGATCTTGCCGGATTGCTGCTGGACGTCGGTGCACGTCGTTCCGCACAAGATGATCTTCTTCGGGTTCTTCGGATCGTCGTAGTGCCAGCCCGTACCGCCGGTGCAATCTTGATTGTACGTGAGCGTGCTCGGGCTGCCGTTCGTCGGCGTGTAGACGACGTTCACCTTCGTCTCGTCGAACGTCTCGCCCTGCGGCGGCGGCGGGATTTGGTACTCGCATGCGAGCGTGAGCCCGCGAATCGCGTTGAGCGCGGTCTCGAAATCCTGCGACGTCTGCTGCGGGTTGTTCGTCGAGACGATCGTCGCTTTGTTCGTGCCGCCGGCTTGCGCGATCGCGTCGAGGTTGCCCGTGTTGCCGACGCCGATGACGAACGTCGGGATCGTCGCGGACGCGGTCGCGGCTTCGTTGGCGACCGCCGTGACCGTGCTGTTGCAGTCGTTCGGCTCGCCGTCCGTCACGAGAACGACCGCCACCTTCCCGCCCGTGTTCGATTGCTGGACCGACTGCGCGTATTGAATCGCGCCGGTGAGCGCGGGGAGCGTCGGCGTGTTGCCGCCGGGGCTGTTGTTCTGCATCGCCGTCGCGAACGTCGCGTTGTCGGGGAGCGCGCGCATCGAGACGGCCGGCGCGGCGTACGCGTTCACGTTGCACTCGTTCGAGAGCGGGAAAAATTGGAGCGACGCGGAGAGACCCGCGGAGGCGTTGTCGGCGAAGAAGCTCGTGAGACCACTCTCGCACGACGTCCACTTCGAGTTGTCTTTCATGCTGCCGGATTTGTCGAACATGAACACGAGGCTCACGGGCACTGGCGTCGGTGTGGCGGTCGACGTCGCGCACTGCGAGAGATCGCTACCGCCGCCGTCGCCTTTGCCACCGTTTCCGAATCCGAAGCCAGCGTCGTTTCCGCTTCCGCCATTGCCGTTGCCGCCGTTTGGAAACTGACTATCGCCGCTGCATGCGACGAGCGCGACGAGCGTGGAGGTCGTGAAGGCGAGTCCGATGGTCCGTGCGAGTCGCATGCGCGCTCGGGCTGCAAAGTTCGAACCGTGACGGCACTCCATTCGTGAGCAAGCGGATCGCTCGCGATTCTCGCGAGAAACCGCGATCCAGATCGGCTCACGCCTGGGTCGCGCGTGCACCAGGCGCCGGCAACGGAGATCCAAGCTGTGCTATGCAGCGCGGATGCCTCCAACGCGCTTCGCGCACGATGGCGTCTTCTGGCGTCGCATGGCGTCGCTCGGCGCGCGTCGGTTGCCCGCGTGGTGGATGCGGTTGTCGCCGCCCGTGTTCGGGACGCTCGCGGCCGTCGCACTTCCGCACGCGCGCCGCGCGGTTCGGAAAAATCTGAGGCGCATTCGCGGGCCGCGTCCGCTGTGGCGTGACGTGATCGACACGACGCACACCTTCACGACCTACGCGGGCTGTCTCGCGGAGACGCTCGCGGTCGGCTCGAAGAACGACGTCGCACCGCACGTCGAGATCAGCGGACGCGAGCACGTGCGCGGGGCAGTCGCGGAGAATCGCGGCGTCATCCTCCTCACGATGCACACGGGAGGCTGGGAAGTCGCCGGGCCGCTCCTCGCGGAGCACACGCAGCTCGACGTCGTCGTCGTGATGGAAGGCGAACGCGACGAGAGCGCGCGCGTGATCCACGATCGCGCTCGCGAGAAAGCGGGCGTGAGGCTGATCCACATCGGCCCCGATCCGCTCGCCGCTCTCCCGCTCGTGCGCCACTTGCGAGAGCGTCACGGCGCAGCGGCGATGCAGGTCGATCGCGTTCCGTCGAGCGGACGCATCGTGACGGTGAAGCTGCTCGATCGCGAAGGTGTGCTCCCCGAGGGACCGTTTCGTCTCGCGCAGCTCACGGGCGCGCCGCTCTTGCCCGTCTTTTGCGCGCGCGTCGGGTTTCGCAGCTACACGTTCGAAGCGCACGCCGCACGCCGCTTGCCGCGTCGTCCCAGCGCCGACCAAGTGCACACGGTCGCGCAGAGCGTTGCGGACGACATGACACGCTTCCTTCGCGCTCACCCCACGCAGTGGTTCGAATTTCGAGAGACGACATGACGACGCGTTATCACATCGGCGCGCGGCGCCTCGAGTCGAACCTCGCCGCGTACGCGAAGCGCTTCGATTTCTCGAAGTGCAATGCCGGCGCGCGGGCAGCCCGCTCCGACGCTCTCGACGCTGCGTCGTTGGCGCAAGCAAGTCCCGCCGCACTTCGATTTTTCCGTCGTCGTCGGGCCGGCCGCATCGGAGCTCAAAGCGGGAAAAGAGCTCGATCTCGATCTCGACACGGCGATGGCCGCGGCGGACGCGCTTCAAGCGCGGTGCATGCTCGTCGTGACGCCGGCTCATGTGACGCCGGCGCAGGTGTGGCGCGATCGGCTCGCGAAGGTCGCAGAAAGGCTCAAACGCGATGCGACGTTCGTCGCGTGGGAGCCGCGCGGGGTCTGGGAGACGGACGACGCGCGTCGCGTGGCGCGCGCGCTCGACGTGCTCCTCGTCGTCGATCCGTTTCGCGATCCGGTGCCGGAGGGCCCGGTGTTTTACGGGCGATTGCGCGCGCTCGGCGAGACTCGTTCGTTCGGCACGACCGCGCTCGAGCGCGTCGTCCTTGCGATCGGCGCGCGACGCGACGCATACGTCGTCATCGAGACGCAATCGGCGCTCGCGGAATGCAAACGCCTACGCCAGCTCTCGCAGGGACGTCCGAAGCAAGGCGGCATGGGTCGCGTGATTCGTCCGCGTGACGCGTCGCCGGCGATGGCGGCAGCGCTTCGCGTGAAGGACGACGAGCAAGAATGAAATCGATCGCGGTGGCCACGCAGCCGGGCGTCGCTGCGGCGGCGAACGCGGTGATCGTCCGCGGCAACGCGGTCGATGCGGTGTGCGCCGGCGTGCTCGCGGCATCCGCGCTGGACGCGTCCGTGCTCTTCGGCCCGCTTCACGTTCTCGTCGCGGGTCCGGGGCTCGGGCTTCGGTGCATCGACGGACGATTGCGCGAGCCCGGGAAAAGCGCGCCTCGTCCGCGCGGTTTCGTGTCCGATGACGAAGTGCCGAAGAGCGCGCGCATCGCCGTTCCCGCGCTTCCCGCGGCGATCGCGACCGCGCTCTCGATGTTCGGCAAGTCGAAGCCCGCGGCCGTCGCCTCGCCCGCGCTCGATTCGCTCGATCGCAAACATCCGCGCCGCGCGCTCATCGCGGCGCTTGCGCGCGGAGGTCCGTCCGTGCTCGCGCAAGATCCGTTCGCCGAGCCCATCATCGCCGCGGCAGGGCGCATGGCGGGCGGCACGATGACCGTCGATGATCTGCGCGAGGTTCGCGCGCCGGCCGTCGCATGCGACACCTCGCGCGGCGTCGCGCTCGCGCCGTTCGCGATCGAAGAAGCGCGCGAGCGTGCGTGTCACGTCGTGTGCGCCGTCGATGGCCGCGGCGGAGTTGCGGCGGCGTGTTACGAGACGACGATGGATGGCGTGGAGATCGACGCGCTCGGCATCGTCGCGCCGCTGCGCGCCGATCCGGTGATGCGCGGCAAGCGCAGGACGGATCCCGGCGCGCCGCTCGCATGTGCCTCGGGCATCTTGCTCGCGCATGCGGAAGACGATCGTTGGGACATCGCCGCGGGCTTCGCCGAGGCGACCGACGCGCTGACGTTCGCGGACGCGCTCGCCGCGGGCGAGACGCTCGAGGCCGCGCTCAAAGAACGCGCGCCGTCAATGTGCTGTGCTGCGGGCCGAACGAACGCCGCGCGCTTACAGCTTCACGCCGTGACGCTTCGCGTATGCGATCACGCCGATCTTGTCGATCGTGCGGATGTCGCGCGTCGTCAGGTTCAGCGTCACGAAGCGTTTGAGCTCGGGCACCCAAACGCGGCGCGTTTGGATGTTCAGGTGCTGCCAGCGCTTCGTCTTGATGTTCGAGTGCGAGACGTTCTGCGCCTTGAGCTTGCGTTTGCCGGTGATGTCGCTGCGAGCCATGGGGCGGCGGAAATTGGTCGATTGACGCGGGGTTTGTCAAGCGCGAGTGCGGCGGCGCCGAGCTTTCGCACGAGATCGCGGGCGAAAACCTGCATGTTCGAGAACGCGTCCGTCTTTCGAAGCGCGACCTCATCCATGTAGAGACGGCGCGCGATTTCGACCTGAATCGCGTGGATCTTCGCGCTCGGGCGACCCCAGTGGCGCGTCGTGAAGCCGCCGCGATAGGGCTCGTCGTGTCTGCACGGAGAGGCCGGCGTGCGTCGCGTGGGCTTCGACGATGTCGATGAGCGACGCGGAGGCGGTCGTGCGACCCTGCGTTCCCGGGACGACGTCCGCGCGCTTCACGTTCGTGTCGCCGTGCCCGCTTCGCCCGACGCTCGGCATCGAGTGGCCCGCGAGGACGACGCACACGCCAAACCGCTCGAGCTTCGCGCGGACCGCCGTCGCGAGCGCCGCGTGATACGGGCGATGAATCGCGCGTCCAAGCGCGCGTCGAGCTCGGCGGGCGTGAGCGGCGCCGCGAGACACTTCTCGTTGTCCGTCGTGAGACGCCACACGACGCCGCGAGGCGCGCGCGGCGTGGGCGGGCGCCCCCGCGACCGATTCGGCGTCGACGTCGCTCTCGGCGCGATTCAAATCGACGACGTAGCGCGACACGCGCGACTCGAGACCGTCGCGCCCTCTTCGCTCGCGCCTTCATAGAGCTCGTCGACGAAGAGATCCGCGTCGCGCGCGAGCGAGCGCGCCGGCGCGAGGAGCTGGTTCGCGAAGTGCGGCGGTACGTCGAGGCCCGCATGGGGGATCTCGACGACGACGGGCGTCTCGGTTCCGCGTGCGGGCGTGACGACGAAGTACGGCCTCACGCGCCGAAGGTATCACGTACCGCGCCTCGGCTTCGCCACGGCGCGCGGGTGCGATCGCTTGTGCGCCGCGTGCACGTGATCTTGCGCGATGCGCGTGTAGATCTCCGTCGTGCCGAGGTCGGCGTGCCCGAGCATCGCCTGCACCGCGCGCAGATCGGCGCCGCCTTGGAGCAGGTGCGTCGCAAAGGAGTGACGGATTTTGTGAGGCGAGACGGTTGCGCTGACGCCCGCCGCGCGCGCGTAGCGTTTGATGAGCTTCCACATCGCCTGGCGCGTGAGCGGGCGACCGGACGGTGAAAGAAAGAGCGTCAGCGAGCTCGAGCTCCTCTTGCTGCTCGCGCGCGCGCCTTCGAGGTACGCGTCGACGAGCTCGAGCGCGATCTCGCCGACGGGAACGAGCCGGCGCTTGTCGCCCTTTCCGCGCACCGACACGACGCCGCGTTCGCGATCGAGATCCGCGATCTTGAGCGCGCACAGCTCCGACACGCGCAGGCCGCACGCATAGAGAAGGTGAAGCATCGCTTGATCGCGCGCGCCTCGCGGTTTCGTCGTGTCGGGTCTGGCGAGGATCGCGCCGACGTCGTCTTGCGACAGAGCGCGCGGGAGACGTCGTCCGAGCCGAGGCCTGTCGAGCAGCGCCGTCGGGTCCGCCGCGAGCACGCGCTCGCGCACGAGAAACTTGAAGAGGCCGCGAATCGCCGAGAGCTGGCGCGCGCTCGAACGCGCGCCGAATCCGCGCCGTGCGTTCGCCGAGAGGAGCGCCGCGACGTCGCCCTCCGTCACTTCTTCCGCGCGCGCGTCTTCGCCGAGCCGCGCCGCGAGCTGATTGAGATCGCGCGCGTACGCATCGAGCGTGTTCTTGGAGAGCGCGCGCTCGACGCGCAGGTGATCGAGGTACGTGTCGATGCGGCCTGCGAGGTCCACCGCTCACATTTTCGACGATTTCGCCGCGCGGGCCAACATTCGTTTCAAAAGATCGCGGGGGTCCGCTTCGCGCATCAGCGCCTCGCCGACGAGCGCCGCGTCCGCGCGCGTTTGGGCTGCGCGCGCGACGTCATCCGGCCCGCGAACACCCGAGAAGTGAACGGCCACGCGATCGGGCGGAATGCGCGCGATGACGCGCGCCGCGCGCGCGGCGTCCATCTCCAGCGTGTCGAGATCGCGCGCGTTCACTCCGATGACGCGCGCGCCCGCATCGAGCGCGCTGCCGAGCTCGTCTTCGTCCACCACCTCGACGAAGGGCTCGAGCCCGCGATCGATCGCGGAGCGCGCGAGCGACGCGAGCGCATCGTGCGTCACGATGCGCGCGATGAGCAGGATCGCATCGGCGCCCGCCGCGCGCGCGCGCGCGATCTGCACGTCGTCGAGCACGAACTCCTTCGCCAAAATCGGCAGGCGCGCAAATCCGCGCGCATCGAGCGCCGCGCGCGCCTTCGTCACGTCGTCGTAGGATCCATCGAAAAAAGGCTGGTCGCAGAGCACACTCACCATCGACGCGCCCGCCTCGGCGTATGCGGCGGCGCGCTCGCCTGCGTCCATCGCGCGAGACAGCGCGCCTGCGCTCGGGCTGCGAAACTTCACCTCACAGACGAGCGCAAGCTCGCCCGGTTTGCGCAGCGCACGGGCGACATCGCACGGCGTGCGCGTCGCACCTTCCGCCGGCGCGCTTTTCTTCCATGTCTCGATCTCGTCGCGCTTGCTCGCGACGATGCGCTCGAGCAACCCGCTCATGGCAGGTTCGGCGGGATGATCGTCGGGCGCGACACCTCGCGCCAATCCTCGAGTGTCTGCATCGCCGCGCCCGACGTGATCGCCGCGCGCGCTGCCTCCGCCGCATCGCGCGCAGTCTTCGCGACGCCGCATACCCAGAGCATCGCCGCCGCGTTCAGAATCACGGCGGGCGCGCCCTCGCTGTCTGCGTCTCGCAAAATCGTTTCAATATATTGCGCGTTGGTAGAAGCGTCGCCGCCGCGGATGGACGCGAGCTCGCGGCGCGGCAATCCGAACTCGTCGATCGTCACGACGCGCTCGGTGACCTCTTTGCCGCGCACCTCGGACACGCGCGTTGGCGCTGCGGGGCTGAGCTCGTCGAGGCCGTCTTCGCTCCGCACGACCCACGCGCGCTCGCATCCGAGATCGGCGAGCACGCGCGCGAGCATCGGACGGAGCGCGTCGTCGTAGACGCCGATCACCTGGTGCGTTGCGCGCGCGGGGTTCGCGACGGGGCCGAGCGCGTTGAAGATCGTGCGCACGCCGAGCTCGCGCCGCGCGACGGCGGCGTGCTTGAGGGCAGGGTGATGCGCGGGCGCGAACAAAAACGCGATGTGCACGTCGCGCAGCAAATCGGCCTGTTTCTCCGGTGCGAGATCGATCGGCACGCCAAGCGCCTCGATCACGTCCGCGCTGCCGCATTGGCTCGAGATCGATCGATTGCCGTGCTTCGCGACCGGCACGTTGCACGCCGCGACGACGATCGCCGCCGCCGTCGACACGTTGATCGTCAGCGCGCCATCTCCGCCGGTTCCGCACGTGTCGACGACGAGCGGAAGGCCGTGCTCGACGACCGTCATGTGCGCACGAAGCGCGCGCGCCGCCGCGGTGATCGCCTCGGCCGTCTCGCCGCGCACGCGCACCGCCGTCGCGAACGCGCCGACTTGAACCGGCGACCACACACCCTCCAAGATCGATTCGAACGCGTCGCCGACGAGCCCCGCGTCGAGCTCGCGCGATGCGAGCAGCCTCTTCATCGCATCGGGAAAGGTCAGGCTCACGCGGAAATCCTCCGAAGCCAATTGCCGAGGATCGTCTTGCCCTCGTGCGTGAGGATGCTCTCCGGATGAAACTGCACGCCTTCGACGTCGAGCGACTCGTGACGAAGCGCCATGATTTCGCCTTCGGCCGTCCACGCGCTGACCACGAGCGATTTCGGCAGCGACGAGCGCTCCACGATGAGCGAGTGATAACGCGTCGCGGAGAAAGGGCTCGCGATCCCCTCGAAGATCGTCTTGCCGTCGTGCTCGATGGGCGACGTGCGCCCGTGCATCAATCGCTCGGCGCGCACGACGCGCCCGCCAAACGCCTGCCCGATGGCTTGGTGTCCAAGACACACTCCCAAAATCGGAACCTTGCCAGAAATCGTTTCAATGGATTTCGAGCGAGATCCCCGCTTCGTTCGGCGTGCACGGCCCCGGCGAAATCAAGACACCCGTCGGCGCGCCCGCGAGGATCGCCTCCGGCGTCGTCTCGTCGTTCTTCACGACGTCGCACGCGGCCCCGAGCTCGCCGAGATACTGCACGAGGTTGAACGTGAAGGAGTCGTAGTTGTCGACGACGACGACGCGCGACATGCACGCCAGCCTAGCATCACGGACCGCGCTCGATCTCGCCAGAAAAGGCCACCACGCGCTTCTCCAGCTCGAGCTGCTTTTCGACCGCGGCGAGCTGAGCATCGAGATCCGTCCCGGCGAGCGCGCTTTCGTATCGCGCGATCTCGCTCTTCCGATCATTTTCGATCGAGACGAGCGCGGCCTTCTCGGTGCGACCCCACGCCGTTCGCGGCGCGACCGCGTTCGCCGCATCGACCGCGGCTTGCGCCGCTGGCTCGGCTGTTCGTTTCAAAATATCGATGGCGGCTGGGTCGTCGCCCTTCTTCGCGGCGCTCTCCGCTTCGTGGAGCGCGCGATCGAGCGGCGCGTCCAGCGCGAAGGCGCTCTCGAGATCACGCCGGTCGAGCTCCGCGGGATTCGTGCACGCCGCCGCCACGAGCGCGACGACGAGCGGGACTAGGACGCGGTATTCCAACGAACGAGCTGGCGAAGCTGCGCGCGCTCCAGCAAATCGGCGTGCGCGATTCGAATCGCCTGGAGCGTCCCGCTCTTTCGCACGAGCTCGGCCCAGAGCCACATGCGATGCGCGCTCCCCGGAATTCCGAGCTCCAAAGTGAACGTCCCCTCGCGGTTCAAAGGCTCTCGGATGGTGCGGATCAGCATCCCGCTTTCGGACACGTCCAAGAGCTCCGCGAGATGCGGAAACCCATCGACGTACTTGTTCAGGAAGAGCGAACGTTCCCCAAGTCGAGCCCTCTGCGCGGTGCGGCGATTCATGTCGCAATTGTAGGTTGATGTAGTTCCTTGCGGCCAAGATCTTGTCGTAGCGTTTGACACGAAACGCGCAGAGTAACTAACGTTCTCGCGCGGTTTGATGTGGATGGAGAGCGTCGATGGCCGAAGAAAAAAAGAAGATTGACCTGAAGGCACGCCTTGGCAAAGGCGCAGGTGCTGGCGCTCCAACGCCAACACCGGCACCCGTGGGCTCGGCGCCAGCCGTTCCCTCAGCGCCGGTTATGCCCGGTGCATCCGGTCCGGGTTTGCCGGTTCCGCCCGGCGTCCCAGTCGGCCCCGCGCCGGCGATCGATCCGACGAACCCGCTCGCCGCGGTCGTCGCACCGCGCATCACGCACGCCGCGCCCGCTCAAGCGCAGCGAATCGAAGTCGACGAGATCGCGGTGCAGCAGGTTGCGAGCAAGGGGCGCCGCAACATGGCCATCATCGGACTGCTCGCGCTCGGAATCGGCGTTGGCGCTGGCGTGATGGTCGGTCAAGCGAAGGAGACGGGCGCAGGTCGCGAGCAAGCGCGCAACGACGCGAAGGAGCTGAAGACCGGCGTCGACGAGGCCAAGACGAAGCTCGAAGATCTCGCGACGAAGCTCGAAGGCGGCGCGAAGCTCTTGACGGCGAAAGAGGGAAAGCAATTTCCGAAAGAGCTCGCCGGCCAACTCGGCGGCATCAACGTCGGCTTCGACGGCGACAAGCTCGCAGGCCGCCGCTTCTCCGGCTTCCCGCAAGAAACATCGAAGGGCCTCTTCGATTTCGTCGCGGGCGTCACGGCCCTCAACGATCACAAGACCGCGGTGAAGAACCTCCTCAGCAAGCTCGAGAAGCCGATCACCGAGCAGTTCGCTGCGGCCGCAGGCGGTCAGCACTCGATTCAATACGTCGTGCTCCTCGGCGGCGTGAGCGCGAAGGATCCGGGCGGCAACTTCGTCGCGAACCTCGCGCAGATCAACCCGCCGCTCAGCTTCACCGGCGACTCACCGCCGATCCCGCCGGAGATCAAGGCGAACTACGCCGGACAAAACGTGAGCGTGCCGAAATACAAAGGCGGCGCGATCAACGAGCCGTCGGCGATGTACGTCGCGCCGAACAGCTTCGAAGCGGTGTGTCCGTCGGACACGAAGTCGCTCGTCGCGCAGCTCGCGATCAAGCTCGGCGATCTCATCCTCGAGATCCGCGGCGAAGGAAAACCGCAAGGCGACATCGTGCAGGACTCGAAGCCGGGTCTTCTCGAGCAAGCCGATACGCTCAGCAAAGGCCTCGAGAAGGTCGGCAACGGCGGCAAGTAACGCCGCTACGCTACGCAACTCCGAAGACGAGATCATTTTTCGTCTTAGGGTCGACGCTCGCGCCGATCTCCGTGAAGCCGTGAACGAGGAGCGCGTTGCAGCGCGCGCTCCTCGCGATCGTGCGCTTCGAGAACGCCGCGAGAAATCCGCGACCGCGCGCGCCGTCGGACAAGACGATGACGCGCGTGCCGGGCGGGAGGGTGCTTGCGTCCGGGATGGCGTCGATCGTGACCGTGACTTCGGTCACGGCGCCTTCGCTCGCGACACTTCGACCTTCACGACGCGCTTCGCGTCGGCCTCGCGCACGGTGAAGCGGAGTCCGTCGATCGAGATCGTCGTCCCCGCGGGCGGCACGCCACCCGCGCGATTCACGATGAGGCCGCCGAGCGACTCGAAGTCTCCGTCGACGGGGATGTCGCGCTTCAAGTGCGCCGCGAGATCCGCGAGCGAGACCGACGCATCCGTGACGAAGCGGTTGTCGCCGAGATCTTCGAACAGACCTTCCGTGTCGTACTCGTCGCGAATGTCGCCGACGAGCTCCTCGAGCAAATCCTCGAGCGTGATGACGCCGGCCGTTCCGCCGAATTCGTCGGAGACGATCGCGAGGTGCTGGCGTTTGGCCTTCATGTCGCGAAGGATGCTCGCGAGCGGCTGCGACTCGGTCACGAAGAACACGTTGGTTCGCACGAGATCGGTGAGCTTGCCGGACTCGAGCTGTTTGTCGCGCACGGCGCGGAAGAGATCCTTCGCGTAGAGAAGACCGACGATTTGATCGAGCGACTCGCGGTAGACGGGGTATCGCGAGTGGCCGTCGCTCGAGACGATCTCGAGCGCGCGCGCGAGCGGCGTCGAGACCTCGATCGACGAAATGCGCGCGCGTGGAACCATGACCTCGCCCGCGCGGAGCTTCTTGAACGCGAGCGCGTTGCGGATGATCTGCGCGGGCTCGTTGGCGAGAGCGCCGGCGCGTTCGCCTTGGGCGACGAGCCAGCGAACTTCGGCTTCGGTCGTGCGCGCGTCGCGCCGGCCTTTCGGAACGACGTTCGCGATGAAGCGGCCGAGCCACATGAGCGGCTCGGCGACGGGCGCCGCCGCCCACTCGAGCGGAAGAAGCACGCGAAGCGCGAGCGCGCCGAGCTTCTCGGGCCGCTGGCGGCCGAGCGTACCGAAGAGCTCGGCGAGCGTGCCATAGACGACGAGCGCGCCGAGCATCGCGAGGAGCGGTCCGAAGCCGATGTGGAGCTCGTCGGCGGCTTCTTGGAGGAGCGCAGCCGAAATGGCGATGGCCGTGATGCGGCAGACGAGCCACCGCGAAAGGACGCGTGAACGATTCTCCACGTAACGCGCGAACGGCGAGCGCGGCTCGCGCGCGAGCGACTGCACGACCGCCTCCGGGATGGCGGTGACCGCGGCGTCACCTGCCGCGAAGAGCGACCCGAGCACCGACGCAATCACGGCTCCGACCACCCAGCCAACCACGGGTGTACCTGGATCTGGACTCGACATTCCCTCTCTTGGAAACGTAGTCGGGCGGCCCCGTGGGTCAAGCGAGCGCGTGGTCGCGCGAAAATCGTGAGCAACTTCGCGCATGCGCGCGCCGATGAGCCTTCGAACGCATGAACCCCACGAGCCCGACCAAACCGCAAGCCGCGCCGCAAGCTCAACCAGCGAAGCAAGCGCAAGCGGCACAAGCGCATCTTCCGCTGCTCCTCAAAGGTCCGACGTTCGCGGGCGTGCTCGCTGCGAGCACGCCGAAGCCGCCACCGCCGCCGCCGGTAAACGCGCAAGGTTGCAGAATGCAAACATCGCTTCCGCAGGCGGTCTCGGCGGTGCATCCCGACGCGGAGAAGCGGCATCGTCACGGCGCGGGCGACGATCTCGATCCTTCGGCGCGTCAGGCCGCGCAGCTCGCGCCGCCGATGGCGACGACGTCGCCGATCGATGCGCAGAAAGAAGTGACCGCCGCGCAGACGAACGCGCGCGTCTCGCTCGAGGAGCTCGTCCCGCAGCTCGTGAAGAAGATCGCGTGGAGCGGCGACGCGCGCCGCGGGACCGTGCGCATGGAGCTCGGCGCGGGCGACCTCGCGGGCTCGACGCTCACCGTGAGCGCCGAAAACGGACGCGTCAGCGTGCACGTCGCGTCGCCTCCCGGCACGGACACAGCGGCGTGGCGCGCGCGCCTCGAATCACGCCTCGCCGCGCGCGGCCTCTCGCTGGATACGGTGGAAGTCCAATAGAGGATTGGCCGCCAAGACGCCAAAGCGCCAAAAGAGAGAAGAGTTGGGTTCTTTACCCACCAACTCTTTTTTGGCGTCGTGGCGTCTTGGAGGCTAACTCTCGAGGACGCGCAGCGCGTTGTCGCGGAGGATTTTTGCGATCGTGGGTTCTTTGTAGCCGGCTTCGAGGAGCGCGGCGGTGAGGAGCGGGAGGCCCGTTGGATCCGCGAGGTCGCGCGTCGGGACGATGAAGCCGTCCCAGTCGCTGCCGAGCGCGGGGCAGTCTTCGCCGACGACGTCGATGATGTGCTTCATGTGTTTGACGACCGCATCGATTCCGTCGCCGCCCAAGTAGCGCGGACAGAAGATGACGCCGATGCATCCGCCGCGGTCGGCGATCGCGCGGAGTTGGGTGTCGTCGATGTTGCGCCAATGCTCGAACGCCCCGAGGACGCCCGTGTGGCTCACGATGAGCGGGCGCTTCGACATCGCGCACGCGTCGAGAAACCCGCGGCGATTGATGTGCGCGAGATCGACGATGACATCGAGCGATTCGCAGCGCGCGACGAGCTCGCGGCCCCACATCGTCAAACCCTCATCGCGCGCGCCGCGCCCGTATGCGGGAAAACCCGCTTCGTTCGCGGTGAAATGCAAGAGACCGAGGTAGCGCAAGCCGCGACGCGCGAAGCGATCGAGGTTGTCGAGATCGCCTTCGAGCGCGTGCGCGCCTTCGATGCCGAGGAGCGCGGATGCGGCGCCTTCGCGCGCGGCGTCTTCGATGTCCTTCTTCGTGCGCGCGAGTCGGATCTCGCGCGTGCGCGCGAGCGTCTCGTCGAGCACGTCGATTTGTTCGTCGATGGCGCGCGCGAGACCGCGGACGCGTCCCATCATCGGAAGCGAGACGAGCCCGAAGAATTGCGCGCCGACTCCGCCTTCGCGCATGCGCGGGAGATCGACGTGACCGAGCAGCGCTTTTTTCGGAAGCGGAGGCGAGTGCCTCCGCAGCATGTCGTAACCGAACCACCGGCCCCACATGAGCGTGTCGGCGTGGAGATCGATCGCGGGGTGGCGATCGTGGAGAGCGCGCGCTTCCGCGACCAAGCCGTCCGTCATCGCGGCGAGCATATCGTGCTAACGTCGGCGGCGTGTCGCTCGTTTGCGAGGACGTCGTCGCGCTCGTCGGAAAGACTCCGCTCGTGCGCCTCCGCAACGTGGGAAGAGACACGCCGCGCGCCGAAGTGTGGGCGAAGATGGAGCAGCAGAACCCCGCGGGCTCCGTGAAGGATCGCATCGCGGTCGCGATGATCGAAGCGGCGGAGAAATCGGGCGCTCTCGGACGCGGCGGCGTCGTGGTCGAGCCGACGAGCGGCAACACGGGCATCGCGCTCGCGATGATCTGCGCGGCGAAGGGGTATCGCTGCATTTTGACGATGCCGGAGAGCATGAGCCTCGAGCGTCGCGCGCTCCTCGCGGCGTTCGGCGCGGAGGTCGTGCTCACGCCGGAAGCGGATCAGCTCGACGGTGCGCTCGCGCGCGCGAAGGAGATCGCGGCGTCGACTCCGAACGCGTTCCTGCCGCAGCAGTTCGACAACCCGGAGAATCCGCACGTGCACAGGGCGACGACCGCGCGCGAGATCGTCGAGGCGATGGGCGGGGATGCGATCGACGCGTTCGTCGCGGGCGTCGGAACGGGTGGAACGGTGAGCGGCGTGGGTGGCGCCCTCCGCGCGAACGGCACGCGCGTCGTCGCGGTCGAGCCCGATGCGTGCGCGACGATTTCGCGCGGCGAGCGCGGGCCGTCGAAGATTCAAGGGCTCGCGGCGGGTTTCGTCCCGCGCAACTACGACGCGCGCGCCGTCGACGAAGTGCGCACGGTGAGCGACGAAGACGCGTGGCGAACGAAGACGGAGCTCGCCCAGCGCGAAGGGCTTCTCGTCGGGATCAGCGCGGGCGCCGCGGTGTTCGTCGCGCTCGCGATCGCGCGCGAGATCGGCGCGGGGAAGAACGTCGTCACGATCTTGCCCGACACGGGCGAGCGGTACTTCAGCCTCGCGCAGCATTTTGCGCCATGAAACGCGAGCGTGCGCGCGTGCTCGTCGTCGGCGTCGGCGGGCTCGGGTGTCCTTGCGCGATGGTGCTCGCGCGCGCGGGCGTCGGCACGCTGCGCTTGTGCGACGATGACGTCGTCGACGAGAGCAATCTCCATCGGCAGATTTTGTTCGACGAAGCGAGCATCGGAAAACCGAAGCTCGACGAAGCGGCGCGGTTGCTTGGCGGAAACGTCGAAACGACGGCAACGCGATTTCTTCCAGCGCGCGCGAGAGAAATTCTCGATGGGTGCGATGTCGTCGTCGAGGGCGCGGACAACTTCGCGACGAAGTTTCTCGTCGCCGACGCGTGCGCCATCGCGAAGGTTCCAGTCGTTCACGCGTCGGCGGTGAAAATGCGCGGCACCGTGCTCGCCGTCACGGGCTCTCCTTGTTACCGATGTCTCTTCGAAGACGTCCCGCACGGACGCGCGCCGAATTGCGCCGACGACGGCGTGCTCGGGCCGATGGTCGGCGTGATCGCCGCGCTTCAAGCCGATCTCGCGCTCGCCATTCTCGATGCCAAAAACGGGACAGGCGACGTCGGCGGAACGCTCGTCACGTACGACGCCGCGACGGACGCGCTTCGGCGCACGCGCATCTCCGCGCGCAAGGGATGCGACCTCTGCGAGACACGCATCGACGATCTCGACGAACGACGCTACAAAGGCTGAATGGAAACGACCGTGCGAATTCCCGCGCCGCTGCGAACGCTGACCGGCGGCAAAGACGAAGTGATCGCCGATGGCGCGACCGTCGGCGAGATCATCGAGGACTTGGACAAGAAGCACCCCGGCATCAAGGATCGATTGCTCGACGAGAAGGGCGTGCGCCGCTTCGTGAACATCTACGTCGGCGAAGAGGACGTGCGATTTCTCGAAGGGTTGAAGACGGAGATCCGCGCGGGCGACAAGATCAGCATCGTGCCTGCGATCGCCGGAGGCGCGCGCCCCTGAAGAAACGCTTCTTGCGGCAGGTGCGGCTCGCCGAGGTGGGGGCGGAGGGACAAGCGAAGATCGAGCGGGCGCGCGTCGTCGTCGCGCGCGATGCGTCGGGCGCGATCGAGCGTACGTATCTCGCGCGCGCGGGCGTCCAGTCGGCGGAAGTCGGCGCACACGAAAACTCAGACCCGCGTTTCGACTCGCTCGACCCGGCTGCGCGCGAGATGGCGCTCGGCGCGCACGCGGCGCTCGTCACGCTGATGAAGATCCTCGCATGACCCTACGACGCATCGAGTCCGTCGCGGACGCGGTGGGGAACACGCCGCTCGTGCGCCTCCGCCGCGTCGTTCCGGACTCGCGCGAAGTACGTGTATTCTGCAAGCTCGAGTGCCAGAACCCCGGCGGCAGCGTGAAGGATCGTGCCGCGCTGCGCATGATTCGAGACGCGCTCGCGGATGGGCGCCTCTCGAAGGACAAGATCCTCATCGACTCGACGAGCGGGAACACCGGCGTCGCATACTCGCTCTTTGGCGCGGCGTTCGGCCTGCGCGTCGAGCTCGTCATGCCGTCGAACGTGTCGCAGCCTCGCAAGGACATCACGCGCGCGTTCGGGACGAAGATCATTTTCTCCGATCCACTCGAAGGCTCCGATGGCGCGATGAAGCTCGCGCGCGAGATCGTCGACAAGAATCCGGGCGCGTATTTCTATCCCGATCAGTACTCGAACCCGTCGAACCCGCTCGCTCACTACGACGGAACGGGCGTCGAGATTCTGGGACGCGCTCGGGTCCGAGCTCACGCATTTCGTCGCGGGGCTCGGCACGAGCGGGACGATGATGGGGACCGCGCGCAGGCTGCACGAGAAATCGAAATCGATTCGGTGCATCGCGGTCGAGCCGTCGGAGCCCATGCACGGCCTCGAAGGGCTCAAGCACATGGCGACGAGCATCGTGCCGCCGATTTACGACGCGCGCGTGCACGACGAGGTCTTTCCCGTGTCGACCGAAGACGGCTGGGACATGGCCGATCGCGTCGCGGTCGAGGAAGGGCTTCACGTCGGGCATTCTTCGGGCGCGAATATTTTTGCCGCGACGAAGATCGCCGAGCGCGCGCGAAAAGAAGGGCGCAGCGCGACCATCGTGGCGATCGTCGCCGATCGCGGCGACCGGTATTTTGCGCCGATGAAGTGGGAAAAGCGCTACGTATGGTGACCATGCGCGACGCGGCGTTGCATCCGTGGGTGCTCGGCGGCGTGCGCATGTCGCGTGCGCTCCTCAACCGCGTCGACGAAGAGGCGCGCGCTTCTTACGCGAAGGATGAAGAGAGCTGCGGGCTGCTCGTCGGTCCCGCGAGCGACGCGCTCGTCGTCGATGCGATCGTGCCGATGGTGAATCGTGCGAAGAAGCTCCACGAGCTCGATCCCGAGACGTATCCGCGCACGGCGCGCATGTACTTCGACATCGACCCGCTGAAGTTCCAGCGCGCGATGGAGAGCGGCGAAAGCGAAGGACGACCCGTGAAGGTGCTCTATCACTCGCACCTCGACGTCGGCGCGTACTTCTCGGAGACGGACGCAGCTGCGGCGAAGATGGGCGGCGACGAGCCCGCGTACGATCTCGCGTACCTCGTGACGAGCGTGCGAGAAACGGGCGTCGACGATCGGAAGCTCTTCGTGTGGAGCCCGTCCGAGCGTGTTTTCGTCGAAGCTCCGCTGCGAGTCGAAGGATGAAGACGTCGCGTGTGGCTCTCGCGTTGCTCGCGATCGCGATGTTCGCGCGGCCCGCGCACGCCGAGCTCCACGAGCTCGCGACGCGCGTCGGCGACGCGTATCGCGCGGCGGGCGCGCGCGTCGTCATGTTGCCGACGCGATTTCTCTACGAAGACGAGACGCTCGTCTTGCGGCTTCCTCCGAGCAACGGCGCGGAATGCATGACGATGGCGATCGTCGGCGCGCGCGGTCTTTCGTTTCACGTAGGCGAGGGCGACGACGAGAGCGACCATCGGCACGACGAGCAGCGCGACTCGCCCGACGTGTACAGCGTGGCGGGTGCGCTCGAGATCGACTCGTGCGATCCGCACGTGGACGACGTGCGCGTGCGGAGCGACGCGGGGCGCGGCGCGATCGAGGTGGTCGTCGCGTACTCGCAGGCGCTCATGCCGTCGCTGCGCAGCGTGCTGCCCGAGCGTGTCGGCGGCGCGCTCCCGCCAACGGTCGATCCCGGTCCGGTTCCCGCGATGCCTCCGCCGGAGAAACGCGCCGAGGCAGCGGAGGCCGCGGCGCGACGCGACGGAGCCACGGTGCTCCCGCGCGCGACCGCGACGGCGACCGCGGACGGAAGCGGCGTCGTTCACGTGAAGCTCGAGCGCGGATGTCATCGCATCGAGCTCTTCTCGCCCGAGACGTGGAGCGGCCGGCGAAAGCCGCGGCTCGATCTCGACGCGGAGCTACACGACGAATCCGGCGAGGTGCTCCTCGCGCGCGATCGCGGCGAAGCGGCCGATGCGCGCATCGACGTGTGCACGGGCGAGGCGAAGGACACGCTCCTCGGTTTCGGCGGCGCGATTCCCGGCGCGCCGATCACCGTCGCGCGCGCTTCGTGGTCGCTTCCGGCGTCCCTCCCGAACGCGAACGTGTGGGGCGTCGACGCGAATCGCAGGCTCGCAGGCGCGCTTCACGCGCGCCACGTGACGCCGCCGCATTCGGCCGTCGCGCTCTATGAAGGCGTCGTCGGCTCCACCTCGTTCGTCACCGGCGTCGAGCCCGGTGCGTGTTACGTCGCAGTCGTCGCCGCGGTGCGCGGCGTGCCGCGTGGGCTCGTCGTGCGCGCGCGCGTCGGCGCAACGGAGCACTCCGACGAACGCGGCACGAGCGACGGCGCCGCGCTCGCTTCGTTCTGCACCGGCGACGAGGATCGCGCGCGCCTCACCGTCGAAGCGCGCGGCTCCGCGCTCGCGTGGGGTCTTGCGCTCTTCCACGTGACGAGCGGCGCATGGGAGCGCGAGCCGTGAGCGAAGCCCGCAGTGCCATCGTGGCTTGCTTCGCGTTCGCGGTCTCGGCGAGCGCTTGCCACCCCACGGTCGCGTCGACGCAGAGGACGACGCCGCAAGCGCCCAACGTCGTCGCGGGCGATCTCGACGCGAAGGTTCTCCTCGGCGATTTTCCATTTCGTGCGACGCAGCTCGGCGCGGGGCCCGCGCGCGTCGTCGCATCGGGTCCGATCGTCGAGGGCGAGCGTCTCGGTGCGTTCGTCGACATCCCCGCGGACGCGTGTCTCCTCGCGTACGCGCGCGCGTCGAGCTCGCTCGAAGATCTCGACGTCGTCGTGTTCGCCGAAGAGGGAAACCCGATCGCCGCGGACGAGGGCCCCGACGCGCATCCGACCGTGCTCGTGTGTCCGCCGCATCCGGATCGCGTGTACCTCGCCGTGCATGCCGCGTCCGGCGAAGGGCTCGTCGCGCTCGCCGCGCAGATCGCACCGCGCGAGCGCGCGGCGGAAGTCGCGATGAAGCTCAACGCGCGAGGCGCGCGCGGCGAAGGCTCGCGCTCGGCGGAGGCATGGCCGGGCCTCGACGAGAAAGTGCACGCGCATCGCGCCGCGCTCGGCGGCCACTGGGACGAAACGAAGCGCGTCGCGGTGACAGCG
Source organism: uncultured delta proteobacterium (assembly GCA_963763745.1). Taxonomy (GTDB): domain Bacteria; phylum Myxococcota_A; class Polyangia; order Polyangiales; family Polyangiaceae; genus DASXHD01. Next base: position 472,377 of record CAVXQJ010000015.1, read on the forward strand.
GACGCGCGCATGGAGACCGTCGTTCCGCTCTCGGCCGACGCGAACCAATGCATCGACGTGCTCGCCGTCGCAGACGATGGCGTCGCGCTGATCGAGCTCGAGGTCGCCGACGACAACGGTCGCGTGCTCGCGCGTGCGCACGAGGGCGCGCGCGAGCGCACGGTGCTTCTCTGCACGACGCGCGCGCTCGCGGGCTCGCTTCACTTGCGCCCGCACGTCGGCAACGGGCTCGCTGCGGTCGTCGTCGCGAAGATCCCGCTCGAGGACGCAAGCGAGCTCTCCGAAAAACCCGACACCGCGTGGTACGCGACATCGCGCAGCGTGGATCAAGCGAAGAAATCGCTCGAGAGCGAGCTCCTCCGCGCGGGTTACGTCGCGGGCGTGCCGATGGGATCGGGATTGCTGTCGCTCGGGAAGCGCGCACAGGTCGCGATCGATCCAACGCCGCAAGCGTGCTCGCGCGTCGACGTGATGGCGGGCGCGCCGCTCTCGCTCTTCGATGCGCGCGTGTGGGACGACCACGGCGTGCTCGTCGCGTCAGGCGAGGGGTCGTCGCAAGTCGCGCTCTTCGTGTGCCGCGCGCAGAAGGCGCAGCTCGAGCTCGAAGCGCACGGGCGTCCGGGCCCGTTCGGCGTCGTGATGCGCAAAGAGAGATGGCAGTCGCAAGCGTTCATGCAGAAGCCTCTCGCCGCGTCGCGCATGCTCGCGCGCACGGCCGATGCTCCATCGTTCGCCGTCGAAGGCACGCTCGGCGACGCACGCGCGCTCGTCGTCGACGCTGCGAAGCGCCACACGTGGGAGGCGACGATCGCGCAACAGTCATGCGCGACGACGACCGCGGGCGCCGAGGGCGACGGCACCGGCCTCACGCTCGTCGCGATCGATGCCGCGAGCGGCGACGAGATCGATCGCTCGCACGCCGCGTCGAGCGCCCGCGTACGCGTCTGCACCGAAACCGCTCCGAAGCGCGTGCGTTACGAGCTCACCGTCTCGGCCGGCAAGCTCGACGTCGTCGTCGGCGAGCGCCGCGCGGCCCGCACGCCATGACGACGCGCGCTCCCATTCCGCTGAAGAAGCGCCCGCTCGATTGGATCATCCTTGGGTTCTTCGCGATCAACCTCGGGTTCATCACGTACATCGTCGATCTCGAGCAGCTCGTCATCGCCGACGTGAAGCACTTCGACTATCCGATCTGGCCGCCGCACGCGCTCGTCGATCTCGTTCACTGGTGGGGAAACAACTTCGACCCACTGCAGAACGCGCGACCGCCGTGGTGGCGCGCGACGATCTGGCTCGACGTGATCCTCTTCGGTCCGTTCTACGCGCTCGCGATTTGGGCGATCGTCAAAGGCAAAGAGTGGATACGGATCCCAGCCATTTTCTGGGCCGGCGTGATGTTCGCGAACGTGTCCATCATCATGTTCGAGGAGATGCTCGGTCCGTACGCGACGCCCGCGCGCGGCACGGTGATCATGGCGAACCTTCCGTGGTGGCTTCTTCCGTTCTTCGTCGCGTGGCGATTCGGCAAGAGCGATCACCCGTTCTCGAGCGAGGAGAAGGCGTGAGCGATTCGTTCGCTGCGCGCTTCGGTCCGTTCGCGATCGTCGCGGGTGCGTCCGAAGGGCTCGGTGAAGCGTTCGCGCACGCCATCGCCGCGCGCGGCGTGTCGGTCGTGCTCGTCGCGCGCCGCAAAGACGCGCTCGAGTCGGTCGCGCGATCGATCGCGGAGAAACACGAGGTCGAAGCGCGCGTCGTCGCGACCGATCTCGCGACCGCAGGCTGGTCACGCGTCGTCGCCGAGCACACGCGCGAGCTCGACATCGGGCTCGGCGTGTACAACGCGGCCTACTCGTTCATCGCACCCCTGCTCGAGCGACCTCTCGAAGATGCGATGCGCGTCATCGACGTGAACGTGCGAGGCCCGGTCGAGCTCGTGCACGCCATTGCGCCGAAGATGATCGAGAAGAAGCGCGGCGGCGTCGTGCTGATGTCGTCGCTCGCGGGATTTCAGGGTGGGCCGCGGCTCGCGGCGTACGCGGCGAGCAAGGCGTTCAACATCGTGCTCGCCGAGAGCTTGTGGGCAGAGCTCGCGCCGCACGGAGTGTCCGTGCTCGCGTCGTGCCCCGGTGCTGTGCGGACGCCGAGCTATCTCAAGACGACGGACAAGGAAGCACCCGGAACGCTCGACGCGCTCGATGTCGCGAACCGCACGCTCGACGCGCTCGGCGGCGGACCGACGTTCGTGCCCGGCGCGGTGAACAAGCTCGCGCGCTTCTTCCTCGGACGCTTGCTCCCGCGCAGCACGACCGTGGGCATCATGCAGAAGAACACGGCGAACCTCACGGAAGCGTGACGAACTGCGCAGCGATCCAGTGCTGCTGGCCGTTCTGCATCGTCACGAGATATTGACCCGGCGCGACCTGCGCGACGGTGCCGGGATATTTGTTGCCGTCGCTCCACGCGACCATGACGGTCGAGCCGATCGCGGGCGGTGCGATCGCTTTTGCGACGTTGTCGAACGCGCCGCCGAACATGTTGTTCAGCGCGCTGCCGACTTGCGCGGCGCCGCTCGCGAACTGATCGACCGCGAGCGAGGTCACCATGCGCGGCGCGCCGCCCATTTGGAGTCGCGCCGCTTCTTGATCGACCATGGGCGCGAAGTGCGCGTTCGACGACGTGGTTGGCATCCACGCGTTTTGGATCTGCGCCCATGTTTGCGGCGCGAGCCGGTAGTGTCCGCACATGCGATCGATGCCCCACGCCTTCGCTGCGCCGCACATGCCGACGTATTCGTCGAACGTGACTTGAGGCGTTTGCTGACCCTGCACGACCGAAATGTGTATCAGCGCTGCGCGAGCGAGGCGAGCGCCGCGTCGGCGCGTTGCGGGTCGACGTCGCCGATGCAGACGACGCGGCCTTTCCGCGGTTGGAGCACGACGCGGCATTTTCCCTTCGCGCCGAAGCGCACGCTCGACAGCACGAGATCCACCGCGATGCCCGCGGCGACGAAGAGAAGCCCCCACGCGAGGAGCGAGGGCGACGCGACGCGCGCGCCATCGACGAGCGCGCCGACGCCCACGTACGTCCCGATCGCGAGCGCGAAGAGCCCAGCGTAGAGACCGAGCCGCGGAAAACGGACCTCGCGTACGGCGCGTGCGAGCGCGTCCGAGCCGATGACGATTTCGCGATCGCGCAGCGTTCGCCCGAGGAGCTCGGTGCGCGCGTGAATCCGCACGCCGCTCGCCGACGCCGACACCTCTGCGGGAACGCGATACGCGAGCACGAGTCGCGCGAGGAGTCGCACCGCGCCGATCGCGAAGAGGAGCCCCGTCACGCCGAGAAGCACGGTGATCGCCGGGTTGCGCGGCGCGGGGACGAGCTCGCCCGCGAGGCGCGTCTCGGGTGCGCGCGAGCCGTCTTGCAGGGCGACGGCACGAACGAGCGGGTCGGAAGTTTTTTCGGCGATTGCGGCGAGCGCCTTCTTCGCGCGCGCGCGCTTGCTCGCGAGGAGAATCGCGCACGCGACGACGGCGGCCTCGCGGTCTTCGCCCCCAAGCGAGTCGGACGTCGCGCGATCGGCGAGCGCATCGAAGAGCGCGTCGGCGCGATCGCCCGTCGCTTGATCGAGGAGCGGCGATGGATCGAACGCGGATTTGCTCGCGAGCCGAACGACGAGCGCCGCGTCGATCTCTTTCGAGGTTGCCACTGCGAGCGCACCGAGCGCGCGCGCGAGTGTCTTCTCTGCTTCGTCTTCGGGGCCGCGATCGAGCACGGCGATCGCGTCGCCGAACGGAGTCTTGCCGTCGTCGTCGCCGAGCTCGAGCGTTTTTCGTCGATCGCGGAGCGCTTCGCCCGTCTCGCCGTCGATCACCGCGGCACGTGCGAGCTCCGCGAGCGCATCCGGCTTCGCCACTTCGCGCAGCGCCGCCCAAGCCGCGGAGTGATTCGTCGTGCGCTCGCGCTCAGCCATGTGTGCCTCGTCTACTTCAACGCCCGAGCAATGACCAGTCTTCTGCCTGTTTGTTGGCCCATTCCCATCACGCGCGGTAGCGGATGAATCATGAGCATGAAGACCAAATCGAAGGATGAGCTTCTCACCGAGCTTCGCGGCATGCTCCGCGATGTGTTCGCCGCGCAAGCCGCGGGTCAGGTTCAAGCGCGCGTCGCGCGCGCGCACGGCTACGTCGATGGCTTCATGCGCGTGATGCTCGACGCCGGCATGGCGACGAAGCAAGAGCTCCTCGAGCTTGTCGCCGAAGAACGCCAACACGTGAGCGGCCCAGCCCTCCGCACGATGGCGCAAGTGGACGACGCGGAAACCGTCGCCGCCTAGCGACAGCCTCACCCGCAAACATCCTCACGCGCGCAAGCGCGCGTGATGAGACAAGTCAGCCTGAGGTAGCGGCGAACAGCCGCGGACGAGGGCCGAGCGTTCGAGGAGCGAAGCGACGAGCGCGAGTCTTAGGACGCGGTCAAACCTTCAGGGCGTCACCAGAACAACATCTCCGGCTTCGGTTCCCTGCGTGATGTCCGACGTGCGGAACCAGTTCGCGATTTGGGTCGTGCCGGTCACGAAGTGCGGGAAGAAGCCCGCGAACTTGCCCTGCTGCGCGACGGTCTTCGCCGTCCACTTGTGCGTGCCGCTCTGCGCGGGTGCGCCCGTTGCGATGCGGAGCGCGCCGGCCGTGCTGTCCTGATAAGCGACGGTCACGTTGCCGCTTCCGTCGATTTGCATCATCGCGTCGTCGCCGACGACGTGTTGTCCGTCGGGGTACGCCTGGCCGTTGTTGTAGCCGTCATCGACGACCTCGGGCGCGAGCGGCGTGCCCGCGCCGCCCGGCCACGTGAGGAACTGCAAGTGCTCCTGGATGCCGTTGACGTAGACGATGTGCCAGTCGCTGTTGGACGAGATGATCAGGTTGGCGGCGATGCCGTCGTCGCCGGTGTCCTTCGCGGTCGCCCCGCTTCCGGTTTGACCATCGAGGAGCGTGGGCGTCCACTTGCCGCCCGCGTTGCTGATCGCCCACAGATTTCCGTGGAAGCGATCGTACACGACGATGCCGAGACCGCTCGGGCCGTTGGCGAGGCTGATGTAGTCGCCGAGCACGGAGGGGTAGCTCGGGAAGAACGTCGTCGAGTCGAGTGACTTCACGCACGTCGCGGCGGCGTTCACCGTGACGCACGCGTTGCCCGTCGCGCAAGCCGGGTTGCATCCGTTGACGGTCGCGGTGCAGATGCCCGTCGTCGTGCCGGCGGTCGCCAAGCACGCCTGCGCCGCCGTGCAGAACTGCGGCTGACACGGGTCCTGCTCGTTGACTGCTGCGTCTTCGAACGTCCAATCCGTCGTCTGCGAAGGCGTGCTGCTCTTCGCGTGGCCGACGATGACGCGCGAGCGCGTGTACCCGCCGCTGCCTGCCTCCATGCCGAGGAACGCGACGACCGGATTGTTGTTCACGAGGATCATCTTCACGTAGCGGCCTTGATCGGCGCCAGCCTTCTGGCTCACGACGTGGACGCTCCATTTCGATCCGTCGTAGCTCGCGAACTTCAGCTGCGTGTTGGTCGCGTCGTAGTACGCGACCATCGGGTGTTGGTTCTGGTCGAGCACCATCGACGTCCAGAGACCGACGTCGTCGCCGGGATCTTCGACGCCGGCGCGCCAGCCTTTGGGATCGGCGCCCGAGCATTGTCCGCTCGGGATCGCGGGGACGCCGTCGACGCTCGTCCATTGAACGGCGGCTTTCGCTGCGTCCCATTTGCCGACGACGAGATCGCCGTAGAGCGTCGAGCTGCCGTCGCTGTCGTTGTAGCCGGCGACCCAGATGGTTCCGCTCTTGTCGACCGCGACCGACGTGTACGTGCCGATGAGACCTTGCACGAGCGCGTCGTCGCACGTCTGTTTGCAATCGCTGCCGCAGAGCGCAGGCGTGTTGTTGTCTCCGCCGCAATTGCATCCCGGAAACATCGCCGCGGTCACCGCGATCGCGGAGATGGCGACGATGCGCTTATCTAAAGGGCGCGGCGCGCGCACCTCGGTGCGCCGTCGTCGCAGGGCGAGCGCGAGGAGTCCGGCGAGGACCGGGATCCCGTATGCCCAGCTCGTTTGTGAAGGCGATTTCCCGATCGTGCACGAGCTGCAACCCGAGCCCGAGCCGAGCGACGGATCGGGCTTGCCGCGGATGAGATCCGACGACTGGCTTCCGATGTTGCCTTCTTCGTCTTGCACTTCGACGGTGACCGAAGCGCCGTTGTCGATCGACGCCGAGACGTCGGTGATGGCGGTCCACGCCGTCCACTCCGCCTTCTTTCCGAGCGAGTCGGTCGTCTGGTAGCGCATCTTGAGCGAGCTCGTGTCGCTGACGATGTCCCATGCTTCGACGTGGATGCTCTTGTCTGCGTTCTCGCTGAGCGTCACGTCCGGCGGGAGCACGTCGATGGTGAACGGCACCTGCGCGGGCGTCGCCGATTGGCTCATCACGTCGCCGTGCAAACGCGCCCACACGTTCAGCGTGTGCTTGCCTTGCATGAAGGTCGAGTCGTTCTGAATGTCGAAGTCGCGCACGGTCGACCACTCGCTGTGCGCGCCTTGGTCAATCGCGTACGAGTACTCGACGACGTTCGTCCCGTTGTCGAGCGACGAGCCGAAGAGCACGTGGAGGATCGGCTCCTTCGCGCGGTCCGCGGTCGTGAGCTTCATCGCCTCGGGGAAGACCTTCTTGTCGAGGATGCGCGCTTGCACGTCCGCTTGCTGGAGCGCGTTCTGCTTCGCGAGCGCGAGGTCCGCGAAGATCGCGAGGAAGTCATCCGAGCCCTTCGTGAGCTTGCGGATGCCGCCGTCGGGGATGGTCATGCCGAGGCCGACCGACGCGAGCGAGCTCGAGAGATCGATCGGCTTGAGGCTGCCCGTGAGCTGACCGGCGATCGCGCCGAACAGATTTCCAAGACCGATGGCGACTTGCTGCGGGCCATCGACGAGCAGCTCGTTGTTCGAGACCGTCGGGTTCAAGACGCCGACCGTGCCGATGACGGGCAAGAGACCGCCGTTCGGGTTGGTCTTCGGATCGACCGCGGTCGAGAGGTTCACGGGGATCGTGAGATCGCCGGTGAACGTCATCGCGCGGATGAAGCGGTCCATGCTCCACACGTAGAAGTCGATCGAGAACTGCTTGAGCGAGATCGAGAGGAGCGGATCTTTGTTCACGTCCGTGCCGCCGCCGATCGTGACGATGGGCGGTTGCTGCGGGCGCGTCGTGATCGCGACGGGCCCGGGCTTCTGCTCGAACGTGAGGCGCTTGATGCTCGGAATGAGGACGCTCAAGAGCCCGCTTTGGAGCTGCGAGAACTGATCGGTGGAGATGCCCAAGCAGAGCGCGCCGCTGTTGTAGACGCTGCCGAACATGAAGTTCAGGTAGCGACCCGAGAGCGCGATGCCGAGATCGGGGCCTGTCGGGTCCGTCGACGGCCACGGCGAGACGGTGTTGCCCTGCATCTCGTCGGGGATCGGGATGCCCGTCGGGATCTTGTTGTCGTAGAGCGGCACGCAGCTCGATTGCGGGTTGGGCAAGCCGCCGCCGATGAGGCCGAGCGTGAGGCCGTTGGTGGAGTCGGGCGTGTTGACGCCGAGCGACGTGGACGCGATGCCGTTGCCGCCGGACGCGAGCACGAAATCGAGGCCGCCCGCCGAGCCCGGCGAGATGCTCGCCAGGAAACCACTGAGATCGACGTGGCCGTCCATACCGAGAAGGATCGGCACGCAGGTGTTCGGCGACGAGTCGTAGAAGCAGGTGCCGCCGTTGTCGTGCGATCCCGTCGGGCAGCTCGGGTTGAGCGTCGTGACGGTCTTCGTGCAGAGCGCGCTTTGGAGAGCGCTCTGGATTTGCTTCTCGAGCGGGCTCGTGAGGTAGCCGATCAGCGATCCTTTGAGCGCGTCGATGATCGAGCTGAGCACGACGCAGAGGCCGCTCGCGCAGACGGTGAACATGCTGCTGTCGAGCGTCATCGTCACCGTCGCGTTCGTCGCGTCGACCTTCGTGTAGCCGTCGCGCGGGGCGATCGTCTCTGCGATGAGCGGGAGCACGATGTTCACGGGGACGTTCGCGAAGCCGGTGAACGTCGGCGTGCCGCCGTTGCATCCCGCGCCCGCGCCGAGGCCTGCGTGCATCGAGCACGTGTCCATCGTGATGTCTTTGGCTTGGACCGGAATGGTTCCCGAGATCTGAATCGAGTCTGGATGGACCGCCGTGATCGTGAGCTTCGCGCCGCTGAGATCGATGACGACCTCGCACTGACCCGGCTGCGGGTTTTGGCAGATGTTGATCGTCACGAGGAGGCTGAACGAGGTCGGCGCGATGGGGTAGGTGATCGTGCCGCCGCCGAGGACCTTGCCGGCGATCGAGCCGATGTTTGCCTGCATGAAGTCGAGGCCAGAGCGCGTGACGCGCGCGGCGCCCGCGTTCGTGATCGTGCTCGCCTTCGGGAACCCGCCGGGAAGGGGAGTGACGCCGCAACCCGCGCATCCGCTCGAGCATCCACCGCCGCTACAAGCGAGGATCAAAAGAACGAAGCCGATGACACCAAGCCTGCGCAGCCATCCAGCGACCGCACCTTGAGAAAGACGAAGCATGGGAACCCTCCGACGGCGACCGATGGAAAGTTTACACTATGATTTGCCGTCAGTCCCTCGCTAACGGCATCCCACACGGGATAGTCACGCGGATTTTACGAGGTCAGTCGCCGTCGGGTGCGTCGGTCGTTGCGTCGCCCGATGCGTCCGTGCCCGCGTCGCCGTTGCCTTGACACGTGGGCTCGCTCGACCCGTCGTTGATCGTGACGGCGGCCGCCGCGAACGTCGCTGCGAGCCAGAAGCTGTCTTGGCAATCGCCGGCTTTCCCGGTCGTCGAGCAGTAGTCGCCCTTCGCGATGATGTTGTTTTGGCCGTCGCGAGCGCAGCCGCCCGCGTCGCTCTTTCCGCCGCCGCTCGCCGACGTGAGGAGCACGCAGAGCGTCTCGGGGAGCACGGTGAGCGGCACTTTGTCCGCGTCTTCGAGCGTCATCACCGCGCCGAGCGATCCAGCCGTCTGCCATTTGCTGCACGACGACGGGTCGGCGACGACGCAGTTCTGATCGAGCGCCTTCAAGTTGTATGCGCCGATGCAGTTGTTGTTGTTCGAGATCGTGGCTTGCTTGAGCACGGCGTTGCGAAGCGGGAGGATGATCACGTTCGCCGGATCGGCCGCGCCTGCGTCGGGCGCGAGGAAGATCGGAACGTTGAGGAGCGGAATGGCGGCCGTCGTGAAGGTGCCGCCGTCGCCGCCGAAGGTGATCGCTGCGGAGCTCGGCTCGACGTCGAGGTTTCCGAGCTGGTGCCGGTAAAAGCAATAACCCGTCGTGAACGGATCGGGCGACGGGGGCGCGCCGCCGGTGAGCGCGGTGTTGTTCGCGGGATCGATTCGCAGAAGCCAGTTGAACGCGCCCTTGCCGGTGTCGCCGCATTCGGGCGCGGCGAGATCGACGCCGGAGGTCACGATGCCGGTCGATCCCTCGATGACGGCGCTCGCGAGCGGAGGCGGATCGGTGATCCACAAACGGCGAAGGCGGAAATCGTAGACGGCCTTCTTGCTGTTGTCGGCCATCGGCAAGCACGTGCTCGGGTCGCCGCACTTGGTCGTGTTGATGTTGCAGGTGCCGCCGGTCGCGGGGCACGTGTTGTCCGATGGATCGCAGTTCGGCGGAGGGAATCCGCCGGGGCCGCCGCTGTCGCAGTCGACGGCGCCGACGACTGGACCCGCATCGCTGACGGGCCGCGCGTGCTCGTTGATGCAAGCAAACATCGCCGCCACGCCGCCCATCGCCGACGCGCCGAAAAGAAAGATCACCGCGGAACGTTTCATCGGAGCCCTCACCCGTAGCTTATCCCACTTCCAGCGTACCGCCGTAGTCGACCATCTTCGTGAACTGCTCGATGCGCGCGGCGAGGTCGCCTTTCGTCGCGGCCATGAGCCGCTCGGGCCCGATGCCTTCGACGCAGAACGACGCGAGCGCCGACGCGTAGAACATTCCGCGTCGCACCGATTGCGTCGACGGGTTGCGCGCGCGCGCGAGGTAACCGGCGAGACCACCGGCGAACGTGTCGCCCGCGCCCGTCGGATCGCGCACCTCCTCGAGCGGGAAACCCGGCACGAAGAAGACGCCCTCGTCGTCGAAGAGACATGCGCCGTGCTCGCCGCGCTTGATGATCAAACGCGTGGGACCGAGCTTGCGAATCGCGCGCGCGACGGCGATGAGCGGAGTCACGTTGCCCGCGAGCTGACGCGCCTCTTCTTCGTTGATGACGAGCAAGTCGACTTTCGAGAGGACGTCGCCGAGCGCGCTGCGCTCGCCCGAGATCCAGAAATTCATCGTGTCGGCGATCGAGAATGCGCTCGGCGGGCACTGCGCGAGCACGTCGCTCTGGAGCTTCGGGTGGATGTTTCCGAGCAAGACGACGCTGCTCTTCTTGTATGCGTCGGGGATCTTCGGGCGGAAGTCGGCGAACACGTTGAGCTGCGTGTCGAGCGACTCGCGGCTCGCGAGATCTTCCGAGTAGCGGCCGTGCCAGCGAAACGTCTTGCCGGATGCGATGCGCTCGACGCCCGTCGTGTCGACGCCGCGCGTGCGCATCATCTCGAGGTGTTTCTCTTCGAAGTCGTTCCCGATGACGCCGACGAGCTGAACGGGCGAGAGAAACGACGCCGCGATCGACGAGTACGTCGCCGCGCCACCGAGCACGTTCCGAAAATTTCCCGACGGCATGTCGAGATCATCGAACGCGAGCGAGCCGACGACGAGCGCTGAATCCATGCGGCCTTCCTACTACGAAATGGCGGGAAGAAGCCACTTGAGGCGCTCGCGGGGCTCCGCCGGGACGCGCGCGAGGTCCGTCATGATGGCGCCCTTGAGCGCGCCATGCGCGTTGCTCTTCGTCGGATCGGGCAAGGTCGATGCGAGCGCCGCGATGGCCTTGCGCGCGGTGTCGACGTTGTCGCGCATCACGGCGAGCACCGCTTCGACCGTCACGTGCTCTTCGCTCTGGTGCCAGCAGTCGTAGTCCGTCGCGAGCGCGAGCGTCGCGAAGGGGAGCTCGGCTTCGCGCGCGAGCTTCGCCTCCGGCATCGACGTCATGCCGATCACCGAGACGCCCCACGAGCGGTAAATCAAGCTCTCCGCGCGCGTCGAGAAGTGCGGGCCTTCGATGCAGACGTATGCGCCGCCGCGGTGAACGCCGTGCGCGCCTTTGCGATGCACGCCGGCTGCCGCGCTCGCGAGCGACGCCGCGAGCAGCGGGCACACGGGATCCGCGAAGCTCACGTGCGCGACGACCTCGTCGAAGAACGTCGAGACGCGGCGCTTCGTGAGATCGACGTATTGATCGACGACGACGAGATCGCCGGGCGCGATGCTCTCTTTCATCGAGCCGACGGCGCTCACCGACACGAGGTGCGTCGCGCCGAGCTTCTTGAGCGCGCACACGTTCGCGCGGAAGTTGATGCCATGCGGCGGGATGCGGTGACCGCGCCCGTGGCGCGGCAAGAAGAGGAGCGCGGTGTTACCAAGGTACCCACGTACCACGGTATCACTGGGCGCGCCGTACGGCGTGTCGACCGCGATTTCTTCGACGCGCTCGAGACCCGGGAGATCGTAGAGACCGCTCCCGCCGAGGATGGCGAGCACGCTCATCCCGTCTCTCCGCTGCGAAGGAGCTTCTCCGCGATGGGCGCGACGCGACCGCGCTTCGCGCGCTCGGCGCGAACGATTCCGCACAGCGTCTCGGCCGCGCGCTCGAGGTCGTCGTTGACGACGACGTAGTCGAAGAGCGCGTAGTGCTCGATCTCGCGCAGGGCGACTTGGAAGCGGCGCTGCACGGTGTCTTCGTCGTCGCTCGCGCGGCCGCGGAGGCGTTTGAGGAGCTCGGGCATCGATGGCGGGAGAATGAACACCGACGCGACGTCGGGAACCTTCGCGCGGATTTGTCGCGCGCCTTGGTAGTCGATGTCGAAGAGAACGCCGCCGCACGGCTGGTCTTGCTTGGCGCGATCGATCTCCGCGAGCGACGTGCCGTAGAGGTTGCCATGCACCTCCGCCCACTCCATGAACGCGCCTTGCTTCACGAGCGACTCGAAGCGCGCGCGATCGACGAAGTGATAGTCCTTGCCGTCGCTCTCGACGGCGCGCGGCTTTCGCGTCGTGTGCGAGACGGAGAAACGCAAATCCGGAAACGCCGTGAGGAGGCGCCGCGTGAGCGTCGTCTTCCCAGCGCCGCTCGGCGACGAGAGAATGAGGAGCAGGAACTCGGAAGCACCCGACATGGAGCGCCGAGCATAGATCACGTCACGGCCGGCGCACGAGCTTGCCGTCGCGGAGGACGTACTTTCCGCGCGACGCGCACGCCGCGAGGATCATCCGGCGGTGTGGAGCAAGCTCGTTGGACTTGTATTTTACAAGTATTTTCTCGCAAGTTTGCCCGGGTTTTTCGGCGATCGAGAGCACGCCATCTGCGTCGACCGACACGGCGAGCGTGATGTAGTTGCCGTCTTCCCAGCTCTGTCCGGGTTGCACCTCGGAGTCGAGCGGGCCCGCCGCGTACGGGACCACGAGCGCGACGGTCGCTTTGCCTTGGTCGACGATTGCGACGCGCGCGGCGTACGTGCTCTCGCCGTCGCCGATCGATTGAAGGGGTGGACCACCGGTGCAGAGAAGTCCTTCGATCGCACCAAAGCGTACCGGCGTGCACGCGCCCACGTCGTCGAGCTTCGGTGGCGCGGCGACCTTGTGCGCAGCGAACCACGCAGCGGGATCGTCGATCGTCTCGGCGCGCGGAGTCGTCGATGCGTCGGACGGAGACGGCGTCAGAGACGGAGGCGGAGACGGAGACGGGAGCGGGGACGGAGACTGAGACGGAGACGGAGTGGGAGTCGGAGATGGAGACGGAGACGGACAGCCGGTGAACGCGAGGAGGAGCGCGACGCGCTTCATTCGATGTTCTGCGCCTGCTCTCGCATGCGCTCGACCTCGGCCTTCATGTCGATCACCGCGCGCGCGATCGCGACGTCCGCGCTCTTCGAGCCCATCGTGTTCACTTCGCGCGTCATCTCTTGGAGGAGAAAATCGATGCGCCGCCCGACAGGGCCCTCCTGCGCGAAGAGCGCGGCGAGCTGCTCGGCGTGGCTTCGCAAGCGTGCGATCTCTTCGGCGACGTCGCCGCGATCCGCGAGCACCGCGATTTCTTGCTCGATGCGCGCGGGGTCGAACGTCGCCTCGGTGGAAGAGACGAGCTTGTCCAAGCGCTCGCGCAAGCGTTTTTGTGCAGCGGCGAGCGCGTCGGGCGCGCGGCGCTCGATGTCGTCGACGGCCGCGCAGACGCGTGCGAGGTGATCGCGCATGTCGCGTTCGAGCGCGATGCCTTCGCGCGCGCGCATCGTGTCGAGATCGCGCGCCGCCGCGTCGAGCGCGCCATCGAACGCGGCCTTCATCGAGTCGCATGACCCGCTCTCGATGACGAAGAGATCCGGAACCGTCGAGAGGAGCACCGCGGGCACCGGCTCGCCGGGCGCGATTTCGTCGCGCAGCGCGCGCAGCTGTTTGTATGCCTCGAGCGCGCGCTCGCGATCGAGCACTGGCGGCGGCGACGCGACGCCCTCCGCGCGCAAGACGATCTCGATGCGTCCCCGCGCGAAGCGATCGCGCGCCGCCATCTCGGCGTGCGCGGCGAGGTCCGCCGTTTCGCGCGACGTGCGCACGCGCACCTCGAGGAAGCGATGATTCAGCGCGCGAAGCTCGACGAGCACCTTGCCACGAGGCAAGACGGCGTGCTCCCCCGAGCCGAAGCCGGTCATGCTCCTCATGCGGTACTGCTACGCGAGCCCACGCTTCCGTTTGATGATCTCGACCATGCGCGAATACTCGATGTCCCATTCGCGCGAGCCCTCTTTGACGTGTTTGAGCTGCGCGCGGACCTCGGCGTCGAGCTTGTCGTCTTCGCCCATGTGCTTCTTGAAGACGGGCGCCATCTTCCGGCGGAGCTCGACGTCTTGTGCGTAGATCTCGTCGACGTTCTTCGAGTGGCCGAACATCTCGACGACCTGATCGAGCAAATAGTCGAGCGTCTCGTCTCCGACTTTGATGCCCTTCGAGTCCGCGATCTGCTCGCGCACGCGCGTGTATTGATCGCTTCCGCGGTTCGTCCGCTCGAGGAGCTCGCGCGTCTTCTCGTTCACGTCCTTTTCCATCTGGAGGTAGTTCTTGAGCACGGCCTCGACGTCGAGCACGACCTCAGTCGGGTGCTCGGCTTCGATGTCGCCGGACGCGACGAGGACCTTGACGATCTCTTGAGCGATGGGGCTCACACGCCCCGCGAACAGACGCATGACATCGCTATACCTGTGTTCTATCGTCGAGAACATGGCCGAGTGCCCGTGGTGCCGCTCGCCCCTGCAAGACGCTCGGGCGCCGTGCCCGAAGTGCGGGAAGATCGCGACCGATCTGCGCACGACCGACGCGCCCGAGCCGCTCGCGCGCGCGAAGCCCGCAGCGGCGTTCGACGTGCCGGATCTCGTCATTCCGTCAGCGCCGGTTTCGAAGCCATCGCTTTCGGTGCCGAAGCCATCCGCGAAGCCACCCCCGTTGCGCCCGGTCCCGATCCGTTCGCCGACGACGTTGCGGGCGGCGATCTGCAAATCGATCTCTCGGATGCGATCGCGCCGAAGCCGGGCCTCGCGCGTCCGCCCACTCCGGGCGTTGGGTTCAACCCATTCGACGACGACATCGGCGCGGGGCCCGCGATCGAGCTCGATGTGTCGAATGGCGCGTCGCTGCCGCCGCGCGCGTCGAGCCCGCAAATGAACGCCGCATCGATTCCCGCTGCGCCCGTCTCCGCTCCACGATCCCTCGCCCCGACTTCGCAACCCTCGGCGCCCGCGCTGCCGCCGAGCAAGCCCCCGGTCGATCCATTCGACGCGCGCGCGTACGCGGATTACGGCGCGCCACCGGACGCGTTTTGGCGCGCGCCGCTCTATGCGTATCGCGTGGCTACGCGGCGCGGGCAGCTCGTGCGCGATCTCGCTGCAAAACGCGCCGAGAACGAGCTGACGACGAAGCGCGTGGAGGACGCGCTCGTCGCGTTCGGCGAGCGCGCGCGCGCGCTGGCGAAAGGAGGAGCCGCCCTCGATCGCGTGAACGAAGCCGAGGCGCTGCTCAAAGCCCGCGACGGCGCGCTCGCGACCACGACCGACGCGCATCACACGGCGCTCGGCGAGATCGACGCGAAAGTCGCTGCGGCCTCGGCGGAGCTCGCGCATTTGCAAAACGAGGAAGCTCGCGTGCAGGCGGAGCGCGACGCGGCTGAAGACGATCAGAAACGCACCGACGCGAAGATCAAACGCATCGACATCGAGATCCGCAATGGCGCACAAAATCGCGCGCAAGAGCGCGACGCGCTCGCCGCGGAGCTCGCGCCGAAGACGCAAAGGCGAAACGACGCGGAGCAAGCGCTCGCGCTCGCGAAACAAAAGACGACCGCGGCGCAACAGAAGAGCGCCGCCGCGATCGCCGAGCGAAACTCGCAAGAGGGGCGCTACGCGCGCCAGGCCGGCGTGCGCACGGAGGGATCATCCGACGCGCAAAGACACCTGCGCGCCGCGCTCGTCGAGCTCGGTCGCGCGATGCTCGCGGACGTGTCCGTCGCGGACCTCGGCGCCGCACGCGACGAGATCGCGCGGCTCGAGACGCAAGCGCAGCAAAAGGTTCAAGACCTCACGGTGCACGAGACGGCGATCAACGCCTACGACAAAGGCAAAGTGTTTCTCGGCGTCGCGCTCGTCGTGATCGCCGCGTTCCTCGTCATCGGGATCTTGGCGTTCCCGTTCATCTACAGCTCGTTCGCGCCATCCACCTCAACGCCTTGAGCGGGGCGGCGGTTTGCGCGAAGGCGGCGAGCTCTTCGGCGCAGCGGGCGGAGGTTGCGGCGTCGGCTCGCGATCGTCGCGCAGCGTGATCTTCGGCTCGCGCGTCGTGCCCATCTGAAGACGCCGCATCACCGCGCGCTTCTGGCGTTCCTTGTATTTTGCATGCGATGCCTCGCCGCGTTCGTTCTTCGCTTCGGTCTCGCGGTCGATGACTTGGAACTCGCAGATGACGAAGATGATCGGCGCGAGCGGCCACGTTCCTTGCGCGCGCTCGAGCTGCTTCGTCGGAATGCGCACGGGCATGTCGACGACGAAGTGAACGACGCGGTACGCGTTCGACGAGAACGTGTTGTCGTTCGGCGTGAGCTCGTCGTCTTGTTGGCTCTGCATGTCGGGCAAGAGCTTCGCGAGGTGCGGCTTCTTCCGGCAGTACGTCTTGAACTGGAACATCGAGTTCGTGCTCTGTCCCGGGATGACGTAGTTGAACGGGAAGAGGTGCGTCGTCAGGTACTGGATGACGGGGAAGACGTCGTCGTAGCTGCGCGTGACGATGCGGAAGCGGAGCTTGTCGTAGACCTGCGCGGCGATGGTGTCGTGCTTCGAGAGGAGCTTCGTGTAGAGCGAGTCTTTGTTTTTGCGACCGCCGACGAACTCGAGGATCGGGAAGTTGTTCGCGAGCATCCCGCCGATGACGCGATAGACCTTCTCCTCGACCATGTGGAACACCTCCTGGTCGGAGAGCGGCAACATGAAGAGGAGCTCGCGTCCCTCGAGGTGGTGGATGATGTGCATGCACTTCAAGATCGTGCACGCACACGTCTGCCGGTGACCGCGGCCGCACGCGACCATCAAGAGCTCTTCGACCGACGCGTTCTCGATCGGCTTCGGGATCGGAAACTCGAAGTGACGGCGCAAGTAGCCGATGGCTTCTTGCTTGATGATCTCCATGCTCTTGCGATCGGCGGGCTCGTCGGGGCGGAGCTCTTGCGCGCGGAGGAACTGCCGCGCTTCGTCTTCGTTCTCGAGGTTGAGGCGGTGCCAATCGATGACGGATTCGCCGCGCAACGTGAGGCGCACCGCTTCGAGGTCCACGAGCGTGAAGTCCTCGAGGCGTTTGAGTTGCCCCGTCGGGTGGTCGCTGATGGCGCCGTCCATCTGGCCCGCGTATAGCACGGCGCGTGAAGCGCGATGAGAAGCTCAAGCGAGCGCTCGACCACGTGATCGAGACGTGCGACGTGCAAACGCGTTTGAAAGTCGACCCCGTGGGCGTCGTGCGGAGGTTCGACGATCCGCTCGATCGCGAAATCGTCGGGCTCGCAGCGACGGGGCTCGCGTTCGGAAACGTGAAGACGATTCGCGCGAAGCTCGAGGAGCTGCTCGATCGCGTCGGGCCGAGCCCGCATCGGCAAGCGGAGGACGCGAAGAAGCTCGGGCGCTCGCTCGCGACGTTCCGGCATCGCGTGTTCGTCGGCGACGATCTCGCGCGCCTCCTCATCGGCGCGCGCGCCGTGCAAAAAAAATACGGAACGCTCGGCGCGCGGTTCGTCGCGCACTTCGAGGGCACGAACGGCGATCTCCGCGAGACGCTCGCGCGCTTCACGGGCGACGTGCGCGACGCGGGTGATTTGCGCGTGCGGAGTGACGGGCGGCGCGGGCCAGCGCATCTCCTTCCCGATCCGCGCGCGGGCAGCGGATGCAAAAGGCTCCTCCTCTATTTGCGTTGGATGGTGAGACCCGCTGACGGGATCGATCTCGGTCAGTGGGACATCCCGGCACGCGCGCTGCTCATCCCGGTCGACACGCACATCCACAAGCTCGCGCGAAATCTCGCGCTCACCGATCGCGTCGATCTCTCGTGGAAAACGGCGGAAGAAATCACCGCGGGGCTACGCCGATTCGATCGGGAGGACCCAGCGAAATACGATTTTTCACTGTGTCACCTCGGCATGCTCCAGCGGTGCCCGTCGCGTCGCGATCCGAAGCGCTGCGAAGGGTGTGCTGTGAAACCCGTGTGCAGACACTGGCGCTGACGGGCGTGCTTGTTGCTAATGTCGCGACGTGGTGAAACGCGCGATTGCAACAACGTGCTCGATTGCTCTCGCATGCGCGGCCGTGCATCACGACGCGCGCGCCGACGAGACGCCGCTCGTGCTCATCGCGCAACGGCCCGTCGCTCTCCCGCAAGTGCTGACGATGCCCGAAGCGCTTCGCATGTTTCGCGATCACGGGTTCGACGCGCTCCTCGCCGACGCGGCGGCGATGCGCGCGGAGGGCGACGTCGACATCGCAGGGCACATCGCGAATCCGAACGTGACGGGCTCGGTCGGTCACTCGTTCAACATTCTTCCATCGCAGCCGGAGTGGTCGTTCTCCGCGAGCTTGACGGACAGCGGCGCGATCTTCGATTTGCTCACCGGCAAGCACACGCTGCGCTCGCGCGCGGCGAAGGCGGCGCTCGCCGCCGCGCGCGATCATCGCGCGTCGGTCCTCGCGTCGCTCGAGGTGACCGTGAAGCAAGCGTACGTGGCCATCGGGCTCGGGCGCTTGCAGGTGCAGTTCACCGAGCAGCAGTCCCAGTCGCTCGACAAATCGCTCGTGGTCACGCGCGCGCGTTACCCGTCGGTGATCGACGAGAGCGATCTCGCGCGCGTCGAGGTGCAAAAGCTCGAGGCGGATCAAGCGATCGCGCGCGCGAAGCAAGGGCTTCGCTTGGCGCAGACGAGCCTCGCGCTGCTCCTCGGCGTGCGCGGCGAAGTCCCCGACTTCGACGTCGACCGCGGCGTGCTCGCGTATCGCGCGCTGCCGGCGCTCGCGAACGCGACCGAAGCTTCGCTGCTCGATCTCGCGCGGCAACATCGTCCGGAGATCGTGGAGTCGCGTCACGCGATCTACGCCGCGGACAGCGCGCTCTCGTACGAGAAGCGGCGCGTCTTTCCCGACGTCACGCTCGGCGGATTCGTTGCGGGCAGCAGGCGAGCCCCACGAATGCAATTTCGCCCAACGTCGTGGGCGGCACGATCGCGTTCAACCTTCCGCTGTTCTACCAACAGCAGGGCGAAGTGCGCCGCGCGGAGGGTGATCTCTCCGCGCAATCGATCCTCGCGCGACGCATCGACGCGCAGCTCGCGCTCGACGTGACCCTCGCCTTCGCCCAGCTCAACACCGCGCGCGTGCAAGTCGATCGCATGCTCGGCGGAGAGATCGACTCCGCGACGCGCCAGCGCGACGTGATGCAGAAACGGTTTCCCGGACAAGCCGACCTCAACGACTTCCTCGACGCCGAGCGCACGTACATCGCCGTGCAGCTCGAGTACCTCCAGTTCGTCGCTTCCTATTGGAGCGCGGTCTTCGCGCTCGAACGTGCCACCGCAACGGATCTCCGATGATGATGAAACGCATCTCCGCCATTTGTTTCGCGCTCACCGTCGCAGCCTCCGCGCGCGCGGAGCTTCCGAAGCCTCCGCCGCCGACGCAGCTCCCCGCGCTTCTCACGCTCGCCGAGGCCAATCGCATCTTCCATTCGAACGGGCTCGATCTCCTCGTCGCCGATGCGCAAGTCGTCCACGCCGAAGGCGACGCGATGGTCGCGCGCGCGGTCGCGAACCCGAACTTGAGCGCGAGCGTCGGATACGCGTTCGACTACAACACGACCGGCTGCAACGGGTGCTCGCCGTGGCAGCTGAGCTTCCAGCTCTCCGACAACAACACCGTCTTCGATTTGCTCGTCGGCAAACATTCGCTGCGTGCGTCGTCTGCGCGCTCCGCGCTCGCTGCAGCACGCCTCGGACGCATCGATGCGGAGCGCACGCTTCGCGGGCAGGTGAAGCAAGCCTACGTGCAGATCGTCGTCGCGAAGGGCGCGGTGGAATTCGCGAGCGACGTGCAAACGACGATGACGAAGTCGCTCGACTTGAACAAGCTGCGCTACCCCGCGCTCATCAACGAAGCGGACCTCGCGCGCATCGAAGTGCAGAAGCTCGAGGCGGATCAATTCGTCGATCAAGCGAAGCTCGCGGTGCGGCAAGCGCAAGCGGCGCTCGGGTTCTTGCTCGGCGTGCGCGGCGTCGTCCCCGATTTCGACGTCGAGCGAACGCTCCTCACCTACTCCGTTCCTACGTCGCTGGCGAACGCGACGGAGCAGAGCCTCCTGCAAACCGCGCTCGCAACCCGCGCCGACGTGCGCGCGTGGAGCTTCGCGCGGGAGGCCGCCGAGTCCGCCGTCTCGCTCGCGAAGCGACAGCGTTTCCCCGACGTCGGGATATTTGCAAACTACACGCAATTCGGCATCGGGCCTGACGCGGTTCAGCCGCCGACGCTCACGTTCGGGCTCTCGTTCAACTTGCCCGTCTTCTATTGGCAGCAAGGCGAGGTGCGGCGCGCGGAAGCGGACGTCTCGACCGCGACGATCGAGCACGAAAAATCGGTCGCGCAGGTTTCAGCGGACGTCGCGGGCGCGTGGGCGCAGTTCGTCTCCGCGCGCGAGCTCGTGTCGCGCGTCGAAACGCAGATCCTCGACCGTGCGAAGAAAGCGCGCGACATCGTCGACCTCCAGTACCGCGGCGGCACCGCGACGCTCATGGACTTCCTCGACGCCGAGCGCCAGTACATCGCGGCGAATCAAGAGCACCTGCAGGATCTCGCGCTCTATTGGGGCGCGGTGTTCGCGCTCGAGCAGGCCGTCGGCGTGGAGCTGAAGTGATGATAGTCTCGGCCTGACGTCCACATGGCGCCACGCAAACAGGAGTTCTCGCTCGATGCCGTCCGCACCGACGGTTGGTTCGAGCGCATCGGCGAGGGCATCGGGAGCTTCCAGGCGCTCTGCGAAATCGTCGGCGAGCGCTTCTTCGCGTTCTCGATCATCGTCGGCGCGCGCATCACGGCGCTGACGGTCGATCGGCGCACGCCCGATCAGACGCTCGTCGATTTCGTCGTGGGTCTCGGCGAGGCCGACGCGGATCTCGAGCCGCAGCGACTCACGCTCGCGGATTTTCGTCGCCGTCTCGTCGGCGCGCTGCTCGTCGAAGAAGATCGCGACGTCCCGCCACCGACGCGCGAGACCGACACGGAATCGATCCAACTCTACATCGGCGTCCGCTATTTGCTCCTCGCGCCGCTCTACGGTTATTCGCTCCACAAGCTCGTCATCACGCCCCGAGAAAAAGGTCGCCCCGAAGACGAAGCGCAGCTCTGGATTCGCCGCGACGGAACCGAAGAAGACTACGACCTCGACACGTTCCGCACGCGCGTGCGCGCGCACGTTCGCGAAGAGCTCGAGCGCGCGTCGACGGGTCAGCGCAGCGCGATCGATCTCGCAAAGGTCGCCGAGGCGGAGGCCGCATCGTTGAAAGGCGAGTGGACGAAGGTCGTGCAGCTCCTCGGCGCGTGGCCCGCGCCGCTCGCGATTTTTCTCCGCACGCCAGAAGGCCAAACGCTCGCGCCCGACGCGCGCAGCTTGATCTCGAAGGGTCTCGGCCTCCTCGGCTCGGCGTGCGTGCACCTCGGCGAGGTCGAGCAAGCGGAAGAAGTCTTCCGCATCGGCATCCAGTACGCGCAAGAGGGAATGGCCGCGGCGGATTTGTTTCGCAGGCTCGGCGAAGCACTTCTTCAAAGCGGTCGAGCGGGAGAGGCCGTCGCGCCGCTTCGTCGCGCGTCGGCGTTCGGCGCGCCGCAGACGGACATCTTACCGCTGCTCGGTCGCGCGCTCCTCGAACGAAAAAGGTACGTCGCCGCGTACGCGTGCTTCCGCGACGCAATCGAAGCCGGCGTGCCCGAGCGCGACGTCGCAGCCGAGCTTCGCCAAGTCGAGACCGCGCTCGGCCCCGCGCTGACGGCGTGGAAGGCCGTGCGTCTCACCGCGACCTGAACGCAATGGCTTACGTCTCCGCGCGCCTCACCGAGCTCGAGCTGAAATACATGCGGCTCGAACGCCACGTCGAAGAGCTCTCGAGCGTCGTCGCCGACCAGCAGAAGACGATCGACGCGCTCGTCAAAGAGCTGCAGATGGCGACGGCTCGCTTGCGCGCCCTCAACGATGATTACGGTGAGGCCACGCAGCCCGCGGAAAAGCCACCGCATTATTGAGCGCGAATCTTCAAGCAGCCCAGAGCGACGGCGCGATCGCGTCGAACATCGCCATGGCCTGCTTCGCGCTGGGCACGCCCGCGTGCGTCTCGAGCTCGCGCGCGACGGGATGCGACAACTGCCGACGCAACGTGGTCGCGGCCTCGGCGCGCGCATCGGCGAGGCGCTCTCGCTCGACGTTCGTCAGCCGTGAATCGATCCATTCGGCGACGTCCCACGCGAGCGCGGCGTGACGCGTCTCGTCTCGTGCGATTCGGCGCATCGCCGCGGCGACGCGCGCGTCCTTCGCGTGCGCGGTTTGATGAAGCGCGACGAGCGCACCATAGGTCTCGCGCACGCAACCTTCGACCGCGTTCTCGAGCGCAATTTCGTAGAGCGAGCGCACGCCACGCTCTTCCACCACCACGGGCTCCGGCTCCGCTCCACGACGACGCGCGAGCGCCGCAGTCGCCTTCGCGTGACGAACCTCGTCCGCGCGCGATCGCTCCGCCGCCTTCACGAGGCGCGCGGGCGCACCGTGCGCGCGCAGCTCGCGCGCGAGTCTCTCGAATGCCAACACCGACGCAGCCTCGAGGTGCGCGCACTCGGCGAAGAAGGCACCGACCGCATCGTCACATCGCCGCGCGGCGCGCACGAGGCCTTCGGGTCTGCGTCCGCTGACGCAATTGGGATCGCCCTGTTGAATGAGGACGTTCTGCTTCACCGTCACGTCACCCGACGACGAAACGAAAACGAGATCTTCATCGACGTGCGTACCTTGACCGCACGTGTCTCCCGTCTCGGCGACGACTTCGAATCCACCGGCGACGGCGCCGCTCATGTTCTGTCCGCACACGATCCTGAACTGCGTCGTCGGGTTCTGCGACACGATCAAGGCCGCGTCGTGAACGTCGTCGATGGGCGCGAGAAAAGTCTTCAGCGCTTCGTAGCTCGTGATGCTGCCGATCTCGTCGCCGCGCGTGTAAACGAGATATTCGGTGATGGTCGGCGCGAGGCCGCCACCGCGAGCGAGTTGCCAACCGTCCGCGCTCGAGAGTGCGGTGAGGCCCGCGTTGCACGTCACCGCGTCGGTCGCCGTCGCGCACGGCGTTCCAGACCTCGAGACGACGTTGGGCGCGTTCGTCGGAGAACCGAACGTCTGTCGGAGCTCCATGTAGTCGACGGGGACAGCGGGGGTCACGCCCGCCAGCGGATCGTAGGACGCGGCGCCGGAGCACGGGTCCTCCGTGAGCGCGGACTGGTCGACGGATCCCGCGCCGCACGCCGTGACACCCATCGCGGTCGCAAACAGACTTCGAAGCTTCAAAAGAGATCGCATTGCGCTCCCTAGAGCACGCACTGCTCCATCACGAGCCGCGCCATTTTACGTGGTCTTTGCGATGTCAGGGTGTGCCACGAAGCTCGTTCTGCGACATGCGCAGCACCCCTCGCGTTGACACCCCGCGGCCCCACCACTAAAACCGACTGCGGCTTCGCATGCTCGTTCCCACCTACGCCCCGATCTTCATGATGATCGGCATCACGACGCTCCTCGCGACCGTCTTTTTCATCGGGCACAACCTGCTCGGCAAGAAGGCGAAGTTCAGCGAAGAGCGCATGCAGCCGTACGAGTCGGGCTCGCCGAGCGACGGCGGCAAGTACGTGAAGCTCTCGGTGAAGTTCTATCTCACCGCGATCCTCTTTGTCGTCTTCGACATCGAGGTCGTCTTCATCTACCCGTGGGCGATTCACTTCAAGGAGCTCGGGTGGACGGGGCTCTTCTCGATGTTCGGGTTCTTGAGCGTGATCATCGTCGCGCTCGTGTACGTGTGGCGCAAAGGCGCTCTCGAATGGGAGAACTGAAATGAGCGCTCAGTCTCCAACCACGACACGCGTCCTCGAAGGCAGCGAGCAAGGCTTCGCGACGACGAAGCTCGACGCGCTCCTCGGCTGGGCGCGCAAGTACTCGCTCTTCAACTATCCGTTCGTCACGGCGTGTTGCGGCATGGAGTTCATGGCCGTGAGCTCGCCGCGCTACGACTTCGCGCGCTTCGGCGCGGAGGCCCCGCGTTTTTCGCCGCGCCAGAGCGATTTGCTCTGGGTCGTCGGGACGATCTCGCAGCGCCAAGCGCCGATCTTGAAGCGCATCTACGAGCAGATGATGGAGCCGCGCTGGGTCATGGCGTTCGGCACCTGCGCGAGCTGCGGCGGCTTCTACGACAACTACACGACGGTCCCCGGCCTCGACAAAATCATCAAGTGCGACGTCTACGTTCCGGGTTGCCCGCCGCGCCCCGAAGCGGTGTTCGACGGGCTCCTCCTCATCCAAGACAAAATCGCGAGCGGCGTGCGCACGCCGTCGATCGTGAAGCCGCGCCAAGATCCCGCGCAGCACCTCGTTCAGATCAACACGCCCAAGAAGTCGAAGAAGGATGAGTAAGCTCGCGCTCGAAAAGCTCGCGGCGCGCCTCGGCGACAAGCTCCTCGAGACGCACTCGCAATTCGGTGACGACACCGCGCTCGTCGCGCCCGAAGCGTGGCACGACGCGGCGCTCTTGCTCCGCGACGACAACGCGCTCGATTTCGATTTGTTCGTCGACTTGTGCGCGACCGACTCGAAGCGTGAATCAGGCCGGTTCGAAGTGGTTTTGCACTTGTATTCTACAACCAAACGCCACCGCGTCCGTTTGAAGACGCGCGTCGGAAACGAAGACGGCGACAATGCCGATCTCGACACCATCACCGACGTGTGGTCCGGCGCGAATTGGTTCGAGCGCGAGACGTTCGACATGATGGGCGTCGTCTTCCGCGGTCATCCCGATTTGCGACGCATCCTCATGTATCCGGAGTTCGAGGGACACCCGCTCCGCAAGGACTACGCGGCCAACCACACGCAGCCGCTCGTTCCGTATCGCACGGAAGAAGAAGCCGGCATGATCCTCGAGAAGGTCGCTCCGTTCGGCGGCGACGAGGGCATGGCGTTCGGTCGCAAGTGGTTCGAACGAGGACCGCGCAGCGAAGCGGAGCGGGCCGAGGAATCGGGGAGCTCGAGGGGCATCGCCCCTCGAACGGGACAGACGCGGAGCGAGAACTGATGGAGCCCATCGATCTCGAACTGGAAGAAGGCGAGCTCGAGCTTCCGAGCGAGCCGATGCATTTCAACATGGGCCCGTCGCACCCCGCGATGCACGGCACCGTTCGCATCGTCCTCGAGCTCTCGGGCGAGAACATCCTCAAGGCCGACGTGCAAATCGGCTATCTGCACCGCGGCTTCGAGAAGATGTGCGAGCGCGGCACGTGGGCGCAGGTTTTCCCTTACGCCGATCGCTTGAACTACGTCTCGCCGATGCTCAACAACATCGGCTACGCGCTCGCGGTCGAGAAGATGGCGGGCCTCGAAGTGCCCGAGCGTTGCCAGTGGTATCGCATGATCCTCGGCGAGCTCGCTCGCATCAGCGATCACCTCACGTGCACCGGCGCGATGGCGATGGAGCTCGGCGCGATCACGCCGTTCCTCTGGTGGATCAAAGCGCGCGAGCTCGTGTGGGACATCCTCGAGGAAGAAACCGGCGCGCGCCTCACGCACTCGTTCGGTCGCATCGGCGGCATGGCGAAGCCGCCGACGTCGCAGCTGAAGGATCTCATTCGCAACGGCGTGCCGACGATCCTTCATCTTGCTCGAAGAGGGCGAGAAGCTCCTCTTGAAGAATCGCATCTTCATCGATCGCCTCGAGAACGTCGGCGTCATCTCGGCGCACGACGCGAAGGCGCTCGGTTGGACGGGCCCGTGTCTTCGCGCGAGCGGCGTCCAATACGACATCCGCAAGTCGCATCCGTATCTCAAGTACGACGAGGTCGAGTTCGACGTGCCCGTCGGCGCGCGCGGCGACACGATGGATCGCTTCCTCGTTCGCCTCGGCGAGATCCGCCAGTCGACGCGCATTCTTCTTCAATGCGTGGAGAAGATGCCCGACGACGGCCCCGTCAACTGCGACGACCCGCGCTTCGTCTTGCCCGAGAAGGACGACGTCTACACGACGATCGAAGGCACGATCCGCCACTTCAAGCTGATCATGGAAGGCGCGAAGGTCCCGGCCGGCGAGTGCTACTCGTACACCGAGGGCGGCAACGGCGAGCTCGGTTTCTATCTCGTGAGCGACGGCAGCGGGACGCCGTGGCGCGTGCGCATTCGCCCGCCGTGTTTTCCGATCGTCGCGGGGCTCGAGCAGCTCATCACGAATCGCATGCTGAGCGACATCGTCCCAACGTTCGGTTCGCTCAACATGATCGGCGGAGAGTGCGACCACTGAGTCACCGTGGCACGCCGAGCCAGACGGCACACACACACAGCCGCCGTCTTCACAATCGTTGGTGAGACAATCGGCATTCTGCTGACAGACGGAGCCGACCGCGGCGCGCGGCGTTGCAGGCTGCCATCCACACAGACCACACGAAGAAGGTCGAGAGGCGTTGCATGGTCACCTGGCCTTAGTTGGCGGGATCGATGGCGACGATGCGAACGTGTTTGCCCGACGGTGTGATGATGATGCCGCAATAGCGTTCGGTGTCCGGTGCGGACTCGACGTCTACCGCGAGCGTGAGCGGTGGCCTGAGGCGCGGCGTGAGGCCGATGTGATCGCCCGAACCCACGCACGCTTCGAGCGTCGTGGGGTTGCCGTCGAGATCGGATTCGCACTCGAATCCATAACCGACAGGCGTGCATTTCGTGATGCGCACGGTCGCCCGGTGTCGTGTGGATCCGTTCGCGCCAGGAGTCGTGACCTGCGGATCACTCGACCCGCACGCGATCAGCATCACGACCACCCATACGCACGGTCTCATGCGCGTCAGCGTACCCCAGGTCGCATGTCGCCATAAGAAGGCGTTAGATCTCGTCGACGCGCCGGCGTATGTTCGACACGTCCGGGGGTTTTGCAGTGAGCGACTTCTCACGCGATCGACTCGATATCGCACGCATCCGCGTTTCGGACGCTGACGCGCTCACGAGCGCGTACGCGCATGCGACATCCATCAGCGCGCAAGCGCTCCGCGTGAAACGCGTCGGCATTTGGTTCTTCGAAGACGAGCGACAGGTGCTGCGCTGCGTCCATTTGTACGATGCCGACCCGCATGAAGGGCAAGTCGACATCCGCGAGCTCCACGCGAAGGATTTCCCCGCGTACGTCGGCGCGCTCGAGTCGTCGCGCTGGGTGTGCGCCGACGATGCCCGCAACGATCCGAGCACCAAAGAGTTCCGCGACATCTACCTCGATCCGCTCGGCATCACGTCGATGCTCGACGCGCCGATCCTGAGGAACGGAGAGCTCACCGGCGTCGTGTGTCACGAGCACGTCGGGCCGAAGCGCGCGTGGACCGCAGACGAGCGCGCGTTCGCGGGATCGGTGGCGGACATCGTCGCGCTCTTTCTCGAGCAAGCGCAGCGCGTCGATTCGGAGCGGCTCGCGGCGGTTGGGCGGCTCGCTGTCAGCGTGGCGCACGACGTGAACAACTTGCTCGCGGCGGTCGATGGGCTCGTCACCGTCGCGCGGCGAGCCGACGAAAAGACGCGAGACGACGCGCTCGGCGAGGTCCTCGCGACGACCGCACGCGGCGCGTCGCTGATGCGGCGCCTTCTCGCGTTCGGCAGCGGCGAGCACGTGGCGCTCGAGCGCGTCGACGTCGCCGCAGTGCTCCGCGCCTCCGAGGTCATGCTCCACACGCTCGTGCGCGACAAAGCCGATTTGCGCGTCGAAGTGACGGTGCCCACCGCGATCGTCCTCGCGACTCCGACGCACGTCGAACAGATCGTGATGAACCTCGTCGTGAACGCACGCGACGCGCGAGGCGGACACATCGTCGTCTCGCTCGGCGAAGAGACCGTCTCCAGCGATCGCTTCTACGCGCTGACCGTGCGCGACGACGGTACCGGCATGGATGAAGCGACGCGCGCCCGCGTCTTCGAGCCGTTCTTCACGACGAAGACGGAGAACGGCACGGGTCTCGGCCTCTCGACGGTCTACGGGCTCGCGCGCCAGATGGGCGGCGACGTGCGCATCGAGTCGTGCGTCGGCAAAGGCACGACGGTCACCGTGCTCATCCCCGTTCCGTAATCACATGCTCTGGCGCCTCCGGCGCCGATGGCGATCACGATGGGAGCTGCTTCGGCGGGCGCAAGAAGCCCGTCACGCGATCGATCACGCTCATCACGCGTCCGCCCTTCGCGTTGTGCACCGCGGAGCCGACGCGCTTCATCCACGCGAGCTCCTCTTCGCTCATCGGGCGACCGATGGCGGTGAGCGCTTCGTCGAGCTCGGTGCGATCCTTCGGACCGGTGATGACCGAGTCGACGTGCGGATTCGTCAGCACGAAGCGGTAGCAATCGCTCGCGCGCGGCGCCCGCTCGTTTGCGGGGACGAGCTTCGGATCGAGGAGCGAGCCCCAGCGCGTCGCGGTGAACGCGAAAATACCCGGAGGGTTCTCGCCGAGAATCGGAAACACTTCGCGCTCCGCGCCCGGGTGCGCCGCGTTGTAACGCACCATCCACGCTTCACACGCTTCGTGCTTCATGAACGACTCGAAGCTCGGGCGGTGATGGCACGACACCATCAAGTGCTTGACGAGCCCTTTCTCGCGCAGCGCGATGGCCGCGTCCCAAATGCGGCGCGAGGGCACGTCGTTCCACCACGCGAGGCCGAGCACGTCGACGTAGTCCGTGCCGAGCGAACGAAGCGCGCTCCACACGAACGGGCGCATCAAGAACCCGATGCGCGAGTACGTTTGAATCGCGAGCACCGTTTGGTCGCGCTTCGGCGCAAGCGCTCGGACGCCGCGCGCGAACGCGGGACGCCGCAACGATCCGAAGAGGAACGTGTTCACGCCGTGGTCGAATGCGTATTCGATGTCCGTGCCGCCGATTCCGTAGCTCGAACCGAGTGCGATTTCGCTGACTCGAAGCCCCGTTTTGCCAAGCGTCTTCACGCGACACGACTTAAGGCCGAGCCGCGCGATGTCAACGCGGAGTATCGTGCAAGGGTGCTCGATTTGATCGGCATCATCGCCGCGGACGACTCGCTCACGCGGCTCGCCGAATTGCCGAAGCGTCCGAGCGGCGCGCAGGTTTCGGCGATGATTGTGGGTGGCAGCGGCCTCGACGCGAGCCAGACGCTCACGCAAAACGGCGGCACCGAACATCGAGGCGGCGCGTTCACGGTGCGCAATTCGACGCTCGCGTACAGCTTCGACGAGGGCGTCATCGTGCGATTCGCGAACGAGCTCGAGATCGGCGGCGGCGCGAGCGATCGCGGCGCGATGTTCCAAGGCGCGCTGCTCGCCTCGCTGATGGGCGGATACCGCTTCTCCGTCACGAAGAACCAAGGTCCGTTTTTTCGCGCCGGCATTCTCGCGCTGCTCGCCGGAAACGATCTCGCGTATCGCTCCGCGCTCGTGCTCCCCGATGCGCACCTCGGTTACCAATATTTGATCGCCCGCCGTGTGCTCGCGGAGGCAGCGTACACGACGGGGTTCGTGCTCACCGGTCGCAGCGACGCATCGGGCGACTCGCGCAACCTCGACATCGCCGCCGCGCTCGGCGCGCTCGTTGCGCTTCACGTCGATCCCGTGTCGCTCACGGCGCGGTGGATGCACATCATCCCGACGAACGCGCAAGGCACGATCGAGTGGCTCGACGGATCCTTATGCGCCGAGCCCGGGAAGTTTCTCTCGCTGTGCATTCGCGCGCGCTGGGATCGCACCGACGCCGTCCACGTCACGCAAGTGGGCTTCACGCTCGGCACGCAGCAAAAGCGGCGGCTCCACAACGCGGGTCTCTACTAGAAGACGAGCGTGAGACCGCCCGTGAACCCGCCGCGCACGGGCGTCACGACCGGCACGACCGCGACGCGCACCTGTCCGATGAGCGCGAGCGTCGCGCCCAAACCGATCGTCGCGTAACCCGAGATGGCGAGCACCTCGGTTTGCAGATAATCGCTCGCGCTCACGCACGAACCGAAGATCGGCACTTGCACCGAGAGAGGCTGCGAGCACGGCTTCGGTTGGATCAAGAGGACCGCCGTCCAGATGTAGCTCGCGATCACCGTGCCGAGACCGACGCCGCCGAGCACGATGCCGAGCGTCGTGAGCGTCGTGCTGAGCGGTCGCGTTCGACGCGGAGGCGCGGGGAGTTGCTTTTCGAGGTCGGCGCTCGTGATGGCGAGCGCATCGAGCAGCTCGTTAGCGCGCGCCATCGACTCTTGCCCGAGGTCCATGTCGAGAACGACCTCGCGCTTGTCGTCGCCGGACTCGATGATGTGCACGACGAGCGATTGTTTGGCTTCGGCGGGAGCCTTGCACAAGGCGACCGCGTCCTTTCGCTCCACGCGAACCGCGGCGCGCGCATCGAGCGCGCACGCCGCGTGTTGAATCGCGTCGGCGTTCGCTTGGGTCGTGAAGCGCACGCGCACGACGACGTCGGGTCCCTCCTCGGCGCGCGCAGTCGTGCCAACCAACCCGAGCGCTACGGCGATGACGGCGGGAAGTTTTGAATGCAATAGGCCTGCTCGTTCGCGTCGACGGGCGGATCGGGAATCGATGGCGGCGTGAGATTTTGCGGCGAAGAGAAATCGAACAAGTCCATCATCGGATCGGCGTTCGCGTCGCGCCGCGTGAGCGCGGGGATCTTGAACTTCGCCTCGATGAACCGCGTGATGCTCGCGTGGTCGTACGTCGTATGACCGACGTAGCCTTTCTTCGCGTACGGCGAGATGAGAAGGAGCGGCACGCGCACGCCCTCGCGATCGAACGTGCCTTGCGTCGTGTCGCCGGTGTCGAGGATGGGCGTCAGGTCGTCCGGATTGCACGCGGGCGGGGGAGGGAAGTGATCGTAGTAGCCGCCGTGCTCGTCCCACGTGATGAAGAACGCGATGTGCGCCCACTGCGGCGACGCGAAGACCGCTTTGATCAGCTTCGCGCTCATCGCTTGACCGACTTGCACGTCGCCCGGCGGATGCTCGTCGTCGCCGGTCGAGCCTTCCTTCGCGAAATTCGGATCGAGGAACGACATCGGCGGGAGCTTCCCCGCGGCGGCGTCCGCGAAGAAATCATCGAACGTCTTGAGCGGCGCGGGTCCCCAGCGATTGATGACTCCGATGTTGTAAATCATCTCCGCGGCCGCGACCGACTCGCGATAAATCCACCAGTCGACGTGACGCTTCACGAGCTCGTCGAGGATCGATGCGTCCTTGTCGGGGAACGTGTACGAGCTGATGTCCGGGAACGTGTTGAACGTGAGCCCAAAGCTCGTTGCCGCGTAGAGATACATGCGATTCGGCCAAGTCGGGCCGAGCACGGGTGCGTGATAATGATCCGCGGTCGCGAAATTCTGCGCGATTGCATAATAAAACGGTAAATCGGTTTGATCGTAATAGGTCATCACGCGGTTGCCGCTCGCGAGCGAGGGATCGTCGCCGGCGGGGAGGCTCGCGGGGTTCGCGTCGTTCGCGACGACGAAGCCGTCCATCGCGCCGTTGTCCCATTCTTTGTGCGTCCCGCTCCAGCTGTGATCGGGATCGAAGTCGCACTTGTGCGGAGCGTGCGTGTACGGCACCGGTGTTTGCGTCGCATCGGGGTTCGATGCGTTCGCCGGCGGTGATTCGATGTCGGTGCGATTCAGGAACTTGCCGAGCTGACCAAAGTAGTTGTCGAACGAGTGATTCTCGAGCATGAGCACGACGACGGTGTC
The DNA here is from genome assembly GCA_963763745.1 of uncultured delta proteobacterium. Taxonomy (GTDB): domain Bacteria; phylum Myxococcota_A; class Polyangia; order Polyangiales; family Polyangiaceae; genus DASXHD01. Next base: position 504,111 of record CAVXQJ010000015.1, read on the forward strand.
GATCGGGATGTCTTTGTCGATCGGCGTGCTCGAGCCGAGCGTCTCCGCGGGAAGCGCGCCGCGCTGATACGTGCATGATGCACGGTTCGTCTGCGCGGTGGGGTCGTCGGGACGCGTGACGGTGCGATCCCAATCGGGCGGCGTGGGCGGCCTCTCGTCGACGTCGGGCTCGTCGCCGCCATCGACGACGGCGTTCGAGCCATTGCTGCACGACGAGGTCGACACGAGCAAGAACGGCGCAACGAAGATCGCGGCGCACGTCGCCGCCGCCAAGCCCCAAGCTGTGAATCGCATCCGCATAATGTACCCTGCCGCGCGATGCGCGCGTACATCCTCGAAGCGGGCGCCGTGAAGGAGACGGGCGATCTCGCCGTCGCGCGCGAGGCGATCGCATCGAAGAAAACGACGTGGATCGATCTCGACGCGCAGTCCCCCGAGATCGACGCGTTCCTCGAGAGCGCGCTCGGTCTCCACCCGCTCACGATCGAAGACATCTGGTCCGACAGACAAAGCCCGAAGGTCGACGACTTCGGCGCGTACCTCTACGTGTGCGCACACACGATCAAACGCGAAGGCGACGAGCTCCTTCCGTGCGAGCTCGACATCGTGCTCGGCCCGTCGTTCGTCGTCACGCATCAAAACGCGCACGCGATGATCGCCGGCCTGCGCGAAGAGCTCGCGCGCTCGCCGCGTCTCCTCGCGCGTGGCGCGCCGTGGGTCGCGCACGCCGCGCTCGACGCGCTCGTCGACGCGTACCTCCCGATCATCGACGGCTTCGACGACGAAATCTCGACCGTCGAAGACGACGTCCTCGCGAAGGCCGGCACACCCGAAGGCACCGCCGTGCTCGGCCGCATCCTCGCGCTGAAGCGTTCGCTCCAAGCGCTTCGCCGCGTCTCGATCCACCAGCGCGAGCTCCTCTTGCGTCTGTCGCGCGGCGAGTTCACCGTGTTCCCACAAGACGTGCTCCCGTACCTGCGCGACGTGCACGATCACTTCGTGCGCGTCGGCGATCTCGCGGAGAGCTATCGCGATCTCGTGACGAGCGCGCTCGACGTGTACTTGAGCGTGCAGTCGAACCGCATGAACGAAGTGATGAAGACGCTGACGCTCATTTCGACCGTCATGCTTCCGCTCACGTTCATCGCGGGCGTCTACGGCATGAACTTCGAGCACATGCCGGAGCTCAAATGGCTATGGGGTTATCCCTACGCGCTCGGTCTGATGGTCGCCGTCGCCGTCTTTGCGTTCATTTGGTTCCGCTTCAAGAAGTGGGTCACCTAAAACCTGACAAGAAGCTGTCAATTCGATTGCGCATGATGTGCCGCATGCACACTCGCACCACTTCCATTCCCGTTCGCAAACCGTTCGACTTCGATCTCACGCTCGCCTTCTTGAGCAAGTTCTCGCCGATGGCGGGCGAGCAGCGCATCGGGCGCGGCGAGCTCGCCAAATCGTGGATCGTCTCGAGCAAGCCGGTCACCGTCACGATGCGCGCCGCGCGCGACGAGCTCGTGTGCACGCTCGCATCGCCGGAGAAGATCGACGACGCGACCGAGGACGCCGTGCGCGAGCGCGTTCGATCGTTCGTCAGCGCCGACGAGGACTTGGGCGAGTTCTACGAGATCGCCTCCCGCGATCGCGCGTTCGCGCCCGTCGCAAAGACGCTCCGCGGCCTCCATCAACCGAAGTTCGGCTCGCCGTTCGAGGCGGCGTGCTGGTCGGTCATCAACCAGCGCGTTCGTTTGCCGCACGCGCGGAGGATGAAATCGGCGCTCGTCACCCGGTTCGGCGCGCGCGGCTCGGACGCGTTTCCCGAGGCGCGCACGGTAGCGCGCGCGACCGAGCGCGAGATCGCGACCATCATCGGTCATCCGCGAAAAGCGCGCGCCGTGTGGTCGGTCGCGCAGGCGTTCGCGAACGCGGACGAAAAATGGTTGCATCATGCACCCATCGACGACGTCACGGCTTTTCTCGAGGGGATTTACGGGGTCGGCGAGTTCGCGACCGGATTCATCTGCTTTCGCGGTCTCGGCCGCGCGATCTCGCTGCCTTGGTCGGATTCGTTCGTCGTCGCGGCACGAAAGACCTACCCGCGCGCGACGCGGGCCTCGCTCGAGCAGCGTGCGGTGACCTACGGCCGCTTCATGGGCCATTGGTCCCTGTATCTCTGGGCGACGACGTTCCTTTGACGTTTGACGCGGTAGGCCCCGCGCTTCTATAGAGGTGGGCGGCCATATGCCTACCTTCAAGCTGGACGGCAAAGAGCTTCCTTTCACGCCGGGCCAAACCATCATCACGGCCGCGTGGAAGCAGGGCATCGAGATCCCTCACTACTGCTGGCATCCGGGCCTCTCGGTCGCCGCGAACTGCCGCATGTGTCTCGTCGAGATCATGCCGCCGCCGAACCAACGCGCCGTCATGCTCGACGTGCTCGAATGGGACGCCGAAGCGAAAGACTACAAGCCCCAGCGCAAACCGAAGCTCCAGCCCGCGTGTCAGATCGCGATCACCGAGGGCATGGATGTTCGCTCCGACACGAGCGAGCACGTCAAACAGGCGCGCAAGGACGTTCAAGAGTTCCTTCTGCTCCAACACCCCGTCGATTGCCCGATTTGCGATCAAGCCGGCGAGTGCAAGCTGCAAGATTACTGGCTCGAGCATGGCCAATACTCGAAGCGCATGCGCGACGAGCCCGTGCACAAACCGAAAGGCGTCTCGTTCGGCGACACGATCGTCTACGACGCCGAGCGCTGCGTCGTCTGCACGCGGTGCGTCCGCTTCATGGCCGAAGTCGCGAAGGATCCGGTGCTCGATCAACGCGAGCGCGGCAACGTGAAAGAGATCATCGTCTCGCCGGGCCGCAAGCTCGAAGGCAACTACACGTTCATGACCGAGCACGTGTGCCCGGTCGGCGCGCTCACGACGAAGGACTTCCGCTTCAAGGCGCGCGTTTGGTTTTTGCGCGGCTCGAAGAGCGTGTGCCAGGGCTGCGCGACGGGCTGCAACGCGTGGCTCGATTTCGATCCGCGTTACAACAAGGTCGAGCGTTATCGCCCGCGCGAGAACGAAGCCGTCAACAAGTTCTGGATGTGCGACCACGGCATGATGAGCTACACGAGCGCGCACGAAGGCCGCCTCGTCGACGCGCGCGTGTCGGGCAAAGCCGCATCGAACGCGAAGGCCCTCGACAAGGTGAAGAAGGCGTTCGAGGGCGTGCCGCACACGTCGATCGCGATCGTCCACTCCGCGCAAGCATCGCTCGAGGACAACTGGGCGCTCGCGGAGCTCGGCAAGCTCTTCGGCGCGGAGAGCGCGTTCGTCGCTGCGGCGCCGCCCGGTGATCGCGACGACATCTTGATTCACGTGGACAAGAACTCGAACGCGGCAGGCGTGAAGCTCGTCGCGCCGAACGCGAAATCCTGGACGGATTTCCTCGCGGCCGTCGAGGCGGGCTCGGTGCGCCACGTGATCGCTCTCGGAGCATCCGTCGGTGACGTCGGCGAGAAGCTCGGCAAGCTCGAAGCGCTCGTCGTCATCGCGACGCACGAGTCCCCGTTCGCATCCGCGGCGACCGTCGTGCTCCCCGCGACGTCGTGGGCCGAGCAGAGCGCCACGTACGTCAACGCGAAGGGCATCAAGCAAATCTCGGAGAAGGCGATCGAGCCGCAAGGCGCGTCCAAGCAAGCGCTGCTGCATCTCGCCGACATCGCGAAGGCGCTCGGTCACGAGGCGACGTGGTCGAAGCTGAAAGACGTCCGTCAGCAAGCTCGACGTCGCAACCTCGAACGAACCCGGCGTGCTCCCCACGACGGCGACGCAGGCGGTCTGATCATGAGCGGAACGCAGCTCGTCTGGGCCCTCATCAAGATCCTCGTCATGATTGGCTTCGTCGTGAACATGGCGGCCGTGCTCACGTGGCTCGATCGCCGCCAAGGCGCGATGATGCAGGATCGCGTCGGCCCGAACCGCGCGCTCATCAAAATCTTCGGCCGCGAGATCCGTCTCGCCGGTCTCCTTCACGTCGGCGCTGACGGCCTCAAGTTCTTCACGAAAGAATTCTTCCAGCCGCCGCGCGCCGACAAAGTCCTCTTCAGCCTCGCGCCGATCCTCTCGATGATGCCCGTCATGGCGCTCGTCGCGGTGATCCCGTTCGGCGACACGCTCTGCCTCCGCGAAGTGATGCGCACCGCAAGCGACGGCGGCTGGGTATGGCCCGTCGTTCCGCGCTTCGGCCTGTGCGGCGCGCAAGCGAGCTCGGTCGACATGATGGTCTCGCCGCTCAACGTCGGCATCCTCTACGTCTTCGCGCTCGCGGGGCAGGGCATCGTCGGCGCGGCGATCGCCGGATGGTCGAGCGACAACAAGTATTCGCTCATGGGCGCGCTCCGCGCCGCAGCCAGATGGTCTCGTACGAAGTCGCGATGGGCCTCACGCTCATCGGCACGATGATGATCTACGGAAGCATCCGCCTCGACGACATGGTGCGCTGGCAGGGCGAGCACGCGTGGGGAATTTTCGTCCAGCCCCTCGCGTTCTTCCTCTTCTTCACCGCGGCCGTCGCCGAGACGAAGCGCATCCCATTCGACCTGCCCGAGGCGGAGAGCGAGCTCGTGTCCGGGTACTTCACCGAGTACTCGGGCATGAAGTTCGGCATGTTCTACTTCGCCGAGTACATGGAAGTCGTCACGAGCTCGATGCTGCTCGTCACGATCTTCCTCGGCGGCTGGGAGCTTCCGTTCCTCCACCGCGACGGCGTGACGATCGATTCGGCGACGCGATCCTCGTGCACCAAGTCATCCCGCACATCTGGATGGACGATCGTCAGCGTCCTCGCGTTCTTCGGCAAAGTCGGCGCGGTCTGCTGGTTCCAGGCGATCATCCGCTGGAGCTTGCCGCGCTTCCGCTACGACCAGCTGCAGAAGCTCGGCTGGCGCGTGCTCCTGCCGCTCGTCGCTCGGCAACATGCTCGTCACGGGCGTCGTGTACCTCGCGATCGACCGCGCCGGTGTCGGGCGTGTGGAACGGCGCTCGACGTCGCCGCGGAAGTCACGCAAGCGCTCATCGCCGCCGTCGATGACGTACGCCGTCGTCAAGCTCGCGATCGGATTCTTCACGAAGCGCCCGCGCCGCCCGCTCGTCGTCGGCACCGCAGCGCGAAGCAGTCGCCGCGAAGACCGGCGGAACGCCCAGTCACACCGATGCAGGCCTGAGCGATCATGGGAAACTGCCTTTCCGAAAAAGCCCGCTTCACCGATGAACGCCGTCGTCGTCGAGCACGAGCCGCACACCGCGACGACGCAGAGCTACATCCCCGCGATCGTCGCCGGGCTCGGCGTCTCGATGCGCCACTTCTTCAAGAACACGAAGGAGATGATGCGCGGCGAGACGCCCGATCCGGTCCTCGAGACGTTCGAAGACGGCATCACGACGATCTCGTACCCCGAGCAGAAGCGGCCGTACCCGGAGCGCTTCCGCGGCGTGCACCGCCTCACGCAGCGCGACGACGGGAGCCCGCGCTGCGTCGCGTGCCTCTGCTGCTCGACGGCGTGCCCGGCGCAGTGCATCTACATCGAAGCCGGCGAGTACGCCGAGGGCGACAAGCGCCGCGGCTACGAGCGTTACCCGGTGCGATTCGTCATCGACGAGCTCCGCTGCATCTTCTGCGGTTACTGCGTCGAGGCGTGCCCGTGCGACGCGATCCGCATGGACACGGGCGCGCACGCAGCGCCGTACGACTCGCGCGAGCAGTTCATCTACGACAAGGACTTGCTCCTGAGCTTCCCCGCACGCGACGGCCGCTGAAGACGGCGAACCCCCGCCACGAGCCCGGCGACCCGGCACACCCCGGCCTGACGCGCGAAGCACGGACATTAGTCTCATCGCGCGACCGCTCACGAGTTCCGTGACGCAGCGCCGCCACGTACCGGAACGACACTCTGCGTCTTGCGTGTAATCCCGTGGTCTCCGGTAACGTCACTCAACCCCCGCGGTGTCCGTGTCCAGCCATGACCGACATCGACATTCTGCGCGGTGAGCTCGAGCGCCTCTTTTCGCTCGAAGAATGACGTCGATGAGCGTCGCGAACCTCGCTCGGACTCGATCCGAAGACGTCGAAGCGGCGACGCCAAGGCGAGCTTCGCGCGGGCGCTCACCGAGCGATGCGTCGACGGCGAACGCATCGAAGCGCTCGTCGACGTCATCTTGCGTCACGCAACGCGAGGTCGACCCGCGCGTGCGCGACATCGCGTGCGCTGCTCGGCAGAGACGAGCTCGCTGCCGGCAAGCGTCGGCGCGTACACGATCGAGCAAGAAGTCGCGCGACGGAGCATCGGGCGTCGTCTACCTCGCGAAGAAGAACGACGCGACGTACATGCTGAAGATGCTGCGTCGCGAGGCCGCGCGCGATCGACGCGCGGTGCAATCGCTTCCTCACCGCGAATCGCCTCGTCGCCACGGTCGAGCACGAGGGCTCCCGAAGAACCTCGACGCCGGCGAGCGGCGACGGCGATCTTCTACGTCGCGTACGAGCACATCGACGCGCAGCCGCTCTCCGCGCGCTTCGCGCGCACGGGCCCGTCGCACATCAACGAGCTTCGAAGCCGCTCCTCCGCGGCGATCCTCGAGCCGCTCGCCGCGCTCCACAAAGCGCAGCTCGACGCACGGCGATTTCGAAGCTGGAGCACGTCGCTCGTCGATGCGCGGCGCCGACGCGCAGTCGCGTGCACGGTCGTGCTCATCGACTTCGGCGGCGATCGTCTGCGCCCGCGTCTGCGACGGCGCGCAACGCGGCACATCGGGCTCCTCGCGGTCTATCGGATCGCCGAAGACGATCGCGCCGGAGCAAGTGCGCGGCCAGCCGGCCGACGCGCGCACCGACGTCTACGCGTTCGGCGCGATGCTCTACGAGCTCTCTCAGCGGCAAGCCGGTGTTCAGCGCGGACAACGCCGACCGACGCGGCGTTCGCGCACCTCGCCGAGAGCCCGAGCCGCCGAGCGCGAAGGCGCCGCGCGGCTGGGTCACGAAAGAGGTCGACGACGTTCGTCCTCTCGCTGCTCGCGAAGGATCCCGCGCGCGCCCGAAGGACGCCGGCGCGCTCCTCGAGGCGCTCGAGTCGCCTCGGCCGCCCGTCGACGACGATGCGGCGCCGCGCAGGTCGCGCCCGAAGAGAAGGTCGACGAGCTCGTCGACATGCTCGTCGCGGCGCCCGACGACTCGGAGGCGGCGATCGCGCTCGAGAAAGCGGTCGACGAAGGCGCGCGACGCCGAGCGCAGATCGCCGAGGCGTTCGCGACGCCGCGGCCGCGCAAGTCGACGGGCACGACGAAGACGACGACAACGAGACGAAAAAGCGCCTGCTCTTTCGCGCGGCGCGCATCTACGACAGCGCAGGGAAGGACAAGCAGCACGCCGAGGAGATGTACGCGGAGATCGTCGAGCTCGATCCCGACGACGAGATCGCGCCGGTCGCGCTCGAAGAGGTCCGCAAGGCGCTCGGCAAGTACGAGGAGATCGTCGAGATGCTCCTCGACGCGCAGCGAGAAGGCGGCGCCCGGCGAGGAGCGCGCGCGCATCATGGCCGAGATCGGTCGCCTCTACGCGAGCGAGCTCGACGACGCCGAGCAAGCGCTCGTCGCGTACACGCAAGCGCTCTGCGAGGTGCCGACGCGACGAAGAGCTACGCGGCCGAGGTCGAGCGGCTCGCCGGCAGGCAAGGCGAGCGCTGGAACGAGATGCTCGCGCACGATGACCGAGGCGGTCAAGGGCGACACGCTCTCACCGGCGAGAGCGCACTGCGCTCCTCGCGCGCGTCGGGCGCTGGTACGAGCACGAAGGTCGGCCGCGCGGATCTCGCGCTCATGGCGTTCCAGCAGATCCTCGCGAGCGATCCGGCGAACGAGCTCGCGCTCGAGGGGCTCACCATGATCTACCGCCGCGCGCAGCAATGGCCGGAGCTCGTCGCGCGCTCCTGCAGCGCGCCGACGCGGCGCGAGCTCGCCCGCGCGCGCGCGATCTGCGCGCCGAGGCGGCGGAGCTCTTCGAGACGCGCTCAACGACGTCGCGCGCGCGCAGAGCTCTACGAGGCCGTGCTCGCCGAGGATCCCGGGCCACGCGAGCGCGGGCGACGCGCTCGCGCGAATCGCCGAGCGGAACGGCGATTTCCAGAAGCTCGCGACGCTCCTCGAGGGCGCGCGATGCGCGCGCGGCGCGCGAGGAGCGCCGAGGCGCTCGTGCAAGCTCGCCGAGGTCTACGAGGACAAGCTCGACGATCTGCCCGAGGCGACGCGGCGCTACGAGGCGGTGCTCGCGATCGATCCGACGAACCTCAACGGCGCTCAAAGGGCTCGATCGCATCTACAACCGCACCGGGCGCTACCGCGAGCTGCTCGAGAAGCTCGAGCGGCAGGTCGCGGTCGCCGCGACGCCGCGCCAGAAGATCAACCTCTACGAGCGCATGGCGGCGCTCCACGACGAGGAGTTCCTCGATCACGCGAAGGCGGCGAGTGCCTCGAGGCGATCCTCGCGCTCGATCCGTGCGAACGACGCGCGCTCACCGCGCTCGCGCGTCACTACCGCGCGCTCGGTCACGCTGGGAAGAGCCGTGAAGCTCTACGAGAAGCACGCGGCGCGCGACCACGACGAGCCGCGCCGCGTCGAGCTCATCGTGCAGCGCGCGCGCATGCTCGCCGAGCAGATCGGCTCGCCCGAGCGCGCGACGAAAGCCTACGAGCAAGTGCTCGAGCTGCTCGCCGGGTCACGCCGGCGCGCTCGAAGCGCTCGCGCGCCTGCGCGAGATGACCGGCGACGCGCACGCCGCGCTCAGCGCGCGATCGAGGCGCTCGCAGCGAAGGCGGCCACGCCGGAGGCGAAGGCCGAGCAGTGGATGCGCGCCGCGAAGCTCCTCGAGACGCGCGGCGATCGCGACGGCGCGATCGAGCGTTACAAGCTCGCGCTCGAAGCGAACCCGCAAGGACACCGCCGCGTCGGCCGCGCTGCGCGAGGCGTACGTGCAGCGCGGCGACGCGTCGAGCGTCGTCGACGCTCCTCGAGCGCGAGCTCGCAGGTCGCCGAGGGCGAACCTCGCGAAGGCGCGCCTCCACGCGGAGCTCGCGAAGATGCAGCGCAATCAGCTCATGCAGGACGACGCGAAGGCCGAAACGTCCGCGAAGCGCGCGATCGAGCTCGACGCGCACGAACCCCGAAGCGCAGCTCGTCCTCGGCGACATCGCGTACGAAGCGCAGCGCTTCATCGAGGCGAGCAAGGACTACGAGTCGCTCGTCGGCCGCGTCGGCGCGCTCGCGAAGGACGACGGCGTCCGCGTGCTCGTGCGCTTCATCGAGGCGCTCGGCAAGCGAGCCTCGTCGCGCCGCCCGTCGATGCCGCCGTCTTGCCGGTCGCTCGCCGGACCTCGACGGCCGCCGAGGCACGCGGGCCGACGGCGCGTCGCGTCGCGATCGCGACGCACCCGCGCATCCGGCTCGCCGCCGTCGAGACGCTGCAGAAGCTCGCGCCGGACGACGTCGACGGCGCTCGCTCGCGCGGCGAAGGTCGTCTTCGAGCACGGCGACCCGAAGACCGCGAAGAAGATGTACGAGGAGCTTCTCTCGAGCGATGCGGCACGAGCATCGTCGCGACGACGAGCGCGCCGAGGCGCTCTACGGCCTCGGCGAGTCCGCGCGACGCGCGGCGAGCTCGACGCGGCGATCGAGCCGCTGCGCGAAGCCGCGGACTTCGATCCCGTCGAGCCCGCTGCCGCTCCGCGCGCTCGCTCGCGTCTACGAGGAGAAGGGGAGCTGGGAGCGAGGTCGTCCGCATCCAAGCGCCGGCGCCTCGAGGTCGCGAGCGGCCAGGAGCGCTTCGAGCTCCTGCTCGAGATCGGCGACGTCGAGTCTCCAGAAGCTCTCCGATCGCGGCGCGCGCGTCGAAGACGTACGCCGCCGCGCTCGAAGAGACGGCCCGACGATCGCAAGCTCCTCACGAAGCTGATGCAGCTCTACTCGGAAGAGAAGGACTGGGCGAAGCTCGTCGAGGTCGTCTTGCGCCTCGCCGACTTCGTCGAGGACCCGAAGCAGCGCGCGAAGTACATGCATACCGCGGCGACGTAGCTCGCAGCAAGCAGATCGGCGACGTCGACGAGGCGCATCGAGTACTACGAGCGCGCCCTCGAGTCCGACCCCTCGCTTGCGAAGGCGATCGACGAAGCTCATCGAGCTCGCACGCAAAAAGGGCGACCACGACGGCGTCGAGCGCTCCTCAAGATGCAGCTCGATCACGCGAAAGACGCGCAAGATCGCGAGGAGATTCCGCGAGATCCTCGACCAGCTCGGCGAGCTCTATCAGAAGTTCTTGAACGAGCCGGAGATGGCGATCGACGCGTACGAAGCGGCGCACGCGTTCGATCCGGAGAACAACGAGCGCGGCGAGACGCTCGCGGAGCTCTACGCGAGCGACGTCGACGCAGTACCTCGACAAGGCGGTCAAGGCGCAGGCGCAGATCCTCCGGCGCAATCCGTACCGCGTCGAGAGCTACAAGCTCCTTCGCCGCCTCTACACCGAAGCGAAGCGCGCGGACGCCGCGTGGTGCCTCTGCCAGGCGCTCAGCGTGCTCAACCTCGCCGAGCCCGACGAAGAGCGCTTCTACACGCCACCGCGCGGACAACGCGGCCCCCGCGCAAGCCGTGATGACCGAAGACGACTGGCGCAAGCTCGCGCACGTCGACGACGAGCCGCTCCTCACGCGCATCTTCGCGATGATCCAGCCGACGATCATCCGCGCGCGCACGCAGCCGCTCGAAGCGATCGGCTACGATCCGCGCTACGCGATCGATCCGTCGCTCCATCCGTATCCCGGTGTCGCAGACGCTCTATTACGTGAAGGGCGTGCTCGGGATGCAGGCCGGCGCCGCTCGTCTTCCAGAATCCGAACGATCCGAGCGGCCTCGGCTTCCTCCACGCGCACACGCCGGCGATCGTCCTCGGGCGCGCGGCGTTCGAGGCGCAAGTTCCGACGCAGGCGATGGCGTTCGTCGCGCGGGCGCCACCTCACGTACTTCCGCCGGGCTACTACGTGCGTCACCTCGTGCCGACGGGCACCGGCCTGAAGGCGTGGCTGTTCGCGGCGATCAAGATCGAGCGTGCCGCAGTTCCCGGTCGCGCCGGATCTCGCAGGGTCAGGTCGACGAAGCGATGGCCGCGATGAAGCCGCGATTTCGAGGGCGTGCACACGAGAGCGCCTCGCGAGCCTCGTCTCGAAGCTCCTCCAAGCGGGCGGCGCGCTCGACCTCAAGAAGTGGGTCTCGTCGATCGATCTCACCGCCGATCGCGCCGGCTTCCTCCTCGCGCACGATCTGCAGCTCGCCACCGAGGTCATTCGCGCCACGGAAGACGCCGCGAGCATCCCCGGCAAAGAACGCATGAAGGAGGCCGTGCTCTTCGGCGTCAGCGAGGAATACTTCGCGATCCGCGAGAAGCTGGGCATCGCGATCGAGTAGTTCCTTTTTAGATAGGTGTAGAATGCAAACGATTCGAATTTTGTGCGCTCGTTCTCCTCGCGGCGTGCAGCAACAACAACGGCAACGGCGACGGCGGGACGGACAGCGGCGGCGGCGACGGCGGCGCGAGCACGTACACGCAGACGGGCACCATCATCGACTACGACAATCAGAACGGCGTCTTCGACGTGATCGTCACCGCGACCTACGCGGGCGGCACCTCGACTGCGACGACCGACGACAAAGGCAACTACTCGCTCAAAGTCCCGCAGAACACGCCGTACACGATGTCGCTCGCTGCAGGCGCGGACGCCGGCAAGGCGTACATCGGTCTCGAAGAGCAGGAGTGGAAGCTCACGGGCGACGCGGTGCGCGGCAAGACGTCGTTCGTCTCCGCGGGGACGCAAGGGCTCCTCGAATCGATCCTCACGCCGAAGCCCGACGCGACGCTCGCCGTGCTCAGCGTGCAAGTCATCGCGACGGGCGCGTGCACGTCGGCGACGGGCGCGACGATCTCCGTCCCCGGTTTGCCGCAAGGCGATGCAGGCACGAGCGACGCAGGCGCGAGCCCCGTCACGCTGATCTACTTCGGCGGAAGCCCCGCGCTCCCGGACACGAACGCGACGTCCGTCACCGACAAGCTTCTCCCGTCGGCGATCATCTACAACCTCCAACCGACCGCGTCGTACAGCGCCATCACGGTGACGCCGCCCGCCGGCTGCACCGTCAAAGCGTTCCCGGTCGCCGACTCGACCGCCGCGACGATCGATTACACGGGCAACGTCACGCTCGTTCAAGCCGGTGACGCGGTGTCGTTCATGCGCGTCTTTTTGGAGTGATGAGGAACCTCCTCCTTCTCGTGGGAGGGTTGATGCTGGCTTGTTCGAAGGACAAGCCGCCGCAAGAGAACAAACCCGCGGTCACGAGCGCGGCGGTGGACGCTTCCAAAGCGGAAGCCGCCGCCGCCGCGCCGAGCATTCCGAAGAACGCCAACGTCGTTCTCATTTCGGTCGACTGCTTGCGCGCCGACATGCCGTGGACCGGCTACCCGCGCGACATCGCGCCGAACCTGACGAAGCTCGCCGCGCGCGCCGTCGTCTACACGCACGCGTACTCGATGAGCTCGTACACGTCGATGAGCCTCGGCGGGTTTCTCGGCGGCAAGCTCCCGAGCGAGATGAAGCGCGACGGATATTTCTTCAGCGCATACGCGAAGGAGAACCTCATGTTCCCCGAGGTGCTGCAATCGGCCGGCGTGCACACGGTCGCCGCACACGCGCACGGGTACTTCAAAGACGCGGGTTTCTCGCAGGGATTCGACTCGTACGAGGTCGTCCCGAATTTGAAATGGAACCAGCTCACCGACGAGAACGTCACGTCGCAAGATCTCGAGCCGATCGCCGAGCGCCTTCTCTCCGATCCGAAATTCGATCAAGAGCACTTCTTCGCGTGGTTCCACTTCCTCGATCCGCACGACATGTACATGACGCACGAGGGGATCGATTGGGGCAAGACCACGCGCGATCTCTACGACGGCGAGATCACATACACGGACAAGTGGATCGGAAAGCTGCTCGACTTCATCGCGCAGAAACCGTGGGCATCGCGCACGGTGATCGTCGTCACGGCGGATCACGGCGAGGTCTTCGGCGAGCACGGCCAGTTTCGTCATGGCTTCGAGCTATGGGAGCCGCTCGTGCGCGTGCCGCTGTTCTTCGTCGTGCCGGGAATCGCACCGAGCAAAGTGGAAGCGTCGCGGAGCGCGATCGACATCGCGCCGACGATGCTCGACCTCATGGGCGTCCCGGCGGAGGCGACGTTCTCCGGCAAGAGCCTCGTCCCGGAAATTCTCGGCGGCGCTGCCGCAGAGCGCGACGTCGTCGTCGACTTGCCGAAGACGAGCGACAACGACAAACGCCGCGCTCTCATCCACGGCACGAACAAAGTGATCGTCTTCGGCGCGCAGGAGTACCCGCAGGTGTTCGATCTCGCCGCCGACCCCGACGAAAAAAAACCGATTCAGAGCGGCGAGGTATTCGACGACATGACGAAGCGCCTTCGCGCGTTCGGAAAAACCGTGACCGAAGTGCCCGCGACGAGCTGCAAAGAGGGTTGTCTCTGGGGCACGCACAAAGCAGAGCTCGATGGAGGTACCGAATGATCACGCCGATCCCGTGCTTGAAGGACAACTACGCGTACCTCGTCGTGTGCGATCGAACGAAGCGCTGCGCCGTCGTCGATCCCTCGGAGGCCGCGCCCGTGATCGACGCGGCGAAGCGCGCGGGCGTCACGCCCGAAGCAATTTGGAACACGCACCACCACTGGGATCACGTCGGCGGCAACGAGGAGCTCATCGCGCATTTTGCGATTCGCGACGTATGCGGCCATGCGTCCGACAAGGGCCGCATCGCCGGGCAGACGCGTTTTCTCGAGGAGAACGACCGCTTCCGGCTCGGCGAGATCGACGTCTCCATTCTGCACATCCCCGGGCACACGACGGGCGCGATCGCGTACGTCCTCGCGAACGAATCCGCGTCGCCCGCGGTGTTTACGGGCGACACGCTCTTCGTTGCGGGCTGCGGTCGACTCTTCGAGGGCACACCCGAGATGATGTTCGCGTCCTTCGCGAAGCTCGCCGCGCTGCAAGGCGCGACGCGCGTCTACTGCGGCCACGAGTACACCGCCGCGAACCTCCGCTTCGCCGCGCACACCGAGCCGACGAACGAAGACATCCGCCGCGCCGTCGAGAATATGCACGTCCCGTCCGTCCCGTCGACGATCGCGACCGAAAAACAAATCAACGTCTTCATGCGCGCCCCCGACGCGTCCGCCTTCGGCGCCCTCCGCGCCGCAAAAGACTCATTCAAGAGTTAGCCGCCAAGACGCCACGACGCCAAAACAGAGTTGGGTGTGAATCTTCACCCAAAACTTCTCGTCTTGGCGTTTTGGCGTCTTGGCGGTTAATCCTCCTCTTCGCCGCCGGTGGCTACGAAGTGTTCGATCGCGGCGCGTTCGCGGAGCAAGAAGTCGTCGATGACGTGACGGAAGCGTGCATTCTGCACATCGTGAACGGAATGCATGATCGTCGGGTCGAACCCGCGCGCGAGCTTGTGCTCGCCGCCCGCGCCGGGCTCGAAGCGCTGGAGGCCGCGTTCGATGCAGTGACGAATGCCGTGGTAGTAGCAGACGTTGAAATGCAAAAAGGGTAGGTCGCGCGTCGCGCCCCAATAGCGGCCGTAGAGCGCGTCGCCTTTTTCCAAATTGAACGCGCCGGCGAGCGGCGTGTCGCCTTCGAACGCGACCACCCACATCAGGCGATCGCGAAATCGATCGACGACGAGATCGAAGAATTTGCGATTGAGGTAACGGCGACCCCACGTGAACTTGTCGACCGTGCTGCGATAGAAGCGGAACATCGCCGTGACGATGTCGGGCGTGATGCGATCGCCCGTCAGCGTCTCGATGCGCACGTTGTCTTTCGCCGGCTGCGCGGCTTCGCGACGGATTTGATTGCGCCGCTTCGATTTGAACGTCGCGATGAAATCGTCGAACGTGCGATACCCGCGATTCGACCAGTGATACTGCACGCTCGCGCGGCGCGAGTAGCCCGCCTGCTCCCAGAGCTTCGCTTCCTCCTCGCGAACGAAGAGCGCGTGCGCGGACGACGCCTTCGACTCTTGCGCGAGCGCGCGCACCGCCGTTGCCATCGCGATGGTGGCCTCCTCGCGATCGCGACCAGGCGCGACGAGCACGCGCTCGCCGGTCACGGGAGAGAACGGCGATGCGATGAGGAGCTTCGGGTAATAACGAAGCCCCATGCGCCTCGCGAGATCCGCCCATGCCCAATCGAACACGAACTCGCCCTCGCTGTTCGTCTTGAAATACGCCGGCGCGACCGCGACGAGATCTTTTCCCTGATGAAGCGCGAGGTGCGCGGGCGTCCAGCCCGTCTCGCCGCCGACGCAGCCTGCTTCTTCGAAGCAATCGAGCCACGCGTGCTCGACGAACGGCGAGCCCGCTTCGCCGACGCACGCATCCCACGTCTCGCGCGGAACGTCCCGCACGCGCGCGTGCACGTGCAACGCGTACGCGTCGCTCACGAAGGCCCGGGGCCCCCGCTTCCGGGGATGAGACCGCGATCTTCCCGGCAGAGAACGAAATACGCGTCGATGAACTTCCCACCCTTGAACGCGCGACCGATCGACACGTGATTCGAAATGCCGCGCATGACGTCGATCATGTGCGCGTAGATGAATCGGCTGAGGCCCGACTCGTTCGGTTTGATCGCGGGCCACGCATCGGGCTTGGTCTCGGGGAGCTTGTAGTAGTCGATGTCGATCTCGCCGGTGACCGCTTCTGCGCGATCCGGCGAGTGAACGACGAAGTAACCAGGTCCCGTCGCGAACTGGTGTTTGCCTTCTTGGTTGTCGTTGTAACCGAAGAGGCGTTTGTCGTCGTCCTTCGGCCGGCAAAATCGTTTTTGGAAATGCGTGAACGCGGGGAGCGAGTTCTTGCCCCAATGAATCACTTCGGTGAGCGGCGCGACGTCGGGCGGAACGAAATGCTCGAGCGTGAGCGGCTTGAAGTCCTTCACGGCTTCGTAGAGGCGCGATTGGTGATCGTGCGTCCACGCGCGGATCGTCGCGAGCCGCCCGGGGTGACCGAGCCCATCGAGCACCTCCGCGAGCCGCGGCACGTCGATTTCACCTTCGAAGAGAACGTCGAGATTCACGCGGCATGATTTAGCACGATCCGAATCAATCGCGATCGGGCCCGTTCCATGTGCCGAGGTAACGGCCACGGACCAGCTCGTGCGCTTCGAACGCCCCCGGTTTTTCGGTGAGCGCGATCGCGCCGTCGAGAAGGAGCGATGCCATGTCGCACACGCGAAGCGCCTCGGCGACGTGATGATCCGCGAGCACGACGGCGACGTCTTTTTCTTTCGCGAGCGCGCGGAGGAGCTCGCCGAGACGCGCCGCTCCGGCGGGATCGACGCCGGCGAACGGCTCGTCGCAGATGAGCGCCTTCGGCTCGCGCGTGATCGCGCGCGCGAGCTCGAGCCGCCTCCGCTCGCCCGCGCTCAAGTTGCCGGCGCGCACGTCGAGCTTCTCGCCGAGGTCGACGCGCTTGGCCGCCGCGTCGACGTCGCGCGTTTCGCCGAGCGCGACACGCTGGAACGTCGCGATGTTCTCTCGCACCGTGAGATCCAGAAGAACGCTCGGCGTTTGCGGCACGTAACCGAGCCCGGCGCGCGCGCGGATCCACATCGGCTCGCGCGTCACGTCTCTGTTTGCATAATGCACGGATCCCGAATCGGGCGAGATCTCGCCGACGAGGACGCGGAACAAGGTGGATTTCCCGGCGCCCGATGGGCCGAGCACGCCGAGCACTTCGCCGGCGTGTGCGCTGACGTCGACGTCGCGGAGCAAGAGCTTTCCGCCGCGCACGACACGGAGCGCGCGACCTTCGAGCAGCGCGTCCATCGTCTACTTGTTCGACGGCACCGGCACGGAGCCTTTGACTTGGCTCATCGTCACCTTCGCGGTGTCGATGTTGATCGTTGCGCGATCGGCTTGGAGCCAACCTTGTCCGCGCGTGAGGCGCACGCCGCCGCGGAGCTCGAGGACTTGCTTCGCGAGATCGAGCTCCACCTCGGGCGCTTCCGCGTGAACGCCGCGCACGTCGGCCGCGACGCCGCCCGATCCGCGCGCCCACTTCACGTGGGGCGAGTTGTCGAATTTCATCTCGATGCGCGGGCACGCGACCTTCAAGTCGCCTTTCGCGAGCGTCACGTTGCCCGTGAGCACGGCATCGCCCGCGGACACGTCGATGTCGAGCTGATCGGCCTGCAAGCTGAGCGCGTCGCCGCTCCCGATGCCCAAGATGGGATCGGCCTGCGACGGCCCCTCCGACACGAACGAGAGCGCCGTCGCGATCGCTGCAATGAAGACGACGCGACCGCGCATGAAAGAAGCATATCGCGTCCTTGACGACGCCGCCGCATTTGCCGTACGAACCTGCCTCATGCGTCTCGCTATCGCGGCCATCGCTGTGGTTCTCGTCGTCCCGCTCGTGGGGGCCTGCAACAAAACGAAGATCGTCGACGAGTGTCCGTCGGGCGGCCGCACAGGCACCGCGCCAACGTGCATTCTCACGGCGCAGTGCGTGGGGACCAACGTCGGCGTGAAGCTCGACTGCTCCGCGAACGACGGCAAATGCGTCTGCAGCGAGAACGGCGTCGTGGGAGACACCGTCGACTACAAAGACGACTTCTGCACGCCCGGCACCTCGAGCGATTTCACGTCGCTCGAGACGTCGCTCGAGTCGGCGGACGACGCGTGCGGCTGGAAGCTCTAGTCACATCGCGCGACCAAGCCTGGTCGCGCGAGGAATGGCTAACTGAGGAGGCTGCGTAGCTCGTCGAGCTCCGCGGCAAGACCGCGTGCGCGCGGGGGCGATGGCTCCGCGACTGCGCGCGCGCCGAGAATCTTCGACGACGGATGCGAGCGCGGCGCGCGTGGCGGCGGGTGCGACCGCGTCGGCGCTCGCGAGCGCGGCGGCGCGCACGGACGCACGGGCAATCGCGCGCCAGGTGTTCGCGCCGAGCCCGACGTTGGCTTCGCGCGCGAGCGCGGCGGCGAGGGGACCCGCGAAATGAAACACCGCGCGCTCGACGCGATAGCGCGCGAGCACGTCGTCGGTCGCGATGCGCGCTGCGTCGCGTCCGGTGACGACGAGGGCGAGATCGCGCGCGAGCGCATCTTGCGGAAGGTCCTCTGCGATGCGAGCGGCGGTCTTCGATGCGTCCGCGTCGAGTCGCGCGGCGGCCGCAGCGAGCTCGCGACGCGCGCGCTCCGTCTCTGCGCGCGCTGCGTCTTCGGTCTCCGCGGAACGCGCGACGACCATCGACAGCGCGTCGACGATTTTCGCGCAACGCCTGCGAAGCGCGCGCTCCTTGAGCGCGTCGCTGCGCGCGACGATCGTCTCGTCGAGGAGCTTCTGCACCGCGGCCCATCCGGATGCTTCGAGCGACGTCGCGTCACCGAGCTTTCCCGCGAGCGCGAGCCGCGCGCTCAGCGCGATGGGCGGCGCGAGAGACGCGAGGCCCACCTCGCCGAGCGCATCGCGAACCATGTCGAGGACGCGCTCGACTTGATCGGGCTTCAAGCGGTCCGCTTTGTTCACGAGCATCTGCACGGGAAGCGAGAGCGCCTTGGCCTCCTCGAGGATCGCGCGTTCGCTTTGTTTGAGCGGTTGTCCCGCGTCGAGCAACCACACGAGAACGTCAG
The DNA here is from genome assembly GCA_963763745.1 of uncultured delta proteobacterium. Lineage (GTDB taxonomy): Bacteria > Myxococcota_A > Polyangia > Polyangiales > Polyangiaceae > DASXHD01. Next base: position 522,894 of record CAVXQJ010000015.1, read on the forward strand.
CGTCTTCGAACGCGCTCCGCGCGGCTCGCGTGTGCGATGCGTCCGGAGCGTTGAAGCCGGGCGTGTCGAGGATCTCGACGCGCGTGAGAAACGCGATGGGCTGGAGGATCTCGACGCGCTCGACGTTCGCTGGATCGATCGACACGAGCGCCTTGCGCAAATCCGACGAAGGCACGATGCGCTCGCTCGGCGCGTCTTGTGCGACGTTCGCGAGCGCGATCCGCGCGATCGGATCGGGTCCATAGCGAAGAAGATGGAGCGTCGCGGTCGTCGGGAGGACCCCGGTCGGCGCGACGTCCGCGCCGACGAGCGCGTTGATGAACGTGCTCTTGCCCGCGTTGAACTCGCCGACGATCGCGAGCCGCACCGGCCGAACGCGCTCCCGCGCAAGCGCGGCGATCGACGACATGCTCGCGAGATCGTGAAGCTCGCGCGCGTGCGCATCGAGACGCGCGAGGAGCGCATCCCACGACGCGCGCCCATCCGCGGGTACCCATTGCGCGAGCACTTCGCGCGCGCGTTTCTTTGCGAGCGCGCGAACGCGCGGCACGCCGACCCGCCTCAGGTCGTCGAGCTTCGCGGAGGGATCGCGCGCCGCTGCGACGACGACGACGCGCGCTTCCTCGACCTCCGCGTCGTGCACATCGTCCAGCGCGCCGAGCGCGATCGCGATCGACGCATCGTCTCCGTCATCGAGCGCGGCATCGAGCAGCGGTCGCGCGGCGGTCTTGTCGCCGCCGGCCACGGCGTCCGCGAGCGCGCGGCGCGCTTCGTCGCGTTTCCCTTCGGCGCGGGCGAACGCCGCGCGCCACCGCGCGAGCCCCGTTTCGTTCTTCGCGTCCACGACCGTCTGCACGCGCGCGCGCGTCGCGTCGTCGCTCGGAATCCACGCGAGCGTCCCGGAGAGCGCTTCGCTCGCGCCGGGCGCATCGAGCACCCACGCGCGCACGAGCGGCGCGAACGCCGCCGAGTCACCGGCGAGCGCGAGCGCGCGTCCCATCGCGAGGGCCGCGCGTCCGTCGGTTGGATCGATCTCCACTTCGCGCAATCGCGCAATCGCGCCGCGCGCGTCGCCTTGCAAGAGGCGCGCTTCCGCGCGGCGAAGCGCGCGCGCCGTGCTCTTGTCCTGCGGCGCACGCTCGAGCCAAAGCTCTGCGCGCGGACCATCACCCGCGCGCAAATCCAAATCCGCGAGCTCGACGAGCGCGCTCGTGCGCTCTTCGCTTCCAGGCTCCGCGACAGCGAGCGCGCGCACGAACGCATCACGCACGTCTTCACCGTTCGCCGATGTTCGCTGCCGCGCGCGCCCAAGCCTGAGCCAAACCTCCGCGCGCGACGGCGCACGCGTCGCGAGCTCTTCGAGCGTGAGATGCGCTTCCGCGTCGAGCCCCGCGGCTTCGCACGCGTCGGCGAGGAGCGCGAGCGCGATCACCGAGCCCGGCACCACCGCGAGCACCGCGTGCGCCGAGGCGCGCGCGCGCATCGCGTCGCCACGCGCGAGCGCCTCTTCGCCTTCGCGCAATCGATCGTCGGCGCCTGCGAGAGCGACCTCGACGCGCGAGGCGAACCGGCCAATCGTGTCGGCCAAACGCATGTGTGGGGACGATAGCCGATTTCACGCAACTCGCGGCGCCCGTGCCCGAAAGGGTCGCAGAAGGAGCTTTTCCCCATGCGTACTCATCTCGGTCTCGGTCTCGCGATGGTCCTCACGGCTGCGTGCTCGAACTCGGTTTTCACGAGCACGGACGACGCGGGCAACACCGGCGATGGCGGTAACGTCGACCCGATCAACGGCGGCGACGCCAGCGCTGATGCCGGCGGTGGCAAGGTCGACGCGGTCGCGCCTCCCGGCTGCGATCAGTCGAAGCTCCCGACCGACGACCTTTGCGTGGTGAACGACGCCGAAGGCGTGTTCGTGTCGAGCTCGACGGGCTCCGCGACCGGCGACGGCTCGCGCGCCAAACCGCTCGCGTCGCTCAACGCAGCGATCGCGCTCGCGAACAAATACAGCATGCGCGTCTACGCGTGCGCCGAGACGTACGCGGAATCGGTCGCGTTCGCTGACGGCACGAGCGTCTTCGGTTACTTCGATTGCAAGAACGGCTGGACGGCGAACGCGCAGTCGCACGCGAAGATCCAATCGCCGACGAGCCCCGCCGCGACCGCGACGAACATCACGCACGCAACGCGCGTCGAAGCCGTCGACATCTTCGCGCCGGACTTCACGGACAAGTCACAAAGCTCGATCGCGCTCATCGCGAACGCGTCGCCCGCTCTCTTGATCAAAGGCGCCACGATCCACGCGGGCACGGGCGGCAAGGGCGATAACGGCGTGGATGGCATCCCGCTCAAAGATTCGGGCACCAAGAGCGGCGGAAACGGCACCGCCGACAAGGTTTGCACCGGTCAATTCTGCCTCGTGTCATTCGTCGCGTCTGGTGGAAGCAACACCTGTGTTGGCGAGTCCGGCCACGACCCGGGTGCCGGAGGCGCCGGCGGGTCAGGTGGCGTCTTTGTTTCGAATGGCACGACTTGGGTAGTCTCCGTGCCGTCGTCAGACGGTCTTCCAACCGTCGCTACAACCGCGACCAACGCAGGCGGTACGGTTGGCGTCGCCCCCTCGAACGGCGTGAATGGCGTCAATGGTGCTGATGGTGAAAGCGGTTCCTCGTTCGGCTCGCTGAGCGCGTCGGGGTATGTTCCGAGCGACGGCACGAGTGGTGTCGCGGGAACCCCCGGGCAAGGTGGTGGTGGTGCTGCCGGCATGGCGCTCTACCAATCCGACGACTTCAACCCAAAGACGCCGAGTTACAACGGCAAAACTGGTTACGGCGACTACGGCGCGGGCGGAGGCGCAGGTGGCTGTCCCGGGCTTCCCGCGACCATTGGCAAGGGTGGTGGTGCAAGCATCGCGGTCGTCGCCGTACAAAGCCCCTTCACGCTGGATACGGTCATCGTTCAAACGAGCAACGGCGGAGCCGGCGGTGCGGCGGGAAACAGTAGTGCGATAACCGTCGGCGGCAGCGGCGGAGCGAAGACGACGAACACGTTCGTTGGTGGCTCTGGTGGAAATGGCGGATACGCAGGTGTGAGTGGTAATGGCGCTGGCGGTCCATCGATCGCCATCGCGTATCAGGGCACGTCGCCCGTGACGCAGCTGGCGACGACGATCACGCTCGGTCAGGGTGGCAGCGGCGTCGCGGCGGTCACGGACTCGAGCAATGGCAAGACCATCCCTGCATCAGTCTCTGGCATGAACTTGCAAGTTTACTTGTTCGGGGCGTGAGCCTCCTCGACCTTCGCAAGCAAGCGCGCCGCGGTGGCCTCGTTGAACGAAGCGTGAGAACGCTCGACGACGACGCCGCCCGGCGCGCTTTTGTGTGGCGAAGCTGGGACAGCCGATTTCACGCAACTCGCGGCGCCCGTGCCCGAAAGGGTCGCAGAAGGAGCTTTTCCCCATGCGTACTCATCTCGGTCTCGGTCTCGCGATGGTCCTCACGGCTGCGTGCTCGAACTCGGTTTTCACGAGCACGGACGACGCGGGCAACACTGGCGATGGCGGCAACGTCGACCCAATCAACGGCGGCGATGCCGGCGGCAAGGTCGACGCGGTCGCGCCTCCCGGCTGCGATCAGTCGAAGCTCCCGACCGACGACCTTTGCGTGGTGAACGACGCCGAAGGCGTGTTCGTGTCGAGCTCGACGGGCGCCGCGACCGGCGACGGCTCGCGCGCCAAACCGCTCGCGTCGCTCAACGCAGCGATCGCGCTCGCGAACAAATACAGCATGCGCGTCTACGCGTGCGCCGAGACGTACGCGGAATCGGTCGCGTTCGCTGACGGCACGAACGTCTTCGGCTACTTCGATTGCAAGAACGGTTGGACGGCGAACGCGCAGTCGCACGCGAAGATCCAATCGCCGACGAGCCCCGCCGCGACCGCGACGAACATCACGCACGCAACGCGCGTCGAAGCCGTCGACATCTTCGCGCCGGACTTCACCAGCAAATCACAGAGCTCGATCGCGCTCATCGCGTCGGGTTCGCCCGCGCTCTTGATCAAGGGCTCGACGATCCACGCGGGGACCGGCGGCAAGGGAGATGATGGCGCGGATGGCGTGCCGTTGAGCAACTCGGGCAACCAGAACGGTGCGGCCGGCAACGCGTTCGGTGGTTTCTACGGCCTCGAATTCCTCGCGGCGATGCATGGATACCTGAACGAAGCCGGCGGAACCAATGACTGCGGAGGACACGTCGGCGGACCTGGTGGCTCCGGAGGCGCTGGTGGGGTTTTCGTCGGTGGCATGTTTGGTCAGTCAGCGATTTGGTCGAACGACACGACGTATCCAGTGCAAGCGGGCAATCCAACCACACCGACATCACAAACTGCTCAAGGCGGCGCCGTGGGTTTGGGTGGCAGCAACGGGTTTCCGGGCATCGACGGTACGAACGGTGCGAACGGCTCGGCGTTCGGCACGCTGAACACCGGCGTCTACACCTCCGCGACTGGTGGTGCAGCTACGGATGGTGCGCCAGGCCAAGGTGGCGGAGGATCCGGTGGTTACGAACTGACGTTCAGCGCGGTCAACCCTACCAACTACCAAAATCAATATGGGTGGGGATCGTCGGGCGCGGGCGGCGGTGCAGGCGGATGCCCTGGCCTCGCCGGTCAACCCGGGATGGGTGGTGGAGCAAGCCTTGCTGTCGTCGCGATCTCTTCACCGATGACGCTCGAGACGGTAGTCGTTGAAGCAAGTGCCGGCGGTGCAGCGGGTGCAGCCGGAAAGCCCAGCGCCCCGACGATGGGTGGAACTGGTGGTGCACCGGTCGCTTACACCGTCGGCGGTGGAACTGGTGGTCACGGCGGTCTCGGTGGTGTCAGCGGCAATGGCGGCGGCGGACCTTCGGTCGGTATCGTCGCCGTTCAAGGCACGCAACCGACGCTCAGCGCGTCAACGATCAAGCAAGGCGCGGGCGGTGTGGGCGTCCCGCAACGCACGACGAGCAATGGTCAGATCATTCCCGCATCGCCCGACGGCACCAGCGCGACGATCTACGCCTACGGCGCCTGATCCACTTCGCACGCAAGCAAGCGCGCCGCGGTGGCCTCGTCGAAACGAAGCGTGAGGACCTTCTCACGCTCGACGACGACGGCGCCCGGCGCGCTTCCTTTTGGCTTTCTCACGAACTTGCGCGGAACGTACGTGACCTCGACGGTGCCCTCGCCGCGTGCGTCGGAGAAATACGCGGCGAGGTGCGCGGCGTCGACGAGAAGCTCGGATGGGCACGCTTGATCGCGACGAAGCTGGACGATGACGTGAGCTCCGGGGAAACCGCGAGCGTGGAGCCACAAGTGATACGGCTTCGACGCGTGGAAGGTGAGCTCGTCGTTCTTCGCGGCGCCGCGACCGACGAGGATGAGGCCGCGCGGAGTCTTGAATGTTCGAAACGGCGGCTTGCGCTCCTGCTTCGGTTTCGTGTCGCGCTTCTTGGGTGAGGGGAGCTTGAGCTTCGCGCGTGCGACGAGCAGCGACGATTCGTCTTCGGCGGCGGCGACTTCGGCGAGCGCGACGTCCAGCGCAGCGACTGCGATTTCGGCTTCGTGGAGTCGCGCGCGTGCGACGGGCGCGCCGTTCTTCAATCGGCGCGCGTTCGAGAAAATTTTCTCCAGCGAGTCGCGCGGCGCGCGCGATGGGTCGAGCGGGATGTCGTGCGGGGTGTCCGTCGTGTAGTCGAAGACGCGGATGCTCCGCGTCCCGCGGGCGACGGACGCGATGGTCGGAGTCGCAAGCGCCGCGATGCGCGCGAGCTCGCGTGCAGCGTCGATTCGCGCGAGATCTCCGCGGATCGCGTCGGCGCGGCGCGCGAGGCGTTTGCGCTGCGATTTCAGCGTGTGCGCGGTTTGGGCGCGAAGCTCGTCGAGCTCGTTCGGGAGCATGCTTCGGAACGACGACGACGATATAGTGAACCCGACCGTGTTGCACCCGACGAGCTTTCCCACGGGGCAAGTGCTGGCGGCGCTTCCGAAGGCGCTCCTCATTTATCTCGACACACGCGGCGGCGGCGCAGCCGACGAGTGGCTCAGGCTTTGTCGGTTGCGGCGCGACGATCTCGCGGACGAGACGCGCACGATGCCCGCGGTCACGTTGCGGAGCGCGCTCGACGCGTTCGTGAAGGTCGCATCGCGCGACGAGATCGCGCTCGCGTGGCCGCATCTGATCGCACCGACCAACCTCGGCGCGTGGGCGCGCGTGCTGCGCGGATCGGTGTCGCCGCAGCAAGCGTTCTCGCGCCTCGATGGATCCGAGAGCGAGTACGCGCGCAGCACGCGCTGGGAGACGCTCGATGCGCGCCACGGATTCTGGCGCGGCCGCGTGCTCATCGCGCATGATCCGGCGCTCGAGGAAGGCGGGCTGCTCGCGCTCATGCGCGCGGCCGAGCTTCGCGCGGTGCCCGCGCTGTTCGGTTATCAACCGACGGCCGTTCGCGCCGAGGGAGTCGTCGCGCACGAAGCGACGACGCTCGCGCAGACGTACGAAGTGAGGTGGCGCGTCGTGCGCGCGCCGATCGTGATCTCCGCAAGTGCGATCGTCGGTGCGAGCGCTGGAGCGGCGATCGCATTCACGCACCCTACGATCGTTCTAGCGAGCGCGGTCGCTGCCGCGTTTTGTGGCGCGCTCTTCGCGCGCGATCGGACGCGTCGCGCCGAATCCCGCGCGCAGTCGAATCGCGTGCACGTCCTCGAGCGAAGCCTCGAGCTCAAAGAAGAGCGCGAGCGTGCGGCGACCGGTCAGCTCGAAGGAATGATCGTCGCGGGCCTCTATCGCATCGGACAGCGCATGGGCGCGGGCGCGGCGGGCGTCATCTATCAAGCGCAGCGCGTCTCCGACGGATTGCCCGTCGCGATCAAATTGCTTCGCGCGGCAGCCGCGCACGAGTCGGTCGCGGCGGATCGTTTGCGTCGCGAGGCCGAGGCGCTCCGCCTCGCGTGGCACCCGAACATCGTCGAGATCCTCGATCAAGGTCACTTGCCCGACGGAACTTCGTACATCGTGATGGAGCTCTTGACCGGCGACTCGCTCGCCGCACGCGTACGAAACCGCGGAAAATTGCCCCTTCGCGAGGTGATCCCCATCGCGCTACAAATCTGCGACGCGCTCGTCGCCGTGCACGCGGCGGGGATCGTGCATCGCGATTTGAAGCCTTCGAACCTCATCCTCGTCAAAGGACCAGATGGTGATCGCGTGAAGCTCATCGATTTCGGGATCGCGCGCGTCGAGTGGGAAGAGACGCGCATCACGAACATGGGCGCGCCGCTCGGGACGCCGGGCTACATGTCGCCCGAGCAAGAGAGCGGCGGCGCGATCGACGCGCGCAGCGATTTGTTCGCCGTGGGCGCGCTCCTCTACGAGTGTCTCGTCGGCGAGCCGCCGCCGCCCGTGCCGAGCGGCATGTGGGGTCGCAAAGAATCGCAGGATCGTTCCGCGCTCTCCGCGTGGAAGGAGCTGCCCGAAGGATTCCGTAGCATCATCGAAAAGGCGATGGCGCCCGCGCCCGATAATCGATTCCAGGACGCGCGCGCGTTCGCCCAAGCCATTCGCAACATCGAGGCACAGCCTCGCGCAGGAGCTGGAACTTCATGAAAAGGTCGATCTTGGTTTTGGCGGCTGTCGGTCTCGTGGGCGTGATCCCCGTCGTCGCGGACGAGCCCGCGCATGCGCAGGGCGTCACGTTTCCGACCGCGTTCCCGACGACATTTCCAACGTCGATTCCGGGATTGTCGACGGCGCTGACCGGCATTCAATCGCCCGCGCCGCTCCTTGCGCCGCTCGCGGCGTCCGCGATGCACACCGAAGTGCGCAACGTGCTCGACGAGCTCATCGTGCATCTTCCGTCGACGCAGCAGTCGCGCGTTCGCGGCATTCCGCTCAAGCTCGATCCCGGCGTTACGGAGATCAACGCGTACGCGGGGTGTGACGCGCAAGGCAAACCGTTCCTCGCGGGCACCGAGGGATTGCTCCACGCGCTCTTCTCCATCGCGGAGACGAAGGCGTGCGACGAGATCGACGGCGCGCAGAGCTACAGCGCGTACATGACGGCGATCGTTCCCGTGCTCACCGCGCAGACGCCGGGCTCGCCGCAGCTCCCGCAGAACATCTTGCCCGCGCAGTGCGTCGTCGATCCGCGCGTGCTCTCTCGTGCGCGAGAAATGTTCGACGACATGGCCGCATTCACCTTCGGCCACGAAGTCGCGCACCACTATCTCGGTCACACGGGTTGCGCGATCAACGACTCGACGTTCACGCAAGGTCTCGCGACGGTCGAACACTTGAGTCAGCAAGTATTTCCCGCCATCAATCAGCCGAACGAGATCGCCGCCGACTCCGCCGGTCTCTACAACGTGATGGACACTGGGAAGGCGCGGCTGCCGCGTTTTCAATGGAGCGAGCGCGGTGGGTTGATGCTGCTGGAATTTTTCGCTCGCCTCGAAGGCGGCGGCACGACGATCGCGTTCACACGCACGCACCCGCCATCCACGCTGCGCGAAGGTTGGGTGCGGACGGCCGCGACGACGTGGCGCTTCCTCCATCCGTGAGGAACTCGCGCGCGCCCTCGCTGTCGAAGGGGTGATGCGATCGCTCGTGTGCGTATGTTTGGTCGCGTGCGGCGGCGCCATTCCCGCGGTCGTCACGGTCGCTCCGCTGCCGAGCGCGCCCATCGGCGTGAGCGACGCAGTCACGTTCGGAGACTGTCGCATCGAGGGCACGGGCGATCGCGCGCGCAACGACGGCGAAGAGGAAAATGCGTTCGACGTGTTCTCGACGCGTCGCGGGCGCGAGACGATGTTCGTGATCGCGGAGCCCGGCGAGGTGCACGTCGCGTGGAGTCAGTTCCCCGCGGCCAGCCAAGACGATCGCGCGCGCATCGAGATCGGTGGACAGAATCACATCCGCTACACCGGATTCGCCGCGCTCACGGGACGAACGTTCTCGCTCACGAAGCGCTTCGCGGCGGAGCCCGGACACATGTGGGCGCGCGCGGGCGCACCCGTCGAGATGATCGCGTACGAAAATGGGACCGCGATCGCGCGCGCGTTCACCGAGCTCGTTTCACCGAAGACGATCGCCGTGCGTGGCGCGTGCTCGGCGGTCGCGTACGTGCCCAACGAGCCCGAACACACGCCTGACGAAGATCGGATCGAAACGATCGGAAGCGCAGTCGCACGAGACACGATGGTGGATCTCCACACGGGCCCATCGGGCAAACCGTTCATCACGATTCACCTCCAGCCCGACGACGGGATGGCCTTCGACGTGATCGAGCGAACGCACGATTTCACGCGCGTGCGCGCGACGACGGGCGACATCGAGATCGACGCGTGGGTGCCGAAGGCGCAGCTCGACGAGGACGCCGCGCGCGGAGCTCATGGCTACGGACTGAGCGGCTCGTCGAGCTGCGGAGGCGGATCTGCGAATCGCGGAACGATCGCACACGACACTCCGCTCCTCATCGGCGCGAAACCCAAACCGCTCGCGGGCGCGTTCGTCGAAAAGGACGCCGAGGTGTACATGGACGTGTCGAGTGAAGAGGCGTTCGAGGATCACGTCTACGTTCCGTTCACGTTCGTCGATCGCATGATCGAGGCGCCGAACGATTCGCACTTGTGGGTCGTCAAAGACGCGATTCAATGACCATCGGCGCGATCAATCCAAGTAGCCGCGAAGTCGCGCGTGGCCGCTTGGCGCCTCTTCGATGAAGACGATCGCGTCCTCGTGCCACGCGAGCTTCCAATCGCGCGCCGCCACGAGCGCGGATCCACGCCACCACACGATGTGCTCGTATCGCGCGATGTGATGAAGCACGGTCCACGATGCGCCCCTTGCGAGGGGCTCGGGCGAGACGAGTCGGAGCGGCTCGATCGACGTCATCCCGCCGATTTTTTTCCAAGGCTTCCCGAACGGAACGAGGACCGAGCGCCGCGAGAAGCGCCAATCGTCCGCGATGGCGAGCGTGCCGAGCGCGCCTTCGCCCATGAGCGCAGAGAGCTCGGCGGCGAGCTTCGGTAGTGCGATCTCCGCGCGGCTCTCGGGGACGAAGAGGTGACGCGGTTTGCAATCGAGCGGCGCGAGATCCGGTGCGCGCAGCGTGACGGCGAGCGCGGGCGCGTGGAGCGGAGGCTCGCGTTCGAAGCGCGAGCGAAGAACGACGAGGAGCTCCGCGCTCTTTCGAATCGGCGTCGCGAGCGGAAGCGAGACGGTGATCGTGCGCGCTGCGCCTTCGCGACACATCGCGCGATCGAGCTCGAGCACGACCTCGAGCCGCGATGCGAGCACCGCGCGCGCGGAGAGACGCGCGGAGAGACGGTCGCACAAGGTCTTCAGCACGAAGAAGAGCGCCTCGTGGTGCTCGATTCCGTACTCGAGCTCGGCGCGCTCTTCGATGATCGTGGCGGGGACGAAGCGCGGGATGGGCGTGAGATCTTCGCCGTCGATGAGCGCGCGAACGCGCGCGAGCAAATTCTGATTCTCGATGCGCGCGGTGAGCGCGCTCCGCGGGAGCGCACGGAGCGCGCCGAGCGTGCGCACGCCGAGCCTGTAGAAATACGAAGCAGTCGATGGATCGAGCCGAAGCACGTCGATGGAGAGCTCGGCGAGCGCGCGCATCGTGTCTTCGTCTCGAACGACGCGCGAGCGCGCCGATTCTTTTGCGAGAGCCCACGCGATCTCCGGACCCGACGCGACCACCGCGCGACACGCGAATCCCGCGTTCGCGACCATCGCGACGATCGCATCGAGGAGGAGCGATTCACCTCCATGAAGATGCGCGCACCCGGTCACGTCGACGAGCACGCAATCGCGATCGAGCATGGGCGCGGTGATCGCGCCGAGCGCGAGGAGCATCTCGGCGAGGCTCTCGAGCGCGCGCGTCGCCTCGCGCGGATGGAGCACGCGAACGCGCAGATCGGTGCACGCGGCCTTCGCGCTCGCGATCGTCGCGCCCGGGAGGACCCCGCACGCGCGCGCTTCGCTGGAGACTTCGTCGATGCGAGTCCCGCCCGTGAGATCGCGCTCGCTGCGCGCGGAGTCGACGACGACGGCCAATGGGGGTTTGGCGGCGAAGCCCCCATCGTGACCCGCCCGCGCACGCACGAGCGCGACGCGAAACGACGGGAGCACGACGGCGCAGACGCGTCTCACGAGCCCGCTCCGCGCGACCAAGCGGGAGCGATCGCCACGCGCGTCTTCGCGAGCCCGATACGCGCGAAGCGATCCTTCGTCACGCGAACGTCGATGCCGTCTTCCGCGCGCGCGACTTCGAGGCGAAGCGCGACGGGCCACGGATCGTCGTGCGGCGGCGCGAGGACGACGATGGACGTGCCGTGCGCATCGGCTGCGATCGCGAGCTTGCGAACGAGCTTCTCGAGCTTTCCCTTCGAAGAAGAGAGCTCGACGATCATCACGTCGAACGCGCCCGACGAAGCCGTCTTCACGATCACGCGCGGAAGGAGCTCGCGCGGCGGACGCACGACCAAGAGCCGTTCGAGATCGACACCCGCACGCGCGAGCCCCGGCGCGTAGATCATCGCGTGCGGATCGATCCAAGCGCACCACGCGCGTGCGTCGCGTTTGTGCGCCGCGCACACCGAAGCCGCCGCGACGCGCGTCGCGCCCGCGAACGCGTGATGCGCGCACGTGATCTCGACAACCGCGTGAGGCATCCCTCCATCCGGAAGCAATCGATCGAGCTCGGGCCAATCGCACGCGCGCGCCGGAGCGCGTGGATGATCCGCGAGCGTGCTCGCGAGTCGAACGTTGGACCCAAGTAGCTCGATGGGGATAGCCATGAATTCCCTCACAAGGCGGACTGAACAAATTATCAGTGGTAGCCTGAGCCGGCAATGGTCGTTAAAGAGAGTCCGTGGACGCGCACCTCGAAAAGCTGAAGGCGATCTTCGCCGGGATGGATTCGGTGCTCGTTTGCTATTCGGGTGGCGTCGACAGCGCGCTGGTTCTGAAAATCGCGCACGACGTGCTCGGCGAGCGCGCCATCGGCATGACGGCCGTGAGCCCGAGCCTCGCGCCTTCCGAAAAAGAGCTCGCGGTCTCCGTGGCGAAACGCATTGGCGCGCGCCACGAGCTCGCCTTTTCGCACGAAATCGACGACCCCGATTACCAACGCAACGGCCCCGACCGCTGCTTTCACTGCAAGAGCGAGCTCTACGACTTGAGCTCGCAAAAACAAAAAGAGTGGAGCATCGCGTTCGTCGCGAACGGGACGAACATGGATGACCTCGGCGATCATCGCCCCGGCCTCGAAGCCGCGAAACGCGCGGGCGTGCGCAGCGTGCTCGTCGAAGCGGGATTTCACAAAGCGGACGTGCGCCGCGTCGCGGAGATCGTGGGCTTGTCCGTCTGGGACAAACCCGCATCGGCGTGTTTGTCGAGCCGCATTCCGTACGGCACGTCCGTGACGCGCGAGCGCCTCGCGCAAATCGCGGGACTCGAAGCCGAGCTCCACGCGATGGGACTGCGTCAGGTGCGTGTGAGGTGGCATGCCATCAACGCCACATCCGAAGCGACCGGCTCGGACGGCGGGCCGTCCATGGCGCGCGTCGAAGTGGAAAAGAGCGAGCTCGCCCAAGCGTTCGAGCACCGCGACGAGATTGCTCGCGCGGGGAGACGATTCGGGTTCAGCTACGTGACGCTCGATCTCGAGGGCTACCGAATGGGAAGCCACAACGAAGTCCTTGTGGGTCGATCTTTACGCGTAGTGTGAGAACTGCAAAGGCTCGTTCGCACCGCAAGAGACTGGATTCGAGCCTGAAAATCTGAGATGAGGCGTTGGTCCGGAGCGTGCACGGGCACGTAAAGACCAGACGATGGAAGCCACCGTCCGACAAGAAAAAGAACTGATCGACGCGACGCGCCCGTTCGCGAAAGAGAACCGCGCGCGCAGTTGGTTCTCGCTCCTCAGCACGCTCGCGCTCGTAGCCGGCACCGACGTGCTCGCCTTCGCGTTCGCTCCTCAAAACGCGTGGGGATGGATCGCGCGCGGCGCGGCGAGCGTCGTGTGCGGTCTCTTGATCGTCCGCACGTTCATTCTCTTTCACGACTTCCAGCACGGCTCGCTGCTTCGGAGCTCGAGCGTCGCGCGCGGGATCTTCTTCGTCTACGGGCTCATCATCATGACGCCGCCGAAGGTGTGGCGCGAGACGCACAACTACCATCACGCGAACACGGCGAAGCTCGTCGGCTCACACGTCGGCTCGTACTTGATGGTGACGACGAACATGTGGACGAAGATGAAGCCGCGCGAGCGCTTCATGTACAAGCTCATTCGCCATCCGCTGACGATCGCGAGCGCGTACTTCACGCTCTTCATGCTCGGCATGGGCATCTCGCCGTTTCTTCGTCAGCCGAAGAAGCATTGGGCGTGCGCCGTCGGCGTCGCGATGAACTGGTCGCTCACTGCGCTCGTGATTTGGAAGCTCGGCTTCGTCACGTTCGTCTTCGGGATGTTCGTGCCGCTCGCCGTCTCGATGGCCGTTGGCGGTTATCTCTTCTACGCGCAGCACAACTTCCCCGAAGCGCACATCCAACCGCGCGAGACGTGGAGCTACGCGCGCGCCGCGCTCGAGTCGTCGAGCTACATGGAGATGGGTCGCGTGATGCGATTTTTCACGGGCAACATCGGCTACCACCACGTGCACCACTTGAACCCGCTCATCCCGTTCTATCGCTTGCCCGACGCGATGGCCGCGGTCCCCGAGCTGCACGATCCGCCGACGACGAGCCTCATGCCTGGCGACGTGCTCGCGTGCTTCCGCCAGAAGCTGTGGGACCCGGAGCAGCAAAAGATGGTGGGTTACCCGCGCGAGATCGTCGCCGAAGAAGAAGCGACCGCCCAACGCGCGTGAGCTCGCGCGCCGTGCTCCCGCGTGCGTTGCATGTAGTATGCATGTTTTGGTGCGCCGCTTGCGAGCACACGGCCCCGCCACCGCCCGAGGACGCGATCGTTCTCCCGTCGCCGCCACCACACCATGCGTTCACGTCCGATGGCGATGGCGGAACGTTTCCCGTCGCAAACGCCGAGGCGACCGTTGCGGCGATGCGTCCAGGGTTGCGGTCTTGCTACAACCGCGGTCTCGCGCAGGACCCGACGATGACGGGTCTCGCGCCCGAGGTCGAGGGGTGCATGCTTCGCGTTCCGTGGAAGCACACCTTCGAGCCGCCAGGCGGATTGGGCTCGACGATCCAAGTCCCGATCACGTTCGTCCGCAAACAGTGAGTGAGCGATTCGCGTGCGTGGCGACTTGACAAACGCATCGCCGAACAAATACTGCTCAATCAAGATGCGTCAGACAAGGATGGAGTTCCGCACGTGGGGCGGGAGGCGAGTGAACGCCGGACGCAAGCGGCGTCATCCGCATGCGCGACCCAACGTGCCGCATCGCGCGCGCGCCGGGCACAAGGCGTCTCATCCCGTGCACGTCACGTTGCGCGCTCGCGCGGGCCTTCCACCGTTTCGCGAGAATGGGATCTTCGCGGAGATGCGCAAGGCGCTCCGCGGCGCGAACCGCTCGCCGGCCGTCGGCGAGCGATTTCGCGTGGTCCATTTCTCGATCCAACGCGATCACGTCCACTTCATCATCGAAGCGCACGACGCAATCACGCTCGCGCGCGGCACACAGGGTCTCGCGATTCGTCTCGCGCGCGCCGTGAATCGCGCGCTGCACGTTCGTGGAAAAGTCTGGGGCGATCGGTTTCACGCACGCGAGCTCACAACGCCTCGCGCGGTGCGCAACGCGATCGTCTACGTGCTGATGAACGCGCGAAAACACGGCGCACGCATCGCATCGGGCATCGACGCGTTCTCATCAGCGCGATGGTTCGATGGGTTTTCCCGCGCGCCGCGTGCGAGTGAGGAGCCGAGCATCGTCGTTGCGGCGAAGACTTGGCTCGGCGGCATCGGTTGGCGGCGTCGTGGGCTCGTGCGCTTCGACGAACGGCCGCGCGCTCCGGACTAGCCCTTCTTTGCGCGCAGCGACTTCTCCGCGAGCGCGAGCCACTTCGACATCCCGAAGCAGATGCGCGCCTTCTTGTACGGCTCCACCGACACGTCCACTTCGTAGACGCTCGTCGTGATCTCTTCGAAGCAGAGGAGGCGCGTTTTTTTGGCGCGGCCGAGGACCTTCCACTGATCGTCCCAATCGGGTCGGTACGAATCGCCGCGATGGCGATCCCAGGCGCGCTTCCCCTCTTCGCGCGTGAGCAAACGGAACTCGCGAAAGAGCGGACGCGCGCGTTCGGATTGGCCGTCGTGTCCGGCGTACCAGGTGATGGTCGTTCGTTGACCCTCTCGGAGCGCGAGCGGCGGGTTCAGCGTCGCGAGCAATTTCGGATCGACGCGCGCGAGCGTCTCTTCGAGGCGCTTCCACGCGAGCGGGATTCCATCGACATCAGCGGCGAAGCGATCGAGCGACATCGTCGTCAATTCGGAAGCGGCGGGACGACCACCGTGTTGATCGGCTTCACGCTCGCGCCCGCGGGGTACGCGTAGCTCGACGCGCTGTCGTAACCCCAAACGGTGATCCCGAACGGCACGGTGCTCGTCACGGTGTGAAGACCGTTGTCGCATTTTCCGACGGCCACACCCGCGTGGCGCAAATCGATGTGCACGTATTGGTAATCGCTCGCGCCGATCGCTTGCCAACCGGTGACCGTGCCGAGGCAATCGAGCGTGACGTCTTTGAACGTGTTGTCGCTCGCCTTCTTTCGCGTGAGCGCGATCTCGGTCCACCCGTACGTCGGATCGGTGAAGAACATGTACGAGCTCAAGAACTGCGCGGGCGGAACGACGTTCACCGTCTCGGGGCCGCCGACGGACCAATCCGCGGGCTCGTTGCCGACGGCGACGTAGTCGTTCGAGAGCGCCTTGATGGGCGGAATCTGTTGGTGCGCGGCATCGCAGTCGCCGCCGGGTCTGTGCGCGGCGAGATAGAACGGATGTTGATCGTCTTGCGACGTGACGTGGAACGCGCCCGGCCCGTTGAACTCGACGAGCTGACCGAGCGTGAGCGTCGTCGGCGCGCCCGCCACCGGCGGATCGTACGTGAGCGTCGTGCCTTTCGCGGCGCCGAGGATGCGCCATGTCGGTGGGTTCGCTTGGAACATGCAGAAGTGCTCGCCCCACACGCCGATTGGATTCGTCGATTGAACGATGCTGCCCGACAAGTCCACGTTCGTGCTGTCGGGATCTTGCATGATGTGGATCGTCTGACCTTTGTTGATCGTGTACGTGACGGGAACGTTCTTCGTCGCAGCGCCGACGCCGCCGCCGGCCGTGATGTTTTCGGTCGGAAGGAGCGTGATCTGCGTGCCGTCTTGTTGCGCGACGAAGTCGACGCCGGGCGTGAAGTCCGTGGGGTCTTCGCCCATCGTCGTCGCGACGTAGTTCGTGTCCCATGCGGTCGTCGGGAGGAGAAGCGTCGCGCTCGAGACGTAAGAGAGCGCGCCGCCGAACGGATAGATGTCGTAGACGACCGCGGGCACGCTCGTCTGAATCTCCATCGCGTTGCCGATGGTCGTGCCGTGGACGACCATGTTCTCCGCCGTGACCGCGACGCTCACGCCCGCCGGACAATTCACCTTGAGCGGGGAATTCTCCGTCGTGTTGTTCATGAAGACGATCGCCATGCTGTTCGCGGGGATGCCCGTCGATGGAATCGGTTGATACGTGATCGTGCCGCTGCCTTGGGGCGTGTACGCGTATGGCGTCGCGTCCATCGACTTGCCCTTCCAGACGAGCGTGACCTTCATCGGCGTGCTCCACGTGTTCGTCACGAACGCGGCGAAGCAGCTTCCCGATGCAACCGAAGAGTCCGATGGGAGCGAGTAGTAGTCGCAGCCGATCGAGCTCTTGTTCGCGGCGGCCGCGTCGCACGCGGGCATGCACCCCGACGGACCGCAACCTTGATCCGCCGGGCACGTTTGAATGATTTGCGGGTTGTCGCCGCACGTGAGGATGTCGTGCAGGTCCGCCGAGCACTGCGTGCACGCGCCGCCGTCACCGCCGCCATCGCCCGAACCGATGATGAATCCATCGGGCGAGAAGGATGCATCCCCGGCGTCGCCGCTTCCGCCATCACCGAAGTTGTTGGAGGTCGGCCCGCACGCGATGCCGACGACGACGAGGCAACTCCAAGCAAAGCGATGGTGCATTTTCGAATGATACACCGCTAGACGCGCTCGAGCTTCCCGTACGGATCGAAGAAGAAAGCTTCGTGCGTCTCGTTCGTGACGGTCCACAAAATGGGAACGGCGAACGTGCGCATCTTGAAGCGCGCGAGACCCGTCGTGAGCTCGGCGCGCGTCGCGAGACACGTCGCGAGCGCGTCGCCGAAGAAATAGCCGTGGAAGTCCTCCGCTGCGCGCATCGCCGCGGATGCTCCACGGT
The DNA here is from genome assembly GCA_963763745.1 of uncultured delta proteobacterium. Taxonomy (GTDB): domain Bacteria; phylum Myxococcota_A; class Polyangia; order Polyangiales; family Polyangiaceae; genus DASXHD01. The sequence continues at coordinate 540,348 of CAVXQJ010000015.1, forward strand.
AGGCGCTCGCCACCATGCTCGGCTCGGGATCGAACGCGTGCACCTCGGGCCACGGAACGTCCGACGGAATGCGCGCTTCGATGAACGGACGAATCGACGGATGAACAGCGGGGACGAGCGCGCGCCGGACGGTCACGACGTGATCGTCGACGTAGCGCACCGCGCACGCGACGACGCGCGTCGTCCCGTCGCACGCGCTGCACTTCAAGAAACCGAGGCCGTCGCATCCGACGCAGTGATCGAAGGCCTCCGTCGATGCGCCTTTGCCGCTCCCGAGACAGATCGTGCACGGCGCGAATCCCGGGCGGATCACGCACGTCGAGCAGCGCTGTGCTTTCGTTTCTTTCGCGTCGTCGATGGTCTTGAAGCTTCGACCGACGCCGAGCTCCGGTGGCGCGATTGCGCCGCGCGGGTACGTTGCGAAGAGCTGCTCGCCGAGCTCGGTGTCGTCGCTCCACGCTTCGCGGCGGATGCCATCGACTTGCAACACGATCGCGGCGACGCCGAAGACCTCGTTCGGCGAGAACGACGGACCGATCGAGTCGCGTACGAGCTCGGGCGTCGGGATGCGCGGCTCGGTGATCTGGCAGACCCGTCGCCGAAGACGTGCTCTCGACGACGATCGTGAACGGGCCGACTTGGATCTTGTCGCCCGCGTGGAGCTCGCGTCTGTTCACGCGCTCGCCGTCGATGATCGTTCCCTCGGTCGATCCGAGATCGACGATCGACATCGTGTCTTTCTCGACTTCGATCACCGCGTGCATCCGCGAGACGCCTTCGAAGTCGATGCGTAGCTGCGCGTGCTCCATGCGACCGATCTTGATGATCGGCTCCGCGGTCGCGACGCGCCGGTAGAACGCGGCGCCTCGGTAAATCCCGAACGTGGGCACGGAAAGCAGGTTTCCCGTTTGTCGGCGCGCGCGATACTGATAATTTGTTCAGTCCGCCATGCGTGGATGTCGATACGACGCAGGAAGCAGGCTGCCCATCGCGCCGCCACCCGAGAAGCCGCCGCTCGAGCGCGCGGAGTCGAACGGCGAGTACGTCGAGCTCGCGATCCGATCCAATTTTCTTTTTTGCGCGGAGGCTCTTCGCCCGAAGCGATCGCGCGGCGCGCGGCGGAGCTCGGATACGAAGCGATCGCGCTGACGGACTTCGCGGGCCTCTACGGGACGGTGCGCGCCATGGTCGAGTGCGAAGAGGCGAAGGTGCGCCTCGTCGTCGGATGCGAAGTTCCCATCGCGGGAGAGACGGGCGTTCTTCTGCACGTCGAAAACCATGCAGGATACACGCATCTCTGCGAGCTCTTGAGCGCGGCGCACGAGCGCGGTCCGAAGCTGGTGAAGAACGGCGTCGTGCGCGCGACGGCGATCGAAATCGCGTCACGCGCCGCGGGTCTCTTCTGCACCGCACCTGCATCGCTCGATCGCGAATCGCTCGGCGCGCTTCGAGATGCGTTCGGCGATCGATTCAGCCTCGGCACGTTTCGTCATCTCGACGGCGAGGACGCGCGGCGCGAGCGCGAGGTGATCGCCGCCGCGCGCGATCTGGACGCAAAGATCGTCGCGCACAACGCGGTGCGCTTCGCGGTCGCCGAGCACAAGCCCGTGCTCGACGTGCTCCATTGCATTCGCCGCGGCATCACGCTCGACGAAGCGGGCCGCGAGCTCTTGCCGAACGCGGAGGCCAAGCTCGTCAGCCCCGCGGAGATGTGCCGGCGCTTCGCCGATCATCCCGAGTGGATCGCGCGCACGCGCGACGTCGCCGCGCAAGCCACGTTCTCGCTGCGCGAGCTCAAGTACAAATTTCCGTGCGACGTGCCAGAAGGCGACACGGCCGATTCGCTGCTCCGGCGCATGACGTACGAAGGCGCGCGCAATCGATACGGCGCAGACGTGCCGGAAAAAGTCACGGTGCTCATCGAGAAGGAGCTCGCGCTCATCGCGAAGCTCGAGGTCGCGACGTATTTCTTGAGCGTGCGCACGATCGTCGACATCGCGCGCGAGCGGGACATTCTCTGTCAGGGGCGCGGGAGCGCGGCGAACAGCGCGGTTTGTTTTTGTCTCGGCATCACGGCGGTCGATCCGTCGCGCGCGTCGCTTCTCTTCGAACGGTTCTTGTCCGCGGAGCGTCGCGAGCCTCCGGACATCGACGTCGATTTCGAGCACGAACGCCGCGAAGAGGTGATCCAGGAAATTTATCGACGCTACGGTCGCGCGCGCGCGGCGATGGTGAGCGAAGTGATTTGTTACCGCGGAAAATCCGCGCTGCGCGAGGTGGGCAAGGTGTTCGGGTTCTCGCTCGAGCAAGTCGACAGGCTCGCGAGCATCGTGACGTGGTGGGACGCGCTCGACGCGGCGACGATGAGGCGATTGCGCGACGAAGGATTCGACGCGAGCGATGGACGCGTGAAGCACTGCTTGCGAATGGCGGCGGCGATTCAGGGTTATCCGCGTCACCTCTCGATCCACGTCGGCGGCTTCATCCTCTCGGCGGAGCCGCTCGAGCGCATCGCGCCCGTCGAGCCCGCGACGATGCAAGACCGCACGGTGGTCCCTTGGGACAAAGACGACATCGACGAGCTCAAGTTCTTCAAAGTGGACGTGCTGGGCCTCGGCATGCTCACGGCGATCAGGAAAGCTTTGAAGTTTGTAGTCACGATGGGGGGGACAGGGGGGGCGAAGCCCCCCGTTGAGGGTCGAGCCAAAGGCGAGACCCGCGTGGAGGTGAGCTCGCGCAGCGAGCGAGGAGCGATGCAATCGCTCTTTTGTTAACGATCTCCTCGCCCAGATTCCCGCGGAGGACCCAGCGGTTTACGAAGCGCTCTGTCGCGCGGATTCGGTGGGCGTGTTTCAAATCGAGAGTCGCGCGCAGATGGCGATGCTCCCGCGGCTCTTGCCGAAGAGCTTTTACGATTTGGTGATCGAGGTCGCGATCGTGCGGCCCGGGCCGATTCAAGGCGGGATGGTGCATCCGTATTTGCGGCGTCGAAGCGGCGAAGAGGCGATCGACGTGCCGCACGAAATTTTGCGATCGATCCTCGAGCGCACGCTCGGCGTGCCGCTGTTTCAAGAGCAGGTGATGCAGATCGCGATCGTCGGCGCGGGATATTCGGGCGGCGAAGCGGATCAACTCCGGCGCGACATGGCGGCGTGGAAACGAAACGGGAAGCTCGCGCGGCATCGCGAACGTCTGCGCCGCGGATTTCTCGAGCGCGGAATTTCGGAGGAGTTCGCCGAGCGGCTCTACAAACAGATCCAAGGCTTCGGCGAATACGGCTTCCCGGAGAGTCACGCGGCGAGCTTCGCGCTCCTCGTCTACGCGAGCGCGTGGCTCAAAGTGCACCACCCCGCCGCGTTCGCCGCCGCGCTCGTGAACAGCCAGCCGATGGGCTTCTACTCGGCGAACACGATCTTGCAGGACGCCGCGCGCCACGGCGTGGGCCTCCTGCCGATACGTGTAGAATACAGCGATTACGACTGCACCCTCGAAGAGGGGAAGATCGCCAAGGCGCCAAGGCGCCAAAAAGAAGAGGAAGTGGGTGAAGAACCCAATTCTCTTTTGGCGCCTTGGCGCCTTGGCGATCCTCTTCTCATTCGAGTGGGACTACGGCAGGTGAAGGGCCTCGGCGAGGAAGCGGGTCGGCGCGTCGAGAAGGCGCGCAAGGAGCGGGCGTTCGAAAGCGTGGAGGATTTGCGCGCGCGCGCGGATTTGGATTGCAAGGAGATGGATGCGCTCGCCGAATCCGGCGCGCTCAACGAGCTCGCGGGCGGCGGCGCGCGCGAGGCCATGTGGAGCGTGCGCGCGGCGCGCGGTGAGGGGCTCTTTCGCGGGCTCGGGGCGGACGATGCGATCGCGCTTCCTCCGCTCACGCGCGCCGAGCAGCTCGTGCTCGACTTCGAGCGAACCGGAATTTCCGTGGGCGATCATCCGATGCGCGCGATGCGCTTGCAGCTTCCGAAGACGGTGCAGTCGAGCGCGGAGCTCGCGAAGGCTCCGCACGGAAAACGCGTGACGATGGCGGGCCTCGTGATTTGTCGGCAAAGGCCGGGGACAGCGAGCGGCATCGTGTTCGTGACGCTCGAAGACGAGCTCGGGTTCGTGAATCTGGTTTTGTGGGCGAAGGTGTTCGAGCGATTGCGGCGCGTGGCGACGTCGAGCGGTCTCTTGCTCGTGCATGGGCGCGTCGATGCGTTTGCGAAGCGTCGCGACGACGGGTCCAGCGACGTCGTCTACGTCATCGTGGATCATCTCGAAAAGTTGAAGCTCGCACGCGAGCTTCCGAGCATGAGCCGCGATTTTCATTGATAGAGTGCGGACGTGGGTGCTCGCACGCGGAGTCATTGGCACTGGGGGTTCGTCGAGGATTTTCCGGACGAGGCCGCGCGCGAGGCGCTCGCCGCGCAAGCATCGTTTCTGATCCCCGCGCTCGGCGCGGTGCGCGCGGAGGCGCCTTTCCCGCTCGACAACATTCAGTTACGGAACGCACGCATCGAGATCCCGAAGGCGCTCGAGGGTCGCGCGACGACGGACTGGCGCGTCCGCGTGATGCACGCGTCGGGAAAAGGGTATCGCGACATCCTGTGTGCGTTTCGCGGCGAGTTTCCGTCTGCGCCCGACGTCGTCGTGTTTCCCGAGCGCGACGAGGACATCGCGGCGACGTTCGACTTCTGCGCAGAGAGCGGCGCGGTGCTCGTTCCGTTCGGCGGCGGAACGAGCGTCGTCTCCGGCGTGACGTACGACGGCGCGCGACCCATCGTGTCGCTCGATCTCGGGAAGCTTCGCCGCGTCACCGACGTCGACGAAACGTCGCGGCTCGTGCGCATCGAAGGCGGCGCGAGCGGGCCGGACCTCGAAGCGCAGCTCGCCGATCGCGACCTCTCGCTCCGATTTTATCCGCAGAGCTTCGAGCTCTCGACGCTCGGTGGATGGATCGCCACGCGCGCAGGTGGGCACTTCGCGACGGGCTACACGCACATCGACGATCTCGTCGCGAGCGTGCGCATGCTCACGCCGCATGGCGCGTTCGAGACGCGCACGCTCCCCGCGTCTGGCGCGGGCCCGGACCCGAATCGCCTCGCGCTCGGATCCGAGGGCACGCTCGGCGTCATCGCCCTGGCGACGCTTCGCGCGTTTCGCAGGCCCGTGCATCGCGCGCAGGCGACGGTGTTCTACGACGACGTGGCGCGCGCGATCGATGCCGCGCGCGGCATCGCGCAGGCCGGGCTCTTTCCGTCGAACTGTCGCGTGATCGATCGCACCGAGGCGCTCCTCACGGGCGTCAGCGCGGACAAGAGCGCGCTCCTCCTCGCGTTCGAGTCGGCCGATCACGAGCTCGGCGAGTGGATGGACCGCGCGATTCACGTCGCCGTGCGCGCGGGCGGCGTCGCGGAGGCGCCGCGATTCAAACGCGCCGGACAGAAGAACCGCGGAGCGGCCGCCGCCGAAACGTATCGCGCCGCGTTCTTGCGCGGACCCTACTTGCAGAGTGCACTCATTCCGTACGGCGTGATGGTCGACACGTTCGAGACCGCGTGCACGTGGTCGCGCTTCGCGGAGCTCGATCGCGAGGTGCGCGCCGCGCTCGAGCCGCACGGCGCGATGGTCGCGATGCGCTTCTCGCACGTGTATCCCGATGGCCCGGCGCCTTATTACACGTTCGGGGTGCCTGCGAAGCGCGGGAGCGAGATCGAACAACACGCGAGCATCAAGAATGCCGTGAGCGACGCGATCGAGCGCGCCGGCGCGACGATCACGCATCACCACGCCGTCGGACGCCTTCACAGACCGTGGTACGAACGCGAGCGGCCCGCGCCGTTCGGCGAAGCGCTGCGCGCGGTGAAGCGCGTGCTCGATCCGCGATCGATCATGAACCCCGGCGTGCTACTTCACGAAGAATGACGGGCGAGCGCAAGCCGGACGTGATCGAAGACCGCGAAGCGAAGCGTAGCGGGCTGAGGGGCTCGCGGGGGTTTGGGGGCGCAGCCTCCATCGTGATCGTCGGAGGTGGTCCCGCGGGACTGACCGCGGCGGTGTCCATCCTCGACGCGGATGCGTCGCTCGCGCCGCGCGTTCGCGTCCTCGAGAAGGCGAAGTACCCGCGCGAGAAGTATTGCGCGGGCGCGGTGGGCGCGCGTGGCGAGAGGATCCTCGAGCGTCTCGGCATTTTTCCGGACGTGCCGCGCGTGCCCATCGACGGCATGTCGCTTCGCACGGGCGAGGGAGAGCGCACGGTGCGCGTGCGCGGCATCGGTCATGTCGTGCGGCGCATCGAATTCGACGACGCCCTCGCTCGGCTCGCGCGCGATCGCGGCGTCGAGATCATCGAAGACGCAAAGGTCGAGCGCGTCGTCGCCGATCGCGACAGCGCCGTGGTCGAGTCGAGCGCGGGATCGTTCGAAGCGCGCGTGGTCATCGGGTGCGACGGCGTCGGAAGCGTCGTGCGAAAGGCGATGGGCGCGACGGTCGGCAAGCTCCGCGCGCAGGTCCTCGAGCTCGACACGGAGTCGGTTTCGGGCGATCGCGATCGCGGCGTGATCCACTTCGACGCGAGCGATCGCGCGCTGCCTGGATACACGTGGGATTTCCCTACGGTCGTCGGCGGCGACGATCTCGTGTGTCGCGGCATCTATCATCTCAAGGTCGGTGACGAAGAGATCGATCTCGGCGCGAAGCTCGGCGAGCGGCTCGCGGCGATGGGGCTCGACATCGCGAAGTACAAGAACAAGCGCTTCGCCGAGCGCGGCGTCGAGATGACGGAGTCCTTCGCGAAAGGTCCGCTCATGCTCGTCGGGGAAGCCGCGGGGATCGATCCCGTGACGGGCGAGGGGATCGCGCAAGCGATCGAATACGGCTCGATGGTCGGACCTCACGTCGCGCGCGTGCTCCGCGGAGACGCGCACGTCGAGAGATGGAACGACGTCGTGCGCCGCTCGCGACTCGGGCGCGACCTCGGCATCCGCGAACGTCTCGTGCGCGAGTTCTACGGGAAGCGAAGGCCGCAGCTCGAAGCGGTGCTCGTCGCGGACGACAACTTCCTCGTCGCGGGTTGTCGTCACTTCGGCGCGCTGCCGATCAAGCCGCTCGTCGTCGCGATGGCGCTCGGACGCCTCGGCATGTACCTCGCGCGCGGCGCCATCGTGGGGTGAGTTTGTTCTTGTGCGGCGCGTGAAAATGCGCGAGAGAGCGCAGCTTCAATGAAAACGCGATGGTTGGTCTTGGGGGCTTTGGGGGTCGTGGCTTGCAGCGGCAGCGTGATGATGAACGACGACGGCGGCGTCGATGCTTCGTCGAAGGACGCGACGAGCGAGGTGACGTTCCTCGGCGATGCGAGCGCATTCGACGCGGGCGACGCGGCGAGCGACGCGAGCGACGCGAACGACGACGCGGCGAACCCGGATCAACCCTGCGCGACGGACGACGCGGGCTGCGTCGCGTGCTGCTTCAACAACCACCCTGACGGCTCCGCGACGTATTTCGATTCGCTGGTCAACTGCGCGTGTGCCAAGGGCGCGACGTGTCACTCGGCGTCCGTGTGTCTGAACAATTTGTGCAAGGGCTACGACCCGAGCCCCACGTGTCAGACGTGCCTCGACAATCCCGACGCGGGCGACTGCGACAACAAAGCGATCAACGACTGCTCGAACGACGTCGACTGCGTCGCGTTCTTCGATTGCCTCGGCAACGTGTGCGCGCCGCCGCCCGACGACGCGGGCGCTGACTGACTATCGCCGCACGAACACCCACGTGCCCTTCACGCCTGCCGACGTCGTCCACGCGCCGCGCAGCACGCGCGGCTCGATCGTGAACTCCGCAGTTCCCGTCAGCGAGCCCTCGACCCATGCGCAATCGAGGCTCTTCGGCGTGTGATGCGAGCAGTCCATCTGACCGCCGGGGTAATCGACGTGAAGATTCGTGCGTGACTCGTGGAGCGTCGCGAGTCCCCAGTTCGTGTCCCACGCGCCGTCGAGCGTCGCCATGTTCGTGCGCGGCATCGGCTGGAGCGTCCATGCGCCGAGATCGTCGTCGCTCGCGTTCGCTCCGTACGTGCCTTCGAGTCGGCCGTCGGGTTTGCGATGAAACGTCGCGCGACCTTGTTGGCTCGACTCGAACCACTCGCACGCATACACGTCCGCGTGAGCTTCGCAGACGAGGACGCCGTTCGGATACGCGCCGCTCACCGCGGCGCCTTCGGCCGTGAGACGAACGACGCCGCGATCGGACGAGAATTGTCCTTCGTCGAGCTCGGCGAGCTTTGCGATCGGCGTCGCGACGTGCTCCGGCGGCGGCGATGGAGGGAGCTCAGCGGGGAGCGCGATGGTCTGCGGCGCGGGGCTCGCCGCGCAACCCATCGCGGCTCCTACGAGCGCGATCGCGAGCGCGCGGTTCACGCGTTGTCCTCGCGCGGCTGCGACCATGGATGCTTCGCGACGAGCGCGCGTCCACGGAGGCGCGTCGGTCCGTCGAGCTCACCGCGCGCCGCGAGCTCGAACGCCTTCGCGAGCTCCTCGGCGCGCTGAAATCGTTCGGTGGGCGACTTCGCGAGGCCCACCGCGATGACGAGCTCGACGTCGGGATGAACGTGCGCGAACGCCGTCGGCGCGGCGGGCGTTTCGTGGACGACGTGGAACAAAACGGACGCGATGTCGGGCGCGGAGTAGAGCGGCTTGCCCGTGAGCGCGCGATACGCGACGGCGGTGAGCGAATACACGTCCGCGCGGTGATCGACGGTCTCCATTCGCGCTTGCTCGGGTGCCATGTATGCGGGCGTTCCGACGAGCGCGCCTTGTGTGAGCGTGTGTCCCGACGCTTCGAGACGCGACACGCCGAAATCGAGGAGCTTCCACACGCGCGCCGACGACGTCTCTTCGAGCACGAGGTTCTGCGGTTTCAAATCGCGATGGACAATGCCGGCCTCGCGAATCGCGGCGAGCGCGCGCGCGCCGTGCGTGACGAGCTCGGAGACCGCGCTGAGCTTCATGCGAGGCGTTTGACGCAAGTGCCACGCGAGATCTTTGCCGCCGAGGAGCTCCATCGCCACGTATGGAACGCCTCCGGGCCCGTTTCCAGTCCCGGTGACGCGCGCGACGTACTCCGACGTGACCTTCTGCGCGAGCTCGGCCTCGCGCTCGAAACGCTTTACATGTGAAGGATCGCTGAGAATGATCGGATGGAGCAGCTTGATCGCGGCGCGCTCCGACGTTCCGCGCGTCGCGCGGTACACCTCGCCCATCCCGCCGCGGCCGAGGAGATCGCCGAGCTTCCATCCGTCGATCACTTGATCGGTGTAGCGGCCTTCGCCCGGGCGGAGCGCGCGATCGAGCTCGATGCGGGCTTCCGCGAGCAGCGCTTCTTTTTGGTAGATCTTTTTGTTTGCGTGCTCGACGCGCGCGATCGCGGTCTCGGTCGCGCGGCGGCTCGATCGCGCGAGGAAGTACGTCGTCGCGAAGACGACCTGCACCATCACGACGAAGAACCACTTCCACGGCGCGGGGAGCGCGCCGATCGGCATGGGGCCGAGATCCGGAAGGACGCCGACGACGACGCCGACGGAGAGCGCCGCGTACGTGATCGCGCCGATCCAAAACGTCGAGCGCGCGGCCGAGCGGCTCTCGCTCAAACCGAAGAAGTACACGCCGAGCGGCAGGACCATCACGGCCGCGGTGAAGAGTCCCATGTAGAAGAGCGCGAGCTCGCCGACGACGCCGAGGAGCGCGCCCATGAACGCGACGTAGCGCGGCGTGTAGCGCGTCTCGTCGCGGAGCCTGCGCAGCGTGATGACGTTCCCGACGATCGCGATCACGCACATCATGAAGCAGAAAATGCGAAGCCCGCGCGGGCCCGGTACGAACGGCATGAACGCGGCGGCGAGCGCGGTCATGATCGCCGTCAGCCTGTAGAACGCGCGCGCGCGGTCGAGCTCTTCGGATCGCATGACGACCGTCGTCGCGATGGTCTGCGCGCCGCTCGCCGGGCCGGAGCGCGCGCTCGCGGGCGCAACCGCGCGCGACGTGCTGTGATCGGCGATGGTCTCGGCGTCTTGGTTTTGCGCCGCGTCTGTCATTGCGTGATGGGACGGCCTGCTCGCAAATACGATCCTCGGCCCGTGGGCCACAGCATGCACGACGTTCCGGATCCAGGCACGGTGAAGACGTCGATGCCGTGATCGAACGTCGACACGAGGATCTCGAGCTGGCCGTCACCGTCGAGGTCGGCGATGGTCGGCGCGGCGGGCACGCCGATTCCATTTCCGTCGCTGCCTTGATTCGGCAAGACGACGTCGAAGAGCAGCGCGCCCGTGTTCTCGAGGACGACCAAGTGCCCGCCGTTCGTTTGCAGCGAGTAGGTGCCGAAGACGATCTCGGGCGTGCCGTCTTTGTTGAGGTCCGCGACGACGACCTCGGACGCGAAGGTCTTCGCTTGTCCCTTTGCGTAGTCGTAGCGCCACGCGCGCGAGCCGTCCGTGTTGATCGCGTAGACGTAGCCGTCGTTGATCGGCGCGATGATCTCGGGGTTCTTGTCGCCGAGGATGCTCACCGTCGTCGGCGCGGGGATTCCATCGGGCGGGTAGTAGTCGCCGCTCGCGCGCACCGTGGGTTGATCGCTCATCGGCAGCGTGTTGAACGCGGTGAGCCGACGCGCCGCGTTCGCTCCACCACCTTGGGCTCCTTGGAGCACCATGAACGCGTAGCCCTGCGTGACGTACGGCTCGTGCTCTTCCGCGTTCGGGATGCCGACGACGTCGTTCTTTCCGTCGCCGTCGATGTCGATGATGTTCGGCGGCGACGCGGTCCACTGGAGCCACATCGTCGTGTCGACGCTCGGCCAAGGGCCGTTCGGGTTGTTGTGGTAGTGGTCGTCCTCGACTTGCGGATCGAGCCAGCGAATGAACTGGCCCCATCCCATGCGCATGCCGAAATATTTCGAGTCGGGGTTCGTGTACCAGGGGCTCGAGAGGATCGACGAGCCGTCTTTTTTGAACGCGTTGATCTGGTGGTCGTCGTACGTCGTGATGATCTCGAGGTCGGGCGTGTCGTCGATGTCGCCGATGCCGATGTTCTCGCCGTATTCGCCGTAGCCGGAATTTCCCTGACCATTGAACGTGAGGTCGTCGGTTTGGTTGTAACGCGGCCAACCCGGGCGCACCAATCCGTCGGGCTCGAAGACGAAGACCTGCGAGCCCGTCGGGCTCGTGTTCGTCGTCGTCACGACGACCTCGATTTTTCCGTCGCCGTCGAGATCGCCCGCGGCCATTCCGCGCACCTCCGGACATTGTCCGCCGCTGCACGTCGATGCGGGCCATCCGCTCTTCACGGAGAGCGCGCCGTTCTTCCATTCGTACGCGGCGACGCTCGTCCCTTGCGTCTTGCCGTCGCTTCCGCCGACGACGATCTCCGTCACGCCGTCGCCGTCGAGATCCGCGACGACGCCCGGCGCGTACACGCGTCCGCCCGTCGCGGTGCCTTTTCCGATTTGTTTGCCCGAAGAGTCGAACACGAACGTCGAGTAGAACGGCGCGACGATTTCTTTCGTTCCGTTCTTGTCGAGATCGATGACGGCGGGCGACGAGAACCAACCGGTCTCGCCCGTCTTGATGTTGCGCACGAACGTCGGCTGCGCGACGGGCGCGGAGCCGCCACCCGCTTGGCATTGCGGCGTCTGCTCGACGACGCCATCGGGCGCGACGCTCGAGTCGCCGCCGCTGCCGCCGTCGTTCCCGTTGCCACCGCCGCCACCGCATGCCGCAAAGGTCCACAAGCCGACACCGGACAACAAGACGAGACTCCCCAATCGTCGCATGCAGAACATTCTATCATGTGACGCCGTGGGCGCGACGCACCTCCTCGTAGGCAACCCGACCGCACAGAGCGGCAAAAACCAAGCGCGCATCGAGCGTGCGCGCGCGTTCTTTCGAGACAAGAAGATCGCGTGCGATTTCCTCGCGACGGAGCCCGAAGGAAAAACTCCCGCGTCCGTGACGCGCGCGATCGAAGCGAACGATTACCAATGCGTCGTCTACATGGGCGGTGACGGGACGTTTCGCGAGGTCGCGAGCGGTATCCTCGACTCGACGAAGAAAGACGCCATCGCGCTCGGCATGCTCCCAACAGGCACCGCGAACGACCAAGGAAAGAGCTTCGGTCTCGAAGCGGGCGAAGAAGCGCTCGAGCACAACCTCGAGGTCATCCTCGGCGGAAACGAGACGCGCCTCGACGCAGGAAAGATCGAGATCCCCGCCGAAAACTCCGTGCATACTGCATGGTTTTTCGATTCGGCCGGCTGGGGGATCTCCGCGCGCGTGCTTCGCGAGCGGAACGTCGAGCGCGAGATCGTCGGGCGCATTCCCATCTTGCGAGACGTGTATCGCGATCAGCTCGTCTACGCGTCGACGCTTCTCCGCGTCTTCTTGGACTCGTACGTCGTGTCGGACAAGTTCGACGCGGAGGTCACCGCCGATGGGCAGACGTTCGAGCTCACCGGCCTCACCGATTTGATAGTGAAGGGCACGCGCGTCTACGGCGGCGCATGGGTCTTCGACAAGCACGCCGCGCACGACGACGGAAAATTCGAGATCGTCCCGTTCCGCGGCAAGCGCGACTGGACGAGCAAAGCCATCGTCGATCTCGAAGGCAACCCCGTCACCGAGGAGATGCTCAACGCGATCGGCGTCGAGCACTCGAAGGTCGTCTCGGCGTCGCGCATCGCGTTCAAGTTTCGCGTGTGGGAAGGCACGGCGCCGTTCGCGGCGCAGATCGACGGCGAAGAGCTCGCCGCGACCGATCGCGTGAGCATCGAGGTCGTGCGGCGCGCGCTACGATTGGTGATCCCATGACGCTCAAGTCGTTCATGAAGCGGTGGATCGCCGTGATGGTGAAGGGCGGCTTCGTTCGAATGCCGACCTTGGTCCGCGACATTCGCGAGCGCGTGGCCGACGAGCTCGGCAAGCGTGATCCGAAGCTCGAAACGGAGCTCGTCGCGTACGCGAAGAAGCTCGATCGAGCGGTGCGCGCCGCGGAAGCGAAATGGAAGACGCGCACGACGAACGACGCGATCGATGACGCGTTCGCCGCGCTCGATGCCGCCGGCATCGTCACGCTCCAAGCTGCCGGTTTCACGATGTCGGATGGCTGGGAGGACGTGAATGAGAAGGCGCGCGCACGAAAGAAGAAGCCGCGCGGCGCGACTTTTTATCACGAGCAAGATCTCGAGCGCGGTGTGGCGGGCGAAGGGCTCATGCTCGCCTACGGCGCGTACGAGACGAACAAGAAGAAACGCGATGCAGCGTCGATCGCAGTCGGACGCGAGATCGTCGAGACGCTCGCGCGCTTCGGCGTGAAGGCAAAGTGGAGCGGCGATGTCTCCAAGCGAATCGAGATCCCGCCATTTCCGTGGAAGAAGCGGCGCTTCACCAAGGCGCCGAAGAAATGATCACTCGACGTCGGCGAACGGGAACGAGCCGCTCCCGTTCGCGGTGCTCGCGACGTATTGATCGTGCGGGAAGACGTAGCTCGTGCCGATGCTTCCTCCGGCGTTCGTCGTCGGAATTTGTCCGTACACGAAGCCGCTGATCGACGTCGCGTACGCGAGAAAACGGAAGCCATACGGAATCGCCGATGCGCCGAGCGCGGTCCACGGGATGACTTCTTCGCGCGTGGTGCCGCTCGAGCAGTACGTGATCGCGTTCGTCGCGGGGTTGCCCCACGCTCCTGCGTCGGCGAGGCCGATGCGGACTTCTTGGTAGCCGTCTTTCGCGTAGACCGCGCCGTCGGCGGGGAAGGGCAGCGTGCCGCCGGTGCCGTCGTAGACCTGCGTGCCCGTGCGGCCGTTGCCGGTGAAGCCGACGTAGAGGACGCTGCCTTCGGAGAGCGTCGCGTTGTCGAGCGCGACGTAGAGGTTCGTCGCGTCCCACGTCATGTACCAAGTCTGCGAGGCACTCGTCGCTTGGTTCTGCGCGCCGCCGTACTCGCCGCTCCCGATCGTGCCGTCGCACGTCGGCGAGTGCCAAGACGATCCCGCGTCGCCCGCGTCGGCATCTGCGATCGCGTCGCTCGCTGCGTCCTTCGTCGCGTCGCTCGAGGCGTCGGTGAGCGCGTCGGTCGGGACGTCCGTCGCGACGTCGCTCGGGGCGTCGTTCTCGGCGTCGGTCGTGGCGTCTTCTGCTGCGTCGGTGGTCGCGTCTTTTGCTGCGTCGCTCGCCCCGTCGTCGGAAGCATCTGGCGCGAAGCCGACTCCCTCGGCGCGACACGCCGCGCACAGCACCAACCAAACCAAGCGCTTCATGCGGCGTGATCTACCATTTGAGCGTGCCGTAAGGCAGGCTCGAAGACTCTTGGTGCGACGAGCGGCGTCAGCCGCGACATCGCAATTCTTGGCCGTATTCGACCGCGCGCGATAGCAGGTGAGGATGTCGTCCGTACTGTTCGTCGCGCCGCTCCTCGCGGCTCACCTCACGATGCCGGCGCACACGCGCGAGGTTCGCGGATCGGGGCTCGTCGTTCGCGCCGCCGCGACCGAGAGTCACAACGAGACGAGCGCGCAGATCGAAGTGCGCGCGGCGGGCGCGTCGCAGCGCATCACGCTCGATCACCGTGAAGTGTCTGCGGAGCGGCTCCTCGCATCGATCGAGATCGTCGACGCGAACTTCGACGGACACCCCGACGTGGTCGTGCTCCGCGAGTCGGGCGCGAAGTGGGGCTCGCTCGACGTGTTTTTGTACGAGCCGCGCACGCGCCGCTTCTCGAATGCGTCGCCGGTCGCGCGCGCTCTCTCTCGTCTCTCCAACGCGACGTTCGATGGTGCGCACCACGCGATCACGACGCGCGACATCGGGCCGTCGAATCCATCGCGCGTCACGTACGCGATCGATGGCGTGTCACTTCGCGAGATCGCGTCGTGTCGGTTCTTGAATCCAACCGATGCGCGCGTGGGCACGCTCGTGCGCTCGCACGGCGGCGCGTCCACGTTCAAGACGGTGCGCCTCGGGTCGATCGATATCGACCCGTGCGGTCCCTAGCAACCGGACGTGCACGTGCACGGACCGCTGCAGCTGCAGCTTCCGCCCGAGCAGTCCATCGTGCAGCTATGAGCGCCGCTGCAATCGGCGCTGCACGAGCCGCCGGGACAGTGGAACGTGCAGTCGGCGCCGTTTTCGCATTTGTACGAACAGCTTCCGCCTGAGCACGTCGTGTCGCATGAACCGCCGGCGCACGTGCAGTCTTTCCCGCTGCACGTGAGCTGGCCGTTGCTCGAGCTGCAAGCGGCGACGAGGAGAGCGATGAACGCGAGGGTCGTGAGGATGGATCGGGTCACGCTCAATGGTCCGTCCGAGGCTCGCGCGGGTTACAAGAAAATGCTCAGAACGTGCCAACGGCGGCTGCGCCGAGCCCGGTTGGAACGAGCGAGACGCGAACGCCGTGGTCGCCGTGAATTTCGTTCGTCATCCGTGAGGATTCGACGCGTCCACCGCCCGGAAGTGCGTCGCCCGGTGCGAACGTTCCATGCACTTCGATCGCGTCGCCCGCACGAAGGGGCACGTCGGCGATTTCGCCGCGCACGGAGCTCGCGTCGATCATCTCGGCGGTCTCGGGAGCGAATCGCACCGTGACGACATCGCCTGAACGCACAGACGCGATCCGTCCGCCTTCGTCGCGAACGACGACGTCGCCGCGATCGAGCGCGACGGTCGCGACGGTACCCGCGGCGAGGACGGCGCGTCCGCCCTCCACGTGTGCGCCTTTTGGAAGCTCGATGCGCTCGGCGCCGCGCACGATGGCGAGAGCCTCGAGCTTCGGATCGGCTTCGCTCGGGCTCACCGTGCGCGTCACCTCGAGGCTCCCAGCGCAACCGGTGCAGACGACGAAGAGGAAGCCAACTCCGCGCATGTGTTCCATGCGAGAGAACGGGACGCTTTCGGAAAAAGTGAAGCCGTCAGGCGTCGATGTTTTTGAGCGCCTCGCGCTTCGACAGTCCGGACAAACGCTTCTCGTTCTTCTTCACGTAGCGCGCGATCTCGCGTGCATCGACCCATCCGTATGCGCGGAGCGCCCAGCCGATCGCCTTGCGCAGGAAAAATTCTTTCGACTCGAGCGAAGGCTCGATGCACGCGTAGAGAAGGTCGACGTCGGTGTCCTTCTTCGCGAGCACCTGGCAGATGATGGTTGTGCGCGCCTTCCACATGTTCTGCGACTTGGACCATGTCAGCATGAGCTTCGTCATCGGCGCGCGGTGGGTCTTCAAGATGTCGCCCACTTGATGCGTGGCGAGCGCGTCGACGAGATCCCACCACGCGCCCTCGAGGATCATCTTTTCGTAGAGTGGCATCGCCTTCGGCGTTTGGAAGGCGCGCGCCGCACGAAGCCCCGCGAGCTCGATGGCGGCGTAACGCTCTTCGCGAAACTTCGCGCCGTCCCACAGCGCGCGCACGGCGCCTTCCCACGTGTCGAAATCGGCAAAAACAAGGCCCGAAAACAATCGCTTGCAGACTGCACGCATCGGAACGGCGGCGACGCCGTGAAACGGCATCTCCGATTTCATGTACGCCTGCATGCCCGCGGCGCGCTCCGAATCGGCGAGCGCGATGAACGCCGCGCGCACCTCCGCGAGAAGGTCATTACGCGACTTGGGCACTCTCATCAGCCGTTCCCCCACGAACCGTGGAGGTGCCAGGCTTGGCACCGACTGAGACTGCGAGGTTGACGCTCACGAGCCGCGACACGCCCGACTCCTGCATCGTGACGCCGTAGAGCACGTCGACCATCTGCATCGTCCGCTTGATGTGCGTGATGAGGATGAACTGCGAGCGAGTGCGTCATCGATCGGATCATGTCGTTGTAGCGAGCGACGTTCGCTTCATCGAGCGGCGCGTCGACCTCGTCGAGGATGCAGAACGGCGAGGGCTTGATCTGGAAGATGGCGAAGATGAGCGAGACGGCCGTCAGCGCTTTTTCGCCGCCGCTCATCAGCTCGATCGACGCGAGCTTCTTGCCGGGCGGTTGCGCGAGGATGTCGATGCCCGTCTCGAGCATGTCTTCGGGATTCGTGAGGCCGGAGCGACGCGCGGCCGCCGCGGAACATCTGCGGGAAGATCTCTTGGAACTTCGCGTTCACCGCTTCGAACGTCTCGGCGAAGAGCTTGCGCGACTCGCGGTTCATCTGCTGGATCGCCTTCTCGAGATCGGCGAGCGCCTTCTCGAGGTCGGCTTTTTGCGTCGTGTAGAACGTGAAGCGCTCTTCGGCTTCTTGCGTGCTCGCGCATGGCGTCGAGGTTGACGCAGCCCATGCGATCGATGAGGCTGCGTGAGCTCCGTCGATGCGCGCGCGCGAGCTCGTCGTCCGGCGGCGGGCGGAGATGATAATCGCCGACGATGCGCTCGAGGCGTTGACCGCGGAATTTCTCCGCGACCGACTCGAGCAAGTGCTCGAGCGCCATCGTGCGCGTGTGGAGCGCGCGCTCCGCTTCGGTGAGCGCCTCGCGAAGGGCGTCCGTTTCGGTGCGCAGATCTTTGAGCTTCGCTTCGCGATCTTGCAGATCGAGCTTCTGCGCGTCGTAGCGCGTGCGCGCTTCGGCGAGCGCCGCTTGCGCATCGCGCATCTCGTCGAGTGCGCGCGAGAGCGCCTCTTTGTGGAGCGCGATTTGCGCTGCAGTCTCGCCCCACGCGCGCGCTGCGTCGAGCCCTTCTTCCTCGAGCCTGCGTGAGCGGTCCGCGAGCTCGGCGGTGCTGCGCATCGAGTCGCGCGATCGTCCCGCGAACGGAGGCGAGCTTCTCGTTCACGCCGGCCAAGCGAATCTTCGCTTCCGTCACGGCGGCGCGGCGCGCATCGACTTGCTCGCGATGCGTCGCGCACTCGCCTTGCGCGACTTCGAGGGCGCGCTGCGACGCTTCGAGGCGCGCCTTCTCGCCGTCCAAAATGTTCTCCGCGTTCTGGCGCTCGACGCGACCTTCGTCGATCCAGCGCGTGAGCTCGCCGTCTTCGTTTGCGAGCGCGGCGAGTCGCTTGTCGACGACCTCGATCGCCGACGTCGTCGCGCGCAAATCGCGCTCCGCCGTGACGAGCGCGAGCTCGTCTTGGTGCGCTTGCGCGCGTGCTTGCTCGAGGAGGCCTTGCGTCTCGGCGATCTCGCCACGCAGCGCTTGATGCGACGCGAGACGCTCGCTCGCGATCGCATCGAGCTCGGCGATGCGCTCGGAGAGCTCGCGCGAGCTCGCGCTTCTCGTCGAGGCGACCCGCGGCAACTTCGTCGCCGCTGCCGCCGACGACGCGTCCATCGGGAGAGAGCACCGTGCCGTCGAGCGTGACGACGGTCGTGTCGTGCAAAGAATCGCGGAGGCGAAGCGCCGTCTCCGCGTCACGGACGACGATCGCGTCGCCGACGAGCGAACGAACGAGCGCTTCGTCTTCGGGCGCATAACGAAGCGCATCGGCGAGGCGACACACGATGCCTTCGCCTTCGGGCGTCTTCGGCGACGTACCCGCGACGAAGCTCGGGCGCGCTGGAACGATCGCAGCGCGACCACCGCCCGAACGCGCCATTTCTTCGAGGAGCGCGAGCGCGCGATCCATGTCCGTCGCGACGACGTCTTCGAGGCGATCGCCGAGCAGACCCGCGAGCGCGTGTGTGAGCTCGGCGGGCGCTTCGATTCGATCGCCGACCAAGCCCGCGAGCGACGCGTCGCCCGTCGCGACGAGCGCGCGCGTCCCCGCGGACGCGCCTTCGAGCCGCGCATGAACTTCGGAGAGCGCTTGATGGCGCGAGCGCACGCGAGAGAGCTCGGCGCGCGCTTCTTCGAGCGCCTTCTCGCTTGCGACGATCGCTTCGCGCAGCTCCGTGAGGCGCACTTCGGCGCGCTCGCGATCTTCCGCGCTCGCGATCTTGCCAGCGCGCATGGCGTCCATGCTGGACTCGAGCGCGCGCATCTTGCCGTGGTGCTCGGCGAGCGCGCCGGAGAGCGCCTCGCGTTCGAGCTTCGCTTTATCGAGACGCGTCGCCATCTCGGCGGTGCGCCTGTCGTGACCCGCGAGCGTCGCCTCTGCGCTCGCGATGGCGGCTTGCGCGCCTGCCGCGTTCGACGCGCTCTCTTGCGCGCGTGCTTCGGCGTTGGCGAGCTCGCTCGTCGCCTCGGAGAGACGCGCTTCGTCCGCTTCGGATTGCGCGCGCTTCAGCGCTTCGTCTTGCTCGAGATCGTGAATCTCGCTCTCGAACGTCGCGCGCTCTTTCGCGAGCGCATCGTGCTGCGCGGCGATGTCGCGTGCGTCGCTCTCCGCCTGCGCTTCGCGCGTGCGGAGCGCTTCGAGGCGGTCCTTGCTGCGCGCGATCGCCGATTCCTCGGCGCGCACGTCGTTCTCCGCCGCGAACGCACGCGTCTGCGCGCGCTCGACTTCTTCTTCGACCGCGAACGCTTCCTGGCGCGCAGCCTCGAGCTCCGCATCGCGCGTCGCGAGCTCCGTGCGCGCGCGTTGCGCATCGCTCGTCTTCACGTCGACTTCTTCGGTGTGGAGCTTCTTCCACCCGACGAGCTCGAGATATTTGTGCGACGCCTCGTGGAGCTGAAGATCCTCGACCTCGCGCCGATACGAGAGATACCGCTCGGCCTTTTGCGCTTGGCGCTTCAGCGATCCGAGGTTGCGCTCGATCTCCGCGACGATGTCGCCGACGCGAAGAAGGTTCTGCGTGCAGAGCTCCATCTTTCGCTCGGCGGCCTTCTTGCGCGCTTTGTATTTCGTGATGCCCGCGGCCTCTTCGATGAGCAAGCGCCGATCTTCCGGCTTCGCGCTGACGATCAAACCGATCTTGCCTTGCTCGACGATCGAGTACGCCTTCGTCCCGATGCCCGTGCCGAGGAACAAATCCGTGATGTCCTTCAAGCGGACTTGGACTTTGTTGATCAGATATTCGCTGTCGCCGTTGCGATGAAGGCGACGCGTGACGGCGATCTCGGCGTAGTCGGCGAACTCGGGCGGCAGCGAGGCGGGCTCGTCGTTTTCGAACGTGAGCGTGACCTCGGCCATCTCGCTCGCGGTGCGCGAGTCCGAGCCGCCGAAGAGCACGTCCTCCATGCTGCGACCGCGGAGGTGCTTCGCGCTCTGCTCGCCCATGCGACCAGCGAATTGCGTCGACGATGTTCGACTTGCCGCAGCCGTTGGGCCCGACGATGCCGAGGACGTCGTGATCGAAGTGAACCACCGTGCGGTCGACGAACGACTTGAACCCCGTCATCTCGAGCTTCTTGATCTTCATCGATAACTGCGCCTCGACCCTATCGGTGGCCTTGCAAAAGGCCGAATTTTGACAAAACGCGGTTTGGAGATAGTTGACGTATGGCAAGTGTATCGTCACTTCACATAGCGTCACTGCTCAAGTGCACAGGTACGCGCGAAACCCCTTGGATGCAAGGGAAATCCGAGTAGAAAGCAGGATCGTTCGGATCCGAACGATCTCCGTCAGCCATGCCGACCTACGAATACGTGTGTAAAAACTGTGGCCACACCTGGGAGGCCGAGCAGCGCATCAGCGCCGACCCACTCACCGAGTGTCCGAGCTGTCACGAGCAGTCCGCGCAGCGTCAGATCAGCGGCGGCAACTTCATTTTGAAGGGCGGCGGTTGGTACGCCGACCTCTACTCGTCGACGTCGAAGCCCGCGTCCAAGCCCGAGACGAAAACGGACACGAAGACGGAGACGAAGTCCGAAACGAAAACGGAAACGAAGACCGAGACGAAGTCCGAGACGAAGCCGGCTACGCCTTCCGAGAAGAAGTGAGCGCGCCGCTTGCGGCGCGCTCCTCAGGTTGTCCCGGAGCGGCACCGCCGCGACGAGGAGTGAAAACGAGGCGCTTGGCGTCGCGCGCCGTGATCGCGAGCTCGCGCGCGAGGCGTTCGTAGACGAGGTCCATCAAGCGTCCGCGCGGCGGACGGGCGATGCGTTCCACGTCGTCTTTCCACGCGCGCGCTTCGTCGCTCCACTCGTTCGTGACGAGCGCGCCGACGCCGAGCGTACGCTTCACGAAGAGCACGCCGCGCGCGAGCGCGTGAAAGCGCGTCATCGCGTGCATCCATCGCGCCGCTGCGTCGGGATCGCGCTCCGCGCGCGCGAGCGCGTCGATGCGAGCGTCGATCTCCGCGAGCGTGAGCTCGTCGATCTCGCGCAGCGCGCCGGGAAAACGCTCGGCGAGCGCTGCCATGCGCGGCTTCGGATCGTGCGCCGCGCCGCCCGCGCGGGCAGACGCGTCGATGAGGCGCAGCGCGCGCATCTCTTCGTACTTCGATCGAAGCTCGGCGAACACGGCTCGATCGTGCAACACCGCCGAGCGTTGCGCAACGAGGGCGCACGCCCTACGATCCATCGCGATGTCGGACCAGAAACGGGAGCTCGAAGAGCTCCGTGCGGAGCTTGCGCGCATCGACGGTCAGCTCCTCGCGGCGCTCGAGAAACGCGCGAAGACCGCGCGTCGCGCGGGCGAGCTGCGGAGCGGTCCCGTGCAGCTCCCGCTCACCGACAAAGCGCAAATCGCGACGCTCGTTGCCCGCGCGAGCGGAGACATGCCCGGCCCCGACGTGCGCGCGATCTTCCAGCAGATTTACGCGAGCTGCCTCGCGCTCGAGCTACCGGTGAAGGTCGCGTTCATCGGGCCCGAGGGCGGCTTCGCGCATGCGGCGGCGCGCGCACGCTTCGGCGCGAGCGCCGCGCTCGCCCCGCTCGATACGATCGCCGCGACGCTCGAAGAAGTCAGCGCGCACCGCGCGGAGTTCGCCGTGCTTCCCGTCGAGTCGACCTCCGAAGGTCCCGTGCAGAGCACCATCTTCGCGCTCGTCGCGACCGACCTGAAGATCGTGTCGGAGATCGAGAGGTCGAGCGACTTGTGCTTGATGAGCCGCACCGGCAACGAGGCCGACGTGGAGAAAGTCTACGCGACGGCCGCGGATCACGCGCGCGCGCAGCAGGCGCTCTCGGCGCTTCCGCGCAAGCCGAGCGTCTACGACGTGAAGACGCCGCTCATGGCGTGCAAGCTCGCCGCGGAAGATCACGGCGCCGCGGCGCTCTGCGCCGACGGGTTCGGCGTCGAGCTCGGTCTCGAAGTCGCGCGACGCGGCATGGTCGAGGACGACGCCGAGCGCGTTCGCTACGCGATCATCGGCGCGAGGCCCGGCGGGCGCACGGGCGACGACGCGACCGCGTGCGTCTTCTCGGTGAACGACGCGCCGGGCGCGCTGCTCGACGTGCTCAAGCTCTTCGCCGAGCGCGGCATCAACCTGCGCAAGATCCAATCGCGACCGTCGCGCGGTCTCCACGAAGATTGGACGTACCTCTTCTTCGTCGAAGTCTCGGGCCACGCGACCGATCGCCCCCTCGTCAGCGCGTTCGAGGACGTGCGACACAAAACCCGCTTTTTCAAGGTCTTGGGTTCGTATCCGAGCATTCGACCCCACCTGATTTTGTGAATGCGGAGGCAGGGTCGCACGTAATACCTTCATGATGATGTCTCTTCGCCGCCTCGTCTTTTTGGGCGCATTCGCGCTCGGTGCTCCCGCGGTGGGAGCGTGCGGAGGGGGCGGAGCGACGCAGCCGCCGCCGACGCTCGCGACCGCATCGGCCACGACGACCGCCGCGCCGCGTGTCGACTACGAAAAGGATCAGCTCGCGCTCTTTCCGAGCGGCGCGCTCGCGATGTTCTCGCTCGATCTGAAAGCGTTCTACGCGAGCCCGACTGCGGGGCCCGCCGCCGCGCAGCTCGCCGAAAATATTTTCCGCTCGGCGCAGAAGCGAACTTCTCGGCGTCGCGCGATCTCGATCGCGTGATGGGCGGCGTCTACTCGATGCAAGGCGTCGACATGCTCGCGACGCTCACCGGCCGCTTCGACGAAGCGAAGATCACCGAGCTCGCGAAATCGAAGACGCAGCTCCACACGGGCGGAATCATCGCCGCGCAGCAGTATGCGGGTCGCACGCTCTTCACCGCCGCCGACTTCGGCTTCACGATTCTCTCGCCCCATCTCGTCCTCGCCGGCACGAAGACGACGATCAAGCGCGCGCTCGATCGCATCCGCGACAATCATCTTTCGCACGACGCGCCGAAGTGGATGCTCGACACGCTCGCGACGCCGGCCGCCGCGGGCGCGCTCGCGATGGACACGAAGGCGATGCCGCTCTCGTCGCTCACGGGAGGATTTCCGCTCAAGGGAATGGACGGCATGACGAACCTGCGCCTCCTCGGAAATTTCCAAGCGCCGGGGATGCACGTCGCGGGCGCCGCGACGTACGCGGACGAAGCGCACGCCAAAGCCGGAGCCGATGGATTGAAGTCGCTCTTCGGGTCGACCGCGTTCACCGTGATGACGTCCGCGCTCGGCGTCTCGATTCAAAACGTGACGGTGACGCCCGCGCAGAACGACGCGCAGATCGCTTGCACCGTCGATGATGCATCGCTCAAGAATTTCCTCACGCGCTTGCCCGCGGTGACCGGCCAATAATGATCTACGGCTTCGAGGAGATCGGCCCGGATCTCCCGCGCCCGCCACTCGCAGCCAGGCGTGCGCTTCTTGCAGCGGGCGTTGCCGTGCCGATCGACACGTGGCAAGCGATGCCGATCCAAGCGCGGCAAGCGATCGTCGCCGAAGGCGCGAAGAACGCGCCGAGCGATCTCGTCGTGAAGAACGCGATCTCGAGCGTGCTCAAGCGCGTTCGCTTCATGGGCGCGGTGCAAGACCCGCCGCTCGACGTCGTGCCGCAACCCGTGGTCGACGGTCTGCGCGCTCTCCGGCCGCTCACCGTCGCGGAGTGGCAGACGCTCGGCCCGCTCGATCGCTACACGCTCGTCGCGCTTTCGGGCAACAGCCGTCTGCTTTATCGCGCGCTCGAAGAGATGACGTCGGGCCCGACCTCCGCGCTCGGGCCGATGAAGCTGCGGCCATGGGTGGGGCCGCTCGCGCAGGCCGAGGTTCACATGGCGCGCCCGGCGTTCGCCGAGGTCGCGGCTGGTCGCGTGCAAGGCGGCAAGGCGATCGTTCTCGCGCGCGCGGCGGGCGTTCGCGCGGCGCGCAGCGCACACGAGATGATCGACGGCTACGCCGAGAAGTACGCGGGGCCCGTCGAGCTCGACGCGCGACTCGACGCCGAGATCGGCGGGTACGTTTGGCAATCGCACGTGAGCACCGTCGACGGCGAGTTCTTCGCCGCGGCCTCTCTGCTCGCAGCGGCGGCAGCGGGCGTCGCGCTGCGCGATGCGGTCGCGTCGCGCGATCCATCCGCGTCGGTGACCGGCGTCGTCGTGAAGGAGGCCGCGTGGAACGTCGGGAGCGGCGCGTTCGGCGATGAAGCCACCGTCGCGATGAACGCGAAAGCGTACATCTCGCCGCACGCCAGCGGGCCGAGCGGTTCGCTCCCGCAGGGCGACGACGGCGCACCGCACGCCGCGCCGCGCCGCGCAGGTGTCCCCGTGTGGCTCGCGATGCTTCTCGTCCTCTCGACGCTCCTTGCATTCGCCGCCGCAGGCTTCACCATCCAGAAGAACGGCGGTCTGCGAAGTTTGTATTCTACAATTCCATGGCCGAGGTGAATCATGCCGCTCCCGAAACCTCCCGGACTTGATCGCGTGATCGCGGTGCTCGGCACCGCGGACGCGGTCGCGCACGTCGCGTTCTTTTGGATCTTCGTGTGGCGACTTTTTTCGAGCGGCGCGTTCGGGCGCGTGATGGCGATCGTGTGGACGGTGCTCGCGGTCCTCGGGCTCACGAGCGCGGTCGTCGGGCGGCTCATCATCAAGTACGCAGGGCGCACGCCCGCGCGGCGCTTCGGTGTTTGGGCGATCGGCGCGTCGACGGCGCTCGCGGGGCTCTTGCTCGTCGCTGCAAGCGCGTGACCGATCTCGTCGTTCACCCGTGCGAGGGCCCGCTGACGGGGAGCGTGCCCGTTCCGTCCGACAAGAGCATCGCGCATCGCGCGCTTCTCCTCTCCGCGCTGTGCAACGGCAAGAGTCGCATTCGCGCGCACGCGCAGATGCCCGCGGGCGAAGACAACGAGTCGACGCGCGCCGCGCTCGCCGCGATGGGCGTCCGGTTCGAAAAAAGCGAAGGGACGAGCGAGCTCGTCGTGACGGGCGTCGGCCTCTTCGGTCTGCGCGCGCCCACCGCCGATCTCGACTGCGGAAACTCCGGCACGACGATGCGGCTCTTGTGCGGCATCCTCGCCGCGCAACCCTTCGCGACGCGGCTCGTCGGCGATGCCTCGCTCTCGCGCCGTCCGATGATGCGCGTCGCGGGGCCGCTGCGCGCGCGCGGCGCGCACATCTCCGGCGAGCCGCACCCGAAGAAGAAAGACGACATCACCGCTCCGCTCCGCATCGAGGGTCTCCGCGACGACGAATACTTGTCCGCGATCGAGTACGCGCTTCCCGTCGCGAGCGCGCAGAGTGAAGAGCGCGCTTCTTCTCTCCGGCCTCTACGCGCATGGCGCGACCACGTTGCGCGAGCCGACGCTCTCGCGCGATCACACCGAGCGCATGCTCGCGGCGCTCGGCGTGCCGCTGAAGACGCTCTCGTCGATGGTCGAGCTCGATCCGGCCGGATGGAACGGAACGATGCCGCCGTTCGAGACGACGCTGCCAGGCGACATCTCCGCCGCCGCGTTTCTCCTCGGCGCCGCGCTGCTCGTTCCAGGCTCGCGGGTCACGGTGCGCAACGTAGGAACGAATCCGACACGAACGGGCGCGCTCGACGTGCTGCGCGACATGGGTGCGACGTTGTCGGTGGAGCCGCTCGGAGACGAGAACGGCGAGCCGTTCGCGAACCTCCATGTCGTTTCGCGCGCGAGCGAGCTCGCGAAGACCACCATCGCCGCCGAGCTCGTCCCACGCGCAATCGACGAGATCCCCGCGCTCTGCGCGATCGCAGCACGCGCGCGCGGCACGACGACGATTCGCGACGCATCCGAGCTCCGCGTGAAAGAGAGCGACCGCATCGCTGCGATGGTGGACGTGCTTCGCGCGTTCGGCGTGGAATGCGAATCGCTCCCCGACGGGATGCTCATCGCAAGGGACGGAGGGCGGCCTGCTTCGTCCCGTCACCGTCGACTCGCTCGGCGACCATCGGATCGCCATGTCCGCCGCGATCCTCGCGCTCACCGCCAAAGGACCGAGCCGCATTCGCGACGCAGCATGCATCGCGACGAGCTTTCCGAGGTTCGTCGGAACGCTCCGAGCGCTCGGTGCGCAAATCGACGTCGAAGATTCTTAACGCTCCTCGAAACCGGCCGTCATCGTTGGACATCATGTCCGACAGCAAGCGGCGTTCTGTTGGGCCGCGGTCCGTGCGCACGACCAAACCACCACCGCGCAGCGTCGCACCCAAACGCACGTCGGTGACGATCGAAGACGTCGCACGACAACGACTCCTTTTCGTCGTCTTCCAACCCATCGTGAATTTGAAGACGGGCCGCCCCTTCGCGTACGAGGCGCTCGTGCGGAGCAAGTCGGCGTCGTTTCCCGATCCGCCGAGCATTCTCAGCGCGGCGATCGAGTCGAACGCGATGGGCCGCATCGGTCGCGTCATTCGCGAGCTCGCCGCGAGTGACTGCCCGGACGCGCCGCTCTTTCTCAACGTGCATCCGAACGAGCTCGACGATGGATGGCTCGTCCGTCCCGACGATCCAATCTTCGCGCACGATCATCCGATCTACCTCGAGATCACCGAGTCGGTGCCGCTGACGCACTTCAAGTTTTGCCACGGCGTGCTCCGCGAAGTTCGTTCGCGCGGCGCGAACCTCGCCGTCGATGATCTCGGCGCGGGCTACAGCAACCTGAAGTACATCGCGGACCTCAACCCGGAGATCGTGAAGATCGATCGCGAGCTCGTCGCCGGGCTCAAGGCGGGCACGCGTCTTCACAAGCTCGTTCAATCCATCGTGCGGCTTTGCAACGACATGGGCGCGCAGGTCGTATGCGAAGGCATCGAGACGTACGACGAGTTCATGGCTGCGCGCGACGCCGGCGCACAATACGGGCAGGGGTATTACTTCGCGCGCCCCGCCACACCGAAGCCCGAGTACGACTGGAAGAAGCTCTCGAATCCGCCCCTCACCGTGTGATAGTTCAGGGACGCATGCGGCGTCCCATCATCGCGATCGACGGACCCGCGGGCGCCGGCAAGAGCACCGTCGCACGGCGCGTCGCGGAGTCGCTCGGGTTTCTCCTCCTCGACACCGGCGCCCTCTATCGCGCCGTCGCGCTCGCCGCGCAGCGCGGCAAAGTTTCGGTGCGCGACGCGGAGCGCGCGGGCGCGCTCGCCGAGGACCTCGCGCGTCGCGGCGCGATCCGCCTCGAGCCGAATCGCGTGTCACTCGACGGCGAAGACGTGTCACGCGCGATCCGCACGCCCGAGATCGGCATGGACGCGAGCACGGTGTCGGCGCATCCGGCGGTGCGCAAGGCGCTGCTCGACATGCAGCGGAGGGCAGGGGACGACGGCGGCATCGTCGCCGAAGGGCGCGACATCGGGACGGTCGTGTTCCCCAACGCGGAGCACAAATTTTTTCTGACCGCTTCGCCCGAAGTGCGCGCGCAGCGCCGCTACGACGAGCTCGTCGCGAAGGGTCAGAGCGCGACGCTCGAAGAGACGCTCGCGGAGGTCAAGCGCCGCGACGAGCAGGACACGACGCGCGTGGTCGCGCCGCTCAAGCCGGCCGCAGACGCGACCCTCCTCGATTCGTCGACGCTGGCCATCGACGCGGTCGTCGATGCGATCCTCGCACGCGTCAGGTGATCACGCCGAAGCCGCGGATCCACTGCCCGCCGGCGTCGGCGCACAAATCTGGGGGGCCCGCTTGCGACGCTTTGATGAGCTCGCACACGGCGAACGCCGTCGCACATGCGCTCGCATCGTTGGCGGTCGCGCCGGCGTCTTTCGTGCACGAGTTGTCGATGGAGACGATGGTCGGGTCGTTGAACAGCGACGCGAGAAACCCCGGGCCGGCCTTCTCCGTGCCGAACGACGTTTCGCATGCCGTCTGCTGACTGGGATCGCACATCGTGCAGAAGTCGCTTGCGAGCTTGGTGAACGCGCCGCTATCGGCCTGGAACGTTGCGAGCTGGCCCTGCATGCACGAGCTCGAGATGGACGCGAAGATGTCCGTGCCGCACGGCAATTGGCCGAGGTTGATGCACGTGACGTACGCCGCCGCCAGCGTCGGGTTGATCGTCGCGTACACGCTGCCGCAGTTGACGAGGTTTTTTTGGATGCACTCTGCGTCGTAGCTGCAATACGCGACGTACTTCGCTTCGGCGGCGCAAAACGCGGCTTGCGCATCCTCGGTGTTTGCGTCGGTGGACGCATCGCCGCCGGTGAACGTGTCGTTCGAGCACGCGTAGGCAGCGACCCCCACCATCACCGTCACGCAACCCAAAGCAAGCACGCGCCTCATCGCACCATTGTACATTTTCGTCACGCTCGGCGGCGGGTTTTGGCGCCCTTCGGTTTTCGTTTGTTCGCGATGAGACCGCCGCGCACGCCGAAGTGAAAGCCGGTTGCGCGGTCACCCTTCATGATCGTTTGGAGCGCGATCATCGCGCCGCGTTTGAGCGCCGCGCCCGTTGCAGTGATGAGGGCCGCTCACCGTCACGAGAAAATCTTCCTCTTGCGACGTGAAGAAGAGCTCACCGCGTCCGCCCACCGCGCCGACCGCGACCGCGAGCGCCGCGATCTCGGGACCGATGTCGCGATGGAGATCCTCGTCGAGCGAGATCGCCCTTTGCGAGCTCCGTGGCGTCGAGCTTCGTCTTCCGCCACGCGTCCACCGAACGCGAATCGAGCGTCAAAATCCCCGTAAACGATGACTCCATAGCCCATGCCGCCTTTGACACCCGCCCGTCCGTAGCGTAAATCCGCTGGCCCCGCGCATTCTGCCCGGGATCCGTCAACCCTTGCCCCTGCCCAATCACAAGAAAGGCAGGGCGAAAAAGCGTGTAAAGTGCAATCAATGTCCAACGTTGAATCCGGAGGAGAAGGTAGCTTCGCGAACCTTTTCGAGCAGAGCATTTCGGGCGGTGGCTTCGTCAAAGAAGGCGAAATCGTCCAAGGGACCGTCGTCGCCGTCCAACGCGACAACGTCGTCGTCGACATCGGCGGCAAGAGCGAAGGCATGATCGCCGCTCCGCGAGTTCGCGGACGCACAGCGGGCAAGTCACGGTCAAGGCCGGCGACAAGGTCGACGTCTACATCGAGAGCCGCGAGAACGACGACGGCCTCGTCACCTTGTCGAAGGAGAAGGCCGACAAGATGAAGGTCTGGGACGAGATCTCGGACGCGTGCGAGCGCGACGAGCTCATCGAAGGCACCATCCGCCAGCGCGTGAAGGGCGGCCTCTCGGTCACCATCCGCGGCGGCGTGAAGGCGTTCCTCCCCGGCTCGCAGGTCGATCTCCGCCCGATCCGCAACTTGGACAAGCTGATCGGCCAGACCTACCAGTTCAAGGTCATCAAGTTCAACAAGAAGCGCGGCAACATCGTGCTCTCGCGCCGCGTGCTCCTCGAGAAGGAGCGCGATCGAAGATGAAGGCCAAGACCCTCGAGACCCTCGAAGAGGGCATGGTCGTCAAGGGCATCATCAAGAACATCACCGAGTACGGCGCGTTCGTCGATCTCGGCGGCATCGACGGCCTGCTCCACATCACCGACATGAGCTGGGGCCGCGTCAACCACCCGAACGAGGTCTTCAAGGTCGGCGACGAGGTCACCGTCAAGGTCCTCAAGTACAACGCCGAGACCGAGCGCGTTTCGCTCGGCCTCAAGCAGACGCAAGAGGATCCCGTGGAACCACGCCGAAGAGGCGTACCCGCCGGGCAAGAAGGTCAGCGGCAAGGTGCATGTCAGCATCACCGACTACGGCGCGTTCGTCGAGCTCGAGCCGGGCGTCGAGGGCCTCATCCACGTGAGCGAGATGAGCTGGACCAAGAAGGTCAAGCACCCGTCGAAGCTCCTCGAGATCGGTCAGGACGTCGAGTGCCAGGTGCTCGAGGTCGACTCGAAGCGCAAGCGCATCTGGCTCGGCCTCAAGCAGCTCGAGCCCGATCCGTGGAGCTCTTCACCGAGAAGTACCACCCGGGCGACAAGATCGGCGGCAAGGTCCGCTCGATCACGGACTACGGCGTCTTCGTCGGGATCGAAGAGGGCGTCGACGGCATGGTCCACAAGAGCGACCTCTCGTGGACGGCCAGGGTCAACAACCCGGCGACCTCTACCACAAGGGCGACGACGTCGAGGCGATCATCCTCTCGATCAACCACGACGAGAAGAAGGTCTCCCTCGGCATCAAGCAGCTCTGGGACGATCCGTGGCCGAGCATGTTCACCGAGTTCCCGCCCGGGCAAGGTCGTCGAGGCGCGGTCGTGTCGCGTCGTCGACTACGGCGTCTTCGTCCGCCTGCGCGACGGCGTCGAGGGCCTCATCCCGCAGGGCGACGTCGTCGAGCGAAGAGCGAGCAGCGAGAAGCCACTCGAGATCGGCGACAAGGTGCAGGCGGAGATCGCCAACATCGACTCGCAGGATCGCCGCCTCACGCTCTCGATGCGCATCGGCGAAGCGGGCTCAGCGCCGCTGCAAGACGAGCGCCAAGCGTCCCGCAGTCGAAGGCGCCGAAGAAGATCGGCCGAGGCGGACAAAGCGGGCGGCACCATCGGCGAGCTCATCAAGCAGAAGCTCGGCGACAAGCTCGCTGCCGCTGCGGCGAGCAAAGACGAGAAGGAAGAGAAGAAGGACGACGACGAGGAGTGATCCTCGCCGCCGCGACTTTCTCGCGATGAAAACGCCGCGCGCTCGGAAGAGTGCGCGGCGTTTCTCTTTGGGGCGCTCAATCGGTGTGCGAGATGCCCATCAGCATCATCAGAAACGCGGCGCCACCGAGCAAGACGCCGCCCACGAGGACGAAGATCCACGTTCGAAATCCGCCGCGCCATCGCTTGGGGACCACGAAGAAGTACGCGCCGAACGTGAGCGCGGCGAGCGCGGCGAGGAGCACGTCGACGAGGAGGCGATGCATGCTGCGGTCGCGCACGCCCTTCGATTCCGCGCGCTCTCTCTCGAACGTGGCGTGGCATGCAGCGGCGCCCTCCGCGCCGTGCGTCGTGTCGTCGTTCGCATACGCGAGGCACGCGGCGAGGTGATCGTCCGCGCGCGTGTTCTCGTAGTGAATCGATTGGCGCTGCGTCGCGATGTCGTTCGCGAGAAACCCGACGACGACGAACCACGCGAGCACCGGCAGCGACCACGCGAGAGCGCGCATCCACGGTGTGTCTCGCATGGATTCGATTCTAGATCATCGTGAAGTGGCCATCGATGGACTATCTTCCGCCCCGATGGCGAGAACCTCTGGGCGCCGTGGCGGATGGAATACATCCTCGGGACGAAGGAAGACCGGTGCGTCTTCTGCGATCCCGATTCCGCGCTCGTCCTCGCGAAGACCGCGCACGCGTTCGTGTGTCTCAACAAGTATCCGTTCGCCGCGGGACATCTGCTCATCGTGCCGAACAAGCACGTGAGCGAGCTCTCGTCGCTCGGCGACGACGAGGCCGATGCGCTCTTCAGGCTCGTCCGCGCGAGCGTCGCCCGTTTGCACGACGCGATCGCGCCCGGTGGCGTGAACGTCGGGATGAACCTCGGCAAAGCGGCGGGCGCGGGCATCGCGGAGCACCTCCACGCGCACATCGTCCCGCGATGGAACGGCGACACGAATTTTCTCCCCGTGCTCGCCGACGTCCGCGTCATGCCGGAATACTTGCAAGATACACATAAGCGTTTGCAGCCCCATTTTTCCGGTCTGTCGGGATGACGGCGTCGCTCGTTCCCGAGAAGTGGAAGAAGCCGATCCTCCTCGGCGTGACGGCGCTCGTGCTCGGCGTGGTCGTCATCGCGGCGCACGACGTGATGACGCCGTTCGTGATGGCGCTCGTCATCGCGTACGTGCTGACGCCCGCCGTGAGCTGGGTGGAGGCGCGACGCGTGCCGCGTGGGTGGGCGATCGTGCTCGTGTACGTCGTCGTCCTCGGATCGCTCGCGCTCTTCGTGAGGCTCGCGGCGCCGCGCGTCGGTCAGGAAATCGGAAAGCTCGGACGCGAGATGCGCCACAACGCGCAGGTCGCGCGCGCGGAGTGGATTCCCGTCGCGCAAGAGCGGCTCACCGAGCTCGGTCTCGCCGGCCACGAAGAGACGGAGCACCAGCGCACGCCCGCGATCGTCGTGAAGCCTCTCGCCGACGGATCGTACGCGGTGGACGTGGGCCGCGGCGTCCTCATCGAGCCGAAGGGACAAGACTCGTGGATCGTCGTGCCGCGCGAGCCCGAGGGGCACCTCGATTTGTCGCGCCTCTCGGAGGAGGCCATCGCGAAGAGCTTCGCGTACGTGCACGCGAACGCCGTCGATCTGCTCAAGTTCGGCGGCAACCTCGTCGCGTCGACGGCGCGCGCGGTTTTCCTCTCGGGCCTCACGCTGATGCTCGCCGCGTACATGATGCTCACGCGCGAGCGCATCACGGCGTTCTTCGCGTCGCTCGTGCGCGCCGAGCGCCGCGACGGCTTCCACGATTTGCTCGCGCGGATCGATCGCGGGCTCGCGGGTGTCGTGCGCGGTCAGCTGATCATTTGCGTCATCAACGGCGCGCTCACCGCGATCGGCTTCGCGCTCGTCGGTTTGAAATATTGGCCGGTGCTCGCGCTCTTCGCGACGGTGCTCTCGCTGATTCCGATCTTCGGCGTCATCGTGAGCTCGGTGCCGGCCGTCCTCGTCGCGCTCACGCAGAACGTCGGCACCGCGTTCTTCGTGCTCGCGTGGATCATCGTGATTCACCAAATCGAAGCGAATTTCCTCAACCCGAAGATCATGGGCGACTCGGCGAAGATCCATCCGGTGCTCGTGATCTTCGCGCTCGTCGTCGGCGAGCATTTGTTCCAGACGAAAGGCGCGCTGCTCGCCGTACCGTGCATGTCGATCGCGCAGAGCGCGTTCTTGCATTTCCGCGCGCGCATCGCGCCTCCGCCGGAGACTTCGTGATCACGAAGTCGGCGCCGTGACGGTGAGCACGCCCTTCATCATCAGGTAGTGACCCGGGAACGTGCAGATGTACGGATACGTTCCGGGCTTCTTCGGCGCGCGGAACGTGACCTCGCTCGTCTTGCCGGGCTGCGCGAGCGGCGTCGATGCGAGCACGTCGTCGTCGCTCGCCGGGAGATACCCCGCTGCGACGCCCGCCGCGAGTCCCGCTGCGGCGACCTTGGCTTCGGTCTTCTCGTTGACGAGCACCCAGTTGTGCGCGAGGACGTCGCTCTTCGCGTTGTTCTTGAAGACGAGGTGAACGCGCGCGTTTGCAGGGAAGGTGAGCGTCGTCTTGTCGAACGCCATCGTGTCGGCGACGCTCGCGATTTCGACTTCGATCGGCGCAGCTTCGGGGGCTGCGCTCGCGGACGGCGGCGGCGGCGGCGTGACCGCCACGGTGCTCGCCGGCGGAGCCGGGGGTTGTTGTTTGTTCTCGTTGTTGTTGCACGCGATGATCAGCGCGCTCGTCAAAGCCAATGCGACTACACGACGGGGAAGCATGATGTTCGATCCTTTCGTCAACGGTGGAGCTCGAAGTCGACCGTCGCTTGTGCGGCGGAGACCGTCACGCTCTGAGTCACGACGGGAAGTCGCGGGGCCCAAGCGGTGATCTTGTATGTGCCGGCGGGTACGTCCTTGATCACGTAGCGACCTTTGTAATCGGTCTTTGCGTAATAACTGGACGGCGCGACGACGACGTAACCCAGCATGCCGGGGTGCAGATTGCACAGCAGCGTGTAGGCACCCGCGTGAGTGAACTTGTGCGGCGCGCTCGTCGAGAGCTGTGGAACGGCGCCCAAGTTGAATCGCTCGTGATCGGGCGAGAACACGTTGTGCGGGAAGGGATCGCTGTTGACGAACGTGACCGCGCCGCCGACCGTGACGACCTGAACGAACGGCGAGAACGTCATCTGTCGGTTGTCGACGCGCACCGACATGCCGCGACCTGGAACGATGGGCGCGTCTTCGAGGTAGACGACGGAGACGCTCGCGAGGTTCGCCGGCGTCGCGGTGATCGTGCCCGCGATGTTTCCTTGCGTGATCGCAGGAGCGACGGGCGCTGCGTCTGCTGCGACACCCGCGTCGGATGACGCAGTCGCGACGATCGCTCCGGCGTCGCTCCCCGGTCCGCATTGACACGCGCAGCATGTCGTCGCGGGAGCCGTCGCGACGCTCGCGTCGGCTTCTTCGGCGGGTGGCGGCTGGGAAGGGATGGCGCCGAGCGGCGTCTCCGCCATCTTCGGCATCTCGCCCTCGCATGCTGCGAGGAGCAGTCCAATTGCAACGATGGTGATTCGTTTCATGACGTTCCTCTCAGAAGGCGATGGCCATCGACGCGGTCACGGTCTCCGCTTCGATCTTTCCAAGTTGTCCAGCAGGCGCGACGATGTTGCCCGTCGCGCCGCCCCACGAGCCCGCGACCGGCATGCCGTACGCGTATTCGAAGTCGCCGGTGACGACGACGCGGATGTTGGGTCGCACGAGCGCTGCGATGCCGGGGATGACTTTGAAGAGCGTCGCGTGCGAGCTGCCCGCGCCGTTCCCCGTCGGGTCGAGCGTCATCGTCGTGAGCTCCGTGCGAACGCCGGGCACGAGCCACGGGAAGATCACGTAGTCGATCTCGTTGTATTGCACCCACGCATCGCCCGGCGTCAGGCTCGGTGTGCCGTTCGTCGTCGTGCCGTCGCCGTTGAGCGTCGCCGGCGTGCCTTGATAAGGCGCGTCGTGGTGCTCGAACTGAAGTCCGCTCGAGACGATGAGCGAGTCGAGCTGAGCGCGAACCGCGCCGCCGAGCACACCGACCGAATCGCGCTGTCCGACTGGAACCGAGCCGCCACCGGGAGCGGTGCCCGTTCCGTTGTCGAGCAAGTTCATGCCGTGGTACGCGAAGAGATCGAGCGTGATCGATTTCTCGGCCCAAGGCTTCATCGAGTTGGGCGGGTTCGGTCCGTACTTGCCCTCACCATCGAGCGCGATGCCGCCCGATTTGATTCCGATGTGCGCGTACACGTCCTCGGCGTCGATCGTCGTCAGACCATCGGCTTGACTCGACGCGAGCCACCCCACCGAATAACCGAAGCGGTGGTGGAGAATGCCGTTCACCTCGATGCCGTCGGCGTGAGGCTGACCGACCGCGAACGATCCCGTCGGATTGTAGAGCGAGGCGATCGATGTCGCAGGCAACATGCTGTCCGCGAGATACGAGCTATGCAGACCAAAGCTCGTGAGCTGCGGCGCCATCAATCGACCGATCCACAAGTTCACTGCGTGGCGTGGGCCGATCACGTCGTTCCAAAGCAAGTAGCCCGTCTCCAAATCGACGGGGCCGTCGGTTGGAATCGTGAGCTGCGCGAAGTACGTGAGGTTGTCGTTGAACGCGCCGCCCGCGAAGATGTGCGCTTCGCCGACGACGCCGTTCCAAGTGAATACGTTGCCCGCCGCCGCCTTCGCGTCGGAGTCGGGGAAGTTCATCGTGATGGCGCCGTTGAGCATGATGCTCAGCGGAACGGCCTCCATGATCTTGTCCGGCAACACCGCCTCGGGAAAGAGACGCACGTACTCTTCCTGCCCGAGCGGGATCTGAGCGGACTTGATCGAGTCGCTGTCCTCGCTGCCCTTGATGCTCGGGAAGCGATATCCGTTTCGACGAAACGCTTCGCCGAACGAGTTGAGCATCGGATAGACGGTGTGACAGGTGAGACAGCTCGTTTGATACTTCCTCGAGAACGAGGGGAGCGCGTGCGCGTCGCTGATCTCGACGAACATCACGACGATGAACGCGACGAGAGCACACACGATCGCTGCGCATGATCCATAACGCTTCACGGGACGACCTCCGCGCTGGCATAGAGCAACGGGTGTTCCAGCGCGGATTGCGCGGGAATTCGCGCTTTGTGCGTGGCGCCTATGCAGTGACTGCGCGCAAGTGCACCGCTTGCGGGGCGGGTCAGCCGACGCGAGCGGCGCGGAGCACGCCGCGAACGACGTAGTCTTGGTACGTCTCGTTGCCCGCGAGCCAAATGGACAATGGTGACGCGAGCTCACCGCGCTCGGCGCCACGCACGAGCTCGCTCACGCCGATCGACGGAAGCTCCTGCAAGTGCACGACGTGCGGGACGTGGTGTTCTTCCTCGAATCGCGCGACGTCGTATTGGATGCGCTCGCCGAACGCCTCGATCGCTCCGCGGTGCCGCTCGGGGTCGAGCTCGGCGAGCGAGAGGAGCTCGAAGCCTGCGTCGATCATCACGGGGAACGCTTCGTCGTCGTCATCGAACGGCTCGGGAGGCACACGCACGTCGACCTCGAACGCGTCGAGCCGCGCGAAGAGCGCGTCCGCGGCGCGCTCGCGCGTCGATTCGTTCCAGAACCAATCGAGCACGGTGCAGATCTCCTCTTCGGTCGCGGGGCGCACGAGGCGCTCGTCGCGCGACGCCTTGTCGATGGAGTCGTCCGCGATGATCTCGCGCGCCCACTCGAAGCAATCGCACGCGGCGAGCGCATGAACGAAGTGGGCCTTGCCCGCGACGTACCGGTGCTTTCCGAGCGCACGCACGACGCGCAGCGCGCCGTCCACGTCGTTCACGGGAAGCTCTCTGCGCCACATCACTAAGGGAGTCGCGACGGGCGCGTGTCGTCCAGCGCGAAGAACTCCCTGATGCGGCCGAGGATGCGCTCTTGCTCGACGCGTTTGCGCTTTGCTTTCTCTTCTTCGCTCAAGTCGTCGCGCACTGTCCAGAGCTCCACGCGGCGCTCCGCGAGCGTCTTCGAAAATTCGTTCGCGACTTCGGGCCTCTTTTGCAGCACTTCCTTGAATGCCTCTTTGTCGAGTCGATAACACTCGATGTCCGTCAGCGCGATGACGTCGGCTTGGCGCGGCTCGCCCGCGATGAGACCCATCTCGCCGAAGAAACCTGGTGCCTCGATGCACGCGACGTCCTTCGATATCCCTTCGCCGCGAACGCGAACCTCCACCTTTCCCGTGATGAGGATGTAGAGCCAGTGCGCGACGTTGCCTTGCTTCGTCGCGGTCTCGCCCTTCGTGAAAGGCGAATAACGCAAGTGATCGACGAGCGACTCGATCTCCGCGTCGGTGAGCGGCGCGAAGAGCGACACCGAGCGCAGCGCGGCACGCCGGCGTTCGTGGTGCCGCGTGAGCTTGCGCGCCTCTTCTTCTTCGCCGCCCGCGGCGTAGAGCATCGTCGTCGCTGGCATCGCGAGCGGGATGCTCGCGCGCTTGAGCGCGGAGTAGATGCGCGTGCGCACCGCGGAGTTCGTCGGATCGTCCTGCGCGAGATCCGTGAGCCAGTATCGAACGGCGTAGTACGCGAAGCTGTCGCGGCCAGGGCTCGCGAAGTCGTAGCAAATCGCGTGCGGCTTCGGGTCTTCGGCGACGTTCGGGATGGGCGCGAGCTGCAGCGCCTCGTTGACGACTTCGATCACGCGCGACGGCGCGTATCGAAAGTCGACGTTGAAATAAACCCAGTAGCGATGCACGTTGCGAGGCTGC
Organism: uncultured delta proteobacterium; assembly: GCA_963763745.1. Taxonomy (GTDB): domain Bacteria; phylum Myxococcota_A; class Polyangia; order Polyangiales; family Polyangiaceae; genus DASXHD01. The sequence goes on from CAVXQJ010000015.1 coordinate 577,922, forward strand.
CCTTGGCGTTTTCCGAGCACGAGGATTTGCCCTTGGAGCAGAACCGAGTTCGGGACGATGAGCGTTCCCCAGTCGCGCGTCTCGAGCACCGTGTGGCGCCAGCGAATGCGCTTCACCTTTCCTTGCCGGCCGTTTTCGAGCTGGAGCCAATCGCCCTCTTGGAACGATCCGTCGAGCTGGAGGGCGATGCCGCCGATGACGTTGCCGAGCGTCGACTGGAGCGAGATCAAAAAGATCGCGCTCGCGATCGCCGACGCGCCGAGCACGGACGTCGCGTTCACGCCCGCGCTGCTCATCACGGCGATCGTCGCTGCGATGTATCCCGCGCCGATCGCGAGATCCGAGATGATGTCCGGCAGCGTGACCGCAATCGCAGGCAGCGCGAGATCGAACACGAGGATCGCGAGCAAGTTGACGGCGACGAGACCTTCGAGCAGGTGCAGCGCGAACTCGAGACGGAACGTCCACGTGCTCTCGCCTCCCCAGCGCGCGAGCGCGCACATCACTTCGACGAGGATCGCGAAAACCAGCAAAATCACGGTGCGGCGCAGCGTGCGCCGCCCGCGCTTCATCACGTTCACGAGGACGGCGACGAAGATCACGCCGCCGAAGACCGCCAGGAAATGCCAATGCTCGCGGAGGTACTCGATGAGATTCACGGTCAGGTCACGCCGAACGCGGCTTCGATCAGCATCTTCTGTTCGAGGTAGTGACTCGCTTTGCTTCCGGTCGCCGGGCTCGCGCTCTCGACGCGCGACGCGAGCGACAGCGGAAGGCGGTTGCCGATCGCATCACGCAAGCGCGCGTTGACGAAGTACCACGCGCCCATGTTGCTCGGTTCTTCTTGGACCCACACGAGCGGCGTGCCGCTCGCGTACGGCGCGAGCGCCGCGGGGAGCTCGTCGTTCAACGGATAGAGCTGCTCGAGCCGCACGATGGCGACGTCCTCTCGCGCGAGCTTCCGACGTGCGTCGAACAAATCGTAATAGAGCTTGCCCGTGCACAAGAGCACGCGCTTCACGTTCTTCGTATCGAGCGCATCCGGAATCACGCGGCGGAAGCTCCCGTGCGCGAAATCGGCGAGCGGCGACACGGCCTCCTTGTGACGAAGCAGGCTCTTCGGCGTCATGATGACGAGCGGCTTGCGCCACGGCCGGAGCACTTGTCGCCTCAAACAGTGAAAGAGCTGCGCGGGCGTCGTGAGGTTGCAGATCTGGATGTTGTCTTCGGCGGCGAGCTGCGTGAAGCGCTCGAGTCGCGCGCTCGAGTGCTCGGGTCCTTGCCCCTCGTACGCGTGCGGCAAAAACATCACGAGCCCCGAGAGGCGAAGCCACTTGTCCTCGGCCGACGAGATGAACTGATCGATGATGACCTGCGCGCCGTTCGTGAAGTCGCCGAACTGCGCCTCCCAAATGACGAGCCCGTCGGGGCAATCGAGGCTGTAGCCGTACTCGAAGCCGAGCACGCCGTTCTCGGAGAGTGGGCTGTCGTAGATGTCGACGGGTGCTTGATCTTTGCCGAGGTGCGCGAGCGGCATGTACACCGCGCCGGTGTGGACGTCGTGGACGGCGGCGTGCCGATGCGTGAACGTTCCACGCTGCGAGTCTTGTCCGGTGAGCCGAACGGGGTGACCTTGCGCGAGCAGCGACGCAAACGCGAGGTGCTCGCCGGCGCCCCAATCGAGACCTTTTCCGTTGTGCGCGTTGTCTCGGCGGTCCTGCGCGAAGACCTTGAGCACCTTCGGGTTCGCGGCGAAATCTGGCGGGAATGTCGCCATTTCGTCGACGAGGTGAAGGAGCGTTTCTTCGGGCACGGTCGTGTCGACTTCGGGGACGAGCTTGTCGGGTCCGCCTTTGTACGGCGACCAAATGCCTTCCATCGCGCGCGGCGGCTGCAAATAATCTCCGCTGCGCGCCTCCGTCAGCGCCTCCGTGAGCGCAGCCTTTCGCGCCGTCGCGATCTGCTCGGCTTGCTCAAGCGTGATCTTCCCCGACGATGCGAGGCTCTTCACGTACATCTCGCGCACGCTCGGCTTCTTGTCGATCAGCGCGTACATGAGCGGCTGCGTGAAGCGCGGCTCGTCGCCTTCGTTGTGGCCGTACTTGCGATAGCAGTACATGTCGATGACGACGTCCTGCCCGAACTGCGCGCGGAACTCCGCGGCGAGCTTCGCCACCCAGATCACCGCCTCCGGATCCTCGCCGTTCACGTGGAAAACCGGCACGCGCATCATGCGCGTGATGTCCGTGCAGTAGCGCGTCGAGCGGCTGTCCTCCGGGATCGTCGTGAACCCGATGAGGTTGTTCACGACGACGTGGATCGTTCCGCCCGTCGAGTAGCCCTCGAGGCCCGCCATGTTGAGCGTCTCGGCGACGACGCCTTGCCCCATGAACGCCGCGTCGCCGTGCACGAGCAGTGGCATCACGTTCTTGCGGTTGCCGTGATCTTGCTTCGCGCGCACGCGCCCCTCGACGACGGGATTCACGAACTCGAGGTGGCTCGGGTTGAAGCACATCGAGAGGTGAACCGAGTTTCCCGATTGCGTGACGACGTCGCTCGAGAACCCGAGGTGGTATTTCACGTCGCCGCTTCCGAGGAATCGATCGGGGTGCTTGTCGTCGAACGCGGCGAAGATCTCGCGGACCTTCTTGCCGAGCACGTTCACGAGCACGTTCAAGCGCCCGCGGTGCGCCATGCCGAACACAATCTCGTCGACGCCTTGCGCGCCGCTCTCTTCGACGATCACGTCGAGCATCGCGATGAAGCTCTCGGCGCCCTCCGCCGAGAAGCGTTTGTCGCCGACGAAGTTCTTCGCGAGGAACTGCTCGAAGATCTCCGCGTCCGTGAGCTTCGTGAGAATCCGAAGCGCTTGCGCTTGGTCGAGCGAGCCGCGGTTCTTCGTCGACTCCATTCGCTCGCGGAGCCAGTTGCGCATCTCGAACTGCTCGAGTTGCGTGTATTCTACACCAATCGACCCGCAGTACGTCGCTTGGAGGTGCGCGATGATCTCGCGCAGCGTCGCGCGCTCGGGCAAGCCGCGCACGTTGATCGTCGGAAAGGTGACGTCGAGATCCGTCTCGGCCAAACCGAACGTCTCGAGCGCGAGCTCCTCACCGGGGTTCTTCGGGGCCTCGAGCGGGCTCAAGTTCGCGTAGAGGTGCCCGCGGACGCGATACGCGTTGACGAGCGCGTAGACGCGGCCAGCGCTCTCGGCGCCCGCGATGACGCTCGGCGGTGGAAACGTGTCGAGCGGAAGCGTCAGCCGAAACGCGGAGCGCGCCGTGCCGTTCGTTTGTTTCGGCGCGATCGGTTCTTGCGGTGCGATCGGCTCCGCGGGAGTAGCTGTCGGCTCGTTCTGATCGAAGTAGACCCGCCACTTCTCCTCTACGGAGGAAGGGCTCTGCACCCACTTCGCGTGCAGCTCTTCGACGTATCCTGCGTTGATCCCGAACTGTTCGAACATTGCGCGAGCCCCACGTGGGGAACGGGGACATTAGCGCAACATAGGGTCGAAATTCACTGACAAGTGTTCGAGATGCAGCTCTGCCCGCTCGCGCATTGCGATGCTTCGAGGCATTGCGCTGCCGCTTCTTGCGCGTCGCGACACGTGCTGTCTTTCGCGCAGTAGCCGATGCGGTTGTCGATCAGTTGGCACTGCTGGCTGAGGTTGCCGTCGGGCGTGTTGCACGAGTAACGACAGAAGCCGTCGAGGCACACCTGATTGGACGCACATCCGTTGCCGCAGTTCGGTTGCGGAGACGTGTCGAGGACGCAGCCGCCGTTCTCGCAGACGTACCCAGCCCCGCACGAAGCGGTCGGGTTGTTCGCAACGCAACCCGGAACGCACTGACCGTTCTCGCACTTCGGCGTGGAGCCGGAGCACTGCGCGTCGGTCGTGCATTGATTGGAGTCGGGCTCGCAAACACCCTTCGTGCACGTCGTTCCCGTCGGACACGTTTGGCCCGATTGGCTGCAGTCTGGGAGACATTCGCCGTTCGCGCACACTTTCCCCGCGCCGCACTGGCTCGAGTACTGACATGCGTTCGACGAGTCGACGCATTTTGCGCCGGTGCCCGTGCCGACGCACGTTTGCCCGGACTTGCAGTCGGAGTCCTTCGCGCAGACGACTGGCGTCGGCGTGATCGTCGTCGAGGGGGCGACGCACAAACCCGATTTGCAGACATCGCCTTGCGCGCAGTCCGTGTCGGCTTTGCATTGTGCGACGCAGCCGACCGACGTGCAGATCTCGCCCGCGCCGCATTGGCTGTTGCCCGTGCAAGTTGGATTCGGCGGCGGCGCAACGGGGTGACAGCCGTAACCGTCGCAGTTGTAGCAACCCGACGAGTCGCAGTAGTAGCGAGTGTCGCCCGGTCCGCATCCTTCAGCGAGGACCGCGACTCCCATTCCTGCGAGCGCGCCGAGCGCGACGAACCGAAAGCTCAACGTCGTCATCATGATGGCTCCACGCATCATCGTATCCATATGCCGTGCCAGGTCCAGGATGCGATGAAACTCGTGTTTCTTGAGGGTGCAGGTGGGCAGTGTGAACCAGCGCACACACCTCCGGCGGCAACGAGGTCCCACATTCGACATGGCGCGCGGGATGAATTAGATCACGGCGCGATGAAGCTGTTTCGAGCCCTCCTCTTCACGACCGCGCTGGCGGTTCCTTCGTTGGCCTACGCGGATCAACCGACAGGCGGCATGCGCGTCGCCGTCGTCGACGTGCAACGCGCGATGATGCAAACCGAAGACGGCTTGCGCGTTCAAGCGACGCTCAAGAAAGAGTTCGACAAGAAGCAGCAAGAGTTGAACAAGAAGCAGGCTGACCTCCAGAAGCAAAAAGAGGACATCGACAAGCAGTCGAAGGTTCTCTCGAAGGACGCCTACCAGAAGAAGCTCGAAGAGCTCCAAAAGCAGATGATGGAGCTCCAGTCTTTGTTCGTCGACTACAACAAAGAGCTCGAGAAGCAGCAGAAGGAAAAGACGGAGCCGATCTTCGAGAAGATCATGGCGATCGTGAAGCGCATCGCGACGACCGAGAACTACGATCTCGTCGTCGACAAGACGACCGTCGCGTACGTGCGCACCGATCTCGATCTGACCGACAAAGCCATCCAGATGTACAACAGCGGTCAGATTCCGGCGACGACTCCGCCCGCGAACAGCGCGAACAAGTGATCCCATGATTCGGCTGCGCGCCCCGCAGACGCTCGCGGAGCTCAGCGCGCGGCACGGAGGGAGCGCGAAGAGCGACGTGCGCGTCCTGCGCGTCGCGCGCGTGGAAGACGCGGGCGAGGGCGATCTCGCGCCGCTGACGTCGAAGCGATTCACGGGCGACGCGAAACGCGCGCTCGATCGCGGCGCGGCGGTGCTCGTCTCGAGCGAGCTCGCGCGGTTCGTGAGTGGAGCGGTGTGGTCGCACGACAACGCGACGTGGGCGCTCGCCGACGTGCTCGACGAGTCCGTCGCGAACCAAACGCGCGCGGTGTGGGGCGAGGGGACGACCTTCGGCGACAACGTGGTGCTCGCTGCGCGCGTCGTCATCGGTGCGCGCGTTCGCATCGACGCGAACGCCGTCATCGGTCGCGCGGGTTTCGGGTGGGCCACACGCGACGGCGAGACTCGCGCGATCCCGCAGCTCGGCGGCGTCGTCATCGAGGACGACGTGCACATCGGCCCGCTCTGCACCATCGACGCGGGCACGCTCGCGCCGACGCGCATTCGCCGGGGAACGAAGCTCGACGCACAAGTCCACGTCGGCCACAACGTCGACATCGGCGAGCGGTGCATCATCGCCGCGCAAACCGGGCTCGCGGGCTCCGTCGTGCTCGGGCGCGGCGTGCTCGTCGGCGGTCAAGCGGGCATCGCGGACCATGTGCGCGTCGGGGACGGCGCGCGCATCGCGGCGAAGAGCGGCGTCATCGGCGATGTACCCGCGGGCGCGGTCGTGGCAGGATATCCCGCGCAGCCACGCATGCGTTGGCTCCGCGCGCTCGCACGCGCGTACCGGAACCTCGAATGACCACGACGATCGAAATCGACCGCATCCTGCAAATCCTTCCGCATCGTTATCCATTCGTGCTCGTCGATCGCGTGAACGACATCACGCCCTTCAAGCGCATTCGCGGGCATAAATGCGTGACGATGAACGAGCCGTGGTTCCTCGGTCACTTCCCGACGCGACCGATCATGCCGGGCGTGCTCATCCTCGAAGCGCTCGCGCAGATCGGAGGCATCCTCGCGTATGCGAGCGAGCCGTTCGATCCGCAGGGCTCGCTCATGTATTTCCTCGGCATCGACAAAGCGAAGTTTCGCCGGCCCGTGATTCCGGGCGATCGCCTCGATCTCGAAGTGAGCGTGATTCAACAAAGGACGAACGTGTGGAAGTTCCGCGGCGAGGCGCTCGTCGACGGGACGCTCTGCGCGCAAGGCGAGCTGCTCGCGTCCGTCGTGGATCGCAACGGATGACCGCTCCGCGCGTTCACGCGACCGCGATCGTCGATCGCCGCGCGGAGATCGCGGACGACGTGGAGATCGGCGCGTACGCGGTCGTCGGGGCCGTGCGCATCGGCGCGGGATCGCGCATCGGTCCGCACGTCGTCGTGCAAGGTCCGCTCGCGATGGGCGAGCGCAACGTCGTTCACGCGTTCGCGGCGCTCGGCGGCGAGCCGCAACACAAACGCGCGGGCGCAGGCGCGACGCGCGTCGAGATCGGCGACGACAACGTCTTTCGCGAGCACGTCACGGTGCACCGCGGGACGCGTGACTCCATCACGCGCATGGGCTCGCACAACTTGTTCATGGTGGGCGCACACGTCGCGCATGACGCGAGCATCGGCTCGCACTGCGTGATCGCGAACGCGGTGCAGCTCGCGGGTCACGTCGTCGTCGGCGATTACGCGACGTTCGGCGGGCTCGCGGGCGTCGCGCAATTCGGAAAAATCGGCGAGAGCGCGTTCGTCGCGGCAGGCGCGATGGTCGAGCGCGGCGTGCCGCCATTTTGCATCGCGCAGGGCGATCGCGCGCGCGTTCGCGCCGTGAATCGCGTGGGCCTCGAGCGCCGCTCGGTGCCGGCAGAGTCGATCGCGGAGATCGAGCGCGTCTTTCGAGCCGTGTTCTTATCGCGCATGCCGCGGGCGGAAGCGCTCCGCTGCGTGACGACGTCCGACGCGTGGGCCGCGCGTCTTCTGGCAGCGCTCTCGGAATTACAAGAACGCAACCGACATACTTAGACCGCTGCTCCATCCGAACGACGGCACGAGGTCCGCGCCGCCGAACACGCCGATGGTGAGCGCGGTGCTCCCGCGCTTCTCGTTGCCGATGATCCAATCGAGCTGACCGCGCACCGCGATGCGCCACTCGATCGCGGTGAAGTCGCCGACTTGCGAGTAGCGCCCGCCGCCGAGCACGCCCGCGCGCGCGAAGAACGACGCGAGCCGAAACTGCGCCTCGGGTCCCGCGAGGACGCTCCAGTAGGAGTTGTTCGTCGTGTCGATGGCGCCGAACGCGGAGTTGCCGCTCGTCATGTTGCTCGTGAAGCCGCCGAACTCGGCCGTCGTCACGAGACCGAGACCGCGAAACGAAAACGGGTAGAGGTGCGCCGTGGCGTTCAGCATCCATCCGAAGGGACGCGCGACGCCGAGCGATGCGCCCGTCGCGTGATAGTACGTGTGCTGTCCGTTCCACGTGTCGAGCACGGTGAACGTCGACTGCGCGAGGTTCGGTTGGATCATGCCGCCGCCGAAATCGAGCGACACGAACGCGTCGTCGTGCACGACGTCGGCGGTGTCGTGCTCCATCGCGCGAGCGGACGTCGATGCGAGCGCGACCACCGCGGCGATGAGTCCCCCGGCGAGGCGCGCGGCGCTCATTTGCACCCCGCATCGAGCGGCTCGAGATCCGGCGCGCGCTGGCACTCGTTCGGCCCCGATGTGGTGGCCGTCAACGAGCATTCGTACGTCGCGCGAAAGCCGCAGCCTTCGGCCATGTACGTGACGTGATCGATGGGCGTGATGGTGATCTCGGTGGAAGGACAGTCGAATTCGATGCTCGCGCGATGGAGCACCATCGCCTCGTAATCTTGATCCGAACCGTCCGTGGCGGTGCTGACGTCACACGCGAGGAGCAATGAACAAGCAATGACGCTGAGCTTCATGCTCAACGCATGAGCAACCGCTGTGCCGGTCTCGCTATTTCCCGCCGAGCTTGCCGTCGCCGAGGAGCTCGTCGAACGCGCGATCGAACTCGTCGTCCGCGCCGACCGCGACCTGACGAATCGGCGCCTTCGTGTCGGGACGCGAGAGGCGCCGCACGCGCTCTTGCACGTCGCGGTGATTCGGATCGCGGCGCACGACGCGCTGGTAGTAGCTGAGCGCGTCTTTGTTCATACGCATCGACTCGTACGCCGCTCCGATCTCGAAGCAGAGAATCGTCTCTTGCTCGGGCGTGCGGAGCTTCGCGGTGAGCGCCTTCTGATACGCGGCGACTGCTTCTTTCAATCGACCGCGCTCCGTCTCGATCATGCCGACGAGGAAGCGCGCTTCGACCTCGAGCTTCGGATCGCGCGCGGCGGTCTCGAACTCGTTGATCGCGTCGTCCGCGAGGCCCATCTCTTTGTAGGCCTGCCCGAGATCGTAGTGCGCCTTGCCGTCGTCGGCGGACAAGGTCTTCTGCACGCCCTCTTTGAATTTCGCGAAGACCTCTTCGACGTCGACCTGGCCGGTCTCGTTCATCAGCTGCTGCGCTTCGGGAGCGACCTCGAGCGAGTCGAGGGCTTCGAGCGATGCAGCGATGTCGAAGTCGTCGGGCGCCATCGACGACGCGGGCGCGGCAGACTGCGGGCGTGCGCGTGTGCCCGAGCCGCGCTGCGCGGAGACTTCTTGCTCGTCAATCTCGCGCAGGCGTTCGATGAGGAGCTTGTGATTCGGAGCGCGATTGAGCTGCTCGTTGAGCACCGTCTTCGCGTCCTCGAACAAGCCACGCGACGCGAAGAAGTCGGCCTCCTCGAGCGCCTCTTCGATCTCTTCGTTCGTCGGCTTCGCGTAGCTCGACGTGGGCGCTTCGGCGCTCTTGCCCAAGCCTCCCGCAGGGACGGGACTGAGGAGCTCGAACGAAGCCGCGCTCTCGATGGGTGGAGGCGGGGCTTCGGCGTCGTCGAGTTGGAAGCTCGGGAGCGGCGGCGCTTGTTGCTCGGCGGTGCTCGGCTCGTCGAGATCGTACGACGGCAGCGGCGCTTCCGGATCGTAGCTCGGCATGCGCGCGCGCGACATTTGGGGCGGCTCGAAGTCGACGTGCGTCGACGAGAGCGGTTGCTGCTGTTGCTCTTCGCCCTCCGTGACCGGCTCGTAGCCGAGCTCGCGGAGCATCTGCGCTGCGCGTTCGTTCGTCGGATCGAGCGCGAGGACGTCTTGGAGCGTCTGCGCCGCGCCGTCGCCGTCGAGCGCGTCGAGCTGCAGCGACGCGATGTTGAGCATCTCGACGAGCGCTTCACCTTGCTCACCCGCTTCGAGGTAGACGTCGCGCAGCTCCGCGCGCGCGGGGATCGAGCGCCCATCGATCTCGAGGGCGCTGATCAGCGCGCGCACGGCGCGGTCGTAGAGACGAACGCGCCGATACGATTGTGCTTCGGAGATGAGCTGAAGAACGCGCGGATCGTCTTGACCCGGCGCACCGGCGACGATCTCTTCGCCGATGGTGCTGATCTCCGGCGCGCCGTCGATCACGTCGTATTGCGCGCTGTCGAGCGCGGTCGCGTCGTCGTCGTTGCGCAAGAGGAGCGGCTCGGCGGAGACCGCGGCGTCCGGAATGACTTCTTCGATCACCGCGCTGTCGCCGAGGTCTTCGACCTCGCTGTCTTCGTGGACCTCTTCGACCTCGCTCGCGCGCGCGAGGATCTCGTCGCGCGACGCGGCGAGCTCCTGCACGGCTTCGTCGTTGGGCGCGATCGCGAGGAGCTTGTCGATGAGCTCGCCGAAGACGTCGTAGCGCTGCTGCTCGCGCGCGATGCGCGCCATCTCCTTCTGAACCTCGATGCCCTTGCGAGGTTGTCCGAGCTGCACGAACGCGCGCGCGAGAAGATCGAGCGTCGTCGAGATCCTTCGGGTTCGCTTGAACGCAGATCTGGAGCTTGGCGAGCGCCTGCATCCCGTCGTTCGGCGCGCCGCGCTGCAAGTAGAGCTCGGCGGCGAGGCGCGCTTGCGCGGGCTCGGGGCGGTGGTGGAGGAGTCGCTCGAGAACTTTGAGCGCGTCGTCGCGGCGACCGAGCTTGATGAGGAGAGCGGCGGCTTGTCCGAACTCGCTGACGGCGCCGTCGGCGTCACGCGAACGCGAGAGCGCTTCGGCGAGTCGCAAGTGCGGCAGCGGATTCGTCGGGTCGAGCGCGACGATCTTGCGGAACACGTCGAGCGCTTCTTGATCGCGCTGCTGACGCGAGAGGCGCATCGCGACTTCGTCGAGCGCGGCGAGCGCGTCGCTCACGAGACCGAGCTGCTGATAGAGCTCGGCGAGCTTCGGCGGGATGTGCGCGTAGCGCTCTTCGAGGTGCGGGACGTGCTTGCCGACGATCTCGCGGATTTGCTTGTAGACTGCAATCGCCTTGAGCGCGAAGCCTTGCTGGGCGTAGTAGCGACCGACGCGCTCGTACGTCGCGATCGCCTCGGGATACGCCTCCTGCTTCAATTGCAGATCGCCGATCTTCAGCAAGGTCCGAACGTCGTTCGGATCGCTGTCGACGAGCTTTTGGTACTCGAGGATCGCCTTGTCGTAGCGCTTCTTCTCTACGAACTTGGTGGCGGCCTCGAGGACCTTTTCGCGATCAATCGGCACGGACTAGATCACTCCCTGACTTCGTCGGATGGCACAAACGACAAGCCACCGAAGCGGGTGCGCCGATCGCTCAGGGCACGAGCGATTGTTTGAGGAGCACGCACGCGACGGACAAGAACGCAGAGGCAAGAAGAGCCCCCACAAGGATACCTCCTACGCGCCCGGCTTGCATACTTCCAGCGGCGACTTTCTTCGCTCGCGCGCCGATCACGTGATGCAGGGCAATCACGATGAGAACCGCCGTGAGCTTCGCGTGGAACCAATGCAGGTGCATGTAGTACGCGGGGTCCATGAAGAGCCGCGACGCGCCGAAAACGAAGCTCGCGAGGAACGCGGGCACCGCGACGCGAAGGTAGAGCCCGCGCGCGAGCGTCGCCGCTGAGGCATTGTCTGCGCGCGCCGCCGCAGCGACGAGCCAACCCACGCACGCGATGGAACCGATCCAGACGAGGTTTGCCATCACGTGGAGCACGATGAGGAAGTTTCCGACCATAGTTTTCTCCGCACACCATAGTAGAGTCCGCGCGTGCACTCGAACTTCTACAAAGCTCCGTTCGGTCCCGGCGGCAGGAGCGAGGTCGACGCTGCCCTCGCGGAGCGCCTTCTTTCGGTCGCGCTGTCGAAAGGCGGCGACTACGCCGATCTCTTTTTCGAGTATCGCGCGGCGGGCGGGCTCGTCTTCGACGAAGGAATCTTGAAGAGCGCCTCGCGCGGCGTGTCGATGGGGCTCGGCGTGCGCGTGCAGAAGGGCGACGCAACGGGGTACGCGTACGTCGAAGAGCTCGATTGGGACGCCATGAAGCACGCCGCGGAGACCGCGGCGCAAATCGCGAGCGGAGCCGCGGGAAGGCCCGCGCCGATTCGCGCGCTCGATCTTCCGCATCGCTACGATCTCGCGAAGCTCACGATCGACGAGCCCGGCATCGACAAACGCCGCCTCCTCGAGCGCGCTGCGGCGGCAGCGCATGCCTTCGATAAGCGCATCATCAAGGTCGAGACGAGCCTCGCCGAAGAGATTCGCGAGATCCTCGTCGCGACGAGCGACGGAAAAATGGCGCGCGACTCGCAGCCGCTCTTGCGATTCGGAATTCGCGCGGTCGCCGAGCGCGACGGAAAACGCCAAGAAGGAAGCTCCGGCGGTGGCGGTCGCACGACGCTCGGTTACTTCGACGGAAAAACTCCCGAGGGTCATGGCCAGCTCGCCGCCGAGCAAGCGATCCGCATGCTCGACGCGCAAGAAGCGCCGGCAGGGACGATGGAAGTCGTCCTCGCGCCCGGCGACAGCGGAATTCTTCTCCACGAAGCGGTGGGCCACGGCCTCGAAGCGGACTTCAACCGGCGCGGCACGAGCAACTACACGAACCAAATCGGAAACGTGGTCGCGAGCGAGCTCTGCACGGTGATCGACGACGCGACGCTGCTCCAGTCGCGCGGATCGATCAACGTCGATGACGAAGGCAACGAGCCTCAGTCGACCGTGCTGATCGAAAAGGGAAAGCTGCGCGGTTACATGCAGGATCGCCACTCGGCGAATTTTTTCAAAGTGAAGGCGACGGGCAATGGACGCCGCGAGAGCTTCGCGTGCGCGCCGATGCCGCGCATGACGAACACGATCCTCATGGCGGGCCCGCACGATCCCGAAGAGATCTTGAAGAGCGTGAAGCGCGGCGTGTTCGCGAAGCGATTCGGCGGCGGACAAGTCGACATCTCGAACGGCGACTTCGTGTTTTCGCTCACGGAGAGCTACCTCGTCGAAGACGGAAAAATCACCGCACCGCTGAAGGGCGTGAATTTGATCGGCAACGGGCCGGACGTCTTGCGCAAGGTGACGATGCTCGGAAGCGACGTCGAAGTGTCGGACGGAATTTGGACTTGCGGCAAAGACGGGCAGAGCGTTCCGGTAGGCGTGGGCTGTCCGACGATCAAGATCGCCGGCATCACGGTCGGCGGGACGAAAGTTGGCTAGGGACAACACGACCGCGCATCCCGCGAGCGAGTACGAAGTCGAAGTCCAGAATACGATCCCGTTTCACGACGAGATCATGCGCACGGCGATCGACGTCGCGCTGACCATGCGACCGTCGCCCGCGCGTTGGCTCGACACGGGCGCAGGTCCCGGCAAGCTCGTCGAGAACGCGCGGGCTCTCGCGCCCAAGACGGAATTCGTCGTCGCGGATCCATCCGCCGCGATGCTTTCGATCGCGCGCGCGCGCCTCGCCGATTTGCCCGGCGAGCGATTCGTTCAGACGGGGAGCGACGAGCTTCCCGAGATCGGACCCTTCGACGTGATCACCGCGGTGCAGTGTCATCACTACGGCGACATGGCAGCGCGCGAGCGTGCGGTTGCGCGGTGTCGTCATCTGCTCGCGCCCGGCGGCGTGCTCGTCGTGTTCGAGAACGTGCGCGCGGAGACCGACGCGGGCCACGCGATTCAGCGGGCGCGTTGGGCGGCATGGATGAAGCGCGCCGGTCGTGACGACGCAGCCATCGAGAGACAGCTCGCGCGCGAAGGAACCGCGTTCTTTCCGATTCGCCCGAGCGAGCACGCTTCGCTCCTCGCGCGCCATTTCGACACCGTCGAGATGGTGTGGCGCGCATACGGACAAGCGGGTTTCGTCGCGACGCTTGCGCCCTCGCGCGCGGGATCATAAAGAACGCACGTGGCTGGGGTGGTCGTCGTTCTCGGGCCCGCGGTTTCGGAGACTCCGAAGATGGAGCTCTCCGACATCGCGACGAGCTTGCAGAGGCTCGGCGCGGACGTGCGCGCAGGATCGCTCTTCGCGGAGATCGACGAGCTCCTCGCGGAAGGCGACGAGCCGCGCTGCATCGTCGTCGACTGCGAGGCGCGACCCGATCTCGCCGCGCGCGTGCTGCGGCACGCGAGAAAATTCGTCGAGACCGAGAGCACGCCCGCGCTCGTCGCGCTTCCCGCGCGCTCGGTCGCAGCAGTTCGATCCGGCAAGCGGCTTCGCCGATTTCATCGTGCTCCCGTGCACGCCGCTCGAGCTCTACGCGCGCTTCGAAAGCTCGAATGGGTCGAGAGCGAGTTCTCGACGAACGAGCGCATGAAGATCGGGCGCATCGTGATCGATCGCGCGCTCCACGAGGTGACGCTCGACGGTCGCCGTGTCTCGCTCACGGCGCGCGAGTACGCGCTCCTCGTTTTCTTCGCCGAAAATCGCGGGCGCGTCTTGCGTCGCGACGTGCTCCTCGCGCGCGTGTGGGGTGCGCGTTACGAGGGCGGCGCGCGCACGGTCGACATCCACGTGAGGCGCCTCCGCGCGAAGTTCGGTGAAGCGCTGCCGCTCGAGACGCTTCGCGGCGCGGGCTACTTGCTGCGATCCGCGCCGGGTCTCGCCGCGCGCGCGGAGCGCGACCCCGAGCGCACGTACGAAGCTTCGCTCGTGAAATGAAAACAGCGAGGCTCGCCGTGAGCGTCGGGTGCCCGAGCGGCATCGGACCCGAAGTGTCGGTCGTCGCCGCCGCGGCGATGCCGAAGAGCGCGCGCGTTCTTCTCGTCGGCGATTTCGGAGTCATCGTTCGCGCGGCGCGCGCGCGTCGCGTCGCGATCTCGCACATCGAGCGCGTCGAGCAACCGCGCTTCGAGCCCGGCGCGCATCCTCGTGTGGCAGCCGACGAAGACGCTCGCCGTGCGCGATGCGAGCTCGGTCATCCGTCGCACGCGGGTGGCGCAGCGCAGCTCGCGTGGATCGACACCGCGTGCGATCTCGTTTCGTCCGGCGAAGCCGACGCGCTCGTCACGGGACCCGTCAGCAAGGACGCGATCGCGTCTTCGGGTGCGCGCGGCGCGCGGCAGTTCCTCGGCCACACGGAGCACTTGCAACGACGACTTCATTCACGCGACGCGATGATGTGCGTTCGCGACCGACGCGCTCGCGACCGCGCTCGTCACGACGCACATCCCGATCGCCGCCGTTCCTCGCGCGATCACCGCCGACGGCCGTCGCACGCGCGACGTGCTGCGCTCGCGCGCTTCGCGAAGCGGAAAAGCGCGCGCATCGCGGTCGTCGGGCTCAATCCGCATGCGGGGGAGGCGGGGCGCATTGGGCAAGAGGAGGCGCGGATCGCGCGCGGGATCGCGCTCGCGAGAAGGCCGCCGCGCGCGGGGTCGAGATCGTCGGGCCGGTGCCCGCGGAGACCGCGTTTCGGCTCGCGGCGGCGGGCGAGTATCGACGGCGTCGTCGCGATGTACCACGATCAAGCGACGATCCCGATGAAGCTCATCGGATTCGGCGACGCGGTGAACGTCTCGCTCGGCTTGCCCATCGTCCGCACGAGCGTCGACCACGGCACCGCGTACGATCGCGCGGCGCGCTTCGACGCCGATGCGCGCGGAATGATCGCCGCGATGAAGCTCGCGGTGCGCCTCGTTCAATTCAAGTAGCGCTTGTCCTTCGGAGGGCGGCGCTTCTCGAGATCCTCGTCGAGCCCGCCGACGACGACGCGAAGCGGCGGCCCGCCCGCGCGCTTCTTCGCGGTGATGCGCGGCCGATCGTCGAGACTGACCGACACGCTGCCGCCACGTCGACGAATGAAGAAGAGCTTCACGCGGAGATAGAGCGCGCGCGCGGGCGACGGCGTGCCCGAGAGAAGAAGCCCAGCGATGAACCCACCGAACGGCGACACGACGCCTTCCGTGACGCTCGCCGGAAAAAACACGCCGAGCGCGCAAAACCCGAGCGTGATCCACACGAGCGCGCGGCCCGAAATCGGCAGGAAGAAATACAAACGAATCTGCGCGGCGGCGTTCTCGCGACCCCACGCGACCGCGAGCGCGGACATCGCGGCCGTCGGGCCGAACATCATCGATGGATGGAACACGTGCGACTCGGCCGGCGTGATCGGAAAGAGCGCGAGCGAGAGACCGAAACCCGCGACGATCGAGATCGCGACGAAACGGATGAAGCGCCACGTCCCCCAGCGGCGCTCGAGATCGGGACCGAGAAAGTAGAACCCGATGAGCGTGAAGATGAGATGCGACCAATGCTCGGGGTCGGTGAGCAGCCCTGCCGTGAGCAGCGTCCACGGGTGGTGCGTCACGTGCGAGGGGAGGCACGCGAGCCACGACCACGTCGTCACGCCGGCGTCGCGGAAATAGTTGACGAGGATCGCGCCGCCGAGGCCCACGATGCCGTAAATCCAAAGCAGCGTCTTCACGCCGCGACCGAGTCGCGGGAGCGCGAGCTGCGGCTGCGATCGGTCCATGCTCTTAACGTAGAAGCGCGGGATCAGTCGTGCAAGGCGTCACACGCCGCGAGCGACTCGACGTTGGGCAGCTGGCGTGCGGTGCACGTCGACGTCCAGAGGGCGTCCGTGGCGACGGCGCTCGTGCCATTGTCCGGGAAAATCAGCCGTGCCCAAGTTGTCGAGGTTGTCGTCCGCGCGGCGGAGGTCGTACGTGGGTTTGTCGAACACGAACACGTCGAGCGAGAAATAGGTCGCTGCACCGAAGAGCTGGCTGTTCGACAAGTTCTGGAAGAGCGCGTCGGTGTAGCAGTCGGTGGTCGTCACGGCGTCGGGCGTGGTCTTCGTTCGCAAGCCGTCCGGTCCGGCCTCGTACGCGACGACGACGTATTTGAACGCCTGGCCCGCAGCCGCGCCGCACCCGATTCGCGCGAAGAGCTCGTTCGCGTCGACCTCGATGCTCGTCACCGGGGCATACGTGGTCACCACCGACGACGCTGCGCTGCTGCCCGTCAGCGACGTGCACGCGACGATCGCGACGGCTCCACCGAGCAGCGCGACGCCCGCGGCCTCACGGACGAAAAAAGAAAGCGACTTCGCGTGCCACATGCCGGGCGAAACGAAGCATGCCGCTCGAGCGTTGGCAATTGGGAACGTCCGGCTGCGCCGAACTTCCCAGCAAGAGTCGTTTCGCGTGCCTCTGGCACGCTCAACTCATTCCAACTCATTCTGGTCATTCGCTGCGGCTTGGGAGTAAAACGCACGTCGATGTCACTTCTTCACATGTTGGATCAACCTGCCGGTGGCGGCGACGCGCCCAAGCTCGATCCCGTCGCGCTCGTCGTTCACGCGTCGATTCCCGTGAAGGCAGTGCTCGTCATTCTCGTGCTCTTCTCGGTCATCTGCTGGCTCGTCATTGGCGCGAAGGCGCTTCATCTCTCGCGCGCGCGCGGCGAGTCGGAACGCTTCCTGAAGACGTTCGATCAGGCGACGAGCTTCGACACGCTCGCGCAGGGGCTCGCCGCGTTTCGCGGCTCGCCGTTCGCGCGGATCTTCGCCGTCGGCTACGACGAGATGGATCGCATGACGCACGGACAAGGCGGCACGCAGCTCGACGAGGCGCAGAGCACGCACGTCGAGAGCGCGACGCGGCGCGCGGCCGCACAAGAAGTCACGCACCTCGAGATCGTGGATGGGCGCTGCTCGGCACGATCGGCTCGACGTCGCCGTTCATCGGCCTCTTCGGCACCGTCTACGGAATCATGGACGCGTTCTTGAGCATCGGAAATCAGCGGAACGCGAACCTGCCCGTCGTCGCGCCGAAGATCGCCGAAGCGCTCATCGCGACCGCGATCGGTCTCGTCGCCGCGATCCCCGCGGTCATGGCCTACAACTACTTCGCGCGCAAAGTGTCAGGTCGCTCGCGGACAACATGGAGGGCTTCGCCGCGCGACGTCGCCGCACGCGCGAAGCTCGGAGGCATCTGACATGGCGATGGGCGGCGGCGGGCGGCGGTCGAGGCAGACGTCGCATCGGCGGACATGAACGAGATCAACGTGACGCCGCTCATCGACGTCATGCTCGTCCTGCTCGTCATCTTCATGGTGACCGCGCCGCTCCTCACGACGGGCGTTCAGGTCGAGCTGCCGAAAGTGAAGAGCGCGCCGATGCAGAGCCGACGACTCGAAGATGCTCGTGATCGTCACGAGCGACGAGCACGTCTATCTCGGCAAAGACGAAATCACCGGCGACGTCGAAAACAAGCTGAAGACGAACGCGCGCCTCCAAGACGAGAAGGAGCTCTACGTGCAAGCCGACGAGAACGTGAAGTATGGCGCCGTGTTGCGCGTCATGGCGGCGGCGCGTTCGGCTGGGGTCGAGAAATTGGGAATGGTGACCGACCCTCTCATCGTTAAATAGAAGTGACGATCTCGGAAGCCGTGGCCGGGAAGAGCGCAAGAGCATGGGTCGTACCGCATTACAGCGGCGACGAGATCGCGATCGGGATCGCGGTCGCGCTCGCGCTCCACGCGATTCCGATCATGCTGCGATCGTCTTCGAAGGTGGTTCA
This sequence comes from uncultured delta proteobacterium, assembly GCA_963763745.1. Lineage (GTDB taxonomy): Bacteria > Myxococcota_A > Polyangia > Polyangiales > Polyangiaceae > DASXHD01. The sequence goes on from CAVXQJ010000015.1 coordinate 596,025, forward strand.
CCCGCTGTCGTCGAACATCGAAGACGAGCAGCAAGTGTCGCGAAGCCCGTCATCGCGGCGAACGTGCTCAAGCTCGGTCAAGCCGATCGATCCGAAGAAGCTGCCCGATCGATTCGTGCCGCAAACAAGACCAAGCGCCGAAAAAAGATCTGCTCGCTTCAGCCGACGATCCGCTTCGTCGCGACGCGGGCGTGCCGCCCGAACATGTTCCGGACGCGCCCGATCGCGTGAAGACGGACAAGAACGAGCCGTTCCCCGAAGACGCGGGCCGCACGCGACCGGAGGAGGGAAGCGACGCGGGGATCGAAGGCGGGCATCGAGACGGATCCGAACAAAGTCCGCGCAGGCGACATGTACGCGCTCAGCTCTCGCGGGTTCTTCCACGACCGATGGTCGATCCCGACGGTGATTTCGCAACGGCGAAGCAGGAAAGCTCTGCGTGGTCTTCCAAATCAACATCAGTCCGCGCATGATCATCTGGCACGTGCGACAAGAGCCGATCAAAAAAAGCGGCAACGATCTCTTCGACGACTCGGCGCGGACGACGCTCCAGAAGTTGCTCGATGATCGCACCGCGCTGCCTGATCCGCCGAACGAGGTGGCAGACAGCTATCAAGGGCCGCACGGTGAATCTCACTTTGACCGGCGACATGCACGGAGACGCATCGCGGTGTCGATGACTTTCATGAGGAACCAAGACCAACAACCTTCGGTGTTCACGAAGACGAGGCTCGCGATGCTTATGGTCTCAAAGAGGGACTGCGTCGCTCCTCGCGCGCTTCGCGCGCTCACCTCCCTGCGTGCCTCGCCTTCGGCTGCCACAACGGGGGACTTCGTCCCCGCCCGCTCGTTTTGATTGTTGCGGTCGTGATCCTTTTTCTCGCGGGTGACGCGCGGGCGCAAAACACGCTGCCGACGGTGCAGCAGCCGACGGGCGGGCAAGTCACGCAGATCGTCGTCTCCGGCGGCAATCGCTCGCTCTTCAAGATCGCGCTCCCGACTCGTGGCGGCGACGCGGACAACGGCGAAACAATCCGTCGACGTCGCGTCGCCGCGATTTACGTCTTGTCGTCGCATGTTCCAGGTCCTCGACCCGCAGAGCTTCACCGCGAACTCGCAGGCCGAGGGCAACGACGATCGATCCCGACGTCGTGGCGCAACGTCGGCGCCGAGGGCGTCATCAAGGGCTACACGCGATGCGCGCGGGCGGTGCGCTGCACCTCGAGCTGAAGCTCTTCGTCGTCTCGCGCGGACCGGACGCCGTCCTCAAGAAGCGACTACGACGTCGGCGCCGGGCAACGCGTCGCGCAGGCGGTGCACCAGTTCGATAACGAAGTCATCAAGTGGTTCACCGGGACCGCCGGGCAGCTTCGGCACGCGGCTGGTTTTCTCGGCGACGACGGGGCGCGGACAAAAGGGCGTCTTCTCGATCGACAGCGACGGGCAGCGGCCTCTCGCGCCTCGCGACCGCGTCGAACGTCGCGCTCGCGCCCGCCATCGGGCCCGGCGGAGGCGTGTATTACGCCGGCGGTTTGGCGGACGGCGGATACGCGCTCTTCAAGGTCGGCGCGAACGCGCCGGTCGTGCGAGCACGCGGGGCTCGTCTTCGGCGTCGCGTTCGGTGGCGCGAAGATGGCGCTCGTCGTCGTCGCAAAACGGCGTGAGCGACATCTTCGTCGGCGCGTCCGACGGATCGAACATGTCGAAGATCACGAGCGGCGGTTTGAACACGCATCCCGCGTTCGGCCCCGCCGGACAGCTGGCGTACGTCTCGAACGCGAGCGGCAACCCGCAGATCTACGTCAATGGAAAGCGCGTGAGCTCGCGCGGCACGTACAACATGGCGCCCGTGTGGTGCAACGATCCCGACGGCGGAACGAAGATCCTCTTCATGGGTCGCGACGGCGCGACGTGGGACATCTTCAGCGTGTCGCCCGATGGATCGAACATGAAGCGCCTCACGCAAGACCAAGGCTCGAACACGTATCCCGCGTGCTCGCCCGATGGTCGCGTCGTCGCGTTCTTCTCGACGCGGAGCGGCGGCGGCATCTACACGTCGAACCCGACGGGATGAACCAGCAGCGGATCTCCACGACGACGGGCGAGAGCCTTCGGTGGGAAGGCAACTGACGCGCTAATCGTTCGATGGAGGAACCGACTCGCGCTCTTCGGCGAGGAGTCGTTCGAATCGTGCGCGTCGTCATCTCGCCGGAGATGACCTCGCGATCGTCGATGAGCTTCTTGTGCAGCGGGATGTTCGTTCGAATGCCGCCGATGATGAACTCGCCGAGCGCGCGCCGCATGCGGATGAGCGCTTCGGCGCGCGTCGGCGCCTACACGATGAGCTTCGCGAGAAGCGAGTCGTAGTCGCTCGGGACTTTCCAACCGCCGTAGACGCCGCTGTCGATGCGGACGCCGGTGCCGCCGGGCGGGTGATACTCCGTGATCAGACCTGGCCACGGCGCGAACGACGTCGGGTCCTCCGCGTTGATGCGGCACTCGATCGCGTGACCGCGAAACGCTCCACGGGCGCGTGTCGGGGAGATCGATGTGCTCGCCCGCGGCGACGCTGATTTGGAGCGCGACGAGATCGAGACCCGTCACCATCTCCGTCACGGGGTGCTCGACTTGCACGCGCGTGTTCATCTCGAGGAAGTAGAGCTTGCGCTCCTCGTCCATGATGAACTCGAGCGTGCCGAGCGAGCGATATCCCGTCTCGCTGACTGCTTTGCGGATCACGTCGCCGATGTCGCGGCGGAGCTCCTCGGTCATCACGGGGCTCGGCGCTTCTTCGATGATCTTTTGGTGGCGCCGCTGGAGCGAGCACTCGCGCTCGCCGAGCGTCCACACTCTGCCTTTGCTGTCGGCGAGGACTTGGAACTCGATGTGCTGCGGACGCTCGACGAATTTCTCGACGTAGACGTCGGGATTTCGAATCCCGTTTCGGCTTCGCGTCGCGCGCGAGAGGAAGCTCGATTCCATTTCGTCTTCGCGGCGCACGATGCGCATGCCGCGCCCGCCGCCGCCGCCCGACGCCTTCAAGATGACGGGGAAGCCGATGCGCTTGGCTTCTTCGATCGCGTGCGCGACGTCGCGGAGGACCTCGCTGCCTGGAAGAAGCGGGAGGCCGTAGCGATGTGCGTTTCCGCGCGCGGTGACTTTGTCGCCCCACGCGCGCATCGCCTCGGGTGTCGGGCCGATGAATCGAAGCCCACACTTTTCGCAGATGCGCGCGAACTCGGCGTTCTCGGACAAGAAATCCGTAGCCGGGGTGGATCGCTTCGGCGGCGGTGATCTCGGCGGCGCAGATGATCGCGGGGATGTTGAGGTAGCTCTTCGACGCGGGCGACGGGCCGATGCAGACCGCTTCGTCGGCGAAGCGAACGTGGAGCGCGCGCGCGTCGGCTTCGGAGTGGACCGCGACGGTGCGGATGCCGAGCTCTTTGCATGCGCGCACGATGCGCAGCGCGATCTCCCCGCGGTTCGCGATGAGGATCTTCTTAACACGTGCTCCGGTCCCGTTTAGGCTTTTTTGATTCGGAAGAGCTTCTGCCCGAACTCGCACCGCTTTGCCGTTCGGCGCCGAAGATCTCGATGACGGTGCCCGAGCACGTCCGATTCGATTTCGTTCATCAGCTTCATCGCTTCGATGATGCAGAGCGTTTGACCGGGCCGAACGATCGACCCGACCTCGACGAACGAAGGCGAGTCGGGCGAAGGCGAGCGATAGAACGTTCCGACGAAGGGGCTCGTCACTTCGACGACGTCCGCGTCGACCGGCGCGGTGCCCGCTTGAGCGGCGTGCACGTGCGCCACGCTCGTCGGCGTTGGCCCGGCGGCGGCGTGCGTCGCGATCGCGATCTTGCCGCGGACGATGCGAACGCGCGCGGCTTCGTCCTCGTGCTCGAACTCCGCGATGTCTTTTTCGATGAGAAGGTCGAGCAGCGGGCGAAGCTTTTCGGGGTCCCAAGTCATCTGGCGCGCGGACTCTAACGGGTTTTCTTCAAAAATGCGACGAGGCCCTCGAGCGCGAGGACGTAGCTCGTGCCGCCGAAGCCGGAGACTTTGCCGACGCACGCCGGCGCGATGATCGAGTGCGCGCGATACGACTCCGCGTCGTCACGGTCAGGGGTTGCACCCCCGACACCCCCGATCCTCAGCGCGCTACGCTTCGCTCCGCGCGCTTCGGGGTTCGACAGATGAACCTCGACGCAAGGGAAGGGCGCGACGGCTTTGAGCGCGTCGAAAATCGCGAGCGACGTGTGCGTGTACGCGGCGGCGTTGAGGAGAGCGCCCGCGTAGCGTTTTTTCGCAGCGCCGATCCACGCGACGATGTCGCCTTCGTGATCGCTCTGCTTGCAATCGACGGTGACGCCGAGCTCGCGACCGCGCGCTTTCAGGCGCGCATGAATCTGCGCGAGCGTTTCTTTGCCGTAGATTTCAGGCTCGCGCGTGCCGAGGAGCTTGAGGTTCGGTCCCGAGATGCAGAGGACGCGGATCAGCAGCTCGGCGGCGAATTTCGGAACGGCCGTGCGCATCATGAAGCGGCCTTTGCCGAAGTTGCCGTCGGGCTTCATCGTGAGCGCGAGAAAATACGAGTCGCCGACCATGCGAATGAGCGTGATCATCTTTTCCGTCGCGACGGCCATCTCGCGCGCGGTTCCCGCCTCGAGCATTTCCGACGCGCGCTTGATCGCGCCGATGACCACGCTGAACTCGACGCCGATCGTGTCGATGTCGAACGGGGCGCCTTCTTTCGCATAGCTCTCGAGCGCGATGCCGCTCGAGTCCATGATGAGGCACGCAAGACCGCCGTCGACGCCCTCGACGAGATCCTTCAGCGCGTCTTTGAACATGAACGACAGCGTAGAAGCCAGTTGGCGAGGAGGTCAACTCCTTGGTACCGTCCGCGGCGGTCAATTGGGCATGCGCGCGAAGGCTGGGCATCATGTGGGCCGGCGAGCCGGGGACGCGCCCCGCACCATGGCCGAGAAGATCCTCGGCGGACGCGAAGAGGCCGACCAAATCGCGCTCGTTCGGGCGCCGCGCGCCGCGCTCGACGCGGCCATCGCGCGCGGTTTCAAGCGTGCGCGTGCGGAGGTCGCCGTCGCGTACGAGACGGCCTGCGTGTCGTCGGCGGGCGATGCGTCCGTGGACGGATCGCGCGCCACGCTGCTCTCGCATGGCGTGCTCGTCGCGCGCGCTGGCGCTGGATTTCCGGGGCCCGTGCACCTCGAGCGGTTCGCGAGCCCAGCGCGCCTTTGCGTGACGGACGACCCGCGCTTCGCCGCGGTCGGCGGCATCGGAATGCTCGGGCTTCGCCTCGACTCGAACGCGCTCGGGTCCGCTCTCGCGGGCGGTCCGATCGAGATCCCGAAGACGCGCAGCGTGCACGTTCAGCTCGCGGGCAGGACGCGCGCGTTCGTGTGCGTGCGCGACGTGGCGCTCGAGCTCGTCCGGCGCGGTCTCGAGGACGTCGTCGGGCGGATCGATGCGCCGGTCGTCATCGAGTTCGGCGGGCCGAGCGTGCGGCTCTTGTCCGTCGGCGAGCGCGCCGTGCTCGCGAGCATCGCGCCGCGCGTCGGCGCGGTCGCGGCGCTCTTTCCGAGCGACGAGCGCACCGAGGTGTTCTTGCGCGACCAGCGGCGATCGAAGGCGCATCGCGCGCTCGCGCCGGATGCGGGCGCGCCGTTCGCGGACGTGATGCAAGTGGATCTCGGCGCGGTCGATCCGCTCGTGCGCGACGACGCCGGAAAAGTGCGCGCGGTGCGCGAGCTCTCGGGTGGCGCGGTGTCGCAGGTCGTGCTCGGCGGAGACACGGGGACGACGCTGCGCGATCTCCTCGCGGCGGCGACGCTCCTGAAGAGCAAGCGCGTTCCATCGGGCGTCGATCTGCTCCTCGCGCCGCCGACGCGTCAGATGCTCGAGGTGCTCGCGCAAGAGGGCGCCCTCGCCGATCTCATCGCGACGGGCGCGCGCATCGTCGAGCCCGACGCGCGCATCACGTCCGGCGAGCAATACCCGCCGCGCGCAACGGGTTTGTCGCTGCAATCGTTCGACGTGGAAAAGTCGACGTCGCGCGTGGTCGTCGCATCGCCGGAGACGCTCGCGTACGCGGTCGCGACGGGCACGCTCGCCGACCCGCGCGGCTTCAAACGCCAAGTGCGTGTGAGCGTCCCGCGCGCTCTCCCGACCGACGACGTGCTCGTGGTCCGCAAGTAAGAGAACAACCCGACACACACCCAAGACTCGCGCTCGTCGCTTCGCTCCTCGAACGCTCGGCCCTCGTCCGCGGCTGCGCCGCTACCTCAGGCTGGACTTGTCTCATCGCGATTCGCGTAGCGAATCGCGAGGTCATTTTGCCAACGAGGCTTCGTTCAAGACTGTCAGCCGGCCGGCGGTGACCGTGACGCGCGCGGGGCGTGCGCTGGCCACGTCTTCGTGGTTGCCGATCATGATCGCGACGCGATCGAAACCTTCGCCGCCGAGATCGACGCCGACCAATTTGCCGCGTGCGTCGAGAAGAACCTGAGGATGCGCGCCGACGCGCGGCGCGTCGCCTTCGAAGGAAATCACGCAGTCATTGCCCTCGGCGCGCACCGACATCGCTTTGCGATCCGAAATCATCACCCCATGATACCTTCTCCGTGCGATGTCGAAGGGACGTCTCACGCGACAAGAGCTCGGATGGCTCCTCACGCAAGAAGCCGCCGGTGCGGCCGAGCGCCTTCGCACCGGCGTGCAGATCCTCAAATCGAATCCGCCGCCTGCCGAAATGGGCGCCGCGGGTCTCGACGCGACGCTCGATGCGCTCGACGACACGATGAAGATGCTCTCGTCGCTCCACAACCGCCCCGTGCGCGTGACGGGTCGGCGCGGTCGCACCGATCTCGCCGCGCTCCTCTGGGAGGTCGCGCCGGAAGCGCGCGCCGCGATCGAAGTCGGGACCACGGGCAGCGGCACGGAGGTGTTCGGCGACGAGGCGGAGCTTCGCCGCATGCTGCAGCTCCTCGTCGAGCACGGAAGCGGCGCTGGATCGCAAGTCACGATCAAACGCGAAGGCGACATGGTGCTCGTCGCCGTCGTCCTCGGTCCCGACGCGACCGCGACGGCGGAAGCAGAGCGCGCATGGCTCTCGCGCATGGCGACGCGTTATGGTGGTCGCCTCGTTCTCGAAGGCGGCATGGAGATCTTCTCGCTGCCCGCGGACGCGGAGCGCGTCGAGCGCGAGGCGCTCGAGAAGGAGCTCGACGAGGCGCGCAAACAGGGCGAAGCGTACGCGCGCGAGCTCGCCGCCGCATACACGACGACCGAAGAGGGCGTGAGCCCGTCGACGTTCCCGCCGCCGCTCGCGGGGACGGACGTCGGTGATCGCGTCGCGGTGCTCGTGCGCGTCGCGGGTGGAGTCGCCGCCGAGCTTCGCAGCTTGATCACGCCCGCGGTCCGCGAGATCGCCGAGCTCAGCAAAGCAACGGGCGCGGAGAGCGAGTCGCGTTTCGAAACGATTCGCCGCGAGCTCAATCAAGTGCAGGATTTCGGCGCACGCGCTCCAGACCGTCGGCGAGATCGACACGCAGGAGCTTCCTGGTCCGGTGTCGCTCGGCGAGGTCGTCGCGAAGCAGGTGACGCTGCTCGGTGGACGCGCGTCGCGCGCCGGCGTGACCGTGACCATCGACGACGCGACGCAAGCCAAGGCGCACGCGCGCTCGTCGCCGCGCGCGATCGCCGCGCTCGTCGAGGCTGTCCTCGATCAAGCGGTCCAAGCGTCGCCGCGTGGCACGACCGTCGCGGTTCGTGTCACGGACGAAGAGCGCGGTCCGTGCGTGCAAGTGGACGACGCAGGCCCGCCGCTCCCCGCGACGGCGAGAAAACAATTCGTCGGGCTCGAGACGGAGCCCGGCACGTATGGTCGCCCGACGAGCTTGCCGCTCTACATCGCTGCCGCGCTCGCGTCGTGGCAAGGCGCGACGTTCGAGCTCGCCGACACCGAGACCGGTGGCCTCCGCGTGCGCATCACGTTCTCGCGTTAGGCGCTACTTTTTCAATTTCGAGATCGTGTGCGCCGCTTTGGTTCTTGCGGAGCGCTTCGATTTCTTTGAGCAGCGCGGTCGGCGAGAAAGGCTTCGTGTAGTACGCGGTCGCGCCCGCGGCGAGCGCGCGCTCTTTCGAGCGTGCGTCGTCCATCGCGCTGATGATGAGGATGGGCACGAGCTTCGTGGCTGCGTCTTTGCGCAGGCGCTCGCAGACCTCGAACCCGTCGAACGCGCCGGGCAAGTTCAAATCGAGCATGATGACGTCGGGCGTCTTCTCGTGCGCGGCTTCGAGACCGCGCGCGCCGTTCGGCACCGCGACGACTTCGTGTCCACGTCCCGCAACGAGCGCCTCGATCATCCGACGAATGGCGTCGGCGTCTTCGATGATGAGGATGCGCACGGATCAGCCGAGCAGGTTGAGGAACTTCTTCGCGCGCGCCGCGGCCGCGTCCATGATCGCTTTGGCCTCGTCGGCGGGGATCTTGAGGCGCTTGCAGAGCTCGTCGAGGAAGGCGCGTTCGGTGTCGTCTTGGTCGCCGTCGGCGAACGAGAGGAGCACGGCGTGCTGCAAGAGAATGCGGCGGTCGTCCGCGGACAAATCCTGCAAGTGGATGTCGTCGAGCGTCTTCTTCGTCTCCGCGAACGCGCGGATCTTTTCCTTCTCGACGTCATCGGCGCCGAACGCGTCGAGGAGCGCTTCGATGGTTTCCTTCTCGCGCTCCGCAAACACGCCGTCGGCCCACGCGACGGGCACGAGCGCTTTGACGATGGCGAAGTCCTGATCGTGCATTCTGGCGAGCCTACCCTATTTAACGTTGAGATGGGCAACGCGGACGTTCGCTTTGCCCGCACCTGTCGCCGTTGCGTCTGCGACGAAGCTCGACGCTGCGACGTGCAAGCGCTTTCGGAAAGTCGTCGGCCCTGCGACGAGCACGTCGACGTCGGTGTCGCACGAGACGATCTCTTCGATGCTCGCGTCCGGTCCGATGCCCGCGAGGAGCCACACCTCCGCGCCCTTCGGGCTCGAGATGACGTGCACCATGCCGGGCTTTCCTTTGCCGCCGACTTCGCTCCCCGGCTCGCCCGGCGGCCACGAATCCACGGCGCCCGCGCGCGCCTTCGATTTGTCGAGTTGGATCGGCAAATCGAAGCGCGGCTTGCCCGATGATTGGTCCCACGTCGCGTCGGCGTTGACGATGGCGCGCTTCGGCGCGAAGCCTTCCGCCGTCGCCACGAACTCGAGACGCGCGCCGACGGGCATGTGCTCGACGTCGACGGGCGCTTGGCCTTCGCGGATGAGGATCTCGGAGTCCTTCGGTGCGTTCGCGACCATCAGCGTCGCGTGACACGCGGGCGTCGCGTTCTTCGCGGCGATGCGCGCGCTCTCGGCTTCGGCGGCGGCGCGCTCCGCGGCGATCTTCTCCGGTGTGCGTCCCGTCAAAAATCCCGGCTTGAGCAGCCACAGCGCGAACGCAAAGCCCGCGAGCACGAACACGAACACGATGATCATTCCCAAACCGGAGCTCTTTTTTTTCTGGAGCAGGCGTGCCTCGGTCGTGAGCGACAGTTGGGCCTTCTTCACTTGCGACGGCGCCGTCGGAAGCACGCGATCCTCAGCGAACGATGGCTGCCGCTCTTTTTCCCGCGGTCTCTGTGGTTCGGCCTTGGGCGGGTTCGAGCTTCGGCGCGCGACGGGCGATTCTTTGCCCGTGTCTTTGTGAATCGAAGACGGAGGCGCGCTCTCCGCGAGGAGCGACTCGAGCGCCATGTTGTCTTGCGACGTGAACGATGGACGATCGACGGGCGGTGGCGTCTTCGTCGGCTCGAGCCCAGCCATCCGCTTCAAGTCTTTGGCGACGGCGCGATCCTCGCGCTGCTCGGAGACCTCGAACGAATCGAGCAAGCTGTCGACCGAGTCGCGCTTTGCGCGCGTCGCGGCCGCTTCGAGATCTTCCTTGCTGATGCCGACCGTCGGCAAGTTGCTCTGGCTCTCGTCCGGATTCGGCGGCAGCGGCTCGATCGACGGCACCGCGGCTTGAAGGACCTCGGGCGGCACGTCGCGGCGGTTCGTCGTCGGGATTTCTTCTTCCGCGAATTTCAAATCGATGGACGGAGCCGACGCGTTGCGTCCGACGCGGTTCGTCACGCGCTTCGTCTCGCGCGCGAGTCGCGCGAGCGCGCGCTTTCCCGCGGAGCGATTCACCGGAATGAGCGACGCCTCGAGCTCTTCGACGAGCACCGCGACGCCCGCGCCGCCTTTGCGCCGCGCGACGGACGAAAGCGCCGGCGTGGTCGCGCCCGCGGTCTCCAGCAATTTCGCGAGCAAACGACGCAGCGACGCTTCGGCGTCTCCGCTCTCTTCGTGCGGCCCTCGCACGAGCGCCACCGAGCCCTCTTCGCTCACGTAGACGTAACGCGAATCGATCTCGCCCGCTGCGCCGATGCCCTCGGCGAGCTCCAGCACGAGGTAACCGGCGAGCTCGGGCGCGAGCGGCGCGCGCTTCTGCCCGACGACGGCGAAGATCTCCTCGAGCGTGACCGACGCGTCGAGCGGCTCGGTGTTGTTGCTCACGACGCGAGCCTCACGCACACACCGTGCTCGTGGAGGTACTGCTTCGCCTCCGCGATCGTGTGCTTGCCGAAGTGAAAGATCGACGCGGCGAGCGCGGCGTCGGCGTGACCTTCGACGAGACCCGCGCGCAAATGATCGAGCGTGCCGACGCCGCCGCTCGCGATGACGGGAACGGGCACCGCGTCCGCGACGCGCGCAACGAGCTCGATGTCGTAGCCGTCGTGCGTTCCGTCGCGATCCATGCTCGTGAGCAGCAATTCGCCGGCGCCGCGGCGCACGGCCTCCTCGGCCCACGCGATGGCGTCTTTGCCCGTGTTGGTTCGTCCACCGCTCACGTAAACGTCCCAGCTCGCGCCGTTCTTCTTCGCGTCGATCGCAATGACGATCGCCTGCGATCCCCACGCGCCCGCGCTCCGCTCGATCAATTCGGGATCGTGCACGGCGGCCGAGTTGATGCTCACTTTGTCCGCGCCCGAGTGGAGGAGCGCGCGCACGTCGTCGACGCTGCGCACGCCTCCGCCCACGGTGAGCGGGACGAACGTCGCGTCCGCGGTGCGCGCGACGACGTCGAGCAGCGTGCCGCGTTTTTCGTGCGACGCCGTGATGTCGAGGAGCGCGATCTCGTCCGCGCCGCCCGCGTCGTATCGCGCGGCTTGCTCGACGGGATCGCCCGCGTCGCGCAAATCCACGAACGCCGTGCCTTTGACGACGCGCCCATCACGCACGTCGAGACACGGAATGATGCGTTTCGAGAGCATGCTCAGCGCATCATCGCTCTTTGGCCCGCGTTTCATAGACTTCGAGCAACTTTTCGATCGACGCGAGGTTGTTGTCGATTGCCTCTTGCACGATCGAGTTCATCGTTGCCGACGATCCCTTCAGCGCTTCGTAATACCGCTGGCGATCCGTCGAGTGGATGATCGCCGGAGGGTAGCCCGACCGCAAGAGAAGCAGGTTGAGCATGAGCCGCGCGACCTTGCCGCTGTCTTGCGCGAACGGAAACACGCGCAAGAGATCGTAATGCGCGCGCGCGGCGAGCCTCACGGGCGTTCGCGTGCGCTTCGTCTCCGGATCGTTGATCCAGTCGACGATCTGCCGAACCTTGTACGTGATTTTGTCGGGCGGCGCGTACTCGTGGAAGTAGAGGCGGTGCTGCGGGATGTCTTTGCGGTACTTGACCGTCTTGATGTCGCCTTCTTCGGGATGGAGGATCAAAAAGATCTTCTTGATGAGGTCGACCGTGATCGGCTGGCGACGACGAACGGCTTGATCGCGGATGAAGTCGAGCGCTTCGCGGTGGCGGCGAATTTCTTCGACGACGGGTTGGATCGTCGAGTCGACGTCCGCTTGGAACGACGGATCGATCGCCGCGCGGAGCTCTTGCACGGTGTAGACGGTCCCCTCGATCGCGGTGTCGTGATAAATCCACGACATATCGAGGTTCTCTTTGTAGTGGCGTTGGAAGTCGATGTCCGTCGCTTGAAGGCGAGTCTCGAGCGTGGCAGTGCGCTGCTCGAGCGAAATCGGCTTCGGCGCCTCTTCTTGTTGGCGCGGACGGGGCGTGGCGGCAGCACGTGCGCTGCCACGCTTGGCGGAGGACTTGGCGGCCATGCGGCGGAGGCGCCGAAGGGTACTGAATTCGAGGTTTTTTCGTCAACATGTCCCTTGCGGCCACGCACGAAACAAGCCTAAACACGGGCCGTGCTGCAAAGCCTCGCGGCGCAGAACCTCGTTTTGATCGAGCAGGTGACGATCGAACCGGGGCTGGGGTTCAACGTCCTCACCGGCGAGACTGGGGCAGGGAAATCCATGCTCGTCGACGCCCTCGGGCTCGTCTTGGGCGGGCGGGCGAATCCGGACGACGTCCGAACAGGCGAGCGAGAGGCGACGGTCGAGGCTTTGTTCGAAGTCGAGCCTGGGTCGCGAGTCGCAGCGAAGCTCGAAGCGGCGGGCATCGCGGCGGAAGATGGTCAGCTCGTCGTCCGCCGCGTGCTTCAGAGCGAGGGCCGAAGCCGCGCGTACTTGAACGGGCGCATGGTGACCGCGACGCAACTCGTCGAGCTCGCGCCCGATCTCTGCGACATCGCATCGCAACACGAGTCCGTCTCGCTGACGGATCCATCGACGCACCTCGAGTACCTCGACGCGTTCGGCAAGCTCACGAGCGAGCGCATCGCGCTCGAAGCGGCGGTCGATGCGGCGCAGCGCGCGACCGCCGAGCTCGATCGCGCGTGCGAAGCGGAGAAGAGCCGCGCCGAGCGCGAGGATTTCTTGCGGTTCCAGCTTCGCGGAAATCGACGAAGTGGATCCGAAGCCGAACGAAGAGGCCGAGCTCGAGAACGAGCGCGGTCGACTGAAGCACGCGGAGAAGCTCGGTTCGTCGACGCGCCGCGCGGCCGAGAGGCTCTACGACGCGGAAGGCGCGATGTGCGACGAGCTCGGCCGGCTCGCGTCGGAGATCGACAACGCTGCGACGCTCGACGGAACGCTCGCGCCGCTCGCCCGCGCGATCGAGTCGGCGCGCTCGGAGCTCGCGGACGCGGCGCGCGCGCTCTCGCGTTACGCGGACGGCGTCGAGGGAAATCCCGATCGGCTCGCGGAGGTCGAAGACCGGCTGTTTCGGCTGAGAAAATTGTTGCGTCGTCACGGACCGAGCGCGGATTTGCGCGCGCAGCGCGACGCGATCGCGAGCGAGCTCGAGGCGCTCACGACTTCGCAAGAGCGTCGCGCCGCGCTCGAGGCGCAACGCAACGAGCTCCTCGGCAGAGCGACCGAAGCGGCGCGCGCTCTCTCTCGCAAACGATGCGACGCCGCCGACAAGCTCGCCGACGCCATCGGCCGCGAGCTCGCGCAGCTCGGGATGGGCCGCGCGCGCGTCATCGTCGACGTGGCCGTGGACGGCGAGCGCCTCACGCGCACCGGAATCGATCGCGTCGAGTTCTTGATCGCGCCGAACCCCGGCGAAGATCCGCGCCCGCTCCGGCGCATCGCGAGCGGTGGCGAGCTGAGTCGCGCGCTGCTCGCGCTGAAACGCGTGCTCGCCGAAAAAGGTCCAGCGGGTCTCTACGTGTTCGACGAGGTGGACGCGGGCGTCGGCGGCGCGATCGCCGAAGTGATCGGCCGCGCGATGGCGGACGTATCACAACACCGACAAGTGATTTGCGTGACGCATCTCCCGCAAATCGCCGCGCTCGCGGACACGCATTTCGTCGTGACGAAATCGGAGTCGCGCGGTCGCACGACGACGAGCGTGCGCAAGCTCTCCGTGCAAGAGCGCATCGAGGAAGTCGCGCGCATGATCGGCGGATTGAAAGTGGGCGACGCGGCGAGACGCGCCGCAGAGGAGATGCTGCGCGGCTCGCGCGGCGCGGGTCGATCGAGGAGGGCGTGATGCGATCAGCGTGGCTTGCGGTGTTCTTCGTCGTCGCGTGTGGCGGATCGTCTTCGAGCGGGCCGCAGGCGCAAGTCGTCTTGTGTCCGGCGGGAAGCGTGCTCGACCCGCAAAAAAATCAATGCGTAGCGATGGAGGGCGTGCAGCCCGTCGTGCCCGAACCAACGGCAACCGCCGTCGCTGTCTCCGTCCCGACAGCCACCGCCTCCGTCTCTGTCCCCGTCTCCGCGACCGCCTCTGCCTCTGCCTCCGTCTCCGCAACAACAACCACGACCGCACCGACTCCGCCTCCTCCTCCGGCATCCGGTTTCGCCGTCGACGTGCGATGCACGTTCTCGTCGGGCTGGGTCTCGCTGCTGCCCGCGGGAAAATATCCAAAGGACGATCAGTTCCTCATGCAGTCGCTCATCGGCTTGACCAAAGAGCCGAGCTTCTGGAGCGGCACGGAGTATCGCCCGCTCCAGCCGTACGCGGCGAAGCGCTGCACGCAGGCGGGCTTTACGCGACTCCTCGCGCCGACCGCGGGCTCGTACTTTCTCCTCGCCGGACAAGAAGGCACGTTCTCCGCGCGCGGCACCTACGACAAGAACGGCGTGCGCCGCCAGATGACGATCAACGCGTCGACCAGCATGACGCTCGCGCCGGCGGATTTGATCCACACGTGGCTCTGCATCAGCTGTCCCTGGATCGTGTTTCGCGGAGACGGCGGGCGCGATCTCGAGCCGTTCGTCGTGCTCGCACATCGACGCAGTCGCGCGCTGCGCGGAACGGACTCACGCCGCGCGACGCACGTGCGCGTCGAAAATGGGCGCATCGCGCTGCGCGTGATGGAAGTCGAAGACGAGACGACACACCTCGAGAAGCTCTCCCTGCGAATCGACGATCGCGAAATCGCGCCGGAGAAGATGAGCCGCGAGCTCCGTCTCGATCGCGGCACGCAAGCGACGCTCACGTTCGCCGTGCCGAACATCGTCGACGGTTACGTCGACGTCGACGTGATCGCGACGGGCTATTACGATCCGTGGTGAAGCGCGCCGCGCTCCTGGCCCTCATCCTGGCAGTCGCCTGTTCCTCGCGTTTCGCTGCGCGAAACGCGACGACAAGACGCGCCTGAGGCGCGAAGCGCCGAGGGCCGAGCGCCGAGGAGCGAAGCGACGAGCGCGAGTCTCGCGAGTCTCGCGAGCATCGTGGATCTCCACGTCGATCTGCCGCACGCGATTCACACGCAGCATCGCCCGCTCGACGCGATCGAAGCGAGCCCGGCGCGGCTCGCGCGCGGACACGTTCGCGCGATCCTCGCGCCGCTCTTCACCGTGAACGCGTACGCGATGACGCCCGCGGAAGCGCGCGCGGCATACGAGCAGAAGCTTGCGGCTTCGCGCGCCGCGTTCGCCGCGATCGCGCCGACCGAAGCGTGGCTCTCGTTCGAAGGCGCGGATGGATTCGCGGACGACCCGAGCGGGATCGACGCGTGGATGGAGCGTGGCGCTTGCCTCGTCGGGCTCGTGCACGATCATGGAAACGCGCTCGGCGGCGCGAGCCAGGATCCCTCGGCGGAGCAGCGCGCGCGCGGTCTCACGGACGCGGGCAAGGCGCTCGCTCGGCACGTCGTCTCGCGCGGCGGGCTCCTCGATCTCGCGCACGCATCGGATCGAACGATGGACGATCTCGCCGCGATCGCGCGCGCGTCGAGCGCGCCGGTGGTCGATTCGCACACGGGCGTTCGCGCGCTTCACCCAACGATGCGCAACATCGACGACGCACACTTGCGCGCGGTCGCCGCGTCGAACGGCATCGTGGGCATTTCGATGCACGGCGGTCACATCGGAAAGACTCCGGGACAGCCGCCCACGCTGGACGATTACGTAGACGTGGTCATGCACGCGATCGAAGTCGCGGGAATCGATCACGTCGCCATCGGCAGCGACTTCGACGGAAACATCGATCCGCCCAAAGGCGCAGACGGCGAGTCCGTGTGGCCGCGCGTCCGCGCGATGCTCGCCGCGCGCGGAGTGCGTGACGAAGACGTCGCGAAGATCTTTTCGGGCAACGCGCTCCGCGTGTTTGGGTGGGCGAAGGACCACGGATGCGTTGTGGGGGCGAGATAGGGGAACGGGGACGGGGACGGGGACGGAGTCGGAGTCGGAGTTGGAGTTGGAGACCGAATCCTTTTCACCCCCTCGATCGTGTTCCTCTCATGAAGGCCGAAAAGACGAGCACCACGTTCAAAATGGACTGCGCGATTTCCACGACGATTCGCGCGGCTCCCGAGGACATCTGGGCGCTTCTCACGGACGCGGCGGGATTTCCGAAATGGAACTCGACGGTCACGAGCATCGACGGCGAAATCGCCGAGGGCAAGACGCTGAAGATCAAAGTGCCCGCGGCCGGCGAGCGCGTGTTCAAGCCGAAGGTGTCGCACATCGAGCGAGCGCGCTCGATGGTGTGGAGCGACGGCATGGCGCCGATGTTCAAAGGCGTTCGCACGTTCACGCTGACGCCGAACGGCGACGGAACGACCACGTTCGCGATGCGCGAAGAGTTCTCGGGCTTGATGCTCCCGATGATCAAAGGCTCGCTCCCCGACTTCGCGCCGATCTTCGAGACCTATGCGGCGGATCTGAAACGCGCGGCGGAGAAGGACTAAACCGCGAGGACGCTTGCGATCGTTTCGCTGAGCTTCAGCGGGCGATCGCGCTTCGTGAGCACTTCGCAGCCGGTCTTCGTGACGACGATCGTGTGCTCGAATTGGGCGGAGAGCGTGCCGTCGACGGTGCGCACGGTCCACTTGTCGTGCGGATCGATCTCGACCTCCCAGCCGCCGGCGTTGACCATCGGCTCGATGGTGAAGACCATGCCCGCGCGGATGCGATCGCCCGTGCCGCGCTTTCCGTAGTGCTTCACCTGCGGCGGCTCGTGAAAGCGGCGCCCGATGCCGTGACCGACGAAGTCCTTCACGACGCTGCAGCCTTCGCCTTCGACGAACTCTTGGATCGCGGCGCCGATGTCGCCGAGGCGCGCGCCGTCGCGCACTTCGGCGATGCCGAGATCGAGCGCCTTGCGGCACGTCTCGGTGACGTGGCGCGCGATGGGGTTCGGCGTGCCGATGTAGAACGTCGCGGACGTGTCGCCGTGAAAGCCTTGGTAGAACGTCGTCACGTCGACGTTCACGATGTCGCCGTTTCGCAGCACGTCGCTCGTGCTCGGGATGCCGTGACAGACGACGTCGTTGATCGACGTGCACACGCTCTTTGGAAAGCCTTTGTAGTTCAGCGGCGACGGGTACGCGCCGCGACGAATCGTGTCTTCGTGGACGATGCGATCGATGTCTTCCGTCGTCATCCCGACTTGGAGCTTCTCGCCGACGAGCAAGAGCGTTTCGGCCGCCATCTTGCACGACGCGCGAATGCCTTCGATTTCTTTGGGGCTCTTCAGCTCGACTGTCATTTGAATTCGGAGAGTGCCATCGCGTCTTTGACGGCCAAGACGACGTCTTTCGTGTCGGCGGAGAAGTGAGCGTAGTAGCGCGGCTCGCCGTCGGGACCTTTGAACTCGCGCAGGAACACGACGAACGTCTTACCGCCGAGCCGTGCATCCAAGCTTCGCACGATTCCCGCGCTCGGCGAGGACTTGCCGATGGGAACGACGAACTCGTCGGGCGGAGTGTGCTCGCCGCCGAGCTTCTCGATCACTTGAAGACCAAGCTGGAACTCGATGTCCTCGCTGGTGCGTTTCTGCGTGACCGTTTGGACGCGCGCGCGCACGACTGCGTCGCCCACTTGGGTTCGCTCGCGCACGGCGGCGTCGGTTTGTGGCGTGCGCCCTTCGTCGAGGTTCAGCCCAACCGCGCGCGGATCGATGGCGTCATCGAAGAGGTCGGTTTGGTGACCCTCCCAGGCCGGCAGAGGACGCGAGGGCGAATTGGCGTCTGGACCGCCACAGCTCGGCAGAATGATGCAGAGCGCCAACCAAAAAAACCGCATGTCCGAGCGGGTTCTGAGCACACAGATCCATCGTTTTGAGATCTGGTGCGTCGAACGGTGAGTGGATTCGTTGTATAAGGCCGGGAGGTGAGACCATGAGAGCACGTTGGGCGGTGGGGATCCTGATTGCAGCCATTCCAGCTACGGCGCTGGTCGCCTCTGCAGCAGGCAACAACAACACGCGACCGGCGCCGCAGGTGCAGACGGACGCTCCGACCGTCACGGCGACGCTCGCGCAATCGCTCGAGCAATTCCGCTGGGGTCAGACGCACGCCGAAGTCGCGCGCATGATGAACCAAACGGGCGGCGTCTTCGACGTGGACTACAACGCGCAGCTCTCGCGCATGCAGCCGGGCGTTTCGATGCAAGCCGTCGAGGCCGAGCGCGATCAGAAGAAGAAATCGTTCGAGGCGAGCTGGGTGCAGTTCCTCGACACGCCGACGGGCTTCGACAACACGCACATCAAGGGCGAGTTCACGTACCGCAACCACGAGTCGGTCATGTACGTCGACCGCGGCGGCAAGCGCCGTTACTTCTTCTTCATCGGCACGCCGCCCGGCGAGCGCCTTTGGAAGATCTACGACGACATTCCGCTCAAGGCAGGCGGTCTCCTCGGCGCGACGTTCCAAGAAGCCGTGACGAAGCTCAACGTGAAGTACTCGACGCCCGCGCGCATCCGCGCCGCCGACGTCGCGCACGGCATCATGCACACGCAAGCGGATTGGCAAGACGGCTCATCGCACCTCCGCGCCGAAGATCTCGGCGATGGAAACGCCGCGGTCATTCTCGAAGAGAAGAACACGCTCAACAACCTCGCGCAGCTCCGCGCGAACAAAGAGGTCGACCCGCTCGCGATGGATCCATCGATCGCCGCGATCACGCGCGGCGGAATTTCCGATCCGAACGCGCAACGCGCCCGCGACGCCGGCGCCCAACACCAACACCATTAGTCTCATCGCGCGTGCAAGCCCGCACGCGCGAGGACTCGATCGCGCCTCTCGCGCAACCATCCTCTCGCGACTAGGCTTTGTCGCGCGATATGACCTGAGCACCTTCGGGAACGAGCGGGCCCGTCGTCACGACGACGCGCGCCTTCGGCATCACCGTGCGCACGGCGGGCGCGATGATTCCGTCGCGCGTCAGCGCGGCGCCCGGACATCCTGCGCACGTGCCCGTCAGATGAACGTGAACTTCCTCGCCTGATTTCACGAGGTACATCACGCCGCCGTCGGCGGTGATGAGTGGCGCGAGAACGTCACGACAAAGTCGCAAGAGCGCGGCGTCGTCGCTCGTCGCCCCGGCGGATGTGGAACCGGACGCGGAATCGCCTTCGAGAGCGACCACGCGCTGCGGTCCGGTCGCATCAGGATCGTTCGTCTCCACGTTGCTCCACGCTATCAAAGTTCACGCGCTTTCGCTTGATGTATACTGGTCGTTCGAGGTTTGATTTGGCGCGCTATCGCCTTCGGTTTTTGCTGCAAGAGGTCGACGTTCACCGCGGGGTGACGTTCATCGGCAGAAGCCCCGATTGCCAAGTCACCATCGAGGATCCTCTCGTCTCGCGGCAGCACGCGCGCATCGTCATCGACGATCAGGGCGCGCGCATCGAGGACCTGAAGAGCCGCAACGGCGTGAAGGTGAACGGCCAAACGATTCGCGGCGAGCACGCGATCAAGGACGGCGATCGCCTTCGCATCGGCACGCAAGAGCTCGTCTTTTGCGAGCTCGCCGAAGGCAGCGGTCCGGTCGCGGCGAAGACGACCGGGTTCCTCCGTCACTGCGCGCGCTGCCGCATGCCGTATCCGCAAGAGCTGCTCGCGTGCCCGAGCTGCGGCGAAACGATGCAGCTCGAAGAAGACACGATGACGGGACAGCTCGGCGGCGACACGTCGCGCTCGTGGGGCCTGCAGCTTCTCCTCGAGGTGCTCGACAAAGCGGTCGCGCTCGGGCGCATTCCGGACGCGGTGCGCGCGCTCCAGCGCATTCAAGCGCAGATCGAAGAGCGACTCGCGTCGAGCGAGCGGCTCGAGCCGAAGCAGCTCGACGAGGTCGCGCGCTCGGCGTGCACGCTCGCGAACGCGACGCGCGAAGCGTCGCACGTGACGTGGGTCATGCGGATCTACCCGCGCTCGAACTTGGTGCCCGGCGCGTCGGTCATCGAGGCGATCGGCACGGTCGCGGTCACGATGCGAAGCACGATGCGTCCGGCCATCGACGATCTGATCGAGTGGGTGCGCGTCGCGACGGATCCGCACGCGAAACGATCGCTCGAACAGGTCGTCGTCGCGATGGAAGCCGCAGAAGCGCGCGGCGATCCGGATCAAACGACGCGAAATCCTGTCCTTTCCTGAGTTGCAGGGTTACAAACAAGCGAAGGGAATGCGCTTCCGCCTGCGCTACATGAACCATGATCTCGAGCTCAACGAGGGCGAGTTCGCGGTCGGGCGCAACGCGAGCTGTCAGCTCTCGCTGGATGATCCGCTCGTCTCGCGTCGCCACGCCGTTTTCATGGTGCACGCGGACGCGGTGACGGTCGAAGATCTCGGAAGCCGCAACGGCGTCTCCGTCAACGGCGAACGCATCACGGGGCGCGTGCTCTTGCGACCGGGCGATCGCGTGCAGATTGGATCGCAAGAGATGCTCCTCGTCGCGGGCGCGGCCGAGGCGGTGCGCACGGCGACGCGCAACCCGCTGAAGATGACGCTGCCGAACGTGCAGCAACCCGCGCTGACGACGAAGCCACCGAGCGCGTCGGATCCGGATCCCGAGCTCAGCATGGTGCGTCGCGCCGACGCGTTCAATTTGCTCGGGAGCGTCGCCGACAAAGCGCTCGCGATGGGCAAGCACGCCGAGGCCGAACGCATCTTGGCGGGACCGCTCGCCGATGTGATCGAAGCGTCGCGCGCGGGAAAACGCATCACGCCATCGCTCCTCGATCAAGCCGCGAGATTCTCCGCGCGCCTCGCGACGTCGACGGGCAAGGGCGCGTGGGCGGATTACGTCATCGAGCTCTATCAGTCGCAAGGCCGCATCGTGCCCGCTCCCGTGATCGACGAGCTCTACAACGCGTTTCGTCGCGTCAGCGCGATCGACCTCGGGCGCCTGCGGGAGTACGTGGGGCAGCTCCGCGATCAGCTCGCGCAGTTCGGTCCGGCGGAGCGCTTTCTGTTTCAGCGGATCGAGGGCCTCGAGCGCCTCGCCGCGATTCGTTAGCCTCCGCGCGATCCTCTTCGAACGCGAGCGCGCGCGACGCGGCTTTGGCGATCGCGGAGCGGAGCTCGTCGTCGCCGACGCCGTCGAGATCGCGCGCGAGCGCTTTCGGAAGCGGAACGGGCGCGGGGACCTCGCGCGTCCGGCGCCGCTCCGGCGGGCGCGCGGGTCGTTCGATCGGGCCCGTGCGAAAGACGAGGCGCTCCACGTCGACGCCGTGCTGTCGCAAACGCGAGATGATCGTCTCGGAGAGCATCGAGAGCTCCGACGCCCACGTGCTCGACGACGCGCGCACGAGGAGCACGCGTCCTTCGAGCGAGAGCGGCACGGTCTGATCCGCGATGCGCGGACCGACCGCCGCGCGCCAAACGGCGTGCGCGATGGGCGGCCGCGTCGGCGAGAACCGATCTTCTCCGGCGCGCGCCAGGATCGCGTCGATCGTCTCGGGCTGATCGAGCTTCTTCCGCCAATGCCGCTTCATCGTCTCCAGCCGCAGTAGTCCAAACGCTTCGCCGATGCTAGAAGCGGGGCATGTGGGAAATCAGCACCGAGACGAGCGTCGCTGCCGCGCATCAGCTGAGGCTCGCGCCCGGCGAAGGTGAGCGACTCCACGGCCACAACTGGCGCATCAAAGTCACGGTGCGCGCGGAGCGGCTCGACTCCCGCGGCTTCGTGATGGACTTCAACGAGCTCGGTCCCATGCTCCGCGCGATGGTCGAGCCCTACGAGCACGTCTTCTTGAACGAGATCGCTCCGTTCGACGATCTGAATCCGACGGCCGAGAACATCGCGCGCGTCGTGTTCGAAAATCTGTCCGCGAAGATCAACGACGACCGCGTTCGCGTCGCGCGCCTCGAAGTGTGGGAAAACGACGTCTGCGCCGCGACCTACTTCGTTTAGATGTGAACTATCTGGCCCTCGATGCGCTCGAGCGATCCAGCGTGACGTCGCCGGCGGGCGTTACTGGATCGAAGACGCCGCCGCGGCGGTCCGTCGTGCCGACGTGGATGAGACCGTCGTCGAGGACGATGGCGTACGCGCTCTTCGCGACGGGGAGCGTGTTGTCCTCCGAGACGACGTAGACGAGCAGCGGCTCCGTTCCCGGTGAAGCAGGGCGACCCGCGCGGCACGTGCGCGCGACGGTGCCGGAGCGATCCGTCGCAGCACACGCGTCGAGCGCGCGTGCGTCCTCGGGGTCTGCCGCTTGCGCGACGCTCTTCTTCAGCGCGCGCGCTGCCGCGCCGCGGACGACGTCGTTGTCGTCGTCGAGGAGGAGACGCCGCTCCTTCGACCCGTCTTGGCATCGAGCGCCGGCGAGCGCGAGGCCCGCGAGCGCGTTCGCTCGCACGTAGGGATGCGCGTGCTCGATGAGCGGACACAGCCACGCCGCGGCTTGATCCTTCGCGTGGAGTCGTCCTGCGATTCTCCCGAGCGCGGCGGTCGCGTCGATCGACGAGTCCATGTCGCCGCTTTGTGCGAGCTTCACCAGCGCGTTCGCGGACGACGCATCGCCGAACGCGCCGAGCGCCCACGCGGCTTGCGCGCGCACGGACGCGTCGCCGTCGGCGAGGAGCGCGGTTGCGATGGGCATCGCTTCGGCCGTCGTGCGTGCGGGAAGGAGCGTCGCGATAGCGCGGCGGTCTTCGGCGAACTCGCTCTTCGCAGCGCGATCGAGCGAAGGCATCGCGAGCGGCGACTTCGCGCGCGCCATCGCGACGAGCACCGCGTCGCGATCGGCGCCGGCGGAGAGCTCGAGCTCGTGCTCGAGGCGTTTGATCGCCGCGCCCGCTTGCGGAGTCGTGTCGCGCGAGAGGATCCCCGCGAGCGCGGTGAGCACTGCGGCGCGATCCGTCTCTTCGCTCGCGGCGAGCTTGTCGAGGAGCGCGGTCTCCGCTTTCGAGCCGCCCGCGCGAGAGAGCGCGAGCGCCGCATGCAAGCGGA
This sequence comes from uncultured delta proteobacterium, assembly GCA_963763745.1. Lineage (GTDB taxonomy): Bacteria > Myxococcota_A > Polyangia > Polyangiales > Polyangiaceae > DASXHD01. The sequence goes on from CAVXQJ010000015.1 coordinate 619,155, forward strand.
GCGACGCATCGACGTCCGCGACGAGCGGAACGAGGACGTCGTCGCGCGCGTCGGTCGATGGCTTGTCCACGATCGGACCGAGCACGCCGAGTGCGTCGATCGCCGCGAGACGAAGCGCGCGATTTTTCGCGGACGCGAGGCTCACGAGCGGAGTCGCGGCGCGCGCCGCGCCCGTTCGACCGAGGAGCGTCGCGACTTGCGCGCGCTCGACCGTCGCGAGTCGAGGATCGCGCAGCGCGGCGACGAGCGGCTCGACGACGCGTCCATCCGGTTTTTCCGGATCGAGGAGCTGTGCTGCGGCTTGGAGCGCTTCGTTGCGAACTTGCGGGCTCGCGTCGAGCGCGAACTCGAGCACCACGGGAACCGCCGCGGGATCGCTCGTGCGCCCGAGCGCGCGGAGCGCCGCAGCCGGCGGAAGAACGCCGCGACGCATCGCCGAAATGATCGTCTCGATGACCGACGCGTCGGCGCTGCCACCGCCGCGCACCGCGGCCGCTTCGAGCTCGCCGAGCACCCACGCGGCGCTCGTCGCGGTGGTCGTGCTGACCGTCGGACCGCGAAGGACGGTCGCCACCGGCGCGACCGCGACCGAGCCCGCGCTCACGATCGCGTCGCGCACGGGCGTGTGATCGAGGCTGCCCGCGCCGTCGTCGCCTTGACCGAGCATCGCGACGAGCACTTTGATCGACTCGGGCGACGCGATGCGCCCAAGCGCTTCGAGCGCCGTTTGACGAAGCGCGGGGACGTGCTCGGCGGCGAGCGGTGCGATCGCGTCGACGGCGTCGTTCGCGTGGAGGCGTCCGAGCGAGCGCAGCGCCTCGAGGCGCACCTCCGCGATGTTGTCGCGGAGCTGGAGAAGGAGCGCTTGCGACGCGCGCACGTCGCCGAGATCGCCGAGCGCGCGCGCGACTTCGCGACGCACGTCCGACACCGCGTCTTGCACCTTCCCGACGAGCGGCACGACGGCGCGCTTGTCGCGCAGGTGCGCGAGCGCGCGCACGACTTGAATGCGAACCGGAACGGCGGAGTCGTCGAGCTTGCCGAGGAGCGGCGCAACCGCGTCGGCCGATGCTTGTTCGCCGAGCGCTTCAGCCGCGGGACCGCGGACGTTCCAATCGGAATCGGAGAGCGCGCGAGAGAGCGCGGGGACCGCACGCGCCGAGGGCATCGCACGCGCGACGTCGCACGCCTTGATGCGAAGACGCGTCTCGCGATCGCCGAGCCACGCGAGAACTTTTTCCGTCGCGGGCGTCCATCGAAGACGAATCGCCGCGTCCGCTGCGTAGACGCGCACCTCGACGTCGGCGTCGGCGAAGGCGAGCTCCATCAGCGGCGTCGCTTGCGCGAGGCTCAGCTTCGGAAGCTCGGCCGCAGCCGATCGCCTCGCGAGCGGATCGGGCGAGTGGAGTGCGCGCTCGATGCGTTGCGGAACGTCGGGCCAAACGAGAGACTGTGCGGGCGCGGCGATCGCGAGGACGAGAGCGGCCGCGGCAACGGAAGCGCGCATCGAGTTCTTTTCCTGGGCGTACGGTAGCACACGCTCAGCCGAGGCCGCTCCGCCTGCGCGCGTACCAGTGCGCGCCGATCGCGATGGCCGCGAGGAGCGCCCAAACCCATGGGGGCGCGATGGGCGCGACGTGGCGCTCCGTGCTGACGACCGTCGCCTTGGGGAGCGTGATGGATCCCGCTTCGTCCGCGAAACGAAATGTTCCACCCGTCGCCTCGGCGATCGCGCGAAGTCGATCGACGTCGGGTCGCGAGTCGGCCCACTCGTCTCCGCCGACCTCGCACGCGAAATCGCGACGCGTCGTCGCCGCGTTTCCGACGCGAAGGAGCGCGGAGTATCCGCCCGCGGCGAGCGGCGGCAACGCGAGCTCGACGGCGTTCGTGAGATCCGCGCCTGCGCGCTCGACGTGAACGGTTTCGCCGCTCGCGCTCGGAGCATCGGTGCGCGTCACGTCGAGCGCGAGATCGGCTTTGTTCGTGTCGCCGACCGCGCGCACGCGGAGCTTCGTGGGCTCGCCCGCGACGCACGTCGCGTTTTCGATCTGCGCGGGCTCGAAGCGCGGATCGCGCATGAGCCAACCGAGGAGGCCATCCCAAAGCGCGCCGTGCGCGCGGCCGCTCGTGCGCACGCCGAGATCCGAGAACGTGAAGAGCCAACCGCCATCGACGCCGAGCGCGATCGATCGTCCGTTGCCGATGTCCGAAACGGTGAGGACGGGCATCGCGTGTCCGCTCTTCGTGCGAAGGCGCGGATGCGACCACAAAACGAGCGCGCCGGGTCGCGCGTCTTCCACGACGTTCACGCCCGGCATGTCGGGGAGCGCGTCGTCGACCAAATTTCGTAGCGGTCCGAGCATCGGCGCGGCGCGACCCATGTCGGTCCATTGCGGAGTGAACGGCGCGGTGTCGGCGGCGGTTGCGTCGCGCGCCGTGTCGAGCTTCACGGGGAGAACTTCGGCGAGCGACGTGCCCGCATAACCACCAGCAACGAAGCTGTTCGGCCCGCCGACCATCACGAGCCCGCCGCCCGAGCGCACGTAGCTCGCGAGCGCGGGCAAATGTTTCTCGAGCCCGTACGGTTGCGCGTCGAAGTCTTGCAAGATGATCGCGTCGAACGTCGGCAAGTACTCGCTGAAGAGCTCGTCGACGGGGAAAGGGATGAGCGCGAGCTCGTCTTGCGACGCGTTCACGTTGTCCGTCGGCGTGCGCAAGATGAAGAACGCGACGAGGTCGATCGACGCATCACCCTTCAACCATTGCCTGAGCGCGCGGACGTCGTTGGTCGGGCGGCCCGCGACGTGAAGAACGCGCACGCGTTCGCGCGCGACGTCGAACGACACGAGACGGCGATCGTTCTCCGGAATCGTGTCACCCGACGCGCCCGAGAGAGCGATCTCGACGACGCGATGACCCGCGCGCTCGAGCGTGATCGAGAGCTCGACGATCGCAGAGCCGTCTTTCACGTGCGCGAGACCGCTTGCGAGGAGCGTCGGCGCGCCGTCGTGGTGGAGCTCGCGCGCGGTGACGGTGAGCTCGTCGCACGCGAGGCCGCCGCCACATCCCACTTCGATGCGCAGCGGCATCGGAACGTGCGCGACCGCGGCTCCTGCGGCGGTCACGCGCCGGATGCTCGCGTCGGCCGGCGCCTCCTTCGTGGTCGCGATGGTGTGGATCGGAACGTGGAGGATCGACGCGACGTCCTTCGCCGCGCCTTCGAGCGGATCGTCGAGGCGTCCGTCCGAGACGACGACGACCGTCTCGAACCGCTCTTCCGGCGCGGCGTCAATCGCGTGAAGCGCGCTCGTGAGATCCGATCGGCCGAGGAGGGTGCCTGGTTTTTCGAGCGGGCGCGCCGCACCTTCGCCGAAGCCGAGGAGCGTGATGCGCGCGTCCTTCGATGCGTGCGAGACCGCGTCGATCGCGTGGTCGCGCGCGTCCACGCGCTTCTTGGATCCATCGGGGAGCGCCATCGAACGCGACGCGTCCGCGAGCACGACGACGCGCGCGCCGACGACGCTCTCGTTCGCGGAGACGCGCACCGGCCGCGCGATCGACACGAGGAGCGCCGCAATCGCGACGACGCCGCTCGCGACGACGAGGAGCCCACCCGAGCGTTGCGCGCGGTTGTGCCCGCGCAGCTCGACGAACAAGAGAACGATGCTCGCGATCGCGAACGCGCAAGCGACGATCACCGCCCACTGCGGAAGGTCCGCGTGAATCGAGAGGTGCGTCGCGGCGGCAGGCATCGGGTGCTTCGTAGCATGCTATCTGTGGGGCGTGCGTCGTGCCGCCACACTCGTTTTGATCGCGTGGCTCGCGGCCCTTCTCGTCGCGGCGTTTCCCCACGCGGCGAGCGCGTTCGGCGACGCGGGCGGTTTCGATCCGCGCGTGCTGCTCACCGGAACGCAAATCTCGTCCGACGTCGTGCACGCGTCGGCGCCCGCGCGCTGGTCGTGGGAGCTCGTGCAACGAACGAGCGCGCCCGCGAAGACGAACCCGACGCATGTCCGCGCCGACTCGTCCGACGTGACGCACGATTCGTTTTTGTATTGGAGCGGCGCGCAGGCTCCCGCGCCGCTCACGGCGGGCGAGGTCGCGGGCCTTCGTCGATTCTTCTCGCTCGGCGGCGTCATGCTCGTCGACGATGCGTCACCCGGAAACGCCGGCGAGCCGAGCGCGTTCATGACGAGCGCACGACGCGAAATCGCCCGGGTCCTCCCGGATACGACGCCGATTTCTCTGGGCACCGATCACGTCGTCTTTCGAAGCTTCTATCTGCTCGCGCGGGCGGAGGGCCGCGTCGCGGGCGCGAGATCGCTCGACGGGATCGTTCGTGGCGGCGCGGCGCAAGTGATCTTCTCGTCGAACGACATCGGCGGCGCGCTCGCTCGCTCAGCATCCACGGGCGCGTGGGAAGAACCCGTCACGCCCGGCGGCGACGCGCAGCGCGAGCGCGCGATCCGACTCGCCGTGAACATCGCGATGTACGTTCTCTGCTCGAACTACAAAGACGATCAGGTTCACGCGCCGTGGCTGATGCGCCGCCGCGCGATGCTCGGTCCCTAACCCCACTCGTTTGCCCACACATCGAAAACACACCGCGCGCCGCAACCATGGCCGCGTGGCCTGGCCCGCGCCATTCGTGCCACCCGTCGAAAACGCCCAAAGTGTGAGCATGCTCACAGATCCCCGTTTTTTGCGTGTGGGTGCAGTTTGGGTGGGGATGGCATGCGTCCTGCGAATGTGCTGGCATGGACGCGATTCTGTTTGGGGTGAAGCGGGCGCATATGGCGCTCGAGCATCGGCTTGCGGCGAAGATATTGGCGCCTTATGGGCTCACGCCGGCTCGGTTCGACGCGCTGTACGTCATCGACAACGTCTGGGGTAAGTCGCAGGCGTCGGTGCGGCGCGCGCTTGGCATTGCCGGGACGACGCTCGGCCGCATGTTGAAGTCACTCGAAGCGCTTGCGTTCGTGGTGCGCGAGCCGTTGTCGCGCGGACGCAGACGGTACGTACGGCTCACGGCGCGTGGGCTACGCGTTCTTCGCCGCGCCAAGCGCAGAACGCAAAAGGACGCGCGGCGACGCATCGACTCGACGTTTGCGCAGTCGCCCGCGACGAGCTTCGAAGATCGCGAGAACGTCGAGTGGTGGTGCCGCACCATTCGCACTCGCCTCGGCGATGGCGCGTACATCTACTATCCGTGGCATCCGGACGACTGAGTCAGTCGAAATCGTCCACGCGCCACACGCCGCCTTCGCGCTTCAAGCGAACGTGGTGGCCGCCGGGGACGACGGCGCTCGCGGAGTCGCCCGTGACGTGAACGGAGAGCGTGTCGGAGTTCTCCAAACCTTCGACGAGCGATCGCAGATCTTGTTCGATCATCGCGCGCGTGCGCGGCGTGAGCGCGCGGAGAAGTCCCGCGTAGCTGCGGCGCGCGACGACGCGTCGCAATTGATCGAGCGCGGCCTCCGGCGTGTGCGCGCCGCCCGGGAGCGCGCCGGCCGCGGTGACCCAGAAGCGTCCGCCGCGGAGCTCGAGCGCGGTCTCTTCGCCGTCGTCGAAGCGAAGCGTCGCGGTCGCTTGGACGCGCGTGCTCGGCGCCGTCACCGCTTTGGCTTCATCGGCGAGCTCTTGCCGCTCGCTGTCGACGATGTGTTTCACGTCTTCGCGGGTGCGGTCCTTCTGACCTTCCGACGTCATCATGTCGTAGATGCGATTGCCGTCGCCGCGCGACGCGGCTTCGGCGTAGTCGCGCGCGGCGTCTTTCGGATCCGGGATCGAGCCGATTCCGCACGCGGTGCACGCGACGAGAAGGAGCAAGCCCGAACGCATTCGAATCGCGACTCTACTTGTCGCTGAACGCAACGTCGAGATCGAACACGTCGCGCAAAAGCTCGGATTTCGCGCGGACGGTCCACTCTTCGAGCTCGCGGTCCTCGTCGCCGTCGACGATGAGCAGCAGCTTTCCCTTGTGCGAATCGACGCGCGCGTGCACGGACTTCACCTTGCCGAGGTGCTCGCGGTCGAGCGCGTCCGCGATGCGAAGGATCGCCGCGAGCCCGCGCACTTTGCTGCGCGCTTGCTTGTCGAGGTCGCGAAAATTCGGGTGCGACGGATCGGGGACGCTCTTGCGGTGGTAGCGCGCGATGTTCGCGACGATCGCGCGCTCGTCGGGCGTGAGGCCGATGATGTCGGAGTTCTGGATCAAGTAGAAGCTGTGCTTGTGGTGACCGTCGTAGCGGACGAAGTCGCCGATGTCGTGAAGGAGCGATGCTGCGCGGAGCAAGAGGCGATCGCGATCGCTCATGCCGTGGACCTCGCGGAGATCGTCGAAGAGCTGACCCGCGAGCTTCGAGACGAGCTGGCCGTGTGCTTCGTCGAATCGATAGCGGTGGCCGAGACGTTCGCACGCGGCGAGGACGGCTTGTGCTTCGCGCGCGGCGTCCCATACGCGGAAGTGTTTGTCGATGAGCTCGACGAGCACGCCCTCTTTGAGGCCGACGCCGGGCGCGACGATCGCGCCCATCTTGAAGACCTCCGCGAGCCGCAAGAGGAGCGCGGCGGCCGGGATGATCGTGTCGGCGCGATCGGGTCGCAAGTTGAACTCGTCGCGCCGGTCGGCTGCGCTCATCGCGAGGAGCTTCGCGAAGAGCGCGCGCATCGCGCCGACGTCGATGGCACGCGGATATCCGAACGCGCCGCCCTTCGCGGGACACAAGTCGGCGAGCGTGTCGATGTTGCCTCCCGTCCCGACGAACGCTTGAAAGTTCGTCTTCGCGAGCGCGGGGATCGCTTCGACGAGCGCGCGATCGATCATCTCGCTCAGCAAACGCCCACGCTCTTTGTCGAGCGGCGCGCCGCCGTGGAGGAGCGTCTCGAGGAGACGCACCGTGCCGATCGGGAGCGAAATCGAAAACGCGTGCTTCGCCTTCTCGAGGACGGTGAGCTCGGTGGAGCCGCCGCCGACGTCGACGAGCAGCGTCGTGTGCTCCGAGAGGCCGAGCCGCCGCACGACCGCGAGCTCGATGAGGCGCGCCTCCTCGATGCCTTCGATCACCTCGAGCTCCACGCCCGCTTCGCGACGCGCGCGCTCGACGAGCGTCTCGCGATTTTTTGCTTCGCGCACGGCGCTCGTCGCGGTCGCGCGGTATGCGTCGACGTGCGCTTCGTCCATCGCGCGGCGAAACTCGCGGAGCGCGTTGCACGCTTGTCCGATGGACGACGGCGCGAGCTTGCCCGTCAAGAACACTTCCGTTCCGAGTCGCACCGCGGCGCGCAGGTTTGCGATCTCGCGCCACCCTTCGCCGTTCTTCGCGTCGACGGGCAGCGACAGTTGAGATTGCTGCGGCGCGCTCGCCTCGACGATGCGCAACCGAATGGCGTTCGATCCCACGTCGATCGCCGCAAACCGCGCGTACGTGTCGCGCGCCGTGCCGTCAGCCATCGACCGCACAACGTAGCTGCATGAGCGCTTCGGCGCTAGCATCGCGGCATGTTTCGCGTGGCGCGTTGCGCATTCGTCACGTTCATGGTCGTGGGTTGCGGCGACGACACGCCCGCACGCACCCCAGCGCCCGCGCGGCCGATGGACGAGCCGCGCGCGCAAGACGTGATCGCGAAGACGTTCCAAGCCGAAGGTGTCGATCCCGAAGCGGGCCGCACGTTCACGATCTCGTCGGGCAAGACGCTGAAGCTCGAGGTCGCGGCGGCCGGGAAAAAATTCGGCGTGCTCTGGCTCACGCGCGACGCCGCGCGCGATCTCGCGGCCTTCCTTCCGAAGCACGACAACGACGAAGGCGCGCTCGTCGTGTTGAACGGCGTTGGCCCCGACGTGAAGTCGCACATCCTCACGCTCTGGGAGAGCGACTACGTCACCGACGATCTCGCGGGCGCATCACACGCATCGACCGAAATCGCCGCCGAGCGCCGCCTCGAGCGCGACGTGCGCGATTTCTGGTGAAGGCGAAGTCCGAGCAATGGGAGTGAAGAAGGGGCTTTGGGCGTTGGACTTTGGGCTTGAGGCGAGAGCGATTTTGGCCGCTGCGATCGCGTCGTGCATCGGCATCGTGATCGCCGCGTCCGGCGCGAACACGCTCGGCGGCATGATCACCGTTGCGGGCTGGCTCGTCTTCATCGCCGCCATCCATCGCCTCGGCCGCTCTGGAGCTTCGGGCCAAAGCCCAAAGCCCAAAGCCAAAAGCCTCTAGAGCTCGCTGCGCAAAACGACGACGCCCGTGTCCGCGCCGAGCTTCGGCGTGCGCTTGGCCGCGTAGCCGAAGTCGCGATCGGTGATGTTGACCGTGCCTTGCGCCGTGCCGGACTTCGTCTTGTCGACGAGCTTCAGCTCGGCGAGCGCTTGCTCGCTCACCTTCGGCGTCGTCTTCTCGGAGTAGACGCCGCTCGCGTCGAAGAGCGCGACGTAGAAGACGGGCATCTTCCCCGTGTCGCCGCTCTTTCGCAGGTTCGTCTGCAGATTTTCTTTGAGCACTTCTTGGAGGTGCGTCGCGAAGCGGCGATACGACCAGCCCGTCACGAAGAGCGCGACGACCTTGCCTTGTTCGTTCTTCACCGGCGCCGCGGCGAGCCAATCTTTGTCCGGCCCGTTCGCGGTCGGCGGGACGGGTCCGCCGAACGAGCCCGTCGTCTCGACGTACTCGCCCGCGAGCGCCTTCGAGATCCCGGGAAAGAGCTTCGCGAGATCTTGCCCGGCCATCGCGTCTTGCTCGAGGTTGTTCCGCACGCCGATGCCTTTGTCGTCCGTGAGCGCGAAGAACGTCGACTTCGCGACGTTGAGATCGGGCACGTCGCGCTGCGTATGCAATAGCGACTGCCGCAGCGCGGGGAGATCCTTCGTCGGGTCCGCGCTGCCCGCGTAGAGCGGCGCGAGCTTCGTCGCGCCATCGGGAAGCCCCTTCGCCACCTCCGCGATGTCCTTGTCGACGAGCGTAGCGAGCGTGTCGCAGTCGGCGACCGCGAGCTTCGCGCTCTCCTTCGCTTGGTCCTTGCACCCCGTTGCAAACAGCACGAAAGCGACTGCACACGTCGCAAACTTGTTTGGCATGGCGGTCACGTTAGGTTGTACTTGGACCGCGTGCAACGGCAGGAAGTTCCGGAAAAGCTCGGGCGCTATCGCGTGCTCACGAAGATCGGCGAAGGCGGAATGGCCATCGTCTATCTCGGCATGCGCCTCGGCCCGGCGATCGCCGAAGACGACGACAAGTTCGTCGCGCTCAAAGTCATCAAGAACGAATTCGCGCACCGCGAAGACTTCGTGACGATGTTCCTCGACGAGGTGAAGATCGTCGCGTCGCTGCGCCATCCGAGCATCGTGCGATTGCTCGAGTTCGGACAAGAAGGCAAACGCCTCTATTGCGCGATCGAGCTCGTGATGGGGCAATCGCTCTTCAAAGTTTGGGACGCGTGTCGCATGCGTCGCTCGCGCCTTCGCTACGATTGGACGGCGTACGTCGGCGCGCGCATCGCGGAGGGCCTCCACGTCGCGCACGAGCTCAAAGGGCCGAACGGCCAGAACCTCGGCTTCGTTCACCGCGACATGTCGCCGAGCAACGTGCTCGTGTCGTACGACGGTCGAATCAAGATCATCGATTTCGGATTGGCCAAAGCCGAGCACCGCCTCTCGCGAACGTTCGCGGGAGTCGTCAAAGGCAAATATGCATACATGGCTCCCGAACAAGCGACTTCGAACAACGTCGATCGCCGTACGGACATCTTCGCGCTCGGCGTCACGCTCTGGGAGATCTCGTGCGATCGGCGCCTCTTCAAGAAGAAGGACGACGTCGACACGCTCGTTGCGGTGAACGCGTGCAACGTCCCCGATCCATGCGGGCTCGTATGGGGATATCCGCGTCCGCTATGGCGCGTGCTGAGACGCGCGCTCCGCAAAGAGCCGGACAAACGCTTTTCGACGGCGCTCGAGATGTGTCGCGAGCTCGACGCTTGCAGTCGCCTCGAAGGGCGCGCGATCGGTCAGAAGGACGTCGCCGAGGTGATGCACGCGCTCTTCCCGCTCGAAGCCGAGAACGACACCGCGCTGCTCGCGCAAGCGTCCGAGTCGGTGTCGCTCGAGCAAATGCGCACGAGCATCTCGCGCATCAGCGTCGAGCCCCCGAGCCCGATGGCGCCCGACGAATGGAAAGCGCAGCTCCCCGCGGGCCTCTTGAACGAACGCAAAAACAAACCACGCTGATTGTGGTAATCAGCCTCGACCACTCGCCGAAGTGGCGGAATCGGCAGACGCAGCGGATTCAAAATCCGCCGAGGTAACCCCTCGTGAGGGTTCAACCCCCTCCTTCGGCACTCTTGCAGCATCGGAAGCCGGTCGAATAGTCGTGGTAGGTCTTCGCGTGCGCGGTCGTGCGGTACTCGCAGCCCGGACCGTTGATCTTCGCGTCGACGAAATAACCGCCCATGAAGCTCCCCTTGGTCGGGTCGTTCGGGTCGGGCGAGTCGTCGATCCACTCGTGCAGATTGCCGTGCATGTCGTACGCGCCATATGACGAAATGCACTTTGGATAATCGCCGCCGCGCGCGAGCCCCGCGTCGAGCTGATCGCACTGGGGATCGTTGAGCTCTTGATTCGAATACGTCGGATTCGGAAAGAGCCGAACGATGGGGCTCTCGCGTCCTTCATTGCACGCGGCATCGTCGTAGGTGTCGCCGTACGGATAGACGTAATCGTGTGTCGGCTGGCCGCGACACGCAGCCGTCCATTCTTCCAACGTGCAAAGACGTTTTCCCGAATGGGCGCACATCGCCGTAGCTTGCGCTTGACTGATGTAGCCCTGTGGAAAAACGCCTTTGGCGACGACCGCGCGGAGCGCGCTTGCGTCGATTGCGTCGATGGGGTCGTAAAAAGGCCAAGGTGTTTGTCCGCCGTCCGCGGAGACGGCGACGAGCGTTCCTTCGTACGTATCGACGCAAACGCCTGCTTCCGTCGCGACGAATGCCATGTCGGGCGGACATGGATTCTGCGCGACGTCCGTCGTCGCGTCGCCCGCATCGCTTGCATCGATGATCGCGCCTTCCGTCGTTGCGTCGATTGGTGTCGAGTCGGGCGGACTCGAGCAACCGATCAAAGCAAAGAGCGAGATCGCGGCCGCGCGCATCAATCGAATATAGCAAAGTCGCATTGACGGCGGGACCAAAAGGCCCGTAAGGTGCCGCGCATGTCGACCCTTCATCAAACGATCAACTCGCTCGCATCGGAGTTTGCACATTCGCTCTTGCGCGCTCTCCGTGGCGCGTCGCTCGACGAGATCCTCGCCGAGACCGCGAGTGGTCACTCCGCTCACGTGGGCCACGCGGGTCGGCGTCGCGGTCGTCCCGCCAAGGCGGCGGCTGCTCATCCTGCGAAGAAGCGTGGCGGTCGGCGCCTCCACCGCCGGACGGCGAAACAGCTCGAGCACGTCGTCGCGCAGATCGTCGCGCTCGTGAAGGCGAACAAGAAGGGTCTCCGCGCCGAAGAAATCCGCACGAAGCTCCACCTCGAGCGCCGCGAAGTTCCCCGGCCGCTCGGCGAAGCGCTGAAAAAGAAGCTCATCTCGAAAAAGGGCAAGAAGCGCGCGACGACGTACTACGCCTGAAAGGCCTTGGCGGGCCGAACTGGGCCATGCTAAGTACCCGCGTTCCCATGCCTAGTGAAGCCATTCAGTGCAAGCCACTCGAAGTGCTCGTGAGCGATCGCGGCATCGAGCGCGCCATCAAGATGCTCAAGCGCAAGCTCGCTTCGGAGGGCGTTTTGCGCGAGCTCAAGATGCGCCGTCACTACATGAAGCCGAGCGTCAAGCGCCGCAAGAAGCAAGCGGAGGCGGCTCGCCGTCGTCGCAAGCGCGCGAAGCTCGACGCGGCTCCGCCGAAGTAGTGATGAAGCGGGGGCTTCTTTTCGTCGCGCTCATGGGAGCGTGCGGCGGAAACAGCACGACGCCGACGCAGCCGCCGCCGCAGCCAAGCGCTTCGGCGAGCGCGCAGCCGACTGCGACGTTGCCGAGCGACGCGGGTGCCGCGGTGGGTGCTTTGCCGCCCGACGTGATCCAACGCACGGTGCGCGCGGCGTTTTCGCATTTCAAGATTTGCTACGTCACCGCGTTGAAGAAGAACAAGAGCCTCGCGGGTCGCGTCGAGACGAAGTTCGTGATCGACGAAACGGGTCACGTGATCTCCGCGGAGGACGTGACGCGCAGCAACGTCCTTCAAGACGACGACGCGCGAAGCTGCATCGTCGAGAAGTTCAAGCACCTCGAGTTTCAACCGCCGAGCCCGAGCGGGCAGGTGCCCGTGACGTATCCGCTGATGTTCGAACCGGCGATGGCCGCTGACGAAACAGCGGCGGATGCGGGCACACCGCCATCGGGCGACACGGGCGACGAGTACGGACATCGCCGCGCGCCGTTCGATGCGGCTGCCGCGGCGGCCGCGCTCGCAAAGGTCGACGTGAAATCGTGCTCGTCGCCGACTGGGTTTCACGGCCAAGGTCACGTCAAAGTGACGTTCGATCCGAGCGGCGTTCCGACGAAAGCGCAAATCGATTCCGCGCTCGCCAACGCGACGACGAGCGCGTGCGTGACGAAAGCATTCATGGCCGCGCGCATCGCCGTTTTTTCGGGGAGCGCCGTCACCGTGGGCAAATCGTTCACGGTTCCGTGATAAACATCGGGCGTGACGCTTCAAGCAACCACGCAGCACAAGTCCCACTTCGGCGCGCCGGCGTACTTCAATCCCGCGTCGCCGCCGGTCGATCAGGTGGCCGTCGAAGAGCGCGTCTCGGCGCTCGCCAAACGCTCCATCAAGAAGGGCGCGAAGGTCGCCGGCTTGCGCCTCTCCGTCGCGATGATGGACCTCACGACGCTCGAAGGAAAAGACACGCCCGGAAAAGTCCGGCAGATGTGCCAAAAGGCGCTGCTCCCGCTCGACACCGATCCGACGATCGGGCCCGTCGCGGCGGTGTGCGTGTATCCGAATTTGGTCACGACCGCGAAGAAGGCACTCAAGGGATCGCCCGTGAAAGTGGCGAGCGTCGCAACTGCGTTTCCAAGCGGGCAATCGCCATTGCCCATCAAGCTCGACGACGTGCGGCGCGCGGTGGAGCTCGGCGCGGACGAGATCGACATGGTGATCGATCGCGGCGCGATGCTCTCGGGCGATTACCGAAAAGTGTTCGACGAGATCGCCGCGACGAAAGAAGCGTGCGGCGCGGCGCACCTCAAAGTGATTTTGGAGACCGGCGAGCTCGGCTCGCTCGACGTCGTGCGCAAAGCGAGTGAGATCGGCATTGCGGCCGGCGGCGATTTCATCAAGACGAGCACCGGCAAGATCGTCCCCGCGGCGACTCCGCAAGTGACGCTCGTCATGCTCGAAGCGATTCGCGATCACTTCCACGCGACGGGTCGCAAAATCGGCATGAAGCCCGCGGGCGGAATTCGCACCGCCAAACAGGCGCTTCACTACTTGGTGATCGTGAAAGAGACGATCGGCGACGCGTGGCTCACACCGGACTTGTTCCGTTTTGGAGCGTCGACGCTCTTGAACGACGTGCTCATGCAGCTCGAAAAAGAGCGCACCGGCTTCTACCAAGCCGCCGAGGACTTCTCGAAGGATTGATGCAAATGCCCAAGAAAGTAGACAAGGCGCTCGCGAAACGAAACGGCGGGCACGCCATCGACAAAGAGAAGAAGGCGCAATCGCATGCGCTCGATTTCGGCAAAGCGTGGGATTACGCGCCCGCGCCGGAGTCGCCCGATCACGTCAAAATCAAATCGCGTTACGAGCTTTTTTATGGCGGTAAGTGGCAAAAGCCGCAGTCGAAAAAATACTTCGATACGATTTCTCCATCGACGGAAGAGAAGCTCGCGGAAATCGCCGAGGCCGACGCGGCCGACGTGGACGCGGCGGTCGTCGCTGCGCGTCGCGCATATGACAAGTACTGGTCGAAGATGCCGGGCAGAGAGCGCGCGAAATACATCTTTCGAATCGCGCGCGCGCTTCAAGAGAAGGCGCGCGAGCTCGCCATCGTCGAGTCGATGGACGGCGGTAAACCGATCAAGGAATCACGCGACGTCGACGTGCCGCTCGCGGCTGCGCACTTTTTCTATCACGCGGGTTGGGCCGACAAGCTCGACTACGCCTTTCACGGCAGGCGCGCGCGTCCGCTCGGCGTCGCGGGTCAGATCATTCCGTGGAATTTCCCGCTGCTGATGGCCGCGTGGAAAATCGCGCCGGCGATCGCGTGCGGAAACACCGTGGTGCTCAAGCCCGCGGAGACGACGCCGCTCACCGCGCTGATGCTCGCGCACATCATCGAAGAAGCGGAGCTTCCGCCGGGCGTCGTGAACATCGTGACCGGCGCGGGCGCGACGGGCGCCGCGCTCGTGAACCACGCGGACGTGAACAAGATCGCATTCACCGGCTCGACGGAAATCGGCAAACGCATTCAGCGCGCGCTCGCGGGCTCGTCGAAAAAGCTGACGCTCGAGCTCGGCGGCAAAGCGGCGAACATCATCTTTGCGGATGCGCCAATCGATCAAGCCGTCGAAGGCATCATCAAAGGCATCTACTTCAATCAAGGTCACGTGTGCTGCGCGGGCTCGCGCTTGCTCGTCGAAGAGAGCGTGCACGACGTGGTCGTTCGCAAGCTGCGCGATCGCATGGCGACGCTGCGTCTCGGCGATCCGCTCGACAAGAACACGGACGTCGGCGCGATCAACTCGAAGATGCAATTGCAGAAGATCAAAGAGCTCGTGAAGATCGGCGAGCAAGAAGGCAGTGATCGCTATTCGGCGCCATGCCCGATTCCGCAAAAGGGTTATTGGTTCGCGCCGACGTTCTTCACGGGCGTCGCGCAGTCGAGCCGCATCGCGCGCGAGGAGATCTTCGGCCCGGTGCTTTCGATCCTGACGTTCCGCACGCCGGACGAAGCCGTCGAAAAAGCGAACAACACGATGTACGGCCTCTCCGCCGGCATCTGGACGGACAAGGGCGCGAAGATTTTCTGGCTCGCGCAAAAGCTCAAAGCCGGCGTGATTTGGGGCAACACGTACAACAAGTTCGACCCGAGCTCGCCGTTCGGCGGTTACAAAGAGAGCGGCTTCGGGCGCGAGGGCGGCAGGCAAGGGCTCGCCGCTTACGTGGAGCTCGACTCATGAGCGCGAAGGCGAAGACGAAAACGAAGACCAAGCACGCGAACGGATCGGCCGTCCGCGAAGCTGCGCCGCTCGTCGCGACTCGCGCAGCCGAGCCCGCGCGGCGCACGCGCGTGACGGTGAATCGCGCTTACAAAATGTACGTCGGCGGCGCGTTCGTTCGCTCCGAGTCCGGGAGGTATTTCCAAGTGAAGACGTCTGCGATGGTCAAAGGCGCGGACCCCGACGTGCTCAACATGCCGCGCGGGTCGCGCAAAGACGTGCGCGACGCGGTGCTCGCCGCGAAGAACGCGGAAGCCGGTTGGGCCGCGCGCACGGCGTTCAACCGCGGGCAGATTCTTTATCGCCTCGCGGAGATGATGGAGTCGCGCCGCGACGAGCTCGCGACGTCGCTCGAGCGCGGCGGCCTCGCGCACGAAGAAGCCTCGCGCGAGGTCGACGCGAGCATCGATCGATGCGTGTATTATGCAGGTTTCGCCGACAAGTTCCACGCGCTCGTCGCGTCGTCGAACCCCGTCGCGGGCCCGCACTTCGGCTTCAGCGTGCCAGAGCCGATGGGCGTCGTCGGCGTGATCGCGCCATCGCGACCGTCGCTCCTCGGTTTGGTCTCGACGGTGCTCCCCGTCGTGTGCGGCGGCAACGTGTGCGTGGCGCTCGCGAGCGAATCCGACCCGCGCACGGCGCTCGTGTGGACCGAGTGCGTCGCGACGAGCGACATGCCGGGCGGCGTCGATCAACGTTCTCACGGGCCACGCAAAAGAGATCGCGCCGATCCTCGCGCGTCACCGCGAAGTCATCGCCATCGACGCGTGGCTCGCGGACGCACAAGCTCCGCGCATCGCTCGAGCAAGACGGCGCCGACAACGTGAAGCGCATCAAGACGCACGCGCGAGGACGCGAAGCTCGGCGAGGGCGTGAGCTACATCGAGCGCTTTCTCGAGACGAAGACGGTGTGGCACCCCGTCGGCATCTAGAGAGAGAAAGAAGATCGCCAAGGCGCCAAGGCGCCAAAGAAAGAGTGGGTTCTTTATCCATTCTTCCCCTGAAATTTCTTCTGGCGCCTTGGCGCCTTGGCGATCAACTCCTCTCGTGGTTGCACCTACGGCGCGGAATGGGCATAACCCCGTGCATGAACGTTCACGATTTTTCAGCGCGAACGATCGACGGGCGTGACGTGAAGCTGAGCTCGTACAGCGGGCATCCGCTCCTCATCGTCAACGTCGCCTCGAAGTGCGGGCTCACGCCGCAGTACGAAGGGCTCGAGAAGCTCCACGAAGAGCTCGGCGCGAAGGGGCTGCGCGTCGTCGGGTTTCCAGCGAACGAGTTCGGCGCGCAAGAGCCGGGCACGAACGACGAGATCAAAGACGTTCTGCACGTCGAACTACGGCGTGAAGTTCGACATGATGCAAAAGGTCGTCGTGAAGGGCGAGGGCATCGACCCGTTGTTCGACTTCTTGACGAACAAGTCGAAGTTCGCGGGCGAGATCAAATGGAACTTCAACAAGTTCCTCGTCGACAAAAACGGCGAGGTCGTCGCGCGTTTCGAGCCGAAGGTCGAGCCGACGAGCGCGGAAGTCCGTCAGGCGATCGAAAAGTTGCTGTGACGTGACGGCTCCCGACGCAATCACGATCAAGGGGGCTCGCGAGCACAATCTCAAGAACGTGACGACGCGGCTCCCGAAGAACGCGCTCGTCGTGTTCACCGGGCCGAGCGGCAGCGGGAAATCCTCGCTCGCATTCGACACGCTCTACGCGGAAGGGCAGCGCCGTTACGTCGAGAGCTTGTCGTCGTACGCGCGGCAGTTCCTCGGGCAGATGGACAAGCCCAAGTACGACGCGATTCGCGGCCTCTCGCCGACGATCGCGATCGAGCAGAAGAGCGCGTCGAACAATCCGCGCTCGACCGTCGGCACCGCGACCGAGGTGTACGATTTCTTGCGCGTGATGTTCGCGCGCGCGGGCGTGCAGCATTGTCACGTCTGCGGAAGGCGCGTCGGCGCGCAAACGGCGGAGCAAATCGTGGACGCGCTGATGGCGCTGCCCGATGGAACCAAATGCGTTTTGCTCGCGCCGCGCGCACGCGCCCGCAAGGGCGAGCACGAAGACATCATGGCGGATGCGCAGCGCCGCGGATATTCGCGCATGCGCATCGACGGCCGCATGATCGATCTCACCGAGGGCACGCCGCGCCTCGACAAGAAATCGAAGCACGACATCGACGTCGTCATCGATCGCATCGTCATCAAGAAATCGGAGCGCGCGCGCCTCACGGACTCCGTCGAAGCCGCGCTCCGCGAAGGCGAGGGGATCCTCGTCGCGCTCTTCGAGCGGGGGGGACAGGGGGGGCAAAGCCCCCCGTTGCGGGTTGAGCCGAAGGCGAAACCCCGAGGGGAGAGGAGCGAAGCGACGAGGGGACGAGCAGTCCCCGATCAAGAAGAACAAGTCTTCTCGCAGCGCAACGCATGCGAGTCATGCGGTATCTCGTTCGACGAGCTCACGCCGCAAGCGTTCTCGTTCAACTCGCCCATCGGCGCGTGCACGCACTGCAACGGCCTCGGCTCGCGGCCCGAGATGGACGAAGATCTCGTCGTCACCGCGCCGCAAAAGTCGATCAAAGACGGCGCGATCAGCGTGTGGGCCGCCTCGATGCAACGCGGCGAAGGGTGGAAGGCCGATTGGGTCCTCTCCCTCCTCCGCGAGATGCGCGTCTCGACGACGAAGCCGTGGAAGGATCTCCCGCGCGCGGATCGCGACGCGGTGCTCTGGGGCAAGAAAGGCAAAGAAGAAATCTGGGAGGGCCTCCTCCCCATGCTCATGCGTCGCTTCAAGTCCGCGACGAGCGACGAGATGCGTGCATATTACATGAAATATCTCTCGGAAAAGCCCTGCGTTTCGTGCAAGGGCAAGCGCCTTCGGCCCGAGAGCCTCGCGGTGAAGTTCGCCGGGGCGACGCTCGATCTCTTGTGCGAGCAGACCGTCGCCGAGACGCACGCGTTCTTTCGCGACGTCGTGCTCTCGGACGTCGACAGGACGATCACCGAAGAGCTCCGCAAAGAGATCCTCGCGCGGCTCGGGTTCTTGCTCGACGTCGGGCTCGAGTACCTCACGCTCTCGCGCGCGTCGGGCACGCTCTCGGGCGGAGAGAGCCAACGCATCCGTCTTGGCCGCGCAGCTCGGGAGCGAGCTCAGCGGCGTCCTCTACGTGCTCGACGAGCCTTCGATCGGTCTTCACGCGCGCGACAACTCGCGCCTCCTTCGCACGCTGCGTCGATTGCGCGATCTCGGAAACACCGTCGTCGTCGTCGAGCACGACGAAGAGACGATGCGCGCCGCCGACTGGCTCGTCGACTTCGGGCCGGGCGCGGGCGAGCTCGGCGGGCGCATCGTCGCCGAAGGCACGCCGTCGTCGATCGAGAACAATCGCGAGTCGCCGACGGGCGCGTATCTCTCCGGCCGCGCGTCGATCGCGACGCCGAAGACGCGGCGCAAAGGAAACGGCGAGCACATCACCATCGTCGGCGCGCGCGAGCACAACTTGAAGAACGTCACCGCGCGCATCCCGCTCGGCGCGCTCGTCGCGATCACGGGCGTGTCCGGCGCGGGGAAATCCACGCTCGTGCATCGCATCCTGCATCCCGTCCTCGCGCGCGCGCTCCACGAGGCGCACGTCCAAGTCGGCGCGCACGACAAAGTCACCGGCATCGAGCACGTCGACAAAGTCATCCTCATCGATCAGCAACCCATCGGCCGCACGCCGCGCTCGAATCCCGCGACGTACACCAAGGTCTTCGATCACGTGCGCGCGGTCTTCGCGAAGACGCCCGAGGCGCGCAAATACGGCTACGATCAAGGGCGCTTCTCGTTCAACGTGAAAGGCGGGCGATGCGAAGCGTGCGGCGGCGATGGCCTCCGCTGCGTCGAGATGCATTTTCTTCCCGACGTGTACGTCACGTGCGAAGCGTGCCGCGGGCGCCGGTTCAACGAAGCCACGTTACGTGTAAAATACAAGGAAAAGAGCATCGCCGACATCCTCGACATGAGCGTGCGCGAAGGGCTCGAGCACTTCGCCGTCCACAAAGAGATCGCGCGCGCGCTTCGCACGCTCGACGACGTCGGCCTCGGTTACCTCAAGCTCGGTCAACCTTCGCCCACGCTGTCGGGCGGCGAAGCGCAGCGCATCAAGCTCTCGCGAGAGCTCGGTCGCGTCGCGACGGGTCGCACGCTCTACATCCTCGACGAGCCCACGACGGGCCTCCACTTCGGCGACGTCGAGCGTCTCCTCGGCGTGCTCCAACGGCTCGTCGACGCGGGCAACACCGTCCTCGTCATCGAGCATCACCTCGATGTCATCAAGAGCGCCGATTGGGTCATCGACATCGGACCCGAAGGCGGAGACGCGGGCGGACGCATCGTCGCGGAAGGAACGCCCGAGCGCGTCGCGCGCGTCGCCGCGAGCCACACGGGCAAAGCGCTTCAGCCGCTGCTCGGTCGCCGCGCCGCTTCGATCGCGTCCGCGAACGAGAACACCTCGTCGTAGATCGCGCGCCCGACGATCGCAGAGTCGATTCCCTCGTGCGCCGCGAGCGCGCGCAAATCGTCGAGCGAGCCAATGCCGCCCGATGCGATCACGGACAAACCGGTCTCGCGCGCGAGCTGCGCGGTGAAGGACACGTCGGGCCCGCCGCGCGTCCCGTCGCGCGCGACGTCCGTGTAGAGAATCGCGCCGACCGGAACGTCCGCGAACGCGCGCGCGAGATCCACCGCGCGCGTCTCGGACACTTCGGTCCAACCGTCCGTCGCGACCATCCCGTTCTTGGCGTCGACGGCGACGATCACGCGCGCCGGAAAATCCTTGCACAATGCACGCACCATCTCGCGCTCGCGGAGGGCCGCCGTGCCGAGCACCACGCGCTCCGCGCCCGCCGCGACGTACGACTCGAACGCCTCGCGCGAACGCACGCCGCCGCCCACCTGCACGCCCGCGCCGAACGCGCGACGCGATGGCGCGAATGGTTGCATTCTGCACGCATCGCCCGGCCTTCGCGCCGTCGAGGTCCACCACGTGAAGGCGCTCGGCACCGAGCGCGCGAAATGCGCGCGCGCGCGCGACGGGATCCGCGTCGTACACGGTGACCTCGTCGTAGCTCCCGCGGTGGAGACGCACGACCTTGCCTCCGAGCAAATCGATCGCAGGAATGATCAGCATCGCCGTGAGGAACCTCTCGAGCATCGCGAGCCCCGCGCGCTGGCTCTTCTCCGGGTGGAACTGCACCGCGGCGACGTTGTCTTTCTCGATTGCGCGAGACGAAGCGCGAGCCGTGCTCGGTCGTCGCGCACGCGAGCGCGCTCGAGTCGGGCGCCGCGACGAACGTGTGCACGAAGTAGAACGACTCGGGCGCGTCGAGCAGCCACGTCGGGCGCGTGGGCTCCGCGGTGTTCCACCCGACGTGCGGGAGCTTGAGCCCACGCGCGTCGAGTCGCACGACGCGTCCCGGAAAAATCGAGAGGCCCGCGCAGCCCGGCGCCTCTTCGCTCGACGCAAAGAGCGCTTGGAGCCCGAGACAAATTCCGAAGTACGGAACGCCGCGCGCGATCGATTCGCGGATGGCATCGCCGATTCCGCGACCGAGCGCGGAGGAGCAATCGCGAAACGCGCCTTGCCCGGGAAACACGAGCGCACGCGCGCCGCGCACGACATCGGGATCGCCCGACACGCGCGTCGTCACCTCGAGCGCGCCACGCTTGCCCGCTTCGCCGAGCGCGCGAACGACGCTGCGAATGTTCCCGAGCCCGGTGTCGACGACGACGACGTCGATCATCGTGTCATCCGGTTTCCAAGAGGGTGCCGACGCTCCCGGGCTCGCGCACCTCGCGCGCGAGCTCGCCGCGCGCGAGCTGGCCGACGACGTGCACGGCTTGCACGCCCTCGGCGATCGCCGCGAACGACTCTTCGAGCTTCGGGATCATCCCCTTCGTCACGATGCCGTCCGCGATCGCCTCGTCCGCTTCGGCTTGTTCAGGCGCGCGATGCGCGAGCCCGGATCGTTCACGTCGCGCAGCACGCCCGGCGACGTCGCTGACGAGCGACGAGCGCGCGCGCCGAGAGCGCGACGGCGACCTGGTTCGCCACGATGTCGGCGTTGATGTTGTAGACCTGCCCGTCGTCGCCGCAGCCGAGGCACGCGAGCACGGGAACGAAAGCCGTGTTCGAGGAGCGTCGAGAAGCTCGCTGTTCACGCCGTCACGTCGCCGACGAGCCCGAAGTCGATGGGATCCGGCCCCGCGCCCGCGACGATCTGCGGCGGCCGCTTCTTCGCCGCGCACGCGCCAGCGAGCTCGCGCCGTGAAGCCCGACCGCCGGACGCCCCGCGCGAGGAGCGCCGCGCAGAGTCGACGTTCACGTGACCCGCGACGATCATCTTCATCACGTCGAGCGTCGCCGCGTCGGTGATGCGCCGGCCGGCGACGATGTTCGGCGTCTGCCCGAGCTTCTTCTGCAGCTCCGTCGCCTGCGGCCCGCCGCCGTGCACGACGACGACGCGCTCGCCGCGCGCGCGCATCTCGGCGATGTCCGCCGCGATCGCCGCCATCGCGCCGCTCTTCACGACCTCGCCGCCGAGCTTGATGACGACGTCAGCTCACGGCCACCCGCCCGGGTCTTCGAGCGACGTGCGCTCGTCGAGCCCGAGCATCAGGTTCATCGACTGGATGGCCTGGCCCGCGCCGCCCTTGATCAGGTTGTCGGTCGCGGCGAACGCGCGTGACCAGCGCTTGCCGTCGCTCGCGTCGCCGACGACGACGCCGACCTCGGCGTAGTTCGTTCCGTTCACCGCGACGACCTCGGGCAGCCGCTTCGCCGGCACGCGCACGAACGGCTCGCCGCGATACGCATCTGCGTAAAGCTCTTCACACGTTCGGGGGTCGATGCTCGACTTCGACGTGCGCGAAGCACGTCGCGAAGATGCCGCGCGAGAGCGGCGCGCTCACCGGGACGAAGCGGAGCGTCAGATTTCTTCGCGCCCGCGACGCGAGCGTCTCGTCGATCTCGGGGATGTGCTGGTGATCGAGCGGCTTGTACGTCCGCAGGTTCACCGCGCGCACCGGGTGATGCGTCCCCGCGCTCGGCGCGATGCCGCTGCCGCACGATCCCGTGATGCCGACGATCTCGACCGCGCCCTGCGAGGAGACCCGCCTTCGCGAGCGGCAGGAGCGCGAGCTCGATCGTCGTCGCGAAACAGCCTGGCGAGGCGACGTACTTCGCCTTCGGATCGCCTCGCGGTTGAGCTCCGGCAGGCCGTAGACGAACGTGCCGTTCGTGAGCTCCTCGGGGCACGGGTGCTCGGCGCCGTAGTACTTCTCGTACGACGGCCGCGTCGCGCAGGCGGAAGTCGCCGGAGAGGTCGACGATGCGCGCGCCCGTCGCCATGAGCTCGCGGCATCTTCGTCGCGCTGACTCTTGTGCGGCAGGCCGAGGAGCACGACGTCCATGCCTTTCGCCGCTTCGGCCGGCGAGAAGCCCCTCGAACGTGAGGTCGGTCTGTCCCTCGAGGTTCGGGTGCACCGCGCCGAGCGGCTCGCCGACGAAGTCGATCGACGCGACGCGCACGAGCTCGACGTCCGGGTGGAGCAGGAGGCGCCGGATGAGCTCGGCGCCGCCGTAACCGCTCCCGCCGATGACCGCCGCGCGCGCTTCGCCATGCGCGCATCACTACCACTCGAAAGAGGGATTGACAGCAATCCTACATGTAGGCTATACGCACTCCAGAGGCGCACATGGTGTTGACGGGATTCGCCGATCACGAAAAACCAGATCCGCTTTTTCGTGAGCGTCCCTTCAGCGGCGAGCCCGAGCACATCGTGTGGAGCGTGCCTCCGCAAGCCGCCGCTGGATTGATCGATCGCGCGAGCGATTGGCCCTCATATGCAAGTGAGGCATCATCATCGCACGATGAATGACGCATCCGCCGTGCGCTGGCTCAGCGAGCGCGCGAAGGACATGGAGCGCGAGCTCGCGCGAGCTCGTGAGATCAGAACTCGTTCACCGAGAACCCCGAGGGCGGGCGCAAGGTCGGCGCGATGCTTCGCGGGGCTCTTCGCGTCGCGACGGGCTCGAGGAAAACGTGCGCCCGAGCGAGCGCTTCGCCGATCACCTCGTCTTCTCGCTCGCGCGGCGACGCTCGCCGAACGCGGCGCCGTCGCGCTCATCGGTCACCTCGACACGGTGTTTCCGCCGGGCACCTTCGAAGGGTTCCGTCGCGACGGGACGATCTCGCGCGCGGACCCGGCGTGCTCGACATGAAGGGCGGGCTCGTCGTCGTCGCGTACGCGCTCCGCGCGCTCGCGGCGACCGGCGGGCTCGACGCGATCGCGCCGGTGCGCCTCGCGATCGTCGCGCGACGAAGAGGTCGGCTCGCCCGAAGGGCAGAAGGTGATTCGCGACGCGATCGCCGGCGCGGCGGGCGCGCTCGTCTTCGAAGCGGGTCGCAAGGCCGACGCGATCATCACGCGCCGCAAAGGGACGGGCGGCATCGGTCGCGATCGCGCCACGGCCGCGCCGCGCACGCGGGCAACGCCCACAAAGAAGGGGCGAACGCGATCTGGGCGCTCGCGCGCTTCGTCGATCGCGCGCAGTCGCTCACCGACTACGACGCGCGGCGTCACCGTCAACGTCGGCGATCGTCTCGGGGGGCAACGAGCAAGAACACCGTGCCCGATCGCGCCGAGGCGCACATCGATTTGCGCTTTCGACACGCGCGCGACGGCGAGACAGCTCGTCGCGCGATTCGCGCGCGGCGGCCGACGCCGCAGCGGCGTCCCGGCACGCGCATCGAGCTCGAGGGCGGCGTCGCGCGGCAACCCGCTCGAGCGCACGGAGGCGAGCGCGCGCTCGATGCCGCGTACGCGCGCGTGCGCGTCGCGCACGCGGGCTCGGCGACGACGAGGCGCCGCTCATCGGCGGCGGCATCGGACGCGAGCACGTCGGTCGCGATGGGCATCGCGTCCATCGACGGCCTCGGTCCGCGCGGCGTCGGCTTCCACACGAAGGACGAGCAGATCGAGATCGCGACGCTCGTCCCCAAGGCGCAAGCGCTCGCGCGGTTCCTTCGCCGCGCATGGAAGGGTCGATGGAGGCCACGGCGATGCGCCGCGCGCTCGCGCTCGGCGTGCCCGCGGTCGGGCTCGTGCAAGAGAGCATGCCGCTCATCCACGTCGACGCCGCAGATGCGGCGACGCGCATGCGATTGGCGCATCCACGGCGCGAGCCGCGACGCGCGGGGCGAAGGCGCCGCCCGCGCGCGTTCACGCGATGCGCAGCCGGCGAAGAGCTCGGCGGGCCGAACGCGGTCGGGACGACCGGGCGATCTCGTGCTCGAGAACGACGAGGTCGCGTTCGTGATCGACCAGCTCGGCGCGGGCGTGGGCTTCGGCGAGAGCGGCGGCAACATGGTCGACGCGGCCGACGCGCAGCGCGCGCAAAGACGAGATCGGCCAGGTGTTCACGTATTTCGGCGCGTTCCCGCGCCAGGGCGTCTACGAGGCGATCACAGCGGCGTGCTCGCCGACGGCACCGCGTGGGTCGAGGCGCGCGGCCACGAGCTCTACGAGCGAAGCTCGCCGTACGCACGCGCTACACGCTCCATGCGACCCGATCGCGCGCTCTTGCTCGAGACGACGCTCGAGAACGCGGCGACCAGCCCGTCGATATGCTCGGCTTGGGCGACGCGATCCAGTGGGGCGGCGCGGAGAAGATCGCGCCCGGTCGCGGCCGCGGATTTCAAGGGCGCGTCGAGCGGCGCGTTCATCGGCGCGGATCGGGCGCTTCGCGAGCTACGCGATCACGTCGACGGATGGCGCGATCGACGGCGAGAGCGGCAGCGCGTGGACCGACACGCTCCAGCACGCCGCACCGAGATTCCCGCCGGGGAAAAGCGTGCACTATACACGCGTATTTCTCGTGGGCCCGCGCGCGGACGTCGCGGGCATCGTCTCGGAGCTGACGAAGACGGCGGGCGGCGCGGTGGGAACGGTGCGCGTCGATCTCGTCGAGAGCGCGAAGAAGATCGCGCCGAGCGCGGATGCCGACCGTCGAGATCGCCATCGGCGGCAAAGCGATCATGGATCTTCGACCCGACGCATCGGGCGCGCTCTTGGGCGAGCTTCCGCCGGGCAAATACGATTTGCGTTACGGCGGCGGAGGCGGACGCGGAGCGCGGGGCGCGACGCAGACGATCGCCGTGCTCGCGAACCAGGAATCGCCCGTGACGCTCGAAGTGACGCGCACCGGGCCGACTGCGCGCGCGATGCATGGAGCGCCTAAACGCGAAAGAGAACGCGCGCCCGTCCCGTGCAAAGCAACCTTCGAAGGCATCGGCGCGCCGAATCCGGATTTCGGCCCCGGTCACGTGTCGGGTCCCGCGAAGAACCAAGTGACGACGCTACGATGGCGCGATCGACGTCGCGCTCGCGCCCGCGAAGTATCGCGTCACGCTCTCGCGCGGTCCCGAGTACGCGCTCTCGCAATTCGAGGTCGACGTCGAGCAGCGGCACGCCCGTCGAAGCGTGCAACATCGGCGAGCGTTGTTTGCTTCGCCGCGTCGTCGACACGAAAAATTACGCCGCGTGCGACTTCCACCAGCACACGATGCTCGGCGTCGACGCGCCGACGAACACGCGCGATCGCGTGATCGGAAACGCGGCCGAGGGCGTCGAGATCGCCGTCGCGAGCGAGCACAACATCGTCGCGGATCTCGAGCCCATCGTGCGCGAGCTCGGGCTCACGGATCGCCTCGTCGAGATCCCGGGCGACGAGCTCACGACGGACACGAGCCACACGCCCGTGGGGCCACGCGAACGTGTTCCCGCTCGCGTTCGATCCCGAACGCGTTCGCGCGGCGGCGCGACGGACGTGCGCGATCGCGACGCGAAGGAGATCTTCACGGAGCTCCGCGCGAAGAACCCGGACGCGATCTTCCAGATCAACCACCCGCGCTCGGGCGGCAATGGCTACTTCGATTTGCTCGACTTCGATCGCGCGACCGGCGTTGGAAAAGACGCGCGCTACGACGCGCGCTTCGACGCGGTGGAAGTGTGGAACGGCCGCAACGTCGACGCAGCGCGGCGCGGTGCTCGAAGACGTGATGGCGCTCCTTCGCACGAGCCATCCGGTGACGGTCACCGGACGACACCGACACGCACGGCATCGTCGGACAAGAAGCCGGTTACCCGCGCACGTACGTGCGAATGAAGGACGACGACTTCGGCGCATGGAGCGCGCCGCGCACGACGGAGATGGTGCGCGCGCTGCGCGACACGCGCGACGTCGTCGTGACGAACGGTCCGTTCCTTCGCGTGAGCGCGAACGGCGTCGGCATCGGCGGCGTCGCGCGCGCGAGGGACAAGCACGTCGTCGTGAAGGTGAGCATCGAGAGCGCGCCGTGGATCGAAGTGAAAGCACGTGAAGCTCGTTCGCACCGGCGAGACGAAGGAGATGGACGTCACGCCGCGCGCGAACGCAGCGGGCGCGATGGTCTCAACCGCGACGTTCGATTTGTCCGTCGATCGCGACGACGCGTTCATCGTGATCGCGAGCGGCGACAAAACGCTCTCGCCCGTCTTGCCCGGCGACGGCCCCGAAATTCGTCCCTACGCCTTCACGGGCGCGATATGGATCGACGCCGACGGAGACGGCCACTCTCTCGGCCGCTAGAGAAGATGACGGCACTCGACGACGCGCGCGATCTCGTGCGGAAATACGCGTTCAAAGAAAGCCTCGCGAAGTTTGGCCAAGAAGACGCCGGCTACATCGACGAGAAGGCGCGCGGTTGGTACTGGGACGGCGATCGCTCGCGCATGTTCTACGAGATGAACGCGGACACGCTCGCGACGTCGCTGCACGCGTTCATCGCGATCGACGGCACGTCGATCAAAGACGAGCGCAAAGCGCCGCTCGGCATCTCGAAGATGAAGGGACTGCCGCATCTTCCGAAATCGATGAAGTGGCCGAAGGGCACGTTCTTCCTCGCGCAGATCGCGCTCGATGACGTGAAGAAATTCGACGTCGAGGATCTCTTGCCGAAGAGCGGCATCCTCTATTTCTTCATGGCGGAGGGCGACTGCAAAGTCCTCCACTTCGACGGCAAATCATCCGAGCTCGAAGTGCGCGAGTACCCCGAGGAGAAACCCGAGAACGCCGAGTACTACCTCGACGAGCTTCTCGAAGCGTCCGCGCGCATCAAGTTTTCGCCGCAATACATTTTCTACGCGGGCGGCGGCGATGCGTACGACTACTCGCCGAGCGCGAGCATCATCCCGAAAGATCTCCGCGCGAAGCTCGACGCCGCGCTCACCGGGTTTTCGCTCTCGAAGCGCGACCGTTCAACGCGTCTCTTCGGCAGGCCGCAATATTGGCAAGGCGAAGACGAAGACTCGCGCGCGAAGTCGAAGCCGAAGCCGCCGAAGAACGCGCTCTTGTTCCACGACGAGTTCGGCGACGGCTCGATCCACATCTGGGTCGACCGCAAAGCCGCCGCGAAGCGCGACTACGCGAAGTGCTGGATCTCGTATTCGGGCACGTGAGTCAGAAAAGCGTTGCGCTGCGCGTCTAGTCGACTACCTTCCGCCGAACTCGGGGCGTAGCGCAGCCTGGTTAGCGCACCAGACTGGGGGTCTGGGGGTCGGTGGTTCGAATCCACTCGCCCCGACTAAAATCCCGCGGGTTTCCCGCGGCGCGGCGATGGCGAGCAAAGGGAAACTGCTCGCACCTGTCCTACACGTGTTGAGGATCGCACTCGTCTGCGTTTTCTTGTTTGCCGCGCGCAGCGTCGCCGCGGACTGCACGACCACATCGCGATGCATCACGATGCTTGCGCGTGGGTCCGCGACGAGTCTCGTCGCCGATGCGTCGCGCGTGGTTTGGACTGACAGGACGAGCGCGACAATCGCCTCCGTGTCGAAGTACGGAGGTGGCGTCACCGTCGTCGCGCGTGAAGTGCGAGTGGTACTCGACGGCTCCGACGGTACGTACGTCTATTGGCATACGCGACTTGCGGTGCAACGCGTCGCCATCATGGGTGGCACGACGCAACCGCTCTACACCTACGATGGGACAATGATTTCATCGCCAGTGTCGCCGTGGTCCCACCGGCACTCTTCGTCACGAGCGGCGTCGCAATCTGGAAGCTCGCGCTCGACGGAACCACGCCAATCGGGCAGCAAGGTGCTCTTGTTACGCGAATCACTTCGCCACTGGTGTTCATCGCTGGAACTGGACTCGTGCGCAATCCCATCTTTCTCCCGCCGACGGGCCTCGGACCAACAGCTACACGCTCGGTGACGGCACCGAGATTCGCCTCACACCAACAGAAGCACTGGTCACCGACGTACGCCACGGCGCTCCGGCGTTGTTCGCTCTCTCGGATCATCGACTCGTGCGCATCGAAGGGATGCGCGCGACCCTGCTTGCAAACCAGCAAGATAACGGCGGACGCATCGTGATCGCGGGAGACGATGTGTATTGGACCAATCCGCAATCGGGCGTCGTGCGGAAGGCGTCCGTGTTTGGGGGAGGCATTGACACCGTGGCTGTTGGTCAGACGCACGCGGTCTTCATCGCGGCCGACGCCGACAGCGTCTATTGGGCGACCGACGCCGCGGTGATGCGCGCGACGCCTCGCTAGGAGCTTCCTACTCGGCACGCGAGCGATGAAGGGCTATCGTGTTTCACCAACTCATGACGTGACTCGCGCTCACGAGGAAGGACTCGCGCATCGTCAGTGAGGGCGCTCGTCTCCGCATCGACGTGTGCCTAACGCACAACCTCGGTTGCGTTTTGGAAAGTGCTCGGCGGAATCTCTGCGCCCATTACGTAGTAGTCGGATCGAGGCGAGAGAGTTCCGCGTCGACATTGCGAACCGCCAAGCGGGTCGTCCTCGTAGACTTGTCCGGTGACCTTCGCACCCAATGGAAAAATCCGAGTGCCACCAGGGCCACACGCGTTCGGCTGCGCGACGGCCTTCGTCGTGTACTTGACGGGGCACCCCGACGCGACAACTGACAACTCTTGAGTGCACGCAGCGTCCGCGTACGAGTGCCCGAACGTGGAGAATCGAGCGGCGACGTCGGGCAGACACCGCACGACGCCATCAGCGGCAACCGCAAAGGTGCAATTCTCCCTGCGAACGGTGTCGAAGAATCCAATCGCCTGCTCGGACCCGTCGCCGCCGACGAAGTAGCGCACCTTCAGACGCGTTCCGCCTTTCTCTCCCTCCTTCGGTGGTTCGTCGCGAGGGTCTGAGCGAATGACAGGATGTGAAGCGCATGCAGCGAGTACGAAGCCGATGACGTAGACACGCATGCGCCAAGCCTCGCGCCGTTCGCCAACGACGACAACGGAGCTTTGGAGTTTGGGACACGTTTTGGAAACAATCCTCGTTGTCTTCGTTCTGATGCGTGATGCTTGCAATCATCTGCGTTGTCGGCGGCACGTGGTGCGCGCCGACGTATGAGCAAGTGATTGAAGCAGCGTGCCGCGCCGACTGGACGAATTGCGACGATTGGTTGGAATGGGAGGACGCTGGATGGCGAGGCACCGGCGACACACATGGGCACGAGGATAAACTCGGCGACCTTCGTGGTTGGGGATGCACTTTTCGCGTGCACCGGTGAGATGTGCGCCGCACGTCGAGATGCGCGACGCCGATGAACGATGAGCGAGAAACGTGCACTATGCACGTTTCCCACCAGTTACCCAACGCCACGTCGAATCGCGTCGCTTTCCGTTCCTTCGCGTGGAGCCGCCATCAAATCGCTCATTTGCCACCAACGATGAGTTTGCCGGTGTCGACGTCCGCGACCTTTCCGTTGAGCCGCAGCACCGAGCCTTCGCACTCGACGGAGCTCATGTACCCCCAGTCCTCCACCCAGACGACGGTGCCGGCTTCGTCCAATCCGAATGCGCCGCCAGGGCAGCGGCCGACGTAACGAACGATACGGCCCTGCGCCTCGAAGAGCTTGAGGAGACCACCTAACCCTATGTCGCGAGCCTCGGCGGAGAAGCGGGGGCGCCCGGTTCCGGGCGCGTCGCGGCGCTCGTGGCATCGATCGCATAGGGGCGATGTGCGGTTGAAGTTGGCGCCGCAGTTGGGGCACTCGATCGTGTACTCGGTCATGGGTTTCACTACCGCATTCCTGTGCGTGCGCGACGGCCAAATCCGTGTAGCGCATTAACGCGACGACGCACAAAGGCGGTTTGCTCAAGCAGGCGGCGTTGCCGTCGTGTGCTCGCGGACGATGGTCTCTAGTTTTTCGCGTTGGAGCGTCTCGTGCTCGAGGAGCTCGCTGCCGATCGCGTCGAGCGCGGCGCGCCGCTCTTCGAGGATCTTCCGCGCGCGCGTGTGCTCGCGATCGAGGATCGACTTCACCTCGGCGTCGATGTTTCGAGCGGTCTCCTCGCTGTAGTCGCGTTCGCTGGTGTCGCCCGGCAGAAAGCGCGTCGCGATGCTCCTGCCGAACGTCTGCGCGCCGAGCGACTCGCTCATGCCGAAGCGCGTGACCATCATTCGCGCGAGCTCCGACGCCCGCTGGAGATCGTCTTCGGCGCCCGTCGAGACGTCGCGGAACACGACCTCCTCCGCCGTGCGTCCACCCATGAGAACGCAGATGCGGTCGCATAGCTCGTCGCGCGTCATGAGATAGCGCTCGTCGGTCGGAAGTTGGAGCGTGGCGCCGAGCGCGCCGATGGACCGCGGAATGATCGTGACTCGATGCACGGGATCGGCATGCGTGACGGACAGCGCGACGAGCGCGTGACCCGACTCGTGGAACGCGACGCGCCGCTTCTCGTCCGGCATCATCACGCGGCCCTCTTTCTTGAGACCGAGCTGAATGCGATCGATCGCTTCGTCGAAGTCCACGGTCGTCACGACGTCGCCGCCGCGTCGGACCGACGCGAGCGCCGCCTCGTTGACGAGATTGGCGAGATCCGCGCCGACCATCCCAGGCGTGCGCTGCGCCACGACGCGCAGCTCGACGTCCGGCGCGAGCTTGATCTTGCGGACATGGACGAGAAGGATCGCTTCGCGCCCGCGCACGTCGGGGCGATCGACGACGACTTGGCGATCGAAGCGGCCGGCGCGCAGGAGCGCCTTGTCGAGGATCTCCGGACGGTTCGTCGCGGCCATGATGATGATGCCGACGTTCGAGTCGAAGCCGTCCATCTCGACGAGCAGCTGATTCAACGTCTGCTCGCGTTCTTCGTTGGCGACGAATCCGCTCGCGCCTGCGCGTGACTTGCCGATCGCGTCGAGCTCGTCGATGAAGATGATGCACGGCGCGCGCTCTTTCGCTTGAACGAAGAGATCGCGGACACGCGACGCACCCACGCCGACGAACATCTCGACGAACTCCGAGCCGGACAACGAAAAGAACGGCACGCCCGTCTCTCCCGCGACGGCGCGCGCGAGCAGCGTCTTGCCCGTGCCGGGCGGTCCGACGAGGAGCACGCCCTTCGGCACGCGCGCGCCGACGGCGGCGTACTTCGTCGGCTCCTTCAAGAAGCTGACGACCTCCGTGAGCTCGCTCGCGGCCTCGTCGACGCCTGCGACGTCGGCGAACGTGACCGCGTTCTCTTTGCTCTTGTCGTAAACCTTCGCTTGGCTCCGCCCAAAGCTCATCGGCCGCCCTGCACCACGACCCGCGCGCCGCGCAGACAGCCAAAACCAAATCGGGATGATGAGGAATGGAACGACGCCAACGAGGAACGTCATCCATCCCGAGCCCTTGTCGGGGCTGCCGATGACTTTGACCTTGTGCGCCTCCAAGCGCGCGAGCAGCGCATCGTCTTTCACGTTGGGAATGCGCTCGACGAACGACTCTTGCGCGGGCTTGCCATCCTTCGCGCGCAGCTTCGCCATGATTTCGGTCTCGTGGATCTCGACCTGCTCGACGCGATCCTCGTCGATTGCGGCGAGGAGCTCGCTGTACGTGAGCGGTTGCGGAGCGGCGCTACGAAGAACGTGACTGCGCCAAAAAAAGAGCGCGAGAAGCAGCGCGAGCAACGGAACCGTCAGGGTCCTCCAGTTGCGTTTGCGTTCGCTCGCCATCGGACGTGAACACTACTCTTTTCCTGAGGCTTGCTACCGACGGTGTGTCCGCGCGACACGCGATGTGTCGAAACGACTCACTCGACGTTCTTCAGTGCCAAGTCGAAATGACACGACGAGCGTGGGATAGGTGAGTCATGAGACTCGTGCCCAAGCTCACCGCGGCGATCGTCGTTGGCACTTGTGTGGTCCTCGCCGCGAACGGGTACTTGCGCGTGCGGCGCGAGGTGACCGTTTTGCAAGAGGACCGCGTCCGTGATCACGCTCTGCTCGGGCGCTCGCTCGGTGCGACGGTTGCTGCCGTGTGGCGGTCTGATGGACGCGCCGATGCGTTGCGCGTCGTCGAGGAAAGAAACGCGCAGGGAAGCAACGTGCACACACGCTGGGTCGACACGACGGACACGACGCGTCACGCCGACGCCGCATCGCTCGCCGCGCTC
Organism: uncultured delta proteobacterium; assembly: GCA_963763745.1. Taxonomy (GTDB): domain Bacteria; phylum Myxococcota_A; class Polyangia; order Polyangiales; family Polyangiaceae; genus DASXHD01. Next base: position 651,858 of record CAVXQJ010000015.1, read on the forward strand.
TCGCCCGGCGAGACGCTCACGCAAATCGCTCGCGCAACGGGCGGAGAGAAACGCTTCACGTACACGCCCGTCGTCGTCGGTGCGGAGCGTATGGGTTATGTCGAGCTTTCGGAGTCGCTCGTGGTCGAGCAGCACGCCACGCGGCGCATCGTCATCGACACGCTGCTCACGACGTTGACGTTGATACTCGTCTGCGGCGTCTTGTCGATCGCGCTCGGCTCTTGGCTCGTCGGTGGGCCGATTCGCGCCTTGTCGGCAAAGGCGCGGCGCGTTGGCGAAGGAGACTTCTCGCAACCGCTGACGTTGAAGCAGAAGGACGAGCTCGGCCTGCTCGCAACGGAGATCAACGCGATGTGCGATCGGCTCACCGAAGCCACGCGCAACGCGCAGATCGCGAGCACCGCGCGAATCGCGGCCATCGAACAGCTTCGCCATGCCGATCGTTTGATGACGGTCGGGATGCTCGCGTCCGGAATCGCACACGAGCTCGGTACGCCGCTCAACGTCGTGTCGGCGCGCGCGCAAATGATCGCAGCGGGCGACACGACGCCGGAGGAGACGGTCGATTACGCCCGCGTCATCGCGGACGCGTCGAACAAGATGGCCAAGATCATCCGACAGCTTCTCGCGTTCGCGCGCAGGAAGCCGGCCCAAAAGGCGCCGCGCGATTTGCGACGCATCGCTCGCGATACGATCGAGCTGCTGCAACCGCTCGCGGAAAAGAGCGGGGTTCACGTCGAGCTTGCCGACGCGGCCGAAATGATCGCAGACGTCGACGCCGACGAAATCCAGCAAGCGATGACGAACATTCTCGTCAACGCCATTCACGCCATGCCGAGCGGAGGCCGTGTCGAGGTGGCGATGCAATACGAAAAGCGCGCCACGGGCGACGCGCATCCCGGTCGATTCCTCGTCATCACCATTCGCGACCACGGCAAAGGGATTGCGCCCGCTCACATGCCCCACATCTTCGAGCCGTTCTTCACCACCAAAGACGTCGGCAAGGGTACGGGGCTCGGTTTGTCGGTGACGCACGGAATCATCGACGATCATGGTGGGTTCATCGACGTGCAAAGCGCTGCGTCGACAGGGAGCGCTTTCTCGATTCATCTTCCGGCAGCGGAGCCCCGATGACGGCGAATGTTCTCCTCATAGACGACGACGCAGCGCTCTGCGAAACGCTCGCACTCGGTCTCAAGAAGCGGGGCGTTGCGGCGCGTTCGTACACGTCCGCGGCGGATGCGCTGCGCGCGCTCGACGCAGGCGACTTGGACGCCGTCGTCACGGATCTCAACATGCGCGAGATGAGCGGGCTCGAGCTGTGCGAGCAGGTGGCGCTCAATCGCCCCGACGTTCCGGTGGTCGTTCTCACGGCTTTCGGCAGCCTCGACTCGGCGGTGTCGGCGATTCGCGCCGGCGCGTACGACTTCATCAGCAAGCCCGTCGAGCTCGATGCGCTTGCAATCGCAGTGGAGCGCGCCGCGAATCATCGCCGTCTTCGAGACGAGGTGAAGCGCCTACGCCTGGAAGCGACGGACCGTCAGAAGGACAGCGACCTCATCGGAGACAGCGTGGCGATGCGCGGCGTCCATGATCTCGTCGCGCGCGTCGCGGACTCCGACGCGACTGTCCTCGTCGTGGGCGAAAGCGGCACTGGCAAGGAGGTCGTCGCGCGCGTCATTCACAAGAGAAGCCACCGCCACGCCAAGCCGTTCATTGCGATCAACTGCGCGGCGATGCCCGAACAGCTCCTCGAGAGCGAGCTCTTCGGCCACGTGCGCGGCGCATTCACGGATGCCAAGGAGGCGCATCCCGGTCTGTTCGTTCAAGCGAATGGAGGCACTTTGTTTCTCGACGAGATCGGCGACATGCCGCTCGCGCTTCAACCGAAGCTCCTGCGTGCTCTGCAGGAGCGCACCGTGCGACCCGTTGGAGGCAAGACCGAGGTGCCGGTCGATGTGCGCATCGTCGCCGCGACGAATCGCGATCTCGAGACCGCGATCGACGAAAAGCGATTTCGCGAGGATCTCTACTATCGCATCAACGTGGTGCAAATCGCGTTGCCGCCGCTCCGCGCGCGCGCCGCCGACATTCTTCCGCTTGCGCAACAGTTCATTCGCGTCTTTGCGGAGCAGTCGAAGAAGAACGTGACCGGGCTGTCTCGTGAGGTTGCCGAGAAGCTCGCGGCGTACGCGTGGCCGGGCAATGTCCGCGAATTGCAGAACAGCATGGAGCGCGCGGTGGCGCTGACGCGCTTCGAGGAAATTCGCGTCGACGATCTACCCGAGAAGATTCGCGACTACCGCTTCTCCCATGTGCTCGTCGCCGGGAACGATCCTGCCGAGCTCGTCCCGCTCGAGGAGGTGGAGCGTCGCTACATCTTGCGCGTGCTCGAAGCGGTCGCGGGGAACAAGACCGCCGCTGCGCGCGTCCTCGGGCTCGAACGCAAGACGCTCTATCGCAAGCTCGAGCGATATGGGTCTCACTGACGCGGCAGCATGTTCATCACCGCAGTCCTGAGGTCGTCGAGCGCGAACGGTTTGTCGAAGAGAATCGCGCCGAGCGTTTCCGCGCGCGCGCGCGTGTCGTCATCGCCGAACGCGGTCATCAGAATCACGGGCACCGTGCTTCCACCGTCACGCAACGCCGCGAGAATCTGCATTCCCGTGAAGGCGGGCATTCGAACATCGGAAACGATCAGGTCGACCTCGGCGCTCTGCGACGCGGCGCCGAGAAGCTCTCCACCATCGCGTGCCTCGCGGACGTCGTAACCGTCGCGACGAAGCGCTTCGACGACGAGGCGTCGCATCTCCGCGTCGTCTTCCGCGACGAGGACACACGGCGGAGTGTGTTGCGTCGTTGGAGTGTGCGACATGATGTTCATGAACCTCTCTGAAGAAGAAGGTTCAGCATGCCCCGTGCCACGTGTCATAAGGACACAACGCACCGAAACGACCCGCCGTTCGTCACGTTCAGCCCGGCACCGGAAAGCGCACGTCGACTTCGAGCCAGGAGCTCTCGTTCGTCGAGCCAGTTCGGACCGTGATCCGACCATCGCGCGTCGTCGCGTCTGCGGCGTTTAGCAGCAGGTTCAACACGGCCGATACGATTTCGCCGCGCTCTCCGACGATGGGCTGCACTTCGCCTTCGTCTCTCGTGATCGGAACGTCTGTTCGTGCGAGTGAGCAAGCTTGTGCGACGGCATCGTTCAAGTCGACGAAGCACCCAGCGGCGTCGGATGCGCGCTCGCTCGCGAGATCGGCCTCGCTCGAGGCCGCCGTCAACTCATGCAGCGTATCGACGAGGGCCAACGCGTGCGCTCGTGCGAGCCGCGAACAGTACTCGTGCCCATCGGTCGCGGCGAGTTGGTCCGCCACTCGCTCGGCCAGCGCGGTCGTTTGGAGCAGCGCGGCTCGTTCGTGTTCGCGCATTGCACGATGGACTCGTGCATCGCACGTGCCGCGACACGTGATGACCCGCTTCGAGGAATTTGGCGTGTTGCTTGCTGCGTGGCTTGTCGTGAGCAACGTTGCCAGCTCCGACGCGCTCGTCTTCTTCGGCGCAACGGGAGATCTCGCGCACAAGAAGATCTTCCCCGCGCTCTTTGCGATGGTGAAGCGCGGCCACCTGAAGGTGCCGATCATCGCTGTTGCACGAGCGGGCTGGAACCTCGACAAGCTGAGAGAGCGCGCGCGCGACAGCCTCGAGGCCTACATTCGCGGCGATCAAGCCACGTTCGACGAGCTCTCGTCGCTGCTTCGCTACGTGGACGGCGACTACGAAGACGCGTCTACGTTCGAGCGTCTGCGCCGTGAGATGGGCTCGTCGCAGCGGCCGCTGCACTATCTCGCGATTCCGACCGGGCTCTTCGCGACCGTCGTCGCCCACCTGGGCCGCTCGGGCTGTGCGAGAGACGGACGCGTCGTGGCGGAGAAACCGTTCGGGCGCGATCTCGCGTCAGCACGTGCGCTCAACCGTTCGCTGTTGGCCGTGTTCCCCGAGGCTTCCGTGTTCCGCATCGATCACTACCTCGGTAAAGAGCCGGTGCAGAACCTCCTCTACTTTCGATTCGCCAATTCGTTCTTCGAGCCAATCTGGAATCGCAACTACGTCGAGCGCGTGCAGATCACCATGGCGGAGAGCTTCGGTGTCGAGGGGCGCGGGAGTTTTTACGAGCAAGTCGGCACCATCCGCGACGTCATCGAGAATCACATGCTGCAGGTGACGGCCTGTCTCGCGATGGACGCGCCGGCCAGCGCGCATCCCGAAAAGCTTCGCGACGAAAAGGCGCGCTTGCTCGAAGCGATCACTCCGCTCGAAGACGCGAACGTCGTGCGCGGACAATTCCGCGGTTACCGCGACGAGCGCGGGGTCGCGGCCGATTCGCACGTCGAGACGTTCGCCGCGCTTCGCCTCGAGATCGACAACGGACGTTGGGCTGGCGTGCCGTTTTACATTCGCGCCGGCAAACGTCTGCCGGTCACGTGCACCGAAGTGCTCGTCGAGCTCAAAGCGCTGCAGTGCTCGGCGTTCCGCGAGAAGACTCGTGCGACCGAACTACGTGCGGTTCCGGCTCGGGCCTGATGTTGCCATCGCGCTCGGCGTGCGCTCGAAGGCTCCGGGCGAGGCCATGGTCGGCAAGGAAGTCGAGCTCCTCGCGGCGCAGCATGCTCGGCGACGAGATGGACGCATACGAGCGGCTGCTCGGCGACGCGATGAAGGGTGACGCGACGTTGTTCGCTCGCGAGGACGCGGTCGAGGCGGAGTGGCGGATCGTCGAGCCGATCTTGGCGAGCGCGACTCCGCCGCACGAATACGATGCCGGTACCTGGGGGCCGATGGAGGCCGATCGACTGATCGATGGCGCAGGTGGCTGGCGCGCGCCGCTCGGACTGCGCCAATGAGCTCGGTTCTTCCATTGGATCGGCATCAGTCACTACATCAACCTGCTCTTCGTCGGGTTCATGGTGCGAAGCGGTCTCGAGATCTTGAGCGCGCATCCGAAGCTTTATTGGCGCGACGACTGCCGCCCCGGCGGCGAATGGTTGCGTCTCAGCCGAAAGAAGATGCCGGCGGATCGGCTCTGGACGGGCGCCGACGAGGAGACTTCGTTCTCCCCACTCATCGCGCTTCCTGGGCGGCGCAACCTCGGCATGGGTCGGCACTGGCATTTCTTCTGCGCGATCTTCTGGATCCTGAACGGCCTCGCGTACGTCACCCTTCTCTTCGCAAACGGGGAGTGGCGGCGCCTCGTTCCGACGTCGTGGAGCGTCGTTCTCCGAGGCGGGGCGCGATGCGTGGATCTATCTGCACCTGCACACGCCGCCGGCGGGCCATCCCTACAATGCGCTGCAGCAGCTCACGTACGCCGGCGTCGTGTTCTTGATCGCGCCGACTTTGATCCTCACCGGCGCTGCGATGTCACCCGCGCTCGCCGCGCGATCACCCTTGGTACCTGCGCTCGTTCGGCGGTCGGCAACCCGCGCGGAGCTTCCATTTCCTGTCGCTGCTCGCGATGGTCGGCTTCACGCTCGTGCACATCGTGCTCGTCGCCGTCGAAGATTTCCCGCGCAACATGGACTGGATCATCCGCGCGGAAGGACGCGCGCGAGACGCTCGCCGTGTGGATCGGCGTCGCCGGTTTGGTCGTCGTCCTCGCGCTTCACGTCGGCGCGACGATCTTCAGCTTGCGGCATCAGCGCACCGTGCAGCGATGGCTCGGCAAGGTCATCGAGCCGATGCACCGCGTGCTGCTTCCATCACGTCATCTCGCACCAGCGTTACACCCAAGGACGATTCGTCGCCGTTCTTCCGCGTCAACGGCTACCCGCCCGAGTCGGCCGAATACCAGCGCCTCGCGGATCACGAGTTCGTCGATTGGCGGCTCTCGGTGGGTGGTCTCGTCGAGTCCGCGCTCGAGCTCTCGCTCGCCGATTTGCGCGCGATGCCCACGCAGACGCAAATCACCAAGCACCATTGCATCCAGGGGTGGTCCGCCGTCGGAGAGTGGACGGGCGTCTCGGTCGCCGACGTGCTCGACCGCTGCCGGCCGCTTGCGAGCGCGCGCTACCTCGTGCTCCGCGGCTTCGACGAAAAAGACGGTCGCGAGTACTACGAGACGATCGACCTCGAGCTCGCGCGTCATCCGCAGACGATCCTCGCCTACGAGATGAACGGCGCGCGCGCTGCCGATTCCGCACGGCGCGCCGTGCCGGTTGCGCGTCGAGACGCAGCTCGGTTTCAAGATGGTGAAGTACCTGCGCTCGATCGAGCTCGTCGCGGACTATCGCGAGATCGGCGATGGGCAAGGCGGCTTTCGCGAGGACACGCAGTTCTACAGCCCCGAGGCAGGCCTTTGACGATGCCTGCGATGTTCATCCGCTACGGGTTCTTGTGGCGCTTCTTTTTCTTGGCCTTTCGCCGAGCCGCCGCCATCGCTTCTTCCTCCTCCGCGATTTGCTTCCTGCGGTCGACCTCGTCGTAGTCGACGATGACCGCTTTGGGATCGCCGGGAACGTAGATGACCGGCAGCTCAACTTTCTCTTTCTCGCGAGGGGCTTTGGCCTCGACGTGTTCGTCGTCGTCCTCGACGTCGTCGTCGTCGTCGAGCTCGCGGAAGAGCGGCACCGACTCGGGGATCCCAATCTCCGCGCTGAACGGCGCGCCTTTCATGGGCCGAACTTCGACGCTCAGGATTCTCATCTCGATGCCGATCTTCGTCGTGCTCCGCCGATGATTCACCACGGCGACCGCGCTCTTACCGAGCTTGCGGATGCGACGTCGCGCGAATCGCGACAAGCCGAGATTCAGCGACCTGTCGGTGAAGAAGGTCGCAACGAAGTAGATGGCAGCGGCGGCCACGGCACACGCGAGCGTTTCGATGAGCTCGTCCAACCATCGTCCACCTTATCAGCCAGACGATTGCTTGACGACGCTCGCAGACCAACGAATGTTCATGAAGTGCGCAGTAGCGTTCTCGCTTTCATCGCGCTCGCGCCTTCGCTTGCGTTTGCGCAAACCGCGAGCCCGACGTACGTGCCGAGCGCCGTGCGCATCGATGCCGGACACGTCCTCTTCGTGGGCGCGTACGATCTGTGGGGTTTCGGCGGAACCGTCAGCGTTCACTACGCGGTGGGCGAGCAGCGCATCTTCTTCTTTGGCGGGCGCCTCGCTCTCCTTGGAGGCGGAGAGAGCGGCTACGGCGGTTTCGGCGGATTCGCCGACGCCGACATCGGCATCAGACCTCGCATCACCGCGGGCCGCACCGGCGCGTTTGCGATCGTGTTCGCAGGCGGCGTGGGCGGCGCGTTCATCACGTCGGGCGCCTTGTCGTCTCCGTTCCCTTCGGTGCTGTCGTTCCTTCACTTGGCCCTGCGTCTCGGACCGAGCTTCGACATCGGTGCGTTCACCCTCGACGCGCTCGCAGGGCCTTCGTTGCTCGTGTCTGGTTATGGAGCTGGGGGAGCGCTCGAGTGCGTCCTCGAAGTGGGTGTGAGGTTCTGATCAGCTGCCTCGAGGGCGTCGTGGAAATAGCCGAATCGGAAGCTCGAGACCGCCGATGACGAAGTCGCGCTCGAATCCCGCGCCGAGCGACGACTGGATGCTGTCGGCGACGACGAGATCCTCCGTTTGAAAAACGTTTCGCTCGATGAGGTTCCACGTCTCTTGCCAATGCGCGCGGCGATCATCGGATGCGTCCGCGCGCGGGACGAGCATCGCGTGGACGTACGTGGACGTCGCGGCGGTCTCGGGGAACATCGTGATGTGCGAGATCCAATCGGGGTGGAGGACGAGCACGGTGTTCGGGAAGACGAAGTAGAACATCGTCGCGCCGACGCGGAGGGTTCGTTGCGATTCGGCGAGCTCGTCCCACTTGAGGAGCTCGCGTCGCGCGCCCGCGCTGCGAACGTGCGGGCCGAAGCGATCGAAGACGACGTCGCCGTCGATGAAGAATCGCGCGATCGTTTTCGCGTGGAGAAACTTCGCGTGGTAGCCCTCGAGAAACGCCTCGATGACGAGCTTCCAATTGCACGCGCGCCGTCTCGGTGATCGACTCGATGCGCACGTGATCGCCGAGAGCGAAGCCTTCGAGATCGTCGTCGATGGACTCGCCGAGATGCGCGCGCACGTCGAGAGGCGCGCCGGGCGTCAGCACGACCCACACGATTCCATGGCGCACCTCGCACGCGAGCGGAACGAGGCCGCGTGTGCTCGTGTCGAGCGACGGAAATGTTTCGCGGTGAGGGACGTGCGTGAGCTTGCCGCCGAGATCGTACGTCCACGCGTGGTAACGGCACGCGAAGGCTTTGGCGTGTCCGCACGGCGCGTCGACGAGGCGCGTGCCGCGATGCCTGCACACGTTGACGAACGCGCGCACGCCGTCATCGCCGCGCGAGACGAGCACGGGAACGCCGGCCACTTCGCGCGTGACGAAGCTCCCGCGTTCGGCGACTTCGGATGCGTGCGCGATCGCGATGGGCACGCGGCGAAACATCGCGCGCTCGCGGCTCGCGCGCTCTTCGGACGTGTACGCGCTCGTTTCTATCGTCGCGTCGCGCGCCGATGCGTCCACCGCGGGAGACTGTCCGATGCGCGCGCGAAGTCGATCGATGAGCGCACGCTGCGCCTCGGGGTTCATGCCATCGTTCTACCAAAGATGGATGTCTCGAGGTCGCCGGCTACTTTCGTACAGAAGAAAAACCAGCGGCATGCTGGAGGCCGACGGAATTCTTCATCGTTCTTCATGGCTGGACGTGTTCAGCCGCGACGTAACATCGCGGACGGAAGGCTAGCCCTGCGGCGACCTCGAGACGTCTCGACGATAACCCGCGCGTCAGTCCGAGGTCGCATGATTCTCATCGTAGCAGCGGCGCAACGGCGGTATGCCGTCTGAGAAATGAAGATCACCTGGGCGCTCATCGTTCAGCGACGTATCGAGCACGATCGCGCGCGCGAGCTCGACGATGCGTTGTTCCGACCTGTCGCAAACCGGATGCGCGACTTCATCGAGACGTACCTCGACGCGCCGTTGGGAACGGTGACGATGCACGTCAGCGCAACGGGTGGGTCCTACGGCGCGATCGATTTGTCTTTCATGGGTGAGCAGGCAGTCGTCGCAGTGACGGTGCGACACGCCGGCGAGGGTGTCATCGAGGCGATGGTCGACAGCGACGGATGGTTCGACGTGACCAGCGCGAGCACGCCCGGCATGGAGGCGATCGCCGAGCGCGTCGCGCGGATGCTTCTGCGGCCCGAGGTCGCGCGCTGACGCTCAGTACGGGTGCGCCGCCCACCCGGATGCGGTCGAGTAGGTCTTGTACGCGTCGAGCACCGCGTTGTCGTACGTCGTGTTGTAGACCGTGCAGCTCTTCGTGCTGCCGTACGAGTTGAAGTTGCCGATGGCCATCATCGTGTACTGATCCTCGGTGCAGCCCGGGAACTGCTTCTTCACTTGCGCGCGATTGCCTGCGATGCCGGCGATGCCGAGCTCGATGTTGACCGCGGGGTTGAAGACCGAGTTCGCCCAATCCGAGCTCGTCTGGATCCGTCGCGAGATCGGGGTGGCCGTTCGGGAGCAAGCCGAGCGTTGCTCGTTCCGCCGCACTCGGGGCCGGTCTGCATCGAACCGAGGCACGCACACTCGGCCTCGGTCCAACTGCTCTGCGGGCAGCAACCGCTATTGCCCGTGCAACCGATGGCGTCGAATTGGAAGCGCGACTCGACGTAGATGATCGCCTTGAAGATCATCGCGTCGGGCTCGTCGTACTTCGCCGTGAACGTGAGGATGGGGCAGTCGTCCATGTCGACCGAGTTGCCGTTGAAGAGCGGCGCGAGATTGGTCTTCAGCGGATCCGGATCGCACGAGCCTGCGTCGGGCGTCGGACCGCCGTCGCTGCTCGCGTTGTTCCCGCCGTTGCATCCTGTGGGCAAGAGCAGGCTCACACCGAGCGCAGCAGCGAGCATCGACAGTGGGGATCTCGAAGGGGTGCGCACCGAGCTAGATTATCACGTCGGTGAGGCGGATCCGCTCACCGAGACCGGCTCGGTCACCATGCGGATCTCTCGGACGAAGCGCGCAATCTTCTCGGAGTAGTCCGAGCGCAGCTCCGCTTCGCGCAGCGAGAGGACATCGGCGGGATTTTTCCCCGATGCCGTTTCCATTTCGTGAAAGGCGCGCTTCGCGCCGCGGCCGCCGCACGTGCAGAAGAACGCGACGCGCTTGAAGTCCTTGCGGTGACGCGCGATGAACGTGCGCGTTGGGCTCGAGACGTTCGCGTTCCAAACGGGCGTGCCGATGACGACGAGATCGTAGTCGCGGAGCGCGTGCGTGAGCGGCCGGATCGACGTCTCACGACGACGTCCGGCTTCGTAGCCGCTGCGCAGATATCCGATGATGCCTTTGCGTTGCGCCTTGTCGATGATCGGCTCGATGTCCGCGTGGAGCGCGTCGGCGATCGAGCGCGCGACCTTCTCGGTGTTTCCGGTTCGCGAATAGTAGACAACGAGAATCTTCGTCATGACCGACCTCTCGAGCGCTGGATGGCGCGGCGCCCGTTCGAGCGCCGCGCCCCTCCAATCATGATTTTTTGGCCGCCGTTTGAACGGCAATTTTCTTCGCTTGTGCCTCCTGTGTTTTGTGGATCGTCAGCGTGAGGACTCCGTCTTTGAGATCTGCGTGCACCGAGCTCGTGTCGACACCCTCCGGCAAAGTGAATGAACGGGAAAACGAACCGTACGAACGTTCGTAGGTGTAATAGCGGTCGCCCTTGTCTTCTTTTTCTTCGTCGCGCTTGCCGGCGATCGTGAGGCGATTGCCGGTCATCGTCACGTCGAGATCCGATTCTTTGATCCCGGGCACGTCCGCCTTGAAGATGTAGTTGTCCTTCGTCTCCTTGATGTCGAACGACGGCGCAAGCTCGGCCTGCATCTGGGACAACGCCGGACTCATCTCGCGGAATGGATCCCAGTTCATGAGCTCACGCATCATCTTGAACGGCGTGAGCGGCTCGCGTGGACGCGCGATCGCGGTCGTCGTTGGTTGATGCCCATCTTTCCGAATCTCGATTGCCATGGTGGCCTCCTGTGTCTTCAGCGCGCGGTAGAGCAGGGTTCGTTCCACGCATTCGAGCGCGGGAAATCGCGCGTGATGCATTTTGAGGATCGCAATCGCCGCGCCGGGCGCGCACACGGTGCACGGCCCCTCCGATCGTCCGCGCATGATCGCTGGCGAAAGCGATTGGCACATGCGGTGCACCTGCTTGGTCTCAATCTGGCGGCGAGCATCTGCGCGCAACCGGTGAAGCAAACCAAACCTTGGTAGGTAGAGTCGGCGAACCACAAGGACGTCGACGGGTCACGAACGAAGGAACTCTGCAAAAGTCTCGAACTTTAAGAGAGGCGTCGTCACGAGGTCAGGAAATGGGCCCGGTGATCCGTTCCATCGACCTGATCCTGCGAAGAGGACGTGCTCACTGGTCCATTGGAGATCTCGTCGCCAGATAGTTCTTCCCGAGGCCAACATGAACGTCAGCGAATGGATGATCCGGTTACGAGGGATCCTCGCCGCCATCGGCCTCGCGCTCCTCACGCTCGGTGCCGTGCTGCTCGCATGGCCGAGACCGGGCGGCGTCATCGCCGTCATCGCGGGCGGCGTGCTCTTCGCGGTGGCTGCGTGGTTTCATCATCACATCACGCACGCGCTCGGCGACAGGCTCCATCTCCCGCCGTGAAGGTCAGCGCCTCACGACGTAGAAGAAATCCTTCGGCGATCGCTTTCGCACGTACTCGTCTTTCTCGAAGACGAAGTTCGGAAAGAGCGTGCTTGCTTCGAGATCGCCCGCGGCGTTGGGCGCGTAGACGAGAAACTTCGGATACGACCAATTGACGTCGAGCTCCGCGACGTCGAACGCGCCCGCGTGGCGCATTCCATCAGCGAGCGCGGGCGCGGTCATGTTGTTGCTCACGGCGACGAAGAGCGTCGTCGCTTTTTCGTCGAGCCCGATCGCCGAGCGACGAATCACGGCGCCTCCGCCGACGGCTGCGCCCCAGCTCGTCGTCTCCTCGATGCCGAGGCCCGGATGGCGCTTGCCGCGCGAATAGAGGCACGGCGGCGTCTGCCGATAGAAACGCATCGTGCTCTCCATCGCGCGCAGATCGGTCCACGGCGCGATGTGAATCGAGTCGTCATCGAGCACCGCAATCGGTGCACGACGCATCGCGCGGGGGAAGGAGCGTCACGCCGCCGACCTTCATCCCGAAGTGTCCATGCTCGGCTTTCCATCCGCCGTTGAACCCGGCGACGAGCGCGGCGCGATCTTCGGGCGCGACGACGGCGGGCCTTTGAGCCGCGCGGCCTTCGGGCGTCGACGCCTCGGGGTCGACGCTGCCCGCGACCGCGCGCAAATGGATGCGCGAGAGATCGATCGCGACGACGAAGAGCTCGGCCCACGCGCGCGCCGAGTCCGGATGAATGAGCGTCTTATACGCGAGCGGTTTGCCGCCCTCGCCTTGCGTCGCGACGGCGATCCATTTTCCGTCGCCGGTCGCGTGAAACGCCATCGGCCCGACGTCGCTCGGACGAAACGCGGGCGACGCGTCGGGCTCGCCGGCATCTTGCGTCGGAGTCGGCGCGTCGTCCTCGGGGACTTGCCAATACGTTTGTGGCGCTTCGCCGGTGCGGTGAAAGCGCTGCCAGCGATCGTCGATCGCGTACGCCCAATCCTCGAGTCGCGCGACCGCGCGTGGACCGATGACGGCGCGGAGGCCATCGGCGAGCGCGGGGCCGAGCCAGGGGAAGTGGTGGACTCCCCAAAAGAGCGCGATCGCGACGACGAAGAGTGCAGCGAACGTGTAGCCCGCGCCGCGCGCGACGCGGCGCGCTCTCGAACGAGGCTTCTTCGGTTTCATCCCTTCACGACGCCGAGCGGCTCCAGTTTCGCGACGAAGCGCGCGATGCCCGCGCGTACGACGACCGACGCGACGCGCTCGACGTCCTTGTAAGCGAGCGGCGCCTCTTCTGCGAGCTCCGCGTTCGACGGGCAGCGAATGACGATCCCGCGCGCTTCGAGCTCGCGACGGAGCGCTGCGCCCGTGACGCGCCGCTTCGCAGCGCCGCGGCTCATCGCGCGACCCGCGCCGTGACACGCAGCTCGAGAACGATCGTTCTTTCGCATCGTCGGTGCCCGACGAGGACGAACGACGCGGTGCCCATGCTTCCCGGAATGAAGCACCGGCTGGCCGGTCTTGCGGTAGCGCTCGGGAAGCTCGGGGCTCGACGGGCCGAACGCGCGCGTCGCGCCTTTGCGATGAACGCAGAGCGCGTCGCGACCGTACGACTCGATCTTCGCGACGTTGTGCGCGACGTCGTAGACGACGTCGATGTGCTCGCCCGTGCCCGCAGAGACGATGCGATCGAACACGCTGCGAATGCGGGCCGTCAGCGCCTGACGATTGCAGAATGCAAAGTTCGCCGCCGCGCACATCGCGGCGAAGTAGTCCCGGCCTTCGCGAGAAGACAGCGGCGCGCACGCGAGCTGGCGATCGGGAAGCACGATGTGATGTCGCGCGAGCGCCGCGTCCATGATTCGCACGTAGTCGGTGCACACTTGGTGGCCGAGCCCGCGCGAGCCCGTGTGAACGAGCACCGTCATCTGACCTTCGAAGAGGCCGAGCGCCTTCGCGACGGATTCGTCGAACACCTTCGAGACGACTTGGACCTCGAGGAAGTGGTTGCCGCCGCCGAGCGTCGCCGAGCTGGTCGCGGCCGCGCTGTTTCGCGCGCTCCGAAACCTTCGATGCATCGGCGCCGTCGAGCGCGCCGCGCGATTCGATGCACGCGAGGTCTGCTTCGCGTCCGAGCCCGTGCTCTCGCACGAGCCATGGGCAGCCTTCCATGAGCACGTGATCGAGCTCGGCATCCGTGAGCGACTCGCGGCCTTCGCGTCCGTAGCCCGCGGGGATGCTGCGCATCGAGCTCGTGGACGAACGGCGTCGAGCTTCGCGATCTCGCGCGCGCGGAGCGGCGTAGCGAGCAAGCGCACGCCGCAGTTGATGTCGAAGCCGATGCCGCCCGGAGAGATCACGCCGTCCGGAAGCTTCGTCGCGGCGACTCCACCGACGGGAAACCCATAACCCTCGTGCATGTCGGGCATGCCCACCGCGACGCGCGTGACGCCCGGAAGCGTCGCCACGTTGACGAGCTGCTCGAGGCTCTTGTCGCTGCGAATCTGCTCGATGAGCACGTCGTCGGCGATGACGCGCACGGGCACGTTCATGTCCGCGCGCGCGTTCTTGCCGAGCTCCCAGACGACTTCGCCGACGCGTTCGAGCTTCATCGGGTTCACACGTCGAGGACGATCGACGCGCTCCATGTTCCGCCTTTGCGGTCGACGTGGAGATCGTGCATCGTCGCCGCCTTCACGGGCGTCAGGATCACGTTGGGCTCGACGCCGCGCACGGTGGCGACGAGATCGTGGTCGTCGACGCTCTCGACGCGCACGTCGGGGAAGACTTCTTTGTAGCGCTCGGACAAGTAGACGAGCTCGTTGAGCCAGTCGGCGAAGAGGGCTTCGCGATCGATCGCGTGAAGCGAAACTCTACGCGCCGCCTTCGCGTCGGCGGAACGAACATCGCCGGCCGTGAGCTCGCAGAGAGCGCGCGCGGCTTCTTCGAAGACGCCCGAGAGCGTTTCGGCGTCCACGCGGAGCCGGACTTCGCTTTGGTGATCTTCGAAGGCGTGTCGCACGATCGAACGGCATCGCATGGACCGTGCCGTCCCGAGCGTTGCAGCGGCGCGCCCCTTGCTACGTCTGCGAGTCATGCACCGTTCAGAAAACCGGACCCTCGTGGATTGCGCCGACTGCAGAGCGACGATCGCCCCGAGCGACCGCGTGTTTGCGATCAGCGACGAAACGTTCTTGTGTTTCGAGTGCGCCGTGAAGCGGGGCGGCGTCTACGACGAGCCGCACGATCGCTGGCTCGTCGAGCCCAACGTCGCGGACGAGCCCGACGAACGACGGCCACACCCGTGACGGCTCCGCATCTCGCGCGTCCCAAATCGCAAACCGTGCGCGTTCATCCGGCGAGGCCGAGCGGCCACGTCGCCAGTCGCGCACGCAGCGCGCTCGAGCTCTCGCTGACGGTGCGCGTGGTGTCGACGACGATGTGCTCGTAGTCCGCGAGCTCGGAGACCGGCTCGAAACGCTTGCAGAATGCATCGAATATTTCGAGCCTGCCATCCGAGACGCCGCCGGTGCGTTCGCGACGAACGAGACGCGCGCGACAGACTTCAGGCGTCGCGCGACATTCGACGAAACGAAACGGGACGTGATGCGCGCGCGCCAGATCGCGCGCGGCGCGGCGCATGTCGCGCGAGCGAAACGACGCATCGAGAATGACGGGGCGCCCGGATTCCAAGACGACCGCCGCGCGTCGCAGCACCTCCGCGTAGACCTCACCCGTGAACGCTGGATCGTAGGCCCCGGTCCACGGCGTCTCGCGCACGCGCCGCGTGGCCTCGACGCCGAGCATCGCCTTTCGCGTGCGATCCGCTTCGATGACCGGCGCGCTCGTTTCGTCGGCGATCTCGCTTGCGATCGTGCTCTTGCCCGATGCGATCACGCCACCGACGGCGATGACCATCGGGCGCAGAAGCGATTTTCGCGATGCAGCGAGCGCGAGAAGAAAATAGCGTCGCGCGGTCGCCGCCGCGTTTTCGCGCGCGCGAACATCGACGCCCTCGTCCGCCGCGACGAACGTCGCGACCTTGCCGCGCACGAACGCGCGATAGCTCTCGTAGAAATCGACGAGGGCATAGAGCTCGAAGTCGTTCGCCTCGCGCGCATAAGTCGCGATGAAGCGCTCCGCCAAGTCGACGCGTCCGTGCGCCGCGAGATCCATCGAGAGGAACGCGATGTCGGCGCACACGTCGGCGAAGCGAAAGCGGTCGTTGAACTCGATGCAGTCGATGACCGTGACGCCCTGCGCATCGTCCAGATAAACGTGCTCGAGCCGCAAGTCGCCATGCCCGTCTTTGATGCGCCCGTCGCGTATTCGCTTCTCGAAGAGCGCTTGGTGATCGCGAACGAACGCGGCTTGCCACCGTTCGAGCTCGCGCGCTTCGTCGCGGAAGAGACAATCGTCGATGGTGTCGCGCGTCTGCGCGAAGTTCTCCTCCACGTTCTCACGAATCGCTCGTTGCGTTCCGAAGCTCGCCGTTCGTTCGTCGGCGCGAGTGCTCGCGTGGAACGCGGCGAGTCGCTGCGCGATGGCGTCGATCGCATCGCCGTCGAGAGCGTGACGCGCGAGCAGCACGTCCGCGCGACGAGCGTCGGGCAAGCGCGCCATGTGGACGGCATAGTCGACGATGGCGCCGTCGCCGCCGATGCACGCGTGGCCGTCGCGATCACGACGAACGGGAACGACGTCGATGTACACGTCGGGCGCGAGGCGCGCGTTCAGTCGCACTTCGGCCTCGCACGCCGCGCGCCGTTGCTCGATCGTGCGAAAATCGAGAAACCCGAGGTCGACGGGCTTCTTGACCTTGTAGACGTCGCGCTCGTGCAAGAACACGAGCGAGATGTGCGTCTCGATCAGCTCGATCCTCTCCGGTCCGCGCAAGAGGTCGGCTTTGAGATTCATGGCGTGGTGAAGCGGATGACCGACGGCGAGTGTTTCGGCTCCGCGCCGACGAGCCCGCGAATCACGTCGGCCGAAGAAAGCATTCCCACGGCGAGGCCGCGCGCGTCGACCACGACGAGGTGATGGATCTCGTCGTCCATCATCATGCGCGCGGCGTCTTCGAGCGAAGCGTCTTGGCCGATCGTACAAACGTTCGTCACGACGTTCGGGTGGGCCTGGCGCGTGTCGACGATGTCGCGGAGCGAGAGCATTCCCACGGGACGACGCTCGTCATCGAGGATCGGCATGGCCGTCAAACCGAAATCCAAAAGCGGCCGCAGCGCGCTCTCGATCCGATCCGACGATCGCAGATGGACGATGTGACGATTCATGTAGTTGGAAACGCTCGGAGTCATTTGCGCCCTCGATAGCGCGCGCTCGGGGTGGCCTTCGACATCTCGCCGCGGAGCTCGACGTTCACGTCGTACTTCGAGCGGTTCGCGCTCTTGCGACTCGACTTGCGCGACGGACGTCCCTTGCGGCGCGGCTCGAGCGCAACGGTCGCCTTGTTCGCGGCGTGCTCGTTCAAGTGTGCGTGCAGCGAGCGCTTGATTCGCGCGCCCTTCGTCGCATGCTCCGCGGCCTTCTTCTTTGCGCGTTTGGACTGGTGCCGTTGTTCGGCGGCGTGAAAGAGCTCTGAACGGGTTGCCATGTCTTTCGCACCTGCGAGGGCCATGCCGCGCGAGTAAATCCGATGCACGACCCGAGCAAAACACGCACTGGTTGCAGGCGGGCGCAAGCCTCGCGGACAAGGGAAGTTTTCCGGCGCCGCATGGGAAAATTTCCCATTGCGCGCCTCTCGACTCGCTTTGAATGCGGGAATCCCGCGCGGCGCGTGGCTTGCTAACCGCAATGACCGATGGTGATCCGTTCGTCCTGCTTCGCCGTGCTGCTGCTCTCCGCGACGCACGCGAGCGCGCAAGAGGTGGCGCCGCGCGCAGTCACGCTCGCCGACGCGCGACTCTACGCGCGGCAGCATCAACCGTCGGTGCGCGCCGCGCTCGCGCGAATCGCTGCGGCGAAAGAGGCGGCGTCCATTCCGCGTGCGCAGTGGTATCCGCAGCTCGGCGCGACCGCGCAGATCTACGCGGCCACCGCGAACAACACGACGGGTCAGTACATCACGTCTCCGAGCCTCGACATTCCGCGCATCGGCGGCACGCGAGTCGTCGACGCATCGAACGCGAGCTGGCAACCGTACGGCTCGACGTTCGCGGCGATCGGGATCGGGCAGGAGGTGTTCGACTTCGGTCGCATCGCGGCGCAATCGGCCGCGGCAGACGCGCTCGTCGATGTCGCCCGGCACTCGTCCGACGCGGCGACGCTCGATGTGGACTTCGGGGTCGAAGAATCGTTCTACGCGGTGCTCGCAGCGAAGGGCGTGCTCAAGGCATCGGACGAAGCGTACGTGCGCACACGCGCGCATCGTGATCTCGCGAAGGCGAGCGTTGCGTCGGGGTTGTTTCCGCCGATCGAGCTCACGCGCGCGGAGGCCGATCTCGCGCGCTTCGACATCGGGCGCATTCGCGCGCGCGGCGGCGTCTCCGTCTCGCAAGCGGTGCTCGCGGCTTCGATGGGCGCACCGGAGCTGACGCTCGACGCGAACGGCGAGCTCCCGAACGCGAGCGACGCGCCGACGCTCGCAACGGCGCTCGATCAAGCGGCCGCGCGCGATCCGCGTCTCGCAGCGGCGGTGGCGAAGCTTCGCGCGCAGCAAGCGAAGACGCGCGCCGTGTTCGCCGAGATGCGCCCCGACCTGTCCGCGACGGCGACGTTGTCGGGACGCGCGGGTGGCGCGGCACCGTCGACGAACGGCATCTCCGCTGACTACGCGGGCTGGCTTCCGACGGTTCCGAACTGGGACGTCGGTCTGGTGTTTTCTTGGCCGATCTACGATCCAACGGTCGTCGCGCGCGGGCGCGCCTCGCGCGCGCAAGAGGACGCGCTCCAGGAAGACATCGCGGCGATCAAACAAACCCTCTCGGCGGACGTCGCGCGTGCGTACATCGCGGTGACGGTCGCGCGCGACGCGCTCCCTGGGCTCGAACGCGCGGAGACTGCCGCCATCGCGAACTACGAACAAGCGGACGCGCGCTTCAAAGCGGGGCTTGGCACTGCGATCGAGCTCGCCGATGCCGAAGCGCTGCGTACAGACGCGGAGATCCAACTCGCGCTCGGAAAATTCGACCTCGCCAAAGCACGCGCGGCCCTAGGCCGTGCCATCTCGGAAGGACTCGTCAAGTGAGCGAGCTGATCGAAGCTCAGTCAACGTCGACGCGAGGCAAGCCCATCGTCTTGTTCGCGATCGTCGGCATCGTCGTCGTCGTGCTCCTGCTCGGTGGGATCATGATGCTCCGCGCCGAAGCGAAAACGAACAAGGTCGCTCTCTCGTCGAGCGCGAAACCCGTCACGGTTGTCCTCGCGAAGGCCGCGACCTATCGCCCGTCGCGTACGTACATCGGAACGCTCGAGCCATGGGTGCTCGCGGACGTGGGCCCGCAGTTCGTCGCGGCGTACGTCGACACCGTTCTCGTGCGTCCCGGCGCCGTCGTGCGGCGCGGCGAAGTGCTAGCTACGCTCGATTGCAAGAGCACGAACGCCGCGACGCAGGCGATAGCAAGTCAGGCCCGCGCCATCGACGCGCGGCAAAAGGCGATCGCCGACGAGGCGGCGCGCAAGAAGGCCCTGCTCGACGGAGGATACATCGCCGAGAGCGACGTCATTCAAGCGACCGCGCGGAGCGACGCGGAGCTCGCGCAGCTCCAAGCCGAGCGCGCGAAGCTCGCGAGCAGCACGCTCGAGGTCAACGACTGCATCCTTCGCTCGCCATTCGACGGTGAGATCTCGCGCCGCGCGATCGATCCGGGCGCCTTCGTGCGACCGGGGACATCGATCGTGACCGCCGTCGATCGCAGCACGATCCGCATGACGGCCGACGCACCCGAAGTCGACTTCGACGTGGTGGCGCCGGAGACGAAGGTGACCATCCACATCCTCGCGACCGGTCGCGACATTCTGGCGACCATCACTCGCCGCGCTCCGGCCGCGGATGCATCGACGCGCACCGTTCATTTCGAGGTCGACCTCGTCGATCAGCAACGGCAGATTCCCGTGGGCACGACCGGCGAAGTGCACATCGACGTCGGTGATCCCGTCCCGGCGACCGAAGTCCCGCTCTACGTCGCGACGCTCCGCGGAGCGAAGGCATCCATCTTCGTTCTCGACGGCGATGTCGCGCGCCAGAAGACGTTCATCGTGAAAGGCGAGGCCCAAGGGCAGCTCTATCTCGAGACCAAGCTCGCTCCCGGGACCCAAGTGGTCGCGGAAGGACGCGCGCTCTTGGAAGACGGCGACAAAGTCACGGCAAAGGTCGGCGACGACGCGCCGGCGCCCGCGCCCAAAGGCTCGCAGTGACCGGGTTGTCGCTTCGCAACCCGATTGCGGTGCTCATGGTGTGCATCGCGCTCGTCGTCTTCGCCGGCGTGGTGACGCCGCGCATGAGCGTCGACACGTTTCCCGAGCTCACGCCGCCGGTGCTCATCATCGGAACGCTCGCGCCTGGGCTCGGACCGAAGGACGTCGAGAAGACGCTCACGTGGCGCCTCGAGAAATACGTCAGCGCGACGCCCGGCGTGGATCACGTCGAGAGCGTCTCGCGCAACAACCTCAGCATCATCTACGTGTGGCTCAAGTGGGGAACCGATCTCAACGCGGCGCAGACGCTCGTGCAGCAGCAAGCCGCGTTCGCGATGGCTGCCGTTCCCGAAATCGCTCGGCGTGCTTCCTCCGTTCGTCTTGCAATACGACCCGTCGAACGCGCCTGTCGTCCAAGTCGTCGTGACGGGCGCCGGTTACACGGGTCCGCAGCTCTACGACTACGCGTTCAACAACATCGAGCCGCTGCTCGAAGGCATTCCCGGCGTGGCGAGCGCCGCGCCCGACGGCGGCCGCATGCGCCAAATCAACGTCGTCGTCGATCCGTCGAAGGCACAAGCGCGGAACGTGACGTCGACGGACATCGCAGCCGCGGTGGCGAAGTCGAACGCGCTACTTCCGTCGGGCGAGTTCATCTCGCCGAAGTTCGACGCGAACGTCTACACGAACGCAATCCCGCCGAAAGTCAGCACGATCGGCGAGGCGCCCGTCAAAGTGGAAGACGGTAGACCAGTGCTGATCCGCGACGTCGCGCGCGTCGAGGACAGCGGTACACCACCGACTCAGTCGGTGTCCGTCAATGGCCAGGACGCCGTCTACCTCAACGTTCTTCGCATTCCGGGCGGCAACACGATCCAAATCGTCGACGCTGTGAAGGCGGTCGTCGCGAACTTGAAAGACCTGCCGCCAGGGATGGAGGTCAAGGCCTACTTCGATCAGTCGACGTTCGTCCGCACGACGTACCACGGTTTGAAAAAAGAGATCATCCAGGCGCTCGTCCTGATCGGTCTCGTCATTCTCGTGTTCTTGCAGAGCGTGCGTGGCACCGCGATCGTTTCGGTCGCGATTCCGCTTTCGTTTGCGATCACGCTCATCGTTCTCTACGCCTCGGGGCAAACGCTCAACGCGTTCACGCTCGGAGGGCTCACGCTCGCGATGGGACGGCTCGTCGACGACGCAGTCGTCGTGCTCGAATCGATCCACCGCCATCAACGTCTCGGTTTGAGCACCAAGGAAGCCGCGCTCCAAGGCGCAAACGCCGTCGCGCTGCCCGTCCTCGCATCGACGCTGACGACGATGGCCGTGCTCCTTCCGGTCCTTCTCCTCGCGGGTCTCGCCAAGAAGCTCTTCGCGCCCCTCGCGCTCACCGTCGCAGTCGCGATGATGGCGTCGTACTTCGTCAGCATGGCGGTCACGCCCGTCGCGTGTCGTTACGTGCTTGGACACTCGGAGCACGGGCGCGTCGGCAAGATGGTGGAGCACGCCATCGATGCGCTCGCCGACGCCTACGCGCGCGCGCTGCGCCGAGCGCTCGCATTCCGCTGGACAATCGTCGGGGCTTCGCTTCTGCTCGTCGTCGCGAGCGCGCAGGTGGCCGCGCGACTACCGAGCACGTTCTTCCCCGAAATCGACGAGTCGATGGACATGGTCTACGTGCGCTTCTCGCCAGGGGTGTCGCTCGAGGACTCGGCGGCGAAGCTGAGCGAGATGGGACGGCGTCTCTCGAAGGAGCTGCCGGAAGGCACCGTCGAGATGGTCATCGCGAACATCGGGACGCCGCAGAACGCGCGCTCGGCGATCGTCAGCCCCAACGTCGGTCCGCATACCGGATTCTTGCGGCTCGCGTTCGCCGATCCGGAGAAGCGCAAGATGTCGCAAGGCGAGATCGCTGCGCGTGCGAGAGAGATCCTCGGGCACGATTTCCCCGGCGTCGAGACGCTTCAATATCCGGGCGGTCTCGTCGCCAGCGTGTTCGCGAACGGATACATCGCGCCCATCGTCATCGAGGTTCGTGGCGAGAAGCTGGACGAGCTCGCGTCCGAGGCCGACGCCATCGCCGAAGTCGCGCGCACCGTCCCGGGCGTGCGCGATGTCCGCTCGTCGCTGCAAGTCGACTATCCCGAGATCCGCGTCGAGACCGATCGCGAGAAGGCGGGCATGGTCGGCGTCACGCTGCGCAGCGCCGCGCAGACGACGCTCGAGGCCACGCTCGGCAACATCAACACGCCGAGCGTGTGGATCGATGCGAGCAACGGCCAGTCGTATTACGTCGTCACGTCGTACGACGGAGCACACGTCCTCGACACGCAAGCGCTCGCGCAGATCCCCGTCCGCGTGAGCGACACCGGGCGTGCGGTGACGCTCGGCTCGTACGGTGCGGTCCGTCGGTCCGTCGGGCCGATCGCCGTCGAGCGAAACCAGCTCCAACGCGCGGCGCACATTCTCATGCAGGCGGAAGGCCGCGACATCGGATCGGTCGCCAACGATCTCGAGAAGGCGCTCAAAGCCGACCCGCGAACGGATCACCTGAAGTTCGATTTCGTCGGTCAGGTGCAGCTGATGCGAACCACGTTCTCGGGGCTCGGGCTCGCGCTCGGCCTCGCGGTGATGGTCGTCTTCATGATCATGGCGTCGCAGTTCAAATCGCTGCGGCTTGCCGTTCGTCATGCTCTTCACGATCCCCGTGTCGCTGGTCGGCATCGTGCTCGCTTTGATGGCCGCGGGTCAGGGCTTCTCCATCACCGCATTGATGGGGATCCTGATGGTCATCGGCATCGCGGTGTCGAACGGCATCTTGCTCGTCGACGACGCCGCTCGGCGATTGCGCGAGGGAGTCGACAAGCTCGAAGCGGTCATCGCCGCCGCGCGCTCGCGCTTCGTGCCGATCGCGATGACGAGCCTCGCGACGGTCATCGGTCTCATTCCGACGGCGATGGGGCTCGAGCACGGATCCGAGGCGAATCAGCCGCTGGCCCTCGCGGTCGTCGGCGGGCTCACGTCGTCGACGATCCTTTCGCTCTTCCTCGTTCCGGTGATGTTCCTCTTCTTCGCGCGACCTGAAGCTCCGAGAGGAAGAAGCTGCGCACGCGCCAGGGCACGTGGTGGAGCCCGCATGACCGCGCTGTCGCTCCGCAATCCGATCGCGGTGTTGATGGCGTCGCTCGCCTTCATCGTCTTCGCGATCGTCGTGACGCCGCGCATGAGCGTCGACACGTTCCCAGAGCTCACGCCTCCGGTGCTCGTCGTCGGGACGATGGCGCCCGGCCTAGGACCAAAGGACGTCGAGAAGACGCTGACGTGGCGCATCGAGAAATACGTGAGCGCGACGCCGGGTGTCGATCACGTCCAGAGCGTCTCGCGCAACAACCTGTCGATCGTTTACGTCTGGCTCAAATGGGGCACGGATCTCAACGCCGCGCAGACGCTGGTGCAGCAGCAGGTCGCGTTCGCGATGGCCGCGGTGCCGAAATCGCTCGGCGTGCTCCCGCCGTTCGTCTTGCAATACGACCCGTCGAACGCGCCTGTCGTGCAAGTCGCCGTGTCGGGCGGCGGGTTCATCGGGCCCGCAGCTCTACGACTACGCGCTGAACTACATCGAGCCGATCCTCGAAGGCATTCCCGGCGTCGCGAGCGCGTCGATCAACGGTGGGCGCCAGCGCCAGATCAACGTCGTCATCGATCCGGTCGCGCGCAGGCACGCGGCATCACGTCGGGTGACGTCGCGGATGCCGGTGCACGAATCGAACGCGCTGCTCCCGTCGGGAGAGCTCATCGCACCGCGCTTCGACGCAAACGTCTACACGAACGCCGTGCCCTCGCGCGTGCGCGCCATCGGCGACGCGCTGATCAAAGTGCACAACGGCGCGCCCGTTCACATCCGCGACGTTGCGCGCGTGGAAGATGGCGGCGCACCGGAGACGCAAGCCGTCGCCGTCGGCGGAGAGAACGCCGTCTACCTGAACGTCCTTCGCGTGCCGGGCGGCAACACGCTCGAGATCGTCGACGCGGTGAAAAAAGCCGTCGCGAACTTGAAGGACCTTCCGCCGGGCGTGCAGGTCCAACCCGTCTTCGACCAGTCGACGTTCGTGCGCACGAGCTACGACGGTCTGCGGCGCGAGGTCGTGCAGGCGCTGGTGCTCATCTCGGTCGTCATCCTCGTCTTCCTGCAGAGCGTTCGCGGCACTGCGATCGTTTCGGTCGCGATCCCGCTTTCGTTCGCGATCACCCTCATCGTTCTTTACGCGTCCGGACAAACGCTCAACGCGTTCACGCTCGGCGGGCTCACGCTCGCGATGGGGAGGCTAGTGGACGATGCCGTCGTCGTCCTCGAGTCGATTCACCGCCACCAACGCATGGGTCAATCCAATTTCCGTGCGTCCCTCGACGGCACGAACGCCGTCGCACTTCCCGTCCTCGCCTCGACGCTGACGACGATGGCCGTGCTCCTTCCCGTGCTCCTGCTTGCGGGCCTCGCGCAGAAGCTCTTCGCTCCGCTCGCGCTCACCGTCGCGGTCGCGATGACCGCGTCGTACTTCGTGAGCATTTGCGTGACGCCCGTCGCGTGTCGGTACTTCTTGCGGCACGGCGCGAAGAGCAAAGTCATGCACCGCATCGAGATGGCGATCGACGCGCTCGCCGAGCGCTACTCGCACGCCCTTCGTCGCGTTCTCCCTTTTCGACGCGCCGTCATCGCCGCGTCCGCCGTGCTCGTCATCGCGAGCGGGCTCGTGGCGTCGCACTTGCCGAGCACGTTCTTTCCCGAGATCGACGAGTCGATGGAGCGCATCTACGTGCGCTTGCCGGCGGGGACGTCGCTGGAAGAAGCGTCGGCGCGCATCGACGAGATGGGCGCGACGCTCGAGCGCGAGCTCCCCAAGGGCCTCGTGACACTCGTTCTCACGAACGTCGGGTCGCCGAACAACGCACGCTCGGCGATGTCGAGCCCGAACTGGGGCCCACACATGGGGTTCATTCGCCTGCAGCTCGTCCCGCCGGAAAACCGCAAGCTCGGCCAACGCGAAATCGCCGATCAGGTTCGAACGATTCTCAACCGGCGCTATCCCGGCGTCGACTTCTTGCAGTGGCCCGGCGGGCTCGTCGCGAGCGTGTTCGCGAACGGCTACATCGCTCCCGTCGTCGTCGAGGTTCGCGGCGACAACCTCGACGAGCTCGACACGCGCGCACGCGCCGTCGCCGAAGTCGCACGCACCGTTCCCGGCGTGCGCGACGTGTGGACGTCGCTCGAAATGGACTACCCGGAGATCCGCGTCGACACGAACCGAATGCGCGCCGGCATCGTCGGCGTCACGGCGCGCGACGCGGCGCAGACGACGCTCGAAGCGACGCTTGGAAACATCAACACACCGAGCGTGTGGATCGATCCGAACAACGGTCAGTCGTATTACGTCGTGTCGTATTACGACAACGCGAAGGTCCCGGACATCAACGCGCTGGCGCAGCTGCCGGTCTTGATCGGGAAGAACGGAAAGCCCGTTCCGGTCGGCGCATACGCCGACGTGCACCGCTCGGTGGGCCCGATCGCCGTCGAGCGCAACCAACTTCAGCGAGCAGCGCACATCTACATGCAGACGGAAGGTCGCGACATCGGATCGGTTGCGAGCGATCTCGAGAAGGCGCTCCACGCCGGCGTGCACACGCACGCCATCGATTGGAGCTTTGTCGGCCAGATCGAGCTGATGCGCACGACGTTCTCCGGTCTCGGCCTCGCGCTCGCGCTCGCCGTCATGGTCGTCTTCATGATCATGGCGTCGCAGTTCAAGTCGCTGCGCTTGCCATTCGTCATGCTCTTTACGATTCCGGTGTCGCTCGTCGGCATCGTGCTCGCGCTGATGAGCGCGGGTCAGGGCTTCTCGATCACCGCGCTCATGGGAATCTTGATGGTCATCGGCATCGCGGTGTCGAACGGCATCCTGCTCGTCGATGACGCGAATCGCCGCCTCAACGAGGGCATCGAGAAGGTCGATGCAATCGTCGCGGCCGCGCGCTCGCGTTTCGTACCCATCGCGATGACGAGTCTGGCGACGGTGATTGGCCTCGTGCCCACGGCGCTCGCGCTCGAGCAGGGTTCCGAGGCGAATCAACCACTCGCGCTCGCGGTCGTCGGAGGGCTGACGTCGTCGACCTTCCTTTCACTGTTCCTCGTGCCCGTGATGTTCATGTTGTTCGCGAAAGTCGAGACGCGAGAGGAAGACGCGACGAATCACGCGATCGCCGTCGAGCAACCGACATGATGGGCGCGATCGACAACGCAACCCATGTCGCACGACCGCGTCGCGACTTTCACCGCGGGCTCGACGGCTGGGCGACGAGGCGGAGTCTCCTGATTCTCGGCGCAATCCTCCTAGCGGTCACCTTCGTCAGCGGCATCCTCTACATGGACGCGCGTCGCGAGGCGACGGCTGCGCTCGCCGATTTCGCGCGCGAGCAAGTTGCGCTCGCCGCTGCTGTCGCGGCCAGACTCGACGGAAGCGACCAGCGCGCCATCGTGAAGATCGAGGAACCCGGTTCTCTCATCGTGCTTCAGAGCCGTGACGATGGCCTCTATCGCCCAGATGGATTACGCGTCGAGAGCGAACCGATCTCGCAGGCGATCAAGCGCGGCGAGCAGACATGGCGTTTGTCGCGAGGGGAGGCGGCCGCGATGGGACTGCCCGCGCGAATGGCGGTCGCTGGCATTGCGCGAACGCATGATGGTCGTGCGGTCGCCGTCGTCGCGACCGCGCTTCGCGTGCGCGACCGCGAGACCCGCGCGCAGAGCCGGTTGGTGCTCGGTATCGTGCTCGCGGCGTTGCTCGTCGGCGGGTTCGGCGGCGTCGCCCTGCGCATCCAACGAAAGGAAGACGCGCTCGAGCGCACGCTGCTCGTGCGTGAGATCGAGAAGGAGGGGGAAGAGCGCCTCGCACGCGCGGACAAGCTCGCGACGATGGGTGCGTTCGCGACGGGCATCGCGCACGAAATCGCAACGCCGCTCGGCGTAATCGCGACTCGTGCCGACATGCTCGCGCAACGCGTCGCGTCCGACGAGCGCGCATCACGCAGCGCTGCCTCGATCCTGGATCAAGCGGAGAAGATCCGCGGAATCGTCAACAGCTTCCTTGCGCTCGCGCGCGGCGAGGCGCGCGCGCAAACGCGCGTCGAAGTGCGCGCGTTGCTCGCGTCGGCGCTGAAGATGGTCGAACATCGCTTTGCTGCGGCGCGCGTGGAGCTCGATGTCCGCGATTCGCCTCGGGCGCTCGACGTGTTCGGTGAGCCACAGCTCCTCGAGCAGGCGCTCGTCAACTTGCTCTTGAATGCGTGTGACGCGAGCACGCCCGGTCAGCGCGTGCAACTCGTCGTACGGCTCGACTCGGAGCGCATCTGTTTCTGTGTCGGCGATGACGGACGGGGAATCAGCCAGGACGTCGCGGCGCGCGCGACCGAACCATTCTTCACGACCAAGCCTGATGGCGTCGGAACGGGACTCGGACTCGCCATCGTGAACGAAATTGCCAAGCATCACCAAGGTCGCTTCCTGATTCGGCCGCGTGCCGAAGGCGGAACCGAGGCGCGATTCGAGGTCCTCGCCGCCAACGTCGAATCGAAGGAGCAGACGAGATGAAGCGAGTGATGATCGTCGACGATGATCGAGACATGTGCAGTGCGATCGTCGAAGGCCTGACCGATCGCGGTTACGACGCCGTGGCGATCTCGTCGAGCAGCGACGCGGTCGCCAAGTTGGGGGAGTCCTTCGACGCCATCTTGACCGACATGCGAATGCCCGGAATCGACGGGCTCGAGCTCGTCACGCAATCGCGCAAGATCGCGCCCGAGCGCCCCGTCATCGTGATGACTGCGTTCTCCGCGATCGACACGGCCGTCGAGTCCATCCGTCGCGGCGCCTACCACTACCTCACCAAGCCCTTCAAGATCGACGAGCTCGATCTATTTCTCGGTCGCGCGATCGACGAAGCGCGCCTTCGCGCGCGCGCGGCGAGCCTCGAGATCGCGATGCGCGATCGCTTCTGCGCTGCGAGATGATGGTCGGCGCGAGCAACGTCGATGCAGCGCGTCTTCGACTTCGCCGCGCGCGTCGCCGCGGCGAACGCGCCCGTCCTCATTCTCGGCGAGACGGGCACGGGCAAAGGACTCCTCGCGCGCGCGATCCACGCCGAGAGCAAGCGCAGCGGCGCCGTTCGTCACGGTGAACTGCGCGGCGCTCCCGGAGAACGCTGCTCGAGAGCGAGCTCTTCGGACACCGCAAAGGCGCGTTCACCGGCGCAACGCAGAGCCGCGACGGCCTCTTCGTGCAAGCGAGCGGCGGCACGCTCTTGCTCGACGAGATCGGCGAAATGGCGCTGCCGCTCCAGGCGAAGTTGCTCGACGTGATCGAGCGCGGCGTCGTGCGCCCGCTCGGCGCGGACACCGAGCGCCCCGTCGACGTGCGCATCGTCGCGGCGACGCACCGCAACCTGCGCGACGCGCGTCGCGGGCGGCGCGTTCCGCCAGGACCTCCTCTACCGCCTCGACGTCGTCGTGCATCGAGATACCCGCGCTTCGGCATCGTCGCGAGGATCTGCCGCTGCTCGTCGCGACGTTTTCTCGCCGCGTCGCAGGCGCGGCACCCGAGCTCGCCGGTGAAGCGGTTCTCGCACCGACGCGCTCGAGCGCTTGATGGCGCACGAATGGCCCGGAAACGTGCGCGAGCTCGAGAACGTGATCGAGCGCGTCGTCTTGCTCTCGCGCGACGAAGAAGCCGACGTCTCCGATTTGCCGAACGTGATCGGTGCGCCCGCGTCGAGCAACTTCTCGTTCGTCGGTCCCGTGCTTCCGATGCGCGATCTTCAGCGACGCTACGCCGCGTACGTCTTCGAGAAGCTCGGCGCGACGAAGACGCAGACCGCCGAGGTC
The DNA here is from genome assembly GCA_963763745.1 of uncultured delta proteobacterium. Lineage (GTDB taxonomy): Bacteria > Myxococcota_A > Polyangia > Polyangiales > Polyangiaceae > DASXHD01. Next base: position 680,877 of record CAVXQJ010000015.1, read on the forward strand.
CTCGACATCGACGTGAAGACGCTCGCGAAGCTCCTCTCCGCGGAGCCACAGCCCGACGAATGATGCGCGAGAAACCCACCACGCTCGTTCGCATTCCCGAGCAGGACGCGGGCTGGACGTTTCGAGATGGTGGACCCTCGACCGAGTCGGAGCCGCGCGCGACGATCGCGGACGCCCTGGCGCGCTACTCGACCGAGACAACGCTCGGCGAAGGTGGCATGGGGATCGTCCATCTCGTCTTCGATCGACGCATCGGCCGAGAGATCGCCATGAAGACGCTGCGCAGCGAGCGCAACGCGCGGACGGATTTTCACAACCGCTTCCTTCGCGAGGCATGCGTACAAGGCCAGCTCGAGCACCCATCGATCGTGCCCGTCTACGATCTCGGTATCGACGCCGCACGGGTGCCGTATTTCACGATGAAGCGCGTTCACGGAGCGACGCTCGAGCAGATCATCGCCGAAATGCGCGAGGCAGGCGCGGAAGCGACGCAGCAATATGGTCGGCGCAGGTTGCTCACGGCGTTCGCGAGCGCGTGCCAGGCGGTTGCGTTCGCGCACTCGCGCGGCGTGGTCCACCGCGACTTGAAGCCGAGCAACGTGATGCTCGGCGACTTTGGCGAGGTCTACGTGCTCGATTGGGGAATCGCAAAGGTCGTTGGCGCACGCGACGTCGACGGCGCGCGACCCGTAGCGCCGCCACCCGAAACGGAGACGACCACGCTCGCCGGCGTGACGATGGGGACGATCGGCTACATGGCACCCGAGCAGATGCGCGGTGACGTCGAGGTCGACGCGCGCGCCGACGTCTATGCGCTCGGCGCGATCCTTTTCGAGCTTCTCTGTCTCGAGAGGCTGCACGCCGCGCCGACCCTGGTCGCCACGATCGCCTCGACGCAGTCGCCCGTCGATGCGCGGCCGTCTCGCCTCGATCCGGACGTGCCGCCGGAGCTCGACGAGATTTGCGTCAAGGCCGTCGCGCTCGATCGCGACGACCGCTTCGAGAGCGTGCGCGAGATGGTCGACGCGCTCGAACGTTTCCTCGATGGCGATCGCGACGTCGTGCGACGGCGAGAGCTCGCGGAAGAACACGCGCGGGTGTCGGTCGTTGCGGCGACGCGTGCCATCGAAACCGAAGACGCCCGTGATCGCAGCGCGGCGCTTCGAGAGGCGGCAAGAGCTCTCGCGCTCGACCCAAGGAACTCCGCTGCTTCCGAAACGCTCGTCCGTTTGCTCACGCGGCCGCCGCGAGAGATGCCCGCCGAGGTGCGCGCCGCGCTGCTGATGGAGGCGAGGGCGATGGAGAAGGCGACGGCGAAGGGCGCGCTCTTCGGTTACCTCGCGTGGTTTGCGTTCGTTCCGTTTGGATTTTGGATGGGCGTGCGAAGCGAACGCACCGCCGTCATCGCGAGCATCGTCTGGGCGCTCGCGGCGGTGCTTGCGTACGTCGCGATGCGCCGCGCATCGAGCGGGTGGCGCGCGAGCGGGCTCGTCGCGACGGCCGCCGCCGCATCGGTGACATGTGTGGTGTGTGGGCCCTATGTCCTCGTTCCGACGCTCGCCGTGATCAACGTGATCGTCTGGTTGCTCGTATCGGGCAAAAGGTGGCGTGCGTTCATCATCACGCTCGGTGCGCTCACGATTCTCGTGCCAGCCGCTCTCGACTGGGCGCACGTCGCGCGCTTCTACAACTTCCGCGATGGTCGCGTGACGATCCTCCAAGGCATGCTCGACTTCCACCCCGTCGCGACGCACGCGCTGCTCCTCGCCGCGAGCCTTGGGTTGGTCGCCGTGGCAGCGGTGCTCATCACACGTCTCCGCGACACGCTCGATGATGCCGAGCGCCGGCTCCACGTCCAAGCGTGGCAGCTCCAGCAGCTCCTTCCGCCGCGCGAGCGCTGACGCGGTCCGGAAAGCGTTCCGCGACTCGGGGAAAAATTCCATTTTCGCCGCCGCGTGCGCCGTGCTCTCGCGCACTTCGACGCGGCACGAGCACTGCAATGACTCGTGATCGATGCGAACACGACGAGCCTTCGCGGTGTTGATCTCGTGCAGTGCGCTTGCGTGCGCGTGCAGCGGCTCTTCGGAGATGGTGCCGCTCCTCAGCGCCGCCGGAATTCCGCTCACCCATCCGACGATGGCGCCGCTTCGCGTCGTCACGCGCTCCACCGCCGTGCAAGACCCGATTCGCGTGCGCGGCTCGGGCGTCGTCTACGCCGACGTCGAGACGGCGTTCGGTCACTCGATCGCGTCGGCCACGGTTCCATGGGGCGACGCACACAAACGCGGGAGCGGTGAGGGCTGGGAGCTCTTCGTCGAGCTGATCAACGCCGACGCGCAATACGACGGCGACCGCCTCGTCGTTTCGTTCGGCGTGCGCGCGACGCTGCGCGCTCGCTCCGGCAACGACTACCTCGCGCAAACGCAGACGAGCTGTCGGCAAGGCGGCATCGTCGCTCCGGACAAAGGTGCGCCCATCATCTACGGCTGCATGATGGAAGTCGGGCGCAACCTCGCAGGGTGGCTCGACGGCGTCGATCTCGATGCAGTCGGACCGCCTCATCACACGTGATCAAAGAAAGAAGGTTCGTCATGTCGAAGTCATCGGTCCTGGGTTCGCTGCTCATCGCGGTTCTTGGCGCGACGAGCACGGGTTGCGCCGGCGCGCTCGTTCAACCCGGCCACCGCGCGTTGCTCTTCGATCCGAGCAACGGCGGCATCCAGCACGAAGTGCTGCAACCGGGCTGGTATCGTCTCGCGTGTCCGTTCTGGACTCCGGAGACCAAGTGTCCGCGCGTCGACGATTTCGACGTGACCTACTCGACGTCGAAGGAAGCGATCCACGCGCTCTCGAAGGAGGGACTGCCGCTCGATCTGCACATCGCGGTCGCGTATCGGCCCATCGTGTCCGAGCTCTACCTGCTCGACACCGAGATCGGCCCCAACTACTTCGACGAGGTCATCGGCCCCGAGTTCCGCAGCGCGGCGATCGGCGTCTTCGCGCACACGTCGTATCAAGACCTGCAGAGGAAGAACGGACGATCGAGGATGAGATCGAGAAGGAGCTGCGCCGATCGCCTCCAGGGCAAGCACATCGAGGTCTCGAGCGTCCTCATCGAGAAGGTGACCTACGATCCGAAGATCCTCGAAGTCGCAGCGCGAGCGCGTCGTCTCGCAAGAGGAGACGCTCGCCAAGAAGCAGCTCGCTCGAGAACAACGCGGCCTCGCAGAAGCGGCGCAGATCGAGCTCCAGACCGAAGAGATCGAGACGCGCGCCGCGCACAAGAAGACCGAGCTCGCCGCGCAGACCGAGCAGAAGAAGCTCGAGCTCCAGGCCCAAGCGCGAGCAGCAGAAGCTCGAAGCGCTGACCGAGCTCGACGTGAAGAAGATCGAGATCCAAAAGGACACCGACGAGGAGAAGTTCCGGATCGACTCCGAGCTGCGCAACAAGAAGGCCGAGCAGCAAGCTCACGATCGAGCAGGCGCAAATCGACAAGATGAAGGCGGAGGCGGATGCGGCGACGCGCGTGACGCAAGCGAGAGGCGAAGCGGACGGCGCAGCTTCGCGCTCGCGAAGGCCGATGCGGCCGAGGAGGAGGCGCCGCGGCGAACATCACGACGAACCAGGTCATGATGCACGCCTACGACGCGCTCGGGAAACTCGGCGGGACGGGAACGACATTCCTGCTCGGCGACTAGTCGAAGCTTCCGAACTGGCTCTTCCCGCAGCGTGCCCGGGTTCCAGACCGCCGTTCTCCCTGGCACTGCTGGTCCGACGATGCGCCGCGCCGGCAGATCGCGAGCGTGAGCTGCCAACAACGGAAACCCGTACGGAGGCTGACGATGCGCCGCGACGATCGATTTGCGTCCTTTCGCTGTCGCGTCTTCGGTTGCGGCAGCGTCGCTGAGGCCGCTGACGACGACCGAGGCGGCGAGCTCGCTCGAGCAAGTCACGCGCTCGAGCGTGAACGAGTTCGATCCTGCGGTCGCGCCGAATGGCCAAGCCGTCGCCTTCGACGCGTCGCTCGAACGATCGGCGACGACGCGTCGAGGTGATGTCGCTCGGCTCGCCGCCGCGTGCTCTACGGCGACCGATGCGCTCGCATCCGAGCCGGCTTGGATGCCGGACGGGTCGTGGCTCGTGTTCGTCGATGGAACGCGCTCGGAGATCGTGCAGACGTTCGGCATCGGGGACGCGAACGGCAATGTGCTTCCTCGCGGACGTCGGCGACTTCGCGTTCGCTGCGTCGCAGCCCGCGGTCTCGCCGAACGGCAAGCTCGGTCGCGATGTCGCTGACGAGTCTCACGTGTTCCAAATCCGGTTGGCCCGACGCGCGCCGGCGTTCGATCGAGCGCTGGGCGTGATTCCGATCTCCTCGGCAGCGGCATTGAAGGTGATCGGGCGGGGGACGAAGCCCGCGTGGAGCCCCGACGGCGCGGCGGCATCGCGTACTCGCGGATGATCGAAGGACATGCGCACATCTTCATGTCGCGCGCGGACGGAAGCGACGCGACGCAAATCACGGAAGGTCCCGACGACGACGACCGGCGACATTCTCGCCGGACGGAAAAACGATCGCGTTCTGCTCGGTGCACGGAGACGATCGGCGGTACGCAAGCCAACTTGTTCGCCGTGATCCGCGATGGCTCGGGTCTCGTGCAGCTCACCGAAGGCGACCATCACGCGTGTCACCCGTCGTGGGGGCGCGACGGGTTCATCTACTTCCACGCCAACGCGCGGCGACGCTTCCACATCTGGCGACTCCGCCCTCGTACGCACGGGTGATGGTACGGCGATTGCTCTCGTGCGCGGCATGTGTCCACGCGTTCTCGCGCTCGTGCTGCTCACCGGGGCATGCAAGCGCTCCGATGCTTCCGACACCGCGACGACGACCGCCTCCGCAAGTCCGAGCGCGTCCGTCGCCGTGGCACCGATCGTGAGTGCGTCTTCGGCGCCGTCTGCGGCGACATCGTCTGCGCTTCCGCCTCTCGACCTCACGGCGCCGCCGCCGCAACGCGCTGCTGCGAAAGATCCGCTTCGCGCATGTTGCGAGGCTCTTCGGAAGCAATCGCAGCTGGCGGCGGGGCAGGCGGCGGATGTTTGCGACGGCGTCGTCGCGGCGTTCGATGGAACGGGTGACGCGCCCAAGCTCGAGCAACTGCTTGCGCCCGTGCTCCAAGACGTGCCACTTCCAAAGGCGTGCAAGGGGCTTTGAGCGGACAAAGTCAGAAACCGAACGTGTCGCTGCGCGCGATCGTGCGCCTCGCGCTTTTCTACGGCGTCGCCGGGTTCGGCGGCGGCTACTCGGTGCTGTCTCAGCTGCGCCGCGAGCTCGTCGAAGACCGCAAATGGGTGAACGCCGCCGAGTTCCTCGAGCTCGCTGAGCTTTCGAAGAGCCTGCCGGGAACTCCCGCGACGACGCTCCTCGCGCTCCTCGGCCAACGCATGGGCGGCTTGCGCGGTGGCATCGCCGCTGCGACGGCGTTTCTCGTGCCGAGCGCGGTGCTGATGACGGCGTGCGCCGCGGCGTATTCGCTGATGCGACGCACGCCGGGTCTGTCGCCGTTCTTCGATGGCATGGCGAGCGCGATGGTCGGCGTCGTCGCGGCCACCACGGTCGATCTCGCGCGGAGCGCGCTGCGCAATCGATGGGACATCGTCGCTGCGCTCGCGTGCGCGCTCCTTCTCTCCTTGCGCGTCGTGAGCGAGCCGGTGGTCGCGGCAGCTGCGGTCGCGTTCGGCGTCGCTGCGCGGCGTCGCGTCGCCCGAGCGTGACGAGCCGCCCGAAGAGCGAGCGACTTCACAGCGTCGCCGCGTTCGTCGTGCTCTTTGGCGCTGGCGCCGGCGCGCTCGTCGGGCTCGTGCGCGTGTTCGTTCCGATCGGCGTGCTCACGTTCGGCGGCGGTCTTGCGATGGTGCCCGCGATCGAGCACACGGTGGTCGTCGAGCAACACTGGCTCGACTCGAAGACGTTCGCCGACGCGGTCGCGCTCGGACAAATCACGCCAGGACCCGTGGCGATTTGCGCGACGTTCATCGGTTACCGCGTCGGAGGGCTCGCGGGCGCGCTCGTCGCGACGATCGCGATGTTCGCGCCCGCGGTCGCCGTCGCGCTCGCCGTCGGACACTCCGTCGAGCGCTTCCGCCAGAGCCGCATCGTCGAAAGCGCGTTGCGCGCGCTCGCGCCCGTCGTGATCGGAATGCTCGGCGCGGCCACCGTGAGCCTCGGTCGGGCGAGCATCGACGGATGGCTCGCCGTCGCGATCGTCGTCGTGTCCGCGCTCGTCGTCATCCGCTTCCGCATCAGCCCGCTCTGGCCCCTCGTGGGCGGCGGGATCGTTCACGTCGTCAGCACCGTGATTTCATCCGCGCATTGACACCCACGCGGCGACCGCGGCTTTCACGCGCGCGTGCACTTCGGGACGCACGTCCGCCCTCGCCGATGTCTTGCACGACGCGAGCGCGCTCCGAAGCGCGTCACACGCCGCGCTGCACGCGCCGCACGATTTCAAATGCTCTTCCATCACCGCGCAATCGGCTTGGCTGAGATCGCCTTCGAGCTTCTGCGACCAAACCAGCGCGATTTCAGGACACGTGGGCGACGCGGTCGGAGCGTCGCGTTCGAGCACGGGCGCGAGCGCGGTGCGCAGCGACGAGCGCGCGCGATGAAGCCGGCTCTTCACGGCGTCGACGGAGATGCCGATCGCAGCCGCCGCTTCGGGCGCGGTGAGATCCTCCACGTCGCGGAGCAGGATGACCTCGCGCTGCTCTTCGGGAAGCGCATCGAGCGCACGCGAGAGAGCGCCCGCGAGCTCGCGACCGGCGGCGCGATCCTCCGGCGATGCGGATGCATCTGCGACGTCGCTCGCATCATCGCGGACGTGAGGCTTGTTCTTGAGCCCGCGCCGCCGCCGCGCGCACGCGCTCCGCGTCAGCGCGAATGCCCAGCTTCGCAGGGACGAGCGACCCTCGAACTCCGGCAGGTGCTCCGCTATCGCGAGCAGCGTGTCTTGAAGCACGTCGTCGGCGTCGTCCGCGTTCTTGCACATGCGCAACCCGAAGCGCTCGACCGACGGCGCAAGCTCGGCAAGCAGCTGCTCGAGCGCGACGGCGTCGCCCGCCTGCGCCTTTTCGATGAGATCACTCACGCGCGAACCCTTTTGCGTGCATGATGGCTCCTCATTACACGAGGCACCCATGACGCCGGAAAAACAATTTCGTGGAACGTGGACCGTCCTTCGGTCGAGCTTCGACGACGCCGTCGCGCGACTTCCGGACGTGCTCCAAGCCGAAGGCTTCGGGATCATCACGCAGATCGACATCCAAGCGACGCTCAAAGCGAAGATCGGCGTCGATTTTCGTCGCTACCGAATCTTCGGCGCGTGCAATCCGAAGTTCGCGCACGAGGCGCTCAAGGGCAATCCGAACGTCGGGCTGCTTCTCCCGTGCAACGTCGTGATCTACGAGCGCGACGACCACAAGGCGGTGCTCGGCGTGATCGATCCCGTGCTCCAGCTCGGCGCAGACCACGACCCGAGCTTTGCGCCGCTCGCGAAAGCGGTCGGCGACGGGCTCACGCGCGCGGCCGCCGCGCTCGATGCGTGATCACTGACAGGTGCTGCTGCCGTCGCACAAGCCGCTGCAGCAATCGCCGTCGACGTTGCAGTCGCCGCCGCTCGAGACACACACCGCGCACGTCCCGAAGTCGCAATATTCTTGGTCGCAACAATCGCCGTCGGCCTGGCAGCTCGCGCCGTCGGGCGCGCAGAGAGGACCACTCGGCAATCCGCAGTATCCATCGCTCGCGCAGATCGCGCTGCAGCAATCCCCGTCGGCGTTGCACGGCGCGTTGTCCTCGAGACACGAGCCCGAGCTCGACCCGCACGTGAGCGTCGCCGGATCGCACAAGTAGCCGCAGCACTCCGCGTCGTAGTTGCACGCGACACCGTCCGGGCTGCACGTCACGTTCGGCGTTGCGCACGATCCGCCAATGCAGCTCTCGTTTGCGTTGCAGCACACGCCATTGCACTCCACGCCCGGACACGCCGACGTGACGATCGTGCACGCTGTCGACGTGACGACGACGATTGCGACCACGCCCAACCCGACCAACGTTCTGACGATTCTCATGTCTCCTCCTCGGCAAGCGGTGCGAGCATGGCGTCGGGCTCGAACATGTCGAGCACGGCGCGCGTTGCAAACGAAATGAGCGCGGAGGGCGTCGCGGCTTCGAGCTCGTGAACGCGCGCGCGCGTGTACGGATCGCGAAAGCCGCGCTCGGGCGGAAAGCCGAGATCGCGGAAATCGCAACGTGGGCGTACGCGCGATGAGCGTCGCGAACGGCTCGAAGAAGAACGGATAGAGGACGGTCGTTGCATCATGCAAATACGCGAGCGGCGCACGATGACCGGCGCGCGCGGCGGCGACGAGCCAGCGAACGACGTTGCGCGGATGCCCGGTCACGTCGACGACCGCCACGCGCGACTGAACGAGCACGCCCGAGGCAGCGAAGAGATCGACGATGGGCGCGCGATCGACGAGCAAGATGCCCGCGGGGAAGTACGCGTCGCGCTCGCGACGATCGAGGAGCGGCGCGCGACTACGACGCGGGGCGATGAGCCCGTCGAGCGGTCCGCGCGCGAGGCGTTTTTCGAGGGACGCATCGAACGACGCACGCGGGAGCTTTTTCTTCGTGAGCCGCGATGTCGCGTGAAAGAGGTTTCCGCGCGTGAACACGGGAAGCGTCGCGCGCAGCGACGCGGCGGCATCGTCGATGATCACGACGGCACCATGCGCGCGAGCGCCCGCTGGTGAAGCTCGCACACGAGCACGAGCCACAGCTTCTCCGCGCCGCGCGAGCGCGCGAGATCGCTCGGGAGCTTCTCGTGCGCGAGGAGACGCGCGACGTAGTCTGGTCGAAAGATGCCGCGCTCCTTCACGCGGCGTGGGGTGAGCACGTCGTGCGCGAGCGCTCCGAGCGCGCCTCGAAACCACGCGCGCAGCGGCACCGCCATCCCGCGCTTCGAGCGGTAGACGACCGACGCGGGAAGCGAACGCGCGACGGCGCGCTTGAGGACGATTTTTTCGTCGGTGCCGCGCAGCTTGTGCCATGGCGCGATGGTCAGCCCGGCTTCGACGACGAGCGGATCGAAAAGCGGCGAACGCAGCGCGAGCCCGTGCGCGCCGACCATCTTCGAGACCTTGACGAGGATGTTGCTCCCGCCCTTCATCGCGAGGTTCGTGACCATGAGCTGTCCGACGAACGTCTCGTTCGGCCTTCGTGGCACGATCCTGCGCTCGAGCGTGCGCGACAGCGCTCGATCGTCGAACGCACGGCGCCACGATGGCGTGAACGCGACGTCGAGGTCGTCGAAGAGGTGATGGTGCGCGCTCAAGTACGACGCGCCGAGCGGGCGTCCGCCGTACATGCGCTCGAGCACCATCCCGATGTTCTTCGGTCCGCCGAAGAGCGGATCGCCGCCTTCGCCCGTGAACACGACGTCGCGCGTGCGCGCCGCCTCGCGCGCGAGCAGGAAATTCGGCACGGCGATCGGCTCGGAGAGAAGATCTTCGAGATGAACGAGCGCCGGCTCGATCGCGTCGCAGAACGCGCGCGCATCGAGATCGAGGACGTGGTGGCGCACGCCAGTGTGCTTCGCGACCGCTTTCGCGTAACGGATCTCGCTCGGCAAGCGGTCGCCGAAGTGGAGCGTGTACGCCTCGACGTCGTGACCGATTTCGCGAAGTCGAGCGAGCACGAGCGAGGAGTCCAATCCGCCCGAGAGAAACGCGCCGACGCGCCCCGACGTGGGAGCGCGCTCGACGGCTCGCGTGACGGCTCGATCGAGCGCGCCCGCGGACGCGGCGAGACCGCGGCGCGCGACGCGCTCTCGCGGCACGTGATGCACGCGCAGAGCCGCGCGCGCGCCGAGATGCACGACGTGCCCCGGCGGCACTTGCTCGATGCGCGCGAGCACGGTCGTGGGCGCCGGAACGTATCCGAGGACGAGGCTCGTGATCACCGCTCCGCGATCGACGTCAGCGGGCACGCGCGCTGCGAGAAGAGGTCCGATCGCAGTCGCAAACGCGTGACCATCGCGCAACTCCGCGTGATAGAGCGGGCGCGTTCCGTAGCGATCGCGCGCGATGAACGTTTCGCGTCCGATGCGCGCGGCGAGCGAGAACTCGCCCGCGAGCTCGGCGAGCGCGTCCACCCCGCGCGCGCGAAGACGATGGAGAACGTCGTCTGTTCCGAGAACGCGATCGCCGCAAAGGACGAAGCCCGCGACGAGAAGCCAGTCATCGCCGTCGACGATCCCGCTCGCGTCGCGCGCGCCGACCCACGCGCCGCTCGCCACGCGCGTGACGCGCGCGCGCCCGACGATCGGGCTCGCCGCCATGCGCGAGACGATCGCGCTTGCCGCGCGCGGATCGCGAAGCGTGGACCCGAAGAACCCGATCATCAGCCGACGCCTCCGACGCAGACGTAGCCGCAGTCTCCGCCGTCGGGCCCGCCGTCGACCTTGACGAACCCGCCGTCGCCGGCGTCGCCCGCGTCGCCGTCGGCGGGGCATGCGAGCGGTGAGCAGCGGCTCGGTCGATCGCAGGCCTGAATCGCGATGGCGCCGAGCGCGATCGCCGCCGCGCGGAGAACCTCTCGGCGCGCGACGCTCGCTTTGCCGGCGCCGCCGAGCGCGAACGGCAGGAGCACCATCGGCAGGTATCCGTGCATGCGTCGCATCATGTCGGCTTCGACGATCTCCACCGACACCAGCGGATCGCCGGCGAGCTGCGCGTCGTTGATCGCGCGGAGAAGCGCAGTCATGTGCGTGTTCGACAGGCGGACGCCACCGCGTGTACGGCGCAGCCTGCGTTTCTTGTCGCGTGGACCGCCGTGGATCGCGATGAGCTTTCGTCCGTTGCGGACCGCGTCGAGCGCCTGACCGCCGCTCGGCCTGAGGAGTAGCGCGCCGACGCGTCCGTACTTGCGCGTTCGCCTCGTGTGAACGTACCCCGGCGGCAAGCTCGCGGCGACGACGTACGTTCCTTCGGCCGGGTGCCCGAACGGAAGGAGCGGCGATGCGCCCGCGTTGTCGTGCTTCTTCGCGATGCGCAAGCTCGCGGACGCGAGAGCGCGAAATGGGCCCGCGCGCGTCGTGCCGTCATCCGCGACGAGCACCGCGCGACCGCAGAACCCTCGACCTCGCGGAACTACGATGACGAGCTTCGACAAGATTTACTCTTTCGCTTTGCAGACGTAAGTGCGGTTGAGCATCGGGTGCGCGGCGTCGGTCGGTCCCCAATCGGAGTCGGGATGAAACGCGACGACGTCCATCGACTCGCCCTGGGTGCGAAACGCGTGACGCTCGTGCTCTTCGATCGAGAACGCGACGCCCGGCTCCAGCGTCTCCGTCCATCCAACTCCGAACGCGGTCCCGCGCCCTCGAACGACGACGCCGAGCCTTCGCGTCGGGTGAACGTGAATGCTCTGCTCCGTGCGCGCGGGGAAATGCAGATGGTTGAGCACCGGATCTCCGAGCCGCGCTGGCGCGCACAAGATCGTGTCCGAGCAACCGTCGATGTAGACGAGCCTGCCGCGGTTTTCGATGCGACCGATGCACGGAATCGCGCGATGCCCGATGCGCTCCACGATCATCACGCTCTCGCGCGCGTCGACTTCGCACGGCCCGGGAAGCGCGAAGAACGAACCCGCTTCGAGCTGCGCGACGATGCCCGCCGTACGCACGGTCGCTCGCCCCGTGACCACGACGCCGTACACCGTCGTTGCGATGTCGTCGAACGTGCGAGCGGACTCGAGAAGGTGAAGACGCGATGGGTACATCGATTGGCTCGCGTCGATCTGGCCAACGTTGCGGAGGAGCTCCATGTCATCGTGTCTCACGCAAGGTCCAAGCCAGTCGTAGCGCCGCGTTTCGATGTGCTCCACCTCGTCGCGCGCGCGGAAATTCTCCGCTCACGGCGCGGAAATTCTCCTCGAGGCGTAGGAACGCGCTTTGCCTTTCGACGCCGAGATGAAGGTGCGTTCGTGGATCGTCGCGGTCGTCGTTTTCGTCGTGGGCTCACTGTGCGCGCGTGTCGCCTCCGCGAGCGATGCGTGTGCGCGGGTCGTCGAGCACGCAAGCGACACGGTGATCGTGTTCTCGCCGCCGTCGACGTTCACCATCTGCTACGGGGGTCACGAGCAAACCGACGTCGTCACGGGGCGACGCGTGTACCTCCAGCTCGACGCGACGCCAGGGGTCGGGATGTTTCGATTCCGCGTCCACGGGCAGGAGGCAGAACCGAAGCTCACGGGTCTCGCGTCGCTCCACAAACGCACCGCCACGCTCGCCGCGGCGCTCGACGAGCTCAGTCACTCGTCGCAGCCGATCGCGTCGATGTCGGTCGATGGCGGCGGGACGCCGTTCGCAGTCGCGCGCGCCCGCTATCTCGGCGTCGTGACGAGCACGTACTCCGATGCGCTCGGTCGGAGTCGACCGGTGGGGAAAGAGCTGCCGGAGAGCGCGCGCATCGTTCGGCGATGGTGTGACGAGTTTCGATCCTCCACGCTTTCGAGCGCGCGCGAGGTGCACGATGCATGTGCGTCATCCACGCCGCCCGAGGACGTGGAGCGCGAGGCATCCGCCTTCGACAGCGCCGCGCGCGCGTTCGATGCGGCGCGCGACCTCGCGCGTGAGGCTGCGATCACGCACGAAGCGACGCGCACGGAGGACGCCATGCAAAACGGCGCGAAGACGCTCGATCTCGCGCGCGGAACGGCCGAGGCGGTGGTCGCGTCGTCGGTGAAGGTCGCGAGGATCGCGCATGCCGTCGCGCATGACGCGGTGGCCATGCGCACCGCGCTCACCGCGCTCGGCGCGCTCCAGCGCGACGTTCCGACGTACCTCTCGACGTACTCCGAAGCCGGAAACGCAGTCCTTCGCATCGACGCGGTTCCGATCGCGATGGCGGATGACGTGAGCTCCGACGAGAACACCGTCGCGTTCCGATTTCCCATCGTCGGTCGCCACTACTTCGACGTCGAGATCGGCGCGGGAATCACGGGCGGTCAGCCGCTCATTCCGTCCATCAGCACGAACAACAATGCCGCGACGATCGATGGAAAACCCGTCGACGAATTCGTCGCGCTCGCGCTCGTCGAGCTCGAGCCGCTTCGTTTCGCGTGGCCGGACAAAGCGCTCGCGGGCTTGCTCCGCTTTCCCGTCATCGGCATTCCGCTTTCGCGCGATCCCACGCAGAACTTCTTCGTCGGGGCGGGCATCGGCTGGACGGGGATTGGATCGATCACCGCCGGGCCCTATTTCCTGCGCGAGCTCACGCTTCTCCCCGGTCACTCGATCGGGGATGCGCTTCCAGCCGGAACGTCGCTCGACGCGATCACGAACCCGCAGGTCAACGTCGGGTTCTTCGTCGCGGCGAGCATCGACATCGTCGGGCTCTTCCGGCTGTTCGTGCCCGAGCACATGCCCACGCTCGACGCGGCGACAGGACGTGAATGATTCGTGATGAACGGGCTCGCGTCTTGCTGCACGATGCGCCGATGGTCATCCGAACGCTCACGGCGTGCACGTTTCTCCTCGCGTGCGATCAAGCGCCGCTCATCGAGCTGCCGGATGCGAACGAAACCGACGCGTGTACGCCTCACGCCGCTTTGTTTTGCGACGCAGCGGCATCGGGTTGCGTCGGTGCGGTCGACGCATCCGCGGACTCGTACGCCGCGCTTCTCCCGACGGACGCGGCGTTTCCAGTCGGCTGCACGGCGAACGTCGTCTCCGCCGTTCGCGATTCGGTCTCGGGGCAGTGCAAGCTCGGCGCCGTGTGCACGTGCTTCGCGGACGATGCGGGTGATGCATCACCCGCATGGTCTTGCACGCCGTGAGACGCGGATCAGCGATGCCCGCCGTGGGAGCCTCCGCCGTGTGAGCCTCCGCTACTGTGCGAGTAGCCACTGCTGCGCGAGTGGCCACCACCGTGGTACGCGGAGCCGCCGGCAGCGTAATTCGATCGATACTGCCGAAGGCCGCCGGGCTCCGCGCGGTACGTGTTCCATCGTCCGCCTTCGCGGTATCGCCACGCGTTGTTGTAGTAGTACGCGCCGCGGCCGCCGTAATAGACGGGCTCGGTCGTGGCCACGTAAGGCGCCGGGACATCGACGTCCGTCGTGCCGTCGTACGTTGCCGTGCCGCCGGCGTACGCGGCGTCGCCGTATACCGGCTCGGCGTAGCAACCTGCAACTCCGAGGGTCGCGATCGAGAAGAATGCAATCTCACGGATCATGGATGGTCACCTCTGCGTGTATTTCGTGTTCGCGTAACATGTCAGCGAGCTTCGTGCGCTGCTCGGGTGTCGTCGTGGAAGCGAGCACTTCGCACAGTCGCGCCATGCGGGTCGCGCCCCAACTCGCGAGCTCCACTCCGACCGCGACTTGACCGAGCGTGTGCGCGTCGAACGCGTCGCCCGCAAACGCACGCTCGAATAGCTGGATGCGCGCGGAAACGTTCTCGACGTCGAGCGGCGCCACTTGCCTCATCGCCTCGGCGAAGCGCGCCCGAACGTCTTTCCCTTGCGCGGGAGTGAGAGCGAGGGTCGATTCCATCGCACTGAGCTCGCCGCGCGGGCGATTGTTTTCGTCCGGTGGATTGGCCTCGCGCCACACCGTCCAGTGAGCTTCGACTTTGTCCGCGAGCGTCATTCGTTGCTCTTTCGAGAGCGCGGCGTGCAAGCGATTGAGCGCGTCGCTCGCGTCTTCGAAGACACCGGCGGCCGCGATTTGCAGGCGCTCGATCGCCACATCGACGCGCCGGCGATCGACGTTACCCGCGACGATCCCATCGATGAGCTCTTTGCGAACGCCGCTCTCCGCGTCCCGCGCGCGCTTCACGATCCCATAGAGCGCGTTTTGCAGCGAGTTCATGAGAGGGCTCTCATCGGGCGTTGGCCCGAGCGTGTCGAGGCTCATCGCGATGAACGCGGTGAGCCCGCCGTCGTGATGATTCCGATGATGATCGAACAGCTCGGCAACCGCGTCCTCGTCGAGATCCGCCTCGTTTGCGGCGGGCGGCGTCGTCACGGGGTGCATGGGTGAGGGTGTCGCGCAACCCCAAATGAGAGCACAAACGCCGACACGGAGGACTCTCACGCGACTTGATCGAGCAAGACACACGCCATGGTGAAACACGTGTCGTTCCGGGGACGAAGGCGGTGGAGGACGCACGAGACCGGGAAAATTTCCCAGATCGTCAGAACGAAATTTCCGTGTGCGCGATCCGGGAAACCCGCACTGCGCCATCGCGCCTCACGACGACACGGAAGAATTCCCGACGCGCACGAGGAACACGTGGTTTGGGGCACGTGTCGCCACGGCGCTCGCGGTCGATCCGAGGCTTTGATCGCCATGACGACCCGCGCCAAGGACAATCACGTCCGCACCGATCTCGCTCGCGACATCGATGAGAACGCGCCATGGCTCACCAATGCGGACGCGTGGCGGTGCGACCATCGCATCCATCAGCGAGCGCGCGATCTCGTTCAGCGCTTCCGTCGCCGCGCGGAGCTGATGCTCGGGCACGCTCGGCGCTTGGGATTGACGCGAGTGCATCGGTATCACTCTGAGCAGGTGCAGTGAGGCGCCGAAGCGCGCCGCGAGCAGCCCGCCCCAAGCGGCAATGCGAGCGACGTGTTGCGAGTCGTCGAGCGCGACGAGAACCTTCGAGATCATGCGAAAGGGCAGCGCACGGCGTGTGCCAAGCCGCCGTCGCCGATGGCACGACGAGTGCTGAGGCTGCGACACGTGACCTTCAACGTCCATGCGCTCTCGCATCTCATCGCAAGACAGCTCGAGGTCTCACCGGTGTGCATCACCGAGAGGGCGCGGTTCGTCGAGGACCTCGGCGCCGATCTCGTCAAGCTCACCGACTTGATGCTCGCGCTCGAAGAGCACTTCGACGTCGAGATCACGGGTGATGAGGTGGAGCATCTCGGCACGCTGCACGAGGTGCTCGAGTATCTCGCGACGCGCGGTCACCGCGTCGTGCCCGATTGATTCAGTGATGCGTGCCGATGAGAAGGAGCGCGACGATGAGCGCGATGAGGAGATAATCTCCGAGCCGCGGGGAAGATCTCCACGTCCGCGTAGGCTCTTCGGATCGTGGTGCTTCGCGATACGGGGACACGTTGACTTGTCATGCACCGAGCGAGCCACGTGGAGCATGAGGCTCTTTCTCGTCGCGACGTTGCTGACGGGTTGCGCCGAGGCGACGCTCGAGTCTCAATCGAAAGACGCGTTCTCGAAGAGCGTGCCGTGCTCGTCCGAGCTCATCTCCGCGACGCGCACCTCGCGGCCGCCGCACGAGCTGCTCGGTCGTAGGACGCAAGAAGCGACATACGTCGACGCAAACTACGCGGTGATGGATGTGCGTGGTTGCGGACAACGTCGCGTGTTCGCGTGCGCGCGCGATTGGACGCTCGGATGCTTCCGTCGCGGCGAGAGTCCCACGAGATCCGCTGCCACGTGGGCGAGCGAGTCGCCGGGGACGACCTTTCCGCCGACGCTCGTCGATCAAGTCCCGCTGCCACCGCCGCCTCCCGTCGCAGGCGATGGTGATTAGTGCGAGAACGCGCCGAGCGCTGCGGCGATGATGATGCTCGTGATCGCGAGGCCGTCCGTGATGGCGCCGATCGCGAACGTGCTCACCCATTCGCTTCCGTGACGGCGATACATGCGCGCGACGCGCTTCGACGACAGCACGTGCTCGTGCGAGTCGTCGTCGAGGATCGTGAGCGAGTCCTTTTCGACGACGACGGCCGCGCCGCGAACCATGTCGCCGTCGCGCGTGTAGACGCGCAACGCGTCGCCGCGCGTCGCGTGCTCGATCGGATCGAAGTGTGGGATCTGCGATCCGACGGCGAGGCCGAGGAGCGAGCAGCCGGGAAGAACGAGAAGCAGCGCGGCCATCGCGGTCGCGAGCAGGAGCGGTCGTTTCGTCATGGCGAGAGGCGGTTGAGCATGCGCGGGAAAGGAATCGTCTCGCGTACGTGTTGCAAACCACAGATCCACGCGACGGTTCGCTCGATGCCGAGACCGAAGCCCGCGTGCGGGAAGCTCCCGTAGCGGCGAAGATCCAAGTACCACTCGAAGGCGCTTAGCGGGAGCTTGTGCGCTTCGATCGACTTCACGAGCGTATCGAGGTCGTCCTCGCGCTGACCGCCGCCGATGATTTCGCCGTAACCCTCCGGCGCGAGCACGTCCATGTTGAGCGCGAGCTCTTGGTTGGAAGCATCCTTCTTGAAGTAGAACGCTTTGAGCGACATCGGATACCGATGCACGATGACGGGGCGGTCGAATTGATTCGAGATGACCGTCTCTTCGTCGCCGCCGAAGTCGTCGCCGATCTCCGCGTCGGGGTGTCCGTTCTTTTGGAGGATGTCGATCGCCTCTGCGTACGTGATGCGAGGGAAGGGCGAGCCGACTTTCTCGAGCTTGCTCGTGTCGCGCTCGAGAACCTTCGAAATCTTCTTTGCGCTTCTCGAGCGTGCGCGAGACGACGTGCGCGAGAAAATCTTCCGCGAGCTTCATGTCGCCTTCGAGATCCATGAACGCGACCTCGGGCTCGACCATCCAGAACTCGGCGAGGTGACGGCGCGTCTTGGATTTCTCCGCGCGGAACGTCGGTCCGAAGCAATACGCTTTGCCCACGGCGGCCGCGGCGGCCTCCATGTAGAGCTGCCCGGACTGCGTGAGGTATGCGGGCTCGCCGTGGTAGTCCGTCTCGAAGAGGTTCGACGTTCCCTCGCACGCGTTCGGCGTGAAGATCGGCGCATCGACGAGCGTGAAGCCGCGTGAATCGAAGAACTCGCGCACGCTGTCGATGATCGTGTGACGCACGCGCAAGATCGCCGCTTGGCGCGGCGCGCGCAGCCACAGGTGGCGATGGTCCATCAAGTAGTCCGTCGAGAACACGTCGCCCGCGAGCTTCTTCGCGTTGAGCGGATATTCCTGCGCAACTTGGGTGACGACGCGGAGCGCCTTCACGCCGATCTCGTACGTGCCTTTGATCTTCGCGTGCTCTTTGACGACGCCAGTCACTTCGACGCTCGACTCGAGCTGCAAATGATCCGCGCGTGCGAACGTGTCCTCGTCGACGTCGCCCTTGAAGACGACGCACTGCGCGACGCCCGTCCCGTCACGCACTTCGAGAAAATGAAGCTTGCCGCTCGAGCGCTTGTTGTGAAGCCACCCACGGAGGGTGATTTCTTGACCGACGTGTGCGGCCAGTTCGGAGACGGAGGCGACCATGAGGATCGCTTCGTAGCACGAATCAAGCGTGTTTGAGGCGCGCGGCGCGGCGCGTTTCGCCCGCGCGTTGACTCTCGCGGACTTCGTCGGAGTCCATCGCGAGCGGCGGAACGGGCGTGGGTTTGCCCGCGTCGTCGATCGCGACGTACGTGACGAGCGCGCTCACGCAGGGCCACACTTCGCCCGTCGTCGGGTTTTCTCCTTCGACGATCACTTCGATCTCCATCGACGTGCGAAACGTCGCGAGCACGCGCCCGCGAAGGCGCACCACCTCGCCGACTTTGACGGGCTTCTCGAATTTCAAATCATCGACGAACGCGGTCACCGCGACGTGCCCGCCGTGCCGTTGCGCGCAGATCGCGGCGCACAAATCCACCCACGCCATGATCTGCCCACCGAACACGTTGCCGAGCGCGTTCGCGTTCGGCGGCAGAACGTACTCCGTCATCGACGTGATCGACTGCGTCTGCGATTTGGGCGTCACTGACAGACAAGGTAGCAGTCGTGACCTTGCACCATCGAGCAGTCTTTCGTGGTGCCGCAGTACGGCGCGGGCGGCACGCACACGTACGTGCACGGCGCTGTCGGAGGACACGTCTGAGACATCTGCGTTCCGAACGGGCAAGTCCCGCCGTCATCGAGCGGATCGCAAATGTTCGCGCCGCCGCAGCACGGGTGAATGCAGATCTGATCGCCGCCGCACGTCGTCGTGCCGCACACGAAGGGACCTGCATCGGTCTTGATGGGCGAATCCACGGGCGAGTCGCTCACGGGCGAATCGATCGCCGCGTCGCCGCCGCCATCGCCGTCGTTGAACACGTCGCCTCCACAGCCCGCGAGCACGACCACACACCCCAAGAAGAACGCGAACCTCATGCGCGCCGATGGAGCAACCTTCGCGCCGCGTGAAATGGCTGAAATCCCCGCGATCGCGTGTGCCGCATTGCGCCGCGTCCGCATCGACGCGACCGCGACGTCAGTGCTAGAAACCGGCTGCCATGAGCGTGTTCGACAAAGTGCCGAGCGAGATGAACTTCCCCGCGGAGGAGAAAGAGATCCTCCGCTTCTGGCGCGAGAACCGCATCTTCGAAAAATCGATCGAGCAGTCGCGCGGCAAACCTCCATTCGTCTTCTACGAAGGCCCGCCCACCGCGAACGGCCTCCCGCACAACGGTCACGTCCTCACGCGCGTCATCAAGGATCTCTTCCCGCGCTACAAAACGATGCGCGGTCACTTCGTCGGGCGCAAAGCCGGTTGGGACACGCACGGTCTTCCCGTCGAGGTCGAGGTCGAAAAGGAACTGCGCATCCACGGCAAGGCCGCGATCGAAGCGTATGGCGTCGAGCCGTTCATCGCGAAGTGCGTCGACTCGGTCTTCCGCTACACGAAAGAGTGGGAAGAGCTCACCGAGCGCATCGGCTTCTGGGTCGATCTCAACGACGCGTACGTCACGTACCACAAGGAGTACGTCGAGAGCGTTTGGTGGGCGCTGAGCCAGCTCCAGTCGAAGGGGCTCCTCTATCAAGGACACAAAGTCGTTTGGTGGTGGGCGCAAGGCGGGACGGCGCTCAGCGCAGCCGAAGTGGGGCAGGGGTATCGCCAAGTCGATGACCCGAGCGTGTTCGTGCGCTTTCCTCTTCGCGACGATCCGAAGACGTCGCTCGCCGTGTGGACGACGACTCCATGGACGCTCTCGTCGAACATGTACGCCGCCGTGAAACCGGACGTCGACTACGTGAAAGTGCGTTTCGCCGACGAGCACTTGATCGTCGCCGCGGCGCTCCGCGAAGCGATCGAAAAAAAACTGAAGACCGATCTCGAAGTCGTCGCGACGTTCAAAGGCAGCGATCTCGTCGGCAAGAAATACGCGCCGCCGTTCTCGCTCTTCGAAAAAGACGCAGCCGGCCACGATCTCGTTTGGAGCGTGATTCCCGCCAATTTCGTGACGACCGACAGCGGCACCGGCATCGTCCACATCGCGCCCGCGTTCGGCGAGGACGACCACCACGCGCATCGCTTGCTCCTCGAAAAAGATCGCACGCTCCCGCTCTTGTGCGCCGTGAAATCCGACGGCGGCTTCATCGACGCGATGGGCCCGAAGTACGCGGGTCGCTGGGTGAAGGACTGCGACAAAGATCTCTCGCACGAATTGAAGGAGCGCGGCTTGCTCCTCTTCGCGGAGACGTATCGCCACGACTATCCGTTTTGCCCGCGCGCCGAAAATGATCCGCTGATCCAATTCGCGCGGCCCGCTTGGTACATCAAGACGACGCAGGAGATCGCGCGCGCCATCGACAACAGCAACGCCGTCCACTGGCTCCCCGAGCACATCAAAGACGGGCGCATGGGCGACTTCTTGCGCAACAACGTCGACTGGGCGCTCTCGCGCGAGCGCTATTGGGGAACGCCGCTCAACGTGTGGCGTTGCGAGCGATGCGGCAAAGAGCACGCACCGACGAGCGCCGCCGAGATCGAGAAGCTCAACCCGAAGGCGTTCGATCATTTTTGGGAAGCCAAGGCGAAGAACCCATCGCTGAGCGATCACCTGATCGTGCACAAGCCGTGGATCGATTCGGCCACGTTCAAGTGCCACATGATCAAACCTGCGACCGGCGCGACCGACGCGACGATTTGCACGGGAACGATGCGACGCGTTCCCGAGGTGATCGATTGCTGGTTCGACTCCGGCGCGATGCCGTTCGCGCAATGGGGTTACCCGCACGTGGCCGGCAGCGTCGAGAAATTCGAAGCGAATTTTCCCGCGAACTTCATCAGCGAAGCGATCGATCAGACGCGCGGCTGGTTCTACTCGCTGCTCATGATCTCGACGCTCGTCTTCCCGGACAAAAAGCTCCCGCACCCGTACGAGACGTGCATCGTGCTCGGTCACGTCGGCGACAAAGAGGGGAAGAAGGAATCGAAGTCGAAGGGCAACTACACGCCGCCGGACATCGTCTACGACGAGGTGAAGCTCGAGTTCGCCGTGCTCGACATTGCAGACACCAAGCTCACGAATCGCGGCGATGATGTCGCGTACATCGCGCAAGACGATCTTGACGGACTCGATCTACGAAATGGTGCGACCGTGCGTGTCGGCGAGCGTGAGATGAAGATTTTCGGCGAGCAGCGGTTTCTTCATCGCCGCCAGATCGCCCTCACAGCGAACGCCATCGCGTCGCTCGGAAAGGTCAAGAGCGGTAAGCATGTAAAGATTTCCGAGGTCGCGCGTCTTCCCGACAACGAGCGCGTCATCGTGCGCGACCCATCGACGCCCGCGCCCGGCGCGGATGCGTTCCGCTGGTTCTTCTACGCGTCGAGCCCGCCGTGGTCGAACACGCGCCACTCGCTGTCGAACGTGCGCGCGCTTCAAAAAGAATTCCTGGTGAAGCTCCGCAACACGTATTCGTTCTTCGTCATCTACGCGAACATCGACTCGTGGACGCCGGGGACGGACGGCGGAAAGAAGAGCGAGCTCGATCGCTGGATTCTCGGCGAGCTCGCACAAACCGTTCGCGACGTGACGGCGCGCATGGACGCGTACGACGTCTATGGCGCGACGCAGAAGCTCGTCGATCTCGTCGACGGGCTCTCGAATTGGTACGTGCGTCGCTCGCGCGAACGCTTCTGGCGAAGCGGCATGGACGACGACAAGCGCGCCGCATACGCGACGCTCTACGCGTGCCTCACGACGCTCGCGCGCGTGCTCGCGCCGTTCGTCCCGTTCACCGCGGAGCGCATGTATCGCAACCTCGTCTTGTTCGAGGGGCGCTTGCCCCTCGCGCACCCCCCGTCAGCGCTTCGCGCTTCCGGCAAAGGGGGTCTCCAAAGCGAGCCCCCCTTGAACCCCCGAGCTCTCCTCCTGAGTCCGTTCATCTTTGCGCGTGGCCAGAAGCGGACGTCGCCGCGATCGACGAGCGGCTGTCGACGAAGATGCGCGCGGTGCGCGATCTCGTTTCGCTCGGCCTGCAAGTGCGCACGCAGAACAAGCTCAAAGTCCGCCAGCCGCTCCGCGCGGCGCACGTGATCTTGAGCGACGCGTCGCTCGAAAAAGAGCTCGCGGGCGTGATCGACACGATGAAAGAGGAGCTCAACGTGCTCGCGATCCACTTCGTGCCGCAATCGCGCGCGCGCGAGTACGTCGAGTACCAGCTCAAACCGAATTTCCGCACGCTCGGCCAAAAAGGACGCGGCAAAGAAGCGCAAGCGCTGAAGGCGATCATGGCGAAGTGGACGCCCGAGCAAGCCGCGACGACCGCATCGCAGCTCGCCGGCGCCGTCTCCGCCTCCGTCTCCGTCCCCGTCTCCGACTCCGATTCCGTCTCCGTCACGGCGGAGGACGTCGAAATCGGTTTCACCACCAAAGAAGGCTTCGCCGCAGCCGGCGATCGCACCTCCGTCGTCGCGCTCGAGACCGCGCTCGACGACGAGCTCCGCGAGCTCGGGTTCTTGCGCGAGCTCCAGAGCAAAGTTCAGGCGATGCGAAAAGACATCGGGCTCGACTTCGCCGATCGCATCACGCTCGGTCTCTCGGGCGGCGAGCGACTCGCGAAGGTGCTTGCAAAATACAAAGACGATCTCGCGAGAGAAGTGCTCGCAACGGCGATCGCCGCGGCGAGCAGCGATGCGCGCGACTACGACGTCGAGGGCGAAGCGGTCCGCATCTCGATGTTGCGCGCATGAGGATTTGCGCGAACACTCGGGTGATGAATCGAACGAGCTTGATCGTGTGGGGCGTGGTCTCGGCGGCGCTGATCGCGTGCGGCGGGACGACGGATCAACAAAACAACGACGGCGGCACGACGACCGACGGCGGAAAGAGCGACGTCGGACAACCCCCGCCGCCGCCGACGACCGACGCGGGAACGCCGCCGCCGCCACCGCCGAACACGACGACGACGTTCGCGCTCCAAACGCTCCACCTCGGCGAAGCCGATCGCAGCGGCATCGTGAGCCCGACGGCGTGGAAGGCGTACGGCTTCAACCTCGACAACCTCGTCACGGACAAGACCTCGACGAACACGTGCACGCTCTACGCGGGCGCGCCGAAGACGAACCAAGCCGACGGCAACAGCGGCATCGACAACGCGTGGGGCGAGACGCTCGTTCCGATCTTGCAATCGGCGACGAGCGATCCGACGCCGTCGCAAACGGAGTCCGGTTACATCGATCAAGGTTTGTGGACGGTGCAGATCCAAGTCACCGGTCTCTCGAGCGACACCGCGCAAAGCGCGACGGGCCTCACCGCGCAGATTTTCTTGAGCGGTCAGTATGATAGTGGCACGCCCTCGTTCGATTCGTCGACGGACTGGCCCGTGCTCTCCACGTCCTTGAACGACAAGAAGACGATCGCGAGCGGATCGACCGCGACGTACAAAGCCGCGTACATCAACGCGGGCACGTTCGTCAGCGGGTCGGGTCCCGATCCGCTCGTGCTCGATTTGAACGTGGCGAACGTGCCGTTCGAGCTGAAGATCCACGACGCAGTGATCACGTTCGCCCACACGTCGGCCGGCGCGATCACGAACGGAACGATTGCGGGCGTGCTCGACGCGCAGGAGCTCGAGACGATGCTCGCGGCCGTCGCGGGAAATTTCTCCACTGCGTTGTGCGGTCAGGCGTTCGCCGGGATTGGTCAGCAAATTTATCAAGCGGCCGACATCCTCGACGACGGCACGAACGTGACGGGAAAACCGTGCACGGGCATCTCCGTCGCGCTCGGCTTCGACGCGACCCAAGTCGCGAACCCGACGAAGGTGGTGGACCCGCCTCCGCCTCCGCCGAATCCGTGTCAGTGAAGATGAGCGAACGGCGCGTCGCGATCGCAGCGGCAGTCCTTGCCTTCGTCGTGGGCTTCGCCGCGAGCGAGCTTTCGGGCCGCTGGCGTCACGACGCGACAAGGGCCGCGCAAGTCGGCGCGAGCGCGAGCGCTACGAGCGATCCGTCGACGGCCGCATTCACGGACATCTACGAGAAGCGCAAATGGGGAACGAACGGCGGCGACGCGGGAACGTCGGGGTTCGGCTCCACGCTCGCGGCGACCGTCCTCTATCGCACGTACCTCGAACACTTCATGGCGGAGCTCGGCGTTCACTCCGTCGTAGACGCGGGCTGCGGCGATTGGGAATTTTCGCAGGCGATCGATTGGAAAGGCATCGACTACAAGGGCTACGACATCGTCGCGTCGGTCATCGAGAGCGACCGCGCGAAATTCGAGAAGCCGAACATCCACTTCTTCGTCGCAAACATCGTCGACGCTGATCTTCCGCCCGCGGACTTGCTCATCGTCAAGCACGTGCTCCAACATTTGCCGACGGCGAGCGTCCAAAAATTTCTCGGGCAGCTTCCGAAATACAAGCACGTGCTCCTCGTCGACAGCGTGAACCGAAGCACCTTGTCGGGAAAGAACACCGACATCGACGCCGGCGAGTTCCGCGAGCTCGACGTCACGCGTGCGCCGTTCGACGTTCGCGGGACGAAGGTGCTCACGTATTGGGACGGCGGCAACATGCAACAAGTCGTGTACGTCGCCGGTCACCCGTGATCGCGGCGACGCCGCATGACGAGCGCGCTGAGCGCAATCGCAACGAGCCACGCGCGTGAATCGGATCCCGGCGCGCTCGTCGTGCATCCCGCGCAGCCGCCACCATGAACTTCCATCGCGTCGACCATCGGCGCCGCTGGATAGTTTTGTCCGCCGCCACCACCGGACGCGTACTCGCCGCCCGCCATCCCGAGGTCCACGCCGAACGGCGCCTCGTTCGGTTGCGCGACGGTCTTTTGCGCCGCGTCTCCCGTGACGACGCTGTCGATCGCGACGAACGACGTGTACGCGGTGACGAGCCTGTGCGCGAGCGCGAGCTCGGTGATCCCGTCTTGCTGCGATCCTTGCCAATGCTCGGAGCGCTCGAGACCCGCGATGCGCGCGCGCGCCCAGAGACGCTCGATGGGCGAGCGCTCGATGTTCGCGTCGTCGAGCGCGACCTTGAACGATTGCTCGTACGCTTTGCCCGCGAGCTTTCCGCGCACGGTGATCGTCCCGTTCGGTTTGCCGCGGTAGCGCGCGTAGAGAACCAGCGGCTCGAACGCGGAGAGATCGGGGATCGCGACGGGCTCCGATTGCGACGCTTCGATGCCACCCCAGTCGATCGAGATGTCCGTCAGGTACGGCTTGCCGATGCGCTGATAGAAGCGCTCGATGAGCGCGCTCGCGTCTTCGTGCGGCCCGAGGTACTCCGCTTTTCCGCGTCCCGCGATGGCGACCTCGTCGAGCAAGTAGCGATTCGGCGATCCGCCGATGCCGAACGAGAAGATGCGCGCGTGCCCGATCTCTTTTCGCGTGAGATCGATCACCTCGCGCTCGTTGCCGATGTATCCGTCCGTCATGAACACGACGTAGCGAATGCGGCTCGCGTCGCCTTCGGCGGTGAGCGCGGCGTGGATTCCATCGAGCTGGTTCGTTCCGCCGGACGCCTTCAGGTGATCGAGATACAAGACGCCGCGCGCGCGGTTCTCGGGCGTCGCGGCGAGCGGGCGCGGCGCGAACGTGGACGCGCGGTCGGCGAAGTCGATGATCTGGAACGTGTCCATCGGAAGGAGCGTCGCGATCGCCTTCTTCACGGCAAGGACGACGGTCTCGAGCGGCGTGCCCGACATCGAGCCCGACGTGTCGAGGAGAAAGAAGATCTCGCGCGCGGCGATCTCGGAGTCCGGCGCGTCGTGGCGCGGCTCGAGGAACATCGAGAGGTAACCCTCTTCGGAGCCTTGGGGCTTGTACGCGAAGAACGCCGTGCGACACGCGCTCGCGGCGAGCCGCCATCGCAAGACGAAATCGCGGTTCGCGAGCTCGCCGTCGCTCTTCAGCTTCACGTCCGCGCGCATCGTGCTCGGGTGCGCGACGTCGACGGCGTGCCACGGCGACTCGAGGTGCTCGATGTCGACACCGGGCTCGAGCGCCACCGCGATGCCCAGCGTGGCGCCCGTGCGCGTCGCGAACTTCGGCGTGATCCGTGACGCGTCTGTTACCGAGGTAGGATTGTACCTTGGTCCCACGGTCGTCGGGAGCGCGAGCTCGTACGTTCCGTGGTCGTAGCGCGCCTCTTCGAAGTAGTGCAGGCGCACGGAGATCTTCGAGCCGGGATCGATGTTGCCGACGGAGAACGTGAAGATGTTCGGGCGCTCTTGCTCGAGCAGCGCCGCGTGGCGTCCTTCGGCGACGGCGTTGCGATACGCCGCGCGTGCCGCGTCGCGCTTCTGAATGTCCGCCTTGATGACGCGCGCGCCGATGTGCATCTCCATGTCGTCGACGGCCGCACGCTCGGAGAGCGGAAAGACGTACGTCGCTTCGATGCGCTCCTTGTGCGGGTTCGAGAACGTCTGCGTGACCGTCGTCGAGACGAGCGAGCCCGTGACGTGCGCCTGGATGTCCGTTCGCTCGAGCGGAAACGCGGCATGGTCACCGCTCGCGAGGAGCAGCTCGCCGTCCGCGCGCGCCGTCTTCGCGACGAACAAACAAACCAATACGGCCACGGCAATCGAGAGAATGCGCCGGATCTGCATGGAGGCCTCCCTGAAGGAAGAGCCAAACGCACGAGCTTTGCGGACCTTACAGGTTGCGTCGCGATTTCTTTTTTTCGCGCGAGAGCGAGCGCGGCGGCCGCGATGAGCGCCGCGGTGAAATCGGGCGAGGACGACGCCGACGTGCACCCCGCGCATCCGCCGCCATGGGTCGACTCGGCCGCAACGGTTTGTCCGCCCGCGTTCACGGTGGGTTGCTGTGGCGGCGGTGTGTTCTCCGTGTGCGCGGTCACGCTGCACTGCGGGCACGCGGCGTGGACGCGATCCGTCGCCGCGCGCAAACGCGTCTTGGCTTCTTCACAGTGCTCCGGCGAGACGTCGCAAATGTGCTGCGCCGCGCGCGCGAGCGATTCGAGCGCCTTGCATGCCGTGGCGCAATCCTGCGTGCTCGTGTTCGCGAGAGCCTGATCTTGCGAGGTGAAATCGCTCCACGCGTCCGTCGTGGTCTGCGCGACAGCAGCCGTCGAAGAAAAGAAAACGATGAGCGCGATCCCAAAGCGCATGGCCGGAACGTATAATGAAACGTCATGCGGCGCTTTCTTTGGATGCTTTCGCTCGGTCTCATTTGGTGTGACGTCGCCCCGACGTACAACCCGCCTGCTCCACCCGGCACGACGTTCACGAACGCGTCCGGCACGGCGAGCGTCGAGGTGAAGACGGATCCGTTCGCGATCATCATCCGCGACAAGCAGGGCAACGTCGTGATGGAGAGCGCGCCCGCGCAAGAGCCGGGCTCGCCGTACGCGCCGCTCGCGATCACACACGACACCGATCTCAGCACGACGGCGCTCGTCACCGGCTTCGACTACTTCAAAGGCCAAGACGATCCGTGGACGAACGTGAGCCGCGTCCGCACGGTGACGAACGACGGGACCACCGCGACCATCGATCTCGCCACGGGCGTCGCCGCGGAGCAAACGGTGACCGTGCAGATCACGTCCGACGACATCGGCGTGCACATCGCCGCGCACGTCGATTCGAACGACGGCGTGATGAACCGCGTGTCGATGGCGTTCGTCCTCCACGATCAAGATCACTTCTTCGGTCTCGGCGAGCGATTCGTGAACGCCGATCAGCGCGGGCAGTACCAGTACATGTGGGTCGAGGATCGCTTCGGCAGCGAAGACTCGACGCTCACCGAGTCGAGCCCGCCTTCGCCGAAGCAAGCCGAGGAGAGCTACATCCCGATCCCGTGGATGATGGATCCGCTGGGTTTCGGCATGCTCCAGCACACGACGTTCCGCACCGCCTATCACCTCGGCGACGAAGTGCCGAACGCGTATCGCGTCGAAGAGTGGGAATCGAAGATCGATTTCACCGTGTTCGTCGACTCCGATCCGAAAAATCTCGTGAAGGCGCTGACGAACGTCACCGGGCGCGCGCCCGACATCGCCGATTGGATCCTCGCGCCGCGCCGCCGTGCGGACATTCCCGTCGACGCCGAGATCACGAAGCTCCGAAACGCGCACATCCCGACGACGATGATCGACACCGCGCTCCACTACTTGCCCGACGGCATCGGCACGACGGACGCGAAGAGCGTCACCGCGGACATTCACGCGCGCGGCTTCAAGGCCATCGCGTACTTCTGCTCGTTCATCAACCAGGATTACCACCCGCTCTTCGACGACGCGGTCGCCAACAACTACCTCGTGAAGAAACAAGACGGCACGCCGTACATCGTCTTCGACATCCCGCGATACGCCGGCATCGTCGACTTCACCAATCCCGCCGCGGTCACTTGGTACCAAGGCCTCCTCAAGCAAGCGCTCGACGACGGGTGGGACGGCTGGATGTACGATTTTGCCGAGTACGTTCCGCAAGACGCCGTCATGTCGAACGGGATGACCGGCTTCGAAGCGCACAATCTCTATCCCGTGCTCTATCAAAAAGCGGCGCACGATCTCCTCGAGTCGCTCAAGCCGAAGGACTACTTGTTCTTCGTTCGCTCGGGCTTCGCGGGGACGAGCGGCCAAGTGCCGATGGTGTGGGGCGGCGATCAGGACACGGATTTTTCCGAAGGGAAGGGATTGCCCGCGGGGCTCACCGCGGCGCTCAACCTCGGCATGAGCGGCGTGCCGTTCTGGGGCTCGGACATTTCCGGCTACCACTATTTGTACAACCCGCCGCCCGACAAAGAGCTCTACCTGCGTTGGACCGAGCTCGGCGCTCTCTCCGTCGACATGCACGACGAGAACGAAGGCGCGGGCAGCGGGCCGTCGAGCGATCGCTGGCAGATCTGGAACGATCAAGAATCGCAAGACGTCTACCGCGCGATGGCGCAGCTCCACACCGAGCTCATTCCGTATCTGCGTCTCGCGGTGAACGAAGCGCGCGCCACCGGGCTTCCGGTGATGCGTCACCTGTATTTGTATTTTCCAAACGATCCGAACGTGTGGAGCCTCACCGACGAGTACATGCTCGGCGACTCGCTGCTCGCCGCGCCCGTCGTCACGCGCGGCGCGACGTCGCGCTCCGTGTATTTGCCGGAGCCCGAGTACTACGATTTCTTCAGCGGCGCGCGCGTCACGGGCGCGGGCCAAGTCACCGCCAACGCGACGCTCGATCAAGTTCCGCTCTACGCGCGCGTCGGCGCGATTGTCCCGATGTATTCGCCTGACATCGAGACGCTCGTTCCCGCGACGGACGGGAGCGGCGTGATTTCGCTCGCCGATCGGTCGGACGTACTCTACGTCGAAGTTTTTTCCGGCGGCACGACGAGCATCACGCTAGGCGATGGGACGCTCGTGTCGCAAACTGCACCAACGAGCGCGTACGACGTCGCCCTCCCGCCGACGGCGAAGAACGCCACGCTCGTTCAAGCAGCGCAGGCCTCGGATCTCGCGACGTGCGACGCGTGTTTCCTCGACGATCCCATTTCGCGCACGCTTTCGGTCACGCTGAAGACGAACAGCGACGTGATCACCGCGGGTCCGCTCTCGGTGACGCTGGATCAATCTCCGAACGTCAAGCGCTTTGTGATTCGCGCGCATCATTGATCCCATCTCGATCACAAACGTCGAATGCGCTCTCGCGTCGGCGATCGATCCGTTATGCTCGCCTGACGTCGCAACGACGCACCTCGGGGAGACTGTGGCAAAGACAGCGCGCGTCGTCGAACAAGCACGAGTGACCTCACTGCCTGGGGTCTCGAAGGCGCGCGCGCCCGTGTCGGGCCGCCGCGAGCGAGAAGACGCTCCGCTCGCGCGCGCGGATCTCGTTGGCAAAGTCGCGCGCGAACGATTCGACGAAGAGATCGACGCGGCGCTGAAGCGTCGCCCCGCGAACGAATCGAAGCTCGCGGGTGCGCTCCGCGCCGTCGCGCCGCTCTCGCCGCAGATTCGCGCGACGCTCGCCGAAGCGATCCGCGTTCTCCTGCGGCGCCGCACGCTCGATCGCGAGCTCTACGCGGCATCCATGCGATCGCTTGCAGAATGCAAAGACAAATCCGCGAGCGGGCTGCTCCGCCAAGCGCTCTCGTCCGACGACGCGGGCGGAACGGCGACGCTCAGCGCGGCCGCTTCGTGCAGCGATCCCGAGATCGGGCCGCTTCTGTCGAAGGTCGCGGCGAGCCGCCAATCGCACCTCGCGTTCGGCGCGGAGGTCGCGCGCGTCGCGCGCGGCGAGTCGAACGGCGCGCACCTCTTGTCGCTCGCGCCGATGATCAAAGAGAGCCATCGCATCTCGCTGTGCGTCGAGATTTTCGTTCCGCTCGCGCGCGGCGCGGCAGTTCCTCCCGCGATCGCGCGTCCGCTCTACGTGCTCGGCGAAGCGGAGCGGCACCTCGGCCGCTGGCTCGTGCTCGGAGAGGTCGCGACGAAGTCCGGCGATCGCGGCGCGCTCGACGAAGCCAAGTCGCGCGCCACGGAAGGCCCCTCGAGCTCGCGCGCGGCGTGGTCGCTCGTCGCGTGGGCGCTCGAAGAGACGTGGGCACGCGCGCGCGGCACTGCGCGACCCGAGCCACCGCAAACCAGGCCCACGGTGGAGCTCGTCGCGCGCCTCTCGGATCGTCCGAGCGCGGATCGCGACATGACGTTTCTCTTCCGTCTCGCCGATGCGAAGGCGCCCACCGCGCGCGCGATGCTCGAGACGCTCGCGAAGCCGCTGCCGCTCGCCGACGAGACCGCCGTGCGCGCGGCGATGCACCTCGCACGCGACTACGGCCGCGATGATTTGCGCCGCGAGCTCGCGTCCGTCGCGCGCGGACAGCGTCGCGAGGACTTGCGCGGTCTCGCGACGGCGATGCTCTGGGACGTCGGTCAGCGCGACGAAGCGCGCGATTTCGCCGACGAGCTCGTCACGTCGAAGTGTCTCGCGAACGTCGTGTGGGCTTCGCTCGTCCGCGCCGCCGCGCAAAAAGAGAACGGCAAAGCCGCGCCGCTCGGCCACGAGTCGCACGTGCGATGGATTCACCTCGGCTGGCTGGAGTAGCGATCGCATGCTTTGGCCGAGTTGGCCGGCTCGTGCCGGCCCGGCCACATGGGAGGCTCGCAAACCCCCGTAATCTCATCGACGCGCTCGGGCACGCCAAACGCAATGCGCGGGCGTGGCCAAGCTCGCCGCGCCGTATCGCCCGCGTCGTCCCGAAGAGACGGTTCTCTACCGTGTCGTGCGCAAACACCTCGAGACGTTCATCGAGCACGCGGCCGAGACATACGATGCTCCGCTCCCGAAATACGTTCGTAACGAGCTACGCGCTTATCTGCGCTGCGGCATATTCGAGCACGGGTTCACGCGCGCGCGCTGCGAAGAGTGCAATCATGACCTGCTGATAGCGTTCTCATGCAAAGGGCGCGGGCTGTGCCCGAGCTGTGCAGGTCGCCGAATGAGCAACACGGCCGCGCATATCGTCGATCGCGTCATCCCGTCGGTGCCGGTGCGGCAGTGGGTGTTGTCGCTCCCATTCGACTTGCGCGCCAGCGCCGCTTTCGACGCGCGCATCCTCACGAGCGTGATTCGCGCCTTCTCGAGCGCGCTGTCGCGGCGATATCGCAGTTGGGCACGCGGCGTCGGCCTCGGCGTGAGCGAGTCTGGCGCGATCACGTTCGTCCAGCGGTTTGGCGGCAGCTTGAACCTCAACGTGCACCTCCATGTCGCCGTGGTGGATGGTGTCTTCACGCGCGACGACGCGAACGAAATCCTGTTCACGCCCGCGCCACCGCCATCGTCGATGGATCTCCACGCGGTCATCCGCGACACGCGACGTCGAATCGAAAATCGCTCATGCGAGCCGAGCCCTCGACGATGCGCGGACCCCTTGCTGCCTGCGCGCAGATCGCACTTCAAAGAGGCGACGTGCGCGCGATCCCCGACGCAGGCGCCGAGACAGCAGTCGTCGCGCCGACAACGCCAGAGCGTGATGGCGAAGCCGTCGACGAAGGTGGTTTCAATCTCGAAGCGAGCGTGCGCATCGACGCGGATGACGACTTCGGCCGCGAGCACTTGTTGCGATATTGCGCGCGTCCTCCGCTTTCACTCGCTCGCCTCACCGAGCTTCCCGGCGGCAAAGTCGCCTATCGCATCAAGAAACTGCGCAATCGCGGCTCCAAAGTGCGCATCATGACGCCGCTCGATTTGCTTGCGCGCCTCGCCGCGCTCATCCCACCGCCGCGCCACCCGCTCGTGCGCTTTCACGGAGCGTTCGCCCCGCGCTCGTCGTGGCGCCGCAACGTCGTCCCCCAACCGCGAAATCCAACCGCAAAGCCCTCGCACGAACACATCGCATCGCCACCCAAACGTTCGAAGACCAAGTCGAGTTGCGCTCCCGCCGCGCTCGTCCCTCAAACACAACAGCTCACGCCAAACGTGCTCTCGATACGCCATTGGGAACGGCTGAAATCGGGGGCTCTCGTGGCCACCTCATCGCGTGTCGATTGGCCAACGCTGATGCGCCGCACCTTCGACACGGATGTTCTCGAATGCCCCAACTGCGACGGCCGCCTTCGGGTCATCGCCGTCATCGACGACGTCACGATCGCCCGCAGACTCCTCGCAGAGCTCCGCCTCCCGCGGACGAAATCACCCCCACGCTCACGCGACCCCACGCTCCTTTTCGCCGCCGACGAACGAGCCTACCCCGACGCGCCGTAGTCGACGCGCGCGCCCGCACGCCTAAAACGTGCTCAAATCAGTCCGAAAGTCCGCTCTGATTGTAGCCGCCCTCCGAACGGGCGCATAATGCATTTTACGTGAACTTCTTCGACGTCCAAACGCGCTACGATGTCCTCGTCTCTAACTTTGGTCCGAACGCCGATACCAGATTCATAACCTCAGACGTGCCCACGAACCCACCAAAAGTGTGCAACTGCACAATCGCTACTTTGAACGGGTCGGGATGGGCTAGACGAAATCGCGCCGCGAATTCAACGATGGCGGCGGACGTGGAGGTCGTGCGAGACAACTGTGGCACGCACCCGTTCGCAATAAACGCAGCGAGAATGGCTCGGTGAGCCTCTTCGTTAGAACTCATGATTAGCACGTCGACCGTCTCGTTGCCGTGCTGCAGTTCGGGTAAGCCGAGAGAGCGCGCGCGGTGGTCGGCAGCAAAGGGTGACCATGCTTCGCTCCGAATGAGTTCTGCAACGTGCGTTTGAATTTCGCCGGCAACGGCACCAGCGCGAGCTAATGGCCCTAGTGCAATGTCGCCATGAGAGTACGCGGCAAGCCCGACGCGCTGAAGCGCGGCTGCCCTAGCCGGAACCATGGATCATTTCGGTCGCCAACTCCGCTAGCCAACATAACACCAAAAGCAGCGCGTAGTTCCTCGTCGCCTAGACGAGAAAGGCGTTCTACAATCCGCTCAGCTGCCACCTCGGCTAACGTGGCTGCAACGACTGCCGGCGTCCGTGGCGTTCGTGGCGGCTCACCCTCCTCCCGCCTTCGTTCACGTGCAAGCGTTCTCTCGACGAGCGTTGTCATCTCGAGTGGATCACCCGTGAGCGCTGCAGCGCTGTGAACGAGCGTCTTGGGAAAGCCCAGTTGCTCCACCTCGTTACGAAGCAACGACACCACAACCGGCTTTACCTGCCGCTCGAGCCAGCCGAAGCCGTGATCATAGGACGGACCGACACGTGCCACCACATGTTCGGCGCCGAGAGCTCCAAGAGTTGCCTCCACCGAACTTTCGCCTTGCGGAATACCGCTGACAACGAGCAGTTCGTGTTCGATCCCATGTACGTGACCGGCAAGTACGTCGGCCCATTCGACGTAACGAATCGCCTTGAGGCCGTCGACGACCGCGAGCAGAAACTCCGCCGCGTCCTTGACGTCGTCAGGATCAAAGTGTGGTGGGAGCAGATGCAGACCCGGCGTCAGACGTACGCGCGGGAGGCCCGTTGTCACAGCAAGGCCTGGTTCGACGCGTGCAGAAATGCCAGATTGGGATCCAGCGTAAATTCGATTGGATTCCAAAAGTCGCACGGAAGAACGATCTGCAGATCTTCCAATTGACGCATAACGGTCTCACTGCCACAGGTGGACACCAGCGTCTCCCGCAATACCGGCACTGTCAGATCCGAAAACGCTGAAACGACCCGCTTCAGAGTAGCTAGCGGAACTGTCGCGTAGTCGGTTTGTAAGAACATCTCGAGCCCGGCTTTCAGTTTTGGTAGTTCAAGATCGTCAGTGTCAACAAGACGATGAAACCAAGTCAAAAAGTTTAGCGGCGCTGGCGCTATCGACGCAAGTTTAAGCGCTGCTGCGCGGCAGCCCGAATCCGTCAAGATCGCTCGGACATCGCTTGGTTCGTCCGCTAACCGTAAGTAGGCCGTATTGAGCAGGTCATCGTCACTCATGCGTGCAATCACTCGGCGATACGGGAACTCCCGACCTAGAATGCTGCTGAATAGGTGCGTACATTCACGACCAGAACTATTGGCGATTTCCGAAGAGAAAGAAGAGCCGCCACGTCATTTCGCACGGCGTCCCGCGCTGCCGCATTCCGATATTCATGATGCAATTCGTCAAGGTTGTCCAAGTACAAGACTACGTCGTAGCCCTGCTCACTTATATCCTCGAATAGCGCATTGATCGCCTCCGCCAGTCTAGCCACATCAAACTTGACCTTGCCAGTCATTGATTCCACGGTCTTCTCCGACCGCTCAAGACTGATGCTAAAGCTGGCTGTTAAGCACTTAAGAAAACTCTGTCTGCCACCAAGTTGAATCGCAGACTTGAATTGCTCTATATGCTCGTGAACGCCCTTCAACTCGACATCATCAAAGCCAGTTAAGGCGACGAGGATCTTCGCTATCTCGACTAGCGCATCTTTTACGATCAGGCCTAGTGCCCGCAGCTCCAGGAGGCCTGTCACGACTTGCTTAGCGGCCTGACCGATTACGGCCCTGGCGCTATGAATGTCTCGACAGTTAATGTCGAGAAACAGCACACGATCCGAAATTGGGCGCGAGCTGCCCGTATGCCTGCTCTGGTTAGTAGAGCGCATCTCAGAAATGCCTCAGCATGATGATGATGCACGCAAGCCGCAGAAACCCCGCGTAGTTTGACGCATGGTGATCCCAGCGATTCGCGAGGCGGCGGAAATCAAAAGCTATGTGTTCGTGGGCTCGACGATCCAGCGACGACAATATCGTCGCAGCGTCTCGTCCGCTCTGCGTCTGCCGTATGTGATTGCTGCGATCGAGAAACGAGCTTGATGTCATATTCGTTCAGCAGCTCGGCGTCTTTCGGATCACTGTCGTAAGCGCGATCGCCGATCAAGAATTCGGGGAGCAAGTGCGCTGGGATGGTGTCGAGGACCGCGTTGACGAGTTTGATCTCGGCGGGCGAGGCGCTTTCGATGCAGACTCCCGATTGGAGTGCCATGGCCATCGACAACCACCATGCGCTTGGTGCCTTTGCCGGCCTTCGTCGGACCAACGCAGAGCCCCCTTTTCTGGCGGCCGCGAAGCTGCCGTCGATGAAACACTCTTCGAGCGACAGACCGCCGCGAACGCATAAGTCGTTCAGCAGCGTGAGTCGTA
>CAVXQJ010000016.1:0-607100 GCA_963763745.1 uncultured delta proteobacterium
TCGGCCTCATCATCCCGGATTTCGGCTTCGACTCGATCGAACGTCTCGCGCAATGCCGCAGCCAGTGACGCGGGCTCGATCCCACGGCGATTCTCGATAGTGATCTTGTAGCCGGCTGACGTCCGAAACGTCCGCTCGGTAACCTTGCGAGCCTTGGCCCCCCTACCCTTCGCGGTCCTCCGGCTTGGCCGGGGCCCTGCCGCCTGGCGGACCGCCTCGATTGCCTCCGAGCGGGTCAGACCCTCGGCCACGACGCGGGCCGCTACCTCGACCTGACTCTCAACGTCGGGCGACTTGCTAATCTCGTAGGCGGTCGAGGGCGACAACTCTCCCTGCTCCACCTTCTCTTGGATATCGGATGGCAGTTCGAGCAAGGCAAGGGCGTGGACCACGCTCGACTGGGCAATCCCCAGTTCCTGTGCAAGCCGGTTGCCCGACCAACCCGTCCGGTCCATCAAGGCCCGGTATGCACGGGCCTGCTCGATCGGCTGGAGATCCTCGCGGACGCAATTCTCAATCAACTGGAGCGCCAGCAACTCGCCAGCGTCGAGCGTTCCTTCGGCGACCACGCAAGTCAAAGTCGGGAGCCCGGCCATCCTGGCGGCCCTCCAGCGTCTTTCACCGCAGATGAGGACATAGACCCCCCTGCCCTCATCCCACCGGACCCGCACCGGTTGAAGTTGTCCCCGCTGTTTGAGCGAATCGGCCAGCCGCGCCAGGGCGACCTCGTCGAAGTCCTCGCGGGGCTGGTCGGGGTCGGGCTCGATCTGGTCCACCGGGATCTCGAGCGCGCTCTTGCTCCGGGCGACGCCCGCCATGCGGGCCGGCGACAGACTCGCCAAGGTTGGGGCGATCGGGGCCAATGTCGTGTCCCGCTTGGAGGCGGATTCCGTGACGTTCGCCCCCGCGGTGCCGCAGTTCGTCGAGCTTGCCCATCACGCGGCCTCCTGATTCCGAGCCGAGCTCTGCGCCTCGATGCGGGCGAACGTCTCCTCGACCATCGCCTTGAACACCTTCGACGACGCGCCCCGCGGCTTGTAGTGGGTGATTGGCCGGCGCTGCGAGATGGCTTCCTTGATGTCTGCAGCTAGCGGAATCCGGGTAGTGAAGATGCCGTTTCCGTGCAGGTCACGCAGGGTCTGCTCGTAAATCTGGTGGACCGCGAGCCGGGGCTGGACCATCGACAGGACCAGGCCGAGTAGGTTGAGCCCGGGGTTCGGGCCCGACCGCACAAGGGCCACGCTCTCGAACACCGGGCTCAGCGAGGCCGATCCGTAATCCTCCGGGACCACCGGGACGATCAGGTGATCGCTCGCGATCAGGGCGGCCCAGCTCGCGCGCACAGGTTCGGCGGATTGTCGAGCAACACCACATCGTACTGATCGCGGATCTCGTCGAGAAATACCCGGAGGCACAACTGGACTTCAACGGGGGCCTCGTGGGGCTCCGGGGTGTTGTACCGGCCCGCAGCCTTCGACCCGGCCACCACGTCGATGCCCGCGATCCCGGACGGCCGGATGATCTGCTCGGGCAGCGGATCGAGCCCGGCGTACAGGGCCGCGATCGTATCGACCGGGTCCATGGCCTCTACGGCGGACGGCCCGAAGATCCCCGACGATAACGATGCTTGTGCATCGTTATCCAGGCACAACACCCGCTTTCCGGCCAGGGCCAGAGCGCCGGCCAAATGGTGGGTCAGTGTCGTCTTGCCCACCCCTCCTTTAAGTGCGATCGAGCTGATGATAGGCATGCGGAATCCCTCCGGCGGTCGATGTCCCACACTGGATATCGGCCAACCTATGAACGGTTCATAAGCCGAAGAACAGGGCGCCCCGAAAGCGTCCACCTGGGCATCTATGAACGGCTCATACCTCGCGGCCCATCGGTGCTCGGGCGACGTTCGCGAAGACCTCTTATGATCCGCTCATAGCCGGGAAAGGGGACGCCCGCGAGATCCGTCACGCGGAGGGTTATGAACGGCTCATAACTCCGGCAATGATTTCCCGGACCCGTCGATTCGATGGAGAACAGGGCTGACGGCGGGCAGGGCAGGGGGGGTTCCATGCAGGACGACCGGGGCGACGCGATTTAGGGCGCGCTCGACCGACCCCACGCCGGGGATGGTCGGTGGGCGACACCGCGTTCTTCGACGTCGAGCGTGGCAGGCTTGTGTGGCAGGCTTGTGTGGGTGGTCACCGGCTTGAACGGCGAGAACATGATCCGGGCGCGGGTCGAGGTGGGGCCGGCGTGGCGACGGGCCCTTGGGGGCGGCCTTCGCGGCCTGGATGCACGTCCCGTATCCAGCACGATCAAATCAAGTCTGATCAAGGATAATTAGAATTCCCACCGGGTGAGCGTCAGTAAAATCGGTAAAACTCGACTGATCAGTTCCTGCTGGGTGCCCAGAACGCATCCCATTGACTCTCTTCGCTCAAGAACAACGCCCGAAGGTGACTGACGGAGTCGGTCCCCGCCGCGCCCCGGCGCATCCCGGTCCCATTGAGGCGCTGATTGATCACCGTCTTGCACGCCGACTCCACCGAACCGGAGCCGATCTGCCAGCCCTGACGGCGGTAATGCGGGTAGTCCATCCGGTGGAGGTTGTTTTCTAGGTACTGGGTGACCTGGCGGTGGACCTCGCACGTCGTTGCGGGGTGCCCGGACAAGTCCAACCCCTGCATGGTGGTCAGCACCGTCGCGCCACCGGAGTGCTTCAACTCATGGCACCACGTCTGTCCCAACGCCGCGGCCCGCCTCCGCGTCCGCGCCGCAGAGCACGCCTTGGCCAGATCACACAAGTGACCGGCGGCGTGCCAGAAATCAAGGATGAACACGGCATCAGGAAAATAGTGCCGGATGATCTCTTCCAACCCCCGGCCGCCATCGGTCAAGGCAATCAACCGGTCGGCCGCATTCACCCCGATGTGGTGCGCGTGGCGATGCAGTTGGGTCCCCAGGCCCTCCAGGTCGTAGAGGCCGGCCAGGTAGCGGGACTGCGACACCGCCGCGGGATGCGGCCGGCGCGACCCCCGGGAGGGCTCGGGTTCCTCCGGCAGCGGGTTGAAGACCATCCCGACGTAGGCCATGCGGCCCTCGGCCTTGCCGCCGCCGGGTCCTTGCTGACCGACGCCGGTGGCGTCAATGCTCAAATAAGCACACGTCCGGCCGGTGGCATCGGCGTGCCACGGCCACGGCGTCCTCGGCCCGAAGGTGTCACCGCGGTTCAGTCGGTCACCGAGTCGCGCCCCGTCCGCTCGGTGGTCCGCTCCACCGTCGCTTCACTCGGGCGCAGTCCGGTCAATTTCGGCAGGAGCTTCCGCGCCCCGCCGAAGCTCTCCACCGTCCCGGCCAGGGTGAGGACCTGTGGCGCGGCCGGGGTCTGGCCGGCGCGCTCGATCCCCAGGGCCACATCACCAGGGCAGTGTCCTGCGTGGCACGCGGGGCAGTGATAGTAGGGCCGCTCGGCGGGGCGGATCGAACCGAGCAGGCTGAGGAAATCGCGGGGCCGGTGCCCTTGGAACTCGGCGGGACCCAGGCACGCGGGCAGTTCATGCTGGAGCCCTGGTAACTTTTTGGCTCATGTAACCAATTTGGTGGTTCCCGTGCATCCGAGCAATACCCGCAGGAACTCGTCGGTGACCGTCTTGAGGTTGTAGGACCACTGGAAAATGATGACGTACTGTTCTAAGTACCCTTTGTTGACACCCCGGAACGTCCGGAGGAAGTTCCGAAGCCCCGTCCAGATCCCCTCGATGGTGTTGCAGTGCACCTCTCGGACCCCGTCGCCGTCATCGTCCCGCGCGAATTCGCCCCGATTATGGTTCACCGTCGCATGCCCTCGGCCGCGGCGGCCCAGCGGGTTGTACCCGTTCCAGTCATCGGTGTACACCATCGCACCCGGCTGGGTGGCGGGCAGGACGGTGGCGTCGACCAGCTCGGCCCGACCCGCTCCGATGTCCCACCCGGAACCACACCCGGCCACTGCGTCGGCCGACCACCCCGGGGACCGGCGGCCGGTCGGTCTCCCAGGTGCCGTGGCCCTTGGCCTGGTTCGCACGCCGCCGTGGCGGGTCGTCGGGGTCGGTGTGCGGCACCCCTTTTTTCCCCCGCGTTTTGGTACATCTCGTCGGCTTCGGTCTGGTCGTCCGGCAGCGGCGAACGGTCGGCGGCGGCCAGCGCGCGGGCCTGGATCTCATGCCGCAGCCGCAACACGTGTTGGCGGCTGATCCCCACCTCGCGGGCGAGTTTCGCGGCGGGGACCCCTTGGGCGATGCCGCGGAGGATCAAGAGGATCTGTACAGGACTGAGGTGCGTCCCTTGCCAGAGGGTTCCCGTGAACATGTTGAACACCCGTCGGCACCCCGTGCAGCGGTAGTCAACGACCGGGGAGTCGGGGCGACGGCGGTGGACGTTGAGTCCATCCCGAGCCGCACAACGAGGGCATGCGAACCCGTCGGGGTGGAGCAAGTCGAAGAGCTTCTGGCAGCAACCCTCCTGGTCCATCAGGTCGAGGATCGGGAAGTCCATGGGGTCGGCTCCGAGGGATGGATCGTAGACAACCGGGATGCCCAGAAGAGCAGAACCGTACATGGCTGAGAAGGGCCAACCACCGAATCGGTTACATGAGCCGTAAAGTTTATTGTCCATAGGAGTTACGCAGTTGCGGGCGTTTTGTACAGTGGATGTGACCGGTAGGCCCGGACGGCTTCGCGGACGATCCGCGTCTTCGCCTCATACCAACTGACCCCGGTGGTATAGAAGTGCCAGGACAACCGCACGAACGCACGGATCGCCATTCCGATGTGGTTCCGCTGCGCCCGGGCCGATCGCGCCTGACATCGCTCCACGTTGCAGCACTGCTTCAACGCCCGGTGATACTCCTCCACCGCCCAACACCGCTCGGCCAGTTCCAACCGCCCCAACTCGTCCATCGCCAAGTCGTTCGTCGCCCAGTACTCAATGTCCCCGTCTCGGGAGACCACCTTGAACACCCGGATCGGACCGAACCCCTCCAGATGGACGATTGTCCCCGCCGGGTCGATCGGCACCAGGGCGACGGCCTGATAGCCTTGGCGGTTGAGATCGACCTTGCGGTTGACCTTCAGTTGAGTCAGAAATGTCCAGCCACAGTCGCGGATCAGCTTCAGGTTCTCCAGGCTCGAATACCAGCTGTCGAAGAGCACGGCGCGGGGGCGAAACCCCCGTTGCCGGGCCGCGCCGATCAGGTCGCGGAAGTGATCGTTCTTGGTCCGGCCGTCCTTGGGCTTGTCGTAGATGCGGTAATCCAGAGGCATGATGCGGTCGCCGTCGGTCCAGACCAGGGTGATCAGGTTAATGCCCCAGACCACGGCCTTGTGCTTGCCGGACCAGTGGCGGTGGACCGGTTCGATCTTCTGGGCATAGAGCTTGTCCAAGGTGGAATCGTCGAGGACCAGGACGCCGTCGCCCTTCTCGACCAGGGGTTCGGCCTCGCGATAGAGAGTCCCCGGGTCGGGTTCGAGGCGGTGGAGTAGCCGGGTGTAGGCGTCATGGGCCGCCGGGGCGCGTGCCGGGGGTTGGCTCCGGGCGGCCTCGCAGCAACTGGCCGCCTTCGGTGTGGCGATGAGGAAATCGATGTAGTTGGAATCATGGCACTTGGGATGGCTCATGACGCCATCGTAGAGGGCGAGCCAAACCGGCGAAATCTGTACCAAAATACACCAACCGCGTAACTCCTATGTCCAGTTCTGGGATCTAAAAACCCTCGCCTTCCAGGCGATCACTTCCAGTACGTCTGGGGGGTGCGTTGGAGGGCTCAGAGGCCCCCGGCAGTGGGGCCGTGATCCGGGGTCTGCTGGTTCCGTGGGGGCTCCAGAGCCACCGGCGAGGTTCGGGTTCTGCCTGCCCCTTGGTCGGGCTTGTAGCCGACTGACGAACCCACCGGCTTCCAGCCGGTGGTCGTTCAGTTCGTCCCAGGCCCTTATTGTCACGCGGCCAGTCTGAGCAACCGCTCGGCGGCGGCCTGAATCTCCGCCTCGGTTACCCCCGGCCGGAGAACCGTACGGATTTCCTCACGCAGCAGCGCCCGCCGCCACGCCCGCCGCTTGTCCGCGTGGCTCGGTCGCCGGGCCGGGTCATCCCACGGTGACGCCGACCGGTCCACCAACTCCTCCGCCGTTCGGCCCCACGCCCACGCCTCGGTCATCGTGAACGTCCACAGGCACACGTGGAAGGCACCGACGCTGGCCCACACGAACCGCACCTGCTGCGGGCCCGCCCCGACCACCTCCTTGCCGTCTCGGAACGCCGTCTCCAGCGTGAAGCGGTCCGCGACGGCCGCCAGGATGTCGGCGACGGTCGCCTCCGGGTCGGTGCCGAAGGACGCCACCCACCCCGTCGGCTCGTCCACCAGCACCACCCGGATCACCCCGCCGGCCGGCCGCCAAGTCGCCAGGAACGTCTTGTACCGCTTGACCACCCGCTCCCCGTACAGGTCGAACACGCCGGAGGACCACCCGCGGCGCTGGCCCGCCCGCTGGGCCAGGTCGATCTGGTCCGGGCCGTAGGTCGGCGCCGGTCCGCGCCGCCCCGGCGGCTTCGGCCCGGGCACACTCCGCAGCGCCGCGCCCGTGCGCAACCGGCGGACGACCGTCACGCCCAGCGACTTCGCCGGCTTCAGGAACGGGGCCTTGGCATCCGCCCCGTCGACCACGGCCCACAGCGGCTTGCCCAGCAGCCCGAGCCACGCCGAGGCCCACTTCAGCAACTCGACGGCCCGTGGGAGCTTGGTCCGGAACTCCGGCCGGTGCTTCGGGTCGATCCCAGGCAGATCCGTCTTGGCGGACGTACAGCCGGGCCAGCAGGGGCAGCGCGACGACGCCCCAGGCGGGGTGCGCGGCCAGCAGCCCGAGGACCACGACGACGTGGCCAGAGACGAAGGGCGCACCGGCCGGGCCGGGACTCGGGTGGTGGTGGACGCCGGCGCCCTGGACGTGCGGCCCGTACCGCGGGGTCGGTGTGTCATCCAGCGCCAACATCAGCCGTGCGGCGTCGGCCACCCGCGGCTTGATCGCCGCGAGGGTCAGGAAGGCGGCGATGCGATCGGCCCGCTTGCCGGCCGCCGCGATGGTGGTAGAGCAGGGTCGGAACTGGTCGCTCAGCCCGGCGGCGCGGATCCCACTGGTGACGGTCCTCCGGCCCCACGCGAGGACCGCGCCGAGGAACAGGAGGACCAGCCGGGGTGCGGACCGGCGGTCGAGGGCAGAGGCGAGCCGGGAGAACCACTGGCCGGGGCTGGGGTCGGGGTGCGAGGATGTCATGGCCGGCTCCGCTCGGGATGATGGTCTGGTGTGGCAACCGCCATCGTCCCGGTGGGACCGGCGCTCGTCTACCCGATGTCGGTC
Organism: uncultured delta proteobacterium; assembly: GCA_963763745.1. Classification (GTDB taxonomy): domain Bacteria; phylum Myxococcota_A; class Polyangia; order Polyangiales; family Polyangiaceae; genus DASXHD01. The sequence continues at coordinate 7,383 of CAVXQJ010000016.1, forward strand.
AGTGGCTCAAGTACAGAAAGTCGCGGAAAGTACAGGCCGGCCTGCACGAGGGACAGATCCGGACGACGACGCGCCGCCCGGTGGTGCGGCTGCTGTACATCGGGATCGCGCTGGTGCTCCGGAACCTCTGGGTGTGGCTGCATGACGCGATCCTCTCGATGCCGCGGCGCGGCGGTCGGGTCATCCTGCTGGAGCGGCTGCGGTGGGAGACGTTGCTGCTGTGGTTGCTCCACGTGGTCGAGGAGGCGCTCGGGGTCGCCAACGTCACCTACACCGAAAGGGATGTCCAATATGAGCTTGCGTTGTAGGCGACCGTCGCACTGATTTTGGAACTACTGAGACTGAACGGCTTTACTGTATCGGGGCCTTGACTGGCTATAACGGCGTCCGAGATATTCCCTTCCATCCCCGATGTTCTTCGGAAGGGAGCCTCTTATGGATCGGCGATTCGACACTCGGTTGAGCGACATGCTGGCCCAGGCGCAGGTGCCCCCCGACCTGATCGACGGCCTGCTGGCGCGCCTGGAGCGTTTCGTCCTCCCGTTCACCGCGTCGCTCCGCGAGCCCGAACCACGGCGTCACACGGTCGAGTACCTCACGGGACTGCTCTCGAAGCTCGAGCACAAGACCGGCGAAGCGATCGCCTCCCTGCTCGATCACGAGCGGCAGGGCCTCCAGAAGTTCCGCGGGCAGGTCCCGTGGGAGGATCGGCCCCTGCTCACGACGCTCGCGCGGCAGGTGGGCGAAGACCTGGGCGAAGCCGACGGCGTGATCGTGTTCGACCCCTCGGCCTTCGCCAAGAAGGGGACGAAGTCGGTGGGCGTGGCGCGGCAGGGGTGCGGCCGCCTCGGCACGGTCGAGAACTGCCAGGTGGGCATCTTCATGGCGTACGCCTCGCGAAACGAACACGCGATCGTCCATACGCGCCTTGATCTCCCCGCGGAGTGGACGAAGGATCGTCGGCGCGGTCGCGCCGCCGGGGTCCCCGAGACGACCACGTTCCGCACCCGCCACGAACTGGCCTTGGAGAGGCGGGACGAACCTGCCGCGCTGTGGCGCCACGCCTGGGTGGCGGGTGACGACGAGAGGGGCCGTCCCGCGAGGTTTCGCCGGGCGTTGAGCGGCCGCGGCGAGCGGTATCTGCTGGCGGTCCCCTCGAACACCCGGGTCCGCGACAGCGACGCGCCTCCGCCGGAATCCGCGGGCGCGGGAGGCATCCCCAGAATCCCTTCGTGCGCCTGGATCGCTGGTGTGCCGCGGTGCCGGACGAGGCGTGGACGACCATCGAGGTCCGGGACGGCGGAGGGGGCCCGTGACGGTGGACGTCGTGAAGCGCCGGGTTCAAGCGCGGACGCCGACTGGCGGGACGGGCCCGGAGGAGGTCCTGTTCAGCGCGGGGAGCGCCAGGCGGACGGGACGTTCCAGCAGGACTATTACCTTTCAACCGCCGGCCCGGAGGTGCCCCTGAAGGAGTTGGCCCGCGTGGCGAAGGCGGCGCATCGGATCGAGGACGGTTTCCGGCGCCAGCCTGGCGCCGTTCGTCTGTTGCTCACCGCCAACCTCGCCGATCAACTCGACGGCTCCGGCGTGACGTGGCGCGCGTACATGGAGAGCATGGGCGATCCGTGTCAGTTCGCTTCGACGACGAACTACTCCGCGCACCACGATCCGTTTCTCTATTACACGACGATGGCGCAAGACCCCGCGCGCTGCGCCGCGCACGTCGTCGACTTCGACGCGAACTTCGCGACGGACCTCGCATCGGGCGCATATCGCTACATGTGGATCACGCCGAACATGTGCGACGACATGCACAACTGCGCGTCGCAGGTCTCCGATGCGTGGCTCGAGAAGACGGTCACGCAGATTCAAGCGTCGGCTGCGTATCAAAACGGCGGCGCCATCTTCATCTTGTTCGACGAGGGCTCGGGACGCGTCTTCGGGTCGGGCGCGGATCTCGCGACGATCATCGTGTCGCCGCAATTGAAGACGATGGGCTACGTGAGCCCGACGGCGTTCGACCACCGCTCGTATCTCGCGACCATCGAGGACATCTTCGGCATGCAGCGCCTCGCGACGACGGCCGCCACGACGTCGATGGACGAGTTTTTCATCACGACACCGTGACGCACGGTACGCTGTGGCGATGCAGCCGATGCAGCCGCCTCCGATGCAACCGTTTCGGCCATTTCCGCCGGACAAACCGCAACCGAAGGGGCCGAAGGCGCCACTCTCCGGCACGCTCAAACTGATCCTCGGTCTCAAGTTGATCAGCGTGCTCTTCGTGATGGGCGGCGTGCTCCTCGTGCTCATGGCAGGCAGCGAAGCCGCGAAACCGACGGATGCCGCCACGCGCAATGCGATGCATCAACTCGCGAACCTCGCGCTCATGGCGATGGGCGCTTCGTTCGTCGAGCTCATCGGCATCGCCGGGACGTGGTCGATGAAGCGATGGGGCGTCTACACGCTCATGGGCTTCTCGTTTTTGAACATCGCGGTTCGTCTCAGCGCGCACGACAACGCGAGCGCTGGATTCTCCGCGCTGACCACGCTCCTCGTCGGCATCATGATCGCGCCGCGCTGGAACGATTTCGATTGAGCGAGACTATTTGCGCTTCGGACCGAGCGCGCCGCTCTTCTTCAAGAGGTCGCCGAACGTGCCGAGGCTCTCGGGCGCGGAGGCTTTGTCCTTGTGCGCTTCGAACTCGGCGCGCTCGCCCGCTTCGCGCGCGCCTTTGACCGAGAGCTTCAAGCGACCGCCGCCGTTCTCGACGACCTTCGCGGTGAGCACCGTGTTCTCCGGAAACGCCTTGCGCAGATCCGCGCCGCGCGGAACGTCGAGCTCCGACGTGGGAACGAGCCCGCGACCATCGCGTCCTTCGGTGCCATTCACTTGAACGAAGACGCCGTACGTCTCGATGCGCACGACGCGGCCTTGCACGATCGATCCGATGTCGAGCTTCGCGCTCGGCTTGGCGCCCCCCGCGACTGACTTTTCGGGCGCGGGCGCGAGCGCTTTGAGCGATAGCGTGATTCGCTTTTGTCCTTTGTCGTCCTCCTTGATCTCGAGGACCTGCACGTCGACCGTCTCGCCGGCGGAGATGCGATCGCTGACGTTCACGCGCTCGTGCGCGATCTCGGATGCGGGGATGAGCCCCTCGATGCCGCCGAGATCGACGAACGCGCCGAAGTCGCGCACGGCGCTCACTTTGCCGCGCACGACCTTGCCGACTTCGAGCGTCGCGAGCGCGGCTTCGCGGCCTTCGCGCGCGTCCGCTTCGAGCGCCTTGCGGCGCGACAAGACGATGTTGCGCCCGCCGTCTTTGATCTCCGTCACCAGGAACGCGAGCGCTTGTCCGACGAGATCTTTCGGGTCGACTGCGTCGCCGCGCATCGCGATTTGGCTCGTGGGACAGAACCCGCGCACGCCGCGACCGAGATCGACTTCGATGCCGCCCTTGTTGACGCCCGTCACCTTGCCCTCGACCGCGACGCCCGACTCGCGCGCTTGTTCGATCTGCGCGATGTCGCCCGTCTTGCCGAACGAGAGACCGAGCCGAACTTCGCCCGTCTCCGAGTCGATCGACACGACGCGCGCGCGGATCACGTCGCCGACTTTCGCGTCGGGCATCTCGGTGACGTCTAGCATCGCTTGGCGCTTCGCGTCGAGCTCGACGAAGATCGTCTCTCGATCGATCTGAACGACGGCGGCCTGGAGCATCTCGCCGACGCGGACCTTGCGATGGCCTTGCTGAGCTTCTTTGGATTGGGCTTCGAAGAGGGCGGCAAAGGAATCGTCGCTCATGCTCGGTGCGTAGCATAAAGTCGTGCGCATGAAGCGAGCTGCGATTGCGATTTTCGCCTGCGTCTGCGCGTGCAAAAAGCAGGACCCGCCGCATACGGACCAGGCGACGCAGCCTGCTCCGATCGACTCGACGACGGTTGCCGCAGCCGCGCCGAGCGAAACGGCCGCCGTCAGCGCAACCGCGAGCGCGAGCGCAAGCCCGGAAGCGATGGCGAGCGCGGCTGCGAGCGCGAGAGCTGCGGCGATCGCAAGCGCCCAGGAGTTCGGCATGATCGGCGTGCTCAACGCGGGCGATGCGGGCGCGCGCGGCAACATGTGGGGCGACCAGATCGGCGATTCGTTCGGCGCGGGCGGGCTCGGGCTGACCGGCGTGGGCGATGGCGGCGGCGGTCGCGGCGAAGGCATCGGGCTCGGCAACATTGGAACCATCGGCCACGGCGCGGGCACCGGAACGGGTCAAGGTTTTGGGAGCGGACAAGGACGGCTCGGTGGAGCCCGCAGCTCTCCGCGCATTCGACAAGGCGCGACCTCCGTCAACGGACGCCTTCCTCCGGAGGTGATTCAACGCATCGTGCGACAGAACTTCGGGCGCTTTCGTCTTTGCTACGAACGAGGGCTCCTACAAAACCCGAAGCTCGCGGGGACCGTCGCGACGAAGTTCGTCATCGACACGAAGGGAAGCGTCACGAGCGCCGCGCGCGACGCATCGACGACGCTCTCCGATTCGACCGTCGTCACGTGCGTCACGAACGCGTTCTCCAATTTGTCGTTCCCGCAGCCCGAGGGCGGAATCGTCACCGTCGTCTATCCCGTGATCTTCGATCCACCCGACGCGCCGTGATCAAAATCGCGTGCTGAAGAGCGGTACCATGAACGACTTCGCGTCGCGCCCGCTCGTCGGTGTCGGCGCGACCGCGTTCGAGCCGCCCGTTGCGAGCATGTACACGCCGGGGATCCCGCACGCGAGACCACCCGCGGCGAGCGCGATCGCAGGGAAGACCGCCAAGCCGGTGAGGTTGAGGAATCCGTCGTTTGCATTCACCGCGACGTAGCCGAAGAGCACGCCCGCGCCCGTCAAGAACGCGCCGCTGGCGATGGTGAGCGCGATGCCCAAAGCGAGGTTCTTGCGCGCCTTCGGCGGCGGTGGTGCGTCGAGCGTCCTGATCCGATATCGCGCGCCATCGTCGAGCGTCGGGTTGCACGGCGCGCGGCAAACTTCGACGACGCCTTGCGCATCGACGCGCTCGATCACGACATGCTCGCCCTCGACCGTCACCATGGGTGGCAAATCATCCGCGCGCGCGGACCTCGCAACGCCGATGGTCGCGAGCGTGATGGTCATGAAGAGGACTCGAGTGTGATGTCGCATGCAGCGTTCATAGGCACTGTTTCGGCGCCGTCCATTCGCGACGCGACGAGCGGCATGTGGCGTGCGACGAGCGGTGGCTTGGCGCGTTGAGGCCAAGGCGGCGATCCGTTATGGCTTGGACATGAACGCACATCGTCTCTCGATTGGCTTCGCGCTCGTGGGTTTTGCGATCGCGTGCGGCACTTCGCCGACGACGGACGACGCGGGCGCCGACGCGAGCAACTCGAACGACGCGCAGAACACCGGCGACGCGAACACCGGCAAGGATGGCAACGCGAGCGACGCGGGCGCGAACGACGCACCGATCACGACCGACGCGGCTACGGTTGGCTACGTCTGCGACGATGCCAGCCCGCCCACGTGCAACTGCGCATCCAACACGACGTGCGACGGCACGTGTCCAGGCTCCGGCGATTGCGTCTACGACTGCGCGTCGGGATCCAACTGCAGCGAATCGTGCCCCGGCGGTGACTGCATCCAGACATGCACCAACGCGGCGTCATGCGACACGCAATGCGCGGGAGGCGACTGCATTCAAAATTGCACCGGCGGCGTGTGCACGGTGACGTGCACGACGAGCGACTGCCATCAGACGTGCACCAACGCAACGTCGTGCACGACGCAATGTCCGGGCGGCGGCTGCACCGAAGATTGCACGGGTGGCGTCTGTTCGACGTCATGCTCCGGCGGCAGCTGCACGCTCACGTGTCACAGCGCGACGTCGTGCGCGATGGACTGCACCGGTGGCAGCAACTGCGTCGTCAATTGCAATGGATCATCGAGCTGCTCGTGCGTTGGGTCTTCGTGCACGAAAAATCCCTGAAGCGCTTTTGCGGTTTGGTGGTGATCGCGGGGTGTCACCAGCGCGCGTCCCCACCGAGCGTGGTCGACGCCGTCGCGAGCGCGGCGCCACCCGACGTCTCCACCGCGATCGCGTGCGGTGAAGAGCACGTCGAAATCGCCGAGACGCTCTCGCGCGATCTCCTCCCGCCCGATCAGCGCGAGCATGCGCGCATCGAGCTCACGCGCGAGACGCCTCCTCGCATCGTCGTGGCGGACGAGTCACTCGCCACGTGCTCCGTGTGCGGGCAAGAGAACACGATCGCAGGCCCGTTCTCCGGTGCTCCGACGAATGCCGCGTCGGCGGCAACTTACCGCGGCGAGAACGCATTGCTCATCGTGGTCGCCGACGCCGCTCGACGTCCCATCGCGATGCGTCGTCTCTCCGACGCGCCACCGCAAGGCGACGCCACCGTGAAGGCGATTGCGCTCTTCGACGGCGCGCCGAGCTTGCTCGCCGACGAGCACAACTCCGGTGATGGCTACGACATGCGGACGTACGAGCTCTTCGGCTTCGAAGGTGGAAGCCTCGTCGTCCTCTTCTCGAAGAGCGAATCGGCGCATCAGTTCTCGATCGACGAGCTCTCGCTCACGCCGTCGGCGCCATCGGGAACGCCATCGATCACGACGGTGGTTCGCACGCACAGCGTGCCCGTGTACTTCGACGACGACGGTCACCCGACGAACGCGATGTCGAAGGCCGTGAATCGACGCCAAGTGTTCCGCTGGAACGGCCGCGCGTTCAAGTGAGCTTGGCGCGCGCGGCGGAGGTGCGCTACGGAGAACGAATGCGGCTTCATCATGGCTTCGTCTTTTCGCTGCTCGCGTGCAACGTGGCGCTCGCTCCCGTCGGGTTCGACATTCCGTACAACGTGCCCGAGCAAGAGGTCCCGGGCGATCCGACGGCGAACGCGGCGGGCATCGTCGTCGATGCGCCGCCGATCACGTTTCCCGTCAACGTCGATGTGGCGTCATACGAGAAGGCGAACGGCGTGAACGTCATCTCGTCGATCGAGCTCACACAGCTCTCGCTCACGATCACCACGACCGACGAGCCCACGGGCGACACCGACTGCTTCGATTTCGTCCAAAGCGTGAGCCTCTCGATCGCGAGCACGAAGAGCGGCACGACGCTTCAGCCGGTCGTCATCGCGACCGGCGGGAGCCCGGGCTGCGTGCAGACGTACACGCTCACACCGACGCCCAACGTCAACGTGAAGCCATACATCGACGAGGGCGCGAGCGTGACGATGACGGGCCAAGCGATTCCGCCCGCGGACAACGTGTCGTTCGACGGCGCGCTCGTGATGCACGCGTCGATTTGAATCACTGGTTCCAATCCGGAAAAATGCTCGGGGCGCCGATCACGATCTCGGCGCACTCCACGTTCCCGTTCTGATCGATGTCGAATGCGGGGTTGTCGCTCACGCGCTGCGCGCGAAAGGGGCTGTCCGGCTCGACCTTGATCTGAATCCCCAAGGCCGTCTGCAAACACGAATCGCTCAGCCCGAGCACGGACTCGTCCAACGTGATTTGCGCGAAGCCGCTGATCACGTCGAGCGATTGCACTTTACCGCCCAGCACGCCGGACGCGCGGAGCGCGACGAAGAGCTCCTGCGGCGCCGTGCACGTGACGGCGTCCGCGACGAGCGTCACGCCGGGGTGACCGTCGTTGTCGTCGTCGGTCGACGCGCCGGCTTCCATCGTCGGCAATGGATCGGTGAGCGGGTTTTGCAGGCTCGCCCCGAACACCTGAATGAACGGCGGAGGCTGATATTGCGCTTCGATGACCGATGCGCTCGACAAATAATCGCCTTGGTCTTCGCTCGAGCGCGATTCGATGAGCGATTGGAGCGCAGGCGGAATGACCAGCGTGACCACGTTCGGCACGCTCGGCAGGTTCAAAGCACAGAGCGTGGTCTTTTCGTGAATCGATGTTCCGTTTTGCAAGATGCGCAATCGATAAAGCTGCTTGCTCGTGACCTCGACTCCGGCGCGCGCCGTCACCGTCGCTTCGACCGCGAAGATTCCGCTGAGCGGTCCACCTGCGTCGCCGCCGTCCCAATCTTCGAGCGGCTCGTGCTGGATGACGACCGCGCCGTCGCCCAAGTCGATCCCCGAATCCACGCAACCGCCGACCGGACACGGATCGCCCGCTTCGCGAAGATATGGAACGTTCGACGCGCTCGGCCCGCACGCCCAAATCAGCGCGCCGAGCGTCGTCATGATCGCAATCGCGAGAGCGAGCTTCACCATCGCGCCTCCAGTGTGGCCTCGGTCGCGATCATGTGCCCGCCATACGTATAAGAAGGATAACCGGGATTCGATTGCCAGAGCGCGTTGCTCGGGAAGAGCCGCGCATCTTTCGTCTCGGTGCGATCGACGAGCACCGTGTACTGCAGGCCCCCGGTGAAATGAACGTCGAACGACGGTTGATGGACGAGCTTGCCGAGGTGCACGTCGAGCCCGAGCGATTCGACGTGGCGATCGCAGTCGAGGAGGTTCGAGGGGCCGCCGAAGTTGTCGACGGGCGAACGCTGATAGCGATAACCCGCCATGAACGAGAGCGCGCTCGTGGCGCGCCATCGCGCGCCGAACGCGGGAACGATCGTGTCGCCCCAGCGGCCCGGACCCCAGAAGTTCAAATTGTTGCTGAGCGCGTCGGACCAGCGCGCGTACGTGACGTCGGCGGAGACGTCGAAGTCGCGCGTGACATCGAAGGACGCGGCGAGCGTGAGCTGGAGCGGCTCGTAATAGTGCGCGAAGTGCGACGTGTATCCGATCGTCCCGAGATCGGGCACGCCGTTGATTCGCGTCGTCCCCCAATCGTTCACGTAGCTCGCATTGCGATACACGACTCCGATTCGGAGTCGCTCGATGGGCGTAATCATCACGCCGATGATCGGATAAGCCTGCCCGAACACTTGCGAGTCGGTGCCGAGCTGCGTGCCCGTCTTGATGCTCTTCGTCGCCGGGTCGAGCTGGACGCTCGTGACCACGCCGTTCGTGTCCGTTTGCGTGTTGAAGAGCGCGCGCACGCTGACGCCGATCGAGAGAAACTTGTTGATTCGCCACCCGAGCCCCGCGTGCGCGGAGATGACTTGCGTGCGGTCGTCGAGGAGCGCCCATTGCACGTCGTCGTCGGGGCGATCTTTCCAATTGAAGAATTGGCCCGGAACGAAGAGCGACATTCCGAAATTCAATCCATCGATCTTGAAGGGCTGACCGACGGAGAAGCGCGTTCCGATGAGGACGCCCGTCGTGTCGGCGACCGGTGTCGGTGTGCCGGTTGGCGAAGCGGTGGGGGTGAGGAGGTTTTGTCCGTAAGCGTTCGTCGCGTGGAGCGTCGGGTGCGCGAAAACGGCCCCGGCGGCGAGCTCGAGGAAACCGCCTTTTTCTCCGAGCGGCGCGAGGCCTGCTGGATTGTAATACGTCGAAGCGTACGACCCGCCGCGCGCCGCGTACGATCCGCCGAGCGCCATCGGCTCCGGTCCGATTCCGAGCGAGTCCTCGAACCCCGCGTGCGCGCGTGCCGAAACCGACGCGAGCGCTAGTGCGATGAGCATCGGACGCATTCTCATGGGCCACCGCCGATGAAGAACGTCGTCGTGAGACCGCCCTGAAACATCATCGATTGCGCACTAAAACCCGGATAAGCGATCTCGTTGATTTGCACTCCGGGCGTGAGGGGATCCGAGTCGGGGAGCGCGCTCGGATCCTTGTTCGCCGTTTGCGTCGGGCTGAGGCGCATGCGCACGTGCGCGTCGATGACCATTGGAATGCGCGAGAAGCGGCGGAAATCGAGGCCGGCGCCGAGCGCGAACGAAAACGTATTGGAGCCCAAGTAATTCGTCGGGCCGGTTTGCGCGGGCACGGGCGACGGCTCCACGGACACGCCGCCGCGCGCCATCCAACCTTTGCCGAGCGAGAGCTCGACGCCGGTCGCGACGCTCACGGTGTCGTGGAATCGATATGGAGGCAAAAGCGCTTGATCGAACGCATTGCGGAACTCGGACCACTTGTGCCACGCGACATCGAGCGAGAACGAAACGCGCTTCGAGGGCGCGGCCATCGCGCCGACGACGACGGAGGCGGGATCCCACATTTGATAAAAATCGATGGGGTCGCTCGCGACGATTCCGCCGGCGATGGTCGTTTGCGTTCCTTGCGCGCGCGATGCTTGCGTATCGCGATAAACGAGCGAGAGCCCGAGCCAGTCGAGCGGCTGGGCGCGCAACCCGAAGAACGGAATCGCCGCGAGATCGAGGGAGCTGTCGATTCGCACTTCGACGTTGTCGTTGACGTTGGGCCCGCGCCCCGCGACGTACGTCACGTAAGTCGGTAATGCGAGCGACGGCGTGACGGCGAATCCCAAACCGACTTCGACGCGCGGAAACATTTTGTAACCGATGGCGAACGCGCCCGCGATGCGATCGGGCGGGCCGTCGTAAATCGGCGAAGAGGGCTCGTCGACGCGCACGGGTACGTGGATGTGAAGGAGGTATTGCGCGGGCACGTCGAGCGCGAGCCCGACGACGAAGCGGTGCGCCCACGCCGGGCCGGGGAGGGGAGTCGCCGCGGCGAAGCTGATTCCGCCGAACGCGCGGCTCGTGTCGTGCGAGACCGGATCGCCCGTCGCTTGCCATGACGACGAGACGAAATCGGCGTGGCCGCCGAACGCGACGGTTCCTTCTTTCGCGTCCGCGAGGCCCGCGGGATTGAGCAGCAGCGTCGTCGCGTCGCCGGGGCGCGCGGTGACCGCGTTCGCGAGAGACGCCGTGCGCGAGCTCTCCGCGAATCCACCGCCCGCGTCGGCGTGTGCGCGCGACGATGCGACCGAACATGTGCAGAATGCAACAATCTGTGCGGCGCGCTTCGCTTTCATAACGGGCACACGCCCGCGTCGAGTGGCGTGATGGCGATCGTCGACTGCGTCTCGGTCACGCCGCCGGCCGCGTTCGTCACGCGGAGCGTGACTTGCGTCGGGACGTTTCCGGCGACCGAGATGAACACGTCGTCCGCGTCGACGGTGCCATCGGGCTCGACGGTGTCGACGATGACGTCGTAGCCGGGGTTCGCGCAGCTCTGATCCTTGCCGAAACCTTGGAGGCACACGACGCCCGAGAAGGACCAGGCGAGCTTCACCGCGCCCGCATCGGGATCGGGAACCGTATAGACGAGCGTGAGCGACGGCGCGGTGCCGCGCGAGTCGAGGTGAATCGGCGTGCGAAACGCATCACCGACGCAGACGGCGGCAGGCGTCGCGTTGATCACAGCGGCGGGAGCGGGCGGAGGCGGCCCGCTGCACGCGAGCACGCTCGTCATGATCGTCATACCCCGGCGCCACACCGCCGCCAGTATACTCGGCGCCCATGCCACACCTACCGAATCCATCCGGCGCGCCCGGCATCGGCGGACTCTTCGCGTTTCGACCGGAAACCGCCGCGCCGATGCGCGCGCTCGCGCAAGCCGTTTTGCGCGGACCTTCGCCGATCGACGCGAAGACGCGCGAGCTCGTCGCCGCGTACGTCTCGTCGCGCAACGAATGTGCATACTGCACGCATTCGCACGCGGCGGTGGCGCGGCGCCTCGGCGATGCGCGCGTCGACGACGCGATCGCCGGCAAGCTCGACGCGTTCGACGAAAAGACGAGATCGTTTCTCGCGATCGCGGAGCACGTGCGCGCGGGCATCGCGCCGCTTCCGAACGCGCTCGTCTCTGCGGCGCGCGCCGCGGGCGCAGACGACGTCGCGATCCACGACGTCATCCTCGTCGCCGCGGCGTTCTCGATGTTCAACCGCTACGTCGAATCCACGGGCGCGCTCACGCCGCCCGCCGATGCGGAGTCATACGTCACGAACGCCGAGCGCCTCGCGACGAAGGGATACAACGTATGAATTGGATCGAGGCTCCTCCGCCGCCCGAGTCGGCCGGCGCGTCCGCGCGCGTGCACCTCCGCTACGAAGACGTCTCGCAAGACGGGCGTCTCTTGCTCGAGGTCATGCCGAACGCGCTCGGCGCGTCGGTGTGGAGCTCGCAGCTCGCGCGCGACGATCTCATGAAGGCGTGCATCACGAGCGGCATCGTCCCGATCCTCACGCGCTTCGTCATCGAGGGCTCGCCCGGGCCATTCGGCGTCGCGCCGCCGCTCGCGGTGACGGGGCGCTTTCAGCTCGCGCAAGTCGTGGACCATCGCGGCGAGCCCGAGCGCGTCGTGCTCAACATGTGGGCCGAGCTCACGGGCACGCGCGGGCGCACGCACCCACCCGCGCCCGACGGCGCCGGCGAAACGATCTTCGCGGGCCGCATCTTCGGCGAGCACGTCTTCACGCGTCTCTTCGCTGCGCCCGGCGAGCGCCGCGTGCGCACGCTCGATCTCCCCGGCGTGCCGAAGGATCTTCCACGCCACGCGCAGCGTCCGTTTGCGTCGCTCACGGAAGGCGACTTCGTTCGCGACGACGCACCCGTCACGTTCGGTCTCGTGCACACGGACAGCAATCAACACGTGAACTCGCTCGTCTACTTGAGGCTCTTCGAAGAGGCCGCGCTTCGCCACTTCGCATCACGCGGCCGCGCGGATCGCGTGCTCGCTCGCAACATGGAGATCGCCTACCGCAAGCCGTGCTTTGCGGGCGATCGCATGCGCCTTCACGTCCGCATGCACGACCACGAAGGCAAGCTCGCAGCCGTCACCGCGATCGCGCCCGAAGGCGCGCCTGTCGCATCCGCGCACGCCGCCGCGCGCATCGTGTTCGAGTGAGCTACTCCGCAGATCACTTGAACTGATTGTCTCGCGCGGCTTGGTCGTCGACATGCGGCAGCGTGAAGAACCGGCGAGGCCGGCGCAGGACGTTCACCAGACTTCGAGGACGCCAAGCTTTGGCCGCCATGATCAACTGGCGAAGGTCCAGCTGCGGCCCGGCCGCGCAGTCTCGCTGCCGCTGGTCGACAGCAACGACCTACCAAGACTCATCCGTTCAAGTGAATGCTGCGTCAGTTACACGTATAAGGCGAGCAATTCGTCGCGACCTCGCTCACGCAGAGCGAGTCCCACGCGGATATGCAGCAGTAGCTGTCGCCGTAGATGTCGCAGATGTTGTAGGCGCAGCCTGTCGTGTCGCAGAAGTCGTCGAGGTAGGTGCCCGTCGTGCAGAGCGAGTGAACGCACGACCCTTGTGGCGGCGCTTGGCTGATCGCCGTGCATGTTCCGCTCGTGCACGTTTGCGACGTCGTGCACGTGACTCCGCATTTGCCGCAGTTCGAGTTGTCGCTCGACGTGTCGACGCACGCGTTCGAACAGAGCGTTCCGCTGCCGCAAACGCACTTGCTGCTCTGGCACGTCGAGCCGGTGGGGCAAACGTTGTTGCATTGACCGCAGTTCGAGTTGTCGCTCGACGTGTCGACGCACTGCTGATTGCAGATCGTTTGATTGCACGTCGTGCCGCTGTCTTGGTTGTTCGTGCTGCTGTCTTGTCCGGTCGTTCCGCCGCTGTCCTTCTGCTGCGTCGTGCCGGAGTCGTTCGAAGACGAGCCCGAGTCCTTGAACGAGATCCCGCCGTCGCGATCGTTGTTCGTCGAATCGGTCGGGAGCACACCCGTCGCGCACGCCGCAACGAAGGCGCCAGCGAAACCCAAACCCGCCAGTTTCCGCATCCGCGTGGCCTAGCGCGAAACGTGGTGTAGGCGCAACGAGAGCCCAGCCGAAGTGTCTAAAACCTCGCGCGCGAGATCCGATTTCATCGTGAAAATGCAGTAAGCGAGTAAAGCTGTGCAAATTCTCTTTGCGGCGCAGGCCGTCTGACCCACACGATAGGGCGTGAAGAAGCCGGTCTTCATCGGTTTGGCGTGCCTCGTGGTGATCGCGGCGATTGTCGCGGTCGTCATCGTGCGCGGTCACTCCGCGCGCGCGTCGCGCACCGGCGACAAGAGCCGCGATCGACCGACGCCCGTGAGCGTCGCGCGCGCCCTTGTCGCCGACGTGCCCGTCATCGTCGAGGGGCTCGGCACCGTGACGCCGCTCTACACCGTCAACGTGCGCACGCTCGTCGATGGTCGTCTCGATAGCGTCGCGTTCCAAGAAGGACAGATGGTCCACAAGGGCGACTTGCTCGCGCTCGTCGATCCGCGCCCGTTCGAGATTTCGCAGCAGCAAGCGAGCGCGGCGCGCGCGAAAGACATCGCGACGCGCGACAACGCGGCGATCACGTTGAACCGCGACGCCGAGCTCGCGCGGCAAGGTCTCGCGACGCAGCAACAAGTCGACAACGATCGCGCGCAGCTCGCCGCGGCCGCCGCGGCGGTGTCGCAAGACGACGCGCAGATCAACGCGGCTGCGCTCAACGTGAAGTACGCGCACATCACGTCGCCCATCGATGGCGTGACGGGCATTCGTCTCGTCGACCCAGGCAACATCGTGCACGCGGCGGATCAAACCGCGACGCTCGTCGTGCTCACGCAGCTCGATCCGATCGCCGTCGTCTTCACTCTTCCGGAGGACGATCTCCCGCGCGTGACCGCGGCACGCGCTCAGGGCACGCCGCACGTCACGGCGTTCGCGCGCGACGGAACGACGCTCCTCGGCGAAGGCGATCTCACCGTCATCGACAACCAAATCAACGCGCAGACGGCGACGCTGAAGCTCAAAGCGCAAATGCCGAATCCCGACAAGAAGCTCTGGCCGAATCAATTCGTCAAAGCCCGGCTCTTGCTCGAGACGAAAAAAGGCGTGCTGGTGATCCCAGCGCAAGCGATCGAGCGCGGGCCGAGCGGCACGTTCGTGTACGTCGTCGATGGCTCCGAGCACGCGACGACGCGCGACGTGAGCGCCGACGAGATCGAAGGCGACCGCGCAATCGTCACGAAGGGTTTGGCCGCCGGCGAGCGCGTCGTCACGGACGGTCAAGCGCAGCTGAAACCGGGCGCGGCGGTGACCGTCACGAGCAAGCCGTGACGGATGGGGACAGCCACGCGAGCATCTCGAAGCCGTTCATCGGGCGGCCGATCGCGACGACGCTCCTCATGCTCGGCCTCCTCCTCGCGGGCATCGTCGCGTTTCCGCGAGCTCCCCGTCGTCGGCGCTCCCGCAGGTCGACTATCCGACGATTGTCGTCTCCACGTATCTGCCGGGCGCCAGCGCGGACACGATGGCGTCGCGGTCACGACGCCGCTCGAGCGGCAGTTCGGGCAGATGCCGTCGCTCACGCAGATGACGAGCGTCTCGAGCCTCGGCACGTCGCAGATCACGCTGCAGTTCGACGCTCGATCGCAACATCGACGCCGCCGAGCAGGACGTGCAGGCCGCGATCAACGCGGCGGCGCGCTCTTGCCGCGGACGTTGCCCGCGCCGCCGACGTACTCGAAGAGCAATCCCGCCGACACGCCGATCCTCACGCTCGAGCGTCGAGTCCGCGACGCTCCCGCTGCAACAAGGTCGACGACTACGCCGACTCGATCCTCGCGCAAAAGGTCTCGCAGGTCTCCGGCGTCGGTCTCGTCACGTCGAACGGGCGGGCAGAAACCCGCCGTGCGCGTGCAAGTCGATCCGCAGGAGCTCGCCGGCGCCGGCCTCACGCTCGAAGACGTGCGCGCGGCGATCGGCGACCGCGAACGTCAACCAGCCGAAGGGCAACATCGACGGGCCGCGCCAGCGACTTCACGATCGCGACCAACGATCAGCTCACCGAAAGCCGTGACGTTCGATCCGATCGTGCTCGCGTACACAAGCGGCGTCGCCGGTGCGGCTCAAAGACGTCGCGAAGGACATCGACAGCGTCGAGAACTCGCAGCTCGCCGCGTGGTCGCAGGGTACGCGCGCGGTGCTCGTCAACGTGCAGCGCCAGCCCGGCGCGAACGTCATCGAGGTCGCCGAGCGCGTGAAGGCGCTCCTGCCGCAGCTCGCCGCGTCGATGCCGCAAGGCGTGAAGGTCGACACGGTCGAGCGATCGCACCGAGACCGTGCGCGCGTCGGTGCGCGACGTGGAGCTCACGCTCGTCATCACGATCGCGCTCGTCGTGCTCGTCATCTTCGTGTTCTTGCGCGATCTCCGCGCGACGGCGATCCCCGCGATTGCCGTTCCGCTCTCGCTCGTCGGCACGTTCGGCGCGATGTACGTGATCGGGTTCAGCTTGAACAACCTCTCGCTGATGGCGCTCACCATCGCGACGGGGTTCGTCGTCGACGACGCGATCGTCATGGTCGAGAACATCGCGCGCTTCATCGAGGCGGGCGATCCGCCGATGCTCGCGGCGCTCAAAGGCGCCAAGCAGATCGGCTTCACGTCGTCTCGCTCACCGTCTCGCTCGTGTGCGTGCTCATCCCGCTGCTCTTCATGGGCGGCATCGTCGGGCGCCTCTTCCGCGAGTTCGCCGTCACGCTCGCCGCGGCGATCGGCGTCTCGCTCGTCATCTCGCTCACGCTCACGCCGATGATGACGCGCGCGCCTCTTGCACTCCGAAACGGAGCGGACGCGCGGGAAGGTCTACGCGCTCAGCGAGCGCGCGTTCGACGCCATGATCGCATTTCTACGATCGCGGGTTGCGCTGGGTCCTCCAGCACCGCTTGACGACGCTGCTCGTCACGATCGCGACCGTCGTGTTCACGTTCGCCTTGTTCTGGGTGATGCCGAAGGGATTCTTCCCGCGGCAAGACACGGGACTCATCGTCGGCGTGACCGAAGCGAGCTCCGAGGTTTCGTTCGCGAAGATGATGGAGCTGCAGACGCGCGTCGCCGAAGTCGCGATGAAGGATCCCGACGTGCAAAACGTCGCGTCGTTCATCGGGTCCGACGGGACGAATGCCACGTCGACGAACGCGGTCGCCTCTCGATCACGCTGAATCCGCACGAGGATCGCGATCGGTCGTCGGATGAAGTCGCCGTGCGCCTCGGCGCCGCGTTTCACGACGTCGCCGGGATCGACGTGCACCTCCAGAGCGTGCAGGATCTCCAAATCGACGCGCGCGTCAGCGGCACCGCGTTCCAATACACGCTCGAAGACGCCGACCCGAAGGAGCTCGCCGTGTGGTCGCGGCGCATGCAAGACGAGCTCTCGCGCACGCAAGAGGTCGCGAACGTCGCGAGCGACGCGAAGCCCGACGGCCTCGGCGCGGTGCTCGTCATCGATCGCGACACGGCCGTCGCCTCGGCGTCACGGCGCAGACGATCGACGACACGCTCTACGACGCGTTCGGCCAGCGCCAAGTCTCGATCATCTTCACGCAGCTCAACACGTATCGCGTGATCCTCGAGCTCGAGCCCAAGATGAAAGAGGACACCAGCGTCCTCACGCAGATCTATTTGCGCGCGCAGTCGGGCGATCTCGTGCCGCTCTCGGCGTTCGCGAAGTTCGAGCGCGGCACGTCGCCGGTCGTCGTCGCGCACGAAGGGCAGTTTCCATCGGTGACGATCTCGTTCGACGTCGCGAACGGTTCGTCGCTCGGTGACGCGATCGAAGCGGTGCATCGCACCGAGGATCGCATCGGTCTTCCGGCGAGCGTGCACGCGGGCTTCCAAGGAACTGCCGCGGCGTTCAGCACGTCGCTCGCGAGCGAGCCGTTCTTGATCCTCGCCGCGCTCGTCACCGTCTACATCGTCCTCGGCGTTCTCTACGAGAGCTTCATCCACCCGGTGACGATCCTCTCGACGCTCCCGTCCGCCGGCGTCGGCGCGGCGCTCGCGCTCATGATCACGGGCTCCGAGTTCGACGTCATCGCGCTCATCGGCATCGTCTTGCTCATCGGCATCGTGAAGAAGAACGCGATCATGATGATCGACTTCGCGATCGAAGCAGAGCGCGACGAGAGGAAGACGCCCGCCGAAGCGATTCACCAGGCGTGCTTGCTGCGCTTTCGCCCGATCATGATGACGACGATGGCCGCGCTCCTCGGCGCGGTGCCGCTCGCGTTCGGAACGGGCACGGGCTCGGAGCTCCGAAGGCCGATGGGCATCGCGATCGTCGGTGGCCTCATGCTCTCGCAGATCCTCACGCTCTACACGACGCCCGTGATCTATCTCTACATGGAGGCGCTGAAGCGAAAGCTCACATCGAGCACAGTTGCCGAGCCGCAACCGAGCGAGACGACGCGCGTGAATGTCTCGGCGCCGTTCGTTCGTCGGCCGGTCGCGACGATGCTGCTCGCGGCGGCGCTCTTTCTCGCGGGCGCGCTCGCGTGGACGAAGCTTCCCGTTTCGCCGCTTCCGAAAGTCGACTTCCCAACGCTCCAGGTCACTGCGGCGATGCCCGGCGCGAGCCCCGAGACGATGGCGTCCGCGGTCGCGACTCCGCTCGAGCGCCGCTTCGGTCGCATCTCGGGCGTGACGGAGATCACGTCGTCGAGCTCGCTCGGCTCGACGCAGAATCACGCTCCAGTTCGACTCGACCGCGACGTCGACGCCGCCGCGCGCGACGTGCAAGCCGCGATCGCCGCGGCGTCCGGCGAGCTCCCGCCGGATCTTCCGCTGCGGCCGACGTTCCGCAAAGTGAACCCCTCCGACTCGCCGATCATGATCGTCTCGCTCACGTCGAAGACGATTCCGCTCTCGAGCGTCTTCGAACAAGCCAACACGATCCTCGCGCAGAAGATCGCGCAGGTTCCGGGCGTCGGGCAGGTCAACGTCGGCGGCGGGCAGCAGCCGGCCGTGCGCGTGCGCAGGTCGATCCGATTGCGCTCGCGGGCTCGGGCCTCTCGTACGAAGACGTTCGCGCAGCGCTCGCGAATTCGACGTCGACTTCTGCCCAAGGGCGCGCTCGCGTCCGGCAAATTGGATCGAACCGTCGACGCCAACGATCAGCTCTCGACGGCCGCGGCTTTCGGCGAGGTCGTCGTCGAACAATCCGCCGAAGGAACGGTGCGGCTCAAAGACATCGCGAGCGTGACCGACACGTCGAGAACGACCGCGTCGCGGCGTGGGAGAACGGAAAGCGCGCGGTGCTCCTCATCATCCGCCGGCAGCCCGGCGCGAACATCCTCGAGACGAACCAACGCGTCCGCGATCTCCTGCCGACGCTCGCGATCGTCCATCTCGCCGGACATCGTCATCACGAGCGCGATCGATCGCACGCAGACGATTCGAGCCTCGGTCTCAAAGACGTCGAGCGCTCGCTGCTCATCTCGATGACGCTCGTCATCGTCGTCGTCTTCGTGTTCCTGCGCTCGTGGCGCGCGACCGCCATGCCGAGCGTCGCCGTGCCGCTCTCGCTCATCGGCACGTTCGCGGTCATGTACTTGTTCGGTTACAGCATCGACAACCTCTCGCTCATGGCGCTCACGATCTCGACGGGCTTCGTCGTGGATGACGCGATCGTCGTGACGGAGAACATCTCGCGCTACGTCGAGCAGGGGATGACGGCGAAACAAGCCGCGCTCGAGGGCGCGAAGCAAATCGGCTTCACGATCGTGTCGATCACCGTCTCGCTCCTCGCGGTCTTCATCCCCATCCTCTTCATGGGCGGGCTCGTCGGGCGATTGTTCCGCGAGTTCGCCGTCACGCTCGCCATCGCGATCACGCTCTCCGCGCTCGTCTCGCTCACGCTCACGCCGATGATGAGCTCGCGCCTGCTCAAGTCGTCTGGCGGCGAAACGCACGGAGTGCTCTACGTCGTCACCGAGCGCTTCTTCGAGCGCATGCTCCACGTCTACGACCGCGGTCTCACGTGGGCGCTCGCGCACCGGCGCATCATGCAGCTCCTCACCGTCACGAGCATTGCCATCACGGTGGGGCTCTTCGTGGTCTTGCCCAAAGGGCTTTTTCCGCAGCAAGACACCGGGCTTCTCATGGGCTTCGTCGAAGCGCCGCAAGACGTGTCGTTCCAGACGATGAAAGAGCGCATGGAGAAGCTCAACGCGCTCGTGAAGAGCGATCCCGACGTCGATCGCTTCGTCGCGTTCACCGGCGGGAGCGGACCCGGCGGCGGCACCGTGAACACGGGCAACATGTTCATCAGCCTCAAGACGAAGCCGGGGCGCAAATCGACCGCCGAAGAGGTGATCGGACGATTGCGCCAAAAGCTCGCGAGGCTCGACGGCATTGCGCTCTATCTCCAAGCCGTCCAAGACATGCGCGTAGGCGGACGCCTCTCGCGCACGCAATATCAATACACGCTTCAATCCGCCGACTTGGGCGAGCTACGCGAATACGCGCCGCGCATGCTCATCGCGCTGAAAAAGGTTCCCGAGCTCAAAGACGTTGCGACGGATCAACAGACGGCAGGTCTCGAGCTCGACGTCGACATCGATCACGACACCGCATCGCGCCTCGGCCTCACCACGCAAGCCATCGACGACACGCTCTACGACGCTTACGGCCAGCGGCAAGTCGCGATCATCTACTCGCCGCTGAATCAATATCACATCGTCCTCGACGTCCAACCCGAGTACCAAGATCCCAAAACGCTCGACCGCATGATGTTTCGCGCCCCCAACACGACGGGTGGGCTCGTGCCGCTCGGCGCGTTCGCGAAGCTCAAACATCGCAAGACCGCGCTCGCCGTCACGCACCAAGGTCAATTCCCATCGGTCACGCTGTCGTTCAATCTCACCGACGGAAAATCACTTGGGGCAGGCGATCGACGCGATTCACCGCGCCGAAACGGACATCGGTTTGCCCGCGAGCGTGCGCGGCGATTTCTCGGGCACCGCGCAAGTGTTCACTTCATCCCTGTCGAGCGAGCCCGTCTTGGTGCTCTTCGCGCTTTGCACCGTCTACATCGTGCTCGGCGTTCTTTATGAAAGTTGGGTGCACCCGATCACCATCTTGTCGACGCTGCCTTCCGCGGGCGTCGGCGCGCTCCTCGCATTGTTGATCACGGGAACCGACTTCAGCGTCATCGCGCTGATTGGGATCATTTTGCTCATCGGCATCGTGAAGAAGAACGCGATCATGATGGTCGATTTCGCGATCGAGGCCGAGCGCGTGCATGGTCTCTCGCCAGTCGACGCGATTCACCAAGCGAGCGTGCTGCGTTTTCGCCCGATCATGATGACGACGCTCGCCGCGCTCCTCGGCGCGCTCCCGCTCGCGCTCGGCAGCGGCATGGGATCCGGAAATGCGGCGCCCGCTCGGCATCGCGATCGTGGGCGGTTTGATCGTCTCGCAAATGCTCACGCTCTTCACGACGCCCGTGATCTACTTGACGATGGACCGCAAACCACGACGAGTGTTGCATCCTGCCCCGCCTGTGTTGGTAAGCTCCGGCGGATGAAGAAGACCGTCGCGTGCGCCACTGCCGCTTTCGTCGTGGTCGTCGGGTGTGGGCCGACGAAATCGGGTGGGTCGATTTCTTGTTATGTCGCCAATCAGCAGATTTGTTTCGAGGTCGATGCGCCGACGGCGGATCAAACGAACAACCTCCCCGTGAAGTGCTCGAGCGACAGCGGCAATTACTCGTCGTCGGGGGCGGCGTGCCCGCAAGCGGGTTATCTCGGCAAATGCACGTTCAGCGCGCCGGACGGAACGGAGACCGATCGCTTTTATACCGGCGCGGACGCGGCGTATGAGCAGGACTACTGCGTGAACGTCAACCTCGGCGTGTGGTCGACTGCGTTCTAACTCTTCGGATACGGAAACTTCGCCGTCGGCTCCGTCGGGATGACCGAATCGAACTTGCGCGATGTCGAGCTGGAGGCGTCCGTCGGGGAGCTCGGTGAGCACGTCCGCGAGGCGCGCGCCCCACACGATGTCGCCGAGCATGTAGCGCGTGCGTCCGTGAACGGGTTGGAGCGAGGTGTCGTCCGTGCCGACGATGCTCACCGTGAGCTCCACCTCTTGGGCCTCGCACACATCGGGCGTCGCGCCGAAGAGCGGGCTCTCTTCGTCGATCGGGTGCATGACGGTCCACGAGCGCGCGAGCGCAGGCGAGTTGTCGCGCGAGAGCTTGAGGTCGATGAGGCGATAGAACGTGATGCCCTCGTCGGTTTTCTCGGTGCGAATGAGCGCCGCGCGGACGCGCGCCTCGAAGACGGTGCTCGCGCAATCGTTGCCGACGCGAAACGCGAGCGTCGGCACGCCGTTCATCGGCGAGATGGTGGCCTTGTCGGAGAACACGAGCTGCCCGCTCGATTGCGAGAAGCGCGCGAAGACGATTCCCGTGACGAGCGCGACGATGAGCATCGAGACGATCGACTCGATCGTGACGACGGTGTGCGCGGTGGTCGACGTCGGGTACATCGCGCCGTAGCCGATCGTGCCCATGGTCTCGACGCTGAAGAAGAACGCGTCGTGGAGCGAGCCGGGCCCGGCGCCGTTGATGCCGCCGATCGCCGCGAAGATCGCCGCGAAGAGCAGGTTGATCGCGGTGACGACGCTCGCGATGAGCGCGATGAGATAACCCCACCGCATGCGCATCACGAGGAGATACGCGTCGCGCAGCGGGTGCGGCCGGGCCCCGACGACGATGACGTCCGTGTCCGGAGATCGCCCGATTCGCATGGGCGATTTTAGTCAGGAACGCGGAAAAACGGGCAAGTTGGTTGTGGTACCTTCGGCAACCGTATGTCGTTGAGCTCACTCATCGTCCAGCGCGAGATCGCAACGATCCGCCAGGTCGAAGAAGCGCTCGCGCGCCAAGTGCTCTATGGCGGGGACCTCGCGACGAATCTCCTCGAGGTCGCGGCGATCGAAGAGTGGCGAATCGCGGTGACGTTCGCGGATTCGTTCTCGCTGCCCGCGGCTCCGCCGGGTGAAATCGTTCTGCCGTCGCCCGAAGTGCTCGGGCTCGTTCCGGCGGAGGTCGCGATGCGCAGAGGCCTCGTGCCGCTCTCGCTCGCGTCGGGTCGCCTCGTCGTCGCGTCGTCCGAGCCGCTGCGAAACGAAGACGCCGAGCAGCTCTTCGCAGCGCTCGGCGTGCGCGTCGAAGTGCGCATCGCGCTCGATCTTCGCGTCCGCGAAGCGCTCGCGCGCGCGTACGGCGCGCCCATCAATCGCCGCGTCGAGCGCTTGCTCAAGAAGCTCGGGAAGGCCGCCGAATCGCAGCCGCAATCTGCGCCGCGCGCACCGAGTCAGCCGGTGGCGCGTCCGCCTTCGGTGCCGCCATTCAAGCTGAGCCCCGCGTATGGAATCGCGGCCGCGCGCTCGCCGCTCGCTCCGCAAAATCGCGACGAGACGCCCGCGCAGCCGGACGCGGACGCGATCCCGCTCATCGTTCCCGCGCCGCCGCCGTCGCGCTCGCGTCACACGACGCAACACGGATTTCCGGCCGCCCCGCTCACGCAGCCCTACGTCGATTCGCCCGCGGCGCCGCCCGTCGTCGTGCCTCCGCCGACGACGCACGCGACCGCCGAATACCAAGAGACGAAGCCGACGTTCGTGAAGGCGACGAGCAACGCGGTGCGCCCCGCGCGGCGGCACCGCGGGCCGCTCACCGCGGAGACCGCGAAAGAAGAGCTCGCAGAGGCGCTCGATCGCGAAGCGCTCCTCGATTTGTTCTTCGAGTTCGCGCGGCAGTTCTTCGACTACTCGGCGATGTTCATCGCGCACGGCGACATCGCGGAAGGGCGCGACGCGTTCGGCGACGGCGCGCCCCGCGAGCGCGTGGTCGGCATCGGCGTTCCGCTCGACATGCCGAGCATGTTGCAGACCGCGCGCGAGAAGAAAGAGCCCGTCGTGCTCCATCCGAGCGGCGAGGGGATCGACGGCGTGCTCCTCTCGGATTTGCGGCGCGGCATCGGCGTCGAAGCGGTCGTGCTTCCGCTGCTCGTGCGCGATCGCGCCGTCGCGATTTTGTACGCCGACGCGGCGGGCGGCGTGGATCGCGACGCGGTCGCGCAAGTCGCGGCGTTTGCAAAATTGGTCGGGCAAGGTTTCGAGAAGCTCATCGTTCGCAAGAAGCTCGCGGGTTTCTCGGGCGGATCGAAAGAGACGACGGACGCGGGAAAGCTGGATCTCTCCGCGCTCCCGCTCACCGAAAAAAAGAAACCGACGTCGTCGCCGCCGGTCGCGCAAGACGCGACCGACAAGCGGTCACGCGCGGAAGCACTGGGGCGCGCGCTCTTCACGAAAGATCCCGCGAAGACGACGAGCCCCGAGACGCCGAGCGCGCGCGGTCACATCCCACCGGTGCTCGAGCCCACTGCGCCGCAAGTTGCGCCGCAGCCGCCGCATCCTCCTCATCAACGCCACATCTCGGAGCGGCCGCCGCCTCCGCAAATCGCGGCCGTTCGGCGAACGAGCGGCCCGCCGATTCCGCGCGAGGAGCCGCCCGAGGTCGATGAAGACGATGTCCAGGCCGTCGAAGAAGAAGCGCCGGCGGAGGTCCAATCGGAAGCGCTCGACGACGACGCGGCGCAAGCGCTCCTCGCGGAGATCGGCGAGCAACCGCTCGCGGCGGACGGCGAGGAAGTGCTCGTCGCCGTCCCCGACATCGTTCCGCCTCCGCCCGAGTCGAGCGAAGCCGTCTCGATCGGTCCGCACAGACCACCAACGCGTCACAACGAGACCGCGCTGCCGTCCATCATCGTCGACATCGCGGGCGAGATCTCCGCGCTCGTCGAGCGCGTGATCAGCGGCATCGACGACGGACAAGCCGAAGCGGAGCTCTTGCGACAAGGCGCGAGCGCGATGCCCGCGATCATGGCGCGGTTTCCGGGGCCACTTCGTTTGTCGCGCGGCGAAATTCAAGAGCCGCTCCCGCGCGCGAGCGAAACGGGACCGCTCCTTCGTCTCATCGCGCGGCAACGCAAGGTCGCGCTCGCGTACGTCCTCGAAGAAGCGATGTCGCCCGACGTGAGCCGTCGTTTTTGGGCGACGTTCCTCCTCACGGAGCTTCCCTACGGCGAGGGCGCGCGCGTGCTCGTGCCGCGTCTGTTCGATCCCGATCCGAAGGTGCGGCTCGTCGCGCGCGCGGCGGGTCGCGCGATGGCCGTCGTCGCGCACGACGCGCTCCTCGGCGAGATCGGTCGCATGGTGCGCGAGCCCGACGAAGCGAAGCGCCCGTCGCGCACGGCGCGGCTCGGTTTGCTCGAGGCGCTCGGCGACATGCGCGAAGCGAAAGCGGTCGCGCTGCTCATCGGTCACATCGCCGACGAAGACGCGGAGATCGCGACCGTGGCGCGCCGCTCGCTCATCGCGATCACGCGCCAAGACTTCGGCAACGAGACGCGCCGCTGGCTCGCGTGGTGGGGACAGAACTCCGCGCGCCACCGAATCGAGTGGCTCATCGATGCGCTCACCGACGAAACCCAAGGAATTCGCCGTGCTGCGGGAGAAGAGCTGAAGGGCCTTACGCACGAGACTTTCGGGTATTACGATGATCTCCCGAAGCGCGAGCGCGAGCGTGCGCAGCAGCGCTTCCGTGACTGGTGGGCATCGGAAGGCAAAGCTCGTTTCGTGCGTTCGTGAGCCGTAGAAACATGATGCGAAAAAGCGCGGTCTTCATCTTGGGCGTGCTCGTGACGGCGGCGGCGAGCGTTCGCGCCGACGACGACGCATCGCGCCTCACGGCCGCGGGCGGCACGCAAAAGTGGAGCTACGTTCCGCAAGGTCGCAACGAACGGTTCGGCCACGCGGAGACGATCGTCGCCGCACCTGTCGCGTTCGTGCGCGATCAAGCGACGGACTTCGCGCACTACAAAGATCTCTCGAACGGACGCATTCGCACCTCGCGCCTCATCGACAAGCGCGCCGGCGCGACCGACGTGTATCTGCAGATCCCAGTGCTCCACGGCATGCTGACGCTCTGGCAGGTCATGCGTTTCGGCGACGTGCACCGCGCCGCGGACGGAACGGAGACGTTCACTGGCAAGCTCGTGAACGGGAACGTGCGCGCGGCCGAGATGACGATCACGATTCGTCCGGCGGGCTCGGGCCGCTCGATCGCGTCGTGCGATTTGCTCATCACGCCGCAGTTTGCGGCGCCGCAATCGGCGATCGACTCCGAGCTCCGTGACGCAGCCGAGAGCGCGATGCGCGCGATCGCTTCGCGCGCCGAGCAGAAGTTCGTGCTCGCGTCGCCCGCGCCGGCCACCAACGCGGTCGCGATCGAGTCGCCACCGCCGGACGCGGGCGCACCTTGAAGTTCCTCGTCGCGGCAGACGAGGATCGCCCCGTCGTCGCGTCCGTCGCTGCGCTCCTTCGCGAGAGAGGACACGACGTGCGCGTCCTTCCCGTGAGCGCGTGGGCGCGCGCGTCGATCGACGTGGCGCGCGGCGTGTCGCGCGGCGACGCCGATCAGGGCGTCGTCTGCTGCTGGACGGGAACGGGCGTGACGATCGCCGCGAACAAAGTGAAAGGCATCCGTGCCGCGCTGTGCGTCGACGCGCAGACCGCGGCGGGCGCGCGCAAATGGAACGACGCAAACGTCCTCGCGCTGAGCCTGCGCTCGCTCAGCGAGCCGGTCGCGAAGGAAATCATCGAAGCGTGGCTCGCCGAGAAATACGCGGGTTCCGAAGACGAGAGCCTCGCCGCGATCCGCGACGTGGAACGTTAGGTCACACTCCCCCGGATGCGCTGAGGCGCGCGCGCCAGTCGGCGGGCAAATCGAGGAAGCCCTCGTTGTAGAGGAAGTCGTACATCGCTTCGCAGATGAGCTCGCAGACGTCGCTGAAGATGTGCGGGTCGGCGACGAAGCGGAGCGTCTCGACGCGGAACTTTCCTTCGCTCGCGTGGACGCGCTTGAGCATGCCGTCGGCGGCGAACGGAACGAGCCGTTGCAAGAAGCGACGCTCGAACGCGTGACGAAACCGCCCGAACGACTCCGCGGGCACTTTGTATCCGCCGCGCATCGCTTCGTCCGCGAGCTTCGCTTCCTTCACGACCTCCCACGCGAGCTCGCCGGCGACGGGCGGGAGCTCCTGCGTGAAGAAGAGCGAGAGCACCTCGTTCAAGATGCGGACGAGCGCGTTGAGCTCGGGCGTCGTGCGGCCGAGGAAATCGTTGCGGAGATCCTTCACCCAATTCTGCAGCGCGTCTCGTGCGTCTTCTTTCACGTCGGGCTCGCTGTAGTCGAACGCGTCGAGCTGCTTGAGGAGCGCTTCTTCGTTGCGCGAGAGCACGTGGTAGAGCGCTTGCTCGGCGAAGCGCATCGTCTTGAGCTCCGTGTCCGAGCCGCGAATTTTTCGTGGAGCTCGCTCTCGAAGAAGAGTCGCGCGAAGCGCTTCGAGACTTCACCGAGCTTGCGCTGGACGACGCTCGCGACGCGGTCTTGCGCGAAGAGCTTGCTCAGCATGCGCTTGAGCGTCGCGATGAGATCGATCTCGACTTGCGAGCGATCGGTCTCGGTGGGCTGCCTCGGCGCGGCGGGCGCGTGCGCGTTTTGGAGCATCTTGAGCTCCGCGATGACCTGCGCGGTGACCGCGTCGAGCTCGGGGCTCGTCTCGAGCTCGCCCTTGTAGTGCACGACGCGCGCTTGGAGCTGCTCGTCGCGGAGCTGCAGCGCGATCTCGGCGAGCGAGAGCTTCGCGCTCGTGGACATTTTGCCTTCGGCGGACGGGACGGGGCGTGCGGCGGGCGGATTGTCCATCGCCCCATCCTATCCAAACGGCTGCTGGAAAGTTGGCGACTTTGACGCGCTCTGACACGCTGGCGATCGGAACAAAATCGTCACGCTGAACGTTGCCCAAAGCAGAAGGTCATCATGCGCAAGCTCACTCTCGTCGCCGTCGCCGCTGTCCTCGTTGCGTGCTCTCACGACACGCTCAAGCCCGTGGAAACCGCCGCGGACGCGCGCGACAAGAACACGACGACCACGGTGAGCACGATGCCGGTGCAAAAGACCGAGGCGAAAGACGACAGCGAGCGCGTCGCGCAAGCCGTGACGAGGCTGCTCGGCCTCGACGCCGAAATCGTGCGCACGTGCAATTTGCATTTCGAGGTCGCGCCCAGCGAAGAGGGAGCGCCGAGGTTCGACACCGACGAGAGCGATCTCACCGCGCAGGACACGTCGATCTTGTCGCAAGTCGCGACGTGTCTCACGAACGGGCCGCTCGCGGGGCGCCACGTGAGGCTCGTCGGACGCGCGGACTCGCGCGGGACGAGCGAGTACAACTTCGCGCTCGGCGAGCACCGCGCGTCGAAGGTGAGCGACTTCCTCGAGAAGCAGGGCGTTCAGTCGGTGCGCATCAACGCGACATCGCGCGGCGAGCTCGACGCGACGGGCACCGACGAAACATCCATGCGCGACGACCGCCGCGTGGACATCCTCCTCGGCTCCTGAAGGCGCTCAGCGCGCGATCGCGCCGATGCGGCCCGACTGGTAGTCGAGGATCGCTTCGCGGATTTCGCGCTCGGTGTTCATCACGAACGGGCCGTAGCGCGCGACGGGCTCCTTGAGCGGCACGCCGCCGAGGAGCAAGAGTCGCCCGTGTGTCTTTGCGTCCTTTGCGCGTTCGAAGCGGACGACGCCGCCCGCGCCGAGCACCGCGAAGTCGCCCTCCGCGATCTCTGCACCCGAGATGGTCGCGCCGTTTTCGAAGACGTAGACGCTCGCGTCGAACGTCTCGGGGATGCGCACCTCGACGTTCGCGCCGGGCTCGAGCGTCCAATCCTGAAGCACGATGGGCGTGCGCGTCTCGATCGCCGCGGAGACGCCGAGCGCCTCGCCCGCGATGACGCGAACGCGCGCGAGCCCGTCGGCGCTTTGCACGGAGGGAAGCTTCGACGAGGAGATCTCCTGGTAGCGCGGCGCGATCATCTTGTCGCGCGCGGGGAGGTTCACCCAAATTTGGAAGCCGTGCATGCGCGCGCCGTCTTTCATCACGCGCGCGGACGGCAGCTCCGAGTGGACGACGCCGCGGCCGGCCGTCATCCATTGCACGTCGCCCGGACCGAGCTTGCCTTTGTGGCCCGCGGAGTCTTCGTGCTCCATCTCGCCCTCGAGCATGTACGTCACCGTCTCGAAGCCGCGATGCGGATGATCGGGCGCGCCGACGGCTTCGCCCGGGCCGTAGTCGGCGGGGCCCATCTCGTCGAGGAGAAGGAATGGATCGACTTGAATCACGTTTCGAGACGGGAACGGCCGCCGAACGATGAAGCCGCCGCCCTCGCTCTGCCTGTGCGACTTGATCGTTCGCACGACGGTTCGAAGGTCACTCATGTCGCGCAACTTAAGGCGCGTCAGCCTTTTTGCAACCGCGTTGCAAGTGCGGATCCCTCGAGCGCGGCGACGAGACCATCGAGCGTGTACGTAGCCGCCGTCGCGGAGACGGCGATGTCGTGCGCCGTGGCTGCTTCCGTCGTGATGGGGCCGATGCTCGCGACGATCGCGCCGCTCGCGCGAACGAGCGCGGCGGCGCCGTCGCCGAGGGCGTCGCAGAAGCCGTGCACGGTGCTCGCGGAGGTGAACGTGATCGCGTCGAGCGCGCGCGACTCGAGCATCGCGCGGAGGCGTTCGGTGACCGCGCGCGCGGCGGGGCGCGTTTCGTAGACGGGCACGACGTCGACTTCGAAGCCGGCCGCGCGCAGCGCTTCGGGGAACGCTTCGCGCGCTTCTTTCGCGCGCGCGACGAGCACGCGACCGCGCGGGGCCGCACCGGCCGCGTCGATCATCGCGTGCGCGAGACCTTCGCCGCGGAACTCCTTCGCGATGACGTCCGCGCGGAGACCGTGCTCCGTGAGCGCGGCGGCGGTGCCCGGTCCGATCGCCGCGAGGCGCGCGCGACCGAATGCGCGAGCGTCGAGGTTCGCCGCCGTGAGCACGTCGAAGAATCGCTTCACGCCGTTCTCGCTCGTGAACGCGACCCACGCGTACGACGCGAGATCCTTTGCGGCGCGCGCGGCGGGCGCGGGATCGGACGGTGGATGAATCTCGATCGTCGGAACGAGCACGGGCTCGGCGCCGCGCTCGCGCAGCATCGCCGCGAGCTTGCGACCTTGCTCCGCCGCGCGCGTGACGAGAATGCGTTTGCCCGACAGCGGTCGCGTGTCGAACCAACGAAGAGCCTCGCGCCCCGCGATCGAATCGCCGACGACGAGCAGCACCATCGATTTGTCGTCGGGCAACGGCTCGAACTCGGCGATGTGCTTTCGAATGCCGACGAGCGTGTCGAGCACGACTTTTTGCGAAGGCAGCGACACGTTGCGGACGAGCGCCGCGGGCGTCTCGGGTTTTCGGCCGTAGTACGTGAGCGTGTGCGTGATCTCGAGGAGCTGCTCCGTGTCCGTGAGGAGCGCGAGTGTGTCGGTCGCGAGCGAGAGCTTGCGCCAGTCGTGGAGCTCTTCGGCTTCGTTCACGACCGCGAGCGCGACGCTCGGCGTGATGTCTTCATAACGAGAGAGCGCGAGGCCCGAGTACGCGGCCGCGGCGGTCGGCGCGATCACGCCGGCCACGACCTCCACCTCCACGTGCGCTTGCCTCACGCCAGCGAGCTCGATCGCGCCGCCGCGAAACGCGAACGGATCGCCATAAAAGAGCCTCACGACATGCGACCCCGCGCGCGCGCGCGCGACGAGCTCGGGAACGTTCGACTCCGGTTGCGTCCCGCGCGCGATGGCAACGCGCTGCGCCGTCTCGGGCGCGAGATCGAGCGCCGCTTCGTGAACGTCCTCGTCGAACACGACGATGTCCGCGCGCGCGAGGAGCTCCGCGCCGCGAAGCGTGAGGAGCCGAGGATCGCCGGGACCTGCGCCGATGAAGGAGACCTTTCCCACGGCTCCATGCATACTATCGGACCACGACGACGGCGACATCATCGTGGAAGTCGCCGGTGGGTAGCTTCACTTGCTCGACCAGCGCCGCTGCGATCGAAGATGCGTTTTCCAGCGCGCACGCCGCCACGATCGAACGCGATTTCGCGTAGGTGAAGAGGCCGTCCGTTGCGACGATCAAGACGCCGTCGAGCGCTTTGCGGTGGAAGGCAAAAGGACGTGCACGACCGCTTCCAAGCCGTATGCGCACCTGGCCGTTCGTCAGTTGGTCGACGTCGTTTGCGCGAACGACGCACGCCTGGCTGTCGCCGACGCTCATCCCGAAGAGCGCGTGCAGGCTCACCGCGATGACGATCGCCGTCGTCTCGCCGACCGAAGCGAGCGCTGCATCGGTGGCTTCGAAGAAGCGCGTCCAAGCGCGCAAGTCGAACGGGTCACGCACGTTCGCGTTCGCGACCGCGTCGACGAAGCGCTGGCTCGCGAGTCCGCCGCCGCGAACGCCACCCGCGCCGTCCGCCACCGCGATGACGAGCGTGTCGCCGCGCATGAAGACAGCGGCGCGGTCTTCGCTCGCGCTGCGCGGCGCAAAGGCGATCGCGTGGTGCATGACCGAACTCTACCGCTTTTTGTTCAACCGGCGACCTTGACAACTCGGCTTGCGCGCCACAAATATCGCCTAATCAAGATGCAGCAAACCGAGATGGAGTTCCGCACGTGGGGTGGCAAGCGGGAAGGGGCAGGGCGAAAGCGTCGGTCTCCTCACGCTCGCCCGTGCGTGCCTCATCGCGTGCGCCCCGCGCACAAAGCCGCGCATCCAGTACACGTCACGATGCGTGCGCGCGGTGGGCTACCGCCATTTCGAGAGAGTGGGATCTTCAGCGAGATGCGCAAAGCGATACGTGGCGCGAACCACTCACCTGCGGTCGGCGACGCGTTTCGCGTCGTCCAGTTCTCGGTGCAACGCGATCATGTTCATTTGATCATCGAGGCGCACGACGCGGACGTCCTCTCGCGCGGCGTTCGCGGGCTCGCGATTCGGCTCGCGCATGCGGTGAACCGCGCGCTGCACGTTCGTGGCCGCGTGTGGGGCGATCGCTTTCACTCACGCGAGCTCGCATCCCCGCGCGCGGTGCGAAACGCGATCGTCTACGTGCTCATGAACGCGAAGAAACACGGCGCGCGCGTCGCATCAGGGGTCGACACGTTCTCTTCGGCCCCATGGTTCGACGGATTCGCCGCTCGCATCTCGCCATCGGAGGATTCGCCGACCGTATTCGCCGCACGCACGTGGCTCGCGAGCGTCGGTTGGCGTCGCCGCGGTCTCATCGCACTGGGCGAGCGACCGCGCGCACCGAGCTAGAATGCCCACGATGACGCCGGTGCAACGCACGCTGCTGCGCCTCGCGCGCGCACTTCGCTATCGGACTCTTCACGAAGCGATCGGTCGCCGCGTTGGAGTCACGTCCGAAGCATCCATCATCCCAAACATCCTCGCAGCGCTCGGTGATTGCCTACCTGCGGAACTCGCGCGCTCCACCAATCCAGCAGCTGGGCTTCCAACCGTTGCGAAGTACGCGCTGCTCGATTTGGAATTTCGAACAACGAAGATCGACTTGCCGCGTCTGTCGCTCGGAGAGCTCCGCGAGCTTGGCTTGCTCGTACGCGCGCCGATCGCCGGCGACGATATCGCCAACGATGACTTTGGGCTCGCGCAGTTCGTCGAGGAAGCGTGCGGAGGCAACCTGTTCGTCAAAGTGATGCTCGACGCGATCGATGACGTACGCCCGATCATGGAACGCCTCCAAGACACACTGCGCGGGCTCCCACGCGATTACTTCCCGCGCGACTTCCGCGTTCGCGACGCGTGCATCACCAACGTTTCGGCGATCTGGCTCGGCAAGCACTTCTATCTCTGAATCGAACGCCGCCTGCGCACCATCACCACACCGAGCGCCCCGAGCACGAGAGCGACCCACCCGCGCGACGCGGATCCATCGACGCGACAACCGCATCCGCTGCTCGACCCTCCGCCCGTGGTTCCGCCGTCGCCGTTCGTTCCACCGCCGTCGCTCGTGGATCCTCCATCGCTGGTGACGCCGCCGTCGCCACCCGTCGTGGTCCCGCCGCAGCCGATGGGCTCGTTCGTCTCGTCGACGCCGTCGGGGCGCACGCCGTAGATCGGCACGACGCATCCCGTCTCTTGTGCGCCGAGGTCGGGAGCCGCGCCGACGAATCCATCGGTGACGTTCGCGAGCACGGTGCCGTGATCGATCGCGTCCGCTCCGTTCGCGAGCGTTCCGTCGGTCGGTGTGACGTTCGTCGTGTAGCTCGGCGGCGTGACGAGCCCGCTCGCGAAGAGCGTCGCGCCCGCGACGAGGCGGCCATGCGCTTCGTATTTTCCACCTGCCACCACCGCTGCGAAATTCGCGTAGTTCGCGCCGTTCGTTCCGGTGCCGAAATGGAATTGGCCGTCGGGGTACCAGCCGTTCCAATCGACCGCGTCCGTCGCGGGATCGATCGGTTGATCCCAATTCACCGAACGACCGCCCTGCGGCGTCTGGGGGCCGATCCACAGATTGTTCGTCATCGTCACGGCGTGCGCGGTCGTGCCGTCGAGAATCTGAAACGCGTACGCCGCGCTCATGAACGTGTTGTTCAAGATGACGGGGCCGACGGTCGAGTTGTGGAGCTTGCACTGCTCGACCGCCGCGTTGATGACGAGGTTGCGAATCGCGTACGCGGGCCCGCCGAAAATCGGTTGGAAGCTCATCGGCATGTACGTGTTCGTGAAGCGATTGCGGAACGCGCGCGTATTGCCTTGCGACTGATCGAGCTCGATGGCGTTGTCGTAAGAGCCGTTCACGTCGTTGCCGTAGAAGTCGTCGCCGCGCGCGCCGGCGGTCTCCACTTTCATCGCGTCGCCGAAGCCCGAGATCGTGTTGTGACAAACGACGTGACCGTCGCCTTCGACGTGGATGCCGTCGTCGTTCGCGTGTGCGCCGCCGTCGTCCGCGTAGACTTGCGGCCACACGAGCCGCCCCTCGAGCACGTTGTCGCAGAGATAAAAATCCTGCTGCTGCGGGTTCGATCCGAAGCCGAGGACCACGTCTTTTGCGTGGACGCGCCGGATGACGTTGTCCGTTGCGGGCGAGCCGTGGAATCGAAGCGCGCGCGTGTCGTGCTGCAACGTGAGCTTCTCGATGTGCGTGTAGCTGCCTTCGATTGCGAGCACGTTGCCGCCGCCGTTGCCGCCGTCGAGGATCACCGTGTCGCGATCCACGCCGCGGATCACGATCGGATTCGCGGACGTGCCGCTCGCGTTGAGCGTGAACTCGCCCGCGTACGTCCCCGCCGCGAGCGTGATGACGTCGCCGGGTTGCGCGGCGTCGAGCGCGGCTTGGAAGTTCGACGCGGTCGACACGTTCACGACGTGCGGGCTCGCGGGATCGTTCGCGGGGATGGCGCGCGTCGTCGCGGAGAGCGTCGTCGTTTGATCGCCGCCATCGGGATCGTGCGCGGTGAGCTGGATGTCGTACGTCGTGGCGGGTGCGAGGTTGAAGATGCTGCCCGCGAATTCGGGGACGGCGGTTCCGCCCGTCACGAGCTCGGCGTGCACGCGATAGAGCGGCATCGCGTCGATCCACGTACTCGAGCTTTGCGGTTTGCATTCGACCGCCACCGTCGCGTTGAAGTTGTCGTCGCCGGTGAGCGCCCAACGAACGCCGACGGTGATCACCGTGGAGCGATCGAGGCTCGCCGTGCCCATGTGAAGCACGTTGTCCGCGCGCGCGGTTCGCGTGACGACGAGGAGCCCGAGGACCGATGCGATGCCGAGTACGTGGCGCATCCCGCGAGCGTACGCCGCCCCTCAGCGAAGCGCGATCGCCTCGACGATGCGTGCATCCTGCAACGATCGCGGGAGGGCGCTCTTTTTGGGGCGAAAACCCTCCGTGAGCGGGATCTCCTTCACGCGCAAGACGACGTGTGGCTCGTCTCTTCCGGCGAGCGCTTCGCGAACGCGCTCGGCGGACGCGTCGCCGACGAACGCGACCCACACGCGACCGCCGACCGCGTACGCCGCGGCGACCTCCGCGTCGAGCTCGGCGTAGAAGAGGTCTTCGATTTGGCGCGTCGAGGCGAAGCCGACGAAACCGGAGAGCGAATCGACGAACCAATAGTCGCCGTCGTCGTCGCGGCGCACGACGTCGTTCGTCGCGACCCACGCGTCCTTCGGCTTCACGGCGAGGACGCCAATCTCGTTCGCCGCCGCGATTTCGCTCGACGCGGTCTTCGTGGCGAGATCGACGCGCAACACGCCGACGGGATCGCTGCCGGGTAAGACGCGCCCGAGCGCGCCCGGTTTGTTCTTGTCGAGGTTCGCGAGGATCGCGCGCTGCGTGGTGCTCGCATAAAATTCGATCGACGACACGCCGTAGCGCGCATCGAGCCGCTTCGCGAGATCGGGGCGCATGCCGCTGCCCGCGAAGAGACGCACCGACGGGAGCGCGGCGCGCGTGCGACGAACGAGCGGGCGCAGCATGTCGCCGGCGTAGAAGACGAGCGTCGCGCCGGAGCGGCGAACCTCGGCGTCGAACGTGCTTGGATCGAACCGCTCCGTCAGCGCGAGGCGCGCACCCGACGCGAGCGCCGCGCCGACGCTCGCGAGCAAGCTCGTCGGGTGATGGAGCGGAATGCAGCAGTAGACGGTGTCGCTCGGCTTGAGCGTGCACGCAGCGGCCGCGCCGAGCGCGGAGAGCATGAAGCGATGGTTCGTGACGTTCGCCGCGCGAAGCTCGCCGCGCTCCGAGTCGCTCGGTCGCAAAAACACGATGGCGAGATCGCTCGCGCGCCCCGCGTTCGGCGAAAAATCGTTCGGAAGCTCGACCGCGTCGGGATCGATCGACTCCATGTCGACGAGGCCCGCGGCGAGCGTGCGGGAGGACCCACCGCCGCCGAGCACGAGGACGTCACGCTCCAGCACGCCGCGAACGCGCGCGGCGTGCTCGGGATCGGACGCGACGTGACGAACCTCCGCGTTCGTCGCGGCGTCGCGCAGCGCGGCAGGCGGCGAATCTGGAGGTGCGATCACCGAGATGGCGCCGAGTCGGCCGAGCGCGGTCGTCATCGACAAGAAGCTCGGGCGCGATCCCATCACGACGAGCACGCGATCGCCCGGGCGCACGCCGCACGCGTAGAGGCCGCGCATCACGTTCGTCACGCGCGCATCGGCATCGCGGTACGAGAAGGCGCGGTCGTGCCACAAGAAGAACGTCGCGTCGGGCGTCTCGGCGGCGCGCTCGGCGAGCTCGAGAGCGGGGCTCGTGCGCGTGCTCTCGCGCATGCCCGCGAGCTTGCGAAGGCGCGGCTCCTGATAACGAACGGCGTCGAGCGCATCCGACGCGCTCGACGCGACGTCGCCGAGGCGCGTCCACGCCGCGCGCGCCGACTTCGCGGCGGCGTCCATGAAGAGCTCGAGATCGGTCTCGTGATCCCTCGGCTCTTGCACGGGTGAATCGAGGGGAGCGTTGGCCGACTCGGTGATCGCGCGCGGGGCTTCGCCGCGGCCGTCGCGCCAGAGGATCCAATCGGCGACGATGGGCCACGTCTGCGTCATCGCGTGGCTCCCGACGACGAGACCGAAGTGGCCGGCGCGCAGCGTGACATCGAAGACTTCGGCGTCGGGCGCCGCGCGGTCGCGATCGCGCGCACCGTCGCGCGGGCGCGCGATGTCGTCGGTCGACCCGACGAACGCGAGGATCGGCTTGCTTGATGTCGGCGAGCGTGACGGTGCGCCCGTCGATGACGAAGCCGCCCGAGAGCATGCGGTTGTGGACGATGAAGTCGTCGAGGAACACGCGGAGCGCGGGCCCGGGCCACGCGACGAAGCCCTTCGCCGCCGAGGAAGCGCCGCCGCGCCTCGCGCCTCACGATGCGCGCTGCGATCATGGAGCGAGCGCACGAAGTCGATGCGCTGCTCGATCTCCTTGCGTCCGCTCACCACCTTGAACGCCGTGCTCGTCAGCGTGCTCGGCAGGCCCTCGATGCGCGCGGCGATGGACGAAAGCGCAGGCTCGATGAGCTCCACGATCGCGCCGGCCACGTCGCGGCGCACGGCGGGAAGCCCGCGATGCAGATCGACCGGGCTGCCGAACGTGATGATCGACGCGACGCCGTCGCCGCGCCGCAGCGCCGCGGCCTGGTACGCGAACATGCCGCCTTGCGAGTAGCCGCGCGAGGTGAACGTCGCGGCCCGTGAGCGCGCGCGCCGGCGTCGATGCACGCAGAGACGGCGCGGATGTGATCGTCGAGCGTGCGGCGCATGCCGCCCTCTTCTTGCTCGGGCGCGCCGAAGTCGACGACGAACGGCGCGATGCCGCGCGACGCGAGCGAGCGCGACCGCCGAGACGTCGGGCGCGATGTCGTAGACCTCGGCGGTCACCATGAGCGGCGGAATCATCAGCGCGACGGACGCCGCGTCCACGCCCGCCGCGTATCGACGCAGCTTGTGATGCGGACCTTCATGGACGATTTCATAATCGCGCCCGTAAGGCTCGCCGAGTCGTCCGAAGCGCACGATCTCGAGCGCGTTGCGCGCGCCGTCGCGAAGCCGACCGAGCCTGCTCACTTCCGCGCGCTCGCCTCGAAGGTGAAGTCCGCGCGGCGAAGGCGCGCGAGCAGCGGATGCGCCATGCACGCGGTCGTCGGGACGCCGGCGGCGAGGTCGGGCGTGTCGCGCGAAAGGCAAAGTGCGCTCTCGACGAGAAGGCGCGCGGCGCACGAATAGCCCGGATCGCCCGCGCCCGTGATGTTGCATCGTGCAACGATCTCGCCGCGCGCGTTTTCGCCGTCGATGCGAATGTCGAAGCGTCCTGACTCGCGCGTCTCTTTCGAGGGCCCCGTGCCGGGCGCGGGGACGAAGCGCTTCGCGATCGCGCGCACGGGCGACAAGACGAGCGCGCGCTCGCCGACGCTCGAGCCCGCCGAGACCGCCATCGCCATCGCGCGACCAGGCATCACCATGCGCTCTTCGTACGCGAAGTCCTCGCCGTACGGATGACCGAGCAGCGCGTTCGACCGATGCACGACGCGCGAGTTGACCTGGCCCATGAAGAACGGCGCCGTCCACTTGCCCGCGATTTTGCGCGCGCCGGTCGCGTCTTTGGAGACGCCATGGTGCTCGCCCGCGGGGACGAGCGCGTAGGGATCCGCGAGCTCGGCGCGAACGCGCGCGCTCTTCGAGGCTTGCTCCATCATCGCGAGCATCGTCGCCACGGTGCCGCCGCTCAGGCCGCCCGTCGCGCGGATCACGAACGTCGCGCGCGCGCACGGCTCGCCGAGCTTCTCGCGCGCGAGCTCTTGCAAGAGAAACACGCCGAGGTCCGACGGTATGGAGTCGAATCCGCAGAACGGAACGAGCCGCGCGCCGCTCTCCTTCGCGCGCGCTTCGTTGCGATCGATGACCTCGCGCACGAATGGAACCTCGCCGGTGATGTCGCAGTAGTCCGTCCCGTGGCGCGCGCATGCGGCCGCGAGCTCGTGACCGTGGATCGAGAACGGCCCGACAGTGGTCGCGATGACGCGCGCTTGCGGCACGAGCTTGTCGAGCGAAGGCACGTCGAACGAGTCCGCTTTGCGAAGCGCCCACGCCGCGCATCGCGCGTCGATCGCGACGAGCTCGTCGCGCACCTTCTCGAGCTTCTCCATGCTGCGCCCGCCGAGCGCGATGCGTTCACCCTCGTAGCGCGCGGCGAGATACTCCGCCGCGAGGCGCCCGGTGAACCCGGTCGCGCCCCACAAGAGGAGCTCGATCTCTCGATCGTCGCGTTTCGACATGCGGGGCAGTATAGGGAATCACGACGGATGCAAACGATCTTCGTGCTCTTCGGGAGCGAGTCGAACAACGCGGCCGATCTCGCCGACCGCACGGCGTTTGCGCTGAAGAAGGCGGGGCTCGTGGCCGAGACGGTCGACATGTCGAGCTTCGACGTGTCGCAGCTCGATTCGCTCGAGACCGCGCTCGTCGTGACGAGCACGTACGGAAACGGAAACCCGCCGTCGAACGCCGAAGCGCTCTACGCCGCGCTCATGGCGCGCACCGAGCCCTTGCCGAACCTCCGCTTCTCCGTGTGCGGCCTCGGCGACACCACGTACGACCGCTTCGCGCAATGCGGAAAGGACTTCGATCAGAAGCTCGGCGAGCTCGGCGCGACGCGCATCGTCCCGAGACAAGACTGCGACGTCGACTACGAAGAGCCTTGGCAGAGCTGGCTCGACGCCGTGCAAGACGCGCTCGAGAAGCTCAAGGACGCGCCGTCATCATCATCGTTGAACCTCGGTGCGCCCGCGCCGCCGCCTTCGCAAACGCGCATCCACGCGCCGGGCACGCGCAAGAATCCGCTCCACGCGCACGTGCTCCGATCGCGCGCGCTCTCCGCCGCGGGCTCCGACAAAGAGACGCTGCACGTCGAGCTCGCGCTCGAAAGCGGACTTTCGTACGTCGCGGGCGACTCGCTCGGCGTCTTCTGCGAAAATGATCCCGCGGTCGCCGATGACGTGATCCACGCGCTCGGCGCGACGGGCGAAGAGTCGATCACGCTCCACGGCGCGGTCCACGAAGGCGCGCACGGCGGCGGGACGATGACGCTGCGTCAAGCGCTGTCGCGCCACTTGGATCTCCAGCACGTCGACGCGCGTCTCTTTCAAGCGTGCGGCCTTCCGAAGAGCGTGGACGTGCACGTCGTCGATCTCGTCCTCATGAAGACCGAGCGACCCGAGCTCCAAGCTTTCGTGGAGTGCCTGCGCCCGCTCGCGCCGCGCCCGTACTCGATCGCGTCATCGCCGAGCGTGCACCCTGGCGAAGCGCACCTCACCGTCGACGTCGTCCGCTACGAAATGCGAAAGCGAAAGCGCGCGGGCGTCGCGTCGTCGATGCTCGCGGACCGCTCGCCGCCCGGCACGGAGCTCGAGGTGTACTTGCACCCGTCGCCGGATTTCCGTTTGCCCGCGAGCGCCGAGGTTCCCATCGTCATGATCGGTCCCGGGACGGGCGTCGCGCCATATCGCGCGTTCCTCGAGGAGCGCGAGCACGCCGGCGCGCGCGGCAAGAGCTGGCTCTTCTTCGGCACGCGCCACGCGACCGACGTCTTCTACAACGACGAATTCCGCGCGATGATCGCCCGCTCTGCGCTCACGCGACTCGACTGCGCGTACTCGCGCGATCAACCCGAGCGCGTCTACGTGCAACACAAGATGAAGGCCGCGTCCGCCGAGCTCTACGCGTGGATCCAAGAGGGCGCCCACGTCTACGTGTGCGGCGACGCGCAGCACATGGCGCCCGACGTGCAAGCGGAGCTCATCGAGATCCTCGCGAAGGGCGGGGGAGTGGACCGCGAGCGCGCGCTCGAGGAGCTCCGCGCGATGGAGTCCGCCGGGCGGTATTGCAAGGACGTGTACTGAGCGAACCTCGAGGTGCGATTTTCGCACCTGAGGTTCGCATTTCACACCTCGAGGCGCGCTGGCCGTTCGGTTGGGGCGAGCATTCCTTTTCGGTCAGCGGCGCGTACCCTCGCAGCGTGAGCCAACGAAGCGCGATCTTCTTCCAAAAGCTCGTCGAGCACTCGAGCGACAGCTTCACCGTCCTCGACGACCTCGGTCAGCGCGTTTACCAATCGCCGCAAGTGCGCGGTGTTCTCGGGTTCACGGCCGAGGCGTTCTTGTCGGAGTCGCCGCTCGCCGTGTTCCATCCCGACGACCTTCCCAAAGTCGTGCGCGCGCTCGAGGACGTTCGATCGTCCGACGAGAATCGCGTCGTGCGCGTCGAGTATCGGAAGCTTCACGCGAATGGCAAGTACGTCCACATCGAGGCGGCCGCGCGCAACTTGTTGTCGCACCCGGACGTTCGCGGCATCGTCGTCAACGCGCGCGACATCAGCGACACACACCGGATGCGCAACGAGCTGCAAGACTCGCAAGCTCGTTATGCGCTCGCGATGCGCGCAGCGCGCGGAGCGTTGTGGGATTGGGACGTGCTCGCGAAGAAGGTCACGTGGTCCGCGGAGCTCAAAGCGCAGCTCGGATACGCCGACGACGAAATCGAAGCCTCGCTCGAGACGGCAGCCGCGCTCCAACATCCCGACGACGCCGCGCGCGTGCGCGTCTCGTCGAAGACAACGCGATCAACGCCGAAGTGGTCTTCGAGATTCTCCGGTCTGCGGGCTACACGTGCGAGGTCGTCGAGGATGGACGCGAGTCGATCCGTGCAGCGAACGAGAAATCCTACGATCTCATTTTGATGGATTGTCAGCTGCCCAACGTCGATGGCTACGAGGCCACGCGGACGATTCGCAAAGAAGGACGCTCGAGCGCGGCGCCGATCGTCGCGCTCACCGCGAGCGTCACCAAAGAGGATCTCGAGCGCTGCGCGGCGGCCGGCATGAACGCGCACCTCGCCAAGCCGGTCGACGCGCGGCTGCTGCTCGACACCGTCGCGCGCTACACGACGCGCGCCACGCCGACGATCGACGTCACGGGCGCGCTCGCGCGAATGGGTCGCGATCGCTCTCTGCTCGCGCGAATCGCCAAACGCTTCATCGACGACACCCCGCGCGCGCGCGAAACGCTGCGCGCCGCCGTCGGACGCCACGACGCGAACGCCACGCAGTTCGAAGCGCACAAGCTCCGCGGTCACGCCGCATTGGACGCCGTCGATGCGGAGCTCGATCGCACGACGGACGCGCTGTCGATGCTTGCGAAGTGATGTGACGGCCGGCGTCTGGAATGCCCGATGCAACGTCATGGGGCGAAGGAGACGCCATGACCCTCATGACGAACGCAATGCGCGCCGTTTGCATCGCCGCCATCGGCGTGCTGGGCGGCTGCGAACGCAATGGTGCCGTCTCGAGCGCGACCACGACGACTTCGACGGTCATCTTGTCGAACGACACCGCCATGGGCGAAATCGCCACGGCGCGGTGCACGCGCGAAACCGCCTGCAGCAACGTGGGCGACAAGCGCATGTGGGAAACGATGTACGCGTGCTTGCGCGACCAACGCGACATCGCGCGCGATGCGATCGCGATCCAGCGATGCCCACACGGCATCGACGCCTCGGCATTGTCCGATTGCATGGGAGCGATCGAGCGCGAGGCCTGCACGGCGCCGAGCCTGCCGAGCGCGTGCACGAAGACGTATCTCTGCCTCTGATCACACGAATCGATTGCATGCCTCGTGAAGCGGTTGCACGCGTCTGCGTTGACCGATGAGCAGGTCGTGCCACGCTGACTCGTGGGAAGGTCTCCGCGCATCGCGTCGTAGCCATGAAGATGGCGCGCTCTCGTCTCTTGCTGCTCGTCGCAACGTGCGGCTGCACGCACGCCGCGCCACCCGTGCCAACCGTCGCGCACTCCGTCGTGCCGAGCGTCTCGATGCCTCCGCTTTGGATCATGTCGGAGAGCGATCCGCTGATGGGTGAGGTTCGGTTCGAGCGTGACTCGACCGCGCCGCTGGCGCTCTCCGGTGGCGAGATCGATCGCGTCGCCGACGCGCTGCGCGCGAGCGCGCGCCTCGAGCTCGTCGGGGTCTCGGGGCACGCGGAGCGAGACGAGCCGGGCGATCTCCCGACGCGCCGTGCGTCGCAGGTGATCGCGCTCCTCGTCGCGCGCGGCGTGGCACCATCGCACCTCGAAGTGCGCAGCGTGACATCGACGACACCGGCGCGAGGCGGCACGTGCGGGACCGGCCCGATCCCCAAAGAATGGGAAGACTTCGCGCGCGCCGAAGACCGCTGGGTGCGCTTCACGATCCTGCGCAGTAACGAGAACTAGCTACTGCAGATAAAGCGCGACGTCGTCGACGATGAAGCAACTGCCGGTTGCGTCTGCATACGAGTGGAGATCGATCGACACCGTGCCCGACCCCGTGACGACGAACGTGGTGTTCGAGCCGGACCAGCTCCCGATGGGCGGGGTGACCTGGCTTCCTTGGCAATAGCTCGTGCCGTCGCCGTTGCAGCCGTTGATGCCGCCGTCGCCCGTGAAATAAACTTGGATGCCCGCTTGCGTCGCGACCCCGCCGTCGGGCGTCGATAGCCACGCTTCGGCGTAGTACTGGCCCGTCTGCACCGGGATGGTCGCGACCGCGTTGATCTGGTAGCTCCCCGTCGCGCCGCTCTGCAAGCACACGAGGCACGCGCTGTTTCCGGTGCGACCTGGAGACGTTCGCGCGATCGAGTCGTTGTAGCCATCGCCCCAATTGGCGCCGCATCCACCCGCGCCTTGCTCGAAGCTCGGGTCGGCGACGAAGTTCGTGTCGCCTGCGTCCGCGCCGGATTCGTTCGCGGAGCCGTCCGCACCGCCGCCCGCCCGCAGATCGTCGAGCGAGGTGAAGAGCGAGCAGCCCACGACGCACGTTCCTGCAAGCAGCGCGACAAGAGCCCGCATGTCATCACGATACCTCATCTCTCGGAGCATGGCGCGCCAACTCCAAGCGGCGCATGATGCATTCCATGATGTCCGCGGCACGCATCGCCCTCCTGGCGCTCTTGGCGTGCGGAACGAATTCGACGCCGCCCATCGATGCGTCCGTCGAAACGAATCCGGCGACGTGGACCATCGGCGTCGACGGCGCACACCCCGGCAGCGTCGTCTCGCCGGCGATCCTCGGACATTACGATCTCGCGGGCTCGCTCTGGCAATACGACAAAGTCCCCGGGCTCGTCGCGGCGATGAAGACCGTTTCGTTTCCCGAATGGCGCGTTTCGGTCGAGCGATGGGAAGGTCGTTCGGAAATGTTTCCGACGACGACCGACGGCGCGCCATGCACGTATCCGGAGCCGACCGCGCTCGCGGCATCCGGCACGACGGATCTCGATCTCGTTCACGCGCGCGATTGGTTCATCGACGACGGTAAGCCCGTCACCGTCGCGACGACGCTCGACGACTCGCGCTACGCGCTCGCCTATGCGCGCAGCGTGATCGATGTGGCGAATGCGTTCGGCGCCGCGCCGTTCGTCTCCATCGACGCGATGCCCATGGCGCTCTCGCGCGGGAAAACGTTCGTCCGACACAGCTGCTACTGGAGCTTCCTGAACGGCGTGACCAACGAGCCGCCGGTCGACACGGCGGTCTTCGCAGCAGCCGCGACGGGGCTCGTTCAACGCATCGTGCTCGGCAGCGGCGGCGAGCCCGGACGGAACGTCACCCACTTTGAAATCTGGAACGAGCCCGAGGGCGACTTCTGGGACAAGACGATGGATCCGACGTACCCGAGCACCGGATCGATCTTCTACGACATGGTCCAAAAGACGCTGACGTCGCTCGACGCGTTTCGCACGAGCTCGAATCACGCGGAGCTCCGGTTCGGCCTCGCGGGGTTCGCGGGGGTCGCCGCCGCGCTCGACGCGATTCCGAAGCTCGACGCGATGAACGTTCCCGTCGATTTCATTTCGTTCCACGTCTACGCGACGGACCCGATCGTCATCGCACAGCAGGTCGAGAGCGTGATCGCCGCCATCCACACGACGGCTCACCTCCA
Source organism: uncultured delta proteobacterium (assembly GCA_963763745.1). Lineage (GTDB taxonomy): Bacteria > Myxococcota_A > Polyangia > Polyangiales > Polyangiaceae > DASXHD01. The sequence continues at coordinate 51,499 of CAVXQJ010000016.1, forward strand.
AAACGCCGAGGTCGCGCTGACCGAGTGGGGTCCGGGCACCGACATCGAGAACAACGACGAGTCGCGCTTGAATCCCGATCTCGCGTACGCGGCGAGCATCGATCCGGCGCTTCACGCAGCGACGGTCCTCGCGCGCGGCGCGGCGGCGGGCCTCGCGCACGCACACCACGTCTTCTTCTGGGACTTCTTTCCATTTCGCATTCGCGGGCTCTTCCAGAACGATCTCGCGACGCGCCCGCAGTACTTCGCGTTTCAAATGGTCGGTGACGCGATCGCCAACCAAGCGCGCGTGCTTCCCGTGACGGGCGCTTCGGACACCGAGGTCGTCCTCGCGACCGAGCAGCAAGACGGCGCGCACGTGCTCCTCGTGAACCGCGATGCGATCGGGCAAACCGTTCGCATCGTGCTCTCGGGAGCGCCCGCGGTTCCCAAACGCATTCGCGTCTACGACGATCCCGCGGGCGCGATCCGCGAGGTCGCGCCGGCGGGCGACACATTCACCGTCGCTGCGAGCTCGATTGCGCTCGTCGATTTGTGATCACAGCCCGCAACAACGAAATCCGATGTCGTTGTCGCTGAAGTTGCGCGCTGCCGTCCTCGAGTACGCGCACGTCTGCGTCGAGCCGGACGGATCGGTGAAGCTTCCCGAGCGCTGGAGGCACGAGTCGCTCGCGCCCGTCGCGGCGCTGCAACCGTTTTCCCATTCGTAGACGTTGCCCACCATGTCGACCATCGACGCGTAGCCGCCCGTGCACGTTTGCAGAAAGCCGACGGGAAGCGTGGCTCCGGAGTCGTGCTCGGGCCCATTGCACGCCGAGGACGAGAACGTGTTGCCGTACGGAAATGCGTGTTGTCCATCCGCTGCGTGCGAGCACGCCGAGTACCATTGATCGAGGCTCGCGTTCGCGGCCGACGAAGGCGCGATGGGCCCGCCGCCGATGCGGCCGCAAAGTCGTTTGCCCGCCCACTCGCAGAATGCGTACGCGTCGCACCAGTTGACGTACGCGACGGGGTAGTCGTCCGTCCCGGTCCCCGGCGGCCACGAGCTCGGCTCGTAGCTCGTGTTCCAGGAACACTCGGGTGGCATGCTGGCGGTGAACGACGCGGCGAGGAATTGCTTGTATTGACCGTTCGTCACTTCGGTCGAGTCGATGCACACGCCGCTCGCGGCCACTTGAGTCGGTCCGGCCGTTCCGGTGCACGCGCCGTCGCCGCTCGCGTCGACCTTCACGTCCGCGCTCGCGTCCTTCGCGTCCGCGCTCGCATCCACGCTCGCTTCGAATGGCGAGTCGCTCGTCACCACATCGGAGGACTCGGCATCGGGCTTGGCCGTCAGATCGTCGAGCGACGGAAACAGCCCGCAGCCCGTCATCGCCGCGATGACGAAAACCGCTCTCGTGCGCCCACCGCCTCGCATCGACCAACTATAGCTCGGCGACGATCTTCGCGGAAACGTCCCAGAGCTTTTTCGCGAGATCGGCGTCGTTTGCGTCCGCGCGCGGAGGCGTGACGTTGCAGTTGGCGAAGTATTCGCCCGAGACGTCGGCGAGCGTGGGACTCGTCGCCACGAAGACCTCCGTTGCGGCGCCTTGCGGGATGGTCTTGAGGAGCAGCGGGCCAAACGCACCGAAGACGAAGCCGACGACCGGGTTCATGTGACGCGCCAAGTTCGTTTGGATGACGCCGGGATGAACGGCGTTCGCGGTCTTCTTCGTGCCCGCGAAGCGACGCGAGAGCTCTTTGGCAAAGAGAATGTTGGCGAGCTTCGATTGTCCGTAGTTGCGCCAGCCCGCGTAGCCCTTCGAGCCGTCGAGGTTGTCGAGCTCGATGCCCTCTTTGGGAGCTTGCGTGTGTGCCCCGCTGCTCAACATGACGACGCGTCCGCTCTCCGTGAGCTGATCGAGCAGCGACGTGACCAAGAGAAAATGCCCGATGTGGTTCGTGAAGAACTGAAGCTCGTAGCCATGCGCCTTCTCCAACTTCGGGAGCGCCATGATGCCCGCGTTGCAGATGATCGCGTCGAGCCGGAGGCCCTGACGCTTCACTTCTTCGGCGCACGCGCGCACGCTCGCCGGATCCGAGAGCTCGCACGCCATGGGGATCGTCTTGCCGGTGACGCCGCCCGTTGCCTCTTTCGCTTTCTCGACGGTGCGCGCGGTGCCGATCACGCGCGCACCTCGAAGTGCGAGCACGCGCATCGCTTCGTGACCGAGGCCGGAGTTGCAACCGGTCACGAGCATCGTCTTGCCATCGAGCGACAAGCCCTCGGTGACTTGCTCGGCGGTCGAGTTGTAGCCAAACCCGCTCTTGCCCTTCGACGCGAACCACCCGTAAATCGACATGCCGCCGGTCGTACCACGTAATGCGATCAACGCCGCGCGTTCGCCTCGGGCACTTCGACTTGCCAGAGGATCTCGCCGTCGTCGGTCGACCACTTCGCGGGCCCGCGCTGCCACGCGAACGCGCGGCATCGCGAAGCTTCGGCGCGAATCGTCTTGCCCCATCGCGTGTGCGTCGAACGCTCGCACTCGCACGCGGTCTTTTCTTTGGCGATGATCTCGTCGCACGCGGCGGTCTCGTGCGACTTCGCTTCGGCGTCCGCGGTCACGAGGACCCAGTCGTAGAGGCGCGCGAGCGTCGCGTTGTCGGGGTTCGGCAAGCGTTCTTTCGCGCCGTCGCGCACGGCATAGATTTCATCGGCGACGTTGCCGAAGCGCGCGTCGGGCGAGTCGGGGCCGACTTGAATCCAGTGGCGCTCTTCGCGACCGCGCGCGGCGCGCACGTCGATCGTGACGCGACCCGAGTCGCGCGAGACGATCTCCTCGCGGATGGTCACCGGCTCGGCGAGGAGCTTGCCGCTGAATCGATACACGACGTAGTCGCCTCCGCCTCCAGCGGCTTGGTTGCCGCTCCCGAGCGTGACGACGGGGACGGCTTTGCCGCCGCACGCGGCGAGCGCGAGAAGTAGAACGTGGCGAGGCGCCATGGCGCGAGTGTACGCTCGCGGGTCATGTGGTGGCGATCGTCCGTTCTCGCGCTCGCGTTCGTGATGCTCTCGGGCACGGCGCGCGCGCAAACCGATGCGACGAGGGCCGTCGCGCTGTTCGACGTCTACCGCTCGTCGTCGTCGTCGCAGACGGAGAAGGAACGAGCGCGCTTCGATCTCGCGGTCACGCTCCATCGCATGGGCATGAAGCAGGAGTCGTACGGGCTCTTCGCGGAGATCGCCGACAGGAAGACGGACTCGAAGTTCGCCGCGACGTTGCCGTGGCTCTCGCAGCTCGCGAGCGATCTTCCCGAGGCCGCCGACATCATCGAGCGCATCGGCAAGTACGACGAGCACGACATCGCCGCGTTCGACAACGCGCAGCAGCGTCCGCTCTACGCGCGCCTCTCCTATCTGCGCGGACGATACGCCGAGCGCAATCGACAACTCGACGAAGCGATCGCGCACTACGAGCGCGTCCCGCGCGACTCGCCGCTCTACGGGAAAGCGCAGATGTTCCTGGGCATCGCGAACGTCGAGGTGCGGCGCGCGGTGCCCGCCATGCGCGCGTTCCAGCGATTGATCGAGTGGATCGACGCGGGCGTCCCGCAGGGCGTCGAGAACGTGCAGCGACTTCGCGACCTCGCGAACATCTCGATGGCGCGCACGTACTACTCGGCGGCGATCCGCCTCGACGAGAACAACGCGCCCGTCGTCGACCCGATGCGCCTCAGCGCGGCGGTGAAGTTCTATCGGCGCGTCGACGCGACGGGCGAGTACTACCTCGATGCCTTGTTCGAAGAGGCTTGGGCTAGATTCATGGCGGGTGACTACGCGCGCGCGCTCGGCAACTTGCGCATCCTCGCTGCGCCCGAGGCGGGCGCGCGCTACGCCGAAGCCGGCGTGCTCGAAGCGCTCATCGCGTTTTCGACGTGCCGGTGGGACGAGGCGACCGCGGCGGCAGAGAAGGTGAAGCAGATTCAACAGCCGCGCGAAGGCGAGCTCGGTCGCGCGATCGCCGCGCTCGAGAAGACGGACGACGCCGGGCGCGTCGCGTTCGTTCGCGCCGCGCCGGCGGGCCCCGTCCACGACGCGCTCGCCGATCGCAAGATGGCCGACTACCTCGCGTACGCGGTGATGCTCGACGCCGAGCGCAAGCGCTTCGATGCCATGCCCGAGAGCTTCCGCTCGTCCCTCCTCGGCGGCGACGTCACCGACGCGATCGCCCTCGCGCGCGACATCATCGCCCGACAAATCGGCGACTTGGCGAAAGAGCGCCTCCTCCGCGCGCGCGAAGAGCTGCTCGCGCACATGCGCGACGCGCAGAAGATCCTCATCGACGTCGTCGCTGCAAAGCGCAACGCACTCGAGTCCGGCGGCGTCACGCCGTCGCGACCCGCGCTACTCAGCTGGCCGATGGGCGCAGAGGCGAGCGCCTCGTTCGACGCGATGGGATTCTACGGCGTCCCGATCGCTTCGCAGTGCCGCTAGAAATGAAAGCCGGCGCCGAGGCCCATTTCCGGAAAGACCCCGGCGACGTAAGGCCCGATCACGAATGACGGACCCGCGAAGGCTTCGAGCGTCACCGATTTCATGATCGCGAGCTGAAGCGCGACGCGCACGTACGTGTGATTGAACACGGCCATCGCGAATCCTTCGCCGCCGTTGACGAGCGCGCCCGTGCCCACCTCCGGGCGCAGCGCGAACGATTTCCCGAGCTTCAATTGCAGACCGATGAACACGTCGGGTTCGATGACGTACTGTTGCCCCGTCGCGCCGTCGGGAAACCATGCGTAGAGGAACGCGATGCGCACGCCGAGGTACGCGATGTCGAGGCTGTGCGAATACGACGCGTAGGTTCCGATCGCGGCGAGGTCGTCGGGCAGGTTGTTTTGCGCCGGAACGTACGCGCTCATCACGCCGAACATGACTTGGTTGTCTTGTTCGAGCTCCGCGCGCGCGACGCTCGGCATGACGAAGACGAACGCGAGCACCGAAGCGCTTGCGAGCCGTTTCACAGGCAGACTCCGGCGTCCGCGCAAGTGAGCGGGCTCGGGCACGCGCCGGCGTCATCGCCGCACACGATGAGGCAATACGATTTCGGGGTGATGGGCTTGCCCGAGACGCACGTCGTGCCTTCGGTGCAATCGGCGTTGCCGCCGTCGGTGCAGTCGATCGTGCAGAACACGAAGCTCGCGTCGCCGCCGTCGCCTGCGATGGGAATGCTCGCGCAAATGCCGTCGCACGACGCGGCCGGATTGCCAGCGGAGACGAGAGAGTGTGCGGTTGGCGTGCACTCGTTCTTCGGCGCGCTGTTGCACGCGCAGAGGAGAAGGGCGCACGCAAGAAGGGCGCGGCTCACGCGGCTTCCAATAACACGAGAACGCGCGACTCAGAAGGACGCGCGCTTCACAGGCACTGCCCCAACCATCGGGCGTTCGTCGCGGGCCAGACGAGCAGCGATTGGCTGCACATTTCGTCCGTCGTGAGCGGGCCCGCGAAGATGTAGTTGTCCGTGTCGTTTTCCCAGACGCAGCTCGTTTGCAGTTGCTCGCCGCCGCGCGATCGGCGCGTCGACCACGTACGTGACTTGGCGATAAAAATCCCACGGGACGACGTCGACGAGCGGCGTCGTCGTTCCATCCGCGTGCACCACGGCGCCGTGAAATTCTTTGCCGACCATGTGCATGTGCGGCCAGTCGCGGATCACGTGAACGTCTCCCGCGACCGTGCACGCCGCGGTGGACGCGTCGGTCATGTGAGGACGAAGCGCGGGGATCGGCGCGGTCATCGGCAACCACGCGGCGACCTTCGCGGGCGGGGTGCTCGTCGTCGTGATCGTCACCGAGGCCCGCACGGGCGGTCCATCCGCGACGCGAATCGCGTGGACTTGAACGATGAGCTTCGACGCGCCGGGCGGAAGCTCCACGCCGATGTCGTCCGGGAGCGCGAGCGAGTCGCTTCCGGGCACCCACACGTCGAGGCCGGTCGCCGGTGAGGGCATGTCGATGCACGTGCTCACGTCGCCCTGCGACCAATCCGTCACGGCGTAGAGCGTCGCGTGATGCATGATGACCGAGCCATCCGTCGGCGGCGCCCACGCGATCGCTCGCATCCATCGATGATCGAGCGAGCCCGTGTCGAACGCGTAACACGTGTAGAGCTCGCTGCCCGTGGGAGCGTCGACGTCGAACGCGAGATTCACGGTTGGTGGCGCGGGCGACTGGGAGCACGCGAGGATCGACGCGAAGAGCCAGCTCCTCGTTCTCACGGCGCGGTCGGTGGTGGTGGTGTCGTCTGGACGATGACGCATCCGGCGTCGACGCACTCATCGCAGTAAGCGAACTTGATCGTGAATGTGCAGCCGCCATCGACGCAGACGGCGTCGTCGAAATATTCGAGAGCATGCGGCGACGCGCAGATCGACGGCGGTAGCGCGCACATGCCCGCGTCGTCGCAGCTCTCGGGCGGCGGCGCGATCGCGTCGGGCCAATTGGGAGCACCATCGTACGGCGGAGGAGACGCGTCGAAACAGAACGGGCAGTCCGATGCTTCGCCCGCCGCATCGACGCCGCTCTCGGTGCCCGCGTCGACGATCGCGCGCGTCGAGCACCCGACGCACAACATCGCCGCCGCCGCGATGACTCGACTTCGCGTCCCCATCCGCGAATGATAGCACCGTGCAACCGAAGCACCTCCACGCGCTCGCGGGTTTCGTGCTGCTCGCCCTGCTGCCGATCGCGTCGCGCGCGTTCGGCTCGGGCGCGTTCGCGTGGACGATGTATTCGAGCCGCAGCGAACATCGCATCGACATCCACGTCAAAGACGCGAGCGGCGTGTGGCACACCGTCGCACCGACCGGGCTCGCGGACGAAGCGAGCCCCGGCCTGGCGGACGTGCTCGTCGCCGCCGACCACTATCGCCACGGGCCGATGCTCGTCGCGCTCGAGAAGCACCTCGCGGACTTCGCGCGCTTCGCGTGCGAGGCGCGTCACGGCACCGAAGCCGAGGTCGTCCTCTGGGAGCGGCGAGGCGCGAACGAACCTGAGCGTTCTTTCTCGGCGCGCGCGACGTGCCCGTGAGAGCGACGCGCGCGCTCGCGATCGTTCGCATCGCGCTCGGTGCGATCTTCCTCGCGCGCACGACGGGCCTCTTCGTGCCGCTCGGTTTTCGCTTCGCCCAGTGGCCGCTCCTCGGTTGGCCGGATGGCAAGTGGCACATCGCGTTCGTCGCGCTGCCGTCTTCGGTGGTCATGGTGCTCGCCGTGGCGCGGACGATCGCCGCGGCGTGCTTTCTGCTCGGCTATCGAGCGCGCGCGTTCGGCATCGTCGCGAGCCTCGCGGGCTACGCGGTCCTCGCGCAAGACGCGCTCGCGTACGTCAACTCGCTGCACCTCTTGTTCTTGTCGACGCTCGTCGTTGCGCTGACGGACTGCTCGTCGGAGCTCGCCGTCCGCAAAGAACCTCCGCGTTCGGTCGACTCGAGCACGTGGCTCGTTCGCGCGACGCCGATGAGCGTGTATGCGTTCTCCGCGATCGCGAAGCTCAACGCGCAGTTCCTCTCGGGTCGCGCGCTCCTCGCGTTTTGCGCGGACGGCGCCGTTCACGGTCTCGGGCGCGTCGCGTGCGCGTCGCCGCCCCGCGCGGAGCTCGCGAGCCTGCTCGTCGTCGCCACCGAGCTCGCGCTTCCCGTCGCGCTCTTCGTTCGGCGCACGCGCCGCGCCGCGCTCGTCGTCGCCGTCGCTCTCCACGTCGGGCTCGAGCTCTCGATCGGTCCCGACGTGCTCGGGTGGACGATGCTCGCGCTGCTCGTGTCGTTCGCGATCGAGTGAATTCTCTGGCGCGCGCGTCGTAGTCATCGCCCACACGATGACCGATTGTCATAGTCAATCGCTCCGAGACCCCGCGCGTTGTAGGGAAAATCGCGACGGCACGCGCGTTGCGAGGTGGCGACGTCATGAAACTCCTTTTGCTTTCTTGCTTCGCGCTCGCCTCCGCGTGTGGCGGCACCGTGACCTCCGATCCGAACGCGCCCGTTCCCGGCGAGCCCATACCTCCGCCCCTCGCGCAAGACGCATCGCCGCCTTCGAGCGACGTCGTGACGTTCGCGGTCGATCGATTGTTCCTCGGCGACGTCGATCGCGCGGGCGTCGCGACGGACGTCGCGTGGCGCGGCTTTGGATTCAACCTCGATCACGAGACGACGACGCGCACGTCGACGAACGTGTGCACGCTCGCGCAAGGTGCGCCGCAGTTCAACCAGACCGACGGCGACTTCGGCATCGACAACGCGTGGGGCTTGACCGTGCTCCCGCTCTTCGAGACGGCGCTCGCGATGCCAACACCGACGGACACGATCTCGTCTGCGTTGGCGAGCGCACCGACGCTCGAGATCATCGTCGGCGGATACCGCGGCGAAGCGGGCGCGAGCGCGCTCCATCTCTCCGCGAGCGCGATCCTCGCGCACGCGGACGCGGCACAGTCCAAATCGCTCGCCGACGGCGCGACGCTCGCGAGCGGCCCGAAGACGACGTTCGCGCGAGGTTACGAGAACGGCGGCGTGTTCGTCGCGGACAACGCGTCCGCTCCGCTCGAGATCGATCTCCCGATCACGACGATGCAGTGGGAAAGCTCGAACACCGTCTCGACGATGCTCGAGCTCGACATCCACTCACCGATCATCTCCTTCACCGAAGACCCGGACGGATCGGTGAGCGGGACGATCGCCGGCGTGCTCGTGACGAGCGAGCTCATGCAGTCGGCGCTCGCGCTCGCGTTCGACGTCGATCCGAAGCTCTGCACGGACGCCTCGGCGTTCGCGGGCATCGACGACCAAATCATACAAGGCAGCGACATCCTCTCGAACATCACCAACACTGCCGGCAAGCGGTGCGACGCGATCTCCATCGGCCTCGGATTCCACGCCCAGCGCGTGGCGTCGCCGACGACCGTGACACCGTCGCCCGTACGTGCATCATGCCAGTGAGATGAGAGCAATCTGGCTTGCGAGCTGCGTGGTTTGCGCGTGCGCGGAGCAGAACGCGGCGCCCAAAGCGATCGCGTTGCCGACGCCGTCCGCGTCGGCCGCGGTCGTCGCGACGTCGTTCGACGATTGTCGCGCGAGCATCGCGAAGCGCTTTCATCCGCCGGCGTCGTGGTCGCGCGAGTGGACGAAGGGGCCGACCGATCACGTACCCGAATGCCATCCATGGTGGGACGGATCTCCGCCGCTCGCGAAGCCCGTGCCGCCCGAGCAATGCCCGGACTCGCGCGGCGGTTGGGCGGGCATCGGCATGTCGCTCGCGGAGTATGGTTGGGGCATCTCCGAGGACGGCTCGCTGCTCGCTCGTTGCAAAGACGTTTGCACCGTCCTTCGCGTCGTCGGATGGTCACGTGCTCGAGCGCTCGCAACCGCCCGCATCGATCGACGGCAGGCCCGTCACCCAGCTTCCGCAGAACCAAAAGCTCTTCGAGAAGTACGGCTTGGGATCCGGAACGAACGCATTGCCAGTCGCCGATGCGTTCGTGGATTTCTCGCTCGCGCCGAAGGGCGCCGCGGTGACGTATCACTTGCGCGATCGAAAGAGCAGCCGCCGATGTCGTCATCGGTCGCTTCGCGCGCACCGAGGAGTACGTGTTTCCCGAGCCGTGGATGGTCTCGACGAACGGACGCACTCTCCTCCTCCGCGCGCTCGTGAGACCGCAGAACCAGGGACTCGACTACGAGGACGCGGTCGTCGACGTTCCCGCCGCGCTCGCGCGCCTCTACGTGGAAGCGTCGGCGGCGAGCCCCTCGAACGAATCCCTTCGCGCGCGCGCGCAAAGCGCGTGCGACGGACTCACTCAGGGCCGGTGACAAACGCACTGCCCGTTCTCGAGCGTCCCTTTGTAAGGCACCTCTTGGTGACAGCACGTCTTGCAGTCGTCGAGCAGCTGGCCGTACGACGCATCGATTCCGTCGAGTGCTTGCTGACAGTATTTCGTCGCGGGGCCCGCGTCGCACCCCTCGCAACCGCTCGTCGCAACGAGCGCGGCGAGCGCGACGCACAGGGTGATGCGCTTCATCCGAACCGCACGACGGGCGCCATCTCGGCGGGGAGAGCGATCTCGAGCCACCACGAGCCCTTGCGGAAGACGTGGCGAACCTCGCCTTGCCCGTCGGTGCGCGCGTGGAGCTTGCGCGTCATCGTGCGCGCGGCAGCCTCGGCGTCGCGGCGCGCACGTTCGCTTTCGCCGTGGCCGCCGTGTTGGCGCAGGAGCGCGAGGCGCGTCGCGGTGTGGATCTCGCGCACGGTGACGTCGTCGATCGGGCGGCGGCGCCCGCCGACGGGGAAACCCTCGGCGATGTACTCGGCGGGATCGTCTTTGAGCTTCGTGCGCGCGCTGTACCGCGCGAGCGCGTACGCTTTCTCCGGGCCGAGCCTTCGCGCCTGTTCGCGGTCGAAGCTGCGCACGACCTCGATGAGCCGGCGCGCGTACTGGGCGCTCATGAGCTCGCGCTCCTCGAGCATCGCCTCGAACGTCGCGTAGCCGAGCGACGCATAGAGCTTCTTGTCGCTGAGCTCGCGGAGCGACGACCCGACGTCGTAGAACGCGCGCGCGATGTCCGAGCGGCGCTGGTCGATGTGGCGGAGCAGAGTCTCTGCGCGCGAGCGCGCGGTCTTGGCGAGCGTCATGTCCCGGCAGCGTACTTGCGAAAGGCGAGGTTCGACAAACGAAAGCGAGGTGCGAAAAACGAACCTCGAGGTGCGTATTCACGGAGACGGAGACGGGGGCGGAGACGGAGACGGGGACGGGGACGGAGATGGGGACGGAGGCGGAGGCAGGGACGCGGGATCGACGCGTCGCGCGCTTTGGTGGTACGGTGGAAGCTCTATGCTTGGGCGGCGCTTGATTCTGCTTGCGGGGGTGGTCGCATCGACGACGACGGCAAGCGTGTGGGTCGCGTGCTCTCCGACCTCGCCGCAGCTCGTCGCGCCCGATGCGGGGCTTCCGCTGTTCGATGCCGCTGCGCTTCCTCCGCTCGTCTACGACGGCGGGCCCGAGCCCGTGCGCGTGACGGTGGCGTCGCTCGCGGGGCCGGTGAACGGCGCGACCGTCGTCTTCCACGACACGAACGGCACGGTGATCGGCTCGACGACGACCGACGCGGAGGGTCACGCCGAGCGTCTTCTTCCGGCCGGCACCGCGGTGAGCATACTCACGGGCAACTCCGTCGACACCTTCGCGGTGACGACGTACCTCGCCGTCGAGCCGGGCGATCTGCTCTTCGTCTACGATCCGTCCGTCGTCCCGACGAACAACACGGTCACGCTTCAGAGCTTCCCGGGCTCGCCGCCGAACACGGCGGTTGGATACAACGCGTACTTGGGCAATTACTCGGGCGGGTTCAACACCACGCCGCCCGTCATGTTCTATCCGAACAACCGCGAGCTCAACCCCGCCGCGCAGTTTCCGATCTTGGTCGAAGCGGTCGATCAGCTCTCGACGATCCTCGGTTACTCGTACGTGAAAAATCAGAAGCTCGATCTCGAGGCGGGCGCGAACGTGTTCATGGACGCCGCGACGTGGACGACGACGCCCGAAGCCGCGTGGACCGTAGACATCGCGAACCCTTCGCTCGTCTCGAACCCGACCATCGTATTCAGCGAGATCGCTGGTTACGTTCCGCTCACGAATGCGTCGTTCGCGCAGACCGACGGCGACGGTGGTTTTCTGCCGACCGCGTTCAACACGCATCCGGGCTACGGCGACTTCGTGCAGACGGAAGCGCGCGCGAGCACGAATGGCACCTTCGGGACCACGTTCACCGTCGTCGCCACGCGCAGCCCCGCGCCGGCGAAAGATCAAACGCTGACGATGGACATGAGCCAGATGCCGCCGGCGATCAACACCGTCACGCCGGACCTCACGACGAACCCCGCGCAACCGAGCGTCACGTTTCAACCGGACAAGCCCATCGCGTCGCCCATTGGCACGTTCGTCGAGTACGTGTGGCAGAACTACGACGCCGACGCGGACATCTACACGAACAACACGTGGACGATCGTCGCGCCGCCGACCCTCACGACCATCGCCGCACCTCCGCTTCCGTCGAGCGCCGTGGCTTGGACGCCGGATACATCGGCGAATCCGTCCGTCACGATCACCGTGATGTCCGGCGACGGCATCGCGAGCTACGCGGCGTTCAGGCGCGTCGCCGGCGTGATGCCTCCGCCGAGCTACAACAACCTCGCACAGACGATCGCGCCGCTTCTTCCATTCGACGGAACGCTCACCCTCTCCGCTGTCGGTCCCTACCAAGACTGATGAACCTGCAGCAGCGCGCCCCCCTGCGCAGCACCTTGGCGTTCGCAATCGCGCTCGCGTCCGCGCGCGCGTGGGCCGACGGCGCGACCACCGGCACGCTCGACATCGCGATCAGCGACAACCAGGGCACGGTGCTCATCGACGGAAAGAACGTCGGCGACGGGACGTACCGCGCCGACGTCGCCGCGGGTGAGCACGAAGTCACCGTCACGCGACTCGGCTTCAAGCCGTTCCACAAGAAGGTGACGATCGAAGCGGGGAAGGTGATGTCCGTCGGCGTGACGCTCGAGCATCAAGACGCCGCGCCTCCGCCTCCGCCGCCGATGGACACGTTCGGCGGAGTCTTCTTCGGATTTCTCCTCGGCCCATCGTTCGCGCCGACGGGCCTTCGCGGCACGCTCGATCATCCGGAGTCGTGCGCGCTCATCGGCGCGGCGTCGTGCAGCGCATCGGGCCCCGTGGGCTTCGCGTTCGCGGCGAACGTCGGCTACACGTGGGACCCGCTCGGCGTGGAGCTCTTCGCGGCGTTCGGCGTCGACACGACGTCACCGTCGGCGTCGTTCGACGGCGTCGTGAAGCCCGGCTCGAACCCCGTGCTCACGGGCCCTGCGCGCACGGAGAATTTCCGCATCGTGCGCGCCGGCGGAATGTTCGCGCTCCGCGCGCGCGCGACGATCGACGGTCGCAAGATCCGCGTCGCATTCGCGGCGGGTCCGGGCTTCGGTTACCACGCGATGGGCGTGGTGCGCGACGCGACGAGCACCGACGGAACGATGACCGACACATTCGTTCCGCCGATGGTGACGTACCTCGCGCCCGCCGTGTCGTTCGAGGCGACGGGGAGCTTCCGCATCTCGAAGTTCGTCGCGCTCACCGCGGGCCTCTCGGCCTGGTTCGAGAACGCCGGCACGGACGCGACGACGCAAGCCGATCCGAATCACTATTTTTTGCCGCAGGGCGTTCCGTTGCGCACGCCGGCGTATCGCCTTGCGCAGGGGACGCAGTTTTATCTGTGGCCCTTCGTGGGGATGCAGTTCGGGCCCTAGCGGGCGTCACTTCGGACCGAAGTATTGCCACCCGGTGTCTTGGCAAACGTCTCCGAACGCGGCCGGACATGCAGCCTCACAACCAGCGGGAAACCAGAGCGTGGGGTCCTGCTGTCCCGCCGTCGTGATCGGTCCGCCGTGGCAAGCATTGGCGGTATTGGGCGGGACTGGAGCGCAGTCATACGTCACCGATGTTCGACACTCATTCGGCGACGCAGACGAACACCCCACGAGAGCAAGAAGCGAAGCTCGAAAGAGTGCGCGATTCACTCGTCCATTGTGACATGCAATTGATGAGACGGAATTGCTTCGATGACCGAAGCTAGTGACGACTGGTTTGCACCGATCGTCGGGCCGGCGTCGACATGGGACACGACGTTCCGCGTGCTTCTCTCTGCGGACGCGCTGGGTCTCTAATGTACGGCCTGATGCTCCAAGACTGGACGACGATCGAGGGCCCCGCGAGCGGGACGCTGAGCCAGACGGAGGCGTTTTGGCTGGATACGTCACCGTATCTCGATGTCATCACGTTCCTTCAAGTGAGCAGTGTCTTCAATGCGGTACTCGCCTATCAGACGGCACCCACCAAAGACGAATCGCTGTTTCAAAACATGGACTCGTTCGCGATGGCGGCGGGCGTGACTGTGGGTGTGTACTTGCGTGACACCGCGGCGTACCCGATTTCGCATTGGCTTCGATGGCAACTCAATGGCGGTGGCAGCGCGTTCAACGTCACGTTCCGTATTTGGGTAGCAGCGAATCAGCCCGGCGGTCTTGCGGCGATGAGCGCTAGGCACGGCGAAGGCTACGCCGATGGCCAAGGCGGGCCTGCATGGGTTCCAGGCGGCTACGCGACGGACACGTCAGTTAGCAAACCGCCCAACTACGATTCACCCACGCCGCGCGGCATCAAGCGCTGGCAACGCCCCGCTCCCTACTCCGACTCCGGTCATACCGGCATCAAGGAGCGACAACCCTTTCCCACGACCGGCGACAACCGCACCGGCATCAAGATGTTGCGCGCCAGAGACTGGCGCCACTGGACGACGCGCGATTACTCCAGGTTGCCGGAGAAGATCACGACGGTCGCGCCTGGAGCGGCCGTGAGCAAGAAACCCTGAGGAGTGGCGAATGCACACATTCGTATTGCAAGATTGGATAACGATTCGCGGTCAGTTCAGCGCTGCGCCACACCGCGCAATAGGGCATGAAGATCATTCAGAACGAGCGTGACTGGCTCGACCTGTCTCCATTTCAGGATCTGTTCGCGTGGGTGATGGTCTCGGAAGTCGCACCGGGTACTGGCGGCAGCGTGAATCTGTTCTTGGACACGTCACCCACGGAGGACGATGCCTTTTTTACGTCGATGACGGGCGGCAACAGCTGCGACTCGCGGGTGCCTGTAGCGGCAAGCAGCCGCAGTCATCATCAAACTCCCGATGCTCACGGCAACCGTGCCGCTTCCCGATATTCCGATGGCGCCTCGCGGACCCACATCACGGCGGGGATGGGACGTCACCATGCGCATCGTGGTCGCTGCGAACTCACCCGGGATGTGACCCATGAGACCCGACTTCTGGCTCACCGTCGAAGACGTCAAAGGCATGCACGCAAACCCGATCGCAGGTCCGCATTGGAAGATCGCGTCTGTCGAATCCACGGAAGCTCCCGAGCCCATCTACGACACGGACGCCGCCGTACGCTTCATTCACGAGACCACCAAGATCGCCGAAGAAGACGTGTGGACGTTCATGAGAGGCGTGAATCTCTACGAGCTCGGCATGGGCTTTACCCACGACGACGAAGAGCTCTTCGAAACGACCGCCGCCAAGCTGCGCAAGCGGTACCCAATCTTCTTCCCGCCCGAGAACATCGAGGAGCGATTTCTCGACACGAACCTGCAGCGCCCCTTCATCGCGATGGAGACGGGCCTCGCCGAGGAGCTCGTGTCGCGGATGCAAGACGCCGAAGAGGAATACATGCGGCGCATCGGAATCATCGACTGAAAACGAAGAAAACGACTCAACACCCAAGGAGGTTGCGATGTACGGTTATGTGCTTCAGGATTGGATCACGATTCGCGGCGCGAGTGTAACAGCCGGAACCGGCGACATCATTCAAGGAGAATCAACATGGATGGGCTTCTCGTCGTTTCAAGACGCAGTGTTCTGGATCGACATTCGCGAGGCAACGTTTCCGACGGGCGGCGCCGCAAGCCTAACGTGGTATGTCGAGACCTCGCCGTCGAAGGACAACAACCTCTTCACGGCAATGCCGACGGCTGGAAGTGGCTTGGCACTCACGAGTGTCACGCCGGGTGTGCAGACGCTTCAGAAGGTGATCCTGGCGTCGAACCCGGGCGTGCCGCTCGCCACGTGGGTTCGGTGGCGCGTGTCGCCGAGCGGCACGGGTGGAGCGCCGTGGGATGCCACGTTCCGGATTCTCGTTGCGGCGAATCGGGTGGTTCGTGAGGCGCGTAGCGCGGCCTGGTGACACCTTGCTCGCAACCGCCACAAGCCTGGCGCTCGCGTGCACACCAACACCGCCAACGCAAGCTCCGCGGTTACAAAACCATGCGCCTCGCATTGTTGGTGACCATGCAGCGCAGCCGGCCGAATGCATCAGCACCGAAATTCGCGAAGTTAAACTCGTCACTTCCCTGTGGGAGCGTGTCGGCGTGCGTTTGAGCAACTCGCTTTTGATGCAGTGGTGCCGGCCGGTACTAGGCTTGAGGAGGGAGAAATTCCAACTTGCGCTACGGAAGACGCTATCGGTGAATATGCGCGCGCTGTCTTGTTTGGGCGAACTGAGGACGTCCAGTCGTATCGGGCGTATGTTGCCAATTTGATGTCAAAGGCGCGTGTTGCGGCATGTCGCCCTTGCATCGTCCTACTCGAGCGCGATTTGGGAATCTCCCTCCTAACACAAGAGCCTCGCGACATTGGCGCAGCACAAAAGTACTTCGAACAATCATGCACTCTGACGCGAACAAGACCCCACTTGCTATTCTATCACAACCATAGTCCGTGCGCGTTGTTGCCACGCGGAAACGAGGCGCGCGACTGGGCGGCGTCCGATTGGGCATTCGAGATTCACAACTTGCGATCGTGTACACCACGATTTGACGAGATTGCAGCTGACGCGGCCCTTATTGAGCTCGTCGGACCATAACATCAACAGGAGTTCCTCTCGATGGGCCAGCGCACACTTCATCATCTCGACAGTGGTATGTCCGGACCCGAAATGAAGGACGTGGCGGTAAAGGCGTTCCAATTATTGCAGGATGTCATGCGTAACGAGCACGATAGTCGCTTTGATGGGCAGCTATCTCAAGTTGATATCGATGCGCGCTTCATGCTGGTTGAGTTTATCCTGCTTGAAGACGCGGCACGGACAATGGGGCCCGCACGAATGAAAATCGATCTAACCGATGGATATTCGGCTGGCAATGCGGGGCTCGTGGAAGCTTTCTACGACGAAGTATTCATGCCTTGGATCCAATCGCTGCAAGGGACCGTCCTCGAAATGGTGTACCTTTGGGGTGCGTACGTAAAACAACGTTATGGTTCAGGTCTTGGAGTTCAAAAAGAGCATCCTGTGAATCCCGCGTTGACAACCTTGAAGAACCTCGTCAACAACTTGTCGCCGCCATCAATCGGGCAGCGCGCGGCAAAGCCGAACCCGCCTATGCCGCCGTGGTTTGGTACGACGAACGGCGCCGAAGACCCAGACCCGTTCCCGAACGCGAATGGGGATGGTGAAAGCGGAGGCGGAGGAGGCGGCGGATTGCCGCCTGATCCCAACGACGGCAACGGCGACGGTTCGGCGCAGCAAGACCCCAACCCTACGAACACGGGCACACCAAACCAACAGCAACAAGCGCAATCACAGCAACCGCAATCACAACCACTTCCTCCAGCACCGCTTCCACCGAACACACCAGTCGTCGCTCCGCCATCACCACCAATTCCGATTCCACAACCGATCACCGGAACGAATATCCAACCGCCGCAGAACGTCTACATCGGCGGGTTCAAGCCGCTGCCGAGCGCGCCGCCCGGCCGCGGGCCTCTGCCAGCGTTTGTCGATGACGGCGGCCCTCCCGATCCGTGGATTGATAGTGGACCGTCGAAGCACAAGACAGGCGGAGGTGGAGGTGGCGGGCCGAGTGGTGGCAATGGAATTCATCACGATCCTACACCCGGAGACGGAGACAACGCTCCCATCGGTGGCTCGCCAATTGACGATCAAGGTGCGCGTTTCGGAACCGGCGACGATGATTCGAATCGCGAGCGCTACGCCGATGACTCAACGAGCACATCGTCGTCAAACGCGGACACCGGAATAAGTGGTGGCAGCCGCGGTGATGATCCAGGTCCACAAAAGTCCGGGGACACGACGACGAATCGCAACCTCGGTGGAACCGGCTGGGACAATAGTACGCCGGGTGCTCCGCAAACCGGCACAGGGACGCCAGACCCCGACTCTTCCGACGGTGGCGGGGAAGGCCCACGCTTTTCGAAGGGAATGCGCTTCACCCCACACGGCGGCAATGCGGGAGGTGTTCCGTATTTCCCTGATCCTGACGTCGGCGTACAGGCTTATGCTGCACTGCAGGGTTATCTTCCGGGTGTTGGCGGGAGTGGCGACGACTGGGGCGGAACAAATCCCCACTACAACCCCGACCCCGACTCGAGCGGCTCCGGTCCGAACGTCAATGTCAACGCGCGCCCCGGACCCAATCCCGACCAGGGCGACGACACCGACGCCAACATCCCGCGAGACATGTGGGTTCCAACCGGCGCGAACGCAGATGACTTCTGGTCCGGAAATAACCCGCACTACATGCCATACGGCTCGCAGTGGACTCCGTATGCGAACGTCGGCGTCTCGCAGAAGTCGCAAATCGCGATGCGCGAAGCGATGCTCGCCAGCGTGACGATTCGCAAAGTCGGGATGTGAATCACCCCTTCTCGTCGATGAGTGCTGCGACTCATCATCGATGAGAAGCGCGTGCAGGCGCTGTCTAAAAGCGATCGGACTCTACGAGCTCCGCCTCGGTCTCACGGGAGCTCTTCCCGCAGAGCCGCATCGACGAGCGCTTCCTCGACCCAAAGCTCCAGCGCGACTTATCTGCGTGCAGACTGGGCTCGACGACGAGCTCGTTCGGGAGATGCAAGACGCCGAGCAAGGCTACATGCGGCGCATCGGAATCATTGGCTGAAACGAAGAAAACGACTCAACACCCAAGGAGGTTGCGATGTACGGTTATGTGCTTCAGGATTGGATCACGATTCGCGGCGCGAGTGTAACAGCCGGAACCGGCGACATCATTCAAGGAGAATCAACGTGGATGGGCTTCTCGTCGTTTCAAGACGCAGTGTTCTGGATCGACGTTCGCGAGGGGACGTTTCCGACAGGCGGCGCCGCAAGCCTGACATGGTTTATCGAGACCTCGCCGTCGAAGGACAACAACCTCTTCACGGCAATGCCCACCGCTGGAAGTGGCTTGGCTCTCACGAGTGCCTTCACGCCAGGTGTGCAGACGCTTCAGAAGGTCATCCTGGCCTCGAACCCGGGCGTGCCGCTCGCGACGTGGGTTCGGTGGCGTGTCTCGCCGAGCGGGACGGGTGGAGCGCCGTGGGATGCGACGTTCAGGATTCTCGTCGCCGCGAATCGGGTGGTTCGTGAGGCGCGCGCTGCGTGGTGAAAAGTTCGTGCTGGCGGCTTTCCCAGTCACACAAGACGACAACACCGTGGGACGCCACATTCAGGATTCTCGTTACGGCGAATCGGGTGGCTCGTGAGGCTCGGTGAAGAGGGTCGAAGCATCGTAAAGAGCCAGGATGGAACCTCACCAACCATGAATGGGCATGATACTCATATCACCCAGTTAGGTGTCAGTGACTAGAACGCGATGCTCTCTCAGTGCGCTGTTATTTGTCATTGCAATGACGCCGAGCTGCGCTGCTTCAATACATAACGCGTCGCCGCTATGCTCGGAGGAACGTCTATTCGTCGGAGAGTGCCGAACGGCGTCGTTCGCGCTCGCTAGGGGCGATGTCTCGCAAGCGCGCAAAGAGTTTCTGGCGTGTTCGCACAGCGCGCATAGTTTTTCGCAAGACCGTCGCGAAAATGTCGCTTGGTTTGGCGCTACGCCGAGAAAAATCGCCGACACAGAGCTGGCCATCCTTGACTTACCTGGCGCAATGTTGGAGCGCGCGACCGCGTTAAGGTCAACGCTCTATATCGTAGGTGCTCCCAGAGCAGACCTCGAATCACCAGGCGACTACGCGCTAACAGAGCGCCTCGATCCAGACAACACCTGTTGGCCCTGCAGGATGTTGTTGCATATCGAGCTTGGAAAGGCGGAGTTGGAGTTGCGGGACGAGGGTTCTGCTGGGCTCAATTTCTATCACGCCTGTGAGCTCGCAATAGAGCTTCGATATTACTCTACTCTGTGGGATGGCGGAGCCTGTAAACCATTGGAGCGTTTGGCTAAAAAAACAAATGACCCTCTCTTCAATGCACTTCTGGTGACACATCGGGCTGCTGCGCGCGGCGAGCGTTGTCAATAGAGTAAGGCGAGCTGGCAATTACGGCATAACGGAGTGTGCAATGGGTAGAACACTGACGATACACTTTCCTGGTCCCGCGGCGGTAGACAGTCTGCTTGCTGAGGCGCAGGCAGCGTTGAGTCTGGCAAACCAAATTATAGCTGGTCTTCCCACGAGTCGTGACGGCAACGACGCCAAAATCGCGATCAGATATGTCGCAGACAAGGTGCTAGTTGCCGAACAAACCCTTCAGCGGCGCGGCACGCCAAGCTCCGCGCAAGAGTGGATTCTGACGGTCATATTGGTCCAGTCCTTGGTGTTTGTGGCCGTTCAACTCGCAAACACCGTCGGAGTTTACAACAGCCCCGTTACGCCGGCCGCATTGGCCCCGGACGCGGGCGGGGCGCGCAATCCTAACAACATGGTTATCACTGGCTTGCGTCGCGGTGATCCATCCACTGTGATCAGAAATATCGCGGCAGAGCATTTACCAAACGCGGGGGGATCCTATGGGCATTTTGAGAAGAAGCCAAACGGTGTACCCGATTTCGATAAGTTCGTGTGGGAGACGTCAGTGGAGTTTGGTGACGCTCCGTTGTCGCCCGCGGCCAAAGCGGCGCTTGGCGCCATTCTTCCCCATTGGTGGTTCTTCGACGGTGGCGGCAACGCGGGGCGTTCTAGCAGTAATGATGGTACGCCTGATCCGAATTCTGGCGATGGCAACAATGGCACAATGCAACAGGACCCAAACCCTGACAACACCAGCACACCAGACCAACAGCAACAAGCGCAATCACAACAGCCCGTTCCAAGCCCACCCCAGCCGCTGCCGACTAATACACCACCAGTTGTCGTTACACCATCACCACCGATTCCAATTCCGAGACCAGTCGCGATAACCGATATCCAACCTCCCCAACAGGTCTACATCGGCGGCTTCAAACCGCTACCGGGCGGGCCGCCATCAGGCGGTGGCCCTTTGCCCGCATTTGTCGATCATGGTGGACCTCCCGATCCGTGGATCGACGGAAGCGGAGGCAAGATCTCAAAAGACAAAGGTGGTGGTGGGCGTGGTGGTCCGTCACAGTCGGGAGAGAACCCAAACACGAATAGCGGAGGTTCGGGGGGCGGCGGTGGTGGTGGTGGTGGTACGGACTCAAACGACGTTTACAACGACGAAGGTCAAACATTCAATGTCGGCGGCAACAACGCGTCCTCCGGCGGCCCGGATCCGGGAGGTACAAACAACTCAGGTGGCGGGAGTGGCGTCGGTGGTACAGCTGGTGGCACTGCAGGCGGTGGTACAGGCGGTGACGGTGGTTCACCTGATCAAGGTGACCAGCCTAAGCAAAAGAACGCCGGCGCACAGAGTGGCCCTGATCCCGAAACCTCTCCCGACGATCCAAACAAGAAAGGGTCGTCAGATCCAGACTCACCAGATGGCGGCAGTGAGGCTCCACGTTTCTCGAAGGGAATGCGCTTTGCCCCACATGGCGGCAACACGAGCGGCGCTGCGCCGATTTTCCCGACCCTGACTCCGGCCTACAGGCTTATGGGGCACTCCAAGGATACCTGCCCGGCATCAGCGGCGGAGGCGACGACTGGGGTGGAACGAATCCGCACTACAACCCCGACCCCGACTCGGCGGGTAGCGGCTCCGGCCCGAACATCAACGCGTCCATCGTGCAAGCCAATCCCGATGACGACTCGCCGAACGTGCCCGATCTCGGTGGCGGAGGCGGCGCAAACGAAGACGACTTCTGGGCGGGCAACAATCCGCACTACATGCCATACGGATCGCAGTGGACGCCGTATTCCAACGTTGGCATCTCCACGAAGTCGCAAATCGCGTTACGCAACGCCGTCCTTTCGCGGAGCGTGACGATCCGGAAAGTCGGCACGTAAGAGCGCAATTGCGCGGTGAATTTGAGTGGCTTGACCCCCAAGCCCCGACGTCGCATCTTTTCCTCGTGGCAAACACAAGCGTTCGGCAGATTCTCGAGCTCGCAAAGACACTCAGTGCGGCGGACCGCGCGTCCGTCGCGCGAGATCTCTTGGCCACGCTCGACTATCCCGGCACCGACATTCCGCCAGACGTTGCTGATGCATCTTGGCGGTCCGAAGCGCAGCGGCGCACCGAAGCCATCCTGCGCGGTGAATCGAAAGGCGTCGAGGCCAACGAGGTTCACGCTCGGATCGCGAGCCGTCTTGTCGGCGATAAGAAGAAGTGAGCGTGGTTCGCTATCACGAGTCCGCGCAAGCGGAGCTCGATGCCGCGGTGGAATACTACGCCATACGCGATACCGATCTCGCAGCGCGCTTTCACTCCGAGCTTCGTGAGGTCGAAGCGCTCGTCGCTGACACGCCGCTGTCCTTTCCGAAGTTCGAGCAAGTGGGCGAGACGGCGATTCGTCGCGCACTACTCGAGGATTTTCCTTTTGCGCTTCTGTACGTCGCGCTACCGCCCGTTGTTTGGATCGTCGCGGTCATGCACCTGCGCCGTGAACCTGGATACTGGCGTCCGCGTGTTTGACTACGGAACGTTCAACTGCAAAAGCACCTGATTCGACTCCGCGTTCCCCGACGCGTTCCGCTGCGCATTGAGCAGTTGGTTCGTCTCGATCGCGCTGCGGATGGTCGTGCACGCGGCGCCGCACACGCGAATGTGGAGGTTGTCCTTGTCGAGGCCCCAACCGTTGGCGGTCGTGGACGCGGCTGACGATATGCAGCTCGAGTCCGCGGTGAGCGGGACGGGCGCGAAGGGGCCGGGCTTGAGCGTCAGCGTTCCTTTCGTCGCGTCGATGAAGTTCTGCGGCTTGTCGTAGACGCACGATGCGACGTCGCTGACGATCTGCGCGAGGCCTTGCGCCGAGGCGAGCTTCGCCGCGTTGGGATCGCTCGACGCGCCGCCCTCGGCCGAGAAGACCGTCGCGCCGCTCGCCGCGCCGAACGCCTTCGCGGCGTCGATGCGCGCTTGCACCGCGGTCTGCGACTCGAACGCGTTGCGCAGCGAAAACGCGTACGTGTCGATGCCCGCTTGGCTTGCCGTCTTCACGGCGGCCGCCGTCGCGCCCGGTCCGCAGTTCGACGTGTCGCTCGGATCGAGCAGTCGATTCGTCGCCAAGACGACCGCGCGCTTGTTGAACGACGCCGGCGGGCCGCCCCAATTCACGCCATACGCGCCGGCAGGCGCGAGCAGCGCATCGAGCGCGAGGCCGGTCGTCGCGACGGGACCCGTGAGGAGCGGGTCGAGGAGGTTCGGCGTCGCGTTGGGATCGAACGTCGTGAACTTGCCGTTGCCGTACGTCGTCGACGTGCACTCCGTGCCGGGGTCGGGCACGCGGCGCACCGCGAGCGTCGTCGTCATGAACACGGGATCTTGGAGCGCGAGGCCGAGCGCCACCTTGAGGTTCGCCGTTGGATCGATCGTGGGGCCGAGGTAATCGACCATCGACAAATCTTGATCGACGAGTAGATAAATCGCGCTCGGTGCGGGCGCGAGCGTCCGCGTGGCGGAGTCTCCGGCGCAGAGCGGTTGGAACGCGTTCTTCGACGGGCACGTGCGGCTCGCGGCGACGCTGAGGATCTTGGTCGGTCCCGTGCCCGCGCAGAGCCCGGCCGCGAGCTGGAATCGATTCGGGTGATTCGCGGCGTCGGGGATCTTGAAGCCCTCGGTGTCGTCGAGATCGAGCACCTCGACGCGATAACGATCGTAGATGACGCGAACGTTCATCCCGACGTCCTTCAAGCTCGAGCCCGTCGGGACTTCGTAGATGCATTGGCTCGCGTCGATCACAGAGGCGCCGACCGCGTCGCCGAGGCACAGGCTCGAATCGAAGCACGCGCTCGACGTGCCGTAGAGGAGCGCGTCGTCGTAGTCGGGGAGCGTCGTCGGGTCGACGTCCGATGCCTGACACACGCCGCCCTTGCACGTTTGATCGCCGGTGCAGTCGACGCCGTAGCACGAGTACTTGAGCGCCATCGGCACGTAGAGGTTTCGGTTCGTGATGTAGCCCTGCTTCGAGCGGCGAAGAACGCGCGCGTTCGGCGGCGCGCTCGATGGATCTTCGGTCGACGCGTCCGTCGCCGAGACCGTCGGGATCGTGCACTCGTCGAACGTTTGCTCTTTGTCGATGCGATCTTTGCTGACGGTGAAGCCCATCACCGTCACGGTGACTTGATCGCTCGGGTTGCTCGCGACGTCGGGTGCGAGCGCGAGCGACTGCGGCAAACGCGCTTTGCCATCGACGACCGGATACGTCTGACAGAAGCCGCGATTGCCGCCGCTCGACGCGGTGATGCGCACGCTCTGGACGTCGTCGGGGACGACGATTTGCGTCGTGAGCCCGACCGTGAATTGCGTCGCCGGTTTGCTGTCGCTGCACGCAAGCGCGCACGCGATCACGACCGCGACCGAACCGAGACTTCTAGAAGTGGATCCCATGCAAACCCGTCGTTCCCCAGCCCGAGCCCGCCGCGAGCGTCCCGGGAATGGGATCGTGAGCGCCCGCGATGCCCACGGCGATCCCCACCGCGATGGTTCCGCCGACGATGATCGCGCCGGCGAGCGTCCACCAGATCCACGTCTTCTCGGGGTTGAGCGTGATCGGCAGCGGGCGGTCTTGATCGTCGGAGAGCGAGATCTCTTGTGTGGAGGTGTAGAAGCCGTCCTTCTTCACGACGACCTGATGACCCTCGCGCGAGGTGAGCGGACCTTCCCAGTGCGTCGTGCCGACGCGCTTGCTGTCGACGAGGATGATCGCGCCATCTTGTGCGGAGACGCGCAAGAGCCCTTCGTGGCGGCGTGCCGCGAGGTTCACGACGAGCGACACGTTTTCCTTGTACGCGACGACGAGCGGCTCGCGCGCGGTGACGAAGTCGTCGGCTTGCGCCTGGACGATGTGCGAGCCTGCCAAGAGCTCGCCGTCGAACGGCGCGTTGCCGAGATCCTTTCCATCGACGAGGATCGTCGCGTGCGAAGGGCCGTTCACGACGATGTGCGCGTGGCCCTTGCGCTCGAGCGGTTGGAGCTCGAGCTTCGCTTGCGCGACCGTGCCGCCCGCGACCGTCACGTTGGTCGTCGCGTCGGCGAAGCCGGGCTTCGAGAGCTTCAGCGCGTGCGGTCCGACCTCGATCGGGAGCGGCTGCGCGAACGGCGTCACGCCTTGCTGCGCTTCGTTGTCGATCGTGAGCGTCGCGCCGTCTTCGTTCGACGTGACCGCGATCGTCGAGATGAGCGGTTCGAGCGTCGAGAGCGCGCCGCGCACTTCGTTCACCTCGCTCATCGGAAGCTTCGAGCCGCCTTCGGAGAGCTCCTTTTTGAGCGCGAGCAGCGCCTTGAGATAATGCTTTTGATTCTTCTCGCACGCGGCCACGTTGAAGAGCACGCGCGCGTTGTGCGAGAGATCGTACGCGTGCTGGTACTCGGTCGCCGCGGCGGCCCAGTTCTCGACGCCGAAGAGCGCGCGCGCGCTGTCCCAACTCATGCGCGCGGCTTGCGGGAGCTCTTCGCGGATCGTCGGCGGCGCAGCGGCCGCCGTGACGGCGAACGTCATCAGCGTAAGAGTGAGGAGGACGGATCGTTTCATCAGTTGTGCGGTTTCGTGCCCCAACTCAAATCGCGCGTCGGAACCGTATTCGTAACACGCGGCGCGGACGTCGGGGGTGGTGGCGTTTGCGAAGCGGAGATGCTCGGCGACGGCGTTTCGTGCGTCGAAGGCGCGACGGACGGCGTGACTGAGGGCGTTGGCGGCGTGGTCGCGACGACGGACGTTTGCGTGTCCGCGTGCGTCGCGGGCGGCGCTTTCGTCGCGACGACGTAGATCGCGAGCGCGATCATCGCGACACCGGCGCCGCCGACGGCGATGGGCCACTTCGGCGACGACGACGTGCTCGCCGCGCTCGCGATCGGCGAGTCCTGCGCGCTCGAGAGATCGGTGCGCACCGCTTGGGACGTCTCCGGACGCGCGTTCTGCGAGCCCGTCTGCGCGCCGTCCGTCGCCACTGGCGCGGAGGCCGGCGTGGGCGTTCCCATTTGCGTCGCGGCGGTCGCGTCCGTCGAGGCGAAGTCGGGCGACGAGTGCACGCGAACGCGCGCCGCGTCACCCGCGATCGTCGTCGGCCCGCGCGCGCGAAGGCGCGCGATCTCGATCGCGCTGCGCGCGTCGCAATACGGAATGAGCGCCTCGGCGAACTCGCGCGCGCTCGAGTAACGCGCGTTCGGATCGCGCGCGAGCGCTTTGTGCACGACCTCGGTGAGCGCCTTCGGCAAGCCTGCGCGCTTCTCCGCGATCGGCGGCGCGTCCGTCGTGAAGAGTCGGAAGAGCACCGCGGTGAACTCGCCGCCCTCCACCATGTGCGGCGCTTGTCCGCAGAGGAGCTCGTAGAGGATGACGCCCGTCGAGTAGAGATCGGTGCGAAGATCCACGTCGCGCGCCGAGCGCGCTTGCTCGGGCGACATGTAGAGCGGCGTGCCGAGCGCGACGTTCGTTTGCGTGATCGACGCTTGCCCTTCGCGCGTCACCTTGCTGATGCCGAAGTCGAGGAGCTTCACGAACTCGTGGTCGCCCTCGTGATTGACGAGAAAGCAGTTCGACGGTTTGAGATCGCGGTGGATGATTCCCGCGGCGTGCGCGATCTCGAGCGCGCGAAGCACTTGCAAGACGATGTGCGCGGCGCGAGGCACGTCGATGCCGTTCGGCTCCGTCTCGAGGAGCTGCGCGGCGTCGCACCCGTCGAGGAGCTCGAGCACGAGGTACGGCGCGCCGCTCGGGAGCTTGCCGACGTCGAACACTTGCACGACGTGCTCGCTCTTCAACGCGGACGCCGCGACCGCTTCGTTGATGAACCGATCGACCGCGCCCGGAACCGACATGACCGCGGGCGACATGAACTTCAGCGCGACGGGCGCCTTGCGAATCAGGTGCATCGCGCGCGCGACCGCGCCCATGCCGCCTTCGCCGATGAACCCCTCGATCTGGTACTTGCCATCGATGACTTCGCCGGCAGCTGGGTAGGGTGAAGGCTCGACGTCGGTGCTCATGGATGGCAGCCTCGGATATTACCTCATGCGCGCTTGGATTGTTTTGGTGCTTCTCGCCGCGTGCGGCGGCGATGACTCGACGACGCTCGACGCAGCGACCGACACAGGCAGCGACGGGACGACGACACAAGACGCGATCTCGGCGAACGACGCGAAAGTGTCCGACGTCAGCGTCGATGCGCCAAAGGATCAACAAACCGGCCCGGGCGTGCCGCCGTTCGGTGGATCGTCGAACGGAAGTGGAGGTTCGTCGAGCCTCTCCGGCGCGGCGGAGACGGCGGGGAGCATCGGCTATCAAATCATCGTCCCCGCGAGCCCGAGCAAACCGTCGCCGCTGCTCATCGTCTTCAGCGGCGTCGAAGGCGGCGCGACGATGACGAACAACTTGATCAGCGTCGGACCTTCGACCAGCACGGACGGTTTCATTCGCGCGGTGCTCGACGGCGTCACGTACAACGGCAATGGCGCGGCGGGCGCGACGGTGCTCGACGACGTGCGCGCGAAATACGACATCGACAACGACCGCACCTACTTGCTCAGCGAGTCCGCCGGAACGACCGCGGGACTGCAGCTCGGCTTCCATCTGCGCGAGTCGTACTTCGCCGCGTACTGGGTGAACGACGTGAACGCGAGCGATGGTCCCGCGCAAACGTCGGCGCAAGTCGGCTTTCAACCGTGGGGCCAAGTCGGTCCGGGCGGCGACTTCACCGACGCAAACGCGATCGTCACGGCGATGACGAACGCCGGCTACCGCCTGCCGAACCCCGCGCCTTACAACGGCACGGGCTCGGGCACGCACGGCGATCCGAATCAGTTCATCGCCGCGGTGAGCTTCTTTCCGGGAAAATCACGCAAGTAGATAGATATCCGGCGGCTCGAGCACCTTCTTCGGCGCGCCCTTCGAAGCCGCCGTGATCATCGCGCGTCCGAGCTTCTCCGTCGTCGTCATGTGCTTCGGAAAGAGCAGAAAGAGGATCGGAAAGAGCGGCCACGCGATCGCGTAGATGACGCGATAGAGCGTCGTGCGCGAGACGATGCCGTGCATCGGCCGGATGAATCCCGGACGAAACATGTATGCGGCCTTGAACGGCATCGCGAGGAGCGCGTTCTCGGTCGCGCCCTTCACGCGCGCCCACATCGCGCCTTTCTTCTCGGTGCTGTCGGTGCCTTGGCCGGTGACGTAGATGAACGTCATCTCGGGGTTGAGCCTCGAAAGCGTCTTCGCGACCGAGACCGTGAGATCGTACGTGATGTGGCGATATTCTTCTTCGCTGAGACCCGCCGCGGAGATGCCGAGCACGAAGAAGCACGCGCCATAGCCCGAAAGTCGACTTTCGACCGCGGAGAGATCGTAGAGATCTTTGTGGACGATCTCTTCGATCTTGTCGTGCTTCTCGGCGATCGCGTTTCGCCCGATGACGAGCACCTTCTCGATCGACGCATCGAGCAGGCACTCGCGCAAGACGCCCTGGCCGATCATGCCGGTCGCGCCGAAGAGGATCACCTTCATCGGGCGCGGAGGGTACCATCGAAGGCGTGACGGCGCGGACGACGGAGAGCGCAGCGCGACTCCTGCGCGACGCAGCGGGGCCTCCACGCGTCATGCGCGGCAAGCTCGCGCGACTCGGTCGCGTCCTCGCGGGTTACTCGAGCTCGCGCAGGCTCGATGCGCGCCTCGCGCGCCTCCACGCGCGCGGCCACATCGAATCAGTCCCTACGCGCGTGCAGCTCGCGGTCGGCGGCTGGGACATGCTCCGCTTCTTCATCCAGCCCGCCGCCGCCGACTACTACGAGACGAAGCACATCGACTTCGCGTTCCACCAAGTGCTTCGCTTCCTCGACGAGCCCGCGTCGCTCACCGATCCCGTCGGGCTCTTCTCGTCGCGCGACGGAATCATCGGCCACTTGATGCAAGTCGTTCACGCGAACCCCGTCTACGATCTCCAGCTGCTCGACATGTTCGACGACGGGCTCGACGCGCTCGAGCTTCAGCTTTCGTCGATGATCGCCGGCACGCACCCGCGCGCGCGATCGATCGGCGCGATCATCGAGGAGCCCGACTACCACGAGCGCCTTCTCGAGTTCGTCCGCGCGTGGCGTCGCGATCCCACCATTCCACCGATGCTTCGGAGCAACCTCGAGTCGAACGCTCGCTTTCGCGATCTCGAGGCGACGTTCGGCACGATGACGAACGCGATGAAATATTTCTGCACGATGCCGACGAGCATCGCCGGCGCGCTCCGTCACGCGCTCACGCGCCGAGGACGCGAAGCGACACGAGCGACATGACGAGCGACGTCACCGGCAAGAACATGAGCTTCGCGATGAGGTTCTGACGCCACTCGAGAAACGCGACGTTCGCGCGCGCGACGGCGAGCCCGTTCGCGGCGACGGCGAAGAAGCTCGCGTACATGATGCCCGACGCGAGCCCGAGAAACGAGAGCGTGTCCGCCGACGCGACCGTGTTGATCTGTTGGTGATTGAGCAGCGTGAGAAAAAACAAACCGGTGAGCGCGGAGAGAATGTTGAACGAGCGCTCGTCGTCTTTGACCATGAAGAGCAAGATCGCGAACGTGAGCACGTACGTGACCATGAGCGGCATCACGTGGTTGATGAGCGGGCCGGTCGCGAGCCTTCGCAAGCTCGTCGTGTAGACCATCTCGGGGAACGGCGGCTTCGGTTTGTAGTCGCCGAAACCGAAGGTGCTCTCGTAACGGTTCTCGAGATAACCGAAGCCCGTGAAGACGGGGTGCCAGCCGTTGTAGACGAATTGCTTCTCGAGGCCGATCGTCTGCGTCGGAACCCACGGCGGGTATCCGCCGAAATCGGGGATGAGGATAGCGCCTTGCTCGAAGTCGCGTGCCCACATGCGGATCCACACGTCTTGTTGATCGAACGGGTACTTCGCGTAGTCGAAGCGTTGGCGAAACGTGAGGTCGAAGTGCCAGCCGATGATCTCGGTCCCATCGGGCTTCGTCACGTCGTATGCCTGCTGCATGTTCTCGTAGCCGCCGTTCACGGCTTCGGGAAAGACGACGCCCTTCTGAAGCTCCTTCGGCGTTTCCTTCGGATAGATCTGCCAGACGTATCCGCTCACAGCGACGTTGGTGGAGCTCGCGAACTCCATGTGCGTGAGATAGATGCCCGTCTTCACGAAGAGCGATTTCTCGGGGCTCACGCCTTTGCTCGCGAGGTAGGTCGCGGCGTCGTTTGCGGTGAGCACTTGGTTGCCGAGCTTCGCGTGCGATTCGCGTGCGCCGTTCGTGCCGCGCGCGCACGCGACCGTCACCGCGACGAACGCTACGAAGAAGCACGCCGCGCATGCCCAGAGCGCAATCGTGTTGAGCCGCCACGGCCGCATGATCGCGCTCATCACCGTCGCTGCGATCAGCGCGCGCCCGAGGAGCGCCGTGTGCGACGAGCCCAGAGCGAGCGCGATGCCCACCGCGAGGACCACGACGAGCACCACGACGACGACGCGCGACAAGCGACGCTCGAACGCTTCGTTCTCCGCGGGCGTGAGCTCCACGACCGCTACGCTATCTTGAGCTTGGGCCGTTTCGCAAAGCGCGCGAGGAGCGCTTCGTGGGACTCGCGCTTCGGTCCCGAGCCGACCTCGAAGCCTTGGTCGTACCAAGTCTCTTGTTCGTCCGTGTAGACGTTGTAGGAGATCGCGAGGTCCGTCAGCGAGGGGAGCGACTTGGGGCTCGCGAACGCGTCGACGCCGTCGCCATCGAGTTGGTTGCTGCTCACGTCGAGCTTCCACAGTGGCCGTGAGCGTCTTCGACGCGGCGAGCGCCTTGCCGCCCGCCGGCCCGATGCACGCGCTCGCGAGTCGAAGCTCACCGAGCGTCGCGAGACTGCGTGATGATGCGATCGCGGCGGCGCCCTCGTCGCCGACGATGTTGTCGGAGAGCTCGAGCGTCTCGAGCGCGCCGAAGCGACCGTTCGCGATCGCAATCGCGCCCGCGTGATCGATGCGCGTGGACGAGAGCCGCAGCCACTCGAGCGAGGGAAAGCTCGGCGTTCGCGATCGCCTTCGCGCCCTCGTCGCCCGCGTTCGACGAGCTGAAGTCGAGCCAGCGGAGGTTCGAAAGTCGAGGTGCGATGCGCGCGACCGCGTCGGGCGGGAGCGGGTTCTTCATCACGATGAGCTTCGTGAGTCGCGGAAGCCACGGCGCGTCCGCGAGCGCGTCGAGCCCGCGTGCGCCGAGGCCGTTCCATCCCGTCACGAATTCGCGGATGCGCCGGAGGTGCGGCGAGCGAACGAACGTCTCGAATGCTTCGTCGCCGAGCTCCCACTTGTTGTAAGGCTCGCCCGCGCTGAGCTCGATCTCCGAGAAACGCGCGAGCTCGGGCGAGAGCGCGACTTGCTCGACGGTCGACTTCAAATCCGCGACGAGCGTGAGCGACTCGAGCGGGAGCCGCGCGATGATCGGACGCGCCTCGAGGAACTTCGCGCCCGAGCCGACGAAGCACGCGGGAAACCCGCGCCGCCATACTCCGATGATGCGCCCGCCGAAAGGCGCGAGCCACGCGTCTTGATGCGCTTCGAGGATCTTCTTCTCTCGTTTCCATAGCGCGTCGTCGTTCGGATCCTTGGCGCGCGCGAGCTGCACGTCGATGAATTCGCCGCGCGGGTCCCCGCGAGCGTGGAGGTGCGCGGCGTACGCGCGGCGAGGCTCGTCGTCGTCGGGCGCCGCGAGGACCGCGTCGATGAAAGCGTCGTCGTTCAGAGCAGCTCCGCGCTCGGCGTCGCGCCTTGCCCATCGCGCGTCGACCACGCCGAGCGAAAGTGGAGCCATCTCATGTTCGACAGCTTACTCGACGCGCTCGGGAGTGAAGCCGGGAAGGGGACGAAGACGGAGACGGAGACGGGGACGGAGACGGGGACGGAGACGGAGACGGAGACGGGACGGAGACGGAAACGGACCCAGGCGATGGCCAACAGCCATAGAGAATATATCTGCTAAATCAATATGTAACTCTTGGTGGCGTAATTGGCCATTCCGTATTGACTATCGGCTAACGGATAATATATATGCTCAATCAATATGGCGGCGCGATCACCTCAGCTCGAGCTCCGGTTTCACCGGCGCGGCGGCAAACGTCGCGGGGCGGGCCGCAAGCCCACGGGGGCGCGCGCGGGGGTGTCGCATCTTCGGCGCGAGCCGTTCGCGCGCACGCTTCCCGTGCACGTGACGATGCGCATGGCCGGCCACGTCTTCAATCTCCGGTCGCGTCGAGCGTTTGCGGTCATCGCGCGCGCGATGACGAAATCCGCGGAGCGCTTCGGCATGCGCATCGTTCGGTTCTCGGTCCAAGGCAACCATGTCCACCTCATCGTCGAGGCGGAGACGAGCGCCGCGCTCTCCCGCGCGATGCAGGGCTTCACGATTCGCGTGGCGAAGGGGCTCAACAAGATGATGCACAAGCGTGGGCGCGTAGTCGGCGATCGCTACCATGCGCACGTGCTGCGAACGCCGACGGAAGCGCGCCGTGCGGTGCGCTACGTGCGCGACAACCATCGCAAGCACGCCGAAGATCGCGGCGAAACGCTCACGCGCGCGTTCGTCGACGCGTTTGCCCTCGAAGGGTCGCACGTCGCGCTCCCCGAGCCACACACGTGGCTGCTCCGCGCGGGCGCGTCGCCTCCATGACGCGCGCTCGGCGCGCGAGGCGCGCCTGACCGGTTTCGCACACGGCGAACGACGCGCGACGTGCTCGTGATCTCAGCGCGGGAAACGTCCGGCGCGAGCGCGCGCATCACCAACGTGTCGCGCGCGATTCTTCTCACCGTGCTCGCTGCGTGCGCGCCGCCCACGCACACCGAGACCTTCGCGCTGGGAAGACCGACGGAGGTCGGCGTGCGCGCGCGCGATCCTGCCGAGCGAAAATGCGTCGCGGATGCCGGCGCGAACCAGGGTTGCTTGACGGTCGTGCTCGACTCGCAGATGTCGCCGGCGTTCGTGATGACGAGCGTCGAGGTCGAGGTCGATGGTGCGCTCGTCTACATGCAGAGGAACGCAGCCGCGCTCGCGAACGCGCGAACGCTCGACGTCGCGCGCTCGCTTGCGTATGGCGGCGGCTCACACGAGGTCAACGTTCGCGTGATGCTCACACCCGCGCCATCGTCCACGCCTTGGGTCGAAGCATCGCGCTATCGATTCGACGTGAAGAGCGCGAAGGCGATCACGGTCACGAACGGCGGCGTGCTCGACGTCCGCATCGTTCCATACGAAAAAGGCGGCGTGACGGCGCCGATCGAAGAGCGCCCCGCGATCCGGTGGGAAGTACACGGGGTTTGACCCGCGCACGGCGGAGCGACAAGCTCTCGCGGTGAACAGCGAAGACCGCTCCCGTGCCACCGCAACCGAATGCGTGCGCGGATCGTGGCGGCACATGGCGATGTCGGTGGTCTTGTGCTCGTCGGGGCTCGCTTGGTACGCGCTGCGCGCGCCGTCGCTCTGGAGATGCGCTTTCATGGGCGCGGTCATGGCGCTCCTCGTCGCCTACAACGCCCTTCGCATCCACGGTGCGCGCCGTGCATTGCGCGACCCATCGAAGCTTCGCCGGTTTCATGAAGGACAGGTGCGATCGCATCGCGTGCGCGGACGCATGTACCTCGTCGCCGCGCCGATCATCGTCGTCGCCTCGTGGACGGGTGTGCTCGCATCGCCCGAGCACGTGCCACTCGACGCGTGGATGGTCTTGATCGCGACGACCATCGGCCTCGCGTACGCGTGGTTCGTCTGGCGTCGAGTGCTCAAGCGCGCGCCTTCCCAGCGCCCTCCGCGGGTTCTGGATCGGGAGGCGGGAGGCTGAGGGTGAGCGCTTCAATCTGTGGCAGGGCCTTCGTGATTGCGTTTCGCACGGAGGCTTCGTCGAAGCCTTCGAAGACGAACCTGCTCGCCACAATCGCGCTCGTTTTGACTTTGAACCACAACACGAGCACGTAGATCCCTGCGAAAGAACGCGCTACCTGCACCGCGTCGTCGGCCACGCGTTGCACGACATCGAGACGTGCGCCGCGTTTGAGGTCGACTCGGCGCGGAGCGATCGACGCGCGATAGAACTGGTCTGCGTAGGTGTCGACATCGGCTTCGGTGCGCGACGCACACCACAGCACGTTGCCCGTCGAGATCACCGCGACGAGATGGGCGTCGGTCGCGAGGCGAAGCGCCTGCAATCGCTTCTGAAGCGCAGTCCATTCGGCGACGTGCGGTCCAAGTGCCACAATGATCATCAACCCTTACTTCGGTGTTGCTTTCATGATGTCTGCGTCTTTGCCCGCAATCCAATACACACTAGTCGCGTCGAGGGCGAGGCAGCGCGCCTGCGCTTGAGCACTCGCGATGACGGTGACGGCGCCGCCCCCCAAAGGCATCTTCATCACCGCGCCGTCCGTCGTCCAATACATACTCGTTTCGTCGAGCGCGATGGCGCTCGGCGACGGTTGCTTGGTTGCAAGTGTCGTCGCGTTGCCGCCGTCGAGTGGCGATTCGCTCAAGTTGCCATCGCCGTACGTCGTCCAATAGAGGTGTTGCGAGTCGGCAGCGATTGCGTAGGGTTCGTATTGGAATTGCGCCAGGGTCGTGTAGTCGACTCCACCCCCAATTGGGGCGCTCAAGACGGCGCCGTACATCGGCGCCGAGCCCACCACGGTCCAATACACCGTCGTCTTATCCACCGCGATTTGCTGCGGCAACCCTTGACCGGCGGCGACTGTGGTAACCGCACCGCCCGCATGCGGTGCTTGCAAGACCGCTGCAGCCGAGACCGAAATGGTTGTCCAGTAAAGGTTCATCGCATCTAGCGCAACGTAGTACGCGTCCGTTGCCGGCACGATCACTTGCGGTGTGCCGCCTTGCACGGGCGCGCGGAGAAGCGCGAACTCGACACTCCAGTAAACATGAGTGCCATCGGTCGCGATCGCTAGTGCGTTGCGTTGACCGACGGCGAGCGCGGTTGGTGTCCCACCATGAATGGAGATCCTCATCACGCGGCCCGCAGTGACGTCGTTCGCGGGGACGCTCGTCCAATAGACGCTGGCTCCGTCGACCGCGAGTCGGCGCGCTGGGCCAGCGGCGAGCATCTCGACGCAACGTCCATCCGTGCATGTCCCGGAGCAGAACGAGCAAAGGTTTGCGTCCGCGAGCACGTCCGTCGTCGCATCCGAAACGAAGCGGTCGTCGTTGTCTGCGTCGC
Organism: uncultured delta proteobacterium; assembly: GCA_963763745.1. Lineage (GTDB taxonomy): Bacteria > Myxococcota_A > Polyangia > Polyangiales > Polyangiaceae > DASXHD01. The sequence continues at coordinate 86,646 of CAVXQJ010000016.1, forward strand.
TCGTGAGCGAGGCGTCAACGAATGTATCGAGCTCGCTGCGTGCGCCGCACGCGTACACGAACCAAACGAGAACGAGCGAGAGTCGGCGCACCGTCTTCACGATCCATCAGCGCTGCCGCGCCTGGATCCCCCGCACGCGCGAGAGCGCCTCCTCCGGCATCGACGCGAGCGGGTGCCCGTGCATCCATCGCGTCACTTGCGCGTCGAGCCCGGGCTGGTTGTCCTCTTCGGACAAATCCCAAAGCGCCGAGAGCGAGCCTTCCGCGTCTTGTCCCTTCGCGCCGCACTCGAGCGGCCACGTGCGCGGCGTGTACGTGTACGGCGTGTAGTCCGGCGTCGAGGTGAACGCGTCGAACGGAAGCGCGGCGTGCGGCGACGAGCGCGTTCGGGTACGGCTTGCCGATCACGTTCGCGAGGATCTTGTGCATCGACGCGACGTCGATGTGCGTGTGCGAGACGTAGCCGCGCTTCACGAACGGCGACACGATCACGAACGGCGCGCGATGGTTGTCGACGTGCTCGCCGCCTTGCGACGGATCGTCCTCGGTGATCATCACGAGCGACGTCGCCCACAGCGGGCTGTGCGAGAGGCCGTCGATGAACATGCCGGTCGCCTCGTCGTTCACCGCGCAGAACGTCTCGGGCGTCGGGTTCGACGGCGACACGCCGAACGTGTGATCGTTCGGGAGCGTCATGTACGTCACGTTGCCGAGGTTGCAGAAGCACGCGCACGCGCCCGGCGACGTAACAAGCCTTCTCGAGATCGTTGTAAGCCGATGTTCTGAAACGGCCCGCCCGGGTAGCGCGCGTCCGCGGGCGGATGCGAATCCGGCGGTTTTACCGGTGTGCCGACGATCTCGCCGAGGATGTCGTACGGGACGTTGTTCGCGCCGAGCCAATCGAAGAGCGAGCCTTCGACGGGGCGGCTCACGTCGGTGATGCCGCCGCCGGGGATCGGTCGCGCGCTCGTCCGATCGCCGGAGACGATCCATGTGCGCTCGTCGAAGTCGTTCGCGCGGCCGTACGTCGTCCAGCACGTGGCCCTGCGTCGAGTAGATCGCGTCGGTGTAGTAGTTGTCGCTCATCGCGAACGTGCGCGCGAGCGTCGCGCAGGTTGTGCCAGATCCCGTCCATCACGCCGGGCGTCGCGTCTTGAACGTGTACGTCGGCTCGCCGTTGCCCGTCGGGAAATCGCCGAAGAGCCCGTCGTAGCCTTTGTTCTCGCGCACGATCGATGAAGACGTGATCGATTCGCGTCGACGGCCGCTCGTGTTGTCTTTCGGGACCGGAAAATCGTTCGCGCCGTGCGGACACGAAATGCTCGATGCGCCGGCGCGCGATCGGCGATGTCCGCGAACGTCGTGACGTCCGAGTCGCCCTTCGAGAGATCGCTCGGCGACGGATGCGCGATCGTCTCGATCGATCCGCGCATGCGAGTCGGCGATGTCGGCGTCGCCGATGTCGAAGTAGAGCGGGCGCGGGCCCTCGCCGTGTCCGCGCAGATTCGCGACGACGATCGTGCCGTCGGGCTCGGTCGCGATCGCCGACGGCCAATACCCGACGGGCATTCGTCCCGCGAACGTGATCGTCGGCGGCGTTTGCGAGGAGTCGACGTCGTACGCGGCGACCGCGTTGAGCCCCGCGAGCGTCGCGTAGAGCCGATGGTTCGTCGCGTCGTACGCGAGCGTCGATCGGCTCTTGTCCGTAGAGCGTCATGCGCGAGTCGGTCGGCGACGTTGCGTCGTCGTGCCCGACGTGCGATCGACGATCGTGAGCGAGTCGCCGAGATCGTTGCCCACGACGAAGAAGCGCGCGTCGAGGAACGCGATGCCTTCGGGATCTTTCTCGGTCGCGAACGATTGCGGCGATCGACGGCGCCGCCGGGTTCGTGACGTCGACTTCGAGCGACGCGTAGTCTTGCCAGAGCGACACGTAGACGTGCGTGCCCGCCGCGTCGTTCGGATCGAACCACACGCCGAACGCCTCTTGCTTGCCGACGATCGACGGTGCCCGAGGAGCTGCTGAAGGTCGGGAGCGGCGACGTCGAACACGAGGAGCGTCTTCGTGTTGACCGACGAGACGACGAGCTTCGTTCCGTCCGGCGACGCGGCGACGCCCGACGCGTACCAATTCACGGGGTTGCCGTTTCCGTCCGTCGCTTGCGGGAGCGGCAGGTTGCTCGCGTCGTCGCGCGTGAGCGGCTTTTCGCGGTGTCGAGCGTGAGCGCCTGCACGACGCCGTCGTCCGTCGCGACGTAGACGAGATCCGGGCGGGACGAACGCGATGTCCGAGTTCAGCGTCTCCGGTGCGAGCGAACTGCACGCTTCGCGAGCGTCGGATCGGTTCCGCTGCCGACATGGCGAGACGTCGACGAGCCGAACGACGTGATCGTCGTAGCCCGTGTCGACCGTGAGCGCGAGCGACGTCGACGGCACGAGCGTGAGCCCCGACGCGAGCCCGCCGGGCAAATCGTCGAACACGGAGTCCGCGCCCGACGGCGCGAGCCAACGACCATCGGCGAGCACGATGTGCCCGCTGCCGGGGCCCGCGTACGCGATCGCATCGCCGCTCGGCGCGTTCGCCGTGCACTGACCTTGCGTCGGTTTTGGATACGACGTCCCATCCCAAGTCGGACACGGATCGTCGTGCTCGATCGCGTTCCACGGCGAGAGCGCGGGGCACGTGTAGGGCTTCGTGATCTCGGGACACGTGCCGTCGGAGGGACACACATACGCGCACGAGTGCGGCGGCGACCGCATGTCGTCGAGCGCGACGAGCGTCGGCGGAGCGGGCGGCGTGCTGCTGCACGCCGCGAACGAGCCGACCACGCACGCGAGCATCCACAAGGACTTCATGCGGCCCAATCATACGCCGCGAGCAACGCGCTGCGCGACGTTGTGAAGTCCACTGCACGTGACTTCCGGCACATGTCCGCGTGCTGCGCGCGCGATCATTCATGGCACGAAGCTCGCACTGGGTTCTGGGATGCTGAGTTTCCAAGAAGTGGTTGGGGGACGCTTCATGATCCTCGATTGCGTCGCATCGGGCGGGATGGGCACCGTCTATCGCGCGCGTGACCTCATCACGGGCGATGACGTCGCGCTGAAGATCCTCAAACCGGGCCACGATGGCTGGCGCTTCACGCGCGAGACGCGCATCGCGAGCCGCGTCGAGCATCCGTGCATCGTCGGGTACATCGCGCACGGCGAGACCGCGTCGGGTGTGCCGTATCTCGCGCTCGAGTGGCTCGACGGCGAGGATCTCGAAAGTCGACTTTCGCGCGGTCCTCTCACGCTGCTCGAGAGCTTGCAGCTCGCGAAGCGCATCGCGCGCGCGCTCCGGCACCTCCACGACGAAGGCGTCGTGCACCGCGACGTGAAGCCCGCCAACATTTTCCTCTGCGATGGCCGCGCGGACCGATGCCGCTTGCTCGACTTCGGCGTCGCGCGCGTCGTGGGCGTCGAGTCGCCGTCCGACGAGCGCACGTTCACCGGCGTCGTCGTCGGAACGCCGCTCTACATGGCGCCGGAGCAGGCGCTCGGCGCGGCCCTCACGCCCAGCACGGACGTTCACGCGCTCGGCAACGTGCTCTTCGAGTGCCTCACGGGTCACGCGCCGTTCGACGCGCCGACCTTGCCGGGCACGCTGCTCCGCATCATCGGCGATGCAGCGCCCACGCTCACCGCGCGCGGCGTGGATGCGCCGCCCGACGTCGAAGAGCTCTGTCAGCTGCTCCTCACGAAGAACCCGAGCGATCGCCCCAACGCCGCGGCCGTTTGCGTGGAGCTCGAGCAGCTGATCGATCAGGCGCAGCCGCCGCCGTCGCGTCTTCGTCCTTCGCTCACGGGCCAGGCGCTCGACTGGGTCGAGCGCACGATTCGTCAAGTCAGGCTGACTTGAGCTTCGCGGCGAGCGCGCGCGTCTCGACGATGTTGTCTTCGATCGAGCAGTACGTCCAACCGCCATAACGTCCGACCGAATACACGCCGTGCGAGGCGAGGAGGTCTCGAACGCGTGACGTCTCGGCGAGCGATTTGCGTGTAATATGCACGTAAGCCGGATCCATCACGACGGAGTGCGAGGCAACGAGCTTGTGCCCCTCGACGATCTTCTCGCGCGCGAGATCCGCGAGCACGCGCTCGAGCATGTCGGGCGTCGGGCCGTCCTTGGGCAAACCGATCTCGACGTAGAGCGACATGCGATCCGTGTCGAAGATGTTGTCGTAGAAGCCGACGCGATAAAACGAGATCGCCTTGTCGGGGAAGTAGCTCCAGTGATCCTGCGCGGGGCCCTTCTTGTCGAAGCCGAGGTTGTAGACGAGCACGCGGTTGTACGAGAACGCGCTCGCGTCGTGATCGACCCTGCATGCGGCGAGGAGCTTCGGCAGCGGCGCGGAGCTGACGAGCGTGCCATAGCGAATGGTGCGCTTGGTCGTGGTCGCGACCTTCGCATGGAGATCCACGCCGACGAGCCGCTCGCCGAGCGCGACGGCGTCCTTCGGCAGGTCGCGCATGAGCGCGTGGATGTATTCGATCGCGCCGCCGCGGGGATACGTGAACGTCGCGTTGTAAGACGCGTTGTCGGGCGTCTTCATGTTGCGGATGATGTCATCGATGCTCGCGTGCGGAAAAAACCGCCCCATGGCGTCGATGTCGAGCGTCGCGAGATCGCACGCGTAGAGCTTCTCGTTGTACGGAATGAGAAATTTCTCCGCGATGCTCCGGCCGAAGCGCGCATAGAGCATCTCTTTGAAATTCGTCTGCGGCGCGGACGCGTCGCGGAAATAGAGATCGTAGAGGCAGTCGATGAAGTCCTTTTGCGGGAGCTGGTGGATGTTCTTCTGAAACGGAAAATCCACGTCGACGTCGGCGAAGCGCACGTGCGAGCGCTTCACGATCTTCTTCACTTCGTCTTTGGGCATCCGGTCGCGGAGCCACGCTTCGATCTCGGCGTGCTTGAAGTGGAAGAAGTGGCCCGAGTAGTCCCAGACGAATCCGTCCTTCTTGATCGTCTTGCAGTACCCGCCGACTTCGTCGTCCGCTTCGATGACGAGGACCTTCTCGCCGCCATCGGCGCCGGAGGCGCCGGAGCCCGTGATCGCGTTGGCGTACGAGAGCCCGCTGACTCCGGCGCCGATGACGAGATGAGGAACGTGCTCCACGATCGCGAGAGCCTAGCGCAAAACTGCGAGCGTGCTCACGCGACCGATGACCAGCACGGATCCGCTCGGCATCGCTTCGAGGTAATCGTTGAGCGTCTTGTCTCCGACGAAAAAATTCGCCGGGTCCTCGCCCTCGAACATGAAGACGAACGCGCCGCGTCCTAGGACGTGGATGAGCGGCGAGTGGTTGTGCGCGTCGAAGGCGTCGCGCACGGCGTGCTCCGCGGCTGCGGCTTTCGATGGATCGCCGATGCGCATCGTGACGTCCGCGGTGACGAACGTCGGCGACGCGATCGCGACGCTCGATGGTTTCACGTATCCCGCGTTCGTCGAGACGACGCAGCGCGCGCCCGCGATCGCCTTCTCGACTCCCGACTTCGTCGCTGGGTCGAGCGCGCCGCCGCCCGTTCGAAGAACGTAGAGCGTGACGGCGTCGCCCGTGAGCGCCGAGGCCGCGTCGTCGACGTTCGGAGCTTTGCTCGCGAGGCGCGCGAGCAGATTGCGCTCTTTCTCCGGCCGCCCGAAATCTTCGTCGGTGCACATCGGCTCGTGATGCACGTCGAGCGTGTGCGCCATGCGCGCGCACGACCGCGCTTGAAGACCGCACGCGATGATCGCGAGGATCGCCGACGGCACGACGCGCACGGCAGATCCCCGCGCGATGGCGATCGCGCTCGCCGCGCCGAGCGCGCCGAAGATCACCGACCCGCCAAACGCCGCCTTCACGACGACGTGCACGATCGAGAGCGCGAGGAGCGCGCTCGCGTATTTCATCCGATCGACAGCGCGCGAGAGCCACGACGCGAGGGCCCACACGCCGAGCGCGAGGACCGTCTGCGCGATCGCGGCGACCGCGCTGCCGCCCATCGCGAGCACGAGCTCGAGCGGTCCCGTCTTGGTCGCGGCGTCATGCCATGCGAGCCCGACGCCGAGCGCTAAGTCGATCCCGACGTTCACCGCGAGCACCAAGATCGCGGCCCATCGCGCGCGACTCGCGACGAGCGCGCCGAACGCGGCCATCATCACGGCGAGCGGCGCTTCGGCGACGAGCGCTTCCGCTGCCGCGTTCGTGTGATCCATCCACGAGAGGCTCGTCGCGAGACCGGGGATTCCCGTCGTCGCGACCACCGCCAACATCGCGGTCGCAAACAGCGCCCACGTGGGTGTCTTCGAAGTGGGCGGCACGACGAGCCATGCTACATCGGAGCGCGATGCCCGAAGAAACAGGTCAACGCGTCATCGTCTCCGAGTTCGGCGAAACGCCTCTCGATGCGATCGATCGCTTCACGTCGCTGGTTCCGATGCCCGCGCCCGATCCCGCGAAGCTGCGCGCGCGCGACGTGATCGTCGCGATCAAGAGCGCGCAAGTCGGTTGGGTCGATCTCTTGATGACGAGCGGGCAGTACCAGCACATGCCGAAGCCGCCGTATTGTCCGGGGCTCGAGTACGCGGGCGTCGTCGCGTGGCGCGGAGCCGACGTGGCGAACGTGAACGTCGGCGACGAAGTGCTCGTCGACGCATTTCTCGCGGGTCCGCGCTCGCTCGGCGATTATCAGTCGTCGGGCGGGTTCGCGTCGTATGCGGTCGTGCCGAGCGAAGCGATTCATCGATTGCCCGGGAAAGCTCACGCTCGATCAAGCGTGCTGCTTGCTCGGCAACTACGAGACGGCGTTTCACTGCCTCGTGACGCGCGGAAAGATCCAGGCGGGCGAGACGGTGCTCGTCCTCGGTGCGTCGGGATCCACGGGGCTCGCCGCGGTGCACGTCGCGAAGCTCATGGGCGCGCAGGTCATCGCGGTCGGACGCTCGAAGGAGAAGCTCGCGATCGTGAAGGCGCAAGGCGCCGATCACGTCATCGGAAGCGAGTCGATGCGCGACGAGGTGAAGGCGCTGACGAGCGGCGGCGTCGACGTCGTGTACGACGGCGTCGGTGGCGCGCTCTCGATCGAAGCGATGCGCTGCGTGAAGTTCGGCGCGCGGTTCTTGATCGTGGGATGGGCAGCGACGCCGTTCGTCGCGAAAGGGAAGGGCGAGCGCGGCGCGCCGAACGCGAACATGCTCCCGACGAATTTGATGATGATGAAGAGCCTCGACGTGCTCGGTTGTCCGACGGCGATCTCGACGGCGATGAATCCGGCGAGTCGCCCACCGCGCCTCGCGAAGATCCTCGCGTGGGCGGAGAGCGGCGCGATCGTGCCGTACGTCTCGCGGAAGTTCGCGCTCGCCGATTACAAAGCGGCGATGCACGCGAAGTGGAACGGCGAGATCGTCGGGTCGTGCGTTCTCAATCCGATCATCGCAGCTTGAACCGCTGAATCTTGCCGGTCGCCGTCTTCGGCAGCTCGCGGACGAACTCGACCCATCGCGGATACTTGTAAGGTGCAAGCTTCGATTTGACCCACGCCTTGAGCTCCGCTTCGAGCTCGGCGCCCGCGCGCGATGCGTCTTTCAGCACGACGAACGCCTTCGGTTTGGTGAGCTCGTCTTCGTCCGCGTGACCGACGACGGCCGCCTCGAGCACGGCGTCGTGCGACGCGAGCGCCGACTCCACCTCGAACGGCGACACCCAAATCCCGCCTACTTTGAGCATGTCGTCGGCGCGGCCGGAGTACGTGTAGAAGCCGTCCGAGTCGCGGATGTAGCGGTCGCCGGTGCGCGTCCATTCGCCGTGGAACGTCGCGAGGCTTCGCTCGCGGTTGTTCCAGTAGCCCGCGCAAGCCGTCGTGCCGCGCACCCAGAGCACGCCCTCTTCGCCGTCGGCGCACGGGTCGCCGTCTTCGCCGCGAGTCTCGACGATGGTACCCAGGTACCGATTTACCAGACGTGCCATAGCGCACGTCGCCGTGGCGGTTCGAGAGGAAGATGTGGAGCATCTCCGTCGAGCCGATGCCGTCGAGGATGTCCGTGCCGAAGCGCGCGCGCCACGCTTCGCCTACGTGCTTGGGGAGCGCCTCGCCCGCGGAGATGCTGACACGCGTAGCTTCGGCGAGACCGTGAACGACGGGTCGGCGAGGAGCGCCGCGAAGAGCGTCGGGACGCCGCAGAAAATCGTGGGCTCGCGTTCGCGCATCACGCGCGACACGACGGCGGGCGTGACGCGCTCCGCGGTGAGCACGCGTCGTCGCGCCCGCCGCGAGCGGGAAGGTGAGCGCGTTGCCGAGCCCGTACGCGAAGAAGAGCTTCGCCGCGGAGAACACGACGTCGTCTTCGCGGATGCCGAGCACGCAGCGGGCGTAGAGCTCGTGCGTGCGCATCAAGTGTGCGTGGAGGTGCATCGCGCCCTTTGGGGCGCCCGTCGAGCCCGACGAGTAGAGCCAGAACGCGATCTCGTCCGCGTGCGTCTCCGCCGGTTCGAGCGTCGTGCTCGCGAAGTTCAGGAGCGCGTCGAGCGACGAAGTCTTCACGAGCTTCAGCATCGGACGGCGCATCGATCTTGTCCGCGAGCGCGTCGCTGACGATCACGACGCGCGCGCGGCTGTCCGCGAGCATGAACGCGTAGTCGCTCGGCTGAAGGAGCGTGTTGACCGGAATCGGGACGATGCCCGCTTTGATCGCGCCGAGGAACATCGTCGGAAAATCGATCGTGTCTTGCATCACGAGCATCACGCGCTGCTCGCGCTGCACGCCGAGCGCGCGCAGCGCGTTTCCCGCGCGATTCACGCGCTCGGCGAGCTCGATGTAGTGAATGCTTCGCGCGTCGTCGACGTACGCGATGTGATCCCCGCGACCCTCCGCGATGCGGCGATCGAGGAGCTCGACGGCGGCGTTGTACCATCGCGGCGAAGCCGCGGAGCCGGGGACCACTAGCGCACGCTGGGTGGTGGCGCGGTTCCGGGCGTCACGTCGAGCGCCGCGCGGAGCGGATCGAACATCGCGCGCTCCGTGATGGGCACGGTCTCGATCTTCGCGATGAGCTCGGCCTTCTTCACGTAGATCTCTTGGCGCTTGCCGTCGTCTTCTTCCGTCTTCAGCGTGAGCTCGACGGGGCTCGTCGAGCGGCGCGCGATCTCCGCGACCGTCGGCGCCAAGTTGTTCACGATGATTTTGATCAGCTGACCGACGAGGTGATCCTCGAACACGTCGTGCCCGTGAATCGTAACGCCGAGCACGCGGCTCTTGTGCTTGCCGACTTGCCCCGACGCCGATCGCAAGAGCATGACGACGCGCTCGAGCTCCACCGCCGCCGCTTGTTCGAGCACGGGCTCGAGGGACGCTGCGTCCGATTCGCCGGGGTGCTGCACCTCGGCGTAGAAACCGTTGTCCGTGTAGCGCATGTCGAAGACGAGCGCGTCTTTCTGATCGGGCTTGCGACGAAGACGAAGCTGCGCGGTCTCGTCGCCGAGATCGAACCCGCCGAGGTAGTACTCGTCGAGCGAGACGGCTTCGTGCGTCACCGTGCGCTTGAACAAGCTTCGCTTGAGACCGACGGGCAAGCTCACGCCGGACGCGAAGTCGGAGACGCGGCGCGGTTTCTTCCAATCGTCGAGCGCTTCGACCGAGAGCGCGAACGCCGTGGCGATCCCGTCCGGGTAGCGCTGGATGCTCTGGAACTCCGCCGTGTCGGTGAAGTCCATCACGATGTCCGACGACGAAACGGGGAGGCGCAGCGCGATCATCATCTGATCGATGCACGAGTGGAGCTGCATTCCGCCCGATGCGTTCTTCTGGCTTGCGGCTTCGCGCACGCGCTCGGCGGCGGCGACGGCTTCGGCTTTCGTCTGACCGACGATCGCGGACGCGTAGTCTTGGACCTTTTGCGCGTAATCCAAAATCAGCGGTTGTCCGCCGGTGGTCGCCGTGCCGAGCGCGTGCATCGCGGCGAGGTGCGCGGCCTCGAGGAGCTCGACGGCGCGCTGGCGATTGGCCGCGTCGACTTGCGCCACTTCGAGCGCGGCGCGGCCCTCGCCGTCGAGGCGCGCGGCAATCGTCGACTGGTCCACGAAGATCTTGAGAGCTCCGAGGAAGTCGTACTGCGGCGGAAACGGGACCGAGTCCCCGTATAGGAACCGCATGTCTGGCCAACCCTAACAGACTTTCGTACAACCACCGCCATGAAGCGCGTGCTCGCTGGGTCCCTCGTTATCGTCGCGTGTGGCGGTGGAACCGCCGAAGAAAAAACGAACAACCCGCCGCCGCTCGCGTCGTCGAGCGCGACGGCGACCGCGCCGCCACCCGCGGTCAATCGCACGAAGGAAATTCAGAAGATCGGCGCTGACGCGTTCGTCTTCGGTTACTCCGCGCTCTTCATCGAACGAGAGAAGCGAACCGCGACGACGAATCAGCGTCTCCCACTCGGCACGTTCGCGCACGCGAGCGCGCTCCCCACGTCGGCGGATGCGGGCTTGCCGTCGCTCGACACGCTGCTCTCGACCGCGTGGCTCGAGCTCGGCGCGAGCGGCGCGTACACGCTGAAGCTCCCCGACATGGGCGGGCGATGGTTTTCGATCCAGCTCTTCGATGCGTACGCCGAGCCGATCGGCGTCGTGTCGTCGAAGAACGGAACGAAGGCGCAGCAAGTCGTGATCACCGGCCCGAGCTTTTCGGGAACGGTTCCCGCCGGTGCGACGCAGATCAAATCGACGACGAGCAGCGTCGCGGTCATCGGACACACGCGCGTCAGCGGCGACGCCGACGTCGCGAAGCTCTCGGGGCTCCTCAAGCAGTGGTCGCTCGCGCCGCTCCCGCCGACGACCGCGCCGAAAGATCTCCCCCGCCGCCGATCGGTCGCCCGCAGGATTTGAAATTCGCGGGCCCCGAAGTGTTCGACGAGCTCGGTGAGATCTTGAAAGCCGAACCGACGCCGCAAGACATCGCCGGCATGTCTCCCGATTTCGCGAAGGCGGGAATCGGCCCGGGTCTTGTGCCGAGCAAGTCGCTCAAACAAGAAGAGCTCGCGGCGCTCGCGCAAGGCATCAAGGACGGACAAGAACGAATCGAGCAAGCGTTCGAGAAGCTCGCGACGCGCAAGAACGGTTGGGATCTCGACGCGACGTTCGGAAAGCGCGGCGCGGACCCCGCGCGGCAGGCGGCGTTTGCGTTTCGCGGCCTCGAGTGGCCCGTCGCGAGCGAAGAGCTCGTCTACATCTCGCGCGTCGACGACGGCGATCGCGTCCTCTCCGGCGCGCACGAGTACGTCCTCCACTTCGACAAGGGAAAGCTCCCGCCCGCGAAGGCGTTCTTCAGCATCACGATGTACACGGACACGGCGAGCCTCGTGCCGGGCGCGAAGCGCATGGTGCTCACGGATCAGACCGCGAAAAAATCCGCCGATGGATCGCTCGACGTCATCCTCCAAGCGGACGCACCCGCGAAGAACGAATCGAACTGGCTCCCCGCGCCGAAGGGCAAGGCGTTCATCGTCGTCTTGCGCGTGTACCAACCGGACGACGCTGCGTCGTCGTGGGACGCGCCCGTCATCAAGCGAGGGAAGTGACGATCAGAAGCGGAACCCGCCGGGCATCCAGCGCGTGTGGTGCGCGACGTCCATGTCGCCCATCGCGACGTGCGTTCGCCCCGCGACGATGAACGGGATCGACAAGAGGATGAAGGCGCCGCCCCCCACGAGCGACGCGATGCCGAAGTCTTGCCATCCGTTCAAGCCGGGTCCTTTCGCGTCCGCGTATGCGATGGGTGTCGCGATGGCGCCGGTGATGGTGGAGAGAATTCCGATCGAGAGCAACCACGCGCCCGCGGTCGACACGCCCGAGCTTCCGCTGCGAACCGCGAGCGCGGACTCGCCGTCACGAATCGCAAAGCGCGCGGAGCGACTGATGTAGGCGCCGCGGACGTAGTAGCGCGCGTTCGCGTCGACGTCGGCGGCGCATGGTGCGTAGCAGACGGGCGTTTCTGTCTCGGTGGCGTAGGGCGCGATGCCCGCGGTGCCGGCGATGTTGTCGACGCGCATCAGGAGAGCACCCTTCGCGTCGGACTCGAATCGCACGTGCGCCGGTCGTGGAGGTGGCGTCGGAACCGAAGGCGCGACGACGACCTGCGGCAGCGCGCCGGTCGGCGCGGCAACCGCATTTTGCGGGGCGATGTCGCTCCACTCGATTTTGCGAATCTCGCCCGTTGCGAGCTTGATCGTGACGTGGTCGCCGGGAATTTTTTCCACGAGCTCGCCAGAAAATACGCTTCCGTTGGTGAGATGAACGGTCTCTTGGTCCGCGTACGCCGGGCGCGCCGCGAAAATCGATGAGGCCAAGACGACGACGACTGGGATCGAGCGCGTGAGGTGCATCACGTTCCCATCGTAGCAAGTTGTTTGCCGAGTCAGCCTGCGGCGATGAAGTCCCGTCCCTCGACGAAGCCGCGCGCCGAGAGGTCGGCGCGAACGAGATCGCGGGCGCCGCGCGTCCCGACCGCGACGACGACGGTGTGATCGCGTGTCACGTCTTCGCGCGCGACCACGGGCACTCCGCGACGCACGCGCCCGATCTTTTTCGGATCGACGTCGACGAAGCGCGCTGCGCGGACGCCGTGTGCCTCGAGCGCGCGCGCGAGGCGTTTTCCGGTTGGGCCCGCCCCCCACATGTCGACGGGCCTCTGCATCGCGCGAAGACGCATCGCGAGATAGTGCGCGCGTCCTTCTCGCAATCGCTCGATGGAACAGCGCGCGTCGCGCCGCGTGACGCTGCGCGCGTCTTGTCGCCATCGAAAGAGAACGCGCGGTACCTTCGCGAGCAGAAAGCCCGCGCGGTCCATGCGCATCCACAAGTCCCAATCCTCCGCCCATGGCGAATCGCGAAAACCGCCGACCGCTTCGAGCGCGCCCTTTCGCATCGTCGTCGCGGGGTGACAGAGCGGCGACTCGACGAAGATCGCGCGCGCGTGATCCTCCGGCGTGACGATTCCGTTTTGCCACGCGATGTACGCGCGCATTCCGTCGCCCACGTCGCCCTCATCCGCGAACGGCTCGACTTGGCAACCACAGGCCGCAAGGCGCGCGTCTCGCTCGAGCAGCTCCACCTCCGCCGCGATGCGTCCGGAGATGCTCACGTCGTCCGCGTCCATTCGCGCGATGAAGCTCCCGCGTGCCTGCTCGAGCCCGGCGCGCAGCGCGCCCGCGACGCCGACCCCACTCGTCCGCACGTGCACGATGCGTGCATCATGCATGTTTTTCAGCGCGGAAAACCCGCCATCGCACGAGCCGTCGTCGATGGCGACGAGCTCGAGCTCCACGCGCTCGGCGAGCACGCTCTCGGCCGCGCGCACCACGGTCGCGCTGGCATCGCGATAGGGCAGAAGCACGCTGATCACAAATTCAAGTTAACACGCCTGACATGCTAAAACGCGCAGCATGGCAGCGCGATTCAAAGTCGGCGTGCTCGGCGCGACGGGGATGGTCGGTCAGCGGTTCGTCTCGCTCCTCGAAGCGCACCCGTGGTTCTCGGTGAGCGTCGTCGCGGCGAGCGCGAAGTCCGCGGGTCGTACTTATGAAGAGGCGGTCGCGGGTCGATGGACGATGCCGTCGAAAATTCCGGCGGCGGCGCGCGCGCTCGTCGTGCGCGATGCGTCCGACGTGGAGTCGATCGCGAGCGAGGTCGACTTCGTGTTTTGCGCCGTCGACATGACGAAAGACGAAACGCGCGCGCTCGAAGACGCCTACGCGAAGCGCGAGATGCCCGTCATCTCGAACAACAGCGCGCACCGCGCGACACCCGACGTGCCGATGATGATCCCGGAAGTGAACCCCGAGCACGCCGCGCTCGTCGTCGCGCAGCGCAAACGTCTCGGTACGAAGCGCGGGTTCGTCGCGGTCAAACCGAACTGCTCGCTCCAGAGCTACGTCCCCGCGCTCCACCCGCTGCGCGATCTCGGCGTGAAGCGCGTGATGGTCTCGACGTATCAAGCGCTCTCCGGCGCAGGCAAGACCTTCGAGACGTGGCCCGAGATGAGCGACAACGTGATCCCGTTCACCGCGGGCGAAGAAGAGAAGAGCGAACAAGAGCCGCTGAAGATTTGGGGCGCGCTGGAAGGCGATCACATCGCGAACGCCCGCGAGCCCGTCATCTCCGCACAGTGCATCCGCGTTCCCGTGAGCGACGGTCACATGGCGTCGGTGTTCGTCGCGCTCGAGAAGAACGCATCGAAGGACGAAATCATCGCGCGCTGGCGCGAGTACGTCGGCAAACCGCAGAAGCTCGATCTCCCGAGCGCGCCCAAACCGTTCCTCACGTACTTCGACGAAGACGCGCGCCCGCAGACGAAGCTCGATCGCGACGCAGCGAAAGGCATGGGCATCACCCTCGGCCGCCTCCGCCCCGACGCGCTCGGCAACTGGCGCTTCGTCGGCCTCTCGCACAACACGATCCGCGGCGCCGCCGGCGGCGCGATCTTGACCGCCGAGCTCCTCGTTGCCGACGGTTATCTCTCCGAGAAATAGATCGCCAAGGCGCCAAGGCGCCAAAAGAATTGGGTGTATATTACACCTACTTACTCTTTCTTCTGGCGCCTTGGCGCCTTGGCGATCTCTCTTCTTCGCAACGTGATGCGTACGGACTTCGATGTGGGCGTGCGGCTCTTGTCCGCGTAGCTGCCCAGCGGGACGAGCGGGTTCGTCTCCGGGTAGTACGTCGCGCAGTCGCCTTCGGGGATCGCGAAGGGGACGATCGCGAATGCTTCGCACGTGCCCGCGCGCGAGACGAGATCGACGCGCTCGCCCGGCGCGAAACCGAGGCGCGCGATGTCCTTCTCGTTCATGAAGACGACGCGGCGATCGCCTTCGATGCCGCGGTAGCGATCGTTCTGCGTGTAGATCGTCGTGTTGAACTGATCGTGACTGCGGATCGTCGTCATGAGGAGCTCGCTCTCGGCGACTCCATCGCGCAAACGCGGAAGCGGATGAACGGTGAAGCGCGCGCGACCGCCGGCGACGGGCGAGAAATCGCGCTCGCGCGCCGAGTTTCGCAAATGGAAACCGCTGCCCTCGCGAACGCGCGCGGCGTAGCCCTCGCATCCGGGGACGACGCGCGCGATGAGATCGCGAATGCGATCGTAATCGCCGGCGAGCGCGTCCCAATCGAGGCGGGTGCGTCCGCGGAGCGCGGCCTTCGCGAGCCCCGCGAGGATCGCCGGCTCGCTCTTGAGCAGCGCGCTCGCCGGATCGTTTCCGCCGCGCGACATGTGGACGTGACCCATCGAGTCTTCCACGGTGACGAACTGCTCGCCCGCGCGTTGCACGTCGCGCTCCGTGCGCCCGAGGCACGGAAGAACGAGCGCGCGCGCGCCCGTGACCACGTGCGAGCGATTGAGCTTCGTCGAGACTTGAACCGTGAGCGCACACTTGCGAAGTCCCTCGGACGTGCGCTCCGTGTCGGGCGACGCGGAGACGAAGTTCCCGCCCATCGCGAAGAACACGCGCGCTTTGCCCGCGCGCATCGCCTCGATCGCGCCGACGGTGTCGTAGCCGTGCGCGCGCGGCGGATCGAAATCGCACGCTCTGCCGAGCCGATCGAGGAACGCGTCGGGCATCTGCTCCCACACGCCCATCGTTCGATCGCCTTGCACGTTCGAGTGACCGCGCACCGGGCAGAGACCCGCGCCCGGTCGCCCGATGTTTCCGCGGAGGAGCATGAAGCTCACGACCTCTTGAATCGTCGCGACGGCGTTTTTGTGCTGCGTGAGGCCCATCGCCCAGCACGCGATCGTCTTCTCCGATCGCATCGCGATCTCCGCGGCCGCGCGAATCTCGGCGCGCGTCACGCCCGAGTCTCGCTCGATCTCCTCCCACGTCACGTCGCGTAGCGCGCGTTCGTATTCGTCGTAGCCCGACGTGAATTCCGCGATGAACGCGCGATCGATCGCGCCTTCGTCGATCAAGATCTTCGCGAGCCCCTTGAAGAGCGCCGCGTCGCCGCCGACGCGCACTTGCAAATAGCAAAGACGCGATCTGCGTGCCGCGCCGAGGAGCGATTCGTAATGCTGCGGATGCGAGAACCGCACGAGCCCCGGCTCGACGAGCGGATTGATCGCGACGATTTTGCACCCGCGCCGCGCCGCCGCTTCGAGCGCGGTGAGCATGCGCGGATGATTCGATCCCGGATTCTGCCCGACGACGAAGATCGCATCGGCGACTTCGAAGTCTTCGAGGTGCACCGTGCCTTTGCCGACGCCGACGACCTCGCGCAGCGCGGTGCCGCTCGACTCGTGACACATGTTCGAGCAGTCGGGCAGGTTGTTCGTCCCGAGCTGCCGCGCGAAGAGCTGATAGAGAAACGCGGCTTCGTTGCTCGTGCGTCCGGACGTGTAGAAGATCGCTTCGTCGGGCGAGCCGCTCGCGAGCTCCTCTGCGACGAGATCGAACGCGTCGTCCCACGAGATGGGCTCGTACCGATCGCCGCCTTTGCGAAGAAGCATCGGCTCGGTGAGCCGGCCTTGTGCGTTGAGCCATTCGTCGGATTGCGCCGCGAGCTCCTTCATCGAATGCCGAACGAAGAACTCTCGGTCGAGGTGGAGGCGCGTCGCTTCGTCGGCGACGTGCTTCACGCCGTTCTCGCAGAACTCGAACGTGCTGCGCTCGCGCTCCGGCTCGGGCCACGCGCAACCCGGACAATCGAAGCCGCCGATCTGGTTCACCTTGAGCAGCGTGCGTGCGCCGCGCACGAGGCCCATCGGCCGCGCCATCTCGAGGCTCGCGATCGCCGCGGCGATCCCCGCGGCTTCTTCGGGCGGTTTCTTCGTGTGGAGATCGCTCATGTCTCTTGTGCGCGCGGATGCGGGTATGCGTCGCCTTCGTCTTCGTCGCGCGGGGCGAGGCACTGCCAATCTTTTTCGACGAGCACCTTCACGTCGCCGCACGTCGCGTCGAAGCCGACGCGATCGGTGTCGCAAAAATCCGCGACGACCTGCTCGGGAACTTCCACGACGAGGCGCGCGTCCGCGAAACGCACCGAAACGCTAGGAACTGCCGCGCGAACGATCGCATAGGCGAATCGCGATGGCGCGAGCGCGACGGACTCTTCGACGGCGCGCCCCTCGCGGAGCGCGGCGACCTCGCCTTGAACGAGCCGGAGACGGATCGAGTTGCCGCGAATACGGAGCTTCATCGCGAAGTGACCCTACTCGGTTCGGTGTAGACGTTGAAGCGCGTGCCGCGCGCGAAGCCGACGAGCGTGATGTTCGCGCTCTCCGCGAGCTCGATCGCGAGCGATGTCGGCGCGCCGATGGCGACGATGATCGCGACGCCCGCGAGCGCCGCTTTCTGCACGAGCTCGAACGCGACGCGCCCGCTGAGGACGATTACCTGGCGCGAGAGCGGAACGCGGCCCGCGAGAAACTCCGCGCCGAGCACCTTGTCGAGCGCATTGTGCCTGCCGACGTCTTCGGCGAATCGAACGAGCTCGCTAGAAGACGTGACGGATGCATCGAAGAGACCCGCCGCGTGGAGCGCGCCGGTTCGATCGAAGACGCTTTGTGCAGCGCGCAGTGTGTCGGGCATCGCGGCGATGGCGCGCGCGCTCACGCGAACATCGGTCTCGAGCGGAGAGATGAGCGCGCGCACGCGATCGATCGAGTCCTTGCCGCAGACGCCGCAGCTCGACGTGACGAAGAATCGCCGCGGCGTCGCCCGTGCGCGCGCGGATTCCGTGAGCTCGACGGACACGGCGTGCGGTCCGCTCGGCGCGATCGACGCGATTTCGTCGCGCGATCGCACGATGCCTTCGCCGAGCAAGAATCCCGCTGCGAGATCCACGTCGTCGCCGGGCGTGCGCATCGTCACACAGAGCGGCTCGCGCCCGATGCGAATCTCGAGAGGCTCTTCGATCGCGACGCGGTCCATGCGCGTCGTGCTCTGCGCGCCGTCGAACGTGACGATCGCATGCTCGGCGCTCTGTGTCTTGACATCCATCGTCACGTCGCGAGGGGTGTCCCAATCGACGAGCGCGCGCGCCTCGCGGTCGTCGATCGCGAGCGCCACCGCGCCCACCTCGTCGAGCAAACCCTGAAGCGCGAGCTCGCGACGCGCACACCGCGCACGCGCGACTTCCAGCACGCGCCCCGCGTCGTATCGCGCGAAGAGCGGCTCCCATCGTCCTTCGCGTCTCGGCGCGACGACGGGTGCGCGCGGCGCGGTCGCGAGCTTCTTCACGAGCTCCGATGTCACGTGCGGCATGTCGCACGCGATCGCGATTGCGTCGTCGCCGCGCGCGGCTTCGAGCAGCGCGACGAGCCCGCCGAGCGGCCCCGCGCCTTGCGCCGCATCCGCGATCGCGCGAATCCCGATCGCTCCGTACTCCGCGCGCGTCCCGACGAGCACCGGCTCGACTCCCGCGTCGCGCATCGCGCGCGCGATGTGCTCGACGATCGTGTCGCCCTCCGCTGTGCGCAGCGTTCCTTTTGCGACGCCGTTCATCCGCGAGCCCGCGCCGCCGACGAAAATTCCGCCGAGCACTATTGCGCTCCGATCGCGTCGCGCACCTTCGCGGCGCATCGCTCCGCGAGCTCGTCCGGGGACAAATCCTCGTCGACCTCGTAGCTGAACGCGATGCGCTTTCCGTTCGCGTGCGCCCACCCGTCGATCGTCACGCGACCGTCCGCGCGCTTCCCGTACGCGTTGATCCCGAGCCGATCGAGAATCGCCGCCGCGTCGCCCGCGAGGATGAGCCTGTCCACGCCGCGATCATAGCGCCGATGTTATGGTGCGGCGTGCCCAACGACTCGAGCTCGCGCCCGCTCGGCGCCTTGTCGCTCCTCGCGCTCGGCGTGAACGGAATCGTCGGCGTCGGAATCTTCTTCACGCCAAACAAGATCGCCGCGCTCGCGCCGGGGTGGTCCAGCGTCGCGGTCGTCGGCGTGACGGGCATCGCGCTGCTTCCTGTCGCGCTCGCAGTCGCCACGATCGGCGCGCGCTTCCACGAAGACGGCGGCCCCGTCCTCTACGCTCGCGCCGCGTTCGGCGAGCTCGCGGGCTTCGTCGTCGGATGGCTCGCGTACGTCGCCGCGCTCTTCTCGATGGGCAGCGTGATGACCGGCTTCATGTCGGCGGTTCTTCCGTTCGGCGACTTCGGCGTTCACGTCGCGGCGGTCGCGCTGCTCACGCTCCTTTCGCTCATCGCCGCGACGGGCATTCGCGTCTCCGCCGGCGTGTGGAACACGCTCACCGTGCTCAAGCTCCTCCCGCTCATCGCACTCGCGATCATCGCGAGCTTCGTCCACGGACACGGCGCGACGACGGCGACGACCGATTGGCACGCAGTCCACTGGGGCCGCGCGGCGCTCACCGCGGTCTTCGTCTTTCAAGGTTTCGAAATCGTCCCCGTGCTCGCGGGTCAAGCGCGCGATCCCTCGCGGACGATTCCGGTCGCGGTGCTCGGATCGCTCGCGCTCTCGACCGTCCTCTATTTGCTCTTGCAGCGCGGCGCAGTCGCGGGCGTTTCGGATCTCGCGGGCTCGCAAGCGCCGCTCGTCGCGATGGGCGATGCGTACGGCGGAAAAGGCTTCGGTCGCATCGTCTCGATCGGAACGAGCATCAGCGCGATGGGCATCTGCTTCGGCATGGTCGCGACGACGCCGCGATTTCTCTCCGCGCTCGTCCCGCGCACGCGCTTCGGTCTCGTCACCCCGAACGGCGTTCCGCTGCCCGCGCTCGGCGTCACGTGGCTGCTCGTCGCGATTTTGATTTCGCTCGGAAGCCTCGGACAGCTGCTCGCGCTCTCGAGCCTCTCGGTCGTGATGCAATATCTCCTCGTCGCGCTCGCGCTCGTGAAGTTCGCGTTCAAACGCGAGCGCGATCTGCGCCCGCGCGACTCGTGGTCGGCGTTTCCGACGATCGCCGTCGCGCTCGTTCTCGTCAGCGGCGCGGAGCGCGGAGAGTGGGCCGTCGCCGCCGGATCGATCGTGCTGAGTTGCGTGATCTTCTTTGCGATCCGCAAGAGGCTTGCCTAACGCGGCAGTCGCGTCCGCGTCGCGTGAAGCACGACTGCCGCGCCGCCGATGGCGCCGGGGATCGCGCCGCTCAAGAACATCCACATCTCGATGTTGTCGCGCATGGACGTTTGCTTGAGCGCGATCATCGTGACGCCGAAGAGCAGGAGCCCGACGAGCGACCCCGTCGTGACGCCCGCCCACGCGAAGCCGATGCGTTGACCCATCGGCGTCGTGCGCATTGGAATCTTTGCGAGCTCGGCGTCGTCGCGCGCGTCGTCCTCGACGCCCGTCGCGCGGCGCAGCGCCCACGCAGCACGCAAGTGAAGAGCGTGACCGGGGAAGTGCGCGCTGGTGATCGGCGTGGTCGTGCCGCCGCGATAGTGGAGCACCAAGCGCGCGGCGGGCGTGGGCACCTCGTACCGCCCGCGGAGTGGCGGCGAGATCGTGGTCCGTTCGACTCCGACGCTCTCGACGCGCGCGAGCGGGACCTCTCGCGTGCCGAGTGGAATTCCGAACAGGCTCCGCCGCACGTAGAGCGTTTGTCCGTCGCGCGACACGATCAAATCGAAGTGACCCATTCTCGCGAACGCGATCACCATGAACACGAAGAACGCGATGACGCCCGCGACGCCGACGAACCCGAGAAACCTCGGGTTGTGGAGATCGACGTCGATCGGCGTGTGAGACGCGAGCGCGGCGCGGATCGTTCGAGCCGCTTCGTTCGCGTCGTCGGGGTCGACGCGCATGAAGCGCCACGTTCGATTGCGCTCGAGCGTGATGACGAGGACGCCGGTCTTCGAGTTCTTCGATCCGATCTCGATGACGACGTCGACGCGCTGGATCGATTCGCGCGGAAATGCCGGACGCCCGTCGACCGTGCACGTGCCCGTCTCCGGACATTGCAAGCGCTGATGCTGCAGCGTGATGAGCACCATCATCGCGCCGACGAACCCGAACGCGATCGCCATCCCGAGCACGCCCCACCGCGCGGGGAATGGTCCCCACATCACGTGCCCGCCTTTCACGGCGTGGTGAATCGGGGCTTGCCGGAACATCATCACGAACGAGTCTCGACCACTTGCGCGCCTCTGGAAAGTCCAGTTCGTTCACGTCATCGCACGTTCCAAGCACGGCGACGCGGTGCCCTCCGGCGAAGCTGGGGGTTTCTCTGGCAGAAGCATCGACGTCGCTCATGCATCGCAACGTCTACAAACACGTAGAGTGGCCCGCGCTCGAGAAGCTTCCACTCCCGGCGCGATCTCGTGAAGTCGCTGAAATACGTGCCGTTCGACGTCGTCCAGACGACGCGCGGTTGCCCGTTCCCGTGCGAGTTCTGCAGCGTGTCGACGTTTGTACAAGCGCCTCAAAGAAGGAAGAGCGGCTCACGAAAGATCGCTGGTGGCTCTCGCAAGACGACGACACCGGCGCGCCGTTCTTTGTCCCGAAGCACATGACGCGCGACGAGCTCCGCCGCGGATGGATACGCGCGTAGCGCGAGATGTACTCGATGCGCTCGCTCCGCAAGCGCTACGACTTCGGCAACTCGTGGATTCAGAACGTCGCATTCTGGCCGATCAACATGATGATGCACGAGCTCGCAGAAAAGAAGATCGCGAGAGGCGACCGCGCATGGCGCGAGCACCGGATGGAGGTCCCGTTCGGGTGTGAGGTCAGGGTGAGGGGAGTGGGCGAGTGGGAGCGACGCCGTTCGGTAGTTCCGCGATCGGCAGCGCGGCACGCATGCGAAGGTACATCCCATCGGAGTACACGAGACGCTTCGCTGCTGGATGGAGTGGGCTGCTCGTGTTGTTTACGTACGTCGCCATCTCGCGGTCGCTGATGATGCCCGTGAGATACGCAAGACGATTCAAGGCGTGCGCGGTCCACGCGTCATGAACGTTGTAGGTTTTCGCCAAAGAGGCCGATTGCGCGTAATAGCGAATCATCACGACATCGGCGCCGTCGATCTCGGCGTCACGTCGAGCGCGCCAACCGTGTCTGATCGAAGCCTCCATCGCATCGGCGGCATCGATGAGAAGGGGGTTCCCGCTATTTCGCATCGCGGTCATCTGCGCCTGCTGCTGCGGTGTGAAGTAATGAAACTGACTTCCACCGCAATAATAAAGTCCCGTGCGTAAGGAGTCATAGAGCGTGCCCATGCGTGCAAGCGCGGCCGGCGACCAATCAAGCGACTGGTACGTTTCGAGGACGTGCTGGAGTTTGTTGCCGAACGCATACGCGCTCTTCGCATCATCTTCGTATGCGCCTGGTCGGACCGGCGCGCCAACCGGATTGAGTGACCTGAAGATTTGCCCTGGGTAGAGCTTCACGTACTGCTCATGTCCCGTGTCGTAATCGAAACTCGCGCGAATCTCCTCGTCGAGCGGAACGAACTCCGCTTCGGCGGCGTAGTCGTTGAACGGTGATCGGTTTGCGTCGGCGGGCGCCGTGTCGTGGAGCAGCGTCCACGCATTGACCGTGTTCTTGTACCAATCGTGATGACCCGCATCGCCCGCGGCCTTCTTGATCCGCGCAATGCGCCACGCGGCTTCGACCAAATATTTCGCGGCGACGCTATGGCCGTTGTAGATGTTATAAGAGGTCGACAGCGCGTTGATAGCGTTGCTGCTCCCCGGCGCTACGCCGTACTCGAAGTTCGCAACGATGTAATCGACGTTTGCTCGGATGTTTGGCGTCATGGTCCATTTTTGCAACGTGGCATTCGCCGCGAGTAGCTTTGGGCGATTGCCGAGCGCGCTGAAAAGGAACAGCGCGTTCTTCCCGCCATCCACGCGCTTCTCGAGTGGAAGGCGAGGATGCGTCGCGATGCGAAGGTTCACCTCTGCGGCTGCGCCGTAATCGAAGAAGGCATATGCGGTCGTGGCCTCCTCGGCGAGCGCGAGCGCGATGAAATCGACGCGCCGTTGATAATCGGTTCGATTCGTTTGCTCGAGCGTCTTCAAGGTCGTCTCGGACGCGTAGCTCGACGCGATGAATCGCTCGTAGTCGCGAACGGCGCGCACAAAATCACCCGCTCGGCTGGCAGCGAACGCCGCACGCATCGTCGTGCGCACCGGGTCGTCCGCAAACGCGGATTCATAGAGCGTCGCGGTGTCGACTCACAGAGCGCGACGCGCATCCGTCACGGGCTCGCACTTCGCGTCGGGCGTGAGATCGCGACCACACGCTTCGATGAGCTTCGCATCCGCCGCGTCAGTCGCGCTCGATGCGTGCGCGATGTTCGCAACCGCGCCGTAAACGAGGAGGGTCGCGCTGAGAGCCCGCAGGCGCATGCGTCAGCTTATCACCGCGATCCCATCGGCGCCGCGCATCACGGCGGCGATGCACCCGCACGAAGAAGCCACGTGCGCGCCTCGGGAAGCGCGACGTACGAACCTTCGAGCGCGATCGCATCGACGAAAGTACGCGAGAGCGCTTCACCGCGCTCTTCGGCGTGTTTGCGGTGATTGTCTCGCACGTAACGCACGGCGCGACGCACCTCGGTGGGCGAACGAAGCACATGCGCGTGATACCGATCGCCGACGACGCGACCGCGCTTGCGCATCATCTTGTTGAGCCCCTTCGCGACGCGAATCGTGAAGCCCTGCATCGCGCGCGAGAGTGCGTCGCTCGTCTCCGCTTCGACGATGAGGTGCACGTGGTTTCCCTGCACCGAGAAGCGCACGATGCTCATCCCGAAGCGGTCCGCCGCCTTCGTCATCGCGCGCGCTATCACGGAGAACGCGCGACGCGAGCGCAGGTTGTAGACGTGATTGCCCATCCGCATCGTCACGTGAACCGGCAACGTGCGCGCGAACGCGTCGCGTCGAAGGTGCGAAACGCCCGCGCGTACACCGTTGGGCTTTCGCCCCGCACCTCTGCGCTTGCCGCCACGCGAGTGAAACCGAAGCTCGAGCTGTCGCGAACACGTCGCCATTGATTCAGCATATATATATGAGCGCCTGATATGCGTGTCAAGTCGAGCACGGTACGCATGCATAGCAGATACATATTGATTGAGCAT
The DNA here is from genome assembly GCA_963763745.1 of uncultured delta proteobacterium. Classification (GTDB taxonomy): domain Bacteria; phylum Myxococcota_A; class Polyangia; order Polyangiales; family Polyangiaceae; genus DASXHD01. The sequence goes on from CAVXQJ010000016.1 coordinate 110,696, forward strand.
ACATTTGCTGCAGCGCGCCCGCGAGCGTCGATGTATGCGCTCGCGCATCCCCGCCTCCGCCCCGCGTCCGCCTCCGTCTCCGTCTCCGTCCCCGCCTCCGTCTCCGTCTCCGCCTCCGTACCGCCTCAGCCGCTGTCACGGCGGTGCTGTGCGACCGGCGCCCAAAACGCGGTAGATTCCACATCGTCCATTTGCGCACCCTCCTCTCGAAACTTCGTCGCGCGTTCCGCTTCGTCGCCATCGCGCTCGGGCTCGCCATCCTCTTCGGCGCGCAGCCCGCGTACACGCACGCGCGCGCCGCGGCGCTCCTCCTCCGATTCACCGGCGACGGGAGCGAGCCGAAGGGGCTCGCGCGATTCGGCATGCACGACATCGCCGAAGAGGACACGCAAGTCGAGACGCCGTCGGGGCCGCGGCGCGGTCGCTATTACGTCCCGAAGGACATGACGGACGCGCCGGGCATCGTCGTCTGTCACGGCGTGCATCACCTCGGCATCGACGAGCCGCGCATGCAGAAGTTCGCGCGCGCGATCGCGTCGGCGGGCGTCGTCGTGCTCACGCCGGAGCTCAAGGAGATCGCCGACTACCACATCGATCCGAAGAGCATTCACACCATCGGGCGCGCGGCACTGAAGCTCCGCGAGCGCGTGCACCGAAGCGGCGTCGGCGTGCTCGGTCTCAGCTTCGCGGGCGGGCTCTCGCTGCTCGCCGCGTCCGACGCGGAGTACGCGCCCGCGATCGAGTTCGTCGTTGGCGTGGGTGCGCACGACGATCTCGAGCGGCTCGCGAACTTCTTCATCACGGATCAAATCACCGACGCCGACGGTTCGCTCGTGCACACGCACGCGCACGACTACGGCGCTGTCGTCTTCGTCTACATGTTCGTCGATTCGTTCTTCGAGGGCCGCGACGTTCCGATCGCGCGCGACGCGCTCAAGGCGTGGCTCTGGGAAAATTTCGACGAAGCAAAGGACATCGCGAAGAAGCTCAGCCTCCCGGCGCAAGCGAAGATGCAGCTCGTCTTCGATCACCGCGAAGATGCGCTGCGCCCCGAGATCGAGCGCGTGATCAAAAGCCACGAGGGCGAGATGAAGCGCGTCTCTCCGCACGACGCGCTCGCCGGCCTCCGCGCGCAAGTGTTCCTCTTGCATGGCGAGGGCGACACCGTCATCCCGCCGAGCGAAACGCATTGGCTCGTTCACGACGCGCCCGAAGGCGCCGTCGCGCAAGCGCTCGTCTCGCCCGTCATCGTGCACGTGAACCTCGAAGGCGCGCCCACCGCGCGCGAGCGATTCGATTTGGTGCATTTGCTCGCGGGTGTGATGGACGCAGCCGATCGCGAAGCGCCCGCGCCGTGACGAACGGTTCGTGCTACATCCCGCCGCGCAACCCATGCCCCTCGATCCCGAATTCGTCTCCGACTGTCCCTACGGCCCCGGCGGGCTCCTCATCGACGAGATCCTCCACATCGATCGCGAGAAACATTTCGTCCGCTGTCGCATGCCCGCCGCGCCGGATCTTCCGCTCACGCGGGAGCAACGTGCGCATCCGGTGAAGCATCCGCAGCACGTGTCGGGCGGGCTCATGGTGCACATGACCGGGATGGTCGGTTTCGTTCACGCGTACTACGTGCTCGATCTGAAACACCGCGACGGTTGGATCGGTTACGGCGGTCGCATCTACGACGCGCGATTTCGCGCGCTCGCGAAGATGGGCGAGCCGCTCATCCTCGAAGGCAAAGTCACCCAAGTGCGTCGCAGCGAGTCGAGCGTCTTCGCGCGATACGCGTTCGAGTTCTTCCAAGGGCAGACGCTCGTCTACACGGGCGAGCAGAGCGCGATGTGGATGAAGGTCGCGGAAGCAGCCGAGGTCGCGGCGCCCGCGAGCTAGTCCCATGACCGACCTCGTCGACCGCGTGGCATCCCTTCGCACGATCGGCGCGGTCAGCGTGGTGCTCACGATCGCCGTGGTCACGTTCGCCGTGCTCCACAAAAGCCCACGCCGATCGAAGCGGCGCCGGCGCTCGCGATTCCGCACGTCACGTCGAAGCTCGTCATCGACGGCGAGACGGACGACGACGGCATGGCTCTCGTCGCCCGGCCCCGCGCGCACCGGCGCATTTCATTCGCGTCGGGCGAGCGCGCACGTCCTCTCCGAAGCGCGCATGGTGGGAGGACGGGCGCTCTACCTCGCGCTCTACGCGGCCGACGAAGACATCCGCACGCGCGCGACTCGCCCGACGGCCCGCTATGGCTCGACGACTCGTTTCGCTGACGATCTCGCGCGCACGGAAACGGAGTAGGCCATCGACGTGTCGCCGAAGTGCGTCGTGACCGACGGAACGCGCCAACGGCCGAGGGAAGCTCGACACGTCGTGGGAGAGCGGCGTGCGCGTCGGCTGCGACACCGACGGAACGATCAACGACTCGAGCGACATGGACGAAGAGTGGGTCGTCGAGATGGCGATCCCGCTCTCGGCGACGGCGTCTGCGTGAAACCCGGGGAGTACTTCGGTTTGTCATCGAGCGCTGCGACACGCCGAAAAAAGAGCCTCGCGCGTGCGGCTTCTGGGCGATAAGGGTCAGGGACGCGTCGTCTCAATGATCGCTCGGCGCGCGACGAGACATTGAACACAACGTAAGCTTCGAAGTCATTCTCGGTTTGGTTTCGATCGGTCTTGTCGTTGCGGGAGCGTGCGCGCAAGATGGTGGTTCGGGCGGAGACAGCGGCTCGGACTGCGGCGGTCGCGACGGCGGCCCACATGCACCACGTGCGTGAGCGGGAGCGACTGCGAGCAACAGCGATGTGCGTGCAGCTCGGCGTCGACTCGTTCTGCATGCCGCCGTGCGCAGGGTGGCTCGTGCTCGAGCGGGGACTGCACGACCGGTGACGACGTTCGACGGCAACGCGGCGCAAGCGTGCGTCCCGAGCGGACTCGTGCGGCCGATCTCCGCGGACGCCGGCCACCCCGAGCCATCCGACGCGGGCGTCCCATACGAAGGCGGCGGACGGTCGACCGGCAACATCGGTCCCAACGGCGGAACGCTCTCGAGCGCTCCTCTTCGCAGTCGTCGGCGACACGCGCCCCGCGAACTACGACGACACCTCCGGTTACCCGACGGCGATCATCACGAAGATCTTCCAGGACATCGAGGCGTTCAACGCCGAAGCCGCCGTTCGTCGATCGCGACGGGCGACTACCAATTCGCGTCGAGCGGCATCGGAGAGCACGGCGTCAGCGCAGCTCGCGCTCTACACGTCGGCGCGCGAAGAACTACTCGGGCATCGAATTCCCCGCGATGGGCAACCACGAGTGCACGGGCTCGACGGAGTTCGAATTGCGGCACTGGTAAGACGAACGGGATCACCGCGAACTACACGGCGTTCATGAACCAGCTCCTCCGGCCGATCGGAAAGACGCTCCCGTACTACTTCGATCAACGTCAACGCGACGAACAACTCGTGGACCGCGAAGTTCGTCTTCATCGCGGCGAACGCGTGGAACAGCGACGCAGTCGAGCTGGCTCTCGACCGTGATGGCGCAGAAGACGACGTACACGTTCGTCGTTCGTCACGAGCCGCCCGACGCGAGCCCGGCGGCTCCGGGGCAATCGCCGTCGGAGACGATCATCAGCGGTTACCCGTACACGCTCGAGATCGTCGGGCACTCGCACACGTACGGCCACTACAAGACGCCGTATCCGCGCGAGGTGATCATCGGAAACGGCGGCGCGCCGCTCACGTCGTCATCAAGGACTATGGCTTCGGTCTCTTCAACCAGCGCAGCGACGGTGCGATCGTTTGCGACATGATCGACTACCAGACGCTCAAGGCTGACTCGTATTTCCATTTCGTCGTGAAGGCGGACGGAACACTCACGAACTAAGTTGGTGCTAGGCTGCGCCGAGATCGGTGCGGCGAATTCGGAGCTTCGGTGTGTGCATCGTGCTCGTGTCGGGGCGTGCGTTCGCACAATCGGACGCGCCCGTGCGACTCGATTATCAATCGTCGCGGTGCGGCGGCGCGGATGCGTTCGTGTCCGAAGTGCGCGCGCGAAGCCCGCGCGTTCGATTCGCTGCGCCCAATGAGAGCGCGACGCGCGCTCTCGTGGTGCACGTCGATCCGCGCGGCGCGAAGATGAGCGGGCGCATCGAGCTCCGCGAAGCGGACGGAACGACGACCGAGCGCGCCGTGACGGGCGCATCGTGCGACGACGTGATCTCCGGGCTCGGTCTCGTCGCGGCCCTCGCGCTCAATCCGATGGCGAGCACGAGCGCGACGAACACGAACGCGACGGGCACGAACAACACGAGCAACACGACGAACAACACGAGCACGAGCGCGAACACGAGCACATCGACGTCCACGTCCACGTCGACGACCACGTCCACGAAGAGCGAAAGCGAGGATGATGATGCGCAGACGCTCGCGCCATCGAAGAGGCGGTGGTCGGTCGGAGCGGGCGCGGATGGCGAGGCCGTGTTTGGCGTGTCGCCGAATCCGCTCTTCGCGGTGCCCGTTTTCTTCGAGGTCACGCGCGCGCTCGGCGAGCACGTCGCCGTTGGTGGTGCGCTGCGCTTCGAGCGCGCGGGACAGAGCGCGCTCGACTCGTCGAGCGGCGGCGCCGACTTCACGTGGACGGCGGGGGCCGTCGACTTTTGCGTCGTCGGGCGTGCGGGTCGCGTCCGCGCGCATGCGTGCGTTCGTTCGCACTTCGGCGTGATCGACGCGCACGGCGAAGGCGTCACGCCCGAGCGCTCCGCGACGCGTCCGTGGGTCGACGTATCGCTCGCGCTCGCGCTCCGCGTGCGCATCGTCGGGCCGATTTTCGCCGAGCTCGGCGGCAGCGCGGGCATCGCGCTCGTGCAAGACCGCTTCTTTCTGGAGCCGAATCAGACGGTTTTTCAGGTCCAAACGTTCACGGGGCACGTTGGCGCAGGGCTTGGTTTCGAGATTTGGTGATCGGCTGGGACACGAACGGACATTCTTTCGAGCAGCGCTATGATGTTCGCCGTGTCGTCGCCCAATACGTTCATTCCGCTCCAGCAGCGGGAGGAACCCGCGCCCGAAAGCGCGGTGGTGTCGCGCGCCGCGCGGACGGCGGCGCACGACGCGCGCATTCGCGACATGGTGACGGCCAACTTCGAGTTCATCTGGCGTTCGGTCCGCGCGCTCGGCGTGCCCGCGAGCTCCGCGGATGATGCGGCGCAGCAAGTTTTCTTGATCGCGTCGCAAAAGCTCGACGCGATCGCCACGGGCAGCGAGCGCGCGTTTTTGTTTTCGACTGCGCGCGGCGTCGCCGCCAATGCGCGCCGATCGATTTCGCGCAGCCGCGAACAAGCCGACGAGAGCGCGCTGGCGCACAGCGTCGACGAAGCGCCCGATCCCGAAGCAGCAGCGCAGCAAACGCAAGGCAAGAAGCTCCTCGAGCGCGTGCTCGCGGGCATGACGGAGGACTTGAGAACCGTGTTCGTTTTGTTCGAGCTCGAAGGAATGACGTCGGTGGAGATCGCGTCGGTGTTGGACATCCCCGTCGGAACGGCGGCGTCGCGTTTGCGTCGCGCGCGTGAAGCATTTCAGCTCGCGGTGACCGAGCTCCAACTCGGAAGAGGGACGCGATGAGCGATCCGGTGCGTTTGCTCGCGTCGCCCGACACGACGGACCTCGAGCGCGAGCTCCTCCAGTCGTGGGACGACGAGCGACCCTCGTCCGCCGCGCGCGACAAGACGCTCGCGCTCCTCGGCGTGACGGGCGGCGCCATCGTCGCGGGAGGCGCGGCCGTCGGCGGATCCATCGCGCCGAAAGCCGTTGCGGCCGGCTGGCTCGCGATGGCGAAGTGGACGATCGTGTCCGTCGTCGCGCTCTCTGCGATCGGCCTCGGCGTCGGATACGCCGTGCGTCATCGCGCGCCCGAGACGCACGCCATCGCCATCGCGCAACACGTCGCGCCCGCAGAGGTGACTCCACCAATCGCGACGAACAACGCGGTCATCGAGCTCCCGCAGACCACCGACCAAAACACGACGACCGCGCACGTCGCGCCGTCGCGTCCCGTCGCGTCCGCCTCGCTGAACGATCAAATCGCCGCGCTCGATCACGCGCGCGCAGCGCTCACCGCGGGTGACGCATCGCGCGCAAAGAAGCTCGTCGACGCATACGAGAGCGAATACCCTGGTGGCGCGTTCACGCAAGAAGCCGAGGTCGTGCGCATCGACGCGCTCGTCCACGAGGGAAACCACGACGGCGCCGAGCGCGCGGGAAAACATTTCCTCGCCGCATACCCGAAGAGCCCTCACGCGGGTCGCGTTCGCGCTCTCTTGGGGTACGATCCCTGAGTGCGGCTCGCGCTCGTCACGATCTTCCTCTTCGCGTGCGGAACGGACGTCGATCTCGGCGGCACCGGCGCGACGACGACCGACGGGAGCACGACGAACGTGTGCGGCGCGCTCGTCGGGCCCACCATCGACGCCGGTTGCAAAGCGTGCAGCGCGTCCGCGTCCGATTGTCAGCCGAATGGATGCTACGGCGGCTACTGGTGCAACACGACCCAAACGGATTGCACCGCGCCGCCAAAGACGTGCCCGTGAGTCAGGGAATCGCCTTCACGTGCCCGCTCCACTTGATCGTTCCCGCGGCGAGCATCTGGAAATAGTAGTCGCCCGGCTTGCTCGGCACGACGAGATCGCACGACATGTTGCCTTGCGAGTCCGCGAGCGTCGTCCCAGAGGCGCCGACGCACGACACGGGTGACGTCGTCAGCAAATCGTTCGAGTCCGTGATGCGGAAACCCCACGACGGAACGCCTTGTCCGTAGAGCGGTCCTTGTTGGAACACCGCGACGCCTTGAATCGCGCCCGTCACCGTCGTTCCGGCTTTCATCTCGCCGAGCTCGGGCGACGTGTCCGGAATTTTCATGTCGAAGAGCGGCGGCGCTGCCCACTGTCCGAACGGCACTTGCGTGATGATCACCGTGAACGCGACCGAGAGCGAATTCCATTGGACGGTGACCGTGTCGATCTCGTCGCCTTTGTTTTGATCGAGCGGAAACGCGCTGTACGTGACGGCCGCGATGCCATCCGTGTCGGTCGTCGCGTACTGCGAGCCATTCATCTGGAGATGGAGGCTCTGACCCGCGCCGACCGTGTAGCTGATCTGCGCGTTCGCGACGGGGTTGCCTTGCGCATCGCGCGCGCGCACGCGGAGCGGATCCGTCGTCGGCCATCCCGAAGGCACCGTGCCGCCGTTGCCGGAGACGATCTCGAGCGTGGGTTGTCCCGTCGTCCCGCCCGCGTCGCTTCCTTGCTGCGTGCCGGCGTCGTTCTTCGGCGTCGTCGTGCCGGAGTCGTTCTTCGGATTCGTGGTCGCGCCGTCGGCGCTGCCGCCCGCGTCGTCGCCGGTGTTTTCAAAATCGTGACTCGATCCACACGCGCAGAGACAGGCGAGGAGAAACGGCGTCAGCTTCATGCCGATGACGCTATGGGTCGCGATCCGAAATCGCAGCTAAAACGGCCTAAAACGCCTACTTGTGGACACGCTCGGTCACGTCGGCGCCGCTCGCCAGGTTCTTGCCCTTGATGTCGATGTAGTCGACCGACATGGGCCCTGCGAGCTTCGCATAGACGCTGACGAGCTGCGCGCCTTCGACGCCGCCGACGCGCGCACGCGCCATGGCCGAGCACGATCCGTCCGCTTCTTTTTTCGTCGTGATGAGGATCGGACGATCGAGCTGCTTGAGACGAATCAGTTGGTCTCCACCGCTCTGCGTTCGGTGCACGAGGCGCTGCTCGGAGAATCCGTACGGCACGTACTCGAACATGTTGAGCGTGTGCGTGTGCGGCGGGTTGTAGTCAAACTCGTGCCAGTAGGGATACACGGCGTCGTCGCCCGTCGGCGCGCAGTGCTCGTTGAGGCGAATGCCGTAGTCGACGCGGCTCTTGTCGTCGCTCTTCGAGATGAAGAACACGGTGCGCACATCGTGTGCGCCGAAGCTCACGGCGTCCGCGCGCGCGTCGCCCGCAGGAGCGAGGATGAAGAACATTCCGAGAAGAAGACGGCGAAGCATTTCGCGTTCGTTATTGCACAAGACCGTCACAAAAGCCCAAAGAGCCGCGACGTCCAGAGCGGCATCGACGACGCGCTCGCCGCAGCGATCGCCACGCACGACCATGCGATGGCACGTGCGTACTCCGCTGCGCGGAGCGATTCGCGCGATGCGAGCGCGACGCGCAGCTCAACCGGCGCGCCGTCGTCGCGGTAGCTCGCGTTCGTCACGGCGCGCGCGTCGAGCACGACGACGGGACCGGGTGCGTGCGTTGCGAGCTCTGGGAGGTGGCGCGGTGGTGCGTCGTCGACCTTCACCCAACCCGCGCCGACGTGAGCCGCTTCGATGGCGCGCACGTTCTTCGCGCGCCTGCGCGCCGCGATGGCGCGCGTGAACGCAAACACCGCGATCACGAACCCACCCACTCCACCGAATACCCACGCGCGCGGCGCGCCGAGCCGATCGGGAAAATCCGAGATGACGAGATTGCGTCCATAGGTGCTGCCCCGACCGAACCAAGCGACGCCATCGGCGTTGCCATCGATCGAGACCAACACCAAGTCGGACGTTGGATCGAGGAGAAGATTCAATCGCGGACACACATCGCCGTTCATCACCTCGATGCGCTCGTCGCCGTCCGATGCGTGTAGACTGCAATGTCGTTCGCCCATCGCAGCCGCGGGAGTCACGCGCGTATCCCACGTGAACGTGCGCGAGCCGAGCACGACGGTGCCGCCCGGCGCGAGCGTCGTGCCGCGCGTGAAGAGCGCGCGGAACGCGTCGGGCTCGGGGCGGCGGAGCGAGAGCACGCCGAACACGGACGTGATCGCGCTCGCGACGACCGTCACCGCCGCGATGAGCACGAGCGCGCGATGCATCTTGTTCGCGAAGAGCGCGAACGGAAACGCAAGCATCCCACCGAGAAAAACAACCGCGACGGCGAGGATCGGGAAGCCGATGTCACCCGTGCCGCATCGAAAGCTCATCACGACGAGTGGATCCGAAAGCACCCACGACGCGCCGAGCAGGATGAGCGGCACGAGCGCGAACGTCGTGACGATCGCCGCACCCGTTGCGAGCCGCGACCACCGCCACGCGATCACGACGAGCGCGATGCTCGTGACCGCAGCGCTCACCACGCTCGCCGACGCGTGAGCGAACGCGACACGCACGCCGGTCCCGATGAGGAGCGCCGCAACCACGACGCCGAGGCCGAGGGCTCCACCCCAAAGCGCGGAGGCATACGGCGGGGACTTCTCCATCCTACGATGTTACGCGGTGTCGCTCGCGTTTCTTCCCCGTTTTGTGCGAGAACGCGTGCCAGTGGCAGCGCCCAAACACCGCGACGCAAAGGACCTCCGCGCGTGGCTCGCGCGGCCGTCGGTGCAGCTCACCGTCGCGCTCCTCATCCTCGCGTGGATCGGCCTCACGGTGACGGAGATCGCCGTCGTCGCGCCGTGGCTCGAGTGGGTCTCGTTCGCGTTCGGCATCGTGTTCGCGATCGAGCTCGGCGTGCGGTTCGTTGCATCGACGACGCGCGCGCGGTTCTTCCGCGAGCATTGGTCGGATCTCCTCGCGGTGCTCTCGGTGATTCCGGGTGTCGCGCTCGCGTGGCCCGCCGCGCGCTTGCTTCGACTCCTTCGGGTCGCGCTGCTCATGTCGATCGTGCGCCGTTTGCCCACGCCGGGATTCGCGCGCCGTCGCACGATGCGCCGCGCGCTCGGGCTCGCGGGTTTCATCCTGCTCGCATCGCTCACGTGCACCGCCGCGCTCCTCGCGTTCGAGTCCGGAACGAATCCGTCGATGCGGAAGTTCGGCGACGCGTTCTGGTTCAGCCTCTATTCGATCTTCGCGACGCAACCGACGCCGGAGCCGCCCGCGACGCTCGGCGGTCGCATCGTCTCGCTCGTGCTCATCTTCGTCGGGTTGAGCACGTTCGCTTTGTTCACCGGCAGCGTGTCGGCCGCCGTGCTTCACCGACTTCGCAACGAAGGAGCCGCGATGGATTGGGAAGATCTCGAGAGCCACCTCATCATCTGCGGTTGGAATCGCAAGGCGGAGATCATCGTCCGCGAGTACGACGCCGCGAAGAAAGACGATCCGATGCCGGTCGTCGTGATCGCGCGCATCGAAGGCCAACCGACGTTCGCCGACAACGCTTTGCGAACGCGCGTGCTCTTTCTCGACGACGACTTCACCAAAGTCTCCGCGCTGAAGAAAGCCGGCGTGGAGAAGGCGTCGACGTGCATCGTCTTGAGCGACACGACGCGCGGACGAAACGAGCGCGACGCCGACGCGCGAACGATCCTCGCGGCGCTCACCGTCGAGAAGCTCAACCCGAAGTGTTACACCTGCGCCGAGCTCAATCGTCGCGAGTACGCGCAGCACCTCGCGCTCGGCGCGGTCGACGATTACGTCGTCGGCGGCGAGCACAGCGCGTTTCTCCTCGCGCAAGCCGCGCTGAACCGCGGCACGCTCAACGTCTTCTCGGAGCTTCTGTCGTACGAGTACGGCCACAAATTCTGCCGCATCGGCGTTCCGGAAAAATACGTCGGCAAACCGTTCGTCGATGCCTTCGTCGAGATGAAAAAAAAGAAGAACGTGACGCTCGTCGCGGTGATGGACGAAAAAGGGAAGTCGCACATCAACGCGAGCGAGCGCGTGCTGCAAAAAGGCGATTCGCTCGTCGTGATCGCAGCGCACGACTTCGAGGCGTAACATCCGCGCATGGACTTCTCGCTCCCCGCGTCGCTCGCGGAAACGCTCGAGCGCATTCGCACCATCGTGAAGGAACGCGCGTATCCGCTCGAGCGCCTCTACGGCGAGCGCGGATCGTTCGGCGCCATTCGAACGGAGCTCGAGGCCGCGCGATCGCACGTGAAACAAGCGGGATTGTGGGCGCCGCAGCTCCCGAAGGAGCACGGCGGGATGGGGCTCTCGCTCATGGAGCACGCGCGCGTCAGCGAAGAGCTCGGTCGCAGCATGCTCGGTCATTACCTCTTTGGTTGTCAGGCGCCCGACGCCGGCAACATGGAGCTCTTGATGCAGTTCGGAACGGACGCGCAGAAAAAAGAATTTCTCGCGCCGCTCGCACAAGGAAAAATCCGAAGCTGCTTCGGCATGACGGAGCCGGACAAACCCGGTTCGAACCCGACGTGGCTCGCGACGACCGCGAAGAAAGACGGAAGCGACTACGTCATCGACGGTCACAAGTGGTTCACGACCGGCGCGGACGGCGCGAAGTTCTGCATCGTGATGGCCGTGACGAATCCGGAGGCCGCATCGCACGCGCGCGCGACGCAGATCATCGTGCCGATGGACACGCCGGGCGTCCGCTTCGTGCGGAACATCCCCGTGATGGGCCATGCAGGGGACGATTGGATCAGTCACGCCGAGCTCCGCTTCGAGAGCGTGCGCGTCCCGCAATCGAACAGGCTCGGTGACGAAGGCGCCGGATTTCTCCTCGCGCAAGAGCGGCTCGGTCCCGGGCGCATCCACCATGCGATGCGCTGGGTCGGCATCTGCGAGCGCGCGTTCGATCTCATGTGCGAGCGCGCGGCGAAGCGCGAGGTCGAGCCGGGCAAACCGCTCGGCACGCGGCAGATGGTGCAAGAGTGGATCGCCGACGCGCGCGCCGGAATTCACGCGTCGCGTTTGATGATCCTCCACGCCGCGTGGAAAATGGATCGCGAGGGCTCGTATGCGGCGCGCGAGGAGATCTCGCTGCTCAAGTTCTTCGTCGCGGACGTCTTGCAAAAAACAGTCGACCGCGCCGTGCAAACCCACGGCGCGCTCGGCATCACCGACGACACGCCGCTCGCCGCGTTCTATCGCTTCGAGCGCGCCGCGCGCATCTACGACGGCGCGGACGAAGTGCACAAGGCGAACGTCGCCAAGCGCATCTTGCGAGGCTACGGTTTGAAGGTCGGATGATGAATCACCACGACCACGTGTTGGTCGACGCCGTGTAGACCATCGTCGTTTGCGCGGGCGGCGGAAAGCTTCCGCTGCCGGGCGGCGATCCGCCGATCGCGTAGATGCGTCCATCGACGCCCGTCGCGACCGCGAGCCAGCCGCGCGGCTCGAGCATCTTGGCGCGTGGCGACCATTTTTTCTGCGCGACGTCGTACGCGTCGACCGTGTCGAGGAAGTCCGTGTCGAGCCCACCGATCGCGTAGAGGCTTCCATCCTTCGCCGCGGTGAGCCCGAACCAGAAACGCGGCGACGGCATCGACGCTTCCGTCTGCCACGTTCCCGAAACCGGATCGATCGACTCGACGACGTCGAGCGGATCGTTGTTCTGATCGCGTCCGCCCATCACGTAGATGCGCCCGTCGGATCCCGTGACCGCGGCGCACGCGAAGCGGCTCGTCGGCATCGCCGTGCCGCTCGACCAGGACTGCTTCGCTGGATCGAAGATCTCGACGGTGCCGAGCATCGTGCCCTGCGTGTCGCGTCCGCCGATCGCGAAGATGCGACCGTCGGGCGCCGTCGCTGCGGCGAGACCGAGGCGCGCAGTCGGCAGCGTCGGCGGTGTTGCCCACGCGTCCTTCACGACGTCGTACGTGAGCACCGAGTTGTTCGGCTGCGCGTTTCCGACCGCGCCGCCGAGGACGTACACGAGTCCGTCGTTTCCGGCCGTCATCCCGAGCGCGTAGCGCGCGCTCGACGCTTGCGTCGCTGCGGCGCTCCACGAGTTCGCCTGCGGCGAATACACCTCCGCGCCAGAAACGACGCTGAACGTGTTTTCGCCTCCGACGACGACGATCTTTCCATTCGACTGCGCCGCACCGAAGAGCGCGCGCGCCGTGTCCATCGGCGAGATGGGCGGCGTTGCCGCGTCCACCACGCTCGCCTCAGGCTGCACGGCTGCGTCGGTCGTGACGTTCGCGTCGCCCGTGCCGGCATCGTCGTTGGTTTGTGTGACCGTCGCGCCACCGCACGCGACGATCGAGAAAAGCGAGAGCAAGAGCGCGTTCGTTCGAAGCATGCCGCGCACTTTGCACGTGCAGTGCCATTCGCAGTGGGCGGTGTTTTTCGCAGCCGTGCGCGCGCGACGTCAGAATTCTAACGCACACTCTTGAGCGTGCGTGCCCGCGCGACGTAAGTTGCGCGCATGTTGAGCATCGACTTGACGGGAAAGCGCGCGCTCGTCGCGGGCGTAGCGGACGACGGCGGCTTCGGATTCGCGATCGCGAAGTCGCTCGCCGAAGCAGGCGCGACGATCTGCGTGGGGACGTGGCCGCCCGCGTACAACATCTTCACGACGCTCCTCTCGCGCGGAAAGATCGACGAAGCGCGCAAGATGAAAGACGGCAAGCTCCTCGAGTTCGAGAAGATCTATCCGTTCGACGCCGCATACGACACGATGGCCGACGTCCCCGAGGACGTGAAGACGTCGAAGCGCTACACCGATCGCGGCGACTACACGATCGAAGGAATCGCGCATCAGCTCGTCCGAGACTTCGGCGAGAAACCGATCGACATCGTCGTCCACTCGCTCGCGAATGGATCGGAGGTGAAGAAGCCGCTCCTCGAGACGTCGCGCGCGGGTTACCTCGGCGCCGTCGGCGTGAGTGCGTACTCGATGGTGTCGATGGTCTCGAAGCTCGGACCGCTCGTGCGCGCGGGTGGCTCGTTCGTCTCGCTCACGTACATGGCGAGCGAGCGCGTGATCCCCGGTTACGGCGGCGGCATGTCGAGCGCGAAGGCCGCGCTCGAGAGCGACACGCGCGTGCTCGCGTTCGAAGCGGGACGAAAATGGGGCGTTCGCGTGAACACGATTTCGGCTGGCCCCTGGGCGTCACGCGCGGCGAGCGCGATCGGAATCATCGACGCGATGGTCGACTACGCGAAGGCGAACTCGCCGCTCCCCGAAGCGATCACGTCGGACGACGTCGGTCACACCGCCGCGTTCTTGCTCAGCCCGCTCGCCGCCGGCATCACGGGCACCGTCGTCTACGTGGACAAGGGCTACCACGCGATGGGCAAAGCGGTTTAGCGCACGATCATGGACACGGAATCGTTTGCGGGCACGCGTTGTTCGTGTCGCGCGGAACGGTCTCGCGACAGCCGGCGATGTCGGTGAACGTCACGTTGCTCAAGAACGACGGCGTGCTCGTTCCATCCCACGCGCGATCGATCCCGTGCATCTTGCTGTGCGAGATGGACGTGTTCGTGATCATGCCGTCGGGCGGTTGATTGAAGAAGATGATCGCCGCGTCGCTCGTCATGTTCTGCGGAATGCATCCGACGACGCACGAGCACGAGCCGCCCGCGTAGTCGATGTTCACGAAGTCGAGCCGATCGCTACCGCTGATCGTGTTCGTGAAGAGAATGCCCATCCAGTCGCCGGGCGCGGGCGCCGCGAGCGCGCTCGTCAGCGTGATGGGCTGCGCTTGCGTGCCTTGCGCGACGAGGACGCCTTCGGGCGGGTTGTTGTTCGAAAAATGTCCGACGATGAATTGCCCGTCTTTTTCGAAGCGAACCGTCACGTTCGGCTCGATCGTGAGCGTCGCGAGGCCGTTGTCTTTTCCGACGTCGAGCACGGTGTTCGTCCCGCCTCCGCCGACGTGATACGGCACGCCGCGATCGTGCATCGTCGCGTCGACGTCGAGGAGAGCGCGCGGGCTGTCGGAGTGAATCTGGATCTCGTCTTTGCCGTTCCCGGTGTAAGTGCCCGTCGGGATCGACGTCATCGCTTGCGTGTTCATGCCGAGCGGGTAGGGGTGCGCCGTGTCCTCGATGCCCGACGTCGAGATCGTGAGCGCTTGCGATCCCGAGACGAACGCGCCGAGCCCGTCCATCTCGATGCCGTATCCGGCGGAGTCTTGGATCGTGACGTGGTCGACCTTCACGAACGGCGTGGGTCCCGTCGCGGTCGTTCCGTGCACGCGAAGCGTCGCGCCGTGCGTTTGATTCGTGAGCCCGCCGCCGCCCGAGATCGTCGTGTACGCGAGATCGACCGTGCCCGGATCGGTGATCTCGATCGACGTCCAGCGTTTTCCGGTCGTCTGCTGGCCGATCGTGATCGGGCCCGACGTCGTGCCTTGCGCGACGAGCGATCCGTTCACGTAGATGTAATGCCCTTCCGCGATCTGCACGGTCGCGCACGCCTCGATCGTGACGGTCGTGCCCTTCGCGATCGTCTCGTCGCCCGTCAAGAGGTGTGGGCTCGCCGCGGCGGTCCACGTTTCGTTTGCCGAGATCGTTCCTCCCGCGTGCGTCGTCGGACCGCCGGTCGGCGCGGCGCACGACGCGGTCACGACGTCAGGACCCGCGTCGGAGGTGCTCGGTGAAGGACTGCAAGCGAGCGCGAAGAAGACGATGGGTAGAAGGCGACGAAGCATCTCCGAATTGTAGATCACTCGCTAAGGTGCGCGCACGATCCGTCGGGCTTTTCCGGTGGCGGCGCGGCGAAGCGCCAATCGGCTTCGAACGCCGCGCGAAACGCGGTGATCGCCGGGCGATCCTCGATCACGATCCCGAGCTCGCGCGCGCGCTTCATCGAGTTCTCGCTGAGGTTGATCGAGCCGACGAACGCGCGCACGCCGTCGACGATGATCATCTTCGCGTGCATGTACGGTTGCTCGCGCGTCGAGGGCGGCGGCATCACGCGCGCGTCGACGTTCTTCTTCTCGAGCTCGAGGACGGGTTTCACGTTGTGGTACGGGTCGCCGCCGAGATCGCACAGCGGCGTGAGGATGCGCACCTCGACGCCGCGCTTGGCCGCGCGCACGAACGCGTCTTGCATCGCGTGCTCGCCGAGGTTCTCCGTCGTCGCCGCGATCGTGTGTTGCGCGGAGTCGACGAGCGACACGAGTCGCGCCTCCGCGTTGACGGGGCTCCACACGAGCGCGCTGCTCGCGAGCGCCGGCGTGTTCGTCGTTTGATGCGCAGCGTTCGCGACGTCGGCATCGAAGACGCGGATCATCTCGTCGAGGACGCCCGCGTCGTCCGTGACGATCGCGTAGTCGCGCGTGTGATCGTACGGACGCGTCAAGTTGAGCGACATGATCATCGCGTGCGTGTCGTCGATGATGAGCGCCTTCGCGTGCATGATGCTGAAGCCCGTCGACGCGCGCGTCACCGTCACGCCGTGGTCGACGAGGCGTTGCACGACCGCGCTCGATTTGTCCGCGTTCTTCGCATCGAGCAAGAGATGCACGTCGACGCCGCGCGATTGCGCGACGGCGAGCGCGTTCTCGATCTCGGGAACCGTGAGATGGAACATCATCATGCGAATCGATTTCTTCGCCGAAGCAATCTCGTCGAGCACGGGCTGGAGCCCCGAGTCGGACGGCGTGACGAAGAACGATCGCACGCGAGGTCCCGAGGAGATCGACGCGACGGGCGGCGGCGCGACGGACGCGCTCGGCGTCTCGTGCGCGGGCGAGCTGCGCGATGGCGTGCACCCGAGCACGAGGAAAAAAAGTATGCTCGCACGCATGCCGGCTCCGCTCGACGGTACGAAACCCGTTCGCAAAGGGGAAGAGCTCGACGTGCCCGCGCTCGCGCGCTTTCTCGACGTGCCCGCCGATCGAATCGAGGTCACGCAGTTCCCCGGTGGCCACTCGAACCTCACGTATCTCGTTCGCTTGTCGGGTGAAGGGGGCGATCGCGAGCTCGTGCTCAGGCGCCCGCCGTTCGGCAACACCGTGAAGACGGCGCACGACATGGGCCGCGAGGTCCGCATGCTCACGCGCTTGCAACCGCACTACGACAAGGCGCCGCGCGTCGTCGCGAGCACGGAAGACGCGAGCATCCTCGGCGCGCCGTTCTATGTGATGGAGCGCATGCGCGGCGTGATCATCCGCAGAAAAATGCCGGAGGGCGTGGAGCTCGTGCCCGCGCTCGCGCGATCACTCACGGAGCTCGTCGTGGATGGCCTCGTCGAGCTCCACGCGATCGATCTCGCGAAGCACGACTTGCTCGATCTCGGAAAACCCGAGGGCTTCGTCGAAAGGCAAGTGCGCGGATGGAGCGAGCGATACGTCGCGGCGCAAACCGACGACATCCCCGACATGCCCGCGCTCTCGAAATGGCTCGCCGGGAACATGCCAGCGTCACGCGACGTCACGATCGTGCACAACGATTGGAAGCTCGACAACCTCGTGCTCTCCGAGGATCTCTCGCGCATCGTGGGCGTGCTCGACTGGGAGATGTCGACGATCGGCGATCCGTTGATGGATGTCGGGACATCGCTCTCGTATTGGGTCGAAGAAGGCGATGACGAATTGCTGAAGTCGTTCGCGTTCGGTCCGACGGCCGCGCCCGGCGCGCTCACGCGTCGCGAGTTCGCAGCGCGCTACGGCGAGCGCTCGGGTCGCGACGTGTCCGGCATCCTTTTTTACGTCGTCTTCGCGCTCTTCAAGACGGCCGTCGTCGCGCAGCAGATTTACGCGCGATACAAGAAAGGCCTCACGACCGACGAGCGCTTCGCGTCGTTCATTTGGGGCGTTCGCGCGATCGCTACGCAGGCCACGCGCGCTCTCGAGCGCGGAACGATTTGACGTTCGATTCGGAGCAGCGTGCCGTTCGGCACCTCGTGCCACGCTTCGTCCGTCATTGCCTCCGACGCGACGAACACGGCATGTGCGCGCCGTGACGGCGACGACTCGCGCGCGCCACGCTCGAGCACGTAGAGGCTTCGTCCGAAGCGATGCGCGTAGCAGCTCTCGCCGTCGCTCAAGAGGAAGTTGAGCGATCCGAAGCGAGCGCGCGCGCGGCACTCGCCGACGGTGCGCGCGACGAGATCGTCGGTGGCGCTCGACGCGGGCACGTCGGCGAGACCCGCGTCGTCGAGACGCGTGAGCAAGAACGCGAAGAAGATCTCGCTGTCGGTGTCACCGCGGATTTCCGCCCGACGCGTGCGAGAGATTCGCGGCGCGAGCCATGCGCGATCGTCCACCGTCCCGTTGTGCGCGAACACCCAGCGCCCGCGCGAGAACGGATGCGAGTTCGCCGTTCGCACGACGCCGACGGTCCGCTTGCGCACGTGCGAAACGAGCAATTCGCCGCGTAGATCGCGCGCGCGCTCACGAAAACGTGCGTCGCACGATGCAGGTCGCGTGCCTTTGTGGATCTGCCAGCGGCCTCCCGAAAACGCCGCGACACCCCAACCGTCACGATGTTCTTCGCCGAGCGCGGCGAGCGACCGCGGCCGCTCGGCGAGCAACGTGTGGTAGTCGACGGCGCGCGACGAGACGATCCCGAGAAGGCGACACATGGCGCAACGTTTCCATATCGCGAGCCGAGCAGCCGAGGCCAATTTGTTTCAGGACGACGAGGGCGGAAGCTCGACGCGGAACGTCGTCGGGTGGCCGCTCGGGGCCTCGACCGAGATCTCGCCGCCGAGCCCGCACACGATGCTCTGGCAGATCGAGAGGCCGAGGCCGGTTCCTTCTTGGGGCGGCTTCGTCGTGAAAAATGGGTCGAAGATGCGATCCAAATTTTCGGGCGGTATTCCGCGGCCGGTGTCGGAGATCGAAACGAAGACGCGACCGCGATCGGTGACGCCCGAGCGAATGCGAATTTCGTTTTGCTCGGGGTGCCCCGGTTCGATGGCCTGAGCCGCGTTGAGCAGCAGGTTCAGAAAGACCTGCGAGAGGCGCGCGTCGTTCGCGCGAACGAGCGGTGCTTCCTCGTACTCGGTGACGATGCGGGCGCGTGATGCGACGAGAGCGCGAGCGAGGTTGAGCGACGCGTCGAGCGTCCAGCGAACGTCGATCAGGCGCTCCGTCTCTTCGTTTGCACCGCTGCGCGACAACGTCGCCAAGTCGCCGACGACGGCTTTGATGCGCGTGCAACCTTCGATGGCGAGCGCGTGCATTCGCTGGATGGCGACGATGCGCGCGTCGGTCGAATCCTTCGCGAGCTCGTCGAGCTGCACCGTCATCAGCTCGAGGTTCGCGATGACGTACGCGAGCGGATTGTTGATCTCGTGCGCGACCCCCGACGCCATCGTGCCGATCGATGCCATGCGATCGCTCACGGCGAGCTGCGCTTGCATGCGTCGTCGCTCCGAGATGTCGCGCACGAAGAGGACCATCGTCGGCTCGCCCTCGAGATCGATGCGCAGCGCCGCGACCTCGAAGTAGGCGAGCGTTCCGTCGGCGCGGAGGAACTTGCGCTCGCGCGTGGAGCCGCTCTGCTCGCGCTCCATGATGCGCGTCGCGGTCCCGTGGACGGCCGAGCGTTCCTCGGGGGGCATGAGCTCGAGCACGTTCATGTCGACGAGATCTTCCGCGCGGCGTCCGACGGATTTCGCGAACGCGGCGTTCGCATAGATGATGCGCCAGTTGCGACTGAGCAGAATTCCGTCCGGCGCCGCGGCGATGACTTCTCGAAAACGTGCTTCGGAGTGCTCGAGCGCCGCCGCGACACGATGCTCTCGCGTGACGTCGCGATACACGAGGATGCGTCCGACGCGTTCGCCGCTGACGAAGTGCGGTCGCGACACGCGTTCGATCGAGCGTCCGTTCTTCAGCTCGAGGAAGTCGCGCGCGATCGGTTCGTCGGACGCGATGATCTCGCGCACCCGCGCGACGTATTGATCGGGATCGATCATGCGTTCGCGCATGGCGGCGAGGAGCTCCTCGCGCGTCGCACCGCGAACGGCGTCCGGCGCAAAACCGAAGAGCTCGCCGAGTCGGCGATTGAACCAAACCACTTGTCCGTCGACGCCGAGGAGCAGAATCCCCTCGGAGGTTGCATCGAGAGGACCTTCGAGCAACGCCACCATGCGCGGAATGTTGGAGTTCGTTTTCGACGTCAAGACTGCAACCGTGGAATCTTAATTCAAAACCCCACGCCCGTTTGAAATTGGAACGAAGCGCTCGGCTGAATCTTCGTTCCAGCATCGCGCAGGAAGAGTGGGATGTCGCCTTCGATGAAGTAGGAGAAGACCTTCGAGATCTTGAAAGGGACGACGATGATCGGAACGAGGCCGACGTTCGATGGCGCGCCGACCTCCGAGGCGACGCGCAGCCCGAGCGCGATCGAAGGGAAGTGGTACACGACGCCAGGGTCGACGACGAAGGTCGTCTTCGCGGGCGTGTTCTTCACTTCGTTCAGGACGACGAACTCGAAATCGATCGTCCAGTGCTTGTCGAGATTGACCGAAATGCCAGGCGTGATGCCGAGGGTCACGAAGTCGGCGCCAATGCCCGTGACCTTGTCAGCGAAGGTCACGATTGGAAGCGCCATGCCGAGGTGCCCACCGATGGTTGGCCCGCTGGTCGGAGCGTCTTGCGCGCGCGCAGAGGAAGCCACGGTCAGCAGCGTGAAGGTCAGAACGAAACCCGAGCAGCGAGAGAGCATCATGGCGTGGCTCCTTTTCGCAGCCCTGCGGGTGCATCGGCCATGCCGCGCGCCCGCTGCACGTCATTCACACGGCGTGCACGCCATGCGCTCTCGAAGTACAACCGAGCGCATGTCGACGCTCGTCACGCACGTCTCCGATACAGCGCGCTGGGTCGCCGTTTACCGCGCGATGGAATCGGAGCGGCCCGATGCGCTCTTCAAGGATCCGTACGCGAGCGAGCTCGCCGGCAAGCACGGCCGCGCCATCGCCGACAGCGCGCAGAAGTCGATGCCCAACGGATGGCCCATCGTCGTTCGCACGAAGCTCATGGATGATCTCGTGCACAAATCGATCGCCGAAGGATGCGACCGCGTCTTGAACCTCGCCGCCGGTCTCGACACGCGTCCTTATCGCCTCGATCTACCGTCCGATCTCGTGTGGATCGAAGCGGACCTGCCCGCGATGGTCGACGAGAAGAACGCCTTCTTCGCCAAAGCGAAGCCCACTTGCTCGCTCTCGCGCGAGAAAGTGGATCTCGCCGATGACGACGCGCGGAGGGCGTTTCTCGACAGCGCGACGAAAGACGCGAAGAAGGTGCTCGTCATCACCGAAGGACTTCTCATCTATCTCGAAGAGTCGGTCGTGCAATCGCTCTCGCGCGATCTCGCCGCGCGATCGTCCGTCGCTTACTGGATGTTCGACCTCGCTGCGCCCGCGATCCTCGACATGATGCGAAAGCAGATGAGCTTCGACAACGCTCCGCTTCACTTCGCGCCTCCGAACGGCGTCGCGTTCTTCGAGCAACTCGGTTGGAAAGTCCTCGAGGTGGAATCCTCGCTCCACCACGCGCGACGTTTGCACCGGCTCCCATTCTTCTTGAGCGTGCTCGCGGGCATCTTTCCGGTTCCCGATCCGCGCAACGTTCGCCACGCTCGTTGGTCGGGCATCGTCCGTCTCGGCCGCTGAGGTCGATGTCTTGTCGCCGCGCGTCACGACCCTACCGATTCGATCATGGGTGACGCGAAAGTGCACGAGGGTCTGGAAGGCGTGATCGTCACGCAGACGATGCTCTCGAGCGTCGACGGCGAAGGCGGGCGCCTCGTCATCGCGGGGCTCGACGTCGAAACGCTCGCCGAGAAGCTGTCGTTCGAAGACGCGACGGCGCGGCTCTTCTCGCTCGCGGGTCTGCAAGACGGCGATCTCGCGCAACGCATCGCGGAGGGTCGCGCGCGCGCGTTTGCGCTCGCGTCGCGGCTCGAGCCCGCGCTCGCGTGTCCCGAGCCGATGGTCGCGTTGCGCGCCGCGGTCGATCTCTTGCCGCAAGATTTCGCGGAGGACCCAGCGCGAATCATCGGCGCGGTGGGATGGGTGACGGCGTCGCATGCCGCGGGCAAACCGCAGAAGCCGACGAACGCGAGCCACTCGGCCGACGTGCTCCGCATGATGACCGGCACGACGGACGACGCACGTGCGCGCGCGCTCGGCGCGTATCTCGTCACCGTGATGGACCACGGAATGAACGCGTCGACGTTCACGGCGCGCGTCGTTGCGTCGACCGCGTCGGACGTGCTCTCGAGCGTGTCCGCCGCGCTCGCCGCGCTGAAAGGTCCGCTTCACGGCGGCGCGCCCGGCCCGGTGCTCGACATGCTCGACGCCATCGGCGAACCCGAGAACGCGGAGACGTGGCTCGAAAACGAGATCGCGCACAAGAGACGCATCATGGGCATGGGCCATCGCGTGTATCGCGTTCGCGATCCGCGCGCGGCAGTGCTCGAGTCCGCGTGCGCCGCTCTCGAGAAGGCCGGCATCACGAGCGCACGTCTTCCGCTCGCTCGCGCCGTCGAGAAGACCGCGCGCAGCGTGCTCGCGGGGGGTTTGGGGGCGAAGCCCCCGACGCGAAAGCCGCTGGATACGAACGTGGAGTTCTACACGGCGGTCTTGCTCGACACGATCGGCGTTCCGCGCTCGCACTTCTCCGCGCTCTTCGCGTGCGGCAGGGTCGCGGGTTGGCTCGCGCACATCGCGGAGCAACGCGCGAAGGGTCGCCTCATCCGTCCGGAGTCGCTCTACGTCGGGCCGCATCCGTGATCTCTCACGGCTGCGCGAAGATCGAAACCCCGGACGGCGGCGGGTAGAACGCGAGCGCGCCCGCGTAACCCATGTCGGGGCTCGCGAGGATCGTCATCGGAATCGTCGGGCTTCCTGCGTCGGTGCTCGTCCCGAGCTGCGACGAGTCGAGGCGCGCGATCTTGCCTTGCGAATACGTCATCCAGATGCCGCCGCTTTCGTCGAGCGCCACGCTGTCGAGCAGCACACCAACACCGACCGTGACGACGACGACGGGGACCGCCATGCTGTCGCCCGTCCCGGCGAGATCCGCGGGCGCGAGCTTCGAGATCGTGTTCGCGCCGAATTCCGTGAACCAGAGCGCGCCGGTTTGGTCGAACGCGAGGAGATCGGGGCTCATGTCGACGCCGGTGGAGTCGGCGTGCGTGCGTGCGAGCAGCGACATCGCCGGAGCGTTCGACGAAGCACCGAGCTGCGATGCATCGAAGCGGAAGATGCGCGTCGAGTCCTGATCGCCGATGTAGAGGTTGCCCGCGGTGTCGAACGCGAGGCCCGTGGGCGAGCCGAGACCCCCGAGCTTCACGTCGGGCGTCACGTCGCCGGATGTGGCGAGCTGCGCGGGCGTGAGCCTTTGCACGGTGTGATCGCATTCGAACGAGACCCAGAGATCGCCCGCTTTGTCGAACGCGAGCGCGGCGCCCGCCGGGCCGCACTGGATGCTCGGCACGTTGATGGAGCGGTCCGGCGTCTTTGCGCCGCCGGTCGCGAACGCGGACGCCGGGAAGCGCACGAGCGTGGGATCGGCGGTCGTCGGGCCGAACGCCCAGAGGTTTCCGTCGCGATCGAACGCGATCGCGCGGCCCGCAGGACCATCGGCCGCGATCGTCGCGTTCGGGGATCCGCTCGACGCGAGCGTGGATGACGCGAAGCCGAGGAGAGCGCCGCTGCCGCCGTTGCCGTTGATCGCCCAGAGCTTGTTGCTCGTCGGGATCTGCGCGTACGTCACGGTGACCGTCGCAGCCGCGTCGCCGACGCACACGGTCGCCTCGCTGAGCGTCGCGTCGTAGACGGTTCGCACGAATGGATCCGGCGTGACGATGCGCGTCGCGGCGATCGTGTACGTGCCCGCGGCGAGCCCCGTGAGCGTTTGCGTGGCGTCGACGATCTGCGAGCCGCCTGGTCCGCTGACCGTGACCTTGCCCGTGACGCTCGCGGGGAGCCCGACGACGTTCACGACGAGCGTGCCCGCCGCCGCCGTCGCGCTGCAACCGAGCGCGTCGCCTGCTGCGTCGGAGCCAGCGTCGCTGATTCCGCCACCGCCGCCACTGCAAGCGAGAAGGACACTGCATCCGAAACCAAAGCCGAGAATCGATCGCATCAAGAAGACCTCCGTTGGGGTTCGAGGTCTCTCTAAGCATTCGCGATGCCACCGCATTTTGCGGCGTTTTTCGAGGCGCGCGGACGCCGATTGCACTCGAAGCGCAATCGCGTTGCGCAGCGTGCGCAACCTACTTCGTCGTCTTCTTTCGCGGTCGCGGGATGCCGAGGCGATCGAGCTTGTAGAGGAGCGTTCGGCGCGCGATGCCGAGCTCGGCCGCCGCCGCGCTTTGGTTGCCCGCGTGGCGCTCGAGCGCCCTCGCGATCCGGGCGCGTTCGTCGTCGGTCGATGCGTGTGTCGGAGACGCGTCGGCGATCGCGCGATCGACGTCGCTCGCATCGAACGTTCGTTTGGCGGGCTCGCTCAGCAAGAGCACGCGAAGCACGACGCTGCCGAGCTCGCGCACGTTGCCTGGCCACGCATGCGCGCGCAATCGATCGATCGCCGAGTCCGAGAACGTCGCGTGAGCACCACGCTCCGCGACAGCGCGCGCGAGCAAGCTGCGCGCGAGGTCCGCGACCTCCTCGGTGCGCTCGCGAAGCGGAGGAATCACGAGCGGGAATGCGCCGAGTCGGAAATAGAGATCCGATCGGAACGCCCCCGTGGCCGCGTGCGCCGCGAGATCGCGATTCGTCGCTGCGAGAATGCGCACGTCGATCGTCATCGCCTCGCGTCCACCGACGCGAACGACGCGTCGATCTTCGAGCACGCGCAAGAGCTTGGGTTGCATGTCGAGCGGGAGCTCGCCGATCTCGTCGAAGAAAATCGTGCCGCCGTGCGCGGCTTCGAAGAGGCCCGCGCGATCGGCGTCGGCTCCCGTGAATGCGCCTTTCTCGTGCCCGAAGAGCTCGGATTCGAAGAGCGCAGCGCTCAGCGCGGCGGCATGCACTGGAACGAAGGGTCCACGCCTGCGCGGCGAGCGCTCGTGGATGTAGCGCGCGAGGACCTCTTTGCCGACGCCGGTCTCGCCCGTGAGAAGGACGGTGATGTCGTCGCGCGCGACGCGGTCCGCCGTCTCCATCACCTTGGCCATCGCGCCGACGCGCGCCGGCTCCATCGCCGCGGAGTCTTCCGAGTCGGGTTCGTGATCGACGAGCAGCAAAGCGCGTCCTGCACGCAGCAGCGTCCCGGCGGCGAGGGGTTTGCTCGACCGAGATGCGAGTCTTTCGGGACCGACGAACGTGCCGTTGCGACTGCCCCGATCGATCACGATCGGCGGCGTGCCGGGCTGAACGACGAAGTGCACGCGCGAGACGGAGTCGTCGTCGATGCGCACTTCGCACGACGCATCGCGGCCCACGCGCAGTACGCGATCGATGGTGATGGACGCGCGCCCCGCGCGCCCGAGGACGCGAAGCACGAGACGCGCCGACGGAGGCGCGTCGAGCGGAGCCGTTTCTTCGCCGCGCGAACGTTTCACCTCGACGCCACCGTGCGGAGCACGCGGTTCTCGGGAACGCGCTCGAGGAAGCTTCTGCGCAGCGCCCGGTCCGCGATTCGGTTCGAGCGGCGCACCACGTCCTGCCACGCGATGCGCGCGCGTTTGCGCGCCTCGCTTCGCGCGCCCGTCGCGTCGAGCGTACGAACGAGCGCGGCCATCGCGAGCGCATCGCCGGCTTCTGCGGGCGCGTCCTTCTTCACCGCGGCGTGCGCGGTGCGCGCGCAGACGAGCGCTTCATCCCGAACGCCTCGTGCGAGCATCACCTCCGCGAGAGTACCGAAGAGAAGCGCACGAAGGCCGTCAATCGACCCGCCGACGGCGATCGCTTCGCGCGCATCGCGCTCCGCCGAGACTCCATCGCCGAGCTTCGTGTGGATGCGCGCGCGATACGCGAGGCTTCCCGCGAGAAAACGCGTCTCGCCCTCTGCACGAAGCTCGTCGACCGCGCGCGTCTCGACGTCGAGCGCTTCGCGCAGCGTGCGCGCGCGATGCGACAGCACCTCGCCGAGATTGTGGAGCGTGAGCGGGAGCAGCACGGGAACGCCGCTTCGCCGCGCGACCTCCGCGGTGCGTCGCAAGCGTCTCTCGGCGCGCGCGTATGCACCGAGCTGCGAGAGCGCGAATCCAACCGCGGAGCCGTACAAGCACTCCGAGCGCACGTCGCCGATGGCGTGGAATGCGCGCACGGCATCTTCGAGACGATGGAGGTGCTCGTCGAGGCGGCCGGCAAAGAGCGACGCGGTGACGAGCGCGCCGGGCGAGAGGCCGCGACGCGCTTCGTCGGGCGTGCCATCGGCGCGCGTGGTCTCTTTGGAGAAGACGCGCACGAGCGCGAGCGCTTCTTTGCGGCGGCCGAGATAGAAGAGCTGCACCGCCGTTCGCGCGCACGCGCGATCCCACGCGAGCTGGGCGTCGATCGCGGGCCGCTGTCTCAGCGCTGCAGCGATCGCGAGCACTTCGCTCACGTCGTTGGTCTTGCCGGCCACCATGGCGCGCTCGCCGAGCGACTCGCACCACTCCGCGCTCCCCGCCGGCAGCGATGCGAACGCCGCGCGCGCGGCCGCCCGGGACCCCGCGAGATCGCCGGTCCATCGAAGCAGCTGCGCGCGCACGCCATCGAGGAGCGCGGCAAGCAGGTCGCGCACTTTTCCGTGCGGCGCGCGCTCGATCGCTCGATGCCCGAGATCGATCGCATCGCGTGCGCGGTGGAGCTCCGTCGCTTGGAGCGCACCGCGCGCTGCGCGCCACGCGTAGTACGCCGCGCGAAGCGGTTCATCGGCGAGATCGAACAATCGCGCGGTTCGCGCATGCGCCTGAGGAAACCGCGCGGCGAAGACGGGCGCGACGCGACCGAGAACGTCGCGCCGAAAGGCAGAGGGCGCGCGATCGACGAGCGCGCGTGCGTTCGCCTCGTCCGCGAATCGAAAATGACCCGGCGGCCCGCCCGCGACGATGGCGCGCGCCTCGATCGCGCTCGCGAGCTCGGCGCGCACGTCGGCGATCGGAACGCCGAGCGCGGCCGCGACGTCGCTGGGCGTCACCGAGCCCCACGCGGCGATCGCGACGAGCGTGGCGTTGGGCTCGATCGTGGTCGTGACAGGCGGTCGAGACTCTGCCTCGCGGACGACGAGCTTCTGCGCAGCGCCTTCGGCGACGAGCGCGCGCGCGATGTCCACGCTCGCGTCGTCGGCGCCCGCGGCGATCGTCACGACTTGTCGCCGCAGGTTCGGCGCGCCGAGCAGGGCGAGCACCGCTTCGCGTCGCGCGCGCGAAAGGAGCGCTCCATCCGCGCGCATCGCGTGAAGCGCGTCGCGCATGGCTCCCTCCGGCTCCGCGCCGAGCATCTCGGCGATCACGGCGGCGTGCCACCGAACCCGCGCGCGACCAACGCCGATCATCTTCGGCTCGATGACGCGCACGATGGCGTCGAACGTCGTCGGCGAGGCGATCGAGAAAAAGGCACGCACGTGCGCCGAGATCGACTCCCACGGCTCGCTCGACGCCTCGAGGCGAATCCCGTCGCGCAGCGAGCTCGGCGGAGCTTCGTCATCGTCCGCGCGAGTGGCTCGCGCGCGCGCGAGTGCAGCCGCGAAGCTACGCGGACGCCTCCCCGGATCCTTCTCGAGCAGCGCGGCGATCGCGCCCGCGCAATCGTCACCGAGTCTGCTGATGCGCGGCGGCTCGAGCGCGAGCACGCGTAGCACGCTCGCTTCACGCGACTCCGCGGCGAACGGCGATGCTCCGCACGCGCACGCGAACAGCACCGCGCCGAGCGAGAATGCGTCGGCGCGCGAATCGGCGCGCGCGTCGCCGACGAGTCGTTCGGGCGCCGCGAAGCTCGCGGTCACGCGCGCGCCGTAGGGCACGCCGATCTGCGCGGCCGTCTCGAAGTCCAAGAGCACCGCGTCTTGCAACCGGCCACCCGGCAAGATCACGTTGGCGGGCTTCACGTCTCCATGAACGAAGCCGGCGCGCGCGATCGCAGCGAGCGCTTCGTCGAGCCGCGCTCCGAGCCGCGCGAGCTCATCCGCGTCGAGGCGCTTTCGCGCGATGCGCGCCGCGAGCGTTGGGCCGCGTGCCCATTCGAGCGCGATCCAATCGTCTCCCGAGTCGACCAAGCGGGACACGCCGGGCGCTGCGCCGAGCGACTGGAGCACGATGCGCTCGCGCTCGAGCGGACCCGCATCGCCGCGCGCGATCTTCAGCACGCGCGCGACGCCGCGACGCTCGGCGAGGATGATCCAATGAGCGTTCGACTCCGCGAGCATCCGCGCCCGCACGTACCCGCGCGGGATGCGCGGTCGTGGCTGCGCGAGAGACGATGGGCGCGCGGGCATGAGCGAGGCCAAATTACACGAGGCCCGGCCTCAATCGTCGCGAGTGAACAGCGGGAGCTGCAACGGAGTCGGAGTGGGGGACGGAGTCGGGGACGGGGACGGGGACGGAGTCGGGGGCGGAGACGGAGATAGTTGGCGGACGAGCGTGGATTCGCGCGCATAGAATCCGTGCGTGTGGAAGCTCTCGGGCATTTCGTAAATCGTCGCGTCGAGGTGGTGACACACCTCGTGAAGCAGCGTGCGGAGGAACGTGCGGAACTTCACGACTTGTCCCTGCGCGACCGTGCGCATCCACACTTCTACTTCGGGCACGTCGGTCGCGTCCTCCGCAAACGTGTACAAACCGTGGAGCTCGCCGCCGTCCCAGCTCGGCCTCGTCTCGCGTACGCGAACACGCACTTTGGGCGCCTTCAATTGCTTGCATAATGCAAGGACCAGCGCGTTCGCCGCTTTGGTCGTGCGAATGCGACGGCCAGCCTCGAGCGAAGCGCGCAGCTCGGCGACGAGCGGCTCGAGCGCGCGCGCGTCGGGAACTTTCACCTCTCTCAGCTCGTCAGAGCGAATGTAGATGCGCTTGTTCTCCGCGTTGAGCCTCGAGAAATAAGCGAACCTCATTTGCGTTCCCAAAGCCCGAAGCCCAAAGCCCAAAGCCAATCCACCCCACGCGGACTACAATGGCACGAGTGAAGATCGTCCTTCTTTATCCGCCGCCGTGGAAAATCGCACCCGAAGGCGGCGTGCCGTATCCCGACGAGGAAGGTCCGCCGGAGGGATATCGCCCGGGCGATCTCGACGCTGACTTCCATCAAACGCCGTATGGGCTGTTCTCGCTCGGCGCGCAAGCGATCCGCGCGGGGCACGAGGTGAAGGTCATCAATTTGTCGTCGTGGGCGTGGCCGCGCGTCGAAGAAGTGATCGAGCGCCTCGACGCGCCGCTCTGGGGCATGTCGTGTTGGACGGCGAATCGCCGCGGCGTGCGCATGGTCGCGGAGCTCATCAAGCAGAAGCATCCGCGCGCGCACGTGGTCGTCGGCGGGCCTCACGTGACGCCGCTCCCGCGCGAGGTGCTGAAATATTTCTCGGCGGTCGACACGGCGTGCGTCGGCGAGAGCGACGCGACGTTTCTCGAGATCGCCGATCGCGTCTCGAAGAACGAATCCACGAAAGGAATCGCGGGATCGTTCTGGCGAGACGGCGATCGCATCGTAGAGGGCCCCGAGCGCGCGGCGATCAAAGACCTCGACGATCTCGCGAGCGTGCAGTCGTACTTCGACACGCACATCTTGATGACGTCGCGTGGCTGCCCGTGGAACTGCACGTTCTGCGGCGCGGAGACGAGCTGGGGCCGCGGCTTCCGCGCGAACTCCGTCGACTACGTGCTCGACGCCATGGAGAGCGTGCTCGCGCGCCTCCCGGTGAAGATGATCCAAATCAAGGACGACACGTTCACGACGCACAAGAAGCGCGTGCTCGAGCTCTGTCGAAAGATCCGCGAGCGCAAATTGAATTTCTTCTGGAGCTGCGACACGCGCGTCGACTTGCTCACGGACGAATTGCTCCGCGAGATGCGCCTCGCGGGGTGTCAGCGACTCAGCCTCGGCGTCGAGAGCGGATCGCAGCGCATCCTCGACGCGATCGACAAGAAGATCACCGTCGGAGAAATTCTCGAGTCGACGGCGCTCGCGAAAAAATACGGCATCAAAGTCCGCTACTACATGATGCTCGGAAACCGCGGCGACACGGCGGAGACGTTCCGCGAGACGCTCGATTTTCTCGAGAAGGCGCGCCCGCACGAATACATCTTCTCGTGCCTCTCGATTTACCCGGGCACGCGCGACTTCGACGATGCAGAGAAGACGTGGCTCGATCGAAATGTGTATTTCACACAGACTTTCCAAGAGCTGAAGACGCCGTTCGACGCGAGCGAAGAAGACACAGCGCTCATGAACGAGTGGTTCTCGCACAACAGCGGTCTTCGCACGATGCACGTCGACACGACGGCGGACTACGAGGCGATGCTCGAGCGGCTCGGCGATTATCACGGCGCGCACATGGATGTCGGCGCCGCGTATTACCGCGATGGACGGCTCGAGCTCGCGGAGAAGCACGTGAGGCGCGCGCTCGAGCTCGGGTATCCGCTTCCGGGGCTCGCGTACAACCACCTCGCGTGCATCGCGAAGGCGCGCGGCGACGTCGACGCGATGATGGATTTGTTCATGACCGCGGCGAAGACGGACCCGCAACACTTCGTGTTGATGCAGAACGTGAACGCGGCGCGCGCGTGGTTCAAAGCGGGAGGACCCGGCAAAGGGCTTCCGCTCGATCTCACCGTGCGGCACGACTTTCAACTCTTCGAGCGCACCGTGCAGCCGACGCTCCCGGGCCCGCTCGCGGATACGTTCGACGTGTGGGACCAAGCGTTTCCCGTGAAGACGCCCGAGCGCGAGGGAAGCCGCAAAGGTCTCGGCGATCGGCGCAAGCTGAAGGTGTTGTGATCAGCTCATAGTGGAGCGGTCTCGATGACGACGTCGGTCGTCGTCATGAGCTTGTGAATCGGGCAGCGCGACACGGCCGCGTAGAGACGCGTCTTGTCTTCGTCGCTGAGCGGACCGTGAAACGCGAGGCGCACCTTGAGCACGTATTTCCCGCTGCGCTCTTGGCTGTCGTCGCGTTCGACGTGGGACTCGACGCGCTCGAGCCATTTTTGCGCGCGTACCACGTCGCGGTGAGCGCCTTGCAAGCGGCGAGCGCCGCGTCGAAGTAGTCGTGTGCGCCGGGCGCGGAGTCGGTGCCGCCTCCCGCGGGGAGAAGGTCGGCGTGGAGCGTGTGCGCGCGGACGCGGAGAACCTGTGCAAGGCCGTTCGGTGTTTCGGTTTCGCAATCGATCATGGTTCCTGAAGAGCTACTATGAACCGATGTTGCGGCGAATTGGCTTTTCTAGCTTGCTCATCGCGGCGTTCGCCGCGGCGTGTGGAACGTCCTCCGACGACAGCACGACCACCGACGCCTCGACGGATCAAACGACAACCAGCGACGCACCGAAGGAGTCTTCCTCTTCCGACGTGACACCGCCGCCCGACGCGTCACCCGACGTCGCGCCGGACGTTTCGCAAGACGTCGCGCAAGACGTCGCGCTCGATGTGTCCGTGGACGCCCCGCTCGACGTCGCGTCGGACGCCCTCAGCGACGCACCGCAAGACGTCGGCTTCGACGTGAACTTCGACGCGGGTGGTTGCCTCACGAACAGCGATTGCTCGAACGCGGACTATTGCGAGCGCGGCAATGGCGTGTGCGTCGGCGTGGGCGTGTGCACCGCGCGTCCGCAAAACTGTTTCCAGCTCGTGAGCTACGTCTGCGGATGCGACAACAAGTCGTACATCAACAGCTGCTACGCGCACCAAGGCGGCGCGACGGTCGCGTACACCGGCATGTGCGAGTAGCTAATGCTGGGTGCCGGTGCTGTGGCCGCCGGGCTCGCTCGGCTCGCTGTAGACGTGCA
The DNA here is from genome assembly GCA_963763745.1 of uncultured delta proteobacterium. Classification (GTDB taxonomy): domain Bacteria; phylum Myxococcota_A; class Polyangia; order Polyangiales; family Polyangiaceae; genus DASXHD01. Next base: position 142,263 of record CAVXQJ010000016.1, read on the forward strand.
CCGCGTCGAGGAGCGCGAGCTGCTCGCGCGCGATGCCGACGCCGCGATCCGAGAAGAACAAATCATTTTCGTCGAGCGACGCGCGAAGCTGCGCGATGAACAAAATCGGATCGGCCGAGCGCGTGTACCCGAGCTGCACGAGCGTCGACTTCGGCCAGCTTCCGCCGTCGAACTCGAGACCCTTTCGCAAAACGTAAATCCCTCCGCGGGGAGACGCATGAGGCTGTCGGCCCACGCGAGGCTGCGAAATGGAATGCCGGGGCCGTGGAAGTGCCACCGATTGAGGATGTTGTGATCGGGAGGGACGACGACCGGAAGACCCGAGTCCGAGTGGTTGTGGAAGTACACGAGCCCGTCCGCGCCGACTTCGGTCTCGTGATCAGGAAGGGGTTTGGTCGTGCGGTAGAGACCACACGGCGGAAGAACCGTCTTGGATGTCGCCATCAGTCTTCGGCTTCGTCGTCGTCTTCGTCGTCATCATCGTCGGCGGCCGGTTCGACGACGGCTGGATTCGCGCCCGTCGCGAAGAGAAACTCGAAGCCCACGATCATTCCGTCGGGCTCGTCTTGCACCCAAACGACGCGGCCTTTTCTCGTGAGCGCAGAGCCGCTGCCTTGTTCGCCGATCGTGATCTCGTACTCTTCGCCGAGGTCCACGGCCTCTTCGATGATCGCGCGGACGCCGCCGCGGCTGATGTTCAGGGCCCAGCCGTCCCGCAGCTTCATGTTCTTGCCGACGAGATGGACGCGGTCGGCGAGCTCATGACGAGCCCCGCCACGGCGCACCGGGTGCGCACCCGTCGCGGCGGGCACGCCGACGTCCGGAGTGAGGCTTCGACGATTCTTCACGGCGATCATGTTAGCCGACTTGACGGCTATCGTGCGAGCAAGCTTCAATGGTGACCCGCTGACGCCTCAAGAAATCAAACAAACCATCGTGGCCGCCGGGTTCGAGGTCTATCGGACGACGGGGCAAGAGGTCATCGTCGCGGACCGCGTTCGCGACAACCTCATCCTGGACTCCGGCGTGCGTGTTCGCGCGGGCGAGCCGATGGAGGTCCACATCATCATGGGGCTCAGGCGTGGGCAGTATCCGAACGAATCGGACGAGCAGGTCTTCGCGCGGCTCCGCCAGCTCGCCGCACCCGCGATGAAGCACGGCTTCGCGGAAAAAACCACGGCGACCGCCCCCGTGAACGATCCCGCCGACGCGTCGCGCACGCTCGACACCTTCTTCGAGCTGCGCCTCGTGTGTCCGGTTTCGAACGACATGCTCGAGCTCGTCCGATTCGCACTCGGCGTCGCCCAGACGGCAGAATCCAGACACTGACACGCTCGTGTTTGGCGTGACGAAACAGGCGTGTTACGCCTCTCGCCGCGATGCTCGACATGTTCCGCAGCAAGGGGCTGCAATCGGCCGTTTACATCGTCCTCATCGTGGCGACGGTGATCGTCTTCGTCATTCAGTTCAACCCGAGCGCGGGAAAACAATCGGCGAAGATCACGCAATCGTGCGCGGCGACGGTGCGCGGCACGTGCATCGAGCCGAAAGAGCACAAGGCCGCGTTCATGCTCATGGTGCCGTTCGACGAGCACGGCGCGCGCCTCATCGGCAAAGCCAAGCAGATGCGCCTTCCGCAGATCGCGCTCGACGGTTTGATCGAGCGTCAGCTCTTGATCGAAGAAGCCAAGCGCATCGGCCTCTCGGCAAGCGAAGACGAAGTCACCGACGCGATCATCAGCGGCTTCTTGCGCATCAGCCTCCCCGCCGACAAACCCGAGCTCCAAGTCTCGCTCCAAGCGATGGACGGCAAGCGCTACTTCGGTTTCTGGTTCCGCGATCCAAAGACGAAGGACTTCGACGAGAAGGTCTACAAGCGCAACTTGAAGAACCTCGTCAACGAATCCGAGGTCGAGTTCCGCGATCATCTCGAGAAGGAGATCCTCGCGGCGAAGATGCGCGATCTCGTGCGCGCGCCGGTTCGCGTGAGCGAGAGCGAGGCGCTCGAGTCGTACCTCGCCGAGAAGAGCTTCGCCGTCCTCACGTACGTCGAGGTGAAGCCGACGTACGTCGCGCGCTATGGAACGCCCGAAGCGAACGCGGACGAGATCGAATCGTGGGCGAAGAAGCCCGAGAACGCGACGATCGTCGCCTCGACGCTCGAGACGCGCAAAAAGGATCCGCCGAAAGACGGGAACGTGCGGCACATCCTCGCGAAGGTGAATCCGGGAGACGGCGAGAAGGAGCACGCCGCGGCGCTCGCGAAGATCACCGAGGCCTACGCGCGCATCGCGCGCGGCGAGCCTTTCGCCGACGTCGCGCGCGCTCTCTCGGAGGACTCGTCGAAGAGCAAGGGCGGCTCGCTCGACACCGACAAGACCGACGGCTTCGTCCCCGCGTTCAAAGCCGCGGCCGACGCGCTGAAGAACGGCGAGATGACGCACACCGCGATCGAGTCGCAGTTCGGCTACCACCTCATCATGAAGGACGACAGCGCGCGCCTCGCGAAGGACGTCGCGCGCGAGCTCTATTACAAATCGCGCACGGAAGACCTCGCGCGCGATCTCGCGACGCGCATCGCGACCGCGATGAAGGGCGGGAAATCCGCCGACGACGCGATCAAAGCCGAGATCGCGCAGTACAAACCGATCGCGTTCTTGAAGGTGACGAAGGACAAAGGGCTCGAGCACGGCAAACCCGCCGCGTCCGACGCCGGCGCGTCCGACGCATCCGCGAACGCCACGCAAGACGCCTCGGTGAAGGCGTCTGGCGATGCCGGCGCAGCATCGTCGCCCGTGAAGACGTCGCTCGATCCCGCGCAAGACGACGACCGCCCGCAAGCGCTCACGTCCACTTCGATCCGCCGCGGCGGTGACACGCTCCCGCACGTCGCGATCGCCGACGGACAGCGCCTCGTGGACTTTTCGTTCAGCGCGAAGGACGGCGACACGCTCTCCGATCCGGTCAAGATGGAGAGCGGCGGCTATTACGTCGCGCAGCTCAAAGAGCACAAGCTCGCGACGCGCGAAGAGTTCGACAAGGATCGCGTGACGTACATGGAGACGCTCCTCCGCGCGCGGCAAAACGAAGCGCTCGCGCTCTACATGAAGCGCCTCCTCGACGCGAACCGACCCGAGATCAAGAAAGACGACGCGTACATGGCGACGTGGACGAGCGACGCGGGCGCGGCGGGCGGCGACGAAGACGAGCCTTGACGGTGCGCGTGTGAGCGACCTTCACGTCGCGTTCGACGTCCACGAGCATCCGCGCGGCGGTCGCATCGTCGTCGTCTCGCAACCGCATCTGCATCGCGCGCACGTCGCGCTCTACGTGCGCGTCGGGCTCGCGCTTCGAGACCGCCGCCACGAACGGCTCTCGTCATTTCCTCGAGCACATGCTCTATCGCGGCACGCCGAGCCTCGCGCACCGCGCACGACGTGAACCTCGCGTTCGAGCGCCTCGGCGGATAGCTCTACGCCGCGACGCAAGTCGATTCGGCCGTCTTCTCGGTCGACGATGCCGCCCGAGACGATCGAGAGCGCGCGCGAAGCTCTTCGGCGACGTGCTCGCGCAAGCCGATCTTTCCGGACATCGAGATCGAGAAGGGGATCGTCAGCGAGGAGATCCTCGAGGATCTCGACGACGAAGGCCGCCAAGTCGACGCCGACAACCTCTCGCGCGAGCTGATCTATCCGACGCATCCGCTCGGCTTCACGATCACGGGCACGGAGAACACGTGCGGCGCTTCGACGCGACGATGCTCGCTCGCGCATCACGCGCGCCACTACACGGCGAGAACGGCGTGCTCGTCGTTCGTCGGGCGCGGTCGAACCGGACGCGCTTGCTCGAGCTCGCCGAGGCGCACTTCTCGAATTTGCCGAATGGCGAGCGCGTCCGACGCGCGACGCCGCCGCCCGCACGCAGAAGAAGCCGCGCGTGCACATGGTTCGAGAACATCTCGAGCCAGACCGAGCTCCGCGTTTGTTCCGCGCCATCGCCGAGACGCGCGCCCGATGCGCGCCCGCGATGGACATGCTCATGCGCCTCGTCGACGACGGCATGTCGTCGCGCCTCTACCACCGCATCTGCGACGCGCGCGGTCTTTGCTACGACGTGAGCGGCGCTACGACGGATACGAGGACGACGGCGTCGTCGATTTCGCCGCGGGCGTCCAGCACGCGCGCCTCGCGAGGTCACGCGCGAGATCCTCGAGCTGATGCGCGAGCTCGCGAAGGAAGGCCCGACCGAAGAAGAGCTCGAGAAGTGCGCGCGCGCCACGCGTGGGAGCTCCCGTCGATGGGCGACTCGCCGGAGGAGGTCGGCGCGTTCTTCGGGATCGGCGCGCTCTTTCGACGCGTCCTCACGCCCGCCGAGCTCCTCGATCGCGTCATGATGCCGACGATCGACGAAGTGACCGACGTCGCGCGCGTGCTCTCGAAGCCCGAGCGCTTGAACGTCGTCGCGGTGGGAATGCTCGAGGGCGGCGAAGACAAACGACTCGAATCCGTCGTGAAGAAGTTTCGCGCGGTATGATGTGACGATGCGGCGAGCTCGGTGGGCTTCGTTCTTGGCGATGGGCGCGACCGCGGTCGCGTGCGCCATCGCGGAGAACGGGCTGCTCGACGCAGGCGGCGGCGGACCGGACGTGCAGATCCCCGAAGCGTGCTCCTCGCTCGATGCGTCGTGCCTCGGCGCGCTGCCATCGGGTTGGCAACCCGTCGCGATCGGGAGCGGCGCGTGCGCGAAGGGTCAAGCGGGCGTGACGCTCGTGACGAACGCGCAGCTCGCGGCCGGCGGATGCGCGTGCGGCGCGTGCGAAGCGACGAACGCGTACGTGTGCAACAGCGACGTTCCCATCTCGGGCGGAAACAACTGCGGAGACAATCCGTTCGCGAACGCGACGCCCGGTGCGTGCTCCAACGTCAGCGCGACGCAGCACCTCCAAGCGCACGCCGTCCAAGCCACGGGCACCGTGACGTGCGCCGCACCGAACGACGCGGGCGCCGGCGCGACGAGCGATGCGCTCCTCGTGTGCGTGCCCGGTTGCGCGGACGATTTTTGCGGAGGCAGCTCGCGCTGCGCGATGGCGGATGGCATCGTCCAATGCCCGCCGGGTCTCACGCTCCACGCGCACGCGGGCACCGGCGTCGACCCCGGATGCGCGCCGTGCACGTGCGAAGCGGGCGCGCCGGGAAATTGCGACGGAACGGTCACCGCGTACTTCAACGGTGGATGCAACGCCGCGGACGACGCCGGCGTCTACACGATCGACTCGTGCAACTTCATCAACAACAAGTATCAGAGCGTCCTCGTTTCGCTCACGCCGCCCGACGCATCGTGCGCGCTGACGAGCACGACGATCACCGGTGATGCGAGCTTGATCGGGACGAAGACGATTTGCTGTCAGTGATACGCTGAGCACGTGCGAGCCGCGTTCTTCATTGCGGTGGTTCTTTGCGCGGGCGTCGCGAATGCCGACGATCGCGGCGGCGCGTTCGACATTCTCCTCGAAGGCGGAGCGCTCGCGAACGCGCCGCAACCGAGCGCGAGCGTCGCGCCGATCGCGCACATCGTGGGTCTCGGTCGCGCGAGGCCCGGCGCGCACATCGCCTTGACGGGCGGCCTCTCCGCGCTTCCCGTGCCCGAGGTCTTCGCGCTCGGCGCGCTCGGCCGAATCGAATGGCTCCCGCTCTCGGAGGATCCGAGCTTGCTCTCCATCTTCGCGGGTACTCGCTTGATGATCCTTCAACCCATCTGCACGACGCAGTCGACGACGTGCGCCGAGGCGACGGGCATCTTCGGCGAGATCGGCTTCGGCCTTCGCACGCGCCGTTTGAGCGGCTACCGCATCGGGCTCGAAGTCTCCGCGCTCGCCGGATCGCTCGCGCCGTACGGCGACGATCACAGCCTGCACGATTTCGACTACGGCGGCGTCGCGGGTCTCGCGGTCACGTTTTGAAGAATTCGATCAGCGCCTTCGCGAGCGCATCGGGCGCGGTCCAGTGCATCATGTGGCCCGCGTCGGGAAAGTCGACGCGCGTCGCGTTTGGAAATGCGGCGACGCGCTCTTCCTCGTCGGGGACGCGCCAGCCGAGCGGGCCGCCGCTCACGTAGAGCACCGGACACGTGACGCGCGCGGCGAACGCACCGAACGATTTCGCGACGAACGGCATCGGCGACGTCGTGCGGTGCAGCGGATCGAAGCGCCACACGAGCGCCCCGTCATCGCGCTTCGTCGCGAGATGCGGGAGGCGCGACGCGAGCACTTCGCGCGGCACGCGCGCGTGCACGGTGCTGAGCCTGGCAAGCGCGTCCTCTTCGGTCATCGGTGCGTTCGGCGCGACCGCCACGAGATCCTCGAGCCATTTCAGCATGCGAAGCGGCGCGGCGCTCTCCGGCGTTTCGAGAGGCCCGACGCCTTCGAGCACGGCGAGCTTCGCGACACGCGAAGGACGCGCGCCCGCGACGAGCGTCGCGATCGTTCCGCCCATCGAGTGCCCGACGACGAAGAGCTTCTCGTCTTCCGGTACGATCGCGCGAATGAGCGCGTCGACGTCGGCGACGTAATCGGGGAAGTGATAGTAGCCGCCGCCGCTCACGCGATCGGACTCGCCGAAGCCGCGCATGTCCGGCGCGACGACCGAAACGCCCGCCGCCGCGAGCTTCGGTGCGACGAGATCGAAGCTCCCCGCCGCATCTTGAAATCCGTGAATCATGAGACACGTCGCACGCGGTTCGATCGCATCCCACTGCACGACGGAAAGCTCGAGACCATTTCCGCGCGCGCGAAATCTTCTCATGGGCGGGTCGGCGTGCGTATAGCACGCCGACATTCGACTCGTGCCTCGTCAGCAGCGATCTTGTAGTGTGTGACCGTGCCGCGCACCATCACGTTGATCCCGGGCGACGGAATCGGCCCCGAAGTGACCGACGCGGCAGTCGCGATCCTCGAGGCGAGCGGCGCGAAGCTCGCGTGGGAGGAACACGACGCGGGCGCGGCCGTCGCGGAGAAGCGCGGCACGACGCTCCCGGATGAAGTGCTCGCGTCGATCCGAAAAAACAAAGTGGCGCTCAAAGGCCCGATCGGAACGCCCATCGGAAAAGGTTTTCGCTCGGTCAACGTCACGCTCAGGCAGACGCTCGATCTCTACGCGAACGTGCGCCCCGTGCGCAGCTTGCCTGGCGTCGAGCCGAAGTTCGAAGGCACCGACATCGTCATCGTGCGCGAGAACACCGAAGATCTCTACGCGGGCCTCGAGCTCATGATCATGCCGGGCATCGCGCAGAGCATCAAGCTGATCACCGAGAAGGGTTGCACGCGCATCTGCGAGTACGCGTTCTCGTACGCCGAGAAGAACGCGCGAAAGCGCGTCACCGTCGTTCACAAGGCGAACATCATGAAGCTCTCCGACGGTCTCCTCCTCGACTGCTTCCGCAAAGTCGCGCAGAAGCACCCGACGATCGAGCCCGTGGAGGTCATCGTCGACGCGTGCGCGATGCAGATGGTGAGAAACCCGAACAAGCTCGACGTGATCGTCACGGAGAACCTCTACGGCGACATCTTGAGCGACCTCGGCGCGGGTCTCGTCGGCGGCCTCGGCATCGTGCCGGGCGCGAACATCGGCGAGGACTGCGCGGTGTTCGAGGCGGTCCACGGGAGCGCGCCGGACATCGCGGGGCAGGGCATCGCGAATCCTACCGCGGTCGTACAAAGCGGAATCATGATGCTGCGCCACATCGGCGAGATGGACGCGGCAGCGCGCACCGAGCGCGCGCTCCTCTCCGTCTACGCGCGCGGCGTTCGCACCGGCGATCTCGGCGGCACGACCAACACCGCCGATTTCACGCGCGCCGTCTGCGATGCGATGACTTAGTCGCGAATCAACAAGTAGAACACCGCCGCCATCACCATCATCATCGCGACGGCGACGGCGATTTGGAGCGGCCGCGATTTCATGTCCTCTTCGTGATTGGCGTCCGCGCCGAGCGTCTCGGGTTTTGCTTCTGCGACTGCGTCCGCCGCCTTGGGCTCGTCCGTGTTCGGCGGCGGGCGTTCGGATTTGATGTCCGTGTTCGGACCGGGGTTCACGACTTCGAACGTCTGCGTCACCGTCTCGTCGTCACGATGCGCCATCAAGTCGTCGCCCGTCGCTTGCGCGAGCACGACCGTCGAGTTGTCGTCGCCGCCGCGCTCGTTGGCGGTGTCGATGAGCTTCTTGCACGCGTCGTGGAGCGCGGACGCCGCGCAGACGATGTCGTGCATTTCTTCCGGCGTGACTTTGTTCGAGAGACCATCCGAGCAGAGCACGAGCCTGTCGCCGCGGCGGAGCGTGAGCCTGCCGAGCGCGACGCTCAAGTTCTTCTGCTGGCCGATCGCTTGGAGGATGATGTTCTTGTGCGGATAGCTCTCCGCTTCCTCCGGCGTGATCGCGCCGCTGTCGAGCAGGAGCTGGACGAAGCTTTGATCTTTCGTCATCTGGCGGATGCGACGGCCGCGAATCAAATACGCGCGCGAGTCGCCGATCTCCGCGATGTACGCCGAGTCGCCGTGCACGTAGACCGCCGTGAGCGTCGCGCCCATGCCGCGCTTGCCCGGATCCTTCGCGGCCGCGAACACTTCTTCGTTGGCCTTCGTGACCGCGTTTTCGATCAGCTTCGAGATCGCTGCCTTGCCTTCTTCGGTGTCGGGCGCTTTCTCGACGAGCACGCGCCGCAGCGTTTCGACGACAAGCGCGCTCGCGACCTCGCCCGCTTGCTCGCCGCCCATTCCGTCCGACACGGCGAGGAGCACGCCGCGCTCCTTCACGTCGAAGTCCGTGGGTGTCGCTGCGGTCACGCGCTCGCCGCGATTCAAATCGGCGACGACGTACGCGTCCTCGTTGTTCGTGCGCACCTTGCCCACGTCGGTCTTCGCGGCGACAGCGAGCTGAATGCCCATGTGCGAAGCCTAACGCAACTTTCCGTCTTTGATCGACAGCGTCGCGTGTTTGCCTCCGGCCAGCGCGATCGAGGCCGCGCCGTTTTGCACGGTGAGCTGCGTGCAGTAGCCGGCGAAGTCGGTTCCCTTGAGCGGCGTCGGCGCGGCCGCGTCGGCGCCGTCGACGAGCGACGCGGGGAGTGTCGTGTTCCATCGCCACTTCGCGTTCACCGATGACCAACCGGTTGCCATGCGATCGACGACGAGCACGTAGAACCCCGTGTCGCACGCGACGCCCATGTGCAGCGGAAGGTCGCCGCCGTCGAGCGGCGTGAGCGCGGTGCCAGGCGGGAGCGCGAGCGTCGCGCTCGACGTGCTCGAGACGAACCCGTTGTGGCTCTCGATTTGGAGCGAGATCGGACGCGTCGGATCTTGCGACGGCGAGGCGAGCGGCGTGAGCGTGATCTGCGGCGTGGATTGTCCGTCGCCGAACTGGCAGCGACACGACGACACGAGCACGGAGCTGTACGAGACGGGCTTCGGCGTGGTCGCGGCGCTCGTCGGCGTCGATTTCTTTTGCGAGCGATCGTACGAGGAGGACGCGTAAGACGGTTTCTTTTGTGGCTGACGGCGATGCTGATGATGATCAAGAACACGACGCTCACCGCGATGACGACGCCGATCACCGCGCCCGCGTTGCTGCTCGATTCGCGCGGGCTCGACTCGGAGGCGTCCTCGTAGAGATCGTGTTGTCGCGCGCGCCGGCGCTCCTCTTCGGTTTCCTCGGGTAGGTAGCTCTCCGGGCGCTGAGCCGCGCCCATCGGAATGTCGACGCGCATTCCGCAGTACGGACACTTCATCGCGCCGGGTGGCCCGTGCACCGTGGCGCCGCAGGTCGAACACAGACGCCGACGGCCCGTCCGCATTTCCGCTCATCGAACGGCGATTCTACATCACCTCAAAAGCGCTCGCTCGGCTCGTCGGTGCGCGTCACGTCGATGTGCGGCAGCACCTCGCGCACGAAGCGATCGCGCACGGCCTCCGCGCGCTGCACGTCGCCATCGCGCGTCGGCACGGCCACACCGACCACGAGACACGCGCCCGGCCACGCCGGATAAATCGCGTACGCGATCGCTTGCTCGCCTTGCATCGCGAGCGTCGCGGCCTTCGCCTCGAGCATTTCGATCTCCGCGATGTGCCCGTCGTGCCACGGCACGGCCGACGGCGGCGAGCGATGAATGTCGATGTCGTACGCGTCGATCAGCGGCAGCGCCCACTTCTCGAAGCTCTGCGCGCACGCGCCCGGCGCGCTGTTGTCCGGCACGTGCGTGATCGTACCGCCGACGACCGCGTGATGACCTTGTCCGTATCGAAAACCGAGCAGCGTGGGGACGCCCCAGAACTTCACGCGCATCCAGTGGGCCGCATCCGGAAGCGGGATGCGAACCGACGACTGCTTGTCGATGCGCATCGTGAGCGGCGCGATCTTCAGCTCCTCGAGCGCCGCGATGTGCTCGTCACCGCCGTTTCCGCCCTCCGACGAGCTCCCATCGTCCTTCGGTGGCGACGCCGCGACGACGTGCGCGGCGAGCGTGCCGTGCGACGTGGGCGAAGAGCACGCGGCCGCGCAAACCGCGACGAACAGCAACTGACGCATTCTGCATCAATGTTAGCTCGTCTGGGCCACGATGGCAGCGCGCAGGTCGGTCACGTCGAACGGCTTGCGAAAGACGCGAGAGGCGCCGAGTCGGATGGCATCCTCGACGATTTCGGCGTCGCGTCGCGCCGTGATGACGAACACCGGAATCTTCCAGTGCGTGCCTCGAAGCGCGCCGAGCACGCCGAGACCGGAGTAACCCGGCATGAGCACATCCGTGACGATCACGTCCGGCCTCTTCCATGGCGCGACGGACACGTTTCCGAGGAGCTCGAGCAGCTCGGCCCCGTCGCGCGCTTCGACCACCTCGTACCCGTCCGCGCGCAGCGTGGAGGCGAGCAGCTCGCGCAGGTCGTCGTCATCGTCAGCGAGGAAGATCGTCGTCGGTCGAACTCGATTTCGAAATCATGCTCGCTCCTTGGGTGTCGTGGCGCTTGGGGACACTTGGCCCGACGCGCCCCGCACACGCAGCAGCGCGGCGTTGGCGACTGCGGTGCAGAGATCTTCGATGTCGAACGGTTTGCGAAACACGGCGACGGCTCCCCACTGCCGCGCGTCGCTCTGCACGGCGGGGCCCGGATCGACCGTCACGAGGATCACCGGAACGGACCATTGCGCTTGCCTGAGCGTGCGGAGCACTCCGAGCCCCGAAAAATGCGGCATGCGCACGTCGGTGACGACGACGTCGGGTTGGGCCGTCGGGTGTTCGACGGTGAGCCCGAGGAGATCGATCAACTCGGCCCCGTCGCGCGCCTCGACGACATCGCATCCGTCGCGCTCGAGCGCGACACGAATGAGCGCGCGCATGTCGTCGTCGTCGTCCGCGAGGAACACTCGTTGATGGAGCATGGATGCGTAAGGTGCAACCATCATGCTCGGTGCGCGTAGCAAATCGCCACATGACCGGATTGCCTTGAATTGTCTTGTGGCGTGCCGCACGCTCAAGGAAGACGATGAGCCGGGATAGCGAACGTCGCCTCCGAGAGGCGAGGGACGCGGCCGAGCGCGCGAGTCAGCGCAAGTCCGAGTTCCTCTCGAGCGTGAGCCACGAAATTCGCACACCCCTCAACACGATGCTCGGCATGGCGGAGCTCCTCGACGAGACGCGCCTCGACGAGCGTCAGAAGCGCTACGTTCGCACGCTCCAGCGCGCCGGCGATCACTTGCTCGCGCTCATCGAAGAAGTGCTCGACCTCACGCGCATCGAAGCGGGCAACGTCCACATCGAGCAGCTTCGCTTCGACGTCCACGAGCTCGCCGAGAGCGCGATCGAAATCGTGCGTCTCGGCGCGCGCCGCAAGAAGCTCGACATCGCGTGGGCGGTGGCGCCGGATGTGCCGCGCGTGCTCCGCGGCGACACGCGACGGCTGCGCCAAGTGCTCGTCAACTTGCTCGGCAACGCGGTGAAGTTCACGCACGCCGGGCGCGTCGTGCTCGGCATCGCATGCGAAGAGATCGACGGCGATCGCGCGAGCATCCACTTCACCGTTCGCGACACGGGCATCGGCATCCCGCCCGATCGTCTCTCCGCGATCTTCTCCGGTTTCATCCAAGCCGACCCGACGATCGCGAGCCGCTACGGCGGGTTCGGGCTCGGGCTCGACATTGCGAAGCGCATCGTCGAGCGCATGGATGGCACGATTTCGGCGGAGAGCGAGCTCGGTCGCGGCTCGTGCTTTCACGTGACGCTCGCGTTGCCGATCGAACGCAACGCGACGACCGCGACGATGTCCGAGTCGCGCAGCGTGGCGCGCCTCCGCTTGCACGCCGCGCACGGTGGCGCGCTGCGCGTGCTCGTCGTCGACGACTCGGAGGACAACCGCGCGCTGCTCGGCGAGTTCTTGAGCGCCGCCGGCGCGATCGTCGAATTCGCAGACGACGGCGCCTCCGCGCTCGCGATCGGCGTAAGCCAATCGTTCGACGTCGTTCTGATGGACCTTCACATGCCGGAGCTCGATGGATACGAGACGACGCGCGCGCTCATTCGTCGCATTCGCGAGGCGGGTCGCGTGCCGCCGCCGATCGTCGCGCTCAGCGCGGATGCGCTTCAGAGCAGCCTCACGCGAAGCATCGAGGCGGGGTGCGTCCAGCAGCTGACCAAGCCGATTCGCAAGCGCGTGCTCGTCGAGGCGATCGCGCGCGCGGCGGGCGCCACGGTGACCGAGTCCGGCGCGCGCGAGGACCTCGCCGCGCTCCTGCCGCAGTTCTTCGCCAACCGTCGCAACGACGTACACACGATGCGCGAGGCGCTCGAGCGCGGCGATTACGACGTCGTCGTGACGCTCGCTCACAACATGCGCGGAACCGGCACGAGCTTCGGCTTCCCCGAGCTCAGCGCGATCGGCGACGAGCTCGAGATCGCGGCGCGCGAGAAGCGATCCGACGCGTGCCACGCGCTCGTCGCGCGCCTCGCAGACACGGTCACGCGCATCGCGGGGCCCGACTCGGCGAAGCGCACGGCCTCGGGCACGCGCTCGCGCGCCGTCGCACCCGACACGAAACGCACCGAGAAGGGCTAACCCGGGTATCGCCCGACGATGTAGCCCTCGAGCTGCGTCAGCGCCGCGCGCTGCTCGGCGAGGAGCCTCTCCACGACGTCGCCGATCGAAATCACGCCGAGGACGTGCCCGTCGCGAACGACAGGGAGGTGACGCACGCGCGAGCGCGTCATGTGTCGCATCGCGTCTTCGATCGGGCACGAAGGCTCCACCGTGACGAGATCGGTCGACATGATTTCGCGAACGAGCGTGTCGCGCGACGAGCGATCGCGCAGGATCACTTTTCGCGTGTAATCGCGCTCGGACACGATCCCGACGAGATCGCCAGCCTCCATCACGAGCAAGGCACCGACGTTCTTCTCGGCCATGAATTTGATCGCCTCGAAGACGGTGACCTCGGGGCCGACGAACCACACGTGGTGCCCTTTGCGGTCGAGCACCGACTCCACGTCGTCCGTGAACTCCATGACAGCCTCCTTAGTTGCGTTTCGAAAGCCAACGAACGATGGCAGCAAGAAGCTCGTCGTTGTCGACGGGCTTGGGTACGAAGTCGGAGCAGCCCGCGTCGAGCACCTTCTCGCGATCCCCCACCATCGCCTTCGACGTCAGCGCGATGATCGGCAGATCGCGGAACGCTTCCATCGCTCGGATGTTGCGTGTCGCGTCGTAGCCGTCGATCTCGGGCATCATGATGTCCATCAAGACGATGTCGACGTCCGGGTGCTTTTGCAGCGCGTCGAGGCTCGCGCGCGCGCCGTCGGCGAGGACGACGAACATCCCGCGGCGCTCGAGCAAGCTGCGGATGGCGTACGCGTTGCGGACGTCGTCGTCGACGACGAGCACTTTGCGTCCTGCGAGCGTCGTGGACGGAACGCGCGTCGCCTGCGGAGAAGGATGCTCGACGCGCTTGGTCGACAGCGGTGTCGCGCTGCCGTCGATGGGCAGCGTGACCGTGAACGTGCTCCCTTCGCCGATTCCGCTTCGCAAGGTGATCTCGCCGCCGAGAAGACGCACGAGCTCGCGGCTGATCGCGAGACCGAGACCCGTCCCGCCGTACGTGCGACTCGTCGACGCGTCCGCTTGATGGAACGCCTCGAAGATGACGCGCTGTTTCTCGTCGGCGATTCCGATCCCGGTGTCGGAGACGGCGAAGGCGATCGCGGCGGGCGCCGCGCGCACCTCGAGAACCACGCGTCCGACGTTCGTGAACTTGAACGCGTTCGAGAGCAGGTTCTTGAGGATCTGCTGCAGCCGAAGCGGGTCCGTGTGGATCCACTTCGGCGCGTCGCTCGCGACCTCGACGCGAAGCTCGAGCGATTTCTGCTCCGCGACTTTTCGGAAGCTCCGTTCGACGAACTCGCACAAGTCGGCGATGGCGACGTTCTGCGGCTTCACTTCCACTTTGCCGGCTTCGACCTTCGAGAGATCGAGGATCTCGTTGATCAGCGACAAGAGATCGTGTCCCGAGGAGCAGATCGTCCGCGCGTAGTCGACCTGTTGCGAGCTGAGCGTCTGCTCTTCGTTCTCTGCGAGGAGCTTCGCGAGGATGAGCAGGCTGTTCAGCGGCGTTCGCAGCTCGTGCGACATGTTCGCGAGAAGTCGGATTTGTACTTCGACGCGCGCGCGAGCTCGCGCGCTTTTTCTTCGAGCGATGCGCTCGCGCGCGCGATCTCGCGGTTCTTGAACTCGAGCTCGCTCGCTTTCTCTTCGAGCTCGCGCGACCGGCTGCCTAGCTCGGAGTTCGAGCGCTGGAGCTCTTGCAAGAGCTCTTCGGTGCGCATGCTCGCGCCGATCATGTTGAAGACGACGCCGATGGACTGAACGAGCTGCTCGAGGAACGTGACGTGAATCTGCGTGAAGCTCTGGAACGACGCGAGCTCGATCACCGCCTTGAGCTGACCCTCGAAGAGCACGGGCAAGACGACGATGTTGAGCGGCGTCGCTCGACCGAGCCCGGAGCGGATCGCGACGTAATCGTTCGGGACGTCCGTCACCAAGATGCTCTTGCGCTCGAGCGCGCACTGACCCACGAGCCCTTCGCCGAGCTCGAAGCGGTTCGCGAGCTGCTTGCGCGACTCGAACGCGTACGTCGAGAGGAGCTTGAGGGCGGGCGTGCCGGCGCCTTCTTCGCTCTCGAGCACGTAGAGGAGCGACTGCTGCGCGGAGACGAGCGGCGTGAGCTCGCTCATGATCAACCGCGCGAGGGCCTCGATGCTGCGCTGGCCTTGCATCATGCTGCTGAACTTCGCGAGGTTCGTCTTGAGCCAGTCTTGTTCTTTGTTCGTGTGCGTGGTGTCGCGGAGGTTCGCGATCATCTGGTTGATGTTGTCTTTGAGCTGCAAGACCTCGCCGCGCGCCTCGACGGAGATCGCGCGCGTGAGATCGCCCGCGGTGACCGCCGTGGCGACCTCCGCGATCGCGCGCACCTGCGTCGTGAGGTTTCCTGCAAGCTGATTCACCGCGTCCGTCAGATCGCGCCACGTTCCGGACGCGCCCGGGACCTTGGCTTGCCCGCCGAGCTTTCCTTCGACGCCGACTTCGCGCGCGACCGTGGTGACCTGCTCGGCGAACGTGCGGAGCGTGTCGGTCATGTTGTTGATCGTGTCGGCGAGCGACGCGATCTCGCCCTTCGCTTCGAGCGCGAGCTTCTGTCGCAAGTCGCCCGTTGCGACCGCGGTCACGACCTTCGCGATGCCGCGCACCTGCGACGTGAGGTTCGAGGCCATGACGTTGACGTTCTCGGTCAGGTCCTTCCACGTTCCCGCGACGTCGGGCACTTGCGCTTGTCCGCCGAGCTTTCCATCGGTGCCGACTTCGCGCGCGACGCGCGTGACCTCCGCCGCGAACGCGCGCAGCTGATCGACCATTCTGTTGATCGTTTCTTTGAGCTCCAAAATCTCGCCGCGCGCTTCGACCGTGATTTTTTGCGAGAGGTCGCCGCTCGCGACGGCCTTCGTGACGAGCGCGATGTTGCGGACTTGGTTCGTGAGGTTCCCTGCGAGCTGGTTGACGTTGTCCGTCAGGTCCTTCCACGTTCCCGCGACGCCCGACACGTGCGCTTGTCCGCCGAGCTTTCCGTCGGTGCCGACTTCGCGCGCGACGCGCGTGACCTCCGCTGCGAACGCGCGGAGCTGATCGACCATTCTGTTGATGGTCTCTTTGAGCTCGAGAATCTCGCCGCGCGCTTCGACGGTGATCTTCTGCGAGAGGTCGCCCGACGCGACGGCCGTCGTCACGAGCGCGATGTTGCGGACCTGGTTCGTCAGGTTTCCGGCGAGCGCGTTCACGTTGTGCGTGAGGTCCTTCCACGTTCCAGCGACGCCTTGCACTTCGGCTTGCACGCCGAGCTTTCCTTCCGTACCGACTTCGCGCGCGACGCGCGTGACCTCGCTCGCGAACGCGCGGAGCTGCTCGACCATCCTGTTGATCGTGTTCTTCAGCTCGAGGATTTCGCCCTTCGCTTCGACGGTGATCTTCTGCGAGAGGTCGCCGTTCGCGACGGCGGTGGTGACAAGCGCGATGTTCCGGACCTGGTTCGTCAAGTTGCCAGCTAGCGCGTTCACATTGTCGGTGAGATCCTTCCATGTGCCCGAAACACCGCGGACCTCGGCTTGCGCGCCGAGCTTGCCTTCGGTTCCGACTTCGCGAGCGACGCGGATGATTTCCGATCCGACGCCGTCGAGCCGCGCGATGAGCTCGTTCAGCTCGATCGCGATCTGACGAACGGTGCCGTCGCCCTCGGGCACGACGACGCGCGCGTCGAAGTCGCCGCGCTTCACCGCTTCGAGCGCCGAGAGGATCGCGCGCAACTCGTTCTCCCGGTCGGCCACGCGTCTCTTGGCGGGAGTCTTGCGTACGACATCCGGCGTATGCCCGTTGGTGCGCATCATTGCCTCACCGTTAAGCAAGGCCGGTGCCTGGCGCGACTCGTGTATGTGTGGTTATGCTTTTACGGATAGGGAGACAGGGATGAGATGATGAACCGAGCACTCCTCGTCGACGACGACCCCGACTTCGTGCGATTCGCAGCGATGACGCTCCAGCGTTTTGGCTACGAGTCGCGCGCGAGCTCGACGGCCGAAGAAGCACTTGCCGCCCTCGCAGAGGACGACTTCGACGTCGTCCTCGCCGACGTGCACCTCGCCGGTGCGTCCGGCATCGAGCTCTGCAGACGCGTCGCAGAGCGCTGGGAAAATTTACCCGTCGTCGTGATGACCGCGCAGAGCACCGTCGAGACCGCGATCGCGGCGATTCGCGCGGGCGCGTACGATTTCGTGATGAAGCCCGCGCCGCCAGACACGCTTCAAGTCGCGCTGGATCGCGCGGTGAAGCATCACCAAATCAGCGACGAGGTCAGGCGACTGCGGCGCGTCGTGCGCGAAACGAAGACGTTCGAGGACATCATCGGCGCGAGCGCCGCGATGAAGCGCGTGTTCGACCTGGTCGATCGCGCCGCCGAATCGGAGGCCTCCGTTCTCATCACCGGCGAGAGCGGCACGGGCAAAGAGCTAGTCGCGCGCGCGCTCCATCGTCGCAGCCCGCGCGCGAAACGCCCGTTCATTCCGATCAGCTGCGCGGCCATGCCCGAAACGCTGCTCGAGAGCGAGCTCTTCGGACACGTGAAGGGCGCGTTCACCGACGCGCGCGCGCCGCGCTCGGGCTTGCTGGCACAAGCGGCCGGCGGAACGCTGTTTCTCGACGAAATCGGCGACATGCCGCTCACGCTCCAACCGAAGCTTCTCCGCGCGCTGCAAGAGCGCACGTACAGGCCGGTCGGCGGAAACGAAGAGATCCCATTCGACGTTCGCATCCTCGCGGCGACGAATCGCGACCTCGAAGAGGCCGTCGAAGAGCAGACGTTCCGCAAGGACGTGTACTTTCGCTTGAACGTCGTGCGCGTGCATTTGCCGCCGCTTCGTGCGCGCGGCAACGACGTGCTCCTCATCGCGCAAGCGCTGCTCGAGCGTCACGCTGCGCTCAGCGGTCGCGCCGTGCACGGGATTTCGAGCGCGGTTGCGCAGAAGCTCCTCGGCTATTCGTGGCCGGGCAACGTTCGCGAGCTGTCCAATTGCATCGAGCGCGCGGTCACGCTGACGCGCGGCGCGGAGCTCGTCATCGACGATCTCCCCGACGTCATTCGCTCGAGCGCGCGCGATCCCGTACATCAACCGGGCGTCGATCTCGTTCCGCTCGACGACATCGAGCGCGCACACATCCTCCACGTGCTCCATGCCGTCCGCGGCAACAAGACCCTCGCGTCCAAAATTCTCGGGCTTGATCGTAAGACGCTCTACCGCAAGCTCGAACGCTACGAAGTCCAAGGCGACGGCTCGTCGTAGACCTTTGCCACGGGCTTTTTGCTACGCCGTTGCGTTTGTCCCCGCGCCGAGCTCGATGACGGTGGCGACGAGATCGCGCGGATCGATGGGCTTCGACACGTGCAGATCGAAGCCGGCGGCGATTGCGCGCTCGACGTCTTCGGGGCGCGCGTGCGCGCTCACCGCGGCCGCGCGGACCTTCGCTCCGCGCGCGCGGAGGCGCCGAATGAACGAGTAGCCGTCCTCGTGAGGCATGCTCAAGTCGCAGAGAAGCGCGTCGAACGTTCCGCCGTCGAGCGCGACGAGCGCGGTCGCTGCGCAATCGGCGGCGGTCACTCGCGCGCCGCTTCTCTCGAGCGTGAAGCGCATGAGCGCGCGCGCGTCTGCATCGTCTTCGACGAGCAAGATGCGCACGCCCTCGAGATCCGGCGATGCAGGCGGGGCAGAATCGGTTTGCTCGTGCGATTCGACGGCAGGAAACGTCACGGTGAACGTCGCGCCTCGTTCGGGACCTTCGCTCGTCGCGACGATCTCGCCTCTGTGTAGCTCGACGAGGTGTTTGACGATCGCGAGCCCGAGGCCGAGGCCGTTGCGCGAGCGCGCGAGCGAGCTGTCGGCCTGGACGAATCGCTGAAAGACGCGCGGAAGAAACTCTCGCGCGATGCCCGCGCCCGAATCCGAAACGGAGAGCGTCACGCTCTGCGAGTCGCGGATGACCTTCACGCCGATGCGCCCGCCGGTCGCGCTGAACTTGATCGCGTTCGACAAGAGGTTCGCGACGATTTGCTGGAGCCGCACGGAATCGCCGCGAATCGTCGCGCGTTCGTCGATCTCGCGTTCGATCGTGATGCCGCGCGACACGAGCATCGGCGACATGCTGTCGAGCGTCATCGCGACGCACCGACCGACGTCGACGAGCGCCGGCGCGATCGTGAGGGTGCCCGCCATGATGCGCGACACATCGAGCAGATCGTCGACGAGGCGAGCCTGGTGCCTCGCGTTGCGCTCGATGGCTTCGAGCGCGCGCTCGCGCGTCGGTGCATCGAGGTCGGTGCGAAGGAGGAGCTTCGACCAACCGAGGATCGCCGTGAGCGGCGTGCGGAGCTCGTGCGAGAGCGTTGCGAGGAATTCGTCCTTCACTTGATTCGCCGCGCGGAGCTCCGCGGTGCGCGTCTCGACAATCTCGCGAACGCGTAGCGCGCGCGCGACGGCGGTCGCGAGGTAATCGATGTCGACGGGCTTCGCGATGAAGTCGAACGCCCCCGCGCGCAGCGCTTTGACCGCGAGATCGTACTCGCCCATCCCCGTCAAAAGCAGAATCGGCGTGTCGGGTCTGAGCTCGTGCGCGCGCCTGAGGAGCGTGATGCCGTCGACGCCCGGCATCCGGACGTCGCTCAAGATCACGTCGTAGTCGACCGTGGCGATGCGCTCCAGCGAGGTGCTGGACGAAGTGCATGTCTCGACCTTCGCGTCGGGAAACCGGCGCATGAGGAGCTCGCGGAGGGCCTCCACGAGGACCGGGTCATCGTCGATGACGAGCAGGTGAGCCCGCACGAAACGACGTACGTGCATCTTCCGATCCAGTGCGGTAAAAAGTGACCGCAAATCATGCCGCAAATCACAGACTCCGCGGGCAAACCGGCGACGATCACAAACACCCACCTCGGGCAGTGGGTCCAGGGAAATGGTTGCATTATGCAAACCCGACGCGGTCGTCCTCTGCGACGGCTCCGATGAAGAGAAGCGCAGGCTGACGGAGCTCGCGGTCGCCGCGAAGATCCTCATCCCGCTCAACCAAGACAAGCTCCCCGGCTGCTACCTCCATCGCTCGAACCCGAACGACGTCGCGCGCGTCGAGAACCTCACGTTCATCTGCTCGAAGGACAAAGACCGCGCAGGTCCCACCAACAACTGGATGGACCCGAAGGAGGCCTACGCCAAGCTCGGCAAGCTGTTCGATGGATCCATGAAGGGGCGCACGATGTACGTCGTGCCGTACGTGATGGGTCCGATCGGATCTCCGATGGCGAAGATCGGCATCGAGATCACCGACAGCGTCTACGTGGCGCTCAACATGCGCATCATGACGCGCATGGGGCAGCGCGCGCTCGACATGCTCGCGATCGTCGAACGACTTCAACCGCGGCCTGCATTCGACGCTCGACTGCAACCCCGACCGCCGATTCATCTGCCACTTCCCCGAAGACAACACGATCTGGAGCGTGGGCTCCGGTTATGGCGGCAACGTTCTTCTCGGAAAGAAATGTCTCGCGCTCCGCATCGGCAGCGCGCTCGGCGAGAAGGAAGGCTGGCTCGCCGAGCACATGCTCATCCTCGGCGTCGAGTCGCCCGACGGCGAGATGACGTACGTCGCCGCGGCGTTCCCGAGCGCGTGCGGCAAGACGAACTTCGCGATGATGATCCCGCCGTCGCGTTTCAAGGGTTGGAAGATCTGGACCGTCGGCGACGACATCGCGTGGATGCGCGTCGGACAAGACGGCCGCCTCTACGCGATCAACCCGGAAGCCGGTTACTTCGGCGTCGCGCCGGGCACGAGCATGAAGTCGAACCCGAACGCGATGAAGACCGTGATGAAGGACACGATCTTCACGAACGTCGCGATGACGAAAGACGGCGACGTGTGGTGGGAAGGCCGCGACGGCGAAGTCCCCGACGAGCTCACCGATTGGCAAGGTCGCCCGTGGAAGAAAGGATCGACCGAGAAGGCCGCGCACCCGAACGCGCGCTTCACGTCGCCCGCGTCGAACAACCCGGTGAAATCGCGCTTCGCGGATGATCCGGAGGGCGTTCCGATCAGCGCGATCATCTTCGGCGGGCGTCGCGCGTCGACGGTGCCGCTCGTCATGCAGGGCTTCAACTGGAACAACGGCGTCTTCTTCGGCGCGACGCTCGGCAGCGAGACGACCGCCGCAGCGACGGGTCAAACCGGCGTCGTGCGCCGCGACCCGATGGCGATGCTCCCGTTCTGCGGATACAACATGGGCGATTACTTCGCGCACTGGCTGAGCATGCAGGCGCGGATCGACTACCCGCCGAAAGTTTTTTTGGTGAACTGGTTCCGCAAGGGCAAGGACGGAAAGTTCCTCTGGCCCGGCTTCGGCGAGAACATGCGCGTGCTCAAATGGGTCGTCGATCGCGCGCGACTTCGCGTCGGCGGACAAGAGACGCCCTTCGGCTGGGTCCCGAAGGCGGGCGATTTGGATCTCTCGGGGCTCGACATCGCGCCCGAGCGCGTCGACGAAGCCACGTCGATCGATCTCGACGAGTGGCGCATCGAGCTCGAGTCGCAAGGCGAGTTCTTCGAGAAGATCGGACCGCACATGCCGAAGTCCCTCAAGCTCCAGCGCGAGCTCTTGATGGCGCGCACGGAGAGCATGCACGGCGTGTGGAAAGGGAATAAGTGAGCGGTCCGCCGGAGTCGCTCGTCCCGTCCGCGTACAAACAGTTCCTCGAGCTCGTCGCCGAAGTGAGGCCCGAGCTTCATCGGTACTGCGCACGCATGACGGGCTCGATCGCCGACGGTGAAGACGTCGTGCAAGACACGCTCGCGAAGGCGTTCTTCGCGATGGGCACGCTCGACGAAGTCCCGGCGCTTCGGCCGTGGCTGTTTCGCGTCGCGCACAACGCCGCGATCGATTTCACGCGCAAGCACGATCACGCGCGCGTCGAGCTGACGGCGGATCTGCCGGAGATCGCGGACGTCGGCGAGCGCGCGGATCCGGACACGGTGCGCGCCGCGCTCGCGACGTTCCTCGAGCTTCCGCCGCTCCAGCGGAGCGCGGTGATTTTGAAGGACGTCGTCGGATATTCGAACGCGGAGATCGCCGACACGCTCGCCACGACGATCCCCGCGGTGAAAGCCGCGCTCGTTCGCGGGCGCGAGCGATTGAAGAAGGAAGGAGCCGCGGAGCCTTCACGAGATACGAGCATCTCTCCGCCTGCGGTGCTCGAAGAGTACGTGCGTCTCTTCAACGCGCGCGACTGGGACGGCGTGCGCGCGCTCCTCGCCGAAGAGGTGCGCCTCGATCTCGTTTCGATCTCCGCGCGCAAGGGCAAGGCGGTTGGCGTCTACTTCACGCGCTACGCGGGCGAATCGGATTTGCGCGTCGCGCTCGGCACGCTCGACGGCCGCGACGTGCTGTGGGTCTTCGCGCCCAAGAACGCCGACGACCCCAAATACTTCGTCACGCTCGATTTCGACGGCGACGATCGCGTGACGCTCATCCGCGATTACCGATACGTCCCGTACATCGCGAGCGAGCTCGCGCTCACCTCGCACGAAGTCCGCTGAACGTCAGAAGAAGAAGAAAATCGACAGGGAGGTGGGGAGAGAGGGAGATGATTTTTTGTGTGGCGAGCTGCCACGCAAATTTCTCCTCATCTCCCACGCTCCCTGTCCATTTCTTCTAGGTTTGGTCGAATGTTGCGTTGGGTCCGTATCCTTTTGGGTGTGCGGATCGTGTTCCATTCATGGCAAAGGTGAAAGGCAACGGCACGGAGAAGTCGCCCTGGCAGCTCAAGACCCCGCCGGGCACGTCGGATTACGAAGCGTGGCGCGACGAGGACGAGAAGGCGCTCGTCGTCCAAGTCGGCAAGACGCAGCTCAGATACCAGCTGCGCTGCATCGACGACCTCCACGCGATGCTGAAGAAACACGGCGACTGGATGCCGCTCGGCAGCGCCGACGAGCAGAAACCCGCGGCCGCGGGAACGGTCGAAGCGTGGGGTCGCGACGCGAAGAATCCCGTGAAGGGATTTTACGGAATGAAGAAAGGTCTGCGCGGGCGCTTCGGGATGTACGTTCCACCGGTGCTCGAAGCACTCGATCTCGCCGAGGTCGAGCACGCCGCGAAGAACAACCGCATGCGGGCGAAATGAGGAAATCATGAGACGCGTCATCGTTCGTTATCGCGTGAAGCCGGAGCGCATCGCAGAGCACGAGGCGCTGATTCGCGACGTGTTCGACGAGCTCCGAAAGACGTCGCCCGACGGGCTCCGTTATGGAGCGTTCAAGCAACCGGACGGCGTGAGCTTCGTG
Organism: uncultured delta proteobacterium; assembly: GCA_963763745.1. Classification (GTDB taxonomy): domain Bacteria; phylum Myxococcota_A; class Polyangia; order Polyangiales; family Polyangiaceae; genus DASXHD01. The sequence continues at coordinate 165,712 of CAVXQJ010000016.1, forward strand.
CACATCGCGTTCGTCGCGGGCGAGAAGAATCCGCTGCTCGAGGTCGCCGCGTTCCAGCGGTTCACCGCGAGCGTCAAAGATCGTTGCGACGAGCCGCCGGTCACCGTCGAGCTCGCCGACGTCGGCGCATACGGGTTGTGATGCACGCGATCGCAGCGTCGCGCTACGGCTCGTTCGACAACCTCGGCGCGATCGAGGCCGCGACGCCCGAGCCCGGAGCCAATCAAGTGCGCGTTCGCGTGAACGCGTCCGCACTGAACCCCGCCGACTACAAAGTCGTGCTCGGCACGCTGAAGTTTCTCCACGCGAGAAATTTCCCCATGATCGTCGGCTACGATTTCTCCGGAACGATCGACGCCATCGGCGCGGACGTGAAGGATCTCGAAGTCGGCGCGGACGTCTTCGGTTTTCTTCCGTACAGCATGGGCAATCGTCGCGGCGCGTTCGCCGAGATGCTCGTCGCCGATGCGTCCGAGATCGCGCGCAAGCCGGACGGGGTCTCCCACGTGACGTGCGCGGCGGCTGCGACGCCCGGCGTGACGGCGATTCAAATGCTCCGCGACCTCGGTCGATTGAAAGACGGCGGGCGCGTCCTCGTCACCGGTGCGTCGGGCGGCGTGGGATCGATCGCGATCGGCGTCGCGCGCAAGCTCGGCGCGGAGGTGACCGCCATTGGATCCGGTCGCGGTCTCGAGGTCGCGAAGAAGCACGGCGCGCACGTCGTGATCGATCGCAAAGCGGGAGACGTGTTCGCCGCGGCAAAGGGACCGTACGACGTGATCGTCGACGCAGCCGCCGCGTATCGATGGAGCGCGTGGAAAAAGAGCCTCGCGCGCGGTGGCACGTTCGTGACGACGCTCCCGTCGCTCGCTTTCGCCGTCGACAAAGTCGCCAGCATCTTTTCGAGCTCGCGCGTCGAGTTCGTCAACGTGAAGGCGCGCGCCGCGGATTTGAAGCTGCTCGGCGAGTGGCTCGCGAGCGGGCTCGAGGTCACCGTCGATCACACCGTGCCCGTGCGCGAGGTGGCCAAGGGGCTCGCGGCGCTGCACGGCGGGTCCGCCCTCGGTCGCATCGCCGTCGACGTGGCCGGCGGTTTCTGATCAGATGGACTACTCGCAGGTGAGGCTGCTGATCGCGTCGCACGTCGTCGCGAGGCCGTAGGACGTCGGCCCGAGGATCTCGCTGCACTGAGTCGGCAGCGTCGTTTGATAGTAGAGGCACGTCACCGAGCCCGTCGTGAGGACGGTGTACGACACCGCTTGCGTGTAACCCGCGAGCTTGCAGTATGCATCCGCGTACTGCGCGTGGTTGTTCGTGCAGTTGCCGCCGCAGAAGATTCCCGTCGAGTTCAACTTCGAGCACACCGTCGTGACGGGCACGGCCGTAGCGCATACGCCGTTCAAGCATGCAGGCGTGTTCGATGGACAAACGTTGCCGCAGCTGCCGCAGTTGTTTTTGTCGGTGAGCACCGTCGTGCACGCGCCGTTGCAGTAGTCGGATCCTTGCGCACAGCAGTTGCCCTTCGTGCACCACTCCGTCGATTGACACGCCGTGGTGCAGCTCCCGCAGTGGTCGTGGGAATTTTGCGGATCCCAACACAGACCATCGCTGCACAGGTTTCCGCTCGTGCATTCGAGTCCGCATCCGCCTGCATCGCACGTCGCCGTCGAGAGCGACCAGCCGTTCCCCGCGTCGAATCCGCCGTCGGGCACCGGGATGCCCGAGTCCGGGTTTCCGGTTCCGGTGCTCGGTCCTCCGTCGGGCGTGGAGCAAGCGTTGGTGCACGAGCCGCAATGTTGCTTGTCGGTCTGCGTGTTCGCGCAGGTCGCGCCGCCATCGGACGAGACGCACTTCGTCGCCGGCGACGTGCACTGATCTTTGCACGAGCCGCTCGAGCACACCTGGCCCGATGCGCACGCATTCGTGCAGCTGCCGCAATGTTGCGGATCGGATTGCAAATCGTATTGCGGGCAACCGGACGCATCGGAACCGATCGTGCCGTCGCTGCCGCCATCGGAAGGAGAAATGAGGCTTCCCGTGGCGCACGCACCCATCGAGCCGACGATGACGAGCGCAGCTACGGCGAACGCACGGCCTAAACCGCCCATGATGAAAGCATATGCGATTGCGCGGAGTCGTGCGATCCTCACGAGGTGAGACGCAGCATCATCATCGTTTTGGCGGTCTTTGCCGCGGGCGCGTGCGCGACGGGGAGCTTGCTCGAGGACGGTGGGGCGGGCGATTCGTCGACCTCGGACGTGACCTCGAGCGGCGACGGCGGCGGGTGCCCTCAATTCAATCTACAAACGGATCACGATCACTGCGGCTCGTGCAATCACGCGTGCGCGTCGACCGAGGTTTGCTCGAGCGGAACGTGCAGCTCGTCGTGTCAATCTCCGACGACGAAGTGCACCAGCGCCGACGGCGGCGTCATCTGCTCGAACACGCAGACCGACACGCAGCACTGCGGCTCGTGCACCAACGCGTGCTCGGTCGTGACGGACGCGGGGCTCGCACCCGGACCGAACAACCCCGACGCGGCGGTCGCCTACGACGGCGGCATCGGATGGAGCCTCGGCTCCGCGGCGTGCGACGCGGGCTCGTGCGGCACGACGTGCGCGCAAGGCATGACGGTGTGCTCGGGCGTTTGCTTCGACACGCAGAACTTCCACGAACACTGCGGGAGCTGCACCACCGCATGCGCCGCGGGGACCGAGTGGTGCAACGACGGGCACTGCTGCGCGCTCGATCAAGAATACTGCGGCAGCGCGTGCGCGAGCGTGCTCAGCGACGACGCCAACTGCGGCGGTTGCGGAATCGCGTGCTCGGGCAACACGCCGAACTGCGTGAACGGAAAATGCTCGGCGACGTGCTCGCCGGCCGGAACGCGCCAAGCGTTCAACACGCTGAGCTCGTCGACGACGACGGGTTGCTGGCTCGGCAACCCGTGCACGGCGAGCACGTACGTGTGGACGCAAACGAATGGGCAATCGTTCATCAACGCGAACGAGCAAATCGTTTGCGGCGGAACGACCGCGTGCGTCGCGCATGTCGGCATCACGACCTACGAGCTGTCGAGCAACTGCCAAGGCGCGTGGGACGTGTATTGCGACACGACGAAGGTCGGCACGATCAACACCGTCAACACGGCGTGTCAGGGCGATCCGATGACGAACGGATGCAGCGTCACGTTCAACCCGGTCTCGTGCTCGTCGATCAAGTTCGTCGGGACGACGGGCTCCGTCGGCGCGTGTTGCGGGAGCACGGGGCTCCACTCGATGATAACCGCCGTCAGCGCGTGGTGAAGCTCACGGCGTGAGGCGCTCGAGGATCACGTTGCTTCCCTGACCGCCGATCACGACGATCGCGCCGTTGCGCGGATCGAGCGCCGTGTCGATGACGTACGTGTCGTGGTTGGTTCCGAGTCGCGTGATGCCGCTCGTGCCGAACGTGGTGTCGAGCGTGCCGCTCGTCGTGACGCGCGTGAGCGCGCCGTCGCCCGACCAGCTCGTGACCTGCTCGGTCGCGTCGATCAAGCCGGCAAGAACGAGCTGCCCGCCCGGCTGAACGAGCGCCGTGCGCACTTCGGCGCGGAACGCCATGAGCTGTTGCGAGACGAAGATTCCGCTCGGCGCTGCCCACGTCGTGTCGATTGCTCCCGACGAGGTCATCTTGAACGCCGCGAGCTGTCCATTCGGAAGCGGCAAGTCGAACGTGCCGCTGTCGGCGCGGACGCCGATCGTCGCGGAGACGAGGTAGCTCGTGCCGCTCACGCCGATGTCGCGCGCGTAGTCGGCGCCGCCGTCGCTCAGTGCGAAGGTGAAGAGGCCGGCGTTCGCGCCGTTCGTCGCGGCGAATCCTTCGACGACGATCGAGCTCGGGCCCGTCGCTGCCGTCCAACCCGCGCCGAAGACGTTCGGGTTCGTGAAGACGGCGCCGTTCAGCCCGGCGTCGGGAAGGCGCAAGCCCGCGTCGCCGAAAGAGCTCACGGGCGCGCCTGTCGCGTCGAGCTTGAGCACGATGCCTTTGCCGAGCGATTGATTGCCGACGACGTAGATGAATCCCCCGTCGAAGAGGATGCGTGCGTGGAATGGACTGCCGTAGATGGAGAGCATGTGGCCGGAGGAGCCGAACGTCGGATCGGGCACGCCCGCAGTCGTCAGGCGCGCGACGGCGGTCGTGCCGCCAAAGTCGCTGTTGTTCACGTACTCGGATCCTGCGATCACGGCTTTGCCGTTTGGATCGATCCCGATGCCGGTCGCAGTGTCGAGCGTTCCATTGCCGATCGGAACGCATGCACGGCCACCCGTTCCGTATGTCGTGTCGACGTCGCCGGTTGCGAGGAAGCGAGCGACGACCATGTCGTTGTTCGAATACGCGGCGTCGGCAGGGAGGTTCGTGCACGCCGCCGTTCCTGCGATGTAGATGAGGCCTTGCGAGTCGACCGCGACCGCGTACGGCGTCATCTGCACGCCGGTGATGATCCCGTTCTTGAACGTCGTGTCGAGCATTCCGGACGGGAGCGGCGCGGCGTCGCCTCCGTCGCTCGCGGGCGAATCGGTCTTCGAGTCGGCGCTTGGTCCATCGCTCGACGTCGAGTCGTTGCCGCCGTCGTTCGGAGTCACGGTCGAATCGCCGACGCACTGAAGGAGGACGAGACCGCCGGCGCTCATCAAGATCGTGAAGAAAGCGATGGTGCGTCGATGCATGTCGAGCCTCCGTTCGGATCGACACTAGAGAAAAACGTCATCCCTCGCAATGCAGCAGGAGCGCTTCGTAGTCGGTCGTCATGCGCTCCACGTCGTAGCGTTCGCGGATGCGCGCGGCGGCATTTTCGGCGAGCTTCTTCGCGAGTGGTTCGTCGTCCGCGATGCGCGCGAGCGCGGAGCCGAGAGCGCGTGCATCGCCGCGCGCGACGAGCAATCCCGTTTCGCCGTCGGTGATCGCCTCGGATGCGCCTCCCGCGTTCGTGGCCGCGATCGGGAGCGATGCGCTCATCGCTTCGAGCAGCGCGTTCGGGCAACCTTCGGGCTCGGAGACCATCGCGAACGCATCGAGGTCGTCGAGGAACGCATCTGCGTCGACCTCACCGCACCACACGACGGGAAGATCGCGCGCGTCCTCGCGAAGACGGTTCGCGTAGTCATCCGCGCCGCGCTCGATGCGTCCCGCGATGCGCACTTCGAAGCTGCGCGCGGAGAGGCGCGCGAGATCGCGCGTCGCCGCGATGAGCTCTTCGAGCTTCTTGTCGGGCGACACGCGCGCGAGCGTGCCGATGACGAAACGATCGCGCCGCGCGCGCTCGGCTCGCGCGCGTAGTGGCACGCCATTCGGCACGACGTGAACGGGCGCGCCGAGCACGTCGCGTGCGCGCGCGGCCTCGGCGGAGAACTTCACGACGACCGCATCGAGCAACGCGCCGTAGTCGCGCGGCTCGAAGTAGGGGAGATCGTCGTCGCGCTTCTCGAAGAAGCGCTCGAGCGCGGAGAAGTACATTTCGCCGGGGCTCACGTCGAAGAGGCGCACACCTGCGAGCTCGTCGGCGATGCGAAGCTTGTGCGACGTCATCGCGTTCCAGAAGACGACGGTGCGCGCGCAGCGCGAGCGGACGAAATCGCAGACGCTCGCCGCGCTCGCCGCGGGATCGTTGCGATGCGGCGCGACGAAGACGGGCACGACGCGCGAGAGCTCTTCGCGCCAAGGCGTCGGGAAACGAGCCTGCTCTTGAAGCACGGCCGCGGCCACGCGATGACCGCGCGCATGGAGCGCGCCGAGAAGGCGCTTCGCGCTCGCTTGCGCGCCTCCCGACGAAAAATTGTTGATGACCAAGACGAGCCCCTCGGACGCGTACGATGGCGCGCGATCGCGAAACGCGGCTGCGCGCAGCACGCGCTCGTGCCTTGCCGCTGCGGCGCGCACGCCGAACGACGGTGACAGCTTCGGTCGCGCGCCGTTCGCCGCGACGTCGATCGCGTTTGCGAGCGCCTTCGGCGAAGCATCGGCGACGCGATAGTTGTCGTGCGTTCGCGCGAGCTCGGAGGCGCCGCCGACGTCGGTCGTCACGACGGGCACCGACGCCGCGAGCGCCTCGAGCTGCGCGACGCTCATGCCTTCGAATCGGCTCGTCGTGAGGAGCACGTCGCTCGCCGCGTAGAGATCGCGCACTTCGGCGCGAGATCCGACGAGACGGACGAATCGATCCATCCGCGCGGCGGCGATGGCTTCGTCGAGCGATTGCATCGCGCCATCGTCGAGCGCATCGCCCACGATCACGAGGAACGCTTCGCGCGTTTCTCGGAGCGCGGCGAGGGTCGCGACGGCGAGCTCGAGGCGCTTCTGCGGTCTCGGATTGGCGACGCACGAGACGAGGAGCGCGCCGTCCGGGATCTCGAGCGCGCGGCGCGTCGCGGCGCGATCGCCGCCCGTGATGCGCAGGGCGTCGACGCAATTCGGCGCGCTGCGAACGCGCGCGTGACCGAGGTCCGTCGCGAGCGCGGTCGTCGTGCGTCGCGAGCACCCGAGCGTCAGCGCGACGGCGTCGCACGTGACCGCGGCGAAACCTTCGGGCCAGCGCGCGCGATCGTTGTGCACGGTGACGACGACGGGAGGACCCAGCGCGGCGAGCGCTCGCGAGATCGCTCGCGTCGAAGAGGTGCGCGTGGATCGCGTCCGCGCCGAAGTCCCACGCGACGCGCGCGAGCGCGGGCAAGAGATCCGCGTGGCGCGCGGCGAGGTCCGGTGCGAAGAGCGTCCCGTCGGGCGCAGCGTAGTCGTCGCCCTTCGGGCGCGTCATCACGACGAAGCGGACGGCGACGCCGCGCTCGGCGAGCGCGCGCGCGTGATCGAGGGCGATACGCTCCGCACCGCCGCGTCGAAGCGCCGTCACCACGATGCACACGCGGAGCCGCTCGTCGAACCCGACATCGACATCGTGCACGCGCACCGCGCGCACGTCGCTCGAGCCCGCAACGCTCCACACGGCCTCGTCGAATGGTCTCTCCCGGAGCGCATCGCATAGCGCCTTCGGCGACTCGACGAGCACGCTCGCGACGCGCACGCCGCTCGCGCCTCCGAGCTCGCCTTTCGTACGCGAGGCGAGCGCGTCCCACTCCGAGTCGCCGCGGATCGCGCCGATCGCGACGAGCGGCTTCTTCGTCGCGCTCGGCGCGATGTCGGGCGCTGTGTCGATCCACGCGCCCGCGCGCAAGACCCACGTCGGGCGATCGTCTTGTGCGAGATCGCTTCCAGAGGCGCGAAGCCCGAAGCGCGCGAGCGATCGCTCCGTGCGAGCGCGAAGGAGCTCCGTCCCGCCGAAGACGACGATTCGCGGCTTCACATCAGTACGCGCTGGGGATCCCCGCGAACGGTTCGTCGTCCGTGCTTGAGCCGCCCGAGCTCGGCGGAGGCGAGCTTCGATCGCCGCCACCCACGACGCCGAGGATGCGCACCTCCGTCGGTGGCGTGCCCGTGTACACGAATGTCTCCGCGCCGCTCACCGCGGCCATTCCGCGCCGCCACGTTCCATTGACGAGGCACTCGTATTCGACTTGTGCGCCGTCCGAAAAATCTCCCTGGATGAAGAAACCATCGGCCGCGATGCGCGACGACGTGGCGCCACCACCGCTCGCCCCACGCGGTCGCAGCACCATCCACAAGAGCCCCATCACCCCAAGACCCGCGACAATCGCGATCGCCAAACCCATGCGCGCGACTCTACCTCAAACACACCACTTGGGAACGCGCGGCTACGCCGCGCTTCCCAGCAAGAGTCAGCGTGTGTGCCTTTCGGCACACACACTTCTTCATTCGCCAAACGCGGCTCGGGCCCTAAGCTTCGGGTGAGAATGGCGCGTTTTGATCAGCCGCTTCCGCCGGACGCGCCGCGCATTCCGCGAGCGCGCGCAAAGAAATTGCTCGGGCGGATGCTCTCGCTCGCGAAGCCCGAGTGGAAGAGCCTCGCGATCGGTCTCGTGTGTCTCGCGATCGCGAGCGGCGCGAATCTGGCTTTTCCGCAGGCGATCCGCGTGCTCGTCGATGGCGCGCTGCAATCGGGCGGCAACGGCGTCGATCACGCGGCGATTCTCATCGCGGTGCTCGGCACCATCGCAGCTGCGGCGGCCGCGGTGCGCTTCGTGCTCTTCACGGTGGCGGGCGAGCGCATCGTCGCGCGCCTTCGCCAGGATGCCTACGCGCGCCTCATCGATCAGGAGATCGCCTTCTTCGACAAACGCAAAATCGGCGACCTCACGAGTCGCCTCGCGACCGACACCACCGTTCTCCAGAACGCGGTGAGCACGAACCTCTCGATGGTGCTCCGCAACCTCGCGTCCGCGGTGGGCGGGGTCGTGATGCTCTTTCTCACGTCGTCGAAGCTGACGCTCCTGATGCTCGCGGTCGTGCCGGCGGTCGCGCTCGGCGCGGTCGTGTACGGGCGCCGCGTGCGCAGGCTCTCGCGCGACGTGCAGGACGCGCTCGGTCATGCGTCGTCGGTCGGCGAGGAGAGCCTCGTCGGCATCCGCACGGTGCGCTCGTTCGCGGCGGAGAAAGCAGAGGCGCGCCGCTACGGCGACGCGGTGGAGCGCTCGTTCGAGCTCGCGAAGAAACGCAACGTGATCACGGGCACGTTCATGGGCATCGCGTTGGCCGCGTCTACGGGCGCCGTCGCGGTCGTGCTGGGTTACGGCGGGCGGCTCGTCGCGAGCCACGCGATGACGGTCGGACGGCTCACGTCGTTTCTCGTCTACACGCTCGTCGTCGCCTTCTCGCTCGGCGCGCTCGGCGATTTGTGGGCCGACTTCATGCGCGCGGCGGGCGCGGCGAGCGCATCTTCGAGCTCGTCGATCGCGTCCCCGCAGATCGCGACCGCCGGCGGCGCGGCCCGAGCGAGCTGCGCGGCGCGATCGCGCTTCGAGCACGTCGACTTCGCCTACCCGGCGCGGCCGACGTGACCGTGCTCGACGGTCTCGATATGCACGATCCGCCCGGCGAGGTGGTCGCGCTCGTCGGGCCGTCCGGCGCGGGCAAGTCCACGATCGCGGCGCTGATCGCGCGGCTCTACGATCCGGCGCGAGGGCCGCTCCTGCTCGACGGCGCGCGACGTGCGCGAGCTCGATCCGTGCTGGCTGCGCAGCCAGATCGGCGTCGTCGCGCAGGAGCCGATGCTCTTCTCCAGCAGCATCGCCGAGAACATCCGCTACGGCCGTCGCGACGCGACGGACGAAGAGGTCGAGCCGCCGCGCGCACCGCGAACGCGCACGACTTCGTATCGCGATTTCCCGAGGGCTACGAGACGCTGGTGGGCGAGCGCGGCGTGCAGCTCTCCGGCGGCCAGAAGCAGCGCATCGCGATCGCGCGCGCGGTGCTGAAGGACCCGCGCATCCTCGTGCTCGACGAGGCCACCAGCGCGCTCGACGCCGAGAGCGAGCACCTGGTCAAGAGGCGCTCGAGCGGCTGATCGAAGGGGCGGACGACGCTCATCATCGCGCACCGGCTCTCGACGGTGAAGAACGCCGAGCGCGTGCTGGTGCTCGACGGCGGGCGGGTCGTGCAGACGGGCCGCACGCGCGCTCTTCGCGAGGACGGGCTCTACAGGAAGCTCGTCGAGCGGCAGTTCGTCGCTGCTTAAGGTTCGATCGACGTTCGTATAATACTAAGCGCGTGCCCGAGCTGCCCGACGTCACGGTCTACGTCGAGCCGCCTGCGCCGCGCGTCGTGGGCAGCGCGCTCGAGAACGTGCGCTTCGCGCGCCGTTCGTCCTGCGCACGGTCAACCCCGCCGCTGCGCGACGCGTATGGCAAGCGCGTGCGCGGCGTCACGCGCCTCGGCAAGCGCATCGTCCTGCACCTCGACGACGACCTGATCTGGTGATGCACTTGATGGTGGCGGGCCGTTCTTCGCTGGGGCGAGCGGGGCGCCGAAATCCCCGGGAAGATCGGGCTCGCCGCGTTCGACTTCGACGCGCGGCACGCTGATCCTCACCGAGGCGAGCACCAAGAAGCGCGCGTCGATCCACGTCGTTCGAAGGGACGAGCGCTCCGCGGACGTTCGATCCGCGGCGGCCTCGAAGTGATGACGGCGACGCTCGACGCGTTCGTCGAGGCGATGACGCGCGAGAGCCACACGCTCAAGCGCTCGCTGACCGATCCACGATCTCTGAGCGGCATCGGCAACGCGTACTCGGACGAGATCCTCCATGGCGCGAAGATGTCGCCGCTCGAGCTCACGCTCGCAAGTGACGGACGAAGAGATGGGCGCGCATCCTCGACGCGATCCAAGCGCGTGCTCGCCGAGTGGACCGAGCGGCTTGCGCGCGCGAGAGAGGCGAGGAGTTCCCCGAGCAGCGTGACCGCGTTCCGCGAGGACATGGCCGTGCACGGGCGATACGGAAAAGCCCTGCCCCGTGTGCGGCTCGCGAATTCAGCGCATCGTCTACGCGGACAACGAGACGAACTACTGCGCGACGTGCCAAACGGGCGGCAAGCTCCTCGCCGATCGTTCGCTCTCGCGCTTGCTCCGCGAGGACTGGCCCAAGAATCTCGACGAGCTCGAAGAGAAGCGCCCCGCCCTGGCGACGCTCCCAGCGAACCCCACGCGCAGCACCAAGCCAAGAAAGAAACCGCCGTCTGCGTAAAGTTACACACGAGGCAGCGTGTCTCGGGTAAAGCGGCGCCCATGAAACGCAGCCGCATCGTTCTTCTCGCCACGTTCGCCGTTTCCGGCGCTCTCATTTTCGCCTGCAGCTCGGGTGACGACGTCTCCGACTCCGGCGCGGCCGACGCAAAGGCCGACTCGACGACGAAAGACTCGACGACGGACTCGCCGTTCAAGAACGACTCGGCGACGGACTCTTCGACGGACGACGCCTCGGACGCATCGACGGATGCACCTTTGGACGTTCAACAGGGCGATGCTGGAGGTTCGGGCACGTTCATGGTGCTTCGCGTGGGCGGCAGCGACGACGCGGGCGCGGATGCCGCGTTGAACAACGCGTCGACCCAAGTCTTCCTCGAAGAGCGCAACATCAGCGACGGCACGCTCGTGCGCACGATCGATTTGCCGATCGCGGCGAATGGTCAGAACCAACCGCTCACCGTCTCGGGCTCGGCGACCTCCGAAGGGCAGCTCACGACCTCGACGGATGGACACTACGTCCTCGTTGCGGGGTACGCGATCGCGCCGGGAACGACGGCGATCGCCTCGACGACGGTGTTCGATGGCGGCACGCTCCGCGTCGTCGGCCGCGTCGATCACACGGGCGCGATCGACACGAGCACGCGTCTCGTGGCGTTCGATCAGAGCAACATTCGCGGCGCGGCCTCGAGCGACGGAACGGCGTTCTGGGCGACGGGCTCGACGTTCGGCGACGCAGGCGATCAGTTCGCGGGCGTTCAATACGTGTCGCTCTCGTCGACGGGCACGACGACGAACATCACGCAGGTTCCCTACAACACGCGCGTCGCGGGCATCTTCGGCGGTCAACTCTTCATCTCATCCGCGCTCACGCCGTCGAACGGCGTGTCGATGGTCGGCACGGGCACGCCGACGACGACCAACCAAACGGCGACGCTCCTCGCCGGTTTCGTGGGCGACGCCGGCAGCCCGTATGGCTTCTCGATGCTCGATCTCGACGGCTCGGTGAGCGGCCTCGACGTTCTCTACGTCGCAGACGACAGCACGCAGGTGAAGGGCGGCGGCATCCAGAAATGGGTGAACACCGGCACGACGTGGACGAAGGTCGCGACGTTCACGAGTGGAACGACGGGCGGCTTCCGCGGGCTCACGGCGCAGCTGACGAGCACGGGCGTGATCATTCTCGGCACGACGACCGAGACGAACGCGAATACCGTCGTGAAATACTTCGACGACGGATCGACTGCGAACCCCACGGGCACGGTCATCGCGACTTCGCCGACGAACACGGCGTACCGCGGCCTCGCGCTCGGCCCTCAATAGTCCGTCCTAAAACGGCGCGACGTCGACCGTGGTCATCACGACGACGCCGCGCACGTCTTGTGCGGCGGTCGTCGGCAACATGTATCCGCCTTGCACCGCGATGCGCAGCGCGTGCGAGGCCCACGGATAAATCCCCGCGAGCGGCATCGCCCACCCGAACGTGCCCGCTTGCTTCTGGAACGCGATGCCGACTTGCGCGCCGACGAACGGGAGCAGATATCGACGACCGGGCGCGCGCTCGAGCGAGAGATCGAAGCCGACCGAGGCCGAGAACATCGGATCGACGTTCGCGTGCGTCGTGCCGAGCACGACCGTGTCGATGTAGAAGCGACCGTGGCTCGGGATCCACATGTTGCCTTGCTCGGCGTAGCTGTAGACGACGAGCTCGATGCCGCCGCCCATGAACGCGCCGAGGTTTTGCAAATCGTTCGGCACGAAGAGCGACGCGATCGCGCCGGGCACGAAGAGCTGATGACCACGCTCGTTGACGACGACCTCGACGTGCTTGCGCTCGGTGTCTTCGCCTTGTGACACGTCGACGATCACGTCGTACGTGCCGACCTCGTCGTCGCTCGGCACCCATTTTACCGCGATGCCTTCGGGCTCGGCTTGCGCGAGCGCCGCGCGCGGGAGCCCCGCGAGCTTGTACGTCGCGTCGCGCTCTTGTTTCGGCACGTGGATCTCGACGTGATCGCCGACGGACACTTCCATCGCGTGGTCGACGACGACATCGCGCGGCGTCCCGTCGTGGACGACCATCGCAGTGAGAAGCACGGGAACCACGATGCTCGGACACGTAGCACACGCGTTGTTTTGGTCACGCGTGACGGATGGAGTGCGACCCGGCCATTGAATGAGCCGAGGAGGACATCATGATCGTCTCACGACGAGTCGCAGTCGTGTGCGCTCTGGGCGCAGCCACGTCCATGTGCGGCGAGCGCCACAACTCATTCACCAATGCAGGTGGAGCGCAGGGATCGTCCACGCAGACATCCACGCTCCCGCCGTGTAGCGACTCCCCGTTCACGATCGACGGTCTGTTCACCGGTTACACGCCGCCAACCGCGAACACTGCAACGATTTCCACGCCCACCTACGAATGGGCTGGCATCTCGAGCGTGCGCGGTAAGTTCACGTACATGTACATGTCGTCGTGCTCGACAGGCTCGGCGGATCGGCTCAACTTCATCAACGACTGGTACACGAACGCGGTCGGGCCAATCGCCGCGAAGTGCTACAACCGTTTCGACTTCTTCGACCCTGCCAGCACCGACGCAATCGAGCTTCGTGTGTATGGCGATCATCACGTCGAGGTTTACGAAAACGGCACCGTCTTGTCGGTTCTCGCGAAAGGCGCTGCAGGATTTGGGAGCTCGCCCAATGTGACGACGCCACACTCGATGTTCGAGTTCGTGTTCGATCTTCCCTGGAAATATCAGTCCGTTCAGATGTCACCGAGCGACCCATGTGGCTCGACGCCGCCACCCACGCCGCCGCCGCCTCTCGACGGGCCCACGCCGCCAAGTGTCGGAGTGGAGTGCGAAGACCCATCGTTCATGATCGACGAACCCGTCACGGCGCAACTCGCATTCAACGCGAGCGGCGTTGCGGCGACGATCGCGCCGAACGTGCCGCGCGCCAGCGGGCTCGACAAGTTCGATGCGACGAGCGGCGATCGCGTCGTGCTTCGCGGACGGAGCTTCGGCACCACGACCGGCCACGTCACCGTCGGTGGCATCGACGCACAAGTTCTCATGTGGACCGACTCGCGCATTCAAATCGTCGTGCCGAGCGGTGTCTCGCCGAACGCGAAGACGCAAATCTCGAACGATGGATGGAGCGTCGCGGGTCCGCGCATCGTCGGACCAACGGCGCCCGCGAATTGACTAGAAGCGCAGCCGGAAGTGAAGCGACTTCGGGCGCGTGAGGTGATCGAAGCCGAGCGCGCTCAAGCTCGAGCCGCGGCCGGAGTCCTTCACGCCCGTCCACGGGAGCGCGGGGTCGACCGAGTCGCAGCGGTTCATGTAGACGGTTCCGTAGTCGAGCGCGCGTGCCATGCGCTTCGCGCGCTCTGCGTCGCTCGTCCAGATGCTCGCGGTGAGGCCGAGCTTCGAGTCGTTCATCTTCGCGAGCGCTTCTTCGTCCGAGTCGACCGGCGCGATCGCGACGATGGGGCCGAACGATTCGCGCTGCATGAGGTCGGCGGTCTGAGAAACGTCCGCGAGGAGCGTCGCTTCGAAGAAGCGCCCGCGTCCGTCGACCTTCTTCGCGTGTCCGCCGGCGATCGCGCGCGCCCCTGTTTTTAGGGCATTTGCGACGAGCGCTTCCAGCTCGGGCACGTGATGCGGTTGCGCGACTGGACCGAGCGTGGTCGCGTCGCTCCGCGGGTCGCCGAGCACGTAGGCACGCACGAGAGGCTCGCACGCGGCGACGAATTTGTCGTAGAGCGATCGATGAACGTACACGCGCTCGACCGCGCAGCAGCTCTGGCCGCAGTTGTAGATGCAGCCGTCGACGATGTTCGCGAAGGTCTGATCGAAGTCGCAATCAGGCGCGACGTACGCGGGATCGTTTCCGCCGAGCTCGAGCCCCACGTCGATGAACCTCTGCGCCGCGGCGCCCGCGATGCGATGACCGCCGAAAATGGAGCCGGTGAAGACGACGTGATCGACGCGCGCGTCTCCCACGATGCGCTCGCTCGTCTCGTGAACGCAGTCGAGCGCCTGCACGAGATCCTTCGGCGCGCCGGCTTCCTCGAACGCGCGCGCGAAGTGCATCCCGCAGAGCGGACTTCGCGGCGAGTGCTTCACGATGACGGCGTTGCCGGAGAGCACGGCGGGCATCACGACGTTCACCGCGGTGAGAAGCGGATAATTCCACGCGGGAAGATCGAGCACGACACCGAGCGGCTCCTTCACGATGCGTCGATCGAAATTCTCCTTCGGCAAGACGACGTCGGCGAGCGACGCCTCCGCGATGGACGCCATGTGCCGCGCGCGCTGCGCCATCCCGGCGACTTCGTTCTTACCTTGCGCGACGGGCTTGCCCATCATCTTCGAGATGTCCTTCGCGATGTCGTCCGCGCGCTTCTCCATCGCCTGCGTCGCGCGCTCCACGAGATCGATTCGATCCTTCACGCTCGTCCCGCGAAACTTCGCGAACGCCGCGCGCGCGCGATCGAGCACGTCGTTCACGTGTGCGTCGTCTGCGAGCTCCACGCTGACCGCGTTCTCGAGCGTGTACGGATCGTCGACTGTGAGCTTCGTCATGCCCGCGAGTGTAAGATGCGCCGAACGCGATCACCATGGTCAGACAGTTCACGAAGCGCGAGTTCCTGGGCGAGCTCGAAGCCATCGGATTTCGCGATGCGCTGTCGGATGAGGCGCGCAAGAGCGTCGCGAAGGCGTTCGCGAAGAAGAAGAAGGTGTCCTCGGCGGACCCCGCGCTCTTTCTCCCGCTCGCCGTCACGATGTTCGACGCCGAGATGATCGAAGGCGATGGTCCCGACAACCCGCTCTCGTATCACTCGCTCTTGACCCAGCTCGCCGAGCACTCCTTCGGACGATTCGCGCCGACCGCCATCGTCGATCGACTCGACCACGACGCGCACACCGCGAACGTCGCGTTCACGCTCCGAGGTCGTAGCTTCGACGCGTCGTTCGTCTACGACAGCGATTGGGTCGATGGCGGCGTCATCGATTTCGTGAATCGCGCGCTCGCGGAGACGGGCGCGACGCACCGATTCTTCCCGCTGCCGTCGATCGATCAATGCGTGTATCTCGCATTCGTTCCGGAGCCCGTGTGGAAAGCGGCGCTCGAGCGCGGCGTCGTACCCGAACAAGACGAAGTCGAGCTCTGACGTGCGCGGCGAGGACTTCGATTGGATCATCGTCGGCTCGGGATCGAGCGGCGGCGTGATCGCGGCGCGCGCGACGGAGAATCCGCGCGTCCGCGTGCTCCTCCTCGAAGCCGGCCCTGATTATCCGACGGAGATCCCGAACGACCTCAAACGCGGCGGACGCAACTCCGTCTTGCGACACGACTGGCGTTACGGACACGTGCCCACGGAAGGGCAGCGCATCCCGTTCGTGTTTCCGCGCGGGCGCGTCGTCGGCGGTTCGTCGTCGGTGAACACGTGCATCGCGCTGCGCGGCAGGCCCTACGACTACGACGAATGGAACCTGCCGGACTGGGCGTGGGAGAAATGTCTCCCGGCGTTCAAGAGGCTCGAGAGCGATCTCGATTTCGGCGACGAGGAATGGCACGGCAAAGACGGGCCGATTCCGATCCGGCGTCACAAGCGCGAAGAAATGGTGCCGTGGCAGGCCGCGTTTCTCGAAGCGTGTAAAATGCAAGGAATCGCGGACTGCCCGGACCACAACCATCCGACGGCGGCGGGCGCGGGTCCTCACGCGATGAACAAGATCGGCGGAGAGCGCATGAGCGTGCTTCGCTGTTATTTCACGCAGGCGGTTCGGCGACGCGAGAACTTGCGCATCGAGGCGCGCGTGCTCGTGCGACGCGTGATCGTCGAGAACGGGCGCGCGTGCGGCGTCGAGATCGAACGCGACGGGCGCATCGAGACGCTCCGCTGCAAGCGGGTGATGCTGTGTGGCGGCGCGATCAACACGCCGGGCATTCTCTTGCGATCGGGGATCGGTCCGCGCGAGCGCGTGGAGCGCATCGGCGTCACGTTGGTTCACGATTCGCCCCGCGTTGGAGCGCGTCTGCTCGATCACCACGGCGCGGCCATCTTCTTCTTGCCGTCGCTCGGCGCGATCGACCTCGACGATCCGCTCATTCAATCGCTCTATCGATTCACGAGCGCATCGAGCGACTACCCGAACGACATGCAGATTCAAGCGGGCTCCGTGCTTCCGCTCCCGCGCATCACCGTGCCGCTCGTCTCGATCATGTGCCAGGTCGGCAAACCCTTCGGTCACGGCGAGATCCATTTCGACAGCGCCGACCCGCACGCGAAGCCGCGCATCGCGTCGCACGTCCTCGAGCTCCGCGAAGATCGACTGCGCGCGATCGCCGCGCTCCGCCGCGCGTACGAGATCGCGCAGAGCCCGCCGATGACGAAGCTCGCGATGATGATCTGGCCGCGCCGCACGACGCTCTTCTCGGAGTCGATGCACGACGCGATCCGCAACGCGTGCGACTCCGGTTATCACCCGTGCGGGACGGTGCCGATGGCCGCGAACGCATCGAGCGGCGCCGTCGACGCGCGCGGGCGTTTCTTCGGCGTCGACAATTTGTGGGTCGCGGACGCGAGCATCATGCCCACGGTGCCGAGCGCGAACACGAACCTCACGTGCATCATGATCGGCGAGCGCTTCGGCGAGTGGATGTCACGCGGCGAGCTCGACTGACGTGAAGAAATCGATCGCGCTCGCACTGCTGCTCATCGTCACGAAGGCGAGCGCGGGTCCGCCGTACACGACCGATGATCCGGAGCCCGTCGAGTATCGACATTGGGAGCTCTATCTCGCTTCGCAGTCGTTTCGTGACGACGTCGGTTGGACGGGCACGGCTCCGCACGTCGAAATGAACTACGGCGTCGTGCCCGACGTGCAGCTCCACGTCATCACGCCGCTCGCGTATTCGATTCCCGTGAGCGGGCCGAGCGCGTACGGCTACGGCGACACGGAGCTCGGGATCAAGTTTCGTTTCGTCCAAGAACGAAAATGGATTCCGATGATCGGCACGTTCCCACTCGTCGAAGCGCCAACGGGTCAGCAATCGTTGGGCCTCGGAAACGGCACGACGCAGATCTTCGTGCCGGTGTGGATCCAAAAGAGCTTCGGACCATGGCAGACGTACGGCGGCGTGGGCGTGTGGATCGATCTCGGATTCACCGATCGGCACTGGTGGTATTTCGGTTGGCAGTTGCAACGCCGTCTCGCCAAGTGGTTGACGCTCGGCGTGGAGGTATTTCACGAGACGCCGCACGGATACGGTGGCGTGAGCGACACGCGATTCAACCTCGGCGCGGTCATCGACTTCGGCGAGACGCATCACCTGCTCCTCTCGGGTGGACGCGGCTTCGAGGGACCGAATCTCTTTCAGGGATACATTGCGTACCAGATCACGTTCGGACCGAAGTGATCATGCAGCGGCGAAGAATCTCCCCGTTGCGGTCGCCGCCTTCGGCAGACTCGCCGGCACGCCTTCGAAGACGACGCGGCCGCCGCCCGCGCCGCCTTCGGGTCCGAGCTCGATGACCCAATCGGCCGATGCGATCACGTCGGGGTGATGCTCGATGACGACGAGCGTGTCGCCGCGGTCGACGAGTCGATCGAGCACCGTCGTCAGCTTGCGCACGTCGGACAAATGCAAACCCGTCGTCGGCTCGTCGAGCACGTAGACGGTGGGCTCGTGCGCCACGCCCGCGGTGAGCTCGGCGGCGAGCTTGAGGCGTTGTGCTTCGCCGCCGGACAGCGTGCTCGCGGCTTGACCGAGCTGCACGTAGCCGACGCCGAGATCGACGAGCGTCGCGAGCGGGCGCGCGATCTTCATGTGATTGGTGAAGCGCATCGCCGCGTCTTCCGCGGTCGAAATGAAGCACGTCGCCGATCGACAAATCGTTGTATTTTACATCCAACGTCGCGGGCTCGAAGCGCGAGCCGCCGCACGTCTCGCACGGCGAGATCACGTCGGGCAGGAAGCTCATCTCCGCGACGATCGCGCCTTGTCCTTCGCACGCCGTGCAGCGACCGCCCTTCGGCGTGTTGAACGAGAAGCGGGAAGGGCCGAAGCCGCGCGTCTTCGCTTCGGGGATCGACGCATAGAGCTTTCGGATCTCGTCCCACACGCCGAGGAACGTCGCGGGCACGCTGCGCGGCGTGCGGCCGATGGGCGATTGATCGACCGCGAGCGCGCGCCTCACGGCTTTCGTTCCCGAGATCGAGTCGAATGCGCCCGCGCGCTCCGCGACGAGGCCGAGCGATTTGCGCAGCGCGGGATAAAACACCTTGCGCACGAGCGTGCTCTTGCCCGATCCGCTGACGCCCGCAACGACGCACATGCGCCCGACGGGCACGCGGAAGTCCACGTCCTTCAAGTTGTGCGCGCGCGCGCCTTTCACTTCGATGAAGCGATCGGGTTTGGGACGCGCGTGCGTGCGCGTTTGCGCGTTCTCGCGGAGCGCGACCGCGGTCACAGTGTCCGTCGCGAGCACCGCGGCGGCGTCGCCGTGCGCGACGATGTGCCCGCCGTGTCTCCCGCCGCCCGGTCCGAGCTCGACGAGGTGATCGGCCGCGCGAATCGTCTCCGCGTCGTGCTCGACGACGACGACGGTCGATCCCGTGTCGACGAGCGCGCGAAGGTTGTCGAGCAAGCGTCCCGTGTCGCGCGGATGAAGCCCGATCGTCGGCTCGTCGAGGACGTAGAGCGCGCCCGTGAGACCGCTCCCGAGCTGCGCGGCGAGACGAAGGCGCTGCATCTCGCCGCCGGACAAACTGTTCGCGGCGCGATCGAGCGCGAGATACCCGAGCCCGACGCGATCGACGAACTCGAGTCGGCGAAGGAGCTCGGCGAGCGGCGCCTTCGCGATGATCGCGTCCTTGCCGGCGAAATGGAATTTCTTTGCGCGCGCGAGCGCCGTCGTCACGTCGCGCGCGAGGAGCTTCGGATACGTCTCGCCGAACAACCGCACGCGCCGCGGGATCACCGCGAGCCGCGTTCCGTTGCACACGTCACACGCGTCGCTGTTCTCGTCTTCCGGATCGGAGAGCCCCGTCCCGAGGCATTGCTCGCACTGGCCTTGCTTCGTGTTGAACGAGAACCAACGCGGATCGACCTCGGGGACGCCCGTTCCGCACTCCGAGCATGCGCGCGCAGTGGACACGATCTTCTCACCATCCAGCTTCAAGCGCGGTGATCCATCCGCGATGCGCAGCGCACCCGCGCCGAACGAGAGCGCGCGATCGAACGTCGAGCGATCGAGCGCGGCGAGCTCGCCATAGAAGCAAATGAGATCGACGTCGTGCTCGAGCGTCTTCTTCAGCTTCGGTGGCGGATCCGTCGCGACGATTGCGTCGTCGACGCGCGCGGTCTTGATCCCGGCGCGCGACGCATCGTTGAACAAATCGAGGTACGTGCCTTTGCGCGCGCGCACCGCGGGCGCGTAGATGGTGTGTTTCCCGCGGGGACCTGCCGTGACGCGCGCGAAGAGCTCGTCGGGCGAGCTCGGTCTCACCGCGGCGTCGCACTTCGGACAATGGAGCACGCCGACCTTCGCGTAGAGGAGTCGCAAGTAGTGAGCGACCTCGGTCACCGTCGCGACGGTGGAGTTCGCGCCGCCGCGCGTCGTGCGTTGCTCGAGCGCGATGCTCGGCGGCACGCCCGTCACGCGATCGACATCGGGCCGCGGAAGCGTTGGAAGAAATTGTCGCGCGTACGGCGTGAGCGTTTCCATGAAGCGACGCTGTCCCTCGGCGAAGATGACGTCGAAGGCGAGCGAGGATTTTCCGGAGCCGCTCGGGCCCGTGACGACGCACAGCGTTCCGTGCGGGATTTCGCACGAGACGTTCTTCAAATTGTGCTCGCGCGCATGCTCGACGGAGATCGCGGCGGGGACGGAGTCGGAGGCGGAGATGGGGGCGGGGACGGAGATGGAGACGGAGTCGGCGAGGGCGCGGCCCGTGCGCGTTTGGGTTTTGGCGATCGCGGACGGAGTTCCTTCGGCGACGACGTGGCCGCCGGTTGGCCCTGCATCCGGACCGAGATCGATGATCCAATCCGATGCGCGCACGATGTCGAGATCGTGCTCGACGACGATCACGCTCGCTCCGTCGTCCGCGAGGCGCGCGAGCGCCGCGGTCACTTTCGCCGCGTCGAGCGCGTGAAGCCCCGCGCTGGGCTCGTCGAGGATGAAGAGCGTGCGCGACGCGCGCGACGAAAGAGCGCGTGCGAGCTTGAGCCTTTGCGCTTCGCCGCCGGAGAGCGTCGAGAGGGGTTGTCCGAGTGGCAAGTAACCGAGCCCCACGTCGATGACGGGTTGCAGCATGCGCGAGATGACGTAGTCGCGATGGTCCCGTCGATCGAAGTGGGCGAGCGCATCGTCGACGGTCATCGCGAGCACGTCCGCGACGCTCTTGCCTTGGTGCCGCACGTCGAGCACTGCCGGCGTGAAGCGTTTGCCGCCGCACACCGCGCACGTGAGCTGCACGTCCGCGAGGAACTGCATCTCGACGGTCTCGAATCCTTCGCCCGAGCATGCCTCGCATCGACCCGCGCCCGCGACGTTGAACGAGAACGCCGACGCCGCGAGACCCGCGCGCGCCGCGGCGGGCTCGAGCGCGAAGAGCTGGCGGATGCGATCCCACGCCTTCGTGTACGTCGCGGCATTTCCGCGCGCGGTGCGACCGAGCGGCGTTTGATCGACGAGCACGACCTCGCGCAGCGCATCGACTCCGCGCATCGAGTCGAACGCGCCGGGCTTCGGCACGCGTAGATCCCCGAGCTCGCGCGCGACGGCGCGATACACGATGTCCTCCGCGAGCGTGGACTTGCCGCTCCCGCTCGGCCCGGTGATCGCACACACGACGCCGAGCGGAATCTCGACGTCGACGTTCG
The DNA here is from genome assembly GCA_963763745.1 of uncultured delta proteobacterium. Taxonomy (GTDB): domain Bacteria; phylum Myxococcota_A; class Polyangia; order Polyangiales; family Polyangiaceae; genus DASXHD01. Next base: position 187,246 of record CAVXQJ010000016.1, read on the forward strand.
CGAGGTTGTTCTCGCGCGCGCCGCGCACCTCGAGGTGCCCCGTGGGCTTGCGCACCTTGCGCGCGCCACCGCGCTCGGACGCGCGAATCCAGCCAGAAGCCGTGGGTAAATCAGTGTATTCTGCAAGCTTCGCGGGAGGCCCATCGAAGAGCACGCGGCCGCCGTGGCTTCCCGCGCCGGGGCCGAGCTCGACGATGCGGTCGCACGTCTTCTGCACGAGCTCGTCGTGCTCGATGACGAGCACGGAGTTGCCCACGCGCGAGAGCTCGCGCATGGCGCTCGCGAGGCGCGGCACGTCCGTCGGGTGAAGACCGACGGTGGGCTCGTCGAGGACGAACAGCGCGCCCGTGATGCGCGCGCCGAGCGCCGTCGTGAGTCCCGCGCGCTGCGCCTCGCCGCCGGAGAGCGTGCGCGCTTGGCGATCGAGCGTGATGTATCCGAGGCCGACCGCGTCGAGGTAACCGAGGCGCGCGCGGAGCTCCTCGGCGACGACGCGTGCTTGTGCATCGCGCGGCGAGAGCGCGCGTGCGGACTCGAGCGCGGCGGAGACGTTTTGCTTGTGCCACTCGGCGAGATTTTTCCCCGCGACGCGATACGTGAGCGCGGTCGCGTTGAGCCGCGCGCCGTCGCACTTCGCGCATTTCGCGTACTCGCGGAAGCGCGAGAGGAACACGCGGACGTGCATCTTGTACGTGCGCGTCTCGAGCCACTTGAACCACGCGCGCACGCCGGGAAACTTCCCGCGCTTCCAGCTTCCTTCGCCGTCGATGACCGCGCTTCGCTGCTTCGCGTCGAGCGCGCGCCATGGCACGTCCGTCGGGATGCCTTCGCGCTCGCAGAATTTCCTGAGCTCGCGCCGCTCCCACGTCGCGCTCTTTCCAGACCACGCTTTGATCGCGCGCTGCTCGATCGAGAGCTCGGGGTTCGGGATGACCTTGTCCCAGTCGACGGCGATGATGCGCCCGAAGCCGCGGCACTCTTCGCACGCGCCGAGCGGAGAGTTGTACGAGAAGAGCCCGGCGCGCGGAGGCTCGAACGCGCGCGCGCACTTCGGACATGCAAGCCCGCGCGCGAGCTTCACGTCGAGCGCCGCGCCGTCTCGCACGAGCGCGCGATCCCCGCCGCGATCCCACGCGGCCTCGATTGCTTGCTGCAACCTGCGCGTGTCCTTGTCGCGGAGCTCGACGCGATCGACGACGACTTCCACTTTTGCGCGCGCCTCCGTCGCTTCGCTCGGGCGCACCGTGTCGATGTCGCGCACAACGCCTCCGACGATGAGCCTGCGGTAGCCGTCCTTCGCGAGTGACTCACGGAGCTCGAGGAACTCTTCCGCGTCGCGTACGCGGAGCGCGTAGCTCACGATGGCGCGCGCGCCGCGGCCTGCTTCGATCGCGCGCGCAGCGGCTTCGGCGGGCGCGGTGGCCACCGCGGGCACGCCGCAATCCGGACAGGTCGGGATCGCTTCGCGCGCGAAGAGCGCAGCGAGGTACGGCTCGAGATCCGCCATCGTGGCGAGCGTCGACCGGCTCGACTTGATCGGTGCGCGGCGATCGACCGCGACCGTCGCCGCGATCGGATCGAGCGACTCGATCGGCGGACGCTCGAGCCGCTCGAGGAACTGCCGCGCGTATGGCGAGAAGCTCTCGACGAACCTGCGCTGTCCTTCCGCGTAGAGCGTGTCGAGCGCGAGCGAAGATTTCCCCGCGCCGCTCGGCCCCGTCACGCACACGAGCTCGCCCGCGCGAAGATCGAGCGAGACGTCTTTCAAATTGTGCGTACGCGCTCCGCGAAGGCGAATCGGATGCATTCGGGACCCGCACGATGCGTCAGCCGCGAGCGCGCCGCAAGCTCGAGCGTCTGGTATCGTCTTCCCACGATGCGTCGTTGGGTGGTGGGCGTCACGTGCTTGATCGCGTGCAAATCACACGCGCCGACTTCGGACGACGCAGGCTCGACGAGCGCGAGCGCCGCCGTAGCGATCGCTTCCGCGAGCGCAAAGCCGGCTGCGCGCGTCATCGTCGAAACGCCCATCACGGACGCGGACTGGAAGCGATATTGGGCGGCGATGAAGCGCGGGCGCGCAGCGACGGTTCGCAAGGATTACGCCGCAGCCACTCAGGCGTTCGACGAGGCCGTCACGATCGTGCCGCGCGACGCGCGCGCGCGCTCCGAACGCGGGTACGCAAGATTTCTCTCCGGCGACAACGCCGGCGCCACGACGGATTTCGACGACGCCATCGATCGCGTTCCGGCGAACGAGAAGGTGCTCGCCGCGCAGATCTATTTCAACGAAGGTCTCGCCGCCGAAAAAGCCGGAGCCGATGTCGTCGCCGCGAGCTACTTCAGGCAATCGTACGAGCTCAATGCGACGGCGGCCGCGAAATGGAAAATGGGAAGCTGTCCCGTCGTGATCGAGTCGTTCACCGTGGATCGCGCCGCCGATCGCGCGGCCGCGTTCGCGTCGATCAAAACAAAGAAGTCCGCGACCGACGTCGACGACCTCGGCGACAACGTCGCCGGTGCGCGACGGCGGCAGCGTCCAAGCGTTTGCGGTCGTGCCGATCGGATCCGGAGTCGCGATCGTCGACACGGGCGTCGACGTCACGATGGGCATGAAGGGACCTGCGGGCGACGTGAGCGCCGAGCGCACGGGAAACGAGTGGATCGTGACGGGGCAGGCGAGGGTGCCCGGCGAGATGAACTGCGTCGCCGATGGCCCATGCGACATGATGCCGCCCGTGCCCGGCGGAACGCACGACGTGTTCTACGTCGATGCGACGAGCGGCGCAGCGCTCTGGCATGCGTCGTACGACTTCGCGTTCGCCGCGCGGGTCGCTCTCGCCGTGGAGAATGGATCGCTCCACATCACGGGAGCGGGTTGCGACGTCGTCCGCCCGCGCCCCACGCCGTGATCACCAATCGATCGGGATTTCGCCCGCGGGCACCTCGGCGATTTCGAGCGTCTCGCCCGTGAACGGATTCGTCCCGCGACGCGCCGGTCGCGGTCTGAGCGTGTCGCTCGGAAAATCCGTCGAGATGGATCCCTTCATGAGCTTGAGACCATGATGCGACATGCGCGCGCGAAAGCGCATGTCGCGCGCGACGTCCTCGTACGTGTCGCCCGCGATCGGTTGCACGCCGCTCACGTGTCCGAGGAACGCGTCGAGCCCGGCCATGTACACGCACAAAAACGGGACGTCGTCCGTGGCGACGAGCACGACGGGAATTTCGCCGAGCGCGTCGGTTGACGGCGTGACGACGAGCGCGCGTCGCGAGTCCGCGCCGCCCGGCAAGAGAAAGCACGTCGAGAACGCGGGAAGATCGAAATGCTCGTCATCGGCGATTTGCGCGAGCGACCGCGGCGTCCACCGAAAAGGCGAAGTCGAAAACCATCCGAGCGACTCCGCCCACGTCGCGTCCCATTCGAGGAGCGCGCGCATGCTCGGCGGAAGAGGCGCGCCCGTCGGTAGCGTGAGCGACGCGAGCACGTCCGCGGCGAGCGGCGTCGGCAACGCGACGCCGAGCTTGCCGGATTCGATGGCGAGTCGAACGAGCGAGTACTCCTTCGACGAACATTTGCACTAATGCACGGTGTTGCAGTTGCCCGTCGTCGTCGCGGATTGGTTGTTGTCCACGCGACACTCGTGCCACGACGGGTGCGGCGTGGTCGTGTCGTCGACGACGGCGTAGAGCGGTTGCGTTCCGTCCTCCACGCCCGGCGGCGGATTCGTGAGCACCAAGATCACGTTTTCGGATTGCGCGGCATAGAGCGTTTGCGTCGTGCTCGCTTTGCCGAGGAGCGTCCCGTTCGGCGGCGCGCCCTCGTAGAACCCGACGGGGACGCCCGCGGGGAGCGCCGCTTCGCCGATGTTCGTCACCGTCGCGACGAGCGCATACGGGCTCGTGCATTGCGGCCGCAGCGACACGATCGCATCGGGCGCCGCGAACTCGCTCCCCGGTTGTTTGTTTTGACGGAAGTTGTCGAGCCCGGGCTGCGTCCAATTCGCGAGCTCGCTCTTCGGGATGGTGCCGTCTTCGTTGACGTTGGTGATGTGATACGCGTGCTCGTTCCACACGCGGCGCGTGCGCACCCACGATCCAGCCGTGTCGCCGAATACGCGCACGCCCGCCTGCGAGATGTGCACGCCGTCGTTGCATTGATATTCAGGGACGCTGTTGGCATAAGAGTTCGAGACGACGACGATGTCGGCGTGACCGTCGTTGTCGACGTCCGCGATCACGGGGAACTCTTCGAGCGTGCCGGTCGTGTTGCACGTTTGGAAAAGCACGTTGCCCGTGGGACCTTCGTAGATGCGTAAGTGGTTTTCGTCCGAATAGACGACTTCCGCTTTGCCGTCGCCGTCGAAGTCGAACACGGAGCTTCCCGTAGCGGCCGACGAGCAGTCCGTCGTCGACGCCGTCCACATGATGGTATTCGCGTTCGCGATTTGCGGATTGACCACTTCGGCGCCGTCGATCACGACGTATCCGATGCCGCCCGCGAGCGCGATGTCGGGTACGCCGTCGCCGTTGAAGTCCGCCACAGTCGGTGGGCCGCCGCCGTGCGTGAATCCCGCCGATCCGTTCGGGCAGTGCTGCGTGAGCGATCCGTTGATGTCGACGCTCTGGCGCACCCAGCTGAACTTCTGCGCTTGCGTCTTGTCGTAATGCCAGAACGAAGTCGTGTGCGAAGTGTAATAAACCGCGACGACCTCGGGCACGCCGTTCTTGTCGAAGTCGCCAATCGCCGGCCAATTTCCCGGCACGCCCGTGTCGACGAAGAGCGTCCCGTCGGCTTTGAATCCTTGGCTCGACGTGACGACGTCGAGCGCGCCGTCGCCGTCGATGTCGCTCACGACGAACGAGCCCGCGAGCGGCGTGGAGTAGCTCGCTTTCGTCGCGCCGGTCGCGCCGTTCAAGATCGCGCCTTCGACGATGACCTCGGGGACGCCGTCGCCGTCGAGATCGGCGATCGACGGGAATTGGCAAGCCACCGCGGCCGCGGAAGTCCAATAAGCGCCTAGGCCCGCGCCGTGAAACGCGTGGACGTGTCCGTCGGTTCCGCACGCGACGACTTCGTTGCCGGGTTTGCCGTCGATGTCGCCGCCCGCGATTTGCGTCGCCGGATTGATGATGCCCGCGACGGACCACTTGTCTTGCACGACGCCCTTCACGATCGAAATCGCGTGGAGCGTTCCGTTCGACGTGTACCCGCCGAGCGTGAACGTCGTGAAGACGATTTCGGGAATGTCCTTCTCGGTGACTTTTCCGTCGCAGTCGTCGTCGTCGAGCTCGACGACGATGGGCGTCATCATGACGTCGGTCGAGAACGGCGTCGTCACTTGTCCGCCCCACGCGAACTTCAGGACGGGGCTGAACGTTCCCGCGCCGTGATATTCGCATTGCTCCAAGCAGTTGATCGCGCCGCTGTCCACGCCCGCGTCGCTCGCGCAGATCGGCGGCGTCGGCATGCATCGACCGTTTTCGAGCGTGACGCCGCTCGTGCAACCCGCTTCGAGGCCCGCGTCGCTGCCGCCGTCGCCGAGCGAGTAATCGCAATATTCATTGGGCGCGCAATCGGTGGAGTCGACGCACGGCCCACCGGGCGTCACGCATTTTTGAAACGAGCAGAGCTCGCCCGACTGACAACACGACGCGCCGCACGCGCTCGACGCCGCGCAACATTGCCCGCCGCCGACGCACACGCCGCCGTCGCCGCACGCGCTGCCTTGCGCGCAGCCACCGTCGCCGAAGTTGAATCCGTCGGCGCCGGCATCGCCGCCGCCGCCGTCTTTGCCGTCACCGTTGCCGCCGCCACACGCCGAAGCCACGACGCACGAAAGCGCGGCGAGCGAGAGCGCGACCGCGAGGCGCACACGAAAGCTCATCGTGCGAGTCTATCACTGCGGTTCGCAGTCGCCGTCGGCGTTCGACCACAATTCGGTGACGTAGTAGCCGTCGAAGTTGACCGGGAAGTTGCACAGGTCTCCGACCTCGCCGCCCGCGGGGTCGATGTCGGCGTCGCTGTACCAACCGGCCGACGGAATCGGATCGGTCACCATCTCCGCGATTTCGTGCGTGACCGTGACGGGAAACGCGCCGCACGCCGGAATCACCGAGTAGGGCTCGATGCCGTCGTGCGAGTGGTAACCGAGCGCCCACGAGCACGTGTCGCCGCCGCCGAGGTTCACGTTGACGCCGCTCGGCAAGAAAACGATGTACGCGTTCGCCGCTCCGCTCTCGGGTGCGGGGAGCGCCGCGATCGCGGTTTTGATGCGCGATTCGAGCGTCCAAGAATCGATGAAGCCGCCTTGGATGTCGTTCGGCTGAAAGAACGTAGTCGAGTCGACCGCGACGCCGTCGATGAATGACCCGTAGCCGACGCCATACTGCGCGAGGATCGACCAATAGTTGGTCGACGTGACCATCCACGTGAGGAGCGTATCGAAGTTCTTCGGAACGTTTTGCCCGGAGCCGACGTAGAGCGCGCGCAGCTGCATCGAGCTCAGGACGACGCCTTGGTGTGGCGTCATGCGATTGAACGGCACCTTCACCGCGGCTTCTTCTTCCGCGGCATCGTGTACCGACGCCTCGATCGGTTTGTGACCGTATTGAACGTCGCCCCCCGCGTCTCCCGCGTCGCTCGTGTCCGTGCCGCCACCACACGCACAGAGAGCGAAGGTAAGCAGCGCGAGGGTCCTCATCACTTGACGAGTTGACGTAGCACGTAATGCAGGATGCCGCCGTGCTGGTAGTACGCGAACTCGTTCGGCGTATCGATGCGCACGATCGCGCGGAAATTCACGCGCGACGTCGCGATGTCGATCGTTTGTCCGCCGCGCGCGTTCTTCACGACGTCGGCGAGCCCGCGGATGTCGAACGTCTCGTCGCCCATGAGCCCGAGCGACTGCGCGGTTTCGCCCTGCACGAATTGAAGCGGCAAAATGCCCATGCCGACGAGGTTCGAGCGGTGGATGCGCTCGTAGCTCTCCGCGATCACCGCGCGCACGCCGAGGAGCGACGGACCCTTCGCCGCCCAATCGCGCGAGCTCCCCGAGCCGTACTCTTTGCCCGCGAGGACGACGAGCGGCACGCCTTCCTTCGCGTAGCTCTCCGACGCTTCGAAGATCGAGATCACGTCGCCGCTCGGCATGTGCTTGGTCACGCCGCCTTCCGTCCCTGGCGCGAGCAAGTTCCTGAGGCGCACGTTGGCGAACGTCCCGCGCACCATGACCTCGTGGTTGCCGCGGCGCGCACCGAGCGAGTTGAAGTCTTTTTGATCGACGTCGTGCGCGAGCAAATATTGCCCCGCGGGTGACTTCGCCTTGATGCTGCCGGCGGGCGAAATGTGATCGGTCGTGATGCTGTCGGCGAGCATCGCGAGGACGCGCGCGGACGCGATGTCCTTCACGGGCGGAACCTCGCGCGTCATGTGCTCGAAGTACGGCGGGTGGCGAACGTACGTGCTCGTGTCGTCCCACGCGTACCGCTCGCCCTCGGGCACGGCGAGCTTTTGCCAGTGCTCGTCGCCTTTGAACACGTCGGCATAGACCGACGAGAACATTTCTTCGTTGAGCGCCTTGCCGACGGTCTTCTCGATCTCGTCCGACGTCGGCCAGATGTCCTTCAAGAAGACGTCTTTGCCGTCCTTGTCTTTTCCGAGTGGGTCCTTCGTGAGATCGATGTTCACGGTTCCCGCGAGCGCATACGCGACGACGAGCGGCGGCGACGCGAGATAATTCGCGCGCACCTCGGCGTGAACGCGTCCTTCGAAGTTGCGATTGCCGGAGAGCACGCTGACGACGGCGAGGTTGCCCGCTTCGACCGCCTTCGAGATGCGCGGCGGCAGCGGCCCGCTGTTTCCGATGCACGTCGTGCAACCGAAGCCGACGACGTTGAACCCGAGCTGCTCGAGGAACGGCAAGAGACCCGCCTTCGTCAAATATTCGGGCACGACTTGCGAGCCGGGCGCGAGGCTCGTCTTCACGTGCGACTTCGATTTCAATCCGCGCTCGACGGCGTTCTTCGCGAGGAGACCCGCGGCGACGAGCACGCTCGGGTTCGACGTGTTCGTGCAGCTCGTGATCGCCGCGATGACGACCGATCCGTGATCGAGCGTCTCGCCCGTGTCGGTCTTCGTCGCGTTGGTGCTGGGTCCTCCCGCTTCGCGATTCAGCATCGAGTCGAGCGCGCCGTAGAAGCTCTGCTTCACTTCCGACACGAGCACGCGATCCTGCGGGCGCTTCGGCCCGGCCATGCACGGCTGCACGTCGCCGAGATCGAGACGGAGCGTGTCCGAGAAATGCGGGACGTGCTTCGGATCGAAGAAGAAGCCCTGCGCCTTCGCGTACGCCTCGACGAGCGCGACTTGTTTGTCCGGGCGGCCCGTCATGCCGAGGTAGTCGAGCGTCTTTCCGTCGATGGGGAAGATGCCGCACGTCGCGCCGTACTCGGGCGCCATGTTCGCGATGGTCGCGCGGTCGGCGACGCTCATCGTGCTCACGCCTTCGCCGTAGAACTCGACGAACTTTCCGACGACGCCCTTCTTGCGGAGCATCTGCGTGACGGTGAGAACGAGATCCGTCGCGGTCGCGCCTTCTTTCAGTTTGCCGGTGAGGTGGAAGCCGACGACTTGCGGAAGGAGCATCGTGACGGGCTGGCCGAGCATCGCGGCTTCCGCTTCGATGCCGCCGCATCCCCAACCGAGCACGCCGAGGCCGTTGACCATCGTCGTGTGCGAGTCCGTTCCGACGAGCGTGTCGGGATACGCTTCGCCCGTCTCTTCGTTCACGAAGACGACGCGCGCGAGGTACTCGAGGTTGACCTGGTGCACGATGCCCGTGTCGGGCGGGACGACGCGGAAGTTCCGAAACGCCTTCTGTCCCCAGCGAAGAAACTGGTAGCGCTCTTTGTTTCGCTGGAACTCGAGCAGGCCGTTCAAGCGGAGCGCGTCCTTCGTTCCGAACTCGTCGACTTGCACCGAGTGATCGATGACGAGCTCGACGGGTTGGAGCGGATTCACTTTCTTCGGATCGCCACCGAGCCGCGCGATCGCGTCGCGCATCGCGGCGAGATCGACGACCGCGGGCACGCCGGTGAAGTCTTGAAGGAGCACGCGGCTCGGCATGAACGCGATCTCGCGCGAGGGCTCCGCTTTCGCGTCCCACGTCGCGACCGCTTCGACGTCGGCCGCCGTGACCACCTTGCCGTCCTCGCGACGAAGCAAGTTCTCGAGCAGCACCTTCATCGAGAAGGGAAGCTTCGATGCTTGTGGAAATTTCTTCTCGATGACCGGAAGGCTGTGAATCGTGTGGCCTTGAAACGATGTCTTCGTGCCGAACGAGCTCATGCGCCGCCTCTATCACAAGGATGGATCTGGATCGACCTCGCACCACGCGTGTGATCCATTCACGCACGCTCGGTGCGCGAACGCCCGAGAATCGCGAAGAACTTGATTCGGCGTCGCAATTGCATAGATAAGGGCGCTTGCCGATTTCGACCATGGATACTCTTCCGAGATTTCGACTTCCCGACGAGAGCTCTTCGCGCGACGTGACGAGCGTCCGGCGCGCGCTCAACGCGCTCGAGTTCGACGACTTGGCGCCGACGACCGTGATCGCCTCGCCGAATCGGCTCGTCATCGATCGGAAAGTGCACGCGCGCGTGGCGCACGCGACCGCCGCGAACGTCGATGACGTCGTCGAGGAGCTTCGCGCGGCCGCAGCAGGCCGAAAAGCGCGCGTTCGCGAGCTCGAGTCGAAAGACCTGCTCGATGAAGGCGCCGACGCGAGCTCGGAGCGCGTGCATCAAGTCGACGAGAGCGAGCTCGTCTTCGATCGTCCAGTGACGCCGCGCGAGGTGTGGAACGTGCGCCAAGCCGCGCGCCCGACCGAGCTCTCGATCATGGGTCCGACGGAGGCGCCCACGCGCTTTCTCGCGACCGCCGCGCTCGCGATGTTCGTGGGCGCATGCCTTGCGATCGCCGTCGCGCTCGTGGCATGGCGCCTCACCGGCTTCCACCTGTAACGCAAACTGCCAGCCTCACTGGTATGAGGGGTTTTTAGGGCGATTTCCATCTGGACAGACCTCGCGTGCGAGCGGAGACTTCTCCGCGTGAGAGCGCCCGAGAGCACCGGCAAGTTGGACACGGTGGAGACCAACCCGCTTCCGCACGTTTCGAGCGCGCGCGCGTGGGATGCACTGGCGCCGAAAGCGCCGCCGCGTCCTTCACGACCGCTCGTCTCGCTGCCGAAGGCGGCGCCCGTCATTCGGGTGAAGCCGCGCGCGGATCGCACCGAAGAGATTTGCGCCGAGGACATCATGGTGATCGTCCCGCCGCGCGCCGCAGCACCGTCCAGCGAAGAGCTCGACGATTCGGATCTCGAAATCGAAGTCGAGCACGCGGCGCCGGAGTTTCGTCCTCCGGCATTTTCGGTTCACGCGACGCAAGAGATCTTGGTGGAGGACGTGATCGAAGTGGCGAACGCGCCGCTCCCGCCGCCTCCGCCCGTTCCATATTTCGCGCAGCCGCAAGCGCAAGAGCGTCCGTCGTCGATCCCGCCGCCGTGGACGGTCGACGCACACAGCGCCGTCGACGAGTTCGAGTTCCCGACGCCGCCGCAATATTCGGGACCGCATCCGGCGATCTCCGCGCGCATCACCGCGTTCTCGGCGACGCAAGTGTTCCGCCGTCGCAGCGCGAACATGAAGGTCGTCATCGCGAGCGTGAGCCTCGCCGCGTCGGTCGTGCTCATCGCGGGCATCGCGCGCCTCGCGCCGAGCGCGTCGTTCGGCAGCGAAGGTCCGGTTGGCATCTCGGTTCATTCGCCGAAGAAGCTCGACAGTAGCGTTCGCGGTCGCACGCTCGCCTACGGACGCGCAACGCACGTCTCGCAAGTCGCGGACGTTGCCGCGATCTCGATCGACTCGCTCCCGCTGTCTCATGACTGGGCCCACACGCGCCACCACTACTGACAGCGCAGCGACGTTGATTTAGGTTGCCCGCACCCGGATGCGGAAAACCCTCGGTCTCGCGCTCGCGCTCGCTCTTCTCTCGTGCTCGAACTCGAAGGCGACGAAGCCGACCGTGGAGGCCGCGACGACGACGCCGCCCGTCGCGAGCTCCGCCGCGCAAGTCGAAGTGGACGCTTCGGCCGTCGTGGACGCCGCGCCGCCACCCGAGGTGCTCGCGGGCGGCGGATTTCGCGGCCCAAGCGAAGTCGCTCTTTCGCATCGCCGCATGCGGTGACGCGACGTCGCCAGTTCCCGAAGCGTTCGAAGCTCCCGTCGTCGACGGCCACTGCAAAGAGATGGCGTCGATGATTGCAGAATACAAGAAGTCGTGGTGCGACGTCGCGATGCCGTTCATCGCGAAGCTCGTCCCCGCCACCGCGCCGAAGACCGTCGTCTATCCGTTCGGCGGCGGCGATCTGCTCGGCGAGCTCGCGACGTATCCGAACGCGACCGAGGTGACGACGATCTCGCTCGAGATCGCCGCGGACGTTCGCAAGGTCGACGTGATCCCGAAGGGTCGTCTCCAACCCGAGCTCGCGCGCTATCGGATCGTCCTCGGCAAGCTCTTCGAAAAAGCCCACTCGCGCACCGACAACCTCGACATCGGATCGAAGAGCGTCTTGCCCGGCGAGATCGTCTTCGATCTCGTCGCGATGGTCGTGCATGGCTTCGAGCCCACGAGCCTGCGCTACTTCAAATTCAACGACGACGGCACGCTCCACTACTTCGAGCAATCCGAGATCGACGCAGCAGACGCCGCGGTGAAGGCCGGAAGAAAGACGCGCGCGGAGATCGACGACGCCTTCTTCTCGAACATGGAGCTTCGCTTCCGCAAAGTCGGAACGACCGAGACGCGCATCCTCCGGCATGTCGCGTTCAACCTCGACGACAACCACATGAAGGCGAACCCGCGCCTCGAAAAATATTTGAACGCGCGCGGCCCGAAGATCTCGCCGATGACGAAAGCCGCGAGCCACCTCCTCTGGTCGGACGATTTCTCGATCATCCGCAACTACCTCGCGACGCACATGGACTGGATGATCTCCGACTCGACCGGCTTCACGCCCGCGTACGCGAAGAAGATGGGATTCGTCCAAGACACGTACGGCACGTACACGTGGCCCGAGCCGTTCGGCACCGTCGACGTGAAGAACGCGACCGACTTGAACAAGCTCTTCGCGTCGAACCCGCACACGGACATCACGTTCCGCTACGGCTACCCCGACAAAGATCACCACGGCCACATCGTCGTCACGCGCAAGCCATGAAGCCGTATCTCGATCTTCTTCGTCGTGTGATGGACGAAGGAACGGATCGTCCCGACCGCACCGGCACGGGAACGCGCAGCGTGTTCGGGCACCAGATGCGATTCGATCTCGCCGAGTCGTTTCCGCTCGTGACGACGAAGAAGGTTCACCTCCGTTCGATCCTCCACGAGCTTTTGTGGTTTTTGCGCGGAGAAACCCGCGTCGAATCCTTGCAGAATGCAAAGGTTTCGATTTGGGACGAGTGGGCGACCGCGGAGCAAACGGCGCGCTTCGGTCGCAAAGCGGGCGACCTCGGCCCCGTGTACGGACACCAGTGGCGGAACTTCGGCGCAACGCCGCGCGCGGATGGAACGTGGGAGAGCGACGGCGTCGATCAGATCGAGCGCTTGCTCGTCGACCTCCGCGAGAAACCATTCTCGCGCCGTCACATCGTCACCGGATGGAACCCGAAGGAAGCGGACCAAGTCGCGCTCCCGCCGTGCCACACGCTCTTCCAATTTTACGTCATGGAGAAGAACGGCACGTGCTCGCTGTCATGCCATCTCTATCAACGAAGCGGCGACGTCTTCCTCGGCGTGCCGTTCAACATCGCGAGCTACGCGCTCCTCACGATGATGATCGCGCAAGTGAGCGGCATGCGGCCCGGCGAATTCGTTCACTCGTTCGGCGACGCGCACCTCTACTCGAACCACTTCGACCAAGCGCGCCTCCAGCTCTCGCGCGAGCCGCGCAAATCGCCCGTGATGCGCATCAACCCCGACGTGAAGGATCTCTTCGCATTCAAATTCGAAGACTTCACGCTCGAAGGTTACGACGCGCATCCCGCGATCAGCGCGCCGGTCGCAGTGTGATAGTCGGGCTTTGGGCTTTGGGCCTTGGGCTTTGGGAAGAATGAGTCGCGATCATTCGAAACTCAAAGTGTTTGCGATGGCGGACGAGTTGGTCGTCGCGGTGTACGCCGCGACTTCGGCGTTTCCGAAACACGAACAGTTCGGGTTGGTATCGCAACTTCGTCGCGCCGCCGTTTCGATTCCGACAAACATCGTCGAAGGTTGCGCCCGCCAGACAACACGCGATTACGTGCATTTTCTGATCATCGCACTCGGTAGCGCGGCGGAGCTTCGATATTTGCTCGACCTCAGTCATCGACTCGGCTTCATGCCGTCGCATGCGCCGCTGGATGCAGCTTGCGAAGCCTTATCGCGGTCGCTCAACCGGCTCATCGCCGCTCTTCAAACCCAAAGCCCAAAGCCCAAAGCCTGAAGCCCATGCTCCGTCCGCTCTGCCTCGTCTTCGCCATGTCCGACGCGCGCGTCATTGGCAAAGACAACGGTCTTCCGTGGAGCATTCCGGAGGATCTCAAGCACTTCAAGAACGTGACCGTCGGGCACGCGGTGATCTCCGGACGAAAGACGTATGACTCCGTCGGGAGGCCGCTCCCGAGTCGGCGCAACATCATCGTCACGCGCGACGCCACCTTGAAGCGCGAAGGCGCCGAGGTCGCGCCGACGCTCGAAGCGGCGCTCGCGCTCGCGTATCAGACGGATGAAGAGCCGCGCGTGCTCGGCGGCTCGGAGATCTTCGCGCTCGCTCTCCCGATCGCGACGAAGATGATCGTCACGTTCGTTCACCGCGACGTCGAAGGCGACGTGCGCTTTCCGGAGATCGATTGGTCCGCGTGGCGCGAAGTTTCGCGACGCAAGGCGACGACCGAGCCCGACGTCGAGTTCGTCGAGTACGCGCGCGAGTAACTACTTCGGAATCGTCGGGACGGCCGACGTGAGGAACGTGAGCGTTCCGCCGAGCGACGACGGAGGTGTGATCGTCGTCGTGGGTGTCCACCCGCCATCCGCGGCTGCCGAGAAGCGATCGATCGCGCCACCATCGCCGACCAAGTGCGCGACGGCGAACATCTCGAGGTTGTCCGGGCTGAGCGCGACCGAAATCGGATCCGTCGCGCTGATGGTGTCGACGAGCGTGAGATCGTCGTTCGACGCAATCTTGAGGTGATAAACGGCCGTCGGCCCGCTCCCGCTGCGCGGATCGCCCACGTACAGCTCCGATCCGAAGCGCGTCATCAGGTGAAGGCGATCGGCGGTCGCGATGGTGACCGACGGCGTCACCTCGCTGCCGCTCGGCAACGCGAACTGGCGGATGACGTTTCCGCCCGTGTAGGGAGATCCCGAAGAGACGTATAAACGCTTTCCGTCGGGCGCCACCGCGAGACCGATCGTCGTCGAGCCCGTGATGGTGAGCACGCCGTCCGATGTCGCGTTGCCTTTGGAGTCGATCGCGAATTTCGAGATGCTTCCTTGGCCCGCGATTTGGCTGACGTTGGCGGCGTAGAGCTCGTCTTCGGAAGGATCGAAGACGACTTGCCCGACGGCCCCGAGCCCGTTGCCGCTGATCTCGCCGTTCGCGGCGAAGGTCTGCGTGTTGGCGTCGTAGGTGAATCGCGAAATCGTTCCGCCGGACGTGGGCGGGGCATTGCCCCATCGATTGCCGACGAAGACCTCCGCCGACTTGTTGCAGAAGGCCAACCCGAGTGGATCGTGCACGAGAGACTTGTCGATCGCCGTGACCTGCGTCGCGGGGCCGTTGTCGTGATCGATGTTGTAGCGAAGGATGCCACCCCAATCGCTTTGCGCGGGAGATCCGCCGGGCGTCTCCGTGACGAGAATGAAGAAGCTCGTCGACGCTGCGTCGGCTGCGTCCCCGAACGACGCATCGTCGAAGGTCGGGACGGAAGCGTCCGCGTCGGGCGCGCTGGTATCGGCGACGTCCGCGTCGTTCGTGGGGTTGGGGATGAAGCCACCCTTGTCCGCCGCGCACGCAGTAACCCCGAAGATGCCAAGCCCGAGCAAGCAACAAACGGTCGACTTCATGTTGAGCCTCCTACGACGCATAAGAAGGGGGCGGGCGGCGAAGTGGGTCATGGGAGCTGCGTTACATGGTGTTACTTGGCGTGGAGCTCGCGCAGGCGCGCATCGGCGTTTGGGCGCATGAGCGCGTCGGGGTGGTTCGCGACGAACGCGCGAAGAGCCTCGATCTCGCCCGGCCGATCTCCGAGCGCGCGCTTCGCTTCGGCGATGCCAAAGCGAGCTTCCTCGCTCAGCGATCCGTTCGGACGCTCGGCAATCGCGGCTTGGTAGAGGCGCAGCGCGCCGGCCGCATCGTGGAGGTGCTCGAGGCGAATCGACGCCGCGGCGACGCTCGCCGCGTACGCTTCGGAGCTGTGGGGCGAGCGCGACATCACGTGCTCGTAGGTGCTCTCGGCATCCGACCATTTGCGTTGCGTGCGCTGCTCGTTCGCCGTGCGGAGCAGGTCTGCGGGCAAGGCGGCTTCCTTCGCCGTGACGCTCGGAGCGGCGGTGACCGCAGGCTCCGGCTCCGACGTCGCGACGACCGGCGGCGCCATGGCGCTCGTTTCAGCGATCGTCGCGACGGGCGTCGAGGGTTGCGAAGGTGGCGCGACCGGAGCTTCGGTCCGTGAACCGAAGACGCGCGGCAAGAGCGCAGCGAACGCGGTGCCCATCGCGAGCGCGAGCGCCGCTGCGAGCGCGGCGATCCACAAGCGTCGCCTCGGTCGCAACCGGCGCACGTTCTTCTCTCGGTGCGCTTCATCGATGGCTGCCGCGATGATCGCAGCGCTTCGCTCGGTCGAAATCGGTGCCGCCGGACCAAGGCTTTCATCGAGCGGAAGCGCGAGATGATCCTCCGTGGTCATGACGACTCCTCGAGGCGCTCGCGCAA
Organism: uncultured delta proteobacterium; assembly: GCA_963763745.1. Classification (GTDB taxonomy): domain Bacteria; phylum Myxococcota_A; class Polyangia; order Polyangiales; family Polyangiaceae; genus DASXHD01. The sequence continues at coordinate 203,280 of CAVXQJ010000016.1, forward strand.
CGCGACGCGACCGTTGCGCAGCCGGCTGCGTACGGTCTCGATCGGGACGCCCTGCTGATCGGCGATCTCGGGCACGCTCATCTCGAGGACATGATGCAGCACGAGAGCCTCGCGCATCTCTTGGGACAGCGTGTCGAGCGCACGTGCGAGGCGTCGGCGCGCGAGGTACTCGTCTTGCGAGCTGGCATGATCGACGAGCTCCACGTCGCTGGTCGTTCGCATCGCATCACTGCGCTTGCGTCGCGCTGCGTCGATCGCCACGCGCGCCACGATGCGGTCGCTCCATGAGGTGAGCTTCCCATCGCCGCGATACGTGTGCAAACCACGGACGATGGCCACGAGGCACTCCTGCACGGTGTCGTCGATGTCGTCGCCTCTCAAGAAATACCTCACGACGTTTCGAACGCGCGGCATGAGCTCGGTGAGCAGCGAGGTGGCCGCGACGCGATCGCCGCGGATGGCCGCAGCCACACGAGGATCGATGCTGCTCATTGATGATGGAGGAGCGCGGTCATGGAATCGGGTCAAAAAACTTTCGCCTCTAGCTCGAAGCCGAGGAGCGCGCGAGGCTGCGCGACCGAGGGCGTGAAAACATGGATGAAACCGGTCGGCGTTGCGAGCTCGAACGTCGGAGCGCCCAAGACTGCATCGACCCCGACCAACGCGACGATGCCCCACGCGGCTCGCGTCGGTCGCCAACGCCACCGAACCTCCAACCCCGCAAGCCCCGCACCGGAGACGCCGAGCGGCGCGGCGACGACGGACGGCGATGGGTCGCGAGTCGTGCGCACGTACGCGATCGCACCTGCGCGCACACCGACGTCGAGATCCCAACTCGCGGAGCGGCCCACGTCGATGCTCGCGGCGATCGCGAGCACGTCGCGCGCGATGTGGAACGTCGCGTAAGGCGATACGGTGTCGGTCGGCGCGCCCATCGATCCATCGAGGCGAAGCTCGAAGACGCGCGACCTCACGCCCAACCAGAGAGCCGTATTGGCATTGCCGGCGACGCCATCGGTTCCGATCTGCGCGCCGAGCCCGCCGAACGCGGCGAGGTCGCCGCCGTGCTTGGGAGGTGGAGGTGCGGGCGTGGCGACTGGTTTCGGTTTCGTGGGAGCGTAGACGGTGCGCTCGACGCCAATCGTTCCACCCGCGGCGAGCGCGCGGAGAGCGTTGCGAACGACGAGCGCGGCTTCTTCGAGCGCCGCCGACGTCAAAGGTCCAAGCTCGCTTTGCTGCACCGCTCGAACGAGCACGCGACCTGCCGCCGGCTCGGAGATGCACAGCAAGAGTCCCGCGCCTTCGTTGCGCGGCAAGAACCACACGACGACGCGCGCGTGATGCCCGGCGGCGAGCACATCGGCGCTCGTGAGCTGGGCGGGGAGCGTGGCTTCGAGCGGCGTGTCGTCGGTCGTGAGCGTCACGTCGAGATCGGCGACTTGGCCGAGAATGCGCGTGAGAAGCTCGCGCTCGGCGCTGCTCGTCACGCGCACGATCACATCGAGCTTGGGCGCGTCAGCCGCGGCGTTTCGTGCGAGCGAGATGCCCACCACGATCGCAAGCGCCAGCCACCCGTGTCGGATCACGCCGCCATCATAGGCGTCACGTCGTGCTCGCGTGCGACCGTGCGCGGAGCAAATCAGCGATTTCGGACGCCGTCGGTCGCGCGACCAGGTCGACATCCAATGCGCGACCAATCCACGACGCGCCATCCGGAATGCCGGTGAGATCCGGGCGCGCGGGCGTCGCGCACAGCGCTTGAATCACCGGCGCCGTCGTATAGGGATATCGCCCCGTGTAAAGCTCACAAGCGATGACGCCGAGGGCGAAGATGTCGGACGCGACCGTCACGTGCTCCCCGCCTTTGGCACACTCGGGCGCCATGTAGAGCGGCGTTCCGACGAGCTCACCCGTGCCCGTTCGCTTGAACTGGCTCGCAGTCGCGGCCAGCGGCGAGACCACGTCGTCTTGTCGTGCCACGCCGAAGTCCGCGATGCGTGCGGTGAGCGCCTCGCCTTCCTCCAAAATGATGTTCGATGGCTTCAAGTCGCGATGCACGATGCCACGAGCATGGAGCGCTTCGAGGCCCGCGGCGACGTGCGCGAGGACGCGATGCGCTCTCTCGGCATCGCCGAATTTCGAGCGTAGGTCCTCGAGCGTCACGCCGCGCACGAGCTCCATCACGAGATAGAGATAACCCTCCGGAGCGGCGCCGACGTCGACGACCGGGACGATGTTTGGATGACGCACTTGCGCTGCGATCTCCGCTTCTCGCGCGAAGCGGACAGGGTCGGCCGCGCCAATCATGACTTTGAGCGCGAGATCTTTTTCGTCGGTGACGCGCTGCACGCGATAGACGGCGCCCATGGCGCCCGAGCCGAGCACCTCGCCGACGCGATAGCGCTCGTCGACGAGCGCCCCAGGCGTGAGCATGACGCTCGCGAACCGCCGCCACCCTCGCGCGAGGACGTCGCCGAGCTCGCGTGAGCGGCGCTCGACTTGGCGGCGAAGCTCCTCGTTCAGTACTTCAATCTCTTCGATGCGTTGCTCGAGCGCGACCTTCGACATCGCGTTGCGGACGGCGGCAGCGGCGAGCGTCGCAATCGTCGTCACGAGGTTGTCGTCGCGCGCGTCGAACGCGGCCGGCTGGTTGCTCTCGACTGCGAAGACGCCGACGAGCTCGTCGTCGATCGCCATCGGCACGACGATCGTCGACATCACGTCAGGCAAACCGGGGAGGCTGACGTCGGTGCCTGCACCGGTCGCGGTGCGGACGTAGTCTTTGTGGACGCGGATGGCGCCGAGGCGAAGGAGCTTCTTGCGGCGCGCGGCGACGCCGAGCGGACCGTCGCCGAAGCGAACGGTCGCGCCGATTCCGGAGATTGGATAACCCCGGCTTGCCACGACCTCGAGCGTCTCGTTTGGTTTCGCGAGCAGAACCTGTGTGTGCTCGAAGCCGAACGTCTCGTGCAGCTGTTCGAGAATCGCGTCGAGGACGCGCGCGAGATCGAGCGATCCGTTGACCGTCGATGCGACACGGCGAACGATATCGAGCTCGCGAGTCAGCCGTTCGAGGTCGGCCGCGCCACTCATCGTACGAGACGTTATCACTTGTGTTGCACCGCCGCGGCTTGACTTCATCGATGTGGCTCGGCGACGCTGCTACGTCGTGCTGACCGCCGAGATCATCGAACGTTTCCGCGCGCCGCTGTCGGTGGTTGCCGCCACGCGCAGCGCAGAACGACGTCCGACCTTCACGCGCGGCCTCGGGATTCGGGGCGAGCTTGGCGCGAATCGCATCACATTTTTCGTCCCGGAGATCACCGCCGCGGCGATGATTGCGGATCTCGACAGGGTGCAAGGAGATCGCCGTTCAGCTCGCGAGCTGGGCCGATTTCCGCTCGCTGCAAATCAAGGGCGGCGTGGTCGATGTTCGCGCCTCCGGCCCAGACGCCGTGCCGCTCATCGACGACAACACCCGGCGCGTGGTCGACGTGATCACGCGCGTCGTCGGCGCGGCGCAAGGCGCCGGTTGGGCGCGGTTCGTGATCTATCCCGCGCTCGCCGTGACCGTGGAGATGCGCGAGGTCTACGAGCAAACACCAGGGTTGTCGGCTGGAGCGCGGCTCGAGTGATTCCGCCCGAGCTCTCGCCCGCCTTCGATGGCGTGATTCCGAGCCACATCGCCACGCTCTCCGGCGACGGCATTCCGAACATCACCGCAATCTCTCAAGTCTTCCGCGTCGACGACCACCACATCGCGCTGTCACATCAGTTCTTCTCGAAGACCAAACGAAACCTCGGCGAGAACCCTCACGCGGTCGTGCAGGTCATCCACCCTCGAACCTTCCATATGTGGTTGCTCGAGGTTCGGTTCGTCCGCTCCGAGAGTGAGGGCCCGGTGTTCGAAGCGATGTCGATGCAGCTCGAAGCGATCGCGTCGCTGCAAGGGATGCAAGACGTGTTTCGGCTCCGCGCCGCCGATCTCTTCGAAGTGCTCGCCGTGCGCGAGCTCCTCGAAGGATCGACCCGCTGAACCCGGCCGCTCATTCGGGAAGCGTCGAGCCAATCCTCCCAATTCGCTCCGCAGATCCTTCATCTTGGGTGCGGTGGACGTGCACTCCAGCGTGATGTGGAAAATTGGAATCACGGCGGCGTACACGTCGACGAGCTTCCAATGCGGATGCGCGGTCATCGCTCGCTCGGTCGCGTGAGCGATCTTCCCGACCGTACGCGTGAAGCGCTCGAAAGCGCACGCAAGAAGAAGGTGAGCTACGCCGTTCGCCTCGTTCGCGCCCGATGGCCGCACCGTCGCGGTCGAGGCGAAACGACGTCGCGGTGAAGCTTGACGAACGCGGTACATCGAAGTGTTCTACGGCATGCGATACCACGTCGCGCTGTCGTTGCCGGTGCACGTGTAATCGCCCGAATAGAGGTCCGCGTACTTCACGGTCTCGCTGAACGTCGAACCATCCGCGGAGAGGACGAGATCGTCCGACTGAATCGTGCGCTGACCCATTCCGTTCGCGCCGTCGACCGCGAACGAACACTTTCCTTCGTCGCCGACGTGCGTCGCCTTCTCGGCGTCGATCGAGAAGTCTTGCACGCAGCCGACGGCTTGATCGGTGATGAACATCCGAAGCTTTGTCCCGCTCACTTCGATGCGCAGCTTCGAGATGCCGTCCGTCACCGCGTCGCTCCCGCCTTGCTTGGTGCCGGTGGGGTTCGAACAGGAAACGTTCCAGTGATAGGGCTTCGCGACCCAGTTTCCCGCGAAGCTCGCCGAAGACGACGTGCTTCCCGCATCGTCGCCGGAAATGTCTCCGATGGTCTGGCTGCAACCTAGCGACACCAACACCGCTACCAAACAAGCTCGTCGAATCATGACAGAACCTCCGTGAAAGAGGCGCTCCATCTAACAGTGCGCTTCGCGTGCGGCGCGCCAAGCGCTGTCACGATCGCGCCAACGCGTCGCTCGCCCGCTCGCGAAACTCCGATGGGCTCTCGCCGACGAGCTTCCGAAAGTGAAGCGCGAAGTGCGAAGGCGAGGCGAAGCCAACGTCGCGCGCAATGCTCTCGAGCTTGGCGTTGCCTCCGACCAAGAGAGCTTGAGCAGCACGCACGCGTGCGCGGATCACCTCGGCGCTGAAGCTCGTTCCATCTTGCCCGAGCGCGCGTTGAAGCGAGCGCGTCGACGTTCCGAGCGCCCGCGCGGCAGCCGTCAGCGACGGGCGCTTCAAGTTGCGCGCGAGCCACGCTGCCACATCGCGCGTGGGAACGCGCGCTCGAGCCTCGGTGACGTGCCGTTCGACATCCTGCAACGCGCGCGCGAGGTCGTCGCGCGGCAACGCGGTCAATGCTTCGTCCGTGGATCGCACGATACGCACGGCGTGTGACGGTCCCAGCGAAGGATACAGACCGGCGACGACGGCGCCCGTGAGGCCTGGGCGCAAGAGCACCACCATCGTGCCGAGCGACCTGCCGAACACATCCAAACGTTGGGACAGGTACTCGAGCATCCCGGCCTGAGCGCTCACGTCGATTCCGTCGAGCTCGCGCCCATCCAGGATGACGTCGATGGGCGCACGCATCGCGCCCTGCCGCACGACGTCCCAGAGTCGCGTGAGCGTTGGAAGATCGTCCGAGCCCAACCACCCCCAGTGCACCGAGCCGCACAGTGATGGATTGCCACACCACACGAGCGCGCCGCGCGACACGACGTAGCGATCCGCGGGGGAGCGCAAGAACTCGTCGATGTCTGCGGCAAGCACGCGTCCCATTCTGCGCTAAGTTGCTCTTCGTGAGTGATCTTCCCAACCGTGCGCGTGAAGCGCTCGAACGCGCACGCAAGAAGAAGGCGAGCTACGCCGTTCGCCTCGTCCGCGCGCCCGATGGCCGCATCGTCGCGGTCCTCGGCGAAGCGCACATGAAGCTCGCCGAGGCGGCCGCGATCGGACGCGCCGTCGTCGAGGCGTTCGAGCTGCGCGGCGTCGAGACGTTCCAGCGCAAACAGGTCTTTCTCGGCCGCACGCTCGGCGTTCTCATCCACGCGCCGCGCGTTCTTCTGCGCATCCTCTCGTTCGGCAAGATCCAAGGAAGCACCATCACCGAAGCGAAGCAGCTTCCGTCCGGATACACGGTGGAGCTCGAGCGAACCAAGCGCGTCCCGTTCGGTCTTCACGTGACGTCGCTCTACATGACCGTGTTCTTCATCTTCGCGTTCCTCGGTCTGCTCCTGCCGCTGATCGCGCCGGTGCTGCCGTGGCTCGCCGCGTTCGTCATGACCGTGCTGTTCGCGTTTCAAGCGCACATGATCCTGCTCGTGCCCGCGATCCTTCTTCGCCGGTTCTCGTGGAGCTGGATGATCCATCCGTTCATGGGGATCCTCACGCTGCGCGACGAGCTCATGGCCGCCGGCACGGTGGAGATGCTCGCCGATCACAAACGCGAGAAAGCGGCGGTCGTCGTCATGGGGCGCGCACACGTGAGCGGCTACACGCGACTTCTCGTCGACAAATACGGATTCACCGCAATAGAAGAGCCCTAGCGACGGCCGCAAGCGCGTCGATGCGCGCGTTCTCCATCTCTGGGTCGGGGGCGATCATGCGGTGCATTTGTTCGCCGTCGAAGATCGCGACCACCGTGTCGACGAGAAGCGGGAACCGTTCGCCGAGCGACGCGGCGAGCTCGGGCAAGAGCGCGCGCGCGAGGCTTTCGATTTCGTGCGCGTAGCGTTTGCCGACGGGCCTGAGCGCTTTCTTCAGCGCAGCGTCGGTGCGACACGCGTGAACGAGCTCGAGCCACGCCTGGTTGATGCGCGAGCGCGTCGTGTCGCGGAGCAGTCGCAACGCGAGCACGATCGGATCTTCGACGCCGTGAAGCGACTCGAACGAGTCGCGGTAGCGATCGAGAATGACTCGGCCGAGATCCTCTCCGACCGCAACCATCAGCGCCTCGCGCGTCGGAAAATGACGAAAGAGCCCGCCGATGGAGACACCCGCGCGCGTCGCGACGAGCTGCATGCTCGTCCCCGCGTATCCAGACTCCACGAGGATCTCGACGGTCGCGTCGAGCACTTTTCGAATCGTGGCCGCGCGACGCTCGGCTTGCGTCCGCCGGACGACGCGCATCACGCGGCCTTCGCCGAACGCGCACGTGCGCGCGGCGCGACCTTCTCGCCCGCGGGCAAGAACTGACCGAACTCCGCCTCGCGGCCGAGGGCGGGCTCGATCACGCCGTCGCGCGACGCGACGCGCCCGCCGACGAGCACCAGAGGCACCGCGCCATCGCTGCGGTTCACCATGCGCACGAGTCCGTCGAAGCCGTCCATCGGCGCCTCGTGATACGCGTCGAGTCGCGCGTCGAGCGCATCGGGATCGATCACGACGACGTCGGCGCGATCGCCGACGCGCAAGTGTCCCGCGTCGACCTCGAGCCAGTCTGCGATCTCGCCGGTGAGACGCCACACGGCTTTCTCGAGCGGCATGACCGACGGATCGTCTTTCACGAGCTTCAACATGCGGAGCGGGAAGCTGTAAAACGCCATGTTGCGAATGTGCGCGCCGGAGTCCGCGAAGCCGACGAGCGCGCACTTCTCGTTCACCATGCGTGCGACTTCGCTCTTGCGATGATTCGCGATGAGCGTGCGCCAGCGGAGCTTCGTTCCGTGCTCCACGACCAAATCGAGGAACGCATCGACGGGATGAATGCCGCGCTCGTCGGCGATTTGTCCGAAGGAGCGACCGACGAGCGCCTCGTCCGGGCACGCGACGACGAACGCATCGTGAAAATCGCGATGCCAGACGCGCGCGCTGCCCGTGCGTTCGTAGTCTTTGCGGAAGCGGCGGCGATACGCGGGATCCTTCATGAGCTCGCTGCGCTCGATCTGTTCCACGAGATGGAGCAGCGCGCGTCCCGAGCCGAACTCCTCGAAGACGACGAGATCCACGCCGTCGGCGTACACCTCGAAAGGCACCGGCAGCGTTTGCCAGCGGAGGTCGCCGCCGAACGCAGCGTTCACGAAGCGCGTGAACCCGGCGATGATCCGGTGAAGCCCAGGCGACGACTTCGCGTCGGCGAGCGTGATGAGCGTCGTCTTGAGCGCGCTCGTGAACCACAGACCCGCGCTCGCGAACAAGAAGAGGAGCGCGTTGACCTTCGTCGTGATGTTCGGCGCGGACTGCAAGATGCGTTTGCGCTGGCGAAGCACGCGATGCATCCGGCGATACTCGCCCCACGTGGCGAACGTCGATGGCAGCGGCTTCGAGCGAAAACGATCGCCGTCGAGCTTGTCCCACGGATTCGTCATCGTCGAGAGACCGAGGAAGCCTTCGTCGAGCGCTTCCTCCAGCCACCGCTCCATCTCGCGCATCTCGGGCTCGGTGGGCCGAACCTTTTCGTCCACGGCGCGCTCGAGCCCGAGCACGCGCGTGCGCAAGTCGGAGTGCCCGAGGAACGACGTTCACGTTCGGGCCGAGCGGATGCGCGCGAAGAAATCCACGTACTCGCGCGGCGTCGACCACGTCTTCGTCTTCTCGAGGAGCGGCAGCACGTGCGTGCGCGGAACCGCCTCGACGCGCGTGAAGAGATCCGAGCAGTCCTCCGGTTCGGCGAGCACCGCGCTGACCGAGCAGCTTCCGATGGTCACCGTCGTCACGCCGTGTCGCACCGATTCGCTCAGCGAAGGCGCGGCGATGAGCTCGGCGTCGTAGTGCGTGTGCATATCGAGAAAACCGGGCGTCACCCACTTCCCGTGCGCGTCGATGATCTCCGGACACCCCGCTTCGTCGAGCGGCTCGGCGCTCCAAGCGGCAACGCGCCCATCGCGAATGCCGACGTTCACGCGCTCGCCCGGCGCGCCGGTTCCGTCGAAGCAAAGACCGTTTTTGACGATGACGTCGAAGGGCATGACGACGTCATAACATAGAGAGTGAACGCTCGCTATCTTTTCCTGGTGTAGTCTGACGGCGATGGAGCGGATTCGGTCCTTGTGGGACGGCTACGGCGAGATCGTCCGCGATGGGGCGGTGATCGTCAAAACCGTGCGACCGCCTCCGGGCGCGCATCCGCGGAAGATTCGCTCGTACGAAGTCGAGCGGACGTTCTACGAAAAGTACGCGCCGCGCTGCGACGACGCGTGCCGTGTCGCGAAGCTCATCGAACGCCGCCCGAACGCTTTGGTGCTCGAAGATCTCGACGCGGCCGGTTTTCCAAAACGGGATGGCGACATCGAGCCGTGCCTCGCGTGGCTCGCGGCGTTTCACGCGCGCTTTCTCGGCGTCCGCCCCGACGGCCTTTGGAAGATCGGAACGTATTGGCATTTGGACACGCGACGCGAAGAGCTCGCCGCGATGCGCGACCGCGCGCTGCAGGCGCGCGCACCCGAGATCGATCGCGCGCTATGCGAAGCGAAGCACCAAACGATCGTCCACGGTGACGCGAAGCCCGACAACTTCTGCTGGTCGCGCGATGGGACGCGCGTCGCCGCCGTCGATTTCCAATACGTAGGCGGCGGGCCCGGAATCAAAGACGTCGCGTACCTCCTTCACGGCGAACGCGACGAGGACGCGCGGCTCGAGACGTACTTCGAATGCCTCGCGAACGCAGAAGTCGAACGCGAGTGGCGCGCGCTCTATCCCGTCGCGCGCGAAGACTTTCGACGCTTCCTCGACGGATGGCGGCGGTGATTCGCGCGACGAACGATCACGCGGGGCGCGCGCGGCGCAACGGTGGAAACGCGACGATGTCGATCGTCGTGCTCGCGATGCCGATGCCGGCCTCGTCGAACGCCTTCAAGATGTCGCGCGCGATTTGGTCCTTCGTCTCGCGCGATGCTTGGTCGCGCACGATGACGCGCAAGCTCAGCTCGAGCCAGTTGTCGGTGATTCGATAAAAGACGCGCGGGCCCAGCGACTCGAGTTCGAGGTGGTACATCTCGTTCAGCTGCATGCGATACGGCTCGGCCTCTTTTTCGATGGGGGCCGTATGCGCCGCTGCCGCTGCGAGCAGGATCGCCTCCGCGCGCTCGCGGTCCGTCGCGTAGGTGATCGGAATGTTGATCTCGTCCCAGATGAACGGGAAGTCGCGCGTCGAGTTGAAGACGGGCTCTTCGAAGATCTTGTCGTTCGTGATCGTCACGATGCGTCCCGTGTATTGCCGCCCGTGCACCCACACGGATGGCGCGTTCGGCGCGGGGTCGCCCATCTCCATCAACGTGGTCTTGAGAAAGCCGAGCGAGATCACGTCGCCGCGCACGCCGCCCATCGTGATGCGATCGCCCACGGTGAAGACGCGGCTGCGGATGATGACGAAGTAACCGGCGAACGACGTGACGACCTTCTGCAGCGCGAATGCGAGACCGGCAGAGACGAGGCCGATACCCGTCGCGAGTCGGCCGGGATCGTCGAACCAGATGGAAAGCATCGACAGAACGAACAAGCCCGCGCTGAAGAGGTTCGCGGCTTGCCTCACCCAGAACGAGCGACGCTCGCGACGGCGCGCGGGAATCACGAGGCGAATGCCCCACTCGATCAGCGCCCTCAAGATGACCAGCCCGACGATGAACGCCATCGTGAGAACGGCCTTGTGCAGGGTCATCGCCGACAGGCCGAGGAGCTTCACGCCGAAAATTTGAAGCGGACCTTCGTTCACGAAACGATCGTATGCGGGTGGGCGAGAGCGGGCGACTTCTCTGCGGTAGACGCCGACCCCTGATACGTTGTGTGAGTGAACATTCGTCTCGGGGCGAAGCTCCTTGCGAGCGCGGCAACGGCCTCGCTCGCTGCGTGCTCGCTCCTCACGGATCTCACGAGCCTTCGCGACATGGACGCCTCCACCGACGGCGGCGGCGAGACCGGTGTCGACGTCAAGACGGACACGACGTCACCGATCGACGGCGGCGATGGTGGGCTCTGCTCGGTCGCGCACACCTTCTGCGACGACTTCGACGAAGGCGGGGTGGGAGCGCGCTGGGATCTGCTCCAGCCCTACGGCGGCACGCTGGCGTACACCGATGCGGCCGTGTCTCCGCCGAACGCTCTCGAAGTGACCGCGAGCGCCAGCCTCGACGCAGGCATCACCGCCATGGTCAAACATTTCATCTCCGCCGCGAGCAAGATTCATCTCGAGATGGATTTGCAAACCGATTGCGAGGCCGTCAGCGAGGTCGACCTCGTCGACGTCATTCCGAGCACAGCGCCAAACCCGTACTCGAGCGTCGATCTGCTCCTCTGGCAACACCAAGATGCCGGCTACATCGAAGTCGATTACAACGCGACCCCGGTCGATGCCGGCACGTCCGCGAACGCGCCCATTTCGGTCCCCTTTGGCGGCGGGTATCGACACTTCATCATCCAGTACGACCTCGTCGCGCAGGCGCTCACCGTCACCATCGATGGCGTGGTCGAGGCCAAATTGGATTTGCCGATCGCCATCACGCCATCGACGTTCGATCTGTCACTAGGCGTTCTCTATCACTCGAAGCTCGGAACGACCGACTGTCACGTGCGGGTCGACAACGTCGTCGTCGACGCGTTGTGAATGGGTGAGCTCACGCGAGCTCGATCACGCCCGTCGCGCCATCCATCGAGACGATCGTCCCGCTCGCCACGTTCGCGAACGACGGACACCCCACGATGCACGGCTTGCCCAGCGCGCGCGCCGCGACCGCGCCGTCTGCGGTGATCCCGCCGCGCGTGATGATCACGCCGGCCGCCACGCGAATTCCCGGAACGTCATCCGCGTCCATCTCCGAGCGCGCGAAGATCGCGGGCGTGCCTCGCTCGGCGAACGCGATCGCTTCCGTCGCGGTCGTCGCGAGCGGACCCTTCGCGCGACCCGGGCTCGCGCCCTGGCCTTTCACTTCACTTCTCCGCGCCGAAGGAGAGCGGGTAACCGTCGTCCCACTCCGCGCCGTCGACGGTGCTGCGAACGCGAACGCGAAGCGTCGTCGAGCCCGGCTGCGAGGCGGTGGCTTGCAACGCGATCGATCCGTCCGTGCTGGGAATGGCGACGACGTTGCACACGGCGTCACACGTCGCGGAGAGAAGCGTGATGGGCGTTTCGGTGGTTGGGTCGCACGTCGATCCGGTCGTCCCGCTGCATTGGTCGGTGCGTTGTTCGAGGCGGCGAACGGTGACGACCGCGGCTTGATCGAGCGGCGTCGATGAGCCGAGCGGCGCGCCCTCGAAATAGAGCTGCACGTTGTAGCCGTTCGCTTCGGGCGTTGGTGCCGCTACGCACGCAAGCGCGAAAACTGCCGTCAAGACTCCAAGAATCCGCATTTCGACCACCATGTGAGCAAACGCGGTGCCATGAACAAGCCAATGAAATCATTGGCACAATTAGCAGAGCATCAACGACGGTTCACGTGCACCAACGGTGAGGTGCACATACTACATCAACTTACATCGATCAAACGAGTTTGCTGAAGTCCGCGATGCGCAGCATGCACGACGCGCCGTACGAGAGGAGGCGGAGGCGCTCGGGAGTCTTGTCGTCGTCGGGATCGTTGACGAGCGTCTCGTTGAAGATGCGATCGACTTGCTCGGCGAGCTCGCCCATCGTGAAGAGGGCCTCGGCTGTCGCGTGCTCGGTCACGAGCGCGCGCGTTTTTTCATCGAGCGCTTCGACGACGTCGACGATCGCGGCGTCGGTGGGTTTGGCGAACGCCGAGCGCGCGACGAGCTCGGGCTTCGACTCTTTGCTGATGCCCGCGAGGCGCTTGCCCACGGTGCGCGCCTTGTCGAGCCATGGAGCTTTTTCGTCGATCAGCTTTTGCAGCGCTCGCGCTTTTTGGAGCGCGAACGCGGAGTGCATCGCCGGAGCGACGCGCTTGCCGTCGATCCACGCGTAGCCGCCGAGGACCGCGGCGGCGGCGGCGCGGCTCGTGCGCGACTCGATGAGGCCGCGGAGTCGCTCGGTGGCGAACGCTTCGAGCAAGCGCGTCGTCTCGGCGGCGTCGTGATCGAGCTTCTTTCCGGCGAAGAGACCGTGCGCGAACGTCGTGAGATCGCCGAAGTGAATGCGCGCGTACGCGGGTGACGCTTCTTCGATGAGCGTGCGCAAGATTCCGATGCACGCGCGGCGGAGCGCGAAGGGATCCGCCGTGCCCGTCGGTTGGAGCGAGGCGGCGAAGCCGCCGGCGAGCGTGTCGATGCGATCGGCGATGGCGACGACGCGCGCGATGTCGTCGGTCGCGACCGCGCCCTCCGCGCCGATGGGCGCGTAGTGATCGCGAATGGCGTCCGCGACGCGCGGGTTCTCGTTCGCGGCGAGCGCGTAGGCGCGGCCCATCGTTCCTTGGAGCTCGGGGAACTCGCCGACCATGAGCGTCACGAGATCGCTCTTGCAGAGTCGCGCGGCGCGCGCGGCGAGCGCGGTGTCCGCGTCCGAGAGCCCGATGATCTTCGCGATGTGCGCGCTGAGCTTCTCGATGCGCTCCACTTTTTCGCGGATCGATCCGAGGCGCGTGTGAAACACGATGCCGGCGAGCTTGTCGGTGCGTTCGTCGAGCGATGTCTTCTTGTCCGTGTCGAAGAAGAATCGCCCGTCGGAGAGGCGCGCGCGCATCACGCCGTCGTTGCCTTTGCGCACGTTCGACGGGTTCTTCGCCGTGTTCACGACGGCGAGGTAGTGCGGCAAGAGCACGCCCTGCGCGGCGTCGCTCTTCTGCACGACGAAATATTTTTGGTGACCGCGCGCGACGGCGCGAATCACCGCGGGCGGAAGCGAGAGGAACGCAGGATCGAACCCGCCCGCGACGACGTGCGGCTCTTCGACGAGCGACGCGTTCTCGCTGACGAGCGCGGGATCCGGATCGGGGACGCCGCCGAGCGCGGATGCCGCATCGACGACGAGCTTCATCATCGTGCGCTCGCGCTCTTCGCGATCGACGAGCACGTGTGCGGTGCGAAGCTGCTCGACGTAGCTCGCGGCGCTGCCGATGTCGAAGAACGCGGGCGAGAGGAAGCGGTGACCGCGCGTGCGACGTCCGCTGCGGACGTGAGCGAACTCGAAGTCGATCACGCGATCGTCCGCGAGCGCGACGAGCCATTGCACGGGGCGACCGAACGGCGTGTCGTAGTCGGCCCAGCGCATCGACTTGCGAAACGGGATCGAGGCGCAGACGTCGGCGAGCATGGCGCCGATGAGCTCGACCGATTTGCGGCCTTTCTCTTCGCGTCGTCCGACGACGTAGCGGCCGGGCTTCTTTCCGCTCGAGGCGTCGAGATCTTTAACGACGAGCGCATCCAACGAGAGGCCGAGCTTTGCGGCGAACGTCTCGGCGGCTTTGGTGGGCTTGCCGTCTTTGTATGCGGCCGTCTCGGGCGGGCCGATGACCATTTCGTCGAGATCGCTCTGCACGTCGGCGATGTCGTGGACGATCGTCGTCAGCCGACGCGGCGTGCCGAGCGCGTGGATCTGATCGTGCGTCACGCGCAGCGCGGCGAGGCGCGTGCGAAACAGATCAGGCAGCGCCGCGAGCGCGCCGTCCACGAACGACGACGGGAGCTCTTCGCAGCCAATTTCGAGCAGGAGGGTGAAGCCCACGAGCGTGAGGTCTATCATGTCGCCGTGGCGAAGCAGAAGACGTTCCCCGAGAAGTGTCGCTGCGGGTTTCGACTCGAGCATCCGCTCGTCGCGCCGCGCCTTCATTTTTCGCCGCCCAAGTGGGTGCTGCTTTGTCTCGGCGCGACGCCGTATCCGTCACGCGTCGACTACCACTGCACGCGCTGCAACATCGTCTTGAAGTCGACGGACGAAAAAAAAGTCCTCGAGACTTTCTAAGGACACGACGAGAGGCGATACGACGGGCTGCGGCCGTTCACGCCGGCGACGTTGTCCGTGTACGGACTGTCTTCGAGATGAAGCGCTAGCAGGCCGCCGGCGAAATCGAATTCGAGCGGCGCGTCGTTCGCGAGGTTCGTGTTCACGCAATCGTCGAAGCTCGTGAATCCACCTTGTCCTTGAACGAAGCCGACGGTGCCCGGCGCGGGCGCGATGATTTGGTTTCCAGTCGTCACGACGTAGAGCGTGTCGGGTCCGTTCGCGTACGCGTTCACGGTCCACGCTTGTCCGGACGAATACTTCATGCAGCCGTCGACGTACGTCACGCGGTAGTGGCCCGGCGGCACCGAGCCCCACGTGACGGTGCTGCCGAAGACGTCCTCGACGGCGACGCCGAAGTCGCACGGTGGCGGTGGCACATCGGCGACGTTCACGTCGGTCACGACGTCGCTCGGCGCGTCGATCACGCTCGCGTCGCGATGATCGATGCTCGCGTCGACGATGTGCGACGCGTCGACTTCGATGATCCCGCCGAGCTCGGTTCGCGCTCCGCACGCACACACGAGGGCGAGCAGTGCGGCGCGCACGTCAGCTCGCTTCGAGCGCGGCTTCGAGGAACGCGTCGATCTTTCCCGAGAGGACGCGCTTCACGTCGCCATCGGACGCGCCCGTGCGGCGATCGCGGACGCCGCGCGAGTGGAGCTGATCGTACGTGCGGATCGGCGGCTCGTCGTCGCGCACGCGCTTCGTCGACATCGGCGCGCCGGGCGCTTTGACTTCGACGCGCGCGAGCCACGTGTCGCCGCGCTTGTCCTTGCCCTTCGGCGCCGCGATCAACCGGTGCCCGCCTTGTTCGCCTTTCAAATATCCGTACGCGTATGGGCCCTTCACGGTGATCGTCACGGTCTGCGCGTGCGCGGTCGTCTCGACGTCGTACTTTCGATCCTCGGCCCACGACGCGTACATCTGCGCGAGCTCCTTCGCCCATGCGCTCGCGCCCTCTTTGCCGCCGACGGCGCGCACGACGAGCTCGGCGTCGCCGCGATCGGTGTCGTCGAAGTGGACGATCTCGCGTTCGGCGCGCGTGAGCGCGCGTTCGAGGCGCGCGTAGCGACCGACGAGATCATCGGCGGTGTCGCCGCGGGCGTTGCGCGGATCGACGAACGCGGCCTCGACGACCTCGCTCAGCAAATCGGTCCGCTGGCGCAAATCTTCGAGGCGCTTGATCTCCACGCTGAGCCGGTGGCGCTTGTACACGTCGCCGCCCTTGCCGAACGCTTCGTCCCAAAACGCCGGGCTCTTCGTCTTCTCTTCCATCGCCTCGAGCTCGCCGCGCATCGCAGCGACGTCGGCTTTTTCTTCGAGCTTCTCGATGCGCTCGTAGATGGACTTGAGCTCCGTCTTCACTTGCGCGAGCGACATGCGCACGACCTGTCCTTCGCCGTCGGTCGCGCGCGTGCGGCGCTCGAGGCTCTGGAGCTTGCGCGAGGTCTCGGTGTCTTCGAAGCTGAGTGACACGCCGTCGCCCTTTCGTGCCACACGGAGGAGCTGGTAGCGCTGCGCGGACGCGCCGAGCACCGCGCGCGCGAGCGGGAGAACGAGGAGCTCCTCGATCGCGCGCTTCAGCGGGCGCGCGCCGTACTTCGGATCGAAGCCGCGATCGAGGAGGAGATCGATGACGCCTTCGTCCACTTCGAGGAGGAGATCGCGCTCGAGCAATCCTTCGCGCCGATACACCTTGCCGAGCTCGCGCTGCGCGATCTTGCGCATGTCGCTCTTCTCGAGCGGCTCGAAGACGAGGATCTTGTCGATGCGGTTGAGAAACTCGGGGCGGTACGCGTGCTCGAGCGTGCGCCGCACGTCGCGGACGATGTTCGGCGAGCCGCCCTCCGCGCGACCGGAGAAACCAATCGACAATCCGAGCTCGCGCATGTTCGCGCCGACGTTCGACGTGAGGATGATGAGCGTGTGGCGGAAGTCGACCGTGTCGCCGAACGCGTCGGTGAGGCGTCCGTCGTCGAAGACTTGGAGCATCAAGTCGGCGAGGTTCGGGTGGCCCTTCTCGAACTCGTCGAGCAAGACGACCGAGAATGGATTCTTGCGGACGTAGTCGGTGAGGAGCCCTGTCTTGTCCTGCTTCGGATCGCCGATGAGCTTCTCGAACGAGTGAAAGTCTTTGTACTCGCTCACGTCGATGCGGAGCATCTTCGACGGGCTGCCGAAGAGAAACTCGGCGGTCGCCTTCGCGAGCTCCGTCTTGCCGACGCCCGTTGGACCGACGAAGAGCAAAACGCCCGCGGGCCAATCGGGATCGTTGAGGCCGGTCTTGTATAATGCAAGCAAATCGGCGACCGCGGAAACGGCTTCTTTTTGGCCCAAAACGCGCTCGGCGAGGAACTTGTGCATCTCCTCGTACGACATGCGCACAGTGGCCGAGAGCATGTGCATCGGGAGCGCGGTTTGTTTCGCGAAGACCTCCTCGACGAACGGCGCGTCGATGCGCGCCTTGTGGCCCGTGTCCGGCGCGCTCGCTTCTTGGACGACGCGCCGGAGGAGCTCGACGCCTTTGCCGGGGAAGCTCTGCGTCGGAATGAATTTTTTCGCGAGCGAGAAGACGCGATCGATCGCTTGCTTTTCGAACGCGGGCGAGAGATCCGCCGCGACGCGCACGAGCAGCTCGCGCGTCTCTTCTTCGGTGGGCTCGGGCACCGCGATGGCGACGAAATCGCGGACGAGGATCGGGTGCTCGCGCGCGAGCTTGTCCCAGCGGCCGGGTGTCACCTCGCCGAAGATGACGAGCTTGCCCTGTTCGATGCCGGGCCGCATGAGATCGTACACGCCGCGCGGGTTCGTGCTGTACGAGCCGGCGTACGGGAGGTTCCACACGTCGGGGATGTAGTGGAGGCGTTTTCGCGACGCGTGCGCGAGCATCGATCGGATGCGGCCTTCTTGTTGTCCCGTGAAGCGCGTGTCGGCGCAGAGACCGACCGTGGAGATTTCGTAAATCTTCGAGCCCGCGACTTCGGGGACGCGCCCGTCGCGCAGATACGAGAGGAGCTTTTGAACGACCGCGCTTTTTCCGACGCCGCTCGGGCCGACGAGCACAGCGCTTCGACCGCTCGCGAGCGTGCGCGCGAGCGCGTGCACTTCGGTTTGACGACCGAAGGTCTTCTCGCCGGTCGCATTGGGATCGGCGGAGAGCTCGCGCCCATCTTGCGCGACGACGTCGAAGTTGGCTTCAGTCACGGGAGAGCGTCGAAAGATAGCATTTGCGCCGTGCACGACGCGCTGGGCCCAACGCCGGGATCGTCGAAGATCGTGTAGGATCGGCGGAAGGGTGGGCGATGGAACGAGCGTCGACGTTGATGATGGCCGGGCTCCTCACGACGGCCAGCGGGTGCTCGAAGAGTGGCGAGCCCGGTGATCTTTGTGGCCGACTGGCAAAAGCGGGTGCTGCGACGAGCTGCAGCACGCCGCCCAATCAAGACAAAAGCCTGCAGTTTGCGACGTTCACCGAGTCGGGCAACACGCATCACAAGGGCGTCATTGTTCGTTATCGCGACGAACCAGACTATCGCAAGGCCAAGCAGTTCGAGGACGAGCACAAGGCGGCAGCGGCGCTGATCGAGCGCGTCTACGTCAAAGACGATGCTCACGTGGTCGTGACACTCGAAGGCAGCGGCGGACAAGATCGCCAAGACGCTCGACATGACGGTGCTCGTCGGTTCCCCAACGACCAACGTCGCACCCGCGGAGCTCGGCAAGTATCTATTCGCGAGCAAGGGGTGCGCGGTGTGTCACTCGGTTGATGGCACCAAGTCAACCGGACCAACACTCAAGGGCGTATTCGGGAAACCCGTCTTGCTCGCCTCGGGCGAGAGTGTCGTGGCAGACGAAGCGTACGTTCGCGAGTCGATCCTGCAGCCAAACGCGAAGGTCGTCCTCGGTTTTCCGCCGATACAGCCCCCATATGAACTTCCGGAAGTCGAGATCGCCGGCCTCGTCGCATACGTCGAGTCACTTCAATGATCGGCAGCCGCCGCGAGCGCGTTCAAATCCGCCATCGGCACGTCCGAGCCACTCAAGACGCCTTGCGTGCGCGGGCTCGAGCCGAGCGCTTGGAGCATTTGGATTTGCATCTTCTCGGCTTGTTGACTCAGCGCTGCGCGCCGCTGCTCGTTGATGTCGCGCTCGCCCCCGTCTCGCGCGAGGTTCGCGATGGGCGGATCCGCAACCGATGCGGATGCCACCGGCGTCGCGCTCACGCTCGCGATCGCGCTGGGCGCTGGCGCGGTCGTCGTTGTCGTTGTCGTCGTCGTCGCATCGTCCTGACGGCGACACCCGAGGAGCACGAGCGCGAAGAGCCAACGCCGGCATTGCATCATGCCCGCGATGTTACGAGACTCTGGCGATGAGCAAACAGGTTGCTGTGGTCGTTTGCGTTGGGCTCGGCATCCCGATTGCGCTCGGTGGTGGAACGACGTTCGCGATCGGCCTCGCCGCGAATTTCGGAGCCATGGTTGCGGTCGGCGCGAGCATCCTCGGCATCGGCGGCTTTCTCATCGGAGCTGGCGTTCTCTTGAACGAGCAAGCCAAGGAGCGTTACGCGAGTGACTGAGATGGCGTAGCCTGGGGATCGTGTTCATCCCACACGTCGAAGGACACAACGCGGCGCGCGAAGCACACGAGTCGCACTCGATGCTGCAGGGCTTCGTCGAGATGGGGCCAATCGAAAAGCTGCAGGTCATCGTGATCTTCGTGGCGTGCCTCTATCAAATCATCTGGTTCGTGCGGCAGACGAACATGCGCGTGAATGTCGTGGCGTTCTGCGAGCAGATTCGAAAGCTCATCGACGCGGGCAATCCCGAGCGCGCGTTGAAATTGTGCGCGGCGGCGCCGCACGCGCCTGTCGCGCTTCTTGCGAAGCTCGGTTTGGAGGCACGCGCGCGCGGAGAGAATGCGCGCGACGCCATGCGCGCCGCGTACCCACGCTTCCTCAGCGCGAGCCGCGGAGGCTTGCTCATCGCAGTCGTCCTCGGAGCGATCGCGTTCGCCGAGGGCGTGGTGCTCCTCGCCGAGGAAGGCGTCGCGAACGTCGCGTCGATCCCTCTGCTCTTCGTGGTGCTGTTGGGCGCGCTGAACGCGTCGCGATATGTGGCGTGGCCACGCGAGCTCACGCTGGTCTGCGACAAGCTCGGCTGAACGTCATCGACTCAGCGCTTCGCGGCGTGCGCGAGAGCCCGCGCGAGCTCGTGTCGCTTCGTCGTTCCGAGCTTGCGATGTGCGCGCGCGATGAGGACGCGCACGGTCGTGTCCGATAGCCCGAGCTCGTAGGCGATGTGCTTCGTCGTGTGACCGAGTACGACGAAGGAGACGACTTGTCGCTCTCGCGGCGTGAGCGCTTCGGGTCCGTGCCCGCCGGCCTCGTTGCGTTGAGCGACGACGTAGCGTTTTCCGCTGCGCTCGAAGTGATCGACGAGAGTCCATCGCGCGGAGACGAGGCCGCGCCACATCGCGATGGCCTCGTCGGGCGCGTTGCGTCGCATGCGTCCGCGAGCGCGTTCAATCGCGCACGTCGCTTCTTTGAGGAGATCGCGCGCGGCGCGCAGTTGCGCTTCTCCGACCGCGTGCTCCACGCGACCGTTCGGCGCGAGGATGGCCTCGCCGTCCGAAGGAGTGGTTCGAAGTCTTCGACGAAGTCGATATCCGGCGGCGATGTGCGCGGAGACGCGCGAGAGCATCTCCTGGCGATCGCGCGTGAGTCGCATTTTCGTCGGCGTTGCGACGCCGATGAACGCGCCGATGCCGGCGGGGTCGACTCCGTTGATGCCCAGCATGTCGCGAACGCCGACCGGGTTGAACAGCGCGTGGAACGACGTCTGCGCATGGTTGGGCGTCGTGCTCGCCATCGCACACGGAATCACGCGAAACGACGTTTCGACGTACGACGCGTTCACGCCTTCCTCGATGACTTGCTTGGCGAGCGCCGCGAACCCGCGCGCGCGCTTCGTTTCGACGACGGTGCGTGCGTGCATCGTGTTCGACGCGTCGACTTCGTAGAGCAATCCGACGGTGCCGACTCCAACACCCACCGCCGACTCAGTCGCGTCTGCGATGCGCTGGATCCAGCTCGCGTCGTTCCCGTCGAAATCGTAAACGCGCTCGACGACGGAGAGAATGTCCGACTTGCCGCGCCCCATGTCCCATCGTCGCACACGTTCGCGAGGGCGTGCGTTTACATGAACACGCGTAAACGATTTCGAACGCCCGGCGCACGCGCAGCGCCAGCATGATGCCCGCATGCGTACGCTCGTATTCTTCTTCTTGGCATGTGGCGCCGCATCTGCTGCTTGCGTCGGTGATGGCGGGCAAACGACGACCGATGGAGGGCTCGACGCGGCCTCCGATGTCTCACTGAACGACGTTGTCGCGATCGACGCCTCCGAAGCGTGCGCGACGACGTGCGGGGGTCAGTGCGTCGACACGACGAGCGATCCGCAGAACTGTGGCGGATGCGGTGTCACATGCAAGAAGGCGTCGACGAGCTTTGCGTGTGTGCAAAGCAAATGCGGAAACGTCGTCACGAGCGTCGAGACGAGCCAGAACGCGTCGTGCGCGCTTCTTCTCGAAGGCACCGTGTGGTGTTGGGGTGACGAGAACGTCGGAGAGACCGGCGTCGTCGGCACCTACACGCCGGCGCCGACGAAGGTCGCCGGCTTGTCGAACGTCACGGCGATCGCCGGTGCGGCGAGCTCGTGGTGCGCGCTCGAAGGCGACGGGAGCGTGTGGTGCTGGGGATCGAACAGCGTCGGCCAGCTCGCACAAACCATCGGCGCCGACCCCGATTGCAACGGCGTGTGCGACCCGACGCCGAGGCAGGTGACGCTCTCGAGCAAAGCAACGCAAGTCGTCGGTGGCACGGACACGTTCTGCGCCGTCGTCGCGGGCAACGTCTACTGCTGGGGGGCGGCGTCGACGGGCATCCTCGGAACGACGAGCGCCACGCCGAGCGCCACGCCCGTGAAGATCCCCGTGTTCACCGGCGATGTGCTCGCTCTTGGCTTTTCATTCAGCGATGGCGGTTTCCCGGGCGTGCACGAACATGCCTGCGCGCTGCGATCGGACACGTCGATTTGGTGTTGGGGCGAGAACAACGGCGGTCAACTCGGGCACCCGCAACAAGCCGGAACGCCCGCCGACACCGGTTGCTACACCAACGCGTGGTGCAACCCGACGCCGCAACCCGTCCAAGACGGTGCGTCGAAGACGATCACGGGGTTCAAGGTCGTGCTCGCGGGCAACCAATTCTCCGCCGCGATCAAGAGCGACGGCACGTTGTGGACGTGGGGCAGCAACGGCGAAGGCACGCTCGGCAACGGAACGCACGACACCAACGTGTTCGGCTCGCACAGCGTGCCCGCGCAGATCCTCACGAACGCCGCGTATGCGTCCGTCAGCGAGCTCGACGGGTTCGTCGTCGACAACGGCGGCACGACGAGCGTGTGGGGCGCGAACTTGAACGGCTCGCTCGGTCTCGGCACGCTCACGGTCGGCACGACGTGTACGAACTTCGATTGCAAACAAGCACCGGCGACGAACGCCTCGCTCGCCGGCGCCAAGCACGTCTCCCTCCGTTACGAGAGCGGCCTCGCGCTCATGCCGAACGGCGACGTGCTCGGTTGGGGCATCAACGACTACGCGCAGCTTGGCCACGCACCCAATACGAACGGCGACGTCACGTGCGGAGCATCGAGCCACTGCCTGCTCGCGCCGACGGCGCTCGCGTCGACGCCGTGGTGATCACGCCGCGGCTTTGAGCTCCGAGCTGCGAATCTCCGTGTAGACGGGCGGCGCATCGAGGTCGAGGCGCGCGCGAACTTCTTCGACCGGCAGCGCGAGCATCGATTCCCAATCTTGCTCGGGGAGCCACTGCGCTTTGCGACCGCGACGGAAGCCGTCGACGATCGTCTTTCGCGCGGCCGCACCGCCGAGCTCCGCGGTGATCGTCTTGCTGAGACCGATGGCGATGATCAAACCGATTGCGGGGTTCTACGTTTGCGCGAACGTGAACGCGAGCAGCGCCGTCTCGCCGAGCACGTCGCCGGAATATCCGACGGCCGCGTGCCAGAGATCGTGCGTGTCGCGCATGCGCGCGTGGACCCAATCGAGCGGGGCGGGGAGGAGCTCCGCTTCCTGGCGGAATCCTTTTTTCTGCGCGTCGCGAATGCCTTCAGCGGAGATGTTCTCGCGCTCGACGAACGCGAGATACGCGCGGCCGAGCGATCCCTCGGGCAAGCGCGCGAGCGCTTTGCGATCGGCGAGCACGGAGACGATGTCGGCGCGGGCAGCCAGCATCTTTTTTCCGGATGCGCTCTTTTGAAGCCGTTCACCGATGCGCTCGAGCGTGTTGCCGCTCAGCGATTCGATGATGGTGAAGACCTGCGGCAAATCGTCGGGGTCGGCGGCAAGGATACGTGCGGCGCGAAGGGCCCGTTTGGGCTCGAATTGAATCGTGCGAACAGCACGATTCGATGACTCTTGCTGGGAAGCGCGGCGCCCGCCGCGCGTTCCCATTTGTACGTGGCTCATGCCCAAGAACAATGGACGCTACCTACAGGATTGTCAATAGCTGCTGACAGGTTTGTTCGTAGGCGGCGATGTGCGATGCTGGCGTCCATGGCCGCGCGTGGGAAAACGAAGCCGCGCCGGCGGCTCGACGCCGAAACGGCGCGGAAGTTGATTTTGGACGCCACGGAAGCGCGCCTCGTTCGCGTCGGGCCCGCCGGCATTCGGCTGCAAGAGGTCGCGGCGGACGCGGGCGTGTCGCACCCGACCGTGCTGCATCATTTCGGGAGCCGCGAGCTCCTCGTGAAGGCAGCGTGCTCGCGCGCGTTTCAGGAGATCAACGCGACGCTCGTCGAGTCGATCATGTCGTCGGCGGGCGACGAAGTGCGCCTCGAGGCGATGCTCGAGAACGTCGCCACGGCGCTCGCGAAAGCGGGGCACGCGCGCGTCGTCATGTGGCTCGCGCTCGAAGGGTTTCGAATCGACGACGCAGAGAACGGTCTCTCGAACGTCGTCGACGCGACGCACGCGCTCCGCCTCGCGCGTCACACGCGCGGAAAAAAACCAACGCGCGAAGACACGGCCCACACGGTCGTCCTCGCGACGCTCGCGCTCGTCGGCGGCGCGGTCCTCGGCACGACGCTGCTCGACAACGCGGGCCTCCCCTCGAGCGACCGCGCGATGAGCGAGTTCCGCAAATGGCTGTTTCGGGTGCTCATCGAGCACCTCGATGGGTGAGGAGAAGGCTGCGGGCTGCGGGCTGCGGGCTACGGGCTTCGGGAAGAATGAAATCTCGATCCTTCTTGCTCTTCCCGCGGCCCGCAGCCCGTAGCCCGCAGCCCTATCTCAATTTGTCTATCGCCTCCTGCACCGTGCGCTCGAAGCCCGGTTTCTTCTGGGCGTCGGGCAGTGAGCGGTAGAGCGCGAGCTGCGCTTCGAGGGCGGCGCGGGCTTCGGGGCGCTTGCCCATCGCCATCAAGATGTCCGCTTTGAGGCGGTACATGAGGCCTTTGCGCGCGCCGTAGCCTTTGGCTATCGCGCGATCGATCGCGGCGAGCGCCTCTGCGTTTTTTCCGAGCTTGAAGTACACGTGCGCGAGGCGGTGCGCGGGGTTGTAGTCGTTCGGTAGCGCCTTCTCTTGCGCCTCGAGGAACTGCGCGGCCTCCGCGCCACGACCGAGGAACTCGAGCGTCTCCATGCGCGCGCCGTCGAACGTCGTCGCGATCTCCGGGTCGGGACGCGCGGCGACGGCCTTCATGATGACGGCGAGTCGCGAGCGCGCGGCGTCTTGCGCGCCCTTGTGATCGCCGAGCATCTCGAGCGCTTCCCACACGACGTGAAATCCGTCGGCGCGATCGTCGGGCGAGAGGAGCGCGTTCGTGTCGCTGCACGCTTGCGCGACGCGCGGCGCGATCGCCGAGCGAATCTTCTTCACGCGCGCGGCGTCGTGGCTCTGCTCGGTGCAGTCGAGCGCGATCGAAGAAAAATCGATCATCACGGACGACTCGCCGAGCGTGCCGAGATATTTCTCCGCCGTGTCGAGGCAGCGCGCGTCGTGCTTTTGCGCGCTGATCAATCCGAGCGCGGCTTCCGGCAAGTGATCCCAATTCGCGGGCGCCGCGGCGAGCGCGCGTGCGAATTGTTTCTCCGCTTCGGCGTAGTCGCTCTTCAGCACCGCGCGGTGACCCGCGAGGAGCAGCGCGCGCGGATTGTTCGCATCGAGCGAGCCCGCGTGTGCCTGCTCGATGGAGCGCGTCGCGTCCGTCAGGAACGCGCGCATCTGTTGAACGCTGCCCGCGCCTTCCCATCTTCCGTGAACGGATCCATCGCTCGGATCGACGACGAAGAACGTGGGCAGCACGTGCGTCGGAAACGCGGCGGACGCGGCGGCGTTCTGCTCTTTCTCGATGTCGAACGAGAAACGCACGAACGACTGCGGGAGCGACGCGTCCTCGAGCACGAACGTCCGCATCGCCTTGCACGTGTGACACCACACCGCCGACGCATCGACGAAGAGCGGCGCGTTCGCTTTCTTCGCGGTCGCGACGGCGCGCGCGTAGTCGTCCTCAATCCAATCGCGCGGAATCGGGATGGGCGCAGAGGCGGACGCAGACGCCGACGGAGTCAGAGACGGAGTCGGGGACGGGGACTGGGACGGAGTCGGAGTCGGGGACGGAGTCGGCGTTTGCGTGCCGCCGCACGCGACGAGAAAGAGAAAGACGAGCCGGCGCGACATCGCGCCATCTTGTGCTAACGTTTCATCGATGTCGACGTTCGCCTACGCCCGCTATCAGTATTCGTATTACGCATTGCGGGCGTAGCTGGAGTCGCACATCTGATCGACGAGGCCGCCCGGGAGGTGGCCTCGTTTCGTTTTGTGCGCGGCGCATCTCCAGAGCGGTTCTCGAAAAGGAGAACCGAGATGCACACGAAAGAAGAAAACGCGCTCTGGGCGATGCTTCGCGCCGAGCTCGAGCCGCTTCACGCGCGAAGCGCGTGCCGTGCGATACGCGACACGCACGTCGCGCTCCCACGCGATCGCATTCCATCGCTCGAAGAGGTCACGGCGCTCGTCCGGCCGCACACGGGATTCGTCTTGCGTCCCGTCGACGGGCTCGTTCCGTCGCGCGAGTTCCTCGGCGCGCTCGCGCATGGAGTCTTCTCGAGCACGACGACAATTCGCGACGCGCGCACGCCGCACTACACGCCCGAGCCCGACGTCGTGCACGAGTTCATCGGACACGCCGCGTCGCTCGCGCATCCGGAGATCGCGGAGCTCAATCGCATGATCGGGCGCGCTGCGCAGGGTTGCGACGACGATGCGCTCGTCGCGCTCGAACGTTTCTACTGGTTCACGCTCGAGTTCGGATTGATCGAAGAAGACGGCGAGCCCAAGGCGCTCGGCGCGGGGCTGCTGTCGTCGGTCGCGGAGATGAAGCGCTTCGCGCACGTCACGCTGCGCCCATTTCATCGGGACGAAATCACGGCGACGCCTTTCTCGACGACCGCCATGCAAGACGTGCTCTTCGTCGCGCCATCGCTCGACGCGATCATTTCGTCGTTCGGGCGTGTTAAAGAGATCGCAGCATGACGGAGACCATCCCGGCAATTTCGTCGAAGACATCGTCAAAGACGATCTCGCGAGCGGCAAACATGGCGGTCGCGTGATGACGCGATTCCCGCCCGAGCCGAACGGCTATCTCCACATCGGCCACGCGAAATCGATTTGCTTGAACTTCGGTCTCGCGGCGCTCTCGCCCACGGGAAATGCAATTTGCGCTTCGATGACACGAATCCCGTCGCCGAAGACGTCGAGTACGTCGAGTCGATCAAGAACGACGTGCGCTGGCTCGGGTTCGATTGGGAAGATCGCGAGTACTACGCGTCGGATTATTTCCCGAAGCTCTACGAGCTCGCCGAGGCGATCGATCAAAAAGGTTTGGCCTACGTCGACAGCCAAACCGAAGAGCAGATTCGCGATGGCCGCGGCAGCTTCCACGAGCCCGGGCGCGATTCGCCGTTTCGCAATCGCCCCATCTCCGAGAATCTCGATTTGCTTCGTCGCATGAAGAGCGGCGAGTTCAAGGATGGCGAGCACGTCCTCCGCGCGAAGATCGACATGGAGTCGACCGACGTGAAAATGCGCGATCCTCTCATGTATCGCATTCGCCACGCGCACCATCACCGCACGGGCGACACGTGGTGCATCTATCCGATGTACGATTTTGCGCACGGCTTTCGGACGCCATCGAAGGCGTGACGCACTCGGTGTGCACGCTCGAGTTCGTCAACCATCGGCCGCTCTATCACTGGTTCATCGACGCCGCGGCGACGGAGAATCACCCGCAGCAGATCGAGTTCGCCAAGCTAATCATCACGTACATGCTCTTCTCGAAGCGAAAGCTAAGCCAGCTCGTGGAGGAGAAGCACGTGAGCGGCTGGGACGATCCACGCATGCCGACGCTCGCGGGGTTGAGGCGTCGCGGCGTCACACCGAGCGCGCTCCGCGAATTTTGCGATCGCGTCGGCGTGTCCACGCGCGACAGCGTCGTCGACATCGTCGCTCCTCGAGCATACGCTGCGCGAAGATCTCAACGCGACGTCGCCGCGCGTGATGGCGGTTTTGCGCCCATTCGAAATCGAAATCGAGAATTGGCCCGAAGGCAAAGTCGAATGGATCGAAGCGCCATACGACCCGGAAAAACCCGACGGGCCGAAGCGCAAGGTGCCTTTCTCGCGACGCGTTTTCATCGAGCGCGAAGACTTCATGGAGGATCCGCCGAAGAAATTCTCCGTCTCTCCCCCGGCGCGGAAGTTCGTTTGCGTTGGGCGACGATCATCAAGTGCAAAGAGGTCGTCAGGAACGGGCGCGGCGAAATCGATAAGGCTCGTTTGCACCTATGACCCCGAACGCGACGGGCGGTCAACCGAAGGACGGCCGCAAGATCAAAGGCACGATCCACTGGGTCTCGGCGGATCACGCGAAAGACGCGGAAGTGCGTTTGTACGATCGCCTCTTCAAAGACGAAAACCCCACGCACACGGAGAACTTCCTCGACTCGCTCAATCCGAATTCGCTCGAGACGCGGGAGCATTGCAAAGTAGAGCCGAGCCTCGAGATCGGCCCAAGCGCTCGAGCGATTCCAATTCGAGCGACTCGGCTACTTCTGCGTCGACCCCGACTCGACGCCCGCGAAGCTCGTTTTCAACCGGACGATCACGTTGAAGGACACGTGGGGCGTGCTGGTTCAAAAAGGGAAGGCGGACTGAGCGTGCTCCGGGGGCTATCGTGGTTTCGCGATGACACGCCACGCGCGCGCGACGCTGCGTTCTGTCGTCGCATGCTTCCGCAGGTCTCGCGCACGTTCGCGCTCTCGATCGCGATGCTGCCGCCCACGCTGCGCGATGCAGTCGGCGACGCGTATTTGATTTGCCGCATCGTCGACAGCATCGAAGACGACGCGCGTCTATCGCACTCCGAACGGCTCGCGCTCTTCGACGCGTTCGATTCGGTGATCGCCGACGACGCGCTCGACGAACGCGTGCTCGAGCGCGCTGCGCGCAAAGCGGCGGTGGGCGAAACGGCCGCCGAGAGCGAGCTCTGCGCGCGATCGGGTGCGGTGATGCGAGCGTTTCGCGCGCTCGATCGATCGCAACGCGAAGCGATTCGTCCGCACGTCCTCGAGATGTCGCGCGGCATGCGCGAGTACGCGGCGCGCGCCGCGCGCGACGGACGATTGCGCATCGCGGACGTCGCCGATCTCGAGCGGTATTGTTACTTCGTCGCCGGCACCGTCGGCGAGCTGCTCACGGATTTGTTCGCGCTCGAGGTCCCCGGGATCGACGCGCGGACGCTCGCGGAGCTGCGCCGGCTCGCGGTTCCTTTCGGCATCGGCCTCCAGCTCGTGAACATCGTGAAAGACGTCGCGGGCGATCTCGAGCGCGGCGTGTGCTTCTTGCCCGCGAGCCTCGCCGCGCGCGAAGGCGTCGCGCTCGAGGAACTGCTCGAGCCCGCGCGTCGTGCCAAGGCGATGCGCGTCGTCGAGTCGGTGTGCGATCTCGCAGAAGAAAAGCTACGCGACGCGCAGACGTACACGCTCGCATGGCCCCGAGAGCGCGCGCACGCCATTCGTCTTTTTTGCTCCGTGCCGCTCGTTCTCGCGCTCGCATCGCTTCGCGTGGTGCGCGACGGCACGCGCGCGCTCGTCCGCGACACGACGCCCAAGGTCGGTCGCGTCGAGCTGTTCACCATCGTGCGCGACGTGCTCGCGTCCATCGACGACGATCGCGCTCTTGCCGGTCTCTTTGCTCGTCACGCGAGCTACCGAGCCGCACCACGATACCGGCAACGCGGACTGCGGAGCCTTCTCCTGCGGCGGTTCCTCGCGCGCGGCGGCATTCCGGCTGCGCGCGTTCAGACGCGGATCTGGCTCGCGTGGGATCGCGTGCGCGAACGCGCGCGCGAGGCGCGTCGGATCATCGACGCGCTGAATCTCAATAGCTCACGGAGTAGGGGATGGTGACTTTGGCGCCGTCTCGCATCGGCAGATCGAACTTCGCGCGCACCTGAATGCTGCCCGCGCCTCCAGTGCACGCGAGCGAGAGCTGAGCTTGCACGGCTCCCGGAATGCTTCCATCCGGCTTGATTCGAATCACGGCCACCTTGGGTTGATAGCTGACCGACACGAGCTGTCCGCCCCAGACCATCGGTTGCGGGCTGGACGCAGACTGCGAGGAGAACGTCGCTTGCGTCGGATGGTTCGCCGGCAGCGTGACCGTGATCTCCACGACGAGACCAGCGGCATCGCGCTTGATGGCGGCGAGCGTCGTTGCCGCCGTGCCCAAGCTCGGACAGTACGAAGGCGGCGGCACGGGGTCGTGGCCCATGAGTGGGTGGCGCGTGAGTTGCGCACGGTCTTGTTCATCCTCGACGGGTTTCGCCGATTGCGTGGCGGTCGCAGCGACGGACGCCGAGGCCGCCTGCGCTTGTGGCTCCAGCGTGATCGTGTTGACGGGCTCGTGCGAGCAACCCGCTGCGGCGACCGCGGTGGTCAGCAGCTTGCGCATGTGAGCCATCGTTCGCGCGCGTGCGGCGCTCGCTTCGTCTCGAGTCATGGCGCGCTGCAGAACATGGGCGCGATCGACAAGAAGGCGGCCTGAAAGCTCCCCGTGACGATGCACTGGGAGAAGTTTCCCGCGTCGGCGTCGCATTCGGCCGCAAGGAACTTGGAGCATCCGCCGGCATTGGCCGATTGCAGGCACTGCTCGAAGAGCGCAAAGCTCGAGCCGTCGGTGATCGGGCACTGCGCGACGCACGCAGCGCCGTCGCACTCGATCGCGCTCGCGAGCTTCTGCGCGCAGCTCGTGCTGCTCGAATCGCCGGTCACGATCGCGATGCAGCCAGCTTCGTTGATGTCGAGGATGGCGCCGTTCTCGACCGCGATGAGCGCACCCCAACTCGGCGCGCTCTCGGGCGTCACGAGACACGCGACGCACGACGCGTTCGCGGTCGTGAACGATTGGCACTTCGTCGAGGACGACGTGCCCGAATCGAGACAGCTCGCGTAGTAGTCGGAGATCTGCTGCGAGCTGCACACGTTCTCGACGAGCGACGGATGCATCGCCGCGGGCGCGAACGTGGAGACGTCTGCAGGCGTCGGGCACGTCGTCGTCGGAGGGCCGGAGTCGGGCAGCGGCTGGCCGCAATACGACGTCGGGTTCGGCGGTGGAATCCAGATCGAGCAACCGTGAGCGTCGGTGCTCATCTGCCAGCCCGGATCGTTCGGCGATGGCATCCCGTCGCAGACTTGGCCGCACGAGGCTTGATCGGACCAGCCGCCGAAGCTCATGCAGCACGAGGGCCCGCTCGGCAGGCAACACGCCCCGTTCGTCGTGATGATGGATCCGTCTCCACCTCCGCCATCGATCGGTGTGTCGATCTTTCCGCCGCACGCAGCAAAGGTGACGACGAACGCGCTCAGCGAGGCGGCCCAACGCTTCACCGCGTCAGCGTACCACGCGACTCGATCCTACGGCGCGCACGGCGTGACGGGCACGCACACGCGACGCACTTCACGCCCAGCGAGCGCGACCTCGCCCGTTTGCTTCGGCATGGTCGTCTTCGTGACGTGCGTCGTCGCCATCGTGAACGTCTGCATGTCGGGTCCGAACACGAACGCACTGAACTGCACGGGGCCTGGACCGATGTGAAGCGGCGTCTTTCCGGCGGGAGGCGCTCCGAACTTTCCGCAGAGCGAACCGCTGCACGTGAGCGTGCCGTCGGTGCGGTAGCCGCTCACGGGCGTGCGCCACCGAAGGGTGTGGTTGTCGAGCGTGCCTTCTGCGGCAATCGAGCAAGCGTTGGGCGTCGCGCGCGTGTTCGTCTCGGTGATGACGGTCGTGGTCCACGCGAGCGTCTTCGCTTTGATCGTGAAGCTCTCGCGCATCGCGTATTGGAGCATCTTCACGTCGCCGCCGGGTTGCCCGCCTTGGTTCTCGAAGCGGAGAACGACCTTGCCCGGGCCGATCGGGTAGATGCCGTTGCCTTCGCCCATCGGCGTCTCGGTGAGCTTGAGGTTCGCGGAGAGGTTGTATTCGATCTCCCACGCGCAAGGCGGTGGCGTCGTCGCCATTTCTGCGAGATGAAATGGAGCGACGAGCACGGCGACGAAGCCGAACGGAACGACGGCGGACATCATCCGTGTGAACTGCATGTCGTCGAAGAGTGCATATCGAATGCCACGCGGCGCGCGCACGGCGTGCGTCGGCGACGGATGTGCTGCGAGCGGTGATATGCGCGTTATGCTGCCCTCATGAAGGCGCGCGCTCGGATCGCTCTGCTCGGTGCAGCGCTCGCGATGTCGAGCTCGCCTCACGTCGCGCGCGCCGGCACGACCGCGACGATCGTGCTCGAGGTGTCCACGTTTCGCAACACGCGCGGCTTCCTCGGTTGTCAGCTCTACTCGAAGAGCGAGGGTTTTCCCGACAACTGGCAGTCCCAAGTCAACTTGCGCAAGCGCGTCGTCGTGTCCGGCACGACGACGTCATGCACGTATCCGGACATGCCGCCCGGCACGTACGCCGCCGCCGTGATTCACGACGAGAACTCCAACGGCAAGCTCGACACCAATTTTCTCGGCATGCCGACCGAAGGCTACGGCATCTCGAACAATCACACGCACGCGCTGAGCCGCCCGAGTTGGAACGAATCGAAGTTCGTCGTGAACGCGGACACGACCGTCACGTCGCACATCTCGCTTCGTTATTGAGGAAGCCGCGAGCGCGCGATCTCGACGGCTGCGTCGTAGGCCGACGTGCCTTTCGCTCGTCCCGCTTCGATGACGAGCTTCACGTTGCGTCCGACGCGATCGGCGACGAGCGCGAACGCTCCCGCGGCGTCTTCGCCTTGGACGCTGGCCATCGTCGCGAGCACGCCGCCCGCGTTCGTCACGAAGTCAGGAAGCGCGACGACTCCGCGCGCCGCGAGACGCGCGAGCGTTCCTTCGCCGTATGGAATGTTCGCCGCCGGAACGATGAGCTTCGCCTCGATGCGCTCGACGTTCTCGATGTGGATCACGTCGGGGCGCGCGCCGGGAACGAGCACGTCGGCGCGAAGCGTGATGAGATCCTCGCGCGCGATGCGTTTGCCGCGCGTCGCGTGCGCGAGCGCGCCGTCGCCGTGCTCGGCGCGCAGCGCGAGGAGCTCGCCCGTATCGAGACCCTCCGGATCCCACAGCCCGCCGTCCACCGTCGAGATCGCGACGACGATCGCTCCCTCGCGCGCGAAAAATTTCGCGGCGCCCGCGCCCACTTTGCCGAATCCTTCGATCGCGACGGTCGCGCCGCGCAGCGGTCGCGAGAGCGCTTCGCACGCGGCCTTCGTCGCCGCGACCACGCCGGCGCCCGTGAGCTGCGCTTCGAGCGGCATCCCCTCGAACGACTCCGCGCCGAGGTTCGTCTCCATGCGATCGCCCCAGAGCGTCGCGAAGTCCGCGCCCGACGTGCCCATGTCCGCGCCGGGCATGAACGCGCCGGACTCGACGAGCGGTTTGATCGCTCGAACGAACGCGCTCATCACTTCTGCGCGCGATGGGTCCGCTGGGTCGAGCATGATGCCGGCTTTTGCGCCGCCGCATGGGAGCTCGAGCATCGCGTATTTGAACGTCATCGCGCGCGCGAGGCGCGCGACCTCGCCCACGGAGACGTCGCGCGCCATGCGAACGCCGCCGCCGGAGATCATGAAGCGCGTCGTGTCGAGCACGACCACCGCGCGCATGCCGCTCCGCGGATCGTAGAAGCAGTGAACGCGCTCGGGTCCGAGGTCGTCGAACTTCACCCGCGAAAAATCGAAGGTCATGGCGTTCCTTTCACGGAAGCGCGTCGCCGTTCCACGCGATGTCGTAGAACTGCGCGGCGACGAGATCCGAATGCTGATGTCGCTTCACGTGCAGCCGATGTCGAAACGACAGCACGTGCGTGTACGAGAGAATTTGATACAGCCCCGGAAGCGGATCGCCTTTCTGCGTGTAGATGTCTTGACCGCCCGAGAGGATCGCTTCCACGTCAGCGGGGATTTCGCGCCAGTCGCGGAACATGTCGCGGACGAGCGCGATGGCGATCTGTTTGTGGACGCCTGCAGGCACGACGTGAGGCGCGCCATCGCCCGGATGAAGCACGGCGTCCACGAGCGGCTTCGCGTCCATCATGAACACGCCGGCCGTCGGTCGCGGATTGCACTCGACAAGGACGAGACCGTTCGGTGTGCGAATGTAGTCGAGCGATATCTGACCGGTGTAGCCGAGGTGCTCGGTGAAGCGCTCGGTGATCGCGAGCGACTCGGGCTCGAGGACGGACTCGAACGTGATCCCGCCTGCGTGCTCGATCGTCTTCGGGTGAACGTACGCGACGTGCGCGACGACGCGACCATGGTGCGCCACGCTGAAGCTGCACACGTCTTCGCCATGAACGAAGCGCTGCACGATCCACGGACGCTCCGGCGTGGCGGCGCACGCTTCGATCGCGAGCTGTCCGGCGAGCGGCCCCACGTTGGTGAGGAGCTCGACGCCGCCGCGCGAGTACGCGGGGCGCGCGAGGTACTCGGAGAGCTCGGCGGTCGCGCGCGCGAGCTCTTCCGTGCTCGTGGCGATGCGCGTCTCCGGCACCGCGAGGCCGAGCGCGCGCGCGAGCGCGACGAACGTGCGCTTGTCGTGCAACCGCGCGAGCGTGTCGAACGACGGACAAAACACCTTCGCCGGCAAAAGCGAGCTCGCGTGCTTCGCGATGAGAAAAACTTCCTCGAAGCTCGGCACGATCCAGTCGATCCGCTGGTCGCGGACGATCGCACCGATGTCCGCGAGGAAACGCATGGGCTCGTACGCGGGCGACGACGTGATGAACGCTTCCCTCACGTACTTCGAGTGACTTCCCGGAGACGTGCGAAACGTGTCGGTCGCGTAGACGTCGTGCCCCTCGACTCCGAACTTGCGGATCTCGTCGAGCGCATGCGGCAGGCGCGAGCTGGTAATGAGTATCCTCATGTCTCGTGGAGGAAGTTATGGCTGCGATGCGCGCGCGCAACGCGCGTGAGTTCGATGACCTCGTGATCGGCGCCGGAATGGGCGGCCTCACCGTCGGCGCGCTGCTCGCCGCGCAAGGCCGGCGCGTTCTCGTCGTGGAGGCGCACGATGTGCCGGGCGGCTACGCGCACACGTTCGAGGTCGGCAAGTACCGCTTCTGCGCGCAAGTGCATTACATCTTCGGCTGCGGCGAAGGCGAGCCCGTTCACGAGCTCCTCCGGCGCACCGGTCTCGACGAGCGCGTGCGCTTCCACCGGCTCGATCCCGAAGGCTTCGATCACGTCGTCGTCGCCGGCAATCGTTACCGCATACCGAACGGTCTCGAAAATTCCGCGACGGGCTCATTCGTGCATTCCCGCACGCGGGCGATCCGATCCGCGGATACTTCGACGTCGTGATGGCGATCGGCCGCGAGCTCGACAAGCTCCCCGAAATCGATCGGCTTGCGCGATCTCCTGACGGCTCCTTTTCGGTTTTCGCATTTGCTTCGTTACAAGAGTTGGACGCTCGGTCGCTTGTACGAGTCGCTCCGCATGCCGCCGCGTCTGCGAACGATCCTCGCGGGGCAGTCGGGCGATTACCTGCTCCCACCGAGCGAAGTGTCGCTCTTGCTCCACGTCGCGCTCGTGCGCGCCTACGATCGCGGCGCCTACTATCCCGAAAAGCACTACGTGCATTTCATCGACAGCATCGCGTCGTACTTGCGATCGCGCCCGGGATGCGAGCTCCTGCTCGAGACCGAGGTCGAGTCGATCCTCAGCGACGGCAAGCGCGTCACGGGCGTACGCACCAAGCGCGGGGAGACCTTCACGGCGCGCGCGCTACATCTCGAACGTCGACCCGCATCGCACCGCGAGCCTCCTCGGCGCGCGGCGCTGGGCAGCGGAAGCTCTCGTACGAATACTCCTCGGGCAACATCACGCTCTACTTGGGTATTCGCGACATCGACTTACGCGATTACGGCTTTGGCTCGTACAACGTTTGGCATTATCCGCACGACGACATCGACGCGATGTACCGGCGCCAGCGCGACGCGCGCGATTTCCGCGAGCCGTGGCTGTTCATGTCGACGCCCACGCTCCACACGACGCACCCGGGCTTGTGCCCAGAGGGGCACCAAATCCTCGAGCTCGCGACGAGCGCGGACCACGCGTGGTTCAAGGCGCTCCGCGATCGCGACCGCCGAGCCTACAACGCCGAGAAAAAGCGGCTTCGCGAGCGAATGATCGCCGTCGTCGAACGACACTACGTTCCCAAGCTGAGCAAGCACCTCGCGATGCAGGTGATGGGAACGCCCGCCACCAACGAGCGCTTCTGCAACGCGCCATTCGGCAACGCATATGGATCGGCGCTCACGCCCGAGAACGTGAGCCGTCGCGTTCCGAGCGCGACCCCGCTCCGCAACTTGTGGCTCGTCAATGCGACGGCGGGATTCCCGAGCATCGGCGGAACCGTGAAGGCGGGTATCGATCTCGTCGATGGCCCGCTGCGCGCACTCGGTGCATGAGAGCGGTGGTCTCGGTTTTGCAATTTGTTTGGGTGTCATGAAACCGAGCGAGATTCGACGCGACCTTCTCGCGGAGCACGCACGGCTCCGCACCGCGATGCAGAATGCTCGCAACGCGGGCGCGCGCGATCTTCACGATGCGCTCGTGGAGGTCGCGGATTTCCTTCGCGAGCACAACCTTCGCGAGGAGGAGCTCATGAGACAAGTCTTTCCAACGCTCGACGCATGGGCTCCGATCCGCGCAGACGTGATGATGGAAGAGCACGTCGACGAGGAGCGCGAGATGGTCGACGTGCTGACGGACGCGAGCGCGACGACGGACGTCGCGGTGGCCGCGGCAAAGCTCTTCGATCGCATCCTCGAGCACATGACGCGCGAGGAAGAAGTCTTTCTCGGCGAAGACGTGCTCTCGGACGACGCGTTCGTGCCTGATTCGTTCGGCGGTTGACCGGCGCTACGGAAGCACGATGCGCCGAATGGCGCCGTCGCCGCGACCGAAGAGCAGCGCGCCGTTCGCGAGCGAGAAATCCGTGTAGGGGATTCCCTCGTTCGCGACGAGCGTGCTCGGCGTCGTCCCGCATCCGGCCGCGCGCGCGCAATAACGAATCGCGGGGGCGGAATCGAAATAGACGTTCGTGCCGTCCGATGCGACGTGACCCGACGAGGTCGCCAAAGCAAACACGGCGATGAACCCACCGCCACCCTTCGGTGCGACGAGAACGCTGCGCGGTCCACCGACGAGGATGTCTTGCCCGGTGAAGTACACGTTGAATCCATCGACCGCGAGGCCACCGCAGTCGACGTATCTCGCGGAGACGCCCGTCACGATCTCCTCTTGGCCTTGTGGCGAGAGCTTCGCGCGTCGCACGCCGCCGTTCTTATCCACGTTGTCGTTCGTGTACGTGCCCGAGTTCAACCAATAGAGATATCCGCTCTCGACGAGGAGCGCGCCGGGTGCGGGTTGATTGACGGTGCTGACGAGCGCGCCGGTGTCGTCGAAGATGCCGCCACCGGTCTGCGCGTCGTACGGCGTCTCGACCGCGTAGAACCCGCGCGAGCTCGCGAAGTCCGCGGCGACCGGGTTGGCGTTGACGCTCAACGCACCGTGCACGACGTGAGACGAGCTGCACGCGGGCAGATCGCACGCGCGGAGCTCGCGACCTCCCGACCCGTCATCGCAGAGGAAGATCACTTGCGTTTGCGACACGGCGAGTCCGTGACAACCCTCTAGCGCAGGACGCGAATAGCTCGTTTGCAGATCGCTCCCATCGAGCGCCGCGCTGAACAAACCGCCGCCATTGTTGTTATCGCCATATCGCGTCCAAAAGACGCGAGCGCTCGACGCGCCAACGGCGCTTACCGTCGTTTGACCCGTTGCAATGGTATAGGGCTGACATTGTCCTTGGGAGCACGTGCCCGATCCGCACGAGTGACCGCACGCGCCGCAGCTCGCGACATCGACTTGCGTGTCGGTGCACGCGCCGTTGCATGCGGTCGTCGAGCCCGGACAAGCGCAGACTTGTCCATTGCAAGTCGCGTTGCCGGTGCAAGCGCCCGCACAGCATGCTTCACCGGGCGCGCCGCACGACGGAGCCTCCGGCGCACTCGCGTCGGCTTGAACGGGCGCGTCCGTGCTCGCGTCGGCGCCGGTGCTCGGCGAGTCACCGACACACGCGATGAGTGAAGAAGCCGCAAAGGATGCAGCAAGGAGCAAAGAGCGAAAGTCCACCACGACCTCCATTCGCATAGATGCCTACGGCCGCATCGCCGTTTCGGTCTTCGTCGCTCACTGCATACAATGCGCGAATGGCGTGTAGGCTCGTGTCGGGTTCGTGCTCTAGTCCTCGAGACCCGAGAACGCGCGGAGCGCGCGTGCATCCGCGGTGCGCTCGCCGGCCGCGTCGCGCAACATCATCGACGACACCGCGAGCGCGCTCGGCGTGCGCGCGAGCGTCCACACCGAGAAAAGCGGTGGCTCGTGCTCGCGCGGGATCACCTCGCATCGCGCGCGCACGAAGAGCTTCGCGCTCGAGGCCGCGGTCTCGACGCGCGCGTTCGCGAGCGCCGCGCCGCACATCACGACGATTCCGTCACCCGCCAAGACGCGGCTCGCCGTCTCGACGTAGGCCTCGACGCCGCCGCGGTACTCGATGCGCGCGTAAGCGCGCTGCTCGTCCATCGCGTCGGACGCCGCGCCCGGCGGAAAGTACGGCGGTGTTCCCGTCACGAGATCGAAATCGCGCCCGAGCTTCTCGATCGCGTCTCGCTCGCGCAGATCCCCGTGATGAATCGCGACGCGTTGCGCGACGCCCGCGCGTGCGACGTTGCGCCGAAGCAGCTCGAACGACATCTCCTGCGCCTCGATCCCGACGAAGTTCGCGTCGGTCATCTTCCACGCGAGGTGAAGCAGCACCGACCCGAGCCCGCACCCGAGATCGAGGACGCGCTTCGCGGAGGGCCGCGCGTGCCACGCAATGAACGCCGTTGCGAGATCGTCCGACGAAAACCGATGCCCCTTGGCGCGCTGATACACGCGAAAATCGCGGGTGAGCGCGTCGTCGGTGAGCGGGCCGAGGATCGGATCGGAGAGCGGATTCACGCTGTGCGTTCCATAACGCATAAAGCAGCATTCACTTCAACGGATCGAGTCTTGATAGGTCGTGGCTATCGACCGGCGGCAGCGAGACTGCGCGGCCGGGCCGCAGCTGGACCTTCGCCAGTTGATCACGGCGGCCAAAGCCTGGCGTCGTCGAAGTCGGGTGAATGTCCAGCGCCGGCCTCGCCGGTTCTTCACGCTGCCGCATATCGGCGTCCAACCCTGGACGAGACAATCAGTTTAGGTGATCTTCGGAGTACGTTGCGAAGACATGCGTCCGGGTGACGTAGCCGACATCATCCTCTCGTTCGTAGCGACGATCGTGTTTCTCGCCATCGCGGCGCTCGCCGTCGCGCGCGGTCGACGCGATCCGCTCGGGTGGCAGCTCGCGCTCTTGTGCGGCGACTTGTTCGTCTACGACATGTCCGAGGTCGCGCATTCGCACGCGCGCAGCCCGCTCATCGGCGGCGCGCAGAGCCAACCGGGTTGGGACTGGATCAACAACGCGTCGGCTTCGCTCGCGCCCGTGCTCTTCTATCACCTCGTCGTTGCGTTCGTCGGCCAGCGGAAGTCGCTGAAAACTCCGGTGCGCGTCGCGTACGTGTATTTCGGCGCGCTCGCCGCGATGTGCCTCTCGCCGGTGGTCGTGCGCTACGCGTCGCCTGCGTCGTACGCGCGAGCGAACGAGTTCTCGGGCGGCGCGGCGTGGGCGATCGCGATGCTCGTCGGGCTCCTCGTCGTCGGCGTGCACGGCTCCATCATCCTCACGCGCCACTTCCGCGGGACGTATCCCGAGGAGCGCGCGCGCACGCGCCTCGTGATCGCGACGGTGTTCATCGCGGGCATCGCGAACGCGACCGATCTCGTGTACCTCGCGGGCGCGTCGTGGTCGCCGCACGTGGGCTCGTGGGGTCTCGTCGTCAGCGCGCTCGTTCTCGCTGCTGCGGCGCTGCGCCTTCGCATGTTCGAGAAGCTCTCCGTTCTCACCGCCGTCAACGCCGCGGTGATCGCGGTCACCGTCGTCATCATCGAGGTCGCGGTGTTTCGTTATGTCGGCGATCGCGCGGCGATCGCCATTGCATCGACCGTGGTGATCGCGCTCGCGGCGCTCCTCGCGGGGCGCTTCGTGATCACCGAGTATGCCAAGGAGCGCGAACGCATCTTGGCACACGCGACGCTCGGCCGGATGGCGGCGCACATGGCGCACGACATCAAGAACCCGCTCGCGACGATTCGCGGCGCAGCGCAGTTCCTCTCCGCCGAGCGCTCCGCTGGCCGTTCGATCGACGCGCAAGACGAAGTGCTCGATCGCTTGGTGTCGCACTGCGATCGCATCACGCGCGTCGTCGATCAGTACCATCGCATCGGCCAATCGAAACCGCTGCTCGACAAGACCGACGTCAACGCGGCGACGCGTCAAGCGCTCCATGTCGTCGCCGAAGGCCACATCGACTCGAAGCTCGGCGAGCCGCTTCCGTCGTGCGACACCGATCGCGACTTGCTCGTCATCGCGCTCGAGAGCGTTCTTCGCAACGCGTGCGAGGCCGCGCCGGGACACGTCGTTCACGTGGAGACCGGCGCCTTCGAGGATCGCGAGCGCAAGTGGGTGTTCATCTCGATCCGCGACGAGGGTCCCGGCATGACGCGCCGCACGCTCGACCGCGCCCTCGAAGGTTTCTTCACGACGAAGGCGCAGGGCTCGGGCCTCGGTCTCGCGTTCGTGAAACGCGTCGTCGAAGCCCATCGCGGCAGGCTCGACATCGCATCGCGCGAAGGCGCGGGTACGACCGTGCGCATCGAGCTCCGCGCGTGATCACATGCTCGATCACCAAACGAACGGAACGAGCACTCGTCGGCGCGCTGGGTAGTCGCCGAACGTCCGGCGATACCAAGCGTGGTGCGCGGCCGCGCGCGGAGCGAGGTTCGCGATCGTGTAGAACGCGAACGCCGCGCCGCCGGACGACCAGCTCGCGATCGCCCAGCCGATCCATTCGATGATCTCTCCGAGGTAGTTCGGGCAAGTCACCCAGTCATAGAGGCCGCCGCGCGGAATCTTGTATGCGGTTTCGCCGGGCGCGCGCAGCGCGAAGAGCCTTCGATCCGCGTCGATGTTGATCGTCATCCCGATCGCGAAGAGGAGCGCGCCGATCGCGAAGGGCGCGCCGAAAATCCACCCGCGCGGATAATCGCCGAGGTCGGAGATGAACGACGCGTTCATCACCGAGTTCGTGACGTTGAATATCAACGCGAGCACGACGATGACGACGGGCATCCGCTTGCCTTTCGTCTTCATGCGAAGCGGATAGATGAGCGTTCGATGCGCGTAGTGCGCCGCCCACATCGCGTAGAGCGCGAGCGGCGCGATCTCGCCGTGCTTTTTGCCCGAGAAGAACAAAACGGAGAACAAGACGAGCGACGGGCTCTCCATGATCATCCAGCCGAGCTTGTCGGGCACCGTCGGTCCCCACGAGGCGCGCACGTACCGCCCATAAGGCGCGACGACGAAGAGAAGCGCGACGAACGTGAAGACGCCCGCGGCGACGACGCCGAACGCGAGCGCGTCGTAGGTGCCGCGGCTGATCAACGAATCCCCTGGAGCTCGTGCTTGAACTCGCGCGTGACGAGCAGCCTCAGCGCTTCGAGCAAGGGTCTGCCGCGATGGAGCACGAAGTGAACTTGCTCGATGATGGGCGCGTCGATGCCGAGCTTCTGCGCGAGGTCGTACGCGGCGTGCGCCGTGTAGAATCCCTCCGCGACCGTCCGCTGCGTCGCGAGGTACGTCGCGGCGTCGATGCCCTTCGCGACTTCGGTGCCGAGCTGCCTGTTTCGCGAGAGCTCTCCGGTGCATGTGAGAAAGAGATCGCCGACGCCCGCCAAGCCGAGAAACGTCAGCGGGTCCGCGCCGAGCGCGACGCCGAAGCGCGTGATCTCCGCGAGGCCGCGCGTGAGGAGCGCGGCGCGCGCGTTCAATCCGAGCTGGAGTGCGTCGCATGCGCCCGCGGCGATCGCGATGACGTTCTTCAGCGCGCCGGCGACCTCGACGCCGACCGGATCGCCGCTCGCGTAAATGCGAAACGTCGGCGCGTGAAGCAAGCGTTGGATCGGCTCGCACGCGGCCATCGCCTTCGATGCCGCGACGATGTCGCACGGGAGGCCCTTCGCGACTTCTTTGGCGAACGTCGGCCCGGAGAGAAACGCCATGCGCTCCGCTGGCACGTCGGGGAGCACCTCCGCGAGGACGTCGCTCATCAGCTTGAGGCTCGACTCCTCGATCCCCTTCGACGCGACGGCGACGAGCGCGTCTTTCGCGATGAGCGGAGCGGTCGATCGCGCGACGTCGCGCAAGTACTTCGACGGCGGCACGAGGATCACGAGCTCGGCGTCGCGTAACGCTTCGGCGAAATCGAGCGTGACCGTGACCGCGTCGGGAAGCGCGAAGCCCGGGAGGAACGGCGTGTTCTCGCGAGCGCTCTCTGCCGATTGGAACACTTCGCGCTCGCGCGCCCACAGACGAACCGTGTGACCCATGCGAGCCGCATGAATGGCAAGCGCGGTTCCCCACGCACCCGCGCCGACGACAGCGATGATGGCCATCGCGCGAGACTAAAGCAGCATTCACTTGAACGGATCGAGTGTTGACGCGTCGCGGTGCACGGTCGGGATCGTGAAGAAGAAAGACGCTCCTTTGCCCGGCACGCTCTCCACCCAAATGCGACCGCCGTGAGCTTCGATGACTCCTTTCGCGATCGGGAGACCGAGGCCGGCGCCGTGTCTATGCGCCTTCGTGCCCTGCCAGAATCTCTCGAACACGTGCGGGAGCTCCTCCTCGGGGATCCCGGCGCCGCTGTCTTTCACCCAGAAGAGCACCTCGCTTTCGCGCGGCGCCGCGCCGACTTCGATGCGCGCGCCTGGCTCGCTGAACTTGAGCGCGTTGCCGATCAGATTTTCGAAAACCTGAAGCAGGCGATCGCGATCCGCGAAGACGTCGGGTAGCTCGCTCGTGACGTCGAGCCGAAGCTCGACGGTGGAAGACGCCGCGAGCTGCTTCTGCGCGTCGACGGATGACGCGACGATCTCTCGCGCGGCAACGCGCGCGGGCTCGACGGACAAGCGGCCCGCATCCATGCGCGTCACGTCGAGCAGATCTTGAATGAGCCGATTCATGCGTTTGGCCGATCGCTCGATCACTTCGGCGGGCGTGTGTCCGGGCTCCGCTGCGATGCCGCGCCGGAGAAGGTTGGCGTGCAGGATGATGTTGTTGAGCGGGTTGCGAAGATCGTGAGCGACGACGCCGAGGACGTTGTCGCGCGCCTGCGCCGCGCGCTTCGCTGCGCGATAGAGGCGTGCGTTGTCGATCGAAAGCGCCGCGCGCCGAGCGAGCTCCTCGGCCAAGCGAACATCCGCTGCGCCATACACGCGAGAAGGCGTCGAGGATATGAACGTGATCGCCCCCAAGAGCTTCTCGTTCGACACGAGCGGCACCGCCACCATCGACCGAATCTCGGCAGCGCGAAGGGCTCGTAAGTGCTCTTCGCTCTGAGCAAACGATGCGACCTCTTGCTCCGTCGGACGTTCCATGAGGAGCGACTGCCGAGTCTCGAAGACGGGGCGCACCAAGTAAGGACCGTTTCGGTCGAGCGGAAGGTGCGTCAGGAGATCGCAAAGCCACGCCTTCGATGGATCACGGGCCACGACTTTGAGCGGTCTGACCTCTTCGTCGTCGAGGACGACTTCGACGATGCAGAGGTCGGCGAGATCGCGCACCGCAAGCTCGGCGATCCTCGTGAGGGTTGCTTCGAAAGCGAGCGTGCTCGCAAGGACCGGCCCGACGTCGGCCAAGAACTTCTGCTCCTTCTCGAGTCGGTTCTGCTCCGTGACGTCGCGAAGGTCGACCGTGAGGACTTTCTTGCCGCCCACGTCGAGCATGGAGATCGCGGCATCGGCGGGGAACTCCTCGCCGCCTTTTCGCAGACCGATGATCGTCGAGTGCCGTTCGCCCATGCGGCGCGCGTGCTGCCGGCCGGACGCGAAACGAGCCACGTGCTCGCGATGGACGGCTCGAAACCGCTCGGGAACGAGCATGTCGAGCGACGCTCCGATCGCTTCGGCTTGCGTGTAACCGAAGATCTTCTCGGCACCCGTGTTGAACAGCGTGATGCGTTGGTCCTCGTCGACGGAGATGATCGCGTCGGCGGAGATGGAGAGAATGCCCGACGACTTCGCTTCGGCGAGGCGGAGCTCTTCTTCGAGCCGCTTTCGCTCCGTGATGTCTTCCATCTCGGAAATGAAGTAGCGCGGCACGCCGTCGTGACCGCGAAGAGTCGAGACGCTGAGCATCACGTCGACGATCGTTCCGTCCTTGCGGATGTAGCGCTTGCTCCGCTGGTAGCGTGGGATCTCGTCGCGCGCGAGCTGCATCGACATCGCGACATCGGCGGCTACGTCATCCGGATGCGTGATCGCTTGGAACGTGAGCGCCATGAGCTCGTCCGCCGTGTAGCCGAGGATCTCGCAGAGCGCGCGATTGACGCGAACGAAGCGGCCGTCGAGCGCGACGAGCGCCATCCCGATCGGCGCCTCGTCGATCGTGAGCCGGAAGCGCTCCTCGGACTCCTCGCGCTCGCGAGCGATGCGTCGCGGCTCGGTGATGTCGCGCGTGATCGTCCCCATCCCGAGCACGCGACCGCTCTCGGGATCGCGAATCATGAAGTGGTCGTCGGAGACGGGGATGGCTTCCTCCGTTTTCCAATTTCTGAAATAGGTCTCGCCCGACCATTGTCCACGCTCCAACATCGCCTTGACGATCACGTCCGCCGCGAACGCGCGCTCGCTCGGCGGGTAGTAGTCGGGGATTTGCGTCTTTTCGATCGGATAGTCCGCTGATAACCCCACCATGC
This sequence comes from uncultured delta proteobacterium, assembly GCA_963763745.1. Classification (GTDB taxonomy): domain Bacteria; phylum Myxococcota_A; class Polyangia; order Polyangiales; family Polyangiaceae; genus DASXHD01. The sequence goes on from CAVXQJ010000016.1 coordinate 247,707, forward strand.
GGCGACCGCCCGCGTTGATGTAAACCGGTTTTCCGTTCGGGTCGGCGATGCCGATGAAGTCGGAGGAGTTGTCGAGCAGCGCCGTGAAGATCTTCTTCTCGTCCGCAGCGCGCTTGATCGCCGAGACGTCGGCGACATGGACGAAGAACCCATGAACCACGCCATCCACGACATCGGGGATGTACGTCGCAAGGCTGTGTCGCGAGGGGCCGCCGGCTGGATCGGGGATCTCGCGTTCGAATTCTTGCGCATGACCGCGCAAGGCTTGCTCGATGTGGGGGAGGTTGAGCCGATACAGCGCGGGCCCGAGCAGCTCGCTGATGTGCTTGCCGAGCAGCGCATCGGGAGACACGCCGAACCACACTTCGTATGCACGGTTTGCGAACCGGCAATGTTGCGTGGAATCCCAGTACGCGACCATTGCGGGAAGCGAGTCGACGAGCCGATTCAGCAACTCGTTTTCAGCGATCACCGCTGAGATCGAAGCACGCTGCGTGCCCACCCGTGTCGCAGCGTTTGCGTAAGGACCGGCGGCACATTCGATGCGTGGTTCGAATTCGAAATGAACCACCAGCGCGTTCTCGTCGTCGAAGACGACGCGGATCTTCGGACGAGCGTCACGCAGCTCTTGTCCGCGGATGGGATGGACATGGTCCAGGCGGGGTCGGGAAAAGAAGCGCTCGCCACGTTGCTTTCGAACGCATTCGATCTGGTCGTCACCGACGTGATGATGCCTCCTCCGCTCGGCGTCGAGGTCGCAGCGCTCGCGCGCACCGCCGGCGATGGCGTTCCGATCCTCGTGATGACGGGCCTGCGCGACGAGTGGGTGACGGACGCGGTCGGCAAGCTGCAGCGCGCCGATCTGTTGCACAAACCGTTTTCTGCCGACGAGCTCCTCGCGCACGTGCACGCGCTGCTCGAACGCAAGCAAGTGGACGAGGCCGCGGCTTCCGAGCGCCAAGTCGGGCTCGCACGCGCGACGACCAGCGGTGCACACGTGTTTCCTCCAGCGATCGTGCCCATCCTCCGCGAGAGATTCGCGGACGACATTCCATGCATCAGCGGCGTCGATGACGTCGTGCTCGCGGAGCTGCTCTCGGTCGTGTTCTTCGCGGGGCTCGTCGCCGAAGAAGGCGAGCACAAACCGGTGCGGGTCGTCTTCGTCGGCACGGCGCCGTCCGTCGTCGACGAGGAGACGTCGTCTCCGCTCTATCGTTGGAGCACGCTTCGATTCCGCGTCGCTCGTCCGTTCTCCGTTGGAGAGCTCGTCAAGCTCGCGACTGCGACGGGCAGCGAGCGTGTCTTCACGCAGGTTTGCTACGACGGCGACGACCTCGTCGTCACGGGTCTCGCGCGCGAAGGGATCAACGTCGAAGGCGATGCGTTTCTCAAGGTCGTGGTCCCGCAGCCAGGCGCTCTATCCATCCGCGTCGGACGACGGCACTTGCTCGAGTACGAGCACGGTCACGTGCAGGCGCCGAGCGGAGACGTCGTCTTCTCGCAAGGGCCCGTGCGAAGAGCGCTCGAGGAAGTGGCCGTCGCGGTCGGCGTGGAGAACGCGGTCGATGCATACTTGGACGCCGTGCGCGCGCTCGTCGGCGAGATGACGGGCCACGGCGCGGGCGGCATCATGGTGTTCACGCCCGACCCGCAATCCGTCCTGCCGACCGACGCGCCGTACTTGACGTTTCCCGAGGTGTCGCTCGCCGCGATCATCCAACGCCTCCACACGCAAGTCGATCACGTCATGCGCGTCACGTTCTTCGCCGAGCTCGAGCGCACGATCGAAGAGCTCGGCGCGCTCTCGGCGCTCGATGAAGCCGTGGTGTTCGATCGCTCGCTCGCCGTCGAAGGATTCGGCGTCGTCTTGCCCATCCAAAGCCACGAGCCGCTCGTCATCTTCGAGGCACACGACGCCGAGGCTCACGACGTGCGGCCGTTCGACATCGGCACGCGCGGAGCGCGGCATCGCGCTGCGGCAACGTACGCGATGAATCACCCGCGCACCGTCGTGTTCGTCGCATCGGAGGACGGGCCCGTCGGGTGTTTCTTCCGCGCGCCGGGTTGGAAGCACGTCATCCTCTGGCCGTTCCACGCGATGGACGCGCGTCATTCCCAACGCATGACGGCGTTCATTCCGCGACTCTGACGGGCGGGAAGGTCGCCCGTGCGTCGTTCGTATCAGTGGACGTGCAGAGGCAGGTCCTCGTGTTCTGGGATGGCGACGTCATCGCGACGCACGTCATGGGCGACGACGGTCCCATTCGCGTCGGGCCCGACGCGAACGCCGATGTGATCCTTCCGATCGCAACGACGATCGATGGGGAGGGCGACACCACGCTCGGCGCGTTCATCGTCAGCGTCTCGCGCACTCGCGCGGACGACGAGATCCGTGCGCCGTTGCACGTTGGACGGAGCGCGTGGACGTTCGCGCTCTCGACGGTTTTTCACGCGTTGCTGTTCGTTGCGGTCATCGTCGGGAGCCGCATCGACGTGCGCGCGGAGGATGACGCCGCACGACTCACGGCGATGCAAGGCTATCTCGCGCGAAGCTCCGATCGAGAGACGAAGCACGACGCGATTGGGCAAGAGCACGTGCCCATCGCGATCGCGGCAGAGGCCACGACCATCTCGACTCCACCACCCGTCGTCGTTGCGCCGCTGACGCGAAGCATGAGCCACACGGAGAGCGGTGGCTCGGTGTCGACGCCGAAAGGCTCAGTGCGTGTTGGCGATTGGGTCGGGACGTACACGTGTCTCGATCGAACGTACGGCCTCGCTCTTCACATCGACCACGCGCACAATAACGATTTTCACGTCGTCGGAAGCGCGACGAGCCCCGATGGAATTCAAGCTTCGTACAGGCAGCGCGGCGTGCGCAATCCCGCGACGGGCGTGTCGAGCTTCTTTCCCGAAGGCTGGTTGGGCGAGCCGATGCCTGCCCACAACTTGAGCGGAATGCACGGACGCTTCGCCGGCGACACGTTCAGCGGCGTGATCGACGATCCGCAATGCGGAAGCGTCAATCTGCGTCGTCACGCGTGATATGAACGCGACGTGATCGTTCAAACCAGCAGCGTCGTCATCGAGACGAGCACCGGCGCGATGCTCACGCACGTTCATCGTCCGGTTGCGGACGGCAAGCGACCGGGGATCGTTCTCTTCTCGGAGATCTTCCAGCAGACGGCGCCCATCGCGCGCATGGCGGCGATGTTCGCGGGGCATGGGTTCGTCGTCGCGGTGCCGGAGATATTTCACGAGCTCGAGCCGGCGGGGACCGTCCTCGCATACGACGCGCGCGGGACGGACGCGGGAAACCGCCACAAAACCGAGAAGCCCATCAGCGCGTTCGACGACGACGCACGCGCCGCGATCGACCATCTGCTCTCGCGCGACGACGCGAGCGGCGCGATCGGAGCGTTCGGCGTTTGCATCGGCGGGCACCTCGCGTTTCGGTGCGCGTTCGATCCGCGCGTTCGCGCGGCGGCGTGTTTCTACGCGACCGACTTGCACAAGCGTTCGCTCGGAAAAGGCGGCGACGATTCGCTGTCGCGCGCCGCGGACATTCGCGGCGAGCTCATGATGGTGTGGGGTCGGCAAGATCCCCACGTCGACGACGAAGGCCGTCTCGCGATCGAGGCCGCGCTGCGCACCGCGAAAACCAAGTACACGTGGCACGAGCTCAACGCAGCACACGCGTTCCTCCGCGACGAGGGCCCGCGCTACGACCCTGCGCTCGCGCTGCTCTCGTACCGCATGTCGCTCGATCTCTTCGCGCGGATGTGATGCGCCGCTTCGTCGTCATCGGCCAGAAGGCCACTGCATCGGACGCCTTTTCGCTCGACGATTTGCCCGCGACGAGCGGACGACTCGACGTGCTGCTCCGCTGCGTGCGCGCCGCGCTCCTCGTCTCGCACGGTCTTCGTCGCGACACGATCATCTATCTCGTCCTCCAAGGCGGACCGCGCGCACCTCGGAGCATTCGCATCGACGGACGCACCGCCGAGTACGTGCGACCCGACGAGCGGAGCCTCGCCGGCGCGATCCGAAGTCTGCTCAAGCACGTGCGACCGCCGAGCGGCGCGGTGTTCAGCGAGGCCACGCGCGGAGTCGCGATCGCCGACGGAGGTCTCGAGTCGGTCATCGCCGATCTCGGAGACTTCGTTCCTTACGTCCTCGACGAATCCGCATCCGACTTGCGCGACGCGGTCGTCGATTTGGAACGGCCCGTTTTTTTCGTCGGCGATCATCTCGGCTTCGACGACGACGCGCGCGCGCGCCTCGCCGCGCTCGGTTCGACTCCGCTCTCGGTCGGCCCGATCAGCGTTCACGCCGACGACGCGATCACGCTCGTGTCGAACGAGCTCGATCGCCGCGTCACGTCGGCGCGTGTTTCCTGAACTCGTGGTGCGTGAACCACACGCCTGGGAGCATCGGGAGCCAGAAGCTGAAACCGCGCATGATCAACGTGGCGGGCGCGGCAGCCTCGATCGGCGCGCCGAACGCGACGAGCAACGTCGTCGCGGCGATCTCGAACGCGCCGAGACCGCCGGGGATGAAGCTCGCGGTCCCGAGGACGTACGCGAGCGTGAAGGCGACCGTCGCGAGCGCGGGCGAAATCGGATGACCGACCGCGGCGAGCGCTGCTGCGAGCGTCGCGCCGTCGAGGAGAAGCACCGCGGCGCGAAGCGCGATCGACCTCCAGAGAACCGATGGCGAGAGCACGATGTCGAGCGGCGCATCGTCGAGGTGATCTCGCAAATGCGCGACGGCCGTCATGCGGCGAATGCGCGCGGGCAACTTGTTCATCGCGCCCGTCAGCGACACGACGAGCGGAATCGGAATCACGATCGCGGCCAGTATCGCGACGACGCACGCGGTGATCTCCCAACCTCGGTAGCGATCGTGCGCCATCACCATGGCGGTCGACGCAATGACGAGGACGAGCTGCGCGAAATAGAAACCGAGGAGGCTCGCGACGACCGCGGCCATCGCCGCGCGCTTCGAGACGCCATGCTTCTTGAGCGACGCGACGACGAGCACGGTGCCGCTCATCCCGGCGGATGGAATCGTTTGATCCGTGAAGAGCTCGGCGACCGAGAGACGCATGAGCCCCGCGAACGAGGGCGGCGTGTCGCCCGCGCGCCGGATCACGATCATCCAGAGCAACACCATGCACGGATACGTCAGCAGCTGAAACACCGCCGCGAGAAGGAGCCACGCGGGACGCGCGCCTGCGAGCACGTGCGCGAGCTGTTCGGGCTCCGCGCGGAAACGTACGAGCATCACGAGCGCGCCGATGACGGCGAATCCGATCAGCCAGCGATACCAGGTGTGATGTCCTTCACGCATTCGCCCTCCGCGAGCTCGGCCCAACCAGGAAGTGGCGACCCGCGCTGAGCTCGTCGAGCATGCATTGCATCCGCGCCTCCACTTCGCGGTAGCAGCGGTCGAGCACGGTTGGGTTGTCGGCATCGCTCGGGCCGAGGTCGGGCCACGACATCGGCGCGCCGAACGCGAGCGAGGCTTGCGCGGGGAGGGGAAGATACGGAACGAAACCGGACGTGAGTCCCCACGGAAACGAGAGCACGATCGGAAGGACTTCGGTGCGCGCCCACGCGTGCGCGTGGAGAAGGCGAGCGAGCTTGTCGCCGCGCGAGAGAACGATGAGCTGCTCGTGCGCGCCCGCGGTGACGACGGGGACGATGGGTACGCGCTCGCGCAGCGCGAGCTTGAGAAATCCTTTGCGGCCGCCGAGCACCACGCGGTTGCGATCGCGGAACGTGCGAAACGTATCGAGGTCGGATCCGGGATAGACGATGACGCACGCGCCGACGGCGAACGCGTGATGCGCGCTCTCGTGCTTCGCTCGCAGCATTCCGAGTCGCGCGGCGTATCGGCGGAGGAGCGGATCTTCGAAGATGAAGTCGTGCGCGAGCGCGTAGACCGCGCGCGTCACGCCGTAGCGCTCGTAGATGGCGAGCGCGGTGAAGAAGCCTTCGCTCGGAAGCAACCCGCCATTGTGGTTCCCCACGAGAAGAACGGGGCCCGTCTCCGGCACGTTCTCGACGCCCGATACGCGCAACCGAAAATAATATTTCGCGAGCACGCGATAGAGGTCGAGCAGTGCCTCGACCAGCTCGGGATCGCGCGCTCGAACGTCGTCGGCGCTCGAGCTGCCCGCGCGCCCGGCGTGCCTCGCGAGCGCGAAACGCGCGAAGCGCGCGACGAGACGCGGTGGCGAGAGAAGAACGCGCCGATCCTCGCGCGGAATGACGCGCCGCGCGCGACGGACCCAGTCGATCGTCTCGGAGAGCATCGCGCTGGACGTTGCATTGTGCGCGCCACGGTCGCGTCTGCACCGTTTGCAGGTTGGACGCGCGGCACGATGAGTGCAGCGCGTTTCGGCATGGCGAACACGAATCGACTCGGGGCCGAGGACACCGCGTGGCTTCACATGGAAGACGCGACCAACCCGATGGTGGTCAACGCGCTGTTCGAGCTCGGCGGCACGCTCGACGTCGCACGCTTGTGGTCGCTCGTCGAAACGCGCTCGCTTCCGCCGCGCTTTCGCGCGCGCGTGGTCGAAGCGCATCGCCCGTTTGCGCTTCCGCGTCTCGAGACCGATCCGGCTTTCGATTTCGGCCAGCACATCGTTCACGTCGAGCTCGAGCCGGGCGAAGACGCGCTGCGCGCGTTCGTCGATCGGCAAGTGAGCTCGCTGCTCCCGCGCGACCGACCGCTGTGGTGCACGTTCGTGATCGATCGCGTCGGCGCGCCGACGTGCTTGCTGTTCCGCGTGCACCACTCGCTCGCGGATGGATTCGCGTTGCTCGGTCAGCTCCGTTTGCTCTGCGACGAGCACGAGCACGTCGCGCCGCCTCCAGCGACGAAGGGCACCCGCGAGGGTGGCGTGCTGCGGCAGAGCGCAGCGCTCGCTCGGCTCGTCACGCTGCCGAGCGATCCGCACACCGTGTTCAAGCATTCGCTCGGCGAAGAGAAGCGCGTCGCGTGGTCGCGCCCGATTCCCATCAGCACCGTCAAGGCGATCGCTCGCGGCGCGTTTGCAACGGTCAACGACGTGATGGTCTCCGCGGTCGCGAGCGCGCTCGGACGACAGCTCACGATGCGCGGCGGTGACGGCGCACAAGACGTCAGCGCGATGGTGCCCGTGAATCTCCGACCGACGGAAGAGAATCCGACGTCCGGAAATCAATTCGGCCTGATCCTTCTCTCGCTTCCCGTTGGAGAGATGAGCGCCACGTCGCGTTTGCACGAAGTGAAGTGGCGCATGGATCGGATAAGAAGACGCCCGAAGCGTTCGTCGCGTTCGATTTGCTCGGCGCGATGGGACACATGCCGACGCGACTCGAGAACCTCGGCGTCGCGTTCTTCGGCAAGAAGGCGTCGCTCGTGCTCACGAACGTTCCCGGTCCGCGCGAGCGGCTCCACCTCGGCGGCGTTCCGATCGAGCGCATCGTGTTCTGGGCGCCGCAAGCCGGCCGCATGGGGCTCGGCATCAGCATCTTCAGCTACGCGGGCGAGGTCACCGTCGGCGTCATCGCGGACACGCTCGTCGTGCCGCGGCCCGAGGAGCTCATCGCCGCAGTCGACGCGGAGCTCGCCGCGCTCGTCTCTACGACGTCATAACTTGCGCGTCATTGCGCTACGTGCGTGCAAGGCGTGCTGCGTGCGCGCCGCGAGTGCGCGAAGCAAACGCATGATGTTGCGGAAAACGCGTTGGCGTGGACGTTGCTCTTGTGCCTCGGCGTGAAGTCGCTCCTCCCGCTTCTGGTTTTGCTCGCCGCTTGCGCGCCGAGCATCCCGCAAAATCCGACGCCAAGCGTCATCGTCGTTCAGTTCGATCCGGGAGCGGCCGTTCCCGTCGTGCCGACGCCGAACGATCTCGCGCGCGATCCATCGACGGGCCTCGTCGTCGTGCCGAAGACGCCCGGCGAGACCGCGACGCAGCGCGAGTTCGAAGACACGTATCTCCAAACGCTCGCGGGCTTTCCCTTCGAGAGCACCGCGCTCGTGACGATGAACGGCGATCTCGATCCGACGACGGTGACCGCACAGTCGGTGCTCGCTCTCGACGTCGCGAACATGACGCCCGTTGCGATCGCGCCCGCGTACGATCAGGCCGCGCGATCGATCAGCGTGACGCCGACCGCGGGAACTTGGACGCGTGGTCACACGTATGCGGTCGCGCTCGTCGCGGGAGCGAACGGTCTTCGTGGCGCGAAGGGAGAGCCGGTCGTCGGATCGGAGACGTGGGCGCTCGTCTCGAGCAGCACGTCGCTCGTCACGTGCACGGATTTGACCGCCGCGAATTGCAGGCCGACCGTCGACGTGATCCCGTCGAGCCAAACCGATCCCGCGGCGCGCCTCGCCGATCAAACGGCGAAAGCGATTGCACTCGAGCAACTTCGCAGGCAGTACGCTCCGCTCCTCGATGGGCTCGCCGCGCAGGGACTTCCGCGCGAGAACGTTCCGATCGCGTGGACGTTCACCATCGTCGACGCAGGCGAGGCGACGTTCGATCCCGCGCACGGCGTGATTCCATTTCCGAACGACCTCCTCCGTACCGGCGGCAAAGTGAATTTGCCGAATCCGAAGACGCAAGCGCCGCTCACGTCCGCCGACTGCACCGCGCCGACCGATCCGCTCCTCGCGATCACGTGCGGCCTCAACACGCTCGATGGGTTCTCGACGCTCGCGCCGCCCGTCAGCGAGAACTCGGACACGCTCGGCGCCGTCGCGCAAGCGAGCATCGACCCCGCATCGCTCAGCGCTGCATCCGTCGGGCTCCTTCCCGTCGCGACGCAAGCGCCCGCCGGCGAGTCGACCGCGCCGCACTTCACGCCGTGCCTCAATTGTCTCTCGAGCACGGATTCGGGCGGCAACCCGCAGACGACGCCGCAGCAGCTGCAATGGAAGCTCGACGCGCCGCTCGACGAACGCACGACCTACTTCGCATACGTCACGAGCGGCGTGAAGGACTCGACGGGCAAGCCCGTCATCGCCAATCCGATTTTCGCGATGCTCAGGCTCACGAATCCGCTGTTCGATGGAACGCACACGACGATCAACTTGCTCACCGACGCGCAGGCAGCGCAGCTCGAGCCGCTCCGCGTCGCGATGAAGCCCGCGCTCGATGGGCTCGGTCAAGCGGGCATCGCGCGTTCGTCACTCGCGCTCGCGTTCGGGTTCACGACGGTCTCGGAAGCGAGCGTGCTCGATCAGCTCCACGCGTATCCGTATGGACCCATCTCCGCGGTCGTACCGGACTCGCCGCTCTACGTCGTCGATGCGACCGCGCAGTACCAAGCGCGCGCGACGGCCGGGAGCATTCCGTTCAGCGCGATTGGCAAGGTGTACATCGGCTCGTTCCTCACGCCCGTTGCGATCACCGGTCCGCAAGGAACGCTCGACGTCACGAACCCACAAGTCGAGCCCGTCTCGTTCGTCCTCTACTTGCCCGCGTTTCCGGCGCCCTCGGCGGGTTACGCGCTGACGATCTTCGATCACGGCCTCACGCGTACGCGCAACGACTCGATCGCGATCGCGAACGCGCTCGCGCAAGGCGGGCAGGCGACGATCGCGATGGACATTCTGTTCCACGGCGACCGCTCGTCGTGCACGGGATCGACGGCGGCGACGATGCAGGCGTCCGACGACGCGGCGTGTGCGGATCCGATCAATCAGAAGTGCGACGAGAATGCTCTCATCGGTCGGTGCATCGCGCGCGACTCGTCCACGCGCGCTGCGTGCACCGGCGCGACGGGGGACCTCGTGTGCGCGGCGCAGGGTCAAGGTCGTTGTGTGACGGCGGACCAAAAGTGCGAAGGCGGAGACTTCCTCCGCGACGCGAAGGGCGTCCCGGTGATCTCGGGGTGGAACATCTTCAACCTCACGAACTTCTTCGCGACGCGCGACAACTTCCGCCAGCACGTCATCGATTCGTCCGAGCTCGTGCGACTCGTTCACGGTCAAGGCGCGGGCAGCCTCTCGACGCTGGCGGCGACGTCGTTCGACCCGACCGCGCTCGGTTACCTCGGAGAGAACCTCGGCGGTGCGCTCGGCTCGCTCGCGCATGCGGTCTCGCCGTACACGACTCACGTCGTGTTCAACGCGAGCGGCGGCGCGCTCGTCCAGCTTCTCCTTCAATCGCCCGCGTTCGCCGCGAAGAAAACGGAGCTCCTCGCGACCCTCGCGCTGCTCGGTCTCCAACCGGGAACGCCCGCGTTCGATCAGTTCCTCGGCATCGCGCAGTGGATTTTGGATCCCGCCGATCCCGCGAACGTCGGCTATCGCCTCACGCACTCCGTGTCCGTCACGCAGAACAACGTGACGTATGCAGCGCCAAACGCCGGGCGCGCGGCCTTCGTTCAGTTCATCGAAGGCGACCAGCTCGTGCCGAACACGTCGAGCTTCGCGCTCGTCGCCTCGGCGAATCGTTCGTTCGTTCCGACGCCGCCCTCGTTCGGGTGTGTCGCGCCGCTCGCTTGTTACGAGTTCACCGAGACGGGTGACGCGTTCGACGCGACGAGTGCCGTGCCCGCCACGCGCTCCATGTTCCTCATTCAACCGCCGCAAGGCAGCCGCGGCCTTGCGCTCACGGGCAAGGCGCAGCTTCAAGTCGCGACGTTCCTCGCGACCGGACAAGTGCCATGAAAACGCTCGCCGCGCTCACCACCACGTTCGCCGTCATCACCGCCGCGAGCGCCGCGCACGCCGCTGGGATCTCCGTCGATGTCCAATCGGCGCGCGCAACCGGCATGGCAACCGCCGTCACGGGAATGATCGATGACTCGTCGGGCATCTTCTACAACCCAGCGGGCATCGCGCGCGGTCGCATCATCGACGCGCAAATCAGCGACTCGCTCATCATGCCGATGGTGACGTTCAAAGATCTGAGCGGGACGTCGACGACGACGCCGTTCAGCGTCATCCCTCCATTCCAGACGTACATCGCGGGCGGCATCACCGATCACTTGTCGGCCGGCATCGGTATGTTCGAGCCATACGGGCTCACAGTGGGGTGGCCGGGGGGTTGGGAGGGACGCTCGCTCATCACGTATGCGGCGCTCGCGTCGTATTACATCAACCCGACGCTCGCGTATTCGATTGGTCCGCTGCGCATCGGCGCGGGCGTGCAGGTCGTCTACTCGACCGTCGACTTGAAACGCGACATCGCGCTTCCAGGCGGATCGTTCGGCGCGACGGAGCTCGGCGCGTCGACGTGGGGCATCGGTGGCAACGTCGGAATACAGCTCGACATCGTCCCCGACATGCTCACGTTCGGCGCGCACTATCGAAGCGCCGTCGAGCTCGACTTCGATGGCAACGCGCACTTCGACGGGATTCCGCCGACGCTGAGCGGAACGCTCCACGATCAACCCGGCTCGACGCGCATCGTGCTGCCCGACACGTTCGCGTTCGGCCTTGCGATTCGCCCGACGAAGAAGCTCGTGATCGATCTCGACGCCGTCTACTACGGATGGAACCACTTCCGATCGATCGACATCAATTTCCCGAACGACGCATCGGGCACACTGTCATCGACGCAACCAAAGAATTGGTCGAGCACGGTCAACGTTCACCTCGGCGCCGAATATGCCATCAACGACACGTGGCGCGTTCGCGGCGGCGCGTTCTACGACCCGACGCCTTCGCCGCGCGAAACGCTCACACCGGACACACCCGATGGATCGCGCGTGAACTTCGCGCTCGGCGCGACGTACAAACACAAGAGCGGCGTCCACGTCGACCTCGGCTACGAGCTCGTCGTGATCATCCCGCAAGAGAGCACCGCGCCGCAGCTGCCCGGCACGTACAGCGGATTCGCCAACATCGTCGGGCTCGCGGTGGGCTACACGTCGAAAGCGCCGCCACCACCACCGGCGAAGCAGTGATGATCTCTTCGCGCAAGACGGCGTTCATTCTCCTCTTGCTCGTCGCGGCATGCGGACCACCCGTCACGCCCACGCGGCCCAACGCGCCGCCGCTCCACCCGACGCCCGTCGCTCCCGCAGCCTCGGCTTCGGCCTATTTGCAATAGTACCAAGCTTGCGGCAGACGCGTCGTGTCCGTAACGGGCGAGCACGTCTGGTTGCCAGGGCATGACTTGTCGTTCGGGCCGGAGCACAAGATGAATGCGCTCTGGAACTGCCCGGAGACGCAGGACGTCGATGCAGTACACGTGGAGAAGTAGCCTTGCGGCCCCGAGTCCCCGACGCTCAAGTTGGATTGCGACGCACAACACACTTGGTTCGTACCGCATTGGCTCGTTTGCGAGCATCGAAGCCAAGACGTGCCGTACGAGCAAGGGTCGCCGCCATCGTTGAAATCGCACGTGCCCGTATTCTTGAAGCAGCAACCCTCGGAGCCGAGCGTGCACGTGACGAGGCCGCAGTGGAAGCTCGCCGCATCCTGCGCAGCGTCGGTCCCGGCGTCGTTTTGCGCCACATCGGTCGCGGCGTCGTTCGGATTCGGGGAGTCGGTGGTCGTATCCGTGACGACATCCCCGGTCGTCGCATCGACCGATGCGTCCGGAAGCGTCGAATCGCCGACGCATCCGGCGAGGAGGAACACGCTCACGACAATCGAGCCTTGTCCGATGATCTCGTGCATGCATGGATCTTATGCGCGGTATGCGAGACGCGCCAGCATCGAGTCACTGGCGCGAGAGCGCGTCGAGAAGGACGTCGAGGCCGAACTCGAACAAGTCGTCGAAGTACTGTGGCGCGAGCCACTTCGACACCGCGCTGAGGCGCTCGAATTTCGCGCGCTCTTTTTGATCCTTCTTCTCGCCGTGCGACGCGAGCTCGTTCAACGCGATACCGCTGCAATACGAGCTCACCGCGCGGAAGAATCGCGCCGTCGTTCGATCGTCGATGCCCTGCGCGTGCGCGAGCTCGAAGAGCCGTTCGAGAAACGCAAACGTGCCTTCCGTCGCGAACCTGCGCGTCGCCACGAGCGGAAACGCGTTCGGGTGTTTGCGCGCCAAACCGCGGTACGCGCGCGCGACGTCGCGCAGCGCCTCCACCCAGTCTCGTTGGGTTTGTTCGACCGTGATGCGCGACATGAGCTCGTCGACGACCGCATCGAGCAGCGCGTCCTTGCTCGGGTAATACCAGTAGATCGCCATCGCTTCGCATCCGAGCGCCGTGCCCAGCTTGCGCGTGCTGAAGCCATCGAGCCCGTCCGCGTCGATGAGCTTCAACGCTTCGCGACGGATTCTTTCGTGCGTGAGGCTCGCGGGCTTCTTCCTCATTGCCGCGGTTCGGCGAGCACGAACGTGTGTGCGTGCTCGGCGCGGATGGCTCCCGTCGCAGGATCTTTGAGCCACGCCATGCACAGCCGCGGCGGCACCTTGATGATCCCGGGCTTCTCGTAGGTGCGGAACACGAGATCCCATATCGGCGTAGTGACGCCGTGGTTCACGCGCGCAGACACGAAGTGATGATGAAAATGATGCCTGCGCGCCCAACGTGCATAAGGCCCGATTCCCGCGTGCGTATGCTCGAGCCTATGGAGCAATTCGTAAACGCCATAAAAACCGATGAGCCCGAGGACATACGCGATGCCGGGCGCGGTGCCGGCGATCGCGATCGCGGGCACGCACAAGATCGCGATGGCGAGCGCCGCGATGATCGACTTCTTCCACGTCGGCGCGAAGTAGTTCCCCTCGATGTGATGCCGCACGTGCTCGACGCCGAATGGGCTCTTGCGAAAGCGCTTGTCGTGGCCCATCCAGCGATGAATCAAATATTCGAGCAGCGTCCACGTGAAGACGCCGAGCAAAGCTGCAATCACGATCACGATGCACCTCCCATGCGAACGAGCCGGCCGGGTCGCGCGGGCGTGAGCGCGCCGTGCTCGGCGATGACGTCGCCACGGACGAGCGTCGCGATGTAACCCTCCGCGCGCTGCACGAGCCGGCGGCCGCCCGCGGGGAGATCCCGCTGAATCGTCGGGCCGGAGGAGCGACAGGCGCTCGAGGTCGACGACGTTGAGATCCGCGCGCATGCCGGGCTCGATCGTGCCGCGGTCTTCGAGGCCGATGAAGCGCGCCGTGTCGCGCGCTTGCATCGAGACGACGCGCTCGAGCGGGATTCCGTTTTCGCGATCGCGCGCCCAGTGCGTGAGGAGAAACGTCGGCATGCTCGCGTCGCACACCGTGCCGACATGCGCGCCCGCGTCGCCGAGCCCGGCGAGCGCGCGCGGATGCACGAGCATCTCACGGACGGCGTCGAGGCTGAGGCCCGTGTAGTTGTAGATGGGGAAGTAGATGAGCGCTTTCCCGTCGTCCTCGAGGAGCGCGTCGTACATGCGCTCGAGGATCGGAACGCCCGCGCGCATCGCCTCCGCCGCGAGACACGTGTCCATCTTCGGCTCGTAGAGCGGGCGCTCGCCCATCGGGTAGAGGCGCATCGAGAGCATGTCGAGGTTCGCGAGAAAGAAATCCGCGAGCGGCGGAATGGGCGTGCCATCGCCCGCGACCTTGTCGCTCTTTTCGGAGAGGATGCGCGCGCGAAGCTCGGGGTTTTGCATCTTCGCGACGCGCTCCGCGAGCGGGAGCGACGCGATCGCTTTGTAAGAAGGAAAACCCATGAACGGATGAAACGTCGCCTCGAGCCCGAGCAGCACGCCGATGCCGCGCGCTCCGACTTGGCAACGCACGTCGAGGCCGCGTTCGACTGCGCGCTCGGCGCGCGCGAAGATCCTCCGCCACTGATCGGGCGCGTGATCGCGCTGCATCGTCGAGATGGAGAGCGGGCGACCGCTCGCGCGCGCCATCTGCTCGAGCAGATCGAACTCCGGATCGAATCGCTCCGGTCCCATCATCAAATCGAAATCGCTCACGGCTTGAACCACGCCGTGGTCGAGCCCGCGAAACGCGTAGGCGATTCCAGCGAGCTCGCGGTCGCCCGCTTCGGAAGCCGGCGTCGCCGCGCCGCGCGCGGTGCGGTGATTGTCGCTGCGGCCCGTCGAGAATCCCGCCGCGCCCGCTTGGAGCGCCTCGCGCAAGACGTCGCGCATCGTCCGGATCTCGTCGTCGGTCGCGATCTCTCCAGCGACGGCGCGCTCGCCCATCACGTACATGCGAAGCGGGTCGTGAGGAACTTGGAGAAGAAAATCGATCGCGTGCGGCATCGCGGCGACCGCGGTCATGTAGTCGGCGAACGACTCCCATCCCCACGGGATGCCTTCCGCGAGCGCCGATCCGGGGATGTCCTCGACGCCTTCCATCAGCTCGACGAGCTTGTCCTCGCGACCCGGAACGACCGGCGCGAATCCGACGCCGCAGCTTCCCATCACGCACGTCGTGACGCCGTGGAGCGAGCTCGGCGTGAGCTCTTCGTCCCACGACACTTGCCCGTCGTAGTGCGTGTGGATGTCGACGAAGCCCGGGAGCACGTGCGCGCCGCGCGCGTCGATCGTTCGACGCGCGGGCTCGGAGCACTTGCCGACTTCCACGATTTTCCCATCGCGGATCCCGACGTCGCCAGAGAAAGAAGGCGCGCCCGACCCGTCGACGATGCGCCCACCGACGATTCTCACATCCAACATGCTCTTCTTTTACACTGTAAAAGAAGCGAGCGCCACGAAAATGATATCGTCGCGACATGACCCTTCTCTCGAAGTTCTCGGAGCCCATCGAGGAGCGATTGCGTGAGTGGCCGCAAGGCGCGCGGGACGCCCTCGGGCGCGTTCTTCACGAGGTCTACAACGCCGACGGCAACTTCACCGCGCTCGAGCGAAAGGACTTCGACGGCTTTCTCTCGCGCGTCGGCTCGAACGCCGGCGCCGTTCAAGCGCTCGATCTCGGCGCGTCGCTCGCGCTCCTCGAGAAGGATCCGAAGCAGCGCAGCGTTGCTTACGCGTGGATCGCGCACGCGCTCTTCGCGGACGGCGCGCTCAACAAAGAAGAGAAGAGCTTCATCGAGCGCATCATCGAGAAGTACGGTCTCGACGGCGCGAGCCTCCACGCCGCGATCAAGAAGACGCAATCGGACAAGATCGAAGAAGGGATGAAGGCGATCCTCGCAGAGCTCGGCGCGCTGTGATGCGTCGTCGCGCGCGTCAGCGAGGCGCGCCGGTGGGCGGACCGCGCTGATTCCAATCTTCGAGGAACGCGATCTCCTCCGGTGTCGACTGTCGCCCGAGGAGAGCGTTCCGATGCGGAAAGCGCCCGAACTGCGCGATCACTGCTTCGTACTTCGCCGCCTGCTCGAGATTCATCGCGGCCATCTTCGCGTAGAGCGGCGGAGGCTCGTGCGTTTTCGCGTATGCGTTTCCACGGCGCTGCAGCGCGAGGTCTTCCGCGTGGAGTAGCGGCGTCGAAAGAAAGAGGCGCTCGCAAAACCCGAGCTCGGCGTCCATCCCGCGATCGAGCGCGTCGACCGCGAGGCGTTGCGCCTTCGGATCGCCCGCGTGCGTCCTCGTGTCGTTGCGAAACATGTTGCGCGTGAATTGATCGAGCACGATGACGAGCGCGAGACGCGAGCGCGGCGCATCCGCCCACGCATCGAGCTCGCCCGCGAGCGCCGCTTCGACCGTCTCGCCGAACTTCTCGCGAACCTCGGCGTCCATCTCCGGTCCGCCACGAAACCAGCGTTTGACGGCTGCCATCATCGACGCTTCGTCCGTGATGGGCTTTCCAAACCAGTACGAGAGAACGTCTTCGAACGATGCTCGCCCCATGACCCATGAATACAGAACTTCGCGCGCCTCGTGTGACCTCATTGAAACGGCGGAAGCGCGAGCCGCAGAATCCGAGAGCCGTACGCTTCCTCGGGACCGCGCGCGAACGTCCACACTTCGCCTTCGTCGACGTAAAAGGGTTGATCGAAGTGGATGCTCGGATCGGGTGATTGGATGGTAGCGGTCCACCCGTCGCGACGAACCGCGTAGAGATAAGGCTGCTTGTCCGGAACTTGGAGTGCGAAGATGCCGCGAAATGCGACGCCAGTCGCGTAATAGGAATAGAGCGGAATCGTGACGAGCGAATGGGCTTCGATGTTGATGGCCGCTGGGTCGTTCGAATAGCCCGCAGCCCAAACTTCCGCGAGCGGCGGCGCGGCGTCGGGCACGTCATCGACGTTCTCGATCCAAAAGAGAGTTTCTCCGTCCGTCGCGGGTGCTGCGACGTGACGACCACCGTGCTCGCGCGCAACCGCCGTGCTCCCATCCGCGCGCAGCAAGATGACCGCACCGCCAACCGTGGTGAAGAATGCGTCGTCACCCTCGACGAACGAGGGCATGGCATCGAACCATCCCGCTACATGAACCGAGCTGCCCGTCCCGACGGGCAAACGAAGCAAACTACCTTGAACCGCGAGCGCGAGCGTCGTGTCCGACGATCGAACGCCCGAGACGTTCGGCGCTTCAGTGCCTGCAAATCGCACCATCGATGGCGAATCGAGCATGTCGTCGACGGTGCCATGCGCGGAGTAAAGCGCGTAGGGCAAGGTCGGCCGCTGGTCGATTGCGAAGAGCGTGACGCCGCTCGGCGTCGGAATGGGCTCTATCGTGCACTGTGCAGCGACGAACAGCGTGCTCTCGTCGACGCGCCACGCGCCGACTGCGACGTTCGTCGAAACGTCGTAAACGTCATGTTCCCAGGTCACCTCGTTGCCTTGCGCGAGCCAGCGGACGACATCGAAGTAGCGGATTCGACCGTCTGCCCCGCGCGACACGAAGGCGCCGCGAAAAATCGGATCGATCCCGACGCTCTGCCAAGTCATGTCGAGCATCGAGCAGCCCGCGCCGGCGTCGTCGCACGGTTTCCACGCGAGGGGCGGAATGCTCGCGAGGTCGTCGGGCACGCTCGTCATGCAACATCCATCGAGCCCCGTCGTGCGATGCCAACCAGGCCAATCGGAGACGGGCCCGCCATCGACGAGGCAACTCGGGAGCGTGCTCGTCTCCGGCGCGCGAACGTCGTCGGCACGGGCGTCTTCGAAAGACGCTTCGATGGGTGCCTCGTGCGTCCCGCCGCACGCAGCCACCGCGCCGACGACCGCCGTGAGGAGTGCGCGCCGCATCCCGTAGACTACCTCGAGATCGCCCCCGCGGAGCGCAGCGTGATCTCCACGACCGCCGGCGCGACGCCCACGCGCACGGGTGGCCCGCTCGTCCCGAGACCGGGGTGAACGAAGAGCGTGCTCTTGCCGTCGCGATAAAGTCCGAGCGTGTGCGTTCGATGAAGTCGTCCGGCGTTCACGATGCGTTCGAAGAAGGGGAGCGCCACTTGTCCGCCGTGTGTGTGACCGCTCAGCATCAGATCGACGCCGTGCGACGCGGCCGCGGGAAAATCGGCTGGATCGTGCGCGAGCAAAATCGTCTTCGCGTTTTCGGGTCGATCGCCGAGCGCGCGTGCGATGTCGGAGCGGCGCGTCCAGCGATCGTCGACGGCTGCGAGGTAGAGCGATTCGCTTCCGCGCAAACGCACACCCGCGTTGCGAAGCACGGAGACGCCGCTTGCTTCGAGCATGACGACCAGCGTCTCCGCGTCGCCGCGCGCGTCGCGAAAATAATCGTGATTGCCGAGCGACACGACGACGCCGTCTTTCGCGCGCAGCGACGCGACGACGTCCGCGATGTCTTCGTGGAACGCGCTTCCATTCGACACCATGTCGCCCGTCACGACGGCGAGATCCGCGTCGAGCGCGTTCGCCGCGGCGGTCCATCGCATGCCCCAATCGCGCGGCGAGAACGGTCCGATGTGCATGTCCGACAAATGCGCGATGCGATAACCGTCGAAGCGCGGGTCGAGCCCCGCGATCTCGATCTCGACGCGCGTCGTTCCGAAGTAGCGCCTCCGAACGTACGCACCCCACACGGCGAGCGCGCACGCGACGCCGTACGCGCACGCGATCGCCGTTCCGATCGGCGTGCGCGTCGCGAGGCCGATCGCGATCGCGACGAGCGCGAGCGGAATCGAGATGAGCCCTGCGGCCCAATGCGTGAAGTACGCGACGTCGACGCCCACGGCGAGCGCGGAGCGCTTCTCTCCGCGCAAATAGTGATTCGCGCGCGACACGAACGCGAGCACCGACGCGATCGCGATCGCGATGCCAACCCATCCGAACAGCACGTAGAGCGCCACAATCGGAACGACATGCCCGAGCAGCGTCAGCCCGAGCATGCGCGTCATGTACCGACTGAGACGAAGCACCACCGAGATGTGCTATTTGGGCGCTCGAAATGCAATTCACACGCGCGCTGATCCCCACGCTGAAAGAGGCACCGCAAGACGCCACGTTCGTGAGCCACGCGCTCCTTCTTCGCGCGGGTTACATCCGCCGCGTCGGCGCGGGCATCTACGATTTTCTCCCGCTCGGTCTCCGCGTGCTCCGCAAAGTGGAGCGCATCGTGCGCGAAGAAATGGATCGCGCGGGCGCGCTCGAGATCCTCATGCCGGTGCTCTTGCCCGGCGAGTACTACAAAGAGACGGGGCGCTGGGACGTGTACGGCGACGTGCTCTTCCGTCTCAAGGATCGCAAAGGCGGCGATTACAACCTCGCGCCGACGCACGAAGAGATCGTCACCGACATCGCGCGACGCGAGATCAAATCGTATCGCGACATGCCGAAGAATCTCTATCAGATCCAAACCAAGTTCCGCGACGAGCCGCGCCCGCGCGCCGGTCTCCTTCGATGTCGCGAGTTCTTGATGAAGGACGCGTACTCGTTCGACGTGAGCGAGGAGAACGCCCTCGCGAGCTACGAGAAGATGCGTGCAGGATACAACAACATCTTCACCCGAATGGGCCTGAAATTCCGCATGGTCGCAGCCGACAGCGGCGCGATGGGCGGCAACACGAGCGCCGAGTTCCAAGTCCTCGTCGACTCGGGCGAAGACGCCATCGTCGCATGCGACAAGTGCGACTACGCGGCGAACGTCGAAGTCGCCGAGGTGAAGGTCGTCGACCCCGGCCGCCGCGCGATGGCGACGACCATCCGCATGATGAAGGTCCACACGCCCGGACAAAAAACGATCGCCGAGGTCGCCGCGTTCATGAACGTGAAGCCGAGCGAGATGTTCAAGTCGCTCTTGTACGTCGCCGAGGGTTCGAACCAACCGGTGATGGCCATCATGCGCGGCGATCACGAGCTCAACGAAGTGAAGCTCGCGCATGCCCTCGGAGCATCCGCCGTGCACCTCGCAACCGAGGCCGACGTGAAAACGGCGACGGGCGCCGAGGTCGGATTCGCGGGCCCCATCGGCTTCAAGGGAAAGATCTACATCGATCGCGCGGCGGCGCTCGTGCGCAACGGCGTGTCGGGCGCGAACGAAACGGATCATCACCTCGCGAACGTGAACCATGGTCGCGATTTCGAAGCCGAGGTCGTCGACGTGCGCCTCGCGCAAGACGGCGATCTGTGTCCGCGCTGCGATGAGGGCCGCTTGCACGCGTACAAAGGCATCGAGGCGGGACACATCTTCGTCCTCGGCACGCACTACTCCGCGAAGATGGGCGCAACCTTCCTCGACGAGCAGCAGCAGTCGAAACCGGTCGTCATGGGCTGTTATGGAATCGGCGTGTCGCGTCTCGTCGCGACGACGATCGAGCAACACCACGACGAAAACGGAATCAGCTGGCCGATGCCCATCGCGCCGTATCACGTGCACCTCTGCACGCTCGGAAACGACGACGCGGTGCAATCCGCCGCGCGAACGCTCCATGACGGTCTCGAAGCGGCCGGCGTCGAAGTGATTTGGGACGATCGCGACGAGAGGCCCGGCGTGAAATTCAAAGACGCCGATCTGCTCGGCGTGCCGCTCCGCGTGACGATCGGGAGCAAGGGGCTCGCGCAGGGCGGAGTCGAGCTCAAGCCGCGCACGGAGAAAGATCCGAAGAAGGCGGAGATCATTCCGCTCGATTCGGCCGTCTCGGTCATCGCGTCGCGCGTGAAAGCCGCGCTCGCGTGACGAAACGAACGATCACATCGACGGACGCCGTCCACGCGGGTGATCCACGCAAGCACGCGTTCGACGCGGTCCCCGAGCCCGTCGCGCTCACGTCGACGTACACGTTCGATGACTCCGCGGAGATCGTCGCGCACACCGAAGGCACGCACGCGCGTCCCGATCGCGAAGAGTACGGGCGCTACGGAAATCCCACCGCGCGCGCAGTCGAGCTCCGCTTGGCCGCGCTCGAAGGCACCGAAGACGCGGTCCTCTTCTCTTCGGGCATGGCCGCGATCACGACGGCGCTGTTCGCGCTGACGAAGAGTGGCGATCACGTCGTCTTGTTCTCGGAGTGCTACCGCATGACGCGCGAGTTCGTCCAAACGACGCTCGCGCGTTACGGCGTGACATCGACGCTCGTGCCGATGGACGCGAACGCGATCGCTGGCGCGCTCGCGCCGAATACGCGCCTCGTCGTCGGCGAGATGCCCACGAACCCGCACCTCCGCTGCATCGATCTCGAGAAAATGGTTGCATCATGCAAGGGTCGCCGCGGGCTGAAGACGCTCGTCGACTCCACGTTCGCGACGCCCGTGAATTGCCGGCCCGCTTCGTTCGGAGTCGATCTCGTCGTGCACAGCGCGACGAAGTATCTCGGCGGCCACCACGACGTGCTCGGCGGCGTCGTGTGCGGAACGAGCGCGCTGTGCTCGCTCGTCCGCGAGCTCCGTGGCGTGCTCGGCAACGTGTGCGATCCGCATGCGGCGTTCTTGATCGCGCGCGGATTGAAGACGCTCGCGCTCCGCGTCGAAAAACAAAACCGCACGGCGCTCGCGATCGCCGAGTGGCTCGAGACGCGCAAAGAGGTCGAGAAGACGTTCTATCCCGGCCTCGCATCGCACCCCGATCACGCGCTCGCGCGCGGGCAGATGAGCGGCTTCGGCGGCGTCGTGAGCTTCATCGTGCGCGGCGGAATGGACGGCGCGCGGCGCGTCGTCGATCGCATGCAGATTGCACGCATCGCGCCGAGCTTCGGCGGCGTCGACTCGCTCGTCGAGCAACCCGCCGTGATGAGCTTCTACGAAATGACTCCGGAAGAGCGCCGCGACGAAATCGGCATCGCGGACGGGCTCGTGCGTCTCGCGGTCGGGATCGAAGAGCCGGAGGATTTGATCGCGGATCTCGAGAGGGCGCTGTCGTGATCACGGCGCGACGCTGAAGCGATAGAGCGTCGCGGGCTGGTTCACGCGTGCCGCGAGGATCCAAAGCTTGCCCGGCGTCCGTGCGGCGCTCATGCGCTCGAGGTTGATGACCGGCGTCATCGTCACGCCGGACGAACCGAACGTGGCGTCCGCGTTGCCGTCGAGATCGCTTCGCCATACCCAAATCGTCGAGTCCGTGGTCTTCGCGATCGTCGTGATGCCGACGACGATGAACGAGCTCCCGCCGTTCGGCACGAGCATCGAGCCCGCGAAGGGAAGCGCGCGCGTGCCGTTCGTTCCGAACGTCGCGTCGATCTGTCCGAGCGCGTCGATGCGCGTCATCGAGCCCGACGCGCCGAGCACGTACGCGCGATCTTGACCGTCGACCGCGATGGCCGTGCCGCCGACGCTCGCAGCGAAGGACAAATCGAGCGCGAAGCTGCCGTCGTTTTGCGGAACGAACCGCCGCGTCACGGCGGGGCCGAGCGCGAGGATCGAACCATCGCTGCGAACCGCGAGCTCTTGCGGCGCGAACGAACCGGGCAGCGCCGTCGTGATGGCGCTCGGAAAGGATTCGAGGATGTGCGGACCGAAGCCGACGAGCGCGCTTTTGCTCCACGTCGCAGGCGCGGTGTCGGGCGTCGCGATCGGCGAGAGCGCGCCGCCGTTCGCATCGAAGAGCACGAAGCCCGCGGGGCTCTCGGGGCCGCCGTCCGTGCGCACGCCGCTCGCGATCGCGATCGTGCCGTCTTGTGCGATCGCGATCGCGTCGGCGTCCGTGCTCGACGCGACGGCGCCAACCGCGAATCCGTTCGCGCCGAAGGTCTTGTCGAACGATCCATCGTCGGCCAGCCTGACCGCTGCGACCTCTGGGCTCGTCGTGATCGTCGTCGCGACGAACACGCGTCCGGCGAATGCGGCGATCGCGCGTGGATTCGCGCCCGGCCACACGAGCGAGAGCGCGCCGTTCGTGCCGAACGTCGAATCGGGAGCGCCGTCGCTCTCGACCGCGAGCGAGATCGCCACGTCGCTGTCCGCGAAACCCTTCGCTTGCGCGTGGAGATCGATCTTCGATTCGCTCGTGGGCGCGACGAGCGAAGCGTGAACGCGAATGCTCGAGTGCCCCGACGCTTGCGTCATCGGATCTTGAGTCACGCCGTCGGGCAATCCGAGGAGCGCGACGGTCGCGCCGTCTTGCGCGTCGAAGAGGACGTCCGTGTACGAGCCGATCGCGACGATGGCGGTCGTGGTCACCGGCGCCAGCTGCACGAACGGCCCCCCCACCACAACATCGATGCTCGCATCGGGCGGAGAAAGCGTCGGAGCTGCCTGTGTGCACGCGGCGACGAACACGAAGAGCGCGCCGCGTGAGTACATCGCCAGATTTTACCCGAGACCCTCCAGCGCGGCGAGGAGCGCATTCGCTTGCACGGTGGACTCCTCCGCCGTCATCGGGCGCGCATCGCGACACACGGCGAGCGTGACGAAATCCTCCGGCACGTCGGACAAGAATCGGCTCGGCGTGCGCGGAATTCCCTTCCCCCGCATCGACCGCGCTTCGCATCGCGAGATCGTGAGCTTCTCTCGCGCGCGCGTCACACCCACGTAAAGGAGGCGCCGCTCTTCTTCGACATCGGCCTTCACGCCGAGCTCGTTTGCGATCTCGCTCGTGGCCGCGTCCGTCGCTTTGTCCATCTGCGTGCGCGCGTGCGGGAGATAACCCTCTTCGACGCCGATCAAGAACACGTGATCGAACTCGAGACCTTTCGATCCGTGGAGCGTCGAGAGAAGGACGAGCTCTTTGGGTTTGTCGTCGCCGTCGCCCGAGTCGCTCTGGTCGAGCATCATCGCTTGCACGAAATTGCGAAGACCGTCTTCGCTCGTCGGATCGCGGCCCGCCGCGCGCTCGCGCTCTTCGCGCCGCGCGAGCGTCGACGCGAGCGACTCGACGTTTCCGAAACGTCGCGCCGCCGCTTCGTTCGACGCCGAGCTCTCGTCGATGTCGCCGCGGAGACCGATGCGCTCGCACAGCCATCGCACGACGACGCTCGCGGGCGTTCGCTCGATGACGAGCTTCTTGCGCGCCTCGCCGATCACCTTCTCGAGATCCGCGCAGCCCGATCGCGCCGCGCTCGGCACGTCGTCGATCGCGTTCACGCGCTCGACGGCTTCCCAGAGCGTCCACCCGTTCGCGGTTGCGTGCGTCGCGAGCCGCGTGAGGCTCTGCTCGCCGATGCCGCGCGCCGGATAATTCACGACGCGGCGAAGCGCGATCTCGTCCATGCGATGAAGCGCGAGCTTCACGTACGAGAGGATGTCCTTCACTTCTTTGCGCTCGAAGAACTGTTGCCCGCCGACGACGCGATACCCGATGCCTTGCTCGCGCATCGCCTCTTCGATCGGCCGCGCTTGCCCGTTCGAGCGGTACAAAACCGCGATCTGCGAAGGGCGCACGTGCTCGTCGTGAACGAGCCGGCGGATTTCGCGCGCGACGTGCGCGGCTTCGGCTTCGGGTGTGGAGCACGCGAGGACGATCGGTTTTTCGCCGGCGCCTTTCGTCGAGAACAAAGTCTTCTTGTGCTTGCTGCCGTCGGTGCGTTTTTCGATCACGGCGTTGGCGACGGCGAGGATCTCGGGGCGCGAGCGATAGTTCTGCTCGAGCTTCACGACCTCCGCGCCCGGAAAGTGCGTCTCGAACTCGAGGATGTTGCGCACGTCCGCGCCGCGCCAGCCGTAGATGGCTTGATCATCGTCGCCGACGACGCACACGTTCTTGTCGCGCGAGCCGAGCAGGCGCAAGAGCTCGAGCTGGGCGACGTTCGTGTCTTGGTACTCGTCGACGAGGATGAAGCGGTAGCGATCGTGGAAGCGCGCGAGCACGTCTTCGCGCGTCTTCAAGAGGCGCGCGAGCTCGCACACGAGATCGTCGAAGTCGAATGCGCGAAACGCGCGCAGCGCGGCTTGATACTTCGGGTAGACCTCGCGCGCGATGACGTCGTACTCGTCGTCTTCGTTCGCGACGTAGTCCTGCGGCTCCACGAACGCGTTCTTCGCGAGCGAGATGCGCGCGAGGACGGCCGGCGCGTCGAAGCGGCGACCCGCGTCGGTGCGTCGCATGCACTCCTTCACGACGCCGAGCGCGTCGCCTTGATCGAAGATCGTGAACGCGCCGCCGATCGCCGCGCGCTCGCGCCCGAGCGACGCGAGGCCGAACGCGTGGAACGTGGAGACGGTGAGCTCTTTGTGCGCGAGCTTGCGCGCCTTCGCGATCGCCGCGACGCGCTCGGCCATCTCGCCCGCCGCTTTGTTCGTGAACGTGAGCGCGACGACGGACCGCGCGGGGATCCCGCGCTCGAGCAGGCGCGCGATGCGCTCGGTGATCACGCGCGTTTTGCCCGATCCCGCGCCCGCGAGGACGAGCAGCGGCCCCGCAAAATGTTCGACGGCGCGCTTCTGCGCGGGATTGAGCGGGATCGCCATTCCAGTGTTCATCAAGCACGGCCTCGCCGCGGAAGGAAGATTGCTTTTTCGAGGTATGCTCCTTTGCCCATGCGCCGCTCGATTGTCCTTTCCGTGCTCGCTTTCTCAGCCGTACCGATGTTCGTGTTCGCGTGCGGAGGCCCGCCGCAGCCGACGAAAGAAGTGACGACGCTTCCCTCCGCGAGCGCTTCGGTCGCGGTCGTTCCAGCGATCGACCTTTCGCCGGTCGCGATGCCCTCGTCGGTCGTCGTCCTCATTCACGCGGCGCACATCGGCGCGTCGGCGGACATGGTGTCCGAGTGGGCAGGGCAGCAGCTCGAGGTGGACCAGGCGCTCGGCGAAATGGTCGGCGAGAAGCTCGCGAAGCTCGTCGATCTCGACTCCCCCGCGGACATGACGATCACCGCGGAAGATCGCGGTGGGCGTCGCGAGCCCGACGCGCGCTTCGCGGTGTCGCTTCCGGTGAAGGACTTCGAGGGCGCGAAATCGCAGCTTCAAGGCGAGTACGGGCTCCTACCCATCAGCAACGGCGCGTTCGAGATTTCGCGCTCGGGCAAACATCACCGCGACGGCGACTCGGATTTTCGATCGTGCGCGCTCGCGCCGAGCGGACACGGCGGTCGCCTCGTGTGCAGCAAGGACGCGACGGCGCGCGACGCCGTGCTGCCGTTTCTCACGCGCGGCACGTCGAACCTCGCTTCGCTGAAGAGCGATCTCCACATCGACGCGCGTCCCGGTCCGTTTCGCGAGCTCGTTCGGCGCGAGCGATCGAGCATCACGCAGAGCGGCGCGCGCTTCATGGGCGGCGGCCGCGATCTGCGCGTCGCGTGGGAGTCGGCGGTCGCGGATTTGTGCGACAGCTTCCTCGACGTCGAGCGCGCGTCGCTCGACGCGACGATCGACGCAAAGCAAGGCATGGCCGATTTGAAAATCTCCGCGAAGGGATCGCAAGGTCTCCTCACGCGCGTCCTCTCCGCGCATCCCGAGCGCGCCGAGCCGCCGCCCGCCGCATTCCTGCGCTTGCCCGACGACGCGGACATCGCCCTCTTCGCGCACGGCCTCGACGCCGATCAGATCGCGGGCCCGCGCACGCAGCTCATCGCCGCGACGGAGGCCCAGCTCGCACAAGAGGACAAGCTCACGCCCGGCGATCGCAAAGCATTCGTCGATGCGCTCGCGCACACGATCGATCTCTTCACGATGCCCGTCGTCTACGCACGCGGCGTGGATTTCGCGAAGGCCGTTCCCGCGGTCTCGGGCCTCACGGAGGCTTCCGACGCGTCGAAGATTCGCGCCGGGATCGAGCAAGCCGCGGGCTGGGACGTGTTCGGCGTCGAAGGCGCGCCGGACAAAATCGCGGCCGTGTTCAAAGAGTGGACGGCGGCGATCGGTCGACCCACCGTGGCGTCGCAGATGAAGGACACGAAATGGCGCGTCGCCGGCGCATCGCGCAACGCGCCTGCCGGCTCCGTGCATCTCACGCTCATCCACGAAATCGAAGACATCGATTTTCAAACGCGCGGGCCGAACGGCCAACCGAAGAAGCGCCCGCCCATCGTCATCACGATGCACACGCTCATCGTCCCCGACGGACCGCGCGCGTGGATCGTGAACGCGCTCGACGAGACGACGGCCGTGAACAAGGCGCGCGCCATCATGGCGAGCGCGCCGGGCGGCGCGGGGACGCTCGCGACGCGCGCCGGGCTCGACGCGCTGAAGAACGCGCGCCTCAACGCGGGCGGTTTCATCACGCCGCGCGGCGCGGGGCTCGGCATGCCGATGTGGTGGATGTTCACGTGGAACCCGCGCTACAAAATTTCGAACGACCCGCTCGTCGGCGTGTCGTCGCAATCGCAATACACGACGCCGATCATCTTCACGGCCGCCGAGAGCGCATCGAACGACGAAAAATCGCTCACGATCGGCCTCCGCGTTTCGCGCAGCGCGCTAGCCGATGCGCTCGCTGTCGCCCCCCACCTTTTCCACTGAGCAGGGAGGATTGGGCTTTGGGCTTTAGGCTTTTGGGAAGAATGAGATTCTGAGCCAAAGTCCAAAGTCCAAAGCCGAAAGCCCATTTTTTGGCCTCTTCGGCCCACGTAGGTAGATGTAGGACATGCTTCGGCGTGTCCTCCTCCTTCTCCTCTTGTGTCTCTGCGCGGGAGAAGCACGTGCAAACTACACGGAAGCGCACGTGGGCGGCGAGGATGCGCGCGTCGTCATCGAACGCGACGGGCGCATGGTCGTCACGCACGCGCTCGCGTATCGCGTGCTCGCCGGGACGCTTCGATCGATCGCGCTGAGCGGGTTCGAAGACGATTTGCGGTTTCGTCCGACGGCGACCGTGACCGCGTCCGACGGCCACACGTACGGCGCGTCGGTCGTGCGCGACGACAAAGACATCGTGCACGTCACCGTCGACGATCCCAAAGGTCTCAAGCGCGGCGACTATCGATTCGAGATGAGCTACGAGGGCTCGCTCACGGGTCGCCGCGTCACACGCGACGGCGCATTCGACCGCGTGCGTTTCGCGCTCCCGCCGATGCGCGAAGGCGTCGACAGCGCGCGCGTCGTCTTGGATCTTCCCTCTGCGCCGACCGAGCCGCGCGCGGCCGGCGATCAAAACGAAGCGGACATCGCGACGCTTCGGCGCAGCGCCGAACGTGACGAGCTCGAGCTCGTGCGCCCGCACGTGGCGAAGGCGGAGGCTGCGACGTTCTTCGCGCGCGTCGATCCGAAGGCGCTGTCGCTCGTCGACGATCCCGCGCTGCGCGTACCCGTGGTCGCGCCAAAGACATTCGACGAAGAGCCCGCGCGCACGCCGATCGGAACGTGGACCTTGGTCGCCGCGTGCGCGCTCGCGGTGTTCGGCATTGCGCTCGCGAAGGGGCGCATCACCGAGGGCATGAGAGGGCTCGTTCCGGTCCATGGGACCGTGCGCGCCGTGATCGCGGCTGCGCTCTTCGCGGCGGGCGTTCGCGTGCAGATCGATGGACGACTCGTCGTCGGCGCGGCGCTCGTCGCGTGCGCGCTGCCGCTCCTCGCGTGGCGCGCGCGATCCGCTCCGCAAAAGGGCGCGCTCGGCCCCGCGACGTGGGTCGCGATGAAACCCGACGACGCGTTCTCGGAGGAATCCTCGCGCGCGGATTTCCTCGACGGGACCACGATGCGCGGTGCGATCGTTTCATCGGTCATCGCCATCGCCGTGCTCGTCGCCACGCGCTTCGTCGCTCCGTACGTCGTCGCGATGGACGCGCTCGTCCTCGTCCCGATTTTCTTCACGGGGACGTCGTGCCAGCGGCCCGCATCGGCGGCGCGCGAGGCCACGGCGCTCGCACGCATCGGCCGTGCGCTCGAAGGCGTCGACGTCGCCGCCTACGCGCGCGTCGCGCAAACGGGGAACATCGAACAAACGCGTTTGCGGGTGATGCCGACCGTGGCGATGCCGGGCTTGCTCGCGATCGAAGTGGGCGTCGCGTGGGAGTGGCGCGGCGCGTGGCTCGCTGCGTTCGACGTGCTCGTTCGCGTGACCGACGGGAGCTTCGCTTCCGCGAAAATGACCACGGCGTTTCCCAGAAAGCGCGCGCTACCCGGCCGTCAGCCCGAAGAGCGCGTCTTCCGCTTCGAGCCCGACGGCTGGACGGATGCATCGTGTGCGGCGCGCGTCATGGAGCTCGCCGACGTCCTCCGCGACCGTCGCGTCGTCATCGCCGGGAGCACCGAACGCGCATTCGACGGCATCGAGCGGCGCCTTCCGCCGAACCGTCGTCCGGCGCAACAAGCTGCTGCATAACGGCTCGCGTCTCTGGCATATTGCGCGGATGCGAACCATCCGTTTGCGTGTTTTTCCTGCGCAAGCGCCCTCGCGCCGCGACGTGCTCCGCTACATCGGTGGCGCGGTCGTCGCGACCGCAGTGCCGCCCGTCACGTTTCTTGGTTGCAGCTCGCCGCCCGCGCCCGTGCAAACGGGTTTCTTCACGGACGCGGAGCGCGCGGCGCTCGGCGCGCTCGCCAACGCGGTCGTTCCGCCCGACGACAAGCTCGGTGGAAAAGATCTCGGCGCGGTCCAGTTCATCGAACGATACCTCACGGCGTTCGATGCCGCCGACGCCACGCACCCACCGCTCATCTACGGCGGCGGTCCGTTCTCGGGACGTGCGCCCTTCGCCGACGCGGACGGAAATCCATCGACCAACTTCCCGCAAAATTCCTTCGCGAAGTACTTGCCGCTCGATCAAGTGAAGGATGCGGGCTGGCGCATCCAACTCTTCGGCTCCGCCGCATTCAAGGCGGGCGCACCGAACGACGCGCTCCTCGGAACCGTCACCGGTTTGCGCGATCAAATGAAGGCGGGCCTCGCCGACGCGATCAAAGGCGCGACGGACAACGGCTACGGCGATCTCGCGACGCTCGCGCCCGCCGATCTCGCCGCATACTTCAACACGCTCGAGCTCCCGTTCAAGAACCTCATCATCGATCTCGTCTCGCAAGCGTGCTTCTGTCCGCCCGAGTACGGCGGCAACTTGAACCTCGCGGGATGGGAGATGTGCCACTTCGAAGGCGATCAGCTCCCGCTCGGTTACAGCGTGTGGAGCACGTCGAAGAACGCGTACGTCGAGCGCGCCGACGCGCCGATGTCCACGCTCGGCGGACCCGATCCCGAGCCGCTCTCGCCAGACGTCGTCTCGTTCATCGACACGGTCGTCGCAACGCTCGGCTCGATGACCTACGGAGCAAAATTCTCATGAGCGCGCGCATCGTTGGAAATTCCTCTC
This sequence comes from uncultured delta proteobacterium, assembly GCA_963763745.1. GTDB lineage: Bacteria > Myxococcota_A > Polyangia > Polyangiales > Polyangiaceae > DASXHD01. The sequence continues at coordinate 278,086 of CAVXQJ010000016.1, forward strand.
TGAGCGGCGGCACGTTCGACGTCATCGTCATCGGCAGCGGCGCGGGCGGTGGACCCGTCGCGTACCTCTGCGCGAAGAGCGGCCTCAAGGTGCTCGTCATCGAAGCGGGCCCGAACCACTATGACTCGCTCGACGATCCGAATCAGCAGCCCGTTCCCGAGCACGCGAACGACGAGCTCAAGTACCAAGTGCGGAGCTTCATCGACGTCGACGAGCGCATGGACCCGCGCGCGTGGCGCACGGCGCCGAGCGACGGCGATCGCCTCTCCGTCGGCGACGTGAACGGTCTGCCGAAACACGTCGGCGGCGGCATGGTCCACGCGGACGTGAAGATGCCGCGCTTCGAGCCGCAAGATTTCATGATGGCGACGCTCCTCGGAAACAAGGTGCAGAATGCAAGCTTCGCCGATTGGCCGATCGCGTACACGGATCTCGAGCCGTTCTACGCGTACGCGGAGGTGCAGCTCGGCGTGCAAGGACTGAAGGGCGCGAATCCTTTCGAGCCGACGCGCAGCACCGACTACCCGATGCCGCCTGGCGTGCCGATGTACCTCTCGACGGTGATGAAGACCGCGCTCGCGTCGAGCGGGTACACGGGGTTTCCATATCCGACCGCGGTGAACTCGCAGCCGTACGACGGCCGGCCCGCGTGCGCCGACTGCGGCTACTGCAGCGACTACGGCTGCCCGATCAACGCGAAGGGCTCCGCCGCAGTCACGATGCTCCGCAAGGCGCTGCTGACGAACAATTGTCTCCTCCTCGCGGAGACGCGCGTGACGAAGCTCGTGATGAACGGCGCGAAGGACACCGTCACCGCCGTCGAGTGCATCGATCCGAACGGCAACGTCGTTCAATACTCCGCGACGCGCTACGTCCTCGCCGCGAGCCCGATCGAAGACGCGCGACTCCTCTTGCTCTCCGATCCGGGAGGATCCGGCGTTGGAAACTCGAGCGACATGGTCGGTCGCAACTTGATGTTCCACTTGCAGACGTCGTGTGTCGGCATCTTCAACGACCGCTTGCATGGTCACCGCGGTCGCACGGTCGATCACGGCTTCGCGCGATTTTCGCGGGAGCGCCGCGAATTACGATCCGAACGATGCATCGACCGCGCTCGGCGGCATCGTCGAGATTTCCGGGAGCGAGCGCCCGATCAACGAGGCGCAGTACTACGCGCAGATCATCCGCATCGCTTTCGCGTTCGACGGTGGTCTCTTCAAGAAGATGATGCGGCAGTCGCCGTTCCGCGATCGCATCATCGTGCTCACGATGCAGGCCGAGGACGCGCCACAGTTGACGAACCGCGTCGATCTCGATCCGCAAGTCGTCGACTGGTTCGGAACGCCCGCGCCGCGCGTCACGTACGCGAACCATCCGTACGAGCTCGCGGCGAGCGCTTATCGCGGCAAGATGATGGTCGACGTCAAGGACACGAACGGCAAGGGCGCGATCTTCAAGAACGCGGGCGCGCGTTGGGCCGCGGTCACCCCGCGCGACACGATCCCCGGAAGCGCGCACATCATGGGCACGCTTCGCTTCGGGAGCGATCCGGCGCAATCCGTCTGCGACAAGACGGGCAAGCTCCACGACATCCAGAATTTGTACTGCAGCGACGGCGCTCTCTTCCCGACGTCGAGCGGCTACAACCCGACGATGACGATCTGCGCGCTCGCGTGCTGGGTCGGCGCGAACATGGTGTCGCCGAACAATCCGCTCCAGGCGCTCACGTGACCAGCGATCTCGCTCGCGCGCTCGTCGTGCTCGCCGAGGCGCTCGTCACGGGCAAGCGCGTGCTCGTCATCGGCGATTCGTCGCTCGCGCTGCACGAGCTCTTGACCGAAATGGGCGCGCGCCTCGTTCATGTTTACGATCCCGACGAGAGTCGCGCGCTCGCGCAGACGCCCCCGCACGCGCGCGGAACGGTGCTCCGCGGAATGCCCGAAGGGGACTTCGACGTGCGCGACGGCGCGTTCGATCTCGCGATCGTTCCGGATCTCGCCGCGATGTCGGACGCCGCCGCGCTCCTCGCGCGTCTTCGTCGCGTCGTCGGCGCGGAGGGCGCGGTGCTGTGCGCCGCGCTCAATCGTGATGGGCGCGACGCGGAAGACGCGAAGGGCTCGACGCTCGACTATTACGAGCTCTACGATCTCGTCTCGCTGCAGTTCGCGAGCGTGCGCATGATCGCGGCGATGCCGTTCGTCGGCGTCACGCTCGCGGAGCTCGGACAAGACGAGGTCGACAGCGCCGTGCGCGTAGACGCGCAGCTCGTCACGGAGAGGCCGCCGCCGAGCGCGTTCTTGGCGCTCGCATCGCAGGCCGACGTGGCCCTCGATGCGTACGCGGTGATCGAGACGGGCGCGCCGGCGACCGTCGCTGCGCCGCGCGACGATTCGCACGCCGCGGAGCTCGCACAGGCCCGCTTGCGCGCCGATGCGCTCGCGGCGCAAGTCGACGAGCTCGCTCACGCGCGGAGCGCTCGCGTGCGCGCCGAAGAAGAAACGCGTCGCGCGATGGAAGCGCTCGACGTGGAACGCGAGCGCTCAGCGCGCCTCGAACGCGAGCTCGATGCGGCGCGACGTCACGCAGCGGTCGACACGACCGCCGAGATCGCGGGAGAGCTCGCGCAAACACAAATCCGCGCGGCCGCGCTCGAAGAAGGCGTTGCGCTCGCGGAGAAGACGATCGTGGTTCAGCGAGAGCGCATCGCGGAGCTCGAAGCGGAGCTCGTCGCGATTCCGCCGCCCGCGCCACCGCCGCCTCCTCCTCCTCCCGAACCCGAGACGGACGACGCGCGAGAGCTCGAAGCGAAGTTGCGCGAACGCGGCGAGCACGTCGCGGAGCTCGAGGGAGAGCTCGCGCGGCGCGAGAAGCTCGTGAAGGAGCTCGTCGCGCGCCTCGGCGAAGGCGAGGTCGATCCCACGCTCGCCGCGAAGCTCGACGAGCTCGCGCTCCTCGCCGCGCATCAACGCAGCGAGCTCGAAGCGCGCGCATGGCGCATCGCCGAGCTCGAGCGCGCAGCGTCGAAAAACGCCCCGCCAAAAGACGAGCTGAAAAACGCGACGTCGTGAACAGCTGATAGAATGTGGGCTGCGCTTCCCGTGCGCGGCCGATGAGCAATCTCCACCAGTCCGTCGTCGACCAAGTGCGTGCACGCCTCGGCACGACGCTGAACACGTGGCGCGTCGACGCGCTCATCGGCATGGGCGGAATGGCGGCCGTCTACGCGGCGACGGATAGCAGCGGCAGACGCGTCGCGATCAAAGTGCTCCACACGGCGCTCTCGATCAACGACGGCGTGCGCAAGCGCTTCGCGCGCGAAGGCCAAGCCGCGAATTCAATCGGACACGCCGGCATCGCGCGCGTGATCGAAGATGGCGTCGCGCCCGACGGCTCTGCGTTCTTGGTGATGGAGCTCCTCGAAGGCGAGACCGCCGCCGCGCGCGCCGAGCGTCACGGCGGAAAGCTCCCCGTGCACGAAGTCGCGTATATCGGCGAAGCCGTCGCCGAGGTCCTCGCCGCCGCGCACGCGAAGAACATCATCCATCGCGACGTCAAACCCGACAACGTGTTCCTCACGTCGAGCGGGCGCATCGTCGTGCTCGACTTCGGCATCGCGCGCATCGAGGACGCGATGGGTCGCAGCGAATCCGGCACGCGCACCGGAACGATGATGGGCACGCCCGCGTTCATGCCGCCGGAGCAAGCGCGTGGCCGCGCGAACGAAATGGATCAAGCGAGCGACGTTTGGGCGCTCGGCGCGACGCTCTTCTGGCTCGCGTCGGGTCGCGTCGTGCACGAAGCAGAGACGCCCAACGAGCAGCTCGTCGCGGCCGCGACGCTTCCGGCGGCATCGCTCGCGCGCATCGCGCCCGACGTGCCCGCTCCGCTCGTCACCGTCATCGACAAGGCGCTCGAGTTCACGAAAGAGAATCGATTCGCGGACGCCGTCGCGATGAAGCACGCGCTCCACGCTGCGGTGCTCGCGGTCTCGTGGGGCGTTCTCCCGAGCCTCGACGGCGATTCGACCGTCGCGGAGCCCGCGAAGAAATACACGCCGCTCGCCGCGAAGCTCAAGCCGTCGGGTCTCGACGACGCGACGACGCTCGCGATGAAGAGCCCGATCGGCTCGATGGGAGCGAGCGCGCGCGGACCGACGATCGGCCCGGTCGAAGTTCCGCCGGAGCAGCGCACGTCGAAGTTCCTGCGCGCGGCGGCGCTCGGCGCGCTGTTCGGTGCGGTGGTTCTCGTCGTCGCGGGTTTGATCGGACGACGCATGATGACGCACGAGCCCGAGGTCGCCGCATCGAGCGTCAGCGCGCCGGCGCTCGCGTCCGCGCCCGCGGCTGCATCCATCGGGTCGGCGACTACGGTGGCGAGCGTGAGCTTGCCCGTCGTCGAAGCCGTGCCGAGCGCGACGGCGAGCACATCCACGAGCACGACCACGACCACGGTCACGACCACACCTGTGACGACGAGGAAAAATTGGCTCGATCGTCGAAAGTGATCGCAGCGCTGCTCTTCACTGCGGCGACGGCGCGCGCGGACGGCAGCGCGGTCGATCAGGCCGACCGCCTCTTCAACGACGGCCGGCGCGCCGCGGAGACGCGCGACTACGCGCGCGCATGCAAGCTCTTCGAAGAGAGCTTTCGCCTCGATCCCGCCATCGGCACGCTCATCAACCTCGGCGATTGCGCCGAGCATACGGGTGACCTCGAGCGCGCAATCGCCGCGTATCACACCGCGCAGGCGCGCATGACGCCGGGCGACGATCGAGCGCCGCGCGTTCGCGAGCGCATCGAGCACATCGAAGCGCACGCGGCGAAGCTCACGCTCAACCTCGAAGGCGCGGAAGGCGCGGTCGCCACGCTCGACGGCGCGATCGTCGATCCGAAGAAATCGCCGCTGCATGTCGCGGCGGGCGCGCACGTCGTCCTCGTGACCGCCGTCGGTTACAGCGGCGCGCGCTTCGCGCTCACGCTCGCGGATGGCGAGTCGCGCGCGCTCTCGCTCTCGCCGGGCGGACCGCTCGAAGCCGTCCTCCCGACCACCTCCGTGAGCACCGGCGCGCCGTCGTGGATGACGCCCACCGCGATCGGCGCGCTCGGCGTCGGCGTCGCGAGCGCGTGGATCGGAAGCCTCGCGGGCTTGACGGCGATCGATCGGCGCGACGTACAACGCGCAAGCTGCAACGCCGCAAACGTGTGCACGCAAGCGGGATTCGACGCCGCGCGCGATGGTGCGGCGTGGGCCACGGCGAGCACGATCGCGTTCGTCGTGAGCGGAGTGCTCCTCGCGGCTGGCGGCTCGCTCCTCGTGATTTCGCTCGCACACCGCGGCAAGACCACGATCGCGTTCGGTCCTTTCTTCGCGCAAGGGCGGTTCGAATGAAGCGCGCGTTCGTCCTCGTGCTGGTCCCGCTCTTCGGGTGCGCTGCGATCATTGGCGCGAGCTTCGACGGTGCGACGCTCGTCGATGCAAGCGACGACGCCGAAGGCGGCGCGATCTTTTCGGAGGGCTCGACGGACGTGCAGAAGCCCCCGTTCGATCCCAAGTCGATCGCAGGTCTCGAGTTTTGGATCGATGCGACACGCAGCGTCGACACGAACGGCGGTTCCGGTCCCGTCACGAGATGGCACGACCTCAGCACGTTCGCGCGCGATGCGCTCCCGACGAACGTGCCGAACACGAACGCACCGACGCTCGTCCCGAATTCGATCAATGGATTGCCCGCCGTCCATTTCACCGCGAGCCAGCTCGACATCTTGCAGTCGAGCTTCACCGGTCCCGGCACCTCGAGCCTCACCATCTTCCTCGTCGCACGCGGTTACGCGGAGTCGGCGATTCGCTTTCAGAGCGCGACGAACACGTACCCGTTCGTGCTTTTCCCGGTCGACCTCAACCAAGATGCGTCGTCGCCGAGCTTCGCGCTGCTCGTCGGCGTTCCCGCGCAAACCTACACGACCATCCACGCCCACCTCGACGGCGGCGTCGCGCTCGCGAGCATGACGTGGAACGCGAACGGAACCGCGGCCGCGTATGACGACGGCTTGGTGGTGGAGCAGCGTGTCGGGCTCGATCCCACGCTACCCGCCAACCAGACGTTGTGTCTCGGCGGGGTAGTGCCGCTCCTGGCGCAGCCCTACACGACGATCCCGTTCATGAACGGAGACCTCGCCGAAGCTTTGATCTACGGTGCGGCGCTCGGAAGCACCGACCGCGCCGCGGTCGAAGCGTATTTGCGAGCGAAATGGGGCATCTTTCCGTGAGGATGAACGTTGACACCTTAAGCTATCGACTTACCTTGCCCATCGGCGATTTGCGTCATGGGTGAGAAGCGCTGTTTCTACGAAGTGCTCGGCGTCGAACGCGACGCCTCCAATGATGACATCCGCCGCGCGTACAAACGCGAAGCGCTCAAGCACCACCCCGACCGCAACCCCGGCGACGGTGAGGCTGAGGCCAAATTCAAATCGGCCAACGAAGCGTATCAAGTTCTCTCCGACGAAGAGAAACGCGGCGTCTACGATCGCTTCGGCCACGCAGGCCTCGAGGGCGGCGCAGGTCCGGGCGGCGGAATCGGCGACGTGCTCTCGCACATGCAGGATCTCTTCGCGGAGATGTTCTCGGGTCCGTTCGGCTTCGGCGGGCGCACCGCGCGGCGCGGCGGCGACCTGCGCGTGCAAGAACGCATCACGCTCGTCGAGGCCGCGTTCGGTTGCAAGCGCGAGGTGAACGTGCGCGCGCCCGGTCGCTGCGACGACTGCGAAGGCATGGGCGCAGCGAAGGGGACGAAGCCCGAGCAGTGCAGCGCGTGTCGCGGAACGGGGCAAGTATCGAACGCGCGCGGCTTCGTGATGTTCACCGCGCCGTGCGCCAAGTGCGGCGGGCGCGGCGTGTCGATCAAGACGCCTTGCAAGTCGTGCGCGGGTCAGGGCGTCGTCGAAAAGGCGCGCACGGTCACCGTCACGTTTCCCGCGGGCATCGACGCGGGCCAGCGTCTTCGCGTTCCCGGTCAGGGCGTCGCCGGGCCGAACGGCAGCGGTGATTTGTACGTCGACGTCGAAGTCGGCGACGACCCGCGCTTCGAACGCGACGGAGTCGATCTCGTCACGCGCGTGCACATCCCGTTCACCGTGGCTGCGCTCGGCGGCGAAGTGAGCGTTCCCGTGCTCGATCACGAGGACGCCACCAAAACGGAGACGGTGAAGATCTCCGCGGGCACACAGGGCGGACACGTCCTCACGCTCAAGGGTCGCGGCGTGCCGCGGCTCGACGGTCGCGGTCGCGGCGCGCTGGTCGTGGAAGTGCGCGTCGACGTTCCAACCAAGCTCTCATCGCGCGCGAAGGAGCTCCTCGGCGAGCTCGACGACGAGCTCAACGGCCGCACGGCGACGGAGAGCCGCAAGATCGCGACGAAGTGAGAAACCGCCAAGGCGCCAAAGCGCCAAGGAAACGCCAAAAGAATATTTAGGTGTAATCTACACCCACCTACTTCTTTTGGCGTCTTGGCGCCTTGGCGATCTTCCTCTTCGTCTTCCCGATCTCCGCAAGGCGCGCCTTGACGAGCTTCTTCACGAGCGTTGCCGGCAGCGGCTCGTCGAGCGGGAAGTGGATCGCGCCGCTCGTCGTCTCGTACGCGGCGAGATCTTTCGCGAGCGCGCGGATCACTTTTCCGCTCATCGGGTAGTAGCTGCAGAACTTCGCGCCCGCGGAGTAACCGGCGATGCCTTTTTCGCCGACGAACGCGGGAACGCCATACGAGAATCGTTCGACCGCGTCTTTGGGGCACGCCGCGCGCAGCGCGCGACGCACGCGGGTCAGCGTCGTACGCGCCGGCTCCCCGAGCTTCGCGAAGTACGCGTCGATTTCGCTCTTCATGTTCGCCTCCTGAACCCGACGATCCACGCGATCGCCGCGGCGATCATCGGCACAACGACGAAGATTTGCAACGCGACGAACACGCCGTCGTTTGCCGCTTTGCCTTGCACGTCGATCCCCGCCACGAACAGCGCCGCCTTCACCGCGGTGATGATCCAATTCGCAAACGACGACACGACGAGCACGATCGCGAGTCGCTTCTTGCCGGTCTCGCCGTACGAGAGCATCGGCATCGTCCAACCGACGGTCCCGAGGAGGAACGTTCCCATCAGCGCGTTCAAGTGCGACGCGAGCGCGGCGTGTCCGTCCACGTGGAGCTTCCCGCTCATCGCAGCCGCCGCGTAGATCCCCGTGAGGAGCGCGATGAGCAGGAGCCACGCCGCGGCGAGCCCGACCGTGCGCTGCGCGGGTGATGATTCGGTCATGGCGATGGATGATACGCTCGAGGCTCGCGCATGGATCTCGACGCGCTCCGCGCACGTCTCGCTGCAACACCGACGACTCGTCCCACCGGGCGCGTGCTCGGCGTGACGGGTTTGTCGCTGCGTTTCGCGATGCCCGGCGTTCGCGTCGGCGACGTCGTTCACGTGAAGCGGCGCGGCGAGCCACTCGCGTGCGAGGTCGTCGGATTCAACGCGGGCGAAGCGATCGCGATGCCACTCGGCGCGCTCGCGGGCGTCGGACCGGACGACCTCGTCGAATCGACGGGAGGACCCTTCACGGTGCGCGCGTCGAACGCGCTCCTCGGTCGCGTCGTCGACGGGCTCGGCCGCGCGATCGACGGCGGACCGGAGACGAACGAAGGCGACGTCGTGCTCGTCAATCGCGATCCGCCCGACGCGCTCTCGCGTCGCCCCGTCGACCGCGCGATCCCGACGGGCGTGCGCGTGCTCGACGGGCTCCTCACGCTCGGCGAAGGACAGCGCATCGGTCTGTTCGCGGGCTCCGGCGTCGGCAAGAGCACGCTGCTCGGCGCGGTCGCGCGCGGCGTGGAAGCCGACGTCGTCGTCGTCGCGCTCGTCGGCGAGCGCGGTCGCGAGGTCGGCGAGTTCCTCGAGCACTCGCTCGGCGCGGAGGGCCGGAAAAAGAGCGTCGTCGTCGTCGCGACGAGCGACGTCGCCGCGCTCGAGCGCCTGCGCGCTGCGCAGGTCGCGACGGCCTACGCGGAGCATTTCCGCGATCGCGGGCAAACGCGTGATGCTCCTCGTCGACTCCGTCACGCGCTTCGCGCGCGCGCAGCGCGAAGTGGGTCTCGCGGCGGGCGAACCACCCGCGCGTCGCGGATATCCGCCGAGCGTGTTCGCGATGCTCCCGCGCCTGCTCGAGCGAAGCGGGCAGGGTGAGAAAGGTTCGATCACCGCGATCTACACGGTGCTCGTCGAAGGCGGCGACATGGACGAGCCCATCGCCGACGAGGTGCGCGGCATGCTCGACGGGCACGTCGTGCTCGATCGCACCATCGCCGCGCGCGGTCGTTACCCCGCGGTCGACGTGACGGTCTCGCTCTCGCGCGTGATGGACGCGGTCGTGACGAAGGAGCACCGCGAGGCCGCGCGGAAGCTTCGCGCTCTCCTCGGCGTATACGAGGCCAAGCGCGACTTGGTGATGATGGGAGCCTACGCAAAAGGAAGCGACAAAGAGCTCGACGAGGCGATCGCGAAGATGCCGAAGATCGAGCAGCTGCTTCGCCAGAACGCGCAAGACAAAGTCGCGTTCGAGGACACGGTGGCGCTGCTCCAGCAAGCGGTGCGTTGACGTGCGAACTGCGCTCTCGCTCGCTGACTTTCTCGCCCATCGCGTCGGGTCCGCGCTGCGCACGCGGCACTGGAGCTATGTCGTTCCACGCGCGGATCTCAGCATCGGCGTGGCCGTTGGCCGCTTCGACCAAGAGGATCTCCACGCGCTCGTCCCGCTTCTCGAAGCCGTGCGCTCGTTTCCGCCGCACGTCGCGATTTGGGATACGTCGCGCATCGAGGACGTCAGCGCGGACGCGTTCGGCGATCTCGAACGGTTCTTCGTCGAGCGGTTTCGCAACCAGCTCACCGTGCAGAAGGTCGCGATCATCGCGCCGCCCAGCGGACCGCTGCGCGCGACCGCCGCCGGAATGTTCGCGCTGCTCGATCCGCCGTACCCCGCGTCGGCGTTCGCGAACATCGAGGACGCGCTCGCGTGGCTCGCGATCCCATGCGGAGAGTTTCCCGCGCTCGTGGAGAGCGAAGCAGCCGCGCTCGTCGAGAACGCGTTCGACGACGTCGTGTGTGCGTGGCTCGAGGGTCACCTCATGAACCCCGACGTCGATCGCTGCGCGCGCGACCTTCGCGTTTCCGTGCGCACGCTCCAACGCCGCCTCCGCGAGCTCGATACGAGCTTCGCGGAGGAGACCACGCGAGCGCGCGTTCGCGCCGCGGAAGAGCGGCTGAAGACCGAAGCCTCGCTGACGGAAATCGCCTACGAGATCGGCTTCTCTTCGCCGCAACGCTTCGCGAGCGTGTTCCGCGAGGTGAAGGGCGAAACGCCGTCCGAAGCGCGCAAGCGCATGCGTTTGGCGTCCACGAATAAGTGATTGGCGGGCGAGAGAAAGCGCCCCATCCCGTTCGAGCGTACCTCTAGGACCACACAACATCCGACATGTGGGATGCGGATGTTTTCCCCTGGAGAATCGCGATGTTCCATCATGCTCGCGTCTTGACCGTTCTTGCTCTTGTTGTTGGTGCTGTTGCTTGTTCGGGTGAATCCGTCGACGGGAGCAGCGACGAGGCTTCGTCGACGTACAAAGCCGGTTGCAAGCCGCTCGCTGGACCGAGCTACGCGCTTCACGGAATGACGATCATGCCCGGCGGCGCCGCGGACGCGTTCGTCGTCGTGCAAGCGGAGAAGATCGTCTCGGTCGTCACGAGCCGGTCGAAGGTGCCGAGCGGCACGAACATCATCGAGACGGGCGGCGTCATCGCGCCAGGGCTCGTCGATCTCCACAATCACGTCGCGTACGACTTCATCCCGTTCTGGAACTCGGGCAAGCGCTGGCAGAATCGTTATCAGTGGGCGCGCGCGAGCGCATACACCACCGCGGTGAAAAATCCGTACAACGCGGTCAAAGGCGGCGGGCACATGTGCGAAGCCGTGAAGTACGGCGAGTTCCGCGCGATCGTCGGCGGCACGACGAGCGTCGAAGGCTCGGAGGATCTTTCGTGCACGCGCTCGTGGGCGCGCAACGTGGAGTTCGGGAACTTCTGCGCCGACCACGTTCGTCAAGACGTGCTCCCCGTGACGGCGCTCACGCAAGCCGACGCGGACGGGCTCAACGCGCAGTTCGCGAGCGGCGCGACGAAGGCGTTCGTCGTGCACCTCGCGGAAGGCATCGACGATTCGTCGCGCGCCGAGTTCGACTACATGAACAAGATCGGCCTCGTGAAGCCGCAGCTCGTCGCGATTCACGGCACCGCGCTCACGGTCGCGCAGCTCCAGCAGATGGGCTCGGTCGGCGCGAGGCTCGTGTGGTCGCCGCTCTCGAACCTCGCGCTCTATGGTCAAACGACGAACATCCCCGCGGCCGTCGCGGCGGGAATCACGATCTCGATCGCGCCGGACTGGTCGCCGTCGGGCAGCGCGAACGTGCTCGGCGAGCTCAAGGTCGCCGACCGCGTCAACCGCGAGCGCTTCTCGAATTTGCTCACGGATCAAGAGCTCGTCGCGATGGTCACGTCGAACCCCGCGAAGACCGTCGGCATGGATGACAAGATCGGATCGATCGCAACGGGGCTCTACGCGGACCTCGTCGTCGTGCGCGGCGACGTCACGCAGCCGTACCGCGCGCTCATCGACGCACAGCCGGCCGACGTGCTCCTGACGACGGTGTCGGGGCAGGCGTTCTATGGAACGAGCGACATCGTGACGGCGATCGGCGACGGTCGCACGTACGAGACGGTCGATGCGTGCGGCGAGCCGCGCAGCCTCGCGGCGCAGGAAACCTCGATTCCGATCCCGAACGGACAAGAGACGCTCGAAGACGTGACGGGGACGTTCACGTCGGCGGGTGTGACGAACACGATTCCGCTGTTTCAGTGCGGCGCGGCGCCCGAGTTCGCGTTTCACTGATTGTTGATGAGGACGGGCGTCTCGAGCGTTCTATGCTCGAACGCCGATGCGACGCTCCGTCTGGATGTCCCTTGCGATTCTCGCGTGCGGGCCGAAACCCGCCGCGACGACTTCGCTCGATGCCTCCGTCGCGGTCACGCCCGCGTGCATGACCGCGCGCGAGGCGCGTAGCAAAGCGACGGAGCTCGAGCGCGGTGGGCACGAAACCCTCGCGCTCGCGAAGATCGCCGAAGCGAACGCGGCGTGTCCGTCGGAGAGCGCGCAGAGCGCAGAGCTCGAGAAGCTCGTGCGTGCGAACCTCGCCGGGCCGGGAGGCGCGCCCAAGGGAACCGACGCGTCGATGCGCGCGAAGATGCGCGAGGCGTACAGCGCCGAGCGCGCGAAGGATTTCCCGCGAGCGAAGTCGCTCTACGAAGCCGCGTGGGGCGAGATGCATCCGAACCCGCGCGCGCTCGAAGACGCGGCGCGCATGGCGGCACTCGCCGGCGATTCGGCCGCATCGCGACGCATCCGCGATCGCGCGCTCGCCGAAGCGGAGACCGCGGAGCACGCCGTGGCGCGCTTGACGGATCGCATTCGCGTCGCGCGCGGCTCGGCGATTCTCTCCGGCACGACGCTCACGCTCGCGCACAATGGCAACGTCGTCGCGCGCGACACGGCGACGGGCGAGATACGCGTCCTCGTCGATGGCCCGAGCGACATGGCTTTGTCGCGATACGGAACGCTCGCGTTCCAAACGCCGAGCGGCCACACCGCGAGCCCGCTCACCGTCTACGACGTGCTCACCGGCGCACGGCTCTTTCGCATCGACAAAATCACGCGCTATGCGGTCTCGCCCGACGACGCGCTCATCGCGGTCATCGACGAAGACGCAACGCCGAATTCGCCCGAGACGCACGCGCGCGTGTTCGACGTCGCGACGGGAGAGGTGAAGACGAAGCTCACGGGCAAATGGCGACAGAGCTCGGAGCTCGTCGGCTTCGGGCCCGACGCGTCGCACGTGATCTTCTACGGCGACGACACCGACCTCGTGTTTCGCCCGTACGATCTCGACAAGGGCGCATACACGGGAACGCGGATCGCATCGTCTTATGGAGTGTCTGCGCTCTCGAGCAACGGACATTACCTCGCGTACCTCGAGACGACGGGCGACGGCGCGCCGCTCCACGTGCGCGATCTCGTGGCGAACAAAGACGTCGGGATGTGGGCGGGAAGATTTCACAGCGTCGAAGCGCTCGCGGTCTCGAACGATGGAAAGACCGTGGCGACCGGGTCGTACGGATCGCTCAGGCTCTGGGACGTCGCGCAGAAGAAACAGCTCTTCGTCCACAACACCGAATCGCGGCTCGCGGGCGCGACCGACTCGCGCCTCGCGGACGAGTACTCGTTCAGCGACGACGGCAAGACGATGGTGCTCGCGGGCTACGGCGTCGCCACCGCGTGGGACGTGACGACCGGCGCCGAGAAGCCGTTCGTCTCCGACGTGGGCCCCGAGAACGTGCTCGCTGTCGTGAAGGCGCCGGACGGCGTCGCGATCATCGCTGAAGACTTGGTGCAGATCGTTCCGACGACCGGAGATCCGCGCGTCGTGTGCAAGGGATTGCCGCAGCCGTATTCGCCGATCATCGGACCCACGAACGTCGCGTTCTCCGCGAGCGGGAAGTCATTTGCGTGCGTGATGTCGGACGGATGGGCGCACGTCTTCGACACGACGACGTGGACGGAGCGCGCCGTGATCAAGAAGGGCGCAGCGTCGCCGATCGCGCATCCCGTCGACCTCGCATTTTCGGCCGACGAAAAAGCGCTGACGATCGTGTCGAACGCGGGCTCGATCGTCTACGACGCGACCACGGGCGCGGAGACGAAGCGAGCTCCGTTCCGACATCCCAAGTCGCTCGGTTTCGCGCCGCGACACGCGCGCTTCGACGATGGCAGCGCGCTCGTGCGTTTGTGGAACGGGTCGGCGTCGATCTTCGGCGCGGACGGCGCGTGGCAGCGCGACGTGAAGCTCGTCTCCGCGGCGCCCGCCGACGCGCTCGATGCGTTCGCGAGCGGCGGCGCGACGTACGCGGTCGCGCTCGGAAAGACGGTGCACGTCGTCGATCTCGCGAGCGGCGAAGATCACTCGACGGATCTCGCGAGCGCGCCAAAGAGCCTCGCGGTTTCGTCCGACGGCAAGACGGTGCTCGCCGCGTCCGCCGATGGTTCGATCTCGACGATCGCGGGCGGCGTGGCGACCGCCCTCGCGCACGCGACGGGAATTCGCGTTGGCTTCGCGGGCAAGTCCATGCTCGTGTGGCGCGCGAAGGACGTCCTCGATCTCTACGCGCCCGGCGCCGCGTCGCCATTCGAGCTCGACGTGGACGGCGTGGGCGTCTTCGCTCAAGACGCAGCGGGCGCGTTCGACGTGCGTGGCAAGCCCGAGCTCGTGTGCGTCGTCGGCCAAGAACACGCCAAGACGTTCCTCACGCGCGAGACATGCGGCGAACGCGCGAAAGACGGCCTCGTCGGCGATTGGCTTCGCGCAGCGCGCTAGCCGCCGCGAAGTGTGTATCCTGCAAGTCGGCGTGGACCTCGATCCCCAACTTCCCCAACCTGGGGCGCTCGTCGCGGAGAAGTTTCGCATCGAGCGCGTGCTCGGCATCGGCGGCATGGGCGTCGTTTACGCGGCGAAGCACGAGCTGCTCAATCAACAGGTCGCGCTGAAGCTCCTCTTGCCGGAGGTCGCGAAAGACAAAGAAGCGGTCGCGCGATTTCTCCACGAGGGCCGCGCGACCGCGCGCCTTCAGAGCGCGCACGTCGTCCGCGTGATGGACGTCGGCATGGTCGGCGATGCGCCGTTTCTCGCGATGGAGCTTTTGTCCGGCGAGGATCTCTCGGTGGTGCTCGAGACGCGCGGACGATTCCTGATCACCGAAACCGTCGACTATCTCCTCGAGGCGATGGAGGGGCTTTCGCACGCGCACGCCGCGGGGATCATCCACCGCGATCTCAAGCCGTCGAATTTGTTTCTCGTGCGCGAGGGCGAGACGCGCACGATCAAGGTCGTCGACTTCGGGATTTCGAAGTCGATGGGCACCGAGGCCGGCAACATCACGTCGACGTCCGCGGTGCTCGGCTCGCCCGCGTACATGGCGCCCGAGCAGCTCCGGAGCTCGAAGCACGTCGACGCGCGCGCAGACGTTTGGTCGCTCGGCGTGATCGCATTCGAGCTTTTGACGAACGCGGTTCCATTCGACGGCGAGACCGTCGGGCAAATCTTCGCGAACGTTCTCGAGAAGCCGCCCACGAGACCCGGGACGCTGCGCGTCGAGATCCCCGGCAAGCTCGAAGAGGCCATTTTGCGGTGTTTGCAGAAGTCGGCGGACGCGCGGTTCTCGAGCGTCGGCGAGCTCGCGAGCGCGATCGCGCGGTTCGGAACGGGTCGATGCGATCCGCTCGTCGCGAGCATCGAGAAGAGACTGAGCGCGCCGGGCGCGGCGCCGCTCGTTCAATCGCGGCCGTCGATTCCCGATCTCGAGCCGAGCTCGCCGAAGCTACGCACCACGTCCGCCGCTCCGAAAGCGGCGCCACCGCCCATCTCCACACCCGGCTTCGAGTTCGACGACGAACCGATGGGACCGAGCCTCATCACGGTGGATGAAGCGCGCGCGAAACCGGCGTCCACATCCGCGAGCGCGAGCGGCGCCTCGAGGGCCGCGCAAGTCACGATCATGACGCGACGCGCGGCGCCGCCATCCGACTTCTTGCGTTCGTGGCTCGCGCCCGCGGTGCTTCACGCATGCATCACGGCCGCGACGTTCTTCTTGCTACGTCGCGTCGCACCGCCGCGGCCCGCGTGGGACGTCTTCGCGCTTCTTCCCGGCACGACCGAAGGCTCGCCATCTTCGACGAGCGCGATCGTCGGCGGCGTATTCGCGGCGGCGTGCATCGGTTGCTCGGTCGCCGCGATCGCGAGCCACTCGGCGCGATGGGGCTTCGTGATCTCGACGCTCGGTTTCTTCGCGATCTCGCTCGGCATGTTCCTCATCATGGGATCGGCGTCGGGCGGCGTGATCGGCGTGCCGTCGGGCGAGAAGATGTTCGTGAACGTGGGCTCGCCGCTCATCGCAGCGGGTCTCGCGATCGCGTGCCTCGGCAAGGCGCGCGACGCGTGGCGAGATTACGGCCGTGTGCTCCCACCCATCCTCGCGGCGGTCGCAGGTGCGCTCTTCTACGTCGCGCTCAGGCTCGTCACGCTCACGGTTTGATTCGCTCGCGCACGACGGCCCCGTTCGAAGCCGCGCCCACGACTTCGACATAGTCGACGCCCAAGAGCTTCTGTTTGACGAACACGCTCGTCACGCGCGCGCGCGTTCCGGAGATCGTCATCGTCGCGGACGACGTGCACGCGCCGTCGGGCGCTTTGTTCGTGTGAATGACGATGTCGCGCGATGGGAGCCCGCGCAGGACGACGCGAACTTCGGCGCCAGAGGCGGATTGGCTTTCGACGCCGAACGCGCGCTCTTCGATCCCAGCGGCGAGCGGCTCCGTCGCGTCCGGCGAACGCTCGAGCATGCGCCAATACGGATGAACCGGCGATGGCCCAGCTGGGTTGCAGTCGTCGTCGACGCGCACCGCGTAGTGCACTTCGTTCTTGTTGCCGCTCTTCGCGATCGACAGCGCGCTCGGGATTTCTCCGGGCGACGCGTGCGAAACGTTCGAGACGAAGACATTGGCGACGGTGAGCGTGATGACGTGGAGCGAGCGCATCGGATGACCTCTCATCTTCCGTTGCGCGCGCCTCGCGATCGATTCGTCACGGTTTTGCAACCGAGCTCATGCGTCTACTTGCGCGCGAACCACGGGCACTTCGTGAGGAGCTCTTTCGTCGGCTTGCGATCGCAGTGAAAGCCCGCTTTGTTCCCGTTGACGATCACGTCGCCGCACGATTGCACGACCTCGTACGAGCGCGCATCGCGCGGATCGCGCTTGCGCGGGCAGTCGCCGAGCCGGGTGATCTCGGAGTCGTAGTGACCGTAGTCGGTCGGGCCCCATTCGATCGTCGCGGGGATCACCTGACCGACTTTGAACTTCGACGCGCACTGCGTGAACTCCTGATTGCCTTGCAACGTCTCGAGCTGCTCGCCGGGACAATCGGGATACTCGACGTTGATCTCGACGATGCGCGGATCGTTCGTCTTCGGATCGCGCGCGACGATCTCGACGCTCCTCAGCGTCACCGTCGTGTCGAACATGCGCGGCTTGCTCTCGCACGAAACGAGCGCCAAACACACGAAGGCGAGCATCACACCACGCATGCGATCACCATGATGATGACGGTCGCCACGGGGACGACGGTTCGCGCGATGCGGAAGACGCGGTCGATGTTCTCTTCCTTCACGATGAAGAACCACCACGTCGAGAGCATGTTGAGGAAGAGCGACAGGTAGACGCCCACCATGAGCTTGTCGGCGCGCGTGAGGTAGCTCACCGCGGGTAGCGCTTGCATGAGCGCGAAGTGGAAGAGCACGGCGGCGGCGAGCATCGGCGCGCCCGCGTTGGATCGCACGTCGACGCGATGGAAGGGGATCCACATCGCCATGAGCGAGATGAGCACGATGACGATCGCGGGAACGTAGACCGTGAACACCGCGCTCGTGCCGTATCGCTCGATGCCGAGGCGGAACTCGTAGCGACCGTAATAGAGATCGTCGTTGTCGAAGCGATCGGGAAAGTTGTGAACGATGGAGACCGCCTCGAGATAGATGACGTCCCAGCCGATCACCTCGAAGCCGGCCTCGAGGTGCGTGTGGCCTTGGTCGGGGATGAGGCGGATCTGATCGATGCCCTCGGTGTTCTCTTCGACTTGAATCGTGAGCTGTTGATCGTCGAATGGGTAATGCCGCAAGTCCGGAGGCGAGTTGAACGTGCCGGTGAAGCGATAGAGCTTGAAGGTCGGCTTGTCCGCGATGACTTGTTTCTCGTCGGGCTTGCCGTTCGGGAACATCAAGTCCATCGATGGCATCTCGCGCTCGCTCGTCAGGCTGAGATAAAAATCCGCGACGAACGAGCCGGTGTGGATGTCGTAGTTGGTGATGTCGTTGATGACGATACCGACGCGCACGTCGGCGATTTTTCCCCATTTCGGATTCGCGAACGGCGAGCGGTACTCGCCGTTCGTGTGAATGGGGACTCCGCCGTCGGCGCCGACGACGGCGTCTTCCATTTGATCCTCGGGTGGTTTGCCGGAGTCGGCGCCGGCGTCGGCGCCAGCGTCTTGTTCGGTGTCTGCGCCACCGCCTTTCGGGGCGACCTTCGGCGGCGCGTCGGCGTGCACGCGCTTCGCGAACAGCATGCAGCCGAGAACCACCGCTGCGAGGAGCGACAAGATCTGGACGATGATCGTCCACGGACGGAGCCGCGCCGAGGCCATCGCGCGGACGATACATCAAACTCAAAACGATTTGAACGACGCCACCGCGACGCCGATGGACGCGACGACGAGCGCGAACGAAAACGCGACGACGTACGCGAGGTGCGCGGTGCGCGCGATGCGCTCGCGAGCGGGCTCCGGCGTCATCGGCGCGACGAAGTGCGCGATGCATCCGACGAGCGCGAACGCGACCGCGGCCACGGCGAGGTGCTCTTTGCGCTCGAACGCCCAACCCCACGAGGGCGCTTCGATGAAGATGCGTTGCTTGAGGCGCGTCCGATAATCCGGATACATCCACGCGCCGAGCGAGGCGGTCACGACGAGGAGCACCGTCGTGAGCCCGACGGAGAGACGCGCGCGCCGCTTCGGGTTCCGCAAGACGACGACCGGATGCAGCAGCGCGACGACGGCGAGCCAGCCGAGGTGACCATGAATGCGCTCGAGGAGCCTGAGCGTTTGGATCACGGCAAGAACAATCCTTGAATGCCGGCGAGCGCGGCGACGGCGATCACGGCGACTTCGAGCATGCGCGCGGCGCGCGCGAGATCGCGCCGCGCGACTTCGAACGCACCGATGCCGACGATGGGCGCGACGTACACGCCGATCCACAAACGCCAGAACGTCGCGATCTTCACGGACGCCGTGATCACCGCTGGGTTCGGCTCTGCGACGAAGAAGACTTCATACCCGCGCATGACGGCGTACACGGCGGGAACCGTGAGGACCGCCGACGCGAGCGCGACGCCGAGCGCGGGTTTGTTCACGTGCGCATTAGAACCCGAAGCCGACGAGCGTGCGAAACCAAATGGGGCCGTACGAATCGACGCCCGCATCGAGCACGCGGCCGAAGTTCGACACGCGCATGTAGATGCCCGACGTCCAGAAGAAGTTGCCGAACGAGAGTCGCAGCGTCGGGCCGATGTAATGATGCGGTCCGCCGTTGAAGTCGCCGGACTCGGGCGCGTCGGAGCGCACCTCCGCGCGCATCCAATATTCGAAGCCTGGAAAAACGTTCGGCGTCGCTTGCACCGTGAAACCCGCCGTCGGGTTGAAGACCCACTCGCGGCGGCCGGTGTAATAAAATTCGTATTCGAACCACGCGTTCGCGAGGAGCCGCACGGGACCAAAGCGGCGCTCGAGGATGACCTTCCACTCGAGCTCGACCTCCGTGTTCGCTTCGCTCACCTCGCCGTAGAGCGCGACGTCGATGGGCCAGTCGCCTTGATCGGCGAGCCGCCATCGGACGCGCTGCTTTGCGCCGTTGCCTTCCGTGAGCGAAGGGATCGCAAAATATCCGGAGGCCTCGGGCGAGAGCGTCACGTAGAGGCCGAGCTCGACGCGATTCGACAGGCCGTATTCGACTTCGGTTTGGAGCTGCGTCGCGAGGTAACGTTCGGGTAGGCCGTTCGCGTTCAGCGCCATCACGGGAACGAGATCGACGTACTGCTCGACTTCGCCTTGGCCCTTCGGGTTCGTGTCCGTTCCGTACGTGAAGGGAAGGGGCTTCGGCGTCGCGCCCGCGGTGCTCGCGAGCGTGATGATGCACGCGCCAACGAGCGGACCACGCACTACCATTGCGACAGCGACAGCTCCGGCGCGAAGACGCAGTCGTTGTTCTGCGCGCTCGAGTGGCAGCTCGTACACGCGCCGCAGCTCGCATACGGCGAGCCGGCATTGGGCTCCGTGCCGCTCCATTCGAAGCCCGTGCCGGCGTCGGGCGCGAAGAGTCCGTACCACTCCCAACCTTCGC
Organism: uncultured delta proteobacterium; assembly: GCA_963763745.1. Lineage (GTDB taxonomy): Bacteria > Myxococcota_A > Polyangia > Polyangiales > Polyangiaceae > DASXHD01. The sequence continues at coordinate 298,224 of CAVXQJ010000016.1, forward strand.
AGCCGCTTCCCGCGTTGAATCCGCCGCCGCGCTTTGCCATGGCGAACACTTGCCAAGTCGACGGATCGCTCGTCACGCGGATTTGCTTCACGATCATCGTTCCGACGGGAAATGCGGTCGATCCGTGCGCGGGCGATTCGTTCATGAACGCGACGCGCGGGACGTTCGCGGTGTGCGCGCATGCGTCGCCGATCATTCCGCCGTCGCCGCCGCCGAGATCGTACGACGTCCACGATTCGTAGCTCGCGAAGTCGCTCGGGAACGCGACGAACTCGCCCGCGTCGTCCGCCTGATGCACGTCGGGCGCGCACGCGGATGCGAGCGCGCATACGGCGATCTCAAAAATGAATCGTGATGCTCTCGATGTCGCCATAGCCGCAGTCGGTGGTGGGTGGTGCGTGGAGATACGCGTCACTGGCGATCGTGCCGTGCGCGGTCATGCTGGGTGCGTCGAACGCGTCGAGCGTGAGCGTGAGCGTGCCGTTCGGAGCTTCGGTGCTCCCGGCTTGGAACACGCACGCCGACTTCGCGGAGATCGCGGTCACGTCCCACGACGAGGCAGAGTCGTTCGTGAGCTGACCGATGGTGGGAGCGCTGCCGAGATCGATCGACGCCGCGATGCGCTCGAGCCCGGTCGTCTTCGTGTCGATCTTCAGCATCCAATCGCCGCCGGCGTCTGCGTCTTGCGAGACCGTCACGCACGCGGGCTCGCTCGACGCGCTGTACACGTTGCCCGTGAGCACGAAGTCGCACGTGCTCGGCCCGGCGTCGTTCGCGGAGGGCGAAGAGCTGCACGCGGAGAGCGCCAAGAAGGCGAGCTCACAGACTCTTGAGATATTCCGTGAGCGCATTCAGATCCTCTGGCGAGAGCGTGATGTTCTTCGTCGCGGCGAGCATGCGCGCGGCGGCATCCGAGAGCGTCGCCGCGCTCCCGTCGTGGAAATACGGCGGCGTCGACCACACGCCGCTCAGCGACGGCGTGTCGAAGAGACACGCACCGCGCGCGTTCCCGTCGATGTCGGTGTGCGCGACGTCGGGAAACACGCCGCCGTTCACGCACGTGCCGACGTCGTGCAGCGTGATCGGTCCCGACAGATCGAGCGTCGGATTGTCAAAGCCCGAATCGGTGAAGCGCGGGCCCGAGTGACACGTCGCGCATCCGTTGTTTTGGAAAATCGCCTGACCCTTCGCGACGAGCGTCGCGTCGGTCGTCGGCGGGATCGGCAGCGGGATGCCGAAGTTCACGTACGTCGCGATCGCGTCGAGCAGTTTTTGCGATCCCCGAATCCGTCGCGTCGAAGCGCCCGCCTTGCTCGATGTTGATCGTGCGCCAGTAGTCTTGGACCTCGGTTGCGATCCGCCGTGCGAAACAGGAACCCCGTGCCGAGCATGCCGCCCGCGTTCGTCGGCGTGTCGCGCGGGCCGGGCGTCGAAGCGCCACGTGACCGCGTCGCTGCGTCCTTCCATGTGACACGTCGCGCACGCGACCCAGTGGTTCGTCGTGATGGGATACTCGTCGCTGTTCGCGGAGTAGAAGAGGTGCTGCCCGAAGCGCATCTCGGTGGGCATCGGATCGGACGCGAGCGTCGCGATGGGCGCGCCGTCCACGGTGAGCGTGAGCGCCCCGTCCGTGCGATTCACGTCGAGCACGACGACGTCGTTCGTGTTGCGCTCTTCGACGTAGGCGAATGTCTCGTCGGGCGAGAACGCGATCGCCTCCGGTTGATGACCCGGAAGCGGCCGCAGCATCGACGACTCGACGTGACGCACGGCGTCGACGACGAGCACGTCCTCGCTGTTCGTGTCGACCATCAGCGCGAACGCGCCGTCGCTGCGTGAACGCGACCGCATGCGGACCGGACACGACGTCGGCGAACGCGCCGTTCACGCCGGGCACGTCCTGCGCGTTGATCGACATGAGCCGCTGCACGTTTCCTTCGGGCGTCATCACCGCGAGCGCCGCGAACGTGGTCGACTCGAAATCGAGATCGGGCTGCGCGGTTTCGGTGCCGAGGAGCGAGAGTGCGACCCAGAGCTCCGTCGTCGCCGGGTCTTGGCGCGATGTCGTAGAGACCGCGCGGCTGTCCGTTCGCGAGACGCTTGTCTCCGCGCGGGTCGACGTCGGGAATGACGAACGGCGGCTTCGCGGTCATGGTGGCTCGGATCGATCGCCGTCACGCCCGCGGTGAGAAAGTGCGATCACGTAGAGCGTGCGCCGCCGGACCACGCGAGCGCCCATGGCTCTTGTCCGACGAGGGCGCTCGACTTCACCGTGAGCGACGCGGCGTCGAGCCGCGCGACCGTGTTGTCTTGCGAGCAAGCGACGTAGAGCGACGCGCCGTCGCGGCGAGAGCAAGATGCCAACGGGCTCGCTGCACACGGCGACGCTGCTCGTCGCCGACGCCGAGCCGACGTCGACCGCGTGCACTTTTCCGGAGCGCTCGCCGGTCACGTAGAGCGTCTTCTCGTCCGCGCGAGAGCGCGAGCGCGCGCGGCATGACGCACGGCGCATACGCGCCGTTCGCGTCGACCTGCGGATGCGCGCGGCGCGAGGAGGACTTCGCGCTTCAGCGTTCGCGCGTTCGCGTGTCGAGGATCGAAACCGAATCGGCGTCGGGGTTCGACGACGAAGAGCGTCGCGCCGTCGCTTGGTGATCGCCATCGCCGACGAATGCAAGAACGGTCCCGTCACGCCGCGCGTCGGGGCCCGCGTCGTTCGTGCCCGCTCCACCGTTGCACGCGCACACGAGCCACGAGGCGCGATCGAAAGCGCGCTCCTCACTGCGCCCTCGCGACGTGGAAGGTGATCTGCGACGCGAGCGCGGCGGGCAGCTTCGCGTCGTCGATCTCGGGCACGCAATCGTGCTCGCGATCCGACGTCGTGCGTGCGCTGTCCGCCGATCGGAATTTGTTCTTCCGCCGCTGCCGCTCTCGCCCGTCAGCGTGCGCTCGGCCATCTGGAGCCCGCCGCGCGGAAGATTGCCGACGACGTTGACGCACTCGCCCGGCCAGTCGACGAGGCGGTTGTCGTTGCGATCGTCCCAGCCGTTGAGCACGAGCTTGTTCAGCCGGCCGACGCGCTCTTCGAGGATCGGCTCGAGCGTCTTGTCCGCCGGGTCGCGCCGCGACGAGCTCGTACACGTCGCGCAATGCGCTCTGCAGCAGCGCGAAGCGCAGCGGCGTGTACTCGACGTCGGTCATCGGCGCGGGCGTCGGCGAGTAGATGCGCGCGTCCGCGTCGTAGAACGTCGCGTCGAGTCGCGCATACACGGCCATCGCGCGGTCGCGGTATTTCACGTCGCCCGTCGCGAGGTACATCGCGAAGAGCCCGCGAATCGCCGCCGCGTGCGCGTCGAGCGTGTCGTTCGTGATCCGTCGGCTGCGAGGTCGCGACGTCCCAACCGGAGTACGCGCGGCCCGTCGCGTCGGTGAGGTGATCGTAGAGCAGCGCGCCTTGCGCGCGGAGCATCGTCCTCACGCGCTGCGAGAACGTCGCGCTCGACGGATGGTTGATCGGGAGCGCGTCGAGCGGCGTCGAGACGATCGCGGTGTCCGGCGTGTTGTTCGAATAGAGCTCGAGCTGCGAGCACAGCGCGCGGAGCGCCGTGCGCATCGCGATGATCGCGTACGCGACCGACGTCGTCGCGACGGTCGTGCCGCGCGCCGGCGTGGTCCCGTTCATCGTGACGTCGTCGACGAGCACGCCCGACGGGTCGCGCGTGGATGCGATCCATGTCGACGAGCGCGACGCGCAGCATCGCGAGCGCGCGATCGTGCAGCGTGGGCTCGCCGTCGGCGTTCTGATTGTCGGCCGCGAACGGATCGCCGTCGAATACGCACTGCGCGGTCTGCGAGCCGCCGACGTCGGCGTTGTTCGCGTCGCGTGATCGCGTAGAACTCGGAGTAGCCGAGCACGAGCCCGGCGAGATCGAGCAAGCTCGCTGTCGGCGACGAGAGCGCGTACGCGGGCATCGGAAAGCCGCTCGCGTCGTCGCTCTCGGTCACCGCGATCGCGCGCGGGAACCAGCGCAGCGGCGCTTGGTAGTCGTACGCGAGCGCGTCGCAGCGTCGTCGCGAAGCCCGAGAGCGTCGCGCCGTCGCGCGGTCGTGAGGTTGCATGAGCCAATCCTCGGCGCGGTTGTCGAGCTCCTCGATGAACATCTGCGCCTGGAAGCCTTCGATGTCGCTCGAGCCGAGGAACGTGCCCGGCGCAGTCGCCGCGCCCGTGTCGTCGGCGCCGACGATTTGATTGCCCGGCGCGCCGACGTTCGCGAGATCGCTCGCGGCGACGCGTCGCGACGCCCGCCTCGGTCGAGTCGTGCATCACCTGCAGGTAGTTGAGCACCCAGAGCCCGTACTTCCACGCGCTGAAGCCGTCGGCGCCGGGCGTGATCGACCGGTTCGATCTGCGACGCGCGATCGCGCAGGTGCAGCGTCGTCGCGTCGCACTCGTAGTCGGCGCACGTGAGCGCGCCCGCCGATCCCGGATCGTCGTCGGAGCTGATCGAGCAGTACGAGGTCGACCGGCGCTGGTGGGCGCGATCGTCGGATCGAAGCTGCGGAACACGTGCACCGTGGGCCAGATGCCGGGCCAGCCGAGCGGGTTCTCCGACGCCTGTCCTTTCGCCGAGCGGGTTGGCGTCGCCCGGTCCGCGCGGCTCTGCCGCGAGGTTCGGTTGTCGCGGAAACGTGCTCGCCGGAAACACGAACGCGCCGAGCGCGTTCGCTGCCCTGCGCGAAGTGCTGAACGAGCGTCGCGAGCGCGCGCCGTCGCTTGCGCGCCATGCAGCGCGCCGCCCGCGTTGACGAGCGGACCGTAGACGAGCGAGGTGCCCGCGCCCGACTCGAACGCGATGTTGTTCATCGGTTGCTTCGAGTACTCGTACGACTCGACGCCGGTGGAGAAGCCGGGAAGATCGATCCACGCGCCGCTGCGCGTTCGGTGCCGTCGTCGAAGTAGAGATCGTCGGGGACGTGATCGCGGCTGTAGTCGGTGAGCTCGCGACCCATCGACTCGGCGAACGGCTCGCCGGAGATCTGCATCTCGCCCGACGCGAGGAAGTGCTCGCGCGTCACGAAGCGCGTGCTGCCGACGCGTCGCGGTGATCGTCACGAGCGGCGGCGGTGGAGGGGCTTCGACCGATGCGTCGAATCCACCATCGGTCGGGGTCGGCGCGCTTGGACCACATGCCGCAAACCCAATCCCAGCGAAAACCGCTGCCGAGAAGTTGAAAGCGACTTTCATCTTCATGTTCATTTACTGTTCTTTGCGGGATTCGCAAAGACAAAACCTCAAGTTCGGATCCGAACTTACGGGTGAGGTGCCGACCGATGGCGTTACGGCGCGTCGCAGAAGTCGGCGTAGCGCTCCACATCGAGCGCGGCGATGACGGCGCTGCGCTCGCCGGGACGGTAGCTCTCGTAGAACGCGACCTCGGCGTCGCGATATGCGGGCCACACCACGACGGCGTCGTTGATCGCGGGAAGCGTATCCGGCTCGGCGTCCGCGCGCGCGGTCGCGAGCGCGCGCGCGGCGTTCTCCTCGGCGATCGCGAGCTCGGGCGCGCGTGGGATCCAATTCGATTGCATGAGTCGCTCGATGCGCGTGTGGCGCCTCTTCATTTGCGCGAGGATCGCGGCGCGCATCGCGGGATCGCGCATCGTGCCGCCAGCGAATCGCGCGTAGGTGATCGCGCCGACCTTGAACGCGTAGGCGTCGTGCGCCTTTGTCGCCGCGGCGAACAGCGCCGCGCGATCGCTCGACATGGTGCGCTTGACCACGCGAAGCCAGATGTCTTCGTTCTCGACGTGCTCGGCGATGCACGCGCTCGATGCGAGCGTCGTCATGGCGAACGCATCGCACGACCCGAACGCCGCCTCGTGCTTCGCTTCGTGCTCGCGCACGGTTTGGACGGATGCGTCCTCGAAGCATCCGTCGAAGAGCGCGAGACCGCGCTTCGAATCCGCGGGGCCTCCCGTTCCGTCGATGAGCGACACCGCGAGCTCGAGGCGCGCGAGCGATGGCGATACGTGGTCGCCGCACGGATCGGATTTCACCTCGCGCTCGAGACACGCACGTGCCTTGGTTGCGTCGGGTGATGCGCCGTCGGGAGCGTACGCGCCGCACGGAAGCTCTTCTTCGTATGCAGCGATGGGAGCGGCCGCGTCGATCGCCGGCGCGGCGAGCGTGACCGATGGAGCCTCCGCGGCGCGACAACCGATGAAGAGGACAGCCCACCAAACCCGCACGCCGTTCATGCTAATGGAACGCTCGGCTCATGACCGTGCTTCAAGTCTCCGACGTACGATTTGGTTACGGCGGCGACGTGCTCTTCGAGAACGTCACGTTCACGCTCGCGATCGGCGAGCGGGCCGCGCTCGTCGCGCCGAACGGGGCAGGGAAGTCGACGCTGCTTCGCATCGTGGCTGGCGAGATCGAGCCCGACGCGGGTAACGCGGTGATCAAGAAGGGAACGACGGTCGGCTACTACCGGCAGTCGCACGAGATCGACGCATCGGGCGACGTCCTCTCCGCGCTCTTGTCCGGTTACGGCGACGTGCTCGCGCTGCGCGAGAAGCTCGCCGAGGCACAGCGCGAAGTCGGCACGGGCGACCACGACGCGCTCGAGCGGCTCGCGCGCGTCACGGACGAGTACCACGTGACGGGAGGCGACGCGGTCGAGCACGAGGTCGCTGCGATCGCGCACAAGCTCGGTTTCACCGAAGCGGATCTCGCGCGCCCCGTCGAGTCGCTCTCGGGCGGCGAGCGCGGGCGTCTTCGCCTCGGCGTGGTGCTCGCACAGAAACCAGAGCTTCTGCTCCTCGACGAGCCGACGAACCACCTCGACCTCGACACGATCGATTGGCTCGAGTCATACCTCCGGTCATACCGCGGCGCGGTGCTCGTCGTGTCGCACGACCGCGCGTTCCTCGACGACACGTGCGAGCGCACGCTGGAGCTCGGTCGCAAAGGTCTTCGCGTCTACCCGCTTCGATACAGCGACTACGCGATCGCGCGCGAGGAGGACTTGGCGCGCGAGCGCGCGCTGCTCGAACGGCAAGAGGCCTTCATCGACAAGACCGAAGACTTCATTCGCAAGAACATCGCGGGACAAAAGACGAAGCAAGCGCAGTCGCGTCGCAAGATGCTCGAGAAGCTCGACAAGCTCGAGCGGCCCGAGGACGTGTGGCGCGTCGCGGACAAGATGAGCGTGCGCTTCGCGCCCGCGGCGCGAACGGGCGACATCGTGCTCGATTGCAAAGACGTCGGCGCGGCACGCGGCGGGCGCACGTTGTTCGACGGCGTCGAGCTGCTCGTGCGACGCGGCGAGCGCATCGGCATCGTCGGTCCGAACGGCGCGGGCAAGACGACGCTGCTGAAGATCGTCGCCGGTCGCGGCGACCCGAGCGATCGCGGGAGCGTGCGGCGCGGAACGAATCTTCAAGAAGGGTATTTCGATCAGCATTTGGGAGAGGTCGATCCGTCGCGCACCGCGGTGGAAGAAGTGCGGCGCGTGCGCGGCGACTTCACCGTCGAGAAAGCTCGCGAGTACCTCGCGCGGTTCCGCTTTTGGGGAGACGACCCGCTCCGCGTCGTCTCGGGCTACTCCGGCGGCGAGCGATCGCGCCTCGCGCTGGCCAAGCTCCTCCTCGAGCCGCGGAATCTATTGTTTCTGGACGAGCCAACCAACCACCTCGACATCCCCGCCGCGGAGATCCTCGAGGAAGCGCTCGTCGCGTTCGAGGGCACGGTGCTCTTCGTCTCGCACGACCGGCGCTTCCTCGAGAACGTCGCGACGCGCATCGTGTCGGTGCGGGACGGTCGCGTCGAGATCTACAACGGCGGCTTCCGCGATTACGTGCAAGATGCACACAAAATTCGCGAAGAATCCCCTCCGAAACCGCAGAAAAAATCAGCGCCGCCTCCGCCTCCCAAGAAGGACGAGGCGCGCGCGACGTTCGAAGCGCAGAAGGCGCGCGCGCGGGAAGAAGAGAAGAAGAAGCGCCGTATTGCAGAATTGGAGAGCTCGATCGCGGTCGCGGAGACGGAGCTCGGCTTGATGCGCGAGAAGCTGAAACAGGACCCAGGCGGCGATTGGTCGCGTCTCGCGGAGCTCGCCGAGCGCGAACAGGAGCTATCGCGTAAAGTCGATGGGATGATGGCCGAGTGGGCGAAGCTTTCGGAGGCGTCGTGATGAGGCGCGCCCTCACGATCTTGCTCGCGGTGCTGCTCGGCCTCGGTCTCGCGGCTTGCAAGAAGAAGGGCAGCGGCGTCGCCACGGCCGACACGACGATCGTCGTGAAGGACTCGAGCGAAGGGCTTCTCTTCACGTGGGTCGACGACAAGGGCGATTTCCACGTCGAGCAAAAAGTCGCGGACGTTCCGATGATGGGGCGCGACGCGGTGCGCGTCGTCAATCCGAACAGCGACGAGGGGACGCACGAGGACAAAGTCTTCGTCGCGGATCTGCGCCAAGCGCACCCCGACGGGACGTACAGCGTGTCGGTGATGTCGAAGCACGACTTCGAGAACATCGCGGAGGCGCGGCGCGAGAAGAAGGGACCGACGCTCGCGACGGCTGCATCGGCGCTCGCGTCCGCGGCCGCTTCTGCATCGTCAGCGCCGGACACGCGCGCGGATCAGACGGGCGGCGGCGCGGACACCGGTCGCTCGACTGTCATCATCTACGGCGCGGAGTGGTGCGGCGCGTGCCACGAAGCAGCTGCGTACCTGCGTCGCAAGGGGATCCCCTTCGTCGAGAAGGACATCGAGAAAGATCCGCAAGCCGCGCACGAGATGCAGAGCAAGCTGAAGATGAACGGCATTCGATCGGGATCGATCCCCGTGATCGACGTGCGCGGAAAAGTGATGGTCGGTTTCAGCCCGACGTCGGTGGACGAAGCGCTCGGCCACGCAACTTAGTTTTCGAAACGGTAGAGCGCGCCGTCCTTCTGCGAGCCCGCGTAGAGCGCGTCGTCGTAGACGGCGAGCGGGGCCGCGCAGAAGAAGTCGTCCGCGGCGAAGAGCTTCTTGTCGTCCCAAGTCGCGACGGGCGTCAGCGTTTCTCCATCGAGCGCGAAGAGGGCGCGCTCGGCGAGCACGACGAGCCCGTCGCGGAATCGTACGACGTCCGTCGGGCGACCGGCGCTCGTGGGCACGTCAATCGTCTTCCATGTCTTCGCGTCGTGCGTCACGCGGATTCGGCCACGGCCGTCTTTGTCGATCGTGATCCAATACAGCGCGCCGGTGTCGGCGTACCAGCGAAGCGTCTCCGCGCCGCCTTCGTCCGTCACGCGCCGCGGCTCGAGCTTCTCGCCGTCGAACACGACGAAGTCGTTCGGCTCGCGTGGATAATATTCTTGGATACCCGCGTAGAGCTTGTCGCGATATCGAACCATGTACGTGAGTCGCCACACGTCCGATGTCGCGTTTTCGGGATAACCCACGACGTATTCGAAGCGATGCGTCGTCTCGTTCAAGACGTTGAGCGCGCCGGGCGACGAGCCGTGCCATGCGCGCTCGGTCGGCGGCACCGAGCCCGTCGAGGCCCACGTCTTTCCGCGAAAGCGAATGACGTCGAGATCGTGATACGCGCGCGGGATCACGAGCGCGGTCTTCGGTGGTCTGAAATGCGCTTTGCGCGGACGGTCTTCGTCTTTGGTCGGATTCAGCGCTTTGGCGAACGCACCGTGCTCGTCCGAGACGAACACGTAGCCCTCCGTGCCTTGATCGACGATGCCGAAACCGTCGTACGGAGGGTCTGCGTCGGCGACCCATAGTTTGCCGTCGAACGCGTGGACGCGAATGAAACCTTGTCCCGCGCCGCCGCCGCCCGTGGGCTCGCCGGGTCTGTTCCAGTCGAACGCGACCGAAAACTGATTCGTCGCGTGATCGTATTTCGTGATTGTGGCGCCATCGATGCCGAGCGGTTGATACGCGTGCGCGGCGTAGAGCGCGCCATCGAAGACCGTGAGATCGCAAACGCGAGAGAGGCTGAGCCAGGTGCGGCCGACGCGAGCGAATTTTCCGCTCGTCGGGCGTGTGCCGTGGCCGGGATCCGTGAGGTCGTCGTCGCCGTCGGGATCGAGCTGGGTGGTGGCGGAGCTGGAGTCGGGGGCGGGGACGGGGACGGAGGCGGAGACGGAGGCGGGCGCGGAGACGGAGACGGGGGCGGGTTTGTCGCACGCGACGAGGAAGGCGAGAACGCAGAGGTTGGTGCGCACGATCGATCTTCGCGGGAGACGAACGAAGTGTGACACGCGTCGACTTGGCAACTATCGTTTCTTCCGGCGGACGACGCGCTCGTACACATCCCGGCGCGGACGCCCGCTCCACGCGGCGACGCGCTCGGCGATGGTCTTTGCGTGCGCGCCAGCGGCGAGCTCCGCGTCGATGCGCGCGTCGATCGCGTCTTCGCCGATCGCCACTTCGCGCGCCGCGGGCTCCCACGCGCCGAGCACGATCGTGATCTCGCCGCGCCAGTCACGGTCAACGGCTTCGCCCCCGACGCCACCAAGCGCGATGTCGGTCAGCGTTCCGCGGAGAAATTCTTCGTGCACCTTGGTGATTTCGCGCGCGACGCACGCCGCGCGCGTCGGCATCGCTTCGCACAAGTCGCGCAGCGTCGCCGCCGCGCGTTCGGGCGACTCGTACATCACGACGGGCTCCGCGGTCGCCGCGACGAGCGCGATCGCGCGCGCGCGCGCCGTCCCATCTCGCGGCATGAAACCGATGAAGCGAAACCCCGAGTCTTCCGCGAGGCCGCTCGCGGTGAGCGCCGCGAGCGCCGCGCTCGCACCCGGAATCGGAACGACGCGAATGCGCGCCGCGATCGCCGCGCGCACGAGCTCCGCGCCGGGATCGCTCACGCTCGGCGTGCCCGCGTCCGTCACGAGCGCGACCGTCTCGCCCGCGATCATCCTTTCGACGAGCTTCGCGTGCGCGCGCTCGGACGAATGCGCGTGGAGCGCGACGAGCGGTTTTCCCGCGATGCCGTGCGCGGCGAGGAGCTTCGACGTTTGACGCGTGTCCTCCGCCGCGATGACGCTCGCCTCGCGCAGCGTCTCGAGCGCGCGCAGCGTGATGTCCTTCAAGTTCCCAATCGGCGTCGCGACGATGAACAGCAACGCGTCACGCAAGCTCGGCGGCGTCGCCCATCTCTTCGCGCAAGTACTCGCGCAGGCGACTCGTCAAACGCTGCTCGAGCTGACGAACGCGCTCGCGCGAGATGCCGAATTTGTCGCCGAGCTCTTGGAGTGTGAGTGGCTCGTCCGACACGAGGCGGCTGTCGAAGATCGCGAGCTCTTTGTCTTTGCCGACGAGCGTCTTCCTGAACTCGTCGAGCTTCGTCTTGAGGAGCGCTTGCAGCTCGCCGTCCGCCATGAGCGTCTCGGGGCCTTCCGCGGCGGACGGCATCATGTCGACTTTGGCGATCGCGCGACCTTCCGCGTCGCCGACGGGCGCGTCGAGCGATTTCTCCGTCGACGACAAACGTTGATCCATCTCCGTCACGTCCGACTCGGGGACGTTCAAGCGCTTCGCGATCTCTTCGTCGGTGGGATCGATGCCCATCGCTTGAAGCTCCGCGCGCTTCTTTCGAAGATTGAAAATAGTTTTCGCTGCGCCTGCGTCGTGCCGAGCTTCACGAGGCGCCAGTTGTTCAAGATGAACCTGAGGATGTACGCGCGAATCCACCACGCGGCGTACGACGAGAGCTTCACGCCGCGATACGGATCGTAGCGCTTCACCGCCTGCATCAGGCCGATGTTGCCCTCTTGAATGAGGTCCATGATGTTCTTGTAAGCGCGGCGGTACTCGTACGCGATCTTCACGACGAGCCGCAGGTTCGCGGTGACGAGCTGCGCAGCGAGCGCGGGATCTTGCGTCTGCACGAATTTCGCGGCGAGCTCGTGCGTCTGCTCGGCGGTCATCACGGGGTGACGCTGCACCTCGCGCATGTACGCAGCGAACGGATCGAAGCGCGTGATCGCGCCGTCGCTCTTCGCCGCCTTCTCGATCGGCGGAATGGGACCGCTGTCGACGCCGCCGTCTTCGACTTCGCCCTCGGGCTCGCCGTCCGGCTCGCCGTCGCTCGCGTCTTCCGTCGTCTCTTCCGCCTCTTCCGAGCCTGTTTCTTCGTCGTGCGGACGCTCCTCGGCCGAAGGCTTCTTACGTGGGGTCTTCGGTTTGGTAGCGGACGGTTTGCGCGGCACGTGCTCCCGACCCTTTCTAGTTCACCGCATGCTAAGAAGCCAGAGCCAGGCGGAGGATGGAACTCGAGCTTTCCGAAGCGGATTTCGACGCCTACGCTGCCGAGCGGACGCGCGCGACCACCATGACGGCGCCGCGCGGAGCGCTCAAGCGCAAGCTCGACGCGTGGATCGGCGCAATCGCGGCGGCTCTTTCGGCGGAAGGAATCGCGCTCGACGCATCGGCGACCGACGAGCACCCGAGCGCGCGCAACGGGCACCGCGTCGAAATGCAGTCTGCGTATTTATTTCGCGCCGAGGCCGCGCGCCGCGAGATGCAGAGCGTGCTCGGCGTGAGCGCGCCGCGCGAGGAAGTCGATCGACCCGACCTCGGACACGCGCGCCTCGAGGTTCGTGTCGACGCGAACGCCGCGTCGCTTCTCTTGTGGCTCGGCGGCGATGCGCGCGTCGATCTCGAGCACGCGCACGCGATGCTCTCGCTCGACACGGAAGAGGTGTTCGCCGCGTGGGAGCCGTTGCCTCTCGCCGTGGGTGTCGAAGCGCGCGCGAGCTTGTCGCCGCGCGCGCGGCTCGCCGTCGATCTCGCGCCGCGCGACGCATCGGCGATGGCCAAGCAAGCGATCGAATCCGAGGTTCCGCTCGTGATCGGTTTGCGCGTCCTTCGCGACGAAGCCACGAAGCCGCACGCGCTCGCCTCTTGGAACGACGCGGCGCTGGCCCTAGGTCGTCTCCTCGACGTGATCGCTTGGTCCCCGGAAGGCGCGGCGTTCGTCGCGGCGCGCATGAGCGAGCGTCCGTCGCGACGCGCGAAGCGTGGCGTAGTGCGCGCGTCAGCGCCGGTGCCCGAAGAACGTCCGTCGTCTGCAGCGATGAACAAAGTGGCGATCGATCGCGGCGCGCACGTTCGCGCGCTCGCCGGCCCGTTCGCGGGGCAAGCGGGCGTCGTGCAAGAGCTCGATGGCAAAGGCGGCGCGCGCGTGCTCTTCGGCTTGCTCGCGGCGCGCGTCGAGCTGCGCGATCTCGTCGTGAAGGGAAAAGAGCGCGGGCGTCCGGTCCTCGCGAGCTCGCATCGGAAGCCCGGCTCGTGATTCGCACGGAGGCCACGCTCGGCGGCCACTTCCGCCGTCACTTGCCGTCGTACGTCTTCGGCGCGCTGTTTCTCGCGGGTTTCCAGCTCGCGATGAACCGCGTCGATTGGTCATCGAAGTCGGCGATCGACGCGGTGTTCTCCGGGCGCGCCGAAGCCGCGATGCACACGGCCGTCATCATGCTCGGCCTCGCCGTGTTCGCGTTCATCACGCGCATCGCGAGCCGCTTCTACGTCTTCAACGCGGGCCGCGACGTCGAATACGATCTCCGCCGCGATCTCCTCGCGAAGCTCCACGAGCTCGGCAGCGCCTTCTACCGAAAAATGTCCGCCGGCGAGATCATGAGCCGCGCGACGAACGATCTCGGCCAAGTGCGATTGCTCTTCGGCTTCGGCGTGCTCAACGTGGTCAACGTCGTCTTCGCGTTCGCGAGCGCGCTCCAAGTCATGCTCGCGATCTCGGTGCGCCTCACGCTCGCCGCGTTCGTGATGGTGCCGATCGTCGTTCTGTCGACGCGCGGGTTCTCGAAACAACTGTTTCTACGCACACGAAAGAACCAAGAGACGCTCGGCAAGCTCGCGGCGCTCGTTCAAGGAAATCTCGCGGGCGTGCGCGTCGTCAGGAGCTTCGCGCTCGAATCGAGAGAGCTCGAGCGCTTTCGCGCCACGAACGAAGAGTATCTCCAAGCGAGCTTGTCGCTCGCGCGCTTGCGCGGTTCGATGTTTCCGACGCTCGGCGCGGCGAGCGCGGTCGGCGTTCTCCTCTTCTTTTGGTACGGCGGGCTCTTGCTCCTTCGCGACCAGGCCCACGGCGGCATCACCAAGGGCGATTTCTTCGCATTCAATCTCGCGCTCGGGCGCATGACGTGGCCGATCATCGCGCTCGGATTCGCCTTCTCGATTTTGCAGCGCGGACGCGCCTGTTTCGACCGGCTCAAGGAGATCCTCGACACCGAACCGGAGATCAAGGACGAAGGCGAGCGCGAGCCGAAGGGCACGGCGCTCGAGGTGCGCGGCCTCTCGTTCTCGTACGGGAAGAACGACATCCTCCGCGATGTCTCGTTCGAGGTGGAAGCGGGGCGGTCCGTGGCGATCGTCGGTCGAACGGGCGCGGGCAAGTCGACGCTCGCGCAGCTCCTCGTCAGGCTCCTTCCGACTCCGGCGAAATCCGTGTTCGTCGGCGGCGTCGACGTGTGCGACATGCCGCTCGCCGAGCTTCGTCATCGCCTCGGTTACGCGCAGCAAGACGCATTTCTCTTCTCGACGACGGTCTCTAGAAACATTGGTTTCTCCATCGATGACCCCGACGCGCCCGCCGGAATGGAGAAGATTCGCGCGGCGGCTGGCGAAGCGCAGGTGCTTCAAGAGGCGCTCGAGCTCCCCGAGCAATTCGACACGGTCGTCGGCGAGCGCGGCGTTCAGCTCTCGGGCGGACAACGCCAGCGCATCGCGCTCGCGCGTGCGCTCGCGTGGGAGCCGCCCATCCTTCTCCTCGATGATCCGCTGAGCGCCGTAGACGCGAAGACCGAAGCCGCGATCCTCGAAGCGATCGAGCGCCAAACCGAGCGCCGCACCGTCGTGCTCATCACGCACCGCGTGGCCGCGGCCGCGAAATGCGACGAAGTCATCGTGCTCGATCAAGGCCACGTCATCGCGCGTGGAACGCACGACGCGCTCGTGCGCCAAGGCGGTCTCTACGCGACGTTCGCCGAAGAGCAGCGCGCCGCGCGCGAGCTCGAAGAGCTCGAGCAAGAAGCCGCGGAGGTCGCCGAATGACCGCGCAGGCAACGAAGACATCGGCGACCGAGGCGCGCCTCCGCGCGTTCCACGAAGAAAGCGCGCTCGGCAAAGCGTACGACGCGCGCCTCCTGAAGCGGCTCTGGCCGTTCGTCCAACCGCACGCGCGCCACCTCGTCGTGTCTCTCTTGGTGCTGCTCGTCATCGGCGGGCTCAACCTCGTGCGCCCGCTCGTGATGGGCGACGTCGTGCACCACGCGGCCGATCACGATCGCGATGGTCTCTTCCGCGACGGCCTCTTGCTCACGGGTCTCGTCTTCTTCGCGCAGGTGCTCGGCTTCGTGCAGATCTACCAAATGCAGATCGCCGGCGCGCGCGCGATGGCCGACCTGCGCGAGGCGGTGTTTCGATATCTCCAGAGACTCACGCTGCGCTTCTTCGACAAGACGCCCGTCGGGCGACTCGTCACGCGCGCGACGAACGACGTCGACGCGCTCGGCGAGCTCTTCGCGCAAGGCGTCGCCAACGCGCTCGGCGACGTCGTCTCGCTCGCTGGTTACGTCATCGCGATGACGCTTCTCGATTGGCAGATGGCGCTCATCGCCTTCGCGGCCATGCCCATCGTGCTCCTCATCGTCACGTTCGTGCGCAAGCGCTCGCGCGAAGCGTACCGCGACATCCGCGCGAAGACGGCGCGCCTCAACGCGTTCTTGGGCGAGCAGGTGAACGGCGTGTCGGTGGTGCAAGCGTACGGTCGCGAACGCGCCGCGCAGGCCGAGTTCGACGTGATCAACGAGTCCTATCGCGACGCGAACAAACGCTCGATTTATTACGAGGCCGTGCTCGATGCGGCGATCGAAATGGTCGCGACGCTGTGCATCGCGAGCGTGCTTTTGTGGGTCGCATTTCACCGTGCGCACATTGGTCATGCGCGCGACGCGGCGGGCGCGTTCGCGCTCGTCGTGACGTTCACGCGGTTACATCAAGCAATTCTTCGAGCCGATCAGCTTGCTCTCGCAGCGCTACACGATCTTGCAGAGCGCGATGGCGGGCGCCGAGCGCATCTTCCAACTCCTCGACACGGGCGACGTCGAGCGCGACGTGGACGCGAAAGAGTGCGCGGCGGATCGAAAAGACGAAGCGCTCTCGCTCGACGCCGTGACGTTCGAATACAAACCGGGCGTGCCGGTGCTCCGCGACGTGTCGATCACCGCGGCGCCCGGCGAGAAGATCGCGCTCGTCGGCGCGACGGGCTCGGGCAAGACGACCATCGCGAGCTTGTTCCTCAGGCTCTACGAAGTGACGAGCGGCGTCGTGCGCGTGTCCGGCCGCGACGTTCGCCTTTTCGATCGTATCGCGCTACGCGAGCAGTTCGCCGTCGTCCCGCAAGACGTCTACTTGTTCTCCGGCACGCTCCTCACGAACGTCGCGATGGCCGACGCGAAGCCGGACCGCGCGCGCGCGATCGAATCGCTCGAGCGCGTCGGCGCGGCGGCGCTGTTCAAACGTCGCGCCGGCGACGAGGAGACTTGGATCGATACGCCCGTCGACGAGCGTGGATCCAATTTCAGCGCGGGCGAGCGCCAGCTCATCGCGTTCGCGCGCGCGCTTTATCGCGACGCGCCGTACGTGATCCTCGACGAAGCCACGGCGAGCGTCGACTCCGACACCGAAGCGCGATTGCAGAAGGCGCTCGACGCCGTCCTCGAGAAACGCACCGCGGTGATCATCGCGCACCGGTTGTCGACGATCAAAGCCGCCGACCGCATCGTCGTCTTGCACAAGGGCGTCGTCGTCGAGCAAGGCACGCACGAATCGCTCCTCGCGCAAGGCGGCTTCTACGCGAAGCTCCATCGCCTGCAGTTCGCGCCGCAGGAGCTGACGCCCGCGCCTTCACTTGCGTGAGAGCGCGTAGAAGACGTAGCCGAGCGGGATGCGGAGCTTGCCGACCAGGGCGAAACCATAGTTTCCGTCGAACGCCGGCCGCACCTCGTCGTATCCGCGCACCTGCGCCTCGACGCCGAAGATGCTCCATCCGACCGAGAGGAGACCGCCGAAGTTTCCGCGCC
Organism: uncultured delta proteobacterium; assembly: GCA_963763745.1. Classification (GTDB taxonomy): domain Bacteria; phylum Myxococcota_A; class Polyangia; order Polyangiales; family Polyangiaceae; genus DASXHD01. Next base: position 315,327 of record CAVXQJ010000016.1, read on the forward strand.
CGTCGACGAGCGCGCCGAGTTGCGCCCAGAAGCCCCACTCGAAATGCGTGAGCTCGACTTGCGCGCCGTACGTGGCCAGCGAGAGGTTGTTCACTTCGAACGTCGCGCCGATCGACATCGCGACCGGCCAGCCGACGAACATGATTCCGGAGCGGACGCGCCCGAAGCCGATGCCGCTCGCCTGGTGACCCCAAAAATACCCGGCGCCACCTTCGAGGTTCAGATCGAGCGTCGTCGCGCGGTAATACCCACCGAGCGATCCGCGATAGCGCGTGTGAACGACGACGTCGTCGGCGTGCGCAGTCGATGCGGCGACGATCACGGAGAGCGCGAGGACGCGCGCGATCCAGGTCACTTCGAGGCCTTGGGCGCGATCTGCACGAGGAGCTTCATCGCTCCAATTGTCTTCATCGGTTTGCCGTCGATCGCGCGCGCGACGCAAGCGCTCGCGGGGTCCATCTTCGCGTCGGCGGGCGCGGAGATTTTTCCGTCCTTCACTGCGACATTGAGCGAGCCGAACTTGTCGACGGTGCACGCCTGCGCGCTCGCGAACGCCGTCGCGAGCTCGGGCACCGCGGTTCCTGGAATCTCGTGACCCTTCTCGGGCGCCACGGCGACCATCCAGCTCGCACCCGCGAGCTCGATCCCGATCGGCTCGCCGAACTCTTCCACGGCCGGCGCAGGCTTCGAGCAACCCACGACGATCAAAAGCGCAATCCACGAACGCATTCTGGTCCTCGAAAATGGAGAAAGGGCTGAGGGACGCAAATCCCTCAGCCCTCCACCCCACTACTCGATTCAACGAATCAGGGCGAGTCAGCGCTCTGACACGAAGCCACGCCGCCGTCCGTCACCTTGCAGACGAAGACCTTGCGGAGCGCACCGAACAGGAAGCTGTCGTTGCGGGTGATCACGACCTTGCCGTCCGTGGTCGTGGCGATTGCGCCGTACGCGCAACCCGTGAGGGGGGCAAGCGTCGCGAGCGCCAGAACGAGAACGAGACCTTTCTTCATTGAAATCCTCCAGTCGAGACCAAAAGCGTGAAACAGCGTTTGGGGCATGCTCATCAAACGCGGCCGAACCGTCAAGTCCAAACCGTTTCTGTCACGTTTCGGTCATCCGAACGGTTCGCTTATCGCGTGCTTGAAGCTCGCAAGTGCCACGAAAAGCTCGTCCACCGCGGCCTGCAAGTCCTCGGGGAGCGTATCCGCGACGCGATCGAGCTTTCGCTGCTCGACGAGCGTGCGTTCGTAAATCCAGTCGGCCGCGCGGAGGCGATCGCGCAACGCGCACCAATCCGGCGAGAGCGCGTTCAGATCGCGCGCGAGATCGGAGAGCGTTTCGGTGATGTCGGCGGTCCACATGTGGACGCCCGCGAGGTACGGCTCGAGGAGACCGCCGTGCGCGAAGAGCTCGCGGTGATCCGCGCTGAGGACGAACCCGCACGTCGCGCGGAGCGCGTTCGAGAGCATCGCAAGCGCGCCGACGCGTTTGCGCAGCGAGAGCTCCGCCGCGTGCGCCGACGGATCGACCGAGTCGAACGCTTCGCAGATGATCTCGAGCTTCGCGATCGACGAGGCGAGCGCTTCGTCTTCGTGACGCACGTGATCTTCGAGCGTCGCCTCTTGTGGGAGCGTCCCGACGAACGACCCCGCGCTGGGCTCCCACGCAGATGCGTCGAGATCGGTTTCGATGTCTTCGTCGTCGAGCGCGAACATGACGACTTGGTCCGGATCCATTTTCGCGACGTTGAGCTTCATGACTTTTTCGTACGCGCGCGCTTCGCAAATCGCAGGTAAATGGGCATAAAATGCCTGCTGCGGACACGGAATGGTGCGCTGACGCTGAACGTTTTCGATGTGCTAAGAAGAGCGAGACTTTCGTGACAGAAATGCGAGTCCTCAAGCCGCGCCGCGCCGCACCGTCGGACGCGGTTCGCCCGACGCGCGCGGAGATCAACCTCGAGGCGCTTCGCTCCAATTTGCATTCTGCAAAGAAACGCGCGGGCGGCGCGAAGGTGTGGGCCGTGCTCAAGGCGGACGCATACGGACACGGCGCGCCCGCCGTCGCGCGCACGCTCGAGCGCGCCGGCGCGGATGGTTTTTGCGTCGCGCTTCTCGAAGAAGGCGTCGAGCTTCGCGAGGCGGGAATCGTCGCGCCGATTTTGTTGATGGGCGGCTACTACCCTGGCGCGCACGCCGAGGTGATCGCGAAGAACCTCACGCCCGTCGTCTACGACGTGTCGCAGATCGATGCGTTCGCGCGGCTCGCGCGAAGCGGTGAAGCGCAGCGTCCCATACGCGTGCATCTCAAAGTCGACACGGGCATGGCGCGCCTCGGCGTCACGATGCAAGCGCTTCCGGATCTCGCCGCTGCGCTCGACGATTTTCCCGAGATCGAAGTCTCCGGTTTGATGACGCACCTCGCGTGCGCGGAGGACGGGCCCGACGCGACGACGGAGCAGATGACGCTCTTCGACGAAGCGACCGCGCTCCTCGCCGCACGCGGCATTCGCCCGCCGGTTCGTCACGCCGCGAACAGCGCCGCGCTCTACGCGAACGTCTCGCCGCTCGATGCGGTGAGGCCCGGCATCGCGATCTTCGGCGCGGCGCCCGGCGTGCCGGATCTGAAGCTCGTCATGCGCGTGCGCACGGAGATCGTGTCGCTGCGCGATCTCCCCGCGTCTGCGCCCATCGGTTATGGCGCGACGTTTCACACGAAGCGCCCCTCGCGCATCGCGACCATCCCGATGGGCTACGCCGATGGCCTCTCGCGCGCGCTGACGAATGTGGGCCACGTGCTCGTGCGCGGCAAGCGCGCGCCGATCGTCGGCGCGGTTTCGATGGACATGACGATGATCGACGTGACCGACATCGCGGGCGCCTGTCTTCGCGACGAAGCCGTCGTCCTCGGCGCGCAAGAGGGCCCGCTCGGCAAAGACGCGATCAGCGCCGATGAAATCGCGCGCGCCATCGGGACGATCCCGTGGGAGGTCCTCACGGCCGTCTCGCGCCGCGTCCCGCGTTTTTACCGCGAGCCCTAAAGTCGATGGCGAGCACGACGATGAAGGCCGAACAGGAAGAAGAAGAGACATCGTCGTCGTCGTCGGTGTTCTTCACGGTGTTCTCGCCGCTGCTCGACATGCTCGACGACATCGGCGGCACGGTCTCGCTCGCCGCGCGCACCATCGCGTGGATGATCAGGCCGCCGCTCCGCATCGCTCAGCTCTTTTCCGCGCTCGATTTCATCGGCGCGGGCTCGACGTTCATCGTCGCGCTCGTCGGCATCTTCACGGGCATGGCGTTCACCGTGAGCACGATCGTCGGATTCCGGCAGTTCTCCGCGGAGAACATGGTCGGCGGCGTCGTGTCGCTCGCGCTCGCACGCGAGCTCGCGCCCGTCCTCGCGTGCGTCGTGCTCACGGCGCGCGCAGGCAGCACGATGGCGAGCGAGCTCGGCAACATGCGCGTCACCGAACAGATCGACGCGATCACGACGATGGGCGTGAGCCCCGTGCAGTATCTCGTCGTGCCGCGCGTCGTCGCGAGCATCATCGTCGCGCCGATGCTCGCGATCGTCTTCGGTCTCGCGGGCATGTTCGGCGCGTGGATCGTCGGCGTGATCTGGCAGGGCATCGACCCGGGCCTCTTCATCGATCGCGTGCGGCAGTTCCTCATGTGGCGAGACATCCGCATGTGCATCGTGAAGGCGCTCGTGTTCGGCGGGCTCGTCAGCATCATTTGTTGCAAGAAGGGTTTCTACGCGACGGGCGGCGCGCGCGGCGTGGGCGAGGCGACAGCCAAAGCTGTCGTCGCGAGCATCGTCGTGATCTTTTGCGCGGACTACGTCTTGACCACGTTGATGACCGACATCTAAGACGAGGAACGAAAACGACAACGGGAGGGACCGATGCGTATCGCAGCTTGCGTGATGTTCTTGATCGCTTGTGGGAATCAAGCAGCGCCCGAGGCGACGACGCCGACGGCGACCGCGCAGGCGAGCGCGACGGCGCCGGCGACCGCGTCGGCTGCACCCAGCGTGACCGCGAGCGCGGCACCGAGCGCGACTGCGAGCGCGACGCCGCCCGCACCGAGCAAGACCGTGGGCGAAGTCCTCGCCACCGCCAAAACGATCAAGCTCACGTGGCGCCCCAAGCTCGACTCGACCGACGCAAAGCTCGTCGATGTCACGACGGCCGCGACGATCAAAGCGATCGTCGACGCGATCGGCGGCGATCAATCTCCGCAAGGTAACGGCCCCGGCTACATGGCGACGTTCGAGCTCAAGTTCGTCGATCAGGGCGGAAACCCGCTCGCGACGATCTCGCTCTACTCGTCCGCCACGATGAGCGACTCGAACAAGAAATACGGCCGCATCAACGTCGCCGATGGAACGTACGGCGGGATCACGGTCGCGAAATACGCCGACCTCCAGAAAAAGCTCAAGTCGCTCGGCGTCGAGCTTCCGTAGTCAGCCGCTGAGGTCGACGGGCAAACCGTCGTCGCCGTACTTGCCGTCGCCGTTGTGCGCCTTCTGATGCCTGTGATGCATCGTCGAGTCTGCGAGCGCGGAGCGCACGCGTTGCACGCCGAACGCCACGATTGCAGCACCGGCGAGCACGCCAGCGCCAATCAACAACGTCTTCAGAGGCGAACGCCGGCGTTGGATCGGCGGCCACACAATCCGGACGGAGGGGAATTTTCGAAGGTCCATGCCTAGGGCGAAGCAAACCGCGCGCCGCTCACATCGGCTCGTGCGGCGGTCGAACGACGAGCACGGGGCGCGTCGTCGATCGAAGAATTTTTTCCGCGGCGCTCCCGAGGAGCATGTGCGCAACGCCTTTGCGGCCGTGCGTGCCGATGACGACGAGATCGGCGTTGATCTCGCGCGCGACGGCGCTCACGTGATCCCAGATCGCGCCTTCGCGAAGCGCCGGCGTGAGCCGAACGTTCTTGTTCCTGTTCACGCGCGACTCGCACGCGTGGGACAGCGACGCGCGCGCGGCCGAGAGGATGCGCTCGCTGACGTCTTCCGTCGAGACCATCCGCCCATCCGGATACGCGTAGATGGGAACCTCGACCGCGTGCAAGACGGTGATGTGCTTCGCGCCGACGACGCTCGCGAGATCGATCGCGTAATCGAGCGCGTAGTCGGAGATGTGGCTGAAGTCGGTCGCGACGAGAATGGTTCGAATGGAGTCCATGAATCACCTCCTGGACGCATTCCTGCATGGACATCGGAGCATTCGTCATGCCAAGGACTTCGCGAAAGGATTCGGCCATGCCCAAAAAGCTCATCGTTGGTCTCGCGCTCGTGCTCGCGTGCGGAGGCTCGAGCGCTGCGACCCCAGCCAGCACGACCGCCGCGACCACCACGACGGTTGCGACGCCGAGCGTCGATCACGTCGACGGACCGGCCGCGAAAGATCTCGTGAAGAAAGGCGCGATCCTCGTCGACGTGCGCTCGCCCGAAGAGTTCGCGGAGAAGCACATCGAAGGAGCCATCAACGTGCCGCTCGATTCGATCGCGTCGCACGACTTCGGCGGCAAGGACAAATCGCTCGTGCTCTATTGTCGCTCCGGCCATCGCAGCGGACAGGCGGCCGATGTGCTGAAGGCGAACGGCTACACGAACGTGCATCTCCTCGGCGCGATGTCGGCGTGGGGCGACTGAAGCTCGGTCACGGCCGTTCGAACCGGGCGACGACGCAACTCACGTTGTCGGGGCCGCCGCGCGCGTTGGCCGCGTCGACGAGCGCAGCGCACGCGTCGCGCGGTTTTTCGTGCGCGAGGAGCGTCGCGCGGATGACGTCGTCGCCCACCGGACCGAAGAGACCGTCGGAGCAGATGAGGAGCACGTCGCCCGATTGGATCGGCACGCGCGTGAGCGCCACGTCGACCGCGGGGCGCGCACCGACGGCCTGAAGGATGACGTTGCTCCCGATGCCGAGCTCTTCGGCGGGTTTGCTCGTGCGCTCGGCGAGGAGCGCGGCGAGCGTTTGATCGCGCGTGAGCTGGACGAGCGCGCCTTTGCGAAAGAGATACGCGCGCGAGTCGCCGACTTGCCCGACGATAATCTCCGAGTCGCCGAGGGCCGCGACCGTCGCCGTCGTCCCCATGCGTGAAAGGGCGGGATTTCCCTGCGCCGCGGCGTGAACGACTTGCGAAGCGTGCTCGACCGCGGATCGGATCGCGTGCGCGAGCACGTCGCCCGTCGAGCCTTGCATGACGAGCATCGCGCCCAAGATCGCCTCGATCGCCATGCGGCTCGCGACTTCGCCGCCGGCCTCGCCGCCCATCCCGTCGCACACCGCGGCGACCCAGTCACCGGGCGCCGCGGTCGCCACGGCTTCCGCGCCGCTCCCGATCGCGACGCCGCTCGACAAGTCACACACGAGCACGCGGTCTTCGTTGTTCGTGCGCTCGCGCCCGACGTCGCTCGCCGCGGCCACGTCGACTCGAAAGGGGCAGGGGTTTGGAAAGGGGACAGGAAGGGCTTTCATGAATCTCAAGGTGCTGCTAGAAACTAAAGTTGTCAACCGAGGAAGCAAGAGATTCAGCGCATGGTCATCGACGACTCGGACGGTTACGTTGACGAGATGCCCCCGAGCATGAGCGATTGGCAGGAGCGCCTCCAAGAGGCGATGGAGGCGCGTGGGTTCAGCGGCGGTGAGCTCGCACGCCGCACGGGCTTCTCCGCGCAGTACGTCAACTCGCTGAAGAGCGGCGAGCGCGGCGCGCGCCTCCCGCTCGACACCGCGCGCAAGATCGCGCAAGCGCTCGCCGTGAGCGTCGATTGGCTGACGCGCGGCGAAGGTCCGCGCGAACGCCTCAGCGACGTGTATCCGGTCGTCGCGGTTGCGTCGTCCCCTCACGGTGGCGAGGCGCCGCCGCCATCGGATCGCTACGCGGGACGCGCCGAGGCGATCGCGCTCCTCGCGCGGATCACGCCGCCCGAAGTGATCGATGCGCTCCGCGCCGTCGTTCCCAACGAGGAGGGATTCGATCCGGGCCGCGAGTGGTGGCTCGCCTACGCGAAGGATCTCGCGCGCGACTTCCGCCGCATCAAAGACGATCCCGATTTCGTCCCCGACGCGCACCCCGCGAAGAAAGCGCCGAAGAGCGAGTTCTCGCTCAAGCGCGCCCGACGCGTGACCTGACGCGTGACCTGAGCACGAGGCCCGCAAGGAGCGCGGCGAGCGCGAGGAGCCCCGCGGTCACGCTGGTTTCGGGGCTCGAGGAAGCCGCGGAGCAACCACCGCTACTCCCCGCATCGCCCGTCACGGAACCGCCGTCGTCGCTCGCATCGACCCCCGCGTCGATCTCGGGCGGCGCCTCGGTCGTCGAGAGCGGCGTGATGCAATCGGGGTCCGCGAGATCGACGAGCTCGTCTCCATCGTTGTCGAGCCCGTCTTCGCAGTCCGTTCCCGTCCCGCCAAACAGCGTTTGCTTCGAGACCGCGTTGCGCAAAAACGCCATGACGGGCTTCTCGTCGTAGCCGGCGCCCGCGTCGGGATCATGCACGCACACGCCGAAGTGATAGGGCGCTGGCGGCTCGTCGAACGACTCGTAGAAGATCGTGTTCGTCCACCACGGGCGCGTGAGCATGCTCTCGAGCACGCGCCGGTAATATCGAGTTTGCGCGGCGAGCGCGGCGCTGTCGCCGAGCGCCGCCTCGATGCCCGTCTCGGTGATCCAAAACGGTTGCTTCGCGCCGTGCGCGTCGATGATCTCTTTGAACGAGAGCGGACCTTCGTAGACCACGCTCGTTCCGACCTTCACGATGCGGTGCGAATCGAGCTTGTTGTAGAAGCTGTCCGATGCGCCGCCCGCGCCCGCCGTGTCTTGCGGGAATTGCGCGTAGTCGTGTCCGCTGATGACGTCGATCTTCGATTGCGCGCCCGTGAGCACCGTATCGAGGAATGTCGCGTAGCTCGTGCCCACCGTCGCGATCGCGGGGCCGACCACTTTGCACGTCGCGCACGCTGCGTGGAGCGCGTCGGCGCCTTTGACGAGGATCTCGTCCGTATATTGCTGCGCAGTTCCTTCCCAAAACGTTTGCAGGTCGGGCTCGTTCCACAGCTCGAAATACGTCACGCGATCTTTCAAGTGGTTGACGGCCGCGGTGACGTAATTGGCATATGCGCCCGAGACGGGGACATCGTTGTTGGGGCCATCGCCGAGCGTGTCGCCCGTCGAAGCCCACGTGGGCGTGTAAGCGAGCACGGCGAGCACGTTGAGATTGCGCGCTTTGGCGGCGTCGACGACGGCGTCGAACAAAGTGAAATCGAACTGGCCTTGCGTCTTCTCCGCGTCGAGCCAGTTCGCGTCGATGCGCACCCATCCGAGCGACGAAGCCTTCGTCGCGTCGAGGCCCACCGTCGTCGATTGATGGACGTTGAGCCCGAGCGACGCGGCCGCCGCGAAGAGAATCGCCGCTGCGTTCATTGAGCCGACATGACGACGCTATTGAGCTTCGTGATGTTCGCGCCCGACGGATAGCCGTAGCTCACCCATCGCGTGAAGCGCGGATCGTCTTCTTGATCGGCTTGGAGCGTCGCGGCGCTGCCCCAACCCCAAACCGTCATTCCGAACATCGGCGAGCCCGTCGCCGCGTCGCCCGCGAACGTTGCTTGAATGACGTGAACGCCGTTGTTGCAGTTGCCGACGCCTTGGAAATTTCCCGTCGACAAATCCACGCGCGTGAACTGATACGTCCCGCTCGAGCCGACGTTCGTCCAGCTCGACAAGCTCCCCGCGCAATCGAGGTTCACGTCTGGAAATCCGAATTGCGGATCTTTCACGCGCACGACGACGAGGTTCGTCTCGGGATACGTCGGATCGGTGAAGAACGTATAACGCGACAAATATTGTTGCGATGAGAGGACGTTGATGAACTCGGGATCGCCCGTTCCGTCGTAAGGCTCGCCGCCCGTCATGTATTGCGCCATGTAGAACGGGTGCGATGCGTCCTGGCTGCGCACGACGAACGGCGTATTCGGGATGAACTCCACCATTTGCCCGGCGGACAACGTCGTTGGCGCTCCGGCCGGAGTCGATGGCTCGTACGTCAGCGAAGTTCCATTCACGACGCCGACGACGCGATAAGGCGAATACTCCTCGATTTGCAGGTCTCGGGATCGGTAACGAACCGCGACGTATTCGCTCCCGAGCGCGCGAATCGGCGGAAGCATTTGGTGCGCGCTGTCCGCGCGTATGTGATTGAGCGGAACGTCCATCAGCGTCGACCCGCCGACGACGGCGACGGGCGCGGACGCTTGAATCGCGCTTCCCGTGAGCGGATTCGGCTGCGTGAATTGAACGTACTCGCCTTTGTTCAATTGATATTTGCCGGACGTGTTCGCCGCGATGCCGGCGAGCCCGCCGCCCGCGAGGATGTCCGTGACGGGCTTGATCGTGACCGTCGTGTTGTCCGCTTGCGCGATGATCATCATCGTTGGACCCGCGCGATCCTCGGTGAAGCTCGTCGGCGTGTCGTAGGCATTCACCGCGACGTAGTTGTCGCCCCACACGTTCGTCGGCAAGAGCAAGCTCGAACCCGTGACGCGCGCGCGCCCCGCGCCGAACGGCAACATCGAATACGCGACGACGGGCACGTTCGTCTTGATGTGGAACGCCGCCGCTTTTCCCGTTCCGTGAAGCGACGCGTCGCCGTTCACCGCGGGAAGAACACCCGACGGACACGCCGCGAGCTTTCGCGGGTCGGTCGTGTTGGGATCTTGATCGGCCGCGGGATCGCGCGACAAGAACAAAACCGCGATTTGGTTTTGCGGCAAGCCGACGTTCGGGTCGTATGGATTGTAAACGACGCTCGTGCCGAATCCGCTCGGGATGCGCGCGAATTGATCGATCGGCAGCACGGTGCCGGAGAGATCGACTTGGATCTTCGCCGGCTCGCCGGTCTTCCACTGATTGACGATGAAGATCGCATAACAAACGCCGGCGGCCTCGGGCGTCATGTCCATTTCGGCCATGTAGAACTCGCAGCCGTTCGACGTGTCTTGGCCGAGCGTGTCGACGCACGGGTTCACGCATTTTCCTTCTTCGCATTGCTCGAGCGAGCTGCATTGAAAGACGCGCACGCCGCACGCGTAGAGATAGCCGAGATCGTTCGGCTCGCAGTACGTGCTCGAGTCGGGGCAGTCCGTGACGACATCGAGCGGGCCGCCTTCGATGAGCGGGCCGTCGCCGGTGTGATCGATCGTCTGGTCCGTGGTCGCGTCGAACGGGGTGGTCGGCTCGTAGAGACCGGTGCGCGCGCCGCACGCGACGAAGACCGCGCTCACCGCGAGCGACACCGCGATCAAGCGAAGCAAGGAACGGCGACGGGACATGGAGATATCCTACGGCCGATGGCCAGCGTCGTCGATCGCGTCAACAAGCTCCTTGCGCTCAGCGCTTCGTCGAACATGCACGAAGCGCGCAACGCCGCGCTCCTCGCTGCGAAATTGATCCGCGAGCACGGTCTCGAAGTGCGCGAGCGCGACGTGCGTCGCAAGACGCCGCGCCCGACACCGAAACCGAAGCGACCGAGCTCGAAAAAAAATCGCGCGGTCGTTCCGCCGATCATCGAGAGCCCGCTCGGCGGCGATTGCGCCGTATGCGGCAAGCGCTATCGCGCGGGAACCGCCGTGCATTGGTCCGACGCGGACGGCGGCATCCACACTGCGTGCATCGAAGCGTGGTTGCGTCGCGGTTAGCTCAGCGCGAGCATGCGATCGATCGGCACGCGCGCCTTTTCGAGGAGCTCCGGGGACATCTCGATGCGCGGCTGCAAATCGCGGAGGCAGAGATACACCTTCTCGAGCGTGTTCTTCTTCATGAACGGGCACTCGTTGCACGAGCAGCTCGCCTCGGGCGGCGCGGGGATGAACGTCTTGCCCGAGCCTTCCGCTTGCTTCTGCATCTGGTGCAAAATCCCCGCTTCCGTCGCGATGATGAATTCCTTCTTCGGGCTCGCGAGCGCGTACTTCAAGATGCCCGTCGTCGAGCCGATGTAGTCGGCCATCTTCAAGAATCGAGTCTTCGCACTCGGGGTGCGCGAGGATCTCCGCGTCGGGGTGCCGCGTCTTCAGCGCCACGAGCTTCCGCTCGCTGAACGTTTCGTGCACTATACAACTACCTTGCCAGAGCTTCATGGGGCGATCGAGCTTCTTCTCGAGCCAGTGACCGAGGTTCTTGTCCGGCGCGAAGAGGATCGTCTTGTCCTTCGGGACGGCGTTCACGATCTTCTCGGCGTTCGATGACGTGCAGATGTAGTCCGACAGCGCTTTCACCTCGGCAGAGCAGTTGATGTACGTGATCGACACGGCGCCCGGGTTGCGCTCGCGCCACGCGCGAAAGCGTTCCGCGGGGCAACCGTCGGCGAGCGAGCAGCCCGCGTCGAGATCGGGCACGACGACGATCTTGTCGGGGTTCAAGATCTTCGCCGTCTCGGCCATGAAGTGAACGCCCGCGAAACAGATGACGTCGGCGTTCGTCTTCTTCGCGGCCTGCGCGAGCTGGAGCGAGTCGCCGATCACGTCGGCGACGTCTTGGATGTCGCTCTCTTGGTAGTAGTGCGCGAGGATGACGGCGTTGCGCTCCTTCTTGAGGCGGCGAATCTCGGCTTCCAAGTCGACCATGCGTTGGATCGTAGGTACGAAATGCCGCTACGCCAACAGGTCAATAGTTGGCGCAGGCAGGCGCGTCGAATGCGCCCTTCACCGACCCATGCGCAAAGACGAGGTCGAGCGTTCCGCGGATCGACGTCGCGCTGATCGCTTCGATCGTGACGGTCCCACGCGTGGCGCTCTCGACGAGCGCGCCCTTCGGGCCGTAGAAATTGGCTTCGACCGACATCGGGCTCATGGCGCGCGTGAGCTCGTACGTGCCGGGCGCGATCGCACCCGACATGCGCGTGAACGCGAGCTTCACGGTTGGCCCCGATGGTGACTTCACATTTGCGCACGCATCGACGAACGTCGCGATCGTCAGGCCCGCGAACACGATCATTCCGTGCTTGTAAGACGAGATCGCGTCTTTGCTTTCAAACGCCGCGCCGGCGACCGTTCCGCTGACCGTGCGCGTGACGGGGGCGATCGATGCGACGGGCGTCGCCGACGAGGACGCGCTCGCCGCCACCGTCGTGGTGGCCGTCGGGCTCGGCTTTCCACACGCGAGCAGGCACGCGCAAGCGACGACCGACGACCTCGTCATTCGTCCGGTTTGCGCGAGAGGAGCTTGCCGGAGATGTGCTCGCCGAGCGCGTCGGCCATGAGCTTCTCGACGATGTCGTCGAGCGCTTGCCGCTCGCTGTCGTCTTGGAAGAGAAAACGAATGCCCATGCCGGGGATGGCGTCGTCGCCGGTTTTCGTCGCGTCGGCGGTGGCGTTGACCCAAATCACTTTTCCGCGAAGCTTGAGCTGCGTGTCTTGCGCGGGCAGCGAGAGAACGAAGACAAACTCCGTTCCGATGTCGAGCGGCTTCGCCGTTTTGATGAACGTCCCGCCCTTCGAAATGTTCTTCGTGTAGTCCGCGAAGAAAGTGTTCAGCCGTTTGTAGTCGACGCGCAGCGTGATGGCAGCGCGGTCGGCTTGGCGCTTCTCCGAACCGTCCATGGTAAGCATCGTACATGGCGTCGAGGCTCGAGGACATGCGCAAGCGCATCGCGGACGTACCCGCGCGCGCGCGTGCGGCATGGCACATGGGGCGGAACACGGGGGCGATTTGGGAGCTCCGGCCGCGCGGCCTCGTCGAGATGGCGCGCTCGCTGAACCGCGAGTACCAAAACCCGTCCGCGATCTACACGATCCACGCGAGAAACCATCCGGGTCGCGTCGCGATTCGATTCCGCGGTCGGTCGATCACGTTCGGCGAGCTCGACGACAGGCTCGATCGGCTCGCGTCGGGTCTCGTCGACCGCGGGCTCGAGCGCAAACAGAGCGTCCTCGTGATGATGAAGAACCGCCCCGAGTTCATCGAGATCGGCGCGGCAGCCGGGCGCGCGGGCGCGGCGGCGGTCGCGGTGTCGTGGCGATCGACGCCGCACGAGCTCGCATACCTCGCGAACAACTCGGGCGCGCGCTTCATCTTCTTCGACCACGAATTGTGGCCGACGATCGAGCACGCGCTCCCGCAGATCACCGTGCCGCACGAGAAGCTCGTCGCGGTGGGCGGCGACGTGCCCGGTTGCGCGCGCTACGAGGATCTTCTCTCGGGCGCGAAGCGCACGATCGAAGGCGACGACGAAGCCGCGGCGGTCGTCACGTACACCTCGGGCACGACGGGAAAACCGAAGGGCGCGGTGCGCAGGTTTCCGCGCGAGATGTTCGTGCAGATCCTCGAGTTCATCGCGTCGACGCCGATCAAGTCGACGGACGTGCACCTCTGCGTGTGCCCGCTCTATCACATGACCGCGTTCGCCTTCTTCACGATGACCCACGTCGTCGGCGGCACCGTCGTCATCGCAGACGACTTCAAGCCCGAATCGTTCCTCGAGCTCGTCGAGCGCGAGCGCGTCACGACGACGGCGATGGTCCCGACGATGCTCCAGCGTCTCCTCACGCACGGCACGGACGCCATCCACGCGCACCGCACGCGATCGCTCCGCGCGATCTTCCTCGGCGGCGCGCAGCTCCCCGCGCAGCTCGCGATCGACGCGATGGACATCCTCGGCGACGTCGTCTTCAACTTCTACGGCGCGACCGAGCTCGGCATCGTGACGCTCGCGTCGCCCGCCGATTTGCGCGCCGCGCCCGGCACCATCGGCCCCGTCGTGTCCGGAAACGACGTGCTCCTCCTCGACGACGAGAAGAACCCCGTGAAAGACGGCGCGGTCGGCGAGCTCTACGTGAAGAACGCGATGTTGGTAGCAGGGTACCATGGTAACGAATCAGCCATGCGCGAGAGCATGCACGCGGGTTACTTCAGCGTGGGCGATCTCGCGCGCCGCGACGGCGACGGGCGTTACTTCATCGAAGGCCGCAAGCGCGACATGGTCATCTCGGGCGGCGTGAACGTGTATCCCGCGGAGGTGGAGGGCGCGATCGAAGCGCACCCGCAGGTGCTCGAAGCGGCGGTCGTCGGCGTGCCCGATCCCGAGTGGGGCGAGCGCGTGAAGGCGTTCGTCGTCGCGCGCGCGGGCGAGCGCATCGACTCCGAGCAGCTCAAGCAGTTCCTCCGCGAGCGCATCGCGGGCCCGAAGATCCCGCGCGAGTACGCGTTCATCGACGCGCTCCCGCGCAACCCGACGGGCAAGGTCTTGAAGAACGATCTGCGCGCACAGCGCGTTTGATGCAGTAGAGCTTTCGCAGGCGCCGTGGAGCTCGTTCCTGGATCCGTGTTGCAGGGAAAATACCTGCTGACCTCCAGCATTGGGCGTGGCGGGATGGGCGAGGTGTTCGCCGCGAAGCGCACGGACGACGGGCGCGAGGTCGCGATCAAAGTCGTCAGTCATCGCATCGTCGACGACACGCTCATGGCGCGCCTCGAGCGCGAGGCGGTCGCGGCGCGTCGCATCCGCAGCATCTACATCCCCGAAGTCTACGAAGTCGATCGCACGCAAGACGGCGAGCTCTACCTCGTCATGCGTCGCCTTCACGGCGAGTCTCTCGCGACGCGCCTCAAGGAGCGACGCGCGCTCCACTTCCCGGAAGTCGAGCGCATCGTCGACGACGTGCTCTCCGCGCTCGCCGATGCGCACGCCGCGGGCGTCGTGCATCGCGATCTCAAGCCGGCCAATATTTTTCTCGAGCAAGTCGAGGAGCCGACGATCCCGAGCCACACGCCCGCGGTCGGATGGCGGCCGTCGCTCGAGATCCACGGCATCGAGCGCGCGATGATCCTCGACTTCGGCGTTTGCAAGATGGACGCGAGCGACGGGCCGAAGCTCACGGTGACGGGCGAATCGGTCGGAACGATTTCGTACATGGCGCCGGAGCAAATCCGCGGCGCGTCGGACGTCGACGGTCGCGCGGATTTGTATTCGCTCGCGATGGTCGTGTTCGAAGCGATCACGGGGCGCATCGCGTTCGACGCGACGGGGCAGATGGCGATCCTCGCGGCGAAGCTCGAAGGGCGCCCGAAGCGTCTGCGCGATCACGCGGTCGTCGCGATCCCGCCCGGGCTCGACGCGCTCGTGAACAAAGCGCTCTCGCGCCGCGCCGAAGATCGCTTCGCGAGCGCGCGCGAAATGCAACAAGCGTGGCGCGCGCTCGGTCCCGCGACGGAAGCGCCGCACGCGCAGCTCGGCGCAGAGGTGACGGACGCGCACCCGACGCAAACCGCGCTCACGGCGGGCACGCACACGCGCATGGGCACGTTCATGCCGCGCCTCGGTTTGTTCGTCGCGTGCGCCGGCGTCTTCGCGTCGGCCGTCGCGATCGCGATGGCGCTCCACAAACCGAAGCACGCGGCGGCGCCCGCGCCCGCCGATTTCGTCGACGCGATCGGCACGGCTTCGTCGTCCGCGCCCATCGCGCAACCGCCCGTGCCTTCCGCGACGACCATCGAGCTACCCGACGCGCCCGACGCAGGAAAGCGAACCCAACGCGTCGTCCGCCACAGAAACGTACCGCCCGCGCAGACCGGTCCGCACATCACGACCGAACCGCGCTATTAAAGGAGCGTGAGGGTCTTTCTTTCGGTCGTGGGGCTCGGGCTCGTCTTCGGGCTCATGGCCTCCGGTTGCAGTGGCGACAACGCGCAGCCCGACGCAGGCAGCGACGCGAGCGACGAAGGCGACGCCGGGTTCGCCGCGCCTCACGCACCCATGCCGCAGGTCGTGTCGTCCGGCGGATCTGTGATCGCATCACCGAAGGTCGTGGCGATTTCGTTCCAAGGCGATCCGCTGCAGAGCGACGTCGATGCGTTCGCCTCGCAGCTCGTCTCCGCACCCGCGTATTGGAGCGGCGCGGTCGGCGAGTACGGCGTCGGTGCGATCAACGAGACGCCGTATCACGCGCAAGAGACCGCGCCCGCGGGAACGATCAGCGACACCGACGTGCAGACGTGGCTGACGAACAAGATCAACACGGACTCGACTTTCCCGAAGCCCGACGCGAGCACGATCTACACGCTCTTTTATCCGGCCGGCACGACGGTGGCCTCGGGGCTCGACACGACGTGCAACCAGATGCAGGGCTACCACAGCTCGTATCCGCTCTCGTCGAGCGTCAACGTCATCTACGCGATCGTCCCGCGTTGTCCGCCGCCGCCCGTCGCCGGCGTGACCAACGCCGATCAAATGACCGCGGAGGCGTCGCACGAGCTCGTCGAAGCAGCGACCGATCCGCTCCCATCGCAGACCCCGGATTACCTCTCGGTGGATTCGGACAGTCACGCGTGGGAGCTCCTCGCGGGCGGCGAGATCGGCGATCTCTGCGCCGCGTTTCCGAACTCGTTCTACAAAGCGTCCGGGTTCGATCACCTCGTGCAGCGCGTGTGGTCGAACCAAGCCGCCGCGGCGAATCACGATCCGTGTCAGCCCGATGGAACGTCGCCGTACTTCAACAGCGCGCCTCTCGTCGGCGACACGATCACCGTGCGCGTCGGCGGCGTTCCCATCAAGACGAAAGGCGTCGCGCTCGCCGTCGGCGCATCGACGACGATCGAGGTCGATCTCTACAGCGACGCGCCGACGTCCGGGAAGTGGACGGTCTCGGTCGTCGACATCACGAGCGCCTTCTTCGGAGGCGCGCCCGCGCTCACGCTCACACTCGATCAAACGACGGGTCAGAACGGCGACAAGCTGAACCTCACGATCAAGCTCCTTCGCCTCGTGGTCGGTGGCGCGCCGTTCTGGATCCAGAGCGATCTCGGGAGCGCGACGACGGTGTGGCTCGGAGCGGTGAATCCCAACTAACGTGGGTCTCCGTCGCGCGATCATCGCATCGCTCCTGCTCGTCGCGACGGTGGCGCGCGCGCAAAATCGCGACGCGCGCCCCGAGGAGCCGAACGAATCGCAGCAGAGGCAGGAGTCGCGCGCGGCGTTTCGTCGAGGCGTCGCGGCGCTCGAAAAACAAAAGTGGACGGAGGCGCGCGACGATTTCGTTCGCGCGTACGAGCTCTTTCCGCACCCGAGCATCTTGCTCGACCTCGGCTTGTCGCGATCGCACGTCGGCGAGTGGGTCCAGGCCGAGCAGGATCTCACGCGCTTCTTGGCGGACGACACCGGCGCGCTCCCCGACGAGCTCCAAACTGCGCGCGGTGCGCTCACCGAAGTGCGAAGGCACGTCGGGACGATACGCGTGCGCGTCGCGCCCGCCGGCTCGACGGCTTCGCTCGATCACAAACCGATCGCGCTCGCATCGAGCGACTTCGTCGAGGTCCGCGTCTCCGAAGGCGATCACGAGCTCGAGGCCACGGCGAGCGATCACGACGTGTGGAGCGGGCACGTCGCGGTCGACGGCGGTGGTACGAAGGTCCTCGACCTCACGCTCACGCCGCACGTCGAGAAAGAAACGCCCCACGGACCCGGACCGCAGCGCATCGCGAGCTTCGTCTTGTTCGGCGGCGCCGTCGCGCTCGCCGGCTTCGGCGTCTTCGCCGGCGTGCACTCGATCGATCTCGCGAATCAATACAACACGCCGAGCGAGACGAACTACCAGAACCCCGGAACGAAATCCGAAGGCATCGCGTACCGCACGGCTGCGGACGTGACGTTCATCGTGGCCGGCGTGTGCGTCGTCACGGGCGTCGTCTTGTACGTGACCGCGCCTTCGCAGAAAACGGGCGCGAGCGTTTCGCTTTCGCCGTTTGGAATCGCCGGCCGTTTTTGATCGTCAATCCGTGGCGGCTGCGTCCGCGCACGCCGCTTGCGATGCGCATCCCGCGACCGTCGTGCACACGGTGCACGCGACGACGCAGTCGTTGAGACACGTCGTCTCCGTTTGATCGCACGCCTTCTTGCACGGACTGCCCGAGCAGCCCGCGCGACACGTCGTGTCCGCTTGCACGCATCCTGCGCCGCACGTGCCCGCTTCGACCAAACACGGCGTGATCGTCGCGCACGCTTCGACGTTCACATCGAGTGGCGCGTCGGCGGCGGCGTCCGTGGATCCTTCGGCGTTCGCGTCGGGCGGCGCCGCCTCGTTCATCGCGTCGTCGAGCCCGGCATCGCCGACGATGCGCGTCTCCGTTCCGACGAGAAGCGTGCATCCTGCAAGCATCGCGGCGAGCACGGCGAGCCTCGCGTGCTGCTTCATCGAAAAGTCCCCGTGATCGACAAGCCAGCGACGCTCGGCGCCATGCGCACCTCGGTGGCGTGCGAAGTGAGCACGAGCACCAGGCCCACGATGGCGAGCGCTGCGCCGCCGAAGATCATCGCGTCGGCGACGTTCGCTTCGGTCTTCGCGCGCTCGTGAAGATCGACCGCGTGCTGATCGACGCACACGCTCCCCGCGCATGATGCGTTGCTCTGTCCGTTGTCGGCGAGCGCGAGCCCGCCGAACACGCCGCCGACCGCGGCGGTCGCAACGCCAACGCCGCCGATGACGAACCCGAGCGTCCGCGTGAACGGCGTGTGCGTGTTCGTGACGACGGGACGAGCCGCGACCTGCACGGTCGGAGTCTTCGCGGCGGGTCCCACGGCGAGCGCGAAATCGCGGCGCTCGTTCTCGGCGAGCGTCACCTCGAACACGCGGTCCGCGTGCCCCGGCGCGCGGACGATGAAATGATGCGCGCCGGGATCCATCGGAACGGGCACGTTCAAGAGCGCGTCACCGAGCGGCGCGCCGTCACGCTCGACCGAAGCGCCATGCGCGTCGAGCACGACGCGAAGCCGTGGAACGCGCTGCTCCAGCGCCGTGCTGTGCGACTGCACGTAAGCGCGCCTGTCGTCGGCGGGCGGAAGTTGATCGAGCAGCTGATGGAAGTGTTGCCACGCGCTCGCGAGCTTGCCGTTGCGCTCCTCGCAGTCGGCCAAGTTGAAGAGCGTTCCTTGCGTGGGATCGAGGCGGTAGCTCGCGGCGAACTTCGGACATGCAGCGGCGTAGTTGCCCGCATCGGCGTCCGCGCGCCCTTCGCGAAAGAGCGCTTCCGCGCCGACGGCGTCGTGCGTCTGCGCGGCCGCGGCCGATGCGACGCACGATGCGACGACGAGCGCACGGACCGCGATCGAAAAGCGCATGCGATCAGTAACGCCGATCGAACAGGTTCGCCGTGGGCGCCGCGGTCGCGGCCGGCGCGCTCGCATCTCGCGCTGCATCTCGCGTCGCGGCAGGCGCGCGCGGTTTGTTCTTCGCGACGCGCGGGGACTCGGACACATCGGCCGGCACGATCGGAGAAGCAATCGCCGTCGTCGTCGTCGTGGCTTGCGTCGCGGCCGTCGTCGTCACGACCTCCGAGGACGGTTGCGGCAGCGCGCTCACGACGGCATCCGGTGCGCTCGCCGCCGTGCGCCGCTCCTTTACCATCCACGCCGTCGCGGCGATGCACGCGAGCGCGGCGCTCGCGACGATGACCCAACGCGCGCGCGAGCTCTTCGGCGCCGCTGCGATCGGCGGAACCGATGGCTGCACACCGGCCGCATGCGGCCGCTGCGACCACGTCGGCGAGAAGGACATGTTGACGTCCCGCGACGACGGCGGCTCGCTGGTGCCAAAACCCGAGCCAAAACCCGATAGCGATGGGTTGCTCAACCGCGGGAGCGGCGGGTTGCTCGGCGTCCTCGGGATGTCCGCTCCGGTCAGCGCGTGAAACGCGACGTGAACCGCTGCGCCCATCGCGCTCGCGTTGGCCCAACGCGCATCGCGCTCGAGACGCAGCCCACCATCGACGACTGCGACGAGCTCCGGCGTTGCGTCGGGCAGCACCTTCGAGAGAGACGGCGGCTCTTTCGTGAACGTTGCGGCGATCATCTCGGCGGCCGTCATTTGATCCTGATGAATCATCCGTCCCGAGAGGAGCGTGAACATCGTCGCCGCGACGCCCCACAAATCGCTGCGCGTGTCGACGAGATCCCAACGACCGCGCGCTTGCTCGGGCGACATGAACGCGGGCGTTCCCATCGACACGCCCGATTGCGTCGACGTCGGCGTGCGCTCGCTCTCGAGCATGCGCGCGAGCCCGAAGTCGAGCACCTTCACGAGCCCGGCGGTCGTCACGAAGAGATTGTCCGGCTTGATGTCGCGGTGGACGATGCCGAGCGCGTGCGCAGCGCCGAGCGCGTCGAGCACCTGCGCGGCGTACGCGAGCACGTCATCGACCGGCAAGCGACCGCCGCGATCGCACGCGAGATCCTCGAGCGTTTTTCCCGCGAGGAGCTCCATCACGAGGAACGCCGCGCCGTCCTCGGCGACGTCGTCGTCGAGCACGCGCACCGCGCCAGGGTGATCCACTTTGTTTGCGAGATAACCCTCGCGGAGAAATCGCTCGCGCATCGACTCGAGCCGCGAGAGCGAGAGGTCGAGCACCTTCACGGCGCCGCGCATCCCGTTGCGATGCGTCGCTGCATACACCGCCGCCATCCCGCCGAGACCGAGCAGCGAATCGAGGCGCCACTTTCCGCGAAGGGTCGTCCCCACGCGCGCGAGAGCCTCAGCGTGGCGGGTGTCGGTTTCTTGTTGCGTCAAGGAGGTCCCTCCCCAAAAAAGCGCCCCACCTTACCACCAGTTCAGTGCGCGAACATCTCTTCTTCGACGAGCGAGGGCGCAATCGTCCCGTGGGCGAGGAGCGCGTCGTGGAAGCGTTTGAGCGAGAACTGAGCGCCCCATTCGCGCTTCGCGCGCTCGCGAATCGCGAGGATTTTCTGCCGCCCGACGAGGTAACTGGAGGGCTGCGTCGGCGTCTCCGTGTAGCGCTTCACTTCGCTCACGGCGAGCGCGCGTTCGAGGTGGACCTTGTCGGTCAAGAACGCGACGCCCTGATCGAACGTCATGCCCTTCGTGTGCAGCCCGACATCGATCACGATGCGCGCCGCGCGAACGAGCGTCCATTCGAGCTGCATGATGCGCTCTTCATCGGTGTACATGCCGAGCTCGCTCATGAGCTCCTCGGCGTAGAGCGCCCATCCTTCCGCGAACACCGCAGGTCCCGTCGCTTTGCGCACGACGGACGGATGACGCCGCGCGATTGACAGTTGCAAATGGTGACCCGGATACGTCTCGTGCGTCGCGGTGTCGACCTGATCGCCGTGGTCGTTCTCGCGAAGCATTTGCTCCTGTTCTTTCTTCGAGGCCTTCAGATCGACCGGCGTGACGAAGAAAAATCCCTTCGTGACTTTGTCGAACGGCGGCGGCTGATCGTACGCCGCGGTGATCGTCGAGCGTTGGAACGGCGGCGTCTCGATCACTTCGCAGTCGTCGCCTTCGGGGAGCGTGACGACGTCCTTGTCGACCAAGAATTTCCGCGCGCGCTCGAGCTCGTGCCGGTAGCTCGGGAGCAAGTCGTTCGCGGTGGGATGATGCGACTTCACCTTCGCCACGACCTCGGGCCACGACTTGGCCTTCGGGTCGATGCGTTTGGCGATTTCGTTCATCTGCGCGTCGGTCTCGGCGAAGATCTTCTGGCCCATCGCGACGAGATCCTCCGCGCTCTCGGTCAGGAAGAAATCCTGCTTCAAGAGAAAGTCGAACGTCTCCGCGCCCGCCGCGTAGTCGTCGCCGCCCATCGGGAGGACCTGCTTCTCGAGAAATTGCTTGTAGTCTGCATAGGCTTTTTGGGCCATTTGCAGGGCTTTTTCGATGCGCGCCTTCTCTTGCGGCAGCGCGTCTTGGAGGGGCTTTCGCTCGTCGTCGAAGAACTGCTTCGCGCCGCCCGCGGCTTCGATCCCGACTTGCGTCCACACCTTCGGCGGCTTCGGGACGTAGAGCCGATTGGAGAGGTTCTTCTTCGCGTCTTCGAGCTGCGCCGGGATCTTCTCGATGCGCGCGAGCGCGTTCTTCGCGCGGTCGGCGGCGGGCGCGTAGTCGCGCGCCGTCATGAGGAAGATCGCGTTCATCGGGCCCATGTACGTGTCGGGCTTTCGACGCAGCGGGTCTTGCGAGCGCTTCATCTTGATGTCGACCGCGAGCGCGTGCTCGGTGATCGCGAGATCGGTGAGCGCGGCGCGCGTCGCGCGCGGCTCGGCGAAGCGCTTCTTCAAATCGTAGAGCATCTTCTCTTCGAGCCCGACGTCGTGCTCGAAGCCCGCGAGCGTGCGATCGTCGAGGTCGGCGTCGCGTTCGTGGAGCCCGAGCTGCGTGGCCGTCTCGGGAGAAATCTTCACGATGAGATCGACGTACTCCTGCCCGGCGCGCGCGATGGCGGCGTCGTCGCGATCGGCGGGCGGAGCGTCGGGTGGTTTCACGCTCGCGACGGCAGACGCGCTCGCTTGCGTGGTGGGGTGGTCAGGCGGGTGACCAGTCTCGGGCGATCCGCACGCAGCAACTGCGATCACGAAGAGCATCGAGTAGCGAAACATGAACGCTTCATACTCGACTCGACCAGCCGAAAACATACTCGACTATGCTGGTGGGATGGTTCCGCCGGCGCCGCGCTCGAGCTTCTCGCTCCCCGCGCCGGGTGACTTGCGCGATCGCGCGGATCGCGCCGGTGGTCACGCGCGGAGGCGCGGAAGGCCGCGCGATCGCTTCATCGCCGAGCGACGCGCGACGCTCCTTCGTTATCTCGTCCCGTGTCTCGCGCTCGCATCGATCATCGGCGCGTCGGTCGCGGTGGTCGACGTCGCGTTCGCATCGTTCGCACCCGATGAGCGCGCGACGATGGCCGAAGCGGGCGCATCGGTCGTGCTCGCGATCGCCGTCGTGCTCGTCCTCGTGCTTCGCCGTCACTTGCGCGCGCTCGTCGTCGTGCACGGCGCGTCGGCGGTCGCGAGCCAGATCGCTTGGGGTTTTGCGGCGCGGTACACGGGCGGCGCGGCGAGCCCGTATCTCCTCGCGCTTCCGCTCTCGCACGTTCTCTACGCGGGCGTCGTCCCGGCCGACGCGTGGGTCGCGGCCGCGAGCGGCGTCGCGTGTTACGGCTCGCTCTTGATCGCGAGCCCCACGTCGCCGCTCCCCGTGCATCTCGTCGTGCTCGCGTCGGCGACGGGATCGGTCGTGCTCGCGCTCGCGCGTCATCAGCGATCGCTTCGCACGTTCCTCCGCGCGGAGCGGCTCGCGGCGTCGCTCGCGCGCGTTCGCCGCATGCAAGAGCAGCTCATCGTCGTCGAGAAGCTCGAAGCGCTCCGCGTGCTCGTCGGCGGAATGGCGCACGAGCTGAACAACGCGCTCGCGATCGCGATCGCGTCGAACCAACAAGCGACGCGCGATCTCGCGACGAACGCGGAGCTCGCAAAGGCGGCGATCGCACGCGGCGACGGGGGCCTCCAGCGCATCAAGAAGACCGTCGATCGACTTCGCCGCTTCGCGATGGCCGCCGAGGGCGTGCTCGAGCCCGCCGATGTCGGCGCGATGCTCGACTTCGCGCTCGAGAGCGCGATCGGCCGCGCGCGCTCGGGCGTCGTCGTCGAGCGCACGTACGATCCGCAAGTCGGCTCGCTCGAAGTGCACGTCTCCGCGCTCGCCGAGGCGCTCTATCAAGTCGCGCGCAACGCGGTCGAGGCGATGCCCGGCGGCGGAACGATCTCCGCGAGCGTGCGCAAGGAGGGCGATCGCGTCGTCCTCTCCGTCGCCGATCAAGGGCAGGGGATCTCGCCCGAAGAAATCCCGCGCGTGTTCGATCCGTTCTTCCGCGCGAAGGGAAAGAGCGGCGTGACGAAGAGCGGGCTCGGTCTGTCCGCGGTGTACGGGCTCATCACGGCCATCGGAGGTCACATCGACATTCGCAGCGAAGTAGGCAAGGGCACCGAAGTCGCGATCGCGATGCCCGCGCGAAAAACCGCGTTGTCCGTTCGCCCACCGTCCACATGACGAAAAAAAACGGAGACGTCGTCGGCGCGCGTTTCGTGATCGAGAGCCTCGCAGGCGAAGGCGGAATGGGTGAGGTGTATCGCGCCAAGGATCGCGAGCGCGGCGCGGACGTCGCGCTGAAGATTTTTCGAACGCGCGCACGCGCGAACGAACAGGAAGCGCGCACGCTGCTCGAGCTCGTTCATCCGAACATCGTGCGCTGCGTCGCGTTCGGCACGACCGACGAGGGGAGCGATTTTCTCGCGACGGAGTGGCTCGACGGCGAGACGCTGCGCGCCCGCCTCGCGCGAGGCGCGGTGCCGATGACGCAAACGATCCGCATCGCGCGCCGCGTCGCCGAGGGGCTCGCCGCGGCGCACGCGTGGGGAATCACGCATCGCGACGTCACGCCGGCGAACGTGATGCTGCTCCCCGACGGACAAGTGAAGCTCCTCGACTTCGGTCTCGCCGTTCACGGACGCGAAGGCGGCGCAGCGGGCACCGTCGGCTACGCCGCACCCGAGCAAGCGCGCGGCGATCCGCTGACGCCGCGCGCCGACGTGTTCTCGCTCGGCTGCGTGATCTACGAGTGTCTCCTCGGAGAGAAACCTTTCGCCGCCGAGACCGACGTCGCGGTGATCGCGCGCATGCTCGAAGGCGACACGGCGCGCGTGACGGCGCGCCTCACGGGCGTGCCGAGCGCGCTCGTGCGTCTCGTCGCGCGAATGCTCGCAAGCGATCCGGAGGCGCGTCCGCATGGCGCAGCGGCGGTCGCGTCGGAGCTCGCGGTGCTCGAAGCGCGCGAAGGTCAGAAGAGCGAGCCGGCCGCGACGATCTCGACGACCGACAAAGGGCCGTCCGCATTTCCGAGCAGTCGATCCGTCACGGACGCGGAGGCGCGCGCGTCGCAAGCGCTCGTCGCGGAGACGGCGGCCGCGGGCAGCGCGCGTTTGAACGCGGAGCTCGAAGCGCTCGGCGCGGCGGTCACGCGAGCCGGGTCGCGCGTCGTGTGCGTGTGGCAGACCGAGACGTCCGCGGTCGAGCGCGCGGTGCGCGGTGCGCGCGCGGCGCTCGCGGTGTTGCGATCGGATGCCCACGCGCGCGTCGCGCTCGCCGCGTCGACGTCCGCGTCGATCGCGGAGAGCTCCGCGATCGAGGCGCTCCCCGAGGCGCCGTCGATCCGCATCGACGCGGACACGGCGCGGCTCCTCGGCGATCGCTTCGTCATCCGTCCCGACGGCGACGAGCTCGTTCTCCTGCGCGAAGGCGCGAGCCCGCATTCGCGTACGTCGCTGCTCGGACACGAGACGCGATGCGTCGGTCGCGATCGCGAGATCGGCCTCATCGTGTCGACGTTCGAAGAGTGCCGCGACGAGCCCGACGCGCGCGTCGTGTGGGTGACGGGCCCACCGGGAATCGGAAAGACGCGCGTGCGCGACGAGGTCATCACGCGCATCGTCAGCGGCGATGCGCCGCCGCGCGTGTGGAGCGCGCAAGCGGATCCGACTCGCGCGGGCGTCGCGCTCGGCGTGCTCGGGGATCTCGTACGTTCGGCGGCCGCGATCGTGGAAGGCGACGACGCGCGCCACGAGCACGCCTCGCTCGAGTCGCGCGCGTGCGCGCGCGTCAACGCGATCGACAAGCCGCGCGTCGTCGAGTTTCTCAGCGAGCTCTTGCGAATCCCCATCGCGGATCCGAGCCCGCAGCTCAAGGTCGCGCGCGAAGAGCCGCTCTTGATGGGCGATCAGGTTCGTCGCGCGTTCGAGGATCTCGTCCTCGCCGAGCTCGCGGCCGGATCGCTCGCGATCGTCGTCGAGGATTTGCAGTGGGCGGACGCCGCATCCGTTCGCGCGCTGTCCGACGTCGCGCGCGCGGCGCGCGAAAGGCCGCTCTTCATCTTGCTCCTCGGACGACCCGAAGCGAAAGACACGCTCCTTCGTCTCGTCGCGGATCGTCAGCCGACGGGCGTCGCGCTCGGCAAGCTCGGAACGAAGGCGATGGAGAAGCTCGTCGCGTCCGCGCTCGCCGGCGCCGACGGACAAGCGATCGACGCGGAGCTCGTCGCGAGCATCGCGACGCGCGCGGGCGGCAATCCGTTCTTCGCCGAGGAGCTCGTCCGCGCGACGGCGACGGGCGCGGCGCCGATGGCCGCGCTCGCGATGCTCGAGTCGCGCCTCACGAGCCTCGAGCCCGAAGCGCGCCGCGTGCTCCGCGCAGCGAGCGTGTTCGGACAGCAGTTCGTCTCGAGCGACGTCGCGGTGCTCCTCGGCGACGACGGGCAAGGTGCGTCGGTCGAGTTCGTCGATGCGTGGTGCGCGTGGCTCGCCGAGCGCGAGGTGCTCTCGCAGAGCGCGGGCGTGTGGTCGTTCCGTCACGCGCTCGTCCGCGACACGGCGTACTCGATGCTCACCGACGCGGATCGAAAGACCGCGCACGCGCTCGCCGCCGAGCTCCTCGAGCGATCGCAACGCGCTCCTGGACCGGTCATCGCCGATCATTTCGCGCGCGCGGGCGAGCCCGAGCGCGCTTCGCGGTGGCTCGCGTCCTCCGCGACCGATGCGCTCGAGGCCAACGACTTGAGCGCGTGTGTCGACCTCGGCGAGCGAGCCATCGCAGAGGCCGCGACGGGCGATTGGCGCGGCGAGCTCCTCGTCGTTCTCGCCGAAGCGCATCGCTGGCGAGGCGAGTTCGAGCGCTCCGCGGCGTGCTCGCGTGAAGCGATCGATCTTCTGCCCGAAGGCAGCGCGCGGTTCTTTCGCGCCGTCGCCGAGCTCGCCGCAGCGACGGGAACGGCGGGGCCTCCCGATCAGTTCGAGCTCGCGCTCGCAAAGCTCGCGACCCTGCCGCACGACGACGCGAAGGGCGCCGCGTCGACCGCGTGCAGCCGCGCGGCGATGCACCTCATCGTGCGCGGCGACCCGCGCGGCGATGTGCTCCTCGCGCGCGCCGACGCGTCCGCGGACTCCAATCTCGCGCGCGGTCGCGTGAATCAAGCGTACGCATTCCGAGCAAACATTCGCGGAGAGCTCGAAGAGACGATGCACCGATACACCGCGAGCACGCGCGCGTTCGAAGCGGCCGGCGATCTTCGCACCGCGTGCGTGCAGGAGCTCAACGCGGCCGCGGCGCTCTGCGAGCTCGGGCGCGACGACGAAGCGCGTACGCGCCTCGACCGCGGAGCACGCGAAGCCGACGCGCGAGGTCTCCTCTCCGCCGTCGCGCTCGCGCACCACCTCGGTGGAATCCTGCTCGCGCGCGAGGGCCGCATCGACGAAGCCATCGCGGAGCAGCTCCGCGCGATCGAGACGTTCACCGCGCAAGGCAACGCGCGCATGGAGGGAGGCGTCCGGTGTCATCACGCCGAGCTCTTGCTCAAAGAGAGGAGGCTCGACGAAGCGCTCGCCGAAGCAAAGCGCTCCTGCGATTTGCTCGCGGCGGTCGCGCCGGCGCGCGCACGCTCGCTCGCGGTGCTCGCGCTCGTTCACATCGCGCGCGGCGACACGCCCGCGGCGCTCGACGCATCGAAGGAAGCGCTCGCGCTCGCCGAGACCGCGGGCGTCGAATCCGGCGAGGCCATCGTCTACGCCGCGCGCGCCGACGCGCTCACGCTCGCCGGCTCCGCCGAAGCCGCCACCGTGCGCGAAACCGGGCGAAAAAAGCTCCTCGCGCGCGCGGGCACGATCGCCGACGCGTCGCTCAAGAAGAGCTTCCTCGCCGTCCCGGAGAACGCGCGCCTCCTCACATCTTGACGCGCGCGCGCGTTTTCCATAAGCGTACGGCCCGAAGATGCAGTCGGTTGCGTCCGCCCGAAGAGTCGCGTCCCCACGCGTTTTGGCGCGCGACGTGCTCGCGCTCGCGAAGCCGCGCATCACGTCGATGGTGCTTCTCACGGCGGCCGGCGGCCTGTGGCTGGCACCGGGTCACGCGTCGCGCACGGCGACCGTGTGCGCGCTCCTCGGCACCGCGCTCATCGTGAGCGGCGCGAACGCGCTCAACATGTTCATCGAGCGCGACATCGACGGCTTCATGAAGCGCACGAAGGATCGCCCGCTCCCGGCGGGTCGCATGCCCGCGCGCTTCGCGCTCGTGTTCGGCGTCGCGCTGTCGGTGCTCGCGGTTCCGATCCTCGCGCTCGGCGTCAACGCGCTCGACGGCGCTCCTCGCGGTCCTCGCGAACCTTCTCTACGTGCTCGCGTACACGCCGCTCAAGCAGCGCTCGCACTGGGCGCTTCAGGTCGGCGCGGTGCCCGGCGCGATCCCTCCGCTCCTCGGTTGGACGGCAGCGACGGGACGCGTCGACGCGGCGGGCTCGTCCTCTTCGCGATCCTGTTTTTCTGGCAGATCGCCGCATTTTCACGCGATCGCGCTCTTCCGAAAGCTCGAGTACGGACGCGCGGGCCTCGTCGTTCTTCCGAATGTCGAAGGAGACGAATCCGCGCGTCACAGCATCGTGCGCCACGCGAGCGCGCTCGCCGCGGTGAGCCTGCTCCTCTATCCGCTGCACGTCGCGCACGGGATTTACGTCGCGTCCGCGCTCGCGCTCGGCGCTTCGTTCATCGCCGTCTCGCTCCTCGGCATTCGCAAAACGGTCAGCCCGCGCTGGTCGCGCCGCGTCTTCGGAGCCTCGCTCGTGTATCTCGTAGGTCTCTTCGCAGCGATCGCCGCCGACGCGATTTGCTCATGACCCCTTGGCGCCTTGGCGCCTTGGCGATCTTTCTCTTCGCCTGCGAGACGCGCATGCCCGATTTCCACGGCGTCGCGCTCGGCATGGCCCCACGCGACGTGCGCGATCGCTTCGACGTGAAAGGCGCGTTCGACGTCGAGCCCTCGGCCGACGATTTCAAAATGCGATTTTCCCCCGAGACGAAGGCGACGGTCACGACGGCGCAGTTCGAGTTCCACATGGGCGCGCTCGTCGCGATCCGCGCCGACATCGCGCCGAGCGATCCATTCGCGCGCGGCGAGGACACCGTCGTCACGAAAGCGATCGTCCTTCATCGCGCGCGCTCGCCCGAGTCGGTGCACATCGACGAGCTCGCGCGCGATTGCCCCTCGCATCACGCCGAGGCGGAGAAGCTCGTCGCGCCATCGGCGCGATGAGCTCAGGTCGTCCCGGAGCGGCGTCAGCCGCGACGAGGAGCTAGTGCACTGACGGTCCGAGGATCACGCCGAGCCGCAATCCCGCCGTGAAACGCACGACGTCCCACTCGAGCGCCGTGCTCTTCGCGATGAGCTGAAGCGGATAAAAATCCGGACCGAATTCGACGCCGGCCAAGAAGCGCTGCCAAAAACGAAACGAGACGATGGCCGAGAGCGAGACCATCCCGAGCCACTGCGTCTGCGTGCTCCCGGCGGTCTCGGTGAACACGGTGACGCTCTCGAGCGCGGCGGCGCCGCCGATCCAAACGTGCTCCTTCGCGAGCGCCGATCCGATCGCGAGACCAAAACCGCCCCGCACCGAATCGATCGTCGCACCCGCATCGCCCGGCCCGAGCGACCAGCCGAGCCGCACGAAAGGCTGAAGAGCTCGTCCACGAGCCATACCGCGGCCATCGCGTACACGCCGAAGTCGCCGTCCAGCGGATCGCGCAGCCCGAACGAGTTTCTCCCGCCCGCGCCAACCCAACCGCGAAGCGGCCCATCATCGTCGGCGCGAGCGCTCGCGGAGACGAGAATCGAGGCGAAGACGATCATCCGCGCGGCGCGCACAACCATCGCGTGTACCACGAAACCTTTTCGCGCTTTCGCGTGCGCGGACGATCTCGCGAATCTCTCTTGTGCGGTAAGCCCTGCGTCCCCTATAAGGACCGCGCGAACGAGCGTTTGGATCGCGCGCGCGCGATTCATCGAGCACCGTCATTCGTCGGGGCGGCGTGCTCGAGAGCGACGCTGTCGCAACGAGCCTCTCGATGCAAATTTTCCCCCGAGCTCTGAACAAGCTGCCGCTCTACGGCGCCGTTGGCAGTCTATTCGCGATGACCGCGGTCGTCGGAGTGTTTTGGTATTACTTCTCGCCGAAGAACCTCCAGGTCGGGTACGCGCCGAAGCAACCGGTGCCGTACAGCCATCGCCTCCATGCGGGGCAAATGGGCATCGACTGCCGCTACTGCCACGCGCAGGTCGAGCGCGCCGCACACGCGATGATCCCGCCGACGCAAACGTGCATGGGGTGTCACGCGGTCGTGAAGACCGACAGCGCGATGCTCGCGCCCGTCCGCGAGAGCTGGGAGACCGGCGAGCCGGTGCAGTGGGTCAAGGTCCACAAGCTCCCCGAGCACACCTACTTCAATCACAGCGTGCACCTCGCGGTCGGCGTCGGCTGCGCAACGTGCCACGGTCGCATCGATCAAATGGACGTCGTGCGTCTCGATAAACCGATCGCGATGCAGTGGTGCCTCGAGTGCCACAGAAACCCGACACCGAACCTTCGCCCGAAGGATCAGATCACCAACATGAGCTGGACGCCCGAACAAGCGCCCGCCGGCTGGAAACCGCCGGAAGTGCATCCCCCCACGAACTGCAGCGGGTGCCACCGATGAGCAAGCGGCAACCGTTTCCCCAGGAAGAGATCTCCCCGAACGCGAAAGCGATCTGGAAGAGCCTCGACGAAAAGCGCGATCCCGCGGCGGCAAAAGAGGAAGCGAAGAAAGAGTTCTTCGCGCCGATCCAGCTTTCGCGACGCGGTCTCTTCGGGTTCGGCGCGGCGACCGCTGCGCTCGCAACCTCGGGATGCCTTCGCCGTCCCGTCGAGCACATTTATCCGTACACGAAGGCGCCGGAGTACGTGATCCCCGGCGTCGCCGATCACTACGCGACGATTCTCCCGCGTCGCGGCGAAGTCGTCGGCGTGCTCGTCGAGAGCCACGAAGGCCGCCCGACGAAGGTCGAAGGCAACGAAGAACATCCGACGTCGCTCGGCGGCGCCGACTCGCTGCTCCAAGCCGCGACGATGGATCTCTACGACGCCGATCGCTCGACCGACGTCCGCGAAAAAGGAAAAAAGAGCGACTGGGCCGCGTTCGACAAAGCGTTCGCCGCGATCCTGAAGACGCTCCAAACGGACGGCGGGTCGAAGCTCCGCGTGCTCGTGCGTCCGTCGCAATCGCCGACGATGCTGCGCCTTCGCACGCTCGCATCGGAGAAGTTCCCGCACGCGCGCGTTCACATGTACGCGCCCGTCGCGGAGTCGAACGTCCGCGAAGGCGGGCGCATCGCGTTCGGAACGCAAGTCGTCCCGCGATACAACTACGCCTTCGCCAAAGCGATCGTCGCGCTCGACGCCGACGTGCTCCACACGGAGCAAGGCTCGATTCACGCGACGAAGGGCTTCGTGCGCGGTCGCAAGATCGAGCGCGCGAGCGATCCGATGAGCCGCTTGTACGTCGTCGAGCCGACGCTCACTGTGACGGGCGCGAACGCCGACGAGCGCTTGCGTCTCCCCGCCGCGCACGTCGACGCGTTCGCGCGCGCGCTCGCAGCGGAGCTCGCGGACAAAGGCATCGATCTCGGTCCGATCAAGGACTCGGTCGCTGGCGCGAAGGCGCCGGAAGGATCCGAAGCGTTCCTCAAAGCCGCCGCGGCGGATCTCGTCGCGAACAAAGGCAAAGGCGTGCTCGCCGCGGGTCGCCGTCAACCGGCGCACGTCCACGCGCTCGTTCACGCGATGAACACCGCGCTCGAGAACGTTGGTCGCACGGCGAGCTACGCGCCCGTCGTCGACGTGACGGAGCCGGCGGATCTCGCGGGCGATCTCAAAGCGCTCGCCGACGACATCGACGCAGGCAACAAAGTCGACGTCCTCCTCATCCTCGGCGGAAACCCCGTCTACGACGCGCCCGGCGACATCAAGCTCGCCGCGAAGATCGACACGATCCCGACGACGATCCACCTCTCCTCGCACTTCGACGAGACGAGCGAGCACTGCACGTGGCACATCCCGCTCGCGCACGAGCTCGAGAGCTGGGGCGATGGCCGCGCGTTCGACGGCACGTGGTCGATCCAGCAGCCGCTCATCGCGCCGCTCCACGACGGTCGCTCGATCATCGAAATCTTCGCGAACCTCACCGACGAAGCTCCGCACGGTCACGAGCTCGTCCGCGCGACGTTCCGCGAGCGCGCAGCGACTCCATCGCGCTTCGAAGGCGCGTGGAAGACGGCGCTCCGTCTCGGCCTCGACTCCGGCTCGAACTCGATTCAGTTCGAAGCGCACGCGACGCTCACCGACGTCGCCGCCGCGATCACGAAGGTCCCGCTCGGCAAGCCCATCGGCGCGCAGAACATGGAGCTCGCGATCGCGCCGTGCAACAAGCTCCACGACGGCGCATCGGGCAACAACCCGTGGCTGCTCGAAGTGCCCGATCCGATCACGAAGATCGTCTGGGACAACGCCGCGCTCTTCTCGCCCGCAACCGCGAAGGCGCTCGGCATCGACGGCGGCGACATCGTTTCGATCGCGCGCGAGGGCTCACAGACGATCGAAGTCGTCGCGTGGGTCCAACCCGGTCAAGCCGACAACTCGATCGCGCTCTCGCTCGGTTGGGGCCGCCAGAACGCGGGCCGCTACGGCAACACGCGCGGCTTCAACGTGAACCCCGTGCGCTCGTCCAAGTCGATGGACATGCTCGACGGCGCGCGCGTCTCGAAGACCGGCAAGATCTACAAGGTCGTCCAGACGCAAGATCACGATCGCATGGAAGGCCGCCCGCTCGCGATCGACGCGACGCTCGACGAGTTCAAATCGAACCCCGCGTTCGTCCTCTTCCCGAGCACGTCGCGCAAAGACGAGGTCGTCACCGGTCCGCTCCACCGCGAGCTCGAGCGACCGGGCTCGCCCACGCCGAAGGCGCAACCGCTTTGGGACCGCGTGAAATACGAGGGCCACAAGTGGGGCATGACGATCGACCTCAACGCGTGCACCGGTTGCAACGCGTGCGTCGTCGCGTGCATCGCCGAGAACAACATCGCGTTCGTCGGCAAGGAACAAGTCTTCCGCGGCCGCGAGATGCACTGGATCCGCATCGACCGCTACTTCGTCGGCGACAGCGAAGACGACCCGGAGGTCGCGTTCCAACCCGTCGCGTGCGTGCAGTGCGAAGAAGCGCCGTGCGAAAACGTCTGCCCCGTCAACGCGACGATCCACAGCGACGAAGGCCTCAACGACATGGCCTACAACCGCTGCATCGGCACGCGCTACTGCGCGAACAACTGCCCGTACAAAGTCCGCCGCTTCAACTTCCTCGAGTGGCGCGGCCCCGAAGGCGCGCAGCAGCGCGTCCAAGATTTGTACGACAACATCCCCGAGACCGAGAAGCTCGCGTTCAACCCGAACGTCACGGTGCGCATGCGCGGCGTGATGGAGAAATGCACGTACTGCGTGCAGCGCATCGAAGAAGCCAAGATCGGCGCGCGCCGCGAGACTCGCGCGATCTTGCCGAACGAGATCAAGACCGCCTGCCAGCAAACCTGCCCGGCTGACGCGATCACCTTCGGCGATCTCAACAACCCGAAGGCGGAAGTGACGCGCCTCCAGCGCAGCGAGCGCGGCTACGCGCTCCTCGCCGTCCTCGGCACGCACCCGCGCACGACGCACCTCGGAAAGATCCGAAACCCGAGCCCAGCACTCCACAAACCGAAGGTCGCCGATCAGAAACACGAAGGCGGAAGCTCGGGGGAGGCGCCGAAATGAGCAACCGCAACCTGCCCATCAAAGCCATCGGCGAGGTCTACCTCACGAAAGAGGGGATGACCTTCCACGAGATCTCGGACGTCGTATGCGGCGTCACCGAGAAGAAGGCGCCACGCAACTGGTGGATCGCCTTCTTCATCGCGTCGACGTTCACCGGCATCCTCTTCTCGGCGATCGGTTACCTCTTCTGGCAAGGCGTCGGCGTCTGGGGAAACAACGCGCCCGTCTACTGGGCGTGGGACATCACGAACTTCGTCTGGTGGATCGGTATCGGTCACGCCGGCACGCTCATCAGCGCCGTCCTCTTCATCTTCCGCCAGAAGTGGCGCACGGCGATCAACCGCGCCGCGGAGGCGATGACGATCTTCGCCGTCATCTGCGCGCTCCTCTTCCCCGGCATCCACGTCGGCCGCGCGTGGTTTGCATACTACATGTTTCCGATCCCGAACCAGATGGCGATCTGGCCGAACTTCAAGAGCCCGCTCATCTGGGACCTCTTCGCGGTCAGCACGTACTTCACGGTTTCGCTTTTGTTCTGGTACTCGGGCCTGATTCCGGACTTCGCGCTCCTGCGCGATCGCGCGATGGGCATGACGGGCCGCGTCGGCAAGGTCCGCCGCCTCGTCTACGGATCGCTCGCGCTCGGTTGGCGCG
This sequence comes from uncultured delta proteobacterium, assembly GCA_963763745.1. Classification (GTDB taxonomy): domain Bacteria; phylum Myxococcota_A; class Polyangia; order Polyangiales; family Polyangiaceae; genus DASXHD01. The sequence continues at coordinate 349,496 of CAVXQJ010000016.1, forward strand.
GATCGAACCGTCACTGGCAGAACTACGAGCGCATGTACCTGATCCTCGCGGCCATCTCGACGCCGCTGGTTCTCTCGGTGCACAGCGTCGTCTCGTTCGACTTCGCGACGTCGGTCTTGCCGGGCTGGCACACGACGATCTTCCCGCCGTACTTCGTCGCCGGCGCCATCTTCTCCGGCTTCGCGATGGTCATGACGCTCATGCTCGTGACGCGCGCCGTCTACGGCATGAAGAGCGTCATCACGATGCGCCACCTCGAGCTGATGAACAAGATCATCATGCTCACCGGTTCGCTCGTTGGTTACGCGTACGCGATGGAGTTCTTCATCGCCGGGTACTCGGGCAACGAGTACGAGCGCTACGTCTTCATGAACCGCGCCTTCGGCCCGTACGCGTGGGCGTACTGGACGATGATCACGTGCAACGTGATCATCCCGCAAGCGTTCTGGTTCAAGAAGGCGCGCACGAGCATCCCGATCATGTTCGCGATCTCGATCACCGTGAACATCGGCATGTGGTTCGAGCGCTTCGTCATCATCGTGACGTCGCTGCATCGTGACTTCCTGCCGTCGTCGTGGGGTTACTTCCGCCCGACGCATCATCGACATGTGCACGTACACGGGCACGCTCGGGTTGTTCTTCACGTGCTTCCTCCTCTTCATCCGCTGGGTCCCGATGATCGCGATCGCAGAAGTGAAGGGTGTTCTCCCGGCAGCGGATCCCCACGCAAGCGACGAAGAGCACGCACCGGCACACGCGGAGGCAGCGGCGTCGCCCGCGGAATGATCATGGCGAAGCGTCGAATTGCTCTCTACTTGGCGAAGTACGACACGACGGCCGACGTGCTGCACGCGGCGGAAAAAGTCCGCAAAGCGGGCTACACGAAGTTCGACGCGCACACGCCGTTCCCCATACACGGCATGGACGACGCGATGGGCCTGCCCGACAGCAAGGTCGGTTGGATCGTCTTCTTCGGCGGTCTCACCGGCATCTCGTGCGCGTACTTGATGATGTGGTGGATGGGCGGCGTCGACTACCCGCTCGTCATCGGCGGCAAGCCCGGCTTCACGCTTCCGTCGAGCGTCCCGATCATGTTCGAGCTGATGGTGCTTATCTCGGCCTTCGGCGCGCTCTTCGGCATGCTCCACTTGAACCGCCTCCCGCGCCATCACCACCCGGTGTTCGAGTCGGAGACGTTCCGCGAGGCGTCGGACGACAAGTTCTTCATTTCGATCGAAGCGGAAGATCCGAAGTTCGATCTCTCCGAAACGAAAGCGGTGCTCGAGTCGACGCACCCCGCGCACCTCGAGCTCGTCGAGGAGCCCGTCGAGGAAGAAAAAGAAGAAGAGGAGCATCACGCATGAGAACGACGATGCTGCTCATGAGCGCGCTCGCGCTCGCTGCGTGTCGCGGTCAGACGTCGGAAGACCCGCCGATCGTCCCGATCCGCAACATGTACGACCAACCGAAGTACGAGATGCAACAGGCCGGTGAGTTCTTCTCGGACAACCGCGCGATGCGCCCGCAGGTCGAAGGCACGATCTCGCGCGAGCAAGAGATCGACCCGCGCATCGCGCACGGTCGTCTCGAAGACGAAACGGGCTACGTGCTCAACATCCCGCAAGAGGCGATCGACAAGTTCGGCGGAATGGATCGCACGCTCGCGCGCGGACAAGACCGCTTCGGGATTTATTGCACGGCGTGCCACGGGCTCGACGGCTCGGGGCAGGGGATGGTCGTCAAGCACGGCTTCGTGCAACCGCCGACGTACCACTCCGATCGCCTCCGCCACGTCCCCGACGGTCAGATCTACGCGACGATCGAGAACGGTCTTCGCAACATGCCCGCCTACGGCCCGCAAATTCCGACGTTCGATCGCTGGGCGATCGTCGCGTACGTGCGCGCCCTCCAACTGAGCCAGCAGAGCGCGGAGAAGAAGCCGTGACCGACGAGAAAGATCCCAAAGAGGAATCTTCGAAGTCCGAGGAAAAATCGGAGGAGCCGAAGGCTGCCGCCGAGACGAAGGCGTCCGACGAAAAGAAGGCCGACGAAAAGAAGGCCGACGAAAAGAAGGCCGACACGAAGAAGGCCTCTGACGAGAAGAAGCCCGAAGAGAAAAAAGAAAAGAAGAAGAAGGCCGAGAAGGATCCCGCCGACGCGTTCCGCATTCCCGCAAGCCACCCCGTGGCGAGCGTTTGGAAGACGTGCGCCGGATTCGGGCTCGCCGGAACCATCGGCGCGGGCTACTCCTACTACGCGCAAGACCACACGCGCTTCGCGTATGCGTGGCTCTTCGGGTTCATCTGCGCGCTCACGCTCGCGATCGGCTCGATGATGTTCGTGATGATGCATCACCTCTCGAACGGGAACTGGGGCATCGTCGTGCGCCGCGTCGCGGAGATCTTCGGCGCGTCGTCGTGGGTGCTCATCATCCTCGTGATCCCCGTGCTCCTCATGCGCGGAACGCTCTTCGGCGAGTGGTTGAAGGGCGAGTCGCATCAAGCGAAAGAACATGCGGCCCTCGAGCCGCAAGTCGACCCGCACGATTACGAGCTCGCGTCGAACGACTTCCAGTTCCAACCGCACGGGGGCCTCGGTGGGCCCGGTCGCGGCGGCCCGCCGCGCGGGAACCCGCACGGACCAGGCGGCGGACCCGGCATGCCACCCGGTGACTTTCACGGTCACTCGGGCGTCGGCACCGGTCCGATGTCGGGCACGCCGATCCACGTTCAAGTGGGCCGCGGCCCCGAGGAGCGCGCCGATCACGTCGAGCACGAAGAGGTGATGAAGGCGAAGAGCTGGTACTTGAACCAGACGTTCTTCTTCGCGCGCCTCATCGCGTACTTCATCATCTGGTACGCGGTCGGCTTCACGCTCCTCAAGTGGTCGACGGATCAGGACAAGACGAAAGACCTCCGCTTGACGGTGAAGCTCGCGCGCTTCTCAGCGCCGGGCATCGTGCTGATGGTGCTGACGCTCACGTTCGCCGCGTTCGACTGGATCATGGCGCTCGATCCAACGTGGTACTCGACGATCTTCGGCGTGACGTTCTTCGCCGGCTCGATGGTGTGCGTCTTCGCGACGCTCATTCTCGTCTTCCTCGGTTTCCGCAGCAACGGCTTGCTCGTGAAGGAAGTGACGGTCGAGCACTACCACGACCTCGGCAAGCTCCTCTTCGGCTTCATGTGCTTCTGGGCGTACGTCTGCTTCTCGCAGTTCATGCTCATCTGGTACGCGAGCATCCCCGAAGAGGTGACCTTCTATCACCACCGCTGGGACGGCGGGATGTGGAAGAACGTGAGCCTCGCGCTCGTCGGGCTCCACTTCATGTTGCCGTTCGTCTTCATCATGTCGCGCAACGTGAAGCGCAACCTCGGCATGTTGCGCTTGGGCGCCACGCTGCTGCTGACGATGCACATCATCGACATCTACTGGCTCATCATGCCGAACGTTCCGCACCAGGGCTCGAACTTCACGCTGGCCTTCGTCGACGTGTGCGGATTCTTCGGACCCGTCGGCATCTTCCTCGCCGTCGCGTTCCGTCGCATGACCGAATACCCGATCCTTCCGGTCGGCGATCCACGGCTCCAACGCTCCGTTCACTTCGTCAACGCATAGGTTCCCATGGCTTCCGAAGACACACGGCCCAAAGTCCGCATGCTGCTCACGATCGGCATCGTGTCGGTGTCGCTGCTCGTGGGCATCAAGTTCGTGCTCGACAGCTACTACCTCGACATGGTCGAAAACTACGAGCACGGCCTCTTGCCGAAGACGGAGCTCCTCGACAAGACGCGCACGGATCAACACGCCGCGCTCGACAAGGGCGAGAACGGAAACATCCCGGTGAGCGTCGCGATGCAAACGCTCGCATCGAAGGGACGCGACAACGCCGACCCGCTCATCACGGCGCAACCCTCCGATGACATCGAGCCGCTCAAAGGTTGGACGAAGCTCCAACACCAAGTTCACCTCCCTCCACAAGTGACGACGATCGCGCCGCCTCCTCCGCAAGCACCGCTCGGCGACGCGGGCGCGACCACCGCGACGGACGCGGGCGCACCGCCGAAAGACGCGGGCGCTCCACACGTGATCCAACACCTCGACGCGACGAAAGACGGAGGCAAGTAGCAGTGAGCCTCCGCGTCGTCCTCGTCGTGCTTCTTGCGCTTCTCGCGACCACACCGGCGTTCGCTCAATACGCGGGCGCGACGGGCGGTCAAGAGACCCCGCAAGCCGTGCTCGATGACGTCGGCGTGAGCGAGCAGCTCGACGGCCAAGTCCCGCTCGACGCGATCTTCAAAGACGAACAAGGCAAGATGGTTCGCTTCGGCGACTTCGTCGACGGCAAACGGCCCGTCGTGCTCGTCCTCGCGTACCACTCGTGCAAGACGCTTTGCTCGTTCGTGCAGAACGCGGTGCTCGACTCGCTCAAGGCGATTCGGTGGACCGTCGGCAACGAGTTCGAGGTCGTCACGCTGAGCATCGACGCGCGCGACACCGTCGCCATCGCGAACGGCAAGAAGAACGAAACGATGACGTCGTACGCGCGCGAAGGCGCGTCGCGCGGCTGGCACTTCCTCACGGGCGACGATCAAAACGTCCACCGCGTCTCGGACGCCGTCGGTTGGAAGTTCCACAAAGACATCGACGGCGAGATCGCCCACCCAGCCGCGGTGATGCTCCTCAAGCCGAACGGACGCGTCGCGCGATACCTCTACGGCATCGAGTTCGCGCCGAACGACATGAGCCTCGGTCTGCTCGAAGCGTCCGAGGGCCACAACATCACGACGATCGATCGCATCAAGCTCTATTGCTACCACTACGACCCGCACCAGCGGAAATACGCGCTGCTCGCGACGCACGTGATGGAGATCGGCGGCGGGCTGACCGTGCTGCTCCTCGCCGCGTTCATCGGCGGCATGTGGCTCAAGGAGCGGCGCAGCAAGAAGACGACGGACGTTTCACCTCGCATCGCGGAACAGACGCCATGATTCACCACCTTCTCACTCCACCGCCTGCAGCCTTCGATCTCCCGCCGGCCATCGCCGCCGAATCGGGTGAGGTCGATTGGCTGTACAACATGATTTATTACGTCAGCGTCTTCTTCACGGTGATCATCACCGGGCTGATGCTGTACTGGGTGCGCATCTACAAGCGGAAGCCCGGCGACAAGCGCATGGACACGCCGCACTTCCCGCGCCTCGAGATTTTCTGGACGGTCGTCCCGATCTTCTTCGTCATCTTCTTGTTCCACGCGGGCTTCAAGGCGTTCATGAAGCAAGCGATCGCGGCGCCCGATGCGCTCGAGATTCGCGTGCGCGGACAGAAGTGGTTCTGGACGTTCACGTATCCGAACGGTCGCCAAGAGAACAACCACTTGTATTTGCCGGTCGGCAAGCAAGTGAAGTTCGTCATCTCCGCCGCCGACGTGCTCCACTCGTTCTACGTCCCCGGCGCGCGCGTGAAGAAGGACGCGGTCCCCGGCATGTTCACGACGATGGTGTTCACGCCGACCTCGCTCGGCGACACACCCGTCTACTGCGCGGAGTACTGCGGCGCGCCCATCGGTTATCCGGAGCCCGCGCTCGATGGCGCGCCCCACGGCGGACACTCCGCGATGATGGCGATGATCCACGTCGTCTCGCAGGAAGAGTTCGACAAGATGCTGCGCGAGGGCCCGAAGAAACCCGAAGGCATGAGCGACGCGGATTGGGGCAAGAAGCTCTACAAGGAGAACGCGTGCTTGACGTGTCACTCCGTCGACGGCAGCAAAGGCACCGGTCCGACGTGGAAGGGCATGTTCGGCAAACCCGTCGAGCTCAACGCCGCGCTGTCGGGCGGCATGGGAAGCACGACGGCCGATGAGGCCTACGTCCACGAGTCGATCGCGAAACCGCAAGCGAAGGTCGTGCTCGGCTTCAACCCCGTCATGCCGCCGTATCAGCTGTCGAACAAGCAGGTCGACGCGATCATCGAGTACATGAAGTCCTTGCAGTAGAAGAGGCGAGATTACCCATGGCAGCCATCACCACAGATCAACACGGTCACGGGGATCACGGCGGAGAGCCCGGCGTCGATTATTTGCACGTCAAGAAGGGCATCATGTCGTGGCTGATTACGCTCGACCACAAGCGTATCGGCATCATGTATCTCGTCTCGGTCCTCGTCTTCTTCCTCTTCGCGGGGATCATGGCGCTGCTCGTCCGGGCCGAGCTCTTCATGCCGGGCCGCACGCTGATGGACCCGGACACGTACAATCGCATCTTCACTCTCCACGGCGTCGTGATGGTGTTCCTCTTCATCATCCCGGCCGTGCCCGCTGCGCTCGGCAACTTCGTCTTGCCGATCATGCTCGGCGCGAAGGACGTCGCGTTTCCGCGATTGAACCTCGCGAGCTACTACATCTACGTCCTCGGCGCGTGCTTCGCGATCTTCTCGATGATCAACGGCGCGGTCGACACCGGCTGGACGTTCTACACGCCATACTCGACGACGACGAACGGCGCCGTCACGGCGATGGTGCTCGGCGCGTTCATCGCCGGGTTCTCCTCGATCCTCACGGGCGTGAACTTCATCGTGACGATCCACAAGCTCCGCGCGCCCGGCCTCACGTGGTCGCGTCTGCCTTTGTTTCTGTGGGCGATCTACGCGACGAGCATTCTCCAAGTCCTCGCGACGCCCGTCCTCGCGATCACGCTGCTCCTGCTCGTGCTCGAGCGCACGCTCGACATCGGCATCTTCGATCCCCACAAGGGCGGCGACCCGGTCCTCTTCCAGCATTTTTTCTGGTTCTATTCGCACCCCGCCGTCTACATCATGATCCTGCCCGGGATGGGCATCGTGAACGAGCTCCTCGCGACGTTCTCGCACAGGAAGATCATGGGGTACCGCGCGGTCTTCATCAGCTCGCTCGCGCTCGCGCTCTTCTCGTTTCTCGTGTGGGCGCACCACATGTTCACGAGCGGCATGAGCGAGTACGCGAACATGGTGTTCTCGGCGCTCACGTTCCTCGTGGCCATCCCGAGCGGCGTCAAAGTCTTCAACTGGACGGGCACGCTCTACAAGGCTTCGATCTGGACCGCGTCGCCGATGCTCTACGCGCTCGCGTTCCTCTTTCAATTCTGCATCGGCGGCCTGACGGGTTTGTTCCTCGCGATGCTCGCGACGGACATCCACCTCCACGACACGTACTTCGTCGTCGCGCACTTCCACTACGTCATGGTGGGCTCGACGGTCTTCGCGTTCTTCGGCGGCCTCCACTACTGGTGGCCGAAGATCACCGGCAAGATGTACGACGAGGCGACAGCGAAGCGCGCTTTCTGGGTCATCTTCGTCGGCTACAACACGGTGTTCCTGCCGCAGTTCGTCTTGGGCTCGCGCGGCATGCCGCGTCGCTATTACGACTACCTGCCGCAGTACACGTTCCTCCACCAAGTCTCGACGGTCGGCTCGTGGATCCTCGCGATCGGCGGGTTCTGGATGATCTTCATGTTCATCCAGTCGCTCAGGAACGGGAAGAAGGCGCCGCGCAACCCGTGGAACAGCGCGGGCTACGAGTGGGGCTCGCCCACGCCGCCGCCGCTCGAGAACTTCGTGAAGCAACCGGTCTTCACGCGCGGCCCGTACGACTACCATCTCGCGACCGACGCGGAAGTCGCAGAGGATTGACCATGACTGAAGCGGCAGCGGAACACGACGAACACGAGCACGCCGGGGAGGAGCACCACGGCGATCATCCCAAGTGGCTGCAACACCACTGGGACACGCCCGCGCAGCAATTCGACGCGGCGAAGATCGGCATGTGGGCGTTCCTCGGGCAGGAGCTGCTCTTCTTCAGCGGGCTCTTCGTCGCCTACGCGATTTTCCGCACGTGGTACGGCGCGGCGTTCGCGGCGGGCTCGCACGAGCTCAATCGCACGATGGGCGCGGCGAACACGTGCGTTCTCCTCTTCTCCAGCTTGACCGCGGCGCTCGGCGTCCGTTCGTCGCAGCTCGGCAAGAAGAACGAGACGTCGATGTGGATCGTCCTCACGATCGCGTGCGCGTTCATCTTCTTGGTCGTGAAGTACTTCGAGTACCACGCGAAGTTCGAGCACGGCCTCTTGCCGGGGTCGTTCTTCGGCACGCCGCGCGACATGCTCACGTTCCAGCCGCTCGTCGGGCACCACTCGCCCGCCGAGGAGCTGCCGGATCACACGCACGTCTACTTCTCGCTGTACTTCATCATGACGGGCATCCACGCGCTCCACGTCATCATCGGAATCGGCGTGTGGATCTGGATCCTGAAGCGCAACCTCCGCGGCGATTTCTCGAAGCGGTATTTCACTCCGGTCGACGTGACGGCGCTCTACTGGCACCTCGTCGACCTCGTGTGGATCTACCTCTTCCCGCTGATGTACCTCATCGACTACGTGCCGCCTGGCCACAAGGGCTGACCGCCATGACCGAAGAAGAAAAAGAGCACGAAGAGCACGAGGAAGAGGGTCACGATCACGATCATGATCATGATCACGACCATGATCACGATCCATACGATCACGATCACGATCACGGCGAAGAAGGGCCCTACGGCGCGGACGAAGTGCACGCGCACATCGGGTCGTACAAGCTTTATGGCGCCGTCTTCGTCGCGCTGATCTTCTGCACGCTCCTCACCGTGGGCGTCGCGGCGATTCACCTCGGCAAGGCGAACCTCGCGGTCGCCGTCATCATCGCGTCGATCAAAGCGGCGCTCGTCTGCACGTTCTTCATGCACTTGAAGGACGACAACAAGTTCAACTCGCTCATCCTCATCGCGGCGGTCACGTTCATCGGCGTCTTCTTCGCGCTCACGCTGAACGACGTGAGCTATCGCGAGAAGCTCGACACGCAGAGCGGCAATCGCGTGTTCCTCCAGTCGGGCGACTCCGCGCCCGGAAGCTGGGAGAACCCCGTGAAGAAGGAAGAGAAAAAGGAAGAAGCCGCGCCGGCTCCGGCTGGAAGCGGCAGCGCTGCGCCGGCCCCAAAGCACGAGTGAGCTCGGCCGTGGAAAGCTGCGTCGTCACGGGGCGCGTCTGATAGCGTGAAACGATGCGGCCTCGATCGGTCACGATCGTGCTGGGGGCATCCATGGCGGCGTGTGGTCTTTTTCCGGATCTCTCCGGGCTGACGACGAGCAGCGATGCGAGCGCGACGGACGCGCCGAGCGAGAGCGCTCCGCCGAACGATGCGCCGGGCGTGGATGGGCCAATCGACGCGAGTTGCCCGACGATTTCGCGCGTGCAAGTCGCGACGAACCCGGGCTCGTCGGAGAACCAAGACGTCAGCGTCACGATGAGCCTCACGGCTGGGCACCTCGTCGTCGCGCTGCTCGGCGCGCAGTTCCTCGGCACGATCTCGCTGTCCGACAGCGCCAATACGCCATGGACGCTCCTCGACGAGATCGACAACTACACCTGCGTCACCGACGCGGCGCCGTGGGGCTCGCGCGCTCGCATCGCCTACGCGACGGTCCCGACGAACGTGACGAACGACGTCATCAAGCTCTCGACGAACGGCTCGCCGGACTACCTCACGATCACCGTCGCAGAGTACGCGGTCAGCGCCGGCAAGCTCGCGTTCACGACTTCGAACGCCAGCAGCGCGACCTCTTCGTCGAGCACCATCACGCTCCCATCACTCTCCACGACGGGCTGCACGAACCTCGTCGTCGCGATGATCGCCGACGAGTACCCCGGCAACGACAACTGGACGCCGCTCTCGGGTTTCGACACGCTCTCCGTCAACGGCGGATGGTCGTTCGTCACGATCGAGGACCTCGCGGCTCCGCCGAGCTCGGTCGTGGCTGGCGCGACGCACCCCTCTGCGGAAGCCTGCTGGGTGACCGCCGGCGCGTCGTTCGCCGCGCAGTGACTGCCATCGGGTATGATGCCGCGCCATGCGATTGGCTCTCCTTATGTCGTGCCTGATGCTTGCATTCTGCAATGAAAACAAGCCTGAAAATACGGCGAATCCGAAGGCGTCCGTCTCGGCGAAGGCGACCGCCACGGCGCCGCAGTCGCCCGCGGACGAAGCGAAGTCGCTCGCGCAGGTGCGCTGCGGAATGTGCCACGGAGCGGCGGGCAAGGGCGACGGGCCGAGCGCGGCGACGCTCAACCCGAAGCCGCGCGATCTCACGAACAAGGAGTGGCAGAAGTCCGTGAGCGACGCGCAGATTCACGCGGTGATCGTCCAAGGCGGACCCGCGGCGGGAAAGAGCCAGCTCATGCCGCCGAATCCGGATCTGGCGGACAAACCCGCGGTCGTCGACGAGCTCGTGAAGATCGTCCGCGGCTGGGGCGGAGGAGCGTAGTCATGAATCGAACGCTTCAAGATCTCAACGCGCGCTACCTCGCCGCGCACGTCGCGAAGGAAGACGCATTCTGGGCGCAGAAGATGGGGCACCACGCGTACGTCGAAGGCACGTTCGAGAAGGCCGAGATCGAGCTCCGCGATTTGACGAGCGACGATGCGTGGCTCGTCAAGGTGCGCGGCGAGCTCGGTCGCGGCGATCTCGACAAAGACGATCGCGTCGGGCTCGAAGGGTGGAAGCTCTTCTTCGAAGCGAACGTCATCGAGAAGGACGAAGCGAAACGCATCGCGAACGATCTCATCGTGAAGGAGGGCGCGCTCGAGCGCTCGCGCGCGATGATGAAGCTCGGCTACGGCGATCCGAAGAGCGGCGCACGCGTCGATTCGGACTACTTGAAGCTCGCGCTCGAGATCCGCACGAACGAAGACGAAGGCATCCGCCGCGCCGCGCACGCGGGGATGAAAGAGATCGAGACGCACGTCCTCGAGAACGGCTTCCTCGAGATCCTCCGCGCGCGAAACAGGCTCGGGCGCATGCTCGGCTACGAGGACTACTACGATTACAAAGTCTCGCGGAACGAAGGCTTCGGAAAGAAGAAGCTCTTCGCGATGCTCGATGAGCTCGAGCGCGGCACGCGCGACGCGGCGAAGCGCGCCATCGCGGGCCTCCAAAAAGAAAAAGGCGACGGCGCCGACGCGGCGCACAACTTCGGGTTCTTCACGTCGGGCTCGCTGACGGCGCAGCTCGATCCGTATTTCGGGTTCGAGTCGGCGGTCCCGCGCTGGGGTCGTTCGTTCATGCGGCTCGGCATTCGCTACCACGGCGCGGAGCTCACGCTCGATCTCATCTCGCGCACCGGAAAATACGAAAACGGTTTCATGCACGGACCCTTTCCGGGCTTCGTCGATCGCGGGACGTATCGGCCGTCGCGGATCAACTTCACGTCGCTCGGCACGCCCGGACAAATCGGCGCGGGGTACGTCGCGCTCCAGACTTTGTTCCACGAGGGCGGGCACGCCGCGCACTTCTCGAACATCTTCATGCCCGCTCCGTGTTTCTCGCAGGAGTTCGCGCCGACGTCCGTCGCGTATGCGGAGACGCAATCGATGTTCCTGGACAGCCTCGTCAGCGACGTCGACTGGCGCGCGCGCTACGCGAAGGACAAGAACGGCGGCGCGATGCCGCGCGCGCTCCTCGACGAAGCCGTGTCGCGCAAGCAACGCTACGCGGCGAACAACGTCCGGCAGCTCCTCGTCGTTCCATACGTCGAGCGCATGCTCTACGAGCTCGCGGACTCGGAGCTCGATGCTCGAACGATCTTGCGACGCACGCGCGAGATCGAACGCGATCTCTTGTTCCTCACCGAGAATCCGCGGCCGACGCTCTCGATTCCGCACCTCATCTCGGGCGAGAGCTCGGCGTATTACCACGGCTACGTCCTCGCGGAGATGGCCGTGCAGCAGACGCGCGCGTTCTTCTCGAAGCGCGACGGTCACCTCATGGACAACCCGCGCATCGGTCCCGATCTCGCGAAGCACTACTGGAACCCGGGAAATTCCCGCACGTTCCTCTCGCTCGTCGAGGATCTCACCGGCGCGCCGTTCTCGGCGGCGGCGCTCGTTCAGGATTCGAATCGCGACGTCGGCGAGGCGCTCGCGGACGCGGAGCGCGCGCTCGCACGCGAGAAGGACATTCCCAAGACGGACGAGCCGATCGATCTCGACGCGCGCATCTCGCTCGTCCACGGCGACGAGGTCATCGCGACGAATCGCAACGGCGAGTCGTTCGATTCGCTCTCGTCGCAGTTCGCGACTTGGCTAACGCGCGCCGCGGGGTAAGAATCATGGCATGTCTTCACTTCGCTTCGTCTTGGTCGCGTTTTGTGTGCTGCACGGGTGCGATTGCTCCGAGCCACCGCCCATCACGCCTGCAACTTGGGAAATCGTCGGCAGCTCGCTCCCGAGCGCGCTCATGTCCGTCGGCGGAACCTCGTCGACCGACGTCTACCTAGCCGGCGCAGACAAAGGCTCCGGCCCGCTCGTCTTCCACTTCGACGGAAAGGCGTGGACCGAGCTCCAGACGGGCGTGAGCGGCGATCTCTGGTGGGTGCACGCGTTCACCGGTGGCCCCGTTTTCTTCGCCGGCGCGAATTCGCTCCTCCTTCGCTACGACGGAAACACGTTCGAGCGATTGCCCGTACCCGGCCTCGCGCGCCAAACGATCTATGGCGTGTGGGGCACGAGCCCGACGGACGTGTACGCAGTCGGCGGCGCCGCGGGTCGCGAAGGATTCATCTGGCACTACGACGGACAAAGCTTCACGCCGGTGGATCTTCCGCAAGACACGCCGCGCACGACGAACGGCGAGGTGCCCGGTCTCTTCAAAGTGTGGGGGCAAGGGGACGACGTGTGGGTCGTCGGCGGCGCGGGAACGATCTTGCACAAGAAGGGGAGCGGCGCGTTCACCAACGTCCCGAGCGGAATGGCGGACACGCTCTTCACCGTGAGCGGCGACCAGACGCGCGTCGTCGCAGTCGGCGGCGCCAGCAACGGTGAGGCCGTGCTCGGGAGCGCGAGCGGATTTGCGAACGCATCGCCGCAAGCGGCGGGCCTCCTCCAAGGCGTCGACGTCGCGCCCTCCGGCGACGTGTGGGCGAGCGGCGAAAAAGGCCTGATGTATTCGTTGCAGAATGCAAACTTCGTCCAAGTCGATCACGGTCTCCCGCTGACGGTAGGCTCGCTCCACGCGACGTGGGTCGACGACGTGGGCGGCGTGTGGTCCGTCGGCGGCAACGTGCTCACGGCGTCGCTGGATCAGGGCGCCGTGATTCACTACGGCGCGCAGATCCCCGCGCTCCCGTACATTCCCGGTCCCGAAGCCGGGACCGACGCGCCGCCGCCGGTCACGTGTCCGCAATCGGTGATCGACGTGGCGAAGGACAAATCCATCGCGCGGCGGTGGGACGAACAAACGCTCGCGTCGATTCGTCGCGATGTCCCGCGGCCGACGGTGCACGCGCGAAACCTCTATCACGTGAGCGCGGCGATGTGGGACGCGTGGGCCGCGTTCGACAACGTCGCGGAGGGCGTCTTCGTGCGCGAGAAACAAACTTCGTCGAGCGTGGACGCGGCGCGCGCCGAAGCGATTTCGTACGCCGCGTATCGCGTGCTCCTCGATCGCTACACGACCGCGATCGGCGGCGCGACGGACGTCGCGTGTTACCGCGCGGTCATGCAAGCGCTCGGTTACGATCCCGACGACAAGACCGACACGGGCGCGACGCCGCGCGCGCTCGGAAATCGCGTCGGCGAGGCCATCATCGCGAAGGGCGCCGTCGACGGCTCGGATCAATCGAAGAACTACGCCGATCCGAACCCGTACGTTCCCGTCAATCCGCCGCTCGTCGTCGACGACGTCGGCACGACGTTGAACGATCCGAACACGTGGCAGCAGCTCAACTTGTCCGTCGCGCAGACGCAGAACGGAATCATCTTGCCCGCGGGCATTCAGGGGTACATCGGCTCGCAGTGGGGAAGCGTCGTGCCGTTTGCGATGACGCGCGTGTCCGATCAAGTCCCTTGGCACGACGCAGGGCCGGCGCCCGTCGTCGATGCGCAGATGACTTCGTACATCCAAGAGGTGATCACGCGATCGAGCGAGCTCGACCCGAGCGACCCAGCGATGATGGACGTCTCGCCCGGCGCATACGGCAACAATTCGCTCGGCGCGAACGACGGCACGGGCCACGCGCTCAATCCGATTACGAATCAACCGTACGCATCGGTGATGGCGCGCCGCGGAGACTTCGGTCGCGCTCTCGCGGAGTTTTGGGCCGATGGTCCGAGCAGCGAGACGCCGCCGGGACATTGGAACGTGATCGCGAACCTCGTCGCCGACTCGCCCAATTTCGGATTCCAACTCTTCGGGACCGGCACGCCGCTCGATCCGCTCTCGTGGGACGTGCACGTGTATCTCGCGGTGAACGGCGCCGTGCACGACGCGGCGATCACCGCGTGGGATCTCAAGCGCCGCTCCGTCAGCGTGCGACCGATTTCGCTCGTCCGATGGATGGGCGCCATGGGAACGCTGCCCACCGTGCCAGGCGTGATCGAGACGATCACCGACGCGTCGAGCGCGCCCGGCGAGCGCCACGCGCACCTCGCGCTCTACAAAGGCGAGACGGCCATCTACGCGTGGCGCGGCGAGCCCGCGGATCGCAAGACCCAGGTCTCGGGCGCGGGATGGATTCGCGCGGTCGACTGGATGCCGTATCAGCGGCGCACCTTCGTGACGCCGGCGTTTCCCGGTTTCATCTCCGGTCACAGCACGTTCAGCCGCGCGGCCGCCGAGGTGCTCGCGACGCTCACCGGCTCGCCGTATTTTCCCGGCGGGCTCGCGGAGTACGTTCTCCCGCAAGACAAGTGGCTCACGTTCGAGCTCGGTCCATCGGCGGACGTTCACTTGCAGTGGGCGACGTACTACGACGCGTCCGATCAAGCGGGTCAGTCGCGCATTTGGGGCGGCATCCACATCACCGCGGACGACTTCGCGGGCCGCAACCTCGGGAGCCTCGTCGGCAAGGATGCCGTCGCGCTCGCGGCGCAATACTTCAACGGCACCGCGCCCTGACCCAACGCGGCACACGCGCGTCGCGTGGTTTCGCGCAGTTGAGAGCGGCACCTGGTATGCAATGGGCAACTCTCATGCGGAAGTTCGTCCTCGCGACAGCGGCGCTCTCCATCCTCGTGCTCGCGCGGCCGACACCCGCTCACGCGTGCGGCGGTTGCTTCTCGCCGCCGTCGCAGAATCCCACGGTCGTCACCGATCACCGGATGATCCTCAGCGTCTCGCTCCAGCAGACGACGCTCTACGACCAAATCGAATATTCGGGCGCGCCCGAGTCGTTCGCCTGGGTCCTCCCGATCGCCGGCACGGTCGACGTGGGTCTATCGGCGGACATCGTCTTCGACGTGCTCGACTCGCTCACGCACACGACCGTGTTCGCGCCGCCGCTCGGCTGCGCCCCGCCGCCGTATTGTCCGTCCGGCGCGGATGCTGGCGTCGCGCTCGAAGACGCGAGCGCGGGCGGCGTGAACGTCCTCAAACAAGAAGTCGTCGGCCCGTACGAGACCGTCCAGCTCCAGAGCACCGATCCGCAAGCGCTCAACACCTGGCTCACGAGCCACGGCTACGACGTTCCGTCGGACGTGCAGCCCGTCATCGACGCGTACGTGAGCGAGGGTTTCGATTTTCTCGCGATGAAGCTCGTGCCCGGCGCGAGCGTTCAATCGATGCGGCCCGTGCGCGTGACGACGCAAGGCGCGTCGCCGGTTCTCCCGCTTCGCATGGTCGCCGCCGGAACGGGAACGAACGTCGGCATCACGCTCTGGATCGTCGGCGAAGGTCGCTACGAGCCGCAGAACTTCCCGTTCTTCCGCATCGAAGACAGCGAGATCGTCTGGGACTACGCGACGCAATCGAGCAACTACGCGACGCTCCGCCAAGAGCACGAGCAAACGCTCAGCGGGCGCGGTTGGGAGATGGAGAGCTCGCTCTCTCTCGACGTGCCCACCGTCGAATCGCAGGTTCGATATGGAGGCACGTATCCGTATTACGGTTACGACGCAGGTGCCGACTACGATCCAATCACGACGGCCGACGGCGGAACGGAGACGCCCGACCAAGCGCGCGACGCGGATCTCGCGACGCTCTTCGCCGGCGTGAGCACGCCGAACGCGCGCGTCACGCGCATCCGCTCGGACATCGCGCGCGCCGCGCTCACGGCGGATCTCTCGCTTCAGGCATCGCAAGATCAGAGCGTCCTCGCGAGCAATCGATACCCGACGAGCTCGATCAACAAACCCGCGTGTCCGAAATACCCGAGCTGCCCGACCGAAGACGCGGGCGACAACTCGATCCACGCGTACGGCGGAAGCGGGTGCGGCGTTTCACCCGAGAGTGATGGGAACGGCTTCTTGTGGATGTTCGGCGGCGTCGCGATGATGATCGCGCACGGCGTGCTGGCGCGGCGTCGCAAACGCTGACAAACTTCCTCGATGCTTCGACTATTTTCGTGGGGTGCGCTCGCAGCGCTCGCGATGGTTCCGATCTCGCTCGAGCGCGACGCGCGCGCGTGCGGCGGTTGTTTTCGCCCGACGCAAGTCGTGACGGCGGTGAACGCGCACCGCATGGTGTTCTCGGTCTCTCCAGAGCAGACGGTGCTCTGGGATCAATTCACGTACTCGGGCAATCCGCAGGATTTCGCCTGGGTCCTCCCGGTGCACGCGGCGGGCGTTCAAGTCCAGCTCGCGCACGACGAGTTCATCGCGGCGCTCGACGCGTGGACGGCGCCGGTGATTCGAGGTCCGCAAGCTACCGGCGGCGGTGGTTGCAGCTCGAACGCGACTTCGTTCGAAGGGCCCGGCAGCGGCGGCGTCACCGTGATCAACCAACAGATCGTCGGGCCGTACGAAGTCGCGACGCTCGCGGCGACCGATCCGGGCGCGCTCGAAAATTGGCTCGCCGCGCACGGCTACGAGATCCCATCGAACGTCCAGCCGACGATCGCCGCGTACGTGGCCGGCGGGTTCGATTTCATCGCGCTTCGTTTGCAACCCGGTCAAGGCGTCGCCGCGATGCAACCCGTTCGCGTCGTGACGAGCGGCGCGGACCCGACCCTCCCGCTTCGCATGGTCGCGGCCGGCGTCGGCGCGGACGTGAGCATTCTCCTCTACGTGATCTCGGAGGGCCGATTCGAGACCGCGAACTTCCACAACCTCACGATCGACGAATCGAAGCTCGCGTGGGACAAGAACGCGAACAGCTCGAACTACGACTCGGTGATCAAAGACACGATGACGGGCGGCGACGGTCGCAACTTCGTCGTGGAGTTCGCCGGCCACCTTTTCTCGAACGATCCGTCGATCAACTCGAGGCAAGCGTTCACGCAGTTCTATTACAGCGGCGCGACGCAAGCGCAGAAGTGTCCGTATCAGTCGATCGACGGACCGGATTTCTCGAGCATCGTCACGAATCCTTTCGACGCGAGCTCGGGCTTCGGCGATGCGAGCACGAGTGATGGCGGCGCGAGCGATGGCGGCGGGACGCTCGCCGCGCCGTACGACCAGTGCTTCTTCGACGACCTCACGACGGCGACGCAAGGAATGAATCGCAACGACGTATTTCTCACGCGCCTCCGCGCCGATCTCGCGGTCGCTTCGCTCGACAAAGATCTCGTGGTTCAAGCGGCCGCGGATCAATCGCCGTACGACAACGTCCACAACGTGACGCAGAGCACGAGCGGATGCGCCACCGCAAACGAAGCGCCCGATCGCGGCATGCTCGTCGTGCTCTTCGGCACGCTCGCCGCGCTCTTCGCGTGGAAGCGCCGTGCGCGCTAGCGCGATTGCGCTCGCCGCCGCGTTCGCGTGTCGATCCGAATCGCCCGGCACGCTGACGGCGGGCATCGAGGACAGTCAGCTCGGAGATTATCTGCAGAGCGTTCACGTCGTCACGACGGCGGACGGCGTCGTGACGAGCGACACGACGTACCGCGCGTCGCAGGGCGCGCTCTTTCCGCGCGAAGTGAAGATGGATCCGCACGGAGATCCCGAAGCGCTCGCGTCGGTGCGCGTCGAGGGGTTCGCGACGGACGATCCGTCGGCGTCCGCGCCCGCGATCGTGCGCACCGCGGAGACGACGATGTCGCCCGCGCCGTGGAACAAGCTCCTCCGCATCGATCTGGATCCGCTGTGCGTCACGCTGCCGCCATCGGGCGGGATCGTCGGACCGACGTGCTCGCAACCGGGCACGACGTGCATCGCCGGCAACTGCGTGAGCGACATGATCGACCCGGCGTCGCTGCAGGACTATCAGACGAACTGGCCATCCGCCGCGCCCGACGTGTGTCGCCCCGCGAACCCGGGCGCGCCCATCGTCGTCGTCGGCGAAGGGCAGTCCGACTACTTGCCGCTCACCGATGGCCAAACGCTCCAAGCGCAGACGGGCCCGCAAGGCGGTCATCACATTTGGATCGCGACGCGCATGCAGAACTTGAAGCAATCGGGATCGACGACGACGGTGACCGCGGTGCAACCCGGCACGGGAGCTACCGTCGCGCCGTTCTCCGTCGTGTTCACGTTTCTTCCGGACGACGGCGGCTTCTGCAAGCTCTACGGGCTTCGATTTCAGCTCGACGCGAACGGTGTAGATTACACGCAATTTCTCGGAAAGCCTCTCGACGTCACCGTCACGATCGCCGACTCGCTCGGCGAGACGGGGAGCGGCATCGCGCACATCAACCTCGACACGACGGTGCTCCCTCTCTAGGTCGCGTGCATCCTAGAGCGAACCGCCGAAGCCGATCTCGAGCCCGCCCGGGATCGGAAATGCGAGCGGGGAGATCGAGACGTCGGAGGGGCGCGGCACGCGCGGCGCGCCATCTTTCGGAAGCCACGCGGTCGCGATGAACGTGGACACGAAGCCGATGCCGCTCCCGATCGCGATCGCAGCGAAGGAGTCGGGCGCCTTGCAGTGATCGATGCACGCGAGACCGGGGATCACCGCGCCGCCGATCCAACCGAGGTCGATCAAATGCACGCGGAGCGTGCTCGGCGAGAGCCACGTCGCGGTCGCGATGCCGCCGGCCGTGCCCGCGATCCCCGCGAGCGCCGCCGTGATGCCTACGTTGCGATTGCCTTCGGGGTCGAAGGCTGGCGTTGGATATCCAGCGGGTCGCGATGCGGCGCCCGCGAGGCTCCCCGCGAACAAACCGCCGAAGAGCCCGGTCGTCGCGACCCACGATGCGCGCCCCGGCGTCGTCTTCACGAAGCGCGTGAGAACGAGCCCCGTCGCGAGCCCGACGGCCGGACCGGCGAAGATCCACGCGATGTCCTTTCGATACGTGTGAAACGACGACGTCGCGCGGTTCGCGAAGTACTCGTTCCACGCGATGGCTTCGCCGAGCCCGAGGAGCATGCTCGTCGATACGATCGTCGGAGCGCCGCGCTCGTAGTGGTTCACGTGATCGATGAGGGGGACGAGTGCCGCGCCGAGAGGCGCGGTGAGCAGCGTGGCGAGCTCCGCGCCGATCGCCGCGCGCGCGAACGGGCTCGGCTGCGACATCCCGTCGATGAAGAGCGGCACGGAGCCTGCCCATTCGATCATCGTGAGGTAGAGAAGAACGAGCTCGCCGGGCTCGCGCCGGTTTGGATCGTGTGGGCGTCGCGGCTTTTTGACGTTCGTCTCGTCGAGCGTCGGTGTGTCGTCGTCGACGGCGACGTCTGCGAGCGCGCTGCGTGGCGCGATCAGCGCGAGCGCGATCGCCGCCGCACCAGCGACGCAAGCGCGATGAGCATGAGCGACGTCGAGATCACGTTTCGATTTTCGCCGGCCGTCTCGCATCCACATCCATCTTTCGGCGGCGGGGAAGCAGTCGCCGGCGCGTTGGGACAAGGGTCGTAGCTCGGATCACTGTACGCGCTCGTCTGGATCGTGGTCGAGAGGGTCGATTGGTCGCCGCTCGCTTTGAGCTTCAAGTCGACCGCGAGCGCGTTCGCGGGGAGCGTCGTACGGAGGCGCGTCACGCGAATGTCGTAGGCATTCATCGATTGCGTGGCGACGTCATAGTCGGTGAAGTACATGCACGCGGGTACGTAGTCGACGCACGTCGATGCGTCCGGTGCGCTGCCGTCGGCGATGCCGCCGTCGCTCGTCGTCGTCGTCGTGTCGTCGCTCGCGTCCGACGCATCGTCGCTCGCGTCGTCGCCGGCCTCCGCGGTCGCATCATCCATCGCGTCGTCCGTCGCGTCGTCGGGTGCATCCGTCGCCGCGTCGGGCGTGCCGCCGTCGTCGGGGCACGCGACGGGAACTTGCGGCGCCTTCAAGCACGCTGCTTGGTAGAGGCTCCCGAGATTGCCCACGGGCACGGACGATTCCGTCACCCAGCCGACGCCAGCCGTGACGGTGGTGTCGAACAGCTCCGAGTAGTTCGAGCGCTGAGCGGCGCCGTCCCAGACGACCTTCGAGCGATCGACGAGCAGCGCGGGAAAGCTCGAGGACTCGTAGCGACCTTCGCCGATGACGTAGAGCGTGAGCCCGACGGACTGACCGATCCCGGCGGCGACCATGCGAAGCGGGAGCGTCGGGTCCGCGCCGGGCGTCGTCACGCGAACGGGTTGCATCGCGTTGACGCCCTCGTTCGGCGCGAGCTTCAGCGCGATGAAGTCGAAGCCTTCGTTCGTGTACGCGTCGAGCACGGGCTGGATCGACGTGGGAATGTCGAACCCGTTGTCGGTGAGCCAGGTCGAGATCGCTTCGCCGCTCGACGATCGAATCGTGACGGCGACGTATGGACCGACGACCTCTTGGGAGATCACGGTGACGCCGTTGCCGCCGTCGAAGTTGGCGCTCGCGTCGGCGTAGTTTCCGCCGCTGTACGAAACGGAGCTGTCGGATGCGCCGCAGCCGAACCCGCCCCCGCCACCGCCGCCATTGAATGCGCCGCAGCGCGACGGAAGCGGCGGCGAGTAGACAGCAGGGCTACTCGTGATGTCGAGCGCTTGAAGCCACTCGTCGCGCGCCAGATCGATCGTCGCGCCTTGTCCAACCGGGAGGACCCAGGCGAATTCGCTCGGGTTGCCCGTGTAACGAATCTGATCCCAGAGCACCGTTTGCGACGTCGAGATCGAAAACGCCATGCGGTGGTCGGTGACGACGCTCGTCGTCTGGTTCTGCCCCGGCGGCGGATGAAAACAACCTCCGCACGCGTGAGCGGGCGGCGCGTAAGTCACGATGGCCGCGAGACCGAAGAGCGAAGAAAGAAGGAGTTGACGATTCATTCCCGTTCTCCAAAGCGAAGACGCTCCATGACACGTTTGTCATGGAGAAGCATGCGAGAGACCCACAAACCCCGCGGTTTCATGGGTAAGGCTCCGATGGAGTGCAACGCGCGCGCCATGTCAGCGAACGTGCTCGACCGACGTTCGTGGAGGCGCCGACTGGATCGGGGGCGCCGAATTTTTTCCGTGCTCGATTATCTCGTACCCCGAAAGCGCGAGCACGAGCGCGCCGGCGATGACGAGGAGCGCGATCTGCGCGCGGCTCGGCTCGGTGCGTGAGCGGAGCTCGCGCGCTTTCTTCTTCACGTCATCGGACGCGTCGCTCTTTTCGATCTCGGTCACGCCGTCGCGCACGGCGCGGTAGTTCCCCGCTTCGAACGCTTTCTCGAGCGCGTCGAGATCCGTCATGTCGCGATCGCGATGCCGAGCTGCTTGCGCAATTTCGCGTAGCGGTCGCTCGACACGAAGACGAGGAGATCGTCCATGCGCTCTTGCGTCTTCGTCTTGTCGTCGAGATCGAAGACGCGATTGCGCGGCGCGAAGATCGTTGGCGAGGAGGAGCCCCGCGCGGCACACCGTGCGATCGACGCCGCTCGCCCAGCGCTGCAAGTTCGTGCGCCCGCCTTCTTCGACGAAGCGCAGGAAGTGTCCGCGGAGCTGATCGATCGCGAGCGGCTCGAGGATCGGCTCGATGGCCTTCGCGATCGGGACGACGATTTGTTTTCCGCGATCGTTCATCGGCATGCCGGGATTTCCGATCGAGAGCGCCGCGAGGAAAATGTCCTCGAGATCGGCGATGCCCGGAATGAGCGCGCGCATGAACTCCTGCGCGCGGTGATGCGCGAGGTGTTTGCCCGCGATGAACGCGAGCTCCGCGGCGCTGCGGCCCGAGAGCGACTTGCCGCCGATCCGCGTCGCGGGCGGCATCGCCGGGGACGAGCTCGGCGGTGCCGTCGAAATCGGGATCGACGAAGAGCGCCGGCGCGTGCATACCGAGGATCGCCGCGGCCCACGCGAAGCAGCGCACCGCTTGGATCGTCGAGGTCGCGGGGTCTTGGCGCTTCGTTGCGTCGAGCTTCGGCAGCGAGCTTGTCGCGTCGCAATGCGGAGACGCGACCGAGCAGAACGGCCGGCGCGACGACGGCGAAGATTTCGCCGACGAGCGGCTCTTCGTCCGGATGAAGGAGCAAGCGCGACCACGCGTCGGCCGTGAGCGCGGCCTTGGGCTTGATGAGCGCGGTCTCGCGAAACTGCGTTGAAGTGCGCGCGCTCGTCGGGCGACGCCTGATTCAGGATACACGAGCGCTTGCGCGACGCACCACTTGCCGTCGGCTTCGTTCTTCTTGTCGTACACGCGATAGAGCGAGTGAAGCGCCGCCTCGTCGCGCGGATCGTGTCGCAAGCGTCGTTGGAGCTCGATGGGATCGTCGTCGGGAACTTCCTTCGCGGTCACGCCCGAGAGATCGACCTCGACCGAGACGTTCGCGCGCGCCTCTTCGAGCTGCCGCTCGAGCTCGCGCGACGCGCGCCTCGAGGAGTGCACGCGACTTTTGCAGCGCGAGCGTTTGCTGATCGGTCGCGGGCCGACCGGCTGGAGCGAGGCGCGCGGCGCCTCTTGATCCTCCGCGCTCTCGTAGAGCTCCTTGATGATGACTTGATGCCGCGCCTCGTACGCCGACTGGAGCGCTTGCTCGAGCGTGCGCAGGCGCGCTTTGTCGAGGCCGAGCGAGTCGGCCATCTTGTCGAGCTTTTGCACGCTCTTCTTGCGTGATGATCCCGTCCTCGATCACCTCCGCGAAGAGCTCCTCGTACATCATCTCGAGCTTGCCGAGCCGCACGTTGCGCGGCGACCTCGCCGGGCTCGAACGAAACTCTGTGCTCGAAATCGTCGTGTTCGCTCATGGTTTGGGAGCCTACTTGGTGGCACGGTCAAATTCACCTGCGCGTTACATTCGGCGAGTAGCTTGAATCGAAATGGCACGCATTCTCGTGATCGAAGACGAACGCGATTTGCAGCAGGTGGTCGCGTACAACTTGCGACAAGCAGGTCACGACGTGGCGACGGCGTCGGGTGGGCAAGAGGGGCTGCGGCTCGCGCGTGAGGAGCCGCCGGATCTGGTGCTCCTCGATTTGATGCTGCCGGACATTCCGGGCACCGAGGTCTGTCGCGCGCTCAAGCGCGAGCCGGCGACGCAGGGCGCCGCGGTCGTGATGGTGACGGCGAAGGGCGAGGAGATCGATCGCGTCGTCGGGTTCGAGCTCGGCGCGGACGACTACGTCGTCAAGCCGTTCAGCGTGCGCGAGCTTCTCCTTCGCGTGCAAGCGATCCTGCGGCGCAGCTGGAGCGAGCAGCCCGTCGCGCCGACGTTCGAGTTCGGTTGCCTGCGCGTCGATCGCGAGGCGCACCGCGTGTGGGTGGACGGGCAAGGAGGTCGAGCTCACCGCGCTCGAGTTCAAGCTCCTCGACGACGCTCCACGATCGCCGCAACCGCGTGCAGACGCGCGGCGCGCTCCTCAGCGACGTGTGGGGCATCGACGCCGACATCACGACGCGCACCGTCGACACGCACGTGAAGCGCCTGCGCGAGAAGCTCGGCGCCGCCGGCGAGTACATCGAGACGGTGCGCGGCGTCGGCTACCGATTCGCCGACGCGCCACCGAAGTGACGAGGCGTGCTACGACGGATTGATGCGGGTCGCGGTATTGTTTGGCATGCGTCGCGTGCTCGAATGGGATCGCACCCAAGCCCGACGCGTCCGCTGACGCCACGCCGAGCGACGTCGTCGTCGGCGACGGAAATCCGTGCACAATACAACCAACTGCGACGATCCAAGGCACGTTCCTCGGCGCGACGCTCAAGCCGAAAGACGCGATTGCGCTCGTCACGCAGACGTCGGAATACGAAGTGATCGTGGCGGTGACGGATTACGCGGGCCGATGCCCGTACGGAAACGACACGAAGGCGAGCTCGAACGTGCTCGCGATCGTCTACCAACTGGACGACGCCGCTGTTGCAGCCCACGACCTTCGACCTCCAGCAGACGAAGCTCCGTGTTCGCGGAGTACACGCAGTTCGACGGCGTATGCGGCACCTCCGCAACCGAGTCCGCGAGCTTCGGCGAACAGTGACGTACGACACCATCGACGCGTGCGGCATCACCGGGAAGTTCGATCTCACGTTCAACGCGGATCATGTGACGGGAACGTTCTCCGCACCGATCTGCAGACAACCCGCCCGATGGAGGCGCGGGGTCGTGTAAATGAACAAGCGATGAGCGACGACGCAGACGAGCGGGCACAGCAGCGCGTCGGGAGCATGCTCAACGACAAATGGACGCTCGAACGGCTCTCGGCATCGGCGGGATGGCGGCCGTGTACGCGGGCGTGCATCGCAACGGCGCGCGCGCCGCGGTCAAGGTGCTGCACCTGTCGCTCGCGCGGCGCACGGAGCTCCGCGAGCGGTTCTTTCGCGAAGGTTACGCCGCGAATCGCGTGGACCACTCGGGCGTCGTGAAGGTGCTCGACGACGACATCATCGAGGGCGGACCCGACGAGGGCGGCGCGTTCCTCGTGATGGAGCTCCTCGAGGGCGAGTCCGTCGAGGATCGCATGGAGCGCGGGCCGCCGATCGACGAGCGCGAGCTCCTGCGCGATCACCGCGGCCGTGCTCGACGTGCTCGCCGCCGCGCACAAGGCAGGCGTCGTCCATCGCGACTTGAAGCCGGAGAATATGTTCCTCGCGCGCGACCCGGAGAAGCCCACCGCGCCGCCGAAGATCAAGATCCTCGATTTCGGTCTGGCGCGCGTCGCCGAGGCCGGCAAACAAGACGATGGCCGGCATCGCGATCGGCACGCCGTCGTACATGCCGCCGGAGCAAGCGGCGGGTCGCGTCTTCGAGATCGACGCGCGCTCGGATTTGTTCGCGCTCGGCGCGTCGTGCTTTCGCATTCTCGCGGGTCGCACGGTGCACCCCGCGGAGAGCGCGCTGGCGATCTGCTCGCTCATGGCGAAAGATCCAGCGCCGAAGCTCCTCACGCGTGGCGCCGAACGTGTCGCCGAAGACCGCGGCGATGGTCGATCACGCGCTCGAGTTCAAGCGCGAGGATCGTTTCCCGACGCGACCGCAATGCGCAAGGCGGTCGACGAGGCCATCGCGGATCTCGGCGGCGACACGATCGAGATCGACAGCGGCATGTACGAGGTCGAGCCGCCGCCTCCGCCGCCACCATCACCACCGCCTCCGCCTCCGCCGCCCGCGAGAGAAGAGAAACAGGAAGATCAGGAAGATCAGGAAGAAGTCGAGGTCGAGAAGAAGAAGGGTGGGGGGCTCGGGTGGGTGTTCGTGCTGCTGCTTTTGGTGGGCGGTGGCGTGGCGGCGAAGATTGCGTGGGATCGGCTTCAGCCGACGGCGCCTTTGGGCGTCGTCGATGCGGCGGGATCGGCGACGAACGTCGTCGTGGTCGATGCGACGGTGCAAGCAGCCGTCGAAGACGTGCACGCGGAGGAAGTGCGCGAGGCGGCAAGCGAGGATGCTCCGGTCGAGGCGTCCACGGATGCAAACGTCGAAGACGGCGCGATCGACGCCACGGCGGACGTTTCCATCGACGCACCGGTCGACGCGGAAACCCTCGATGCACGAAGCACATCGATAAGTGCGCCCGACGCGGGACACCACCGCCGCGACGGCGGCGTCCACCACAACGTGCACCACGGCCACCACCACTGATTGGGTTTCCAGGCGCAGCGTGTGTACAATGTGGTCGTGCAAGCGAACGCCCCGCAACCCGCGGGCGCGACCTCTCGAACCTTCGAGCGTGTCGCGGTCGTCAGAACGCTCGCGAATCGAAAGGTTCCGTCTGCGATCGTCCACGCGTTTGCGCCCACGGGCGCCGAGGTCGTCGTCGTCGAACGCCACGGGCAAGTCGACGGGGCGCTCGGGACGAGCGACCTCGACGCCATCGAAGCCGCCGCGCGCGCCGCGATGACGCTGCGTCACCCGAACGTCGCGAGCGTGCGCGACGTGTGGCGCGAGAGCGGCGAGGTGTGCGTCGCGAGCGAGTTCGTGGAAGGCGAGACGCTCGAAGAGCTTCGCCGGCTCGGGACGGGTGGCAAGGAGCTCACGCTCGAAGTCGGCGTGCGCGTCGTCGTCAATCTCCTCGCCGCGCTCAGCGCGCTTCACACGCTCGGCGCGGGGACGCTCGCGCACGGCGAGATCACCGCGAGCAACGTCATCGTCGGATTCGACGGGCTGACGCGCCTCGTGCGACCTTATCGCGGGCGCGTCGCCGGAAAAGTCGCCGAGGCCGATTGGTTTTCGTACGCCGCACCCGAAGTGATCCGCGGCGGACCCGCGTCGGTGCACGCGGATTTGTACGCGGTCGGCGTGATTCTCTGGGAGACGCTCTCGCGTCGAAAGCTTTTTCCGAAGGCCACGCGCGAGGGCCGCGCCGCGCGCAGCTTGCCCGTGGGCAAACCGTCGCCGCCGGCCGACGCGAATTGGGCCGCGCCGCTCGCGGCCGTCGCGGAGCGCGCGCTCGCGAACAATCCCGCCGCGCGTTACACGTCGGCCGCGGAGATGGCGGCTGCCGTGCGGCTCGCCGTGCGATCGAAACTGGCGATGCCACCGCGCGTCGCGGCCGCCGTGGACAAGCTCGCGGGCGAGCGCATCATCGCGCGCCGCAACACCAACGCGCTCCCCGAGGCGCTCTCGTCGCGCACGTCGGGGAGGCCGTCGCGCCCATCCGTTCCACCCGAAGCCGTGCGCGCGCTCTCCGCCATGCGACCGTCATCGCGTCCGCCAACGCCGGGCACGCCGTTCGTCGTCCCCGCGATGCCGAAGGCGGCGCCCGTTCCAACCGCGTTCGCCGCAACGCCGCCACCCGCGCCCACTGCGCCGGTGAAGCCGCGTCCGCCCGTGCCGCCGATCAAGATCGCCGATCCGACGCCGAAGCCGCCACCGGTCGCCGTCGCGCCTCCACCTCCCGTGATCGAAGAAGCGCCAATCTCGATCGATCCGTCGTTCATGAGTGAGGGCGTAGAGTCCGCGCCCGAGCCCGCGGTTGCGGCGGCTGCGCCCGTCGCGCCGCCGATCGCGCCGATCCAAGCTCCACCGACGCATGCGCCGGTCGTCGCGGAGCCGGAGGCGTTTGCTGCTGCCGGCGTTCCCCCGACGAACAAACGCGTTCCGATCATTGCGGGCGCCGCGTTGCTGCTCCTCATCGTGGCGTTCGTGATCGTGCGCGTGGCGACGAGCGGCACGAGCACGAGCACCGCGCCATCGGCGAAGGCGTCGAGTGCACATCCGTCGTCGACGGCTCTAGCGACGAACACCGTGACCGCGCCGATGCCGTCACCGACCGAGACCGTGCCGCCACCACCGAGCGCGTCGGCGAGCGCAGAGCCCGAAACGTCAGCCGCGCCCGACAACACCGCGCCGATCCCCGACACCTCACATCGGCCGCACACGAGACCGAGACCCACGTACGATCCCATGGGCATTTGATGCGGAAAAAACTTCTTTCTCTCTCTTTGGCTGGCGTGCTGCTTTGCGCCTTGCCCGCGCATGCCGCGGGCGTCGACCCCGCGAACGCCACGGCCGTGCAGCGCGAGCAAGCGCAGCAGCACTTCTTGAAGGGCAAGGACCGCTTCGATCGCAACGACATGAACGGCGCGCTCGAAGAGTTTCGCGCGTCGCTCGAGATCGTCGCCAGCCCCAACGCGCGCCTCTACGTCGCGCGCACGCTGCGCGAAATGGGTCGGCTCGTCGAGGCGTACGCGGAGTTCGGGCGCACCGCCGCCGACGCGAAAGAGCACGAGCGCGAAGACGGACGCTACGGAAAAGCCGCGCAGGCCGCGCTCGCCGAGCGCGACGCGATCGCGCCGCAAATCGGATTCGTTCAGCTCACCATCCACAACGCAAACGACTCGACCACGGTCACGGTCGGCGGCAATACGATCGTTCGCGCGGGTTGGGCCGATCCGATTCCGGTGAAGCCTGGCAACGTCGATGTCGACGTCGCCACCTCCGGCGCCGCTGCACCCTTTCACAAGACGCTCACGCTCAGAGCCGGCGAGAGAGCACCGCTCGACGTGGACGCCAACGCGCCCGGCACCGTCGTCGCACCACCGCCGCCGAAGATCGCGGAGCCCACGACGCACAAGCCAGGGTGGATGCTCCCCGTCGCGATCGCCGGCGCGGGCGTCGGCGTCGTCGGCATGATCATGTTCGCGATCGAGGGCGTCGCGTCGAACAACACGTACTCCGATTTGAAGAAACAATGCGGTGCGGCGCCGTGTCCGCCGTCGCTCGCGAGCGAGGTCTCCAGCGGAAAGACGCAGCAGGCGATCGCGAACGTCGGTCTCGTCATCGGCGTCGTGGGGCTCGCGGTCGGCGCGACGTTCTTCGTGCTCTGGGTCCTCCCGCAAAAATCATCGACCGCGAGCGCGAACGTCGGGCTCACCGTCGGTCCAGGGTCGCTCGGCCTCGTGGGGAGATTCTGATTCGAATGAGGAAGCTCTGCGCGCTCGGCGTTGCGACCGCGATGTTCCTCTGCGGCGTCGCACACGCCGAAGAATCGATCCTCAAGAAACCGGACGAGCACCCCGACGCGTTCGCCGAGCTCGACGTGCACGGCGTCGCCGCGTACTCGGCGGGCCCGCTGCTCATCGGTCGCAATGGCTCCGTCGGCTTCGGACCCGGCGTGCGCGCGAACCTGCGCATCCTCAAGAACGGATTCATTCCGAGCTTGAACAACAGCATCGCGATCAGCTTCGGCGCAGACCTCGCCTTCGCCATCGACAACAGCGTGCGCCTGCTCACGCCGGTCGCGCTTCAGTGGAACTTCTGGCTCACGCAACATTGGTCCGTCTTCGGCGAGCCCGGCATCGTGATCGAATTTCCCATGAGCACGCCGAACAGCAACGCGGAGCCCATCTACGTCGCGCCGTCGCTCGACGTGGGCGCGCGCTACAACTTCAACGACCACATCACGTTCACCGTGCGGCTCGGTTATCCGACGTCGACGATCGGCGCGACCTTCTTCCTCTAGTGCGAGGCCTTGAGCCAGCCGATTTCGCGCGCGGTCACGGGACCGATGGCGAGCTCGTCGAGCCTGTCGAGGACCTGCTCGTCATTCGGCGAAATCGGGCGGCCGCGTGTCATGATCTCGACGAAGCGCTGCGGATAGCGCGGCGAGAGCTCGGGCTCGGCGAGCCCGTCGGGGATTTTCGCGCGGCCGAGCTCGTCGTATTTGTCGGTCGCGTCGAGCGTGTGGAGGAGCTCGTGCGCGATCACCGCGAGCGAGAAGTCGACGGTCCCCCCGTCGAGATCGACCGTGACCATGCCGATGCGACCGCCTTGCTCGCTCGAGCCCTCGATCATGTGCTTCTTGCTCGTCGGCCGGACGCACGGTCACGTAGATGCGCGCGTCGTAGCCGCCCGCCGTGACGTGCGCGCGATCGTCGATGTCGCTCGTCCACTTGCGAAGGTTCCACGCGTGCGATGCGAGCGCGACGATGCCATCGCCGAGCGACGGGCTCGGGCGATGCGAGCGCGACCGGCCCAAACACGGTGAACGAAAACGGAGCGGGCGCGTTCGGCGTGAAGCGGTGAAGCTCGCTCTCGAGTCGCGCCGCGAGCGCGGGGCTGCGGTCGCGCAGCGCATCGATCGATGCGTCGTCGACCGCGCCGCTCTTCAGCACGACGACGGCGACAGACAACGTGTGGTCCCACGTCTTTCGCGCGTTCCGCGACGCGCTGTCGTGCAGCGCATATGCGACGACGACGACCAAGATCGCGAGGAGCGCGATCACGCGCACGTAGAAGTAGCGAGATCTCCGAACCACCGCGTGCGAGAATACGCTCGATGCGGAGATCGATCATCGCTTCGATCGTGTGCGCCTGCTCGGTGGCGTTCGCGGACGCGCAGGCCCTCAAGATCGGCACGCTCGCGCCGCCCGACTCGCCGTGGGGACAAGTCTTCAAAGTGTGGAAGCGCGCGGTGGGCGAGCGCTCGCAAGGCGCGATCGACCTTCAATTCTTCTGGAACGGTCAACAAGGCGACGACCGCGCGATGGTCGCGAAGATTCGCACGGGTCAGCTCGACGGCGCGACGCTCGCGGGCGCGGGCCTCGGCGAGATCGATCGCCAAGTGCTCGTGCTCCAGCTCCCTGGGCTCTTTCGCGAGTGGAGCAAGCTCGACGCCGCACGAAACGACATGCACGCGGGATTCGACGCGTCGTTCGAGCGGCAAGGCTTCAAGGTGCTCGGTTGGGGCGACGTCGGCCGCGCGCACTCGATGACGAAGGGTTTTCAGATTCGCGTCCCCGCCGACGTGAAGCATCGCCGCACGTTCTATTTGCCCGGGGATCCGATCGCGCCCGTCGTCTTCGCGCTCATCGGCGACGTGACGCCGCGCCAAGTCGCGGTCCCGGAAATTCTTCCGGGGCTCACCGCAGGGACGATCGACGCGCTCACCGCGCCCGCGCTCGTCGCCGAGCAGCTGCAGTGGGCATCGCGGCTCGACAACATCGGCGAGGACGTCGCGGGGATCGGCATCGGTGCGCTCGTGTTCTCGTCGGCGCGATATCGCGCGGTGCCGGCGGACGCGCAGGCGATCATCGCCGACACCGGACGCATCGCGGGCGAAGCGCTCACGCGACGCATTCGTGCCGAAGACGACGCCGCGCTCGTTCGCCTCGAAGCGCGTATGACGCACTACGGCCTCACGGCGACCGAGCGCGCCGAGTGGGAGAAGCTCTTCGTCGAGACGGCGCGTCGCCTACGCGGCGCAGTCTTCGACGCCGCGATCTTCGACGAAGCCATCCGTCACAAATAACTACTGCTTCTGCACCATGACGGTGCCGCTCACGATGAAGAGCTGCTGATTCACGGGCGTGATCGTGAGCACGGGACCTTCGACGCCGATGTCCACGATCGTGCGAACGGGCTCGCCGCGCGCGACCGACCCAGTCACGTTGACGATCTCGTCGCCGATGCGCAGTTGGTCGGCGCGAATGACGCCGCGCGACGACTCGTAGATCGGATGATTCGGCGTGACGTGGAGGCGACCATTCACGAGGAGCAGGCTCTGCGGCTCGTGGCGATCGATCTTCGCGATGGGCGACGGGCGGAGCGCGTGCGTTCCCCAGTCGTACGTCATCACGACGTCGCCCTCGTGGAGCGTGCCCATCGCGCGCTCGGTGCCGTCGCCCATGAGCACGGGCTCGCTCTCGGGGAAACATCCACCGCCGCCGCCGCAGCACGTCGAGCGCGTGCACGTGCGACCGCAGTTGTCGGTGCCGGTGCCGCAGCACTCCGAGCACGAGGTCAGGACCGACGTGCACCCGCACACGTTCGCGGTGCCGCCGCCGCCGCACGTGTCGGGCGAGACGCAGTTCGGGCCGCACGAAATGTTGCCGCCGCATCCGTTCGGCACGGTGCCGCAGTTCGCGCCCGTCGGGCACGTGCCCGTCGGCGTGCATCCGCATTGATGCGCGGTGCCGCCGCCGCCGCACGTCTGCGGCGAGGTGCACGTGACGCACGGACCGACGTGCCGCCGCACCCGTTCGA
The DNA here is from genome assembly GCA_963763745.1 of uncultured delta proteobacterium. Classification (GTDB taxonomy): domain Bacteria; phylum Myxococcota_A; class Polyangia; order Polyangiales; family Polyangiaceae; genus DASXHD01. The sequence goes on from CAVXQJ010000016.1 coordinate 381,235, forward strand.
GATCGCGTCGCACGAGGTTGCCCGCTTGCGCGCACGTCTTCGCGGTGCATCCGCATTGGTGCGCGGTGCCGCCGCCGCCGCACGTCTGCGGCGAGCTGCACGTCGTGCATGGACCGACGGTGCCGCCGCATCCGTTCGGGACGGCGTCGCATGGGTTGCCGATCTGCGAGTCACCGCATTTGTACGGCGTGCATGGCGTCGCGCTGCATTTGCCGTTGTCGCAGTTCGGCGTGTTGCCGGAGCAACCGGCGCCGCAGTTGATGGTGTCGCTCGCGCAGCCCGTTGGGTACGTGCCGCACGCGGGATTGTTGTAGTCTGCACACGTTTTCGCGACGCATTTGCACGCGTTGTTCACGCACGAGTCCGTGCCGCATGCGCCGCAGTCGAGCGAATGACCGCAGCCGTCGTCGACGGTGCCGCACGCCGCGTTGAGCTCGGTGCAGGTCTTCGGCGTGCACTCGCACTTCTGTCCGTTGCACGTGTAGTTCTGTGGGCATTGCGTGCCGCAGTCGAGCGTGTTGCCGCAGCCGTCGTTTTGAATTCCGCACGCGGCGAGCGATGCGCACGTCTGGCATTGCGTGGAGCCGTCGCCGGAGACGACGCCGCCGTCGGGGTTTTGGAATTTGTCGAAGTCGACGCCGAGCAGCGAGCTGCACCCGGTGAGAGCGAGCGCGAGCGCGAACCAAACGATCACGTACTTCTGCATCGCCGCCTCCATCAGAACGTCCCCGAAAAACTCGCGCCCACGAAGTCGGGACCGACGAGCGCCGTCGCATGCGCGCGCTTGCCGCCCAATACGAAGAATACCGCACCCGTGGCGAGGAGCACACCTCCCGCGATGACCGTGATCGTCGAGAGCGGCGAAAGGACGCGTCCGTCGGCTGCGGCGTCGTAGCCCGCTTGATCCGCGCAGATGTTCGTCGTCGTGTTGCAGTGTGTCTTCACCGTGTTCGCGCGGTCGAGCGCCATGACGCCCGTGACCACGCCGGCCGCGAGGCTCGCGACGCCGATCGAGGCGACGACGATTCCAATCGGCCGAAGCGGCGACGACGACGAGACCGTCTCCGGCGCGCGGGTCGTCGTCGTTTCCACGATGGTCGTGTGCTCTTGCTGCACGTCGCCGACTTGGAGCGTGAGATCGATCGTGTCGCCGTCTTTGATCGTGAGCGGGTAGGGGCGATCGACGCGCCCGGGCGACGTCACGACGAGCGACGTCGCGCCGGGATCGATCGGTGTCGTCTTTCCGAGATCGGCGAGCGCGACGCCATTGCGTTTGACGACGGTGCCGTCGGGCGTGCTCGGCGCGAGGTGGAGCGTGATGTGCGCGATGCGCGCGTCGAGATCATCGGCCTTCTTCGCGCAGAACGCGCGGCGCGGATCGTTCTTCGGGAAACCCGACGCGGCGAGCCTGTAGTGCTCTTGCGCGGAGATGAGCTGCCCGACGTTCTTCTCGCAATCGGCGAGGTTGAGGAGCGTGCCGGGCGCGGGCTCGAGCCGCTCGCTCTCGGCGAACATCGGGCATGCGCGCGCGTAGTCGCCCGCCTCGACGAGCTTGCGCGCGTCTTTGAAGAGCTTGTCGGCGTCTTGCGCGTGCGCGGTCGCGGAGAGAAGGGCCACCGACGCCGCGGCCATGATGATCGTCCGGCGCACGTCAGAACCGTTCGTTCATCATCGATTGGTCGGTGGCCGGTTGTGCGGGCTTCGCGCCGTGCGTCGTCGTCGGCTTCGTGGTCGTCGTCGTGGTTTGGGGCTTCGCGGACGCAATCGTCGCGGTCGCGGGTTGCGCGGATGCGGTTGGCGGTGCCGTCATCGTCGCGGGCGGCGCCGCGCTGACGATCGGTGGCGGCGGCGGCTCGACGGGCTTGGGATCGTTTGTGACGATTTGCGTCGGCGGAGTCGGGGCGGCAGAGCGCTGCTTGAAGAAGAAGAACCCGCCCGTCGCGAGCCCGACGACGAGCGTCGTGGCAAAGACGCCGATCGCCACGCCCAGGTTGCTGCCCGACTTCGGCGGAACCGTGCCGCCCGCGACGAGCGGGCGCGACGTCGTGAGTCGCGCGTCGAGCGGGTCGAGCGGAAGCGTCACCGCCTTGTTCATCACGGGGGCGGTGTCCGGCGAGAAGGTCATCGCGAGCGGTGACGACGCCGGAGACCCGAAATGCGACGATGCGAGCGGCGACGTCGCGCGCATGGAGTCGCCCGCGCGCTTGAGCGCGACCTGCATCGAGCGCGCGTCGGGCCAGCGCTGCTCGCGATCGAACGCGAGCGCGCGATCGACGACGCGACGACCGCGACGCGGGACGATCGGCGCGAGCGTCGCGAGCGACGGCGCGGCTCGGGTCGTCGCCGAGCAAGAGCTCTTCGTCTGACCGTGTCCGCCTTGCGTGAGCCGCTCGCGCCGGCAGAGCAGCGTGAACATGCGTCGCGCCGACGGCCCAGATGTCGCGTGCGCGCGTCGACCTCGTCCCACGCCCGCGCGCCTGCTCGGGCGGCATGAACGCGGGCGTGCCGATCGCGTGCCCGTCTGCGTCGCGCGTCGATCCGCGCGAGCCGCAGCTCGCGCAGGCGCGCGATGCCGAAGTCGAGCACCTTCACCGCGCCGTCGCGCGTGAGGAAGATGTTCTCCGGCTTGATGTCGCGGTGGACGATGCCCTTGCGCGTGCGCGGCGGCGAGCACGTCGAGGAGCTTGTCGGCGATGCGAGAGCGCCTCGCTCGAGCGGGCAGGCGCCGTCGCGCGGTCTGCCGCAGCGTCGTTCGAGCGTCTCGCCCTCGAGCAGCTCCATCACGAGGAACGCGGTCGCCGTCGTCGGCGCACGTCGTCGTCGAGCACGGGCACCGCGCCCGGGTGCTCGACCTTGTTCGCGACGTAGCCCTCGCGCAGGAAGCGCTCGCGCACCTCGTCGACTCGAGCGCGAGCTCGCGCGTGGAGGATCTTGATCGCGCGCGCCGCTTGCCGTTGCGGTGCGTCGCCGCGTAGACCGCGGCCATGCCGCCGACGCCGAGCAGCGCTTCGAGCCGCCACTTGCCCTTCAGCACCATGCCCACGCGCGTGCGGGCCCGATCTTGGAGCGTGCGGAGATGACTCACCGAACGCAAATCATAGCACTCCCCCGCGCTTTACGGGCGCTCGAGTAGGCCTGCCGCGCCCATGCCACCGCCGATGCACATCGTCACGATCGCGCGCTTTTGTTTGCGGCGCCGGAGCTCGTGCGTGGCCGTCGCGACGAGCTTCGCGCCGGTGCAGCCGAGCGGGTGACCGAGCGCGATCGCGCCGCCGTTCACGTTGAGCTTCTCCGCGGGGATGCCCAATTCGCGTGCACAATACACGGATTGGCTCGCGAAGGCCTCGTTCATCTCGATGAGGTCGATGTCGGCGATCGTGAGGCCCGTTTGCGCGAGGAGCTTCTTCACCGCCGGCAGCGGCCCGATGCCCATGATCGCGGGATCGACGCCCACGGTCGCGAACGCGCGGAACGTGGCGAGCGGCTCGAGGCCGAGCGCTTTGGCTTTCTCTTCGCTCATGACGAGCGCGGCAGCGGCGCCGTCCGAGAGCGGCGACGCGTTGCCCGCGGTGACCGTCCCGGTTTGCGCGAACACGGGCTTCAGCGCGGCGAGGCCCTCTTTCGTCGTGTCGGGACGAACGAGCTCGTCGCGCGTGAAATGGAAATCGACGTGCTTGTCGCCGTCGAACTTCACGGCCTTCACGGGGACGATCTCTTCGTCGAACTTGCGGCTCTCGATCGCGGCGGACGCTTTCTTCTGGCTCGCGAGCGCGAAGTCGTCTTGCTGCTCGCGCGTCACGTTGAATTTCTTCGCGACGTTCTCCGCCGTGATGCCCATCGGCGTGTACACGTCGGGGCACTCTCTCATCGCGCGGGCCGATGCGCTGAGCTTGTTGCCCGTCATCGGGACCATCGTCATCGACTCGACGCCGCCCGCGACGACGATCTCGTTCGACCCGAATGCGATCGCACCAGCCGCGAGCGCGATCGCTTGAAGACCGCTCGAGCAAAACCGATTGATCGTCATCGCGCTCGTCTCGATGGGCAATCCCGCGAGGAGGCCCGCGACGCGCGCGACGTTCAAACCTTGTTCGCCTTCCGGCATCGCGCAGCCGAGGACCAAGTCCTCGATCATCTCGGGCTTCACCTTCGCGTTTCGCGCGAGGAGCGCGGCGATCACTTCGCCTGCGAGATCGTCCGGCCGCTTCTGCGCGAGCGACCCTTTGTGAGCGCGACCCACCGCGGAACGAACCGCATCGACGATGACGACCTTCTTCATGCACGCCAACGTAGCGCGGCGAGCTCACGCGGGCTACCCATCGGGCGCCTCGCGGGAGCTCGCCGCATCTCGATCACATCACTGGCAGGCGGTCGCGTTCGACGTGCAGCACGTCGTGTACGCGGTGAGCTGCGTGGCGCAGTTCGCCGTGATGTTGTTCGTCGTCGCGGTCGTGTCGGTCGTGTTGTCCGACTTGCACGCTTGCTGACCCGAGGCGCAGGACGCGAAATCCTTGTACTGCGAGCCGCACGCCGCCGCTTCGATCTTGTTGCAGAGATCGATCGATTGCTGCGTCGGAGCCGGGTCGGCCGAGCACTTGCCTTTGTCGCCGCATCCGCCGCCGCTCGAGCAGGCGGGTGCCGACGCGAGGCCGACGACACCGACGGCGCCGAGAACGAGGGAGAAAGCGACTGTCTTGAACGGTTTGATCATCATGTGAAAGAACCCCTTTTCGGTACCGCCGAGGGACGGCGTGCCGCACCCTACACGATTCGCTCCGCGTCGCGCAGAACTTTACTGACACGCGGTCGGGTTCGCGTCGCAGCACGAGCCGAACTCGGAGACTTGCGTTCCGCAATTCGTCGCGATGGCCAACTCCGTCGCGGCTTCGTCGGTCGTGTTGTCGGCGGCGCACTTCTGCGCGCTCTTCTGGCACGCCAAGACGTCCATGTACTGCGAGCCGCACGCGCCGCTGCTCAACTTGTTGCACTCGTCGCTGGCGCTCTGCGTCGGCGCGGGATCGGCGGAGCACTTGTCGCTCGCGCCGCACGTCGCGCCGCTGCTGCACGCACCCACGAAGACAAGCACCGACGCGATCGCGAGGATGAAGAAGGCGACTCTCGACATCTAGTTACGCAGCGGCTTGTTGTTCATCAGCATGTACTGCATGCGCTCTTGGCTCTTCGGCTCGCCGCAGAGGCTCACGAAGGCTTCGCGCTCGAGCTCCAGCATGTGCGTCCTCGGTGACTTCGTGGCTCGCGCCGCCGCGTCCGCCGCAGAAGACCTCGGCGAGCTTCACGCGCGATCTTCGCGTCGTGCTCGCTCGCGTAGCCGCCGGAGACGAGCGTCTTCACCATCATCTCGAGCGTCGCGATGCCGCTCTCGCCGGGGAGCACGAACGCGCGCGGCGCTGGCGGGTGATAGCCGGTCTCCGCGAGGCCGATGGCGCGCGCCTTCGCTTCCGTCACGATGCGCGCTTGTCGAAGGCGATGCCGTCGTTGCGGCGGAAGTAGCCGAAGGCTTTTCCTTCTTCCGCGCTCGTCGCGACGCGCGCGAGCGCGATGTTCTTGAAGACCTGCGTGACGTACTCGTACGTGTTCACGTTCGCGCCGTCGGGGATGCCCTCGAGCGCGCGCCAGAGCATGTTCATGTTGCCTGCGCCGCCGGGGATGATGCCCGACGCCGACCTCGACGAGGCCCGCGTACGTCTCCGCCGCGGCGTGTACCGCGTCGCCCGCGAAGCACAGCTCGAGGCCGCCTCCGAGCGTCATCCCGAACGGCGCGACGACCACCGGAACGCGCGCGTATTTCAGCCGCTGCGTCGCGCCTTGGTAACTTTTACCATGGTACGAATCTGCTCCCAGTTGCCCTGGGAAGCCGCCATGACGACGAGGAACAAGTTCGCGCCGACGCAGAAGTGCTCGCCCTTGTTCGCGACGACGATCGCGCGGAAATCCTTTTCGGCGCGCGCGGCCGCGTCGTGGAGCATTTGGATCACGTCGGGGTCGATGCTGTTCGCCTTCGTCTTGAACGTGACGCCGAGGACGCCGTCGCCGAGATCCCACGCTTCGGCGCCGTCGTTCGAGAGCACGGGCGCATTTCCTTTTTTCAAAATGTCGAACGTCGCGTTGCGCGGATCGATCGCACGCTTCACGTATTTGTTCGCGACGAGGTCGAACACCTCATCGCCTTTGTAGAAGCTCGTCGCGCCGCTCGCGCGCATCTTCTCGATCGACGGCGGGATCGAGATGCCGTCCTTCTTCATGCGGTCGAGCGTCTCGACGAAACCGAGCGCGTCCCACGTCTCGAACGGGCCGAGCTCCCAGTTGTATCCCCACTTCATCGCGTCATCGATCGCGACGACATCGCCCGCGATCTCAGGGATGCGACGCGCGGCATACGCGAGCGAGCGCGACGTGACCTTCCACGCAAACGCGCCGGCCTTGCCGGGATCCGGTGACGAGCTTCTTCACGCGCGCGCGCACATCCTCGATTTTTCCGATCGCCTTCGACGATTCTTTGATCGACGCATCGCCCCCCTTGCCGCGGTACTCGAGCCTGCGCGGGTCGAACGTCTGGATGTCTTTGCCTTGCTTCTTGTAGAAGCCGCCCTTCGTTTTGTTTCCGAGGAGCTTCTTGTCGGCCATCGCGCGGATGAAATCCGGGACCTTGAAGACGTCGCGCTCTTCGTCTTGCTCGAGCGCGGCGTAGCAGTTGTCTGCGACGTGGATGAACGTGTCGAGGCCGACGAGATCCGCGGTGCGGAAGCTCGCGCTCTTTGGGTGGCCCATCGGCTCGCCGGTGATCGCGTCGACGTCTTCGGGCTCGAGACCCGATGCGAGCATCTCGTGGATGCCGAGCATCATCGCGTGCGTGCCGATGCGGTTGCCGACGAAGTTCGGCGTGTCTTTGCCGAAGACGATGCCTTTCCCGAGCACGTCCTCGCCGAATTTCTTCGATGGCCGCGAGCGTCTCGGGTGCGGTCTCGGGACCGGCGACGAGCTCGAGCAGCTTCATGTAACGAACCGGGTTGAAGAAGTGCATCACGAGGAAGCGCTTTTTGAAGTCGTCCGAGCGTCCCTGCATCATGTCGTGGATGCGAAGGCCGCTCGTGTTCGACGCGACGACGGCGTGCGCGGGGAGCGTCTTCTCGAGCTTCTCGAAGAGCGCGCGCTTCGGCTCGATCTTCTCGATGATGGCCTCGATGACGAGATCGCAGTCGGAGAGCTTCGCGAGATCGCGATCGATGTTGCCCGTGGAGACGAGCAGCGCGCGCTCCTTCGAGAAGAACGCCGCGGGCCGCGCCTTCACCGCTTTTTCGAGCCCGCCCTTCGCGAAGTCTTCCATGTCGAGCATGACGACCTCGAGCCCCGCGTTCGCCATGTGCGCCGCGATCCCGCTGCCCATCACGCCCGCCCCGACCACGCCGACTTTACGCACCACGAGCTTGCTCATGGCCGTGGGCATACTGGATAGTTGGGCATGCGCAAGCTTCTTGTGATCGCCCTTTGCGCGCTCGCGATCGCAACCGCGTGCGGAGGGTCGTCGAGCCTCGACGTGCGCGATTACGATCGATCCTGCAAGAACGCGAACGACTGCGTCCTCGTCGCGACGGACGCGTGTTGCGGGTGCTTGACGTCGGCGATCAACGCCGGCGCGCAAGCGCAGTACGCCGCGGATTTGGCGAACGCGAAAAAAAATTGCAGTGCCACGCCGTGTTCGGGATTTCAATGCGTGACGACGACGCCCGGTTGTCTCGGCGGCGTGTGCATCGCGAACGACGCGATCGTCGACGCTAGCGACCAGTGAGACGAAGGCACGCGCGTGCCGCGGGGCCATAGGTGCTCTCGAGCGGCACGCGCGAGAACAGGCTCGCTGCCAGATCGATCTCGCGCGATCGCAAGTATGCGCGACCGACGAGATACGAGACCTCCCAATACACCTCGCGCTGCGCCGGGTTGTTGAACATGAGGATGTCTTCTTCGTCGTACGAGTCGAAGTCGGCGAAGTCGACGAGCTCGGGATGATCGAGCGCGATCTTCGTGAGCCACAGCACCGTCTCGCGGTGTTTGAGGTGGTTTCGATCGCGCGCGATCGCGCGGAACGCCGCGTAGCTGTCTTGGAATCGATTCATGCGATAGAGCGCCGCGCCGACGTGATACGCGGCGAGCTGTTTGTTGCCTTCGTCATCGCCGCTCTCGCCGCTCGCGACGCGCTCGAGCTGGACGAGCGCCTCTTGCCAGCGCTCCGCGTCGTAGAGGCGCTTCGCGCGCGCGGCTTCTTCGGTCATTTGTCCTGGCGTCGGCGGTGCGAGCGATGCGCGCGCGATGGGCGGGATTTGCGGCCCGAGCGCGCACTGCCCGATGGTGGGCGCGGGCGCCGTCGTCGTCGGCAACGACTGCGGCGTCGCGAGCGTGACCGTCTGCGCGTCGGATCCGCCGCACGCGCAAAACGCGATCGCGAAAAGCGCGCTCCGTTTCATGCCGCGCGCGTCGCGCGTCGCGGAAGCCTCGACGTCACGATCACCGGGAGCCCGTTCGACGGCGTCAGCGTGATGCTGCGCCGCGCGACCTTCACGTCGGTGCGCGCGAGGTGCATCTCGACGCGCGGGAGGAGCGTCGCGAGCATCATCTTCATCTCGTAGATCGCGAACGCCGCGCCGACGCACTTGCGAAGGCCACCGCCGAACGGCAAAAACTCCCATGCCGCCGGCTTGAACGTGCGCCACCTTCGCGGGTTGAACTCGCTCGCGCGCGGATAGATCGACTCGCGTCGATGAACGAGGTGAATCATCGGACCGACGACGGAGCCCTTCTTCAAGTCGTAGCCACCGATGCGCATTGGTTGTTGGAGGACGCGCGCGACCATCGGGATGACGGGTTGCAATCGCAGCGTCTCCTTCACGACGTCGTCGAGGAGCTCGAGCTTCGCGATCTTCGCGGGGTCTTCTTCCGCCGTCGCGATTTCGTCGCGCAGCTCGCCGAGGAGCTTGCGGTTCGGGAGGACCCAGCGGAGCGCCCACGCGAGCGACGTCGCGGTCGTCTCGTGCCCGGCGACGAGGAGCGTGAGGAGCTCGTCGTGGATTTCGTCTTCGCCGAGCGGCTCGCCGCTCTCGTCTTTCGCGTCGAGCATCATCGCGAGGACGTCGTTGCGCTTGCCGCGTTGCGCGGCGCGCGCGCGGCGGATCTCGCCGCGAACGAGCTCGCTCGCGCGGTCGCGCAAACGAACCCAGCGGCCCCACGGGCTGAGCGGTCCGAGATCCTTCTGCATGAACGGAAACAAAAGCCCGGGCCACGCGCTCGCATCGAGGCTCTTCGCGAGGACGTCCGAGAGCTCGGCGAAGCGCGGACCTTCTTCGACGCCGAACACCGTGCGCACGATGACTTCCATCGTGAGCGCTTGCATCGGCGTGTGCGCGCGGAACGTGCGACCCACGGGCAAGCGATCGACCGCGTCGTGCGCGAGATCGATCATCGTCTTCCCGTACGCCAGCATGCGCTCGCCGTGAAACGCGGGGAGCATCATCTTCCGGTGACGGATGTGCGGCGCGCCGTCGAGCAAGAGGAGGGAGTTCGATCCCAAGAACGGTTTCAAGACGATGTTCGCTTCGCCCGCGTGCCCTTCGTCGGGGCCGAGCGCGAAGACCTCTTTGATGATCGCCGGATCGGACACCGCGACGACGCCGTCTTCGATCATCGGCCAGCGCACGGTGAAGACGTCGCCGTATTCGCGTTGCGACTTCTCGAGGAACTCGAACGGCGTTCGAATCCATCGCCACATGAGGAGCATCGGGTGAATTTCGGGGCCGGGCGGGTGGGCCATGGGTTTCGGTCCAAAGTGTACAATGCGGGACGTGCGGATGTTCCTGAACATCGACGCGGGCGAGCTCGAAGACGAGCCCGAAGAGCTCTACTCGCTCGCGCACGTGGTGAACGTCGCGTGCGGCGGGCACGCGGGCGACGACGCGTCGATGCGGCGGGTGATTGCATTCTGCAACCAATCGAGCGTGCTGGCGGCACGCTCGATGACGCTTGCTGGGAAGTGCGGCGGAGCCGCACGTTCCCAACTCGGAACGCGCGTGGGCGCGCATCCGTCGTTTCCGGACCGCGCGGGCTTCGGGCGCGTGGCGATGACGATGCCGGACGATGAGCTCCTCGCGAGCGTCGCGGAGCAGTGTCACGCGCTCGCGTCGTGTGCGCGCGCGGAGGGCGACGCGCCGCTCGCGTTCGTGAAGCTCCACGGCGCGCTCTATCACGCGGCGAATGGCGATGCGTCCGTCGCGCGAGCCGCGCTGCGCGGCGCGATCGAAGCGCTCGGCTGGGAGATCACCGTGATCGGTCCTCCAGTGGGCGAGACGATCGCATGCGCGCGCGATCTCGGGCTCGCGTACGCGCGCGAAGGGTTCGCCGATCGCGGCGTGCGCGCGGACGGCTCGCTCGTCCCGCGCGGCGAGCCCGGCGCGATGATCGACGAGCCCGAGCGCGCCGTCCGACGCGCGAAAGAAATCGCGCTCGCGAAGAACGCGGACACGATCTGCGTGCACGGTGACGGAAAGAACGCGCTCGCAGTCGCGCGCGCCGTGCGGGCGATGCTCGATGCGCTTTGAGCGACTCGGCGACGGCGCGCTCAGAGTCGCGCGCCCGGCGGGCGTGAGCGGCGCGGCGCTCGTCGACGTGGCGCGCGCGTGGCCCGGCGTCGCCGACGTGATCCTCACGGAGGCCTGGCTCGCCGTGATCTTCGAAGACGACGCACTCGCCACGATCGACGACGCGCGAATCGACGCCCTCCAATCGCTCGAACGCGAAGAGAGCGCCCAAGCGCGAACGATCGAAATCCCCGCACGCTACGACGGCGTCGATCTCGCGGAGGTCGCGCGCGCGTGCGGCATCACGAAGGAGCGCGTCGCCGAGCTCCATTCGCGTGCAGAATACACGGTTCTCTTCCTGGGTTTTCAGCCCGGATTCGCGTACCTCGGCGGGCTCCCGCGCGAGCTCGAGGTTCCGCGCCTCGCCGTGCCACGCGCGCGCGTCCCGAAGAATTCCATCGCGATCGCCGGTCGCTACGCCGGCGTCTATCCGTTCGAGAGCCCCGGTGGATGGCGCATCCTCGGCACCGCGGAAGAGACGACGCTCTTCGATCTCGAACGCGGCGCGCTCCTCCGCGCGGGCGACCACGTGAGGTTCGTTCGGCGATGACCTTACTCGTTCGCAAAGTGCTCGGGCTCGCGACGATTCAAGATCTCGGACGCGTCGGGTTCGCGTCGCAAGCCGTGCCGCGCGGAGGCGCGCTCGTTCGTTCGCTCGCGCGCCGCGCGAACGCCGCCGTCGGCAACGACGAAGGCGCGGCGTGCGTCGAGATCTTCGGGAAGCTCGTCGCGACGGCGGAGCGCGACGTGCGCGTCGCGAGCGAAGATGGAATCGTTCGCGACGTGCGCGCTGGCGAGGACATCGTCGTCGATGCGGTCTCGGCGCTCCGCGTTCGTTATCTCGCGATCGCCGGAGGCATCGATGCGCCGCTCGTCTTGGGAAGTCGTTCGTCGTTTCTAGGCGCGAAGCTCAGCGCGGGCGATCGCATCGCGTCGGTCTCGCGCGAGCGCGGCGTCACGCGCTCGCGAGACGCGTTCGACGCGGCAGGTCCCGTGCGAATCGTGCTCGGCCCCGATCACCCCGAAGCCGGGAAAGCGCTGAGGCGAACGACGTGGCGCATCGCGCCCTCGAGCGATCGCACCGGCACGCGCCTCGAAGGATCTCGAATCGCCATGGCGATGCCCGCGTCGCTCCCGTCGTCGCCGATGGTGTGCGGCGCGATCCAACTTCCACCGTCGGGGTTGCCGATCGTGATCGGGCCCGACGGTCCGACGACGGGTGGCTATGCGATCGTCGGAGTGATCGTGCGCGGCGATCTCGATCGCTTTCATGCGCGACCGCTCGGCGCGCCCATCTCGTTCGCGCTATGATTCGAGCATGCGGCATCTCGTCCTCGCGTTCGCGCTCCTCGCGTGCACGAGCGACAAGCCCCCGCCCATCGGCGATCCGGATGGCTCGCTCTCGCAGTTCGACGACGATGCGTACGCGCCGCCCGTGTTCGTCGACGCGGGCGCCGATGCGGGCGTGACGGAGATCCTCGACTTCGAAGGGACGTGCTCGTCGGGTTTCGTCCCCGTGTGGCACTTCTTCGATTTTCAAACGCACACGCCGATGAACTCGGCGCTCGTCATGACGGTCGCGACCGCCGACACGCAAGCCGCGCTCGCGCAGACGACGAACGTCCCGCTCGCGACCGTGACCGGTCCCGACATCACGTCGTGGACCGGCGTGGACGTCGCGACCAAGGTCACGTCGAAGCTCTTCTTGCGCGTGTCGATCGCGTTCCAGCCGGCGACCGACGGAACGTCACCCGTGCTCGTGCACTATCGCCAAGAGTACGACTGCGTCGTTCAGTAACACATCGTCGCGCCCGGGTCGGTGCACTTCGAGACGACGCACGTTTGCAGGGAATCGGAGCAGTTTTGTTGTTGCACACTGCAACCAATTTCGTAGTCGGTGAAGTCGCATTGCGCTTTGCACGCGACGACCGACGCGACGTCGTATCCGCTGCACTGGCCGAGGCCGTAGTTTCCGCCGGTCGCGCAGCATTGGTAGCCCGCGTTGCCTTGCGACGCGCAGTTGTCCGTGTTCGAGCAGGTCATGGGCACGTCGTACATGCCGGCGCACGAGTTCAAGCTCGTCACGCATTCGAACGGCTTCGTCGTGCTGGCCATGTGCCAGCAGCACGTTTCGTTTTGCGCGCTGCACGAGAGCTGCGAGCCGCACTGAATCTTCGAGTCCTGCGGGCCGACGTGCACGTCGGGCTTCGAGGCATCGACGATGGGCGAGTCCGTCGACGCGTCGAGCGGATTGGCGGCATCGTCGGGTGCCGTGGCGTCTTGCGTGGGCGCGGCGTCGGCTTGCATGCTCGCGTCGTCTTGCGGGTTTCCGCCCGAGTCTCCGAGCAATCCACTGCCGTCGGTGCCGCTGCACGCGACGAGCGCGAGCGCGGTCGCAGTCGTGATCCAAAAGCGATTCATCAAAGTCCTCCCGTGGAGTTTGGTTTCCCGGTCGCGTTCACGTAGGTGCATGGCGGGTGCCAGCGTTCAAACACTACGGCGCTGCCGGCAAATACTTCCCCACGTTAGTTTTTTGACGCGCGAGCCGGGTGTTTGGCGTGCGGAATCAGCACGCGCAGCACCTTGTCGATGCTCGCGTCGGTGATCGCGAGCGGCGTGCGATCGAGAAATCCGTCCTTCTCGGCGCGCTGAATCAGTCTGAGCGTTTCTGAAAAGTACCCGGCGACGTCGAGCAACCCGATCGGCTTGTCGTGCAAACCGATTTGCTTCCACGTGAGCACCTCGAAGAGCTCGTCGAACGTGCCGAGGCCGCCGGGGAGCGCGAGGAACGCGTCGCTCTTGTCGACCATGAGCGCTTTGCGCTCGTGCATCGTCTTGACGACGTGAAGCTCGGAGAGCGCCGTGTGCGCGACCTCGCGATCGAAGACGCCGACCGGGATGACGCCGATCGCTTCGCCTTCGCCTTCGAGCACCGCGTTCGCGAGCGCACCCATCACGCCCACGTTCGCTCCCCCATACACGAGCCCGATGTGGCGCTCCGCGAGCGCTTTGCCGAGGTCGTGCGCCGCGTGGGCGAACTCGGGACGCGAGCCGATCTTCGAACCGCAAAAGACGCAGAGCCTCATCGCGGACGCGCTATAGCATGGCGCCGTGAGCGGGCTCATCCAACGCGCGCCAAAGACGCAGGCGGAGGTGGACGAGAATCGCCCGCTCGAGACCGCGCCCGAGCAAGTCCTCGAGATGGACGAGCCCACGTGGTACGCGCGCGTCTACCGCGGCGACGGCGCTCCGCAGCTCACGCTCCGCGCGCTCGCGATGGGTTCGGTGCTCGGATTCTTTCTCGCGTTCACGAATCTCTACATCGGCCTCAAGACGGGGTGGCACCTCGGCGTCGCGATCACGGCGTCGATCCTCTCGTTCTCGATTTGGAGCGCGATGCACCGCGCGCGCATCGTGAAGACGCCGATGTCGATCCTCGAGAACAACTGCATGCAATCGACGGCGTCGAGCGCGGGCTACTCGACGGGCTCGACGCTCGTCTCCGCGTTCCCCGCGATGCTTCTTTTGACGGGCGTGCATCCGCCGGTGTGGGTCATCGCGACGTGGGTGTTCTTCAGCGCCGTGCTCGGCGTGACGCTCGCGATCCCGATGAAGCGCAACATGATCAACCAGGAGCGCTTGAAGTTTCCGTCGGGCGTCGCCGCCGCAGTCACGCTGCAGAGCCTCTACAGCCGTGGACAAGAAGCGCTGCTCAAAGGGCGCGCGCTCTTCGCGTCGGCGGGCATCGCGGCGCTGGTTCCGATCGTGAAAGATCTCGGCGTGCGCGTCGTGATGCTCCCGAAGCGTCATCGCGAGGCGCTCGTTCCGTCCGCGAGCAAGATCTTCGACTGGCTTCCCGGCGTGAGCGTCGCGGGAAAACGCATCGCGCTCTCCGACTTCAACGTGAAGCTCGATCACAGCATCGTGCTCGTCGCCGCGGGCGCGATCATCGGTCTCCGCGCGACGATCTCGATGATGCTCGGCGCGATCGCGCTCGTGTGGTTCGTCGCGCCCGTCGCGCTCACTGCGGAGTGGACGAACACGGTGGGCACGGTGGTCACCGCGGCGACGAAGCCGGCGAGCGCGTGGAAAGAAATCGGAGTGTGGGTCGGCGCGCCGATGATGGTCACCGCGGGCCTCTTCGGTTTCGCGCGTCAGTGGCGGACGATCGGACGCGCCGTGCATGGGCTCTTCGCGAAGAAAGCTCGAACGAACGACGACGATCTCGTCGCGAAGACCGAAGTGCCGACTTCGTGGTTCGCGATCGGCGCGGGATTCGCCGGTCTCGGCCTCGTCGGGCTCGCGTGGCGCGCGTTCTCGATCCCACCCTATTTCGGCGTGCTCGCCGTGCTGATGACTTTCTTCCTCGCGCTCGTCGCGTGTCGCGCGACGGGCGAGACCGACGTGACGCCGACGGGCGCGATGGGAAAAATCATGCAGCTCACGTACGGCGTCCTCATGCCGCAGAGCACGACGGCGAACTTGATGACGGCCGCGGTCACGTCGGGCTCCGCATCCGCGAGCGCGGATCTGCTCAACGATTTGAAGAGCGGGTATCTGCTCGGCGCGAACCCGCGGCGTCAGTTCGTCGCGCAAGCCGCGGGCATCGTCACGGGAACGATCGCGACCGTCATCGGATATTTCGCGCTCGTGCCCGACGCATCCGCGCTCACGGGAAAAGCGGGCGCCGACCCCGCGTTCGCTGCGCCCGCCGCGCAGCAGTGGAAAGCGGTCGCGGAAGTGTTTCGCGTCGGCATCGCCAACATGCACCCGATGGCGCGCCACGCGATCGCCGCGGGCATCGCGCTCGGTCTCGTTCTCTCCGTGATCGAAGCGCTCCTTCCGAAGTGGAAGAAGTGGCTCCCGTCGCCGACGGGCATCGGCCTCGGCTTCATTTTGCCGTTCTACTATCCGCTCGCGATGTTCCTCGGCGCGGCCATCGCGGCGCTCGCGGCCAAGCTCGCGAAGGCGCGCGCGGAGCGCTACACGGTTCCGATCAGCTCCGGTCTCATCGCGGGCGAGAGCATCGTCGGCGTGATCGTCGCCATCTTGAACAACTTCGTTTTGAAGTGATCACGCGCGCTGGCGAAAAACGAAATACGCCGCGCCCGCCATGCACATCGCCGCCCACAAGTAGTCGAGCTTGATCTTCTCTTTCATGTAGAGCATCGCGAACGGCACGAAGACGCTGAGCGTGATGATCTCTTGCATGATCTTCAGTTGGCCCAGCGTGAAGCGCCCGTAGCCGAGGCGATTGGCGGGGACCTGCAGCGCGTACTCGAAGAGGGCGATGCTCCAGCTCGCGAGCACCGCCAGCCACCACGGCGAATCGCGCAGCGTGCGCAAGTGGCCGTACCACGCGTAGGTCATGAAGACGTTCGAGAGAACGAGAAGGGCGACGGTGGACACGCGCCGAATGTACCGCGGTTGCTATTCGTCCGTATCGACCGAGGGTCGCGGCGTCGCGTACGGAACGGCGATGATGTGCAAGCCGGTGCCGTCGAACTTGTAGTTGCGTCCGTTGTCGAGGAGCACGCTCGTCTCGTCGCTCGGGTCGCCAATGAGCGCGAAGACGAAGTTCTGCCTGACGTCGTAGAACGTGATCGGGTCCACGTTCGGATTCGACACGAACGCGATCGAGTCGAGCGTCTGAGCGAACTGATCGAATGGTTGCTGCCCGCTCTCCGCGACGAAGCTCACGCTGGCTCCGTCGTAGCTGCTCGGGCTCGAGAGGTTCGAGATGAGCGCGGGCTTCGCGGCCGTGTTTGGCGTGAGCGGGTCCATGAGCGCTTGGCTCGCGGTCCCTTTCATGTAGAACGAGCCGACCGTCAACCCGCTCTGCCAACCCGCGAGGTTGACGACGGTTCCCCAAAGATCGCCTTCAGCGCCGGCGAACGCGTTGTCCTCGAAGCCGACGGGCGCGAGCTTCACGTGGCCGCTGTTCGTGTCGTCGACGAGCCCGAGCAGCGTGACGTCGTTCGTGAGCGGAGCCTGAAACGCGGCATGCGCGCGACACGGGAACGTGCTGTCGCACGTGATGCTCTTGCAGTCGTTGCCGGCGCGTGACGGCGCCCACGCGGAGTCGTTGGCGAGGTCGGACGCATTGAACACGTTGACCGTGATGGTGCCCGACGTGTTGAACGATCCGAGATCGAGCCCGCGCCCGCGC
The DNA here is from genome assembly GCA_963763745.1 of uncultured delta proteobacterium. Taxonomy (GTDB): domain Bacteria; phylum Myxococcota_A; class Polyangia; order Polyangiales; family Polyangiaceae; genus DASXHD01. The sequence continues at coordinate 398,047 of CAVXQJ010000016.1, forward strand.
TCGACGCCGACGTAATTCGTGAACGGCATGACGTGATCGTCGGGGATTGCGTACGGCGTGAGCGGCGTCGTGCCGTTGAACAAGCACACGCGTACGTCTTGAAATTGGAGCTCGGTGCCGGTCGTGAGCTCGTAGGTCGAGGTGCCAATTCCGTTGATGAGGACGAGCGCGGGCTGTGTTGGCGTCGTTGGTGTCGCCTTTTCGTCCGCGCGGTTCGCGTCCATGTCGGCTGGCATCGAGTCGCCCGCGCCGAAGTTGCCATCTGGTGGTCCGTTCGAGGTCCCTGGGGCTCCGCACGCCAGGCCCACGCCGACGGAAACGAACGCCAAGACCAAGCCCCACTTAAGTCTCAAAGTGCGATCAGCGTAGCACGCGATCTCTCGTCTTGCCTGTCGGCTCCGTCTTTTGCATGCTTCCGATTGGAGTGGGCACGACCAACGAACCCGAGGGCGGAGATCTCGTCACCGCGAAAATCAGGCTGGTGAAGCCCCTCGGCGCGGGCGGGATGGGGAGCGTGTGGCTCGCGGACCACGAAGCGCTCCACACGCAGGTCGTCGTCAAGTTCATCGCGGCCGATCTCGCGAAGAACAAAGACGCTCTCGCGCGGTTCGAACGCGAAGCGGCGGCCGCGTCGCAGGTGAAGAGCCCACACGTCGTGCAGGTCCTCGATCACGGGCTCACCGAAGACGGCGTGCCGTTCATCGTCATGGAGCTGCTCGAAGGTCGCGATTTGGCGGCGCACCTCGAAAAATTCGGGCGCCTCCGCGTCGAGGACGTCGGCGAGATCGTCGCGCAGCTTTGTCGAGCGCTCGCGCGCGCGCACGAGCGCGGCATCGTTCACCGCGACATCAAACCGCACAACATCTTCTTGTGCGACGCGGGCAGCGGCGAGCTCTTCGTGAAGCTCCTCGACTTCGGCATCGCGAAGGGCGCGGCGGTCGAGAAGCTCGACGAGAGCACGAAGACGGGCACGCTCGTCGGCTCGCCGTATTACATGTCGCCCGAGCAGCTCGTCGGCGCGAAGGACATCGACTTTCGCACCGACCTCTGGTCCGTCGGCGTCGTCGCGTTCGAGGCGATGACCGGGACGCGCGCGTTCGACGGCGAGACGGTCGGCGCGCTCGCGCTGCGCATTCACAACGATCCATTGCCGCTCCCGAGCCAACGCTGCGACTCGCTGAATCCCGCGGTGGATCGCTGGTTCGAGCGCGCGTGCTCGCGCGCCGTGAGCGAGCGCTTTCAATCCGCGAAGGAAATGGCGGACGCGCTCCTCGCGGCGATCACGGGCGATCCCTCGCGCGAGTCGATGACGTCGTCGGGCTCGGCGCTCGCGCGCTCGCAGGGGTCGATGGCGCTCGCGAACACCGCGGTCGATCAGAGCTCGCCGCACCTCGTCGACTCGAACGCGCTCTCCTTCGCCGGCGTCGAGCGATCGCCTGTGCGATCGCGCAAGCCGCGTGGCGCGCTGATGATCGCGACGGTCATCGCGGCGGGCGCGCTCGCGTATGGCATCGTGAAGCTGACGAAGACGGATCACGGCACGCAACAACCGGCTGCGTCGCTCGTCGTTCCGGCCGCGCCTTCGGTTTCGATCGCGACCGCCGAGCCCACGACGAGCGTGATGCTCGCGCCACCGCCGATTCCGACGCCGTCCACGCCGACCGCGAGCACCTCGTCGCGCGTGATCCTGGTTCACACCGCGGCGCACGTTGCGTCCGCGGCGCCTTCGGCGACCGTGACCGCGTCGTCCACTCCACCGCCAGCGCACACGACGCGAAACGAAGATGACATCAAGTAAGCGCCGGCTCGTTCGCTCGCTCGTCGCGATCTCGATGCTCGCCGCGTCGCAGTCGTTCGCAGCGAATCCGAGCGCGCAGGACTTCGCGACGGCGCGCGAGCTCTACAAGCAGGGCAAAGAGCTGCGCGCGGCGGGCGATTTGCGCGGTGCGCTCGAGAAGCTCAAGGCCGCGCATGCGCTCGGTCACACGCCCATCACCGGCATCGAGCTCGCGCGCACGGAAGTGCAGCTCGGCTTGCTCGTCGAAGCGCGCGAGGTGTGCATCGGCATCGCGCGGTTGCCGGTCGAGTCGGACGAGACGGGCCGCTCCGCGGAAGCGCGCACGGATGCCGCGAAGCTCGCCGAGGATCTGCGCCCGCGCCTCGCGTCGCTTCGCATTCACGTCACGTCCGCATCCGCGGCGATCGTCGCGGTGGACGGCGAGGTCGTTCCAAACGTCGCGCTCGACTCCGCGCGCATGGTGAATCCCGGGCATCACGTCGTCACCGCGCACACGGAGGGCGGCGCCGAAGTCTCGAGCAGCGTCGATCTCACAGAGGGACAAGCGCGCGGCGTCGATCTCGCGCCGCCCGCCGCGCCGGTCGTCGCCCTGCCGCCCACGAACGAGGGTCGCAAGTCGAGCGGAGTCGGCGGTCTCACAATCGCGGGCATCGCGATCGCGAGCGGAGGCCTCGTCGTCGGAACCATCGGCGGCATCGTCGCGATGACGAGCCCCGTCCTCACAAACTCGTCGACGTGCCCGAACTACCAATGCCCGAGCACGCAGTGGCAAGCGCTGAACGACGCGCGCTCCGCCGCGCTCGCGTCGACCATCGGCTTCAGCATCGCGGGCGCGGGCATCGTGATTCTCATCGTCGGCCTCGTGACGCACACGTCGCCGAAGGAGTCGATGCGTGGATTGCGCATCGTTCCCGATCTCGCATTCGATCACGTGGGGGTGAGCGGTGCGTTCTAGAAACGGCATGCTCGCCGCACTCGTCATCGTGCCGCTCGCGGTCGCCGCGTGCGACGTGCTCATCGGCCTCAACAAATATTGCAGCACCGATTGCGACGCCGCGGTGATCGACGGCGGACCCGACGTGCAAACCGACTCGCCCATCAGCGACGCGCCGCCCGACATCGACATCCCCGACGTCGTCGACGAAGCGACGAGCTGGGCGCGCTGGCGCATGGAAAATCCGGTGCAAGAAGTCGAGGCCGGCGCGCCCGTCCTCAGCCAAGCGCAGTTCGTCGCGTTGACGGACGCCGGAACGAACGAAATTTTCGACACGGTGACGAAGCTCCATTGGAGCACACAGGCCGGACAAGCCGCGTCCGTCGACGCCGCCGCGAAGTTCTGCGCGACGCAGCTCCAACCATCGAACACGTGGCGCTTGCCGACGCGCATCGAAGCGATCTCGCTGATCGACACGACGCAGCAGCAGAGTCCATTCATCGCGCAGCCGTTCGTTCAAGGTCTGAAGGCGGAGCTCTTCTTGTGGACGGCGTCTTACTTGCGCCCAATCAATTCGCAGCTCGGGCTCGAGTTCTGGTTCATTCAGCTCAACACGGGCGACGTGACGACGTCGGGTCCGGGAACGGCGGGTGTGATTTGCGTTCGGTGATTCGGTTGGCCACGCTCGCTTCGGTGATCGTCTTCGTCGCGGGCGCGAGCGCGGACGCTCCGACGGATCAGTACGCGCCGTTCGGCACGCTCGCGTCGACCATCACGGACAACTTCACGCACCTCGCGTGGGAGCGCACGTTCGCCGGCCCGGTCGACTCCGTTTCGGTTCACGCCGACTCGGGATGCGGCTCGCCCCAGCGCCTGCCGACGGTGCGCGAGCTTCTCACGCTCGTCGACGAGAGCCCGCATTACGATTGGGATCCCGACGCCGGCGCGGCGACGGCGCGCTACATCGATCCGAACGCGTTCCCCGGAACGCCGACGGGCCCGTTTTGGACCGCGAGCCCCGTCGCGACGAGCAAGGGGAGCTTCATGGCCGTCGACTTCGGCTCGGGCGAAACGGTGTCGAACGCAACGACCGCGTACGTTCGCTGCGTTCAGGACAATTGAGCGGTTACTGACACGAAGAGCCGAGGCACGCTGCGATCTGGCTCGAGCACTGCTGCTGGATGCAGTTGAAGTCGCCGCCGCATCCGCCGATGGCCGCGGTGATGGCGCAGTTGACGGCTTGGTCCGCGAAGTACTGCGCGTTCGCGCAACCGTCGGACAAGCAGTTCGCGACGCACGACAAACTGAACGTCGGCGGTTGCGTGTTGAGGTCGACGCATTTCAGCGCGCACGTGAGCGTCTCGAAGCACGTGTACTGCGTCACGCACTGTCCGCAGTCCGCGGGGCAGTTCGTGCACGTCTCGTACGGCGCTTCGCACTTCTTGTTGCCGCATACCGAGCAGAGGCCGCAGTCGCCCGGACACGAGATGCAGTTCTCCGTGCCGGTGCAGAGACCGTCGCCGCAGCCGGGGCACTTGCCGCAGTCGTCGGGGCAGTTGTTGCAGCTCTCGTTGCTCTGACACGTGCCGTCGCCGCACGCGGCGCACTTGCCGCAGTCCTCGGGACAGATGGTGCAGTTCTCGATGTTCGTCTGACAGATGCCGTCGCCGCACGTCGGGCACTTGCCGCAGTCTTGCGGGCAACTGAGGCACGACTCGCTCGAGTCGCACGTGTTGTCGCCGCACGTCTTGCAAAAGCCGCAATCCTCGGGGCAGTTCGAGCACGTCTCGTTGCTGCCGCACGTGTTGTCGCCGCACGTGATCGGCGGGGGCGTGACGCCGTCGGGCAACCCACCATCAGGGACGACGACTTGATTCGGGTCCGTCAAATCAGCGCGCGAGCCGCACGCCGAAATGGTGGCGACCACGATGGCCACGAAAGGAAGAAGACGGCGGAGCAACATGGCGCGAAGCCTACCACACGCCTTTGTGAATGGCTCAAAACGAGTCAATGGCTCAAGACGAATGCCAGGGCGTTTCGCATCACCTCGTCGATGTTTGCAGAATACAAGTGTGAGGTCGCGGGCATCACGAACATTTCCGCGGGGTAACCCGTCGCCTTGAGCGCTTCGACGCTCTTCTCCTCGCCCGGGCGCTCGGTCCCGAGCTCGCCCGCTATCATCGCGACGGCGCGCACCTTCGACGTGTCGAGGTACGGTTTCTTGATCGTCACGTCGGCCTCGATGAGGATCAAATACGGCCAGCGCCCGGGGTGGTAGCCGACGATCTCGATCGCCGCCCACCCGCCGCGCGAGTAACCGACGAGCACGGAGCCGTCGCGCGAGATGCCGCCATCGACTTTGTTTTGCGCGACCGTGATGCCGCGCTCGAGATCTTGCTCCATCAGAACGAATGACTCGTCCCACATCGGCGGCCCGATCGGCGAGGTGCAGTGCTCGTTGCCCGTCGGACAAACCATGAAGCCGCGCTCGACCCCCGCATCAAGCCACGTGCCGCACGCATAAGACGGCGCGCCGCATTGTCCGTGAAGCGTCGCGACGAGACGGTGCTCGTCCATGAGTCGCGGGAGCGCGTACCAAACGTTTCGGCCGGGAAGCATCACGGCCTCGTTCGGTCCGATCGACTCGCGCTGCGGAGGCGGCGGCGGGGGCGGGGGCGGAGACTGAGACAGAGTCGGGGACGGAGACTGAGACAGAGACGGAGACTGAGACTGAGACTGAGACGGAGACGGCGTTGGGGTCGGCGCAATCGACGCTGTCCGACAGGCAGCGAGGACGCTGGTGATCATCAAGGCGTGACGCACCAAAAGCGATTTATCATACGCACCATGGGAGGGTGCGCGTGAAGCTCGAGCCGATCATCGAGATGCCATGCATGCTGACCGGACTGTGGAAGCGGTTCGCCGTTCACGTGTTCGAAGGCAAGGTCACCGTCGCGGACATGGAAGATCTCGAGAAGCGCAGCGCCGTGTGGCACTCGAAGATCGCGGGCAAGATGGTCGAGATGGTCGTCATCCTTCCGAGCGACGCGAAGATGACGAGCGAAGAGCGCGCGAAGATGACGCAGATCATCCGCCGCTGGGAGCACACGCGACTCGCCTCGGCGACGGTGATCCTCGCGCAAGGCCTCGTCGGCGCGATGCACCGGAGCGTGCTCACGGGCATGCAGATGATCGTCCCCGCGCCGCACCCCGTGAAAGTCTTCGGCGCGACGAACGACGCGGTCGCGTGGCTCGCGCCTCACGTGCGCGAGCTGTGCGGCGCGGAGGCAGCGCCCGAAGCGTTGTCTGCAGCCGTGGACGATCTCATTGCGCGCTTCGGCGCGCGCCCCTCGAAGGCGTGACGCATGTTCCGACGCGGCGAAATGCGTCGGCTGTCATCGGCGCGAGTGCGGCACACGAACATACAACCGCTCACGAGAGTGCGTTCTTAGCGCGCTTTGCGCTTCACAACGGAGTCTGCACAGATAACCTGTTCTCATTAGAGGGAGGTTCGCATGCGCTACCAACGATTGCTCGCGTGGGCATTTTTGGGGGGGGGGGCGTTCGTAGCTTGTAATCCGAGCGAAGCGCCGAGCAATCCAGACGGCACTGCGACGTTCGATATCGAGCTCGTCGATGATCAGCTTCAGACGGTTGCGTTCGGCCACAACATTCTGTCGACCGAGCACGATCAGCTCTTCCTCGGTGGTCCAAACGGCGAGCTTGTGCTCACTCCCTTCATCGGTCTCGCTCCGGAGTTCTTCTTCAATCCGGTTGGCGTCACCGCACGATTCCGGTCACCTTTTGCAAATACGCAGGTGATCCCCGGTCTCGACATCAACAACTGCCCGACCACGCCCGGCGCGGATGGTTGCAGCTACGTGTCGGATGCGGAGCTCGAGCTCTTCACGCGAGATCCGAGCGAGCTTTACAACACGCTCCTGAACGACTCGCCGACTGGCCTCGATTTTCTGACCGACATTTCGACTCCTCGGATGTTTCCGACCGGCGAGGCAACGACGCTCATCAACCCATCGCCATTCGCCTTGCCCGACGTCGTCGTGATGGATGTCACCGCGCCGCCCATCACGCAAGGCTTCTTCAAAGGCTTCCACGCATATCACAACCAGCCTTCGCTCGCCCCGGTCGTATCGACGTCGTTTTGGTTACCGGACAACACCGCAGATCCAAACAACCTACTCGGCCCGGCGCCCGCGACGAACCTCTGGGGATCGCCGGCGAGCTTGCCGCTCGGCCTTGGGAGCATCAAGGGCGTGCGGTTGGTGCAACATGCTCCGTGCGAGTTCGAGACTCCATTGCAAGGTCAGCTCGACAACGTCAAAGAGCAACTGGTGAACGTTCTCAATGGCTGCAATCAAACGGTCAGCAGCTCTGGCGGATCAGCCACGGTCAACAATCTCGCAATTCGGTCGTTCAATTCGATTCCCGCGATCACGCGTGTGCCGTCAGCAGCGGGTTTTGGCACATTTCAAACGCAGTACGGACTACTGGTCCACGGAGACATGGAGCTCAGCGCGGCGATCTCGATCTTTGGGGTGCCCGTCGCGACCGCCCCGTGCGAGGTCGATTTTCTTTACGAGTACCGCCCAACGATCGTGAATGGCCTCATTCAAGTAGTATCCGTTCCGCACTATTTCAACCTTTCCGGAGGTGGGCAGGGCAGCGTCAACGACATCAGGAACGTCTGTCACTACATTGATGTCGCGTTGCGCGGAGATGCCAATGGCAATGGGCTCGGCGGATTTCCACCCGTCCTGACGAATGTCGTCACTGGCACGATCACGAGCGCGCTGAGCGCGGCGCAGTTTCTCGACACGGCGACGCTCGCGGGGGCGATTGGCCTCCCGACGGCCGCTGTGAAGTGTCACGCAGCGGGTGTCGGCGGTGCTGGAAGTTGCAAGGCCGTTGCCACGGCGCTATCCGCGCCGACTGGTCTGGTCGTCAACGGAGCAACAAAGATGGGGTTGACCCTGAGTCAGCAAGACCTTCAGCTGCTCACAGACACCCTCAACCTCGGTGCGGCGACTCCAGACGGTACCGGAAATTGGAGCTGCAACACCGGAAATGACGACTGCACACTCAAGCTGCCGGTCGATGCCATCATCGGTCAACCGGACGTAATTGGTGTGCAGCCGTTCGAGAGTTTTACGGAATTCGACAATCCGTCGTTACTGCTATTTTTCCTTCTTGTTAGTTTTGACTCACCCGTATTTCCCGTAAGCAGGGTGTGCAATCGGATCCCCGTCACGCTGCCGGCGCATGAGAACTCGTATGAGCGCCTCTATGCGACGTCGAACATTCGAAACCTCACGTGCGCGAGCCACGATCCAGCGCTGCTCATCACCCCTTGCTCCAAGAATAGTGATTGCAGTGGGCAAGCGAGTGTATGTGTCGGCGGTAATTGCGACGTCCCTTTCACGACTACGTGCGCATCGACCGCGGACTGTATGCCGTGGGAAGCGTGCATTCAGAACACCGGAAAACTGCGTTGCATGCCGATTGGCCCGTGTAATCCGGCGGATCCTTTTGCGCCAACCACGTGCCCGACCACCTTCGACGCCAATAACAAGCAAGTCCAGACTTATTGCTTCAACATCGTCAACGTTGGTGCGCAATGCCGGCGACCGTGACACGCGTGCTCGTGGTATGTCTCGCTGTGGGGTGCGGCGGAACCCTAACCAGCGGGGACAGCGACTCGGGCGACGGCGCCGCTTCGCAGGATGGTTTGTCGAACGGCGATAGCGGCGATGGCGGGTGGACAGTTTGCACCTCGCCTTCAGGACAACAAATTTGCGATGGCCCGCACGCGTGCTCTCCCGCGGGCTGTGAGTGCCCCAAACTCGGCAAGGAGTCGCCGTCCGCAGTTCACGTTTGCATAAATAGCACCGGCTATTTGAACTCCACACTCTGCCCTTACGTCGATGACGGATTCATCTGCGTAGCTCCCTACGACACGTCCCCTGATTTCTTTGGGGGCGCCGAGTACGATATGGGAGTCCTCTTCGCCGAAAACGGCGCCGTCGATCGTGCTCGCTACGCCGACTATGGCCTTTGGACCGGAGACCCACTACCAAACCCAGGGAGCTGCCCAACGCTGACGAGCGTTCAAATCTGCGGTGGCAACTGCGGCGGCTGCAATGGGAACTTCGTGTGCCACGGTCGCTCGCCGCTGCATCCTTATGGGTTTTGCTTGCCAAACAGCGGCAACGACGCGTGCAACATCGCAAAGAACGTCCCGTGCAGCGGAGCAGGAAATAAGTGCTTTGCGTACACCGTTCAGCCGAGCGCTCAAGACTTGGCGAACGCCAATTCGATATGTTTGCCTGTCGACATGTGCCAGGACCTTGCCGCAAATCTTCCTGGCGGTGCCGTCTGCCAATGAGCCGCGCAGCCATCGTGCTCGTGGGGCTGCTGGTTGCTTGTGGGGGCCGCAGCGAGCTTTTGGGATATGACACGTCCCCAACCGGCGCGACCGATGGTGGTTTCGACTCGACGAGTGACGGCGCGCCGCTCGATCTCTGCGATCCAGATGGCATCCGCGTTTGTGGGGATGGTTGTCCCGAGCTCATCACACCCGACTCGAGCACCGTCGACGTCGACGCGAGCGATGTCTGTCCAGGTTATGGCTGCGTGCGCGCGGAGGACATCCGTGACTTCACGCCGCAAACAGCGGGCGTGTGTTGGGCCGACGCACAGTCGATCGCGAAATTCGCGTGCGGCACATGCAACGACGGCGAGGTGTGCGTCCAGCGCTCTGCCAACGATCTTGTGTGCGTTCCCGAAGACGTATGCCGCGCGCTCTGGACGCTTGGGGTGACGGACGTTTGTCGATACGCCGACTTTCGTCCTTACGACGGCCGAGCGGTTCCAACGCCGACGACCTGTCCACTCGTTGCGGGTTCGACGGGGCCGCAGCGTGTGTGTGCAGGCGCGTGTCCCGCCTGTCCCCAAGGCGAACGGTGCGTGGGCCGTTCGCCAGATCATCCCTTCGGGCTATGTCGTGACGATTTCGTCAGCGGGAGCGATCCGCAGCCGAGCGATTTCAAACGTGCAAAGTGTGTCTCGCGAGCACTCCGGCAGGAACGTATGCGTGTGCGGTGTTCGACACTGCAGCAGCAGATGTCTCGCTCGCACGTGCAGGTGGGTTGTGTATGCCTCGCAAAGATTGTTTGCAGATCGGTGCCATCTTGCCCGGTGGGCTGTCTTGCTACGACGCCTCGGGAAATCGAATCGGCCCGTGAGGTACATCAGTGCTTCACGAGCGACGTGATGTGCTTTTCGAAGTGCGGGAACTCTTTCTTCGCAGCTGCGATCGCTTGCTTCGCGCTCTTCTTTGCCTTGGGCGCGTGCTTCGTCGCGAACGCGGTGAACGCGTCGTGCGGTTTGCTCGTCTCGCCGCCGTACGAGATCGCTTCGAGCGGACCTGCGCCATCGGCGAGCACCCAGAGATAATCGGCGAAGTCCTTCGCGACGACGCCGAGCTCGCCCTCCGATCCAAAAAAGACGATGGGCTGCTCGAGCAGTTCGCCATCCTTCGTGATCCAGAACGCTGCGTAGCCGCCGGTGCCGTCTTGTCCGAACACGCGATACTCGTGCCCGGTCAGCTCTTGGTTGCCGGTCCACGCGCGAATCCACGACGTGTTCTCGTCGGGCGCCATGAACTCTTCGTAGGGCTCGAAGTTCATCCCGTTGCCGTCGTCGTAGTCGAACGAGTGCGTGTGGAGCTCCGCGAGCACCGAAGGAAACGCGCGCGCGAACCCTTTCGGCGCCGCAGCTTTGACGGCCGCCTTCTTTGCAGGTTTGGCGACCTTCTTCTTTTTCTTCGGCGCCGCGTGCTTCGTCGTCGTCGTCTTCTTCTTCGCGGTGATCTTCTTCTTCTTCGTTCTTCTTCTTCGTCTTCTTCTTCATGTGCTCGGTTTAGAGCGTGAGCACACCCGCGCGCAAGAACGCGAAGAGCGAATCGACGATGTCATCCTCCGAGTCGTCCCACCCGCGCACGACGACTTGGTTCATCACTTCCTTCAGCGCGCCGATGATGAAGATCGCCTGAAGACGCGCTTCGCCTTGGACGACGATGCCGAGCTCCTGCCCATCGACGAGGCTCTCCTCGAGGAGCGATCGGACTTGCTCGAAGAACGAATGAATCTTCCGATCGAACGCGGGGTCCACGCCGTGCGCGTCGGAGAGGAGCATCTTGGTCGTGAGCTTGTCCTCGAGGAGAAGATGAACGATGCGCCGGATGTTCGAGCGCACTTGATCGGTCACGTCGCTCGCCACGTCGACGCGCTGAATCGCCATGCCGAAGCGCACGAGGAGCCGGTCGACGATCTCCTCGAAGATGGCGCGCTTGTCCTCGAAGTAGAGATAGAAGGTGCCGCGCGCGACGCCCGCCGCGTTGACGATGTCCTCGATTTTCGCGGCGTGATAGCCGTGCTTCGCGAAGACGTCGCGCGCCGCTTGGAGGATTTCCTGCCGCCGAGTGGCTTTGGCGCTCTCGAGGGTCTGCTGACGCTTGCGTTCGGCGGGCTGGGTCACGAGGGCTTTGGGGGTTGGGCTTTGGGCTTTGGGGAAGAAGAAGACGAGAGGAGTGTAGCTGAACCCGCGAAAGATCCCGTCTTCTCTCCTGCCAAAGCCCGAAGCCCAAAGCCCAAACCCCACTTTACCCATTGCTCATCCGTGCAGCCACACGTAGCCTCCTCTCGACTGACACGTCAGTCAGTCGTCAGGGAGGTCTCGGAATGGCTCAAGATCGGCCGCTCGCCATCGGAATGGACGTCGGGTCCACCACCGTCAAAGCCGTCGTCGTCGACCCCGAGACGAAGAAAATATTGTGGAGCGACTACCAGCGCCACCACACGAAACAGCCCGAAAAAGTGGTCGAGCTGCTCGAAGCGATCTTCGCGGCGCTCCCGGACGTGCCCGTCGAGCGCTTCCGCATGTTCATGACCGGCTCCGGCGCGGCTCCGCTTTGCGAGCCGACGGGCGGGAAGTTCGTTCAAGAAGTGAACGCGGTGACGCTCGCCGTCGAGAACATGCACCCCGACGTCGGCTCCGTGATCGAGCTCGGCGGACAAGACGCGAAGATCATCATCTTCAAGTCGTCCGGCAAAAAGAAGCTCACGGTCATCCGCCACGACGGCGAGGTGCAGCACGACGACGAACAAGAAGACGACGGTGGCAAGACCGCCATCGCGTCGATGAACGACAAGTGCGCTTCCGGAACGGGCGCCACGATCGACAAGTGCTTCGTCAAAGTGAACGCGCCGCCCGAGATGGTGCTCTCGCTCGATTTCGATCCGACGAAGCTCCACCACGTCGCCGCGAAATGCGGCGTGTTCGCCGAGACCGACATCGTCAACTTGATCAAGAGCGGCATCCCCGCGCAAGAAGTCCTCTGCTCGCTCGCTGACGCCATCGTCATGCAGAACCTCAGCGTGCTCACGCGCGGCAACACGCTGAAGCACAAGGTGCTCCTGCTCGGCGGGCCGAACACGTACCTGAAATTCCTCCAGCAGTGCTGGCGCCTTCGCATTCCGCAAACGTGGCAAGAGCGCGGCCACGATTATCCGAAGGACATCCCGATCGAGGAGCTCATCTTCGTTCCGGAGAACAGCCACCTCTACGCCGCGTACGGCGCCGTCATGTACGGCCTCCACGAAGACGCGAGCGTCGGTTGGGTGAAATCGCTCGACGGCCTCAAGGACTACATCACGAACGGCCGTAAAGCTCGCCTCGGCGAGACGGCAGGTCCCCCGCTGTCCCGCACCGAAAAAGAGCTCCAAGATTTCCGCGAGCTCTACGCGATTCCCAAGTTCGAATCCGCGACGTTCGAAAAGGGCGAGGTCGTCCGCGGCGTGATCGGTTTGGACGGCGGGTCCACTTCGTCCAAAGCGGTTTTGGTCGATTACGAATCAGGAAAAATCCTCGCGAAGGGTTATCAGCTCTCGAAGGGCAATCCGATTCAAGACTCGAAGGAGCTCTTGGCGCAGCTCGAGAAGTTCGTGCACGACCAAGGCGCGACGCTCGAGGTCAAAGGCTTCGGCGCAACGGGCTACGCCGCCGACGTGCTCGAAGAGTGCGTGAAGAGCGACGTGAACATCGTCGAGACGGTCGCGCACATGATGAGCGCGGTGCACTTCTTCGGCGACGTCGACGTCATCTGCGACATCGGCGGACAAGACATCAAAGTCCTCTTCATGAAGAACGGGGACATCCAGAATTTCCGATTGTCGAACTCGTGCTCCGCGGGCAACGGCACACTCCTTCAAGCGACGGCCGATCAATTCGGCGTCAAAGTGCACGATTTCGCCGAGGTCGCGTTCAAAGCGGAGCTCGCGCCGAAGTTCTCTTACGGATGCGCCGTCTTCCTCGACACCGACCGCGTGAATTTCCAAAAAGAGGGATTCAGCAAAGAGGAGATGCTCGCGGGCCTCGCGCAAGTTCTCCCGAAGAACGTCTGGCAATACGTCGTTCAGATCCCGCGCATGGCGTCGCTCGGGCGCAAATTCGTTTTGCAGGGCGGCACGCAATACAACCTCGCGGCCGTCAAAGCCCAAGTCGATTACATCAAAGAGCGCGTGCCCAACGCCGAAGTGTTCGTTCACCCGCACACCGGCGAAGCGGGCGCGATCGGCGCGGCGATGGAAACGCTCCGCGTCGTCAAACGCAAAGGCCAGAGCTCGTTCATCGGCATTCGCGCCGCGATCGATCTCGAATACACGACGAAGAACGACGACGAGACGGTCTGCCACTTCTGTCCGAACGAGTGCAAGCGCACGTTCATCGACACGCGCCGCCCCGACGGCTCCACCTCGCGCTACATCGCGGGGTTCTCGTGCGAGAAGGGCACCGTCGAATCCAAAGAAGCGATGCTCTCGCTCGTCGCCGAGCGGAAGAAGATCGCGCAGCAATATCCGAACATGGTCTCGTACGAGGCCCTCAAGGCATTCTCGCACTTCTACAAATTCATCCCGATGCCCGAAGACGGCGCGCCCATCGACGACGTCGAGGTGCGCAAAGGAATCTTCGGCGTACGCCGCGTGCCGATCAAGCGCCCGTTCAAGCGCTCGTCCAAAGAAGCGTGGGAGAAGCGCCGCAGCATTCGCATCGGCATCCCGCGCGTCTTGAATTTGTATTCGACGGGTCCGTTCTTCCGCACGTACTTCGAAGCGCTCGGCATGCAGAAGCAGAACGTCGTCTTCTCGGACGAGACGACGGAAGAATTGTGGCTCGCCGGCGGCAAATACGGATCGATCGACCCGTGCTTCCCGAGCAAGGTCGCGCAAGCGCACGTTCACAACTTGCTCTTCGCGCAACACACCGAGAAGAAGCCGCTCAAGTACATCTTCTTCCCGATCCTCACGCACGTTCCGAACTTCGTCGCCGACACGATGGACAACACCGCGTGTCCGATCGTCGCGGGCGCACCGGACGTGATGAAGGCCGCGTTCACCAAAGAGGTCGACTTCTTCGCGTCGCGCGGCATCGAATATCTCGATCCCGCGATCTCCTTCTCGGAGCTCTCGCTCACGGCGCGTCGCCTCTTCGACACGTTCAAGGCTCGATTGGGCATCACCGAGGACGAAAACGATCACGCCGTCGCTGAAGCGATCAAAGCGCTCGATTTCTTCGACAAGGACGTCCAAGAAAAAGGTCGCGCGATCCTCGAGACCGTCGAAGCGGAAGACCGCGTCGCGATTCTCATGATCGGCCGCCCGTATCACTCGGACCCTGGGTTGAACCATGGCATCCCCGAGGAGTTCCAAGTCCTCGGTTATCCCATCTTGAGCATTCGCTCGATCCCGAAGGATCGCGAATACCTCGATCGCTATTACAAAGAGGAGCTCGACGCAGGCACCATCAAGACGCCACTCGAGCTCAATCACGTTTGGCCGGAGAACTATTCTGCGAACAGCGCGCAGAAGGTTTGGGCCGTCGGGTTCGCGGCGCACCATCCGAACGTCGTCTTGCTCGACCTCTCGAGCTTCAAGTGCGGTCACGACGCGCCGACATATGGCCTCGTCGATTCGATCGTGTCGGCGAGCAAAACGCCTTACGCCGCTCTCCACGACATCGACGCGAACAAACCGAGCGGCTCGATCAAGATCCGCGTGAGGACATACGTCCACGCGCTGAAGCTCCACGAAGAGCGTTTGTCGGATCACTCGAAGCGAAAGCGCGATCTCGAGCACGCGATCGACAAGAAGCGACTCGAGCTCCTCGAAATGCGCAAAGACCAGCTCGCCGCGCGGCGCGTCCAAGACGCGGCGATCGTCGCGCAAATCGAAGCGCTGCGCGTGAAGGTCGCGGCGTACGAAGCGCCGCCCGCTCCGCCGCCGGAGCCACCGAAGGGACTCATGCAACTAGGCAAGAAGAGCAAGGACGGCACGATCGTACGCGTGGCCGCTCCGCAAAATGACGTGATGGAATTCGCACAGGAAGGCGAGTGAACGCGATGAACGGCAAGAAATCTCTCCCCCTCATCAACTCGAAGGGCTCGTCGGAAATCGACATCGAGGCGGAGCTCGCGCGCTTCGAAGAAGAAGAGCGCAAGCGCCTCGGCATCGACGACAAGATCGATCACTGGACCGACAAGATGGTGGGTCTCGACTTCAAGAAGAGCGAGAAGCCGAACATCACGCTGATCATCGGCGGGCTCACGATGATTCAAGACACGCTCATTGAAGCCGCGCTGAAGGGCCTCGGTTACAACGTCGAGCACATGGACTCGCCCAACACCGAGGCGTTCCAAACCGGAAAGGAATACGGCAATCGCGGTCAGTGCAATCCGACGTATTTCACCGTGGGCAATCTCGTCAAAACGCTCATCGACCTACGCGACAAGAACGGTTTGACGAGCGAAGAGGTCATCAAGCGCTACGTGTTTTTGACGGCGGGCGCGTGCGGGCCGTGTCGATTCGGCATGTACGTGACGGAGTATCGCAAGGCGCTCCGTGACGCGGGCTTCGACGGATTCCGCGTCATGCTCTTCCAACAAACGGGCGGATTGAAACAAGCGACGGGCGAAGAGTCGGGCCTCGAGATGAACCCCGCGTTTTTCGCCGGGATCGTGAAGGGCGTCATCGCCGGCGACGTGCTCAACGCGATTGGCTATCGCCTTCGTCCTTACGAAGTCGAAGAAGGCGCGACGGATCGCGCGCTCGCCGCCGTCAAACAGAGTTGCTACGACGCGCTCAAATCGCAAAAGAGCGTTCTCTGGGCTTTGATGCGTTCGAAGAAGCATTTCGCATCGGTCAAAGTCGATCGCATGAACCCGAAACCCAAAGTGGGAATCATCGGCGAGTTCTGGGCGATGACGACCGAGGGCGACGGCAATTATCAATTGCAGCGCTTCCTCGAGAGCGAAGGCGCCGAGGCCGACATTCAGCTCGTGACGGCGTGGCTCCTCTACAACATTTGGGAAGCCAAACACGACACGATGGACCGCGAGCAGCTCCGCGGAATGGACAAAGCCAAGTCGGGTCTCGAGGGCCTCGGCCCGTGGGGCGCCATGAAGCGCGTTGCCGCCGTCAGCGCGGGCGAAGTCGCCGTGCGCACGATCTTCCAGACCTTCGCGCACGCGGCGGGCCTCTACGGCTATCACCTGCCCGACATGAACAAGGTCGCGAAGATCTCGCACGAGTATTACAACAACAACCTCCGTGGCGGCGAAGGCCACATGGAAGTCGGCAAGCTCATCATCAACGTGCTCGAGAGCAAATGCCACATGACGCTCAGCGTGAAGCCCTTCGGCTGCATGCCGAGCGCGAGCGTCTCGGACGGCGTGCAGAGCGCCATCGTCGAGAAATTCCCCGGAACCATCTTCTGCCCGGTGGAGACGAGCGGCGACGGACGCGTGAATTTTTATTCGCGCGTTCAGATGTACTTGTTCAAGGCGAAGCAGGCGGCGATCGCCGAGCTCGAGCGCGCATACACCGAGCACGGCGTGACGCAGGAACAAGTGAAGGACTTCCTCGACAAGAACCCGCGCTACGCGAGCCCGCTCCACAAGGCGCCGCACAAGTACGCGGGCACGGGCGCGGACCTCATCGCGGAGATCGCACCGATGATCAAGCTCTCGCGCGCGGAGCGCATTCGCGCGCGCATCCTCGGCGCAGCGAAGAAGACGCAAGACACGGCGAAGAACGCGCCGCACGTCGTCGTCGAGCTCTTCAAGAGCGTTCGCGAGCAAGCTCCCGCGATCGCGTCGCGCGTCAAAGAGGACATCACGATCTTGCGCGAGCAGCGCAAAGCGAAGAAGAGCGCGCCGGCTGATTTGTCCGCAGCCGCCGAATGATCATGAAGCACGCTGTCGTCGTCTTCTTGGCGGCGACGGCGTGCATGTCGCAGGCGCAATACGCCGAGCAGCGGCGAGCGGATTTGCTCGCTACGTATCCGCTCGGCATCACGGAGAACGAAGTCGTCAAGCGCATCGGGCGCGAGCCCGACTTCATGGAGCCGATGCGCGCGAGCGGTTGGCGCTCGGGTTGGATTTCGGCGCGCGTCCAAACGAGCGAGCAACGCACGGGCAAACGCGTGTGGAAGATGGACGCCTACGACCTCACGGGCTGCGGCTCGTCGAGCCCGCTGTCGCTTTGCCGCGCCTATTTTTTTCTCGACGAGCACGATCAAGTCGTCGACGTCGAGTGGCAGTACCGGAGCGACTGATGTCAGACACACGTGGCGTACGCAGTCGGTGTTCGCAGAGGCGCGCCACGCGGGCTACGGACGCCACATCATTGGCTCAACGGTAGAGCGATCGACTCCTAATCGAAAAATGCCGGTTCGAATCCGGCATGGTTAAAAGCGGTCTGTCGTCGGGCGCGCCTCGAAATTTTCGTCGCTAGACCCTTGCCGGGCTCAGAAAGAGTCCTTAGGACCTTATCATAATGACCGTAGAAAACCGCCAGAAAATCCCTGTCCCGCGCCGCTCCTTCTTGTGGTCGCTCAACGAAACGTCCGGCGAGATCCTGACGCACGTCGGCCCGACGGAGTTCACGCCGAGCGCCAACGATCGCATCGTGCGCGCGAACGCGAGCGGCGGTTACGAGCAAGCGCCGATGGAAGCGCGCCCGTTCGTCGTGGCGCGCGACGGCGAGTATTTGCTTTTGCTGAACCCCGTGCGCGCGGAGTCCGACGCGGAATCGCCGAACGGCTCGTGGGTTCCTGGCGGCAACAAAGAGAAAGAGCTCATGCTCGGTACGACCAAGGTCGTACCGGGTCCGTGTGCGTTTCCGCTGTGGCCCGGTCAATCCGCCGAAGTGCGCCCGGCGCACAAGCTCGGCGCGAACCATTACTTGCTCGTCGAGGTCGTCGGCGAGGTCGACGAGAAGGCGCGCTACTACAAGCTCGTCCTCGAATCGGCGGGTCTCTCCAGCGCGGTCATCGACGCAGGCGAGGGCGTGGCGGAGCCGCGCGTTCGTGGCGACGCGCAGCCGCTCCGTCTTGGCCAGCGCATCGTCGTGCAAGGTCGTCACACGCAGCTGTTCATTCCGCCTTCCGGCATCGAGGTCGTTCCGCCCGTCGAAGAGGATCCGACGCAAGCGCGCGAGGACGACGCCGACGGCATCGCGAATCTCCCGCCGAAGGCCGCGGAGGAGACCGGCAAGCTGCTCGCTCAAGTGCGCGAGGGCTTGTCGTACAAACAATTCAGCGTGCTCAAGAACGAGCTGCGCCATCGCCAAGATCTCAACGTCGGCGAGCGCGCGGTCATGCTCTCCGCGCTCGACGCGGCGAACGAAGAGCGCCAAACCCAGCGCCGCGGCTCGCAGCGCGCCGAGCGCCGCTCGGGTCCGCAAGATCCGTATGCGCGTCGCGCCGTCGTGCTCGGTCCGAAGGAGTTTTGCGTTCTCTTCGACGCGGACGGCAACCCGCGCATCGTGCGCGGTCCCGCGCGCGTCTTTCCGGGCCCGCACGACACGTTCCTTCATCGCGGCTCGCGCCGCCGCATCTACGACGCCTACGAGCTCGCCGAGCGCCAAGCGCTCTGGGTGCGCATCATCTCGCCGATTCATCGCGACAAGCTCCGCGCGTACTTGCCGGGCGTCGCGCTCGCGAACGAGTCGTACGACGCGGGCGCCGAGTTCATCTTGTGGGGTCAACCCACGGTGTTCTTCCCGTTCATCGAAGCGGAGGTCATTCATCCCGAGACGGGCGAGCCTCACGTCGGCAACGATCATTCGACCGTCGTGCTCGAAGCGATCGGCATCGATCAGAAATCGGGCGTGTACGTGCGCGATCGCCGCACGGGCATGGTGAAGATGATCGTCGGCGAGACGTCGTATCTCGTCGACCCGCGCTTCGAAGAGCACGTGCATCGCCGCGTTCCGCTCGAGCAATGGAACTTGTGGATCGCGCGCGCCGAGCCGCACAAAGCGGCGCCCATCACGGGACCGGACGCCGTGACCACGCCGTGGGCGATCTCGGTCACGGTGCCGAACAACGAAGCCTGCCTCATCACGTCGCGCCACGGTCGCCGCGTCGAGGTCGGTCCCAAAGTGGTCCTGCTCGACTACGAGGAGCTCCTCACGCCGCTCCGCTTGTCGAAGGGTCCGTCGAAGGACGGCCACGAGACGGTGACGACCTCGTTCTTGCGCGTCACGGGTGGCCGCGTCGCCGACACGTTCGAGGTGGAGTCGAGCGACTTCGTGCGCTTCAAGCTGAAGCTCGGTCTCGCGGGTCATTTCGACGCCGAAAATGCGGCCGATCGCGAGCGCTGGTTCCATGTCGAGGATCCGGTGAAGCTCCTCGCCGACACGGTCCGCGCGCGCGTTCGCGAAGCGATTCACGTTCACTCCGCGACGAGCCTCTTGAAGGACATCGGCGCGATCGTGCGCGCGTCGATCCTCGCGGGTGAAGACCAAAAGCTTCGCTTCACGGAGAACGGCATGGTCGTCGATCACGTCGACGTCCTCTCCATCCAGATCGTCGACGCGAGCCTCGCGGATTTGTTCACGCGCACGCAGCGTCAAGCGCTCGACCTCCAGCTCAAAGACCAAGCCTCGCTCCTTCGCCTCGAGTCCGAGCGCACGCAGGATCGCATCGACGAAGAGGAGCACCTCGTCGTCCGTGCAGCGGTCGAGCGCAAGGCGACGAGCAACGTGATCGACGCGGACGCGGCGCACCGCGTTCAAGTGCGTCGCATCGAGCTCGCGGCGACGGCGGCATCGCTCGAGCTCGCGCGCAAGCAAGAGCGCGACGCGGCGGCGTTCGAGGCGAGCGCGATGCTCAAAGCGAAGGGCGCCGACGTCGACGCGCGCGCCGACACCGCGCGCAACCAAGTCGACGAGGCCCACCGCGCGGCGCTCGCGGCGATCGACAAAGAGGTCGCACGTGCGCTCGCCGAGTCGGACGCGATCCGCCTCCAAGCGATCCAGCGCGAGCTCGTTGGCGCGCTCCATACGGCAGCCGATGCCGAGGTGATGAAAGCCGCGGCAAACAACATGAACCTCGTGAGCCTCCTCGGCGGCAAGAGCCCGCAAGAGCTCCTCGCGCAGATCCTCCGCGGCACGCCGCTCGAGCGCACGACCAACGGCATGCGCGCGCGCAGCGACGAACCGCCTGCCGAGTAACCCCTAGATTCCTCTTCCTGATCTTCTGATCTTCCTGTTCATCTTCTCTTCGGATGACCAAGGAGTCATTGAAGCTCGAATTGTGCGCCGCGATGCGCGCGGAGCTCGACGCCGCCATGCGCGCGCACAAGGCGACCGCCGCGGGCGCGACGCACGAAGAGGCCAAACCCGAGAACGACAAAGACACGCGCGCGCTCGAGCAGTCGTACCTCGCGCGCGGACAAGCGACGCGCGTACGCGATCTCGAGCTCGCGTGCGCAGAGGTCGAAGCGATGAGCGTGCGCCCTTTCGGCGAAGCGCCCATCGCGCTCGGCGCGCTCGTCCACTGCGTGGAAGACGGGCGCGACCAGACGTTCTTCCTCGCGGCGCACGGCGGCGGAACGCGCCTCGCGGGCGGCGCGGTTCAAGTCGTGACGCCGCAATCGCCCATCGGTCGCGCGCTCCTCGGGAAACGCGCGGGCGATGAATGCGAGATTATCGTGGCGGGCAAACGTCGCGAGTTTGAAGTCGCGCGCGTGGAGTAGAGCGGCGGAGTATCTCGCGCGTCGCAGGCTTGCAGGCGCGATGTGACTAGTCGCCGTCGGGAGCGTCGACCGCAGCGTCGCTGGCTGCGTCGCTCCCGCCGTCGGTGCCACCGTCAGTCGCGTAACCGCCGCAGAAGAGCGGGACGTACGCGTAGTACGTCGCTTGGAAGTCCGTGGGCGTGGCCTCGCATGTGGCGATCGCTGCCGCGCCGCCATCGACTCCGCCATCCGCGAGATTGCAGTCTGCTTCCGCGAGCGTCTTACAGGCGCCGCTCTCCGCTGCTTGCGTGCACGCGTTGTACTCGTTGATGGTCGCCGACGTCACCGCCGGGCAGTTCGGTGCGCACGCGAGGTTGTCGCAGTCGATCGTCGCTTGGAGCTTCGCGCCACAGCTCGAGCTCGATGAGTCGCCGGTGACGAGCGCAATGCACCCCGCCGTGTTCGGGTAGTAGATGTTGCCGTACGCAACGAGCACGCCGTACGAGGTCTCTGGACCGCCGGCTTCCGACGCCAAACACGTGTAGCAAGTGGCATTCGCGGCGTTGGTGGTGAACGCGTTGCACGCCGTCGCGCTGCCGTTCGTGCCGAAGCACGAGTCGAAATAGGTTTTTGCTTGCACATCGCTGCATGCCGTCGGGTTTGGCGTCACCGGCGGCACCCATTTGATTTGGCTCGTGTCGACCGTCGCCGAGGGCGAGCATTGTCCGCCCGTGTCGGAAGGTCCCGTTTCGGGGAGCGGCTTCTTCTCGGTGACGACGTCGGCCGTTGCGTCACCGCCACCATCCGTCTTGTTGTCGTCGCCGCTGCACGCAGCGAACAGAGCCGCAACGAACGAAACACTCACAAACGCAGCAAGCGACTTGCGCATGGCACCCTCCGAAAAGCTTTCGCGGAGCTTACGCTCGGGCACCATGCCCCGCAATGTGAAATTCACGCGTTTGGCAGCGGCTTCTTCGCGCGACCAGACTTGGTCGCGCGATGAGACCAGCTTGGTCGCGCGA
This sequence comes from uncultured delta proteobacterium, assembly GCA_963763745.1. Taxonomy (GTDB): domain Bacteria; phylum Myxococcota_A; class Polyangia; order Polyangiales; family Polyangiaceae; genus DASXHD01. The sequence continues at coordinate 419,895 of CAVXQJ010000016.1, forward strand.
TGAGACTACGGCCCGCCGAGCGACGTATCGATTTCGACGCGGGGGCTTCTTGCCGGTGGCGCTCGTCATCGGTGTCGCGAACGGGTCTTTGCTCGTCGCGGTTCCGCTCGTGACGACGTGCGTCGTCGTGACTGGAGGAGGCGGCTTCGGCGGCACGGTGAACGTCGGCGTCACGCCGATGACGACGCCCTTCGTGAGCGTGAGCTCGAGCGAGCCAGTCGGTTTGTCGAACGTGACGATCTCGGTTCGCGACGCGTAGGTCGGTGACTCGGCGCGAACGCGGTGGGCGAGGCCGTCGCGCGGAAACGCGTTGTGATACGGGCTTTGCCCGAGCGGCGCGTCGTCCAGGAAGAGTTGCGCGGGCGGGTTCGTCGTGACCGTGAGATCGATCGATTCGACGTTGGGCCTCGAGGCGGTCTCCGCGATGGGCGCACCGTTCGCCGCGGTTTGCGATTTGTGGAGCACGAGAAACACGACGACGCCGAGCATGCCGACGGCCGCCGCGATCATCGCGGTCGCGACGACGAGAGGCGCGCCGCGTTTGGGTTGCCCGGGCGCTGCGCTCGCCGCGGACGCCGTGCCTCCCGTCGTGTACGAGGGCGCGACGTTTTGATCGAGCTGCGCAGCCGACGGACGCGCGAGCGAGACGGACGGCGTGAGGCCGCCCGCCGCCGCGTTCGGGAGCTTCGGCATCTCCGCGAGGTCGCCTTCGCGAAGCGTGCGGAGCTGCTTGTCGATGATCTCGCGGAGCTCGCGGCGATCCGACTCGAATGCTTTGCTCGCGAGCTGCGCGATGTCGCGCGAGGTCGTGCGGTCGCCGATGTTGACCAAGAAGCGTTCGAGGTCCGCGGCGAAGTCCGAAGCCGTCGCGTAGCGATCTTCGGCGCGTTGGGCGAGCGCGCGGCGCACGATGTGATCGAGCTCGGTGGGAACGCGTGGGTCGACTTGCTTCGGCGACGGAATGTTTCCCGTCAAGAGCTCGTGCATGATCGCGACCTCGTTGAGGCCCTTCCACAGTCGGCGACCGACGGCGGCTTCCCACACCATGACGCCCATCGCGAAGACGTCGGCGCGGCGATCGACGCGCTGCGCGCTCGCTTGCTCGGGCGGCATGTACGCGACTTTTCCTTTGAGCTCGCCCGTGCGCGTCTCGAGCGACGAGTTCATCGCCTTCGCGATGCCGAAGTCGACGACCTTCACCTGTCCGTCGTAGGTGACGAAGACGTTGTGCGGGGTCGACGTCGCGGTGGACGATGCCGAGCGGCGTGCCGTCGATAGTCGACGAGCTCGTGGGCGTAGTGCAGACCGGTGAGCGCTTCGACGAGGATGCGAAGATGCGGGCCAAGCGGGAAGCGGATGCTCGCTTCGCGACGCGCTGCCGAAGGCGCTGGAGCGACTGGCCTTCGAGGTATTCCATCGCGAGGAAATAGCGACGCCCTTCGTTGCCGACTTCGTACGGTCTGCACGACGTTCGGGTGATTGAGCCGCGCGGCGAGGCGCGCTTCCTCGAGGAACATCGCGAGGAACTGCTCGGTCTTCCGCGAGCGCGGGACGAAGCATCTTGATGACCATCAGCTTGCTGAAGCCAGCGGGTCCTTGGGCGACGCCGAGGTAGACATCGCCCATTCCGCCGTGCGCGAGCTCGGCGATCAGGCGGTAACGACCTACTTGAACGACGCCCTGATCCAGAAGATGGAGAGTAGCGCGTTTCCGAGGGCAAAAGTACCTTCGTGTGGGTGATTCCCCGCGTCCTCTCCGATCCGCCGTGGCGGGTCAGGACTCATCTCGTCGCGCGACCAAGCCTGGTCGCGCGAGGAACGTCGACGTGTGACACGAAGCTCGTGTGGGAAGACGGTGAGCGCGCGCGCTTCGCGGGAAAGGCCACGAAGCTCGCGAATCCTCTGGCGGAGGAGAAGCTCTTCGAACGATTGCTCGACGAGCTCGACAAGAAGACGCCGCTGAAGACCGACGACGTCGCGCGGCTCGGCGACGAAAAGCTCGCCGAGCTTGCGGAAGAGCTGGGCCCGACGAACGTGCACGTGCAGACGATGAAGCTCGTGCTCGCGCGGCTCGGCGACTCGATCGCTTCGCACGCCGTGACGATCGTGCGAGCCGCGCCGCGCGAGCGTCTCTTGTTCGAAGCAGCGATGCCGATTCGATTGCCCGACCTCGCGCGCAACGCAGCGGCGATTTTCTTCGAGCGCGAGCTGCCCAAGGAGACGTACGCGCTCTCCGAGGCGGAGCAGTGGATGCTTCGTCACGCGCACGCGGCCGCGTGCGGGCTCGCGGGTGCCTCGTCGGACGCCGCGCGCGCGGGGCTCGCGTTCATGGCGGCGTTTGGAAAATTGGACGACATGCGAGGCGCGCTCGCGGACGACGCGATCGCTTCGCTCGAGCCGTTCGCGGCGCTCGCACCGCTCGCGGCGCGCGACGACAAAAGGCTCGCTGTCGTCCTCGCCGCGCGCGGCGCGGATGCACGTGCCGTCGCGCTCCTCGAGAAGGATCCCGAAGCCGCCGCGTGGGTCGCGCGCGTTCGCGAGGGCGAAGCGAAGAAGCAGCTCGACGCGGTGCCCGAGGCCGTCGCGCCGCTCCCCGCGTTCTTCGATCCATCGGCGCTCCCTCGACCGACGCTCAGAGGCGGCACCGCGCTCCCCGACGACGCCGTGCGCGCGCTCGGCGAGATGCTTCGATTCTCTCCGCTGAAAAATCCGTACGTCGGCGTCGCGCAAGTGCAGGAGGCGTGTGACGCGGAATCGCTCGATGCGTTCGTGCTCGCCCTCTTCGAGCGATGGCGCGAGGCGGGCGAAGACCCGCGCGACGTGTGGGCGCTCGAGGCGTGCGGAAAAATCGGCGGCGACGCGTCGGCGCGCGAGATGGCAACACGCGTTCGCTCGTGGGCGCGCGGCGCGGATCCACCGCGTTATGGCTGGGATCACGACGCGCATCGGCAAGTGCTCGTCGCGCCGGGGAGCCGCGGTTATGCGTACGCGCGCGCGGGCGCGTCCGTGCTCGCCTCGATCGCGGAGCACGGAACGGGCGACGCGCGCGAGGTCGCGCGGCTCGCCATCGAGGACATCGCGAAGACGGGCGTGCAAGCGTGGCTGCGCAAGGTCGCGCACGAGCTCCTCGGCGATGCGGACGTGAAGCACGACGAGATTGACGCGCCCGTTCCCACAGTCGGCCTCGACGACGACGGATCCGCGACGCTCGAATTGAGCGTGCCGAAGGCAGGCTCCATGACTCGATCGTATCGCGTGAAGTTCACCGAGGACCTCACGCCGTATCTCACCGACGAGCACGACAAACGCATCGAGTCGCTCCCCAAGCAACGCAAAGACGACGACGCGAAGAAATACGCCACGGCGAAAGACCGCTGGACCACGATCGTGAAGGACTCGAAGATCGTCGCGCGATTCCAGACTGCGCTGCTGCAATCGATGATGGTGAGCCAGCGCACGTTCACGAGCGCGCAGTTCCTCGAGCGATTCGTGAAGCACCCGCTGCTCCGGCACCTCGGTCGTCGCGTCGTGTGGAGCGCGAGCCCGGGCGACGTGTCGCTGGCGTTTCGCGTCGCCGAGGACGGCTCGTTCGCCGACGTGCACGACGCCGCGTTCGCGCTCGGACATCACGCCGTCACCGTCGCGCATCCCGTCTTGATGGATCGCGACACGCTCGCCGCGTGGCGAACGCGCTTCCACGATTACATGCTCATGCAGCCGTTCCCCCAGCTCGAGCGCGAGATCTTCGTGTGCTCGGCGAAAGAAATCGGCGAGCACGACATCCCGGACATCGCGGGTCGCAAGACGTCGCGCGGGCGACTCTTCCAGCTCCGCAATTGGCGCCTCCGCTACGACGAAGACGAGAACGCGAGCGAGTACGTGCACGAGCTCTCGTCGGGCGCGAACGCGCGCATCCTCGTCGAGCCACCCGTGACGAACGACGCCAAAGACGGCGAGGTCTTCACGATCACGCGCGCCATGTGCACACACACGCTCGATCGATTGTCGAGAATCGACTACTCGGAGCTCAGGCGCGACATCGAACGCGCGTCCGTGTCGAAGACCTCAGGATGAACGAAGATCTCCGCAAGATTCCCGACGAAGTGCGTGCACTCTGCAAGCAACTGAAGTCGCACGGCTTCCAGGCGTACATCGTCGGTGGGTGCGTGCGCGATCTCTTGCTCGGCAAGAGCCCGTCGGATTGGGACGTCACGACGGACGCGAAGCCCGAGGACGTGAAGAAGATTTTTCCGCGCGTCATCCCGACGGGCATCCAGCACGGAACGGTCACCGTGCTGATGAAGCACACGCCCTACGAGGTGACGACGTTCCGCGGCGAAGGCGCGTACTCGGACGGTCGCCGCCCCGACTCGGTCGAGTTCGTGAGCGACATCACCGCGGACCTCGCGCGCCGCGACTTCACCGTGAACGCGATCGCGCTCGACCCGGACGACGGGCGCATCGTCGACCCATTCGAAGGCGAGAAAGACATCGCGCGCCGTGTGATCCGCGCGGTGGGCGTGCCGCTCGATCGATTCCGCGAAGACGGCCTGCGCGTTCTCCGCGCGGCGCGCTTCACGGCGACGCTCGACTTCTCGCTCGACCCCGTGACCGAGAGCGCGATCGAGCCGAGCCTCGACGTCTTCAAGAAAGTCTCGCAAGAGCGCGTGCGCGACGAATGGGTCAAATCGATGAAGGCGAAGAAACCGTCGCGCGCATTCGACGTGATGCGCACCACGGGGATTCTCGCGATCACGTGCCCCGAGATGCTCGAGGGCGTCGACATGGAACAGAACAAGTGGCACGCGTTCGACGTGTGGCGCCACGGCATGGAGTGCCTCGATGCGTGCGTCGGCGATCCCATCTTGCGCATCTCCGCGCTGCTCCACGACGTGGGCAAGCCGCGCTCGCGCGCGTTCAGCGAGAAGACGAAAGACTGGACGTTCTACGATCACGAGCGCATCGGCGCCGAGATGGCCGACCCGATCTGCCAGCGCTTGCGATTTTCGAACGAAGAGCGCGAGCGCATCGTGCACCTCGTTCGCAATCACTTGTTCCACTACACGGACGAATGGAACGACACGACAGTGCGCCGCTTCATCAAGCGCATCGGCAAAGAACGCCTCGAAGATCTCTACGCGCTGAACGAAGCGGACGTCCGCGCGAAGGGCAAGAAGGACATCCCCGACTTGTCCGCGCTCGCCGCCCTGAAGGCGCACGTCGAGCGCGTCATCGCACAGGGCGCCGCGCTCTCGACGCGCGACCTCGCGATCGGCGGACGCGATCTGATGAAGGAGCTCGCCGTGCCGCAGGGCCCGACGATCGGAAAAATCCTGAACGCGCTCCTCGAAGAGGTGATCGCGGATCCCGCGAAGAACGAGCGCGAAACGCTCCTCGCCCTCGCGCGCAAGATGCTCTAAATCGGCCACACGCGAACGCCGCGTTCGCGCGAGGCCAATCTGCTGATGTCGTCCGGATCGTGTGTGGCGATGATGGCCGGTGCAACGAGCGCAGCCGTCGCGACGACGAACGCGTCGACGGCGTTCGCGGAGCTCATCTTCGCAGCCGCGAGGAGAGCGCCGGCGCGTCGTGCGATGCGCGCGTCGAGATCGATGACGCCGATTCCGCGACCGTGAAGGACGTGCCAGAAAACGCGATCGATGGCCGCGTCGTGCGCGCCGCCGTGGCAGACTTCCGCGATCACCGGTGCGGGCACGCGCACGAGCGCGCTTCGTTCGTGCGCAACGGCGAGAATCGCGCGCGCGCGGAGCGCTGCGGCGCCGCGCATTCGCGCGTGTGCGATGGCATCGAGCGCCTCGGCGTCGAGGATCAGGACTTCGGCCACGCGGCTCGCGCCTCGCGGAGCAAACGCTGTGGCACCGGACCGTGTGCGTCCTCGAGCTCGGTCAGGAGCTCACCGAGCTGCGCGCGCTCGAGCTCGTGGGCGATGGCGACGGCGACGAACCTCGACACACCACGCGCGCCCACGCGCTTCTGCATCGACCGCGCAAGCTCGCGCGGCAGGCTGACGGAAATCTTCTCGGTCGTAGAGTGTCTCACGTCGAATTCCTACCACGGTAGGAATCAGGCGACAACCGAGCCAGCCCAAGCCGGTCCAATCCACTCCCAGCCTTGCGGTTTCCCCAAATATGGTACGGTCGCGCCGTGCGCGCGCACTCGACGATTTTTCTCGCCCTCTTCGTCGCGTCTATGTCCGTCACGCACACGGCTTCCGCGCAGACGACGCCTCCCGCGAAGTCGACGATCAGCGTCGGCGATTTCGAGCTCTCGCCGGAGCTCGAGGTGCGCACGCGCGGCGAGTATCGCCGCAACCCCGTCGACATGGGCGGCGCGGGGAGCGGGTTCTACACGGAAGATCCGTGGGCGGTGATGGAGCGCGCGCGCGTGGGCCTCGGCGCCGAGCGCGGTCCTTTGCGCGCGCAGGTCACGTTCCAAGACGCGCGCGTTTGGGGATCGACTCCGGCCACCGCGACGTTCGGCGGCACCGACGCGTTCGCGTCGACGGGCGTGTACGAAGCCTTCATCGAAATCCACACGACGAACCCCTCGCCGCCCACGTCGACGAACGTCGCCGCGCCGCAACCGCAATACCTCCGCGTCGGTCGCCAAGCGATCGTGTGGGACGGCGGTCGCCTTCTCGGCAACGCCGATTTTTCTCCCGTCGCGCGCACGCTCGATGCCGTGCGCGGTCACGTCGGTTGGCGTTCGCTCGATTTCGAAGCGTTCGGCGCCATCCTCGACGAAGCGCACCCGATCGGGATCGGCTTCGGCGATCCGACCGGTCCCTACAACGGCGGCGCGCAGCTCTATGGCGCGCTCGCATCGCTCACGCTCGACCCGCTCTTTCGCGCGCAGGTCTACGGGCTCTTTCGTCCGCACACGTCATCGTCGACGACCGACACGCTCGTCGCATCGCCGTTCTCCGTGTCGCGCGCGATCGGCGACAACTGGACGGTCGCGCTCGGCATCGGCGGCGACTCGAAGGGATGGAAGTACGGCGTGACGGGCGCACTGCAGCTCGGTCATGTCGCGCCGTCGATGGACAGGCTCGCGTACGCCGTCGCCGGCGACGTGTCGCGCACGTTCGACGGCATCGTGCTCACGCCCACCGCGAAGATCGGCGCCGCGTTCGCGAGCGGCAGCGACGGCTCGGCGACGCAATATCACCAATTCGATCCGCTCTATCCCGACGTGCAAGTGAACCACGGGCTCCTCGGCGCGTTTGCGTGGTCGAACATCGTCGACGTGCACGGCTCGGTGAGCGTCGTGCCCGTCGCGGATCTTCACGTGAAAGCGGAGTATCGCTACGCGCGCACCGCGAGCACCTACGGCGACTGGCTCGACACGTATCTCGTGCGCGCCGGCGCGCCCGTCTGCCAACCCAACGTGAATCCGTGCGTCGGCTCACAAGAGCTCGGTCACGAGGTCGACGTCGTCGTCTCGTATCGCCCGTGGCCCGCGCTCGACGTGGCCGCCGGCTACGCGCTCTTGATCCTCGGCGACGGCGCAAAACAAATGATGCTCGCGCAAGGCCGCGGCCCAACGGATCTGTCGCACTACGCGTTCTTGCAGCTGACGGTCAACGTGCCGGCAAAATAGCGAGTTCCTCGACTAATACCGCTTCACGAAAATGCCCGGGTTGCCGCCCGTGCTGCATGTCGTCGACGACGTCGCTTGGCTCGCCTGCGATTGCGTGAACGACGTCTCGGTGGGCCCGCTCGGCTCCAAGTAGAGCTGGATGATCGTGGCGGAGTACGTCGTCGTGCACGAGACGAGTTGATTCACCGCGGGCTCCATGTACGACGCACCCGCGAGGCCGAGGTACGACGCGCCGCCCGTGTTCTCGATGCAGCAGTTCGAGACGGACCACGTGCCGGGGCTGATGTTCGTGAGCCCGCCGTTGCGCGTGTAGAGGTACGCGAACGCGGAGTCGAACTGCGCCTTGTTCGCGAAGTCGGTCGTGCCGACGAACGTGTAGCCGTTGTACGTCGCCGAGTATTGACCGAAGCCGAAGTCTTCGTACGTGACGCCGCCGTTCGTCATGTCGCAGTAGACGCCGATGTCGGTCGAATTCGGGTGCGTCGTGTAGACGCCGTCAGTCGCGCTCGGAATTTGCGTGAGGTACGCCGAGCAGTTCGCGAGCGCAGTCGCCGTGTGCCACGGATCGCTCGCGGTTCCCGATCCGAGGAGCGCCGTTTTGCAAACGCCCGCGACGCACGTCTGCGCGTTCAAACACGGATGAAAGCAGCTCCCGCAATCGGCGTTCGAATTCTGCGTGTCGGCGCAGTGCGCGCCCGAGCCGCCGTCGCCGGCGTCGGTCGTGCCGCCGTCGGGGATGCAGAGCGTTTGTCCGCCCGTGCACGTGGAGGTGCACGCGCCCGACGTGCACGTCTCGAGGTTCGCGATGCACGTCGTCGTGCAGTTGCCGCAGTGCGCGTTGTCCGTTTGCGTGTTGACGCATGTCGGGCCGCCGTCCGCGCCCGTGCACGACGTTTCGTTCTGCGGGCACGTCTGTGATCCGCCGGTGCACTTTCCGCTCGTGCACGTTTGCCCGCTCGTGCACGCGTTCCCGCACGAGCCGCAATTCTTCGCGTCGCTCGAGAGCGTCGCGCACGTCGCCTTGCCGCCGTCGGGGGCGCAGAGCGTCTCGCCGCCGCTGCAGCTCGTTCCGCATTTTCCCTGCGAGCAGACTTGCGTGCTCGTGCACGCCGTTCCGCACGAGCCGCAGTTGTCGGGATCGTTCGACGTGTCGACGCACGCGTTGCCGCACATCGTGCTCGTGCAGCCGCTGTCGGCGTTCGAAACGATGCCGCCCGTCGCGCAACCTTGCGCGATCGCGATGACCGCGATCGCCGACGACGCACCGAACCCCACGGCGAAGCGAAAGCGAAGCATCGCGTTCAGCGTAGCATCAAAGGCCGTTCCAGCGACGGTTCGGGCCGACGTCCGCGTGCGTGAAGCGGTCGCCTTCTGACAGGTAGACGCCTACGCCGCCGTCCCAATGGAGGTCCTCGCGAAGCTCCCGCTCCATCTCTCTCGGGTCGAGACCCGGACCATCGCCGACGACGATGCGAAAATCGACGGCATGGCCGAGCGTGTGTTGCGAGTGCGTCGCGACGTGGTGGCCTTTCTTGCGAAGGGTCTCGTTGAGCTTTTCGCTCCGGTAGCCGCTGACGATCTCGATGCGCGCGCCGGGATGAAGTCGCGCGAGCGCGCGCAGCATGTCCAAGAGACGCCGATCGATCGCGTGCGTTTGCCCCGTCACGCGATCCGCGAGGAGCGCGTCGAAGCGCGCCGCAGCGGGCGACGCGTCATCGAGCATCACGTGCTCGTTCGTGTGCGTTTGGACGATCGTCGCGAGCAGATCGCGTCCGTCGTCGTCCGCGTTGGCGGCGCTCTTCTTCGAGTCGAGCTTCATCGTGCGCCCGCGTTGGGAGAGGAAGCTCGCGTCGCTCGCGCTCGTCACGCTCACGCTGGCGCTCGCGAGCGCAGCGGAGAGAACGCACGGGACGAAACGCAGCCACACCACTCAAACAGTGTATCCTCTCGGCGTTCCGTCGCGATGGTCGAAGAAAGCACTCGAGACACCGATCTTCTCGCGCGCATCGCCAAGGGCGATACGGCTGCGCTCGGTGAGCTCTACGATCGCTACGCGACGCTGCTCTTTCCCGTCGCGCTGCGGATCATGCGCGTGCGCGCCGAGGCCGAGGACGTGCTGCACGATGCGTTCGTCGTCGTGAGCGAGCGCGCCGCGCAATACGCGCCCGAACGCGGGTCGGTGCCGTCGTGGCTCGTGACGCTCGTGCGCAATTTGTCGATCGATCGCGCGCGGCGGCGCGAACGGCGCGGCGCGCTTCTTCATCGCGAGGCGGCGGGCGCGCTCTCCGGCGGCGAGTCGCGCTCGCCCGAGGCGCTCGCGGACGAATCCGCCGAACGCGCGCGCGTGCGTCGCGCGCTCGCCGCGCTCCCCGAAGCGCAACGCGAGACGCTGCTCGTCGCGTTCTTCGAAGGCCTCACGTATCCGGAGATCGCGGAGCGCGACGGCGTCCCGCTCGGCACGATCAAATCGCGCGCGGCGCGCGCGATGGCCACGCTGCGCGACGCGCTCGATGAAGAGGAGAAGAAAGACCAATGACGAAGACGAAGCGCGGCGCGCTCTCGCGAACGCGTACGAAGGGCCCCGTGCTGTTCTCATCGACGATGACGGGCGACGACGTGCGCTGTGTGTGCGCCATCGTCCCCGGCTACGCCGACTACGCCGATCGCTACGACCACGTGCAGCGCGCTTGGGCCGAGCAAGGCGTCGCGTCGATCGCGATCGATCTCCGCGGTCACGGACACGCCGAAGGCCCGCGCGGCGGGTGTCGCGCGTTCTCCGACTACCACGACGACGTCGACGAGCTCTTCGTGCAAGTCCGCGAGCTCGCGGGGCCCGTGCCGATTTTTCTCTTCGGTCACAGCTTCGGCGGTCTCGTCGCCGCGTCGTGGGCGCTCGCGAAACCCAGCGATCAAAAAGGGCTCGTGCTCTCGAATCCGTACATGCGCGTCGCGATGGAGGTCCCCGCGATCAAGCGCGCCGCGGGAAAAATCGTGTCCGCGATTTTGCCGGGCATCGGCCTCGCGTCGGGCCTTCGCGGCGATCAGATGACGCACGACGAAGAACGCATCAAGGCGTACGACCACGATCCGCTCTCGTTCAAGAAGGCGAACGCGCGGTGGTTCGTCGAATCCGAAAAGACGCAAGCCGACGTGATGGCGCGCGCGAAGGACATCACGCTGCCGCTCATGACGGTGCTTGGCGGCGCCGACCCCGTCGTCGCGGGCGGACGCGAGCTCCACGACGCAACGTCGAGCGCCGACAAGACGCTCGACGTGCGCGAAGGATTACTTCACGAGGTCCTCAACGAACCCGAGTGGCCGAGCATCGCGAAGGCCATCGCCGACTGGATGCTCGACCGCGTCTAGTCAGTCACATCGCGCGTGCAAGCCTGCACGCGCGAGGACGTGCGTGCTCAGATTCCGCCGTCCGACCCGATACACACGCCGAGCCAGATGCCCTTCGTGTTGAGCGGGAAGCAGGTCTTGCCGCCGGAGCAATCCGCGGTGCTGCCGCAGACTTGACCCTGACCGGCGCCGCACGCGGTGCCTTGCACGCAGCTCGTGCCTTTTTGCTTCGACACGAAGTCGTACGCCGTGCAGCCGAGGTCTTGCTGGACTTGCGAACCCGCGTTCTCGCAGCAGACGTTGTTCGCCGGGCAGTCGTTCGTCTCCTGGCATTGGAAGTCCGCGTTGGTCGCCGCGTCTGCGGCGAAGACGCAGCCTGCGTCTTGGCACGTCGATGCGCCGCTTCCGGGAACGCAGCAGTGTTGGCCGTTGTCGCACGCCGCGAACACGCCGCCGTCACCCTGGAACGGGCAGAAGGGGCCTGCGTCCGTCGTGAACGGCGCATTGGACGGAACGGTCTTGCAGTCCGCGCCCGCGTCGGCCGGGGCGTCGTTCTGGATCACGTCCTGGACGACTTGGTCTTTCGTGTTCGTGTCACTCGACGTCTGGTCTTTGGTGCCTGAGTCCGTCGTCGTCGAGTCGCTGCTGCAAGCGCTCATGCTCGCGAGCATCCCGAGACCCACGATTGCCCCACCACCAAGAATCCAAGCCAACTGCTTCTTCATGTTCAATCTCTCCGTAGGACGCGCGGTCTCCCACACGTTCACCCCTGTCGTCAAGTCGACGCGTGGGGCTCGTGCGTGAATGTCACGCCAGGGTCTTGGCGATCACACGAATTCGCTCGAACACCCAGGGCAGGGGAGCGGGGCCAAAGACGGTCGGGAGATTGAGGCGTTCGCGGCGCGCGAGCTCCCAATCGACGACGCGCCCCCAAAAGAGGACATTGAACGTCGCGAGCGCGAAGCCCGCGATGATGTCGATCAGGTAGTGCCACCGCAAAAACATCGTCGCGCCGATGATTTGCGACACGCAAAACGCGAGGATCGGCCACGTGTACCGGAACGGGAAATGTTTGCGATGCACGAACGCGAAGATGGCGAAGAACGTCGGCGCGCCCGTGTGGAGGCTCGGGAAGATGTCCTTCAGCGCGCCGGCCGAGTGCACGCCTTGAAGCACCGCGGGCCACCATACGGGGCCCGAGAGCTCGTGCGAGAAGTGGAGCTCGTGGTACGGGCCGAACCCCGGCACGATGAAATAGAGCACGTGCGTGATGCAGAACTGCGCGACGAGCCCCGTGCCGAAGTGACGAAGGAGCTTGCCGTCACCCGCGAGCGAGAGAAACGGAAGCACGTTGAACGCGAGGATCGCGAAGTAGCCGAGATAGAAAAACGCGAACCACTCCGTCGTCGATTGCGTCACGTACTTGTCCCACGCGACCGACGGCTCGTAGTGAAAGACGCGCATGTCGAACGCGTAGATCTGCTGATCGAGCGCGCGCGTGTTGATCGCGGGCAGAATCCACCGGAGCTGGAAGTACGAGAGCACGACCGGCGCGGTGATGCCGATGCGATAGAGCGCCGACGCGGCGACGCCGCGCACGACCTCGCCGCGCACGAGCACGAACGCGAGGATGAGCATCGCGAAATCGATGCAGACGTCTTTGAGCGAGCCCCAGCAGTTCGCGTTGCGCGTCGCGAGCAGCGCGATGACGAGCGTGATGAAATACGTCGTCGCGATCCAGTCGACGACGGCCATGTTGCGCACGACGCGACGGACTAGCGTCGGTTCTTCGAGCGTCGCGGCCCGCGCGTTGGGATACGCCGGTTGGAACATCGTTTCGTGTCGAGGGGTGGAAGCCAAATGAGTCCCCAGTTTCTCGATGTCGTCAACGTTCCGCCATGAGCTTTTTACCGCGAATGAGCGTGCGCGGTGCGAAGCGGCGTGTTCAGTTCGTCACTCGTCGTCGCGCGCTGCGCGGACGCGAACGAGGCCGGGGCCTGCGACGAGCTTCGCTTGGCACGCGAGCCTGCGGTCGGGCGGGCCTTGGCCAAACGCGTCGAGCACTTGGATTTCGTCGTCTTCCGCGGGTGCGAGGAGATTTGCCCCCTCGAGAACGACGAGGCGACACGTGCCGCAGCTCGCGCTCCGACACGAAAACGGAATCGGCGCGTTGTAGGTGTCGCAGAGGTCGACGAGGGCAGCGCCTTGCGGAACGTCCGCCTCCGCTGTTTCCCCCTCGAGCCCGATGAACACGATGCGCGGCATGCGCGGCTTCTTTACACGCGTTCGAGCAGAGATCGCATGCTCCAAGCGCGGCGCGCCATAAAACGCGCGGTGGTCGTGGAAGTGCGGTCGCGGTTGCGAGGCGCGCGCGACGACGGAGAAGCCGTGACGCGGCGCGAGCGTGGCGAACGTGGCGTCCGCGCGCACCGCGCGACCGCCGAGCTCCGAGTCCGCGATGACGAACGCGGCGCGCGCGCGTGCCGCGAGGACGCGGTGCATCGCGCGGAGCGCGGCGCCGAGCTGCGATTCCCACTCTTGCGCGGCGCGCGGGCCGCCGCGTCCGAAATCGCGTCGCGCGCCCATTTCGTTTTGTTCGAGCCTGCGCGAATGGAGCCCGAGCCATCGCATGCGAAGGGCGTGGTGCGCGGCGTAGTCGTACGTGCCGACGTACGGCGGCGACGTGACGAGCGCGCCCGCTTCGCCGTCGCGCACTTTGACGAGCTCGCGCGCGTCATCGACGAAGACGAGAACGCGCGGACGCGGCGTGGGCATCTTCTCCGCGAACGCGCGCCGCCGCGCGACGAGCTCCTCCGTTTTTCTCACGAAGAGCTTCGCCGTGTATCCCGCGGCGATTCGCTTCGGCGCGGACTCGAGCGACGTGTCCGCTTTTCGGCGGCTCACCTTGGTGAGGATCGCGCTGAGCGCGACGCGCAAATCGTCGCGCACGATTCCGTCCGTTTCGCGCTCGATCGCGTCGCGCACGCTGTCGAGCTCGAGGAGCACGTGCGGATCGAACGCCTCGACGTCTTCCGCTCCGTACCGTTTGTGCGCGCCCGCCTTCTTCGTGCGGCGCTCGTCGGCGCGCTCGCGGACTCGAGCGGCAGCCGCGAGGAGCTTCTCGTCGTGCGCCGCGTCGCACGGCGCGAGCTTGCGCGTCGCGAGAAGTACCGCGAGCGGATTGAGGTCCGTCCCGATCGCGTCGCGCCGCGCGAGCATCGCCGTCGCGAGCACGGTCCCCGATCCGCAAAACGGATCGACACCTTCGTCCCCGCGACGCTGGTGAGCTCGACGAGCCGCGCCGCCATGTCGGGGTGCATGCGCGCCGGGTACACGTGGAACCCGTGCACGTGCGCGCGACTCGGATCGCCATCCTCCTCGCGCGAAGGCGCAACGTCGAGCGCGTGCGCGAGCGCGAGCGACTCTTCCCGCGCCCCGACGCGCGTGACCGCTCCACCGACGTGCGTCAGCGAGCGCCGCCGCGCCTCGCTCATTTCGCCGTCTCCGTCCCCGACTCCGTCTCTGTCTCCGACTCCGTCCCCGACTCCGCCCCCGTCTCCGTCTCCGTCTCCGTCTCCGTCTTCGTCACCGTCGCCGCGATTCGCACCGGCTCCGCAACACGCACGTGCCCTTGCACTGCGAGCGCGGCTTCGACGTCCGCCTCCGCGATGTGCAGCCCGGCGGCGATCTCCGCAGGCGTTTTGTCCTTCGCGACGAGCGCCTCGATCGCGGATTCGTACGCGCGCTCCACCGCGCCGCGCAGTCGCTTGCGCTCCGTCGCCGCGCGACGCGACGCGCGCGACGCGAGAAGCGCGAGGACGACGCCCGACGCGATCAGCACGCCTGCGATGACGAAGCTCACCGGCGCGAGCATGATCGCGAGCAAGAGAAGCCCGCCTGCGGGGACCCCGAGCGCGTACGTCATGAGCTTTTGCATCGCCGCCGTGCGCTGAGCGTTCGACGCTTCGCGCAGCGCGACGGCGGACTCTTCCGGAAGCGGCGCGCTCTCCGGCATCACGACGCGCGGCGCGCCACATACCGCGCACACCCAGCGGAGATCCGGATCGGGCAGCGTCTTCGCGAACGCGCCACACGCGGGACAGCGCGCGCTCTCGCCGTATAGCTTCGTGAGGTTCTCCTCGCCGGGCGACGGCGCGAACGCCCCCGGTTGAGTGGGAAGCATGCACCGGCATTATCACGTGTAAGGTGCCGGCGTGCGAATGCGTTACTTTGATCGAATGATCCGTGCTCGAGCCGTCTCCGCCGCCTTCGTCTGCGCCTTCGTCGCGGCGTGTGCGTCCGAATCGAGCTCGCAAAAGTCCACGACGCCGGCGAACGGCGGCGAGACGCACCCAGCCGAGTGGTACGAGATCGGCAACGCCCGCACGGATTTGCAAAAGAGCGAGCGCGACGTCGACGCGGCGATGTCCGACTGCGAAGCCGCGTGCAAGGCGCTCGCTTCTCTCGAGCGCGCGGTGAATCACATCTGCGCCGTCGCCGACGCCGAGGAGTGCAACGACGCCCGCATGCGCGCCCTCAACGCGCGCAAAGCCGTGAACGACAAGTGTGGCGGCTGCAGGTAAATCCTCGCGTTTCGCGGAGCGAATCGCGATGAGACAAGTCCAGCCTGAGGTAGCGCGAAGCGCGCGGACGAGGGCCAGCGTCGAGGAGCGAAGCGCCGAGCGCGAGTTCGGGGTGGACGATGGTCGTCCCGCGGGCGGATTGAACGTGAACTTCGCCGGATCGATCGTCTGATTGATCTGCGCGTTCGAAAATCGAATCGATTGCGATTCTGCTGCCCGTCCAAATCAAAACGCGCAGCACCTGCGACGTCCCCGAGTCGACGTAGAAGAGCACCTTCGTGTACGCGGGCGTCACGGTCTTCGGCGTGCCGATGAGCACGAACCCGCCTTGGAAATTCATCTCGGGTTTGATCTCGAACGTGAAGTTCGAATCCAAGCTGCCTTGTCCCGTGAGAAACGAGAGCGCCGCCGGATACTGCGATTGATCGACGGTCTGCTCGTACATCTGTTTGTTCGCGGCTTCGTAGACGCGGAGCTTCGAGCCGTCGGAGACGATGCGGTTGTCTTTCGGGTCGGTGTATTCCCAGTCCATCTTGCCGGGCTTCGAGAAGATGACGTGACCGTTCGACGTCTTCGTCGTGTTGTACGCGCGCGCCATGTACTGCTGCGTGAAGTCGGCGCTGAAGGTCGTCGTGCGGTTGTAGAACCCCTGCACGTTGGCGACCGCCGTCGCGACGTTCGGCGCCGTTTGATTCTGCGCGCTCGCGTGCGGCGCGACGAGCGACGACCGCGAGGAGCAGGCTTCGGACGAGCTTGCGAATCATGGTCTCACCTGGTTGGACGATGATGTTTGTGCACCATTCACCGCGGGTGACGCAACCGCGAAAACGGGGTTCGCGAGATCGATCGATCCCATCATCGTCTCCGCGCGGAAATCATTGTATTCTGCAAATGAGTCACCGCGAGCGCGAGCGCGTCCGCGGCGTCCGACGCGGGCGGCGAGGGGAGCGAGGATGACGCGGATCATTTGCGCGACCTGCGCTTTGTCGGCGCGTCCGTTCGCGGCGACCGAGCGCTTCACCCGCGCGGGCGGATACTCGTGAACCTCGAGCTCTGCGCGGCCGCACACGAGCATCGCGACGCCGCGCGCATGACCGAGCTTCGCGGCGGCCGTCGCGTCCTTGGCGAAGAAGAGCGTCTCCATGCTTGCTGAATGCACGGACGATGCGCGCGATCACGCCGTCGAGCGCGCGTTCGAGATCACGAGACGGGCGCGAGCGGCATCATCCCCGAGGGCGATCACACCATGCGCAACATGCGCGAGGCGCGTGCCATTCCGCGCAACGACACCCCAACCGAATCGGCGCGTGCCGGGATCGATGCCGAGGACGACGACCTCTCGTTCACCTGTCCGGGCCTCCGGCGCCGATGGCCGGCATCAGCCGCTCAGAGTCGCGAGTTCTTCGTCGGAGATGTCGAAGTCGGCGAAGACGTTTTGCACGTCGTCGTGATCGTCGAGCGCTTCGGCGAGGTTCAGCGGCGACTTCCGCGTCGCGGCCCGTGATCGGCTTCTTGTTTTTCGGGAGGAACGCGATAGACGGCCTTTTTACGGCGATTTTGGCCTCCTCGAGCGCTTCGAGCACCGCGTTGAGCGACTCGGCCGGCGTCGTCACGTGCCACTCGTCGCCTGTCGGCCGCGTAGTCCTCCGCGCCTGCGCCGACCGCGATTTCCATGAGCTGGTCTTCGGTCGACGGCGGCCTTCGCGATCGGATGGTGCCCTTGCGATCGAACGCCCAACCCGCGGTCCCTCCGCCGCCGAGCACGCCGTTGTGCTTCTCGAAGATTTCCGAATCTCGGCGACGGTGCGGTTGCGGTTGTCGGTCATGCCTTCGACGAAGAAGAGCGTGCCGCTCGGGGCCGGTGCCTTCGTAGAGGACTTCTTCGTAGACGGCGCCTTCGATCTCGCCCGTGCCGCGTTTCACGGCGCGGTTGATCGTGTCGTTCGGCATCGCGTTGCCCTTCGCGTCGCGCGATCGCTTTGCGCAGGCGCGGGTTGCCCGACGTCGCTGCCGCCCATGCGCGCGGCGACGGTGAGTTCTTTGATGAGCTTCGTGAAGAGCTTGCCGCGCTTGGCGTCAATCGCGCCCTTCTTGTGCTTGATCGTTGCCCATTTCGAGTGGCCACTCATGATTCACTCCGATGCAGAAGCGCCGACGCGCTTCAAGAGCGCGGTGACTTTCGCCTTCGCGATGCCTGCGGCCTTGCCGATCGCGTGGAGCACCGACGATTCTTTCTTGTCGATGCCGCCGCTTGCTTGCGCGACGAACGCGGCGAAGAGGAGCCCGGCTTCGGGCTGACCGAGCTCTTTGAGCTTCGCGCCGACCGCGTCCGCGCGCTTCGCGTCGCCGTCCGCTTTCATGCGCGCCTGGCAGCCTTCGAGGAGCTGTTCGACTTCCCATTCGATGACCGCGCCCGTCGAGAGGATCTCGATCGCGCGAACGAGCATCGCGCGCTCTTCGTCGTCGACCGTGCCGTCCGCGCTCGCCGCGAGGAAGCCGGCTTCGGCGGCCGTCGCGAAGACTTCGTTCTGCTTTGGAACGGCGAGATCTTTCTTGATGTCGTTGGCGTGCTTTTCGATGTCGGCGAAATCGGGCATGGGGGAAACGTATACCAGACCGCTGATACAATCAGCTCGATGTCGACGGATTTCGCGTTCGCGGGAACGTTCGTTTTCAAGAGCGCCGCGGAGCTCGCCGCGTTCGTCCGTGACCAGTCGGAGCTCACGAGCCTTTCGCTCAGCGAGCACGGTTTCGTCGAGCTGCACGCGAACAAGCGAAAGAAAGAAGCGACGCTCGAGGGGTTCGAAGAGAAATCGATTTATGGGTCGGACGTCGCGCCGCTCGTGCGAAGAGCGCTCGATTCGGTGACGGAAAATTCGGGTCGTGGCGAGCTCGTCGAGATCGACACGGGCGGTCTCGGCGAACGCTTCTCGGTCGACAAGGGATTGATCTCGACGCACGCGCTCACCGAAGACGATGCGAGGGCGGAGTGGGCATCGCCGCGCTTCTCGCGTGTGCGAGCGCGCTTGGAACGCTACGTCGAAGCGCTACGCGCGAAGTCGGGGATGCAAGAGGTTCCGGCTGCGATCATCGCGACGCCGAAGAACATCCGTGAGGCGCGCCGCGCGCTCCAGCGCGCGCAGCTCAGTTGGGTCGGCGCGACGGATGGCCTCGAAGCCGCGCGACTCCTCCTCGATCGCGATCCATCCGCGGAAGCAGTCGACATCGTCCTCGACGCGATCGAACGAAAGTGGGCGCACGGCGGACCGCCGATGATGCTCGGCTCCGACGAAGCCATCATCCGCAGCTTGCTCGTCCATCACGCGCACCCGCACATTGCCGCGCGCGCACGCACGAGGCTCGCGGCGATCGAAGACAGCGGTCGAAGCGACCGCGCCGCGAAGCGCGTGTGCGAGGGCTTGAGATTTCTCTTCTCGAGACGCGCCGAGCTACTGGAGCTTGACGCGCGTCGACGCGAGGAACGAATCGTCCACTTTGCGCGCGCTGTCGACGAACTCGCCGTAGCGCGCGGGCGCGACGGTGCCCGTCGTGACGACGAGACCGAACTCGTCCTCGATCACGTTTTGCGACACGGTGATCGCGCGCTTCGCTTCGAGGTTCGACGATTCGAATGTCGGCGGGGCCCGGTGATTTCGACGACGCTCGCCGTCTTCGGGAGCTCGACGCGCCGGTGCGCGTGGTACTGCACCGCGTGACTGAATCGCGAGCGCGCTCTCGCGCGCGGCTTCGGCCCGCGTACGTCGCCGTGAGCGTCGTCACGAGCGCGCGCGGGAAGACGTAGTGGATCGGATCGAGCCCCGGAAGGAGCCACGCCTTCGTCTTCGCCTTGCCTTGCTCTGCTCCGTCGGCCTGCGCGTAGCCGGGCACGGTGATCTCGGCGCGGAGCGCGATCTGCCAGCTGCCTTCGCTCGACGAGAGCGCGACCTCGTCGACGTTCGCGAACGGCACCCAGCCGAGCGCGACGCCGCGGAGCGCCTTCTCGCGCTCGAAGCCGACGAGCGTGACGAGCGCCTCGGCGATCTCCTGCGCGGCGCGTCCGCGGAGGAGCACCGTGAGCTCGCCCTTCGCGTCGCCCTTGTCGTCGAGCGACGAGACGGATGTCGACCTCGTCGCGCTCCTTCTCGACGCGACATCGCCGGCAGCGCTCGATGCGTGCCGTCCGCGAAGAGAGCCGCGCGGCCGCGGAGCTCGGGCGAGATGCGCCCGGCGGGAGCGGCGGACCCGGCACGTCGGCGTCGATCCACACGTCTTCGTCTTTTCCGTTTTGCCGACACGTGCGCGATCGCGAGCGGATGCAGGAAGCGGCCGAAGTGCGGGGGAAACGCGGGGTCCGCGCTGAACGGATCGTTCTCCGCGACGACGACGTCGACCTGGACGCCGAGCTCGCGGAGCGCGCGCGCGATGAGCCACGTGCGGCGCCCTTCGTGCATTGATGAGGATCGTGCGCGCGGTCATCGCTGCGCGCGTCGGGCCGACGCCGAATCCGAAGTCGGCGATGAGCGCTGCGGCGATGCTTCGCGCACGGTCTCGCCGCGCGCGCGCGACGATCGCGTCGACGAGCTCGCGCGCTTTGCGTCTGCGTGATTCGCGCGCCGACATGCGCGGCCCACGCGTCACTTCGTCGTCGTGCTCGTCGAGCGCGGCGAGCGTCTCGTGGAGCGCGCGCGCGACGTGCGCCACGACGTCGTGCCGAGCACGATGCTGACGTCGCGCTCCGGTCTTCGGCGACCCGTCCTCGATGCGACGCGCCGTTGTGATCGACGAGCGACCACTTGAGCACGCGCGCGCGCGCCGTCGTGCGACTCGGCCGCCTTGCCGAGCATCGGGTGAGCCCAGAGCGACGGCTTGAGCGACGCGGGCAGGCGTGAGCTCGATGTCGGCGCGCGCGACCGCGGTGCGCTCGGGGAGGAGATCGGGCGTGTCGATGCCGATGTCGCCGGTCTCGGCGGGGATCGCCACACCCTTCGTAGAGCGCCTCGACGATGTCGCCTTGCTCGAGCTGCGCGAGGTCCGCGTGGCTTTGCGCCGCGTTCGGCGTGCGATCGGGCTCGAGCACGCGTCCGTCCTTCTTGAAGATGCGGCGGCGGAGGACGCGCATCGTGTCGCGGCCGAGCAAATCGGCGGAACGCGCGCTGCGCGTTCTGCTTCGACGTCGGTCGTGCCGCTCACGCGGCGCACGTCGAAGACACGTAATGCACGAGCCCCGCGTCGCTCGACGTCGTAGCGCTCGGTGTGCGCCAGGATCGCCGTCGCCGCGTTCGGCGAGCATCGGCGATGTCGCGATCCTCGGCGGCGAGCCTCTCTCGGCGACGCCGTCGAACTCGCGTCGCGGGATCGTCGCCGAGCGTGCGGAGAAGCGTCGGGAGCGAGCCTGGGCGCGTCGCGTCGCGCCGTGCGGCGGCCGTGAGTCGCGCGCGCAGCGCGCTCGGATCCTTGGCGAGTGCCTTCGATCGATAGCATCGCGGAGAGCGTGCGTTCGCCGGGGAGGAGCTCGGCCTCCGCGCGTGCGTGCGCGCGCGAGTCGTCCTTCGCGAGCACGTCGCGCAGCGAGGAACGCCGAGGTACGCGTGCGGCGCGCCGCGCACGCTCGCGAACGCGCTCGAGCTCGCGTTCGCCGCGCCGACGCTTCCCGATTTCGCGGAGCGCGTCGTAGCAATCGAGCGATCGCGCGGTGCGCGCCGGCGCGGTCGCGCACTCGAACGCGACGTGCTCGTCCGCCGAGCGCTGAACGCCGCGCGCTCGGCGTCGCGGAGAGAGCGCCGTTCCCGCGAACGGCCCCTTCGCGCGCTCGAACGCGTCGCGCGCGCGTTCGTAGAGGCCCTCGCGCCCCGCGATCGCCGCTTCGAACGCGTCGAGCAGCGGCGTCCGGCGGGGCCTTCGCCTTCGCGCGTTGCTCGTCGAGATCCTGAGCGCTTCGATGCGCGCTCGCTCGCGCCGCGTGCGCACGCCGGCGAGCACGCGTGCGCGAGCGCCGCTTCCCACGCGTCGGCGCACGTCTCGAGCACCCTGCTCGTACGCCGCGCGCGCGCGCTCGGCGCGGTGCGACTGACGTCGAGATCGCGCGCCGTCTTCGACGGCGCGCGCATACACGAGGAGAAGCTCGGGCGGCGCGTTCGTTCGTCGCGCGTCCTCGAGCGAGGACGCTCCGCGGTGTCGCGCACGTCGCCCGCGGCGAGCGCGGCCGAGCGCGAGCGCTCGTCGTCTCGTCTTCGCCTTGGGCGACGCCGGCGAGGCGACGCGTGCGCCGTTCGTCGCCGCGGACGTCGCCGCGATCGCCGGCGTTCGGCGCGTGCAGCGCGAGCGCGTCGCCCTTCGTCGCCGACGCGCCGATCTCGACGTGTCGCCGTCGTCGTCCATGCCGACTCGCGCGACGAGGCGCACGCGGCCCCTGCCGACGTGAACGCGCGCGAATCGCGTCGACGTCCGTCGGCGCCGAGCTCGTACGGCGCGATCGATCACGAGCGCCGCCGACGCGCAGACGTCGCCGCGCGTCGGCTTGGAGCACCACGCCGATGTCTTGCTCGCTCGGCACGTCGACGTCGACGACGACGTCGCGCACGCCGTGCTGCGCGTTCCGGCGCGGAGATCGACGTGCACGCACGTGCGACCTTCACGATCGACGGGCGCGAGCTTTCGTGCCGAACGGGCCCGGGAGCGCGTACGCCGCGTCGAGGGGCGCATCGAACTGCGTCGAGCGGCGCCGGCCGTCGCTGCACGCTCGATGATCGCGCGCCCACGTCGACGGGCCGAGGACCGTCGCGTCGCGCGCGCAACCGCTCGCCGACGCGCCATCTCTCCGCGTCCGTCGCGTCGCCGAGCTGCGCGCGTGCGCTCGGCGAGCGAGCGCGCGATGAGCCCCGCGCCGAACGGATCGGTGCCGCGACCGAGCGCTCGTTCGAGAGCGCGGCGAGCACGCGGCTCGAGACGTCGTTTCTGGCGGAATCGATCGAGCGCGCGTGTGCGAGCCGATGCGTCTCCGAGCGCGGTCGACGCCGCCGTCCGAGATCGCATCGAGCGCGCCGAGGATCGCCGCG
Source organism: uncultured delta proteobacterium (assembly GCA_963763745.1). Classification (GTDB taxonomy): domain Bacteria; phylum Myxococcota_A; class Polyangia; order Polyangiales; family Polyangiaceae; genus DASXHD01. Next base: position 442,497 of record CAVXQJ010000016.1, read on the forward strand.
ACGCGAGGCGCGTCCGCATCGACGCGCAGTCGCGACCGCGGCGTCGACGCGCTCGCGTAGAGCTCGATCGCCTTCGCCGGATCGCCGTCGCCTCATCTGCGCGCGCGACGCGTCCGCGAACGGCTTCGCGAGCTCCGCGGCCGCCGTGCTCCGGAGATTTCGCACCCGGCCCGCACGCCGCCGCGAGCACCGATCACCGTCGATGGCAACGAACGCGCTTCATTGCGCACCTCGCCTTCGACGCAGGCAGCACGGTCGCTTGTGCATGAGCGCGTCGACGCGCTGCAAGAACGCGCGCCACGCGGCGTATTTCTCGACCGGGATGACGTGGAGATCGAAGCGTCACGCTCGCGCTTCACGACGATCACGCGCGGGTCCTTCGGATCGCGCTGCGACCTCGAGGGCGCGCGGCCGAACTCGCCGCCGTACGACGTCGCCGCCGGGCGGGAGCTCGCGCCCACGTGTAGCCCGGCGGCGCGATGATGCGGATCGTGCGCGTCTGGTGGCTCGGCGCGAGGTACGGCGGGAGCACGACCGGGAGCGTGCGCTTGACGAGCGGCGCGAGCTGCGACGTGAGCGTCGCAGCTCGGCGAGAGCGGCACGACGAGATCGTGTCCTTCGCGCCGCGCGAGCACGTCCGAGTGCGCCTTGTATTTCACGCGCGACTTGTCCCGTGCGCGAGATCGCCCTCGAAGTCGATCTTCTTTGTCGACCTCGCACGGTCGGGAACCATCCGCCGAGCAGGTTGTCCTCGACGTACTGCGCGCGCGCGTCCGGCTTCGTCAGTACGTGCGCAGCAGAACGCGCCGTCGCCCGACGTGGCGCTCTTCGCCGGCGAGGTCGCCCGAGCCGTCGGGCTTGAGCGTGATCGTCCACGTCACGTCCGAGCCGTGATCGTCCGGCGAGCTCGGCGGGAGCTGCACGATCTCCGCCGGCCCGAGTCGATGCTGCAGCGCGACCGCGCGCGCGTCCATCGACGGCAGCGGGCCGAGGCGCGACTGCGGGCTCGTCGCGTCGAGATACGTCCCGCCGTTCGGACCGGGCAAGAACGCGATGCCGTGATCGAACAGCGGCACCGCGACGTTCTTCGCGAGCACGAGCGACGGCTGCCGGTCATCGCGCGTCTGCACCATCACCTCCTGCGCCTCGATCCCGACGCGCGCGAGCAGCGTGATGAGGAGCATCGCCTTGTCGTCGCAGTCGCCTTCGCGCCGCGCGAGGAGCTGCTGCGGGCGGTTCGGGAGCCACCACTCGCCGCTCGCGTAGTTCACGTAGCGGATGTCGTCGGCGACGAAGTTGAAGAGCGCGCTGAGCTTCTCCTCGCGCGTCGTCTTGCCCTTCGTGAGCTCCGCCGCGAGGCGGCGCACCTCGTCGTCGGGCTCGGTGAAGCCGCGGACGGCCTCCGCGTACCACGCGCGGAAATCCGCCCACGACTTGAACGTCGAGCCGACGATGACCGGGACGATCTCGCTGAGCGCCGGCGCGAGCGGCTCTTCGGGGACCGTCGGCGGCTTCTCCCAGACGAAGCGCGTCGACGTGCATGCCGCGTTCGTCGTCCTTCTCGGTGCGCTCGTAGTGTTCGCCGCGCCGTGGATCACGTCGACGTAGAGCGGGTGCTCGGGCGGCGTCTCGACGACGACCTCGTTGTAGAGGAGCGGGTGCGTCGAGGGCGCGCCGGCGTAGTCGAGGAAGTAGAACGGCGCGTCGCCGCGACCGCCGACGGCGGTGCTCGTCCACGTCGCGGATCGCGACCTCGACGACGTCGCCGGGCTCGAGCTCCGGCCAGCGGATGCGCGGGCGCGTGCCTTCGTTGTGCTCCTCGGTCGGGAACGCGACGCCGCCGTCCTTGCGGTGCACGCGCGCGCGGAGGATCTCGGTGAGGTCGCCCTCGGTCGGGATCTCCTCGAAGAGCTCCTCTTGCGTGCGCGGCGCGATCACGATCTCGCGCGCGTAGTGGATGAGCTGCGAGACGCGCCGTCGTCGTGCATGACGACCGCGCGCAGCCAGTGGAGCTGGCGATCCGCGACGTCGGGCTGCGGCGGAACGGGGACGCGCCGCGCGAGGATGGTCTTCGCGTCGACGATGTATTTTTCGTCGTCGTGCGTGACGGGAGCGACGACCGTGTGCTTTCCGCGAAGACCCGCTTCGGCGAGGGCGAGCTGCGCGCGATAACGCGCGTCGCCCGGTGCGAGCTCGCGCGCGCGTCGGAGCGCCGCATCGACGAGCGCTTCGGGCGAAGGCGCACCGAGCGCGCCCGCGACGCGTTTTGCTTTTTCGCGATCCGCGCCGCGCGTCTGCTCCGCGAGCATCGACCACGCGTCGTCTTCGTTCGGCGCCATCGCGATCGCGATCGCCGAAAATTGGAGCGCTTCGTCGTGCGCGCCCGCGCTGCCGACGGCGCGCACGATGCGAATCACGTCGTCGGCGTCTTCGACCGAGCCGGAGCGAAGCGCATGGCCAGCCGCGGAGACGACGTCTTTCTGCGTGCCATGACGCGCAACCGCCTCGACCCACTGAAGACCGCGCGCCCCGCGCGCATGGAGCTTGTCGCGCGTTTGGTACGTGCGCGCGGCATCGAAAGAGAGCGCGAGCTTCGCGAGCTCTTGAAGGAGCGCGGTGGGCGCGTCGGCGTGCGCATCGGCGTACGCTTCGAGCGCGCGCAGCGCGTCGAGACGGAGCGACTCCACACCGAGCCCTTCGTCGACGATCGCGTTCGTGAGCACGGCCTCTGCGTCCGTGTCGCCGCGGAGCGCGACGTTCGCTTCCGCGCGCGCCCAATCCGGCATGCGCGCTTGAAGGTGCTGCGCGATGAGACGGCGGATGGCGAACTTGTGCGCGCGATCGTCGTTCGTCTTCTTCGCCGCGACCGCCGCGTCGTGCAGCCACCCGCTTCGATTCGCGCCGCTCGGCGCGACCCACCCGGCCATCGCGAGGCGATCGGCGTCGTCGGGGACGAGGTGCGTGAGCTGATCGAGAAGGCCCGGCGCGCGCGGGCTCTTCGCATCGTCGGCGCCCGCGAGCGTTCGCATCAAGATCACATCGAGGAGCTCGTCGGCGCCCGCGCCTTTCTTCCCGCCCGAAATCACGTGCTCGAGCGGCGTCGCGGTCGTGCGGATGGCCTGCTTCCCGATCGCGATCGCGCCCTTTGGCGGTTGAATGTCGCTCTTCCAGCCCGATGCGCCCGTGAGACGAAGTCGCACGCGCCCGTCGTCGTCGAGAGCGCCCGTGCACACCTTCGCCATGACGACGTGCTCGCCCGGCGTCGCTTCGACGGTCGCCGCGATGCGATCGAACTCCATCGACGCATTCGAGTCTTCGTTCTTGCCGACGTCCGCGCCGTCGAACATCAAACGCGCTTGCCCCGTCGCCGCGAGGTGCAAAACAATCGGCCCCGCTTTCGCGAGCTCAACGCGCGAGCCGATGTACGAGCAGCTCTCTTTGCGCGGCTCGATGAACACGTCGAGCGGCGTGCCGCCCGCTTGCGAATACGACTCCGGCACTTCGCGCCACGCGACTTGCACCGTGCCCCACGAGTCGTCCTCTTTCGGATCGAACGGGGCGGCGCCCTTCGCTTCCGGACCTTCTTTGCGCACGAGCCCGCCGCCCGTGTCGCGAAACGGTCCGAGGATCGCCGTGTGCGTGAGCACGCCGAGCGCCACATCGGCCGCGATGCCTGCGGTCTCGCCTTCGTCGGGCGACATCGCGCGCTTCGTGAGCGCGGCTTCGTCGCGAACCTCCTGTGCGATGGACGCTTGCGCCGCGATCGCCGCGAGCGCTTTCTCCGAAGCCCCGTCCGTGGCGCGCTCCGAGAGCGAAACGATCGTCGCGATGGCGCCGAGCACGGCGTGGTCCTGCGCGCCCGCCGTGAGCGCGCGTGCTTTGGCCGCGTCGATCATCGCGTCGGGAGTCACGTCGGTGTAGCGGACAACCGCCGCTGGTGCGCCTCGCGAAGTCGATGACGAGAGCGAGACACCCACCGCGACCACTCCGATCGCGACGTTCGAGAGCTTCATGGACGAACTTGTTACCAGCCCGCGCTCGCGTTCGCCATGCGCTCGGGAGGTGGAATTCATGCTAAGTCGGAACACCTCCATGGCGTCGTTCACTCCTCCGAAAACCGGCCAGCCCATCACGATGGGCGCGAACCACAAGCTCGTCGTTCCGGATGAGCCGATCCTCCCGTTCATCGAGGGTGACGGCACGGGCCGCGACATCTGGCGCGCGAGCGTGCGCGTGCTCGACGCGGCCGTCGCGAAGGCCTACGGCGGCAAAAAGAAGATCAGCTGGTACGAGGTCTACGCGGGCGAGAAGGCGTACACGAGCTTCAACAACTGGCTCCCGGACGAGACGGTCGAAGCGTTCAAGAAATATTTGATCGGCATCAAAGGTCCGCTCACGACGCCCATCGGCGGCGGCATTCGATCGCTCAACGTCGCGCTCCGTCAGATGCTCGACCTCTACGTGTGCTTGCGCCCGGTTCGCTGGTTCGAGGGCGTGCCGAGCCCTGTGAAGCGCCCCGCCGACGTCGACATGGTGATCTTCCGCGAGAACACCGAAGACATCTACGCGGGCATCGAGTGGGCGGCGGGAACTCCCGAGTCGAAGAAGATCCTCGATTTCCTCTCGAAGGAATTCCCGAAGGAGTTTTCGAAGATCCGCTTCGGCAAAGAAGCGGACTTGCAGATCGGCGTCGGCATCAAACCCGTCAGCAAGCTCGGCACCGAGCGCCTCGTGCGCGCCGCGATCGAGTACGCCATCGCGACGAAGCGCAAGAGCGTCACGCTCGTCCACAAGGGCAACATCATGAAGTTCACCGAAGGCGCGTTCCGCGATTGGGGCTACGCGCTCGCGAAGAGCGAGTTCGGCGCGGTGGAGATCGACGGCGGCCCGTGGTGCGTCATTCCTCCGGCGCAAGGCGCCGGGGGCGAAAAGCACGGCATCACGATCAAAGACGCGATCGCCGACATCACGCTGCAACAAGTCCTCACGCGCCCGAAAGAGTTCGACGTCATCGCGACGCTCAACTTGAACGGCGACTACTTGAGCGACGCGCTCGCCGCGCAGGTCGGCGGCATCGGCATCGCGCCCGGCGGCAACATCAACTACGTCACCGGCCACGCGATCTTCGAAGCGACGCACGGCACCGCGCCGAAGTACGCAGACCAAGACAAGGTGAATCCGGGTTCGGTCGTCCTCTCCGGCGAGATGATGCTGCGTCACATGGGTTGGACGGAAGCCGCCGATCTCGTCATCAAAGGAATGGACGGCGCGATCGCGAGCAAGCGCGTGACGTACGACTTCGCGCGTTTGATGGACGGCGCGACCGAGATCAAGTGCAGCGAGTTCGGGGACAACATCATCGCGCACATGTAGACTTGCGCGCATGCGCATCTCCCATCTTTTCTTGAGCGCGCCGCTCGCGATCTTCGCGTGCGTCGGCGATAGCACGGTCACGCCGCCCGACGGCGGCAACGACGCGACGACGAACGACGTCGTTCAGCAACAAGACACGAGCACCAACGACGTCAGCGACGTGAGCAATCCGTTCACGCCCGCGTCGTTCGGAACGGATCTCGCGCTGTGGGTGATTGGCGACACGGTCAGCGTGACGGGCGGCAATCAGGTCGACACATGGCCCGATCAGAGCGCGAACAAAACCGATTTGACTCAACCCATCACCAACGATCGACCGCTCCGCGAGACGGGCGTGCTCAACGGACACGACGTCGTCGACTTCAACGGCAACAACGTCAGCCTGAAGATCGCGCCGGGCGACGCCGGCACGCCGGCGAATCTCTCGTTCGGCCAGGCCGACGACTTCGCGATCTCTGCCGTCGTGTCCACGGCGGCTGGCGGGTCGGGCTCGGGTTTCGTCTGGTTGAAGTCCGGCGTCATCTGCAACGGCTCGTGCTCGCTCACGAATGGGCTGATCTTCGGGGCCGACGTCGCATCACCCACGGACGATGCGCCCGCGCTGCGCATCTCGCCGACCGACAGCTACCTCACGGCGGCCGGTGCGCTCGCGGATCACTCGTACCACGTGCTCACGGCGCGCCGCATCGGCCAGACTACGCTCCAACTTCGGACGGACACGGTCGTCAAACAAGCGAACGCGACATCGAACGACGTATCCCAGCTGACCGAGCCGCTCATCGTCGGCTCCGGTCCGACGCTCGTCGGTGGATCGTTCGCGTTCCGCGTTGCAGAGATCGTCGCCGTGCACCGTTCGAGCAAAGCGGTGACTGACGCCGACGTCGCGAACATCGAGTCGTACCTGAAAGCAAAATACAAGACGCCTTAGCCTTGAGGTCTTGCGAGCCGTCCACTAACAAAGCGGCATGGCGAATCGCAAAAAGATCGGACTCATCGGGGCGGGCAACATCGGCGGCGAGCTCGCTCGCCTCTGCGCGAACGCGGAGCTCGGCGACGTCGTTCTCTTCGACATCCCAGCGAAGGAAAATTTCGCGAAGGGCAAAGCGCTCGACCTCGAGCAGAACTCGAGCGTGCTCGGCTACGACGCGAAGATCACCGGCACCTCGAACTGGGCGGATCTCGAAGGCGCCGACGTGCTCATCGTCACCGCCGGCATTCCGCGCAAACCGGGTCAGTCGCGCGACGACCTCGTCGCGACGAACCTCCCGATCATCCGCGACGTCGCGCAAAGCGCGAAGAAGCATTGCCCGAACGCGTTCGTCATCGTCATCTCGAACCCGCTCGACGCGATGGTCTACGAGTACAAGCGCGTCACAGGTTGCCCGAAGGGCATGGTCGCCGGCATGGCAGGCGTGCTCGACAGCGCGCGCTTCGAGCTCTTCCTCGCGCGCGAGGCGAACGTGAGCATCAAAGACGTCCGCGCGATGGTCCTCGGCGGCCACGGCGACGACATGGTCCCCGTGCTCTCGATGTGCACGATCAACGGCGTCCCCGCGACGCACTTCATCAAGCCCGATCGCATGAACGCGATCATCGAGCGCACGCGCAAGGGCGGCGGCGAAATCGTGAACCTCATGGGCACGAGCGCGTACTACGCGCCCGCGACGAGCGCCGTCGCGATGGCCACGGCATACCTCCACGATCAAAAGCGCCTCCTCGCGTGTGCCGCGTATCTCGAGGGCGAATACGGCTACAAAGATCTCTTCATCGGCGTGCCCGCGATCATCGGCGGCAAAGGCGTCGAGCAGATCGTCGAGATCCCGCTCACGGGCGACGAAAAAGGCATGCTCGAGAAGAGCGCAAAGAGCGTTCAGAGCGTCGTCGAAGTCTGCAAGAAGAGCTGAGTCGCGCTACCATTCCCGAAGGGCTTGCTTCGGGAGGTGATGCGATGAAACGTATCGGAATTGAGCGTGCCAACGGCACGCGAAATGACTCTTGCTGGGAATTGCGGCGCAGCCGCAAGTTCCCAATTCTCGCGGGGATCTGTGGCGTCGCTGGGCTCGTGTACGCCTGCGGTGGCGCGACGACGACGCTCGATGACGGTGGTGGCGTCGACTCCGGCAACGACTCGACGACAGGCAACGACTCGGGTGGCTCGGACACCGGCACGAGCGACACGGGCGTCGGTGACGGCGGCTGCGGTGATGCGTGCGCGAGCTTCAACGGCGACTGCCCCGACGGCGGCTGCCCCGCGAACAACGTTTGCGTGACGAGAACCGCGGGGCCAAGCACGACGCACCAGTGTTACCCGCTTCCCACGTGCTGCAGCGGAAAGCCGGCGTGCGAATGCATCGGCACGTGCGCGTGCGGAAACGAGCAGTGCCAACAATCCTCCGGCGGTGGCGGCATCTCGTGCCTCGGCCCGGTCTCGAAGCGCGAGTTCAAAACGGACATCGCGTACGTGGACGAGGCGCAGCGCGCGGAGCTCGCCGAGGAAGCGCTCCAAACGCGCCTCGCGGAATATCGATACAAGAACGAGCCCGAAGGCGCGAAGCGCCACCTCGGGTTCATCATCGACGACATGCCCGAGAGCAGCCCCGCCGTCGGCAGCGACGCGACACACGTCGATCTCTACGGCTACACGACCATGCTCCTCGCGACGGTGCAGGAGCAGCAGCGGCAAATCGACGAGCTCAAGAAGCAAGTCGACACGCTCAAGAAGAAACACTGACGTTGCGCGTCGCGGCGCTCGAGCTCCCAGCGCGCTTCGATCGCGTCTCCGAAAATCTGGCGCTCGTCGACTCGCTCCTCGCAAGCGCGCGCGCGGACATCGTGCTTTTGCCCGAGGCGTCGCTCACGGGATACGTGTCGCCCGAGGGCGACTTCGATCTCACGCGATTCGCGGAGCCGCGCGACGGACCCACGGCTCGCGCGCTCGCCGTGCTCGCGAAGAAACACGCGACGCACCTCGTCGGTCCGCTCATCGAGCGCGCCGGCGAATGCGTGTATAATGCAATGATCGGCTTCGACCCGACCGGCGCCGCGGTCCTCCACTATCGCAAGCGTCACCCTTGGTACCCGGAGACGTGGGCGACCGCGGGCGACGCGCCACACCCCATCGTCGACATCGCGGGCGCGCGCGTCACGATCGCGATTTGCTTCGACGTCCACTTCGGAGAGATCCCGCCCGCCGACGTCGTCTTGTTTCCGAGCGCGTGGGTCGAGAGCGACGACGACGCATCGCTCGAGCCCCTCCTCGCGAAGCTCGGCACGAACGTCGTCAACGCGAACTGGGGCGTTGGCGAGCCGCGCGTCCGCGGTCAGGGGAATTCATGCATTCTACACGCATCGGGCGAAGTCACACGCGTCGCACCCGGCGATGCCGTCATCAGTGGAACCGTTGCGCCGTCGAATCGCCCACGGAGTTGATGCGCTTGCCGACCTTCTGAAACGTCGTGAAGGCCATCACTGCGATGACGACGAAGAGAAAGATGACGTGGTTCTTCGACATGCAGGTGAATGTAGGTGCATATCGTATACCCGCATGCTTTCATTGAAATCATTGATGAAATCGTGACAAAGGTGGATACCCAGCGATCCAGTTTGGGTAAGTTCGGATCCGAACTTGGGATTAGAAGCGAACGGCGAAGCCAAGGCGTGGACCGTCGCGCCACGCGAACGTCGGGGTCACGTTCACCTTCGTTTTCTGGTCGTACGGGACGAGCCCAACGCCGAGTAGGACGGCGCCCGTGAGCTCGACGATGCCGTACGCGACGAGCCCTGGATCGACCCAAAGCGACGAACAGTCCGTTGTGTTCACTTGGAGCGGGCATGCGTGCGGGTTCGCCATGTCCCAACCGAAACCGATCCACGGTCCCGCGACGGGAATCATGATGAGCGGCGAGATGCCGCCAAAGCCCATGAGCCCCGCGGAAAGAACGCTCAAACCAAATCCGAGGCCGAGCAAACCTGCGCCCGTGAGCACGAGCGCCATGCGCGGCTTGTGCGCCACTTTGTAACCCGTCGTCTGCGCGGCCGCGGATTGCGTCGCGAGAATCAAGGCGAGGATGACGGCCGCGCGGCGCATGTGGTACCCAACTTCGCGTGAAGATCCACGAGTATCAAGGCAAAGAGCTCTTCGCGAAGTACGGCGTGCCGATCCCGAAGGGGTATCCGGCCTTCACCGTCGACGAGGCCGAAGCGGCTGCGAAGAAACTGATCGACGAGACCGGCACGAAGGTCGTCGTCGTGAAGGCGCAGATTCACGCGGGCGGTCGCGGCAAAGGCGGCGGCGTGAAGCTCGCGAAGAACGGCGCGACCGAAGCGCGCGAGCTCGCACAAAAGATTCTGGGCATGCAGCTCGTCACGCATCAGACGGGGCACGACGGACAAAAAGTTCGACGCCTCTACATCGAGCAGGGCCTCCCCATCAAACGCGAGCTTTATCTCGGCGCGGTGATCGATCGCGACAAGCGGCGCATCGCCTTCATGGCGTCGACGGAAGGCGGCGTCGAGATCGAGAAGGTCGCCGCGGAGACACCCGAGAAAATTCTCACCGTGCACGTCGATCCGACCGTCGGCATCGCGGGCTATCAAGCGCGCGAGCTCGCGTTCGGTCTCGGCGTGAACCCGAAGCACTTCACGAAGCTCATCGCCGCGCTCTACGACTTGTTCGTCAAAGAGGATTGCTCGCTCTGCGAGATCAATCCACTCGTCGAGCTCGAGAACGGCGAGATCGTCGCGCTCGACGCGAAGATCAACTTCGACGACAACGCGGATTTCCGCCACCCGGCGTGGAAAAACCTCTTCGACAAAGACGAAGAAGATCCCGTCGAGATGGAGGCGAAGGAAGTCGGCCTCAACTACGTCTCGCTCGACGGCAACGTCGGTTGCCTCGTGAACGGCGCCGGCCTCGCGATGGCGACGATGGACATCATCAAGCACGCCGGCGAAAAACACGGCGTCGCACCCGCGAACTTTCTCGACGTCGGCGGCGGCGCGAACCAAGAGCAAGTGACGAAGGCCTTCAAGATGATTTTGCGGAGCCCGAAGGTGAAGGCGATCTTCGTCAACATCTTCGGCGGCATCATGAAGTGCGACGTGATCGCGTCAGGCGTCGTCGCGGCGGCGAAGGAGCTCGGGCTGAAGGTGCCCGTGGTCGTGCGGCTCGAAGGAACGAACGTGGAGCTCGGGAGAAAAATCTTGAACGAGAGCGGTCTCGCCATTCAGGCGGCCACGACGATGGCCGACGGCGCGCAGAAGATCGTCGCAGCGGTAGGTGCAAAATGAGCGTCCTCGTCGACAAGAACACGAAGCTGCTCGTGCAAGGCATCACCGGCAGCGCCGGGAGCTTTCACGCGAAGCAATGCATGGACTACGGCACGCAAGTCGTTGCAGGCGTGACGCCCGGACGCGGCGGAGAAAAATTCGAGGGTCCGTCGTCCGGCGCAGGAAGCGCCGGGGGGGTTCCCGTCTTCGACACGGTGAAACAAGCGGTGAAAGCGACCGGCGCGAACGCGACCGTGATCTTCGTTCCGCCGCCCGGCGCGGCCGACGCGATCCTCGAAGCGTTCGACGCGGAGATCCCGCTCGTCGTGTGCATCACCGAAGGCATCCCGGTGATGGACATGATCAAAGTGCGCCGCGTGCTCGAAGGCCTCGACGGAAAGACGCGTCTCATCGGACCGAACTGCCCGGGCATCATCACGCCGGGTCAGTGCAAGATCGGGATCATGCCCGGGCACATTCACAAGGCTGGCAACATCGGCGTCGTGTCGCGCTCGGGCACGCTCACGTACGAGGCCGTCGGGCAGCTCACGGCGCTCGGCATCGGGCAGTCGACGTGCATCGGCATTGGCGGCGATCCCGTCGGCGGAATGGACTTCGTCGACGTGCTCACCTTGTTCAACGAGGACAAAGACACGCACGGCGTGATCATGATCGGCGAGATCGGCGGCGGCGCCGAAGAGCGCGGCGCGGCGTACATCAAAGCGAAAATGAAGAAGCCGGTCGCGTGCTTCATCGCGGGGACCACCGCGCCGCCGGGAAAGCGCATGGGTCACGCCGGCGCGATCATCTCGGGTGGAAAAGGAACCGCGGCGGCGAAGATGGAAGCGCTCATCGCGGCCGGTTGCAAAATCGCGCCGACACCGAGCGACATGGCGTCCACGTTGAAGTCCATGATGTAAATCAGCGCGTGTCGTCGTCGCATTGCGCGACGATGCGCGCTTCGTGATCGCACGAGAGCGTGCACCCGTACGATTCGCTCTCGTCCGACGAGCTCGTGCATCGCGCGGGCACGACGGAATCGCAGCCGATCGTCGTGAACGTAGAGGACGTGTCGCACGCGAGCGTGCATGTCGTCGTCGTTTCGCAGAAGATGGGCGCGGCCGCATCGGGTGTCGGCGCGGATGCGTCGGTGGAATTCCAAGTCGCATGCGAGCACGCGGCGACGAGCGACAAGACCAGACTGCGTTTCATGCGCGCTCATCGGTCGCGCACGTAGTCAGTTGTGCGCCAAATCGGAAATCACGCGCGCGGCCGCGTTGTGACCTGCTGCGCCGATGACCGAGCCCGCCGGGTGCGTCCCCGCGCTGCACGAATAGAGATTCGCGATGGGCGTCGCGTACGGCAATCGATCGGCGAATCCCCATCCGTTGTCGACGTGATGAATGTGTCCGCGCGTGATGCCGAAGTGGCTCTCGATTTTCTTCGGGTGAAGCGCGAACACGTCGACGACGAGATCGCTCGTGCCGGGCGCGAAGCGATCGCAAATCGCGAGCAGCTTCTTCACGTAGCGCGCCTCTTCCGCCTCCCACGTGCTGCCCGCGATTTCGTACGGAACCCATTGCACGAAGAGCGCGGAGTTGTGGCGACCCTCGGCGTCTTGGAGCGACGCGTCGAGCGTCGTGTGGACGTACCACTCGATCGTCGGAAAATCGTAGAGCTCGCCGCGCATCGCTGCGTCGAAGCCGTCGCGCAAACGCGAGATGACCTCGCGCTCGTCGGGCAGAAGGTGAATCGTCGGCGCGAAAGGTTCGTCGAACGCGTTCGGCAGGCACGTGAACTTCGGGAGCGCGGAGAGCGCGAGGTTCACTTTGAGCGTCGTGCCCGGTTTCTTCGCGTAGTCGTCGAGGCGGTCGTTGTATTTCTGCATCGAACGCGCTTCGGCCCACGAGCTCGCGCATCGCGAACGGATCCGCGTTGCACACGATCGCGTCGGCCTCGATCGATTTCCCGCTCGCAAGCACGACGCCACGCGCGGTTCCGTTCTCGACGCGCACGCTACAGACCGGGTCGCCCGTTTGGATCTCCACGCCGAGCGCCTTGCAACGGTCCGCGAGCGCGCGCGTGACCGTGCCCATGCCGCCTTTCACGATCATCCACGTGCCGCCCGATCCATGCAGTCTGCACATGTTGTGAATGAGGAAGTTCATCCCCGTGCCGGGCGTGTCCCACGAGCCGCACAAGCCGGAGAACGCGTCGGTCGTCGCGTACATCGCTTGGAGCAGGTCGCTCGCGAAGTCGAATCGCGCGAGGTAATGCGAGATGGGTTTGCGACAGAGATCGACGAAGATCGCGCGGAGCTCTTTGCGGACGTGGCGCTCGGCGGTGTCTTCGATCGAGAGCGGCGTTTCGAGCCACGTGGGCGCGATGTCGTCACGCAGCTTCGCGAGCTCGGCTTGCATCGCGGCGTGTGCGTCGTAGTCGCGCTGCGAGAAGAAGCGGATCATCTGCTCGCGCGTCTTCGCTTCATCGGAGCCGAAGAGGAGGTGGCGACCGGACGCGTCACTCGTTGGCAAGAAATAGTGTGGGTCGCGGCGCACGGTGGGGATGTCGATGCCGAGCTTCTGCATCAGCTCGGGCGGCATGAGACCGAGGAGGTACGCGCCCGTCGACGCGCCAAGCTCGGGCGCCTTCGTGAAGGGCCGCTCCGTGCGCACCGCGCCGCCGAGCACGTTTCGCGCTTCGATGACGCGAACGCTCGCGCCGGTTTGCGCGAGCATCACTGCGCACGCGAGCCCATTGTGACCACCACCGACGACGACGACGTTCATTGTAAAGGCGACGCTAGAACAAACGCGGGGATTGCTAAATCAGCTTCCGTTCGGTAGAAGCCGCAGCGTCAACATGGCTCTAGAACGCACGCTCTGCATCGTGAAACCGGACGCAGTCGAGAAACGAAAAGCGGGAGCGATCCTCGCTCGGCTCGAAGAAGAGGGCTTCGAGATCGTCGGGCTTCGCCGCACGCACCTCGACAAGCGCACCGCCGAAGGATTCTACGCCGTTCACAGCGCTCGGCCGTTCTTCGGCGAGCTCGTGACGTTCATGACGCGCTCGCCCGTCGTGATCGCGGTGCTCCAACGCGACGGCGCGGTCGCGAAATACCGCGAAGTCATGGGCGCGACGGATCCCGCTAAAGCGACCGCGGGAACGCTCCGTAAGCTATTTGGAAGCAACGTCGGCGAGAACGCCGTCCACGGGTCGGACTCGCTCGAGAACGCGAAGATCGAGATCAGCTACTTTTTCCCCGGCAGCGAGGTTGCTCCGGCGGCTTAATTTCGACAGAGCATTTTTCACGCGTGGGGGGATTGAAGGACTGCGCGTGGCGAGCAAGAAAGCAGACACCCCACACGAAACGACGCCACCGTCCGCCGAGCGATCGCGGAGCTCGGGAGCGGCGCCGCGATCGCACGAGGTCACGGCGCGGCGTGGGCGGGTGCGCGACGCGCTGGCGGCGCTCGGAAATCTCGAGACCGTTCTGCGATCTTCGGCGCGCGTGCTCGGCGGTGAAGAGCTCGACGAGCTTCGTCGCGGTCTCTCTTGGGTGCGCGAGTCGTTCACCGCGGCGACGCTCGAGGCCGACGGCGATCAACGCGCGGCGCGCGTGGAGCTCGAGAAGTTCGCGGCGTCTCGCGTCGGCGAGATCGAAGCAGCGCTCGACGCGCCGAACGCCGACGCGATTTCCCGCGCGAGGCGAGATCTCGAAGCGGCCGCGGGCCTGCTCGAGCTCGCCGAGCGATCGACCGAAGGCGCGCAGGTCGACGTGTCCGTCGCGACGCTCGCGGAGCAAGCGCTTCACCTCGCGTGGACGATTCGTTCGTACGGCGCGCTCGCGGTTCACGTGCTGCCGTGCGAGGGCGACTGTTCGGTGTCGTGCGATCCGCACGTCGTCGCGCGCGTCCTTGCCATCGCGGTCACGCTCGTCCGCGAGGCGGCGGGCGCGGTCGTCGTGCGGACGCACGTCGAAGACGACGCGGGCGTCATCGAGGTGACGCGTTACGCATCGGAGGATCTCGCAGCGCGCGTCATGCAAACGCGCGTCGCGCCGCTCGTCGCGCCGACGGACGTCGTCGTGGCGGCCGCCGCGCGCGCAGCGGGCATCCAGCTCGTCATCGCGCCGGCACGCGTGCTCGTGAGGTGTCCGCGCGTCGTGTGAGTCGTGATAGGCAAAGGCATGGACGACCGCGAGCTGCGCACCAAGATCGAGGCCGCGTTTGCCGATCGCGAAAAGCTGAAGGACGAAACCTACGAGCGCGCCGTGGAAACGGCGATCGCGCGACTCGATCGCGGCGAGCTGCGCGTCGCGGAGCTCGAAGGCGACGCGTGGGTGACGCACGCGTGGGTCAAGCAAGCCATTCTTCTCTATTTCGCGATTCGAAAAATGGAGACGCTGACGGTCGGCCCGTTCGAGTTCCACGACAAGATCCCGCTGAAGAAAGATCTCGCGGAGGCCGGCGTGCGCGTCGTTCCGCCGGGCGTCGTGCGATACGGCGCGTTCGTCGAGCGCGGTGCGATCGTCATGCCCGGCTACGTGAACATCGGCGCGCGCGTCGGCGCGGGCACGATGGTCGACACGTGGGCCACCGTGGGATCGTGCGCGCAGATCGGTCGCGACGTGCACCTCTCGGGCGGCGTCGGAATCGGCGGCGTGCTCGAGCCGCCCGCAGCGTCGCCCGTCATCATCGAGGACGGTGCGTTCGTCGGATCGCGCGTCGGTCGTCGTCGATGGAGTGCGCGTCGGCGCGGAGGCCGGTCATCGGCGCGGGCGTCGTGCTCACGGCGTCGACGGCGATCCTCGACGTGAGCGGACCGAGCGTCGTCGAGCATCGCGGCGTCGATCCCACCGCGCAGCGTCGTGATTCCCGGGACGCGCACGAAGAAATTCCCCGCGGGCGAGTTCGGCGTTCCGTGCGCGCTCATCATCGGTCAGCGCACGGCGTCGACCGATCGCAAAATGAGCTTGAACCAAGCGCTGCGCGATTTCTCGGTGCCTGTTTGATCGACGAGACGCTCCTCTGGCTCTGCTCCATCGCGTCGCCCATCGGCGAAGAAGGCGCGATCTGCGATGCGGTCGAAGCGCGCCTCGCGAAAATCGCGGCCCCGCGCCGCTACGGGAGCTCCCTGGTTGTCCCATGGATCCGCGAAGGTTCGGATCCGAACCTAAAGCGAAAACACATCGTGCTCGCCGGCCACCTCGACACCGTGCGCACCGAGAACGGGCCCGCGCGCATCGAGGGCGACCGCTGCTTCGGCTCGGGATCGAGCGACATGAAGAGCGGCCTCGCGGTGATGATCGAGCTCGCCGAAAACCGAAGGTTGCAGAATGCAGATACGACGTGACGCTCGTCTTCTATGCGCGTGAAGAAGGGCCGTTCGTCGAGAACGAGCTCGCCGTCGTGCGTGGAGCGCGATCCCGACGCTGCGCCGCGTCGACTTCGCCGTGTGCCTCGAGCCGTCCGACAACAGGCTCCAGCTCGGTTGCATGGGATCGATCCACGCGACGGTCACCTTCGAAGGGCGCACGGCGCACAGCGCGAGACCGTGGGAAGGCGAGAACGCGTTGACGAAGGCCGCGCCGTTCATCGCGGAGATCGGCGCGCTCGCGCCCGAGGAGCACGTCATCGACGGCCTGACGTTTCGCAGCGTGATGACGATCACGCAGGCGCAGTGACGGCGGGCGCGGGCGCAACGTCGTGCCGGACCGATTCGTCCTCAACGTGAATCATCGTTTCGCGCCCGACGTGACGCTCGAAGCCGCGAAGCGGCGCATCGTGGAGATAGTCGACGGCCGCGGCGCCATCGAGTTCACGGACTTGAGCCCCGCCGCGATGCCGCACCGCAATCATCCGCTCGCGCAGCACCTCGTCGATTGCGGCGTCGCCGCGGTCGAACGCAAACAAGCATGGACCGACGTCGCGCGCTTCGCGCAAATCGGCGTGGCCGCCGTGAACTTCGGCCCCGGCGAGAACGCGCAAGCCCACCAGAAGAACGAATCGACTTCGCTCGCGCTCGTTCACGACGGCTACGAGATCTTTCGACGCTTCGTGACCTCTTAAACGAACAACTCCACGCGCCGCGCGCCGACACGGGAACAAATGGCGAAACTGCAAACGAGATACGTCTGCCAAGCGTGCGGCGCGAGCTTCGCGAAGTGGCTCGGTCGCTGCTCCGAGTGCGAGGCGTGGAACACGGTGTCGGAAGAAGTCGTGCGCGACAAACCGCGCGGCGCCACGCCTGCTGCGCGTGCGGTGCCGCTCTCCGAGGTGAGCGCCGACGAGTTCGCGCGCGTGCCGACGGGAATCGGCGAATTCGATCGCATCTTGGGCGGCGGCGTCGTGCTCGGCGGCGTCACGCTCGTCGGCGGCGATCCCGGCATCGGAAAATCGACGCTCCTCTTGCAAGCGCTTGCGGGTCTCGCGTCGCGCAAGCTGAAGTGTCTCTACGTGTCGGGCGAAGAGAGCGCGGCGCAGACGGCGGCGCGCGCGCGGAGAATCACGCAGCGCAGCGGAGGCGCGAACGACATCGACTCGCTACTTCTCCTCGCGGACACGCAGCTCGAGAGCATCGAGTCCGCGATCGACGAGCACCATCCGCGCGCGCTCGTCGTCGACAGCGTTCAGACGATTCGCTCCGCGGGTCTCGACGCGGCCGCCGGAACGGTGAGCCAACTTCGCGAGGTCACCGCGCGCGTCATCGAGCGAAGCAAGCGCGACGGCATCGCGGCGCTCCTCGTCGGTCACGTGACGAAAGACGGCGTGCTCGCGGGTCCGAAGGTGCTCGAGCATCTCGTCGACACGGTCCTTGCGTTCGAAGGCGAACGCTCACACGCGCTCCGAACGCTCCGCGCGCAGAAAAACCGTTTCGGAAGCGCGACGGAAGTCGGCGTGTTCGAAATGCGCGCCGAAGGTCTTCGCGAAGTGCCGAACCCGAGCGCGCTGTTTCTCGCCGAGCGTCCGCGCGGCGCGCCGGGAAGCGTCATCGCCGCAACCGCGGAAGGCGCGCGCGCTCTCCTCGTCGAAGTGCAAGCGCTCGTCGGCGCGCCGAGCAACAACGGATCGCCGCGACGCACGGCGAACGGCGTCGACACCGCGCGCCTCGCGATGCTCATCACGGTGCTCGAGCGCCGCGCGGGTTTGCACGCGACGAGCTGCGATGTGTTTCTCAACGTCGCCGGCGGCGTCCGCGTCGACGAGCCCGCGGTGGATTTGCCCGTTGCGCTCGCGCTCGCGTCGAGCTTGCGCGGGCGTCCCGTCCCGGAGGACGTCGTCGCGTTCGGCGAAGTGGGCCTCGCAGGAGAAGTGCGTGGCGTGTCGCGCGTGCGCGCGCGTTTGGCCGAGGCGGCCGCGATGGGTTTTCGCCGCGCCATTCTTCCCCGCACCGACGAAAAAGTAGACGGCATCGACCAGGTCGAACTGATCACCGTGCGCACCCTCGCCGAAGCGCTCGAAGTTGTTTTGTAGGAGTGGTAGAGAGAACCTTCATGCGTTCTCTTCATCGCCTCTCTCTCCTCGCTGCCCTCGTTCTCGCTGCTTGTGATTCGACGGGCACGGGCGGCGGCGCCGAATCCGCCTCGGGATCGTCTCACGAGCTCGTCGGCAAGCCCGCGCCGTCCTTCTCCGTGAGCACGGCGAACGGCAAAGGCAAAGTCGACATCGCGAGCCTCAAGGGCAAGGTCGTCGTCGTGGACTTCTGGGCGACGTGGTGCGGCCCGTGCAAAGAGTCGTTCCCGAAGTTGCAGGAGCTCTACACGAAGTACCAATCGAACGGCCTCGAAATCGTGGGCCTCTCGGAGGACGACGAGAACCAAGGCATCGCCGAGTTCGGCCAAGCGCACGGCTCGGTCAAGTTCCCGATCGGCTGGGACAACGGCAAGAGCATCGCGGGCCAATACAAGCCGCCGACGATGCCGACGAGCTTCGTCGTCGACAAGAACGGTATCGTACGTTTCGCGCACGTTGGCTACCACGACAACGACCAGGCGGAGATCGAGAAGGAGCTGAAGGGTCTTCTCTAGAGGGCATCTCATAAACGTGTAGTTTGCAAGTGATCGGAATTGCTCCATGTTTCGCCCGGTATTTCCATCCGCTCGCAGGCGTGCTGTGAGTGGTGGTCATGGACCTCACCGACAAGCAGTGGCGTCTGATCGAACCGCTGATACCGAGACGCAAACGTCGCAGCGACGGCAAAGGTCGTCCTCCGAAGGATCGCGCCCGAGCTCTCTTGAATGGGATGCTTTGGATTCTGCGCACGGGTGCGCAGTGGAAGCATTTGCCAAGAGAATATCCTCCGCGTGCGACGACACATCGTTGGTTCCAACGATGGTGCGCCGACGGAACTTGGGAATCGATACGACTCACGCTGCTGAACGACTTATGCGTTCGCGGCGGCCTGTCGCTCGAAGAGTGTTTCATCGACGGCAGCTTCGCGGCCGCCAGAAAAGGGGGCTCTGCGTTGGTCCGACGAAGGCCGGCAAAGGCACCAAGCGCATGGTGGTTGTCGATGGCCATGGCACTCCAATCGGAGTCTGCATCGAAAGCGCCTCGCCCGCCGAGATCAAACTCGTCAACGCGGTCCTCGACACCATCCCAGCGCACTTGCTCCCCGAATTCTTGATCGGCGATCGCGCTTACGACAGTGATCCGAAAGACGCCGAGCTGCTGAACGAATATGACATCAAGCTCGTTTCTCCGAATCGCAGCAATCGCATTCGGCAGACGCAAGACGGTCGAACGCTGCGACGATATTGTCGTCGCTGGATCGTCGAGCGCACGAACGCGTGGCTTTTGAATTTCCGCCGCCTCGCGAATCGCTGGGATCACCATGCGTCAAACTACGCGGGGTTTCTGCGGCTTGCGTGCATCATCATCATGCTGAGGCATTTCTGAGATGCGCTCTAGTCTCATCGCGCGTGCAAGCCTGCACGCGCGAGGAACGCGGCTTCTTGTCTGGCTGCTTTTTGTGTGGTGATCTTTTCGTGTGAGGGTATCGCGCGCGGTCGTTGTCGCGATCGCCGTCGGCGTCGTCCAGATTTTTGGACAGTCGGCGGTGGCGCAGGACATCTCCGTCTCGAAGCGCGAGCTCGCGTCGTCGTCGGATTATCGCGTGCGCGTCGCGTCGGCGCTCGCGCTCGGACGCAGCCGCGATGCGACCGCGCGTCCGCTCCTCGAGCAAGCGCTCTCCGACACGAACCCCGCGGTGCGCACCGCCGCGGCCGCTGCGCTCGGTGCGCTCGGCGATGACGCCGCCGTTCCCGCGCTCGAACGCGCGAAGGCGCACGAAGCATCCGACAGCGCGCGCGCGCAGATGGAGAGCACGATCACCGCGCTCAAGCGCACCTCGAATCTTCAAGGCGTGCAGCTCGTCGTGCAAATCGGAACGATGCGCAACAACACGTCCGTGCGCGGCACTGACGTCGCCGATGTCTTGCGCACCGCGGCCACTTCGCGCGCGCGCACGATGAACCACGTGGCCGTCGCGACGCCGCAAGACTCGACCATGGTGCTTCGCGCGGCGGGTGCGCAGCACATTCCGGTCGTGCTCCTCGACGGGAACGTCACGCGCCTCGCGCAGAGCGCGAGCGCATCGACGGTGACGTGTCAGGCCGAGGTCGAGTTCGTCGTTCGGAAGATTCCGGATCAAACGCTGCGAAGCACGCTCTCGGGGAAAGCCGCCGCGATGGGAACGGGAACGACCTCCGCGCGCGGGATGGCGTCGCTTCAGGACCAAGCCATCGGCGGCGCCGTCGAGAGCGCGCTCCGAAACGCGGACGAGGGTCTACGTCTCGCTGCGCGCTAGTCACGACCCTTTTCGAGTAGAGTCCGGCGCGTGCGCGTCCTCTTCGTGTCGAAGCCCATCGTTCCGCCGTTCGACGACGGATCGAAGTGTCTCGTTCGCGACATCGCATGCGCGCTCACGGTCGCCGAGCCGACGGTGATGGTTTCGCCCGGAGGACCCACGCTCGGCGCGCGCGTTCACCGCGAGAACGTCTACGGAACCGCGTCGCGCTTCGCGCCTTCGCAAGCGGCGCTCGCGTTCAATCGTCTCATGTTCGGCGATCCGCAGGATCTATGGCACTTCGTGTTCGCGCCGAACGCGGCGTCTTCGTCGGCCGCGCGCCTCGCGATCCGATCGCAGCGCTCGCGCGGGTGGAAGGGCAAAGTCGTCCAGACGATCGCGAGCAAGCCCAAATCGTTCGAGGGCGTGCGCGCGCTCCTGTTCGGCGATCGCATCGTCGCGCTCTCCGAGTGGACGCGCGGGCAGCTCCTTCGCGCCGGCGTACGCGACGCGATCGTGCGCGTGATCCCGCCGTGCGTGTCCGAGCCGAAGCCGCGAAGGGCGCGCGAAGAGGTGCGCGCCCAACTCGACGTCGGCGATGGTCCGCTCATCGTGTACCCCGGCGACTTGCACATCTCGTCCGGCGCGGCGACGGTCGCGCTCGCTGCGTCCGAAGTGCTGCGCGCGGTTCCGGGCGCGCGCTTCGTGTTCGCGTGTCGGAGAAAAGGCAAAGACACGGCGATGTACGAAACGGGTCTCCGCGAAGCGCTTCACGGCCTCGAGCCCTACGTGCGCGTCGCGGGCGACGTGGACGACATGCACGCGCTCCTCGCCGCGTGCGACGTCGTCGCGTTTCCCGTCGACGATCTCTACGGCAAAGTCGATCTCCCGATCGTCCTCCTCGAATCGATGGCGCTCGGCAAACCGCTCGTGCTCGCATCGGGCGGTCCGCTCGAAGAGCTCCCCGGAAAAATGGTCGCGCCACGCGATCACATCGCGCTCGCGGACGCGCTCATCGAGCTCGCTCGCGACGTCTCGGCGCGCGCGCACTTCGGATCGCTCGGCCAAGCGACGTGGCGACAGCGTCACACCCCCGAAGTCGTCGCCGCGCAACACGACGCGCTGTATGTCGAGCTTGCGTGATGTGCTAAAAAACCGCGTCGATCATGTCGCTCACAGGCGTTCCGGACGAGCTGAAGAAAACTTCCGCGCAAGTGCGCGCCGCGTTCCTCGATTTCTTCGCGCAGCGCGGCCACTCGGTTCAGCCGAGCGCGTCGCTCGTTCCGCGAAACGATCCCACGCTCATGTTCGTGAACGCGGGCATGGTCCCGTTCAAAGACGTCTTCACTGGTAAAGAGACGCGTCCGTACAAGCGCGCGACGTCTTCGCAGAAGTGCATCCGCATCAGCGGCAAGCACAACGACCTCGAGAACGTCGGCGTCACCGCCCGCCACCACACCTTCTTCGAGATGCTCGGTAACTTCAGCTTCGGCGATTACTTCAAAGAAGAGGCCATCGCGTTTTGTTGGGAGCTCCTCACGAAGGGCTACGGCCTTCCGAAGGAGCGCATGGTGTTCACCGTCTTCGGCGGCGAGAGCGGCGTGCCCGCCGACGACGAAGCACGCGCGCTATGGAAGAAGATCGCGGGCGTCGGTGACGATCGCGTCATCGGCATGGGCGCGGCCGACAACTTCTGGCGCATGGGCGACACCGGTCCGTGCGGCCCATGTACCGAGGTACATTTCTACCTTGGTAACTTGGACCACGGCGTCCCCGACTACTCCACGTTCGGCCAAGAGCCCGCGCCCGACGGCACGGGATGGTTCGAAGTGTGGAATCTCGTCTTCATGCAATTCAACCAAGGCGCGACGCTCGAGCCGCTCCCCGCGCCCTGCGTCGACACGGGCATGGGGCTCGAGCGCATCACGAGCGTCGTGCAAGGCGTGACGAGCAACTACGACACCGACTTGCTCCGCGCGCTCGTCGACGAAGCCGCGAGCATCGCGGGCAAACCCTATCGCGCGACGGGCGCGGACGACGACGTCTCGATGCGCGTCATCGCGGATCACGCGCGCACGACCGCGTTCTTGATCGCGGAAGGCGTCTTCCCCGATCGCGACGGCAAGGAATACGTCCTTCGTCGCGTGATGCGCCGCGCGATCCGCCACGGCCACCGCCTCGGGATCCGCCAGCCGTTCTTGCATCGCGTCGCGCTGCGCGTCGTCGACGAGATGGGCGACGCGTATCCCGAGCTCCGCGAGCGCCGTGATCTCATCGCGAGCGTGTCCGAGCAAGAGGAAGTGCGCTTCCGCGAAACGATCGAGCGCGGTCTTGGATTGTTGAATACCGAGATTTCTACGACAGCATCGCTTGGCTCGACAACGATTTCGGGCTCAGCCGCTTTCAAACTCTACGACACGTTTGGATTCCCGTTGGATTTGACGCAGGTGATCGCAAACGAGCGAGGGTTTGATGTCAACACTGACGGCTACGCAGCGGCGCTCGAAGCGCAGCGCGCACGTAGCGCGGGATCCAAAGTCGGCGACGAAGCCGTCGAGAAGGTGTGGCACGAGATCGTCGAGAAGCACGGCGCCGCGAAGTTCACCGGATACGAGCGCGAGGACGGCGAAGCGCGCGTCGTCGCGATCGTGAAGGCGGGGGCGCTCGTCGACCGTGCAAGCGTTGGCGACGAAGTGTCGATCGTCGTCGATGTGACGCCGTTCTACGGCGAGTCCGGCGGGCAAGTCGGCGATCAAGGCGAAATCACGGGAAATGACGCTGGATTTCATGTGCAAGATACACAGAAACCGATCGCGGGCATCATCGCGCACGTCGGCAAGGTGACGCGCGGCGCGATCGCGGTCGGCGATTCCGTGAAGCTCGAAGTCGATCACGCGCTCCGCACGGCGACGCGCCGCAATCACTCCGCGACGCACCTGCTTCATTGGGCGCTCCGCACCGTGCTCGGCGAGACCGCCACGCAAAAAGGATCGCTCGTCGGCCCCGAGCGCCTTCGCTTCGATTTTGCGCACGGGAAATCGCTCGGCGAAGACGAAGTGAAGCGCATCGAAGATCTCGTGAACGAGAAGGTGCTCGGCGACGCGCCGGTTCGGACCGAAGTGCTTCCGATCGACGAAGCGAAGAAGCGCGGCGCGATGGCGATCTTCGAAGAAAAATACGGCGACGTCGTCCGCGTGCTCACGATGACGAAGGACTCCGTCGAGCTATGCGGCGGAACGCACGCGCGCGCGCTCGGCGAGATCGGCATGTTCAAGATGGTCAGCGACGCGGCGCTCCAAGCGGGTGTGCGTCGCATCGAGGCGGTCACCGGAATGAACGCGCTCGCGCACGTGCGCAGCGTCGAGAGTGCGTCGAAGCACGCGGCGCATTCGCTCGGCGTCGGCGTGTCGCAGCTCGTCGAACGCGCGGACAAATTGGTCGCAGAGAAGAAGGCGCTCGAGCGCGAGGTCGCGGACTTGAAACGCAAAGTGGCCATGGGCGGAAGCGGCGCAGCCGATCACACCGCGAACGCACGGGAGATCCCCGGTGGAAAAGCGCTCGCCGTGCGCGCCGACGTGCCCGACGCGGCGACGCTGCGCGAGCTCGCCGAAAAGCTTCGCGACAAGCTCGGCTCCGCGGTCGTTCTCGTCGGCGCCGCGAGCGCGGACAAAGCGATGCTCGTGCTCACCGTCTCGAAGGACCTCACCGATCGCTACAAAGCGGGCGACCTCATTCGCGGCATCGCGCAGCTCGTCGGCGGAAGCGGCGGCGGGCGCCCCGACATGGCGCAAGCCGGCGGGACGAACGTCGCGAAGCTCGACGAAGCGCTCGAGAGTCTCTACGCGCGCCTCGCGTGAGACGAGTCGAGTCGACCATGAATATTCATCATTGAACATTGAATATACATGGTAATATCGAGCCGTGGATCGAGCGGCTGCTCGCGGACGGATCGAAGCTCTACTCCGTGACAATCGCGTCGTCGCGCTTGTGGGCGCGCGGCAGGTGGGCAAGACCACGCTCGCTCGAGCGATCGCCCGCGATCGCCGCGCAACCTATTACGACTTGGAAGATCCAGTCGACCTCGCGCGGCTCGATGAGCCGTCGCTGTTCATGGAAAGCGCGCGAGGCCTCGTCGTGCTCGACGAGGTTCAGCGGCGGCCGGACATTTTCCCCGTCTTGCGCGTCCTCGCCGACAAGCCGCGTGGGCCACGTTTCTTGGTGCTCGGGAGCGCATCGCCCGAGCTCTTGCGGCAGTCGTCGGAGTCGCTCGCTGGACGCATCGCGTACATGGAGCTCGAGCCGCTCGGTCTCGCGGAAGTCGCGAATGCACTCACGAAGCTCTGGCTGCGCGGAGGTTTCCCCCGCTCGTTTCTCGCCGCGTCCGATGCCAAGAGCTTCGCGTGGCGCGAGAGCTTCGTGCGATCGTTCGTCGAGCGCGATGCGCCGCAGCTTGGTGTGAGCGTCAGCGCACCGACGCTGCGAAAGTTTTGGGCGATGCTCGCGCACGTCCACGCACAGACGCTCAATTACTCGGAGCTCGCGCGTTCGATGGGCGTGTCGGACATGACGATTCGCCGGTACGTCGACGCGCTCGCGCACACGTTCATGGTGCGCACGCTCCCGCCGTGGTTCGAGAACATCGCGAAGCGGCAGGTCAAGGCGCCGAAGCTCTTCTTCGCGGATACGGGGATTCTACACACATTCTTCGACGTGCGTACGCAGAGCGAGCTTCGCGTTCACCCGCGCGTGGGCGCTTCATGGGAAGGCTTCGCGATCGACGCGGTCGTGCGCCGACTCGGCGCTCGGCGCGAAGATGCATACTTCTGGGCGACTCAGCAAGGCGCAGAGCTCGACCTGCTCGTCGTGCGCGGACGGACGCGCCTCGGGTTCGAGGTGAAGCTGACGGCGGCGCCGAACGTCACACCCTCGATGCGCATCGCGCTCGCAGACTTGAAGCTCGACTCGCTCGACGTCGTCCACGCGGGTCGAGACACGTACCCGCTCGGCAAGAACATTCGCGCTCTCGCCCTGTCGCGCGTCGACAGCGATCTGGGGTGATTTCACGCAACCGGGCGCATCCGTCGTCGATGGGTGGGCATGATCAAGCTCATCACGATTTCCATCGCCCTCGCGGCGGCGGCTGGATGCGGCGGCACGGTGATGACGTGCCCGCGCGTCGAGACGCCGGTGCTTCTCGGTCCGGTCGATCGCATCGGCGGCACGCCGAGCGCGGTTCCGTCGACTGATCGAACGCTCATCGCCAACGCGGAGTTCAGCTTCCAAATGGCGCACGGCGCGGGCGGCATGTACACGAGCGCCACGCGCACGGCGCGGTCCGCGGGAGCGGCGCCGGTTTGGGAAGCGCGCCTGCATCGCGACCAAGACATCCGCGTGGCCTCGGCGCGCACGAGCGGTTTCGTCTGGGACGCGTTCGGCATGTTTTGGATGGACAACGAAGTTCGACTCGAGATGGCCGTGACGAAGGCAGGTGCGAAATGAAATGCCTCTTGCCGCTTTTTGGGCTGCTCATCGTCGGTTGCGCCGGCGCGCGAACGGATGTCGTCGCACCGACTGCGTCGGTTCCCATCTCGTTCTCGCGCAGCGTGCGCGATCAGAACGGAGAGATCGTCTCCGAGGCGAATCGCCAAGTCGTCGGCCACTTCGAGTCGCGCCACAACGCGTGGGGACTTCTTTATTCGACCGTGAGGCTCGATCCGATCACGAACATCTCGAACGAGATCAACGAGCAGGTTCGCGCAGCCGGCGGCGATGCGGTCATCCGCTTGTCGATTCGTTCGAAGCCGTGCGCCACCGACTTCGTGCCCGTCTTCAACTTTCTGCCGTTCTGGCCTGGATGCACGCGCGTCGTCGTCGAGGGAGACATCATTCGCGTGCGACGCATGGAGGCAAAGCGATGAAAACGATCAAGACGTTGTGTGTGGTTGCGCTCGCGAGCGTGGCGTGTGGCGGCGGTCGTCCGCCGGAGTTTCCGCAAACGTTCGTGAGCGAATCGCAAGACGAGTGGCTCGAGACGCACTGCGAGTCGCGCGGCATCCTCACAACGAGCACCGCAGCCTTCAACGATGCGATGAAGAACGCGGAAGCGAACTTCGGCGAAGTGGTGCACTACCAAGGCGGAATGATCGGCGCCGCACCGATCTCCGTGAAAGCGTTCGCCTGCAAATCGCGCCCGATTTGGTACAGCCGCGACACGCTCGAAACGCCCGACGATCTCTAGTCAGCCCTCGTCCGGCTTCGGCGCGTTGCCGAGCACCTCGTCGATGCGCTTCATCGCGTTCTTGTCGAGGTTCTTCGCGACATCGAGCGCCTTCATGTTCTCGACGACTTGCTCTCTCTTGCTCGCGCCGGTGATCACCGAGCTCACGTTCCGATTCTTCAAGCACCACGCGATCGCGAGCTGCGCCATCGTGCAACCGAGGACGCTCGCGATGGCCGAGAGGTTCTGCACGTACGCGATGCGGTCTGCGTCGAGCACGCTCTCGGCGAGCCACTTCATGTTCTCGAGGTCGAGGCGCGAGCCCTTCGGGATCCCACTGTTGTATTTTCCCGTGAGCACGCCCGACGCGAGCGGGCTCCATGTCGTCGTGCCGTAACCGAGCTCGGCGAAGAGCGGCAGGTACTCGACCTCCATGCGCCGCCGCCAGAGCATGTTGTATTGCGGCTGCTCCATCACCGGCGGCGTGAGGCCATTCTCCTTCGCGATGCCGTGCGCGCGCATGATCTCCGCCGCGCTCCATTCGCTCGTTCCCCAATAGAAAATCTTTCCCTGACGAACGAGGACGTCCATCGCGCGCACGGTCTCTTCGATCGGCGTCTCGGGATCGGGCCGGTGGCAAAAACAGAGATCGACATACGTGAGCTGCAATCGATCGAGCGCGGCGTTCACGCCCTCGATGACGTGTTTGTGCGAGAGGCCTTTGTCGTTCGGCCCGTCGCCGCCCCAGAAAATTTTCGTGGAGATGACGTACGACGAGCGCTTCCATCCCGCCTTCTTCAAGACGTTGCCCATCGTCTTCTCGGCCTTGCCGCCGCCGTACGCTTCGGCGTTATCGAAGAAGTTCACGCCCGCATCCCACGCCGCGTGCATGCATTCGCCCGCGACGTCCTCGCCGATCTGGCTCCCCATCGTGACCCACGAGCCAAGCGACAGCGCGCTGACTTTCAACCCCGATTTCCCGAGCCGGCGGTATTCCATCGGGGGGATGATAACGTCGTCGCATGCGAGCGTGGGTCTTGTTGATCGTGCTGAGTGCGTGCCAAGCGAAGAGCGAGGCGCGCAATCTCGTCGCGGCGGTCGACGCGTTTCGCGAGGCCAGCAACGACAACAAACCCGGCAAGGCCGACGCGCTCGACAAAGTCGAATGCACCGACAAAGAAGTCTGCGAGGTGAAGGCCGCGTGCACGAAATCCGCGGACGCGACGGCAAAGGGTCTACGCCTGCAACAAGACGTGCAGGCTCATGCGCACGACAGCGGACCTTATCCGGACGATCTCGCGGACAAATGGAAAGAGGCGAGCTCCGATCTCGCGATGGGCTACGGCCTCCTCGAAGACTGTCGCAACAAGACGCTCGCGTTGAAGGAGCGGTTCGGCCTCTGACAACTTTCGTGCTAATCCATCCGCCCCATGTTCGACGCGCTCGCAAAAGGGTTCAAGCAAGCCAAAAATAGGCTCGCGGGCCTCACCGAGCTCACCGAGCAGAACGTCGAAACGGCGCTCCGCGAGGTGAGGCTCTCGCTCCTCGAAGCCGACGTCGAGCTCGGCGTGACGAAGGCATTCCTCGCGCGCGTGAAGGAGAAGGCGCTCGGCGAAGTCGTTCGCTTGAAGGCGAAGGGCAAAGACGGCGCGTCGATGAAGGTCACCGCCGCCGATCAGTTCGTGAAGATCTGCCACGACGAGCTCGTCGCGTTCATGAGCGCGGAGGGCGAAGCGATCACGTGGGTGAAGGGCGCGCCGACCGGCATCATGATGGTCGGTCTCCAAGGCTCCGGAAAAACCACGACGTGCGCGAAGCTCGCGCGCCTCCTCCAGAGCGAGAAGCACAAACCGATGCTCGTCGCCGCCGACATGCAACGGCCCGCGGCGGTCGAGCAGCTCCAAGTGCTCGGCGCGAGCTTGAACGTGCCGGTGTTCAACGTTCCGGGCGCGACGCCGCTCGAGATCTGCAAAGCGGCGCCTGCGGAAGCGAAGGCGAAGGGCTGCGACGTCATCGTGTACGACACCGCCGGCCGTCTCGCGATCGACGAAGCGCTGATGACCGAGCTCGCCGACATCAAAGCGGCCGTTCATCCCGAAAATATTTTCCTCGTCGTCGACTCGATGATCGGCCAAGACGCCGTCAAAGTTTCGAAGGGCTTCCACGATCGCCTCGCGATCACCGGCGTCGTCCTCACGAAGCTCGACGGCGACGCGCGCGGCGGCGCAGCGCTCAGCATCCGCGAGGTCACCGGCGCGCCCGTTCGGTTCATCGGCATGGGCGAAGGCACGGGCGCGCTCGAAGAGTTCCGCCCCGAAGGCATGGCGTCGCGCGTGCTCGGCATGGGCGACGTCGTCGGCCTGATGAAAGACTTCGAGCAAGTCGTCGATCAGAAAAAAGCCGCGGACGACGCGCTCCGCATGCTCGAGGGCAAATTCACGCTCGACGATTTCCTCGAGCAGATCCG
Source organism: uncultured delta proteobacterium (assembly GCA_963763745.1). Classification (GTDB taxonomy): domain Bacteria; phylum Myxococcota_A; class Polyangia; order Polyangiales; family Polyangiaceae; genus DASXHD01. The sequence continues at coordinate 471,611 of CAVXQJ010000016.1, forward strand.
CATGATCCAAAAAATGGGATCGCTGCAGGACATCGTCGGAAAAATGCCGGGGATGGATCAGCTCCCCGAGGGCATGGCGCAGAACCTCGACGATCGCGAGCTCGTGAAGATCGAAGCGGTCATCTCGAGCTTCACGAAATTCGAGCGGCGCGATCCGAACGCGCTCATCCGCGAGCCTTCGCGCGTGAAGCGCATCGCGAAGGGATCGGGCTCGGAAGAGGGCGCCGTCAGCGAGCTCGTGCAGAAGTTCCTCTTCATGAAGCAGATGATGGAGGGCCTCGGGCAGAACATGGGCCTCCTCGGAAAAATTCCGGGGATGAAAAATCTCGGCATGGCGAACGCGCTCCGCAAAATGCAAAAGGGCGGGGGAATGCCGGACTTGAGCGCGCTCGGCGGCATGGGTGGGCTCGGCGGGCTCGGTGGGATGGGCGGGCTCGGCGGCATGTTCGGCGGGATGCCGGGCCTCGGCGGCGGCGCGCCGGGCGAGAGCATGACGAAGATGAAAGTGCTCAGCGACAAAGAGCGCAACGCGAAGAAGGCCGCTCGCAAGCGCGAGAAAGAAGCGCGCCGCAAGAGTCGACGCTGATTTCTTCCATTCGCGATCGCAACATCTGGCTCGTCTACGCGAGCATCTTCCTCTTGGGCGTCGCGTATGGCGCATCGCTCTCGGTGACGCCGCTCCAGCTCGCGCACGTACACTTCTCGAAACGCGAGATCGGCACGCTCGCGATCTGCTTCGCGGGCGGCATCGTCGCGATGAGCATCCCGTCGGGCGCGCTGATTCGCCGATTCGGCGCGAAGGCGACGCTCATGGCCGCGCTCCTCGTCTATGCCACGTCCGTCGCGCTCTTCCCGCTGCAGACGACGTGGATCGGAACCGGTCTCGTTCGCTCGCTCGATGGCGCGGCGAGCGTCGGCGTGTGGGTCGCGTGCGAGACCGTCCTTCTCGCGCGCGCGGACAAAACACACAAGGCGCTCGTCATGAGCTTCTACGCGATGGCGATCGCGATCGGCTACATCGCGGGATCCGGCTTCGCGCGCGTGCTGGCGATATTCGTAGAATACAAGTACACGTTCTTCACCTCTGCGCTGATTTCCGTCCTCACGGCGCTCTTCGTCTCGTCGCGGCTCGACCCGTCCGCGCAAGTCGCCGCGGAGGACCCAGGCGTCCCGTCGACGACCTCGAGCCTCGCTCTGCTCGTTCAGATCAAAACGTCGTGCGCCGCGACGTTCGCGTACGGGTACTTCCAAGCGGCGGTCGTCCTCTTCTTGCCGCTCTATTTGGTCGACTCGAAGAACGTCGCCGAGGAGAGCACCATCCTCATCACCGCGTTCTTCGCGGCGGGCATGCTCATCTTCTCGAGCATCGCGGCGCGCATCGGCGACCGAGTCGGGCATTTGCGCGTGATGACGGTGCTCGCCGCGATCGGCGTCGTCATGATCATGGGCTTCGTGTTTCTCACGTCGTGGCCGCTCATGTGCGTCGCGATCTTCGTCGCGGGCGCGACGCTCGCGTCGATTTCACCCGTGAGCTTGGCGCTCCAAGGCCACATCGCCGCGCCCGGCGACTACACCCGCGCGAACGCGATCTACAACGCGTGCTACGCGCTCGGCATGCTCCTCGGCCCGCCCATCTCGGGCGTCATCATCACGAAGTGGGGCGGGGCGGCGATGCTGCATCACTTCGCGGCTATGTGGGTCGGGTTCATCGTCATGAGCCTCGTGTTTCGGCGGGACGATCCTCACGCGATGTCCGAAAAGATGCGCGCAAGCGGCACGGCGCGAACGCGATCGCCGAGCGCGTAGGTCTCGGTGCCTTCGTAGATCACGTCGAGACGATCGAGGCGCAGATCGGCGAGCGCGATGCGTATCGACGGCGTCATGCGCGGCGTGCTCGTTCGCTTCACTTCGAATCCGATGCGCTTGGTTCCGTGGAGCACGAGAAGGTCAAGCTCGGCGCCTTGATGCGTCGACCAGAAGAAACATTTTTCGCGCCGCACGCCGAGGCGCGCGACGATCTGATCGATCGCGAATCCTTCCCATGATGCGCCGACCTTCGGGTGACGCTCGAGCGCGCTCTGCGATGCGATCCCGAGCAGCGAATGGAGGATGCCGGAGTCGCCGAGATAAATCTTCGGCGAGCGCACCTGCCGCTTCTTCAAGTTCTCGTGCCACGGCTGGAGTTGCCGCACCATGAACGTGCCCGTGAGCGCGTCGAGGTACGAGCGCACGGTGCTCTCCGAGATGGCGAACGCGCGCGCGAGCTCCGCGCCGTTCCAGATTTGCGCGTGGTAGTGCGCGAGCATCGACCAGAATCGGAAGAGCGCTTGCGACGGGATGCGCAAACCGAGCGGCGCGAGATCGCGCTCGAGAAACGTTCGCACGAACTCGTCGCGCCAGCGCACGCTGTCGTTCTCCGTCCGCGCGAGAAACGAACGCGGAAAGCCGCCGCGTCGCCACAGCGCCCCGGTCTTCTTTTCGCCGACTTCGTCCGCGGTGAGCGGCGGCAGCTCGTGGTACGCGATGCGACCCGCGAGCGACTCCGAGCCTTGTCGCGCGAGATCGCCGGCCGCGCTGCCGAGCACCAGAAATCGCGCGGGCACGCCGGGCCGATCGACGAGGACGCGCAGCACGGGAAAGAGCTCGGGCGCGCGCTGAATCTCGTCGAGCACGACGAGGCCGCGAAGCGGCTCGAGTGCGAGGAGCGGATCGCGCAGGCGCTCGAGATCGCGCGGAGACTCCAAGTCGAACCGCGTGTGGCGCTTTCGCTCCGACGCGACGTGCGCCGCGAAAGTCGTCTTCCCGCTTTGCCTCGGACCGACGATCGCAACGACCGGCGTCGTGCGGAGGAGGCCGTGGACGACGCGGACGTGTCTTGCGCGGGTGATCAAAGCGGCTCTCCATGAAAAGGCGCGCTGTGACCCACGAAATTCATGCTCCGAGCTTACCATGAAAAACATGGCCAACGCGGTGGATTTTCATGGTGCTTGGCGTCTCACCCAAACCCGCGAACTTCTGGTAAACCGCTCGGCATGCTGAAAGCGCGAGCACTGGTTTGTGCGGCGATCGCCGCGTGTGCGATCGGATGCGTCGGTGGGTCGAAGGGCATCTCGAGCGAGGACAAGGAGAAGCTCAAGGCGTACATCGCCGACAGCGAGCCGGCCGACATCCCGCACAAGATCGACATCAACTTCGAAAACAAAGTGCACATGATCGGCTACAAGGTCGAGCCCGAGGTCGCCAAGCCGAACACGGACATCAAGATCACGTACTACTGGCGCTGCGACGACACGCTCGACGACGGTTGGGCGCTCTTCACGCACGTCACCGACGAGTCGCAAGGCAAGAGCGACAACCTCGACTGGGCCGGCCCGCTCCGCGAGAACCGCGACAACAAGCAGCTGCTCGGCCCGTCTCGTTGGGAGCGCGGAAAATATTATCTCGACGAGCAGCCGTACAAAGTTCCGGACTGGGTCAAGGGCTCGGAGCTCACGTTCTACGTAGGCATCTGGAAGGGCAGCGCGCGCCTCCACGTCGTCTCGGGTCCGAACGACGGCGAGAACCGCGCGATCGCGGCGAAGGTGAAGACCGGAATCAACGCGCCGCCGCCACAAGAGATCCACTCGGCGCTCCCCGACGCGATGCTCGGCAACAAGCTCGCGGCGAACGACAAGATCACCATCGACGGAAAAGCCGACGAACCCGCTTGGAAGGGAGCGCAGATCCTCGGCCCTTTCGTTGATGTGGGAACGGGCGCTGCCGCAGCGGCCACGTTCCCAGCGAACGGAAAGGTGCGTCTCTTGTGGGACGACACCAATCTCTACGTGTTCGCAGAAATCACGGAGACGGATGTCGTCGGCGGATTCGACGACAAAACGAAGAAGGTCCCCGCGAAGGACGACAAAGCGGACAGCATCTGGACCACGGGCGGTCAGCCGAAGCTTTGGACGAAAGACGCGCTCGAGATGATGATCGACCCGGGCGCGAGCGGCGACAACAAGAACTACTTCGAGCTGCAGTTCAACCCGCAGAACAAAGTCTTTCACGCGCACTTCGACGACTTTCGCAATCCGTCGACGGAGCCGAACGGCCCATTCGGCCACGAGGATTGGGATCCGAAGTTGAAGAGCGCCGCCCTAGTGCACGGCACGGTCGACAAGGCCGATGATCAGGATCAAGGCTACGACGTCGAGATCGCGATCCCGTGGACGGCGTTCGCGAAGAACGCGACGAAAGCGCCGCCCGCGCCGGGCGACGTTTGGCGCATGAACTTCTACGCGATGAAGGCGAACAACGCGGTCGCGTGGTCCGCGCCGATGGGGCAGGGGTTTCATCGCGCGGCGCGCTTTGGCCGCGTCCACTTCGGCCCGGCGATGCCCGCGGCGCTTCCGTTCGCGTCGGGGTCGGTCGGTCCCGCGAGCCCGATGGCCCCGCCGCCGCCGGGCATGCCGCGCATTCCGCGCATGCGCATTCCGGGCGTGCCGGGCCCCGTTCAGACCGCGACGACGAATACGAACCCGTAAATTCGTCATCTGCGAAGGGCGTCCGATACGATGATGCCATGCGTGTTTCGCTCGGCGTCGTGTTCTCGGGCGCGCTCTGTCTGATTGCGCAGAGCGCAACGGCGCAGATCACGTTCAGCCTCGACAAATCCCGTAGCGCCGCGGCGGATGGCGCACGCGCGAAAGCCGTCGCCGGCGATTGCAAAGGCGCGCTCGATTTGTTCGACGAAGCGCTTCGACACTCGATCGATCCGACGCTCTACCGCGATCGCGGCGCGTGTCACGAGAAGCTCGGCAACGTGTATCCCGCGATCGACGACTATCGCGCATACGTCTCGCAAGCGCCCACCGCGGGCGACGCGGACAAAATCCGCGAGCGCATCGAATCGCTCATCAAGACGGCGTCGCAAGACATGGCGCCGAGCCTCGGTCATGGCGGCGACTTCGAGTCCGAGATGCGCGGCGGCATGGTGGACGGCTCGACACCCGGCTCGACGACGAGCAGCACGACCAAAAAAGACGACGACTCGAAAGACACGCAGACCAAACCGGAAGACCCGAACAAGCCGCTGAAGACGGTCGAGTACGAAGAGGGCCGCGACAAACAAGCGGAGAGCGGCCCGCTGCGGAAGGGCAAAGGTCTCGTGCTCGGCGTCTTCTTGTGGCCGCGCTACGTCATCAACGACTACTCGTTCCAGTTCGGACAAGGCATCGCCGTGCGCGTCGGTTACTCGGTGAGCTCGTCGAGCACGCTCGCGATCGAGATCGGCTACATGAACCAGCTATCGACAGGCAGCGCATCGACCACCGACGGCTTCACGGGCACGTTCAACTACGAGTACCGCATCCCGCTCGATCGATGGGCCGACAACCAGCTCATCGTCGGCGCGGGCGCCGGCTTCGAAGACCTCAAGCGCAACGATCTCCAGCTCCAATACGCGAGCTTCGTGGGCCGCGGCCGCTTCGGTTACCGCCACGTCTTCGGCCCGTCGCTCGCGCTGGATGTCGCTGCGGACGGCGGGCTCATGATCACGCTCCCAATTGACCCGCCGCCGGGCGTGGAGACGGCCAGCTTTGGGGGGTTCATTGGGGGGGTTGTGGCACTGAGTGTGGGGTTTTAGACGAGCAACATCGACGAGAAGACTGTTGCCGGCTTCGGCGACGAATGGGAGCGCTTCGATCAGCGCGCCGTCGATCCGGAGTTCAAGAGTTATTTCGACAATCAGTTGGGCGGTGAAGCGCTCTCGCTCGGCTCGCCGTCATCATCGACGCCATGGGGTCGATACCCTTCGCTCCGATAGTAGTAATACTGTTGTAGTAGTAGCTATAGCTGCTCTTGCGTGAGGTCGACCGCGTTGAGCACCGCGCCGACGACGCGCGCGTCGACGTCGCGGAGAGCGCGCAGGCCTTGGCGCGCGAGGTGGTGGCTCGTCTTGAACGCGCGGACGACGAAGAGCGTAGTGTCGGCGAGCGTCGAGACGATCGCCGAGTCGGTCACGGCCGCGAGCGGCGGGCTGTCGATGACCACGCGATCGAAGTGCTCGAGCAGCTCGCGCAGGAACTTCTTGAAGCGCTCCGATTGGAGCAAGTCGGCGGGATTTGGCGGCGGCGGGCCTGCGGGGATGCGACACAGATTCGGAATCGCGTCGCCATCTGGTCCCGTCGAGCGCGGCTTCGCGACATCGCCGATTGATGCGTCGCCGACGAGGACCGCCGTGACGCCGGCGTCGCCCGAGCGCCCGAAGATGCGGTGAAGCCGCGGGCGTCGAAGATCGCAGTCGATGATGCACGCGCGTTGTCCCGCTCTGCGCCATCGCGATCGCGACGCTGCATGCGACCGTCGTCTTGCCCTTCCGAGGGCGCCGAGCTCGTCACGAGGAGCGTGCGGTGCGGCTGTCCGGGTTCATGAAATGGAGGTTCGTGCGGAAGCTGCGTGCAGCCTCGGCGACGCCGCTGAGCGGACGGTCGTGGACGTAGAGTGCCGGATCGCCGCTTGCGGCAGCGGCGCTCGACGTCGGCGCTTCTCCTTTTCTTGCCGCCGTACCGCCGTACGCAGGCGCGTCCTCGTCGAGCGAGGGAAGCATGCCGAGGAACGTGAGGTTGAGCCGCGTCTCGACGTCCTCGGGCGTCTTCATCGAGCTGTCGATCTGCTCGCGCAAGACGGCCAAGCGCGATGCCGAGCGACGAGTCCGACGAGCGAGCCGATGCCGAGGTTGATCAGCGTGTTCGGGCGGATCGGGCGCGCGCGGCTCGGTCGGCTCGTCGACGACGTCGACGTTGTTGACCTTCATGCGCCGCGCGAGGTCGGCTTCTTTCTGGCGCTCGAGGAGCGTGTTGTACATCTTCTCGTTCTGTACGCGTTGACGATCGAGGCGGTGGTACTCGAGCTCTTTCAGGTTGAGATCGACCGCGCGCTTGCTGCGCTTCTTCGTAGAGCGAGCTGTCGCCGGCTCTCTTGGTGCTTGATGACTGCGAGATCATGCTCGACGGCGCCCTGGATGTTGCGCACTTCGTCGACGAGCGCGCGCTTCGCCTGCGTGATGCGCTCGTCGGCGGCCTTCACGAGCGGGTGGTTCTCGCCCTTGCCGCTCGCGAGAAGCTCCTGACGGTCCTTCGTTGGCGGCGAGATATTGCGTTCGAAGCGACTGGAGGAAACCGCTCGTGAGGAGCTCGGACGCCGGAAGCACGTCGACGTTGTCGATCGTCACCTTCGCGAGCTCGGCCTCGCGCGCCTCGAGCTCTTTGCGCTTCGTCCGCGTGTGCGTCAGCGCGTCGTCGTACGTCTGCATCTCGAGACGAATCATCTTGCTGACTTCTTCGACGGTGCTCGACGGGAGCTCGTTCTTCTCTTTGAACTCGTGGAGCGCGTTCTCGCTCGCCTCGAGCTCGGTGTTGTAGTGGTCGACTTGGCCGCCGAGCCAGAGCGCTGCGTCGGAGCTCTCGTCGACGCCCTTCTCGAGGTTGTGGTCGACGTACGCGTGCGCGACGGCGTGCGGAGCTGGGCGGCGAGCGCCGGGTCGGTGTCTTCGACGCGAACGTAGAAGAGGCGGCTGTTCTTGACCGGCTCGACCGTGATCTCCGCGCGCAGCGCGCGACCGCGTTTTCGTTCGCGAGCTTGGCCCGGCGCGACGCCACCGTTGAAGCGCGGATTGGCCTGAAGCCCCATGCTCGCGCACGACCTTCGTGAGCACCGTGTCGCTCGTCACGATCGTGAACTGCGTCTGGTACATCTCCTGGCTGTCCAGGTAGAACATCCAGCCCGTCGTCGGGTCTTGCTGGTTGCCGATGGGGCGAACGGGGTTCGGATCGAACTCCAGCATCGACGACGCTTGGTAGATGCGCGGTCGCGATTTCGACCAAAGCAGCGCAACGCCGCTCACGAACAGCACCATCGCGACGACCATAGGCCCAATGCTTGCGGACTTGGCCAAGAAGCGCCTGAATGCTGAGGCCGCGACCGTCGTCTTTCGACCTTTGGGCGGTGGTCTCGGGTGGGCTTGCCATGGGCGATGAAGGATGACGTCACTACCTCAAGATGAGGCGGCGTGCCAGTTCGATGCGTGGGACCTGCGGCGGATTCAAGCGTGAAAATACGAAAAATCTCGATGGTTTTCCAGCATGTGACGAGGGTAAAACGCGCGGATTCCGTGTGTGGCATTGCTGGCGTCTTTGGTCTGAGTCGCGTGAGCCTGACGCGACGGATTTCGCGCGGGCGATGTGCTTGCGCATCCGTCATCGCGGTCCAGATGGGCAGGGGACCACGTTCGCTGCACGACGTTGCGCTCGGAATGGTCCGCCTCGCGATCGTCGACGTCGAGCACGGCAAGCAACCGATGCTCAACGATGACGGAGCAGTCGCGCTCGTCTTCAACGGCGAGATTTACAATGCGCCGGCGTTACGACGTGAGCTCCAGGATGCGGGCGTTCGATTTCACACGCGAAGCGACACGGAAGTCATTTTGCGTCTCTACGAGCGTGATCCGCACGACGTCGAAGCGGCATCTCGCGGGCATGTGGGCGTTCTGCGTTCACGATCGACGTCGGCGCAGACTCGTCTTGAGTCGAGATCGCTTCGGCATCAAACCGCTTTACTTCGTCGACCGCGGAGCGCGCACTCGCGTTCGGATCGGAGCTTGGTGCTTTCGAGCCGCTTCGCACGACTACCAAGTTCGCGCCGGCGTTCGCGATCGATCACGGGGCCGCTCACGCGATGCTCGCGTGGTCGTACATCCCCAACGAAGACACGATCTTCGAAGGCGTCAAGCGTCGTCGCTCCGAGCACGCGCCTCGAAGTCGATCTCGAGACGGGCAGCGCAGACGACGACGACGTCACTACGTCGTTCGACCGTCCGACGAAGCCTCGCGCGTGAGAGCCTTCCACGACGCGTGCGCGCTGATCGAGCCGCTCCTGCGCCGATCGGTACGCGAGCACCTCGAGAGCGACGTGCCCATCGCCGCTTTCTTGAGTGGAGGAATCGATTCTTCGCTGATTCTCGCGCTGGCTGCCGAAGAGTCGCACGCAAACCGATTCGTGCATTCTGCATTGGTTTCCGCGAGCCGCGTTTCGACGAGTCGCCATTCGCGCGCCGCGTCGCGGAAAAACTCGGCGTGGATCTGCACGTTGAAGTCTTCGACGAAGCATCCGCTGCAGCGTCTCTTGACGATGCGCTCGCCGCATACGACGAGCCGTTCGGTGATTCGTCGAGCCTCGCAACGTTCATGCTGTCGCGCGTCGTCGCGACGAACGCACAAGGTCGCGCTCGGCGGCGACGGTGGCGACGAGGTGTTCGCCGGGTACCACAAACATCAAATCGTTCGCATTCGTCAGGCGCTCGGGCGCGTCGCCCAAGCTGCGCGATGGTATGCGCGGGTCGTTGCTCGCGCACTGCCTGCTCGCACGGATCGCTCGAGCGCGTCTCGCCGAGGCGATGCGAGTCGTTCGACGCGTCGCGCGCGGGCTCGCAAGGGCGACGACTGCTGCTTACTGCGCGCTCACCCAGGTCGCGTCGCTCGACAAGGTCGCTCCGCTCGTCGTGAGCCCGGCGGCCCCGGCCCGATTCGTGGAGCCCATCCTTCGCACGTTTGCCGAAGCAGGAGGGAGCCGAGCTGCAACGAACGCTCGTATGCGATCTCGCGAACGTGCTCCCGAACGACATGCTCACGAAAGTCGATCGCGCGAGCATGGCGTGCGGGCTCGAGGCTCGCGTGCCGATGCTCGATCATCGCGTCGTCGAAGCCGGGCTTGGATTGCCTGCGAAGTTCACCATCGCCGGTTCCGGTAAGCGTGTGTTGCGCGAGCTGTATCGGCGCCGCTTCGGAGAGGAGCTCGCGAATCGGAAAAAAACCGGATTCAGCGTGCCGGTCGAAGCTTGGATGCGCGGACCGCTCGCATCGAAGTGTGCGGATATGATGCACGGGCACTCGGACTTGTTGCATATGTCTCGCGAGCTATGGAGCGAGTGGCTTGCGCGAGATCCACAAGCGTTATGGCACGCGTTTGCGCTCCGCTCTTGGGAAGTGGCGCGCGCTGATGGAGTGCGCTGAATGGACGCGACGACGAGACGCGTCTGGGGAACATGGATATTCGCGCTAGCGGTCATTGGGGCTCCGCTCGCGATTGGTGCGCTCGACCGAAGAGTGATGTGCGTCATGGCTCTTGTTATCGTCGTCGGTACAGCGCTCGTCCTCACCGCGTCGGAGCCTTATGGGCCCCGTCGGAGCGCGTCGATGCTCGTCGCGCTGATGGCGAGCCTGCTAGGATTCACGGCGCTACAAACGATTCCGATTCCTGCGGGCGTCGCTAGTCGGTTGAGCCCACATGCCGCCGACATTTGGGCACGGTGCCTGCGGCCGCTTGGGGAAGCCGGACCTCGATGGCATCCATTGACCGTCGACCCACCTGCGACGCACCTCGAGGTTCTTCGATGGGCGACGTACCTCGTCGCGCTGCTCGGCGCACTCGCTATAGCGCGGACTCGCGAAGGAGCGAGGTTCTTGGTGCGCGTGCTCGTCGTCGGCGGAGTGTTGATCGCCGTTGCTTCCGTGATGCACGCCGCTCTCGGGCTCGACAAGGTCTACGGAGTCATCCGTCCGAAAACGCAAGTTGGGTGGATCGCGCCGCTCCTCAACAGCAATCACGCTGGAGGCTACGTCAACATTGCGTTGATGCTCATGGCGTCTGCCGTCATCTCGAAGGCGCCCGTCATACCGCGTATGCTCGCCATCGTCGGGTCGGTGGCCCTCGTTGCGTTCGAGCTGTGGAACGCGTCGCGCGGCGCGGCGGGGACGATGGTGCTCGGCCTGCTCGCGCTCGTAATCCTGCATCGTCGCCACGGGCGCGTCGCGCCCGCGCACGGCGCCGTTCTTCCCGCGCTGTTGATACTCGGCGGCGTCGGAATGCTGGTGCTTGGCGCGTTCGAGAGCTCCGCGCGGGGTATCGCGGACACGAGCCTGACGAAGTTGAAGATCGTCGGCCGAGCCATCACGACGATGGTTCCCGCATATCCGTTTTTCGGTGTGGGACGTGGCGCGTTCGAATCATCATTTCCGGAGTTCATGAACGCGCGAAACGAGGGGTTCGTAGTCTTCACGCACCCGGAGAACCTCGTGGCGCAGTGGTTGTGCGAGTGGGGAGTCGTCGTGACGCTCGTCGCCGTGGGCGTGCTCGCAGTCGCGCTGCGTTCGCGAAACGCGCTCGCGCGTGGCGCAATTGCGATTGGCGCTTGGGTGGCGCTCGTCGTCGTCGCGCTTCAGAACCTCGTGGATTTCAGCTCCGAGACTCCGGGCGTGATGCTCGCGCTCGTTGTGTGTGCGGCGATCGTGACGTCCGGGAGTGGGCATCGCAGAAACGCTGATCGAGCGGACTCCTTCGCAACGCACCCGAATGCGGTCGCGGTGGTCTCCGCGATGGCGGTCGGACTCGCGTGTGCGTGGGTGTGCATCGAACGTGCGGAGGTTCTCGTCGACGCAAAACCGCACGTGCGCGACGCACTCTTCGACGCACGGTCGTCGCGCGAGGAGCGCACGATGCTCGAACGCAACTCGATGCTCGCTCATCCCGCTGAGCCGTACTTCCCGTTGCTTGGTGCGTTGCGCGCCGTCGCAGACAAGCAAGACGTCCTTCCTTGGATCGAGCGCACGCTTGAGCGCGCGCCTATCTATGCGCCGGCGCATCTCGTGTTTGCGCGGTGGCTGCGTTCCCGATCTCCGTCGCACGCGCGGGTCGAATATCGCATCGCGACCGAAGAACTCATGGGTCCGCCAGCAAGTGAACTCTTGCCGCTCGTGGGATCGTTCGACGATGCACTCGAGGCGGTGCCCATCGACGCGACCGCTGCCGATACGCTAGACGGGTTAGCGAGTCTGCTCGAAAAAACTCACCCAGCAACGCGCGCTCTGATCGACGCAGAAATCGAGCGCCGCACACCGGGGCGATTGTCGGTCACCGCCCGCGCCGCGAACGACGCCTATGACGACGCGGTCGCACCCGATGTTTCGCCGTGGTGCAACGGCGACAGTTGTGCCCGGGATGCGCTTGCCCGCGCGGCGGACCTGGAACGTCGTGCGCCGCAATCGAGTATTGGATACGCCCTGACAATGAAACTGCTCGCGCTGCGCGGTGACGTCCGTGGCGCTCTAGCGCACATGCACGACGCATGCACCTTGCTCCGCGATCGGAGCGCGTGTTTGGTCGAAGTCGCGACGCTCGCAACCACTTCAGGCAGTGCCGAAGCTACGGAGGACATCGATGCGCTTGCGCGTGAAGGCTGCCCATGGAGCGAAAGCTGCGCGCAGAATCTCTTGTCGGCAGTGGCGCTTGAGCAACAACGGCACAACAAAAATCGAGCGCTCGTGTTTCTTCGGCGCGCCGCGGCGATCGACCCCGATCGCGCCGATTTGCAGGAGAGCGTTGCAGTACAAGCGGCCGCCGCTGGCCTCCATGGAGAAGCGGCTACCGCGTACGAACGATTATCCCACCTGCATCCGACAGACCCGCGGTATTCAAAGCTTGCAGAAGGTGAACGTTTGCTCTCGCGCAGCAGCAACTAGCTTAGTCTTAGCTAGCGCTCAGCGTGAAGTTTGACGGATCGGTCCTCACCGAGGAGTAGTCGAGGTCTTCGCCCATTTCGTCGCACTCTAATCATCTAGTGCTAGGCGATAGGCAGGAACAGAATGTCGAAAGCGGCATCCGCGGTAGCGGGTGCAGCACTCATCGCATAGCCGACGAACCCGTTGGCTGGAGTTGTTTGCTTCATCACGCGTCCGGCCGTAAGTGTGCTGACGGTCACCGCATCCCCGACAGCGATAGACGCGGCGCCGTCATTGAGCACGGTCACCCGCTGGCCGACGCGAGCGACGCGCGTATTAACCATGGGCGACGCAGGATCCAGGCATGGCCCAAGGGCTTGGAACGATGAGTCTGACGTCTCTACGTGGGCCACGGTAGGCGCTCCATTAGTGGCAGTTCGCTTGACGAGCGCATTCGCGACTACGGTGGCGCTTGCGACTGCGAGGTCAGCCCAAACGCCAGACTGCACGATGACAGTACGCTTGGCTAAGGATCGGACGTTGGCTGCTAGCAGTGTGGGGGAATCGTGGATCTCCAATGAGTCGCACGCAGAGTCTGCGGTGATGTAATTGGACGCGGCCGAATTGTTGACGACGAGGCCTCGAATCACTGTGCTCGCAACGGCCTTCAGCTCCAGCGTCGCCAGAACAGCGACGGTATTGAAGCCTGTGTTGATGAGGCCATCAATGACAACTTGATTGACGTCTTGAAGTGAGACGCACGCCGTTGGACTGCCGATGATACTGGGGCTGAGAGTGTTGGACTCCATCTTGACGAACGAGACGTTGGACGTCGGACCACCAACGACGACGACAGAGCCGATGGCGCTCTCGTCAAAGATGCACCCGCGAATAACAACGCCGCGCTGCTGAGCGCCGGAGCCCGGTGGTTGTGAGTCATCGTGTCGGAACCATGGCCCCGCATTTGATGCGGTCTTGTCGGCGAGCACATACCCGTTCATATGCCCAACATCATAGAACGTGCAGCAATCAAGCTCGACGTAGGCCGCGCCATTCGAGTGGACTACAGCGATAGGCGTAGTGCCGCTTATGGTCGCGCAATTTGTGAAGTCGCAGTTGCGAAAGACGACTGGCCCTACTTGGACGCGGACGACGTATTGAGCGCACGAAAAGTTGGCGAAGCGCACGCGCTCGAACACACACATATCCGTCGCGCTGACGGTAAAGCTGCTCGCGCAGTCCACGCCTGGCGTGGGTCCGTTGCCTAGGCAGGTGAGGTCGGCCGCCGAGAAGTCGTATATATTCGAGAAGATTGGCCCGTGTTCGCCACCGTTTTGGTATTGGATGATCGATGAGTCCATTCCGGTACCGCGAAGCCGAGCGGATGTCGTCAGACCGTTGAAGTCCCACGGGTTATTCGGCAATATGCTTGATAGCGTGAAGAGTCCTCGCGGGAAGAACCCCGTAAGTGGACTCTGCGGTAATGTGGCATTGTCCGCGCTGAGCGTGGTGAGCAAGACCCGCATGAGCTCAAAAGCCGAAGCGCAGTTTGTCGCGCCGGTCGCGTCAGCGCCGCAATCCATAACAAAGTCTACGTGTGGTCTACTCCCAATGGCGGCAACGAGGCCCCCGGCCGTGATGATGTGCGTGACCACGGCATTCGCAGCGTGGCAGGCGGCTGCCGTGCCCTCGATGCCGCGCACCACCGTGAACGTGGTCCCGTTCACGGCGGTGACGAGCAACAGCTCAGAGTGGATAAGGATGCGGAACTGTGGAACGGACGGGAAAGTTGCTGCAGATGCTACGACAAGCGACGTGGCGGTTGCCGTGATCGCGACGCTGAGCGCGGAGACGGCCTGGTTGGCGAATTGCTCCTGCATCACGGGGCCCCGACGCCAGGCTCTATCGACGCGAGCATCGAGAGCGGCGTGCCGAGCATGCCGGTGAATTGGGTCATTGTGATCTCGAGCTCTTCCTGCGTGGACGAATCCTCCTTCCCAACGCAGCCCAGCAGCGCGGCGAGGGGTGAGACGCTTAGGAAAAATACGACCGAGCGGCGATGAGGGTCCACGCCACCGAATATACGGCACCTCGTCCGAAGAACTAAGGGATCTCGCAATGGGTCACGCGCCGACGATGAAACGACGCGCGGAGTTGGTGTAAGTTGGCAGAATGTCAGATGGAATCGCAGTAGTTTGAACGTGCGAGCACGCGTATGCAACGCATGAGTGATGTCTCTTTCTCGTCGTGATCCAAGGGGCCAACGCGTGCACCGCGTCGGGCCAAATGGTAAGACGGCGCCTCGACCATGAGGGCATACATCGCCACGTTTGCGCTCGCGCTGGTCGTGTCGGCTGCGCTGACTCCTCTTGTTCGGCTGGTTGCGTTGCGTCTCGGTGCGACGTCGACGCCAGGCGGCCGAAACGTACACGTGACGCCAACGCCACGCCTCGGCGGTGTCGCGATTGTCATTGGCTTCCTTGCCCCGCTTGCCGCGCTGTTGTGTGTGAACTCTTCGGTCGCCACCTCCATTCGCAACGAAGCGCTACGCCCAATAGGGCTCCTCATTGGATCGCTAGCGATGTGTGTCGTTGGTGTGATCGACGACACCCGTCGCCTTCGAGCGAGTCACAAGCTTCTCGTTCAGGTGCTGACTGCAGCGCTTGCGTTTGGATGTGGGTTTCGGATCGACTCCATCGCTCTCCCTTATTTCGGCACCCTGTCGATGGGAATTTTCGCTTTCGCCGTCACAGTTATTTGGATCGTCGGGATCGTCAATGCTGTCAACCTGATCGACGGCTTGGACGGCCTCGCGGGCGGTGTCGTCCTGTTCGCCAGTTTGACGAACTTCGCAATCGCCGTAATCGAGGGCAACATTTTCATTGCGGCAATTACGGCATCGATTGTCGGCGCGGTTCTCGGGTTTCTATTTTTTCAATTTCAACCCAGCTCGCATTTTCATGGGCGACTCTGGAAGCTACTTTCTTGGTTATGCCGTGGCGACCGTCGCACTAGGTGGCCCGACGAGGTCGCAGAAGGCATCGACTGCTGTCGCGCTGCTCGTACCCTGTTTGGCGCTGGGAGTGCCCATCTTCGACACGCTCTTCTCGATGGTCCGTCGGTTCCTCGAGCGGCGCTCCATGTTTTCGCCCGATCGAGGCCACCTGCATCATCGGCTCATCGATATGGGTCTCACACATCGGCGCGCTGTGCTCACGCTTTACGGCGTGAGCGTCGTGCTATGTGTGTCAGCGATTGCGGTTACGTTCGGGCGCGGGTGGCAAGTAGGCCTTGCGGTGATTGTTGCCTCGTCCGTTCTGATGGCGCTCGTGCGCTTCGCCGGTTATTTCGAATATCTTCGAGTTCACCTGCGCCGCCGCGGGCGGATGCGCAGTGGAGAGGCACAAGCGCTGCGTCGAGTCGTTCCCAACGCCATCGTGCAGCTGGCCGCGTGCAAGTCAGAGGCAGATGTTTGGAACAACGTTGACGCGTTGACGGTGAAGCTGGAAAATCTTCACGCTGTCGTTAGAATTACGCGATTGTCGGACGGGAAGAGCATCTACCATTCCCCCACGCCGAGCAACGAGTCGAAGGACCTCGTAGTGATCAATACACCACTCGGCGACGAAGCAACGGCCGTCTCGCAAATCGTCGTCGCACTCGACATAGACAATGGTCTCGACATCGAAGTGGAGTTACTCGTGCAGTTGTTGGTAGATGCCATCGACGATGCGCTCGCGCACGTGAAGAGTCCGTCGGCTCGCTCATCTTCCCGTGTGACGGGCACGACTCATGTTTGTGAGGCGATTGCGCCGACAGATCAGGTCGAGCCAAGCAGCTCGGCGTAGAGCTTGAGTGTGGCATGGGCGATTTGGTCGCTAGCGAACTCCATTGCAGCGAGATCACGACCACGTTGACCCATGTTCTTCCGCAAGACGGGGTCATCAAGAAGCCGGTCGATGGCGACCGCGAGCGCGCGCGCGTCGCGCGGAGGTACGAGCAGCCCGTTATCTTCGTGGCGTACGATTTCCCGGCATCCGGCGACGTCCGTCGCAACAATCGGCCGGCCACAAGCGGCTGCTTCCAACAACGCTTTAGGCAAACCTTCTCCGTAGGACGGAAGGCATACGATTGTGGCCTGCGACAGCACTCGAGGCATATCATCACGCCAGCCGAGGAGTTCGACGACCCCCTCGGTCGCCCACTCCCGAAGTCTAGCAAGCGGGACGGAGGCCGGATTGCCCGGATCCGGCTTCCCTGCGAGCGCGAAGCGCACGCTCGGTCGAGCACGTCGCACAATCCGCGCAGCATCCACAAATTCACCAACGCCCTTGTCGTAAAGAAGCCGGGCCGGCAGAACCACGAGTGGGTCTCCAAGAGGCTCTGCTGTCTGCCGATACTCGTCGATATCGACACCTGCACCGCGAATCAGAGCGACGCGATCAGCGCGGATAACACCCCACGATACCCACGCAGCCACGTCGTCCGGATTCTGGAGTATGACGCGTCCGTTTGGCGCGTTGAGAAGAACGCGCAGCGCGGGCAACAGCGCCTGCCGGAGCGCGCGAGCGAAAAGCTCACCGGACATGAACACATAGCCCATCCCCGCGATTGCGTTGACTACGGCGGGGACTCGTGTGAGCCGTGCCGCAACTGTCCCGTAAAGGATGGGCTTGAGTGCGACATGATGTACAAGGTGAGGCCGCAGCGACGCATACAAGCGAGTGAGGCGCGTGACTGTCGCCAAGTCGGTCAGGGGGTTTCGGCCCTGACGGTCCAACGCGATTGGTACATAATGAAGGCCAGCCGCCTCGATTGTCTTGCGGTATGGGCCAGGTGGCGTGGCGACGTAAACATCGTACCCGCTCGCCGACACTCGCGTCGCCAATGGCAAACGGTGACAACAAAAATACCAATCGTTCGCGACAAGGTAGAGAATACGACGGGGTGTCATGAATCCCACGGCGATGATATCATGCGCTATGACCCTATGGTCACGACACGTGCGCCCAACGTGAAATACCGCGCAACCTGCTGATGTTCGGCATCGTCCTTTCCATCGTTCTTGCTGTAGTGCTCGCGACGATCTTGCGCACGTTCGAGAAGACGAACCGACTCGCAATTCCTCTCCTCGCGGGTTACGTGCTGCGGCTCATCATTCAATCGTTCATTCGCGACGTGCCACTCTTCTCTCACGGTATCGGTGGCGACTACACCGCGTACGAGAGCTGGGCACAGGTAATCGCGGCCACATGGCACCATACGGGGTTACACTTCATAACGCAGTCAGAAGTTATCGAGGTGGGCCCCACGTCGCTACCGCCAAATCTGTTCGCCCTAGTCATCTATCTCAACGACGGTCTGACCCGCATCGGTTGTACTTCAACCGTGGCATTTGCGGCGGCCATGTCAATCTTCAACATCTACACTTTGTCCCTTCAATTCGGAGCAAGGGAAAAGGACGCGTTGCTCGTTGCGATGCTGCTCTATTTTAATCCGACCTTCGTCTTTTATACATCCGACATGTTCAAGGACGGGTTGGTGGTGTGCTTTACAATAGGCGCACTTGCCAGTGCGATTCGACTTAGCTTCAAATTGTCTGCGTTGCACGCAATCATTGGATTGGCGTGTATCTTCGCACTCTGGTACGTGCGATTCTACCTCGTGTTCGTGACCGTTGCACCGCTTCTTGTCGGGTCTATTGGTATGGGGTCGAAGTCCGTAGTCCGACCGCTTCTCGTCGCCCTCGCACTCGGCGCATCGACAATCGCCCTCGTAGCGTTCACGGACATACTGCAACTTGCGTCGCAACGCGCTAGCGACACTTTCCAAACGGCAACGGGCATCATGGTCCAAGCAAATGCTGCATCCGGCGGATCGAGCGTCGCGTTCGACGATGGCGGTTCACCGTTTGGTGCGCTCGGGGCGAAGCTCGCATATATGCTGTTTTCACCCTTTCCCTGGGCGAGTGGATCATTTGGGTTCCACGTAGGGAAGCTAGATTGCGTTCTCTGGTATTATCTACTCTATCGGGCGGTGCGTGGAGTGCGCCTTGCCAATCCGCGACTCGTCATTGCGCTAGCAACGTTCATCGTGCCGTGTACTTTCATGTATGCAATGAGCATGGCGAACGTAGGGCTAATCGTCCGACAGCGACTCGTTGTAGTGTTCGCCACCGCCGTGTTGGCGGCATTGTATCGAACGAAGGAGCCGGTATCGCACGAATCGGTCGAAGACCCGAGACAAGCGAAGCTGTCGCGCTTCGTACGGGCGGCGCAATGAACGACGAGCATGGCCCGAGTGCCTTGTGTCACGGTCGCGGTGATGATAATCGCCGGAACATGGTTGCGGTGGTGGTCTCGGACGCATTCATTAACGACGTATTCGAACTCGAGCGGGACATCTGCGAACGCGTTAGCGGGCTGAGCGCAGAACAAACGCTTGCTCATATCCGGCAGATGGCGAACGCGACCGACAGTTCGTGGCTGCTGTTGCGCCATTTCCTTCCAAAATTTCGCGATCCGAAGATTCTCGAGGTGGGCGCCGGGTACGGCTTGGGGTTCTGTGGCCTGCTCTCGCGCGGTCTCGACGCATTCGCTGTCGAGCCGGGACGCGAGCCCTTTGATGGGCGGTACCACATGGCGATGAGGTTGTTGAACGACAACGACCTCGATCCGGCGCGCCTACGTCGGGGTGTAGCGGAAGCGTTGCCATTTCCCAACGATACGTTCGACGTCGTCTACAGCAACGCGGTGCTCGAGCACGTACAAGATCCGTTGAAGGCGATGGATGAAATGGCTCGTGTGCTCAAACCAGGCGGTGTAATGTTGACGCACGTACCCAACTATCATTCGTTCTATGAGGGGCATTATCGTGTGTTGTGGTTTCCTTACATTCTGAAAAGCAAGTACGTGGCAAAAGCATACGTCGATCGCGTCCACGGTCGCGATCCAGCATTCGTCGATACACTCAACTTCGTTGACACTCGATGGTTTCAAATCTGGGCGAAAGGTCGCGGCACGACACTGCATAAACTCCCCGTGCTGCCAGTCCTCGGCAGGGTCAACCGAGCGATCAGCATGGCCGAGCACCAAATCGCTCCGGAAGGGTCCCTCGCTTCGTGGTTGCAACGCCGCGATCCGCTGGCGCGAGGCATCCTGTCGGCATCCTGTCGCGTTGCCACATCGGTCGTCCTCTCCCTCGGGTTGGCGAAAGAAATCATCGTCGTGTGGTGGAAGGCCGACCAACAGAAGCCGCATTGACTTGCTTCGAGCCTGAGGTAGGCTCCCCGCGATGCGAATTTATCTTGCGGATCTCGGACATAACCAGCTCACGAGAAGCTCGGATCCCTATCCGTTGGGCGTTGCCAACTTGGCCACGTACACCGAAGCCAACGTCCGCAGCGCGACGCCCTTGCAGATTTGCATGTTTCGCGAGCCCGAGGGCTTGAAGGCGGCGATCGACTCCGACCCGCCCGATATCTTGGCGCTGTCGAACTATGCGTGGAACGAAACACTATCGCTCCATTTTGCGCGCTACGGGCGCCGCCGCAACGAGCACACGCTTACGGTTCTTGGCGGACCCAACTTCCCGTTAACGGCACCCGAGCAGGAGGCCTTCGTTCGCGAGGTTAGCGACTCCGTCCACGTCGTCGTCAACGGCCCGACCTACGAAGGTGAGCGTGCGTTCGTCGGGTTGGTGCAACGGTTTTCGGATGCCGGTCGATCAATCGAGGGTCTGATGGAGGCACCCGTTGCAGGAAGCCTGTGGGTTGACTCGCAAGAGCGCTTCGTCGCTGGCGGCGAAGTTGAGCGGATCTCCGATCTCGACGAGATCCCCTCGCCATACCTCCGTGGTTGGATGGATCCGTTTTTCGCCACTGGGTACTTTCCGATGATGCAGATAGCGCGCGGCTGTCCGTTTTCCTGTGCGTTTTGCAACTCGGGAGTCGGGTCGAACAGCAAGATTTACGCGCATTCGATCGCGAACGTGAAGGCTGACTTGGACTACATCGTTGCGCGCGTGCAGCCGGAAATCCCGTTGTGCTTCGCCGACGACAACTTCGGCATGTATCAGCGCGATGAGGAGATTGCCGACTACCTCGGCTGGCTCCAAGAGAACAAAGCGTGGCCCAAGTACATCCGCACCACCACCGGAAAGAACAACTCGGAGCGAATCATCCGAGTGATGCGTAAAGTCAAGGGCGCTCTACCCATGACGGCGGCCGTCCAATCCACTGACCCACACGTGCTCAAGTTGATCAAACGCGATAACGTCAAGCTCTCGACCTACGCCCGGATTCAGCAGGAGCTGCGCGAACAGGGGATGCAGTCGTACGGAGAACTTATCCTTTGCTTGCCGGGCGAAACGAAGCAGACGTTCCTCAAGGCCGTACGCGATCTCATGGCAGCCGGTGCGAGTCGGATTTCCGCGCACCAGCTCATGCTCCTCCACGGCGCCGAGCTCTCCAATCCCGAAAGCCGTCGGGCGTTCGGCTTCGATACGCGATTTCGCATCGTCGCACGCAACATCGGTGATTATACGGGAGAGCCCGTGGTCGAAACGGAAGAGATGGTGGTGGCGACGCCGAGCTTCTCGTATCAGGACTACCTCGACACCCGCGTCTTCCATCTGCTCCTCACGATCTTCTACTACGAAGGCAACTTCGACGAGGCCTTCGCCCTAGCCAAAGAGGCTGGCGTGCAACCATTCGAGATCGTCGTCCACATGCAAGCGATGCTCGCTCAAGCACCGGCCGGCTTCCGGGCGCTCATCGACGACTTCCTCCGCGAGAGCCAAGACGAGCTGTTCACGACCCGCGCAGCGTGCGTCGAATGGGCAAAGAAGCACTTCGCCCAGCTGGTCGACGGCACGCTTGGCGGCAACTTGTTGAGCAAGTATTCCATGATCGGCCGCTTCCTGACGACGAAAGAAAGCCTGCGCTTCTTGCGAGATGGCATCGCGGGCGCAAGCGGGGTCGACCCTCGCGAGCTGGACGCCGTCATCGGATATCTCGACTGCGTTTTGCTGCGAGCGCCATTTCGGCGAAATGATCGAGGCGCGCCCGTGCTGGGAAACCGAGTTCGACGTCGAGAGCTGGTACCAGAAAAGCAGTCGCAGTAAGCTCGCGGAACTCCGTTTCGACGCTCCGCGCAAGTTCGTCGCCGAGGTCAGCCCCGACAACGCGTCTATGCTCAAGACGCGCCTCAAGACGTTCGGAGAGCATCCGTCGGGGCTTGGCAAGTTCACGCGTACGTTGTTCGCACGCAGCCTACGGCGCGAACTGCGTGATTCGGCCGCCGACTCTCATGGAGAGCGGCGCACAGCGTAGGTGACACTGCTGATTTTCTGCTCAACGGAGGTCGGCGGCTTCCCTTTTCAAATGGCCGCGATTCTCCGGCGTCACGGGTGGAACGCATATTACGTCTCGATTGACCGTGCCGATGGAGGACACGATTCGACGGTTTTCCATTTCGGTCGGAGTTCGGAGCCATGGGACCTGTCACACCGATTTACTGGGACGCTTTCGTCTCTGCAGGTGGTGCGACGTCTCAAACAGATCGCCCGCGAGTTCGGGATTTCGAACGCGCTCGCGACGGGCCTTCGGGCGTATTTGCTGCGCTCGGCAGGCATCGCATACCGTTACTGGACGTACGGTGCGGATCTCGACCAATACCACGTTACCCCGCCCGCACACGGCGACCTGCGCGGCATGATGCGCCTGCCGCTACGGTGGTTGTTCGTCAACGCATACATCCGGCCGATGTTACTCCGGACGTACCGGCGAGCCGATGCGGTGATGATTGCAGCTTATCAAAAGGACACTTTGCGACGCGTGCATCCGCATGCACCGCTGTTCTTTCTCCCGCATTTTTTCGAGACGCGATCGTGGGACGAGCTGCAGAAGCAGAGGCTGGCAGCGCACGCCGTTCTGTGCCGCCGGTTCGCTAGCGAATACGTCTTGTTCAGCTCCGTACGTCAATATTGGAAGGGCGCGAAGTGCCGCCGCAAAGAGAACGTGAGCAACTGCAAAGGCAACGACTTATTGATAGAAGCATTTGCAAAGTACTGCGTTGCCGACAAGAGGCGACGGACTACCCTCTTGTTGGTTGACAAGGGCCCCGACGTGGAAGAAAGCAAGCTCCTCGCGCGCAAACTCGGAGTGGGCGAACGAATTGTTTGGCTTAGCGAAGTATCTCGCAAGGAGCTCGACCAATACTATCTCGGAGCAAACCTCTGCCTAGGGAGCTTCGGAGAAGCTGGCGCGGCCAGCTTCTCCGCAATTGAGCCGCTCGCGTTGGGTACGCCGTGCATTTCGTGGCTCAAGGTGGACCCTGAAGTGCCGTTTTATTCCGAGGGCCCAACGCTGTTTTCATCCAGGAATCCGTCCGAGATCGGGCCCGTATTCGGAGCGTTCTCACTGATCCTGCAACGGAGGAGAAGCTATCGTACGAGGCGTGGAGTTGGGTGAACGCGAATTGCTCTGAGGAAGCCTTTGTGCGAGCGATGTCGCAGCTTGTCTGAACCGCGCCATGCAAACTCGCACCGTATGATGGGCCCTCGACAGCGCGCGCAAATGTAGGTAGGGTCCACGGGATCAATTTCGATGTGCGGAGTTTGTGGTTTCACTGGCGTACGCAATCACGAATCGCTGGTTCGGATGGCGACTGCCATCGCGCACCGTGGACCCGACGACGCCGGCTACTGGGAGAGCGACGACGTCTCGCTGGGGATGCGTAGACTCGCCATCATCGACGTCGAGAGTGGCCAGCAACCGGTATTCAACGAAGATGGTTCAGTCTGCGTCGTGTTCAACGGCGAAGTATACAACCACGCCGAGCTCCGCGCCGACCTTGAATCAAAGGGGCATGCCTTTCGCAGCCATCACTCCGACACGGAGGTGCTCGTTCACCTGTACGAAGAATACGGCGAGGAGTTCCTTCATCGGTTAAACGGGATGTTCGCGATCGCGATGTGGGACAACCGGCACAAGCGTCTTATTCTCGCGCGCGACCGCGCGGGGATCAAGCCACTCTACTTCACGCAGAGCGGCGGCCGCGTTATTTTGCGTCTGAGATTAAGTCGCTGCTCGCGCATCCAGACATCAAGAGAGAGCCGTGCTTCACTGCGCTCTACCACTACTTCAGTTTCAAGCACGTGCCGGCGCCGTGGAGCGCATTCGCGGGCATCGAACAGCTTCGCCCGGGCGAGAGGGTCATCTTCGAGCGAGGCGTGCTCCGTCGCGAGACTTGGTGGGCACTCAAGTTTCGAGAAGACGGCAAGCTTGATGAGAGCGAGGCGGCGACGCGCATTCGCGCTCTCCTCGAAGACGCGGTTCGGATTCGCATGCGTTCGGACGTTCCGTTCGGCGCATACCTCTCGGGCGGCGTGGACAGCTCGACCATAGTGGCGCTCATGTCGCGCATTGGCGGACGGCGAGTGACAACGTTCTCGCTCGTCTACTCGGACGAGTTCAAACACAAGGCCGCCGACCAAGAATACGCGCGGCAGATGTCATCGCTTTATGGCACCGATCACCACGAGTACGTGCTCACGCAACGCGACGTTGTCGACAGCATCGGTGCTGTCGTTGCGTCCTTTGACGAGCCGTTTTCGGGAGTGACTTCCACGTATTTCATCACGCGGCTCATCTCGAAGCACGTCAAAGTCGCACTCTCCGGCGACGGAGCGGACGAGCTCTTCGGGAGCTACCTTGCGCACAGGCTGGCGCAACCCATTCATCATCTCGAAGTCATGCGCGATCGCTTGACGACACTCACGCCGGAAGAAAAGAACCTACTCCGGCCGTATCACGACAGACCGGAGTACCTAACAGCGATACTCGAACGCGGCGACGATGCGGCGCGTCGCGCGAGCCTCTACCTGTGGACCGACGCCGAGAAGGCTGAGCTACTGAGCACCGAAATGCTCGCGCGCGTGCCGCGCGCGAGCACGGAGGGTTTGATACGCGAAGTCTATGCGGCGTCGGGGACAAACGATCCGTTGAACCGTGCTCTCTACTGCGATTTCGTGACCCTCCTACCGGATCAAGTGCTCGCGTTCGTCGATCGGTTGTCTATGGCGCACTCGGTTGAAGTGAGGCCGCCGTTCCTCGATTATCGCATTATCGAGCTCGCTGGCACGATCCGCGGATCTATCAAAATCAAGGGCGGAAGAGAAAAGCACGTACTAAAGGAAGCCGTCAAAGGACTGATTCCCGACGCGGTGATCAACCGTCCGAAAGAGGGTTTCGTTCTCCCGATCGACGAGTGGCTCGTCTCCGACATGCGGCCGTTCGTCGAAGAACTCCTCACGCCGTCGCGTCTCATGCGCCACGGCCTCGTGCGGCCTGAGCCCGTGCGAAGAATCTTGGACGAGCACTACGCGCGAAAGAAAAATCACGGCGCGCGAATCTGGAATCTGATGATGTTCCAGAGCTGGTGCGAGCGCTATGTCACATGAATTGGCGCAGTTGACCCAGTGGTCGTCCGCGGCGGAGCGAGTCCTCCGCACCGCCTATGGGGCATTGCTTCTCTTGCAACTCGGCATGACGGCCCGGCAGTCGAAGCGGTTTTTCGTTTCGGAAAAACACGGTGGTTACGTCGAGTCGTCGCCGCTGCGCGATAGGCTGCTTACTCCGTGGTCCGCACAGGTGGTGACGGTCGTGTGGATGCTCGCGGCTCTCGGAATCGTCGCAGATGTTGCTCTGCTTCCCGCCACCATCGTTAACCTGGCACTCTGTCGCTACTTCTTCGTCGAGATGCGGTGGAAAGGCATCCTTCGCGGCATGGGCGCGCCGGGCTACATGACGTATTGGATGGCATGCCTCGTGGCACTATTTGCCCTCGCACACGCCATTGATCGCACGGGATTGCTACGAGCCATTACCCTTCTCACCTTCCGCGTCGACTACGCGTTGATCATGTTCATGGCCGGTGTGTACAAGTTGACTGCGGGGTACGCACGTGGTGAGGGATTCGAACGAGGGCTCGTCAATCCGTGGTGGGGTTTTTGGGCACGGCGGATGCGGAGGCTTCCGCCGCAGGCGGCGGCGTTTCGCGTCCTGAATCATTTGGGCTGGTCGGTGGAGATCGTCTGCGGCGTGCTATTTCTCGTTCCGCAAGTGGGAGTGTATGCGGGGGCACTCTTCGCCGGTAGTTTTCTGATGATCGCCGCAACGATTCGCCTCACTTTTCTCGCTGAGATGGTTGCCGTCGGCACCGTATTGTTCGTCTATCCCCACACCGGCTTCGACGATTGGTTGGTCGGCGTCATCCGTGTTTCGGACGCGGCACCGTCCGGCTCCACGATTGGGGACGTATTGGCGTGGGCTCTCGTTGCCTGTTTGGTGGTGTACCTGGCGCTGCTTCCGCTCGCGTATGCTGGGATGTCGGTCAACTTCTACGCGCGAAAACGCCTAGTGGGTCCGCTACAGCGCTGGCTTGACTGGTGGATCCGCCTGACAGGCCTGATCCTTTGGCGGGTATTTACGTCCGACGTGATCAACTTCTACGCGGACATCGGCATTCGATCGCAGGCTTCGGATCCCCCCACACCGTATCTGACCATGCGTCCCTGGGACGCGCGGACCGAGTGGCGCTACATGCATGTCGGAGAGTTCATCTGCTTGGCGTCGATTTTCACCACTCTCAAGTACTATCCCAAAGATCGTGCGCTGTTCGAGGCGCGGATCCTACGTTACTGTCGCTCGCTGCCAGTGCCGTCCGGCGGCGAGGTTGTTTTCGACTATCGAACCATCGTAAAAGGTGCGACTGGCTTTGAGTTTCCCATCGTGGCACGCTTCGTCGTGAACACCGCGACGGGGAAAGTGGAAGAGCATACGCTCGATCCATCGTTCGACCTGCGCGCTCCGGCTCGCGCTTCTCCGGTATACGCCGGCACGCGCCCAGGCAGTTACGCGCCGAGTTGATTGGTCACGAGGGGCGCGCCGAGAACCCACGGCGCACGGCCGATCGAAACGCGGCCAGTTCCTGTCGAAAGTCCGGACGAATGAAATGTAACGGCGATTTACCGGAGACGACGCGCAATAGACCGAGCGTCATGCCAAAACCAATGAGCGTCGTGAGCACGGTAGCCGTCGCGGCTCCGGCGCCGCGAAGCCGTGGGACCAATACGAAGTTTAATAACAACCCCAATACGCCAATTGCCACGGTGATGGCACCGTTGATCCCGAACGCCCCTGCCTTGATGACGTAGGGCGCCGCGAACGACGACACCGACAGAGTCCACGCTGCCAAGATGAGCAGGCGAAACACGTCGCGCGCTTCCTCGAACGCGACGCCGCCGAACAGGTGCAACAACGGCCCGGCAAACAGCATCGACGGAAGTGTAAGGAGCACGCCACCGTAGACTGCGAGACGCAAAGACCGAATCGTCACGGCAAATTCGTCGGACGCATGGATAACCCATGGGTAGAGCGCCATCTGGAAGGCGGCAAAACCGGTAAACAAGCCGAACGCGAGCGTAAGTGCGGCCGCAAAGAGCCCAGATTGCTTGTCCCCACAATAATGAAACACGATGAGTTGGTTAGCCTTCGTGTACGCGAATACGGATACGGTCGCGACGTGCTGCTTCAACCCGGCAGAGAGGAACTGCCAGACCGTTGCCGGCGTGAGGCCGCTGACGGGCGAGCGCGTGTCAATGCCCAATTTGCTCAGGAGCGTAACGCAACCGACGCCTTGAACGGCAATCGCCGTCAGAATCGCAAAGCGAACGTCGATGCGTCGCAGGAAGAACGCCGGGATGACGCACCCGACGTTCACGGTCGTCTGAAATATGGTCACGAGGGCGACAAGCTTCACGCGGCCGAGCGCCTGTCCCAACGTGACGAGGTTGACGCAGAAGATCGTCGTCACCAGCAGACCGATCAAAAGCGGCGCATGAACGATCGCCTCCAACGAAACTTTGCTGGGCCATGCTTCGAACACAGTCAACAGCCCCGCCGCCGCGAGTACGGCCGTGGTGAGGCTACCGAGCACGACGATCAGCAAGCGCGCGCGGTCGCTCACGTCATATCGGTCGCGGTTGGCAAAGTGATAGATCGCTGTGTTGAGGCTGAGCCCGCAGAGCGAAACAAAAAGCGCGACCCACGTTTGCATCTCCGCGAGGACGCCGCGTCCGGCCGGCAAGAGAGCGCGGTTGATGAGAGCACCAGCGAACATAGCCCCTACGAGTTGCGAAACTTGCCCGGAGGCCGTCCAAAAAAAAGAATGTCTGAGGCTGATGATGGCACGCTCAGGCGACCTTATGCTCATTGCGACTCGTGCACAGCGGCGTGAAGGGCTTCAACTGTTGCGCGGACATCGTCCTCAGGCATGCCTGGGTAAAAAGGCAGAGATAGCGTTTCATCGCCGATTGTTTCTGCAATTGGGAACCGACCGCGGCGAAATCCGAATCGATTTACGAAGTAGGTTAGTAGGTGGATTGCGCGATAATTCACGACCGTACCAACGCCCGCCTCCCCAAGGCGCGCAACGACGTGGTCACGAATACGACCGTCCACGCGAACGGGAAAGAGATGTCGTGCGTGGACACCCGCTCGCGTTGCTGGCAGCCGAACACCGACGATGGTCGAGAGTTTTCGTTCGTATGCGCGCGCCAGCGCGTGACGCGACGCTAGTTTTGCCGGCAATCGATTGAGCTGCGGGAGAAGTAGCGCGGCCTGGATGTTATCCATGTTGTACTTCCAGCCAAGCACTAACATGTCCCAATGCCGATAACCTTCACGCTCGCGATCGGCGGCCGTCTTCGTCATGCCGTGCGAACGCAACAAACGTAAGCGTTCGGCGAGGTCGTTTCGGTCCGTCGCAACCGCCCCGCCTTCGCCGCATGTGAGGTTCTTCGTTGCATAAAAGCTGAAACAGACGACATCCGACAGTTCGCCCGGTCTGACGCCGTCCCGTTCGCCCTCGATGCAATGCGCGGCGTCCTCGATGATCGCGAGGCCGTGCTGCTTGGCGACCCGGTGGATCTCGCGCATGTCGCACATCAAGCCGTACAGGTGAACGGGGATGATCGCCTTCGTCCGAGGTGTGATGGCTGCTTCGACCAGTCGTGCGTCGATGTTTGCGGTGTCGGGTTCGACGTCTACGAATATCGGCGTAGCCCCGGCTTCGAGGATAGCGGTGGCTGTCGCGATGAAAGTCATCGGCGTCGTGATTACTTCGTCGCCGGGACCGATGCCGAGCGCCATCAGCGCCATGTGCAACGCGCCCGTGCAACTCGTCACGCCGAGGACGTGACGACGTCCAATGAAAGCTGCGAACTCGCACTCGAAACGAGCGACGGTTTCTCCCGTCGTCAAGATCGGACCCGCCAGAACCGAGGCGATGGAGTCGATCTCAGGTTGGCCGAGGTCGTGCCGGTAGAACGGAACGCGCCTCAATGCAGCTCCCTCGTGCCGTCAGCCAAGACGATGGGTATCTGCCGCATCCACCGCTGAGGAAGCCACCAGTCTTGGTTCGACTTATACCAATCGATCGTCTTGCGCAGCCCCTCCTCGAACGAAATGTTCGACTGCCAGTCCAAGAGCTTTTTAGCTTTATTGGCGTTGCATGTGTGCCGAAACACTTGCCCGGGCCGATTACCTACAAAGGCAACTTCGCTCTTGGGGTTATCCATGAGTCGTCTTATCGCGACTGCAATCTCAAGGACACTGTGGTCCTGTCTGGTACCTAGGTTGATGACTTGACCGATGACGCGCTCGCGATCGGTGTGAATGAGTCTGTCGAGCGCGGTGCAATGGTCGTCGACGTGCAGAAAATCGCGGCGCGCCGAGCCGTCACCGTGGACGGTCAACGGCTCACCGAGGATGCAACTCGTGATAAAGCGCGGTACGACTTTCTCGAGGTGCTGATAGGGCCCGAAGTTGTTGAATGGGCGAACAATGATCGCGGGAAGCTGATAGGTCTGCTGATATGAGTACACTAGTCTGTCCGCGCCGCACTTTGCAGCGGCGTACGGGCTCATCGGGTTGAGCGGATGGTCCTCGTCCATGTCTTCGGCAATGGCCGAGCCGTAGACTTCGGAGGTCGAGATGTGCACGAAGCGTTCGACGCGGTCGCGGTGCCGTAGAACGCTGTTGGAAACGACCTGCGTTCCGAGGACGTCGGTTTCGAAAAACAGTCGGTTGTCGAAAATGGATCGCGTGACGTGAGACTCCGCGGCAAAGTGCAGGACAATATCGGACCGGCTCACGAGCATGTCGACGAGGTCGGCGTTCAGCACGTTGCCGTACCAGAATTCGAAGCGCGAAGAGTTGAGACCGCCGCCGGGTAAGTTGGTGACGCTACCGGCGTAAGTGAGCGCGTCGAGGACTAGAAGCTGGTATTGTGGATATCTATCGTAGAGATAGCGGACGAAGTTACTCCCGATGAATCCTGCGCCACCAGTGATCAGAACCGTTTTCATCGTGAGCCCTCCAATACGGCTGTACTCTCCGGTCCCATGTTCAGTAGTAGATCGAGGCCGGAAAGATACGGGCAGAAATCGCCGTGCAGTTGACGATAGACAGGATGCTCGTAACCGTGCCACACGACCGAGATGCCCGCGCGAACGAACATACTTTCGTCGAGGTAGTCCTTTGCCGAGTCGCCGCTGAGATAGCGGTCGGCACCGAAGTGAGAGCAGATCTGGACGAGGCGTTCGCTTTGCCCTCCGTGGATCCCGAGTTGCGAGGATCGCGCGATTGGCCGCCGCAGCCCAAGCCATTCACACATCAACTTGACGACTTGGATATCGAGATCGACGAGTCTCGTCCACGACTGCATGAGGAGCTCCTCGAGTTTGGGCATATAGAGGCGCTTGTGAGGCGAGCGGGCGTAGCTCTGCGCGATGCTGGCGACGTGTTTGCGAGCCCAGTGCGTCCGGTTGTCGACCTCGACGTCCAGGAGCGTTTGCGTACTGCGGCCTTTCGACAAGACAGGAACCGTGAGCCAAATGGGCCCGCTTGCGGACTTGATGCGATTACGATTGCGCCAGCCATGCTTGTCGAACTGCACGTCGTCGTAGTAGACGAAGAAATCGCAACGTCGCAGTTGATCGAAGAAGCCGAGCCACGGAAGGTAACCGGGTTGCAAGACGACCACAGTAGTCATCGGCCGATGTTAGTTGTCTGGGAGTATTCGTCCGCGAGGATTGACATCACGATCGAGTCGACGGGTGTGCCGTCGCGTCGTGTGTCGTGCCTCAAACGACCTTCGGTCATGAACCCGAGTTTCTCGTAGAACGCCTGCGCTCGGGGATTGTCGGCGAGCACTCGCAAATGCACGCGATCGAGACGAAGAGCGGTGAACGCCCGACCAAGTAACTGCCTGACGGCAGTAGAGCCACCGCCACTTCCGCGACGCTCGCCCAGGTAGATCCAAAGCTCGCACTTCCTGCGGGTAACGTCGATGTTGCACAGCCCGCAGTTGCCAACATGACGGCCGTTCTCGACAATTGCGTAGTCCTCACGCGTCCGTTCGAGCCTTTTCGCGTGCCAATACGCGCGGTTGCTATCGGCAGTTGGTGCGGAGGTACAATCGAGTTGTTCGCGAAGTGCGGGATCTTGCAGCCAATCGTGAGTGGAGGCGAGGTGCTCGTCCGAGAGGCGAACAAGACGAACTTCATCGAGTGCAACCAACGACATCGTAAGGACTCGAAACTAGGCGCAATGTAGGCTGAACGCCGCAGCGATTGCTAGAAGAATCCGCAACATTGGGCGCGCGAAGAAGGCATGGCATTCATCCGTGGGGCTTGGGGGCTTAGGCCCCCAAGCCCTATGCTTGTGGAAGAGTTCACTGTGGGGGTTATGATGCCGACGTGCGAGCCAGGACCATCGTTGCGCTGGCGTGTGCCAGCGCACTCGTAGCGCTAGCGGAATGTTCACTCGATGAAAGCGGTACGGCAGTCGATGGTGCGGACGCGCTGATCATCGATGGAGGGGACGCGAGCTGCGTTCCGTGTGCTGATCTCATCACCTCGGGCTGGGAGCTGGTCGCGTACGCATCGGGAAACGTGACGTGCCCCAACGGATACGCGCAAGAAGGAGTTACCGCCAATCCGGTGCCCTCCGCCAGTACGTGTTCATGCGCATGCGACTCGCCTGCCGGCCTATGCGAGAATGGAACAATCTCCCAGAGTTTCAATGGGTCTTCCTGCTCTACGGCTGCTTCACCTTTCATCGTCGACGGAAAATGCGTCCCATTCGGGAGTCAAGTAGGACTTTCGGATTATAACCAAATCTACTTCAAACCATCTTCGCCTCCACCCTGTACACCGAGGCAATTGGACGCTGGGTCGGTCGGACAACCGGGTACGCTGTGCCGAGGAGGGACTAGCTGCGACGGGCGGCTCTGCTCGGGCACTCCGCTTCTCGGATTTGCTTCCTGCATAGCTACGCAAGGTGACGTGAGCTGTCCCGATGGTGGGTTTCAACAGCGTTCGCTCGTGGCGAATTCAGTTACGATCGTGTGCTCGCCGTGCTCGTGCGGTTCTGTGGCGGTCGCTTGCACGGGGGCTCTCAGCTACTACACGGACAAGGCGTGCGCCACGGACGCCCTTGACGTCGAGAACGAGGCGGGATGTCAGGCAAGTGCAGAGGCCGGAGCTCTCACGCAATCGTATCGATGGAACGGAGTGGTGCTCGACGCCGGTTGTCAGCCGAGCGGGAGCGACGCGTCCGTTATCATGACCAACGAACGCACCGTGTGCTGCCGCTGACCCGTTGTCACTTAACGGGCTTGTAGAACCTGCGATTGCGGAAGGTGTGCACGTAGAGTCGTCCGTACTCGTTCACGAGCGCATCCTTCAGCCGCCGGGGCATAGCGCGTACAACTCGACGAAGCACCGCGCGGCCGCGTGGCGTCTGTTGGAGAGCGCCCGGCCCTTCGTTCCACACGAGCGCGTAGTCGCTTTGCTGCGGAGCTCGCGCAAATGGCTCGGAGAGATGTCGTGTCTTGCGCGCATGAATCATGAGAAAGACCGGGAAACGGTTTGTTAGCGTAACGCGGTTTCGAAGCCGTGCTGGGTCCATGACGTCGTAAGGTCTCCCGCGAGCGCCGAACTCGCCCCCGAGATATTTCATCTCGATCGCCTGGAGGCGCTCGACGACGAACCCCGTATCGGGGCCGAGGCACCGGTAATAGAGCTCGGGGCTGAATTGGTAGAAGCCGTGTCCGAATTGGTTGTTGGCGGGCGTTCCTAGAAAGAGGTGACCGCCAACCTTGAGCGCGCGCATACAATTAGCGAGCGCTACTGGGAAGTTGAATATGTGCTCCAGGCAGCCACCTTCGAGGACCGTATCGAAGGTCTCTTCCATGCCGTTCGGGAAGGGGAGATTCATGTCATGAAGGATCTGTGCACCTTCGTAATCGGAGTTGTCGACGGCGCTTAGTTGGTTGACGCCGAGGAAGACGCGGAAAAACTCGTCCGCGTATTTCTGTTTGACGCCGCGCGCGACGCGACCATCGATGTTGGCCTCGCGCGCGAAAGCGTCGAGTTGGCGCGAGCTCAGGTAGAATTCTTGGCGGCCGAGCGTGAGCATGTGGCCGAAAGGAACGCCGGCTCGTTTGGCGTCCCAAACAAAAATCGCATTGTCGTTGGTTAAGGCCATTGAGAGATCGGATAGCCGCATGCCTTTTGCGTGTCAAACCGCATCACGCGATTGCGCGCAACAGCGTGGCGTAGCGTTCGACGCCAGCTTGCAGACCGAAATGCGGAGCGGTGATATCGCGCGCGCGCGCGATGGTTTCGGCGTCCGGCGCTGTATCGACAACACGCTTGGCTGCCATCCGAACGCAGGAGTCGTCGATGGAATCGAGGACGAAACCAGAGCCCGCCCGGCGTACCCACTTCATCATCTCCACGTTGCAACCGTGTACAATTGGCCTTACGCCTGCGGCAAAGAATTCTGCGAGCTTCGTAGGCATCGAACCGCGTTTCGCGGCGAGGTCCGGCAAGAGCAGGATACCCCAGTCAATCCAATGAACCCATTGGGGCATCTCATCGTGTCGGGCGCTTGCGACTGTGAAGCGATCCGGACTCATGCCCGTGTGAGACAGCGCATCAACGTAGGCTTCGCGCTGTTGCGTCAGCACGAGTAGATGCGCGGTGTCGCTCGCTTCGCAAGCGAAGCCAGCCAACCGAAGCGCGGAATCGGTTGCATAGGACCGATTGAGAGACCCGACAATCGCGATGACGTTCTTGTCTCGAAGGCGTCGCTGAATGTCCAGCGGAACGACCGTGCTGCTACTGGGCTTGGCGGGTCGCGACGACGAAATCCCAAACTCATGATAGTCCGCGCAGGTAGGAACCACAATAACGCGCGTTGCGTCCCTTCGCCCGAAGGCACCGTCCACGACCTCGCGTGCGTGAAGTGCTGTGAGCGTCACGACCGCCTTCGCGTCCCGGTACAGGTGGCGTTCGACGAACTTGCCCGCCGCATACGACGACGGTGTCGAGAACCACTCGGGACGCTCTTCAATCCAGCAGCCGCGCGCATCGAAGAGATACGGAATGTCCGTTAAGCGTTTGGCCGCTTCGGCGACAAGAGCGCTCTGATACCCGCGCGCATGAACGAGGGCGATGCGCGAGCGTCGTACGATTCGAAGCACGGATGCGCTCATGCGCGCGAAGGCCTCCGCCGATCGAGCTGCCGAGCCGTTGAGGTCCACTCCAATTGCAGTCCATCCCACTCCGAACCGAGACAGCGTGCTCCGTACGTGTTCCACGTTCGCGCGATCTTCGATGTCGCGCGTGCGTTCGACCGACAGCAGATGATAGGGGAAACCGTGCCTCGCCAAGGCGACGATCACACGCACGACTTGCGAAAAGCCTAACGGTTGAAGCACACCGTCGAACGACACGTAGAGCAGCGACGACGTCATTCGCGTGACCACACGTACCGCGTCCGCGCATGTACAGCAAGTTGCTTCAGCGCGCGACCTGGGCTACGTGATTGCTGAGATGTGCGGCATCTTGGGCTCCGTGTTCGACGCTCAATGCATGGACGTCGCCGGCGCGCTCAAGCGCCTACGACACCGTGGGCCCGACGCCGAGGGCGTCTTTCGCGACGAGGGCGTGGTGCTTGGGCACACGCGGCTTTCGATTCTCGACTTAAGTCCGCTCGGCGTGCAACCGATGCGGAGCGCCGACGGTCGAGCCGTCGTCGTCTTCAATGGTGAAATATACAACCATCATGAGCTTCGTGCGGAACTCCAGAAGTGCGGCCGTTCGTTTCGCTCTCGCTCCGATACGGAGGTGATCGTCGAAGGGTATTGCGAATACGGTGTAGCGTTTTTCGAACGACTTGACGGGATGTTCGCCATCGCCTTGTTCGACCGCAAACAGCGCCGACTCGTTCTCGTGCGCGACCGAACTGGGAAGAAGCCGCTCTTCTACACCCGCTGCGGCGGCAACGTACGATTCGCCTCGGAGATACGTGCCCTGTTCGCGCTTGGCACTCCGTCGACACTCCGATTGGCGTCGTTGCCGCTGCTGCTGTCACTCGGGTATGTGCCGCCGCCCGCGACGTTGTACGAACACGTTGCGCAGCTCCCACCGGCCACGATCCTTGACATCACGGAGAACGCGTCGCCCGAGGTTCGCACGTTTTGGAGGGCGCCGTTCAACGCGGAGCCGCTCGACGTCGGCGTAATCGAAGCAACGCGCGAGGTGCGGCGCCTCACCGAGCAAGCGGTGCTGAGACGCCTTGAAGCGGACGTGCCGCTCGGTGCATTTCTGTCGGGCGGCATCGATTCGTCGGTCGTCGTCGGGTTGATGGCGCGCATGTCGACGAAGCGTGTGAAGACATTCTCCATCGGATTTTCGCAAGACGCCCGTTTCGACGAAACGCGTTACGCGCGAATCGCCTCCGATGCATTCGACACCGATCACACTGAATTTACCCTCGAGCCAAGCTCGATCGACTTGCTCGATCGTCTCGTCGAGGCTCACGACGGTCCGTTCGGGGATTCGTCTGCAGTCCCCACGAGCGTCGTATCGATGCTGACGCGCAAGCACGTGACGGTAGCGCTTACGGGCGACGGTGGAGACGAGTTGTTCGCTGGATACAACATCTTTCTCCGCGTGACGGCCGCCGAAGCCGTGCCCCAACCGCTTCGAACGCTCGCACGGGCGCTAACAACACACCTTCCGTTAGACGGTCAAGCCTTCAATCGGTTGACACGCGCCCTACACGTGGCGGCGCTATCGCTTCCCGAACGAATGCTGCACTGGCAGTCGTATTTCACGAACGACCTTGGCGCGCTCTTGACGCGCGAGCTGCGCACGAGCGTCGATTTGGATGCCGCTAAGAGTTGGATTCGTCTGCTCGGCGCGCGCACGGGGGCCGCCTCTCCACTAACACGCGCGTTGCAGATCAACTTCGATTCGTACCTACCATTTGACTTGCTGGTGAAGGCCGACCGTGCATCGATGCTTCATTCGCTAGAGCTCCGATCCCCGTTCCTCGACACCGAGCTCATCGAATACGCCTCACGGCTGCCGGATCGCTTCCGCCGGCGTCACAGAGTCACCAAATGGATCTTGCGGCGCGCCTTCCGCGACATTGTTCCAGCGCCGATTCTTCACGCGGCAAGATGGGATTTGGCATGCCGCTCGCGACGTGGTTTCGAACGAGCCTTCGGGAGCTCGTCCGAGACACGCTATGCAGGTCGGCTCGCCTCGGGCAGTTCGTCGATCTGGCCTACGTCGACCGCTTGCTCGATGAGCACGACAGCGGCGTGCGCGATCACCATAATCCGATATGGCTTCTCTTGACGATGGAGCGCTGGCTGCATCTTCTCCCCACGTGGACGCGAATGACGAACGCACCAGAGGTATCAGTATGAATGCCTCGCCGCCGCTTGTGTCCGTGCTCGTTCCGACCATCGGTCGCCCCGAGTTCTTCGACGACCTGCTGCGTTCGGTACGCCAACAGACGTATGCCAACATCGAAGTCGTAGTTCTCGACAATGCGAGCGGCGACGACGCGGCGCGCGCATTCGCCGAATGGGCGCGCACCGACTCGCGTGTACGCGTGCGCCGGCTGGAATCACGCGTCCCGGTCTTTCGCAACCTCAACCGTGGCATTGCGGAAGCGAAGGGTAAATACGTCGTCTTCTTTCATGACGACGATGTTTATGCAGCGGCGCTTCTTGCGCGTGCGGTCGACGCGCTCGAGGCCTATCCACGCGCTCGATTCTTCGCCAGCAACTACGACTTCGTCGACGAACGCGGCGTTCTGACGGAAAAGCGGCGATGGATTCGCCGCGACGCATGCATTCCCGGACGCCAATTCGTCGAAATGATGCTCCACCGCGGTCGCGGAATCGTGGTGACGCCGGGAGTCGTGTTCCGCCGTTCCACACTCGACGACGGCTTCGACGAACGGCTATCGCTCCACTACGGTGATTACATAATACTGATGCGAATGGCCGAGCGCGGCGACGTGTACTTAGGCACCGACGCCCTCGTCAGCATTCGCCGACACGCTGCTCAGCAAAGTCTAGAGATGTCATTTTCCGCAGGCGATACGGCAGCGGACGAACTTGTTCCTCGATTATTGCGATGGATATCTGAGCCGGCACCCCAACGATGCACGATTCATTCGCTCGATGAGGCGGCGCGTGATTTTGCTTCACCGTATCGGGCTCGTATGGGGATGGGCGACGGCGACCAACGACGCCGAGGCGTCGGCCTGCACGCGCGAACTCCGGGAAGCCGTCCGCGGTGTGGACCCGGCGCTGCGCGTTATCGAAGGTTTGAACGGCAGACGATGGGTTGGGCGCTTCGCGGGCCGCGCGAAGAAGCTAGGAGCACTTCTCGGTATGTAGCCACTCAAGCACGTCGCGCAGGCCTGATGTGCGATTGAAATGTGGGCGAAAGCCCAGCTCCTCTCGCAGCCGCGCGACGTCGGCGACGATGTAGTCGGGGTCATCCGCGCGACGTGGCAGCGCTCCGAGGATGACCTTGCCACCGAGCAATCGTTCGAGCGTGCGTGCGATGTCGGCGACCACGACGGGCTCTCCGGAGGCTACATTGACGGGGCCGCTCACATGCGAGTCAATGATCGCGACCAACGCCCTGGCCGCATCGCCGACATGCATGAAATCGCGAACCTGGTGTCCGTGGCTGCAAAGGGCCTCTTCTCCGCGCAACATTGCACTTGCGATAGAAGTTACAAAGCGTCGCCGGTCTTCGTGCGGCCCGTAGAGAAAGAAGACACGTGCATGTGCCCAGGATAGGCCCGATTGAGTTGCGTAAGCCGCGACGACCCGCCTGAGTGCGTCTTTGCACACACCATAAGCGGTTGATGGTGCGATGCGCGATGTTGCTTCGCGAAGCGCTTCGCTTCCTTCCCACGCATACTCAGCGCAACTGCCAACTGTAACGACGCGCTGCCCCCCCCCTTCACGGAACGCGCGAACGAGCTCGATCGATGCGGCAGCCCAACGCAGATTCTCAGGCGAATGCCAGAAGAGCCCATGTTCGCTATACCAAGCGATGTGTAATAAGGATTCTGGCTTTGCGGCTGCCAGGAGCTTCGACCGTCCGTCCGCGGACAAAAGGTCGGCACGGTGCCAAATGACGTGCTCAATATTGAGTGGTGGGATGGCCTCAACATGAGATGCATGCACTTCATACCCGGCCGCGAGCAGTTCGCTGACCGCATGACGGCCGATGAATCCGCCCGCGCCAGTAACAAGGACCGATCGCATGGCTCAAACGATTCGAACGTCGGGTATCGGCACGATGAACTTGCCGCCGGCATCACGGTACGCCGCTTGTTGACGCAGAATTTCGTCCGCGAAGTTCCATGTAAGAAGTAGGCAGTAGTCCGGCATCGCCTCTGCAAGGTGCGCTGGGCCGAGAATCGGAATGTGTGAGCCTGGCATGTAATGATTTTGTTTGTGGGGACTGCGGTCAACCACGAAGTCGATTGTGTCGGCGCCGATACCCATGTACGTTAGTAGGGTGGTTCCCTTAGCCGCAGCACCATAAGCCGCGACACGCTTGCCTTGGCGTTTTAGATCGGCAAGCAGTGTCTTGAGAGTGTCGCGCAGTGTTTGGACTCGGCGCGCGAAAGTGCGGTAGAAAGCGAGATGGCCCATCCCCATGTGCGCTTCTTCTTCGAGAAGCCGTTTGACGTTCTCTCCGCGCTGAAAGCTTGATGCCGGAGACACAAAAATGCGAAGCGAGCCACCGTGCATCGGTATGTGTTCCACGTCCCGCAGCACCAAACCGCTACGGGCAAACAGTTTATCAAGCGCAGTCGCGGAAAAGTAACAAAGATGTTCATGGTAGATCGTATCGAATTCGCATCGCTCAACGAGATCGCGCACATAGGGCGCTTCGATGATCGCAACACCAGTCGGCTTCAACAGCGTAGCAATGCCCTCAACCACCCCGTTGAGATCTGCAACGTGCGCGAGCACGTTGTTGGCATGAAGGACGTCGACACGTTTGCCATCGCGAGCAAGCTCACTGGCTAACTCGGATCCGAAAAACTTCGCAAGCGTTGGAACGTTGCGTTCTTCGACGGCAACACGAGCAATATTGGTCGCGGGCTCGATGCCGAGTACTGGCACGCCGGCCTGGACATAATGTTGCAGCAGGTAGCCATCATTGCTCGCAATCTCGACAACAAACGAGTTGCGCGTAAGCTTTTCGGTTTCGATCATTCGCGTCGCGATGGTCTTCGCATGTGTGACCATCGTGTCGGAAAACGAGGAGAAATAGAGGTAGTCGGAGAAGAGCACGTCAGGCGGGACGGTCTCAGTGATCTGAACCAGCGTGCAGCAAGCGCAGAAGGCTAGGTCCAGTGGATACGTTTGCTCCGGACGCGACAATTCCTGCTCCGTGAGCAGTGAGTTCGCGAGCGGCGTCCTGCCAAGTGAGAGGATGAGGTCAAGATCAGTGGCCTGGCAGAGACGACAACGAGTCATGCGTGATTCTTCTACTTTCTGCACCAGCTGCGTGCAAGAGCGGGTGGACGCTACAAGCCGACAATGCTAGAGACGCTGCGGAATCAGGGGACATTCACTGAATCCGGAGCTCGGAAGAGCAACGAACACACTCGTGCGGGACGAATCATGGCGAGAACAAGTGACGTTATCATCGAGGACGCGCGGTGGATCGTGGATCGGATGGAAACCGCCATGAATCCGTTACGTGGCACGACGTTGTTGTTGACGGGCGCCGGCGGGTTCCTTTGTAGCTTTATCCTGGACGTGCTGGTGGAGTTCAACAGGCGTCGGGGATCACCTGTGCGCATTCTCGCGGTTGACAATTTCCTGAGCGGTGTGCCCGATCGCGTTGCACACCACAAGGGGCTTGCCGACGTCGTTCTGCTCACACACGACATGAGTAAACCGCTTGACGCACCAGAACCGTATCAATGGGTCATTCATGGCGCAAGCATCGCATCCCCCACGTTCTATCGCCGCTTCCCTCTCGAAACGATCGACGTGAATGTGAATGGCACTTGGCACCTACTCGAGATGTGCCGCACTCACCCCGAGATACGCAGTCTGGTATTTCTTAGCACCAGTGAGATTTACGGTGATCCGACACCTGATGCGATTCCGACGCCCGAGACGTATCGCGGCTTTGTGTCGTGTACCGGACCGCGTGCTTGCTACGATGAATCGAAACGCCTGGGTGAGACGCTGTGCACGACATACCATCGGCTTCATCACATACCGGTGAAGACGGTTCGGCCGTTCAACGTCTACGGACCTGGTCAGCGGCTCGACGACATGCGCATCATGCCGGATCTCATTCGCGCGGCGCTTAGGCGAATGCCGATTATTCTCCATAGCGACGGTCGCGCAACGAGAGCATTCTGCTACGTGCGTGATGCAGCTTCGGCGATGCTTCATATCTTGCTCTCTGAAGCAAACGGAGAAGCGTTTAATGTGGGGAACGACGAAGAAGAGATTCCAATGACCGAGGTCGCCAAGCGCGTCGTGGAAGTCGCGGGGCCTCCTGCGATTAGAATCGACCACAAGGTCAGCGACGATCCGCTCTACCTTTCTGACAACCCTCTGAGACGCTGTCCCGATCTTAGCAAGCTGCGCAAGTACTTCCCAACATGGTCGCCGACCGTGACCCTCCGCGAGGGCATCGCGCGCACCCTGCGTTCCTATCCGGCTGAGCCGGGGGAGGTCTCGTGAACGTCACGATCTTCGGTGCCGGCTATGTCGGTCTTGTCACTGGCACGTGCTTGGCCGCGATTGGCCATGACGTAACTTGTGTTGATGTCGTACGCGAGCGCGTCGACGCTATCAACGCTGGCAAAACGCCAATCTACGAAAGCGGTCTCGACAAGCTCCTCGCCGACACGCTATCCACCGGGCGTTTTCGGGCAACCGTCGACGCCGAAAACGCGCTTCGGAACAGCGACCTGTCCATGATTGCTGTCGGAACCCCACCGCGCGGCGATCAGATTGACCTATCATACGTTGAACAAGTCGCCCGGACGATCGGCCGCCATCTGCGCCACCGCGACGGGCGCCATACGGTGGTCGTCAAGAGCACCGTAGTGCCTGGCACGACGGCCGGACTTGTGCGTGAAAAATTGGAACACGAAGCAAACAAGAAGGCCGGCAAGGACTTTGGGCTTGCGATGAACCCTGAGTTTCTCAGGGAAGGATGCGCCGTAGACGATTTCATGAATCCGGATCGCGTCGTCATTGGCCAGTTTGATGGCAGATCGGGCGATGCGGTTGCGGAACTGTATGCGCGCTTCGACTGTCCAAAACCTCGCGTGACGCTCGTCGATGCCGAGTTCATCAAGTACGCATCTAACACTCTTCTAGCCACGCTCGTTTCCTTCAGTAATGAACTCTATAGGCTTTGCGAAAACACCACCGGCGCAGACGGCGAAACGATCATGGACGGTCTTGCACTTGACCGAAGACTGTCACCGATGGTGCGAGGAGAGCGTGTGTCGCCTGGCATACTTGCGTACTTGCGTGGTGGCGTGGGGTATGGAGGGAGTTGCCTTCCGAAAGACATTGCCGCGCTTCAGGCCTACGCACGTGGATGTGGAATTCCTACGCCCCTCCTCGACGCAGTCACCACGGTAAACATCGCGCGTCCGACGTCGATCGCGGACGTTCTAGGCCGGACGCTTTGCGGGCTTGAAGGAAAGACGATCGGCGTCCTTGGTTTGGCATTCAAACCGGAAACGGACGATCTGCGCGACTCACCAGCCCTGCCGCTCGTCGAAGAGTTGCTCAGGCGTGGTGCGCGTGTGCGCGCTTATGATCCAAAAGCGCATGCTGCTGCCGCAGTGAAGCTTGGCGATCGTATCCAAATCGTTCTCGGCTCGGAAGAGCTTTTCATCGACGCACATGCCGCCGTCGTTACAACCGCATGGCCGACGTTCAAGACGTGGGACTATGCAACGCTGGTTGACTCGATGAAGGAAAAAGTGATCGTTGACGGTCGCAACGCTTTACGCCACGTGGTGTGGCCCAGCGGTACGCGGTACGTTCCCGTTGGTCGAGGGCTGGAATGACGAGGCCGGGCGACGG
Organism: uncultured delta proteobacterium; assembly: GCA_963763745.1. Lineage (GTDB taxonomy): Bacteria > Myxococcota_A > Polyangia > Polyangiales > Polyangiaceae > DASXHD01. The sequence goes on from CAVXQJ010000016.1 coordinate 513,684, forward strand.
CGTCTTGGCACGTTACGTAAGGGCACTGGATGTCGCATTCCGCGCGCCGAACAAGCACTTGGCCCAGGAGCAAGCCCGCAACGTGCTGCTTGACATGGCGGCCGACGAGCGTGCGCTCAGAGCCACCGTTGCCCGCCATTTGTCGCAAACCGAAAGTCTCAATACCAAGAATTTTCCGTCGCTCGGGTTCGAGATCTCGACGACACCCCATTATGCGCTCGTGGCGAACGCATTCTTTCCGCATCCACGGGCGGACACGGACGTCACGTGCAACTCCGTGCATCACCACGGCGAGATGCTACTGACTACCGTCACGGCGTTTGGCTCCGGTTACGAGCATTGGCGGTTCACGACTCCGGAGGTGCTCGATCCCCAGCGTCATCTTTTCAGGATCGCCCTGGTTGATCGCGAGCTCCACAAACGTGGGCACGCCTCGTTCGTCGACGCATACATGCCGCATGCTGTCATGTTCCCGCGGTCGCTCACGCTAACGTATGCACTGTGGAGCAGTCGCCGGCGCGTGAGGTGGACAGATCATGTGAAGCGTTGGAGGCTCTTTCGCGGTCGTGAGAAGGCGCTCCGCGCCGTCGCGGTTCGGCTCGGGCTCCGCCGCGCCCTCGATTTGAAGGTCGCACGCTACTTCGACTACTATCCGGTCGACGGCGGCTTCTGCGGGATGCGCGAGCGGCAGCAGTTTGAGCGTGGCTCAAACGAAGACTATCTCCAGAATCTGTTCTTTATAATGCAACAAACGCAGTGCGACGATCTTGCCGTCGATATCGAGCGCCACCTCGGCTCGGGGCGTGTCATGAACGTGCTGGCGGTGCGGCGATTCCTCGAGAAGCTACGCCGTGGGGAGCCCATGGCGCCGCGGTTTTCGGACCGCATTCACATGGATATCCCGCACATGAACTTCAAGTCTGACGCAATCCTGCGGAACGTGAGCGCGCGCGCGCCGGCGGCATAAGCAATGAGCGCGAACTCTCTGCCTCGCCGAATCGTCAAGCGCGTCGCCAGGCGCGTCCTCGACGAAGATAAGTACAGCTACATCCAGTGTGGCGCCAAAGCGTGGGATATCTGGCGTGGCAGCTGGTACGAGCCCGAATTGGACATCATTCCCTTCGCCGTCAAACAGGGTGACGTCGTAATCGACGTTGGCGCGAATTTCGGGTTGTACTGCTATCACCTATCACGTGCCGTCGGTGTGACGGGCAAAGTATGGGCGTTCGAGCCCGTGCCTTTCACGCACAAGACGCTGAAGCGTGTGGCCGGTGTCTTTAGCTTGAAAAACGTCGAAGTCGTTCCGAAGGGGTGCTCCGAGCGGAACGAACGAATCACTTTCAGTGTCCCACTCGCGCCGATGGGCACGATGAGCGCGGGCATGGCCTTCATTGGCACGCGAACGCACGACCACCCCGGCCGGGAGACGCAGGTTCGTTGGCAGGCAACGCGAGAAGTCAGCGGCGATGTCGTTCGCTTGGATGACTATATGCCCAGCGTCGCGGACATCTCGTTCTTGAAGTGTGATGTCGAGGGTGCCGAGCCGTTCGTATTTAGAGGGGCGACGCGATTGCTCGACAAGCACTTACCAACACTCGTCTGTGAGATTAACCCGTTCTATCTCGCAGGATTCGACATGCAACTCGACGATTTGCTTGGGCCCCTGTACGCGCGTGGATACGAGAGCTATCGTCTCGATGATGCGACGAAGAAGCTTGTGCGCGTGAAACCGACCGATATCGTCGAGGACAACTACGTCTTCGTGCACCCGCGGCGCCGCGCGCGCCTCTTAGCGTTACTACAATCATAGACCATCACGGCCACTTCTTCCACGCGGCGCGCCCGCTCGCCCATTCGTTTTCGAGAATGTGCTTGTCACGAAGGGTGTCGAGCGGATGCCAAAATCCGCGGTGCAAATACGAACCGAGTTGGCCGCTCGATACAAGACTCTCGAGCGGCTCGCGCTCCCAAACGGTGTCGTCGCCACCGATGTAGTCGAGCACCTTGGGCTCGAGGACGAAGAAGCCTCCATTGATGTAGCCGCCGTCGCCCATCGGCTTTTCTTGAAACCGCCGAACGCGTCCAGCGTCGAGCTCGAGCGCACCGAAGCGCCCTGCGGGTTGTACGGCGGTCAATGTCGCGAGGAGGCCATTTTTTCGGTGCGTTTCGATGAGCGCTTTGATGTCGATGTCCGCCACGCCGTCGCCGTAGGTCATACAGAACGGCTCCGCCTCGCTCAGGTGTGAGCGAACGCGCTTCACGCGCCCACCGGTTTGCGTCAACTCGCCCGTGTCGACGAGTGTCACGCGCCAGGGCTCGGCCTTTGTGTCGTGAACCTCCACGCTGTTTTTTGCGAGGTCGATCGTGACGTCCGAAGTGTGGAGGAAATAGTTCGCGAAGTATTCCTTGATGACATAGCCCTTGTAACCAAGCGCAACGACGAAGTCGCAGATGCCATGCGACGCGTAGATCTTCATGATGTGCCAGAGGATCGGCTTGCCACCAATCTCGATCATGGGCTTCGGGCGAACGGCGGTCTCTTCGCTGAGCCTCGTACCAAGACCTCCTGCGAGAATGACGGCTTTCATGAGACTCGACCGGGTATCATGACGCTTCTACCAATCCAAGCCCGTCTCCGCACCGAACCACGCGACGCGCAACACCGAACGGGCACGGTCGAGCGGCTTGTCGGGACCGAGTCGCGTGAGGAGAGTCGCCAGAAGACCGTCGACGTCGCGATCGGACGCTCGGCGCAATGCGCTCAAGTAGAGCTGGCGTCCGGGCTGAAGGCGATCGCGCATCATCTCCCATGCTCGACTCCCGTGTGATCGCGACATCCAATCCGCAACGACCCAACCGATGGTGGTGCACTTCGCTTCACGAAGGCGCGCGACCAATGCGTCGGCATCGAACAGGGGATGGAGGACTACGCGTTCGAGATCGCGGACGGACCACGAAAAGCTCTTGAGCAGCTTGTCCTTGAAGACGTTCACCACGAGCACAACCGCGTGATCGTGAAAGTCGGGGACCAGACAATCGAAGCCGTGCTCGCGCGAGTGCGTCGCGCGTTGGATCATGTCCGTGACCTGTAGTCTGCACATACCCGGCGGGCCGACGTGACCTTCGACGTCGATGCACACGTGGTCGATTGCGGCGACGACGTTCACGTAGCTGTGAAGCCGCTGGACGATGGGCCAACCTTTGCGACTCGCAAGGCGCGCGACCCGCGCAACGTCGCGCGGTGCGACGCGCACGTCCACGTCCGTCAACATGCGCTCCGCCGGATCGTCATACAACGTGTACGCCGATACGATCCCCTTCACCGGAAGCACCGGAATTCCCTCCGCGTCACACGCCTCGATGAACGTGCGCGCCGCGCGCAAGTACGTCATGTGGCGCGCCCACGCGGCGACCTTCGACGAAGCTTCAGCGGCCACGTTTCGAGGTGTAGCGCGTCATGGTATGTTCGTCGCCCTTCCGCGAGGGGTCTTCGACATGAAATTCGTCTATGCGCTCGGTGGTTGTTCGCTTCTTGCTGGGTTCGCGCTGTTCGATTGCAGCAGCCCGAGCCCGTGCACCGGTGCCTCATGCGTCGATGCGTCCCAAGTGCCCGGCGTGTCGGGCGGCGGCTGCGATTCGGGCAAACCCGCTTCGCAAGGCGGATGCGCCGTCGACGACAGCGATGGGTTCTTCGTTTCGCTCACCGGGAGCGACACGGCGACGGGCGCGAAGACGGCGCCGTTTCAGACGATCAACAAAGGGATCTTGGCGGCCGCAGCGAACGCGCAGAAACCGAACGTCTACGTGTGCGCGGGGACGTACGCCGAGAATCTCGTGATTCAAAATGCGCCCGCGGGCGTCGCGATTCACGGCGGGTTCGACTGCGCGAGTTGGGCGCCGGGCACCGCGCCGACGACGGTCGCACCCGCGTGGCAAACGGGGAGCACGTCGCCGCAGTTCGTTCTTCACGTGCTCGGTGTTGCGGCGGTCGTGGAGGGCATGACGCTCACCGCGCCCGACGCGACGGACCCGGGCGCGTCGAGCGTCGTGGCGTACGTCGATGGATCGCCGGGGATGACATTTCGTCGTGCGACCGTGACGGCAGGCGCGGCGAGTGATGGTGTGACCGCTACACCTCCCGCGCCGCTTGCTGCAGCGGCGAACGGGAACGCTGGTGCGTTCGAGACGGTTGCACCAGCGAAGAGCTGTCAGTGCGCGTCGGATACGACGATTGGTGGACAGGGTGGTGGGCTCAACGATGCGGGCGTGCAGATCGACGCAGCGCCCGGTGCTCCGGTGATCAACGGCGACACGACGAAAGGGCAGGCGGGGATCGGCTACGACATCGACGCCTCGTGTTTTGGCGGCGTCGGCTCCGACGGAATCGTGGGCAAAGCAGGCACGAGCACTGGAACGTATGGCGGGCTCACGAGCACCGGTTGGATGCCTTCACCGGGCGGCGCGGGAACGAGCGGCGGCACGGCCCAAGGTGGTGGAGGTGCGGCGTGGCCCATCTCTGGGAACACGGCATGCGGCGGAAGTGGTGCGTGTGGAGGGTGCGGAGGGATTGGCGGAATGGGCGGCAGCGGTGGTGGTGGAAGCATTGCGGTTGCGGCATCGAGCTCCGTGCTGCGCGTCCAAGCATCGACCATTCACGCCGGCAAAGCAGGTAACGGTGGTGATGGGAGTGCGGGTCAAGCAGGTCAGCCTGGTGGCACTGGTGGAGGAGGCGTGTGCACCGGCGGCAACGGCGGAACCGGCGGCGCAGGTGGCGCAGGTGGCGGCGGCGCCGGTGGCGTCTCGATCGGCATCGCGACGTTCGCGACGACACCGGACGTCGACGCGCAAAGCACCGTGCTCTCGGGCACCGCAGGTCAAGGCGGTCACGACGCGACGGCCACACAAACGAAAGCGATCGACGGCATCGCCGGCGCCGTTCACTCCTTCTGATCGTTCATCGACCGCGCGGCGGCGGAGGCTGCGCGTTCAGCGGATCCTCCGGCCACGCGTGCCGCGGATACTTCCGCATCAGCTCGCGTCGCAGCTTCGGGTAGTGACGCTCCCAGAAACCGGCGAGGTCCGTCGTGACTTGCACGGCGCGGTGGTTCGGCGCGAGCAAGTGGAGGACGAGCGCGACGCGTCCGCCGCCGATGCGCGGCGTGTCGCGCAGGCCGAAGAAATCTTGAAGGCGTGATTCGACGTAGGGATCTTTTCCGGGCTCGTACGCAACGCGCGCGACGCGGCCGCTCGGGAGCGTGACGCGCGCGGGGGCGAGGCGATCGAGCGCGGCATGATCGATCGACGCGCGCACGAGATCGGCGACGCCCGCTTCGCGAAGCTCGGCGAAGCTCGCGCGGCCGTCGCAGCACGCGCGAAGCGCATTTTCGATCGCCGCATCATCGACGAGCGCGACGGACGCATCGACGCGATGCGCGAACGCGGCGCGCTCGCGCACGGAGTCGAGATCGCTCGCGTTCGACGGCGTGAACGCCGCCGCGCCGCGCTCCTTCGCGGCAGCGAACAAAAGCGCGCTCGCTGTTTCGCCCGCTGCGGCGGCGCGCGTCTCTTCGATCGCGAGCCCGTCGAAGCGAAGACGCGTGACGCGCTCGGCGCGCTCGGCTTGCGCGTTCCACTCGTCGCGTGTCTCTTCATCGAGTCGCTCGGGCGCGATCTCGACGAGCTGCTCCGGCGTCACTTCGCTCACGATGCGCGCCAAGACCGAGCTCCCGCGCTGCTCGACGTCGACGACCACCATGAGCGGCGCGTCGCGCACGACGCTCGTCTCGGCGAGCTCCGCCTTTCCACCCGCGAGCGCGAGCGAACGCCCAGAAAGCCGCCGCGCCACGCGATCCGTGTATCCTGCAAGTATCGCCGCGAGCAGCGCGTCCTCCGCCGCCTTCTCCGAGAGCCGCTGCTTCTCTCGAACGAGCCGGCGCAGTTGTTTGCGCGCGAGCTCGACGCGCCTCACCGCGCCGCGATCCACGTCTGTCATGTCGTGGAGGCTGTCCATCATCGCGAGCACGTCGGAGCGATCCGTCGGGAGGTCCGCCGCGCGAACGTGCTGGCCGGGGCGCATGCGCGTTGCGAGTCGGATGTCGCGTTCGCCGAGGAGCGCGGCGGCGGTGACTGCGTCGTCCGCGACGCCGCGCGCGATGCCTTCGACGACGACGCGCGCGACGCGCGGGTGAAGTGGAAGACGGATCATCGCGCGTCCGATGTCGGTGAGGCGCGGGTCGATCGCACCGAGTCGTGCGAGCAGATCCTCCGCCGCGGCGATCGCTTTTTGTGGTGGCGCGTCGAGCCACGCAAGCTCCTTCGGGTCGATCCCGTTCGCGCGAAGCTCGAGAACGACCTCGGCGAGATCGGCGCGGAGAAGCTCGGGTGTTTCGTGCTCCGGGCGCGCTTCGAAGTCCGCGCGCGAGTACAGACGAAACGCGCGTCCTTCACGCGTGCGACCCGCGCGGCCGGCGCGCTGCACGCACGACGCGCGCGACGCCTTCTCGACGCGAAGCGACGGAAGCCCCGTGTACGGCGAATGCTCCGCGCGCCGCACGAGCCCGCTGTCGACCACGCATGCGACGCCGTCGATCGTCACGCTCGACTCGGCCACGTTCGTCGACACGATCACTTTGCGATCGCGCGACGGGAGCACGGCGCGATCCTGTTCGTCGGGTGGCAGGTCCCCGTGGAGCGGAAGAACGATCGCGCCGTGCTTCTGCGCGGCGCTCGCGCACGCGTCCATCGCGCGGCGGATCTCCGCTGCGCCCGGCAAGAAGACGAGCACGTGACCGTCCGTCTCTTCTGCGAGCGCGCGCCTCACCGCGGATGCGACGCGAAGCTCGAGGACGCGATCATCGGGTGCGTCTTCATACGCGACGCTGACGGAATACGGACGCCCCGCGGAGCGCACGATCGGCGCGCCCAAGAACTTCGCGATGGGCTCCGCGTCGAGCGTCGCGGACATCGCGACGATGACGAGATCGCGCCGCGTCGTCTCTCGCAGCCGCTTGATTCGCGCGAGCGCAACATCGGTGTGCACGCTTCGTTCGTGGATCTCGTCGAGCACGATCGCCGACACGTTCTTCAAATCCGGATCGCTCGACAGCATTCGACCGAGCACGCCTTCGGTCACGAAGACGAGACGCGTGCGCTCGCCGCGCGCTTCTTCGAATCGCACGACGTACCCGACGCTCTCGCCGACTCTTTCGCCGCGCTCCTCCGCGACGCGACGCGCCGCCATGCGCGCTGCGATCCGCCGCGGCTCGAGCACGATGACGTCGCGTTCGAGCGCATCGAGAAGCATCGGCGGGACGCGCGTCGTCTTCCCCGCGCCCGGCGGCGCTTCGAGCACGCACGCACCCGCGCGCGCGATCGCATCGCGCACCTCACTGAGCACGTCGTCGATCGGAAGCGGCTTCACAAAAGATCGAAGGTCAGAAGAACCAAAATTCTTCTGACCTTCTGACCTTCCTGCTTCTCTTCTGCTACCCAGGCGGCATGCGCGCTGCGATGTCGTTCAAGTCCGACGCGAGCGCGAAGTGAGGCAAGAAGAAGTAGAGGACGACGGGCCTGGTCGGTTGCTGCGCGCCCACCATCTGCTTCGCCTTCGTGACCTCGGCGGGTACCTGCGTGATGAGGTAGATGATGCCGTAGATCGGGATGAGGATCGGCCACCAGTTGAAGGCCGGATTCTTCGTCACGCTCTTCAGCTCGTTGGCCATCTGCATCCACACGTAAAGGAGGAGCACCATACCGACGAGCGATCCGAGTAGTCCGATGAGACCGAGGATGCCGACGATGCGCGCGAGGATCGAGCCAGCGATTTGGCTGACGACGATGATTCCGAACGGAATCAAGAACGTCATCAACGCATTTCGCTGACGCGGCCGGCCGCCGCCTTGCTGCAGACCCGCTTGGAATCCTTGCAGCGCTTGACCGAACTGATCGCCTGCCTGTTGTCCGTACGCCTGCTGTTGGCCGTACCCTTGTTGCGGCTGCTGCCCGTAACCTTGCTGCGGCTGTTGCCCGTAGCCTTGCTGCTGCTGTTGCGGCTGCTGCCCATAGCCCTGCTGCGGCTGTTGCGGCTGCCCGTAACCTTGCTGCGGTTGTCCGTAGCCTGGTTGCGCGGGTGGCTGCTGTTGCTGCTGCTGCTGCTGCTGTTGGTATTGCGGCTGCTGCTGATAAGCAGGTTGCGGCGGCTGTTGCGGATAGCCCTGCTGTGGCTGCCCATACTGCGGCTGTTGCTGCTGCTGCGGGTAGCCCTGTTGCTGCTGCTGCGGGTAGCCCTGTTGCTGCGGCTGTTGCTGCTGCTGCGGGTAACCCTGCTGCGGAGCTCCCGGCGGGTAGCCCGGCGGGCCTCCACCGTACGGGTTGTTGTTGTTCACGTGGGCGATCTCCTGTTTTGCGCGGCCTGAGCCGCCGTCTTTCGCGCGGGAAAGTGTCGCAGGTTTCTCGCAGAAGTGAAAGACCGCAAAATAAGGCAAAAACAGGGCGAAAACGGCATGTTTGTGCGAAAACGTTCATCGCATGGAACTCGCGACGTGCACGACGCTCGGGCTCGGTGGCGAGGCGCGAAGGCTCATCGAGGCGCGCGACGAGCGCACATTGATCGACACGGTGCGCGAGTGTGACGCGCGCGGCGAGCCGGTGTTCGTTCTCGGCGGTGGAAGCAACGTCGTCTTCGCCGACGAAGGATTCGATGGAACGATCGTGCGCGTCGCGACGCGCGGCATCGTGATCGGCGACGGAGTGATCGACGTCGCGGCGGGCGAGCCGTGGGACGATCTCGTTTCGTGGATGGTGACGAGTGGCCTCGCGGGCACGGAGTGCATGTCGGGCATTCCCGGTCTCGTCGGCGCGACGCCGATGCAGAACGTCGGCGCGTACGGACAAGAAGTGAAGGACACGCTCCGCGAAGTGCGCGTGTGGGATCGTCAGAGCGCGCGCATGATGGCGCTCTCGCGCGAAGCATGCCGACTCTCGTATCGCCACAGCATGCTCAAGGAGACCGCGTCGCGATGGATCGTCTTGCGCGTCGCTTTCTCCGCGTCGAAATCATTGCAGAGTGCACCCATTCGGTATGCCGAGCTCGCGCGAGCTCTCGGCGTGAAGGAAGGCGACACGGCGCCGCTCGCGCGCGTTCGCGAAACCGTGATCGCGCTGCGAAGAGCGAAGGGCATGGTCCTCGATCCGAACGACGCGGACACGAAGAGCGCGGGTTCGTTCTTCGTGAACCCGACGATGGACGAAGCGGCGTACGAAGCGCTCTCCGCGCGCGCGAACGAAAAGGTGCCGCGGTTTCAAGACGGCGATCGCGTGAAGGTGCCGGCAGCGTGGCTCATCGAGCGCGCGGGGTTTGCGAAGGGGACGGCGCGCGGGGCTGCGGCGATTTCGACGAAGCATGCGCTCGCGATCACCAATCGTGGCGGGGCGACGACGAAGGAAGTGATGGAGCTCGCACGCGCGGTGAGGGATGGGGTGGAGGGGAAATTTGGCGTGCGGCTCGAGGTGGAGCCGGTTTTGGTGGGGTGTTCGATTTGACGGGGGAGAAGAGGGGCACCCCTCCGCCGTGCTCGCCGTCGTCCTCGCTCGTGCTCGCCGGCAATGCGTGCAATATACATGTTTCGGCTGCGCGCGAGCTTGCGGGCGACGGCTGCGCGCGGCGGGTCCCCTCAGGCGTTCGCTTCGCGAACGCGAGGGGACGGGGTCTTCAATGGGTCGCTCGCGGTGATGGGCTGCGAAACGGTACGGGCTGTCGTGTGATTGCACGCCAAACGCGAAAGATTCCTGCCAGCGCCGAGTGAGCAGCGAGTCGTGATTGCGCTGTCATGAATCTTTCGCTGGGGATTGGCATGCAATCACACGACAGCCCTTCTCAGTTCTTTCTCATCCAACGTGCGCGCGAGATGCGGCGTGAGCCGACTCGGAGCGAAGCTTTGCTCTGGGCGCAGATTCGCGGGCGCAAGCTCGGCGCTCGCTTTCGCCGGCAGGCTCCGCTCGATCGCTACATCGTCGATTTCTACGCGCCGTGCCACCGGCTCGTCGTCGAAGTCGATGGCGCAATTCACGATTCGCGAATCGAAGCCGATGCGATTCGCCAACGCGAAATCCAAGCGCTCTTCGGCGTTCGCTTCATTCGCATTCGCGCAGAGCTCGTCGAGCGCGACGTGCGCGCCGCCGTCCAGCTCGTTCGCGCCGCGCTCATATGAGCGCCGCGCAGATGATGTCGAGTGCGGCTTGGATGTCGCGCTCGACGAGGTCGGACGAGATTCGGAGAACGCGGACGCCGTAGAGACGAGCAAGCTCAGCGTCGCGCCGCGCATCGCGCTCGCGTTGCTCCGCGTGAATGCCACCGTCGACTTCGATGACGAGCTTGTAAGAAGCAACGAAGAAGTCCGCGATGAACGGATGAAGCGGATGCTGCCGCCGAACGCGAACGCCGAGCTGTTTGCCGCAAACGCGGCGCCAAAGCAGCGCCTCGCTTCGTGTCGGAGCTTTGCGCATCTCGCGAGCGCGTTGCGTGATTGAGAAGAGCGAAGGGCTGTCGTGTGATTGGTCGTGCATGCCAACTACGAGCGAAAGATTCATGACAGCGCACTCACGCCTCGCTGCTCACTCTGCGCTGGCAGGAATCTTTCGCGTTCGGCGTGCACGACCAATCACACGACAGCCCGAAGTGTTCGCGCCACCAACCTGCGACGAGCCCCCATCCCCGCTACCAACCCACCTCAATTTCGGCGAAGCCGAAATATGAGGGGGCGCCAACACGCGCAGGCTCGAAACTTCCGCCTCACGCGTCTCGTGCGTGAAGTTTCGAGCCGAGCATGTTGGCGGGGGGAGAGAGAAGCAGAAGCAACAAACCGCACAACGCGCGGACACTCCGGATCCCCCCATCCCCCGCACCCAAAAACCGCGAAACCGCCTTGCACCCGCCACGACACACGTCGCGCAAGGCACACGCATCACACGGCGCGCTCGTCCCGTGCGCCGCCACTTCACCCGGCTCCAAAAAACTGCACGGCGCGCTTCGCCCATCGGAGCGCACCGCGGACAGCGCCGCGCCCGCTTCGCAACCGAAGACGCCGAGCGCGCGCAAGTCGGCCGCGCGATCGTAGAGCGCGTCGGAGAGGAGCGCGACCATCGCGCAGTCGATGCGGAGGCGAAAACCCGATGCGTGCATTCTGCACACGATGTGCTCGATCGCCTCTCCCAGCGACGCGACTTGTTCGCGCGTGAGACGCTTCGCGAGGTAGTCGAGCTTCGCAGCGCGGCCAGCCGGTTTGTATCGGAGGAGCTGCGCTTCGCGCGCGCCGAGATCGCGAGCGCGCGCGATCGTGTCGCCCAGCGCGGGGAAGCTCTGGCGCGTGAGGACGACGTTGACGCCGAACGGGACGTTCGCTTCGTGGAGGAGTCGCATCGCGCGCTCGGCGACGCGCGCGCCGGGGAACGCGCGGACGGAGCGATACACTTCGTCCTCGCCGTCGTAGCTCACGTTGACTTGCGCGAACGCGCCGAGCGCGCGTGCCTTGTCGCGCGTCATGCCGACGCCGCTCGTCGTGACGACGGGGATGAGGCTGTGTGCGCGCGCTCTCTTTGCGAGCTCGCCGAGGTCGTCGCGAAGGAGCGGCTCGCCGCCGCCGAACGCAACCGTGAAGACGCCGCTCTGCGCGAGCGCTTCGAGCGTACGTTCGAGCGCGTCGCGTTCGACGTGCGCGCCATCGGGGCGCGCATCGAGATAACAACCTTCGCATCCGACGTGACACTGCGACGTGACCGCGACGTGCGCCTCGAGCGGCGCGCTCTTCGTGATCGCGATGTCGCGCCACGCATCGCCGCCGTCGATTCCAATCTTGCGCGCACCTTCGCGATCGAGCGCGACGAGCGCCGCGGGCTCATCGACCCGCACCCATGCCCCCCAACTCTCGATGCGCGTCCTCACGACTCCGTCTCCGTCCCCGACTCCGACGCCGTCCCCGTCTCCGTTCCCGACCCCGACTCCGACTCCGTCTCCGCCTTCGCCGCGACGATCGCCGCGCACGCCGCGGCCACGATCGCACCCGCCGCGATCTGCGCGATGAACAGCGTGTCGATCACGCTCCCGATGCTCGAACAGTTCGCGCCGTGCCCTTCGCGCACGACGACGACGTGGTCTTCGAGCTCTTTCGGGTCGCTCATAGGCCGAAGCTCTCGAGGTATCGGACGTCGATGCCATAGAGGACGATGAACGCGGCAGACGCAACGGCGGCGACGGAGACGATCGCGCGACCGACGCGCGCGGCGCGGGTGTGCGCGCCCGCGAGACCCCATGCGCGTGCGACGAGGATGATGGGGAACATCGCGGCGGGGAGCGCCAAGAATGGCGTCGCGTGCCCGCGCTCGTACGCCGTCGCGAGGACCGCGGCGAATGTTGCAAGATACACGCAAATGAGGGCGGCTTTTGGCGCGAATCGGAGCATCGATCGCGCGCTCGCGCCGCGGAGCTTTCGAGCGCTCGCGGCGATGCCGAGCACGCCAAAGACGACGAGCACCCCGATCGACGCGCGAAACACGAAGCGACGACGCGTCCACCGCGCGACGCGAGCGACGAGATCGGGCGCGCTCTTGCCCGCGCGGGCGGCGGCGTGCTTCGCGGCGGTCGCGTCGCCGCGTTCCGTCGCGAGGTCGACGAGGCGCGACGCGGCTTGCGCGCGGAGCGGCACGTCGCTCTTCGGCTCGTCGAGGAGCGCATCGAGCTCGCGCTCCGCGTCGGCGGGTCGCGCGAGCTTCGACGCGTAGCTCTCGGCGACGAACATGCGCGCCTCGGTACGCACTTCGCCCGGCGGGAACGCTTCGAGATCGCGCGCGAGCCCGTCGACGAGCGCGGCGTTCGCTTGCGCGTTCGGATCGCGGCGTGCGCGTTCGAGCTTCACGAGCGGCGCGAAGTCGCCTTCGGATCGATCATGCAGCCAGCGCGCGCGCGCCGAGGAGCGGAGCGCCCAGCGATTCGACGGATCCGTTTGGATCGATGCTTCGTAGTGCGCGAGCGCGCTCGCGAAATCGAGATCGCGCTCTTCTTGCTCGGCCGCCGCGTAGAGACGCTCCGCCTCGGCGCGTGATGACGAGTCGCTCGATGCGACGGCGATGGCGCCAAAGAGAATGAGCGCGGTCACGCAGGGAAGTTGATGCAGCGCGCGAGCGTTGTACAGAGCAAACGTGCTCTGCTACTCGTGTCGCGTGCGGCGTTCCGTTTTTGCGCTGTCGCTTCTGCTCTTCGCAGGTTGCAAGGGATGCAAAAACGAGCATCCGTACGTTCCGTACACGATCGCCGACGACGCGGGCGACGCAGAGGTCGCCGCAAGCGACGCGGGCGATGACGCCATCGCGCCGATTCACGAGACCTCCGCGACGCAAGCGCCCGCCGGAACGGCGCGATGGACGCTCGATGGCGTGACGCTCGTCGCGCCGACCGGAATGGTGTTCGAGCTCGGCGTCGTTCGCGACTTCGATGGTGACGGCAACAAAGACGCCGCCGCGATCGCGCGACGCGACGGACAAGAAGGCGATCTCGGGACGCTGCTCTATTACCGCGGCGATCCGGCGGGCCTGCGATCTCCGCTGACGGTCGCGCCGTCGCCGACGTTTGCGCCGGCGGGCGCGGCGTGTACGGCGAAGCGGAGAATGTCCGCCGTCGGTCGTCACTCGCTCTTCGTCGAGCTCGGCGCGCTTTGCACGGCGCCTTCTCCGAAAGAGCCGTCGCGACAAATCTCGGTGTGGACGCTGCGAGCCGAGCCGCGCGTGCACTTGTCGGCGCAAGTGATCGATCCGCCGGGCGCGCCGAAGCTCTCGTTCGTCGTCGATGCGAGCGACGCGGACGGCGATGGGCTCGATGACGTCCTCTTGCGCGCGTCGGTCGAAGGCGGAGACGCGCCGTTCGAGCCGCTCCCGCGCGCGGATGCGACGCTGCGATGGTTCGATCGTCCCGCCGGCATGAGCCGCGATCCCGACGGGCCCGATGGATCGCTTCGCGCGTTCGCCGCGGGTCTCGCGATTCGCGCGGCGAAGGCGAAGGATGCGCCGCAAGTGCTCGCGCAGGCGCGCGCGGTGCGCGTGCTTTGGAGCGCGCTGTGCGGCGATGGTCGATCGCCGCGCGTCGTGAAGATGTTCGGCGGCGCACCCATCACGTGCGGCGCGAGCCGCGCGCTCGAGGAAGCGGGTCTCGCGGAGGCTCGCGCGCACGCAGCGCTCGGCGATCCGCTCGGCGCGATCGCCGCGCTCGATCGCGCGCAAGTCCCGCCGGCGACGAAGACCGCGCAGCGAAGCAAAGACGCGGAGAATTGGATCGCGCAGATCGCGCCCGTGACGCAAGCGACGCAAGTGCGCTCGATCGCCGCAGTGCCGCAGTCGTCGCGATCGACCGCGCCCGCGTGGGGCGCGCTCGCGTTCGAGCCTTCGGGCAAGCTCCTCGTGCGCACGGCCGCGGGCGTCGTGCGCGTCGATCCCGAGCAAGGCGACGAGACGGACGCGAGCGATCAGAAGACGTGGGGCGAGGCCGTCGTGTCGCCCGATGGATCGCAGCGATTCACCGAAGCGTTCGAGCCGTGCGACGGCGCCTCGCTCCACGCGACGTTCACGCCCACCGACGGAAGCGACGCGACCGATGTGCTCTTGCCGATCGCGTCGCACACGCTCTCGCGTTGCACGAACGCAAAGGGAACGCCCGCGCCCGTCGTGCCGCTCGCGAACGGTCTTGGTGGTCTCGAAGTGATCATCGCGGGCGAGCCCATCTTGGTCACCGCGGGTCACGCGTCGCTCCTTCGCTCCGCGCTCGGTCAACCAACGCCGCACGGTTCCGCGCGCTCGCCGGACGGCAAGACCTTCGCGTTCGCGACGTCGCTCGGCGTGCTCGTCCAAGGTCCGACGAAGTCGCGCGTCCTTCGTCAGGCGACGCTCGATGGAACGTACGCCGAGCAGCGCGATTGCACCGCCTCCGACGACGGAACGCGCGTCGCATGCGTTCGCGCGGGCAAAGCGTGGGTCGCTACGTTCTGATCAAGCCGAGGAGCTGATCAGCGCAGCGCGGATGGTGCGCGCGAGGAGCTCCGTCGCAGCCGAAGGCGACAGCTGCATCGCGTAACGCATCGTGTCCCACGTGCGACCGTGCGAGAGGAGATCGAGCGTATCGAGGAGCTCGCGGCGCGACTCGCTCGCGTCGAGCTCTTCGGCGAACACTTGCTCCACCTCGCGACGACGGCGCTGCCACGCTTCGTCCGTCGCGCGTCCGATCGCGGTCGAACCGGTCTTTGGCGTCGCACCGACGACGGATGCCGCGCGCCGCACCGGCGAGCAAAACTCGAGCTCGCGCCCGCGCGCTTCGGCGAACGCATTCACGCGTTGATCGAGCGTGAGTCGCGCGTCGACGTACGCCTTCATCGGCCCGACGCGCCGCGCGTGCTCCTCGACCGCCGCGACGAACAAGTCCTCGCGCGAAGGAAAATGCTGACGAATCGATCGCACGGCGACGCTCGCGCGCTTCGCGATCTGACCTGCCGTCGGCGCGAGGTTCCCTTCCTCGATCAAGTCGATGAGCGACGCGACGATCGCCTTGTGCGTACGCGCGGACCGCTCGCGCCGGCCGTCCCGTCTCTCGAGCGCTCGCTGCGGAAGCATTCACATGAGGGGTATCACGGAGTGACGGTGAGCGTTCCGTGCATCGTCATGTAGTGGCCGGGGAACGTGCAGATGTAAGGATACGTTCCGGCCGCTGGGGCGGTGAACGTCACCTCGACTTGTCCACCGGGCTGGCTGAGGCCCGTGTGCGCGAGGACGTCGGCGCTGCCCTTCGGAACGTAGCCGGCCGCTTCGCCCGCCGTCATTCCCGCCGTCGCGACCTCGGCTTCTTTGCCCGGGCTGACGAGCACCCAGTTGTGCTTCATCGCCTGGGACGTCGCGTGGTTCGTCAAGACGACGTGCACCGTCTGACCGCTCTTCACGGTGAATGCGGTCTTGTCGTACGCCATCGTCTCGCCGACCGTGCCGAGGTTGATCTCGGCGGTGCCTTTGCACGCCGTCACGAGCGCGAGACACGCGATGAGCTTTTTCATGCCCCGGTTGTGCCGCCGCGAAGCGCGCAGGTCAAGTCGAAATATATGGGATCCCATACATCTCAACGCAGTTGAAATGCCCCGATCACGTCGGCGCGCTTCACGGGTCCGCCGTGGCCCAAGTAGAAGGTCTGAACGCCGAGATCGAGGAGCGCCTGGATGTTCTTTCGGTTCTGCGCGGGGTCGGCTTGATAGAGGTGCTCGCCGGGCGAGTGTGGAAAGAAGAGCCCGCCGAGCGCACCGCCCGCGATCATGTCGCCGACGAACGCGGTGTGATCGGCGAGCAAGATGACGATCGATCCGGGCGTGTGGCCCGGCATCTCGATCACTTTTCCGGCGATGCCCCACGGCGCGAGATCGATCGCGTCGTTCGGACGCACGATGATGTCCGGCACGAGCTCGGGGTATTCGGTCGTGAGAAATGGCTTGAGCACGGCGCCCGTGAAGCCAGTCGGTTTGAGATCGTCGTCGTGACCTGCCGCGGCGAGCGAAAAATCGCCGAGGCCGAGCATGACCTTCGCTCCGGCGAGCCTTTGGATGTCGGCTGCGAGACCGGCGTGATCGGCGTGGCCGTGCGTCACGACGACGAGCCCGACCGAGCTCCTCGCGACGCCGCGCTCGGCGAGCGCCGCCGCGAGATCGTCCATGTCGCCGAGAGTCCCCGAATCGACGAGCACGGGATGCCGCGTGCGAATCATGAACACGTTCGAGAGACGCAGCGGGATTTGGACGATCTCCGCGGACCCACCACTGGTGAGGGGCGCCTTCCCGACGACGGTGGGTCCGGCGCAAGCGAAGAGGAGAGGGAACAGGAAGATCAAAAGATCAGAAGGAGAGAAGTGGGGTTTCGAACCACAAATTCTTCCTGATCTTCTGATCTTCCTGTTCACTCTTCTTCCTAGCGTACGATGAGTGCGGTGCGGTTTGCGATGGTTCTCGTGGTGGCGGCGTTTGCGGTCGACGCGCGTGCGGACGATGCGGCGCCGAGCGATGTCGATGTCGCATTGCGGTGTCCCGCGTCGCAAGGGACGGGGCGCGTGCGGTGCACGGTCGATGCGACGGCGCAGTCGGGGCGCGCGATTTCGTGGGCGGACGTCGTCGTCGTGTCGACGCCCGCGTTCGCGACGCCGCTCCGCGGACGCCTCGCGCCGGAGGACGCGATCGATCAGACGCGCGATCGGTGGCGTTGGGAGTTCGCGCTCGCCGCGCGAACGCGAGGTCACGGCGACGTGACGGTGCGCGTGCGCGCGATCGTATGCGTGCAGAATGCATGCAAACCGTGGCACCGCGACGTCACCGCGCCCCTCGTCGTCGGCGAATAGTGCAAAAGTTGGCCCTCGTCGCTGACGGGGTTTAGCGGTGGAAGCATGTTCTCGCTTCCCGGCCGACTGCGCGCGACGACGCTCGGCGATTTGCTCGGCGTGCTTCACCGCGCGGGCGCGAGCGGAACCCTCGAGCTCACCGAAGATCGCGGGCGCACGCACCGCGTCCACATCACGTCGGGGCTCGTCACGTCCGTCGAGCTCGATGGCGCGAGCCCGCCGCTCACCGATCTCCTGAAGACCGCCGGTGCGCTCGACGACATGACGATTCGTCGCGCGGTGCTCCGCGCTCTCACCTCGCAGCGCCTCGTCGGCGAAGTGCTCGCGTCCGACTTCCACGTGTCGCCCAACGTGATCGACGTCGCGCTGCGCGACCAGCTCGTCTTGCGGCTGCGCGCGCTCGAGTCGATCGAAGACGCGCGCGTCGGCTTTCGTGCGTGCGTGCGTCCGCCGCGCGAAGCTCTGCGCGATCGTCCGCTCCAAGCGAGCGAGTTTCTACGCGGCCGCCGCCGCGCGCGCGATCGCGACGCGAAGACGCAAACCCCAACCCCCGCTCCATCGCGCGACTCGAGCGCGTACACGCTGCTCGGCGTGGAGCGCGACGCGGACGCTGCGGAGATCCGCCGCGCGTTTCGGCGTCTCGCGCGGGAGCTGCATCCTGATCGACATCCGGAGGCGAGCGAGGGTGAGCGACGCGCGCTTGCGTTGAAGTTCGCGCAAGTCGCGGCGGCGTATCAGGCGCTCGTCGCCTGAATTTCTCCCCCCGCTCGTGCTCGGGCTCGTCCTCGGTCATGCTCGGCGGCCGATGCATGCATTGTACATGTTTCCGCCTGCGCGTGACCTTGCGGGCGAGCCCTGCGCGCGAGCGTCCCCCTCTCGGTGTCGGCCCAAAGCGGCCGCCACCGAGGTGGGAAGTGTCTTCACTTTCTCATTGAAGACCATTCCCCCTCGCGTTCGCGAAGCGAACGCATGAGGGGGACGCTCGCGCGCAGGGCTCGCCCGCAAGCCGCGGTGAGGATGTGTCGTGGCTCTGGACCGCGGCGAGGACGAGCCCGAGCACGAGCGGGGGGAGAACTTCTCGAACCTCAATGCAACGCGTTCAACTGCAACAGCTGCAACTTCGCTTCCGGCGTGAAATGCGAATCCGGAAAACGATGGATGAGCGTGCGCCACGTGTTCTTCGCTTCGTTCCACGCTTCGATGTCCATCTGACTCAGCGCGAGCATGCGGAGCGCATCGTCCTGGATCTCTCGATCTTGTGACGCGTCCGAGAGCTGCGTGAGGATCGGGAGCGCGTCGCGCGCGCGCCCGAGGTGGCGGTACGCGTCGGCGAGCCCGAGGCGCACGTTCGGCGCGATCGACGAGCTGTCTTTGCATTTCAACGAGTCCTCGTACGCGCTCGCCGCTTCTTGCCAGCGCTGCACGCGCGCCTTGTCGAGCCCTTGCTCGTAGCTCGCCGCGGCGAGCTCGTTCTTCGCGCGTTCCACCGCGTCCGCGAACGCGGCTTGCTCGGCCTTCGTGATCGGCTCCTTCTTGATCGCTTCGTAGCCGTCGACGATCTCGATGCGCTTGCCTTGACGAATGAGCTCGTAGAACAGCACGGCCTTCTGCTCCGCGCGCGCGCGCTCTTCGTCGCGCTTCTCGGTCTCGCGCGCTTCCTTGCGGAGGCGCTCGTTGTCGGAGGTCTTCGTGTCGGTCTCCGCGCGGATCGCATCGACGCGCGCGTCCCATGCGAACTTCAACGCGACGAACACGACGAGCACGAACACGATGTACGCCGTCGCGCTGTTCCACGAGAGCCGCCGCTCGTAGCCGCCTTGCCGCTTCGCGATCGACTTGATGTCCGCGGAGAGCGCATTCGTCAGGTTGTTCGTCTTGATGACGAGCCCGCGCGACTCGATGATCTCGCGCTTGATGTCGCGCAGCTCGTCGTCGACTTCGTGCATGGCGAGGTGCAAATACCACGAATTTGCTGCATTCTGCACGTATGCTCGCCGCGCTCTTCTTCGCCGCCGCAACGATCAACATCACGCCCGCCGACGACTACAAGAAGATCGAAGCTGCGCAGCCGGGCGACGAGGTCGTCATCGCGCCGGGCAAGTACGCCTTCCGCGTCTACCTCACGCAGCAAGCGCCCGCGAACAATCCGATCGTCATCCGCGCCCAGGATCCGGCGAACCCGCCCGTGTGGGATCTCTCCGCGCAGAACGTGGAGGACGCGCCCGGAAGCTACACGGCCGGCGATCGCGGGCGCGGGTGCTGGCAACTCTCGGGCGCGACGAACATCACGATCGAGAGCATCGTCTTCACCGGTTGTCACACCGCGTCGTTCAACTCGGCGGGCATTCGCTACTACGAGACGACGACCGGCTTGATGATTCGCGACTGCGTCTTCAAGAACAACGACGACGGCCTCACCGGCGGAACGCAAAACAGCGAAGCGACCGTCGAGTTCTCCGAGTTCGACTCGAATGGCAACTTGAACGCATCGAACGGATCACCGACGCACAACATCTACATCTACGGCGGCACGTTCACGCTGCGTTATTCGTACCTCCACGATCCGACGCAAGCTCAGAATTTTCACATCCGCGCGACGCAAGCGCTCATCGAGTCGAACTGGATTACGCACGGCAAGAGCTACGAAGGCGACTTGATGCCGAGCGACGACTTCTCCGGCAACGGCCCGTTCTCGCAGTCGATGATTTTCGCGGCAACGTGATCGTGCAGGGAAACCCGGCGAATCACTCGCAGATCATTGCAGTCTACAACGATGCGGGCGTGGCGAACCTCACGATGCACGTCGAGGCGGTGAACAACACGGTCATCGCGGCCGCGCCGCAGGGCGCGCTCATCCACTTGTCGAACGCGGACGGCACGAAGATGAACGGCGTCATGTCGAACAACATCCTCGTCACGTCGACGACGGCCTACGCGATCGAGGACACGCAAAACGGCGCGATGAGCGGCCAGAACAATTGGCTCATGACGGGCACGAGCCCGGGCGCGCTCACCGGATCGGTTCTCGGGAGCGCGCCGGGATTTCAAACGGCGCTCGCGTATCGATTGGACACGGGAAGCGCCTGCATCGGCGCGGCCGCATCCGTGCAGAATACACCCATCTCCGAGTACTACTTGGACGACAAGACGACGCGCATGTACCGCGCGCGCGCGTCCGTGAAGGACATCGGCGCGTTCGAACAGGCGACGACGGGAAGCGGGATTGGTCCGTATGGGACGCAGCCGGAGCCGGACGGTGGGGTGAATTTCGGAGACGGAGGCGGAGTCGGGGACGGAGGCGGGGGCGGAGACGGAGGCGGGGGCGGAGACGGGGGCGGAGCCGGAGGCGGAGGCAGCGGCGGGTGCGGATGCGATGTCGTCGGGGCGAGCTCGTCTTCTTATTTCGGCGTCGTCATGCTCGCGATCGGGCTTGCTTGCCGGAGGCGCGCGCGGCGTGGTACCTGACGCGCGGCAATCATGGGAACGACGACCGACATCCGCAAAGGGCTGAGGCTTCAGATCGACGGCGTGCCGTATCGCGTGATCGAGCACCAGTTCGTCAAGCCCGGCAAAGGCCAGGCGTTCACGCGCGCGAAGATTCGCAACTTGCTCACGGCGAACGTGATCGAGCGCACGTGGAAATCGGGCGAGTCGGTGGAGCTCGCGGACATCGAAGAGCGGAAGATGACGTACTCGTGGGCCGAAGGTGAAGACCTCGTCTTCATGGACTCGTCGACGGGCGATCAGATCAACGTCGGCAAAGACAAAATCGGCGAAGACGTTCGTTGGATCTCCGAAGGGATGGACCTCGAGGTCACGCTCTTCAACGGCAACCCGATCGGCGTCGAGATCCCGTCGACGGTCGTCTTGCAGATCACGGCGAGCGAGCCGGGCATCAAGGGCGACACGGCGAGCGGCGCGACGAAGCCCGCGACGCTCTCGACGGGCGCGGTCGTGAACGTTCCGCTCTTCATCAAAGAAGGCGAATGGATCAAAGTCGACACCGAGAGCGGGAACTATCTCGAGCGCGTGAACAAGTGAGCGTGACGTGAGCGCCGAGCTCGACGCGATCGCCGCGAAGATTCGCGAGAACGTCCGCAAGCGCGCCGACGGCGACATCGACGTGATGCGTTCGCGCAAAGCGTTCGAGGCGATGGGCAAGCTCGCTAAGCCGGCGGAAGGCGTGAAGCACGCCTCGTCGGAGGTCCTCGGCGTTCGTTGCGACGTCACCGTGCCCGCCGAGCACGATCGCGATCGCAGCATCATTTATTTTCACGGCGGAGCGTTCGCGCTCGGCGCGCCGGAATTTTATCGCGCGTGGCTCTCGCATCTCGCGGTCGCATGTCGCGCGGAGGTGTGGGCCGTCGATTATCGGCTCGCGCCCGAGCATCCATTTCCTGCGGCGCCCGACGATGCGCTGCGCGCATGGCGTGGCGCGCAAACGATCACGAAGCTGACATCGGCCCGCGTCGTGATGATGGGCGACTCGGCCGGCGCGAACCTCACGCTCGCCACGATGATCGCGGCGCGCGACGCAGGACTGCCTCTGCCCGCGGCCGCCGTGCTCATCTCGCCGTGGATCGATCTCGCGCTCGGCGGCGCGTCGGTCGCGTCGAACCGCGAGCGCGATCCGCTCATTCGCGAAGGCGACAGTCGCGCGTACGCCGCGCTCTACGCGGGTCAGGCTTCCACGAGCGACGCTCGCATCTCGCCGCTCCACGGAGCCCTCGCAAAGCTCCCGCCGACGTACGTCCAAGTCGGCAAAGACGAAATCCTCTACGACGACGCAACGCGCTTCGAAGCGAAGGCGCGCGCGGCCGGTGTCGACGTCACGCTCGACGCGTTCGATGGCGTCTTCCACGTGTGGCACTTGCTCGCGGGCGTCGCGCCCGAAGCGAACGACGCGATCTCGCGCATCGGCGAGTTCGTTCGGCGCGTCGTGCCCTCACGCGAGCCTCACTGAATGTCGAATTTGAAGTCCGGGCCCCACGAGTTCGTGGAGGACGGGAACACGTCCGTCGTCGTGACGGTCGACGAGCAAGCCGAGATGGTGATGTTTCCGTGCGGGCCGCTCACCGTGAACGGATAACTCGGGCCGTCCTTGCGCGGGAGCACGGTGTTCACGTTCGTCATGTAGACGCCGATCACGTAAGCCGTGTTCGCTTGCACGGTGTACGAGATGTTCGATCGATAGAACTGCTCGGTGCTGGCGCCAGTCACGTTCGAGCCGAGCGCGAGCTGCGTTTGGCTCGTGTTCCAGATCTCCGCGTGGATCGAATCGCTCGAGGCGAGGTTCGCCTTCCATTCGACGCCGCTGATCGTCTGCGATTGCGCGAACGTCACCGTGTAGGCGCGCACGCTCCACACGCTCGAGCTTCCTGGATCGTAGAGCGTGCCCGTCGGCGGGAAGATCTCGACTGCTGTCTCCGTGACGGTGCACGTCGAGTTCGCGCATATCCCGTTGCACACGACGCCGCATCCGCCGCAGTTCGCGGTGTCCGTCGTCGTGTTCGCGCAGTACGGCGAGCCCGCGTCGGGCTCGCAGAGCGTCTGACCTTGCGGGCACGTCGAGCCGCATTTCCCGGCGTCGCACGCCGTGAGCTGTCCGCATATGACGCCGCACGCGCCGCAGTTCGAGTTGTCGCTCGACGTGTTCGCGCAGTACGGACCTGCGTCGCCGCCGTCGGGCGCGCAGATCGACGTGGGCTGCGCGCATTGGAGCGCGCATTTTCCCGCGACGCATTTCTGATTCGTCGTGCACTTGGTTCCGCACGCGCCGCAGTTCGTGTCGTCGGTCTGCGTGTCGACGCAAGTCGAGCCGCAAATCTTCGTGTTGTTCGAGCACGTCGTGCCGCACTTGCTCGCGCTGCACACTTGGCCGGACGGACACGCGTTGCCGCACGCGCCGCAGTTCGCGTTGTCGTTCGAGACGTTCACGCAGGACGATCCGCAGAGCGTCCCGCCGCCGTCGCACTGCGAGCTCCCGCCGTCGTCGCCGGCGATGAGCCCACCCGTGGCGCACGCCATCACGGTCGCGAGGGCGGTGATCAAACCAATGACGATGCGTCGTCGTGTCATGGCACTTCCCGAAATCCCTTTCCCACTTTTTCGGCGATGCGGGCTTCCGCTTCGACGAGCGCCTCACCCTCCGAGGCGAACGACTTCGTTTTGACCTCGAATGTGCCGTAGCGCACGCGATGTTTCGTGCCGACGACCTCGATCTCCCAGAACGCGTTCGTCTCGTCGTCGCGCATCTCGAAACGCCTTATTTTCGGGGCGATCCCGGTTCCGGCGGACTTCTGCGTTTTTTCGAAGAGTTGGACCGGAGCGGGTTTCTCTTTCGGGTGCGGATGGAATTCGGCGTCCGCGCGCTCGCCGACGTAGCTCGGGAAGCGCGGCACGCCTCCATCGGACAGCTCTTGGTAACGGAACGTGATGATCGTTCCGATCGCAGGCGGGTGCTCGCGCTCTTTGTCCGAGAAGCCCGTGCCGACGTTGAAGCGCGTGCCGTCTTCGAGCTCGACGACGAGCGCGCCGAGCCGGCCCTTGTGCTTTCCCATGCCGGCGACGTGCTCGACGATCTTCGCCTCGGCGTCGTGGAACGTCTTCACTTTGAGGAGCGTCGTCGAGCGGCCGGCTTCGTATTTCGATCCGGGCTTGCGAAGCATCATGCCTTCGCCGCCGAGCGCCTCGACGCGCGCGAGCTCCTCCTTCAGATGCGCTTCGTCGCGGCAGGTCTCGTGCGGATGCATCCTTGCATATTGCAACTTCTCGCCGACGACCTCGCGGATGTGAGCGAGGCGCTCTTCGAACGTGCCGCCGTGCTTGGGCGCGTCGAAGACGAGGTACTTGAGCGTCTTCCACTCCGGCGGCTTGTCTTGCCGCTTCACGATACCGACGGTTTTCTGAAACGTCTTTCGCCCGCCCCACAGCTCCCCGTCGAGCGGCGTCTTCGGAAGATCCGCGATGAACCAATCGGGCGCGTGAAAAACATTTCCGAGGCGCGAGATGAACTGCACGCCATCCCAGTACGCGCGCACGCCGTCGAGCTTCTCGCTCATCCACCAACCCTCGAGCGCGATGTCCATCTCCCACTTGTGCGCGAGGAGAAGAGGCGGCGCTTTGTCGGGCGCGTCGACCTCTTCGCCGTCTTCGTTGACGATCTTCTTGCGAGCGGGTTTTCCGGCGAGCTCCACGTTGCCGAGCCGCGCCTTCTCGGCTTCGTCGCCGCGATACGCGCGAATGTGTTTGCACGTGCGCTGCTCGATGCCGAGCGATTGATTGCGCCACGCAGGACACGTGCACGAGTACACGCCGCCCACGTTCTTCAGCGTGTAGATGGAGGAGCCAGAGCCTTGAACTTCGACGGATGCGCCGTCTTCGAGATCGGGCATGGTGGCGAGATATATCAGAGGTTTCTCCTCCGCTCGTGCTCGGGCAGGGGTCTCCCCCCGCTCGTGCTCGGGCTCGTCCTCGTCAGCGGCGGACGATGCGAGCAGCGTGAATGTTCCGCCTGCGCGTGACCTCGCGCGCAGCCCGGCGCGCGCAGAGCCGCGCGGAGGCGAAACATGTATATTGCACGCATTGTCGCCGAGCACGGCCGAGCATGCCGGCGAGCACGAGCGGGGGAGAAATCTCGCCTATACTCCGCCCCCTTGGAAATCTACGGCAACACATCCGGCCTCTCGCCGTCCGCGAAGAAGACGCTCGAGCGCATCTATCGCCGGCGCGTGCCCATCGACACGCTCGTCACGCCCGAGCTCCAGCGTTCGCTCGTCGATGCGTCGATCGAGACGGGCCGACAAGTCGGCGTGCTCGTGCATCGCTCCGGGCAAGTCGATTACGTGATCGCGGGCGACGCGGGGAAGCTCGAGCTTCCGAACGTCGGACGCTTGCGCGCCGCGGAGGGACGCCTTCGCGGTCTTCGATTGATCCACACGCACGTGCGCGGCGAGCCGCTCACGCAAGACGATCTCATCGACCTCGTGCGGCTTCGGCTCGATCTCGTGTGCGCGATTCAGCTCGCGCCGACGGGCGAGGTGCGCGCGCTCTCGTATGCGCACAACGTTCCGGGGCAGCCGCCGTATCGCGTCATCGGACCGCTCCTTCCGGGCCGCGCGGATCTCGACGTCGGCAGGCTCGTCTCGGATCTCGAAGCCGAGTTCGGCAAGCTCGCAAAGGGCCGCGCCGTCCGCGCGAAGGACGGCCGCGCGATCTTGATCTTCGTGAACGAGAAGCGAGACAGAGATGGCTGGCACACGCAGGTCAAGATGCACGAGCTCCGCGAGCTCGCGCGCACGGCGGGCGTCGAGGTCGTCGATTCGATCGTTCAGGCGCGCGAGAAGGTCGATCCAAAAACCATCATGGGGCAGGGCAAGCTCGACGACGTCATCTTGCGCGCCGCCGAGCTCGACGCCGACGTCCTCATCTTCGACCGCAACCTGAGCCCGTCGCAGTCGAGCGCGATCGGCAAGACGAGCGAGCTCAAGATCATCGATCGCAGCCAGCTCATCTTGGACATCTTCGCGCAGCGCGCCGAGAGCAAAGACGGCAAGCTCCAAGTCGAGCTCGCGCAGCTGAAATATTCGATGCCGCGCCTCGGGCAAAAAGACGACTCGCTCTCTCGCCTCACGGGCGGCATCGGCGGACGCGGGCCGGGCGAAACGAAGCTCGAGATCGGACGACGCCGCGCGAAGGAGCGCGTCGCGCACCTCGAAGCGCAGCTGAAGAAGCTCGGCAAGCAACGCGAGCAGCGCCGCCGCAAGCGCTCGCGCGAAGGCGTGCCGACGGTCGCCATCGTCGGCTACACGAACGCCGGCAAGAGCACGCTGCTCAACACGTTGACGGGCGCCGACGTCCTCGCGGAAGACAAGCTCTTCGCGACGCTCGACACGCGCTCTCGCGTGCTCAAGGTCGGTTGGGCGGGCTACGGCGATCGCGAGGTCGTCGTGACGGACACGGTCGGTTTCATCCGGGACCTGCCGAAGGATTTGTTCGCTGCGTTCCGCGCGACGTTCGAAGAAGCGGCCGACGCCGATTTGCTCTTGCACGTCGTCGACGCGAGCGATCCCGCGAAAGACGATCACATCGCGACGACCGCCTCTGTGCTCGAGCAGCTCGATCTCGCGAATGTGCCGCGCGTGCTCGTGTTCAACAAAATCGATTTGCTGGAACCGCTCGAAGAAAAATCGCTCGCACGCGCGAACCCCGACGCGGTGCTCGTGACCGCGACCAAGCGCGACACGCTGCGGCCTCTCATCGAGCGCATCGCGGCGGAGCTCGCGACGCGGTGGGAAGACGCGGCGAAGGTTCCGAGCGGGGCCTCTGTCGGGAGCGGAGTCGGAGATGGGGACGGGGACGGAGACGGAGACGGGGACGGACGCGGGCACGGCGATGCCGAGGAGCTGACGACGCTCGACGCGATGCTCGAAGCCGCGGGGCGAAAGCGGCGGCGGAGCTCGTAACGTTCACAATTCTTCACGCGCGGAAGAGCTTGCGGCAGCATCGAATCGGTCACACGAAGACGCCTGCAAAATGAGCATCGGCCGAATCCTGATTTTTCTCGCGATCGTCCTCTCGATCACGGCGGGCATTCACTACTTCTTGTGGATTCGGCTCGCGCGCGATCCCGCGTGGTCCGCGCCGATCGTGAAGGGCATGGGATGGGCGCTCGCCGCGCTCGCCGCGTCGATTCCACTCGGGCTCATCGCGTCGCGCTCGCTGTCGCGCGAGGCGGCGTCGCCGTTTTCGTGGATCGCCTACGGGTGGATGGGCGTGATGTTCGTTTTGTTCCTCACGCTCCTGCCGATGGAGCTCGTTCGCGTGGGTGCGCGCATTGGGGGCGTCGATCCGGAGCGTCGCGTCGCGCTCGCGCGGATCCTCGCGGGCGCCGCGGGCGTCATCGGTTTGCTCGAGAGCGGCGTCGGGCTCGCGTCGGTGCTCTCGCGCGTCGCCGTGAAGCAAGTGCGCGTTCCGATCGCGAAGCTCCCGAAGGGTCTATCCGGCTACACGATCGTCCAGCTCACCGACATCCACGTCGGTCCCACGATCGGCCGCGCGTTCATCGATCAGATCGTCCGCACGACGAACGCGCTCGCGCCGGACATGGTCGCGATCACCGGCGACCTCGTCGACGGCTCCGTCAAAGATCTCGGCGCGCTCGTCGAGCCGCTCAAAGAGCTCCGCGCGAAGGACGGCGTGTTCTTCGTGACGGGCAACCACGAGTACTATTCGGGGGTCGACGCGTGGATCGCCCATCTTCGCACGCTCGGAATACGTGTATTGCGCAACGAACGCATCGAGCTCCGAGAGGGGCTCGACTTGGCCGGCGTCGACGACACGAGCGCGCACAACTTCGGCCACGGTCACGGTCAGGACGTCCCTCGCGCGATGGCGGGCCGCGACGAATCGCGCGCGATGGTTCTGCTCGCGCATCAACCGAAGGCGATCGTCGATGCGTCCAAGCACGGCGTCGATCTCCAGCTCTCGGGTCACACGCACGGCGGACAGATCTGGCCGTGGGGATACGCGGTCAGGCTCGATCAACCGCACGTCGCGGGTCTTCACGATCACGACGGCACCGCGATCTACGTCTCCGCGGGCACCGGTTATTGGGGACCGCCGATGCGCGTCGGCGCGCCCGCCGAAATCACGCGCATCGAGCTCGTTGCGACGTGAATAACGACGCGTCGGAACGCGTCGGACGCTCGTGACTTCCTTGCGTGGCGCCGCCACGCTCATCTCGATTCTCTTCGCGTGCGCGTGTCAGCCGATGGTGTTTCCACGCACCGCGGAGATCGCACAGCCGAAGAGCGTCTCGCTGCAAGGCGGTGTGCAGCTTCTGTCGCTCGAGCCACAATCCGTCGTCGAGCTCTCCGGCGCCGGAAAGAGCGCGACGGTGGGATTCTTTCCCGATTGGGATCTCGAGCTCCACGTCGGGCTCGGTCGATGCGAGACGGGTCTCGTGCTCGTCGACTTCGGCGGGATGGCGGAGCTTCGCTGCATGGCGCTTCGGCGTCCGATCAGCATCGCGTTCTCGGGCGCCGCGGGCGCTGCGGCGTCGTCGGGGATTGGCTTCGCACCCGCGGCTCGCCTCGGCATCGACGTCAGCCATCGCTTCGGAAGCTTCGAGCCGCTCATCGACGTCTACGTCACGAGCGCGGCGCAGCAGCACTTCATCCAAACCGGCATCGCGAACGATCCCGTCGTTGGTCCGGTCGGCGATACGATGGGACGCCACGAAATCCGCCTCACGATCCCGATCGGCTTCGCGATCCTCTTTCCCGACAAAGCCCACTTGCCGCTGAATCCCACGCTGCGCTCCCTCATCTTCGGAGTCGAGCCGTGGTTCGTGCTCGCGTCGCTCAAAAACATACAGTTCGATCCAATCGTCTCGAGCTACCAGACGGATCGCTTCGGCGTCGGATTCACGATGAGCCTCGCCTTCCGCTGAGCGGTGATAAGCTCTTCTGATGCGCGCGATCCTTTTTGCATGTGCAGTCGTCGTCGCAGCGTGTAGCTCCTCCACGCCCAGCAACTCCGATGGTGGAACCACGGGCGACGGTACCGCGGAGCAAGCGTGCGTCGATGCGATCAACAACTATCGCGCGACGCTGAGCCTCCCGTCGTACACGCGATGGAACGCCGAAGAGTCGTGCGCGGACGGGCAAGCCAAGAGCGACTCGCAGAGCGGCAAAGCACACGGCGCGTTCGGACAATGCACCGAGAACGCGCAGAACGAGTGCCCTGGTTGGCCCGGCCCGCCGTCGTCGATGATCGGCAACTGTCTCGCCATGATGTGGGCCGAAGGACCGGGCGCCGATTTTTCGACGCACGGCCACTACATCAACATGTCGAGCACGCAGTACACGCAAGTCGCGTGCGGCTTCTACACGCTCTCCGATGGGAGCGTGTGGGCAGTCCAAGACTTCCGATGACGTGCTAAGTCGGAGGGCATGACACGTTCGGTTCGCGCGCCGCGCGGCTCGGAGATTTCTTGCAAGGGCTGGGTGCAAGAGGCGGTGCTGCGCATGCTGCACAACAACCTCGACGCCGAGGTCGCCGAGCGCCCGGATGATCTCATCGTCTACGGCGGCACGGGCAAAGCCGCGCGCTCGTGGGAAGCGTTCGACGTGATCGTGCGCGAGCTTCGCGAGCTCGCATCGGACGAGACGCTGCTCGTGCAATCGGGGAAAGCAGTCGGCAAATTCAAGACGCACGACATGGCGCCGCGCGTGCTCATCGCGAACTCGAATTTGGTTCCGAAGTGGGCGACGTGGGACGAGTTTCGCCGGCTCGAAGCGCTCGGCCTCACGATGTTCGGGCAGATGACCGCGGGCTCGTGGATCTACATCGGCACGCAAGGAATTCTCCAAGGCACGTTCGAGACGTTCGTCGCCGCGCGGCGCGCGTATACGAAACGCACGGGAAAGCCCGCGGATTGGGTGCTCACCGCGGGCCTCGGCGGAATGGGCGGCGCGCAACCGCTCGCCGCGACGATGAGCGGCATGTCGTGTCTCGCCGTCGAGGTCGATCCGGCGCGCATCCAGAAACGCCTCGAGACGCGCTACGTCGACGCGCAAGTCGAGAGCCTCGACGAAGCGCTCGATCGAATCGAAGCAGCACGCAAAGCGGGCAAGCCGACGAGCCTCGGGCTTCTCGGCAACGCCGCGGAGATTTATCCCGAGCTCGCGTCGCGCGGCGTCGTCCCGCCGCTCGTCACCGAACAAACCGCCGCGCACGATCCGCTGAACGGTTACATCCCGCTCGGTTTGTCGTTGCAAGAAGCCGCCGAATTGCGCGCCGAAGATCCCGAAGGCTACATCGAGCGCGCGAAGGCGAGCATGGCGGAAGAAGTCACGGCGATGCTCGCGATGAAAAAAGCGGGCGCCGAAGTCTTCGATTACGGAAACAACATTCGCGCGTGCGCGAAGGAAGCGGGCGAGGAGCGCGCGTTCGAGATCGAGGGCTTCGTCCCGCTCTACGTGCGTCCGCTCTTCTGCACGGGCAAAGGTCCGTTTCGTTGGGTCGCGCTCTCGGGCGATCCCGAGGACATCGCACGCACGGACGAAGCCGTCCTCGCGGCGGTCGACGATCCGGATCTCAAGCGATGGATCGAGATGGCGCGCGAGCGCGTGAAGTTCCAGGGCCTCCCCGCGCGCATCTGCTGGCTCGGCTACGGCGATCGCGCGCAGGTCGGTCTCGCGTTCAACGAGCTCGTTCGCACCGGAAAAGTGAAGGCGCCGATCGTCATCGGTCGCGATCACCTCGATTGCGGATCGGTCGCGTCACCGAACCGCGAGACCGAGTCGATGAAAGACGGCTCCGACGCGATCGCCGATTGGGCGATCCTGAACGCGCTCGTGAACACGGCGGCCGGCGCGAGCTGGGTGAGCTTCCATCACGGCGGCGGCGTTGGCATCGGCATGTCGCTACACGCGGGGATGGTCGTCGTCGCGGACGGAACGAAAGAAGCCGCGATGCGCCTCGAGCGCGTCCTCACGAGCGATCCCGGAATGGGCGTCATTCGTCACGCGGACGCGGGCTACGCAGAAGCGATCACCTTCGCGAACGAGCACGGCGTTCACGTGCCGCACCTCGTCAAAGACCCCACTTCGCTTTGAGATACGTCTCGATCGCCGCGCGATCGTTGTCGTTGAGGACCTTCGCGTAGAGGATGATTTCGCCGATGAGCCCGCAGTAGCTCCGATAGCCGCTCGACCCTGCGACGTAGCCCACGAAGTTCGACGTTCGCGTGACGTTCTTCGGCGTCGTCATGAAGTTGTTCACCGCGGTGACCGCGTTGCCATCGAGGTAGAGGTACCCGCTCGTCGATGCGTTTTCCGGCGATTGCGGCAAGACTGCTTCGTAGACGTGCGTGATGCCGTTGACCCAAGTCGTGCCGCCGTCTGCGGTGACGTTGCCCGTTCCGTTCGTCACTTCGCTCGCGATCCGGAAATCGCCCGACGTCGTGTTGCCCGGCGTTGGGTTGCGACCCAACCAAACTTCGCCGTTCGTGGTCGTGTCGTCTGGCGCCATGTCGAGGAAGCCGGACGCGTTGCCGATGAACGAGCTGTTGCAATCTTGAGGCTGCGCGACGACGAAAATGGCGAGCCCGTTCGTGAAGTCGGAGAAGCCCGACGACACGGCAAAACAATTCGCGAAGTACGGATTGAACGACCACGCGGGAAGCCCGTGGAGCGAGTTCGTGAGGAGCGAAGGCGCGCTACACGACGCGTCGTTCGAGCTCACCGTGTAGCTCTTCGGCGAGCGATCCGTCCACGTGGAGAGTCCGCCGTCGACCGCGTTCGCGCCGAAATCCGCGGAGAGCCAAAGCTCGAGACCGGCGATCGACGTTGGCGAGAACCCCGCCTCGACCGGCGCGTCCGCCGAGACGTCGCTCGGTGCGTCGGCACCTGCGTCCGTCGCGGTGTCGATCGCGACGTCGGATGCGTCGTTCCCACGCAAATCGTCGAGCGGCGTGAGTAGCGTGCACGCCGTGAATGCCGCCGCCGCTGCGATCGTGAAATACCTGCCCCGCACGAGCCAAGGTTCGCAGACTTGCATCATCGACTCAACTCGGCTTTCACTGGGGCGATGCCGACGCGCAAGCGTTACCTCTTCGTGTGCACGAACCGTCGCAAGGACGACGATCCGAAAGGCTCGTGCGCGCAGAAGGGCTCGGAGAAGATCGCCGATGATCTCAAGGCCGCGATCGCGAAGCTCGGCGCGCAAAAGACGATTCGCGCGTGCAAGACGAGCTGCTTGGATCTGTGCGAATGGGGCGCGTCCATCGTCGTCGAGCCGGATCACGTCGTCTACGGTCGCGTGACGGAATCGGACGTCGAGGAGATCGCGCGCGCGACCGCCGAGGGCCGCATCGTCGAGCGCTTGCGCATCACCCCCGCGACGGAGAAATGAGTGGCAGCGTTTCGTTTCACCGAGCGCCTCGCGGGCAAGATGTACTTGCTGGGCGATCCGCTCGTGGAGCGCGACGTGTCGCTCGACATCGACGCGCACTTGCGCAAGCTGACGACGCGCATCGCCCAGGTGACGGGGCGCATCCGCGCTGACGGCCTCGCCGCGAACGCGCCGCTGCAAGGCACGCTCGGTCTCCACGCGCTCCACGATCGACGCGTCCCGTACGATCTTGCGTTCACGGACGACCAAGGCCGGAGCCTCCGATTGCGCGGCGAAAAAGATCTGAGCTGGCTCGCGCCCGTCGAGACGCTCGTCGTGATGCACTTCACGATCGGCACGTCCGAAGCGCACGCGTGGCGCGAAATCGCGCGAGGCACCTTGCGCACGACCAACACCGCGAGCGCGCTCGTGCGCTCCTTACGCTTTGCGCCGATTTGATCTTCGGAGGTTTTCATGGAGCGTCTCGTCCCGGAATCGACCGTGCTCTTGGTGGTGGACGTGCAAGAGAGGCTCGCCGCAGCGATGCCGCCGAACGCGCTGGAGCGACTCGTGCATAATACACGCATACTCCTCGACGCCGCGCGTTTGTGCGGCGTGCACGTCGTCGTGACGGAGCAGTACCCGAAGGGTCTCGGGAAGACGCTTCCCCCGCTCGCGGAAAAAATCTCGGTGCCGCCGATCGAAAAGCTCGACTTCAGCGCATGGGACTCGTCCGCAGTGCGCGACGCGATCGCCGCGCGGCCGCACAAGAGCGTGATCGTCGCAGGCATGGAGTCGCACGTGTGCGTCTTCCAGACGGCGCGCGATCTCGTGAAGGCAGGCTACCAGGCGCACGTCGTGTCGGACGCGGTCGCCTCGCGCACGGAAGAGAACCGCCTCGCCGGTCTCGCGCTCGCCGAACGCGCGGGCGCGATCGTGAACGTCACGGAGACGATCGCGTTCGACTGGGTGCGCCGCGCCGAAGGCGACA
Source organism: uncultured delta proteobacterium (assembly GCA_963763745.1). Lineage (GTDB taxonomy): Bacteria > Myxococcota_A > Polyangia > Polyangiales > Polyangiaceae > DASXHD01. Next base: position 546,974 of record CAVXQJ010000016.1, read on the forward strand.
CGTTCAAGGCGATCTCGAAGCTCGTGCGCTAGCTCACATCCATTGCAAGGAGCGCCGCGCGGAACGCGGCGAGCTCCTCTCCTTTGATACGCCCGCCGTATCTTCGCACGAGCGCGCGCAGCTCGGGACTGGAGATGTGGCAGCGGCGGCTGATGAGGCGGTGCTTGCGGACGTAAGCGAACACCTGCCGCATGCGCGGGAGCGAGACGGCTTCGACGCTCGCCGCGAAACGAACGCGCATCGCTTCGAGCTCTTCAGAGGCGAACTGCTCGTATGGTTTTCGCGTCTCGCGCTCCGACTCCCAAGGCCCGCCACTGCTCTCGTAGTGAATGCCGTCACGCCACACGCTCTTGTCGGCGAAGTGGCTCCAATGCACTTCGCCTTTCGGCACGCTCGGATCGAGCTCGAGCCACGGCGTTTGCATGCCGGAGATCGAGGCCGCCGTCAGTCGTCCGCGCGCATCGTATCGAAGACGGAGAACGCGGTCGCCGAGACGCTCCTCGATCTGCGCCATGCTCAATTCGTGATGAGCGCGTAGACCTCGTCGATGGTCGTCCCGCTCTGGTCGACTTGCATCTCGAGCGCGCTGCCGACGAACGCGTAGCGCGCGTGCTGCGTTGGCGTCGCGGAAGGGCAGGTCCCCGTGATGTCGAGCTCGCCGCTCGCGGGCTCCGTTCCGATCGAGCTTGTGCGTGAAATGGTTTGCGGGTTCGTGATGGCAGCGGCTTCGATGTCCCAACCGCCGCTCGTCTTCGTGAGCTGGAGCGCTGCTTGAACGGATCCGACGGTGCCGCTCGCGCCGTTCGGACCGGTGAAGACGGTGGCCGACTTCAAGATGTAGACGCCGCCGACGAGCGGCGTGGTCTGTCCCGCGAACGGCGGCGCGGACTCTGCGAGCTCTTGAATCGTGATCGTCGGTGCGAGGCCCACGTCGACTTGGTTGCACGCTCCGCCATCGTTCGGCGGAACGACGACGTCGACCTTGGACGAGTCTTTCACGCTCACATCGGTCGCGTCGGCTGCCGCATCGGTCGCGCTCGAGTCGTCGCTGATCTGTCCGCCGCACGCGGCACAAGCGAGAACGACGACGACGACGCGCATCATCACCCTTGCTTGGGCTCGCTCGACTGACCTTCGAGCCAGAGCTTCGTCACCTTGAGCTTGCCGGGAATGCGCGACGGCCCGAGCTCGACGTTGATCTTCGCGCCCGGGGTGAGATCCTTGGAAGCCGCGAGCGACACGACCGCATCGAAGGAGAGCTCTCCCGTTCCTTCGATGTTCACCTTGCCGAAGCCCGCTTCCTTCTGAAACGAAACGACCACGCCTTTTCCGGTCTGCGCCATGACTCGAGCGTATCACGCCAGATCGTCACCGAACTTGACATCTTGTCTGGCCATGACAGAGTGACGACGTGTTTGACAGCTCGTCCACTTCACCGCTCCAACCTTCGCAACCCCAAGCTCAACCCGACGCCGACGCGATCACCGTCCTCGTCGTCGACGACGAGCGATCGAACCTCGAGTCGCTCGAGAAGATCTTCCAGCGCGAGAACATGCGCGTGCTCACCGCGGCGTCGGCGAAGCAAGCGCTCGAGATCGTGCGGACGCATCGCGTTCATGTCGTGCTCACGGATTTGATGATGCCGGGCACGACGGGGCTCGAGCTTCTACCAGCGGTGAAGGAGATCGCGCCCGAGGTCGAGGTCGTGCTGATGACCGCGTATGGCTCGGTCGAGTCGGCGGTGTCGGCGATGCGCGAGGGCGCGTACGACTTCGTCGAGAAGCCGCTGAAGCGCCTCTCGATCGTGAAGAGCGTTCGCAAAGCGGCCGAGAAGCAGAAGCTCGTCGCGGAGAACAAGTCGCTGCGCCAAGAGCTCAAGCTCCTGACGACGCGCGAAATCGTAGGCAGCTCTCCCGCGTGGCGTCGCGTCGTCGACGTCGCGACGCAAGCGGCGCCGAGCATGGCGACGGTGCTCGTCCTCGGCGAGAGCGGGACGGGAAAAGAATTGCTTGCAAGATACATCCACGAGCGGAGCCAGCGACAAAAAGGGCCTTTCGTGGCGGTGAACTGCGCGGCGATCCCCGAGACGATTCTCGAGAGCGAGCTGTTCGGTCACGAGAAGGGCGCGTTCACGGGCGCGATCGCGCGGCGCGATGGGCGCTTCGCGAAGGCCGCGGGCGGCACTTTGTTCCTCGACGAGATCGGCGAGCTCTCGCCGCAGGTGCAGGTGAAGCTTCTCCGCGTGATCCAAGAAGGCGAGTACGAGCCCGTCGGCGGGAACACGACGCGCGCCGACGTGCGCGTCGTCGCGGCGACGAATCGCGATTTGCTCGCGGAGGTTCAAGCCGGTCGCTTCCGCGAGGATCTCTATTATCGATTGAACGTGATCTCGGTGACCGCGCCGCCGCTTCGCGCGCGACGCGAAGACATCCCGCTGCTCGTCGATCACTTCCTCGGTCTCTACTGCGCGAAGAACGGCAAGGCGCGCATGACGCCGACGCGCGGCGCGATGGAGCGCATGCTCGACTACAATTGGCCGGGCAACGTGCGCGAGCTCGAGAACGTCATCGAGCGCGCCGTCGTTCTCTCGCGCGGCGACGTGCTCGCCGAGCAAGATTTGCCCGACGCGATCGCCAAAGCCACGCCCGACGCGAAGAGCTCGCTTGCGTTCGAGATCGGCACGACGCTCGACGAGCTCGAGCTCCGCGTCATCCGCGAAACGCTCCGCCACACGAAGGGCGACAAAGGGCTGGCCGCGCAGCTCCTCGGCATCTCGACGCGCACGATCTATCGCAAGCTCGATGGCGTCTCCGACGACCGTTGAGACCTCATTGCTTCGTGAAGACGAGGGCTCGGCCGTCCGGCGCATAAAGCGTCACCGTCGTCGGCGTGGCTTGGTATGTCGTGTACGCGAGTGTGCCTGTGAACGGGCAGCTCTGCGTGAGCGTGATCGATCCGGCGCTCGCGACGAACGACCCGTTCGCGCGGCCCGTGCTTCCATCGTTCCCCGCGTCGTCGATGTCGTTGTCGACGAGCGCGTACTTGCCCGCGGCGACTTCGTTCGTGATGCAGTAGGTCGCGCCCGTGGGTCCGCTGCCGCTGTCTGCGCCCGCGTACGCGTACGCGGCCGTCACGACGTACGTGCCGTCGACGACGAAGCCGCCGTCGACCGCCGGCATCGCACTCGCGACGAACACCTCCGCGACGCTCGCGCCGATCTGAACGACCGCGTTGCACGCCGTGGCGGCATCCGTGTGCGCGTCCTGCGATGCGTCCGGAGCCGCACACGTCCCATCTGTGCACGATGTCGCATGCGGACAGACGACGCCGCACCCTCCGCAGTTGAACGAGTCGGCTTGCAAGTTCGCGCAGAACGTTGCGCCCGTTGTGCCACATGCCGTCGGGCTGGTGGGCGGACAGTCTTCGCACGTCGAGCTCTGACACAATTGGTTCGGAGCGCACGCAAGGCCGCATCCACCACAGTTGTCTCGATCGCTCGCCGTGTCGACGCACTGCCCATTGCACAGACCCACGCCCGCGTCGCAGGCGTTATCGGTGTACTCGACGTCGTACGTTCGGCACGCGCCGAAGATCGCGATCACGACGACGATGACCGAGCGACGCGACACGCTCGCAGCGTAACGCAAACGTGAGGTTGTCACTTTGTCAGCGCACCAACCATCCTACGGGGATCGCGGACAAGCTGTCGGACTTCAGTAAGGAATACCGCGGGAAATAGCAGGTTTTGTGATGGCACGTCGCTCGCAGAGACGGACCCTTTGAAGTATGGCCACGCCGTTCGATCAACTCCTCAAACGCCACTTTTGGGCGCCCACGCTCGCGCTGACCTCGGTCGCCGCGTTCTTCGGCGCTCGTGGCGTGGGTAACCTCTTCGGCGCGAGCCTCGGCGCGGACGACAAGCAACTCTCCGCGCCGCCGATGGCGACGAAGGCCGCACCCGCCTCGTCGAATGCAACGCAAAAGGCGACGAGCGCCGATCCGATCCTCGCGCGCAACCCGTTCGATTCGGTGACGGGACCGCTCCTTCGTGGCGTCGGCGACGACAACGCGATCGCAGTCCCCGTGGACATGAGCGATCCGACGAACGCGCCCACGTGCGACGGCGTGAAGGTCTTGATCATCGCCGCCTCGTCGGATCCGGATTGGTCGTTCGTCGCGCTGCAGGCCCCGGGCGATACGAAGAGCGTGCTTCGCCGTCGTGGCGGTGACTTCGCCGGTAAAGAGGTGAAGTTCGTCGGTTGGGATCGCGTGTGGCTCTCGGGTGGCGGTCAGCTCTGCCAAGCTTCGATGTTCAATCCGCAGGGCCCGCCTCCGACGACGCCCGTCGCGAGCGTCGCGCAACCTCCCCCCGCGGGCGGCGCGGGCGCCGTTCCGGACGACATCAAAAAAGGAATCGTTCGCATCAGCGCGACGGAGTTCAACATCGACCGCGGCATCGTCGACAAGATCCTCGAGAACCAAGCCGAGCTGATGAAGCAGGCGCGCATCGTTCCCGAGCAAGAGAACGGCAAGGTCGTTGGCATTCGCCTCTTCGGCGTCCGCAACGACACGCTCCTCGGCGCGCTCGGAATGGAAAACGGCGATCGCCTTCAATCGATCAACGGATTCGACATGACCTCGCCCGAAAAAGCGCTCGAAGCCTACGCGCGACTTCGCACCGCCGATCACATGACGGTCGCGATCAACCGCAAAGGCTCCAACACGAACCTGGATTACAACATCAAATGAATCCCGAGACCCCGCTCCTCAAACAGACTCTTCGCACGACGGCCCTCATGGTCGTTCCCGTCGCGGCGTTTCTCGCGATCTTGAGCGCCGTCGCGCTCTTCGCCGTTCCGTCGTCTTCTCCGAGCGGCGCGACCAAGGAAGAGCGCGTCGTCACCGCGGGCGACAAGTCCGGCGATCAAGCGACGACGCCAGTCGCCAACCCGCGCATCCCCGGCGCTCGCGCGACCGTCAAACCGAACAAGAACTGATCATGCGCGCATCCACGCTTTCGCTCGTCGCCGTCACCGCGCTCGTGAGTGCGTATTCGACCGTGCTCTTCGCGCAGCGCACGATCCAGCGCGTGCCAACCGTCGCCACGACCACCACGGCGGCGACTGGAAATCCGGGCGCTCCTCCAACGACGACCACGCAAGGCGGCGGTGCTGGAGGCGGCGGTGCGGGAGGAGGAACGACGGGCAACACGACGCAACCGCAACAAGGCGGCGGCGCGGGTGGTGGTCAGCGCACGACGGGCCCCGGCGGAAAAGCGCAAGGCGACACGGCGGCGCTCCCGCAATTCGAACAAGGCGTCGAATACGAACCGCGCGATCCCAATTACAAAGTATCGCTCTCGCTCGAAGACGCGGATCTCGCCGAGCTCGTACGCGTCATTGGCCAGCTCACGGGCAAACGCTTCATTTTTGGCGGCAAAGTCCGCAACATCAAAGCATCGATTTATGCGCCTCAAAAAGTGACGGTCGGCGAGGCGTATCAAGCGTTCTTGTCGATCCTCGAGACGAACGGGCTCACCGTCGTTCCGCACGGGCGCTTCCTGAAGATCGTCGAGACGGGCGGCATCGCGACGCAAGCCACGCCGACGTACAACGCGGGACAAGCCGCGCCCGGCGAAGATCGCTACGTGACGCGCATGCTCCGTTTGCAGCACGCGCCCGCCGACGAGATCGGCAACGTGCTCGGTCACTTCAAATCGAAGGACGGCGACATCACAGTTAGCGGCCTCCGGCAACTTGCTCATCATCACGGACACGGGCGCCAACATTCGCCGCATGATGCAGATCGTCGAGGAGATCGACGTGGGCGCGGCGGGCGACCAAATGTGGATCGAGCCGATCCACTACGCGTCTGCGGCGGAGATCGCGTCGCGCATCAACGAGCTCTTCGAGCTCAAAGGCGGCGGCGAGAAGGGCAAAGGCGGCGGCGGTGGCGTCGGCGATTTGCACGTGACGAAGGTCGTCGCCGACGAACGCTCGAACTCGGTCATCATCGTGTCGACGGAGCGCGCTTACATGCGCATCCTCGAGTTCATCAAGCGACTCGACGTGCCGCAAACGGGCGAGGGCGAGATTCACGTTCTCCCGCTGCAGCACGCGGACGCCGTCGAGCTCACGAAGACGCTCAACGAGCTCGTGCAAGGATCGAACACGGCCGCCGGCGGCGCGGGCAGGCCAGGCGCGGGGAAGGACTCGGCGCCCGTCCTCACGCAAGTCTTCGAGGGCGGCATCAAGCTCAGCGCCGACAAGGCGACGAACTCGATCGTCATCACGTCGTCGCTGCGCGATTTCGCGTCGCTCCGCGCGGTCGTCGATCGCCTCGATCAAGCGCGCCGTCAGGTCTTCATCGAAGCCGTCATCATGGATCTCTCGGTGACGCGCTCGACGCAGCTCGGTTTGAATTTTCACGGCGGCGGTTTGAGCGATCTCGGCATCGGCGGCGGACAGTCGCTTCTCTTCGGCGGTCTCAATCCGCTCGAGACGGTGAGCCCGCTCGGATCCGATCCGTCGATCCTCCAAGGTCTCGCGCTCGGCTTGCGCGGACCTGGCATCCCCGGAACGGAGAGCGCGAACGTGACGGGACAAACGATTCCCGCGTTCGGCGTGATCCTTCAAGCGCTCACGACGGCGGGCGACACCGACGTCCTCTCGACGCCGCACATCCTCGCGACCGACAACATCAAAGCGGAGATCAACGTCGGACAGAACATCCCGCTTCAAACGAACATCGGCGGACTGCCTCCGACGGGCGGCGCGGGCGGCTCGACGGCGCTGCCGACGGGCTTCGGTTTCGGCTTCGGCGCTTCGCCCGCGCGCCAAGACGTCGGCACCAAGATCACGATCACGCCGCACTTGAACGAATCGAACGAAGTGCGTTTGGAGCTCGCGGAAGAAATCAGCGAAGCAGGCGACGCGATCGGCCAGCTCGGCGTCGTCCCGATCACGAAGCGCACGGCGAACACGCAGCTCGTCGTGAAAGATCAGCAGACCGTCGTCATCGGCGGGCTGATGCGCAATCGCCTCGCGCACCAAGAGACGAAGATCCCGATCCTCGGCGACATCCCGCTGCTCGGCATCCTCTTCCGTCAGACGACGAACACCGTTCAGAAGTCGAATCTGCTCCTCGTGCTCACGCCGTACATCATTCGCGAGCAGGCGGATTTGCGCGCGATCTTCGAGCGCAAGATGCAAGAGCGCCAGGAGTTCCTCGATCGCTACTTCGTATTCTCCGAAGATCACGATTACAAACCAGTCAAAGACTATTCGCGCACGAACGGGCTCCTCGAGGACATCAAAGCCACGTATCGCGCAGTCGACGAGCGCGAGCGCATCGAAGAGATCATGCGCCCGCGCGACGTCATCGGACACGCGCCGGGCGAGCCTCTCGATCTTCCGTCGCAAATGCGCTCCGGCGCCGGCGGCGGGACGACATCCACCGAAGCGAAGCCGCCGACGGAGCAAGCGGGCAAGCCGGCCAACATCACGGTGACGCCGCCCGTTCGCAACATCGAGCGCATGGAGAAGTGATGCGCGAAGAACGATTCCTCGGAGAGCTGCTCGTTCGCCGCGGTCTCGTCGCCGAGGATCGCCTCGAGCCGCTTTACGCAGTTCAAAAAGAGCGCGGCGTGGCGCTGACCGATTTGCTCGTGAACCAGCAGCTCGTCGATCCCGAGGCGGTCGCGCGCGCGGTCGCCGACGAAGCACAGCTCGCGGTCGTCCTCACGATCGATCCGGAGAAAATCCCAAACGCGATCGCGACGCGCACGCCCATCACGTTCGCGAAGAACCATCGGCTCCTCGCGTTCGCCGAGGACGATCAGTTCGTCCACGTGTATTGCGCCGATCCGTTCGATACCGCGCCGCTCGACGATTTGCGATTGCTCTTCGGCAAGCCGGTCGAGTGCATCGTCGCGCCCGCCGAGAAGATCGTCGACGCCATCAACCGCGTCTTCGAGCGCGAAGCAGGCGGCGGCGAGCTCGAGACCGAAGCCGGCGAGGTGCACGAAGAAGAGGGCGGCGGAGACATCCTCGACTCTGACGACGAAGCGCCCGTCATTCGCTGGGTGAACTCCCTCTTTTTGCACGCGATGAAAGAGCGCGCGAGCGACATTCACATCGAGCCCGAAGAGAAGAGGTCATCGTTCGATATCGCATCGACGGCGAGCTCTACGTCGCGCGTCGCGCGCCGCGAAACTTCATGAACGCGATCATCTCGCGCGTGAAGATCGAGAGCGCGCTCAACATCGCAGAGAAGCGCTTGCCGCAAGACGGACGCATCACGAAGAAGATCGCCGGCAAGGGATTCGACATCCGCGTCTCGACCATCCCGACGAGCCGCGGATACGAGCGCATCGTCATGCGTCTCTTGAACAAGTCGAGCGTGCTCCTCGACCTCAGCGATCTCGGGTTCTCGCCGCGCGACTACGCGCTGATGGACACCCTCATCCGCAGGCCCGACGGCATCATCCTCGTCACGGGCCCCACCGGCTCCGGAAAGACGACGACGCTCTACGCGTGCATCAACCGCATCAACGATCCGAACATCAACATCCTCACCGCGGAGGACCCGGTCGAGTACGAGATCTCGGGTATCCACCAGGTGCACGTTCAACCGAAGATCGGTTTGACGTTCGCGAGCGCGCTCCGCGCGTTCTTGCGCCAAGACCCCGACGTCGTCATGGTCGGCGAGATCCGCGACAAGGAAACCGTCGACATCGCGATCAACGCGTCGCTCACCGGTCACCTCGTGCTCTCCACGATCCACACGAACGACGCGGCGGGCGCCATCACGCGCATGATCGACATGGGCGTCGAGCCCTTCTTGATCCGTTCGAGCGTGATCGGGATTCTCGCGCAGCGCCTCGTGCGCGTTCTTTGTCCGCATTGCAAAGAGCCTTACGAGGCTCTCGACTCGGAGCTCGAAGAGCTCGGGCTCGGGCAAGATCGCATCGCGTGGCGCGGGCGTCGCCGCACGCGCGAGGGCACGGGCTACTACCCGCGCGGCACGCCCGATCGCGACGTGCTCGATCTCGAGCGCGGCGTGCGTCCGATGTTTTTTCGCGCGCGCGGCTGCGAGAAATGCGCGAACACCGGTTTTTCCGGGCGACGCGGCATTTACGAGTTGCTCTTGATCGACGACCAAGTCGGACCGCTCGTTCTCCGCAGCGCCGACGCGCAAGCGATCAAACGCGCCGCGCAAGACCAAGGCATGGACACGCTCCGCGACGACGGCGCGCGCAAAGTGCTCGCGGGTCTGACGACGGTCGAAGAGGTCCTCGCCGCGAAGGGCGAAGACGTCGATCCCATGACACCGTCATCCACCTCGACTCCACCCGTGTCCGCGCGTACCGTCGCGCCAGTCACTGCGCGGGAGTAAGAGATGGCGGTCTTCGAATACCGCGGAGTCCTCGTCGCGAGCGGGAAGCAGGTGCACGGCTTCCGCGACGCCGACAACGCACGCGTCTTGCGCTCGGCGCTGAAGCGCGAAGGCGTTCTCCTCACGAACGCGACCGAAGACACCAAAGCGCAAGGCCAGAAGGCTTCGCGCAACATCGATTTCGCTCGGGTTCTTCCGCCGCATCGGCGTCGGCGATGTCGCGATGATGACGCGCCAGCTCGCGACGCTCGTCGGCGCGGGCATCCCGCTCGTCGAAGCCGTCTCGGCGCTCGTCGATGCAAATGGAGAAGCCCGAGCTCCAGCGCGTGCTCACGCAGGTGCGCGATCGATTGAACGAAGGTCAGTCGCTCGCGAAGGCGCTCGAAGCGCACCCCAAAGTGTTTCCGGCGCTCTACGTGAACATGGTCGCCGCCGGCGAAGCATCGGGAACGCTCGAGCAAGTGCTCATGCGTCTCGCGGACTTCCAAGAGAATCAAGCGAAGCTGCGCGGCAAAGTCTCCGCTGCGCTCGCTTATCCCGTTTTGATGATCATCATCGGCACCGCGCTCATCAGCGTGATGATGGTCGCCGTCGTGCCGAAGGTGACATCCATCTTCGCGAGCCTCGGCCAAGCGCTGCCTTGGTACACGGCGACGCTCATCTTCATCTCCGACGTGGTCAGCTCGAACGAGACCGTCGGATTCGTGCTCACGCTCGGCACGCTCACGTCGATGCGCAAAGCGATGACGAAGCCGGCGACGAAGAGCGGCGCGGAAGACACGCAGCAAAACACGGCAAGCCTCGTGTGGGTCGTCGTGACGGCGGTGTTCGCACTCACGCTCATCCTCGCCGCGTTCGCGGTGTCGTCGCTCGTCGCTTATGCGATCGGCATCGGTCTCGGAATCTTCGGCGGCGTCTTCTTGTCGCGCTTCGTCGCGTTTCTCGGAAAGCCCGAGGGGCGTTTGTGGCGCGACACGATGATCCTCGAAATCGCCGCTCATCGGCCCGCTCGCGCGCATGCTCGCGGTCGCGCGCTTCTCTCGCACGCTCGCGACGCTCCTTCAAAGCGGCGTGCCGCTCCTCAAGGCGATGGAGATCGTGAAGAACGTCCTCGACAACGCGAAGCTCGAGAAGGTCGTCGAGACCGCGGCCGGATCGATCCGCGAAGGCGAGTCGATCGCCGCGCCGCTCAAACGAAGCGGAGATTTCCCGCCGATCGTGACGCACATGATCGCCGTCGGCGAGAAGAGCGGCGAGCTCGAGACGATGCTCGAGAACGTCGCCAAGGCCTACGACACGCAAGTCGACACGCGCGTTCAGGCGCTGACGAGCTTGCTCGAGCCGCTCATCATCGTCTTTCTCGGCGGCGCCGTCGGCTTCATCGCGTTTTCGATTTTGATGCCGCTCATCCAGATGAACGACTTCGTGCAGTAAGAAGATGAAGACCTCGCAAAAAGTATTTTTCCCGTGGGAGCGCCGGCGAGGGCTGCTCGGTGCGATCGCGCGGACGCGCGGGCGGTTCATCTTGGGCGCGATCGCCGTCATCGTTCTCGTCGTGTGGATCAGCCGGCGCGAAGAGCACGCGGCCGCGGTGCGCGCGACGCGCGCGACGATCGACACCGCGTTTCACGCGATGATTCAGTATCGCGCCGACCACGCCGGGCATTGCCCGCGCGATTGGAACGAAATGGTCGCAGCGGCTTACTTGCATGACGTCCCGCTCGACGCGTGGGGACGCCCTTTGCGACTCACGTGTCCAGGCCGGCGCGACGCGGCCGGATTCGATCTGGAAAGTGACGGACCCGACGGCATCGCCGGTGGGCTCGATAGAGTTGAATGATGATCAAGGAGACGAATATGCGAATCGCAAAACAGTTGATGTTCTCCCATGGGGGGGACAGGGGGGGCAAAGCCCCCCGTTGGGATCGAGCTGCAGGCGAGATCCGCAGGGAAGTGAGCGCGCAAAGCGCGCGAGAAGGGACGCAGTCCCTTCTTGTGACTAACAAGCATTTCTCCAAGGCGCTGCGCCGTTCACTCTCACGCGGCGTCACGCTCGTCGAGATTCTCATCGTGCTCGCGATCGTCGGGCTCATCGCGGGCGGCATTGCCGTCTACGCGGTGCCGAAGTTCCAACAAGCGCAAAAAGACAACACGAAGAACTCGCTCAAAGCGCTTCACGCCGTCGCCGAAGCGTGGCGCGCGAATCACGGAAACGATTGCCCGACGGTCCAACGCCTCAAAGAGGAGAAGGAGCTCGCGGCCTCGAGCGACATCAACGACGCATGGGGCGATCCCTACAAGATCCAATGCGACGACGACGCAACCTCCGTGATCAGCTGGGGCCCGGACAAGAAAGAGGGCACGCAGGACGACATCAAGTTCCCGGACAACACACCGGCCAAGCAGTGAAGAGAGGCTTTGGGCTTTGGGCCTTGGGCTTTAGGAAGAAAGATGAACAGGAAGATCAAAAGATCAGGAAGAAGAGTTGGGGGGGAATCCTCACTCCATTCTTCTGATCTTCCCGATCTTCCTGTTTTCACTTTCTTTCGCCTAAAGCCCAAGGCCCAAAGCCCAAAGCCTCGCGCGCTTCGTGCGCACCAGCGCGCTGTCACGCTCGTCGAGATTCTCATCGTGCTTCTCATCGTGACGCTGCTCTTGGCTGGCGTCGTGATGGGGTCGGGGCAGCTCGCCAGCGCGAAGTTGCACAAGAGCGCGACCGCGCTCACGGGCCTCATTCGCGTCGCGTACGTGCGCGCGACGGTCACCGCGCGCAGCGAGCGCATCGTGTTCGACATCGACAACAGCAAGTTCTGGCTCGAAGAGTCCGAGCAGCCGATGCTCGTCCAAACGCACGACACGACCGGCACGGGCGGCGCAGACCCCGTCACTGCCGCGGAGCAACAAGCGCTCGCCGAGACGGCACGACTCGTCCATGGCCCCGAGGCGCCGCGCGCGACGTTTCACAAGGTCAAACCAGGCTTGTACGCGGCAGGCGACAACCAAGGCGGGTCGGATCAAGGTCTCCCGTTTGGAATCAAGTTCAGGGCGGTGCAGACCGCCCACGACGAAGAAGCACGTACGAAGGGGCGCGCATATTTGTATTTCTGGCCTGGCGGGCTGACCGAGCGCGCGCACGTCGTGTTGCGAAAAGGCGATTCGCTCGCAGACGCAGACGCGGAGACGCTCGTCGTCGCGCCCCTCACCGGCTCCGCCGTCATCAAAGCGGGCAACATCTCTTTTCCCACCATCACGGACGAAAAGGATCTCTCCGAACGCGTCGATCAGGGCTCGCCATGAAGTCGCGTGGCTTTTCCCTTCTCGAGGTCATGGTCGCGCTCGCGATCTTCGGGTTGATGATCTCGGGCATTTTGGCTGCGCAGGCCGGGCTTGCGGCGAGCAACAAGAAGGCCGCCAACATGGGCCAAGCCACGACGCTCGCCCGGTGCAAGATGACCGAGCTCGAAGAAAAGTTGATGAAGCTCGGTTATCCCGCGATCGACGACATCGACAATGGCGTCATCTGCTGCGAGGCAACCGACCTAACGACGTATTCTTGCGATTACAAAGTAGAGAAAATCATCATGCCGGATCCGCCGACGAGCGCGACGGATCTCGACGCCGGCGCGGCGAGCCTCCTCGGCCTCAATGATGGCGGCTCGACGGCGACGCTCGATTTCGACGGCGGGCTCGGCGCGATGGGCGCCATGCTCGGACCGGCGGCGGGCACTGGAGGCGCGTCGGGTCTCGTCGATATGGCGATGGGGATCGTTTATCCGATGATGAAGCCGATGATGGAAGCTTCCATTCGGAAGATCACCGTTACGGTGCATTGGAAAGAGGGCCCGAACCCAGTCGAATTCGTTCTCGCGCAATACGTGACGAACCCGCAGACGGGTGGATTTCAGGGCGGGTTCTTCGGCGATGCAGGCGGTCCGCTTCCAACCGGATCTGGTGCGCCGCCGGTGAAGGGCGCGCCGCCGGTGCGGACCGGAACCGCAGGAGCGCCGTTCTAATGCGCAATCGTTCTCGCTCCCGCGGCCTCACGCTCGTCGAAGTGCTCGTCGCGCTCGCCGTGCTGACCATGATCGGCGTGCTCCTCTATGGCGTGTTCGACTCGCTCGCCCATGGCAAGAAAGCCGAGAGCATCCGCGGGGAGCGAGCGCGCGAAGGCCGCTCCGCCGTTCTGCGCATCACGCGCGAGATGCAAAGCGCATTTCTCTCGATGCACAACCCGGGGAACGTCGCGCTCCAAACGCGCGTCGTCGCGTTCATCGGCCAGAACGCGCAGCCGTTCGATCGTCTGGATTTTCAGGCTTTCGCGCATCGCCGTGTCGAAGCCAAGAGCCATGAGTCGGACCAAGCCGAGATCGGTTATTTCGCTTCACCCGATCCGAACGTCGACGAAAAAATGGATCTCGTGCGACGCGAGCAAACGCCCGCTGACATGGACGCGAAGCGCGGCGGCGTCGTGAACGTGCTCTGCGAAGACATCGAGAGCTTCGACGTGCGTTATCTGGATCCGCAAACGAGTCAGTGGCTCGAGGCGTGGGACACGACCCAAGCGCTCGGCCAACAAGGACGGTTGCCGCTCGAAGTACGGCTCACGCTCACGCTCAAACACGTGCCCGCTGGTTTGCAATCGACATACACGACCAAGTTCATGATGCCGATGCAGATGCCTCTCACCTTCGGGATCCCGCAATGAGACCGCGAAAGAAGACTCGCAAGTCGCGCAAGCGCGGGATCGCTCTCATCATGGTGCTCGGCGCGCTCACGATTCTCACGATGATGCTCGCGGAGTTCCAGGCGGACACGAGCGCGACGCTCGCGAGCGCGATGGCCGATCGCGATGGCGTTCAAGCGGAATACAATGCTCGTTCGGCGGTCAATCTCTCGAGGCTTCTCATCTCGATGGAACCAACGATTCGACAGGCCATCGCGCCGCTCTTCGCGATGATGCAGCGCGCACCGCCGCAGCTTCCCGTCTGGGAGTTCTCGGACAAGTTGCTCGCGCCATTCAACGACAAAACCGCAAACGACGAGTTCGCGGCCTCCATCAAAGTGAGCTTTGGGACCGGCAAGAACCTCGGCCTGCCCGCGGGTCGCTTCGAAGTGAAGATCGTCGACGAGGACGCCAAGATAGACGTCAACCTCGGCGCGTCGAACGACATCGCTCACATCCGCCTCGCCAAAGAGCTCATGGGCTTGATGGCGCCGCCGCAATACAACCCGCTATTCGAGCAGCGCGACTCGGCAGGCAACTACCACGATCGCATGACCATCTGCGCGGCCATCATCGACTGGGCCGACGTCGACGAGCTCGCGATGAATTGCGACATGCAAACGCCAAACGCGCCACCGAGCGCGGGCGTCGAGGACGCGTATTACCAACTACTCGCCGTCAAACCTTATCGTCGTAAGAACGCTCCATACGATTCACTCGAGGAGCTCCACATGGTGCGCGGCATCACCGACGATTTCTGGGCGACGTTCGTCGATCCCGATCCGACGAAGCCCGAAAAGCGCGTGATGACGGTGTGGGGACAAGGCGCCGTGAACGTGAACAGCGCGAACGCGCAAACGCTCCTCGGCGTCGTGTGCTCGGGCGCGCCGACGGCCACGATCTGCACCGATCCGACGCAAGCTGGCATGTTCCTTTCGGGCATGATGATGGCGCGCGCCATGACGATGGGCGCTCCGCTCTTCGGCACCGTGAACGACTTCATCGCGATGATGAAGGGCTCGGGTCCGATGGGCGGCATCCTCAAAGGCATGGGCATGACGCCCGTGAAGTTCCTCTCGGAGGCGGAGTTCGCAAAGACGATCACGACCGAGAGCAAGGTGTTTTCGATTTATGCCGTCGGCGTCATCAAAGGATACAAACGCGAAACGCGGTTGCGCGTCGTCGAGGTCGTGGATTTTCGAAACGCGCCGAATCTGACGGGCGCGCCGACAGGCGGGGCCGGATCGCCGAGCGCATCACCAACGAGCCCGCCACCCGCATCCACCTCTGCGCTGGCGAGTGGGCCCATCACCATGCCGGCGACCGGCGGCAACGTGATTTATTTTCGGATCGACTAAAAGGAAGAGCGAATGGCCAGGTATCTCGGAATCGACATCGGCACGACGAGCGTGAAGGCGGCAGTGCTCCGCGTCGCGTATCGCAAGCTCGTGCTCGAAGGTCTCGGCTCCGCGCCCATTCCTCCGGACGGAGATCGCGCAGCGGCGATTCGCGAAGCGTCGCAGGCGGCGCTCGGTCAAGGCGCGGCCGACGGCGTCGCGACGGCCATCCCCGGAACCGAGATCACGCTCCGCACGGTGCGCATCCCCGAGAGCGCGCAGCGTCAGCTCGCCGAGGTCCTTCCGTTCGAGCTCGAGTCGCAGCTCCCGTTCGATCTCGACGACGCGATCCTCGATTACCGCGTCATCGAGGGTGCGACGAACGACGAAGGCCTCGCCGTTCTCAGCGCGGTCACGCGCGTCGATGACGCGCGCAAACGCGTCGATCTCGTGAAGAGCGCGCTCGGCACGGAGCCCGAGCGGCTCGGCGTGGGGCCGTTTCCGCTCGCGAACCTCGCGCCGTATGCGGCCGAGCTCCGCGCGGAAGGGACCGTTGCGCTGCTCGATCTCGGAACGAAGACGAGCGACCTCCTCTTCATGCAAGGCGGCGAGCCCGTCTTCGCGCGCACGCTCTCGCTCGGCACCGAAGGTCTCCCACAGACGGCGGCGAGGCTCGCGCGCGAAATCCGTCTGTCGCTCGCCGCGTTCCGCGCGCAGGGCGGCGTGCTTCCGAACGAGATTTACCTGTGCGGCGGCGGCGCGTTCGTGTCGGGCGCCGAGTCGTTCCTCGCGGCGGAGCTCGAGCGACCCGTCGTGCGCATGCCTGCGCTCTCGATGGAGCTCGGCGAGCGCGTGGGTCGCATCGCGAACGACTTCCCGCTCTACGCAGTCTCGATCGGGCTGGCACTATCGCTCTCCTCGCGCGATGGCGGGCTCGACATGCGCAAAGGCCCGCTCGCGTACGAGCGCGGATACGGATGGATGCGCGATCGCATCCCCGCGCTCGTCGGTCTCGGCGCGGTGATCGCCGTGAGCTTCGTGTTCTCGTCGTGCACGGGCGTCTACGCGGCGTCGAAGGAGCGCACCACCCTCGAAGCGGCGCTCGGCAACGTGACGAAAGAAGTCTTCGGCGAAGAGACGACGAGCGCCGAGCACGCGACCGAGCTCCTCGCCGCGCAAAACGCGACGGAAGAAGATCCCCTCGCGCACGCCGACGCGTTCGACGTGATGGTGCGCCTCAGCGAGCACATCCCGCAATCGATGACGCACGACATCGAAGAGCTCGACGTGCAGAAGGGCCACATCGTCGTTCACGGCATCGTCGGCACGATCACCGAGGCGCAATCCATCGTGACGTCGCTCGCCACCGAGAAGTGCTTCTCCGACGTGAAGAACACGCGCATCAGCCAAGTCGTCGGAGGCGAGCGACAGAAATACGTGATCGAGTTCGACCTGAAGTGTCCGGAGGACGTGAAGGCGGTGAAGAAGAAGACGGACTCATCGGCGTCCGGAAGCGCAGCGTCGAGCGCGACCAGCGCAGCGGGGAAATGATCATGGCGCAACGGAAACCCTTCTTCGAACGCTTCGGCCTCAACGCGCGCGAGCAGCGGCTCGCGCAGATCTTCGCCGTCGTCGCTGCGGGCATTCTTCTTCTCGGCGTGCCCATCGGACTCGAGTCGTGGGTCGCGTCGAAGCGCTCGGGCAACACGGAGCTCCGCGAGGCCATCGATGCGGTGCAAGCGTCGCGCGCGCAGATGCGCGCCTCGCAGTCGAAGCGTGACGCCATCACGAACCGCTACGCGCGCAAAGCCCCCGAGCTCGGCGGCTACCTCGAGCAAATGGCGCGCAAACAAAAGCTCGAAGTGACCGACTCCGTCGACCGTCCGCCGCTCCCGATCGGCAAGCACTACACGGAGCGAAGCACCACGATCCACCTGAAAAAGGCTGGTTTGCTGTCGATCTCGAAATTCATGGAGTCGCTCGAGCAAGCGGGCACGCCCATCGCCATCAACCGCCTCAACTTGCGACGGCGCACGGGCGAGCAGGATTCGTACGACGTCGAGCTCGGCATCTCCGCCTACGATCGCAACGACAAGCCCAGCGCCGACGCGAAGGACGCGGGCGCGCGCGCACCGAAGGAGAGGAACAAGTGAATCGGTGGAAGGAGCTCCTTCGCAAATACGGCAAGTGGGTTGCGTACCCGCTCTTCTATTTGTTCATGTTCGTCCTCTGTCTTCGGCTCGTGTTTCCTTACGAGAAGGTGCGCGAGCGCATCGTCGCGAGCTTCAACTCGCAACAGCATCCCGGCCCCGGGCAGCAGCAGCTCTCGATCGACGAAGTCGGCGGGTGGTGGCTCACGGGCGTTCGCATCAAAGGCATTCGCATCGTGAGCGCGCCGAGCGAGCCGGGCGGCGCGCCGAGCGAGATGAAGATCGACGAAGCGCGCGCGAAGATCGGCGTGCTCTCGGCGATGATCGGTCACACCGACGTGAGCTTTCACATCGATGCATTCGGCGGCGAGATCGATGGCACGTTCGAAGACAGCGCGAAGGAGCGGAGCGTCGAAGCGGAGCTCGAGGGCGTCGACTTCACGCAGATCAACGCGCTCACCGATTTGCTCGGCTTGCCCGTCGAGGGCCACGCGAAGGGAAAGCTCCTGCTCGTGATGCCCGAGCAGAAAGCATCGAAGGGAAGCGGGACCCTCACGCTCGACGTGGCCGACGTCGCGATCGGCGACGGCAAAGCGAAGCTGAAGAACGCGCTCGACTGGCCGAAGCTCGCCGTCGGTCCGCTCTCGCTCACCGCGGAAGCGAAAGACGGCGTGCTGAAGATCACGAAGCTCTCGGCGGGCGGAAAAGATCTCGAGCTCTCGGGCGAGGGAAAAGTCCAGATGCGCGATCTCGCCAGCGAGAGCACCGTCGACGTGAACATGAAGTTCAAGATCAACGACAGCTACCGGAGCAAGAGCAAGCTCACCGAGGCGCTCTTCGGCGCGGCCGGCTCGACCAAGGGTGGCGACGTCGATCGATTCGTGCCGAAGATGAAGAGCGCGCACCGCGCCGATGGGTTCTACGCATTTCGCTTGCAAGGTTTGCTCGGCAAGCTCGATCCGCAACCGAATCCTTCGTACGGCGGGCCGATCGCGCCCGAGCCGCGCGGCACGGCTCCACCGGATCAAGGTCCGTGAAGCTCGTCGGGGTGTGCCACTTGCCCGCGTTGCCCGGAAGTCCGCGCGCGGGACGCCATGCGATGCGCGCCGCGATCGATCGCGCGCGGAGCGACGCGCGCGCGCTCGAGCGAGCGGGCTTCGACGCGATCATCGTCGAGAATTTCGGCGACGCGCCGTTCTACAAAGACGAAGCGCCCAAGGTCGTGACCGCGGCGATGACCGCATGCGCGATCGCCGTGCGCGAAGCGGCGCCGCGACTCTCGCTCGGGATCAACGTGCTCCGAAACGACGCGGGCTCGGCGCTCGCCGTCGCGGCGGCATCGGGCGCGTCGTTCGTTCGCGTGAACGTGCTCTCGGGCGCGCGCCTGACGGATCAAGGCGTGATCGAAGGACGCGCGGCCGAGGTGATGCGACTCCGCGCGGCGATCGCGAAGGGCGTGAGCGTGTTCGCCGACGTCGACGTGAAGCACTCCGCGCCCATCGCGGTGCGGCCTATCGAAGAAGAAGTCGCCGAGCTCGCGGACCGCGCACACGCGGACGCGATTTTGGTGACGGGCGTCGCGACGGGCGCGCCACCGGACGAACAGGATTTGCTCCGCGTGCGCCGCGCGACTCGCGCGCCGGTGTACGTCGCGAGCGGCGCGACGGAAGAGACGGTCCGCGCGCTGCTCGATCGATGCGACGGCGTCCTCGTCGGGACGGCGATCAAGCGCGCGCGCCGCGCGGGAGGCCCCGTCGATTTCGCGCTCGCGAAGCGCTTCGTGCGCGCAGCCAAGAAACGATGAGACGCGTGCCGCGCGCGCTCGCGTTCTTTCTCGTGGTCGCGTGCGAGCCCCCGCCGACCGTGCAAGTCACGGCGCCGGTCGCGCCCGCGAGCGCGCAAACGCCCATCGCGATCGACGCGCGCCTCGAGCTCGAAGAAGGACCCGACCCGAGCTTCGGCGAAGGCGCGACGAGCGTGCGCGCCGTCCTCGTCGTCGCGGCGCTCCAAACGCACAAGCAGCTCTTCGCCGTTCCGTTTCCATATCGATGCGCGCGAAGACCGGGCAGCGATCTCGCGATCGAGTGCAGCGGCGACGACGGAAGCGCGTTCGCCACGCTGCGCGCCGACGAGCGCCACATCGTGGCGACGGCGCGCGACTACGGCCGCCTCGATCGCAACATCGAAACGATCGAGCTCCCGCTCCCCGTAGGTGTGGTGGTCAACATCTACGCGCCCGCGAAGCTCCCGTAGATCAAAACGTGCCCATCACGAACATGCTCGCCGGGCCCGCGCCCACGCTCACCGTGGACGATTTTCGTCGCGCCGATCACGATGAACGTCACGCCGAGCGCCGCGAGCACGCCGCCCGCGATGAACCCGATGTCCGAAATCATCGCGAGCGTTCGCGCGTCCGAGAGCGCGTTCGTTTGGCTCGATGGGCACGCGTTGCCGTTGCACTGATTCTTGATGGTGCTCGTCTCGGAGAGCGACATCACGCCGGTGACGCTCCCGACGCCGATGCCGATGACACCCGCCGCGAGCGTCGCGATGCCGACGGTCATCCACGGGCCCGAGCGCGAAGGCCGCGCGTCGCTGCTCGTCGTCGACGTGGTCGTGGTCGTGGTGATCACCGGTGTGACGACCGCGGGCTTCACCGCGACCTCCGCGAGGTCGATGGGGACCTCCTTCGCCTCGCGCTCGAGAACTTGAACGCTCACGCGTCGCTCGATCGCGCCCGCCTTGGCGACGATGACGTGCGTGCCGGGATCGAGCTTGCGCGGCAAGCCGACGGCGATCGCGGGGAGCACGACGTCGTCGATGGTCACGGTCGCGCTCTCGGGACCGCTCTTGAGCGTCACGCGAATCGATGGGACGCGCGACTCGAGATCGTCGGCGAGCTTCTGCGCGGCGGCGCGCGCCTCCGCGAACGGCGCGGGCTCGCCGGGTGCCTGAGGGATTCGCGCGATGCGCAGCGCTTCATCGCGCGCTTCGACGAGCATGTTCATCATCGACTCGGTCTTCGCGACCTCGAACGCCGTCGTCGGCACGTGCATGATCGCGTCAGCGGCTTGGAACGCGCGCAGCGCGGCTTTGAAATCGCTCGCGTCGCGTTTCTGACGACCCTCGGTCATGTACGCGCGCGCCGACTCGCGATCCGCGGGGCTCGGCTCGGTGGCGGACGCGCTCACGGCGAAGAAGAGGACGATGGCGGCTGCGGCGTGACGCATCAGAAGCCATCATCCACGTTCTTCGGGGTGGCTGTCGACTTCGACGTCGCCGTTGGCTTCGGCTTCGTCGTTGTTGTGGGCGTCGCGGCGCGCACGGTCGTCGCCGTCGCAGTCGGCGCTTGAGTCGCGGTGACCGCCGCGATCGTCGATGCCGTCGCCGGTGGCGTCGCGGTCGCGGTGGCTGTCGCGGTTGGTGGAGGCGGAGGCGGAATCCGTGTCTCGACCGCCGTCGTCACGGCGGGAGGCGGCGGCGAAGGCGAGGCCGTCGTGCGTTGCGTCGATCGCGCGAGCCCGACTCCGATCGCCATCGCAAGGGCGAGCGCGCACACGCCCATCACCGCACCGACGATGGCGAATCGCTTCCCGCGCGGCGTCACGCTGTTGCGCGGCGCGACGACCGCCGCGGATCCGAGCGTCGCCGAGCTCGGCACGTCGCTCCCAGTCACGAGAGCCTCGATGTGCACGTCCGACGGCGTCTGCGCCGTGCGCGTGCGAAACGCTTCGCCGATGCCGCTCGCCGAATCGGGGTTCGACGGCTTGAGCATCTGTTGCAGCTGTTGCCGTTGCTTCGCCGCTTCGAGCGCGAGGTCCACCGCTTTGCGCCGCGACTCCACGCGATCGACGAGCTGCTTGTTCACGAACGCGGCGACGTCCGAGTGAAGCGTCGTGTGTCCGCTCGCCGCCATCGCTTGCTCGAGCATGCGCTGAAGCTCTTCGGCGCTCGAGATGCGCTCGGCGGCGTCTTTCGTGAGCGCGCGCATGACGACGTCCGCGACTTGGGGCGGCACGTGCGGCGGAAGCGCCGGCGGCGGTTTGTCTTGCGCGAGAAGGTTCAGCGTCGCGAGCTGGTTCTCGCCTTCGAACGGCGGGACGCCCGCGAGCATGTGATAGAGCACCGTGCCGATCGCCCAAATGTCGGCGCGGCGGTCGACGGGTTTGCCGAGCGCCTGCTCCGGCGCCATGTAGAGAATCTTTCCCTTCAAGAGTCCCGTGTTCGTGTCGCCCGCGACGCGATCGCGCGCCTTCGCGATGCCGAAGTCGATGAGCTTGGCCTGTCCCTTCGTGCTCACCAGAATATTTTGCGGCGACACGTCGCGGTGCACGACGTTCAAGAGCTCGTTCTTCTTGTCGCGGAGCTCGTGCGCTGCCTGCAGTCCCGCGCACGTGTCCGCGAGGATGCGGCACACGATGCCGACGGGGAGGCGCTGCGCCGTCTTCTCCGCCGCGCGAAAGAGCTTCGACAGCGAGTCGCCGTCGATCCACTCCATCGCGAGGTAGAGCACGTCGTGCTCTTCGCCGAGGTCGAGGATCTGCGCGACGTTCGGGTGCTCGATGCCCGATGCGATGCGCGCCTCGTCGAGGAACATCTGCTGAAAGCGGAGATCGTTCGCGAAGAGCGGAAGG
The DNA here is from genome assembly GCA_963763745.1 of uncultured delta proteobacterium. Classification (GTDB taxonomy): domain Bacteria; phylum Myxococcota_A; class Polyangia; order Polyangiales; family Polyangiaceae; genus DASXHD01. Next base: position 569,214 of record CAVXQJ010000016.1, read on the forward strand.
ATCGTCTTCACCGCGACGAGCTTCTCGAACCCGTGTTTTCCGTGTTGCCGCGCAAGCCACACGGACGCCATTCCGCCCTGCGCGATGGGACAGAGGAGCTCATACCGATCGAGCCGATGTCCTGGCTCGAGCCTTTGCTCCGGGCGCTCGTTCACGTCCTAGCAGTGTACGCTTTTTCAGCGGCGTCGTCGCGCGGCGCCGTCGGCGAGAATCCGCTCGATTTCAGCCGCCTCCACGCTTCGGCTGCGCAAACGCGCGAGCACCGCCTCGCGATCCGGATCGTCATCGCGTGGTCTGGCGACGGCGCGCGCGACGGTCGGCTGCGCTTGCGCGGCGATCATCGCGTCGGCGCGCTCGAGCACGGCTTGCGAGATTTGCATCTCCGCGGTCTGCGTGAGAATCGGGATGATGGCGTCGGCGGAAGAAGTAGGCGGTGGCGGAGGCGCGGGCGCGGCTTCGGCCTTGGGAGCGGACGCGGGCGGCGGCGGAATCGATCGCTTCACGTCGCGAAGCGCGCCGACGCGATCGACGAGCGACTTCGATTTCGAGTCGAGCCGCGTGAAGCGAAGCGACAGACCCGGCTCGCCGCCGAACGCGTTGGCTTTGTAACCGACGACGCGACCCTCGCCGCGAATGAGCGGCGCGCCCGATGCGAGCGTGAGCTCGAAGCGCAGCACGACTCCATCGGGCCTTTGCTGCGCGCCGACGAGCGTCACGCCCGTGCGCGAGATCGTCTCGAGCTCCGCTGCGAAGAATTCGTCTTCCGTCTGATACGGCCGCGTGATGCGGATGGCGACGGGCTTCTGGGCGCTCACGAAATCAGAATACGCAAAGAACCGCGTTCGTGGAAAACTCCCTGCCAGTGAAACGCGTGCTCGTTTTGGGATCGGGATCGCGCGAGCACGCGCTCGTCTGGCGTTTGGCATCGGAGGGGTGCGAGGTGCTCGCGATGCCCGGAAACGCGGGGACGGCGTCGATCGCGCGAAATGTCGAGGGCCGCGCGGATGACGTGGCCGCGGTCGTTCTCGTCGCGAAGCGTGAACGCGTCGACCTCGTCGTCGTCGGTCCGGAGCTTCCGCTCGTGAAGGGCGTCGTCGATGCGCTCGAAGCGGAAGGGGTTCGCGTGTTCGGTCCGTCGCGCGCGGCCGCCGAGCTCGAAGGCTCGAAGGTCTTCATGAAGCGCTTCTTGAAGCGCCACGCGATCCCGACGGCAGACTTCGAAGCGTTCGACGACGCGGACGCAGCCGAACGATATGTGCAGAATGCAAATAGGCCGCTCGTCGTGAAGACCGACGGGCTCGCCGCGGGCAAGGGCGTCGTCGTCGCGAAGGACGCGAACGAAGCGCTCGCTGCGGTGCGCGCCGCGATGCGCGACCGCGTCTTCGGCGACGCGGGGGCGCGCGTCGTGATCGAAGAGGTCTTGCCGGGCGAAGAGGCGAGCTTCCACGTGCTGACGGACGGCGAACGATTCCTCTCGCTGCCCGCCGCGCAAGATCACAAACGCGTCTTCGACGACGATCGCGGACCCAACACGGGCGGCATGGGCGCGTACGCACCAGCGCCCATCGTGACGCCCGAGATCGCGCGCGCGGTCGAAGAGCGCGTCGTCGTTCCCACGCTCCGCGGGATGAAGAGCGAGGGCCACCCGTTTCGTGGCGTCCTCTTCGTGGGCCTGATGATTCAGTCACCCGCGACGCCCCGGGTGCTCGAGTTCAACGTGCGCTTCGGCGATCCGGAGGCGTGCGTGCTCGTTCCGCTCGTCGACGGGAGCTTGTTCGAATTGTTGCATTCTGCATCGATCGGCGAAATGCCCGCGAATGTCCGCACGAAGAAGGGCGCGGCGCTCGGCGTCGTGATGGCGGCGAGCGGGTACCCGCAGAAGCCGCGAACGGGCGACGCGATCACCGGGCTCGATGCGGCGTCCTCCGCGGACGTGAACGTCTTTCACGCAGGAACGAAACGAGACGGCGATCGCGTGGTGACGAGCGGCGGGCGCGTCCTCTGCGTCACCGCGACCGCGGACGATCTGAAGACGGCGCGCGATCGCGCGTACGGCGCGGTCTCGCGCATCCACTTCGACGGCGAGCACCACCGAACCGACATCGGCGCGCGAGGCATCCGCGGGGCGTGAAAACGTGCGAAGATGGTCTGCGCCTTGGCCGAAATCGCACCGCTCACGCCCCTCCGCTACGATTTGGATCGCGCACCGCTCGCGAGCCTCATCGCTCCGCCGTACGACGTCATCTCCGAGACCGAGCGCCAAGAGCTCGCGGCGCGCCACCCGAACAACGTCGTTCGATTGATCCTGCCGCAAGGCGAGGGTGACGCGAAATACGCGAACGCGGCGAAGCTGCTCGACGAGTGGATCGCCAGCGGCGTCGTCGTGCGCGACAACGAGCCCGCGTTCTACAGGTACGATCAGAGCTTTCTCCCGCCTGGCGGCGGTACCCAGACGATCACGCGGCGCGGTTTTCTCGCCGCGGTGCGCTTGCATCCGTTTTCGGATCGCGTCGTCCTCCCGCACGAGCGCACGCTCTCGGGTCCCAAAGAAGATCGCCTCAAGCTCTTTCGCGCGACGAAGACGCAGCTCTCGCCGGGCTTCATGCTCTATTCCGATCCCCGCGGCGAGCTCGACGCGCCGCTCGAAACGGGCAGCGTCGTCACGGAGTTCGCGACGCCCGACGGCATTCACCACGTGCTCGCGAAGGTCACCGCGCGAGACGCGCTCGTCGCGATCGTCGACAACTTGAGAAAATCCACGCTCCTCATCGCGGATGGACATCACCGCTACGAAACCGCGATTCACTACCGCGACGAGATCGGCGGGCCGGACGAAGCCGAGAATCGATACTTCATGACGTTCCTCGTCAACGGCGACGATCCGAACTTGGTCGTCTTTCCGACGCATCGATTGATTCATTCGATCCCGAAGTTCGATCTCGACGAGCTCGTCGCGAACGCGCAGCCGCTCTTCATCATCATGCGTCGCGACGATCGACCCACGGCAGAGACGCTGCTTCAGTGGCTCGCGAAGGAAGCTCCGACGCGTCAAGGCTCATCCCCGCAAGCGGGGACCCCGGCGTTCGTCGTCGTCGCGCCCGACGGTCGCGCCGCGCTGCTCGCGATGAAGAAAGACGTCGACCTCGCCACGCACCCCACGCTCGGCCCGCTCAACCCCGCGCTACGCGTCACCGACGTCGCCGCGCTTCACGCGGGCGTGCTCGAGAATTTGCTCGGCATCTCGAAAGAAGCACAAGAGAAGAAAACGAACATTCGATATCCGCAGGACGCGCGCGCCGCGCTCGCCGATCTGCTCGCGAAGAAAGACGGCGCGCAGGCGCTCTTCTTGATGACCGCGACGCCCGTCGCCCAAGTGCGCGCGGTCGCGGAGGCCGGCGAGGTCATGCCGCAGAAGTCGACGTTCTTTCACCCGAAGGTTCCGACGGGCCTCGCGCTCCACACGCTCGATCCGGCGAGGTCCGTTCCGCGCGCGACGTGAGCTCCCCGCAACTCACGTTCCGAGTCGGAACGTGCGCTCGTATCCCGCGTCGAGGTTGCGAATCACGACGTCGACGATCCCGCGCTCGTCGAGCGAGTAGCGCTCTTCGATGCGCGGCCCATCCGTGGTGCGCTCGACTCGGACCGCCGCCGCGTCGCGCTCCGCGAGGCTCGCGTCGAACGGGAAGCACACTTCGCCGAAGAGCGTCATGTCGCCGCCGGGCTTGCCCGATGCGTCGACCGCGCTGCACTCGAAGAAGCGATAGCGCCCGACGTTGTGCGCGGCGCGGTACGCGCGCGTGCGCGTGAGCGGACCTTGCGCGCGCGCGGGGAGCGCGGTGTCGGGCGCGAAGATCGCGTCGAACGTGATCTCGCGACCCGCGCCGCCCTCGCGAAACACGCCGAACGTACGCGCGTAGCGATCCACCAGCGAGAGCGCCGCGTTGCCATCGGCCGCGATGGCGAGCCCGATCGCGACGGCCGCGGACGGATACGGCGAGCGATGCACGCGACGACCGAAGCGATCGCGGAGCGTGCGCGCCACGATGGGGAGCTCGCTCGCGCCCCCGACGACGTAGATTCCGGCGATGCTCGCGAGATCGGGCTCGCGCGCCTCCGCTTCGAAGCGCGTCATCACGGGCGCCATCGCCGCGATGGTTCGTTCGACGAGCGGCGCGCACGCTTCGTAGAAATCAGAGGCGGGCAAGACGACCTCGGGTTTGGGCGCGAGCTTGCCGAGCGCATCTTCGAGATCGACGACGATCTTCCGCGAGCTCGGCTGGAGCCGCTCCTTCGCGTCGCGACATTGCGCGAGGAGCGAGCGCGCGCAGCGCGAGGGGAGCTCGGCGAGCTCGCGATCGACTTGAAGGAGCGCCGTGCGCGCGAGCACCTCGTCGAAGTCGTCGCCGCCGAGCCGCGCGAGCCCGCACGTCGCGAGCACCTCGTGCGCGGCGCCGCTCATGCGCACCGCGGATGCGTCGAACGTTCCGCCGCCGAGATCGTAGACGATGACGAGATCGCGCCGCGCCGTGAGCGTGCTGCGATGGCGATGCGTGTACTCGAAGCCCGCGGCGGATGGCTCGTTGAGCATCGCGAGCGCATCGAAGCCCGCGCGCCGAAACGCGTCGAGCGTCGTGAGCCGCTGCGCGCCGAGCGCGTTCGCGGGCACGGCGACCGCCGCGCGAAGCTCGGTTGCCTTGGCGCGCCGCCGCGATGACCGCTTCACGATTGCGTCGCGCACGTATCCGAAGAATCCGGTGAGCAATTCGCCGAACGTCACGACCGTGTCGCCGATGCGGACGACGTGCGACGGCCCGGCGTTCTCGGTCGCGAAGATTCGCTTGAACGAGCGCATCACGGTGAACGTCGGATCGTTCGTCACCGCGGCCGCGTCGAAACCGAAGCGGAGCTCGCCGTCGCGCGCGGCGACCATCGACGGGATCGCGGAGGCCGCGTCGCCTTCGTGATCGATGAAATCGACGACGGGATAATTCCCGCGATCCGCGAGCGCGACGACGGTCCGCGTCGTCCCAAAGTCGATCCCAAGCTCCACGCGTCACGAATACCACCGGATGCGGTATAAGACCGACTCATGCGTTCGAGCTCGCTCGCCTTCAGCGCTGCCCTTGCACTCGGCGCCGCATTCACGGCGTCTCCCGCGCGCGCGTTCGAAGACTCGACGCGCGGTCCTTTCTACGTGCAGGGCGAGCTCGCCTCGTTCGGCGTGTGGACGGACCTCCCGCTCGCGGGAACGCAAACGTATTGGCACCCTGACGTCGAGTTTGGCTACCACTTCACCGGCAGACACGACGGCTTGGTCCTCGGTCTTCGCCAAGGCTTCGACATCGGCCGCAATCACTACATGATCGGGCAAACGGTCATCCGCGCGGGCTACGACTTGGCGTTTCCGTTTCGCAACGGCCGCTTCGAGCTCACCGTCGCGCCGTTCTCGACGATCGGCATCAACTACTTCTTCGACGGCCCGCAAGCCGGCGTGCACTTCAGCGTGGGAATCGAAGGGAAGCTCTTCTTCTTCCGCGGCGTCTATCTCCTCGTGAGGCCGATCGAGCTCTCAGCAGGGCAGTTCGTGAACCTCGGCTTCGGCGCGAAGAACGTCTACTTCAACTTGAACGCAGGCGCCGGCGCTGGTTTCGCGTTCTAATGCCTGCTCCGCCGCACCCAGAAAAAAGGGTAGGTGGCTGGCGCGGACCTTGCTCGGTGTTTAGCTTCCGAGTTAGTTCATTGGATAGACGAGGAAGGTCCCACCATGACTGAGAAGAAAGCTCCCCCGCCGCCCGCAGGCCGTGACGACGAACCGGTCGTGTTCGGCGATGAGCTGCCGGTGCTTCCGATTCGCAATGCCGTGCTCTTTCCGGGCGCGGTCGCCCCGTTCGACGTGGGCCGCGAGAAATCGGTCGCGCTCGTCGAAGACGTCGACAATCTGACGTCGCCCATCATCGCGATCTTCGCGCAGAAGGATCCGTCGACCGACGATCCCGGCCAAGACGATCTGCATCAGGTCGGCTGCGCGGCGCGCGTGCTGAAGGCGCTCAAGCATTCGAGCGGAAATTACTCGCTCATCTTGCAGGGCCTCACGCGCATCCAGCTCAGCGATGTGACGCAAGGCGCGCCGTACATGAAGGCGAAGATCAAGCGGCTCGAAGAAGCCCCCGTCGGCGACGACGAGGCCGAGGCGCTCTCGATGAGCCTCCGCGACATCGCGAAGCAAGTCATCCAGCTCATGCCCGAGCTGCCGCGCGAAGCGGGCTCGCTCATCGATTCGATCCAAGCGCCTGGCGCGCTCGCGGATCTCGTCGCGGCGAACCTCGACGCGCCGGTCGACGAGAAGGCCGCGCTGCTCGAGACGGTCGACGTGAAAGAGCGCATCCGCAAGGTGCTGCGTCTTCTCACGCGCCAGCTCGAGATCTTGAAGATGCGCGACCGCATCAACTCGCAGATCAAAGAAGAGATGGGCAAGAACCAGCGCGAGTACGTTCTCCGCCAACAGCTCAAGGCGATCAAAGAGGAGCTCGGCGAGGACGACGGCGATCAAGGCGACCTCGACGGTCTCGAGGATCGCATCGCCAAGGCGAGCCTCCCGCAAGAGGCCGAGCAAGTCGCGAAGAAGCAACTCAAGCGCCTCCGCAACATGCAGGTCGGCTCGGCGGAGTACACCGTCGTCCGCACGTACCTCGATTGGATCATGGATCTGCCGTGGAACCAGCAGACCCCGGACAACCTCGAGATCGCGGCAGTCCGCAAAGTGCTCGACGAAGATCACTACGGCCTCGAGAAGGTGAAAAAGCGCATCCTCGAGTACCTCGCCGTTCGCAAGCTGAAGAAGGACAAGAAGGGTCCGATCCTCTGTCTCATCGGTCCGCCCGGCGTCGGTAAGACGTCGCTCGGTCGATCGATTGCGCGCTCGCTCGGTCGCAAGTTCCACCGCATCTCGCTCGGCGGCGTTCACGACGAGGCCGCGATCCGCGGTCACCGCCGCACGTACGTCGGCGCGCTGCCCGGACAAATCATCCAAGGCATGAAGAAGGTCGGAACCATCAACCCGGTCTTCATGCTCGACGAGGTCGACAAGATCGGCCACGACTTCCGCGGCGACCCCGCGGCCGCATTGCTCGAAGTGCTCGACCCCGAGCAGAACTTCAGCTTCGCGGATCACTACCTCGAGATCCCCTACGACCTCTCGAACGTGATGTTCGTCGCGACGGCCAACATCGCCGACCCGATCCCCGCTCCGCTCCGCGACCGCATGGAGATCCTCGAGATCCCCGGCTACACGCGAAACGAGAAGCTCGCGATCGCCAAGCGCCACCTCATCCCGAAGCAGCTCGAGGAGCACGGCATCTCCAAAGAGCAGCTCGACATCACGGACAAGGCGCTCGACATCATCATCGATCAGTACACGCGCGAAGCGGGCGTTCGTACGCTCGAGCGCCAAGTGGCGAGCGTCATCCGCGGCGTCGCGGTGAAGATCGCCGAGGGCGACCTCAGCCCACGCAAGATCGAAACCGAAGAGCAGGTGCGCGAGTTCTTGGGCGCGCAACGCTTCTCGTCGGAAGTCGCGGAGCGCACCGAAGAGCCGGGCGTCGCGACGGGCCTCGCATGGACGAGCGTCGGCGGAGAGATCCTCTTCATCGAAGCGACGAGCATGTACGGCTCCGGCAAGCTGCAGCTCACGGGTCAGCTCGGTGACGTCATGAAGGAGTCCGCGCAAGCGGCCCTCAGCTACGTCCGCGCCAACGCGGAGAAGTTCGGCATCGCCAAGGACTTCCTCGACAAGCGCGACATCCACATCCACATCCCCGCGGGCGCGATGCCGAAGGACGGCCCTTCCGCTGGCGTGACGATGTTCACCGCGCTCACCTCGATGCTCACGGGCATCCGCGTGCGCCACGACGTCGCGATGACGGGCGAAATCACGCTGCGCGGCCGGGTCCTCCCGATCGGCGGCTTGAAGGAGAAGGTCCTCGCGGCACACCGCGCGGGCATCAAGCGCGTCATCGTTCCGGATCGAAACAAGGCGGACCTCGACGAGGTGCCCGCCGAGGTGAAGAGCGATCTCGAGTTCGTCTTCGTCACGAAGATGGAGCAGGTGCTCGAGGCCGCGCTCGAAGAAATGCCGAAGCCGAAGCCCAGCGAAGCCGCGGCGCCCGCGCCGGCGAACTGAGCCGAACGCCAGAAGAAGGGAAACGCGCTGCATCGCGAGATGCGGCGCGTTTCGTTTTTTGTCACCTGTCAACGCCGCGCCGCGGCGAGCATCGTCACTTCCGCCCGCGACGGGTGACCTCGGCGCACGCGCGCGCGTTTCCGTTGCGACATGCGTAGCGGAGGTTGTCGCAGTCGACCGTGCCTTGCGCCGGGCTGCGGTCGGCGCGGAAGCCCGAGCAGCTCGCGCCCTCCATGCCGAGGAACGCGTCGCCGGCCGTGCAGGGCAGACACGAGGAGAGCGTGCCGTTCGGCTCGTGCGTGTTGATGAGCTTACCGGCGCGCGTCGTGTCGCCCGTGTAGCCGTCACACGGGTCGCCGTCTTTCGCGGTGAGCGTCTTGCCGTAGACCTCGTCTGCGCACGTCGGAGAGTCGTCGTTCGTCCACGGTGTCTTGCAGAGCGAGACACCGGACGAATTGGTGCACTTGCAGAGAGACGGACCAAGCTTCTCTCGCGCGCACAGGGTCGCCGTGCTGCCGGAGACCGGAAGACACAAGCACCCGAGCTCGCCCGCGAGCGCAGGCGACGTCGTCGCGGCAGTCCGCGCGCTCGCTTGCGGAGCGGGCTCTGCGACCGCGTGCGTGTCGGCTGCGGAAGTCGCGCTCGCGCTCGGAGCTGCAGACGCGATGGGTGTATTCTGCACATTCACGCTCGGAGCGCTCGTGGGCGATGGCGCGCGACGCGCGGCGAAGAAGACCGCGGTCGCGCCAACCGCGAAGGCCGCCGCGGCGACGATGGGCATCGGTGAGCGACGAACATTGCCGGTGGAGGTTTGCTGCGGCGTCGCGTGGAGCGCGGCGGTCGTCGCGACGTTCTTCGCGCCCGGATTCGGCTCGGGCAGGATCGCAAGCGAGCCCGTCGTGGCGCCGAGCGCGCGCGCGACTTCGGCCATGTCGGCGTGGCGCTGCGCGGGGTCGATCGACATCGCGCGCGCGATCGTCAAGCTCACCTCGACCGGCACCTCGCGCAAGAACGCGTGGAGCAGCGCAACGTCCCCGGTGCTGGGACGCATTCCGCTCAAAAGCTCGTACGCGGTGACGCCCCACGCCCACTGATCCCACAGCGGGCTTGGCGTCGAGCCGGCGCGCTGCTCCGGCGCCATGTACGCGCTCGTTCCGACGACGCGTCCCTCCGCCGTCCGCACGCTCATCGGAACGTCCGACGTCGGCGCCGACGTGTCGACCGCGACGATGCGCTTGGCGATGCCGAAATCGAGCACGCGGATTTGGCCGTCGTCCTTCGCGACGATCACGTTCTCGGGTTTCACGTCGCGGTGCACGATGCTCTTGGCGTGCGCAGCGGCAAGCACGCTCGCGAGCTGTTTGAGCCACTCGAGCTTGAGCGTCACCGGCCCGCTCGCGCCGACGTATGCGCGCAACGTTTGGCCATCGATGTATTCCATCGCGAGAAACGGGACGCCGTCGATCTCGCCGGCGTCGAGGAGCGTCACCGCGTTCGGATGTTTGAGCGCCGCGGCCGAGCGCGCTTCGGAGAAGAGCCGCGCGACGGCTTCGGGTTTGTTCTTGTCGCGCCGCACGATCTTGAGCGCAACGAGACGCTGGAGCATCGTGTCGAACGCGAGCATGACCTCGCCCATCCCGCCCGTGCCGAGCGGCGCGCGGATCTCGTAGCGTCCGAAGCGCGTGCCGACCTCCATGATCGCCATGGTACGCTCGACGGCCATGCACGACGGCGTATTCATCCACGAATCGGCCTACGTCGACGAGCCATGCACGATCGGCGAGGGGACGAAGATCTGGCATTTTTGCCACGTGCAGCGCGGCGCGAAGATCGGACGCTCGTGCGTGCTCGGGCAGAACGTCAACGTGTCGAACGACGTCACGATCGGCGATCGCGTGAAGATCCAGAACAACGTGTCGGTCTACACGGGCACGACCGTCGAGGACGACGTGTTCCTCGGCCCGTCGTGCGTGCTCACGAACGTGTCGAACCCGCGCTCGGAGATCAACCGCAAGGCCCAATACGAACGAACGCTCATTCGGCGCGGCGCGACCATCGGCGCGAACGCGACGATCGTGTGCGGCGTCGCGATCGGTCGTTACGCGTTCATCGCGGCGGGCGCGGTCGTCTCGCGCGACGTCCCCGACTTCGGTCTCGTGATGGGCGTGCCCGCGCGTCGCGTCGGTTGGATGAGCAAGCATGGCCATCGCCTCGAGAACCCCGACGCGGACGGCGTGATGACGTGCCAAGAGGGCAAGCTCAGGTACCGCGAAGAAAGCGGCGTGCTCCGCTGTCTCGACGAAGCATGATGCGCATTCCATTCGTCGACTTGCGCCGCGACGTGCGCGACGACCGAGAGCTCGAGGCCGCGTTTCGTCGCGTGCTCCAGAGCGGGAAGTACATCCTCGGCGAAGAGGTCGAAGCGTTCGAGCGCGAGTGTGCGCGCGTCGTCTTTGCGCGTCACGCGATCGGCGTGTCGTCGGGCACCGACGCGCTGCTCGCGTCGCTGATGGCGCTCGGCATCGGGCCGAGCGACGAAGTGATCTGCCCCGCGTATACGTTCATCGCGACGGCCACGGCGGCATCGCGTTTGGGCGCGACGCCGGTCTTCGCGGACGTGAGGCCGTGCTGTTTCGGTCTCGACGCAGACGACGCGGCGCGCAGGATCACACGGAAAACACGGGCGATCATCGTCGTGCATCCGTTCGGGCAAGTCGCGCACCTCGAGGCCATCGAGCGCGTCGCGCGCGAGCACGGCATCGCGCTCGTCGAGGACGCCGCGCAATCGATCGGCGCGCCGCAACGCGTCGCTGGACGCGTCTCGTGTCTCTCGTTCTTTCCGTCGAAGAACATCGGCGCGCTCGGCGACGCGGGCCTCGTCGCGACGGACGACGACGAGCTCGCGGCGATCGTGAGGTCGCTCCGCGTGCACGGCGCCGTCGCGAAGAACGATCACGTGCGCATCGGCGGCAACTTCCGCATGGATGCGCTGCAAGCCGCGCTCCTTCGCGTGAAGCTCCGTCGCATGGACGAAATCACGAACAAGAGGCGCGCGAACGCGACGCTCTACGACGAGCTCCTCGCGGGCGCGACCGGCGTGAGCACGCCGAAGCGGTGCTCGGGCGCGCACGTCTTCAACCAATACATCGTGCGCTCGAACGCGCGCGATGCGCTCCGCTCTCGCCTCGCGGACGCGAGCATCGAGACGGCCATCTACTACCCGCGCCCGCTCCACGAGCACGCGTGCTTCGCGCACCTGCCGCGCACGAGCCTGCCGGTCGCAGAGGAAGCCGCGAGGACGACGCTCGCGCTCCCGATTTTCCCGGAGCTCACGGAGGAAGAAATCCGTCACGTCGCTTCTCAGGTCGCTTCGAGCACCGAGCGAAGCAAGTAGAGCGCTTCGGCGCGCTCGACGGGGTGTAGCTCCGCGAGCGGCTTCACGACTTGGAGACGAAAGCCCGTGCACATCGTCTTGCTGTTCATCCACTTCGTGTCGGCGTGGAGCTGGACGGCGCCTTGCTCGCGGCTCATCTGGTACCAGTTGCTCACGCCTTGCTCGCTGAGCACGCGCTGGAACGCGGAGTAGAAAATCGGCTGCGAGAGCTCGCGCCGGATCTCTTGCTTCGCGTCGTCGTCCGCCGCGATCGGGAGCGGCGTGCGCGCGAGCTGCGCGACGGGTTGAATGAGCCCGTAGTCGGTGAACGTGCGCGCCCACGTGTCGAGCGTCTTCGTGTCGAGCTCGGCGAAGTGCGGAACGCGGACCAACTCGGTGTCGCCGAGCGTGAGTGCGGAGTCTTCGATGTCAGCGAGCGAGCTGTCTTCCGCGACGCGAAACGTGACGAGCGCGCCGTCGCGCTCGACGGCCCAGACCATCGCGCGCGCTTGATGCTTGCCGAGCGGGTGATTCGCCCAACCCGCGAGGAACCGCGGCGCGGGAACGCGACGAGCGCTGCGCATCGCATCGACGAGACCGCGAGCGCGAAGACGCGCGATCGTGCGCACGTCTTCTTTGAGCTCGTCCCACCGCTCGCGCGCGAGGCGAATCGCGATCGGATCATCGGACGATTGCGCGCGCGGTATCGCAGCGAGCCTCTTTTCGCCGAGAAATAGAATCGGCGCGAGCGTCGTGTCGAACCCGACTTGTAGCGTGCGCGCGCCGTATTCGAGCGACGTCGTGCCCTCTTCGGCGAGCGCGGTCGTCGGCAGGAGCGTCTCGACGATCGCGTCGACGGACGTCGAGAGGCCGGTCGCGACGTTGCGCATCGAGTGTGGAGCGTCGCCGCGTTCGTGCGCGGTCGCGATCTCCATCGACGCGGAGCGCACGCCGCGAATCGCGAGGTGCTCGAGGACGCTATGAATCGTCGTGTGCTTGAGCGCGGGCGTGAGGCGACGAATCACGAGGTCGTTCGCGAAATGAACGAGCGACCAACGCATCCACTCGAGCGCATCTTGTCGCCATCGCTTGGCGCTGTCCGCGAACGCGGCGAGGTCCCACACCATCTCCGCCAGCGAGTCCGGATCGCATGCAGCTTTCAAGTCCTCGAGGCCTGCGTACGGTTCTTCGATCGGCGAGAACGAGAGGATCTCGAGGACCCGCTCGTGCGCGTCGTCGGCGAACATTCGCCCATCGCGAAGTCGCGCGTGCTTGACGTGCGGCGCTTGCCCGAGCTTCACGGATTGCGAGGGAACGTCGAGGCGCGCATCGCGATCGAGGAGCTCCGCGATCATCGCCGTGTGCTCCGTCGGCACGAACGAGAGAATCGTCTCGCGATGACCGAGGCGCGCGAGCTTGCGGAGGGCGAGCACGCACGCGTGCTGGTAGTTGGGCTCGTGAACGTGGGCGAGCAAACCGAACGCGGCTGCGCGCGGCTGCGCTTCGAACCACGACCACGTGTGTTGTCGCGCGAGCCACGCCGTCGCGAGGCCGAGCGCGATGCCCGCGTCGTCGATGCGATCGCGCACCTCGCGTTCGAGGTACGCGGCGCGACCCGTCTGGCGCAGGCCGGGGAGCGCGCGCTCGCCGAACGCGCCGAGCATCAGCACGTCGATCGTGCCGGACCAGCGTCCGGCGTTGTAGAAGGCAAGCACCGTCTCGATCGGTATGGCGGCGTCGGCGAACTGGAACGAGTACACCGAGCCTTTCGCGCCTTGCGCGCCCATGAACTCGTTCAGCTGCTCCGCGTTCATGTACGGCTTGCCGCTGCGCTGCCTATCGAGCTCAGCGAGCGCTTTGTTCTTTTGTTCTTCCGAGACCTCGAGGCGCGATGACCACGTGGTGACATCGAGCCCGAGCTTCGGAAGCGCGAGCGCTCCTTTTCTCCACGGCGCGTCGCGCAGCACGGCGGGCATCGCGGGATCGTCCAGCGCGACGGTCTCGCCGGGCTCGGCGCTCGTCTGATCGCCGCAGATCTTGATGAGAAGCTCCTTCGCGAGCGCTGCGTTCCGCGATGCGCCCTCGCTCGCGGCGGGGAGCACTGCGGCCGCGAGCTTCTTGTCGTGCGTGAAGTAGTCGCCGATGATCTTGCGCGTCGGTGGATTCGAGATTTGCTTCGCGAGGTGCTTCGCGGACGTTTCGTTGACGATGACGCTCATCGCGAGTGCGTGCGACAAACGGCGAGCGTGGCCCGTCGCGGCGGGCGCGAGCGAGAGCAAGATGGGGAGCGCGTCTTCGCCGAGCGACGCGACGATCTCGGGGTACGCGATCGCGTCGCTCTTCGTCGCGCGCGCGACGAGCGTGCGCATCGCGTCCTTGTCGCGCACGATCGCGAGCTGCCTCGAGTCGAACTTCGGCGCTTGGTCGAGGATCTCCGCGGCTGCCTGCGCGCGCCACGCCTCGTCGTCGAAGAACGCGTAGGCGAGGTGCTCGTGGACTTCGACGTCGCCGGCGTCCCACGTGGCCTGCGCGAGCTCGCGACACTTCGCGCGCACCGAGGCGTCGCGCTCCGACGCCAAGAGGATGCGCAGCATGTCGCCGTTCGGGCGTTTCTTGGCCGGTTTGATCACGCCGTCCACGTTCTCGAAGCGAGGCGTGATGAGAAGCGGCGCCACGCGTGCGGTCCCGAAGTGCTCCGCGAGCCACTCGCACGTGCGATCGCCGCCGGTCGCCACGGCGAAGACCGCGAGCTCGTCATCGGTGAGCGCGGTCGGGGCGTTTTCGAATTCGACGACGCGCGCGAGCACCGCGGCGATTGCCGGATCGTCTGCGCGAAGCGAGCGCTTCGCCCAATCGACCATGTACTTGATGCCGCTCCACTCGCTGTAGCGCCAGCGGCCGCGGTTGTCCTTCACGTCGGTCGAGTTGCGCGGCGCGATGCAAATGCGCGCGGCGGTGTGCCAATGAAGCGTCATTGGGAATGCGCGCATCGTACCTCAATCGTCGTCGCGCATGCCGAGACGCACGAGCATGCGTTGCAGGAATCGACGCGACACGCCCGCTGCCTCTGCCGCACGCGAAACGTTGCCGCCCGTCTTCTCGAGCATCGCGCGAACGTAGACGCTCTCGAACGCGCGCGCCCACGCCGCGCGCGCCTCTTTGAGCGGCATGTGAAGCGGGATGATGGATTCGATGCCGGATGGAAGCGCAGGCGGCGTCGTCGGCAGCGCGCTCCCCGACGCGACGCCGAGCGCGATGTCGCGCTCGATCGTGTTGCGCAGCTCGCGCACGTTGCCGGGCCACGCTTTCGTCTCGAGGTGCGCGAGATAATCCGCGGGCGGCAGGGCGCCCGACGTCTTCTCGTAGAAGCGTCGCGCGATCTCGGCGATGTCGCCGCGGCGCGCGCGCAGCGTGGGCATGGCGATCTCGATCACGGCGAGCCGGTAGTAGAGGTCCTCGCGAAACTCCCCCGCGTTCACCGCGCGCGCGAGCGGGCGGTTCGTCGCGGCGACGATGCGCACGTCGACCGCGCGCGTCGCGGTCTCGCCGACGCGGCGGATCGTCTTCGTCTCGAGCGCGCGCAAGAGCTTCGGTTGGAGCGCGAGCGACATCTCGCCGATTTCGTCGAGAAAGAGCGTCCCGCCGTTCGCTTCTTCGAACGCGCCGATTCGCGTCGCGACCGCACCGGTGAACGCGCCGCGCACGTGACCGAAGAGCTCGCTCTCGATGAGGTTCTCGGGAATCGCGCCGCAGTCGACGGGGACGAACGGACCGCTCCGTCGCGCGGACTCGGCGTGGAGCGATCGCGCGGCGACGTCTTTGCCGGTTCCCGTCTCGCCGAGGAGGAGCACCGTCGCGTCCGACTTTGCGGCGCGTTCGAGCAGCGCGTACACCATGCGCATCTCGACGCTCGACCCGACGAGCTCGCCGAACGACGTGCGTGCGGAGAGCGCGAGGCTCGCGGGAGCGGCGTCCACGTCGACGCGAATCGACGAGTCGCCGGCGCGGATGACGTTGCCCGACGCGAGGTCGGCGTCGCGAACGCGCACGCCGTCGACGAACGTTCCGTTGGTGCTCCCGAGATCGCGCAGCGCGATGCCGTCGTTCGTCGCTTCGATCTCGAAGTGAACGCGCGACACGCGCCTGTCGTCGATGCGAAGGGCGCATGCTTCGGACGAGCCGACGCGAATGGGCGCGCCTTGCATGCGTGCGGTCGCGCCGCGCGACGCGCCTTCGACGACGACGAGCGTCACTTGCGGAACGCGAACGAACGCGATCGGACCTTGCGTGCGCTCCGTCTCGTCGAGCGAAAACGGCATCGGTCGATCATACTCTCAAAGATAAGGATTCGGCGGTGGGCCCGATGCGGTCGCTGCCGGCGTCGTCGCGGTCGCAGTCGCGGTCGCGCTCGGCACGAGTCGCGGTCGCGTCGTGCGCGTCGTCATCGAGGCCGTCGCGCTGGCCACATCCGCGCTGTGCGCCGTGAACGTGAGCGACGCGATCGCCGGCTCGGCGATCGACGCGGTCGGAAGCGGGCTCTCTGCCGACGCGGCAGCTCTCACGGGCGGCGGCTTGTGCGTTGCGAACACGACCGCGCTCGCACCCGCGAGGAGCGCGATGCCCGCGACGACGACGACCACCGTGAGCGGTCGCGCGCGCGACGGGACTCCCGCGGGCGCGAGCGCGTCCGAAGTCGTTGGCTCCGCGCTTCCATAAACCGCCGTGTGCGCGGGCGCGGCGACGTTCGGGATCAGCACCGGTGCATCGATCTCCGTCGTCGCCACCGCGGCCGGCGCGGCGGAGGGCGCGCTCGACGGCACGCTCGACGGAATGCTCGGCGGCTCCGCGCCCATCAAGCTCAAAAATCCCGGCTCCGACGCGAGCCGCTCGCGCACCTGCGCGCGGCGCGCCTCGAGCTGCGTCGCGGCGACGCGTTTGACGATCTCCGACACCTCCGCGTGCGACGCGACGAGCCCCGCGCGCGCCGCGCACGACTCGAGCGCCGCTGCGAACGCGCGCGTCGTCGAGAAGCGTCGCTCCGGATCCTTGTCGAGCGCCGTCACGAACACGTCGTCGAGCGCGGCGAGCTCCGGCGCGCCCGCGGACACGCGCAGCGCCTCGTGCGTCATGATCCGCTGCGCCGTCTCGACCTCGTTCTCGCCGCGGAACAACCGCTTCCCCGCGAGCGCCTCCCAACCGACGACGCCGAGCGCGAAGACGTCGACGCGGCGATCGATGCGGCGCCCTTGAACGTACTCGGGCGACATGTACGCGAGCTTGCCTTTGAGCATGCCGCTGTTCGTCACGGCCATCGCCGTCGCCTTCGCCACGCCGAAGTCGGACACGCGCGTCGCGCCGTCGATGCCGATGAGGAGATTCTGCGGCGACACGTCGCGATGCACGAGCCCGACGGGTCGTCCCTTTTCGTCGAGCAGCTCGTGCGCCGCGTGAAGCCCCGCGCAGGCTTCGAGCAAGATGCGAACGACGACGCGCGCCGGCACCTTCTCGTTCGCCTTGCTGGCGAGCACGAGCAGCTCGCCGAGCGACGCGCCCTCGATGTAGTCCATCACGAGCCGGATCTCTTCGTGCCGCCTTCGCCGGACGTGACGTACACGTCGCGCACGTCGACGACGTTCACGTGATGAATGAGCGACGCGAGCCGAGCCTCCGCCACGAGCTCCTTGCGGTAGCTCGGATCATCGAGCAGGTGCGGATGGGGTTCTTTGATCGCGACGATCTGGCGGAAGCCCATCGAGCCGCGCGCGGCGCCGACGTAAACGGTGGCCATCCCGCCCGACGCCAGCTTGAACAAGATGTCGTAGCGGGCGTCGCTCTTCCGCCGCTCCGTCGCCATCCCAGAACACTACGTCAGAAGGACATTCTCCAAAAGATCGCAGCGCCATGCGTGCTCGGGGCCACCTCGACCGTCGCGTGCCATCGCGTGAGGGCTCCCGCGACGATCGTCCACACGGCCGCTGCGATCGAGACGCCGAGGAGAGCGTCGCCCGTGGCCATCGTCGCCGTGCCCGAGCTCGCGAGCGAGTTGCACGAGGCCGTCGTTTGCGTGGCGCACGACTGCGAGACGAACGAGTCGTGCGTCGACTGCGTCACGGCGAGCAGGATCGCCGACGCCGTGCCGAGCGCCACCGTCGCGCCGAGGCTCGCCCAAAACACCGCCGGCGGAAGACCCTTCGCGCGCGCGCGCAGGGCGATGGGTTGCTCGCTCGGCGCGATCGTCACGAGCGGCGGTGGCGGCGTCACGTCGGTTCGCGTGTAGATCGTCGGTGGTGTTTGCGGCGGCGGCGATGGCTCGATCGCGACCTCCGCGTCCGCCGTGACGTCGATGGCGCGCGCCTCGCTTCGGCCATCGATCGAAAACGTGATCGCATGCGTCCCCACCGCGACCCAGCGCGCGCGTCCGATGTCGAGCGCGACGCCATCCATCGTCGCCGTGCACGCCGCGGGACACGCTGCTTTCACGCGGCCCGCGCGATGCGCGAGCTTCGCCTCCGCGGCGCGTACGGACGCCTCGAGCGCGCCGCTCGCGTCTCGCGATCGCGCGCGCTCGAGGAGCTCCGCGCCGAGCACCGCGTCGTCGGCCTTCACGCACGCGTCGAGCGCCGCTTGAAGCGCCACGGGGCTCGGCGCGATCGCGTCCGCGCGCGCGTACGATGCGGCGGCCTTCGCGAGCTCGCCGCGCGCGTATTCGCGCGTGCCCTCGTCGTACGCCGCGCGTGCTCGAGCGCGATCGTCGTCGGCGTGGGCCGCGTGCGCCAGCGCCATCGCGACGGCGATCGCGCCGAGGGTCGCGCGCGCTCTCAATGGCACCCCGCGCCCGTGCACGAGCAGCCCGCCCCCGTGCACGTGTCGTTGCACGTCCCGTCGCACTGAAACGAGCAACCGCCTCCGCTGCAAGACACGTTGCACACGGCGCCCGCCGCACATTCGACCGAGCAGCCGCCTTGGTCGCAAGAGAGGTTGCACGTCGAGCCGGCCGGGCACTTGTAGTCGCATCCGCCGCCCGCGCACGATCCGTTGCACACGTCGCCCGACGAGCAGGCCAAGCTGCACCCGCCCGACGCGCACGTTCCGTTGCAGATGTCGCCCCCGCACGTGTAGCCAACGGGCGCTTGCGCGTCGCCTGGCGGCGGTTTGTTTTCGCCGCCCACGCTCCAGTCGTAGAGACACGAGACGAGCAGCGCGCTCGTCACACTCGCTACGATCGCTTGCCTCGCGCGCACTCGCTCACTCCTTCGACAGCGTGAACGAACCCTGCTCGGGCGAAGAGCCGTTCGTGTGCCTGTAGTTCATGCCGTTTCCCTGCACGCAGAAAGCGTACTCGTTTCCGTCGCCCGTGACGATCGTGTCGCCTTGCACCGTGTAGGTCGTCGAGCCTTCGTCGCTGAGCGTGGTGGTCACGTCGCACTTGCATCCACTGCTCCCGTCGTCCGCACACGACGCGGTCGTGGTGCCCGCGGCCATGTCGCTCTGCACCGCGGCGCATCCGCCGGCGGGCACGGAGCACGAAGCGGGGACGTCGAGCGTCGCTTTTCCCGTCACCGTGTATGCGCGCGAGACGTTGCCTCCTGCGAACGCGACCTGCGCGGTGACGGTCGCCGACGTGTTCGTGATCGACGCCCCGGGACACGCGCTCGTCAAGCCGGAGAGATCGAGCTCGGCGCAACCGCCCGTGTAGCTCCATGTGCCTTCCACCGCGCCGCCGCACGAGGTCGTGCTCGGACACGACGCTTCGATGCTCACTTGCGCCGGCTGCGGGGCGCTCGCCTGTGAGTCGCCCGCCTTGCCTGCGTCGCCTTGGCTCGCGGGAGCGGAGCTGCACGCGAAGAGCCCGAACGTGAAGAGAATCGAGAGTGCCCGAAACGATGAGTGGCGCATGGGATGGAACCTCCACACGCTTCCTCTTCAAGTCGCGTTCCACACGAAACATGTTGAAAATAGGCGTTTGCGTGCGTCACGCGTGACCGCTTTCGGCGACCCCGCGCGAGGTGCATGCGTCACGGGTGACGCACCGCTGGTATCGTGAGCGCATGACGCGTGTCTCGTTCTGTTCCGTATTCGCGGCACGCCGTTCGCCACGCTCGAATATCCGCGCACGTGCGCGAGCTGCAAGATGCAGACATGGGCGAATCCGATTCCCGTGTCGGTCGTGTTGTTGCCCGTGCGACACCGCGCGCGCGAAGGTTTGCTCGTCGTGCGACGCGGCATCGAGCGGGTCTCGGGGAGCTCGCGATCGTCGGAGGATTCCTCGAGGAGCACGAGACGTGGGCGGAGGGCGGGGCGCGCGAGCTTCGCGAGGAGACTTCGGTCGTCGTCGACGCGAAGACGCTCGAGCCGTTCTGGTTCACGTCGACCGGCCGAAGCCGAATCGCGTTCTCTTGTTCTCGCTCGCGCCGCCTGTCGATTCGAGCGGGCTCGCGCCGCTCGCCCCGAACCACGAGACGCTCGCGCGCGGTCTCGTGTTCGGTCCGCGCGGTCTCGACGACGTCTTCGCGTTTCCTCTGCACGCAGAGGCCGCGCGGAGATTCTTCGCGTCGCGCAACGCATCGGGGGAACATGACTTCGCCGAAATATGATCTCCTCGCGGCGTGGCACGCGCGCGCCGATGTCTTGCTCGACGAAGCGCTCGCGCTCCTCGTCGATCACGAGGAGTTGCCTTTTGCGGACGGCGAGTGGGTGCGTCAGCTCGCGCGATTTCGATTCTCCGCGCAGCACGTCGCGCCGGTCGTCGCGCTCATCCGCAAACGCGATCCGTTCCTGTGCGAGGCGGGTATCGTGCTCGCGGCATCGCTGCTCGAGCGGAATCGCGACGCGGCGGCGGAAGTGGACGCAGCCGTCGCATCCGTGTTCGAGGCGCCGCCCGTCAATCCGTGGATCCTCGAAGCAATCGCGTCGCTCGCATCGCGCCACGCGGAGCTCGCGCGGTTCCCGCTCACGTATCGCCGGCTCGTCGTCGAGCTCGAGGCGCGCCCATCGATCGCGATGGAGCCGCAGCGCATCATGCGCAATCGCGCGATCGCTCCGCATCGCAGGTTCATCGGAATGTTCGAGCACCACATCCTCAGCGCGCAAACGCAGACGGAGCGCGAGCGTCTCGTCCTTCCGCTCGTCGAAGCTGCGCTCGGCACGCGCGGATTCGAAGCGACGCGCGACGCGCTCGCTCGACGCTTCGGATGATGGCCATCGGCGCCGGAGGCGCCAGAGCATGTGACTAATGAACCGGTGGCAGCGAGATCTTGAACACGTCCCACGCAGGGCGTGTGGTTGTTCTCCGGCCGCGGGTTGGTTCCCACAGGTAGAGCGCGGCATACGTCGTGCACGGTTCCGTTCGCGACGACGACGGGCGTCACGTAGAGCTGTGGGTTTCCCGCTTCGTCCCGCACCGAGCTGAAGACGACCCAGTAGAACGTGCGGCTGCCGCTCGCGGGCGACGCTTGCGGCGCCCACTTCGGCCAGCTGTTCGTCACGCCCGGGAGATTTTTTCCCGGTGCACGCGGGCGGATCGTTCGCGGCGAGTCGCGTCGCCGTTCCGCCGCTCGCGGGAATGGACGAACACCTCCGCTTGCGGCTGGTTGTACATGTTCAAGTTGTGCCGATGCGATCGAACGCGAGGAGCTCATGGTCGGGCGAGTACGCCGGGGTAGTACTCTTCGTAGTTCGCGTCGGGACGCGCCGGAGATCGGCGTCGCCGTGCCGCCCGCGCGGTTCGCGTACGGGATCGAATAGAGATCGGCCGAGCCGTTGTCGAGGCGACCGGTGACGACCGCCGTCGTCGAGCACGTAGACGATCGTGTTGCCGTGGTCACTACACGCGGCGCCGCGCCTTTGCGCGTGTCGCCGGTGCGCAGAAACGTGCCCGTCGCGGTGCCGTTCGCGACGCCGAGGAATCGACCCCAGCTCGAAATCGGAGTCGTTGAACGTCGTCACGACGACGTAGTCGTTCTGCGGCCCAATGCGCGGGCGGACGTCACGCTAATCCCGCGCGGCGCGTGCTCGACGCCGCTTTGCCCGCCGCGCCAGAGAAACGGCGGAACTTGTCCGACGGTGTTCTGCTCGATCGAGGCGATCGCGTTGTTCCAGCCGTTCGAAGTGCTGAGCTCCGCGTAGAGGCCATCGGCATGCGAGCATGCTGGCAGCCGATGCACGATGCGCCGAACTCCTGCACTTGCGACGGCACGAGCACCGGCACGACGCTTATTCGTCGCCAAAATGGGCAAATCCCTTGAGCGAAGATCCGCCCTTCAGTCGTCCAGTAGACGATCGCGCCGGGCGCATCGTGCATCGGCTGCCACACGTCGACGCCCGATGGCCTCTACGCGGAGCTCAGCACTTCGAACGGCTGGAACAACGCAATCGCCTCGGAATCGAGCAGAACACCGTCGGACAAGTTCCGCCGTTTCTCGGCGCGGCGGGCAAAGCGGCGCTCGAGCACACGCGCCAGCGCAGGGAGGTCGCGTGAGACCCCGCGTCGCCCTGGCCGCGAACAACTGCATCGTCGTGCAGCGACGTTCCAACGACTCCGATTTGAGCTGGGTCAATCTCGGCGTCGCGAACAGCACGCGGAGCCTGCGCACCGGCGACACGCGCAAAGGCGCGGCGCCGACGTGGAGCCACAACAGCAACACAAATGCGTACGTCTGCCGACGACGGCGGTCGTGGCCGGGTCCGCTCGACAACGGCTCGGCCAAAGAATGTCTATTGGAAAAGTGCGTACGCGAACCGCGCGGCAGCACGGCGACGCCGAGATCTCCACGCGCGTCCGACGCGAAGCCAAAGAGCCGCGGTCTCGCCCGACAATCAGCTGGTCAGCATTCGAATCGCATCGGCAAACGACTGAACATGTACAACCAGCCGCAAGCGGAGGTGTTCGCAGTCTGCAATTTCCGCGAGAGCGGCGGAACGGCGACACGACTGGCCGACGAAGATCCGCCCGCGTGCGCCCGGGAAAAATCTCCGGGCGTGACGAACAGCTGGGCCGAAGTGGGCGCCGCAAGCGTGCCACCCGCCGCGGCAGCCGCACGTTACCTACTGGTCGTCTTTCAGCTCGGTGAGGCTACACGTGACACCCGGGTCATTGCCGGTCCGCGAACGGAACCGTATCGCGCTACTGTGGAACTAACCCGCGGCGGAGGACAAAAACCACACACCACGTAGGACGTGTTAGAATCCCACAGCCACCAGTTGGTGACCCCACATGTATCACACGCTCCAGCACCGGAGTGGGCCATGTCCGAAGCGTCGAGCAAGCGCGTCCGCGCGTCCGCTTGCGATCCACACATCCGAGGCGCCACTTCGACAAGCAGGAAGGACGAGGAGACGCTCGCGCTCCGTCTGCGTTTGCGCGCTGAGGATGGTGCTCGAAGATCTCAAATAAACATGCGATGCGGAGCAATCGCGCGATTGCGCATGATGCGCGCTCGGCTCCATCGCAATCGATAGGGCACCCTCAACTCGACGACGAGCCACAAAATTCGCCGGCAAGCTTCCGCGGTGAGATGCGACAACGCGAATGTCTTCAAGAGGATCCACGAAAATAGACAGGCAGCGCCCGTCGAACACGGATGCGACGGCTGCGTCCCAGTCTCCACCGCCTCCGCAGCGATGCCGCGAGCACGATCCCCACCGCCGGCGTCGCGGTAAGCCGGAGACGACCAGGGGTGAGCTGCGCGGAGAATGGAAAGGACATCGCGAGGCTGACATTGCACCACATACAAAGGCAACTCCTCGTGAGAATGGAGCAAGAGAGGCAAGCGCCTCTTCGTCGAGCAAGACATCAGCACGCGCCGTTTGCCACGCCGCGAGGAGATCGACCATTCGGGCGAAGTTCCCCGATGCGTTGCGCGACGCGAAGAATCTCCAGCGGCCTCTGCACCGTGCAGAGGGAAACGCGAAGGACACATCGAGAGAACCGCGCGGACCGAACACGAGACCGCGCGCGACACTCTCGTGAGTTTCAGGGCGAGCAGCGCGGGGCCGGCTCCGAAATCGACAGGCGGCGCGAGCGAGAAGCAACGCGATTCGGCTTCGGCGCGGTCAACATGAACCAGAAGCACGGCTCGAGCGTCTTCGCGTCGACGACGACCGATCCGCGAAGCTCGCGCGCCCGCCGCCACGTCTCGTGCTCCTCGAGGAATCCTCCGACGATGGCAAGCTTCGAGACCCGGCTCGATGCCGCGTCGGCGCGCGACAAGCAAACCTTCCGCGCGCCGTGTGCGCACGGGCAACAAGACAACCGACGCGGGAATCGGATTCGCATGTCTGCATCTTGCAGCTCGCGACACGTGCGCGGATACTCAAGCGTGGCGAACAGCATGCGCAAATCGAACAGAACGAGTCACGCGTCCATGCGCTCGCGATTGCCGGCGGTGCGTCACCCGTGACGCATGCACGCAGGGGTCGCCGAAAGCGGTCACGCGTGACGCACGCGAACGCGACTTGGAAGAAGAAAAGTGTGGTAAGTTGCCGCATCCAGTGCGCCACTGGCAATTTTTTCGGGGCCGTTTGTCGATTCTCTTCACGCAGCTTCGCGTGCAGCTCCGCGAGCCAAGGCGAGACGCGGGCAAGGCGGGCAACTCACAGGCGAGCACCGCACAGCCCGCGCAAGTGAGGCAGTTGGAACCGTCGTGTCGACGGCGGCGCGGTGGGAAGGCGCATGGAAGGTACACGGGCGGTTGCGCCGAGCTCAAAATCTCTGCAAGCGCGCGTGTTCTGGCGGAGGAACCCGGCGACCCGTCACCGCGCAGTTCGCAGGAGCATTTCTCGCGCGCATTGGTACGCAGTTGTGACGGGAAGGCGAACACTGCAACATCCCCCTGCCCGCCGGATGTCGGTGCAGAGCGACATGGCCGCGCACGCGACCACCGTCGTGTGCGGACGACGGGAGCAGTGGATGCAAGTGCGAACGTGACCACCACGGCTCGCGACGGAAGGCTCGACAACCTACACGGTGCAAGGCGATTTTAGCGGGCAAAATTAGGAAAACGAGTAGCTCTCGTGCAGGGGAAACGGCATGAACTACAGGCACACGAACGGCTCTTTGCGCACCGAGGGCCGGTTCGTTCACGCTGTGCGAAGGATGACAAGTGCGCGCGAGGGCGGAAAGCAAAATGCGTAGCAAGAGTGTCAGACGGAGCAGGCGGTTGCTGGTCTCGTGTCTCTACGACTGGGAGAGGCGTGGGCACGAAGAAAACAAAATGCACGCCAGGCGAAGCGCAAGCGCCCGTTGCTGGCCATGTGCGGGGGCGACATCTGCAACGGACGGCACAGTCGGGCGGGTGCAGCTTGGCCTGCTCGTCGGGGCGACATGTGCAACAGGAAGTGTGCGCGGGCGGCGGGATGCGAACTACAGTGCCCCACCACTCAAAGCCTCCGCTTGCAACCTCTCTTGCCGACCAAGGCGGTACTCAGTGCGAATGTGCGGCGGGCACCATGTGCAACGTGTCTTGCAGCGGAAGACGGAATGCAACAACACATACAGGGCACTTCCGTGCACGGGGCGGCAGATCGTAGTTGACGCACACAACCCTGGGCATGCGCCAGGTCGCGATGGCGCTGGCGCACGCGGGCCCACGCCAACAAACAAGGGATCCACCGCCTCGACACACGCACAGCATACGACGAGGCTAGCGCGAATACGCGCGGCGGAGCTCAGCCAGCCGCATCCTACGCGCGCGCGGACGCGATCGCGCCGAGCCCGTGGCGCTTACAAGCAGCACTAGACACGTGCGCGAAGGCCGACGACGCGGTGTGCGCGCGGGAGAGCGCGATCGGCGAAACGGGTTCGAGCATCCGTACGCGCCGCGGGAGGGAAGGCTCCGCGCATCGCGCGGGGCCACGGTGAGGGAAAGCAGCGTGTCCGCGGCGGTGCAGGCGACGATGACACTCAACATGCGGACGCGCGCGCGCTCGGGTAGGCATCCGAATCACGTTTTCAATCGATGGCCGAAAGCGAGGCGCGCGCGCCGTGAGCGCTCCAGCAGGCGGACGCGGAGGTCGCGATCAAGCCATCGCCGCCGCCGCAAACACCACCGACAAATCTACACGCAAACCGACGCAGCGTGACGCCGCCACCGCCGCTCGTGAGGAGCGAAGTCGGCGCCCAGCGAGCGACCCATCCGCCTGTGCGCGCGCGCGCGAAGTCCGGGCCACCTCGGCGCGACGGGTGGGGCGCTCGGCACGGCAAGGCGATACCTGCTCGCCGAGTGACATCAACACACCGTTAGGTTCACTCTGGCGGGATCCGTGCGCAGCAGTTTGAACGACGGCCTCGTGCAACTCGCTCGCGAGCTCGGCGCGACGATGGCCACGGGCGAAGTTGTCGGCGGTTCTCAAGGAATCGCAGCGGCCATGTCGACGATGGGTCCGCACGGATTCTGCCGCGCGATGGCACGCGACAGGTCGAGGTGGCCCGGGCACCGTGGCGCTGCAAACATTTTGGAGAATGTCCTTCTAACGTAGTGTTCTGGGATGGCGACGGAGCGGCGAAAGCGACGCCCCAGCTACGACATCTTGTCGAGCTCAGCATCAGGCAGGGATGGCCACCGTTTCTGCGCGCGCGCGGCTCGATGGGCCAGGAAGTGGGAAAAAAAACCCCAGATCCCGCACCTGCTCGATAATCCCACCGCAAGGGACTCGTGGCGGAGCTACGGCTCACATCGCTCCATTCATCACGTGAACGTCGTGGACGGTGCATGTACGTCAGCATCCAGCAAAGGCGGCGCGAAGAAATCCAGCTCGTGATGCGACTACATCGAGGGCGCGTCGCTCGGCGAGCTGCTCCGTGCTCCGCCAGCAAGGCGAAGCGAAGGTGCCCGGCGCGTTGGTGGAACCTCACATCTTGCTCAAAAGATTCCACGTGCAAGCTGAGGCAACAGCCACCGCGCGGCATGCTCAAAGGCAAGCTCGCCGTTACATGTCGGCCCGAGTTTGAGGGCACCACATCAATCACCGCGTCGACGTCTTCGCGCTCGCGTCGTCGGTTGGGAGGCGCTCGCAGATGGGGTTCTTCGCGGGGCGAGCGAGGTCGAGGAGCGGCACAGCGGATGCCGCGCGAGGCGCTGCGCGTCCGCGCAGCACCGACGACGTGTTCGTGACGGCGCTCGACAATGCGGAGCAACGCTTACGACGACGCGCGCGTTCGCAGCGGCGCTCGAGTCCGTGCGCGGCGCGCGCGGGGGCTCTGCACGTCGGCACGCGGAATACGAGGGAATCCATCCCCAAACGCGTGGCGCAGGCTCAAAGGCGCGCCGCGCAGGTGCGCGAGCGGCTCGCGTGGTTGGAGCCGGATTTTTAACTTGATGGGCGCGGAGCCACCAACTATCCGAGTCAAGCATGCCAGTCGAGCGCCGCCGCGCCGGCCGCGGTGGCGACGACGGGACGCACAAAGTCGCCGGTCTAATACCCGAACGTCGCCGCGCCCGCCGCGCGCCGCGGTTTATGGAAGCGCAAGTTCGGACGCGCTCGCGCCGGCGGATCCCCGTCGCGCGCGCGACTGCTCACGGTGGTCGTCGTCGTCGCGGGCATCGCGCTCCTCCACGAGTGCGAGCGCGGTCGTGTTCCAGCAACGCACCGTGAGGGGTCCCCGCGTCGGCAGAGAGCCACTTCGTGAATCACCAACCACAGCAATCGCATCACTCACGTTCACGGCGCACGCAGATGGCGGCGCAACAGGCCTCGATGACGACGCGAGACCGCGAGCTCGACGGGCGCGCGCATCCGCCGAATCCTTATCTTTAAAGTATGATCGAGCCGATGCCGTTTTTGCAGCACTCTCGACGAGACGGAGCGCACGCAAAGTCCGATCGCGTTCCCGTTCGCATTCCGCAGGTCGCGCTCGTCGTCGTCGACGGCCGTCGCGAGGCGCTCGCGCGCGCGGGCGGCGGCGCGCGTCGGCACGCCGAAGGAAGCACGCTGCGGCCTCGACGATCGGGCGCGTCTCGCGCGTGCACTGCGAGCTCGAAGCGTGCGAGCGACGCCATCGCGCTGCGCGATCTCGGCAGCACCAACGGCACGTTCGTCGACGGCGTGCGCGCTGCGCGACGGGGACGTCGCCCGGGGCAGCGTGGTCCGCGTCGGCGCCTCGGCGTTCCGCGTCGAGGTCGGCGACGAGCCGGCGTTCGTCGAGCTGTCGCCGCGCGCGTCGTTCGGCGAGCTCGTCGGCGGCGAGCCTGCGAGATGCGCCGCGTGTACGCGGTCCTCGAGCGCGTCGCGGCGACGGACGCGACGGTGCTCGTCGAGGGCGAGACCGGCACCGGCAAGGACGTCGCCGCGCGCTCGCTCCACGCCGACGTCGCCGCGCGCGACGGGCCGTTCGTCGCGGTCGACTGCGGCGCGATCCCCGAGAACCTCATCGAGAGCGAGCTCTTCGGCCACGTGCGCGGCGCGTTCACCGGCGCGGTCGCGGACCGCAAGCGGCGTCTTCGAGGAGGCCGAACGGCGGCACGCTCTTCCTCGACGAGATCGGCGAGATGCCGCTCGCGCTGCAGCCGAAGCTCCTCCGCGCGATCGAGACGCGACGGTGCGGCGCGTCGGCGCGACGCCGACGTCGCGCCGGTCGACGTGCGCATCGTCGCGGCGACGAACCGCCCGCTCGCGCGCTGCGTGAACGAGGGGACGTTCCGCGAGGACCTCTACTACCGGCTCGCCGTCGTCGAGGTCGACGCTCCCGCCGCTGCGCGCGCGCCGCGAGGACATCCCGATCCTCGCGCGCGCACTTCTACGAGCGCATGGCGCCGCGGCGGCCAGCTCCCGCCCGAGTTCGTCGCGCGCGCTCGCGGCGCGCAGCTGGCCGGGCAACGTGCGCGAGCTGCGCAACTTCATCGAGCGCGACGTCTCGCTCGGCCGTCATCGACGGCGCGACGCGCGCTGCGCGAGCGAACCGCCGCCTGCGCTGCCGTCCGGCTCGAGAGCATCGTGCCGCTGCACCTGCCGCTCAAGGAGGCGCGCGAGGCGTGGACGAGAGCTTCGAGAGCGTCTACGTGCGCGCGATGCTCGAGAAGACGGGCGGCAACGTGACGCGCGCCGCGGAGCTCGCGGGGGTGAGCCGCCGGTTCCTGCAGCGGCTGATCGCGCGCCTCGGCATCCGCGAGCGACGATTGAGGTACGATGCGCGCATTCCCAATGACGCTTCATTGGCGGCACACCGCCGCGCGCATTTGCATCGCGCCACGCAACTCGACCGACGTGAAGGACAACCGCGGCCGCTGGCGTACGGCGATTGTGGAGCAGCATCAAGTACTGGTGTAGAAGCGCTGGCTTCGCGCAGACAATCCGGCAATCGCCGCGGTGCTCCGCGCGCGTCGTCAAAGATCAAACGCCCCGACCACGCTGACCGATAACGAGCTCGCAGGGCGCAGCAATGGCGAGCAGGTGCAAGTGCAGCTACAAAGCCTTCGGGACCGCGCGCGTAGGCGCCGCTTCTCATCACGCCTCGCTTCAAGAACGTGGACACGGTGATCAAACCAGCCAAGAAACACCCCAAAGCGCGACATGCTCCGCGTGTCTTGGCGTGGGAGGCGCGACGCCTCGGTGCGCGCGAAGTGTCGCGAGCTCGCGGGGGCACGTGGGACACCCGCGACGTCGAAGTCCACGAGCACCTCGCCTACGCGTTCTTCAACAACGATGCGTGGCGCGCGCAGGCCGCCGCGGAGAGAATCAACCAAGCGCCGAAGTTCAACTCGAGGGCAGCTCGCGATCGGGTACGACAAGGACGCGATGCGCACGCTCCGTCGCGCGCGCGACGAAGAGCGACGCAATCGCGTAGCCCGAGGAATCGTACCGTCGCTCGGCGAGGACGCACTACCCATCTTGCTCTCGCTCGCGCCCGCCGCGACGGGCCACGCTCGCCGTTTGTCGCGCGGGGGCGTGGTGGGCACCAAAACAACGAAACGTCCGCGAAGCACCTCGCGAACGAAATCTCGAATCCACCGACACGGCAAGATCGTCGGCGACTACTTCACACGAACAAGAACTCGCGGCCAGCAGTGCTTCCCGCCGCGAGCGAGGGCGCATCGCGGAAAACACGAATTTCGACATGTTCCGGCGATCAGACGAGCGCCGACGCCGGCGAGACCCGGTCGCGCTCAAGGACAATCCCGGGGCGCTGCGCCAGTGCTGCGCGACGCGCCGTGTAAAAGGAGGCGCTCGCGCTTCCGAAGCTCGGGCTCGATGTCACCACCGTGGTCATCACACTCCGAGATCTCGGAAGAGAAAAGAAGAGGGGGACACCGAACTCGATAGGGCAGCGCCAGCTGCAGAGCCGTACGTGAACACAACCTAAGCTGAACGAGTTCCATAGGCGCGCAAGGCGCGAAAAGGCTCGGTGTACTCGTTCCCAGTTCGCCGAGCACCGCCATACCAATCGAGACGGTGCTTGCCTTCTCAACGAATCGCCGGACGCTGGTCCCACACTAATCGACGTGCTGATGCTCGGCGCGGGCAGCGAGCGCGCGCTCCCCGGCCTGCACCAGGGGAGCTCGCGCCGGGTACCTCAAACGCGAGTTACGCGATGCGCATCGACGACGCGGGCATCGCGCTCGGCCTCGCTGACAGCGGTAGGCTCGCGCGGACAACACACGTAGTAGTGGTTCGAAGCGCAGGGGGGGGCCCTCGTTCAAGCCCAGGGCTCTACCAGCACGCGTGCGTGCTCGCCCTCCGCAAGCTCGCGCGCCTCGGTCATCGCGAGGACGGTTCTCTCGTTCGTGCCGACGGAGCACGCGGCGAAAATCGCGGAGCTCCTCAATCGCGATACGCATCTCAAAGCGCAGGTTCCCTCGCAAATGCGTGAACTTCGGGCAAGCGCACGGGCGTCAAGCACGCGCAAAAGCTCATGTTTCACCGAGAGAGCAGACGAGCAGGTGATGGAGATGCCTCTGTTCTCACCAAAAATCGAACCATTACACAGCCTCGAGGACTTGAAAGCTGCATGCAATCCAGAACTCGGCTCAGCGAGGAGATGGTGTGTGGGGGAGGCTCTCGCCGCGTTCGCGGACAGCACCAAGGCGAGATCGCGACAAGATGCACTCGAGTGAATGCGTTGGTCACTCGTTCATTTCGCGAACGACCTCGTGATTCGTCGCCTCACGCCCGCGCTCAAGCGCGCGACAAATTCATAGCGTCCTCGAGCACCTCGCGATTCGCAGCATGGAAACCGCATCAATGGAGGGGATCCGCGACCGCGCACGAACGCGGCGACGCTCCACACTCGATGCGCAACGTCGCGACCGGCCTCTCGAAGTACCAGTCAACGCGATCGTCGGAGACGCTCCTCCCAACAACCGCGCTCGCCGAAGAGGGCACGACGGGGGGCTCAGCGCGCGCACGCTACACTCCGGGTGCTCGCGGCGAGTCTATTTCTCGGCGAAAAGAGGCTCACTGCGAGAGCTACCGCGCGCGCAATCGTCCATTGATCCAATCGCGGAGACCCGCCTCGCGCGCGAGCGGTGGGGGGGGGGACAAGCTTCGATCCGCGCGGGGCCAAGTCTTCGCGCTCGCGGTCTCGTCGATGCGATGCGCAGCGCTCGTCGCGTTCCCGCGGGGCGGGTCCTCGCGGGTTGGGCGAATCACCCGCTCGGCAAGCATCAAGCGCGCGCGATAGTCTGTGGCCATCAAGCGCGACGGCGCCCAGCTGCGTAGTGCGTCGCGGAAGACAGCTCCACTCGCGTGGCATCAAAGCTCAGCAGCTCACGCTCGGCGACACCCGTAGGTCACGAGTTCACACTTGGGCGAGTTCCGAACACGAAGACGGCTCCGAACCGTGGGCGCGCACGTTGGGGGCCTACGGGCTCATTCAACCCGTCAGGGCAGGCTCGGCCCGCGCACGCCGCTCCCAATCGCGGCGGACGACGACGCGAAGCAAGGAGATCCGGCGCGAGCTCTCGCAGCCGATTTTCTACTCCGCGTTCCACACCGTGCTCAGCGAGCAAGGCGTGAGCAACTGGGAGTGATTGAGCCGCGAGCAAGGCGGGGGACAAATCAAGGGGCACGAAGTGGATGAAGCGCCAAGACGATGTGCACTGGCTTTGGTCTCCAAGTCGTGAAGCCGCTCGCGGAGCTACACCCCGTCGAGCGCGCCGAAGCACTCTATTTGCTTCGCTGGTGCTCGAAAAACAACGTGACGGATTTCTTATTCCGTGAGCTCCGGGAGAATAAGACTACTCTGCGACCGGCAGGTCCGTGCGCGGCAGGTGCACAAACACACGTGCCTGCGGGGCGCGGGCGCGGGTAGTAGATGGCCGTCTCGATGCTCGCGTCCGCGAGGCGAGAGCAGACGCATCGCGCGCGTTCGAGCGCACGATGTATTGGTTGAAGACGTGCGCGCCCGAGCACCGCTTCGGCGGCTTGCTCGCGCCGGTAGGGGGGGCGAGGAGCTCGTCGAAGTGCGTCGCGTTCGCGCGCCTCTTGTTCGTGATTTCGTCCATGCAACAGAGGTTCTTCACGCGAAGGAGCGCGGGCTTGCCGCATCCATCAGGAAGTTGCCGCCGATGCACACGTGATGGTTCTTTTCGCGACGGCGCCGTGCACGCGGAACAATTCTGGCGAATCGCCGGCGAGAGCTCCGTCGTCGTCCGTCGCGGAGCGAGGGCCCGCGTCGCCGAGCGCCGGCCGATCCTGTTGCAACAGGAAAGAACGAGAAAGCGAGACGCATCCAGCGACGCGTTGCGCGGCGCGCCAATCGATTGCGCAGCATCCTCGACGAGCGCGATGCCGTGCTCGCGCGCGAGGACGCCGCTGGATGGCCTCGAGGTGCACGACTTGCCCCGACGGATACAGCAACAAAGTAGGATGGCCATTGGTTTCCGTGTAATCCTGCGCGCCGCGTCATTGTCGAGACCGAAACAGCACGGCCTCCACGTCCGCGAAGACCGGCGTCGGCGCCCCGACGATGCCGCCGTGGCCGTCGCGATGAACCTATACGCGGGGCAGAATGGCTTCATTGCAGTTTCCAGCCGATGCCAAGCGCGCGACGCGAGCAAGGTGCCCGACGACACGCCGAGTGCGCAAGACGACGCGCGCACACTCCGCGCTCAAACACTTCCGACCTTTCGCCGAGGATGTACTTCCCCGCTCTGGAGCACGCGACGAAACGCGGCCTCAAGCTCTCGGTCCCATCGCACGTCGCAGCACCATGAAGTGGAATTGCATTACCGCTTCTTCGGCGAGTACGTGAGCTTGCCCTCTGTAGGGCACGTCATCACGCCGTCCACGGTCGGCGATGGCCATGCTTGCTATCCAACCGGGCGCCTGTAGCGACCAAAGTGGGGACGTCGGCGCGAGACGATCCGCGCCCGCCGGCAATAAAGGCGTGACAAAGCCGGTGCAGCGAATGGCACACAAATACGTCCGTTCACACACCGAGGTGGGCTGGCGCCACACCGAATGATATTGGGCTTGCAGATCTCCAAGCGCGGGTTGCGCGTTTCGTGACACACATCATCCTCCCCGACGATGGTGCCCGTGTAGACCGACACCATATTTATGAATCTTAGCACAGAATGGTTGACATGGTTCGACGCCCGAGCACGTCCGAACTTCCGCGCCGCTGCACGTGGCGGAGTTGCCAAATGTCATCCTCGCCAATCGTACCATCGTCCTCGTGGATCCGCCGTCCGTGGCGTACCATCACAAATGGTGAAGTGGCACCGGCTTCAGACGCTGCGAATCCGCCCGTTCGGCACAGGCGGGGATAGGCCGGTAGTGTTCACGAGTTCGACACGATGCTCCAGCGTCTCGTTGCGCTCCGAGGACATAGTGCGGCGCGACAAGAACAAAACCCAAAGCCGTCGCGCGCCTCTTCTCGGAAGCGCGCTGCGGCCGCGGCTGGCGTAACCCGAACGCGGTAGGGCACGCTCCTCGACGCCGGCGACATCGACGGCGTCCAGGCTTACCGCGATGAATGCATCAATAGCCAACGCTACGGCGCTCAGTTCGCGCGAGCAGCTGCAGTTGAAGCCAAGCTCCGAGTGGCTCCAAACAGCTCGCGAGCTGCGCACGCCAAGAGCATCGTGCACCGCGACGTCAAAGTCCGAGAACGTAATGGTCGCGAAGGACGACGGCCAATCCGCGTGCTCGATTTCAGGAATAGCGGCATCGTCGCGGTGTCGACACGTCGGCGCCGAACATGCGGACGGTTGTGAGACACTGCGCACGGCGGTTCGTCGGAACGAGCGCGTACATGAGGCGCCGGAGCAGCGCGCCGGCGCAAAGTTTCCTGCTGTGGGAGTGCGTGGCGGTGGGCGCGTGCCACAATGGTCCCAGCACCCGGATATTCGCTGCTCCACGCGTTCTTGCGCGAGGTGCCGGTCGAGGTGAGCTTGACAATCGCGGCGCGCGATGTCGAATCGACCCCGCGCAGCGCCACGCCGACATGGCCGAGAGTCCGCGCGCGCGCTCGGCGCCACGACGGGCTCGCTTGCAATCCTCCCGAGCCAATCCGGGCGCGAAGAACATCACGACGACCGGCCGGGCACGGTCCACGCGACGCCGCAGCAAACCTCCACCGGCAATGTTGGTCGGCTCCGCCGATCCATGGTCCACCACGGCGGCCTTCCGCGGTTGGCGCGACGCGGTCTTCTTCACCGCGCATTCGCGCGCCATCACGGCCCACGAGTGCTCCGAGCGTAATATACAGATACACCCATCACATTACTGCAGCTCCGAGGCGCAAGCGCTCTTCCGCACGCGGTCGCAGAGCCCGCTCCGCAAGCAAGCGCGCCGACTGCCGCGACGACGTCACCGCGGGCGAGCTCGGGGTGCTTGTGTCTTCCGGTCTCCGGCAGCACGGCGGAGCCTGCTGGTCCGTCTCTCTGCAAGTGCGCCAATTCGTCCGGTGTCTCGCTCTGCAACACCGTGGACGAACGACGACTCTCCGACGTGCGCAGACGAGGGTGAATACGGCAAGACGCGAAGTTTCCGTGTGAGACGCTACACGGGCGACACGACGCGCGCCCGTAAGCTCATCAACACGCACGAGCCGAACGGGCACGCTCTCCTACAGCCTCTGCCCTGCACGGCCGGCGACGCGTTCCTCCACATGGAGGGCGCGAGCTGGGGCTTCCGCGCCGACCGCAGCCCGGCGCAAGGCACGGTCAACAACCTCCTACGCATGTCGCGACGGAAACGCGCGCGCGCGCGCCGAGGTAGACCCGTCGCGGGCGGAGGTCGGACGATGCTCGCCGCGGCGGGGCGTTGACAGGTGACAAAAAACAAAACGCGCAGCATCTCGCAATGCGGCGCGTTTCCTTTCTTCTGGCGTTCGGCTCAGTTCGCCGGCGCGGGCGCAGCGGCTTCGCTGGGCTTCCGCTTGGGGCTTTTCTTCAAGCGCTGAGAGAGCACCTGCTCCATCTTCAGATTGGTGGCGAGAGCGAATTCGAGATCGCTTTCACCTCGGCGGGCACCTCGTCGAGGTCCGCCTTGTTTTCCGAAGATCCGGAACGATGACGCGCTTGATGCCCGCAGCGGTGTGCCGCGAGGACCTTCTCCTTCAAGCCGCCAATCAGCTCCGGCCGCGCAGCCTCACCAGTCATCAGTGAGGTAGGCACTAGTGGTCAAGGTGAGCGCGGTGAATTTTTCGGAAGGGCCATATTTCGGCACCGCGCCCGGCGGGGATGTGGATGTGGATGTCACGCTTGTGGAAGTCCTTGGCGATGCCAAACTCTCCGGTCCGCGCGGGACCGTAGCTGAGGGCCGCTTGCGCAGACTGCTTCATAACATCACCGAGCTGACCCGTGAGCTGCAGCTTGCCGGAGCCGGGCCCCGCGTGCTCCCAGTCGCTTGCCCGAATAAAGGAATCTCTCCCGCCGACGCTCGTCCGTGCGCTCCGCGACTTCCGACAAGCGTTGCGCGCCGAGCACCTGCTCTTCGGTTTCGAATCTTGCATAGGCTGAGGTTCGGAGGAGCCCTGCGCGACACCGCGGATGACGCTCGCCACTTGGCGCTCGAGCGTACGAACGCCCGGCTTCAGCGGCATCCTCTGATCCGATTGAGTGTGCATGTGGAGAGCGCCCTTGTCCGTGATGTCGAGCTGCTCTTTGGAGATGCCAGTGCTCCTCGAGCTGCTTGGATGAGGTGGCGCTTGGCGATGCGCAACTTTCTGCCACTTTTCCGGTGACACCGGGATCTCGAGGAATCTCCAGTGCGTCGCGGAGCGGACGGGAAGTAGGATCCCCAGCGATGTTGGCCGTCGCGAACAAACATCACGTCATAGGGACGCTGCGAAGGAGTAGTGAATCCGCGAAGCTCAAAGTCTGCTCGGTGGAGCAGCTTCGAGCAAATGCGGCCGCGGGGTCCTGGCGGAAAAGCAATTCAAGACCTCGTCGAAGAGCATGAAGACCAGGTAGTGGTTCCGACCTTCTTCATGCCTTGGAATCTGCTCCGGGCAGCGCGCCAACGAACGTACTGCAGCGGCATAGTTCACGATCCACGCCTGGTCCGTGAACACCGCCAAGGCGATGCAGTCGAATTTGCGACCAAGCGAGCGCGCAATCAATCGACCAAGACGACGTCTTACCAGGGGCGAGCCGATGAGACAGAGGATCGGACCCTTCTTGTCCTTCTTCTACGAGCTTGCGAACGGCGCACGAGGATGCGCTTAGCAGCCATGGTGAAATTCATCCGAGCTCCGCAATCTGGATTATGCAGGGGTCTGCTGAGTTCACGGCAAATCGTAGAGATCCAATCAAAAATCTAATGCAGACAACGGTGTACTCCGCCGACACTCCATGTTGCGGAGGCGCTTGAGTTGCTTCTTGGCGGGGACTCCTGCCGGCCTCTTGGGAGGCTCGCCTTGGCGATTTGAAATCCTCGAGAACCATGAAGGTCCACCTTGAGATACACCATCATCCTCAGCCAACTATCTTTAATCGCCTTGAGCTGTTGAGCAGAACGTACTCGCGCTGGTTCTTGCCCATCTCTTCTTTGAGAATCTGCAAGTTGATGCGGTCGCGCATCTTGGCTGCCCGAGCTGCCGCACGTGAGAAGACGCAGCACCTTGCGGATGCGCTCTTTTCCAGCATCAACCGTCTGCGAGCAGCGCCCCACCTTCTCGTCGACCGGCGCGTCGAGGTTCGCCGCGGACGGAATCCGCGACACACCAGGCGCTTGGAATACAATCAATAAGCGAGCCCTTCGCGCGGCAGCTCGGGCATGAGCTGGATAACTGCTTCGCGATGTCGCGGTACCGCATCGTCGCCGACGGGTTCGAGCTTGATCTTTCACCTTCATGTACGGCGCGCCTTCGTCCGCATCGCTGACTGGATGCGCGTGAGGCAAGATGAGCGAGTAGATTTCCACTCGAATACTTAAGCGCCTTCGGCACGGCGCACCGCGCACCTGATAAATGGTCTTCCACCCGCGATAGTCGAGTCGACGGACCTGCGCGAAGAATCGCAATGATGGGCGACGTCAGATTGTCAACGTCTTCAACAAGCGCGACCCATTTCTCCGCGGCCCCGTCGAAGCGGGCGACCCGCGCCCGGAAAGAGCACGGCATTGCGAATCGCACAGCTTCATCGCCGAACACGACCGGTTCGGCAAGTGCGTCACAGCCTGCGGGCGGCGGGGGAGCTTTCCTTCTCGTCGTCGGTGGGACCTTATAGTCTATCCAATGAACTAACTCGGAAGCAGACACAAGGAAGGTCCACACAGCCACCTCTTTTCTGGGTGCGGCGGAGCAGCATTAGAACGCGAAAACCTGCGTTGAAGTAGACATTTCTCAGCACCGAAGCCAAAGTTAGCGAAGAACTGCCTGACTGGATGCGCAGTTCACAAGAGAGCAGACGCCGCGGAAGAAGAAGAGCTTCCCTTGGATTTGCCACGCTGAAGTGCACGCCCCTCTGCGGGCCGTCAAAGATCAGTTGATGCCAAATCGTCGAGGCGCCGCGCGACGCGGCCGTTGCGAAACGGAAACGCCAAGTGGTCACCGCGCGGAGTGACCGTTTCGATCCATGTAGTATGATTGCGGCCGATGTCGAAGCCTTCCGCACGAAGCCGAGGACCAAGCCGTCGTGTCTGCCGGTGAAGTGGTAGCCAAACTCGAGCATCGCAGGGTGCGAATACGTTTGCGTTCCCGCCGACGGATATGCCAGTCCACACGCCGAACGAGAGCTCGCCCTTGCACGTAGAAAAGGACCACGCGTCGGAGTCTTCGAACGCGCGCGCGGGAGACGCCGTGGAATGCGGCGCCCAAGTGCAAGGGCAGCGCTGAAGGCGGCGAGCTCGAACGCATGAGTCGGTACCTATACCGCGTCCGGTGGTATACGTGACGCATAGAAGCTGGGAATCAACTTTGGGACGACGCAGAGGCCACTGCATCAACAAATGT
>CAVXQJ010000017.1:0-492690 GCA_963763745.1 uncultured delta proteobacterium
GGATGAGCGCAGGGTTGTTGCGGCGCATTTCTTCGGCGCGAGCCTCGGGCGAGCCGCCTTCGTTCGCGAGGCGCGCGCGCCACCGCTCGGCCCACTCGTGGAACGCGCCCGGATCGTCGAAGAGCGGCGCAGGGCTTTGCGTTTCGACGTCGGAGAGGGCGCGAAGAAAAGCGTGAAGTCCACTCGTACCCGACGCGAGCCGCAGCAGAGGATCCGTGAGATCGAGATCTCCGGGATCGCTCGTGTGGGCCCGGATCTCCGCGCATGACGCCGGCGAACGGCGGCCGGACGCTCGGTGAACGCCTCGAGGAGGTCGGTCGCGAGCTTGGCGGCTCCCTCCTCGTCGTCCGCGACGAGCGGCAAGAGCGTCTCGGCGAGGCGCGCGAGGTTCCAGTGCGCGATGCGCGGCTGGTTCATGAACGCGTAGCGGCCGCCGTGGTCGATCGAGCTGAACGTCTTCTGCGGATCGTACTCGTCGAGGAACGCGCAGGGCCCGTAGTCGATCGTCTCGCCGGAGATCGACGTGTTGTCGGTGTTCATGACGCCGTGGACGAAGCCGACGCCGAGCCACGTCGCGACGAGCGACGCCTGCGCATCGATGACGCGCTCGAGGAGCGCGAGCGCGGCGTTCGGCGCCGAGCGCGTCGGGGTAGTGCCGCTCGAGCGCGTAGCTGCGTGAGCGTCGCGAGCGCGTCGCTGTCGTCGCGCGCGGCGAAGTACTCGAACGTGCCGACGCGGATGTGGCTCGCGGCGACGCGCGTCGAGCACGGCGCCGGGCAGGAGCGCTCTCGCGAACGACGGGCTCGCCGGTCGTGACCGCCGCGAGCGCGCGCGTCGTCGGAATGCCGAGCGCGGCCATCGCCTCGCTCACGACGTATTCGCGCAGCACCGGACCGAGCGCGGCGCGACCGTCGCCGCGCCGCGAGAACGGCGTCGGCCCGGCGCCCTTCAGCTGGATGTCGCGTCGCTTGCCGTCCGTGCCGACGACCTCGCCGAGCAGGATCGCGCGCCCGTCGCCGAGCTGGGGAACGAAGCGTCCGAATTGGTGACCGGCGTACGCGAGCGCGATCGGCTCGCGACCCCTCGGCGATCGCGTTGCCGGCGAGCACCGCGACGCCCGCCTCGGACGCGAGCGCCGCGCGCATCGAGCCCGAGCAAGCGCGCGAGCGGCTCGTTGAGCTTGACGAGCCGCGGGCTTCGCACCGCCGTCGGCGGCGTGCGCGCGTAGAAGCGATCGGGCAGGCGCGCGTAGGTGTTGTCGAATGGCAGGACGAGGTTCATCGCGCAAGTGCTCGTGTAGCACACGCCGGCCGCGTGCCGGCCCATGGCCCGGCCGTGCCAGGTGCATTTGCGCGCTTCTTCGAGAGATTCGCGTGGCACATGCGCTGCACTGCTCGCGCGCATGAAAAAGAAACGCAAGCCTCGCAAGTGGTCCGCGCGTGTCGTGAGTGATTCATTGAAGGTCCCCGTCGGCACCTTCAGCACGGGCGACTCGCACGCAATCGCGGTCGCGGTGAAGACCGCGGCGGAAGAGAGCAGGAATCGTCGCGCCGCGCCGTACGCGTCGGCGATGTCGTATCTCTGCTTCTATCTGAATCGCGGCGGCAGCAACCTGCCGCGCGAGCGGAGGCGCGTGGTGGAGCGCGCCAAGACGGAGCTCCGCGCGCTCTTCCATCGAGAATCGTGAGCGCGCTCGCGTTGCGCAAAAGGCGCATTGCACCGCAGCACCTGCATTGCGGTCTTCAGGTCCATCGCTTCTTTTCGGATGACGCACGAGGTACGCGGCTTGCTCATCGATCGCGATCATGCGCTCGTTATCAATGGCGGTGGCTGCACTCACGCTCTCACTCTCGATCACCGCGCACGCGGACGAGTCACCGGCGCCACAAACGCCTCATCACACGGCCGCGCCGTGGGTCGTCGTCGGCGTCGGTGCGGGCGTTGCGGCGATCGGAGTTCTTTTCGTTCGTCGGCGCGGTGAAAGCGCACGACGACGTCGCGAGCGAATCCGCCGTGAAGGGCTGCACGACGAATCCGACGGTGGTGTGCCCCGCCGGAGTCGACGCGACGAACATCAAGACGAACCTCGACGGCGAGCACGCGATGAACGTGCTCGGCGTGATCCTCACGGCGACTGGCGGAGCCGCGCTCGTTGGTGGGCTCATCTGGCATTTCCTCGAGCCTGCGGGAACGCATCGCGACGCCGCGTTCGTAATCGCACCGGCGATCGGGCCCGGCTACGGAGGCGTCGGCGTGGTGGGAAGGTTCTGAAACTTTGGGATTGCGCACTTGTCCTGTTTGAAGAAACGCGGCAAACATTCTCGATGTGAAGCGATTCGCCGTAGGCGTATTGGGTCTCCTTCATTGCGCGACACCTCGCGCCGAGCCCGTCACCTCTCCGGGTCGGTGGACGAACGAGCCGCCGTCCTACGAAGTGTTGAAGGCCGCGACGCCAAACCCGTTCACTCGACCGGGCTGCAAGGTCGTGCTCGAGCCGATCGACCACGCGAAGCTCGTCGTGGGTAGAAAGACCGTCGCCGAATAC
The DNA here is from genome assembly GCA_963763745.1 of uncultured delta proteobacterium. Classification (GTDB taxonomy): domain Bacteria; phylum Myxococcota_A; class Polyangia; order Polyangiales; family Polyangiaceae; genus DASXHD01. The sequence continues at coordinate 2,546 of CAVXQJ010000017.1, forward strand.
GAGGGCGACAAGAGCGAGACCGTCGCCGCGAGCTTCGAGCAAGATCTGGACGACGCGAGCGCCAAGCTCGCGGAGGCAATCAAAGAAGGCAACGCCGACCTCTTCGAGCTAGGACTGCCGGGAAACACGTTCACGTTGCGACCGAAGATGACGAAGTGGGAGCCGGGGTTCGACGTCCAGTCTTCGAACATCGACCTTCACGGACTGGGCCGCGATGCCGAGATGGCCATCGTCGTCGACATCGTCGATGTGACGGGCAACGTCGTCGAGGAGAATGGGGTGGAAGGGTCCGAGGCCGTGCTACGCGAATCGCGCGTCCTCGACATGAACCCCGTCGACACGAGCGGCGCGTCTCGGCGCATGCGCACGCTCGCCACCCGTTTGGGCAAGAACATCGCGAGGTACATCAGCGAGCGGATGTCGTGCGCGAAAGTCGAGTGACTTCAACGGTGCCGAAGAAACGCGTCCGCGCTCGCGGCGGCGCGGCGCCCATCGGCGATCGCCCACACGACGAGCGATTGACCGCGCGATGCATCGCCCGCCGCGAACACGCCGTCACGCTGGTGCGATGCGCGTCGTCGATGCGACGTTGCCGCGCGCGTCGAGCGTCGACGCCGAGCGACGCGACGAGATCCGCTCTCCGGGCCGACGAAGCCCATCGCGAGGAGCACGAGCTCGCACGGGATCTCGAACTCGCTGCCTTCGATCGCGCGGACATCACGGCCGTCGAGCGCCGACGCGCACCGCTTCGATCGCGCGCACGGCTGCCTTCGCCGAGGAGCGCGCGCGTCATCACGGCGAAGTCGCGCTCGCGCCTTCTTCGTGCGACGACGACGTGCGCAAGACGAGCGGCCACTCCGGCCACGGGTTCGTCCGGCATGCGCGTCGGGCTCGGGCGCGGCATGAGCTCGAGCTGACAGAACGCTCGCGGCGCCTTGGCGGATCGACGTGCCGACGCAGTCCGAGCCGGTGTCGCCGCCGCCGAGGACGACGACGCGCTTGCCCTTGGCGACGATCGCGCGCGCCGCGTCGATGGTCACGCCCGCGACGCGGCGGTTCTGCTGCGTCAGGAAATCCATCGCGAAGTGCACGCCGGCGAGCTCGCGGCCGGGCACGGCGAGATCGCGCGGGCGCGCGCGCGCCGATCGCGAGGACGACCGCGTCGAACGCGGCGAGATCCTCCGCGACGTCGGCGCGTCGTGCCGCAGCGAAAGTCGACGCCCTCGGCGCGCATTTGCTCGAGGCGCCGATCGATGAGGTGCTTTTCGAGCTTGAAGTCGGGGATGCCGTAGCGAAGCAGCCCGCCGACGCGATCGTCGCGCTCGAACACGGTGACGTCGTGGCCGGCGCGCGCGAGCTCCTGCGCGGCCGCGAGCCCCGCGGGGCCGGAGCCGACGATCGCCGACGCGCTTGCCGGTCTTCGCGCGCGCGACATGCGGCGCGAGACCGCGCGCGAGCTCGTGATCGGCGATGCGCGCGCTCGATCGTCTTGATGGTGACGGGCTCTTCTTCGAGGTCGAGCACGCACGACGCTTCGCACGGCGCGGGGCAGACGCGGCCGGTGACCTCGGGGAAGTTGTTCGTCGCGATGCGAGGCGCGCGGCCGCTTCATCGAGCGCCCGCGCGTACACGAGATCGTTCCACTCGGGGATCAAGGTTGCCGAGCGGACAGCCCTGGTGGCAGAACGGAATGCCGCAGTCCATGCAGCGCGACGCTTGCGCGCGGACGTCGTCGAGCGCGGCGGGAATCGACGAACTCGCGCGAAGTCGTGCACGCGCTCGGCGACCGGGCGCTCGCGCTTCGTCTTCTTCGCTCGATCTCCAGGAACCCGCGCGGGTCACCCATGTCATCGCATCGGAGCCTCGCGTGCGCGGCGTGAGCCGACGCGAGCGCGCGCTTGTACTCGATGCGGAACGACGCTTGCACGAAGCTCGGCTTGCGCGCGCGCGAACGTCCGCGAGGAGCGACGCGCCGCTCTCGCTCCGCGTGTGCTGCGACGTGCTCTTCGACGAGCGCGCGCACGATGTCCGCGTCGCTCGCTCGAGCGGCGCGAGCTCGAGCTCGATCGCCGCGTTGCACGCGCGCGAAGCGCGCCGTCCTCGTCGAGACGTACGCGACGCCGCCGCTCATGCCCGCGCCGAAGTTGCGGCCGGTGGTGCCGAGCACGACGACGGTGCCGCCGGTCATGTACTCGCAGCCGTGATCGCCGACGCCCTCGACGACGGTGGCCGCGCCGCTGTTGCGCACGGCGAAGCGCTCGCCCGCGCGGCCGGCGAAGAACGCGCGCCGCTGGTGGCGCCGTAGAGCACGGTGTTGCCGACGATGACGTTCTCGTCGCGCGCGAAAGCGCGAACGCCGCGGCGGCAGCACGGCGACGATGCCGCCCGACGAGCCCTTTGCCGACGTAGTCGTTCGCGTCGCCTTCGAGCGCGAGCGAGCATGCCGCGCGACGCGAACGCGCCGAAGCTCTGTCCCGCGGTGCCGTGACGCTCGATCGACGATCGTGTCGTCGGGCAGACCCGCTTCGCCGTAAGCGCGCGCGATCTCGCCGGCGAGCATGGCGCCGAACGCGCGGTCCGCGTTCGTGATCGCTGACGCTGCACGTGCGACGGGCTCGCCGTATTCGAGCGCGAGGCGCGCGCGCGTCGAGGACGTGCTCGGTCGAGCGCGCTGCGGCGCGGTGCTCCTGCGCGTCGACGCAGCGAAGCGGCCCGTCGCTGCTCGTCGGGCGCGGCGCAGCACGTCGGCGAAATCGAGCGTCCGCGCCTTCGCGGCGAGCGACGTCGCGCGCGGCACCGACGCGTGCTCGACGCGGCCGACCATCTCGTCGACGGTGCGGAAGCCGAGCGCGCCATGATCGCGGCGCAGCTCCTCGGCGACGTAGAAGAAGTAGCGGATGACGTGCTCGGGCGTGCCGCGGAACCGCGCGCGCAGCACCGGGATCCTGCGTCGCGACGCCGACGGGGCACGTGTTGAGGTGACACTTGCGCATCATGATGCAGCCGGAGGCGACGAGCGGCGCGGTCGCGAAGCCGAACTCCTCCGCGCCGAGCAGCGCGGCGAACGCGACGTCGCGCCCGGTCTTCAGCTGCCCGTCGACCTGCACGCGCACGCGACCGCGCAGGCCGTTCATCACGAGCACCTGCTGCGCCTCCGCGAGGCCGAGCTCCCACGGCGTGCCCGCGTGATGGATCGACGACAGCGGCGACGCGCCGGTGCCGCCGTCGTGCCCTGCGATGTGGATCGGCGTCTGCGTGCGCCTTCGCGACGCCCGCGGCGACGGTGCCGACGCCGGACTCGCTGACGAGCTTCACGCTGATGCGCGCGCGCGGGTTTACGTTCTTCAAATCGAAGATGAGCTGCGCGAGATCCTCGATCGAGTAGATGTCGTGGTGCGGCGGCGGCGAGATGAGCGTCACGCCCGGCGTCGAGTGGCGAACGCGCGCGATGACGGCGTCGACCTTGTGGCCGGGGAGCTGCCCGCCTTCGCCGGGCTTCGCGCCCTGCGCCATCTTGATCTGGATCTCGTCGGCGTTGACGAGGTAATTCGCCGTCACGCCGAAGCGCGCGGTCGCGACTTGCTTGATCGCGGAGCGGCGCGAGTCGCCGTTCGGGTCGCAGCGCGAAGCGCGCGGCGATCCTCGCCGCCTTCGCCGGTGTTCGATCTTGCCGCCGATGCGGTTCATCGCGATGGCGAGGTTCTCGTGCGCCTCTTTGCTGATGCTGCCGAACGACATCGCGCCGGTGGCGAAGCGCTTCACGATCGCGCTCGCCGGCTCGACGTCGTCGAGCGGACACCGCTGGCGCGCGTCGACGCGAAATCCCAGAGCCCGCGGAGCGTCATCGGAGCGGACTCGTCTGATCGTTGATGCGCGCGCGTACTCGTCGTACGACGATGCGTCGTCGAGCGCGCACCGCCTTTGCAGCTTGGCGACCGTCGTCGGCGTCCACAGGTGCGCTCGCCGCTGCGCGCCACGCGTACTGCCGCCGCATCGAGCTCGCCCGTCAGCCGCGGCCGAACGCCTGCGCGTGCCGCGCGAGCGTCTCGCGCGCGATCTCGTCGAGCCCGATGCCGCGAGACGCGCGACGCGGTGCCCGGTGAAGTACCGCTCGATCACGCCGTCCGACGATGCCGAGCGCCTCGAAGATCTGCGCGCCGTGATAGCTCGAGAGCGTCGAGATGCCCATCTTCGCCATGATCTTGAGCAGGCCCTTCTTCAGGGCCTTGACGTAGCTCTTCATCGCCTTGCGTCAGCGTCGCGACTCGTCGGCGCGCGATCTCGAGCGCGAGGTACGGATTCACCGCGCCCGCGCCGTAGCCGATGAGCAGCGCGACGTCGGCGACCTCGCGCGCGCTCCGCCGTCTCGACGACGAGGCCGGCGCGCACGCGCTTCCCCTCGCGGATGAGCGGTGGTGCACGGCCGACGTCGCGAGCAGGCTCGGGATCGGCCGCGCGCTCGCTCGACACGCCGCGATCGCGAGATGACGAGCACGCTCGCGCCGTCCGTCGACCGCCGTGACGCCGCGTCGCACGAGCTCGTCGAGCGCCTGCCGAGAGCGCTTCGCCGCGGCGCGCCCTGCTCGCGTCGGAACAGCGCATCGCAGCGTGCAGACGCGTGAAGTCCGGAATCGCTGCACGCGCAAGAGCTGCGCCATGTCGTCGTTCGTCAGGATCGGATGCGGGAGCTCGAGCATGCGGCACTGCCTCGGCGTCTCGTCGAGCAGGTTGCCTTCGCCGCCGACGCAGCTCACGAGCGACATGACCGGCTCCTCGCGGATCGGATCGATCGGCGGGTTCGTCACCTGCGCGAACTGCTGCTTGAAATAGCGGAACAGCGGCTGCGGCTTGTCGCTCAGCACCGCGAGCGGCGTGTCGACGCCCATGCGAGCCCGTCGGCTCCTCGCCGCGCTCCGCCATCGGCGCGAGGATGATCTGCAGGTCTTCGTGCGTGTAGCCGAACGCGCGCTCGAGCGTCGCGCGCTCGCCGCTCGGCATCGGCACCGCGCGATCGGCGCGGCTCGAGCAGACGCGCGAGCTCGATCTTGTTCTGTCGAGCCACGTCGCGTACGGCTGCTGCGTGACGCCATCTCGTGCTTGATCTCGTCGTCGGACACGATGCGCCGCTTCGCCGTGTCGACGAGGAACATCTTGCCCGGCTGAGCCGACCTTTTTCGACGACGTCCTCCGGGTCGAACGTCGAGCACGCCGAACTCGCTCGCCAGCACGACGAGCCCGCTCCGCGTGACGACGTACTTCGCCGGGCGAAGCCCGTTGCGATCGAGCGTCGCGCCGACGATCGATGCCGTCCGTGAACGCGAGCGCGGCGGGGCCGTCCCACGGCTCGACGAGCGCCGCGTGGTACTCGTAGAACGCGCGTCTCTCCTCGCTCATGTCGGCTGCGTCGCCCACGCCTCCGGCACGAGCATCATCATCACGTGCGGAAGCGAGCCGCCCGACGCGACGAGGAAGTCCGACGACGTTGTCGAGCGACGCCGAGTCGCTCCCGCCGGGCCGGATGATCGGCTTGAAGTCCTGCGATGTGCTCGCCGAACGCGGGGCTCTCGAGGAGCGCTTCGCGCGCGGCCATCCAGTTTGGTTGCCGCGCAGCGTGTTGATCTCGCCGTTGTGCGCGATGCGCCGGTACGGATGCGCGCGCTCCCACGTCGGAAACGTGTTCGTCGAGAAGCGCGAGTGCACGACCGCGATCGACGTGCGCACCGCGGCGTCGCGCAGGTCCGCGTAGAACGCGGCGAGCTGCTCGGGGAGCACGAGACCCTTGTAGACGATGGTCGAGGAAGAGCAGCTCGCGATGTAGAAGTCGCTCGGCGCCGCCGAGCTGGCTCGCGAGCGTGCTCGGCGCGCTTGCGGATGATGAAGAGCGTGCGCTCGAACGCGTGCGCAGGCGCGACGCGCGCGACGAAGAGCTGTTTCATCGTCGGCCGCGTCGACTCCGCGACCGGACCGAGCACGCGCGGATCGACGGGCACGTCGCGCCAGCCGACGACGATCTGGTTGTGATAGCGGACGACGGACTCGAGGATCCGCATCTGCTGTTCCGAGCGCTCTCGGTCGCGCGAGAGGAACACTTGCGCGACGCCGTAGTCGCCCGCGAGCGGCAGCTCGATGTCGCGTCGTTCGAGCTCGCGCTCGAAGAACGCGTGCGGGATCTGAATGAGGATGCCGGCGCCGTCGCCGGTCTCGGGATCGGATCCCGCGGCGCCGCGATGCGCGAGGCGCTTGAGAATCTCGAGACCCTTGTCGACGAGATCGTGAGATGGGGAGCCATTGAGCTCCGCGATGAAACCGAGGCCGCACACGACGTTCTTTATGCCATGACGCGATGCAGCAGGCGCGTCAAATCACTGCAAATCGGGCACCGACTTGCCGGGCACCGAGGGCACGTGGATGAATCCGTGTCCCGACGCGACGTGACACCCGTTGCACGTGACCGATGCGCGCTGAAACGCATCCGCGAATGCGCGTCCGTCGTTCGCCTTCGCCGCTCGGAGGAGCTCTGCGGGATGCGTCTTCGCGAACGCTTCGGCCATCGCGGGAATCGATGCGGTGTTTCCCTCTTTGGGCAGCTCGGCGATCTTCAAGTCGCCGTCGAACAGCTCTTCTATCTCACCCACTTCGAACGCGGCGAGCTCGAACTTGTTCGCGCTCGCGGCGCGGCCCGCGAGCTCGAAGCGCCGCCCAACCTCCGACATGACCGCGCCGTATCGCGGGCGTGCGCTCGGCGCCGCATCATCCGACCGCGAAGGCGCCGGTCGCGAACAGCTCGTGAGCGCGACGGCAAGAAGGAGAGAGAAACGTTTCACCGAGCAATCATACCGCGACCATGTCGGCAGTCGTCAGGGCATGCCGTTCACGACTTTCCGAAAATGCGCTCGAAGAGCGAGCGGGACGGCTCGGCCTTCGCGCTGTCTCGGCACTGGCAGCGCTCGGCCTTCGGAACGTTGCCGAGCACTTGCTCGACGTGTCGTCCACAGCCGGCGTACGAGGGCTTGCCGCAATCCGAACACGTAATGCGGGTACACATGAGTCGACTCCTTGGTGGTGCGCTCAGTGAGAGCCGCCACGATCGGAAAAGGATTCGGCTCAGGCGGCGAAATACATCGTCGCGCGCTTCTGGCCCTTCTTCTTGATCTTCTTCGAGGCGAGGGCCATCGCGATCGGGCGCGGGAGCTGTTTGCGCGGGAGCTTGAGCGACGCGCGAATGGCTTCGGCGTTGATGCCCTTCTTGTGCGACTTCACGAGCGAGATGATCTTCTCGACGACTTGCGCGAGATCGTTTGCGGAGCGGCGGACGCGCTTGCCACCTCGGCTTGCGCGCGGAGCGGCTGCGGCGTGTGCGCGCGCCGTCCCGTGCCCGCGCGCGGGGCGACCGGGGCCGCGAGCGGCTTTGTGTCCGCCGGCGGTCTCGGCGATGATCTCGTCGAGTGATGCACCGCGGAGAGCGCGGAGAAGCTCGTGGGCGAATTCGGCAGCTAGTGAGTTGATCGTCGCGTGGAGGGTCATGGTCGCGAACCCTACACCCACAACCGCGTAAGTTACAACTGAGTTATGCGCTCAAACACACTTCGGGCAGCCAAAACCAGCGTAGCGAATCGAGCTCGCCCGACAGCGCGGGGAGCGAGCCGATGGGGGCGTCCGTCGGCGTGGTGCGGGCGGCGAAGAGATCGCGCGCTTCGTCCAAGTACCTCGCGAGATCATCGACCGACGCGCGAGCGTCGTGCTTCGGCGTGATGATGCGCCCACCTTCGTAGCGGATGTCGGCGAGCCTGAGCGGCGGTTCGACGGCGCCGCGCTTGTGGTGCCAGAGACCCGTCAAGAGATCGAAGCGATAATCCGGTAGGAGCTTTTCGCCGGATGTGGCGATGAGATCGACGGCCTTCACGATGTAATCGAAGACCCGCTCGTCGATGAAGTAGTTGAAGCTGACGCGCACCCACCCCGGTTTGATGCCTTCACAGCCGCGCGAGATTTCGCGCTCGAACTGGTGAGAGCGCTCGAGATCGATCCCGAGGAGACGATGCCCATACGGCCCCGCGCACGAACAGCCGCCGCGCGATTGAATGCCAAACAAGTCGTTTAGCACCGACACGACGAAGTTGTGATGCAGGTGTCGTTTGCCGTTCTTGATCACGAAGGACACGATCCCGAGGCGCTCCGACGATTTGTTTCCGAGCACTTCGAGGTTCGGGTTCTTCTCCCACGCGGCGATCGCGTTGTCGATGAAGTGCTCTTCGCGCGCGGTGATGATCTCCGGGCCGACGGTCTCTTTGAGTTGGAAGACGAGCCCGGCGCGGATGCTCTCGATGATCGCCGGCGTGCCGCCCTCTTCGCGGTGCTCGATGTCGGTGAGATACACGTGCTCGTTCTCGTTCACGTACATCACCGTTCCGCCGCCGGGCACGGTGGGCACGCGGTTCGTGCAGACCGCGCGGCGCAGCGCGAGGATTCCCGGCGTGCCGGGACCGCCGATGAACTTGTGCGGCGAGATGAAGACCGCGTCTTTGTACGCGAGCGGATGATCCGGCGGGTTCATGTGGATGTCGACGTACGGCGCGGCCGCTGCGAAATCCCAAAACGACAGCGCGCCGTGCTCGTGGAGGAGCGTCGAGATCGCGTAGGTGTCGCTCACGATGCCGGTCACGTTCGACGCCGCCGAGAAGCTCCCGATGCGCAGCGGGCGATCTTTGAAGCGAACGAGCTCGCGCGCGAGGTGCTGTTGATCGATGTGCCCGTCGGGATCCTCGTGGATGACGACGACCTCCGCGATCGACTCGCGCCACGGGAGCTCGTTCGAGTGATGCTCGAAGGGGCCGATGAAGACGACCGGCCGCTCTTCGCGCGGGATGAGCTTCGAGAGATGGTATTTGTCCTCGAGCGCTGCGGGGATGCGCAATCCGAGGATGCCGACGAGCTTGTCGATCGCCGCGGTCGATCCAGATCCGCAAAAAATGATCGCGTTGCGAGCGTCCGCGCCGAGCGCGTCGCGGATGATGAGGCGCGCTTCTTCGCGAAGACGCGTCGTCTGAAGGCCCGTGCCGGAGCTTTCGGTGTGCGTGTTCGCGTACGCGGGAAGGACTTGTTCGCGAATGAAGTCTTCGACGAACGTCAGCGCGCGACCGCTCGCCGTGTAATCCGCGTACGTCACGCGACGCGGTCCGTAGGGACCGAGCATCGCGTGATCGTCGCCAATGACCGACGCTCGAATCAGCTCGACGAGCGGAGACGTCGGTAGGTTTTGGCTCACCTACACATCATAGCTCAGAGCGGGTGCACGCCGTTGCATGCTTGTGGGTCGCTCCAGCGATCGACCCATTCGCCGTTGTCGCATTGGTACCACTGGCTGTCGTACTTGCTTTGGACGCAGGCGTTGTCCGGCATCTCCTTGCCGAGCGTGCCCGAGTAGCACTGTTTGCCGCCACCTCCGCCACCACCGCCGCCTCCGCCACCTCCGCCGTACGCCGAGAGCACTTGCTCCGCGTAGGAGACGCGCTTCGATTGGTCGCACGTGCCGCAACCTTCGAAGTCGTTTTGGAATGCGATCGTCGCCGACGTGATGTTCGAGCTGTTCTTCAGCGCGGAGTAACCGTAGCCGCCGACGCTCGTGAGCTCGTACCAGACGAAGTCGAGTTGCGCCGTCAGCGACCAGCGGTTGAGGCCGTTCTTGTTCGCAAACCAAACCATGTTGTCGCCCGCGTCGTGGTCCCAGCGCCCGCCGACGGACCACTGCGCGATGCCGCGACCGGGGCCGCCGCCGTATTGCACCGCGCTTGCGTTCACACTGGACTCTTGAATGAGATTTCCGACGACCGCGGCCGCTTGGAAATTCGAGAGGCCTTTGCTCTTGAAGAAGTTGTAGGCGGTGTGCTCGGAGCTCGAGAGCTCGGCTTCGGACGTTCCCGTCGCTGCGCCATCACCGGCGCTGCATCCTGCGTTGAGCGCGGGGATCGAAACGAGCGTGCACATCGCGAGGAGCTTGACCGCTTGGAGCTTCATGCCGGGGACTCATTGCGAAGCGCGTGCCGTTCGCTCGCTCGCGAGCGCTCGCGAGCGTCGTCGCGAATCAGCGCGATACCGCACAAAAATGGCTCAATTTCGCGCTGCGCGTCGCGTCATGCTGCGGCGCGCGTGGGCTCCACGCACCCCAGACGGATCGCGCGCGAGCCGCATCGAATCAAAGAAGCTTTCGCAAAATCGACTCTGGGAGGTGGACGCGCACCGCGACGAACGACCCGTTGCGCCGCACGTCGATCGCCGCACGCGAGCAAAGCAATCAGCGGAAGCGCACGCGCGCGCATCCCATGATCATGGCACGAAGAACGCGATGCGTGTGCCGTACTGGTTGTCGACGGGCGCAACCGTCGGCGCGCCCGAGAGCCCGCCGAAGATGCGCACGGACACCCACGACTTCGGCGACCAACCCACGAAGACGTTTCCGACGACGGGAAGCGGCTCGTTGCCCGGCCAAATGCTCGACAAGCTCGCTTCGCCGTGCACCCCGAGCTCGAGGTTGGCAGGAGAGCCGCCGAGCCGCAGCGAGCCGATGAAGAGCTCGACGTAGACGTTGCCGACGAAACCATTCTGCGGACCGAGCCACGTCTTCACGGCAAGGGGCGCGAGCGACCCGGCGCCGCCGAACTGCGCGCCGGCGAAGAACGTAGAGTTGTGGCACCACGTCCACTCGTGGAATCGCGATTGGAACGACAAATAAATCTGCGCGCCGAAGCTGCTCAGCGGGAGCCACGCGGCGTCGTCGGCGATGCCGCTCGAGAACGTCGATCGCAGCGCGAGCTGCTGCGCCGCGGGCTCGGTGTCGTGCGGCGAAGAATAATTCGGGAGCGCGCGCAAACCGAACTCGACCCAGTAGTTCGCGGACTTCGATCGATCGCGCAGGCCGAGCGAAACGATCGGCCCTTGAATGCCATAGATGCTCGAGTTGACGTCCGTGTTCGCGCCGAAGCTCGCGCGCGCCACGAGCGTGACGAGCGGTGAAATGAACTTCAGCGGAATCGCGCTCGCGAGCTCGACGCGCTCCGTGAGGATGCGGTTCGTGTCGAAGGACGTGTTCGATTGAATCTCCCAATAACGACCTTTCGTGCCGATGCCATTGAAGTAGCCGGGCTCGGTCGCCGATGCCGGCTCGCCGTCGGTGCTCTTCGGAAAGATCGCGAAGGGCGTCTCTCCGGCGTTCGCGCGATGAGAAATCGCAGCGAGAGCGAGGATCCAAACGGCGCGCTTCATGGCGGCGTGCACGCGAACGTGCGTGTCGGAAGGGGCGGTCGCGCTGCCGCGGTTTGCGGATCGACGATCGCTTCCCACGCGCGAATCGTCGCTTCGGCCGAGAGCATCAACGAGTCGTGCACGTCGGTTCCGCAACCCGGGTATTGCGAGACGATCGCGACGAAGTCCGCGAGCATGCCGTACGTGCCGAGACCGCGCTCGTCGATGCGGACTTCTTCGCCCAGCGTGCCGTCGGGGTTGCGGAATCGCATCGGCGCGAGCGGCGCGGGTCCTCCCGCATCGCCCGAGACCGGGCACGCGGATGCCGCGAGCGCGCCCGCGGGGAGCGGCTGCTCGGAGATGTCCATCACGCCGTTCAGCCCGTTGAAGTCGGTGCCGAGCGCGAACACGCCGAGGCGTCCGTCGGCGACTTGCTTCGCGAGCTCCGCGTAGCGGCGCACCCAACGGCCGACGGGATCCTCGATCGCCTCGATGCGCGCTTCGTCGATCGCGAGCGGCGCGGCAGTTCCTTGCCAATCGAGGACCGAAACGTCCAATCCGCATATCTTCGTTTCGACATCGTCCCAGCGCGCAAATGCAAATAGCGTGATCCCTTTTGCCCATTCGCCGCGTTGATTGAGATTCCACCAGCCACTCGGGCAATCCGTGGCGCCCTGCGCGGGCGGAGGCGCCGTCGAGACGCACGGGCTCGTGGGCGTATCTCGCTTGCGAAGCGCGAAGCACACGTTCGCTCCGGGCTCGTCGGGGCTCGCGCCGAGCAGGCTCGAGTCGGGGCCGGTGCGCATCGAGACCTTGAGGAGATGTCCGCTCGCGACGAGAATCGGCCGCGGTCTCGGGTCGATCGTTGCGTTCGTAGACGACGAGGCTCCCGCGGTTTCTTCCGAGGTCTGCGAGCGGCGAGCTCGCGAGCCGGACGACGGGGACGGGCGTCGCCTGCGCGGGCGGCGTTGCGCTCAAGTCGACTTGCTCGATCGTCCAGTGCGGCGCGCGCGCATCGTCCCACGTGCTCTGACACTGACGCGGCGACACGCCGCTCGCGCTCTTTTGGCATTCGAGATCGCAACCGAGGTACAGCCACTCGAGCGTGACGCTCTCGATGTCGTCGATCGTGTAAGTCGACGACGCGTTGCATGCGTTCGCAGTCGCGCAGTCGAGCGCGGCGCAAGCGGGTTGTCCGAGCACGGAAGCGGCGTCGTCTCGCGTGCCGAGCGCGACGGATCCATTGCAGCTCTGCGCGCTGCACGTGAGCGGCGCTTCGAACACGTGACGCTGATACGAATCCTTCGCCGCATTCGCGCGCATCTCGATGCGCACGAACGGCTGCGCGTTGCCCGTCGTCGACGAGATCCCGCCGATGGTCTGAATCGCGAGCGACTGGATCGTCGTGGTCGGCGCAGGCGGCGTCACGACGGGCGGAAAAACCGGGACGATCGACGCTTGCGCCGCAGCTTGCGTGAGCGTCAAGAGCGGGCCGCCGCGCGCGGACATCACGGCGCGCGCGCCATACGATTTCATTCCCACGCCGAAACCGAGCACGCCGCCGCGCGCGACGAGCGTGCGCGCGGCCTCGCCCTCGATGGATCGCTCCGACACCGGACCGCGCGCCTCGTCGTCGTTGCAAGGCGGCTGCTTCGGATTGCCTGCGCACAAGTGCGCGACGTCGCCGTGCGACGCCATGAGCGGAAACGACGGATCGATCGCGATCGTCTCTTCGATGGACTTCGCCGACATGTGCGAGAGGTCGACGAACATTTGCGTATCCATGAAATGACGAATGCGCGCGCTGCCCGGCCGCGGATTCGACGCGTTCATGCACTCGGCGAGCGTGCTGCAGAGACCACGCGCGTTCACTTGCCCGAGCTCGATGAAATTCGCCGGCCCGGCGACCGAGCCACTGCACGCGGAGAGTGGCTCGTAACAAAGACCCGAGTACTTCGCATACGGGACGTCGTCGAGCTCGGCGTAGACCGGGACGCTGAGCGTGCCGAGCTGCTTCGGCCATCCCATCGCGTGATCGAAGCGCGGCGTGCCTTCGAGGTTCATGTACTGACGCGGCAGTTGGTCGGAGCGATAAATCGAGCTCACCTCCGCCGACGCGGCGTTGAACAGATCGCCATTGGCGGCGGTGCCACCGATGTCGTTGTCGATGAGATGAATCGGCGTGATGTGGCGCACGCCGAAATCGTCTCGGAGCGAGTCGACGTCTTGTTCGCGCAGACCTTCCATCTCGAGCGAGAGAACGATCGCGAGCCGACCGCCGTTGATGATCGTGCGCGCCTCGGACGGTGAGCGCGCGATGCCCATCCAACTCGCGTTCTGCTCTACGATCGACTGCATCAGCTCGATTTGCGCGCGCGCCGAGTCGTAGTCCGCGCCGGTCTGCGGGACGAATGCATCGACGAGGTTCGGTCCGTTGAGCAGCGCGGCGATGACTTGGTCGTCCGTCGTCGCGGCGAACATCAGACGAAGCCCGCCTTCGTACGCGCGCCGAATGGACGCGACGTTCATCTGTTGATGAATCACGTCGCGCCCGTTGGGCCACGCGCTCGCGTTCCGATAATCCACGCTGCCGACGGGCCCATGCGCGAAGCCCGTCAAGCCGGCGACCTGCGGAAAGAGCTGCTCGCCCACGGCGCGATCGACCGGGCTCGTCGCGTCGCGATCGTGCGTCTCGACGGGGCACGCCGCGATGCGCGGAAGCTGCGCCGCGTCGACGGGCGCATCGTCGACCGCGGTTCCCCAAATCAAATGACCCAAGAACGCGCGCTCGATCGCGGGATGCGAATGCAAATCAGCGAATCCCCAAACGGTGTCCGGCGGCATCCCCGGCTCGATGGCGGCAATGGGATCGCACACCGGCGGAGTCTCGGTGACCGAGTTGCAGCGCGCGGCGAGCAACGCGCCTGCGATGCCGGCGGCGAAAACCCGCCTAGACATGACCCCACCCGTACGTGAAGCCAATCGACGCGCTCCACCGGAAGAGCGCATTGAAGTTCACCGAAGTATCGAGTGCGCCTCGGACGACGAACGAATACGTATGATGAACATCGAGCGGTACTTCGATGTCGACGAACGGCTGCATTTCGGCGCGCACGAGAACATAAGAAGGCGTTAGTCCAAACGAGTCGCTCACGCCGAGCCCGATGCGCGAGCCGAGCTGGACGCGCACCGGCAGACTCGGCGATGGATGCCGTGCCCAGAAATGGCTGCAAATCACGTACGTGAGATCGAGCTTTGCGAAGACGCCGAGCGTCTCGACGGTGTATGCGCCGGTGAGGTCCGAAACCGACGAGAACGACGCGCCCGTCGCGAGCGCGCCGAGGAACGGCCGGTGCCCGACCTCCATCGTGAGCACCATGTTGGCCGAGGGCACGTCGGGCACGCCGCCGAATCCAACCAGCGTGCGCACGTAGTTGGGTTGCGCGAACGTCTCGCGAGGCGCGGCGTCGTGCGGCGCGTCGGCGAATGCGACGGACGGCGCAAGCGTGATTGAGACGATGAGGACGAGCGCGCGTTTCATAGCGTGTAAATGCGCGCGAGGAACATCGTTCCCCATCCGAACGCCGAGCTCCATTCGCTGTTCGCCCCGTGGGTCGTCTTCTCGATCCCGTCCGCGCCGGCATAACCACGTAAGCCGAGCTCGAGCACGCTCCCGACGCGCGTGCCGAGATCCAGCACGCCGTGGACGCTCGTCGCCACGTTGTCGAGAAGCCACGCGGCGCGCACTTCGGGTCCCGCGCGCAGGAAGAACAAACGCGTCATGTCCCACGTGAAGAGGTGGCGCATGCCGATGCCTGCGCCGCCGCTCGCGATCGAAATTCCGAGCGACTCGTCGCTCGACGTCGAGCCCACGTTCCAACCGAAGCCGATCTCCGGGTCGAAGCGAAAGCGCGCGCGACCGACCTGGAACGGGATGTCGACGCCAACGATCGCTTCGCCGCACACCCCCGACGCGCCGACGTTCGGATCGAAGCGCGTGCACGTGCCGAAGCTCGCCGCTCCGACGCCATGCACGTGCCACGATTTTCCATCGGGCCACAAGCTGTCATCGACCTTGTCAGCCGCAAACGCGGGCGGAGCAAGCCCGAGCAGGATCATTGCGACACGTGCGGCCCTCATACGCCCACCTCGTACGCGATCGTAATGAGCCAAAATCGGTGAGGCCAAGTTTTGGGTTCGTTGCGTCGCATGCCCGCAATTCGATCTCACGAGCGACTCACAGCACTGCGGATCGTGCACGCACGCGTGCAACACCGGCGAAGTCTGCTCGGGCTCCGCGTGCAAAGCCACGTGTGACGCACCGACGACGAAGTGCACGGTCGACGCGGAACTTCGTGTGCGGCGGAACGACGGCGTGCATCGGTCACGTCGGAATCAACACGTATTCGAGCTCGCTATATTGTCAGGGCGTATTCGACGTGTATTGCGACAACACGAAGGTCGGATCGATCAACACCGTAGGAAACACGTGCATCGGTACGGCGATGACGAACTCGTGCAACACGTCATTTACGCCGGTGAGCTGCTCGACGATCAAGCTCCAGCTCACTGCTGGCGCGGGCACCGATTTGTGCTGCAGCACGTCGGGCAGCGGTCCCGACACGATGGTCGTCGGGATCAGCGCGTGGTGATCAGTTGATCTTGATTACTGGAGAGAGCCGGTCACCGTGAGCGTCGAGTCGACGCGCATGGTGCCGCCCGACGCGGACGCGCCGAAGCCGTAGACGCGAATCTCGACGTCGCCCGTCGCGCCGCTCACGGAGAGCGATGGCGTTGCGGTGACGTTCGGGGAAAAACTCGTCGTCGTGGCGAAGCTGTCTTCGCTCGTCGCGACGGCAGCGTTCGCGGGACCCGTTGCGCTCGCCTTCGTCGTGATCGAAAGCGACGAGACGTCGAGCGTGCACGGAGCTTGGGGCGTGAGCTTGAACGTGTAGTACTTCGTCGTGTCGACCTTCGCGCCGGTCGCCCACGTGCTCGAGTTGATCGAGTCGGTCCCGCTGATGGCCGTGAGCGCCGACGCGCGCGAAATCGCGCCTGCCGTGACGCCCGCCGCGGCGGAGGTCGCCGCCGTCGACGTTTGATTGCCCGGCTCGCCCGTGAAATCGAACGTGGCGAGCGCGCCTTGAAACGCGTTGCACCCGTTGTTGTTGCCGCCCGAGTCGACGACCGTGTTTCCCGAGTCTTGCTGCGAAGTGGAGCCGCTGTCCTGCGTGTTGAAGGTGCTCGGAGCGCCCGAGTCTTTTTGCGTCACCTCGCCACCGTCCGGAAGGGACTCTTCGCTACCGACCACCCCGGTCGCGCAGCCCGACGCGAGCGCGACCAATACGAGAGCATGCCAACATCGCATGCGGCGCTCTTACCTCCATCTCGAGCGCGCGTGTGTGTGAATTTTGAAACATGGAATTTTGTAAGCCCACCGTATAGTGGCTGCGCCTCCATGAGCAGCAAGTCGGTCTTCGTCGTGATGGGCTATTCGGCGCCCGAGGCGCGTTCGAAGACGCAGCAGCGCATGACGGAGCTCGCGCGGCGGCTCGGCGAGATCGGCGACATCGACGTCGGCGTCACGCCGCTTCCTTCTTACGATCGCGTCGCGCAGCTCATTCATCGTCGCGACATCGATCTCGCGTGGATGTCGCCGATTCCGCTCATCTCGCTCGCGCGCAATCGAAGCATCACGCCGATGCTCAGCCTCCATCGTGGCACGCAGATTCATTACAAGTGCGCGCTCATCGTATCGGCGACGACGCACGTGAGCTCGCTCGAAGAGCTCTTCGGGAAGCGCGCGGCGTGGGTCGATCGGCACAGCGCGAGCGGGTACGTGCTTCCGCGCATCGAGCTCGCGCGGCACGGCATCGGCGCGAAAAATCTCGCGGGCGAGAGGTTCTTCGGGAGTCACGACGCCGTCGTGCGCGCCGTCGCGTCGGGCCGCGCGGATTTCGGCGCGACATTCGCGAGGCCCGCCGGCAACGGCGAGCTCGCGGGCTCGTGGGTTCGCACGCCGGGTCTCGCGCGATCGATCCGCGTGCTCGCGACGTTCGGCCAAGTCCCGCCCGACGCGCTCGCCGTGCGCCGCGACATGCACCCCGATCTCCGCGAGCGCCTCTCACGCGCGTTTCGCGCGCTCACGACCACTCCGAAGGATCGCCATCTCGTCTCGGACGTGTTCGGCGCGGACAACTTCCAACTCCCGCATCGCTCGACGTACGAAGCGCTCCGCAAGGTCGTCTTCGACGCCTACAACCGCGGCGTGCTCGAGACGGACGCCTCGACCGATCGCGCATTCCTCGACGTCGCCGCGACGCTCGAGGTCAGGGGGCGCACGATGGGAGCGACGCAACCGGCGCGGGTGAACCCTCGTCGATGAGCGCTTGAGCCTGCATCTCCTGGCGCGTGTAATAGCAAAGCGTGTGTGCAGGGGCGAGATAACCAAACGCATACGCGGACGCGTTCGAGTACGTGCCGGTGAGATCGCCGATCGAGAATCGGTAGTTCGGCTCGCGGCGCGCGACGACGCGTCCGGCGAGCGTCGTGTACGTCTTTGCGTCGGCCATGTGCCGAGACGGATCGGCGCCGCTCGCCAAATCGAAAATCGCGCGATAGAGCGACGCCGTGTGACGCGCGCGGTGCACGACGATCTCCATGCCGTCTTCGAGCTCGTTGCAAAACACGCCTGCCTGTCCGCTCGATCCGCGACACCGCGCGGCGACCGCGCTCACGGGCGCATCCATCGCGTCCGCCATGCTCTCGAGCTCGGAGACGACGTTCTCTCCAAAGCTCGCGCGATCCGCCGGCGACATCGCGAGCACGTCTTCGAACGCCACGCGCTTTGGATGCGTCTCGTATCCGAGCAGATACCCTTCATCGACGGTGCCGTTCTCGCCTTGCACGTACGCGAGGAGCCGCTCGTCGAAGAGATAATGCGTTTGCAAATCCGTGAAGCTCGATAGCGCCGCCGACACTTCCGCGCCGCAGCTCCCGAAAACGGTCGTGTAGCGATCGATGAAATACGAGAGCGGCTGCGCGGGCTCCCAAAGCATCTTCGCTGTGAGGTAATCCGTGAGCCAATAGTTCCATTCGTCGCCCGAATCGAACATCAAATGTCCGTCGACGGGCGGGAGCCCGAGCCCGCTCACCTCGGCGGTCAGCGTGTGGATGTCGTTCCAACGCGCGTAGATGAATTCCGGCAGAAAAAGCGGCACGTCGATGTCCGCGGAGATCCAATATGCGGCCTCGGGGAAATAGCTCACGCGACGCGTCGGCAGCTCTTGGAGGATGTAATCGTGCTGAAAATGGAAGTCGGGGTGCTTGTAAGTCCCCCAATCTCGATACAAATCGAAGAGCGCGAGCGTGTGAACGGACTGGCCGAGGCGCGTATCGGCATATTGGGGCAAATGATAGTAGTAAACCGTTTGCCCTTGGTATTGGACGTATAGATTCGAGTAGTTGCCGACGTGGTTTTGCACGTCGACTTGGACGTTCGGAGATGCTCCGACGACGTGCGCGACGGCATGATCGAGCCAATCGACGACGGTCTGCGGGTCGGCGTTGACGAACTCGCCGAGAGCGAGCGCGAGCGTGTCCCACGTGATGGACATGATTTGATCGAGCTGGCCGTCCATCTCGTTTTGCCAGTCGCTCTGGTCGTGCACGAGGACGTAGTTGTTTTGGAGCGACGCGCCTCCCCACACTTGCACGCACGCGCCGACGCCCACGCCGCGCGAGTGCGCATAATCGACGATGGACTGCGCGTAGGGCTTCCACGTCGCGAAGTCGACCGTCGCGAGCTCGACCCATTGGAAATAGTTTTGTCCCGTCTTCACGAGCCAATCGATGAAGCGCTTGGCGTCCGCGAGGTGCGCGTCGCTCGGCTCGTTGAAGACGTGGAACCACTCGATGGGATGAAGCGTGTGGAGCTGCAGGCCCCGTTGCCGAAACGCGGGCGCGCGCGTGATGGAGAGCGCGTGCGGGACGAACGGGTGATCGAGCGCGGGGACGACTTCGTCCTTCGGGTGAAAGAAGCGCGCGCCGAGCTCCTCGAGGAGCGCGTAGGCGCCGAACGCGAGGTTCTTCGAATCGTTCGCGACGACGAGGAGGCGCGCTCCGCTCGGCGGATCTTGCCGGACGACCGCATATCCATCTTGTGCGGTGAAGCCCGCTTGCGCGCGCGCGTCCGCGCTCGTCGAGATCCAAATCGTGAGCTTGTGCGTCCCGCTCGGCGCGGCGTCCGCGGGCGCGAATGATCCGTTCCACATCGCGCCGAGGTAACGCGCGAGATCGCTCGCGACGGGATCGAGCAGCGCGTCGCCGTTTCGTTCGAGGAAGACAGAGACGTCCGACGCCGAGAACGAGTCACCCGCGGTGAGGAGAGCGGTGTCGTCGCACGGGACGACGGGCAGGATTTCCGTCCCTTGCGTGTCGCACGCCCCAATCGAGACAAGACAGATGATCGCGATCCACATCCAGCGATTCACGGCGTGCGAGCTTAGCTGATAACGTCGTCGTTCGTGCGCGCGTCACTCCTCGCCTTTGCATTCGTCACGCTCGTTGCGTCTCGAGCGAGCGCGTTCGAGAACGTCGCGCGCGGCGCGTTCATCGACGGCGGATTCGCGACGAGCGCCGCGGGCGACGCGCTCACGGGCGAGATCGGCGGCGAGTCGCTCGGCATTCGCACGTCGTGCGACGGACGCTTCGTCATGCAGTGGGACGCGCTCCTCGCGCTGAAGGCGGGCGTCCTCGGCAACGCGAATCCGTATTTGTTCCTCGTCGGCCCGCGCGCGAACGCATGGGTCGAAGGCGGATGGCTCATTCGACATCGGAGCACGTTCAGCGGATATCTCGGGGCGCGCGCGAGTGGCGCGGCGCAGCTCCTCGGAAACCCCGACGTGTCGCGCTTCGACGAAATCAACGCGGCGGACGGCACGGGCGGCGCGAGCGCACGAGGCGCGCTGCGCATCAGCGCGGGCGGCGCGCGGATCAGCGGCGCGAGCTCCCTCATCGTCGCGCTCTTCGGACAAGAAGAGCTCCAAGCTCCGACGACGAACATTCCGTCTTATGCGTTCACCGAATTGGGCGTCTCGCTGCGATGGGACGTCGAGAGGAGCATCATGCTCACGCTCGAGGGGTTGTTCGGCGTCACGCCGACGAGCACCGACGCGCTGCGCGGCTTCACGGATCAAACGACGCGCATCGGCGCGTCCGGATCGTTTCGCAAGATCTTCAAGAACGGAATGTGGCTCGGGCTCTCGCTCTCGTTCGAGCGCGACAGCGATCACATCCAGTATTTGGGCGGGAGCGCGTTCGATACGGCAAACGCGCCGGTCTTCGCGTCGACGCTCTTCTACGGCTTGCCGCTCTGGAGCTCCAAATGAAGCGCACGCTCCTCTTGCTCGCGCTGCTCGCGTGCGATCCGCAAAAACCGGATTGGGGTTTCGAAGCGATCGACACGATGAAGACGCCCGCCGACGACCCGAACCTCGGATGCGGCGTCGTCATCGCGCCCGACCCGGTCGCCGAGAGCAAGCGCGCGAGCTGCGCGTTCACCGCGGGCGCGCGCGCTGCGGATTCGCTCGGGCTCGACTCGAAGACGCTCGCGGCGATCCCGATTCGTCACGTCATCGTGCTGATGAAAGAGAATCGCAGCTTCGATCATCTGTTCGGCGCGCTTCCGAACGTCGACGTCGCGCCGCAGACGTATTCGAATCCCGATGCGAACGGCAACGCCGTATTCCCCATGCACGCGACGACGACGTGCATTCCGTTCGATCCAAATCACCAATCCGCGTCCATCGAGGTGTGCATCGACGGCGGGAAGATGGACGGCTTCGTGCGCAACGCCGCGGCGACGACCGCATCGGACGGCACGTGGGCGATGAGCTTCTACGAGCCGTCGGATTTGCCGTTCGATTATTTCCTCGCGCAGACTTATGCGATTAGCGATCGCCACTTCGCGCCGATGGCGAGCGGCACGTTCGGCAATCGCGATTTCTTCATGTTCGGGACGAACGCGGGCATCGTCGACACGGGGGTCTCGTATCCATCGCCGACGACGCCATCGATCTTCGGTGCGCTCATGAACGCCGGGTTCACGTGGGCCGCATATACCGACAGCGGTCCGCTGAGCGACGCGCTCGATTGGTCGTCGACTGATCCGGGCGTGCGCACGATGCAGAATCTCTTCGACGATCTCGATCACGGGACGCTCCCCAACGTGGCATTCGTCGATGGACGCGAGAACGTCGAAGACGATCATCCGTTCGCCGATTTGCAAGTCGGCGAAAAGTGGCTGAAACAGATTTACGATCACGCGATCGCGAGCCCCGAGTGGCAGCGCCTCGCGATGGTGTGGACGTACGACGAAGCGGGCGCGTTCGCGGATCACGTCCCGCCGCCGAGCGCGTGCCTCGCGCTGCCGTCGACTTCGCCGTTCACCGACATGGGCCCGCGCATTCCGCTCGTCGTGATCTCGCCGTGGGCGAAGCGCGCGTTCGCGTCGCACGTCGTCCACGATCACACGGCGATCACGCGCTTCATCGAGGCGCTGTTCGATTTGCCCGCGCTCACCGCGCGCGACGCGAACAGCGACGCCCTGCTCGACATGTTCGACTTCTCGTGCGGTCGCGACTTGTCCGTCCCGCCCGCGCCCCCAGCGGGAACGGGCGGTTGTCCGAACCCGCCGCCGGTTGGCGCGGATTGAGGCCGCCCCCGGTGATTCAGGCCGATTTAGTTGGCTGGCCTCGCACCCGAGCGCACGGTGCCCGGCATGACGACGACATCGCGTTTGGCTTGGCTCGGATCGATCGCGGCGTGCAGCATTGCGACGGCGTGTGCCGTCGCGTCGCACGATCAACCCGGCGAAGACGCGGGGACCACCACGAACGACGCATCGACGACGCCCAAGGACAGCGGCACGACGAAGAAGGACGCGCAGTCGTCCGTCGACGCGTACGTTCCGCCGCAAGACGACGCGAGCAATGGCGACGCGTCGCAAGTCCTCGACGCCGGGCCGCCGCCGAAGCCGCTCGTCTATGGTCACAGCCCAGACACGCTCTTCACGTTCGACACGACGACGAACCTCGTCACCGAGGTCGCCGCGTTCAGCGGCTGCTCTCAATCGACGAACCCCGCGCAAGTCCTCGACCTCGCGATCGACTCTCAAATGAACGCGTTCGCGACGACGGTCGATGGGCTCTACAGCGTCGACCTCGGAAGCGCGCAATGCACGCTCATCAAGACAGGCTCGTATCCAAATAGCTTGTCGTTCGTTCCCGCGGGTACGCTCGATCCGAACGTGGAAGCGCTCGTCGGTTATTTCGGCTCCGTCTACATGCGTGTCGACACGTCGAACGGAAACGTGACTTCGGTCGGCACGCTGACGGGCGGATATGCATCCAGCGGCGACATCGTCTCCGTGTCGGGCGGCGGATCGTTCTTGACGGTGACGGGCAACGGTTGCGGCGATTGTCTTTTGCAGGTCGATCCCACGACCGGCAACATGATTCAAAACTACGGAGCGCTCCCGCACGGCGCCGTGTACGGCCTCGGTTATTGGGCCGGCACGCTCTTCGGATTCGATCAAGGCGGAGACTTGTTCGCGATCGGCGGCGGCTCGGACGGCGGGCTCGCGGTCACGGACATCGTCGTCGATGGCGGGGTGACGTGGTGGGGCGCGGGCTCGACCACGATCGCCCCCGCGACATCCGCGGACGGCGGCGCGATTCCCACTCAGTGATTCATTGGCAATAGCCGATGCTCGGCACGTTCGTCGGCTGACAGGTTTGGTTTCCCGCGCAGTCGTTTCCTTGCATGCGACACCATGCGTCGCACTTCGTGCTGCCCGCCTGACCGATGCACCAACCGAGGAGCTTTCCGTTCGACGGACCGCACAGCGTTCCCGCGACGGATGTCTTCGCGCATGGCGTGCCCGTCGCCGCGGGATCGGTGACGTCGCCCGTGCACACGCCGGGCGGCGTGCATAGGTGCGTATCGCTGCACGCGTGCGCGCTTCCCCAAAAGTCGCATTGCTCGCGGCAAAAGTGCTGCGTCGGATCGGGAATGCACACCGACCCCGCGACGCATTGCGTGTCGACGTTGCTCCCGGTGCACGACGCGCCGGTCGCGAGCGACCCTTGCTTCATGCAGAACCCTTGAACGCCGTCGAAGCTCCCGATGACGCACTCCTCGCCGCTCGCGCATGCGCTGGTCGATGAGAACGGCGTGCACTTCGCGTAGCACGCGCCGATCGTCGCGCCCGCGGTTTCATAGACGCAGATGTGGCTTGCGTCGCACGACTTGCCCGACGTCGTGCCGCATTGCGCCGGGGCGCACACCGCCGTCTGCGGATCGCAGACTTGATCGTAGGGCGCGGGGCAGTCGTTTTGCGTCGCGCACGTCGCGGTCGTCGCGCCGTCGTTTTGCTGCTGCGCCGCGTCGGTCGCGGGTTTGGTCGAATCGGCCTTTGCGTCCGCGGCGGATCCAGCGTCCGTGTCGTTCGAGGGCGAAGTCGAGCTGCAGGCGAGCAAACCGAACGAACCAAAGAGAAAAAATGCGATGCGCATGCGGCGTGTTAACGCGGCGCGCATGTTGGGCGATCGAAAACGCTCTAAATCGAGTAGGGTGGTCTCGTGGGAGTACTCAAGAACACTGGGTTGGGAGTCGTCGCGCTCCTCGGGATTGGCGCCGCAGCGACCGTCACCAAGTTCTACGCGCTGAGCCCGAAGTCGCGGCCCGCGCCGTCGGTGACCGCGCCGAAGGACGACGCGACCGTGAAGCGCGGCGAGTACCTCGCGCGTCACGTCTACGCGTGCATGGGCTGCCACTCCGAGGTGCACGACGAGCTCCCCGGCGAGCCGCCGTACGAAGACAAGCTCGGCATCGGCCGCGACTTCGGCGTGATCGACATGTTCCCCGGTCACATCCGCGCGCGCAACCTGACGAGCGACGCGAAGGCCGGTCTCGGCAACTGGAGCGACGGCGAGATCATGCGCGCGATGCGCGAGGGCGTCGCGAAGAACGGGAGGCCGCTCTTTCCGATCATGCCGTATCAAACGTACGCAAGGACGATGGACGACGATGATGCGCTCGCGATCATCGCGTTTCTGCGCACGCTCCCCGCGAGCGCGAACGATCCGGGCTCGATGGAGGTCAAATTCCCGGTGAGCATGTTCGCTCGCGCCGCCCCGAAACCGCTCGAGAAGTCTGCGCCGCTGCCGCCCGCCGACGGGATCGAGCGCGGCAAGTGGCTCCTCGACGCGTGCAGCTGCACCGACTGTCACTCGACGAAGAACGACCACTTCGAGCCGCTCCCCGGCATGTACCTCGCCGGCGGCAATGGGTTCCCGATCAAGGGCAAGGGAACCGTGTATGTTGCAAACATCACGAGCGACAAACAGACAGGCATTGGCGCGTGGACGGACGACGAGGTCTTCGCCGCGATCAAGACGGGCATCTCGAAGACGAAGCCGAACCGCGCGCTCTATGGAATGCCCTGGCCGTACTACGGCGGAATGGAAGACAAGGACTTGCATCTGCTCGTGATGGCGCTGCGGCAGGTCCCCGCGGTGAGCCACAAAGTCGACGAGTCGAAGCTTTAGTTGGGAACGCGCGGCTGCGCCGCACTTCCCAGCAAGAGTCATTTCGCGTGCCTTTGGCACGCTCAATTCGTGATCCCCGGCTCGGGCGTCGTGATGTCGTGCGGTTTTCCCCACGGCCACTCGCGAAAGAGGACCCACGGCATCACGTAGAGCACGACGGCGACCGGCGGGAGCTCGGTGTGCGCGATGTCCGGGTTCGCGGAGACGGCGACGGTCGCTTCTTTCGTCACGCGCGCGAGCTCCGCTTCGATCGTCTCCTTCGTGCGCGCTTTCGCGGACGCGATCGCCTTCGCGATTTTCTTCGCGTCGCCGCTCGCCCAAAAACCGCGCGAGAGAACGTCGTTGAGCGCGTCACCCGAGAGATCTTCGACCGTCGGCAGCGCGTCGAGCCGGCCGAGACACCAAAGGAGCACCGCCGCTTCTTGCGACCACGTCGTCACGCGATCGCGATCGGCTTGTCCGATCTCGCCGAGCGCCGCGCACAAGATGTCCGCTTCGTCGCCGAGGAGACCGTCGGCGCAATCGACCGACGCGATGCCGGCGATGAGGTTGTCGCGCGTCGTCTGCGCTTGCTCGCCGAGCTCCGCGCGTTGCTCCTCGAGCGCCACGCGCTGACACAGCACCTCGAGGCACGTACAGCGTTTGGCGATTTGCTCGGCGGATCTCATGCGAGGAGGTAGCGCGTGCGCGGGTTGTCGCGCCGCCAGATGACCCAATCCATGACGTAATGGTGAATGTTCACGAAAGCGTAGAGGGCGGCAAAGTAAGGCGTGGGTCCCATGTCCGTGAAGCGGCTCGCGCGCTTCGTGAAGAGATCGTCGAGCGCGGTTGGCGCGCCGTGAAAGAGGAGCCATCCGAGCGCGAGCGCAGTGACGGCGAGCACGCCGACGCGCGTCTTCGCGGACACTTCGAAATGCGGCGGGCCTTCGCGCTCGCGCCCTTCACCCGACTTCAAGAGCCACACGAAATACAAATATTGAATCGAGTGGAGCGCGGGCGTCACGAACACCACGAGCGGATCGATGTTCGAATAAATGGACCACGCCCAGATGCTCGAGAGGAGCGCGACGAGCGGCGTAACGATCGGCAACCGACCTTCGCGACGCCATTTGCGCGCGAGCACGCCGATCAAGAGCACGAAGCTCGCGAGAAAGAGCGCGTGTGTGATCGCTTCGAGCCCGTGCGGGTGCCGGATCGTCGTGTAGATGACGCCCTTCTCTTCGACCTCGCGTCCCGGATCGTATGGGCTCGCCCACGCGTAAGCCCAACCGAGAAAACAATGCGCGAGGATCGCGAAGCGCTCGAACGGCTCGTAGCGCACGCCGCGCCGCGCGGAGAGAACCGTCATCACGCCGAAGCCTTGCTTCACGTAATGCCAGCCGACGAGGAAGAACATGAGCTGGATCATCGCGCCGAGCGTGACGGGCGATTTCGTCGCGACGCCAAAAATTCCCCATGCGGCCAGCACGACGGGCGCGACGAACCCGGCGAGCACGTACCGCACGCGCTGCCAGCGCGAGAACGCGCCGCCGAACGCACGCGCGCGCACGTCCTCATAGAAGAGGAGATACGTCACCGAGAAGTGCGGATCGTTGATGACGTGCGCGCCGTAGAAAAAGAGGAACCCGACGGCGAGCTGCGCCGTGCTCAACGCGAGCGCGCGACGGAGCAGCCACGAGAGCGGAAACAAGAGCGGCGTGATGCCGCCGCACAAGAGAAACTCGACGACGTTCCGTTTGACGCGCGCAGGGGCGAGGACGCCGGCTTGCGCGATGGGAAGCGTCGCCATGCGTGCTTTAGCCGCCGCACGGATCGGGCGCGGGCGGAGGCGCCGTGACCACGGTGGTCGGGTTCGCGACGAGCTTCGCGTTGAAGCCGACGCCGATGGAGATGCCGTTGCACGAGACGTTCGGCACGTTCGTTCCGTCTTTGAGGATGTCTTGCGCCTGTTCGATCTGCGCCGCGATGCCATCGAACGCGGCGCCGCAAAGCGACGTCGAGATCGAGCCGGCCACCTTCTGCAGCGCGGTGAGGAACTCCTGCGTGTCGATCACGCCGGCGATCGTGCCGTTGAGCGCGTCGGCGTGCGCGGTGTGATCGAACGTGATGATCGCTTCGTGGATCGCGAGCGGCATGATGATCCCGCCGACGTCGATGCTCAGCAAGACCGGGTTCGGTCCCGCGCCGCTCACGAACGTTCCGTTCGATACGTACGACGCGTTGAACTGCACCGTGGAGCCGCTCGCGATCGTCGCGCCGTCGACGACGGACGTCGAGAGCACGGGCCAATTCGTCGATGTGTCGAACGCGGGCGTGCCGTTTCCGTAAGCGCCGCTCACGAACACCTGCGAAGACAAACCGATCGCGCTCTGCTGCGGATCATCGGAGAGACCGGTGACTTGGATCTGGATCGTGAAGCTGCCTTGATCGATGAACGCCGTTTCGTTCTGCGATGGCGTCGGCAGGCTCGCCGCGGTTTGGATGATCGGCAGGATCGACTGACCCCACGAGTTGTCGATGCCGCTCAAGCCGTCGACTTGAACCGTCTTCGGCGCGCCGGCCGCGAGCGTGCATACGTTCGTCGAGCTCTTGTCGGTGACGAGACCGTCGAGATCGTAGCCGTACGATTTCCACGCCGTGTTGCTCTGCGTGCCGTTGCGATCGGCTTCACCGAGGAAGACCGTTTGGATCGCGAACGTGTAGACGTTCGTCGTCGGCGTTCCCGAATCGGGCTCGGGCGGTGGCTCGCCGGGCGCGTCGGGATAGCTCGAGTCCGGGATCGTGACGTCCTTCTTGATCGTCTGATCGCTCGGCGCATCGGTGCTCGTTTCGGTCGCCGCGTCGCCGCCGTCGCCGGTTTCCGTCGTTTGCCCGCCGCACGCCATCCACACCATCGCCGCGGTCCAAGGAAGAAGAATGAGCTTTCGCATGAACCGATTGTACGCTGCCGCGAGTCACCGCTCCACTTCGTGAAACGCGACCTTGCCCGCCTCGGGCTTCGCGAAATACGTCGCGATCGTGAGATCCGGATGCTGTCCGGAAAGCCATTGCGCCGCGAGCTTCAAATCCTCGCGCTGCTGTTTGACGATCTCTTCGGCCGGCTCGAAGCGATAACGCTCCTTGTAGTAACCGCACCCGTCGTGCGCGACGAGCACGACGCGCTTCGTCTTGTGCGCGCGAATCAAGAAGCTCGCCGACGAGCGCATGGCTTCGAGCGCCGAGAAGCTCGCGCTCCCGAGATCGAGAAGCGCGGGGCCGCCCGGAAGGCAGAGCACGTCGAGACGCGGGTGACCGAGCCCGTGCAAGAGCTCCTCGATCGCGTCAGTGAAGCGACCGTCGGAGCAGTAAATGGCGAGCGCGTCGGGATGCGTTTTGTCGAATGCGACCTTCGATTTCATCGTTCACCTCAGAAGAGCCCGTGGATCGCGCCGGACGCGTCGACGCTCATCGTCTCCGCGCCGGGCTTCTCGGGCAAGCCGGGCATCGTCATGATTGCCTCCGCGAGCGCGAGGACGTAGCCCGCGCCCGCGTAGAGTCGCACGCTCTCGATCGGGAACGTGAAGCCCGTCGGGCGATTGAGCAGCTTCGCGTCGTGACTGAGCGAAGCGGCGGTCTTCGCGATGCAAATCGGCAAACCGCCGAAGCCGCGCGACTCGAGCGCGTCGATCGTGTGCTCCGCTTCATCGGATCGCCGCACGCTGGCCGCGCCGTAGACGCGCGTCGCGATCGCGTCGATCTTGCGGCGGAGATCCCAATCGAGCGCGTAGATCGGCTCGGCGCGCGCGCCGTGCAGCGCATCGCACACCGCGCGTGCGAGCGCCTCTCCGCCTTCGCCGCCTTGCTCGTGGACGCGCGATCGAACCGCGACGCATGCGAGTGCGCGCGCTTCGTCTTCGATCGCGCGCAGATCGTCTTCGGCGTCGCCGTCGAACACGTTGATCGCGACGACGCATGGAAGCCCGAATGCGCGAACGTTCTCGACGTGCTTTCCCAAGTTCGCGCAACCCGCGCGCACGTCGCCGGCGCCGTGCCACGCGAGCGCGCGCACCGACGCGACGATGACGGCGAGCTCCGGCGCGTATCCCGCCGAGCGACATTTGAGATCGACGAGCTTCTCGAATCCGCAGTCGCTGCCAAAACCGGATTCGGTGACGACGATGTCCGCGTGCGCGAGCGCGACGCGATCGGCGAGGATGGACGAGTTTCCCGTTGCGACGTTCGCGAACGGGCCCGTGTGCACGAGCACGGCGCTTCCTTCGAGCGTCTGCACGAGGTTCGGCGAGATCGCGTCGCGGAGGAGCGCCGTCATCGCGCCGTGCGCGCGGAGATCCGCGCACGTCACGGGCGTTCCGTCGGCGCGAAATCCGACGACCATCCGCGCGAGGCGCCGTTCGAGATCGGCGAGATCGTCCGCGAGCGAGAGCGCCGCCATCGTCTCGCACGCCGCGACGATGTCGAACGCGCCCTCGTGCGACGTCTTCGTGTGCGCGCCGAAGACGACGTGACGAAGCGCGCGATCGTTCATGTCGATGGCGCGATTGCACGCGACGCGCGCGATGCCGAGCGCGTTGCCGTGAAAGACGTGATTGTCCGTCATCGCGGCGAGGAGGTTTTGCGCCGAGGCGATCGCGTGGAAATCGCCGGTGAAATGAAGGTTGATCCCACTGGCGGGAACGAGCGACGCGCGGCCCGACCCCGTCGCGCCGCCTTTCACGCCGAAGATCGGCCCGAGCGACGGTTGCCGTAGCGTGCCCATCGCGCTCTTGCCGATCCGCCGAAGCGCGTCGACGAGACCGATCGTCGTGACCGTCTTGCCTTCGCCGTGCGGCGTCGGATTGATCGCCGTGACCGCGACGAGCTTGCCGCGCGGTCGCGACGCGTCGCTCGAGTCGGCGACGATCTTCGCCATGTAGCGACCGTGGAGCGCGAGGCGCTCGCGCGCGAACCCCGCCGCGTCCGAGATCGCCTCGATGGGTTGCACGCCCCCAACGTTACTTCACCTTCGAAGCATGCGGAGCACATCGACGTAGCTCACGACGCCGACGAGCGTGTCGCCTTCGACGACCGGCACCGCGCCGATCTTGAAATCGAGCATCGCGTCGATGGCGCACGACGCATCCGAGTCGACTTGGACGCAGATCGGGGGAGCGCTCATGATGCTCGCGACGGCGTCGTCGAGCTCGGTGCGGCCGCGCAGATCGCGATCGCTGATCACGCCGACGAGCGCGCCGTCCGTGTCGACGACGGGCAGGTGGCGAATGTCGAGCGCGTGCATGCGATCGATCGCGGTTCGGAGGGTCGCGGTCGCGTCGACGGCGGTAGGGGACTTGGTCATCAGGTCGCGTGCGGTGGTCATGCTTCTTCCAAAGCAACGCGCACGCCAAGTGGCGTCCGGCACGCCGGCTGCTTCTCTCGGTTGCATGATCAAGAAACTCGGACGCAAATGGGTCCTCTACGACAGCAAAGGCGAGCGCGTGCTTGGCCGCCACGACACGAAAGAAGACGCGCTTCGGCAAGAGCGCGCGATCCACATTTCGAAGGCGCGTAGGGCCGGACACTACATCCCGCCGCGCCCGAGTTGAGCGACGGCACCGTTTGCATTGGAGCGCGCAAACGGTGCTCGCGCTCAACGAGGACGTGGGTGCGCGAGAAACGTCGCATCGAGGATGCTCGAGACGATCCACCCAAGCCCGGCGCCGACGAGAAAGCCGACGAACATTTGAGGAAGGTAGTTGGGCGACGGCGGGCAGTTCATGCAACCTTGGCCGTTGTACGCGAGCGGCGGAAGCGCGAGCGCGATGAGCGCGCCGCTCCCCGCGCCGAGCGCGATGCCACCTACGCGCAAGCCGAAGCTCGCGAGCGCCGTCAGCGGACGTCGATGAATCAAATGGACGATCGGTCCAGAAAATACGGAGAACGTTCCGAGCGTCGCGATCGCCGCGACATCGCTGATGACGATTTCGCCACCATACGGGCGTCGAGGTGGCTTCCATCGAATCGGACGACAGACGTTGTCGATGCAGTAGTCATCGCGCTGCTCGCACTCGTTCGACGTGCCGCACGCGTCGCCTTGTTTGGCCGCATGCGCGACGAGCGGGGTGAGCATGAGAAGAACGCACATGAGCAAGGTGCGCGCGCGCATACGCAGCCTCAGCTCGCCGGGTCGTCGTGGTGTTCGTCGCGGACGATCGGGAGGTGTCTCGCGCCTTCCGTTCGCGGACGCGGCGCGAGAAACGACGTGAGCGCCGACCAAATCTTTTTCCCGACGCCGCGCGCTTCGCGCGCTTGATGTGCGTTGCAGTCGCGAACGTACTCCGCGAGCAAGTTCAGCTCTTCGCCGCGCCCGTCGAGCTCTTCTTGGAACGCGTAGCGATCCAAACACAGGCACAGCTGCTGAGGGCACGTCACGGCGGATTCGAGCGGCTTCACGCGGGCCGAGTCTCGAATGAAGTCGAGGCCGCGAGTCTCGCGAGGCGTTCTCACGCCGCAAGAGCGCTGCGCTGTTCCGTTTGGCGCGATCATGTACGAGATGGAGGGAAAGAAGCAGCTCTTGCCTTTCGTCTGCGCGCCAGTCTTGTGCGAGAGATCCGCCACCGGCAAGAGCGGAGAGAATTTCCGGCGCGCCCGCTCGCGATCGTCATCGAACGCGTCGGGGTTCGGGTTCGCGTAGATGCCGTGCTCGCGTCGAAAGTGGTCGCGCACTTTTTCGTAGTCGCCCGCCTGCTCCGCTTCCATCACGTAGTTGATCATCCCGACGTTCCACCCTGCGTCGAGGATCCGCGCGAGGCGCTTGTCGAATCGCTCGAGCGAGATCTGCGTTGGGTGAAACGACATGTTGAGCTGCGTGGCGCGTCGGATCTCTTTCGGCACCGACTCGTAGCGAGCCGGATCCCACGATCCGTTCGTGTCGACGCGCATGTAGCGGAGCTTGGGAAAGCCGCCGATCGCGCCGAGGAATGGCGCGAAGCTCTCGTGGTCGAGGAAGGGCTCGCCTCCGCGGATGAGCAGCGCAAAATCGTGCGGCACGCGCTCGAACGCAGAAATCCATCGCTCGACCGGGTGATGATCGAAGGCGTGCTGCGACTCTTCGCGGTGCCCGTGCACGGTCGTCACGCAGTAGGTGCAGCGGTAGTTGCACCACGACGTGATCATGAGCTCGAACATCATGACCGGATCGTTCGTGCCCAACCGGTACTCGTTCGCGGCGCCCGGCATCTCAGAAAAGTATCACGACGCTACGGACCAACAACCCGAACTGGCGCGCCCGTGCACGTTTGCGGTCCGTTCGGACCGAGCTCACCAACGCGGTTGTCCCCCCAACACCAAATGCTCCCGTCGGTTCTGGCCACGCACGCCTCTGTTCCACCAACGCTCAGGTCGACAGCATCGTCGATCTCGGCGTCGCCGAGGAGACCGCACACGCTCCAGTCCAATGAAGCGTCGTAGCCGCTGTCTCCCCAGCACGTGATCGCGCCACTCTTGAGTCGGGCGCACATGCTCGTCTGGCTTGCGCTGACTTGAGCGACATCATCGATGCCTGGAATGACGTAAGGGCGCACGGCATCACCGCCGTTTTCAAGCGTCACGCCCGCATCATAAAAGCTCGAGAAAGGACCAAAGCCGTTATCTCCCCAACAAATCACATCGCCGCTATCGCGTAGACCACATCGAGTGACGTCACCGGAGATTGCCGTGATGTGATCGAGCGCGGCGTCGCTCGGTGTGGGTTGAATCGGGAGGAATGGACAATCGACAGCGCCAGTCGTTGCGGTCGTCGCACCTGCGAGCTCTCCACTGAAGTCCGTTCCCCAACAGAAGACGCGACCGGCGACCGAGCTCGCACACGCGCTTTGATCTCCGCCGCCAACGAGGCTGTGGAATCGCGTGGTCGCCACGACCGGAGCCGGATCGGCGAACACGCCGGGTGTCGCCGTTCCGCGTCCGAGCTGACCACACTCGTTCGCGCCCCAACACCACACGCTCCCGTCTGGGCGGAGGACGCATGCGCCATAAGACCCAATCGCGAGCTTCGCGATCGGTCCACTGATGGGCATGTCGATCACACCGGAGGACGTGGTGCCGTTGATGTTGCTTGCCGTCGTGTCTCCCCAACACTGGACTCTTTTCGACCGGCGGCGCGCGCACGCTGTTCGGTCTTGCGTCGCGATTTCGAGTGCGTCGTCGATGCCTGGCACTTCTTCGGGCGTCGCGCGATACGGGATGTTTTCGAAGGCATCCGTCGGCGGCGACGCAAGCTCGTTGAACTCGTCCGCTCCCCAACACAACACGGCGCCCGACGCGCGCCGAGCACACGAGAAGAACGAAGTGGATGACACCTCGACGAAGTAAGTCGGCGGGACGCACCGACCGCCACCACACACGAGCCCGGATGGGCACCGAACGCCGCATGCGCCGCAGTTGCCATCGTCGTTTGCGATCTCGGTCTCGCAGATGGTCGTTGGATCGCCGTCGCAGTCCGCGAAGCCATCTGGACATGGCAAATCGAGCGGAGCGATCCAAGGACCGAGATCGGTTCGTGCGCCGCACGCGCCGAGCACGGCGAGGATCGCGCACACCGCCGTGATGCGCTTCATCGGTCGAGTTCCGCACCCGTTCATCGCGGACCAAGACTATCGTTTCACTGATACAGGAGTAAGCGCATGAAGCTCCGCATCGTTCTCGTCGTTGGCCTCGTCGTTTGGTCCTTGCTCGACTGCTCGTCGAGTTGTCCGGCCGTGCCGCTCCACTGCGCGTGCGGCGGCGATCCGACGTGCGTCAACGGGCAATGGGTGTGTCAGCAGTGCATCGACGGCGGCGCGAGCGACGCGGCGGCGGAGTAGGGCTACCATCGAGGCATGAGGCTACTCGCTGCGGTCGCGCTCCCGCTCGTCGCGTGCTTGCAGGTGCCGAATCCGAAGCAGCAGTCGGGCGCGCCGAAGATCGCGCCCGACCGGCAATATCTTCTCGAGATCGGCGGAGGCAAGCAGCGCGTCCTCGTGTGGGACTGCCTCGACAGCTCGCGCATCATCATGACGAACTCGTGCCGCGAGATGACGTGCGAGAGCGACTGGTCCGTGCACAAGTCGATGTGCGGTGGCGGTGACGGCTGGTGGGACGCGCCCGCGAAGGACCGCAAACCCATGCCAGAAGGGACTGGGTGGTGAGCCACGTTCAAACGGCCAAGACGAGGACGGTTGGGAAATGCCGCTGCAGACGCAAGAGGTCGTCCGCGTCGCTCGTGTAGACCACGCCTCCGCCCCGCAGCGCCGCAGACGCCATGACGACCGCGTCGGCGAGAGACGCACCGCGCACCGCGGCGAGCGCCTCTCCTGTCGCACGACACAACGGCGGTGGCATGTCCTCGACGACGACCA
The DNA here is from genome assembly GCA_963763745.1 of uncultured delta proteobacterium. Lineage (GTDB taxonomy): Bacteria > Myxococcota_A > Polyangia > Polyangiales > Polyangiaceae > DASXHD01. The sequence continues at coordinate 36,768 of CAVXQJ010000017.1, forward strand.
TGGCGAGGATCTCCTCGCGAACGTCGCTTCGGCCGCGCCACCACTCCGCGTAGACGACGGCCGGAACGATCGGCAAGAGGCCCCGCCGAACGATTGCCCGCATCGCTTCCGTCGCTCTAGGTTTGCGCCGCTCCAGCGCGATGAGCATTCCGGTGTCGAACGTGAATGTCACGCCGCGCGCCGGCGTCGCTTCTTCGGGAGCTCGCCGCGCCACTCGGCCTCGATGCGTTCGATCGCATCGTCATCGAGCGGTGCCAAACCGTACTTCTCGAAGAACGCCTCGGCGGCGGCAAACTTCGCCTCACGCGATGCAATCTCGGCGAGTAGAGCCGACACGTTTCCCTTGTGGCGCCGCGCCGCAAGCGCCTTCAGGTTCTTGAGCGTGGCGTCGTCGAGGGAGAAGCTCGTTGTCTTCGTTCGGCCCGGCCGCATACTGGCAGTGTAGCACAGTTCCCCTGACAGCACGTGGGCAGAGACGTGAATGTAAGCTAGCCAAGAAATCAGCGGTCGCGTGTCCATTTCGGGCTGCGCCAGCGTCGTCCGATCAGACCTGCCGCTCGAGCAGGTCATCAGGAGGTCCAAGTCATGATGTTTCTGCTTCTCTATCGAAAGTCACCGGATCCGCAGGCGCAACCGTCTCCCGCCGAGATGCAGGCTGGTTACACGCAGTGGAAGTCGTGGATGACGAAGTACACCAAGGAGATCCTCGCGCAGCCGCCGGTGCGCTCGGGGCCGAAGCCGGGCGGCGTAGCCGCAGTGTGCAGAGGCGGCGCCGTGACGGACGGGCCGTACGTCGAAGGAAAAGAGATCGTCGCCGGCTGGTCGTTCGTCGAGACCGAGTCGTTCGCGAGCGCCGTCGAGATCGCGAAAGAGGTCCCGATGTTCCCGAGCGTCGAGATCCTCGAGATCACCACGTTCTAGAATGACCGCGCCCGAGCTTCCGGAGCATTGGTTCCGACGCGAGCTCGGGCGCTTGGTCTCCATTCTCTCGCGACGCTTCGGCGTCCATCGCCTGGAGCTCTGCGAAGACGCCGCGCAGACCGCGCTTCTCCAAGCGTCGCAGTCGTGGCCGTCGAAGGCGCCGGATGATCCCGGTGCGTGGCTCTATCGCGTCGCGCACAACCACGTGCTCGACGAGCTTCGTCGCGAGAAACGAGACGAGCGCTACCTCGCCGAAGTCGAGGTCGACTATGCGCAGCAAGCGGTCCAGGACGACGTGCTTCGTCTTCTCTTCGTCTGCGCGGACCCCGCGATCCCGCCCGAGTCGCAGCTCGTCCTCGCGCTGAAGACGCTCTGCGGTTTCAGCACCGAGGAGATCGCGCTTCGATTGTTCCAGAGCGCGGACGCCGTTCACAAGCGATTGCAGCGTGGGCGTGCGCGGCTCCGCGAGAATGCGGAGGTTCAGCGCATGGACCCAGAGCGCGTGCAGGGCGTCCTTCACATGCTCTACTTGCTCTTCAACGAAGGCTACAGCTCCGCACAGCCCGATCGCATGATCCGTCGCGAGCTTTGCGACGAGGCGCTTCGATTGGCGCTCATGCTGAGGGAAGATCCGGGAGGCGCTCTCCCGGAGACGGATGCGCTCGTTGCGCTCATGTGCTTTCACGCGGCGCGCTTCGACGCTCGCGTCGACGGAATGGGAGGCCTCTTGCTCCTCGAAGAACAGGATCGCTCGCTTTGGGATCGCGAGCTCGTGCAGCGGGGACTCGATCACCTCGCGCGATCCGCGCGCGGTGATGCGGTATCGCGTTATCACGCGGAAGCGGGCATCGCCGCGGAGCACTGTCTCGCGCCGTCGTTTGCGGTGACGAACTGGGAGGAGATCGTTCGGCTCTACGACGTGCTCGAGCGCATCGCTCCGTCGCCGCTCAACGTGCTCAATCGTGCGATCGCGCTTGCCGAATGGAAAGGACCCGACGCGGGCCTCGCCGCGCTGGAGGCGCTCGCCGCGCCGAGCTGGCTCCTTGGTTACTATTTGTGGGACGCCACGCTCGGAGAGCTTCATCGAAGGCGCGGCGATCGCGATCGAGCGCTCGCGCACACGAAGCGCGCTCTCGCAGCGGCCCCGACGAATTTAGAGAAAGCCTTGCTCGAACGCCGCATGAAAAAAATTTGAGCCGCCCGGTGAGGTGGTCACGACGAGAAGAAACGAACGAGAACCGGAGCCAGAACGTCTGGCGCGGGCGAATGCATCTGCTTTTCGAGAAGCGCGAGCTCGGCATGCGGAATGAGCTTCGCAATCGCGCGTGCCGTTTCGCCAATCCACGGAAAGCTCGCGGTACCGTGGAGAACGAGCGTGGGAATCCCCATCGAGCGAAGCGATGCCTCGGGCAACTCCGAATCGCCGGCCACTTCGGTGTCGTATGGCGTCGTGTGAGCGAGGCGAATCATCGAAGGCCACATCGGCGTCGCCTTCATCGCGAGCACGGCTTGTGGCGGCAGCCCCACGTCCTCGGTGAAGAAAAGAGTGAGTGCGCCTTCGCGATCTCCTCGGGCGATGGAATCGCGAAGTCGCGACGCGATGCTCTTCGAATCCGGACGGGGACGCGTCCCGGTCAGAATGTAGGGTGGCTCGTTCACGGCCAGGGCGCGCACCGCAACGCCGCTGATGACGGTGCGCAGTGCGAGAATCGCTCCGCTCGAATGCCCAAACAGAAACGCATCGGCGCCTGCGAAATCGAGCACTGCCTTCAGGTCCTCGATTTCGCGTTCGGCGGCATAAGGCTGCGTGTCGCTGCTCTCGCCGCGTCCGCGGCGGTCATAGGCGACGACCGTGAAGTGAGGCTCGAGCAGCTTTCGCAGTGGTGCGACAGCGCTCTTGTCGCTCAGCGCGCCATTCACCAGAACGAGCGCCGGACCGCTTCCGCTCTTTTCGATCGCGATGCGCGTTCCGTCTTTCGATTGAACCGTTTCCATCACGGATCATGCCTCTCGACCCATCGCCGCGCACAAGCCACAATGCGGGCCCATGGGTGTCCTGACTTCCATCTACGCCGTTCCGCCGCCGATGATGAAGAAGATCCGCGCGGACAACGAGAACCTCGGATTCGTGTTCGGTGACGAGGAGACGGAAGACAAGAGCTGGAAGGTCGCGAGCTACGAGTTCGACAAGCTGTTCGAGGAGCGGCTCGGCATCTATGCGGCTGCCGGATACAAGGCGATGCAAAACGCATTCGACTTCGAGGACCCAGCCGACGACGAGCCCGAGTACGGCGGATATGACATTCGCGTGGCCGCACCGGCGAAGGTGAAGAAGATCGCCGAGGAGATCGCGAAAGCGACCTTCGCCGAGCTGAAGACGAAAGGCGTCGCCCAAGGAGTCACCGACTATTACGGGAAGCTCATCCCGGAGAGCGAATACGACGGATACGTCGGCGATGTTCAGAAGGTGAAGGCGTTCTTCGCGAAGGCGGCGGCGGCCGGGCACTTCGTGATCGCCGCGGCTCAATAGCCGCGCGCGATTTGTGTGATGTGACCAGCGTCCCCGAGGGGATTCGAACCCCTGTTAGCGACGTGAAAAGCCGCGGTCCTGGGCCTCTAGACGACGGGGACGGATTGCGAAACCGGACGCTTATACACGGACGCGCGACGCCCCACAAACGGACTGTGGTAATTCGTCGAGGATGCTCCACGCTGGCAACGGGGTGACGCGCCACGAATCGAATCAAGTTGGGGGCCCGAACGACGCGGCTCGCGCGGTCGAGTCCGCGCGGCTCGTGCAACCCGAGTGGGCCGCGCGCTCTTTGGGCGAGCGCTACGCCGCGCTCGAGCGCGCCGCGAAGCGCATGCTGCGCGATCGGCAGTCGCTCCTTCATCTCGTCAAAGAGGAGATGAACAAGCACGAGGTCGAGGGGCTCTTCACCGAAGCGCTCGGCTCGCTCGACGCGGTGAAGGCGTGGAAGAAGATCATCGCGCGCGCCGAGTCGCGCCGCGTGTTCATGAACCCGATCGTGTTTCCGAAAAAGCGTGCGCGCATCGACATGGTCCCGCGCGGCGTCATCGGGATCATCGCGCCGTGGAATTTTCCCGTGTCGGGTTTGTATCGCTCCGTCGTTCCCGCGCTCATGTCGGGCAACGCCGTCGTGCTCAAGCCGAGCGAGTACACGCCGCGCTCGAGCGCGTGGTTCGCCGAGCACTTCGCGCGCGAAGTCCCGCACGGCGTGATCAACGTCGTGCAAGGCGATGGCGCCGTCGGCGCGCAAGTCGTCGAGTCCGGGATCGATGCGTGTATTTTCACCGGATCGGTTCGCGCAGGCGAGAAGGTGCGCGTGCGATGCGCCGAGCTCGGGATTCCATCGAGCATCGAGATGGGCGGGAAAGACGCGGCGATCGTGCTCGCCGATTGCGATCTCGATCGCACCGTCATGGGCATCACGCACTGGACGCTCGCGAACGCGGGTCAGTCGTGCGGCGGAATCGAGATCGCGTACGTCGAGGAGCGCATCGCCGACGCGTTCATCGAGAAGATGCGCCGCGCGTGGGAGAAGCTCCGCACGGGCCCCGGCGATGACGACGTCGAGATCTCTCCGCTCGGCAACAAGAAGCAACTCGAGATCGTCGAAGCGCACGTGAAGGACGCGATCGCCAAAGGCGCGAAGCTCGTCACGGGCGGAAAACGAAGCGCGAGCGCCACGGGTTATTTTCCGACGCTCCTCGACAAGTGCACGAACGAGATGGACGTCGTGCGCGAAGAGACGTTCGGCCCAGTGCTCGCGGTCGTCCGCGTGTGGGGCGCGGACGAAGCGGTGCGTGCGATCAACGCGGGGAAATACGGGCTCGGCGCGTCCATCTGGACGCGCGACATCCCGCGCGCGGAGCGCCTCATCGAGCGCATCGACGTCGGCGTCGCGAACGTCAACACGCACCAGTTCACCGGCGCCGTTCCGCAGCTCCCGTGGTCGGGCACGCGCGCGACGGGTTTTGGCGTTGCGAACAGCGAGCTCTCGCTCCTCACGTTCATGCACCCGAAGACGATCGCGATCGACGAGAACGAGGTCGAGTCGTTCTTCATGCCGTTCGATCGCACGATGCGCGATCTCGGCGAGTCGCTCGCGAAAGCGCAGCTCGGAGATTTCCTCGGCGCGGCGAAGGTCCCGCTCCTCCTGCGCCGTCGCGCGAAACGCATCAAGGATTTCTTTCGATGACGGCGTACTGGGACTACATCAAAGTCGAAGAGCTGCTCGCTCTCCAAACGGGGCGCGCCACCTCCGACGAAGGTCTGTCCAACGACGAGGTGATGTTCATCACCATCCACCAGATCGACGAGCTCTGGTTCAAGCTGATCTTGCGCGAGCTCGCGACGGTGCGCGATCTCTTCGCGCAGCCCGTCGTTCCGGAGCAGTCGCTTGCGTCCGCGGTGCGCGGCATTCGCCGCATGCAAGAGCTCCTCGTTCATCTCGCGTCGCACTTCACGCTGATGGAGACGATGACGACGCGCGACTATCTCGACTTTCGCGACAAGCTCGGGTCGGCGAGCGGTTTTCAATCGGGGCAGATGCGAGAGATCGAGATCCTCCTCGGCCTCCACGAGAGCGAGCGCATTCCGCTTGGCGGCGGCGAGAGCTATCTCCAGGCGCTTCGCGAGTCCGACGGCTCGCCGTCGAGCGCGTATCACCGCGTGCAAATGCGTTTGGCGGACAAGCCGTCGCTCGTGGAAGCGATTCGCGATTGGCTCTTCCGAACGCCGATCCAAGGCTCGATTCCCGGACAAGAGCGTGACGCGCAAGCCGTCGCGGCGTTCATCGGCGACTACTGCGCGGCGCACGAGAAGGTGACGCGCGCCGCATTCGAGTCGCGCACGGACGCCGCGCAGATTCGCGATCGCTTCGAGAAAGAAATCGCCGCGACGCATTCGTTCTTGCGCGCCGACGACGTCCCCGAAAACGAACGCGAGCACGCGTCGCGCATTCGCGCTGCGCTCGTCTTCATCGAGAGCTACCGCGAGCTCCCGCTCCTCGCGTGGCCGCGCGAGGTCATCGACGCGATCGTCGCGTTCGAGCAATCGTTCGTCGTGTTCCGCCAGCGTCACGCGCGTATGGTCGAGCGCGTCATCGGTCGCCGCACCGGCACGGGCGGGTCGAGCGGCGTCGACTACCTCGACACGACCGCGCTTCGTTATCGCGTCTTCCGCGAGGTGTGGGCGGTGCGAACGCTCCTCTTGCGCAAAGGCGATCTGCCCGCGCTCGCGCACCCGGAGATCTACGGATTCGCGCACGACGCGGGATCGCTCGCGTGAAATACATGTATATTGCATGTATCGCGGCGCTCGCTGCGTGCAAGAAGGATCCGCCGAAGGCGCAGCCGGAAGAGGCCGGCGCGAAGGACGACGGCGCGGTCAGGGCGTTCGACAAGGACGAGCAAGCGTTCGAAGCGGTGCTCGCGAGCGATCCGGCCGTGCTCGCGATCGGCGAAGCGCACGCGCAGCGAGGTGCAACGGCGGAGTCGTCGACGAAGCGATTCCAAGAAGAGCTCCTCCCGCTGCTCGCCGGCCGCGCGAGTGATTTGCTCGTCGAGCTGATGATGCCGCCGAAGGGTTGCGTGAAGCAGGCCGAGACGATGCGCAGCGTGCAAAAGCCCGTCGTCACGCAACAAGCGGAGACGAATCAAAACGAGTACGTCGCGCTCGGCGAGGCGGCGCGCAAGCTCGGCATCGTTCCGGATCTGCTGAGGCCTTCGTGCGAGGATCTCGCCGCGATCAACGACGCAGGCGACGACGCGATCGATCAATCGCTGCAAACCATCGCGCGCCTGACGACCGCGCAAGCGAGCAAGATGCTCGAGCGCGCCGGAAAGAAAATGGTCGTCACGTACGGAGGCGCGCTCCACAACGACGCAAAGCCGCCGCCCGAGCGCGCGCAATGGTCGTACGGTATTGCGCTATCGGCGAAGGTGCCCAATCGCTACGTCGAATTGGATCTGTACGTTCCGGATTTCATCACCGACGAGCCGAATTGGCAGAAGCAGCCATGGTTCGCCGCGTGGAAAGCGAAGCAGGCATCTCCAGAGCGCGACCGCGCGCTTCTCTTCACGCTGGGCGAGCGCAATTACGTGATCGTGCTGGCGAAAAAGTAGACGCGTCCCGTCATGATTTCGAAGTTCCATGTTGCCGGGAGTCGCGATCCACACACGAGACACGTGAAGTCGTCGTCCTTCACGATGTTGCGTTGGTGGCACTGCTCACAGAGTCGAAACACGATCGCTGCGGTGAAGTGATCGGGATGCGCGATGCCTGCGCGGTCGAGCGCATTGGCGACTGCGGGCCACGAGTCGGGTTCGGGACAGTAGCCTGTCGACTGATTCGAAACGCCCGTGACGATCGCCGCGCGCGTGATTTCCATTTCACCCGCCGAGAGCACCGGCTCGCCGCTCGCGCATGCGACGTGCTCGTTGTGACGGCTCGCGACGCGCATGCATCCGTCGCGCGTGACGACGAACGTGAGCGTCGTCTCGCGATGCGTGCGCATCCACTCCGCGAGCTCGCGTTGCGATCGAACCACGATCCCGGGTGGCGTCGCGCTGACGAGCTCGAGAAGCTCACGCGGACCGACATATTCATAAACGCGCATCTTGCATGGACGTACGCGTCGTCAATTGACTGACCTGGCGCAACGATCGATCTCGTCGATGAGCACCACGACCGCGTCGTGGAGCCGCGCGTCGCGTCTGAAAGCGGCGAGAGTCGCTTTCCCTTCAATCAATGCGGCGTGTGTCGATCGAATGGCCTGCGCTCTCGCTTCTTCTTGCGCCGCGGGCCTTGCGTCTTCGGCACGCGTGAATGGATTCATGCGCGCTGCCGGCCGCGCGTAACGCGTTCGCGCCATGTCGGTGAGCAGCGCGAGGATCATGAGGCGCGCATCCACGGCGATCTCGGCGTCGCACGTCATTGCGATCATGAACGGGATCGCGAGCGCGGTCGCCTCGAAGACATCGCCTTGATGCATGAGACCGAAGCCGTCGTCGAAGATCTTCGCGCGTACGGCTGCGTCGGGTGACGCGAGTGCGCGGAGCAAATCGGGAACGTCCTCTGCAGAACCATACGCGTGCCGATGTTCGCCCCATGCAATCGCGTCGATCCCGTCGAGCGACTTCACACTGCCTCAAACGCGCATGCGTGCCACTTCACCAAAAACGCCTCTCGGCTCGCTCGTTCACGATCTCCAAAAACGGTCGCCCACTCCCACCGCGCGGAAACGCGAAGCTCGCCGTGTTCGAGTAACCATCGCGGTCGGCGATCTCGTGCGCGTGACCGAAGACGACGAGCGACGCACCCGTCGCGCGAGCGACGCGCGTGGCGCCCTCGTCGAGACGCGCGGGGACCTTCCCGCCGTAGCGATCGTGGCCGCGCGCCCAACTCCACGCGAGACCCGCGAGCCCCGCCGCGCCGAGCGTGAACGCGAGCTTGCGCTTTCCAATCGCGAACGCAGCGAGGCCGGCGAGCACGGAGACCGTTGCCGTGACGCGATCGAGATAGAGACGCGCGACCGTGTCTCTCAGGCTCGTCATCGTGGGCGTTGCGTGCTCGTTCATCAGCGCGCGCACGTGGCGTTCGTCGACGCCTGCATCTTCGAGAAATCGCGCGAGGCCCGCTTCGGCGCGCGCGCGGTCGCGCTCGCCGTCCCACGATGCGCCGCTCTTCCGAAGCGCCGCAAAAGCCGCCTCGAAATACGTGTAGACTACAAATGGCCCGCGGCGGCCATACCAGCGGAACGCGTTCGTGAAGAGCTCGAGCGGCGTCTTGTCGTTCGCGTTCAAGTAGTGGAACGCGCCGGTCTTCGCGATGAACGACTCGACGAAGTGAACGCCGAGCGTGCCGCGCGCGGACGCGAGCGGGTGCGGCGGTGCGTTGTCGGGATCGAAGAGGTGACCGTGCTCGACGTGGAGCCCGCCGTCGCGGAAGAACCACGGCGAGACGCGCACGCGCGATGCCGCGTCGCCGCGAAGGTCCAGCGCGCGCGCGACGTGCTCGGCGCTCTCGATTTCGGGATCGTGGTTGCCCCAGAGCCACACGATCTCACCGCCGCGGTCGACGTGGTCCGCGAGCGCAGAAGCAACGTGTGGATGCGACCGAAACCCAGATTCGATGGAGGCGACACCGCCCTCGGCAGAGAGATCGAAGAAGTCACCCGCGAAGACGACGCGCGAGCCGCCGTGCGCGCCGAGGAGCCGGACGAGATCCTCCGACACCGCGCGCGGCGTGTGCGTGGAAAGGTGGAGGTCGCCCAAAACCAGCGTGCGCATCGTCTCGATGCTCCGCATAGCACATGAGATTGAGCGTGCCGAAGGCACGCGAAATGACTCTTGCTGGGAAGTGAGGCGTACGCCTCACGTTCCCAATTGCTATGCTCCTCGTGCGAGCGTGAGACTCCTTCAACGCATCGTCGAAGATCCTCATCCGTGCGCGTATCTCCCCAAGGAGGCGGCGTCGCTCGAAGTGCGCGTCATGCTCGACGTGACGCCCGAGGATCTCGGCGTGATGCTCGCGCGCGGGTGGCGCCGGTTTGGGCCCTGTTATTTTCGGCCGCGATGCCAGGCTTGCGATGCGTGCGTCACGCTGCGCATTCGCGCCGCCGAGTTTCATCCGTCGCGAAGCCAACGGCGCGCGCGCAATCGCGCGGCGCGCCTCCGGCGTGTCGTGTCGCGGCCCATCGTCGACGACGCGCGCATCGCGCTCTATCGCAAATGGCACAAGGAGCGCGAAGGCGCGCGTGGCTGGGAGCCGAGCCCGCTCCGCGCCGATCGCTACGCGCTCGACTTCGCCTTTCCGCACCCGAGCGCGCGCGAGGCCGCGTTCTACGACGGCGATCGCCTCGTCGGCGTCGGGCTCTTCGATGACACACCCGACGCGCTCAGCGCGGTTTATTTCTTCGACGACCCCGACCTCAAGCGCGACTCGCTCGGCGTCGCCAACGTCGTCGCGCTCGTCGACGACGCGCGCGCGGCGCGCAAACCGTACGTGTACCTCGGCTATCGCGTCGTCGGGTGCGACTCGCTCGAATACAAATCCGAGTTTCTTCCGCACGAGCTCCTGAACGTGCGCCCCCCAAACGAGACGAACGACGACGACGAAAGTCCCGCATGGGTTACGAGCTTGCGCGACGGAACCGCATTGCGTAAGTAGGCGTGTCACAGTGCTGTCGCATTACAAAGTGGAGCCGACTGCGCCGACGCTCTCGCGCGCGCAGCTGAGGTCGGCGCTGGCGTTCGCGGAGGCGATCATTCCCGGCTCGCCGACGACGCCCGGCGCGGACGAGACGACGATCGCGCGCGTCGAAGAAGTGATGCGCGCCGTCTCGCCTCAAGCGGTCACCGCGTGGAGCGGATTTCTCTCGCTCCTCGATCAAGCGGTGCGCGTCCAAAAAGGAAAACCGTTTCACAACCTCGACCCGCACGGAGCAACAGGAAGTGCTCCGTAACTGGGAGAAGAGCCCGGTGCTTCGCGGTCCGCTCCACGCGCTCTCGTATTTTTTCAGATCGCGCACTTCGATACGCCGCGCACGTACGCGAAGATGGGCGGCGAGCTCCGCGTGATCAATCAAGTGGAGACGGCGCGCTGGGAGCGGCAGATCCAAAGCGCGCGCACGTGGACGGAGTCGCGCGACATCGAGTGCGAGGTCGTCGTCGTCGGAACGGGCGCGGGCGGCGCGGTCGTCGGGCGCGAGCTCGCCGATCGCGGCTTCGCCGTCGTCTACGTCGAAGAAGGCTCGTATCGAAAACGAAACGACTTCGTCGGGAGCTTCATCCACGCGCACTCGAATTATTTCCGCAACACGTGGACGATGGGCAGCTCGCCCATCACGCTGCTCATGGGCAAGCTCGTCGGCGGATCGACCGCGGTGAACACGGGCACGAGCCTCCGCCCGCCGAATTGGGTGCTCGACGAATGGGCCGAGCAGCTCGACTCGGACGATTTTTCGCCGTCGTCGATGACGCCGTATTTCGATCGCGTCGAGAACATTCTCCAAGTCTCTCCGCCCGAACGAAAATTCATCGGACCCATCGCCGACGTCGTCGATCGCGGTTGCGCCGCGTTCGGTTGGAGCCGCAAACCGATTCCGCGCAACGCCGTCGGCTGCGAAGGGCAGGGCTTCTGCGATTACGGCTGCGCAGCAGGCGCGCGTCGCAGCGTGGACATTTCGTATCTGCCCGGCGCGCTCGAAAAGGGCGCGATGATCGTCACGGATCTGCGCGCCGATCGCGTCACGATCGAGAACGGCCGCGCCGTCGGCATCACCGCGCTCGACGAAACCGGAAACGAGTTCCGCATTCGCGGCAAAGCCGTGATCCTCGCGGGCGGATCGATCCCGACGCCGATGCTCCTCTTGCGACAAGGCATCGCGAACAAGAGCGGCGAGATCGGAAAAAATCTCAGCCTCCACCCGAGCGCGGGCGTGTCGGCGACGTTCGACGAACGGCTCGACCCGGAGAAGTACATCCCGCAAGGCTACATGGTCGACGAGTTCCTGCGCGACGGGATGCTCATCGTCACCGCGCAGCCCGACATCAACATCGCGCACATGGCGTTCCCGTTCACGGGTCATCGCTTGATGCGCGCGATGGACTCGCTCCCGCACATCGCGATGTTCGGCGCCGTCATTCGCGATCAAACGCGCGGGCGCGTGTGGTTCGACGTGAAGGGCAACCCCGCGATGACGTACAACCTCGTCCCCGAGGACATCGAGCGCTTGCACCAAGTGATGGTGCGCGTCGGCGAGATGTGTCTCGCGGCGGGCGCGCGGCGCTTGTACATGGGCCTCATCGGCCACGACGCGATCGAGAACCGCGCGGACTTCGATCGCTTCAAGACGCGCAGGCCCACGCCCGCCGAGCTCGCGCTCATCAGCTATCACCCCCTCGGGACCTGCCGCATGGGACGCGATCCGAAGACGAGCGTCGTCGATCTCGATCACCAATCGCACGACGTGCCCGGCCTCTTCATCGTCGACGGCAGCACGGTCCCCGGGCCGCCCGGCGTGAACCCGCAGATCATCATCATGTCGATGGCGACGCGCGCCGCCGAACGCATCGCCGCGCGTCTCTGATCAATTTTTGATAGCTTCACCCGAGCATGGACAGAAAAGGGGAGCTGCGGCTTCCGCTGCAGGTCGGGACGTCTTCGCTCGGTGGGTTCGCGCGTGCATCGGCCGCGATCGTGCCGGGTTTGCTGCTCATCGTATCGATCGCGTTGCCCGCGATGCTCGCGCCGTGGGACGACGCGGTCGAAATTTATCCGCACCTGATCGTGCCGTACGTCTTCGCGGTGTTCGGCGGGCTCGCGCTCCTCGCGTACGGTCGCAAGCACCTGTGGCTCGCGTTCCGCGAGCGCCCGAGCGACATCATCTTCGGACAGGACTCTCTCCGCATCGAAGGCGGCCCGCGCAACGGCTTCTCGACCCCGTTCGCCGACATCGACAGCGCGCGGCTGATCGGTCGTCACGAGAAGCTCGAGGTCGTCGAAGGCGAAGGCGACAAGAAGAAGGAAAATTTCTGGACGCTCGTGCTCGAGCTCAAAGACGGCAGCACGACGTCTCTCGGCAGCGCGGAAGATCCGCGCGAGCGCGATTCGCTCCAGAGCCTCTACGAGACGATCCGCGAATCGATTCGTCGCGCGAATGCAAAAAAAGCTGGCGAGCCGAAGGTCGAGCCACAAGCGCCGCTCAAATGCACCGGGTGCGGCGCGCCCGCGGTGCCGGCGGACGCCGAGGTGATCAAGTGCCCGTACTGCGGCACGGGCATTCGCATCCCCGACGACGTGCGCCAGCGCATTCGCGTGTCGAAGAACCGCGACGCCAGCAACGCGAAATCGCAAAAGCTCGTCGAGAAGCTCGTCAACCAACCCGGCGCGCTCCGCACGAGCTTCTTCGTCTTCCTCGCGGCGATCCCGAGCTTGCTCGCGTGGCCCGCGGCGATCGGCTTCGGCCTCTTCCTCTACGCGCTCTGCTTCTTGCGCGTCACGAACGGGTTCTTGCTCTGCGTCGCCGCGATGGGCGTCATCGCCGCGCTCTACTATCTCGTCCGCGGTCAGCTCACCGATCGCGTGGCGCTTCGCGTGCTCACGTTCGCGTTCGCTGCGCGCGCGCCGACGGCCGAAGGCGGCGCGCACCACTGCCGTCAATGCAACGGCCCGCTCGTCGAGCCGCCGGGACAAGTCCTCGTGCGATGCGCGTATTGCAGCGCGGAGAACGTGCTCGGTCTCGACGTGCGCAACGACGCGTACAAGAGCCGCGAGCAAGTCGACTCGCTCGACGAGGCGCTCTTTCGCCGCCGCATGGAGCGATCGCGCTGGCGCTACTCCGCGATCGTGTCGGTCGCGATCCTCGTCGTCGTCGCGATCCTCGTTCGCGTGAGCGCGCACCCGCCGAACCCGCTCAAAGCGGTCGCCGACGCGAGCGACCTCAAACGCATCACGTACGATCCGTTCAACGAGTTTCAGCCGAAGATCTCGCCCGACGGAAAAAAGATCCTCTACGACTTGCGCGTCCCCGGCGAAGACTCGGACGAGTCCATCATGACGGCGCCGTCGACGGGCGCGTTCCGCGGCACCGAGATGACGATGGAGAAGGTCCACGCGATTCGCCCGCAGTGGACGAACGACGGCAAAGGCTTCGTCTACATCTCCTCGATCCAGCGCGACGTGCTTCGTCGCGTCGATTCGCTCGTTCCGTACGCGCCCGCGCGCGATCTCTATTCGTTCGGTTACGACATCGACGTGCCGAGCATGGCGCCCGACGGTCTGCACTTCGCGTTCGCCGCAGCGGATCGAAAGTCCGATGGTTGGTACGTGTACGTCGGCGCGGTCGATGGCTCGGCGGACAAACAAGTCACCGGCGGCATCAACCCCGCGTGGTCGCCGGACGGCGTCCACATCGCGTACTCGCGCACGGTCGGCTCGTATCGTCAGCTCATGGTCATGGTGTTCGACGGCACGAAGCTCATCACGACGCAGCAAATCACGAACGACACGTGCGACCACGAAGACCCCGTCTACTCTCCCGACGGCGAGTACATCGCGTACGTCGGCAACTGCGGCGGGAACACGCGCGGCAAGAAGAACGTCTGGGATCTCTACGCGGTGAAATCGGACGGCACGCTCAACGAGCAGCTCACGGACGGCAAAGCCGACGTCGAGACGCCCGCATGGAGCGCCGACTACCTCTACTTCTCGGCAAACGTCGCAGGCAATTACGACATCTGGCGCGTGAAGCTCGGCGGCCCGCTCGCCGGGCACAACAAAGCACCCGCGCAGGTCATGCCGCTCTCGTTCGGCTCGGCGTCTTCGTCCGCGAGCGCAGCGCCCACGCAAGCGCCCACCGCGAGCACCGGACGCACCACCTGGCGCATCGCGCCGAGCAACACGCGCCGCTAGGTCTACGCTTCCGTTTCTGCGCTGCCCTCCACTCGTCCTCGAGTGCGAGGTCCGTTACCCAATGCTCGACGTAATCGCGATCGAGCTGGGCTCCGATAGTCACGCGATGCCCGCAACGTCTCTGCGTTGTCGCTCCGAGCCACCGGACGCTTGCGACCATTCGAGCTTTGCCACGACGGTGTGGAACGCGGGAGACCGTGCGAAGTGCTGGCGAACGATCCGGCGACCATGAAAGGGATGCCCGCCGCGTCGAGCGCGTGCACGACGCGTTCGAGGAGATCACGAAAGTCCGTCATCGAGACGCGTAGACGCGGTCAGCGAGCTCGTCGCCGTAGATGGCGCGGAACACAGCGCGCTTCGCTTCTTCGTGAGTCCACTCGGGGTGGCGGCGTAGCGTCGCTTCGATGGCGACGGCGCGCACTTCCTCGCTGAAACGTATTCCGATTTCGAGGCGACCGCTCGTGCCCAAGCGACGCAGCGCCTCGCGCTGGGCAGTTGCGGCCGCGTTGGAAGTGTCGAGCACGTCGGAAAGCATACGGGATGCGAACGCCATTGCACACTCTGCAAACCGCGCATCGCAGCGCGGGGCGACTGACTGCCCATGGAGATGGTGCGTTCGCGCGGATAAACATGTCTCGGAATGATGCAGTCGGAGCAGCCCTCGATCCCGTCCAGCGCGCGGCAGTCGCACGCCGTCGCTGATTTGCTCTCCGAGCCGATCCGCACGCTGAAGACCTCGGCGTACCCGTCGCTCGCGGGCAAAGGGATGCTCGTGCTCGCGCGTGCGCAGACGCGCCGCTGGAACGAAGCGCTCTCGCGCGTTCGCTTCGAGCAAGAGCGCGTGCTCACGGACATCGTTCGCCACGCGCAAAACACCGCGTTCGGCCGCGCGCACGATTTCGCCGGCATCCGCGATTACCGCGACTACGCCGCGCGCGTCTCCGTCGGCGACTACGACACGTTCTCGCCGTTCATCGATCGCATGCGCAAGGGCGAGAAGAACCTCCTCGTGCCCGAGTTCGTGCGCTACTTCGGCAACTCGTCGGGCACGTCGAACCAGGGCAAGCCGAAGTTCTTGCCCATCACCGAGCGCCAGATCGCGATCCAGCGCAAAGCCGGAACCGACGGGCTTTTCCGCACGCTCGTGAAGCTCGACGACGACACGTTCCCGACGGGCTACACGCTCGGCCTCTTCCCGCCGACGACGATGCGCGAAGAAGGCCCCGTGCTCATCACGTCGAACCCGGCGCTGATGGTGACGAAGCTCCCGCTCGTGTCGAAGCCTTCGTACTTGCCGGACGAAGAGTGCCGCGTGATGCAGGACTACGACGCGAAGCTCGCGCGCATCGCGGAGAAATACATCGATTACGACGTGCGCGCGCTCGCGGGCACCACGTGCTGGTTCACGTTGATGTTCGAGAAGCTCCTCGAGGAATCGAAGAAGCGCGGTCGCTCGGCGCGCACCATCCGCGAGATCTGGCCGAACCTCCGCTACCTCCTCGGCGGCGGCGTCTCGGCGGATCCGTACATGCCGGTCATCCGCGAGATGATGGGTCGCAACGACGTGTTCCTCGTCGACACGTACAACGCGACCGAAGGCGGAATTTACGCGTCGCAAGACCACTCGGGCTCGCGCGGCATGCTCATGCAGCCGCACCGCGGCACGTTCTTCGAGCTCGTTCCGCTCGAGGAAATCGACAAGCCGAATTTCACGCGCGTCCCGCTTTGGGAAGTCGAGATCGACAAGCCGTACGCGATCGTCGTGACGACCGTCTCGGGTCTCTACTCGTACAAGCTCGGCGACATCGTCCGCTTCCCGCAAGCGAACCGCATGGAGTTCATGGGTCGGCTCACGGGTTGCTTGTCGGTGACGCAGGAGCTGACGACGCACGTGGAGATCGAAAAGGCCGTCGCACATGCGATCGAAAAAGTGCCGGCGATCACCGTGGATTTCGGCGCGAGCGCCGAGAAAGCCGCGGGGACCGCGAAGTGGCGTTACGTGCTCTTCACCGAGTTCTCCGGTGACGCGCCGCCGCTCGATGCGTTTGCGCGCGCGTTCGACGAAGGCATGTGCGAGCAGAATCGCGTGTACCGCGAGCATCGTCACAACGACGTCGCGCTCCTCGCGCCGCGCGTCGTCTCGCTGAAGGCGCATGGCGCCCGCGGATACCTCGACGAGATCACCCGCGGCAACATGCAGGGAAAATTCCCAAGAATCATCGACCCATCGAAGATGGCGTCGGTAATGGCTTACGCAGAATCCACCAAGCTCGATTAGACGAATTGACTACGAAACCAAGGCCCCTCAACAGGCTCGGGAAACAGGAAGCACGACCATGAAGAAACTCGGAGTTTGCATCGTTGGCGTTCACGGCGCAGTCGCGTCGACCGTCATTGCTGGCGTTCACATGATGGTGAAAGGCCTCGCGCCTCGCTACGGCATGGTCACGGAGAAGACGCCCGCGGCGATCAGCGAGTCCATCGCCGACTGGCTCGACTTCAACCAGCTCGAAGGCCTCGTCTTCGGCGGATGGGATCTGCGCTTCAAGAACTGTTACGAAGGCGCCGTTCACCACAAGGTGTTTCAAGGCGATCAGCTCCGCCCGATCAAGGAGCAGCTCGAGCAGACCGTCGCGTGGCCCGCGGTCATCGCGAAGAACGGCAAGGCGCCGGAAGGCAACTTCGTGATGGCGGAGAACATCCGCGAGCAGATCGAGATCATCAAGAAGAACATCAAAGAGTTCAAAGACAAGAACGGCCTCGACCGCGTCGTGATGGTGAACCTCGCGTCGACGGAGCCGTACCTCGCGGAAGCGCCGGCTCACAAGACGCTCGCGGCGTTCGAAGCGGCGATCGACAAGAACGACAAGGTCATCACGCCGGCGATGCGTTACTTCTACGCGGCGAACGAGCTCGGCGTTCCGTACGTCAACTTCACGCCGTCGCTCACGAACGTGCCCGCGCTCGCGGAGCACGCCGAGAAGACGAAGAACCCGTACGCCGGAATGGACGGCAAGACGGGCCAGACGCTGGTGAAGACCGCCATCGCGGCGATGTTCCGCGTGCGCCGCCTCCACATCGACGGCTGGTACTCGACGAACATCCTCGGCAACAACGACGGCCTCGTCCTCGCCGATCCGGAAGCGAACAAGACGAAGGTCCTCTCGAAGCAGAGCGTGCTCGACTCGATCGTCGGTTACCCGGTCGAGAACCACCAGGTTCACATCCACTACTACAAGCCGCGCGGCGACTCGAAAGAGGCGTGGGACAACATCGACCTCATCGGCTTCGCCGGTGTGCCGATGCAGATGAAGATCAACTTCCTCTGCCAAGACAGCGCGCTCGCCGCGCCGATCGTCCTCGACCTCGTTCGCTTGATCGACGTCGCGAAGCAGAACGGCGAAAAAGGCATCCAGCGCCAGCTCTCGCTCTTCTTCAAGTCGCCCTACGCGTCGCCCGGCGAAACGCCGGCGCACGACCTCTTCAAGCAGGAGAAGCTGCTCCTCGATTGGGCACAGGGTCTCGCGAAGAAGACCGTTCGTTAATCACGAACATGGACAAGCCGGCTTTTTTGGGCGGCAAGGCAGTGGTCACGCGCGACTCGCATCGCGTGTGGCCGCTGATTGGTGAAGAAGAGAAGCGCGCTGTCATGCGCGTGCTCGATCGCGGGATCGTTCAGGGCGTGCATGCGCCCGAGACGCGCGCGTTCGAGGAAGAGTTCGCGGCGTTCGTGCAAGCGAAGCACTGCTTGATGACGCATTGCGGGACGAGCGCGCTTCAGCTCGCGCTCGCTTGTGCGGGCGTGCGCGAGGGCGACGAAGTCATCGTCCCCGCGTACAGCTTCGTCGCGACGCCGCTCTGCGTGGCGCTTCAAGGCGCGACGCCCGTGTTCGTCGACGTCGACGCGGAGACGGGCCACATGGATCCCGCGCTCGCGCGCGCGGCGATCACGGAGCGCACGAAGGCGATCATGCCCGTGCACATCCACGGCGAGTGCGCCGACATGGACGCGCTACTCGCCCTCGCGAAAGAGAAGAACCTCGCGCTCGTCGAAGACGCTGCGCAAGCGCACGGCGCGAAGCATCGCAATCGCCCTGTGGGTGCGATCGGCGTGTCGGGCGGGTTCTCGCTTCAGGGCTCGAAGAATCTCACGTCGGGCGAGGGCGGACTCTTCGTGACGAACGATCGCGAGCTCGCGGAGATCGCGAATCGCGCGCGCAGCTTCGCGCTCGATCTCCGTCTCGACGACGAGTGGGACGAGACGCGTCCGCTCGACGGAAATCGTTCGGTCGAGTCGTATGCGGTGAGCTCGATGTATCGCGGAAACGAAATGGCCGCCGCGTTCGGACGCGCGCAGCTCGCGAAGCTCCCCGCGCTCACCGACGCCGCGCAGAAGAACGGCGCGCGCCTCGCGCAAAAGCTCGCGGAGCTCCCCGGCGTTCTCCCGCCGCGCGCGCTCGAGAATCGCACCACGGTGCATCACAAGTTCCGCGTGCGCTTCGATGCGAAGCGCGCGGGTCTCTCGTGTGCGCCGCGCGTCCTTCGCGACGCGATGAAGGCCGCGCTCGTGGCAGAGGGCGTCGAAGTCGTCTTCTGGCAATCGGCGCCGCTCCCCGCGCAACCCGTGTTCCAAAAACGTGCAGAATACATGTTTCACGATCTGCACGGCGGCACGGACCTCGCGAAAAACTACGACCCGGCGAGGTACGCGCGCACGACCGCGCTCCTCGACTCGAGCATCGTCCTCTTCTCGCAGTCGTGCCCGCTCATCGGACAACGCGAAGACGTCTTCGATCGCTACGCCGAAGCCTTCGCGCGCGTGTGGCACCACCGTGAGGCCATCGTCGACGCGTTCACGAAGAAGAAGAATTAAACAGGGAGGTGGGGAGCTTCTCCCACGCTCCCTGTCCATTTCTTCTGTAAGAAGGACGCAGTGAGCAAACGCAGTGACGCAATCAAGGGGGCCGTGCGGTGGGTGCTGCTCGCCGGCGGCATTGCGTTCATTGCGTATCTCGTGAAGCAAGCGGGACCGCGGAGCGTCGCCGATGCGCTCGTCTCGGCGGGTCCCTTCATTCCGATCATCATCGCGCTCGAGGCCGTTCAGCTCGCGACCGACACCGTCGCCTTCGCGACGATTCTGGGGCCCGAGCGCCGCAAGGTCATCTCGGTCAAAGGCTGGATTCGCTCGTCGTGCGTCTCGTTCGTGTGCCTCGCGCTCTTGCCCGCGGGCCGCACCGCGAGCGAGGTCGCGCGCGCGACGATCGTTGCACAATACACGGGTGCGTTTCGCTCCGCCGCCGCGGGCACGGAGCTCCAAGCCGCCGCGCTCATCGCCGACGCGCTCATCAGCGGATCGGTCGCGCTCGGCATTTGGGCGATGGTCGGATCGCAAGGCAACCTCGCATGGATGCTCGGCGGAAACTTCCTCCTCGCGGGCACGCTCGGCGTTCTCTTGTTCCTCGTGCTCCACAACGCGAGCTTCGCGCGATGGGTGAAGAAGAAATTCCCGTCGATCGCGAAGAGCGCGGGCGACGAAGTGACGACACCGCGCTACTTCGGCATTCTTCCATCGGCATGGAGCTTTTTGGGGCGCTGGGTTCAAGTCGTGCAATACGGCGTCGTCGTGCTCGCGGTGGGTGGCGCGTGGAGCGTGCGCGGCGCGTTCGTCGGTCACGGCATTCACATGGTGGGCGCGACGGTGGGCGCAGCGGTGCCCAATCAAGTCGGCGTGGTCGACGGCGCATACGTCGCGTTCGCGAACGTGCTCGGATTCCCCGGCGCGCCCGCGAAGGCGCTGAGCGTCGCGCTCGTGCTCCGCGCGTCGCAGCTCTTGTTCGCCGCGATTTGCATGATCGCCGCGACGCTCACGCGCGAGAAGACGACCGCCGAGGTGATACCTTCGGCGGTGCATGACTCCGCTGGCTGACGCGCGCTCCAAGCTCGCGGTTCGCTACGACGCGATCGTCGTCGGCTCCGGCTACGGCGGCGCGATTGCGGCGGCGCGGCTCGCGGAGCGCGGCAAGAGCGTTTGCGTGCTCGAGCGCGGGCGCGAGTGGTTGCCCGGCGATTTTCCAAAGGACGAAAAATCGCTCGCGGCCGCGGTGCGAACGCCGCTGAATCCGCTCGGGCTCATCGATCCGAACACGCAGATCAAAAACGACATCGACGTCGTCGTCGGTTGCGGGCTCGGCGGTACGTCGCTCATCAACGCGGCGATCGCGCTCAGGCCCGAGCCCGACGTTTTCGAACAGAAGGAGTGGCCGAAGGCGATTCGAGACGCCGCGCGAGATGGCTCGCTCGATCGATTCTTCGATCGCGCGCGCGCGATGCTCGGCGCGCATCGCTGGGAAGGCCTCGCCGAAATGAGCAAGGTGAAGGCGCACCGCGCGGCGGCCGAGGCGCGCGGCGTCCCGTGGGACACGCTCACGCTCGCCATCACGCGCGAAGCGTGCATCGACTGCGGCGATTGCGTCGCGGGTTGCAACGCGGGCGCGAAGAACACGCTCGCGAAAAATTATTTGCCGCACGCGAAGAAGCATGGCGCGCGCATCTTCACGGGCATGGAAGTGACGCGCATCACGCCCGACGCGGGCGGTGACGGCTATGCGGTTCACTTTCGCGTTCATGGAACGGGCGCCATGCACGACGAGATCGTCCGCGCGCCCATCGTCGTGCTCGGCGCCGGATCGCTCGGATCGACCGAGATCTTGCTGCGATCGCAGAGCGAGCATTTTCCATTCTCGGATCGCCTCGGCGATTCCTTCTCCGCGAACGCCGACGTGCTCGGCATGAGCTACAACGGGCGCGCCGCGAAAGACTCGCTCGGCTACGGACACACGGGCGTGCGGCGCGACGGGTGGCCCGTGGGCTCGACGATCTCGTCGTTCGGCGATTACCGCGCAGGCAAAGAGGAGATGCAAGAGCGCTTCTTGCTCCTCGAAGGCGCGATCCCCGGACCGCTCGTCACGCTCGTCGCGCGCGCGATCGGAACGTACGCGATGACGCGCGCCGCCGAGTTCGACGCCGAGCAACGCGCGCGCACGCTCCGCGATCTCGTTCCGCTCACGCACCCCGGGCCGGACAGCGCGGTGAATCACTCGATGCTCTTTCTCGCGTGCGGACACGACAGCGCGTCCGGCAAGCTCGTGCTCGCGGAGCGCCCCGAACGCGACGCCCGCGTGCACGTCGTGTGGCCGGGCGTCGCGAAGGAGCGATGGCTCGAAGCGATTCAGCACGAGATGAAAGCGCACGCACGCGAGCACGGCGGGATCTTCATCGAGAACCCGCGCAGCAACGTGCTCGGCGGCAAACGTCAGATGACCGTGCACCCGCTCGGCGGTTGTCCGATGGGCGACGACGCGTCATCGGGCGCGGTCGACGATCGCGGTCGCGTCTTCGCGCGCGACGGGAGCGTGCATCGCGGTTTGTTCGTGGTGGATGGCGCGATCGTTCCGCGATCGCTCGGCGTGACGCCGCTCTTGACCATCAGCGCTCTCGCGGAGCGGGCCGCCGAAACGATGTGAGCACGAGCACGGGCAGGCCGAGCGCGAAGCACATCGCGAGCGTCGCGATCGCGCCGAACGTCTCTTGACGCGCGAACGCGAAGGCCACACGCGCCACGCTCGCGATCCAAACCACCGCGCCCGCGATGAGTAGATCGCGCTCGCGCGTCGCGCGGATGCGCGGGCGATCGTCCGGAGCTGCGGCGCGATACGGATCCATGGCACGCTCATCGTCCGCCTTCGCGCGTAAGGACGTCGCAAAGATGGGCGGCGCGCGCGTTAGAAACCATCAAGAGCGCAGACGTCATCGATCCGTTGTATTGCGGAGGGTGATGGGATCGGACCCGATCGCGCGCCTCGCCCTCGGCATCGCCATCCTTCTTTTGGCGGCGAAGGTCGGCGGTCACCTCGCCGAACGGCGTGGTCAAGTCGCGGTGCTCGGCGAGCTCCTCGCGGGCATCTTGCTCGCGAACCTCGGCGGAGATGCGCTGCGTTGGCTTCGCGACGATCCCTCCATCGAGATGCTCGCCAAGCTCGGCAGTCTCGTCCTGCTCTTCGAGGTCGGGCTCGATCTCACCGTGCGCGAGATCCTCGACGTCGGCAGGCCTGCGGCGATGGTCGCCGTCGTCGGAACGGTCGCGAGCATCGCGCTCGGCACGGGCGCCGCGATTGTCTTGCGACGCGACGACGACACGGTGAGACACCTCTTCGTCGGCGCCGCGCTCTCCGCGACGAGCATCGGCATCACGGCGCGCGTGCTCAAGGACATGACGAAGACACGCACGCCCGAAGCTCGCATCGTGCTCGGAGCCGCGGTGCTCGACGACGTGCTCGGCCTCGTCATTCTCGCGGTCGTCAACGGCGCGGTCGTCGCGGGCGTGAAGGGGCGTCTCTCGACCGTCGCTCTCGCCATCATCATCGGCAAGGCCGTGCTCTTCTTCGCGGCCGCGTTCGCGTTCGGCATCAAGCTCACGCCATCGCTCTTCGGCGTCGCGGCGCGCCTTCGCACGCGCGGCGCACAAGTCGCCGTTGGTCTCGGCTTTTGCTTCTTCCTCGCGTGGACGGCGGACGCGATCGGTCTCGCGCCGATCATCGGCGCGTTCACGGCAGGTCTGATTCTCGAGGACGCGCACTCCGCGCGCTTCGTCGCGCGAGGCGAGCGAGCGCTCGCGGATTTAATCGAGCCCGTGTCGGCGTTTCTCGTTCCGATCTTCTTCGTCGTGACGGGCCTTCACGTGAACCTGCGCGCGCTCGCGAGCAAGGAAGCGCTGGCGGTCGCGGGCGTGCTCCTCGTGGCTGCGGTGCTCGGCAAGCTCGCGACGGCCAGCGTCGTGCGCCGCGCGAACCCGCTCGCCGTGGCCGTTGGAATGGTTCCGCGCGGCGAAGTCACGCTCATCTACGCGACGCTCGGTCAAGGCGTGATGCTCGGCGGACGACCGCTCCTCGACGAAGGACTCTACTCGGCGCTCGTCGCGACCGTCGTCGGCACGACGCTCATCGCGCCGCCCGCGCTCAAACGGGCTTTTCGCCGAGCGGCAGCATGACGCGCACGGTGGTGCCGTGCTCGAACGTGTCTTGGCTGCTGTCGACTTCGAGCTTGCCGCCGTGCGCCGCGACGATGTCCCCGATGAGCGTGAGCGCGAGACCGATCGCGTGCTGCGCTCCCGCGCGCCTTTGAAAGAGCGTCGCGAGCTTGTCTTTCGGAATGCCGGGACCATCGTCGTGAACGGCGACGGTGAGAAAGCCCGATGGCTCGTTCGGAATCACGCGCACGACGATGCGCCCACCGGGATGAAGACGCGTCCCGCGCCGCGCATAACGAAGCGCATTGCCGACGAGCGTCGCGACCACCCACCCGATCTTCTCCGGATCGGCGGAGACCTTCGGCGCGTTCTCCGGAGCTTCGACCGCGACCGTCGCATCGATCGTTTCGGCCTCGCGCTGGAGCGGCTCGATCGTCGTGCGTCGCGAGCTCCGCGACGTCGACCGCTTCGAATCGCAGAGGGATCGAGCCGGATCGCGACATGCTCAAAGCTCGATTTGCATCCCGAGCTCGACGACGCGATTCGGCGGAATGCCGAAGTACGCGGTCGCGCTGAGCGCGTTTCGGATGATGAGCGCGAAGAGCATCTTGCGAAGTCGCCGGAGACCGCGACCCGTCGGGATGAGCGTCTCGCGCCCGAGGAAATACGTGATGCGATCGACGTCGATGGGAACGCCCCGCGCGCGGCTCGCGATGAGCAAGTCGGGCACGTTCGGCGCTTCCATGTAACCGAAGTGCGCGATGAGGCGATGAAAGCCTTCATGAAGCTCTTCGTGCGTGAAGCGGTTCTCGGGCTTCACGAACGGCGTCTGTTCGCTGAACACGGTGAGCAAGATGACCGTCTCGTGCAGCACTTGGTTGTGCTTGAAGTGGTGCAGCAAGAGCATCGGAACGCCGCCTTGGTGTCCCGTCAAGAAGACCGCGGTGCCGCTTCACGCGATGCGGCTTCATCGTCTTGATGTCGTCGAGGAACGAATCGAGCGGCACCGTCGCGCCCTTCACGTATGCGCCGAGCCGCGCACGCCCTGCCATCCACGTGGTGAAGAGCGTGAAGACCGCCACGCCGATCCCGAACGGAACGAATCCGCCGTCGAAGAACTTTCGCAAGTTCGACGTGAGCAGCGTGAGATCGATCGCCATGAAGAACGTACAGAGCGGAAGCGCTTTGTAGAGCGGCCATTTCCACGTCTTCGTCAGCACGACGAAGTACGCGAGCGTCGTGATGCTCATCGTCCCCGACACGGCGAGCCCGTACGCAGACGCGAGCTTGTCGGATGACTTGAACGCGGCCACGAGGCCAATGCACGCGAACATGAGCGCCCAGTTCACTTCGGGAACGTAAATCTGCCCGAACTGCCCCGCGCATGTGTGGACGACGGTGACGCGCGGCGAGTATCCGAGCTGCACGGCTTGCTGCGTGAGCGAATACGCGCCGCTGATGAGCGCTTGCGACGCGATCACCGTCGCGGCCGCGCTGAGCACGATCATGGGGATGAGGAGCGAGTGCGGCACCATCGCGTAGAAAGACGACGGCTCGGGTTTCCGTCCCGAGAGAAGCAGCGCGCCTTGCCCGAAGTAGTTGAGGATGAGCGACGGAAGCACGAGCCCGTACCAAGCGAGCGCGATCGGCGCTCTCCCGAAGTGACCCATGTCGGCGTAGAGCGCTTCGCCGCCCGCGATGCACAAGATGATCGCACCGAGCACGACGAACGCTTCGTGTGGCGCGGTCATGCAGAAGTGGAGCGCGTACGTCGGGCTGAGCGCGGCGA
Organism: uncultured delta proteobacterium; assembly: GCA_963763745.1. Lineage (GTDB taxonomy): Bacteria > Myxococcota_A > Polyangia > Polyangiales > Polyangiaceae > DASXHD01. Next base: position 61,944 of record CAVXQJ010000017.1, read on the forward strand.
GCACGACGGGTTGGTGGACGATTTGTCCGATGCCGAGCACGGCGATCGCGACGAACCAGACCACCATCACGGGACCGAAGATGAATCCGATGTCTTGCGTGCCGCGCTTCTGCACCATGAAGAGCGCGATCAAGATCGCGATCGTGATCGGAACGATCCACGTCGAGAGACCCGGCGCGACGGCCTTGAGACCTTCGACGGCGCTGAGCACGGAGATCGCGGGCGTGACCACGCCATCGCCATAGAGGAGCGCGGCGCCGAACAAGATGACGAGCACGAGAAGATGCGGACGCGATTTCGAGCGGGATGAGGCCGAGCAGCGCGAGGATGCCGCCTTCGCCGTCGTTCGACGCGCGCATGACGAACGTGAGGTACTTCACGGTGATGACGAGCGTGAGCGCCCAGAAGATGAGCGACAGCACGCCGAGGATGCTCACGCGGTTCGCGCCGATCGGATGCTCGCCCCCGAACGCTTCACCGAGCGCGAAGAGCGGATTCGTTCCGAGATCGCCGTAGACCACGCCGAGCGCGCCGAGCGCGAGCGCGAGCGGAAGCTTCTTCTGCGGCGGGTGAGCCGCGGGGAGCTCCACGAAGCTCGGGAGGCGTGGCCGCGCGATGGTCGGCGGAGACGGAAGCAGCGACGCCATGTCGTCCAATCAAAACACCTCCGACCGCGGAGCGCCGCATAAAGAAAACATTAAGGCGATGCAGAAACGCGGGGAAATCGCATGCTGAACGTCGTTCCGTGGCCGAGCAGGCTGCGCACCGTCACCGAGCCGCGATGCGCGGCGACGACGTCGCGCACCATGACGAGCGCGAGGCCCGCGGATTTTCCGGTCGTGGGATCGCGCTCGAAGAGCCAACGCGTTTGTTGCTCCGGCATCCCGGGGCCGTCGTCGGTGACCTCGAGAACGAGCTCGCTCGCGTCGTCGTCGAAGCGCACGTGCACGTCGACGTGTGCGCGCGCGTAGCGAAGCGCGTTCGCCACGAGCGTCGAGAGCGCCCACGCGATCTTCTCGCCATCGAGCGAAACTGCACTGGGCACGTTGTCGGCTTGCTCGATCGTGAGATCGATGCGATTCGATTTGGCCTGCGACGCGAAGAGATCCAGCGTGCGCATGACGAGCTCGTGCACGCGCGTGTGCGCGCGGCGGAGTGGGAGCGCTTCGACGAGCAGGACCTCGATGTCGACGCTGCTGCCTGCTTGCTCGCATCGAACTTTGCGTCGTCGCACGTTGGACGTCGGCGGCGCGTTCACCAAATCCGCTGCCGCCCTTCGCAATACGCCTGCGGTGTCGGGCGCGTTGACGAGCGCATGGCCGAGCCACGTGACGGGCGCGCCACCATCGACCGAATCAACGACGCCATCCGCGCGGAGCACCACGAGCCATTCGGCTGGGTCGGGTTTCTCGCTCATGGCGACCGCAATCGTGCGGCGTGTCGCGTTAAGAAGCCCTCAAAAAGTGTACGCTTGGGCCATGCGCATTGGCGCGATTCTCGCCCTGTCGGCGCTCCGATGCTCGCCGTACCATGACGGCGTCAACGCGCCCGATGCCAATCGCGCGTCGCTCGATGAAGGCGCGTTCTTGCCGCTCGGGACAGCGGACGGAAAAATCGTCGACGCCGCGGGTCGTCAGGTCATCTTGCGCGGCGTCGAGCATCACGCGCTTCAAGACGTCGACTACGCGGGTCGCGACGTGTCGCCCGCGGATTATCCGCTCATCGCATCGTGGGGATTCACGACAGTGCGCATGGCGATCTCGTGGAGCCGCATCGAGCCGTCGAAAGGACAATACGACGACGAGTACATCGCCGAGATTCGCGCGGACATGGACGCATGCCTCGCCGCGGGGCTCTCCGTCGTGCTCGAGTGGCATCAGGATCTTTGGGGTCGATGTTCGCAGAGCAGGCGCGATCATCGTGTCGAATGCGGCGAACGGCGCGCCCGACTGGACGTGTCCATCGGGGCAGGCGCCCGCGATCGGCGCGCTCTTCGATCGATTGTGGAACAACGACGACGGGCTCTTCGATTCGTTCGTCGCTGCGTGGGGACACGTCATCGATGCGCTCGGAAATCACGCGGCGCTCGCCGGCCTCGATGTCTTCAACGAGCCCACGGGCACGGCGCAAACGCCCACGCTCGAGCGCGACTACGTATATCCCGCGTATCGCAAGATCGTTCCCGCGCTTCGCACGAGCGGCGCGAACGGTTTGCTCTTCCTCGACGCGACGCTCGCGCGCAACGACGCGACGACGCTCTACACGGAGCCGCTCGACGATCTCGGCGCCGGCGTCGTGTTCGCGCCGCACCTCTATTCCGGGTGGATCCAGCTCTACATCCTTCAGCAACCGATCTCGGCCGACGTGAAAGCACAAGACTTCGCTGCGGCGGTCGCACAAGCGTCGGCGCTTCGTCTGCCGCTTTGGAACGGCGAGTGGGGCGTGAACCTCGATCTGCCGAGCGCGAATCAGGATCTCGAGACGCACGTCGGGCTCGAAGACTCGTCGCTCATCGGCTCGTCGTATTGGGCGTTCGAGCGCGCGACGCCGAGCAACGGCAATCCGTCGATCGCGGGCGCGCAATCGATCCTCGACACCGATGGCAACCCGCGACAAGACGTCGTCGATCGACTCGCGCGTCCGTATCCGATTCAGTCTCCGGGGACGCTCGTCTCCGTGAATTACGATTTCGCCGCGCATCGTCTCGTCGTCGCGCTGAACGTCGACGCGAGCATCACGGCGCCGCTCGTTCTCTATGCACCCGCAGCGGCTGCTCGGTTCCGCGAAGTGCCTCGGCGTGACGGGCGGCGGTTGGCATTGGGACGAGCGCGCGGATCGCGAGCGCGTGCTCGTGAGCTTCGACGCGAGCGGGCGAGTACGTGGTGACGCTGAGCAGTGCGACGGTGCGCATCCCGTCTGAGCTGCGGCGTGCTTCGACGGTCTGCGAAAATCGTGCGGTGAACGTTTTCGCGTGACGTCGCCATGTAGCTCTTGGCCGAGCGCGAAAGCCTCCTTCTCGAGCGCCTCGCGCCGGCGATCGAGCGGCACGAACAACGCCTTCAGCACGCGGTGCCCTCCGTACGCGAGCGGATCGGCGGCGAGCGTCTCGCGAAGAACCGCGAGATCGTGATCGTCGCCGAGGAGGCGCGACAAAGCGTGAAACCGATCGCCGAGCGCGTCTTCGTGCGTCCATGTCGGCTCGAGGAGCTGTAGCTCGTGCCAGAGATATTTGGTTTGCTTGCGCCACTCGTGCAGGTTGAGGACGCTCGGCGTCTCCATCGCGCGCGCGAACGCGCGATGACCGTTTCGATACACGCGCCGAAACCCGTCCTCGATGGAAGCCCAACCGTCATGCTGGATGTTCCACTGAGCCACTCGCACGAGCGAGCGCGCCGCGAACTCCTTCACCCCGGCGAGCGCCTTGCCCCGTTTCAGCACGCGCTCCGTCACTTCCTTCTCGTGGGCGACCGAGCGCGTCGCGCACCTTCGCGATCGCGGGCGCATCGACTTCGCCGGCGAGCGCCTTGGTGAGCTTGTCGAACGTCTCGACGAGCATCTGCGCGTCGCGCACCTCGGTGAGCGGGCGCGCGGCGTCTCGGAACGCGTAATTCTCGGCGCGATACGTCTCGTCACCGAGCTCTTCACGCGCGAGACGGAGCGCGGCGCGCACCTTCTTGAAGCCCTTTCGCACGTCGTGGACGGCTTCGGTCGGATCGCCTTTCGCGGCCGGCGAGCGCCATCGCTTTTTCGATCTCTTGTTTGACGTTGCGCGTGAGCCCATTGCCGATGGGCTCGTTCGCCTTCAATTGAAATGCCATGTCACCACTCCTCCACCCACGATGAGGAAAAAGACGATCGAAAGAATGATCGCGATCTTCCGCGACTTCATCCGACGCTCGGCCTTCTTGATCGGACCACGACGGCCGAGCACGTACAGCGAATGAAAAGGGACGACGGAGCGATCGAGCGCGACGTTCGTCGCGGGTCCAACGTCCTTCGGAAGATCGCACATGTCGCGCACGCTCTCGACCCAGGCGTCGCGACCGCGACGTCATGCGAAGGGCGAGCGCGCGCGCGCACGTCGCGTCCTCGTTCAGGCAGACCGGAGACGGAGAGCTCGAACCGCGGTCGTTCATCTGCTTCGAGAACGAACAGCATGCCGATGTGAACCACGCGTCCCGAGCGAGTCGAGGCCCGCGGGCGTCGACAAACAGAAGAGCTCTTTGTCGCCATCCCAATTCGGGAACCGCTGCGCGAAGAGGATCTCGTCGCGATCTTCGGGCGCGCACTTCTCGAGGAGCTCCGTCGGCACGCCGTGCGAAAATCCGCGCGGCCACGGCTTCGGATCGAGAACACGCCGCAGCGGCATCGTCTCCGTTGCCGTCGCTCGCGAGGATCTCGTCGCGCTGATCGCGATTGGGAAGAATCCAGTAGCGCTCGCATCACGCCGCCTTCTTCTTGTCGTTTCTCGGTTTCGTGGAACGCGGAGTACACGGCGCGGAGCGCGTCGTTGATCGCGAGCGTGTAGATCGGTTTGTTCTTCATCGAGATCAGCGTCGCGCCCGTGTATCTCGCCTCGTACGGGTGAAGCACCGTGTCGACGGTCTTGTCGAGCGCGCGAAGCTCCTTCGCGAGCTCCGTGGCGAGCGCGGGGTAGTCGGTGTGGCTCTCGATCTCTTCGTCGATCTTGTTGATCAGGATGTGGATGAGCGCGTCCTTCTTCAGGTGCGGCATCACCGTCATGCAGCCAATCGAGATCTTCTCGGATGCGGCGACCCTTGAGGAACCGCTTCTCGTCCAAGTCCTTGATGGTCATCACGTAGAAGATCACGTCGGCGTCTTCGCACACCGCGAGCCAGCCCGCCGGCGCGTCGCGGTAGTCCGTCTCTCCGCCGATGTTGATGACGCCCTTGCACGTGATGTCGATCACTTGATGATGCGAGAGCGCGAGCTTCACCTTGAACGAGTCGACCTTCTCGCCCATCGGCGAGTTCGCGTGGACGTGCGGGATGTCTCGGTTTTGCAGCCGCGCCAGGAAACTGTCTTTGCCGCTGGCGGTCGGCCCGATGACGGCGATTTTCTTTCCCGACCACCACTCGCGCGCGCTCTTCATCAAGCGCGTGACGGCTCTTCCGCGTGCCGGGAAGCGATGCCAGGAGCAAGAAGATGCGAAGCGCGGCGTTCGCGGCGAGCGGCAACGGCGGTCATCGGGTTTGCTCCGAGGGTTGACGTGATCGGTGTCGTTCGAGAAGAGGGATGCGTTCCGAGCGAGGACGGCCGCGAACGTCGCGCCGTTGTTGATGATGGCGGCGAGCGGCGGCTTGATGAGACCCGCCGCGCCGAGCGCGATCGCGATCGCATTCGGCACGATGATGATGCCGAGGTTCTGACGAACGCTGGACATCGCGCGGTCGCTGATGCGGAACGCTTTCTCGAGGCGCGCCAAGCCGCCGTCGAGCAGGACGACGTCGGCGGTCTCGAGCGCGACGTCGGTGCTGCCGGCGATCGAGATGCCGACGTCCGCCTGCGCGAGCGCGGGAGCGTCGTTGATGCCGTCGCCCACCATCGCGACGACGCAGCCCGCGTCGCGCATTCGCCTCACGTACTCGGCCTTCTCCTCCGGAAGGAGACCGCCGACGGCTTCGTCGATTCCGACCGCGCGCGCGACGGCTTCACGACCTCCGGGCTGTCGCCCGAAAGGAGCACGACTTGTCGCCGTCCGTCGGCTCGCAGCGCGCGCACGATCGCCGCGCTCTCGGGCCGCGTTCCGTCCGAGTACGCGACGAGCCCGACGACGCGGTCGTCGACCGCGACGCAGAGATTCGAAACGCGCGCTCGCTTGAAGCGCGCGAGGTGCTTCTTGAACGCGGGGCCGATGTCGAGCTTCTGGCTCTCCATCCACGTCGCTCGACCGACGCGCACGCGACGACCGCGAACGCGCGCGGAGAGTCCGAGCCCGACCACGTACTCGTCGCTTCCCAGCTCCGGCTCGACCGTCTCGATGCCGTGCTCCTTCGCGTACGATTTCAGCGCGGTCGCGACGGGATGATCGAATCGCGCCTCCGCGGATGCGCAGAGCATCATGAGGGTCGATGTCTTGAACGCCGCGCGCGGTGACCACCTCGACGACTTCCGGCACGCCGCGCGTCAGCGTGCCGGTCTTGTCGAAGACGATCACGTCCGTCTTCGAGAGGCGCTCGAGGTACTGCGCGCCTTTGACGAGCACGCCTTCGCGCGCCGCGAGCGCCATCGCGGTGAGCGCGCTCGTCGGCACCGCGATGCGAATGCCGGTTCCGAAGTCGGTGATGAGCACGCACACGGCGCGCGTGACGTCGCCCGCGAGCGCGGCCGCGAGCGCGGCGACGCCGAACGTCGGAAGAACGAGCTTGCTCGCGAACTCGAGCGCGTCGCGCTGCAGCGTGAGCGGCTTGGACCCGACGGTGTTCAAGATCGTCTCGATCTTCGCGGCCTCCGTGTTCGTCCCCGAAGACTCCACACGGACGACGAGGTGACCTTCGACGACGACGGTGGACGCGAACACCGGATCGCCCGTCTTCTTCGAGAGCAGGTGCGATTCGCCGGTGAGCGCCTTCTCGTCGACCTCCGCCAAGCCCGAGACGACCGTGCCGTCGGCGACGATCCCGTGCCCGGTGTGGACGATGAACTGGTCGCCGACTTCGAGATCGTCGACGGGCACCGGCTCGAGCTTGCCGTCGGGCAGCAAGCGAAGCGCCTCTCGCTCTCCCCGTTGCATCAACGTCGAGAGCGCGGACCGCGTCTTGTTCGCCGAGATGTCGAGCAACAGATCGCCGACGCCAACCATCCAGATGACGAAAGCCGCGGTCGTGGGGCGGCCGGTGGCGAGCGCCGCGAACGTCGCCGCGACGTCGAGCAGGTCGATGCTGATCTCTCCCTCGCGCAGCGCCTCGAGGCTGCGCCAGAGCGGACGCAGCGTGTTGAGCGCGACGCCGAACGCGAGCCACGGAAACGACGCCGAGCGCGTGATGCACATAAAGAGAACCCACGTCCCCGAAAGTGCGCCGCCCCAGCGGATCGGCGTCGGCTTGTGCCAATCGCGCGCCCACTCCGACGGATCGGTCTTGAGCAGCGCTTCGAGGATCGCTTCTTCGCTGACCTTCTCGGGGTCATAGATGACGAGCGCCGTGCGACCTCCGGGAATGTGCTTCGTATGCGTCACACCCGGAAGCCCCGCGGTGAGCATCGTGAGCGTGTCGAGCTGTCGTTCGCTGATGCCCTTCACGCGGAGCCGCACGCGTCCCGGAAGCGAATGCACGGGTTCGATGCCGAACGGCTCCGGCGCGACGTGCCCGCGGTTGATCGCGTGGATCTTGTCACGCAAGCTTCGCATGAAGCGACCCGCGAGCGCGGCTCCGTCGTCGTAGACGACGTGGAACGTGCCCGTGAGTCGCTGCTCGAAGCGGGCGACATCGATTCGCTCGGCGAGCCACGCTTCGAGCGCGCTCGCCTCCGCGGAGTCTCGATGCGCACCAACGACCGAAGCGCGCCCCGGACCCTTCTGCAGGACCTGCAGTTGGGAACGTGCGGCGCTGCCGCACTTCCCAGCAAGAGTCACTTCGCGTGCCGTTGGCACGCTCAGTTGCGCGTTCATCGATCATCACCGTTCGTCTTTTTCGCGCGCGACTCGCTCGCGCGTTCGAATCTCTCTCCGATGCCATTGCATGAAGACGCGATAGCTGTGGTAGAGCGCGCCGCTCCACTCCGGCAGACGCCCGCGCTCGTCGTTGAGCACGAACGACACGACGGACGTCGCGGCGAGCGCGACGGGCACGAGCTCGCGCAAGTCGGCTCGGTCGCCCGTCAACTGACTGACGACCCCGTTGACGTCTTGCACCGTGTCGAGGAACGCGTGCACGATCTCCTCGCGACTGAGCTTGCCGCTCGTCGCGTTCTCGACGCCGCGAAGGCCCGCGCGCTTCGCGATGTGCTTGAGCAGATCATCGGCCTCGACCGCCGCTGGGTCGTATTCGACGACGACGCTCCCGGTTTTCGGGTTCGGCGCCCACGCGCGAAATCCCGGTGCTGCTTCTGCCGCGTTGCGCGCCGCGATCATCACCGGGCTCTTCTCGTCTCCAGTCTCGACGAACGCATCGGATTGAATTCGCAGATAGCCCGGATGGTGATGCAAGAGACGCAAGGGCGCGTCACCCTCCCGCGGCTCGGCGTGCGAGCTTGGGAGGGTGACTTCTTGTTGTGCGGATGCGTTCACGCTTCCTCGCTCGCGTGCCGAGCCTTGTGCGTCACTCCGTTGGTCTTCGGCTTCTCTGCCGTTTCCTCTTTTTCCGAGACCTCGATCTCGGCGCGCGCGCGAGCCTCTGCCAGCATGTCTTCGAGACGTTCGCCTTCGAGCGCGGCCCAACGGCCGACACGCTCTTTGGCATTCAACGCAACTTCGATCAGCTTCACGCCCACGCCCTGAGGCGAGTCCGCGAGGCTTCTCGCCGCCCATCCGCCGGCGAAACCAGCGCCGAACACGAGCACTGATTTGATGTTCGAGTTCATTGCTTCTGACCGTTGCTCTTGTGCTCGCTGAGGCTGCGATACGCGAGGTAACCCGCGGCACCCGCGATGGCTGCCGGACCCACGCCGACCATCGCCGCCGCGAGCAACCCGCCGCCCGCCGCCGCCGCGACGCCAGCCGCAGTGCGCTGCCACGAACCAGCCGGCATCACGGACTCGGCCAACGCGATTCCGTCTTGACCGAGATTGTGATGCACCGGTTTGCGGGCGATGCCCTTCTTGTGTGTTGCCGATTCCTTGTTCATGACGCTCTCCTTTTCGACTGTGTCGGTCGTGAGGCGGACAGAGCACGCGATGTGCCACCAGAAACGACGCCAATGCGCGTGCGTTTGCGAGCACGGAATGCAGCGCATGCGCGGCCGTGCAAACGCGGCGCTCCAGACATCGTTGCCTTCGGGTAAGGTGGACACGTGAACGCCGAGCCCGCGCTGATCGCCGTAGCAACGGCGGGGCGAACGCTCTGCGTTGTCGTCGCTCTTCTCGACGAGCCCGCTTCGCTTGCTCGCGCCGCGCAATCACGGGCACGCGGCGTGGGTGTATGCCGCGTCGCTCGGCGGAGGTCTCGTCGATGGCGACGCGATCGATCTCCGCGTGACCGTCGCGGAGGACGCGTGGCTCGCGCTCGCGACGCAGGCTTCGACGAAAGTGTATCGCTCGAGCGCGCGCGGCACGAGTCAAACGCTCGCCTGTGACGTCGCCGCGCGCGGCGCGCTCGTGTGCATTCCGGATCCGGTCGTTCCGTTCGCGGGTGCGCGATACGCGCAGCGTTCGACGTTGCGGCTCGCGCGCGATGCGTCGCTCGTGTGGCTCGATGGCGTCACGTGCGGAAGGCGCTTGTCCGACGAGCGTTGGGACTTCGCGCACTACTCGGCGCGTACGAACATCAAGCGCGAGGGCGAAGTCGTCGTGCGCGATCATACGGTGCTCGATCCTGCGCACGGCGCGCTCCCGCAGCGCATGGGACGTCATGGCGCGCTCGCGACGCTCATCGTGCTCGGTCCTGCGTTCGCGGAGCTCTCGCGCGCCATCTCGAAGTGCGCGCCGAGACCGACCGCGGATCTCGTGGCGAGCGCGAGCCCCATCGATGGCGGCGTCGTGGTGCGCGCCGCTGGGTCCTCCGCGGAAATCGTGTCGCGCGCGATCGCGTCGATGCTCGCGTCGCTTCCGTCTCTGCTCGGCGACGATCCATCTGCGCGTCGGTGGTAGTGTCGCCGCGATGCATCTCGCACCTCGTGAGCTCGACAAGCTCCTCTTGCACAACGCTGGCTTCCTCGCGCAGAAGCGTCTCGCGCGCGGGACGCGACTCAATCATCCCGAAGCCGTCGCGCTGATCGCGACGGTGATCCTCGAGCTCGTGCGCGACGGCAAGAGCGTCGCGGAGCTGATGGATCTCGGTCGACGAATCCTCGGACGCACGCACGTGATGCCCGGCGTCGCGGAGATGATCCCCGACGTGCAAGTCGAAGGCACGTTCGAAGACGGGACGAAGCTCGTGACCGTGCACGAGCCCATCGCGACCGATGAAGGCGATCTCGCGCTCGCGCTCCACGGATCGTTTTTGCCCGTGCCCGACGCGTCGCGCTTCGCGTCGAAGGACGTCGCGGTCACGCCGGGCGAAATCTTCGTGAAGCCCGGCACGCTCACGCTCAACGAAGGGCGCGAGGCGATCGAAATCGTCGTGAAGAACGCGGGCGATCGTCCGATCCAAGTCGGGAGCCATTATCCGTTCGACCGCACGAACACCGCGCTCGATTTCGATCGCGCGCGCGCACGCGGCAGGCGACTCGACATCCCCGCGGGAACGGCGACGCGCTTCGAGCCGGGCGAAGAGAAGACCGTACGTCTCGTGGAGACGCGATGATCACGATCGACCGACGCCACTACGCCGACATGTTCGGCCCGACGACCGGCGACCGCGTTCGCCTTGGCGACACCGGCTTGATCATCGAGGTCGAGCGCGACATGGCGACGTACGGCGACGAGTGCAAGTTCGGCGGCGGCAAAGTTCTTCGCGACGCACAAGGGCAGCGCGCGGGCGCGAGCGACGACGAAGCGCTCGACGTCGTCATCACGAACGCGCTCGTGCTCGATCACGCGGGCATCTTCAAAGCGGACATCGGCATCAAGCACGGCCGCATCGTCGGGATCGGCAAAGCGGGAAATCCGGACGCGATGCGCGGCGTCACGCCGAGCATGATCATCGGCGTCGGAACCGAAGCGATCGCAGGCGAGGGGATGATCCTCACGGCGGGCAGCATCGACTCGCACATCCATTTCATCTCGCCGCAGCAAGCGTTCGAAGCGATCGCGAGCGGCGTGACGACGTTCGTCGGCGGCGGCACGGGGCCCGCGACGGGAACGTGCGCGACCACGTGCACGCCGGGCGCGTGGAACATCGCGCGCATGCTCGAAGCGACGGACGCACTCCCGCTCAACATCGGTCTCACGGGCAAAGGCAACACGTCGCACGAAGCGGGGCTCGTCGAGCAGATCCGCGCGGGCGCGATCGGCCTCAAGCTTCACGAAGATTGGGGGACGACGCCCGACGCGATCGACTGCTGCCTCGGATTCGCCGAGCGCGAAGACGTGCAAGTCACGATTCACACCGACACGCTCAACGAATCCGGTTACGTCGGCGATTCGATCGCCGCGTTTCGCGGGCGCACGATCCACACGTACCACTCCGAGGGCGCGGGCGGCGGTCACGCACCGGACATCATCCGCGTGTGCGGCGAGCCGAACGTGATCCCGAGCTCGACGAATCCGACGCGCCCCTTCACGGTGAACACGCTCGACGAGCACCTCGACATGCTCATGGTGTGTCATCACCTCGATCCATCGCTGCCCGAAGACGTGAGCTTCGCGGAGAGTCGCATTCGCGGCGAGACGATCGCAGCCGAGGACGTGCTCCACGACATGGGCGCGATCAGCATCGTGTCGAGCGACAGCCAAGCGATGGGGCGCGTCGGCGAAGTGATCGCGCGCACGTGGCAGACGGCCGACAAGATGAGAGACGTGCGCGGGCGTTTGCCCGAAGAGCGCGGCGAGAGCGACAACGTGCGCGCGCGCCGCTACATCGCGAAGACGACGATCAACCCCGCGATCGCGCACGGCATGTCGCACGAGATCGGATCCATCGAGGTGGGCAAGCTCGCGGACCTCGTTTTGTGGCGGCCCGCGTTCTTCGGGATCAAGCCGGAGCTCGTCATCAAAGGCGGATTCATCGCGTGGGCGCAGATGGGTGATCCGAACGCGTCGATCCCGACGCCCCAGCCCGTCTTCATGCGACCGATGTTCGGCGCGTTCGGGCGCGCGACGGGCGCGACATCGATCGCGTTCGTCTCGCGCCGCGCGCTCGCCGAAGGAAACTTGGGTGAGCTCGGATTGCACAAGCGCCTCTCTGCGGTGAAGCGCTGCCGCGGCATCGGCAAGCGCGACATGGTGCTGAACGACGCGCTCCCGAAGATGGAAGTCGATCCCGAATCGTACGAAGTGCGCGCGGACGGCGTGCTCCTCACCGCGCCGCCCGCGAAACGCGTATCGCTCGCGCGCCGTTATTCGCTATTTTAGAAATCGTGAAGCTCCGCCTTGCAGAGCTCGTCGCTGCGCTGTCGCTCGGGATCGATCTCGGGTTCGGGCAACCGATGGAGCACGTGCTTCGCCAATGTCTCATCGCGCTGCGTTTGGCGGAGCGCGCCGGGCTCGACCCGCCCGCGCGCGCGTCGGTGTATTACACCGCGCTGCTCATCAACGTGGGTTGCCACTCGGATGCGCACGAACAGGTGAAGTGGTTCGGCGACGACATCGCCTTCAAGTCCGGCAAGTACAAGAACGGGCTCGGGCTGCGCGGCTTGGCGGCATCGCTGCGAATGGTCGGCGCGGGAAAACCCCCGCTCGAGCGTTTTCGCGTCGGGCTCGAGCTCGTGACGCAAGGACACAAGATGATCGCGTCGCACGCGAAGATCGCGCAGACGCTCGCCGAGCAGCTCGGCTTGTCGCGCGACGTCGTCGTCGCCGTAGGGTCGGCGTACGAACAGTGGAACGGGCGTGGATTCCCCGGAAATCTCGCCGGCTCCGCGATTCCGATCTCGGCGCGCATCGCGCCGCTTGCGGAGTTCGTCGAAGTGGCGCATCGCATGGGCGGCGTTCGCGCGGCGACGGCGCTTGCGCGCGAACGGAGCAAGACGCAATTCGATCCGAAGCTCGTCGCGCTCCTCTGCACGAACGCCGACGAGCTCTTCGTGGGGCTCGATTCGATCGGTGCGTGGAATGCGGTGATCGAAGCGGAGCCATCGCTCGCGCTCGTGCTCACGGACGACGAGTTCGACGCCGCATTGCGCGCGATCGCCAACTTCGTCGATCTCAAATCGCCTTTCACGCTCGGACACTCGAACGCCGTCGCGGAGCTCGCCGCGGGCGCAGGCGCGGCGCTCGGTCTTCCGCCCACCGACGTGCAGACGCTCAGGCGCGCGGGGCTCGTCCACGATTTCGGGCGGCTCGGCGTGTCGAATTCGATTTGGGACAAGCGAGGTCCGCTTGGCGCGGGTGAGTGGGAGCGCGTGCGCATGCAACCGTATCTCACCGAGCGCATGCTCCATCAGTCCGACGTGCTCGCGCCGCTTGGCGCGATTGCGGTGCAGCATCGCGAGCGTTTGGATGGCTCGGGTTACCCGCGTGGCGCGGCGGGCGCGGCGATTTCGCAGCACGCGCGCATCCTCGGCGCAGCGGACGCGTATCAGGCGATGCGCGAGCCGCGCCCGCATCGCGGGGCACGCTCGCCGGAAGAAACGGCGAAGCTGCTACGCGAAGAGGTTCGCGCCGGGCGCATGGACGCCAACGCAGTCGAAGCGGTTCTCGACACCGCCGGTCATCGCACGCGTCGCCTCCGTTCGGGTCCCGCAGGTCTGACGGCACGCGAAATCGAAGTGCTGCGTCTCCTCGCGCGTGGTCTCTCGACGAAACAAATCGCCGAGCAGCTTTCGATGTCGCCGAAGACCGCAGGCAATCACATCGAGCACATCTACATCAAGATCGCCGCCACCAATCGCGTCACCGCGAGCCTCTTCGCCGTGCAACACGGCCTCCTCCCCGAGGAAGAAGAAAACTCCGAAACATAGGGAGTTCGCCTCATGTGCGCCTCGCGAGTCGCGCCTAGGTTCGAGACGAGGAGAGCGCACATGTTCAAAGAGATTGGTCACTTCATTCGTACCGGCAAGGAAGTGTCGAAGCTGCAGAAGGAGCACCCACGCGCGGAGTTCGCCGACTTGATGATGTCGAAGGCAGACGAGCAGGGATACGGTGAGGTTCGTCGCGAGCTCGTCGGCGATCTCACGGGCCGCGTGCTCGAGATCGGCTGCGGCACCGGGACGATGTTCGAGTACTACGGCAAGGACGTCGAAGTGCAGGCCATCGAGCCCGAGGAAGATTTTCTCGCGCTCGCGAAGTCGAAAGCCGCCGAATACTCGGGAAAGATTCACGCGACGGCGGGCGACGGAATGAAGCTCGCGTTCGAAGATCGCTCGTTCGATGTCGTCGTCTTCGGGCTCGTCTTGTGCAGCGTTCCGTCCGTGAAGGACGTGCTCGCCGAAGCCGCACGCGTGCTTCGCCCCGGCGGACGGATGCGTGCGCTCGAGCACGTGCGAAGCGAAGAGGCGATCCCCGGATTTCTGATGGACCTCACGAACCCGCTCTGGCTCCGCTTGAACAAACAAGGGTGCCGGTGGAATCGAAACCCGATCGCGGAGCTCGCGAGCGCGGGGTTCGAGGTCGACGACATCGCCTCGTTCAAGCGATTCGACACGGTGATGCCAGCGTTCCCGATGCGTCGCGTGAAAGCGCACAAGGGCGAAGCGACGCGCGGGTGATAAGCTCGCGCGCGAAATGTGGCTGCTCCTTCAGATCGCCGACGCAGCCTTTCCAACGGGCGGGTTTGCACATTCGAACGGGCTCGAAGCGGCCGCGCAGCTCGGTGAAGTGACGGACGAAGAATCGCTCCGCGCGTTCGCGCGCGCGTCGCTCTGGCAAACCGGGCTCGGCGCGCTGCCCTTCGTGGCGGCGGCGCACGCGGATCCATCGCGCTTCGCGGCGCTCGATCGCGCGTGCGATGCGATGCTCACCAATCACGTGCAGAATCGCGCGAGCCGCGCGCAAGGTCGCGCGGTGCTCTCCGTGACGTGCGAAGTGTTCGGCGCCGACGCGATCGCGCGCGCGCGTGACGGCGCAGCATACGCTCATCTCGCTCCGTCCTTCGGGCTCGCGACGCGCGCGATCGGACTCGCACGACGCGACGCGCTCGTCGCGTTCTCGCACGGCGCCTTGCGTGGCGTCGTGTCCGCGGGCGTGCGACTCGGCATCGTCGGTCCGCACGCGGCGCAGCGCATCCAGCACGATCTCGCGAGCGCGCTCGAAGAAGCAGTCGCCGCGGGCGAGCACACGAGCGCCGATGATGCCGCGCAACCGTCACCGCTCGTCGACGTGTGGCAAGGACAACACGATCGCCTCTACGCGAGGCTGTTTCAGAGTTAGAGGTTTCATGGGACACGATCACGATCATGACCACGACCACGATCATCATCACGAGACGTGGACGCATCCCGGACGCTTCGCGGAGCGGCCTCGCGTTGCGCGACGCGATTTCGATCAGCGCGCGTTCACCGTCGGCATCGGTGGGCCCGTCGGGAGCGGGAAGACGGCGCTCGTGCTCGCGCTCTGCCGCATGTTGAGAGGCGAGATTTCGCTCGGCGTCGTGACGAACGACATCTTCACGCGCGAGGACGCCGAGTTCCTTCATCGCAACGAAGCGCTCGCGCCCGAGCGGATTCGCGCAGTCGAGACGGGCGGCTGCCCGCACGCCGCGATTCGCGAAGACATCAGCCCGAACCTCGACGCGCTCCGCGCGCTCATGCGCGACGTGCACCCCGAGCTTCTCATCGTCGAGAGCGGCGGCGACAACCTCGCCGCGCAGTACAGCCGCGAGCTCGCCGACTACACGATCTACGTCATCGACGTCGCGGGCGGCGACAAGATCCCGCGCAAGGGCGGGCCGGGAATCACGCACAGCGATTTGCTCGTGATCAACAAAACGGATTTGGCGCCGCTCGTTGGTGCGAGCCTCGACGTGATGGAACGCGACGCGCGCCGCATGCGGCAAGACGGGCCGTTCGTGTTCGCGCAGGCGACGCACGGCGTCGGCGTTCGCGAGGTCGCCGACCACGTCATGCGCGCCCGCCTCGCGGCTACCCAGCACTGATGCTATAGACCCGCGCCCCATGCGCGTCGCCCTTGTCTATCCGCCGACTTGCGATCCGACGGCGCCGTATCTCGCGGTGCCGACGCTGACGGGGTTTTTGCGCGCGAACGGCGTCGACGTGATGCCCATCGATGCGAACGTCGAAGCGTGGGACGCGCTCCTCACGAAGTCGGCGATGACGAAGACGCGCGATCGCATCGAGGCGCGTATCGCGGCGCTCGAGTCGCGCGCGTCGCTCGGTCACACGGAGCAGCTCGAGTACGCCGCGCTCTGGGGCGCTCGCGGCGACGCGCGCGCCATGCCCGACGCGATCGAAGAAGCCAAGCGCACGTTGCGCGACGAAGCGCGCTTCTACGACGCGAGCGCATACGATGACGCGGTCCTCGCGATCGAAGGCGCGCAGCGCGCGATCTCCGCGGCGCACCATCCGCTCGCGATCGACTTCACCGCGTACCGCACGCCGTTCGGCCTGACGACGGTGGACGAGGTCGCGCGCGAGAGCGACGCAGAGCGCTTTCCATTTCACGACTACGTGACGCGCGATCTCGCACCGCGACTCCGCGAAGCTCGTGTGGGCGTCGTCGGGATCTCCGTGTGCTTTCCCGGTCAGCTCCAACCGGCGTACGCGTTCGCGCATCTGTTGAAGCGCGAGCTCCCGAACGTGCACCTCACGTGCGGCGGTCCGGGCATCACGCAGATCCTCATTCGCCTCTCGGGCAAGCGGCTCGCGCGCGCGCTCGGTCCGTTCGACACGGCGATCGTCTACGAAGGCGAGTATCCACTTTTGAATCTCGTTCGCGCGCTCGAGAAGGGAGAATCGCTGCGCAAGATCGAGAACGTCGTTCAACGCGATGCGCTCCTTGGCGCGCGCTTCGCGCCGGGCCACGGCATGGTCGATCTCCGCGCGCTCCCCGCGCCGGATTTCACGGGGCTTCCGCTCGATCGCTACTTCGCGCCCGAGCCCATGCTCCCGTACGATCCGACGCGCGGCTGCTACTGGGGAAAGTGCACGTTCTGTCACTATGGCCTCGCGGAAGTCGGCACCGCGAAATATCGCGAGCGCGACGTCGCGACCGTCGTCGATCATCTCCGCGCGCTCTCCGAGAAGCACCACACGAAGCGCTTCTACTTCTCGCAAGACTCCGTCGCGCCGAAGACGCTCCTCAAGCTCTCGCATGCGCTCGTCGAGGCAAAGCTCGATCTGCGCTGGGCGACGGATCTGAAACCCGAGAAGTATCTGACCGCGGAGCGCGCGCGCGTGCTGCGCGATGCGGGCGCGGTCGCGTGCGCGCTCGGCGTCGAGTCGGGCGATCCGCGCGTGCTCGATCTCATCGACAAGGGCGCGCCGATCGAAGCGGTGTCGGACGTCATCAAGCATTTGTCCGACGCGGGCGTCGCGCCGGAGGCGATGTGCTTCACCGATTTTCCGACCGAGACCGCCGCGGAGGCGAAGACGACAATCGAGTTCCTGCGGGCGCATCAACGCGAGCTCGGCGTCTTCATCGTCGGCGAGTTCGGTCTCACGCACGGCTCGCTCGTCGCGCAAGATCCGGAAAAATTCGGAATCGACGAAGTGTGGCAGCTCGAAGGCGACGAGCTCGGGCTCTCGCTCTTTTACGAGGAGCGGCGCGCATCGAAGACGGCGCGCCAGCGTCGCATCGTCGAAGACGCGCTCGAGCGTCTCTCGTCCGGCTTTCGCTTGCGCCACTATCCGTGGGCCGGCGCGGTCTCCACGACGCACACGATTCTCTATTACGACCGCTTCGGCCCGCAGGTCTTCAAAGACCTCGCCCGCGCGCGGGGTGATCGAGCGCCCGCCGCGCGCGAAGCCGACGCGAAGTTCGACGTGCTCGCGGCCATGGCCGCGACCGAACGCGACCAACCGATTTGGGCCGAGCTCGTTCGCGAACGCCGCGCCGTCTCGCGCGCGCTCTACGAAGAGCTCGCTTCGGCGCTCCCGCAGCTTCGCCCGCGCGCGATGCGATATCGCTTCGAGCCTGGTGGGCGCGTCGCTCTCGCGGCACGCCGCAAAAACACGCGCCCGAACGCGCTCGGCTGATTCGGATTAACGCTTTCTTTAGGTGTGCTTTCGTAACGTCGTGCACGTGCAGAGGGCTTCTTGCGTCGCGGCGGCGATGTTGCTGTCTCGTCTCGCGCTCGCCGATCTTCCGCACGGCAGCGACCACGCGGTTCCGTGTCGACCGACGGTGAGCTGCACGGCGGATTTCGCCGCGCCCGGAACGCTCGAGATCGAAGCGGGTTACGAATCGTCGCGCGCCGAGCCCGCGACGAACACGTTCAACGTGCCATTCCTCCTGAAACAAACGATCTCGAAGCTTCTCCAGATCCAGCTCGGCTCGAACGGATACACGGCGGTTCGCGGGGCGTCGCGCGCGGATTATCTCGACAACGCGCTCGCGGGCGCAAAGCTCCACATCTCCGACCAAACGCGCTTCGCGCCGTCCTTTGCCGTCACTGCGCTGATCGGCATACCGACTTTCTCCGCGACGGGTTACACGCAGCGAGTCGACGCGTTCGTCACCGCGCACGCGAGCAAAGACTTCGGCCCGATCCACGCCGACCTCAACGCGGGCGTGCTCGAGTTCGGCATCGACACGACGCCCGCATCGCAAGGGCTCGCCTCGCTCGCGCTGTCGGCGAGCTTGCCGCCGCCGTTCGGGATCGCGCTCGAGACGTATTACTACTCCGACTCGGCACCGATCGCGCCGCATGATGGCGGCGTGCGCTTCGCGATCAACGCGACGCCGAAGCCGTGGCTCGTCTTCGACTTCGGCGGCGACGTCGGCTTTTTCCCGTCGACGCGGGCCTTCAGCGTCTTCTTCGGGATGTCGATCGTGCCCTACGTATTCTGGCGTTGATGGAGAAAGGAATCGCGATGCTCTCTCGCTCGGTCGAACCACGTTCCGACGTGAACCTCTGGCGCGTGCCCGCGCTGCTCACGCTCGGCGCGGTCGTGCTCTTCGGGATCACCATCACCCCCGACGCGCTCGACTCGTACGGCATCATCCACCTCCCGTTCTGGCTCACGATGGGCAGCATCGACGACGCGCGCGCGATCTTGAGCGCGATGCTCGGCTGCGTGAGCACGGTTCTCGCGCTGATCTTCTCCGTCGCGCTCCTCGTGCTCTCGATGGTCGCGACGCTCTTCGGTCCGCGCCTGCTCTATCGCTTTTTGCAAGATTGGATCACGCAGGCGACGCTCGGCGTGTTTTTGGGGACGTTCGTCTATTTGTGTCTCGTCTTCTTGGTCACGCACCAGGACCCGCACAGCTCGTTCATTCCGCAGATCTCGCTCATCACGAGCTGGTTCCTCGTCGTCTTGAGCTTTGGCTTTCTCGTTTATTACAGCCATCGCATCGCGACATCGATTCAGAACCCGGACATGATCGCTCGCATCGTCGACGATCTTCGTCCGAGCGTGACCGCCCGCGACGCGCCGAAAGGCCGCGATTTCACCGCCGAGGAGATCGAGACGCACCTCGCGGAGGCGCAGGAGATCGAGTCGTCGCGAAGCGGCTACGTGCAACGCATCGATCATGATGCGCTCATCGAGGCAGCGGCGCGCGAAAAGGCGGTGATCCACGTCTTGTTTCGTCCGGGGCAGTTCGTGCTCGCGGGCGAGCCGTTCGCGAGCGTGTCACCGCCCAATCGCGCGCAGGCGCTCGCGCCCGCGATCGCGAAGTACGTTCGGCTCGGACGACATCGAACGATCCATCAAGACAGCGAGTTCGGCGTCGCGCAGATCGTCGAAATCGGAATTCGTGCTCTCAGCCCCGCCGTCAACGACACGTTCACCGGCGTCGCGTGCGTCGATTGGCTCGGCGACGCGCTCATCGTGCTCGCCGCGGCGCCGCCGCTCGAAGGCCATTGGACGGACTCGTCGGGCAAGCTTCGTTTGCGCGTGCGCCCGCTCAAGCTCGAGCGAATCATCAAGACCGCGTTCGATCAAATTCGCCAAGCGTCGCCGGACAACCCCGCCGTGCTCGTGCGCATTCTCGACATGATCCGCCGCATCGCGCCGCGCATGCCGACGGGCGCCGCGCGCGCTGCGCTCTTCGATCAAGCGCGCGCGATCAAGGAGGCCGCCGCGAACGCGCCGCTCGTCTCGTTCGATCGCGCGGACATCGACACCGCATTCGGCCGAATCCCCGCTCAAGGCGGAGACGCATAATTGCGTCGCACGAAGCAGAGACCATCGGAGTTGAGATGTCCCTGCGTGCTCTGATTGTACGTGGAGAAATCGTAGTAGTCGCGAAGGCCCGTGGCTGGATCGCTCGTCGCGTGCGGCACGCTTTGCGGGTCGAACGCCATGACGCCCGTGAATTTCGGGTGAACGTCAGTCGGCGGATCGATGCAATAGCGCCATTGAAGCGTGTTCCCTTGCGCGTCCGTGTATGCGGAGTAATCGACGCCCTTGGTTAGATCGAGCGTCACGACCGGTGTGCCGGCATCGGCCTGGCCGCTGAGGCGCGCCGCGAGCTGATCGAAGTGCGCCGGTGAGTCGTGGAGCACGCTGTCCCAAAAAGGATGATCGGTGTGCACGGTAACTTGTCCGATCACGGATTGATTCGACAGAAACGCGATTCCGCGCTCGTGCTCTTCGTTGGCCAACGGCGCTGCGGGGTCGTTGTCGGGGTTTTGGCAATTCACGTAGCTCGTCGGTGACTTGAAACAGAGATTGAACGCTACGGTCTTGGGCCACGATGCGTATTCCGCGGCGCTGTTGCACGTCGGAATGGGTCCCTGATCGCCTTTGAACGTCGCGGTACCCACGTAGTAGACGGCGCACCCGTTCGTCACCATGCTCGCGTAGTCCGCGAGGCCCGCTGCATCGAGGTTGACGTTCATCGTTGCGCGACCATCCGTCGTCTTCGTCGTGGCAGCGATCAGATCGAAGCCGAATGCGTAGCGCGTACCATCCGTCGCGAACGGCTGATTGCCATTCAGATTCTGCGCCGCGAGCATCGCGATCGGAACGGCCTCTTCACCACCGCCGCCTTTGCCGGGCAAATACGATGGATCCGCGTGCGAGAGATCGATCGCCCACGGTCCATCCACTTCCGCAACCGCCTTGCCCAGCTTCGATTCATCGCCGGGGTCGAGGTCGGGATTCTGCGAGAGCGTGATCTTGTCGACCGTGACGAGCAGCCGCGTGAACTTCACGTCCCACCCATCCACGAACGCGGGATCTCCCGAGTTGACCGGCGGAAACGGATAGCCCGTGAGCGCCAGAACCTCGCCCGACGCCGCAAAGATGATCCCACCACCGCCCGGGTCGACCGGCGAACAGAATCCGGCGAGCGCGCCGCTCGCGCCAGCATCGCACGAACCCTGACCGACATCGACCGCGGCATCCGTCCCGCCGTCGTTCGCTGCCGGCGTGCTCGAGCACGAGAGAAGCGTTGCACTCGTCAACAAGCTCATTGCGATACGCATCCTGCCTCCATGGACGTTTCATCGATTGTGCAAACGTCGTAGTAGTTACAACTGAGTTGCAAGTACTAGTGGCATTACATCATTCGAGGCCGGACGACCAGGAGAACGCGTACGTGCCTGCGGAGTGAAGGTTGGTCCAGAGGTTGATGCTGGGTTGCGTGTAGTCCGGCGACGATGGATCGTCGCTGAAAGCGAAGCCCGATGCGTCGGGAGCGAGCTTGGAGAAGTCGACGTTCGCGAAGAGGCGCTTCGCGTCGACGCGCAAGAGGAGCCCGCCCGTCGTGGCCACCGTCGTCGTCGTTGCGATCGGAGAGACGATGCGCTGCTTGCATGGTGGGCTCGTGCCCGCTGTGGTGCTCGCAGAGTCACGGTTCGTGCTGATCGTCACCGTGCCCTCGAATGGGATGTCCGTGCCCGCATCGTCACGTGCGGTGCCGGCAACGACGAGAATCTTCGTTGCATCGGAAACGGCGTTCACGTCGCCTCCCGTGAGCCAGACTTGTGCAGCAAGCGATGGCGTCGTCGTGCCGTGTCCGAGCGACGAAAATCGCTGGGGTGCCGAGGAGAGAAGATCGACATCGATCGGCTCCAAGACCTGCGCCGTGTACGTCCCGGGCAGAATGCAGGTCGTCGTGCCAGCGCCGGATACGGGGAGCGCTTGGTCCAAGTAGAGGGCGCCGATGTGGAGCGTCGCGGTCGTGAGGATGACGTGCCAGAGGTGGCCACCCGTCGTCGTCTCGTCGAACGCGAGCGGCGATGTCGCGTCCTCTCCACCTGCTACTGCAGCAGGGAAATCGACGATCTCACCGCCTGTCGTCCCGACGCACGCGACGAGAAGCGTCACCGCGAGTCGAGCGCGCGAGAAAGACATCGCGCGGGGCAGTCCCACGCGACGAGCGACACGTCAAACACTTCGTCATTTCAACGAGCGTTCAACATCGCAACGACGATTTACGACGGTGCATGTTTTCGGTAACGATATGCACATGCAACGCGGTTGCAACAATGGCGGCGCGCGATCGTGAAGCGGGCGAGCGTTCAGGAGATCGCGGCCGCGAGCGAGGCCGTACTTACGCATAGCGCCGAGATCTTCCGCGCCGCGGGCGATGTCGGTCGGCTCAAGTTGCTCGTGCGCCTGATGAAGAGCGAAGCCACCGTCACCGAGCTCACGACATTCGCCGCACTCTCGATGTCGACGGTCTCGCAGCAGCTTCGAACGTTGCGCACCGCGCACCTCGTGAAGCGGCGCCGTGCGGGCAAACAGCTCTTCTATTCGCTCGCGGACGACCACGTCCGTGACTTGTTCGAGGTCGCGCTCACGCACGCCATCCACACGCGCTCCACCGCCTGAAGGCCGCGCGTCAAAACCACGCAACCGCACCCATCGTGATCGTGTCTTGTCCGCGCGCGTTCGGGATGAAGCTCCCCGACGCGTCGGTCGCGACTTGTCCTTTGAAGAACAGCGCCTTTTCGCTCTCGTCGTGGCGGTACTCGACCCGAAGCGAGATGTTGTCGGCCGGGCGAAAATCCGCGGTCGCCGTGGCGGACGAGATCCAATGCGATCCGCCCCAGAAGAGCGGCGTCGCCGAGCCCGACGCGTTCGATGCGATCCATTCGTAAAACGCGTCGCCGCGCACTGCCAAGTAGAGCCACGGTCGCGGTTGAACGCGCATGTACACGGCGCCCGCCGCCCAACCCGAATTGCCGAAGTTGTTCGGCTCGACTCCCGCGTCGAAATGAAAGAGTGTAGAGAACCACTTCGTTGGATAAAGCGCTAGATACGTATCGAACAAATGCCGCCATGGCGCGCCTTCGGGCGCGTTCGCTGGACGCTCCACGCCGCCGAAATAAAGCGCTTGGTAAGTGACTTTGTTCGAGATGTTGTAAACGAGCTGCACCGCGGGCGAGAGCTGGATGTTGTCGTCGATGACGCTGTTCCAACCGTTGTAGAGCTGCACTGAAACGGTGAGCTTGTCCGTGAACGGATACGTCGCGCGCACGCCGGTGTGATAAAACGGCAAACCGAAGAAGAGGTCCGAGCGCGACCAATTCCATTGGTCTTTGATCGCCAGACCCTCCGGGCCGATGGGCGACACGAAGATTCCCGCGTCGAGCGTGAGCCCGTGCCCGATTGGTGCGACGTATGCGACATTGGCTTGTTGGATGTTCTGCCAGATCGCCGGCCCCGATGGGCCCGCGCCGCTCGTCGCCTTCCACACCGGCTCTGCGGCGTAATACGTATCGGGGGTATTGCCGATTTGAAGCACGAGATGCGCCGACACGGGACCGAGCGAGCCCTGCACGTCGAGCACGGCGTTGTCGATCGTGAAGATGTTGTGGCGATTGTCGAACCCGCGATAGTTCGTGATGAAGTTCGACGGGTTGTTGAAGTTCCACTGCCAGAACGTCTCGACGTAACCGCCGATCGTCACGGACGCGTTCGTCGCGGGCTTGGTCGCGCCTTGCGACGCCTCCTCGAGGGGCTCCTTCGACGTGGGCTGCGCCGCAGGCATGCGCTTCTCGACGGCGTCGAGCTGCTTTTGGAGCTGTTCTATTTTTTCTTCGAGCGCGCGAACGCGCTCATCCTCGGGCTTCTTCTCGGGCTCGTCCGCGTTGGCGCGCGCGCATACGAGCGCGCACGCGATCGTCACATGTATCCAAAGCCGCACGCGTGACACATATCACGCACGCGAGCTTCAGAATTTCATCATCATCGCGAGCGTGAGGCGATCTTCCGTGAACGAGAGGTCCGGCCCACCGGCGTTGTTGAAGTTCCCGGAAGGAGACGGCTGCCCACTCTGCCCGGGCCACGAGCCAGGCGAGCCCTGGTTCGAGCACACGCCGTTCACGCACGGAGTCATTCCGCCGGAGCCCGAGAAGTACGGAATGCTCGAGGCGCGGTGATTGAACTCGAGCCGGAACGTGATGAAGGGGTTTGGCATGTAGTCGCCCGTGATTTGCATGTCCCACGCGCTGAAATCGGACGACGTGCTCGGGCAGCCAGGCGAGCCTTGCGGGCACGCGGGGAACGCAGGAAGGCCTGCAAACTGTCCATACTTCGTCGGATCGTTCGGCAGCGTCGCCGTCACGCCCGAGAACGCCGTCGCGCCGTTGATCGGCGGGACCAATACCAAGTAGCGGCCGGGGTTCGTGATCGCGCCGCCGCCGACGGTCGCGGCGAAGTGGTCGTGCGCGAACCACGTGCGCACGTACGACATGAACCCGAGGAAGTATTGATTCATGCAGTTCGTCGCGGCGACGCCGAGGGCGGCATTGGCACCGCCGAACTCGCAGCCCGCGTCGACCGTGAGCGACGCAGCCACCTGGCTTATCGGGTTGTCCTTGTGGCGATAAAGCCGGACCATCACGCTGTCGTCGGTGTGGATGCGCTTGCGATCGGGCACGCCGAGCGTGTCGGTGCCGAAATACTGATTGCCGAGGATCGACAGCCACTCCGTCGGGTTCCAACGGATCTGCAGACCGACGCCCGGCGCCTCGTTGAACTTGCCATACGACTGCCAGCCGTTCACGAGCCACGGCTCGATCTTCAGATATTTGCTCGTGAAGATCTGAACACGAATGCCATCGAAGAACCACGGCGTGTTCGAAGACACGTAGGAAGGTTGATAGGTCCAGTTGTCGAAGTTGTAATAACTCCAAAGCCCGACGTACGACATGAAGATGCCGGCTTGGATGTTGATGCCGTTCATCACGGGGATGTGGTAGCCGCCATATGCCTCCGAGATGTACCGATAGGCGTCGCTCAGATCCCACTGGCCCTTCGCGGGGCTTGCATCGTTGCGCGGCGTCGTGGTCGAGTACATCCCGAACTGCGTCATGAGACGCGCCATGACGTTCTTGTAGAGGAAGTCGCCGCCGAAACCGAGCTGCGTCACCTGCACTTCGTTGCTGCGGAAGACCTCGCTCGAGCCGCCGATCGTGTTGTCGACGGGGTTGTTGAAGTTGTAGTGATAAACGGTGTCGACGCGGAACTCGCCGGTGAACGGACCCCACGTGAGCGGGCGGTCGGTCGCGCCGTAGCTGCCCGGAGCCCACGAGAAGTCGCCGAACGCCCATGGCGTTTCGACCTCTTTTTGGCCTTCACCCACGGTCGGATTCGGCGGCGGCGCTTTGGCCGCGATGCGCTCGTCGATGAGCTTTTCGAGCTCCTCTTTCGTCATCGTGATGGTCGTCGTCGGCAGTGGAGTGACTTTCACGTCCGCGGTCTGGACGACCTTGGGCTCCACGACTTGCGGCGCGCCCGCGTCGGCGTCTTGCGCGCGTGCGCGCGACGACACCAATGCAACTCCCGCAAGAGCAACACAGACCGAGATTCTACGCATGGTCATTCTCCGAGGAACGGGCCGCAAAGGTACGCGCTATACGCTTAGAAATTCGTCAAGACCGCGATATGCGACATCAAGATTTCATCAAAGCGGCCCACGGAAGCGCTGCAATCGTGAGGGTTGCGAGCGAAAGCTCCGCACCGAAAGGCTCATGGCGCATCACTCCAAGGAGGACACGCATCACGCTCCCGACCCACACGACGGCGTACACGGAAAAGAGCTCGCAGTCGAACGTTGCGCGCTCTTGTGTTTGTGTGGTGGAGAGCCACGCCGATCGATAGGGCCCTCCGTATCGCTCCATGCCGTTCACGGTGCGCGAACCATGCCACGAGGTGCGCAAAGAAAATATCAAAACGAACATGTTTGACGGTTTCCTAACGCGATAATCGCTAAAGCAAAAACGAGAGCGATGATGCCGTTCGTTTACGCGATCGTCACATTCACCGTCGTTTGGGCGGTGGGCAGCGTCGTCAAGCTCGCGATTCGCGCCGCGCGCCGATTGCGCGCGCGTACGCAAGAGCCGCATTCGGCTACATCCGGTCGAGCGCGAGGTTGAGCATCAACACATTGACGCCCGGGTCGCCGAACACGCCGAACGCGCGACCATCCGTGTGTGCGTGAACGAGCTCGCGCACGCGATCCGACGAGATGCTGCGTGCCACGGCCACGCGTGCGATTTGGAGATCGGCGTTGCGAAGCGAGATGTGAGGATCGAGCCCGCTGCCCGAGCGCGTCACCGCGTCCGCGGGCACGAGCACGTCCGCTCCGAGATGATTCTCTTCGCGATACGCGGCGACGAGCTGGCGAACACCCGCGAACGACTCGTCGACGTCCGGCGTCGCGGGATCGTCCTTCGCGCCTTCGAAGAGCTTCGCGCTCGTCGGACCGAGGTTCGTTCCGCTCGAATTCGCGCCGTCGTATCCGGCGCCGGCCGCGGAGGGACGCGGATGGAAATAACGCGGGCTCGTGAACGATCTGTCCCAATCGCGATGAGCCCACGGCTATGTCGGCCGTCGCGGACTTGCCCGAACGATCGACGAGCGATCCGTTCGCCTGCCACGGAAACATGGCTCTACCAGAGCCCGTACACGCAAAGCGGGTAGACGCCACAACACAGCACGACGACGACGAGAAGCGCTCGCATCGACGTCAGCATCTCTCGAATGGCTTCGCGCATGGCATCACCTCAAAACGTCGTGTCGCGCATGAAGTGCTCCGCGAGTGGCCCGAGCGCGAGGGCGGGGAAGAATGCGAGGAGGCCGACGACGACGACCGTGAACGAGACGAGCAGGACGAACGTCGGACCCGGCGACCGGGAACGACTTCACGTCCGTCGGCCGCGCCTTCTTGGCGACGAGCGCGCCTGCGAGCGCGAGCACCGACACGGCGGGAAGCAAGTCGACCCGCGATGATGCAGAGACCGAGCGTGAGATTCCAGAGGACGTTGCCGTTCGACGGCGTCGCGGTGAGGCCGGCGAACGCGGAGCCGTTGTTTCCCGACGCCGAGGCGTACGCGTAGACCATCTCGCTGAGGCCGTGCGGCCCGCTGTTGTTCAAGCCGGCCTACGCCCCAATCCGTCACGGATGCGATCGGCGGAAAGATCAGAATGAGAATGGGCGGAGACGAGCATCGCGAGCGTCGCGAGCTTCACCTCGCGCGCCTCGAGCTTCTTGCCGAGGTAGTCCGGCGTGCGTCCGATCATGAGCCCGGCGACGAAGATCGCGATGATGACGAAGACGAGCATGCCATAGAGGCCCGAGCCGACGCTGCCGAAGATCACTTCTCCGGAGAGGATGTTCGCCAGCGTCACGAGCCCGCCGATGGGCGTGAACGAGTCGTGCATCGCGTTCACCGCGCCGCACCCCGTCGCGGTCGTCATCGCGGCGAAGAGCGACGAGCCGGCGATGCCGAAGCGCACCTCCTTTCCTTCCATGTTCGCCGACGTCGGATCGACGCCGAGCGCGAGCAGGTGCGGATTGGGCTGCGCCTCCGCCCACCAGCAGACGAGGATGCCAATCGTCATCAGCCCGAACATGCTTGCCCACACCGCCCAGCCGTGGCGTTGGTTCTTCACCATCCGACCGAGGTAGTAGGTGAGCGCGCTGCAGACCGCGATGAACAGCACCATCTCCACGAAGTTCGTGAGCGCGTCGGGATTCTCGAACGGGTGCGCGGCGTTCACGTTGACGTAGCCGCCGCCGTTGGTGCCGAGCATCTTGATCGCGATCTGCGACGCGATGGGGCCCTGCACGATGTTCTGCGTCGGCGCCGTCGACGGCGTGCGCCGCCGTGTAGGGCGCAGAAGTTCTGCGGGATGCCCTGGGCGATCAAGAAGACCGCGTAGAGGACGCTCGCCGGGAGAAAGAGGTAGAGCGTTTGCCGAACGACATCGCGCCAGAAGTTGCCGACGGTCGAGCCCGACACGCGCGCGATGCCGCGAACGAGCACGGCTGCCGTCGCGATGCCGATCGCGGGCGACACGAAGTTGTTCGCCACGAGCGCGACCATCTGCGAGAAGTAGCTCATCGTCGTCTCGCCGCCGTAGCTCTGCCAGTTGCTGTTCGTGACGAAGCTCACCGCGGTGTTGAAGGCGAGATCGGGCCGCACGGCGTCGAGGTGTTGCGGGTTGAGCGGCAAGACGTGCTGAAGTCGCAAGAGCGCATACGTGAAGAACGTGACGACGCCCGTGAACGCGATCATCGATACCGCGTAGCGCTTCCACGTTTGCTCGCGTGAAGGGTCGACGCCGATGACGCGATAGATCAACCGCTCGACGGGACCGAGGACGCGATCCAGAAACGGCGCGCCGCCGATCTCGGGATCGAGGACCTTCAAGAGGTAGATGCCGAGCGGCTTCGTCACGAGCACGACCGCGCCGAGCACGATCACGAGCTCGAGCCAACCAAGCGCGCTCATCAGAGCCTCGCGCAGCCAAGCACGTACGCGAACGCGCCCGCGAAGCTTGCTGCCATCACGACGATGAAGAGAAAGTCGAGCATGACTCGACCGCAAAGTGCACGCGATGTGCCAATGCGGACCTCAGCGAAAACCGCGCTCCACGATCTCGAGACGGCGACCATGAACTGCCCGCCAGCCGTGGCGTCCGCGTTGGTCGGGCGGAATGGGCTCGCCATCCGCGTCCACCTCGCCGAGCCACGTGGCAATCGCCATCTCCGCGCACGCGCGACTCACGAAGCCCGCGTACGGTTTGCCGTCGATCGTCACGATGAACGACGCGCTCTCACACGGGATGGCTCGGACTTCGGCGGATTGGGTCATCGCATTGATGTTCATGGCGACGACGAATTTGTCCCGCCGAAGATTGAAAAACGATCAATACGGACGCGTTTTGCATTAAGTCGGCATCAAGACGCTCGCCTCCATCGTCTTAGCGCGACGAACGCCCAGATGGCCTCGACGACCCCGAACGGCCAGGCGCCTTGGAGAAACCCATAGGTCGATCCGAGCAAGCACGCGCCCGCGAACGCGAGAATGAACCAGCGAGAGCGATCCTCAAGCGCGTAAAAAAGCAGCATCGCGCCGACGGCGACGAGGCCGAAGATCGTCAACGCGTCGAAGCGCATGGTGCTCCGCGACGTGTGTGACTGCGCACCCAACCCTCTTGCATCGTGCGCACCGCGTCGCAACGCGCGCCCGCATTGCCGTCGATTCCAAAACGCAGCAGGTCGCCGTTCACGAGGACCACGCAAGCATCATTTCCGTCGTCGACCGCTGCCGAGATTTCCCGGTACGAAACGAACAGCAACGGCGCGCCACGCCGCGTGATGCGGATCCCGTCGGTCGCAGCGGCGAGCCTGACCGTCGCGAAGTACGGCACGCAAATGCGCGCGAGGATCGAGCCTGCTTGAACGAAGAGCAGCGAGGCCAACGTTGCGCGCGCGTTCCATGCGAGAAGGAGGCTCACGACCAGCACCATGATGCTCGCGATGATCACCGCAAACGTGATCCGGCGTCCTGCGCGTTTTTGAAGGACGAATCCGCCGAGCAAGGCTGACCACTCACCGTCCATGACGTCGTCGTAGCGACCGGCCGATCAAGAGGACGTAAAGACGCGGTGGCACGGCATCAATATTTCGTTCGCGTGCATCGACTGCGCATGACGCGCAAACAGGGCAGCCCCTTCCGCGCTTTGCGTGCGAAAAGCCGCGGCACGCTCTCTGCAGCCCTGCCGTCAGACGGAAAAAATCGAACGGCGTTAACGGTTTCCTAATCCCGGGGCCGGCAATCATAACCGCGCCTTGATCCCGCGAGTCCTAGAGTGCGCCCGCGTCCGAAGCCTGGAGAAATTCGAATGATGGATCTCGTCTACATCGCACTCACCGCCGGTCTCTTCGCCCTTTCGTGGGGGCTCGTGCGCCTCTGCGACCGAGTCTGAGTCAGGAGCTACGTCATGCCCATTCTCTACGTCATCGGTGGAGTCGTCTCGCTGGGACTGCTCGTTTACCTGTTCGTCGCGCTGCTCAAGCCGGAGGCGTTCTCGTGAGCTGGCAAGGCTGGGTGCAAATCCTCGTCTTTCTCGTGCTCATCGTCGCCGCGGTGAAACCGCTCGGCGCGTACATGGCGCGCGTGTTCGAAGGCGAGCGCGATCGTTCTCGACAAAGCCGCTCGGCTGGCTCGAGCGGCTGATCTATCGCGCTGTGCGGCGTTCCGCGCGAAGACGAAAAGCGCGAGATGAAATGGACGACCTACGCGGTCGCGATGATGCTCTTCAACGTCGCGGGCATCGTCGTCGTTTATGCCGATCCAGCGGCTGCAGGCGCACCTGCCGCTCAACCCCGACGGCATGGGCGCGGTCTCGCCGGATCTCTCGTGGAACACCGCCGTCAGCTTCGTGACCAACACGAACTGGCAGAACTACGGCGGCGAAACGACGATGAGCTACTTCACGCAGATGATCGCGCTCACCGTGCAGAACTTCGTCTGCGCGGCGTCGGGCATGGCCGTGATGGTCGCGCTCATTCGCGGCATCTCGCGCAAGACGACATCGACGCTCGGCAACTTCTGGGTCGATCTCACGCGCAGCACGCTCTACATCCTCCTGCCGCTCTCGATCGTCCTCGCGCTCGATCTTCGTCTCGCAGGGCGTCGTGCAGACGTTCTCGGGCGCGCACCACGTCGCGCTGCTTCAGCCGATCAAGGACGCCACCGGGCAACGCGGTGACCGATCAAGTGCTCGCCGATCGGGACCCGTCGCATCGCAAGAAGCGATCAAGCAGCTCGGCACGAACGGCGGCGGCTTCTTCAACGTCAACGCCGCGCACCCGTTCGAGAACCCGACGCCGCTCTCGAACTTCCTGAACATCTATGCGCTGCTCGCTGATCCCCGCTGCGCTCACCTACACGTTCGGCAAAATGGTGAAGGACACGCGGCAAGGTTGGGCGGTGCTCGCGCGCGATGTTCGTCGTGTTTCTTCCGCTGCTCTACTTGTGCGTCACGCAAGAGCAAGGCGGCAATCCCGCGTTCGCGGCGCTGCACGTCGATCAGATCGAAGCGCCTGCACGGGCGGAACATGGAAGGCAAGGAGGTGCGCTTCGGCATCTCGGGCACGGCCTCTACGCGACCGCGACGACGGCCGTCTCGTGCGGCGCGCGTCAACTGCGATGCACGACTCGTTCACGCCGCTCGGCGGGTTCGTTCCGCTGTTTCTCATCCAGCTCGGCGAGGTCATCTTCGGCGGCGTGGGCGCGGGCATGTACGGCATGCTCATGTTCGCCGTCGTCGCGGTCTTCGTCGCCGGGCTGATGGTGGGCCGCACGCCCGAGTACATCGGCAAGAAGATCGAGGCGAAGGAGATGAAGATGGCGTCGCTCGCCATTCTCGTTCCCTGCGCGAGCATCCTCATCTTCACCGCGATCGCCGTCGCCACGGAGGCGGGCCGAAAGGGACCGCTGAACCCGGGTCCTCACGGTTCAGCGAGATCCTCTACGCGTTCTCGTCGGCCACGGGCAACAACGGCAGCGCGTTCGCCGGGCTCACCGGGAACACGCCCTTCTACAACACGACGCTCGGCCTCGCGATGTTCTTCGGGCGCTTCTTCATCAAGGTTCCCGTGCTCGCGCTCGCCGGAACGCTCGCGCAGAAGAAGATCGTCCCGACCGGCGCGGGAACGCTGCCCACGCACACGCCGCTCTTCGTCGCGATGCTCGTCGGCGTCATCATCGATCGTCGGCGCGCTGACGTTCATCCCTGCTCTCGCGCTCGGCCCCTTCGTCGAGCAGCTCCTCGCCAAGGCCTGAACCATGAACCACACGAACAAGCTCGTCGCCACTGCCCCTGTCGCCGCACCTCCGACGTCGGAAGCGCCGCCTCCGCCCGCTCCGCACCACGAAGCATCGCTTGCGCGGGCAAGGCGCGTCCGCTCTTCGAGCCGACGATCGTGCGTCGCGCGATCGTCGATTCGTTTCGCAAGCTCGATCCGCGGCACCAAGTGCGAAACCCCGTCATGTTCGTCGTCGAGGTCGGAAGCCTCCTCACGACCGCGCTCTTCGTTCAAGCGCTCGCTCGGTCACGGCGAAGCGCCCGCGGGATTCATCCTCGCGGTCTCGCTCTGGCTGTGGTTCACGGTGCTCTTCGCGAACTTCGCCGAAGCCATGGCCGAAGGACGCGGCAAGGCGCAGGCGGACTCGCTCCGAAAAGCGCGCAAGGACATCCAAGCGAAGCAAATCTCCGAGCCGAAGCGCGACGCGACAGCCGAGCGTCGTCTCGGCGTCGCAGCTCCGCAAAGGCGATCACGTGATCGTGGAGGCGGGCGACTTCATTCCCGTCGACGGCGAGATCGTCGAGGGCGTCGCGTCGGTCGACGAGAGCGCCATCACCGGCGAGAGCGCGCCCGTCATCCGCGAGAGCGGCGGCGATCGCAGCGCGGTCACCGGCGGCACGCGCGTCCTCTCCGACTGGCTCATCGTGCGCATCACGGCGAACCCCGGCGAGACGTTCCTCGATCGCATGATCGCGATGGTCGAAGGCGCCAAGCGCCAGAAGACGCCAAACGAGATCGCGCTCGACATCCTGCTCGCCGCGCTCACGATCGTCTTTCTCCTCGCGACGGTCACGCTCCTGCCGTTCTCGCTCTTCAGCGTCCAAGCGGCGGGGCAAGGGCGCACCGATCACCATCACGGTGCTCGTCGCGCTGCTCGTGTGCCTCATCCCGACGACGATCGGCGGGCTTCTCTCCGCCATCGGCATCGCCGGCATGGACCGGATGATTCAAGCGAACATCATCGCGACGAGCGGGCGCGCGGTCGAAGCCGCCGGCGACGTCGACGTGCTCCTCCTCGACAAGACCGGAACGATCACGCTCGGCAACCGCCAAGCGACCGCGTTTCTCCCGGCGCCGGGCGTCACGCAAGAGGAGCTCGCCGACGCCGCGCAGCTCTCGTCGCTCGCGGACGAGACACCCGAGGGCCGCAGCATCGTCGTCCTCGCGAAAGAGAAGTACGGAATCCGCGAGCGCGAAGTGCACGCGCTTGGCGCGACGTTCGTTCCGTTCTCCGCGCAGACGCGCATGAGCGGCGTGAACCTCGACGGACACGAGATTCGCAAAGGCGCTGCCGAGCGCGATCGAGGCGTACATC
Source organism: uncultured delta proteobacterium (assembly GCA_963763745.1). Classification (GTDB taxonomy): domain Bacteria; phylum Myxococcota_A; class Polyangia; order Polyangiales; family Polyangiaceae; genus DASXHD01. The sequence continues at coordinate 95,152 of CAVXQJ010000017.1, forward strand.
GAAGCGAAGGGCGGATCATTTCCGAGCGAGGTGCAGTCCAACGTGGAAGCCATCGCGAAGCAGGGCGGCACGCCGCTCGTCGTCGCAGAGACTCGCGGCGAGAAATCGCGCGTGCTCGGCGTGATTCAACTCAAGGACATCGTCAAAGGCGGAATCAAGGAGCGCTTCGCCGAGCTCCGCCGCATGGGGATCAAGACCGTGATGATCACCGGCGACAACCCGCTACACCGCGGCCGCCATCGCAGCCGAGGCGGGCGTCGACGATTACCTCGCGCAAGCGACGCCCGAGACGAAGCTCGCGCTCATTCGCGAGCATCAAAAGGGCGGACGCCTCGTCGCGATGACCGGCGACGGAACGAACGACGCGCCGGCGCTCGCGCAAGCCGACGTCGCCGTCGCGATGAACACCGGAACGCAAGCCGCGAAAGAGGCCGGCAACATGGTCGACCTCGACTCGAACCCGACGAAGCTCATCGAGGTCGTCGAGATCGGCAAGCAGCTCCTCATGACGCGCGGCGCGCTGACGACGTTCAGCATCGCCAACGACGTCGCGAAGTACTTCGCGATCATCCCCGCCGCTTTCGCGACGACGTACCCGGCGCTCGGCGCGCTCAACATCATGCACCTCGCGACGCCGGCGAGCGCGATCATGAGCGCCGTCATCTTCAACGCGCTCATCATCGTCGTGCTCATCCCGCTCGCGCTGCGCGGAATCAAATATCGCGCGGTGGGCGCGTCGCGGCTCCTCCGCGATCACCTGCTCATCTACGGGCTCGGCGGCATCGTCGCGCCGTTCGTCGGGCATCAAGCTCATCGACGTCATCCTCGTCCTCTTCCACCTCGTGTGAATGGAAAAGCCATGCTCGCCCAACTCCGCGCCGCCATCGTCTCCACTCGATCGCGCTCACGCTCGTCACCGGCGTTGCGTACCCGCTGCTCGTCACGGGAGTCGCGCAAGCCGCGATCCCCGACAAAGCCAACGGCAGCCTGATCGAAAAGGACGGAAAGGTCGTTGGCTCGAGGCTCATCGGGCAGTCGTTCGTCGACGACCCGAAATATTTTTGGGGCCGCATTTCGGCGACGTCCGATTCGAACGCGAAGTCGCTCGAGTACAACGGCGCGTCGTCGAGCGGCTCGAACCTCGGACCGACGAACTCCGCGCTCACTGACGAAGTGAAAGGGCGCATCGACGCGCTCAAGGCGGCCGACCCGGACAACACCGCGCCGATCCCCGTCGATCTCGTGACGTCGTCGGGCAGCGGTCTCGACCCGGACATCTCGCCGGCCGCGGCGATCTACCAGGTGCATCGCGTCGCGAAAGAGCGCGGCGTCGATGAGTCGCGCGTCAGCGCGCTCGTTGCAGAATACACGCAAAGCCGCGTCCTCGGATTCCTCGGCGAGCCGCGCGTGAACGTCCTCGCTCTCAATCTCGCGCTGGACGACCTACACTGATGTAGTCATGACGTGCGCGCCCGACCCCGACGAGCTCCTCGAGCGCGTTCGCGCGGCCGAGGAACAGGCCATCCGGGGCAAGCTCACGATCTTCTTCGGCGCGGCGCCAGGCGTCGGCAAGACGTACACCATGCTCGAAGCCGCGCGCATCGAGCTCGATCAGAAGCGCGACGTCGTCATCGGCGTCGTCGAGACGCACGGGCGCTACGACACCGAAGCGCTCGTCCTCGGCTTCGAGCTCCTGCCGCGAAAGGCGATCGAGCATCAGGGCATCACGCTCACCGAGCTCGACCTCGACGCGGCGCTGAGGCGACGCCCCAGCTCATCATCATCGACGAGCTCGCGCACACGAATGCGCCGAGCGTCGTCGTCACATCAAGCGCTGGCAAGACGTCGAAGAGCTCCTCGACGCCGGCATCGACGTCTTCACGACGCTCAACGTGCAGCACCTCGAGAGCCTGAACGACGTCGTCGCGCAGATCACCGGCGTCACCGTGCGCGAGACGGTGCCCGACTCCGTGTTCGACAAAGCCCACGACGTGCGCCTCGTCGACCTGCCCGTCGACGAGCTCCTCGGGCGCTTGCGCGAGGGCAAGGTGTACGTGCCCGACGCAAGCGATGCGCGCGCTCGAGAGTTTTTTCGCGAGGGGAACCTCATCGCGCTTCGCGAGCTCGCGCTCCGCCGCACCGCCGAGCGCGTCGACGCGCAGATGCGCGGATACAAGGCCGGCGCACGGCATCGAGCAGACCTGGCACACGGGCGAGCGCGTGCTCGTGTGCGTCTCGCCGAGCCCTTACTCGGCGCGGCTCGTCCGCGCCGCGCGCCGCATGGCGACGAGCTTGCACGCCGAGCTCGTCGGCGCGTACGTCGAGACGCCGGCGTCGCTGCGCATGTCGAACGCGGATCGCGAGCGGCTCGTCGACAACATGCGCCTCGTCGAGCAGCTCGGAGGCGAAGCGGCGACGCTTCGCGGTGAGTGATGCGGCAGCGGAGATCGTGACGTTACGCGCGCAAGCGCAACGTGACGAAGATCGTCGTCGGCAAGCCCACGCACTCGCGCTGGCGCGATTACTTCAAGCGCGCCTTCCTCGACGAGATGGTGCGCGCGAGCGAGGAGATCGACGTCTACGTCATCTCCGGTCTCGAGCCCGACGTCGAAGCCGCGCCGCCGAAGAGCCGCCGACGCGCCGTCCGGTGCCGTGGACGGGTTACGCATGGAGCGGCGTTCGCCGTCGCGCTCGCCACGATCATCGCGGGAACGATGTTTCGTCCACCGCGAGCTCTTGCCCGACGTCGTCATGACGTACCTGCTCGGCGTCGTCCTCGTCGCGATGCGATTCGGTTACGGCCCATCGCTCGCGTCGGCGGTGCTCAGCGTGGTCGCGTTCGATTTCTTCTTCGTGCCTCCGTACTACACGTTCAGCGTGACGGACCTGCGTCACATCGTGACGTTCGCGGTCATGTTCGTCGTTGCCGTCGTCATCAGCCACCTCACGAAGCGCATTCGCGATCAGGCCGACAGCGCGCGGCAAAGCGAGCACCGCACGGCGAGCCTCTACGCGGTGAGCCGCGAGCTCGGCGAAGGCGCAGTCGCGCGACGTGATGCTCGAGGTCGCAGCGCGCCACCTGCGGGACGTGTTCGACGCGCAGATCGCGATCCTGCTTCCCAACGCGAAGAGCGAGCTCGAGGCCGTGATCGCCGACGCGACCACGTTCACCGCGGACGACAAAGATCTCGGCGTCGCGCGAGTGGGTGTGGACGCACCAGAAGCCCGCGGGCGCGGGAACCGACACGCTCCCATCGACGCGCGCCACGTTTCGTTCCGCTGCGCGGGTCGCGCCGGCGCGCGGGCGTCCTCGCGATCATCCCGCGCGACGCGTCACGTCTGCGCGATCCGGACGAGCGCCAGCTCCTCGAGACGTTCGCGGGACTCGTCGGCTCCGCGATCGAGCGCTTCGAGCTCGCGGATGAAGCGCGCCGCGCGCAGCTCCGGATGGAGACCGAGCAGCTCCGCAACGCGCTCCTGAGCTCCGTGTCGCACGATCTGCGGACGCCGCTCGCCGTCGTGACCGGCGCGACGAGCGCGCTGCTCGATCCCGACCGCGCCGAAGGACGAGCCCACGCGCCGCGAGCTCTTGCAAACTGCACATGAAGAGTCGCTGCGTTTGAGCCGCCTCGTGCGCAACCTGCTCGACATGACGCGCCTCGAAGCGGGCGCGCTCAAGGTGAAGAAGGAGCTGCAGCCGATCGAGGAGGTCGTCGGCGCCGCGCTCAACCGCATGGAGGATCGCCTGCGCGGTCGCAACGTCACGACGGTCATCCCCGAAGATCTGCCGCTCGTCCCGATCGACTCCGCGCTCATCGAGCAGGTGCTCATCAACCTGCTCGAGAACGCGACGAAGTACACGCCGCCCACCGCCGCGATCGAAATCGCCGCGCACGCGGAGAGCGACATGTTGACGGTGGAGGTCGCCGATCGCGGTCCCGGCGTCGCGCCGGAAGATCGCGAGCGCGTGTTCGACAAGTTCTATCGCGTGCGCGAACGCGAGGGCGGTGGCGTTGGCTTGGGTCTGACGATCTGTCGCGGTATCGTCGAAGCCCACGGCGGTCGCATTTGGGTCGAGCCGCGCGACGGCGGCGGCGCATCGTTCCGCTTCACGCTCCCGCTCGCCAGCGGCGACAACGTCAAACCCGAGCCGCTCGACGAGCATCCGACATGAATCCGTCATGACCGAGTCCAAGCCCACAGTCCTCCTCATCGAGGACGAAAAACAGATGCGCAAGCTCGTGACGATCTCGCTGCGCTCGAACGGCTACGAGGTCATCGAAGCGGAGACCGGCGAAGACGGCGTGAAGCAAGCCGCCGCGTACACGCCCGATCTCGTCCTGCTCGATCTCGGCTTGCCCGACATCGAAGGCCTCGACGTGCTCAAGCGCATTCGCGAGTGGAGCGTGACGCCCATCATCGTGATCTCGGCGAGCGGACAAGAAGAAAAAAAAGTGCGAGCGCTCGACGAAGGCGCGGACGATTACCTCACGAAGCCGTTCGGCGCCGCCGAGCTCCTCGCGCGCATCCGCGTCGCGCTCCGTCACGCCGCGCGCGGGCCGGACTCGAGCTCCGTCGTACGCATCGGCGAAGACGTCGAGGTCGATCTCGTTCGCCGCGTCGTTCAAGTCGGCGGGAGCGAAGTCCACCTCACGCCGATCGAGTACAAGCTCCTCACGACGCTCGCGAAGCACGCCGGCATGGTGATGACGCACCGCCAACTGCTCGAGCAAGTCTGGGGTCCGGGCCACGCGCACCAGATGCAGTATCTCCGCGTCTACATGACGCAGCTCCGTCACAAGCTCGAGAAGAACCCCGCGCGCCCGCGCTACCTGCTCACCGAGCCCGGCGTCGGATATCGCATCAAGGAAGCATGACGTGATGCAGGAGCGCGCGGTGCACCTCGGGCATCGCGACGACTACCTGTGTATTGTGCATGCTTTCGTCGCCGCCGGAGAAATCCGTCACGACGCCGCCCGCCTCGCGCACGATGAGCATCCCCGCGGCCATGTCCCACGGCTGGAGATCCTTCTCGAAGAATCCTTCGCCGCGGCCCGCCGCGACGTACGCGAAGTCGAGCGCCGCCGCGCCGAGCCTGCGAATGCCGACGACTTCGTCCATCACGCGCGCGAGCTGTCGCAAGTAGCGCTCGTGATCGCCGCGCCCGCGGTGCGGCACGCCGGTGTGAATCACGGACTCGGTGAGCGTGCGCCGCGGCAATCCGTGGAGCTCCCACTCGCCCTGCGCGTTGTGAAGCGTTGCGCCCGCGCCGCGCTCGGCGAAGAACATTTCCTCTTTCGGCACGTCGAGCACGACACCGCATTTCGCGCCGAGATCGTCCCAGAACGCGATCGACACCGCGAAGTGAGGAATGCCCGAGAGGAAGTTCGTCGTCCCGTCGAGCGGATCGATGATGAAGCGCTCGCCCGACGTGACGCGTCCCTCGCGCGTCTCCTCGGCTTGGAAGCGCGCGGCGGGGAAGTCCGCGAGGATGGCTTTTTTGATCGCATCCTCCGAGGCGAGGTCGGCGGCGGAGACGAAGTCCGATGGGCCCTTCTCGTGGATCGTGAGATCGGCGAGGTGGTGGAAGCGATCGAGGAGGATCGTTGCGCCGGCGCGCGCGGCGCTGAGCATCGTCTGGAGCATCGCCCGCAGTACTACTCCATGCTCCCGACATGCGCATCGACACGGCGCCCGCGACAAATCCCCTCGCGCGTCCGCGCAACCCCGCCCCGATCTAAAACAAGACCGCACCGCGCTTTAGGACTATCGTGACGCGGCTTTGGCCCTTCAGCGGACTAGCGGACCCGGCAAAAAGACGCGCGCGTTTGTCTCGTTCACGCTGAAGTACGGCAAAGTCCTCTGGGTCATCGCGATTCTCCTCGCGATTCCCGCGACGTGGCGCACCGTCAAGCTGTACGCGAACTTGAAGAGCGACCTCGAAGAGCTCCTCCCACGAGACGCCCCGAGCGTCGTCGCCATCGACGAGATGCGCGCGCGCAACTCGGGCTTGCAGTACCTCGGTGTCGTCGTCGACACGGAGACGCCCGCGCAGCTCCCGCAAGGCGAGAAGTTCCTCGACGATCTCCGCGCGCGCATCGAGAAGTATCCCGAGGAGATGGTGCGGAGCGTGCGCGTCGGCACCTCCGACGAGCGCAAGTTCGTCCAGAAGCACGCGCCGCTCTACGTCGACCTCGACGACCTGAAAAAAATCCGCGAGCGCGTCGAAGCGCGCCGCGACTACGAAGTCTCCCACGCGACGGGCACGGCGCTCGACGAAGACGAGAAGCCGCCGCCCATCGACATGGGCGACATCGAGAAGAAATACGACTCGCGCATCAAGAAATCCGACAACGCCGCCGACACGGATCGATTCTCGAGCGCCGAGCAGCACCTCACGCTCCTCATCGTCGAGGTCGGCGGATTCTCCACGGGCGCGGAGAAGGCGCGGGCGCTCCTCGATCGGGTGAAGGGCGACGTCAAAGACCTCCAAGTGACGAAGTACGCGCCCGGCATGCGCGTCGGCTACGCATCGGACGTCGCGATCTCCGTCGAGGAGCTCGAGGCGCTGCAAAACGATCTCTCGATCGCGTCGGTGCTCGTCGTCCTCGCGGTGATGGGCGTCATCATCCTCTATTACCGCTGGTGGAAGAGCATTCCCGTGCTCATCCCGCCGCTGCTTCTCGCGGCGGTCTACGCGTTCGCCATCGCGTCGCTCCCGCCGTTCAACATCACCGAGCTCAACTCGAACACCGCGTTCCTCGGCTCGATCATCTTCGGCAATGGAATCAACTTCTCGCTCGTGCTCCTCGCGCGCTATCGCGAAGAGCGCGGGCGCACCGAAGGCGTCGAGCGCGCGCTCGAGCTCGGCATCTGGGGCGCTCGCCCGGGCACGCTCGCTGCCGCGCTCGCAGCGGGCGCGTCGTATGCGTCGCTCATCATCACGGAGTTTCGCGGGTTCCGTCAGTTCGGCGTCATCGGCGGGCTCGGCATGCTCACGTCGTGGGGCGTTGCGTATTTGCTGATCCCGTCGCTGCTCAAGTGGCTCGACCAAGAGAAGCAAACGGGCGAAGCGCCGATCTCGGGATCCATCCCGCCTCCGCGCGAGTCGCGTCCGAGCATCATGGTCGAGCGTCGCGGTTCGATCATGCGCTGGGTCGCGCGCCTCGCCGAGAGCGTCCCCGGCACGATCGTCGTCGTCACGATGATCCTCACGGTGCTCGCCGGTTGGAAGGTCGCGCATTTCGACTCGTCGCAGCTCGAATACGATTTCGCGAAGCTCCGCCGCTACGACACGTGGATCGCGGGCGAAGGCTACTGGGGCCGCCGAATGGACAACCTCCTCGGCCGCTACGTCACGCCGACCATCGTCATGTTCGACACGCCCGAGCAAGCGACGGTCGCGGAGAAGAAGCTCCGCGATTCGTTCGAGCACGGCACGCTCAAGCGCTATCTCGCCGAGGTGCGCGGCGCCGATGACGTGCTGCCGAAGGATCAAGCCGCGAAGATCGAAGAAGTGAAAGCGATCCGCGACGCGCTCACGCCCGCGGTGCGGGCCGCGATCCCGGAGGACAAACGCAAGAGCCTCGACGACACGCTCGGCGACGAGAACCTCGCCCCGATCACGCTCGCCGATCTCCCCGCGACGTTCCTCACGGGCCTGCGCGAGCGCGATGGCACCATCGGGAAACAAGTCCTCGTCTTTCCCAAACCGAACGATTTCTTGTGGCGCGCCGAGGCCATGCACGAGTTCGTCGGCGAGCTCCGAAGTCTTTCAACGGACGCCAAAGCGGGCAAGCCAGGGCGAGTCGCGGGGTCGATCCCGCTCACCTCCGACATTCTCGACAGCATCGGGCGCGACGCACCCGTCGCGAGCATCGCGTCGCTCGCGGGCGTCATCGTCGTCGTGCTCCTGATCATTCGCCGCCCGCGGGCGACGATCTACGTCATCGGCTCGCTCATCATCGGCGTCTTGTGGCTTGGCGGCGCGACGATGGCGCTCGGCGTGAAGATCAACTTCGCGAACTTCATCGCGTTCCCGATCACGTTCGGCATCGGCGTCGATTATGCGGTCAACGTCATGTCGCGATACGAGCAAGACGACGAGAGCGACGTGCGTGGCGCGGTCATGTCGACGGGTGGCGCGGTCGGTCTCGCGTCGATGACGACGATCATCGGTTACTCGTCGCTGCTGCTCGCGAAGACGCGGGCGCTCTTCTACTTCGGGCTCGTCGCGGTGATGGGGGAGGTTTCATGCCTCACCACCGCCGTTGTCGCACTTCCGGCGCTGCTCCTTCTCGTGCAACGGCTCAAAAAAAACGAGCGTGCAAAAGCGTGAAGCAGTGTGAAGCGGCTGTGCAGGACGCTGCACACGCGGTGTGAACCAAAAACGCAAATCGCTCGGAAAATCCCGCGCGGCATGCTCACTGCAGAGTCTAGAGCTCGTGGTGATCACGATGCGCAAGACCAAGGAGGGGCGGCAGTCGGGCGCGCGACCGAGCGCACCGCGCCGTCTTGCAGTCGTTTTTCCAGGAGAGCCGGTCGACCGAATTCTGGCCGCTCCGGCGAGTTGGCTGACGGACGCGTTCATGGCGGACGCATCGTCGTACGCGGGGATCGATTTCGCACGCGCGCTCAGCGGGCGGTCCGTGATGGGGGCGTCGATCGTGCAGCCCGCGCTCGTCGCGCTGCAGCTCGTCGCGTGGCGGCGACTGCGCGCGCGCGGCGTGACGCCGACGCTCGTCGCGGGGCAAGCATCCGGCGAGATCTCCGCGTGGGCCGCGTCGGGCGCGATCGAGGATCACGACGCGATGAAGCTCGCGTCGCTCCGCGGCGCGGCCGTGCAGCTCGCGTCGCTCGTTCATCCGACGACGCGCCGCGCATCGCCCGGTGGATGAAATGCGATCGCGATGGCGCCGGCTCAAGAGTCGTTGACGGCGGCAGCGTGTCAGCTCACGCGCTTCATGCGCGATGTCCCGCAAGTGAGCACGCTCGACGGCGCGGTGCTCGCAGAGGACGAAGCGCCCGAGCTCGGCGCGCAGCTCGTCGAGCCCGTCTCGTGGCGACGCGTCGTCGACACGCTCGTGCGGTACGCGATCACCGACGTGGCCGTCGTCGCTCCGGGCCGCGCGCTCCGCAACCTCCTCCGTGACGTGCTCGGCGCGTCCGTTCAAGTGCACTCCGCAGAAGACGAGACCGACCTCGACGTCATCGCGAACACGCTCGATGCGCACGCGAAGAAGGAGGCCGCCGCGAGCTGACTCCAAAAAAGAGAGACGGGTTCGAGCCCGGGGTGGCACGAGCGGCGGTGCGGAGTTCGCACCTGCAGAGCCGAGGGGGTTGCCCACCGACACACGATGGCTCGCATCGACTCCTCGGACTTCCCCGGACTCGAGCCCGTCTCTCCTCATGGTTGAAAGCGTGGTACGCCACACGGGCGTGCGCTTCTCGCTCATGACTTGGAACAGCTTCGGCGCCGCGCGCGGCCCGATCTCGTTCTTGCGCTGGCGCGGCGTCGCCGATGCGCACCGCTTCGAGCATCCGATCCTGCGGAAAACCGCCGCGGAAATCGATGTATTCTGCATGCAGGAGATTTACCTCTCGGAGGCGGAGGGGTTCTTCGATGCGCTCGGGCACGAGCACAAGGTTCGCGACGACAACGAGCTTCGTACGCGCCCGTTGAGCTTCGGCGGGTCGGGGCTCGGCATCGCGTCGCGTTTGCCCATCGCCGTGCGCGGCGCGCGCGCGTTCATGCGCCCGCAGGTTTCCACCGAGCGCTTCGCGCGCAAGGGGATGCTCCACGCGCGCGTTCGCGTCGGTGGGCGTCACGTCGACGTGATCACGACGCACATGCAATCCGGTTACGGCGACGCGGCGCGTTCGATCCGGCGAAGGCAGCTCGGCGAGCTCCGTGACTTCGTCACGCACGTCGGCGAGCACGCGGGCGCGCCGGCGATCGTGTGCGGCGACTTCAACATCGACGGCCTCGGCGCATCGCGCGATGCCGACTACGAGGCGATCGCGCGCACGCTCGAGGGCTTCGTGGATCTCGGCGCGCGCACCGACGACGTGACGTTCGACACCACGCACAACGCGCTCGCGCGACGCTACACGCCGCGCGAGCCGCGCCAGCGCCTCGATTACGTCTTCGTTCGCGGCGAGCTCGACGTCGTGTCCATCGAGCGAGCGCTCCACGAGCCGCTCCCGACCGAGAACGGCCCGACGGTCGCATCCGATCACTACGCGCTTCGCGCGGTGTTCGACGTATGAGACTCCGCCTCGCGCTCGTGACGTTGCTCGTCGCGTGCGGCTCGCCGCGCGGCGCGCATCACGCGGGGCCCGTGCTCGACAGAATCACGCTCGCCGAGTCCGTCCCGCTCGAGACGTCGCTCGATCACGCGGAGATCCCGAACGCGCCCGACGTGTGGCTCGACATGATTCGCGGCGCCGCGCGCTCGATCGACATCGCGACGTTCTACGTGAGCGACGAGCCCGCGTCGCGCCTTCACGCGGTGCTCGCCGAAATCGAGCGCGCCGCGGCGCGCGGCGTCCACGTGCGGCTGCTCATCGACGAAACGTTCTACGCGAAATACCCCGAGATCCCCGACGCGTGGTCGCATGTGCCGAACATCGAGACGCGCCGTTACGATTTGCGGCCGGGCGTTCTCCACGCGAAGTATTTCGTCGTCGACGATCGCGAAGCTTGGCTCGGCAGCCAGAATTTCGATTGGCGCGCGCTCGAGCACATCGTCGAGATGGGCGTGCGCGTTCGATCGCCGAACATCGTCGCCGGGCTCGGCGCGATCTTCCGCGCCGACTGGGATGCGGCGGGCGGCAAGCCGTTTCACTTGGACGCGGTGCGCGTCACGGACATGCTCGACGGCGGCGATCTCGTGCTCGGCGCGAGCCCGAAGAAGCTCGTCCCCGAATCCATGTGGGACCTGCCGCGCCTCCTCGATTGGATCAACGGCACGACTTGGATGCTGCGCGTTCAACTGCTCACGTACAAAACGAAGAATCGCGACGGCACGGAGTTCCACGAGATCGACGACGCGGTGCGCGCCGCCGCCGCGCGCGGCGTTCACGTGAGGCTTCTCATCTCTGCGTGGGGCGAGAAAGACGATGCGGTGCTTTCGCTCTCGCGCGTTCCGAACATCGAAGTGCGCGCGCTCGTCATCCCGCCGTTCTCGGGCGGCGAAATCCCGTTCGCGCGCGTCGCGCACGCGAAGTACGCGCTCTTCGACGAAGGCCGCGCGTGGGTCGGCACATCGAACTGGGAAGGCGATTACTTCTACGCGAGCCGCAACGTGGGCGTCTTCATGGAACACTACGGCGACATCGGCGCCCTGGTCCGCGCCTTCGAGTCCGAGTGGAGCGGGCCGTATGCGCGCTCGTTGAAGTGAAGAGGATCGCCAAGGCGCCAAGGCGCCAAAAGAATTGAGGGGAAGAAAAATAGGAGTTCTTCACCCCACCTTTCTCTTTCGGCGCCTTGGCGCCTTGGCGATCTTTTCTAGTTGGGTTGCCCGTTGGGTAGGGTGGGGAAGAGGGGGCGCGATGCGTCTCGCAGCAGCGCGCACGCGGGCTCGCCGTTCACGACGAGCTCGGTGCGGAGGTCGACGCATTGCCACGCGATGTCCCACGGCTGCGCGACGAGCGCGTGGCCGCCCGACATCACGCCCCACGTGTGCACGGGGCAGGGAAACATGTCCGTGCAATTCGTCAGCGGAACGATCTCCGGACCGCGCGACGCACGAAGCAGCGAGCGACCCGCGAAGCGCGGCGACCACTCGCGCATGCCGAACGCGCCGAGCACGCCGTACGCATCGAGCAGCGTCGGCACGACGTCGAGGTGCGTCGTGAAGTCGTCCGCGTGCGACGCGAGCGTGCCCGCTTCGCTCGCGTCGAGCGCGCCGTTTCTCGCGAGCACCCACGCGGGCACGTGGATCTGCTCGTCGTACAAGCTCTGACCGTGATGAATCGCAGCGTGCTCGCCGAACGCCTCGCCGTGATCGCTCGTGAACACGACGAGCGCGGGCTCGCTTCCGACCGCCGTGAAGAACGCACGCAGCACGCGCGCGATCGACGCGTCTTGCTCGAAGATCGAATCGCGATACGCCGCGTGGAGCTCGGGCAAACCGCTCCACGTCACGCTGTGCCGATACGGTTTGAACGGCGCGCGCGCGTCATCGACGAAATATGGCGCGTGCGTGCCCGAGAGATGCACCATCGCGAAGAACGGCTTCTCGAGCTTCGGCAGGTCCCGCTCGACCCGCGATGCGAGCATGCGATCGACGCCGAGATCGATCACGTCGTCGATGTCGTCCACGCGGTGCCCGACGAGATCGTCGACGGTCACGAACGCGTCGGTCGCGGTGCGCACGTCACGGCGCTCGAAGAGCGAGTCGGTCTGCGCGGAAAAATACGCGACGTGCACGCGCTGGCCCATGCGGTTCGCGGCGCGCGCGAAATCGAAGATGTACGGTGCGCGATCGAGCGCCTCGGCGGCCTCCGTCGGTGGGCGGCTCGTGAGAAGCGACGAGACGCAAATCGCGGTGTAGCTCGCGACGCTCCGCATCTCGCGCAAATCGACGCGCCCTCGCGTGAGCGCGGCGGTCTCGGGCGCGGTCTCGTCGTCGTAGTCGGTGGCGCGTACGCTCTCGTCGAGGATGAAGAGCACGTTCGGGAGCGCCGCGCGGCGCGACGCGAGCGGATCGATCGTCACGCTCGACGCGGCGCGCGCCTCGTGCGCCCTCGCGAGCACGCGAAGCGACGCGAGGCCCGCGATGTCCGGCGACGCGTCACGAACGCGCGGAACGAAGAAGAGCGCGGCGATCGCAAGCACGGCGCACGCCGCGCGCGCGCGGACGTCCACGCGATGCGCGCGCGACAAGACGAAATATTCGAGCGCGGTCACGACGAGCGAAACTGCGCCGACCATCGGAAGAACGCGCAAAAGCACGGGACGCACGTCGCTCCACATGTGGCGCGCGGCGGCCACCGCGTCGTCGCCGGCGAACACGTGGTAGTAGCGGAAGAACAAGACCTGCACGACGACGAGCGATGCGCACACGAGCGCGACGGCGATGCGTGCGGCGCGACGCTTCGTGAACGACGCCGCGAGCGTCCACAACGCGATGCTCAAAACGGCCGACGCGACCCACACGCGAAGCGGCGGACGCCGGAGCACGAGATCGATCGCCGCGAACTGCGCCGCAAAGAGGGCGAGGAAGATGGCCTTCTTCAGTCGGCGTGCATGTAGCACGCCGACATTCGTCTCGTTCCTCGACTTCACGATGGCGCTGGCGCGCCTTCGCGGAGCGCGCGCGACAACACCGACCACACCGCGCCTGCGTCGGTGTTCACGTCGTCCCATCGCCCGCCGAATCGACCGCAGAAGGACGATTTGAGCACCTCGGGCAGCATGCGGCGCTGATCGCCTTCGAAGAGCGGATGCTTCAAGAAGACGCACGCTTCGTCCGTCGCGCGGACCGAGAGCGTCGCGCGGAGCTCGGGCGCGGAGCGAACGGCCTTCGCGAGCGACACGATCTCTTCGATGAGCGATTGCGAGAGCTCGGGATGCCTGCGGACGAGGAGCTTCGTCTCTTCTTCGGGCGGCGGATAATCCATTTGCAGCGGCGCGAATCGATCGAGCTGCGCGGCGTCGATGCCAAACGTGCCGGAGAATTCCTGCCCGCGGTTGATCGCGGCGATGAACTGCACGTTGTCGGCGATCTCGAGGAACGTGTTCTTGATCGGGTGGAACACGCGGCGCGTCGAGTCGAGCGCGGGCATGAGCGCGTTGCGCGCGCTCTCTTGGCAGCGATTGAACTCGTCGAAGAAGACGAGGTAGCGGCGATTCTTGTGCTCGTGCGCTTCCTCGAGCGCCGTGAGCACGTCGGTCTTCACGAAGTCCGTCACGGGCGATCCGTTCGCGCTCGCGCGCACGTGAATGGTCGCGAAGAAATCCGATGCGTCGATCACGGCGCCGCAGTTGAAGAAGACGAACTCCATCCCGAGCTGCTTCGCGATCGTGCGCGCGAGGACGGTCTTGCCGCAGCCCTGCGGACCGTCGAGCAAGATGTTGAGCCCGCTCTCGAGCGCGACTTGGAGCTTCTTGCCGATGACGGGATCGACGTAGACGCCTTCGAGCTTGAAGTCCTGCGCGCGGACGAACTCGACCTCGATCGTGCCGCGATCGTCACGCTCGGGCTTGGTGATCGCCGTGACGCGCACCATGCACGGAATGCCCGGACGAATGCGCGTGTCGTCGCACAAGATCACTTTCGGCGCGCGCCGGCCATCGAGGTGCGTCGCGCGAAATCGAAACTGCGATTCTTCGACGGGGTTCTGCCAGAACGTGGCCTCCATCACGGCGCCGACCTTCAGCTCTTCAATCGCCCATTTTCCCGGCATTTCGGAGCGAGCCTATCACGGCTCAATCCTCGTCTTCGTCTTCATCCTCGTCCTCGTCCGACTCTTCGTCCTCTTCGTCTTCGTCGTCGTCGCTCGGGTCGACCCACGTGAACTTCTTGTACGAGTGGCCCGCGCGATCGTGCGCGAGCTTGCCGGCTTTCGCGACGCCGTCGACGAAGTCGTCGAGCGACTTCGCGAGCGGGTAGATCATCCACCCGTCGTAGTCCCACACGAGCACGGGACACGCGGCGTCCTTCACCGAGACGATCAAGAAGCCCTTCACGGGCTCGTCTTCTTCGTCTTGATGAATGTCCGTGAGTCGCGCGAACGGAACGTAGTCGCCGAACTCGCCCTTCCAATCGACGTCGTCGATGTCGTCGATGAATTGCTCTTCGCCGAGCGTCGAGAGATCGGCGAGCACTTCGTCGGTGAAGTCGACGTCGAACGTGCCGCGGAGATATCCGTCGACGAGCTTCAAGTTGCCGAGCGCTGCGTATTCCTTCTTGTCGAGGAACTTGCGGTAACGCGCGGGCAGCTCGACCCCATACGCCTTCTGCATCTTCACGACGAACGATTTGGAGTCGACCATGATGGCCCTAAGCTCGGCGGGCGCGCGCCGCGTGTCAAGGCACGCGGCTCACCCGCGCAGCGTGCGGCGGACGAGGTTCATCACGACCTTGCCGAAGCGCGCGACCGTTTGTTCGATCGTCGGGTCGTTGCACACGACGTAGTGCGGGAAACAAATCTCGGCGAGCGGCTGCACGGCGACTTGCGCGCAGACCATGCCGTGGCGGCGTCCGAGCGTCGAGACGAGCTCGCGCAGCGCGGCGACGGTGCACTCCGTCGGCAATCCGTCGCTGATCATCACGAGGAGCCGCGCGCGGCGGCGGCTCGCCTTTGCGACGTTCGCGGCGTGAAAGAGCGCGGCCGCGTCGTTGTTTCCGCCGCTCGCGTGCAGCGCGTATGCGGAGCATCGCTTCGCGTCGCCGCAGTCGTAGATGACTTTGTCCGTGAAGCCGAACACGCGAAGGTCGACGCCCGACACGCCCGCGCACGCCTCCGCGAGGAGCATGCCGAACTGACGCGCGCGCTCCATGTTGTCGCGGGAGGCCATCGAGCCCGAGCAGTCGATGACGATGCCGATGAACAAATCGGTGCGCGTCTCGAGCTCGCGCTGGAGGAGCACGCGCGGCTCGCCCCGCGTGACGAGCGCGAGCGTGCGCGATCGATCGAAGCGCGAGCCGCGCAGGCGCCCTTGTTGCGGCACGTGATGAAGCCCGAGCTCTTCGAGGTAGCGCCGCATCATCGTCGCCGGGCGCGCGACCTTCCGCGCGTAGTCGCGGTGCTGGGTCGCATCGAACGGCATGCGCTCGATCATCGTGATGCGCTCGAAGTCGTCCTTTGGCGCGATGTTGATCATCGGGCGATTCGAGGAGCCCTCGCGCGGCGGCGGGCCCTCGCGCGATTTCGGATCGAGCACGCGCTCCACCATGCGATCGACTTCTTCTTGCGTGATGCCCTCGCCCCAAATGATGTCTTCGGATTTGGGAGCCTCCTCGAGCGTCTCGTGCGGCCCGATGCTCTTCACGAGCTCGACCTGCCAACCGAAGATGTCGCGGAGCTTGTGCGTGATATCCATCAGCTCGCGCATCGTCTTGTGGCGGAAATTCCCGTCGAACAGCGCGAGCGCTTTTTCCACGAGCGGATCCTCGTGGCGGTTGCCGAGGCCCATGCGCAGCGCGCGCATGAAGCGCGAGAACGCCATGGCTTCTTTTTCCATCGCGAAGAGCAGCGCGCCGCTCTCGATGATCACGCGATCGGGATCGCGCGCGACGCGCATCTTCGTCGAGGTGAGCACGCCGAACGCGTGATGCCCGAGATGACCGAGCAGCGCGCGCACGCCGAGCTCGCGCTCGGTGTGTTGAAACGCGTAGGCCGCGAGGCGCTTCAAGCGATCGCCGAAGCTCGTGTCGAGCGAGCGGAGGTTTCTCTCGAGGTGCTCGTCCGCGACCAAGTTGAGGAGGTTCTGCAAGCCTTCGCGCTCGGCTTGTTGCCACACGGCCATGCCGTCTTTGCCGCGGTGATAGAGGTGGTGTCCGAACTCGTGGAGGATCAGCGCCTCGACGATTTCGCGACCGTGGCGATCGCCGCGCAAAATAGGGAGCGGCGTGACGTGGATCTTCCGTTCCTGCAGATACGTGTGACCGAGGCTTTTGCCGCCCGTCATCTGCACGCGATAGAGACGTCCGAGGAGCTCTTGTCCCATGCGCGCGCCCCACGCGAACGTCTCGGCGACGCGAATGAGCTTGTGCAGGTGACGGAGGCCGCTGCGGATCGCGAGCGCCGCGCGCTGGCGGATCGGATCGGACGCGCAATGAAGGAGGATCGTCTCGTACGCTTCGTCTTTCGACATGAAGTCGACGCCGCTCGGCGCGAGGTGGAAGAGGAGCGTCGCTTCCTTCGCGATCGCGTTGCCCGCGGCGAGAAACGAGAGCGTTGTCGCTTTGACGAGCTTCGCGGGCGCGGACACGAGGAGCGTCGACGTGCCCTTCGACGACTCGAGCTCTTGCTCGATGACGATCGCGAACCCGTGAAAATCTCCGCGCGCGTGGAGGTGCTCGGCGGCGCTGCGGCGGAGCGAGCCCATGCGCAGCGTCCCTTCGTCGAGGAACGCGCGGAGCGCGCCGAGGCACGCTTCGCCTTCGCCGCGCGCGATGAGGTGCTGCACCGCCGCGACGTAGACGTGGGGCTGAGGCGATGCGGCGACGTCGATCGCGAGCTCGGTCGCGTCGAAGCCGAGGCGCGTCGTGAGCCGCGTCCAATCTTCGGGGCGAAACCACGTGCGCTCGGCGGGCAGGAGGAGACACTCGACGACGATGTGGCGTCCCATCATCTCGCCGCGCTCGACGAGCGCGACGGCGACCGCGTATCGCACGTGCGGTGGGCGCGCCGGATCGTGCGCGACGCGACGCACGCGTGCGAGCGCGGCGCCGTCGTCCCAGAGCGAGATGCTCTCGGCGATCGGCCCCGCGTGCTCGATGGCCGCGTCGGCTTCGAGAATGCGTGCGAGCTCGGCGCGTCCCTCTTCGCCGATCTCGATGAGCCTCAGCGCGGCTTCTTGAACGATCGCCGCGCGCGCGTCGCTGCAGAAGCGTCCGAGCTCTGCGACGTTCGTCGATGCGCGAACGCGCGCGAGCGTGACGGCGTCTTCTTCGCTCGGGCGCGGAGGGGCGGGCGCGGTCTTCGGCAAGCCGACCGTGTCGATCCATCCACCGAGCTTGTCGCGCGTCGCGTCGTCGAGATCGACGAGCACGAAACGCACGCGCGCCTCGACGGGGCCGAGCAGCGCGGGCGCGTGCCGCCATGTCGCGAGGAGCGCATCCGCGACCCAGAGCGCTGCATCCGTCTTCAACGCATCGACGAGCGCATCGACCAGCGGTGCTCCGACGAGCTTCGCCGCGCGCGGTTTGTCGCGCGCGCCCATCACGGCGATCGCATCCGCGAGCGCTTGCATCGCGATGCGTCTCGCCGTCGGCCACGCGAGCTTCGTGATGTTCTCCACGGCGCGCGGCAGGTCCCCCCACGCAGCGAGCGCGCTCTCGACGAACGCCTTGCCGTGCTTCTCCCATCGCCACAGCGCCGCGTGACCGAGCATCGAGAGCTCGCCCGAGATCGGCGCGGTGGCGAGCTCGCGCTCGATCGCGCGCAAGAAGTCATCGCCAGCGTCGCCGTATCGAACGAGCTGTGCGTCGATCGTGTCGATCGGATCCAGCGACGCGATGAGCGCGGCGCAGATGCGCGCGTCGGGCGCGGGGTTGTCCGTGCGGCGCGCGAGCGCGCCCGCGAGCCCGCGCCGTCCTCCGCGCAAGAATGGCTCGGTGAGGTTCGCGAGGTCCGCGCGTTTGCACGTCACGAGCGCGCGCGCGAGCGCCTCGTCGGTCGGCGGGATCGCGACCGGCGCCGCCACCTCGCGCACGGGAAGGCGCTTCTCCGCCCAACGACGCACGTACGGATCGGGGCTCGTTCGAAGCGCGTGCGCGAGCGCGACCTCCTTGCCGTAAGGAAACGACGGATTCTCGTCGATGACGCCGAGCACGACGGGAAGCGTGCGCGCCGTGTGCGTCATCGCCGCGACGAACCGCTCCGTCTCGAGGCCGCGACCTGCCGCAAAGAGCAGCGCGAAACCGAGCTGCACGGCTTCGTTTTCTTCGCTCGCGGGGAGGCGCGGTCGCCACCGAAAAAGGAGATCGTTTAGAAGTAAACTATCGAGCCGCGCGACCGCGATTTCCGCGAGTCTCCGCGCGCGATTCGACGGAAGCGCTTGGTTCACGAGCTCCGCGAGCGCCGCGTTCAACCGCGCGGCGTCGACGTGCGAGAGAAACGGAAGCGTCGGCTCCGGCGCCGTCCGAACGAACGCCGCGAGCAGCGGCTCGCGCGCCGTCGACGCGGTGTTGAAGTAGACCTCCTTCTTGAACATGTCGTCTTTGTCGAGGAGATGGAAGTACGCCGCCGACTCGGCGGGCCTCGCGGCGATCGCGGCGAGCACGTTGGCTTCGCCGATCCACTGCGCGAGCTGACGCGCGGCCTCGCCCGTGTTCGTCACGTTCATGATCGCGACGCACACGCGCAGGTCGGCGCCGCCGTCGGGATGGAGGCACATCGCGTGGAAGAGGAGCGGCTGCGTGGCCGCGGGCACGAGCTTGCGGATCGCGTTCACGCTCGAGAGCTCGAGCGTCTGCTCGACCGCGTCGCGTCGCACGCGCTCGGGAAGAAACGTCCACGAGATCATCGCCGGGAAGAGCGCGAAGAGGAGCGTCAATGCGGAGCGCGACCACGATCCACGGCGCCGTGCGACCGCGAGGAGCGACGCGATCGTGCGGCCCATGAGATCGTCAGCAGTGAGCGCGCCGAAGAACGTCGCGCCCTTCGGATCGTCCCAGAATAAATCGACGAGCACGTCGAGGTCGTCGGCTTCTTCGTCGAGCACGTCCGCGTCGAACGTCGCGGGTGCGGCGGCGAAGCGCCACATCGCGTTGATCGTGTCGTCCGATCGCCGCCGCCCGCCCTTCACCCATTCGATCAGCGCATCGCGATCGCGCAAGAGATCGCGCGCGCGCGCGACGTCGATGATCTTCGCCTCGAGAAACGCGAGCACCGCGCCGATGCCTTCCGCGCCGCAACGCGGGTTGCGCGCGAGGACCGTCTCGCGCGCGGCAGGATCGGCGAGCGCGAAGAGCTCGAAGCTCGCGGCATCACCCGGTGCGGGCTCGGAGATCGCGAGCGCGCGCACGGCGGCGTCGGGGTGGAAGAGCGCGTGGACCCATCGCGGCGCTTGGCGCGTCGCGATCTTGCGCATCGCGGCCATCGCCGGCTCGCGCGTCGCCTCGTCGTCGAGCGCATCGATCACCGCGGAGGCGAGCAAGTGACCATCGCCGTCGCCGACGCACGCGAGCGCGCGCGCACGGAGCGATTTCGCCGCGGGCTCGTCGCTCCACAAGAGCTCGAGCAGCGGACCGAAGAACGCTGCACGCTGACGCGGTGAGCGCTTCGCGAGCGCATCGAGCATCTCGGGAAGCTCGGCGTCGTCGTAGCGACGCTCGATGAGCGCGTGGAAGCATCGCAAGTCGCGCACGGGCGAATCATCCTAAGCCAATTGGGAACGTGCGGCTTCGCCGCACTTCCCAGCAAGAGTCATTGGCGCGCCTGCGGCACGCCAATTCGACAGGTCGCGAGAGACTCACCACAACGAGTCGTAAGGAAATGACTACGTTGCGAAACGGCCTCTCGCGACCTGCCGAGAAAATACGAACGCACCCTCGTGCGCATGGCGGCGTGCTCCATCGACGGCGTGGAAAGCTCCTCGTCGCGGCTTTCGCCGCTCCGGGACAACCTTGTCGACCGTGCATGGCACGGTCAACCTGCCCAAAGACGCCCGAAGGTGGTGTTTGAAGTGGGCGTCAGGCACCGCGCGCGACTGCTCCCACCGGAGACTTCGCCACGCGAGCGCGGTCAGAACGGGCTTTGCGCTGCCCGCCCCCGCGCTGCGAGGAGCCTCGCGGGGAACGTCAAGTCGAGCACGTCACGAATGCCATCCGCGGCTCGCAACTGCCGCAGAGGATTGATGCGTCCGTTTTGGACATGCTCGAATGACGCGCGCAACTCGCGAGCCTGACACCTATTGCAGAATGCAAGTGAGCGTCGCGAACCACACGTCACCCGGGTAGCTGCTTCCGTTTTGGCCCGAGTCGGTCGGCGGCTCGCGCTCGAACGCGACGTAGAACTGCGCGAACGCGTTCGATGGCGGCCCTTGCAACGTCGACGCCGCGCGGAAGCCGTCGTTCACGTCCTTGAACAAATTGGTCGCGCCGGTCTGGCGCGATCGCACGGCGCCCGTCTTGGCGTCCCACCACTCGAAGTTGTATCCGCCGAGCGGACCGCTCGTGTCCGCCGTGCGCGCCCACGCGAGAACGTGCTCTTGGTTCACGCCTGGCGTGTCGAGGTGTGCTTCGGCTTTGTCGATGAGCAGATCGGGAACGCTCGTGACGCCCGAGTCCGTCTTCGGCAGCGTCGTCGTCGGGAGGTTGATCGGATCGAAGGTCCCGAGGTTCGGCAGCGCGACTTGCCCGATCTGCCACGACGCTTGAATGGTGTTGAGGTTCGCCATGAGCACCCCGATGTCCGCGAAGCCTTGCGCCGGCGAGTTCGTGAACACGAGCGGGAAGTACGCGGCGCCCGTCGTGCTTTGAATCACGCGCGGCGCGACGGCGGCCGTGTTCTGGAGCGCCATCGTGTAGAGCAGCGACGACGTCGTTTGGGGACCGTTGCCGCCGAGATAGAGGAACGCGTGCGTCGCATCCATGACGATCGACGGCGACTTGAGCTCGTATGCGAACGGCGCTTGCGACGTGTCGATCGTGACGAGCGGCTGCGGGTTGCCGACCTTCTCGTTCGCCGCGCGCAAGTACGTGACGGTGTCGGACTGTTCGAGGTCGAACACGACGAGGAAGAAATTCTGAAACGTCGGATCGGGCATGACCGTGGCTTCGAGCCGATCGATCGCGCTTGCGTCGCCGCTCGCGAGTGGGTTGCCCGTCGTGAGCTGGATGGGCGCGTCCCAGGTGTTGCTCGAGTCGAGCAGTTGGTAAATCGAGAAGTACTTGTTGCCGGTTCCATCGTCGTCCCACGTGAGCGCGACGAAGCGATCCTGAAAACGCTGAAGGTCCAGCACCTGCTGGATCGTGGTTCCCGTCGGGGTCACGTGCGTGACGTTCTTGTTGTTCGTGTTGAGCAAGAACGCGTGGACGCCGTTCCCCGAGGAGCCACCCTGCGCCGCGACGACGGTGCGGATCTGCGTGGGTGATGCTTTGGCGATTTGGATCGTGTCCCAATATTGCTGCCCGAAGCTTTGGTTCAGCTGAATGCGCGAGTTACTGTCTTCGGTGCACTTGATCGGTTGAACCGTCGACGAGTCGGACGCGTCGCTTGCGTCTTGTGCGATCACGTCGCCGCTCACGTCCGCGGGGGCGTCGCCGCCGTTCACGTCGGGCGAGCCGTCGCCGTTGTCTCCGACCTTGAAGTCACCAAGCAGCGCGGTGCACGCGAGAAGAGCAGACGGCACGAAGGCCAAAGCAAGGCGATGAAGAGCTCGCATGAAACAACATGCTACTACGGCGCGAACGTGAAACGGAGCGCTTTGGGAAGCCGACGCCCCCACGATTTTCTGTTGTGAGCGCCGCGCGGGTCGACGCGGGAAATTACGCGCAGATCGCCGGTATCGCGCCAGCCGCGCTCTCGAAGCGACGACGCGACGGACTCGATGAGCGGCGCAAGGCGTCCTCGTCCTTCACGCGCACCCGCATCGAGATACACGCGCGAGCGATACGGGTTCGATTGCTTCGCGACGAAGTCCAGCACTCCGCGTTGCGCGTACCAGAGCGACGGCGACATCGCGATGGCGCCGCCGAAGACCTCGGGTCTGCGAAAATGGATGTAGAATGCAAATAATCCGCCCATCGACGATCCACACGCGAAGTGCGCGGCGGGCCCGTAGCGAAGCGCGAGGCGTGCATGCGCGGCGGGTAGAGCGCGGTCAACGACGAAATCGAGGAACGCGTCCGCCTTCGCCGAAGGCGCGCCGAGCTCGGCGATGCGCTCGGTCCCGGCATGGTCGATCGCGAGAATCACCGGCGCGCTCTTCATGCGATCGGCGGCTTCGTGGGCGTGCCATCCGCCCGCGAACGATCCCTCGTCGCCGAAAACGTTCTGCCCGTCGAACATGACGAGCACCGAACGCTTTCCGTCATCGGGTGCTGCCCCGGACGGAACGTACGCGCGCACGCGCCGCTCCGTGATCTCGGGGAAGTCTACGAACGTGCCGAGTTTGCGCTTTTGCGCCACCTCGCGCACTGTAACGGAATGTCCGTGCGCCGCACCCTCGGTCTCGCGCTCATCGCTTCCACTTTTCCCTTCGCATCGATCGCTTTCGCGCAAGACGCGCAACCCGACGCGGGTGCTCCGCTCGCAACCGTGAGCGCGAGCGCAACGACGACCACGCCGCCGCCTCCTCCTCCGACGCAGACGATCGTCGTCGCCGCGCCTGCCGACACCACCTCCGAGCAAGAGCCGCTCAGGCTCGGAAAATTGCTCCAATACGACGCCGAGCACGCGCGCGCCTCGCGTTACGGAACGAGCGCCATCGCGATGATCCTCGGCGCGACGACGATCGCCTCGAGCGGCGTGCTCGTTGCGTGGGCGAATGGCACTCAGTCCGATGGAACCCCGAACCTCGATTCGAATACGTCGGGCCTGTTCACCGTCTTCGGCGTCGTCGGGATGATCTTCGGCGGCGTTCAGGTGTTCGGCGGCCTCATCTCGCTCTTCATCGACTCGCCGACGGAGCGCGCGTTCGACGAGTACGCGCCCGTCGCGATCGACAAGAACCTCTCCGCGGCCGAACGCGTTCGACGCGGCGAGATCATGCTCGGCGCGCGCGCCGAGAGCGAACGCCGTCTGCGCGTGACGAACGCGGCGACGTCGTTCGTCAGCGCGGCGATTCTCGCCGGCTTCGGTCTCGTGGTCGGGCTCGACAAGGATCTCATCACGACCGACGACGGGACGCGCGCGATCCTCGCTCTCGGCTTCGGCGTCGGCGCCGTCGCGAGCCTCACGAGCGGCGTGGCCTCGCTCGTGTGGGAGCGCGGGACCGCGGAGATCGCGTGGGAGCATTGGAAAGCGCTGCACGAGCACATCACGGTGCAGACCGCGCAGGTGCACTTCGCGCCGATCCTCGCGCCCACGCACGGCGGCGCGATGGGCGGCTTCTCACTTCGCTTCTGACGCGAAGAACTTCTTCACGATCGACTCGACGCGCGCCCGCGCGGCAGGTCCCACGAAGATCGCGCGCGCGAGCGGCCACATCGATCGCGCAATGCCATCGGCGTCCGGCTTCGCGGTGAGCCCGTAGCGCTCGAGCACGCGCGACAGCGGCTCCTTTCCGTGGTCGCGCAAGATCGCTTCGAGAGCAGCCTTTCGCTTCGTCTTGCTCGCATCGAGGAGGAGCGCGTGCTCGATCACGTCGACGCCGATCGCGTTCCACAGCTCCGCGCTCTCGTCGTCCACGTTCGCGACGAGCTCGCGCATCTCTTGTTCGTAGAGGAACGCGACCATGCTCTTTCGCAGCGCGGTGAATTTCGGATCGTCGTTGTTCTGCACGACGAGGTCCGCCATGCGCTTCACCGCGCGCCGCGAGAACCCTTGAAGGAATTTTCGCATCTCGGGCTCGAGGCGTTTGTCGAACTCGGCGCGCACGTTGTCGATCGATTTGGTGAGCGGCCCGAGCCCGAATCGACCGAGCCCCTTCAAAAGCCCCGGCAGCCCCCAATCCGCGACGAACGGATTGAAGCGCTCGTTGAACTCTTTGAGCGCGTCGAAGATGACGTCGCGCAGCGTCTCCTCCATCGCCTCCTGCTCGATGAGCTGCCGCACGAGCTTCTCGTTGATGGTGCGCTTCTTCTCGAGGAGCTTGTCGATGCGCGCGCGCGCCTTCGGCGGGACGAGATCGCCGAGCTTCGTTTTGTCGGTGCGCATCGCGGAGACGACGCTCATGTGGATCGAGCGTGAAATCGGGCGAATCGCGCGCTCGACTTGGTCCTTCGCGAGCGCCGCGCCGAACGCCGCTTCGACGCGCGCGGGGTCGACGAGCATCTCGATCGGCGTCGCGAGGAGCCCATCGATCGCGCGCGCCACGTCCGCGCGAAACGCGTCCTCGTCGCCCGCGAGCTCATCGATCACGAACTTCACGAGACGCGCCTCCATCTCGCCTTTTTCGTCGCTCATGGACACCATCTGTATCATTGCGAGCGAACGCATGAAGGTGCTCGACCTGCTCGACGGCACATGGACGACGTTTTCGCGTCGCGGCGGGCAGATCTTGAGCGGGGCGATCGCCTTCTACGCGATGCTCTCGACGGCGCCGCTGCTCGTCATGGCGCTCTTCGTCGCGCGCTTCTTCACGAGCGAGAAGCTCGCGCGCGCCGCGCTACTCGAGAACCTCACGCACTACGTCGGCGAGAGCGGCGCCCACACGCTCGATACGTTGATGGATCGCGTCTCGCGCCCCGGCGCGGGATGGCACGGCGTGCTCGCCGGCGCAGTCCTCGTCTACGCGTCGACGCGCCTCTTCGGCGAGATCGAGACCGCGCTCGACCACTTGTGGACGCTGCCCGAGCCCGAGTCGACGTCGTTCTTGAAGAACCTCCGCCGCGAGGTCGTCAGGCGCCTCTTCAACTTCGCGCTCGTGCTCGCGACGGGCTTCATCTTGATCGCGCTCGTCATCATGAAGCTCGCGTTCACCGCGGTGACGATGAAGCTCGGCATCGCGACGCCGATCGCGTGGACGCTCATGGAAGGCGGCGGCTCGCTCCTCATCTCCACGCTCCTCTTCGCCGCCGTCTTTCGACTCTTGCCGAGCGCGAAGTTCCCGTGGCGCCAAGCGCTCCTCGGCGGCGGCGTGACCGCGGTGATGTTCTCGGCGGGCACGTACGCGATCAGCGCGTACCTCGCGCACGCGGAGATCGTGCAGACGTACGGCGACGCCGCGTCGATCGTCGTGCTGCTCTTGTGGGTGCACTACTCGGCGCAGATCTTCTTGCTGGGCGCGTCCTTCACGGGCGTCTGGGTGAAGGCGCACGGCGGGTTCACGATCAAGGAGCACGCGAAATAGTCAGTGCACGAGCCCCTTGCGGAACGCGTCGATGATTCCGCCGATCGCGGGGCGATATCCGTAGAGCGGATCGTTTGGCGTTTGCTCCGTGATGTGAATCGGGCAGAGCGACGACACGGTCGCGCGCGTGCCGAGCTCGCGCGCGACGACGAGCTCGCGGATCGTCGGGTACGCCTTCGCGGCGATCTGCATCGTGGGCGTATTGAGATCGCACACGGGCGGCGGCGCGGTGAGGTTCGCGCCGCAATCGCAGAACGCCGCGTACTGCGGATCGTTGCAGTCGTGAGGGGTTTTTAGGGCGAAAATGCATGCATACTGCAAGAAGTTTCCGTTCGTCTCGAACTCGCGTCCGTTGATCGGGTCGGCGTCGTTCGCGGCGCTCGGCGGCGGAAGACCTGGACGCGGATCGGTCGATTCGAGCATGTGCAGATCCTCGCCCGTGAAATCGTATGAGAGCGGGTCGGTGCCGAGGATCTTCTGCCAGTCGCTCGGGTCGAGGACGTCCTTCTGCGGGCTGTCGGGGTTCGTCGGATCGACTTGGAGAAGCTCGTGCGGGACGCCGCCGATGAGCGCGAAGTACACGAGGTCGGGGCTGCGCGGCCCGCGCTGGAGGTTGCAGAGCTGTTGGCTCTGACTCGTCGGCAAGCCCGTCGCGAAGAGCGGGTTCGTGCAGTTGCGCGTGCCGACGTAATTCGGCGATCCGTTCGGGTGCTCGCCGTCGCGGTTCGGCACGGTCGCTGACGTGAGGCCGTCGATGTAGCGCTGCACCGGAAATTGCGGATCGACGCCGAAGCGTTGACGCATGTGGAACATGCGCACGTTGAGCGGCGATTTGTCCGAGTCGTAGAAGCCGCCGTTCGTCGCGCACGCCGGATCGCCCGGAGCGCTCGTGCACGGCTGGCACGCGGGATCGAGCGGCGTCGTCGCGCACGCGGTCGTCGGCAGCGGCGGCGCGCCCGTCGGCGAGCCTGGAAACGACGAGTTCATGTACGTCCACGCTTGCCCGCCGAGCCCGCGCGGATCGATGTGCGAATCGTTCTCGTCGGTCACGACGATCACCGCGACGAGCGAATCGGGCCGCAAGAAATCGTGACGCTGCTTCAAGATCACGTCGTCGATGCCCGACGTGATCGTCACGCCGTTGCCGAGTTGGATCTCGCCGTATGGATCCGGCTGAATGAGAAAGCGATACCAACTCTCGAGCTGCGCCTCGAACCCGCACCCGAACTCGCCGACGCCGGAGACGAGGCTCTGAAACGACGTCACGAGCTTCTGCGGATCGCTGATGGCGGCGACGGGCGGCTTCGGATTGCCTTTGTTCGCGTCGACGTCGGGGAACCACGCGAGGAAATTCGACGGCTCCGCTTCGGGCACGGGCGCTTCTTCTTTGCCGGCGTTCTGGCGGTTGATGAGGCGACCTTGGTCGTCGTTGTGGCGCAGGAGCTCGGGATGGAGCGGGTTCGGATCGGATGCGCTACACACGTCCGCTCCGACGCCGCCAAGCGACGACGTGACGATCGCGACATGGATGTCCGGCACCGGTTTGAATTCGAGGTGCCCCGCGCTGCAGTTTCCGTTTTGCGAGTCACCGAGAATGTTGCCCGCGTCGTCGATGCATTTCGGCGAGATGAGGCGGTTGATCAAAATCGGGGATCGCTTCGCGCAGGAGCTCCTGCTTGTCGCCCATCGATCCGGAGTTGTCGATCATGAAGAGGAGATCGACCTTGCCGCTCACGGAGAGGATGCTCGCGTCCGGTGGTGGAACGAGGAGACCCGTGCGTGAGCCACATCCGGCGATCGCCGCAGCGGCGACGAAGGGCCAGGCGAGGTGGCGAAGGAAGCGCATGGGGCAAGCGTTGCCCAAGGGGGGCGGGGAGTCCACCCCTCAATCGACGTCGTCGTCCCCAACACCTTCCATGACGTCCGAGGGTCCATTCTCACCCGCCTCTGGCGACTTGTACTTGTCGATGAGACTCGAGTGCGAAAGGGCCATGTCCGATGCAGACCGCTGTAGCGCGTCGGCCGCCGCGCGCTTCGTCGCCTCCGACGTGCTCGATGACGTGAGAAGATCGAGGAGCGACTGCTGCGCGTCGTGACCGCCGACGAGCGCGAGCCCATCGATCGCGCTCGATGCGACGTTGTCGTCGCTGTCGCGGATTGCGGTCGTCAGAATTCGTTTGCTCACTTCGGGCGCGAGGCTCGTCGCGTTTTGCACCACGAGCTGACGCGTGTCCGCGTTGCCTGATGCCATCGCGCGATCGGCGATCGCCGCGGCGCGATCGGGCGCGCTGTTGACGAGCGTCGAGAACGCAACGCGCTGGACGCTGATGTCGGTGTCCTGCGCGAGCTTCTCGATCTCCGCCGTCGCGGTTGGCGTGTGGATCGCGGCGAGCGAACGAATCGCCGCCATGCGCGAGCCATGGTCCATGCTCGACGCGGCGTCGACGAGCGCGCGCTCCGCTCCAGGCCCGCCGACGCGCCCGAGCCCTGCGATCGCCGCGAGCCTCACCGAAGCGTTCTTGTCGCTCGCCGCAGCGACGAGCGTCGCCGAGCTCTTCGGATCGCCCGACTGCGCGAGCGCATTGATGGCTTGGCTGCGAAGCTCCGGCGTCTTCGCGGAGCGCGAGAGATCCGTCAGCGCGCGCAGCGCTTCGGGATCGCCATTCGACGCGAGCGCCGACATCGCGGACGACGCGACGTCTCCACCGTTCTTCGCGATCGTGACGAGCGCGTCGCGCGCCTCGGGCGTGCCCTCTTGGCCGAGAATGTTCACCGCGCTGTACGCGGATTGCCCGCCTTCTTTCGCGATCCGGAGCGCGATCTTGCGCGCTTCCTCGCGGCCGCCGGACATGTTCGCGAGCTGATTGAGCGCGGCGACTTGTTCGTTGCCCGGCGTGCGCGCCATCGTCGCGATCGCGTCGCGCGCATCGTCGCCGCCGATGCCCGCGAGCGCGGACACGAGCGTCGAGCGCGCGTTGGGCGGCGCGGTCTTGAGCACGTTCACGATGTCCGCCACCGCAGTGCGATCGCCGTGGCTCGAGAACCACGACGACGTCGCGGTGACGACGCTCGGATCGCTCGAGTGAAGCGCCGCGATCATCGCGGTGCGCACGTCCTCGCCTTCGACGCGACCGAGCGCGCGGATCGCCGCGATCTGCTCGTCGTGCCGCGTGCTCTTCGTCGCGTCGAGCAGCGCTTGCTTCGCCGTTGCGTCGCCGGTCTTCGCGAGCGCTTGCGCGGCGGCATATGCGTCTTCGCGCGAGCCGCTCGTGAGCTTGTCTTTGAGGAGCGTCACGGCTTGGTCGCCGCCGATCGATCCGAGCGCTTCGATCGCGGCGCGCCGCGTGTCGCTCGATCCGTCATCGACCATCTTCGAAATCGCGCCGACGGCGGCGGTGTCGCGCGTCTCGCCGAGCGCGCTCACGAGCCTCGAGCGGACCGTTCCCGTCTCGGTCGCGAGCGCAGCTTGGATCAGCGCCGACGCTTCGGGAATGTGCGCGTCGCCGAGCGCGATGAGCGCTTCGAGTCGCGTCTCTTCGTCTTCGCTGTGCGCGGCGGTGATCACGAGCGAGCGCGCGTCTGCGTCGTCGCGCGCCTTGACCGCGAGCGAGTGGAGCGCGGCATCGCGAATGTACGTGTCGGTGTCGTTGAGGAGATCGCCGAGGTAGCTGCGCGCAGCGGCCGTCGGAATTTTTTCGAGCGCGCTGATCGCGCACGTGCGTACGCCGCGCGGATGCGTCGCCGCGGTGCGATCGGCGATCTCGCCAATCGCTTCTTCGTCGCCGGTGGCCTCGAGCGAGAGAACGCGCAGCGCCTCGCACTCCTCGGTCATGTTGCGCGCAGCGCGAAGTTGCACGAGGTGTGTGCCGGTGTGTGGCGCGTTCGCTTCGTTCGAAACGGACGATCCGCCCGAGAGCCACGCAAGGATGCCGCCGTTGTGCGACTTCTTTGCGACCGTGCCGGCAGGCCCTTTCGCGTTGGAATCGTCGGCACCACCGAGCGGATGGAATGCGAGAAAACCCGCCAACCCGAGGGCGGTGAAGGTCGAGACCTTCCACAACGTTCCATCTCGCATGCGACTCCTACGATCTACGCGCGGAAAGGATTTGTTCTTCCGGCCATTCAACGTCTAGGGCTTCGACAAACGGCAAGGCGCAGGGTTCCGACGTTTGATCCCGAACAACCCTTGGCTGTAGAACCGTCTCCATGGCGAAGAAGAAGGCCAAGAAGAAGACCGCGCTTGCGGCTGCGGCCACGAAGAAGCTCGCGAGCATCGGCGGCCCGAAGATGACGCCCGAAGACGTGGCGCACGTGCTCTGGCACGCCGAGCAACGCGGCGAGGTCGAGCGCGTTCCGCTCGAAGATGGATCGTGGGCCTGGCTCATGCCGGCTCAACAAGGGGGACAACCGCAGATGCTGAAGCCCACCCCCGCGATGCTCGAAGTGCTCGAACGTTTCGATCGCGAGGGTCATGGCGAGCACTGACCGCCGCCGTTTTCTCGAAGTCGTCCTCGCGAGCGGCGCTGCCGCTCTCTGCACTGCAGCCGTTGCTCCACCCATCGCGTTCGTCGTCGCGTCCGCGCGTCGCGGCCCCCACGGCGAACGTTGGATTCGCACCGTGCCGCTCTCGCGACTTCACGACGGCGTCCCGAGCCGCGTGAAGATCGTCGCGGACGAGCGCGACGCGTGGAAGCTCGAAAAAGACGCGGAGCTCGGATCGGTGTGGCTCGTGCGCGTCGGTGAGGGCGTGCGCGCGTACTCCGTCGTGTGTCCTCACCTCGGTTGTTCGATCAACGTCGCGAGCCAAGGCAAAGGCTTCGAGTGTCCGTGCCACGATTCGTCGTTCGACGAGAGCGGGAAACGCGAGAGCGGTCCATCGCCGCGCGACATGGACGCGCTCGAAGCGCGCGTCACGGGCGGCGTCGTCGAGGTCGATTTCCGCCGATTCAAGCAAGGAACCGCCGAGCGCGTGGAGATCGGGTGAAGCTCGGCGTCTACCTCGACGATCGCATCGGCGCACGCCGTCGGCTGCGCGAGGTGCTCGAGCATCCAATCGCCGGCGGTCCGAGCTGGGCGCGCTCGGTCGGCTTCACGCTATTGTTTTTGCTCCTGGTGCTCACGGTCACGGGCATCGCGCTCGCGAGCGCGTACGCACCGACGATCGAGTCCGCGTGGGCGAGCGTCCACTACACGACGTATCTCATGCCGCACGGCTGGCTCCTTCGCGGGCTGCATCGGTTCGCGTCCGATGCGATGCTCGTGCTCGCGTGCGCGCACGTCGCGATGCTCGCGATGGGCGGCGGGCACCGCGCGCCGCGCGAGATTGGATACCTCGCGGCGCTCTTCATGATCCCGACGATCGCGGCCGCGGCCATCACGGGCGGGGTCCTCCCGTGGGATCAGCAAGGATATTGGGCGCGCCGCGTGGAGCTCGCGATCGCCGCGATGGCACCGGGCGGAACCGACTTCGCGCGACTCGTGCAAGGCGGCGACACGCTCGGACAGCTCGCGCTCGGTCGCATGTTCGCGGTCCACGCGATTGTCTTGCCGCTCGTCGTCGCGGGGCTCCTGCGTTTGCGCCGCCGCAGCGAGTGGACGTTCGCGGAAAAAATCGCAGCGCGCCACAACTCGGGCTTCGAATCGTACATGCCGCGCCAATTCGCGCGCGACATCGCGCTCGCGGCATCGACGGCGATTCTCATCGGGTGGGTGACGAACAAACTCCATGGCGCCCCGCTCGATGCGCCCGCGGATCCGACGAGCGATTATCCCGCGCGCCCCGAGTGGTACTTGCTCTGGATGTTCGAAGTGCGTCGCCACGCGCACGGCTCGCTCGAAGTGTGGGTCACGCTCGCCGTTCCCGCCGCGCTCTTTCTCGTTTTCTTCGCGCTTCCGTGGATGGACAAACGAAAGCACGGCGTCAGCGTGCTCGGCGCGATCGCGTCGCTGGCCGCGATGGGAACGCTCGGCGGTCTCACGTACACCGCGATGGATCGCGACGCGCACGACGCGAAGTATCGACTCGCGCGCACCGAGGCGCGCGCACGCGCGAAGATCGCGATCGATCTCGCGATGAAGGGCGTGCCGCCGTCGGGTCCGCTCGTCATGTTGCGAAACGATCCGGAGCTCCGCGGGGCCGGTCTTTTCAAGGAGCGCTGCGCGAGCTGTCACGTGCTCGGAAAATTCGGCGACAAGAAAAAAGCGGACGCGCCCACGCTCGATGGATGGAGCCAAACCGCGTGGATCATCTCGATGCTCCACGACCCGGACGCCGATGACCGCTTCGGCCGCACGCCGTTCAAAGAACAAATGCCGTCGATGGATGTCGCGCCGCGCGAGAAGCCCGAAGACTTCAAGCCGATGTCGAAAGAAGACATGACGGCGGTCGCGAGGTTTCTCGCGTCGCAGGCCGACGACGGCTTGGAAGGCGAAGACACGGGCGAGAAGATCCTGAAGGACCGCTGCACCGGATGTCATCTCCTTCACGGCGAAGGCGACGACGGCGGGACCGGCAACGCGCCCGAGCTCGGCGGTTATGGATCGGTCGCGTGGATTCGCGCGCAAATCGACGACCCGTCATCGAAAGCCACGTATCGAGAGAACGCGCTCGATCCGAAGATGAAGCATCACATGCCGAAGTTCGCCGGCGATCTCGCGCCGTCGGACATCGACTTGCTCGCGCGGTGGACCCACGCGAAGGTTCGGGGGCTCTCTCTCGAGTAGGGTTCGGCTAGAACTTGATGCCGTTCGACGCGCGGTGTTTCCACCAGCGCCACGTGAGCATCGCGGCGGGCACCGCCACCACAGCCGCCGTCACCGGAAATCCGAGGACGCCAATACCGACCGCAGCCACGGTGGTCGCGCCCGCGACGGTCGCCTTGCGACGGGATTCGGAGAGCACTTCGCTGCGCGGCTTGGTCATAGGCACAACCTAAGTCGGCCAACGGAGGTGCAAAAGGGGATGGCATCCGAGTTGACGGTTCTTCACATTCACGGCCATAACATGGGGAATGGGCACGAAATCAAGGCCGGCATCCGAGTTGGCAGCGCCAGCAGGCGAGTTCGAGAGTTCGGATCCGAACTTTGAAGGGTGGATGGTCGTCCGGAAGGGCGGCGCGGGAGCGAGCAGCGTCGTTTACGAGGTCGAGCGAGGTGGCGTTCGGGGTGCGTTGAAGGTTTTGGAGCGCGGGTTTGGGTTGGAGGAGGCGGAGATTTTGGCGCGCGTGGCACGCGTTTGGGGTCCGGCGCTGCTCGACGTGGGGACGTTGGAAGACGGTCGCGGCGTCGTCGTGACGGCTTGGGTGGATGGCGAGTCGGTCGCGGGCGCGCGTGGAGACGAGAAGAGCGTTTGGGGGATCACGCATGCGGTGGCGCGATCGCTCGAGGAGCTTCACGACGCGAATGTTCGTCATGGTGACGTGAAGCCCGAAAATGTTTTGCTGGCATCCGCGCGATCCTCGACGGAGCGCGACGTTGATCGATCTCGGGCTCGCGACGGAGGTCGGGCAGGCGGCGCGTGGAGGGACTGCGAAGTATGCAGCGCCGGAGCTCCGAAGCGGAGGCGATGTCGGGCCGCGCGCGGACGTGTTCGCGCTCGGCGTGATGGTGCGTGAGCTGCTCGGCGATGCGCTCGCGGCGCAATCGGAGCTCGGGCGCCTCGCGGATGCCATGTGCGCGAACGCGGCGGGTGCGAGGCCGTCTGCGTCGTGGGTGGCGGAGCGCGCGGCGCGTGCGCTCGGGGTCGAGGAGTCGAAGGACGCGCGTGCTCGCGCGCGAGTCGCCGTGGTGAAGCGCGTGTACGTCGCGCTTCGTGCGCGTGAGATTGCGAACGCGTCGAAGGTCGCGGAAGCGGTGACGGGAGCGCCGCGTGCGTGGCTCGAGGAAGCGATCGGCATCGCGCGGAAGATGCGGTCCGTGGAAGAAGGCGAAGAGATCGGCGCGAGCTCGGCGCTGCTTCGCGCGCGGTGGGTGGTGGGGCTCGTCGGGGCAGCTGCAGCGCGGTGGCCTGCGATCGAGATGACGGAAGCGGAGCTCGCGGAGAAGTTGTGCGCGCTCGCGGAGCGTGCGCCGTTTGGTGCATGGACGTTCGCGGATTTGAGAGGGGAGCCCGCGAGCGACGAGGGCGACGCGGAAATCGGGGACGATGCGGCGATGGCGCTCGCGCTCGCGCGAGCGAATCCGCCGCAGCGCGTGATCGAAGCGATCGAGCGGCGCGGCGCGGATGCGCCGTGGGCGCTTCGAAGCGCGCTCGCGGATGCGCTCGTTCGCACGGGGGAAGCAGCGCGAGCGGAGCTCGCGCTGCGCGATGGGTCCGATGATCTTCACGCGCTCGTGCGCCGCGCCGAAGTGGCGCGTCGCCTCGGCGACGCAGCGAGCGCCGACGCGCTCGCGCGCGCGGCGCTCGCCGCGCCCACTGGGACGGCGGGGGCGCGTGCGCTTCGCGCCCGCGCCGCCGCCGTCAGCGCGCGCATCGCGTGGGACGCCGGCGACGACGAGCGCGCGTCACGCGCGCTCGCGTCGCACGGCGGACCCAGTGTGGCCGAGGTCGGCGCCCTCGTCGCGTGGCGACGAGGCGCGTTCGACCTCGGCGTGCGCACGGTGACGGAGGCGCTCGCCGACGACGTGGAGCCCATCGTGCGCGCGCGCCTTCACGCGACGCGCGGTTTCGTCGAGCACGCCGCGGGTCGCGCGGACGCCGCGCTCGCGGACTACGAGCGCGCCGTCGATCTCGCCGAGCGCATCGGCGCCATCGCGGACGAAGCGACGTACCTCGTCGGCGAAGCCGCCGCCGCGACCGATGCGGGCGACATCGGCCGCGCGCTTGGCGCATCGACGCGCGCCGCGCTCTTGCTCGAACGACTCGGCCGCCTTCGCGAAGCATCGAGCGCGTGGCTCGTTCGCGCCGCCGCGCTCGCGACGATCGGCGATGCACACGGCGCCGACGAAGCCGCCGCCGAAGTCCTCGCGCGCGCCACGACCGACGATCGCACGCGCGCCTACGCCCGCTGGGCTCGCGTCGAAACGCGCGCGCCCGGCGATACGCTCGCGCGCGATGATGCACGAGCCGCACTCGCCACGTTCGAAAACACGACCGACGATTCCATCCGCGCCGCCGCGCGCGCGCTCGTGTGGTCGCCCGATTCGATCGATGAAGCGCGCATCCTCGAAGTCGATCGCGCCGCGACGAAGAGCTCGCCGTCCGCATCGTGGGATTGGCTCGGCGCGCGCGCTCGATCGACGAACACCCTCCACGCGAGCGACGTCCTCAAACATCTACTCGCCATCGCGCAGGTCCCCGCGCCGCTCGCATCACGCGGCCCCGCGCTCGCCGCCGGTCGCGATCTTGCGATGAAGCTCGGCGAAGGCGAAGCCGCGAAGCGACTCGAAACGCTGCGTCGCGCCGCTGCCGATCGTCTTCGCTCCACGACGCCCGACGCGCACAAGGACGCGCTCGCGAACGTCGCGTGGACGCGCGACGCTGGCGTCTCGGGCGCCGGCGAATCGTCGCTCGCACCCGCGCAAATAACCCAACTCGAAACGATCATCCGCTCGCTCTCGACGCGCGACAGGCTCCGCCCGCTGCTCTTGCAAGTCCTCGATGCGATGGTGCTCTGGGTCGGCGTCGAGCGCGGCCTTCTTCTCCTTCGCGCACCGAACGGAAAGCTCGTGCCGCGCGCCGCGCGCAACCTCGCGCGTGAAGATCTCCGCGGCGAGCAGCTCACGCTCTCGATGACGCTCGCGAAGCGCGCGATCGAAAGCGGCGAAGCGGTCGTCGCGACGGACGCGTTCGCCACGCTCGGCGACATCCACGCATCCGTTCACGCGCTCAAGCTCCGCAGCGTCCTCGCGGTTCCGCTCGTCACGCGCGGCGAAACGCTCGGCGTCGTCTACCTCGACGATCGCGGTCGCCGCGGCGCGTTCGGCCCGCGCGAGCTCTCGTGGGTTCGCCTCCTCGCGACGCAAGCCGCGCTCGCGATCGCCGACGCGCGCGATCAAGTTCTCTTGCGACGCGCCGCGCGCCGCGCCGAACGCGCGAAAGCGAAAGTCGAATCGCTGCTCGCCGAACGCGAAGCCGAGCTGCTCGTCACGCAAACCGAGCTCTCGCACGCGCGCGGCGAGGAGACGCGATTCAAATACGACGCGATCGCCGGGCGCAGCGAGCCGATGAGGCAACTGCTTCACGTCGTCGATCGCGTGACGACGAGCGACGTCCCCGTTCTCGTCGTCGGCGAGAGCGGCACCGGCAAAGAATTGATCGCGCGCGCGATGCACGAGAACGGCCCGCGCTCGCGACGCGCCTTCGTGAGCGAGAACTGCGCGGCAGTCCCCGAGCCGCTCCTCGAGTCGACGCTCTTCGGTCATGTGCGCGGCGCGTTCACCGGCGCATCGCAAACGCGCGCGGGGCTCTTCGAAGTCGCCGACGGCGGCACGCTCTTCCTCGACGAGATCGGCGAGATGCCGCTCGCGATGCAGACGAAGCTCCTCCGCGTGCTCCAAGACGGCGAGATTCGCGCCGTCGGATCGGAGCGCACGCGCAAAGTGAACGTGCGTTTGATCGCGGCGACGCACCGCGATCTCGAGGCGATGGTCCAGAAGCGAACGTTCCGCGAAGATCTCTACTACCGCCTCAACGTCGTCTCCGTTCGCATGCCGCCGCTGCGCGAGAGGCGCGGCGACATCCCGCTCATCATCTCGCACCTTCTCAAGAAGCACGCGCAAGGCAAGAAAGTCCGCATCACGAAAGCCGCGATGGATCGCCTCGTGATGTTCGCGTGGCCCGGCAACGTGCGCCAGCTCGAGAACGAAGTGCGTCGCGCGCTCGTCTTGTGCGCGCCGGGCGCCGGCAGCGATGAATCGATCATCGACGCCAGCGATCTCTCGCCCGACTTGCTGCGCGGCGAAGCTCCGCGCGAGGTCGGCTTCGATCTCCGCTCGCGCGTCGACGCGCTCGAGGCCGACTTGCTCCGCGAAGCGCTCGACAAAACCCACGGCAACCAAACCAAAGCCGCCGAGCTCCTCGGTCTTTCGCGTTTCGGTCTCCAAAAAATGATGCGACGCTTGAAGGTGCCCACCACCAAGCCGTCGTGATGCACGAACCCAAAATCGCCGCCGCAGCATTCATCGCACCGAACGCCACGATCGTCGGCCGCGTCGAGCTCGCGCGCGATTCGAGCATTTGGTTCGGCGCCATCTTGCGCGGCGACAACGATCTCATCTCGATCGGCGAAGAGTCGAACGTCCAAGACGGCACCATCGTCCACACCGACGACGGCATCCCGCTCCTCGTCGGCTCGCGCGTCACGATCGGTCACGCCGTCGTCCTCCATGGATGCACCATCGAAGACGAATGCCTCATCGGTATCGGCTCGGTCCTCCTCAACCGCTCGCGCATCCGTCGCCACTCGATCGTCGGCGCGCGCGCGCTCGTCACGGAAGGCAAAGACTTCCCCGAACGCAGCCTCATCATCGGCTCCCCCGCGCGCGTCATCCGCACGCTGACGGACGAAGAAGTCGAAGGCATCGGGAAATCAGCCGCGCATTACGTGCATAATGCACACAGATTCGCCCGTGCGTGAATCACACCGTCGAATCGTCCTCGTCGCGTTGCTGTGTGCATGCACGTCGAAGCGCCATACGGACGACAAGCCTTCATGGAAGGTCAGCACGAGTGAGATCGACACAGAGCGAAATGCGATTGCGCACGGCGAGGATGTCGGCGATGCGTTGCGCGCTCCACGCGTCCTTGTTGATGCACACGTGACGATCAACGGTTACCAAGTCGCCGAGCGTAGTGATCTTCGATTCGCGGGGCGAACACAGCTCGTCACGACTGTGTTCGATTGGGCCGAAGGTCTGAAGAAGCACTGGAGGCTCCTTCATGGCGACGACTTCGAGCCCGCTGCAGACGTGACGATTGCTGATGATGTCGAGTTCGGCGAAGGCGCTAGCGTCGTGCTTACGCTCGCTCGAGCCGGTTTCGATACGCTCACGCTTCGCACGCGTTCGGCTTCGACGATCATCACCCTGCCTCAAGGTGGCGTCTCCGAAGCACCCGAGCCTCGAATCGTTCAGGTCTGGCGCACGACATCCGTTTGGACAGTGGTTGACAAGATAGCCTTCGGCATCGAGTCACCCGTGGTCAGCGGGAGCGAACCGCGTCTAGCCGTTTTCTCGAACGAAGGCCTTCCGCCAATTCGAGCGCATTCGCGCGCGCGTCTCGTAGCCGACGCTACGTCGATCTGTCGGGCCTGCGACGTGGTTCTCATTGGTGGACCACGAAGGTTTCGAGAAGCAGTGGAGATGCTCGCACGTGTGGCTCCGACGAGAAAGCCGTACGTTCGTGTCTCGCTTCTCGTTGATCCACCGTGCGATCCAGCGAACCCCGAGACCACGCGACAGGAATGAGCGACGAAACACACATAGCTTGCATGTCTGGGCGCTGCGCGCGTTTCGCTGCGGTCTTCCCGAGAGCGTCGTCTTGAATTACGACGAGCTCGCGGCCGTCGTCTCCCGTCTCGCGGCGGAGTTCCCCGAAGCGGTCATCACCATGCAGCCTCTTCAAGGCACGCGTGATGACAGCGACCAACTGATCGTCGAAAGGGTGCTCCACGATGGGCGCCGCATTGCGCGGATACCTGCGTCAGCGGGCGACGATGGGCTGCGCGCCTTCTATTGGTCGCACCTTCCTCTCCAGCCCGATCCGGCGC
Organism: uncultured delta proteobacterium; assembly: GCA_963763745.1. Taxonomy (GTDB): domain Bacteria; phylum Myxococcota_A; class Polyangia; order Polyangiales; family Polyangiaceae; genus DASXHD01. The sequence continues at coordinate 133,492 of CAVXQJ010000017.1, forward strand.
AGTCTCACTATCAACACCCGCACGGCGAAGGCCACTTCTACGGGGACGCCGCGTATATCCGCGCGTTCCTTCGCAAGTTCATCTTTGAGCTCGTCGATTGGAGAATGATTCGACATTCGAGAGATTCGGATGACCTGGGGCCTGCACGAGCAATTCCCCAAACTGTCCAGCGAGCTTCAGGAACTTCTCGCTGCGACGGGCGAAACGGATCTCGCATCCCAGGTCCGAGCCATCGAAACGTCGTCCTCGCACCAGCGGAGGGCATGTTGATCCTCGATGTGGTGTCGGACGTGATCGCGCAGGTGGAAGTCCTCGACCGCGATGACATTCGCGAGAAGCTCCTTTTGCTTCTTCCATAACGTCGAATCGAGTGGAGCCGAGGGGGATCGAACCCCTGACCTCATCCATGCCATGGATGCGCTCTCCCAGCTGAGCTACGGCCCCGAGAAGGGCTGACGAGATACAGCGAGTCGGACGCGTTGTCCAGGCGTGGCCTGACGTGAGTGACGGCTCCACTTCGGATCGTGCGTTTCAGCGCGCCAGCGTGTCCGTCTTGATCGCCTGGCCGCTCGCGTCGAGGACATCCACCTCGATGCTCTTCGCGCCCATCGTCGCGTGCGCGCCCCACGTCTTCCATTGCGGCGACGTGCCGATGTCGAGCGACTGGCGGCCCGACTCTTTGCCATCGAGCTTCCACACGAGCGTGATCGTCGTCGGCTGATTCGCGTTCTTCACCGCGACCCAGTACGTGACGTGCGCGGCGGATGCCAGTTGGTCTGCGCCAGCGACCGGGTTCGACGATTCGACCTTGTCGGTGAACTGCGAGCGAACGACTTCGACGCTCGATGCGCCGTCCGCATTCGCGAGCGACGAGAACGTGAGGACGGAGACGAACGTGACGGCAGTGGCAGCGCGGAGAGCGAACATGGTGGAGATCCTTTTCTTTTGGGGAAGTGGCCTTGCGGCAGCGTGAGCTCGGTTAGTGCAGCCCGCGTGCCGTGACGAAATCCGCAGGAAATTGCGGGCGATCGTGCGTTTGGTGTCTTCGCGCAGACACGGCGCGTGTAGAGTGCCCCACAAATGCGCGAAGACCGCGGAGCGAAGCGGAGCGGGCTGAGGATGCTCTGGGGGTTTGGGGGCAAAGCCCCCATGATGATGATTGCCGCCGTTGTTTTGTGTGTGGCGTGCTCGCGCGCGTCCGCCGACGAGCCGCCCATCCCGTGGAAGCCTCCGGCCGATCCGGCGTGGGAGGAGCTTCCGAAGAGCGACGACGACGCGCTCGCGATCGCGCAGAAGGTGGCGTCGCCGAACCAACTGAAGCCGTTCGCGCTCGGCGATCTCGCCTCGCTCCGCGCGGACGCGACGAAGCTCGTCGCGGGCGAGGCGGCCATCGCGGACGCGTACGACGCATGGATGAACGCCGACGCGTCGAAGCCGACGTACCTCGTCTTCGGGACGCTCCACGACTCGCGCGCGCAGATCGAAGCGGTCGCGTCAATCGTGTTTCGCATGAAGGCGCCATGGGGATTCGCGCTCGAGCAATTTCGCGCGCGCGGAAAATGGAAAGGCGCGCCCGGTGCGCCGAGCGCGGACGACGCGGATCTCGCGAAGCTCACGCACGACTCGGGGCCCTTCGACGACGGCGCGTTCTGGCGCATCTCGAGCCGGCAAAACGAGCTCGATCACGCAGCGTGGAAATTCGGTTACCTGCCGAGCGTGACGAACCTCGTGTACCAAGCGCGCGGCGCGTCGATGCCGCTCGTCGGTTGCGACATGCCTCCCGAGCTTCGCGCGGGCCTCACCGGCGGAGGCGCGGCGGACAACGCGATGCGCGAGCTCCACTGCGCGCGCTCGCTTCGCACGGCGGCGATCGCGTCCGCGCCCGCGCACGGCGGCGAGGCCGGGCTCACCGACGACGATCCGATGCCGCCCGAGCGATACGCGATCCTCGTCGGCGCGAATCACGCCGCGCCTGACGGGCTCCCGCGATTTCTCCAATCGAAGCAGAGACCCGCACGCATCGCGACGGTGCGCGTGCTCGGTGGACGCCCGCACGACGCCGAAGGCGAAGAGTCGCTCCTCGCATCGCGACTCGTCGTGACCGATCCGATCCTCGTCCGCGGAAAGACGCCCGACTCGCCCGACATGCTCCTTCTCCCCGACGACACATGGGGCGGCACGATCGATCGCGCGAGCGATCGCGGCGAGCCCCGCCCGCGCCCGCCACGGGTTTGCCGAAGCACGACGTGATCGCCTTTTGCGACGAGCCCGCGCGATTCGCGATCGGCGACGCCTCCATCGACGTGTCATCCACGCCCGAGTGGCTCTCGGTTCGCGCGGGTCATCAGCCGTTCATCCTCGTCACGCCCACGCGCACGATGATCGGCGCGATCGACGTGCCCGAAGCGGGCTACACGGAAGTCCACCTGACGCCGAAGGATCGGTCGCTGCGCTTGGTCGTGCACCGACCGTGAAAAGAGGGCCTTAGGCTTTGGGCTTTGGGCTTTGGCAAGAAGAAGAAGAAGAGACGAGAGAGATTCTTTCCAAAGCCTAAAGCCCAAAGCCCAAAGCCCTTTTTGGTATGCTCGCCGGTCTCCATGGAATTCGTCGACCCCGCACTTCCTCGTGAGCTCTTCGGTTGGCACAGCCCACGACTCGACATGCACATGCCGATCGTGCGCTACGGAAATTGGGGGCATCCGGTCTTGCTGTATCCAACGGCGCAGAGCGATCTGCTCGACTGCGAGCGCTTCTTTTTGATCAAGGCGATCGAGCCGCTGATTTTCCCGGCCGCATCACGGTGTTCTCGATCAACAGCATCAACGAGCACGCGTGGATGAACAAGAACGTGTCCGTGCACGAGAGCGCGCGGCGGCAGATGCTCTTCTCGCGTTACGTCGAGGAAGAGGTGGTGCCGTACATTCGACGCGCCGTTCGAAACGAGGACGCGCGCATCGCGGTTGCGGGAGCGAGCTTCGGCGCGTTTCACGCGGCGAACCAATTTTTCCGTCGCCCCGAGCTCTTCGACACGCTCATCGCGATGAGCGGCTTCTTCGATCTCGAGCCCGATTACTTGGGCGGCTGGATGAACGACGACATCTACTTCAACAACCCCATGAGCTTCGTCCCGAACATCCACGACTCGCATCAGCGCCACATGATCGAGCACGCGCAGGTTCACATCATCACGGGACAAGGCGCGTACGAAGCGCCGCACGCGAGCCGGAGATTCTCGAACATGCTTTGGGACGCAGGCATCTGGAACAACCTCGACGTGTGGGGCCACGACATGAAGCACGACTGGCCGACATGGCGCGCGATGCTTCCGCACTATTTGGGCGAGAGGGTCGGGTTCTGATGCCGAGACGCGTTGGGCTCTTGGTCGGGCGTGAGCGTTCGTTTCCGGACGCGCTCATCGCGGAGGTCGGTCGTCGCGATGCGGGCGTCGCGTGCGAGTACGCCGAGTTCGACGCGCCGCGCGCGGACGTCGCGCCGCCATACGACGTGCTCGTCGATCGCATCTCGCACGAGGTGACTTGCTACCAACCGTATTTGAAGCTCGCGGCGCTCTACGGGACGCGCGTCGTCAACAATCCGTTTTGGAGAATCGCCGACGACAAATTCTTCAACGCGGGGCTCGCGTCGCGCCTGGGCGTTCCCGTTCCGAAGACCGTCCTCTTGCCGCAAAAAGAATACGCCGCCGACGTGACGCCCGGGTCGCTCGAGAAGAACATGCGCTACGTCGATTGGAACGCGCTCATCGAGCGGCTCGGTTTCCCGATGTACGTGAAGCCGCATTGGGGCGGCGGTTTCCGCGACGTGTCGCGGTGCGCGAACATGACCGAGCTCATGGCCGCGTACGACAAGAGCGGCAAGACGACGCTCATCGCGCAAGAGGCGATCGCTTGGCAAAGGTACGTGCGGTGCATCGTGATCGGTCAGCGCGACGTGCGCGTCGCGCTTTGGGATCCGCGCCTCTCGCACGCGGATCGCTACACGCGCGCGCGAGACACGATGCCGTCGCTCGACGCCGCGCTCACCGAGCGCGTGAGTCAGTTCGCGCTGAAGATCACCTCGGCGCTCGGCTACGACATGAACACCGTCGAGCTCGCGATCCAATCGCAGGGTGGCGCCGACGTGCCCTTCGCGATCGACTACATGAACTCCGCACCCGACTTCGACGTGACGTCGCTCGGCGAAGATCACTTCTCGTGGGTCGTGAAGAAGATGGCCGAGCTCGTGATCGATCTCGCGAACGACCGACCCACGCCGAGCACACGCTGGGACGACCTCTTGCGCGGAGCGCACTGATGGACGCCGCAGCGCGCGACGCGTTCAACGCGCACGACCCGAACGCGACGTTCGAGGCGTACCGCGATCGCCTCTACGCCGATCTCGGCGGCCCGTTTCCGTTTCGCCTCGCGGAGACGCCGCTCTTTCTCACGCACGCGCTCCGCGATCACTTGCAGAATGCAGCCATCGACATCGCGGGCCAGCTCTCGCGCCCGGCGACGCTGATCGAGCTGAAAAAAGCCATCCCCGCGCGTTACGACGTGCCCGGCATGGACGCGCTCCCGCACTGCGTTCAAGTGGACTTCGCGCTTTGTCGTGACGAGCGCGGCGAAGTCTGCGGGCGCCTCGTCGAGCTCCAAGCGTTCCCGTCTTTGTACGCGCTCGAAACGGTCGAAGCCGAGATGTGGAGCGACGCGCTTCGAAAGACACCCGAGCTTCGCAAAGAGTGGACGTGCTTCTTCCGCGATCGCGATCACGCGATGTCGCTGATGCGCGCGTCCATCCTCGGCGGCGAGGATCCGCGCGAGGTCGCGCTCGTCGACTTCAAACCCGAGACGCAAAAAACGGCGCCCGACTTCGTCGCGACGAAGCACCTCTTCGACGTCGACTCCGTGTGCGTGACGGATCTGATCAAAGAGGGAAGGAAGCTCTATCGCAACAAGGACGGCAAGCGCGTTCGCGTCAAACGCATCTACAACCGCATGGTGTTCGACGAGCTCGAGGTGAAGAGCGTCGCGGTGCCGTTCTCGTGGAACGAAGATCTCGACGTGACGTGGTGCTCCCACCCGAATTGGTATTGGGCGTGGTCGAAGTACTCGCTCCCGTTTCTCGATCACGAGACCGTACCGAAGACGCGCTTCTTGTCGGACTTCGCGGACCCGCCGAGCGATCTCGAGAATTGGGTCTTGAAGCCGCTCTTCTCGTTCGCGGGCTCGGGCGTGATCGTCGACGTGACGAAGGACGACTTCGATCGCGTGCCGCGCGAGCAGCGTCATTCGTACTTGATGCAGCGCAAAGTCGAATACGGCTGGACGATTCGCATGCCGAACGCGCGCGCGGGCGAAGCGCTCGATGCGCACAACGCAGTAAAAGCAGAAGTCCGCGTGATGCTCATGCGCGGCTCGGGGGGTCTCGAGCCGCTCCTTCCGCTCGTGCGTTTGTCGCGCGGGAAGATGCTGGGCGTGGATCAGAACAAAAGCGCAGACACGCTCTGGACGGGCGGCACCGTCGGCATTTGGTCCGTGTGATTCGCGAAATCGATCCGCACGACGAACGCGAAATCGGGATCGTTGCCGAGCGCATGCGCGCGACGCTCGTCGAGGTGCTCGGTCAAGAGCGCGCCGAGGCGATGTACACGATGGCGTGGCTCACAGACCGCGTTCGGTGGCATCTCGATCCTGCGCACGGGAAAGGTGCTCCTCGCGGTGGAAGGCGATGCGATCACCGGTCACGCCATCGCGCGCGTCGAGCACGACGACGATGCGAAACCGTACGGTTACTTCTCGACGATCTTCGTCGAGCCCGAGCATCGCCGCCGCGGCGTTGCGGCCGCATTGATGGAACGCGTCGAGCGCTGGTTCATCGAGCTCGGCATGACGAAGAGCGTCTACAACACGGCGACCGACAACGCGCGTCTCCTGCGACTCTTTCGCGCGCACGGATACGAGATCACGGACGAAGAGTCCGAGATGGTGCAGCTGACGAAGCGATTGACGTAGCTCAAAGCGCGATGAGCGCGCGAAGACGCGTGAAGTCGAACTGCGCGGGGCGATCGCCTTCGGGGAGCGCGGCGACGTGATCGACCGCGGCCTCCGCGTTCATGCGCGCCGCGTCTTCGAGCGCGAGCTTCGCGCCGAGACGCGTGAGCACCGAATCTTCCTCTTCGCTCATCTCGCCGTCGATGCGCGACATCCAATACGCGAGCGCGTAGACGAACAGACGATCCGCAGCGGGCACGCGCGACGCATCGAGCGCATCGAGCCCGCCGCTCGCGGCCGCGCGCATCGCCTTCAACTGCGCATCATCGAGCCCCGCGTCGCGCGCCGCGCGCTCGAGCGCCGCCGCTTCGTCCGCGTCCACTCTGCCGTCGGCGCCCGCGATCGCGGCGAGCACGACGAAGATCTCCGCGCTCATATCGTGCGCATCGTTTCTTCGATGAGCCAATCGACGACGGCCTTCGGATCTTGCGTCTTGTCGAAGACCTCGATCTGTCTGTGTGCGCTCGTGCCTTCGCGTTGGATGTCGATCACGCGCTTCACGGTGTCGTACGTGCCGAGGATTTCCGCCGCTTCGCGGACGAACTCGACGAGCTCGACGATGAGCTCCGAGAACGGCCGTTCTTCTTTGCGACCGAAGTCGATGAGCTTCGCGTCGGTGCCGTAGCGTACCGCGCGCCATTTGTTCTCTTCGATCAGGCTGCGCGAGTAGACGCGCCAGCGCGTGTTGCGGCGGTACATCAAATACAATTTCGCCATGAGCGCTTGCACGAGCGCGACGACCGCGACCGTGTGATCGAGGTTCGTGGGCATGTCGCAGATGCGAACTTCGACCGTGTCGAACTGGTGGTGCGGGCGCACGTCCCACCAGATCTTCTTTCCGTTGTCGATGCAGCCCGTCTTGATGAGCGAGCTTCGACGAACGTGTCGAACTGCGCCGTCGACTCGAATTCGTCGGGGATGCCCGTGCGCGGGAAGCGCTTGAAGATCTGCGAGCGCATGCTCATCAAGCCCGGTCTTGCGGCCGAGCCAGAACGGCGAGCTCGTCGTCAGCGCGAGGAGGTGCGGCAGGAAGTAGCGAACCTGGTTGTCGAGCGCGACGCGACGTCGCTTGATCCTTGATGCCGACGTGCACGTGCAGGCCGAAGATCAGATTCGCGCGCGCGACGTCTTGAAGGTCGGTGACGATGCTCGTGGTAGCGCTCGCCCGGTGGTGATGTCCTGCGTCTTCCAATCGCTGAAGGGATGCGTCGACGCGGCGACGATGCGAAGGCCGCCCTTGCGCGCGAGCTGATTGAGCTCGACCGCGCATCTCGGTGAGCTCGCTCCTCACCTCGCCGACGTTTTTGCAGACGCTCGTCCCTACTTCGACGACGGACTGGTGCATCTCCATGCGCACGCGCTCGCGTAAAACACTCTTTCCATCCTCGAGGAGACGCGAGATGTAGCTGCGCAGCTCACGTGTCTCTGGATCGACGATTTGGTATTCCTCTTCCACACCGAGCGTGAACTGTCCGTCGAGCATGATGAGTCGACGATACCACCGTCCACTCGCGTTCACGTAGTCGCGCCGAACGGCTCGAATCGCGGGGTTGCGCGCGGCACGCTCGATGCTCTTTCAAGGGGTGTGTGCTTCGTCACACAGAAAGAAAAAGTAGGAACAAGTGTCATGAAACTCTCAGCCGTCATCTTCTCCGTCGCCGCTCTCTTCGTGCCCGCCATCGCGTCCGCCGACCCGATGCACTGCGCGCCCCAGACGCGCCACGAGACGCGGCAAGAGATCCGTCACGAAATTCGTCACGAGCGTGAAGCGATGCGCGACCGCATCCGGAACGCGGAGCGCGCGTTCCACCGCGAGGTGCGCGAGATTCGTCACGACGTGCGCCGATGATGAAGTGAATGGACGTGGAGCGCGTCGTCTGTGACGATGCGCTCCATGTCGGATTTTCGGAAGAAGAACCTCGCGACGCTCGCCAAGCTCGGCTTCGTCGTATCGAAGTCGCTGCCGACGAAGCGCGAGAAGAAGAGCGCGGTGCGGCCGGCGCGCGAGATCGCGGCGCGGTTCATCGCGCTTCGCGAGCTCTTCATGTGGGTCGCGTCGCAGAATCCGAGAAAGCGCGCGAACGTGAACGCCGCCCTGACGCCGAGCGAACGAAAGATCTACGCGCTCTCGCGCCCGAAGGCGCGCGCGCACCAAGACACCATCGGCTGGCGCCTCGAGAACATGTGGCCGCTTGCGTGGATCATGGGCTTCGACGAAGCGCCTCCGCCGTCGGGCGAGATGATCCAAACCAAAACGATTCGAAGGCTGATGCTCGAGTTCGAGCCGGCGAAGAAAATCGCGCGCAGCGAAGACGACGTTCTCGCTCTCGAAGATCTCTTCTACTGCGCGCACAACGCCGGACGTTCTGCGCAGCTCGGCGGCAAGACCGTGCCGAAGGGATTCGATCCGATCGCCGGCACCGGCGTGATTCACGAGCGGCGCCACGCGCTGACGTGGGCGACCTCGCCGCGCACCGCGTGGGACAAGACCGACTTGAGCACGTGATGGACGCGCTCCCGCCGGATGTGCCGTCGTTCCGAACCGCGCTGCTCGTCGAAGCGGCGACCGGTTGGGTTCCGTACGCCAACGACGTCCCGCTCACGATCGGCGTCGGCGTGCGCTTTCTCGACGTGCACGAGCTCTGGGTGCGCGGCGGATATTTTCCGCGCGGCGACGATCAATGGCGTGGCGTGGGCGTTGGCGGATATCGCGTCGTCTTTCGTCCGCGCCGCGTCGTGCGCCCGACGATCGGCGCGATGGTCGCGGGCGTCTCGGCGACGTGCTCGCACGATTCGACCGGTGCGCCCGTGTGCACCGACTCGCCGCTCTTCATCTTCGCGGCGACCGGCGGCGTGCGCATCGAGCCCGCACCGTGGATCGGGTTCTCCGCGATCATCTCGTTCGGCACGGACTCGTATCCGAATCCGTTCGGCATGGTGGAGCTCGCGGTGACGTTCGCGCTTCCGCTGAAATGACGATCAGCGCGTCTTCACCCACTTGAGCATCGCGGCGAGCGCCGCGTCGCGATCACTCTCGCGCCACGAGACCTTGAACGCGGGTGCGTTCGCGACTTGCGACGACGAGATTTGCGCGGCGTATTCGTCGCACGTTCGCAGATCCATCACCGTGCCGATCGGCGCGGTGAGCGGGTCGTTCGGGTCCATCCCGCGGCTCGACGAGAAGCTCGGAGTCTGGATGTGAACGCCGTCCTTCGATTGAATCGTGATCGTTCCGAGCTTCGTCTTGTCCGCGAGCTTCGACGCAACGTGCTTCTTGAACGCATCGAGCTTCCACAAGTCGAGCTCGAGGATGCGCTCGAGCATGTAGCTCGACTTGTCGGACACGAACGGAACCCACGGCGAGGACGGCGCGAACACCGCATTCGCCGACGCGATGATCGCGGGCGAAGTGGGGTGCGCGATCATCGGCGCGAAGAACCGATCGAGATCGTACTCGGCGTCTTTCGGTGACGTCTTCGCGAGCCATGCGCCGTAGTCCGCGAGCGCGCTGGCATCGCCGCCATCGACGCGCGCGCTCGTGAGCGATGCGATGCACGATCCCGCGAGCGAGTGATCGGTGGACGTCGCCCACGATCCGATCGCGCTCTTCACGAATGCGCTGACGTGGGGAAGGGCAGCCTTCGCGTCCCATGCAGCGAACGACTCGGCGAGCGCGCACGCGTGGCGCGTGTCCGGCATCGCGCGGAAGCGTTGCGCGAAGAGCGCCGACACGGACGGCGTCGTCTTCGTGCGAAGCACTTCGCCGCGGAGCGTGGGCTTCTGTCCTGGCGCGAGCGGCGTCGTCATGGACGTCTGCATGATGCTGCTCGACGGAATGATCTGGACGTTCGTCGGCTGCGTGATCTTCTCCGCCGCAGTGACCCACTGATCGGCGCCCGCCGAGTCATCCATGAGCGTTCGATAGAACCGCTCCTCGAGCGAGATGCCTTTCCACTTCGCCCAGTGCTCGCGGATTTGTTTCCCGACTTCGCGACGACCGGAGACGCCGCGCGCCGTGAGGTGATCGCCCGTCGACACCGCTTGGAAGAACGACGCGTCCAAAATTCCCGAGAGCGCGACGTACGCCGCTTCGTACACCGCGAGCACCGAGCGATAGCGCGCGAAATCCCGCCAAAACTGGACGGATCGCGTGAGGCGCGTGTCGTTCTCGAAGACCGCGATGAGCGGCTCGACGGCGGGCTCGCCCTCTTTGATGAGCGCTTGCACGATCGGATCTTCGCCGAGCGCGACGCCGCCCGGTTGACCCATCTGCCGCGCGCTCACGTCGTCGAGCGCGATGATGAGCTTCTGGATTCGATCGGCTTGCGGGAGCGACGCCATCGCCGCGATCGCCGCGGCATCGACTCTCGCAGGCGGGCTCGCCGCGCGGCGCTTCTCTTCCGCGAGCACGTCGTCGATCCCGTCGAGGAACGAAATGTAAGGCGCGCCCGGTTTGTGGTTGCCGCGAGCCTCGATCTTGCGCGCGATGCACTCCGCGTCGATGCGCTTCGACAAATCCGGCAAGCGCATGAAGCTCTCGATCGCGAGATCGACGTCGCCGCGCATGTGCGCGGTGATGCCGCGATCGTAGAGCGCCCACGCGAAGTCTTCGGCGGCCTCGTAGTACGGATCGATTTTCTGATCGGGCTCGTGGAGCGCTTTCATGACGCGCTCGGCGAGATCGGTTTCGCCGAGACGAAGAAGGAGCATCGCCTTTGCGATCGTCATGCCGTTCGTCGCGACGAAGAAGCCCTCGCCCGTGTTCGGGAATCGATGTTGCCCGCCGACGTCCGCGTCGAGCATGGCCTTCATGTCGGCGCGCAAATCGGCGGGCGCGCCGACCGATTTCACGCGGTAGACGAGCCCGTTCCACGCGACGGCGAACTTCCCATCGACGAACGCCCAGCCGTGCGTCTTCAGCGGCGTGCCTCCGCCGCTCCACACATCGCCGACGGTGATCTCGATCTCGCGGTACGACAAATCGCGCGGGTCGGCGAATCCCTGCTCGAAGAGCTTGCTCGCGGCGGACACGAACGAAGCATCGAGCGACGTCTTTGGTGCGGTCCACGGCGCGGTTTGGCGCGGCGGCGACGGGTATGCGCTCTTTTCCAAACGTGCGACGGGCGAAGGCTCGGCGCTGTTCACCGGCTTGGGAACCGCCACGTTCGTCGGCGCGGGCGGGCCACAGGTCACGAGCATGAACGAGGCAAGAAGGACGCGTCGCATACTTCTTCGTACGCGCGCATGCCCCGGAAGTTCCTGCGTCGTCGCGTTCAGGGTTTGACGAACTTCAAAACGAAACGATCGCTCGTCCCGCGGCGCTCGCCGGCCGCGCGGCCCGAATCGTTCCAATCGCGCGTGTCCTTCGGGTTGCGGAGGAACTTCGCTTCGCCCGCGAGCTTGAATCCCGCTTTCGTCACGTCGTCCACGAGCGTCGTCTGCTCGATGCGATGGTTCGTCTGCACTTCGGTGTCGCCCGCGCCGTCGCGCGCGCTGTGATCGACGATGCCGTACACGCCGCCCGGTTTGAGCGCCGCGAGCACCGCGTGGTTCATCTTCTCGCGGTCGACCTCATCCAAACGAAGTCGTGATAGACGAGCACGACGATCACCGCGTCGAGGTTCGTCGCCTCGGGCGGGAGCGGATCGTCGATCTCGCGATCGACGCGCACGACGTTCTTCATCGCGGGCGTCGCGAGGCGCTTCGCCCAATCGTCGCCGACGAAACCGAGGAACGTTTTGTTGTTCACGCCGAAGACTTTTCCATTCTCGCCGACGACGCGCGCGAGGAGCTCGGTCGTGTAGCCCTTGCCGGAGCCGAGCTCGGCGACCTTCATCCCGGGAGCGATGCCGAAGAACGCGAGCATCTCGGCGGGATGACGGCCCGCGTCGAGCGCGCGATCGTCCGCGCTGCGATCCGGCGCGGCGACGGCGGCTTCGATGGGCGACTTCGAAGGCGCCGACGTTGGAGTCGTCGCCGTCGTCGTCGTTTGCGCGGAGCCGCCGCACGCTCCGCAGAAGAGAGCCAAAAACGCGAGGGTCGTGCGTGTCATGGCGCGCATTCTAATCAGCTACACTCGCCGTCGCGCATGTTTTGGACGATCTTCTCGGCCTGCGAGGTCGCCTATCTGATCGCGATGATCATCGTGATCATCCTCGACAAGCGCAGTCCGATCTCGACCATCGCGTGGATCCTCGCGCTCGCCGTCTTGCCCTACGTCGGGCTCGTCGTTTATTTTTTCTTCGGGCCGCACCGCATCGAGCGAAAGCGCATGCGGCACGGGCGATCGATCGCGGCGGTGCGCGGCGAGCTCGAGGCGGAGTCGAAGCGCGATGCGCTCGACGTCGCAGCGCCGCATCGCGAGCAGCTCGCGAGGCTCGCCGTGAAGGCGAGCGGCTCGTTCATCTCGACGGCGAAGAGCATCGCGATCCTCCCCGGTGGAAAGGAATGCTTCGACGCGATCGAAGCCGCGATCCGCGAAGCGAAGACGCACGTGCACGTCCTCTATTACATCTTCGAAGGCGACCGCACGGGCACGCGCATCCGCGACGCGCTCGTCGAGCGCGCGAAGGCGGGCGTGAAGGTGCGTCTCTTGACGGACGGCGTCGGCACGAACCTCTCGCGCCGTTTCTTGAAGCCGATGCGCGAGGCCGGCGTCGAGATCGCGCGCTTCAATCCGATCGCGCTCGGCCGCCTCTTTCCGCGCTTCCAACTCCGAAACCACCGCAAGATCGTGATCGTCGACGGGCGCATCGGTTTTCTCGGCGGGATCAACGTCGGCGACGAGTACGACGAGTCGGTGACGAAGCGCGCCGCATTCCGCGACACGCACGCGCGCATCGAGGGCAACGCGGTGCGCGAGCTCCAGTTCGTCTTTCTGGAAGACTGGCACTTCGCGACGAACACGATCTTGAAGGACAAGGGACTCTTTCTCACCGCGCGCGGCGGCGAGAACGAAGCGATCATCATCGTGCCGTCGGGGCCGGACCAAGAGTGGGAGTCGATCAAGCACGTCTACTTCACCGCGATCACGCAGGCCGACGAGCGCATCCAACTGACGACGCCGTATTTCGTCCCCGACGATCCCGTGCGCATCGCGCTGTCGTCCGCGGCGCTGCGCGGCGTGCGCGTCGAGATCATCGTCCCGCATCGAAGCGACTCGCTCGTCGTGACGGCGGCGGCGCGCTCGTACTTCGACGAGCTCCTCCGCGCGGGCGTGCACATTTACGAGTACCCGCGCATGGTCCACGCGAAGACGATGGTCGTCGACGGGAAGATCGCGATCGTCGGAAGCGCGAACCTCGACAACCGGAGCTTCCGTTTGAACTTCGAGGTGTGCGCGCTCTTCTACGAGCCCGGCGCGCTCGCGAAGCTCGCCGCGCTCTTCGAAGCCGACAAGCACAAGTGCAGCCACATCACGCTGAAGTCGCGCGCGCGTCTCCCGCTGCCCGCGCGTTTGGCCGAAGCGAGCGCGAGGCTTTTGTCGCCGCTTTTGTGATCACTCGGAGGGAGACGAAGACGGAGACAGAGACGGAGGCGGGGATGGAGACGGGGACGGGGACGGGGACAGCGTCGGAGACGGAGACAAAGACGGCGACGGAGTCGACAGCATCGGAGCTTTGAACAGGAAAATGTTTGCGAGGATGAGACCGCTCGCGCCGAGCGACGCGAGCACGAACAAGAGCAAGAACGCGACGAGCACGCGATTCGCGCGTGGCTTCGGCGGCGCGATGGGCTGCGGTCGCGGCTTGCGCGCCGTCGTTTGATCGCGCGACGGCTCGGGCGAGAGCACGGGGATCGGCTGCAGTTGGGGCTGTTGCTGTAGTTGGGGCGCGGCGCCTGTCGCGACCGACGGTCGCACGGCTTCGAGCGCGGCGAGCGCGGAGCGATCCGACGTGGGCGCTTTCGCGCCCGACGGCTCCGGCGACGGCGGCACGTAGCGCGCAGCCGCGGACATTGCCGCATCGCGCGACGCAGTCTGCTCGACGGACTGCATCGGCATCGTCCCCGAAAACGCGCGCCGACCCGCCGCCGGTCTCGGCCCGGGCAAGCCTCCGGCTCCGGTCGAAGCGGTTTGCAGCGGCAGCGTCTTCGAGAAGTCCGCCTTGGGTTGCTGCGGCGGGAGCGCGAGCGTTCCCTGCAGCACGGGCATGTCGATGTACGTGCGGAGGTCTTCTTCTTCCGCTTTCATTTGCGACGCCGCCGCCGCTTTCAAATCGCGCCAGAACGCGCCGAGATCGGGCTGACGATCGGTGGGCTTGCGCGCGAACGCGCGCTCGAACACGTCGTTGACGGCGTCGCTCACGACCGCGCCGCGCGCGAGCGGCGTCGGCGCCGTGCCTGCCTTCGTGATCTGCACCATCAAATCCGCGAACGACTCCGCGTCGCGCGCGCGCCGATTGGTGAGCGCCTCGACCAAAATGAGCGCGAACGCGTACACGTCCGTCCACGGCCCGATCGTTCCCCACGCTTTGTCGAGCTGCTCCGGCGTCACGTACTGCGGCGAGACGACCATCACGTTGGCGAGCGTCTCCGCGCTCTCGAGCCCGCCCATGTTCTCGGGCGCGAGCACCTTCGCCATGCCGAAGTCGAGCACCTTCATGCGCGGTGCGCCTTCGCGTGTATTCTGCAAGAACAAATTGCCGGGTTTCACGTCGCGGTGAACGACGCCTTGCGAGTGCGCGTACGCGATGGCGAGCGCGGCGGGCTCGAAGAGATCGATCACTGCCTTCAGCGACGGCGGTGGTGCCTTCTTCGCGCGCGCGTCCTTCATGTGCTTCGACATCGACACGCCGTCGAGCCACTCGAGCACCATGTACGGCACGGGATCCTTCGTCGATGGCGACACCGTGACACCCGTCGTGATCGCGCGCACGATGTTCAAGTTGCCTTGCGAGAGGCGATACATGATGCGGCTCTCGTCGAAGAACCGCTGCGTGAACGATTTGACGACGGCGGGGTTGTTGCTCTTGACCTGAATCTTCAGACACTTGATCGCGATGGGCTCGCGCATCGTCAAATGCATGCCGCGATAGACGACGCTGAAGCCGCCTTCGCCCGCGACTTCGATCGCATGAAACTGCCCATCGATCGCGTGGCCGGAGAGGCCGAAGAAGTCGCCGGGCATCGCGTTGACGATATCAGCGAAGGATCAGGAACCGAAGCGCCACGCCGCCCGCCGCGAGCACGAAGATGAAGACGAGCAAACCGACGAGCCACTGCGCGCGCGACGTGCTCCGCGCGCTCATCGGATTCGCCGTTTGTTTGAGCGCGGGATTGATTTGCGGTGGCGGCGGCTCAGCTGGCGCGTTCAGGCTCTTCTGCGTGATCTGAAGCCCGACGAACGAGCCCGACGCTCGAGGAATCGGAACGTGCGGCGGAGGCGGAATGGCCGCGGGTTGGAAGAGCTGCGATGCGGAGGGCGCGGGCGGCGGCGCCGATGGCATGCGCATCGTGGACTTCAGCGCGCCGAGCGACGGATCTTGCTGCGCGCCTCCCATGCGATCCGTCGTCGGTCCCTCGGGTTGCCGCGTCGTCGTTTTCAGATCCATCGGCATGCGGCTCGTCAGCGCGCCGCGGAGCTCGCGCCAGAGCTCGCTTGCGTCCTTCTGTCGCGCGCGCACGTCGATCGAAAGCGCGCGCGCGAACACCTGCTCGACGCTCTCGGGCACGTTCAATCCCATCGCCCGCGGCGTGCGCGGGGACTTCGGATCGAGCGCGGCCTGCATCATCTCGCCGAGCGTCTGGCCGCTCCGCACCGTGCGACCCGCGAGCGCTTCCACCGCGATGAGCGCGAGCGAGTACACGTCCGTGTAAAGGCCGGCCTGCGCGATCCGCGAATCGAACTGCTCCGGCGCGGCGTATGCGGGCGAAAAAATCTTGATCTGCGCGAGCGTCTGCGTGCGCGGCCCGAGATCGAGATCGTCGGTCATCACTTTCGCGACGCCGAAGTCGAGCACCTTCGCGCGCGACGAGCCGTCGCGCTGGCGCACGAGAAAAATATTTCCCGCGCTGAGATCGCGATGAATCACGCCGAGCGAATGGGCGTGCGCCATCGCGTCGAACACGGGCTCGAGCAGCGACATCATCTCGGGGAGCGAGCGCGGCGCGCCGTTTCGCGACGTGAAGTCTTCCTCGAGCGAGCGCCCGTCGAGCCACTCGAGCACCATGTAAGGAACGAGCGCGCCCGTTCGCGGCGAGACCGTGGTTCCGCTCGCGATGCACCGCACGATGTTCAAGTTGTCTTGCGCGAGCCTGTAGAGGATGCGGCTCTCGTCGCGGAAGCGCTTCACGAACGAGTCGACGACGACGCTCGCCATGATCGGCGTCGCGGGCATCGGCGTCTCCGCGGACGCGCGCTGGAGGAGCGGATTGCCCGCACCGACGTGCGCGAGCGCGCCCGTGAGCTTCAAACATTTGATCGCGATGGGCTCGCCGAGCCCCGCGTGCGTGCCGCGATACACGGCGGAGAATCCACCTTCGCCGACGAGCCGATCGACGCGGAACTGTCCATCGAGCACTTGCCCGATCAGCCCGAAGGGATCGGCCGTCATGTCGGAGCCCGCCGCCACGCGCGCATCATACATGGCCCGAGGGCCGGCGCGGGCCAGGCCCGGCCACCACGGAACGCCGCAAAACAAGGCGTTTCCGCGCGGCACGACCGTCGCAATCGCAGCCGTCGCCGCGCGAGTGCGGCTTCACATTGGAGAGAGTCATGGATACGCAAAGCAAGAAGGCCGTCTACACGATCATCGAACGCAACGACGGCGAGGTGAAGAAGTCGTTCTGGGTTCGCATCGGCGCGGCGTTCACCAACCGCGACGGTTCGCAAACCGTGAAGCTCGACGCGTTGCCCGTCAACGGCGTGCTTCAAGTTCGCGACTGGCCCCAGCCCGGCGATTGGCGCGATCGCAAAGAGCAACAAAGTCAGCCGCAGCGCACGCACGCCGACATTTTCGCGGGAGCGTGATCGATGAAACCGTCGAGCGTCTTGAGCGGCATCTTCGCGCGTCCGCTCGTGCGCGGCGTGCTCGTCGTGTGCGGGCTCGTCGTGCTTTCGCTCGCGGGCCGTTTCGCCGTCGCCGGGGGGCAGGTCTCCCCGGTGGCGTCGAGCGGGCTCGCGTCGCCACCGCCACCCATGGCGTCCGCCCCGTCGCTCGCGTCACCCATCGCGACGAGTGACAGCGCGGATGCATCGCCTCCGCCCACGCATTCGCGCCAAGCGACGGACGACGATCCCGTCTTCTTGAACGAAGCGACGGTCGATGATCTCCGCCGCCTGCCCGGCATCGGCGAGAAGCGCGCTCTCGCGATCCTCGAGCTGCGAAAGAAGCTCGGGCGCTTCAAACAAATCGAAGATCTCTTGCGCGTGAAAGGGATCGGCCGGTCGACGCTCAGGCGACTTCGCCCGCTCGTCCGCGTCGATCATCCCGCGGCGGAAGCAGGTGGGCCGTGAAGCGCGGCGCGAAGCCGCTCGATGAGCGCGCCGATTTCGGCGCGCCGCAGTTTGTAGGCGGCGCGATTGACGGCGAGCACCGTCGACACGGCGGCCACTTGTTCGACGACCTCGAGTCCGTTCTTCCGGAGCGTCTCGCCGGTCTCGACGAGGTCGACGATGCAATCCGCAAGGCCCGTGACGGCTGCTAGCTCGACGGACCCAGCGAGCGAGATCACCTCCGCGTGCACGCCGCGCGCTTGAAAGTGCGCGGCGGCCGTGCGCGGATACTTCGTCGCGACGCGCGGCACGTCGGGTATTGAGCTTCATAGAGGCGGGCGCAGCGACGGCCATCGAGCATTTTCCGATTTCGAGATCGAGCGGAACGAGAAGGTCCGATTCGCGCTCGCGCAGCACGTCGCGCCCGCACACGCCCATGTCGGCCGCGCCGTGCTCGACGTACGTGGGCACGTCGTCCGCTTTCAAGAGGAGGAAGCGGAGCGGCGTCGCCGCCGTCACGTCTCGAATGAGCGAGCGATCATCGCGCTCGAGCGCGCTCGCGTCGATCCCCGCGCGCGCGAGAAGCGGGACGAGCGCCTTGGTCGTGCGCCCCTTCGACAGCGCGATGACGATCGGCTTGCTCATGTTCGCTCAGCCGACGGCGCCTTTGACGCGCTCGATCGACGCGCCGAGCGCGCCGAGCTTCGCTTCGATGCGTTCGTACCCACGATCGAGGTGATAGACGCGCCTGATCTCCGTCTCACCTTCGGCCGCGAGCCCCGCGATGACGAGCGACGCGCTCGCGCGGAGATCCGTCGCCATGACGCTCGCGCCCGTGAGCGCCGCGGGACCTTGGACGACCGCGGTGTTCCCGCGGAGCGCGATGTTGGCGCCCATGCGCTGGAGCTCGGGCACGTGCATCATGCGATTCTCGAAGATCGTCTCGGAGACGACGCTCTCGCCCTGCGCGGTGCACATGAGCACGAGGAACTGCGCCTGCATGTCCGTCGGAAAACCCGGGTGCGGCGCGGTCGTCACGTTGACGGAGCGAATCGGCCCGCTGCGTCGCACGCGGATCGATTGACCTTCGGTCGACACGTCGACGCCCGCTTGGCGCATCTTCAAGACGAGCGCTTCGAGATCCTGAATCTCCGCGCCTTCGACGATCACGTCGCTCCCCTCGAGCATCGCCGCCGCGCACATGTACGTGCCGGCCTCGATGCGATCCGGAATGATCGCGTGGTCGAACGGCAAGAGCTCGCCTTGCTCGCGCCCGCGCACGTGGATGACGTCGGTGCCCGCGCCGTCGATCTCCGCGCCCATCTTGTTGAGCACGCGCGCGAGCTCTTCGACCTCGGGCTCGCGCGCGCAGTTGAAGAGCGTCGTTCTGCCCTTTGCGAGCGCGGCCGCCATCATCACGTTTTCGGTTCCCGTCACGGTGGGCAAGTCGAAGCACACCTCCGCGCCGCGGAGGCGCCCGCCCGCCGGACCCTCCGCGATGACGTAGCCGCGCTCGAGCTTGATGTTCGCGCCCATCGCCTCGAAGCCTTTGAGGTGTTGATCGATGGGACGCGCTCCGATCGCGCACCCGCCAGGCAGCGAGACTTTCGCGCGACCGAAGCGAGCGAGGAGCGGCCCGAGGACGAGCACGCTCGCGCGCATTTGTTTGACGAGCTCGTAAGGCGCTTCGGGGCGCACGTCTTTGCCCGCGCCGACGACGACCTCGGGTGCGTTCACCGACACGTTGCGCCCGAGAAAACGGAGGAGCGCCGCCGTCGTCTCGATGTCGCGGAGCGCCGGCACGTTGCGAAGCTTGCTCTCGCCATCGGAGAGCAGCGTCGCGCACAAAATCGGGAGCGCGGCGTTCTTCGCACCGCTCACTTTCACCTTGCCGACGAGCGGCTTGCCGCCGCGCACGCGGATCGCGTCCATGTTCCAAGAACGCTTATCGCGCTCTCGTGAATTCTTCAAACTCCGAGACTGAGGCTTGCGGTACAGCTGAAACTGCGCTCCCATGCAAACCATGGGGCGAATGCGCTTTGCGGTGTTGGGAATCAGTGTGGCGTTGATGGCTTACGCGGGGTGCGTGGGGGACTCCACGGTGACGCCAGGCGATGGAGGGCAAGACTCGACGGCGCCTCAAGACGGAACGGCGCCGCAAGACGGGACCGCCAACGACGGAACGACGACGGATTCACCCAGCAGCGGCGACGCGACGACCGATGCGGACGCAGCAGCGTGCACGTATAGCGATTGGTCGCAGACGTCGAACTGGACGTACGCGTCGATCTCGCTCGGCGGAAAAACCGCGAACGGGCAGCTCGGCGCGGCGTTCGACGGTCAGTACATCTACTATCCCTCATCGAACGCCGTCACCGCAGCGGACAGCGCCGTCACGTTCAACCCGGTCTTCTTCCGATACGACACCACGTCCGCGAACTTCTCCGGCACTGGCGGCTGGCTCATGGAAGACACGACGTCGTTCATGCCGGCCAACGCGCAAGGCTATTGGGGCGCGGTCTTCCTCGGTCACTACGTTTATTTCACACCCGGCGCGAACGCGAACGTCAACGGCGTGTTCATTCGCTACGACACGACCGGCGGTGGGTTCAACGTGCAGACCGCGTGGAACTCGTTCGACGTGCAGAGCGGAAGCGCGGACGCCGGCGGCGCGAACCTGAACGGCTACATGGGCGGCGTGTCGGACGGCAAGTACATCTACTTCGTCCCGTACAAGGACACGACGGCCTATCACGGTCGCGTGCTCCGCTACGATCCGACACAAAACGCGTTCACCAATTTCGCGTCGTCGTGGCAGCTCTTCGATCTCACGCAGAAGGATTCGAACGCGATCGGTTATCGCGGTGGCATCTACGACGGCCGCTATGTGTACTTCATGCCGGGGCACGGCACGGCGATCGTGGCGCGCTACGACACGCAAGGCGCATTCACGAACGCGGCGTCGTGGCAGACGTTCGCGCTCTCGACGATCGACGGCAACGCCGTCGAGTTTCTCGGTGGCGTGTTCGACGGCCATTACCTTTATTTCATTCCGGCCGGCAATCCGGGTCTCTATCGAACCGTCATCGCGCGATTCGACACGACCGCCGCTTCGCTCAACACACAGAGCGCGTGGACGACGTTCGACTTGAAGGCGGGCTTTCCACAACCGGACTCGGGCGGCTTCTTGCAACAGGGCTTCTACACGGGCGGCTTCGACGGACGATACGTCTACGTGACGTCGTACGCGTCGAGCGCGCGGCCGATGCGCTACGACACGCAGTCGACGTCGGCGTTCAACGATCCGGCGTCGTGGACGGAGTTCGACACGACCAAGGTTCAGGCGGGCGCGTACGTGTTCGGCGGCACGGTGTTCGACGGCGAATACCTCTACCTCTCGCCGGGACAAGGCCCCGCGTACTTCGAGCGGTTCAAGGCGCGTTCCGGAAAGTGCCCGATCACGCCAGCGCAGTATTCGGGCTCGTTCTTCTGAGCCCTTCCATTCTCAAGGCTTCTTGGAAGCCTTCATTCGCGCCTTGAGGCGCGGCGCGTACCCCTCTTTGTTCTCCTGCTTCGCGCGCCCGATGGCGAGCGCGTTTGCGGGGACGTCCTTCGTCACGGTCGTGCCGGTCGCGACGTACGCGCCGTCGCCGATGGTGACGGGCGCGACGATTTGCGAGTCGCTGCCGATGAACGCGTCGCTCCCGATCGTGGTCGTGTGTTTTTGGACGCCGTCGTAGTTGCAGAAGATCGTGCCGGCGCCGACGTTGGTGCGTTCGCCGACGACGCCATCACCGAGGTACGCGAGGTGGTTCGCCTTCGAGCCCTTCGCCATTTTCGTCTTCTTGGTCTCGACGAAATTGCCGAGGTGCACTTCGTCTGCGATTTCGCTCTCGGGGCGCACGTGCGTGTACGGGCCGATTTGCGCGCGCTCGCCGACGCGTGATTTCTCGAGGACGGAATACGGTTTGATCACGGTGTTCGCGCCGATGATCACGTCGACGAGCACCGATCCCACTCCGACGTGAACGCCCGGGCCGATGCGCGTCGCGCCGCGCAAGACGGCGTTCGTGTCGACGTGCGCGTCCGCTTCGATCTCGACGGAGTCGTCGATGAGCGCGCCGCCGCGCACCGTGACGCCCGCGCGTTGATGCTTCGCGCGGATGCGCCGGTGCATGCGCTTCTCCGCTTCGAAGAGCTGCACGCGATCGTTCACGCCGAAGAGAACCGACTCGCGCGCGTCGATCGCCGTGACGTGCGCGCCGCGCTTGGCCGTGCGCTCGACGATGTCCGTCATGTAGAGCTCGCCTTGCGCGTTCTTCGGCTCGAGGCCTTCGAGCACTTCGCGGAGGAAGCTCTCTTGCGCGACGTAGATGCCCGGGTTGATCTCGCGGATCGCGCGTTGGTCGTCGTTCTCGAGATCGCGCTGCTCGCGGATCGCGACGACCTTGCGGCGCTCGTCGCGGATGACTCGGCCGTAGCCCGTCGGGTCGGCGACGGTGCACGTCGCGATCGCGAGCGGCGCTTGGCTCGCTTTCTTGTGCTGGAGGACGAGGCGCAGATCGGCGGCTTCCATGAGCGGCACGTCGCCGTAAAACACGATCACGGGTTGGTCGCCGTTCTTCGCGACGGCCTCGACGCCGACGCGCGCCGCGTCGCCGGTGCCGCGCTGCGTGGCCTGAACCACGGTGCGCACGCGCGAATCAAATGCACTCTGCAAGTATTTTTCGACGAGATCTCGGCCGTGCCCGACGACGACGACGATGTCGTCACACCCCGCGTCGATCGCCGCGCGCACGGGATAATGCAGAAGCGGGCGCCCCGCGATCGGATGGAGCACCTTCGGCAGCGCGCTTTTCATGCGGGTGCCTTGACCCGCTGCAAGAATGATCGCCGTCTGCGAAGCCATGGTGCAGTCGTCTCGTTAGCATATAATCGTTGGATGCGGCTTTCACCGTCACGTGAGCTTGGCTTGCTCTTCGCGCTGGCGGCGGCCGTCTCATGCACGGACATCGACACGACGCGAAACCCCGCGCCGCGCGGGACGATCGGCGAAGAGGTCTACGGCGCGTTTTGCGATCGCACGGCAAGCCTGGTTTTTCCGGAAGATCTCACGGGCGACTCGTATCGCGCGGTCTGTCACAAAACGAACGGGCAGTGGGCAACGGACGTCGACACGACGAAGCTCCCGCCCATCACGAGCGACGGCGTCGATTCGAACGGCAAGCCCGTCACGCAACAGACGCAGCTCGCGTCGCGCGCGTACGGCGTCGCGCGCGTCGGTGCGCTCGCGCGGCGTCGCGCGGATCTCGTCGCCGCGCTCGACGCGGCCATCCCCGACGTGCAGGTCCCCGTGAAAGACACGGGCAACCCCGATCGCACGCAGTCGTGCGGCGTTCCGTCGACCTCGCCGGATCAGATTTCGCTCGGCAAAGCGCTCGCGGACATGCTCGGTCGCTTCGGCGCGCTCGTCGACGACGGGACACTGCCGCGATCGACCGAGTCGATGGCGACGCTCATGCAATCGATTCAGTCGTCGCAGGAAGCGCAGCAGGCGCTCACGCGGCTCGCGTCGCGCATCGGGTATCGCCCTGTCCCGACGATCCTCGGCGCGACGCGCCCGTCGATGTCGTACACGGAGCTGCGCGATCTCGCGAACGCGACGCTCGCGCTCATCAGCCCCGACTCCGCGCCGTACGCGCTCGACGCGCCGCACGATCCGCTCGGCAATCGCATTCCCGTGGGCGGTCCCGCGAACCCGCAGCTCAATCAAGTCGTGGCGACGCTCCAGCAAGAGCTGCGCACGACGACGATCGATCCATCGCTCGCGACGCTCTCCGCGACGACCGATCCGCTCAACGGCAGGCAAGTGCTCTCGCGTCCGCGAAGCAACCTCGAAGCGCTCGGCGTCGTCATGATGTCGGAGAACGCCGCGTACGGCGCGGGCAATTCGCGTTACATCGTGAAGCGCGACGTGCGCGGGCTCGCGGCGGTTCCGCTCGTCAGCGGATCGCTCCCCGCGCCGTTCGTCGACAACGACTCGGATGGGCTTCCCGACGTCGACACGCTCGATCAATTCGTGAGCTCGAACAAAGCCGCGCCGCCTTCGCCGTTCTTCGCGGTCGACGCGCCGACGCAAGCCACCGCGTACGATCCATTCAGTCGATCGCTCTCGAACAACGCGCTCCTCTACGCCTACGTCGACACGACGCACACGTTCACGGCCGCGATGCTCAACGATCTCGGCCCGCTCGTGAACCCCGACATCACGCAGAACCACGAGTCGCTCATGTACATGCTCGGCGGCGCGTACGTGATGCTCGGCACGCGCGACGGCGGCAACGCCACACAAAAGGTCTACGGCGACACGACGAGCGGGCAGGTGACGATCGCGTACAACGCGTTCCATCCCGAGAATTCGCCGCTCGTCGACATGATCTACGCGACGGGACAAATCCTCGGCGACGCATCGACCGACGACGTGCTCGTGCTGACGAAGTCGCTGATGCAAAATCACCAAGGCGATCTCGCGCGGCTCATCGGCGCGGGCCTCGCGTTCAAGGACATCGCCAACAAACACCCCGAAGCGACGCTCCCCGCGAAGTCGACGTTCTGGGACGAGATCCTCGACGTGATGGTGCAGGTCGAGCAAGAGCCGGGGTTGCTCGAGGACGTCTTGCGATCGACCGAGTCGAGCGAGAGCGGCCTCCTCGGCGGGGTCTTTGCAAACTACATGCAGTTCAAAGACCACATGACGTACGACCGGAAGAACCTCAACGGTCCCGCGTTCGACGTCGACACGAACAACACGAGCGAGATGTCGCAGAAGGTCGACCGCACGAAGCCCGACTCCGGTTGGAACAGGAGCGCGTTCCAGAAATTCGTGCAGCTCGTTCACGACACCAACGGCGTCACGGCGTGCAACAAACAAGGCGCGGTGCTCCACGCGCAGGGCGTCCCGATTTTGGGCAGCGGAGATTTTTGCTCCGGCTTTCCGTATCTGTGCAACCTCGGCGCGTCGCCGTTTCAGCAGTGCGAGGTGTTCAAGATCGACAACCTCGCGAAGTTCTACGTCGACTCGATCGTCGGCAAAGCGTCGCTCTACTTGCGGCCGGACTTCTTGCGCAACGGCGTCGCGGGCATCGGCGCGGCGACCGTCGACATGATGCAGCAGTCGAGCGGCATCGTCGGCTTTTGGGATCCGACGAGCAGCCACACGCTCCGGCCCAAGCCGCAGTTCCTCAGCCGACAGGTCTACTTCGACGTCGACAACGACAGCCCGAACCCCGGCGGTCAGAACTACACGACGAATCATTTTCTCACGGACTTGATGGGCAGACACACCGTCGGAACGGTGTCGTGTCCCGAGAACGTGATTCCCGATCCAGTTCCTGGCGCGCCCGACGCGTCGCCCGATGGGTTCGTCCACGGTCTTCGCGCGTGCGCTTCGGGGCAGACGGTCGACGCAAAAGACCCGGACGCGCTCTTCGTGCTCGAAGACTTCGGCGCGTTCGCCGCGTTCGCGCCGCTCATTCAAGCGTTCGCGAATCACAACCGCGAGGATCTCTATCTCGCGCTCCTCGAGACCGTGTATCGCCACTGGGCCGATAACCAAGACGACAAGACGGACTGCGATCCGACCGGCACGGCGAAGACGAACCCCGAGTACTGCACGCAAGACGGGCTCGTGACGTACGAGCCGCTCCTCGCCGAAGCGTTCCCCGGCGACTTGCTCTCCGCGCTCGAGAACGTGACGGTCGACACCGACACGACCAACGTCGCGCATTGCACGGCGGCGAACGCAAACACGCACATCTGCACGGCGGAGACGCCGTACGGCGGAATCACCGTGCTCGCGAACGCGACGCGCGCGCTCATCGATCCGAAAATCGCCGCGACGTCGAGCCTGACGAATCGCGATGGAAGCAAAACGGCCAAGCGCAACGACGGAACGACGAACGCGCAGGTCACGCCGATTTACCAATTCACCGGCGCGCTCAGCGGGATCGACGCGGCCTTCGCGTCGTTCACGCAAACCGACCCGAGCGACGCGCAGCGGCAACCGAATTGGCGGCTCGGTCGATCGCAGCTCGTCGATCAGTTCTTGGGGATCAAAGGGTCGGGCGCGACGTCGAGCTTCGCGGACGTTGCGCTACCGAACATCACGCCGACGCTCGTCGACATGCTCCGCTCGCAGATGAGCGCCAATTGCCCGACGAGCTACATCCCGCCGTACACGCGGTGCAACTGGGCACGCGACGATCTCACGAACAAGATCTCCGACTCCATCAAGGGACCGTTCTTCTCGACGACGATGGACTTGCTCGACGCGATTCGAAGGAACGACGGCGCGCGGAGCGGGCTCGAGGCGCTGCTCGCGTATCTCGTGTCGGCGACCTCGCAGAACGACGCGCTCGCCGCGCTCCTCGCCACGTCGAACGACGTGCTTCAAGTGCTCGGCGACGACAAGAACATCGTGCCGATTTATCACGCGCTCGCGCCCGCTCTCGCGCCGTCGACGCGCGACGCGCTCGGGCACGTGCTCAATTCGAGCGTGCTCGACGCGCAGCTCACGCTCCTCTCGCGCATCGCCGGAAAATTCATGGCCGGCAGCACCGAGATTTGCGCCGACGAAGCCGATCCGAACCAGGTCCTCTCGCAGATCCTCACGCATCTCGTCACGCCGATGACCGACACGAGCGGACGCCAGACGCAGACGCCGCTCGAGGTCATCATCGACGTCATCGCGGACGTGAATCGCGTCGATCCGTCGCAGACGTCGAAGCTCGCGCCCGCGGACTACGGCGCCATCGCGAACCAAGTGAACGATTTCATGATGAACAAACAGTTCGGCCTCGAGCAGTTCTACGAGATCGTGCGCAAAGGAACGGACTAACCCTCGACCCGGCGCGGTGACTTGAGCTTTTTCCCATCCTCGTAGAGGACGGTGACCAGCCGATCGGGTTCGATTCGCGCAATAAGTGGCAAGCCGCGAACGCGTAGGACACGACGTACTGTGGGTAATGCGGTCACGATGCGGGAAGCCATCTCTGCTCCACTTGCGTCACCCACCACCAACACCGCAATTTCCGCAGCGAGGATCGCTTCGAGTTCATTCGGTCGATAGCGCAGCTGTCGATCCTTCGTTAGACAGACCCATCTCTCGGCGCTGGCGAGCGGTATCCATTTCGGATCCAAAGTGCCTTGGGGCAGCATCGAGAGTCGCTCGCCCGACTGCAATACGTTTGGCGCATTCAGCGCGCGCCATATCGTCTTCCGTCCGAGGCACTCGTCGATGAAAAATGTGAAGGGCTCAAGCAGCTTGAGGCGTCGCACGTAGCGCATCCTCAATCAACTCGGGCGCGACCTCGAAGTCGTCAGCGAGGTGACTGACCGAATCCCCTGCATCGAACCGCGCGCGTACATCGGTGACGGGAACTGCAGTACCCTCAATGACAGGACGCCCAAACGCTAGTCGTGGGTCGACGATGATCGAACGCGGACCACCTGCGCGAAGAAGTGGAAAAAGTCGGACTGCGTGACCGTTCTTGTATTCGACGCGACTAAGCGACTGCTCAATCACCTGTTTCATCGCGAGCTGTCCTTCACCAGTGACGTTGATCAATTTGCCCAGACGCTCGACGAAGAGGTCCGCGCCGTTCGTTCGAAATTCTTGCGCTGCAAGTGGGTGATCCACACCTAGCTTGTCGCGCGTGAAACGAACGCCTGCACGAATGACCTTGAGCTGCAGCCGGTATTTTCTACGCAGACCGGCGAGAACGTGCGCCTCAACAAGGTTCGTGAAGGAAAGAAATCCCTTGTTCTCTTTTGGCAGACGAATCACGGGTTGGAACCACGTGGTGTGGCCAGCAGCAACGTACGGGCGTCCAAAAACCCACGCGCGGAGAGTTGATCGCGCGACGCTGACAAGAGCGGCAGCTTCCGCGACCGAGTATGTCGGCACGTCTTCCGGGTTCCGTCCACGATAGATATCGATCGCCACGTAACGATAATGACCGTTCTCGCGCACCGCTGTCCAGCAACACGGACATTCAGACGATTGCGTTGGGTGAGTCCAAGGCCATAACCTGCGAAGTCGATGACTTGCGTTTGGAGGATGACGCTCGCGGTCGCTTGCGTGTCTGTCATGACGAATTCTGCGCGCGCTGGCGGTTTGCATTTCTCGGAGCGCGGCGTGCGTCCGCTCGCGCGCGGAGGTGCGTTCGTCGCGGGCGCCGATGACATCGGAGCCATGTGGTACAACCCCGCGGGTCTCGCCGACGCGCAAGGCACCTTCATGGTGGACGCGTCGATGATGCTCTTCACCGCGAGCTACACGCAAAGCTACCAAGCGACGGCCGCCGCGGGAAACATCGTCACGTGCAACTTGTGCGGGCCGACGGTGAACGGCGACGTGCCGCCGATCGCCATCCCGACGATCGGCATCGCGTTCCCCGTCGGCGCGGAGAAGAGACTCACGCTCGGCGGCGGTGCGTACGCGCCTTACGCGCCGCTCTCGCGATTCCCAGAGACCGTCACCGATTCGAACGGAAACACCGTGCCGTCGCCGTCGCGCTACTCGCTCGTGTCGCTCGAGGGCAGCGCGCTCGCGATCGTCGAGTTGTTCGCCGCGTACAAGATCACCGACGAGCTCCACATCGGCGCGGGTCTCCAGCTCCTGACGGGCGTGTTCCAGAGCGTCAACGATCTCGACGCGAACCCGGGCATCCTCGGCGCGCAACAAGATCCGCAATACGACACGCTCACGCAAACGCGCGCGACGATCTTCACGCCGAGCGCGAACCTAGGCGTCACGTGGATCCCGAGCAAGTACGTGCGCGTCGGCCTCGCAGGGCAGCTCCCATTTTGGATCGACGCACCCGCGAGCGTGACCGTGCGATTGCCGAACGCGGTCGAGTTCGACAACGCATCGCAAGTCGGTGACAGCGCGGGCGTGAAGTTCCGCTTGCCCGCGCACATACGCGCGGGCGTCGAAGTCAGGCCGACGGAGAACCTGCGCGCCGAGATTTCGTACGAGCACCAATTCTGGAGCTTGCACGACACGATCGACATCACGCCGCACGGCATCCAGCTCAACGGCGTCACGGGTTTCCCGACGCCGTATGCGATTCCGCCGATCTCCATCCAGCGTCACTTCCAAGACTCCGACGGCGTGCACCTCGGCGCCGAATACCGCATCGACGCATCGCCCACGTTCAAGGTGCACCTCCGCGCCGGCTTTGGTTACGAGTCAAGCGCCGTGCCGCGCGCGTACGAGTCGCCGCTCACGATCGATGGCGACAAGTTCACGTTCGCGGGCGGGCTCGGCGTGACGATCGATCGCACGCGCATCGACGCGACGTTCGCGTACGTGATGATGTCGGACGTCAACGTCGCGGCGAGCGAAGCGGCGCTTTACCCGATCAACCCCGTGCAGGGAAATCCCGCGGCGCCAGGAACCGTGAGCGCGATGAACGGCGGGCGCTACACTGCGAGCGCGCCGATCATCGGGCTCGGGCTTCAGTATGCATTCGACGTGAGCCCCGTGAAGAAAGCGGCGCCGCCTCCGCCACCTCCGCCTGTCGTCGTCGTCGCTCCGCCGCCTCCGCCTCCGGCGCCTCCGCCCGTCACCGTTGCAGCGGAGAAACCAGTGGAAGAAACTCCCACGAAGACGAAACCGAAGACGAAACCGAAACCGAAGAAGACGCAGCCGCAACCATGAGACTCACGATCTTTCTTGGAATCACCACGGCCGCCACGATCGCGGGGCTCGCGGCGTGCGGCGCGCGCACGGAGCTCGGCGCGCCCGAGATCGCCGACGCGCACGAAGAGGACGCGCGGCGCGACGCGCCCAAAGACGCGTTCGAAGAGGACGCGCTCCCGACGATCGATCAGTTCAACGACTCGCCGATCCCCACCGATTGTCCCGATGCAGGCTCGACGCTCATCTACGTCGTCTCCGGCGAGAACGATCTCTACAGCTTCTATCCCCCGACGCTCGCGTTCACGAAGATCGGCACGATCGCGTGCACGCCGAACAGCACGCCGTACTCGATGGCCGTCGATCGCACGGGCACCGCATACTCGGTCTTCGCGGACGGATCGCTTTGGCAAATCGACACGGCCAACGCGTCGTGCAAGGGCACGACGTATCAACCCGCGCAGCAAGGCGATCCGTTTCACAACTTCGGCATGGGATACGCGGGCGACTCGCAGAGCGAGTCGCTCTACCTCGCCGACGCGAACTTCAACGTGGACTCGCTCGGCCTCGCGACGCTCGACACGAAGACGTTCCAGCGATCGTTCATCGCGAATTTCCAACCGGAGCTCCCGCGTTGCGAGCTCACCGGCACCGGTGACGGACGCCTCTTCGCGTTCTGTCTTTTCACGTCGGGCAACGGCTCGCAAATCGCCGAGATCGATCGCAAGACGGCGAAGATCGTCGCGATCAACCAGCTCTCTGTCGGCAACGCGAGCGACGCGTTCGCGTACGCGTTCTGGGGTGGCTTCTTCTGGATCTTCGACGGTCCGGGCGGATCGACGACGGTGACGAAGTACGATCCCGTCACGTTCAGCGAGACGCAGGTCACGACGCTGAGCAGCGCGACGATCGTGGGCGCCGGCGTGTCGACCTGCGCGCCGCAGTGATCGAGTCACAAAGTCTTCGGAAGAAGATCCGGGCGCGGCGCAGTGGGCAAGACCACCGAGCGCGCTCGGCGGTGGGAGCGGGCTCGTCGTCGTGATGGCTGGAGTCGTTTGCTGCGGTTGCGCGGGCGTGCCGTTCGGCGTGCTCGTCACGTAGACGACGACGGTCTCTCCATCGCGGAGCACGTCGCCGCGCGGACGGCGGTTGATGCGCTCCATCAGCGCGCCGCTCACGTTGAATCGTTTGCCGATGGAGTCGACCGTCTCGCCCGCGCGCGCCGTGACGACGAAGCGCTTCCGCGTCTTCTCGTAGTACGCGAAGAACTCGTCCGAGCCCGTCGTGAGGACGCGCACGTCGTTCTCCGCGAGGACGGCGATCTTCGAGAGGTCCGCGCCGTCCGCGACGAACGCTTGCAGCATCATGCCTTCTTGGAGGCGCGCGCTCGGATCGATGTCGTTCCAGCGGCGGAGCTCGTCGACCGTCACGTGCATCGCGTCGGCGAGCTCGCGCACGGTGTCGCCGACGACGACCTTGTAAAATACACGCTTTCGCCCCGGGTAGACGAAGAGGTCCGGCTGCACGACGGCGACGGGCTTGTCGGCGTTTGTTGCGGTGGTCGTGGTCGATGGAGGCGCGTTCGTGTGCGGAACGAGGAGAAGCGAGCCGCCGCGGACGAGCTCGCCGGGCGCGATGCCGTTGATCTCGGCGAGCTTCATGCTCGTCGTCCCGTGCGATTGCGCGACTTGATCGAGCGTCTCGCCGAAGCGCATGACGTAGCGATCGAGCGCGGTCTCGTCGTGTTTGATCTTCGAGAGGCTCGCGGTCACTTGCGTTCCCTTGCCGAGCGGAACGCGAAGCGGCCATCCGCGATCGGCGTTCTGACCGAGCACCGTCTGCACGACGTCGCTCTCCTTCGGCGGCGTGCGCGACGCGCGGAGCTCCGGGTTGAGCGCTTCGAGATCCTTCACCTGCACGTTCGATGCTTGCGCGATCGCGGAGAGCGCGACACCGAATGGCGCGCGGACCTCGTCCCATTCGATCGCCGGGTCCGGCGTGATCGTGTCGAGCCCGAAGACTTTCGGATTCTTCATCACGACGGCGGCCGCGAGAATCTTCGGAACGTAGAGCGTCGTCTCCCACGGGAGCGAGCCTTCGAGCTTCGAGAGCGTCCAGAAGTCGTTCGTGTTGTAGCGACGCTCGGCGGCGACGACGCCCGCGTACCCCATGTTGTACGAGGCCATCGCGAGGTCCCAGCTTCCGAAGCGGCGGTGCAGGTCGTTCAAGAAATCGGCGGCGGCTTCGGTCTCGGCGGTGACGTCGATGCGCTCGTCGACGAAGCGATCTTGCGGCAAGCCATAGAGACGTCCCGTCTCCGGCATGAACTGCCACAAGCCCATGGCGCCGACGGGCGAGCGCGCGGTTTGATCGAAGCCGCTCTCGATCATCGCGAGCCACACGAGATCGAGCGGCATGTTCTTCCTGCGGAGCACGCGCTCGATGGCGTCCTTGTAGCGACCTGCGCGGCGGCGCCAATACGCGAGCGCACCGCGCGCGCGCGAATCGTCTTTGTACATCTCGAGAAAACGAACGACGCGCGCGTCGAATCGCACGGGCAAATCGGGGAGCGCGAGCTGCGAGAGCCACGACAAATCTTTTCCGCCCTCGGCCGCGGGGGCGCGCGACTCGGGCGGCGGCGCTGGCAATCCGGACGGGGCGGGCTCGCGCCACGCCGGGAGCTCGCTGGGCCACGCGTTTCCGATCGCAGGCGCGGCGGGCGGAAAGAGCTCGCGCTCGGCGGCGCGAAGCTGCGCGAGCTCGGGGCTCTCGACTCCGGCCGCGGCGTCGTCCGCCGTGGGTCCTCCCGCGATTTGACGACGAATCTGCGCGTTCGTCGGCGTAGGCGGCTTCGTTTGTGGAGGCTTGTTTCCCGCCGCAAACGCGCTCGTCGTGAAGAACGCAGCGAACAGAAACGAGGAGAACCGCACGATGCGAGCGTAGAACCGAACGCAGCGCGCGGCCAACTCCTCCGAGGTGCGGTATGGTCCAGGCGTGGATCGCCGAACCCTACGCCGCGCGCTCGCGATCGCTTCCGCGACGCTCCTCGCCGCCGCTTGCGGATCGCGCACCGGCCTCCTCGCACCGGAAGAGACCGACGCGACGCCGCCCGACGCGCCGCACGACGTGAAACCCGATCACGACGCGAGCATCGACGTGGTCTCCGAAGACGCGCTGCCGCCGATCGACGTGATCTTCGTCGACGTGCCGATCCCGAACGACTGCCCCGACGCAGGCTCGACGCTCATCTACGTGCTCGGCTCGGGCAACGAGCTCTATAGCTTTTATCCGCCGACGCTCACGTTCAAACTAATCGGCACGGTCTCGTGCACGAACCAGTCGACGCCGTTCTCGATGGCGGTGAATCGTCAGGGCATTGCGTACTCGGTTTTCTCGAACGGCGATCTCTTCCAGATCAGCACCGCGAACGCCGCGTGCAAGCCGACGACGTACGTCGCGAACCAGCTCGGTTGGAGCACGTTCGGCTCGGGCTACTCGACGGGCGCCGACGGCGGCGATCAGCTCTTCGTCATCGAGGTCGACTTCAACCAACCGTCGCTCGGGCTCGGGACGATCGACACGACGAGCTTCAAGCTCTCGAAGGTCGGATCGTTCCAACCCGATCTCACGCCCGAGTGCGAGCTCACCGGCACCGGCGATGGACGCCTCTTCGCGCTTTGTCTCTCGACCTCGGCGGGCTCGACGCTCGCGCAGATCGATCCGGCGACCGCGAAGATCATCGGCGAAGATCAGCTGCAAACCGGTGGCTCGCAAGAGGCGCTCGCGTTCGCGTTTTGGGGCGGCGACTTTTGGATCTTCACCGCGCCCGGCTCGCAGACGAACGTCACGCGCTACGATCCCGTGGCGAAGACCGAGACCGTCGTGACGACGCTCAACGCGCAAATCGTCGGCGCGGGCGTGTCGACTTGCGCGCCCCAATAATCGCGATCACTTCGCGAACAAGTCCGCGATCGGGATCACGCGCACGTCTTCGTCCTTGAGACCGAGCGGCTCCGCTTCGAGGACGTGATCCTCGTCGGTGATCTCCTTCGGCTTGGGCGCGTCGTACGCGGGCGGCGTCTTCGCGCCCGAGACGAGCAGCTTCTTCAACGCGGCGCCGTCGTGCGCGACGATCGCGATCGTCATGTCCGGCATCGAGAGATCGCGCTTCACGATCGCCGCGAGCTTCTTTCCGTCGAGCGCGCCCCACGCGTTGCGCATGCGCTCGTTGTATGGCGTTGCGAGCCTGTACGTTTTGTCGTCGAGCGCGAAGCCGAGCCGGCGCGACTCCGTCTGCTGCTCGACGGCCGTGTAGCGCGAGAGGAACGTTCGGAAGCGCGCGACCTCGGCGTCGCTGATCCCTTCCTCGACGTACTTGCGCCAATAGTGGAGCGCGCCTCGCAGCGCGAACGCGCCGTTCGCGGGCTTCACCGGACGGATCCAGATCGACACCATCTGCTCGCGCCGCGCCTCGTTCGGAAGCGTGAAGCGCGACCAACCGTCTTGCTCGAAGTACTCCGAGTACGCGTAGTCGCCGTAGTTCAATCCGCGCGCTTCGCGGAGGCGGTTGTAGAGGACGCCGGCGGATTGCCTGTGGAGACCGACGTAGCTCGTGAAGAAGTACGCGCCGGGCCAGTCGTCGTCGGTGCGCGTCATCGTCGTTGGAAAACCGATCGAGATCGCGGTCGAGTCGGCGCTTGGTTTGTCGACGATGACGACGCGCAAGCCGTGATGCTTCGTGGGCTCGGGCAATCCGGCGCGCGCGCCGGCGCACGCGGGGAGCTGCGCGAGATCCAGCGCGAGCGTCTTGTCGAACCCGTCGGGGAACGCGCCGGCCACGCCGGCCGTCACGCGATCCTTGCAGAATACACGCGTTCGCTGGGCCTTCACGTCGGCGAGCGTGATCGACGCGAGCCCCGCGTCGGTGCCGACGGGCGGATGCGCGTACGGGTGACCTTCGTAGATCGCGAACGCGAGCGCTTGTTTGCCGAGCGACTCGTCGTCGGCGCCTTTCAGCTCGTCGTCGAGCGAGCTCTTCTGGCGCGTGCGAAGGCGCGAGAACGACTCGTCGTCGAGCCGCGGAACGAGCATCACGTCCTTGAGGAGCGCGTAGAACTTTTGCAGATCGCTCGCCGCGACGTCCGCGGAGAAAACGGTTTGATCGCGATCGGCGTGCACGTCGATCGACGCGGCCATCGGGTAGAGGGCGCGAGAGAGCTGCGCGAACGTGAGGTCGCGCGTGCCGCTCTGCACGGTCATCGCGGCGGTGAGCGCGGTGAGCCCTTCTTTGCCCGGCGGATCCTCCGACGAGCCTGCGTCGAAGACGATGCGAAACGCGACGACGCGCGCATCCGGATTTCTCCGCGCGAGCGACGCGACCGACGCGGGCGACTGCGGCGACTCGACGTTCGCCCCCGCGGGCCGCGCCGTCGTCGGCCCGGGAACGTTGACCGGTGGAAGATCGTTGCATGCCATCGCAAGCGCGACGATGAAGAGCGGCGCCGTTTTCATTTGCCACCCGCTTTCTTCGGCGGCGAGAGCGTCACGATGTTCCGTCTGTTCGGCACGAGCATCTTCGCGACGCGCGCGACGTCGTCCTTCGTCACGCTCATCGCCGCGCTCATGTAGCGATCGAACCCGCGCGGGTCGCCCGTCGCGGCGGTCAAGAACGCGAGCCGCTCGGCGACCGCGCCCGGCGTCTGCATCGAGAGCGTGATGGAGCTCGTGAGGTGGCTGCGGGCCGACGCGAGCTCTTGCTCGTCGATCTTGCCCTGCGCGACCGCGTCGAGCGCGTTTTGAATCGCCGCGATGATCTCGTCGAAGCCCGTTCCTTCTTTGAGCTTCACGTCCATGCGCAAAAGGCCTGGATCCTTGTGGAGCGCTTCGTCCGGATCCGCGCCGAGCTCGATCACCTTCTGATCCTTCACGACGAGCTTTTGATAGAGGTCGCCCGGCTCGCCGAAGACGAGCGTCACGAGCACGCCGAGCGCCGCCGCGTCCGCGAGCTTGTCTCGCGCGCTGGTAACTTTGTACCCAAGTAACATGCGCGGCGTCGTCGGGCCTTTCCACGTCATGTCGCGGCGGCGCGGCGCGGTTTGATCGGGCTCCGTCTTGATGACGGGCTGCGCGCGCTTGCCCTTCCAGTCGCCGTAGTTCTGCTTCACGAGCTCGAGGATCTTCTCGCGCGGCGCGTCGCCCACCGCGAAGATCACGCAGTCGTCGGGAACGTAGAAGCGCGAGAAGAACGTCTTCGAGTACGCGTGATTCTGCGGCATCGCGTCGACGTCGCGTTTGTAGCCGATGGTCGTGTGCCCGTACGTGTGCTGCGTGAATGCGATCTCGCGGATCGCTTCGTCCATCGCCCACCATGGGTTCGAGAAGTCTTTCGCGAACTCGCCCGCGACCGCGCCCGTTTCGTCTTTGTAAGGCGCGGGCGCGACGTTCAAATGCTCGAAGCGATCGGCCTCGAGCGGAACGAGATCCGCGAGGCTGTCTTTCGGCACGAGCGGAACGTAGAACGTGAAGTCGTCGGTCGTGAACGCGTTGTTGTCCGACCCGAGCGCCTGCATTTTCTTTTCGTAGTCGGCGGCGGGGACTTTGTCGGTGCCGCGAAACATCAAGTGCTCGAAGAGGTGCGCGTAGCCGCTGCGGCCGGGCTCGACCTCGTCGCGCGAGCCCGCCATGACGAGCGTGTAGAATGCAACCGTCGGCGCGCCCGCCATCGGTACGACGACCACGCGAAGACCGTTGTCGAGCGTGTCGACGGTCATCGAGGTGGGTTTGTACGTTTGCGCGGCGACCTGCATCGCGAGCGGCGCATCGGCGCGCGCGGTGATGCCCGCGTCGAGAAAGAGCGTGAGCGGGAGAAGGAGCGCGATCTTTTTCACGCGCCCGGACTAACCGAGCGGGACGCGAGCGGCAAGCTCAGAAGCCTTGGACTTGGACGGGGACGTTCGAATCGGTGTTCGTGCCATCGCCGAGCTCTCCGTCGCCGTTGTATCCCCAGCACCACACGGTGCCGTCGCCCTTGAGCACGCACGTGTGTCGCTCGCCCGCGGCGATCGCGACGGCGTTGCTGGCGATGGGCGTCACGGGCGATGGGTTGCTCGTGTTCGTTCCGTCACCGAGCTGTCCGTAGTCGTTCGAGCCCCAACACTTCACCGCACCGGAGCTGAGGAGCGCGCACGTGTGGTCCCAGTCGAATCCGTCGCCTCCCGCGGCGAGCGCGATCACGTTGCTGACGTTGGCCTGCACGGGCGTGCTCGTCTGCGTGGCCGTGTTGCCGTCGCCGAGCTCGCCGTACGAGTCGTCTCCCCAGCAGTACACGTCGCCACCCGTCACGATGGCGCACGCGTGTTCCGAGCCGAGGGCAATCGCCGTCGCCGCTTTGGCGAGGCTCACGGTGAACGGCGTGTCGTCCTCCGCGAGGTTCGGATCGCCGCACTGCCCGTATTGATCGTCGCCCCAACAGTCGACCGTGCCGCCGCTGAGGACCGCACACGAGCTGTAACCGATGCCGAGGTTCACATCGATCACGGAGCTCAGGCCGGTCGAGATGGGCGAGTCTTGCTCGGTGAACGGATCGTTGTTGCCGAGATCGCCGTAGAAGTTTCCGCCCCAACATTTCAACGCGCCGCCATCGATCGCGCACGCGTGATCGCCGCCGCCGTCGATTCGCGTGGCGTTCGTGATGTTACTGACCTGCACCGGCGAGACGACTTGAAAGGTCTGCGTGGTGCCGTTGCCCATCTCGCCGTCGTAGTCGTATCCCCAGCAATACGCAGCGCCGCCTTGAACGATCGCGCACGTGTGCGCGCTGCCGCTGCCGACGAAGATGGGGGTTCCGCTGAGCCCGGCGACGACGGGCGATGAGCTCGACGTTCCATTGCCGTCGCCGAGCTCGCCGTCGTCGCCGAATCCCCAGCACTTCAACTTCCCCGTGAGCACGCTGATCGCGCACGTGTGACCGAAGCCGGCGGCGATCGCGCCGCCGCTCTTCTTGATGCAGTTCGTGACCGAATCGCACCCGCCGCAGTACGCCTGCCCGACGCCGCAGCAGTGCGCGCCCGTGCACACGGGCGTGTTTCCGTTGCAGACGGTGGTGCAAGCGCCGCAGTGGTTCGGATCGATCGACTCGTCGACGCACGCGCTTCCGCAGAGCGACGTACCGCCGGCGCACAAGAGTCCGCACGTGCCGACGTTGTTCATGGGCGAGCAGAAGTAGCCTTGCGTGCACGGCGTGCCGCACGCGCCGCAGTTCTGCGGATCGTGCTGCGTGTCGACGCACGTCGTCGCGCCTGCGTCGCCCACCGCGCACGACGTCCAACCCGACTGGCACGTCGCGATGCACTGGCTGTTCGAGCAGACTTGGCCGCCCGGGCACGCGCTGCCGCATGCGCTGCAGTTGTCGTCGTTTTGGGTGATGTCGACGCAATCGCCGTTGCAGTTCGTGAGGCCCGCCTGACACGTCGCCGCGCACGTTCCTTTGTTGCAGACTTGCCCGCCCGCGCACGGAGCTCCGCAGCCGCCGCAGTTCTTCACGTCGGACGACGTGTCGACGCAGTCATTTCCGCAACGCACGCTGCCGCCGCCGCACACCGTCGCGCACTGGCCGTGCGAGCAGACTTGATCCGACGGACACACCTTGCCGCATACGCCGCAGTTTTGGAAATCGCTGTTCGTGTCGACGCAGGTGCCGCCGCAGATCGCGTTGACGCCCGGCCCGCACGGACCGATGACGGACGCGTCCGTGCCACCGTCGTTCGGCGTGAGGCCGTTGTTTGCGCAGCTCGCCGCCGCGACTACGAAGCCGAGTGCGACGAGTGCGCGCTTCAACAGTCGAGTCATCTCGGCCTTATGGCTGAGCAACTCGATCTCGTCAAACGTGACTGCGCTAGAAGTTCGAGACGAGCACGGGTGACGTCAGTCCGTACGGCGGCGATTGCGTGGTCGTGCCGTTGCCGCATTGACCGTAGTAGTTGTAACCCCAGCACTGCGCCTTGCCGTTCGCCATGAGCGCGCACGTATGGTAGTTGCCGCACGTCACGCCAACAGCGCCGCTCGAGATGGTCGTCTGCCACGTCGGGGTTTGCGTCGTGTTGCCGTTTCCGAGCTGGCCATAATAGTTGTAGCCGACGCACTCAACCGCGCCTGCCGTCGTGACTGCGCACGTATGGTTGTAGCCGACGCATGCCGCGACCACGCCGCTGAGCGACGCGGTGAGTGGCGTGGCGGACGTCGTGGGCGTCGTCGAGCCGGTGCCGAGCTCGCCGTACCCGTTGTAGCCCCAGCATTTGAGCTGGCCCGACTGGGTGACGACGCACTGGTGATCGTACGACGCGCTGCCGGATGCGGCATTGGTGATGCCGCTGACCGTGACGGGCGTGCTCGTGAACGTCGATGAGCCGTCGCCGAGACCGTACGATGTGTCGCCCCAGCACTGAACCGATCCGCTGCCGAGGATGGCGCACTCCGATTGACCGATGCCGCCGAAGATCGAGACCGCACCCGACGTGATCTTCGTCGCCGCGGGCGCGTTGATGATCGTCGACGTGTAGTTCGCCGTGCCCGTCGGAAGCTCGTCGTAGTACTCGTAGCCTGCGCAGTTGACGGCGCCGCTGCTGAGCACGAAGCACGAAGCGTATTCGCTCGCGCCGGCGCGAAGACCCGTCGTGGTGATGCCCGTCACCGCCACGGGCACGAGTGAATAGGTCGATGCGCTGTTTCCGAGCATGCCCTCGTAGCCGTCTCCCCAACAGTACGCCTTGCCCGCCGACGTGATCGCGCACACGTGGTCGCTGCCCGCCGCGAGCGAAGCCGTTCCGCTCGTGAGCGTCGTCACCGCGCTCGCGGTCGTCGCGTTGCTCGTCGTGTTGTTTCCGAGCTGACCGTAGCTGCTGTTCTCTCCCCAGCAGTAGACCGCGCCGCCCGGATTGATCGCGCAGGTGAAGTACGGGCCTGCGGCGATCTTGCCGCCGCTGTTGAGGATGCAAGTCGAGAGCGAGTTGCACGCGCCGTTGCAGTAGACGAGCCCAGTGCCGCAGCAGTGCGCGTTGGTGCACGTCGGCGTGTTGCCGGTGCACGTCGTATTGCATCCGCCGCAGTGGTTCGGGTCGAGCGTCTCGTCGACGCACGCATTTCCGCAGAGCGTGGTTCCGCCGGCGCAGTTGAGGCCGCAACCCGGCGTGCCGCCATCGCCTGGCGGGCTGCAGAAGTATCCGTTCGGGCACGCGTTGTTGCATGTGCCGCAGTTGTTCGGGTCGTTGGTCGTGTCGACGCACGTCGTCGTGCCGCTATCGCCGACCGCGCAGCTCGACCAACCCGCCTGACACGTCGCTTGGCAAGTCGAGCTCACGCACTGCGTTCCGTCCGCGCACACGGCGCCGCACGCGTTGCAGTTCGAGTCGTTGTTCGTGAGGTCGACGCAGCCGCCCTGGCAATCGGTGAGGCCTGGTTGACACGTGAGCGCGCACGTCGCGTTGTTGCAGACTTGTCCGCTCGCGCACTTGGTCCCGCAGCCGCCGCAATTGTTCGGATCGGCCTTCACGTCGACGCAGTTGTTTCCGCATCGAACCGAGCCGCCGCCGCAGACGACCGCGCACTTGCCGTGCGAGCAGACTTGATCGTTCGGGCAAACGGTTCCGCACGTGCCGCAGTTCTGGAAGTCGCTCTGCACGTCGACGCACACGCCGTTGCACTGAATCGCAGTGCCCGGACCGCACGGGTTCGTCGTCGCGTCGACGTTCGTGCCGCCATCGGGCGTGCCGCCTCCGCCGCTACAGTTGATGCCTAAGACCGCAGAGACGACGGCGAAGAAGACGCACACACCCACATTGCGCGCGATCTTCTTCACTGACACTGCTTGTTGACGCATGACTTTCCTCCGTCGCATGCGAAGTTGCACGAACCACAGTTGTAAGGATCGATCTTGGGATCGACGCATCGCCCGCTGCAGAGCAGCGTGCCGCCGAAGCAGCCGAGGCCGCACCCGGCATCGCCTGCGTCGTCCGTTGGCGAGCAGAACGTGCCGCCTTCACAGGTGTTGCCGCAGCCGCCGCAGTTGTTCGTATCGACGATCAAGTCGACGCAGCGATCGACGGACACGGTGCCGCCATCACCCGCGTCTTCGTCCACCGTGCAAACCGAGAGGCCCGTCTGACACGTGATGCCGCAAACTCCACCCTCGCAGCGCGTGCCGTTCGTGCACACGGTTCCGCACTTGCCGCAGTTGAAGTCGTTGCCCTTGGGGTTGATGCAAATGGATTGACCCGCATCGTTCGGGCACTCTTGGTAACCCGTTTGACACGAGAGCGCGCAGCCGCCGTCGTTGCAGACGTGGCCGGGGTCGCACACGACGCCGCAGCCGCCGCAGTTGTTCGGATCGCCGAGCAAGTCGGTGCAGCCCGCGTCGCACTTGAACGATCCGCCGCCGCACGTGAGAAGACACTGACCGGTCTTGCAGACTTCGCCGTTCTTGCACGTCTTGCCACACGTGCTGCAGTTGTTCGGGTCGGCGTTCAGGTCGACGCACGTGCCCGAGCACATGGTGAGCGGCGAGCCGCACGTCACCGTGTTGTCGGCCGTCGCGTCAGGCTGATTGCCGCTGTCTCCGCTGCATCCCGAAATCAACCGTACGAGGCCACACGCCCCGCACACCGCTGCTAAGCCCACCCAAGAGCGCAAGCCCAATGACATGAATGGAATTTTACACGTTTACGTTTTCGTTGCTCACGATTTTTTGTCTTTGTCGTCGCGCAACTCTCGCTCGAGGGTCTGCGCGACGTTGCCGAACGCGCGGCCGATCTCTTGAAGGCTCGTCTTGAGCGCGCCTTCGACCTTGTCGGACTGAAGCCGCTCGAACGTCTTCTGGAGGTCTTCAACGCCGGTTTTGAAGGCTTTTTCGACCTTCTCGGCGTGACCGACGTCCTTCGCTTTGTGCGCCGCGCCTTGCGCCGCGGACTTCGCGGCACGGAGGAGAAGCCCCACGCCCTTCTTCAAGTCTTCGACCGGATCCTCTTTCTCGTCGTCCTTCTTGTCGTCGTCGCTCATGGCCGGGAAGATGACACAATCACGGGATGAAGGCAGCACGGTGTCTTGCGTGTGTCATCGCCGTGAGCGGGTGCTCCTCGCCCGCGACGGTCTTGGATGGCGGAGCCGATGCTGCCGTCGATGCGCCGCTTCCGCCCGTCGATGATTCGTGCGCGGGACCGTGTCCGCAGACGAACGTGAAGCACGTCGTCATCGTCGTTCAAGAGAATCATACGTTCGACAACCACTTCGGTCGCTACTGCACCGCCGCGCCCGGCTCGAACCCGACGTGCAACGACGGACCCGCGTGCTGCGAAGCGGCGCCGCAAATGGATCCGAGCGGAGTCGCGCTCGGCGTGCTCGACGACGCCGCGCTCGGCACGCACGATCCGGATCACACGTCGTCGTGCGAAACCGCGGAGATGGACAACGGCGCGATGGACAAATACGGCGGCCCCGGTCCGTGCGGCGATCCGCGCAACGTCGTCGTGAGCGATCCAGCGATCGTCAAACCGTATTGGGACCTCGCGGCGGCGGGCGCGATGGGCGATCGATATTTTCAACCCATCATCGGTCAGAGCTCGTCGAACGACATGTACATGGTGCGCGCAAACTTCGTCTTTCAGGACAACGCGTTTGGTCCGAAAGGCGCGGTCGGCGTTTCGTGCAGCATCACGAGCGCCGTGCAGATGCAGTACACCGATCAGACGATCGGCGATCTGCTCACCGCAGCGAACGTTCCGTGGACGTATTACTCGGGCGGTTATGCGGCGCAGGCGGCGGCCGTCGCGCAGGGCACGTGCGCGGTGCGTCCCGACGATTGCACGAGCGCGCTGAATTTCTATCCGTGCACGTTCGATCCGAGCGACGTGCCGTTCGAGTACTACCCTTCGACGCGCGACGTGCCCGCACACATCGCCGACGACGCGCAGTTCCTCTCCGATTTGCAAAACGGCACGCTCCCCGCGGTGTCGTTCGTGCGCGCAGCTGGATACAAGAGCGAGCACGCCGGTCAGCTCGCGAAGCTGTCGATCGGCGTTGCGTACGTCGCGAACGCGCTCGCCGCCGTGGCCGCATCACGCTACCGCGACGCGACGCTCGTGCTCCTCACGTACGACGAGGGCGGTGGATATTTCGATCACGTGACTCCGCCCGGCGCGAGCGCGGTCGACGGGAAACCGTACGGAACGCGCGTTCCATTTTTGGCGACGGGAAAATTCGCGAAGAAGAATTTCGTCTCGCACGTCGTGATGGAGCACTCGAGCCTCGTGAAGTTCATCGAGTGGAATTTCCTCGGCGGCGTGACCGGTCAGCTGGGAACGCGCGATGCGGTGGTGAGCAACATCGGCAGCGTGCTCGATCCCGCCGCGACCGGAGCGGCGGTGCCGGAGCAATGATGCTAGTCTCCACGGATGAGACGAGCTTGGGTGGGTGGTCTCGCAACGGCGTGGGTGCTCGGCATCGCGGCGAGCTGCGGTTCGGGCGACGACACGTTCAAACCGGGTGACGCGTCGACCGACACGACGACGACGAACGACGTCGTGCAATTCCCCGACGTCGCGTTCGGCGAGGGCTCGACCACCGACGGCGGCACGACGCCGAAACCCGTCAGCAGCCTCACGCTCGAGCAAGTGTGGTTCATCACCGGCGAAGCGGTGAACGGCCACAAAGATTTTCTGATCGACTTTCGCACCGCAGTCGATGGCGGCGCGCCGGTCGTGACGTGCGGCCCGCCAGTCGCGACGGCGACGGGCTTCGAGGGCACCGCCGTCTTCACCGACCCGACGAGCGGACAGCTCCTCTTCTATACGGACGGCATCAGCATCTTCAACGGCTTCGACAACAACGCGCTCGCGAACGGAACGGGCGTGAACGGGCAACCCAGTGCAAGCGAACCCGCGCTCATCACACCGATGTACGGGAGCGACGGCGGATCGTTTTACGTCTTCAGCGTGAACTACACCGACGACACCGCGACCACCGGCTCGATTTACTATTCGACCATCGATCTCGGACAAGGCGTGCACGGCACCGTCACGAACAAGAACCAACCGCTCTTCACGGGCAACGTCGGTGAAGCGCTCGACGTCGTGCCGCACACGAACAACACGGATTTCTGGGTGCTTGGTTACGCGGGCGCGGGCGCGGTCAACGCGTTCTTGGTGTCGCAGACCGGCGTGAGCACGACGCCCGTCACGTCGCAAACCGGTTTGACGGGCACGGTGCTGCGCTCGGCGATCAATCACTCGTACGACTACGACCACGTCGTCCTCGCGATCAACGAGAGCGGCACGAACGGCCAGATCGCCACCGCGCAAATCGATCGATCGACGGGCAAGCTCAGCAACGTGAAGCAGATCGTGACGGGCGATCTCGGGTTCCACGCGTCATATTCCGGCGACGGAACCAAATTGTATTACGTGCGCGGCACCGAAGGATGGAGCGGCGTCGCGTATCAATACGATCTCAATACGAGCACGGAGACGAGCCTCGGCGGCACCGGTCTCGCCGCCGCGAAGCTCGCGCCGGACGGTAAGGTGTATTACGCGGGCTACAGTCGCCCCTACATGGCAGTCGTCAACGACCCGAACGCGGCAGGCGCCGCGTCGAATTTCGTCGCCAATGGCTTGTCTCTCGGCGGATGCCTCTGCGCGTTCGGCGTGCCGAACCAGACTGCTGCGTATTTGGGATATCTGCCCAACGGCCCAGTGAACTGAGAATCTGCGCGCGCGTGCACGCATTGCGTGTCTCGAGAGGCACGGTGGATGCAGCTGCCTTCCCTCATCATGCGACCTCGGCGACCAGCTCGTTCGCGAACACCGAAAATGTGACGAGCCTCGCGTTTCGGCCCGACGGGAGGTACATCGCAGCGGCGGCGAACGGGAGGATCAAGCTGTGGGACGCGGAGACGGGGCGTCACGCGGCCGCGACGGACTTCACGATGGACGCACCGATTCGCGCGCTGCAGTTCTCACCCGACAGCTCGAAGTTGATTGCGTCCGTCGGCGGCGCGCTGATGACGTTCGATGGCTCGTCGCTGCGCAAGACCGGCGGTCACTTGGTCGGACGTCGGGACCGTGCGCTTCTACGACGCGTCGTCGCGCCGTGAGACGCGTCGATGGACCATCGCGGAGGCGGCGGTCGATCAGTGCACCGCGACCGAGGACGCGGGCCTCGTCGCGTGCGCCGACCACTTCGGCCAAGCAACGATTCACCAGGGCGCGAATGGAAAGGTCACCGCGGTCATCACCATGCCCGACACGATCACCGCGTTGAAGTTCTCGCCCGATCGAAGCCTGCTTGCGATCGCGACGCGCGATCACGCCATCCGCGTCTACGACAGCGCGTCGGCGCAGAAGATCGGCACGCTCCTCGGACACAACGACGCGCCGCTCGGCATCGCGTTCTCGACCGACAGCGTTTTGCTCGCCGCGGGAGGCGCAGCGATGACGCTGATCTGGAACGTGCCGCGCTGAGCGCATTGCCAACGAGTACGGCTCTTGCACGACGTCGACGTGTGTGTCGAACGAAGCTCATCGATCTTGTCTTGC
Source organism: uncultured delta proteobacterium (assembly GCA_963763745.1). GTDB lineage: Bacteria > Myxococcota_A > Polyangia > Polyangiales > Polyangiaceae > DASXHD01. The sequence continues at coordinate 178,255 of CAVXQJ010000017.1, forward strand.
TCGCGCTTTGCGTTGCATCGCCTGCGCGCGCAGAAGACGTTGGACACAAAGTGCTCGGAACGATCGGGCTCGACGCTGGATCGAAGCCCACCGCGGGCATCGCGCTCGTCGATACGTTTGCTGTCTATCAGTCGAGCACGCTCGCCGATCGCAACGGCAACCACGTGCCGGTCGGTCTCGATCTCGACGCGTTCGCTGGCGTCTTCGGCGCGTCGGTCACGTTCGATCTCCCGAAGAAGCTGCCGATTTCGTACACGGCGTCGATCGGGCTTCCGATGGCGCACGTCACGCTGAACACGGAAAACCCCTTTGCGAGCATCGATCGCTTCGGGCTCGGCGACGTGTTCGTCTCGCCGATCAAGATCGGTTGGCGCGTCGAACGTTTCGACATGGTCATCGCCTATGCGATCTACGTGCCTACCGGGCGATTCGAGCCCGCTGGGAGCGGCGGAATCGGTCGCGGGTTCTGGACGCATCAAGTCTCGATCGGTGGCACCATCCATTTCGACAAAGCGCGCACGTGGACGCTCTCGGCGCTCGTGAGCCACGACACCAATTTGCAGAAGCGCCAGATCGACATCACGCGTGGCGACACACTCCAAGCTCAAGGCGGCTTCGGAAAGACGTTCTGCCACGTCGTGACCGTAGGCATCGCCGGTTATTGGCTTCAGCAGGTGACGGACGATGTCGGGAGCGATTTGCCGAACGTGCTGCGAGGCGCGCGCGATCGCGCATGGGGTCTCGGCCCCGAGATCGACGTGGTGATCCCATCGATTCGCAGCCGTCTCGCCGTGCGTTACGAACACGACTTCGCCGTGACGTCACGACCGGAAGGGGAGATCGTCACGTTCACGTTGGGCACGATGGTATGGCCGTTTCGCTAGTGGCTTTGCATCAACGGTGGCCGCCGCCACCGCCGTGCCCACCGCCACCGTGTCCACCGCCGTGGCCGCCGCCACCGGGGTGGAAACCGCCACCGGGATGACCGCCGCTCGGATGGCCGTAGTGCTGTTGCGGATAACCCGGGTAACCGCCGTGCGGATAACCTCCGCGATAGTAGCCACCGGGATAACCACGATAGTAACCGCCGCCGTATGGGTAACCGCGATAGTAACCGCCGTGGCTGTACCCGTGGTAATAACCGCCATACGGGTAACCATGATAGTACCCGCCATGGGCGTATCCATAGTACCCGTGGTGCGCGAAATGCCCGTAGTACCCGTGGTGGTGAACGTAGAGCGGATATCCGTATCCGAAGTAAAACGGAAACGTGAGACCGAACCCGTACTCCGCGTAATACGGATTGTACCAATACGGCGGTCCCCAGTAGTAGTCCGGCCCGTAGTCGTAGGTCGCGTCGTACGTCGCTGGCGGCTGAACGGCGATCTGCTCGAACGGCGTGCGATCGGTCACGAGCTCGTCGTCCGTTTGCACGCTCCACACGGCTTCGAGAGCGGGGAGCTGCTCCGCTTTTTGGAGCTGAGCCGGGAGCGGGAAGAAGAGATCGACCACGCGCTTGCCTTTCGCTGGCACGGTGATCGTCGGCGGTGACGAGCCCGCGTTGGCGGACGCGAACGCCGCGACGCTCGTGCCGTAGCCTTCGACATCGATGCGCTGCTGGCGCGTGTCGAGCGTCCACGGAAGATCGCTGTTGTTGATGACCGTCATGCGCAGATGAACGGCTTGGATGCGTTTGTCCGACTGCGATTGCGGTCCGACGTCGACGAGCCCATACGACGCGATGCGCAGGTCGCCGCGTGGCGAGTCCTTCGGAATCGGGTAATCGGCGGCGACTCCACCAGGAGTGATGTCGTTGCCGACGGAATTGGGAGCGACGTTGCCGCTGGTGACATAGTTGTACGGGTCGACGGGGACGAGCTCGTACGGCTCGCATGCAACGAGCGCCAGCACAACAGCTAGCCCGAGAGTGCGATGCGGTTTCATGACGATAAAATAGTGAGCAAGATGCACGCCGCGCTGGCGCGCGATTTCAGCACCCGCGACGAACGCCGTGCGCTCGCGCATTCGCGCTGCTTCAATGCGATTGCGCGATTGCCGCTGCGAACGAGGCGGCCTCTGCTTTGCACCATGTGGTTGCATGGTCACCTTCATTCGCAGTCTGGTCCTCTGTGCATGCTTCGCCGCGTGCGGCATGCCGAGTCCTGCCGTCGAGACGACGAGCGCGTCGATCTCTTCGTTCGATCGCTACCGCACCTTCACGCTCGAGTTCCCGCGCGAAGCCCCTTCCGGTTACGAGGTGACTCAGCCGGCCGCGGAGGTGCAGCTCTTGATGAAGCCGATGGTGCTTCGCTCGCTGACCGAAAAAGGTTGGGTCGAAGTGCCGAGCGACGCCGACGTCGTCGTCGTGATCGCCGTCGGACGGCGCGAGACCCAGAAGACGCGTTCGCTGTCGCGAAGCTCGGTCGTCATCTCCGGTGACCGCGAAGAGACCATCGAGGTCCCCGAAGGCGCGATCGTCATCGATGCGTTCGACACCAAGACGCGCGTGCACGTGTGGCACGGGATTGCGTCCGGCGAAATCAAGGGCACGGGCTCGATCGATACCAAACGGCTCACGCAGACCGTCGACAGGATCATGACGCCGTTCCCCGCGGTGCGTCGATGAAGGCGCAGGTCGCGCTCGGCGCCGTGCTCGCGCTCGTCGTGTCGTGTACGTCGTCCACGTCGCTCGTTCGATCATGGCACGACGACTCGTACAAGAGTGGGTCACTCAGAAAGCCGCTCGTCGTCGCGGTCGCGAGCCAGCCCATGATTCGTCTGAAGATCGAGGATGAGCTCGTTCGCGGGTTGCGCGGCATCGGCATCGACGCCGTCGCGAGCCACTCGAGCTTCGCGGAACGTGACCTCACGGTCGACGTGCTCCGGGAGAAGCTGCCGAGCAGCGATCGCGACTCGGTGATGGTGACCCACCTCGTCGACGTGAAGCTGGAAACGGTGGTCGTGCCGGAGCAGACCGAGACCTATGGTTCGCCCGCGGTCGACTATCCGCGATATGCGGACAACTGGCCAGCGTATTACTCGCACAGCTATAGCGTAGTGACCTCTCCTTCGTATGCGTATCAAACGAAGAAGTACGTGCTCGAGACGACTCTATACGACGTCAAAACGGAAAAGCGCGTTTGGTCCGCCGTGACGCGGAGCAACGAGCCCGAGTCATTGGATGAGGCGGTCGAGACGTTTGCGAACGTCATCGTGAAAGACGTGCAGAAAACCCGCATGTTCTAAGCGAAATGCGTTCGTCCGGGCGGAATGCACTGCAGTGTATGTACGTCGAAGTCGCTGGAAACACGGTCGTAGTAAGTGGCATATCGGATGCAGTAGTCGTCCGGCATACCACCACAAGGAGCCGTGCCATGAACCCCAAACTCACGACAGTCGTCGCTGTCGCCGTCGCTCTTGCGTCTACGACGCAAGCTCGTGCACAAGAAAAGAAGAGCTACTTCGAAGAGCCCCTACTCGCGCCCGCAAAGGCGCTCGAGATCGTCGTCGGAAGTGGCTACACCCAAGGCTTCGGATCGATGCAACAAGGCGTCAACATTGGAAATGTCATCACGCCAGGATTTGCAGTCGATCTCGGAATTGGATATCGCATCGACCCGCATTGGGCCGTCGGTATCGTCGGCCAGTATCAAGAGTTCAATGCCGAACGCGCGTCGACCGCTCGCGGTTTCACGCCCGGCATCGCCGCGACGTATCACGTGTCGCCGTACACGCGAACCGATCCATGGATCCAACTCGGCACTGGCTATCGCCTCCTCTGGGAGAACCAACAAGAGCCCAGCCCAAACCTTCTCACACACGGCTTCGAGCTCGCCAAGCTCACGATCGGCGTGGATATCCGCGTCGACAAGGACGTTGCCATCGCGCCGGTGGTCGGCGCGGACCTCACCCTGCCGCTCTGGCAGTCGGTGAACGGCGCGACCTCGCAATCGATGACGAATCCAACGGTGAGCACGTTCGTGTTCGCGGGTCTGCAAGCGCGCTTCGACGTGACGACGAGGCACGAGCTCTTGTCGCACCCGGCGCCCGCAACGGAGACCCAGGTCACGAGCACGGTCGTGACGCCGCCTCCTCCTCAGAAGCAGCCGCAGGACCTCCGGCCCGTGAGCCCGTCGATCAACGTGTCCGAGGAGATCATCGATCTCTGCAACCTCGATCTCGACGTCGACAATGCGCCGAAGTTCGAGTTCGACAAGAGCGATCTCTTGCCGGCTGACTACACGATCCTTCGCCGGATCGCGGAGTGCTTCACGAGCGGCCTGCTCAGTGGATCGGGCCTCTCCCTCGTGGGTCGCGCCGACCCGCGCGGCACGGTGCAATACAACGACGCGCTCGGCATGCGCCGCGCGAAGAGCGTCGCGTCGTACCTCGGGCAGCTCGGCATCACGGAAGAGCAGATGCAGCGGACCTCGCGCGGTGAGCGCGATGCTGTCGGGACCGACGAGACCACGTGGGCGATCGATCGCCGCGTGGACATCTCGCTGACCCACTGACCGAAGCTTCGTAGAGCAAACGACGTCCGCGCTGCTGGCTCCTGCCGGCGCGGGCGTCGTTATTTATTTGCGAATACGTGCGCGACATGGCGAGCGGTCGCGGCAAGCTCTCGCCGATCGACAACGATCGATACCCGTCGGTGCGTCCGACCAAAGTGCGCGATCTCTTGCTGTGCGCGCGCTCATCGTAGAGCAGCTCGCCAGGACCACTTCACGAGCCTCGTGCGCAATCGCTCGAGGATCGTACGCCGGCGTGTCGTGTCGTAAGCGTCCGCGGCCATCCTGATCGCATCGGCTTGGGTCGGGTACGCGCGAATGACGCGAACCAAGGAGCGAAGACCCATCTTCGCGGTCATCGCGAGGGAGATGTCGTTGATCATCTCGCCGGCATGGCGCGCGACGACGGTCGCGCCGAGGATCTCGTCGCTGCCTTCCTTCACGTGCAATTTGACGAAGCCATCTTCTTCGCCATCGGTGATCGCACGATCGACGTCGTGCATGAGAACGGTGAACGTCTTCACCGGAATGTCTTTCTCGCGCGCCTCATGAACGTACATTCCGACGTGCGCGATTTCGGGGTCGGTGAAGGTGCACCACGGAATCGTCAACGCGCTCAGCTTCGCGCGACCGAACGCGAGCGCGTTGTGAACCACGAGCCGCGCCGATGCGTCCTCGATGTGAATGAACTTGCGCTCGAAGACCACGTCGCCAGCTGCGTAGACGCGCCGGTTCGTCGTGCGCATGAAGTCGTCGATGAGGATTCCGGATCTCGGGTGGTAGTCGACGCCGGCGGCTTCGAGCTGCAAACCATCGACGTTGGGGACGCGACCCATGCCGACGAAGATCTCGTCGACCTCGACGTGGCTCTTGTGGTCGTCGGTGACGAGCTCGGCGATCTTCGATTGTCCTTCGACGCGAACGCTCGCGACGCGAGTGTTGAGATGGATGTTCATCCCCTCGCGCGAAAAAACGCCCGACAGGATCTGCGCCGCGTCGCGCTCCTCTTGGCGCAAGAACATCGGTTCGTCTTGCACGAGCGTCACGCGCGATCCCAATCGGCAAAACGCTTGCGCAAGCTCGCAACCCTGCGGACCGCCGCCGAGAACGAGCAAACGCGTTGGACGCAGGCGAAGGTCGAAGACGCTTTCGTAAGTCAGATATCCCGCTGCGGCGAGGCCGGGAATCGTCGGCGGGGCGGGTCGCGCGCCCGTCGCGATGAGCGCCTTCTCGAAGCGCAGCGTCTGCCCACAGGCGCGCACGGCGCGCGCATCCACGAAGCGCGCTTCACCTCGGTACACGTCGATGCCTGCCGCACCGAGCTGATCGGGTGACGACCCGCGCGCGATGCGTGCGCGAATCCGCCTGACGCGGTCCATCGCTGCGGCGAAGTCGACGTCGATCGCCCCGAGTGTTCGAGCCCCGAAGTGCTCGGCATTGCGCATGTCGGCCACGAGCCGCGACGTCGTGATGAGCGTCTTCGAGGGAATGCAGCCCACGTTCAAACAAACTCCGCCGAGCGCGCCGCGTTCGACGAGCGCCACCTTCGCGCCCATCGCCGCCGCTCGCATGGCCGCGATGATTCCGGTCGGACCCCCGCCGACGACGACGAACGTATAACGCATTAGAGCCATCCCCCGCGGAAACCAGCACGCCGCAGACCCAATTCGATCGGAGGGCATTGCCGCATCAGCTTCCAAATCAGCTCGGATCGATGATTCTCGATCATCAACAACACGATGCCTTGATCGAGGCCGAAGTGGCCCGGCGAGACCCAATGGCGTGTTGGGTTGAAACCGCTCACCAACATGTCATCCATGGCGATACTTGGATATCGCTCGCACATGGCGCGCAAGGCCGCTAGTGCGATGTCTGGGGTGAAGGGGAGTGACGCGAGCGTCGCCGACGGCGCGAGCGTTCCGTCGTCGGGCCCATAGGGCACGCCGCGCGCGGAGTAACCGAGCCCCTCGGGTCCGTCGCCGGCGCTGAGTCCCCAGCACTGCTCGCCATATCCATCGAGCTCGTGTGGGTTGCGTCGCGCGTATTCTCTCTGAACGTGGACGGCTCGAATGGTGTTTTCGAAATAGTCGCTCTGCTTTTCGCGCATGAAGCGGTCACGGATGTTTCTGAAGTCGATCCATGCGTGAGAGAATTGATGGACGAACAGCGGGCCTGCATAGAGAAAATCGTGGCCGTAGAGATTTTCCCATTGGTACGTGAGCGTCCACGCGCGGAAGCTCTCGGGCGCGATCCCATGCGTTGGAGACGCCAAACCAAGCACGTAGAGAATCGCCGCCTCGTTGTATCCCTCCCATCCATAGTGCAGGAATCCGCACTCCGGTTTCCATCCCTGCGAAACCGGCGCGCGGTCGTTTTGCGCCCAACGCCAATCGATGCGGCGATAGAGCGCGTCCACGAGATTGCGGATCTCGGCTTCGTCTCGTGCGTCGTTCGAGAAATAGACGCTCGCGGTCAGCATGCCTGCGACGAGCAGCGCAGTGTCGATCGGCGACAGCTCCGATTGCCAAACGCGCTTGCCGGTCTTCGTATCGAGAAAGTGATAATAGAAACCTTTGTATCCCGTCGCGTCCGGCGCGCTGCTTTGTACGCTGTTCGCAAAAAAACGCAGCGTCGCGAGCGTGCGCGTCACCCCTTCCGCGCGCTGCATCCAACCGCGCTCCACGGCGATTGGATAAGACGCCAAAGCGAACCCGACGACCGCGATGCTCGCGGGTGCGTTCGCGCGTGACGTGTCTGCGACCAACCCATTGGCGGCGTTGAATTCGCGCACGAAATAAGAGAACGCCGCGCGCTGAAATCGATCGAGATCGAACACGCCTCTGCGCGAAGCGACCGGCATGCCAACGCGGGCTTTGCACCTGTGGTGCAAGGCGTGCACCTCTGCTCGGAGAGGCGAGCGTTCGGCAGCCATTCCGCGAGTTGGCGAGCTTCTTGAACGTCACCAGCCTCCATGATGGCTACCGGCAATGGCTCCACAGCGAATCACCCCGCGAAACGCGGGCACAACGTGCTCGTTTGCCTCGACCGCTCACCGTTCTCGGAAGCATGCCTGCCGTACGCGGTTTCACTCGCGAACACGTTCGGGAGCACGGTGACGTTGCTGCACGTCATGCAGCCTCGCTCCGAACACCCAGGGCCACAAACGACACTCGCCCTCGGTTGGGAGATCTCCCGGCAAGAAGCGCAGGGTTATCTCGAGCGGCTCGAGAAAGAAGCATCCGCGGCGCTGGGACGTTCCGTCGAGGTGCGGCTCGAGCAAGGTCGTCCTGCCGAACGCATCGTCGACGTCGCGCGCGAGATCGGCGCTGACCTCATCGTGCTTGCGAGTCACGGCGAAGGCGGCGTGACGGAGACGCTCGGCAGCACGGCGCAACAGGTCTTGGCGGCGGTACGAGGCTCTTTGCTCATCGTGCACTCGTCGTCCACGACGCCGCGGATGGGCGTGCTGAAGCGGATCCTCGTTCCGCTCGACGGGTCGCTCCGCACCGAGAGCGTGCTGCCGATCGTCGCGCGCATCGCCGACGCGTGCGGCGCTGAGATTCTCCTCGCGCACATCGTCGAAGAACCCGTTCAGACCGAGGTATTGCGCGCGCCCGAAGATCTGAAGCTCGCGCACGAGCTCGCGACGCGTCTCGAGGCAAGCGCCAAGCTCTACTTGGAGGGTTTGCGCGATCAGGTCCCACGCGACGTCGCGTCCGTGCGGACCCTCGTCGTGCGGCACCCCAACGAGCGGCAGTGCCTCCTCGAGATCGCGAAGCGGGAGCGCATCGATCTCGTCGTGCTGTCGGCGCATGGCGCCGCGTGTGATCCGGCGCGATCGTTCGGGAGCGTCACGGCGCACCTTGCCACCCACGGGATGGTTCCGATTCTCGTTTTGCAAGACGTCCCGGAGTGCGAGCAACATCGCAACGAAGACACCGATGACGCACCGCCGCTTCGAGCGAGCTTTCCACCCGGTGCTGTGTGATGGCGGTGGCGGCGAACGCCGCAACGGCCGCGAGCGTGAAGGTCGTTGCCCTCGAAGCGGATGCACGCGAGCTCGCGCAAACGCATCGCGATCTCGAACGAACCCCGCTGACGTTGCCGCATCTCTTCGAAGAGTCGCCCGTCGCGCGCGCGCTCGAACGCGCTCAAAAGCACCTGACGGCGAGCCATGCTGGCGAAGCGACGCTTCCGAAGACGGTCGAGTGGTTTCTCGACAACTACTATTTGATTCGCCGCGTCGCGCGCCAGGTCGATGAAGACCTTCCGAGCGGCTTCGTTCGCCATCTCCCGCGATGCGCGTCGGGGCCGTCGAACGGGCTCCTCCGGATCGATGCGGTAGCTCGCGCGCTCGTCGCGAAGAGCAGCCTCGAGCTCGATGCCGTTGCGCTGCAGCGCTTCGTCGAGGCTTACCAAGAGGTCACGCCGCTCACGATCGCCGAGCTTTGGGCGCTGCCCACGTTGCTGCGGACCTCCGTCTTGCAACGCCTGCTTCAGTTCCTCGACGAGCTGCACACGCTCGGCGCGGAGGGCTTGGTGGCGAGCATCGCGCTCGAGCTCGATCCCGAGGCCGGCGTGGAGCGTGCCATTCGCACGCTTCGCGTGCTCGACGCGATGGACTGGAAAACGTTCTTCGCGAACGCGAGCCGCGTCGAAGCCAAGTTGCGCGAGGATCCCGCGAAGGTCTACGCGCGCATGGACTTCGAAACGTGCGACTCGTACCGCAAAGTGGTCGAGGCGCTCGCGTGGGCCACGCGCGTCGCGGAGCCGGACGTCGCGGACCTCGCCGTCAAGCTCGCACGCGAAGCCGAAGCCGACGCGCGCCGGGGACACGTCGGTTACTACCTCGTCGCCGACGGGCGGCGCACGCTCGAAGAGCGGCTTGGTTATCGCGCCGCGGGTCTCGAGCGCTTGCGTCGCGCTGTCACGCGTTGGCCGATGCTCGCGTACTTGTTGCCAGTCGCGCTGCTGACGTCGCTTCCGTTGCTCGCCGGTGCGGCGTATCTCGCGCGGGCGGGTGCGCGGCCGCTCTGGATCGCGCTCGTCGTGATGGTCGCCGCAGTGCCGGCGTCGGTCGTGGCCGTCACCATCGTGCAGTCGGTGCTCGCGCGATTGATTCGGCCGCGAACGTTACCGAAGCTCGACTTCACGAAAGGTCTCTCTCCCGAGGCGCGAACCCTCGTCGTGATTCCAACGCTGCTCGGGCGCGTACGCGACGTCGACGCAATGATCCGGCAAGTCGAGCTGCACTATCTGTCGAACCCGGATCCGCAGCTTCAATTCGCGCTGCTGACGGACGACGTCGACGCGAAGTCGATGCCAGACGACGCCGCGCTGCTCGACAGCGCGGAGCGCGCCATCACGGCGCTCAACGCGAAGCACGGAAAGCATGGCGTCGGCCCGTTTCATCTTCTGCATCGCGAGCCTCGTTGGAACCCCGCCGAGCAACGGTTCATGGGGTGGGAGCGCAAACGCGGGAAGCTCGAAGAGCTCAATCGTCTGCTGCGTGGCGACGCGCAAACGAGCTACGCGCGCCACGTCGGTGATGCGGAGGCCCTGCACGGAATTCGGTTCGTCATCACGCTCGACAGCGACACCGAGCTTCCGATGGAGAGCGCGCATCGGCTCGTGGGTGTCCTCGCGCATCCGTTGAATCGCGCGGTCTTCGACGAAACGACGGGACGCGTCAGCTCCGGATACACGATCGTTCAGCCACGCATCGAGACGTCGCCATCGAGCTCGCGGCAGACGCGGTTCTCGCGAATCTTCGCGGGCGACATCGGGCTCGACATCTACACGCACGCCGTCTCCGAGCTTTATCAAGATCTGTTCGGCTCGGGTATCTACGTCGGCAAAGGCATCTACGACGTCGACGCGTTCGCACGCAGCGTCGAGGGTCGCGTCCCGGAGAACGCGCTCGTCAGTCACGATCTCTTCGAAGGAGTTCACGGACGCGCAGCGCTCGCGACCGACATCGTCCTCTTCGAGGACTACCCCTCGAACTACGCTGCCTACGCGAAGCGCATGCACCGATGGGTGCGCGGCGACTGGCAGCTTTTTCCGTGGGTGTTTCCGATTGTCCCTTCAGCCGGTGCGAGCATCCGCAACCAGCTCGCCCTCATCGATCGCTGGAAGATCGTCGACAACCTTCGCCGAAGCCTGACGAGCCCACTCTTCTTGTTGCTCCTCGTCGTCGGTTGGATCTGGCCGCTCGATCATGCGCTCCTCTGGACGCTCGGCGCGCTCGTGATGCTCCTCGCACCGCTCGCGCCTTCGCTCGTGCACGGGCGCAGGCGCATCGAGAATCTCGGGCGGTGTGCTCTTGCGATTGCGTTTCTCGCATACGAAGCGGAGCTCGTGGCCGACGCGATCGTTCGCGTGATCGCGAGAAAAATGACGCGAAAGCATTTGCTCCAATGGACGAGCGCCGCGCAGACCGCTTCCGAAATCGAGAAGAAAGCTCCGCGGAAATATTTCTGGCAGACGATGGCCGCGTCGCCGCTCGTCGCGATCGCGCTCGCTGCGCTGATCGCTTGGGGTCGGCCTTCGGCTCTCGTCGTGGCAGCGCCGTTGCTAGCGGCGTGGTTCTTCGCGCCGGAGATCGCGCGTTGGATCAGCCTCCCTCTTCGCTCTCGCGCCGAACCGCTGCGACCCGTCGAGCGCCGGAAGCTCCGGCTGCTCGCGCGGCGGACGTGGCGCTTCTTCGACGTGTTCGTCGGACCGAACGACCAATGGTTGCCCATCGACAACTACCAAGAAGCTCCACACGAGCAGACCGCGCGCCGCACCTCGCCGACGAACATCGGTTTGATGCTCGTCGCCACGCTCTCCGCGTACGACTTCGGTTACATCGGCGCGAGCGTGCTGTCGTTGCGCTTGCGTAGAGCGTTCGACAGCATCACGCGTTTGTCGCACTACCAAGGGCACCTGCTCAACTGGTACGACACGAAAAACCTTCAGCCGCTCTTGCCGCATTACGTGTCGACGGTGGACAGCGGCAACTTCGCCGGGTGTTTGCTCGCGCTGAAGCAGGGCTGCAAGGAAGCGGCGACGGCGCCCGTTCTTCGCGCCGAAACGTGGGAGGGGCTCGGCGACTCCGTCGATCTCATGGAGGAGATCGTCGAGTCGACCGCGAAGGTCGCGAACATCACGTTGGGCTCGCTGCGGTCGGTCCTCTCGCGAATTCGCGCGGCCGTGCTGCACGGTCGCGATCATCCCGAGGACGCCTACGCAACGCTGTGCATGCTCGAAGGCGAGATGTCCGCGGAGCTCCATCGCGAGCTCCTCGCGTTCCTCGAGACGGGAGCGCATCGGCACGAAGCCGACGTGCTCCATGCGCTCCGCACGTCGATCGACAGCCTCGATCACACTCTGCAACAGCAAAAGCAGGAGCTCGACTCGCTGCTCTCGTGGCTCGCGCTGAAAGACGAACCCGCGGCGCGTACGCTCGATCTTCCAAGCGCGCTTCGCCTCGACGAGATCCCAGCCGTCGCGCGGAGGCTGCGCGCCGAGCTCGAGGCGTCTCCCGCGCTCGACGAGTCCGCGCGTCGGCTCGTCGAAGCGTTTCGAAGCGCAGAGGTGAACGCACAGGCGCTCCACGACGAGCTCATCGCGCTCGCGACGCGCGCAGAAGAAGAAGCGCGCGGAATGGACTTTCGACTTCTATACGACGCCGAGCGGAAGCTCTTTCACATCGGCTACAACGCCACGCTCGATCGCATCGACGCGCACCACTACGATTTGCTCGCCTCCGAGGCGCGCCTCGCGAGCTATCTCGCGATCGTCAAACGCGACGTGCCCGAGGCGCATTGGTACGCGCTCGGTCGACCGATGACGTCCGTGAGCGGTGCGCCGACGCTCTTGTCGTGGGGCGGGACCATGTTCGAGTACCTCATGCCGAACCTCTTCATGAGGAGCCAGGCAGGCACGTTGCTCGCGCGCACGAGCGAGCTCGCGGTCGTTGCGCAGATCGCCTACGGCAAAGAGAACAAGAGCCCGTGGGGCATCTCCGAGTCCGCGTTTGCGCGGCGCGACGCGCACGAGGTTTATCAGTATCGATCGTTTGGCGTGCCGGGGCTCGGCTTCAAGCGCGGGCTCGACGACGATCACGTCATCACGCCGTACGCATCGCTGCTCGCCGTGTCGATCCGGCCGCGCGCGGTCGCCGAGAACGTGGTCGAGCTCGAATCGATGGGGATGCTCGGGACGTACGGATTGTTCGAAGCGCTCGACCTGACGCCCGAGCGCGCGCTCGTGGGTCACTCGCCTCCGATCGTGCACTCGTACATGGCGCACCACCAAGGCATGCTCCTCATCGCGCTCGGAAACCTCTTGAACGATCGAAGCATGGTCGATCGCTTCCACGCAGACCCGCTCATCGAGAGCGGCGAGATGCTGCTCAACGAGCACGCGCCCGATACGGTCCCGCGCGAATGGCCCACCGCGGATGATGGCGTCGAGAACGCAGTCATCACGGAGGCGTCGATGTTCCACGCACCGAGCCCCTGGACCTCCGAGGCGCAGCGCCCGCAAGCGTTCACGTTGAGCAACGGCAACTTGACGAGCCTGTTGACCGACGCAGGCGGCGGCGGTCTCGTTTGGAATGGAATCGCGCTCACGCGCTACCAACCCGACAGCACGCACGACGAAGATGGCGTGTGGATCTACTTGCGAGACGAAGACACCGGCCGGGTGTCTCGCGCGACGGCCGCGGACGGACGCACGACGTACGCGATGCACAAGGCCGAGTTCCACCGGCGCCATCACGGGATCTCCGCTCGTGTCGATGTCGCCGTCGCGCCAACCGACGACGTCGAGGTTCGGCTCATCACGCTGCACAACGAGACGAGTCGCACGCGCCATCTCAGCGTGACCACCGCCGCGAGGCCCGTGCTCGTCGACGCGAAGCAGGCGCCGACGCACCCGGCATTTTCGAGCATGTTCGTCGAGAGCGAGCGCGTCGCTGATCTCGATGGCCTGCTCTTCGCGCGCCGTCCGCAGTCCGCGAGCGAAAAACCCGTCGTGATCGTCCATCGACTCGTCCACGAGGGAAGCGGGGTCGCGTTCGCGGGCGGCGAGACCGATCGCAACGCGTTCTACGGTCGCTCCGGAAACGCGGACGCTCCGCTGTCGCTCGCGCATCGGCGCGGGCCTCTTCGCGGTCGCGTCGGCTCGGTGATCGATCCGACGATGAGCTTGATGGCTCGCGTCGAGCTGAAACCGAACGCGTCGGTGACGCTCGCCTTCGTCACGACCGTCGGGCGTTCGCGCAGCAAGGCGGTGGCGTTGGCGCGCAAGTACGGATCGATGCACGCGGTTCGTTGGGCGTTCCACGACGCCGAACAGGAGTGTCCGCGACGTTTGCAACGGACGTATCTCGCGCCCGCGCTCTTGCCGTTCGTTCAGCGCCTCTTCTCGGCGCTGCTCTTCGCCGACCCGACGCTGCGCGCATCAGCCGCTGAAACGACCGACACGCGACCTTGCAAGAGTCGTCTGTGGGGTCGCGGGATCTCCGGCGATGATCCGATCGTGCTCGTGCGCGTGAGCGATCCGGAAGCTCCGATCGTCGCCGAGGTGCTCGCCGCGCAACGCTTCTTGCGATCGTGTGGCGTGCGCATCGATCTCGTCCTCGTCGACGAGCACGCGACGGGATACGCGAGCGAGGGCTCGCGGACGCTGCGTCGCTTGCTCGCGCAGCGCGATGACGAAGATTGGCTCAACCGGCACGGCGGCATCTACGTCATCGGCGCGGATCAAATTCCGGACGCCGAACGAGCGCATCTCGAAGCATGTGCGCGCGTCGTGCTCGACACGCATGACGGCTCGCTTGCATCGCGCTTCAGGCGCACGGCCGACATCGCACCCAGGCTGCCGCGATTCGAGCCCACGCTCGTCGACGAGGCGCCGCCTCCTCCCAGCCAACCACCACGACCGAAGCTGCTCTTTCACAACGGCACCGGCGGGTTCACGGAGGATGGGCGTGAGTACGTGCTCACCGGCGAATCGCCGGCTCCGTGGTGCAACGTGATCGCGAACGCGGAGTTCGGTTGTCTCGTGAGCGAGTCCTCGCTCGGCGCTACGTGGTCGCAGAACAGCGGCGAGAATCGACTCACGCCTTGGCGAAACGATCCCGTGTTCGACACGCCGTCCGAGGTCTTGTACCTGCGCGACGAAGAGACGGCCGCCGTGTGGTCGCCGACGCCGCTCCCCGCGGGCCGCGAGGGCAAGACGCTCGTCCGCCACGGCGCGGGCTATACGACGTACGAGAGAGAGACGCACGGTCTCGAGCAAGAGCTCACCGTCTTCGTTCCACCGAATGCGTCGCTCAAGATCGTTCGGCTTCGGATCAAGAACACGCTCACGCGGCACCGCCGGCTCACCGCGACGTATTACGCCGAATGGGTGCTCGGCAGTCGCCGCGAGCAGAAGCCATACATCACCGCCGAGCACGATCGCGAAAGTGCGTGTCTCTTTGCGACTTGCAACTGGAACGCCGAGTTCGGCGAGCGCGTCGCGTTCCTCGCTTCGGAGAAGAAGGCGCACGGGTTCACCGCGGACCGCACGGAGTTTCTCGGTCGTCGCGGCGACTACGCGCACCCGGAAGCGCTCGAGCGTTGGGGACTCTCCGGGTGCCTCGATCGCGGCATCGATCCGTGCGCCGCGCTGCAGGTCCATCTCGAGCTCGCGCCTGGAGAAGCGATCGAGACGCACTTCGTTCTCGGGCAAGCCTCCAATCGCGGAGAAGCGGCCGCGCTCGTCGCGCGATTCCGCGATCCGGGGGAGGTCGAACGAGCGTTTTTCGCGGTGAACGCCTTCTGGGACGAGATCCTCGGCGACGTTCGCGTGAAGACGCCGGAGCCGGCGATGGATCTGATGCTCAACCGCTGGCTGCTCTACCAGACTCTCTCCGCGCGCATCTTCGGTCGTACCGGGTTTTATCAATCGAGTGGCGCGTTCGGTTATCGCGATCAACTTCAGGACGTGCTCGCGCTGCTTCACGCTTCGCCCGAGCGCGCGCGTGCGCACATCCTCGAATCCGCCGCTCACCAATTCGAAGAAGGCGACGTGCTGCACTGGTGGCATCCGCCTTCCGGTCGCGGCGTGCGAACGCGCTGCTCCGACGATTTGGCGTGGCTCGTGTACGTCACCGCGGAGTACGTCGCTGCGACCGGCGACGCCGGAATTCTCGACGAGCAAGTGCCGTTCTTGAAGGGAGCGCCGCTTCACGCCGACGAGCACGACAGGTACGCGCAATACGAAACGGCGCCGGGCGCAACGCTCCGCGAGCATTGCCGCCGCGCGCTCGAGCGCGCCGTGACGAAAGGACCTCACGGCTTGCCGCACATGGGCGACGGCGATTGGAACGACGGAATGAACCGCGTCGGCGCGAAAGGGCGCGGCGAGAGCGTTTGGCTCGGTTGGTTCTTGTGCGCGTGCATGGATCGCTTCGCCAATCTGTGCGGCGAGGATGCCGCGAGCTGGCGCGCGCGCGCCGAGTCGCTGCGCGCGACGATCAAGAGCACGGCGTGGGATGGCGCTTGGTATCTGCGCGCGTTCCACGACGATGGATCGCGTCTCGGCTCGGCGACGAACACCGAGTGCCGCATCGATTCCATCGCGCAGTCGTGGGCCGTTCTCTCGCGAGCTCACGTCGGCGATACCGACGTGAGGGCGTCCGCTTCCGTGCGCGCGGCCGACGACCAACTCGTACGCGAAGCGGACAGGCTCGTGCTCCTCCTATGGCCGCCATTCAGCGGCGCGCTCCATGACCCCGGATACATTCGCGCGTACCCGCCTGGCGTTCGCGAGAACGGCGGTCAGTACACGCACGCGGCGACGTGGCTCGGCTTTGCGCACGCGGCGCTCGGCGACGGCGAGCGCGCGGAGCGCATCTTTCGTCTGCTCAATCCGATCCTTCATGCAGCCGATCGCGCGAACGTGGATCGCTATCGCGTCGAGCCGTATGCGCTCGCGGGCGACGTCTATAGCTGTCCGCCGTGGGTCGGTCGCGGCGGTTGGAGTTGGTACACGGGCGCGGCCGCGTGGATGTGGCGACTCGGCGTCGAGGCGATCCTCGGTCTTCGAAAAGAAGACGGGCACCTGCGCATCGACCCGTGCATCCCGCCTCGTTGGAAGGAGTTCGAAGCGTGGGTGCGCGCCGGAGCGCAGCGCGTTCACGTCGTCGTCGAGAATCCCGATGGTGTGGCGAGCGGCATCGCGATGATCACGCTCGACGGCGTCGTGCTCGACTCGAACCGCATCGTCGTGGATTCGAGCCGCACGGGGACGCGCGAAGTCCGCGTGCGACTCGGCTCGGCGGTCGCGACGCCGAAGAGGGATCGCGTTCTCAAAATGGCGTCTCTGTAGCGCGCCGCGCGCTGCGTGCGTCGAGGCTCATCGGGCCGGCACCGAAATACGCGATCACGAGCGCGCCGCCGATCATCGAGACGTTCTTCATGAACATCGCGAGCTGCATTTGATGTAGCTGCGGATCCGAGACGCTCCAGAACGCGTGCATCGTGAGCGTGACGGGCAGCAAGAAGAGAATGAGCAGCGCGGCGCCCCACTTCGCGTGAAAGCCGAGCATCACGCTGAGACCGCCGGCGAGCGCGATGATGCCGGAGAGCGGAACGAGCACGTTCGCGAGCGGCAACCCGGCGGACGCGGCATACGCGATCATGCCCTCGGTGAAGTGTCCAGGCGCGGACGCGACGAAGATGAACGCAAAGAGGATGCGTCCAACGAGCGGCATCGCGCGCGCTGCGGTGCGTTTGGCCATGATCGGGGCAATGGGGGTCTTGCGATCGCCGAAGTCGGAGAGAGTGTCGTGTGTTGTGGTGCTCATGGTCCTCGTAGGTTTGCAAGGCGCGTGCACGTCGGCCTCGAGCTTGCAACGCATCGATGCATGATCGCCTTCGAGCATCGGCGAGACGACGTTTCGCAGCCCGTGCGCGTCACGACGCAGCCGATGCCGACGCCAGCGCAAACACGGCGCGCGCGCGCGCTTCAGGTGCTCGCACTCGCTGCCCTCGCGACGCTTCTTTGGATCGCGCACCCCGTCGGCGTCGGGCTCTTTCTCGGCGCGCTCTCCGCGTTCACGGTCGAGCCGATTTACGCGCGACTCTGCGCGCGCAAGTGGACTCCACGCGCTGCGGCGCTCGCGTGCGTCCTCGGCGTCGTCACCGTCGTCGCCGCGATGATGGGAACGTTCGCGGTCTTCTTCGTCACGCGCGGCGTCGCGCTCGCTCGCGCGCTTCCGCCGCTCGTCGCGAAAGGCGGCGAGCTTCGAACGCTCGCCGAACGCGGACTCTCTGGTGCGCACATGGACTCCGCCGCTGCGTTCACGCACCTCGAAGCGCAAGCGGTGAGCCTCGAGTCGCGCGCTGCCGGCTTCGCCACGGGGATCGCCGGTGCGACGCTCGCGGCGCTCCTCACAGTCTTCTTCATGGCGCTTGCGATGTACTACGTGCTTCGCAATTGGAACGACATCGTGCTTCGCGCGGAGACGGATCTTCCGCTCGATCCTCGCCACACGCGCGTGCTCCTCGGACAATTTCGCAAAGTCGGTAGTGGCGTATTGCGCGGAACGGTCATCGTCGGTGTCGTGCAAGGCACGCTCGCCGGTCTTGGATATTGGGCGTGTGGTGTCCCCGATCCCGGATTCTTCGGCGCGGTGACGGCCGCGGCGTCCATCGTTCCCGGCATCGGCACGTCTCTCGTTTGGGTCTTTGCGGGAATCTATTTGCTCGCGACGCATCACGTCGCTTGGGGAATCGCGGAATTGCTCTACGGCGCGCTCGTCGTCGGAATCTTGACGGACTACGTGATTCGCCCGCGCCTCGTTCGCGGCTCGCCCGGCGTGCCCGCGGTGTTGACGTTCGTGTCGCTCTTCGGCGGCGTCGAGGTGTTCGGCGTCGTCGGGCTCGTCGTTGGGCCCGTGATCGTCACGCTCTGCGTGGCGATTCTGAAAACCTACGAACAAGAGTTGGAGCCCGCGTAGCGCATGGCCCCCGACCTTCGACCCGGAAGCATGCTCACGCGCTCGTACCAATTGGTGCGTCCGATCGCCGAAGGTGGGATGGGATGCGTTTGGGTCGCCGAGCACGTCGGGCTCGAGCGTCACGTCGCCATCAAGGTCATGTCGAGCGTGCTGGCGACGCCCGCGGCGCGCGAGCTCTTCGGTCGCGAAGCACGCGTGACCGCACGCGTCACGGACCCGCACGTCGTTCGCGTGCTCGACTACGACGTCACCGACGACGGCCTCCCGTTCTTGGTGCTCGAGCTTCTCGAAGGCGAGACGCTCGAGGATCACATCGTTCGAACGGGCCCTCTATCGCTCGCGCAAGCGGCCGCGGTGCTCGAGCAAATCGGCAGCGCGCTCCACGCGACGCACGCGTGCGGCGTCCTCCATCGCGACGTGAAAGCGGAGAACGTGTTCCTCGTGTGGCACCGAGAGCACACCGTCGACGTGCGCTTGCTCGACTTCGGCGTCGCCGTGAGCGCCTCGCGCGATCGCACTCCGCTCCTCGTCGGGCCCGTCGGTACGCCGCAGTACATGAGCCCCGAGGCCATCGTCGACGCCCCGCTCGACGAGCGAAGCGACCTATTTTCCCTGGCGATATGCATGTATTATGCATTGACTGGGATTTTCCCGTTCGCCGGAGAGTCCGTGGTGGAGCGCGCGTCGCTCGCGGCGCCACCCGTGCCCATCAGCGAGCTTCGCCGCGACTTGCCGTGCTCGATCGACACGTGGTTCTCGCGCGCGCTCGCGCGCGATCGTGACGTGCGGTTCGCCACGGCGCAGCAGATGTGCGACGCGTTCACCAAGTCGCTCACGCACGAATCGCCAGTGCCAGTCGAAGTCGCGGTGCGTGCGCGCGAGGTCGCGCCGCCAGCCAAGAAACCGCGTCGCGCCGCGCGGTGGATCGCGGCGGCGGTGATCACGGCAACGATCGCCGTGGGCGCGATACGTCACGGCGACGTGCGGTCCGGCGTCGCGTACATCCACGCTCGCTTTGCGAGCGCACCGGCCGAAGTAATCGACGGTTTCGGCACGCGCGAGTGACGCATCAACGCGACGCCTTGTACGACCACGTCCAGTCTCGAATCTCCGGCATGTCCTCGAGGTGCTCGCGAATGTACGCCCGATGTCTCGCGAGGACTCGCTCGCACTCCGCGTAGAGCTCGCGCGTGTTCGGCATCTGCGTGCGCGAGCGGCGGAGCGCGTCCATCGCGATGTGGTAGCGGCTCGTCTCGTTGAGCACGACCATGTCGAATGGCGTCGTCGTCGTCCCTTCTTCTTTGTAGCCGCGCACGTGAAACCGCTCGGGCATCGGACGGCCGTGAAGCAGCTGGTGCACCGCGCCCGGATAGCCGTGAAACGAGAAGACGACATGCGTGTCGCGCGTGAACAGCGCTTCGAAGCGCGGGTTGTCCATTCCATGCGGGTGCTCGCGCGGCGAGAAGAGCGTCATCAAATCGACGACGTTGACGACGCGCGTGCGGAGCGACGGCGCGTTTTCGCGCAGCCACGCTGCCGCCGCGAGCGTCTCGAGCGTCGGCGTGTCGCCCGCGCAAGCGAGGACGACGTCGGGCGATTCGCTCGCGTCCGTCCCAGCCCAATCCCAAACGGATGCGCCGCGCGCGCAGTGCTCGCGCGCCGCGTCCATGTCGAGCCACTGCAGCTCGGGCTGCTTGTCGATGATGATCAAGTTCACGTAGCTCTCGCTGCGGAGGCAATGATCGCCGACGCACAAAAGGCAATTGGAGTCCGGCGGCAAGTAGACGCGCGCGACCTTGCCCTTCTTCGAGATGATCGTGTCCATGAACCCGGGGCCTTGATGGCTGAACCCGTTGTGATCGTTTCGCCAACACGTCGACGTGAGGAGGTAGTTGAGAGACGGGATCGGCGCGCGCCACGGAAGCACGGCGCACATCTCGAGCCATTTGGCGTGTTGCGTCGCCATCGACGCGACGATCAGCGCGAACGCTTCGTACGTCGCGAAGAGCCCATGACGCCCGGTCAGCACGTATCCCTCGAGCCATCCTTGGAGGTTGTGCTCGCTGAGCACTTCCATCACGCGCCCTTCGGAAGAAACGTGGTCGTCGATCGGGATCGTCGGTTCTTGAAAGCAGCGCGCGTCGATGTCGAAGACGGCGGCGAGGCGATTCGACGTCGTCTCGTCCGGACAAAACAGACGAAACGTCGTCGGGTTCTTCGCGTACGTGTCGCGGAGCATCGCGCCGAGAGCGCGTGTCGACTCGTGGTGCTCGGCTCCATGCGCCGTCACGTCGACTGCGTATCGAGTCATGTCCGGCAGGTCGAGCGCGCGCCGGAGCTTGCCGCCGTTCGCATGCGGATTCATTCCCATGCGCCTCGTGCCCGTCGGCGCGAGCTTGGCGAGGCCGCTGTCGAGTCGTCCGTTCGCGTCGAAGAGCTCGTCGGGCGCGTAGCTCTTCATCCACGCTTCGAGCGTCGCGAGCTGCGTGGGATCGGTGAGAACCGCGGCGAGCGGAACTTGATGCGCGCGAAATGTTCCCTCGACGGGCAACCCGTTCACCGTCTTGGGGCCGGTCCAGCCTTTGAGCGTACGAAGGACAATCGCGGGCCAACGCGGTGTGCCCCGCGCGCCGCGCGTTCGTGCCGCTCGTTGGATGTCGTCGATGCGCGTCGCGCACGCGTCGAGCGTGGCAGCGAGCGCTGCGTGGACGCGCATCGGATCATCGCCGCCGACGAAGTGCACCTCGTAACCGTGTCCTTCGAGCAAGCTTCGAATCGATTCATCGCTCTCGCGCCCGAGCACCGTGGGCCCGGAGATCTTGTACCCGTTGAGATGCAAGATGGGCAGCACGGCGCCGTCGCGTGATGCGTTGAGGAATCGAATTCCTTTCCACGATCCCTCGAGCGGGCCCGTCTCGGCTTCACCGTCACCGACGACGGCGACCGCGAGCAAGCTCGGATTGTCGAACACCGCGCCGAACGCGTGCGTGAGGACGTACCCGAGCTCGCCGCCTTCGTGGATCGAGCCAGGCGTCGTCGGTCCGACGTGGCTCGGCACTCCGCCCGGCGTCGAGAACTGACGAAAGAGCCGCTCCATCCCGCGCGCGTCTTGCGACACATCCGGATGAATCTCGGAGTACGAGCCTTCGAGGTAGACGTTCGCGAGTATGGCTGGACCGCCGTGACCAGGTCCCGTGAGAAACAGCACGTCGAGATCGCGCTCTCGAATGAGACGATTGAGGTGCGCGTAGATCAAGCTGAGCCCGGGCGATGTTCCCCAGTGTCCGAGCAAACGCGGCTTGATGTGCTCCACCCGCAGCGGCTCGCGCAGCAGCGCGTTCGAACGCAGATAGATCTGACCCACGGTGAGGTAGTTCGCTGCGCGCCAGTACGCGTCGAGCGACGCGAGGTCTTGGGAGCTCATCGCGCGATGCGTCGCACGGCTCGTGCCACACAGCAACCGCCAACCAGCGAACGCGCTCGGGGGGAACCGAATCGTTTCTCGCGACTCCAGTCACATCGGAGAACACCCATGAAAATTCTAGGATGTTTCGTCGCCGGTGCAGTTTCGATTTTCGCGATCGCGTGCGGCGGCGGAGGCAACGAAGCGAACGCTCCGCACCCCGCGGATCAAGTCGCGTGGGGACAGGAGCTCTACGGAAAGCAGTGCGCCTCTTGTCACGGTGATCAGGGACAAGGGCACGCGCGCGACAACGCACCGCCCGTCGTCGGAAAAGACGCGCTTCCGCTCGACCCTCCGGCGGGGGCGAAATTTCGCAAGTCGCAATTTCACACGGCGAAGGACGTTTTCGATTTCGTCAAAGCCAACATGCCCGCTGGCAAGGGCGGTTCGCTCACTGACGAGCAGTACGCGGCGATCCTCGCGTTCGACTTGAAGGCGAACGGCGTCGACCTCGCAGGCAAACAGCTCGACCAGTCGACCGCGGCTTCGTTCGTTCTTCACCCGTAAACGAGCCTGCAAGCGCTGCGGCGCTGATTGAGCTTTTGCGTGTCTCTCCTCGGCCCGTGGTGATCTTCCTCACCTTTGGGCCGGGCACGGTTGATGCTGCACATGGAGCATCCGAATGGAGGCGCGTCATGAAGCTCCAAGAAATTTCCTATGCGCTCCGCGTCGCCGGCGACGTCGCGCGCGCGGGTGAGCGCTTGTTCGAGTCGCTCGCTGCTTCACGCCGCTTGACCGCGTGGCCCGTCATGCTCGCGTTCGGCGCCGGCATCGGCGTCGGCGCGCTCATCTTCAACGAGGATGCGCGCAAACGCGCAAAGATGTGGTTCGGCGAGCACGAGGTCATCCGCGTGCAGAAGAAACCCGACGTGGCGCCGCGGCCTCAAACGCCCATGCCCTTCGTCAAGAAGGAGGCGTCGTCATGAAACCGTCAATTGGGTTCGCGATCGCGTGCGTTGCGTCGCTCTCGGCTTGCGGCTGGTGGAGCGCCAGCGCGGGCACGTCGGAGCCGAGCGGTTACGTCGAGGTCACGTCGGCGCCGGTCAACGACATCGAAGTGTATCCATCGACGTCCTACGAGGGGCGCACGGTCTATCTCTACAACGACCGCTGGTATTACCGCGACGGCTCGAACTGGCGATACTACCGTCAGGAGCCACAACCGCTCGCGCAGCACCGCCAGCGTTTCCAAACGCAAGGCCCCGCGCGCCATCAGGAGCAGCGGCAGCCGCAGCACCAGCAACAGCAACACGAGCAACAGCACGAGCAGCAGCAACACGAGCATCACTAGAGCGGATAAGCTCGCGCGTGCATGCACGCACGACTCGTCGCGATCGCCATCGTCGTCATTGCGGCGTGCGCGGGAGGACCCGCCACGCCGACGCACCCGACGCCCGAGCAAGAAGCGAACGCGCAGGCGCTTCTCACGGGACCCGATTGGTATCGTCATGCGGTCTTCTACGAAGTGAACGTGCGATCCTTCAGCGACTCGAACGGCGATGGCATCGGCGATCTCGCGGGCCTCACGTCGCGCCTCGACTATTTGAAAGGCCTCGGCATCGACGCGATTTGGCTCATGCCGATCACGCCGACCGCGTTCAAGGACTCCGGATACGACGTATCGGATTATCGCAACATCGACACCGACTACGGCGACCTCGCGGCGTTCGACGCGTTCGTCGCGGCGGCGCACCAACGAAACATGCGCGTGATGCTCGACCTCGTGCTCAATCACACTTCGTCCGAGCACGCGTGGTTTCAAGACTCGCGATCGAGCGCGACGAGCGCGCACGCCGATTGGTACGTTTGGTCCGACACGCCGTCTTCGCCCGACATCGGCTGCGGCACGTACGCGCCCACGTTCGGTGACAGCGCGTGGACCTTCGAGCCCGCGCGCAATCAATATTATTTTCATCGCTTTTATCCCGAGCAGCCGGATCTCAATTATCGAAATCCCGCGGTCGTGGCGGAGACGCTCGACATCGCGCGCTTCTGGCTCTCGCGCGGCGTCGATGGATATCGCTGCGACGTCATCGGTTTGCTCTTCGAGAGCGCGACCGGTTGCAACATGATCCCGGAGACGATCGACTACATCAAACAACTGCGCGCGGTCGTCGACGGATTCCCGAATGCCGTGATGGTCGCCGAGACCGACATCGGTCTTGGACCCGTTCCTTATCTCGGAAGTGGAACGGACATGTTCCACATGGCATTTGATTTTCCTTATGGATATTTCTGGAGCCTCGCGTTTTTGGGCGAGAACGCTTCGATTCCGTTCAATGCGCTGAACACCGTCGTCACGCAGTATCCGCCCGGCGCACAAGACGCGATGCTCATCGGCTCGCACGACGTGGAGCGCGCGTGGTCGCACGCGGAGGAGCTCGCGTGGCGCGAGCAGCGCGCTGTCGAGATCTCGATGTTCTCGAAGGCGACGCCGTTCATCTACTACGGCGACGAGCTCGGGCTACATGACGGCACCACGTTCGTCGTCGACTCGCGCGACTCGGCGCGAACGCCGATGCCGTGGACCGCCGACGCGGGACACGGATTCACCACTTCATCGACGCCGTGGATTCCATTCTCGGACGGTGCGGATCAAACGAACGTCGCGACCGAAGACGCGGACAGCGCGTCGATGCTCACGTTCTATCGCGAGCTTCTCACGTTTCGTCGCGGTCATGCCGTATGGGGAACGGGCGACATGACGCTCCTCACCCTCGACAACCCCGCGATGCTCGCGTTCGTGCGCAAAGACGACAAGGAAGCTTATCTCGTCGTCGAGAGCTTCTCGGGCGATCCACAAGAAGCGAACGCGCAAGGGGCGATGAGCGCGATCGGGTCCATCGTGTGGGGCGCGGGCGACGCAACGCTCGCGTCGTCCGGCGCGTTGCATTTGAAATTGCCGGGGCAGGGCTCTGCCGTGTTCGCGATCACGCCTTAATCCGACGCGGCTCAGCTCGACGCACGCAACGCTTACGCTATGCACGTGCATGCGCGACTCGCACCACGCGTCGGCGCCGCTCTTGTGCGCGCTCGACCAGGTCCCCGCGCTCGTCGCCGTGCTGCGCGGGCCCGATCTCGTTTACGAATACGTCAACGCGCCGTACGCGGCGACCGTGCCGATTGCGTCTGCGCTTGGCAAACCGTTCGGCTCCTCGACGCACGCGCGATCGCAGGCGATGCGCGCCGTGATGACTCGCGTTTACGAGACGGGCGAGCCCGCGGAGTTGCACGAATCGCAGCTCGTCGGGGGCGATGCGCAGGCACGCTATTACGACATCCGTTTCGTCCCACTGCGCGACGCTTCTGGACGCGTCGACGGTGTGCTGAGCCACGCAGTCGACGTGACCGAGCTCGTGAACGAGCGCAACCGAAGCGCGCGCACGGCGGAGCAGCTCCGCAAGCTCGGCGACGCGAACCTCATCGGCATCGCGTACTTCACGAGCCGTGGCGGGTTGGTCGAGGCGAACGACGAGCTCCTTCGCATCCTCGGCTACGACCGTGACGATCTTCGCGCTGGACGCATCGAGTGGAGCCGAGTGACGCCGCCCGAGCACGCGCAGAGGACCGAGCGCGCCCTTCGCGAGCTCGCCGAGACCGGCGTGTACGCGCCCTTCGAGAAGGAATATTTCCGCAAAGACGGTACGCGCATTCCGGTGCTCGTCGGCGGCGCTGCGCTCGACGAAGCGCGGTCGGCAGGCGCCGCGTTCGTTCTCGATCTCACGCAGCTGAAGAAGGTCGAGCAGCACAATGCCGAGTTTCAAGCGAAGCTGCTTCACGTCCAGAAGCTCGAGAGCCTCGGAGTCCTCGCAGGCGGCATCGCGCACGACTTCAACAATCTACTGACGATCATCCTCGGCAACGTGTCGACCGCCGTCGTCGAGGTGGGGCGCGGGCACGTGGCCCTCGAGTCGCTTCACGAGGCGACGCTCGCCGTCACGCGCGCGGCGGAGCTCACGCGCCAGCTTCTCGCATACGCGGGAAAAGGACGCTTTCGCGTCGAGACGATCGACATGACGGATCAAATCCGACAAGTCTCGGCATTGCTTCGCGCGAGCGTGCCGAAGACCATCGAGCTCGTGCTCGACCTTCAAGGCGATCTGCCGGGCATCGAGGCCGACGTCGCGCAGGTCCAACAGTTGCTGATGAATCTCGTCATCAACGGCGCCGAGGCCATCGACGGCAAGGGCACCGTCACCGTGACGACGAAAGTCGAAGGCAGCCATGTCGTGCTGGAAGTCAAAGACAGCGGGCGTGGGATGGACGACGACGTCAAAGGTCGAATCTTCGATCCGTTCTTCACGACCAAGTTCACCGGGCGAGGGCTCGGCCTCGCGTCGGTGTTGGGCATCGTTCGCGGTCACAAGGGCGACATCACCGTCGAATCGATCCCAGGCAAAGGCAGCACGTTCCGCGTGGTGTTCCCGAGCACCACCGTACGTGCGACCTCGCGTTCCGCGCGACCGCATCGTCCATTCGGCGGGAGCGGCCTCGTGCTCATCGTCGACGACGACGAGAACGTACGCCGGACGAGCCGCCGGCTCGTCGAGGCACTCGGCTTCCAAGTGGCCGAAGCGTCGGGTGGGAAACACGCGGTGGAGATCTTCTCGGCGCGTGCCCGCGCGTTCGCTGTGGTCATCCTCGACATGACGATGCCCGACATGAGCGGAGAGGAGACGCTGCGCGCGCTCCGCGCCATCCGGGCCAACACGCCCATCGTCGTCACGAGCGGCTACGATCCGAGCCACGTGAGCGACATGATCGACGCCGACGAAGGCATCACGACGTTTCTTCCAAAGCCCTACACGTTCGACGACCTGACCAAGCATTTGCGCGAGGTCTTGCCGCAGCCACGCGTCGCGATGTGATCTAACATGGAGGCATGCGCGAGCTCGTCTTCGCAGCCGCGTGCGTTTCGGTTTCCTTCCTCGCGCCGCGCGCCCGCGCAGATGCTTACGACGACGCGCTGACGCTCCACGCTCGGCACGAACGAGCCGCGACGCCACGCGAGCGCGAGATTGCGCAGTTCGATCTCGCCGTGAAGCTCCACGCCATGGGGCTGAGAAATGTCTCGTATGGAATCTACGCGCGCGCGCAAATTCAATCGGGCATGGCGCACGTGCTCATGCGCCGGACGAACGACGCGCTCCGCTCGTTTCAGCGCGTCGCGCGCTGATTCACTGGCAGCCGATGCGTGAGCCGGCAACGGCCACGTCGTCGAACCAGATGTCGTACGCGGCGGGTCCAGTGTCCACGCCGAAGAGCGAGATGCCGAGGGCGAGAGATTGGAACGCGTCCTTGCCCCAGCTTCCTTCGTGCAAATCGGTGAGCAGCGTGCCGTCGATCCAGTAGTCGGCGGTGCCCGCGCCCGGGTCGAAGTTCCATTCCATGCAAGCCCAGTGACCGATCGGAACGCCGGTCGCGGAGTGGTTTGCGGTTTCGTTCGACGAGAACCAAGCGAGCGACATGAGCGTGCCGTTTTGCGACGCGAGCGTGTACGTCGCGTTCGGGCCCTTCGCCCAAACATACGCAACGTGCAAGACGGGCGCCGACGGCTCGAGATAGATCCACGCGCGCCCGAAGAGGTTCGACGCTGCCTGCGGAAACGTCTTCGTCTCCGTGATGTGCGCGTCGGCACCGCCCTTCGCGGGCACGTACGCGTGGAGCGATTGGGTTCCGCTGTGCGCGTGCGTCGTGGAGATCTCGAGTAGCCCGCTATTGGCGGTGGAGGTCGTCCAGATCGACGTGTCGATGCTGCTGGCTTCGAACTCGTCGCACAACAAGAGCCCGGCCACGTTGCAGCCCGAGATCGTGACCGCAGCATCGGGCGCGCTCGCGTCGACTGCGCTCGCCTCGGGAGGCGGCGATGCGTCGACGGGCATCGCAGCGATCTCGGGAACGTTCGCGTCGCTCACACCGGAATCCGCCTGGCCCGTGCTCGCGGGTGCTGCAGAGCAAGCCGCCAGGTGCGCGATCGAGAAAAGGCTCAGCCACCTTCTGTGAATCATGGCGCGGCGAGTGCACGAAGCGAACCGCGAAGAAACTCCGAGCGAATCGCTCCGCCTCGCTCCGATTCACCACACCGTTGGCCCGACGCGCTGACCGAACTGTTCAACGCGTCGAACACCGTGCGATTCTCCTCGTGATGCTGAAACGCGTCTTCGCGCGCACCGCGCTCGAGCTCGATGGCGACGCGCTGCGCATCGTCGCCGTCGCGGATACGCATGGTCGTCCGCATGCCGCGCTCGATCGACGCATCGCGGACGCCGCGCCGCATCACATCGTGCACGCGGGCGACATCGGCGATCTCCGCGTGCTGCGCGATCTCGCGAAGCGCGCACCCGTTCTCGCCGTGCGCGGCAACATCGACGAGCGCGCGAGCGACTTGCCCGACGTGATGACGATCGACGTGCGCGACGGCGCGAGCTCGCTCGTGACGATTCTGCTCGTGCACATCGCGGTCAGCGGCACGAAGCTGCGCGCGGACATCGCGCGCATCGCGCGAGACGAAGGCGCAGCGCTCGTCGTGTGCGGTCACTCGCACGTTCCGTTCGCGACGCAGGATCGCGGCCTCACCGTCTTCAATCCCGGCTCGGTCGGACCGCGCAGGTTTCAGTTGCCCATCGTGCTCGGCGTCGTCGATGTCACGCGCCTCGGCGTCGCCGTCCGTCACATCGACTGCGAAACGGGCAAGCCGTGGTCTCCTCCACCAACTCCGAAGATCATTTGAACCGGCGAGGCCGGCGCAGGACATTCATCAGACTTCGAGGACGCCAAGCTTTGGCCGCCCTGATCAACTGGCGAAGGTCCAACTGCGGCCCGGCCGCGTAGTCTCGCTGCCGCCCGTCGACCACCACCACCTACCAAGACTCGATCCGTTCAAGTGAATGCTGCTCTCACTCGAGAAAGATGACGTCGGAGTACGCCGCGCTCGGCACGCCGCTGCTCGAAAGGATGCGCAGCTTGAAGCCGAGCGTTCCCGTCGACGTCTCGCGTGGCAACGTGAGCGAGAGAATCGTCATGCCGTTCGACGCGCTCGGTAGCGTGTCGGTGAGCGTGAGCGCATCGCTGTCGAACGAGAACGAAACGACTTGTTCGGTGTCGTCCGTGTACGACAGCACGATGCCGAGCGTGTAGGTTCCCATGTCGTCGCGTGTCAGCTCCGACGGCGCGCGCACGAACGTGATGACCGGCGGTTCGCTCGCGCTCGCTGCATCGGACTCGATCGCGACGTCGACCGAAACGCCGGGCCCGGCCGAGCACGCCATGAGCGAGAGCGCGATCGCTGCGATCCAAAACCGGCGCATGCCGATCTCATCGCATGAGTCATGCCGAGCGGATCAGCCGCACAAACCAGGGCTCATTCCGATCGGCGCGCATGAAAAGCAGTCGCGAACGCAGCGGCTGCGTCGGTGCGAAACGTCGCATGCACGGCAGCCTCCACATCTCCACGGCAACGACGCTGGACGAGGCGGGCGCGCAGCGCGCGGCGGGCCGCCGGTTCGACTGACCGGCGCCCTGATTCAATGTCGGTGGTCTTGCGGGTACTGCTCGTGGTGCCCGGGACCTTCTTGGTAGTGCTGAGGAGGAGGCGGTTGAGCCTGGAAGCGCCGACGGTGCTCGGCGAGATTGTTGGGCTCGCTACGGTAGTAACGCCACTTCTGGCCATCACGGTAGTACCAACGATTTTGATAATAGTACGTGGGTCGCCCTTCATAAACGACTTGCGGAGCAACTTCGATTGCACCCGGCAACGTGCCTTCGTAATACGGTTGCTCTTGAAAGCGCACGCGGTGCTCGGCGAGACCGCTCGGTTCGTCACGGTAGTAACGCCATTGTTGACCGTCGCGATAGTACCAGTGGTCTTGGTAATAGTACGTGGGACGCCCTTCGTAGAAGACTTGGGGCGCAGCTTCGATGCCGATTGGTGCTTCGGTATCGACGTAGTACGACGGCGCGGGCGCCGATGTGACCTGGACAGTCGGCCACGTCGTACCGGCAGCGCATGCCGTGAGCGCAGCGCATGCGACGATTGGGAATAGAATTCGAGCGGTCATGGTGCACCTCTTCTTCGCAAAGACGTGCAATCGAGGTGCCGCGCTCGCAATGCAAGAAGATCACACCCGCGCAATGTCGGCGCAATGCGTGACGCGCGGAGTGAAGACCGCGCGCGACTCGCCGCAGGTGCACGGCAGATACGCGCTGCCAACCACGTGGCTCAAGTCGCGCGGTGCTTCGAGCACCACGCCCGCGCCGTCCTTCACGACGATCTTCCTCTTGCCGAGCTCGATCGCGAGC
Source organism: uncultured delta proteobacterium (assembly GCA_963763745.1). GTDB lineage: Bacteria > Myxococcota_A > Polyangia > Polyangiales > Polyangiaceae > DASXHD01. Next base: position 208,529 of record CAVXQJ010000017.1, read on the forward strand.
GCGCCTCGAACGTGACGACCGTCGAGCGACGGATGGTCGAACGCGCCGATGACGGTGAAGAGGCCTTGCTCGCGAAGCTTTTCCCGCGAAGGCGATCGAAGTCCGCGCTCGAGATCGAGGAGCGCGTCGAGCTTCGGAACATCGCCGCGGAGCGGAAGTCGTCCGTGCTTTGCGAGTCGTGCGTCTTCGTAAAATCGAATCCCGCGCTCGCCGTGGAGACGAAAGAAATAGGGAATGTCGCCGCGCGCGAGCTGCACGCTCTCCGCTTCGAGGAGCGGCGGCCAAATGGGCTCGCTGCGCGCGCGAACGTAGTCACCCGTTCCGCGCAGCAGCACGCGAATCGGCGTCGTGCGCAGCGCGCGAAGCCGCAAGAACACCGCGGTGATTTCTTCGTGCATTCGATCGAGAAACTCGAGCGTGCTGCGATACGCGTGGGCGATCGTCAAGAGCTCCGCCGCTGCAATCGGTTTGCCGAGAATCGGCAGAACGCGCCGAACGCCCGCCGCGTGCCGACAGATGACGGCGTACTCCGGATCGGCGTCGGCGATGAGCTTCGTCTCCGTTGGCAGCGCGAGATCGGCGAGGATCATCTCGACGTCGATCGGTCCGAAGACGATTTGGCCACGCGCGCTTCGACCGAGGACGAGATTTTCCCAATGCAGATCGGAGACGCCGATCCACGAAAAGAGCGCGAGCGAGCGCCCCGTGATCGCGGCGAGATCGCGCCGCGTGCTCGCCGAGCGCGACGTCAGCGGCTCCAATCGAATGCGGTCGACTTCGTTCTCTCCGTGAAACGCGAGCGATGGAAGAAAATCGAAGTCCGCGCCGAGCAGCTCTCGCAGCGGGCTTTCGCGCGAGAGAAGGAGCTTCTCCCACAGCAGTGGGCGCGGCTTGTGGATTCGCCGCCCGCGCATCGCGACGCGTCTCCCGAAATTATGCGAATCACCGAGCATCGGAGCGAGATTATGCTCCCGCCACCGTGCGAAAGACGACATCACTCGCGATCGCCCTCGCCGCCTGCGGCGCGCGCACGGAGCTTCGTGGAACGGGCATCGATGTCGACGCATCGCCGATGACGCCCGATGGGAGCGTCGATGCGCGCTCCGATGGAGGCCCGCCACCGTCACCGTGTCACCTCACCGCGCCGGCGATGCTCGCGTCGGGCGGAAAACAAATTCAATTCATCGCGCTCGACGACACGTCGGTTTATTGGACCGATTTCGCGCTCGGAACGGTCAACGCAGTGCCGAAAGGAGGCGGCTCGGTGAGCGTGCTCGCAGCCGGGCAGGGCAGTCCGTCGGGATTGGTCGTGTCGCATGGCAACGTTTATTGGACCGAGTTCAGCAGCGACGCCGTCGCGAGCACGGCGACGTCGGGCGGATCGGCGACGAGCGTCGCGACGAGCCAAGACGGCGCATACGAAATCACCGCCGCCGGCGACGCCGTCTATTGGACGACACTGCGCGTCTGCTCGGTCGCGCGATCCGAGAGCGGCGGCAAATACCAAGTGATCGAAAAAGCCAAACAACCCTTCACCGCCATCACGAGCACGCCCGCGCTCGTCTTCTGGGTTTCGTTTCAGCGAAAGGCGATCGAACGCTACGACATCGCGTCGAGCACGACGTCCATTCTGCTCGACGCAAACGAGATCGATCTTCCGTCCGCACTCGCGACCGATGGCAAGAGCGTGTACTTCGCTGGACCGTCACCGACGCAAATCGACATTGGCGCGATACCGATCGACGGCGGTAGCGCGCATTCGCTTCATGCGTCCGCATGCAGCGTCGATGCAGGTGTGACGACGGCGTGCGCGGGCGGCGTGGCGACGGATGGCGCGTTCGTCTATTTCACCGCGGCCGCGGATGACGGCGGCGTCGTGCGCAAGGTGCCAGTCGATGGCGGAGACGCGACGACGATCGCGCAAGGACAAGCGCGTCCGTTCGCCGTCGCGGTCGACGACGCGTGCGTCTATTGGAGCAATCTCGCCGACGGCACCGTGTGGGCCGCACCGAAAAAATAGCCGCGCGGTGCGCGCTTTGCGCGGAACGGACGTTGCTACGTGGCGAGCATGAAATGCACGTCGCTCTTCGTTGCGCTCGCGTTCGTTGGAAGCTGCAACAAACGAACGGAGCCCATCACGACAACGACCGCCGCGGTGATCGACGCGGGCGGCTTCGATCCCGCGCTGCTCGCGCCGTTTCAACCGCTGCCAGCGAGCGTCGAGACGAAAGAGAATCCGATCACCGAAGAGAAGGTCGCGCTCGGTCGCATGCTCTACTTCGACGCGCGCCTCTCGAAGAACCACGACGTGTCGTGCGAGACCTGCCACAAGCTGAGCGCATACGGCGTCGACAACGAGCCCACGTCGACGGGACACAAAGGGCAGCACGGGACGCGCAACGCGCCCACCGTCTACAACGCCGCGATTCACTTTCGGCAGTTTTGGGATGGCCGTGCAGCCGACGTCGAAGCGCAAGCGACGGGCCCGATGCTGAACCCGGTCGAGATGGCGATGGACGAAGCCAAGATTGTGAACACGCTGCGCTCCATTCCCGGTTACGAGGGCGCGTTCGCGAAGGCATTCCCCGATGCGAAGGATCCAGTCACGCTCGACACCGCAGCGAAAGCAATCGGCGCGTTCGAACGCAAGCTGCTCGTGCCGTCGCGATGGGACGATTTCCTCAAAGGCGATCGCGCTGCGCTGAGCGAAGGCGAGATCGCGGGGCTTCGCAAGTTCGTCGAGGTCGGTTGCCCGACGTGTCACTTCGGTCCGGGAATGGGCGGCGCGGTGTTCCAGAAATTCGGGCTCGTGATGCCGTGGCGCGACGAGCATGATCTCGGTCGCTTCGAGCTCACGAAGCAAGACTCCGATCGCATGGTGTTCAAGGTGCCGAGCCTTCGCAACGTCGAGAAGACCGCGCCGTACTTCCACGACGGATCGATCGCGACGCTCCCCGAAGCCGTGAAGCTCATGGGTCGTCACCAACTCGGACGCGAGCTTCCGGAGCAAGACATCTCTTCGATCGTGACGTTCCTCCACGCGCTCACCGGTCCGTTGCCGACGGAGCTCATACGCGCGCCGGTGCTTCCGCCGAGCGGCCCGACGACGCCGAAGCCCGAGCCCGACTGAGCGCAACGCTTGCAGGCGCGCGAAGCGAAACGCGCGTGAAATCGTGGTGGCACGCGTGGTGCTTCGAAGGTGCTTCATGAAGACGCACCTCACCCTGTTCGCGGTTGCCGCCCTCGCCACTACGCTCGCGTGCGATCGCGAGCCCACGAGCGGTCCCATGCAAACGACTCAAGCCGATCTCGGACGCGCGACCGACAAGCTCGACGACGCGACCGAGGTGTTGAGCGAGCTCACGACGACGCACGAGATCCCGCGCGCGCAGCGCGAGCGCGCGCGGTGCATCGTCGTCATTCCCAAAATGAAGAGCGGTGCGTTCTTGGTCGGCGGCGAGCACGGTGACGGCGTCGTCACGTGCCGCACGCCGAGCGGATGGAGCGGTCCGGCGTTCATCAAGCTGACGGGGCCAACCGTAGGCCTTCAGGTTGGTGTTCAGTCGGCGGACATTCTCATGCTCGTCATGGCCGACGGCGCCGTGTCGAAGCTCTTCCGAAAAGATTTCCAGCTCGGCGCGGATGCATCCGTCGCGGCGGGCCCGGTCGGTGATTCGACGAAGGCCACCACCGACGCGCAAGCGACCGCGGAGTTCTTGACGTACAGCCGAACGCGCGGCCTCTTCGCCGGCGCCGAGGTGAAGGGCTTGGTCGTCAAACAGAACCTCGTCTACGAGGTCGCGATCTACGGCGTCGGCGCCGAGGCGAAGACCATCCTGAACGGCGACCGCGCCATACCGAAAGAGGCTGCGCCGCTGCTCCGGCAAGTGCGGCAGTTGTTCTAATCGCCCAAACCAGGCTCGCGCGAATGCGGCGCCTCGAATGCGTCCTTCAACAATCGATGCGATTGGAACAAACGCACGCAGCGATTGAAGCGCAGCGTCGCGTCGGGATTTCCGGGCGGCGCCATCTTCTCCGCGCGCTCGAAGAAATCGAGCGCGTGCTCGAGCGCCGTGAGCGCGCCGTGACCTTCGCCGCGCTTCAAATGCGCTTTGCCGAGGCGCTCCCACGCGACGCCCTCGTGATACACGCGATCGTATTCGCCCTCGAGCTTGCCGAACGCCTTCATCGCTTCTTCGAACAAACCGACAGCAGCGTCTTCGAAGCGATCCGTGATCGCCAATCCCAAGACGCGTAATGCGTTTTGGTGTTTCGCGTCCACGGCAAGCACGTCGTCGCAGATGCTCTCGGCCTCTTCGGGCTGATTGAGCTCGCGATAGAGCATCGCCTTCTGCACGGCCGAATCGAGCTCGTTCGCCGGGATCTTCTTGAGGACGTGCGAGTGCACTACTTCACGACCGGGAGAGAAGCTTTCTTCTTCTTCTCCGGCCCCCCGGTGATTTTGCGAACGACCCAGCGCACCGGATCGAAGTAGTCGTCGGCGACGCGCTCCTTCATCGGGATGATGCCGTTGTCCGTGATGCCGATGTGCTCGGGGCACACCTCGGTGCAGCAGCGCGTGATGTTGCAGTAGCCGATGCCGAATTCGTCTTTGAGGAGCTCGCGCCTGTCGAGCGTGTCGAGCGGGTGCATGTCGAGGCCCGCCAGGTGGATCAAAAAGCGCGGACCCGCGAAGACTTCCTTCTTTCCGTGATCGCGAATGACGTGACACGTGTCCTGGCAGAGGAAGCACTCGATGCATTTCCGGAATTCCTGGATGCGATCGATGTCTTCTTGCTGCATGCGCCACGTGCCGTCGGCGTCTTTCTCGCGCGGCGCGAACGCGGGGATCTTCGCCGCCATCTTGAAGTTGTTGGAGACGTCGGTGACGAGATCTTTGATCACCGGGAACGACTTCATCGGCGTCACGGTGATCGGCTCGCCCTCGGGGAGCGACGTGATGCGCGTCATGCACATGAGCTTCGGTCGCCCGTTGATCTCCGCGCTGCACGATCCGCAGCGGCCTGCTTTGCAGTTCCACCGCACGCCGAGCGAGGGCTCCTGCTTGGCTTGGATGTCGTGGATCGCGTCGAGCACGACCATCCCGGGATACGTTTCGACTTCGTACTCTTTGAGCTCGCCGCCTTCGTCGTCCCCGCGATAGACGCGCAGCCGTGCGTTCTGGGCCATGTGGGTCGTCAACGTAGTGCGCGAGGGTGCGCGCGGGCAAGCACTCACGGAATCGAGACGACGACACATCCCGTCCCGCCGGGTGCGGTGACGCCGCCAACCGCCAGCGCGCCCGCCGTGTTTACCCCCGAATCCAAGGCGAACCGCGGATCGAACGGTGGAGTCGCCGTCTTCGTCGTGAGGATCGCGCCTGCGTCGCCGGTGATCATGCCGGAGCCGCCACCGCCACCACTCCCCGCGAATTGATTGACGGCCGAGTCCGGGCCGCCGCCCCCGCCTCCAAAAACACCACAACCTCCGCCTCCGCCGCCCGCAGCGCTTCCGCCCTTGCCGCCGCCCGGCGATCCGCCGCTCGTGCTCGCTTGTTTTGCGGATCCACCTTGGAGCGAGCCACCGTCGCTTCCGCCGCTTCCACCTTTGCCACCCGTGGTCATGGTGCCCGCGCCGCCACCCGTTCCCGCCGACGTTCCACCGCCCGGTTGTCCGCCGCCGCCGCCGTTTGCGCCGTTCTCGTTCTCGCACGCGCCGCCGCCGCCACCACCCGCGCCGACGATCAGCAGTGTTGTTCCGCGCAGCACCTCCGAGCATCCGCCGCCGCCACCGCCGCCGCTGCTCGTGTTCCCACCACCACCCGTGCCCCCGGTGATCGTGAGTGACTCGTTCGGCACGACGTCGATCGTCGCGAAGCTCAAACCACCGCCGCCGCCGCTTCCCGGCGTCGCTGAATTCGAGACGGCGCCGCCACCGCCGCCACCGCCGCCCCACACGTCGAACGAGAGCTGCGTGAGAAATGTGGTCTTGGGGACCGTGAACGTCGTCGTATTCCCAGAGGAGAATGTCGCCAAGACTCCGCTGATGGCGATCGTCGCAACGGCGCTGCAATGAGCGTTGTTCGCGAACGATGCGGTGATGGTGATGTCCTGCGCGAGCGCAGACGCGCCCGGCTGCAACGTGAACGGTCCGCTCACGGTGTCCGACGCGGCGAACGTGAGAGTCGGCGGCGTGACGTACGCGACGCCAGGGCTGTACGACACCGTTCCATCACCCACCGCGCCCGTTCGCGTGAGCGTGAGCGTCACGTTCGTCCCCGTGATCGGGTTGATCGTCACGAGGGACGGCGTCACGGCGAGCGTGCACCCGATTGGCGGCGGGAGGCCCTCGCTCGATGCGTCGCCCGCGTCTCCGCGCAAATCGTCATAGCTCGTGAGGAGCGAGCACGCGCCGAGCAGGGCTCCAACGACGACCATCCCGAACGACGCGCGCATCGCCCACATCATACCTCGCTCACTTCACGCCGCGCACTCGGCGACGGTTTGCGGACGATCATGACGCGAGTATGCTTCAACGATGCGCGCCGCGATCACCCTCGTTGTCGTTGCGGCCTCCGCGCTGACGCTCGCGTGCGGCACCGACAAGAGCGAGTTCGACGGGGGAAACGGCGGGGATGGCGGAAACGACAACGACGGCTCGATCTTCGGCGACGGCGGGTTCGGCGGCGATGGCGGGCTCGGCGGCGATTCCGGCGGAGACTGCGGGCCGAACCTCACCGGCGTCATCCGCGATTTTTCGATCTCGGGCGCGACGTGGCATCCCGACTTCGAGCATTTCCTCGGCGACGATCGCGGCATCGTCGCGCCGATGCTCGGCACCGATTTCAAACCCGTCTACGCGAACACGAGCGGCACGACGCCGACGACGACGGGCAAAGCCGATTTCGACCAGTGGTACAACGACGTGCCCGGCGTGAACTTCTCGAGCCAGTTCCAAATCACGCTCACGCCGATTTCGGCGAACGTGCAGTCTTACAACAACCAGACGTTCTTCCCGATCGACGGGCAAGGTTGGGGCGACGAAGGGCAGCCGCACAACTTCGGCTTCACGTTCGAGCTCCACACGACGTTCACGTACCAAGGCGGCGAGACGTTCAGCTTCACGGGCGATGACGACTTGTGGACGTTCATCAACGGGCACCTCGCGATCGATCTCGGCGGCGTGCACGGCGCGGAGAGCATGAGCGTCGATCTCGATCCGAACGCGGCGGCGTTCGGCATCGTCGTCGGACAGACGTACCCGCTCGACATCTTCACCGCCGAGCGTCACACGACGCAGTCCGACATTCGCATCGACACGTCGATCGCATTCAACAACTGCAACCCGATCATTCACTGATGGATCTCGACGAGGCGCGCGAGAGGCTCCGCAAGGCGAGCTGGGGCGAGTTCATGAAGGTCCGCGACGAGGTCGCCAACGAGCTCCGCGAGCAAGGCGACAAGCACCTCGCGCGGCTCGTCGAAGGAACGAAGAAGCCCGATCGCGCGGCGTGGGCGCTCGGGCGCGTCGATCCGATGCTCCGCCAGTCGCTCGAGCTCGCGCGCGGCACGGCGCAAGCTGCGCAAGCGCACGAGTCGGGCGATGCATTGCGCGACGCGCTCGCCGCGTATCACCGCGCGGTGAGCGCCGTCGTCGATGCGGCGAAAGAAGTGATGCGCGAAGCGGGCATGAACGTGACCAAAGGCACCGAGCGCACGATGCACGCGATCCTCGAAGGCCACACCGAAGACCCGCTCGAAGCGCTCCGCACGCACAAGTGAATCGGGCTCAGAAGCTGTTGCACGGGTCGGGCATCAACAAACCCGGACCGAACTGACCGCTGCTTCCGCATTGTGCGGTCGCGACCGCGGCGGAGCACTGCGCAGGGGTCGAGGTGGCGGCGTCGTTCGAGTCGCAACCGAGCGCGAAGAGGAGCTCGCAGCTCGCCGTGTTGCCGAACGAGATGTCGCCCGTGCCGCCGTCGCCGAAGAGAATCACGACGCCCGCGTCGTTGCCCGCCGAGCACGAGGTGGCCTTCGCGCAGAGCGCGTTGCTCGTGTCGCTGCACGCGTTGCCGGTGTTGCTGCTTCCGGAGTTGCAACCGAGCACTGCAGCGATGGTGAACGCGACGAGGAGACGCATTCGCGCAGCGTAACTCACTCGCGCGAGCGCTTGCGCGCAAACGCCAAGAGCGCGAGCGAGACGACCGCTGCCCACGACGAGCCACGACCGCCACCGGCGTCGCATCCCCCGCCTCCGCCGCTCGACGTCCCACCATCGCCCTGCGCGCCCGCATCTTGGGCATTCGGGTCGACGACGAACACCGCGTCGATCGCGTGACTCGTGCTCATCGTGATCGAGATGGGCGCAGCGGTCGCGGTGCCGTCGAGCGTGAGGCTTTGGAGCATGTATCCAGGATCGGGAGTTGCGTCGACGGTGACTTGCGTGCCGGGGCTGTACGTCGTGCTGCCCTGGCTCGTTTGCGGGTTCGCCGCGAGCGCGCCGCCAGCCGACGCGTGCAAGAGGAGCGAGTACGACGGCGGCTTGCCGTTCAATGGGAGCGAGTGGAAATGCGCCCACTGCGGGTTCGTCGCGTTCGTTTGCGCGTCAGCGAGCGACGTGTTGCAGACGTTCGGCGTGACGGTGATGTTCTTCAGGTAACCGCGCCACTCGTAGTCGCGGTCGGGCGTGAGCGTGCTCCAGCTGAAACGCCACGTCGCCGACGCGCCCAGCGCGCACGTCCCGCTGCAGCAGCCGGCGATGCAGTTGCCGCTCACGAACTGCGACGAGTCGGGCTGATTGACGACGGGGAGAAGATCCGACTGCAGCTGACCCGATACGACGCAGTCGTAGTTGTAGATGGTCATGTCGGTCGTTGCGGTCGTCGTCGTCGGGACGGCGCTCGTGTCCGAGTATCCGACGTACGGAGATCGCGGCGCGCCTGCGGTCGTCACGAACACGCCTTGCCAAGCGCCTTGGCTCGGAAGGCTTGTTCCGTTCCACCCCGTGCCGGGTCCGTCCCATGGCGGGTTGCCTCCGCCGGGGTTGTTGTCGATGAGGTTCACCGCTGCGCCGACGTAATCGTTCGTGGCGATGCCGCTCAGCGAAGATGTGCTCGTCACGGGCACGTCGATGGTCACGATCTTCCCGCTCGGTATCGGCCAGTACGGCTGCGTGGGTGGCGGGAACGCGTAGAACGCGGAGCCGTACGATCCGGTCGTCGGTTGCGACGGGCACGGCGTGAGCGCCTGTCGATCGTTCTGTCCGATCGTCTCCACCCAACAGCGAATCGGTTTGGCGGTCGACACCGCGAACGACGTATTTTTCGGGAGGGCGAGCTCGGGACGCGTCCACACGCCGCCGCAGCCGAGCCCCGCCATCATCACGTGCATGTAATAGACGTCGCCCGTCTGAGGCAGACGCGTCGTGTTGCCCGCGTCGATGTCTTGGAAGCCGACGTAGGTCCACAACAGGTCTTCTTGCGTCTGCGAGACCCAGTTGTTGCACGTGTGCTGAACGCGACTCGGCGAGCCGTCGTACCAGTTGGCCGCGCGCGCCCCGCGCGCAAACGCAAAAACAAAAACAAGACACACCCAGATGCGTGCGAAGTGCCTCATGCACCCATTCTAACGCACCGAGCGCGACCTACTCTTTTTCGTCGAGGATCTTCTGGATCTCTTCGGGCACGTCCGGAAGCGGGACTTCGACCGTCTCCATCGCGCCGCCCGCAATCAATCGCGAGACGATGTTCACCTTCGCGAAGTGCTTGTCCATCTCGGGAAAATCGTTGCGCGCGTGGCCGCCGCGGCTCTCTTTGCGCGTCATCGCTCCGCGGCACATCGACTCCGCGACGATCATCATGTTGCGCATGTCGAACGCTTCGTGCCACGCGGCGTTGAAGTGGCGGTTGTCCTCCACTTTGATTTCGGCGACGCGACCCTTGAGCTTCTCGAGCCCATCGAGCCCCGCTTGCAAATCGTCTTGCGTGCGGATGATGCCGACGTGCGCTTGCATCACGTCTTTCAGCTCGTCGTGGAGCAAGAACGGATTTTCGCCCTTCTCGCGCTCGAAGTACGAAAGCGCCTCTTTCTGCGCGGCGGTGATCGCGTCTTCGGGCGGTGAGCTCGCAGGAGCGTCTTTCACGTACTCGGATGCGCGGTGCCCCGCGATGCGACCGAAGACGAGCAAATCGCTGAGCGAGTTTCCGCCGAGGCGATTCGATCCGTGCATGCCCGCGGCGCACTCGCCCGCGGCGAAGAGGCCTTTGATCTTCGTTTGCTGCGTCTCGGGATCGACCTTGATGCCGCCCATCGTGTAGTGCGCGGTCGGGCCGACTTCCATCGGCTCCTTCGTGATGTCGACGTCGCCGAGCTCTTTGAACTGGTGATACATCGCCGGGAGATTTTCGTTTGATGTCTTCCGCGCGAGCGGCGCGTCGCGATGTCGAGGAACACGCCGCCGTGCGGCGAGCCGCGTCCGGCTTTGACCTCGGAGTGAATCGCGCGCGCGACGATGTCGCGCGGGAGAAGATCCGGCGTGCGCTTCGCCTTGCTCGCGACGCCCGTCGTCGATTCGGCGAGCCACTTGTCGGCTTCGGCTTCGTTGTCCGCCGTCTCGTTTTTGTAGAGCTCGGGGATGTAGTCGAACATGATGCGCTTCTGATCTTTGTTGCGTAGCGTGCCGCCTTCGCCGCGGACGCCTTCCGTGATCAGCGTGCCGCGAACGCTCGGCGGCCACACCATGCCCGTCGGGTGGAACTGCATGAACTCGCAGTCCATGAGCTCCGCGCCCGCGAGGTATGCGAGCGCTTGTCCATCGCCCGTGCACTCCCACGAGTTCGAGTTGATCTTGAACATGCGACCGATGCCGCCCGTCGCGAGGACGATGGCCTTCGACTTGAACATCACGAAGCGGCCGTTCTCGCGCCAGTAACCGAACGCGCCCGCGATGCGATCTCCATTCGTGACCAGCCGCGTGATCGTGCACTCCATGTAGACCTTGATGCCGAGGTGCACGCCGTGTTGCTGGAGCGTGCGGATCATCTCGAGGCCCGTGCGATCGCCGACGTGCGCGAGGCGCGGATATTTGTGGCCGCCGAAATTTCGCTGGAGGATCTTTCCGTCTTTGCGTGCGATCGAAGAGCGCGCCCCACGCTTCGAGCTCGTGGACGCGATCGGGCGCTTCCTGCGCGTGGAGCTGCGCCATGCGCCACTGGTTCAAGTAGCGGCCGCCCTTCATCGTGTCGCGGAAGTGGACCTTCCAGTTGTCGCGCGGCTCGACGTTGCCCATCGCCGCGGCGACGCCGCCTTCAGCCATCACGGTGTGCGCTTTTCCGAGGAGCGATTTGCAAACGAGGCCGACCGAGACCTTCGCGTTCGACGCTTCGATCGCCGCGCGCAGCCCCGCGCCACCCGCGCCGATGATGATGACGTCGTGTTCGTGCGTTTCGTACTTGTCGCTCATTTCAGAAAAACCTGAAGTCGTTGATCGCGCCGACGGACACCATGCGCACGTAGAGATCGGCGCCCATGACGCCAAAGAGGCTGCACCACGCCCACGCCATGTGACGCGTGTTGAGGCGCGAGACGATCTTCCAGAGCGAGTGGCGGAGGCCGCCGAGCGTCGCTGTCGAGTAGCTGTTCACGTTGCCGCCGACGAGGTGCCGAAACGCGTGACACGAAAACGTGTAGCCCGTGAGGAGCGACGAGTTCAGCGTGAGGACGAGCGTGCCGACGTTGAGGTGCACGCCGTCTTTCCAGCCGACGAGCCCTTCGATCGCGTCGTGCCAGAGAAAGAAGAGGAACGCGATCGCGACGTAGAGCGTGAAGCGGTGAAAGTTCTGGATGACGAGCAGCTTGCGCTCGCCGTTGTAGCCGCTGCCGCGCGCCTCGCCGACGGCGCACGCCGGCGGATCCATCGCGAACGCGCGGTAATACGCCTTGCGATAGTAGTAACAAGTGAAACGGAACGACGCGGGGCCCGCGAGGATGAGCATCGCGCCCGAGACCGGAATCGGCCAGCCCTTCGCGAAGCTCGTGTCGATGAGCGGCGAGTAGAACGGCGAGAGGTAAGGCCCCTCTTGGAAGTGCGCGTTCTCGAAAGCGCGGAACGTCGCGTAGACGATGAAGCCGGTCAGAACGAGGAACGTGATCGCGGGGCCCACCCACCACGCGTCTTGTCGCAACGTCCGGCCGAGCCCGCTCTGCAAGACGGGCAGGTGGACCGATTTGGAGGCCATGGCGGCCGGACGGTAGTGGGCTGCACGCTTCTAGACAAGAGCGCGCTCAGCCGGCCCGCTTTTTCGAGGCTCCGCTGCGCGCCGCGGTCACGCGATTTCGGCCCGAACGCTTCGAGACGTAGAGGGCTTCGTCGGCGGACTTGAAGAGCGAATCCCAGTCGTGTTTCTCGGCGCGCGCCTCCCCTTCGGTCGCGCCGAACGTCGCGACGCCGATGGAGCACGTGACGCTGAACGGTCCTTGCTCGGCGTGGAACGTGGTCTTGCCGAGCTCCTCGCGGATGCGCTCGGCGAGGAGCAGCGCGCCGCGGTCGTCGGTTTGCTCGCACACGATGACGAACTCTTCGCCGCCGAAGCGCGCGACGAAATCCGTCGCGCGCTTTTGTCGCTTCAGGATTTCGCCGAGGCCCTTGATGACGACATCGCCGACGTCGTGGCCGTACGTGTCGTTCACCTTCTTGAAGAAATCGATGTCGACGACGATCACGCTGAGCTTGCGACCGAAGCGCGCGGCGGCGGCGATCTTCTGCGTCGCGGCTTCGAGCATCGCGCGCTTGTTGAGGAGGCCCGTGAGGCCGTCGGTCGTCGCCATCTGCTCGAGCTTCGCGACCATGCGCGCGTTCGCGAGCGAGACGGCGAGGTGGCTCGCGAGGACTTCGAGCGTCGGGCGGACTTGATCGCCGAACGCCGCGCGCCGCTTCGCGCCGAGGATGAGCGTGCCGAGCGCGCGATCGTGGAGGATGAGCGGCAGGACGAGCAGGCTCGGCATCTTCGGCCACGGGAAGTGTTTCGTGAGGACGACTTGGCGCGACGGGTCGTATTCGCCTTTGTACGGAAGCGGGAATTTGTTCTGCACGACCATCGAGACGAGGCCGCGCGTTGCTGCGCGAGAGCGCGCGGCCCGCGGCGTGGTTGAACTCGATCCGACGAGGTCCTCGATTTCGCCCGTCGCCGCGACGACGTCGTGCGTGCGCGTTTGCTCGTCGTAGAGCGTGACGGCCGCCAGATCGAACGCGGCGATTTTCGCGCGCGATTGCACGCCCGCATCGAGGACGTCTTTTTCGCTGAGCGCCGAGCCGAGCGCCTGCGCCGCGTCGTAGAGCTTGCCTTGCTCGACCTTCGCGCGTTCGAGCTGCACGAAGATGCGCTCGTTCTGGATCGCGCGAAGGCAATAACGCGCGGCCTGCGCGGCGAGCTCTTCTTCGTGCGGCGTGAACGCGACGTCCTTCGTGCGATCGAGCGACGAAGATGCCGCGGAGATGTTCCATCTTGGAGGATCGGCATCGCGAGGAGGACGCGAATGGGGCAGGGGCCGTCGTAGTAAGGGACTTTGTAGATCGGTTTGAGGTGCGCGAGCGTCACGCGCTCCTTCTTCATGCACGACCGCGCCGAGCACGCCGTCGCCGATCGCGATGGGCGCGTCGTGGATGTCGTTCGACGCGGTCGAGAGCTCGCTGATGCGGAGGTGCGTGCCGGCGTCGTTGAGCCAGAGGAGCGCCGCGGTGTTGCAAATCGAGCGTGCGGCGGAGGAGCTCGAGCGCGTAGTGGACGGCGCGTTGGATCTCTTCGACGCTCGAACGCGCGAGCCGCGATTCGCTCTGCGCGCGCGTCTCGGCGGTCTCTTCCGGCGCCGAAGAGACGGTAGCTGCGCGCGTCCTCTTCGATGCGGCGGAGCTCCTGATCGACGCGAACGCGCGCGGCGCGGCGAACGCGCGCGACCTCGGCGCGGAGAAAGAGGACGTTGATCGTCGCGAACGCGATGAGAAGTACGGCGCGAAGGGCGAGCGATTCCCACGCGGGATCCGCGAAGCGAAAACGCCGGACGAGCGCTTCGGCGACGAGGAGGTTCGCGACCGCGCCGATCGCTGCGCTCGGCCTCGTGAACGCCGAGAGGAGCACGACGAGCAGATACAGCGTCGCGCTGAGCGGGCCGTCGAGGTGCGGCTCCGCGGCGAAGACCAAGACGAACGCCGTGCTCGACGCGAGCAGCGCGATGGAGCGATCGACGGACGGCGGCGCCTCGCTCTTCGCGCGGAACTTGTCGCGAACCGCGAGCCCGAGGAGGAGCGCGCCCGGGGCGAGCGCCGCGGCGTGAGCCAAGCCGATGGGAGGCGCGAGCGCGCCCGTCGCGAGCAGCGCCGCGATCGACGCGGACAGCGCGGGCGCGTGCGCGTTACGAAGCGCGCGCCGCATGCCGAGCGCAGCACGAACGAGGACCTCCATCGATCTCTTGCCGTTATCAGTCCGCGTGTTTTCCGGCCAAGTTTCCCAGGTAGGATGCGCCCATGAACACGCGAGCGAGCACCCTTCTCTTCTTGATGGCAGCGTGCGGCGGCGAGAGCACGAATACGACCGCGACGACGCCAACCGCATCGGCCTCCACGACCGCGTCCGCCGAACCCGCCCTGTCCGCATCCGCGTCGACGTCGCCCGACGATTCGTCGCCGCAATCGATCGGCACGCGCCACAAGAAAGTCGGCAGCGGATGGTTCCTCTCGGGAAGCGGCAAGGACTTCTACGACGCGATCTACGAGCCCGGCGCGAGCCCCGTCGTGGTGATGAAGCCGTCGAGGGATCCAGCGGGGAGGTGGGTGACGCTCATGAAGAACGTCTCGGCCGCGCCGTACATCGGAAAAAAAATCCGCGTGCGCATCGGCGTGAAGAGCACGGGCGTGACGGGTCGCGGCGAAGTCTGGGCGCGCACGTCGGCGCCGCATCAACCCGAGGACGCGCCGAGCACGACGACGAAGATCGACGCGTCGAGCGAGATGAAGAACTACGAAGTGACCATCGACGTGAAGGACGGCTCGCGCGTCATCGAATACGGCGTGTCCGTCGCTGGGCCTGGTGAGGTCCGCGTGGGGGTGGACGCCATCGACGCGCTCTAGTGCGTCATCGTCTCGAGGTCCCGCACGAGCTCCGAAAAATCGATCGCGTGCACGGCGTCCCACGTCGCACCTTGGAGCGTGGGCGCCTTGAACTCTTGCTCCGGTGACGCCGCGATTTCGGAGAGCTCGATGCCGGGCGAGAAATAGAGCGACACGTTGGCCTCGCCACCTCGCGTGAGACGCACGGCCTTTCCCGCCGCCGAGAGCGATGTCTCGTCGGCCCACTTCTGCCAGCCGCGCGCATCGAGGAGCCCGATGAGCGGGCCCGCCTTCGATTTTCTTCCGGCGAACCGTTCCATCATGCCTTCTTCGAACGCGTACGTCGCGCGCGCGAGCTGCTCGAATGGTTGCACGACGCCGTAATCGGAGAAGATGCGCGACCACGCGATCGTCGCGTCTTTCCCGAGGTCGAGCGGGTGGGGAAGCATCACGGTGGCGTCGTCCGGAAGCGTGTATTCTGCATCATTCTGATCGGCGAGCGAGCGATCCTCCGCGACGCGGAACGCGCCGCTCGGCTCCGCACGCCACACGAGGCGCCGCGCGACATGACCGACGAGCGGATGCCCGAGCACGTACGTGCGGAACGCGTCCGCGCGCCACGTGCGCCCGCGGATCATCGCCGCTTCGAAACGTCGCAAGAGCGACTGCGCGACGCTCTCTGCGTCGGCCTTGATCCCTTTGAAGCGCGCCGACGCGAGCTTCACGAGCGCGGCGTCGTCGGTCTTCGTCCCGCGCGGAAACGCGGGGAGCCGCGCGCCGTCCTCCGACGCGATGAGCGGATGAAGCCCCTCGTCGAACGTCACCGTGAATTTTCGCGCGCCGAAATCGAGCGTCGCTTTGCCGGTCGCGTCGAGCTCGAGATCGGGCACCGTGCGATCGGCGAGCTCGTCGATCGTGAGACCTTGCTCGGCCGCGGTGCGCTCGAGCGCTTCCTTCGCGTACGTCTTCGCCGCTTCGAAGCGCGACTTGTCCGCCACGTGCGAGAGATGAAGCAGCGCGGTGCTCGTCCCGATCGCCGCGAGGACGTCCACCGCGAGGTTCGCCTTTTTCGCGTCCTTGCGCGCCCACTCGCGAACGTACGGCGCGAGCCGCCGCGCGCACGCATCGTCTCCGAGGAGCGCGAGCGACATCGGGATCCACTCGAACGTCGTCTTCGCGCCCGCGAGGATCCACGCCTGCACGACCGCCCATAGAAATTCTCCGAGCGCGTGCGGATCGAGCCCTTCGCGGATCGCATCGAGCCCCGCGTATGGCGCATCGGGCGTCGTCGAACGCAAGATCTCGAGGAGCGCTTCGCTCGCTTCGAGCGGAACGCGCTTCTTCGAACGCGTGGCGAGCGGCGGGAGATCTTCGATGCGGAGGAACGGCGGAAGTTTTCCTTTCACGTCGAGCATCGCAAGTGGATCACCGTCGATGAGGTCGTGCGTCGCGCGCTCCGCGTCCGCACCGAGCGCCTTCGCTGCGGCGACCACGGCGTCGTGGTTCGCGCGTGCGGCGATGCGGATGGCGTTCGCCGCGATGTTGCGCTCTTTGCCTTCTTTGCCGAGCGCCGCGGGCAAGAGCGATTGCGCGACGACGCTCGCGTGTTTGGCGAGCCACTCCTGCGCGCGCTTGCGCCACGCTTTGCGACGCACCGCGGCTTCGGCTGCGAGACGCGCGCCTTCCGCGCCGACGACGTGCAGCTGCGTCTCGAAGATGTCGTCGCTCCACTGCTTGAACGGGTCGCGCATGAAGAGCCCGGGCAGCGCAGCTTCGCCGTGGATCGCGAGAACGCGAAGCGGGAAGTACGTGTGCGACGTGGCGTTGCTGTTCCACTCGGCGAGCAGCGCGTCATCGGGCACGCGATAGGACGCGTGCGTCGTTCCGGTCCAACGCGTCCACAAGTCGATGTAGCGATTCTTCGCGGGCTGCGCGCGCCACTCGGCGAGGACCTCGCTCGTCATGTCCGTGAGAGCGCGCGTGATCCATCCATAGTTGTGCGGCAGCGAGCGCGCGCCCTCGCGTTCGCCATCGCTCCACTCGATCATCGCTTTCGGCGTCGGCGCGTCGGCGATGATGAGGGGCTTCGCCTTCTTCTTTTTGCGCCACGGCGTGTCGCGAAGCGGCGCGGGGATCTCGCTCGCATCGGCCGCCGGAAGATCTTCTCTCGGCGCGCTCGCAGCGAGGATCGATCGCGCGGCCTCCGCTGCTTTGCTCGAACCCGATGCAACCGCGGGGAGCACCGAGCGCGCGAGCGCTGGGAATCTCCGGAAGTAGTCGACGGCCATCGGCCCGATGGGCGCGTGGAGCAAAAGCCCCGCGAGGATCGCCGCAGCCTCTTCGCCCTCGAGCGCCGTGAGCGCGAGCCCGAGCGCAGCGAGCTGCGTCTTGCCCGCTTTCTTTCCCTTCTCCAAAAGCGTGGAAAATACACGCAACGCGCCATCCGGCGGCAAACCCGTCGCGAAATCGCACGACAGCTCGCCGATGAGGTTCCACACCGCGTACTCGTTGATCGCATTCACGTACGCGATCACGCGCGCGTCGTCGTTCGTCGACGCGAGCGCGTCGAGCCCGAGGTACCAGTGTTTGTCGACGCCCTTCGAGAACTCGGCGAGCAAAGCATCGATGTCCTCGTTCGCCCACGCCGGCTCGCTCGGGAAGAGATAATCCGCGCGCACGCGCTGGACGACGCTTCGCGTCTTTCGCCATTCAGCAGCGAAGTCGCGCGCCTTCGCGTACGACGCGTCGTCCGCGCGGCACACGATCGCGCGCGCGATCGAAAACGATCCGTCGATGCGCTGGATGTCGTCGGAGTCGAACACGATCTCGCCTTCGTGCTGCTTCACGAGGATGCCGCCGGCGACGAGCTTCATCTCGATCATCGCCGCGACGCCGTGCTTCTCTGTGGCGATCTGCGCGAGCGTCGCGTTGGGATCGCGCGGGTCGCGCCCGCGGTTGAAGAGCGATTCGATCACGCCGAGGAGCCGAGCATCGAACTGATCGGGGAGCGCGCCGCGCGCGATGACCGCGATGGGCTCTTTCGTCAGCGGATCGTGCATCGCGCGCTTCGTCGTGAAGCTCGGATGATCGACGACGTTGGACTTGAACGCCGCCCACACTTTGCTCGCATTCGGCGGTTTGAGCGCGGGAGCAAAATCATTCACGCCGCGCCGCGCGGCGACGTGAGCGGCGAGCGCGGGGTGCGGAGTCACGCGTAGCATGCGAGCACGCGAGCGTAACGGGTATGCTCGGCCACATGGAGGAAGTTCGTTTCGCCTGCACCGCGTGCGGGAAGTGCTGCACCGAGCCGCCCGAGATGTCGATTCTCGAAGCGGTGAAGCTCGGCGACGTCTTCGTCCCGTCGATCATCTACAGGCTCACCTCGCTGCCGCGCGAAGACAACGAAGCGGCGTTCGCGTCGCTCAAGCCGCATCCGCATTTCGCCGGCATGGATCCGCGCGAGCTCGTCTCGCGATTGCGCGAGAGCAGCGCGGTGCGCGCGGCAGGCGCCGTGATCAACGAGGCCGGTTGGGATCACCACGTGTCGATCACCGCGCGCGCGTGGATTCATCCATCGCCGTGGTGCCCAGCGCTCGCCGCGGATCATCGCGCGTGCACGATTCACGAGCGCCGCCCGAGCACGTGCCGCACCGTGCCGATTCGTTACGACGTGCCGGAAGGTCTCCTCGTGCGCGCGTTTCGTGGCGTCGTGGATGCCGGCATCGCGTCGGCGCAGAAGTTCGAGTGTGACGTATCGGCAAACGCGCCCGTGTTGATTCGCGATGAAAAAGTCGTGAACCCGGAGTACGCGTCGGCGCGCGCGGCGGGCATCGAGGCCGCGATCGCGGAGAAAGAGCTCGCCGCGAACATGCTGCGAAGCCCGCTCCTCCCGCCGATTCGCGACGTGTACACGAACCTGCGCAAGGCCGCGCTCCTCTCCGTGTCGTTCCCAGGCGCCGTCGCCGTCGCGTACGACATGAAGATGCTCGACGCGGGCGCGGTGAAAAAATTCTGCGACGCGCAGCTCGCGCTGCTCGAACGCGAGATCACGGCGGCGCTCGCTCGCAAGCGCAAAGAAGAGCGCGAGGTGACGACGCGCTTTCGCTCGCTCGAAGCGTCATACCGCGCGATGCGCGCGCGACTCGATCACTTGCAGACGCCGTAACCGGGCAGCGTGCAGACGCTCTGGCCGCAGGTCTGATTTTGCGCGCAATCGCTCGCGTCGTCGCACACGATGAACTCGAGTTGCGCCGAGCAAGTGTTCTGGCACGAGACGGACGTGCCGACGACGCAGCTTCCATCCAGCACGCCGGTGCCGCAACAGATCTGCCCTGGATCGCAATCGGCGGGCGAGTCGCAATGGATCAAGACACCGTTGCACGCCGTGATGGCTCCAATGCACGTCCGCAACGCGCCGTTTTCGCAGCAATACGGCGTCGTTCCCGAGCAGGTCATCGCCCCGCACTTCACGCTGCGCCCGACGTCGTTGCTCGCATCCGCATCGCCCGGGTTGGTCGCGTCGACGTCGGGTGCGAAGACGTCTTGGATGACGACGACGTCCGGCGTCGCTTCGCTGATCGCATCCACGCTCGCGTCGCCGACTTCGAGGTTGTCGAGACCGGAGACGAGCCCGCACCCAACCGAGCCCACCACCATCGCTGCCATCACGCGACGCACGGCGTGATCTTACACCAGTCGCCCAAACCTGCATTATAGTGCACACACCGTGCGTCAAGGTGCAGTTTACTGCTTGCGCGAACGAAGCCCGGCGTCTACTTTGTGCGGATGGCCGAGACCGCCACGAGCGCCGAACCGGTTCGCTTCGAGACCCACCCCGATCGCTACAAACACTGGAAGCTCTCGTTCGACGGCCCCGTCGCGACGATGCTCATGGACGTCCAAGAGGACGGCGGCATGCGGCCCGGCTACCCGCTCAAGCTGAACTCGTACGATCTCGGCGTCGACGTCGAGCTCGCCGACGCGATCCAGCGCATCCGCTTCGAGCACCCCGAGGTGAAGGCGCTCGTCTTCGGAAGCGCGAAGGATCGCATCTTCTGCTCGGGCGCGAACATCTACATGCTCGGCAGCTCGACGCACGCGTTCAAAGTGAACTTCTGCAAGTTCACGAACGAGACACGCTTGTACTTGGAAGAGATGAGCGCGGAGAGCGGCATCCACTCTTTGTGCGCGCTCGCGGGGACGGCGTCGGGCGGCGGGTACGAGCTCGCGATCGCGTGCGACGAGATTCTGCTCAGCGACGACGGATCGAGCGCGGTGAGCTTGCCGGAGTGTCCGCTCCTCGGCGTGCTCCCCGGAACGGGCGGGCTCACGCGCGTCGTCGACAAACGAAAAGTGCGGCGCGATCTCGCGGACGCGTTCTGCACGCTCGCCGAGGGCGTCCGTGGCAAGCGCGCCGTCGAGTGGGGCCTCGTCGACGAGACGGCGCCCCGCGCGAAATTCGAGGAAGCGAAGAAGCGCCGCGCGGACGCGCTCGTCGCGCGGTCGACGCGCAAAGCGTTTGCGCCGATGAAGCTGAACCCGCTCGGCGAATCGAAATACGTGCAATATGCAATCAATCTGCAGGCGCGTACGGCGACGCTCACGGTGAAGGCGCCGACCGGCGCGGAGCCGGCCACGCCCGACGCGCTCGAGAAAATGGGCGACCAAGCGTGGTGCGTCCGCGCGTTTCGCGAGCTCGACGCGGCGCTCCTCGATTTGCGATTCAACCAGCCGCTCGTCGGAACGGTGGCGCTGGAGACTTCGGGCGACGCGAAGGCCGTGCTCGCCGTCGACGAGATGCTTGCAAAATACAAGGACCACGGGCTCGTGAACGAGGTGCGCCTCTTCATCCGTCGCGTGCTCAAGCGGCTCGACGTGACGGCGAAATCCTTCTTCGCGATCGCCGCGCCCGGTTCGTGTTTCGCGGGCACGCTGCTCGAGCTCGCGCTCGCGTCCGACCGCATCTACATGAAGGACGAAGCAGGGACGGCGATGTGGACGTCGCCGATGAACGCGGGCGCGTATCCGATGGGCAACGGCCTCTCGCGTCTGCAATCGCGATTTCTCCGCGAGCCCGAGCGCGTGCCTCGCGTCCTCGAGACGAGCGGGCCGATCGACACGCAAGCCGCGTCGAAGCTCGGGCTCACGACGTTCACGCCCGACGACATCGACTGGGACGACGAGATCCGCATCGCATTCGAAGAGCGCGCATCGCTCTCGCCCGACGCGATGACCGGCATGGAAGCCTCGCTTCGCTTCGCAGGCCCGGAGACGATCGAGACGAAAATCTTCGGACGCCTGTCCGCTTGGCAGAATTGGATTTTCCAGCGCCCGAACGCCGTCGGCGAGCGCGGCGCGCTGACGATGTACGGCCGCCCCGAGCGCCCCGAGTTCGATTGGAGAAGAACATGAGCGACGTCAACACGAGCGAGCGGATCCCGAACAACGTCAACCTCGGCGACGACAAGAAATTGCAGCGCGCGCTCGAGGCGTGGCAGCCGAACTACATCCAGTGGTGGCGCGAGATGGGCCCGTCGGGCTTCCAAGCCGACGACGTGTTCTTGCGCACGGCGATCAGCGTCGACCACGAGGGCTGGGCGAATTTCGAATACGTGAAGATGCCCGACTACCGCTGGGGAATTTTTCTCGCGGATCAAATTCCGAATCGCACGATCGCGTGCGGCGACGATTTCGGAAAGCCCGTTTGGCAGCAAGTGCCCGGCGAGCATCGCAACACGCTGCGCCGGCTCATCGTCACGCAAGGCGACACGGAGCCGGCGAGCGTCGAGCAACAGCGCTTGCTCGGTCAGTCGTGTCCGTCGGTCTACGACTTGCGCAACCTCTTCCAAGTGAACGTCGAAGAGGGCCGCCACTTGTGGGCGATGGTCTACTTGCTCCACTCGCACTTCGGACGAGACGGACGCGAAGAGGCAGAGGCTTTGCTCCAGCGTCGCTCGGGCGATCCCGACAAGCCGCGTTTGCTCGGCGCGTTCAACGAGCCGTGCACCGATTGGCTCTCGTTCTTCATGTTCACGTTCTTCACCGATCGCGACGGCAAGTATCAGCTGCTCGCGCTCGCGGAGAGCGCGTTCGATCCGCTCTCACGCTCGACGCGATTCATGCTCACCGAAGAAGCGCACCACATGTTCGTCGGCGAGACGGGCGTGCAGCGCGTGGTCGAGCGCACGGCGAAACAAATGGCGGAGCACAAAGTCGAGAGCATCGACCAGGTGCGCGCGCTCGGTCTCATCGATCTGCCGACGATGCAGAAGTATTTGAACCTGTGGTTCTCGCTCTCGCTCGACCTGTTCGGCGGCGAAATCTCGTCGAACGCCGCGAGCTACTTCGCCGCGGGAATCAAGGGCCGCGCGAAGGAGGCGGGCTACGAGGATCACGTCGCGCTCACCGGCACGTACAAAGTCGGCGATGAAGACGTGCCGCTCCGCAACGCGATGAACGAAGTGCTGCGCGACGAATACGTCGAAGACTGCCAGCGCGGCGTCGACAAATGGAACCGCACGATCGCGCAAGCGGGCATCCCGTTCCAATTCGTCCTTCCGAATCGCCGCTTCCACCGCCACGTGGGTCTCAACGCGACCGCGTGCTTCGACCCGCAAGGCAACGCTGTCTCGAAGGACGAATTCGAGAAGCGCAAAGACGAGTGGCTCCCGAACGACGCCGACAAGGCGTACGTGAAGAGCCTGATGACGAAGCCGATCTACGATCCGAAACAAATGGCGAACTGGATCGCCGCGCCGAAGATCGGAATCAAAGGCAAGCCCGTCGACTTCGAGTACGTTCGTCGCGAGGCATGAAGCAAAAGACATACGTCATCACGGGCGCGTCGAGCGGGATTGGCGCGGCGCTCGCGATCGAGTGGGCGAAGCGCGGCGACAACGTGGTGCTCGCAGCGCGCAGCGAGAAGGAGCTCGCCGCGCTCGCGGAGCGCTGCGGGAAGAACGCGCTCGTCGTGAAGACGGACGTCACCGATCCCGCGCAGTGCGAGGCGATGGTGAAGGCGGCTGTCGATCGCTTCGGCGGCATCGACGTGCTCGTCAACAACGCAGGCATCTCGATGTGGGCGCGCTTCCGCGAGGTCACCGACCTCTCGATGTTCGAGCGCATCATGCGCGTGAACTATCTCGGAACCGTGTATTCTACACATTTCGCGCTGCCGCATTTGATCGCGTCGCGCGGTCTCCTCGTCGGCATCTCGTCGCTCACCGGAAAAACCGGCGTGCCGACGCGCACCGGGTACGCCGCGAGCAAGCACGCGATGCAGGGATTCCTCGATTCGCTGCGCATCGAGCTCCGCGGGACGGGCGTCGACGTCACCATCGTCTCGCCTGGATTCGTGAAGACCGACATACGCAGCAAAGTGCTCGGCCCCGACGGCCGCTCGCGCGAGACGAGCCCGCGCGATGAATCCGAGGGCATGAGCGTCGAGGAGTGCACGTCGATCATCGTGCGCGCAGTCGACCATCGCACGCGCGAAGTCGTCATGACGCCGCGCGCGCGCCTCGGCCTCGTCGTCAAGCTCTTCGCCCCAACCCTCATCGACCGCCTCGCCGAACGCGCCGTCCGCGAAAAGTAACCGCTGGCCGCGCGCCCGGCCCCGCGCCAGTTGGCCACCCCCAAAAAACCACCCAAGTGTGAGCATGCTCACAGATCGCCCCGTTTTTGGGGGGCCGAACTTGCCTGCGCTGGGTGGCACGGGTTCTGCGATGGGCTCGGGAATGGACGCGATCTTGTTCGGAGTGAAGCGTGCTCACATGGCGTTCGAGCATCGGTTGGCGGCGCGGTTGCTCGCGCCATGGGGGCTGACGCCTGCCCGGTTCGATCTGCTTCACGTCATCCACGATGTTTACGTGGGCAAGCCGCAGGCGCGCTTGCGCCGCATTCTCGGGATTGCGGGGACGACGCTCGGGCGCATGCTGAAATCGCTCGAGGCACTCGCGCTCGTCGAGCGCGATCCGTTCAGGCGCGGTCGCCGCCGCTACGCGAGGCTCACCGATCGCGGGCGCTTCGTCCTGCGGCACGCAACCCGCAAGACGCGAAAGCACGTACGCCGACGCGTGGACGCGATGTACACCTCGTCGCCGGCAACCAGCTTCGAAGACCGCGAGAATCTCGAGTGGCTGTGCCGCACGATTCGAACGCGCCTCGGCGACAGCGCGACGCTCCATTATCCGTGGCATCCCGACGACTGAATCGATCAGCGCCACTTCGCGGCGAGGTCGATCGTCATCGCGTGCTCGGGCACGTTCGTGAGGAACGTCTGGCGATGGCGTGCGTCATCGATCGTGGTCGCGCGCTCGAGCAAACGCGCGCGCGCCTCCGCGATGAGCCGATGCGCGGCTTGTCGGTCGCCGGACGCAAAGAGAGCGCGCGCAAGCGTGAGTCGCAAGAGTGCGTCGCCTTCTTCGAGGTGGCCGCCTGCATCGAGGAACTCCATCGCGGCACGCGCGGTTTCGCATGCGGCTTGAGCGCGACCCGTGGCGAGGAGAATCGTCGCGACGACTGCGCCGGCGAGCGGCTGCAGCGCGGGCGCGGCGGCGAGGAGCTCGAGGCCGGTGCGTGCTTCGCGCTCGGCTTCTTCGAGCGCGCTCGCATCGCGCAAGATCATTGCAAGATACACGCGACCCGCGCCTTCGTGACGGCGGTCGTTGGACTCGAAGAAGGAAATGGCGGCGCGTTCGATCTCCTCGGCTTCGCCGGCGCGACCGAGTCGCAAGAGGACGACACCGAGGTTGCTTCGCGCGCTCGCGGCGACCGTCGGAAGCCCGAGGCGCTCCGCGGACGCAAGCGCATCGCGTAGCGCGCGCTCTGCTTCTTCGTACGCGCCGAGCTCCGAGAGCGCGAACCCGCGAATGCCCGCCATCATGCACGCGTTCTTGTGATCGCCGGCCACGCGAAACGCGGTCTCCGCGGCTTCCGCGTGCGCGAGCGCGTCCGCGGGGCGACCCGCTTGCCTCGCGCGCGGCGCGCGCGCTTGATGGATGCGCGCCTCGACCTCCGCACCGCCGCCGCGCGCCGTGCGCTCGGCCACGTCGAGCATCGTCGCCGCGAGATCCTGTTTGCCCGCGAAGAAGAGGAGCGATGCGACGCGCCCGCCGGCGCGCGCGAGAGCCGCGCGGTTGTCCTTTGCGCCCTCGAGCATGTCGAACAAGCGCCGCGCGACCGTCGTCAGCTCTTCGGTGTGTCCGAGTCGCTGCTTCGCGACCGCGAGCATCGTCATCGCTTCGGGCCATCGCGGATCGCTTTGCGGGAGAAGCTCGATCGCCGCAGCCGCCGCGACTTCCATCTCCGCGGTCTCGCCGCGCCAATGGTGAGCTTGCGCTTGCACGCTGCGGAGCGCGCCGAGCGTTTCGCCCTGCGCGCCGAGCTCGACCCCGCGCTCCGCGCGTTCGATCGCGGAGCCGAG
Organism: uncultured delta proteobacterium; assembly: GCA_963763745.1. Classification (GTDB taxonomy): domain Bacteria; phylum Myxococcota_A; class Polyangia; order Polyangiales; family Polyangiaceae; genus DASXHD01. The sequence continues at coordinate 234,054 of CAVXQJ010000017.1, forward strand.
GTCGTTGCTCTCGAGCGCCTGCTCGGATGCGCGCAAATACGCGCCGATCGCGCGTGGCGCGTCCGCGCCTTTCGAGAAGTGCTCCGCGATCACGATCGCCGCGCTCTCTCCGACGTGCTCCAGCCACTCGCCCGCGAGCCGGTGACCGAGCGTGCGATCGCCTTCGGTGAGCATCGCGTAGGCGCCCTCGCGAACCAACGCGTGGCGAAACACGTACTCGACCTCGCCGGAGACGCGACTCGAAGGGTGACGCGTGAGAAGCTCGCGTCGCGCGAAGTCCTCGAGTCGCTCGCGTAGATCGACCGTGTCGTCGCCGAGAAGCGCACGCACCGCGCCCTCCCAAAACGTCTCGCCGAACACGCTCGCCGCGCGGAGGATGCGGCGCTCGCCGTCTTCGAGCGCGCCGAGCCGGCTCTGCACCATCGCGACGACGGTCGCGGGAAGATCATCGCGTCCCTCCGCCACCGTTCGGATGAGCTCTTCCAAGTAGAACGCGTTGCCCGCCGCTTTTTCGACGAGGCGATCCACGAGCGCGGGCGCCGCGTATGCGAGCACGTCGCGCACGAGCCCCGCCGCCGCGCGCTTCGAGAGCGGCGAAAGCGGAATCGGTTGCACGCCGCGCTCGCGCCAGAGCCCCGGAAAAATCTCCGCCACCTCCGGACGCGCGAGCCCGATCACCGTGAGGGGCCGCTCCGCGAGCGCGCGAAGCAGCGCGTCGATCGCCGTCACGCTCGGGAGATCGCCCCAGTGCAAATCTTCGAGCACGATCACGAGCGGACGATCGCGACACTCCGCGTCGACGAAGTCGACGAACGCGCGCTGCATCTGATCGCCCATCAGCATCGGATCGCGGCGCGCGGCTTGGAGCTGCACGTCGTCGTCCGCGGAAAAATGCGCTTGCACGATCTCGCCGAGGAACGCCGCGATGCGCGCGTCGGGCGCGCGCGCGCGAAGCTTCGCGCGGGTCTCGCTCGCGGGCTCGCCCTCGAGGATTTGCGCGGTCTGGCGGATCATCTGCGCGACCATCCCGAAGGGCGAGCCGCCGCTCATCGAGTCGCCGCGCGCGATCCACGTCTGCACGCCGCGCACGCGCGCGAGAAACTCGTGCCGAATGCGCGATTTTCCCGCGCCAGCCGGCGCCGTCACGATCACCGCGCGCGCGACGGATTCGTTCGCCGATTGCGCGACGATCCCTTCGAGCATCGCGAGCTCCACGTCGCGCCCGACGCACGGGGTCGGTCGCCCGAGCAGCGTGCGCACCGCGCCCATCGCGCGCGTGCCGCGCACGAGCGCGCCCTCCGGTCGCGCCTCTTGCACGAACCGCGAATCGAGCAGCGCCGCCGTCACGCGATCGATCCGCACGCCGCCACCACGCGCGGGCTCGAGCGCGACGGCGCGATCGATCGCTTCACCGACGGGAACCGCCGCGCCCGTCTCCGCGCGCCCCGTCGCGAGCCCGATCGGCGCGCCGCTCATGTGTCGCTCGAGCTCGAGCGCGCACTCGGCCGCGCGCGACGCGAGATCCGTCGCCGTCGTGCTCGTCACGAACATCACCACGAGCGCGCCGTTCGGGAGCGCGTGCATCTCGCCGCCGAACCGCGATGCGATCGCGCGCAGCGGAGCGACATCCACGAGGACCGCCGCGTGCCGGAGCCGCTCGTTCTCCTCTTGCGAGCTCTCGCCCGCGACAATCACCGACACGACGCGCTGCTCGCCCGCGCTCAGCTGATCGCGTCGCGCGCGCGTCGTCGGTGGAGCTTCGTGTCTCGCGACGAGACGAGAGAGCGCCGTTGCGACGTCCGCCATCGACGGCCTCTCGCGCGGCGCTTTGCGCAACATCGACGACACGAGCTCCGCGAGCGCATCGGGAACGGGAACGAGCGCCGCGAGCGATTGCGGCTCGTCGAACAAGATGCGCGCGAGCACGGCCGTCGCACCCTTCGCTGCGAACGGCGGCGTCCCCGTGAGGCATTGGTAAATCACGCAGCCGAGCGCGAACACGTCCACCGCGGGAGAGATCTCGTTTCGAATCTGCTCTGGCGCCATGTGCGTCGGCGTCCCGATGATCGCTCCCGTCTGCGTGAGCTCGTCGTTCTCGCGGCGTGCGAGCCCGAAGTCGATCAGCGTCGCGCGTTCGATGGATCCACCTTCGAGCAAGATGTTCGAAGGCTTCACGTCGCGATGCGTGATCCCGTGCGCGTGTGCATGCGCGAGAGCGTCGGCGATTTGCGCGGCGATGCGAATCGTCTCGTCGACGCCGAGCGGACCGCGCCGAATGCGCACGCGAAGCTCCTCGCCTGCGAGCCATTGCATCGCGACGTAGGGCGTCCCGTCGTTCGTCGTGCCGTGCGCCACGTACGACACGATGTTCGCGTGACCGAGCCGCGCGAGCGCGCTCACCTCGCGCTCGAACCGCGACGACGCATCGCGATCCAAGACGTCGCGGCGCAGCACCTTCAGCGCGACGCCTTCGCGCGTCGTGCGATCGACGGCGCGAAACACGCGGCCCATCCCGCCCTCGCCGACGAGCTCGAGATGCTCGAATCGATCGATCTCGACGCCTTCCGTCACGCTTTGCGCAGCCCGTGTTTGCGCAAGAGCTCGCGCAGGTGATGACGATCGAGCCCCGACAAGATCGACGCGCGTGAAAGGTTCTCGCCCGTGCGCGTCACGAGAAGCTCGAGGTACTCGCGCTCGAAGGCGTCGATGACCTCGCGCTTCGCGTCCTTGAACGCTTCGACCTCGCCCTCGTGATCGGCGCTCGCCGCGAGGATGTGCGCGAACGCGAGATCCGCGAGACCAATCACGGGACCCTTCGCGACCATCGCCGCGCGCTCGACTGTGCTGCGCAGCTCGCGGACCTCGCCTGTCCAGCGGCGGCGCGTCAAATCCGCGAGCGCCTCGTGCGAAACCGATCGCGCCGCTTGCACGCCCTCGGGCAATCGCTCGAGAAAATGCGCGACGAGCGCTGCGATGTCGTCCGCGCGCGGCGCGAGCGGCGGAATCACGACGCGCGCCTGCGCGATGCGCGCGTACAAATCCTCGCGAAAGCGCCCGCGGTTCACGAGCGCACGAAGCTCGCTGCGCGAAGTCGACACGAGCCGCGCGCTCGCGCGTTCGAGCGTCGCGACGAGGATCGCTTGCAGCTCCGGCGAGAGCTCGTCGATCGCGTCGAGCTGGAGCGTGCCGTCGCGCGCGACCTCCGCTTCGAAGACGCGCGCCGCGACATCGGCAGGAAGCGCAGAGCAGTCGACGATCGCGAAGGCGCGATCCTTGCGAGCGCTCGCCGCGTGGATCGCGCGCGCGGCCAGATCTTTTCCCGAGCCCGGCGGACCTTCGATCGCGATGGCCAAGTCGGTCTTCGCGAGCCGCGCGAGCCACGCGAAGAGCGCCTGCATCTCCGCGCTCGCACCGCGCATCTCGCCGAAGCTCGCGAGCGGCGTCGATTCGCCTTCGGTCGTCTCTTCTTGATCGACGCGAATGCTCGACTTGCCGATCACGATCGTCGCGCCCGCGGGCAGCGTCGCTTGCGTGATGCGCGCGCCTTCGAAGAACGTCCCGTTGCGGCTGTCGAGATCGCGAAGCTCGATGCCGTTCACCGTGACGCGAAGCTCCGCGTGGAAGGCGGACACGGCGGCGTCGTCGAGGCGCAGGTCGACTTGCTTCGCGCGCCCGACGACCGCGCTCTGCGCAGCGACGACGGAGCGACCCGCGTCCGGTCCCGCGACCACGGCGAGCCGCAGCGCACGCGGGAGCGGCGCGCCGGAACGTAGGAGAGTGACGGTCTCGTCCATCTTGGTGACTCGAGCCCCACCGGTGGTGACTTCACCCCCACGTGAAAAAACCGGCTGCGGTTCGCTTTCGATCCGCCTGAAGCCGTAAAAATAAGCCGATTCGCGATCGACCGCAAGGCATGTCGCTTGCGATGCATCTCGACATGAAGAAGCTCGTGAAGTCTCTCGCGTTGATGCTCGGTCTCGCGTTCGTGGCTTGCTCGGGCGGTGACGCGGTCGCCGATTCCACGGCCGCGCTCGATCAAGGCGCAGGCGATGGACCTCCGGTGTGGAAGACCGACCCATGTTCGGATCCGAACCTGAAGGCGACGGTGTTCGATCACAACGGCGATCACGTCTTCGTCGGCACGGATCACGACGACGTCATCATCGGCACGGACGACAAGGACGTCATCTGGGGCAACGGCGGCAACGACATCATCTGCGCGCGAAACGGCGACGACGAGATCCACGGCGGCGCAGGCAACGACTACATCGACGGCGGCGCGGGCAACGACGTCATCGACGCAGGCGATGGCGACGACCTCGTTCACGGTCGCGCGGGAGGCGACGAGATCCACGGCGGCGCGGGCAACGACATTCTCTTCGGCGACATCCTCGACGACAAGATGTGGGGAGACGACGGCGACGATCTCTCGATCGGCGGCCACGGCACCGACGAGATGCACGGCGGACGAGGCAACGATTTCTTCCGCGGCGATACCGGAAACGACTCCTTCTTCGGCGACGAGGGCAACGACGTCGTCAGCTTCATGACGTCGATGCCGCCGGGCGACGGCGATCCCGTGCACACGAAGAACGCGAACGGCGTCGATGGCGTCATCGTCGACTTCACCGACCCGTGCGTCGACGACCAGGATCCGAACCACACGAAGCACGACGGCTGCGCGTACGGCGACGGAAAAGGCGAGCCGCTCGACTCGATCGAGGTCATCGTCGGATCGCCGTACGCCGATCGCTTCGTCTCGGGCGGCAATCAAAAATTCATCGGCAGCTGGGGCGACGACAAATTCGACGTGCCCTCGAAATCGCAAATCGTCGACGGGCAGGGCAACGACACGTGGAACGGCAAACCATTCGGCGGCTCGAACCAGACACCGCCCGCGGGTGACGTCTTCGTCTACGTCGAGAACCACGAGCGCGATCTCGGCGTCGTCGTCATGGGCACGACGCAGGCCGACGACATCACGATTCATCCGAACGCGCAGAAGCAGCTCCAAGTCGACGGCGGCGGATCGACCACGGTCACCGCGGGCGGATCGCTCTGCCACCAACAAGGCGCGCACCACGTCGTCTGCGACATCGATCACACGCTGCGCTGGGTCGCGGCGTATGGAAGCGACGGAAACGATCACATCACGTTCCAAGGGACCTTTCCGCGCGACTTCACCGCGCACGCGAACGGCGGTCGCGACGACGACACGCTGACGGGCGGCGACGAACAAGACGTCTTCTTCTCGGGCATCACCGGAAGCGATTGGCTCTACGGAAACGACGGCGACGACGCGCTCCTCAGCGAGAGCGAGCCCTCGTTCAACCACGCGAAGCTCACGCAAAACGTCCCGTACACGGATGGCGCCGATCATCTCTTCGGCGGCCCCGGCAACGACCAGCTCGTCTCGGACTTTCCGTGCGGCGGTCACGAATACTCGGGCGGCACCGGCATCGACATCGCGGGATTCGCGCGCAGCGGCATGCTCCCGATTCATGCGCAGCTCGCGCAAGCGAACGACAACCCCTCGATCAAAATGCCGTTCTACGGCGTCGCGTACAACCCGAACGGCGTCCCCGGTTACAGCGGCGCGTACTGCACCGTCGCGCAGGGCACGCACTTTCATCCCGATCTCGAGATCCTCGAAGCGTCGTCCGCGAACGATCTTCTTTATGGCAACGACGAGAACAACGTCATCTGGGGCCGCGAAGGCGACGACGAGATCCACGGGCTCGAAGGCAACGATCACCTCGCAGGCCTCGGCGGAAACGATCGCATCTACGGCGAGGGCGGCGAGGACGTGCTCGAGGGCGGCGAGGGAAGCGATCAGCTCTTCGGCGCCGACGGCGGCGATCGCGATTTGCTCATCTGCGGATCGAACGGCGGCCGCGCGATGTCGCGCGACGTTCAAGACATCATCACCGGATGCAAATACAAATGAAGACCTTCATCGCACTTGCATGCGCCGCGCTGATCGCATGTAGCGGCGGAAACGGAAATGGCGGCTCGGGAGCGAACGGCGACGGCGGGCCGAGCTTCGCATTCGGCGAAGGCGGGAGCGGCGTGCCGGCCGGTTGCGTGAACCTCGAGTGCCAGCAGCACAATCGCGGAACGCACATCACGGGCACCATCTACGATCCCAAAGGCACGGTCCCGCTCTACAACGTGTTCGTCTACGTCCCGAACGCGCCGCTCGATCCGATCACGACGGGACCCGTGTGCACGCCATGCCAAGCGCCCGCGTCGGGCAAGCCGCTCACGACCGCAACGACCGACGAGAACGGCCACTTCACGCTCGTGAACGTCCCCGATGGCGACGACATCCCGCTCGTCATCCAGCTCGGAAAATGGCGCCGCCGCATCACGCTGCCGCACGTCACGAACGGGAAGGTCAACACGTACAACACGAAGGTCGACAGCCGCGACACCACGTCCGAAGCGCTGATGCGTTTGCCGAAGAAGCAAGCGGAGGGCTCGCCCGACGACAACATCCCGCTCATCGCCGTGACGACGGGCGCATGCGACTACGGCGAATGCTTCTTGCTCAATACGATTGGCATCGATCAAAAAGAGTTCGAAGCCGGCGGACGCGTCCACATCTACGACGGCGTCGGCGGTGAAACGGCTTATCCGCACACGTACGGGAGCTCGCTCGCGGATCTCTTCGAAAAGCCCGAGGTCCTCGCGCAATACGACACGGTGTTCGTGTCGTGCGAGTGCTCGACATACGACCGCGGAACCGGATACGCGAACATCGAAAATTATCTGAACAGCGGCGGACGTTTCTTCGGGACGCACTACGCGTACAACTTCTTCGCGAATCAAACGCAGTGCGCCGCGGGCGGCGCTGACGGCACGTGCAACGGGCCGAGCGCGTTCAACTCCGTCGCGCAGTGGAAGGGCGACGACGGCTCCACGTTCTACGCGCCGCCGTACCTCATCGATCAATCGTTCCCGAAGGGACAATCGTTCGCGACGTGGCTCCAAGATCTCCAAGGCGGCACGCTCGGCGAGGTCGAGCTCAACGACACGCGCGGTGACGTCGACATGGTCGCGCCGTCGCAAGCGACACGCTGGATCTACACCGAGATGCCGCAAGCGAACGGCATAACGACCTACTCGACGCTCTACATGACGTTCAACACGCCCGTCTCCCAACCCGAAGGGTCGCAGTGCGGTCGCGCGGTCTTCTCCGACGTGCACGTCGCCGGGCTCTCGACGGGCTTCTGCCAGAATCCCGACTCGGCATACTCGACGAACTTGAACGCGCTCGAGTTTCTCTTCTTCGATCTCTCGTCGTGCGTTCAGAACGACACGAAGCAGCCGATCAGCCCGCCTTATTGAGTCTCGTCGATCTTCTGCACGGCGCGCGTGATGTGAGCGAGCTGCGCGACGCGCCGCCCGCCGCGACCGCGCGCAACGGGCGGGCCGGCATCCGACGTTGTCTCGACGTGGGCGGCGATGAAATCGTCCATCGTGCCGACCTTGCCGCGTGAGCACGTGCGAGCCACCTGGCGGAGGTCGACGCGCGCGTTCGCGAGGCGCGCGCCGCTCGCGACGAAGATCTTCGACGCGTAGCGACCCCACGACACGATCACGTCGCCCTCTCGCGCGAAGGCCGACCACTTCGCAGCGAGCGCATCGAGCGATTCACCCGCTGCGATCTCGCCGGCCGCGAGCTCGACCCATCGCGCGGTGCCCGGCGCGAGCGGATGGCGAGGCGCGACGACGACGTCGAACGTCTCGCCCGTCGCGACGCGCAGCGCGACCCAATGAACGAGCTCCTCCGGAAACCGCTCGCGCTCGGGCGCGCTGTAAGGCCATGCGTTCGCTTCGCCGGCGATGCAGACGATGTCGCGCGCACGCTCGCGCAAGATGGCCGGAACCGGATGCGGCCGCGGCACGGCGCGCGGCTTTTTCTTGTGCCGCGTGTTCTTGTTTCGCGCGTGCTCGATTTGCATGTCGACCATCGCGCGAAACGGCGCGAGCAGCGCGCGAAAGCGATTGGGATCTCCCTCGAGCACGCCGAGCACCTGCATGAGCGCTTCGATCGTCGAGACGCACTCGAGCGAGGGCTCGCGTCGAATCCGATATTCGCTCGGTCGATCGGGCGTGAACGCGTAGCGCGGGAGCCGCGCGAGCTCGGGGTCGCTCTTCACGATTTTTTTCGCCTGCGACCACGTGCCGTCGACGACGACGAGCGTCACCGGTCCGCGCGGCGGGTTCTTGACGACGTCGATCGCGCCTTCGCCCGGATAGAGGAGCACAGGTGGCCGCTCGGGATCGCGCATCGCGCGCACGAGCGCCGGAGAATCCGCGACGGACACGCCGACATGCAGCTCCGACATCGGCAAGCACAAGCTCGCCATGCGCGCCGTTCCAACGGGCACGTCTCGTTCTCGTGGGTGCTGCAGCAGCACGATGCGCGTCTTCGTCTCGATGTGCGGCACGTGCGCGCAGTAACAAACCCGCGCGGGCCGGCGGCATCGCGAGCACACCTCGCGCGGTCGAAAGTCGACGCTCACGCGTCCAGCATATCGCGGATTTTCCGCCCGAGGATTTCGGCGGTGAATGGTTTGTGCAGGAACGCGACGCCGGGGTTGAGCACACCGTGCAGCGCGATCGCTTCTTCGGTGTAGCCGGACATGTAGATCACCGTGACGGGGCGCTGCTTGCGCAGCTCTTCGGCCAAATCCGGGCCGCTCTTTCCCGGCATGACGACGTCGGTGAGCACCAAGTCGATCGCTTCGTTCTGCGCGAAGACTCGGATGGCTTCATCCGCGTTCGCAGCGACGAGCACCGCATAGCCCTGACGCTCCAAGAGTCTCTTCGTGATGTCGCGGAGTCCTTGCGAGTCCTCGACGACGAGCACGGTCTCTCCACCGCCGCGTGCTCGCGCCGACGGCGGAGGTGACGAGTGGACGACCGTCTCTGCGACCGCGCACGGCAAGTAGACTTTGAACGCAGTGCCTTTGCCTATCTCGCTGTAGACACCAATCGTGCCGCCGTAACGCGCGACGATGCCGTGGACCGTCGCAAGCCCAAGCCCCGTTCCCTTGCCGACGTCCTTCGTCGTGAAGAAAGGCTCGAACAACCGCGCTTGGACCTCCGGCGTGATCCCGCAGCCCGTGTCGGTCACGGTGAGCGCGACGTACCTTCCCGGCTGTACGCCGAAATGCGTTTTCGCATACTCGTCGTCGAGCTCGACGTTTGAGGTCTCGAGCGTCAACGTGCCGCCGCGAGGCATCGCATCGCGTGCGTTGACGGCGAGGTTCATGACGACCTGTTCGACTTGTCCTCGGTCGGCCTTGGTCAACGCGAGGTTCGGGCACGGCGTCACGATCACCTTCACGTCTTCGCCGATGAGCCGCTCGAGCATGGCGCGCATGTCCGTGAGCACGCCACCCAGATCGATGAGCGTGGGCTCGATGATCTGTTTGCGACTGAACGCCAAGAGCTGGCGCGTGAGCGTCGCCGCGCGCGCACCGGCCTTCTTGATCTCTTCGATGTCGGCGCGCTCGGGATCGTCCTCGCTTCGATCGTCGAGTAGCAGCTCGCAATAGAGCAAGACCACGGCGGCGAGATTGTTGAAGTCGTGCGCCACTCCGCCCGCGAGCCGTCCGACGGCCTCCATCTTCTGGGCCTGGTGATATTGCTGCTCCAAGAGGCGTTGAGACGTGACGTCGAGCGAGATGCCGACGCCGCGCAGCGGCTCCCCGTTTGCGCCGAGAAGAACGCGACCCGCGCCGCTGAGCCAACGCACGGTGCCGTCTGGCCGAACGGCTCGATGTCGAACGGTGAAATCGGTTCCGGATTTCGTCGCTTGCTCGAGCGCCTGGAGCAACGGCGCGCGATTCTCTGTGTGGACGCGCTCCATGAATGCTTCGAACGTTCCGGCGAATGTCCCTGGTTCGAGGCCGAAGTGCGCTTCGAGCGTCGGCGACCATTGGACGACACCGGTCGTGTAGTCGATGTCCCAAATGCCGATGTTGGCGTTCTGCAGCGCGAAGCGCGTGCGCTCTTCCGTCGCGCGCAATGCTTCGATCGCCGCGTGCCGCTCGGTGACGTCCGCGCCGGAGCTCAGCGTCCCCGTGATGCGACCGTCGTCGTCGCGGAGGAACGCAGTGCGCCACTCGACGAGACGCTCATCGCCGGCTCGCGTGACGATGGGATTCTCGACGATGGTGTCGTCGCCGGTTTGCACGACGCGGAGCTTCTCTCTCGTCTCTTGGCGAATGCGCGCGGGAACGCAGGTGTCGATGAAATCTCGACCGACGAGCTCTTCGGCCGACCACCCGAGCACCGAACAAGCGAAGCGGTTGACGAGCGTGATCCGCCCCTCGATGTCCAGCGCGAGCAGCATGACGCCCGCGGTATCCAAATATTGCTGCGCGCGATCGCGCTCTCGCCGTAGCTCGCGTTCGGCTTGTTTGCGCTCGGTGACGTCGCGAAAGTACCAAATGCGGCCGTAGTATTTTCCGAGCGCGTCGCGCATCGGCGCGGAGTAGCGATCGAACGTGCGTCCGTCCGTGAGCTCGACCTCGTCCTCGGAGACCTCGTCGTGGCGGTCATAGAGCTCGCGCACGCGCTTCATGAATCCCTCGGGATCGACGAGCTTGTCGCGGACCGCTTGCAAGAGCTGCGCGTCCGCGCGCGTCGAGAGGATGTCGTTCGAGATCGACCACATCTCGGCGAAGCGTTGATTGAACGAAAGCACACGCGATTGCGCGTCGACCGCGAGAATGCCATCGAGGGTGAGCTCGCGCTCCGTCGACCACATCGTGTGCTGAAAGAGCAGTTGTTCGTCGTGCGCGACCTTCGACGTGATGTCCGTGACGACGACGCCAACCTGCGTCACCACACCATCGACGCGTACCGGCTCGTAACGAACGCTGTAGTGACCCTCACCAGCCGGCTTGTGCCTGTGAAGCTCGTAGCCCACACATTCGCCGGCGAACGCGCGATCGAGCCACGGACGAATCTGCTCTTCGTACACGGGGCCCAAAACATCGGCGACGCGCTGACCGACGATGTCGTGTGACGCAAGCCCGAACATCTCGGCGTAAACGCCGTTTGCGGACGTGTACCTGCGCTCCGCATTCACGAACACGAGACCCACGTGCGCGTTCGTGGTCACCATGCGAAGTCGGGCTTCGCTCTCTGCGAGCTCGCGCGTACGTCTCTCGAGCTCCGTGATCATCTCGTCCTGGCTCCCTACCGCATGAACGACCGAATTGCGCATCTCGACTGCTTTTGCACGCCGCGATCCATGCGGGAAATCCCGTGTTCGAGCGAGCTCGGGCACGCACCGACTGCGCAGCATCTGCGAGCCGCGCAAAGTCAGCGTGTGACGCGTGCGATCTCGAGCTCGAAGATTCGACGAACGATCGCGATCGCGCACGCGTACGTGCTGTCGACGCCGAAGTAACTGAGGCTCTTCGAGAGGAGCGATTCGCGGCGCGAGTACGGCGTGTCCGACGCGTAGTGCACGAGGCCGACTTCGAACGGCGTCTTCCCCGACACGCGGACGATCTCGTTCGAGCGCACCTGCGTCGGATACACGAGCTCGTACACCGCGGCGAGGAACGGACCGGCTTCCATTTCGAGCACCGTGTAGCCCTCGCGATAAAACGAGTTCATGTATTCGCGATTCTGCAAGAACGCGCTTCGCACCGTCAGCGCGCCTTGATTGTCGAACACGTTGCCGTGCTTCAAGTGCGGCTCGATGTCTTTGCTGCCGAACGCGTTCTCGAACATGAACGTGCTTCGCGTGTGCTCGTCGTAGACCGTGCCCGAGAGCATCACGTCGCCGACGCGCCCGTTGAGCGTCGCGGCTTTGCCCATCACGTAGACGCCGCGCAGATCGCCGACGCCCTGACCGAGCCGCGACAAGAGGTGATACGCGGACATGCCGAGCGGGTAATCGATGTTCACGATGAGCGCTTCGCTCCGCGTGATTCGCTCGAGGCCGGGAATGAGAAGGCGCGGATCGACGCGCGACGGGTCGACCTTCGAGAGCTCGATGAGCTGCACGTCCACGCCGACGTGACCCGGCTCGGACAAGTGCTCGAGCCCGCTCGCCGCCTCGAACGCGCGTACGTCCTTCATGCGTTTGCCGCTCGCGTCCGCGTGGATGTATCCGCGCAAGAGATAATTCAGCAAACCCGATATCTCGTGCTCGTCCTTCGACGCGATGGCCGCTTCGACCGTGGACGCGAGCCCTTCCGGATTCGCTTTGCGCGCGTAGTCGACGATCTCTTCACGATGCGTCGTCGTGTACCCGCCGACGAGGTTCGCGATCGCGTGCGTGTTCGACGAAACGAAGTACACGGGCGGTCTGCGCGGGTGATCCTTTCGCACGTATAGCGGCTCGATTCCGCTCCACCACCGCTGCGCCGCGCGCTGGTATTGCGAGTACGACGACGCGAGCATCTGAACGGCGAGATCGATCTCGTGCGCGGCGATCTTCGCGATGCCCGTCTCGTACATCCCGGGGCCGAGCGCGTCCTTCAGCGTCTTCAGGCCGGTCTCGTCGAGGCCGAGCGTCTCGCGCACGCGATCGTCGCCGAGCGAAGACGCGCCGCGAAGGCGCGCGTGCATCTTGTTCCACTCGATTTGATACGCCGTGACGATCGGAACGAGATCGTCGATGTCGCTCACGCTCGCGATGAACGCGGCGAGCGTGCTCTTGCCGTCGAATCGCAGCGCGCGCCGGCGCCCGCGCGTCTTCACGTTGGGCCACGATCGCACGTCGAAGCGCGCGGCTTCGAAGAGCTCGTGCGATTGACCGAGCACGACGAGCGAGATCGACGGCATCTCCGCGGGAAGACGCGCCGCCGCATACGCGAACGCCGACACGTCCGGCTCGAGCGCGAGCGCGCGCGGATGAAGCGACGAGTTCGCATACGCGTGAGCTTCTTCGAAAGCGCGAACGCGAACGCGACCCGACGATCGCAGGAGCGAGTTGTAGGTGCGGACGTAGAGATCGATTTCGTCCGACGGAATGACGGAAGACTGGCGTTCCAAGCGGGTCCTCAACGTGAGACTACCCCGGCTGCGTGAGGAGCCGTGCGAGCAATCCGCGGCGCTCTTCGAAGGCGAAGACGCCCGTCTCGAGGAGCTCCGGCGCCTCACGGAGCTTGCGCACGACCTCGGCGTTCTTCGCGACGAACGCCGCGGCGGCGTCGAATGCTTCGGTTTGTGTCGCGCCGAGATGTTTTCGCACGACGCGTGGAGACACGTCGTTCACCGCGCAAAAGAGCGCGACGAGCACGCCGAGCTCGCTTGGCCCGAGCGCAGTTCCTTGGTGAATGCTCGGCCCGCCGCACGACTTCGCGTACACGTGCGAGCCCTCGAGGAGCACGACGCCAAACCCCGACGCGACCGCGATCACCTCGCTCGCCACACCCACTTCGCGCGCATCGACTTCGTCGCCCGTCTCGCCGAGCACCGCAGCAGACACGCCGCGCGCGAGCGCACACACGAGCCGCGTCGGATTCCCGAGCTCCGTCACGGGGAGCGCGATGCGATACCCATCGCCGTGCTTCTGCACGCCGTCGATGCGCTGCCCTGCTTTGCTGCAGCCGCTCGTGCAGTGCCCGTCGTCATTCGGATCTTCCACGAGCACGATGCCAACGGGAACGTCCTCGCCGAGCGGCGTGTAGCTGACGACGCGCTCAAGCAAACGCGCGAGGCTCTTTCCGTCGCGCGCGAAGTGATCCGGAAAGTGCTCGGCCGTCGGCGTCACGAGCTCGGCGCCTTCGAACGCCTCGCCGCACGTGGAGAGAACGTGCGCATAACGCGCGACGAGATCGCGACAGACGTCGTCGTCCGGGAGCATGCGATACAGTCTAACGCATGGGTCTCGTCCTCGCGACGTTCAACGTCCTCGATCTGTTCGATGCGAGCGACGCCGACCGAATCGAACGGCTCGCCGCGCTCTTGCGACCGCACGAGCCGGACATCGTCGCGCTTCAAGAAGTCGGCGGCGATGCAGCCACGGACGCGCTCGCGGAGGCGCTCGGCGGCTACGAATCCGTGCTCGGGGATGCCGACGATCGCGGCATCCGATGCGCGCTCTTGTCGAAGCATCCCATCGTGGAGTCGCGCATTCTTCGTGCGGACCACCTACCGTTTCCGCGATTTCGCCGGGAGGACCCCGAGCCGTTCGCGTCGCGCATCCCGCTTCGTCGATCGATCCCCGACGTCGTCGTCGAGAAGAAAGACTTCGGGCGAATCGGCGTGCTCGTCGTGCATTTCAAATCGCGGCGCGGAAAAGCGATGCAAGGCGAAGCGCTCGAAACCACGGCGCACCTCGCCGAGGCCGAGACGCGCGCCGTCGTCTGGCGATGCGCCGAGGCGCTCTTCGTTCGTCGCGCCGTCGACGAGCGATTGGCGCGCGATCCGAACGAGCGCTTGTGCGTCTGCGGCGACTTCAACGACGTGCCGGGCTCGCTGCCGTTGCGCATCGTCGCCGGCAGCGCAGGTGTCGAGACCGACGCCGCGAGACCCGATGCGCTCGTCTCGTGCGTCGACTTCATCACCCCGGCCGAACGGTTCTCCGTCGATCACGATGGCCACCCTGCAGCGATCGATCACGCGCTCATGAGCCCCGCGCTCGCATCGCGCTTTTCACGCGCGTTCTACGTGCGCGCGGCTGAGCCCGAAGCGAAACCCTCGGATCACGCCCCGCTCGTCGTCCACTTCTCGTGATAGCCTCACTCGCTCCCCCGCAATGACCGAAGAAGGCGACGACGAACTCTACGAGCTCGACGAGCTGATCCGCGAGGGCGACGCAGCGCGAGACCGCGGCGCGTTCGACGACGCGCTCGAGCATTACAAAAAGGCGCTCATGATCAGCACCGAAGACGCGGAGCTGGAGCGCGCGAGCATCTACACCGGCATCGCCGAGACGAAGCGCAAACAGGGCAAGCCGCGCGAGGCCGAATCGAACTACGAAAAAGCGCTCGCGCTCATGCCGGGTTACAAGCCGGCTCTGATTTCGCTCGTCGAAATCGCGGAGAGCGAAAAAGATTTTCGGCGCGTCGCGCTCTTGCGCAAACGCCTCGTCGACGCGGCGGGCGACGACGAAGCGCGCATGCGCGAGCTCAAGAAGCTCGCCGAGGTCCAGCGCGTCGAGCTCACCGACACGCGCGCCGCGATCGACTCGCTCGAGCGCGCGAAGGAAATCCACCCCGACGATCTCGACGTGCTCCGTGCGCTGCGCCAGCTCTACGAGAACATCCATCGGTGGCCGAAGGTCGTCGAGACGCTCGGCTCGATCTGCACCGAGACGGAAGACGCGCGCGAGCGCGGGCTCCTTCGCTTCGCGCAAGCGGACATCGCGCTCGGACGTTTGCGCGACGAGCCACGCGGGCTCGGGTTCCTCGAGGCGGCGCTCGAAGAAGATCCGACACACGAAAAGGCGCTCGTCGCGCTCGTCGCCGTGCGCACGCGGCTCTCGCAGTGGACGGAGCTCGAGCGCATCTACGCGCGACTCATCGATAGACACGCCGAGCGCGGCGACGTCGAGCGCGCGTTCGACTTGTGCAAGCGCCTCGGCACGCTCCGTCGCGACAAGCTCGGCGATGGCCCCGGCGCGGTCGACGCGTTCACCGGCGCCGTGAAGTTGCGTCCGAGCGACGCCGACACGCGAGGCGCGCTCGCCGAGCTTCTCATCGCGAAGGGCGACGTCCCCGCCGCGATCGTCGAGCTCGAAGAAACCGCCGCGGCATCACCGCTTCGCGCGCAGACGTGGCGGCGCCTCTTCGAAGTCCAGACCAAACGCGGCAATCACGATTGCGCGTTCCTCGCGGCGCTCGCGCTCGAAGAGCTCGGCGCGGCCGACATGGACCATCAGCTCCTCATCGATCAACTGCGCCCCGAGGGCGCGCTCAAGCCGGTCGCCGCGTTCGACGACTCGTCGTGGGACGTTCGTCTGCGCGCGTCGGGTCACGATCCCGTGCTCGAAGCGATCATGCGCGCGATCGCGCCCGCCGCTGTGAAAGCGAAGATCGACGAGCTCGCGCAATCGAAGAAGCTCGTCGATCTCGATCCGCGCGGCAAACAAGACAAGGCGAGCACCGTCACCGTCGTGCGCGCGTTCGTGTGGGCGAGCACGGTGCTCGGCATCACGACGCCCGACATCTTCGTGCTCAAAGACGTGCCCGGCGGAGTCGGCGCGGTCCAGCAAGCGATACCAACGACCGTGGTCGGTCCCGAGCTCCTCCGCGACGTGAGCCTCGCGGATCTCGTCTTCGTCGTCGCGCGTCACCTCGCGTACTACCGCCCCGAGCACTATCCGCTCGTCTTCTATCCGACGTTGCCCGAGCTCACGACGCTCTTCTTCGCCGCGCTGAAGATCGCGCTCCCCGAAATTCCGATCCCCGCGGGCGACGCGGTCGCGAAGCTCCGCAAACGAATCGCCTCGCACATCGGCGCGGAAGAACGCGCCGAGCTCGTCAAAGCCGCAAAGGCGTTCGACGACTCGGGTGGGCGCGTCGATCTCGGGACGTGGATCAAGAGCGTCGAGCTCACAGCGAATCGCGCCGCGCTGGTTTTGTCGGGCGACTTCCACGCCGCGATGAAACGCATCAAGAGCGAGAAGCGCGGCATCGCCGACGTGACGAGCGAAGAACGCCGCGCGGATCTCGTCGGCTACCTCGCATCCGCGGGCCACGCCGATTTGCGCCAGCGGCTCTACGGACGAAATCCGTCGCAGCGCCCGCCCCCGCCGTCGCCTTCGCCCGACGCATAGAGCGTGAGCAAGTCGGCGTTCGTCACCCACGACGTCGCATCGCGCACGGTCTCGTCGCTCGTGACCTCGCGCGAGTCGTTCGGCCCACGCGTCACCTCGTCACAACGCGCGCGCGCCGCGACCACGCCAGCATCGAGCGTCGCTTCGCCGGGCAAGAACGATTCGATGTCCTTGAGGTGGCGCGCGAACGCGAAGGCGTCCCGCGGGCGCTCCGCTGGCTCTTTCGAGAGCGCGCGAAGGACGATCTGCATCAATCCGCTCGGCACGCCCGCGATGGGCATCGGCGCCCGCGTGAGCTGCGCGCGCGCGATTTGCTGCGCACCCGTGGCGTCGTGGAACGGGCTGCGTCCGGCCACCATCTCGTAGAGGACGAGCGCCATCGAGTACACGTCGCTGCGCGGCCCGACTGCTTCGCCGCGCACTTGCTCCGGGCTCGCGTAGCGCAGCGTTCCACCGAGCTGCGCCGTCGCCTCGCCGCGCGCGAGCATCCGCACGACGCCGAAGTCGAGGAGCTTCGGCGTGATGAGCCCGCGCTCTTGGTGCAAGAAGATGTTCTCCGGTTTCAAATCGCAATGAACGACGCCGAGCTCGTGCACGTGGTCGAGCGCGAGGAGCAAATCGATCGTCGCGCGTGCCGCGGCGCGCACGGCGATGCGCGTCCCTGCGCGGAGCACGCCGCGAAGCGATGCGCCCTCGAGCTTCTCCATGACGATGAACGGGAGCGACACTCCACTCTCGTCGCACACGCCCGCGGTGAACACGCGCACGACGTTCACGTGATCGATGCGACCGAGAACGCGCGCCTCGCGCTGCATCTGACGGTGCAAGTCGCCTTCGGACGCGAGATCGCCGTGGAGCGTCTTCAAGACGAAGCGCCGGCCGATCGACGCCTCTTCGACGTCGTACACGCTCCCCATCCCCCCGAACGCGAGCGTGCTCACGATGCGAAACCGACCGCCACAGACCAAATCGCCCGGAGAGAAGGCCGCCATGAAGGACGATCGACCCACGCGCGCCCGAGTTGCGCCATTTCTCGCGCGAGCGGCGATGAGACTAACGCTCGAACGTCATCAAATCGTCGATGAGCATGTCGTGCGTCGCTTCGCCGCGCACGAGCCGCTTGAGCGCGTGGAAGATCGGCGCGCGCACTTTTTGGCGGTCGGTCCACTCGACGATTTCCGGGATGAGCTCCACCGCCTCCACGCGAAGCCCCGCCGCCGCGACCGCCTTCTCGAGCGTCATCCCTTTCGCGAGCGCCGCGCCGACCTTCACCTCGGGCCGCTCCTTCTGCGCGATGCACGCGAGCAAATCGCCGTAGCCCGCGAGGCCGAGCAGCGTCCGCTCTTCGCCGCCCGCCGCCGCTGCGATGCGCGATGCTTCATCCATGCTGCGCGCGATCACCGCCGCGACGAGGCCGGGGCTCATGTCGAGCGCTTGCGCGTATCCGATTCCGAGCGCGAGGCATCCGACGAGCGCGCTCGCCCACTCGAGGCCGCGCAAATCATGTGTAGAATACAAGCGACACGTCCGGCACCCGAACGCCGCGGTCGCCGCGCGGTTCACCTCTTCGTATTGCGATCCGCAGACGAGCACGCCGGGTTTGCCCACGAGGAGATCTTCCGTGAGCGCGGGGCCGCCGAGCGCGCCGACGCGCCGCGCGGGCGTCTCGCGGCGGACGACGTCCGCGATCGTGACGAGGTCGCTACCGGACCTCGCGAGACCGCGCACGCCGTGGATGATCAAATGACGACCATCGACGTGATCGCCGAGCGAGCGGGCGACCTCTGCCGCGACGTTCGACGGGACCGTCAGCACGATGAGCCTCGCGTGCGCCGCGGCATCGCCGAGGTCCTTCGTGACGCGTACGCCTTTCGGCGCCTTGACCTCGCCGCGCCGCGAAAAGAGCACCGTGTCGCTCCCTGCGCGGGCCGCGGCTGCCGCGAGCGAAAGACCCCAAGTCCCCGCGCCGATGACGGCAACGTCCTGGCTCATGAAGCCCAAATATCACTTCCCTTGCGCAAAGGCGCGCGAGCCATTAGGTTTCGCGTCCCCTCGGAGCCTCCTATCCACGGAGGCCGCAAAAACGAGTCAGCCATGCAAGAAGGAATTCACCCCAATTACCCCGCGGCGCGCGTCACTTGCGCGTGCGGAAACACCTTCGTCACGCGCTCCACGAAGGGCGACTTCCAAGTCGACGTGTGCGCGAAGTGCCACCCGTTCTACACGGGCACGATGAAGCTCATCGACACGGCAGGCCGCGTCGACCGCTTCCGCAAGCGCTACGAAGCGAAGAAGCCCGCAGCTCCCGCGGCTGCTGCTGCTCCCGCTGCGACGCCTGCTCCGGCTGCGACTCCGGCGACGGCTGTGGCCGCGCCCGAAGAGCCGAAACCCGAGTGAGGCCATAGTTAACGAGGCTTGCGCGCTTCCGGCGCGCAACGCATTCTGACGAGCATGGACGCGCGTCCTTACATCGGAGGGCAAGCCGTCCTCGAGGGCGTGATGATGCGTTCTCCGGGATCGTTCGCTGTCGTCGTGCGCCGTCGCGACGGATCGCTCAGCGTGCGCGAGCGCGTGATGCCTTCGGGTCGCAAGGGCCTCGCGAAGCTCCCGTTTTTTCGCGGCGTGGCGTCGCTCGTCGAGTCGCTGCGGCTCGGCAGTGAAGCGCTCCGTTACTCCGCCGACTTGATGCAAGCCGACTACGGCGACGAAGCGCCGAGCCGAGCCGGTCCCACCGCGATTTTGCGCGCGATCGGGTACCAGCTCTTCCTCTTCGCGAGCGCAGACGGTGACGGCGCCGCGCCCGCGAAAGAAAAATCGCGCGGCATCGGGCCGATGCTCATCCTCATGATCGGTTTCTTGATCGCGCTCCCGCAGATGACGGCGGCCGGCATCATGAAGCTCGCGCACGTCGACTGGCCCGTGACGTCGCTCCCGTTTCAAGCGCTCACGGGCGTCGTGAAGCTCGTCATCGTGCTCGGCTACCTCGTTCTCATTCGGCGCCTCGCCGACATCCGCCGCGTTTTTCAGTACCACGGCGCCGAGCACAAGACGATTTCCACCTACGAAGCGAACGAGCCGCTCGACGTCGAGCACGCGCGCGCGAAGACGACGCTCCACCCGCGATGCGGAACGACGTTCCTCGTGATGATCGTCTTCATCTCGATCGTCTTGTTCTCGATCCTCGGCGCGCTCCTCCCGCCGATTCACACGAGCTCGCGCCTCCTCGACAACGTCCTCTTCTTGCTCGTGAAGCTCCCGGCGCTTCCGGTGCTCGCCGCGGTCACGTTCGAGATTCAGCGCATCTTCGCGCGCTACTGCACGACGGGCCCGCTTCGCGCGCTGCTCATCCCGGGATTTCTCGTTCAACGCATCACGACGATCGAGCCCGACGATTCGCAGCTCGAGGTCGCGCTCGCGTCGCTCCAAGCCACGCTCTTCCGCGAAAAAGGACACGCAGGCAAAGGCGCGCGCGACGTGAAATTTCCGACGTACGGGGCGATGGCCGCCGCGGAGTCGCTGCGAGGCTCGGCGCCGGAGGCGCCGGTGACAGGCTGACCGATGCTCCCGCGCGAGCGACTCGAGCAACTCGCCAAACGGTTCGTCCAGATCGACGACGAGATCTGCAATCCGAACCGCTCGACGGATCTGAATCGTCTCTACAAGGAGCGATCGCAGCTCGAGCCGCTCGCACAGGCGTTCGACAAGTATCGCGACCTCGAGAAAAAAATCGCGGAGGACCAAGCCGCGCTAGGCGATCCGGAATTGCGCGAGCTCGCGGAGATGGAAATCCCCGAGCTGCAAGCCGCACGAACGAAGCTCGAAGACGATCTCCGTCTCCTCTTGCTTCCGACGGATCCCAACGATTCGAAGAATACGATCCTCGAGATTCGTCAGGGCGAGGGCGGGGAAGAGGCGGCGCTCTTCGCAGCCGATTTGTTCCGCATGTACTGCCGGTACGCCGAGACGCGCGGATGGAAGATCGAGATCCTCTCGACGAGCGAAGCCGCCGCCGGCGGATTGAAAGAAGTCATCGCGCTCGTCACGGGAAAGAACGTGTACGGCGAGCTTCGCTTCGAGGGCGGCGTGCATCGCGTGCAGCGCGTCCCGGCGACGGAAGCGCAAGGGCGCATCCACACGTCCACGGCGACCGTCGCGGTCTTGCCGGAAGCGGAAGACGTCGACGTGCAGATCGACGACAAAGATCTCGAGATCAGCATCGCGGCGAGCGGCGGCCCGGGCGGGCAGGGCGTCAACACGACGAACAGCGCGGTGCAGATCCTCCACAAGCCGAGCGGTATCATCGTGAAGTGCCAGGACGAGCGCTCGCAATTGAAGAACAAAGCCAAGGCGCTCAAGGTGCTTCGCGCGCGCCTGCTCGACATCGAGCGCGAGAAGGCGGAAGCAGCGGAGTCGGCGGCGCGCAAATCGATGGTGTCGACGGGCGAGCGCAGCCAGAAGATCCGCACGTACAACTATCCGCAGAATCGCGTGAGCGATCACCGCATCAAGCTGACGCTGAACAAGCTCGATCGAATCATCGAGGGCGATCTCACCGAGCTCGTCACGGCGCTCCGCACGCACCGCCAAGCCGAGCTCTTGCACGAAGCCGGAATGGGCGAGGCGCCACGCGCGATGGGAGGAGACGCTGATGCGTGACCTCGAGTCGCTCACCGCGGCGATGGCGATGGTGCCGCTCCTCTATTCGCGCAATCGCATGTTCGCGCTCTTCGCCGATCCGGTCGTGCGCCGCGCGCGCAACCGCGCGCGCACGGTGCGCGGTCTCTTGCGGTTCATCGGTCGCGACGACGCGGTCGTGGAAGTGTCCACGAACGGCGAGCGCGTGCGCATCGCGTATCGCATCGCGCGCCTCCGGCTCTCGCGCGTCGTTCAACTGAGCGACTTCGAGCTCTCGCTTCTTCGCGTTCTGCTCGCAAAGGGAAAACATCCAACCGTTCTGCGCGAAGATCCAAACGATCGCGAGCGCATCGACGTCGCGCTCGCGCGGCTGCCGAAAGAGGTATCGTCGGTCGCATGACCGCCAAAAACGCCGATTGCCTCTTCTGCAAAATCGTCGCGAAGGAGATCCCCGGGAAAATCGTGCTCGAGAACGAGCACGTCGTCGCGTTCCGCGACATTCATCCCGCCGCGCCGACGCACATCCTCGTCGTGCCGCGCAGACACATCGTCAACGTCGACGACGCGAAGGATGAAGACGCCGAGCTCCTCGGTCGCGTGATGCTCGCGGCGCGCGACGTCGCGAAGCAAGAAGGGATCGTCGACAAGGGTTATCGCATCGCGATCAACAACGGCGCGGGCGTCGGGCAGAGCGTCTTCCACTTGCACCTCCACGTGCTCGGCGGGCGCGTGATGAGCTGGCCGCCGGGCTGAGGTCACGATCGATTGTTCATGAGCTCGGCCACCGCGTCGAAGAGCGCGCGCTCGCCGTCGTTCATCGGCTCATCGGACTCGTCGTCGAAAGGCGCCGTCGGGCGCGCGACAGAGACGCGGTGAACGCGAAGCCAAACGGATTCGAGCGCGAGCATCCTTCCGCCGAGCCCGAGGACGAGCGCGAGCAAATCGGGACCGACGGCGCGCCGCGGCGCGGGCTTCACCGAAAACGAGCTGCCGCCCGCGCGCGGGCGCGCGGTGAATCCCGCGACGAGATGATCGGCCGGGTCGAGCCACGCGCTCCGCGCGCCAGGCGCACCGGATTCGAGCCACGCGCCCAGTGTTTCATCGCGCGTCTTCGCGTCGGTGCTGTCGACTAGGTCGAGCGTGAGTGAATCGCGCGCGAGCGCTTCTTCGATCTCGCGAAGCGAAGCGTGCGCATCCACATGAACGAGAAGGCTCGCGCGATCGACGGCGAAGATCCTCATCGCGCCTCCTTCTGCGTCGCTGCGCGCGTGTCGGGCGAAAATGGATTCGGAGAAATCGGCGGAAGCAATGCGCCCGGATTGAGCACGCCGTGCGGATCGAACGCGCGCTTGAGCGCGCGCTGCACGTCGAGCCCGCGACCGAGCTCGTCGCCGAGCCGCGGCGCCTTCGAGCGACCGACGCCGTGGTGGTGCGCGATCGTTCCGCCGGCTTCGATCGCCGCGGAGAGCGCGTCGCGCCAGATCGCGTCGTAGCGCGCGTCGCACGCGGCGTCCCATTCCACGCCGCGTTTGGGCTCGGCGACGCCCGCGAAGGAAAAATAGATGCAGCATCCATCGGGGTACGCGTGGCTCATGTGCGCCATCACGAACGCGCGCGAGCCGATCGCGCTTCGCACGCCTTCGTAGAGCGCGCCGAGCTTCGACCACGTCGCCGCGACTTCCATCGTGTCGACGAAGAGCCCGCGCGCGAAGAGGGGCGCTTGCCGATAGCTCACCGAGTACCGATGCAGAAGCCATTTGCGCGCAGGGCCTTCGCCTTCGAACGTGCCGATGCGCTCGGCGATGCGCGCGTGCGCGCGCGACGTCGTCGAAGACGCGCTCGTCTTGACCGTCGAAGATCGCGACGAGCAGCGCGCCGCCCATCGCGCTGGACGCGACGCTCGAATCGAGGAGCTCGTTGAAGGCGTTGGGCCTCGAGAGGATCGCGCGGAGCGCAGCCGTTCCGCGCCCGACGCTGCTGCCGCCGCTCTTGCGCGTTCGCACGGAGCTTCGCCGAGCGAGCATCGCGTCGAACGGATCGTAGAGACGCAAGACCGCCGGGCGCAAACCCGATTGGAACATCTCGCGCATCGCGTTCCATCCGTCGCGCATCGACGGGAGCGACCACGACGCGAAACCGCGCACGCTCGGCGCGCGATGAAGTCTCAGCTTCGCGGCCGTAACGATCGCGAGCGTGCCTTCGCTTCCGACGATCGCGGGCACGAGGCTCGGACCGTGCGGACGATGAACGAGACGCACGATGTCGCCGCGGCCGGTGACGCACTCGAGCGCGACCACCATGTCTTCGATTTTTCCATAGAGCCCGCTCGCTTGCCCCGCGCTTCGCGCCGCGACCCAACCGCCGACGGTGCTGCACAAAATCGAAAACGGAAAATGTCCGAGCGTGAGCCCCGCGCGATTGAGCGCTTCTTCGAACGGCAAACCCATGTGGCCTGCTTCGACCGTCACCGTGCGCCCGGCGCGATCGAGATGGCGAATCGCCGACATGCGCTTCAAGTCGACGACGATCGTGTGCTTCGTCGGAAGCACACCCGCGCACACGCCGCTCCCTGCGCCGAACGGAACGAGCGAGACGCGATGCTCGATCGCGAAACGCACAATCCGCGCGACCTCCTCGGTGGTGCGCGGCCAAACCACCGCGAGCGGCGGGTGCGTCGAGACGTTCCCCGAGCGGACGGCCATGTGGTGTCGCGGGAAGAGATCGCGCGAGTACGAAGCCATGTCGGCGGGGTCGCAACTCGCGCCGCAGCCGAGCCGTACGAGATCCTCAAAGGCCGCCATCCGTATGAACATACAGGCTCCCACCTTTAAGAGTGGAGCCGTGGGAAAGAAGCTTGGATCACGCTATGCTGGCAGCGACCAGAGGGGTCTTCTGATGACAATGTCGATGGCGGGTGAAGAACATCTCCCCAAACCGGGTGACACGCTCAATGGCAAGTACCGCATCGAGCACGTCATCGGCAAAGGCGGCATGGGAGCGGTGCTCGCGGCGCATCACTTGATGCTCGACCAGCGCATCGCGATCAAATTCCTCCTCGGTGAAATCGCGCAGAACGAGGAAGCGCGTCGTCGTTTCCAAAACGAAGGAAAGAACGCGTTCAAGATCAAGAGCGAGCACGTCTGCCGCATCTTCGACTTCGGCGAAGAAAAAGGCATGCCGTACATGGTGATGGAGTACCTCGAAGGCGGGGACCTATCGCAGATGCTCGAGACGCGCGGCGCGCTCCCCGTCGAGGAAGCCGTCGACTACGTGCTCCAGGCGCTCGAGGCGATCGCCCAAGCGCACGCGCTCGGCATCGTTCACCGCGATCTCAAACCCGCGAACTTGTTTCTCCACAAGAACACGGACGGCTCCACGATCGTCAAAGTCCTCGACTTCGGAATCGCCAAGGCGAACGCGTTCGGCGAGACGGGCGGGCAACACAACCTCACGTCGACGAAATCGATGCTCGGCTCGCCACTCTACATGTCGCCCGAGCAGCTTCGCTCGGCGAAGAACGTCGACGCGCGCGCGGACATCTGGGCGCTCGGCGTCATCCTCTACGAGCTTCTCACGGGCACGGTGCCGTTCAACGGCGAGACGCTCGGCGAGCTCTTCATCGCGATCTTGGAGCAGCCGCCCGCGCCCGTGTCGCACAAGCGGCCCGACGTGCCGCAGCTCCTCAGCGACTCGATCATGCGCTGCCTCCAGCGCAACATCGACCACCGCTTCATGAACGTCGCGGAGCTCGCGGCGGCGATCGCACCGTGCGCTCCCGCGCGCAGCTACGTGTCCGTCGAGCGCGTGACGCAAGCGCTCGGATTGCCCAAGCCGAACGTCGTGATGCCCGGCCCGGGGTCGATGCCCGATCAGCGGCAATCGTCGGGTCAATACGGCGTCGCGCAGCCGCAGCAATTCTCGGCGTCGCAGAGCGGGCCGAGGCCGCAGCAGTTCTCGTCGTCGAACAGCGGCGTGCACCAGTTCTCGCCCGTCGGCGGAACGCAGATGCTCGGCTCGCAGACGAACTCCGCGTGGGGCAACACCGGCGGCACCGCGCCAGCGAAGAGCAAAGCTCCGCTCATCGCGGGCCTCGCGATCGGTGGCGTCGTTTTGATCGGCGCGCTCGCCGGCGGCGGAATCATGCTTTCGCGCAGCAAGTCGAACGCATCGCCCGTCACGTCGACGGCGTCGACGGAGACCACGAAGCCCGAATCGACCGACACGGCGAAGACGGCCGACCCCGTGAAGACGGCGGATCCAGCGACCACCACGACATCAGCGACGACGTCGAACACGGGTACGGCGAACACGGCGACCGTAACGACGAGCACGGCGGGCACGACCACCGCAGCCACCGTCGCCACGAACACCCACGGCAAACCCGCTCACTCGGGCACGGCGGGAACCGCGACGCAGCCCACCGCGACGACCGTCGCGACCGCCGCTACGACGAAACCCACGTCGACTGGCGGTGGCGGCTTCGATCCGCTCAAGATCGATCGACGACCCTGAGCGTTCTCTGGTACTTCATGCCCATGAGCATGAGCCGGCAAACTGCCCCTCGCTTCTTCATCTCTCTCGTCACGACCGTCGCGTTCATCGCCCTTCAAATCCCGACGGCGGCTTTCGCGCAGAACTCCGCGCAGGCCGAGGTGCTCTTCAAAGAAGGGCAGCAGCTCATCGCCGACAAGAAATACGGCGAGGCGTGTCAGCGTCTCGCGGCGTCGTACAAGCTCGACCCGCAGCCGAACACGGAGCTCCTCCAAGGCGAGTGCTACAAGAAGCTGAACAAGACGGCGAGCGCGTACAACGCGTATCTCGACGCCTCGTCGACGCTCACGCGCGGGAGCGACGCGCAGAAGTACGCCGCGGATCAAGCCAAAGCGATCGAGGCGACGCTCGTGAAGGTGCGCGTGCAGGTGACGCCGCTGGCGCCCGGCCTCACGATGAAGTTCGACGACGACGCGAAGACGCGCGACAAAGACTTCGTCGGCATCGACATCGCGCTCGACCCCGGTGACCACGACGTCACCGTCACGGCGCCCGGCAAACACGACTTCACGAAACACTTCTCGCTCGACAGCGGCAACTCGCCACACACGATCATCGTCAACCTCACCGACAAAACCAAAGAGGAGCTCGACGCCGAGCAACACGCGGGCGGCGGCGGCGGAGGCGGCGGCGGGGTCATCATCGAAAAGCCTGAGACGTCGTGGTCGACGGTGAAGACGCTCGGCTTGGTCGGAGTCGTCGTCGGCGGCGCGGTGCTCGTCGGCGCTGGCGTGTCGTTCATCCTCACGCAGGTCTTCCAAAGCAACGCCGTCAACTTGCAACGAAACGATTCGGCGTGTTTGACCTTGAGCCCGCCGGCGCCGCCGACGCCGAATCCCAATCCTCCGAACGACGCCAACTGCAACAGCGCCGTCAACTACCACTCGCAAGCGCTCGCCACGCAGAGCGCCGCGATCGGTCTTCTCATCGGCGGCGGCGTGATCGGCATCGCGGGCATCATCATGTTCGTGGTCGGCGGCAACGTGACGAAGGAGCCCGAGAAGAAAGCATCCGTGCACTTCGTTCCGCTCATCTCGCCGAGCATGGCGGGCGTCGGGCTCACCGGCTCGTTCTGATGCGCGCCGCGCTCGCGCTGGCGCTCGCGACGATCTGCTTCACGCCGGCGGCCTTCGCGCAAGGCGCGAAGGAGTCGTGCATCGACGCGTCCGAACGCGGGCAGAAGCTCGTCGACGATCGCCGCCTGCTCTCCGCGCGCAATGCGTTCTTGTCGTGCGCCGCGGACTCGTGTCCCGCGCCGGTGCGTCGCGATTGTCAGTCGCACCTCGACGAGCTGAAGAAGAACATTCCGTTGATCGTCGTGCGCGTGAAAGACAAAGACGGCTCCGACATCGCGCGCGGCGCGGTCTCGCTCGACGGCGCGAAGGTCGGCGTGCTCGACGGACAAACCGTCGAGCTCGACCCCGGCACGCACGCCATTCACGTCGAGCTCCCCGATGGCCGCGTCTTCGATCGGCAAGTGATCCTCGCGGCAGGCGACCACGCGACGAGTGTGACGTTCGACGTCGCGGCGAAGGAGGCTGCTCAGCAATCGCCGCCGGTGGTCGCGAACGAGACGCCGAAGACGCACTGGTCGGCGATGAAGACGATCGGCTTCGCCGGAATCTGGATCGGCGGCGCTGCGATCGTCGGGGGTCTCGTCACCGAGCTCATCGCGCTCGCGTCGCAGAGCAACGCGACGACGCTCCAATCCCGTTCGCCAGATTGTCCGTCGCTCGATCCGTCCTTCATCGCCACGGACACCGACTGCCAGAACGCGCAGGCCTACCACTCCCAAGCGCTCACCAACCAGACGATCGCATTCGTCCTCTGGGCAGGCGGCGCGGCCGTGCTCGTCGGAGGAATCATCATGTTCGCGGTGGGCGGAAACGTCGCCGACAAGACCGCGCGCATCCACGTCATGCCGCTCATCGCACCGAGCCTCGCGGGCATCGGGTTGAGCGGATCGTTCTGACGCGCTACACACACCGCTCGTGCCGCAGTTTCTGAAAGCCGTTCGCGAGGGGACCATCGTCGTCGACGGCGCGATGGGCACGCAGCTCTACGAGCGCGGAATATTGTATTCTGCATGCTTCGAGGAGCTCTGCGTTTCGCGCCCGGAGCTCGTGCGCAAGGTCCACGAGGATTACGTGCGCGCGGGCGCGCAGCTCGTCGAGACGAACACGTTCGGCGCGAACGCGCTGCGGCTCGAGAAGCACGGCCTGCAACACCGCGTCGTCGAGCTCAACACGGCGGCGGTGAAGCTCGCGCGCGAGTCGGGCGCGGCGTTCGTGGGCGGCGCGATCGGGCCGAGCGGATATTTCCTCGGCGAAGCGCTCGAAGCGGACTTGAAGCGCGTGTCGAACGCCTTGCGCGAGCAAGCGGACGCGCTCGTCGCGGCGAACGTCGACGTGCTCATCGTCGAGACGATGCGGCAGAGCGTGGAGATGCGCGTCGCGATTCAAGCGGCGCGCGCTGCATCGAACGGGAAGGTTCCGATCGTCGCGACGGTGTCGGTGGACGAGGCGGGCCGCATGGCGGACGGCACGAGCTCCGGCGACATCGGAAAAATGATGATCGACTGGGGCGCGGACGTGATCGGCGTCAACTGCTCCGACGGTCCGATGAACGTGCTCTCCGCGATCGAGCCGATGCTCGCGCTCGGCGTGCCCGTCGCCGCGGTGCCGAACGCAGGTCTCCCGCGTCGCGTCGATGATCGCCTCGTCTACGTCTCCACGCCCGAGTACTTCGGCGTCTACGCGCGCCGCATGTTCAAGCTCGGCGCGCACATGGTCGGCGGTTGTTGCGGAACGACGCCCGAGCACACGAAGCGCATCGCCGCCGCGGCGCGCATGGTCGGAGTCGATCGCGACGACGCAGCCGAAGCGCGCGAGCGCGATAGTGAAGTGCCCATCGCGATCCTCGCGGGTGCGAGCCCGCCGCCTCCCATCGAAGATCGGAGCTCGTTCGGAGAAAAGCTCGGGAGGAAATTCGTCGTCTCCGTCGAGGTGAATCCGCCCGTCGGGCTCGATCTGCAAAAGCAGCTCGCCGCGGCGAAGATGCTGCGAGACGGCGGCGTCGACGTGATCAACATCGCCGACGGCGCGCGCGCGCAAGCGCGCATGGGAAACCTCGCGATGGCCGCGCGCGTGCAGCGCGAGCTCGGCATGGAGACGATCCTCCACGTGTGCGGGCGCGATCGAAATCTCCTCGCGTCGCTCGCGCACTTGCTCGCCGCGCACGAGCTCGGCGTGCGCAATCTCGTCATCATCACGGGCGACCCGCCGAAGATGGGCGACTTCCCCGACGCGACGCCCGTCTACGACATGGACTCGATCGGTCTCCTCAAGCTCGCGTCGCGCTTGAACCACGGCATCGATCCCGCGGGCAAAGCCATCGGCGAAGGCACGCGCTTCGTCCTCGCGACGGGCGCGGAGCCCGCGGCGCTCAACTACGAGCGAGAGATGTCGCGCCTCTTCCAGAAGAAAGAAGCCGGCGCGGAGCTCGTGATGACGCAGCCCGTGTACGATCCCGTGCAGCTCCGAAAATTCCTCCACGACGCGCGCCCGTTCGGATTGCCCATCCTCGTCGGCATTCTTCCGCTCGCGAGCCATCGCAACGCGGAGTTCCTCCACAACGAGGTGCCCGGCATGCAAGTGCCCGAAGCCGTGCGCGAGCGCATGCGCAAAGCGGGGACGGGCGCGGCCGCGCGCAAAGAGGGCGTCGCGATCGCGCGCGAGATGCTCGCCGAAGTGCGGAGCGAGGTCGCCGGCGCGTACATCATGCCGCCGCTCGAGCGCTACGAGCTCGCGCTCGAGGTGATCGAGGGATTTGTATAGTGACGGAGACGGAGACGGAGTCGGAGACGGGCGCGGAGACGGGGAGGCTGGTGTGTCGTCGGTGATACATCGCACGCTCGTCAAGGACGACGCCTTCGGCGTCGCCGCCTGCGGCGGTTGCTTCGCAATCCCTGACGCGTCCTGCGCGCGTTGCGTGGCGGTGGTGCCTTCACTCGAGAGGGCGAAAGGAACTTCCATGCTGCGAATTTACCGAAATGTCCTTGTCGAAGCTGAAGCGGTTGCGGCTTGTGCTTGCGATGATCGAGAAGCGCGATTCGGATCTTGCGCGTCAGCTGCGGCGAGCGAGCGCGAGTGTTGCGCTCAACATCGCCGAAGGCTCGTATGCGCGAGGTCGCAATCGGCCGATGCTCTACAACGTCGCGCTCGGAAGCGCGAAAGAGACTCGCGCTTGCATCGACGTTGCGATGTCGCTCGGTTACGTCGCATCGTTCGATGCGGAGATCGACGCGGCGCTGCATTCGATCTGCGCTGTGCTGTACCGACTCACGAGATGAGTCGGTAGAGCGTGGCAGCGATTCGGTCGAGACGATCGCGAAGCACCTCGTCGATCGTCTCGACATGATCGAACACTTCCGCGACGTCCAGACAAGCGCGTACTTCTCGAGTGGAGCCAAGTGCGGTGCGAAATCGCATGCGTTCATTCCCGCCCGAGCTCCTGCGACGGCTTGGCCTTGAGACGGACACGGATTCGGAGACGGACTCGGACTCGTCACACGTGTTCCGCGAACCCGACGACGTGGCCCGTTGCGAGCCCGTAGAAGACATCGATGATGAGCGTAGCTCATTCGCGTGGTACGAACGCATCGACATGGCTCACGGCGCTCGCAAGCTCGCGATCGTGCTCGCCCTCGGTACGGCGAACTGCTCGTGGTGCAGCGCGCCGAAGCCCACGCCGGAGAACGAGCCGAGCGATCTCGACGCCGCGCCACACGCCGAGGGCGATCTCCACGCGCGCTGCGGCGACGCACCCGCCTCGCGCATCGCGCTCCCCGCCGCGGGCGACGCGACGTTCGAGATCGGACGCGTCCGCACGTTCAAACAGCGCGTCGTCATCGGCGCGCGACGCGGCTCGCGCGCGGGCGTCCTCGAGCTCGACGGGATGACCGCGCGCTTCACGGAGACGTCGGACGCAGCCGGCGATCTCCCGCCGCCGGTTCCGGTCGTGACGGCGGATCGCATCGTCGCGATCGCCTACGAAGGAACGGGCAAGGCGCGCCACCTCGTCGCGCGCGACGCCGCATCGCCACAAGCGCCGCTCTTCGCGCTCGATGCCGAAGCGCCCGACGAGTCGCTCGCGTTCGACGCGATCACGCTCGCCGACGGCGCGATCGCCGTCGCGTGGGACGCGCCCGCCGAAGAGGGAAGCGCAATTTGGGCGCGCGTGTGGCGCGCCGGAAAGCTCGGCGAGCCCGCGAGGCTCTCACCGAAGGACGTCGACGGCGACTCGCCGCGCCTCGTCGCGTTCGGCCCCGCGCTCGTCGCGATGTGGATCGCGCACCGCGCGCTCCCTCACGAAGACGCCGCCGCGCAGCCCGAAGGCGCGGGACAAGATCTCGATCACGCATGGATCGAAATGCTCGCGTTCGATCAAACGGCGCTGTCGCCGACGTCTCCGCTTCGTCACGTGACGCCCGCGACGGGCCGCGTCACCGCGTTCGACGTCGAGCCCGTGACGACGAGCCCGCTCCCCGCAATGACGGTCATCGCGCGCGACGGCATCGAGCTCCAAGCAGGGCAGGGCGGAAGCGCGCTCGTCGTTCGCGTGAGCGGTCCGGATCCATCGCCACCGCTCGTCCTTACGAGCCACTGGGTCGTGGTCTTCCGCTCTATGTCGAATCGACGAACCTTCTCCTCTACGACGACGCTGCCGGCCAAGGCCGCACGATGGGCGACGCCGGCCTCGCCATCGAAACGTTCTCGAACGAGAGACCGCTCCTCGTGCTTCCGACGCTCGATCGTGCCGAGACGAACATCCTCTTCGCCCCTGTCGCCGCAAAAGAGTTGCACGTGTTTCGATGCAACTGATCGATCCTCGCGCGACTAGGCTTGGTCGCGCGACGAGACTGGGCATGCCCGTTGCTTTGGAGCAGCGCATACGCTAAGTTTCGTGCCCTGCTGCTGAGGGCCCATAGCTCAATCGGTCAGAGCCCCCGGCTCATAACCGGGCTGTTCCTGGTTCGAACCCAGGTGGGCCCACTGCCGTATCTGCTGACTTCGGCGGGTGACCCGCCGAGGAGACTTGAATTGACCGCAAGCGTACCGGATCAGATCAAGGCCCTGGAAGAGCTCGCCGCGATCGACGCGGAGCTGAAGACGCTCGGAGACGACTTGCAGCAGGAGCGCGGTGCCCTCGACGCGCAGCGCAAGAAGCTTGAAGGAGCTCGAAGAGAAGCTCGAAGCAGCGACCGCGCCCAGCTCGCCGCGATCGACAAGCGCGCAACGAGTACGTCATCGAGGTGCGCACGATGATGCAGCAGCTCGAGCACTCGCGCGAGAAGCTGAATCGCTCGCGCAACGAGCGCGAATCGAACGCCGCGCAGCGCGAGCTCGAGGAGCTCCGCAAGCTCGTCCGCGATCGCGAGGACGAGATCGGGCGAAGCTCACGACCGACGCCGACGGCGTCGCGCCAGCAGATCGAAGCGACCGAGGCGGAGAGCGAAGAAGGTCTCGGAGCGAGCTCGGCGCGACCGAGGGCGGCATCGCAGTCGAAGCTCGGCGAGGTCGAAGCACGAACCGAGCGCGAACGGCCGGCGCGCGACGAGGCCGTCGAAGAGGCTCCCGCGCAGCTCTATCGCCGCTACGAGCATGATTCGGCAGAAGCGCGGCACCGGCATCGCGCAGACGACCGACGGCACGTGCAAGGCGTGCAACATGGCGCTGCCGCCGCAGCTGTTTCACCGGCTGCGCCGCGAGCCGGTGCTCGAGCAGTGCCCGTCGTGCAACCGCATCATCTATTACGTTCCGCCCGCGCCGCAGGCGAGCCGACGCAGTCGAAGGCCTGAGATAGCGCTCGAGGCGGGACGTCATGAAGAGCTGCCCGACGTGCCAGCGCGTGTATCCGAACGACGCGGGCTTCTGCCCGGCGGACGGCACGGCGCTCGTCTTCCGCGAGCATGGCGCCGTCCGCCGAAGACCGACGATCGCGCGCATCGGCAAGCGGCTCTGCGACCGCTACGAGATCCGCCGCGTCGTCGCCGACGGCGGCATGGGCCGCGTCTACGAAGGCATCGACAAGCAGAACGACACGCGCATCGCGGTGAAGGTCCTGCACGACGACGTCGCGAAGGACGAGGTCTCGCTCGAGCGCTTCAAGCGCGAGTACGAGATCTCCGCGCAAGCTCCCGCACGACCACATCGTCAACGTGACCGACTTCCAGCGCGACGAGCGAGCGAAGGTGTGGCTGCTCGTCATGGAGTTCCTCGACGGCGAGGAGCTCCGCGTCGTCTTGAAGCGCGAGAAGATCATCCCGCCGGAGCGCCTCATCCGCATGCTCTCGCAGACGGCGCTCGGCCTCGACGGGGCGCACGCGCTCAACTTCGTCCACCGCGATCTCAAGCCGGACAACCTGTTCTTGTGCGGCACGCGCGAGGGCGACGTCGTCAAGATCCTCGACTTCGGATCGGTCAAGGACAAGAACAAGGACGCGAAGAAGCTCACCGTGCTCGGCACGACGATCGGCTCGCCGTATCTACATGGCGCCCGAGCAAGCGCAGGGGCTCGACACGCTCGACGCGCGCGCCGACGTCTTCGCGCTCGCCGCGATCACCTACGAGTGCATCACCGGCTTCGTGCCGTTCGCGGGCAACAACGGCCCGTCGATCCTCCTCGCGATCCTCACGAAGGATCCCGATGCCGCCGAGCCGAGCGCGCGCCGAACGGCGAAGTATCCCGTCCCGCCGACGCTCGACGAGGTGATGGAGGAGGCGCTCGCGAAGAACCCGGCCATCCGCACGAAGACGCGTGGGCGCGCTCGCCGACGCGGTCGGTCACGCGTACGGGCTCGAAGGCGATCACAAGCAGTGGGCGAAGACGCCGCAAGCGGAGCTCGCGGCAGCAGGTCGCGGCGGCGAAGGACCGCGTGATGGCGGCGAGGCCGGCCGCCGGTCTGAAGTCGGCGCGGGCGATCCGTTCGCCGCACCGGTCCGCGATCCGTTCGCGCCGCAGCCGCAGCAACAACAACAGCACTCACCGTCGCAGCAGTGGGGGCAGCCGCCGCCGCAACAGTACTCGCAAGGCATGGATCAAGCGTTGCGCGCACGCCAATGCGCAACAGTACGGAATGGCCGCGGGCGTTCCGGTGAGCAAAGCGCCGTGGATGATCATCGCGCTGGTCGGCGCGGTGCTCGCGGTGCTCGTCGTCGGTGGAATCGTCATGGCCGTCGTGATGCACAACTGATTCTTTTCCTTGTCACGGCGCGACGGTGCCCTGCGTCGTGCAGATCGACGACGGCGAGATGATTCCACCTAGCGTCGCGCTTCCCGAGAGCGTGTTCACGCGAATGCGCCCCGCCGCGCCGCCACCGCCGCCCGCGGTCGAATTCGGATCGACGTTGCCGTCTTCGCCGTTGATGCCGCTGCTCGAGCTACCGTCGCCGCCGAGCGAGCCGTGCGTTCCGTCGTTTCCGCCTTTCGCAGCGGTCGCGTCGGCCGTGGCGTCCGCGCCGTACGTGCCGTCGCCTTGTCCGCCGCCGCCTCCGTTCGCGGCGAGCGTCCCGCTCACGTCGACTTGCGCCGACTCGAGCAAGATCAATCCGCCGCTGCCGCCGCCGCTCGCTTCTTGCGATTGCCCCGGAATGTAGACGCCGCCGGTGTAACCGCCTTCACCACCCACGTCAGATCTTGCCGCTCACGGAGATCGCGTTGGCCGCGACGAGCTGAATCGCTCCACCGCCCGCACCTCCGCCAGCACTTCCCGAGCCACCCGCAGATCCGGCGACAAGCGGGACGAGCGATGGCGATCCGTACATCCCGCCGCCTTGCGCGGCGCCGTTTGGCGTGAGCGATGCGCCCTTGCCACCCGTTCCGCAATATCCGGCGCCACCACCGGACGTGTCGCCACTGCCTGATCCGCCGCCACCCGCGCCGACGCCAACGCTGTTCCCGTTCGGCGGATCCATCACGGCGCCTGGTCCAATGAAACCCGCGGGCATGAACTGCGAGTTGCCGAAGAGATTGCCTTGAACGTCGATGCGATCGAGCGCGACGATGACGAGCGCATCGGCGCCGTCCACGCGCACCGTCACGCCGGGCTTGATCGTGATCGACTTCACGGTGAAGACACCGAGCTTGAGCGTGCTGCTCACCTGCGTGATTTCTTTGTAGTGGTAGGTTGCGGCGTTGTCGCTCCCGAGCGATCCACCGAGCGCAGTCTCCCAGGTCAGGTCGGAGGAGATCACGAGGTCGCCGACGCCCGTGAAATCGAGCGCGTTCGGGTCGACGTTGGATGGCGTGAACCCGAGCAAGCTCGATTTTGCGTCGTTACCCGCGTCGTTCGGCGGGTTTGGATTGCTGCTGCACGCGAGCACGAGACACGGAAAAGACAGGGTGAAAAGAAACGATCGCTTCGTCATACCCATGTTCACGCAGTCGCATCGCGAGACAGGACATCATTTCTTCTCCTCCCGAACGATTTCCGCTTTCGACCGAACGGTGTCCGCGTGGGCGTCTCCGAGGAGCTTCGTTTGGGTCGCGAGCGCCCGCCGCATCTCGCTCCGCGCGTCGTCCGCGTGGCCTTCGTCGAAGAGCGCGCACGCGAGGGCATAGCGCGCGCGCGCCGTGGTCGCGTGATCGTCACCCACGCGCGCTTGCGCGATCGCGATCGCGCGCCGTGCGGCAGCGTCGGCATCCGCGGGCTTGCCCGCGTGGCGCATCGCAACGGCCTCGTCCGCGAGGATCGCCGCGACTTGAACGTCGTTCTCACCGAGCGCCTTCTTGGTTCGCGCGAGCGAGTCGTCGTACATCGCGATCGCGTCGCTCGATCGACCGAGCGAGTCGAGCGCGCGCGCGTGCATGTGCTCGGTGTGAAGGAGATCGCCCCAGTCGCTCCCGTAGAGCTTCAATTGGGTGGCTTGCACGCGTGCGAGGAGCGCTTCGGCATCCGCGGCGCGGCCGAGCTCGATGTAGTCGCGCGAGAGGTTCGCGAGACACCCGAGCGTGTCGATGTGCTCTGCGCCGCGCACCGAAGTCATCAGGTCGCATGTCTTTTGCTGCAGCTCGGCGCTCTCGGCGTAGCGTCCTTCGTCGCCGATGAGCACGGCGAGATCGTTCATCACGCCGAGCGTCGCCACGGCGCGTTCGCCGTCGCGCTCGCGGTAGATGTCGAGCGACTCGCGCCGCAGCTTCTCCGCATCGGCGAACTTCACGAGCTTGCGCTTCACGCCGGCGAGTTCGTTCAGCGCGTGCGCGACGGTGATCCCACGCGGCCCCTCCGCTTCGCGCGCAATGTCGAGAGCCTCGTCGAGCAGTCGCTCCGACTCCGCGTATTCGCTACGCTCGAAGTGAACGTCTCCGAGCACGATGAGCGTCTTCGCGACCGCGATGCTCCGTGGACCATGGCGTCGCTCAATCGCGAGCGCGCGCTCCGCGGCGGGCTGCGCGTGATCGTAGTCCTCGAGATTGTACCAAGTCTCCGCGAACACCTGCAGCAAGCGCGCTTGTTCCTCGGGTTGGTCGTCGAGCTCGTCGAGTCGTTTCTCGCCGCGCTCGAGGATCTCTCGTTGCGTGACGGGCGTGCCTCGATCGGGATCGAACGCGCGGAGCATGCTCACGAGGAACTCTTCGGCCTTCTCGGCTCTGCGCGCCTCTTCTCGCGCGCGATGGGCCTGCCACGCCGTCGACGCGATCCCAAATACGAGCAGCGCGATCGCGAACGCGGAAAACGCAAATGCCGTTCGATGACGGCGCACCATCGCGCGAAGCAGATAGCTCGTGGCGTCGCCGCGCGCGCTGACCGGTGCGCGCGCAAGGTGGTTGCGAACATCCCCGCCGAGCGCTTCCGCGGAGGGATAACGCTCGCTCGGCTCGGCGCGCATCGCCTTGAGGACGATCGCGTCGAGATCGCCGCGAAGAAGGGGCGCCAGCGACGCGTCCGTGTGTGCGCTCGGACGAGTCGGCGTCGCTGCGAGGATCGCTTGCTCGATCGAGACGCGACTGCCGCCACTGTACGGTCGCGCTCCCGTGAGGAGCTCGTAGAGGATCACGCCGAGCGCCCACACGTCCGTCGTCGTCGTGATCGCTCCACCGCGCACTTGCTCCGGCGACGCGTATTCGAGCGTCATGGGTCGCTCTTCCGTGCGTGTGAGCGCGTCGTCGTCGTTCGATTCTTCGAGCAGCTTCGCGATGCCGAAGTCGAGGAGCTTCGGTTCGCCGCTCGGTTCGACGAGGATGTTGCTTGGTTTGAGATCGCGATGAACGACGAGGTTGCGATGCGCGTATTGAACGGCGTCGCAGACTTCGGCGAAGAGACGCAGTCGCTCGTCGACGTCGAGCTGCTTCTCCTTGCAGTGCTCCGTCAGGCTCTTGCCGAGCACGAGCTCCATCGCGAGCCACGGGCGGCCCGACGGCGTCACACCGCCATCGAGCAGCTTCGCGATGCGAGGATGCGAGAGCTTCCCGAGGATACGCCGCTCGCGACGAAACCGCGCCGCTGCGGATGCGTCGCTCGCGATCGGCAACAGCTTGATCGCAACGCGCTGCTCGAAGTCGGCGCCCGTGCGCTCGCCGACCCATACTTCGCCCATCCCGCCGCGTCCGACGAGCGACACGAGACGAAACGGTCCGATGACGTCACCCGCCGTCGC
Organism: uncultured delta proteobacterium; assembly: GCA_963763745.1. GTDB lineage: Bacteria > Myxococcota_A > Polyangia > Polyangiales > Polyangiaceae > DASXHD01. The sequence continues at coordinate 271,659 of CAVXQJ010000017.1, forward strand.
GCTCGACTGCGCATGCGCGAGCTCGGCGATCGCCGACGGAACGCCAGCGGCCGCGGGCTCCGACAAGAAATCCCCCGCGCGCGCGTCCGCGGCGAGAAGGCGACGCGCTTCGGCGCGCACGTCCGCATCGCGTTCGGCTTCGATGAGCGCGTCGCGGTCCGACGATGGTGCGTCGAGCGCGCGATCGACGAGGTCCATCGCTGCGCGAAAACGCGTCGGGTCGAGCGCGCTCATCGCGTCTCGCCGAGCTCCGCGAGGATGAACGCGCGCGCTTTGCGAAACGCACGGCGCACGGTGCGCACGTCGACCTCGAGCGCGCTCGCGATCTCCGTCTCTTCGAGCCCGGCGAAATATCGCCACTCGACGACACGCGCGAGCCGTTCGTCGAGCGCTTCGAGCTTGGTGAGCGCGTCGTGCACCGAGAGGAGCATGTCGATGTCGGTGGTGACGCTCGCGCCGGAGAGCGCATCGGCGACCACCACCATGTCGCCTCCGCGTTTGCGCGCTCGCCGGCGACGCGCGTGATCGACGAGGATCTGCCGCATGGCCGTCGCCGCGATCGCGAGAAAGTGCCCGCGACTCTCGAACTCGCCGCCCCCGGCTTCGAGGCGGATCCACGCTTCGTGAACGAGCGCCGTCGTGTCGAGCGTCGCGCGGCGTCCGCGTTGCAATTGACGATTCGCGAGCCGACGCAGCACGCGATAGACGTCGTCGGCGACCGCGGCGGTCATGAGCGGAGGTTACGTCATTTCTTCTCGCGCCTCTTCTGCGCGAGTCGCTCGGCCGTGCTGATCTGCGGCGCGCGCGGGGCGCTCGGGCGCGGCGCGTTCGGCGCGCGTGGCGTTCCGATCGGACGTTGTGCGGCGGGAGGCGGTGGTGCTGCGCCGAGGATCCCCGCGTTCATGTTCGGTTGCGCCGAAGGAGTCGCGGAGGAGGACTTTCGCTTCTTCGCGAGGAGCGCTTCGTTCGTCGTCGCCGCGTGTTGCGCGCGCACCTTCGCGCGCGCTTCCGCGAACGCGAGCGCCGCGCGTTTGTCGGCCTCACCCTGCCGGCGCTGCGCGCGCGCGCGACCGAGCATCGCCGAAACGAACACGGGCACGCCGAGCCTCCGCGCGGCGACGCCGAGCAGCATCGCGCACGCCGCGACGAGCGAGAGCAGCGGAAGGAGCGGCGTGTACGCGAAGCGGCGCGCCGCGCGATCGTCGTAGAGACCCGCGAGCGTGTCGCGGAGCTTGCCGCCCGTCATCGTGCTGATGCGCGTGAGGAGGAGCCGATCGCTTCCCGTCGGACGAAGCTCTTCGCCTGCGCTGAGGACTGCGCCCGTCGTTCCGACGGCTTCGCCGCTGTTCTCGTCTTTCGCCGTCGCGACGTACGTGCCGGGACGCGAGAGCGGAATCGATGCGCCGTAGCGGCCCGCGCCGGTTGCTTCGAGCGAGACGTCGCGCGCGAATCCATCGGGGCCTGCAACGTGGACGGTGAGCCTGCGGAACGTTTGCGCGCGCCCGTCATCGCCGACGACGTCCGCGCGCACGTGGAGCTCGCCGCCCGTCGCGTCGCTCTCGAGTCGCACGCGCGGATCGTCCGCCTTGCGCGCCGTGTCGCGACCGAGCTGGCCCATCATCTTCACGCCGCCCGGCCACTTCGTCCACGGAGCGCCCCATCTATCCTTGAAGTCGCTCGTGAACGCCGCCGAGCGCCCGATGCCGACGGACCACGACGCGAGAATCGGATCGCTCTCGGGACCCGTGAGCGAAACCGTCGCGCGCGATTTCGCGACGGCGACGACGTACCCGCGGAGCTGCGGCGCTTCTTTGAAGTCGACGTTGCGCGTCGCGGGAGTTGGCGCGCCGACACCGACTTTGAACGGCTCCTCTTTGATCGAGCTCCGCGCGGCCAGGATCGTCTCTTGCGTGAACACCGCCGGAAGCTTCGTCGCGTCATCGATGAGATAGAAGCGCCCGCCGCCGAGCTTGCTGAGCACCTCGAGCTCTGCGGAATCTTTTCCGTGACCGAGCGAGATCACGCTCGTCGTCATCCCCTTCGACGCGGCGCCCGTCACGAGCGCGCGGCACCCCGTGATTTGCTCGGCGTCGTCGCCGTCGGCGAAGAGGAGCAGGTGCTTCAAGTTGACGGACTCTTTCTCGAGCGCCGCATATCCCGCTTGAAGCGCGATGTCCGTGTAGATGCCGCCGCCGCCGACGCCCACCGCGCGGATCTTCCCGCCGATAGCGTTCACGTCCGTCACGGGGCCGAGCGGGATGGTCCACGCGACCACCGTGTCGACGTGCTCGACGCCGAGGCGATCGCCGCTTCCGAGGAGCGACGCGGATCGCGCGGCGGCTTCGTTGGCGAGCGCGAGCTTCGTTTGCCCGCTCACCATCATGCCCATCGATCCCGAGTAGTCGATCGCGATGACCTCGGCGAGCGACGCGCGCCGCTTCTCTTCTTTGAGATCGAACGCGACCGGCGACACTTCTTCGATCGGCGTGCGCGCGTATCCGCCCGGGCCCATCGATCGATCGCCGCCCATCAGCATGAGCCCGCCGCCGAGATCGCGCGTGTAGCTCGCGATGGCGTCGATTTGAGTCGTCGAGAGATCGCTCGCCTTCACGTCGCTCAAGACGACGAGGTCGTAACCGGCGAGCGCGCCGATGTCCGCGGGCACGCCCGTCGCGCCGCGCTCTTGCGTGCGAAACCCGTTCGCCTCGAGCGCGCCCGCGAGGAGCGCGCCCTTGCCGCTATCGCCTTCGAGGATGAGCGCGAGCGCCGGTCCGCGAACGCGCACGAACGTCGACCCCGCGTTGTCCTCGGGCGATCCGTCTTTGCTCGGATCGAGCGCGGTGACTTCGACGTCGTAGCGATGAAGCCCCGGCTCGTTCGCTTTCTCGCGAAGCCGCAAGACGTCTTCGCCGGCAGCTACGTGTACTTTCCCCGTATTGATCAGCGTGCCATCGCGCTTCACGCGCACTTCGAGATCCGCTTCTTGCGTGCTCGCGGTGACGACGCGCAGATCCATCGACTCGCCTTCGTCGGCGTGCGTCGGCGAGCGCACCGAGACGACGCGCACGTCGGGGAACGTCTTCTGATCGAGCGGAACGACGTCGATGGGAACGTCGGCCGCGACCGCAGCGGCGGCAGCCGAGAGCACGTCACCGCGCGTTTGCACGCCATCGCTGATGAGCACGAGACGCGACGCGGTGTCCGCCGGAAGCTCGGCGAGCGCGCGGCGCATGGCCGACTCGAGGTTCGTTCCGTCGCGACCGAGCTCGACGCGCTGAGGCGGCGGCAGATCGCTCTTCGGGCGCGGCGGATCCTCGACGAGCGCCTCGGACGCGAACGCGATCGTCCCGATGCGATCGTCGTCGTGCATCCCTTTCTCCGCGAGGCGGAGCTCGGCTGCGACGCGCGCGTTCGCGTTCGGCACCAAATCCGATCGAGCGCGATCGATCGATCATCATGATGACCGTCATGCGATCGAGCGGACTCCCGAGCTCGGGCTCGGTGACGGCGAGCGATGCGGCGAGACTGGCGAGCGACGCGAAGAGCACGACGAGCGCGCGCCGAGGACGCGACATGCGAGCCGGAAGGAGCGAGAGCCGCCACGCGAGAAACAGCGCGAGCGCGGCGGCGCCCACGACGCCCATCGCGTGACCGAAGCGAATGTACGTCTCGCGAACGAGCTGACCTTGAACGAGGCCTTGGTAAACGAGCGGAGCGAGCGCGGCCGCGCAGAGGAGAATCGCTCCCGTGACGGGCACCTTGTGCGCTCGCATCGACCGCACGAGCCGCACGGTGAGCGCGACGAAGATCGACGGCGGCGCCGAGCATCCAATACCGCGCGACATACGCGGTGAGCGCCGGCTGATCCGCACTTCATCCGGCACGTCCGGTCTTCGCGGCGACGACTCGAGCGAACTTCACGGCGCTTGCGCGTCATCCAGTACACATCGAACGCGATCAGCGCGGCGGCGAGGAGCGCGAGCCAGAGACCCCACTCGTGATGCGCGTCGGCGACGCGCGTCGTCGTCGCGACCGGCCGCCGTTTTGATCGACGAGGACGGGCTTGCCGAACGTTGCTCTCTTTTTCGCTGGTGAGGTTCGCGATGATGATCGCGCTTCCGTCGCGAGGCTGCTCCACCGCGCGCGATAGATGCCTGCGCGATCGACGGGCGGGACGATCGCGAAGCCGCCTTTCGCCTCGACGTCGTGCTCTGGCATGCCCGGCCCTTCGACGGTGACGTTGGTGACGTCGTTCGGCAGCGCGATGCGCAGCGGCTCGCCCGTGCGCGCGGGCCCCGTCGCGCCTTGCGCTGCATGGATGCGCGCGAGCTCGACGACGTTGCGAATGAAGAGGACGAACGACGCCTTGAGCGGCCAGTCGCTCTCGCCGGGGTCGAAGCCGCACGATGGTCGCCGTGCGGCCCGGCGACGAAGCATCGGCGAGCAGCGTGATTTGTCCGGCGCGCAGCGAGCGCCGCTTTGCGCCTGCGACCTCGAGCGGGGTGGCTTTGGCGAGGTGCACGCCGTCGAGCGTGAGGAAGCGAAGTCGCGCGTCGCCGCTGCTCCCACGACGTGAGTCGCGGTTGCTCGACCGACGCGCCCACGTCGACGCCGAGACAAGTTCCCTCGGGCGGCGTGACGACGAGCACGTCGCGCCCCGGCGGATCGTCCGGACACGCGCCTTCGACGATGACGAGCGAGTCCGGATCGACGTTCACGGTCGCAAGCTCTGCGGCGTGAGCTTCTGCAGGTCGAGTCCGGATCGGCATCGAGCGCGCGCGCCGATCCACGAGTAGCCGGTCGTCGCGTGCGCGACAGGCATCTTGCGCGCCTGCGGGAACGCGGCCGTACGCGATGTCGTCGATGGCGAGCGCGTCGCCCGGCGAGACCTGCATCGTGAGGCCCTTGCCGTAGTCGAGCGGCGCCGGGCTCGAACGCGAGCACGACGGCGGTCTTCTCGTTCGGCGGAACGAGCACGCGACGCGAGGCGGCGCGGATCTCTCTTCCCTTCACCGAAACCGTCACGTAGGCGTCGCGCGGAGTCGCCGTAGTTCTTGAGCATCCCGAACACTTGCACTTGATCGTGCTTGGTCACCGGGTCGACGCCCGCGCGCACGTCGATGCGCACGATGGCCGAGTTGTCGACGGGATCGCCCACCGTCACGACTTGCAGATCCATTCCGGAAGCGGCGAGCGGCGCATCGCTCGCGAGCGCGCCGTCCGTCACGAGGAGCACGCGCCGTTTTCCGCCGAGCGATCGCAATCGATCCGCTGCGAGCGCCACAGCCGCGGAGAGATCGCCTTCGACCTCGCGCACGCCGAGCTGCGCGAGCGAGCCCTTCAATCGACGCGCGTCACGATCGAGCGGCGAGACGACGCGCGCGTCGCGTGCACCCTCGATGATGATCGCGTCGGCGCCCGGCTCCATGTTGTCGATGGCGTTCTTCGCGGTCTCGATCGCGAGCGCCATACGCGTGGTCTTCTTGCCGTCGGTGGTCTTCGCGGACGCGCCCATCGACGCGCTCGTGTCGATGACGATCGCAACGTGATCGCCCGTGAGCTTGCCCCCACGAAGCGCGGGTCGCGCGAGCGCGAGCGAGAGACCGATCAGCGCGAGCAGCTGCAAGAAGAGCGGAAGCTGCGGCGACGAGCTTCTTGAACGGATGCTTCGCGAGCAAATCGCGCCGCGCCTCCGCCCAGAGCCACGTCGACGGAATGCTGCATCCGCTCGCGTTTGATCTTGAGAATGTAGAGGACGACGAGCGGGACGATCGCCGTCAGCAGCCACAGCCCCTTCGGATTCAAGAACTCGATGCCCATCAGTCGACGACGCGTCCCACGAAGCGGCGTACGGCCGGCAAGAGCGGTTCATCGGTGACGACGCGCGTGTACGTACCGCGGACTTTCTTCGCGAGCGCGCGCAAGCCGAGGACGAGCTGGTTCAATCGCGCGAGGTACGCTTCGAGCGCGCCTGCGTCCATCGTCACTTCGACGACTGCGTCCGACTCGGCGTCGACGAGCGCGTAGTCGCCGTCCCAGTGCGGCTCGACTTCTTCGCGCGAGAGCACTTGAACGAGCGCGATGTCGTGACCGGCGGCCGCCGCGCGCGTGATGGCCGCGTCGAACGGACCCGAGTCCATGAAGTCGCTGACGACGACGAGCATGCCCGGGCGCGGGGAGCGCAGCGTCGTCTGCTCGATGGCGCGCGACAAATCCGTTTTGTCGCCGACCATCACGCGATCCAAATCGCGCAGAAGCTTGGGCAGCGCGTTTCTCCCGCGCGCGGGCTCGGACACGAAGGTGAGCCCCTCGCTCGCGGCCATCACTTGCGCGCGCTCCGAGTCCGCGAGCGCCATGTAACCGATCGCAGCCGCGACGCGACGCGCGGTGTCGAGCTTCGTCGCGCCGCTCGCCACTTCGGAGTCGTCGAGCGACGCGCTCGAGTCGACGATGAGCCGCACGATCACGTCTTCCTCGGCGCGGAACAATTTGAACATCGGCTCGCCGGTGCGCGCGAACGCGAGCCAGTCGATGCGTCGCAAGTCGTCGCCCGGCGCGTAAGGACGATGCTCGAGAAACTCAGCGCTCGATCCGCGACGCTTCGCCATGTGATCGCCCGCAGCGCCGGAGCGCGCGCGAACGCGCAGTCTTCGACGGAGCGCCTCGAGCTCGCGCACGAACGCAGCGTCCATCATCATGTGGGCTCCGCCCCGGGAGGCGGAGCGTCGGCGGCGAGGGCTGCGGCGCGCGCGGCGTCGTCTTCGGCTTGGAGCGCGGCTTCGGTTTGTTCGTGAATCGCGTTTTGCTCGCGCACCGCGCGCGCACACCTGCGCCCGGCGAGCACGAGAAAGACGAGCCCGAGGAGCCCCCACATCATCGCCGCGGCAAGACCCGCTTGCACGATGGGCGTCTCGTCCGTCGAGCCGGGATGATCGAACTGGCCGACCATCGCGTATGCGAAGAACGGGCTCGGCGCGGCGACGACGAGCCATGTGTCGTCGTGGCTGCTCGTGACGACTCCGCCAATCGCCGCGACGACCCACGGCGCCGCCGCCGCGAGGAACAAGATTCCGCCCGCGATGAGTCGCGCGATCCACGGCGAGTGTCCGCGCGATCGGAAGTAGGCGACGAGCCCCATCGTGAAGACGAAGTACGGCGCGCAGTACGCGCCGAAGACGAAAATCTGCGAGAGGCGATCGTTTCGCGTCGCGACGTGCGGCGAGTAGTAAGCCCACGAAGACGACGACGCAGGCGCCGTGGCCGGTTGGATGTAGAGCATCGCGATGTCGATCGCGGGGATCGCGAGCAATCCGAGAAAGCACATCATCACGACGAGCGACGCGGTCTTCGGCAAGCCCGGCCCGAAGAATCGCCGCATCACGCCCGCGCCCGCGCGACGCCAATGCACGAGCACGCGACGCGACGGACCCGCCGGATCGAACGCGAAGAGCAGCGCGCAAAATCCGGCGTAGAGCGCGAAGAACGTCTCGCCCGTCACCGACCACTTCATGCGCTCGTTGTCTTCCAGCGCGACTGCGCCGGGGAGCGCGCACGCGAGCGCGACGAGCGGCGTCGACGCGAGGAACCAGAGTTTGAGGCCCGTCGAGCGATCGTCCGTCTCGCCGGTGAGGTTCGCGATCGTCACCTCGTAGAGAAACCACGCGGGAACCAAAATGAGGAGCAGCGGAACCGCGACGAGCAAGAGGAGATACTCGAGCCCGAACGGCGCGCGTGTGTACGCGAGCGGGAGCCACACGGGGAAGCTCTCGGGTACGTCGCTCCAGAGCTTGTGCACGGCGAACGACGCGCCGAAGCCGAACACCGAATAGAGGATCGGTCCGATGCAGATTGCGAGAATGAGCGTGAGCACGATGGCGCCGCGCAAGCTCGACATGAGCGAGCTCACCGCGAGACCGAACGCGACCGCGAGCGCGGCGAACACGAAGAGGAACGCGAACGCGACGATGACCTCGACCGGCGTGACGCCGCCGAACAAGAAGGGGAGGGCGCCAACGGGCGCGAGCACGACGATGTGCATCGCGATCGACGTGTACGCGGCGACGAATTTCCCGCGCGCGATGTCCTTCGGCGAGAGACCGGTGAGCAACACCGCCTCCCACGTTCGCCCTTCGCGCTCCGACGCGATCGAGTTCGCCGCGACCGTCGGCCCGACGATCATCACGACGAACACGGCGATGGAGAAGAACGTCTGGAAGAGCGCGCCGCCGAGCGACGCGGGGCTCGTGTTGTCCGTCGCGGCGATTCCGCCGATCGAGCACATGAGGAGCGAGATGGTGAGGCTCAGCGAAAAGAGGATCCACGGCGTGCGGCCGAGGCGCGCCGATTGACGCATCTCGCGCATCCAAATCGCGTTCGGCTCGACGAGCCAACGCACGATGCGACTGGGTCGCTTCACGGCGGAAGCAGGCGATGCATGGGCCGTCATCACTGCACCTCGCCCTTCGTCACTTCCAAGAAGATGCGCTCGAGCTCGCTGCGCTCGGGCTCGACGCCGACGACCGCGATTTGTTTCGCGACGAGACCCTGCACCATCGCCGCGATCGTTTGATCATCGCCGACGTAGGTCACCAAGAAGAGACCGTTGGTGACTTGCGTCACCCCGTAGACGTTGGGCACGCCGGTGAGCGCGGCTTGCACTTGCTCGAGCGGGCTGAACGCGCGGAGCTTCAACCGACGACGCGGCACGCTGACGGTCTGCGGCGCGGGCTCGATGACTTCCGTCTCGCGGTAGTTCGGTTGCTGCGGCGGAAGGATCGCGGTCTGCATTCCCGCGGACGCCATCGTTCCCGGTTGTTGTTGTGGCATTTGCGCGGGGACCTGCGCTTGAACGCGCGGCTGTTGCGCTTGCTGTTTCGCCGCGGCTTCTTCGAGCCGCCGCGCGATGTCCGAAATCGGACCGGACACGACGAGACGACCGCGCTCGAGAATCGCGACCGACGTGCACACGTCGGCGAGCTCGGTGAGGATGTGGCTCGAGAGAAATCGTCTTGCCCATCGATCGAAGCTCGACGAGCAAATCGCGAATCTCGATGCGCGCGCGCGGATCGAGATCGCTCGCGGGCTCGTCGAGGATGAGCACCTTCGGATCGTGAAGCAGCGTGCGCGCGAGCTGGAGACGTTGCTTCATGCCCTTCGACATCGTCGCGACGAGCTTCGATTCGAGCTTCGTGAGATCGGTGAGCTCCATCACCGCGTCGACGACGGAGTAGTTCGCGTCGGGCGCGACTTTGTACGCGTCGGCGAAGAACTCGAGGTACTCGCGCACGGTCACGCGCTCGTAGACGCCCGCGTGGTCCGGCATGTAGCCGATGATCTTTCGCACGGCCTCGGGATCGATCCCGACGTCGAACCCGTCGACCTCGACGCGGCCCGAGAGCGGCTCGAGGAGCGACGCCATGATGCGAATGGTCGTCGTCTTGCCCGCGCCGTTCGGACCGATGAACCCGAAGATCTCTCCGTGGCCTACGTCGAAGCTCACGTCGCGGAGCACGTCGAGCTTGCCGAAGCGGTGCCACAAGTGGCGCACGCGAATCGCGGGCACGGTCGTTTGATCGATCCACGCGCTCGACGGCGGAGACTGCGAGATGGGTGCTGATTCCATCGTCATGGTGCCGCCTTGCTGACGACGCGGAGGAGCAAGCGATCGCTCTCCACGGAGAGTCCGTTGTCGGATTTCATTCGCTCGCCGCCTTCGAGCTCCGCGAGGACGACGTTTTGATCATCGGGCCACCAGTCGATGGCGTCGCCTGCGACGGTGGTGATCGGCGACCACGTCTTCGAGAGGCGCTCGCCGTCGGCGGACGCGAGCATCGTCGAAAGCGTCGCGGGGTCGAACGCGTGCACCATGAGCGTGCCCGCGCCGGTCGTCCTGCGCGCGGCGGCGCTCTCGACGAGCTTGCCCGCGCTCGACGTGACTTTGTCGCCGCTCTTCACGGAAGCGAACCACCTTACGCCGTCGCCGGGGACGTACACGAGCACGTCGTTCAACGTCGCGCCCGAGTCGTTCTTCACGTCGATGCTTCCCGTTGCCGTACCCGGCGCGATCGTGATGGCGCCTTTGAGATCGATGAACCCGTTCTCGCGCACGACGAGCGTCTGCCACGGGAGCGACGTGATGTTCTCGAGCGAGAAGCCGTCGCGATCGACGCGCACCATCGCCTTGTCATCCATGATCGAGTCGGAGCTCAAGACGTCGAGCACGCTCGTGCGATCGGACGCGGTGATCGAGAGAGCGCGCGTCTCGCTCGTGTAGAAGCCGCGGAAGCGCGTGATCGCCGCGCGCGTCGAGCCCGAGCCCGTCTCCGCGAACGACAAGTGCCGCGTTCTTCCGCGCCACCCTTTCACGCCGAGACCGACGAGCACGATCGCGCCGAACGCAGCCGCGCTGAAGATGGGCGCGAGGAGGAGCGGACGAAGCGGCTTGCCGCGATTTTTCGCGCGGAGAAAATTCACCGGCCCGACGAGGATCGAATAGAGGACGAGCAGAATCGCGGCGAAGCCGAGCGCGGGGCGGAAATTTTCGTTCGGGTCGAGCGCGCGACGCACGCCGTCGGTGCGACCGGGTCCCGAGCCGTAATACGCGAACGTCGCGTTGCGCGCGTTCGACCCCGCGGGGAACACGATCCCCGCGCGATGATCCCACGCGTGGTTCACGAGCTCGACGATGCGACTCTGCACCCACACGTCGTCGACCTCGGGGGTCTCGGTCGGATCGAACGCGAGGAGATGAACGACGCCGCGCCCGTAGCTCGCGACGGACCCGTAGTTGCTCGCAGCGAGATTTCCGCCGGTGAACCCGACGAGCTTCGGAACGACGAGCGGACCGGGTCCTCCCGTCGGTTTCACGACGGGCGCGCTCGTGCGGATGAATCGATACGGCGACGTACCTTCGTCTTCTGTCGTCGACTCGTCGAAGCGAATGCCTCCGTACGTCGACGGCATCGGCGTCGGAAACGCACCGCCACCCGCGCTCGCCGGTTTGGGCGTCGGAAGAATCGTCATGAGCACGGGGTTCACCGGCGCACTGACGACGCCCGCACCCGCGAGGCGCGTGATCTCCGCGCCGTGCAAATCTTCCGGACGCGCGACGACGATCGCGATCGTTCCGCCGCCCGCGACCCAATCGAGGAGCGCGTCCTTCGATTCGGGCTCGAGGCGCGCGAGCAAATCGGAGTGAACGAGCACCGCGGTGATTCCGGAGTACGAAGCCGCGCGCGAAGGCAAGATCGGATCGCCCGTCGTCGGATCGAACTGCGGCGCGGCGACCGCGATGTTCATCGCCGTCGCCGTCGCGGGCGCGTACGAGTAGTAGCTGTACGTCGGCGTGACGGAGTAGGTCACCGTCGCGGGCCAACCGCGGAGCGGAATCGCGAGGCGCGCGGGGTTGTCGATGTCGACGAGCGTCGGCTGCACCGCCATGTTCGCGGTGACGGGCATCGCGACGATCTCGGAGTTGTGATCGTCGACGACGCGAAGCGTGAGCACGGGGACTTGATCGTTTCGCGCGCGCATCGGAAGTCGCACGGTCGCCGAGTGGCCCGCGGTGACGACGAACGGCGCCTTCGCGACGAAGCTGTCGCGCTCGACGTACGTCGACATGTGCGATCGCAATTCGACGGTGCCCTTTTGTTGCGTCGGCGTCGGGTTGTCGATGGTGACGACGAAGTCTTCCCATCCGAACCCGACCGCGGCTTCGTTGCCGAAGATCGGTTGCACGTGCACGCCGAGCGGGGGCGCACCCGGCCTCGGCGCGGCGCTCCCCACGGCGCTCGATGCGGCCGAGGCGCTCGGCGCGGTCTCGAGCGCGAGCGCGCCTTGGCTCACGAGCGCGAACGCCGCGCACGCGAGCACGAACGACGATCGAAACGTCATGCCTGCGCTTTCTGCTCCGCGCGCACTTGATCCGGACGCGTCGGCACCGCTGCGAGGAGCGCGTCGACGATCGCATCCGTCGTGACGCCGTCGGCTTCGCCTTCGAACGAACGAATGATGCGATGACGCAGCGAAGGCTTCGCGACTTTCTGAATGTCGTTGAACGACACGTTCGCGCGCCCTTCACAAAGCGCGACGGCCTTCGCCGCGAGCACGAGCGATTGCGCGCCGCGCACCGCCGCGCCGAAACGCACGCCCTTCTTCACGAGATCGGGCGCGTCCTTCGCGCCCGGATCGCTCGCGCGCACGAGCCGCGCCGCATAACGCACGACCGGCTCGGCGATCGCGATGTCGCGACACAGTCCACGAAGCTGCATCACGCCATCGCGCGCCATCACGCGCGGCGGCGCCTCTTGCGCGTGACCCGTCGTGCGCGTGAGCACGTCGCACAATTCGTCTTCGCTCGGTTGCGGCACGACGACCTTCAAGAGGAAACGATCGAGCTGCGCTTCGGGTAGCGGATACGTTCCTTCCATCTCGATCGGGTTCTCCGTTGCGAGGACGAAGAAGGGCTCGTCGAGCACGTGACGCGTCCCCGCGATCGTGACGGAGTGCTCGGCCATCGCTTCGAGGAGCGCGCTTTGCGTCTTCGGCGTTGCGCGGTTGATTTCGTCCGCGAGCACGATCTGCCCAAAAATAGGGCCTTTCTGCACTGCGAACATGGAGCCTGCGGAGCGCTGCGCGGGATCCATGACGAGCACGTTCGTTCCGACGACGTCACTCGGCATCAAGTCCGGCGTGAACTGGATGCGCGAGAACTTGAGATCCAAACATTGCGCGAGCGTGCGCACGAGGAGCGTCTTGCCGAGACCGGGCGCGCCTTCGAGCAAGATGTGTCCACCCGACACGAGCCCCCACATCACCTGATCGACGACCGCCCCTTGTCCGACGATGACGTGACCGATCGCGTCGCGCAACGTCGCGACGGCAGAAGCGGCCTGGCTCAACACGGCTTCATGACTCTGACTCATTCTGTTCTCCGGTTACCGGCCCCAATCACGGGATGGTTGTCACGGCTGGAAGTACTGCCGAACCTGATCGCGATATTCCTCGGGAACGTCGCTTCGCTCGACGCCGTCGACCTCGCTCGGTCCAACGACTTTCAAATCGCCCGTCCCGCGAACGTTCGCAGTGCCGCCCGCGCGGCCTTGCGCGGTGGTCGTGACGGAGCCGGGCATGCCTTGGGCTTTGTTGATCTGCCGTGCGCGCGCGACTTCAGCGTCTCGCCGTTGATGACGTCGGTGTGGCCGTTGTGGTTGCCGGTGCCCGTGTCGTGGCCGTTGTGGCCGCCCACCTGACCATTTTGCGCGTCACCATTTCCGTCGCCGGTTCCATTTTGAGGTTGGCCTTGTCCCATGCCGAGACCTTGTCCCATGCCTTGACCTTGCCCCTGTTGGCCTTGTTGCCCTTGCTGGCCTTGTTGCCCTTGGCCCTGTCCTTGTTGCCCTTGCTGGCCTTGTTGCCCTTGTTGACCCTGTTGCCCTTGCTGACCTTGTTGCCCTTGTTGGCCCTGTTGCCCTTGCTGACCCTGTTGGCCTTGCTGACCCTCTTGTCCCTGCTGGCCTTCTTGTCCTTGCTGGCCCTTTTGCTTGCCGATGTCTTTCTCCGCGCCGTCGGCTCCGTTCTGCGCGTCGTCGAGACCCTTCTGACGTTTGGCTTCGTCCGTGGCGTCGTCTTCTTTCGCCATGTCCTTCAGCTCGTCTTCGAGCTTCTTCTGGCCCTCGGGCGTCGAGAGCTGATCGGCCATGTCCTTCAAGTCCTGCGGATCGCTCTGCCCCGATCCCTTCTTCGCTTCGTCCTTCATGCGATCGGCGAGACGCTTCTTCTCCTCGGGCGTCAGCTTGTCCATCGCTTTGCCCATCGCGTCGGAGAGCTTCTTCGCAGCGTCGTCGGTGCCTTTGCGATCGAGCGCTTCGCTCTTGTTCTCGACGTCGTCGTTCTTGATGCCTTCCTTCTTCATCGCGTCGGCGAGATCGCGTAGCTCCTTCGCGCGCTTCTCGCGCTTCTCCATCGCCTTCTTTTCGTCTTCGAGCGCCTTCGCGACGTCTTGCGCGCCGTTCTTCCGCGCCGCGTCCGCTGCGTCTTGCACCGATTTTTTCGCGAGATCGCGATCGGCCTTCTCGCGCGAGTTCGCGAGCTTCTCCATCTCGGCGTCCATCGTCTCGAGATCATGATCGCCGAGCGCCTTCGCCGCGCGCTTCGTCTCTTCGTTCTCTTCGAGCTTCGACTGCGCGGCTTCGAGACCCGAGCGCTTCTCGCCGTCGCCGAGCGTCAATCGCTCCGCTGCGATCTGCTCTTTGAGCTTCGCGATCTTGTCCTGCGCGTCGCGCCTCTCCATCCCCTTCGTCAATTCTTCTTTGAGCTTCTCGGCGTCCTTCGAGATTTTCTCGAGACGCTCGCGCTGGGCCTCGTCGCGCGGATCGAGCTGCGCGAGCTTGATGACCTTCTCGAGCCCTTCGATCTCCGCGATTTGGATCTTCGTCGTGCCCGGATCGAACGCGACGATCGGCGCGGGCGGGAGCGGCGCGCGCGTGATGAACGCGACGCCCGCGAGCCCGAGCGGCAAGAGCACGTGAACCGGCAGAAGAAACTTCGGACGCGCTTGTTTGCGATTCCCCTCGCCGAGCGCGGTGGCCGCGGATTGAATGACGACCGCGCGCATCGCGGGATCGCCTTCCGAGTCCGGTGGGGCGCTCTCGATTTCCACGGCCGTCGAGATGGCTTCTTCCGATGCGAGCTCGCCATCGAGATAAAGCGCAACCTCTTCGTCGCTCCAGCGGCGACGGCGCGCGACGAGAGCGCCGCCGATCACTCCGCCCGCCACCGTGAGCGCCGCGTACGGGCGCAGGTTCCCGTGTCGAAGCTTCCATGCGATGCCCGCGGGAACGAGCGCGAGGAGCGCGCCAAACGCGGCGCCGGTGAGAATGTGACGGAGCGCCAGCCGCCTTCGAACACGCGATGCCCAGCGGTCGAAGAGGGGTTCGAAGGTGCTCGATTGCGTCATGCCGTCTCCACGATGCTCGTAGTCTCTCCGTTTGTACGATGGGAGGCGAGCGTTTGTTCTCTCGATTCCGCCTGGATCGTCCGACCCCCAATTCGCCGGAAAGCACGCCGTAGAGCCGTTGAGCTACGTTATCCTACATGGTAGATTGCTTCGTGATGTCCATGCGTTGGCGATGTGCGTGGGATGCGGGGCGTGTGGCCCGAGTCGTGCACTGACCTCGGATTGCCATGCTCCCCTTCCACAAACGTTCGCGGGCCAATAGCAGCATCGAGATCGGTGACGACGAGGTCGAGGCCATCGAGCTTCCTCGCGTGAGGCCGCCGAGCGTCCGTCCGTCGTACGTGATGCGTCCCCAGCTCTCCTTCGCGCGCAACGACGACGAAGAGATGACCGTCATCCGCATGGACAAGCGACCGAGCTCGTCGCCGCCGCCGTCTTCGCGCTCGCTCCAAGACGTCCGCATTCCGCGGAACCCGCCGCCGAGCTTCGCGCGCTACGACAGCGACGAGCCGACGATGCTTCACCCGTCGTCGTCGTCGCGCCCGCTTCTCTCGATGTCGTCGTTTCCGCCGCCGCCTTCGTCGCGCGTGCTCGACGACTCGCCGCGTCCGTCGGCTGCGGTCGATGCGTCCGCGTCGTCGGCGCAGCGCGCCGTGGACTTGAGCATGACGTCGTCGTCGTCGGGCTCGGCGGACTTGAGCCAGCTGCGTCGCCCGTCGATGGGTTGGGCGGCGGGTTTGGTCGTCGCGGGTGTGTTCGCTGGAATCGTCGGCGCGTTCATCGCGCGCGGCGAAGGACTCGCCGCGGCCGCGTCGCTCGTCGATCCGTCGCAACACGTGACGGCGGATGTTTCGCGCGTCGCCGCGCCCGCGCAGGTCGAGACGAAGCATGCGGAGGCAGCCCCGATCGCGCTCGCAGCCGGTGTCGCGACGCCGCAGCCGGTTTCGCAAACGCAAAAGCCTGCAGCGCCTTCGTGCAACGTCGACGCAACGCCCGTCGCGCCCGTCGCAAAAGTGGAGTCACCCAAAGTCGTGGAGCGCGTGGTCGAGCGCGTCGCGCCGCCGGTTCAGCGCGTTGCTCCTCCGCCCGTCACGCGCCACGCGGAGCCCGCGCAGGTCGCGGCCGCCGCGCCTCCGCCCGCGATTACGAAACCCGCCGCGCGCGCAGCGTCGCGTCGTGGTGGAGACGACATGGAGAGCGCGAGCGCCGCGGACGCCCTCGCGAAAGCGCAGCTCGACGCCGCGCTCAGCCGCTAAGGCGTCCCGCAGGCGGGGAGGTTGCCTTCTTCGGTCTGCACGGTGGCGTTGCATGCCGCGAGTCCGAGCGCTGCGCAGTCCACGTCGACGGCGCGACCATGCACGCACGCGGTGAGCTTGGGCCCGTTGCATGTGTCGGTCGCGCACGCGGATGCATGACACGCATCCGACGGCACCGTGCCAGGCGCGCCGCCTTCGATCGGAACGCACGTGCCCGGCCCGCTGATCGCCGTGCAATCGACCGACTCTTTGAGCGCGGCGGGCGAGCCTTGCGCGAGGACGTTGCCCGACGAGCACGTCACGTCGTTCGTGTGAGGCGCGCCAGCGCTCGCGTCCTCGGGAACGCACGAGAGCCCGACGAGATCGCACGAGCCCGCGCCGACGCTCGCGCAGTCGTAGCCGCGATCGATGCCTGCGTCGTCGCACAGACTGAGAAACGTTCCCTTCACGCAGCCCGACCCCGAGCACGCGCGGAGCTGACCCTGGCCGACGCACAGCGCGTCGTGATTGGACGCGTCGCGATCGAGCGAGTCGCACGTCTGACCGTGCGCCGCGCAGTTCTCTCCGGGCGTGCCACCCGACGTCGGAATGGGACAATCGAAGCGAGAGCCTGGGTTCTTGGACGACTGCGAGCAGCCGATGAATCCACCCGCGAGACAGCCGCTCGGAACGCCGTCGGGAAACACGCACCCTGCGACGGCCGCGCAAGTGTTTGCATTCTGCATGCATTCCCAAAACGTCTTCGCGGCGCCTTTGGGTTTTCGGTTCGGGTTCGCGGCGCAGTCGTACGCGAGGATCGCGTCGACCATGCACGTGCCGGTGAGGTTGTGGCCGATCGGGTGCTCGCACGCTGCGAGCCACGCGCACGCGTGCTTCGCTTGCGCTTGCGCGACGCCCGCGTCTCCCGCGCAGAGGTTCTCGGGAGGAGTCGCGTCGGTGCCGGAGTCGCAACCGGGAGCGAACGCGTCGATGTCGCAGAGCGATTGAACGTCGCTCGTCGAGTGGAAGAGATCCACGCACGCGATCGCGGATGCGACGATCGCGGCGCACGCGGCGGCGTAGCGCGCGCGCATCAGAACGTCCCCGCGAACGCGAAGCCGCCCGGGCGAAGCTCGATGCGCGCGGTCGAAGCAGGCGAGGAGCCGTTCTTCGAGTGCGATGGGCTCGCCCAAAGAACGATGGCGAGCGTCGTGACGCCGGCCGCTGCGATCCAACTGACGAGCGCGGTCGTGTCCCACGCGCGCACCGTCGTGCGTAGATCGCCGCAGTCGACGAGCATCGGACATTGCGTTGCGAGGTTTTGGTGTGCGCCGTCCGCCGCGACGTACGCGCCGATTCCGAATCCGAGAAGCGCCGCCGCGGAAATCGTCGCGACGAGCGCGCCGACTTTGAACGAGCCGTGAGATTCATCGGCCGGTGGGGGCGTCGCGTTCTCGGCGCCTTGATCCGGATGCGTCTCGACGGGAATGTCCACCCACTTCACCGTCGCGGTCTCTGCCTCGCGCTCGTGGAGCTGTACTTGCGTCGAGAACGGACGCTTGCCCGTCGCGTGCGCGACGATGCGATGCACGCCGGGCTCCACCGGAATCGCAAGACCGTACAGACCTGGCGCCATCGGTTTTCCGTCGAGCTCGACTTGTGCGCCGGGCGCGGCCGGTACGTCGATCGTCAGTGTCGGCACGCGAATGCGGAGTGCCTTCAGCGGTTCGGCTACGGCGTCGATCACGTCTTTGTTGTTCGCGTCGCGGGCGGCTTGATCGGCTGCGGCGTAGTCGCTGAGCGCGGCGACGAGCTGACCGAGCTTGTCTTCGCAGAGGGCGATGTGGAAACGAATGCCGGGCGTGGACTTCACGCTCGCCGCGCGCCGGAGCTTGTCGAGCGCCTCCGTCCACTGCCCCGCGTCTTCGTCCTTCTCCGCTTTGGCGAACAAATCACGCGCGGCTTGGAGCTCGCTCGGCGTCGGGTCCGCCGACGCGACGCGCGCAAGCGAGAGCATGATCGCCGCTCCGCACGTGACCGCCCCGAGTCTGCGCATGCGGCGCTCTATATCATGGTCGAACTCGCCGCGCCGCAGAGAGCGCGTCGAGCTGGCACACGCGGAGCTCGTGCTCGAATGCGACGGCCGTGAGCGTGCTCCCATGCCTCACGCTGTCCACGACGTCGACGAGCCTCTGCGGGAGAAGCGCGGGCGTGTGGTGCGACGCGGGACCGCCTTCGTCCGGCGACGTCCGCGTGAGGAGCTCGTAGAGGATCGACGCGACGCCGGTGACGTCGTCTCGTGCGCTCGCGGGCGACGTTTTTTCGGGCGGCAGCATGCGAACGCGGAGCGCGTCGACCATCACGCGCTCGGCGCGCACGTCGCCGTGAACGCGTCCGCTCGCGTGCATCGGGACGAGCGTCGCGAGGATGCGCAGCGCGATGTCGACGGCGGCGCCGGGTCGCATCGGCGCCTCGGCTTCGATGAGCGCGCGGAGCGTGCGCATGGGGGAGATAGTACATTGCGTCTCGATGATCGTCCGAACGCCCGACGAATTGCGTGCAGTATGCAACGATGCGCGCGCCGCGAAGAAACGCGTCGGCTTCGTTCCGACGATGGGCGCGCTCCACGACGGGCACCTCGCGCTCGTGCGCGCCGCGCGCGAGACGCGAGCGACTTCGTCGTCGTCTCCATCTTCGTGAACCCGACCCAGTTCGGTCCGAACGAAGACTTCGCACGCTATCCGCGCGACTTGGACGGCGACACGAAGAAGCTCGCGCCGTTCGGCGTCGACGCGGTGTTCGCGCCGGAGCCCGCCGCGATGTACGTCGGCCGGCGAAGAGACGCGCGTTCGCGTCGCGGCGCTCGCCGAGCCGCTCTGCGGCGCGTTTCGTCCGGGACACTTCGAAGGCGTCGCCACCGTCGTCGCGAAGCTCTTCGCGCTCGTCGGCGAAGGGCGTCGCCGTCTTCGGTCGCAAGGATTATCAGCAGCTCGCGATCATCCGGCGCATGGTGGCCGATTTGTTCATCCCCGTCGACGATCGTCGGTCATCCGATCGTGCGCGAAGACGACGCGCTCGCGATGAGCTCGCGCAACGCGTACTTGAGCCGCGACGAACGCGCGCGCGCGCTGTGTCTGTCGCGCGGTCTCCGCGCGGCGCAGGGCGCGTTCACGCGCGGCGAGCGCGACGCCGAGCGCGATCGAGCGCATCGCGCGCGCGGAGGTCGAGCGCGGCACGGGCACGATCGATTACGTGAGCGTGCTGCACGCCGGATTCGCTCGCGAAGCTCGATGCGATCTCCGATCGCGCGCTCGTCGCGATCGCGTGCCGCATCGGCAAGACGCGTCTCATCGACAACTTCGTTCTCGGCGAGGACCGACCCGCGCCGAGCATTGCGGTTTCGGCGCGAGTCGGGTAGTTCGCCGCGCATGACGCAAGGCCGATTCATCGTCCTCGAAGGCATCGACGGCGCCGGGACGACGACGCAGACGTCGCTCCTCGCCGCGCGCCTCCGCAAAGACGGAGCGCACGTGCGCACGACGCGCGAGCCGAGCGACGGCCCCGTGGGCACGCTCATCCGGCAGGTGCTCGCGGGGCGCATCGTCGGTCGCCGGCGGACGCGCGCCCGGCTGGGCGACGATGGCGCTCCTCTTCGCGGCCGATCGCGTGGATCACGTCGAGTCCGAGATCGAGCCGTTCGCTCGGCGCGGGCGGCGTCGTCGTCTCCGATCGCTACGACGCGTCGAGCCTCGCGTACCAGAGCGTGACCAGCGGTCGCGGCGGCGAGAGCACGCTCGATTGGATACGCTCGCTCAACCGGCAACGCGCGCCGACCGGATCTCACCATCGTCCTCGACGTCGCCGCCGAGGTCGCCGCCGGCCGCCGCGAAGCACGCGGCGACGCCGCGCAGCTCTACGAGCAAAACGAGGTGCTGCGCGCATTGAGTGTATTCTACAAGGAATTGCAGCGGCACATCCCGAAGGATCGCGTCGCCGTCGTCGATGGCGCGGGCTCCGTGGAAGAGGTCGCCAAGAAGGTCCACGCGGTGTACGCCGCCGCGTTCGTCTAGCCGAAAAGTTGCGCACGGACGCGGGTGCGGGCAGGTTTCACATCATGCGCGTAGCAGCACTCGCCGTTCTATCCGTCCTTTCGGGATGCGTTTCGGGATGCGCCTCGACGCCGCAAGCGAAGACCGCGGTCGAGCCGCAGGTCGCGAGCGCGTCGGCCGGCTCGCTCCCCACACCCGCGGGAACGCTCCGGCGCTCCGACGTGCGCCAAGCGCTCTCGGGCGGGCTCGGGACATTCCTGCAAAACCTGACGCTCGACGTCGACCATCCCGTTTTCCGCGATGGACGCTTCGTCGGGTTTCGCATCACCGCGCTCAACCCTGCATGGTCCACGATCGATCTCAAACCGGGTGACGTCGTCACGGCGGTCAACGGCTTCTCGGTGGAGCGTCCGGAGCAAGCGCAGCAAGCGTTCTTGTCGCTCGCGGTCGCGAGCGAGCTTCGCGTCGACTACGAGCGCGAAGGCGCGCCGCGCTCGATGCGATTGGCGATCACGGACGACTGAAGGAGCGCCGTGACGGATCCGCGCGAGCGCGACCTGGAGGAAGTCGAGCGCGCGCTGTCCGTGCTCGACGGAAGACATCCCGAGAAGGTGCGCGCGGAGCGGCTCGCCGCGGAGGCGCTCGCGAAGCGACAGAAGGAGCACGAGGCAGAAGCTGCCGCGAAGAGACGAGCGGCCTGGGTGCGGGGCTTCATCGCGCTCGTCGCGTTGGGCGCGTGCGCAGTCGTGGGGCTCGAGGTGTGGAGATTCTTTGCCGTGCGACATGCAGCCGACGAGGCGATCGCTCCGCTCGTCTCGCGTTACGTCGCGCTCGGCTTCGACGCGCTCCCGCGCGCCGCGACCGCTGCGCAAGATCGCGTCGAGCTGACGACCATCGCGGGAGACTGCTACGCGTTCGTCGCGTCGCATGGCGCCGAGATGCGCATCGAGCGTCCCGTCGGCTCGGCGGGAGCGCCCGGCGAAGCGCTCATGTGCACGTGTGCCAGCGAGAGCGTCACGGTTTCGGCGCCCGGCGCGATCGTCCGCGGGCTCCACATCGCGGGTCCGTCGCTCGGCGGAACACGCGCGGCGATGTTTCGCTTCACCGAGCACCCGCCGACGATCGTCGCGGGCGACGACGCATGCGCCGACGACATGCTCGCGGCGTTCGCGCGCGAGAAGCGCTATCCGAAGCAAGACGCGGACGGCGCGTGGCTCGCGGCGCACGGCGCGTTCGAGCGCGCGGGGTTCTTGACGATCGCGGCGGCTCCTCCGCGACGCACGTTCGCGTTCGCCGAGCCGGCGCCCGCACGCTGTTTCGTCGCGGCGAGCACGTCGAACGACGCGCTCACGCTCTGGGCCATCGATCCCGCGACGACGAAGCCAATCCAACACGCGACGAACGCGATCGCGTGGTGTGTGGAGAAGGAGGCGACGTTCGTCGTCGAGCGCGCATCGCCGCAAGTCGCATCGCCGGGCACGATCATCGTCGCTTCGGCTCCGGCCGTTCGCATCGGCGGCATGCTCGGTCTTCGCGAGATCGCGCGCGAGGACGGGCTCGCGATCGCCGCGTTCGCGCGCGACGAAGAGCGCGGTGCGCTCGCGCTCGACACGCTGCGCGCGAGCGTCGTCCCCGAGCCCGTCGCGACCGGTTGCGAATCGAATCGACGCACACGCGGCCGCGAGCGCGCGCGTCCTCGTCTTCTCGAACGCGACGGCCGACACGTTCTCGACGAGCGATCTCGACTACCGCTGTGCGCCCGCGCTCGGCGAGCCCGAGTCGCTCTGCGTGCAAGCGCGCGCGCTCGCGTGGCACGCGCCGCCGCCGACGGGAGACAAGAGCGCCGTGTGCGCCGCGGCGTATGGTGTGCTTCCGTATTGGATGTCCGCGATCGCCGACGCGCACGACGCCGTGGACACCGAGCTCTCACTCGTGACGCTCGCGCGCAAGCTCGCCGCGCGCGGATTTTCTCCGAGCGTGATCGAGGGCGTCACCGAAAAGCCGGACTCGGTGGAAATCCTCGGGCGCAGCGACGACGACGCGATCGTCGCCGTGGGTCTCTGGCCCGCGCCGCCGTTCGCGCATCCCTACACCGACGGGGCCGAGTGGACGCTCGAAGGCGAGCCACACGTCATCACGGTGAAACGCGGCGAGCGCGTGTCGCTGCCCGTGAACGCGCCGAACGTCGCGCTCGCGAAAAGACGCACCGTCGTGTTTCGCCATTCGACCACACAGAAGTAGCATTCACTTGAACGGATCGAGTCTTGGTAGGTCGTGGCTGTCGATCGGCGGCAGCGAGATTGCGCGGCCGGGCCGGAGCTGGACCTTCGCCAGTTGATCATGGCGGCCAAAGCTTGGCGTCCTCGAAGTCTGGTGGATGTCCTGCGCCGGCCTCGCCGGTTCTTCACGCTGCCGCATGTCGACATCCAAGCCGCGCGAGACAATCAGTTCAAGTGCTTCGGAAGAAGATACACTGAGCTCGTGGGTCATCGCTTCTCCGCGCCGGCGTTCGCCTGCGTGCTGCTCGTCATCACGAGCTTCGTCGCGCTCGACTGCGCGACGTCCGTTCCGTGCGATCGCAACAGCGAATGCGACGTCGGGTACTACTGCAGCCTCACGAAGGGAAAGTGCGTTCGCAACTGCGTCGACGCAACGCGCGACTGCGATCCCGGACAAATCTGCGACGTGAACGGTCAGTGTCGCGATCCGAACGCCGACGGCGGGCCGGACGCGATCACGCAAGACTCGCCCGCAAGCGACGTCATCACCACGCAAGACGCGCCCGCCGACACGATCACGCAAGACGTCGTCACCGCCGCGAAGATCGAGCTCGAGCTCTGCGCAGGCGATGGCGAGTGCAAAAACGGTTTGCTCTGCCGCGCGCTCTACCGAGGCGGGCCGACGCGCTGCACGCCGACGTGCACGCAGAACGCGCAGTGCCGCGCGGGTGCGCGCTGCCTCACGCTCGGCGCGGACACTTACTGCGCCGACGCGGACGTCGGCCGCACGTGCAGCGTCTCGACGGACTGCAACTACGGATGCCTCACGCCCGGAGGCTACTGCACGACGCAATGCCTCTCGGGATCCGATTGCCCGAACGGCTACGGATGCGCGACGGTCGGACAAAACGGAAAGCTCTGCGTGCGCGCCGAAGAGTATTGCGGCGGCACGAACAACTGCACGCTCGACTGCGACACGTCCATCGTCGCGTCGGGCTGCACGCTCCCGTGCTCGACCGCCGCCGACTGCCCGCAGCGCGCGTCCGTCCTCTCACCGTGGACGTGCAGCACCTACTGCAAACGCCCGAGCGACGTGTATGGCCCGCTCGCGCAAGGCGAGACGGTGAGCTGGGCGTGCAACTTCTCGAACCAAGAAGTGAACCTTTGCAACGACGCGCAGCACGTCGACTTCGTGAACAACACGATTCCCGCTGCGCCGGCGATTTCGTGCCCCGTGTCGCAGTCGGTCGACGGCACCGCCGACGACATCTGCGCGGACACGTGTCGCTATTCGGGTGCGTGCGCGTTCGGCTTCGAGTGCACCGGCGTCGGCGACATCACGAACACGCGCGTCGGCCTATGTACGCCGGCGCACGGAAGCGGCGAGGTCGGCGCGAATTGCACGAAAGACGGCGATTGCGCGTTCGGATACTGTGGTCCATCGAACACGTGCTCGCGCGACTGCTCCGCCGACGGAATCTGCCCGAGCGGCTCGTCGTGCACGGCCGTCGGCGGCCAGAACCCCAACGTCGAGGGCATCGCGTTCAAGCGCTGTCAGTAACCTGCTCCGGCGCCTCCGGCGCCGATGGTCGCCCGGTAACGAGGGATTTACAGAGCTTGTACCGCCGAGATACCTTCACGCGCGTACCGTCGCGTGGCGGTCATCGCTCCCATGAACAATCGTCTATGGCTCGTCGCGACCCTCGTGACCGGGGTCGCCAGCTCGGCCCTCGCGGGTCAAGTCCGCGGAAAAATCGCTGGCGAAGCGAAGGTCATTCCCGAGGTCTACGCCGAAATCGCGAAGGCCGAGCACCGCTACACGTGGCGCGAGCCATCGCCGACGGTGAAGCCCGAGTTTCGCGCGCTCAGCGCGAACCCTTCGCGTGACATCTGCATCGCCGCCGTCTCGACGGGCACCGCCCAACCGCACGAGGCGATTCAGATCACCGTGACCGGCGGCCATACCGTGCCGACGACGATCGCCGTGTCGCCCGGAACGAAGCTCCTCTTCGTGAACCACGATCCATTTCCGCATCGTCTCTACGGCACCGCGGGAAACGAGGCGTTCAAAGAATCCGAGACGACGCCGAGCGGCTCGCGCGATTGGACCGCGTCCGGCCCCGGGCGCTTCGAGTTCCGCGACAAGCTCTCGCCGACGCTGCGCTTCTTCGTCGTCGTCGATCCCGGCGTCGTCGACGTCGTGTATCCCGGCCACAACGGGACGTTCGCGTTCCGCGATTTGCCGTCGGGCGACTACTTCTTGAAAGCGTTCGCGAACGGAAAACAAATCGGCAAGCCCGTTCAGGCCGTGTCGAAGAACGGCACCGTCGAGCTCAAAGAGCCGCTGACGCTCGAAGAGGCGAAGTGAGCACCCTTTTCCGCTCTCCGCGAGGCTCGTCATGATGCTCCTCTCGCGCTTCTGGTACGCGATCCTCGCGGTGCTCGCGGGCTTCGCGGTCTATTCGCTCATGCTCGCCGTCGGTCAGTACAACCGCGCGAGCATCAAGGGCACGAACGAGACCCTCGCGAACGACAGCGTCGTCGTGCGTTGGGCGATTCAAATTGATTCGCGTCGTCGCATCGACGCGCTCATGGTGCTCGCGCTCGACAAGACGATTCAAGACAGCCTCGTCGCGGCGACCGACAAAGACAAAATCCCACCGAAGGCGCGCGACGACGCGCGCAAATCGCTCACGGCGCTCCAAGAAAAAATTCCCGCGCAATACAAACCCGATGCGACGTTCGTCGTCGACCGCGATGGTCGCGTGATCGCGCAAGTGGGTTATCCCGCGGCGGACAAGTTCGACGACTTCGAGCTCGGCGGATACTCGTCGGTGAACGACGCGCTCCACGGCTGGCTCCGCGACGACACGTGGGTTTGGGGCGGGCAGATTTATCGCGTCGCCGCGCGCCCCGTCGAATACGACAGCGCGCAGCCGCCCGTCGGCGCGGTCGTCGGCATTCGCGCGCTCGATCACAAGTACGCACAAGATCTCTCGAAGGACACGCAGACGAACGTCGTCTTCTACGCGCTCGGCCAGAAGGTCGCGGGCGCGGGGATGCAAGGCTTCGACGAGGCGCAGTTCGACACCATCACGGCGGAGCTCCCGAAGCTCGACGCCGACGCGACGTATTCGACGAAGGGCCACACCGAGATTCGCGATCTCGCCGGCAACGTCGGCGGCGTGTTCGCGAAGATCGACGGCGACGCATGGGACCTCGGCGCCGGTTACGCCGTCGTTCGTCCGCGCGTGACGATCCAAGGCGGCACCACGTTTCTCCAGAACGCCGACGACACCGACAAGAAGAACGTGAGCTGGGCGACGATCGCCGGCATCGTCGTCGCAGGTCTCGTCTTCGGATTGCTCCTCACGTTCGTCGAGCACGACCTGCCGCTGAAGAAGATGCGCGTGCAGGCGCAGAAGCTGAAGAAGGGCGAGATCGACTTGCTCCAGCTTCCGCAACTGAGCGGCGGGCTTCGCGACATCGGCGGCGACGTGAACGCGGGAATCGAACGCGTCGCGGAGAAGGGCGGGGGAGCGCCGCGCAAAGCGGCCGACCTCGAAGCGATCGTCGGCCACGCCGAGCCGGGCATGAGCGCGTTCTCGTTCCCGATGTCGGAGCCCGCGTCGGGCCCGCGATCGAATCCGATGATGGCGCCGCCTCCTCCCGGCGCGCGCGGAAATACACCCGCTCCGCCGATGCCGGCGCCTTCGGGACAACACATTCCGCCCGCGCCGGTTTCGCAACCGAGCATCCAAAACAAACCGCTCCCGCCGAAGCCCGCACCGTCAGGACCGAACTTCCGACTGCAACAACCGGAGACGAGCCCGACCCAAGTGATGCCGCTTCGCGCTCCCGACGGTCCTGCCGCCGCTGCCATCGCGATGGCTCCGCCAACGGCCAAGCCGATCGCTGCCGCCCCCGTCGCCGCGCCCGCCGCGATCATCCCGCGAGGCAAAGAGGACGAAGAAGAAGCGACGATGGTCGCCGCGGTTCCGCAAGAGGTCCTCGCGCGCGCGATCGGCGACGCGCAAAACCCCGACGAGCTCGAGTGGCCGAACGTCTACGAAGACTTCGTGAAGACGAAGAAGCAATGCAACGAGCCCACCGAAGGGCTCACGTTCGACAAGTTCCGCCAGACGCTCCGAAAAAATCGCGACGCGCTCGTTCAACGCCACAACTGCAAGCGCGTGAAGTTCACCGTCTACGTGAAGGACGGCCGCGCCTCGCTGAAGGCCACGCCGATCAAAGACTGATGCACAAGCTCGGACTCCGCTCGCTGACGCTCGTGTGCTCGTCGCTCGTCGCGACGACCGCGGCGGCCAGCAACGTCACCGAATTTCCGGACAACGGGTCGGAGCAAATGGGTCGCGGAGGCGCGTGGGTCGCGCGCGCGTCCGATCCGCTCGCGACGCTCTACAACCCTGCGGGCCTCGCGGGCCAACCGTCGAAGCTCACGCTCCAAGTCAACGTGCCGTTCGCGCAGACGTGCTTTCACCGCATGCGCGATCCGAACGACACGACGGCCGACACCGCGCTCATCCCATCGGGCACCTACTACCCGAACGTCTGCGACGACGTCGGAACGTTCCCCGTCCCGTCGCTTGCCTTCACGATCCGCGCGACGCCGCGCGTGGGAATCGGATTCCTTCTCACCGCGCCGAGCGGCGCCGCGGGGCAAGCGTGGCCCGAGTTCATGCAGACGACCACGCAGCAAAACTATCCCGCGCCCGAGCGTTACCTCGCGACGTACACGAACGCTTTTTTCCTCACGCCGACGCTCGGCGTCGGCGTCGAGCCCGTCGACAACCTTCGCTTCGGCGCGAGCTTCATCGCCGGCATCGCGAACGCGACGTTCAGCAACGGCTCGATGGCCGTCAACGGAACGAACGAAGACCCGCGATCGAACGACATCAAAGCGACGCTCTCGACGGGCACCGTGTTCGTTCCCGGCTTCACGCTCGGCGCGCTCTGGAGCGCGTCGCGAAACTTCGACCTCTCCGCTTGGTACAAGTGGAGCGCGCCTGTCGATGCATCCGCCGACGTGAAGACGTTCGCCAACTATTACAACCTCGGCCAGCAACCCGTCGCGGGCAACAGCGCGCTCGCCGATTGCGGCAGCAATCAAGCGCCTGGAATCTGCGGTCCGGGCCTCGGTCACGTACGCCTCAACATTCCGATGGAAGCCAAGCTCGGTGTTCGCTTCCACCAGCCGCGCCGCGGTCTCGATCTCGAAGGCGCGGAGATGCATCATCGCGATCCGCTCGCGCAAGACGTGTGGGACGTCGAGCTCGACCTCACGTGGGCGAACGACAGCGCGATCAAGAATCTCGAGATCACGTTCCCCGCGCAGGCCGACGGCATCACAGGAACGATCCCTGTCGCCGGCACGCCCGGCACCGTCCCGCCGAACGCGTTCGTCCCGCACAACTACAACGACGTCGTCGGCGTCCGCCTCGGCGGCGATTACAACGCGATCCCGAACAAGCTCGCGATTCGAGCGGGAGCATTCTTCGAGAGCCAAGCTGCCTCGAGCGTGAACGGGCAGAACGTCTCCATGGCGACCGACTTCATGTCCGGCGCGCGCGTCGGTCTTTCGCTTGGCGCGACGCTCCGCATCCCGCTGAAGAAAGACGTGCCCGCGACGCAAGGTGGCGCGATCGAATTCAGCGCGGGATACATGCACATGTTCGTGATGGATTTGAGCAACGACGGGACTCAGGGTGGCATCCGAGCGCTTGCAGGTACGGCGTGCATCAGCGGCACACCGACTGGCGGCGTGTGCTCCGACAACACGCCCGCGAACCGCTCTAACTTCCTCGTGAACCTCGGCACGATCACCAACACGCTCGACGTCATCAACATCGGCGCCGCATACCGTTTCTAAACAATGACAACACCCCGCAACGTCATCATCATCGGCTCGGGTCCCGCCGGCCACACCGCGGCGATCTACGCCGCGCGCGCGAACCTCAAACCGCTCATGTTCGAAGGGCTCGTGCGCGGCGGCATTCCCGGCGGCCAGCTCATGATCACGAACGACGTCGAGAACTATCCCGGCTTCCCGTCGAAGATCGCGGGCCCCGAGCTCATGCAAGCGTTCCGCGAGCAGTCGGTGAATCAGGGCGTCGAGGTCGTCTCGCAAGACGTGAACAAAGTCGATCTCTCGGCGCGTCCTTTCAAAGTGTGGGCGGGTGACGACGACGAGCTCCACACGGCGCAGACGCTCATCATCGCGACGGGCGCGCAGGCGCGCTGGCTCGGTCTCGAGAGCGAGCACGCGCTCAAAGGCAAAGGCGTCTCCGCGTGCGCGGTGTGCGACGGCGCGTTCTTCCGCAACGAAGACGTCATGGTCGTCGGCGGCGGCGACACGGCGATGGAAGAATCGATGTACCTCTCGGGCCTCGCGAAGTCGGTGACGCTCGTTCACCGCCGCGACGCGTTCCGCGCGAGCAAGACGATGCAAGAGCGCGTCTTCAAGAACCCGAAAATACGTGTAATCTACAACTCCGCGGTCGACGAAGTGCTCGACGTGCAAAACGGCGAAGTCACCGGCGCGCGCCTCGTCGACGTCGTCACGAAGAAGAAAGAAGTCGTCCCCGTGAAGGGCCTCTTCGTCGCGATCGGCCACACGCCGAACACCGAGCTCTTCAAGGACTTCCTCGAGCTCCACGACAATGGCTACATCAAGACGAAGGCGGGCACCGCGCAGACGAGCCTCGCTGGTGTGTTCGCCGCAGGCGACGTGCAGGACTTCGTGTACCGCCAAGCGGTCACGGCCGCGGGGTCGGGTTGCATGGCAGCCCTCGAAGCGGAGCGCTGGCTGGCCATGAACGCTGCGCATTAGTGTAAGCTCGGCACGGAGTGTCAGCGCAGGCCACACAGGCGGGAGTGACCGAACGCGAGGATCAGCTCGCGCGCGTGCCGTTTTTCGACGGGCTGACGCGCGAGTCGCTCTCGCTCATCGCGCAGGTCACCAAAGAAGAAGCGCACGGGCTCGGCACCAAGATTTTCCAATACGGCGATCCGGGCGACAAGCTCTTCATCATCCTCGAAGGCAAGGTACGTATCTCGCGCGAGGTCTCGGGCATGGGCGAGGAAGCGCTCGCGGTGCTCGGGCCCGGCGAGGTCTTCGGCGAGATGTCGCTCCTCGACGACTCGCCGCGCTCCGCGGACGCGCGCGCGCACGAGCGCTGCCGCCTCCTCGTCATCACGAAGGACGCCTTCGACGACCTCCTCTTCTTGCACAAGGACTTGGCCTACGAAGTCTTGTGGAGCTGCGTCCGCATGCTCTCGACGCGCCTACGCGAGATGAACGACAAGCTCGCGTTCCTCTCCACGTCGAACAAGTTCGAGTAAGCCCATCGGCGCCGGAGGCGCCGGAGCATGATCGACCCTTGTGGATAATTTGGGGTGAAATGTTGACGCCGTGACGCGCGTTCAGTAGCCTCGTATGCGCCATGCAAGGGCTCACACACCGGCAGCAAATGGTCCTGGATTTCATCCGCGAATCAATCACCGATCGCGGGTACCCGCCCACGCTCCGTGAAATCGGCGCACGCATGGGGATTCGCTCCACCAACGGAGTCAACGATCACCTCCGCGCGCTCGAGCGCAAGGGCTACTTGAAGCGCGAAGACATGAAGTCGCGCGCGCTTCGTCCGACGCACGCGGCAGGCGGCGTTCAGCTTCCGCTCATCGGTTCAGCGCTTCCGTCGAACGGCGAAGCCGCGAACAACGTCCACCGCATCACGCGAAACGAGGGCGTGGAGCTCGCGGAAGACGAAGACATGATCGAAGTGCCCATCGTCGGGCGCGTCGCAGCCGGTCAACCAATCCTCGCCGAAGAAGCCGTCGTCGACACGGTGCGCATCGATCGCGGGCTCGTTCGCGGCGGGCGCGACGTGTTCGGCCTCCGCGTTCAAGGCGACTCGATGATCGACGCGGGCATCTTGAGCGGCGATTACATCTTCGTCAGAAAGCAGCTCACCGCGAGCAAGGGCGACGTCGTCGTCGCGCTCATCGGCGACGAAGCGACCGTGAAGTACTACCACCCGGAGCGCGACTACGTGCGCTTCCAACCGGCGAACAAGACGATGGCGCCCATTCTCGTTCGCGCCGTCGACTTCAAACCGACGATGCTTCTCGGCGTGGTGATCGGTCTTTACCGCAAGATCTGAAAACGGTACGGTCGGTCACATCGGGCGACCAAGCCTGGTCGCCCGAGGAATGGCTCGATTGCACTTGAGGAATCTCGCAGCTCCCTGCCTCGTGATCCTGCTGATGTGCGGTACGGGTTGCGGCGGGACGCTCTACGCGATCAACGCGTCGAGCGCGAACTCGCGCCTCGAAGAAGCCAAGGAGCTCGGCGCCGAGCAGCTCGCGCCGTACGAGTACTACTACGCGAAGGCGCACCTCGACCAAGCGCAGGTCGACGCGAGCGAGGCGAGCTACTCCGACGCGATCAACTACGCAGAGGCCGCTGAGGAGTACGCCGAGAAGGCGATCAACCTCTCGAAGGCGGCGCACAAGGCTTCAGGTCGCTGAGTCGATGAGACGCGTCCTCGTCGCCATTCTGCTTCTCGTGATCGTGGTCGTCGCGCCGGCATGCTCGGCGTCGTCCGCGCTCACCGGGCGCATCGACGGCCTCACCGAGATCGCGAACAACGCCGAAAAGAGCGGCGCGATGAAGTGCGCGCCGCGCGAGCTCGCCCTCGCGCGATCGCACCTCGAGTTCGCGAAGAACGAGCTCGATCAAGGCCAGTACGTGAACGCCTCCGCGCACGTCGACTTGGCGGAGCCCAACGCGCGCGCCGCGCTCGCGAACAGCCCGCCAGAGCGCTGCGCCGCGCGCGGGTTCATCACGCCGCGCGTCGGCGATCGCGACGGCGACGGCATCCCCGACAACGTCGACAAGTGCCCAACGGAGCCCGAGACGTACAACGGCTTCCAAGACGAAGACGGCTGCCCCGACGACCCCGACACGGACGGCGACGGCATCGCGGACTCGAACGATCAGTGCGTGATCGAGCCGGAGGACAAAGACGGCTACCTCGACGAAGACGGCTGCCCCGATCTCGACAACGACGCCGACGGCATCCCCGACTCCGTCGACAAGTGCCCGAACAAACCGGAAGACTTCGACGGCTTCGAGGACACCGACGGCTGCCCCGACCCCGACAACGACGGCGACACCGTCCTCGACGTCAACGATTTCTGCCCAAACACGCCAGGCATCACGACCGTCACGAGTCCCAACGATCGCCTCGGTTGCCCGAAGAAGAACATGCTCGTCGTCGTGACGGCGAAAGAGATCCGCATCACGCAGCAGATTCAATTCGAGTTCAACAAGTCGACCATCAAGGGCGACATCTCCTTCAAGATCCTCGACGAGATCGTCCAGATCCTGAAGGACAACGTGAAAATCACCCTCGAGGTTCAGGGTCACACCGACAACGTCGGCAACGCGGCGTACAACCAGAACCTCTCGCAGTCGCGCGCCGACTCCGTGCGTGCGTACCTCGTTGCGCACGGCATCGACCCGAGCCGGCTCGTATCGAAGGGCTATGGCCTCACGAAGCCGCTCGTGCCGAACAACACGGATGCGAACCGCGCCCTCAACCGGCGCGTGCAGTTCATTCGAACCGAGACATCTGCGTCTTCTTCGACCACACCGTAACTTTTCTGATAGGGTGGCGCGTCCGGAAAGAGGGAAATCGTGGTGAAAAGCCGCTTTCGTCGAGTTGCATTCATCATCGCGCTGTTCGCGCTCGTCTTTGCCCCGTCACGCGTGGTGTTCGCCGACGCGGCGACCGAGACGAAGGCCAAGGGCTTGCAGAAGAAGGCGATGGATGACGACTACCTCGTCAACGTCAACGCGGCGGCCGCCGAAACGAAGTTGAAGCAGGCGCTGGCCGCGTGCGGCACGAACAAGTGCAACAACGCCCTCATCGCTTCGCTTCACCGTGACGTCGCGACGGTCCTCGCGGGTGCGCTGAACTCCACGCGTCACGCGGATGCCGTGTCCGAGTTCGCGAAAGCGCTCCAACTCGACCCGAGCACCAAACCGAACCAAGACCTCAGCACGAAAGACATCGCAGCTGCGTTCTCCGAAGCGCAGAAGCAAGTCGCCGGCGGCGGCGGTGGTGGTGGCGGCGGTGGTGGTGGTGGCGGTGGTGGCGGTGGCGGCGGAGGAGGCGGTGGTGGTGGTGGCGGCGGTGGAACGCCAACCGGCAACGACATTTCTCACACGCCGCCCGACGAGCAGACCACGCGAACCCCGCTTCCGATCTATGTAGAATACACGGGTTCGGAGACCATCAAGAAGATCGTCCTTCGCTACAAGGGCCTCGGTATGTCCGAGTTCAAGGCGATGGAGCTGAAGAAGATGGGCTCCGGCTACGGCGGCGAAGTTCCCTGCACCGACGTCGGCGAAGTCTCGGACTTCAAATATTTCATTCAGGTCTACAACGACCAAGGCGACAACGTCGCGGGCGGCGGGAGCAAGAACAACCCGTACGTCGTGAAGATCAAAAAAGAGATCAACGGCGAAGCGCTTCACCTTCCGAACAAGCCGCCGCCGAAGCAATGCAAGGACACGAGCGATTGTCCCGAAGGTCCTGCCGGTGCGTCGTGCCGCGGTGAAAAAGGCGGCGGCGGCGAAGAAGGCAAAGACGGCGGCGAGGACTGCGAAGGCGACGACGAGTGCAAGAGCGGCAAGTGCGACAGCGGCAAGTGCACCGCCGCCGCGAAGAAGGCGACCGGCGCCGACTGCGACAAGGGCGACGAGTGTCAGTCGGGCATCTGCACCGCGCCCGCGGGCGCAGCCGAGGACGCGCAGAAAAAATGCGGCGGCGGCGGCGGCGGCCCCCGCATCTTCCTCGGTCTCGCGGTCGGCTACGACCTCACGATCATTCCGGGACAATCGAGCGTCTGCGGCGGCACCGTGTCGAATGGCGCGTTCCAAAGCTCCAGCGGATACGGTTGCTTCGATCCGGTCACCGCGAACTCGAGCGGCGGCACTGGCCGCGATTATCCGATCGACCAGAACGAGCTCACGGGCGTGCAAGCGGGCAACGCGGGCGCGGTCAACGGCGGCATGGCGCCGGGCAATCTGCGCATCGCCATTTCGTTCGACTTCGCCGTGACGCCGAACATCCTCATCGGCGCCAAGGTCGGCGTTGCGCTGCTTCACTCGCCGAGCGATCAAGGCTTCAACCTGTTCGGCTCCGGCACGCCGCTCACGCTCCTCGCCGAAGGTCGCTTCACGTATCTCTTCGGTGCGGGCGTCACCGCACCTATCGCGCCGTACGCGCAGATCGCGCTCGGCGTGTCGCAATACGACGCGTCGGTCAGCGTGCCGGTCTCCGGTGGAACGGGCTCGAGCCCCAACCCGCCCGGCGCGACGAACCGCAACGTCGATGCGTGGGCGCTCGGTGGTCCGTTCTACATCGCGCCCGCGGGCGGCGTTCGACTCGGCTTCAACGGCGGCAAGCTCGGTGTGATGCTCGGCATCAGGCCGGTGATCGCCGTCGGCACCGCGTTCACCTTCAGCATCGAGCCCGAGGTCGGTTTCCACTACGGCTTCTGAAAGCCGCGCGTTCCCAATTGGCGTAGCATCGAGCGATGCGCTTCGTTGCTTTCCTCGCGGGCGGCTTCTTCGTGTTCACGCAACTCGCCGCGTGCGGGTCGGGCAACCCGACGGGCGGAGACGGCGGAACCGACGCCGGAACCGACGCGCTCTCGTGCACGGGAACGCAGCAGGCGTGCGCGGGTCAGTGCGTGGACACGTCGAGTGACGTCTTCAACTGCGGCGCGTGCGGGCACCCGTGCGAAGGCGGCGACGTGTGCTGTTCGAGTTATTGCGTGAAGTCGTCGTGCAGCTTCGCGGTGACGAGCGTCAAACCGAACCAAGGAAACCAAAGCGGCGGCGATTGGGTGGAGCTCGGTGGCGCTGGCTTCACGCCGGACACGTCCGTGTACATCGGCACGGGACGCGCACCCACGCTCATCATCGACAGCACGCACGCGCGCATCCAAACGCCACCCGGCCCCGTCGGGCTCGACGACATCACGCTCGTGAACAGCCAAGGCACGTCGCTCACGCGCGGCGCGTTCAAGTACGTCAGCGCGGGGATGGTCTTGCCCTGGCAGAAGAAACCGATGGCGAACGTGCGCGGCGAGCACCCGGCGATTGCCGTGTTGCAAGACGGGCGCGTCCTCATCGCTGGCGGAACGACGGTGCCGGATCATCCCGAAGACGCGCTCGCGACGGCGGAGATTTTCCAACGCTCGCAATCGGGCGACACGGTCGTGCCCGCATCGGGCCCGATGGCGGTCACGCGCTGGCGCGACGCGGCGACGACGATGCTCGATGGTCGTGTGCTCGTCGTCGGCGGCGCATCGGACGATCCCGCGGGATGCGTGGGCGCTGCGTGCACGACGGCGGACTTGTTCGATCCCACGACGAACACGTTCAAGGCGTCGACGAAGCAGATGACCGAGAACCGCACGTTCGCGTGGAGCGTGCTGATGGTCGACGGGCGCGTGATGATCACGTCCGACGCATCACCCACCGTCGACATCTACGATCCGGTCGCCGACACGTTCACGAGCCTCGCGCTTCCCGGCGTGCACTACTTCGGACAGCGCATCGTGCGCTTGCGCGATGGCCGCATCATGGTGATGGGCGGCGACGGATGCGGGACGGGCACATGCGTCGTCGCGCAGAACGCGGTCGACATCTACGATCCGGCGACGGGGAAATTCACTTCGGCGAAACCGATGAACCTCGGGCGCACGCAGTTCACCGCGCACGTGCTGCCCGATGGGCGCGTGATGGTCTTCGGCGGTGCGTCGATCTCCGCGGGCGGCGTCAACGCGCCGATGAATTCGATCGAGGCGTACGATCCGACGAACAACACGTGGACCACCGAGCCATACACGCTCAGCGTCGGTCGCACGTGGCACGCGAGCGCGCTCGTGCGCGACGGAACGATCCTCGTGATGGGCGGCTACACGCAGAACCTCTCGTGCGCGCCGTCCGACACGGTCGATCAGGTCGATCCGATCGCGGGCACCGTCGCGCCGTTCGGCACGCTGCCGGATCCGAACACGGAGTGGAACGCCGTGACGATGCTCGACGGCTCGGTGCTCGGCGTCGGCGGAGGCGCGTGCGGTGGGAATGCGCTTCCGGATCTCGATTTTCTTCCGGGCGCTCCGGGCCCGAACTGAGCTACGCCGCGAGATCGCAGCGCACGCCGCTGAGCGTCTCGCGGAGGCGCGTGGGCAAGCGCGCTTCTTCGATCGGACGCGATGCGAGGCCGCGCTCGAACGCGAGCTTCATCGCGCGCCATTGCTCGGGCAAGAGAAGCCCGCCGACGACGAAGAGAACGCGGCCTGCGGGCGACGACGCGCCGTTCGCCCACATGAAAGCTTGAAGCTCCATCTCGCCGCGAATGTTCGTTTCGTAATCGAGGATGGCGTGAATCGCGTCGTGGTTCTCGTAGCGAACCTTGAACGGAAGATTGCGCGCGTCGAGATACCGCGCGACCTCGCGCCCGAGCGTGCCATCGGGATATGCGCGCAGCGCATCGAGCGTGGGCCACGGCGCGGGGCGGCGAACGAGGTTGAGGACGGGGACGTAGTCGCCGATCAGGTGGGTGACGAAGCGTTCGCGGAGGGGGCGGAGGAACATGGCTCTAACTAATCACATGCACCCGAATGGAATTCGTACTCCCACTCACCCCAATGGGCGCACCAAACACGATGACGACGCGCTCGCCCGGTGAGGCCAATCCGCTCGCCATGAGATCCGCAGTGCACCAATCGACGAGCGCGTCGGGCTCGTGCATCGGCGGCATCTCGCGCGGGACGACGCCCCAGTAGAGCGCCATGCGGCGGCGCGCCTTCGCGTTCGGCGAGAACGCGATCACGGGGACGCTCGGGCGCGCGAGCGACACGGTCATCGCGCTGACGCCCGACTCGGTGAACGCGACGATGTAACGCGCTCCGATTTCGCGCGCGGTGTTCGTCGCGCCGCGCGCGATCGCTTCGGCGATGCTCGTCGCGCGCGACGCATACGGCGCGGTCTCGATGAACGCGCTCGACTCGGCTTCGAGCGCGATGCGGCTCATCATGCCCGTTGCGAGCGTCGGGTAATCGCCGTTCGCGGTTTCGCCCGAGAGCATGATCGCGTCCGTGCCGCCGTACACGGCGTTCGCGACGTCGCTCGCTTCGGCGCGCGTCGGGCGCGTGTTCTTCGTCATCGATTGGAGCATCTCCGTCGCGACGATCACGGGGCGGCGCACGCGGCGCGCGACGCTCAGCATCTGCCGTTGGATGACGGGTACGCGCTCCGGCGGAAATTCGACGCCGAGATCGCCGCGCGCGACCATCACGCCGTCGGAAGCAGCGACGATGCTCTCGAGATTCTCGACGGCATCGGGCGTTTCGATCTTCGCGATGATTGGAGTTTCCTGTCCCCACGCTTGGCAAATCTCGCGGACCAAGTTGATGTCCGCCGCGCGACGCACGAACGAGAGCGCGATGTAATCGACGCCGAGCGAGAGACCGAACAGGAGATCGGTTTTGTCTTTCTCCGTGAGCGCACCACCGCGCATCGTGCGCGACGGAAGATGCACGCCGACGTGGTTTCGCATCGCGCCGCCCTGCTCGACGACGGCGGTGATCTCGCTTCCGGCGATCGCGGTCACGCGAATCACGATGCGACCATCGTCGAAGAGCACCAAGTCGGACATGCGCACGTCTTCGGCGAGGCCCTCGTATTGAATCGTGACGACGTTGGGATCGCTCGAGTGATCGCCTTCGATGAGCTTGATGGTTTGACCGGCGGCGAGCGTGGGTGCGACGTCGAATGTTCCGGTGCGGACCTTCGGGCCGCAGAGATCTTGCAGCGCCGCGACGGCGCGGCGCTCGCGATCGGCGGCTGCGCGAAGGCGCGTGAGGCGTCCCGCGTGCTCTTCGTGCGTGCCGTGCGAGAAGTTGAAGCGCGCGACGTCCATGCCCGCGCGAATCATCTCGACGAGCCGCTCTTCCGAGTCGCACGCGGGGCCTAGCGTGCAGACGAGCTTCGTGCGGCGGATCGTCACGCGGTGAAGCATGCCAAAAAAAACGCCTCGCGGGGAAAAAGGCGGTAGATGAGTGACGTGCAACCGTGGGAAGCGGCGCTCGCCGCGAACGTCTCTACGCCCGCGTACGTTTATGACCTCGGCGCGATCGAGCGCGAAGCGGACGAGCTCAGGGCCGCGCTGCGCGCCGGCGACGCCGTGTTTTACGCGGTGAAAGCGAACAGCGCCGGGTCGATCGTGCGCGCGCTTGCCACGCGCGGGTGCGGCGCGGACGTGGTGACGGGCGCCGAGCTCGCGCTCGCGCTGCGCTGCGGAATCGACGCCGAGGGCATTGTTTACAGCGGAGTCGCGAAGACGGACGAAGAGCTCGACCTCGCGGTGAACGCAAACGCGCACGGGATCCGCGCGATCCAAGTCGAGAGCACCGAGGAGATCGCGCGCGTGGATGCGCGGGCGCGCGCGGCGGGTCGCGTCGTGCGCATCGCGATTCGCGTGAACCCGGGTTTGGATTTCGACGAGCTCGCAACGCACGCACACGTCGCGACCGGTCACGACGAAGCGAAATTCGGAGTCGCGAAAGACGATCTGAAAGACGCGCTCCGCGCGATCGAAGCGGCGAAGAGCGTCACGCTCGTCGGAATTTCGTCGCACGTCGGCTCGCAGTTCTTCGTCACCGCGCCGTACGTCAGCGCGGCGCGCGCGGCGTGCGAGATCGCGCGCGACGTGCGAGCGAAGTTTCCTCTCGAGTTCGTCGACGCGGGCGGCGGGTTCGGCGTCGACTACACGGGCGCGGACGCCGCGCGCCCCGCGGCATTCGTCCGCGACGCGCTCGCCGTGATGAACGAGACTCGCGTCGCCGATCTCGCGCTGCACGTCGAGCCCGGGCGCTCGCTCGTCGCGCGCCATGGCGTGCTCCTCGCGCGCGTCATCCAACGCAAGGTGTCGCGCTCGTCGGGTCGGCGCTGGCTCATGATCGACGCGGGCATGAACGATCTGATTCGCCCCGCGCTCTACCAAGCCAAACATCGCATCGTCGCGTGCACGGCGAGCGCGGGCCGCGAAGCGCCGATGCGCGTCGTCGGTCCGATTTGCGAGAGCGCCGACGACTTCGGCGAGCACCTCCTCCCCGAAGGCGACTT
This sequence comes from uncultured delta proteobacterium, assembly GCA_963763745.1. Classification (GTDB taxonomy): domain Bacteria; phylum Myxococcota_A; class Polyangia; order Polyangiales; family Polyangiaceae; genus DASXHD01. The sequence continues at coordinate 310,349 of CAVXQJ010000017.1, forward strand.
CGAGCACGTGCTCGTTCTCGACGCAGGCGCGTACGGCTTCACGATGGCGAGCCGTTACAACGGCCGCGCGCTCGCGTCGGAGGTGTTCACGCGCGACGGCCGCATCGTCTCGATCTCGCCGCGCGCGCCGCTCGAAGCGTGGGCCGACGAACGTTCGCGCGTCTAGTTACCTGCTCCGGCGCCTTCGGCGCCGATGGGGCTCATTTCTTGACGACGAACAAGACGAACGCCGCGATCGCGATGATGATCACGACCGCGACGAGCATGCGCCTGACGCTGCTCGACATGCGCGATCGCGACGCGACGATGGGCTCGTGGCGTGCTTCCGTTTCGGCGGGCTCGGCGCGTTTGGGACGTGCGCCCTTGGGCGCGGGCTCGGGAGGCTTCGTCGATCGACGTGGTTGCTTCGTCTTTTGTTTCGCTGCGGCGATCGACGCGCGCTCGCGCTGGCGTTCCTTGCGCACCGCGGCTTTCTCGCGGCGCGCGCGCGCTTTCTCTTCCGCGTTCCGATGTCGCTGCTCGCGCTTTTCGGGCGTGTCCCAACCGGCGTCGAGCGCGTCGACGTCGTGTTCTTCCTCTTCTTCGTCCTCTTCCTCTTCGGGCTCGTCATCCCAGCCCGCGTCGAGCTCGTCGGTGCTCACGCGTCGAACTTACCGAAGCGCGCGCGCGTGGCAAGTTTAGCGTGCCAAAGGCACGCTTGACGACTCTTGCTGGGAAGTGCGGCGCAGCCGCACGTTCCCAATTACTCGGCAGTGAGCGAGGCACGTATCAATCGATGGTCGGACGCGCGCTGTACGCCGTGGACGTGGATCTCGCCGTCGAGCGGCGCGTCCCACGTGATGCGATCGAGCGCGAAGATCGGGAGCGGCGAGGGATGCGTCGGAACGCGCTTCGGCGTGCGCGGGAACTCCGCGGCGAGCGCGCGCCCGACGGGACCGCGGCGCTGCCACTCGTTGAAATCGCCGAGCACGATTCGAGGCGCGTCATGCGGCGCGCTCTGCACCATCTCGCGAAGCCGCGCCGCTTGATGCTCGCGCTCGCGAAACCCGAGACCGAAATGACAGACGAACACGCGCACGACGAGGTCTCCACCAGGCTTTCGCACCTTGGTGACCACGTCGAGGCACGCACGCTTCTCTTGGTGAGGAACGCTCATGTCGTGGACGCGCTTCTCGAGCACCTCGCCGCGAACGAGCAGCGCGTTGCCGAACGTCCCGCCGGACACGGAGCGGGCAGGTCCCCACGCGAGGCTCATGTCGAGCGCGCGCGCGAGCATCGCCGCTTGATCCATGTCGCCCGTGCGGACGACCTCTTGAAGCCCGATGACGTCGGCTTGGAGCGCGGCAAGAACGCGCGCCGTCCGCGCGACGTCGCGACGAAAATCCACGCCCACGCACTTCTGAATGTTCCAGCTCGCGATTTCGAGGCTTGCGGAGCGCAGCGCAGCGAGCCGAGGAATGCTTCCGGGGCTCGGGGGCGAAGCTCCCGACGTGAGACTCATCGAACATGCGACACGCAACGCGCGCCGCACATTCCCGGCGCTACTTCGCGCGCTTGTAGAACGGCGTTGGCACGACGACTGCTTCGATGTTCTTGCCGCGACAATCGACCATGAAATGCGTGCCGATCTCGGTCTTTGCATTCTGCAAGTATCCGAGGCCGAGGTTTTTCCCGACGGTGGGGCAGGGGCTTCCGCTCGTGCAGATGCCGATTTCCGCGCCGCTCTCGTCGCGGAGAACGTAGCCGTGGCGCGCGATGCCTTTGCCGACCATCTCGAAGCCGACGATCTTGCGCGGCAGCGGCGACGCTTTGATCTTCTCCAGCGCGGCGCGCCCGACGAAGTCGCCCTTCCCGAGCTTCACGACCCAAGAGAGGCCCGCTTCGATCGGGTTCGTCGTTTCGTCGATGTCGTTTCCGTAGAGCGAGAGACGCCCTTCGAGGCGGAGCGTGTCGCGCGCGCCGAGGCCGCACGGTTTCGCGCCGTGCTCCACGAACGCACGCCACAGCTGCGGCGCGTCGTTCCACGCGCAGAACACTTCGACGCCGTCCTCGCCCGTGTACCCGGTGCGCGCGGCGGTGCACTTCACGTTCGCGATGACCGCGTCGCGAAAATGGAACGATTTCAGCTCCGACAGCTTTGCCGCGTCCGCGCCGAGCTTCGCGAGCACGTCGAAAGCCTTCGGACCTTGCAGCGCGATGAGCGCCGTCTCGTCCGACACGTCGCGAAACTCGCAGTGGTTCTCCGCCGCCTTGCGGAACACAGAGGCCATCTTCTCGCGGTTCGACGCGTTGCACACGATGAGCCATCGATCCTGCGCCGCGCGATAGACGATCAAGTCGTCGAGGATCGTCCCCTTCTCGTTGCACGCACACGTGTAGAGCGCTTGGCCGTCGGTGAGCTTCGATGCGTCGTTCGTGATGAGGTAGTTCACGACCTGCGCCGCGTACTCGCCCGTCATCTCGAGCTCGCCCATGTGCGAGACGTCGAACACGCCCGCCGCGGTGCGCACCGCCGTGTGCTCGTCCACGATGCCCGTGTACTGAATCGGCAACTCGAATCCCGCGAACGGAACGAGCCGCGCGCCAGCCTTCTTGTGCTCTTCCCAGAGTGACGTGTGCTTGCCGGCTTCGCTCATGGCGCCGGAGCCTACAATATTTTCAGGGGGTGCAGGTCGCGGAGGCGATGATGTTGCCCGCGCCGTGGTTGGCGAGGATGCTGGTACCTTGGTACCAAACATTCACGGTAACACCGTACTCCGGCATGGTGCCGAGGTTCGTCCCGTAGCCCCCGCTGGGGCAGCAGAACCCGCCAACGGCCTCGGCGGTCGAAACGGTGAACGAAGACGCGGTCGACGTGCTCGAGCCTTTCGTGAGCTTGCAGAAGATGTCCGCGTCGGCTTGGTCGCAATCCGTGCTGCCGCCCCAGCTGCACGAGCCGTTGCAATAGAGCTGCGGCACTTGGGAGAAATCGAACTTGCACTCGTTCGTGCTCCCGGGATTTCGACACGAGATTTGTCCGCCCGTCGGGACGCCCACCGTTCCGTCGCAGCGCTCGCCCGTGTCGATCGCGCCGTTGCCGCATGCGTCCTTCACGCAGCCGCCGTCGATGCACGCCGGCGCGCCCGCGTCGCACACGAGGCCGCACGAGCCGCAGTTGTTCTTGTCGTTGCCGAGCGGCGCTTCGCATCCGTCCGACGCGACCTTGTTGCAGTCGCCGTAGTTGCCGACGCACGACCCGATTCCGCAGCCGCCGTCGACGCAACTCGGGAGCGCGTTTTGGCCCGCGTCCGTGCATGCGTTCCCGCACGAGCCGCAGTTGTCGATGTCCTTTTGCGGATTCACGCAGACGAGCGCGCCGTCGGATCCGGAGTCGGCTGGCGGCGTGCAGCCGAGCGTCGGCGATGCGCAAACGCACTTGCTGCTCACGCACGAGAAACCGGACGCGCACGCGTTCGAGCAGCTCCCGCAGTGGCTCGAGCTCGTTGCGAGGTCGACGCAATTTCCACTGCACGCCGTCTGACCCGACGGGCACGTCGACGTGCACTTTCCGCTCGAGCACACTTCGCCGTCGGGGCATGCGTCGCACACGAGGCTCGCGTCGCTCGGTGGTGTCGACCCGTCGGGCTCGTCGAGGAGACTTCCGGTTGCGCAACCGGCGGCGGAGAGCGCGGCGATGGCGACCGACGCGGCGAAGGCAACGATGAAGCGTCCGATGTTCATCGATTCCTCAATGCGGCGTCGGCGGGACGACGACGGTGTTGATCGGTTGCACGTTCATCCCGCCCGGATACGAGTACGACACGTTCGCGGTGAAGGACGACGTGAGCGGCGTTCCCCAACCCCACACGCCGAGCCCGAACGGCGCGGTGCTCGTGAGCTCGTGCCGGCCATTCGAGCAGCCGTTCACGTCGGTGAAGTTTCCCGTCTGAAGATCGAGGTGCGTGTACTGATACGCGCCGACCGTTTGCCAACCCGCGATCGGCGTCGTGAGGCAGTCGATCTTCACGTCTTGGAAATTGTTGTTCGCGTCGGGGCGGCGAATCAGCGTGAGCGCGGTCTCCGGGTAGCTCGGGTCCGTCATGATGACGTAGTGCTCGAGATATTGTTGCGGCGGGACCTGCACGCTGAAGTCGGCGTCGCCGTAGCCGCCCGAGTTCTTCATGTACGTCCACTGCGAGCCGCTCATGTACTCGAAGAGCATGAACGGGTGCTTGTCGTCTTGGCTCTTCACGACGAACGGCGTGGCCGTCGAGAACTCCGCGACGCCGCCTTGGCTGATCGTCGTCGGCGCGGCGGGAAAACCGGAGCCCGCCGCGATCGATGGCGTGAACGTGAGCGTCGTGCCGTCGACGGCGCCCACGATGCGCCAGATTGCGGGCTCGCCCGTGCGCGAGCGATACATCACGCCGACGTATTCGTTTCCGAGCGCGCGCACCGGCGGCAGCATCTGCTCGCCGTGATCGCAATAGAGCGTGCCCATCGGCGCGTTCATGCACTGATTGCCCGCCATCACGCCGACGGGATTGTTCGACGAAATGACGGAGCCGACGAGATCGGTCGACTGCTCGATCTGCGCTTGCTGGCCTTTGTTGAGCGTGAAGGTCACGGGCGTGTTTGCGGCGCCGCTCGGAATTTTTCCGAGCCCGTTATTGCCGCCGACGAGCGCGACCTTCGGAAGGAACGTGACTTGTGTGTTGTCCGTGGCGGCGATGATCGTCACGCCGGGCGGGCCCGCGGTGTCCGGCGACGCCGTCGATGCGACGTAGTTCGTGTCCCACGCGCTGACGGGCAAGAGAAGCGACGCGCCCGTGACGGCCGCGTTGCCGCCGCCGTATGGATTCATCTCGTATGCGACGACGGGGACGTCCGTCGTGATGTGAAACGATTTGCCGATGCCGGTGCCGGAGAGCATCGCGGCGGTTCCTTCGGCCGTCGCGATCGGACAGTCGGGCGCGCTCGCTTGGGCGCCGCCGAGAAAGAGGATCGCGACTTGTCCGGCGGGCAGCGCGTTGTTGTACGGGCTGTACGTGATGCTCTGACCCTTGCCGCTCGGGATGCGCGTGAACGCCGACACGTTCGCGAGCGTGGTGCCGCCGAAGTCGACCGAGATGTGCGCGTCGGTGTCCCACGTGTTCGCGACGAACGCGACGAAGCATGCGCTCGCGCCATCGTATTGATCCATGAACGTCGCGTAGTACTCGCAGCCGATCGAGTTCTTGTTGTCGACCGCGGCCTGACACGCGTTGATGCACGTGCCCGTCGCGACGTCGCAGCCGTCGGTGCCCGTGCATTGCTGGACGACGTTGTTGTTGCAGTCGATGACGTCGTGCAGATCGCTCGAGCATCCGCGCGCGCACGTCGGGCCGGTGTCGCCGAACGCCGTTTCGGGAAAGTTGAACGACGAATCGAGGACGTCGGCGCTCGCATCACCTGCGGTCGCGTCCGAGCCACCATCGCCGAAGACTGCATTGCCGCCACCACACGCAGCGATCAGCGCGCACACACCAAGCAAGCGTTTCATTGCGCAAACCTCCAGCCCCAGCGCAATGTTACCGCTTATCTCGAACGCGCGCTATTTCAGTGAGAGCGCGCCGAGGTAGTCGCGCTTGCCGATGTCGACGCCGTTGTGGCGCAGGATGGCGTAGGCGTGCGTGAGGTGGAAGTAGAAGTTCGGGCGCGCGTGCTCGAGGAAGTAGTCGGCGCCCGTCATCGTCTTGCCCTCCCAGCGCGGCTGGGAGATCGTGCGCGTCGCGGCGCCGTTCGAAGTCCTTCGCGGTGAAGCCGTCGAGGTATGTGACGCACCGCCGCGACGCGCGCGCGCAGCTCGTCGATGGTCTGCTCGGTGTCGGGGTGACTCGGCGCTTCTTTGCCGGCGAGGCGCGCGGCGGCGAGCTTCGCGGTGTCGCACGCGGTCTGGACCTGACGCGCGAACGCGAACTGATCCGGCGCGAGCCGGAAGCCGAGCAGCGCGTTCGGATCGAACGACTTCGTCTTGCGCGAACGCGGCCGCCGTCTCGAGCCACTTGTCGAGCTGCGCGAGCTGCTTCTTCATCTGACCGATCTGTTCGATGTACATGCGTGGAGTTCTACTCCATCGCCGGTATAGTCGCACCATGCCGTCGAGGAACGGGAGCGGGTGGGATCGCACTTCGCCGGGTTATCTCGCCGAGTGGCTGCCTCAGTTCGCTCCATACGACGCGGACTTCGCGGAGGAGCTCGCGGTGCGCGCCGGCGACGTCGTATTGACGACGGCGGGCTCGGAGGCGCTCGCGTTCGCGCGCGCGGTGGGCGAGTCGGGCACCGTGCACGCACGGGATTCTCGCGCCGAAATGCGTGCATTATGCAAGGAACGCGCGGCGACCGCGAAGCTCGCCGCGCGCGTGGACGTGCTCGAGGACGGCGTGCGCGGACCCTACGACGTGATCGCGCTCGCGCACGCGGACAATCCGCTCGCCGAGCTCCGCGCGCTTCGCCCGCACGTCACGCCGAACGGCAAGGTCGGTCTGATGCTCTGGGGCCCGGACGCCGACGACGATCCAGAGCGCGCGTTCGCGCGCACCGTAGAGGAGATTGCGCCCGATGCGATCGCTCCACCGAGCGCGCGTCCACCCGTCGAGCGCGCGGCGCTCGCGTCGCTCTTCGAGTCGGCGGGGCTCGCGCTCGTTCGTCACACCGCCTGTTCGCACGCGATCGTGTTTCCGACGGCGGAGCGTTTCGCGCGCGCTCTCCTCGGCGCTCGCGTCTACGGAGCGCGTCTCGTCGCCCTCGGCGAAGAGCGCGTCGCGGCGGTGCTCGCGCGCTTTTACGAACGCGCCTCCGGAGAAGCCAGCGCGATCACGTACGCGCCCTCCGCGACGATCGCCGTCGGCGGATTGCCCGGCGCGGAGCTCGAGCTTCCACACCGGCCGAGCGTGCGTATTCCCAAGTGACGAACGTTGCGCGACGGTCGGGGCGCGCTTACGTTGGCGGCGCCATGAACAACGTGCTCCGCATGCTCGCTCTCGTGATCGTCGCCTTCATCTGCGCTCCGCTCGGCGGATGCGAAAACTACGACAAGCTCGTCGACCTCGACGCGACTTGCGACCAAAAATGGGCGGATGTCCAATCGCAGCTCCAGCGCCGCTACGATTTGATCCCGAACCTCGTCGCCACCGTGAAGGGGCAAGCGAAGTTCGAACAAGACACGCTCGACAAAGGTCACCGAAGCGCGCGCGAGCGCGACGGCGATCAAGCTGAGCGGAGACGACTTCAGCGACCCAGCTAAGATGGCGGCGTTCCAAAAGGCGCAGAGCCAGCTCCAAGGCTCGCTCTCGCGCCTTCTCGTCGCGAGCGAGAACTATCCCGATCTCAAAGCGAACCAAGCGTTCCACGATCTCCGCGTCGACCTCGAAGGGACGGAGAACCGCATCAACCGCGCACGCACGGACTACAACGCAGCGGTGAAGGACTTCAACTCGGAGCTCGGAAAGATTCGCGGTCAGGCGATCAACAAGGTGACCGGCAAGCCTTTCAAGAAGCGCGAGTACTTCAACGCGGACGTCGAGGCGCAAGCCGCGCCCAAAGTTTCGTTCTGACGCGTCACTTCGTATTCACGGAGACGTTGTCGACTTCGCCCTTCCACCCACCGCGAAAGCCAACGGTCAGCGCGGGTTTCGCGAGCGCGATGTTCTGCGCGCGGTTGAACGACAAAACCTGGATGGCGTTGATGTTCAGCGCGACTGTCGAGCTCGTCACGGTCAGCATGAACGAAACCCAGCCGCCCGTAGCCAAGTTGCCTTGCGCGGGATGCTGTACGAGGAGAACGCCACCATCGGCGAGCGTCGTCGTCTCGTCGATTTCTCCCGAGAACGACGACGCGCTGGCTGACGTGATCGCAACGACGACCGCGTGAGTCGCGTCGGTGACGAGCGACGCAGGCGCGTTCGACTCGATCGCGGTGGCATCCACGCGGAACGAAGCGTGCACGATGATGGTGCCAGGCGCGCTGTTCGACATCGTCCAAAGCAAGCTCTCGGTCTTCGTGCCATCGAACGACGCGCATGCAGGCGCTGAAGCGGACACGTTGGTGACGAGCGTCGGTGGCGGAACGCTCGCGCTCGTCCAAGAGCCTGGCGCACCGTTGACGAACGCCGCGAGGATGTTGTTCTCGTCGAAATCGGCGCAGAACTGCGTGGCGCTCGCATCGACCACGCAGTAGGTCGTGCCGGCGTCCGCGAATGATGAATCGCTCGAGCTCTCGGGCGCTGCGTCGAGCCCGCTCGGAGCGTCGGTGCCGACGTCTCCATCGGTGCTCGCGTCATCCACGCCGAGGTTCGAGAGGCCGGACACCTCCGCACAACCCGCGAGCGCAGTCACGAGCAGAACGCGCACGAGCCTCATCATGTCGAGAGTATCACCGGAGAAGCTTCGTGAGCGGCGAAGGAACTTCGCTTGGCGCCGATTCGAGCAGCGGCTCGAGCGGAGCGCTCGAGAGCGTGTGCCAGTAGAGGACGTTCGGAAAGCGTCCCGCAAGCTCGAGCGCGCCTGCGAAGCACTTCGCCGTGTACGTGAGATCGAGCGCGAGACCGTGCTCCTTCGCGATGTCTTTTGCGCGGCGCGCGGCGTCCGTCGGCTCGCCATAGCCCGCGCCGAGTTGATCCATGACGAGCTCGAGGCGGCCGCGGAGCGCGTTCTTCCCGTGCTTCGCGTCCGACCCGGCGGCGCGCGCGTACACGGCGCGGAGGAGTCGATATGTGTAGAATGCAACTAAAAATGCGGGCGCGGCGACGACGATCCCGATGACGCGCGTCTTCAGCCCAGCGAGCACGAGCCCAGCCGCGAGCCCCGCCGCGGTTCCACCCGAGCCCACCGTGACGACGATGACGTCGGGCTCGGGAAGCTCGCCTGCCCGGATTTGATCAGCGAGCTCTCGCGCGGCATCGACGTAACCGAGCGAGCCGACGACGTTCGACCCGCCCATCGGAACGAGATAGGCGTCGCGGCCGCCGTGCGCGATCGCGGAGATCGCCGCGCCGAGGTACGTGCGCACCGGGCGCAGCGTCGCGTGGGCGGCGAGGTCGGCGCGCATGTTCGCGACGACGTGATCGGTGCGCCGCTGAGGGACGAGCGCGGCCTCGACGGCGAGCCCCGCGCGACCCGCGTGAATCGCCGTCGCGAGGACGTGATGGCTCCCCGCCGCGCCCACCGTGACGATGCGTTTCTTGCCGCGTCGCTCGGCTTCGGCGATGAGGTGCTCGAGCTTCCTGACTTTGTTCCCGCCGTAGACCGGATTCGTGAGATCGTCTCGCTTGACCCACAAGCGAAGCGCTTCGATGCGCTCGACGCGCGTGGGGTAAGTGCCGATCATGTCGTCTCGAAACCTGGCCGAAACACGGGCGGGGAGATCATAGGCCCGCCGAGCAGGCAACCCGTGAAGAAGATCGAAGCCATCATCAAACCGTTCAAGCTGGACGAAGTGAAGGACGCACTCGGGGAGGTCGGCGTGCAAGGCATGACCGTGACCGAGGTGAAGGGGTTCGGGCGCACGGGTGGCAAGAAAGAGGTCTACCGCGGCTCGGCGTACGTGGTCGACTTCGTGCCGAAAGTGAAGCTCGAGATCATCGTCGCCGACGAGCTCGTCGCGGACGTCCTCGAGGCGATCGAGAAGAGCGCCAAGACAGGGCGCATCGGGGACGGGAAGATTTTTGTTTCGCCGGTGGATGAGGTCGTCAGGATTCGGACGGGGGAGCGGGGGAAGGATGCGATTTAGGTCTCCCCCCGCCAACATGCTCGGCTCGAAACTTCACACGCGAGACGCGTGACGCGGAGAAGTTTCGAGCCTGCGCGTGTTGGCGCCCCCTCATGCGTTCGCCGAAGGCGAACGCGAGGGGGTTGGTAGCGGGGATAGGGGCTCGTCGCAGGTCATGTGCTCGAACACTTCGGGCTGTCGTGGTCGTGCATGCGAGAGCGCGAAAGATTCCTGCCAGCGGCGCGATGGAGAACTCGATCGCTGTCATGAATCTTTCGCTTTGGAAGAGCATGCACGACCACGACAGCCCTTCGCTCTTCTCAATCACTCATCGAGCGCGCGAGATGCGCAAGGCGCCGACACGGAGCGAGGCGCTTCTCTGGCGTCGCGTTTGCGGCAAACAGCTCGGCGTTCGCGTTCGTCGACAGCATCCGCTTCATCCATACATCGCGGACTTCTTCGTTGCTTCGTACGAGCTCGTCATCGAAGTCGACGGCGGCATTCACGCGGAACAACGCGAGCGCGATGCGCGGCGTGACGCGGAGCTCGCGCGGCTCTACGGCGTTCGCGTTCTCCGAATCTCGTCCGACCTCGTCGAGCGCGACATCCAAGCCGCGCTCGACATCATCTGCGCGGCGCTCACATGAGCGCCGCGCGAATCACAGCGACCGCATCGAGCACGTTGTGCTCGACGAGCTCCGCACGGATGCGAACGAAGTGGACGCCGAAGAGCAACTCGAGCTCTCGCTGACGAATCGCGTCTTGCTCGCGTTGCGAATCGTGAATCGCGCCATCGACTTCGACGACGAGCTTGTGGCACGGACCGTAGAAGTCGACGATGTAGCGATCGAGCGGGGCTTGGCGGCGAAAGCGTGCGCCGAGCTTGCGATCGCGAATCTGCGCCCAGAGAAGCGCCTCACTGCGCGTGGGCGCTCTGCGCATCTCGCGCGCACGTTGGATGAGAAAGAACTGGGAAGGGCTGTCGTGTGATTGCATGCCAATCACCAGCGAAAGATTCATGACAGCGCACCCGCGTTCCTCCGACTCCTCTGCGCTGGCAGGAATCTTTCGCGTTTGGCGTGCAATCACACGACAGCCCGTCACGTTTCGCGCCCCATCACTGCGAGCGACCTAATGTGATCGCATCCCCTCTCCACTGAAGACCCCGTCCCCTCGCGTCGGCCGCTTCGGGCCGACGCTGGAGGGGACGCGCCGCGCGCAGGCGTCGCGCGCAAGCTCGCGCGGAGCCGACACTTGTATAATGCACGCATTGGAGAGGCGAGCACGAGCGAGCACGACGCCGAGCACGGCGGAGGGGTGCCCCCCTCAAGGCAAATTCTTCTTCGGCCCCGGCGCCCCCGCGATGAGCGCCTTCATCGTCTTCTCATCCACCGCCCCGCGGATCTCCTGCTCGAGCACGTTGCGCTCCGTGCGCCCATCGCTCTTCTCGAGTCTCGGGAGCGGCATCTCGCGGATCGCGGCCATGACCGGCGTGAGGGACGCGGCATCGGGATGATCCGCGCACGCTTGCGCGACGAGCCCATGCAGCACGATGAAGCCCGCGGTCGCGACGGCGACGCGCGCGGCGGGATTGTGCTCGTCGCTGACGCGGTCTTGCACGTCGCGCGCGATCTGCGACGCGGCGCGGAGGCCCTCGGCGGTCGCGGGCTCGGCTGCCATGTCGTTCAGCCCGCGCACGACGATCTCGCGGTTTGGTGATGGCACGAGGCGAACCGCGTTGTCGGCGTCGACGCGTCGCTCGTTCGTGTAGACGTGGCTCTTCTGCGCGACCGCCCACCATTTTCCGTGTGTGTCGATCGGCGCTTGCGTTTGCGTCTCCGCGCTCGCCGATGCACTCGGCGCCGCAGCGGCGTCCACTGTCGCGTCCGCGCCTTTGCACCCGACGAAGAGCACACACAGCATCACGAGCTTTCTCATCGCCTTTGCCTTTCCATCATGGAACTTTGAGCGTCGCGACGAGCACGCGATCCTGATCGACCGTGGCTTTGCCCGCGTCGACGATTTTCAATCGCGAGCCGTTTTTCCGCGCGCGCCACACGCCCGCGTAGACCTTGTACGTCTTGCCCGATGCGAGCGCGATGCCGGGGAGCACGTCGCGAAGCGTCATGTTCGCAGGGAGCGCTTCGAACGGCGCGATGGTCGAGAGCGCGACGTGATCGATGTTGACCGTGTCGCCTTTGTCCGGCTCGAAATGGACGAAGATGCCGAGGCCCGAAGGCGCTGGATGCGCGAGGTGCCAGTCGAGCTCGAAGTCGAGCGTCGGTCCGTCGACGGACGAACGAAGCAAGATGCGCGACGCCTCGAGCGCGACGCCTTCCTCGAACTGCGCGCCGACGGGCGTCGATCCCGGCGGCGGCTCCGCTTGCGCGATGGGCTCGCCCGTGGGCAACACGAGCCGCTGCTCTTGTCGCTTCGGCTCGCTCATGAACGCGAGCGCGCTCGCGGCGCCCAAGAACGGCGCCGCGGCGACTGCGAGCGCGATCCAGCGATTCGCGCGCACGCGCCTCACGCGCAAGATGACGACGCACGCGCCGAGCGCGAGGAGCGTCGTCGCGAGCCCGCCGACGCCCGAGCGCGGAAGAAATCGCAAGACGACGTCGTGACTCCCCGCGGGCACGTCGACCGCGAGTCGATCCTTGTCGGCGACGACCGCGCCCACGTTCGCGCGCCAACCGGGATGCCAATTCTGATTCACGATGATGCGCGCGTCCTTCGCAGCTTCGACGTGGAGCGTGATGCGATTGGGCGTCCACTCGCGGCGCTCGAGCGTTCCGGCGCTCGGATCCGCGAGAAACTCCTCGTGCTCCAGATCTCCGCGCAGCGCCGCCGATTGCGGAATGTTGTAGTCGTCGAAGCACGAGAGCGTGCCGCGATCGAGGCTCGGGTAATACGCGGCGAGCCACCTGTCGCCGCGCGCTTGCGCGAACTCGCGATGCTCCGCGCGTGCGGGCGTCGGCATGAGCAAGCGCCCGCGCTGCCACGCCCAGTCGTTGTCGACGAGCACGCCGTCGTCGATGCACACGAGCGCGAGGCCGAGCGTGAAGATCCAAATCTTCCACTTCTTCCGGCGCACGAGCGCTTCGAACCGACCGAGCCCGCGCGCCGCGAGCACCGCATAGATGAGCGCGAAGAGAACGAGGAATCGCTCCGGCGATCTCAGCATCGTGTACGGCGGGATGCTCCGCAGAATCGCAAAGCCCGAAGGCGTCGCCGCGTAACCCGACGCGAGCCACAGATAGAACGACGCTGCGCCGAGCAGCCACACGCCGCGCCGCTCGATCGCAGCCATCACGGCGAACGGAAGGACGAGCACGCCGACGAGAAAATCGCCGCGAAACGGAATGCGCGATCCGAAGAGCATCGTCGCGACGGTGAACGGCGAGTTTGCCTCCGTCGTGCCGAGGACGCGCGGTGACGCGGCGAGCGTCTCGGCGATCGGCCACAAGCGCACCGCGGCGATGCCCGCGCCGATGAGCCCGGCCATCGCGCCGTAGATCGCGATTTGCGCGAGGCGCTTGCGATCGCGACGATGTCGCATCACCGCTTCCGCGAGCTCCCACAAGCCGACGAGCAGCGTGTACGGCGCGGCGTACGTTCCGCCGAAGCACGTCATGAAGCCGACCGACGCACCTGCGAGCACTGCGCCGCGCTGATCGCCCGATTGAAACGCGCGACGAAGACCGAGCGCAGCCCACGGCAAGAGCTCGAACCCGAAGAAGTTCACCCACTCGAACGCGCCCGAGCGCGGAAAAAATCCGCACAGCGCGAAGACGGGCGCGCACGCGAGCGCGCCGAGCGCGCCGGCGCCGTGAGCGCGCGCGTAGCGATACGTTCCTTCGAGCCCGAGCACGCAGAGCAGCACGGCGATGAGCGGGCTCGCGCGGAGCACGCCGAAGATCAACGTGAGCAGGAGTGTCGGTGACGAGAAGCGCGCCGACGGCGTGCCGAGCGCATAGACGCCGCCGCAGTAATACGGATTCCAAAATGGAAACTGATGGTGGTCGGCGACGGTGATGCGCGCCGAGTCTTCGAAGAGCGTGAAGTATTGCGCGTCGCGGTAGTCGACCATCGCGCCGGCGCGCCAGAGCCAGACGACATTCGCGACGACCGCGAGCGTCGTGTAGAGCGCGGCGCGCGCCCACGGGTTCCCCGCGAGATCGCGCAAGAACGCGACGGGCCTGCGCCACCGCTGCATCAATACGAAAGCCTCGGCCGGCACGGCGGCACCGTCGCGATGGGTTGCCCGGACGCCGGCCAGTGCGCGCGCATGCCGTCATCGATCGCGCGCACGACGTCCGAGAAGCGGATCTTCTTCGACGATGCCGTGGATCGCACCGTCTCGTTTTCGCGCTCGTGAAAGTCATCGTCCTGCGACCACAAATCGCCCGGAAACTTCACTGCGGCCTCGCGCCGCATCGAGCGCTCGCGCCCCGTCATGTCGCGGTAGACCTCGCGCGCTTGTGGTTCGGTGAGTAGGATTTCCATCATCGGGAGGCTTGGCTGTGGCGACGCGAACGACGGCGGCGAGCATCACGACGCAAAGCGCGATCTTGGGCACGGTGCTCCGCACGGCGGGCATCATACTCGCGGTGTCGGCGGTCGTCTCCATCGGTTGCTCGAGCGGCCCAACGAACACGTGCTCGAGCACGAGCAGCCTCACCGTGTGCGCGACGGGCGCGGTGGTGAAGGGCGTCGACGTGTCGGTTTATCAAGGCACGGTCGATTGGACGAAGGTCAAAGGCGCGGGGATCGACTTCGCGATCGCGCGCGTGAGCGACGGAACGGGAACGCTCGACACGACGTTCGCGACCAACTGGAAAGGCATCGCGGCCGAGAGCCTCGTGCGCGGCGTGTATCAATACTTCGAGCCCGCGCAAGATCCGGTCGCGCAGGCGAATCTGCTGCTCACGCAAGTGACGGACGCAGGCGGCTTCGTGCCGGGCGATCTCCCGCCCGTGATGGACATGGAGAAGACCGGCGGTCAGACCGACGCCACGATCCAAGCGAACATGCAATCGTGGCTCGACACGATCGAAAAAGCGTTCGGCCGGAAACCGCTCATCTACACGAACGCATCGACCGCGACGCACTTCGGCGGAAAATTCACGAGCTACCCGCTGTGGGTCGCGAGCTGGGGCGGCACGTGCCCGACGATGCCCGCCGGATTTCGCAGTGGGTCTTGTGGCAGTACGCGGCGACGGGGATCGTGAACGGGATCTCCGGCAACGTCGATCACGACGAGTTCAACGGATCGCTCAGCGATCTCCTCGCGTGGGCGAACCCCGCGCCGCCACCGAGCGACGCGGGAACATCGAGCGACGCGAGCACGAACGATGCAAGCGCGCCGAGCGACGCGAGCACGCCGCCCGACGCGTCGAATCCATGCGCGCCGTGACCGAAGCGGCGAGGGTTGCTCGCGGACGGGTTCTTCGGTAGCTTCAGGGTCGCAGGGAGAGGGGCCATGCTGCAAAAACGTTCCGTCGCGTTGCCCACTCAGGTGACGCTCGAGCAAGTCGTCGACGCCGCACGCGATGCCGTTCGCGCGTTCGTGGAGCTTCGGACCTCGCGGGTCGCGCTCTCCACGTGGCTTCACGGGCCCTACCAAGACGCCACGCGCTTCGGCCCGCGCCGTATGGTGACATCTCTCGTCCCGGAGAGCGGCGCGCAGCAGATCGACGTCATCATCGCGAATGCGCAACAAGAGGTGAGGTCCTTCGTGACCACCGCGAGGCGTTCGCAGAGCACCGACGCCTTGCTGCGAAAGCTGCCGCGGGTCGTGCACATCGTCCCCGCTCACGACGCGACCGGCGCGCACGGCTTCATTCCGATCGATGCGCAAGGCGGCCCGCTCGTCGACCGCGTGATCGCGCTCGCGCTCGCGGACTACCTCACCCGACCCGCCGACTTCGTGGCTCATTCGATCGTGCGCGACGCGTCGCCGAAATCGGGCGAGCGTCGCAGCACGCCGGATGCACCGACGCTGCCGCAGATGCCGGCTGTGCGGGGGAAGTAGAAGGCTCCCCCCGCTCGTGCTCGGGCTCGTCCTCGGTCATGCTCGGCGGCCGATGCATGCATTGTACATGTTTCCGCCTGCGCGTGACCTTGCGGGCGAGCCCTGCGCGCGAGCGTCCCCCTCTCGGTGTCGGCCCAAAGCGGCCGCCACCGAGGTGGGAAGTGTCTTCACTAATTAATCGAAGACCATTCCCCCTCACGTTCGCGAAGCGAACGTGTGAGGGGGACGCTCGCGCGCAGCCGGCACGCGCAGAGCCGCGCGCAGGCGAAATATGTATAATGCATACATTGTCGCCGAGCACGGCCGAGCATGCCGGCGAGCACGAGCGGGGGAGAAATCACACCCGCGCGTCACACACCTTCGACACGTGGGCATACTCGTACGGCTCGCTCTTCCAGTATCGCCGCCATGCCTCATCGAGCCCGAGCTCTTCGCACGACGAAAACCCACAACGCGCCGCGCACTCGGTCGATGTCTCCGGATCGAACGTGTTCGGCCCCGAGGTGAACACCACGCGCGTTCCCGCGCCGCCTGCCGTCGCCATGAATCGCAAGCTCGCTTCGATCGCGGTCTTGTCGATGTAACCAATCACGCCTTCCCATACGAACACGGCGCCTTCGCCGGCGCGAAAATCCGTATCGCTTAGCGCGCCCGCGATGTCGCGTTTGTCGAAGTCGCATGGGACGTAGCGCACGTGCGCCGGAATGCGCACGCCGGCGCGCGCCAAGATCTCGCGTTTGCGCGCGAGCTGATCGGGGACGTCGATTTCGTACGTGGGTATCGCGCGCTCTGCGATTTCCGGAATGCGCAGCGCGCGCATGTCGAAGCCCGCGCCCAGAATCACGACTTGCGAAAGACCCGCCGCGAGCGCGTCACGCACGTAGTCGTCGATGAAGCGCGTGCGCAATCGAACGCCTTCTTTGAAGAACGGCAAATCGAGATAACGCTGCGTCGCCTCCGCCGCATGCGCGCCGGCCGCCGCGAAGTGCTTCGCATACGGATCATCGAACAGCTCGCTCTCTTCGGCGCGAATCGCCGCGATCGAGAAAGCCGTGTCGGCGATCGTGCTCGCGCGCGCGTTCACGGCCGGTTCGCTCGTGTCCATTGTGCGAAGTCGTTCTTGATGGCTTGCCACTTGTCGGTCGTCAGCTCGCGAGGCATGGGCTCTGCGTCCGCGTCTGCAAAGTACGCGAGCGCGCGAACGATGTGCCCGCGGTCGATCTGCGGGTACTTGCGCGAAAAGAGCTCGAGCGCCTCGCCGAGTGAACGACCCGACGCAACGAGCAGCTCGTGCAAATCCCAGAAGTCTCGCCGCGCACCACGACCGCCGATCGCCGACAGCTTCATCCCAATGAGGTCGTCAGCCGACGCAACGCGCAGCGGGACGTTCGCATCCGTTTCGGTTGGATGGAGTAGCGCGTAGCGATAGCGCAACAAGCTGACGGGCACGCCTCCCACGTCCAAGTGCAGCGTTCCGGGAGCGCGCGCGGTGATCGCGAGACTTGGGGACTGAACGAGCGCTTCCTCGAGATCGTTCGGATCCCTCTCGGCGGAGAACAGATCGAGGTCATGCGAGCTTCGATGGTGGAGCCGCAACGCCACAGCGACACCACCGCCGAGATAGAAGTCGCTGCCGACGATGGGAGCGAGCGCAGCGAGCGCCACGCGTTGCGCCGCGCTTATGTCCCCGCCCACGACGGACGCCCCCCGCCGCGCGCTTGCTCCGCTTCCACGCCGAGCACGAGCTGCCAATAAGCGCGCTCGCGCGCCGCGAGGCGATGCCCTTTGCGCGCGAGGAAGTCGCGGAGCGTCTTGTCGTCGAACGTGCCGGCGAGCCAGCGCATCGCATCCCAAGTTCCGCGCGACATCACCCGCTCGATGACGTAGTCGGCGTGAGCGGGCAGGGTGATCGACGTGGGATCGACGTCCCAGAAAAGCGCGTGAAGCCTCTCCGGGATCGCCGTGCTCATCTGCTCCAGTTTAGCCGATCAGGCGTACAAATCGGACGCGCGCTTCGACGCCTTCTTCTTCGTCTTCGCGTGCCCGTTGGTCCCGTTCGACTTCGACTTCGAGCCGAGGAGATCGTCCGCCATCTTCGGCAGCGCGATCCGTGTTCTCCCACGAGAACTCGGAGCGGCCGAAGTGGCCGTACGCGGCCGTCGGCTTGTAGATCGGGCGGAGGAGATCGAGCTCGTCGATGAGCGCCTTCGGGCGCATGTCGAAATGACTCGAGGATGTACTTCTCGAGCTTCTCGTCCGCGATCTTGCCGGTGCCGAACGTGTTGACGTTCACGCCGACGGGCTTCGCGACGCCGATCGCGTACGCGACCTGCACCTCGCAACGCGTGCGAGCTTCGCCGCGACGACGTTCTTCGCGACGTAACGCGCGTAGTAGCAAGCCGAGCGATCGACCTTGCTCGGATCTTTTCCGCTGAACGCGCCGCCGCCGTGACGACCCATGCCGCCGTACGTGTCGACGATGATCTTGCGGCCCGTGAGCCCGCAGTCGCCCTGCGGACCGCCGACGACGAAGCGACCGGTCGGGTTGACGTGGAACTTGGTGTTCTTGTCGATGAGCTTCTTCGGGATCACGCTGCTCGATGACGAGACTGACGATCGCGTCGCGGAGCGTCTTGTGCTTCACGTCGGCGGGTGCTGCGACGAGACGACGATCGCGTCGACGCGGACCGGCATCGTGTCCGTCGTACTCGAGCGTGACTTGCGTTTTGCCGTCGGGGCGGAGGAAGTGGACCTTGTCCGATCTTGCGGATCGCGTGAGCTGGCGCGCGAGCTGCGTGCGCGTAGTCGATCGGCGCGGGCATCAGGTTCTCGGTCTCGTTGCACGCGAAGCCGAACATCAGGCCTTGGTCGCCGGCGCCTTGCTCCTTGTGCAGGCCTTCGCCTTCGGTCACGCCCTGCGAGATGTCCGGGCTCTGCTTCTCGACGCGCCGTGAGCACCGCGCAGGTGCTCGCGTCGAAGCCCATGTCCGAGCTCGTGTAGCCGATCTCGCGCACCGCTTCGCGCACGATCGCCGGGATAATCGATGATCGCGCTCGTCGTGATTTCGCCGGCGAGAACGACCATGCCCGTCTTTGCGAGCGTCTCGCACGCGACACGCGCGGTGCGGTCTTGCGCGAGGATGGCGTCGAGGATCGCGTCGCTGACGGCGTCGCAAAGTTTGTCCGGGTGGCCTTCGGTGACGGACTCGGACGTGAAGCGGTAACGGGACATGTAACTCTCCTGAATTTGTGTCTTGTAGAACGAAGGGCACAGGTTCTTACACCATTTTGGGTGGCGGTATAAGGGTTGGCGTTCAAATTGAGCCGGCTGAGTCAGTCACGCTTGTGATCGCTCGCCCACGCCCGCGCGGGCTCGATGTCGATGCCTGCGGCCTCGAACCCCGGAAGGACGACGTCATCGAGCGCGGCGTGCACCGTTTTTCGGAACGCCTCGCGCGAGAGCATCCCGTGATCGGGGAACGCTTCACCCGGCATCGGGGCTTCGTCTTCGAGGAGCGCGTCGAGCTTGCCCGCGAGGAGGCGCTTGATCCACGGCGGGAGCGTGCGCTTCGTCTCCGCGCTCACGAACGGCGAGGCGAGGTGAGCCCAACCGGCGCGCGCGTGATCGATCTCGTCGGACAAGATGCTCTGGAGACCGGTGCGGACGAGCGGGCTCTTCGCGCGCGACATCGCGGCTTCGAGCACCGCGCACGCGACGGTCTCGTTGATGCAGCAGAGAGCGATCACGTGGAGCGTCGCGCGCAGCGTGCCCGTCGCGGGAGCGAACGCGGGAATGTGAACGGGCGAAGGCGCGGGCCACAGCGGATCGCCTCCGCGATAGCGCGCGGCGAGCTCGACGGAGATCTCCGCGTGGTGGATTTCGTCGCGAACCGCTTGCCCGATGATTTCGATCACCGGCCGCGCTGCGCCGAGCTCGACGAGCTCGCTCGCGACCGTCGCGAATGCCGAGCCCACCTGCAGCTCGAGCCCTCCGCGCTTTTGCCACACCGCTGCGAGCGCGGTGCGCGCTTCGGGTGCGAGCGAGTCGATCTCCGCGTCGCGCGCGGTCGAGATCGTTTTCGCTTCAGCGTCCGAACGCGCCCACCACGCGCGCCGCATCGTTTTCAGCAGCCGACCCAGGCGGGGAAGCCGTCGCTCCCACCGGCGTCGACTGGGGGCTTCGACGAGTCGGTGACCGCGCTGTCCTTCGACGAGCTGCTGTCGTTCGCGGCGGCGGCATCGCTGCCGGGAGAGTTGTCGCTCGAGCATCCCACCATCGACGAGGCCGACGTCGCCATGCCGATGACCACGATCGCGTGAAAAAGCTTCTTCGTTGCGGTCAAGGTGTCCATGAATCGAATGATAACGTGAAACGGAAACTCCAGCTCGCGCGTAATCCGCATATGAAACGCCTCGCGCTCGTCACGCTCTTGCTGGGTTGTCACTCGGAGGCCGCGCCGACCGCAGCGACGTCGGCAACGTCTGCGTCGACCGCGGCGGTGCCCGCGCACGTCGGATCCGATCCCGGTCACGCGACGGCCACGGGCGCGAAGCTCGTCCCGACCGGCAACGACAAGCTCGCCGCGTTCGCCGCGGGATGTTTTTGGGGCGTCGAAGATGCGTTTCGCCACGTGAACGGCGTCGTCGCGACGGCGGCGGGATACTCCGGCGGCCACACGGTGAACCCGACGTACGACGACGTCTGCACGCACACGACGGGTCACGCCGAGACCGTCCTCGTCGAATACGATCCCGCGCGAGTCACGTACGAAAAATTGCTCGCCGCGTTTTGGATGATGCACGACCCGACGCAGATGAACCGCCAAGGCCCCGACGTCGGCGACAACTACCGGAGCGTCGTCTTCACGTTCGACGACGCGCAAGCCTCGAGCGCGCGCGCCTCGCGCGACGAAGAGCAGAAGCGCGCGTCCAAGCCCATCGCGACGTCGATCGAGCCGATGCGTGTATTCTACAAGGCCGAGGAATTCCACCAGCAATACAGCGAGCGCACGGGCGACCACTCGTGCCCGATTCGGTTGAAGCTCGAATCGCTCTGACCCGCGTGTAGGATGGCCCCATGCGAATCGTCGTCGTGGGGCTCGGGTTTGCAATCGTCGCGTGTGGTGCGGACGCGAAGCCGGTCGCGGTGACTGCATCGACCGCATCGGTCACGTCGCCGCCGCCGCGCGCACCCGAGACCGGCGCGCGCTGGTTCTTCGCGACGCCCGCGAGCGGCATCCAAGACAAAATCGATCTCGAAGACGGCACGATGCTCATGATCGGAGAGCAAGGTCGTCGCGAGATCGTGAAAGCGGGCGCCGCCACCGACGCGCAGACGCTCGCGCCCGACAGGCTCATCGGCATCATGCGCGACGAGCACAAGCGCTACGTCTTCGTCTCGCACGAAGCCGCATCGTACATCTCGCGCGATCCGCTCGGGCCGTTCGAGATCGTTCGCAAAGGTCCCGCGGATCCGGAGCATCAGATCGAGCTCTGGCGCATGGCGACGGGGCGCGCGTCGGTCATCGGGTTCCTCTCCGATCAGCGATTCGTGCGGTCGTCCGATTTCGGCGCGACATGGAAGACCGTCAATTACGCCGGCGCGACCAAACCATTCGGGCACCCATCGGACTTCGACATCGATCACGCCGGCAACGGCTTGATCATCCACGTTCCTCAACGTCTCTTCGCGACGCACGACGACGGCGCGACGTGGACGCCCGTCGCATCGCCCGCGATGGGCGTGAAGCGTTGCATCGACGACGCGCGTGGCGGATTCTTCGTCGAAGGCTACAACCACACGTACACGAAGCTCGTCGGCGACGCGCTCGTCCCGACGGACGACACGCCGCAAAAACTCTCGACGCTCGCGGTGGCGAACCCGCCGCCCGCCGGCGACACCGAGCGCGTTCACGTGCTTGCGGGCGACACGCTCCTCGAGCTCCAGCGCAAAGAGAAAGACGGCAAGCACGACGTGCACGTTCGATCGACCGCGCTCGGAAGGGCGCCTGGCGCGTTCGCCAAAGTCCCCGAGCTCGCATCGACCGCGCGCCTCGCCGATCGCGTCTCGGCTTATGGATCGAACGTCGTCTTCTTGCGCGTCGACGACGACACCGACGAGAACGCTCCGACGACGACGATCTTCACGAGCTCGGACAGCGGCACGACTTGGAAGACCGCGGGCAAGCTCGAAGGCGGCGACTCCGGCGACGGCACGAGCCACGTGCTCGCGGGCCCGAAAGGTTGGGCGTACGTGCCGCCCCTTTGCGCCGTTTCGGGCGCGGACAATTGCGGCTCGCCGATGATTCGCGTCGCGGGAGGCAGCGCGTTCGAAGAGCTCCTCTTCACCGATTCGTTCGCGCCGACGAAGGCGTTCGCGTTCGACGAAGCGCGCGACAAAGTCTACGTCGCCGGCACGCACGACGGCGATCTCTCCATCTACGAGTCGCGTCTCTCGCAAAACAAGTTCAAGCCGCTTGCCGATCCGCTCGCCATCGAGGAGTCGTCGCACGCCGTCCTCACGGTGACCACGGATGGAACGCTCCACGCGTTCCACTGGGATGGAGGAAAATCGGCGGTCGTTCTCGATCGACGCGACGCCGCCGGCAAAAAGCTCCCGACGCTCTTCTTGCAGAAGCTCACGACGGACTCGGACCTCTCGTCGATGGCGTTCGCGGGCGCGAAGGGCGTCGTGATGGACGGCAAGGCGTTCGGCTGGGAGACGTCGGACGGCGGCGTCACGTGGTCGCGCGTCGCGGCGAACGGCGGCGAGGATCCGGAGTGCTCGAGCGCGGGATGTCTCGTCGGCGACGCGCAGCGAATCGGTTGGGATCTCGATTTCGAAATCGCGCGCCGCGACGCCGACGATCACCGCAGTCGCCGAGATCCCCGAAGAGCACGTCGATTCGGATCCGAACCGCAGGATCACCGTTGCGCCACCACCGATGACGATCGCGTGCAAGGTGTCCGGCGCCGGAACGCACGTGGCGAACGTGCCCGCGCTCGACAACATCAACGAGTCGCGCGACGTGCGCTGGTATTTGCTGGAGGACTCGGCGACGTTCAAGACGCTCGTCGTCGGCGGTCGCTCGTCGGTGCGCCGCGTGGCGATGCTCGACGCGCAGCCCGCGACCCCGAAGGAAGTGCAGCACGTGATGGGCGCGCGCTGGCTCGGCGATGGAATCGTCGCGGGGCGCTTCTCGTCGAAGCCCGGCTTGCCCGTCGACGTCGAGCTCGCGTCGTTCTCGCTCGAGACCGGGCGTGTTCAACACACGAAGCTCCCGAAGCTCGCGCCGTTCCGCGTCGCGAGCTACGGCTTCACGGGCGACGTGCAGATCGCGCCGGGCGGCATGCTGTATCAATCGACCGATGCGGCCCAGCTCCTCTTCGTCCACGAAGACGGCAAGATCGATCGCATGTCGCCGCCCGCGCACACGATGATCTCGCAAGCGCAGCACCTCGGAAACGCGTGGCTGCTCTTCGACACGCCCGATCGCCAGATGGCTCGGCTCACCTGGACGACGGACGGCGCGACGTGGCAACAGCGCGCATGGATCGCGACGGGCGCGAACGACGCGAACGTGTCGATCATTCGCGGCGGCGGTCGCTCGTGGATCTCGACCAACACGCACGAGGGCCTCATCTTCTATCCGCTGACGGCGCCGATGCCGAACGAGATGCCGATGCCCATCGCGCCCGATCCCGCGGCGATGGACGCGACGTGCGATCCGCACGCGCCCTATGCGGAGAGCTTCCTGATGGCGACGCACGGCGGAACGGTGCACGCGACGGTCGACTACGCGGACAAGAAACCCGCGCGCGCGGTGAACATCCAACAACGCATCACGCACGCGATGGCGAGCGGCGCGCTCTGCACCACCGGGTTCGCATTCACGAGCTACGGCACGAATGTCGTGTTGTATCGCGATGGCAAGACGCTCTTCGGTTGGAGCTTCCGGACGCCGGATGACGGCAAGGGGAAGATCGCCGAGCCGCTCGCGTGCACCGTTTCGCCGTGATGTTCGCTCACGCGGCGAAGCTCTTGACGATGCTCGGTCTGATCGGCGTCTGCGCGTGCAAGCGCGACGCTCCGCCACCGCCACCATCACCTCCGCCCATGACGGCTGTCGAGGCGGCCGCTGCGCCCTCTGCGAGCGCCGCTGCCGAGGTCGACCCGAACCTTCCGTTGAAGGACATCGCCAAGAAATGGAACGATGCCATCAACGCCAAAGACATCGCCGCGCTCGCTGCGATGCATGGATCGAACGTGCGGTTCTACGGTCTCATGGTCGACAACGCGACGTACTGCGCAAAGATGAAAGCGGCGCTCGCGAAGGATCCCTCCTTTCATCAGGACATCGACTCGATTCGCGTCGAGTGGCCGCAGGCGACGCGCGCGAAGGTCTCGTTCCGGAAGAAGGACAAGAACGCCGTCCATCCCTCTTATCTCGTCATGGACAAAAGCGATGGCGGCTGGAAAGTCGTCGAGGAGAGCGATCTCGTCACGGATGCCAACCTGAAATGCGTGATGAGCGCGGACAAGATCACGCTCACGGGCACGATCGAGCAGGGCTCTTTCATTTGGCACGACAACATTACGCCCACGACGGTGCTCGCCTTGAGCGCGCCCATCTGCGTCATCCGGTCTGGGGATGATTATTGGGGCGACTGGAGCGACGCGCGAATGGACGGCGTCGATCGCATCACGCTGGCGGTTGAAACGCCGCGGGTGACCGGCACGAAGGTGCGCGTGCAGGGCAGCCATCTTCAACCCCACACGGGCTCGGGAACGTATTCGACCTCTCTTCAGCTGATGGTCGAGTCCACGACGCCGCTGCCGTGACGTGGGCCGGCGTCGGGCGTCGGGCCGGCCGCGGCCAGGCGCGATCGCGAAAATTTCGGGCTTTCGCATCGGCACGTGCGTTGCTCCTGCGTTTGTGGCCATGATGGCGCTCGACTTGTCCGGTTCGTCTCTCCTCCTCGACGCAGAGGCTCGCCTCTCTCCCACGTTCGGCCTCGCCGCGCTTCGCCCGTGGCAGCGCGACGCGATGCGCGCGCTCCTCGATGGGTCGGGCCGCGTGCTCGTCGTCGCGCCGACGGGCGGCGGCAAATCGCTCACGTATCAGCTCCCCGCGGTCGTGCTTCCGCGCGTGACCATCGTGCTCTCGCCGCTCGTCGCGCTGATGGAAGATCAGGTCCACGCGCTCGAAGCGAGAGGCATCGCGGCGACGTACATCGCGTCGACGTTGTCTTTCCCGGAGCGGCGCGCGCGCGAGGACGCGTTCATGCGCGGCGAGTACAAGATCGTGTACGCGGCGCCCGAGCGTCTCGGCAATTCGCAGTTCGTCGAGATGGTGAAGCGCGCGCAGCCGTCGCTCATCGCGGTGGACGAGGCGCACTGCATCTCGCAATGGGGACACGATTTTCGTCCCGATTATTTGCGCGTGGGCGCGCTGCTCGAAACGCTGAAGCCCGAGCGCGTCCTCGCGTGCACCGCGACGGCGACGCCCGACGTGCGCCGCGAGATCGTGCAGCACCTCGGCTTCGAGCAGGGCAAGCACGACGTCATCTTGCGCGGGTTCGCGCGTCCGAATCTGCACCTCACGGCGTGCGCGGTGGACGGTCCGCGCGACGTGCAGCAGCGCGTTCGCGCCTCGCTCCTCCGCGCGCTCGGCGCGGGCGCACCGGCCGGCGCTGCGATCGTCTACTGCGCGACGCGAAAAAAATCGGAGGACCTCGCAGAGAAGCTGAGCGAGCCTCGCTGGCGCGTCGGCTGTTATCACGCGGGCCTCTCGGCCGAAGAGCGCTCGCGCGTGTCGAACGCGTTCGCCAAGAAAGAGCTCGACGTGGTCGTCGCGACGAACGCGTTCGGCATGGGCATCGACCGCGATGACGTACGCGTCGTGATCCACGCGCAGCCGCCCTCGTCGATCGAAGCGTATTACCAAGAGGTGGGCCGCGCGGGCCGCGACGGCCACGAGGCGCACGGTCTCCTCATGTGCAGCGGCGCGGACATCTCGCTCCGCCGCCGCTTGGTCGAGATGGGGACTCGACGCCCGAGCAAGTCGCGCGCGCGTGGAAGCTCTTTCGCGAGCTCCTCACGTTCCTCGACGCGCGCACGTGCCGTCACGACTTCGTGCTCCGCTACTTCGGCGACGAGAGCGAGCTCCTCGGCGGGTGCGGCCACTGCGACGTGTGCGAGAACGAAGCCTCCGTCGACAGCGAGGACGAGAGCGCGCGCGAAGCGACGAAGGTGATCGTCCAAAAGGGGCTCTCCGGCGTGGCGCGCGCGAATCGCCGCGCGGGCATGGCCGCCGTCGCGAGCATGCTGGTCGGAGTCGACGACGAGCGCACGCGCCGCTTCGGCTTCACGCGCCTCTCGACGTTCGGCTTGTTCAAAGAAGAGCGCATCGAGTGGGTGACGGCGCTGCTCCGCGCGCTCCTCGCCGCGGGCTGGATCGACCTCACGCCGACGGAGCACCCCGTCCCCTTCGTGACGAAGAGCGGATGGGACGCGATGCGCGGCGTCGCGCCGATACGCATGCTGCTCCCGTCGCGCCTTCTCCAAGCGACGCCGAGCCAGCGGAGGCCGAAGAAAAAAGAGGCCGTGCCCGATTCCATCGCGAGCGATGCGCTCTTCGTTCGCCTGCGCGATCACCGCGCGTCGATCGCGCGCGCACGGCAGGTCCCCGCGTACGTCGTCGCGCACGATCGCACGCTCGTCGACCTCGTGAAGAAGCGCCCGCGCACGCTCGGCGATCTCGACGGCGTGCACGGCTTCGGCCCGAGCCGCATCGAGCAATACGGTGAAGGGTTTCTCGCGGTGATCAACCAGGCTCCGGCGTGAGTCTCCTCGAGACGCGCAAACACAAACGAGAGACGCTCCGCGCGGAGCCCTTCGAGCCCGAGCGCGTCGCGATCATCGAGAAGCGCTTTCCGTATTTCTCGAAGTTGTCCGAGGAGGAGAAGCGCGAGCTCCTTGGGCACGTCCGCGTGTTCTTGGCGGAGAAGAAATTCGAGGGGTGCGCTGGGCTCGAGATCACCGACGAGATCCGTGTGACGATCGCGTCGCAAGCGTGCTTGCTGCTCCTTCATCGCGAAACGGATTATTTCCCCGAGTGCGACGTCATCCTCGTTTATCCCCACGCGTACCGCGCGAAGAACCGGAAGCACGCGGGCCACGGCGTCGTCGTCGAGGAGGAGCACACGCGGCTCGGCGAGTCGCATGCAAGATGGAGTCGTCGTGCTTTCGTGGGACGCGGTGCGCGGCGGCGCGACGAGCGACGCGGACGGGCACAACGTCGTCCTGCACGAGTTCGCGCACCAGCTCGATCAAGAAGACGGCGCGGCGGACGGCGCGCCCATCTTGGAGAAGCGCGCGGCGTACGGAGCATGGGCGAAGGTTCTCGGCGAGGAGTACGCGACGCTTCAAAAAGACGTCGACGATGGCGTGCGCTCGGACATCGACGCGTATGGCGCAACGAACCCAGCCGAGTTCTTCGCCGTCGTGACCGAGACGTTCTTCGAGAAGCCGCAGAAGCTCGCGTCGAATCACCCGGAGCTCTACGACCAATTGGTTGCATTCTACAAGCAAGACCCGCTCGCGCGGCTCGGCGTGGACGCAGCAACCATCGAGCGAAAGCCGCGCGAACGCGCCCCCGCGCCAATCGCGGCCGCCAAGCCTTCGAGCGAGGTGCTCGTTTGCGACATGTCGAACCACGCGGGCGCCGCGCGGCTCGTGAAGGTCGGCGAGCCGCTTCGCGAGCAGATGCGCGCGCTCGGGTTTTCGCACGCGGGATTCGTCGGGACTTTGTTCGAGGGAGAGCATCCGTGGGCGTGGGTCGGCGAGGTGCTTCGCGGTCCCCACGAAACGACCACGTGCGTCCTCTCCAACATCGGGCGCTACGGCGGCGACGGTCTTTCGTTTTGGACGGTGCTCGAGAACGGGACGATGATCTCGACCGAGACTTCGCGCGTACGGCCCATCGCGTTTCGCGTGGGTCGCATCATTCCGATGCATCACCCGCGCGAGCACATCGATGTGGTGTCTCTCGCGCTCGCGCCGGGTGAGCTCCTCGCCGCGCACCGCGCACGCGTCGAGCGCATTGCGGCGCGCGAGAAGAGCACGCCGATCGAGAAGGGCGCGCTCGAGCTCTATCTCGCGGTGCGCATTCGGACGGCGGCATTGCGGCAGACGCGGCTCGCGACGTTCACGCGCGCGCGCACGGTCGCATTTTGGATCGTGTTCGCACTGGTCGCGGTCGGCACGCTCGCCATGTCCTTCGTGCTCGCGGGTCTTCCCGTGGTGGGCCAGAAGCTCGGAGTCTTCGTCGCGCTCGCGTGCAGCGCGGGTGTCTTTGCCGGCGTCCTCGCGCGGGACGCGGTCGCGCGCGTCGTCGTGTGGCGCACGTTCGGGAGCGCGCCGATTCCGTCGAGCGAGCTCTTCGCGCGCGCCGCGAAGCTCGACCACACGCACGCCGCGCGCATCGAAGCGCTCATGACGGACGAGTGACGCTCAAAACGTACGCGCGAGGATCACGGTCATCACCGCGGCGACGAGCACGGAGCCGATCCCGACGATGTACACGAGCGTCGAGCTCGGCTCGATCGTCTCGCGTCGATCGAGCGCTCGCTTGATGCGAATGTAGCGGAGCGTCGCCGCGGTGTTCGTGACGAGCCCGAGCACCACCATCGCGAGCCCGAACCAACCCGAGCCGAAGTGCGGCGCGCCTGGCGTGCCTTGCACCGCGGCGACCTCGCGCAGGAACAAACCGAAGCGCGCGATCGCGAAGCCGAACGCCATGAGCGCGACGCCGGTGCGCACCCACGCGAGCAGCGTGCGCTCGTTCGCGGCGTGATCGCGAAACAACGTGTTCGGCGCTTGGTCCACGTGCGCTTCTTAGTCTTCTTGTGCGTCGGGAGCGAGGAGCTTCGCGAGCGTCTTGATGTCCACGCCGAGCGCTTCGGCGGTTTGCGCTTTCGTCGCGCCGAGCTTCTCGAGGGCGTACGCCGCGTAGCGCTTCTGCGCTTCGCGCATCGTCACGATCGGACCCGTGAACGTCATCTCGCGCGGAGGCGCGGCCGCGAGCGTCGCGGGCAAATCCGCCGTACCCGCTTCCGGTCCGTGCGCGAGGAGCACGACGCGCTCGACCACGTTCTCGAGCTCGCGCACGTTGCCGGGCCACTCGTGCGCCACGAGCGTCGCGAGCGCATCGGCGGAGAATCGCACGACGGGCGAGCTCGGATGGCGCGCCTGCGATGCGGCGAGAAATCGCCCGATGAGAAGCGGCAGATCCTCTCGGCGATGTCTGAGCGCGGGGATCTCGATGACGACGACCTCGAGCCGATAGAGGAGATCCTGCCGAAACGCGCCAGCCGCGACGCGCTCGCGCAGATCGCGATGCGTTGCGGCGACGATGCGCGTCGCCGTCGGGCGCTCCACGTCGGATCCGAGCGGGCGCACGACGTTTCGCTCGATCACGTCGAGCAGCTTCGCTTGGAGCGGGAGCGCCATCTCGCCGATCTCGTCGAGCAGCAGCGTGCCGCCGCTCGCTTGAACGATGAGACCATCGCGGCTCTGCATCGCGCCGGTGAATGCGCCCTTCTTGTGGCCGAAGAGCTCGCTCTCGAGGAGCGTCTCGGGGAGCGCGGCGCAGTTCACCGTGACGAACGCGCCCTCGCGGCGGCTCTCCGCGTGGAGCGCGCGCGCGAGCATTCCTTTTCCCGTGCCCGTCTCGCCCGTGATGAGAACGGGCGCGTCGGCGGCGGCGACGCGCGTCACGAGGTCGAACACGCGCTGCATCGACTTCGACGCGAACGTCATGCTCCCGAGCGAGAAGCGATCGCGCATCGCCGTCTCGAGGCTCTGCGCGCGTTCGCGGAGGCGCGCTTCGTCGACCGCGCGCGCGATGAACAGCTCGAGCTCGTCGAGCTTGAATGGTTTGGTGAGGTAGTGGTA
This sequence comes from uncultured delta proteobacterium, assembly GCA_963763745.1. Classification (GTDB taxonomy): domain Bacteria; phylum Myxococcota_A; class Polyangia; order Polyangiales; family Polyangiaceae; genus DASXHD01. The sequence goes on from CAVXQJ010000017.1 coordinate 340,067, forward strand.
CGCGCCGCGCCGGATCGACTCGACCGCGGTGTCCACGGCGGAGAACGCCGTCATCACGATCACGGGTCGCGAAGGGGCGACGCGGCGCGACTCCTCCACGAGCTCGAGCCCGGACGTTTTGGGGATGCGCAGATCGGTCACGAGCACATCGAAGGGCTCGCCGAGCAGCGCGCGCGCCTCGTCGCTCGACGTCGCGCCCACGGCGTCGTATCCGCGCGACGCGAGACCCTCGACGAGCGCCGCGCACATCTCGCGATCGTCATCGACGACGAGCACGCGATTCTTCACGCGGCCTTCTCCTTCGCGACGGAGCGCTCGGGTAGCTCGAGGCACGCGTCGGTCCCTCCACCGTCGCGCGCCGCGATCGTGAAGCGGCCTTGGTGATGCTTGGCGATCTCGTTGACGATCGCGAGCCCGAGGCCCGTGCCGCGGCCCGCGGGCTTCGTCGTGAAGAACGGCTCGGTCGCGCGCGCGGCGACGTCCGCCGCGATGCCCGCGCCATCGTCGGCGACGACGAAGCGTACGTGCTCGCCATCGCTCTGCACGTCGAGCCGCACATGCTGGCCGCGCTCGCTCGCGTCGCATGCGTTGAGGAGCAAGTTCACGAGCGCTTGCTCGAGGAGGCGTTTCTCGCCCGACACGCGCGCGGCGTGACCATCGTCCTTCACGTCGAGCGCGATGCCCGCCGCGCCGAAGCGGTGCTGGACCATCTCGCTCGCAGACGCGACGAGCTCGCGCGCGTCGACGAGGACGTGCGCCGCGTGCTCGCCACGCGCGAGCAAGAGGAAGCTCTCGATGATGCCGCGAATCTTCTCCACTTGCTCGGTGATGCTCTTCGCGGCGCGCGCCGTGCGCTCGTCTCCTTCGCGCGGCGCGAGCATCTCGGTGCGCGTCGCGATGACTCCGAGCGGCGTTGCGATCTCGTGCGCGATGCCCGTCGCGAATGCGCCCATCGTCGCGAGCTTGTCCGCGCGCACGAGCTGCTCGTCGCGCTCGAGGAAACGCTCCTTGCGCTCGAGCCGCAGCGCGATGCCGCCAAAACCGAACACGACGAGCGACACGAGCACCATGCCGAGGAGCAGTCGACGCTCCGCGCGAATCACGCGATCGCGGACGTGGAGCGCCGACGCGACCACCGCGACCGCGTGCCCGTTCGCGCGACGACCGATGCCCGCGACCGCGGTGCGCTCCGGCAACCCGAGCGCCGCGGCTTGCGGACGCGTCAGCGTGACCGTTCGATCGCCGCGCGCGATCGCCTCCGCGATGGGCGGCGAGTCGATCGCGATGCCGTCGGGCTTGGTGAGGTGGCCGTCGTCGTCGCGCTCGAGAATGAGCTCGCCGATCTTCGGCGTCGTGCTCGAAGAGGCGACCACGTCCGCGAGCGTCGCTTGATCGCGCGCGAAGTCCGCGAGCGCTTCGCTCCCTTCACGCCGCGCGTCGATGTACAGCGCGACCGCCGTGAGCGCGATCACCGCGATCATCGCGACCAAGAGCAAGATGCGCTGACGCAGTCAGTCCTCGTCTTTTTCGCGCAGCTTCGCGAGCACGCTCAAGTCTTCGAGCGTCGACGTGTCGCCCTTCGTCTCGAGCGCGCCCGACGCGACCTCTTTCAAGAGCCGCCGCATGATCTTCCCGCTGCGCGTCTTCGGAAGCGAATCGGTGAAGCGGATTTGATCCGGTCGCGCGAACTTTCCGATCTCCTTGTCGATGTGCTGCGTGAGCTTGTCCTTGAGCTCCTTGCTCGCGCTCTGCCCGCCTTTCAGCGTGACGAACACGACGAGCGCTTGGCCCTTGAGATCGTCGGGCTTGCCGACGGCCGCGGCCTCCGCGACCGACGGGTGACTCACGAGCGCGCTCTCGATCTCGGCGGTGCCGATGCGATGCCCTGCGACGTTGAGCACGTCGTCGATTCGCCCGACGACCCAGTAGTAGCCGTCTTCGTCGCGACGCGCGCCATCGCCCGTGAAATACATGTTCGGGAGCTGCGACCAGTACGCCTGCTTGTAGCGCTCGTCGTCTCCGTAGAGCGTGCGCGCCATCGACGGCCACGGACGCTTCAGCGCGAGCTTGCCGCCTTCGTTCGCTCCCGCGGGCGTTCCTTGATCGTCCTTCACGACGACCGGCTCGCACCCGAAGAAGGGGAGCCCGGTCGCGCCGGGTTTGCTGAAGTTTGCGCCGGGGAGCGTCGTCAGCATGATGCTGCCGGTCTCCGTCTGCCACCACGTGTCGACAATCGGGCATCGCCCGCGGCCGATGTTACCATGGTACCAAACCCAGGCTTCGGGGTTGATCGGCTCGCCGACGCTTCCGAGGAGACGCAGCGACGAGAGGTCGTGCTTCTTCGGCCAGTCGTCACCCGCGCGGATGAACGCGCGAATCGCCGTCGGCGCGGTGTACAAAATCGAAACGCCGTGGCGCTCGATGATGCTCCAGAAGCGACCCCAGTCCGGAAAGTTCGGCGCGCCCTCGTACATCAAGCACGACGCGCCGCACGAGAGCGGCCCGTAGACGATGTAGCTGTGCCCCGTGACCCAGCCGACGTCGGCTGTGCACCAATAGAGATCGCTCGGGCGAAGATCGAAGATGTACTTGCTCGAGACGTGCGCGCCCGCGAGGTAACCCGCGGTCGTGTGGAGCACGCCCTTCGGTTTGCCCGTCGAGCCCGACGTGTAAAGGACGAAGAGCGGGTGCTCCGCGTCGAACGCTTCGGGCTTCGTCGCGCGTGCGCGCGCCGCATCGCTCGGCGTGCGCGCGAGCGCGTCGCTCCACCACACGTCGCGGCCTTCTTGCATCGTGACGGGCGCGAGCGCTTCGCCGATGCGTTTGTAGACGACGACTCTCTCGATGGAGGGCGTTTGCGCGAGCGCTTTGTCCGCCATCTCCTTCAGCGGCACGACGCTGCCGCGGCGCCATGCGCCGTCTTGCGTGATGAGCGCCTTCGCCTTGCAGTCGTTGATGCGATCGCGCAGCGCTTCCGAGGAAAATCCACCGAAGACGACCGAGTGCGCCGCGCCGAGACGCGCGCACGCGAGCATCGCGATCGCCGCTTCGGGGACCATGCCCATGTAGATCGCGACGCGATCGCCCGCGACGACGCCGAGATCCGCGAGCGCTGCGGAGAGGCGCACGACCTCGCGATGAAGCTCGAAATACGTGAGCGTCCGCACGTCGCCCGGCTCGCCCTCGAACACGAGCGCCGCGCGCGTGCGCACGTCGGTTCCGAGGTGACGATCGAGGCAGCTCTCGGTGAGGTTCAACTTGGCTCCGACGAAGAACTTCGCGCGCGGAAGATCCCACTCCGAGAATTTGTCGAACGGCTTGCGCCACACGAGGTCCTTCGTTTGCTCTCGCCAGAACGCGTCGGGCGCTTCGAGCGACTGCTTGTAGAGCGCGTCGTACTCGGCGCGCGACTTGATGCGCGCGCTGCCGGAGAACTCGGCGCTCGGCTGGAATTTACGGTCTTCCTTGAGGCGTGAAACGATGGCGCCAGAATTGATGTCGGACATGGCGTTCGGAAACTCGACGCGGCTAGGTGCTTTGTCAAGCCACAACGATGCTACCCTCGACGTGATGGCTTTCTTGCGGCACGCCGCATTCGTGAGTGGGCTCGTGGGGGTCGCCGCCTGCTCGCTCATCGTCCAGACGAGCGGCGTGCAGTGCAAGGTCGACCAAGACTGCGCGGCGCGCGGGTTCGATGCGGGCGGCGCGGCGATTCATTGCGTCAACACGGTGTGCGTCGGTCCGGGCGGCGCGTGCAACGTGAACGCCGACTGCGCGACGAGCGGCTCGCCCGCGATCTGCCGCAAAGACACCCGCAAGTGCGCGACGCTCCTCTCGCAAGACTGCGCGGCCGTCTACGGCGACTACGCGAACGACGACTCGATCGTGCTCGGCTCGATCCTCTCGCTCAAAGGAACCAACGCGAGCTCGGGCATCGCGGAGCGGCAGAGCGCGGAGCTCGCGCTCGACGACTTCACGAACACGGTCGTCGGTCTCCCCGGATCGAGCGACGGCAAGCCGCGTCCGCTCGTCGTCGTCGAGTGCGACGACTCCGCCGACAACACCATCGCGCAGCGCTCCGCGACGCACCTCGTCGAAGACGTCGGCGTGCCCGCCATCCTCGGCCCCGACTCGAGCGGCCTCGTCACGGCCGTCATCAACAACGTGACCATCCCGAACAAGGTGCTCCTCATCAGCCCCGCGGCGACGAGCGCGACGCTCTCGGGCATCTCGCAATACTTCTGGCGCACGTCGCCGTCGGACAACATCCAAGCCGTTCCGCTCCGTTTGTCCGTCGGCGAGATCGCCACCGCGGCAGGCATTTCCACGATCAAATTGGCTGTATTATACAAGAATGACTCGTACGGCTCGGGCCTCTTCACCGCCGTGACGGGCTCGCTCCAGATCAACGGCGCGCCCGTCGGCGCCGCGTCGAACTCGGGCAACTTCAAACCGATTCAATACGCCGCAGACGGATCCGATCTCGCGTCAGCCGTCGCGCAGATCGTCGCGTTCCAACCGAACATCGTCGCGCTCTTCGGCACGAACGAAGTCGTCTCGAGCGGGCTCGACACGATCGAGTCGTCGTGGCCGGGCGGCACGACGCCTCCACCGCGCCCGTATTATCTCTTGTCGGACGGCGGCGAAGTGCAAGAGCTCCTCGACGAGATCACGGCGCACGCGACCGTGCGCACGCGCGTGCGCGGAACGGTGCCGGGAACGAACAACCCGCTCTTTCAAGCGTTCAGCTTGAAGTACCAAGGCAAGAACGGGACGCCCGCGAACGTGTTCGGCATGGCTGGCTCATACGATTCGATTTATCTCCTCGCGTACGCGCTCGCGTCGCTCGGGACGAAGCCCGTCGACGGAACGGGCATCGCGAGCGGCATGGACAAGATGATCGGCGGAGCGGCGATCGACGTCGGCACCGCGAACATCCAGAACGCCTTCACGACGCTCGGCGGCGGCGCGTCGATCGACATCAACGGCGCGAGCGGCCCGCTCGATTTCGATACGACCCAGCACGAGGCGCCGAGCGACATCGACGTGTGGTGCGTCGGCCTCGATGGCTCGAACAATCCGCAGTTCGCCGACTCCACGCGCTCGTATGATTCGAAGTCGGGCCAATGGCGGGAACGTACCAATGTCCTTGAGCGTGGGTCGCGTCGCGGTCGCTGCCGTGCCGCTGCTCGCGGCGTGCTCGCTCCTCGTCGTTCATGGGCAAGTGCAGTGCACGACGGACGACGACTGCACGGCGCGCGGATTCGACGCGGGCGGCGCGAAGCTCACGTGCTTGAACAGTGTGTGCGTCGGCCCGGGCGGCGCGTGCACGACGAACGCCGACTGTACGACGCGCAACGGCGGGCAGGCCGCGATCTGTCGCAAGGACACGCTCACGTGCGAGGCGCTCCTCTCGACGGAGTGCACGAAGGTCTACGGCGATCCCTCGAACGACGATGCGATCGTCATCGGTGGGCTCTTCACGCTCACCGGCGTGAACCAGTCGAGCGGCAGCGCGCGCATGCAGAGCGTCGAGCTCGCGCTCGATGACTTCAAACAAACCGTCGTCGGGTTGCCCGGTGGGAGCGGCGGGAAACCGCGCCCGCTCGTCCTCGTCGAGTGCGACGACGGCTCCGACAACACGACCGCGACGAAGGCCGCGAATCACCTCGTCGACATCGGCGTGCCCGCGATCATCGGCCCCGGCGGCAGCGGCCTCGTCACGGCCGTCGTGCAGAGCTCCACGATCCCCGCGGGCGTCTTCGTCATCACGCCGTCCGCGACGAGCACGTCACTGAGCGGCCTGAACGTCCTCCTCTGGCGCACCGCGCCGAGCGACACGGTCCAAGCGATCGCGATGCAAGATCAAGTCGGCGCGATCGAGACGCTCTTCAAAGCGCAGAACCCGACCATCCCGAAGGTGAAGCTCGCGATCGCGTACCAGAACAACACGTACGGCACCGGCCTCTTCACGGCGGTCACGGCGAGCCTCATGCTCAACGGTGTCGCGGTCAGCGACTCGTCGAACAACGGATTTTTCTCTCCGCTCCAATACGACGCCACCGCGCTCGACCCGAGCACCGCCGCCGCGACGGTCGTCGCCGACAAGGACAACCTCATCGTCGGCATCGGCACGACGGAGATCATCACGAAGTTCCTCACGCCGATCGAAACGAACTGGCCCGGCGCCACGCCGCGCCCGCTCTATTTGTTTTCGGACGCCGGCGAGAAACCCGAGCTACTCACGGCCGTCGCGGGAAACGATCCGCTCCGCCAGCGCATCCGCGGCACGGTCCCCGGAACGAACAACACGCTCTTCGGCGCGTTCAACATCCAGTACCAAGGAAAATACAAGGCGCAAGCGAACGTGTTCGGCATGGCGGGCGCGTACGACTCGCTCTATCTCATCGCGTACGCGATCGTCTCGCTCGGCACGCAGCCCGTCACGGGCGCGAACATCGCAGGCGCGATGTCGAAGATGGTCGGCGGAACGAAGTCGCCGGTCGGCGCGGCGAACATCCAATCCGCGTTTCAAGTTCTCGAGAGCGGCAACGCGATCGACATCGACGGCGCGTCCGGCCCGCTCGATTTCGATCTCGCGAAGCACGAAGCGCTCAGCGACATCACCGTGTGGTGCGTCTCGACGGACGGAAGCGGGAACCCCGTGTTCACCGCGTCGGGGCGCTATTACGATTCGCCCACGCAGAAGATGACGGGAACGTTCGCCTGTCCGTGAGGCGAGTGTTGCTCACGGATCTCGAGCGCGATGTCCTTTTCTTGGTGGAGTCCGCGCCTGGGTTCGAAGGGGCATGGCGAATCTTGCCGCCCGCGGGTGCCGCTGATCCATTCGAGATCGCCGTCGCCGTGCGCGATTGCGCGACGTGGCGCGTTCACCTCGAGGTGATGAAGCTGCTTCGACCCGACGAGCAAGCGCGCGTCTGGGTCTTCGATCCCGCGGTCGGAACTTCACCATCGATTGGAAGTGCTACGCCCATCGCGCTCGACGATGTGGAGCGTGCTCGCGCCGAACGAAGCGTTGCATCGCGTCCGGCCGTCGTCCTCGATGGCCCGCTCGTCATCGAAGAAGAAGCGCGCGCCCGCCGCACGATCCTCGTCGTGGAGCGAGAGCGGTCCATTGCCACGCAGCTCGCGGCGCGCGCCGGACCAGGCATCGCCGTGCATCGCGATCCAACCGCGTTCGATGCGGCACAAAGCTGGTGGTGGTCGAATCGCGATCGCGCCGCGGACGTCGTCGTATTGGACCTCGACGTGCGCGATGCCGTGAAGCTCGCGCCATCTCTCACGTGCCAACCGCGCTATGTCGGTCGCCTCTTCTTCGCGACGAACGGACGGACGCGCTTTCCGTTCGTGCATCGCGTTGGACGCGAGCTCAGCGACGCGGACATCGATGCGATCCTCGCCGCGGCAAACGGCCCTCCGATTGCGTCGATGCTTGGCGCCGAACCCGATCTGCCGTGCGTCGTCGTCGTCGACACGAAGCGTGGATTCGGTCGCGAAGTGCGCACCGCGCTGGATGATGCAGAGGTCGTGATCTGTGACGATGGATCGAGCGCGGTCGATCTCGTCACGCAACGACGCGTCGACTGGGTCATCTTCGTTTTCGTTCGGCGCGGCGACGCGGAGCGGTTTCAGCGGTTTTACAAGTTGCTGATCGAGCTACGTGGCGAGCTTCGCGATCGCATCCTCTTCGTGACCGACGCGGAAACGAAAGCGCGCCTCGATCGCGAGCGCCCATCGATTGCCGCGCGATTCATCGCGCTACCGATGTCGCACGAAGCGCTCCGAGCGCGTTTGCTCTCTCCATCTCGCTAGGGCGTGGAGCGAGCTCGCATCCGTACCTCCCCGGCGGCGCGGAGCGACGCCGTGGGGAGGTCAGCCGCGCGCAGCCGTCGCGCGCAGAGCCGCGCGCAGGCGGAAACGTGTAGAATGCACACATCGCCCGCCGAGCACGGCCGAGCACGACGGCGAGCACGGCTGGGAGGGGCCCCGAAAAAAATTCAGAACGTCCCGACGACTCCCGCTCCCATGGGCGACACGATGAAGTGCGCGCTGATGCCGTGCGAGTCGTACTCTCTTTTCCACCGGCTCCGGCTTCGCGAGGAGCGTCATGACCGTGGCGACACCGACAGCGACGATGGTGCAGCCGAGCGAGATGTCGCTGACGAGCGCGAATGCGCCCGCGGTGTTTTGCGCGCTCTTGATGTCGTCGGCGCTCGAGCCGTACGTATTGAGCCTCGACTGCGCGGTGCTCGAGAAGACGAGCGCGGTGACGCCGGTCGCGCCCCACACGGCGAAGAGCCCGCCGGCGATTCCCCACGCGATCCACGGAACGCGCCGGCGCGTCTCGACGGGCGGCGGAGGTGGAGGCGGCGGGTTGTTCGTCGTCGACGAGCCCGAGGTGTCGATCTGCAGCGAGATGGATGGCGAGTCGCCGCCGGCGACCTCGATCATGCTCGTCGCGGGGGGCTTGCCTGCGAGCGTCGCCATGATCTTGCGTTTGCCTTGGCTGACGGTGACGGGATGATCGAGCGGTGACGTGCCGACCTTCTCGTCGTCGACGGTGATGTCGGCGCCGGCCACGTTCACGGCGATGCGCACGAGCGCGACGCGCCCTTTGAGCTTTTGGATTTCCTTCTCGACGTACTGCCGCCTGTCGCGCGCGACGTTCGCCCCGCCCTCATTGAGGTAACGCTGGAACGCGTCGAGCGCGCCCGCGTAGTTCTGCATTTGGTAGTACGTCTGCGAGACGTTGAAGAGGACGTGATAATCCTGCGCGATTTCGTACGCGCGCTTGAACTCGATCAGCGCGCCGGAGAAATCGTTTTCGTCGTAGAGCTCGACGCCTTTTTGGAAATGCGGCGTGGCCTCTTCGATCTTCTGTTTCTGCGTGCGCGGCTGGCCTTGCGCGAACGCGGGTGACGCTACGACGAGCGCGATCGCGATCGAGAGAAGAACGAGGAGCCTACGCATCACGCCGAGGATACATCGCGCCGACGAAAAGGAAACGCGAGCTGCGAAAGGAACCGCTGCGGCACGGGCTCGTCCGCGCCGTCATCCACGCCAAATACCTCGGGATCGCGCGGCGGCGCGTGGAACGTTCCGAAGAGCAAATCCCAGAATGGGAAGAGCCCGGCGAAGTTCACGCCGTGCTTGAGTCCTTCGGGGAGCGCATCGGGGTGCGCGTGATGCCAGCGATGAAAGAGCGGCGTCGCGATGACGTAGCGCATGAAGCTTCGGCCCCATCGGACGTTCGCGTGCAGAAGCACGGCGTAGATTCCGAGCGGCGCCGTCACCGCGAGCACGCGCGGATCGAAGCCGATGACGAGCATCGACGCGAGGACGACGACCGTCGTGAACGCCTCCGCCGCGGGATGATTTCGCGCACCCGCGAGCCAATCGAGCGCGCGCGAGGAGTGATGCACGGCGTGAAAGCGCCAGAGCCTTCCGTGATGAAGCCAGCGGTGCGTCCAGTATCCGGCGAGGTCCGCGAAGACGGTCGCGAGCGGGACCTGCACGACGAGTGGACGGCGGGCGAGCCGCACATCGCGATGCCACACGTCGTAGAGATGCGATGGATCGTGCGGAAGACGAAACACGACGACGAACAGGACGATCACACCGAGCGCGAAGAGCTTCACGAGGCGCTGCGTGACGATTTGATTGAACGCGATGTGCGCGACGTCCGTGAGTCGCTCGCGCGCGAAGAGCCGCGTTCGAAGGCGCTCACCAGTAGCCGTACGCGGCGCGAAGAAGCGCTCGAGCGTGCGCAGCACGAGCGTGCCGAGCGTGACGAAAGCGATCACCCCCACGACGTTCGCAACGACGCCCATAGGAGAGCTTCGCCGCACGCGCTGGATTTATTTCACTGCCCGGTGACTTGGTGGCACCGCTGCATGCAGTCGTAGCTGTCGGCGCAGGACGTCGCGCAGTCGTTGACGTTGCCGGGTTTGCGCGCGCAGTTCGGGTCGAGCTCGCACTTGCGAGGGTCGCGCGATGCGCCGCGCTCGATGGGTCCACATGCGGCGGTGATCGCGAGTGCACAGAGAAGAAACGCGATGACCTTCATGACCTTCACGGTCAATCTAAGGCCGGGGTAGGAGAAAACAACAGCTCCGGGCGCGATCGCGTGATCGCGATGAAGCGCGCGAGGAAGATCAGCGCCGCGGCGATGAGCGACGCAGAAAGGCCCCACCACATCCCGAGCGCGCCGTGGCTCTTCGCGACGCCGAACCAGAGCGCGAGCGGAAGACCGATGACCCAATAGCTCACGATGCCCGCGCCAAACGCGAAGCGCACATCGCCCGCGCCGCGCAGCGCGCCTGCGCCCACGGCTTGCATCCCGTCGAACAGCTGAAAGAGCGCGGCGACGCGCACGAGCGCCGCACCGAGCGTGACGATCTCTTCGTCGTGCGTGAAGAGGCGAACGAGAAACTCGGGCGCCGTGGCGAAGACGATCGCGCCCGAGCCCATCGCGATCGCGCCGAGGCCGATTCCCGTGAGGCCCGCAAGCCGTGCATCCGCGCGATTTTTTGCGCCGATGGCATGACCGACGCGCACGGCCGTCGCGCCGCTCACGCCGAGCGCGCCCATGAACGTGAAGCTCGCGAGGCCGAGCGCGATTTGATTCGCCGACACCACCGCCGAACCGAAGTGACCCGTGAGCACGCTGACGAGCGCGAACACGCCGACCTCGGCGAGCATCTGCGCGCCGACGGGCAGACCCACGCGCACGATCTCGCGCTTCGGAATTTCGCGCGACCCTTCGAGCGACGCGGGACGCAGCGCGAACGCGGCGCGAAGCACCATCACCGCGAGCAGCACGCCCGCGACCGTGAGCGCGAGACCGCTCCCGAGCGCGCCGAGCTTCGGCAAACCCATTCGCGGAAGACCGATGGCGACGAGCGCGTCGTCGCCGCGCACGAGCGCGCTGCACACGACGAGGTTCACCACGTTCGCGACGATCGACGCGACGAGCGCCGGCCGCGTGAGCGAGTGCGCTTGCAGATACGTCTTCGCGGCGATGAAGCACGGAAACGCGAAGAGCCCCGGCGCCCACGCGACGAGGAACTGCCGCGTCCGCGACGTGACCGCCTCATCGACGCCGAGCGCCGGAAGCGCGAGCGTCGACGCGAGCGCAACGAGCACAGTCGGAAACCAGGCGAGCGCGATCGTCGTGAGCGTGGATCGAAACGCGCGCCACGCGCGCTTGGGATCGCCCGCACCGACGGCTTGCGACGCGAGCGGCTCGAGCGCCATCGCGAGACCCATCGAGAGCGTCTGCGCGGCGAAGCCCATGTTGCGTCCAAGCGCGGCCGCGGCGAGATCCACCTTCGACACGCGACCGAGCACGGCCGTGTCGACGAGGCTCATCGTCATCAATCCGAATTGCGCGAGCGCAATGGGCGCAGCGAGTCGCCCCAGCGCGCGTGCTTCGCGGAGGTGTGACTTCAGTGCCATGGATTGCGGACGTAAGCGTACGGTCGAGCCTGACGCAATGCGCTGTTTCGCGCCGATTCTGGGAAGTTTTTGGTCTGCTCGTGCGTCATTTCCAAGGCGGCACCTGGTTTGCAGTCCAACACACCATTCGTCATGGCACTCCCGCTTCGTACTCCCACACCTCCGGCACCCGCGCCTCCGCGCAAGATCGGCGACGATTTCTTCGGCATCGAAGATCTCGATCGGCCCGAGCTCGACGACGCGCCCGACACGGAGCCGTGTCCGACGTTGCCTTCGCTCGGGTGGGACGACGACAACGAGAGCGGCGTCAAACAGCGCCGCTCAGTGTGATCCGGGCGGCGGTGGCCTGGTGTTCTGCGGCCGCGTGTGCAGACACTGATCGACCTTCGGCTGGAGCGCGTCGAAACCTTTCGGCGCGCGCGGCCGACCCATCACGGGCGATCCGAAGCGTGACCAATCAATGCCCGTGTCGCGATAACTGAGCCACACGAAGAGCGCGCGGCCGCGGATGTTCTCGAACGGAACGCCGCCGCCCGCGCCGCCGAACCACGCGCGCGAGTCGTGCGAGTTGTTTCGGTTGTCGCCCATCACGAAGACCTGACCCTGCGGAACGATCCACGGACCGTGATTGAGCTGCGGGTCTTTGCCGCGATCGTAGAACGTCAAATACGATTCATCGCCGAGGTACTCGATGAAGAGATCGCCTTCGTGGTGCGGCGGGAGCGTCTCCGCGTCGTCGTACGCGTAGTCGCCGACGAGACACGACGGCACTTCCCAACCGTTGAGCATCGGGTGGCCGTCTTTCGTCTCGAGGCGATCGCCCGGCAGCGCGATCACGCGCTTGATGAAGTCCTGCTCCATGTTCTCGGGGTACGCGAACACCATGACGTCGCCGCGCTCGGGCGGCATGTGCGTCCACACGCGTGACTTCGTGTAGGGGATCGCCGGGCCATAGCTGAACTTGTTGACGAAGATGTGATCGCCGACGAGGAGCGTCGGCACCATCGAGCTCGATGGAATCTTGAACGCCTCGATGACGAACGTTCGCAAGAGAAGCGCGACGCCGACGGCGACGAGGATCGACTCGACGAACTCGCGCGCCTCGCTCTTGCGCCATTTTCCGAGGTGAACGTCGACCTCGCCGTCCGCGCTGACGAGCGCCTCTTCGAACTCGTCCGAATCGAAGCGCGCGACACGCATCGCCAAGCGCAATCGCTCGAGCGATTCGCGGAGGCGCGTGCGCTCCTTCGACGAGAGCTCGCGGATGATCGCCTTCTCGTTGAGCGCTTGGATTTGCTCTGCTTCGTCGAGGAGCGCGGCCGCGCGTTCGAAGTAACCACGGAGCTTCGGCGGGAGATCCGGGCGAAGCGGCGGATACGCCCACCGCGAGAGCGGCAACCGACGGCGCACCGCGCCGAGCGCCATCTCCATGAGCGCGAAACATCCGATGCCCACGGGAACCGGTTGCTCGCGCACCGCGCCTTGAAGCCAACCGAACGCGCCCGGTTGTTCGACGCCGCTCGGCGGCGTGAGCGCCCACACCATGATGCACGCGAAGAGAAGCGGCACCGACACGAACCACACGAGCCAATACACCGCGCGAACGAGCCGCACCTGCGCCGTGATCTTCGGCGCTTCGATCGAGATCATCTCGACGTCGGGCTTGTGCTTCTTCTTCTCCGATGGAGGCGGCGGTTCGACGGCCTCGGCCTCGGCGGGCGCGACCGTGTCCTTCGCGTCTTTCGCGTCGTCCTTCTTGTCTTCCGCGTCTGCTACATCCGCGGGTTTGTCGTCGGTGGAGGCCACGTCGGGATCACGACGCGTAATAGTCCGCCCAGGCGAAGCGCGCAAATCCGAGATGATTTTCGCCGATTTCCACGCAACAAGAGCGCTGACATGCCGATGACTCGATATGAGCATCGACAGCATGCTGATCGCGATCCCGTTCGACCTCGTGCCGAAGCGCGACGTCCCGATCGTCGCGCTAGGAATCGTTGCGCTCACCGTGCTCGCTCTGCGAGCGTTTACCGGCGTGTACTTCGTGTTGCCGAGCGACGTGTGGCAAGCAGTCGTGCGTTTGCGCTGAGTGCCGACTATTCGCCGTTACCCGGCGAAGCCAAAATCCGAGATTGTTTACGCCATTCCACGCAACTCGCTTCGCGCGTGGCCGATGCGTGTTCATGAACATCGCAAGGCAATCGGTCCTTCTCATGGTGGCCGCATGTGTGGCTTGTTCGGGCGGTGCGTCCACGCCGACGGACTATTGCAATGACTTCGCTTCGATGTTCTGCGAGCGACTCTATGGCTGCGCGACCGGCTCGGCGCTCGATGTCATCAAGGCGAAATTTGGCGATAGCGTCGCGCAGTGCACGGCTTACGAACAGGGTGACCTCGAGTGCGCGAGCATCGGGTGCCCGGCATTCTCGAGCGCCGCCGCGAGCTCGTGCCTCGACGCGTTCAACGCGGAGACGTGCGACTCGATCGCGAACGGTGACGTCCCCGCGATCTGCAACGACGTTTGCGGCACCGTGAGCCAGGGCGATGGCGGCACGCGCGACGGTGCGGTCGTGACGTGCGCGTCCGGGTTCACTGAGTGCGGCGGCATCTGCTCCCAGCTCGACGTCGATCCGACGAACTGTGGAGGGTGCGGAGTCAGCTGCGGCTCGGACGAATGCCTAAACGGTCAGTGCACGACGACCGCGTGCCTCGCCGACAACTACGCGTGCACGGCCAATGGCGATTGCTGCAGTCTGTTTTGCGCGCCTGACGGCAAGTGTGGATGCATCCTCAGCGGCAACACGACCACGTTCTGCGCCGCTGATAGCGACTGCTGCTCCGGCAACTGCAACGCGCAGACCGGGGTGTGCAACTGACTATTTGTCGCCGATTTGAACCACGTAGGTGATCGTCGCGGCGCGATCGTCGAGCAGGTTCACCGGCGGTGAGACGCGGCCCGCGGTGGGGGTGTTGTCGAACACCATGTAGTAAACGCCCTTCGCGAGCGGGATCGACTTCGACCATTGCACGCCGGTTCTGCATCACGTCGGAGAACACGGGATTGCCCGTCATCGGCTGCGCGGTTCCATTTTGGATGTACGACGCGACCGCGGCTTCGCCGTCCGCTTTGCCGAGCACGATCACGTCGAGCGCGTCGACGCCATCGAGCGTGGCCGTCGCCCAGATCGCGCGACCATCGTCCTCGATCCAAATCGGTCCGATGAAGTCGCGCTGGTTCTGATGAACCTCGCTGCGCGTGTTTTCGTACGTCAAACGATTCGCGCCGTGCACGTCCCACGGCTTGAGCGGGCGCTTGCCCGTGTCGACGACGCCGAGCCCGAAGTCGGCGTTGCCGTCCTTGTCGCGGATGACGGTGAATCCTTTTTGCAGCTCGCTCGACAAAAGCTGTTTGCCGAAATTGTCGCCGACCGGCGTGATCTGGTTCACGAGGTTCGCGATCGTATTTTCGATCGCGCGCGTTCGGAAATCGCTCTTCGTGATCTGCTTCGTGCGGAAGTACGCGTACATCGTGCTTCCGTCGAGCTGGAAGTCTTGGTCGTATTCGATGGTGCCGCTCATGTCGAAGGTGACCTTCTTCGACAAGTTGGTCCATCCGTAGCCGTCGCCGCTCAGCGCGACGACCAAGTTGCCGTCGGCGGTTTGTTTCGTCTGGCACGTCGTCGGAAAAAATCTTCCGATCGCGGGTTGATCGTCGGCGAGCTTGAGCGGTGCGGAGTGCTTCTGCAGCTCGGTGCAGAACTCGCCGATGCCGTGTTGGAGGATCTCGCGGCGGAGCGTGCGGTTCGAGGGATCGTTGATCGTGCCGGGCATGATGCCGAGGTACGACTGCGCGCACGACGCGCACCCGCTGCTCGACGCGGCGAGCTCGCACAAGCGAAGAGAATGGTACGCACACGCATCAGCTCAGGGCATAGCACGTGCCGTACCGCAGCTTTCACCATGGTAGTCTGACGGACATGCAGGCCGGAAAAGTCGCAGTCTTGGGCGCTGGAGCGTGGGGAACGGCGCTTGCGAAGGTGCTCGCGGAGAAGGACGACGAGGTCGTCTTGTGGGCGCGAAACACCGATGTGGTAACGCAGGTCAACGCTCGCCACGAGAACGAGCGTTATCTACCCGGCCAAAAGCTCCCGCCTTCGCTGCGCGCGTCGAGCGACCTGAAGGAGACGCTCGAAGGCGCGACGCTCGTCGTCTTCGTCGCGCCGAGCCACGCGACGCGCGAAGTGGCGACCCTCGCGGCGCCGTACATCGGAAAAGACGTACCCATCGTGTCGGCGACGAAAGGGATCGAGAACGAGTCGCTGATGTTCATGGACGAAGTGCTGCGCGAGCTCTTGCCTCCGCACGCGCGCGAGCATCTGACGTTCTTGAGCGGACCGAGCTTCGCGAAGGAGCTCTCGAATCACATGCCGACGGCCGTCGTCATCGCGTCGAAGAGCACGGCGGCGTGCGAGGTCGTGATGCGGCGATTCCACATGCCGTACTTGCGCACGTACGCGAGCGAGGACGTCATCGGCGTCGAGTGCGGCGGCGCGCTGAAGAACGTGATCGCGATCGCGGCGGGCGCGTGCGACGGGCTCGGCTTCGGTTACAACACGCGCGCGGCGCTCATCACGCGCGGTCTCGCGGAGGTCGCGCGCGTCTCGGTCGCGCGCGGTGGCTCGCCGCTCACGCTCGCGGGCCTCGCGGGGATGGGCGATCTCGTGCTCACGTGCACCGGGGAGCTCTCGCGCAATCGCACCGTCGGCGTAGAGCTCGGCAAAGGAAAAAAATTGAACGACGTCCTCGCGCACCTCGGGCACGTCGCCGAAGGCGTGAAGACGACGAAGAGCGCGTTTGATCTCGCGCAGAAGCTCGGCATCGACATGCCCATCACGAGCGAGATCTACAAAGTCCTCTACGAGGACAAACCCGCCGAGCGCGCCGTCGTCGATTTGATGACGCGCGAGCTCGGACCCGAGTTCGACGTCCACACGATGCGGCGAATGAACGAGTGATCCTCCCGTCGCTCGATTCGCTTCGCTGCTTCGTCGAGGCCGCGCGCCTTTTGAATTTTCGCAAAGCGGCGCGCAAGGTCGGGCTCACGCCGGCCGCGTTCGGCGCGCGCATTCGTCACCTCGAAGAGCAGCTCGGCGCGCCGCTCTTCCAACGCACGACGCGCGTCGTCACGCTCACCGAACGCGGCCTCGCGCTCCTTCCGTACGCGCGCCGCTGCATCGACGCCGCCGAAGACTGCGTGCACGCGAGCCGCGGCGACAAGGGCGCGCCCGTCACGGAGATCGTCCTCGGCACGCGTCACGAGCTCGGTTTGTCATGGGTCCTCCCGCAGCTCGGCGCGCTCGCGGAGAAGCTCCCGCACGTCGAGCTCCATCTCTATTTCGGATCCGGATCGGATCTCCTCATTCGCGTGCGCACCGCCGAGGTCGATTGCGCGATCACGTCGTCGCGCCTCTCCGACACGAAGCTCGACGCGATCAGTCTTCACAAGGAGAGCTACGTCTTCGTCGGCGCGACCTCGCTCCTCAAACGAACGCCGCTCACCAAACCCGAGCACGCAAAAGATCACACGCTCCTCGACTCGTCGACAGAGCTCCCGCTCTTTGCGTATTTCAGAGACGCGCACAAAGGCAGGCCGTACGAGTTCGCGCGCATCGTCCGCCTCGGCGCGATCGGCGCGATTCGTCAGCGCGCGCTCGAAGGCGCAGGGCTCGCCGTTTTGCCCGAGTACTTGATCCGCGAAGACCTCCAGAAGAAGCGATTCACGCGCGTCATGCCGTCGGTCACGCCGCTCGCGGATTATTTCCGCCTCGTGTTCCGCAACGACGATCCGCGCCGCAGCCTCTTCGAATCGCTCGCGAAACACCTCGCGGAATCGCCGCTGCAGTGACTGTATCGAAAACGATTACAATCGTGTGCGGATCATTCCGATTGTCGCGGTGCCCACGAAGCATCACGTTTGGGTGATGGAACTTATCGTGAGAAAATTGGCTTTGCGGAATGCGGCGAAGGTCGCGTTCGGCTCTTTGGTGATGGGCTGCGGCGGCACGATCACGGACGGCACCGACGCCGCGACCGACGCGAGCTCGAACAAAGACGCCGCACAACAAAAGGAAACGAGCGTGCTCGACGTCGTCGTGCAGAGCGACGCACCGCTTGCGTGCACGGGTCCCGTCGACGTCGACGCGGGCGATCCCGGAAGCACGGTGTTCGCGTGCTGTCTCCCGGTGGTCGAGGCGCTGACGGGCGACGCGGGCTTCGTCGTCGTCGATGCGGGCGAAGTGACGGGCGATCCGTCCGTCGACAACTGCTGCAAAGCGATCATCGCGCACGTCGACAACTTCACGCAGGACTACGCGAACGCATCGCAAGTGCTCCCGACGTGCTGCGGCGCGCTCGGTTATCCGATGGGAACGGCGTGCACGCCGTGGGGGCCGCCGACGCCGCCCGAAATGGTGCTCACATGATCGACTTGCGAGAAGCGTCGCGCGCCGAGCACCTTCACATCGATGCGCCGGAGCATTTGCGACATGCGGCGATTGCGACGTGGCATGCGCGCATGATCAACGAGTACGCGTCGTCGCGCGTGTTCACGGCGCTCGCGCGGCAGCTCGAACGATGCGGTCTCGAAGAAGAAGCGGACGAAGCGCTCCAGTTCGCGGACGAAGAGCGACGCCACGGTGTCTTGTGCGGCGCGGTCGCCGAAGCGCTCGGCGGCGAGGCGAGGGGAGAGCTCTTTGCCGCGCCGAAGTTCCCCGAGCACGCGGACGCACCGCCGCGCGCCGCGCTTCTTCGAAACGTGATCAGCATCTGCTGCATGAGCGAGACGGTCGCCGTCGCGCTCATCGGCGCGGAGCGATTGGAGATGCCCGAAGGCGCATTGCGATCGCTGCTCACACGCATTTGGGCGGACGAAATCGGGCACGCGCGATTCGGATGGCGCCTCCTCGAGCGCATGTCGAAATCGCTGACGGACGAAGAGCGCGAAGCGATTCGCCGCTACCTGCCGACGGCGTTCGCGCACCTCGAAGCGCACGAGCACGCGCATCTTCCCGAGCGCGGCGCACCCGAGGGCGGCGAGCGTCTCGGGCTGTGTAGCGGGCTCGATGCGCGGGCGCTCCTTCGCGAGACGATCGACGAAGTCATCGCGCCGCGAATTCACGCGCTGGTCTGATTTCGCGAGCAAGGATCGTTTCGGTCCGTGTAGGCTCGATGACCGATGAGGAAATCGGGTCTTTGCGCGTTGGCTTCCACGATCGCGATCGCGTGGGCGATCGCACCCACTCAATCGGCGCTCGCGCAGCAGCCGCAACCGACGGCGACGACGGGTGGTGGCGTTCAGGCCCTACCGCCTCCTCAGACTTCGAGCGCACCGACGGTCACCGCGCCACCGCCGCCTCCGCCTCCGCCTCCGACCGTCACTGCGACGCCACCGCCACCGCCACCGCCGCCCCCGCCTCCGCCTCCGCCCCCGCCTCCGACCGCAACGGAAACGGCGCCGCCTCCGCCTCCGCCTCCGCTTCCGTCGACGACGACGACGGCGCCTCCGCCGCCGCCTCCAACCGCGACCGCGACGACACCCCTGCCGCCGCCGACGAACCCTCCGCCCGTGACGGTCGAACCCGCGAAGCCGCGCTCACCGCGACGCGACGATGGCGAGATCGTCTACCTCTACGCGACGAGCGCAGCGTACGGCGTCGCGCTCGGCGCGTGGATCGACGTGCTCGGTCCGTGCTCGCCGAACAACAAAGACGTGAACGGAAAAAACATCTGCGACCCCGGCGTCGCGTTCGTGTCGCCGCTTCTCTTCGGCGCCGCGGTTCCGCTCGGATTTTTTCTCTGGGACAATTTCTATCCGGGCGGCATGCATCGCGGCGTCGCGTCGTCGATCGGCACCGGCCTCATCATCGGATCGCTCGAGGGACTCGGCATCGCGGGAGCGAACTTCGCGATCGCCGGCGATGGAACCGGAAAGCGCTGGGGCTCGGACGGCATCATGTCGTCGGTCGTCCTCGCGTCGACGCTCGGCGGAATCGGCGGGTACGCGTTCGGCGAAGCGGTGCGTCCCGACCCGCGCAAGATCGCGCTCGTCGCGAGCGGCGCTGGATGGGGCGCGCTCATGGGCTCGACGTTCGGCGGCGGCGCTGCGAACTCCGATGGAAATTCCGTCGCGCAGGGCATGCTCGTCGGCAACTTGATCGGCATCAACGTCGGCCTCGCGGCGACCGGCGTGCTCGCCGCCGTCGGTTACGACCCGTCGTGGCAAGCGCTGAAATACATGTGGTTGGGATCGGGCATCGGCCTCGTCGCGACGTCGATCATCATCTATCCGATCTATCTCGCGTCGCAGAAGACCGACACGCAGGGCAACTCGCTCGCGAACCACGGCATGGTCGCGAACAGCTTCGGCATGCTGGCCGGCGTCGTCATCGCGGGCATCCTCACGCGCGACTTGAAAGATCCGACGCCAGTCCCCGCGTCGGGCGATCCGAACGCGACCACGATGCCGCCGCCGCCGAACGCGTCGCCCGGCACGCCCGGCGTACCCGACGGACCGCCCGCGCAACCGACGACGCAAAAAGAAAAAGAGAAAGAGAAACCCTGGAGCCCGCCATTCGGCGTGTCGGTGTCTCCGCTTCCGAACGGCGGAGCGATGTTCGGCGTTCAGGGAAACTGGTGAAGGCGCTCGCGCTCGTCTTGCTCGCGGCGTTCGTTCTCGCATGCGGCGGTGACAAACCGCCGATGGTCCCCGATCCCGACAACAGCGCCATCGACGCCGGCTCGGATTGAGACGAGACAAAAGCAAAACGGGACGCACTCCAAAGTGCGTCCCGTTTTGGGGAGTGGATCCGTGATCTAAATCACGAAGCCGCGGGAGCCGCGCTGCCCGCCGCCGAACCGCTCGACGTCGTCGTCGTCGTGTTCGAGCTGGGGTTGTCAGCCGGCTTGCTGCTGTCGCCACAGGCAACGATGCTGGCAACCGCGCCAGCGATGACGAGAACGGCGAGAATGGTGACCTTCTTCATGAAATCCTCCTAGGACGTCTTGCGCCCTTTTAGTCGGCGGCTTTTAGCAGGTCAACCGTTCTGTCAGCCTGCGGCAGCCGTGTCTGTTTCGTGTCGGGAGGAAAACGCGCGAGCCCCGCACGCCTTACGGTCGGCGATGGTGGTAAGCTCGCCGCGTTGCCCATCCTCAAGTGGTTTCCCTCGCAGGGCTCGCCGCACGTCTTCGCGCTGTACAAACCGGTGAGCACGATTGGCCAAGCGCTCGGCAACGACGTGTGCGTGAAAGGCGAGCGCGTCGCCCAAACGCACGCGCAGGTCCTCTTCGACGGCCGCGATTTCAACCTCGAAGAAGTCGACAAGCAGGGCGAGATCCTCATCAACGGAAAGAAAAAGCGCCGCGCGCGCCTCGTTCACGGCGATCGCCTCACGCTCGGTGACGCCGAGCTCGCGTTCAGCATGTTCGACGAGCCACGCACCGCACCGCGCCCCGAGCGCAGCGCGGAGACGAACGCCGCGGCTCCTCAATCACCCGCCCTCAGCGACACGCAGCTGTGGTCCGCGGGCCAATCGATCGCGGGGCTTCGCAAGCTCTACGAGTTCAGCGAGAAGCTCATGACGCTGAAGAGCGTCGACGAAGTGCTCGAGTCGATGCTCGACACCATCATCGACGTCACCGGCGCGGAGAAGGGCTTGATCCTGCTCACGGAGGACGTCGGCACCACCGAGCCACCCGATCCCGAGACCGCGACGCCGAGCGGAGGCGCATCGAAGCTCCGCATTCGCGCGGCGCGCAACGTCCACCGCGACACGATCTCGGAGACCGCCATTTCGGATTCGATCGTGCAACGCGTTCTTCAAACCGCGCGCCCCGTCATCGTGAGCGACGCGCTCACCGACAACGAGTTCTCTTCGAGCCAAAGCGTGCTCGCGCTCCAGCTCTCGAGCGTCATGTGCGCGCCGCTCATCGCGTCCGGCCACGTGACGGGCGTGCTCTACGTCGGAAACGATCGCGTGAAGGGATTGTTCCTCCGCTCGCAGCTCGACGTGCTCACCGTCTTCGCGGGGCAAGCGAGCTTGATCCTCCAGAACGCGTTTCTCCTTTCGACGCTCCGCGCGGACAAAGAGAAGCTCGCCGCCGAGCTCAAAGACAAGAAGTTCGGCGAGATCATCGGCGTGTGCGCGTCGATGCAAGAGGTCTTCCGCAAGCTCCAAAAAGTCGCGAGCGCGGACAACATCAGCGTCCTCATCACGGGCGAGACGGGCACGGGCAAGGAGCTCATCGCGCACGAGATTCACCGCCGCTCCGCGCGCGCGAACGGTCCCTTCGTCGTCGTGAACTGCGGCGCGATTCCGGAGAACCTCATCGAGAGCGAGCTCTTCGGTCACGTGAAGGGCGCGTTCACCGGCGCCGTCGCGTCGCGCCCGGGAAAATTCCAAGTCGCGGACAAAGGCACGTTGTTCCTCGACGAGATCGGCGAGCTCCCGCTCAACTTGCAAGTGAAGCTCCTCCGCGCGCTGCAGGAGCGCGTCGTCTATCGCGTCGGCGACAGCAAACCCGAGAAGGTCGACATCCGCGTCGTCGCGGCGACGAACCGCATCCTCGAAGACGAGATCCGCGGCCAGCGCTTCCGCGAAGATTTGTACTACCGCCTCAACGTCGTGAACTTGTACTTGCCCGCGCTGCGCGATCGCGGCGACGACGTCGTCATCATCGCGAAGGCGCTCCTCTCGAAGCACGCCGAGGAGATGGGCTCGCACGTGCAAGGCTTCACACCGCAAGCGCTCGCCGCGATCAAGAAGTTCAACTGGCCGGGCAACATTCGCCAACTCGAGAATCGATTGAAGAAGGCGCTCGTCCTCTGCGATCGCACGCTCCTCTCGCCGGAAGATCTCGATCTCGGCGCGAACGCGGAATCGCCCATTTTACCGCTCGAAAAAGCGAAGGAAGAATTCCAACGGAAGTACGTCCTCGAAGTGCTCGAGCGCAACAACGGCAACCGCACGCAGACCGCGCGCGATCTCGGCGTCGACCCGCGAACGATCTTCCGTTACCTCGAACGCGAACAGAACCCGCTCCCTCCTGGTCACGTTCCGGGCGGCGAGGTCAAGGAATGATGTCGAAGTGAAGGACTTCTTCCTTCGTTCCGAGTGACTCGTAGAGCTTGATCGCGGGCGGGTCCGCGTAGTCCGCTTGCACGTAGATGACGTAGACGTTTCGCTTCTTGGCGAGTCGCTTCAGTTCCTCGATCAGTCCGGTCGCGAGACCGCGACGGCGATGGCTCTCCAAAATCGCCAAGTCGTAGATGTAGATCTCGCGGCGATCCTGCTCGAACTTCTCGAGCTCGTAGGCGGCGAGGCCGCCGACGACGCGATCGCCGTCCATCGCGACGAGCGCGATGAAATGAGGCTTCGACAAGAGCGACGCGAGGTACGCGTCCGTCGGGACCGCGCTCTGGTACGAGTCGCGATCGTCGAATGCCTCCGCGAACACCCCGAGCAGCGCCTTGAGGAGCGTGACGTCATCGGTCGCGAGGTGCCTGATCATTTCTCACTCCTCGAGCGCAGGGGTCTTCTCGGTGTCGCGCAGCAAGACGGTATTCACGCCGTTTTCGTCGCGGCGAAGAACGGTGACTTCGTTCGTTGCGAGCTCGCCGATGACGATCGGACTGTGCGTCGCGATGATCACTTGCGTTCGTTGCGAGACTTCGCGGAGCAGCGTCATCACGTCGCGGATCGCGGACGGATGCAAACCGTTCTCGGGCTCTTCGACGAGAATGAGCCCGACGGGCGCGAGGTACGGGATCGCGGCGAACGCGAGAAAGCGCAAGAGGCCATCGCTCACGGCCGCCGCCGAAACGAACGCGCCATCCGTGAGCGACACGCCGAGCGCCTTCGATTGCGCCGTCGGATTGACGAGGCTCACGTTCTTCACGGACGGAAAGAGCTTCACGAGGCGGTTGCTCAGCGACACGTACGTCGCCACGTCGCGCGAGAGGATCGCGTCGTAGACGGCGGGTAGACCGAGGCCGCGCTCGTCGACGAAGCGAATCGGCGCGCCCTCCGGAATGAGCGCGCTCGCTTGCCGCAGCGCATCGGGATCGAGACGAAGCATGTGCTGACCGCCGAGCGCGCCTCTCGCTTCGTCGTCGATGTGGTGCTCGCCCCAGCCGCCGCGATCGCGCTGAACGTACGCGGCGCCCGCGCCGGCGACGTGCGCTTCGAGCACCGCGGCTTCGTGCGCGTAGAGCGAGACCTCCGTCATCGCCGCTTGGGGATTTCGCAGCTGCGCGTATTTCGAGAGCGCGCGGAGCGCGCGAAGGACCGTCGTTTTTCCGCTGTCGCTCGGGCCGATGATCGCGTGGATGGGCGTGAGGCTGAACATCGAGTCGGTGATGCAACCGAAGCCCTGGATGCGAAGCTTGTCGACGTACGGCCGTGTCATGCTCGCCCGCGAGCTTACTCTGCAAAACCGAAGACGCGCACGGTCGTCGTTTTTCCGCGCAGGCTCGCGGGCGCGAGCTCGCGGAGATCGCTCGTGTCGGCGAGAAGATCGGCGGTGGCCGACGAGATGATCACGGCGCACCCGCTCGCTTTGGTCTCGCCCTCGAGACGCGAGGCGGTGTTCACGGCGTCGCCGATGACGGTGAACTCGAGGCGTCGCCCTGGCACGCCGAGATTTCCTGCGATGACGGGACCGGTGTGCACGCCGACTCCGATGCGAAGCGGCGGTTGTTTCGCGCTGGCGCGGGTTTCGTTGAGATCGGCGAGCGCAAGCAGCATCTCCTTCGCGCAGCGAACCGCGGACGCCGCACCGTCACGCGCGTCGCCGACGAGACCGAACACGACGAGCGTTCCATCACCGATGAACTTGTCGATTGCGCCGCCGTTGCGGTCGATCACTTCGATCATCGCGCCGTGATACGCGTTCAGTTGCGCCATCACCTCGCTCGGCGAGAGCGTCTCGCTCATCGCCGTGAAGCCGCGGAGATCGGCCGCGAGGAGCGTCACCGTGACGAGTCGTCCTCCGAGCGACATCGCTTGATCCGGATCGTCGCGCATCACGCGCTCGACGGCCTCGGGCGGAAGATATCGCCGCAAGAGCTCGAGCCGCGCGAAGCTGTCGAGCGTCGACTTCGCTTGCCGCGCGCCGGCCATGCCGATGACGCCCGCGAGCAAGATGATCGCGCCGACGGAGATCTGCGCCGGATGAAATCCCACGTAGCGCGGCACCGTGAGCACGAACAAGACGATCGCGATGATCGCGCCGACGAGCGACGCGATTGCGTTGCTGCGAAGACCGTTGATCAAGAGCAGCGCAACGAGCGCCGGCGCGACGATGTACGTCATGAACGACGCGTTGAACGCGCGCTGCTCGGCGGAGCCAGTGAGCTGCAAGATGTGAAACGGCGCGATGCACGTCACGAGATCGACGACGAGCACGACGGGCACGAGCCACCGCGCGTTGCCGCGTCGCGAGATGAACGCGGCGACCGCGACGGCATACACGAGCGCCGTCGCGAAGAACAAAGTGGGTATCCAGCTGTCCGTGACGCGGGCGACGCGGAGGACGCCCGTCAGCGTCATCACGACGGAGTAGATGAGCATGCGATAGCGCGCGATGCCGCGCTCGACGCGATCGGCGACGATGCGCAGCGCTTGATCGATCGCAGCGCTTCCGACGGCCATGAACCAACTCTACGTCACTGCGCGACACGCATGAACACGGCGCTGACGGTCCCCATGCGAAGCTCGGTTCCGCTTTCGAGTGGAAACGAGCGGATGCGCGTCGCGAACGAGTAGGTGCCTTGCGTCGACGCGAGATCGTAAGCGACGCCGCGACGAAGCAAGAGGTGAACGCGCGAGATGCCGTTGTTGAGCACGCTCGCGAGCGCAGCGTTGCACTTCGGCGCGCGACCGACGAGCACCCCGAGCTCGAGATCGAGCTCCGACAATCTCACCGACGCGCTCCCACGCGCACCCCACAACATCACCGTGTATTTCGCGTCAACGTCGTGCGATGCGCCGAGATCCATCGCGCTGGGCAAGAGCGTCACGCTCGAAACGGGTGCGTCGCGATACGGGTGTTTCGGCGCGATCAGCGCACGCGCATATGCGGGTTTGGGAAGCTCCGTGGGAAGCTCATCGCCGCCGGGGATCGCGACGAGCGCGTAGCGTCCGACGCGAAACGCGAGCGGACCCGTCGCGGAGATCGAGCGCGAGCTCTCGCCGCTCGAGACTTCGAAGCCGAGGTTCGTGTGCAAGTCGAGCATCGAGAGACGCAGTGCTCCGTCATCGAGCCTTCTTGCGCGCACGAGCAGATGTCGCAGCGCGATCGTCGGATCGGCGTCGAGCACGAGATCGCAAAATTCGTGACGACCGACGACGATGAACGCGTGCGGCTCCGTCGGCACGTCGCAACTCCCAAATCGACCCTGCGCGAGGAAATACAGGCGGTAACCGGGAGCCTTGTCGGATCGCGCGCGCTCGGCCGCAGCGGCGACGGAGTAGGCGACTCCGAGATCCGGCGCGTTCTCCAGGATGGATGAGACCGGCAGACACGTAGACGGGTTCGAGCGCACGCTGGCGATCGTTGCAACCGCCGTGCGCGCGCGAATCATCCGAAAATCGCGCGCCGGGAAGCGCGGGCTCATCCAAAACGGATCGACGCGATCCGTTCTGGTGCGTCAGGGATGAGCCCGGACCGTCGTATGATGAGCGCCATGGCGCAAAGCGCGCTACCCGAGCTCTCCCCACCGTGTCCCGAAAAAACGAGGTCCGACCTCGAATGGGATCGTGTGGTTGGCGCGCTCGCCGATCGATGCGAGAGCGCGATGGGCAAAGCCGCAGCCGCGTCGCTTCCGTTTTGCGACACGCGCGCGGAGGTTCTCCGCGCGACCGCCGAGGCGCGCGATGCGCTCGCGCTGCGGCAATCGGGCGATGCGATTCCGCTCCACGCGCTCGTCCCGATCGACTTCGCGCTCGACAGGCTTCGCATGGGCGCCGTGCTCGCGCCCGCGGAGCTCCGCGCGATGGCGCAGCTCATCGCGTGGGCGCGTTCGGCGCGCCGGTTCCTCACCGCGCGACAAGAACGCGTCCCTTCGCTTCATCGAGCGTGCGCGACGGATCCCACGCTCGACGAGGTCGGCGAAGAAGTCCAAGGCAGCTTCGACGCATCGGGCTTGCTCGCCGATCACGCGAGCGCGCGACTCAAAGAGCTCCGCCAAGAACAGCGCGCCGCGCGCGCGCGCATGATGTCGCGCCTCGCGGACTTGATGCAGCGTTATGCAGAGCTCCTCCAGGATCAATTCGTCACGGAGCGCGAGGGCCGCTTCGTCATCCCGGTGCGCGCGGATGCGCATTTGCGTTTCCCCGGAATCGTCCACGGAACGAGTGGGAGCGGCGGCACGCTCTTCGTCGAGCCACGCGCCGTCGTGCCGATGGGGAACCGCCTCAAGGTGCTCGAGGGCGAGGTCGCGCGCGAAGAGGAAGCGATCTACGCGCGTTTGTCCGCGCGACTCTGCGGACAGCTCCCGAGCTTGCTCGGCGCAGCCGATGCGATGTCGCGGCTCGACGTGTGCGCGGCCATCGCGCACCTCGCGGACGAGCAACGTTTGCATTTTGCAACGATCGTGGACGAGCCGCGTTTGTCGCTGATTCGCGCGCGCCACCTCCTGCTCGCGCTCGACCATCAGCGCGTCAGCGCTGGAGCTGTCGACACGAAGACCGTCGTGCCGAGCGATCTCGCCGTGTCTTCGTCGCGCGCCGTCGTGATGAGCGGGCCGAACGCGGGCGGCAAGACCGTCGCGCTGAAGACGCTCGGCTTGTGCGCGCTCCTCGTGCGCGCGGGTCTTCCGCTTCCGTGCGACGAAGGGAGCGAGGCCGGCGTCTTCCAAATCGTGCTCACCGACGTTGGCGACGATCAGAGCTTGCACAAGAGCCTCTCGACGTTCAGCGCGCACGTGCAAAACGTCGCGGGGATTCTCTCGCGCGCGCACGCGGGCTCGCTCGTTCTGCTCGACGAGCTCGCCGGCGGAACCGACCCGCGCGAAGGCGAAGCGCTCGCGGCGGGCGTGCTCGATGCGCTCGTCTCGCAGGGCGCGGCCGTCGTCGCGACGACGCACTACGAAGGATTGAAGGCGCTCGCGCTCGCGGACGCGCGCTTCGAGAACGCGTGCGTCGGCTTCGATCTCGCGACGATGATGCCGACGTTCAAAGTGACGATGGGCGCGGCGGGCGCATCGAGCGCGATCGCGGTCGCGCGCCGTTATGGAATCGGTGACGACGTCATCACGCGCGCCGAGCGGTTTCTCGCGCCCGAAGTGCGCAGCCTCGACGAAATGCGCCGCGCGCACGAGCAACGCGTCGCCGCCGAGCTCGCGCGCGAGGCCGCCGTGCGCGAGCAGGAGCGCGCGGAGTCGCTCTCGTCTCGTCTCGAAGAAGAAATCCAGCGCGTGAAATCCCGCGAGAAAAAGGAGCTCTCCGAGGAGGCCGCGCGGCTCTCGGCGTCGATCCTCCGAGCGAAAGAAGAGCTCCGCAGCGCGCAAGCGAAGCTCCGCGCGCGAAAACCGGACGAGTCCCAGCTGCGCGACGCGCAGCGCTCGCTCGATCGCGCTTCGTCCGGCATCGCGATCGGCGGCGAGCTCGAGCCGCTCCTCGTCGCGCCGCGCGATCGCGAGCACGCGACCGACATTCGCCCCGGCGCGCGCGTCCACGTCGCGCGATTGCGCATCGAAGGCGAAGTCCTCGAGTGGATCGACGACGAGCACGTTCGCGTCGCCGCGGGCCCGCTGAAGGTCGTCGTCACGAAAGACGAGCTCCGCGCGCCCGAGCCGCACGGAAAACCGCGCGCCGAAAAACGCGCCGCGCGCGCTTTCACGTCCGTTCGCAGTTCGGGCACCCTCGAGCCCGCGATTCAGACGAGCGAGAACACGTGCGACCTGCGCGGGCTGCGCGTGCACGAAGCGGTCGCCGACGCGACGCGCTTCCTCGATCGATCGATGCGCGAAGGCCGCCGCGTCGCGTTCTTGATCCACGGCCACGGCACGGGCGCGCTGCGCGATGCCGTCCGCAAGGAAGTCGAAGCGAGCGGATACGCCGCGGAGATGCGCGCCGGCGACAGCCGCGAAGGCGGCGAGGGCGTCACGATCGTCTGGCTCGCGTGATGAGGTAAGCTCGCCGCCCTCATGTGGAACATCGAAGGCAAGCAAGTCCTCCTCACGGGCGCGAGCCGCGGCATCGGCAAAGCCACGGCGCTCGCCCTCGCCAAGCAGGGCGCCGATCTCACGCTCCTCGTTCGCAACCGCGAGCTCGGTGAAAAAGTCGTCGAAGAGATCCGCGCGGTCGGTGGAAAAGGGCGCGTCGATCTCATCGTCGCCGATCTCTCGTCGATGAAGGACGTCGTGCGCGCCGCCGACGAATACAAAAAGAAACACGACCGCCTCGACGTGCTCTTGAACAACGCCGGCGCGATCAACATGGATCGCGAGACCACCGTCGACGGCTACGAGCGCACCTTCGCGACGAACCACCTCGCGTATTTCGTGCTCACCGATCGCCTGCTCGATCTGCTCGAGAAGAGCGCGCCGTCGCGCATCGTCAACGTCGCATCCGAGGCGCACCGCCAAGGCAAGATCGACTTCGCCGATCCGAACTACGACAAACGCGGCTACAGCGGGTTCCCCGCGTACGGCGCATCGAAGCTCGCGAACATCTTGTTCACGCGCGAGCTCGCGAAGCGCCTCGAAGGAAAGAACATCACCGCGAACGCGCTCCACCCCGGCGTCATCGCGAGCGGCTTCGGTCGCAACAACAAGGGCGTCTTCGGCTTCATCATGCGAAACCTCGCCGGGCCGTTCCTCGGGAGCGAAGAGAGCGGCGCGAAGACATCCGTGTATCTTGCAACTTCCCCCGAAGTCGAAGGGAAAACAGGCCTTTATTGGAAGAATTCACGCGAAGCGACCCCCACGCGCTCCGCGCGCGACGACGCGGCAGCCTCGCGGCTTTGGGTGCTCAGCGAAGAGCTCGTCGCCAAAGCGCTCGCCTGATCCGCGAGGATTTTCCGTTTTTCCGCCCGGCGAAATAGAATTGGTCGGTTGGAAGTCCACGACTCCGTCATCATCGTGCCGGCCGACCCTTCGTGGGCGGTCTCGTTCGAGCACGCGAAGGCCGATCTCGCGATCGCCCTCGGCGCGCGCACGATCGCGATGGAGCACATCGGCTCTACGGCCGTGCCCGGCCTCGCGGCAAAACCGATCATCGACGTGCTCATCGGGATCGAGAAGCTCGACGACGTCGCCGCGTGCACGCCGCTGCTCCTCGCGCGCGGTTGGGATTTCCCCGAGGAGTACAACCGAACGCTGACGGGCCGGCGCTTCTTCCTCAAACGCGACAGCGGCGGCGTGCGCACGCACCACGCGCATTTCGTGGTTCACGAGGGCGCGCTCTGGAACGAGTACATCACGTTCCGCGACAAGCTCCGCGCGAGCGATGAGCTCCGCGATCGCTACGAACGATTGAAGCGCGATCTGGCGTCCAAGTTCCACGATCAGCGCGAGCGCTACACCGCGAGCAAGACCGACTTCGTGAAAGAAGTCCTCGAGAGCTAATTTAGCTCGACGCCCGTCGCGTCGATCTCGAGCTGCGCGTGCTCCGCTTCCATCTCGTCGCACTCGCGACCGTCCTTCATCAAGAGCACCTTGCCCTCGACGCGCGCGTGCTTGCCGGCGGAGGTCGTCGGGACGAAGAACGTGTGACCGTGCATGCGAACGACCGCGTCGCTCTTGCCGTCAGCGTCCTTCAACGCGAGCCAACATCCGCGCTCCTGACACACGCGCGAGACCGTGCCCTCGGTGACGACGTCCTCGCCCTTGTGCTTCGCGACGTCCGCGAGGGCGGTGCTCGATCCGTGGATCGCGGCTCCGAACTTTTCGACGTTCGGTGCGGGCTTCGTCTCCGCTGGGTGGGGCGCGGATTCTTGTACTCTGCAAGCGACGATCAGGCCGAAAAGCAGGGCGAAACGACGCATTCGTGACGGATAGCACGATTTCCCCGAACACGTTCCCGAGCGCGAGCGTTTTCATGATCGATGAAGCGGCTGGCAGCCTTCCTCGTCATCTGCGTCCTTGGCGCGTGCACGTCCGCGCCGCGCGCGCCGCAGGTCGCCATCACGGCGCCGAAGCCGGTGGCGGTCGCGCCGGTCGAGCTCGAAGGCGGCGTCGTCACGGAGACGTGCGAAGCGTTCAGCGCGCGCGTGAAGAAGGAAATCGAGAAGGCGGTTGGATCGAGCGATCCCGATCGACAGCCGCACACGCTCGTCGGTTTCTGCTCGCACGGTTGGCGCATCGACATGCCGAGCTTGAGCGGCGTCGACGCGCGCGACGTGCCGTTCACGATCGAAGCGCAGTTCACCGTCGTTCACACGGACGCGAATGGCGTGGAGGCGTTCTTCAATTTTCCGCCCGACACGCTCTCGAACTACGGCGTGCGCGAGCCGAAGACGCCCGTCGTGTTCGACTTCGACGGCGACGGCGAGCCGGAGCTCTTCGTCGACGTGCGCGAAATCGGCGACGAAGGCCACTACGCGCGCATGAACGCGCTCGTCACGTTCACCGCGGGCCGCATCGTGCGTTATGCGCGCGCCGAGCGTTACGACATCGACACGCTCGAAGACGTCGATTTCGACGGACGCCCCGACATCCGAATGTTTGCAGGATACACGGATGGCCTCGAGGCATGTCAGTCGGGCTTCGAATACGACCGCCCGCCGTCGCGCTTCGTCGCGCACTCGCTCCGCAATGGCGACTTCACGACGGGCGATCTCACCGCGCGTCGCTATGCGCAAACGTGGTGCCCGGCGAAGCCAGCCTTCATCAACGACTCGACCGACGCGCTCTGCGCGCGCCTTTGGTCGCACGACGCGCGTCACTTCGCGCGCGAGATGCGCCGCGTGTCGGCGAGCTGCGTGACCGGTTGGTGCGAGCGCGAGGTCAACGGCACTTCGCAGCCGCCGCTCGCCGCGGAGGATTGCGGTCGCCGGCAGCAGTGGTTCGCGCACGAGCCGCCGTTCTCGTTCTGACCGTCAGTGCCGCTCGTGCATGTTGCGAAGCGCGAAGAAAAGCCCTGCCCACGGACCTGCGATCACCGTCGCCGCGACGACGGTTCCAGCACCGGAATGCGTGGACGCTTCCGCGCGCTTCGCGTGCATGTCGACGACGCGCGCTTCCTCCGCGCGCATGCGCTCGATGCGTTCCCAGTGCGCGCTCTCTTCGCGCTCCGCGGCGCTCGGTGTTGCGCTCCCACCGACGCGATCCTTCACGAAGCCGAGCACCATCGGGAGCTCGCCGGCGTCGAGCCAGATGCCGTGCGCGCTGCACACGTCGACGACGAGCTCGGCGCGCTGAGCGAAGCGCGCGCGATCCATTTCGCGCGGACAATGCGGACAGCGGACGGGCGCGAGCAAGACTTGTCGCGGGAGCTCGCGTCCCGCTTGCGCGATGTGAACGTCGACGTGGTGCCCGCTCTCTTCTTGTCGAACGAGCTCGCCGAAATCTTCCGTACGCACGAAGCAACCGAGGCAGCGCGCGCATTGCTCGACGTGGACGTTCTCGAGGTTCGTGCGTTCGAGACGCCCGCCGCATCGCGGACAACGAAGCTCGTGCGCGGTCGCGTCGACCCACGCCATGCATGCTTCACCGCACTGCGCGCACCAATCGAGCGGCGCGGGAACCGCGTTGCCGCAGCGACGGCAAGGCACGCTGGGCGCTTCGGCGCCGCAACGGACGCACGTCCCACGCGCGTCGCGCTCGCGACCGCAGTAAAGGCACCGAGGTTGCTGCATCAAACGCTGATCGCCCCCTTGCGGAAATCGCTCTTCGCGATCTTCACGTTCACGCACGCGGGCAACCCCGACGCGAACGCCGCATCGAGCGCAGGCCCGAGCTCTTCGATCTTCTCGACGTACGCGCCAAACCCGCCGCACGCCTCCACGACTTTTTCGTAACGCGTGTATTCGAGACCCGTCGCGACCGCGCGCGGCTCGCCATAAAGCTCGACCTGCCCGCGGCGGATTTGCGTCCAACCCGCGTCGTTGCCGATGACCGCGACGACGTGAATCTTCTGGCGCACCATCGCTTCGAATTCGAGCGCGTGAAGACCGAAGCTGCCGTCGCCGTAGACGAGAACGACGCGCGCATCGGGGCGCGTGAGCTTCGCGGCCATCGCGTAACCGGGGCCGACGCCGAGCGTACCGAGCGGACCCGGATCCATCCAGAGCTGCGGCCACTCGAGCTTGAGCACGTATGCCGCGGTCGCGACGAAGTCGCCGCCGTCGCCGATCACGATGTCGTCTTTCTTCAAACGCTTGCCGAGCTCGGCGCACACGCGGAGCGGATTCGGCGGCGACTCGTTCGACTCGATCTCCGCGCGCATCTTCTCGCGCCTCTTCGTCTCGTCCGCGCGGATCGTCGCGAGCCAGTCCTTCGTCTCTTTTTTCGGGACGGCCGCGAGCAATTGATCGAGCACCAAACCCGTGTCGCCGTGGATCGCGATGTCGATCTTGCGATTGCGTCCGAGCTCCGCGCCGTCGAGATCGACTTGCACGAGCTTCGCGCCGCCGAACGAGCGGCCATAATCGAGACGAAAATCGAACGGCGTGCCGAACACGAAGACGACATCCGCTTGCGAGAGCGCCGCCTTGCGCGAACGCGACATCGCGCTCGGGTGCTCGTACGGAAGCGCGCCGCGCGCCATGCCGTTGAGATAAAACGGCGCACCCCACGCGTCGGCCGCGCGCCTCACCGCGTCGCGCTTCGGGGACCAGCGGAGCTGCGAGCCGATCAAGAACACCGGCTTCGTCGCTTCTTTGAGCATCGCGGCGGCGCGCTCGATCATGCGCGGATCGCCCGCCGGGCGCGGAGGCTCTTCGAGCGCCGCCGTCGCGGGCGCGTCCGTGTCGTCGTGCATGTTCATCAGCAAGTCGAGCGGCATCTCGAGGAACACCGGGCCGGGCACGTTGGCCTGCGCGATGCGCATCGCGGAATCGATGTATTCCGCAATGCGCCGCGTCTCGGGGACCTGCACGCTCCACTTCGTGATCGAGCGCATCAGCGAGACGCAGTCCATGTCTTGCAGCGAGCCCATGTCCGTGAGCATGCGCGGGCCCGCGCCGCCGATGCAGATCATCGGGATGCCCGCGCGCTGCGCGTTCGCGACCGCGGTGACGACGTCGGTCACGCCGGGTCCCGCGGTCACCGCGCACACGCCGGGCTTGCCCGTGACGCGCGCGTAGCCGTCGGCGGCGTGGCCGGCGGTCTGCTCGTGCCGCACGTCGACGACGCGGATCTCTTCATCGAGGCAGCCGTCGTAGATCGCTTGGATGTGTCCGCCGCAGAGCGTGAAGAGGTGAGTCGTGCCGTGACGTTTGAGCGCCTGGGCGACGAGGCGCCCGCCATGGTGGTAGGCCATGCGCGGAAGCTACCTCCATGGATACGGCCAATGTGTGCCAATCGTTCGGATCCTTGCGATTTGGTGATCACGATGAAGTGGCTGAAATTAGCCGAAATACGCGGATGTGCCATTGGCACTGCGTGTGCACTTGGTGCCAGCGTTCCAAGGAGATCCCAACCCATGCGCTCGCTCGTTCTTCGTTCGATTCCGTTCGCCCTTCTCGCTGCCGCGTGCTCGCTCGGCCAAGACTTCGATGTCGTCCAATCCGGACAACCGCGCGACACGTCGCCGAACGTTTCGACGGCGGATCAAAACCAGCTCGCGAAGGACGACCTCGCGTTCGCGATCGATCTCTACAAGAAGGTCGCGACGGACGATTCGTCGAACGTCTTCTACTCGCCGTACAGCATCTCGCTCGCGCTCGCGATGACCTTCAATGGAGCGAACGGCGAGACCGCGCAGCAGATGGCGCAAGCACTCCACTTCACGCTGCCCGTCGATCGCCTCAACGCGGCGTTCGACAACGTCGACCTCGCACTCGCGACGCGCAAGAACGCGCTGACCGAAGACGGCAAAGCGGTGAAGGGCTTCGAGCTCAACGTGGCCGACTCGCTCTGGGCGGACAAGACGCTCACGCTGCAGCAGCCGTTCGTCGATGCGCTCGGCGTGAGCTACGGCGCGGGCGTTCGCACCGTCGACTTCTTGAACTCGCCCGACCCGTCGCGCGTCGCCATCAACGGTTGGGTGAGCCAGCAGACGAACACGAAGATTCAAGACCTCATTCCGCCCGGCGACGTCGACAGCTCGACGCGTCTCGTTCTCGTGAACGCGATTTACTTCGACGCGGCGTGGGCCACGCCGTTCGAGACGAGCGCGACGCAGCCCGAGGCGTTCGTGCGCCTCGACGGAACTTCGGTCACCGCGACGTCGATGTCGGAGTTCCTCGAGAACGCGCACTACGCGAGCGGAAGCGGATGGCAGGCCGTGGAGCTGCCGTACGTCGGCAATCAAACCTCGATGGTCGTCGTCGTTCCAGACAGCGGACAATTCGCGAGCATCGAGGGCAACCTCTCCGCGGACTTCGTTCAAACGGTGACGTCGTCGCTCGCGGGCACGAGCGTCTCGCTCTCGCTGCCGAAGTTCCAGATTCATGGCGCCACGATCAGCTTGGCCGCGCAGCTCCAAGCGCTCGGGATGCTCGACGCATTCGACGTGACGAAGGCCGATTTCTCGAAGATGGCCGCCGAGCCGCTCTACGTCGGCGACGTCGTGCACCAAGCGTTCGTGTCGGTCGACGAAGCGGGAACCGAAGCGGCCGCGGCGACGGCGGTGGTCATGAAGGGCGGCGCGTCGCCCGAGCAGCCCGTGACGCTCGATGTGAATCGTCCGTTCTTGTTCTTCATCCGCGACGTTCCGACGAACACCGTGATGTTCGTCGGCCGCGTCGTCGACCCTACTTGACGACGATGGTCGTCTTCGGGGCGGAGACTTCGCGGTCCGTCCCTTCGAAGACGAGCACGAGCGGCATCGCGACGCGTACCGTGTACGTGCCTTTCGCGATTGGCCCGTTCGGCGCGCGCGGATAACCCATCTCGGGCGGCGTGCCCTTCAGCTTCTCGGGCGCCCACTTCGTCTTCACGGCGTCCCACGGGATCGTCATCTTCGCGGTGCCGTTCGGCACGAGCGTGATGCGCGCGGTCTCGTGAGACGTCGCCTCACGCGGCGCCATCCCTTTCGGAAGCGCAGGCGCATTTCCCGGCGGCATGTCGGCGCGTTTCTTCTTCGCGTCGTAGGTCTCCGTCGGAAAACGCGGCGTCGGATCGAGCGTGAAATTCAGCTGGAGCGGCGCCGTCGATTTGTTCGTCAGCGTGAGCGCGAGATCCGCGTGACCGCCCGGAGCGACTTGTGCGCTCGACGGGACGAGCGAGACTTCGAGCTTGCCCTTCGTATCGACCGACTTGTCCTCGGGCTTCGGGTTCGGCACTTCGCAGGCCGCCGTCATGAGCACCGCGCCGAGATCGAGCTCGAAGCCGACGCACGGATCTTTCTTCGGCGTTTGATCGGCCGCTTGACCGGCGTCCGCGGCGACGTCGTTCGAGTCCGGCGGTACCTCCGGATTCTCGTTCGTCGCCTGCTTCGGCTCTTGCTTCTCTGCGCTCTGCCCGCCACACGCGAGAAGCAGCACGCCCATCGAGATCAGCTTACGCATCGCGCCGTGAAGGTATCACGATCGCCGCGAGCGCAACTCCGATCGGATACGCGAAGAGAAGACCCGTGGCGAAACGCGTCGCGTGCCAGATCGGATGCATGCCTCGCTCTTGCGTCACGATCTCGATCGCCATGAGCGCGCCCGCGATCGCCATCCAACTCCACATCAACTTCGGCCCGCGATAGGGCGCCGCAATCAAGAGCCCGAGCGCAAACCCGACATCGAGCCCCATGCACCGCGAGCACATGGGCATCAAAAATCCAAACACGGTCAATGTGCGCGAGGCGAGCCGATGACAGGTCTGCGCCCAAGGCCACTCGAGCAGCCACGCCAATCCATGTAAATTACACGCATGCAAAATCGGCGGCAAAATAGGCCAAATGAGGATGGCCGCGCCCACGGCGACGAGGACGGCGCGGGCTCGGTTCATCTCTCGATGGGCACGGTGATCTCGCCGCGCGCGACGCGCTCGCGGAGCGCTTCGACTTTCGCGACGACCTCAGCGGGGAGCCCGCGGGCGTGGTCGCCCTCGTGGACCCAATCGACGCCGTGATCGGCGAGGCCGAGCGCGCGCATGCCGCCGTGGAAGCGTCCTTGGATGACGTCTTCGATCGCGTCGAACACGGCGACGTCGACGCGCTTCACCATGCTCGTCACGACGACGCCGGGCATCTCGTCGTATTGATCCGCGTCGACGCCGATCGCGAGCACGTGCATTTCTTTTGCGCCTTCGAAGACGCCGTGACCCGTCGAGCCCGACGCGTGGAAGATCACGTCCGCGCCCGCCGCCGCTTCGCCGATCGCGAGGAGCTTTCCCTTCGCGGGATCTTTGAACGCGTCGGGCGTCGCGCCCGCGTACGTCGCTTGGATCGCGCACGACGGACATGTCTCGGCGACGCCCGCCGCGTACCCCGCTTCGAATTTTCGAATGAGCGGGATGGTCATGCCGCCGACGAAACCGACCGTGTTCGTTTTCGTGAGGAGACCGGCGGCCGCGCCGACGAGAAACGATCCTTCTTCTTCGTGGAACTCGAGGCCGAGCACGTTCGGCGGAGGCGTTCCGCTCGGCGCGTAGTCGACACACGAAAAATGGACGTTCGGATAGCTGCGCGCGACGGCGTCGACGTCGCTCGAAAAAATGAATCCGACGCCGATGACGAGGTCGAGGCCTTGCGACGCGAAGAGGCGCAGCGCGGCCTCGCGGTCTTCGGTGCTCGCGGGCTCGAGGTAGCGCACGTCGACGTCGAGCTCGCGCTCCGCGCGCACGAGACCGATGTACGCCGCGTCGTTGAAGCTCTTGTCGCCGCGACCGCCGACGTCGAACACGAGACCGACGCGCGCCTTCGGGTTCGACTTCGGCGGATGATCGTCGTGACCGAGCTTCGGGAGCATCGTCGCGACGACGGCGATCGCGGCGCACGCAGGAACCCAGAGGCGCGGCGTCATCATCGATGATGACGCGCGCTCGGGAAGACCGCGCCCGTCGCCCTTGCTGTCGACCTCGATGAAGATCTTCCGCATGCGCGGGAGCTCCTTGCGGATGCGGCGCTCCATCTCGTTGGTGACCTCTTCGACGCGCTCGACCGTCGTTTGCGGCGTGAACGCGATCTTCAGCGCGAGAATGATCACGTCGGGACCGAGATGGATCGTGAGGAGCTGCGTGACGCGCTCGACGCCGTCGACGGCCTCGACGATTTCGACGACGCGCGCGTTGTCTTCGGTCGTCGCGCTCTTGCCGATGAGGAGGCCGTGCGTGACGGATGCGAGGATCACCGCGACCGCCGCGAGGAGCGCGCCGATGAGCACGCTGCCGAGCGGATCCCAAAACGATTGACCCGTCGCGGAGCGGAGGAAGATCGCAAGGAGTGCGAGCGAGAGTCCGATGAGCGCGGTCGTGTCTTCGGCGAGGACGAGCGGGACGGTCGGATCGCGCGCGTCGAAGAACGCTTGCATGAACGGGCGATTGCCCGACGCGTGACGAAACTCGCGGAACGCGACGCGGAAGCTCAGCGCCTCGAACAAGAACGACGTGCCGAGCACGGCGTAGTTCACGACGTTCGACGAGAACTGAAGATGCACGCCGAGGACGGTGCGATCGATTTGGCGCACGGGCTCGGACCCTTCGATCAAATGATGGACGCCCTCGTAGACCGCGAAGGCGCCGCCGAGAGAAAACAAGATGAGCGCGACGACGAATGGCCAGAAGTAGAGCTCGCTCGCGCGGCCGAACGGGTAGCGTGGGTCCGGGGGTTTCGAAGCGAGGTAGATGCCGAGGAGGAGCAGCGCTTGGTTGCCCGAGTCCGCGAACGAGTGGATCGCTTCGGCGAGCGCGGCGGTCGACCCGCTGACGAACGCGGCGGTGAACTTGCACGTCGCGATGGCGACGTTTCCCGCGAGCGCGGCGATGACGACTTTGCGGCTGCCCTCGGCGCTCATCTCAAGAAGGCGAGGAAACTACTCCGTCATGCAAGATGCAAGCGATGTCCTCGCGCGATGAAGGAGCACGTCGACGTAGCCTCGTGTCACGCCGAGCGCGCGCGCGACGTCCTCGCCGTCGCGCTCTTCGAGCATGCGAAGCGTGACGACCGCGCGCTGCGTGTCGCACAGCTGCGCGACGCACGCGCGGAGCCTCACGTGGTCTTCGGCGCGGGCGAGCGCCTCGTCGAGCGCGGGGTCGTCGGCGGACGCGAGCTCTTCTTCGAGCGGAACGTGTGGACGCGCGACGTGGTGCTTCTTGCGTTTGTTGCGCGCGGTGTTCTTCACGATGCCTGCGAGGAACGCGCCGCGCGCGCTTTCGTCCGGCAGGTCCCGGGCGATCGCGCGCTGGAGAAACGTGCAGAATGCATCTTGTACGCAATCGATCGCGTCTTCATCGGCGAGGCCTTCGCGACGCGCCAGCGCGGTGAGCGCGCTCCGCTCTTTGCGGACCACTGCGGACAAAAGGGCGATGACGTCTTCTTCCACCATGTGGAGTGTAAGGTTTCGTTCGGCCGCGACAAGGAAGGGCATGAGCCAAATACTTTCCGTCACGGACGACACGTTCGATCGAGAGGTGCTCGCCGAGCGCGGCGACGTCCTCGTCGAGTTCTCCGCGACGTGGTGCAAACCCTGCCAAATGTTGAAGCCCGTGCTCGAGTCGATCGCGGAGGAGCGAAAAGGGAAGCTCAAGGTCGTCGTCGTCGACATCGACGAGTCGCCCAACGTGTCGAATCGGTACAAAGTGCGCGGCGCGCCGACGATCATGGTGTTTCGCGGCGGCGAGCGCGCCGCGTCTCATCTGGGCGTCGCGCCGAAAGCGAAGCTACTCGCTCTTCTCACCGCGTAGGCGCGCGGCGGCCGCGAACGTCTGCACCGATTCGGGGACGCGCTCGAGGAAGCTCCGCCTGAGCGCTTCGTCGTGAACCAGCTCGGCGCGCGCGAGCAGGCGCTTTTCGGATTCGATCGCGAGAGCGCGCGCGCCGTCGAGATCCCCGCACGCTTCGAGCGTCTCGATGTGCGTGAGTCGAATGAACGTCTCGCCGTCTTCGACGCCGCCCTCGATCAAGCGCAGCGCCTCACTCGAGTGCTCGAGCGCTTCGTTCGGACGCCCGCGCACGAGGAACGTCCGCGCGAGCACGGCCTCGCCAAAGCCGACGAGCGATTTCACGCGCTCGAACAACGTGAGCGCAACGCGCACTTGCGCCTCGGCAGATGCCGCATCGCCGAGCGCGAGCGTCATGAGAGCGCCATACGCGCGCGCCGCGCCTTCGACACGGCGATCGTCGATCGAAGCGCCGGCCGCCGCCGCGCGTCGCTCTTGCTCGCGCGCCTCCTCGAAGCGACCGAGCGCGCGGAGGACATTGCCGAGATTTTGCAGCGCGTACGCGACGAGCGTCGGCAGCCCGATGCGCTCGGCGTCTTTTTGCGCGCGCCTCAAGAGCTCTTCGGCGCGCTCGTACGCGCCGAGCTCGGCGTATGCGTATCCGAGGTTGATTCGCTGCGAGCTCGTGTTGCGGATTTCGCCGATGCGCTCGAAGGCGGCGAGGGTGATCTCGGTGTTCTTCGCGTACGTCGCGACGTCGCCCGAGTGGAGCGCGCGCATCGCGAAAAGCCAGTGCATCCATCCGCGCGTGTTGTCGTCGAGGTTTTGGTCGGGCTCGCTTCGGAGCTCGACCGCAACCGCGTCGGCTTCGTCGTAGAGACCGCGCTCGATGAACTGCAAACAGACGCGCGCGATGCACGCGAGCTGCGCGTTGCGCGAGTCGCGCGAGCCGGTCTTCACGTGCCTCACGACTTCGAGCTGCGCTGAGACCGCGCGCACGTCGCTGCGATAGATGCACGATGCCGCGTATTCGCCGACGGCGAGAAACCACGCGACCGAGCCGTGCTCGAGCGCGTCGATCGCCGCGAGCCCGTGCGAAGAAGCGCCGTCGTAGTCCGCCATCCAGCGACACGCTTCCGCGCTCGTCGCGTGCAATGTTCCGAGGTCCGCGCGCGATGGATGCAGCGCGATCGCGCGGTCCGCGAGCGCGACGGCGCCGCGCAAGTCGTTGCCTTCGAGCGCTTTGAGCGAGGCTGCGCGAAGGTGCGCGATCGCGCGCTCGGGCACGCCGCCGCGAACGAAGTGCTCCGCGAGCACCAGCGCGCCCCCACCGCCAGCCCGTTCGAGGAGCTCGCCTGCGAGCTTGTGACCCACGCGGCGATCGTCGTCGGTCAACGTGGCGTATGCGGCGTCGCGAACGAGCGCGTGACGAAACCGATACTCGTTGCCTCCGCCGGGCGTGACGATCTCCGCGCGCGCGAGCGTGAGAAGGCGAAACTCGACCGTCTCGCGGAGCATGCCTCCGAGGAGCGCGACGGCGTTGTCGAGCGTGAAGCTGTCGCCGAAGATGCTCGCGGCGCGCAGCACTTGGCGCGTGTCTGCCGGGAGCGCGTCGAGCCTCGCCTGGAGGACGCCGAAGATCGAGTCCGGCAGTGCCGCGTCGCCGCGCGACGCGTTGCGAATGAGCTCTTCGAGGAAGAACGCGTTGCCTTGCGCGCGCGCGACCAGCGAAGCGACCGCCTCGTCGCTCGCGCCGCCGAGCGCGCTCTTCACGAGCTGCTCCGCGGCGCGCTTCGAGAGAGGCGAGAGCGCGATGGAGACGAGCCCGCGCTCCGCCCACAAGCTCGGGAA
This sequence comes from uncultured delta proteobacterium, assembly GCA_963763745.1. Taxonomy (GTDB): domain Bacteria; phylum Myxococcota_A; class Polyangia; order Polyangiales; family Polyangiaceae; genus DASXHD01. Next base: position 381,366 of record CAVXQJ010000017.1, read on the forward strand.
GAGATCCGACACTTCGGGTCGCGCGAGCGCGAGGACGAAGAGCGATCGCGACGCGAGATTGCGGAGCGCCGAGTCGAGGATGCGCACGGAGGGAACGTCGCCCCAGTGAAGATCCTCGATCACGAAGACGACGGGCCTCGCGATCGACCCGAGCCACTCTTCGAATGCGGCGCGGAGCGAGTCGCCCATGAGGCGCGCGTCACGGCGCGCGGCGCGGAGCACCTCGCTCGCCTCGTCGGGGAATCGCACGCCGCACATTTCGCCGAGCAGCGCAGCTTGCGTCGTTCGATCGAACGTGCCGCCCTTGCGTACGATCGCTTCCATCTGTCTTCGCTGCGTGTCTTCGTCGCCGTCGTTCGCGATGCCGGCCTCGCGGCGGATCGCGTCGGCGATCGCGGCGAACGGCGCGCCCGCGCTCATCGGGTCGCATCGACCGACGAGGACGAGCGGCGCTTCGTCGCGCGCTTCGAGCCGCGAGACGAGCTCGTGCCGAATGCGCGATTTTCCCGCGCCCGCGATCGCCGTGACGAGCGCGACCTTCGCTTGCGACTCGCTCGCGCAGTCTTCGAACAAACCTTCGAGCATCGAGAGCTCGCGCTCGCGGCCAACGCAAGCCGTGGGACGTCCGAGGAGCGTGCGCGGTGCGAGGGTCGCGTCCGTTCGCGCGACGAGTCGAACGCCGTGCTCGTCGCGCGCGACCGTGAAACCCACGAGCCATTCGGGCGGCGCGCCGTGCAAGCGAATCGCGCCGCGCGGCGTGCGGCGGAGCGCGTCGGCCGCGTCGTCGATCACCGCGCCGATGGGCGCGCGACCTTCCGCGCCCTCACCGGACTCGCCGCGTCCCATCGCGATCGCGAGCGGCACGTTCGGGAGCGCCTCGTGCATCGCGAGCGCGCAGCGCGCGGCGCGCGGCGCTTCGTCGGTGGGCACGCCGCCCGAGAACGTCGCGATGGCCACGCCGTCCGCGAGGAACGCGAGCGCGCCGCCGTACGACTTCACGATCGCGCGCAGTTGGTTCGACCCCGCTTCGTCTTCGGCTTGCGTCGGTGCATCGTCGGCGATGGTGCGCGTCGCTTCGCTCGAGTCACGCGAGGCGCCCGACGCGAGCACGACCCACACGACGCGCCTCTCGCGCGTTCCGATCGCCTCGGGCACAGCGTCCGCTTCGTCTTTTCCGTCGAAGCGCACCGCGCGCAACCGCTCGACGACCTCGCGCGCGCTCGGCGGGCGCTGCGTCCGATCTTTCCGCAAGAGGCCGCTCACGACGTCGGCGAGCGCGCGCGGCGTGTGCGGCGCGATCTCGCGGAGCGGAGCGGGCTCGTCGAGGAGCACCTTCGCGAGCGCCGCGGTCGCGTCGCGCGCGCCAAACGCGCGCACGCCGCTCAAGCACTCGTAGAGCACGCATCCGAGAGAGAACAGATCGCTTCGCGCGTCGACGTCGCGCTGCGCGAGCGCTTGCTCCGGCGACATGTACGCGCAGCTTCCGACGATCATCCCGGTGCGCGTCACCGCCTTCGCTTCGCGCGTGCGCCGCGCGACGCCGAAGTCCACGACGCGCACGTTCGAATCGCCGCCGTCGAGGATCAAATTCGCGGGCTTCACGTCGCGATGAAGAACGCCCGCTTCGTGCGCGCATGCGAGCGCGTCGGCCACGCGCACGCCGAGCTCGGTCGCCGCTTCGAGCGTGAGCGGACCTTTTCGCAAGCGCGCCGACAGCGCTTCCCCTTCGACCCACTCCATCGCGAGAAACGGTTGGCCGGCCTCGTCGCCGTGCGCGACGTACGCGACGATCGATGGGTGCGACAGCGCGCTCAAGATGCGAGCCTCGCGCTCGAAGCGATCTCGCCCGTCGGACCCTTCCGACAAAAGGACCTTCAGCGCGACCGTGCGGCCCGACTCCCCATCGCGTGCGCGGTACACGCGGCCCATTCCACCAATGCCCGCTTCGCGTTCGATGACGAAGCGGCCCGCGACCGTATCTCCGGCGCGCATCGAAACAGTATCCCCTCGCTCGAATCTCCGGTAAAGCGGTGCGCGTGCGGCGCCTCATCTTCCTCAGGCACGGTCAATATGATGAGCTTGCGCTCTCGCGCGGCGGCGGCGCGCTCACGCCGCTTGGCCGCAAACAAGCCGCGCACACCGCGAAGGCGCTCCGCCAGCTCCCCGTGAGCGTCGTGTGGTCGAGCACCCTACGCCGCGCCAGCGAGACCGCCTCGATCGTCGCGTCGAAACAACCGCGCGCTCGCGTGAAGCGGAGCTCGCTCCTTTGCGAGGTCGTCCCGACGAAGCTCCCGCGCAGCATCAAGCTCCGCGTTCGCGTCGACGCCACGCACGTGAAGAACGATCGCATCCGCGCCGACCGCGCGTTCACGAAGCTCTTCCGTGCCGCGCAGGGCGAGCGCACCGAAATCGTCGTCTGCCACGGCAACCTGATCCGTTATCTCGTGTGTCGCGCGCTCGGCATCGAGCCCAAGCTCTGGATGCGACTCGACTCGACGCACTGCGGGCTCACGGAGTTCCGGGTCCTCCCGCGCGGCGTCGTGCGCGTCGTTCGCTACAACGACGTCGGCCACATCCCGCCGTCGATGCGCACGGTCGCGTTGGTCGCGCCGCAGCGCGTCGGTCAGAAGTAGACGATCGTCACGCGACTGCGTGCAGTCTGCAAGTATCCTTGCAAGAGCGCGCGGTATCGCTCGATCACGTACCACCGCGTGAGATCGTCTTTGCAGTCTTCGAAGCGGCGGCCGCGGAAGGGGTGGCTCGTCGTGCGGTACGTCTCGCGGAGTTGATCGTCCGTCGGCGAGAGGATCGATCCGAGCGCGCTGTCGACGTACAAGAGAGCGCGCGCTTGCCGCAGCACGATCGCGTCGAGCTCGCGCGGCTCGATGCCATCGAGCTTCATCGCGCGCTCGATCGCAGCCGCGCCGCCCGCGCGCTGCTCGAGCGACTTCTTGACGACCTCGGCCGCGCGCCCGGCGGTTTGCGCGTCGGGTGCGTGCTCGAGTGGGAGCGCGTCAAGCATGTCTTCGGCGATGTGCGCGTCGAGCGCGGCGCGCACGTGCCTGTCTTGGACCGTTCCGGATGCGTCGTCTTCGAGCGCGAAGAGACGCGCCTCGAACGCGAGCTGCCTTTGCGTGATGAACCGCGGCGCCGAGACGCCGCCCGTGTCCGGCGTGTGGAAGCGCACGGCGATGGCGTCCACCGTGACGTGCGCCTCGGGTTGCTGCGCGAGCGCCGACGACGCCGCGAGCATGATCGCGAGCGCGACGACGCGCTTCATCAAGAAGAAGACTCGGGTCCGTCCGCCGCGCGCTTCGGAGTCTCGCCGGTGCGCTCGGACTGCATGTGCTCGTGGTGATGCGCGAACCCGCGCGCTGCGCGCCGCGCCTTCAAGAACTCGGCGAACGTGACGAGCACGTCGAGATCGCGCGGGCCGAGCCCGTCGGCGAGCTCCTTCAAGTGCGCGCGGCTCGCTTCGGCGCTGCGACGACGACCCGACGACGAACGCGGGCCCTCCGAGTCGGGGAGGCTCGCGGACGAAGACGATGGAGCGATGCTCTCCGGGCTGGACTCGCGATCTTCGCCGGGCTCGAGCCATTGCGGGCGCGGAATCGCTTTGATGGCGTGCGCGGTGAGCCACGCTTCCATGAACGTGCGAAGCCGCTCGCTGCGGAACGTGAACCACTTCTCGCGATCCGGGCCGAACGCCATGAGCACGTCTTTGAATCGGCGGAACGCGCCTTTGCCGTCGATCGCGATCGTGAGCTTCGCGCGGAGATCGTTGTCTTCCACCATCGGGATGAATCGCTCCATCCAGCGGTATTGCTCGCGCGAGCTCACCGGATCGATGCGGAGGTAGTTCGGGTCGGACGCGATGCGCACGTGCATCTGCGGATCGGCTACGCCGTCCACGACGCGGAGCACCTCACCCGTGACCAGATGAAGGTAGCTGTGCACTTCGGGTGCGTTGTTCTCGAATGCGTCTTCGAGCGCTTCCCAATCTACGGGGACGTCCTTGAGCGGTCCGGTCGGCGTGGGCAAGCTCGCCAGAGCTGGGTGAAGACGAAGGCGGTGAAGTGTCTTTTCTCTCGGCCATGATGCTGCTCCCTTCGAAGCGCTCCCAACATCCGACACCGAAGTGCCCGCGCGGCGTGGGCTGGACGACGCGCAAACGTTGAATGCTTCGACAAGCTTCAAGTTCCTGAATGGAGATGAAGTACTCAAGTGTGCCACGCGCACGGCGGGCTTCGCAAGCCTAGGACCGGGCACGTTTGACTGCGTTTTTCCATCGTTTGAGGTGTGCTTCGCGAGCGGCGTCGGAAGATTTCGGCGCGAACGTAGTTTCGATTTTAAGCATGTTCTTGGCAGCGTCGATGGGGAAAAGGCCGAGCCCCACGCCCGCGAGCATGGCTGCGCCGCGACCGGTCGATTCGACGTCGAAGGGGCGCTCGATTTCGACGCGCGCGATGTCGGCTTGGAACTGCATGAGGAGATCGTTTCTCGACGCGCCGCCGTCGACGCGAAGATGCGCGAGCGGGTGCGCGGCGTCTTGGGCCATCGCGTCGAGCAAATCCAAGACGGAGAACGCGATGCCTTCGAGCGTCGCCCGCGCGAGGTGCGCGCGCGTCGTCCCGCGCGTCAGCCCGACGATCGTTCCGCGCGCGTCTTGATCCCAATACGGCGCACCAAGCCCTGCGAGCGCCGGCACGAACGCGACGCCATCGCTCGATTCCACCGACGCCGCGAGCGCTTCGATCTCTTGCGCCGTCTTGATCAACCCGAGCCCGTCGCGGAGCCACTGCACCGCAGCGCCCGCGATGAAGCAGCTCCCTTCGAGCGCGTACGTCACGTCCGCTCCGATTCGCCACGCGACGGTCGTGAGCAGCCCGCTCTTGCTGAGCACGGGTTTGCTGCCGATGTTCATCAGCGCGAAAGCGCCCGTGCCGTACGTGCACTTCGCCTCGCCCGTTTTGAAGCACGCTTGTCCGAAGAGCGCGGCTTGTTGATCGCCCGCGATTCCCGCGATGGGAATTCCATCGCGCAAGAACGAGAGCCCGCGCGTCTCGCCGACGATCCCCGCGCTCGACACGACGTTCGGGAGCACGGCGCGCGGAACGCGAAAGAGCGCGAGCATCTCGTCATCCCACGCGAGCGACGAGAGACCGAAGAGGAGCGTGCGCGACGCGTTCGTCACGTCGGTGATGTGGAGCTTTCCGCCGGTGAGCCGGTTCACCAGAAACGAATCGATCGTGCCGAACGCGAGCTCGCCTTTCTCCGCGCGTGCTCGTGCGCCGCTCACGTTGTCCAAAATCCACGCGACCTTGGTGCCCGAGAAATACGCGTCGATGACGAGGCCCGTGCGTTCGAGAATTTTCGCCGCGTGTCCCGCCTTCTTCAGCTCGTCGCAGGTCTTCGCGGTGCGCCTGCACTGCCACACGATCGCGCGGTGAATCGGCGCGCCCGTCTTGCGATCCCACACGAGCGTCGTCTCGCGCTGGTTCGTGATGCCGATGCCCGCGATGTCTTTTTGATCGATCTTCGCGGCCTCGAGAGCGCGCCCGACGCTCGCCTCGACCGATTTCCAAATCTCTTCCGCGTCGTGCTCGACCCAACCGGCCTCGGGGAAGTGCTGCGGGAACTCGACCGTTGCGCGGCCGAGCGTCGTCCCGTCTTGCGCGAAGACCAGCGCCGTCGAGCCCGTCGTTCCTTGATCGATTGCGAGCAAGTGTTTCGCCATGTGCTCGGGCTTATCAAAAATCGTAAGCGACGGTCAGTGCGGCGATCGCGCTCTCGTGATGAACGCCGCGAAGCGCTTCGATCACCGGGAAAAATACGCCGATCGTGACGACGAGGTCGGTCGTGGGCGAGAACACGATTTCGCTCGTGACGTAACCGATGAACCCACCGGAGTTCGCGTCGTCGACGCCCGGCGCGAGCTCGCCGCTCGCATCGAGTCGCGTGAAGAGTCCCACGCGTCCGGCGAAGCGTGATGTGGGTTGGAACTGCACGTGCGCCGACGCGCGAAACGAATCGCCCGTGTGCGGACCATCGCGCACGGAGAAGGGCAAGAACAGCGACGCGCTCGCGTAGTACGACCACTGCGCTCTTCCCGCGGACCAGTAGGCGCCGAGCGTCGGCGCGATCGATCCGCACCCGGGTTGCAAGACGGACGAAAGCGGTGCGCCGTGCGAATCATGCTCGATCGGCGCGGTCGGAAGCTTGAGCGAAGCGATGAGACCGAAGCGGCGTCGTCCGAACGCGCCACGCGACTCGTACGCGAGGAGGTTACTGCGGAGCTCGACGTCGCCGATCGTCGCGTGATCGATTGCGTGCAGCGACGCGTCTTGAACTTCGCGAAAGAGGTATGGCGCTGCGAACCCGAGCTCGAGCGCGCGCAGCGGTGCCCATGTCGTCGCGATCTCGACGCGGCGATCGTCGAGCGACATGGAACCTGCTTCCACGTGTCCGATGCGCGCGTCCGCATCGAGCCGCAATCTCCCGCGAAAGGGCTGCTCCTCGCCCGATGCCATGAGCGTCGGGTCAGCCGTCGCACAGACCGCGCACGCGATGAACGGCACGATGAAGGGCGCGGGCATGGAGGAAAGGTAGAGTAGTGCAATGCTCGTCGGGCGAGACGCGGAGATCGCGAAAGTGCGCGCGTTGCTCGCCGCGCCGCGCGCTCGCATCGTGACGCTTCACGGACCGCCGGGCATCGGGAAGACGGCCATCGCCAACGCCGTCGTCGCCGAGAGCGACGCGGTGGTGGTCTGCGATCTCACCAACGCGAAGACGTACGAAGACGTTTGTTTTTGCGTTGCGGGCGCGACGGGCGTGTCGCTCGGCGGTGGATCGGATCTCGCGGGCGTCCTCGGCGATGCGCTCGGCTCGAAGCTCCTCGTGCTCGACGGCGGCGAGGTCGCGGCAGACGCGGTCGCTCGGCTCGTCTCGGAGCTCGGCACGACGCGCGTGCTCGTGTCGTCGCGCGAGGTGCTCCGCGTCGAAGGAGAGATCGCCGTGTCGATCGAGCCGCTCGGCGACGCAGCCGCGCGCGATCTCTTCGTCTCCGCGGCCGAGCGCGTGCGACCCGGGTTCGACGCGAACGCACAAGAGAAGACGCTCGGTCCGCTCCTCGCCGCGCTCAGCGGCGTTCCGCTCGCGATCGTGCTCGCAGCGTCGCGCCTCGCGATCGTCGACATCGAATCGCTCTTCGCGCGCATTCGCGATCGCCTCGACTTTCTCGCTGCGAAAAGGCGCGACGCACCCGATCGCCACGCCTCGCTTCGCTCCGCGTTCGAATCGTCGTTCGCGACGCTCGATGCGTCCTCGCGCGACGCGCTCGTTCAATGCACGGTGTTTCGCGGCGACTTCGCGCTCGAAGACGCCGAGCACGTCATCGCGCTCGCGCATCACGAGCAGCGCAGCGTCGCCGACGCGCTCCAGTCGCTCGTCGAAAAATCGCTCGTGCGCGCGCGCGAAGAAGAAGGCGCGGGCGTCCGGTTCAGCATGCTCGCGATCGTGCGCCGTCTCGTCCTCGATGCATCCAGCGATGACGCGCTCGTTCGCGGCGCGCGCGATCGTCACGCGGCGTACTTCGCGCACGCGGGCGCTGTGTGGGACGAATCGAATTGGTACGGCGGCGTCGCGTCGCTGCCGCGCCTCCGCGCGATGCACGGCGATCTGCTCGCCGCCCACGCGCACGCGCCGAGCCTCGAGTCCGCGATCGCGCTCTATCCCATCTTCGCCGCGCAGGGACCTCATCCCGCGTTCCTCGAGCTGCTCGACGAAGCGCGCGACGACCGCGCGTGCGAAGCGGCGCCCGCGGCGCTCGCCGCGCGCTTTCTCCTCGTGCGTGGCCGCGCGCTCCAACTCTGCGCGATGCGCGAAGAAGCGGCAAAAGCCTTCGAAAAATCATTGCAATATGCACGTAAAGCGTCCGTGGGTCCGTCGGGACGGGCGCTCGCGGCGCGCGCGCTCGCGTGGCTCGCGCTTGCGCGTCGCACGCAAGGCGCGATGACCGAAGCGCGCGAACGCTTCGAGGCGTCCGCCGCGCTCTTTCGCGACGCGGGAGACTCATCGAGCGAAGCGGTCGTCTTGAGCGGGCTCGCGTCGCTCGATCTCGGCGAAGGCGATCTCGATGCGGCGAGGCGCGCGCTCGAGTCGGCGATCGACGTTCTCCTTCGCGCGGGCGATGCGGCGACGGCCGCGATGATGCGGGTCGATCTCGGCATCGTCCTCCAGGAGATGGGCGATCTCGAGGGCGCGCGCGGCGTGTACGAATCGGCGCTCGTGGCGCATCGCGCCGCGGGCAACAAACGTCACGAGGGGATCACGCTCGGATATCTCGGCACGCTCGAAGACGAAGCCGATCGCGTCGACGCGGCCGAGGTCGCGCTCTCGCATGGGCTCGCGCTCGTGCGCGAAACGTCCGACGCGAAGTTCGTCGCGGTGTTCGCCGGCGCGCTCGCCGCCGTTCGCGCGGAGCGCGACGACGCACGCGGAGCTCGGGAAGCGCTCGCGGAAGCCGATCGCGCCGCGCGCGGCTCCGAGGCGCGCATCGCGGCGACCGTCGCGCTCCATCGTTTGCGCGTGGAAGCGATGGCGGGCGCCAGCGCGCGCGTCGTCGCGGAGAAGCGCGGCGCGGCGCTCGGGCTCGTTCAACAATCAGATGACGTCCGTTTCGCGGCGCGCATGCTCGATCGCATCGCCGTCGAGCTCGATGCGGATGCCGCCCTCGCGCGCGCGTCGGCGCTCGTCGTCGCGGAGGACACGACGTGGCTCGAGCTCCCATCGGGAAAGCGCATCGATCTGCGCCGGCGCGCGGTGCAGCGGCGCCTCGTCGAGATCCTCGTCCGGCAGCGGCTCTCTGCGCCTGGCTCGCCCGTTTCGACGAGCGCGCTCGTCGCGGCCGGTTGGCCCGGCGAGAAGCTCGCGGAGTCGAGCGCGCAGAATCGTCTCCACGTCGCGCTCGCCACGCTCCGCTCGGATGGTCTGCGCGATCTCCTCGCGCGCGAGCCGGGCGGATACCTGCTCGACACCGCGACCGATGTGCGCGTCGAACGCTAGCGACGCGGTCTAGAAAAATCGACGACAGGATCAAAATCACGCCGCAGAAAATCGCGCCGCCGAGCGGCCAGCGCGCGACCGCGTCTTCGCCGTGGAAGTGGAGCTCGAGCGCGGCCCACCCGCAACCGACGCCGATCGCCGTGTACATGAGCTGACGCCCCGTCGCGTAGATAGTCCGCGCGCCGTCCTGCACGCCTTTGACCTTCACCTCGAGCTCGCCGCGCGTCGCGCGCACCAAATACTTTTTGAGATCTTCCGGCAGCGTGATGGCGCTCATGGCCATCTCGCGCACCGTCTCGAGCGCGATCTGTTGCCAGTCGCGGTTGCCGAAGACGAAGTCCTGCAGGTACGGCTGGATGATCGCCATCGGGTTGAGCTCGGGGTCGAGCATCGAGCAGCAGCCGTAGAGAAGGATGATGGTGCGCTCGAGGAGCACCCAGTCTTTCGGAATGTGGAACGAGCTCGAGAGCTCCTTCATCCCGATGTTCATCTTGCGCAGATCGAGCAAGTTCTCGAAGCCGCGCTGCGGATCGATCTTCACGTCCTTCAAGTTGAAGGACTCGAGCTTCACTTCGTCTTGGAAGCGGCGATGGAAGTACTCGATGATCTTCTCGCTGACTTGATCGTCGGCGCCGCGCGCGAGAAATCCCATTTTGCGGAGCGCCTTGATCAAGCGGTCCGTGTCGCGCCGCAAGACGCCTTCGAGAAACTCCGGGATGCCGTCGCGCATCTGCGGCGACAATTCCGCGATCGCCCCAAAATCCAGCAGGATCAGCGCGCCGTCGCTTCGCACGAGCAAATTCCCGGGGTGCGGATCGGCGTGGTAGACGCCGTCGACGAAGATCATCTGGCAATACGCGCGGACGAGCCTGCTCGCGAGATCCTTCTTGTCGATGCCGAGCGCGTCGATGCCCGCGAGGTCGCCGATTTTCTTCCCCTCGACGAACGTCGTCGTGATCACCTTGTGCGTCGAGAGCTCGCGAATGGGCATCGGGAAGATCACGCGATCGTTCCCCGTGAAATTCTTCTGGATGCGCTCGATGTTGTCGGCCTCGCGCGCGAAGTCGAGCTCCTCGTAAAGCAGCGACTTGATCTGGTGGTAGTACGCGTCGAGCCCCTGCACGGGCACGAACCACTGCACGATCGCCATGATGCGGCGGATGGTGACGAGATCGAGCTTCACCATCTCGTCGATGTCTTTGTGTTGGACCTTCACCGCGACGCGGCGGCCGTCCTTCGTCTTCGCCTCGTGGACTTGTCCGAGCGACGCGCTCGCGATGCACGTGCGATCGAAGCTCTCGAAGAGCGCGTCGACTTTTCCGCCGAGCTCGTTCTGGATGCTCTCCGCGATCTCTTCGAACGGGCGCGGCGGGACTTGGTCTTGAAGCCCCTCGAGCTCGCTGCGGAACTCTTCGGGAAGAAAGTTCGCCATGATCGACAAGAGCTGTCCGACCTTGATGAACAAACCTTGAAGCTCGAGGATCGTCGCGTTGACGAGCGCCGCGTTGCGTTTGTGCACCGCCGAGATGCGCTCGCGTTTCCAGTTTTGTCCGAAGACGCGACCCCACCACGCGAGCCACAAGTAGCTGCCGATGACTTGGAACGTCGTCATGTACGCGCGCACGAAGCGCCACGTGTTCGTCGCGCGCGGTCGATACGTCACCACCGCTTTCGAGGCGGGCGCACCGGACGTAACCGGCCGAACGCGAACGAGCGAGGAGTCCTCGTCGTGCTTTTCAGGCGGTGACGGAGACGACGTCGCCATGGCCGGATCGTAGCCCATCGGGCCGCGATCCACCCAGAATGCCGCTCACGCGCGATCGCGCTTGTTTCGTCGCGCGGCGATCACGAGGCCGAGCGCGAGGAAAAATCCGAACGCATTCGATCGCGGCGTGCCGCTCGCGTTGCACCCAGCGCCGCCTTGCGCGTTCTCGTCGTCCCCAACGAGGCCGCCGTCGCTCTTCGTTCCGCCGGCATCCGTCGTCACGCCGCCATCTTTCGCGACGACGAGGATCTTCACCTCGAGATCGTTGTCCGCCGGACCGCCTTGCCCGGAGTCGCTGAACCACGCGACGCCCTCTTGGACGACTCCGAAGAACTCGTCGTAGCTTCCCGGTTTGTTCGGCGCGGCGAGGTCGAACGTGAACTTGTACGTTCCGCCCGGCGGCACGGTGCCTTTCACCGCGGCGAGACGGTTCGGCGCGAGCCACGACGAGTCCGCGAACGCGCTCGATCGATCGCGCGGCTCGGTCGTTCCGATCTTCGTGCTCGAGTCCCACGTCTTCGTGCCGGTGTTCTTCAGCTCGATGTACGACGGGACGACGTCGCCTTCAGTCATCGTCATCGTCGTGGAGGCGAGCGGGAAGCTCTGGCTCACGAACGATGCGCCGTACGGAATCGATCCGTACGCTTTCAGCACTGCTTGCGCGTACGAGATGCGCGTCGACTGTTGGCAGTTGCCGCAACCTTCGAAGTCCGTCTCGAAGACGACCGTCGCGTCGGTGATGTTCGTCGTCTTCTTCAGCGACGCGAGGCCATAACCAGAGAACGTCGTGAGCTCGTACCAGATGAACTCGAGCTGGAGCTGCAGCGACCACACCGACTCGTTTTGTTTCTTCGCGTACGCGGTCGCGTTGTCGTTCGAGTCCGTGTCCCAGCGTCCGCCGACGGACCACTGCGCGATGCCGCGCCCGGGTCCGCCTTGTTGGACGGCGGTCGGGTCGACGTTCGATTCTTGATCGAGGTTCCCGACGATGCCCGCGGCTTGGAAATTCGTGAGACCCTTCGCGACGAAAAAGTCGAATGCGGCTTTGTCGTTCGTGTTCAGCGCGAGATCGTCATGGCCCGTGGGACCCTCGGACGAATCGCTGCACGCGACGAGAACGAGCGCGAGCAAGACGAGGACGCGGCGATGCATGCGAGGCGCACTCGCAATCCGTGTGCCCTCGCAATCGTACGGAAATCCCGCTGGTTCGTGCGTGCCCCACTCGCGTCAGACCGCGAGCTTCCCGCATTCCATCGCGAGCCGCGCGAGCTCGTCGTGGACGCGCGGGCGTGCCTCGCGGATGAGGACGTTGTCGCGCGTCGGGCACACGCGATTCGTCAAAAGCGAGACGCACACGTGCGCGTCGGGATCGATCCACAAGCTCGTCCCCGTGAAACCGAGATGACCGAACGTGCTCGGTCCGAGGACGGTCCCCGCCGAGGATCCTTCGGCGCTCTTTCCGTCGAAGCCCGCGCGAAGCGTTCCGCCGTCGCGCTCGCACACGAGCCAAGGGTGCTCGCGCGTGGCGCGCATCGCGAAGACGCCGAACGCGAGCACCGCGCGGATCGTTCCGAAGAGACCCGCGTGGCCCGATGCGCCATCGCCCGAGAGCGCCCACGCGTTTTCGTCGTGGACGTGTCCGCGAATTTCTCCGCCGCGCCACGCGACGGTCTCGGTCGGCGCGGCGCGCGTCGCCCAGCCAGGCGAGATCTCCGCGAGCTGACGCGCGCTTCCCATTTCGCCGCGAAGACCGAGCGGTGCGATGACGTGCTCGTCGATGAACGCGTCGACGTCGTCGCCCGCGATCGCGCGACCCGCGAGGAGATAACCGACGTCGCTGTAGAGCGGAGGGGACGGAAGCGGACCACTGCGCGACGCGCACGCGCTCGCGATCGCCGTCGAGACTTCGACGCGCGCACCGTCGACCATGGGCGCGAAGAGCGGCAGGTGCGCGGGAAACCCCGCGCGATGCGCGAGGAGGAGCTCGAGCCTCACGTCTTCCGCGGCAGTTCCTACGGCTTCGCGAAGGCGCGCACCGAGGCGCGTCGTCCGATCGATCCCGCTGCGAGCGACCGCGACCGCAAAAATCGATTTGGTCACGCTCGCGAGATCGAAAAGCGTGCCTGTTTCCCCGCCGATCGCGATGCCCCCATCCTCGAGCGCAAACCCACACGCGGCGTTCGGCGCAACACGAGGGCCTAGCTCAGCACAAATCGCGTCGCACCTTTTTGACGCTGACTCGCAATAAGCGCTACGTTTGTCAGTCATGGCGGAGTGGGTCTGGGAAGCACGCGGCCCGGCCGGCGAGGTCCGAAAGGGCCAGATGGAAGCCGACGACGCAGAGTCCGTTCAAGCGAGGCTCCGCCAGCAGAAGCTCCTGCCCACGAAGGTCAAGAAGAAGGGCCGCTCGTTCGCGAGCCTCGCGCTCGGCAGCGGTGTCTCGCAAAAAGATCTCGTCACGTTCACCCGCCTTCTCGCGACGATGATCGACGCAGGTCTGCCCATCGTCCAGTGTCTCGACATCCTCGGCAACCAAACCGACAACAAACAGTTCTCGGTGGTGATCGCCGACGTGAAATCGCAAGTCGAGCAAGGCAAGACGTTCAGCGAGTCGCTCCGCCGCCACCCCGGCGTCTTCGACGGCCTCTACTGCAACCTCGTTCAAGCGGGAGAAGCCGGCGGCATCCTCGACACGATTCTGCAGCGCCTCGCCGTCTACAACGAAAAATCCGTGAAGCTGAAGCGCCAGCTCCGCGGGGCGATGGTTTATCCGAGCGTCGTCTTCGTCGTCTTCATGGGCGTCTGCGGCGTTCTGCTCGGGTGGGTCATTCCCTCGTTCAAAAACATCTTCAAGGACCTCGGATCGAAAGACGAGCTCCCCAAGATCACGCAGATCGTCATCGCCGCGTCGGAGTTTTTCGTCGGTCATTTGCCGATCACGCTCCTTCTCATCATCGGCATCACCGGCGGCGGAATCTTCGCCTACGGCCGCCCCGACGGAAAACGTTGGATGCACAAGATGCTCCTTCGCATTCCGATCATCGGCGACGTCGTCCGCAAGATCGCCGTCGCGCGATTCACGCGCACGCTCGGCACGCTCCTCTCGTCGGGCGTTCCGATTTTGGACGCGCTCGAGATCGTCGCGAAGACGGCGGGCAACGTCGTCATCGAAGAAGCGCTGATGAAGGCGCGCCAGCAAATCAGCGAAGGCCGCAACATGGCCGAGCCGCTCATGGAAGCGAACGTCTTCCCGTCGATGGTCGTGCAGATGGTCGGCGTCGGCGAGCAAACCGGCGCGCTCGACGCGATGCTCAACAAGATCGCCGATTTCTACGAAGAGGAAGTCGACGTCGCGGTCGCCGCGCTCACGAGCTTGATCGAGCCCTTCATGATGGTCGGCATCGGTAGCGTCGTCGGCACGGTGCTCATCGCGATGTACCTGCCGATCTTCTCGCTCGCCGGCAAAATCAAATCCGAGTGAACGACCCAGCGTCCCCCGTTCGCCAAGACGGCCTGCGAAGCAGGTTGATGTGGGTGACGGGCGCGCGCCTGCTCGTCACGACGCTCATCCTCGGCTCGACTGCGTTCTTCTATTTGCGCGGCGGCCTCTCGCGCTATCCCGTGTCGATGTCGATCGTGTTCTGGACGATCGGCATCGCGTACGCGCTCTCCGCGATCGAGGCGACGCTCCTTCGCTCGGAGAGGACGCACCTTCGCGCGCTCGCCTACTTCCACGTCGCGCTCGATCAATGTTTGTGGACGTCGATCGTGTACGTCTCGGGCGGCGCGTCGAGCGGAGCGACCTCGTTTTATGGGCTCACCGTGCTCGTCGGGGCGGTGCTCGTCGGGCTGCGCGGCGTGGCGTTCGCCGCGTCGTTCGGCTTTCTCCTCTATGGCGCGCTGTGCCTCGCGTTTCTCGGACACGTCGTCGTGCCGCCGCTCGATCAACCGCACATCACGTACGCGACGACGCGCGACGAGATCGGCTACCCGCTGCTCCTCAACGCGCTCGGCATCACGATCGTCTCGATGCTCGCGGGTTATCTCTCCGAGCGACTTCGCCAGACGGGCGGCGCGCTCGAGGTTGCCACGCGTCGCTACACGGAAGCCGAGAGACTCGCGGAGCTCGGGCGCATCTCGGCGTGGCTCGCGCACGAGATCCGAAATCCGCTCGGGTCGATTTCGGGATCGATCGAAATGCTCCGCGAAGGACCCGCGCTCTCGACGGAAGAAAAACAGCTCTGCGACATCGTCTCGCGCGAGGTGACGCGCTTGAACGATCTCGTGAGCGACATGGTCGATCTTTCGAAGGTGCGCGTGCCCGAAGTCGAGAGCGTCGATCTCGGCAAGCTCGCGCGCGAGGTCGTCGAGCTCGCGAGGCGCTCGCGGGGCTCGGAGGACCATCGCGTCGAGCTCGAGCAAGGCGGCGAAGGGCTCGTCGCGAAATGCGATCCGTCACAAATGCGTCAGGTTTTGTGGAACCTCGTGCGCAATGCGCTCCAAGCGAGCCCGGCGAACGGCGTCGTGCGCGTGATCGTCGGGGCCGACGGCGACCGCGTCGCGCTGAGCGTCGAGGACGACGGCGCCGGGATCGACGACGCCGCAAAACAGCGCATCTTCGACGCGTTCTACACGACGCGCGCGCATGGCGCGGGCATCGGGCTCGCCGTCGTGAAGCGCATCATCGACGATCACGCCGACCATGGCGTCACGATCATGGTCGAAAATGGCGCGACCTCAGGCGCCCGTTTTCGCATCGAACTGCCGCGGTCAAGGGATTGAATCCTTGAAAAGCGTGCCGATATTTTGCATGAATGCGCGGCTGGCCGGCATCGTCCATCGGAGGAACATCACATGAGGCGCCTTTCCCCCCGTACGTTTTTCACCACGCTCGCGCTCGCGCTCACGCTCGCGGCGACGGCGCCGGCGCTCGCGCAAACCCCGGACGACTTCGTCAAGACGGGTCACGCGCAGCTGACCTCGCTCTTGCAGCAACCCGTCTCGGCGCAACGTGACGCGCAGATCGCGTCCGCGTTCGATCAGATGCTGGACTACAACGAGCTCGTCACGCGCTGCTTCAAGGAGCATTGGGCCCAGCTCAGCGCCGCGCAGCAAGCCGAGGCGAGCGATCTGCTCAAGCAGATCGTCCGCAAGAACTACAAGAAGAACCTGAACCGCACGCTCAACTACAACATCACGTACACGGGGCAGCGCGCGCAAGGGAGCGACATGCTCGTGCGCACGCAAGCGCAGTCGCGCGTGAACGCGCGCGATCCGGTCGTGCAGATCGACTACGTCGTCGAGGGCTCGCCGAACGGCCCGTATCACGTCGTCGACATCATCGCCGAGAACTCGAGCACGGTGACGAACTACTACCGCCAGTTTCACACGATGTTGACGGACTCGAGCAAGGGCTACCCGTATTTGGTCCAGAAGCTGAAGGACAAGATCAAGACTCTCGACGCGCAGCCGTGATACGCGTCATGCGTTGAGCGGGTTCTCGTCATCGCTTCGAGATCTGCGCGCGATGCCGCGCGGGATGTGGCTCGTCGTGTTCGCGTTCTCCGCGGACTTGATGGCGTACTACGGCATCTTGCCGCTGATGCGCGCGTACATGCACGCGGACATCGGTCTGTCGGACGCCGCCGCGACGATTCCGGTTTCGATCTTCACCGGCGCAGTCACCGTGTTTTGGATCACGATCGGCAGCGCGTCGGAGAAGCTCGGCGTGCGTCGCGGGATGCTCGCGGCGCTCGCGCTCTGCATCGTCGGCCGCGCCATCTACGCATCGGCGGTGTTCGCGGGCGCGGGCAAGCTCGCGATCGTGGGCATCTCGATCGTGGCCGTCGCGATCGCCGAAGGCATGATGCAGTCGGCGGCGTATCTCGGCGTGAAGCAGTACACGACCGAGAAGACGAGCTCGATGGGCTTCGCGATGCTCTACGGCGTGATGAACCTCTTCATCTTCTTCATGGGTTTCATCTCGTCCTTCGTGCGAACGCGCTTCGACACGCTCCACGCGGCGCAGCGCGCGCCCATCGGCGGAGTCGCCGCGGTGAACTGGGCGTGCGTCGCGCTCACCGCGCTCGGCGCGCTCATTTTCTGGGCGACGATGAACAA
This sequence comes from uncultured delta proteobacterium, assembly GCA_963763745.1. Lineage (GTDB taxonomy): Bacteria > Myxococcota_A > Polyangia > Polyangiales > Polyangiaceae > DASXHD01. The sequence continues at coordinate 398,314 of CAVXQJ010000017.1, forward strand.
GCGCGCCGAAGCGGGAATGCTCCGCCCGCCGAGCGTGAAGAAGGAAGAAGACGAGAAGAGAACCGACCCGCCCGCGAAGAGCCCGTTCCGCGACGCGCGCTTCGTCTTCTTCATCTTCATGCTGCTGCCCGTGCGCACGCTCTTCGCGCACCAGTGGCTCACGCTGCCGGACTACATCTTGCGCGCGTACCCGAAGAACATCGCCGATCACATGGAGTGGATCGTCGATTGGATCAATCCGCTCGTCGTGTTCGTCGGCACGCCGCTCATCACCGCGATGACGCGCGGGCGACACGTCTACACGATGATGATCGCGGGCACCGCGGTGTCCGCGCTCCCGACGTTTCTACTCTGCGGCGGTCCGTCGCTTGCGATGCTCATCGCGTATCAAGTCATCTTCTCCATCGGCGAGGCGATGTGGTCCGCGCGATTTCTCGAGTACGCCGCCGAGCTCGCGCCCGAAGGCCGTGTTGCACAATACATGGGTCTCGCGAACGTCCCATGGCTCGTCGCGAAGAGCGCGACGGGTCTCTACGCGGGCGCGCTGCTTCATCGGTACGTCCCCGAGCACGGCGCGATTCGGTCGGAGATGCTTTGGTTCATCTACGGAATGACGGGGCTCGCGACGCCGGTCGGATTGATCGCCGCGCGCCGCTGGGTCGTGAAGGGCCTGCGCGCGCCTCATTTCGCGAGCTGACACAAGTATTGGAACACTTGCGTCGTGTCGGCCTGCGCCCGCGCGAGGCGCGTGTCGTAGCGGCCAAGCTCGATGTGAATCGACGCCGCGCCCGCGTTCGCCGAAGGCTCGCCGTCGCCCCAAAGCGGAAGCGCGCTCGCCGCCGTGCCGTCGAGCCACGTCCAAGCGCCGGCATCGTCCGCCCACTCGAGGCCGATCCAAATGTCGCCGCCCGCGAGCGTGCGACCGACTTCGCGGATCACTTCTTCGCGCTCGGATGACGAGTCGAAGAGCACGAGCGATCCGCCGCGCGTCACACACCCCGCGCGCGCGTTGTCGAACGTCGCCGGTGTGGTGACGAGCACGTAACTTTTTTGCGCGGCGGTCCTCGGGATGACGATGCACACGTCGTCGCCCGCATCGTCGCATGGGCCGGAGAACGCACCCGCCGGCTCGCGCTCGCAGAGGACCGGTGCCGTCGTTCCCGTCGTCGTGCACACCACCTGAGTGAAAGGGAACGATGTCGAGCGCCGCCAGTTCACGCACACCTGCGGGTTCGCTCCGCCGAGCGGCAGATCGGCGTCGCCGCCATCCGCGAGCGCGAAGCAGCCCGGGCACGACGCCGACCATCCCGGCAAGTCCACGTCGACGAGCGGTACGTAGTACGTCTGAACGCCTGCGTCGTTGAGCGTGCCCTTCTCGAGCGCGAGCCACGTGCCGCCTGCGTCGGGCGCGCCGGGAAGCGATTTCGTCTTCGTGACGACGAGCTGGAGCTCTTGCAAGTCGACGAAGCTCACGAGGTGCGCGTTCGCGAACGTGCACTGCGCGATCGCTTCGTCGATCGCTCCGACGCCGTCGATCCAAAAGTAACAATGGTTGGTTTGTGGATCGATCGCGCCGCCATCGCAGTCGATCTGACACGTGGAGGTGCACCCGATCGCGCCCGCTTCACCCGGATCGCACGCTTCGCCTTTCGCGAGATCGACGAGCCCGCTTCCGCACGAGTCGCTCGGCGGCGGGACCACCTGCAAATCCGGCAAGCACGCGAACACGGCAATGGCCACTGCTGGAACGAGCATCGAGGCCAAAAACAGCGTGCGCCGCACGCATTCACCTTTAGCATGGGCTACACTCGGGAATCGGAATGGACGTTCTCGGTCGCTATCATCCGCTCTTCGTCATCGGGCGTGGCGGCATGGGGACGATCGAAGTGGCCGTCGAGCGGAGCTCGGTCGGCGATGCGCGCGTCGTCGCCCTGAAGCGCATGCTTCCGGGCGTTCGCGATCGCAAACACGCCGACATGTTCATGCGCGAGGCACGCCTCGCGACGCTGCTCAATCACGGAAACGTCGTTCACGCGTTCGCATTCGGCGAGCAGGACGGCGAGCTCGTCATCGCGATGGAATACGTCGCGGGCGAGACGCTCGCGAGCCTCCACGCTGCGCTCGTCGCGAAGGGCGCGCGGGTGCCGCTCGACGTCGCGGTGTTCGTCCTCGCGCAGCTGTGCGACGGCCTTCACGCGGCGCACGAGCTCCGCGACGTGTCCGGCGCGCCGCTCGGCGTCGTGCATCGCGACGTGTGCCCGCACAACGCGATGCTCTCGTATCACGGCGAGGTGAAGCTCCTCGACTTCGGCGTCGCGAAGCTCTCGAGCGCGCACCTCACGAAGACCGGCGAGGTGAAAGGGAAGACCGCGTACATGTCGCCCGAGCAGGCGATGGGCGACGCGCTCGATCGACGCAGCGATCTCTACGGCGTTGGCGCGATGCTCTTCGAGCTCGTGACCGGGCGGCGCATGTGGAGCGGCGAGACGGATCTCGAGCTCCTCCGACAGCTCGCGCTCGGAGAAGCGCCGCTCTTGTCCGACGCTGCGAAGGACGTCCCGCGCGCTCTCTCCGATTTGCACGCGCGGCTCGTCGCGAAAAAGGCAGAAGGCAGACCGGACACGGCCGCCGAAGTGGCCACCGCGCTTCGCGCATGCATGACGGTGACGCCCGACGCCGCGCGCGCGTCGCTCGTCGCGCTGCTCGCCGACACCTACGGCGACACCGCGCGCGAGAAGCGCCGCGAGCTCGAGGCCGCGCTCGATGCGCTCGCGAAGCACGACGACGATCCGCGCAGCGCAGAGCCCGGCGCCGTCATCGCGCCGGCGACGCGCTCGGCTCAAAAGCGTGACTCGTCACGCATTGCGCCTTGGCTTTATGGGCTCGTCGGCGCGGCGATCGCGTCGGCCGCGGTTCTCGTCGCTCGCCGCGAGCCCGCCACCGCGCCGAGCTCGTCGTCTTCGGCCGCGGTGGCCGCGTCGTCGATCGTCGTCGTCGCGCCGCCACCGACTCAGACGAGCGTCACGACCGTCGGCGCAACGGTCGGAGGGGCGACCGCCGAAGAGAGCGCGCGCGCGCCGGCTCCACCTCCTCGCGTGCGTGCGCCGGTCGCGCCGGGTCCGGGTGTGCGCTCGACCGCGCCGCCTGCATCCACGGCGTCACCCACGCGTCCCGCACGACCCGAGATCGATGTCGACACGCACCCGATTTAGCGCGCTCCTCGTCGCATTCTCGCTCGCGCTCTCCGCGACGACCGCGCGCGCCGATGACGACGATCCATCGCTCGCGCAATACCGCGAGCGCTTCAAACAAGGTCTCGATCGCTACGAAGCGAGCGACGTCGCGGGCGCGCTCTCGTTTTGGGAACCGCTCTATCGCGACCTCGGCCCATCGCGCGGCTATCGCGTCGGCTACAACCTCGCGCGCGCGTACGAAGTCGCGTTCGACATGACGCGCGCCGCCGAGCGCTATCAGAGCTTCCTCGACGAGGTGAAGCGCCTGCGCGACAGCGGCAAACCAATCGACGACGTCGTCGCAGCGGACGAGACCAAGGCGACCGCGCGACTCGAAGAGATCGCGCGAACGCGCGCCCGCATTCGCGTTCCACCGACGACGCCGCCGGAGTCCGTGCGCATCGATCAGAGCGAGCCGCGCCTCGCCGGCTTCGTCGCGTACGTCGCGCCCGGCGCGCACGACGTCGTCTTCGCGCCGGACACGTCGCATGCACATCGCGAGCACGTCGAGGTGCAAGCCGGTCAGCTCGTGGAAGTCGAGGCGCCGAAGCCTGAGGTCGTGGCGGTGAAGCCCGTCGCGCACGCGACGACGTGGAGCGACGCGGTCGCGCGCCCGTTCGCGCCGGGCTACCTGTGGCTCGCGGGCGCCGTGACGGTGCTCGTGGGAGGCGGCGTGACGGGCGGCGCGTACGCCAACGCGCTCGCGATGCACGATCGCTACGCGTCGCAGGGACCCACGCCAACGCAGGTAAACGACTACCAAGACGCGCGAACGTTCGCCTATGCGAGCTGGGCCGTGCCCGCCACGCTGGTCGTGGTCACCGCGGTGCTCGCCGCGTGGTACGCGATCGGCTCGAAGCACGTGAAGGTTCCCCAGGTCGGCGCGCTGTCGTTCTGACGCGGGACCGTAGGTGCGCTAAGCTCATGGCGTGGGAAAGCGCGCGCTGATCGCTCTCGCGTGTTTCGTCGGTGCGGCAGCGTGCGCTACGGCTGCGCTCCCCACCGACGACACGGCGGGCAACGACGCGAGCGTCGGCAACGACGCGACGACGAACAAAGACGGCGCGCCGGTCGAAGCGAGCGCGGACGGCGCGTGCCCATCGCCGACGACGAAGTGCACGAGCGACGCCGGCGCGATCTGCGTCAACACGCTCACGGACTTGAACCACTGCGGCCAATGCACGAACGCATGCACCGCCGGCGACGCGGGCTCGCTCGTGCCCGGTCCGAACAACCCCGACGCGGGCGTCGCGTACGACAGCGGCACCGGTTGGACGCTCGGGTCGCCCGCATGCGACGCAGGCAACTGCGCGGTGACGTGCGGCAACGGATTCAGCGACTGCAACGGCGTCTGCTTCGACACGCAGAACTTCCACGATCACTGCGGGACATGCACGACGGCGTGCACGTCGTCCCAGTGGTGCGTCAAAGGAAATTGCTGCGACGTCGGCACCGAATACTGCGGGAGCTCGTGCATCGACGTGCTCTCCGACCCAAACAACTGCGGCGGGTGCGGCAACGTGTGTCCCTCGCAGACGCCCGTCTGCTCCGGCGGCGCGTGCACGACGGCGATCATCTACTCGCAAGCATTCGTCACGAATCAAATCGCGAGCACGCAGTGCACCGCGTGGAACACGTTCCGCAGCTCGCTCACCGGCACGTACTCGACGATCACGCTCAGCGGATCGAACGACACGACGGGTCGCACGTGCAGCGGCGCGACGGCGAACACGCTCTGCCAAGCGCTCCACAACAACACGGCGGTCGGCGCCGTGTCGTGCGGCGGTTACTCGTGGACGACGGGGACGTGCGGCTCGGGAATCGAGCTCTCCGCCGATGGAACCATCTGCGTGTGCAACACGCCCGGATACGACGCGCGCCCGTGCATCACGACGACGGTCAACTGGGGCGGCATCACGACGGCGACTTGCAACGCGCCGTCGCAGACGATCACGGTCACGTGCCAGTAGAGTCTTTGTCGATGCCGTACTTGCGCAAGTACGCGCGCACGTGGTGGCGCTCCATTCCGCTCTGACGCGCCATCTCGCTCACGTTGCCCTTCGCGCGGCGCACGAGCGACGCGAAGTAGTCGCGCTCGAACGAGCCGATCGCTTGCCTCTTCGCCTCCGCGAACCCCGCTTGTTCGCTCGTCTGCCCCATCGGCGCGAGCGGTGGAGGAGCGGGCTCGCGCGCGAGCGTGAGCACGTCGTCGATCGCCTCGGGCGTGTCGGCGAGCGTCGCCGCGACGGACACGACGTTCACGAGCTCGCGCACGTTGCCGGGCCAATCGTGCGTGCTCATGCGCTGCTCGATCCAGCGGAGAACCGTCTCGCCGTGCTGTCCGCGACCGACGCGCTTGCAAATGTCCTCGACGAGCAGCGGGAGATCCGTGATGCGCTCGCGAAGCGCGGGGAGCTCGATGCGCACCTGCGCGATGCGGAAGAAGAGATCCGAGCGGAAGCGGCCCGCGTTCATCTCGGCGCCGAGATCGCGGCGCGTCGCGGCGAGCACGCGCACGTCGATGGGCTCGAACGTTTGTCCGCCGACGCGCTTCACTTGCCGCTCCGAGAGCGCGCGGAGGAGCTTCGGTTGGAGATCGAGTGGAAGCTCGCCGAGCTCGTCGAGGAAGAGCGTGCCGCCATCCGCTTCGCTCAGCGCACCTTTGCGCCGCTCCGTCGCGCCGGTGAACGAGCCCTTCTCGTGGCCGAACAAAATGCTCTCCGCGAGCGTCTCGGGGATCGCGCCGCAGTCGACGACCACGAACGGCTTCGTCTTCCGCGGGCTCTCTTCGTGGATCGATTTCGCGACGCCTTCTTTTCCCGTTCCCGTCTCGCCCAAGATCAAAACGGAGAGCGGCGTCGGAGCCACCTTCTCCAAGACCGAGAAGACGCGACGCATCCTCGGCGATGCACCGACGAGCACGCCGAAGCGATCGCTGAAGCCGATCTCGACGCGGCGCTTCGCGTCGGGCTCGACGACGAGACGCGTCTGACCGACGGTGATCTCCGCGCGCATGGTGATCGTCGCTTCTTGGACCTTCACGGGACCGACGAACGTTCCGTTGGTGCTCCCGAGATCGCGCACGAGCACGCCGTCGTTGGTCGCGCGCACTTCGCAGTGGACCGCGCTCACTTCGGGGTCCGACAACATGATCTGCGCGCCCTGCTCGCGTCCGACGACGAGCGGGTCCACGTCGATCGCGTACTGGTTTCCGTCCGACGTGCTGATCGTTCCGCCGCGGACGAACCAATTGAGCGGGCGAGTCCGTGTCGAGCCCTGCATCGCCCCACCTATAGCAGACGCAACCACAGAACGCGGATGCGTCCACCTGGTCCACGCGCGAGCTGGTTCCGTTGCATCACAATCGCAGATGTGTGCGGAGTTGAGCGCCAATTGCGAAAGGCACGAGAACTGCTTCGCACGTTTGGTGATGATTCGAAGTGGCTTGATCGCGCTCCTCTTTGTGGCGTGCAGTCCCGCACCGCCCGATCAAGAGCTCCTCGATGACGCGGAGGCCTCTTCCGCGATCGAATCGACGTTGGGAAAAGTTGCCGCGATTTTCGTCGCAGGCGACCCTTCGGGGAAGATCGAAATCGCCTCGCCGTCGGCGAGCTGCGTGACCACGGACGTCGCGCCGCAACGCACCACGTTTCACTTCGCGAGCTGCGCCGGGCCCTACGGGCTCGCTGCGATGACGGGCGACGTTCAAGTCGATTGGATCGATTCGAGCCCGACGTTTCACGTCGACATCACGTCATCGAACCTCGCGATGGGCGGCGTCGCGATGACGTCGTGGACGGCGTCCGGCGACGTGACGTCGCAAGGCGCGGCGCGAACGATGATTTGGCAATCGAACGCGTCTGGAACGATCGACGTGCACGGCTCGTCGCGATCGTTCCAGCGCACCGTCGACGCGACGAGCACGTGGACGCTCGGCACGGCGTGCATCGACATCGACGGCCAAGCCCATGGGACGATCGACACTTCGCACGTCGACACGCGTGCGTCGTCGTTCGTCGCGTGCGCGAGCAGTTGTCCGAACAGCGGAAGCGAGCTCCGCGCCGACGACATCGACCATCCCGGCACGTTCGTGCAAGTCACGTATGGATCGACGAACGCGTCGTACACGAACGATCGCGGTCAGACGTTCACGTTCGTTCCGCGCTGCGCGGAGTGACGCATCAGTGATGCGTGAGGATGAGCACGATGCTCGTGACGAGAGCGGTGATCCCCACAGCTAGCCCGACGTTCGCGATTGGCCGCGCGGCGCGATCCGCTGCGGAAAACAGCGCAAATCGCTCGCGGTGTCGCGCGCGGGCATCAGCGTCGGCATGGGCTTGCACCCGTCGTCTTGCGCGCGCGCCGCGCCGCACATGAAAAAAATCACGAAGCCCACAGACGCCGTCTTGCGCATCGAGCCCACCTTACTCCGTCGTGCCTTGATTTCGCCCATCAAGTCCGATACGTGCACTGCCCATGCGCACCATCATTCTGGCCACCATCGCCCTCCTCGCTGCTTGCGGCGGCGAGACCCCCACGTCGACTTCACCGACGACGAGCGCAAGCGCTGCTCCGAGCACCGCGCCGAGCGCGTCCGCTGCGCCGAGCGCGAGCGCCTCCGCCGCCGTCACGCCGCCCCCGCCAACCGGCCCCACGCCGATCTTCCACCTCGCGGGTTTCCAAACGCCCGAGAGCATCGCGTACGACGAGACGAACGATCGCTATCTCGTCTCGAACATCAACGGCAAGGTCACCGAGGCCGACAACAACGGCTACATCTCGCTCGTCTCGCCCGATGGGAAGGTCATCCTCGAGAAGTTCATCGCGGGCGGCGTCAGCAAAGCCACGCTCCACGCGCCGAAGGGCACTGCGATTGCGAACGGCAACCTCTACGTCGCCGACATCGACACCGTGCGCATGTTCGACCTGAAGACCGGCGCGCCGAAAGGCGAAGTGAAGATCGCCGGCGCGACGTTCTTGAACGACGTCGACGCGGACGCCGCACGGAAAAGTCTACGTCAGCGACACGGGCGTGAAGTTCGGACCGAAGGGCTTCGAGCCGACGGGCACCGACGCGATCTGGGTCATCGACAAGACGAACAAGGCCAAGGTGCTCGTGAAGAGCCCGACCTCGCGCGTCCGAACGGCGTCTTCGCCGGCGACAGATCCGGTTTGTGGGTCGTCACGTTCGGCGCGGCGAAGGTTTATCGCATCGACGACAAGGGCAAGAAGCAAGACGAGACGACGCTGCCCGCGGGCCAGCTCGACGGCCTCATCAAGTACGGCGACGATCTCTACATCTCGAGCTGGGAGACGTCGTCGGTTTACAAAGGCAAACCGGGCGGCACGTTCACCGTCGCGATCCCGAACGTGAAGTCGCCCGCCGACATCGGCCTCGACACGAAGCGGAAGCGCATCCTCGTTCCGCTCTTCATGGACAACGCCATCGAGGCGTACGACATCAAGTAGGCGAAGCTCACAGTTTCCCGCGCAGCAAGCGGCGCGCGCGCGTGAGCAGGCGATCCCAAACCGTTTGCGGAACGACGGCGCTGCCCATCACGTAAATGTCATGGAACTGGCGGTGGGATGCGCACGCCGTTGGATCGATTTGGCAAATGCCCGAGGGCGGTGGTTGCTGAATCGGCCCGAGGTTGATGGTCTTCGTTTGCGGCGCGCATGACGCGAGCGTGAGCGCGGCAGCCACGCGGATGCACGCCCACGTCTCGCGCCGGGCGCGCGTCTCGCGAATCACACGCTGCGCGTCCGCGTCGTCGCGCACGTCGTGAACGCGCTTCTCGCAAGCATCGCAAAAGCGATCGCCGCTCTCCGTCGCGCGCATGCGCTCGAAGTCCTCACGGCACGGTTTGACCACGCGAAGTCGCACCTCGTTACAGAACCCGACCCCTACTTTTTCTTGGCGTCTTGGCGCCTTGGCGGCCTCTTCTACTTCTCGTCGTGCTTCCGGTCCTTCATTGCGCGCAAATACGCGACGAGCGCGTCGAGATCGTCGTCGCGCAAATCCGGGTGCGCCGGCATGTTCCCGTAGCGGAACGACGCCGGGTTCTTGATGTACGCGCGGATCTGATCCTCCGGGCGATACTCGGTGATGTTCTGCGGGACGTTGAGATCGGGCCCGACGTGTCCGCCCTCGCGGTTGATCGTGTGGCACTTGATGCAGTGATCGCGAAAGAGCGCGTAGCCCTTCGCAGCCGGCGTGCCCTCGGCGGCGCCGGGCGACGTGTGCGGATAGATCGTGTCGAAGCGCGCGATCTCGATCTTGTCGAGCTGCCACGGACGCGGATGCGAGTCGAGGTTCGTCTGCTCCGCCTTGCTCCACACCAGATAAAACGGCGCTGGGTTCGCGTGCTGCGGACCGATCGGCTCCCAGCCCGCGACGTCCAAATCTTCGATCGCCACGAACGCGCCGTCTTCCGTCACGAGCGAGCCGCGCATCGGCACGGCGTATCCATCGCGCGCGCGCAGCACGAACTCTTCCTTGTCGAACGTGCCCGCGCCGAAACCTTGCTCGAGCACGCGCGCGAGCCGCACCGCGCGAAAGCGCTTTTTCTTTCCGTAATACGGATCGAAGCCTTCGATCGTCTCGGGCGTGACGGCCCGCGTGAGCTCCGCGCGCGTCATCGACTTCACCGTTTTGCCGTCGCGCACGAACGTGAGCGTCGCGCCGTCATCAGCAACCGGCTTCTTGCACGCCCCAAGAAAGACGAAGAGGAGCGCGAGCGCAAAAAAGAATTTCTTCATCGCGGCTCGAGGAGCTTCATCATCGTGGGAACGAACGCGACGTAATACATCAGATTCGCAACGAGCCGCGGCAAGTAGAACGCCTCGAGGCCGAAGACGAGACCCACGTCGGCGACGATCCACGTCCCGTATTGCACGAGCTCGAACGTCGTCGCGCGCTGCGCGAGTCGTGCGTCCTTCGCTTTCGGCACGCGCACGGTGCGAACGAAAATCGCGAGCACGAAGAACAAAATTTCGTAGAGCAGGAACGTCGAGCGCTCGTCGCTCTCGATTCTCGGGATGCTCCATCGCACGATCTGCGAGGTCACCGGAACGATGAACGCCCACGAGACGGCGCGGACGAGCTTCCGTGTATTCTGCAAGCTTTCTTCGAGGACCACGAAATACCGAAAATCTCCGAAGATCACGAAGAACACGCCCACCGCGGTCGCCCACGGCGTGCTCGGCTTCACGAACGTCCACGGGCCGTTCAAGAACGCGTCCGCCGCGATCGCGACGGCGAACACCGAGCCGTACACGCGCACGAGCGGTTTTTTCGTTTGTGCCCACGCGATCACGCCGAGGGCGACGATGCACGGGAGCAACGTGGCGACGAGCGGGTTATCGTAGAGGGACTTGAACATGAGCTTGTCGCTACTCGAGGAGCGCATCGGCGAGGTCGCCGCCGAAGTCGAGCGTTCGCTTTGCGCGGAGCTTTCGATCGACGACGACGTCGCGTCGTGCGCCCGCTGGATTACCACGGGCACGGGCGCATCCGAAGGGCCCGCGCGTCTCTTGGCCGCGCTCTTGCGCGAGCGGGGCGTCGTCGCGGACTATGCGCCGATCTCGAGCTTCGTCTCGCATGCGCCCGTCGCCGATGCGTGCGTCGTCGTCTCGCAATGTCTGTCGCCGAACGCGCGCGTCCCCCTCTCTCGTGCGCGCGCTTACCGGCGCGTCATGCTCGTGACGAGCACGGGCGACGCGCAGCCCGGCGTGCGCGTCGTGAAGCATGGTCCGCGCGAAGAAAATGGATTGCTCCTGCGCGTCATCGGACCGGCGGCGGCCAACGCGACGATCATTCGCCTCGCGTCAAAGCGCAACGGTGCGAGCTCGCCGAACGTGCGCGCCGTGCTCGAGACCTCACGCGAGCGCGCGCTGCGCGGTCTCGGCAATCCGAGCTCGCTCTTCGACGTCGTCGGGCTCGTCGCGTCCGGCGACGACGTCGCGATGCTCGACGGCCTTCGTCACAAGATGCTCGAGGCGCTCGGCGGCGCGCACCCGCCCGCGTGGGACTTGTGCGCGCTCGTTCATGGCCCGCTGCAATCGTTCTACGATCGACGCGCGACGCTGCTCCACTTCGCTCGCGAAGGCGCGGAGGGCGATCTCGGAGCGCGACTCGCACGTGTCCTCTCGCCGGAGCGTCATCGCGTCGTGCATCTCACGTCGCCGCTCCCGGGTGCGCTCGCGCTGCTCGACTTCGATCTCCAGCTCGACCACCTCGTCCTCGCCGCGCTCCGCGCGCGCCCGCGCGATCTCGCGGAGTGGCCTGGAAAAGGCCACGACGCGGCGCTCTACGAGCTCGGAACGGAGATTTAGACCGTTTCAGGCGCGTCCCGCCGCGCTCGCCGTAGAATGTCCTTCATGCGGCTTTCGTACATCTTGGCTTTGGCGTGCGCGCCGATCGCGCTCGCGCTCGACGTGGCGTGCTCCGGCGACTCGAGCAATCCGAACGACGGCGGAAGCGAAGCCACGCCGGACACGAACGTCGGTCCCGCGCCTGCGTGCATGACCATTCCGACGGCGGCCGCTTTTCCAACGGGCTCGTGCAACTCGCCGAAGCCGCAAACGCCCGACGCGTTCGACGAAGCGCTCGCGAAGGTCTCGCTCGATCGCTGCAGCGTGATCGAAGACCCGAAGAAGATGCCGGATGCCGTCATGTACGTGGGCGACAAACGTCAGCTGCCGGATTTCCAAGCGCTCCTCACGTACCCGCTTCGTCTGCCGGCGTACGGAAACGAAACCGCGAAATGGTTCGACGACGCGATGAGCGGGCAGACGCCCGTCGCGAGCGCGATCGCCGCGGCGTCGGCGCGGCTCGGAAAAAATCCGTCGCAGTGCCCCGATCCGACGTGGTTCATCGTCGACGGAAACGATCCATCTCCGCTCACGACCGCGCTCGGAAATCTCGCGACCGCGTACGGAGACGATTCGTTCGACCCCGACGCGACGGCGCAATCCGTGGCGGGAATCCCGATGAATTTGCAGCGCTCTCTCGCCGTGATCGTGAACACGCTCTCTGCCGCCGGGCAAACGATTCAAACCGCGCGCGCTCCGTCGAGCGGCATCGTCGCGTTCACGCTGGCGCCGCAATGGGTGCGTGGCATCGTCGCGTTTTCGTCGGGCGTGCAAACGAAGTGGACCACCGGGCAGCTGAACGCGTGGGACGCCGTCGACGTCGGCGCGATGGCGCAAGCGTCGCTGTGGGTCGCGACGGTGATCGAATCGCTCAAGCTCAAACAGTTCGCGGGAACCACGTTCGATCCCGTCACGATCCCGACCGCGCTCGGTCCGATCGTCTTGCACGATTCGCGCAGCGACGACTACGAGCCCAATCAAGGCTTCGACAACGCGCTCTTCCTTCTCGATACCGGCGGCGACGACACGTACAAAGTTCCCGTCGCGGCGACGACCGCGAGTCGCTTTCTCTCCATCGCGGTCGATCTCGGAGGCAAAGACAACTACGGCTACGTCGCCGCTTCGGACCCGCAGGACGGCATCGGGCATCGCTTGCCGAGCGACTCGTTCGGACGATCCGGCGGGATTTCCGGGTCGAAAACGCTCCGCGAAGGCGCCGCGCTCCTCGGCGTCGGCATGATGTGGGACTACGGAACGGACAGCGACACGTATCGATCGCTGACGACGTCGCAAGGCGTCGGCGTGTTCGGCGTCGGCGTGCTCTACGACGAAGGCGGCGATGACGACTACGCAGCCGAGTCGCTCTGCCAAGGCGGCGCGGCGTGGGGCATCGGCCTTCTCCTCGATGGCGCGGGCAACGACAAGTACCTCGCATACAACTCGGCGATGGGTTTCGGATTCACGCAAGGCGTCGGCGCGCTCGTCGACGAAGGCGGCGACGATTCCTACTACTGCGACCCGGGCGATCCCGCGGTCGGCGGCGACGCGCTCTATCCAAACGCGCAGCTCCCCGGCGTCGGCAACACGTCGATGTGCCAAGGCGCGGGCGAAGGTCACCGCCCCGATTCACCCGACCCCGGTTATCAATTCGCGGGCGGCATGGGCGTCTTGCGCGACGCACACGGAAAAGATTCGTACGTGACGAGCGTCTTCGGCCAGGCATCGTCGTTCGCGATGGGCCTCGGCATGGTGCTCGAGGGCGACGGCAACGACACGTACGAAGGCCTTTGGTACGTGCAAGGCGCGAACGCGCACACGAGCATCGCTCTCTTCGACGACAAAGCCGGCAACAATCAATACGACCCGACGTTCCCGATCCGCGCGACGAGCATCGGCGTCGGTCACGACTTCTCGTGTGCGATCCACTACGACGAGGGCGGCGACGACACGTACCACGCGCCAGGGCTCTCGCTCGGAAGCGGAAACGACAACGGCATCGGATTGATGGTGGTCGCCGGCGGCACCGACTCGTTCCGCGCCGACGCAGTGAACTCGCTGGGCTCCGCGAACTGCGGCGATCTCCAGGGCACGCCGCGCGCGGGGATCCAAACGCTCGGCGTGTTCGTCAAAGCGAGCGGCGTGGGCTCGTATCAAGTCGGCGGCATCGACGCGGGCTCGTACCCGTCGTCGAATTGGAGCTACGCGCCCGAAAACGGAATCGACGGCGGAACGGACGCGGAGCGCAGCGTCGGAATCGATCGACCGAACGCGACGGCGACGCTTCCCTAAAGCAGCATTCACCTGAACGGATCGAGTCTTGAGACGTCGAGGTGATCGACAAGCGGTAGCGAGAACTTCGCGGCCGGGCGGCCGCTGGACCTTCTCCAGTCGATGATTGCGGGTGAAGCCCGGCGTCCTCGAAGTCTGGTGAGTGTCCTGCGCCGGCCTCGCCGGTTTCTTCTCGCTGCCGCGTGTCCGCTGCCACGACTGCTCGAGGCAATCAGGTCAAGTGAACTTCGAAGTTCTCGCACGGCGCTTGAGCGCGATGGCACACGCGAGCACGAGCGTGGTTCCGATTGCGGCGGACGCGGGTAGCGGATCGGATGACGTCGTTTGCGGCGCGGTGGGCGCAGCGGAGCAACCGTAGAGGACCGTGAGCGTCGCGCCCGCGTCGCCGCACGACACGGTGCCCATCGTCTCGAGCGCGGGCCAATCGCACGACTCGAGCTGCTGAATGTCGGGCACGCCATCGCAGTTCGAGTCGAGGTTGTCCGCTTTCGCTTGATCGAGGAGCGTGTTCAGCTTCGAGTCTTGGAACGCGCCGAGCCCGTTCGCTTTCATCCACGCGCCGAGCGGACGCGTCGCGGTGCCGAGCCCGCCGTTGTCGTTTTGGTGGCAGATGACGCAATCGGGCGTCGCCGTGCCGCCGTCGGTGCACGTGATGGCGAGGTGCGAGACGATCACGCTCGGATACTCCGCCGTCGCGTGTGCGCGCGTGCTCGCGAGAAACCACGCCGATGCGAGGAGCGTTGCAGCGAAGAAAGAGCGGCGCATCAGAGGTACCCGTGAAGCTGCAGCAGGATCGAAGCGCCCTGCGCGAGCGCTTGTTGCCCTGCCGACCCTGAAGAATACACCGCGTCGAAGCGCACATCGAGGTGCGGCGCGAAGAACCACCACGCGCCAATCCACCCCACGGCCGTCGTCTGATCGTAGATCGAATTGAACTCGTGGATGTGCCCGTTGAAGACCTCGCCCGCCGCGAGGATGTGCACGCCCTGATAAACTTGAAGGTCCGCTTGCAGGAGCCCGGCGAGACCGAAGTGATTCTCTGCGACGTTGTTCACGTTCTGCGAGTTGTTGATCGCGTCGAGCTCGGCGAGAAGAACGAGCGGCTTCGCCGGCGAGATGCGCGCGTGAATCGCCCAGTTTTGCCGAATCGTGGGCGCTGCGGCGAGCGACGGATCGAGATCGATGCGCGCGAGCGCCGCACCCGTGATGAGCGCGCTCGCGCCGACCGCGACGCTCGTCGATGGCATCCACTCGAAGAAGACGCTCCCGCCGCGCTCGCGGAAGTCATCCGGACGGATCGCGTAGTTTCCGAGGATCGCCATCACCTCGCCGCGAAATTTTTCTGCGGAGTACGAGAGCGACACGCCGTGCTCTTGTCCCGTGTCGATGTCGGTGCGAGTCATGCGGCGCACGAGAAACGGGTGCTCGATCGTGCGAATGCCGTACGGCACGTTCATGCGACCGGCGCGCAGCAAGAACTCTTCGTCTTTGCCGAGGTCGAGGCCGAGCCAATATTGTCGAGCGACCACGGCGCCGTACGTACCCGGCACGTCCGTGAGCGTTGCGCCGTTGCCGCCGCCGGTGAACGTGAAATTGCCGGATGCCTCGCTCGGTGGCGAATAGCCGATGCTCCCGTTCATGCGGAAGCGCCCGACCTTCAGCTGCGCGGATTGATCGAGCTGCATCACGATGTCCTGAACCTGCGCGCTGCTGCCGCTCGGCAAGATCGTGAGCAGGAGATTTCGAAAATCGGTCTGCAGAAGGAGCTGCTCGGGGAGCGTCACGCCGAACGCGAAGTTTCCGGTTTTTCCCGGGTCGGTGTTCTTCGAGTACGGCATGCGGATGACGACTTCCTCCATGCCGCGTCCGTACTGCGTGAGGATGCCCGCGCCCGATGGATCGGCGTGGCAAGTGTTGCAGCCGGTGTAGCCCTCGCGAATCATCCAAGGGAATGCGTGTGCGGGCTTCGTCGCGAGGACGATGCAAGCGAGCGTCGCAAGAAAAGCGGCGAGCGCGGACGCTCGACGAAGCCAAACCATCGACCGAGTGGAGTACTACATCACTCGGTTGCGGTGAACTGCACTTCGACGCTGATGTCGGGTTTCACCGTCACGCCGAGGTACGTCGGCACGTCGATGGCATAATCTTGCAGGTTCAAGGGCACGCTCGCGACGACGTGAAGTGCCCCATTGTTGCGCGCGAGCGAATAGTGCGTCGTGACTTGCTTCGTCTTACCGTGGATTGCCATCGTCCCCGATGCGTCGCCCGACGTCGCGTTCGACATGCCGTCGCCTGACGGGAAGCGAATCGATGCGCGATCGAGCGTGAGCTCCGCGTTCGGATACGTGCCGACCTGGAGGTATTTGTTGCGCATGTGATCGTCGCGGAGCGAGATGCCGGTCGCGAGATTTCGCAGCGGCACCTTCACGACGATTTTCGCGCCCTGATCGTCGACGTCGAGATCGCTCGTCTTGCCGTCGATTTTCATCCCGGCAGGACCGGAGGCGTGAAAGACGACCTGAGGGGTTCCCGTGCGCGTGATTTTCGCGTCCGCCGTGACGGCGAACGTGCACACCAATAGAAGCGCTGAAAATGCGAGTCGCGAAGGTCTCACGTGGACTTCTCCTCTGTGGTTCGACGGGTATCTGATTAGAGCATTCACGTCGAGTCGTCGTTGCGCCAGAAAAGTTGCGCGTTCACTGTACGACGACGCGAGGGCACTCATCCGTGACTGCCTCGTGCGTGAGCGGCTTCACGACGACGCGCTCTGGCGCGGCGAAGCGCGGCGATGAGCGCGAAGTGCTCGTACGCGCATGGCGTCACCTCGAGCATGCCCGGTGCCCATGCGAGCGCGCGACCTCGAGCGATTTGTGCGTCGCGGAGCTCCGATGCGCCCGCGCCAGGCGGAAACGTTGAACGCTTCACGGCGAAATAAACGCTCGCGACGAACGCGACCGCAAATGCCGCGCGCACGAGCTTCGATGTCGCGAGCATTGCGGCGCCGGCAACACCGAACGCCGCGAGGACGCTCATCACCGGCACGAGCGCGCGCGCTGCGTGATGCGTGGGCGCGCCATCGCGCACGTCGCCGTAAACGAGAAACGCGAGCGCGACGCCCGCGCCGGCGAGCGGGAGGACCCAGCGCGAGCGAAACGCGCGATCGCGAAACGCCGCGACCACTCCCGCCATCGATGCGAGGAGTATCGCGCGCGCGTCCTCGACGAGCGCGAGCGGATACTCCGCGAGGCGCGCGGCGAGCGGCATCGGCGTCGTGTGTGCGCGCCGGAACGCGGCGACGCGCGCGATGAAATGGAATGCGTCTCCGTGCGCGAAGCGCGTTGTTCGCGAGCCACGCCGAGCGGACCGAACGCGGCGAGCGCCGCCGCAACGAAGAGCGCGACGCGCGCGCGGCCGTCGCTGCGCGCTGCACGCACGAGAGCCACGCACGCGACGAACGCCGCGATGGGCCACGCCTCGTAACGCGAGAGCGCGCACACGAGCACGAGCGCGCCCGCGACGCGCGGCTTCGCGTGGAGAGAAGAAAAGCGCGGCGGCCGCGAGCGCGCCGGCCCAACCCTCCGGCACTGGCGCGAGCCCGAGCCACAAGCTCCACGGCGTCAGCGCGCCGAGCGCCGCGCCGAGCACGGACACGATGCGTGTATTCTGCATGGAACGCAGGCCGCGATAGACGGGCACGGCGCGAGCGCGCCGAGCACGAACGCCATCGCGCGCGCGGCGTCGAGCGAGCGCCCGAACGACCATCATCGCCGCGCCGTAGAGCCAAAACGGGAAGGGGAGCCAGCTCGTTCCGCTCGGGTCGAGGCGCGGCGCGTGCGCGAACGACTCCGCGATCACCGTGCGCGCGTAGTCGTCGTCGGAGACGTGCGTGAACCCGAGTCGCAGAACGCGAAGAGCGATCAGCGGCGAGCTTTAGCGAGACGAGCGCGAAGCCAGCACGTCGACGCTGCGCGACTGTCGCATCGACATGTCACGGCGAGTCGTGGGTCGGAGCCGGCGTTTCGGTCGGCGCGGGCGCGCTTGTTCGTCGGCTTCGGCGTGTTCGGACGCTTCGCCGTCGTGACGGCGCGGGTGCCTTTTCTTCTTGCTGCGTCCCTTCTCGGCTTTGTGCGATGCGCTCGAGCACGGCGCGCTTGAGCGCGCGGTCGCGCGAGGACGAGAGATAGGCGAGCGACACGCTCGTGAGCATGAAGATGGCCGCGCAGACGCCGTGGCGCGCGTGAGGAAGTTGCCCGCGCCGCGCCCACCGAAGACCTGCGCCGCCGCGCCGCCGCCGAACGCCGCGCCCATGCCGCCGCCTTTCCCTTGCTGCAGCAGGACGACGAACATGAGCACGAGGCAGACGAAGACGTGGAGGATCTTCAGGAGCGTGTCGATGAATGGCCATCGCGATGTGCGCTCAGTTCTGCGCGCGAGCGATTCGGCGGCTCTGGCGATAGCACCGAACGAGCCGGCATCCAAGCTCGCGCCGCCGACGAGCGCGCCGTCGACGTTCGGGCAGGCGAGGAGAGCGGCGCGCGTTGTCGGGCTTTCACCGAGCCGCCGTAGAGGATGCGCGTGCGCTCGGCGAGGCTCGGCGTCTTCTCGTCGAGCCACGCGCGAATGGCCGCGTGGACCTCTTCCGCTTCGGCGGGCGCCGCGTTCTTGCCGGTGCCGATCGCCCAGACGGGCTCGTAGGCGATCGCGCACGGATGCGTGGATCTGCGCGAGCACGTCGAGAACGGCGGCGACCTGGCGCTCCACGACCTCGAGCGTCTCCCGGCTTCGCGCTCTGCGAGCGTCTCGCCGACGCAGACGATGGGCACGAGGCCGTCGCGAGCGCGGCGCGCGATCTTCTCGCGACGATCTCGTCCGTCTCGCCGAAGAACTGGCGGCGCTCGCTGTGGCCGACGATGACCCAGCGTGCAGCCCGCTTCGGCGAGCATCGGCGCGCTGATCTCGCCGGTGAACGCGCCGTGCGTCTTCGGGTGGAGGTTCTGGGCGGCGACGATCGACGCTCGAGCCGTCGCACTCGTGCGCGACCGCGGCGAGCGCGGTGAACGGCGGCGCGACGACGACGTCGACGTGCGGCACGTCTCGTGCGCGAGCTCGCGCACCTGCGTGCGCGAGCTTCACGCCGTCGAGCGCCGCCGTGGTGCATCTTCCAGTTGCCCGCGATGAGCGGCCTGCGTGCTGTGCGAGTTCATGCGGAGCGGTCGCTCCTCGGTCGTCGCAGGACTTCGATGCCCGGGAGCTTCTTGCCTTCGATGAGCTCGAGCGACGCGCCGCCGCCCGTCGAGATGTGGCTCATCTTCGCTGCGATCTCCGTCGCCCGCCGCGTGCACCGCCGCTGCGCTGTCGCCGCCGCCGACGACCGTGAACGCCTGGCGACGCGGCCATCGCGCGCGCGACGCCGAACGTGCCCGTTCGCGAACGGCGCCTTCTCGAAGAGGCCCATCGGCCCGTTCCAGAAAACGTCTTCGCCGTCGGCGAACCGCTTCGCGAAGAGCTCGACGGTCTTCGGCCCGATGTCGAGCGCCATCGTGCCCTCGGGGACTCGCGTCGACGGCGACACGTCGCCCGTCGGTCGCGTCGAGCGCTGTCGGCGACGACGACGTCGACGGGGAGCACGACGTCGACCTTCGCGTCGCGCGCCTTCTCGAGGATCGTCCGCGCGAGCGCGAGCTTGTCGTCCTCGATCGTGCGACGCCTGCATGTTCGCGCCCTTCGCCGCGAGGAACGTGTTCGCCATCGCGCCGCCGATGACGAGCGCGTCGACCTTCTCGAGCAGCGCCTCGAGCACCGCGATCTTGTCGCGACACCTTCGCGCCGCCGAGCACCGCGACGTACGGCTTGTCCGGCGAGGTCACGAGCTTGCCGAGCGCGGCGATCTCCTTCTCGAGCAGGAACCCGCAGCCGCGCTCGCGCATGAGCTTCGCGAGCGCGTGGACGCTCGCGTGCGCGCGGTGCACGGCGCCGAACGCGTCGTCGACGTAGACGTCGCAGAGCTCGGCGAGCTGCTGCGCGAAGCCGTCGTCGTCCTTCTCTTCTTCCGGGT
Organism: uncultured delta proteobacterium; assembly: GCA_963763745.1. GTDB lineage: Bacteria > Myxococcota_A > Polyangia > Polyangiales > Polyangiaceae > DASXHD01. The sequence continues at coordinate 418,264 of CAVXQJ010000017.1, forward strand.
GGAAGCGGAGGTTCTCGAGCAGGCAGACCTGGCCGGCGCGCAGATCGAAGACGACCTTCTTCGCCGCGTCGCCGATGCAGTCGTCCGGCATGTGCACTTCGACGCCGAGGAGCTCCGCGAGCGCGCGCCGCACGGCTCGAGCGAGAACTCCGGATCTTGGCCCTTTCTTCGGCCGCCCGAGGTGGCTCGCGAGGATCACGCGCGCGCCGCGCTCGATCGCGTGCTTGATGGTCGGGAGCGCCTCGCGGATGCGCGCGTCGTCGGTGATCGCTGCCCGTCCGTCCAGCGGGACGTTGAAGTCGACGCGGAAGAAGACGCGCTTGTTCTCGATCGGCAGATCTCGGATCGACGGGATGCCGTCGAGCGTAGTCGCCCATGGCGATCAGAGCTTCGCGCCACGAGCTCGGCGAGCTCGACCATGCGGTTCGAGAAGCCCCACTCGTTGTCGTACCAGCTGAAGACCTTCGCGAAGTTGTCGCCGATGACCTGCGTGAGCGTCGCGTCGAAGATCGACGAGCGCGGATCGCCGATGTAGTCGCTCGAGACGAGCTGCTCCTCGGTGTAGCCGAGGATGCCCTTCATCGGGCCGTTCGCTGCGGCCTTCATCGCGGCGTGGATCGCGTCCTTCGTCATCGTCCTTCTCGGTCTCGAAGCGTGAGGTCGACGACGCAGACGTCCATCGTCGGGACGCGGATCGACTGGCCGTCGAACTTGCCTTTGAGCGCCGGGATGACCTCGGCGAGCGCCTTCGCCGCGCCGGTCGACGACGGGATCATGTTCATGCGCGGCGGCGCGCGCGCGGCGCAGATCGCCCTTGCGGTGCGGGACGTCGAGGACGGCCTGGTCGTTCGTGTACGAGTGCACCGTCGTCATGAGGCCGCGCTTCACGCCGAAGTTGTCGAGCAGGACCTTCGCGACGGGCGCGAGGCAGTTCGTCGTGCACGAGCCGTTCGAGATGATGTGGTGCTTCGCGGGGTCGTAGCTTCGCTCGTTCACGCCGATGCACGATCGTGACGTCGTGGTTCTTCGCGGGCGCGCTGATGAGGACCTTCTTCGCGCCCGCCGGCGATGTGCGCGCTCGCCTTCTCCTTGTCGGTGAAGAGGCCGGTGCACTCGAGCACGATGTCGACGCCGAGCTCCTTCCAGCGGGAGCTTCGCGGGATCCTTCTCGGCGATGACCTTCGGCGTGCATCGCCGCCGATCTCGAGCGCCGCCTCCGACGCGCGTCGCGCGCGGGTTCGCGCGGCCGTGGACGGTGTCGTAGTTGTAGAGGTGCGCGAGGGTCTTCGCGTCGGTGAGGTCGTTGATGGCGACGACCTCGAGGTCTTTCGTCATGTTGCGCTCGATGAGCGCGCGGACGATGCAGCGACCGATGCGTCCGAAGCCGTTGATGGCGATCTTCGTGGCCATGGGGCCGCGCAAGTTAGTGCCTCGCCCAGCGCGCGGCAACCCTCACGCGTCACTCACGCGTTAGGGGTCTCGTGCGCCGATCATGCACGCGCGGCGGCGCTGGCTGCGCGTCGGTTGGCAGATGTAACCGCTCGGGCATCCCTTGTCGTCGTCGCGCAAATTCCCGCAATAACCAGGCCTTTCGAGGTGATCCTCGTCCTCGCGGATGCACACGCCGCCTTGGCAATCGTATCCGCCGGTGCAGGAGCTGCCCGTTGCCGCGAAGGCCTCGATGCGGCGGACGTGGCGCAGATAGAGAATGCCGCTCCCCGCGATGACCGCGATCACGGCGAGGATGCCGAGCACGACGCGGAGCCACCGACGAAAAAAGATACTCAGCTGGCGACGGGCTTCGGCGGCGTGCTCCCGAAGATGCTCGCCACTTTGCCTTGCGCTCTTTCTTCTGCTTCTCCTTCTCGGAGTAAGACGGGATGTAGAGCTTCGGCTTGTCGGGGAGCTGTTGGCCGTCCCAGAGGAGCTTGAGCTCCGCCTCGTCGAGCGTCTCGCGTTCCATGAGGGCCTTCGCGATGACCTCGAGTTGGTCTTTCTTGTTCGTGAGAAGCGCTTGCGACCTTCTCGTACTGAGCGGAGATGATCGCGCGAACTTCTTGGTCGATCTCGCGCGCCGTTTGCTCGGAGTAGTCCTTCGCGTTCGAGGCGTAGTCGCGTCCGAGGAAGACGGCGCCGCCTTCTTCTGCGCCGAACGCGAGCGGACCGAGCTTCGCTCATGCCGTACTCGCACACCATCGCGCGGGCGATTGCGGTGAGCTGGCGGATGTCGTTGGCTGCGCCGGTCGTGAGCTTGCCGAAGAAGACTTCTTCCGCGATGCGACCGCCGAGCGCGCTCTGAATCTGCGCTTCGAATTGCTCTTTGCTGCGGCCTAGAACGTCACCGCGCGGGAGCGGCATCGTCAGGCCCAGCGCGCGTCCTCGCGGGATAATGGTGACTTTGTGAACCGGATCGTGATCCGCGTTCGTCATCATGATGATCGCGTGGCCCGCCTCGTGGACGGCGGTGTTCCACTTCTCGGCTTCGGTCATGACCATCGAGCGGCGTTCGCTGCCCATCATGACTTTGTCCTTGGCCATCTCGAAGTCGGCCATGGCGAGCGCGTCTTTGTCTTGGCGTGCCGCGAGGAGCGCCGCTTCGTTGACGAGGTTCTCGAGATCGGCGCCGGCAGAACCCGGGCGTGCCGCGCGCGATGACTTCCATGTCGACGTCGGGCGAGAGCGGCGTGCGCTTCGTGTGGACGCGGAGGATCGCTTCGCGACCGCGCACGTCGGGACGCGAGACGGTGATGCGGCGATCGAAGCGGCCGGGGCGCAAAATGGCCGGGTCGAGGACGTCGGGTCGGTTCGTCGCCGCGATGATGATGACGCCTTCGTTCGACTCGAAGCCGTCCATCTCGACGAGGAGTTGGTTGAGCGTCTGCTCGCGCTCGTCGTGTCCGCCGCCGAGGCCTGCGCCGCGATGACGACCGACGGCGTCGATCTCGTCGATGAAGATGATGCATGGCGCGTGCTTCTTGCCCTGCTCGAACAAGTCGCGGACGCGGCTCGCGCCGACGCCGACGAACATCTCGACGAAGTCCGAGCCGGAGATGCTGAAGAACGGAACGCCGGCCTCGCCCGCGATGGCGCGCGCGAGGAGCGTCTTGCCCGTGCCGGGCGGGCCCACCATCAAGACGCCCTTCGGGATGCGACCGCCGAGACGCTGGAACTTCTTCGGGTCCTTCAAGAAGGCGATGATCTCTTCGACCTCGTCCTTCGCTTCGTCGATGCCCGCGACGTCGGCGAACGTCACTTTGTTCTGCGCGTCGCTCAGCATGCGAGCCTTCGCCTTGCCGAAGCTCATCGCCTTGCCGCCGCCCGCTTGGAGCTGGCGCATGAAGAGGAAGAACATGATGCCGATGAAGAGCATCGGCAGGAGCGTGATGAGCGTCGAGCTCCAGAAGGGCGAGCTGTCGTCCTTCTCGAAGGTGATCTTCGGCGTGAGCGCCGTCGGCTCTTTGGAGTCGGGCTTCAGCGTCTCGAGGAGCGCTTGGTCCGGCGGCGGGCCGATCGTCTCTTTTTGAACCGAGGTCTTCGCGGCGTCGCCCGTGCGAACGCGGAACGTGTATTCGCGATCTTTGATCTTCACGTCCTCGACGTGACCGGCTTTCACCTCGGACAAGAACGAAGTCGCGTCGCCGCCGCTGAAGGCAACGGTTTGACGGCGCTCGCTGGGGTTCAAAACCTGCCAGATGGCCAAAAACATCAGGATCAAAAGGACCCAGAGCAAGAGCGTCTTGTGCGACTGCTTCACGTTCACCTCGAGAACATGCGCCCGAACACGCGGACGCCTGATTCAACCCTAGCACCTCGTACCAATCGGCACGTTCCTTTCCACACTAAGGCGAGAATTTCGATTGGGCTAGCCAACCTTCACGCTTCTTTTCGAATTCTTTTTTTGGACGCGACGATTCCGCCGGGCAAGAGGACCTCGCCACGACCGTCTCGCTCGAGCCGCGCGAGCGCGGCGCGCGTGGCTCGCGAAAGACGGTACGCGGCTCCGCCTTTTCCGCGTTCGTCCGCGCCAAAAGCAGCGACGTCGTCAGCGATCGCGCAGAGGTGCACGGCGACGTTCGGGTCGAGCTCGGCGAGGAGCGGGAGGATGTCGTGGCGGACGCGCGAGCGCAGAAAATGGCGGTCTTCGTTCGATGGGTCCCGCGCGAACGCGATGGCGTGGCGCTCGAGGTGGAGGAGAACGTCGGCGCGGCGCGCGCGGATGAGCGGGCGGATGAGACGTCCGTCGCGCGCGGGGAGCACGGCGAGCCCGGTCGCGCCCGCGCCGCGCAAGATGCGCATGAGGACCGTCTCGGCGCGATCATCGGCGTGATGCGCCGTCGCGATGAGATGCGCGCGCGTTTTTCTTCTCGCCGACTCGAGCGCTGCGTGCCGCGCGTCGCGTGCTCGCGCTTGGAGGTTTCCGCCCGGCGCGACCTTGAGGCGCGTCCGCGCGAAGGGCACGCCGAGCGTTCTTCGCGTGCGCTTCGGCGAGGTCGAGCTCGGCGTACGCTTCGGCACGAAGACCGTGATCGACGCCGTGCGCGACGATCGAGAAACCGAGCGGGGCCTGCAGCGCGGCGAGCACGTCGAGGAGCGCCATCGAATCGGGACCTCCGCTCGTCGCGACGAGGACGCGCTGCCCGCGCTCGATCTCGATCTCGCCCGTGAGCGCGCGCTTCGCGAGCGTGAGGAGCGTCGGCGGGTGCGAGCGTTTCGTCGCGCGGCTCACGCGGCCTCGAATTCCTTGCAGAATACAACTATCGAAGCGGTGGCGATGGGCAATCGATGATCCGCGGTGGGCCACTCGGACGCGCACGCGATCTCGTTCTCGGCGCTGGCCGAGTGGACGCACTCGTCGCAGCGATGGACGAACGCGAAACGCACGGCCTCTTCGCGAAGGCGCTCGTCGACGACGGTCCTCACGCACGCACCCGCTCCAAGAGGACGACGGTCTCCGCGTGGCTCGTGTGCGGAAACATTTCGAACACGTCGATCGATGCGACGCGAAAGCGGGGCGCGAGGAGCTCGAGGTCGCGCGCGAGCGTCATGCGATCGCAAGCGACGTAGACGACGCGCTTCACGCTTCGCGGTCCCTTGGCGAGCGCCGCGCACGCGTCGCGCGCGCCGGTGCGTGGCGGATCGAGGACGACGGCGTCCGCGCCCGTCGCGATTTCGAAGCGGGCGGCGTCGGCGCACGTGACGCGCGCCTTCAGCGATCGCGCCGCGAGGTTTCTTCGCGCGGCGTCGCACGCGAGCTCGCTCGACTCGACCGCGCGCACCTCGCACGTCTCGTCGCGCGCGAGGAGCACCGTGAGGTTTCCCGCGCCCGCATAGAGCTCGACGACTTTGCGCGCGCCTTTCGCGAGCTCGGCGACGCGCGAGGCGAGCGCTACGTTCACGCCTTCGTGCGCTTGGGAGAATCCACCCGGCGCGAGCTCGAGCGGCGCGCCATCCGCGCCGGAGATCCACGGCGTGGGATCGCCGAACACCGCGGGCCTTCGGGACTCGCCGCAGAGCACGCGAAATCCGCCGATGCGCCCGTCGCGCACGGCTTCGTCGAGGCGCGCGAAGATCGCGGCGGGGAGATCGCGCGACCAGCGGACGTCCGCGACGGGCGCGTTCTTTCCGAGCGCGATGCCGATCTCGCCTTCGCCGTGCGCGCCCGCGAAGAGCGCGCCGAGCGACGCGCGCGCTTCGTCGATGCGCGGATCGAGCACGACGCACGTGCTCACTTCGACGAGATCGCGCGAGCGCGCGCCGAAGAATCCGACGTGCATGCGACCGCGCTCTTCACGCGCGTGAACGCGCGCGCGCGTGCGGTACGCGAGATCGCGCGGAGCGGCGTGAAAGCGCGCTTCGACGCCATCGCTCCGCGGGGCGAGCGCGATGTGTTGCGCGCGCTGCGCGTCGCGAGACAAATGCATCCAATCGCATCCGCCGCACGCCTCGACGAACGCACACGCGGGCAGCGCGCGCGCCGCGCTCGGCGTGACGATCTCGACGATCTCCCCGCGCGCCGGACGCGCGGCGAGATCGAACGACGCGCGCACCGTTTCGCCCGGCGCCGCGCCACGCACGAGGATCGCGCGGCGCTCGCCGTCGTGCTCGACGTGCGCGACGGCTTCTCCGCTCGGCGCCATGAGCGCACCGGTCTCGATCACGGCTTGCATGCGAACACCGCGTATCCGCCGATCGGATCGCCGTCGGGGAGCGCGCCCTTGTGCTCCACCCACGTGATGGCGACGTTCGAGTCCGTCGCGGCGATCGCGATGGGCCCGTCGTGCGCGCTCTTCGGAATGCGGATGTCGCCGGCGAGATCGACGCGCCGGAGAATTTGCGGGCTCGACGAAGATGCGCCGTCGATCACCGCGATCGCAACCGAGTCCTGCTCTTCGAGCGCGCAAAAGAGCCTGTTTTGTGCGGCCGCCGCGTCGAGCGCGAGGAGCGTCGTCGATTTCGCCGATGTGAAGCCGCTCGACACGATCGGCTTCGTGGCGCTTCCGAGATCGTAACCGCGCACCGCGACGTCTTCGCCTTTACCACTCCCGTTCGTCACGAGGAACGCGCGACCGCCGAGCACGGTGAGCGCGGTGATCGACGCGGACACTTGATCGACGGGCGCTCCGAGCGACGCGGGGTCGGTGGTTGCCGCAGTCATGTAGACGCGCGCGACGGTGCCGCTGAGGCCCGCGTCGCCGACGGATGGTCCATCGACCTCGACGGCGATCGCGTTCGCCCCGCGGACGACGCGCGTGGCGGTGTCTTGCGGCGTGCCGAACGCGGTCGTCGTTTGCGCGGAGACGTTCGTCGTGTCGGTCGCGAGGAGCGTCGCGTTGTTGCTCACGTTCGCCGCGAGGAGAAATCGATTCGCCGTGGCCGCGCTCGAGAGCGCGTGCGTCGAGAGGAGGACCGGCGGCGCGGCGTTGTTCTGGAAGACGTTGCGCTTCTGCACGGCGCCCGACGCGTCGAGCGGCAAGAGCTCGAAGCCGCTCTCCCCGTTGCACGGCGGTCTCGAGAGCACGGCGAGCCCGCTCGACGTTCCCATCACGAGCCCCGCGGCATCGATCGACGATTGCGCCGGGCAGTGACCATCGAGCACTTGTTGATCGGGCGCGAGCGCGCCGCCGCCGCTGTCGATCGGTTGCAGCGTGACGCGCTCGGTTCCATCGGCGTCGAGGTACTCCGCGTACACGATGAGAAATCCTCCGCTCGCGAGCGGCGCGATCGCGGGCGCGGTGACGAACGGTCCACCGTCGAGAGATTCGGGGAGCGGACCCGCGCCGACGAGCACCATCGAGCAGCCCGCGCCCGCGTTGGGATCGTCGCCGTTCGTGGGTGGAACGCAGCGCGCGTTTTGGCAGACGAGGCCCGTCGTGCATGCGGATGCATCGGGATCGCCTCCGTTCGGATCGAGCGCGATGTCGATCGAGCGAGACTTCGCGACATCCGCGTTCGAACAGCCCGTCGCGACGACGCCGCAGTCGTCACGCCGCGCGATCGCCGCGAACCCGTATTTTCCCGTGTCGAGAAGACCGAACGGAACCGGCGACGACGCCGGATACGCAACGCGCCCCGCGAGCCCCGACGGCGGGAGCCCACCCGCGAGCTCTTCGGGCGCGGGGCACGCGTTCGGGAACGCGCCGATTTCGATCCACGTCGGGTTCGCGCCGCTCGGGAGCTCGAGGCTCATCGTGATGTTCGGCGGATCGCACGCGGCCGCTACCACGAACGCCGCCCACGTCGCGGCGAAGCGCGTCATGGAAGCATGATCAAGCCAGGATTCGACAGCTGTCCCGACGTGATGATGACGGAGATCGTCTTCGACGCCTTCGGCACGTTCGTCGTCACGGTGATGCGGTGCGTGCCGACGGGGAGCGGTTTGTTCGTGATCGGACACGTGCCCATCGTCGTGCCGTTGTCGCTCCAGCTGTCGCACTTCGGAACGGTGATGAGCGTGAGGAAACCTTTGTCGCCACCGCTCGGGATTTGCGTCGGGCCCGTGTAGGTCGGAAGCGGGCGTGGTCCGGTGGATGTCGCCGTGGCCGTCGCCGTCGCGGTCGCCGTTGCAGTCGCCGTGGTCGTCGCAGCGACCGTGTCGGTGGGCGCGGCGCTCGTGGTCGTCGTGGCGGATGCAGTCGGCGTCGGTGCGGTGCTCGACGCGCTCGTCGTTGGCGCCCCTGTCGTGAACGACGCGTTGAACGCGCCGCGGGCCGCGCCGAAAGGACCGGTGCCCAAAACGGGCGTGGCGCCAGTCGTGGTCGCGGTCGCGGTCGCAGTCGACGTCGTCTTCGTCGGTTGGCGCGGAGGCACGACGACGAGGTAGACGACGAGGAGCACCATCAACGCCGCGACGCCCGACGCCGCGCCGACGAGCCACATCGGAACGCCCGAACGCTGCGCGGGCAAGAGCATCGTCGGCTGCTGTTGTTGGCCGTACGGTTGTTGCCCATACATGTTCGGCGGCGGAGGACCCCCGAGTCGCGGATCGCCGGGGCTGTACGTCGGCGCGAACGCGGCGGGCGAATATTGCGGCGCGCGCTGGTTCGGCATCGGTCGCGCTTCGACCACGACGGGAGGCCCCTGCGGCTGATCGGGCATCCGCTGCGGAACGGGACGTGGCGGAACCGCGACGGCTGCGTTTTGGAGCGCGCGCGTCGCGTCGTTGTCGTCTGGATCGGCCGCCGGTGCGGGCGCGCCCGCTGCGGGGCGCGGCGCGGGAAGGTTGCGCTGCGGGAGCGCGGCGGTCGCGCTGTCTTCGGGCTTCGTCGAGACGATCGTCGCGTCGTTGTCGTCGCCGAAGTCTTCGTCGTCCGTCGGCGTCGGCGCCATGATGGTCGGACCGTCGTCCTCCATCGAGTCGAGGTCTTGCAGCGGCGCGCTGCGATCGACTTGTTGTGGCGGAGGTTGCTGTCTCGGCGGCGGCGCTGCTGCACCGGCCCGCGGCGGCGCGCCTGCAGCGGGACGCGGAATGCCTCCGGGAGCGACGGGGCTCTTCATCGCGAGCGGCATCGTCTGATTCAGATTCATCTTCTGGTTCAGCTGCGGCGCCGGCTGCGCCTGCTGCGGGGGCTTCGCGCCCGCCGGCTGAACGTCGGAGTCGTACGACTGGATCGATCCCTCGAAGTCCGGGATGGCTCCTTTGACTTCGCCTTCACCCGTGTGCGTGACCTCTGCTGCCCAACGAAGATGCGCTTCGCGCTTCTCGATTCGATCGCCGAAGATCGATCGCACGTACGCGGAGACTTCGTCGCTCGCGATGAAGAGCCCGCGCTTCATGAGCATCGATTGCAGCGCGCGCGAGAACTCGCGCGCCGTGCGGTAACGCTCGTTCTTGTTCTTCGCGAGCGCCTTCAGCACCACGCGCTCGAGCTCGAGCGGATACCCGCGAATGATCCCGCTCGGCCGCGGCACGTTGCAGTCTTGGACTTTCGCGAGCGTGTCGAGATCGCTGTCCATGCGGAAAAGCCGCTGCCCCGTCGTCAGCTCCCACAAGACGACGCCGAGCGCGAAGATGTCCGTGCGCCGATCGAGCTGCTCGCCCGCGACTTGCTCGGGCGACATGTACGCGAGCTTTCCTTTGAGCGTGCCCGCGCGCGTCGACGCCATGCGCGAGCTGAACTTCGCGATGCCGAAGTCGACGACCTTCGTGTTGCCGTCGTACGTGACGAACAAGTTGTGCGGGGTCACGTCGCGGTGAACGAGATTGAGCTTCTCGCCTTGCTTGCCTATGAGCTCGTGCGCGGCGTGCAGACCTTCCGCGGCGTCGGCGATGATGCGGCACGCGATCTCCGGCGGCATCGGGGCGCCGAGCTCCTCGGTGCGTCGCATGATTTCGCGGAGCGGCTCGCCGTGGAGATACTCCATGGCGATCCAGAAGCTGTCGTGCTCTTTGCCGAGCTCGAACACCGTCGCGACGTTCGGGTGCGAGATGCGCGCGGCGACGCGCGCTTCGTCGAGGAACATCTGGATGAAGCTCTCGTCCTCTACGAGATGAGGGTGGATTCGCTTGATCGCGATCCATTTTTGGAAACCCGCGGGTCCATCCATGCGCGCGAGGTGCACGCTCGCCATGCCGCCGATTCCGATTTCGTCGACGACGCGATAACGCCCGAGGAAGAACGTGCCGCCCTGCTGCTGCTGTTGCGGTGCAGCTTGAGCGCCCGACCCCGGCGTGTGCGCGGGCGCTTGAGGACGTGCGGGGGGACGAGCGGGATCTGCCATCAGTTGATTTGGGCCGGGCCGATCGAGACGCGATCGGGTGGCTTGAGCAAGAAGTATCCACCGACGGCGCCGCCAGCCGCGACGAGCGCGCCGCCGATGACCCACGGCCACGCCGTCGACCAGAAGCCGCCACCGCCGGTCGGACGGAGAAGATCCTTCGTCGGATGCGTCTCGGCGATCGGCGTCGGTCGCACGCTCACGCGCGCATCGTCCGTCGCGAGCTGGTTGTCGTGCGCGTCGAGCGCGTCGACGCGAACGTGGAGCGTCGCGTTCGGGAGCGTCATCGCAGCGGGCACGCGGAAGTGAACGACCGCAGACGCGGGCTCTTCGTAGTCGAATTTCTTCGCGGTGGTCTTGTCCTCGACGTGGAGCGAGAGGCGCGTCGACGAGCGCCGACTGTGCAGCGCCGAGCATCACGTTCACCGCGAAGGCCTCGCCCGATCCGGTCTCGCCGGGCGCGCTGATGGAGACATGCAGCGCGCCGACGCGGTTCGGTTGATGACGCGCGGCCTCGGCGAGCGTCACCGCTTTCTTCCCGGCTTCGGCGGGCACGACGAACGCGTCGTCGATCACGAGCGCCATGCGAAACGCCGCGAGCGCGCCGTTGCGATTGCCGAGGACGGCGCGTGCGGCGCCGAGGTGAACCCAGCACTCGAGCGTGGCGTCGCGATCGAGCCCGCCCTTGTCGAGCGCCTCTTGATACGCGCGCTCGGCGACGTCGAGCTCACCGTCGTCCCAAGCTTTTTGCGCGCGTTGCAACGACGCGCTCCCCGGCGCTGCGAGTGCGGCAGTTGCCATCGAGCAGACCATCGCTGCCACGCAGAGTGGGAACGTGCGGCTGCGCCGCACTTCCCAGCAAGAGTCGATTCGCGTGCCTCTGGCACGCTCAGCTGAACGAGCCTGCACCGTTCCGAAGCGTATCGGCGATAGAAACCTCACGCAAGCTCAGGGAAACGCTTGAGCAGGCTTTCCGCGCTCGAAATAAAACTGGAACGATCCCGTGAGGTGTCCGCGACACGGAGGAGGCGGACCGACTCCGCCCGAGCATTCGTCGCGCGGGTCGGCGAGGAGAACGTCGAACGTCGCTTGGATGAGCCTCTGACCCGCGCTCAGCGCTCCCGGATCTCCACCGTCGGCGAGCGTCGCATCGAAGAGCGCTTGAAACGTGATCGTGCTCGTGCCCGTCGGAACTTGCGGCGCGTTCGGACCGCACTGTCCCGCCGTCTGTGCGGTCGTCGCGGAGCAGAGCGTGCCGCCGTCCACGCCGCCCGCGCTGTCGGTCGTGACGGACGACATCGCGTAGAGGCCGGGCGTTTCGGGACGACACGTCTGTTGGAGATAGAGCGCGAATTGAACGTCGGCGGGGTTCGTGTCGGGCGTGATCGGAACACCGGGCGGAACGACCGCCGGCGGGAGCGACACGGGGAGCGGTTGTCCGAGCATCGACGTGCGAATCTCCGTGACGTGATTCACGAGGATGGAAATTCCGTCGCTGAAGTTCACGTAGTCGCTGCCGCGTTGGACGCGAATGAAGAGCGAGTCGTCGTTCGGGTTGGGTGTCGCGCCGAAGAAGTCGGGCTGGAGATCGAATTTTCCCGACCAACAATCGGTGACGTAGAGATCGCCGGTGACGGATCCAGTGCCGCTCCCGACGGTGCACCCCGTGCCGGAGAACACGGCGATTGCGGCGCCCGCGAGCGCGACGGCGGCGAGTTGCGCGACGCGCTTCACGACGTCACCTCGTCGATGACTCCGCCGCCGAGAACGCGATCGCCCTCGTAGAGAACGGCGACTTGTCCGGGCGAGACCGCACCGGCCGAATCGAGAAATCGGAGCGTCGCTTCCGCGTTGGCGACCGCGCGCACGCCGGCGTGACGATAACGAACGCGCGCGAGCGCTTCACGCGGGAGCTTCACGTCGGGTGCGAGCACGAGATCGCGGAGCTTCGCGCCGGTCGCGACGAGCGATGCCTTCGCGCCGACGTGCACCGTCGCCGAGTCCGCGTCGATGCGCGTGACGAACGCGGGCTCGGGATCGCCACCCGCCGGTCGCGTGAGCGCGACGCCGAGACCTTTTCGCTGACCCACCGTGAAGCGATGAATTCCATCGTGCGCGCCGACGACGCGGCCGGTGTCGTCGACGATGGGACCCGGTCGCAATTTTTCGCGCGCGCGATCTTCGACGAACTTCGCGTACGCGCCCGCGCCGTCACCGACGAAGCAGAGCTCCTGACTCTCGCCTTTGCCCGCACCGGGGAGCTTTCGCGCGACGGCTTCAGCGCGCACTTCTTCCTTCGTGCTCTCGCCGAGCGGAAACGCCATGCGGCGGAGCATCGCGGTGAGGCGTCGCGTAGAGGAAGTAGCTTTGGTCTTTCGTTCGCATCGCGGCCGGCGAAGAGGCGGCCTTCGTCGTCGACGCGCGCGTAATGACCGGTCGCGACCTTCGATGCGCCGAGCTTGTTCGCGATGTCGAAGAGCTCGGCGAGCTTCACGGTGCGGTTGCACGCGGTGCACGGGCTCGGCGTCTCGCCGGCGATGTACGCGTCGACGAACGGCTCGACGACGTTCTTCGCGAAGAGAGCGCGCCTGTCGAACGTGAAGTGCGGAAACCCGAGCGCGTCGGCCACGCGCCGTGCGTCGTATTGATCTTCGGGCGCGCAACATCGCGCGTGCGAGCCGGGACCCGATTCGGGGTAGTCCCACAAATGGAGCGTGCAGCCGACGACGTCGAACCCCGCGTCGAAGAGGCGCGCGGCGGCGACGGAGGAGTCGACCCCTCCGCTCATCGCGACGAGCACGCGCGCCGGTTTCGTCATCATTCGAAAACGTAGCACGAGCAACTTCGCGCGCGCCCGGCCGATGGGCTGCGAGAAGGAGCATGCCATGAAGATCAGTACGCTCGGCGAGGCTGCGCCGAAGGTGTCGCCCAAAGTCTCGGCGCCGGTCACGCAACAACAAGCCAAGCCCGCGGCGGAGGCCGGCGAGCGTTCGCCGTTTCAACGTTTGATCGATGGGCTCGGCAAGGAGATAAGCTCGGGCGAGCGAACCGTGAAGGGCGCGCTCGCCGCGGGCGGCGGCGACATGAAGCCGGTCAGCTGCTCGCGCTTCAAGCGGGTGTGTATCGCTACGGCGAAGCGGTCGATCTCGCGTCGAAGCTCATCGATCGCACGTCGAGCGGCGTGAAGACCGTCATCAACGGCGGCGGGCAGTAACCCTCACTCGATTCGACTGCGTTTGAGCTCGCGCACGAGCGATTCGACCGCGCGCGCGTGAAGGCGGCTCGCCCAACTCTTGCTCAAGCCGAGCTCCTTCGCGGCTTCGTCGAACGTGATGCCATCGAAGTAGTGACGCTGGAGCAAGTGTCGCTCGGCGTCGGGTTGTTTCTCGACGGCTTGGCGCACGCGCGTGATGAGCTCGTGATGCGCGAGCTGCTCTTCCGCGGTCAGCGTCGGATCGCGTACGTCGTCGGCGTCGGGGCCCGTCGTCTCCGCGAGCAAGCCGACCGCCATCGCCGTCGCGATTCCGGCGAGGTACGTGGTCAAGCGCGTGTCGGCTTCCTTCTCCGTGGCTTGAGGCTTTTCTTCTTCGGCTGCCGCTTCGCTCACGCGGTCGCCCGCCTCGATGGCGCGGATGCGGTTGTACACACGGCGCGGGAGGCCCCCTTGCGAGCGCACCGAGTCAATCATCGCGCCGCGTACGCGGAGGTTTGCCCACCTACGAAATGGAACACCGAGTGATGGGTCGAACGAGCGCGCGGCGTTGACCAAACCTTCGCGGCCCGCGGAGAGAAGATCGTCGAGATCGACTCCGCCGAGCTGACGGCGCAGCTGCCTCGCCAGCATTTCCACGACGGGCATCCCCTCGTGGATGCGTGCGACCGTCTCCGGTGCATCGGCGGGCGCGAGCGGCATCCTTCAATCGGATCTACGCGAAACGTGTCTTCCGCGTCGAGAGGCTTCTGCGTTAAGGTACGTCGCGCCATGACCGACGGGGACGAAGAGAACGTCTCGAGCTTGCCGCCCGGGAGGGCGCGGTCTGCGTGGCAGGCGTGGCTTCGCGCGCTCGCGGACGACGCGGAGGCAGCGCTCGCGGCGGCGCTCACGTACGAAGCGCTCGGCGCGAAAGAGCGCGATGCGTGGCTCGACGCGCTCGACGAGGACGCGCCCGAGATCCTCGTGCCGCGCGAGTCGCTCTATGCGCCGCTGCTCATGGTGGAAGACGACGAAGCGCGCCGCGCACGGATCGCCGCGAGCTGCGGAGACGCGCAGCTCCGCGGGGAGGCGCGCGCGTGGTGGGGAAAGCGCGAGGACGGCGTGTGCGTGTGCGTCGTGGTCTCGCCGCTGTGGCTTCGTTTCGTCGAGACGCTTCGTTGCGGCTACTCGGAGACCGAGGGCTTCGTGTTCGCGGAGCACGATCCGCTGCGCTCGGGCGACGACGTCGACGTGCACCGCGGCGCGCAGCTCGAGCGCGCGGATTTGTCGTTCGTGGTGGAGGAGCTCGCGCACGTCGTGCTCGCGGCGAAGCGCGCGGCGCGCGAAGTGCCCGCGGCGGTCGCTGCGTTCGCGCATCTCTTCACGCCGGAGCGCGAAGCCGTGGCGACGCCGTGACGGCGTCGAATCTCGACGGGCGCTGCGGAACATGCGCCCGCTTCGTCCGCGTCATCGAGCGCATCGACGAGAACGGGGAAGTCACGCGCAGCGGCGATTGTTTGCTCGGCGTGTGGCCCAGCCCTCTCTACGAGACCAATACGTGTGGCGAGTATTTGAAGAAGGGCACGCTCGCCTTGCAGC
This sequence comes from uncultured delta proteobacterium, assembly GCA_963763745.1. Taxonomy (GTDB): domain Bacteria; phylum Myxococcota_A; class Polyangia; order Polyangiales; family Polyangiaceae; genus DASXHD01. The sequence continues at coordinate 433,271 of CAVXQJ010000017.1, forward strand.
CGAAGCGGGTCGCGCAGCCCAAAGGTCACCAACCCCTGCAAATCACGCACGCAAACTCACCAACCCGTTCCACTCGAAATCCCGGGAGACTTGCTCGACATGGACGCTGACGAATTCAGGGACGTGCTTCGCACGGTGATTCAACAAGAGCTCGGCACCGCCACCGTGGATCTCGGCGGGCGCTGGCAGGGCGGCGAGATGGTGCTGAAGCCCGGCAAGGAAGGAACGGCCGAGAAGCTCGTGCCGCTCGAAGCGTTCTTTCACAAGATCGTGATGGTGCGCGACAAGCTCCGCGTGCTCGAGCAGAAGATCAACGCGCATCCGAAGCTCGACGACGAAGAGAAGATCCAGATGCAGCAGTACGTGACGCAGTGCTACGGCTCGCTCACGACGTTCAACGTTTTGTTCGCCGACAAAGACGATGGGTTCGTGGGGCAAAAAGAGTAGCGTCGCGCTCTTCATGCTCGCGTGCGCGAGCTCGAAGACGTCCGCGCCGCCTGGTGTGACGCTACCGGAGCAAAGCGCGGACGCGCCGGTGTTCGCGTTCGATTCGCTCGACGCGAGGCCCGTGAGCTCGGCCGCGTTTGCGGGAAAGCCCGCCGTCATCACGTTCGTCACGACGTACGATCCGATTTCGCAGATGCAGGTGATTTTTCTGGTCGATGTCGCGGCCGAGACGCCCGGCGTGCAGTTCGCGCTCGTCGCGCTGCAAGACGCACCGCAACGCGAGCTCGTCGAGCTCTATCGCGACGCGATGAAGGTGAAGTTTCCAGTCGCGATCGGAGACGCAGCAACGACTGCGGGCGGCGGAACGCTCGGCGACGTGCACCAAGTTCCGACGACGATCGTGCTCGGACGCGATGGGCGCATCGTGTGGCGAAAGAGCGGCGGCGTCACCAAGAGCGAGCTCCGCGCGCACCTCCACAATTTGTGACGCACTACTTCTGAATCGTGATTTTGTTCATGCGCACGGGCGTTGCGCGGGCGATCGTCGCCGTCGGTCGGCGTCTTCTCGATCTTCTTGACACGACGTCCATGCCCTCGATCACCTTGCCGAAGACCGGGTGCTTCGACGCGCCGGGCGTGAACCAGTCGAGGTAGGAGTTGTGCACGGTGTTGATGAAGAACTGGCAGCGAGCCGCTGTTCGGCGAGCCGGTGTTCGCCATCGAGAGCGTGCCGGGCTCGTTCGAGAGCTTGCGCGGTGGGTGCTCGTCCTTGATGGTGCCGTCGGGGCCGTCGCCGGTGCCGGCGCGCGGGCTCTTCGGGATCGCGCTGTGCGGGCAGCCGAACTGCAGCATGAAGTTGTTGATGACGCGGTGGAAGTGGAGGCCGTCGTAGAAGCCGCTCTTCGGCGAGCTTGATGAAGTTGCTGCGCGGTGATGCGGCATCTGGTCGGCGAAGAGCTCGACTTTGATGTTGCCGAGCGAGGTCTCGAGGAGCGCGGTCGGGTTTGCCATGGTGTACGAGCGCGCACGGTAGCCACGAGCGCGAGCGCGATCAACCATGCGTCGCCGGATCCCGAAGACGTGTTGCATCCGCTCGGCAGGAATCCCGGGTCGGCCGCGTTGATCGCGTCGTCGATTTCGCCGGTGTATCGGTCGACGCGCGTGTCGCCGCCGGTGCCCGAGCAGTCCTGCGCGTCGGTGTACGAGTGGACGCCGGCGACGACGGACACGCCGTTTTTCGTGATGAACGTGGGGCCGCCCGAGTCGCCCTCGCACACGACGTCGCTGAGGATGATGTGCTCGTCCGTGACGTCGAAGAGGGTCGTGTCGAGCGAGCGCCGCACGCCCGCCGAATCCGGGTTCGTTCCATCGAGCTGGCCATAGCCGACGGAGTGTGCAGCCGCGCCGATGTCGCCGCTGCCGAGCGATGAATGATTCAGCGGCATGGGCGCGAGCGTCATCGCCGTTTGCGTGGTGAGCATCGCGAGGTCGTGGCTCGGAGGTTCCGAGTTCGCTTGGAAGTCGTGATCGAACGTCGTCTTCGCGACCGCGATGAGATTTTGCGGATCGGCCGTCTGAATTGGGTCGAGTGCGTTCTGTCCCGTGAAGATCGTGACGTGATCGATGGGGCCGACGATGATCGGGTCGAGGCAATGCGCGGCCGTGAGGACGACGTGCGGCGAGACGACGGTGCCGGAGCAGAGCGAATCGTTTTGCGGACCTTCGGTCGACGTGACGAGCACCGCGACGACGGATGTGTCGGTCGTGTCGTATGCGCCGTTCAGGATGCGAGCGCTCTGCGATCCGACGTCGCCGCCGCACCCGAGCACGAGCATCATCGCGAGCGCGCGGTTCATGCGTTCCTCCGCTGGATCATGCGGGCGAGCTCGGGCTTCTGCACTTTGCCCATCGCGTTGCGCGGGAGATCCTCGAGGATCACGACGTCCTTCGGACACTTGTAGGATGCAAGCTTCTCTTTCGCGAACGCGCGCAGCGCCTCGGGCTCGAGCGACATGTTCGCGCGGACGACGACGCACGCGACGACGCGGTCGCCCCACGTCTCGTCCGGCACGCCGATGATGGCGACGTCGGACACGGCGGCGTGATCGCGCAGCGCCTCTTCGATCTCGAGCGCGCTGAGCTTGTAGCCACCGCTCTTCAGGATGTCGACGCTCGTGCGGCCGAGGATGCGGAAGTAGCCGGCGTCGTCCGTCGCGACCGTGTCGCCCGTCGCGAACCAGCCGTCCGCATCGAACGCGCGCGCGGTCGCGTCGTCGCGACGAAAATATTCTCGGAAGACGCTCGGCCCTCGGATGAAGAGCTCGCCCGTCTGCGAATCGATTTTCGTCTCGACGGTGCGAAGCGGAAGACCGACGGTACCCGCGCGTCGTTCTCCGTGGAGCGGATTCGAGAGGCCCACGCCAATCTCGGTCATTCCGAATCGCTCGAGCGGGATCGCGCCGGTGATTTCACGGAAGCGCGCGGCGAGCGTGACGGGGAGAGCGGCGCTGCCGCTCGTGAGGAGCCGCAAATTGCGTGCATTCTGCACCCATCGCGCGCGCACGGCGTTTTCCGCCGAATCGAGCGCTTCGAAGAGCTTCTTGTGCATCGTCGGAACGCCCATGAAGACCGTGCTGCGCTCCATCTCGCTCCAAATGCGCGCGGCGTCGAACGATGGGAGCATGCGGATCGTCGCGCCCGCGCCGATGCACGAGAGCATCGCGATGGAGAGCCCGTGCATGTGGTGGAGCGGGAGCGCGTGAAGAAGCGTGTCGCTCGCCGCGAGCCCCCACGCTTCGCCGAGGAGCGTCTGCTGGATGGAGAGGTTTTGGTGCGTGAGGAGGGCGCCTTTCGGTTTGCCCGTCGTGCCGCTCGTGTAGAGCATGAGCGCGGGATCGCGCGCGTCGATCGCGACGTCACCGGGTGGTGCGTGCGCGATCGTGGCGAGGTCGATGATGTGGCGACTCGGCGCGCGTTCGCGCTGATCGCTCGTGATCAAGACGAGGTCGACGTCGGCGTCTTCGCAGAAGAACGTCGTCTCGGCGAGCGGGTGCAGCGGCGAGAGGACAAGCGCGCACGCGCCGCTCGAAAAAATTCCGAAGAGCGCGGAGACGAATTCCGCGCCGGGCGATGCGAGGAGCGCGACGCGTCGCCCGCGGCGATCGCCGAGAAACGCGGCGATGTCCGCGGCCCGCGCGCGAACGGCGTCGAATGGGTGCTCACCGCGCTCGTCGACGATCGCACCACGCGCAGCCTCGAAGCGATCGAGCAGCTCGCTCACTCAGTCCGAAGAACACGCGGTTTGATCGTCTCGCGTAGTTGTCGATGCCGACATGCGGCAGCGTGAAGAAACCGGCGAGGCCGGCGCAGGACACTCACCAGACTTCGAGGTCGCCGAGCTTTACCCGCCACGATCGACTGGCGAAGGTCCAGCGGCGGCCCGGCCGCGAAGTTCTTGCTGCCGCTTCTCGACCACCGCAACGTTTCAAGACTCGAGCGGCTCAAGTTGAATGTTGCTTTAGCATTGCTCAGTGAAGGTCGCCGATCAGAAACGCATGACCAGACACGATGACCTCTTCGGGGCTCGCGCCGCCGTGCCTCGTTGCCCCGTCGTCGAAGCGGAAGCCGTGATCGCCGAGCACGAAGAGGAGCGTTCGCGCTCGCTGCGCGCGGGCGTGTTTCGCGATCGCCATGGCCGTGTCGTCCGCGAGATCGTCCATCGCGTCGATCGCGTTGCTGCCCGCCGCGGCGAGCGTGGTCTCGACGAGATCGAGCTTGTAGAGATCGCGCGAGCCGATGCGAACGCGTCGCACCGTGTCGGCGGTGCGGTCGCGGAGCGGCTCGGGCTCGCGATCATCGAACGCGGTGCGTAGCGCGTCGACGCCGCGCGCGAGCGTCTCGAGCTGACGCGGCGTGCTCGACGGGAGCGCGGAGAAGAGCGTGATGCGATCGGCGAGCGCCGCGCGACCTTCGAGCATCTCGGCGGCGCGCGCACAAACGCTCGCGGCGAGATCGAAGCGCATCCCGTCGACGAGGAGGATCTGCGCCGTGCGAGCATTGTGCGTGCGCGCCATCTTCGACGCGACGTCGAACGCATCGAGCACCATGCGCGGGCGCTTTCCGGTGAGCGCGAAAGTCGGAAGCGCGTCCGAATAAGCACGCGAGAACGTTCGCCGGAACTCCTCGCGCGCGGCGATCGCACCGCGCGCGCCGAGCCCGCGATCGATCGCGTCCGCGAGCGGGAGATAATGCTCGGCAAAGAGACGCTCGAACGAAGAAAGCGTCTGCGGCCCGCGCGCCGCATCGAGCGCATCGGCATGAGGGCGCCAAACAAACTCGGGCTCGGGCTCGGGTTCAGGTTCCGGCTCGAGTATCGGTTCCGGTTCGGGCACCGACGCCGCAACAGCCTCCGCGATCACGCTCGCAAGCGAAACCGACGCCGCCTCCGCCTCCGTCTCCGTCTCCGTCCCCGCCTCCGTCTCTGTCCCCGCCTCCGACTCCGTCCCCGTCTCCGTCCCCGCTTCCGTTCCCGTCTCCGCCTCCGTCTCTGTCTCCGATTCGTCCGCATCGATGACGCTCGAAAGCGGTCTCGCGATCACGAACGCCGGAAGCGCGCGATCCTCCTCATCCATCACGAGCATCAGCGGGCGCTCCGCGGATGCGTTCGCGTAGAACGCGATCGCCTGCGCGTCGGATGCGTCGAGGCCGCCGACGGGCGCGCAAAGCGCGCGCAGCGCGCTCACGCGAATCGAAATTCCGTCGTGCCCCGCGCGCCTGGCACGGAAGAGTTGGTCCGACAGGCGCGCGTCGCGGTCCACGTCGAACGCAATGCCGGCCGCGCCCGCGCCACACGCGCGAAGCGCCGACTCGATCGCTTCCTCGATGTGCTCGCCGAGCCCGCCGCGCTGCGTTCCGTACGCGCGAACCGTCACGTCGAGCGCGCGCTCGGAAACCGTCTCGAGCGAATGCGTGTAGACTGCATGGACTTCCTGCATGCCTACGAGCTAGGCACGATTAATCGTCTTTGGCCCAGTTTTTGGCGTGTTGACTTGGTCGACGCGCCTCTTACGATGAACGAGTTCCCACTGCCAGGTACGTGATTGATGGAATGCATGGATCCCTGACGTCGATGAACCAAGGGTGACAATGATCGTCCGGTGTGCACGCCGGGCTGCTGCGCAAGCAGCAGATAACTCGGAAGCCTAAAGCGCGATCAGCGTTTCCCACCTAGCAATCGCTAGGGGTTCATGACATCCCGCACACGGCCTCATGGTGGTCGGAACTTCTGACGGGCTCGCGTTGAAAGACGCGGGCCCGTCGCCTTTTTTCTCATCGCGCGTGCAAGCCTGCGCGCGCGAGGAACGTCGCGAGCTCGCCGCGTTCGGGTCATCGCGCGAGGACGACGACGGAGTAACCGACGGCGGGAGTTGCGCCGGGATTCTCGTACGAGTGACGCTGGTCGCCGCGGAACGCGACGATGTCGCCTTCGGCGAGCGTGACGCGCTCGCTCGACGCGACGAGCACGATCGATCCACGTTCGCACGTGAGGTACTCGCGCGTGCCGGGCGTGTGCGGGACGCCGACCATCTTCGCGCGCGGCGGTAGGCCGAAGCGATCGATCTCCATGCCGGGGATCGGATCGGGGAGGAGCTTCCGCACCTCGACGTTGCCTCGCATCCGAACGGGCACGCGGCTCTTCGGGAAGACTTCGAGCGTCGCGCGTTCGGCGGCGACGAGCTCTTCGATCGAGACCTGGAACGCGTCGGCAACGGCGCTCAAGATCGCGAGCGTCGGATTCGCATCGCCCGACTCGAGGTGCGCGAGCGTCGCGCGCGGAATGCCCGCGAGCTTCGCGATCTGGCTCTGCGTGAGGCCGCGAGCCTCCCGCAAAATCCGAATGTTGCGACCCAGCCGCGCGGACAACTGAATCGTGCGCGTCGCTCCGGTTCCCATGGTTTGGAATGATGACAACGGATTGGCAAAGTTGCCAACCTATGAGCGGGGCGGGCCCATGCTGAAAGCGTGGAGGTACCGATGGATCTCAAAGGCAAGGCAGCGCTGGTGACGGGTGGGAGTCGCGGGCTCGGCGCGGCGCTCGGTGAGGCGCTCGCGCGGCGTGGCGCGCGCGTCGTGCTCGTGGCGCGAAACGAAGCGCCGCTCGCGAAGGTCGTCGCACGGATTCGCGCGGAGACGCACGGCGATGTGCATGGCATCGCGTTCGACGTCGGCGACAAAGAATCGGCGCATCGCATCACCGGAGCCGCCGCCGCGCTCGTCGGGCCCATCGACGTGCTCGTTCACAACGCGAGCACGCTCGGCCCCGTGCCGCTTCCATTCTTGCTCGACACCGCGTGCGAGGATTTTTCGGCGGTGCTCGAGACGAACGTCACGGGCCCGCTTCGCATCGACAAGATCGTCGGCGGGTCGATGGCGCTTCGAAAGACGGGTGTCATCGTGCACGTGAGCTCCGACGCCGCAATGAACGGTTATCCGCGCTGGGGATCCTACGGCGTGTCGAAGGCGGCGCTCGACCAGCTCGCGCGCGTGCTCGGCGCGGAGCTCGGCGAGCACGGCGTGCGCGTCTTCTCGGTCGACCCCGGCGAGATGGACACGAAGATGCACGCCGACGCGATGCCCGAAGCGGATCCGAAAACGCTCGAGCGCCCCGAACGCGTCGCGGAGCGGCTCGTCGCGATGATCGAGAACGCCGAGTCGATCGAACCAGGCACGCGCCTCGTTGCGTCGGAATGGAGGAGGAAATCATGATGGCCATTCGAGAGAACGCGTTCGCACCCGCGACGCGCGCGCGGCCCGCGACCGACACGCGTCTTCTCGTCGTGCGCGTTCGATCGCGCGACGTGCGCGAAGCGCCGCTGTCGTCGCTCGCGGAGTCGTTTCGCGCGGGCGACGTGCTCGTCGTGAACGACGCGGCGACTCTTCCGGCATCCATCTTCGGCGAGACCGAGCGCGGCGAGCCCATCGAGCTGCGCCTTCTCTCGCCGCCCGACCAGACGCGTACGTCGGACGCCGCCGTGCTCGGCGCGGGCGACCATCGCACGCCGACGGAGCTTCGCCCTGCGCCCCCCGATCTCTTCGCGGGAGATCTTCTCGTCGTCGCGGACATGGAGGCGACCGTGGTCGACGTGAAACCGCAACGTCGCATTCGCGTCCGCTTCGAACGCGTGCATCGCGATGAGGTCATCGCGAACCTCTACCGCGCGGGAAAACCCGTGCAGTATGCACATATTCGCGCGCCGCTCCCGCTGTGGGACGTTCAGAACGTCTACGCGGCCGAGCCGTGGGCGGCCGAGATGCCGTCGGCGGGACGTCCGCTCGATTTTGCGACGATCGACGCGCTCCGCAAACGCGGCGTCGTCATCCTGCGACTCACGCACGGCGCGGGGCTCTCGTCGATCGGCGACGCGGCGCTCGATGCGTCGCTCCCGTGGGTCGAGCGTTATCGCATTCCGCGCGAGACGGCCGATGCGGTGGAGTCCGCGCGCCGCGAGGGTCGTCGTGTGATCGCCGTCGGCACATCCGTCGTTCGCGCGCTCGAGAGCTCGGCCTCGAAACATGGCGCAGTGCGCGCCGAAGAATCGACGACGTCGCTTCGCATCGACGCCGAGCATCCCATCCGCGTCGTCTCCGGTTTGCTCACGGGCATGCACGACGGGGCGACGTCGCACGCCGATTTGCTTTCGGCGTTCGTCCCGCCGGACCTCCTCGCGAAAGCCAGCGATTTTGCCGCCGCGCGCGGTTTCTTGGGCCACGAGTTCGGCGACAGCTGTTTGATTTTCGATGCGTGAAGCGTTATTGACCGAGCCATGGCCGACCCGGACAAAGCCCTCGACGCGGACGCCCTCAGGCACGCGATGGAAGTCGACGCGGAGTGGTCGCCGAAGAAGCTCACGGGCCTCGGCATCGTGACGCTCGGCATCGCCCTCTTCATCATCGTCTTCATGGCGACGCGCATGACGACGTGCTTCTACTTCGACGGTTCCCAGCCGGGCCCGAACGAAAACGTGACGACGCATCCTTGACATCGCGCGACCAAGCCTGGTCGCGCGAGGAATGGTGGCTGCTGGGCTCGGCGCGCGAGGAAGAATGACCAAATTTTGGTCGCGTGCGGGAGGGCATGTCACGATCTAGAGATGGATGTGTCGAGGCCTCTCGCGCAGCGGCTGCTCGCGATGATGGATCAGAAAGATCATTGGGCTTGGGCGTCGCTCACGCGGCCCGGTCTCACGCGCGAGCAGCTGCTCGTGCATTTCCAACACGAGTATCTCGTCTACGTGCGCGACTTCCCGATGCTGCTCGCGCGCGCGCTCGGGCAAACGCCGCCCATCCAAGACGTGCGCGCCGCGCTCGCCGAGAACGTCTACGAGGAGCAGACGGGCGGCATCTCGCGCAGCGGTCCGCACCCCGAGCTTTTTCTCGCGATGATGCAGGGGCTCGGGTTCGGCGCGAAAATGTTCGAGGAAGATGCATGCAATCTGCATCCATCGGCGCGGAGCTATCGCGCGATGCTGCGCGATGCGGCGGGCGCGCAGCCCTGGCAAGCGGCGGTCGCGCTGCTGACGATTTTCGTCGAGGGGAGCAAGAACGAGCGCGCCGAGCTCGTGGGGACGTTCGTTCGAAAGACGGGCGACGACGCCATCGCGCACCATCCGCTCGTCGTGCACTACGGATGCCCACCCGAAGCGATGAAGCTCACGAAGGCGCACGGCGCCGTCGAAGGCGCGCACCGCAAAGACGCGTGGCGCATCGTGCTCGACCACGTTGCGGAAGACGACGAGCCGCTCGTGCACGCCGTCACGCAGACGTGCTCGCGCGCGCTCGCCGCGTGGCATCGCTATCGCGACGGCGTCGCCGAGCACATGGGTCTGCGCCGCGAGGCTGCTTAGGGAAAATACAAAACGGACGCTTCGCCGAGCTGGGCGATCTTCGCGTCGATCACCGCGAGCACGTCTTTGCGGCGTTGATCGCACGCGGCGACGACGCGCGCGGGGAGGAGCGGCGAGCCGGGCTCTTCGTCGCCGAACGCATCGGAAAGCATGAGCGCATCGATCGCGCGAAGCCGCACGACGAGCGAGCGCGAAAATCGATCGACGCCTTTGAGCATCGTCATCTGCGGCGCGAACGCGGGCGGGATCGGATCGAAGAACGACGCGTCGTTGTCCGTGAAGAGGAGCGTGCCCGACGGTCTGTCGATGCCGACGTTCGCGCCGCTCCATCGATCCCAATTTCCGGTGAGCGCGTCGAACACGACGAGCGTCGAGATCTGACGCACGAGCGCGCGGCGATCCTCCGGCAGGTCCCCGCCGTTTTGGAGCTCTTTCTTCCAGCGCGCCATTTCGGTCGGGCTCTCGAGCGGGATGAACTCGAGCTTCTCGATCCACGGCATGAGCGCGCCGACGATGCGACCCGAGTGCTCGATGGCTTCGTCGTCGAAGAGCGCGACCGCGCGACCATCGGCTTGGAGCGCCGCGCGCAGGGCGTCTCGCTTGAACGAGTGCACCGTCGCGGGTGGCACGTTCGGGATCGCGAGCAGCTTGCCGAGCCTGTACGACGCGACCTCGCCGCGAAAGCGTTTGTGCCCGCGCTTCGACTCCGGTTTGTACGCGGCGCGAAGCTTTCCGGGCGCCGCGTCGAAGTCGAGACGAAACACGACCGACGTGTGGCCGATGCTCTTGCCGATGCGCGGCGTCACGTTCGCGTACTCGGCGAGTCGCGCTTCGCCCGAGACGTTCGGCGCGCTCGCCGCGGCGCTCGCCGATGGTGCGGGGTCGGCGTCCGCGAACACGAACGCGAGCCCTGCGTCGTACGCCGCGTCGCCGGCGTCCTGCGCGGCGGGCTCGGTGCGGCACGCGGCTAAACCCATGCAGAGTACAAATATTTTCTTCACGAAATTCCGTGCAAAAACGATCGAATCTTGTCGTCGACGAGATCGTGCTGCTCGAGCGGCGCGACGTGGCTCCCGTTCTTCACGACGAAGAGCTCGGCCTTCGGCATCGCCTTCGCCATGGACTCCGCCAAGAAGAGCGGCGTGAACGTGTCGCGCTCGCCCGCGACGACGAGCGTGGGCACGTCGATCGTCGGCAAGAGATCTTCCGCGCTGTGCTCGCCGGCCGCGGTGAGCATGCGGAGAAAGAGCGGAAGATCCATCGACCGCATGTGCGTCACATAGGGGCGCATGTCTTCCATGCTGAATCTCTCGGGATCGAGATCGCCCGCGCGGAGAGCGAGCTTGAGCGCCATGTCCGACGGGATGCGCTCCCACAGCGCGCGAACGAACGACTCGTTCTTCTTCACCGCAGAGACGACCTTCGGCAAGATCATCTCGAGGATCGGTACGCCGCGGAACGTCTTCGTCACGCGACCATAGGAGCCGCACATCAGCACGATGCCGCGAATGCGCTCGCGGTGTTTGCGGAACTCCTCGAGCACGACTTGGCAGCCCATCGAGTGTCCGAACAGCACACACGGCGGATCGCCCGCGAACGCGCGCACCGACGCGAGATCTTCCGCGTGCGCGGTGACGTCGACGCGCTCTTTGTTCGCCGGCATCGCGCTGCGACCGTGCCCGCGATAGTGCCAATGCACGACGGGCATCTCTTCCGAGAGCTCGCTCCACAAATATTTCCAGATGAACCCATCGCACGCGATTCCGTCGCAGAGGATCGCGTGAAGGCTCTCTGGTTTCTTCGGGCCCTTGGGGTCCCCGCTTGCGGGGATGGGACCAGACATACGAACCCAAAGTCGGGTCCCGTCGCTGGCCGTCGCGAAGGCTTGTGCCTCCGGCATGAGTGTCTACTCGGTGTCGTCGTCTTCGGCGTCGACGTCGTTCACGCTCGGAAGCTTCTTGATCTCGAGGCGGGAAATCTTCCACGCCCGCTGCACGACCCAAGAAAGGGAGCGGTCGAGCCGCGCTGCCTCTTCTTTGATTTCCTGGAGCATCGACTCGGGGAAGTAGAGGGACTGCTTGCGCTTGTCGGTCTTCGAAGCGTCTGGGCTGCTGCGATTTGCTTCTTTCTCACCGATGGCCAAGGCAAAACCTCCGCGTACGAGTTTGCACTACATGAGGAGAGTACCAGCGATGTTCGGCGCGTGACTACGACAAACATTGCGGTAGGTTTTGGGCGATGAAACGCGTTCGTTCGGGGTTCGTGCTTTTTGCGGCCTTCGGCGCGGGTTTCGTCGCGCACGCGGCCATCGGAACGGCAAACGCAAAGCCCGCCGCGGAGAGCCCTTACGCGGCGATGGGGCAGCTCGGACGGGTCCTCGCGCTCGTCGAAAACGAGTTCGTCGACCCGACGGATCGCGCGAAGCTCGTGAACGGGGCGATCGAGGGGATGGTGTCGGATCTCGATCCGCACTCGGCGTACTTGCCCCCGCGCGAGTTCAAAGACCTCCAAGACGACACCAGCGGGAAGTTTGCGGGGATTGGCGTCGAGGTCGAGCTCAAGGACGACGCGATCATCATCCTCGCCGTCATCGAGAACTCTCCCGCAGAGCGCGCCGGTTTGAAGAGCGGCGACCGCATCGTCGCGGTCGACTCGCAGACGATCAAGCAAATCGGGTTCGACAAGCTCGTTCGTCACATGCGCGGCGCACCCGGTACGCACGTGAAGCTCCTCGTCGTGCGATCTGGCAAAGCCGATCCGCTGAACATCGACGTCGTGCGCGCGGAGGTGCGCATGATGAGCGTGCACGCCGCGATGATGCCCAACGCGATCGCCTACGTGCAGATCAAACAGTTCCAAGACAAGACGCACGAGGAGCTGACGAAAGCGATCGGCAAGCTGCGCGGCGAGGACGGCAAGGTGCCGATCTCGGGCGTGCTGCTCGACCTTCGCGGAAATCCGGGCGGGCTCGTCGATCAAGCTGCGGGCGTCGCGGACGAATTTCTGACGAGCGGCACGATCTACACGATGCGCCATCGCGGTCAGATCGTGGAGACGGCGAATGCGCACAGTGGCGGCGCGCTCGCGGATCTTCCGGTCGTCGTGCTCATCAACGAGTGGAGCGCGAGCGCGTCGGAGCTCGTCGCGGGTGCCCTCCAAGATTCGGCTCACGCGACCGTCGTCGGCACGCAGTCGTTCGGAAAAGGCGTCGTGCAGGAGATTTTGGATCTCCCGAACGGTGCCGGGTTGAAGCTCACGGTATCGCGCTACTACACGCCGAACGGACACGGCGTGCAGGGCGAGGGGATTCATCCCGACGTGCTCATGGAGGCGTCGCAAAAGGGTGACGCGGGCGCGAACGGCTTCGTCTTCCGCGAGAGCGACTACGCGAACTCTCTCGCGAGCGAAGGCTCCAGCTCGCGCGACGCGGGCATCACGATCACGTACGACGTGCCCGACGGCGGCACCGCCGACTCACTCATCGCGCACGACATCCCCGCCGATCCGCGAACGAGCACGGACGTCGTGATGAAGGTCGGCTACGAGACGCTTCTCAAGAAATTGAAGAAATGACGAACGCGACTTCGCGTTTTTCGGATCGCGTCGCGGATTACGTTCGTTATCGCCCGCATTATCCCGATGCGGCGATCGACGCCATCGTTCGCGTGTCGGGCATCGGTGCCGGCGCGGCGATCGCGGACATCGGATCGGGGACGGGAATTTCGGCGCGTCCATTTCTCGCGCGCGGGTTTCGCGTTTTCGGGATCGAGCCGAACGCGGAGATGCGCGCCGCGGCCGAAGCGGAGCTCGCGTCGTTTTCGCGTTACGCGAGCACGGGTGGCACCGCGGAGAAGACGACGCTCGCGGACGGCGCGGTCGATCTCGCCATCGCGGCACAAGCGTTTCATTGGTTTCGATCGGACGACGCGCGCGCGGAGATCGTTCGCATCACGCGCCCGCCGCACGTGTGCGCGCTCGTGTGGAACGAGCGACTCGTCGACACGGCGTTCTTGCGCGCGTACGAAGCGGCGCTCCACGCGCACGCGATCGATTACGACAAGGTCGATCACCGAAACGTCGACCAGGCGCGGCTCGCGGCGTTCTTTCGCGGGCCGTTCGAGTCGTTCGCGTTCGAAAACGCGCAACGCTTCGATCGCACGGGATTCATCGGCCGCGCGCTGTCGTCGTCGTACGTGCCGCAGCGCGGACACGCGCGTCACGACGCGATGATGGCGGCGCTCGATGGCATCTTCACCGAGCACGCCGAAGACGGGCACGTGATCTTTCGCTATACGACGGCCGTGCACATCGGCAGGCTCGGATGAAGGCGCGTGACCGCGCGTTTCGGTTGCTCATGAAGCAGCCCCACGACTTGCTACGCAGGCTCGCGGGCGCGCCCATCGTCGTCGAGGGACAGACGCTCGACCTGCAGACGCAGCTCATGCTCGACGCGATCAGCCGGCTGAAGATCGTGCAACCCGAGGACGTCGAGATCGCGCGAAAACAAACCGACGAAGACGGCGAGGCGGTCGCGCCCACTCCACCGCCCATGGCGACGGAGCGCGACGTGCTCATCCCGAACGCGACGGGATCCATGCGCGCGCGCGTTCATGGACCCACGACGGCGCGCGGCAAACCCGGGATGCTCGTCTACTTCCATGGCGGCGGCTTCGTCACGGGGAGCATCACGTCGCACGATCCACCGGTGAAGATGCTCGCGCACGAGAGCGGCGTCGTCGTGGCGTCGATCGAATATCGGTGCGGACCCGAGCACATGTTTCCCGCGGCGGTCGACGATGCGCTCGCGGCGTACGAGTGGGCGCGCGCGCACGCGGGCGATTTCGGCGCGGACCGCGCGCGCGTCGGCGTCGCAGGAGACAGCGCGGGCGGGAGCTTGGCGGCCGTCGTGAGCCACCTCGCGAACCAGAAGCCGACGCACCAACTCTTGATCTATCCGGCGATCGATTGGTGGCGCGAGAACGAGTCGCACAAGACGTTCGCGCGCGGGTACTTCCTCGATGAGGATCGAACGTTCTGGTACGAGAAGCGCTACTTGAATCGCATCGAGGAGCGCAACGATCCGCGCGCGTCGCCGATCAAGTTCGATTCATTTTCGAATTTGCCGCCCGCGACGATCGTGACGGCGGGCTTCGACATCTTGCGCGACGAGGGCGCCATGTACGCCGAGACGCTCGCGCGCGCCGGCGTGCCCGTCGACTACACGTGCGAGACCGGCTTGATTCACGGGTTCTTCAACATGTCGGGCGCGCTCGGCACGGCGCGCGCCGCGTGCGCACGCATCGCATCACGCGTTCACGCCGCGCTCGCATAGGTACCGGCAAGCGCGCCGGTGGCGAACGCGCTCGAGAGCGTGCGCGGGACGCCTTCGAGCGCGTCTCCACAGACGAAGATGCGATCGCTCGCGCGGAGGCGCCCATCGACGAGCACGCCGACGCTCTCGAGAAGCGGAGGGTTCGCGTGGGGCCACGTGAGAGACTCCGGCGCGACGCCGAACACGGACCCCGGAACGACGAGCGCGCGACCGTGCGCGCCGAGCACGACCGGCGCTTCGTAAGACAGCGCGAAGGGTGCATGCGATGGAGGAGGCACCGCGCGCGCGGTCGCCGCCTCGCCGGGCGTGTATTGGATTCCGCCGGCGAGGACTCCGCCCGTCGCGAGGACGACGGCGTCCGCCGAGATGCTCGTGCCGCCGAGCTCTATGGTGCAGCCGTCGTCGCTCGACGCGACGCGCTCCACGCGACCCGCGAGCGTCTCGATGGATGCATTCTGCAAGCATCGGTCGCGCGCGCGTTCGAAGCGCGCCCCCGCGGGCCCGTCGAACGTCGCGAGGACCTCGCCGCACGGGATGCCAACGAGCGCGGAGAGCTCTCGTGCGCGCGGCGCGGAGATGCCGAGCCACGGCGGCAAGAGAACGGCGCCGAACGTGCCGCCTTCCGAGAGCGCCTTCTTGATGCGCTCGGCCGCGAGCGCGAGGCGCGCCGGCTCGTCGTGGAGCGCGGCGAGCTCGATGTGGCCCATCGCGCGCTCGTTCGTGTGCGCGACGAGACCGACGTCGCGCGCGACGAAGCCGCGTGTGTCGTGCTCGGCGAACGCCGCGGCGAGCGCGCTCGCGTCCCATGACGGGTGCGCGACGCGCGCGACGAGGACGGCGCCATTCGACGTCGCGAGGTTCGCGAGCGCGAGATCGCTCCCACACGCCGTGCGGAGCGTGCCCGCGCTCGTTGGAAGGCTCGCGCGCACGAGCGAGAAGAGCTCGAGCGCGTGCACGATGGTCTTCGTCGCGAGGTCGAGCTCGTCGTCGATTGCGCCACACCCGAGCGACGTCGCGCCGGTCTTGCCGCGCACCATCGTCACGCGCGCACGCGCGGCGCGCGCGGCGAGCGCAGCGGCGGTCCCCGCGGCGCCGCTCCCGATGACGACGACGTGACGCTCGCTCACTCGCTGCTCCGCCCGATGAGGCCCGCCGATCGCATCGACGCGAGCGCGAGCGCTTCTTGCCGCGCTTGCTCGGGACCGAGCGCCGGCGCGCGCATCTTCGCCTGCTTCACCAAGAACGCGCCCGCTTGCTCGCGCCCGACCGTGGGCGAGAGCGAAAGCTCGCGCGCGACGATCTGACCGCAGCGATGTGCGCAGCGCATTCCGCCGCACGCGCCGAGGCCGAGACGCGTGCGTCGCGCGACGTCATCGACGGTGCGCGCGTGCTCGGCGTGGATCGCGTGGACGACCTCCGCGGCGAGCACGGGCTCGCACGGACAGACGACCTCGCGCGACATCGAATCGCTCGTGACGTCACGCAGCACGGTTTCGGCGCGCGCGCCGTGACGAAACACGATGCGCCGCGCGGCGACCGGCGTGATCCCGTGCGCCTCCGCGAGCTCGATGGCGTCGACGTGACGCTCGCCGCCGGGCAGCGGCGACGTATGCGTCGTGCAGATCGACGACGGCGCGAGATCGCGCGCGATGCGATCGCTCATCTCTTGCGCGAAGAGGCGGAAGCTCGCGAGCTTTCCGCCGATCATCGAGAACGCGTTGGGCGCTCCGTCGCTCGCGTGGTCGACGATCTCGTGCTCGCGCGAGAGCGAGTCTTCGAGCTTGCCGTATTGGTAGAGCGTCGGGCGCACGCCGGCGTACGTGCCGATCGCACGCGCCGTGCGAATCGCGGGGAACACGCGCGCGACGCCTTGCACCAAGTAGCGAACCTCTTCGCTCGTCGAGACGACCGCGTCGAGATCGCCGAAGTAGTCGTCGTCGGTCGTGCCGACGATGGTCACGTTCTGCCACGGCATCACGAAGATCTGGCGACCGTCGATCGCCTCGGCGAGCACGCCGTAATTCGACAGACGTCTGTCATAGACGACGTGGATGCCTTTCCCGGGCCGCACGCGAACGCTCTTCGGCGAGAGCGAGGAGAGGCTCGCGGTGATGGGGCTCCACGCGCCCGTCGCGTTCACGACGACGCGCGCGCGAACGCGATGCCGTCGCTCGTCGATCAAATCGCGCGCTTCGATCACCCAATCGTTCTCGTGTGCGGCGTCGCGCGCGAAGCGGAGCACCGTCGTGTGCGTGTAGAGCTTCGCGCCGTGCTCTTCCGCGTCGATCGCGTTCAGCACGCAAAGGCGCGCGCCGTCGACTCCCCACTCGTCGAACGTCACGCCGCCCGCGCTCTTGCCGACGAGCCCCGGCTCGAGCTTCTTCAAATCCGATTCGGTGACGCGCGTGTGCGGCTCGGAGTGCTTGAGCGGCTGGTACGTGTCGTACGCGCGAAAATACGCGTCGATGAGCTCGATGAGGATGCGACCTTTTTTGCCTTCCGCGATCGGCATGAGGAACGGAATGCGAAAGAGGAGGAACGGCGCGATCTGCTGGATGTATCCGGAGTCGCGGCACGACGTCTCCGTGACGCTCGGGTTCGTCTCGAGGTAGCGGACGCCGCCGTGGATCATTCCGCTCGAGTTGCCGCTCGCGCCAAACGCGAGATCGTTGCGCTCGAACAAAACGACGCGAAGCCCGCGCAGCGACAGATCGCGCGCGACGCCTGTACCGTTCACGCCGCCGCCAATGACGGCCACGTCGAAGCGCCCAGAAACCGGGGAAAGCACGCGCGGTATCTACCAGAAGATTGCAAGATCGGCGTATGGTGGTGTCGTGTCGGACGCATTTCGCGCGCTGGTCGAGCATGCACCGGACGGGATCGTCGTCTCGCGTGATGGCATCGTTCTCTATGCGAACGCTGCCGCGGCGCGCTTGCTCGGCTACGACGCGTCCGCCGATCTCGTCGGCAAGCCGATGACGTTCCTCGATCGCAACGCGGTCGAGACGATGAGACGGCGCATCCAACAGATGAAAGACAGCGGCGAGATGCTCATCCCGCGCGAGTACCCCGCGAAGCGCCGCGACGGAACGGAGATCATCGCGGAGATCGCGTCGACGATCGTCGAGTTCGACGGGCAGCCCGCCATCCTCGCGTACGCGCGCGACGCGACCGATCGCGCGCGCCTTCGCGCTCAGCTCGCGCACGCCGATCGGCTCGCGTCGCTCGGCATGCTCGCCGCGGGCGTCGCGCACGAGATCAACAACCCGCTCGCGTTCGTCGGTCTCGCGGCCGAGATGCTCCAGCGACGCGTCTCGCCGAAGGAGCAAGCGCTCGTCGACAACGTGCGGAGCGGCCTCGATCGCATCACGTCGATCGTGCGCGACCTTCGCTTCTTCGGTCGCTACGACGACGAGCTCCCCGGGCCGGTCGATCTCGCGGTCGCGATCGAGACGGCCGAGCGGCTCGTCGCGCACGAGCTCAGGCCGCGCGCGCGCCTCGTGAAGGATTACGGCGAGCTCCCGCCGGTGCTCGGCGTGTCGCGTCGCATCGAGCAAGTCTTCGTGAATCTTTTTCTCAACGCGGCGATCGCGGTCGAGTCGCGCCACGAAGGAAGCATCATCGTCACCGCGGAGACGACGCCGCAAAACGTCGTCGTGAACGTGCGCGACGACGGCATCGGGATTCCGCCCGACAAGCTCGACGCGATCTTCGAGCCGTTCGTCACGACGCGCCCGAACGGCGGCGGCACGGGTCTCGGCCTCTCGATTTGTCGCGACATCGTCGCGCGCACCGGCGGCAACATCGTCGCGCGGAGCACGCAAGGCGAGGGCACGACGATGGAGGTCACGCTCGCGCGCGCGCTTCGCGAGACGCAAGGCGACGCGCCGCAAGCGACGATTCCCGCGCCGCCTCCGCAGATGGAAGCCGCGACGGGAAAACGCGTCCTCATCGTCGACGACGAACCGCTCATCGTGTCGGCGCTCGTGTCGGCGCTCTCGCGCAGCGCGAGCGTCACGGGCGAGACGAGCTCGGAGCGTGCGCTCGAGCAGCTCCTCGCCGGCGCGGACTACGACGTGATCGTGTGCGACGTGATGATGCCCGGCCTCACCGGCACCGAGCTCCACGAACGCATCGCGATCGAAAAACCCAACCTCGCGCCGCGCTTCGTCTTCATCACCGGCGGCACGTACACAGCGCGCGCGCGCGACTACCTCGAGCGCATTCCGAACGCGCGGCTCACGAAGCCGTTCGCCGTCAGCGATCTCGTGCGCGCGCTCGAAGCTCCATTCTCCTGAGTCAGGGCACGAGGAGGACTTTGCCGAGCACCTTGCGCTGCTCCATGCGCTCGAGCGCCTCGCGCGCGCGATCGAATGGGAACGTCGCGTCGATGCGCGGCGCGAGCTTGCCCTCCGCGACCGCCGCGAACACGCGCTCGGCGTGCGCGCGATTCTTCGCCGGCTCGCGCATCGCGAACTGACCCCAGAACACGCCGACGATCTGACAACCCTTCAGCAGCGCGAGGTTGAGCGGGATCTTCGGAATGTCCCCGGCCGCGAAACCGACGACGAGAAATCGTCCCTCCCACGCGATGGCGCGCAGCGCCGGCTCCGAGTACGGACCGCCGACGGGATCGAAGACGACGTTGGCGCCGGCACCGTTTGTGATGGCCTTCACCCGCTCTTTCAAATCTTCGGTCGCGTAATTCACCGTGAAATCCGCGCCATTTTGCTTGCAGAATGCAAGCTTCTCGTCCGACGACGCGGCGGCGATCACAGTCGTGCCCATCATCTTGCCGAGCTGAATCGCCGCGACGCCGGTGCCTCCCGCCGCGCCGAGCACGAGGAGCGTCTCGTCCGTGCGGAGGTGCGCGCGATCGACGAGCGCATGAACCACCGTGAGGTACGTGAGCGGAGTCGCCGCGGCGATCTCGAAGCTCACGGCGTCTGGAATTTTCACGACGGCCAACTCGGGAACGACGACGCGCTCGGCGAACGCTCCATAGAGGATGGTGAACGCGACGCGATCGCCCGGTGCGACCGTCGTGACGCCCGGCCCGACGGCGCGCACGATGCCCGCACCTTCACCGCCCGGTGAAAACGGCGGCGCGGGTTTGAACTGATATTTCCCTCGCGTGAGGAGCACGTCGGGAAAGTTGAGACCTGCGGCGCGCACGTCGACGAGCACGTCACCTGCGCCGCACGTGGGCTCGGCGATGTCGTCCACGCGAAGCGATTGCGGTCCATCGAGCACGTGAATCCGAACGGCGCGCATGTCGTGGATGCTACCGGACAAGAGTAGGCAAGGTGGTAGAGTCTCGTTCGTGCCCGCCAGCCAGAGCGACACCGGACGAGTGAAAGCTCCCAAACAAGCGCGCTACGCGGCGATGGGGATGATCGCGCTCGCGGGGCTCACCATCCTCGGCGTGTCCGCGTACTTCGTTCAAGCGACGGACCCTTGGACGTGGCGCGGGCTCGTTGCGATGGCGACGATCCCATTCGCGCTCGTGTGCGCCGGTCTCTTGTGGCGCGCACCGACGCGCGAGAACGCGGGCGCCGCGCTGCTCGTCGTCGCGTTCTCCGTCGTGCGCGTGGGGCTCCCCGCGGAGTGGACGAACGCGTCGTGGATTTTGCTCGTGCTCACGGCAGCGTGCGCGGCGCCCGTCGTGTGGGCCGCGCGCACGCTTCCGCAATAGCGATTTTCAACGAAGCGTCGCGTGGTCTTCGACGATTGAATCGCGCCAGCGGTAATGGACGTCGAACGCTACTTTCGCGCCGCATGGGAGATCGGTGCTCACGACGTGATCGCCGCCTTCGACGACGTACAAGCGATCACCGAGGCGATAAGCGAATCGGTCTTCGGTGCCCATGTCGCTCGTGACGAGCCGGATCGCATCGGCGTCGGTGTAACGCGTCGGGTGAAGGCCGCCTCCGAGGTTCGACAGCACGCCGAGATCTCTTTTCCAGCCGGGAATCGACACGGCGATTTTCTCGCGATTGGGGTTGGAGGAAGGCGGATCGCCGGGTACGTCGACGAAATCGAATACGACGTGAACGGGACGCGTTCGCGGCGTGCCTGAACACCGCGCGCTCGGCACGTCGCGGCCCCACGCGGCGCGCGCTGGCTCGAGATCGCGCAGCGCGCCGAGACCGTGGAGCGTGTAGCAAGCACCGTCGAAGCGCTCCGGGCCGTACGTCATCCGCCAATGCACGGGCGCGGCGCCATCGGTCACGACGTCGAGCCCGTCGTGCGCGCTTCGCACGACGACGTGCGAAAGTTTTCCATGCTCGGTGATGCACTTCACCGCGATCGTTCCCGGTGCCGTCGCTTCGTCGGAGCAGAGCTCGGCGAGGTTCACGTCCGCGTCGAAGAATGGCTGCGCCACCGGCACCTGCGCGACCGTGAGAGCGTCTGGTGGTCCCAGCCCGGCATCGTCGAGGCGAACGACGAGCATCGGCGCCGTCGTCGCCTGCGTCGGGTCGCCGAACCACGAGCCCGTGACGACCGCAGTGACGGAGTAGGCATGCGTGCACGCCGCCGGCGACGCACTCGCCGATGCGATCGGTGTCGCCACGACCTTCGTCGTCTCGCGCCCACACGACGCAAACAACGCGAGCGCGACGAGCCACTCGCTTTTTTTCGTGGCGGCAGCCAAGTGATCTGCGCTTAGCCGCGAACGCGGATCGCGTACGTCAGCTTCGCGACGCTCTTCAGCACGTTCGGCACGCGCTTGAACAAGTTGATCGACGGCGGGCGCTTCTCGATCACGCGCACCGGAATTTCTTTGATGCGCACGCCGCCGCGGTCGGCGCGGATGACGAACTCGCTCGCGAAGACGTCTTTGTCGACGAGGCACGCGCGCACGGTGTCGAGCAGCGCGGCGCGGCGGAAGGCTTTCAAACCGTGCGTGTCCGTTCCGCGGAAGCCGAGCATCACGCGGAGCATCGTCGAGTACGCCATGCTCGCCGCGTGACGCAGCATCGGGCGATCGTCCTCGGCGCCCGCGAGGAGCTTCGAGCCGATGACGAGATCCGCCTCGCCGCTGTCCAAGATGTCGATCGCGCGGCGATGAAAATCCGCGTCGCACAAATCGATCTCGTCGCAGATCACGATTTGCCCGCGCGCGAGCAGAATGCCTTGTTTCAAGGCCTTTCCGTAGTTCGGCTCGCCGAGGCTGATGAACCGAACCTCGTCGGGATATTTCGCTGCCAGCTCTTCCGCGATTTCGACCGTGCGATCGCGCGAGCCGTTCTCGGCCAGGATGATTTCGTAGCTCCAGCCATACGGCTTGAGCCGCTCGCGCAGGTCGACCACCGCAGCGTGCAAGATGGCTTGCTCGTTGTAGATCGGGATGACGATGGAAATCCGAGGCTCGCTCATGCGTATTAAACGATCCGAGCATCGCCTTTTAGCCGACCGTTGACGTAACGGGCAAGCCGGGCCATACGTTCGCGCGGACGCGACTCGTGTTTTGGAGGCGAACTCATGGCGGAAGGTTTGAACAAAGTGCTCTTGCTCGGAAACCTCGGCGCAGACCCGGAGCTGCGCGTGACACCGGGCGGACAGGCCATTCTCAAGCTCAGGCTTGCGACCACGGAGAGCTACCTCGACAAATCGAACACGCGCCAAGAGCGCACCGAGTGGCACCGCATCACGATTTGGGGCAAGCGCGGTGAAGCGCTCGCGAAGTTCCTGTCGAAGGGCGACCGCATTTTCATCGAGGGTCGCATTCAAACGTCGAGCTACGAGAAAAACGGCGAGAAGCGCTACTCGACGGACATCATCGCGAACAACGTGATCCTCGCAGGCGGCGGGCGTCGCGGCGGGGCCGAGCGTGAAGGTGGCGGCGAGCCGCGTTCGTATGGAGCTCCGCGCTCGGGCGCGCCGAGCTCGCGCCAGCAAGACGACGCGCCGTCCTACGGCGATGCTCCGTCCGATGTCGGGGGCGACTTCGACAGCGGCGGCGGTGGCGGTGGTGACGACGAAATCCCGTTCTGAGCGGGAGATCCCGCTCGTCACGGCGCGCGAGCTCGCGCGCGAGATCGAAAAGTCTCCGCGCGGCGCGCTCGCGTTCGACGGCGACGGCACGCTGTGGAGCGGAGACGTAGGCGAAGATTTTCTTCGGCGTGCTCGACTCGGGCAAGCTCACCGACGTCGCCACGTCCGCGCTCCTCGCGGAAGCGCGCGACGTCGTCGACACGAGCGCCGCGCCCGCAAAGGTCGCGCGCGATCTCTACTCGGCCTACCTCGAAGGCCGCTTCGACGAAGAGCGCGTGTGCGAGATCATGACGTGGATCAACGCGGGCTGGACGAGCGCGGCGACGGACGCCTTCGTGAGCAGCATCATCGACGAGCGATTCGCGGACCGCATCCACGCCGAGGTGCGCGCCGTGATCGATCTCGCGCGCACGTTCGGTCACGAGATTTGGGTGGTGAGCGCGTCGCCGCGGCCGATCGTCGAGGCAGCCGCGGCGGTGGTCGGCATTTCGCGCGAGCGCGTTCTCGCAGCGACGCCGATGCGCGAAGGTGAGCGTTTCGCCCCACGCGTCGAGCGGCCGATTCCGTACGGTCCAGGCAAAGCATCGTCGCTCGCGCAGAAGCTCGGGGATCTGCCGCTCCTCGCGGCGTTCGGCGACAACGCGTTCGACAGCGAAATGCTGCTGCTCTCGGAGCGACCCATCGCCGTTCGTCCGAAGCCGCGGCTCGTCGCGCGCGCCGAGCACATCCCGAACATCCGCCTGCTCAGGGCGGAATAAGGTAGCGTCGATCGGCGGTGGTTCGCGCTGGAGACGTCGTCCTCGACAAGTATCGCATCGAGCGGCAGCTCGGCGCCGGAGGCATGGGCGTCGTGCTCGCAGCGACGCATCTCCAGCTCAATCAACCCGTCGCGCTGAAGTTTCTCGTCGACAGCCCGCTCGAGCCGCACATCGCCGCGGAACGATTTCTCCGCGAGGCACGCGCGACGTTCCGCTTGCGCAGCGAGCACACCGTGCGCGTGATGGACGTCGGCACGCTCCCGACGGGCGAGCCGTTCATGGTGATGGAGCTCCTCGAAGGCGTCGACTTCAAGCAGCTGCTCGCCGAGCGCGGCCCGCTCCCACCGGCGGAGGCCGCGCTCTACGTGCTCCAGGTGTGCACCGCGCTCCAAGAGGCGCACGCGTTCGGCATCGTGCATCGCGATCTCAAAGCGCGGAATTTGTTTCTGACGAAACGCATCGACGGGACGCCGTGCGTGAAGGTCCTCGATTTCGGAATTTCGAAAGTCGCCGAAGGCGCCGACGTCGCGCCGCTGACGATGCCGGACATGGGCATGGGCTCGCCGCGCTACATGGCGCCCGAGCAGTGGGCGTCGGCGGCGACGGTCGATGCGCGCGCGGACATCTACGCGACGGGCGCGGTGTTCTACGAGCTCCTCACCGGACAGATTCCGCTCGCGGGTCTCCCGCTCGCCGAGGTCATCAAGCGCATTCGCGCGGGCGCGGTGCCGTCGCCGCGCGAGATCCGCGGGGACCTGCCGGAGTCGATTTGTCGCGTCGTGCTGAAGGCGCTTCGCCCGCGCCCCGAAGAGCGCTTTCCAACGGCGCTCCATTTCGCGCAAGCGATCCGCGAAGCGCAGCCGGATGCGGAGGCGAAGGGACGGCCGAAGCCCGTGATGTCGATGACCGTGCCGACCGCGGTGGTGAATCGCGAGGTGCTGCTCGCGCGCGCGGCGATCGATGCACACATCGCGAACGCGAATCGATCTCCCAACTCGGAAGCGGTGACGCCTCAAGAAGTGCGACGCGACGCGCCCGTCTCGTCGACGACGCTCGACGAAGGCGTGAAGGCCGTCACGACGACCGAAGACGACGCGAACGACTTCGCCGAGGACGTCGCGACGATCGTCACGCGAAGCCCGATCGAAGACGAGCAGCAGCAACTGCATCACATGCAGGTGCCGGCCCATCACGCGACGCTCCAAGTCGCCGAGGCGCCGCCCAGATCCAAGCCCTTCGTTACAAGATGCCCGCGCAAGCCGTCCCAGCGCCGCCGCCGCCGCAACCTGCGACCGCCCCGCTGCATCCGACACCCGCGCCGCTCCAACAACCCGCGACCGCCCCGCTCAAGCTGACGACGCCGACGAGGCCGCTTCCACGGCCGCCGCCGTCTCAGCCGACGCCGCTCCCGCTTCCCGCGATGGCCCCGATGCTCGCGCCCTCGCGACTCCCCGAGACGATCAACCAACACGAAGAGTCGATCGCCGCGCCGCAGCAAGGCGGCCGCATTCCGAGCTGGCTTTTTTGGACGTTCCTCGTCATCTCGTTTCTCTTTGCGGGCGGCGTCGCCGCGGCAGTCTTGACTCGGTACCTCCAGTAACCTCTAAGGAGAGCGTGGATTTCGATCTGACCGAAGAGCAATCGCTCATCTTGAAGACCGCGCGCGATTTCGCGCAGCGCGAGATCGCGCCGAAGGCCGCCGAGATCGACAAGAGCGGCGCGCTGGCCCGCGGAGATCGTCGCGCGCATGGCGGAGCTCGGATTTCTCGGGATGGCGATCCCCGAGGCGTACGGCGGCGGCGGGCTCGACGCGCTGAGCTACGCGATCGCGATGGAAGAAATCTCCGCCGCGTGCGCGAGCGTGCGGCGTGATCATGAGCGTCAACAACTCGCTCTTCTGCGATCCGCGTCTACAAGTTCGGAACCGAGCAGCAGAAGAAAGAAATCCTCACGCCGACCGCGCAGGGAAAGATGCTCGGCTGCTTCGGCCTCACCGAGCCGATGAGCGGCTCGGACGCGCAGACGATGGTGACGGGCGCAGAGAAGACGAGCGGCGGCTGCGTGCTCAACGGCGCGAAGAACTGGATCACGAACGGTCCGCACGCCGATCACATCATCGTCTTCGCCGTCACCGATCGCAGCACGCCGAAGGTCAAACACACCGCGTTCCTCGTGAAGAAGGGCACGCCCGGGTTACACGCAGAACCCGCACGATCACAAGCTCGGCATCCACGGCGCGCACTCGTGCACGGTGTTCTTCGAGAATTGCAAAGTCGGTGACGACGCGGTCGTCGGAAACGTCGGCGAGGGTTTCAAGGTCGCGATGGCGACGCTCGACGGCGGACGCATCGGCATCGCCGCGCAAGCGCTCGGCATCGCGCGCGCCGCGCTCGACGCGGCCGTCGCGTACAGCAAAGAGCGCAAGAGCTTCGGCGTGACGATCTCGCAGCACCAAGCGATCCAATTCATGCTCGCCGACATGGCAACGCGAGCTCGACGCCGCGCGTCTCCTCACGTGGCGCGCCGCGACGATGAAAGACAAAGGCGTTCGCCACACGCAAGAGAGCGCCGAAGCGAAGCTCTACGCGAGCGAGACCGCGACGCGCGTCGCGCACAAGGCGCTCCAGATCTTCGGCGGCTACGGCTACTCGACCGAGTACCCTGCCGAGCGCCACTACCGCGACGCGCGCATCACGGAGATCTACGAAGGCACGAGCGAGATCCAGCGCATCGTGATCGCGGCGAGCTTGCTCCGCTGAGCGCGCCACACTTTTTCTGTCACACTCAAAACGACGCTCGTCGCGAATCCTACGCAGGTTGGCGTCGATCCACCACCGCTCGCCGATCTGTGCGACGCAGGACCGCCCGACTGATCAGCGCGCGCGCTTCTCGAGCTTCTCGATCCGTTTTTCGTGATCAGCGACTTGCGCACGCACGCCGCGATCTTTGCGAAATAGATCTGCGACGCGATCGACCGCGTCCTTCACGCCGATGAGCTCCGTCGCGAGTCGCGTCTCGGTCGAGACCTGTCGTCGCTCGAGCGTGGAGAGGCGCTCGTTCGTGTGATCGAGTCGCTCGTCGAGATCCGTGCGCAGCTGATCGATGCGTGTGCTCACGCCGCGAATGTCTTCACGGCTCGCGCGCATCTCGTCGCGAATGTCCTTCAAGATCTCCACGGTGATTTCCGACGAATCCATCGCGCCTCCATTCTGTCACGCGGCATGAGCAAACGCGATGCCGCATGAACCGCGTAGCTGATACGGTGGCCCAGTGAGCGGCGACGACGATCGCACCATTGCCGCGCCGGTCGGTGCGCCGCCGGCGGCTCAATCGGATTCGCTCCTTCCGCCGAACGCGGCGCGCGGCGTTCTCGGCGGGCGCTACGAGATCCTCGGGCTCATCGGAATGGGCGGCATGGGCGCCGTGTATCGCGCGCACGATGCGGTCCTTTCGGAGATCGTCGCGCTCAAGATGCTGCGGCCCACGTTCGCCGCGAACAGCGAGAGCCTCGTGCAATTTCTCCAAGAGGTCCGCCTCGCACGTCGCGTCACGCACAGAAACGTCGCGCGCACGTACGACTTCGGCGAAGCGGATGGGCAGCGTTTCCTCACGATGGAGCTCGTCGAAGGACAGACGCTCGGCGTGCTGATCGACACGAGCCAGCGGCTTCCCATCGCGCGCACGATCGAGATCGCGCTCGCGATCTGCGACGGCGTTGCCGCGGCGCACGACGCCGGCGTCATTCACTTGGATCTCAAGCCGGACAACGTGGCGATCGCGCCGGACGGACGCGTCGTCGTCATGGACTTCGGCGTTGCGAGCGGTCTCGGCGACTCCAAGGAGCGCGCCGGGCTCGTCTTCGGAACGCCCGGGTACATGTCGCCCGAGCAAGCCCAAGGCGCATCCGATTTCGACGGGCGCGCCGACCAGTACGCCATCGGGACGATGATCTTCGAGATGCTCACCGGCCAGCTTCCGTTCCCTGGCCCTGCGCTCATGCCGATCGTGAGGCGCACGATCGAGCCGCCGCCCGATGCGCGAAACCTTCGGCCCGAGATCCCCGAAGCGCTTGCGAAGATCGTCATCCGTTGTCTCGCGCGCGCGCGCGAAGAGCGCTTTCCTTCGGTGCATGCGGTGGGCGCGGAGCTGCGCCGGTTGCACTCGGTGAACGCGAGCTCTCCGCCGTCGCGATCGATGGTGCGGAAGCCCGCGCGTGGACTCCCGACGCTCGCGATCTTTCCGCTCGACGTGATCGCTCTTCCGGAGTGCGAGCACCTCGGTTGGGGATTCGCAGATGGGCTCATCGACGCGGTGTCGGCGGTGCCCGGGCTCTCGGTGTATCCGCGCGGCGTGACGTCGCAGATGCGTGCGTCGAGCGCGGATGCGCGAGCGAGCGGGCGCCTCTTGGGCGCCGAGGTCGTCGCGCACGGAACGCTCCGCCGAAGCGACGGCGGATTCGTCGCGCACGTGCGACTCACGACGGTCGAGGACGGATTCCAAATCTGGCACCAGTATTTTCGCGGCAAGCGCAGCGACATCGAGCGCTTCACCGACGAGGCCGCGCGCGGAATCACCGAGGCGATGGGCCTCTCCTTGCCGAAGGTCGATCGTGTGCTGCGCGATCCCGAAGTGCTCGACCTCTTCCTTCGCGGACGGCGCGAATACTTTCGCTTCACGGCCGAAGCGACCGCGCGCGCCGAGGAGCTTCTTCGACTCGCGAGCGAGCGCGCACCGAACGATCCCGTCGTGCTCGCCGCATATGCCTCCGCGCTCGGACGACAGATCGGCGTCGACTCGCAGCGCGCGGTCTCGCTCTCGCTCGCGCGCGACGTGGCCGAGCGCGCGCACGCCGCCGCGCCGCGTCTGCCCGAGCCCATCATCGCGCTCGCGTCCGTTTTGCTCCAAAGCGGCGACTCGGCACTTGCCGCAGAGCACATCGCGCGCGCGCTCGCGCTCGCGCCGCGCTCCGCCGAAGCGCACGAGCTCGCCGCGAATCTTTTCTTCGAAGCAGGCGCGTTGAGCGACGGCCACGCGCACATGGACATCGCCGTCCACCTCGAGCCGCGCTTCGTCGGCGTTCGCTATCAAGCGGCGCGCGCGGAGGCGCTCGCAGGCAACTGGACCGACATCGAGCGCTTGGTCCTCGGCCCCGTCGATCCCGTCTCGCCATTCAGTTATTGGGCGGACCGCTTTCGACTCTCGCTCTGGCGCGGCAACGCGGACTGGATCGCAGGCCTCGACGTCGCGAAGCTCACGGGGCTCACCGCCGAGGAGACGACCATGGCCATCGGCGCTGCGTCGGTGCTTCGCGAGAAAAAACCGGCGCTCGACGTCCGCGCGATGATCGACACGATGCGCACGTCGGCGACGAGGACGTTGCGCGCGAAGACGCTCGCCGCGCAGCTGCAAGCCGAGTCGAGCGGCTACCTCGGCGACCACGAGCGCTGCATTGCCGCCATCTCGAGCGCGATCGGACACGGGACTCTTCGATTCGCCGTGGCTCGAGCGATGTGCCGCTCTCGAATGCGTGCGCGACGCGCCGGAGATCGCCTCCGGACGCGCCATCGTGAAGGAGCGCGCGCGCGCCGTGCTGGCGGCGCTTCGCTCCACGTAGCCGCGCCACTTGGGGTAGACTGGGCGGCTCATGAAAAAACGTCATGCAGTCACGTTCGCGGCTGCTCTCGTTGCGTGTGCCCTCCTTGCGTGTGGTGGCGAAACGCCAGAGCCGCAGCACGTCGACACAGCGCCCACAGCCACCGCGACGACGACGTCGCACACACCCGTCGTTCATCAAGAGCTCGGATCGATCGACGATCGCGCCGTCTCCAACACGTTCCAAGATCTCTCGGCGTCGTTCGAGGCGTGCCAGAAGACGGGGCTTCGGCATCTCGCGTTTCTCTCGGGGCGCGTGAAGTTCTTCATGCGCGTCGGCGAGGACGGCAAGACGAAGTGGACGTACCTCGAAGAGTCTTCGCTCGGCGACTACGACACCGAGCGCTGCATGCTCGACATCCTCGAAGGCGCGCAGTGGCCGAAGCCCATCGGCGGCGACGCGACGGTCGAGCGCGATCTCACGTTCGATCCGACCGACGCGCGTCAGCCCGCGGATTGGGCGCCCGACAAAGTCGCCGCGACGATCGGCAAGCACAAGAAGGAGCTCGACAAGTGCGTCGAGGCGGCGCCAAGCTCGAAGTTCAGCGTCACGGCGTACGTCGAGCCGCACGGCAAAGAAGGCAAAGTCGCGGCGGTCGGTGTATCGACGAACAACAAAGAAGGACAAGCACAAGCCAAGTGCATCGTCGACGCGGTGAAGCCGCTCAAGATGCCGAGCCCGGGGAGCTATGCAGCGAAAGTCACGTTCGGTCTCTGAGGTCTCGGTCGTCATTCTCTTCGCGCTCGCGCTCGCGTCATGCAATCAAGAGCGGCGCGCGCGGCAAGAGCTCGAGAGCGACGGCTACACGGATGTCGTGCTCACGAAGACGGGCAAGACCTTCTCGTTCACCGCGAAGAACGCGAGCAAGCAACATTGCACGGGCGACGTCTCCGTGAGCGGCGGCAGCGTCACGGTCACGTCGATGTGCGCCGACGTCTGCACGAAAGACGAATCGGCGAAATGCTTCACGCTCGGCGAGCAAGCCGAGAAGACCGACCCCGTGAAGTCGACGCAATACTACGTCACGGGTTGTGAAGCGGGCGATGTGTCGAGCTGCGTGAACGCGGGCGTCGCATACGGCAAAGGCGTCGGCGTGACCGCGGACGACGCGCAGAGCTTCGTCTACGACAAAAAGGGATGCGACGGCGGCGACGCGCAGGGCTGCGTGAACCTCGCGATCGATTACGAAGAGGGATTGGGCACGCCAAAGGACGTCGTCGCCGCGTATCGCGTCGCGGACATCGCATGCACGAAGAAGAACATGACGGGTTGCTCGACGACGGGTCGGCTCCTCGTCTCCGGACACGGCGTTCCGCCGGACGTCATTCAAGGCGTCGATCGTCTCGACCGCGCGTGCACCGGCAACGTCAACGTCGCGTGCACGAACTTGGGGACGTATCTCATCGAGGGCGCGCACGGCGTGACGAAGGACACGAAGCGAGGACAAACGCTGCTCGAGGCCGCGTGCGCGAAGGACGAAGCGACCGCGTGCTCCAACCTCGGCCTCTACTTCATGCAGAAGCGCCTCAGCGATCCCACGGGCGCGAAGATGGTCGCGGACCTCACGAAGGGTTGCGATCTCAAAGAAGGCTCGGGGTGCAACACGCTCGGTTACGTCACCGAAAATGGTCTCGGCGGAATCAAAGCCGATCTTGGACAGGCTCTCGCGACGTACCAGCGTAGCTGCGATTACAATCACGGGCTCGGCTGCCGCAACGTCGGCCTCTTCTACCAATTCGGGCGCGGCACGACGAAAGACACGGCGAAGGCCGCCGCCGCGTACGACGCGGGCTGCAAGCTCGGCGACGACAAGTCGTGCATCAAGCGCAAAGAGCTGAACTGATGGACCTCGAGCTCACCGAGACGCAGGCGCTCGTCCAAAAATCCGCGCGCGATTTCGCGACGCGCGTGATCGCGCCGCAAGCGCACGACATCGACGAGCACGAGCGATTTCCGAAAGAAGATCCTGAAAGGGCTCGCCGAGCTCGGGCTCATGGCGGTGAACGTCCCCGAGGACCTCGGCGGCGCCGGCGCGGGCGTCGTGTCGTACGCGCTCGCGATGCAAGAGGTCGCGCGCGCGTGCGCATCGACCGCCGTGACGATGGCCGTCACGAACATGGTCGGCGAAGTGATCGCGCGATTCGGAAGCGAAGATCAGAAGACGAAATATTGTCCGCGGCTCGCGAGCGGAGACTTCGTCGCCGGATCGTTCGCATTGTCCGAGCCCGAAGCGGGGAGCGATCCGGGCGGGATGCGAACGACCGCGCGCCGAGACGGCGACGCGTGGGTCATCGACGGATCGAAGCAGTGGATCACGAGCGGCGCACACGCGGGCGTGATGATCGTCTGGGCGCGCACGGGAGCGGCAGGCACGAAAGGCCTGTCGTGTTTCCTCGTCGAAGGCGGAACTCCGGGTCTTCGCGTCGGCAAAGCCGAAGACAAGATGGGCATCCGCGGATCGAACACGGTCTCGCTCCAGTTCGAAAATTGTCGCGTGCCCGCGAGCGCGCTCCTCGGCGAAGAGAACATGGGTTTTCGCATCGCGATGATGGCGCTCGACGGTGGTCGCATCGGCATCTCGTCGCAAGCGATCGGCATCGCCCGCGCCGCGCTCGCCGAAAGCGTGCAGTATGCAAAGGATCGCAAGGCGTTCGACAAACCCATCGCGGACTTTCAAGCGATCCAGTGGAAGCTCGCCGACATGAAGACCGAGCTCGACGCGGCGCACCTCCTCTCGATGCGCGCGGCGTCGCTCAAGGAGCGCGGTCTTCCGTTCTCGCGCGAGGCGTCGATGTCGAAGCTCTTCGCGAGCGAGGCGGCGGTGCGCATCTGCAACGAGGCCGTGCAGATCCACGGCGGCTACGGCTACATCCGCGAGTTCCCCGCGGAGCGCCACTTGCGCGACGCGCGCGTCACGACGATCTACGAAGGCACGAGCGAGATTCAACGCATCGTCGTCGCGCGGAGCGTTCTCGCGTGAAGCGCGCCGCGATGATTGGCGCTACCATCACGGCGTGAAGCGGGGGCTGCTATTCGGAGTTGCGCTTTCGTCGCTTGGCTGCTCGCTCACCGATCTCAGTGGGCTTCGTGGAAACCCCGACGCGACCATCGACGGCGCTGGAGCGCTGTGCTCGGGGAACCACATTCTTTGCGAGACATTCGATGACGGCGGTTGGGCCGCGTCCTGGATCATGCAGTCCAACCAGTCGACGATGGACGTCGTGACGGACGATTTCGTTTCGCCGCCGGGCTCGCTCCGGATCACCGCGGGCGTGTCCGATGCGCACGGAATCTTGCTCGGGACTTTTCCCTCGCCCGTCACCGATTTCGTGTGCTCCGTGTCCGTGCGCGTCGCGGGTTTTCCGGACGGGTACTACAGTCGCGTGTCGCCGGTGGTGCTCTACGACATCAACGACCCGAGCCTCGAGGACTACGAAATCACCTTCATGGGCTACAACCAGAACGGATACCTCGACGAGCACGTCGAGTCGGCGGGCGACGCGGGTTGGATCGACGACAGCCAAACACTTCCCTACACGGTCGTCGATGGCGCGTGGCACCGACTCACGCTCACCGTTCATCTCGGCGCTCCGCCGACCGCTGAGATCCATCTCGACGGCAACAGCGGCGTCGGCGCCACGAAGCCGCTCACGCCGCCCGCGTCGGTGTCGGGCGTCGCCTTCGCGATCGGCATCTCCTCCAGTGGAAGCGGGGGCGGTTGGGTCGCGCATTTCGACGATGCGGTGTGCGACGCGCTATGAGAGCGTGGATTCTCGCCGCGCTCCTCGCGTGCGCATCCTCGCCGAAACCCGTCGCGCAACCCGCGCCCGCTCTACTCTCGCCCAGCGTGAAAGACATCTCCGCCGAGCTCGAGCCGATTCGCGTGAAAGGAAAGTTGCCCGCGCTCGCAGGCGCCGCGTTCCGCGGTGGAGAGCTCGTCGCGATCGGCGCGGCGGGTTTCCAAAAAGAAGGAAGCGATGTGCGCATCACGACCGACGCGCGCTGGCATCTCGGCTCCGACACGAAGGCGATGACGGCGGTGCTCGTCGCAATCGAAATCGATCGCGAAAAGCTCCATTTCGACGACACGCTCGGCGCGATCTTCGGAAGCGGCGTGAATGCTGCGCTCGCGAACGTCACCGTCGAGCAGCTCCTCGAGCATCGCGGCGGCTTCTCCAAAGATCTGTCGCCGGAGCTGATGCAAATGCTCTGGCGCGAGCCACGCTCGAAATTCGTCGAGACCGTTCTCGCCGCGCAACCCGCGCACGCGCCGGGAACGTTCGAGTACTCGAACACGAGCTACATCGTGCTCGGCGCGGCGCTCGAAAAAGTCAC
Source organism: uncultured delta proteobacterium (assembly GCA_963763745.1). GTDB lineage: Bacteria > Myxococcota_A > Polyangia > Polyangiales > Polyangiaceae > DASXHD01. The sequence goes on from CAVXQJ010000017.1 coordinate 466,697, forward strand.
GGGCAAGACGTGGGAGGATTCGATGCGCGCGGATCTCTTCGCACCGCTCGGCATGACGCGATGCGGATTCGGCGCGCCCGATGGCCCGGACGCGCCGTGGGGTCATCGCAAAGACACAAGCTCGCTCGTGCCCGTTCCGCCGGGACCGCTCGCTGACAACGCGCCAACGCTCGGCCCCGCGGGCCGCGTCCACTGCGCGCTGGCGGATTGGGGAAAATTCTTGAACGTGGTCCTCGCGGGAATGCGCAGCGAAAAAACGATCGCATCCGCCGCAACGATGAAGCGATTGCTGACGCCGCCGAGCGACGCGAAGGAGCACGAGCGTTACGCCGGCGGATGGATGTTCCTCGAGCGCGATTGGGCAAACGGCACGACGCTCACGCACACCGGCAGCAACACGATGTGGACCGCGACGGCGTGGCTCGCGCCCGAGAAGGATCTCGCATTCGTCGCCGCGACAAACGTCTTCGCGCCACGCGAGCTCGACGCCGCGTTCGGCCCGCTCGTTGGAGGTTTTGCGAAATGAATCGCCGCGCGTTCGTCGTCGGAACGAGCTTGCTCGCGTGCACGGGCGCGCCCGCGGCCCCCGTCCTCGAAGACGCCGCGAAGCGCATCGGCGAAATCGAGAACGACATCGGCGGGCGCATCGGCGTGTGCGCGCTCGCCACCGGCAACGGCGCGCGCATCGCGCACCGCGCAGAAGAGCGCTTCGCGATGTGCTCGACGTTCAAATGGATGCTCGTCGCAGCGATCTGCGCGCGCGTCGATCGCGGCTTCATCGAGTTCGACGAATCCGTCGCCGCGCAGTGCGACGCCGTCATCATCGAGAGCGACAACGTCGCCGCGAACGCGCTCCTCAAGCGCGCGGGAGGACCCAGCGGATTGACGCAGTGGCTCCGCACGACGGGCGACGACGTGACGCGCCTCGATCGCGACGAGCCCGCGCTCAACGACAACGCGCCCGGCGACCCGCGCGACACGACCACGCCCGACGCGATGGTCGCTTCGATGAAGACGATCCTGCTCGGCGATCTCCTCGCGGAGAAATGGCGCACGCGCATCACCGACGCGATGAAGAAATGTCGCACGGGGATGAAGCGTCTTCGCGCGGGGCTGCCTCAAGACTGGGTCGTCGGCGACAAGACGGGAACCGGCGGGCGCGGCGCGGTGAACGACGTCGCGATCGTGTGGCGGAAGTACCACTCGCCGATCTTGATCGCGTCGTTCATCACGGAGACGAAGGACGACCTGGACGCCGTCGAGCTCGCTCACACGCGCGTCGGACGCGTCATCGCGCAGACGTTCGCCTGACGCACACTCACAAGAACGCGAGCGCGACGGAGAGCGCCGACGACGCGAGCCCGATGAGCACGGCGTCGCGCCGGATCGACGAGGCGACTCGGCGGCTCGCGGCGAGCTCGTCGGGCGGCGCGGGCGTCGTCGAAAAGTCCTCGTGCTCGATCGTCCCGCGCGCTGCGTGCGCAATACACGTATTTCGCATCGCCTGGAGAAAGCCCGTCGCGGCCATCGCGCTCGGCAAGAACACGAGCGAGCGCCACTGCCACGGCACGTGAAACACGACGAACGCAATCACGCACGCGACGGACAACCCCGCCGCGATCCACCCGACTTGCATACGCCGCCGCTTGCCCGCTTTGCCGATGTTCGCCTTGCACGCTTCGGTCATGGACGTTCCTCGATGGCTTCGATGCCGCTCGGCACCACGAGGTCGCGCGTGATCGACTCGAGCGATGGACAGCCCGCGAGGGCCATCGCGAGGTCGAGCTCGCGCGCGAGCATCTCGAGCACGAGGCGCGCACCGTTTTCGCCGTCGTGCGCGAGCCCCCAAAGAATCGGTCTTCCGACGAGCACGGCCTTGGCGCCGAGCGCGAGCGCTTTGAGCACGTCGGCGCCACGCCGCACGCCGCCATCGACGAGAACCTCCACGTCGCGTCCGACGGCGTCCGCGATCGGCGCGAGCACGTCGAGCGTCGCGGGCGATGCATCGAGCTGACGCCCGCCGTGATTCGACACGACGATCGCGCTCGCTCCTTCATCGCGCGCGCGCTTCGCGTCATCGACGCGGACGATGCCTTTGATTGCGAGCGGGAGGCTCGTCAGCGATCGCAGCCACGCGATGTCTTTCCACGAGAGCGACGGATTGATGAGCGACGCGAAATACGCCGCGAGGCCCGACTCGCTCGTTTGCTTCTCGAGGTCTCCATAACCGACGGGCACGAGGTTCTTCACTTTGAGGTGCGGTGGAAGCGCGAAGCGATTTTTCACGTCGCGCTCGCGTCGACCGAGCACCGGTGCGTCGACGGTGAGGACGAGCGCCTTCGCGCCTGCCGCTTCCGCGCGCCGCACGAGGCCGACCGTCGCTTGGCGATCGCGATACACGTAGAGCTGAAACAAGACGCCGCTCGGATGCGCGGCGCACACGTCTTCGATGTCCGTGTTCGAGAGCGACGACAGCAGCATCGCCGTGCTCGCCGAGCGCGCCGCGCGCGCCGTCGCGAGCTCGCCGTCTTCGCATGCCATCTTGTGAAACGCGGTCGGCGCGACGAGCACGGGCAACGCGACGTCCACGCCGAGCACGCGCGTCTTCATCGCGCGCGCGCTCACGTCGACGAGCACGCGGTGATGAATCGTTCGGCGTTCGAACGCTTCACGATTGCGACGAAGCGCGATCTCGTCGTCCGATCCGCTCGCGTAGTAATCGAACGCCTCCGGTGAAAGCTTCCCTTTTGCCAGCTTTTCCAGCTCGAAAACGTTCAAAATCGAGATGGAGGAATCGTTTTTCATCGTGGTCCGTATGAAAGGGCATGAGCACCTGCACCCCCCATGTTTGCAAAGGTCACGATTCGAAACACGTCCACGGTCCGAGCTGCGGTCATCGCACGGTGAAGCACGACGACCACGTCGACTACGTCGTCGAAGGTCATCGCCACAACGTCCACGGCAATCATTGCGACGATCACGGCAAGGCCTGATCAAAAATCCGCGACGTCGACGCTGATCTTGGGACGAGACGCGCTCGCGACGCCCATGCGTTCGAGATGCGCGCTCGCGGCGAGCACCGTCGCCTCGTCCCACGCGTCGCCGAGGAGTTGAAGACCAATCGGCAAGTCATCGTGCTTGCCGATCGGCACGGAGCTCGCGGGAAGTCCCGTGAGGTTTCCGAGGAAGTTGAATCGACATAATCCCGCGAGCGCTTGCGCGTCGAGAAACCCGGATGCGAACTGTGCGTCCGTCACCGCAGGCGCCGTCGACACCGTCGTCGGAAGCGCGAGGAGATCCACTTCGGAGAGAATGCGCGCGGCCTCCGTGCGAAGCGCGTTGCGAAGTCGCAGCGCCTCGGCGAACTCCACCGCGCCGAACTCCGATACCACCGCCATCGAGATTTGGAGATCGGGCGACATGTCGTCGGCGTGCTCGGCCCAATCTCGTTTCAGCTCTGCTCGGGTTTCGATCGCGATGCACAAGTAGCCAATCGCGGGCGCGTGACGAAGGAGCGGCGAGGTCACACTCTTCAGCTTCGCGCCTTCTTTTTCGAGCGCGGCGAGCGCGTCGCGTCCCGCGCGTTGCACTTCGGCGGATGCGTCGGCCCACTCGGCGTCGTCGACGCCGATGACGAGCCCGCGAACGCCGCGACCGAGCGCGCTCACGAGCGACCCGGCCTTCAGCGGCGGCGCACCGCTCGTCTCTGGATCGCGCGGATCGGGCGCACCGATCGCTTCGAGCACGCGCGCGAGATCGGCGGTCGACGACGCGAGCGGCCCGAGATGCGCGACGCTCCCGCCGAAGAGATCTCCGGCGCGGCTCACGCGACCCCATGTCGGTTTGATCCCGAAGACGCCGTTCAGCGAAGAGGGAATGCGGATCGATCCACCACCATCCGCGCCGATCGCGATCGGAACGAGACCCGTCGCCACCGCAACGCCCGAGCCCGTCGACGAGCCGCCCGCGACGTGACCGGCGTGGTGCGGGTTGCGCGGCATGGTGCGATGCGGATTGAAACCGAGCGGCGTCATGCCGAACTCGGTCATCGGCGTCGTGCCGACGATCACCGCGCCCGCTTCGCGGAGGCGACGCACGATCGTGGCGTCTTCTTTTTGCGGCGATGCGTCCATGTACGCGGTGCCGCCTTTTGCGGGCAATCCGCGCACGCGCGTTTGCTCCTTCACGGCGATGCACACGCCGTCGAGCGGGCCCTTCGGCGCGCCGACCCGAAAGCGATCGCCCGCGGCCTCCGCGTCGCTCGTCACGTCGTCCTCCGCGACGTCGAGCAAGACGCGCATCGACGGCGTCATGCGCTCGAGCTCGCGCGCGCGCTCGAGGACGCGCTGCGCGATTTTCTCCGGCGTCGTACGGCGCGACTCGTACGCCGAGAAATATTCCGCGCTCGTCTTGGACCATCCCGGCTTCGGCACGCCGAGCTTCTGATCTTCGAGCTTGCGCGGAGGGCGCGAAGAAAGAACGCCGTTGTGCAGCGCGATCGTTCCGAACGCGTCCGCTGGGAGCGATTGCAGCGCGTTGATCTTCAGCTCGGCGCGCAGAGCCAGCTGAAGCGCAGAGCTCCCAGCGCGAGTGCGCGCGAGGCGCGCGAGCGATTTCAAAATGGAGCCACTCATCCGCGGAGCTGTGAGCATGGGCGCGCAATGATAACATTCTCTTCATGAGCCTTTCGCTCGGTCAGCGCCTTCGTCTTTCGCGGAGCGCCCTCGTCTATTCGGCCGTGGATCGCGCGGCGCACGGCCTCGCGCGGCTGCGCTACGCGCTGCCCGACGCCCAACCCGAGCGACACCACGTCTTTCTCGAGCCGAACGTCCCGTACGGCACGTCGCGCCACGATCAACACAGGCTCGACGTGTACGTTCCGATGCGCGCGTCGCGCCCGCTGCCCGTCGTCATGTACGTGCACGGCGGCGCGTTCGCGTCGCTCTCGAAGGACACGCACCGCGTGATGGCGCTCGCGATCGCGCGGCGCGGTTATCTCGTCTTCAACATCAACTACCGGCTCGGCATTCGTCATCCGTTTCCGGAGCCGCTCGAGGACGTCTCGAACGCGCTCCTCTGGGTGAACGCGAACGCCGATCGCTTCGGCGGCGATCGCACGCGCATCGCGGTGGCGGGCGAGAGCGCGGGAGGCAACCTCGTGACCGCGCTCGGCGTGATGCACTCGAAGCGCCTCCACGAGCCGTTCGCGAGACGCGTGTATGATGCAAACATCTCGCTCCGCGCGGTTCTGTCGACGTATCCGTATCTCGATCTCACCGATCGCTACGAAGCGCACCCGCGGCTCGCGCGCTGGTACAAGACCGCGCTCTTCGACGCCGCATCCGCGTATCTCGGGCGGCGCGTGTTCGAGGGAGATCACGATCAGCTCGCGTCGCCCGTGCGCATCCTCGAGAACGCGTTCGTTCCCGACAGGCCGCTGCCGCCGTTCTTCATCGCGTGCGGCTCGCGCGATCCGTTCTTGCAACAGTGTCAGCGCTTGAAGGAGGCGCTCGACAAGCTCCACACGCCCGCGGAGCTCTTCGTCGCGCCCGGCGAGATTCACGCGTTCGACGCGATGGTGTGGCGCGCGCCGGCCCGCGCGAAGTGGAAGGCAACGCACGCGTTCCTCGCGAAGCACATGGCCTTGCGTCCGGAGGCGAACGGCACGAGAGTGCCTTCTCACATGAAGGTGAGCCCGTGAGCCCGTCGGTCGCCGTCACCCAAGGCATTCGCGTCTCGGTGGAGTCGCAGTACGTCGCCGAGCAGTCGTCGCCGCGCGCGCGTCGCTACGTCTTCGCGTACACGGTTCGGATCCAAAACGAGGGAACCAAAGCCGCGCACTTGCGAAGCCGCCATTGGATCATCACCGACGGCGACGGTCGCGTCGAAGAGGTGCGTGGTCCGGGCGTCGTCGGGCAGCAGCCGTATCTGCGCCCGGGCGAGCACTTCGAATACACGAGTGGATGCGTCTTGCAGACGCCGCGCGGACAAATGCGCGGCACGTATCAAATGCAGGGCGAAGGCGGCGAGTCATTCGACGCGGACATCGCCCCGTTCGAGCTGCGCCTCCCGCATACGCTCAATTAGCGCTGAAGAGAATTAGACAGGGAGAAGGGGAGTGCGGGAGATGATTTTGGATGGTTGGACGTGACGTTCGCGTGAGCGGCCACGACCTGGCAACCGACACCCAACAAATTCTCCTTCTCTCCCACGCTCCCTGTCCATTTCTGCCGTCGCAGTGAGACCTGAAGGCGTCTAAATTGACGCGTTCGGTCACGCGGGCTCGTCGACGCGCGATCGCTGGCGCGGTAACTTTATCGTCGAGGATGAGCAACGTTTCCGCAAGCTCCGATCCGCGCATGGTCGGCCGCTACGCGCTCTACAAAGAGATCGCGTCCGGCGGCATGGCGACGGTTCACCTCGGTCGCATCGTCGGCGCCGGCGGATTTTCGCGGCCCGTCGCGATCAAGCGCCTGCATGCTCAGTTCGCGCGCGACCCGAGCTTCGTCGCGATGTTCCTCGACGAGGCGCGCCTCGCGTCACGCATTTTTCACCCGAACGTCGTCGCGCCGCTCGATGTCGTGTCGACCGACGGCGAGCTCTTCCTCGTCATGGAGTACGTGCGCGGCGCGTCGCTCTCGCGGCTTCTCCGTTCGGCGATCGTCGAGGAGAAGCTCGTTCCGCCGCGCATCGTGTGCTCGATCTTGAGCGGCGTGCTCCACGGTCTTCACGCAGCGCACGAGGCGCGCGGCGATCGCGGCGAGCCGCTCGAGATCGTGCATCGCGACGTGTCGCCGCAGAACGTGCTCGTCGGCGTCGATGGCGTGTCGCGCGTGCTCGACTTCGGCGTCGCGAAGGCCGCGGGCCGCATGCAGACGACGCGCGACGGTCAGCTCAAAGGCAAGCTCGCGTACATGGCGCCCGAGCAAGTGAAGGGCGAGTCGGTGGATCGCAGAACGGACATCTACGCGGCAAGCGTCGTCTTGTGGGAGGCGCTGACGAGCAAGCGACTCTTCAAAGCGGAGAACGAAGCGAACGCGCTCGCGCGCGTGCTCGCGGGAAAAGTTCCGCCGCCGTCCACGGAAGTGCCTGGTTTGCCGAGCGGGATCGACGCGGTCGTCGCTCGCGGCATTCACCTCGAGCCATCGGAGCGCTACGCGACCGCGCGCGAGATGGCGGCGGAGCTCGAGTCCGTGCTCGGCGTCGCGACGCCCACGGAGGTCGCCGAGTGGGTCGAGAAGTGCGCGCAAGCCGATTTGACGGAGCAAGCGCAACACGTCGGCGAGATGGAACGAAGCGATTCGCACTCGAGCTGGTCGATGAAGGCGATGCGCTCGGTGCCCGCGCTCGCCGACGTCGCCGAGCCCGCGACGCGCGTGAAGCCGATCGGCGCTCCCGCGCGCGAGCCCGCGTCGGGCGTGTCGAGCGTGTCGCTCGCGCAGACGACGCCGCCATTCGAGCCGACTTCGAAGCGGAACAAGATCGCGATCGCGGCGATCGCGGCGGGCGCGTTCTTGATCGGGCTCGTCGTGATCGTCGCCATGTCGAGCCACACCCCCACGACGGTTGCGGCTCCCATCGCGACCACGCCGCCGCAAGCTGCGACGACACAAGTCACGCACACCACAATCGACCACGACCGCGGCGCCGCCCGCGACCGGAACGTCCACCGCCGCCGCAGCGAGCGCGCCCGTGCCGGTCATCAGCGTCTCGGCGTTGCCGAAAGCGCCAGCGCAAACGCAACCAACGCAGCAAGTCGTCGTCGCGCAACCCAAACCCGATTGCAATCCGCCTTATACGACGGACGCGAAGGGTCACGTCCACTTCAAGCCGCAATGCATGTAGGATCTCCGATCATGCGGCGAACTGCGCTCGCGGCTTTCTTGATCGGCATCACGCAGGCGACCTCCGCGTGGGCCGATCCCAAGAAAGAGTGCATCGACGCCGCGGATCAAGGGCAGTCGGCGCGCGACGACGGGAAGTATCGCGCGGCGCGCGCGGCGTTCGTGACGTGCGCGCGCGACGTGTGCCCAAGGCCCGTCGCGGCGAGCTGCACGAAGTGGGCGCGCGAGGTCGAAGAGGCCATGCCGACGATCGTGCTCTCCGCGAGAGACGCGAGCGGCAACGACGTGAGCTCGGTTCGCGTCACGGAAGGCAGCGCGACGCTCGCGACCGTGCTCGACGGCAAACCGCTCGAGGTCGATCCAGGAACGCACACGCTCCACTTCGAGCGCCAAGGCTCGGAGCCCGTCGATCAGAGCGTCGTCATCAAAGCCGGCGAGAAGCTGCGCGCGATCACCGTGACGCTTCACCCGACGGAGGCATCGACGAAGGTCGCCGAGACGAAACCGGAGGAGCCAAAGTCCTCGGGCGGGAACGGCGCGAAGACCGCAACGACGGTCGTCCTCGGCGTGATCGCGGTGGGCGGGTTCGCGTCGGCGATCGCGATGGGCTTCGCGTCGCAAGGCGACGCGGACTCGGCGCAAACGATTCGATCGACGATGCCAGCGAACGCGTGCGCGACGAACCCAACGACGACGCCATGCCAGAATTTGTCCAGCGCCGTCGATGCGCAAAATCGTGACGCAGCGATCAGCGTCGCGATGTGGGTCACGGCGGGTGTGTTCGCGGCGGGCGCGGCGATCGCGTGGCTCGCGTGGCCGAAGCCGCACACCGAGCTGGATCATCCCGCCTTGTCGGTCGTCGTCGGCCCTGCGTTCGCCGGACTGCGAGGGACGTTTTGAAGCGCGCCGCCATCTTCGCGATCGTCCCCATCGCCGCGCTCGTCGCGTCGCAAGCGTGCGCGGATTTTTCTTCGGGTCAGTGCACGGACAAAGCGCTCTGCGGCGACGCGATCGAAGCGAGCACGAACGACCAAACCGTTCCGACCGACGGCGCGCCCATCGACGTGAACATCGACACCGTCGTCAAACCCGACGGCAACGTCCCCGACGGCGAATGCAACAGCGGCATCGAGGACTGCGCGAACGGCAAAGACGACAACTGCAACGGCCTCATCGATTGCGAAGATCCGGTGTGTCAGGGCGCGGGCTACGTGTGCACGGCGGCGGTTCCTTCGGGTTGGAATGGCCCCGTCTCGCTCGCGAGCATCGCGGGCGGAAATTTCCCCGCGTGCGGCGGTGCGTACGCGACCGCGGCGCAGCAAGGTCACGACGGGTTCAGCGCGACGCCGGCGCAATGCGGCTGCTCGTGCACCGGGCCGACGAACGTCTCGTGCAACACGGGCATCGACGTCACGTACTACACGGACACGGGTTGCAACACGACGTACGGCGGCGCGGGTCTGCCGTCGGTCGGCTTCTGCGTCACGACCGGCGACACGACGGTGCAAGGAACGAAGGGCCTCGCGCAGCCCACCGCGTACAACGGCGATTGCGGCTCGAACCCGTCGAAGAACGTTCCCGCGGTCACGTGGACGAACAGCTACAGCGCGTGCACGTACGACGCGCCATCGGACACCGGCGGTTGCACGAACAGCGGGCTGTGCGTTCAATCGCCGACGAGCGGTAAGCCGTGCGTGTACCAAGTCGGCGACGTCGCGTGCCCGGGCACCGGATACACGACGAAGACGCTCGTCTACACGACCGTGAGCGACAACCGCAGCTGCGCGACGTGCACGTGCACGGCGAGCGCAGGAACGTGCACCGGATCGCTCGACGTCTTCGACGGTCCGAGCTGCGGCGGCACGAAGCTCGCGTCCATCACGACGAACGGTTCGTGCACGCCAACGGCCTCCGCGAAGAGCTCCGTCGCGACCGCGATCAACACGAACCCCGGCACGTGCGGCAATAACGGCACGGGAGGACCCACCGGCACGGCGAGCGCGTCGGGTCCCGTCACGGTATGCTGCGCGCCGTGATGGACGAACAGAGTTACCAAAAGCTCGCCGACAAGACGTTCAAACACATCGAGGACATGCTCGAGCACGCCGACGCAGACGACGTCGACTTCGATCGCGCCGGCGACGTCATCACCATCCAATTCAAGAGCGGGAAGAAATGCATCGTGAACACGCAGCGGCCGACGCGGCAGATCTGGCTCGCGGCGGGCGTGCGCGCGTGGCACTTCGATTTCGACGGCGCGAGCTGGATCGACGACAAAGACAAAACCACCGAGCTCTTGAAGACCGTCGCGAGCGTCGTCAAAGAACAATCCGGAGTCGATCTCCGTGTCCCTGTTTGACGACATCGGCGGCGAAGCGGGCCTCCGGCGCGTCTTGCAAACGCTCTACGATCGCCTCTTCGACGACGTGATGGTCGGGTTTCTCTTCGCGGGAAAAGACAAAGCGAAGCTCATCGAGCATCAGCTCTGGTTCACCGCGCGATTTCTCGGCGGGCCGAGCCGGTACGAAGGCCGCTCGCTCCCCGACGCGCACGCGGCGCTTCCGATTCTTCCGGGTCACTTCGACAGGCGTCATCACTTGCTCCGCGAAGCGCTCGAAGAGCACGGCGTTCCCGCCGCGGTTCGCGACGAGTGGCTTCGCGTGGATCAGTCGCTCCGTCACGCGGTGATCAAATCGGGCGCCGCGGCGCGCGAGCGATCGCGCGCAACGCGAAGGATTGAGCCATGTCGTGCGCGCACGCGATCATCCAAAACGAGACGGCGTTCGCGATCGATGCGTCGCGCATCGTCTTCGGCGAAGGCGCGCTCGATGAGCTCGGCGCGCACGCCGCTTCGCTCGGCGCAAAGCGCATCGCGCTCTTCACCGACGCGCGCGTTGGCGCGCTGGAGCACGTGTCTCGCGCGCGAAAATCATTGCAGAATGCAAACATCGACTTCGAGGTGTACGACGCCGTGCACGTCGAGCCGACGGACGCGTCGTTCATTGCTGCGGCGCGCTTCGCGAAAGAAGGCCGCTTCGATGGATACGTCTCCGTCGGCGGCGGCTCGGTGATCGACACGTGCAAAGCCGCCGCGCTCTACGCGACGTACCCGGCCGAGTTTCTCGATTACGTGAACGCGCCCGTCGGAGCAGGGAAGGCCGTGCCCGGCGCGCTGCCTCCGCACATCGCGTGTCCGACGACGTGCGGAACGGGAAGCGAGACGACGGGCATCGCCGTGTGCGACGTGCTCGCGTTGAAAGCGAAGACGGGGATCGCATCGCCGCGTTTGCGTCCGTCGCTCGCGCTCGTCGATCCGACGTGCACGCACACGCTGCCGAGCGAGGTCGTCGCGGCGAGCGGGTTCGACGTCTTGTGTCACGCGCTCGAGTCGTACACGGCGCGTCCGTTCTCCGCGCGCGCGCGCGGCGCGACTCGTCCGATGAGCCAGGGCAGAAACCCGTGGAGCGACATCGGGAGCCGCGAAGCGCTGCGGATCGCGGCGCAGAATCTCATCAACGCCGTGGGCGGCGCGAATCCCGCGCGCGATGCGCTCGCATGGGCCGCGACGCTCGCGGGCGTCGCGTTCGGAAACGCGGGCGTCCACATCCCGCACGCGATGGCGTACGCGGTCGCCGGGCTCGTGCGCGATTTCAAAATGCCCGGGTACCCTCGAGACGAAGCGATGGTGCCGCATGGCGTGTCCGTCGTCGTGAACGCACCGAGCACATTTCGTTTCACCGCGAGCGCGTGCGCGGATCGCCACTTCGAAGCGGCGCGCGTGCTCGGCGAAGACACGCGCGGCGCGTCGGTCGACGACGCCGGCGAGATCGTCGCGCGCGCGCTCGAACGCATGATGCGCGCCGCGCGCGTCCCCGTGGGTCTCGCCGCGCTCGGCTACGGCAAAGGCGACGTCGCGGCGCTCACGCGCGGAACGATCGTCCAAAAACGTTTGCTGTCGAACGCGCCGCGCGACGTCGGCGAATCCGATCTTGCGGCGCTCTTCGAAGGTGCGCTGTGACGTTCTCTCCGACCTTGGGCGACTTCGCGTTCGTGATGCCCATCGCGACGCGATGGATCGACAACGACGTCTACGGCCACGTGAACAACGTCGTCTTCTATGCGTACTTCGACACTGTCATCAACCGATGGCTCATCGACGAGGGCGGCCTCGACATCGCGCAAGGCGACGTCATCGGCGTGTGCGCGGAGTCGCAGTGCACATACGTGCATTCTGCAAGCTTTCCGGACGAGCTCTCCGCGGGTTTGCGCGTCGCGAAGCTCGGGAGCTCGAGCGTCACGTACGAGGTCGCAATCTTCCACGGCGAGACGCTCTGCGCCCACGGCCGCTTCGTTCACGTCTTCGTCGATCGCACGTCGCGCAAACCGACGCCCATCCCGGCGAAGATTCGCGCTGCGCTCGAGCGCCTCGCTCGAGCTTGACGCCGCCGCCAGCGCAAACTACAACCCTCACGTAAGCGTTAGGCATGCTCAAACCCGTTCGTTTGCCCCTGGTTTCCCAGCCGCAGAAGGAAGAAGACCTCCTTCAAGTCGGCGATCTCGCGCGCGAATCGGGAAAGACCGTCCGAGCGATTCACCTCTACGAAGAGCTCGGCTTGCTCAAGCCCATCGGTCGTTCGAAGGGCGGTTATCGCATCTACGCGAGCGATGCGCCGCTCCGCATTCGGTGGATTCAGAAGCTGCAGGACATGAACTTCAGCCTCACCGACATCCAAACCGTCGTCCGCGACTGGGAAGAGTCCGGCTCGGCTCCGCGCGCGATGACGAAGATGCGTGCGGTCTACACGAAAAAATTGGAGGAGGCGCGCGCGCACCTCCGCAAGTTGAAGAAGCTCGAGCACGAGCTCGAGAAGAGCCTCGAGTACTTGGACACCTGCGACGTCTGCGAGCCCGATCGCATGCTCACGACGTGCAACGCGTGCGATCACCACGACTGCAAACCCAGCGACGTGCCCGAGCTCGTCGCTGGATTTCACGTGAGGGCATCATGACCGTCAAGCTTCCGATCTTCATGGACAACCACTCGACGACGCCGGTCGATCCGCGCGTGCTCGAGGAAATGCTCCCGTACTTCACGCAAAAATTCGGAAACGCGGCGTCACGCAGCCACGTCTTCGGCTGGGTCGCGGAAGAAGCGGTCGACTACGCACGCGAGCGCATCGCGAAGCTCATCGGCGCGCAGAGCGAAAAAGAAATCGTCTTCACGAGCGGCGCGACCGAGAGCGACAACCTCGCGCTGAAGGGCGTGTTCGAGTTCTACAAGGACAAGGGCAACCACATCATCACGCAGGTGACCGAGCACAAGGCCATCCTCGACACGTGCAAGCGCCTCGAGAAAGACGGCGCGCAAGTCACGTATCTCGGCGTCGACAAGGATGGCCTCGTCGATCCCGACGACGTGAAGAAGGCCATCACCGACAAGACGATTTTGGTTTCGATCATGCTCGCCAACAACGAGATCGGAACCGTTCAGCCCATCGCCGAGATCGGAAAGATCACGCGCGAGCGCGGCGTGCTTCTCCACTCGGACGCGGTGCAAGGCGTCGGCAAGATCGACTTCGACGTGCAGAGCGCCAACGTCGACCTCGCGTCTATCACCGCGCACAAGATGTACGGCCCGAAGGGTTGCGGCGCGCTCTATGTCAGGCGCTCGAAGCCGCGCGTGCGTCTCGTCGCGCAAATGGACGGCGGCGGCCACGAGCGCGGCTACCGCTCGGGCACGCTCAACGTTCCCGGCATCGTCGGTTTTGGAAAAGCCGCGGCCATCATGATGGAGGAAGGCAAAGCAGAGAGTCTTCGCATGATCGCGCTCCGCGATCGCTTGAAGAAGCGCATCCAGGACAAAGTCGAGGAGACGTACCTCAACGGAAGCGCGGAGCATCGCCTGCCCGGCAACTTGAACCTGTCGTTCAACTTCGTCGAAGGCGAAGCGATGATGATGGCCATCAAGGACATCGCGGTCAGCTCGGGCTCGGCGTGCACGTCGGCATCGCTCGAGCCGAGCTACGTGCTTCGCGCGCTCGGCAAGTCCGACGAGCTCGCGCACTCGAGCATCCGATTCGGCCTCGGCCGTTTCAACACCGAGGAAGAGGTCGACTACGTCGCCGACCTCGTCACGGAGAAGGTGAAACACCTTCGCGACATGTCACCCCTTTGGGAAATGCACAAAGAGGGAATCGATTTGAAGTCGGTCCAATGGACCGCACATTGAGGACAACATGGCCTACTCAGAAAAAGTGATCGAGCACGCGGAGCATCCGCGCAACGTCGGCACGCTCGACAAAGACGATCCGAACGTCGGCACGGGTCTCGTTGGCGCGCCCGCGTGCGGCGACGTGATGCGTCTGCAAATCAAGGTGAACGACGACGGCGTCATCGAAGACGCGAAATTCAAGACGTTCGGCTGCGGCTCGGCCATCGCGAGCTCGTCGCTCGCGACCGAATGGATCAAAGGCAAGAGCATCGACGAAGCCGAGAAGATCAAGAACGTCGACATCGTCGAGGAGCTGAACCTTCCGCCCGTGAAGATTCACTGCTCCGTCCTCGCCGAAGACGCCATCAAGAGCGCGATCGCGGATTTCCGCAAAAAGCGCGAGGCGCGCAACGCGAAGTGACCATGGAAGCTACCGAGACGACTGCGAGCACGGCGAAGCCGGCCATCACGGTGACGCCGCGCGCGGTCGAGATGATCAAAAAGCAGATTCAGAAGCGTGGCGTCGCGAACGCGTCGCTTCGTCTCGGCATTCGCGGCGGCGGCTGCTCGGGATTTTCGTACGTGATCGAGTTCCACGACGGCGAGCCGCGCCCGAAGGACAACGTCTACGACTACGTCGCCGAAGACGGCACGCCCGTGCGCGTCGTCGTCGACAAGAAGAGCCTCGTCTTTCTCGCCGGCACGACGCTCGAGTGGGAGCAGACGCTCATGCAGCAGGGATTCAAGTTCGTGAACCCGAACGAGAAGACGAGCTGCGGATGTGGGCACAGCTTCACCGTGTGAGATCGGATCCGTTTTCGATTCTAGGAATTCCCCGCGCCTTCGACGTCGACATGCGCGCGGCGGAGAAGGCACATCGCGAGCTCTCGCGCGCGCTCCATCCGGACAAGTACGCGAGCGCGGGCGCGAGCGAACGGCGTGACGCGCTCACGAAAGCGGCCGACGTGAACGAAGCATGGCGCATCGTGCGCGATCCGGTGAAGCGCGCGGAAGCGCTGTTCCAGCTCGCGGGCGTGGAAGTCGGCGAGACGAAAGAGCCGAAACCCGACGCAGAGCTCTTGATGGAAGTGCTCGAGAAACGCGAAGCGCTCGCCGACGCAAAGGCCGCCCGCGATCTCGAAAAAGTCCGCGCGCTCGAAACCGAGGTGCGCGCGCGCGAGGAAAAAATCGAAAGCGCGCTCGCCGCGCGCGAAGGCGTTCGACGCTTCGCTCGTCGCAAAGCTCGGCGAAATGCGCTTTTACCGTCGCTTCCTCGATGAGGCGTCTTCGGTCCTCGACGACCTCGGGGCCTGACCCATGCTGTTCGAGATTTTCGATCCGAAGGCCGCGCCGAAACCCATCGGGATCGATTTGGGGACGACGAACTCGCTCGTCGCGTGCGTGCGAAACGACAAGCCCATCGCGATCGCCGATTGCAACGGCGAGATCCTCTTGCCGAGCGTCGTGTCGTACGGAAAAGACGAGACCATCGTCGGAACGCCCGCCGCGCGCCTCGCACCCGAGCACCCGCGCGAGACGATCATCAGCGTGAAGCGCTTCATGGGGCGCGGCGCGGACGATCCGGAGACGCGGCGACTCGGGCCGTACGAGTTCGACGAGTCGCCCCCAAACGAGAACGGCGGCGTGAACACCGTTCGCTTTCGCGTTCGCGGGAAATCGCTCACGCCCGTCGAGGTGAGCGCGGACATTTTGCGCGAGCTGAAGAAGCGCGCCGAGGACGATCTCGGAAAAGTCGGCGGCGCGGTCATCACGGTGCCCGCGTACTTCGACGACGCGCAAAGGCAGGCGACGAAGGACGCCGCGCGCCTCGCGGGGCTCGACGTCCTTCGCTTGCTCAACGAGCCCACCGCCGCGGCGCTCGCGTACGGGCTCCAGACGAAACAGAACGGTCACTTCGTCGTCTACGATCTCGGCGGCGGCACGTTCGACGTCACCGTGCTCCTCCTCGAAGACGGCGTCTTCCAAGTGAAGTCGACGGGCGGCGACGCGCAGCTCGGCGGCGACGACATGGATCGCGCGATCGGCAGCGAAGTGCTCGAGCAGCTCGGGTGGCTCTCGGCCGACAAAGCCAAACCGCGCTCGCTCACGAAGCACCCGAAGCTCACGCCCGCCGTCGTTCGTCTCGTGCTCGACGAAGCGCGCGAGATGAAGCACGTGCTCACGACCGAGACGTTCGTCGAAGCGGACGTCCCGCTTCCCGACGGCGGAGCACGCAACGTCCGCATCACGCGCGCGCGCTTCGACGAGCTCATCGCTCCGCTCCTCGAGCGCACGGGCGCGTCGTGCAAGCGCGCGCTCAAAGACGCGGGGCTCAAACCCGAAGAGCTCGACGGCGTCATCCTCGTCGGCGGCGCGACGCGCGTCCCCGCGGTGCGCGCGTACGTGAAGAAGCTCTTCGGAAAAGATCCGCTCGCGGACGTCGATCCGGATCAGGTCGTCGCGCTCGGCGCGGCGGTGCAAGCCGACTTGCTCGCGGGTCACGGCCGCTCGGACGAAGTGCTCCTCCTCGACGTGATTCCGCTCTCGCTCGGGATCGAAGTCGGCGGCGGCGTCGTCGACAAGATCCTCCCGCGAAACACGACCATCCCGACGTCGGCGCGCGGCGTCTACACGACGCAACAGGACGATCAGACCGGTTTCGAAATTCACGTCGTCCAAGGCGAGCGCGAGATGGTCGCCGACAATCGAATCGCTCGCGCGCTTCACGCTCAAAGGAATTCCGCGCATGCCCGCGGGGCTCGCGCGACTCGAGGTCACGTTCCGCGTCGACGCCGACGGGCTCCTCACCGTTCACGCGAAAGAGACGACGACGGGCATCGAACAGACCGTCAGCGTGAAGCCTTCGTACGGTCTCGACGACGAGACCGTCGAGCGCATGCTCATCGAAGCGCTCGACTACGGCGAAGAAGATTTGACGAAGAGGCGCGTCGCCGAGGGACGCGTCGAAGCGCACCGCATCGTGCTCGCGACGCGGAAATCGCTCGCCGCCGACGCGCGATCTGCTCGAGCCGGGCGAGCGCGAGAAGATCGACGCGGCGATCGCGCGCACTCGAAGCCGCGTGCACGCGGCAAGCGATCCGCGCGAAGATCCAACACGGCATCGACGCGCTCGATCGCGCGACGAAAGGACTTCGCGGGCCGCCGCATGAACCGCGCGATCGCGCGCGCCATCGACGGGCGAAAGCGTCGACGAGGTCGGCAAAGAGGTCGAGCACGCGAAGGGCATCGAGCACGCCCACGACGACGACGCCAGCATGGCCAAAGTGATGCTTGCATGGGCATACGTGGGAGGTCGAAGTGCCCGTGGGGAGCTCCATCCTCGAGGCCGCGCAAAAGATCGACGCGCCCGAGGGCTACGCGTGCGGCGGCGTGTGCGCGTGCTCGACGTGTCACGTGTACGTCGCGCAAGCGGCGCGGAGCTCCTCACCGAAATGGAAGACGAAGAGAACGACATCCTCGACAAAGCGTTCGACGTGCGCGCGAGCTCGCGCCTCGGATGCCAATCGAAGATCCTCACGCGACGGCGAGATCGAAGTGGAGATCACGCGCGAGAGCCTCGATGCGTTCGAGAACGAGCACCCCGAGATGCGTGGAAAGTACACGAAACGCTGATTTTGTTGGCTCGCGCGATCACCGGACGCGAGCTACGATGGCGGCATGCGGTGGACTCGGGCGGTCGTCTCCGTGGTCGTGATCTTGGCGGCGTGCTCGTCGACGCAGCCCTCGACTCCACAACCGGAAGCGGGGACGCCGCAGCCGAAGGACGCGGGCAACTTGGGCATCACCGACGCGAACTCGGGTGATGGATCGTTCGTGTGCGACCCGCCCGCGGCAACCGGCAGCTTCTACGCGATGAGCTCTCCCAACCTCGGAGATTCGCGCACCGTCTCGATGTGCGAATACCGCGGCGACGTCGTGCTCGTCGTGAACACCGCGTCGCTGTGCGGCTACACGCCCGAGTATGCGCCCCTCGAATCGATCTACACGAAGTACGCCGCGCAAGGTTTCGTCATCCTCGGCTTCCCGTGCGATCAGTTCGGCAACCAAGAGCCGGGCGACGACGCCGAGATCTCCACGTTCTGCACGCAACAGTACGGCATCACGTTCCCGATGTTCACGAAGAGCAACGTCAACGCGCCGAACGAGAACCCGATCTACACGTGGCTCAAGGCGCACGCGGCGTCGCAGGTCGATGCGGGCGGCGACATCACGTGGAACTTCAACAAATTCCTTTTGTCGCGCACGGGCGAGGTCGTCGCGCGGTACGACTCGCCCGTCGAGCCGGACTCGGCACAAGTGACGGCCAACATCGAAGCACAGCTCGCGAAGTAATGGCATCGCGCAATACCAAGATCGCGCTGGTCGCGTGCGTCGCGATCGTGCTCGCGTGCGCGTGGCGCTTCGGCGTGATCGCGGAGCTGCGCGATCCAAAGCATTTGGCGGAGCGGCTCGTCGGGCTCGGCGCGTGGGGTTATCTCGCGTTCGTCATCGCGTACGCGACGCTGCAACCGTTCGGCATTCCGGGCACGGTGTTCGTCGTCGCGGCGCCGCTCATCTGGCCATGGCCGACCGCGTTCGCGCTCTCGATGACGGGGACGATGGCGGCGAGCATCGTCGGGTTCTCGTTCGCGCGCTTCGTCGCGCGCGACTTCATCGCGCCGCGCATCCCCGCGCGCTTTCGCAAGTACGACGACGCGCTCGCCGAGCGCGCATTCGCGACGGTCTTCGCCCTGCGTTTCGTCTTCTGGATGCCGCCGCTCCTCCACGCGTTCTTCGGCGTGTCGAAGGTGAAGTTCGCGACGCATTTCTGGGCGTCGTTCTGCGGTTATCTCGCGCCGTTATTTCTCTTGAGCTTCTTCGGTCAGAAGCTCGTCGACGTGATGAAGAACGCGCCCGTGTCCGCGTGGGTCGGCGTGGTTGCCGTCGTCCTCGTGGGCCTCGCGCTCTACGTGCGTCGCTGCGCCCAATCGAAGCGAATTGTGTTAAATCCTTGATGTGGGATTGCGTCGGGGAATCGTCGGGTTTGCAGCTGCTGCAGGTGATCGTGCTCGGCGCGCCACGCGCGCATGCGAGCCCGGTGCTCGCGTCGATGTGCTCGCAGACCGAGACGAAGTGCGAGCGCGCCAACCTCGCCGTCTCGAAGCTCGAGCAAGGCCCGAACGACTTCGACTACGACACGGGTTGGGTCCCCTCGAGCTCGCCGCTTCAGATCCGCATCGTCCTCGCGATTCACGATCGCACCCAAGTCGATCTCGCGGGCACGCTCGACTCCACGTGGCCGGATCCGATCACGCTCACGCCCAAAGGAACGCCGCAGCAAGGTCACATCTCGATCGACGAAGGCTTCGAGATCTCGATCCAAGCGCGCTTCACCGTCACCGTCGGGGGTCAGACGTATTCGTGGACGGGCAACGTGCCGTACCTGCCCAACGTGAATTTTCTCGCGTCGGCGACGCAGACCTTCGATCCGTGGGCTTGGGCGGGAGGCGATCCCAAGCTCACGACGGTCACTGCGACGACGGCCACGCAGAAATCGCGCAAGTCGATCTCGTGAGCCTCATCACGTCGATCCCCGGGTTTTCAGGGGGATTCGAGCTCGATGGCGCAGCCGCGTTCTCCGCTTGGTACGACACGCTTCGCATCGACTTCGACGAGCAGAACGGCGTCTCGCCGATTCCCAACGTGGATCCCACGCACGCGAATACCCGCCTCCTCCTCTCCGAGTCGCCCTCGTTCGACACGAACGCGTTCATCCACGGCGAGGTCACGCGCCAGGTCACGCTGCATTTCATCCCGGCCTTCTACTTCTCGATCCTCGGCAGCGACTTCAGCTTCCCGATCGCGGACCTTCCGCTCCCGCTCCCCGCGTCGAATCCCGAGCCGTGGGATTTCAATCCAGTGCCCATCCACGTGCCGCTCCCGGAGATCTCGATCCCGAAGGCGAACATCGACGTGGGGAACATCCCGGTGAACGTCGGCACGGACCAATACGTGCAGATTACAGATATCGGCGAAGAGGTGCTCATCGGCAACGTCGACACGCTCGCGCCGATGGCGGAGATCGACACGCCGCAGTTCTCCGTGTCGCCGCAGCAGTCCGCGGGCTTGAAGCTCTTGCTCGTGCCGACGGCGCCGGGTCCGTTCGACATCTTGCTTCATCTCGGATCGAACGATCCGCTCACGCCCGATTCGTTCGTGCACATCACCGGGACGGCGGGAACCTCGCTGATCGGCGAGAGCGGCGGTTGCGGGTGTCGCGAGGCGGGCGTGCCGGCGAAGGGTGCGCCGTACGCGATGCTCCTCGCGTGCGCGGCGCTCGTGAGGAGAATGAACAGGAAGATCAGAAGATCAGGCAGATGAAGTATGGAGTTGCGGCGGCGGTCGCCGTTTCGAGTGCTTGCTTGTTTCCGTCGCTCGATGGGTTGACGGGCAGTGGGGTCGACGCGTCGTCGGACGTGACGATCGTGGAGGGCGGCGCAGACGCGGGTGACGCGAGCAACAAGAGCGACGCGGGAGACGCGGGCCCATGTCCGGTGACGGGCGATCCGTCGCTCGTTCTTTATTATCGATTCGACGAAGGCAGCGGCACGATCATCCACGATTGCTCGCCGCACGGATTCGATGGCGTGCTCACCGGCGGAGACTCGGGGAGCGGTTGGACGACGGGCCACTCGGGCAGCGGCATCCTCTTCGCGCCCGCGGATTCAGCGTGCGTGATCGTGAATTCGGCGGGCGCGAATCAAACGGGCGGCGCGCTCACCGTCACCGCGTGGACGACGCTGCTCGATCCGAACGGCGGGTACATCATCGGGCAAAGGCACACGACGGGCTATGCGTGGCGCATCGATGTCGAAGCCAACGACGCCGGTCCCGATCTCGGCTTCGCGATCGGCCTCGGCGATGACGGCGGCAACGACGACAACGCGGACACGATCATGCAAACGAACGCGTGGCACCACATCGCCGCGGTGTTCGATCCGGCGAGCGGCGGAATGCAAGCGCTCTTCCTCGATGGCGTGAAGACGCTCTCGCAGTCGCCCGCATCCGTCATCATCCCCGATCCCGATCCGACGACGATTCGCATCGGCTGCCGCGGCGACGACTCCAACTATTACCCCGGCGTGATCGACGAAGTGCGCGTGTACTCGCGCGCGCTCTCCGATGCGGAGATCGCGACGTTGGCGTCGAAATGACGCGCGACTTGACCGCGTGAGTCAGGTCGGGCTTCATCGCGAAGTCATGATCACAAGAAGCCATCTCGCATGTGTGGCGCTCGCGCTGCTCGGCTCGTTCGCGACGGCGTGCGGCGGCAGCTTTCCCGAGCCCAAAGAAGCGCAAATCCAATCCGAGGCCGCCGTGCGCGGCGCCATGGAGGTCGGCGCGGACAAGGATCCGCAGGCCACGCTCCACTTGAAGTATGCAAAGGATCAAATCGACGACGCGAAGAAGCTGATCGCGTCCGGTGACAACGAGCGCGCATCGTTCGTGCTGATGCGCGCGCGCGCCGACGCGGAGCTGTCCGTCATGCTCGCGAAGGCGCACAACGAAAAAGGCGACGCCCAAAAGGCGCAAGAGGAAGTGGACGCCATGCGAAAGAAGTTGGGCAAATGAGGGCCGCCATGAAGATCGCATTCGCGATGCTGGTTCTCGTCGCGTGCGGAACGACGCTTCCGCCGCCGGAGCTCGTGCAAGCTCGCGCCGAATACGCGCGCGCGTCGGCAGGCAAAGCCGGTCAGCTTCAACCCGCGCAAGTGTACGAGGCAAAACAAGCGCTCGACAGCGCCGAGGCGAAGTTCAAAGACGACGCGACGTCGAAGGAAGCCGTCGATCTCTCGTATGTCGCGCTTCGCAAAGCGCAGCTCGCCGAGGCGCAAGCCGACGTAACCGTTTCGCGACAAGCGTACGAGCAAGCCGACAAGGACATGCGCGCGCTCACGGGTCGCGCGCTCGAGAATTATCAGAAGAAGGTGCAAGAGCAGCAAGCCGATCTCGAGAAGCAGAAGCAACAAACAGAACAAGAGAAGGCGAACGCTGCGCAAGCGCGCGCCGACGCCGAGAAGGAGCACGCGGCGCGGCTCGAGGCCGAGCGGCGCATGAAGCAGGCGATCGAGGACCTCGCGAAGATCGCGGCGATCAAAGAAGAGACGCGCGGCATGGTCATCACGCTGACGGGCAACGTGCTCTTCGCGTCGGGCAAATGGGATTTGCTCGCGGGTGCGCAGATCAAGCTGAACGAGGTCGCCGAGGCGCTCAAGGCGCAGAAGGATCGCGACATCGTCGTCGAGGGACACACCGACAACCAAGGCACGGCGCAATCGAACTTGGAGCTCGGGCAGAAGCGAGCGGAGGCCGTGCGCAGCTACATCGTTTCACGCGGCGTCGACGCGGCGCGCATCACGGCGACGGGCATCGGCGCAGCGCGCCCGCTCATCGACAACTCGACGGCGGAAAATCGCGCCAACAATCGGCGCGTCGAGATCATCATTTCGCCGCCGAAGGAAGCGCGCTGAGCTTCGCGAGCGCCTCGGCGCGCGCCGCGGCGAGACCTGCTTCGCGGTCGTAGTCCGGGCACGAGCTCTCGGAGATCGTGTGGCACGTGTGAACGATGTTCACGCTCGTGAGCTCACGCCCGACGAACGTCGCCTCGCCCACGTAGAAGTGGTGTTCGTCCCAATCCGAGCCCGACTGCGCGTAGCACTGTTCGTAGCGCGAGAAGAAGAAGTGAACGACGAGCGTGATCTCGAAGTCGCGTCGCGATTTCATCGACGCGAT
The DNA here is from genome assembly GCA_963763745.1 of uncultured delta proteobacterium. Classification (GTDB taxonomy): domain Bacteria; phylum Myxococcota_A; class Polyangia; order Polyangiales; family Polyangiaceae; genus DASXHD01. The sequence goes on from CAVXQJ010000017.1 coordinate 489,545, forward strand.
CACGTCGATGACGGCGGGCGTGCCGTAGAACTCGTGCGCGCCCACTTGATAATCCGCGATCGCCTGAAGAGCGCGAGGATCGGCTTGCGACCATGATCGCCGAGCGCTTCCCACGCCGCGTTGTCCATCAGAACATCCCGTTTGCGTGCGCCATGTGCGCGGGAACTTCTTCGGACGTGATCCAGTGCTCGGCGATCGCGCCCGCGTCGACGCGAAACAAATCCCACACGACCGTGAGCTTGCCGTCGCCTGTCGCGCGCGACTCGACGGCGACGAAGTTTCCCTCGCCGATGACGCGCACCACGGCTTCGTAGCGCAACGTCGACGCGTCGAGAGCGGCGCGCCACGCGCTCGCGCCGTCGGCGACCGCGGGATCGTGCTGCACGAGCGCGGCGCCGAAGAACGAATCGAACGAGGCGACGTCGCGCTTCACGAGCACCTCTTCGGCGAAGCGGCGCACGAGCTCTTTGTTCGCGGCGGTCTTGTCGCGATCGCGAATCTCCGTCTCGCCATCGAGCGTCGTGTGGCCGTTCTTCGTCGTCTTCGGCGACGGGCGACCCGCGTCCCAGTGCTCGGCGAGCTTGCCGTTCTCGACGCGAAACATGTCGATGCCCGCGCCGCTCACGTCGCCGCGCGTGTACTCGGCGTGGATCACGATGAAGTCGCCGTCGACGATCACGCGACGAATGTGCGGATGAGGCCTCTGCTCCGGCGGAAGCGTCGCGAGGTACTTCACCATGTCGATGATGCCGTTCGGCCCATCGGGCACGCCCGGGTTGTGTTGTTTGTAGTGCGGGCCGATGGTCGCACGAACGGTGTTCACGTCGGCGCGGCCGATGCCGTCGTTCAAGAGAAGCACGGCTTCGTCGCGCGGCGACACCGGCGCGGGCGTCGCGCAACCAGCGAGCAAACACAGACCAACGAGGACGCGCATCACCACGCCCTCGAACGCTTGAACGTTGGCGATCTTGCCGAGAAACGTCGACGGGAATTGGATGACCATCTGGTAGCGACGTTGCACCACTGATAGAAACTACACGAAATGGGCAACGTTCAATTCGGTGGGAAGCTCGGCGCAGTGTTCGACGCGCAGGCGCACGTCAGCGTGACGCCGCGGTGCTCGGGCAGCGTGGAAGTTCCCTTCGAGCCGCCGGACGCTTTCAAGAACGCCGCGCGCGCATCGCTCCTCAAACACGCAGGCGAACAGCTCGTCCTGACGATGCGCAGCAAATCGTTCCTCTCGATCGATCTGCCGGCGCTCGGAGAATCGGTTGCCGCGGCCGCGAGCGTCGAGCTTGGCGTCGCGATGAAGTCGACCATGTTCCAAGTCGGTCTCGGCGCAGAAGACGAAGAGGCATTGCGAAAGGCCGTCGCCGCAGCAGCAGGCGCGGCGCGCGCGCAGAAGATGGCAGCGATGCAAGGGGTGCAATCGTCGACGCTCACGTCGACGGTGGCATGTCCGCGGTGCGGCCAGCCCGGCACGGGAAGTTTTGTGCGAGCTGCGGAAGCCCGATGCAAGCAGCAGCGCCCGCGCCAGTCGCACCGACGACGCACGCGCCTCCCACGACGACCGACTGGCTCACCTCGCCGATCAATCAACCCATCGGCGCGGGATCGCAAATCAACGTGCCCGACGGCTTTGCGTTCGTCGGCTTCATCAACTTCGGTCTCGTGCACAACCTCCGCGTCGGGCAGCACGTCTTGCCACAAGGTTGCGATCTCGGTTGCTACGTTCGCCTCACGGGATTGCGCTTCGATGTTTCGGCCAACGGGAAGCGCGTGCGCGGAACGATCTACGTACAGGATCCCGTCGCGCAGTTTCGTGCGATGCGCACCGTCGACGCGTCATACTTCGACATCCTCGCGATCGTCTTGGCGCGCTGCATGGACAAAGTCGGTGAAGCCCCACAAAGAGTCGGGCTCTCGTATCCGGAAGACAGCGACAGCGTGAAGGGGACCGTCGTCGTCATCGACGCGATTGAATAAGCTTCGATTCAGTACCGGATCACGGTGCGGATCGATTTGCCTTCGTGCATCAGATCGAACGCCTCGTTGATCCGCTCGAGCGGCATCTCGTGCGTGATGAACGGGTCGAGCTTGATCTCGCCGCGCATCGCGCGCTCCACCATGCCGGGAAGCTCGGTGCGTCCCTTCACGCCGCCGAACGCCGAGCCGCGCCACACGCGACCGGTGACGAGCTGGAATGGACGCGTCTTGATCTCCTGACCCGCGCCCGCGACGCCGATGATCGTGCTCTCGCCCCAACCTTTGTGACAGCACTCGAGCGCCGCGCGCATCACGTCGACGTTGCCGACGCACTCGAAGCTGTAGTCGACGCCGCCGTCGGTCATGTCGATGATCACTTGCTGAATCGGCGTGCCCGCGTGCGCGCTCGGATCGACGCAGTCGGTCGCGCCGAGCTGCTTGGCGAGCTCGAACTTCGACGCGTTCACGTCGATCGCGATGATGCGAGCGGCCTTCGCCATCACGGCGCCTTGGATCACCGCGAGCCCGATGCCGCCAAGCCCGAAGACCGCGACGCTCGATCCAGCTTGCACCTTCGCCGTGTTGAGCACCGCGCCGATTCCTGTCGTGACGCCACAACCGAGGAGACAAACTTTTTCGAGCGGCGCCTTCTCGTTGATGACCGCGACGGACACTTCGGCGACGACCGTGTGCTCGCTGAACGTGCTCGTTCCCATGTAATGGAAGAGCGGCTTTCCGCCGAGCGAGAGCCGCGACGTGCCATCGGGCATCACGCCTTTGCCTTGCGTCGCGCGAACGGCTTGGCAGAGGTTCGTCTTGCCGGAGAGACAGAATTTGCACTTGCGACACTCCGCCGTGTAGAGCGGGATGACGTGATCGCCGGGCTTGCAGCTCGTGACGCCCGCGCCCACTTCGAGCACGACGCCGCCGCCTTCGTGTCCGAGCACGGCGGGAAAGAGCCCTTCGGGATCGTCTCCGCTCAGCGTGAATGCGTCCGTGTGGCAGACGCCGGTCGCGACGATCTTCACGAGGACCTCGCCGGCCTTGGGAGGCGCGACGTCGATCTCGGCGATCTCGAGCGGCTTCTTTGCGGCGACTGCGACTGCGGCGCGCGATTTCATCAGACGCGAAGGCCCGGCGCGGGGAACTAGCAATACATT
>CAVXQJ010000018.1:0-155983 GCA_963763745.1 uncultured delta proteobacterium
TGTCGTTCCGGATCGACGCATTCAACGCGTTCAACCAGTCCTACATCACCGGGCGGAACACCAACATGCAGATACCGAGCACGAGCAATTCGGCGATCCAGAACCTTCCGTTCGACGCCAACGGCAACCTGATTTCCTCGCGTGCGCTACCGAGGACCGCGGGCTTCGGCATGGCCAACAACTATCAGGCTGCGCGCAACATACAGGCGTGGGTTCGATTCACGTTCTGAGCACTGCGTAGTCCGATGCAACTCCCTACCGGCGGCTTCTCACGAAGCCGCCGGTAGAAAACGCAGCGAACGTCTCGGCTGCGGTCACCACAGGGAGCTGAAGAGCCCCCAGCGCTCCGCGGAGCGGCTGCCACGCTGCCACCGGGAGCCGTCATAAAAATCAATCTATTGCCGTATGGTAAACCGCGTCTTGATGTCGTATTGATAAAGGTTGGAGTCTGTTATGTTCGATCGTCCAAATATCCGGGGGCGTCTGCTCGTGCCGGCGGCCGCCCTCATCGCGATTTTCGGCATTGGCCGAGTTTCGGCTCAGCAATCCGGCGCCAGTTCGCAACCGGCGTATCTCAATCCAAACTCTACCCATCGACCAGCGCGTCAACGACTTGGTCTCTCGCATGACCATGGAGGAAAAAGCCAGCCAGATGGTCAATACAGCGGCTGCCATCCCGCGGCTGAACGTCCCCGCCTACAACTGGTGGAGTGAAGCCCTGCACGGCGTCCTGACCAACAACGTCACGGTTTTTCCGCAGGTGATCGGGCTGGGCGCAACCTTCGATTCACCGCGAATCCATGAGATGGCGGTCGCCATCAGCACCGAGGCGCGCGCCCGATTCGGCGAATTGCAGCGGGAACAGGCCGCCGCCGGTGCTGCGGCCACCTCCCGGCCGCGCGCTCGGTCTCGATTTCTGGGCGCCCAACCTCAACATCTTCCGCGATCCGCGCTGGGGCCGCGGCCAGGAAACCTATGGCGAGGATCCTTACCTCACCGGCCGCATGGCCGTCGCCTTCGTCACCGGAATGCAGGGCGACGATCCCAAGTATTTCCGAACCATCGCCACACCCAAGCATTTTGCCGTGCACAGCGGACCCGAACCCACCCGGCACACCGTCGACGTGAAGGTCTCGCGGCATGACGAAGAGGACACCTACCTGCCGGCATTCCGCGCCGCCGTCGTGGACGGCAAGGCCGATTCGGTGATGTGCGCCTACAACAGCATCAACGGCCAGCCGGCCTGCGTCAACCAATTCCTGCTGGACGATACCCTGCGCGGCGCCTGGGGGTTCAAGGGCTACGTGGTGTCCGATTGCGGCGCCATCGGCGACATCTTCCGCGGCCACCACTTCGTGCAATCCATGGCGGAGGCGGCGGCCCTCTCGCTGAAACGGGGCACGGACAACGATTGCGGCTCCGGGGACGTCCCGTCCTACCTCGAAGCGATGCAGCAGAACCTGATCACCCAGAAGGAAGTGGACGTGAACCTGAAGCGCCTGTTCAAAGCGCGCTTCCAACTGGGCCTGTTCGATCCGCCTTCGATGGTGAAGTACACGCACGATTCCGGCATCCGACGCCGATAGCGAAGCGCATCGCCAACTGGCGCTCCAGATATCCCGCGAGGCCATGGTGCTGCTGAAGAACGACGGCACGCTGCCGCTCAAGTCATCCATTAAAAGCATCGCGGTGGTGGGGCCGCTGGCCGATTCGGAGATCGCGCTCCGCGGCAATTACAGCGGCACGCCGATCGCGTGCTCGCGACGTTGCGCACGCCGAACCCGCACACCGCGCCCGCGAACGTTCCGTCGTCGAACGGCAAGTCGCACGCGTCGCCCACAATCGTCTCGACGCGCGGCGCCTTGTCGTGGCCCTCGCGCATCATCTCTTCGGCGAGATCGACGGCGACGATGCGCTCGCTGCGCCCGGACTCGGCGAGGAGCTTCGACAGATCGAGCGTGCCGGCGCACGCGTCGAGACGCGGTCCGCGCGGCGCGCGTTCGAGCTCGCGCACGGCGCGCCGCCGCCATGTTTGATCGAGCCCACCGCTCAAGAGGCGGTTCAACAAATCGTAGCGAGGCGCAATCCGATCGAACATCGCGCGCACCCCTTCGGCGTGCTCACGCGGGGCCGCGCGGCGCTCGTCGAGCGAAGGAATGGGGCGTGTTTCTGCGCTCATTTGGATCCGTCGAATGTTTCAAATGATTTTGAAGCATTCGAGATTTAGGCCCCAACCCCGCGCCCGTCAAGGCGCGGCCATCGCGTCACGGGCGTCTTGCGCGAAGCGGCATCCGTCGAGGCCGCTCGCCCATTGCGTGCGCGCCCACTCGGACCATCCCGATGGATCGACGTGCTTGCGCGTGCGAAAGAGGTACTCGCCGCTCGCGATGTCGACGATCGCGAGCCGGACGTCGTGCGGGCGTTCGCCGTCGAGCTCGGTGACCCCGCCGGGCGCGGCGGGCTCGTCCATCGCGACGATGATCGTCTCGGCGCGAAGCGCGCGCACGCCGCGCTCGAGCGCCGCCTTCTCGATCTCGTGGCGATACACGGCGAGCTCGCCCTCGGTCTCGGCTGCGCGCACGCGCGCGGCCCATGCGGGCTCGAAGAACGGAAGCGCGATCTCGGCGTCGTCGAGGCGCAGCACGTTCGGCGTCTTGAGATCGAGCGGTGCGCCACCCGCGAACGCGAGCTGCACGATGGACAAGATCGATTTCTCGGTGCGGCCCGCGGGCGGCGCGACGAGGCACGCGACGAGCGCGTCCTTGCGCGACGACGACGCGGCCGGCGCGATGCGCCGCGTGCTCACGAACGAGTCGATCGGCCCGCGCACCCACAGCGCGGGCGCATCCAGCGCTTTGAGCGCGCGCGGATCTTTGACGTCGCCATCGTACGTGCCCGCGAAGTGAACGAGGATCGCCTCGACGTGGATCACCGTGTCGCGTTGACGCGACCCGAGCGACTGCGATTGCACGGCGAGCGAATCGGCGAGCGCGGCGCGAATCGTGATCGAACGTCTTTCGGTCGCGCTTCTTCGCCGCGACGAACGCCCACACGAGCGCGACCACGACGCCGATGATGACGATGCGCGAAATCGCGCGCGCGCGCGCCGAGAGCGACGCACCCGGCTCGACGCGCTTGCCGCTCACGCTCGATTGAACGCGCGCCGCGAGCTCGGGCGACATTTTCTTCGTCGTCAGGAAAGACGCCATGGGATCAGTGCTTGGCCTTCGCGATGTTCGCTCGATGAGCGACATGAGCTGATCGCCGGTCACGCCGAGGCGCGCGGCGGCGTGCCCGGCGAGCGACGTCTGCGCGACGCCGGGCGCGAACTGGTACGTCGGCTCGTGGTTCGGCCCGAGCCGACCTGCAAGAAGCGCAGTCGCGCGATCTTCTTCTCGTGCTCGAGCCGCGCGGCGAACGCGAGGAAATGCGTCGTGATGAACGCCTGCGGCGCGAGCGCGTGAGCATGCGGATGACGAGCTCGAAGATCTCCTCGCCTTCGGACGGGTTCGTTCCCGAGCAGAGCTCGTCGAGGATGACCATCGCGCCCGGCGGCAGACGCTCGAAGAGCGCGCGGATGCGCATGAGCTCCATGCCGAGGCGCCCCTCGGCTTGATCGGCGTTCGTCTCTTGGATGAGCGAGACGACGAGCGCCGGCGCGAGCGCGAGCTGCGCCGCGCGCGCCGGGACGAAGAGGCCCGACTGCGCGAGGAGCTGCGCGAGGCCGATCGACTTGGAGCAGGCGCGTCTTGCCGCCGGAGTTCGGGCCGGTGACGAGCACGTCGTGTCGTGGCGATCGGTGTCGAGCGTCGCACGGCACGGGCTTGATGCCGTGCGCGAGGAGGAGCGGGTTGAAGAGCCGCTTCGAGCTCGCGCGGCTCGTCGCGGCGCGACGAGCTCGGGCAGGCACACCGCGAGGCCCGCGTCGCGCGCGAGAGTCGCGAAAGCCGAGCGCGCCGAGGTAGAGCTCGACGTCGCCGAGCGAGCTGCACGAAGCGCGACGAGCTCGTCGCTCGATGCCGTCGAAGACCGCGTCGATGAGGCGCGCCATCACCTCGCCGTCGCCGAAGCTGTAGCCGCGCACGAAGAGCTCGACCTTCGCGAGCCAGCTTCGCGGCGCGGAGGTGACGAACGGGTTCTCCGCGTTCTCCTGCATCGAGCAGGATCTCGAAGCCGCGGATGCGCCCGTCGGCGCCGACGCGCACCTTGAAGTTCGAGCGTCGCGAGCTTGCTCGTCGTAGCGGAGCAGATCGGCGAGCGAGCGGTACGGCTCGCCCGCCTGCACGCGCGTGCCGAACGCCGCGAGCCGCGCGAGCCCGGAGCGCGCGCTCGCGAAGCCGTCGGCCACGCCGTCGACGATCTCCTTCGCGAAGAGCGAGGATGTCGAGCTGCCGCCGGTTCGCGTCCCATTTGCCGACGCCGCGTCGCGCCCTCGAGGAGCGTCGGAATTCGGCGAGGAGGCCGTGAGAGGCGCTCGAGCGCGGCGCGCAGATCGGTGCGTTCGCGACGAGCTCGAAGGCGATCGCGCGCCGAAGATCGACCGTCGCGCGATCCTCCGGCGGGTGCGTGAGGAGCCTCACGATGTGCGCCGTCGCGAGCGACGTGTCGGGACCTTGCGCTGCACCGCGAAGACAGCGCGAGACGAACGTCGTGACGAACAAATCGCTCGCGAACGACGCCGGCTCCCACGTCGACGGCGCACCGTCGCGCGGTCGAGCGCATCGCCGAAGAGCCCGCCCGCACGCCGCTCGCGAACGCGAGCGCCATGGCCGTCCGCGCCGCGTCCCAGTCGATTCGGGCCGCGGCATTCGCGAAGAGCAGGTCGGGCACTTCCGTCGGTTTCGTCACGCGCCGAGCATGCCAGCGCGCGGCGCGCGCCGACAACAACGAAGGCGCGAAAAGACAAGAGCCTCTACATTCGACGGATGCGGCCCGGCGACCATCCCGATTTCTTTCGCCTCCCGCCGCCGCCGGGCCGCTCGCGCGAGAGCACGATCCGGCTCGACGCGGAAGGACACTTCCACCACGAGAGCGAGCGCGTCGAGCACCCGGGGCTCGAAGCGGCGATGCACACGTGGATCGCGCGCCACCCCGACGATGGACGGTTCATCCTCACGAACGGATACGACTGGACGTATTTCACCGTCGACGACGTGCCGTACTTCGTTCGCGGTCTTCGCGTCGAGCCGAGCCGTGTCGTCTTGCGGCTGAGCGACGCGACGGAAGAGGCGTGGAACCCGCGGGAAACGAGCGCTGACGGCGATCGCGTGACGACGAAGGTCAAGCGCGATGCGCCGGGTGGGCCGTTCGAAGCGCGATTCGATCGTCACGCCATGGTCGCGCTCGGCGAGGTGCTCGCGGAGCGCGACGGAAAGCTCTTCGCGAAATCGGCGACGACGTGATCGCGCTCGGTCCGTGATATCGTCGCCGCCGTTTTTCCGATGCGACTTCTCATTGCCGACAAACTCCATCCGCGCGCGATCGACGAGCTTCGCGCGCTCCCCTCGAGGTCGAGTACGCGCCCGATCTCACGGCGGAGAAGCTCGAAGCGCAGCTGCCGGGTTTCGGCATCCTCGTCGTGCGATCGACCCAGTCACCGCGAAAGCGATCGAAGGCGCGCGCGAGCTGAACCTCATCGTGCGCGCGGGCGCACAAGTACAGACGATCGACGTGCGCGCCGCGAGCCGGCGCGGCGTGTACGTCGCGAACTGCCCGGGGAAGAACGCAGCGGCGGTCGCGGAGCTCGTGTTCGGTTTGATCATCGCGCTCGACCGCCGCATCGTCGACGCGCGCTCTCGCTGCGCAGCGGCAAGTGGCAGCGCGCGGAGTACGGCAAAGCCGAAGGCCTCTAGGGCAAGACGATCGGCATCGCGGGCCTCGGCGCGATCGGTCGCGAGGTCGCTCTTCGCGCGCGCGCATTCGGGCTCGAGCCGCTCGCGTGGGGTCGCGCGCTCACGTCGTCGCGCGCGAAAGAAGCCGGCGTGACGCCCGTCGCCTCGCTCGACGAGCTCGCATCTCGCTCGGACATCCTCACGCTGCACATGGCGCTCAACGAGCGCACGCGCGGCATCGTTACGGAGCGCGTGCTCTCGAAGCTCCCGAAGCACGCGATCTTCATCAACACGGCGCGCGCGGATCTCGTCGATCAAGCCGCGATGCAACGCGCCGTCCGAGAACGCGCGCTCCGCGTCGGTCTCGACGTGCACGACGCCGAGCCCAAAAACAAGGAAGCCTACGACGCAAAGGGTTTCGAGCTCCCCGCAACCGCCGACGGCGGCTTCATCTACGGCACCCCGCACATCTCCGCGTCGACCGACCAAGCGCAGCTCGCCATCGCGACCGAGACGGTGCGCGTGATTCGACAATTCTTGCTCCACGGCGACGTGCCCAACGTGATGAACGTGATCAACGCGTCGGCCGCGCGGTTCCTCCTCGTCATCCGCATGCTCGACAAAGTCGGGACGTTCGCGAACGTGCTCAACGTGATCAAGCGTCACAGCATCAACGTCGAAGAAGTCGCGAACACCGTGTTCGAGGGCGGCGGCGCCGCGTGCGCGAAGCTGCGGCTCGCGTCGCGACCGAGCGAAGCGTGCATCAAGGAGATCTGCGCGTTCGACGAGGTGCTCCACGTCGACGTCGTCACGCTGCCGAACTTGGCGTGACGTGCGCGCCGCGTTCGCAGCCGTTCTCCTGCTCGTTCGAGCGTGTAGCGGCTGCGACGACACGACGACCTCGACGACGCCACCCAAGCCCGACGCGCAAACCGTCGTGAAAGACGCGGCGCTCGACGCGCCACCGGCCACCATCGACGCCGCGGCGGCCGCCGCGAGCTTCGACGATTTCCCCGACGCCGGATCGGATCTCGATCTGCGCGCGCGACACTTGCTCGAAGCGATCGCACAGAACGACGCGTCGCTCGCGGCCGACATCGTCCTCCCGCGCGAAGCGTTCATCGCCGCGCGCGACGCGCAAGATCCCGCGACGCTCTACGACGGAAAATTCAAGAACACGTTCGCCGCGCACATCGCGCGCATTCATCGCCACGAAAAGGGCATCGAGCAAGCGGTCTTCGTCTCGTTCAGCCTGGGACAAAATCCGCAACGCGCGGTCCCACGCAAGCACGACTGGAAAGAGCCCGTCTGGCGCGCGACGCGCAGCACGCTCACGTTCACCATCGACGGCCGCGTCCGCCGAATCGAAATCCCCGAGATGATCGCGTGGCGCGGCAACTGGTACGTCGCCCACCTGAAATGATCAGTGCTTCTTCTCGGACTGGATCTCGCGGAGCAGCGCTTCGACGCGCGTCGTGTGGTCTTGGCCTGCGTCGTAGAAGAAGCGGAGCTCGGGGACGATGCGCGTCTTCACGCGTGAGGCGAGCTCGCGCTTGAGCATGCCGCTCGCGCGCTCGAGGGCGCGCATCGTTTGGGCGCGTTTTTTTTCGTCGTCGCCGCCTTCGAGCATGCGGATGTGCGCGGTGAGCAGCGCGAGATCGTCGGTGAGCTCGACGCGCGTGACGACGATTCCCGCGAGACGCGGATCGGATACGTCGTGCGTGAGGAGCTCGGCGAGCGCGACCTTCAGCTGGCCGCCGACGCGAACGGAGCGCTTGGGGCCCGGCATCAGAGTTCGTCTCCCATCGCGATGAGCTCCGTCGAGCGATCCGTGAGCACCGCGTTCGGTTGCGTCTCGGCTTCGTGCGCGACTTGCTCGAGCAACGAATCGCACACCGCGGCGTCCGACGAAACGACCGCGACGCCGAAGACTGCGCGTTGATGGAAGATCCTGCGCGGCGACCTCCGCGATCGACACGTCGAAGCGCGCGCGCACGCGATCGCGAAACCTCCGTACGACGGCGCGCTTGTCCTTCAGCGAGCGCGCGTGCGGAATGTGAAACGTGAGCTTGAGAACCCCGACGTGCATCGCAGGTGGAACATACTCAGATCACTAGGGCCAGGGCCAGGCGAGATTCGGATCGTTCGACGCGTCGTCGATCAGCGTGTGGAGCGCGCCGTTCGCGATGTCGATCGTCTTCGAGCCATCGACGGACACGAGCCCGGTGCAATAGAACGTCATCTTCACGGTGCTGCCGTTCGACGATTGGTGCGGCGAGACGTTGACGTCGCACGTGCCGCCGGACGCCGTCGTGAAGGTGTCGCCCGTTGCCTTCACGACGAGGGCGAAGCCGCCGATACCCGAGCCGACCGTGGCCGTTGTGATGCTGCCAGGCAGCTTGAGATTGAGCGACCACTGCGCGTCGTCGAGCGCCAAGTTGCCGGCGTTGTCAATCTCGCCCGTCGCGCCGCCCGTGCCCTCGACGGTTTCGTTCATGTCGCCTTTGACGTCGAAGTCGAACGACGACGACGACGGCGCACAGGCGAGCGCGAACCCGAGCATCAAAGTGAGCTTCCTTCGCTCATTGCGCATGGTCTCTCTCATTGTTCAGGAGCTAGAGCAAGCGCGATGCCGAGCGCGATTTCGCGGGATTTCCCGCGTGATCGTGAAGCTCGAGCGAGCGTGCTGTGCAGCGCGCCGCTTCCGCGTGTGCAGCGCGCTACACGACGTCTTTGGCGATGATCGTCCAGTCGTCTTTCGCGTGACCTGTCGCGATGAAGCGATCCATCGTGGCTGCGACCGCCGGCACGAGCACGAGCGGAAGCCCCGCATGCTCCGCGACCTCCATGATGATGCGCGCGTCCTTGCGCGCCATCGCGAGCTCCCACGACGCGGCGGACTTCGGCGCATCGAGCATCCGCTTCGCGCGCGCGCCGAGCGTCGCTCCGGGATTGAACCACTCGAACAGCGCGAGCGCGTCGGCGGGCGCGACGCCTTCCGCTTTCGCGATCGTGAGCACGTCGGTGAGCCCACCGGTGAGCGCCATCAAGAACGCGTTGCCCATCAGCTTGAACGTCGCCGCGCGATCGGGCGCTTCGCCGAGATAGACGACCTTGCCCGTCATCTTCGCGAGCGCATCCGCGACCGCGTCGTAACGCGCGCGATCGCCCGAAGCCATCATCACGCCGGTCGACTCGAGCGCGTTCTGCGGACCCATGAACACCGGCGCGTGCACGTAAGCGAAACGCTTCGCGCGCGCCGCGGCGCCATCCGGCGAGGTCGTCGTGTGATCGACGATGATCGCGTTCGGCTCGAATCCCGAACGCGCGCGCTCGAGCACTTCGTCGACGGCGGCATCATCGGAGAGCGTCAGGTGAACGCGCGAAGCGCCGCGCGCGGCGGCCGCCGGATCGCCATACGGCTTCGCGCCGACCTCCGCGAGCGCACGCGCCTTCTCGGCGCTTCTGCTCCACACGTGCACCTCTTCGCCGCGCTTTCGCATCGCGCGCACGAAGCCCGAACCGAGCAAACCCATTCCGTAGAACGCGATCGACATGATCGCGTTCTACTTCAGTTCACTTCACTTCGGTTGAGTCGCGATCTCGATCTTGACGGGCTGCGCCTTCGGCTGCTTGGGGATGCGCACGGTGAGCACGCCGTCCGTGAGCTCCGCGCCGAGCTTCGATTCGTCGAGCTGGGTCGGCAGCGTGAACGACTGCGAGAACGTGCGCTCGCCTTTGTCGAGCTTGCGTACGCCCTTCACCGTCAGCACGTGCTGATGGAGCGTGACGTCGAGATCTTCTCGCTTCACGCCGGGCAAATCGAACGCGAGCACGAGCTCTTCTTCGGTCGCGCGGACGTCGTGGTCCGGTGTGAAATTCGTGCTGCGAGCATGCGTTGCCGCTCCACGCGCCGGTCGCATCATGTCGTCGAACATGCGATCGAGCGTCGAGACGGCGTCCCAAGTGGTCAACATGGAATCACCTCGCCGACATCCGTAAGCACCGAGCCGAGAGCGTCAAGAGCGTCAACGCAGCGTGAATGATTTTCCAACCGTGATCGGCGAGCCCGCGAACGCAGGAACCTTCGCGGTGCGGTAGCGCTGCTCGATGCAGCGCGTGACGGCTGGGGTGAGCGATGACGAGTCGACCGTGGCTGCGGTTGCGGTGCCCGATGATTCGAACGTAATCTTCACGTGACCGGTGCCGCCCATGTCGCGCTTGCACGTGGAGACATCGACGGCGGAGAGCGCGCGCGATGCGGCGTTGGGATCGAACGCGGCGTGCTTGTCTCCGCCCGCGGCGAGACGGATGTTGCACGCGAGCGGAGACTCGCTCGGCTCGCACGCGGGAGCGCTCTGCGTCGCCGAGGGAATCGGTGTGCTCGTGATTTGCGATCGCGGCGGCGGCGTTGCCACGTGCGTCGTCGGCGGCGCGACGGACGCGACGGGCTTGACAGGCGTCTCGGTCGTCACGACGACAGGCGTCGCGCTCGCTGCGATCGTCGGAGCGACCGCGACCGTCGCGTGCTCCAACGGACGCGCCATGCGCACGGCCGCGAAGAGCCCGCTTCCGACGACGAGCACAGCCGCGACGGCAGCGATCGCGACGGGCGCGCGACTCGCGCGGTGCGCATCTCGCAACTCCGGAATGACGGGCGCGACGAGCGCGGGAGCGAACGCGTCGCCCACGCTGAGCATCGCGACGTCGGCTCCAGGCGTCGCCGAAACGGGCTTCTGCGGCTCGGCTTGCTGCGTCAGCATCGCCAACGAAAAGAGAACACTGCTCTCGTTACCTACCTTGTCGCTCCGACCTTCCATGCTCATGCATCTTCGGACGGCCCAGAAAACAAGGCGGTTTGTGCGAAATGCGGGTGTGCGATTTTTCCAACCCTTGGCGCGCTTCGGACGTCTAATGAGGTGAGATGCCCATCACGCGCGCACAAATCGAGGCGGCGACGGCCGCGAGCCTCGTGTCGCGCGCGAAGTCCGGCGACACGCAAGCGTTCGGCGATCTCGTTCGACGTTATCGCAAACGCATCTTCGCGCTCGCGCTGCACTTGAGCGGCTCCGAGAGCGACGCGGACGACATCACGCAAGACGTCTTCATTCGCGCGTTCCACGGCCTCGATCGATTCGAGGGTCGCAGCGAGTTCTTCACGTGGGTGTATCGACTCACCGTGAACCGCGCGCTCGACGCGCGTCGCGCACACGCGCGTCGCAGCGAGTCGTCGATCGACGACGATGATCCCCGCATCGAGCGCGCGATCGAAGCGGACGCCGGCGGCGATCCACGGCGCGCCGCGGAGCTACGGCAAACGTACGTCCGCGTGCTCCGCGCGCTCGACGCGCTCCCCGCCGAAATGCGAACGACGATCGTGCTCGTCACGCTTCAAGGTTTGTCGAACGGAGAGGCCGCCGTCGTCCAAAAGTGCTCGCGCGGAACGATCGCGTGGCGCCTTCACGTCGCGCGCGAACGGATCCAAGAAGCGATCGCGCCGCACGCCGTTCCCACGCATGGCGCGCAACCGGGAACGATCTCGACGCACCTCGAAGGCCTGCTTCGCACGGCAGGCCTCGAGCCCGAGCCGAGCTGAGGTTACCGCGCGACGCCATGCCGCGTTGACCGCATCACGCGTTCGTGATTCCAAAGAGTGTGCGTGCTCGTCTCGCTTCGGCCGTCATTCTCCTTGCGTGCAGCTCTTCGCTCGCGCCCGGCTATCTCGACGACGTCAACGCGCGGCGCGCGACGCTCGAGGCGTCGCTCGTCAACCCGAGCAACGATTACTCCTCTCTGCGACTCGCGCACTACGCGACTGGACGAACAGACGACTGGGATTCGCTCCCCGAATGGAATCCAACGTCCGAGCCACTGACGGCGGCGCTCGCCCCGACGCCCACCGCGCCGCTCTCCGCGACTGCCGCGTCGCTCGCGCGGGGCGCCGATCCACTCGCGCTCGGAGAAGACGCGTTCTTTCGCTATCCCGTCGAGACGCTGACGAGCGCCGAGACCGCGCTCGTCGCGGCGGGCAACGCATCGAGCTACGGGTTTTGGTCCGACCAGGCGCGCGGGGTCGGTGGGCTCGTTCGCGTGCGCGCGAACGATGGTTCGATCGCGATCGCATACACGTGCGCGACGTGCCACGCGATCGAACGCAACGGATCACTGTCGATCGGCGTGACGAACGCGTCGCTCGATCTCGGCAAGCTGATCATCGACGCATCGAACGGACAAGATCCGCGAACGACGCTCCTCGCGTGGGGCCCGGGTCGCGTCGATGTGACCACCGAGCAAGGCACCGAGCCCGTTCGCATTCCGGATCTGCGCCCGGTGCGCAATCTCGGATTTTTGCATCACACCGCGAGCGTCGTGCAGCGCGATCTCGCGACGCTCGCCGTGCGCCTCGAGACGCTGCTCATCACGGACAGCTTGCAGACCACGCGACCTCCGCGCGAGGTCGCACTCGCGCTCGCGACGTACGTCTGGTCCCTCGCGGACACGCTCGCGACGCGCGAGCCTTCGACCGATGACGAGCTCGCGGGACGCGCCGTGTTCGGCACCGAGTGCGCGGCGTGTCATGTCCCACCAAAATACACGGGGCCTCCCGTGCCGCTCGACGTCGTCGGAACGGATCCGGTCGTGGGTCTCTCGCTCGATCGCCGAACGGGCAACTATCGCGTGCCGTCGCTGCTCGGCGTGTCGACGAGACCACTCTTGTTGCACGATGCGAGCATCTCGTCGCTCGACGAGATGTTCGATCCGTCGCGCACGAGCCCGACTTACGTGAGCCGCCTCGGCGCGCCGATCGCGGGCCACGTTTTCGGATTGGATCTCGACGCGAGCGATCGCGCGAAGCTGATCGCTTTCTTGAGGACGCTGTGAAAGGTAGGTCGCGATGAGCGGTGTTTTTCTTTGCGAGTCATGCATGCGTCACGTGCGTCGCGACGGTCGACCGACGTGTCACTTCTGCGGCGCGCCGGTCGTTGCGACTCCGCGCGTTCGTGGACCGCGATGCTCGCGCGCGGCGATGTTCGTCGCGACCGCCGCCATCACCGTCGCGTGCGGCGGTGTGATCGAATCTGGTGACGGCGGGTCGACGGACGGCGACGGGTCGACGAAAACGGATGCGACGAACGGCGCGGACGGCGCGACGAAAGACGGCTCCGCGACTGACGGCACGACCGACGGCGCGAATCCGAAAGACGCATCGCAAGACGTCGTGGACGACGAGTACCACATGCCGCCACCGCCCTACGGCGGCATGCCGCCGCCTTTGGACGACGGCGGCTGAATGCGAACGACGAGAATGCCCGCGGCGTCGATGTCGATGAGCCTCTGTTTGAGGAGATGCCCAGCAGCGCGCTTGAACGCTTTCTTGCTCAAGCCGAACGCCTTGCGAATCTCTTCGGGGCTCGAGCGGTCGCCGACCTTCGCTGCCGCATCTGCGCGCGAGAGCACCTCGAGGATGTGACGCGCGTCGCTCTCGAGCTCTTCGTGCGCCTCGGCGCGGAGCGAGAGCTCGATCTTTCCGTCGGGGAGGACGTTCGTGACGCGGAAGCGCGCGGCGTCTCCGCGCGAGAGCGTGTTCGGCTCGCTCGCGGGCAGGCGACCGACGCACGTGCGCTCGACAATCGCGTACACGCCCGCTTCATCGCTTCGCCACGCTTCGCCGCGCACCCACTCGCCTTCCGCGTACGTCGGCTTCGCGCGGAGCATCTCGCTCACGCGCATCGTCCCGGCGAGGCGACCCGTGTCGTCGACGATGAGCCCGATCGGATGTCTGTCGCCGACGGACATCTCGCGCGTCTGCTCGCCGCGCGGCACGAGGAGCTCCTTCACGAGACCCCAATCGACGAACGCGCCGAACGACGTCACGTCGGTCACGCGCAAGAACGCGACTTGGCCGAGCATGAGCGCGGGCGTGCGCAGCGTCGCGATCGGGCGATCTTCCGAGTCGAAGTGCACGAAGACTTCGAGCTCGTCGCCTTCGTGCGTATTCGCGGGCACCTCTGCGTTCGGGAGCAAGACCACGTCCGTGTCGTCGATTGCGAGAAAAGCGCCGGGCGGCCCGAGCCTCCGCACGCTGAGCCGCGACACGCGACCGATGAGCTCCTCGAGCTTGCTCATTGAAGTTGCCGCTCTTATGTCACGAAAACGCGTATGGTCCGGCGATGAAAGACGAACTGACGGTCTGCGGCATCTGCGGAGGCGATGGCCGCATCGCGAATGCGTTCGGCAGCCACACGACTTGTCCCGGCTGTCACGGTTCGGGGCGCCGGCAAGACACGACGGGGTTTCACGACGTGACGAAGACGAAGCCGTCGCATCACAAGCCGCCCGTCACCAAAGCCGCTGCCGCCGCCGCGGGGCCGCGCATGCCGACGTCGCCTTCGGGCATGCTCCTCACGAACGAGATCAACGCGAGCCTCTCCTCGCCCGAGGTGAAGGCGCGCTTGATCCGCGAGACGGTCGAGCACGAGGACACGCACGGTCAGGTCACGCAGACCTTCGTGAAGAAGGTCCGCAAGCAGCTCAAACGCTGACGGCAACAGACTGTCTGTCGAAATACGACAGACGTCTGTCAGAGCTTCTGCTTGACCTGCTCGACCTCGAAGGACTCGATGATGTCCTTCTCTTTGAGCTCGGTGAAGCCGTCGACGCTGATGCCGCACTCCATGCCTTCGGGGACTTCTTTGACGTCGTCCTTCAAGTGGCGGAGCGAGCCCACCTTGCCGGTGAAGACGACGACGTTGTCGCGGAGGACGCGCGCTTCGCTGCCGCGCTTGAACGTGCCCTGCGTGACGTAGCAACCCGCGATCACCGTGCCCTTGATCTTGAAGAGCTGACGGACTTCGGCTTTGCCGTGCATCTTCTCGACGAGGTTCGCGGGGAGCAAACCTTCCATCGCGGAGCGCACGTCGTCGACGGCGTTGTAGATGATGTTGTAGAGGCGGATCTCGATGTCGTTCTCTTCGGCGAGCGACGACGCTTTGCCCGCGGGCCGCACGTTGAAGCCGATGATGATCGCCTTCGACGCGATGGCGAGGTTCACGTCGCCTTCGGTGATCGCGCCGACCGCCGCGTGGATGATGGCGAGCTTCACGCGATCGGTGGAGAGACGCGAGAGCGCGCTCGCGACTGCTTCGACCGATCCTTGAACGTCGCCTTTGATGATGATGCGAAGCTCGAGCATCTCGCTCTCTTTGAGGCGATCGATGATGCCTGCGAGGTCGACGCGCGCTTCGGCCGGGATGAGCGATTTGGCGAGCTTGCCTTTGCGGCTCTCGGCGATCTCTTGCGCCTTCTTCGGATCGAGGACGACGTGGAGCGGATCGCCCGCGCCGGGGACTTCGGCGAGGCCGAGGATTTCGACGGGCGTCGACGGACCGGCTTCGGCGATGTTCTTGCCGTGCTCGTTCGTCATCGCGCGGACTTTTCCGAAGCCGGGGCCCGCGAGGACGAAGTCGCCCGTGCGGAGCGTGCCGTCTTGGACGAGGACGCGCGCGACGGCGCCGCGACCGCGATCGAGGAGCGCCTCGAGGACGATGCCGCTCGCGGGCAAGTTCGGGTTTGCCTTGAGCTCCATGACCTCGGCTTGCAGCGAGATGCGCTCGAGGAGCTCGGGGATGCCGTCGCCCGTCAGCGCGGAGACGCTGACGAACATCGTGTCGCCGCCCCACTCTTCGGGGACGAGACCGAGATCGGCGAGCTCGCGCTTCACGCGCTCGGGCTCCGCGTTCGGTTTGTCGATCTTGTTCACCGCGACGATGATGGGAACGTCGGCGGCCCTCGCGTGCGAGATGGCTTCCTTCGTTTGCGGCATGACGCCGTCGTCGGCGGCGACGACGAGGACGACGAGGTCCGTCGCGCTCGCGCCGCGCGCGCGCATCGCCGTGAAGGCCTCATGGCCCGGCGTGTCCAAGAAGACGATCGTGCCGTGGTCCGTCGAGACTTTGTACGCGCCGATGTGCTGCGTGATGCCGCCGGCCTCGCCGCTCGCGACGTTGGCTTTGCGGATCTTGTCGAGCAAGCTCGTCTTGCCGTGGTCGACGTGGCCCATCACCGTGACGACGGGCGGACGCACGACGATGTTGGCGTCGGCCTCTTCCGTCGTCTCTTCGCCAGCGCGTGCTTCCGCGAGCGCCGCCTCGTCGCTCACCGCGACGTCTTCGACTTCCCAGCCGAACTCGCTCGCGAGAATTTTCGCCGTGTCCGCGTCGAGCGTCGAGTTGATGTGGACGCCCGTCATGCCCATGCCGAGGAGCTTCATCAAGAGCTCGGTCGACTTGAGGCTCATCTTCGCGGCCATCGACGAGAGCGTGATGTTCTCTTCGATGCGAACGCGCTTCTTGTGCGCGGACATCTCCTGCGTCGAACCGCCCGGCTTGCGCGGCGTCGTGTCGCCGCCGCCGCCACCGCCGCCGCGACCCATCATGCGGTTGCGACCGCCGGGACCGCGTCCCATCATCGGACGCATCGGGCCACCCGGACGCATGCCGCGCGCGGGACCAGAGCCTGCGCGCGGATCGTATTGAACGCGGCGAGGCATCGAGCTCGCGGGGCCGCCGCCGATCGCGGTGCGCTGCGCGCTCGCGGGCGTGGGCATCGGGACGCCGGGCCGGCCGGTCCAATATTCGACGCCGGTGCGTTGGACGCGCGGCGCGGGCGCGGGCTCGTTGGCGGGTTGCGCGGGCTCGGGCGCAGCGGCGATCGGCTCGGGCTTCGGCGGCGGCGCTGCCACGGGAGTAGGCGCAGGCTCGGGCTCTGCTGCAGCTGATGCAGCGACGACGGGCAGCTCGGGCTCGGCTGGAGCCGCGGGCGCCCCAACCACGTCACGAGCGTCTTCCGTCACGAGCTTGCGCGAGCTCTTCGCGGGCGGAGCGATTTGCGGCGATGAGGCTGCGCCGACATCGCGCGTGCTCTCGACTGCGCGACGCGAGCTCTTCTTCGGCGTCGGGACGGCTGCTTCTTCGGTGTGCGTGCCGTGACCGTTGTGACCTGCGTCGTGCGTGGCGGGCTCGATCGCGATCGACTTTTCGGACACGCGCGCGCGCGGAACGCTCGGCGCGGGCGCAGGGATTTGCGGCGATGACGCCCTACCGTGGACCGACGGAGCTTGCTCGGAGGGCGCGCCGGCCTTCGCCACCGCGCGCCGCTTGATCACGCGGCCGTCGTTGCGCACGCGCTCCTCGACGACGTCGTGCGTCTTCTGCTTCTCGAGGTGACGCTTCACCCGCTCGATGGCCTCGACCTCGACGGAGCTCATGTGATTGCGAACGTCGTTGATGCCAATTGCCTGAAAGAGCGCAACGGCCGCTTTCGGGTCGACGTTCAACTGCTTCGCCGCTTCGTATACGCGCACCTTGCTCATTCGCTCACCTGCCCGATCGACAACACATCTTGAAGCGCACGTGCGACACCTTGGTGACACACCGCGAACACCGCCGTCTCGCCCGTTTTGAACATTTCACCCAGCGATGCCTTCGTTCCGAAGCTCGCTGCGCGCCCCTCCGCGATGGCGCGTTCGAAGTCTTTGGTCACCGTTCCTGCATCCGACGCGAGGACGACGAGCCGCGCGCCCGCTTTCATCGCGTCGCGCGATGCGTCCGCGCCGAGCGCGAGGTGTCCTGCGCCACGCGCGCCGAGGATGATCCCGATCGCGCGTCGCTCGTACGCTTCGCGGATCTCGCTTCGCAACTTCTCGGCGTCCGCTTTCACTTCCGTGCGGAACGCTTTCGACAAACCACCCTTGCACGCGCGCGCGATGCAATCTTGCGAAGCGTGCACGTGCGCGCCGCGCCCGAACGCACCACCGGCCGCATCGACGGCGATGGAGGCGTCCGGTCCAAGCACCAAACGCACGAGCGCATTCGGTTCGGCGTGCTTTCCGCACCCGACGCACGTGCGCTCGGACTTCTTGGGTTGGTGCTCGGTCATCATCATGCTTTGGGTTGCTCCACGGACGACGGAGGAGGCGCTGCCGCGACACGCTTGCGCGCGTCTTCGATCGATTTCCACTCGCCCGCGAGAAACTGCGCGGCGCCCGTCTTCACGGACTTCGCTTTCGGCGCGCCGAGGCCCGCCTTCTGCGAGAGCTTGTCTTCGTCTTCACGCGCGACGTCTTCGACCGATTTGTAACCGGCCTCTTCGAGGAGGGTCGCCGTGCGCTCGCCGATGCCCTTCACGAGAAGGAGGCGCGCGCGTGGCTCGAGCGGCTCGGCCGACGACTTCGCCGCGTCGATGCGCTCCGAGCGGAGCACCTCGAGCGTTTGGTCCGCGTCGGTCTTGAGGCGCTGCGCCGCTTCGACCGTGCCGACGCCCGGAATGCCCGCGAGCTCCGCGTCGCTCGCGTCCGCGAGCTCTTCGACCGCGCGGAATCCCGCGCGATACATGCTGCGCGCGATCTGCTCGGTGACGCCCGGCGTGCGCTGGAGCGTGGAGATGGCCATCTCCTCCATCGTCTTGAATTTCGCTTCGCTGATGATGTCGAGCTTCCAGCCCGTGAGCTGGGCCGCGAGGCGCACGTTCTGACCTTTGCGACCGATCGCGAGCGAGAGCTTCTCGTCGGGGACGACGAGCTCCATGCGGTGATCGGCTTCGTCGACGATGACCTTGTTCACTTCGGCCGGCTGAATGGCCGCGCACACGAAGCGCGCCGGATCTTTGTCGTGCGGAACGATGTCGATCTTCTCGCCGCGGAGCTCTTGCACGACGGCTTGCACGCGCGAGCCCTTCATGCCGACGCACGCTCCGACCGGATCCACGTCCGCATCGCGCGACGTGACCGCGATCTTCGAGCGAGCGCCCGGCTCGCGCGCGCACGCGACGATCTTCACGATGCCCTCGTAAATCTCGGGCACTTCCGCTTCGAACAAGCGCTCGACGAGACGCGGATCGCTGCGCGACAAGATGATCTGCGGGCCGCGCGCCTCGCGGTCGATGTCTTTGATGTACGCGACGATGCGATCGCCCGGACGATACGTCTCGCGCGGCGTCTGCTCGCGGAACGGAAGAACGCCCTCGGTGCGATCGAGATCGACGATGAGGTTGTTTCCCTTCTCGAACCTGCGAACCGTGCCCTTGATGAGCTTGCCTTTGCGATCCTTGAACTCGTTGAAGATGAGATCGCGCTCTTCGTCGCGGACGCGTTGAAGGAGAACTTGCTTCGCCGTCTGCGCTGCGATGCGCCCGAACGCCGCGCGCGCTTGCTTCACGCGGAGCAAATCGCCGAACTCTTTGTCCTGCTCGGCCGCTTTCTTCGCGTCCGTCGGGTGCCAGAAAATCTGAAAGCCCAATTCTTCGCCGAGCTCCGCCTCGAGACCCGCTTGCTGCGCGTCTTCGAGCGCGATCTCGCGATCGTCATCCGACGGATCGTCCACGACCGTCATGTATTGGAAGAGGTCGACCTGGCCGTTGTCCTCGTTGAAGCGCGCCTCGAGCTCGCGGTTCGGACCGAACACGCTCTGCGCGGCTTTCAAGATCGCCTCTTCGATCGTCTTCACGAGGCGAAGGCGATCGATGCCCTTCTCCTTGGCGACCATTTCGATGGCCTGGAGGAGGTTGAGATCGGGTGTCTGCGGTGCGGACTGTGCAGCCATGGTCATTTCCTTTTCGAACCTTTGGTGATCTCGAAGACGAGGCGCGCTTTCTCGATGTCGGCGAGCGGGACCTGGTGGTCTCGCGTGCCTTCGGTGACGGTGAGCTTTCCGTTCGCCACGGCGCCGAGCGTGCCGACGAAGACTTTTTGGGTGGATGCCGAAGCGTGCGCGAGCTTGATTTTCGCTTTGCGGCCCGCGAAGCGGACGAAGTCCGCCTCGGCGTGGAGCGGACGTTCGAGCCCCGGCGAGCTGACCTCGAGGCTGTACCGCTGCGGGATCAGGTCCGCGACGTCGAGCGCGGGTGAGAGATCGCGAGAAATTCCGGCGCAAAGCTCGAGATCCGCGCTTTCGGTGCCCGTCTTTTCGACGAACACACGAAGCACCCAACCGCTTTCGTTCTTGAGCTCCAGCGACACCACATCCGCCCCGTGCGCGCGAGCGACGGGCTCGATCACCGCGCGAATTCGCGCGAGATCCACGAGGGGGGACTTGGTTTCGGTCATGGTTTGCATGGGCAAAAAAAAACGCGGCGCCCCGGGTGGGGTCCGCGTGCGGAACTCCGTTTCCTGTGAAGAGCCAACGACTCCCTTCACTGGGGCGCGCTTTAATAGCCTCGTCTGGGTGGGCGATCAAGGGGGACGGAAAGAGAAAGAAAACCGGCCATTTCGCGTACAACGTTGGCGATGAAGCGGTTTGTCGTGCCCATCTTCTTGTTCGCTTGTCATTCGAACGAGAGCACCGCGATCGATGCGGCGGTGGTCAAGGGGACGGCCGAAGAGATCGTCGCTCCGCCCGATGCGCCTCCGCCCGCGACGCTCGTCGAGCTCGATGGCGGCGCGCCTGCGCGCGAGCGGGTCACGGGTGGAGTGTTGTTGTGCAAGGGGCACCAGACGTGGACTCCGCCCGACGGGTTCACCGTGACGAAGCTCGGTGACGGCGCGGTCGCGCGCAAAGACAACCGACTCGTCGCGCTCGCATATCCCGCGCACGAGGGCGACTCGTACGCGAAGGCCGCCGCGACGTTCGTGAACGGGATGGTCGCGTGGGACTCGCCCGCGATGAACAAGATCGACGAATGGCACGCCGAGTCCACCGCGCACGGTCACGCGTCGAATCTCGCGATCGCAACCCTCACGCTCTACGCGGGCGTCGACGCGGCGACGGGAAAAGGTCGCACGAACGGAACGTCGGACGCGATTTGGATCGCGATCGCGCCGACGGACAAAGAAGCCGGCGATCTGCTCGCCGATGCGCGCAAGAAGACGCTCATGCTGGTCGATCACGCGTGCGAGTGCGGATACGACTGCTTACCCAAGCGAAAGTGACTTCTCGAGGGCTTGCTCGAACACGGCGGCCGGCTGCGCGCCCGACACCGCGACGCGATCGTTGAAGATGAAGAACGGCACGCCGCGGATCCCTTCCGCGGCCATCTCCTGCGCTTCTTCGCGGGCGGCATCGAGCTCGCTCGCGTCGCGCGCGATGCACCGCGCTTCGTCGCGATCGAAGCCGTGCGCGCTCGCGATGTCGGCGAGAACTTCGGGATCGCCGATGTCGCGGCTCCCGAGGAAGTACGCATCGAAGATCGCGGACGTGAGCGCTGGATGCGTCTCGGGTTTCGCGTGGCGCACGATCGCGAGCGCGGCGAGCGTCGACGGGTAACGCGTCACTTTGGAGAAATCGAGCGGGATGCCCGCATCGCGCGCGACCTCCTCGACGCGCTTGAACATCGAGTCCGGAACGGCGCCGAATTTCTTCGCGAGGTGCGCGCGCAAATCGGTGCCTTCGGGCGGAATGGTGGGGTCGAGCAGGAACGGCTTGAATGTGATGCTGGCCTCACGTTTTGCCAAGACTTGGGCCAATCGGCGCGTTCCGATGAAGCACCATGGGCAAACGAAATCCGAAACGACCGAGACCCGCGGAGCGGAGCGGAGCGGGCCGAGGCTCTCGTGGGGGTTTGGGGGCGGAGCCCCCGCCGAGTTGGAGTAAGCTTGGCTCATGCGACGTCTTTCTTTCGTTGTGCTCTCCGCGCTCGCGTGCGCGTGCTCGAACTCGCCTACTCAAACCACGAACGACAGCGGAAGCAACCCCGACGCGTCGGACGCGGCAGTCGAGGCGGGTCCGTATTTGCCGGCCGGCTACACCGAGATGGCGTACCTCGCGGACGCGCCCACGTACAAATTCGCAAAGGCGCAGCAAGTGATCGACGGAACACACGACTACGTCGCCGTCCTCGACACCGACGCGGGCCGCATCGTGCTTCATCTGCTCTCGCAGGTCGCGCCGATCGCGTGCAACTCGTTCGTGTTCCTCGTGCTCAACCATTTCTACGACGGCATCGCGTTTCATCGCGTCATCGATCAGTTCATGGCGCAGTCGGGCGACCCGAACACGATCTCGGGCGCGCCGAGCACGTGGGGCACGGGCGGTCCCGGTTACTCGTTCGGGCTCGAAGTCACGCCGCAGTACAATTTCGACGACGCAGGCATCGTCGGCATGGCGAACACGGGCCAGCCGAACTCGAACGGATCGCAATTTTTCATCACGTTCGTCGCGTATCCGTCGCTCAATCAGCTCTATACGATTTCGGGCCGACGTCATCGAAGGGCTCGACGTGCTGCCGAAAATCGTCCGCGGCCAACCACCGACAACGCCGACGCGAATCACGGACGCATACATCGGCATGAAGTGACCGTTATGCTCCGCTCATGGACGAGCGAGCCGAAATCTGGGTAGCGAGAGATCCCGACACGAACGCGGAGAGCAAGCCTGTGAGCTTGCGCAAGATCCGCAAGGGCGTGCGCATCGGCAGATTGAAGACGACGATGCTCGTCACGCGCGTTGGGTCGTTGGAGTGGGTGCCGCTCGATCGATTCTTGGCGGAAGCGGACGTGGCGACTCCGCCGCCGCCCGATGTGGTGGTGCCCGCAGAGCTCGAGCTCCCGGACGACACGCTCGGCATCAAAGTCGATGATCGTTTGCTCACCGCGCGTTGGTTCGCCGAGCCGCCGCCCGATCCCGACGACGACGAGCCCATCTTCGTCAGTCAGTCGGCGCTCGATCTGAATTTCGAACGCGTGATGACGATGAAGCTCGTGAAGCTCGCGTACGTGATGCTCATCGCAGCGCTCGCGGCGGGCGTGCTCGCGTCGCTCGTGCGCGTGGCGGCGGCGATCGTGGGCGGAAGCGGTCAGCAGATCGCGACGTCGATCGCGCTCGTGCCGGTCGTCGTGCTCGCGTCCGCCGTGGCGTTTGCCATCGGGCGCATGCTGCTCGAGGTGCTTCTCGCGGTGTTCAGAATTTCGGACAAGCTCGCGAGGATTGCGAGCTCGTCGTAATCGTCTCCGTCTCCGACTCCGAATCCGACCCCGCGTCCGTCTTGCTCGGGTTTCTCATCGTGGCACGGTGCTCGGGCTGATCAAGGCCAAGCCGCCTGCGGCGGTCGGCTTCGCCGAGCCTTGAGCAGTTCGAGTGGCGGGAACGAGCGCATGCGCTTTCGCACCGCTCTCGGCTCGACTCAAGAAGTCCGCGCATGCCTCGATGTCGCGGCGGTCTTCGATCACGTCGAGACGGTCGACGAAGTGCTTCGCGATCGTCTCGACCGAATTTGCCACGCTCTACCAACTCACCTCGTGAGTCGGTAAAGCACCGCGCAGATCGAATGGAGCTCCGAGTCGAGCTCTCGATCGAACGCATCAACGTAGCCGAGCGACATCGCCACATCGATGCAAGCTCTCGTCTCTTTCGCAGAACCGAGTGCGACGTTGTAAAGCATCGGTCGATTGCGCCCGCGCGCGTATGAGCCTTCCGCGATGTTGAGCGCAACGCTACTCGCCGCGCGCCGAAGCTGACGCGCAAGATCCGAATCTCGACGCTCCACGGTCGCAATCACGCCTCGCAACCGCCTGATCATCGAAAGCGACGTTTCGTAAATTCGCAGCATGGATGGTTCCTTTCGCCTTCTGTCGGAAGGCACCACCCGCACCGCGCCGCGCGGAGGACGTGTCAAGGATTGCGAAGCAACCGCCGCAGGCGGCGACGCCGAAGGCGTCGTCCTTGACGCGTCCGAGCACGGCGCGAAACTGGATCAGCCGAGCGAGCCCAACCTCACCAGCCACCCAATCTCCGTCTCCGAATCCGAACCCGTCTCCGATTCCGTCTCCGTCCCCGTCTCCGAGTCCGTCTCCGTCTCCGAATCCGTCTTACTCAGAACGGAACGGCCGTATGCCCGCCTGCCGCGCCGCCGGCGGGCTTGTCCTGATCGATGATGATGAACTGAACGCGGCGGTTCTTCGCCTTGTTCGCCGTCGTCACGTTCGGGACGAGCGGCTTCGTCTGGCCGTAGCCCTTCGCGACGAGGCGGTCGGCGCGACGCCGTGTGCGTGAGCCAGTTGCGCACGGAGCTCGCGCGCTGCTCGCTGAGGTCTTGGTTGTGCTCGGGCGTGCCGGTGTTGTCCGTGTGGCCCTGAACTTCGACGCGCTTGATGCGCGGGTTGCGGATGAGCACGTCCGCGATCTCGGTGAGCAGCGGCGTCGACTCGGGCAGGATGACGTCGCTGGTCGAGCGCGAACTGGATCTGCTGCTTGATCGTGATCTCCTTCTTCGCCGACGGTGACGAGCGCCTGCTTCGGCTTGTGGCGGATGATCGGATCGACGTCGCCTCTTGGCGGACCTTGACGGTCGCCTTGTCGACGTAGGCGAGGTAGCCGGTCGCGTCGACGGTGATCTCGCCGTCGCCCGGCGCGACGCCTTCGAAGCGGAAGCCGCCGGTCGAGTCGGCGGTGATCGCGAGCTCTTTGCCCGTGGCGTCCTTGAGCTTCACCGTGGCGCTCGGGACGGCGCGCGTTCGACTCGGCGTCATGCACGTGACCGAGGAGCGTGCCGACGCGCGGGAGCGCCTCGAGCGGGCAATCGAGCTGGCACGTCGTTGCCGGCCTTCGTGGAGCGTCGCCGCGCACTGCCCGTCTTTGTAGCCGTCCGCTTTGATGGTGAACGCGTAGTTGCCTTCGTTGAGCTCTTGCGTCGTGAAGCGACCGTCCGGGCCCGTGTAGAGCGCCGTCAGCTCGGGATGGTTGTCCCACGCGACGACGGCGCCGGCGACCGCGGCGTTCTCCGTCTTGTCCTTCTCGTGGACGAAGCCCTTGATGTGGCCGCGGACGACCTTGCTGATCGACCTTCTTCTCGATCGTCTTGATCTTCTCGACCGGCGGGCGGTCCCACGTGTCGACGCCCAGCCCGCGCCGATGTAGAGCATCCACGGCGGCTTGCGGCGCGAGCTCTTCGATGAAGTTCTGAACGCCGGTCATGCCGATGTCGAACGCCGCGGTGAGCGAGAAGCCTCTTCCACGGGAAGAAGCGCGCGCCGATGGTGAGCGTCGTCGGCACGTCGCCGTCGTTCGCGAGGCAGTTGTCCACGCTCGGGTTGTTCGTGTGGCACGCGTAACCCTGGCGGTTCGCGGCGCCGACGAGCGAGTACTCGAGGAACGGACGGATGCGATCGTTGAGCGACGAACGTCTCCGCGCCGAGGTTCACGTCGAAGTGATCGACGCGATTGACGCCGAGGCCGAAGCGCTCGATGCGCGTGACGGGCGCCTTGCGCGCCGTCTCCGTGTCCGCGATGATCGTCGCCGGAGTTGTCGACGATGTAGGAGAGGTTCAAGCTGATGCGGAGCGGGATCTTGCTCGCGAGCTGGCGGAGGTCGCCCGTCGCGCCGAGGCACGAAGCGCGCGCTCGTGCCGTTGCCGAAGAAACCGACGCCGCCGGTGCCGCCGAGGAGGTGCATCTCGGCTGCCGCCGAACGGCCAGAACCATTTCGTGCCGAAGTCGTATGCGCCCTTCACGCCGATCGTCGTGTCGCCGAGCACTTGGAGGAGCGTCGGGTGGTTGTTGTTGTCGCCGGTCGCGTTGGCGCTCGCCGCGAGGTAAACCTCGAGCTAGTCGATGATCGTGACGCCGAGCCCGACGGTCGCGCCGATGTGGTTCAGTGTTGCCCGTCGTGACCGGGCCGCGTGCCGTCTGGTTTCTGGCACGGGTACGTCGCGGTGCACAGGAAGCCCGCCGACATGAAGATTCGGTCGATGAAGCTCGATGCGGAACTGACCGCGCCGCGCCGACTTGCGCCGTGCTGCGTGTGCGAGCAGACCCGAGCCGCCCGCAGAGCGTGTTCTGACTCGTCGACGCGCGCGATCGCGCTCGGCCCACTCGTCGCCGTCGGCGGGGTCTCTGGCGGTGCTGCGCTGCTTCGAGCTCGGTCGTTGCGCGTCGTGCCGTCGCGCCGTTCGCTGCCGCTCGACCGTCGTCGGCTGCGGGCGCTGCTCGGTAGCTCGCGGATTCGCGCTCGCGGCGACCGCCGCCAGCTTCCGAACGTGATCTGCTGCGCAGGACGCTTCGCCCGAAGCGGAACATCGCGAGCGCGGTTCGCATCAAGCGAAGAAGCCCGAAGCAAGCCAGCGATGAGCCGCGTGCACTACCGGTTCGGCGTCAAGCGGTTGTAACACCCCTTTTGTCCCCTTGGGAAAGGCACTAGCTGCGGACGATGGCTTCACGTGGGCGGATTCTCATCGTCGACGACGAGGCGAACGCGCGCGCCGCGCTGAGCGAAATCCTGCACGACGAGGGGTACGACACCGAGACCGCGGCCGACGGCTTCAAGGCGCTCGGCAAGCTCGAAGAGTTCGCGCCCGACGTGATCCTCACGGACCTGAAGATGCCCGGGCTCGACGGCATCGCGTTCATGGACAAGGCGAAGCGCCGCGGCGCCGGGCGCGGTGTTCGTCGTCATGACGGCGTTCGGCACGATCTCGAGCGCGGTCGAGGCCGTGAAGAAGGGCGCGGAGAACTACCTCACGAAGCCGCTCGAATACGAGGCGCTCGGCGCGGTCATCGAGCGCGCGATGGAAAAGGCGCGCCTCGTGCAGGAGACGCGGCAGCTCCGCGATCGACTGCGCGAGCGCAACGCGTTCGGGCACATCGTCACCGACGATCCGAAGATGCGCGAGGTCCTCGACGCTCGTCGCGCAGGTCGGGCCGAGCACGCGCGAGCGTGCTCATCACCGGCGAGAGCGGCACCGGCAAGGAGCTCATCGCCGAGGCGATCCATGCGCGGCGTCGCCGCGCGCGACAGAAGCCGTTCGTGCGCCTGAACTGCGCGGCGCTCGCCGAAGTCGCTCCTCGAGAGCGAGCTCTTCGGCCACGAGCGCGGCGCGTTCACCGGCGCGGTCGTCGCGGCGCGAAGGCCGCTTCAAGCAAGCCGACGGCGGCACGCTCTTCCTCGACGAGATCGGCGAGATCCCGCTCGGCACGCAGGTGAAGCTCCTGCGCTTGCTCCAGGAGCGGACGCTTCGAGCGCGTCGGCGGCAACGAGACGCTCAAGGTCGACGTG
Organism: uncultured delta proteobacterium; assembly: GCA_963763745.1. GTDB lineage: Bacteria > Myxococcota_A > Polyangia > Polyangiales > Polyangiaceae > DASXHD01. The sequence goes on from CAVXQJ010000018.1 coordinate 26,811, forward strand.
CGCATCATCGCGGCGACGAACCGCGATCTCGCAGCGCGGAGATCAAAGCGGGCACGTTCCGCGAGGATCTGTTCTACCGGCTCAACGTCGTCGCCCATCGAGCTTCCGCCGCTGCGCGAGCGCAAGGCGCGACATGCCCGCCCTCGCGAGCTTCTTCTTGACGCAAATACGCCGACGAGAACGGCAGTGCGATCGACGCGATTCGCCGAGGACGCGCTCGAGGCGTTCGCGAGCTACGCGTGGCCCGGGAACGTGCGCGAGCTCGAGAACGTGATCGAGCGCGCGGTGGTTTTGTGCGACGGCCACGCGATCGAAGAACGCCACTTGCCCGCGCAGCTCCGCGGGCGCGAAGCCGACGCCGGCGGCACGCCGCCCGTTCCCGGCTCGACCATCGCCGATCTCGAGAACTGCGCGATCCTGAAGACGCTCGAAGCGTGCGGCGGATCGACGTCGAAGGCCGCGATGATTCTCGGCATCTCCACGCGCAAAATCCAATACAAGCTGCACGAGTATTCGGATGGTGCGCTCGGGGCGAAGCCCCCGGCCGAGAAAGACAATGAGTGAGCCGGTCGTCGTCGTCAGCGATCTGAAAAAGACATTTCGCAAACCGTTCTCCGGCAAGAAGGTCGAAGCGGTGCGCGGCGTGTCGTTCGAGGTGGCGCGCGGCGAAGTCTTCGGATTCGTCGGGCCGAACGGCGCGGGCAAGACGACGACGATCAAGATGCTCACCGGCCTCATTTTTCCGACGGGCGGGCGCGCGACGATTTTCGGCGAGACGATTCCGTCGCCGCACGCGATGAAGCGCGTCGGGTTCCTGCCCGAGAATCCTTACGTGTATCCGTATCTCACGCCGCGCGAGTTCGTGACGCTGTGCGCGCAACTGTCCGGCGTGCCCGGCAATGAGATCGACGAGCGCGTCGAGAAGACCATCGCGCGCGTCGGCATGGGCGAGGCGATCGATCGCCCCGTGCGCGCCCTCTCGAAGGGCATGGTTCAGCGCGTCGGTCTCGCCGCCGCGCTCGTGCACGATCCCGATTTGCTGATCCTCGACGAGCCCATGAGCGGTCTGGATCCCGTCGGACGAAAAGACGTACGCGATTTGATCCTCGAGGAGCGCGCGCGCAATAAAACGGTTTTCTTCTCGACGCACATCCTCAGCGACGTCGAGACGCTCTGCGATCGCGTATGCATCTTGCGCAAAGGCTCGGTCGTCGTATCGGGAAAGCTTCAAGAGCTTTTGAAGACCGAATCGGCGCACACCGAAGTCGCATTGACGCACGTGACCGACGAAGCGAGAGACGCGCTCGAGAAAGCCGGCTTGACGGGCAAGTCGATGGGCGACGCGTTCGTCATCGAGACCGAGGGCGACGCCGCGATGAAACGCGCGCTCGACATCGCGCAGGAAAAAGGCGCGCACATCCGCAGCGTGACGCCCAAACGCGAAACGCTGGAAGAGCTCTTCGTACGTCGCGCGCTGTAGCGAACGCTCGCGAAGCGTCGCGATGGGGCGCTCGCGATCCACCGCGAATCGTGCGACATTGAATGTGGAACGCTCGCTGCAACGGAAGGGGCTCCATGATTCGTTCTGTCGCTTCTTCGGTCACCGCGTTCGCGGCCATCATCATCGTTGGATGCTCGTCGGCGCAAGAGAGCATCGGGCAATCGAACGACGCCGTCGATTACATCTGCAGCGAGACCGCCGCGGCGACGCTCGATGGCATCCCCGCATACGCGTATTGCGGCAACACCAACGTGTGGTCGAACAACGGGAGCGACACGAAGTCGAGCTCGGGCGGCACGGGATGGGTCCAAACCGAAGGCGGTTATGGATATCAATGCGTCGAATACGCAGTTCGCTACGAGCATTTCAAATTCGGCGTCGGGACGGGTTGGGGAATCTCGTACGCGTATCAAATGTGCAATACGCACCCGTCGGGGATTTCGACCGTGTCGACGCCGATGCACGGCGACTTGATCATCTTCGCGCCGGGCAGCTGCGGCGCGGACAGCACCGCGGGACACGTCGCCGTCGTCGACACGGTGGGCTCGTCGACGGTGTCGGTCGTGCAAGAGAACACCGCCGGCAAGTACACGTACAACAAGACATGCGCGAGCTGCTGGCTCCACGCGGCGAACAACAACGGAACGAACGACCCGTGCGCGACGGCGCCCTCGAACGGCTACTACTGCGGGCAATCGACGCAGTTCGGCGGCGGGACGAAAGACGTTCTCTACGATTGCCAGAACGGTGCGACCGCGTCGACGACGACTTGCCAATACGGATGCCAAGTCGAGCCGCCGAACACGAACGACCAATGCAATCCCGCGCCCGCCGACGCGGGCACGGACGCATCGAGCACCAAAGACTCAGGCACGACGACGAACGACTCCGGCACCACGACGAGCGACGCGGCACCACCTCCTCCGACCGACGACGCAGGAAACAACGGCGGCGGCGGACAATCGACGGGCGGTTGCTCGACCTCGCCGGCGTCGTCCGGATCGTCGTCGCTCGCGATCGCGTTCGGTCTCGCGCTCGCGATGATCGCGGCGCGGAAGAAGCGAAACTGACTATTCGCCCTTCTTGCGCATCTGTTGAATGCGCACTTGCGACGAGCGACGGCGCGTCTCGAGGCCTTGCGACGGCGTGACGCGCGGCGGTGGTGGAGTCGATCCACCGGGCGGAATGCTGCGCGCGCGAACGACCTGGCCGTCCATCACCACTTCGATGCCGAGCGAGCGACAGCGCCGCGCGAGGCAATCGAGGTCGACACCCGCCGCGACGAGCAAACCGCCCGCGGGCGAAGGCTCGACGAAGAGCTCGCTCGTCGCGCGACGCGTTCGCAAGAGCTCGCGGAGGTTCCCGTCGTCCACCCACAAGAAACCTGCAGTCTGCACATAAGTGCTTCGCCCGAGCACGACACTCGCTTGCGCCAGCGTCTTCGAGAGCGACTCGGGGAGCGGGGCGACGGCTTCGATGCGCGCGCGCACCGTGTCGGCTTCGAGCCCCGCGGAGAGTGCGCGCGCGAGCGTTTGCGGCGCGACGATGAGCTCGAGCACGTCGGCGCAGCGCGCGACCTCGACGAGCGGCGCGATCGCGAGCACGTTCGCGATGCGCGTGTGCGCGCCGATTCGAAGCACGTGCGAGTCGAGGAATTTCGCTTCGCCTTCCGTCGACGTCGTCCGCCCCGCGAGCAGCGATCGCCCGCGCGGCGTGAGACGCAGCATCAAGTTCGCGTCCTCGCCTTCCGCGGGCGCAGCCGGCGCACTGTCTTCTTCGGTGTCTTCCTCGCCGATGTCGAGCAGGCCGAGCGCGGGCAAGCTCTCTTTCACGATGCGACGCGCGGCGGCGATGGGCGCCGCGAACTCGCCGCTCGACTCGGCGGGCGCGGCATGACTGCGCTCGGCCCACCGGCGAAAGAGCCGCGTGAGCCCCGGCATGCGGTGATCGGTGCGCAAGTAGCGCTCGAGCGCGGGCCACGGGATCCAACCTTCGCCGAGCTCGACGAGCGCTTCGAGCAAGAGCTCGCGCACGACGCCGATCGGGCTCGGGTCGCGCGCGTCGATCGCGAGGCGCAGCGCCTCCGGTTCTTCGCGCGCCTCATCCCACGCGCCGCCGCGCCGCCACGCCGAGAAGAGAAGACTCGGCAAGTCGGAGAGCGTGAGCGACCCAGGCGGCGACGACGCAACGACGGCGCTGGGCTCCCACAAACCAACCGCGCGCGAGAGCGCGACGAGCATCGCCACTGTGGTCGCGTCGCGACCAAAACGTCCGCCGAGCTTCTGCGTGAGCGACTTCGGCGTTCCGATGTTCGACTTCACCTCGCTCTGCCCTTCGCGCGCGGCGAGCGCGAGACCGAGCACGAGCGGCGATGGATCCGGCGCGAAGCGCGCGCGGCGCGGCGCGTGGTCGCCCGAACGCACGAAGCGCTTCACCTCTTCGCGGTGCTCGGCGCGCTCGGCGCGGTGCGCCGCCGACACGATGAGCGAGACCTCCGTCGGCACGATGTGCCTGTTCGGATGAACGGGGATCGAAAATCCGCGGCGCTCGAGCGCGGACCCGACGCCGCGACGCGAAGGCGACACGCCCGTCGCGGTGCGAAGACGAAGCGGCTCGCGCTCGATCTCGAGGAGCTCTTCGGTGTCGACCTCGCCGCCTTCGCGCTCGACCGTCTCGAGCACGCGGAGCTCGCTCGGCGCGAGCTTCTCGATCTCCGCGCGTAGCAGCGCGGGATCCGAGAGCGTCTCCCACGCGGGCTCGAGCGCGAGCACGATGGGCGGCGTCGCGGGACGACCGAGGTAGTGCGTGGCGATCGTGCTCGTCGTCTCGAACGACGCCTGCGCGAGGAGCGCACGCGCGCCGCGCGGATCTTCGCCTTCCCACGTTCGCAATTGGAGGAGGTGCGCCGTCGGCAAGACGAGCTCGACGGGACCGCGACCCGCGCGACCCGTGGTCGTCGGATCCGCCGCGCGCGCGAACATGAGCCCGCGCGCGAGGAGCGGCTCGAGCGACGGCGGCACGCTCGTCACGAGCAACGTGCCCTTCGCCTCGGCGACGCGATGGAGCAAATCCACCGCCGACGGCGGCAAACGCGCGGGCTCGCGAAGATCCGGGAGCGCCGTGAGCGCGCGCGCGACTTGCGACGCTGGGTCGAGCCGTTTCGCGGCGTCGATGCGCACGCCGAGTCGATCGATCAGCGCGTTGAGCTCCTTGGGCGGGAACGCGCGCAGAACGTCTACGAGACGAGCAGTGGGTTGAGGTTGTGTTTCCACGACATTCGCCCGGAATTCTCGATGATACACGCTCTTTCTCGCTTAAGCTCCAGAGCGTAATGGTGCGTCTCACGTGGCCAAGTCGCACATGGGAAGTGGGAGCGATCGAGGCTCGCAAGCCAACGAGCACGACGCTCGAGTCGGGCGGGAGCGACGCGACGCTGTTCTTCGGCGATGCGCTCGATGCTGCGGCCGCTCTTCATGCGCGCGGCGAACGCGCGCATCTCGTTTACGTCGATCCGCCGTATGCGTCGCAAGCGGATTACGTCGCGGAGGCGCGACTCGATGGCGTCGCCGACGGTCGCACGCGGCGCAACACCGCGTTCAACGACACGTGGCGCGGACCCGACGGAGTCGGCGCGTACCTCGACATGCTCGCGCCGCGACTCGAAGCCGCCGTGAATCTCCTGCGCGACGACGGCACGCTCTGGGTCCACCTCGATTGGCGCTCCGCGTATCTCGTGCGCGCGGTGCTCGACGAAATTTTCGGATCGCGCGACGCGTTCATCAACGAGATCGTCTGGCGCCGCGCGCCGAACCTCGGACGACAAGCCGCGAGCGCGCAGTTCGGTCGCACGCTCGACACGATCCTCGTCTACGGCAAGAAGGACGCGAAGATCACGCCGCCGACGCGCCTCGAGCCGATCGAGCCCGGCGCGGTGCGCTTCGATGATCAGGGTCGCGGGTTCACGACCGCGCCGCGCGGCGATTACACCGACGCATCGATCGAGAAGCTCGAACGCGAAGGCCGCGTTCATCGCACGTCGACCGGGCGCGTCTACATCAAGTATTTTCTCGTGAAGGACGACGCGGGAAACTTCTTCCGCGAAAGGCGCGTCGACGCGCTGTGGACCGACGTGTCGCCGCTTCGTCACGCGAAGACGAGCGAGCGCACCGGTTACCCGACGCAGAAACCGCTCGCGCTGCTCGATCGCATCGTGCGCTGCGCGACCCCGCCGGGCGGCGTCGTCGTGGACTTTTTTTGTGGCAGCGGGACGACCGCCGAGGCCGCCGTACGCGCGAAGCGACGCGCGTTCGCATCGGACAAGAGCCCGATCGCCATCGCGACGGCGCGCTCGCGACTCTTGCGCGCCGAGGTCGCGCCCACGATCGAAGCGCTTCACGAGTTACCGCGAGCGAAAGCGCGCGCATCGCTCGATTTTGCCCCTTCGGGCATCACGAAGCGCGTCATTCCGCCGGAACGCGCGTGATCCTCCTCGAGCCGAGCATGCCGCTCGCGTGGGCCGTTGACTCGCGCGGAACGACGAACGACGCGTTCCGCGCGACTTGGCATGCAGAGCGCACGTTGGGATCCGCGCCGGCGACGCTCGCCACGTTCGTCGACGTGGCCGACGCGAAGAGCCCGATTCGCGTTCGCGCGTGGGGCGATGACGGCACGCTCTTCGAGACCACGCTCTCGTGGTAGATCGCGGACGATCATGATGGTGGCTCGAGCTCGATGATCCTCCGCGATCCGATCCACGGCCTCGTCTCCTTCGAGTCGGAGGAGGAGCTCGTCGTGCCGAAGTTGATCGACACGCCGGAAGTGCAACGACTTCGGCGCGTGAGGCAGCTCGGCGTGACGGCATTCGCGTTTCCCGGCGCGGAGCACACGCGCTTCTCGCATGCGGTCGGGTCGGCGTTCGTCATGAAGGCGCTCCTCGCACGCCTCCGCACGATCCACGGCACGCTCCCCTATTGGCAACGCATCACGAGCGATCGCGCGCGTGACGCGCTCGCCGCCGCGCTCCTTCACGACGTCGGACACGGCCCGCTCTCGCACCTCTTCGAAGACGCGATCCCCGGCGTGCCGATGCACGAAGAGTGGACGCGCCGCATCGTGCTCGACGAGTCCACCGAGGTTCACAAGATCCTCGTCGCCGAAGACGCGAACATGCCCGCGCGCGTCGCCGCGCTCGTCACGCCGAACGAGAAGGATCACCGCCACGCGAAAGACGAAGAGAAGCCGCTCCCCTATCTCGCGCGCTCGGTGAGCGGCACGTTCGACGTCGACCGATGCGATTACTTGCTGCGCGACGCGCACTCGACGGGCGTTCGCTATGGCGTGTTCGATCTCGATTGGCTCCTTCGCAGCTTGTGCTTCTCGCCGAGCAAAGACGAGAAACAGCCGCCCGTGCTCGCGATCGACGGCGCGAAGGGACTGCCCGCGATCGAAGCGTTCCTCATCGCGCGCCTCTTCATGTTCCAGCAAGTCTATTTGCACAAAGCGACGCGCTCCGCGGAGTGGATGATTCGCGCGATCCTCTCGCGCGCAGCGCGGCTCGTCGGCGAAGGGACGCGGCTCGAAGGGACGCCGCGCGCAATCGAGCTCGCCGCGCACGGCCAAGAAATTCCGCTCGCGGATTATCTCGAGCTCGACGACGCATCGCTCGCGATGGCCATGCACGCGTGGGAAAACTGCAAAGACGAAGGCCTTCGCGATCTCACGCGACGCATCCGCGTGCGCGCGCTCTTCAAGACGTACGAGCTCTTCGGCGATCACGCGACGCCGAAGGGCCGCGAGCACGCGCTCGCCATCGCGCGCGACGTGGCGCGCACGGCCGGGCTCGATCCCGACGTGCACGTCGGTCTCGACGTCGCGAGCGACATGCCTTTCGAGCAAGGCGAGGAGCTCGAGGTCGTGTACGCGAAAGGACCCGCGCGTCCGCTCTCGGAGGTTTCGTTTCTCTTGTCGCGCCTCAAAGGCGAGACGCTCGAGCGCGTGCGGCTCGTGTTCGCGCGCGAGCTCCGCGAAGCAATCATCGAGGCCGTCGAGAGCCATGCTCCTCCTCGCTGACGCCACGCTCGCCGTGCTGCTCTGCTCGAGCGGAGCGCTTTCGGAATCGATGGTCGACACGTCCTACGGCCGCATCGACGCCGACTCCGCCATCGCGTTCTCCGCGGGCGCCGCCATCGACGTGCGCGGCGTGCGCGGCTCGCTCGACGTGCGTTACCGATATTTGCATTCTGCAGGTATTTTCGTGACGTACGAAGAGGGCTTCGGTGGAAGCGCGGAGCCGCTTCGTCTCGGCGCGCTCGGCCTCGAGCTGCGCCCGCTCTTTCTCGGGCGTTTTCTCCAGGGCGCGGAGCTCGGCTTGCCGCGGCTCGACTTGCTCATCGACTCGTTCGCGATCGAGCTCGGCGCATTCGTCGCGCAACCGCTCGCGCAGAACTTCGGTGACGCATACGGATTGTCTCTCGGCTTCGGCCTCGAGTTTCCGCTCTTGCCGAAGATCGCGGGCCCCTTCATCGCGCTGCGCGCCGCGCTCCGCTGGTCGCACGAGTCCCTCTCCGCCGCGGACACGACGACAGTCGACGTGCGCGCGTTCGTCGTGACGGTCGCGTTCGGTTGGCAAGCGACGTTCGGCTCGCACATCATCGACATCGGCGACATCCGCAAGTGAGCAGGCGCGCAGCCGTCCTCGATGCGTTTCACGCCGCATGTGCGCGCGTCGATTTGCGCTCGCGCGTTCGCGATGCGCTCGGCGAACCGAGCGAGCCTACCGTCGTCATCGCGGCGGGCAAGGCGGCGTCCGCGATGTTCTCCGGCGTGCGCGGCTTCGGTCGCGCGCTCATCGTCGTCCCGCATGGAATGATCGCGCCCGTGCGACACGATCCGCGCATCACGTACCTCTGGGCCTCGCATCCGCTGCCCGACGAATCCTCGGTGCGCGCCGCAGAGGCCGCGCTCGCGCTTGCAGCGTCGAACGAGCCGGGCGAGCGCGTGTTTTTGATTTCGGGTGGAGCGTCGTCGCTTCTGTGTGCGCCTTCGCCGGGGATCGATCTCGCGCGAAAGCGCGCCATGGTGGATGCGCTCCTTCACGCGGACGCATCGATCGCGGAGATCAACGTCGTGCGTCGTCACCTCTCGCGCGTCAAAGGCGGAGCGCTCGCGCGTGCGTGCGGCGATCACGCGCGGCGCACGCTCATCGTGAGCGACGTGATCGTTGGCGGCGCGCACGACGTCGGCTCCGGACCGACGGTGCGCGATCCCACGACGATCGAAGACGCCGCGCGCATCGCCGCGCGCTTCGGGCTCGGGGATTTGCCATGGGTCGAGACGTCGAAAGAGGAAGAGCGCTTCGACGTAATCGCCGCGCCCGCTCTCTTCGCGACGCTCATGCGCGAAGAGCTCGCGCGCCGCGGCTTTCCGAACGCCGAAGTCACGATGACGGAGCCTGTGCTACGCATCCCCGCGCACGCGGGTCGCGGTGGCCGCTGCACGCACGCCGCTGCGCTCGCGAGCCTCGGGTTGAAACCGGGCGAGCTCTTCGCTGCGCTCGCCACGGACGGCGTCGATGGGAACAGCGAGACGGGCGGCGCGATCGTCGAAGGACCCATCGAGGGGGCGAAAGAGGCGATCGAGCGGTTCGATACGGCGGCGCTTCATGTTGCGGCGGGGACTGCGGTTCCGAGTCGGGTGACGGGGATCAACTTCAGTGATGTCCACGTGAGGATTTTTTCTCCCCCCACTCGCATGCTCGGCTCGCCGCAGTGAGTCCGTGATGCATGTACAATGCACGCAGTTGTGTTGCGAGCCTGCGCGTGCTCGCGCCCCCTCATATTTCGGCCTTCGGCCGAAATGAGGGGTTGGTAGCGGGGATAGAACAGACGGAGACGGAAACAGAGACGGGCGCGGAGACGGAGACGGGGACGGAGACGGAGACGGAGACCGAGACCGTTGCAACCATCTCCGCTACGAACCCCCTCGCGTTCGCGAAGCGAACGCATGAGGGCGCCAACACGCGCAGGCTCGCAAACTTCTTCGTTACGTCCGACTCACGCGAAAGTTTGCGAGCCGAGCATGTTGGCGGGGGAAGAAAAAAAGACGAGAGAGAGAGAGCGCGCGCGTGAGCTACAGCGCCCCGCGAACCTCACGCGCGAGCGCACAGTTATTCACCTGCCGCTTCATTGCGTCGAGCGTCTCCTCGTCCGTCACGGTGCTCCCGCTCGCGAACACGAATCGCCCGTCTGCGCGTTTGCGCGTTCGCAAAATCTCTTTGTCGTGTTGGAGGTCGAGCACGTAGACGCGCGCCCAATGTGGCGCGAGCTGAATCGCCTCTTCCGCCGTGTCGACGCCGCCATCCGTCCACTTCGGTTTTGCATCGTTCGGATCGTCGGCTTGCTCGTCGAGCACGAGCAGGAAAAAATCCGCGCGCTTCACGATGTCGATCGCGCGCGGGATCTCGTCGCGCTGCGCGATGTCGTATTGCTGCTCGAACACGCGGAGGCGCAGCGAGTCGTCTGCGTCCTTCACTTGCGCGACCCACTCGGGCGTGAGGATGCGCGTCGCGGAGTACGCCTGCCGCAAATTCCACGGTTGATCGGGGAACGCGCTCGCATCGGGCGTGCCCTGCGCGAGCGCCACGTTCTCCGTCTTCAACATGCAACCGACGAACGCATCGCGCGCGGAGTCCTTCGCCGCCGCGCGAATCGTCTCCGGGGACTTCGCGTCTTCTACGCGCATGCGCAAATACAAACCCGTCGCGACGTGATTGCTCCACGCCTTCGCCTCGGGCTCCACTTTGTCGGCGTCCCACGCGCCTCCGCGTTCGACGACGTACTTCTCGAGACGGTCGCGCAGCGGCATCCACTCTTTGCCGATCGTCGCCTCGTCCGCGCGTTGCTTCGCGAGGAGCGACGTCTTTCGCCCGCCGATCTCGCGGCCCGAGACGAGGCGCCAAATCATCAGCGACGCGATGAACCCGACGAGGACGATCAAATAAGTACGGCCCGAAGGTCGGCTGAACCGCCCTTCGAGCCGTTGCTCTCGTCCCTCGTGTACCGCTTGAAGACCCGGCTTTTTACGTTCGGGCGCGGCCATCGCGTGTGACTAGTGACCTGATTTCGGGAGCTGATCGACCATGAAGCTCACGTTCGGGTAACCCGCGAAGGCCGCGGTTTGGAACGTGCTCTTCACGACGACCGCAGGGACGTCCTGGTCGACTTGGAGAACGACGACGCCCGGAAAATCTTTGCCCGGGTGAAGCTGCTTCCACACCTCGCGTTTGCCCTTGAGGATGTTGAAGAGCTCGTCGATGCGTTGAAGGCGCTTGGCGTCTTCGATCGCGTGCGTGTTGCCGGCGGCTGCGCCGTCGACGAGGATTTGGCTGCCGTTGATCGCGACCATCGGCGCGTCGATCATGTCGAGCGTGTTCTCCGCCTTCGGGAGCTGCAATCCCTTGGATGGAGGCGTCTCGCCCGACGCGCTGAAGGTCATGAGCAAGAACACGACGACGACGATCAAGAAGTCGATCATCGACGTGAGCGACAAACCAGCGTTGACGTTTTTGCTTCCGCCGCCCGTCACCTTTTTGCGGACGAACTTCAGCGGAACGAAATGCATCAACCTGCGTTCGGGCTGTCCAATGGGCATGGTCAGTTCACCGCGAATGTGACGTTGAAGGCCGGGACGTCATCGGTCTTGCCGCTGGGGAGCGAAAGCTTGCGATGCGTCTGATAGATGGCGTCGATCACGGCGATGACGAACACGTATTGCGTGTCGTTGTCCGTGTGGAGCACCGCTTGATCGAGCTTCTTGTCGCTCGGGTCGCGGTGAGAGCCCGTGTTCTTCCATTCCTCTTCGATCTTCGTCGCGAGGTCCGGGTAGCGCACGAGCTTCTTGCCCTTGTCTTCCTTCACGTCGTCCTTGCGGAGCACTTCGATCGAGTTGACGACCTGCGCGCCCTGCTTCCAGATGAGCGTGAACTTCTCCGGCGTGCGCATCTCGATGTGGAGGATCTTCTCGGGCTCGATCTTCTCCTGCTCGATGTCCGGACGCGGAGGTCCTGGGACCTGCGCGTCCGCGTTGATGCGCGACATGTGTGACCAGACGGCGGTGATCAGAAGGAACGAGATGGTCACCATCAAGAGGTCGATGAACGGGATCATGTTGATCTCCGAATCGAGCGCCCTCTTTTTCCCTTTGCCGCCGCCTACGTCTACGCCTGCCATTTGTTACTGCCTCCTCACTGCGGGACGCCGCCGAGGTTCACCTTCTGACGATTCGTGACGACGAGGTTGAGCACTTGCACGCTCGACTCGTTGATGTCGTCTTCGAGGCCTTGCGTCTTGCCGTTGAGAACGGCGAAGCCGATGAGACCCATGATGGCGACGATCAGACCGAAGGCGGTGCAGTTCATCGCTTCCGAAATTCCTTCGGCGAGGATGCGTGCCTTCTGGCTCGGGTCGACGCCTTCGCCGGAGACCGCGCCGAAGCTCTGAATCAAACCCGACACGGTGCCGAGAAGACCCGAGAGCATCGCGAGGTTCGCGAGGAGCGCGAGGTAACCGGTTCGCTTCGAGAGCTTCGGCAGCTCGCGGAGAGCAGCTTCGTCCATCGCAGCTTGAACTTCTTCGTCCGGACGATTCACCTTCACGAGACCCGCCTGCACGATGCGCGCGAGCGGAGCGTTCGCCGCACTGCACATCTTCACGGCCTTCGCGACGTCACCTGCGAGAATGCATTTCTGCATCGTCGCGAGAAACACGTCTTTGTTGATCGACGAGCCGAAGAGATACAGGGCGCGCTCGATGATGATCCCGATGGTGATGATCGACCAGAGAACGATGGGGTACATGCCCCATCCGCCATCCCTGAAGTGCTTCCACAGTGCAGCCATTTTCTTTTCTCTCCTCGAGTGCGCCAAGACGACGCGATGGTGACCAATACGCGTAACCGAAAAGCAGCGGCGGCAGACTACAGGAACGCGCGCAAGTGACGCAAGCTGACCCCCATTCTCGATGCCGCCAGCTGGAAGAGCACGCCTTGCGAAAAGAAAAGGCGGTGCTCCGTCAGCATGCAGAATCAGACGCGAGCGCGTCAACACCGTTTGGGGTTTTTCGCGCAAAAAGCCGCGTCAATCTCGTGCGCGTCGAATTCTGCAGCCGCGGCGGAAGGCGCCTCAACCTGGCTTAGGGCTCTCGTTGACTTCGCGGATCCACAGACGATATCGTTCTCACTCTCACTTGCCGGCTCACTTGCCGAAAACTGTTTCTTCTCCATGTTCTGAAAGGAGCATTCGATGTTCGTGGGACTTCTGAGTGCGGCGCCTGCGGCTGCGAGCAGCAGCAGCGGTGGCAACGGGTTGATGGAGGCGTTCAAAGAGAACCCGACCTTCCTCTCCATCAACTTGGTCGTGAGCGCGGTCGTGATCGCGATGGTCGTCGAGCGCTTCGCCTTTCAGCTCACGAAGTACCGCGTGAACTCGAAGGAGTTTTTCGCGCAAGTGAAGAAGCTCGTGACCGCGGGCAACATCGACCGTGCGATCAAGCTCTGCGATGCGGGTGATTACCCAACGCTTCAGCTCGTCAAGGCGGGCCTCACGCACGCGAACAAAGGTCCGGACGAGATCGACGCGGCGATGAGCGAGAAGATCGGCGAGCTCAAGCCTGCCGTCGAGAAGCGAGTCGGCTCGCTCTGGTCGCTCGCGAACATCGCGACGCTCGTCGGCTTGCTCGGAACCGTCCTCGGACTGATTCACACGTTCGGCGCCGTCGCCGCGCAAGGTCTGTCTCAAGCGGACAAGCAGCGCATCCTCGCGAACGGAATCGCGGAGGCCATGTACAACACGGCGTTCGGCCTCGGCATCGCCGTCGTCTGCATGATCACGCACCTCGTGCTCCACCAGCGTTCGAAGAACATCCAGCACGATCTCGACGCGACGCAAGAGCGCGTCTTCAACCTCCTCACGATCACCGCGCGACCCGGCGGATACTGAGGGACTGACGATGGCTGAGGAAAAACTCAGCGCGGCGCAACGGAGCAAGATTCGGCGCATCGCTACGCCGAAGGAGATCGCACCCGATGAAGAGGGCGGCGAGCTCAACATCGTTCCGTTCCTCGACATCATCACCAACGTGCTGATGTTCGTGCTCGCGACCGTGACCGTCACGTTCACCGCGACGATCGACACGTTCCCGCCGAAAGCGGGATCGTCGTCCGTTCGCCCGCCGACCACGCCGACGCTCGGTCTCACGATCCTCGTCGTGAACGACGGCTTCAGCGTGAAAGCGCGCGGCGGCAACGTCGCGCCCGGTTGCCAAGACACGGGCCCGGGTCTCGCCGTCGGAAAAACGTCCGACGGCAAGGACTACAACTTCGACGCGCTGAAGAAATGCGTCGTCGGCCTCAAGGCATCGTCCGCGGACTTCGCCGACGAGACCACGGTGACGATCAGCGCGAACCCGAACATCCCGTATCAGGCGGTGATCGGAACGATGGACGCCGTCCGCAAAACGGAAGACGGCAAAGAGCTCTTCCCCGACGTCAACTTCGGTTTGGCAAGGTAACGATGCAACCGATGGGACCCACAGGACCGCAAGGACCGCAAGGACCGCAAGGTCCGACAGGACCGATGCCGCCGCGCCAAAAGCCGGCGAGCATGGCGACGTACAAGCGCATCATGCGCAAGGAGATCAAACGGCGCGCCGTCGAGCCGGAGATCAACTTCCTCAACATCACGGCGATGATGGACATGATGACCATCATCCTCGTGTTCCTGCTGAAGAGCATGAGCGCGTCGAGCGCGTCGCTCCCGCAGTCGAACGATCTCCAGATGCCGAAGAGCATCCTCACGACGGAAGCGTCGCAAGAGGGCGTGCCGATCATCATCTCGAAGTCGCACATCATGGTGGAGGACGAGTCGGTGGTCGACGTGCCGAGCGATGCCACGCACGGCGTCGAGGCGAAGTTCAAGCGCGGCGGACCGAACGATCTCTACATCACGAAGCTCGGTCAAACCGTGAAGGCGTGGCGCGACACCGATCGGCAAGTCCGCCAAGCTCAAGGCAAGGACGCGAGCGGCAGCGAGGCGATCGTCATCGCCGACAAAGACACGCCCTACCGTCTCCTCGTCGAGGTTCTCTTCACCATCGGTCAGAACGAGTTCAACAAGTTCCACCTGATGGTCCTCCAGAGCTCGAAGGGCGGCTCGTAAGCTCCGTCCCGATCATGTGACGAACGGCGATGCTCGAGATCGCGTTGCTCTTCGTCGCGTCGGTGATCGCGCTTGCGTGCGCGGTCTTCGCGTCGCGCCGTGCGGCGCTGACGGCAGGTCCCGCCGCGACCCGTCGCTCCGCGCGTCACGTGCGTGACGACGCGTTCGTCGCGTCGGCGGCGAGCGTCGCGATGTTCGCGATCACGGCGGTCGGACACGGGCGCGCGGGATCGATCGTGGCTGCGGCGTGGGCCGGCGGCGCGTGCGCGACGGGCGCGCTCGCGGCGATCGCTGCGCGCGCGTGGAAGGAGCGCGCAGCGAGTCACGCCGCGGCGGCGGTGGCGGAGCAAACGGTGATCGTCTTCGCGCTCGGCGCGCTCACGGCCATCGCCGCGGGCGCCGCGCACGCGATCTCGGAGCCGCAGCGGCTCGCGGCGCAAGTGCCCGAGATGGTCGCCGCGTTTGCGGTCGGGTGCGCCGCCCTCGAGATGGGTGAGCGCGCGCTCCCGAGCGTCGCCGCGATGATCCTCGCGAGCTACTTCTTCGACTCGAACGCGGGACTGCTCCGGAGCGGGCCGTCTTACGCGAGCGCGCTCGGCATCGTTTTGTTTCCGCTCGCGGCCACGGCGCTCGGCGCGGTGGGCTCCGTGATCGCGACGGTGGTTTGGCCCGAGGAGGGCGCGCGAGAAAACGCGCGGCGCGCACAAGCCGCGAGCGCTCTCGCGTTGCCCGCGTCGGTGGGCGCCGCGCTCGCGCTCACGGGGTGGCTGTGGGCGCCGCTGTCGATCTGCGCCGCGCTCGGCATGTCGATGACGCTCGCGCCGCGCCTCATCGTTCGCGCGGGGCGCGCGTCGGAGACCGCAGCGCTCGTCGGGCTCGCGGCTGCGGCGATCGGGAG
Source organism: uncultured delta proteobacterium (assembly GCA_963763745.1). Taxonomy (GTDB): domain Bacteria; phylum Myxococcota_A; class Polyangia; order Polyangiales; family Polyangiaceae; genus DASXHD01. The sequence goes on from CAVXQJ010000018.1 coordinate 42,420, forward strand.
CTACGCGGTCGCGAGGCACGCGGGCCTCGCGCACGCAGGTCCATTCGGCGTCGCGGTCGCTGCGGTCGCCGCGGAGAGCGCGGCGCTCGTCGAGCGCTCCGAGTCGGAGGAGTCGCTCGCGGATCGCCAAGCCGCCGCGCTCACCGCGATCGCCATCACGCTCGCCGTGCTCGACGGCGCGACGCTCTTTCGGTGCACGCGGTTCGCCGATCTCGCGCACGCGCCGACCGAAGACACCGCCGCGCTCCTCGCGCACTGCACGCTCGCGAACATCGCGCCCGCGCGCGTCGACATCAGTCACCCCGTCACGATCGCCGCGGCGCTCGCCGGGCTCGCTGCCTCCGTCGTGCTGCGACTCGACGCATCGCTCCGCGGTCGCGTGATCACGATCGCGTCCGTCGCCGTGGGAGTCGCGGCCGTCGCCGCGCTCGCGCATTTCGGATTCGGCCTCGGCATCGAAGCCGCAGCTGCCGCAACGCTCGCCGCCTCGTTCGCCGCCGCGCTCTTTCCTTCATCGGTCTCGCGCGGCGTCAGCGCGCTCATCGCAGCGAGCGCACTCGCCCTCGGCGCCGTCATCGGCTGACTCACACGCGCGGCGCGAGTTGGTGGCGGCGCACGGACACGTTCATCAAGAGCCCGAGCCCGATCATCACCGTCATCACGCTCGAACCGCCGTACGAAAAGAGCGGGAGCGTCACGCCGACGACGGGCAGCATGCCGGTCACCATGCCGAGGTTGAAGAACACGTGCCAGAAGAGAAGCGCGCCGACGCCGATCGACATGACCGCGCCGAATCGATCGCGCGACGACTGCGCGATGCGAATCGACCACAGCACCAAGAACGCATAGAGCCCGACGAGCACGAGCGCGCCGAGAAATCCCCAGTCCTCGGCGAACACGGGAAACGGAAAGTCCGTGTACTGATCGGGCAAGAACAAGAATTGGTTCTGCGTGCCGCGCATGAACCCTTCGCCGATGATGCGACCGCTCCCGATCGCGACGCGCGCGTGGTGCGCGTGCCAGTTGGCGCCGAGGATGTTTTGCTCGGGGCTCAAAAAAGAGCTGATGCGCTGCTTCTGATACGGCTTCAGCAAGTATCCCCAACTCAGCCAACCGCCCACGCCGAGCACCGCCGCGAGCGCCGTGATGCTGCGCCACTGGATGCGCATCATCGCCGCGATGCTCGCGAAGATGAGGAGCAAGATGAGCGCGGTGCCGAGATCCGGTTGCCTTAGAACGAGCGCGACGGGCAGCGCGGCGAACGCCGCGGGGATCGCGAGATCGCGGAGCTTGCGACCTTCGCTCTTCGGATCGTTGTGGAGGTATTTCGCGAGCGCGACGATCAAGAAGAGCTTCATGAACTCGCTCGGCTGCAAGCTGAACGAGCCGATTTGAATCCATCGCGAGCTGCCGCGGATGTCGCGCCCGAGGACGAAGACGAGAAGGAGCAAGACGACGCCGAAGCCGTAGATCGCGTAGCCGTAGCGCTCGATGTGGCGGTAGTCGATCGCGGCGGCGATCGCCCCGAGAATTCCGCCGGCGACGAGCCAGTAGACCTGCTGCACGTAGAGGTCCGACAAAGACGCACGGACGACGCTCGTTGCAGAATACAAGTTCACGACGCCAACGACCGCGAGGCCCGCCGTCACGAGGAAGAGCGCCCAATCGAACGAGTCGCGCGGCGCGTCGAGGAGGCGACGCGCGGAGTACGTGGACGATGCGCGGGTGATCACGGCACACCTGCGTCGTCGGTCGCTTGCGGCGTCTGCGCGTCGTCGCCCGCGTCTTCGGCGGTCGTTTGCTGCGGTGGCGTCGGCGTCGGGTTCGGTCCTGCGTTCCACGTGATCTTCGGTGGAGGCGGAGGGCCGGGCTTCGCGTGTGGGCCGCGCGCGGCGGCGAGGCGTTCGTACTCGCGGATGATCTGAATCGCGATCGGCGCGGCTTGCGTCGGACCGGACCCACCGTGCTCGATGAACACGACGACGGCGATCTCCGGCGCGCGCGACGGCGCGAACGCCGCGAACCACGCGTGGTCGCGCGAGTAGTACGCGGTCTTCTTCGGGTCATCGCCCTTCTGCGCGATGTACCCGGTTTGCGCCGTGCCCGTTTTTCCCGCCATGTCGAGCGTCGGATCGCGCACGGGATACGCGGTGCCGCGCGGATCGTTGACGACCGCGCGGAGCGCTTCGACGACGTACGAGAGATTCTCCGGACGCACTTCGACTTTGTGCGGACGCACGCGCGGAGAGAATTCTTGAACGACCGCGCCGTCGCTCGTGTCGATCGCGCGCACGATCTCCGGCGAGTACACGGTGCCGCCGTTCGCGAGCGCGCCATACGCGAGCGCGAGCTGCAGCGGCGTCACGAGCGAGTCGCCCTGCCCGATCGCCGCGTTGAGCGTGAAGCCGATGCGGAACTGTCCTTGATAACGAAGCGCGTACCACGATCGCGTCGGCACGCGCCCCGGCGCTTCGGGGTTCGTCCCGAGCCCGGTTTTTTCGCCGAGCCCGAAGTCGGTGGCGATCTTCGCGATGCGATCCATGCCGACCGTCTCGGCGAGCTTGAAGAAGTAGACGTTGCACGACGCGGCGATCGCCTCGTGCATGTTCACTTTGCCGTGCACGTGGGTGCAGTGGAAGATGCGGCGGCCGAACATCAAGTAGCCGTCGCAGCGTTCTTTCTCTTCCGGATCGAGGAGCGTCGTGCCGGGCACGTTGCCTTCGAGCGCGGCGAGCGCGGAGAAAGGCTTGAACGTGGAGCCGGGTTGGAAGGCGCCGCTCATCGTCTTGTCGAGCATCGGGCGGAGCGGATCGGTCGAGAGCCGCGCGAACGTGTCGCGCACGCGCGCCTTGCCGCCGGCGCCGCTGAGATCGTTGGGATCGAAATCGGGCTTGCTGTATGCAGCGAGGATGCGCCCCGTGCGCACGTCGACGACGACCGCCGCGCCCGCCGCGTGCGGACGCATCGCGCGCTCGATCGCTTGCATCAGCTCCATGTCGATCGTGAGCCGCAAGTCGCGTCCGGGGATCGGCTCTTGTCGTTTCGGATCGTCGAGCAATCGATCCGCTTCGGATCCCGAGCGATAGCGACCGTGCGCGTCGACGACGCGCTTCTCCCAACCCGCTTGCCCGCGCAAATAGCTCTCCCACGCGCGCTCCACGCCCGTCGCGCCGATGGCGTCGCCGACGTCGTAGTTCAGCGGGTTCAGCTTCTGCCTCTTCTCGAGGCTCATTTGGTCGTAACCCTTCGGGCGAAGGGCAGCGAGCGTCTCGGCGTCGACCTCGCCGACGTAACCGAGCAAGTGCGAGCCGAGATTCTTGTACGGGTAGTAGCGAACGGGAATGGTGACGACGTCCGCGCCGGTGAGATCGCTCGCGTGCTCTTTGAGCTGCGCTTCGATGTCGCGCGAGATGTCCTCGCGCACGAGGAGCGGTCGCCAGCACGGGCTGCGGCGGCGATCTTCGGGCGAGTCTTGCCATGACGTCGTCTCGCACGCCGCTTTGAGTCGCGCTTCGAGTCGCGTGCGCTCCTCGGGATTCATGCGGAGCGTCTCGGCGAGCTTCGGCCACGAGTCCGCGGCTTCCGCGACGGACGCAGGACGACGACCGGCGACCGCGCTCGGCATCGCACGACCGGGAACGATCGTGACGTTCGACGACGGGCGGCTCGACGCGATCACGTGACCATGCGCGTCGCGAATCGCGCCGCGAATCGTCGGCACCGCGACGCGCCGCACGATGTTCTCGTGCGCGACCGCCGCGTAGTCCGCGCCTTGCAGCGCTTGAAGCTGGAAGAGCCGACCCAGCACGACGAGAAACGCGACGAGCACCGCTGCGGCGAACCATTTGTACCGCTTGCGAAACTCCGACGCGCCTTCGCGCGAGACGAGCAGTTTGCTCATCGCGCGGCCTCGCCGGATTTCGCCGTCGTCGCGACGTGGACGCGACGCGCGAGGCGGAAGAGAAGCGGCGGCAGAGCCCCGTCGCGATGACGTGCGGGAGCGCGAGCGGATAGAGCGCGCGCGGCACGTACGGCTCACGCCCGAAAATCGCGAGGAGCACGAGCACCATCAAGCTCTGCACGAACGCGAAACCCAAACCGAGCACGAACTGCATCAGCGCGGTCTGCGCGGCGAGACGCGACCCCGCCGCGCGCGCGAGCACGAAGAGCGCGACGTACGTGAACGTGTAGAGACCAATCGGCGCGATGCCCATCAAGTCCGTCGTGTAGCCGAGCACGAACGCGATCGCGGCGCCGCGTGCGAGCGCGTACTCCGACACGCCCATGAAGACGACGAGCGGCAAGACGAGCGACGGCACGAACCCCGGGATGTGCGTGTACGAGAGCACGCGAAACAGATTCGACTGAATCAGCGAGAGCAACAGGCCCACGCCGATGAACGCGGCGGTGGGCATCTCTATTTCCCTTTCGGATTTTCTTTCTTCGCCGTCGTGTCGAGCGGCTCGCGCTCGCCGGGTCCGGTGAGAAGAATGAGCACGGTGTCGAGGCGCGTGAAGTCGACCGTGGGCGTCGCTTCGACTTCTTGCGTGCGACCGAGCTCGCGCGTGTTGACCTTCGTGATGCGCGCGACCGGGAGGCCCCGCGGAAATCACATGCCCTTGCCGCTCGTCACGAGCAAGTCGCCGACCTCCACGAGATCGCGCGAGTCGACTGCTTCGACGTTGCACGCGTGGCGCGCCGCATCGCCCGTCCCACGCACGAAACCGCGCGCCTTCGTGCGCTCGTCTTCGACGTCGACGACGAACGACGCGTCGACCGCGAGCTGCACGTCGGCTTCGTCGCCCGACACGTGGAGCACGACGCCGACGACGCCGTCGGGCGCGATGACGGGCATGTTGCGGCCGCACGTCGCGCGAGCCGCGATCGAGCACGACGCGCGTCACGCGGAAAAATTCGTTGAAGTCCTTGCCGACGACGAGCGCGCTGATCGTCTCGCCCGCCGTGTTCTCACGGAGCTGGAGCAGCCTTCGCAGATCCTGATTCTCGGTTTGCGCTTGCTCGAGTCGATGCACTTCTCGCGGAGACGCGCGTTGTCGTACGAGAGGCGCGCGTTGTCTTGCTTCACGGCGGCGAGATAGGCGTAATCCGAAATCACGCTCGACACGCCGCGCGAGAGCTCGCCGCGCCGTACTCGATCGGCGCCGACACGCGCAAAAGCGCGCGATCGAGCGCGTTCAAGTTCTCCTGCTTCTTCATGTTCGCGCGGAGCATGAAGAACGGAACCGCGAGCAGGACCGCGACGATCGCTGCATCGCGGTATCTCTTGAACTGCGACACGGTTGCGGCTCACGATCGGACGACTACCCGATCGTGACCTCTTTCAAGAGCTCGAGGTGATCGAGCGTCTTGCCGCTTCCGAGCACGACTGCGCTGATCGGATCGTCGCACACCATGACGGGCAGTCCCGTCTCTTCGCGGAGGAGCACGTCGAGATTTTTCAGGAGCGCGCCACCGCCGGTGAGCACGATGCCTTTGTCGACGATGTCCGCTGCGAGCTCGGGCGGCGTTTTTTCGAGCGCGAGCAAGACCGCTTCGACGATCGCGTTGAGCGGCTCGATGAGCGCCTCGCGCGATCTCGTCCGAGTTGACGACGACGGTCTTCGGAACGCCGGCGACGAGATCGCGACCCTTCACTTCGGTCGTGAGCTGTTGCTCGAGCGGGTACGCGTTGCCGATTTGCATCTTGATGCGCTCGGCGGTTTGCTCGCCGACGGCCAAGTTGTACTTGCGCTTCAAGTAGGCCTGAATCGCGTCGTCCATCTTGTCGCCGCCGACGCGGACGCTCTGCGAGTACACGATGCCTGCGAGCGAGATGACGGCGACCTCGGTCGTGCCGCCGCCGATGTCGACGACCATGTTGCCGCTCGGCTCGGTGATCGGAAGACCCGCGCCAATCGCCGCGGCCATGGGCTCTTCGATCAAGTAGACCTCGCGCGCGCCCGCGCTCTCTGCGCTCTCTTTGACGGCGCGCTTCTCGACTTCGGTGATGCCGAACGGAACGCAGATGATGATGCGCGGCTTCACGAGCGTGCGGCGGTTGTGCGCGCGCGCGATGAAGTAGCGGAGCATCGCCTCGGTGATTTCGAAGTCCGCGATGACGCCATCGCGGAGCGGTCGCACCGCGCGGATGTTGCCCGGCGTGCGGCCGAGCATTTCTTTCGCCTCGCGCCCGACGGCGAGCACTTTGTTTCCGCCGCGCACGTCGCGCTGGACGGCGACGACGGACGGCTCACACGAGACGATGCCCTTGCCTTTGACGTAGATGAGCGTGTTGGCAGTCCCGAGATCGATCGCGAGATCGTTCGAGAAGAGTCCGCTCAGCCAGTCGAAGACCATGGGGTTTGGACGCGCGACGCATGCCGCGCGAGTCCGCCGCTTCTACCAACATGGGCCTCTCACGTCTACCCCACGTGGGAGCTCGCATGGACATGCGTGCAGTACGGCGGCGTTACGCCTTCGAGATCTTGCCCTCTTTGTGCGGGTAGTGCTTCCGGCACACGGGGCAGAACTTTTTGATCTCGAACTTCTCGGACATCGTCCGCTTGTTCTTGGTCGTCGTGTAGTTCGCGCGGTTGCAGTTACCGCAGGTCATCTTGATGAGGTCGCGCATGACGTGATCCTTGAAGGGAGGCGGAATCTAGCCAGACCCAACGGAGAGTCAAGATCTAGTCCTTGTCGTCGCCCCAGTCGCGCCTGTCCCAACGATCGTCATCGGGCTCTGCTTTGCCTTTGCCGCCGCCGCGATTTTTCGGCGGGCCGTCTTCGCCGCCGCTCGCGTGTTGCTTGCGACGCCGATCGCTGTCGAACGTCTTGCGACCACCTGGCGGCGCGGGCGGACCGAATCCACCGCCGCCACCGCCGAATCCACCGCCGCCACCGCCGCCGCCTTGATACCCACCGCCCGCGGGGCGCTCGCCCTTCGGGTGCGCGAGGTTCACGACGAGACGACGACCGCGGAGGTCGGCTGTCTTCAAGGCTTCGGCCGCGGCCTTCGCGGTCTCCGCGCTCGACATCGTGACGAAGCCGAAGCCGCGCTTGCGACCGTCGGCGTCCATCGGCATGTGCACGCGAACGACTTGTCCGTTGCCCGCGGTCGCGCCGTTGATGAGCGTCTCGAGCTCGGGCTGCGTGCAGTCGTACGGAAGATTGCCGACGTAGAGCGTGCGATCCGGCGAAGCGCCGCCGCCGGGCGGACCACTGCTTCGCGGCGGACGATCTCCACCACCAGGGCCGTACGAACGCGACGAAGGCGGACCACCTTCACCACGACGCGGCGGCTCCGCTTGAAACGGACGCACGGAAATCGATCGACCCGATTGGAGCGATCCATCGAGCGCGTCGCGCGCTGCACGCGCTTGGTCTGCGCTCGACATCGTGACGAAGCCAAAGCCTCGCGGCCGGCCCGTCGCACGGTCCTTGGGCAGGCTCACCTGCACGACCGAACCACCTGTTGCCTCGAAGAGCTGCTTCAGAACATCTTCCGAGATGCTGTCCGGCAGCCCTGCCACGAACAGCTTCGCGTCGTCATTCCCCATGATTGTGAAACCTTGCCAAACCTATTCTCGAATGATGAAAAACGGACGCTGCGGGGTGCGCGCCTCTTCTAGACGATATCTTGTGCTCGTTTTCCGTCAATGGCGATCGCTGATGATTGAGCACCTGGCGCCGGAATCGTCACGATGAACGTGCTCCCGTGGCCGACCTCGCTCTCGACGCGCGCCGTCCCACCGTGACTCTCCGCGATGTGTTTGACCAAGGCGAGACCGATGCCGCTTCCGCGAATGGGTACGCCGTCTTTTGCGGTGCGTGACGCGCCGCGTACGAAGCGCTCGAAGATGCGCTCGCGCTCGGCCTTGGCGATGCCGGGGCCGTCATCGGTGACGCGAATCGCGACGGCGCCATCCTCGAGCGCGACGACGACACGCACGATGGAATTTTCTTTCGTGTGACCGTATTTGATCGCGTTGTCGATCAAGTTGATCACGGCGAGCTGAAGCGCACGATCATCGATGCGGCACTCGGGGAGATTGGGGCGAACATCCACGTCGAGCGAGACCTTCTCACGCTCGGCGCGATAACGGAGAACCTGAGCTGCGCGCGTGACCACCGCGCCGACGTCGCCCTCCGCGAGCTCGTACGCCTCGCGGCCGCGCTCGACGCGCGCGAAGTCGAGCACGTTCTCGATGAGGTTCGAGAGTCGCTCGCTCTCGTTGACGATGATGTCGAGATACTCTTTTCGTTTCTCGTCGCTCGCGACGCGGCCCGACTGGAGCATCTCGCCGAACATGCGAACGAGCGCGAGCGGCGTCTTCAGCTCGTGGCTCACGTTCGCGACGAAGTCGGTCTTCAGCGCGTTGAGGCGCCGCTCTTTTTCGACGGCGAGGAGAATCGTGAACGCGCCCGCGACGATGACGATGCACGAGAGCGTGACGAACACGAGCTCGAGCGTCTTTCGATTCTGCACGCTCTTCGCGATCTCTTCGCTGCCCGCGGGCGAGACTTGGAGGCGCCAGTTGTAGAGCGTCGTCGGGATGCGCACGCCCACGGTGAACTCGCCGCTGCGGAGCGGCGGTCCGTAGATGATGCGGCCTTGCTCGTCGACGACGTCGAGGCGGCTCGGCGCGGAGCTCTCGGCGAAGAGCGTCGGGAGCATTTCTTTCACGATGCGGCCGATGTCGTGCCACGCGACGACGATGTAGCGGCGACCGTCGCTCGACTTCTGCCAATAGCTGACGAGGTAGCTCTGTCCGTCGTACTCCTTGTGCAAGTGGCGGAGCTCGTTCTCCGGTTGGTTTCCGAGATCCATGTCGGAGAGCAACCTGCGGACGAGCAAGCGGCGAAAATCTTCTTCCTCGCCCCACGCGCCGCCCGCGCGCGACGCGAACGCGAGCACGTCGTGCGAATCGTCGAGGATGAGGATCGCGCGCACCGTCGGCGTCTCGCGTTGCGCAGTCGGGACCCAACGCTCCGTCAACGCGGAGAGCTGCGCGGGATCGGCGATCGCGAAGACGGTGTTGTCTTCCGTGATCAAGCTCTTGTCGAGGCGATCGGCTTTTTCGTTCGCGAGCGCGAGCGTCGATTCGAGAACGGACTGCTGGCGGAGCTTGTCGAGTTGGAACGTCGTCCGGAACGTGAAGTACGCGAGCACGAACGCGGCGACGAGCACGGCCGGCAAGAGCACGTACGAGAGCCAGCGATTTCGGCGGGCGCCTTCCACCCCTGAATCTTACATCGGCGCCGGAGGCGCCGGAGCACGTTACTGCGTGTTCGCGGCGGGCGGTTGCGACGTGCGTTCGCGATTGAGGAGCACGCCGCGCGCCGCGACGAACTCGGCGTATTGCTCGGCCATGTACGAAATGGCGTTCGCGTCGAGCTCGTTGAACGGCGCGGCATCGGCCGGGTCGGCGATCTCGATCGCGCCGAGGAAGCGACCGGCTTGCATGACGGGCGCGAGGAGCATGCTCTTCGCGCCGCCGATCATCGTTGCGTGCTCGGCGATCTCTTCGGGTGCGAGGAGGATCGCGCGACGCTTGCGCATCGCGTTCGACAGCGCGACTTCGTTTTCGGAGAAGCGTTTGCCGATGATGCCCTCGGGTGTCTGCCCGCTCGCGCACACGATGACGAACTCGCGGCGATCGATGTCGTAGAGATAAATGAGCGCGATGCGCGACGGGAGCTTCTCGAGCGCGAGCCCGAGGCAGAAGTCGCCGCCTTCGATCGAGTCGCGGAGGAAGTTGAGATCGTGCATCGACTCGAAGAGCACGGTGATGAGCTCGTCGCCGCGAATGCGATGCTTCGGGACGGGCGGTTTCTTTTGTGTCTGCGAGATCGGCGGCTGCAAATCCGCGACGACGACGAGGTCGACGGGCGGAGCCACGACGACGGGAGCGGGGACGGGCGCGGAGACGGGGACAGCGGCGGAGACGGAGACGGGGACAGGTGCGGGGGCGGCGACGGGGACGGCGGCGGCGACGGGCGCGGCGACGGGTTTCGCGCGGCGACGTGGGAACGCGACGACGGGCTCGGGCTTCCAGTCTTTCCACGTGAGCGTCGCGAGCGGAAGAACCGGCGGGCGACCTTGGAACATCTGATCGAACGCAGCGAGGTTGACGAGCTTGCCCGCGGGCGACGCGCCGAGCGCGCCTTGAATGCGCTGGAGCTGTTGACCGAGCGCGTGCGCTGCGGCGTCTTCCGTCGTTCCGGGTGGGAGCGCGAAACCATACTCGCGATACGTCAGCGGAACGTCGGCCGTCGGCTCTTGCTCGCGCGACACGACGATCGGCGGAATGATGATCGGCATCGCCGCGGTCACGTTCGCGGCGGACGCGGGCGGCGCGTCGTTCTTCGGCACGACGACCTTCGGTGCGGGCGCGGACGACGCGGGTCTCGGCGGACCACCCGAGATGCGCTTCTTCGATGGCGGCGGCGCTTCACCACCGGGCGTGAGCGGCGTCGCGTCCGTCGTGCGCTTCACTTCGTAACGAAGCTTCTTCGCGGGATCGACCGCCTTGCATCCGTCGTTCGTGATGTCGATCGAGAAGCCCGCCATGCGGCTCTCGTCGCCACGAAGACGACGCGCCGCTTGAAGCGCTCCCTGCCACGACTCGGCTTCGACGCAATACGATTGCGGCTGTGATCCTGCATCGAGCGAGCTGACGTCGACAATCCACCGCATGTGTTTGGATCGGCCTTCTCCTCGCAGGTCTTATCAGTCCGACTACTCGGCGCGCAAGCCGTCGGCAGGCCTGAGGCTCGCGGCGTAGTAAGCCGGGAATACCGTGGCCAGCAAACAAATCGCGATCGAGACGATGCCCGTGATCGCAAACTCCGTCGGACGGACGAGCACCGGCAGGCGCGAAATGAAATACACCTTCGGGTCGAGGGGAAATCCGTACGCGAGAAGGCCCTTGCAACACGCATAGCCGAGCGCGAGCCCGAAGAGCGTGCCGACGACGCCGATGATCCCGCCTTGGTAGAGAAAGACTCTCAAGACGGAGAAATCGTTCATGCCTATCGCTTTGAGCAGCGCGATTTCCCGCTTCTTGTCGAGCACGACCATGATGAGCGTCGCGATGACGGTGAACGCGGCGACGACGATGATCAGCGCGAGCACGACGCTCATGCCGATTTGCTGGATCAAGAGAGCCGTGAAGAGACCGTGGTTGAGGTCCATCCAATCCATCGTGTGATAGACGCTGTTCGCGAGCTTGGCGTCGATCGCCTCGACGACTTCTTTCGTGTGATCGATGTCGTCGACCTTCATCTCGACGCCGGTCACGCTGTCGCCCTGATCGTAGAACTGCTGGGCCTCGTAGAGGTCCGTGTAGACGAGCTTCGAGTCGTATTGATCGAAGCCGGCTTCGAACATCGCGATGACGCGGAATTGTTTTGCGATGGGCGGGCGCGTCTGCGCGCCGAACGTCACGCCGATTGTCGGCGACGTGACTTGCACGCAGTCGCCGATGTCGACGCCGAGTTGCTTCGCGAGCGTCTTGCCGAGCACCGCGCCCGGGAGCTTCGCGATTTGCTCGGGGCTCTTGCACGGATCGGGATCGACCGAGTCGGGAAGGTTGTCGATGTCGGGGAGAACGCTTTTGTAGCCGCCTTGCGGAACCGCGGTGCCTGCGGCGAAACCGTTCGTCGGGATCGTGTCGGGCGCGTTCGCGTCGGTGGTGATGGCGAGCGGTTGTGGCGCGCCGGCGTCGGCGACGTCGCGCTCGATCTCCGCGAAGAGCGAGCGGCGTCCACCGGGAATCACGTCGTGATGTTGCTCGGTTTGATCGACGTGCTCGGGCACGCCCGCGTCTTCGTCGTAGTCGATGCGCGGCCTCGTCGAGTCCGCGTGACGCTCGGGAGGCTTCGCTCCGACGCGACGCAAACCGTCGAGGCTCCCACCGGGAAGGATGTGCTTCGGCAGATCGAGCACCTGCGACATGCGCTCCGGATCCACACCTTTGAGCAGAACGCCGGTCGCGGTGCGCTCACCGTGCGTCACCATCATCGGATTGATCGTGAACGGCGCGACACCCGTGACGTGAACGGTGTTCGAGCAGATCTTCGTCATGATGGGCCAGAGCGCGTGCGGCGACGAGATGCACGGGTACTCCACCTGCATGCCTTCGACGTCTTTCATCACGTCGCGGTACTCGTGGAAGTCCACTGAATACTTGAGCACGAGCACGTGCGCGTTCACGCCGAGGACTTTCTCGCGGAATTGCTCCTGGAATCCGCCCGTCACGCTCATCACGATCGACAGCGCGGCCACACCGAGCATCACCCCGAGCGTGGCAAAGGCAGTCCCGACCGACACGGAGGCGCGTTTTTTCGATCCGAGGTATCGGAGCGCTAGTCTGAGCGGGAACTCCATTGCGGGAACAACCTGCTATCATGCGAGCACGCGAGTTGCATCGCATCTTCCCCGATTTCCATGGAACCGGACGACCTCCCCACCAACAAGAAAGACTTCGAGCTCGGTAAGACCGACGACATGGTCCCGAGCATCGACAAGTCCACGCAGCCGCCGCCAGCTGCCGCTCCCGATCCGTACATCGGCAAGACGATCGACGGGCGTTATCTCGTCGAGGCGACGCTCGGCCAAGGCGGCATGGGCGTCGTCTATCGCGGCAAGCACAAACTGATCGACAAGAAGGTCGCGATCAAAGTGCTACGCGGCGAGATGGCGCGCGACAAAGAGGTCACCGAGCGATTCCTCCAAGAGGCGCGCGCGGCGTCCGCGATTGGTAATCCGCACATCATCGACATCTCGGACTTCGGGGTCCTCCCGGATGGCGCGACGTACTTCGTCATGGAGTACCTCGGTGGCGCGAGCCTCGGCTCGGTGATGGAGCAAGCGCGTCCGATTCCGATTCCGCGCATCGTCGCCATCGCGAAACAAATCGCGCAAGGCCTGAGCGCAGCGCACGCGGCGGGGATCATCCATCGCGACCTCAAGCCCGACAACGTGATGCTGATCTCGCGCGGCACCGAAAAAGACTTCGTGAAGATTTTGGACTTCGGCATCGCGAAAGTTCAAACGGGCGACGCGTCGCGGCTCACGCGCGCGGGCGCCGTCTTCGGAACGCCGCATTACATGTCGCCGGAGCAAGCCGCGGGCGCGACGGTCACGAGCGCGACGGACATCTACTCGCTCGGCGTGATGCTCTACGAGATGGCCGCGGGCAAAGTCCCGTTCGACGCGGAGAACTTCATGGGCATCCTCACGATGCACATGTACAAGGCGCCCGTTCCGATGCGCGCGCTCGTCCCCGCGCCGCAGGAGATCCCGCCGGGGCTCGACGCGGTCGTCCTGAAGTGCCTCTCGAAGAAAGCCGAGCAGCGCTACGCGTCGATGGATGCGCTCGTCGAAGATCTCGAGCGCCTCGAGAAGGGTCAGCTCCCCGAAGCCGTGAACGAGATGATGGCGCGCTCGGGCGGGTTCAACGTGCCCGCCGATTATTTTCGCTCGAGCAAGGTCCCGCAAGAGCCCACGGTGCGCACGCGCATCCGTTCGGGATCGAAGGTGCCGCTCATCGCAGGAATCGTCGCGGTCTCCGCGGTGACGCTCATCGCCGTCGCCGTGCTCGTGAAGAGCTCGACGGGAAAAGCCGACCCGCAACCCACGCACCCCGATCCGACGAACGTGGTGACGAACGTCGTCACGGCGCCGCCGCCGCCGTCGAGCGCTCCGACCAACATCGAGAAGCCCGCGACCGTCGTGAAGAAGGCGATCGCGATCGCCGTCATCCCGGCGGACGCGAAGATCGTCCGCGCCGGAAAAGAAATGAGGTCGCCCGCGGTGCTGGAGCTCGCGTCAGCCGACTCGGAGACGCTCACGATTTCGCGTGCGGGGTACGTGACGCAAACGGTGACCATCACGGGGGCGGATGACAACCGCGTGATCACGCTCGTCGCAGCGGGCGGTGGTGGCGGTGGGCATCCGGTGGGGCCCGCCACGGCTACGACGAAGTCGGGTGGTGGTGGGACGGGTGGATTTGGGCTTGGGCCGGATCCGTTTGGGGATCAAAAGAAGAAATAATTTCTCAAGGCACCCGCACGAACCCCGTCCCGTTGAACGCGTACCTCAAATGCTCGATCCCACCCCAAGGCAGTAGCAGCGGCTCGAGCGCACTCCCCTGCCCTGGTTGATCCTGCGTGAACGGATACGTCTTGTCCGTCCAGCCCTGCGCGCGTCCCGGTCGCACGTCGATCTCGAAGCCCTTGTTGCCTTGACCGGGCACCATCTGCACGAGACCTTGGATGCGCTTCGTGCCTTGCGCGCGCGCGGTCTCGATGCCGAACACGCGCGTGATGACCTCGCTCTTCAGCTGGTAGACGAACATGACGTGCATGTCGATCGTGCCCGCAGCGTTCGCGCTCACGTGGCGCACGCCGCGCACGACGATGTCGGCTGCGCCGTCGCCGGTGAGATCGCGCGTCGTCATTTCTTCGATGTCGGAGTCGGCGGCGAACTGCGAGAGCGTGAGGAACGCATACGCGGTTCCATTCTTGAAACCTGGACCGAACACGACGATGTCGCGACCGACGAGCAGCACGCGCTCCGGTCGTGCGTCGCCGTCGACGTGGACTTGCACGTCGACGCGCGGACGCACCTCGCCGACGCCGCGGTCGGCGCGATAGCGCGCGAGGAGCTGTGAAGAGAGATCTCCGCCTGGCCGCTGTTGCGGCGTGGGTGGCTCGACGCGTGTCGTCGTCGTCGTCGCGGTCGTGACCGTCGCCACCGTCGTCTGTTGTGCGGGCGCGGTGCTCGCTTGCGCGACTTCCCTCGCCTTCACGAACTTCGATCCGTCGAAGTGGAAGGTCTGCGATTTCACCGCGCCCCACGGCAAGAGCACGGGCTCGGTGTCGATCGCGCGCGGCTTCTGATAGCTCGACGCGTCCCAGCCGACCGCGGGATCGTACGAGACTTCGATCTCCTTGCTCGCGAGATGCACGGCGTTCGTCACGCGGTTCGAGCCGGACGTGACGCTGATCTCGTGCGAGAAGACCGTCGTCGGCTCGTCGCTCAAGAACGCCCACACTTCGAGCCACTCGCGCGCGCCCGCGCCGCCGGTGTCGGGGAAGGTCCTTCGCATCACGAGATCCGCTTTGCCTCGACCGGTCACGTCGCGCGCTTCGAGCTTGCCGACGTCCGATCCGAGATCGCG
The DNA here is from genome assembly GCA_963763745.1 of uncultured delta proteobacterium. Lineage (GTDB taxonomy): Bacteria > Myxococcota_A > Polyangia > Polyangiales > Polyangiaceae > DASXHD01. The sequence continues at coordinate 57,605 of CAVXQJ010000018.1, forward strand.
GAAGAAGAATTCTTTTCCGTCGCGATAGTTCGGACCGACGACGGTGAGGTAGCGATCGTAGACCGCGACGCGCTCTTTCATCGCGTCGCCGCGGATGTCGGCGAGGAGCTCGAACTTCGGCGCGGTCGCGAGGAGTCCCTTCGGCACGAGGAACGTCTCGATGAGTGCTTCCTCCGATTGCGTCGGAAGCGCGGGCATGTCTTGCGGCGATTGCGCGTCGCCGTTTCCCGTCGCGATGATCAGCGAGCCGTTGTGGAAGCGCGCGACGCCGCGGAGACCGACGCGGATCGTCGGCGGAGCGATCGCGCTCCACGGGATCTGCGCTTCGAACGTGTAGCCCTTGTCGGTCTCGGCTTCGATGATCTTCGCGCCGGGCACGTCGCGCCCGTGACTTCGCACGACGCCCGCGCTCTCGCCGGGTTTGCCCGCGAAGAACGCGATCTCGGTGGGCGGCGAGCTCGGCGCGGCGACGACGAGCGTCGCGTGGTCCTCGTCTTCGACGAAACGCCGCAAATGCCGCAGCGTGACGCCGGTGACTTCACTTGCAAAATACACGTATTGCGAATCGTACGCGAGCGCGCACTTGAACCCGATCGCGCCCTCCGAGCCCTTCACGACGGTGTGCGCGGGGACGAGCGTCCACTCTTTGACGGTGCCATCGAGCTTGATGGGCGCCTCTTTGTCGACGAGCTCGAGGTGGAGCGAGCCGGACGCGCCGCCACTTTGCGCGCCGCCTCCACCGCCCAGCGAAGGGAGGCCCTCGCGTGACGCGACGTCGGCGATCGAGTCGCCGTCACCACCGCCGCCATTTCCATTTCCGCCGTGCGCCGTCTTCGCGTTTCCGCTCTGCGCATCCGCACCGCCGCACGCGACGAGGAACGCTGTCGCGAGGATCACACGTCTCCGTCTCGGCAGCATTGAACGACGATGTTATCGCGCGGCGTCGAGCTTTCCCATCACTCGTCGGTGCCAAGCGCACGAACGAGCTCCGCATGAAAGCTCGCGAACGCGCTCTGCGCGGGCCACTCGGGAGCCGAGCGGATGAGCTCGAGCGCACGCGCGCGCTCGCCGTGATCGATCGCGACGATCGCTTCGGCGTAGCGCATCGCCCAGTGCACGATGGGCGATGCGGCCGCCGCGCGCGCGAGACGCTTTTCGTCGGATGCGTTGCTCTGGTGCGAGAACGCGCGCACGAGCGCCATCACGCCTTCGCGCAGTTGCGTGATGCGACGCCGGAGAAGAAGCCCGGACGACGGCAACGGCAGCGCTTGGAGCTCGGCGGCTTTCTCGAGCGCGGCGTTCTGCTCGCCTTCGAACGTGCAGAGCAGCGCTTCGATGAAGAGTCGCTGCTCGCGCGCCGCCTCCCAAGCGGGTCCTTTCACCGCGCGCGAGAGCGCCATGCGCGCCGCGTCGAGCCATCCATTCGACGCATACGCGGTCGCGATCATGAGCGGCGCCATCGTCTCGGGATGCGGGACGCGATCCATCGTCGACTGCCACGCGCGCAAGACGCCGTGCACGTCGCCCGATTTCAAGACGCGGCGAATGCGACGGCGCGCCAGAAACGCGGGCAAGAACGTGATGACGACGACCGTGGCCGCCGGCACGAGAAACCGCGGATCGTCCGCGCTCATTCGGAGCAGCCACACGAGACACAGGCTGCTCACGAAGAGCGGAATGATGACGATGGGCCGAAAACGCACCCGTGGATTATAGCGCAGCGCGCTTCGTCGCTCGAATGCGGAAGCTCATCAAGAGCCGCTGTATTTCTTCGGATCGCCGATTCCGTGACGGCGCAAGTAACCGCGGACGTGTGCGCGCTCCATCGCCGCGCGACGCCCGATCTCGCTCACGTTGCCGGTGCACTCCGCGTAGAGCGCGGTGAAGTATTCGCGCTCGAAGCGCGAGAGCACGTCGCGCTTTGCGTCTTGGAACGTGCGGCCGCGGACGGGCGCGGTTTCGCTGGGCGAGGCGAGCGGGTTCAAGTGTTGCGCGAGATCGATCGGACCTTCTTTGCCGAACGCCATCGCGACCGCGACGACGTTGCGAAGCTCGCGCACGTTGCCCGGCCAGTCGTGACGCATCAAGCGCTCGAGCGAGTCGTGCGTGACGCGCTCGTAGGCGTCGGCGTCGCCGAGGTCGGCCATCATCTTGCGGATCAAGATGGGAATGTCTTCGATGCGCTGGCGCAGCGCGGGGAGCTCGACTTTGAGCTGCGCGACGCGGAAGTAAAGGTCGCTGCGGAAGCTGCCCGCGTTGACCTCGCGCACGAGATCGCGACGCGTCGCGGCGATGACGCGCACGTTTACGGGTTTGTAGGCGTTCGACCCGACGCTCTTGATGCGTTGCTCGGCGAGCGCGCGGAGCAATTTCGGTTGCACGTCGACGGGGAGCTCGCCGAGCTCGTCGAGGAAGATCGTTCCGCCGTCGGCTTCGAGGAACGGCGAGATGCGTTTGTCGACGGCGCCCGTGAACGAACCGCGCTCGTGACCGAAGAGCGCGCTCTCCGCGAGCGAAGGCGGAATCGATCCGCAGTCGACGACGACGAATGCTTTGTGCGCGCGCGCCGACGCGAGGTGGAGCGCCTGCGCGACGAGCTCTTTGCCCGTGCCCGTCTCGCCCGTGATGAGGACGGTGAGCTCCGTCGGCGCCGCTTTGCGAAGGCGCTCGAAGACCGCGCGCATCGGCGGAGACGATCCCGCGAGGGGACCGAAGCCTGCGACGTCCGGGACGTTGACTTGCTCGGGGTTCGACGGCTGGAACTCGAGCTGCGTGTCGCCGCAGACGATGAACCCGGCCTTCGTGAGGTAGACCTCGCCGATGCGCGTGTCGCCGACGAACGTCCCGTTGCGCGACCCGAGATCGCGAACGCGCACGCCGCGCTCCGTCGCGACGAGCTCCATGTGAACGGCGCTGACTTTTTTGTCGTCGAGGACGAGATCGCACGCCTCGTTGCGACCCACGACCTGCGTCTCCGGACCGATTTCGAGCTCGGTCTTGTTGCCCGTGCCCTTCGATATGCGGAGCTTGCCGCCGCGGACCTCGAAGCGTCCTTTGGCGACGATCGTGGCGTCCACGTTTTGGCTTCTACCACGAAACACCCACAATCCCGCAACCTTTACCCGGAACGCAAATGGTGCTCGCGACTCGGTTGCCTGCGACTTGTTTTGTCGAGCCGGAAGCGGCGACTATGAGGATTCACTTCAAACCGGAGGGACTAGAATGAAATGGAGTCACGCTACGGGGTTGCTCGCGACGTGTGGTCTGATCGCGGGCGGCGGCTTGTGGGCTGGATGCAGCAACAACAACGGCGGTGACGACGGCGGCACCGACAGCGGCGGCAACGACGTCAACCAGCAGCAGGACACGAGCAAAGGTGACTCCGGTCCGACCGACTCCAGCGTCGGCGTCGACGCGAACGCGCTCGACTGCAACTACTACTGCTCGACGATCCTCTCCGTCTGCACGGGCACGAACAACCAGTACAAAGACAACCCGACGTGCGTGTCGATGTGCCAGAACGGCATCGCCAACGACGCAAGCGCAAATACGCAGTCGGGCGATTCGCTCGCGTGCCGCATGTACCACCTGAGCGTTGCGGCAACGAGCTCGGCAAACGCGGCGACGCACTGCCCGCACGCCGGTCCCTACGGCTATGGCGTCTGCGGATCGCTCTGCGACGATTTCTGTCACCAGTACTTCACGAGCATCTGCAAGAACGACACGACCGCCGGTTACGCGAGCGCGGACACGTGTCGCACGTATTGCAACGGCGCTGCGGGAGCGGACGCAGCGGCGGGCGCGCCGGGAACCGATCCCGGGTCAGGCGGCACGTCGGTGCTCTGCCGCGAGTACCACCTCGAGAACGCGATCCAAGCGGGCGGCACCGGTGGTGGCCACTGCGATCACGCGGGCGAAGCCGGCGCCGGGATCTGCAACTGAGACTCCTCGCGAGTGCAGGCTTGCGCTCGCGATGTGACTGACCCTAACGACCGGAGAAGGTCCCGTCGGTGAACGTCTGGGCGGTAACCTCGGTACGATCACCGTCGGGCCACTCTTCGCGCACGACCAGATTGCTCGGGCGATCGGTCTGCGCGTCGCCCATCGCGCCGCGCACCTTGCGCCACGCGTCGAGCGCTTCCTTGCCGCTCGTGTGACGCTTCTCGCGATCGCGCGCCATCATCCGCTCGAGAAATCGCTCGATGGGTTGCGGCCATTCATCGCCGGTCGTCGCGGCGAGTGACGGCGGCTCGCGATCGAGCTTGAGCGCGATGAGCGTGAGCGCGTTCGTTCCTTCGAACGGAAGCCGCCCGGTGAGCGCGCGAAACGCGACCGCGCCGAGCGCGTAGAGATCCGCGCGCTCGTCGACGCGCGCCGAGCCGCGCACTTGCTCCGGCGCCATGTACGCGAAGCTCCCGAGCGTCGCGTCGAACGCGGTGAGCGAAGGCTCGCTTTTGCCGGTCGGACGCGCGCTGCGACGCAATTTCGAAATGCCGAAATCCAAAATGCGCGTGCGCTCTTCCGCTTCGCCCGCTGCGATTTGTTTCGCGGTGAGCTGCCGCCGCTCGATGTAGAGGTTCGCGGGTTTGATGTCGCGGTGAATGACGCCCGAGCCGTGTGCCGCGGAGAGTCCTTGGAGCGCGTCGTCGATGATCGGCGCGACGTCTCCGAAAGAAAGATACTGCTCGCGACGAAGTCTCTCATCGAGCCCTTCCCCTTCGAGCCGTTCGAACGCGATCCAGAGCCTGCCGTTGCGATCTTTTCCCGCGCCGAGGATCGCCGCGACGTACGGCGATTTGATGTGCGCGGCGATCGCCGATTCGCGTTGGAAACGCGCGACGAGATCCGGGTCCTTCGCTGCGCGTTCGTGCAGCACCTTCAGCGCCACCTTCTCGCCCGCTTTGCCGTCGGCCGCGTAAACCTCGCCCATTCCTCCGCTTCCGATGAGGCGGCGCACGCGGTAGATGCCGCCGACGGTGGTCCCAATGAGTGACGAGGAGTGGCTCTCCGACATTCCGGTAACTCGCCGAGGATACCACGCCCCTACCCATGTGCCGCCAGCACGCTTATGTTGGCGTTCATGCGCAGCGCGAAGGACGTCGAAGCGTATCTCACGCGACTCAATCGGAAGTTCCACGAAGTCGATACCGAGCCGGGGACGTACATCATCCCGTCGGATGGAACGCAGATCGCGCTCCGCGTCGACACGCCGCTCGTCGTCTTGCGCGTTCACATCGGTGACGTCGGCAAAGACGGCGACGTCTCGCTCTTCCGCAGCCTCTTGCAGCTCAATGCGAAGGGCCTCGTCCACGCGAGCTACGGCCTCGACGACGATCGCATCGTCTTGTCGGCCGCGCTCGAGCTCGAGAACCTGGACTTCAACGAGCTCGAAGCCACGCTCGACGAAATCGACATCGCCCTCGCGCAGCAACTCCCCGAGCTCGCCGGCCTCGCGAAGAAATAAGGACAGAAGAGAAAGATCGCATGGGAATCTTCAGCCGCCTCGCCCAGCTCATCAAATCGAACATCAACGATCTGATCAGCAAATCCGAAGACCCGGAGAAGATGCTGAATCAGGTCGTCCTCGACATGAACAACCAGCTCGTCGAGGCGAAGAAGCAGGTCGCCGCGTCGATCGCCGACGAGAAGCGGCTCGCGAAGCAGGCCGAGCAGGAGCTCGCGAACGCCGCGGAGTGGGAGCGCCGCGCGATGATGGCGCTGCGCGCCGGCAACGAGGAGCTCGCGAAGGAAGCGCTCGCTCGCAAGAAAGAGCACGACACGCTCGCGCAGACGTTCAAGGATCAGTGGGCCAAGCAGAAGACCGCGGTCGAGCAGCTCAAGAAAGCGCTCCGCATGCTCAACGACAAGATCGAGGAGGCGAAGCGCAAGAAGAACGTCCTCATCGCGCGGAAGAAGCGCGCCGAGGCGCAGAAGGCGATCCAGGAGACCATGAGCGGTCTCAAGGATCAGAGCGCGTTCGAGACGTTCGATCGGATGTCGCAGAAGATCGATCAGATCGAGGCCGAGGCCGAGGCCAGGCGAAGAGCTCGCCGAGGAGTACACGGGCGACGTGCTCGCCTCGCAGCTTCGCGAACCTCGAGAAGACCGCGGGCGCCGACGAAGAGCTCGCCGCGCTCAAGCGCAAGATGGGCATGCTCCCGCCAGAAGAGAAAAGGCGCGAAGACCGAAGAAGTGCAAGCGCGCGTCGAGGCGCCTCCGCCGAGCGTGAAGAAGGCGGGCGCGAGCGAAGAGGACGAGCTCGCTGCGGCGCTCGAAGAGATGGAAGCGGAGCAGGTTCAAGAGCAGAAGAAGATGGGGCGCTAGCTCACGTGTATTGCCAGAACGCGAGCGCGCTCTTCTCGTCATCGCTGACGAACACGTAGACGCATCCAGAGAGCCCGGCGTCGGGCCACGCCTTGTCCGTGCTGATCGAGTCGAAGTCGAGCTGCGCGACGAATTTGTGGCGCTTCACCGGGACGACCTCTTGGAGAAACTGCGGCACGCCACCGAGCTTGTCGGCGAGACCGTGGTCTTGCACGCCTTTCATCGTTTGCAGGCGCTCGAACGCGGCGCCGAGCTCGGCGTCTTTTTCGGCGATGGCATGCGCGCTCTCCTCGTCAATCTCGATCATCGGCGGTGCGATTGCGAGCGCGCGCATCGGGAGCGCGACGACGCCATCGGGCGTCTTGCACGTCTTTTTGAAGTCGGCGGCCTTCAGGAGCACGACCGCGTTCTCGTCGGGCTCGTTGGTCGCTTCGCCGTCCGTCGCGCAGAAGACGGCGACGCCCGCGTGCTTCTTCAGCATCTTGCCCGTCTCGATCTGGAAGAGAAAGCCCATCGGCTTTTTTCGAACGCGCGGCCACGTCGCGGCCGTCACGCCCGATGGCTCTCCGCCGAGCCGACTCGCCGGCGCTTTGCCCTTCACCGCTTTGCCGAGCGAGATCTCGCGACTCTCGATGCCAACGAGCTCGACGAGCGCGTCGCGTGAAAGCGAGGACGCGCTCACGAAGCCCGCCTTCGGCTTCGTCGACGACTCCACTTTCCCGCCGCGCACGCGATAGAGCTTCGTCGCTTCGGCCTTCGCCGCACCGCTCTTCGGAATCGTCCGCGCGCCCATCGCCTTGGCTTTCTCGAAGAGCTCGCCGAGATCGAGTCGGTAGATGCCGGCGCTGTCTTCCAGCGCTTGGGCGTAGAGCGAGCGCGTGGTCTCATCCCAACTGAAACTGTCCGCGAGCGCGTGAAACGTGGCCGCGTCGTGCTGCCGCTTCGGTGCGAGCTCCGGCGGGTACTCGATCGTCGCGAGTGGCGTGCACTCGCCGAGATCGAAACGGAGCACTTGAGCGGCGCGCTTGTCACCCGCCCACGGATTACCGCCCGCGAAATCGACGATGAGCGTCTCGCCCGTTTGCGCGTCGTGCACGGCGTAGTGGCCGTAGTAGCGCTCGGAGACGTTCGCTTTGTAGTTCTTCGGTTTGTAGAGCTTCCACGTCTCGTCCGGCGCTAGCACCGCGACCTCTTCGAACCCGAAGCGCACGAACGTGCCGAGGGTCGTGTCCCACACCATCGTGACGCCGACGTAGACGTCGTCCTTGCGACCGTGCTTGAAGTCCGCGGGCTGCGGCGATGGCCTCTTCGCAACGCGCCAGCGTTTGTCTTCGAGAAAGAGCGTGTCGTTGAGCTTTCGCCCGTTCGCTTCGCCGCCCCACGCGACGAGGCGCCCGTTGGGATCGGCGGCGAGCGCGTAGTCCGAGCGATTCTTGAACGCGGGTTCCTTCTTCACGATCGCCTGCCACTTGTTTCCTTCGAGCGCGAAGACGGCGCCGCTCTGCATCACCGCATGCAAGCGGCCGCGCGTCGTGACGAGCGTGACGAGCTCCCAACCACCGAGCTTTCCATTGCCGACGGTGTCGTCGGTGATTTCCTTCCACGCGTCTTTGGTGAAGCGCCACGTTTGGAGCGAGTGCGATCCGAGCGCGTGCCACACGCCACCCACGTGCGCGAGCTCCACGTTGCCGTACGAAGCGCTCTTGATCGGCGAGTGCACGATGGCGACGCCTTGCCGTTCCCACTTTCCGTCGCGCAAAACGAAGAACACGTCGTTGCGATTGCTCCCGCCCGCGCCTTCGTGTTTGCCGGGACCGAGCACGAAGAGATCGCGCTTCGCATCCCATGCGAGACACGCCTTCTCCATGTTCGGTGGCGCGTCCGCGGTCTTTGGAAGCGCGTCCCATCCCGACGTCGTCGCGACGAAGAGCTTGCCCGCGCCCGCGTGGAGCACGAGCCCGTGCTTTCCATGGCCGGCGATCTGCGCGATCGGATCGAAGAGACCGATCGCGAGCTTCGGGAGTCCCTTCATCGAGAGGCGCTCGAGCTTCGCGCCGTCCCACGCGAGCGTGACGAGCGCGTAGCGATTCTCTTCGCCTTGAATGAGAAACACCGTGCGTTTGCCGACGGGATCGTAGACGCCGTCGCCACTCTCGTTGTGCCAGCTCGGTGGTACGAGCTTTCCGTCGTGCTTCTTCGTCCACGCGCCGCTCGCGTCGAGCTCCCACACGCCCCCGCGCGTGAGACACACCCACACCTGCCGATCGCGATCGAACGCGAAGAGGCCGTGCTTGTCGAACGTGCCGACGTCGTCGTCCGCGCCTTCGGGCATGACGAGCGGCTCGTCGCCGTGCGTCGCGAGCTTCTGCGAGCCGTCGGCGGTGATGAGCGTGCCTTGTGCGCGCTTGCGTTTCGCTTCGTAGTCGTGCGCGAACGTCCACGCGATGATCGCGTGCCGGCTCGCGTCCCAACCGGCGCCTTCGAGGTTCTCGGCGAGATCGAAGCGGCGCTTCGTCACGCGGCTCCACGACTTGCCGTCGAACGCGTGAATCTCCGCGCCGCGCTCGTCGTCGTCGGGTCGACAGATGTAGACGATCTCTTCGCGATCGCCGTCGTAGTCGAGCGCATACCAATCGATGAGCGTTGGCGCAGGCGGAACTTCGATCGACGTCGCGCGCGGTGGGCCATGGTGCGTCCAAGCGATTTTCATCGATGCGATGCTACACATGAACGGATGAAGCGCGCGCTCGTACTCGCGGTCATGCTCGCATGCGGCGCGCGTTCGGAAATCGCGGGCGTGATCTCATCGTCATCATCGAGTGACGCATCGACGAACGGCGACTCGGGTGGATGTCACGACGAAGACATCGCGCACGACGCGAAGGGCGCCTCGGTGCTCGCGGTCGACGGCGACACGGTGTTCTGGGCCTCCATCGACGGAATCCTCCAGCGTCACGATGCGTCCGGCAACGCGACGCTCGCGGCGACCGAGCAAACGCTTTCGTCGATCGCGCTCGATGCGAAGAACGTCTACGCGACGACGGACCAGGGGACGATCATCTCCGTGCCGCGCGCGGGCGGCGCCATCACGACGATCGCAGCGAGCCTCGGGCAACCGTTCGCGCTGACGATTCGCGACGACACATTTTATTACGTGAACTACGGCGCTGGGATTCTCGCTGGATCCGTCGTCGCGCTCGGACCCGTCGAGGCACCGACGACGTCGACGACGCTGATCGATCAAATCGACACGCCAGGCGGACTCGCGGTCGACGACGCGAACGTCTACGTGTCGGTTCAAGAGGCCGTCGTCGACAAAATCGCCGTGGGTGCATCGATCCTCTCGACGAAGCGAACGATCTCGCCGACGAACACTGAGTTCCCCGTGAAGCTCGTATCCGCACAACAGACGCACGGCCTCGCGGTGGACGCGACGCGCGTCTACTTCGTCGATGAAGAGTTCGCGCCGAACGGGTCACTCTTCGCGGTCGCGAAGACTGGCGGCCCCACGACGACGCTCGCGCAGCTCTCCGCCACGCCGTTCGACGTGTTCGTCGACTCGAGCGGCGCGTACGTGAACACTCTCGGCGTCGACGCGAGCGACAATCTCAGCGGCGCGCTCGTCCGCGTCGCGCTCGATGGATCGAGCGCGGTCACCATCGACACGCTCGGCAACAACGAAGAAGTCGTGCAAGCTCGAACGAACGCGACGGCCATCTACTACACGATCGCGTGGCCCTCGAATTTGCCGCCGGCCCCAAACGTGACCGGTGGCGCCGTGACGCTTCGCAAGAAGTGCAAGTGAGCGCCGGGAAGTCTGTGATACTCCTCGTCCCGTGCCCTCCGTCCCTGCTCACGCGGAAGCAGTCGACGCGCTCGTCAAGCGGCTCGCATGCGACCCGCAGAAGGGGCTGACCGCGACCGAAGCGCAGAAGCGCATCGAGCGTGACGGACGCAACGAGCTCCCGCCGCCGCCCAAGCCGAATTGGGTCAAGCGCTTCTTCTTGCAGTTCGCGAATCCGATCGTCGGCACGCTGCTCGTCGCGGCGGTCATCGCGCTGATCGACGGCGCGCAGAACACGAGCGAGCCCATCCTCGTTCGATTCGGCGACGCCACCGCGATCATGATCATCGTCGCGATCAACGCGGTGCTCGGTTTTTATCAAGAGCGCCGCGCCGAGGCCGCGCTCGACGCGCTCCAGAAGATGCAGGTGCCGAACGCGCGCGTCCGGCGCGACGAGAAGATCGCCGTCGTTCCCGCGACGGAGCTCGTCGCGGGCGACGTGCTCGAGCTCGAAGCGGGCGACGCGATTCCGGCCGACGCGCGATTGTTGCAGACTGCAAACGTCGCCGCGGAGGAGTCGGCGCTCACCGGCGAATCGGTTCCCGTCGGCAAAGAAGCGAACGCGCCCGTCGCGGACGACGCGCCCATCGGCGATCGCGCGAACATCGTCTTCCTCGGCACGAGCATCGTTCGCGGCCGCGCGACGGCCGTCGTCATCGCGACGGGCCCGCGCACCGAAATCGGAAAGCTATCGACGCTGATTCAAAGCGCCGGACAAGAGCCGACGCCGCTCGAAGCGAAGCTCGATTCGTTCGGGAAGAAGATCTTGTGGACGTGCCTCGCGCTCTCCGCGCTGCTCTTCGTGCGCGGGTATTTCCAAGGGCACGAGAAGATCAACGTCCTGCTCCTCCAAGCGGTGAGCCTCGCGGTCGCCGCGATTCCGGAGGGCCTCCCCGCGATCACGACGATCACGCTCGCGCTCGGCATGCAACGCATGGCGAAGCGCGGCGCGATCATTCGCAAGCTCGCCGCCGTCGAGACGCTCGGCGCGGCGACCGTCATCTGCACCGACAAGACCGGAACGCTCACGCAAAACGAAATGACCGTGCGCGAGGTGTACGCGTCGCGCGTGACGTACGACGTGTCCGGCACGGGCTACGATCCGAAAGGCGAAATCAAGCACCCGGACGGCAAGGTCGTCACCGACGCAGGCGAGACGCTGAAGAAGCTCCTGCGAACGGTTGCACTCTGCAACAACGCGACGCTCGAGAAGAAAGAAGGCAAGTGGAAGGTCGTCGGCGATCCGACGGAGGGCGCGCTCCTCACGCTCGCCGCGAAGGGCCGCATCCCGCGCGAATCGATCAACGCGCAGGTCCTCAAGGAGCTCCCGTTCGACAGCGATCGCAAGCGCATGACGGTGCTCGCGCTCGACGAAAACGGCAACCGCGTCGTCCACGCGAAGGGCAGCGCCGACGTGCTCGTGAAGATGTGCTCGCACATCGCGACCGACGAAGGCTTGCAACCGTTCGACGAGGCGCGACGCGACGCGGTCATCGCCGAAGCCGAGCGGATGAGCAGCGAGTCGCTTCGCGTGCTCGGCGTGGCGCGCCGCAACTTCCACCAATCCGACGTCGACGAACAGAAGATGGAAGAGGAGCTCACGTTCGTCGGGCTCGTCGGCATGATCGACCCGCCACGCGAGGGCGTGAAGGAAGCGATCGCGACTTGCGCGTCCGCGCACGTGCGCGCGGTGATGATCACGGGCGACCACAAGCTCACCGCCATCGCGATCGCGAAAGAGCTCGGCTTGTGGGAAGAAGGCGCGATCGCGCTCACGGGCAGCGAGCTCGAGAAATTGAGCGACGGCGACCTCGCATCGCGCGTCGACTCGGTGCGCGTCTTCGCGCGCGTCACGGCCGAGCAAAAGCTCCGCATCGTGAAGGCGTTCAAGTCGCGCGGACACGTCGTCGCGATGACGGGCGACGGCGTCAACGACGCGCCCGCGCTTCGCGAAGCGCACATCGGCGTCGCCATGGGCAAAGACGGCACCGACGTCGCGCGCCAAGCGGCCGACATGGTCATCGCCGACGACAACTTCGCCACGATCGTCGAAGCCGTGCGCGAGGGCCGTGCGATCTATCGCAACATCCAGAAGTTCATCTTCTTCTTGCTCTCGTCGAACGCGGGATTGCTCGTCGCCGTGTTCGTCGCGTCGTTCATGCCGTCCGTCTCGCCGCTGACGCCGCTGATGATTTTGTGGATCAACCTCGTCACGAACGGCTTGCCCGCGCTCGCGCTCGGCGTCGATCCGCCGGACGACTCGCAAATGAGCGAAGCGCCGCGCCGCGCGAACACCGGTCTCCTCACCGCGCGCGAGTATCTCGGCATCTCGTTCGTCGGCGTGTGGATGGGCGCGTGTGCGATCGCTTGTTACCTCTGGCCGTGGCCATACGATGCGGTGCCGGAGGGCGCCGTCGGCGCGCGCTCGATCGCGTTCTCGCTGCTCGCCGTCTCGCCGCTGTTTCACGCGGTGAACTGTCGCTCCGGCACGGCGTCGTTCCTCTCGCTCCGCCCGATTCTTCCGCGCGCGCTCATCGCCGCGTGCGCCGTCAGCTTCGCGATTCACCTCGTCGCCGTCATCCCGCCGACGCTCCGCCCCGTGTTTCGCACGTACCCGATGGGCGGCTACGAGTGGGGCGTGCTCGTCGCGCTGAGCGCGTCGATCATTCCGGCGATCGAGGCCATGAAGTGGGTTCAGCGGCGGGGCGCGTTCGACACCGCGCTCGGGCCGCGATCGAGGAGGTAGAGAGTTTCTCCCCCCACGCCGTGCTCGGCGGCATGCTCGGCCGTGCTCGGCGTCCCGACATACATATAGACTACACATGCCTGCGCGCGGCTCTGCGCGTGCCGCCTGCGCGCAAGCTCGCGCGCAGCCGAAACATGTAGAATGCACGCATCACGGAGGCGAGCACGTGCGAGCACGTGCCGAGCATGGCGCGAGGCGAGAAATTCCTGATAACGTCCAACGCCGTGCCCGACGCGCGGATCAAAGTCCTCTACGCCGACGACGAAGACGACGTGCGCGAGGTGTTCGCCGCGGTCTTCGGCGCCGACTTCGACGTCGACGATCGTCCCGAGCGGCGAGGAGGCGCTGACGGTGCTCGACGGGCACGGCGCGGACTTCGACGTGCTCGTCAGCGACATGCGCATGGAACCGATGAAGGGCTCGGAGCTCCTCGCGCGCGCATTCGAGAAGCATCCGGACGTGCAGCGCATCTTGCTCACCGGCTACTGCGATCACGACGATCTCGCGGACGCGGTGAATCGTCGGTCACGTGTTCGCCTACGTGCAGAAGCCCTGGGACGGCGAGCAGCTGAAGCTCACGATCGAGCGCGCGGCCAAGCAGCGACGCCTCGAGCTCGAGAACGCACGGCTCGTCACGGAGCTCGAAGCCGCGAACGCGCGAGCTCCGCGCGGACGTCGAGGTCGTCACCCGCACGGCGGTTCCGCGACCGAAGCTCATGGTGACGTCGCCCGCGATGGCGAAAGTGCTCGAGCAAGTGATCGCGGTCGCCGGGACCGACGCGAGCGTTCTCCTCATCGGCGAGACGGGCGTCGGCAAGGAGCTCGTCGCGCAGGCGATCCACGAGCGCTCGCTGCGCAAGAGGGGTCGCTTCGTCGCGCAGAACCTCGCGGCGCTCCCGCCCGAGCTCATGACGAGCGAGCTCTTCGGTCACGTGAAAGGCGCGTTCACGGGCGCGCACGGATCGCGACGCGGTCTCTTCGAGCTCGCCGACGGCGGCACGCTGTTCCTCGACGAGATCGGCGAAGCGCCACCGTCGCTCCAAGCGATGCTCCTTCGCGCGCTCGAGTCGCGCGAGATCTGGCCCGTTGGCGGGAGCGATCCGCGCCGCGTCGATCTGCGCATCATCGCAGCGACGAACCGCGACTTGCTCGCGACGGCTCGAAAACAGGCTCCGGCACTTCGCGCCGATGGGGCCGGTGGGTTCCGTCTCGATCTCTATTATCGGCTCGCCGTCGCGCCGATTCACGTTCCGCCGCTGCGCGATCGTCCCGAGGACGTGCGCGGGCTCGGACAACCGATGCTCGAGAACGCAGCGCGGCGCATGGGTCGCGCGCAGCCCCGCATCACCGACGCCGCGTGGCGCGCGCTCGAAAGGCACGCGTGGCCCGGCAACGTGCGCGAGCTCTCCAACTTGATGGAGCGCCTCGCGATCTATCACGCGGGTCGCGAGATCGATCCCGAGGACCTGGATCTCCCGCCGAGCCTCGGCGACGAAACGCTCGAGCGCATGGAGACCCGCTCCACCTCGGGCAGCCTCCCGCCGCCTGCGCCCGCGGGAAGCCCAAACAACATCGTCCTCGACGTGCCCGATCAGGGAACCACGTTCGACTCGCTCGAAAAATCGATCCTCGCCCAAGTGCTCCAGCGCCACGACGGAAACCAGTCGGCCGCGGCGCGCGCGCTCGGGCTCTCCGAGAGCACCCTCCGAAGTCGGTTGAAGCGACTCGGCCTCAAAAGCTGACCTGCCACTGGCACGGTCGGCTCAGGCTGTCCCGGAGCGGCTGGACGCCGCACGAGGAGCTGATATAAAACTTGCAGATGGTCGCGCCGGCCACAACGCCCGGATCGCGAAGTCTGCCGACGCTCGCGAAATACGACGTGCTCGAGGAGATCGGCCACGGTGGGATGGCAACCGTCTACCGCGCGCAGGACACGCGCCTCGCGCGCGAGGTCGCGATCAAAGTGATTCACCCGCACCTTCGCGATTCCGCCGAGGTCGCGCATCGTTTCGTCGTCGAAGCGCAAGCCGTCGCGAAGCTGCGCCACACGAACATCGTCGAGGTGTTCGACGTGTCCGCCGAGGACGATCCGGAGAAGTATCTCGTCGTCGAGCTCGTGCGCGGGAGCACGTTGCGAAAGCTCCTCAAAGAGCGCGCGCCGCTGCCGCCGGAGGTCGCCGCGGCGATCGCGATCGACGCTGCTCGCAGCGCTCGCGCACGCGCACGCGGAAGGCGTCGTGCACCGCGACGTGAAACCCGAGAACGTCCTCATCGAGCACCGCCCGCTCCGCACGGACGGCGAGTCGACTCCCCCGCCGACGTCCGGCGATGCGCCTTCGCGCGTGAAGGTGAAGCTCACCGACTTCGGCATCGCGAAGCTCCTCGACGCGCAAGGCGTCACGTCGACGGGACAAGTGCTCGGGAGTCCCGCGCACATGGCACCCGAGCAAATCGAAGGCGGCGACGTGGACGCGCGCGCCGACGTGTTCGGCATGGGCGTGATGCTCTACGAAGCGATGGTCGGGCATCTTCCGTTCGAAGGGCAGAACCCGGCGCAAGTCCTCCGGCGCGTCTTGGATGGCCAATATCCGCCGGCGGAAATGGAGAACCCGACCGTCGGCAAGCGCCTCAGCACGATCTTGGATCGCGCGCTCGCGCACGAAGCGAAGGATCGGTTCGCGTCGG
This sequence comes from uncultured delta proteobacterium, assembly GCA_963763745.1. Classification (GTDB taxonomy): domain Bacteria; phylum Myxococcota_A; class Polyangia; order Polyangiales; family Polyangiaceae; genus DASXHD01. The sequence goes on from CAVXQJ010000018.1 coordinate 73,204, forward strand.
CCAACGAAATGCGCGACGCGCTCTTCGCGGAGCTCAAACGCGTCGGCATCGAAGCTCCGATGCGCGAGATGGAATCGTATTTCGACGACCCCGACGGCTACACGAAGGATCACGCGCGCCGCACGATCACGAAGCTCTGCGATCTGGCGCAGGTCGCGCGCAAAGAGAACCGCGCGCTCGATGCCGCCGCCGATTACAACCGCGCGCTCGCGTACGCCCCGGACGATCCGCAGCTCCTCCGCATCGTCGCGCGCATGCAACGCGACGCCGCGCGCGAGCGGTTGATCAAACGAGCATGGCCGCTCGTGCTCGCGACGATCGCCGCGATGGTTGGCGCGTACTTCCTCACGCAAACGCTGAAGCACCGCACGGGATCGGTCGTCGGAAGCGACACCGCGTCCGTCTCCGTCCCCGTCTCCGCCTCCGCGTCCGTGTCCGTCTCCGCCCCCGCGTCCGTCATCGTGCCGGTCTCCGCCACCGTCTCCGCGACCGTCATCGCTCCCGTCGTCCACACCGATCGCACGATCACGCTCGCGAGCGTTCAACCCGCGAGCGTGAACGTCGCCGTCGACGGCAAAGATCTCGAAGAGCGCAAGAGCGCGGGCGACACGATCAAGGTCGACGATCGCGAGCACATGTTCCGCTTCACGTGCGAGAACGACGCGTGCGAGCCGCTCACGAAGAAGCTCCCCGCCGGAAAAAAAGACGACACGATGTCCGTCGAGCTCAAGATCAAAGACGCGACGCTCACCGTCACGCTCGACGACAGCGTCCACCACGGCGATAGCCCGACGTTCGGGATCGAGCAGTATCCCGCATTGACGGTGAAGCCCGGCGTCGCCGTGTCGATCACCGTTCCGAGCTATCGCTACGTGACGCTCGTCGACCGTGGCAATCCGACGCGCACGCAGCGCGTCGATCTTCGCCCAGGTCAGCAGGTATCGGTTAAGTTCTGAGCGTGTCGCGTTTTGCTTCGGGTTTCGTTTTGGGCGCGCTTGGGCTGCTCGTGATGTGCACGGGCGCGACGACCGTGCGCGTCGAGCACGCTCCCGAGTTCGTCGCGACGGCGCATCCGCGCGTCTCCGTTTTCGGCGTGTTTCACGACGGACGCATGAGCGAGCCCGCATGGCTTGCGCTCGCGCCGAAAGTCTCGCGCGCGCTCGACAGCCCGCGATGCGAGCTCGGTTACGGCCAGCGCCTTCGCAACACGAAACCCGAGCTCGCGAGCGCCGTCGAAAAATCGGTTCGCGAAAACGGAATCGACGACGAAGTCCTCGCCCAAGTGGCGCCGTATGCAACCGGTGACTACATCATGGTTCTGATGTCGTATCGGCAGATCCCCGGTCAACGCGAAGGTCATCGCGACGGCGGAGCGCGCGCCGCACCGCGCGCCGCGCCGATGGCGCGCGCGGGCGGACGCGGTCGTGGCTCGATCGGACGCGACTACGGACCCGACGAAGAGGATCACGTCTTCGAGCTCTCCGCGTCGGTGTACTCGGTCGCGCTGCACAAGCTCGTCGCGCAAATCGACTTGCGTCACTCGGGCGACGATCTCGACGAGGCGATGGACGCGTTCGCGCTCAAGCTCGACGCGCTCATGCCGCACGCGCGATGCGTCGGATGGAGCTACCCCGACGTGCCGGACGTACTCGCTGATGCGGGGGACGAAGAATGACGCGATGGTTGGTTCTCTTGTTCGCGCCCTTCGCGTTCGCGTGCTCGAATACGAGCAGCGATGCGTCCGCGTGCCCGGAGATCGACGCGTCGGCATGTCAGGAGCCCTCGCCGAGCTACGCCAGCGACATCGTTCCGCTGTTCAACGAGTCGTGCAACGCGACGTGCCACTCCGCGAACGCGGGCCCATGGCCGCTCACGAACTACCAAGACGTGGTCGACTGGCAGACGCTCGTCGCGAGCGACATGGAGCACTGTTTGATGCCCATCCCGATCGAGCACGGCGGCGTCGCGCTGACGGAAAAACAGCGGGCGATGGTGCTCGATTGGATCGCGTGCGGCGCGCGCGACAACTAAAGGCCGCTTGAAGTACGATCGGCCGCCTTGCGTGTGCGCCGATTCATCCTCGTTGCGTTCGTCCTCCTCGGGTCGACGCTCGCGTTCGCCGATGAAGCGTCCGATTTCGAGAAGGCGCGCAACGCGTACGTGAAGAAGGACTACGTCGAAGCGACCGCGCGCTTCGAGGCGATGCTCGACCCCGTGAAGGGCACGCTGAAGACGAAGGAGCTGAAGAACGAGGCGACGTTCTGTTACGGCGCGGTGAAGTTCGCGCAGGGCAAGCTCGACGAAGCGCACGAGCTCTGGAAGCGAGTCATCCTCGGCACCGCGGGCATGTATCGCCCCGACCCGCTCCAATATCCGACGCCCGTCCTCAACGATTTTCTCAACGAGAACACGTCGCTCAACAACGCCATCGCGCAGCAGCAAGCGCACCAGCAACAAGAAGAAGAGGAGCGCCGCAAGCGCGAGGCGGCGGAGAAGGCGCGGCTCGAGGCGCGCGTCAAAGAGCTCGAGAAGCTCGCGTCGCAAGAGACCGTGATCATCCCGCACTCGCGCTTGGTCGCGATGCTGCCATTCGGCATCGGACAGTTTCAGAACGGCAAGAGCACGCTCGGTTGGTTCTTCCTCCTCACCGAAGGCGCCGCGGTGCTCACGACGTTCGCGCTCTTCGGACCGTATCGCTACAACGTCGACCAGTACTACTCGGTCTTGAACGATCCGGCGCCGGCTGTGCCGAGCGATCGCCAGAACCACGCGAACCAATACGCGCTCGTCGCGCAGGACATCCGCACCGCCGATTTCATCACGCTCGGCGTCCTCGGCGCGCTCGTCATCGGCGGCATTGTCGAGGCGCAGATCCATTTCGTTCCGGAGCGGACCTACACGCGACCGCGGAAAATTGCGGCTTCCATCGTTCCGACGTTCTCGCCTCTGCAAGGAGGCGGTGCACAGATGGGTTTGCTCGGGCGCTTTTGAATTGGTTTTGGTAAATCGTCCGGCATGGCGGTTTCTCTCGAGCATCCCGATCGATTCGTTCAACGTCACGTCGGCCCGAGCTCGAAGGACATCGAAGCGATGCTCGCCGCGGTGTCTGCGTCGTCGCTCGACGCGCTCGTTGCCGAGACGGTCCCCGAGAGCATCCGCCTCGCGCGCCCGCTGAATCTTCCACCGGCGAAATCGGAGCAAGAGCTCCTCGCGCACGCCCAGAAGCTCTCGAAGAAAAATCGCGTGATGCGATCGCTCCTCGGCACGGGCTATTCGGACTGCATCACGCCGCCCGTCATCTTGCGCAACGTGCTGCAAAACCCGGGGTGGTACACGCAGTACACGCCGTACCAAGCGGAGATCGCGCAAGGACGCCTCGAAGCGCTGCTCAATTTCCAAACGATGATCGAAGACCTCACCGGGTTTCCGATCGCGAACGCATCGCTCCTCGACGAAGGAACCGCCGCGGCCGAAGCGATGCACCTCGCGTACGAGTTTCACGGCGGCGACGCACAGAACACGTTCTTCGTTTCGGATCAGTGTCACCCGCAGACCATCGCGGTCGTGAAGACGCGCGGCGACGCGATCGGGATCGACGTCGTCGTCGGCGACGCCGCGAAGTCCGATTTCGAAGAGACGTTCGGCGTGCTCTTGCAATATCCCGCGACCGACGGCGCGCTTGCCGATCCACGCGCGATCATCGAGCGTGCGCATGCGAAGAAAGCCATCGTCGTCATGGCCGCGGACATCCTCGCGCTCGCGGTCGTCACGCCGCCGGGCGAGCTCGGCGCGGACGTCGCCATCGGATCGTCGCAGCGATTCGGCGTGCCGCTCGGTTATGGCGGCCCGCACGCCGCGTATTTCGCGACGAAAAATGATTACGTGCGCAAGCTTCCGGGTCGCATCATCGGCGTCTCGCAAGACGTCCACGGAAAGCCCGCGCTGCGCATGGCGCTCCAAACGCGCGAGCAACACATCCGCCGCGAGAAGGCGACGAGCAACATCTGCACGGCGCAAGCGCTCCTCGCCGTAATGGCCGGTCTCTACGCCGCGTACCATGGACCGGAAGGCATTCGCCGCATCGCAAACCGCGTCCACGCGCTGACGGCGACGCTCGCGCACGGCGCGAAGAAGCTCGGGCTCGACGTGGTGCACGCGTCGTACTTCGACACGATCCGCGTTCGCGCGTCGCACGACGCGTGCGACCGCTTCGCGGAGACCGCCGTCTCGCACGGCATCAACCTGCGACGCATCGCGCTCGATGCGGTCACCGTGAGCCTCGACGAAGTGACCGACGAGAACGAAGTCGCGACGCTCCTCGCGATCTTCGGCGGCGAGAAGGGTCGCGCGATGAGGATCGCCGACCTCGCGAAGGAAGCGAACGTCGCGATCCCCTCGCCGCTCGTGCGCGCGTCGAAGTACCTCACGCACCCCGTCTTCCACGCGCACCGCTCGGAGACGGAGATGATGCGCTACATCCGCATGCTCCAAGAGCGCGATCTCTCGCTCGTGCATTCGATGATCCCGCTCGGCTCGTGCACGATGAAGCTCAACGCGGCCGCCGAGATGCTCCCGATCACGGAGCCCGCGTGGAACGCGATTCACCCGCACGCGCCCGCCGATCAAGCGGAGGGTTACGCGGAGGTCTTCTCGGAGCTCGAGTCGATGCTCTCCGAAATCACCGGGTTTCCCGCCATTTCATTGCAACCGAACGCGGGCTCGCAAGGCGAGTACGCAGGGCTCCTCGTGATTCGGAAGTATCTCCAATCGCGCGGCGAGGGCGCGCGCAACGTGTGCCTGATTCCGCAATCCGCGCACGGAACGAACCCGGCGTCCGCGGTGATGGCCGGCATGAAGGTCGTCGTCGTGAAGACGGACGAAGGCGGCAACATCGACGTCGCCGATCTCGAAGCGCGCGCGAAGGAGCACGCGAAGGATCTCGCCGCGCTGATGATCACGTACCCGTCGACGCACGGCGTCTTCGAGGAGGACGTGAAGCGCATCTGCGAGATCGTCCACGCCAGTGGCGGGCAGGTCTACATGGACGGCGCGAACATGAACGCGCAGGTTGGTCTCTGCCGACCCGCGGACATCGGCGCGGACGTCTGCCACTTGAATCTGCACAAGACGTTCTGCATTCCGCACGGCGGTGGCGGCCCCGGCATGGGACCCATCGGCGTCGCGAAGCACCTCGAAGCGTTCTTGGCAAAGCCGACCGACACCGACTACGCGATCTCCGCCGCGCCGTGGGGCAGCGCGAGCATCCTCCTCATCTCGTGGGCGTACATCCACATGATGGGCGCAGCGGGGCTCACGCACGCGACGAAGGTCGCGATCCTCAGCGCGAATTACCTCGCGAAGAAGATCGAAAAAGATTTTCCCGTCGTGTACGTCGGCAAGCGCGGGCGCGTCGCGCACGAGTGCATCTTCGACGTGCGCGCGCTGAAGAAGACGGCGCACATCGAGGTCGACGACGTCGCGAAGCGTCTGATGGACTTCGGATTCCACGCGCCGACGATGAGCTTTCCGATCGCGGGCACGCTCATGGTGGAGCCGACGGAGAGCGAGCCGCTCGATGAGCTCGATCGCTTCGTCACCGCGATGACGACGATTCGGGCTGAAATCAAGGCGATCGAGAGCGGCGCGATGTCCAAAGAAGACAACCCGCTGAAGAACGCGCCGCACACGCAGAGCGAAATCGCGAAGACCGAGTGGACGCACCCGTACTCACGTGAGGTCGCCGCCTTCCCTGCCCCGTGGTCTCGCGCGCGAAAATTCTGGCCCGCCGTCGGACGCGTGAACAACGCGCTCGGCGATCGCAACCTCGTGTGCTCTTGTCCGCCGATCGAGGACTACACGTGACTCACTGCGGAATCGCGCTCGTCGGGAGCGTCCAGTACGGGCTGATGTTGTCCGCGCCGATGTCTTGGCCGGGCATCCACACGGGCGCGAAGCTCGGATCGTCGGGCGGAGATTTCGCCGAGAGCGTCGCTTTGCTGATCGCGCCGATCCAGATCTGTTTGCACTGCTGAACGCCGTTCGCGACGCACGCCGACGCGGTGTTCGCCTTCGTGAGCTTGTGTCCGTAGTCGCGCTCCGTCGAGAAGACGACCCAGTAGTAATCGGCGCTGTTCGTCGGCGCCCAGTGCGGCCACGTGATGTCGAGATCGCCGGTGTCGTTCAAGTTCGCGAGCTCGCGCGTCCACGCGCCCGTCGGGTTCGTCATGACGAGGCGCTCGCCGGGCGACGCCGCGACGGTGAAGTTGCGCCACGCCGCACGCGCCGCATCGAACACGATGTACGCGCCGTCGGGCGTGAAGCTCGGAAAGAAGAAGTTGTTGTACGTGCCGCTCGCGAGCGTCAGCGGGCCGGGCACGATGAACGTCGGCTCGCCGAACGTGTGCGTGCTGTTCGCGAACGAGTAGCTCATCGTCGCGATCGCGCTGTTCGAGACGTCGATCCATTGTCCGGCGTTCGGCGTCGAAGCGAAGACGACGCTCTTTCCGTCGGGCGCCCAATCCGGCATCGTTCCGCAGCGACCGGGGTTGTTGTTGTAGTGCGTCGACACGACATCCACGTTCGACGCGACGGCAGCGCCGTTGTCGGGGTTGACCATCGTGAGGTGACACGCGGACGTCGCGACGAGCGCGACGGATTGCTTGTCGTCCGCGTACGGATACCCAATGGGCGAGAACGTCGTGTACGAACCGCTGAGCGCTTTGTCGTCGGCGTTCACCGTGTCGGTCCACACTTTGTTCGTCGTGTCGTACTTCATGAAGCCGACGTAAATCTGCCCGCAGTCGCTCGCGACGCAGCGCGAGTATCCGATGCGGCTTCCCGAGCGCGAGACCGAGTGGCACGACGTGCAGTTGTTCTTCACGGCAGCCGGCGCGCCGGTCTGGCCGAAGGTCTGCGTCATCAAGCTGCCTTGCGACGACGCCCACCAGTAGATCGCCGTGTTGTCGATCTTGTCGTTCGACATGTTCAGCGTGATGGGCGCGCTTGCGTACTTCGTCGCGGGCTGCGCTTGCACGAGGCCCTCGACCGCGATCGTGATCGCGTCGCCCGATGCGCTCGCTGCGATGTTCGCCCATGTCGGGTCGTCGAACTGCGCATCGGCCGCGAGCGTGTAGAGATCGATCGCGATGTGCTTCGACGTCCACGAGAGGTGAAAGATGTCGTTCGACGCCGTCTTCCACTGCGAATCGATCGAAGGGATGTTGAGCGGCGCGACGGACTTGTCGAGCGGGTACTCGAGCGCGGGCGTGTTCGTCGCGCTCGTTCCGAGCGTCGCGTTCGTGAAGAGCGTCGGCGCGTTTTGCGGCGTGCCGTTCGCGAGGATCCAACCTTTGAGCACGAGGTGGAGGTTGCCGCTACCGTTCGCGGTGCCGCACGTCGCGGTGACCGTCGTGTCACCGCCGCGCGGTGCCGACGCGAACGTCGCCGCGCTGAACGTCCCGAGCGCGCCGTCGGCGACTTGAAACGTGCACTGCGCGGTCACGTCGACGTGCGTCTGCCCGCCCACGTCCGCGTACGCTTTGTAGTCTTGCGTCACGGATCCCGCGACCGGGACGGTGAGCGTGACGTCCGGTGGGTCAACCGTGACGTTCGCATACGTGACCGCGCCGTCTCCGCTCGAAGCATCGACGCCTGAGTCGAAGTTCGAGTTGTCGCCGTTGCCGCACGCAAAGGCGATCGCGCTCACCACAACGCATGCGAGAGTCCACCGCATGGGTCGAGTATACTCCGCGGCTGTGACCCTTCCCGCACGAATCCGCGACTACGAGGTGTGGGGAAGGCTCGGCGAGGGCGGCATGAGCGAGGTGTATCTCGCCAAGCACGCGATCCTCGGCGTGCCCGTGATCATCAAGACGCTCAAAGCGGCGATCGATCACGGCACGACCGCGCGCAACGTCGAGGTGAACCGCGTGATCGAAGAAGCGCGCTTGATGGCCCGCATCGTGAACCCGCGCGTCGTCCGTGCGATCGACGCGGGCGTTCACGAGACGACGGCGTACCTCGTTCAAGAATACGTCGACGGGATCGATCTCGCCGAGCTCGATCGCAGGCGCCGCACGTCGCTCGGCGTCGGGCTTCCTCTCTGGTTCGTGTGCCGCGTCATGAGCCAAGCGTGCGAAGCGCTCCATGCCGCGCACCAAGCGGGCGTCGTTCACCGCGACGTGAAGCCATCGAACTTGTTCGGCGCGCCCGAGACGGGCATTCGCCTCGGCGACTTCGGCATCGCCGTGCGAAGCGTCTCGCAGACTCACGAAGTGAGCGGCACGCTTCGGTTCATGGCTCCGGAGCAACTGCGCTCCGGCACAGTGTCTCGCCGCACGGACGTGTGGGGCGCGGCGGCGACGGCGTGCGATCTCCGTTATGGCCGTCCGCCGTTCGATTCGTTCGAAGACGTTCTCGATGCGAACAAGCCGCCCACGATGCCGGCCGCACACACGCCCGCGGAAGCATTCTTCCAACACCTGCTGAGAGCCATGCTCGCGAAGAACGACGACGTGCGAACGCCCGACGTTCTCGAGCCCTCGCGTCAGTTGGCGCTGCTCGCGGACACGGTGCAAGGCTCCGCGAACCGCGTGCCGTTCGTCACGATGGACCGTCACACGTTCCGCGTCGGCGAGTGCACCGTGCGGCTCATCGCGGGAAACATCGCGGACGCACGCGCAGACGCGATCGTATCGTCCGCGAACTACGAGATGAAGATGCGCTCCGGCGTGAGCGGCGCGCTTCGCGAGAAGGGCGGCGACGCGATCGAAGAGGCCGCGATGAAGGACGGTCAGCACGCGCTCGGCGAGTGCATCGCGACGACCGCGGGCAAGCTCGCCGCGAAGCACGTCCTTCACGCCGTCAGCGCGTGGAACGAAGCGTCGTGCGTCAGCCGCGCGACGCAGCGCGCGCTCCTCCTCGCCGACGAGCTCGGTTGTCGCTCGCTCGCGCTCCCCGCGCTCGGCACGGGCGTCGCGCGCGTCACGATCGAGACGTGCGCGAACTCGATGATGACATCGCTCAAGTGGCACCACCTCCTCGGCGGAACGCGCCTTCGCGACGTGCAAATCGTTCTCCCCGACGAAGCGAAGCTCGCGCTCTACCGCGAAGTCGCCGAAGAAGCGCTCCGCGACGGCGAGCACCGCGGCTCGGTGGATTTCGGGCTGCCCGCCGAGGAGCGCGTCGCCGACTCGAAGAGCGCGACGTGCTTAGACGTGCGAGACATCGGCACCAACAAGTAGAGCGCGCGTCACACGTGCGGCACGCGATGCGTGCATTCTGCATCCATGCGCGTCTCGCGCCGTGTGCGGATCGGCTTAAAGATCGCGGCGGCGTGCGCGTGCGTCGTGCTCCTCGCGCGCGCATTCTCGGGCGTCGACTGGCGCGCGACGTGGCACGCCCTCGCGTCAGCGGGTCCCGCTGCGATCCTCGCGCTCGCGCCGTTCGGCGTCGTGCTCGTCCTCGACTCCACGGGCGTGATGCTCATCGCGCGCTCGGCGGGCATCTCGCTGCGCGCCGTGTCCACGCTGCGCGTTCGCGTCGTCAGCGAGGCGCTCCATTACGGCGCGCCGGGGGGAGTCGTCGCGAGCGAAGCCGCCGCGCTCGGCATGTTCGTTCGAACGTGCGGCCTCGAAATGAAAGACGCGATCGCGATCGCCGCACGCCGAAAACAATTCGTCACGCGCGCGCACGCGGCGTACATCGCGATCGGCGCGCTCGCCTCGGCCGCCGCGTTTCGTTCGCTCGCGTGGCTCGTGCTCGCGTCCGCGCTGATTCCACTCGGAATGTCGATCGGGATCGGCTTTGCGATGAAGCGCGCGAAACCGAGCGCGCAAATCTCCGTCGCGGGGACGCTCGTTTTTCTTGCGTCGTGGCTCGTCGAATCCGTCGAGACCGCGGTGATCGCGAGCCTCGTCGGCGCGCCGCTCTCGATGACTTCGGTGCTCGCGATCGAGAGCGTCATCTCGCTCGCGCGCTCGGCCGTCGCATTCGTTCCGGGCGGGCTCGGCGTGCAGGACGTCGGCTACGCGAGCTTGCTCGGCGCGCTCGGTGTGCCGCACGAAAACGCCGCTGCGTTCGTGCTGCTCAAGCGCGCCAAGGAGCTCGCGTGGATCGCGATCGGCGTGACCGTTTCTTGGAGCGACCAGGCTTGGTCGCGACTGTTAATGAGGAGTCGGCGGAACGACGACCGTGTTGATCGGCGCGACGTTGCCGCCGGCGGGGTACGCGTATGAGGAGTACGTGTCGAGGCCCCACACCATGACGCCGAACGCGCCGTTCGAGCTCGCGACCTGCGGCCCGTTGTTGCATCCGCCTTGCGCCGTGCCGCCCTTCACGAGCCACACGTTCGCGAGCTGATACTTCCCTGCTGCGTCGATGTTCGTCCAGCCGGTGATGGGCGTGTTCTGACAACCGAGCGTCACGTCGGAGAATCCGTTCGGACCTTTCACGCGCGTGAAGACGAGGTTCGTGTTCGGGTACGTCGGGTCGGTGAAGAAGACGTACTTCTGGAGGAACTGCGCGGGCGGGAGAATGTTGACGTACTCCTCGTCGCCGAGACATCCGCTGTTCCAGCTTCCGCCGGTCACCGAGCAGCCCGTCATGACTTGTCCGATGAAGAACGGATGGTTGTTGTCCTGCGCCTTCACGACGAACGCGCCCGTCGCTTCGAAGTCGACGACTTGACCTTCGGCGAGCGTCTTCGGCCCTGCCGCAACCGCGGGATCGTACGTGAGCGTGGTGCCGTTGACCGCGCCGACGAAGCGATAACGAATCGACTCGGGCGCGTTGGCCGCACGGCGCGTCGTGTACGGCGGCACGGCGTACTCGGAGCCGTACGCGGACACGGGCGGAACTTGTTGGTGCGCGGAATCGCAACCGCCGCCGCTCGAGGTCGTGTCGGAGTAGCAGTCGTAACCGAGACCGCCGAAGAACCCGATCGGGTTCGTGGAAGAGATGATCGTTCCGCTCATCTCGTTCGACTCTTGCCACTGGATGTATTGACCAGCGTTGAGCGTGTACGTCGTCGCCTTGTTCGCGGGGGCCGCGGCGACCGTTCCGCCGATGTTGCCGGCCGGCAGCGCGACGTTCGGAAACACCGTGATTTGCGTGTTGTCCTGATACGCGACGACTTGGCCCCACTGCGGCGCGGAGTTTCCGCGCTGCGGGACGATGCCGAAGTAGTTCGTTCCCCACGAGGTCGTCGGAAGGAGAAGCTCGGCGCTCGGCAAGTACGAGCTCGCGCCGCCGTACGGAAGAATGTCGTACGATGTGACTGGGAGATCGGTCGAGATGTGCCACGCGGCTCCGATGCCCGTGATCGACGGCGTCGTGCCCGAGCCCGTGAGCGCCGTGCCGTACTGTTGCGAGACCGCCGGCATGACGCCGATGTTGGCCGCCTTGCTGCACGCGAGCGAGCCCGCGTTCGTCGAGTTGGGATCCTCTTCCATGAAGAGCACCGCGACCTCGCCGGGCGGAAGACCCGTCGACGGAACCGCCGCCCACGTCGACGCTTGCGTGCCCGCTTTCGCGATGCGTCCGAATTGCGTCACGTTGTACGTCTTGCCGCTGCGCGCGACGGTGATCTGCACGTCCTTCACCCAGTTGTTCGCGACGAACACCGCCCAGCACGGCGGCAAGATGCCCGAGTAGAACGACGGCGTCGGCACGACGTAGTCGCAACCGACGGTGCCTTTGCTGAGCCCCGCGGCCTGACACGCGGCAACGCACACGCCGCCCGCGCATCCTTGATCATCGGGGCACGTGCTGATCACGTTTCCGCTTCCGTCGATGATGTTGCGGAGATCGCCGCTGCATCCAAGCTGCTGGCCGCCGCTGTCACCGCCGCCATCGACCCCGCAGAACGGACAGTTGCTGCCGTCCGCGCCGGTCGTGCCGTCGAGGCCGCTGTCGCCGCCGTTCGTGTCGTCGCCGAATCCGCTCTTCGTCCCGCCGCAACCGATTGCGAACGCGACGCCGAAAACAAGGAGGAGCTCGCTGCGCATGTGTGAATCCTCAGTGAGGTGTGGGTGGGAGCACGATCGTGTTGATGGGCGCGACGTTGCCGCCGGCCGGATAGGCATAAGAAGAAGCGTGGTCGACGCCCCAAACCATGACGCCAAAAGGTCCTGTGCTACTCGCGACGTGCGGGCCGTTGTCGCATTGCCCGTTCTTCACGCTCTTGCGAATGAGATCGATGTTCGTGAATTCGTATTTTCCTGCGGAGTCGATCGGCTTCCAACCGGCGAGCGGACCGCCTGCGCAATCGAGCGTGACGTCCTGAAATCCGTTCGCGGTTTTCTCGCGCGTGAAGACGAGGTTCGTCGTCGGGTACGTCGGGTCGGTGAAGAAGACGTACTTGTCGAGGAACTGCGCGGGCGAAACTTGAATGACGAACTCTTCATCGCCGAGACAGCACGATCCGAATTGCTGCGTCGCAGCGGCGCTGCAGTCCGCGCGCGAGCCGCCGCTCACGAAACAACCCGTCATCATCTGCGCGATGAAGAACGGATGCTGCGTGTCTTGCGATTTCACGACGAAGCCGCCCTTCGCTTCGAAGTCGACGACCTGACCTTCGATGAGCGCCGCGGGCGCGCCCGTCACGGGAGGATCGTACGTGAGCGTCGTGCCCGCGACGGCGCCGACGATGCGATACTTCTCCGCTTCGTCCGCGAGCGACACCATTCGCGTCGTGTAAGGCGCAATCACGTACTCACTGGCCATGGCCGACACGGGCGGAATCTGTTGATGAGCAGAGTCACAACCGCCGCCCGTCGACGTGGTCGAGGAGTAACAGTCGTACGTCGTCCCACCTACGAACCCGACGGGGTTGGTCGACTGGATGACGGTGCCGCTCATCTCGTTCGTGTCTTCCCACTGGATGAAATCGCCAGCGTTGAGCGTGTAGACGGTTTGTTGATTCGCGGGCGCGGACGACACGTTCGTTCCGGCGGGGAGCGTCACGTTCGGGAGCATCGTCACTTGCGTGTTGTCTTGCATCGCGACGAGCTGACCCCACTGCGGGAAATTGAAGTTGCCGCGCGCGGGAACGATGCCGAGGTAGTTCGTTCCCCACGCGCTCGTCGGGAAGATGAGCTCCGCGCTCGGCAAGTACGATGTCGCGCCGCCGTACGGGAGAATGTCGTAGAGCGTGACGGGCACGTCGGATGAAATGTAGAACGCGGAGCCGCGCGCGGTGACCGCCGAGCTCCCCGCGCTGCTTCCCGGGACTGCGGTTCCGTTCGCTTGCGAGATCGCGGGCGCGACGGGACACGCGAGCGAATTGAAATTCGTCGAGCTCGGATCGTGCGACATGAAGAGGATCGCGACGTCGCCCGGTGGGATGCCCGTCGATGGAACGGCGGCCCACGAGCTCACCGCGACGCCCGCTTGCGCGATGCGACCGAACTGCGTGACGTCGTATGTCGTGCCCAAGCGCGACACCGTCACCTTCACGTCCTTCGGCCAGTTGTTCGCGACGAACACCGCGAAGCACGGTGGCTTGTCGGGGTAGTAGAACGCGGGCGTCGTCACGACGTAATCGCAACCGACGCTTCCTTTGCTTGCGCTCGCCGCCTGACACGCGGGCACGCACGTGCCGCCCGAGCAACCTTGATCGGGCGGACACGTTTGCGTCACGTTGCCGTTCGAGTCGATCACGCTGCGCAAGTCGCCGCTGCAACCGCTTCCAGGTCCGGTCGCGTCTTTGCCGGAGTCGCCGAATGGATTGGATCCATCGCCGAACGGCGCGCTGTCGTTCACCGAACCGTCAGCGCCCGCATCGCCGAATCCGCTCGGCGACGAGCCGCACGCGATGAAGCACGCGATGGCGACGAACGAAGCACCCGCAAACACGACGTGCGCGATACGCATGGGCCTCCCAAGTAAGAGTTACTGCGGGCGGAAGTTTACGCGAGGAACGGATCGCGTCGATGGCGATTTTGGTCGCACACTCACCTACGCGGCGCGTCGCATCACGCTCGCCGCGCAGACGAGGATCACTGACGCACCGAGCCAAGACGCGGCGACGAGCTGTTCATGCAGGAAAACGACTGCGATCGACACCGCGACAAGCGGCTCGAGGAGCGTCAGCGTCGACGCGTGAGCGGCCTTGATGCGGCGCAGCGCCCAAATGAACAAGATGCCTCCGAGCGCGCCCGGACCGATTCCGCCCAAGGCGAGGATGAGCGTCGCGCGCGCATTGAGCGCGGAGAACGTGTGAAGCGGAGTGAGCGCGAGAAGGAACGGCGTCGCCACGACGCCGTGAAATGCCATGAGCTCCACGGGAGAAAATTTTCCGACGAGGCGTTTGTTGACGATGACGTTCGACGCGTAGAAGACGGCGCTCCCCGCGCCCGCCGCCGCGCCAATCCAATCGCGCGAGCCGAGCTCGCTGCTCCACGGACGCAGAAGCAACGCGAGCCCGAGCACGCCGCCCACGACCGCAACCCACGTTCGCGCGTGCGCGCGCTCGCCGAGGAGCGCGGGCGCGAGCGCCGCGACGAAGATCGGCGCGAGGTAGTGCGTCGTCACGGCGATCGCGACGGTCGTGTTCGCGTACGCGGCGAAGAGAAGAAGAACGTTGAGCGCATCGGCAACGCCGAGCCACGCGACGCCGACCCAATCGCGCACGCGGCGCTCTTCGCGCTCCGTTTTTTTTTCGAACGCGAGAATGCAGAAGCCGAACACCGTGACGACGAGCATCACGACGGTGCTCTCGACGTGCGCGTCGAGCCTTCCCCCAGGGACCTGCCGCTCCGCCGCGAGGAGAACGAACCGCCACGTCCCCCACATGAAGGCCGCGAGCGCGACCGCGAGATACCTCACCACGAATCGCCCGATGCTAGCCTGACGGCGAATGAGCGAGCACTGCTTCTTCTGCGGTCATCGCATTCGCCCCGACGGGATGAACGAGTGCGAGAGCTGCGGCGCGACGCGCGAGACCGCGGACGAGAAGCGCATCCACGCGCGCTGCCCGCGCTGTCATGAAACCAAGCTCGTTCAATACGCGCTCGGGACCGTGGCGCTTCAGGCGTGCGGGCGATGCCAAGGCTCGTTCTTGGCGGCGGACGAGTGGGACGCGCTGCTCGACGCGTTCACGAATGCGCCGCTTCCGCCCATCGTCATCCCGGAAGCTCCGGCCGAGAACCAAGTCGCGAGCTTCACTCCCTATCGAACGGCGCCGCCCGAAAAGGTGGATGCCGCGCCGGACCTCGACGAAGCCGTGCGGTGTCCGACGTGCGGTGACGAAACGGAGCGATTCGAGTTCGCGGGCGTCACCGGCATCGTCGTCGATGTGTGTAGATTACATGGAATTTGGCTCGACCGCGGCGAGCTCGCGCGCGTCGTTCAAGTGCTTCGAACGCCCGACGAGATCGACTGGGCGTCGCGCGCTTCCCCTGCGGGGACGAGTTACGACCGCGACGCCGTCGAGAGGCGCGTGCGTTCGCTCCGCGAGTCGCAACGCGAAGCCGACATGAGCTCGCTCGAGCCGCGCTACGTCCCGAGGACGAGCGCGAAGCAAACAGGGAGAAGCAACGCCGGCATCATGGAGCGCTTCGGTACGATCGTCGGCCGACTCGTCAAGAAGCGTCGCGCGTGACGCTCAGACTTGTTTCTTGAGCGCCGTGACGAGGTGGAGCGCGTCGAGTGGCGTGAGTCGATCGACGTCGACGGTGCGAAGCGTGGACAGCGCAGGGTGTTCCGAGCTCGGCGGCGCCGCGAACATGTCGAGCTGCGTCTTGCGACTGACGTGCTGTTCGGATTCGAAGCGCTCGAGCATCGCGCGCGCGCGTGCGATGACCGGCTCCGGCACGCCCGCGAGCTTCGCGCATGCGACGCCGTAGCTCCGCGAGGCCGGGCCGTGCTGGAGCTTGTGCAAGAAGACGACGTCGCCCGCCTGCTCGCGAGCGGATACGCTCCAGTTCTCGCCGCCCTCGAGCGAATCGGCGAGCTCGGTGAGCTCGTGATAGTGCGTCGCGAACATTGCGCGGCAGCGCGTGACGTCGTGGAGGTGCTCGGCGACCGCCCACGCGATCGCGAGCCCGTCGTACGTGCTCGTGCCGCGACCGATCTCGTCGAGCAACACGAGCGAGCGCTTCGTCGCGCGACGAAGGACGTTCGCCGTTTCTTTCATCTCGACCATGAACGTGCTCTCGCCGCGCGAGACGTTGTCGCTCGCGCCGACGCGCGTGAGCACGCGATCGACGAGACCGATGCGCGCGCGCTTCGCGGGCACGAACGATCCCATTTGCGCGAGGATGCACGCGAGCGCGACCTGGCGCATGAGCGTCGATTTCCCCGCCATGTTCGGACCCGTGACGAGCCAGAATCTTTTGTGGTCGGCATCGAGCTTCACGTCGTTCGGAACGAAGCGACCATCGGCGGCGAGGTGCTCGACGACGGGGTGACGACCGTCTTCGATGTCCAGCGTGAGCGACGCGTCGATCGTGGGGCGCACGTAATCGCAGCGATGCGCGTGCTCCGCGAGCGCTTGCGCGACGTCGATCTCGGCGAGGCGCGAAGCGGCGCGTTGCAAGCGAACGGCCTTCTGCGCGACGAGCGCGACGGCTTCGTTCCACAACGTCGCTTCACGCTCGGCGCAGCGCTCTTCCGCGTGTGCGATCTTGTCCGCGAGCACTTCGAGCTCGTCGTTCGTGTAGCGCTCGCCCGTCGCGATCGTTTGTTTTCGTCGCCACGCCGCCGGCGCTTTGCTCGTGTGCGATCGCGTGACCTCGATGTACCAACCGAAGACGCGCGTATAGCGGAGCTTGAGGCTCGGGATGTGCGCCTCTTCGCGCAGGCGCGCTTCGAGCTCGACGATGAGCCGCTGGCTGTTTTGCGAAACCTCGCGCCACTCGTCGAGCTCTTTGTCGAAGCCCGCACGCATCGCGCCGCCTTCGGAGACGCGCAGCGGCGGATCGTCCGCGATGCGCTCGCCCAAGATCGCGCGCACGTCTTCGCACGCGTCGATCCACGGCTCGCCGCGATCCACGCCGAGCGCATCGCGACCGGTCGCGTCGGGGCAGTCCTCGAGCGCATCGCGCAGGGACGGGAGCGCCGCGAGCGTCGCGCGCATCGCGGAGAGATCGCGCGGAAAGACGCGGCCGGTGATGACCTTCATCACGAGGCGCTCGAGATCGCGCACCTCGGCGAGCTTCTCGCGCACTTCGCGGCGCAAACCCGGTTGCGTCACGAAGAACTCCACCGCGTCGAGCCGGCGACGAATCTCCGCGATGTCGGTCTTCGGCGCGAGCAATCGCCGGCGGAGCATGCGCGCGCCTTGCGACGTGCACGTCTCGTCGATCTCCGCGAGGAGCGAGCCGCGCGTCTCGCCGGCCATCGTGCGAACGAGCTCGAGGTGCGATTGCGTCGCGTCGTCGAGGAGCAGCGTGTCGCCGAGCTGGTACACGGCGAGCCTGCGCACCGGCGGATCTTTTCCCGCCTCGCTCGCGCGCGCCTCCGCGATGACGCGCGCGGCCGCGCGACGAACGAGCGGCGGCGCGTGACTCGGGTCATCTCCGAGCACGGTGTGGAGCCACGCGTCTCCGCCCGCGACGCTGTACGCGTCTTCGCGCACGATCGCGCGCGGTCGCGCGCTGACGAGCACGTCGGTCGCGGCGGTGGTTCCCTCCGGCGCGAGCACTTCCGCTGGATCCAATCGCAAGAGCTCCGCGCCCGCGGTGGGCGCGTCGGGCGCCTCGCATCCGACGAGCTCGCCCGTCGACATGTCGAGCGCAGCGATTCCGAATTTTTCTCCGTCGGTCGTCAGCGCGACGAGCCAGTGGTTCGTTTTTCCGTCGAGCCCCGCGTCGTCGAACACGATGCCCGGCGTGACCACGCGCACGACCTTGCGCGGCACGATCCCCTTCGTCTTCGCGGGGTCGGCCATCTGCTCGCAAATCGCGACTTTGAATCCTTGGTCGAGGAGCCGCTGAATGTACGAGCCCGCCGCGTGATACGGCACGCCGCACATCGGGATGGGCTCGCCCTTCTCTTTGTCTTTGTTGCGCGCCGTCAGCGTGAGATCGAGCGCGCGCGCCGCGATGGGCGCGTCGTCGTAGAAGAGCTCGTAGAAATCGCCGAGACGAAAAAAGAGAAGCGCGTCCGGGTGCTCCGCTTTCGCCTCGAGGAACTGCCGCATGACGGGCGTCGCCGAGTCGATGCGCGATTTCGTCATCAGTAGAAGGGGCTGCCGCCGGCGACGGCGAGTGTGTTCAAGTCGATGATGAAGACACCGTTCGCCGATCCGTCGACCACCGCGATCGCGCCGAGCGGCGCGACGAACAGCGACGACTGCGGGAGCACCGACGTGTTCGCCACGGCGAGCGACACGGCTTGCACGCCGTATTGGCCGCGCGTCGAGAACTGCCACGTGTTGTCGCGCTGCATCGTGGAGTACGCGCTCTTCGTCGCGTCACCCGTCACGATGGGCGCGGGCATGTAGAACGAGAACGCCGGGTTGCGCATCGCGAACGGGCTGTTGCGATTCGGTGCCGGGGGCGGCTTCGTCGGCGTCGTCGGGATCGACATCTCCGCGACGCGCGAGCTCAAGAGGACGAACTGCGGATTGCACGACTGCACGCACGCGTTCGCGTTTTGCGCGTCGGGCACGATGTGATGCAGGTAACCGGTGACCGCGCCGAGCGCGACCCACTCCGCGCCCGTGCGCACGTTGAAATGCGCTTGGTTGTGAAAGCAGCACTGCGCGAGCTCGAAGTCTTCGTGGACGACGTTCTCGCGCGGCGCGACGACGCGCCCGTTCGTCGGACGATTCGGGTCGAGGTAGTCGTAGCGACCGAGCACGATGTGATCGTCGTACGCTTCGAGGATCGGAAAATCGCGCTGCGGGTTCTGGTTCGCGCCGTACGCGCCGAACTTCGCGATGCACGTCGACTGACGAAGCGCGGCGAGCGAATCCGTCGCGCCGCCACTCGACGCGAGCGAGCCGTTCACCACCGTGTTCCAGCACGTGTTGTCTTCGTGCCAGTACGCGTCGTCGGTCGGGATCGTGGCGCCCGCGGCGGCGTCGGGCGCGCCGACGATGTCATCGACGAATTGCACGTAGTCCGCGACGCGTTGATCGAACACGACGGGAATGCGGCTCACCCCATCGCTCACGACGTCGTCTTTTTGCATCGCCGCCAGTCGCTGGAGGCCGAGCCGTTGATCCTCGACGCCGCGCCCGCAGAAGAACGCCGTGGGCATCGACATCTTCATCGTCGCGTAGTTGTCGTCCGTGCCGAGGCTCCCGACGACGCCGTTGAAGCCCGGGAGCACGCCTTCGTAAACGACGTTCCACGTTTGATCGAGGTGCACGTCGGGCACCTCGTGGGACATGAAGACGTTCGGAACGATCTTCGGGCTCGGAGGGAGCTGGGTCGGAAACTCGGGGAACGCCGCGGTCATGAGCGTGTAGGTGGCGTTCGCGAGCGAGACGGGTGCGCCGTTGATGAGAAGCTGCGGCGTCGTCGTCACGTTTGGATCGTGCAGACCGTTCACGCCCGTGAGGTCGTCGAGGACGAAGTTGATCGACCGCACGCGGTTCGGTTGGATGATGGGCCACATCGTTTCCGTGGTGACCCACTGCGTGCCGCCGTCGGCGGAGAGCGAGCCGCCCGATGTCGGCGTGTGGTACGGGTCGAGATCGCCCGGGCTGCTCGCGCTCGGCTCGGGAATCGCGAGGGAGCCATTTTGCGATGCGCTCGTGATCGCGAGCGGACGACGGCACGGCGAGTCCCAATCGTCGATGTCGATCGCCACGACCTGTCCGTTCGTCAACGTTGCGAACGCGAACACGCCGCGCAGTCGCTTCGGTCCGAGTGGAACGGAGATGCTGCCGTTCTCGCGGTATAGCGCGCCTTGATCGATCGGGTTGCTCACGTCGCCCGCGTTCGGGTTCGGATTGCACAAGAGGCCCGTCGGCGTCGCGCCGGATCCGCCCGGAATCGGGAAGTCGTGGCGCGCAAACGTGATCGTCGAAACGGGCACACCAAGCGAAATGCGATCGGGGGGCTGGAGCGGATCGAGCTCGGGATTCGGACGCGTGAGCGGAAGCCGCGGGCCGTTCAAGGGATCGGTGACGTCGTAGACGAGCAAGTTTCCGACGGTCGCGTCGACCGCATAGAGGTAACGCTTGAAGTCGCGCGTGACGGGGCTCACCGCGATGTCGCCCGTCGTCACGACGCGCATCGGATTGACGATGCTCGTCGTGAGGAGCGGCGCGATCTCCGTCAGCGTGCCCGGCGTCGACGTGTCGATGACGTGAATGAACGGCATGATGTCGTCGCCGATCCACACGTAGCGCCCGTCCGTCGCCATCGCGCTGCCGTGCGCTTGACCGCCGGGCGTCACCGCGAGAGCGGACGCATCGGGAACGGTAGCGCCCGCATCGCTCCCCGCGACATGCGCGAGCGCCGGGCACTGCCAGAGCGGAAGCTGCGTGGTCGACGACGCATCGACGCCGAACAGATCGATGCCCGCATCGACGTACGGAAGCCCGTTCGACCACGTCGGACCTGGCGTCCACGATGTCGGAAGCGCGCTCGGCGCTTCGGCGAGGTGAATCGACGATGTGATTGGGCACGGCGCGAGCGAGCCCGGCGCGATCGTGTCGAACGCGGCCGTGTCGATCACGCCGACGAGCGCGTCCTCGTCGACGCCGTTGCCGGGCATCGAAACGATGATCTCGAAGCCGCCCTGCGACGTGCCTGCGTCTCCCGCGTCGCTCGTCGGTTTCGACGTGGGCACGACCACCATGCGACCTGGCGCTTGCGGAAGCGCGCACGCTGGCCACGTCGGGAGCTTCAGCTGCTGCGCGGCTTGCGTCGGCTCCGCGAGGATGGCGGAGTCACCTAGGAGCTGCGACGCCGGAAGCATGTAGATTGCAGGTTTGTTCGTCTCCGCGGCGCTGACGAAGACCTTCTGCGCGTCGGGCGTGACGACGACGTCCGTCGGATTTTGTCCGACGGGCAGGAAGTTGATCGTGGGGAGAGCGCGGCTCGTGTCGACGACGCGACCGAGCGTGAGATCGATGACGGCGATCTCGCCGCGGAGCGTCTGCGTGACGATCGCGAGGAGGTGAAACGGGAGCGTGTTCGGATCGACGCCCGACGGCACCGGCGCGCAATGATCGGCGGTGACGGGGATCGCCGGAATCGGCACGCCTGCGTCGGCGCCATCGGTGAGCACCTGCACGCAAAGGACATCCATGCGGCCCGAGCGCACCAAGCTGCGCACGGGCACGTTCGTCGGCGTCTGGTTGCAGCTCGCCGCGCCCATCGTGATCGACGACGCGAGCGCGGCCGTCGCAACGAGGCCCGCCGAAATCCACCCTAGGTGCTTCATCAGCTGCCCTTCGGTGGCGTGGGGACGCCGACTGTGTAGACGACGGTGGCCCAAGTGCTCTTGTCGGTCGTGCTGTTGTCGAGATCGAGGAGCTGCATGTACGACTGCGTGAAGCTGCCGACGTACGCGAAGCGATACTTCTTGAGCGCGAGGTCGCCGTTGCGCGGATCGACGTCGACGTGATCGCCGCGCGCCGCGGCATCGTAGTCGAACGGATCGAACGCGAGCGCGAACGGGCCGAGACCGACCGGAATCACGGCCTCGATGAGCTTCTGATCGGGGTCGTAGTCGATGATGGCGTTCGAGTCGAAGCAGACGATGAAGACGCGCAGCGCGTAGTTGCCCTTCTGATCGATGACGGGCGCGAGG
Source organism: uncultured delta proteobacterium (assembly GCA_963763745.1). GTDB lineage: Bacteria > Myxococcota_A > Polyangia > Polyangiales > Polyangiaceae > DASXHD01. The sequence goes on from CAVXQJ010000018.1 coordinate 94,918, forward strand.
TGCACCGCGGAGGGCCCGTTCGGGAGCGGAATCGACTCGTTGAAGGTCGCGAGGTCCGCGTTGTACGCGCCCTCTTGCGTGATCGGCGCGCCGACCGTTCCGATCAAGAGCGATGACGGCCCGCGGCTCGCGACGAAGACGCGCGCAGGAAGACGCGCGCACGCTTGCACTTGCGCGGGGTACGTCGGGTCGCTCTGCGGGACCGTGATCTTCGCCTTGCAGCGAATGCGCGGCGATGGATCGATTGCGATGCCGCGCGCGAAGTCCGTCGTGCCGGCGTTCACGTTGAGCGCGTATTGCGCTTCGTTTTGGATGAACGGGCGGAAGATTGACGAGGGCGCGTCGCCCTGATCGTTGTAGTAGCGAATCATCGCGACTTGCGCGGCGGCGCGGCTCGTCTGCAAGAACGCGGGGCGCGGCTCGATCGCCTTGCACGCATCGGAGCCCGCATCGGCGAAGCAATCCGGATACGCCTGGAGATCGTGCGGGATCGGAGCGATGCCGATGCCGCCCGTCGGCACGCCTTGGAGAACGAACTGAAGCGCAGGGAGGGTCGCGCTGACACCGCCGTCCGGTTGTTGGTCGGCGGTGCCCTGCGTGAACGTCGAGAACAGCGACGACTCGATGTCGTTCTGATGCGTGACGACGATCGCTTGACCATCGTCCGACTGCGCCATCCCGAAAGGCTCGCCTGGCATCGTGATGAAGCGTGTATCGCCGCGCTGGAGGGCGTTATTCCCGACGCGATTGCCGGCGGGGCAGCGACCGTGGCTGTCGCGCGTGCCGCAATCGAGAGAGAACGGCGCGTAAGTCGCGGCGGTGTCGGTCGGCAGCGGCGCCGAGTTGGGGTCGTCGTTCACGACATCCGCGAACGTGACCGACGCGTCGCCGCGCACGGGTGTGAGGAGTCGGAACCTGCCGGTGCCCGGATCGGGAAATGTCGAGAGCTGCAAGTCCGTCGCGAACGCGCCGATCGCGACGGAGTCGCGCATGTAGAAGGAGGCGTTCGTCGGCGGCGCGCAGGCCCAACCCGGAACCACGCCGGCGTCGTAGCGATTCGTCGAAACGGGCGGACCGCCCGGGCACGATGCGTTTGGATCGGGTGGCTGCGCGAGCGGAAGATTCGGATCGCTCGGATCCTTGATGCACATGACCGCGTGGCGGCGGATCAAGTTCAGATCGAGCGATTGGATCGTGCCGCCGTTCCACTGGAGATCGAAATCGGAGTTGACCGCGTAGAGGACGTTGCCGCCTCTCGACACGGCGAACCCAACCGGGAAATAGAGGCTCAGCGCCGGTGGATCGACGCCTTCACCCGCCGCGGGATAGCACGCGGTCGGTGAGAGCCCCGCGACCGCACTGGCCGCAAGTGCTCCAACACTCAAGAGAAAGCTCGTGCGCAAGCGCATCCGCCGCGCACCCTAGTGCGAGAGTGCGGCCCCAGCAAGGTCCCTAAAGGTCGATGATCGTCACGCCGCGTTCGGGCTTCTCTTCATGTAGCGGCGGGCCCGGTGGACGCCTTGGCTCGAGCGGCAGCTCCAAGTGGGGCTGCTCCCGCTGCGTGCGCTCTTCGGTCTCACGCTTGCGAATCTGCTCGATGATGAAGGGAGGGAGCATCGGTTTGGCTCCAGCTTTCGAGACTAAAGTAGCAACGCCGTCCGTATGGTCAAGAGAACGGCCATGTTGATAGTCATATTAACATGCTCCGGCGGCGATGGGTCAGCGCTTGCGCTGCGCTTTTTTTCGTCCTCTTCTCGGTCGCTGACGCGGTTGCGGCCTACACGCCCGCGAGCCCGGATTGGGATGGTCTCAGCGATTTCGTGCAGCTCGCGAAAGACGAAGCGGGCGCGCAGAACGTCGTCGCGCGCGGCTCGATCGATTTCGGCGCGCTCGACGCGCACGACGCGGTCATCCTCCTGCATCCCGAAGGCCAGCTCGACGTCGAGTCGCTCTCGCGATTTCTGAAGGAAGGTGGGCGCGTCGTTTTGTTCGACGATTTCGGATCGGGCGACGACCTCTTGCGGCACTTCCAAATCGCGCGCGTCGCGCTGCCCGATCATCCCGCGCTCATGCTGAGGCACAACCCGGCGCTCGCGATTGCCGAGCCGGCCGAGCACCAAACGCTCTCGGGCGTGCAGCGCGTCGTGCTCAATCACGCGAGCGGCGTCTCGCACAAAGAGCTCTCGCCGCTTCTCTTCGTGCGCGACGAAGAAGGAAACAAGACGAACGTCGCGCTCGCGGGCGCGGTCGAGAAAGGTCACCTGCTCGTCGTCGGCGACAGCTCCGTGCCGATCAACGGCATGCTGCGTTTTCCGGGCAACAAGACGTTCGCGCGCAACGTGCTGCACTACGCGTACACGGGCGTCGGCGACGTCACGACGCACGGGAAAATCGTGATCGTGAGCGGCGCGTTCGAGCAGTCGGGGACGTACGGCGACGCGAACGACGCGTCCGCGCTGAGCAAGCTCCACGTGATCACCGACGCGTTTCGCGATTTCAAGCGCGACGGTCTTCCGCCCGCGGTCGCGTACTTCGCGGCGGTGATGGCGACGATCGCGATCGGTTTCTGGGTGTGGACGCGCGCGAGCCGCGTGCACCACGCCGCGACGCCGCGCTACGTGAAGGCGATTCCGCTCGCGGCGCAAGGCGGGATCGCCGGCCACGCCGCGGTGATCGCGTCGAAGGGCACGACGCGCGCGCTCGCGGTGCTCGAGATCAAGACCGCGCTCGAGGAAGAGCTGTGCGCGGCGCTCGAGCTCGACCGCGCGCCCGCGCCCGATGAGCTCGTCCGCCGCGCGCAAAGCGCCAACCTCATCACGCCCGACGTGGGGCGTTCGCTCCGCGCGCTGCTCGGGTACATGGGCCAAGTGGAGACGCTCGTTTTGTCGCGGCGCGCCGAAGCCATGCGCCGAGTGCGCGACGCCGACGTGATCCGCTGCTCCGAGCAAGCGCGCGTGGTCAGCGACGCTCTCCACGCAGCGCGTCACCTCACATGATACAGTTCCAAGACAACGTGCAAGCCGTCGCCAACAACGAGGTCGTCGCCGCAAAGGAACGCGTCGACGAGCTGCGCCGCGAGGTGTCGCGCGTTTACATCGGATCCACGCGCGCGCTCGATTTGATCCTCGCGTCTCTCCTCGCGCGCGGACACGTGCTGCTCGAAGGCGTGCCCGGCGTCGCGAAGACGACGCTCGTGAAAGCGTTCGCCGTCGCGCTCGGCTGCACCGCGCGCCGCATCCAGTTCACGCCCGATCTCATGCCCGCCGACATCACCGGCACGTACGTCCTCTCGCCGAAAGAAGGAACGTTCGCGCTGCGACCGGGTCCGATCTTCGCGAACGTCGTCCTCGCCGACGAGATCAACCGCGCACCCGCGAAGACGCAGTCCGCGCTCCTCGAAGCGATGCAAGAGCGCCAGGTCACGATCGAAGGGGACCGCTACGAGCTCCCGAATCCGTTCCTCGTCCTCGCGACGCAAAACCCGATCGATCTCGAAGGCACCTATCCCCTGCCCGAAGCGCAAATCGATCGATTCCTCGTGCGCGTGCCGATGGGCTACCCGAGCGCACGCGAAGAAGCGCAGATGCTCCGCACGTTCGGCGCGGAGCCGCCCGTCGCGCGCGCGCTGCTCAATCCGACAGAAGTGCAGCAGCTCCAATCGATCGCCGCGCGCATTCACGTCGAAGACGATCTGCTCGACTACGCCGTCGGGCTCGCCGCGTTCACGCGCAATCATCCGCGCGTCGCGCTCGGTGCTTCGCCGCGCGCATCGCTCGCGCTTCTCCAAGCGGCGAAGGCGTGGGCGCTCCTCGGGGGTCGTCCGTTCGTCGCACCCGACGACGTGCGCGCGATCGCGCCGAGCGTGCTCGGTCACCGCCTCGTGCTCTCCGCCGACGCCGATCAAGACGCGCGCGTTCGCCAACACGTCATCGACGAAGCGCTCGCGAAGGTCGGCTACCGCCGCGGCGTCAGAGCGGTCTAGTCACGCGCTGCGGAGCTCGCGGCGGTCCACGCCGACGCGCTCGAGCGCTGGCAAGAGGACGCGACGAACGAACGGACGCGGACCGAAGACTTTGTGGCGCTCGATCAACGCGCCGCGCCGCGGCCAATCGGGAATGACGTCGTGCGCGGGCATCTCGAAGTGCTCGACGACGTGCGCGATGTCGCGGAGCGTCCCTGCGCGGTCCGTCTCGAGATGCACTTTGATGCAGTTTGCAAACATCTTGTGATGGCTGCCTTCGTCGCCCGCGATCAAGAGCAGGAGCCGTTGCAGCGCGACGTCGCCGGCCGGTGCCGTGAGCTTCGACAAGTTGATGTAACTGAGCTGCGTCGCGAGCTCTTGAAGGAGCGTGTAGACGAGCATCTGCCTGCTCGTCTCGAACGGAAGCGTCCATTGGTTCGCGAGAATGTCTTCGTTGAGCCGCTCCATCTGCTGCTCGGTGCGGCGCCCCGATCGCACGAGCCACTCTTCGATCACGCGCGAGTGCTTCGACTCCTCATAACCCCAGTTCGCGAGGAACCATGCGAGGCCCTGGTTCTGCCTGTTGAGCTGCAGAAGCCGCGACGTGTAGTCGGGCAAGTACATCTCGGTGCAGTAGAACGCCTCGAGGATGTCGACGAGCTCGTCGTCCACCGCGCGAAGCTTCACGTCCGACCACGGGATGTCTTGCGTCACGTTCCAACGACGCTTCTCCTCCGCGTGATCGAAGAAGTTGCGACCGAGATCGCGAAATGCCTGAGCGTGCATCGGCGCGACTCTAGAATGCGAAGCGCGCGCCGACGGTCACGCGTTCGCGTGAGTTTGGTCAGCGTTTGGTCACGGACGCACAAGTCACTTCGGCAGGACGACGACGTTGTTGATCCGCCGCACGCTCATCCCGACGGGATACGCGTAGCTCACGGCTTGCGTATAGAAGCCCGGGAAGTTCGGTTGCGCATACGCGCCGCCGGTCGCGAGCGATCCCCATCCCCACACCGTCACGTTGAACGGCGCCGTCGAGCTCATTTGATGGCGACCGTTGTCGCACTTGCCGACGGCCTGGAAATCGCCCGTCGAGAGATCGATGCGCGTGTACTCGTACTGCCCGCTCGTGCCGACGGGCTTCCATCCCGTGAGCGTGCCGAAGCAATCGAGCGTGACGTCCGCGAATCCCGCTTTGCCGACTGCGCGCGTGACGACGAGGTTCACCTCCGGATACGTCGGGTCGGTGAAGAACGTGTACGCGCTCAAGAATTGCTTGCCGGGAACGACGTTCACGTAGTCCGCGTCGCCGCGACAATCGTTCGTGAGCGCGCCATTCGGCGCGTACGTCGTGCAGCCCGTCATGTGCGCGGAGAGATAGAACGGGTGCGCTTCGTCTTGGCTGCGCACGACGAAGTTGTCGCTCGCGTCCATCTCGACGACATCGCCGAGGTTGAGCGACGTCGGCGCGTACGACGGCGTCGGGCCTTCGTACGTGAGCTGCGTCCCATCGACGAGGCCGACGATGCGGAACGGGAGCGCCTCGGGCGTGCCGCTATATCGATCGCGGTATTTCACGCCCACGTACTCGTTGCCGAGCGCGCTCACGGGCGGAATCTGTTGGTGCGCGGAGTCCGCGCAGCACGTCTCGGGCTCGACGGTGAGCTGACCGGCCGCGCCCCACACGCCGATGGGTTTGTCCGATTGAATCGGGCTGCCCGTGAGCTCGACGGCCTGCGTGAACTGGAGCACTTGTCCTTTGTCGAGCGTGTACGTCTGCGGCGTGCCTTGTCCAGCGAACGCGACGCCGGTGCCCGCGAGAATGTTCGTGACGGGTTTGATCGTGACGTGCGTGCCGTCTTCTTGCGCGACGATGTCCATCGACGGCGCCGCGAGCGCGTCGAGCGTCTGCGAGCCGCCCTTGTATGTCGTCGGAAAGAACGCGTTCACCGCGACGTAGTTCGTGTCCCACACCGAAGTCGGAAGAAGAAGCGTCGCGCTCGTCGCGGCCGCGTTGCCGCCGCCATACGGAAGCATGTCGTACGCGACCGTGGGCGCGCTCGTCCCGATGTGAAACGCTTTGCCGTAACCGGTTCCGTGAACCGCTGCGTCGTCCGCGATCGCGGGCGTGATGCCCGAGGGACACGGGATGTCGATGTTCGTGTTGTCCGTCGGTGCGAGGTGCGCGAGAAAGAGAATCGCGACTTCGCCGGGCTGGATCTGTCCGTTCGTCAGCGGCGTGTACGTGATGTTCTTTCCCGTGCCGCTCGGCAATCGCGCGAACTGCGTCGCGTCGAGCTGCGTGCCGTCGCGATCGACCGTGAGCGTGACGGGCGTCGTCCACGTGTTCGCGACGAACGCCGCGAAGCACGCGCCTTGCGCCGGCTTGATCAAATCGGGATCGACGCTGAAGTACTCGCAACCGATCGTGCTCTTGTTGTCGATCGCACTGTCGCACGCGGCGACGCACGTTCCGTTCGGCCCGCAGCCTTGATCGGGCGGACACGTTTTGACGACGTTGCCTTGATCATCGAGCACGTCGTGCAGATCGGGCGAGCAGTTGATCACTTGCGGCGGCGGTGCCGTGTCGGGGAAGCTCGCGTCGCCGAGAAGGATCGGGCTGTCCGTGCCGGAGTCGCCCGCGCCGCCGTCGTCGTTGAAACCTTTCGACGAGGAGCAAGCGATCATCACGAGCGAAGCGATGACGAAAACGTGGATCCGCATGCACGACGGGTAGCTCTGAGTTCGTCTGAGCGCGCCTAAAAGGCCCTGAAACGAAAACGCCGGTCACGTATGCTTTCGCGCACATGCGTCTTCATCCGACGAAGCAGACCTTTCACGTCGCAGGTGCGGCAGTGGTCATGCTCGCGTTCGGAATCTTGCTCGGCTTCCCGAGCTTCATGTCGAGCGGCGCTGCCGCGATCGTCGCGTTCTCCGGCGCGATGCTCATCGCCGTCGCCGCGGGTCGCGCGCTCGCGCTCGGCGCGGTCACGCGACTTCGCACCGCGGGATTCGAGATGGTGTGGAACACGCCCAAGCGCGTCGCGCGCACGGGACGCGGCGGAACCATCGAGCTCGAAGCGGAGCTTCGCAATCGCGGCATCGACGACGTGCGCGGCGTCGCACTGCGCGTTCTCTCGTCGAGCTACATCGAGGCGAAGGTCACGCCGGAGATCGTCGATCTCCCGCCCGAGAGTCGCGCGTTCGTGAAGGTCACGCTGCACGCGAAGCGCGTCGGTCGATGGGGCGTTCACGGCATGGCGCTCGAGGTGCGCGGCACGGAGCTCGGCGGCGAAGGCCTCTACGAAGTTCCGCTCATGTTCGCGAACCCATTCGGCGTCGAAGTGATCCCCGTCGCGATGAAGATGATGCTCGACTCGCCCGTCGGCGGGCGCGCACGTCGCGGCGTCGAAGCGGGACGACCGACGAACGTCGCGGGTGAGGGCGATTCGCTGAAAGAGCTGCGCGAGCACGTGCCCGGCGACGCGTTCAAGCGCATCGCATGGAAAGCGAGCGCGCGCCGCGGCAAGCTCGTCGTGCGCGAGATGGAGCGCGATCAGCGCGACGTCGTGTGGCTCGCGCTCGACGCATCGGTGGAGCTCTGGGCGGGCGAGCCGGGTCACGCGCCGCTCGATCACGCGATCGACGAGGCCGCGTCGTGCGCGGCGCGCCATTTGACGAAGGGCGATCGCGTCGGGCTCATCGTGACGGCGTCGCGCTTGCGGAGCTTTCTCGCGCCGGCGACGGGTCCGCTCCAAGCGTCGCGCATCGCGGCTGCGCTCGCGAGCGCAGCGAGCATGGTGGACGCGGATCGATCCGATCTCGACGAAGCCGACGTCGCGGCGCGCGTCGCCGAGCACGCGCGCCCGCTCGATCCGCGCGGGCTCGCCGACATTCCGCGCGGCAACCTCGACATGCTCGCCGCGCGCGCGGAGCTCTTGCGAACGCGCGCGCCGTTCGCGCCGCGACTTCCTTTCGGGCCGACCGCGCGCGAGCGCTCGCTCAGGCATTACCTCGCGAGCTTCGGGATCGAATGCGCGCCGCGCACCGAGGGCGAGCACGACAAGACGGTCGTCGCGCTCTCGCAAGCGTTCGACAAAGTGATGCGCGAGAAGCTCAAGCCGAGCGTCGTCTACGTGTGGGCGCCCGCGCCGGAAGAAGGAAGCGTGCTCGCGCACTCGGTGAGGCGATTGCGCCAAAAGCACGTCGACGTGCGGTGGCTGCAGCCCGCGATCGATCTCGCGCTCGAAGCGGGCGAATCGAACGCCGTGAAGCAAGCGATCTACGACGCCGTGCGCGTTCGCGCCGAGGTCGTTCGCGGGCGCGGCGTGCGCGCGCTTCGAAGGCTCGGCGCGCGACCGGCCACGCTGCGTCGCGCATCGAGCGACGCGGAAGCGCGACCGATCACCAACACCGGAAAGCTCCTCGCGGATCCCAACGACGCGTCGCCGCCGAGCAGCGACGTGCCCGAGCTTCCACCGAGCGTCGACCCTGGTCGGAGCGCGCGCTGACGTGGCCGAACACGATCCGCGCGCGATCCTTCGCGCCGCTGGCCTCGCGCCGAAAAAGAGCTTCGGTCAGAACTTTCTCGTCGCGGAAGGCGTCGCGAGAAAAATCGCGGAGGCAGCGGTCCCCGAGAGCGAGGTCGGACATGCGGTCGTCGTGGAAATCGGCGCGGGCACGGGCGCGCTCACCGCGGAGCTCGCGAAGCGCGCGGCGCGTGTGATCGCCATCGAGCGCGATCGCGATCTCGTTCCGCTCTTGCGCGATGCGCTCCGCGATGCGCCGAACGTCGAGGTCCTCGAAGCGGACGCCAAGGCGATCGACTACGCGGCGCTCTCCGAAGAGCCCATCGTGCTCACGGGAAATCTTCCGTATCAACTCACGGGCGCGCTGCTCGAACGCGTGACGGAGCTCGCACCGCGCTTGCGGCGCGTCGTCTTCATGGTGCAGCTCGAAGTGCAAGAGCGGCTCGTCGCGAAGCCCGGCACGAAAGAATACGGCGCGCTCACGGTGTTCGTGTCCGCGGCGTTCGACGTCGTGCGCGTGATGCGCGTCTCGCCCGGCTCGTTCTTTCCGCAGCCCGACGTCACGAGCGCGGTGGTCGCGCTCACGCCGCGCGCAGAGCGCATCGAGGAGACGCCGCGCTTTCGCGCGCTCGTCCACGGCGCGTTCGAAAAACGCAGGAAGACGCTTCGCAACGCGTGGCGCGGGATCGCGAGCGACGAAGACATCGCGCGCGCCGCGAGCGCCGCGTCCATCTCGCTCGATGCACGCGGAGAAACGCTCGACGCCGCCGCGTTCGACGCGATGGCGCGAGCGCTCGATCAGCGACGATAAGAAGGCGACCACTTCTCCGCGAGAAAATCCGCAAGCGACACCACGCCATCGCCGATCGCGCGCCACGCGGCCTCCGTCGTCATGGCGACGGTGCGCACGGTGAGCTCGCTCGCGAGATCGATCTCGACGGTCGTGAGCGCACCCAGCCCGCCGTGCTCGACGTTCACGAGGATCGCGTGCGCCGAGTCGGCGTCGAGCGTGTCCGAATCCGCGCGCAGCGACCCCGCCGTCGTGACGGGTGCGCCGCGTCGCCAGCGAACGCCTTCGAGCGAGCCTCGCGAAATCGTCGCCCTGATCGAAGGTGGAAGCGTCGGGATCGCCGCGACCACGCGCGCGCGTCGCGCGAACACGTCGAGCTCCACGTCGGCGGGCAGCGTGCCCGTTCTCGTTCGCAGCGTGATCGCGCGTCGCACGACACCGGGCTTCTTCGACTCGAGCGGAACCGGATCGAACGCACGCGTCCACGCGACGAACGACTTTCGCATCGCGCGCCGCTCGTGCCGCGTGACCGCGTCGATCGGGCCGAGCACGATCGCCGCCGCCGAATATCCAATCAGCTCGCCGACGCGTTCCCAGAACGACATGCGCGCGCGATCATCGCCTTTGGCCGGGCTGATACGTCTCGCCCATGTTCGCGAGCGCTCGGATCGCGTCGCGGCGATCGGGATCGTTCGTCGATGCGATCTCGAGGAAGCGGCGGTACATCGCGATCGAGTCGACGCGCTTGCCGATTCGGTTGAGCGCCTCGCCCGCGGAGAACTCGGCGGGTGCGAGCCACGGCGGTTTGATCTCGAGCTTGAGTGCGTCGTCGACCGCGGACGAAAGATGCGGTGCCGCCTCGCCCGCGCTCCCGCGCTCGAGGAGCAGCTTGCCGTATCGATAGTGCCAATACGGCTTGTGCGCGTTCCCCGCGATCGCCTTTTGCCAATTCACGAGGGCGTTCTGCGGATCGTTCTTGTCCGCGTAGCACTCGGCCATCGTCGCGTACGCATCGATGCGCGACGGACGAAGCTCGAGCGCGTGGCGCAAATCCTTGAGCGCGTCCTCGACGGCGAGGCGCTTGCGTTCGAGCACGCCGCGCTGCCAGTAGGCGTCCGCCAGGAGCTTGTCGAGGTCGAGCGCTTTTTGAATTTCGTCTTGCGCGAGCCCGAGCTGCGCGGGGTTCGCGTCGTTCGCCGCCCAACCGACGTAGAGGTGATACTCGGCGCGATTCGGATCGAGCTCGACGGCATGCTTCAAGTAACGCATCGCCTCGTTCGTCGAACCCTCGCGCGCGAAGAGCGCGCGACCGAGGTAGTGATTCGCCTCGGCGCTCGAGCCGCGCTTCTCGAGGACTTTGCGCAGCATCGGGAGCGCGTCCTCGGGGCGATCTGATCGCGACGTACGCCGCGCCGACTCGAAGCTGCAAATCCGAGTCGTCCGGTGCGCGCGCCAGCGCGTTCTTGAATTGCTCGAGCGCGCGCTCCACCTCGCCCGACTCTTCGAACAAGAGGCCGCGCTCGAGCGCGAGACCGGGATAGTCCTTGTCGATCGCGAGCACTTGATCAAACTCCTGCGCCGCGAGATCGGTCTTGCGCATGTGGCGATACGTGACGCCGAGCTTGAAGTGCGTCGAGAGTCCGCTCGGGCTGAGCTCGAGCGCGTGGCGGAAGTGGGTGACCGCGTCGTCGTACTTTCCTTGCGCCGCGTCGTACTCGCCGAGCGCAACGGCGACGGGGGCTTCGTCCGGAAGCTTCGACTTGGCGTCGTCGATGATGGCCTGCGCGTCTTTGTCGCGGTTGTGCGCGACGAGCAACGTCGCGAGCGCGATGTACGGCTCGACCGAGTCGGGGTCTTTCGGGTTCGCGAAATCGATCGCTTGCCGAAAAGTCTTCTCTGCGTCGGACGCGTTTCCGAGCGCCGCCTCGGCTTGCGCGAGCGCGTACGCGACGCGAATCGAACGCGGGAACTTCGTGCGCGCGGCGACGAGTTGGTCCTTCGCTTCTTTCAGTCGCTCGAGCTTGATCTTCGCGCGCGCGGCGTACGCGATCGCGTTCTCGTCGTCGGGTCGCGCTTGGAGCGCCGTGTCGAATCGCGTGAGCGCTTCGGTGAAGCGGCTCTCTTGGAAGAAGACCGTGCCCTGACCGATGAGCGCGTCGACGTTGCGACCGTCGACCTTGAGCGCCGCCTCGAACGCGGTGCGCGCGTCACCCGCGCGTCCACTCGAAAGAAAATCTCTCCGCGGTTCGCGAACGCTTGCGCGCTCTCGGCCGTCGACGCGAGCGCCTTGGCGGGGCCATCGGTGATCTCGGCGAGATCCACGAGCGCGTTCGTGTCGTCACCCTTCGCGGTGTAGCGCTGCAGCGCGCGCAAGAGGAGCGCACCCGGGTGATGCGGCGTCGCCGAGAGCGTTGCGTCGCACTCGGTCGCGACGGTTGCCCAATCGCGCTGCATGTTCGCGGCGCGCGCGAGACCGTAGTGCGCTTGCGCATTCGCGCCGAGCTTGATCGCCGCGTCGAACGCGGTCTTCGCGGCCTTCGGATCTTTGGCTTCGAGCTCCACCTCGCCGCGGAGCAGAGCGATGTCGCGCTGAATCGGATCGCCCGCGTCGCGTTTGCTTGCCGCGTCGAGCCCCTTGCGCGCCTTTTCGATCTGACCGCTCGCCGCATCTTCCGCCGCGAGCGCGACGTTGTAATACTGCACGTCTTGCAGCGATCCGAGGTCGGACAAGAGGAGCTTGGCCTTCGCGTTGCGATCGACGTCGCCACCGAAGCGCGTCTCGTACGCGAACTCGGCGAACGCGGTGTACGCGGCGAGCCCCGTCGCGCGCGGCATCTTCCAGTGTGCGGCGAAGAGATCGTCGATCGAGCCGCGTGTGTCGAGGAACACGTCCTTCGAAGCGCGCGTGCGCGCCGCGTTCGATGACGACACCGTGAACGACTTGTAGTCCTTCGCGTGGAGCATGTCGCCGATGGTCAGGTAACCGAATGCGCCGTGCTTCGTCGCTTGGAGCGCACCGCCGGCAGCGAGCACGAGAATGAGGAGCAGGAAAAAAATTCGTGGCGCGCGCGATGGCTCGGTCGACTCTTCGCGCTCCGGTCTCTTTCTTCCCGTCTCGATCGGCAGAGAGAGCTCGCTCGCTCCCGGCGCGCCGCTCGTGCGCGCCGGCGCTTCGGGGAGCGCGAGCTCGTCTCCTCCGCTCGGCGGCGGCATCGCCATGGGCGGCGCTTGCGGCGGCGGCGCGGGCGCCTCCATTCCGATCGAAGCTTCGTCCGCGGACATCGTTTGCCCGCCGAGATCGACCTCGCCGTACGCGAGCGCGTTGCCCGTGTGCGCGCTCGCCTGCGGAACGACGGGCGGTGGCGGCGGCATGGGCGGCGGAGCGGCGGGCGGCGCGGGTGGATGCGAAGGCGGAAGACTCTTCAAATCCGCGCCGCTGAGATCGAGCTCCGCGAACGCGGACTCTTTTGGCGGCGAGCTGATCGGCACTTGCAAGAGCGGCGCTTCGAACGCGGGCGGCGGAGGCGCCGGCTGTTGTTGCAGCGGCGGACCGAGATCGACCTCGCCGAAATCGAGCGTCTCCTTCTGCACCGGCATGAGTCGCGCGTCTGCGACCGGCGCCGGGAGCTGTTGCCCGACCGTCGGCAACACGTTCGCGACGGCCGGCAGCGCCGAGGCGACTTGCGGCAAGCTCGCGTCGAGCGATGGCAAATCGATCTCTCCGAACGCGGGCTCCGCCTTCTTTGTGGGGAGCGACGCGGCGATGCTCGGAAGCTCGGCGAGCGGCGCAGGAAGATCCGCGGCGGGCGGACCGAGATCGAGCTCGAGATCGTCTTTCGCAGCCGCCGGCTTCGCCACCTTCGGATGCGGCAGATCGAGATCGAACGTCATCTCGGCGGTCTTCTTCTTTGGCTCCGCGATCGGTGCCGGCGCGAACGCAGCAGCGCGCGGCGCGGGAAGATCGGCGGACACCGAAGGGAGATCGATCTCGCCGAATGCCGCTGCAGGCTCGGGCGCCGGAGGCGGCGCGGGCTTCGCTTGTGGAGGCGGCGGCGCAGGCTTCGCTTGCGGAGGAGGAGGTTTCGCGGGTGCGCCACGCGTCGCCGGTAGATCGAGATCGCCGAGGTTGCCGAGCGCAGCGGGCAGCGACGCTTGCTTGTCGCGCGGGGCGGGAAGATCGAGCTCGCCGAATTGCGCCGCTGGTGGCGCGGGTGCGACCGGTGCTGGTGCTGGTGGAGGCGCGGGCTTCGCAGCGATCGGACGCGGAGGCGCCGGACGCGGCGGAACCGCGCCCGGTCGTGGCGGCATCGCGCGCGTAGCCGGAAGATCGGCGCGAGGAGCGGGAAGATCGGCGTCCTTCGCCGACGCAGTGGGCGAGGGCGGCGCGGCAATCGGTGTTGCGGGCTTCGGCGGAACCGGCGGGCCCTTCGGCAACGAAGGCTTCGTCGCGGGGAGCCCGGCGTCGAGCCCTTCACCGAGACCGACCATGGTCATCTTCATCTTCGCCGGCGACATCGGCGGCGGGGCTGGCGCGACGGGCGCCGTCGCACCGCTCGCGCTCACCGAGAACGTGTGCCCGCATTTCGGGCAGCGCATCTTGAGCCCCTGCGGCGGCACGCGTCTTTCGTCGACCTGATACGGCGCGTGACACGACTCGCACTCGATGCGGAGCATTCTTGCACGGAAGGGTACCACCACACGGGACGCCCACGCCCTCAGAAACGCGATATGGACGAGTTGCGATGGACGAGTACGAAAGGCGGCTCGAAGCGCGCGAAGCAGCGCTCTCGTCGATTTGCGTTCACGCGGGCGAAACGGGCAACGCCGTGCGCGCGCTCGCGACGCCCATCGTCCTCGCGAGCGCGTTTTCGTTCGACGATGCAGCGCACGCAGCGGGCGCCTTCGCGAACGAGAATGACGCGTACATCTACGGTCGCTGGGGAAACCCGACGGTGGAAGCGCTCGAAGCGAAAGTCGCGGCGCTCGAGAATGCGCGCGCTGCGTGCGCGACGGCGAGCGGCATGGCGGCGATCTCCGGTGCGCTCCTCTCGATTTGCGAAGCGGGGTCGCACATCGTCGCGCCGCGCTCGATGTATGGCGAGAGCGCGCGGCTGCTGCGCGAGCGTCTTCCGCGGCTCGGGATCACGACGACGTTCATCGACGACCCGACGCCCGACGCGTACGCGCGCGCGGCGAAGCCCGAAACGCGTGTATTCTACATTGAATCGCCGAGCAACCCCGTGCTCGCGGTCGCGGACGTCGCGGGCATCGCGGCTGCGGCGCGCGCGCACGGCGCGAAATCGCCCATCAAGACCCTCGCCGACAACACGTTCGCGACTCCGTTCTGCCAAACGCCGCTCGATCTCGGCGTGGACCTCGTCGTGCACTCGATGACGAAAGCCATCGGTGGACACGGCGACGCGATTGGCGGCGTCGTCTGCGGCAAAGACGAAGACGCCGTCGAGCGCGCGCGCGACACGATCGTCAAAGGACTCGGCGGCGTCATGTCGCCGTTCACGGCTTACCTCGTCGCGCGCGGCATCGTGACGTTCGCGCTCCGGCAGCGCCGCGCGTGCTCGACGGCCGCTCGCCTCGTGAAGACGCTCTCGGAGCATCCGTCGGTCGCGAAGGTGCACCACCCTTCCCTCGCCGCTCCCCTGTCTCGTGTAGGGCACATGCACGCATTCGGCTCGCTCATCGCGTTCGAGCTCCGCGAGCCCAACGCGCTCGATCGCGCGAGGCACGTGCTCGAAAACGTGAAGCTCATCACGCACGCGGTGAGCTTGGGCGACGCGCGCTCGCTCCTCACGCACCCCGCGACGACGACGCACTCGACGATGCCGCGCGAAGACCGCATTCGTGCGCACATCGGCGATGGCCTCCTTCGGCTGAGCGTGGGTCTCGAGTCACCCGCCGACCTCGAGCGTGATCTGCTGGCCGCGCTGCCGGATCGGCCTTAACATGCTCCTCTTCCCATGGGCCGCGTTTCACCGAGCAAGCGCGTCGACCCTCCCAAGGAGCGCACGTTGTCGGGGGTCACGCGAACGAACGTCGATCGCATCACGGTCGTCGGCGCGCGCCAGCACAACCTTCAAGACGTCACGATCTCGCTGCCGCGCGGCAAGCTCGTCGTTCTGACGGGGCCGAGCGGGTCGGGAAAATCTTCGCTCGCGTTCGACACGATCTACGCGGAAGGCCAGCGCCGTTACGTCGAGTCGCTCTCCGCGTACGCGCGGCAGTTCCTCGAGCAATTGCCCAAGCCCGACGTCGAGCGCATCGATGGCCTCTCGCCCGCGATCGCAATCGAGCAACGCCCGCTGTCGAAGTCGCCGCGCTCGACGGTCGGCACCGTCACCGAGATCGCCGACTACCTCCGCGTGCTCTTCGCGCGCGCGGGTGTTCCGCACTGTCCGAGCTGCGGCAAGCGCATCGAGGCGCAAACCGTTCAGCAGATCGTCGACCGCATCGTCACGTTGGGAGAGGGCGCACGCATTCTTCTTCTCGCGCCGGTTTGTCGCGCGCGAAAGGGCGAGCTCAAGCTCGAGCTCGAGCGATTGCGTCGCGAGGGTTTCGTCCGCGCGCGCATCGACGACACCATCGTCGACCTCGGCGACGAGATCGAGCTCGACAGGCAAAAGCCGCACGATCTCGACGTCGTCGTCGATCGCCTCGTCCTCAAAGAAGGCATCAAGGGACGCGTCACCGACTCCGTCGAGCTCGCGCTCAAGCTCGGTGAGGGCCGGCTGCTCGTCCAACAAGACGCCGAAAACGGAGAAGCGCACGAGCCGATTTGGCTCTCGGAGCGCTTCGCGTGCGTCGACTGCGGCATCTCGCTTCCGCCCATCGAGCCGCGCATGTTCTCGTTCAACGGCCCGCACGGCGCGTGTCCCGCGTGCGATGGTCTCGGCGCGCGCACCGTGGTCGATCCCGAGCGGCTCGTCGGCGATCCCGAACGCACGCTGCGTGAAGGCGTGATGCTCGCGTGGGGAAGCCGCGCGTCGGTCGCGCTCGCCGCGGAGCTTTCGCGCGCGGTCGAAGCGATGGGCGTCGATCCCGACATCGCGTGGAAAGAGCTCCCCGAGGAGCACAAGAACGCGCTCCTTTTCGGCGCGCCTGGAAAAGGAAAACGCAAGAGCGCGTACGTCGGCATCGTTCCGCGTCTCGAAGCGCGCCTCTCGAGCGACGGTCCAGGCGAGAGCGACGACGACGATCCCGACGCGAGCGAAGGCGCGGTCGCCGACGACGACCTCGGACGCTTCTGCGTCACGCGAAAGTGCAACGCGTGCAAAGGCCGACGGCTTCGTCCCGAGGCGCTCGCCGTCAAGCTCGGCGATCAAGACATCGCGCAGCTCGGCGCGATGCCGCTCTGCGATTTGCGCCCGTTCGTCGCGGGCCTCGGCCCCGAAAAGTTCAGCGCGAAGGAGCTCGCCGTCGCCGAGCCGCTTCTCCGCGCGGTCGCGGCGCGCCTCGGATTCTTGATCGACGTCGGGCTCGACTACCTCACGCTCGATCGCAGCGCGCAAACGCTCTCGAGCGGCGAAGGCCAACGCATCCGCCTCGCGACGCAAATCGGCGCGGCGCTCGTCGGCGTCCTCTACGTGCTCGACGAGCCGAGCGTCGGCCTCCACGCGCGCGACAACGCGCGCCTCCTCGAAGCGCAAGTGCGCCTCCGCGATCTCGGCAACAGCGTCATCGTCGTCGAGCACGATCGCGAAGCGATCCTCGCCGCCGATCACGTCGTCGACATGGGTCCCGGCGCCGGCATCCACGGCGGTCGCGTGATCTCCGCAGGCACGCCGCAAGAAATCATGAACGACCCGCAATCGGTCACGGGTCCGTACCTCTCCGGCGCGCGCAAGCTCCCGATCCCGAAGATGCGAAAGAAAAAACCGAAGCCGCAAATCGTCGTCGAGGGCGCGCGCGCACACAACTTGAAGAACGTCACCGCGCAGATCCCGCTCGGTCTTCTCGTCTGCGTGACGGGCGTGTCGGGCAGCGGCAAGTCGAGCCTCGTCGTCGACACGCTTTTACCCGCCGCGCGGAGTCGTTTGTATTCTGCAAGTGCTCCCGTCGGCGAGTGCGACGCGGTGAAGGGACTCGAGCACGTCGACAAAGTCGTCTCGATCGATCAAGCGCCCATCGGCCGCACGCCGCGTTCGAACGCCGCGACGTACACCGGAGTATTTTCACTCCTCCGCGAGCTCTACGCGACGCTCCCCGAAGCGCGCGCGCGTGGCTACAAACCCGGGCGCTTCTCGTTCAACGTCAAAGGCGGTCGATGCGAAGCGTGCCAAGGCGACGGCGTCCTGCGCGTCGAGATGCATTTCCTTCCGGACATCTTCGTCACGTGCGACACGTGCGCGGGTCGTCGTTACAACCGCGAGACGCTCGAGATCCTCTACCGCGGAAAATCGATCGCGGATGCGCTCGATCTCACCGTCGAGCAAGCGCAGACGGCGTTCGAAGCAATCCCGCGCGTGCGCGAGCGTCTCGATGCGCTCCGCCGCGTCGGTCTCGGTTACCTCACGCTCGGACAACCCGCGACGACGCTCTCGGGCGGCGAGGCGCAACGCGTGAAGCTCGCGCGCGAGCTCGCGCGCAAAGCGACCGGCGCGACGCTCTACGTGCTCGACGAACCGACGACGGGTCTCCACTTCACGGACATCGAAGCGCTCCTCCTCGCGCTGCTCAACTTGCGCGACCAAGGCAACACGGTGCTCGTCATCGAGCACAACCTCGACGTCGTCGCGTGCGCGGATTGGGTGATCGACATGGGCCCCGAGGGCGGCACCGGCGGCGGCGAGCTCGTCGTGTGCGGCACGCCCGAGCAAGTCGCGGAGCACGCGACGTCGCACACCGGGCGCTACTTGCGCGAGGTGCTCGACCGTCACGCCGGCGAGTGATGCGTCACATGCACAAACCGACGTTCGCGCTGATCCCCCCAAGGCTGACCGCCGTACACACCTTGCCCCCGCACTCCGAGCTCGATTCACAGAGTTGAAAGTCCGAGCCGCACGAGTTCCCGGTCGCGCACGTGGACCCGGCGGCGGCTTGACCCGTTGGCGGGCATGCATTCGCGTTGCTGATCGTCGCGGTGAGGCAGCACGGGAAATTCGAAGCGCAGTCACCGCCCTTGACGCACTGCCAGAGCGGTTGACCGTTGCAGTCCGCGCTGTTGAGCCCGCACGTACCGAGGTTTGCGCAGCACTCCTCGGCCTGGCCGTGGCAATCGAAGTTCGGACACGCATGGCTCAGCGATGCCGTGCACCCGGCCTCCGCGTCCGCGCCACCATCGCTCGCATCGTTCGTCGTCACGTCGTTCGTCGACTGATCGCCGACGACGTCGTTCGGTGCGTCCGCGACGGTCGCGTCCGGTTGCTCGCAGATGCCGCTCCCGTTTTCGAGAATGCAGTCGAGCCCCGCGTTGCACGTGTTGTTCGCGAAGCACGGTCCGCCGAGCGAGCCTTGCGGTTTCGTCGAGGTGTCGCCGTTGCTCACGCACGCGATCGTGAATGGAATAGCGAAAAGAAAAAAGCGCCCCACGTTCATGATGGGGCAGATTGTATCACGTCACCCTCGCGGCGAGCCGCGGAGCAGGTCACCCGAAGTCTTTTTCGAGCCGCTCCTGATCTTCTTTGCACTTGATGCAGAGCGTGGTCTCGGGGCGCGCTTCGAGTCGCTTCACGGAGATTTCCTCTCCGCACTCTTCGCACACGCCGAACGTACCGTCGTCGATCTTCGCGAGCGCCTTCGTGATCTTGTCGAGGAAGCTCTTCTCGCGTCCACGCAATCGGAACGTGAACGACTGCAGATACTCGCTCGACGCGAGATCCATCTCGTCGGGAAGATCGTTGGCGTCGAGGGTCATGTCCTCCTCGAGCGTCTGCTTTGCTTTTTTCACGATCTCGTCGCGCTTCTCGACGAGGAGCGTCCTGAACTTCTTGAGCTGAGTCTTGTTCATGATGATCTTCCAGCCTCATCCCATTTTTGGGGCGCAAGACGGTAAGCATCCCCGGCTTGGCCGTCAACCGTGCATGTGTTACGGCCGGTGTGTGCTCGTCGTCGGAGTCGATGAAAACGGTCTCGGTCCGCGGCTCGGCCCGCTCATCGTCACGGCGGTGACGGTCGCTGCCGCGGACGAGCGCGCGGCGAAAGTGGCGCTGGGACGGCCCGGCCGAGCCTTCGCGGCGCGCATCAACGACTCCAAAAAGCTCGTGTCGTACAAAGAACGCGCGCTCGGCGAGGCATGGGCACGCGTGCTCGCCGACTCGCTGTCGATGCCGTCGAAGAGCCCACGCGATCTCCTCTTCGGCTTGTCGCTCGAACCGGAGGAAAAACTCCGCGAGCCGTGCCCGCGAGACGGCGATCACGCCGAGCAATGTTTTTCGTGCGAAGGCGAAGCGTTCGAAGCCGACGCGGATTTACTCGGCCAAGTGCGCTCCGATCTCGGGCGCCTCAAGAAACGCGGGCTCGAGCTCATGTCGGTGCGCGTCGCGGTCGTCTGCACGCGCAAGCTCAACGACGCGGCGGCGCGCGGAACGACGCGCTTCCAAGTCGACTTGCACGCGATGGAGCGGCTCGTGCTCGACGCGCGCGCGCGCGGCGCGGAAGACGTCATCGCCGTTTGCGGAAAAGTCGGCGGGTACAACTCGTACTCGAACGCGTTCGGTCCGCTCGGCGGTCGCCTGCACGCGATCGTCTGCGAGGGGCGCGCGAAGAGCGAATACTCGCTCCCCGGTCTCGGGCGCATGGCGTTCGTGCGCGACGCCGACGCGAAGCACCTCGTCGTGTGCCTCGCGTCGCTCGTCGGGAAATACGTGCGCGATCTCGTCACCGCGCGCGTCGTCCGTCACCACAAACGCACGCTCCCACATTTGCCGATGGTGAGCGGCTACCACGACCCCGTGACGAATCGATTCATCGCCGACACGGATCACGTGCGGCGCGCGTCGGGTTTTCCATCGGACTGCTTCGAGCGGCGCGCCGTGCCCGGCGACGAAGATCGCGAGACGCCCTCGCACGATTTCGACATCGACGATCTCGCGCCGACATCGCTCGTCGATCCCGCGTCGCGGGTCTAGTCACCGGCTCCGGCGCCGATGGTCATCACTTCAAGAGCGCGCGCACCTTTTCGGTCTTCTCGTCCTTCGACAAACGCGTCTTCGCGTCTTGCGCGGTGAACTCTTCGTCGCCGACGCCGAGCACGCGATTGCCTTTGCGCGCGACGACCCATTCGATCTTCGCGCGCTCGGGCGCGGCTTGCAGCACGACGATCGCCGCTTCGTCGCCGAGGTTCGCGATCGGAAGCGCGCCCGCTTTTGCGCGAAGCGCGTGGATCAAGTCCTTCGCGAGATCCGCGTTGTCGCGCACCGCCGACACGACGCGATAACGCTTCTCGCTCGTGCTTGTGTTTGCGCGAAAATATCCGACGGCGCCCGCGCCGCCGCCGGTCACGCCGAGCACGTCCTTCTGGAAATACGCGACGCCGTTCGGAATGCGTTCCGCCTCCGGAAGCGCCTTCGCCGATTCCGGCGTCTCCGGCGTGCTCGGCAGCTTCTCCGCGATCACCTTCGCGAGCGAAGACAAGATCGCATCGCTGCTCTTCTTCATTTGATCGGGCGTCTCTTGATCGTTCGTGTACGTGAGCTCGAGAAATACGGCCCGCGCTGCGCGTACGCTTTGCCCGTGCCGAGCGCGCCGTGCGCATCCGCGAGTGCGGGCGCGAGCGCGAGAGGGCGCGCGGCATGCTCGTCGGCCGGATCGATCTCGCCGGTGAGACGCGTCGTGTAGATCGCGTACGCGCCATCGGCGGAGAACTTCGAGAGGAACACCTCGACGGCTCCCGCGCCCGTGTTCGCGACGTAATGCACGATCACGCTGCGCGTGACGCCGAATCGTTTGTACTCCTCGCATCCGCCATCGAGCGCGGTCGTGCAGAGCTCGTCGATCTTCAGCTTCGCTTTGTCGCCGTAGGTTTTTTCGTCGCCGTGCGGGTCGAGGCAGTAGTCGGCGGCGGTGCGAGCAAAAAACGGCGCGCTGAGCGCATCGCTCAGTTGACCACCGCCGCCCGCACAGACCGCCGCTTGCGCGCTCGCTGACGGAGGTGGCGGAGGCGGCGTGCCGTGCGATTGGGGCTCGTCCTTGCACCCCGCCACCATCAGCAAGACCGCCAAAGTTCGGATCCGAACCTGCACCATGCGCGACTACTACAGCCACCTACCCGCGGCGCCACTACGCAATCATTTCATAGCGTCGCAACCATTGCTGCCAGCGGGTCGTCCGACACTCATGAAATGAGGGAAAATGCGGCATGCCCATTCGCCGGACGACGGTACGTGGCTTGCTCCTCCCACCCCGTTGGCGCTCGTGTCGATCTGTAGCGCCACGCAAAAACTTCGAACCATGACTCGTCGACATTCACAACGTGGCTTCACGCTGATCGAGCTGGCGGTGGTCGTCATGATCATCGGCATCCTCGCCGCGATGGCCATGCCTTCGATGGGCAGCGCGCAGCTCGAACGCCACACGTACGACGACGCGGGGCAGATCCTCGAGCTCGTCCACAACGCACGCACGCGCGCGCTCGGTCGTGGCGCGGCGGTGATGGTGACGTTCGACACGGTGACGACGGGCAACCTCCGCGGCAACTACCGCATGTACGAAGGCGTGACGGCGAACCCAGGTGGCGCGAACGACGCGACGGCGCGCTTGCCGCGATCGTCGTGCACGATTCCGGTGGGCGGTTGGGATCCGGCGACGACGACGGGCACGAACGCGTTCATCGACGGCGTGACGCTGAATGGTCCCTACGAGACGGAGACCAACATCACGTCGCGCGTCGTCACGTTCGACAACACCGGCGCGCCGAACGTGTCGACGTCGAACCTCATCGCGCTTTGCTTCACGCCGCTCGGCCGCACCTATTACTGGCAGGGCGGTGGCGGCACGATCCCGCAGTTCAGCGCGGCCGCGCCGTTTCTCGGAACGATCGCCGTCGACGTCGTTCGCCTCAACGTCGGCGCAACCACGATCTCGGCGACGAACACGGCTGGCATCACGCGTCGCGTGGTCATCCCGTCGACCGGCAACGCACGCATGGTCTCCACCCTCACGCTTCCGGCACCCTGACGATGAGAACGACTCGCACATCCCAGCGCGGATACACCGCCATCGAAGTCATGATGGCGACGACGCTCATGCTGATCGGCGCGGTAGGCGTGATGGCGATGCAGCGCGCGGCGGTTCAAGGAAATGCGGATGCGCGCGAGATGGACGTCGCGAGCTCGATCGCACGCGCGTGGCTCGAGCGGCTCGAACGCGACTCGACGTTGTGGACGCCGTCGCCCGTTTCGATCACGCCGCCCGCGAACATCACGAGCGCCGTGCTCGTGCACGAGAACATGACGGGACAATGGTTCGTCCCGAAGGCACGGTTCGCGGCGGCCGGGGCGCAGAACGACGTCGAGAGCCCCGGCTTCGACATCCTCGGGCAAGACCTCGATTCGCTCACGGCGGCGGGTCTTCGCTATTGCGTGAACCTGCGGCTCACGCCGCTCACGACGGATCAAACGCTCATTCGCGCCGAAGCGCGCGTGTTCTGGCCGCGCAACCTCACCGTCGCGCCCGATCAGGATTATTGCAACCAAGCGCCGCCCGCGACGCTCGACACCGACACGCAGAAATACCACTTCGTCTACGCCGTGACCGCCGTCCGGCAGAACGTGGCGCCATGAGAGCTCGCTCCGTTCGTCATGCTCGCGCACGTGGCTTCACGCTCATCGAGCTGATGGTCTCGCTCATCGCGGGGCTCTTCGTTGCGCTCGCCGTCGTCGGTCTCTCGGCGCAAGCGATGAACACGTTCCACGAGGAATCGCGCACTGCCGCGTCCGAGATGACACTTCGCACGGCGGTGGAGCGCTTGCGCTCCGATCTCCAGCGCGCTGCGTTCATGGGGACGGGCAACGCGCAACGCGATCCGTACATCGCGCACGCGCCCGGCACGGCGGCGATGCCGACGACGGGAGCGTTCTTGGCCATCTATCGTCTCGCGGGCATTCATCTCCTCTCGCAGGGCTCGGCCGCGGCAACGCCACTCAGCACCGCGGCGGGGTTCACGCCCGACGCCATCGAGCTCTCCGGAAATTTCACGACGACCGACGACTACGTCGTTCGTTACATGGAAGCAGGCACGGGCGGCTGCGGCGGCGCGCGGTTGTGGCTCGCTGTGGATTCGCCCGCGATGTGGCGCATGCTCTCGCAGAGCAACCCCGATGCGTCGCTCGAAGCGGCGTTTCAACCCGTTGCGAACACGGCGTTCGTCGTACGCATCACGGACGACACCGGTCACTTCCAATACATCCCGACGTGCGGTTCGAAATCGGCGGGCGTCAATGGCTCCGGCATCGCCGCGACCGCGTACGTCGATCTCGATCCGTCGTGGCCGGTGCTCTCCGCGTCCGACACGAAGACCAACGGCGGCACGAGCGGGCTCGGCGTCGGACGCCTCCGCGTGAACCCGATCCAAACGGTGCGTTGGGAGCTTCGCCCGATCATCGCGGCGAACGCCGGCGACGCGCCCTACGCGCAGCTCGCGGATCCCGTCACGACCGAAGGCGGCACGAGCGACAAGTACGAGCTCTTTCGCACGTACGTCGACGCGACCGGCGTGCTCACACAAGCACCCGAGCTCGTCGCCGAGTACGCCGTCGATTTGAAATTCGCGTTCAGCGCGGACAAGGATCCACCGGCGAACCAGGCACGCACGCTCACGGTCTATGGATTCTCCGACGTGAACAACGCGACGATCGCCGACGACGTGGTGACGAACGTCACGGCAACCCCGCAGCGCATTCGCTCCGTTCACTTTCGTCTGACGACGCGCTCGGCGACGGCGGATCGCGCCGAAACGTACTCGGTACCGCAAGCGAGCAACTACCAGCTCGCGTATCCGACGCGTTACTGCGTGCTCAGCGCGTGCAACTCCGGACAAGTCGGATGGGCGCGCTTGCGATCGATCACGAGCGAAGTCTCCACTCCCAACCTCGCGAAGATGTTTTTCTGATCATGAACCTCTCCATTCTCAAACAGCGCAGTCGGCGGCGCGCACGGTCGCGCGGCGCGGTCGTGTTCATCGTTGCGATGACGCTCGCCGTCCTCGCGTCGCTTGGCCTATACGCGCTCCAATCCGCGTCCGCCGAAGTGAAGACGAGCGGGTACATCCGGCAGAACGCGCAGTCGCATTACTTGAGCGAGTACGGAACGCTCACCGGCGTGAACGCGATGTCGGGCACGACGGGTCAGCTCTATCTCAGCATGATGCGATCGACGACGCAGATGGACACGCAGTGTCTGTCGCTCCAAGGCGTCGACATGTCGAACGCGTCGAACCTCACGAAGTCGTGCCGCCGCATGGGATCGTCCGAGCTCGGAACGGCGTGGGGAACGGGCGTCACGCCGGTCGCCGCGGCGGGCCCCGCCGTCGCGGGAAGCCTCGGGCCTTACGCGCTCACGGGCGATTTCTACGTGGAGATCACCGACCCGTCGACGGGCTCGGCGATGTGGGGAATCGACACGCAGCTCGGTCTTTGTTTCCAGTCGTTCTCGCTCATGGCGGTCGGCATCACCGAGCCCGACCAAGCCATGCTCGCAACTCAAGGCGTCACGCTGACGCCGACGGCGGTCTACGGGTCGGAGGGGATGGAAATGTCGCGGGCGCGCGTCACCGCAGGGCCGATGCGCAACGGGTGCAAGTAGGAGGCGGTCGATGAGATCGTTTTTGCGATCAGGTCTGTTGATTTTTGGAGCGTCGCTCGTCGCGTCGAGCGCGCGCGCGCAGGTCGACGTCAACCCGCCGCTGCCGAACGTCGTCATCCTCCTCGACACGTCCGGCTCGATGGAGAACATGCTCGACGGCAACACGCCCGAATCGGAGGGCCAGTCGTGTGCTCTCACGTACACGGGCAACGCGGTCACCGTGGTCGACGCGAACGCGCTCGCGAACGGCACGACGAAGCCGAACCGGTGGGGCATCGCGATGCAGTCGCTCACCGGAAACATGTCGCCGTCGTATGCGTGCGTGTCGATGCCGCGCGCGGCGGGCTCGTACTTCTCGACGGAGTACTCCATCGACGGCAAGTCGCCGTACGACACCAACTACTACCTGCCCTATCACCGGCCCGCCGTCGGTAGCACGCTCGCGTCGGCTTGCGTCGTCGCGCCGGGTGTTCTTCCCGGTGATCCGTCGGGAGGCGTCGGCGTGCCGATGAAAGGCACGGGCGGTCTCGCGAGCGACTTCCCCGCCAACGCGATCACGACGCGCCTCCTCAGCGGCGCGGTCGGCACGTGCCAGTTCACGCAATTCCAAGACGGCATCCTCGACTCGGCGCGCGACATGGTTCGCTTCTCGCTGATGACGTACGACCAAGACACCGCGAAGGGCATCGGCGTTTTGATCCCGGGTCTGTCCGTCGCGAATACGCCGCTCACTCCATTCGACGGAAACTGGAGCTACTTCGAAGGATGGAACGGCGTGGGCAATCCATCGACGGGACGCCCGGCGGATTGTACCGCGCCCCAAGAGGACTTCGAGGTCGGCGTGCGCAACCCGGCGGCGCCGCCGTGGGAAGGGCGCATGATCATGCTCCCGTCGCCGACGGCGACGATCGCACAGGTCGAGTCGCAGAACGATCAGATCCAACTCGCGATCAACGCGATGCGCCCGTATGGCGCGACGCCGACGGCCGGAATGTTCTCCGACGCCGAGTACTATTTCTGGACCGATCCTCAAGGACCGCAGGCGACGGACTCATACGTTCAAGGCAACTGCCGCGACGAGTACATCATCCACATCACGGATGGCGCGCCGAACCTCGATCTTCGTCCGAGCTGCGCGCAGGCGCCAATCGATCCATCGAAGCCCGGCACGTGTCCGTACAAGCTGCCCGAGGATTATGCCGCGGAGCTCTATCTCGGCGGCGGCGGCAAACACATCGTCAAGACGTTCGTCATCGGTTTTGCCGTGAGCACCATCAACGGCATCTCGTGCTCGACCATCTTGCCGAACGACACGCACTGCGTGAACAACGATCCGGACTACGCGTCGTGCTGCGAGCTGCAGAAGATCGCATTCGCGGGCGGAACGACGAGCGCGTACTTCGCCGACACGTCGGGCGACCTCAACAAAGCGCTCGGCGCGATCATCGCGAACATCGCGCAGAACGTGACGACGCGCACCGTGCCCGCGTATTCGCCGACGGTGTCGTCGAACATCAACCAGAACTCGCAGCAGACGAACTCGTCGCTCTTCTTGTCGTCGTTCTCGCCGCTGCCGGGCAAGCCGTGGATCGGCAACATCCAACGCGAGCGCTTCGACTGCACGTTCAACAACAACGCGTACACGGTGCCACCGCCAGTGATCGACCCGGTCAAGGGCGATGACTTCGGCGCGAATCTCAATCTCTCCGGCGCGCAGGGAAACCGGCAGTTTCGCACGGTGCTCGCGACGATCGCGGGCGCCACATACCCGTCGGACGGAACGATTCGTCCGCTCATCACGAGCGGCGTGATCCCCGGCGTGCACGGAAACGATCTCCTCGGCACGCAAGGCGGCGCGCTCGTCGGCGTCGGACCGTCGGACATTCTCACCGCGCTCCCGCCCGCCGCGCTGAACGTGACTGCGTCGAGCTGCGCGAACACGCTCAACACCGAGTGGCTCACGGCGAACGCGTGCCGCGACTTGGTGCTCAACTTCGTCATGGCGCAGCCGTCGACGGATCCGATGCCCGACGCGACGTTCCTCCCGTTCCAATCGCGAACGGGATACGCGCTCGGCGCGATGTACCACTCGACGCCCGCGGTCGTCGGTCCGCCGAGCGCGAACCTCGACGACGAGTCGTATCAATCGTTCGCGACGGCGACCGCAGCGCGCAAGAGCGTGCTCTACGTCGCGACGATCGACGGCTTGCTCCACGCGTTCGACTCGAACGTCGCGCAAGCGACGCGCACGAACGGCGAGCTCTGGGCGTTCATGCCGCCGGGCGTTCTCTACGGTCTCAAGTCGGCGTATCCGAGCGCGAACCCGCTCCTCCTCGACGGCTCGCCCGCCGTGAAAGACGTCGTCTTCGATCGAAGCAAGGCGAGCGGCAGTCTGCTCCTCTCGACGAACTGGCACACGGCGCTCGCCGCGGGCTTCGGAAGCGGGCATCGCGGCTACTACGCGCTCGACGTCACCGACCCGAATCCGAACACCGACCTCACGAAGGGGCCGCAGTTCTTGTGGCAGATCACGTCGATGCCTCCGTACAGCGGCGTCGCGCAGACCGAGCTCTTCGGACAGCACAGCGCGACGCCTGCGATCACGACCGTGTTCGCGGATCTCGACGGGAGCGGAACGCCGCACGAAATCGGCGTCGCGATTCTTCCGGGTGGATCCGATGGCGGCCCCGTCGGCGGGCAATGCGCGCGCGGCGCGGCGGCGGGTGCCGATGCAGAGCCGGCGGGGGCGTTCTTCCAGCGGCGCGACAAGGTGCAGTGTTGGGCGGCGGCGGGTCAACCGGTCATCGGACGATCCGTCACCATCGTGCGCCTCGACACCGGCGAAGTGCTCCGCGTGTTCGGACGCCACGCGGATCTTCCCGCCGCGCTCATCGCCGCGAACCGCGTCGGCACGAACGAGACGCTGCTCGACTCGCCGATGACGGGGAAGCCGGTCGTCTATCCCGACGCGCCGGGATCGATCGCGCAGAAGGTCTTCATCGGCGACGCCGATGGAACGGTGTGGCGCTTCGATCTCACCGACAAGGATCCGAAGAACTGGACCGGATTGCTCTTCCTCGACGCGTACAACAAGGACGTCGACAAGAACGCGTCGGCCTACCAAGACGGGCAACCGATCCAAGTGCCGCTCGTCGTCGCCACCGATCGCGTCGGCGCGGTCGTCGTCGGCATCGCGACGGGCGATCAAGAGACGTTCACGAACTCCGGCACGAACTACGTGTTCTCGGTGACGGAGAAAGCGGACACCGCGACGAACCTCCTCCGCGCCAACGTGAACTGGTACGTGCCGTACACGGCTGGCGAGCGCGTCTCGGGACCCATGACGATCTTCGACAGCGTCATGTACTGGTCGACGTTCGCCGCGGCAGGTCAGAGCGCATCGTGCTCGTCGGGAACCGCGCACATGTACGGACGCGACTTCGAGACTCCGAAGGACACGACCGATCTCTCGCTCGGCGGCGTGCCTCGACTTCAGCCTCCCGTGAACCCGCCCGCGACGCCGCCCGATTTCATCACGCCGTCGAGCTACGACGCGACGCTCGCTGGAAAGCTGATTCCCGGCGTGTCCGTCAACGTGACGCCCGCGTGCGCGGACACGTCGCAGGTGGTCCCCGACGCCTACACCGGCGGATCGCACACGATGGCGAACTACGTCACGCCCGGCAGCTACTCGCTCTTCGCGCAAGTCGGCGGCAAGAACGGCGGCGTGAACGGCGCTGCGAACTCCACGTTCTCCGTCTCGCTTCCCTCACCCACGACGTCTGCGGTCGTCGACTCGTGGGCGGCGGTCGTCGAATGACACGCCAACGGCGCATCGCGCTTTTTGCGCTCGCGATCGCTCCGCTCGCGCTCGCGTGCAAACAAACCGACGAAGCATCCGTCGCCCCGCCGCCCGCACCGAAGGCGTCCGTGACCGTGCCCGTCGATCACCTCGCAGACGGCGAGCTGCTCGAAGGACCCGCGAAGGCGTTCGGTCTCGCGTTGCCGCGCGGCATGAAGATCGACGCCGCGTTCGGCGACGTCGTGTACGCGAGCGGTCAGCTTCCGTCGGACGGCGTCGCGAAGTACGTCCGCGCGCGCGTCCGCGAAGGAAAAATGATCGAAGGCGATTTCGCGCACTACGGGACGACGACGTTCGAGCACGTGCGGATCCCCACGTCGCCCGACAAAGAGTTCGCGATCACGATTCGTCCCGCCACCGAAGGAGTCGGCGTGACGAAGGTCGAAGTCCGCGACGCCACGCAAACCAAAGCGCCCGCGCTCGCCGACGACACCGCGCGCTGGAAAAACGCCGGCCTCACACCCAACGGGCGGATCCTCGATCCGACGCACCTCCAATGATGATGGTAGCTTCGCTTCATGGGCTTCGGGCTTCGAGCTGCGGGCTTGGGGGTTGTGCTCGCCGCGATGGCTTGCTCCTCCCCACCGCCGCCCGCATGCACGGGCGCGGTGCCGGCGGTGCTCGTCGTCATGTCCGATTTTTCGTCGAGCGCCGTCGGCGCGCTCCCGCTCGATGGATCGCCAGCGTCGCTGCTCTTCGGGAGTCAGCTCGGCGCGGATCCGGTGCTCGCGTCGTCGCAAGGTCGGCGGTTCTTCATCGCGCGCGATTTGGATTCGTTCTTCGAAGCGGACTTGTGCGGCAACGCGGTTCGGAATCTCAGCGCGCGAACCGCGGGCGAGGTGAACGTCGATCCGCAGGACGTGGCCGTCGCGCCGAATGGTGCATTGTGGGTCGCGCGATTGACGCCCGACCCGAAGAATCCGGCGCCCTCGATCCTCGTGACGGGAAGCGGAACGGCGACGACGATCGACATGTCCGCGTTCGACGCGGACGGCAACCCCGACGCGAGCTCCGTGCGCATCGTCGGGACGAACGCGTTCGTCGCGCTCGAGCGTTTGACGAACGACAAGTCCACGCAACCTTCGCAAATGGCCGTGCTCGACACGACGACGCTCGGGCTCTTGAAGACGGTGACGCTCGCGGGAAGAAATCCGTTCGGGCAGATGCACGAGGCGAACGGCAAGCTCTGGCTCGCCGACGCGGGGGACTTCACGAACGCGAGCGAACCGGATGCAGGGATCGAAGTGTTCGACACGGTGGCGATGACGACGGCGCTCGCGTTCACCGAGCCGACGCTCGGCGGATCGGTCGTCGAGGTCGCGGTGGATCCAACGGGGACGTGCGGTGTGGCCATTCTCGCCGATGCGACCACTGCGAACCACACGTCGCTCGTCTCGTTCACGGTCGGTGCTGCGAACGCGGCGACGGTCGTCGCGCCGACGACCGGTTTCGATTTGCGCGGATTGCTCTGGATTACCGGCGGAAAACTATTGGTCGCCGATGCTCGGCCGACTTCGCAGGGTTTCCCCGTCCGCGTCTTCTCGAGCTCTTCGTGCACGCTCTCGGAAGAGGCGCCCTTGCTCGTTCCGACGTTGCCGCCGCTCGCGTTTTCGAACTGACGAAAGACGCGTTCCGTCGTACATTTTTCAGTGGGGAGTCACGACCATGAAATCACTTGGCTTGCGCTCCTGGGTAGCGGGCACCGCCTTCGTCGTCATCGCGGCGGTGGGCGCGTGCGTCGCAGGCCCGCCGAACCTCGGCGATCCCGATGGCTCGATCGGCAACCCGCACCCGAACGGCTCCTGCGACACGCCTCACGTGGGTTGCGCATGCTCGAGCGAAGGCGCGCAAACGGCGTGCGGTGAAGTCGTTCGCCAGTCGGGCACGTACGTGACGTGCTCGGAAGGGAAGATGACGTGCTCGCAAGGCAAGTGGGGGACTTGCGTCGGCGATCAGACGTACATCAAGAGCCTCAGCAGCACGAGCCTTGGAGCCTCGACGCAAGATCTCCAGCAGCAGCCATCGAGCTGCACCGACGACCCGTGCGATCCGCTCTGCACGAACTACGTCGACAACGGGACCGGGCTCGATGCGGGCCTCGGTCTCGTTCCAACGGACTCGGGCGGGCTCACGCTCTCTGCCGCGGATGGGTCGACGTGCCAGAACCTTCAGTGTCAGCAAGTCGGCTGCACCGAAGCCGGCGTGTCGACGACGATCACGGGGCGCGTCGTTGGAGGCACGAACGGCGTCTACGGCACGCCCGATCCCGTTCCGAACGTTCTCGTCTACGTACCGAACGCGGCCGTCTCTTCGTTCGCCGCCGGCGTGCAGTGCAACGCGTCGTGCAGCGCCGAGGTCACGGGTAGCCCGCTCAACGCGACGACGACCGCATACGACGGCACGTTCACGCTGACGAACATGCCCGTCGGCAACAACATCCCCGTCGTGATCCAACTCGGTCGCTGGCGCCGCGAGGTGACGGTCAACGTTCCGAACGCATGTGCGTCGCAAGCGGTCGGCGACATCCATATGCCGCGCAACAAGAACGACTCGACGCCCACAACGGCGGCGAACATTCCATTCACCGCCGTGTCGACGGGCAGCGTCGACGCGCTCGAGTGCGTCCTCTTGAAGATGGGCGTCGATCAAGCGGAGTTCACGAAACCAAACGGCGGCGGGCGCATCGAGATCTACGACGGCAACGGCGTCAACGCGGGCGCATCGACGCCGGACGAAGCCACGCTCGATCCGGACCTTCCAAGCTCGAGCGCCACGCTCGCCCAATACGACCAAGCACTCTTCCCGTGCTGGGGTGGTCAATACGACAAGACCGCGAACCAGCTGCAGAACATGGTCGACTACACGTCCGCTGGCGGCCACATCTTCGCGACGCACTACAGCTACACGTGGCTCTACACGAACGGCGCGTTCGCGAGCACGGCAAACTGGGCGGTGGGCACGAACTCCTGGACGTCGCGGGTCGGGCAGGTCGACACGTCGTTCACGCGCGGTCAGACGCTCGCGAGTTGGATGAAGCTCCTGAACGTGCTCGACGTGATGGTCTCGCCGCCCGAGTTCACCGTCACGAACCCGCGCCAAGACATGACGGGCATCAACTCGCCCGCGCAGCAGTGGGTCTTCGATCAAGCGCTGAACGTGCCGCTCCACTACACGTTCGACACGGGCAACAACAGCTGCGGGCGCGTCGTCTTCAGCGACTTCCACGTCGCGAACGCCGCGACGAACATCTGGACGTCGTTCCCGAACGAGTGCAACGCGACGCCGATGAGCGCGCAGGAGAAGGTGCTCGAGTTTCTCATCTACGATCTCGCGTCGTGTGGCGTGACGATTCCGCCGCTCGTGCCGCCGTATCCAAACGGTGCGACGCTCGTCCGCGACTACCAAGGCATTTGTCCCGCGGGCAAGAGCGTCGTGTGGCGGTTCTTCGACTGGGAGACGGTGACGCCCGCCGATTCGTACATCACCTTCCAAGCGCAGACGGCCGACACGCAAGCGAACCTCGCGACGGCGTCGCCCGTCGTCGGGCTCGGCACGGCGTCGGGCGCGCCCATCACGACTTGGGTCGGCACCGACGTGAGCTCGGCGCTGGCGCCAAACCCGTCACTTGGGTATTTGCGAGTGACGATGACCTTCTACCCGTCGTCCGACCACTACAGCGCGCCGACGCTCACCGCGTGGCGCCAGAACTACGACTGCGTCGACAGCCAGTGATGCCGAAGCTCCTTTCAGCGACTCTGTGCGCGATGCTCGCGCTAGCGTGCACGAACAACAACGGAAACGGCGACGGCGGAAGTGACGCGAACGGCGGCGACTCGCCGAGCGACGCACCGGTCGGCGACGCAGGCGATGGCGGCGACGGCGCGCCCGTGCCCGCGATCTGCAAGACGACGTCGACGTGGGGCGCGGGCACGCTCATCGCGCTCTCGACGGGCCAGTCCGATTTCTTCGGCGCGATCACGCCCGACGAGCTCACCATCGCGTGGATGACGACGGCAGGCTCGGTGCTCTACGCCGATCGCAACAGCGCGAGCGCTCCGTTCGGCGCGCCGCAGACGCTCACGGGAGCGATCGCGCTCGACCACGTCACGCTGAGCCCCGATGGGCTCACGCTCATCGTCGTCGTGGACACGCGCTACGCGATCGTGCAGTCGACGCGCGCGTCGCGCGGCGCGGCGTTCTCGAGCTCGCTCGACAACGTGCCGTACGCGAACCTCGATCCGCTTCCGACCGAGATCGACGCGGGCCCCGCGCCGCCCCACGGCCTCTTTTCCGATCCGATGCTCTCGCCCGACGGACAGTTCTTCTACTATTCGCAATACGGCGCGACGACGCTGACGATGCACGAGTCGTATCGCGCGTCGGGCAGCACGAAGCCGTGGGGACAAGGTCGCAACTTGCTCGAGACGCAGCTCGGCGCACCCGACACGAGCGGCAAGCGCATGCACCCGACGGGCATGTCGCTCGACGACCTCACGCTGTTCTTCTGGGACGAAGTCGCGGGGACGGAGCGCATGGCGTTCCGTGACGGCGCGATCAAGAACAACACGTACAAACAGTTCATCGACATCGGCGCGCACCAGAACGCGGCGCCCACCGCGGGATGCGGGCGGATTTATTTCTCTGGTTCGGGCAGCGGCGGCCTCGATTTGTTCTTTGCCGACTCGAACTGATAGTTCTTCCACTCGTGCCTCCGGCTGAGAAGAAGATCGCGGCGCGCGCGGGCGTCGGCGGCGTCGCGGTGCTCGGGGCGAAAATATTTTTCATCTTGTCCGGCTTCGTTCAGCAGGCGCTCTTGCCGCGCTTCATCGGGCGTGGCGGGTATGGCGCGCTCGCGCTCGTGTTCGCGCCGTCGAACATCGTGAACAACGTCGTCATCGCGGGGTCGACGCAGGGCGCGTCGCGCGCGGTGGCGGGCGCGCCGGGTCGCGAAGCCGCGGCTCAGCGCGCCGCGCTTCGCGTGCACGTTCCGCTCGCGATCGCGGTCGGCGCGCTCTTCGCGGCGGCGGCGTGGCCCATCGCGTGGTTCGAGCACGCGACGTACATCGCCGCGCCGCTCTTCGCGATGAGCATCGTGCTCCTTCTCTACGGCCTCTACGCTCCGCTCGTCGGCGTGCTCAACGGGCGCGGGCTCTTCGTGAGACAAGCGTCGCTCGACGTGATCTTCGCGACGATCCGCACGGCGGGGCTCGTCGGAGTTGGATGGCTCTTCGTGAAACGCGGCGCGTCCGGCGTGCTCGGCTCGGCGATCGGATTTTCGCTCGCCGCGCTCGTGATTCTCCTCATCGCGATCGCGATGGTGCGCTCGCAGCGCACGGTCGACACGAGCGAAGGCGAAGTGCTCGGCGGAAAACGCTACCTCGCCGTGCTCTTGCCGCTCGGCATCGCGCAGCTCTTCACCAATGCGCTGATGCAAGTCGACATCATCCTCCTCGGTCGATTCCTCCACGAGAACGGCTCGCACGAGAGCGCCGACGAATGGGTCGGCGCGTATCGCGCGTGTCAGCTCTTCGCCTTTCTTCCGTACCAACTTTTGCTCAGCCTCACGCAGGTTCTCTTTCCGATGCTCGCGCGTGCAAAGGCGGAAGAAGGCGCGGGAGAGATTCGCGAGTACGTGTCGCGCGGCGCGCGGCTCGGCGCGATCGCGGCGGGGCTCATGGTGTCCGTGATCGCGGGCATGCCGGAGACCGCGATTCGCTTCGCGTACGACGCAGAGACTGCCGCGCGCGGCGCGAGCGCGCTTCGCATCCTCGCGCTCGGACAGGGCGCGTTCGCGATGCTCGGGATTGGATGCACGATCCTCTCGAGCCTCGGGCGCGA
Organism: uncultured delta proteobacterium; assembly: GCA_963763745.1. Lineage (GTDB taxonomy): Bacteria > Myxococcota_A > Polyangia > Polyangiales > Polyangiaceae > DASXHD01. The sequence goes on from CAVXQJ010000018.1 coordinate 129,651, forward strand.
GCGGACGTCTGCGATGATCACGGCAGGCGCTGCGGCGATCGCTGCGGCGACTTGCGCGATCGTCGTGCCGACGTGCGCGTTCGGCGGCGCGCAGCTCGAAGCGACGGCTTGGTGCATGGCGCTCGTCCTCGCGTGCGCGGTGATCGCGTGCGCCGTGATCGTGCTGCGCGCGACGGGCGCATTCGTTCCGATGGCAACCGCCGCGCGCGTCGTGATCGCGCTCGCCGCGACCGTCGCGATCGGCTCGCGCATCCCGGCCACGACGCGCCTCTTCGCACCAGGCGTCGGCCTTGCGCTCGCGGGCGTGTACGCCGTCGTGCTCTTCGCCTCTCGCGAAGTGTCCGGCGCAGACTTGCGCTGGGTTTTGGGCGTGTTCAAGCGCCGCGCACACGGCTGAGCTTTTGTGTAGAGTCGATCCTCCGATGAGGTTGCGCACGTTCGGGACGCTCGGCGTCTTCCTCGCATTCGTCGCGCTTTTCCTCGTATCGATCCCCGCGTCGCCGGCTCCGCGCGACGGAGGCTCGGACGCATCGCTCGATGCGCGCGACGCTCAGTCGGACGCGCTCGAAGCCGACACGGAGCCCGAACCGGAGGAAGCCGCGGCTCCCGAGCCGAGCGCGACCGCGAGCGCGGAGCCCGTCCCCGTGGCGAGCGCGTCCGCGAGCGCCGCGCCGCACGTCGCGAACGAATCGCCACGCGAAATCCCGGAAGGCGCGCCGGTGCGTCTGCACGACAAGCGCGTCTTCTCGATTCGCGCGGCGCGCGCCGGTTTGAGCCAAGAGGATCGCGCGAGGCGCGCGTCGAGCGCGCTCGAGCGCGCATTCGAAGAGAGCGAAACCGACGATGTGCACATCGACGAGTCGAAGCCCGGCCTCGCGATCGTGCTCGTGGGAAATCGCCCCATCACGGAGCTCACCCAGGAGGACGCGGACGCCGCAGGCGACGCGACGCTCAGCGCGCACGCAGCGGGCGTCGGCGAGAACGTGCGATTGGCGCTGAAGACGGAGCGCACGCGACGCGACGTTTCGAAGCGCGTCTTCTCGCTCTCGCTCGTCGTGCTCAGCGCGCTCATCGCATTCTTGTTCTTGCGTTGGACGCGCGACAGCGCCGCCAAGGGACGAAAATGGGTCACCGATCACGCCGAGCGGCTGCCCCACCTCCGCATCGGCAGCGTCGAGGTGATGCGGCCCGCAGCGTTCCTAGGGCTCATTCGCATCGGCATCTCTCTCATCGAACGCGCAATCCAGCTCACGGCCCTCTACTTGTGGCTCGTCTTCGTGCTCTCGAACTTCGAGAGCACCAAAGATCTGCCCAGCAAGATCACCGGACTGATCTTGAAGCCGCTCGGCGCGCTCGCGTCGCGCATCGCGGTTTCGTTGCCGCTTCTCGTCGTCGGGATCGTCGCGGCGATCGTCCTCGTCCTCGTCGTTCGATTCATCCGACTCTTTTTCCGATCCGTCGAGGTCGGCGAGACGCAGCTCGCGTGGTTGCCGCCGGATCTCGCCGCAACCACGAGCGCCGTCATTCGGCTCGGCGTGGTGGTTGCCGCGATCGTGGTCGGCGTGCCGCTCGTCACCGGCTCGGAAGAAGGCGCCGCGGCGCGCGCGGGGTTCGTCCTCGTCGGCGCGCTCGGCCTCGCGCTCGTGCCGATCTTCGCGTCGATGACGATCGGCTTCTCGACCGTCTTCTGGCGGCGCTTCACCATCGGCGAGTTCGTTTCGTTCGACGGGAGGCAAGGTCGCGTCGCGAACGTCACGTTGTTCGAGATTCGCGTGCTCGACGGCGAAGGCGCGGAGCTTCGCATTCCGCACCTCTTGACGCTCGTGAAGCCGATCCGCGTGCTCGGCGCGTTCCCGCTCGCGACGTTCGAGGTCGTCGTCGACGCGAGCGTGCCGCAAGACAAAGTGCGCAAGCTCATGGCGACGTCCGGCGCGAGCAAACACGGCGAGCCGCGCGTGCGTCTCCTCGCGATCGACGCCGACGGCGCGCGCTACGAAATCGTCGCGAAGCGCGCGCTCGACGAAGAAGATCCAGCGACGGCGATCACGAAGGCGCTCATGGAGGCGGGCATCTCGCTCGGCCGCAGCCGGTGAATCCGTGAATTCGTTGCTCCTCTTGATGGGGCTGCTGCTGGTCGCGTACCTCGGCAGCTTTCTCGTCGGAGGCGAGCGTTCGGTGAGCGGCGTCGGGCTGCCGTCGAGCGTCGAGTGGGTCGTGCTCGGCGTCGTGATCGGCCCGCAAGCGCTCGGCGTCGTCTCGAGCTCGCTCGTCGACAGCGTCCAATCGATCCTCGCGGTCGCAGTCTCGTGGCTGATGCTCACGACGGGCGTGCAGTACGCCGCGACGCACACGGGTCGCGTCGGCTTCGCGCGCATCGCGTACGCCATCGTTGGAGCAAGCGTCACCGCGGGCGCCGTGTTCGCCGCGGTGTATTTCGGCGTCGCGCGCGTCGCGCCCGAGCTCGTCGAGAATCGGCTCACGCTCTCGCTGGGTCTCGCCGCCGTCTCGTGCGAGACGACGCGCCACGTGATGCGATGGGTGCGCGAGCGTTACGGCGCCGATGGACCGCTCACGAATTTGCTCGAGGACATCGCGTCCGCGGAAGACATCGTCCCCATCGGCTTGCTCGTCGCGCTCGTCGCGCTCGCCGCGAAATCGAAGATTGCGTGGCTCGGCATTGCCGGCGTGTCCGGAGTCACAGTCGGTCTCGGCGTGGTGCTCGGCGCGCTCGCCGCGGCGCTCCTCGGCCGGGAATTTCGTCTGCGTGAGAGCTGGGCCACCGTGCTCGGCATCTCGCTCCTCGCGATCGGCGTCTCGGCGATGGTCGGCCTCGCGTACGTAGCCGTCTGCTTCATCCTCGGCGCGACGCTCGCGCTCGCGTCGCGTCACGCCGACGAAATCCGCGCGATGGTCGGCGCGACCGAGCGCGGCGCGCTCCTCCCGACGCTGATCGTGTGCGGCGTGCGCATCGAGCCGAACGCCATCGTTCACACCGCGATGATCTTCGCGCTCGTGCTCGGCGCACGCATCGTGTCCAAGTGGATCGCCGCGCGCATCGTGGTCGCGACGCACCCGAGCGCAGCACCCGCAGGTGGAATGCTCGGTCTCGGAATGATGTCGTCGGGCGCTCTCTCGATGTGCATCGCGCTCGCCTGCGCGCTCATGTTCCGCGGCGCCGTCGGCAACACGATCCTCGTCGTCGCAGCCGCGCTCTGCATCGCGGGCGAGCTCATCGGCCCGCCCGCGCTTCGCGTGTCGCTCAAGCGCGCCGGCGAGCTCCACCCCGCCGCACCGCCGCCGGAAGAGAAAGAAGAAGAGTCGCCGGAGTCTCCGCCACCCGCGACCTCGCGCTCGCCGGAGTCTTCATGAGCAGCAGCGGGAAGAAAGGCCTCTCGACGCGAGGGCTTCAAGTCATCGGGCTCGCCGCGAGCTTCGCGCTGCTTTGGTACACGATGCGCCTCGCTCCACACGCCGGCACCGTCGCGAACATCGCGGCGCTCGGATTGTTCCTCATGGGCGGCACGCTCGCGAGCGAGCTCCTCGAGCCGCTCAGAATCCCGCACCTCACGGCGTATCTCGCAGTCGGCATCGTCGGCGGTCCGTACGTGCTCCACCTCGTCTCACAAGAGTCCGTCGATTCGCTGCAATCGGTGAACGGGCTCGCGCTCGCGCTCATCGCGTTCGCTGGAGGCGCTGAGCTCCGCCTCGACATGCTCAAGAAGTCCGTGCGCTCTCTCGCGTGGGCGACGGTCATGCAGTGCTTTCTCGTGCTCGTCGGAATGACGCTCGTGTTCCTCGCTGCCTCACCGCTCGTTCCGTTCGCGAACAGCGGAGGCATGAAGATGCTCATTGGCATCGCGCTGCTCGAAGGCGTGCTCGCCATCACGCGCAGCCCGTCTGCCGCGCTCGGCATCCTCTCGCAGACGCGCGCGCAAGGCCCCATCGCGAATTTCACGCTCGCGTTCGTCATGCTCTCCGACGTCGTCGTCATCGTGCTCGCGGCGACCGTCATCACGCTCGTGAAGCCGCTCGTCGAACCGGGCGCGAGCTTCTCGATGACAGCGCTCAATCACCTCGGACAAGAGATCATCGGCAGCGTCGCGCTCGGCACGTCGCTCGGTCTTCTCATCGTCGCGTACTTGAAGTTCATCAAGAGGAACTTCTTGGTCGTGCTCGTCGCCCTCGGGTTCGGCTTCACGGAAGTGATCAAGTATCTCGGATTCGAGCCGCTCCTCACGTTCTTGATGGCAGGGTTCCTCGTTCAGAATTTGTCGAAGGAGGGCGAGAAGCTTCTTCACGCAGTCGAAGACACCGGGAGCGTCGTCTACGTGCTCTTCTTCGCGACGGCGGGCGCCGACCTCGACCTACCGCTTCTGAAGAGGCTCTGGCCCGCCGCGCTCATTCTCTTCATGGGTCGCGTGTTGCTCACGGTGGGCGCGAACACGCTCAGCACGCGCATCGCGAAGGATCCACCGTCGCTCCGCAGGCTCGGTTGGTCCGGGCTCGTGTCGCAAGCCGGTGTCGCGCTGGGCATTGCGTCATCGATCGCGGTCGCGAATCCAGGATTCGGCGCGGGCTTCCGCGCGCTCGCGATCGCGACCGTCGCGCTCAACGAGATGATGGGGCCGATCATGTTCAAGGCGTCTCTGGACGCGACGGGCGAATCGTCGAGTGAGCCCGAGCCGTCTCGCCACGACGTGTATTCGAGCATTCCGCCGCCTGCGTCGTAATCTCGCAGCCCTCGCGCGTGACGACGATCGTGTGCTCGAACTGCGCGGAGAGCGATCCATCCGCGGTGACGACGGTCCATCCGTCGGCGCGCGTCATCGTTTCGGGGCGGCCCAAGTTGATCATCGGCTCGATCGTGATCGCCATGCCCGCGCGAAGTCGCATCCCCGCGCCGCGCGATCCGACGTGCGGCACGTGCGGCGGCATGTGCATGCTGCGGCCGATGCCGTGTCCGCCATATTCGCGCACGACGGACACGCCCGCCGCGCGCGCGACGTCTTCGATGGCCGCGCCGATGTCGCCGAGGCGCGCGCCGTCGCGCACGACGGCGATGCCTGCATCGCGACACGCGCGCGCGACGTCCACGAGATGCCGCGCCTCGGCCGATGCGTTGCCGATGACGAACGTCGCCGATGTGTCGCCGTGAAAGCCATCGAGGTTCGTCGTCACGTCCACGTTGATGATGTCGCCGTCTTCGAGTCGCTCGTCCGCGCGCGGAATTCCGTGACAGACGACGTCGTTCTTGCTGGTGCAAACGGCAGCGGGAAAACCGTGAAATCCGAGCTGGCTCGGGATCCCGCCGAGACTGCAAGTGTGCGCGCGAACCCACGCGTCGATCTCGGCGAGCGTGATGCCCGCGCGAATGCGCTCACCGACGTGCGCGAGCGTCGCGGCCGCGGCGGCGCCCGCGCGTCTCATGGCTTCGATGTCTCGCGCGCTGCAAAGTACGACCATTCGCCGAGCGTGCGCGTCCGCGCGATCGGAATCCAATACCTTCTTGATCTAGAATGACGACGTGAGCCTCCAGCAAGTTCGCTATTTCGTCGCCGTCGCAGAAGAAGGTCACGTGGGCCGCGCAGCCGCGCGCCTTCACGTGAGTCAACCGCCGCTCAGCCGGCAGATTCGCGCGCTCGAAGACGAGATCGGCGCGCCGCTCTTCGAGCGCACTTCGCGCGGCATGCGTCTGCTTCCGCGCGGCGAGGTTTTTCTCGAGCACTGCAAGCGCATCCTCGCGTTCGTCGATCAGGCGATCAACGCGGCTCGCGCCACATGAGCCAAACGGGCGGCGCGTCGTCCGCCATGAGCAGCTCCTCGGTCACGCGAAAACCGTGACGCTCGTAGAGGCGCGCGTTCGACTCGGTCGATGCTTCGAGGTACGCGGGGGATTTCTCCGCGTCGCATCGATCGAGCACGACGCGCAAGAGCGATGAGCCGATGCCGCGACCTTGCTTCGCCGGGTCGACGCCGATCGCGAACAAGTACCAATGCGGCGCGGTCGGGTGTTTCTCTTGCGAGCGCTGCGCGGCGCGAGCACGTGCGAGCGCGCGCGTCGCGCCGACCGCGGCGAGGAGCGATGGGCCCATCGCGATCACGTGACCGACGCTCGTCGCGTTCCATTTCCCCGGCGGAGTCCACAGCGCGACGCCCTCCTCGCCCGCGAGCCACGCTTCGCGATGCGGAAGAACCAGATGCTTGAAGAACGTGCCGAACGCACGCGCGAACGCGCGCCCTTTCGCGTCGCCGCCGCGAAGCATGTAGTTTGCAACTGGGTCGTCGTAGAACGCACGCACGAGAACGCGCACGACGGTCCGATGATCGCTCGCTTCAGCGCGACGCAACGTGGCAACCATCACTGCTCGTAGGCGCCGATGTCCGGTGCGGCGCCTTGCGGGATCGTCGTGCCGGCGTAGTCCACAGTGTACGAGAGCAGCGTGCCGTGATCGATCGCTGGCGAGCCGCTCTTCGGCTTGAACCCGCTCGGGTCGGAATCGATCGACGCGAACGCCGCCGTCCACATCGGATCGCCATACGCGCCGTGCTTCTCGAATCCCTGCCCTTGCATCCCCGCGAGATCGAGCGACTTCGCTCCGCCGCTGTTCGGGCTCGCGGCAGGTCCCGCGTCGAGAATGGCGACGTTCGTTCCGCTGCTCGTTCGGAAAAACAAATTGTAATCGCCCGTCGCGCCGGTCATCGAATCGGTTGCGATCATGTAGCCGACGTCATCGTCGTAAAAGACGTTGTTCGTGATCGTCGCGCCGCTCGATTGTTGAATGTGCATTCCGGCGCTCCCCTGCCCGTTCGAGTTGGCGATCACGTTGTTCGCGAACACGTGATTGCCCTGCACTTGGAATCCATCGCCGAGCACGCGAATTCCGTAATACGAGCGCGACTGATTGAGGATGTTGTGGTGCACGTTGAAATTGCGACACACGAACTCGATGTAGATCCAAGCCGTGGATCCGAGCGCCGAGGTGTTGTCCTCGAAGTAGTTTTCGGCGATCTCGATGTTGTCGATCGTGAGCGTTTGATCGTCGGGCCGCGAGAACACGAACACGCCATCGCGGTGCCATGCGTTGCAAACGTAATATTGATCGAAGTCGTGAATGTAGTTGTGCGCGATGACGAGGTTCGCGAGGTGCGTTCCGGGTTTGCTGTCGCCGAGCGCCGCGACGATTCCCCAGTTCATGTTCGTCACTTCGTTGCACGCCGTCGTTCCGCCCGAGACGTCCGCGCCGTCCGCGCTCAGCGAGATCCCCGCGTTGCCGCAGTCGCGGATGAAATTGGCGTAGACGTTCGTGCCGGGTGAGTTGTTGACCGAGATGCCCGTGCCGCGCTGCTGCTCCCACGTCGTGCCGCCGGGATTTTTGCGTAGTAGATGTCGTGCAGTTGGTTGCCGACGACCGTGTCGCTATTGCCGCCATCGACGCTGATGCCCGTCGAGCCTTGCGACTTGTCGAAGTTGCGAACCTCGAAGCCCTCGACGATCACGTTGGACGCGCCGGTCACCGCAATGCCGAGGTTGCGCGTCGTTTGTCCGTCGATGATCGCTTTGCCCGTTCCCCAACTTTGTTGTGCGCCGCCTTCGAGCACGATCGGCGATGGCGCGGTGCCGCTCGTCGCGATCGTGATCGTCCCGTCGTATTCGACGCCGCCTTTGAGGAGAACGACGTCGCCCGCGGCGAGCGTCTTCGACTTCGCGTTGCCCGTTGCGTTCGCGTCGCCTGGTGCGTGCTTGAACGCGGACTGTTGCGATTTTCCGTCGTTCGCGTCGCTTCCACCGGCGAAGTCGACGAACACCGTCGGCGTGCGCACCGGCAGCGTCGCGAGCGTGGTGCATGCGGGCGGCGTCGGAAGCGGTCCGCTGTCGCCGCCGTCGCTCGGCGGTGGTTGGCCATCCGTGCTCGCGTCGACGCCTGCGTCGCTCCCCGATCCGCTGGGTCCTCCACATGCGATGACGACGACTGCGAGCGTGGCGAGCGTGCGCTTCATTCGTCGATGATACTGGATCGGCGAGAGCTCACATGATCGCTCGCGATGCGCCTCGCGCTCGGTCGCGATGCCATTTCCCGGCGCTCGGCGTCGTGCTCGCGATGGGTCGCGAGCGCGCGTCTGGCACGAGATCCGCAGTGCGCGGGCCATGCGAGTCACGCTCGGAATTTTTTTATCGTCGCTCGTTTGGGTTGCTTGCAGCAGCGATTCGAGCGTCCCGCCCGAAGTCGAGGACAGCGATCCGAACAGCGCGGCCGTCGCGACCGATCGCATCGCGTATCGCGATGTCGGCGTCCTCTTGCCCGATCCCGGCATCACCGCGGGCGTCGAGCTCCATGGCGTCGACGGAACGACCGAACGCCTCGTCGTCGAGCGCCGCATGGATGGAACGACCCGTGTGATCACGGTCGATCCCACGCCCGACACCATCGAGTCGTCTCCGAGCGCGTGCTCCGACGGCGCGTACAACCACGAAGGGTTCTCGTGGAACAAGACGTACGCTTGGTGGTTTCGGTCGAGCAGCGTTCCATCCGGCTACTCCGCGACGAACGTGCGAGACGCGCTCCGACGCGCGATGAACAACATCGTCACGTCGCACAACGACTGCGGCATGAGCGATCTCGTGTCGGCGACGGCGGCATACGAAGGCACGACGTCGACACCGACGAACATCGTCTCGACGACGACGAGCGTCACGTGCGGCAAGAACGACGGCAAGAACGTCGTCGCGTTCGGCGCGCTCCCGAGCCCGTACCTCGGCATCACCTGCTACTGGTACGACGGAAACAAGCACGCGGTCGAAGCGGACGTGAAGCTGAACGGCGCGTATCACAAATGGTTCACCGGGAGCACGGTCCCGGCGGGTTGCTCGAATCGCTTCAGCATCGAGTCGACTGCCACGCACGAATTCGGTCACGTCTTCGGCATGGCGCACGTTGCTGAGGCGACGCACGGCGCTTTGACGATGAGCCCGTCGATGGGCCCGTGCACGATGTCGCCCGCGACGCTCGGCAAAGGCGACGTCCTCGGTCTGCGCGCGCTGTACTGATCGTCAGACGCCCGATTCTTCCTTCGGCAGAATCTGCCTGAGCTGCCACGCCTGAAGGCGCAGGCGTTCCTCGGCGTCGCGGAGGCGATCTCGAATGCGTGTAAGATACACGCACACGGCCACGAGCGGGACGGTCGATCCGAAGAGGATGTATGCGACCGTCGGGATTTCGCTGAACGACGCGCTGTTCGGCAAGATCTCGATGACGCCGCCGACGAAGCGCATCGAGCGTGGAAGGATCCCGACCCACTCGAGCGCATACGGAACGAGGATCCCGACGAGGCCCGCCGCGATCGCAACGACGTTGTGCGTGACGCGCGGGAAGAGAACCGTCCCCACGCTGAGCCCCATCGCCATCGTCGGCAGCACGATGAACGGGCCCACGACACGTGACGCGCCGATCAAAGCGAGCGTCGCGCCGAGAATGACGATGTAACGATTGAGCGCGCGAATGGGGATGGGGCGCACCATGAGGATCGTGCTCGACAAGACGGAGACGGACGTCAAACCGAGCCAGAACCACTCGCGGATGCCCATCCACAAGAGAAGACCAATCGGCAAGAACACGATGAAGAGGCTCCACGCGCCGAGACGCCGCGCGACGTCGACGCTCTTCTCGCGCTCGCTCGCGGTGTGAGCCGCGACGTCGGCTGGGATCGTGCGCGGCGGTTCGGTGAGCAGACGAACCATCACGCGCTTCGCAGCGGCGTTGTTCGGATCGTGCGCAAGCGCGCTGCCGACTTCGCGCATCGCGTCCGAGCGGAGGCGCGCCTCGTCGTCGTTCGTCGTGCCGAACGCGCTCGCGGCGAGCTTGCTCGCGTTCTCCGCGTGCTGCTGCGCGAGATTGCGGCGTCGCTCGAGATCGCGATCGCCTTCGAGGAAGCGCTCGATGGCCTCGCTCATCGCACGCGCGGATTCGAATCGCTCCTCCGGTTTGGGAGCGAGAGAGCGCGCGCAAATCGCTTCGAGCTCGACGGGGATGTCGCGTTCGGGCGCGCGCACCGACATCCGCGTATCGGCGCCGAGCACGGTGAGCGCGAGAAGCGCCGTGGCGTCGGTGCCCGGAAAAACGGGCACGCCAGCGAGCACCTCGAAGAGGCACGCTCCGAGCGCGAAGATGTCCGCGGGCACACCGGCTGGCTCGCCGCGCGCTTGCTCGGGAGCCATGTAACCCGGCGTTCCGAGAACGGCACCGACCTCGGTGCGCCGCGATCCGCTCGACACGCGCTGCCCACCCGATGCGCTCTCGGGGAGCTCTTCGTCGTCCGTTGCGTGCAGACGCGCGAGCCCCCAATCGAGCACGTAGACTTCGCCGTAGTCGCCGATCATCACGTTCGCGGGTTTGAGATCGCGATGCACGACGCCTCGACTGTGCGCGAAGTCCACCGCGAGACACACGCGGCTCATCGCGGCGAGGATCGCGTGACGAGAGAGCGCGTTCGCGCCGACCGTGCACGCGTCGAGCGTGCGACCGCGAACGCGTTGCATGGTGAAGAACGGCCTGTGGTCCGGCCCGAGGCCCAAGTCGTACACGGGCACGATCGACGGATGCTCGAGTTGACCTTGCACGCGCGCTTCGCGGAAGAAGCGATCGCGCGTTCGCGCGTCGATGCGCTCGCCTTGGATGCGCTTCAGCGCGACGTCGCGCCCGATGACGTTGTCTCTCACGAGGTCGACCTCGCCCATTCCGCCCGCGCCGAGCGGAGAAACTTTTCGATAGCGGCGCTCGACCGGCGCTTCGGCGAGCGCTTCGTCTTCGCTTCGGCCGAGCGACACGCGCTCTGTTTCGGCGACGAGCGTCTTCGCGCTGCCGACATCGTTCGATTGCGTCATGCGCCGAGCTTACCGGACGCAGCACCTGCGGCGGCATGCGAGGAATTGCGTGCGAGCGATGGCACGCCGCTCGCACTGAATCACGGCGAGGTCACGCCATGAAACACATCCGAACGCTCTCCATCCTAGCTCTCGGGTTGGCGACTGCGTGCTCCAGCTCGACAGCTGGAACGCCCGCGCCCGATGCGAGCTCACCCATTCCCGACGCCAGCGCGCCGCAAGCCACCTCAACCGAGCTCGACGTGCGCAACGGCATGCGACAACTCTGGGAGGATCACATTTTCTGGACGCGCGTCTTCTTGATCGACGTGGTGAGCGGCTTGCCCGCGGACGAGACGACGCTCACGACGCAGCGCCTCTTGCAGAATCAGGTCGACATCGGCAACGCCGTTCGTCCGTTTTACGGAGACGCCGCGGCCGATCAACTCACGGCGCTCCTCAAGACGCACATCACGGGCGCGGCTGCAGTGGTGGCCGCGGCGGTGGCGGGCGACGATGCCGGGTTCCAAGCGGCGAACAAGGCTTGGTACGACAACGGCTACCAAATCGCCGTGTTCCTCGCGTCTGCGAACCCGAATTGGAGCGTGAACGATCTTTGGGTTCACATGACGCGCCACCTCGATCTCACGCTCGCCGAAGCGACCGCGCGCCTCAAAGGCGATTGGACGGGAGACGTCGCCGCGTACGACGCCGTCAAGCAGCACATCCACCTGTTCTCCGATTTCCTGACGAACGGGCTCGTCGAGCAGTTCAAGGACAAGATCGGGCCGAACACGATCTCCGCAGGAGAGGAGTCGCTTGATCTCGCGATGCGCTCGCTCTGGGAAGATCACGTTCAGTGGACGCGCGTCTATCTCGTCGATCAAACGTCGAACACGCCCGACCTCGGAGCCGCGACCGATCGCCTGCTGCAAAACCAAGTGGACATCGGCAATGCGATCATGCCGTACTACGGTGCAGACGCGAGCGCCGAGCTCACGCATCTACTCCACGATCACATCACCGGTGCCGTCGCGTTGGTGCTCGCGTTCGAGGGTGGCGATGCAGCCAGCATCGCGAACCTCAAAGCGAGCTGGTACGCGAACGGTGATGCGATCGCATCGTTCCTCGCGGGCGCAAATCCGTATTGGCCGCTCGCCGAAATCCAAGGCCACATGCGACTGCACCTCGACCAAACGCTCGCCGAAGCCGCCGCGCGTCTCGGCCAGAACTGGGGCGCGGACATCCAAGCCTACGACGTCGTTGCCGCGCACATCCTCGCGATGTCCGACTTCCTCTCCCAAGGCATCGCGAAGCAGTTTCCGCAGATCGTCGTTCGATAGACTCACGGTCTCACGAGCATGCCTGCGATCTGAACGCCGCTATTGATCGGCACGGTCCAGATCACCGCGCATCCCAGCGCTTCGGGATGCGCGGAGAGATCGGGGCAATAACCCGACAAGGCGTGACGAATCCCGGGCGCGGTGAGCGGCGACCACGACGACCATTGCGCCTGCGACCACTTCGACATCTGCAGCGAGCCGTCCGCGGACGTGTCGACGAGCGCCATGTGATCGGGATCGGCCAAGAGCACGAGACCGCTGCCGGGCGAGCGCGCCATGGTCTCCGGTGCAGGTGCAGAGGTTGCCGTCGTCGTTCCGAGGGCGTGATCGTATCCGCCCGCGAGCCGCGCGCGCACGACGTGGACCTCGAACGAGCTTCCGACGCGAAGCGCGACGCCGTCCCAATCGTTCGGATCTTGGACGGCATCGGGGAAGATCGATCCGGGCGATCCCCAACTGCCTTGTTGGAAGACGGCCGCGTGAACGTTGTTTGGATTGGGCTCTTGATCGCCGCCTTCCCAGAGCGCAACCACGTCTGCCGCGACGAGGAGCTGCCGCGCGTTCGCCGCGTTGTTCACGACCTCGACCGTCGTTTGATCGAAGACGTCGTTCCACGACGTGCCCGTGTCTTTCGACGACGAGAGAAAGACGTCTTCGTTGTAGTGACCTGCCGACGTGTTCTGACTTTTCACGTCGCCCGTCGAGTCCCAGACCGTCCCGTCCGATTGGAGCAACGCGGCGGGCGAGTCGGGCGCGCCGCCGGAGGAATCCGCGAACGAACAAACCTCCGCGCTCGCGCCGAACGCGATCGCGCCGCCTTGAATCACCGCGCGCGTATGCGTGTGATATTGCGTCCCGCCCGCGTCGTGGCTGAATGAAACGTGCACCACGTCGGCGCCCACAATGCTCGCGTACGCGACGCTGAAGTTTCTTCCTTCGCCCGCGTTCGTGTGAAGCAGCGTGAGGCTCGCGCCATCGGTCCACGTGACGAAGTCGGGCGACGATCGCGTCTTCAGCGTCGTCGTGTCGTCGTCGATGTAGAAGAGCCACCATCGCTTGTCCGCTGCGGCCCAGATGACGTGCGTCTGTTGTGCGTCGCCGGTCGCTGCGCCAACGTGCCCAGCGTCGGCGAGCGTCGATTGCGGAAGCGCGCCGTCCGACGCTCCCGAATCACCGCCTGCATCGCCGCCTTCGAGCAACGCGAGTGACGGAAACAAGCATGCCTGCGCCGCAAAGGCCGCGATGAAGGACGCGCGCTTCATCGCGCTATTTGGGTTTGGTCGCAGAATAGATCGCGTAGTTTCCCAAGCCGCCGCGCGTGACGTAGATGCGACATCCATCATCCGAGATCCACGACGGCGATTCGTCGTTCTGGCTGTTGAGCTCGACCACGTTCGTTGGATTGCCGAACGGGCTCGAGCGATCGGCGCGCGTCGCCTTCCAGACGTCCGAGCCTTTGCTGCCCGCGCGATCGGACGCAAAGTAGAGCGTCAGCTCGTCGGGCGTGAAGACGGGCGTTTCTTCTTCGTCCGCGGTGTTGATCACGGTGAACGGACCCGGCGAATCGACCGAAAAGGATCCGTTTGCCGGACGCGTCGCGCGATAAAGGTCGTCTTTGCCCGCGCCACCGGTCCTCGACGACGCGAAGTAGAGAACGGTTCCATCAGCCGATACGAACGGCTCGTATTCGGACGCACCGCTCGTGAGCGACGAGACTTGAAGCGGCGAGCCAAAGTCTGTTGACGCGACGTTGCGCGTCGCAGCCCAGATGTGAAAGTTGCTGCCGCTGTTCGGTCGATTCGAGCTGAAATACAGCGTGAGATTGTCGCCGGTCACCGTTGGCGTGTCGTCGTCGTTGGCGCCGGAGATCGCGAGCATGGTCCCCGTCGTGAACGGATCGGTCACGGCCGCGCGGCTGCTCGTATAGAGGTGAATCGGCGGCGTGCCGTTGAACGACGCATACGTCATCGACAGCTCGTCATGCGTGAGCTGCGCCCAGCCGACGCGTTGCACGTTGTTGATCGTCGACGCGAGCGCGGCGAGCACGCCGAACGGCTTCGTTGGATCGCATGCGGCGACCGGAGCGTCCACCGCGTCACTCTGCAGCACGTCGCTCGGCGTCACGTCCGTCGTCGCATCGCTACCGCCATCGGTGGGTGTGATGTTCGAATCGCCCACGCACGCGATCACGAAGACGGACGACAATACGATCCCGTGCGTCCGTGTACCCATCACACTCGATGTTAGCGCAGCGGGTGCGGAAACGTGCGTCAATCACCATCAGTTTCCGACCGCGCCGAGCCACACGGTTTGACGAGTCTGCTCTCCCGGGAGCTGCGCGGTGATCGTGAAGAAGTCGGCGCCGGTCATGACGGGGCCGTCGCCCTTGCGCGTGATCGTGAGCGAGAGCTTGTCGCCGTTCACGCCGCTGTCCGTGTCCCACGAGAAATCCAAATTCGCGCTCGCGAACGCGGAGGCCTTCACGCCGAACGCGTCGCTCGTCTGCGCGTCGCTGAAGAGATCGACTTCGATCGTAGTCGATTGCCCGACCGCGACGTGGACGCCTTCGCTGTAGAACGGTTGCCCTCCATACGTGCCGTGGACGATGTCCGGAAGAACCGGCGCCGCGGCGAAGTACGCACCGTCCGCGACGGGCACGCACGGGTCGTGACCCGCGAGCGCCGACGCGTTCGACCACGAGCGCTGCACGGTGAACGGAAGATCGGACGGCTTGAAGTAGACGCCGTTGCGATTCGTGCACATGTCGGCGACCTCGCCGCCCGTCGTGAGCGCCCAGTCGCTGTACTTTCCGTCGGGCTGCATGAACGCGGGACCCGTGACGTAGTGAGGATCGGTCGCGATCTCGACCCACTCGTGGCTGAGGCCCGCCGTGACGTAGTCGATGCCGGACAAACCGAAGATCGGATCGCAGCGATTTTCCGCGGCGTAGAGAATGCTCCTTCCGGTCGATGGAATCTCGAAGTGATATGCGGGCGAGCCCTGACAGACGGGCGCGCCGTCGACCATCACGCCCGCGCCTTTCGGAAAGACGATCGAATAGATCGTGCTCGCATCGTACGCGGGCCATTCGGGGTGCGTTCCATCGAGCTGCGACGAGAGCCACGACTCGAGCGCGTCCTGCGTGAGGCTCGTCCCCGGCGGCGCATCGACGTGAACCGCGCCCGCGTAGCTCGGCGCGCCCACGCCGTACTCGCTCGTCGTCGCCGCCCAATACGCGCTCGCGCCGATCGATTGCGCGAACGTTTCGATCTGCGACGCGAGCGGATCGCTTGCGAACGTGACGACGACGAGCTTCGGATTGGCGAGCACCGCGCCGCCTGCGTTCTTCACGATGGGCGCCGTGGGATGATCCGCGGGTACGAACGCGCCGGCGTCATCGCCCGCTTCCACGCCAGCGTCATTCACCGCGGCCGGTGCGTCGCCGCACGCAAAGAGAAAAAGCGCAGCGCCAAAGAGAAATCGCATCGCGCGACCTCGAGCAAGGACCACGCCACGAGATTTTCCCGCTCGTCATGCTTGCGCGTTCAAAAATGCACACTGTCGTCGTACCATCGCGGCATGGTGGGGATTCGCTCCATGCTCATGGCGGCGATGCTCGTCGCGTGCGACAGCTTGCCGGCGGCACAAGACGGCGTCTGCGGCAACAAGGTCGTCGACCCGAACGAAGACTGCGACTCGTTCGCAGCAGAACCCGGAACGCTCTGCCGCGCGGCAGGCTCCGCGGGCCAGTGCCGCTACGCTTGCGGGCTTCAGGTCGATGGAACGACCGCGGTGTGCCCTTCGGGCATGGGTTGCGGAACCGACGGCACGTGCCGCGCGCCGAACGGAACCTTCAGCGCGGCGACGCAACCCATCGCCGGAACCTTCGCGGACGTGCTCGTCGGCGATGTCGACGGTGACGGACGCGCCGACGTCGTCGGGCTCGAGCCAGACGAGATCGCGACGAGCTTCTACGACGCGACGCTCACGTCGGTCATCGGAGTCCGCACCCCGCGACGCGCGAACGGGCAGGTTCATCCGCTGCTGCGCGACATCTCGGGCGATGGGCGTGCGGATCTTCTCGTCGCTGCCGGCCAAGGGACGCTCGTGGATCTCGGCAGCGCGAACCGGATGTTCGTCCCGACGGCGTTTCCGTCGAACTGGGTCCCCGGGCTGACGAACGCGAACGTCATCGTGCTCAATGCGCTTCCACCGCGCCCCGGCAACACGCTGTTCGCCATCGGGACGTACAGCACCATATCGGGCATCGCACTCATCCAGGCCTCGGGTCAGGGTGCCTTGTTCACGCTCTTGACCACACCGCTCAGCGATCTCGCCGGCCCCGTTGCGGTCGGTCACCTCGTCGAGAATCCCGCCGTGTCGCCGTGCGACGAGCTCGCGCTCGCGTTCACGAACACGAGCGAAGTCGACGTCTACACGGCTTGCAGCCCGGATGGCAGCGGTGGCTTCGCCTGGAACAGCTACGACGGCACGACGAAGAAACCGACCGCCATCAATCTGCCCGGCGGTGCCACGATCGTTCGCGGTCCGATGCTCATCGACGTCAACGCCGATGGGCACCTCGATTTCCTCGTCGGAGCATCGCGGTGCTCGGGATGCGACGAGGTGGACGTCGCCTACGGCGTCGGTGACGGCACCTTCAACTCCAATCCGCTCATTCCAGCGAGCAACGGCGACGACACGTTCTCGAAGTACGACCTCGTCGACGGAGCGCTTCCGATCGCGATGGGAGATCTCAACGGCGACGGCATTCTCGATCAGGTCACGGCGACGCAAGTGCTCGTCAGCGCAATGAACGGCAACGTCGTGACATTCGTGCCGCAGGCGCACGGGAACGGCGCGCCGTGGACGGAGGCGGTCATCGCCGACTTCAACCGCGACGGTATCGCGGATGTCGCGGCGGGATCGTCGTCCGCGCCGAACATCGATTTTTACATCGGCGCCGGCGGCGGCGTGCTCGACCCGTTCCTCGTCCAGACGGCGCCCGTGCGACACTTCTCCGTCGGAGATTTCGACGGAGATCTCGTGAAGGATCTCGCCGTCAGCGAGATCGCTTCGGCAAACGATTCCATTGGCGACTCGGTATCGATCCTCTTCGGCAACGCGGTCGGCGCGCCCGATGCGCCCATCAGCATGGGCCACTTCACGTCCATTCAACAGACGACGCTCGGGAAGTTCGCCGACTTCAACGACATCGTCGCCGGTACCGATGCGCTTCTCACGACGTCGACGCCCGACGACAACACGACCGACTTTGGCACGTTCGCGGGCTCCGGAGACCGCGTGCTCCGCTCTCCCTTCACGATGCCCACGTTCACGAGCTCGACGTCACTGTCGAGCGGTCTTCCGTGGCGGTTCGCGTTCGGGCACTTCACGAGCGGCAGCGGGCCGATCGACGTCGCCGCGGTGGACGACCAAAACTTTCCCGTTCCGACCATACCAGTCCATCGCCTCTGGCTGATGCCGACGGATGGTCAAGGCCGCTTCGTCAACGCGACGTCCAAGGATGGCGATCCGGTCCCCGACGGGCTCGACTGGTCGCGCGTCGCCATCGCCGCCGTCGACCTCGACGGGAGCGGCACGGACCAGCTCGTCGCACTCGGTCCATCGAGCACCGACGCGACGAAAGGCGCAGTCGCCATTGCGCGCACACAGCCAGGCCCGACGGCGGATCCGGCGATGCGGCTCGTGTTCGGCGCACCGACGGCCACGGACGCGCTCGTCGTTCACGACGAGACGAACGACCCGAACTCGGCGAGCAGCAGGATCTTCGTGAGCGATCTCGACGGCGACGGCCGGCCCGACGTGATCGCAATCGCCACGGTCGCGGGCGCAACCAGCGTCGTCGTGTTCTGGAACGATCACCAAGGACAGCTCGGCACGATGACGACGGTGCCGAATCCGAACGGCCGCGCAGCCATCGACTTCGGCGTGCTCGACGCGGGCGGCAGCGGGCCGAGCCTCGCCGTGCTCACGGACGAAGGCGTCTCGCTCGTTGCGTTCACGCAGCGCGCGCCGAGCGCGGCGACGTCGGCGTTTCACGACGTCGGTGGACATCGCATCGCCACGGGCGACGTCGACGGCGATGGCGTGACGGATCTCGTCGCAGCCGGCGACGCTGGCATCATCGTCTACCGCGGACACCCGGTGCGCCCATGATGAAAGGCGCTTGGTCCGCCTTCGCGCTCGTTCTCGTGCTGCCGGTCGTGGCACGCGCTGACGAGAGCGACACGCAGCGCGCGCAGGCGCTCTTCAACGTGGGCGCGCAGGCGTACGCGCAAGGCGAGTTCAAAGGAGCGATCGACGCGTTCGCGGAGGCCTATCGCGTCTCGCCTCGCCCGGGCTTGCTCTTCTCGATCGCGCAAGCGCACCGCAAACAGTTCTATGCCATGCACGATGCCGCCGACCTGCGCGCGGCGATCGAGAACTACCGCGCTTACGTCGGCAAAGTGTCGAGCGGCAAGTACCGCGTCATCGCGGTCGACGAGCTCGCCGAGCTCGAAGGCGTCGCGACGAAGACGGGCATCGCGGTCGGGCAAGTGAACGCTGCGCCCACCGAAAAAGCGCGCACGCGCATCATGGTGTCCTCCGCGGTCGATGGCGCGCGCGTCGCGCTCGATGACGGTCCCGCGAAGCCGTCGCCGCTCATCGCCGACGTCACGCCAGGCAAGCACTCCGTGCGCGTCGAAGCGGACGGATACTTCGGAGATCAACACCCGCTCGTCGCGGTCGAAGGTGGTCTCGTCGCGCTCGAGGTTCCTTTGCGCGAGAAGCCCGCAGAGCTCACCGTGCACGCGGAGAACGGCTCCGACGTGCTCGTCGATCGTAGGCCGGTCGGAAGGACACCGCTCGCAGGCCCCATCGAGCTCCCCGCGGGCACGCACTACGTCGCGCTCACGCACAACGGGCGGCGTCCGTATGGCGAAGAGGTGCGGCTCGCGCGTGGTGAAACGAAGACACTCGACGTCGAGCTCGGCGGGACGCAGCAGCGCGTCGTGTCGTACGTGCTGCTCACGACGGCGGCTGCCAGCGTCGCCCTTGGCGGCGTGTTCATCGGTCTCGCTTTTTGGGAGCAGGGCCAAGCGGAGTCGACGCTCGCGACGAGCGCGACGCGCAACATCACGCAGAGTCAGCTCGACGCGTACTCCTCGGCGGTGAACGCGCGCGAGAGCTTCAAGCTCGCCGCGTACGGCGCGTTCGGCGGCGCGGTCGCGCTCGCGGCTGGTGCGGGTGCGCTCTTTCTCTTCGACACGCCGCGCCCGCTTCTCGGACCAGCGCGCTTCGACGACCACGGCCCGCAGAAACAAACCCTCTCGCCGCTCGAGGTTGCGGCCGTGCCGGTCGTGGGCCCGAGCTTCGTCGGCGCGAGCATCATCGGTCGCTTCTAATCATTTCCGTCGTCGCTTGACGTGGTTGAAGCGCGGGTATGTCATCGGAGATGCTTTGACGACTGCCGGTCACATGGTCGCTGGGCGTTACCGCCTCGTGCGACCACTTGGAGAAGGAGGGATGGGCGCGGTCTGGGTGGCCGACGACGTGACGCTCCACTCTCAAGTGGCGATCAAGCTCCTGCACGGAAGCGTGCAGAGCGAAGACGGTCTGAAGAGATTCTTGCGCGAGGCGCAGGCTGCCGCGCGATTGCGAAGCCCGCACGTCGTCCAAATCATCGAGCACGGCGTGGACGACGACGTGCCGTTCATCGCGATGGAGCTTCTCGAGGGCGAGAGCCTCGCGTCGCGCCTCGCGCGGCTGTCGACGCTCTCGCTCGCTCAAACGTCGCGCATCGTGACGCACGTCGCGCGCGCGATCACCAAGGCGCACGATGCCGGCATCACGCATCGCGATCTCAAGCCCGACAACATCTTCATCGTTCACAACGACGACGACGAGATCGTGAAGGTCCTCGACTTCGGCATCGCGAAGATGGAACACGTCGCCGAAACCGCCGCGAACGTGAGCACCGAGGCCGGCGCGCTCCTCGGCACGCCTTACTACATGAGCCCCGAGCAAGTGCGCGGTCACGGCGTCGATTGGCGGAGCGATTTGTGGTCGCTCGCCATGATCGCATTCGAGTGCGTGTGCGGGCGCTTGCCATTCGAAGGGCGCACCGTCGGCGACGTCCTCGTCCTCATCTGCTCCGAGCCGCTCCCCGTGCCGTCGACGTTTCGACCGCTTCCGCCCGCGTTCGACGCGTGGTTCGCGAAGGCTGCGACGCGCACGCCGGACGGACGCTTTCAATCCGCGAAAGAAATGGCCGACGCGCTGCGCGCGATCGTCGGCGAAGAAACGCACACGCCGGATCCATCCGCGAGCGGGCCCATCCAACGCGCCGCGGACGACGCACGAACGCTCGACGCGAACAGCGTGCGCGAGCTCGAGAGCGCACGCACGGTGTCGGTGGGCGGGACGATGGACGGCGCGTCGTCGGCGGTGAGGCCCACGGTACGCAAACCGTGGCGACTCGCCTTCGTCGCCGCTGCCGCAACCGCCGGCGTGCTCGGAGTCGCAGCGTGGATCGCTTGGGCGCGCACGTCGACACCGCCGACGACGAACGCAACCTCGGCGCAAACACCCGCGACGACGCAACCCGCGATACCGACGATTTCAGCGAGCGCAGCAGCCGCGACGAGCGCACCCGTCACACCGATCGCGAGCGCGACGGCGAGCGCAACTCCTCACCCCGCCACATCGACGCCGCGCGTACGCACGACACCGACGCAAACCACGACACAAACTCCAAAGACCGACGAGCTCACTTTCTGATTCTCGCCCGCGCTCACTGCGCGCCGCAGTAGATGACCTGGCACTGAGCCACGCGCGTGCCGCCGTCGATGTCTTCGCCGAGGCACTTCGCGGTGCCGGTGACGACGGGGCCTCCAGTCGGCGCCGGATCGGGCGGCTTCTGCGCGATGCAGGCGTCCGCGCAGCTCGCGTAGCAGCCTCCCGTCGCCGCGTCCGCGCAGAGCGTATACGTCACGTCGTACGATTTCGGAGCGGGTCCCTGGCAGGGTGCATTGCCGTTGCTGCAGGCGATCAGCCACGCGCCAACCACTGCAATCATTCGAGAGAGCGCGTGGCCAGGCATGTCCTCGATGATACCGACATGAGTACCGCAGGCGGGAGTCGAACCCGCATCGTGCTGGCAAAGAAGTCCTTTGGGAAAACGCGCTTCCCTCCCCGCCACTTTCGGCGACGGAGTCGGTGCATCCGCAACCCTGACTTCAACCCACCAAGCAGCGCATTCCGACGAGCTCGCCCGCCGGCGCTGTTGCAAAGCAGGTCCGTGCACGCCGGTTTAAGGTTCCGGTCTTGCCGTTTTCCGGTGCCTCTCCATTTGGCTACTGCGATGACTCGATCGACGAACGCGCGACGCGCGACCTGACGATCACTGCTGGACGATGAACTCCACGCGACGATTCTTCGCGCGGCTCGCTTCGTCGCGGCCCTGCGCGAGCGGACGATCGGGGCCGAAGCCTTCCGACGAGAGACGCTCCGGGCGGACGCGCCGCGAGATGAGATATTCGCGGACCGCTGCCGCGCGCCGGCGACTGAGATCCATGTTCATCTCGTGCGTGCCCGTTTCGTCGGTGTGACCTTCGACGCGAATGCGTTTGATGTCCGGGCGCGCACGCATGACGAGCGCGACTTGGTTCAAGATCGAATACGAGTCTTGATCGATCGTCGCCGAGCCCGGCGTGAAGTTGACGTTCTTGAGAATGACGATGTGCCCGTTCTCGACGATGACTTGCGCGGGGCCTTCGTCGGGACAGCCGTCTTCGTCTTTGTAGCCGTTGATCGTTTCTTTCTCGGTCGGGCACTTGTCTTCGTCGTCGGGGATGCCGTCCATGTCGGCGTCTTCTTCGGGGCAGCCGTCGTTGTCTTGGACGCCGTCGCGATCTTCGGGGACGTTCGGGCACTTGTCGCGATCGTCGGGGACGCCATCGTGATCGGCGTCGTGCGAGACGGGATGGAAGCGCACGCCGAGAAATCCACGCGCGACGGGGACGCCGTATCCCGCGATGAAGCCGATGCCCGCGCCCGCTTGGATCTCCCACTGATCGCTCGGATCGATTCGCAAGTACGGCAGGCCTTCGAGCGGCGCTTCGGGTGTCGCGAGGGTCTCGAGACCGAGACCGCCGTTCGCTTCGAAGCCGAGCTCCACTTTTCCGGCGAGCCCGCCGAAGCGATACGCGATGCCGCCCGAGTAGACGAACTCGCTCGCGCCGACGACGTTCATGAACGTCGTGTGCTCGCGGAGGAGGACGCCCGCGCTCGCGCCGAGACGAAGCCCGCCGAAGCGATGGTCGATGACGAGCCGCGGAGCGAAGACGGGCGAGTAGCGCGCGCCGCCCGCGAAATCTCCCGCGTGCGTCGGCGCGCGAAGCTCGAGCACGAGCGCAAGCCCGAGCGGACCGCGGCGATCGTCGACGAATTGAATCTTCGGCAAGAGACGAACGTCGCCGAAGCCCGCGAACGACGGCGACGGTGCGTCGCCGCTCTGCGCGAGGAAGAACGGAATGTCGATCCCGAGCGCGAACGGGCGCGCGATGGTGATGGACGCGAGCACGTCGAATCCGAGACGTCCGCTCACGTAGCGGTTGACGACGTTGCCCGCCGCATCGACGGCGACGAGCTGGTTGCGCCCGTAGTTGAGGAACAATCCGAATTCGAGCGGGTCCTCCGTCGGGTGGACGCCGGAGCCTTCCGCGTTCACCCAGCCGTCCGCCGTCACGGCGGGCTTGAAGCGCTCCACGTCGAGCTCTTGTGCGTTCGCGCGCGACGCGAGGAAGAGAACCGACGAAGCTGCGAAGACGCGCGCGAGCCTGCTCATCGTCCTCGAGAAAGTTTTCGACGAATGCGATGGGCGATGGAAATCGCGACGAGCGCGACGATGGCGAGCGGATTGAACGGTTTTGATTGGGTTGGCGACACGTCGCAGTGGAACGCGCCGCCTTCGACCTCGCCGTTTCCTGTCGTTCCGCCGCCCGCGACGCACGTCCCGTTCGGCGCGCAGCGATAACCCGCGCCGCACTCCGTTCCGCCTTGCGTGCACGCGACGCATTTTCCTCCCACGCATGCGAGCCCGGCGCAGTCGGTGATCGTCTTGCACGTCGCGCCGCCGTTCGGAACGCAGCGACCGTCTGCGGTGCAGGTGTCGTTCGCCGGACAATCCGCTGCGGTCGCGCACGGTGTCGCGAGGACGCACGTGCCGTTGTCGCAGATGCCGTCTTGCGGGCACTGCGCGTCCGACGTGCAACCGGTGACGACGAGGATGTCGGGGATCTTGTCGCCGTTGGCATCCGCGGGAACGCACGACGTCGAGTACTTCATGTCGAGATCGGACGCGCCGCTCGCGCGCGCGGATCGCACGTAGAGGTTCGCGTCGCACGCTTGCGTGAGACCGACGATGTTCCAATCGATCGCGCCCTGCACGTACGCGTGCGCGCTCGCGCCGATGCGAATCGGATCGATCGCGGCGCCCACTTCCGCGGCGGTCTCGGTCGGGTTCGTGTTCACGACGACCCAATTCGGCGCTTGCCACTGCCAGAGGTTCGCGAACGTTCCGTTGCCGAGCACGCCATAGACGAATTCGTATCCGCCCGGTGAGAGCTCCGTCGTGAAGAGAGGGCTCAGCGTCGTCGAATTCGTCGGCCCGCCCGTCGCTGCGTTCTTGTCGCTGTCGACGAACACGAACACGGTGAGCGTCGTGTCTGCGGCGGCTGCGCTCGACACGTACACGCGCGTCCAGAGCTTCGTCGCGTCCGTCGACGCGTACGCCGTGCGAAGATCGAGCGCCTGCTCCGCGGGCGTGAAGGTCGTGCCGTCGCCGAGAATGTCCTCGGCGCCGTAGATCCAGCTCGGCTCACCCGTCGTGTCGATCGCGAAGATTTGACCGAGCCGTGGCCCGTTGGGAGTCGTCCACGTCGCGCCCCATGCGGACGGCGCGAGCGCGCAGATCCCCGCTGCGATCAGGAACGTCCGTCGCATCAACTGAGCCTACAGCTCAGCCTAGCGCAGGGCAACCCAACGAGTTCCTCGCGCGACCAGACTTGGTCGCGCGATGTGACTGACCGACTACGGTTTGCCGTCGTCGGGGCGGCAGCGGTTTCCCGCGGCGTAGTCGGGGTGATAGTGGAACTTGTTCGCCCCGCTGTTGCGCGCGATGCACGCGAGGCACGCGCCGCGCTCGCCTGAATTCGCCGTGCCCGGAAGCTTCTCGCAGTCGGCGGTGGTGCGCGACTCGTGACCGTTGCTGTGCGCGACCGCGACCGAACCGATCGCCATGAACGCTGCCCCCAAGATCACTGCGGACTTGATGAATCGATTCTTCATGCCGTCATGCTCACATCGTTTTTTGCGGTTGTAAATTGGGCAGCACGCCGCGTTTTCACTTTTGAATACGCAGTCGCGTGCTCCGTCGAACGAGCGGCGAAGCTCACCTACCCAAGCCGCTTCTCGACCGCATCCACGCGCTTCTCGAGCGCCTCGATGCGCTGCACGTGGGCGCGCTCCTTGAGCTCCGCGCGCATCTCCGCGACCTCCATGCGCAGCTTCGCGATGTCCTCCGAGTTCTTGCGGATCTCGGCGGTATTTTTTTCGATCGCGCGCGCGTGCTCGTTCACTTTGTCGGCGAGGTAGCGCACTGCCTCTTCGAGGAGCGTCACGCGTTGTTCGAGCGCTTCGAATCGCGCTTTGAAGTCGGAGCGGATGCGCTCCTCCATCGCGAGCATCCCCTCGTAGAGAGCGCGCTGCTGGGAGCGGATGTCCTCGAGGAGGACGTTCGTTCTGTGCGTGGCTTCGTCCATCGACGTTTTTCACCTCAACATGGTCTTCATCGAGCGGCAAGGGACGCCCTCCGTCGCGTGACGGAGAGCGTCCCCCCGCGCTCTCGTCACGCCTCCGCTTCGACGCGGCGGCCCGGTTTCACCGGGCCCGATGCGAGGATCGCTTGGCGCAGTTGGAGCTGCATCTCCGCGCTCTGCGAGAGCGTCTCGCGCGAGCGCTCTTTGCCGTTGCCGAGCGCGCTCCCGCCGAACGCGTGGTGATTGCCGTTCTTCTCGACGAGCCCGCGGTTCACGCCGAGATCGACGAGCTCGCTCATCGTGTCGACGCCCGTGCCGTAGCGGATCTCGAACTCCGCTTCCGTGAACGGCGGCGCGCACTTGTTCTTCGCGATCTTCACGCGCGTGCGACCACCGACGATCTCGTCGCCGATCTTCACTTGCCCGATGCGCCGCACGTCGAGGCGCATCGACGCGTAGAACTTGAGCGCGTTGCCGCCGGTCGTCGTCTCGGGGCTTCCGAACGTGACGCCGATTTTCTGGCGGAGTTGATTGATGAACATGATCACCGTGCCGGTGCGGTGGGTGATCGCGGTGAGCTTGCGGAGCGCTTGGCTCATCAAGCGCGCTTGCAGGCCCATGTGTTGATCGCCCATCTCGCCTTCGATCTCCGCTTTCGGCGTGAGCGCGGCGACCGAGTCGACGACGACGAGATCGATCGCGCCCGAGCGCACGAGCATCTCGGCGATTTCGAGCGCTTGCTCGCCCGTGTCCGGTTGCGACACGAGGAGACGCTCGGTGTCGACGCCGATGCCTCGCGCGTATTGCACGTCGAGCGCGTGCTCCGCGTCGATGAACGCGCACACGCCTCCCGCTTTTTGCGCCTCGGCGATCGCGTGGAGCGCGAGCGTCGTCTTGCCGCTCGACTCCGGCCCGTACACCTCGACGACGCGTCCGCGCGGATACCCGCCGACGCCCGTCGCGAGGTCGAGCGCGAGCGAGCCCGTCGGGATGGTCGACACGGGCTCCGTGTCGGCCTCGTCGCCGAGCGTCATGACCGATCCCTTGCCGAATTGTTTTTCGACGCTGCTGATGACGCTCTTCAAGACGCGCATCTTCTCTGCAATGTGCTCCATCATGTTCCGATCTCCTGATTGCGTTGCCGCGCGACACCGCGTCGCGCCGTGCTCATGCGGCGAGCTCGTCGCTCGTCTTTCTGTCGAGCACGCGGAGCGCGATGGCCTCCGCGACGTGCTCGGCGCCGATGTCTTCCTTCTCCGCGAGGTCCGCGTGCTCGACAGAAAGACGAGCGACGAGCTCTTGCGGCCG
>CAVXQJ010000019.1:0-1154874 GCA_963763745.1 uncultured delta proteobacterium
CGACGGCGATGCGCGTCCCGCGCACTTCGTCCGGCGCGGCGTCGACCGCATCGAGCGGAATCGTTTCGGCGATCGCGTCGGCGGGAACCGTTCCGTACACGTGCGGCATGCTCCGCGGACCCTCGACGCGCACGTCGGCGACGCGGCGCGGATCGATGCGGATCACCCGCAAATTCCCGGGCGGAATGCTTGCATAATGCAACTTCACGGTCTCGTGCACGTGGGTCTTGAAGGAGCAGTGGACGAATCCCTCCGCACCGGTGTGCACGCCGCCGTCCGTCGTCACGTGAAAGAGCCAGCGCATCACGGAAGCCGAACGCTCCGGATCATCCATTCGACGCTCGACGCGGCGCTGTCGAACGTGGTCTTCGATCCGCCTGCTTCGATGATCGTCACGCGATGATCCGATGCGAAGAACGTCACCCAGTACACGTACGGCTTGCCGCTCTCGTCGTGACCGAAGCGGAGCTGCTTGCCCGGCGTGCCATCGAGCGACTTCACGTCGTGCGTCTCGAGGAGCGCGTACCCGTCGACATCGTGGAGCTGCAGCGTGAGCGCGCGCGTCCAGAACGCGAGATCATCGCTCCCCTCGCCTTCGACTTTTTCGACTCGCACGCCGACGACGACGCCCTCCGGCGTGGTCGCGCGATACGCGTACGACGACGACTCGTTCTTCAGCTCGAGAAACCCGGGCGCTGTCTTGATCTCGACCGATCGACAACCCGCGAGCACGATCGAAACGGCGAGGAGAAGTTTTTTCATCGCAGGTTGAGGAGCTGAGGGAGGCCGAGCTCTCCGAGCCACGAAAACGGAAGGCGCGGCGTATTGGTGAGCGCCGCGTCGCCGCGCGCTTGGAACGAGACCTCGATCGTCGAGAACGCGACCCGATCGCGAAGAAGCTTGAGCTTGCCCTCGAAGACTTCGATCTCCGCCGTCACGCGCTCGAGCTCGCGCTGGATTTCGATCGCTTCCTTCACCGCGGCTTTTTCGAGGAGCGCTTGCAAGCGATCGCGCACGGCGCGCGCGTTCTTCAAACGCGCTTCGGTGTCGACGAATGCGTCCGTCACGTCCTCGGCGTTGATGTCGCGGTGGAGCACGTCGCCGCTCGCTTCGATTTTGTGGAGCGCTTCGTCGAAGCGCGCGCGCGGAACGCGAATGCGAATCTGCGTGTCGTTGCGCGACGAAAGATACCCGCCCATTCCGCGCGCGATGGTCTCGATCGCGTCGAGCGCCGGCTCGACCTGGTACACCGCCATCGTGACGTGCGCGGTGTAGACGAGCATTTGCGTCTCGCGCGCTTCGCCCGATTGCGATGGCGACGCGACAGCCTGCGATTCGGCTTCGTCCGATCGCAACGTCTTGTCGACTTCGCGTTTGCGGTCGGTGGGCGGCGGCGGCGCATCAGGGCCGCGATCGATTTGTCTCTGCGGTGGTGGTGGTGGCGGCGTCGTGACGTCGTTCGACGCGAAGCGCGAGTCCTCCTGCGGCGCCGCGGCTTCGGGGTTCGCGGCGCCCGTGGCAGCCGCCATCTGCGGCGCGGCGCCGCCGCACGAAGCGAGAAAAAGGAGGACACCGAAGCGCATCGGACCGGCAGGATACACGATTCCCCCGTTGCGATTGCGGCGCGCGACTGCTATGCACCGGCGCCAATTTCATGAAAACGCCGCTCGCTCTCGTCAAAGAAAAGTACGGTGACAAAGCCAAGCTCGTCGCAGCGATCGAAAAGCTCGCCGGCGATGATCTGTGGGTGGAACGCACCAACAAGAACAAGGGCCTCGGCCACGTCGCCAACGCGAAGCTCATCCGTCTCCACGCGACGTTCAGCGCGGTGAAGGAAAAGTTCGGCACGCGCGACAAGCTCATCGGCGCGATCCTCGAGATCGAAAAGCGCGTGAAGGACGACGGCTACAAGACGCGCCTCGCGAAGTATCCCGTCCCGCGTCTCTGGGACATGTACCGCTCTTTGGAGAAGCGCCGCGGCGCACCGAAGGCAGCGAAGGCCGCACCCGCCGAGAAGAAGACGGCGACAAAGAAAACTGCTGGTGACAAACCGAAGAAGGCCGCTTCCAAGAAGTCCTGAAGCTGGTAATGACGAAACTGAGGAGACGAGGGTGAAAGTCAAACCACCTGTACCGGTTGGCGAGTCGGGCTTTCCGGTCATGCACGAGATGCTCGTGCCCAAAGCGATTTTTTTCACCAACGGCGTCGGCGTTCACAAAGACCGCCTCTCGTCCTTCGAGCTGTCGCTTCGCGACGCGGGCATCGAGAAGGCGAACCTCGTCACGGTGAGCTCGATCTTTCCGCCGCGCTGCAAGGAGATCAGCCGCAAAGAAGGCGAGAGGCTGATCAAGCCCGGGCAGATCGTCCACTGCGTGATGGCGCGCCAAGACACGAACGAGCCGAACCGGCTCATCGCCGCGTCGATCGGCGTCGCGCGCCCCGCGGACCCGAGCATGTACGGTTACCTCTCCGAGCATCACAGCTACGGCGAGAACGCGAAGATCGCCGGCGACTACGCCGAAGACCTCGCCGCGACGATGCTCGCGACGACGCTCGGCGTCGAGTTCAACGCGGACACCGCATGGCGCGAGCGCGAGCAGGTCTTCAAGGCCGACAAACTGATTTTGCGCACGCGTCACGTCGTGCAGAGCGCCGAAGGTCACAAAGCAGGTTTGTGGTCGACCGTCGTCGCGTGCGGCGTCTTTATTTTCTGATCTGCCGTCACCGACTCGAACGTCTCTTCGTAGTGTGGGTGCGTGGTTCCCATCACGCGATCCCAAAACGGAAAGTAGAGACCGTAGTTCACGTCCGAGCGGCGGTGGTGCAGCGCGTGGTGCGTCGTCGTCGTGCTGAGCGCGCCGAACGCACGCACGAACCCGCGCGGAAACATCTCGACGCCCGCATGACCGACGACGTTGCGCGCGATCATGAACCCGAGAAATGAAAACAGCGCGAGCTCGTGAAGCGGCAGGACGAGCGTGAAGAGTGGAACGTACCCCGCTTGAATCACCGCCTCGAACGGCGAGAACGCATACGCCGCCCACGGCGATGGATTGTGCGAGAGGTGATGCACGCGATGAACGTGCTTGAAGAGCAGCCGGTGATGCATCAGCCGGTGCGTCCAATAGAAGTACGTGTCGTGAAGCACGATGAGCAGCGCGATCGAAATCGCGAACCACGCGCACCCATGTGACGCGACGTCTTTGTAGAGACGAAACACGCCGTGGCGCGAGCCCATCTCGACGCCAGTGCCGACGAGCGAGAAGACGATCGCGGTCGACAGCGAGTACGCGAGCTCGCGGCGAATGTCTTTCGCCTCTGCCCAGCGCTTTTGAATGAGCCGCGACGCCCACCGCTCGCGCCCGATCACCCAGACGAAGACGAAGAGGATCCCCGCCGCAAGCACGTAACGCCCCAAATCCCAGCCAAAACACGCTGCCCAAACGATTCCCACGCGATCCGACGACATCCGCTCCTCCAGTTACATACCAACTGGTATGTAACGTTGATTTTCACATACAACCCAGTATGTCAATGGGCGACGATGAAAAAAGTCCCCCGTTCGGAGCGAATGAAAGCGACGCGTGAAGCGCTCGTGTCGGCGGCGGCCGCGGAGCTCGCCGAGAAAGGCATCGAGGCCGCGAGCCTGAACGCGATTTGCGATCGCGCCGGGTTCACGCGCGGCGCGTTCTACGTGCACTTCAAAGATCGCGACGAGCTCGTCGCCGCGGTGGTCGAGCGCGTCCTCGGCACGTTCCAGGCGAGCCTCTTTCCGGAAGGCGACACGGTCCCCGATCTCGCGACGACGATCGCGCAGTTCGTCGCCGCGGTGGTCGCGGGCGTGCCCGAGGCCGTTGGCACGTCGCGGTGGAAGTTTCACCACACGCTCACGGCATGCGCGACGTCGCCGCGCATTCGAAAAAAATACAACGGCGTCCAGTACAAGGCGATGGAGCGACTCGCCGAAGGCGCGGCGGCGGGGCAACGCGCGAAGAAGGTTCGACGCGACGTGTCCGCGCGTACGCTCGCGGAAATCCTCGTCGTGCTCACCCTCGGCGTCAGCGCCGCGACGGACCTCGGTCTCGAGATCGACCTCGCCGCGGGCGGAGACGCGCTGCGCAAACTGCTCACGTGAGGCGTTTACGCTTCTTTACCCCTTCTTCACTTTCAATCCCCGGGCGCCGTGTCACCTTGATGCTCGGAGGTCAACCCGACCATGTTTCTCCGCTCCATTCGTTCCACCGCTTTCGTATTCGCTCTCGCCGGCTCAATCATTCCGCTCGCGGCATGCAGCGGATCCGCGACGGTCGGTGAGCCTTCGACGACCGCGTCGAGCACGACGACCACGGCGCCGCTCAACGTGAGCGTGCACGGTCCCGCCAAGCGCGTCGCCGACGCGCTCGGGCAGGTCCCGCTTCGCGCCGATCAACGCACGACGATCGAGCAGATGGCCAAAGACGCGGAAGCGCGCATGGCGCCCGCTGCGAAGGCACGCGAGGATCTCGTCCTCGCGATCGCCGATCAAGTTCAGGCCGGCGCGATCGATCGCACCGCGCTTCAACCGAAGATCGACGCAGTCGCGAGCGCGCACCTCGCAGTCCAGCCCGCGAATCGCGCGGCGTTCGAGAAGCTCCACGATCTCTTGACGTCCGAGCAGCGCACCGCGTTCGTCGCGGCGCTCCAGAATCATCCACACGAGCATCAAGGCAAAGGCGGCGAAGGCTTCCGCGGTCGCCTCGCGAAGTGGGCGACGGACTTGAACCTCACACAGGATCAACAGAACCAGATTCACGAGAAGATCCAAGCGCGCTTCCAAGCGCACCTCGCGGGCGCCATGACGGGCGCCGATCAGAGCGGCGCGGTGCAAGACGGCCACATGATGTGGCGCGGTCACGAGATGCACGCGCAATGGGAGAAGACGCTCGAGGCCTTCAAGGGCGACAAGTTCTCGATGGACGCCGTCGCGCCGATCCCCGCGGACGCAAAGAACGGCGCCAACGAGTTCGCTGGTCACATGCTGAACATGGTCGAGACCGCGCTTCCGATCCTCACGCCCGAGCAGCGCACGATCGTCGCGACGAAGCTTCGCACGCGCGCCGCTAAGCTCGACGAGGAAGAGAACGCCGAGCCTGCGCCCGCGGCTCAGTGACGCGGCGCTTCAGCGCATAACGAACGAGCAGACGAACGAGCGCGGTGTGGTTCAAACCCACCGCGCTCGCTGCACGTGTGAGGCCTGCGTTCGGCGAGAGATCGCAGTTCGGGTTCACGTCGATCACCCAAGGCGCGCCGCGCGAATCGACGCGCACGTCGATGCGTCCGTAGTCGCGCACGCCGACGGCGGCGAACGCAGCGGACGCGACGCGACGAACGCGCGCCGCGATCTGCGGCGCGATCGACGGTAAAATCACCGGACGCGTCCCGAGATCGTCGCGCGAGCCGAGCGACCACTTCGCGTCGTACGTCACGACGCGCGGCGCGCCCGCGGGGAGCGCGCTGAAATCGATCTCCTGGAGCGGGAGGACCCGGGCGTTCGGATATCCGAACAGCGCGACGTTGAGCTCGCGACCGTCGATGAATCGTTCGACGAGGCACGGCTGCGCGTGACGCTCGACGATCGCCGCCACACGATCGCGCAGCGCGCGCTCGTCGTGCACGACGCTCGACGAGTCGATGCCGACGGAGCCGTCTTCGCGCGCGGGTTTCACGATCACGGGGTAACCGAGATCGAACGCGTCGTTCGGCGTTCGCATCACGCACGCAGGCGGCGTCGGAACGCCCGCGCGCGCGAGCCGCTCCTTCACGCGATCTTTGTAGAGCGCGGCCGACAGCGCCGCGGGCGGCGATCCCGAATACGGAAGCCGCATGTGCTCGAGCAAAATCGGAACGGCGCTCTCGAGCCGCGCATCGCCCGCGAGCGACTCGCACAAGTTGAACGCGCAATCCGGCGAGAGCGCGTCGAGCGTCTCCTTCGTGTGCTGCAAATCTCCGTCGACGGGAACGAGGTGCGCCTCGTGCTTCGAGCTTTCGAGCGCGCCGGCGACCGCCGTCGCGACCTCTGCGACGTCCGCGCGAGCCGAGAAACCCGCGTCCGCATCCGCCGAGCGCTCCTCGAAGTCGACGTTGTAGAGAACCGCGACGCGCGCCATCGGTGAAAATAAATTACGATCGCCGCCACGAAGATGCGAGTCCCGTTTGCGCGCGCAGCGCTCATCGTCGCGGGAAAGGATCTCCGCATCGAGCTTCGCACGCGCGAGGTCACCGCGACGACCGGCTTCTTCGCCGTGCTCGTCGCGCTCCTCGCGTCGCTCTCGTACACCGCGGGCCCCGACACGACGGTGCGCGTCGCGCCCGGAACCATCTGGCTCAGTCTCGCGTTCACCGCGGTCCTCGCGATCGGCCGCTTCTGGCAACGCGAGCGCGAAGACGGCGCGTTCCTCGCGATGCGCACCGCGCCCATCGCGCGCGCCGCGATCTTCGCGGGCAAAGCCCTCACGCTCTTCGTGTTCCTCGTCATCGTCGAGATCATCGTCGTCCCGATCGTGGCGCTCGTGTTCCACATCGATCTGCCCGACGTGATCGGCCCGCTCGCGCTCGTGCTCCTCGCGGGCACCGTCGGCGTCGCAGCGACGGGCACGCTCTTCGGCGCGATGACCGTGCGCACGCGCGCGCGCGATCTCATGCTCGCCGTCGTTTTGTTTCCGCTCTTGTCGCCCGCGCTCCTCGCGGGTGTGTCGTCGACGCGCGAGATTTTGACGGGCGCGAAGCTCGATGAGCTCGGGGATTATTTCGTCTTGTTCGGGTTGTTCGATTTCATCGCGCTCGCGGGCGGGTTTGGGTTGTTTGGGGCGCTCATCGACGATTGATTCTGAATTTCTCCCCCAGCGCCGTGCTCGGCTCCAAAGCGAGCCTGCGCGCGGCGCTTCCCCCTCATATTTCGGCCTTCGGCCGAAATGAGGGGGTTGGTAGCGGGGATATGTGCATAATACACATAAAGGCGTTGTAGCGGTTGGTCCGATGCCTTTTCCACGTTCGGATCCGAACTTGGGCCACTAAGCGCCAGGTTCGGATCCGAACTTGGGCCACTAAGCGCCAGGTTCGGATCTGCGTACCGCTACCAACCCCCTCGCGTTCGCGAAGCGAACGCATGAGGGGGCGCCAACACGCGCAGGCTCGAAACTTCTCCGCCACACGCGTCTCGCGCGTGAAGTTTCGAGCCGAGCATGTTGGCGGGGGAGACCTAGAAGATGCCCTCGATCTCCGCACGCATCGCGTCCGCGTCGAGCTTCGTCCCCACCAATTCCCCCACCACGAACACCCCATCCCGCACACACCCCCGCTCCGCACGCACGACGTACCCCCTCGGCTCGTGCACCAACTTCGCGCCCGCTTGCTCCGCGAGCTCGTACGCCGGCGCGCGCGGCGCATCGACGAGGAGCGCGCTCGCCGCGATTTCCTTTTTGCCGAACGTGACGCGCTTCACGCGCGAGCTTCCGCTCACCGCGGTCGGCTCGCCGCGCACGACGGTGACCTCGCTCTTCGACTCGCGCGCGAACGCTTCGCCGAACGGACCGCCACCAGCCGCGATCGCAACGACGACGCGCGCACCGAGATCGACTCCGTGGCGAAGGAGCCACGCACCCGCGCGCGCGGACATCACGCCGGGCACGTCGTTGCCTTCGAACGCGAGGACCCCATCGTGCGCGCCCGTCGCGAGGACGAGCGTCTTCGCGGTGACCACCTCGGCGCCTTCGCCGACGACGAGCACGTCGTCTCCGTAGATGCCCGCCGCCGTCGTTCGAAGCCTCAGTTTAACCCGTGTTTTTGCGTTTTTTTGCGTGTATTCTGCAAATTTCGTGGCGATCGCGTCGAGCTTCGCGTCGAACGCCGCGCGCGCGCCTCCGCCTGCTTCGAGCGCATCGTCCACGACCTCCACGTCGCGTCCCTTCGACGCGAGCGCCATCGCGGAGAGCATGCCCGACGGACCTGCGCCGACGACGAGCGCGTCGATCGATCGGCGCTGCGCGCCGCGCACTTCGCTCTTCTCTTCCGGAATTCGCCCGAGCCCCGCGACGCGACGCGCGAACGTCTGCATCAACTGCTGCACGCCGGGCACGCCGGCGAAGAGCTCGTGGTGGTTCATGCCTTTCGGAAAAAACCAATCCGTCACGCGAAGGAGATCCGTCTCGCGCGAGCCGAGCGTGTTCTGCGCTTCGACGATCATGCCTTCGCGCGCGGGCGTGAGACACGTCATGATGTTCGGCACGCCATCGACGCGCGCGAGACATCCATCGCACGCCGCGCGAAAACACGACGGGCCGCGCGGGCGATGGAACTTCGGGCTGCGCGCGAGCGCAATGCGTCCGCTCGCGACGAGCGCGGCGGCGATGGGCTCGCCGCGCTCGGCGGTCACGTCGTCGCCGTCGAATCGAAAGGTCACCGGATCGCGAAGCGCTCGGGTCACGGCGCGCATCCTACTCTGCTACGTTCGGTTCGATGTCGTCTTCGGTCGCGGTCTTCGGCGGAAGCTTCAATCCGCCGCACGTCGGGCACGTGCTCGCGATCGCCTACGTCCTCGCGACGGCCGACGTCGAACGCGTCGTCGTCGTGCCCGCGCACAAACACCCGTTCGGAAAACCGCTCGCGTCATTCGATGATCGCGTGCGCATGTGCGAGCTCGCAACGGCCTATTTTCCAGCGGTTTCCGTGTCGCGCATCGAAGAGACGCTCGACGGTCTCACGCTGCACACGCTCGAAGCGCTGAAGCGCGAGCACCCCGATTGGAGTCTTCGTCTCGTGCTCGGCGCGGACATCTTGCTCGAGGCGGACAAGTGGTTTCGGTTCGACGAGGTGAAGAAAATCGCGCCGCTGATCGTGCTCGGTCGCGCGGGCATCGCGCACCCGGGCGCGCCACCGCCGGTGTTGCCGGAGATCTCGAGCACGCGCGTTCGCGATCTCGTCGCGCATGGATCGTATGGCGAGCTCGAAGCGCTTGTGCCGCGCGCCGTGATCGCGCACGTGCGCGAGCGAGGTCTCTATCGTGGCTAGCGTTTTCATTTCGGCGCGGGCAAGGTCGGTTGCGCGCTCGCCCACGCGCTCAGGCATGCGAAGTGGCGCGTGACGTTGCGCGCGGCGCGGAAATCGCTCCCGAACAAACCGATCGACTGCGACGTCGTCGTGCTCGCGCTGCGCGATCGCGATTTGCCCAAAGCCGCCGAAGACATTTGCCTCGCGAAGCGCGCGGTGCTCGTCCACGTCTCGGGCGCGCTCGGGCCGGAGGTGCTCGCGCCCGCGCGCTCGAAGTGCGCGGGCGTCGCGCAGATGCACCCGATGATTTCATTCGCGAGCACGAAGTTCTTTCCGACGCTCGCGCGCGGCAACATGCACGTCGACGGCGATCCCGTCGCGATGACGCGCGCAAAAAAGCTCGCGCGCGCGCTCGGCATGACGCCACGCCACGTGCGCGATCTCGATCACGTCGGCTACCACGCGGCGGCGGCGCTCACCGCGAACGGCGCCGCGGCCCTCGCCGCGCAGGCTGTCTCCGTGCTCGTCGCGTCGCATGTTCCAGCGTCCGAAGCGCCGAAAATGCTCGGTCCGCTCCTTCGAAGCGTCGCCGAAAATGTGGAAAAACTCGGGTTCCCGGCCGCCCTGACCGGACCCGTCCGACGGGGCGATCCGAGCGCGGTCGAACGAGGCGCCACCACGCTGGCCTCGCGCACACCGGACGTACTCCCCCTTTACCGCGCTTCCATCCTCGCTCAGGTTCCGATTGCGCGAGCGCTCGGCGAGGTCTCGAAGGACTCACTCGACGCGATCGAAAAATGGGCACGCCAATGAAGGCGACGAGCCCGAGTCCTACCGCCAAAGTGGATGATTCCACCCGCGCGAAATGCGCGTTTTCGCCCGGAAAATGCCTTGCTCCGTGATGTTTCGAGGGGTAGCTTTTTCTCATCTTGAGCTTACCGGTCGAAGCACGGAATTTGGGTGGCGAGCTTCAACCCGAGTCGTCAGCTGCGTGCGACTTCGCCGCGCTCGACGAGCGCGTCGCGAGCGGTCACGGTGGCGTGCTTCTCGTTCACGTCGTCGACGATCGAACGATCGAAGCGCTTCGTGCGCACCTCGTTCGGCGCGCGCGTTCGTCATGCTCGCTCGTGATTTCGGCGCGCGGAAATCCCGTGTGGCGCGAAGTGAGCGCGCGCCTCGGCGTCGCGAAGATCGAATGCTCGCCCGCGCAATCCGCGGCACAGCTCGCAAGCGCGTCGCAAGGTCGTCGCGCGGCGATTCTCGTCACGCTCCCGAAAGCGGGCACGTGGGATCGCGCGGTCACCGCGGAGCTCTCGCAAGCCTCGTTCGATGGACGCGTTCCGCTCGTCATCGTCCTCGTGCCGAGCATCGATCCCGTGCGCGACGTGCGCGGCGAAGTGTACGAAGTCAGCCCGTCGCTCGACGAGTCCGACAAGCGCCGCTGGGTCGCAACGCTCGCGGCCGATGCGCTCGCGTCGCTCAATCACGATGACCTCGTCGGTCTCGAGTCGTGGTGGGCGGCCGCCAAGCACGTCGCTCCGCGCGACATCATCACCGAAGTCCCCCTCGAAGCGCGCTCGCTCTTCGTCGCGCTCTCGCTGAGCAGCCGCGGGTGGCACGAGCACGATCTTCCGCTTCTCGGCGGTTCTGCCGGTGCGCTCCGCGCGCTCGAAGTGTGCGGCCTCGCGTGGTGCGATCGCGGATTTTTCACGCTCGCACCCGCCGCCGAAGCGCTCGAGTCGAGCCTCGCGCAATGCGTGTCGGCCGAGACGTGCGCCCGCGTGGGTCGCGCGCTCGAGCATCGCTTCCCGCAAGATCCATGGGCGCACGCGCGCGCCGCGGAGCTCTTCTTGCGCGGCAAGAAAGCAGACCACGCCGACGATGCATACGGGCGCGCGCTCGACGCCGCAGAAGACGGCTTGGTTCGTCGCGAGGTCGTCGCATCGTGGATGCGAGCGATAGACGCGAGCAACGACGACGCCCAGCTCTCGCTTCGCATGCACGCCGCCGAGCGCGCTCTCGACGACGGCGAAGCCGACGAAGCCTATCGCTGGGCGAAGGCCGCAGCGTCCGTCACGCAAAACGTCGAGAACGTCGACGTCACGTTGATCCTCGGACGCGCCGCCGTCGCGATGGGCGATCTCGTCACCGCGCGCGTCGCGCTCGAGCGTGGTCGCGCATGCGTGAAAGACGCCGAGGTCCAAGCCCGCATCGCCGCCGAGCTCGCCGAAGTCGCGTATGCCAAGGGCGAGCCGCGCGTCGCGGAAGAAGAAGCCCGCCTCGCGCTCGCATCCAACGACGTCGCCACGCGCCTCCGCGCGCGCAACACGCTCGGCAAGCTGCTCCTCGCGGATGCGCGCTGGGAAGACGCCGAGAAACACTTCACCGAAGACGCACACGTCGCGGCCGCCGCGGGCGAGCGCACGAGCGAGCTCCGCGCGCGCGTCAACCGCGCCGTCGCGCTCCTCAGCCGCGGTTTCCTCGAGGAGAGCGAAGCGATCTTCAACGCGGTGCTCGAAGAAGGCGAACGCCTCGGCGACGATCGCGCTTGCGCGTTCGCGCTCGACAACCTCGCCGTCGTCGCGACGTGGCGCCACGAGTACGGCCAAGCGCTCGCGCTCTCCGAGCGCACGCTTCAAAAACGCCTTCGCATCGGCGATCGGCTCTCGACCGCGTTCATCCTGTCGAACCTCGCCGACCTCCGCGGCAAAGTGGGTTTGCTCGACTACGCGGAGCACGCTGTTTCGTTCGGTCGTCGTTTGCTCGGGCCGGGCATGCCGCCGACGCTCGCGATTCGCTTCAGCGTCCACGCCGCGCGCATCGCGCTCGTCCGCGGACGCACCGTCGACGCGCAACGCGAGGTGAGCAAAGCGCTCGCCGAGCAAGCGAACGTCGACGCCGGCGAATTCTCGGGGCGCGCTCACCGCGTCGCCGCGCGAATCGCTCTCGAAGACGGCGACATCGCGCGCGCGAGCGCCGCGGTCGATCGCGCGCGTGACCTCGCAACGACGGACTATGCCACCGCGGAAGTCGCGCTCCTCGACGTCGCCATCGCGCGCGCGAAGGGCGACCTCGACGTGTCCCTCGCCGATCGCGCGGTGAGCCTCGCGCGCGTCACGGGAGAAGAAGAAGTCCTCCGCGAAGCGCACCTCCTCGCATCAAAAGTCCACGCCGCGCAAGGCGACGTCGAACGCGCCCGCGCGCACATCGAGCAAGCAATCGCGGTCCGCGACGCCGTCGCGCGCACCCTCGCCGACGAAGTTCGTCCCGCGTTCCTCGCTCGCCGCGATTGCGCCGCGCTCGACGTCGAAGCCTCCTCGCTCGCCCAACTTTCGCCGCGTGACAGCGCCGCTCCGGAGCGCGAGGACATCGAAAACGAAGGCCCGCGCACGCAACGCAGCGTCGCGCCGGTCCCCGCGCGCATGATCGTCGGCGACGACCCCGCGATTCGCGCGCTCATCGCAGCGGTCCGCAAAATCGCGCGCACCGACGGCACCGTCCTCGTCCACGGCGAGAGCGGCACGGGCAAAGAGCTCGTCGCCGAAGCGCTCCACCGCTCGAGCGACCGCGCTCACGCACCGTTC
Organism: uncultured delta proteobacterium; assembly: GCA_963763745.1. Classification (GTDB taxonomy): domain Bacteria; phylum Myxococcota_A; class Polyangia; order Polyangiales; family Polyangiaceae; genus DASXHD01. The sequence continues at coordinate 12,609 of CAVXQJ010000019.1, forward strand.
GTCGCGCTCAATTGCGCGGCGCTCGTCGAGACGCTCCTCCTCTCCGAGCTCTTCGGCCACGAGAAGGGCTCGTTCACCGGCGCCGTCGCGCGTCGTCGCGGTCGCTTCGAGCTCGCCGAAGGCGGCACGCTCTTCCTCGACGAAATCGGCGACATCTCGCCGCGCACGCAAGTCGCTCTCCTCCGCGTTCTTCAAGAGCGCACGTTCGAGCGCGTCGGCGGGACTACGTCGATCCGCACCAACTGCCGAATCATCTGCGCCACGCACCGCGACTTGAAGGCGATGGTCGAGCGCGGCGAGTTCCGCGAAGACCTCTACTACCGTCTCCGCGGCATCACGCTCGAAGTGCCCGCGCTTCGTTCGCGCCTCGGGGATCTGCCGCGCATCGCGGAGCACCTCTTGTCGCGCATCGCGGCCGAGCGCGGCGAAGCGCCGAAGACGCTCTCACAAGACGCAGTCGATCTCCTTCTTCGCCACAAATGGCCGGGCAACATCCGCGAGCTCGACAACGCGCTCCGCGCCGCCGCGCTCTTCGCCGAGACGAACGTCATCACGGCCACCGACTTCACCGACAACGTCGAAGACCTCCGCGGTCTCACCCGCACGAGCTCCTCGCCCCCGCCCGTTTCGCTCGTCGCCGCAAACGACCTCGAAGACGTCGTGGTCGACCATCAGCGCGACAGCGCTGGAGCTGTCGACGGCGAAGCACCGCTTCCGCAAGACGAAGCCGGTGCAACGGCGATCGCGTACGCGTGCGTTCGCCAGGGAAGCGTCTCGCTCGCCGACTTGAAACGACAAATCGAGCGTGACTGCGTCGCGCGCGCTTTGGCAGAAACTCACGGAAACATCACTCGGGCTGCAGCGCTTCTCGGCATGAAGCGTCCACGCCTGTCTCAGCTCGTCAAACAGTATGGTCTGACCGCCGTGTCCACGGAGAGCCAGTCATGAAGGCCCATTCATCGTTCGCATTGTTCTCAGTTCTTCTTTTCGCCATCACGGGAGCGACGGGTTGCATCGCGCAAGCGGGCACCGAAGACTCGTCCACGTCCGCGGAGGAGCTGAACGCTCAAACCTCGCCAGCCTCCGGTTTGGGAGCTCAAGCGCAAAAGACGACACCGACGAGCCGCGTTCGCGCGGAGAACGGCGTCGAAAAGCAGCTTCACTCGATCGGCGGCGGAGTCGAGCGGGGCATCGGCCTCTCGATCAACCCGGGCGACCCTGGTGGCGGCGGCGACCCCGTTCAAGATCCCGGCGACGGCAACGAGCCTGATCCGCACCCGTGGCACACGTCGACCGCGACGCCCGCGAACAAGTAGTCCGCTCCTTTCAGCTACACTGAGGTCCCGTGGAGGACCTCAGGCCTCGAACGACTCTCTTCTGCGCGATCCTCGCTCTCGCGATCGCGCTGTCAGTTTTGCTCCGCGGTCGCCGCGCGGTGCACTGGCTCTTCGCCGCGTTCGCGACGGACGTCGCGTTCTGGTACCTGACGCAGTCGCTCTACGGCCTCTTTCAAGCGCCGATTTGGGTTCGCGCGACGGGCGTGCTCACGGTGCTCCTGCCGCAGTTCGCGGTGCACTTGTTCCAAGCGATCGTCCCGATCGAAGGGCAAACGGTGTTTCGCGCGCGCCTCCCGCGCATCGCCGCTTTCTTGGGCGTGCCGATGCTCGCGGTCGAGCTCTCGCCGTATGGAAATCGGTCGATCTCGCTCGCGCTCCTCTACACGTACGTCTTAGGTCTCCTCGCGGCGGGTCTCGTGTCGCTCGCGCAGCGCGCGCAATTGGCGGCGTCGCGCGCGGCGCGCGATCGCGTGCGGTTCCTCGTGTGGGTCGGCGCGCTCGCGACCGTGTTCACGCTCGGAGATTTTCTCGCGTTCATGGGCGTCGTCTTCCCGCCCATCGGCGCGGTGCTCTCGATCGTGTTCATCTACGTCCTCGCCGAATCGCTCACGCGCCACCGCCTCGCCGACGTCTACGAGCTCGCCGGCCGTCTGCTCGTGTCGACGGCGCTCTCGTTCTCGCTCGCCGGCGTCTTCTACGTGTTCATCGCGCTCGTCGGTCCGTTCAACACGATGTATTTGAACGCCGTACTCGCGGCGATCGTCTTTCTCGTCTTGTTCGAGCCGCTCCAGCTCGAGGTCGACAGGCGCATCCACCAATTCTTCTTTCGCGAGCGCTACGATCTCGAGACCAGCGTCAGCGATCTGCGCCGACGGCTCTCGCACGTCCTCGAAATCGAAGAGATGGTCGAGACGGTGCTCAGCGGTCTCGAGCGGTCGCGTCGCGTGACGACGTGCGCGATCTATCTCCGCGATCAAGACGGCAATGGCTACGATTTGTTCGGGAGCATCGGCGACGCGACGGGCGCGGATTCGCCGCTCCTCGCGCGGATCCCGCGGCGCATCGAGGGCCTCGCGATTCGTCCGCTCGTCGATCGACTGCAGAAGTTCGCGTCGGTCTCGCTCGAAGAGCTCGCGCGCGAACGCGGTGATGGCGACGTGCCCGTCGTGACGGCCGCAGAGACGCTGGGCCCGCTCAAATCGTCCGTCGTGCTCGCGCTCCGCGGCGACGACGTGGAATCGAAGAGCGGCGATGCGCTCGTTGGAATCATCTGCGCCGCCGACGCGCGCGTGCGCGACGCGTTCACGCCGGAAGAGATCGCGCTCCTCGAGACGGTCGCCGCGCAAGTCGGCGTCGCGATCGCGAACAGCCGCATCTACTCGCAGATGAAAGAGCGCGATCGCCTCGCGGCGCTCGGCGCGATGGCCGCGGGTCTCGCGCACGAAGTGAAAAATCCGCTCGGCGCGATCAAAGGCGCCGCGCAGCTCCTCGAAGAGTCGGATGGCTCGAGCACGCAAGACGGCGGCTCGCCGGGCGAGTGGGTCGGGATCATCCTCGAAGAAGTGAATCGACTCGATCGCGTCGTCGGAAGCTTCCTCGCGTACGCGCGCCCGCACGCGGGCAATCCGATTCCGCTCGACGTGAACGCAGCCATCAAGCGCACGGTGCAGATTCTTTCGAGCCAAGCGCCGAGCGATCTCGACGTGCACCTCGAGCTCGCCGATGAGCTCGGGCGCGCGAAGATCGATCCCGAGCAGCTGCGCCAAGTTCTGATCAACTTGATCCAGAACGCGATCCAAGCGATGAGCGGTCGAGGTCGCGTGACGGTGAGCACGTCGATGCGTCGCGCGCGCACGTGGGCGACGTCGTCGGCAAACTGGAGCGCGTCGAGCCTACCGACGAGCGACCGAACCGGCCCCGAAGGCGAGACGATCGAGATCGCGGTGCGCGACACCGGCCCGGGAATTTCTCAGAAGGTGCTGAAGAACCTCTTCGTGCCCTTCTTCACGACGAAGGATCAAGGCACCGGCCTCGGCTTGGCGATCAGTCAGAGCATCGTGCAAAACGCGGGCGGCTCGATTCAGGTGCATTCGCAGCCGGGCGCGGGAACCACGTTCACCGTCGTTCTGCCCGTCGCGGACGATGCGCTTGCGACGCCGCTGCCGGTGAGTGCATCGCCGACGCCGCCGCAGACGCATTGAGAATCATCCGTACCGCTTCACGAACAACGCCCGCAGCGCGTCGTTCGTGCGCAACAAATCCAACGTGTGCTCCGCGTGTCCACGCGCGTAGCCGTTGCCGATCATCAAATCGACGTCCTTGCCGACGCCCTCCGCGCCGAGGGCGGCTCGCGTGAAGCTCGTCGACATCGCGAAGAAATAAACAATGCCCCGGTCGCGCGTGCACAAGATCGCGGAGAGCTCTGCGCCATCGACGTTCACGCACGACAAAACGAGATCCGCTTCGCGTCCGTTCGTCGCGGCGAGCACGGCAGCGCGCGTCGCCACCGGATCGCGCGCGTCGCACGCGATCACCGCGTCGCACACGCCGAGCGCGTCGAGCTCTTTCGCGTACGGCGCATGCGACTCCACGGCGATCACTTTTGCGCTGGGTCCTCCCGTGCGGCGCGCCTCGCACGCACACAAGACACCGCTCTTGCCGCCGCCTCCGAGAATCACGACCGTCTCACGATCGGCGACGAGACGCGCGACCTGCGGCGCGGCGCCCGCGACGTCGAGCGCGGCGAGCGCGACGCGATCCTCGAAGTCCGCTGGCATCTTCGCGAACGGAGACGACGCGAACAAGACCGCTTCGCCTTTCACATCGAGCTGCGCGCTCGCGGGCCGCACCGCGCGCACTTCATCGATCCGCAGCGGCGTCAGCGAGAGCGACACGAGCGACGCGACGCGATCCCCGACGGCGATCGCCTCCCCCACCGGACGACCCGGAGCGAGCTCGACGACCCGGCCGAGGAGCATCCCGCCGGATCCGGTCACGCGGTTGTGTTGCTTCCCGCGCTCGCGCACCGTCTGCATCACTTGAGCCGCCACGCTTCCCGCGACCTTCTCCGCTTCCTCCATTTGCCGAAAGCTCGCCGCGTCGACGTTGAGCGTCTCCACATCGAGGAGCATTTCGCCCTCGAACAGGCTCGAAAAGTCGTTGTCGAGTCGATCGGCTGGTTGAGGAAGAGCCCCACGCGGTGCGAGTGCGCGATGTGTGCCGAACGGCTCGCCGCCTTTGGCCATGGTTCGCATTGGGTGGGAGTCTACTTGACCATCTTCCCTTGCGGTCGCTACGCTTTGAATCCACTTGGAAGACCGCCTTCTGCGCGTCCCGACATGGGCACAAACACGCGGCCCGCATGGGCACCCGAAGAGATGAATGATCCGACGGGAAAGGGTAGCGGCACTGGTCCGCAGCAGCCCCGAGCGGGGAAGTCCTTTGTCCTGCGGTTCATCAGCGGCAAGTATCAGGGCGGCGAGTTTCCCGTCACCGCCAACAAAGAAATCATCGTGGGTCGCTCGAGCGACCTCGACATGGTCCTCGTCGAGGACATGGTCTCGCGCAAGCACGCGCGCATCAACCTCCAAGCCGACGGCATTTGGATCGAGGACCTCGGCTCGACGAACGGCACGTTCGTCAACGGCGAGAAGATCAAACGTGCGCGCCTCAAAGAAGGCGATCGCATCCTCATCGGCACGAGCATCTTGAAAGTCATCGCGGGCGACGGCTCGCCCGAATCGACGACCGACGCAAAGCGCGATCTCGAGAACGTCGCGCAGCAGCGCCGCACCTCGCAAGCCCGGACGATGTCCGGCGCGATCGAAGAGATCCCCCTCCCCGACTTGCTGCAGCTCTTGTCCACGTCGAAGAAGAACGGCGTGCTCGTCATCCGCACCGAAGCGGACGTCGGCAAGATCTACATGCGCAAGGGCAACATCTACTTTGCGTTGATCAACGACCTCGAAGAGGTGCCGTCGCTGAAGGCGCTCTTCCGCATGCTCACGTGGCAAAGCGGTCTCTTCGATCTCGATCCGCCCGACGAGCGTTCGTTCCCGAACGAGATCGACGTGACCGTCGCCGAAGTGCTCATGGAAGGCATGCGCCAGCTCGACGAGTTCGAGCGGCTCCGCACGGATCTCCCCGATCTCAATGCGCGCCTCGCGATCGTCTCACCGCTCATTCCGCCTCTTCGCGACCTCAAGCCCGAAGAGCTCGACGTGCTCCAGCTCGCGCACAACTACGGCCACGTCGAGACGGTGCTCAACAAGAGCCTCGCGACGGATCTCGAAACCGTCGGAATTCTGCTCAAGCTGCTGAAGGCCTCGTACCTCCGCGGCGAATAATGCGGGTCGTCGTTACCGGCGCGTCGAGCGGGATCGGTCGCGCGATTGCGCTCGCGTGTGCGCGCCGTGGTGATGAGGTCATCGCATCCGCGCGCAGCGAAGACGCGCTCCGCGTGCTCGCATCCGAGCACGATCGCATTTCGCATTTGCGCCAGCGACGTCACGCGCGAAGAGGATCGCGTTCGACTCATCGAGACCGCCGGCAACGATCGACGTGCTCGTCAACAACGCGGGCCGCGGTTACTACGCTGCGTTCCGCGACATCGACGTGCGCGAGCTCGACGCGCTCTTCGCGCTCAACGTGTTCGCGCCGGTTCGCCTCACGCAGCTCGCGTTCCCGACGCTCGAGCGGTCGCGCGGCGTCGGTCGTGATGATGTCGTCGGTCGCGGGCGATCGTTTCGTCGCCGAAGGTCGGCGCGTACTCCGCGAGCAAGTTCGCGCTCGAGGCGCTCTCGATAGCGCTTCGCGCCGAGGTCGCTGCGGCGAACATCGCGGTCGTCGTCGTGCGGCCCGGCCCGGTCGAGACGCCGTTCCGCGAGAACGCGATCACGCGAAGAACACCGAAGCCGGCGTGCGCCCGCCCGGCGCGGGCCCGCAGACGCGCGGAGCAATTGCAGAATACACGCTTTCGCGCGATCGACCACCGGCGGCGCCGTCGTCGAGACGAGCGCGTTCGTTCGCGTGGCGTCGTTCGGCGCGCGCGTCGTGCCGCCGATGTATCCGCGCCGCGATCCGCCGCATGGGACGCTGAACGCACAAAACACGAACGCCCTGGACCGTGAGGTCCAGGGCGCCATGTTTGCCTTTCAGCTCAGCTCAGTGGACTAGTACGTAATCCACTTCGCGATCTTGCGGGCCGTGTCGAGGTTCGACATGTAACCCTGCAGCTTCTGGGCTGCGAGCGGGTCGGTTGGCGCGTTGACGTTCGAGTAACTGGTACACGGTCTTGCCGTAGTACCCGTCCGTCATCGACGTGCGGTTGCCGCTCGAGCCATAGGCCTGGTCGGCGAGGGTTTGCGCGTACTGGAGCATGCGCGCGCCGATCGTCTTCTCGACCTGGTAGCGGAACCGCCGTGTTGACTTGCTCGGTGCCGTAGGTGCGAGCCGCGTAGACGAGGCCGGAGATCGGGTCGCGGAAGACGTGAACGTTCGCCGTGATCGAGTGTCGACCGTGCCTTGGTCGCCCGGAGACCAGATCTTCATCTGGTTCTGCGTGTCCGACTTGAGGTTCGTGCTGCCGAACCACCAAGTGATGAACAACGCCGGGAATTGATCTTCCCAACCCACGAGCGGGTCGAGAACCGTTGCGCCAGCCGGGTAGGCCAGCGGCGTGCTCGAGTCGTACTTGTCCCAGGGGAGGTACATGACCGACGGTTGAGCGCTGCCGAGTTGGCCGGTCGGGACCTGGACGTACGGTCCGAGGGTCTGCGGGTCACCCGTCATGATTTGCGTTTGGAAGCGGCGCATCTGGTTCGGATACAAGGACGCAAAATTCAGGTTCTTGTAGCGACCGTCGATGTAGTCCTCTTCCGAGTTCGAGATGAAGTAGTTGTACGCCTCGTTGAGGTAGTACGACGCGTACAGCTTCTCGTACCAGCTACCCGCCTTGGTCTGGTAGTCGCCCCACCAGTAACCCTGCGTGTAGTCGTAGTCGTTCTCGATGAAGCGTCCGTCGCCGGAGCCCGTCGGGATGAGGAAGTCACCGTTCGGATTGTTGATCTGACCGTTGATGTCTTCCGCTGCGCCGAACTGCGTGAAGATGTTCTGCGCGGGGTTGGGCGCCGTGATCGTGTAGGGGCCCGGCTCCGGTCGCGAGAGGGCGCGCATGAACGTCAACATGACGTCCGGTGCGCCGAGCGCGAGCGGCATGAGGTTGCCGGGATCCTGCTCCGATGAGGTCGGGTTCGAGTCGAGCTCGACCATGAGTCCGAGCGTCTTCACCATGCTCTGGATCTTGTCCCAGTAGCGCGAGTTGATTCGGTTGATCGTGCCGCGCGACGAGAAGGTCACACGGTTTCGACGGAAGTTGTCGAAGATGTAACGGTTCTCGTAGACCGACGTGACGTACTGAATCTGCTCGTAGGTGTCGCCACCGGCGTCGAAGCGGAAGACCGGGATGTTGCCGATGTCCGCGAATTCGTCGGAGCCGAACATGTACGGGTGACGGACGTGCTTCGTGGCCGGGTCGACCGCGTAGTGCGAGACGAGGTCCGGGCGAATCGCCGTGACTTGCGGGGTGTACTTGTCGACCGTGATCATGTCGCGGGTCGGCACGTAGTCGAGCTTGAACCAATCGCAGTGAGCGCTGAGCGGGTCTTTCGGATCCGACTGCGCGCCGCAGTTGTTCAAAATGTGGAACGCATCGTTGTAGCGCGTGTAGTGGTAGCCGTTGACCGACTGCCCTGCGATGCTGCCGAACCCGTCGAGCTGCTGAATGTAAGCTGCGCCCTTGAGGTTGTTCTGTTGTGCGTCCGTGTCGACGTCGGAGACTTGGCCGTAGAGGAAGCGCATAGCCGCTTTGTCGTACGCGCCGATGTCGTTCATGTCCTGGGTCTGGTCACCCGGGTAATCCATGACCGTCGTCGAACCCCACTTCCAGACGAGACCGTTGACCTCGTCCTCGGTGACCGGGTCCATCCAGCGCGGACCAACGCAGGTCGTGCCGTCCGTGTTCGGGGTGAACACGTTCGAGCAGTAGTGCTCTTGGTTGTTGCGCGTGCGGAGTTGCCAATATTGCGGCTTGTAGTTCAGGGCGTCGAACGAGCCCGTGAAGTTGTGGCGAAGGCCCATCGAGTGACCCATCTCGTGCGCGATGACCGAGACGTGGAACTGCTCGCGGATCCACTGGTGAAGCGCTTGGTTGCGCGTCAACACGAGAGCCGCGTAGTTCGGGTCGTTCGAAGCCGGAAGCGGGTAGAGCTTCGCAGCCATGCGGGCCATACCGACGAGCGCATCGGGCTCGGGCTGCTCGACGGAGCAGTAGCCGTTTTGCGCGAGGGTCTTGGCCTTCTGGTTTGCGATCCACTTCGTGAGGCCGGGGTTCATGCCGCGGAGAATCGACGCGCCGTTGATGAGCGACGAGTTACCCGCGACCGGCGTGGACGGATCGAAGCCGGTGGCTTGCACCATTTTCGGCGTCACGAGTTGGGTCTCGAAGTCCGTTCCGATCATCTTCGTTCGGAATGCTTCGAAGTCGTTGTTCGCGGAGACACCACCGCTGAGCGCAGCGAGGTTCTTCGCGGCGGTCAGGCGTTGGATCACACGCGGCGAAGCAGCGTCGGCAGCGGTGAGACCGTTGCCGGCGGCGAGCGTGTTGTCGATCGAGCCGAGGCGCGACTTGATCTCGTCGGACGAGAGCGTCTTGCCTTGGTAGCTGCCCGTACCGAGCTTGCTGGCGTTGACCCAGTCACGCATGTACTGGCCATCGACGATTTGCGCGTCGGTGATTTCGCCGTTGATCCAGCGGAGGAGGTCTTCCGTGGATTGTGCGGCGTAGTCGAGAACAGCGCCCCACTCGTTGACGCTCGTCTGGACCTTCTCACCGGTGAGCGGGTCGTTCGCGTCGACCATGATGCCCCAAGGCGATCCGGTCTGCGGCGTGTTGATGATGTTCACCATGTTGTAGCGAATGTCGCCAACACGAGCCTTCGTACCCGCAGGACCACACGACGGATCATCCGCGTCGATGACCGGGTTGTGGCAGAGGACGAAGACGTCCGGGACGATGTGCTGACCCGTCGCGCTCTTGTCCTGGGTGATCGCATCTTCCGTGGGATAGCCGTTCGCTTCCGTCGTGAGCACCGAGCCGTCCGCCCCCGTGATGAGGTACGACGGATCGAGGCCCACGCGCTTCGCATCGGCCATCTGACCGATGATTGCTGCGCGTTTGACGGCGACGTTCCATTGGTCGAGGGCGCGACCCGTCGAGGCGAACAAGTCGCTCGGCGCGTCGGGGCCGTAGTACCAGGGGAGCGTGCGGAACTTACGCTCGCGAAGCGGAAGCGCGCACTTGTTCGACGTCACGTCGCAGTACGCGCCGGGGTGAACGATGTTGCCGCCTGCGTCCGTGAACGCGCACTCTTGCTCCGTCTTGTTGTCGCCGGCGAGACGGTGCGGGTCAGCACCAGCCGTCGTCGACGGGTACGGTTGCGCGGTTGCATCGCCCGGGTCGGCGAGGACCGGCAAACCGGTCGTCCCATCCGTCACGAACGAGCCGCCATCCGTCTTGTACTTCTGGATGCTGCCCTTCGCGTCGCGGTAGTAGTCGACCGCGCACTGGCTGCCCTGGATGTGGCTCTGTTGCCAGAAGTTGTACTTCGCCGCGTAGCGGTGCCAGTTCTGGTCGAGAATGGTGCCGTAGTTGCGGTCGTAGCCGAAGCGATCCTCGGTGAACCAACCGAAGGCTTCCATCTTGTTGCCGTCCCAGTCCGAGGGCTCGAAGTCGTTGTCGACGACGCGCTTGAACGAGAGGCGCAGCGTGACTTCCGTCGGGCTGCAGTTCGTGACGGGGTAACCTCCACCGTAATCACCGGGGAGGAAGCACGCGGGGAACGAGCCCCACGGCGTATCGACGGTGTTCGGCGTCGCAAAGGCCTTCGTCGTGATGTCGAAGTAGCCGGTGTCCATGTCGAACGCGGGCGCGTTCGGGTCGTTCGGGTTCGTGACCTCGTAGGTCTCCGGATCGAACTTCACGCCACCGAAGATGCCGATCTGCGACAGGGTGTCGAAGTCGTAGCCGTCGGTGATCATGTTCTTCGACCAGTCGACGCGCATGTACTCGCGCTGGTACCAGGGGCGGTCCGACGAGTTTTCGACGATCACGTTGTACTCTTCACCCGTCTGCGGGTTGTAAGAGCGACGGATGTCGAAATGGCTCTGGATGTTGAACATCGCAACGACTTGGCCGTTGGTGTTCGCGACCGCGCCGATGCCGTCCGGCGGGAACTGCCCTGCCGTCTGCGCCGCCACCGACTGATTGCCGGTGTTTTGAATGCGGTCGTAGGTGAGACGCGCGACGAGCGCGTTCTCTTGGATTTCCCAACGAACGCGGGACAAAGGCTGGGCGTACGACGCCGTGAAGAGCCCCTCCTGGTCCGCACCGTACGGGATATCGATGACCGTGTTGCGCATGTAGAACTGCGGGTCATCAGTCGGGTCAGACAAATCAGCGCCGACGAAGAAATGCTTCGACAGCGCGTTTGGCTGGACCTGATTGATCGCCGGCCGTTCTTGGGCACAGCCGACCGCCGTATATACGATCGCGCCGACTAGCCCTGCGAGGCCTAAGCGCCTTGTCCACTTCGGTTGCATCCGAACCTCCTTAAATACCCTTCGGCTCCCCGTCGGGATGAGCCGCGTCACACGAAGCAAGTTTCAATCCAGGCCTGGTTTGAGAATCATTTCAACTAGTTGACTAAATCTGAGCGGGTTGACCGTTAGTCGCGTGACGGGAACCGTGCTTCAACTGCACGGGCATGGGCTTCGAGCCCTTCGAGACGCGCAAGCTGCGTGATGAGAGAGCGCTGCGTTTCGAGGGCAGCGCGCGAATACGAAATGACGGACCCGTGTGCAAAAAAATCCAAAACGCTGAGAGGTGCTCCGAAACGGACAGTCCCGCCCGTGGGGAGCACATGGGATGGGCCGGCTGCATAGTCACCAGCGGCTTCCGGCGTCAAGGGTCCCAAAAATGCCGCTCCCACGCGAACGATGTGGGCGAGGAGGTCCTCGGGATCGCGCGTCTGGACGCTCAAATGCTCGGGGGCGATGCGATTGGCGACTTCCGCGAGACGCGTTCGTGACCGCGCGACGAGCGCGATGCCGTTGTTCTGCACGGAGACGCGCGCGATTGCGACGCGCGGGAGCGACTCGAGCTGCAGCGCGACTTCGCGCGCGACGGCTTCGGCCATGTTCGGTGACGCGCAGACGAGCAGCGGGTAGGCGGCTTCGTCATGCTCGGCTTGCGAGAGGAGATCGGCGGCGACGAGGCGTGGGTCGGCTTCGTCATCGGCGACGACGAGGATTTCGCTCGGACCCGCGATCGAGTCGATCGCGACGGACCCGAAGACGAAGCGCTTCGCGCACGCGACGTAGAGGTTGCCGGGGCCGACGATTTTGTCGACGCGCGGGATCGATTGCGTTCCGTACGCGAGCGCGGCGATCGCTTGCGCGCCGCCGGCGTCGACGATCGCAGTCACGCCGGACAAGTGGGCTGCAGCGAGGAGGGTGTCGTCCGATGCGTCGCCTTGGAGCGGCGTCGCGAGAATGATCTCCTTCACGCCCGCGACGCGCGCGGGGATCGCGCTCATGAGGACGCTCGACGGGTAACGCGCTTTGCCGCCCGGCGCGTACACGCCCACGCGATCGAGCGCACGCGATCGCCATCCGAGCGTGACGCCGTCCGAGTCCGTGAAGCGAAACGCGAGACCGTTCGCGAGATGCGCGCGCTGTTTTTCGTGGAACGCGCGAATGCGATCGGCGGCGGTGCGCATCGCGGAGGCTGATTCTTGCGGCAATCGTGCGAGCGCGGCGGCCCCGTCGTCCACCGCGAGAACGAGCCGATCGGGTTTTCGGCGATCGAATTTTTCGGCGAAGCGGAGGACCGCGGCGTCCCCGTCTTTGCGAACAGCGTCGAGAATTTCGCGTACGGCGGGCTCGACGCGCGCGAAGTCGGATTCGCCACGCCGCTCGAGTCGCGCGAGCTCCGCGTCGAACTCGGCGGTGCCGTCGTGGACGATTCGCATGATGCGGCGGTTTATCATGACAGCGTGGTACCGTCGCGTGCTCCCGCCATGCGACGGACGCTCCCCATTTTGATCGCGCTCGTCGTGAGCGCGTCGTGTCGCGGCGCGCAGAGCCCGACAGCGTCCTGCGCGGAAGGCTCGGCGCTCGTGCTCGGCGCGTGTGTTCCGTACGCGATCGCGGATTCGTTTTGTGGGGTGGCTGCGAAGCCGGCGACGGGTGGTGGGTGCACGCGAAAGACGTGTGCGATCGGAGAGGCGCTCGATGTCGATCACGGGCTTTGTCTTCCGGAGTCGGGCGTCGTGCGGATGATCCTTCGTGGTCCGCCGCGCGACGATGAACCGAGAAAGCGCGGCGCATGCATGTATGGAGTGCTCGAGAGCCGCGGCGGGCAGCTCCTCTGCGCGGCGGGCGCGGCGTCGTGTGGCGGCGGCGAGCGATACGTGAAGCCAACGGCCGACGCGGGCGTGAACCTCGAGCTCGCGGGCCGTTGCGAAGCGACGCCGCCGTGTGCGCTCGGAGAGATCTTCAACGAGGCGAGCTCGAAGTGCGAGCACATCGTGCGCAGCGGCATCGTGGACGTGGGGACGTGGGCGCGACTGGCCATCGGCGTCGACGGGGCGGAGGGGACGAACGCGTTTTGCGCGGCCGTTCGGGCGACAGGCGCGCGCGGCCGGTTTCAAATCGAGATTGGCGTCCCCGACAACGACGTGACCCAAACCACGGCCAAGCTGATTTCGAGGCCTGGAACGCCTCCAGGCACGGGCGACGCGGCCAGCAAATCGCTGACGCGTCTCGTCGAAACGCTGCGGTTTTACGGGGGATCCACGCTCGCCGCGGCCGTTTCCCTCGAAGTGGGTTGCGGCGGAGCTGAGCCGGGTCGCCCAACGCTCGACCTCGTTCAAGACTCGTTGGACGCCGGTCGTTGACCGTGTAGACTCGCCAATCGCTCCAAAAACTGGGGGTCCGTCACAAGCGGCAAGGTGCTCGGTGGATAGCGATCTCGCAGACGCAGTAGAGAGCCTCAAAACAGTTTTTGCACGGCGGAAGATCGCGGCGGAGTTCGGTAAAGCGCCGACCGATCGCGTCGATGCGCTCAAGAAGCAGCTGCGGATCCCTTCGCGGTATCGCGCGTTCTTGCTCGGCGCAGACCCGCTCAAGGTGGAGACGGTCACACCCGTGGAACGCGTTCGTCTCTTGCCGAGCGAAGAGCTCGGCAAGGCGCAGGCGCCGGCGGGCGCGGCGGATTGGAAAGCGTCGTGGGTCGTCGTCGGCGAAAGCTCGCTGCTCGGCGATCCGTATTTCCTCGACGTGTCGAAGCCCGACCCCGAAGGCGATTGCCCCGTCTACACCGCGATGAGCGGGCAAGAGCGTTGGACGCCGACGCTCGCCGCATCGAGCTTCGCGCAGTTTCTCCGAATTCTCGCGACCGCGATGGAGATCGCTGCGGGCTTCGGCGACGCCATCATGGACGACGAAGACGAGGACAGCTTCCGTGAAGCGCTCGGCCCGAAGGTCAAAGTGATCGACGCGGCAGCGTTGCGCGCGGGGCACTGGACTTAGTCTCATCGCGCGCGCAAGCCTGCGCGCGCGAGGAACGCCGTGCGGAACCGCGCTAACTGCGACGCGGGTTGTGTTTCCCGACGATGCCGAGGTAGTCGGGCGTCGTGATGTCGGGTGTGCCGCTTCCGCGCGCGAGCTCCGCGTAGGGAGGCAAGCGCTCGATCATCTCGCCGAGCTCTTTCGACTTCGGCACGGGCTCGCGCTCCATCCACGCGGCTAGCGCGGTCTTCAGATCTTCGATGCGCTCGCCACGCAGGTGACCGCGCTTGGCGAGATCGAGATAGCTGCGCGCGAGGGCGTCACCGTCGAAGCGGTGCATGACGACGAGCTCGACGGCGACGCGCAGCACGGCCTCCGCGGAGATGCGCGCGTCCTCGAACAAAACGAATGCAGACTGCAAGTAATTGTAGAACGGGACGAGGCGCGGACCGTAGATGCGAAAATCGCTCGGAGGGGTCTGGCGTTCGAGGTGGATGAAGATGCGCTCGACGGCTTCGGTGCGTTCGATGCGCGTGCTGAACGCGACGAGCTCCTCGGCGACGTCTTCGTAGACGCGGCCGCGCTGACAGACCTCGAGCAGCGTGCGCGCGTCGACGCGGCCCGCGACAACGTCGGCGTAGAGCGAGTACACGTACGCGTCGGCCTCGGCGTCATCGCCGAAGAGCGACTCGCGTGGGGTCGCCGACTTCGCGTCTTCGTTCGGGAGGCTCAACGCGGCGCGGGCGCGGAGGAGCGCCGGGAGCTTGTAGCCGAGTTGGTCGCGGACCGCGCGAAACCGCAGGCGGAGGATGTTGTTCAAGTTGGGCTTGAGCGTGAACGTGTCCCACGCGATGCCGTCGAGTCGGAGCTTGTCTTCGAGACGCTTGCGCATCTGCTCGGGCGAGCCGGACAGGATGTGCACGCTCATCCCCGCGCGGACCATTTCGCGGAGGAGCGTCGATGCGCCGGGGTTCGTGCGTTTTTCGTCGGGGCGCTCGAGCGCCGTGCGCACGAGATCGCGGAGCGTGTCGAACTCGGTGCGCAGATAGGTCTTGTCGAGATCCCACCGCGCGATGTGTTTGGTGGCGCTCACGCGCGAGGCATCCTATCAGCGATGCCTCGCGCAGAGGGCTTCGCCGCCACCGCCCGCGGAGTCGCAGCCGCTGAACCCCAATTCCTTGCAGGATACATGGAACGATTCGCCCGCCGCGCAGAAGCGGAGATCGTCGCCGATGCACGACGCGGGCGACGGCGCGCACTCCGCTTCGCCGCGCTTCACGCACGCGACGCGACCGGAGCGCATCGTGCACGCAAGCCCGAGCGCGGCGCAGTCCGCGGAATGGAGCCCCGCGAAGCGGCCGTTTTGCACGCACGCGTACGCAGTGTCGCCTTCGCAGAACGCGCTGCCGACGAGCGAGCACTCGCGTCCGGACGTGGAGCGACAGTGCGCGGTCGGCGCGCCGTTTTCGTCCTTGCCCGACGTGCATCGAGAGCCGCGCGGGCACGCGTTCTTGTCGGCGATTCCGTCTTGGCAGTCGATGACGACGTCGCCGTCGCATCGGTGCTCGGGCGCGCCTTGCGGGCAGAGGCGCGCGGAGATGCAACCGCGCTCGACGAGGCCCGCGGTCTTGTGCTCGCCGCACGTTCCGCCGAGCGCCGCGCAATCGACCGCGGTGCTCTCCGCGCTCGACTCGCCTTCGCAGCTCAGAAATTCGTTTCCGTCGCACGCGCTGAGGACGCCGGGGTGCGCTTTGCAGAACGTCTCGGCGAGACCATCGGCGCGCTCGTGCGTGCATCGCACGACGTCCGTGCACGAGGTCGCTCTCATCACGCAGTCGGCGAGCGGAGCTTCGTCGCGCGCGTTGACGACGTACCAATCGACGCACCCGTGCGGCGTGCGAAACGCGCTCGAGTCGTGCTGGTCGGAGCAGCTCGCGACGAGCGCGCATTGTTTCGCGATGCGCGAGACGTCCGTGGTCGGCGTCGCAGTGGGCGAATCCACCGTGTGTGGCGAGGATGCCGCCGCGCACGAGAACATGACGAACGAAGAAACGAGAAGGCGCCTCGGCTTCAAACGGCGATCGCGCGCTTGAGGTCTTGCAGCGACGTGACGAGCTCGTGTGCGCCGGAGCGCGTCGCGAGATCGAGCGCTTCTCTCAAGTACGCCTCGGCTTCGGGTTTGCGATCGCGTCCGTGCGCGACGTGCGCGAGCGCGCCGAGCACGCGCGCGCGGTCTTGTCCGCCGGGCCCTGCCATGTCGAGCGCCTCGCGGAGCACGCCTTCTGCGTCCATGTAATCGCCGAGCTGCGCGAGCGCTTCGCCGAGCTTGCGACCGAAGATGACGACGGCGCGCTTCGGATCGTCGAGCTCGCCGCGGAAGAGCTCGCGACGCGCGAGCTCGAGCCCGCGCCGTAGCGAGTGCACGGTTCCGCCGACGTCGCCGCGTTGCGTGCAGAGCGCGCTCACGCGCTCGAGCAGGAGGAGCGCTTCGAACGAGTTCTGCGCGTGGAACTGGTGGAGCGCGCGAACCTCGACCGCCGCGCCGAGCATCTCGCAGACCTCCGCGGCCTTCGAGTGCAGCTCGCGGCGCGCGGCGGCGGGAATCGTCGCGAGCACGATGTCGCGAAGGAGCGGGTGCGCGACGCGCCAGCGCTCGGCCTCTTGTTCGATCATGCCCGTCTTGCGGAGCGTCGCGATCGCGCCTGCGACGTCGGTCTCGTCGGAGAGGAGCGGCGTGACCGTGTCTTCCGTGGCGTCGTCTCCCGTGACGGCGATGGCTTGGAGCACGCGGCGCGCGTCGGCGTGGAGGCGCTCGACACGGAGCGCGAGGAGGTCCGCGAGGCGCGGCGGCGCGGCAGTTCCTTGCTCGCGCACGAAGCGGATCATCTGCTCGATGTAGAGCGGAACGACGCCGCGACTACTGCGATCGCGGGGAGCCCTGCGCCCGCCGCGCCGACGAGCTTCGACACTGCGGGTCCTGGGAGCGGCGCGAGAATGCGCACGTCGCGTCTTGCCATTTCGGGTCGAAGCTCTGCGCGTGCGACGCGACGAGAAGCACGGGAGCGAGCGGAGGCTCGGCGACGACGTCGGCGAGCGCGTTGCGACTCGCGCCGTCGACCGCGTGGAGATCGTCGATCGCGAGCACGACGCGCCTTCCGCCGACGCTGCCACCCGCGCGCAAGATCGCCCAGCGCAGCGCCTCCGCTGCGGCGAAGCGGCGTTGCTCCGGCGAAAGCGACGCGGAGCGCGAGTCGCTCTTCGCGAAGATCTGCGCGAGCCCCGATCGGGCTTCGGCGCTCGCCGCGGCCCAATCGCTCAGCGCGCCGCCGTCGTGCGGGAGCTCCGCGAGCCGAACGATCGCCGAGCGAAGCGCGTGGTAACCGACCTCCGCCCACGAAGGATCGGGACCGACCGTGATGACGCGATCGCCCGCCGTCTGCGCGGTGTGCGCGAGCTCGCGCACGAGGCGCGACTTGCCGACGCCGGGCTCGCCCGAGACGCGCACCGCGAAGAGCCCCGTCTTCGCGCGCGCGCGGTGCTCGTCGAGCCACGCGAGATCTTCATCGCGCCCGACGAACGGAAGCGGGAAGACGTCGCGCGACGAGATGGAAGACCTTGCGCTCCACTTGCGATGGCGGCGCTTCCGTCGCGCCGAGCGCGTTGACCGCGGGCCGCGCGACTTCCGTCGGCGTGTGCGCGATGCCGAACGCCGTCCCGCACTCGCCGCAGAACTTTTGCTTCGCCGCGTTCATCGTTCCGCACTTCGGGCAGCGATCTTTTCCCGCCTCGCGCACGGACGATTCGACCTTCGCCATCGCCTCGCCGAGCGCGATCGCGAACTCGTCCGCGTTCTGGAAGCGGTCCTTCGCTTCTTTCGCGAGCGACTTGAGGGTCAGCTCGACGAGCGGCGCGGGGATCATGCGGTCCGGCGCGACGGTGGTCGGATCCGGCGGCTGCTTCGACAGGTGCATGAGCACGACTTGAGTCGGCGTCTCGGCTTCGAACGGCAGCCGGCCCGTGAGCAGCTGGTAGAGGATGACGCCGACCGCGTAGAGATCGCTGCGCGGGTCGAGCGGATCGCCGCGGCCTTGCTCGGGCGACATGTACTCGGGCGTGCCGCACACGATGCCAGGGCTCGTGATCGACGGCTGAGATTTTTCGACCTGCATCTTCGCGAGGCCGAAGTCGACGACCTTCACGAAGTCGCCGCCGCCGCGCACGGGCTCGAGGATGATGTTCTCGGGCTTGAGATCGCGGTGGATGATGTCGAAGTGGTGCGCTTCGGCGAGCGCGGCGAGCGTCTGCCGCAGGACGTCGACGATGCGGCGGAATGGGAGCGGGCCTTCGTCGTATGCGACGCGCGCGAGATCTTTTCCGCGCAGATACTCCATCACGAGATAGAGCTGGCCGTCGTTCGGTCTTGCCGAAGTCGATGACCGCGACGGAGTTCGGATGATTGAGCCGGCTCGCGGCGCGCGCTTCGGTGATGAATCGCGCGACGGCGTTCTCTTCGCCCGACGAGGTGCGGGTGGACGATCTTCACGGCGACCGTGCGTCCGAGGTTCGTCTGCTCGGAGCGATACACGCGACCCATGCCGCCGACGCCAATGAGCTCGAGGATGACGAACCCGCCAGGCAGCGTGCGGCCGATGAGCGGATCTTCCGTGTTCGTCGACACTTTCCCGATCGGAAAGCCGCAACTTGGACAGAACTGATGCGTCTCGTCGCACAGACTGCTGCACTGCGGGCAGGGACGCATGCCGGGTAAGGCAGGCTAACACGCGTTTTTGCCTGCTAACAGGTAGGACATGTGGCGTTTGGCGCAGTGATCTTGGCCCGCTGAAAAAGCTGCACATACGATCGCGAGAGCAGGGAAAACCATGGCCTCACGCATGCGCATCGGCGAGGTCCTCGTCGCCGCGAACGTCATCACGCAAGAGCAGCTCGAACGCGCGCTTTCGCACCCGCGAAAGGAAGGCGAACGGCTCGGCGACGTTCTGCTCGCGCTCGAGATGTGCAGCGACACGCAGCTCACGCAAGCGCTGTCGCAGCAGCTCGCGGTGCCGTGGGTGTCGCTCTATCACGTCGACTTTTCGCGCCAGCTCTTGAACTTCGTCCCGACGGAGGTCGCGGAGAAATATTGTCTCGTGCCTGTGCTGCATCGCAAATCGAAGAAGGGCGGAGAGCAGCTCTTCGTTGCGATGGACGATCCGACGAACGACGTCGCGCTGGCGGAGGTCGCGAAGGCGACGGGCATCACCGTGAAGCCGATGATCGCCGCGCGCAGCGACATTCGCGCAGCCATCCGCGTCTACTACCACGGCGAGTCCGGCGAGCCCGCGGCCCAACAAGTCCCGGCTCCGCCGCCGAGCCCGAAGCCCGCCGTGCCCAAAGCCGAAGCTCGGATGCCGAAGACGATCCCGCCCGAAGAGCTCATCGAGGAAGCGCCTCCCTCTGCGCCGCCGTCGGCGCCAACGCCGCCCGCGAGCAGCCCGCAGAGCGTCGACAGCCCGACCGCAACGCCCGAGATCCAAGCGACGGAGATCACGCTGAAGAAGCGCGGCGTGCCGATGGTCGCGCTCACGCTGCTCGACGGGACGACGATTCAGCTCCCCGCGCGCAAAGGTCGTTCGCCGAGCGCGCCCCCAACGGCGGAGACGGATCTCACGGCGCGCGATCTCGTGAGCGCGCTGCGCGCGGTGTCGCACGGCGCGGACGCGGCGGAGATTTAGGCGAGGTCCCGCGGTGGGAGCCCATCGTCGCGACGCTGCTCAGCCTCTTGTTGCGCAAGGGGCTCGTCGCGGATTGGGAGTTTATCGAGGAGTACCGGAAGATTTAGCGAATCGCCTTCGCCGCGCGGAGGGCCGCAGATCTCCGCGTCTCCGAACCCGCCTCCCGCAAAATCTCGTCGGTGTGCTCCCCCTGCTTCGGCGGCGGACGCGTCGTGACCGCATCGCATGTCGGCAGGCGCAGCTGCTTGATGCGACCCCATGGCGAATCGCATCTCGAAGAACCACGCCGCGCTGCGTGCTGCGCATCGTGCTCGAGCTCCTCGGGCTCGAGGACCGGCTCGAGGCAGCAGTCGTGCTGCTCGGCGAACGTCGCGCCACTCCGCGCGCGTCTGCGTCGCGAAGATCGCCGCGACTTTTTTCTTCAGCTCCGGTTGGTGCTGGCCCGGGACGATATCCGCCCATGTCGGCTTCGAGGCCGACCCGCGCGCGAACGTCGATCCAGAATTTCGGCTCGAGCGCGCCGAGCGCTCAACGTACTGGCCGTCCTTCGTTCGCAGTACGTGGCGTACGCGGCGATGCCCGCCGGTGAGCGCGTCGTCGCCGCGCACGACTCTTGCCCGGCGAACATCGACGCCGAGCCGACACGATCCGAACCGCATCGACGACTCGAGCATCGACGATGTCGACCACGCGACCCTTGCCCGTGCGTGCGCGCTCGCGCGAGCGCCGCGAGAATTCCGATCACGCGACCAGAGCCCGCCGCTCACGTCCGCGAGCTGGAAACCCGGCGGCTGCGGCGGCGCGCCCGCGGGCCCCTGAAAACCGAGCACGCCCGCGCGCGCGAGGTAGTCGATGTCGTGCCCCGCACGATGCGCGAGCGGCCCGTCTTGTCCGTAGCCGGTGAGCGCGCAGACGACGAGGCGCGGGTTTTTCTCGAGGAGCGTCGCGTGCGAGAGGCCGAGGCGGTCGAGCACGCCCGGCCGAAACTGTTCGAGCACGACGTCGTAGTGCGTCACGAGCTTCAAGAACGCGTCGCGCGCCTCGGGCTTCTTCAGATCGAGACACGCGCTCCGCTTGTTGCGATTGAGCGCCAAAAACATCTGCGCTTGCGTCAGGGGCTTCGCCCTCCGACACCCCGAGCCAAGCGGCGGCATGTGCCGCAGATAATCGCCCGCGCCGGTGTCTTCGATCTTGTCGACCTGCGCGCCGAGATCGGCGAGCACGAGCGACGCGAACGGGCCCGGAAGGAGCCGGCTCAGGTCGAGGACTTTGACGCCCTCGAGCGCGCATGGCTCACTTGTACGAGAAGAGCTTCTGGAGCTTCATCGCGAGCATCGGGTTGCCGCGCGACCTTCAGCTTGCCCGCGAAGAACAGCTGCATGCCGTTGGCCTGCGGGTTCTCGACGAGCTTCTGGAAGTCTTCGGCCGCGATCGTGATCGTGCAGTCGGCGGGGCCGGTGCCGG
Organism: uncultured delta proteobacterium; assembly: GCA_963763745.1. GTDB lineage: Bacteria > Myxococcota_A > Polyangia > Polyangiales > Polyangiaceae > DASXHD01. The sequence continues at coordinate 33,769 of CAVXQJ010000019.1, forward strand.
CCTTGCACGACGGACCGGTCGACGAGACGTCGATGAACCACTCACCTTCGCCGGTGACGTTCATCTGGTATTTCGCGCCGATGGTCTTCGCGTCTTCGGCGTTCTTGGCGAGCGCCGTGGGGAGTTCCTCGTTGAACAGCTTCTTCACGTCGACGGCCATCGGGGAATCCTCCTGCGCTACAGCGCGACGCAGTGCGGTGACACCCGCTTGGGCTGGCGTTCAAGTCGCGATGACAGCGATTTCGGCCGGCGGCCTTGGCCGGTAGAGGCGTTCGTCGGCGAGCGAAACGAGCAGACGCCGGTCGCGGGCGCGTCGGCATTCTTCGAGCGATGCGACGCCCGACGCTGACCGTCGCGCGAGATCGCAGGTTCTCGTATTGGACGTCGAGGTGTCGGCGATCGTCGCGCGCACGCGCTCGGCGAGCGTCACGATGGCCGCTCATCGGGATGCCGCGCACGAAGATCGCGAACTCCTCGCCGCCGTAGCGCGCGAGCACGTCCTCGACGCGAATCAGCTTCTGCATGCGCTGCCGCGACCGTGCGCAGGACGGCGTCGCCGGCGAGGTGGCCGTGCGTGTCGTTGACCTTCTTGAAGTGATCGAGATCGAGCAAGATGAAACCGAGCCGGCCTTTGTGGCGCATGCGCGAACGCGACCTCCGCGTGCGAGCCGCTCGACGAAATAGCGGCGATTGAAGACGTTCGTGAGCGCGTCGCGCGTGGACGCTTCGAAGAGTTGCGTGCGAGACGTGCTCCTCGACGCGTCGACGAGATGAAGCGCAAGACGACGTCGGCCGAGGAACGACGCGCTCGCCTTGGTGGAGCTCCGCGCGTATCGACGCGCGCGCCGTCGACATACGTGCCGTTCGTCGAGCCGAGGTCTTCGATGATGCAGCGCGTCGCCTTCGCGAACGATGCGCGCGTGCGTGACGGCTGAGCCCACGGTCGTCGTAGTGGACGTTCGACTTCGCGATCGCGACCGATCGTCGTCGTGCCCTCTTCGAGGACGAACATGCGCCGCCGTCTCGAGCCCGCGCAGAGACGACGAGCGCGCCACGACGAACGTCGACTTCGCGGTGAGCACCTCGCTATCGCGCGCGCCTTGCCCGACGTCCGTGATCTCGTCTTCGTCGAAGCGCGAGCTCGGCGTCGCGGCGGCGATCTGCGGGACGGTGTTCACTGGCACGTGACGGTCGGACTCGCGTAGGCGGGCATCGCGTCGATGTCCGTCTTCTTCACTTGGTTCGCATCGGATGATCGACACGTACGCTGCACGCTCGGCCTCGGCGTTCGCGCTTTCGTCGTCGTGTCGTACGACGCCAGACCGAACTGCGGGCAGAAGCCGTTCGCCCATTCGAAGTTGTCGACCAGCGCCCAATGGAAATACCCCCGCACTTCGACGCCGCGCTGGATGGCCCAACCGAGCTGATAGAGATGCTCCGCGATGAAGCGCGCGCGATTCACGTCGCCCGCGTCCGCGATTCCATTCTCTGTGATTACGACCGGAAGACCATACGGCTTGACCTCCTCGAGGACGGTCCGAGACCCTCGGGGTAGATGTCCCAGCCGAAGTCCGTCTTCGGGCGTGGTGTCGGCATGAACGCTTGGTAAACGGCGGCGTCGATGACGGGGAGAATCACGCCGCGCGTCGCCGAGACGAGCGTGTCGGAGTAGTAGTTGATGCCGAGATAATCGGCGCGGCCGACGAGCGCGGGGTCGGCGGTTTTGTCGTTCGGCGAGCCGTGTAGGTGCCGTCGAGATCGTCGTCCCAATCGCCGCGAACGACGGCGTTGATGAACCAATCGTTGAAGATGTAGCGAACGCGATTCGGCGGCGGTCGCGTCGTCGGGCTCGGTGTCGTCGTACGGATGGAACGTGCGCATGTGCTCCGCCCACGAGACGCTTCGACGTCGGCATCGCGCCGCTTTGACCGCGTCGAAGCACGCCGCGTGCGCGCGCGCCTCGACGCGCGCGACGTTGAGCCCGCGCGTCGAGATCGAGAAGCTGCCCCGGCGGAAAGCTCCCCTGCACGTAACCGCCGACGACGAGGTTGAGCGGCTCGTTGATCGTGATCCACCAATCGACGCGATCGCCGTAGTACTTCGCCATGCGCGAGCAGAACGTCGAGAACTGATCGATGACGCCCGTGCGCTCCCACCCTTGCGGATTCCCGCCGTCGGTCACGTCGGAGAGCCAATCGGGAAACGCGAAGTGATGCAGCGTGACCATCGGCGTGATGTCGGCGCCTTTTAGTTTCGCGAGCAGGTTCGAGTACGCATCGAGCGCGGTCTGATCGGGCGTGTCGTTGTCGAAATCGATCGTGCGTCGGATAGATGCGGCCCCACTCGATCGAGAAGCGATACGCGTTCTGATGCATCGCCGTGAGCGCGGCGACGTCGTCGTCGACGTGAGCGAGCGCGTCGGGCCCGTTGGGATCGGGCGTGTCGCCGTTCTTGATTTTGCCCGGCGTGCTCGCCCAGTGAAACCAATCGGTGTGCGCGTCATTGGCCTCGACTTGAAACGCGGCGGTGGACGCGCCCCAAAGGAAGCCCGCGGGGAACGTGACGGTTGCGGGCGGCGGGTTGGGTGGGGGCGTGGGTGTCGAGGAGCACGCGAAGAGCGCAACGAGGAACTGCGAAGCGGCGCATGTAGAGAAGGAGAAGATAGCACCCCCCGCTCGCATGCTCGGCTCGCCGCAATGCGTCCGTGATGTGTGCATATTGCACGCATCGAGGTTCGAGCCTGCGCGGGGATGTTTGCATATTACACGCAATTGACGGGCTCATATTTCCGCTACCAACCCCCTCGGCGGCGGCCGCTTTGGGCCGACGCCTTGAGGGGGCGCCAACACGCGCAGTCGCTCAACTTCATCCGCTCGGTGTGATCGGTGCGTGAAGTTGAGCGGCGAGCATGTTGGCGGGGGGTGCTACAAACAAACCAACAACCCATGGCTCTCCTCGAAAACAAAAGTCGCGATCATCACCGGCTCCGGAAATGGCATCGGCCGCGCGCATGCCCTCCTCTTCGCGCGCGAAGGCGCGAAGATCGTCGTGAACGATCTGGGCGGGACGCGCGACGGCAGCCGGGAACGACGCCAGCGCCGCGGAGAAGGTCGTCGCGGAAATTCGCGCGGCAGGCGGGCAAGCCGCGGCGAATCACGACAACGTCGCGACAGCGAAGGCGCAGCGGCGATCGTGAAGAGCGCAGTCGACGCGTTCGGGCGCATCGATGTCGTCGTGAACAACGCCGGCATCTTGCGCGACAAGACGTTTTTGAAAATGGAAGAAGCGAACTTCGACGCGGTGATCGCGGTGCATTTGAAGGGGACGTTTCTCGTGAGCCAAGCCGTCGTGAAACAAATGGTCGCGCAAGGTGAAGGCGGGCGCGTCGTGAACACGACGAGCGTGAGCGGGATGATGGGGAACTTCGGGCAAGCGAACTACGCCGCCGCGAAGGCCGGGATTTACGGGCTCACGCGCACGATGAGCATCGAGCTCCAGAAGCACCGCATCACGGTGAACGCGCTCGCGCCCATCGCGAAGACGCGCATGACGGAAGATCTTCCGATGTTCCAACACGGACGCGACGCGCTCACGCCGGATCACATCGCGCCCGCCGCGCTCTTTCTCGCGAGCCCGCTCTGCGCGGATCGCACGGGCTACGTGCTCGCGGTCGCGGGCGCGCGCATGTACGCGTTCAAAGTCGTCGAGACAGCGGGAAAATTCAAAGACGACGCAGCGGCGTGTGGTCGCCGGAAGAGATCGCGGAGAACTGGGACGCGATCGTGAAGTGACGCTCGTCAAAAATTGAGCAACGGATTCTCCAACCGTCCGCGCGCGAGCTCGAGTGTGATCTTGATCGGTTCGGGCGGTTTTGCGGGCGTCGGAAAGCCCATCGCCTCGAAACGCGGGATGATGCACGCGATGACCGCGGCGTCGGGCAGCGTGGAGCCTGCGTCTTTCACGTCCTTCGCGTTGCCGGCTGCGTCGACGGAAAACGCGACCGTGACTTTTCCGCTGAGCGACGGCGTCTTGTGAAGCGCGGTGAGGTAGCAATTCAAGAGCGCGCGGTGCATCTGCCGGACGATGCGCTGGATCACTTCGCGCGGGAGCGACGTGCTCGTCACGTCGCCGAAGCGCACCGACGGCCATTGATCGACGCCGCCATCGCTCTCGCTCGACCACAAGATGTCCGGTGTGCACGTGGGCACGGCGCCGAAGTCTTTGCATCCCGCGTTGCGTGCGTCGCGCGCGGCGACCAGCGTGCCGGCATCGCCGAACCATTCCACGATGCCGGCGTCGGCGGCGCGATCGTCTTCCGCAAACACCGTGTCCGCACCGCACGTTCCGTAACCGACGCGCGACGGATTGCGAATGCGTTTGGCGTGATGTGTTCGCATGCGATCGTCGAACGTGCGACACCGGCGGCAATAACCCGGCGAGACCGATCCCGGACACGGCCCCTGCGGCACTGCGACGGGCACCTCCTCTTCTTCTTCGATCGATGCGCTCGCACTCGATGAGGTCAGCGGCGCCGCGCTCCCAGAGGCGTCCAGCGTGGGTGCGTGCTTGTCGCATGCAACGACGAGAATGACCTGTGCGAGAAATCTTCTCATGCCTTGCGTTGTATCGTATTGACGACCACGATCGTCATGCGGCCCAGTAGGCGCGTCCGTAACGTCCCTCTTGCTCTCGCGCTGCTCGGCACCGTCGCGTGTGACACCCCGCACACGCAAGTCATCGTCGAGAACGCATATCCGACGGCGAGTGGGAACGTGGTGTATCGCGCGTTTTGGGAAGCTGACTCTTTCACGGCTCCGATCGCACCTGGCTCGTCGTCCGACCCGGAAGATAGCCTCTTCGCGTCTGCGAACACGGCCTACGCAGTCCTTGCGCCGGGATGGGATGCAGCATCGGGGTCCATCCCAACGTCGCTGGTCGTCCTGCAGTCGCGAAGCGGCTTTGCGCTCGCCTTCGACAAGACGCTCACGATTTCCATCAGCGACGCGACCTTTGCCGGCAACTGCTCCACGGGCAGCGTTCTCTCGCAAGCAGACGCCGACTTCATCACGCACAACATCTTCGCCGCGGACTTCGTCGGGCTGCACTACGACGCGGCGACGTGCACGACGAGCGGAAGCCCGTGAAGATCGTTGCGCGCTTCGTGGTCGCGTGCGCGTTCTTCGTGGCGGCGCGCGCGCATGCGCAGTCTGCGCCGCCGGCACAACACGAAGACGAAGCGTTCGACTTCATGAACCTGCTCTCGAAGGCGGGACTTCGCGATCTCGGCAACGAGCGGTGGAACGGTTACGGACAGTTCACGTACATCACCGTGTTCAAGGCGCCATTCTCCGCGCCGTACACGAACGCGAATGGCAGCTCGAACTCGTTCGGCACCGACTTCGAGCGCAGCTACGCCGCCACGTTCTCGCTCTTTTTCGGCGTGACGCTGTGGCACGGAGGCGAGATCTACTTCGCACCCGAGGCGATCGCCGAGCGCGCGCTCTCGAATCTCAAGGGACTCGGCAGCGCGACCGAGAACTTCGAGCTCCAGAAGACCGGCTCGGAGACGCCCGCGCCGTACCGCGCGCGCCTCTTCTATCGACAGTCGTTCGACTTCGGCGGAACGCGACATCCTCCTCGACTCGAACCCGCTGCAACTCGGAAGCGACGGTCAAGAGCCGGCGGCTCGTTCTGACGCTCGGCAACTATTCGGTCATCGACGTCTTCGACAAGAACAACGTCGCCTGGGATCCGCGTCAGACGTTCTTCAACGAAGCATTCATGGCGCACGCTTCGTACGATTTTCCCGCGGAGGCGCGCGGCTTCACGTTCGGCGCGGCCGCGGAGCTCTATTGGGACGATTGGGCCGTTCGCATCGGACGATTCGCGCCGCCGCAAAATCCGAACGAGCACTCGCTCGATTTTCGATTTCTGGCAGTACTACGGCGATTCGATCGAGCTCGAGCACGATCACAAGATCAAAGGGCTGCCCCGGTGCCGTTCGCATTCTCGGTTACCGCAACCAGATCAACAGCGGACGTTTCGCCGACGCCATCACGGCGTTTCGATCGCGATCCGACGAAGAACGCCGGGAACTGCCCTGCGGGCGAGCTACAACTACGGCTCGGCGAACTTCACCGCGCCCGATTTGTGCTGGGTGCGCGGACCAAACGTCAAGCTCGGCATCGGCGTCAACCTCGAGCAGTTCATCGCAAAGGACATCGGCGTCTTCTGCGCGCGTCATGTATTCGGATGGTCAGACCGAGGTCGATGCGTACGACTCGGCCGACGGTCGACTTCTCGTTCGGCGCCGTCGCGAAGGGCACGCTGTGGCACCGCCCGTTCGACGTCGCGGGCATCGGGCTTCGGCTCAGTTGGATCTCGAGCTCGCACGCGCAGTACCTCGCGATGGGCGGCGTCGACGGATTCATCGGCGACGGTCACCTCAAACAGGCCGTCGAGGGACGTCGTCGAAGTCTTCTACAGCCTGAACCTCTTCAGGGCGATCTGGCTCGCCGCCGACTACCAACTCATCTGGAACCCCGGCATACAACGCCGATCGCGCGGTCCAATCGACATCCCCGGATTGAAGGTCCATGCGGAGTTCTAACCGGACTCTCGTCGAGCTCGGCGATCTTGCTCTGCGCGACGCCGCGCGAGCGGAGCGCGGCGCAGGGTTTCAACGTCGAACGATTCTATCCATCGGCGCCGGGCGGCGGGATGGTACGTGATGGACGATCTCGACATCCACGGCGCGGTCGGCGGCGCGATGTGCGTCGACGGTCGGCTACGACTCGCAACCCGCTCTCGGCGCGAATGGCGCGCAGTCGCTCGCGGTCGTATCGGATCAAGCGTTCGTGAACTTCGGCGTCGCGCTCACGTACGAACGGCTACCGCTTCTATCTCGACTTCGACTTGCCCGTTCGTCGATCGAAGGGAGCAGCGGCTTACCGTCGGGGCACTACGTTCACGGGGCCGTCCGTGGACCCGAGCACGCTTCCCGATCCGGCCGCCGACGTCCGCTTCGGCTCCGATGTGCGCCTCCTCGGCGGTCCGCACGATCCATTTCGTCTCGGGCTCGGCGCGCAATTTTCTTATCCGAGCGGGAGACAGCAGGAGTACGACACCGACGGAAACGTTCCACGCGATGTTCCGCGCGCTCTTCGCGGGCGACACGAATCGCTTCAAGTACGCCGGCGCACGTGGCGTCCATTTGCGATGGATCGACGATCGTCCGACGCCGGGCAGTCCCAAAGGCCGCGAGCTCCTCTTCGGCGTCGCCGCAGGCCCGCGTTCTCGGTCGCGAAAACCTGGGACCTCGTGTATCGGGCCCGAGAGTCTACGGGGCGACGGCTCTGCGCGCGCAATTCTGCGCGACCACGACGTCGCTCGAAGGACTGCTCTCCGCGCGGTCGAAGGCGACCGCGACGACGCCCTCCAAGTGCGCGTCAAGGTCGGCGCCGGCATCGGCAACGCGCCAATTCGGCGCGCCCGAATGGCGCTTGTTGCGGCGTCGAGATCTTCGACCACACCACGAGATAGATGTTACGTTCGTGGGTCCATGGTGCGAGATCTCCTCTCCGCAGCGACGACTTACTTGCGACGCAACCCCGACGAGATCGTGCGCGCGACGCTCAACGCGGGGCGACTCCGCTTCGGCGTTCCGATCGCGGCGCTGCGTTGGCTCGCGGGACAAGCGAAAGGCAAGAAGGCGCCGAAGGACATCGAGCTCGGTGCCGTGCCGCCGGCGCTCCGTCTCTCGGCGACGGTCGACGCGATGGGCACGACGCTTCGCGCGGGGGCCAACGTCGAGATCGACGAAGTGGAAATCTCGTCCGACGTCGCTGCGTGTCACCCTGCGCGTGCGCGACGTGAAGCTCAAAGTGCTCGACGACAGCGAGACGCCCGTCGCGACGCTCGTGCGATCGGGCGCGCTCGATTTGTCGAAGCCCGGCAACCTCGTGAAGTTCATTCCGAAGCGTCCGAAGGCCATCGTCGACGCGCACGATGATCGCATCGTGCTCGATCTCATGCTCGTGCCCGCGCTCGCGAACAACAAACGACTTCGTCGCGCGCTTCAAATCGTGACGCCGCTCGTCGGCATTCGCGCGATCGAGACGGAAGGCGATCACTTGTTCATCGCGCTGCGCGCGACGCCCGCGGGTTTCCGCGAAGCCTGTCTGGTCGCGCTCGCGCGAAGCAGTGACCCTCACGCCCTTCAAGACGACGCTGCTGAATGGCGGACGCGAACACGATCGATCGCAGCGACGCGAGGAGGACCAACGCGCCGAGCAGCGCGCCACCGACGAAGTAGCCCGTCGTGTCGCGCGTGAAGAGTCCCAGCCGAACGCGACGAACGAGGCGCACACGACCGCACTCAGGCAAATCGCAGGAAGCCGTTCGCGTCATGACAGCTCTCCAGCTCATGACGTCGTCCGCGCTTACCCTCTCCCCTTCATGCCTCACACGATCGAGATCGCGAAGAGTGGTCGCGCGACGTGCCGCGGGTGTCGGCAGAAAATCGAAAAGAACGTCACGCGATTCGGTGAAGAAGTTCCGAACATGTTCTCCGAAGAAGGAGGCACGACGTTTCGCTGGTGGCACCTCGAGTGCGCGCGCGAAGGGCAAGCTTGCCAACGAAGTGCGCGACGCGCTGAAGGGCTTCAGCGGGACCGTCCCCGAACGCGCGAAGCTCGACGAGCTCATCGCGGCGAACCTCCACGCCGATTATCCGTACGCGGAGCGCGCGGCGAACGGGCGCGCGCACTGCCGCGTGTGCGACGAGACGATCGAGAAGGGCTCGCTGCGCGTCGCGTTCGAGCGCGTCGTCGAAACCGGGATGGGCATGCAGCGCGGCCCCGGATACATGCATTCTACATGTACTTTGGGCTACGAAGACGCGGCCAAGATGGGCAAAGAGCTCCTTCAGAAGACGCTCCGCGATCACTCGACGAAGCTCTCCGAAGCGGACAAAGACACGCTCGCGGCCGACATCGAGAAGAGCGCGGAGAAATGGCCGAAGTGTCCGAAGACGGCGAAGAGGGCGAAGGCGGCGAAGACGACGAGGGCGACGACGACTAGGGGAAAGTCCCCGAGTCGAACAAATCGGCGAAATCGCTCGCGCTCGCAGCGGACGCGAGCGGCGCGACGCCGAGGATCTCTTCGACCGATTTGAGCATCGAGCTGTGCGAGTACTTCACGGTGCCCGCGTGGCCCGCGATGGAGTGCTTGCCGATCGCGATGAACGGAATGAGGTTCGACGAGTCGCCTTCGTCCCACGTGACGAACACGTAGCCGTCGTGCGCGATCGCGTAGTCGATCATCGGCTGCAGGTTGTTCTTCAGCCACGTGTCGCCCGCTTGGATGTTCGCGGCGTCCGTGTTCGCGTGCGAGCACCCGCTGTCGCCGTGCATATCGTTGCAGAGGTTCGGCGTGACGAACACGAACGACGGAATCGCGCTCGCCGTGATGTCGCCCGCGAGCGCGGTGAGCGGCTTGTGATGCGCGATGCAATTCGCCGTTGCTCGCGGAGGCGGGCTTGCCCGCGATGTCTTGGAAGAAGACGAATGGGTCGTGCTTCGCCGCGTAGAACGTCTTCGAGATGGAGCTGATCGGGCACGTGCCCGCGGTGATGCCTTCTTGGTAGCTCGTCCAAGAAATGTTTGCGGCGTCGAGCTGCGCGGTGAGGTGCGCGGTGCTGCTCGTGCTGTTCGAAGACGACGAGTCGTTGTCGCTCGAGAACGTGTGATCGGTGAACACGTTCGTGCCCGACTCCATCCAGACGTAGTGCGGCTCGCTGTCGAGCGACGGGAGCTCGTCACCGAAGCTCGTCGTGTGCGCGTACGATTTCATCAGCGTGCCGTTGATGTATGGCGCGTCGGTGGTGTTGCCGTAGATCGCCGTCTGCGGGCGGTTCTCCATCGGGATGACGAAGACGACTTTGCCGCTGCTCGTCGCGACGCCATCCGGTTTCGACGATGCGTCCGTGGTTGTCGTTGCGCCATCGGCCCCACTCGCGCCGTCGTTCGTCGCCGCCGCGCCGTCGCTGGACGAAGCTCCGTCCTGGGGCACGGCTGCATCGCCCTGATCCGCGGGTGATCCACACGCAAACCCCACAAAAGCCGTCGGAAATGCGATGTGTGTGCGTCTCATATCGAGTACTCAGCAAGAGTCGTTCTCATGAAGGGTCTCACGATCACCACGTACGGCGATGCCATCGCCGATGTCTACGACACCATGCATCCGATCCCCGCGGACGACGCCGTCGCGACGATCGCGGAGCTTGCGCGAGGCGGTAAAATTCTAGAGCTCGGCATCGGCACGGGCCGCGTCGCGCTCCCGCTCGCGGCGAAGAACCTCGAGGTCCACGGCATCGACGCGTCGCACGCGATGCTCGATCGCATGCGCGAGAAACCGTTCGCCGATCGCGTGCACACGCACGTCGGAGATTTTTGCGAGACGATCGCCGGGACGGATTTCTCCGTCGCGTTCGTCGCGTTCAACACGTTCTTCGCGCTGACGACGCGCGACGAGCAGAAGAAGTGCTTTCTCAACGTGTCGAAGCAGCTTCGAAAGGGCGGCACGTTCGCGATCGAGTGCTTCGTTCCCGATCCCGCGCGGTTCGAGGGCGGGCAAGCGCTTCGCACCGGTCGCATCGACGTCGACCGCGTCGTCCTCGAAGCGACGCGCTACGATCGCAACGAGCAAACGCTCGACGCGCAGCTCATCGTGATCGAGACCGGCGGCACGCGTTTGATTCCGCTGCGCCTTCGCTACTGCTACCCATCCGAGCTCGACGCGATGGCGGAGCTCGCGGGCCTGCGCCTCCGCGATCGCTTCGGTGGATGGGCGAAAACGCCGTTCACGAACGCGAGCATGACGCACGTCTCGATCTACGAGAAGGTCTGAGCTACAAAGACTTCGGTTTCAAGACTCCGGGGAGTCGCACAGTCCGGTAGTGCACGAGCTTTGGGTGCTCGTCGTCGGGGGTTCAAATCCCCCCTCCCCGACCAAAGACCTCACGCGTGCGTTGGCAAGGTGAAGTGGAAGACGGTTCCCACGCCGACTTCGCTCTCCACCCAAACGCGGCCGCCGTGGGCTCCGACGATTCCTTTGACGATGGAGAGTCCGAGGCCTGCGCCGCGGCGATCGGTCTTCACGGCTTGCCAGAAGCGATCGAACACGTGCGCGACGTCTTCCTTCGAGAGGCCCGCGCCGTCATCCGCGACGGAGAAGCGCACTTCACCGTCACCCGGCGCGGCGCCGACGGTGATGCGTGCGCGAGAGAATTTGATCGCGTTGCCGATGAGGTTGTCGAACACTTGGAGCACGCGCGTGCGGTCTGCGAAGACATCGTGGAGGTCGCCCTGCACGTCGACGTTCAGGGTTCGCCCAGCCGACGCGCTCGTCGCTCGGTTTCGCTCGATCGCTTCGGCGAGGAGGGTCTGCACCGCGATGGCGTTTCGCGTGACCGAGAGAGTCTGTCCACCTTCGAGACGCGCCACATCGAGCAGGTCCTGTATGAGTCGATTCATGTCGGTCGCTGCGCGCTGAATGCTGTCCACCGGCGTGACGTCGCGTCGCTCGGGCTGGCCGCGGCGCGGGCGCAGCGCGCGGATGTGAAGCATGACCGTATTCAGCGGGTTGCGGAGATCGTGCGCGACGATGCCGAGCACGTCGTCGCGAGCGCGGACGGCGCGCTCGATCCCTTCGTGCATCCCCGCGTTGTCGAGAGCCAGCGCGACGCGGCTCGCGAGTTGTTCGGCCATTTGCACGTGGTGCGAACCGTATCGGCGCGACGACGACGACGACCCGAACGAGAGCGTCCCGAGAGACTGCCCGCGCGCGACGAGCGGCGCGATGAGAAACGATTTGGGATCGAGCTCGCGCAGGAGTCGGCGGTGCTCCGCATCTTGTGCGATCGACTCCAGATACTCCGGCGTCACGTCGCTCACGAGCACCGCGCGTTGGTTCTCGACGACTTCGACGACGGTGTTGCGGCGCTGATGGACGGGACGGCGCGCGAGCGCGTCGCACAGCGCTGCTTTGGCCGGATCGGCGTGAAGCATTCGCACTCGGCGAACGTTCTTTCCCTGAACGAGGTCGACCGTGCACCAATCCGCGACGTGGCGCACGACCAGTTGCGCGATGGCGGTCAGAAGACGTTCGACGTCCAAGCCGGCGGAGACGAGGACCGTGCCGCACTCCGCGAGGAATCGCTCCTCGTCCTGCATGCGCTGCCGCTCGGAGATGTCGCGCAGCGAGACGATGAGCAGTCTCTTGCCGCCGACCTCCAGCTTCGAAATCGCCGCGTCCGCGGGGAACTCTTCGCCGTTCTTGCGCCGGCCGAAGATCGGCGTGTCTCGCGTGCCCATTTGGCGCGACGCCTGCTCGCCTTTGGCGAATTGGTCGACGTGCTCGCGGTGCTTCGCGCGGAGGCGTTCGGGGATCACGACGTCGAGCGGTGATCCGATGATCTCGGCCTTCGTGTAGCCGAAGACCTTCTCCGCGCCTTCGTTGAAGATCGTGATGCGCTGATCTTCGTCGATGGAGAGGATCGCATCGGCGGAGATGGAGACGATGCCCGAGAACTGGGCTTCGGAGAGACGGAGCGCTTCCGCGGCGCGAAGGCGCTCCGTGATGTCGCGCGTGAAGGCGCGGAGGTGTCCATTCGGCAGCGTGTTCGAGCTGAGCTCCACGGGGACGTACGTTCCGTCTTTCCGTCGCAGCCGCCACTCCGACACGTCCATCTCGCCCTCGATGAGGCGATGCTTGAGCGCATCTTGGCGCGGTAGCTCGCTCGGCGAGACGAACTCCGTGACGGACCGCCCGATGAGCTCTTCCCGCGTGAAGCCGAGGAGCCGACAGCCCGCGGCGTTGACGTCGGTGTAGCGCCCGTTTTGGTCCGCGACGAAGATACCGTCCGGCGCGCTCTCGAAGAGCTCGCGAAATCGCTCCTCCTCGATCACGAGCTTCGTCACGTCCTCCACGTGATTGAGGATGTATTGGACCTCGCCGCCCGCTCCGAGAACGGGCGAATTCGTCACGCTCCAGTAGCGCACCTCGAACTCGCCCTTCTGGGCTTCGTTCTGGGCTTCGCGGCGTTCGATGTCGTACTTCTGAACCGGCATCGCATCGATCGCGCGATCACGAACGACGCGCGCAAAAGACTCAGCGATGTTGTTCGCGCCCGTCGCTTTCGGATCGTTCGGGTTGTCGGGGAAGACTTCGAACACGCCGCGGCCGACGATCTCCTCGCGCTTCGTCATCGTCGCGCGCGTGTATGCATCGCTCACCGCGACGATGGTGTATCGCGGCGCATCCGGCGCGAGCACGAGGTAGAGGCCGGGGGCAGCCTCGAACAGCGCTCGAAAATCGAGGTTGTGATCGTTCACGGCTCAGTCGGGGCGTTGTGGGGCGCAAATCTCGGCGACTCGCACGCACGTTCGTCACGAGCGTCGAGATTCTTGCGGCTCGCGATCGCGATCGTGTTGGGGTTGGCCCATGCCTTCCCCTTCCGCGCGCGCGATCTCGTTTGGGTCGGCGGACGGCGGCGGCGGCTTTTTGTCACCGAAGACCTCGCGCGTGACGCGCGACGCAGCGACGCGCAAGCGACGGACGATGTCGAACGAATGCATGTGAAACCTCGTGTCTCGGACCTTGCATTCGACGCGCCACGCTTTGGGTCTAGCGACGCCAGTAGTGCCAGCGCCCCGACGGGTAACGCGTGCGGTAGTCGACGAAGTACCTGGGCTCGGTGCGGTAGTAACGCCAGCGTGGTCCGTCGCGGTACATCCAGTAGCCGTTGTAATAGTAGTGCGGGCGACCGTTCCAATACACGGGCTCCGTCGACGCGATGTACGACGGCGGAACGACCGTGACGTAATACTCCTGCGCGCTCGCCGTGCTCGGCGTGAAGGTGATTGCGGCCGCCGCGCCAACCGACAGAGCCGCCGAGACCAATGCCATCTTCATCATTCTCATGGAACGTCTCCTCAGTTGCTTGACGGAAGCTCGGGGCCTTTATTCTGATGTTTCTTGAAGTGCTCCGAAAGCTTGGTGCGTTGGTCCACTGTCAGCATGGGTGCGATGGTCGCGTAGAAGCGCGCCATGCGCGCGGCGCCCGCTCCCGCGAGGTGCGACGCCACGTTTTCGCCGTGAAGTGATGCCGCGTCGAATGTGTCCTTCGTGAATGCTTCGCCGAATGCCTTCACGTGCGCGTCCACCTCGGCCGGGTCGAGCCGCCCGGGGAGATTCGCCATGCCCGTCTTCAGCGCGGCTTTCATCTTCTCCACTTGATCGGCGGAGAGGTCGAGCGTCTTCGTGAGGCGCTTCACGTGATGCTCTTCCGCGTCGGCCATGCCGCTGTTGTCTTTGTCGTCGGTGTGGTTCGACTGTCGCCACATTTGCCAATGCGCTTCGACTTTGTCGGCGACGGTCTGACGCTGGGCTGCGTCGAGGACGCCGTGAAGTTGGTTGAGCGCTTGCGTGCTCGCGCCGTGCGCCGCGGCTGCCGCGGCGGCGAGCTGCGCGACGGCGGCGTCGAGCTTCTTGTTGTCGTCGGGCGAGGCATCGCCGTCGGCGAGGACGTCCGCCATGACGGAGATCAAGTTCTTGTTCGCCTCGTGCACCGGCGCCGTCTTGGCGAGAAGGTCCTTGCGAACCGCTTCGATCTTTTCCTTTTGCTCGGGCGTTCCGCCGACCGTCTCGACGCTCATGATCACGAAATGGATGAAGCCGCCGTGGTGGTGCGCGTGATGCTCGCGCAAATCACCGAACGTCGCGTCGTCGGCGCTCGTGGTCGTCGTGTCGCTGTTCGCCGCCGTCGTCGTCCCGGTGTTGGCGTTTCCGCCTCCGCACGCCGCGAGCCCCGCGACCAAGAGTCCAATTCCCAAACATCCAACGAAGCGCATCGTGTTCTCCTCCACCGGGCAGGGTACGCCCGTTCTTCCGCAACGTGCACCACGTTTACGAAGCGAAACCCGATCGCGTGTTCGGGCGTACCTCCTAACGAACCATGCAACGTGCCCTCCTGATTTTCGCAACGATCTCCATCGCTCACTGCCGCACGGAAACGACATCACCCACACCCACTGTCGCCGTCGTGCAACATGCCGACTACGCGAAGCCGTCCGATGACGAGCTGAAGAAGAAGCTCACGCCTCTGCAGTACGAAGTGACGCAACACGAAGCGACAGAGCCACCGTTCAACAACCTCTATTGGAACAACCACGAGCCTGGGATTTACGTCGATGTCGTCACGGGCGAGCCGCTCTTCAGCTCGACGGACAAGTTCGAGTCCGGCACGGGTTGGCCGAGCTTCACGAAGCCGATCGATCGCAGTGCGGTCACGTCGAAGAGCGACACCACGCTCGGCATGGCGCGCACCGAAGTGCGATCGAAGAGCGGAGGCTCGCATCTCGGTCACGTGTTCGACGACGGACCCGAGCCGAGCGGACTTCGTTATTGCATCAACTCGGCGTCGCTCCGCTTCGTTCCGGTCGCTCGGCTCGAGGCCGAAGGGTACGGCGCGTACGAGAAACTTTTCGCGAATGGGAACGCGACGGAGGTCGTCGACAAGAACAACGCGTGCGCGGCGCCGCCTCCTGGCGAGCGCGCGGGGTGCAGCACGACGCTGGGCACGGTGATTCTCTCCGGCGATGCGCACGTCGCTGCGGTCATCGCGAAGACGCCGGGCGTTCTCCAGCTCGATCGCGGAACGGCGGAAGGCGGAAGCGCCGTGCGCGTCGTCTACGATCCGAAGACGCTCGCGCTCGGAAGATTGCTCGACGCGTGGTCGCAGGCCGCAGCGAGCGACGGCGCGCAGAAGCACGCGGTCGTCGCGATCACGGCCGATCAGAAGAAGGACGCCGATGCGTGGAAGATGCACGCATCATCCGCGCCGCGCGGGCTCGCGATCGAGGCCGGCGACGAGCACGCGTTCAAGTGACGGTCACGCGCGAACGAAATCGATGAAGCCCTTGCGCGGCTCGGTGGCCACCAGCTTCACGCGCACGTGATCGCCCACGTCGAGCCCTGTCTCGCCGCGCACGACGCGACCTTCGGCGGGCGGGTCGAGGAGGCGCACGAACGTTCCCTTCTCCATCGTGCCCGTCACGATGGCGTCGAACTGCTCGCCGATGCGACTTGCGAGGTACAGCGCGGCGGCTTGCTTGCGCGTCGTGCGCTCGACTTTGCGCGCGTCGTTTTCTTTTTGCGTACACCGCGCGGCGACGACCGCGAGCTCGTCGTTCGAATACGGACACGCCGTGCCCGCGAGCGAGGATTTCACGAGGCGCTGCGTCACGAGATCCGCGAAGCGACGATTCGGCGCAGTGGAGTGCGTGTAGTCCGTCACCGCGAGACCGAAGTGTCCGTCGTGTGCTTCGCCTGGACGTTCGAGCGCGTACTCGCCGGGCCCCATGAGCTTCACCACCGAGAGCGACAAGTCCGCGAACGTGTCAGGCGCGGATTGTTTGCGTCGATCGAGAAAATCGGAGAGCGCACGCGAGCTCGGCTCGGCAGGGAGCACGTCGCCGAGCTCCTTCGCGAGCGTCACGATGCGCGCCCACCGCTCCGGCGCCTTCACGACGCGACGAATCGAGGACACGCCCCGACCGTCGAGGAAGCGCGCCATCGCGCCGTTCGCGGCGATCATGAAGTCTTCGATCAACGCGCGCGCCGGGCTCTTCTTCGTGAGCTCGATGCTCTTCACGTTGCCGTCGACGACGACGGCGCGCGCTTCGATCGTCTCCAAGTCGAGCGCGCCGCGCGCGTGGCGTAGCTTCTTGAGCGAACGCGCGGCTGCGTCTTGAAGCCGGAGCTGCTCTTGCAGCGCGGCATTCGACGCGATCTTCGCGGGCGCTCGCCCTGCTCCTTCGAGCCAACCGCCGACGCCGTCGTACGCGAGCTTCGCGTGATTGCGCACCGCCGCGCGATAGACGTCGGAGCGCGCGATCTCGCCGCTCGGATCGATGTCCATCTCCACGACGAGCGCGACGCGATCGACCGCTTCGCCGAGCGACGTGTGGTCCGTCGAGAGCGACTCGGGTAGCATCGGAAAAATGCGCGCGCCCGTGTAGACCGTGCACGTGTTCTGCGCGGCGTAGCCATCGAGCGCCGACCCACGATGCACGAGCGCGTCGACGTCTGCGATGCCCACGCGAACGCGAACGCGATCCTTTTCGAGCTGCTCGGCCACCTCGATCTGATCGAGATCGCGCGACTCGTCGTTGTCGATCGACGACCACAAGAGCGAGCGCAGATCGCGAATGCCTTCGCCTTGCGTGCTCGCGGGCTCGAGCGCGGCTGCCTCGCGCAGCGCCGCGGCCGGAAGATCCGGAAGGAACCCGGACTCCAGCATCACGAGTCGCGCACCCTCCGCGAGATCGAACACCGTTTTTTCTTCAGGCTGGTTTTTGGATGCACACGACC
Source organism: uncultured delta proteobacterium (assembly GCA_963763745.1). Classification (GTDB taxonomy): domain Bacteria; phylum Myxococcota_A; class Polyangia; order Polyangiales; family Polyangiaceae; genus DASXHD01. The sequence continues at coordinate 51,202 of CAVXQJ010000019.1, forward strand.
TTGTAGCTGTCGGTGCCGTCGACCATGTTCTCGTAGAGGCGCGTGCCGGGATGGCGCGCGAAGTTCTTCAGCGCGCGCTCCGCTTCGAGGAGCTTCTTCGTGCCGAGAACCGGAATGCGGAATCCGAACCAGATGTCCGCGCACTGCTCGAAGTACGTCTCGATGCGCGGCGCGTCTTCGTCGCGCGCTTGCACGGCTTCTTTCGTCACGTCGCGCACGTCGACGGTCTTCATGCCGATGCTCTCGAGGTAATCGAGACACGGCTTCCACGTCGACGTCGGGATTGCGTTGCCCCACACGATGTATCCACCCGGCTTGAGCAAGCGGAGCGCCGTCTTGAAGAAGCGTTCGTCTTCGTCGGTCACCGTGCCGGCGTGCTCGGTCACGTGCGTCTCGTTCACCGCGACGAAATCGGCGACACCGTCGTCGATCTTCAGCTGCGTCGCATCGCAGCACGTGGCCTTGAGTCGGCCGCCGAGCTCGGGGACGAACTTGCGCGTGGCCGTGCGAATCGCCGCGGTCTGCATGTCGACGGCTTCGTACGTGCATTCGGGCAAAACATTTTTGCAAACGTGGTGCGCGCCCGCGCCCGTGCCGCATCCCATTTCGACGACGTGCACTTTGCCTTTGCGATCGGCGATGTACTTCTTCACTTCGTCGAATTGGAAGAGACCCGTGTACGCGATCTTTCCGTAGCGCTGCGGATCGTCTTTGCGAATCGGCGACGGACCCCACGAGGTCGGCCACTGGTAGCCCCACGTGTTGAACGTGAACTCGTACTTCTCGCCCGTCTCGCTCTTCACGACACCCGTCGATCGATAGAGCGCGTAGAGAAGCGAATAGATCGAGCGCTTGTCGTAATCCTCTTCTGCGACGTTGCCGTCGTTGAGTGCGATCTTCTTTTTCTTCTCGAGCAGTCCGCTGAGGACCCACGCGCTGAAAATGAATTGCAGTTGTGTCTTGGAGTAATCGGCGTTGCGGTCGAGGTTGGTGAAGATGTCCATTCGCGCGCAATGTCGCAGGACATAGGCCTGACCGCAATGAGATCCCGGCGCGTACGATCCTACCCACACGCTGTATGATCAGCCGCGGTGGACCCGACGCAGATCGCCGGACGCTTCGATGTGGAGGGGGTCGCAGGTAGCGGCGGGCTCGGCGTCGTCTACCGTTGCCATGACCGATCTCGCAACGTTTCCGTTGCTGTAAAGGTCGCCCCGCGCGCCTCGCCGAAGCTCCGCGAGCGCTTCTTACGCGAGGCTGAGATGCTCTCGACCATCGCGCATCCGAACGTGGTGCAATACGTCGCGCACGGCCTGACGAGCACCGAAGAGCCCTACCTGGTGATGGAGTGGCTCGATGGCGAGGACTTGCAGACGCGGCTCGAACGCGCGCCGCTCACGCTCGCAGAGTCGGTCGCGCTCGCGAAGCACGTCGCGTCCGCGCTCGCCGCCGCGCACGCCGCGTCGATCGTGCACCGCGACGTGAAGCCCGCGAACGTCTTCCTCGTCGGAAAAGATCCGAGCACGCCGAAGCTCATCGACTTCGGAATCGCACGCGCGGGGTCGCAGCTCTTGACCCAACCGGGCGGCGTGCTCGGAACGCCCGGTTACATGGCGCCGGAGCAAGCGCGTGGCGAGGCGATGATCGACGCGCGCGCCGACGTGTTCTCGCTCGGGTGCGTCCTCTACGAGTGCTTGAGCGGGCGGCGCGCGTTCGACGGCGACTCACCCATGGCGATCCTCGCGAAGGTGCTCCTCGAGGAGCCACCGGCCCTGCGAACGGTGCGTCCTGACATTCCCGCGGCGCTCGATCACGTCGTCGCGCGAATGCTCGCGAAGTCGAAGGAGTCGCGTTACGCGTCGGCGGCGGACGTCGCGCGCGATCTCGAGCGGCTCGATTCGTCGACCGAAGAGAACGTGATGCGCGACACGTCGGTCCCGGCGGGTTCGCTGACGACGCGCGAGCGCAAGCTCTTGTGTCTTCTTCTCGCGCGACCCGGCGCGGCTCCGGCGAAGGACGCGACGCTCGTCGACGATCCCGAGAGCGGCGCCTCCGTCGAGCCCGCGACGCCGGATCGAGCGCTGCGCGAGCTCGCGTCTTCGCTCGGAACGAACGCGGAGATCCTCCTCGATGGATCGCTCGTCGTCGTCATCGAAGGATTCGCGGCGGTCGATCAAGCGGTTCGCGCGGCGCGCGCGGCGCTTCGCCTGCACAACCTCGGCGAGCGCACGACGCGCATCGCGATCGCGACGGGACGCGGCGAGATCACCGGGACGATGCCGTTCGGCGATGTCGTCGATCGCGCGTGCAAGCTCCTCGATGCGCCCCCTTCGATTCACGGCGGCGTGCGCATCGATCCGCTCACGTCCAATCTGATCGAAGGGCGCTTCAAGCAAGCGCTCGACGAGCACGGCGCGGTGCTCTCGTCGGAGCTCGAGTCCGAGAGCGTGCGCTCGATGCTCGGACGAACGACGCAGTGCGTGGGGCGCGAACGCGAGCTCGGAACGCTGACCGCGCTCTTCGCCGAGGCGAAAGAAGAGAGCGCGCCGCGCCTCGCGATCGTGACGGGCGAAGCGGGAATCGGAAAATCGCGTTTGCGCGTCGAGCTCGCGACGCGGCTCGCGGAGCACGGCGCGCTGTGGCTCGTCGGCGGCGGCGACGTCGCGCAACCGGGTGCTCCGTTCGGCGCGCTGCAGCCCGCGCTCCGACGCGAGCTCGGTCTCAGGCCGGAGCTCACGAGCGAGGACCGCGCGGCGCGCGTGATCGATCGTCTGTCGAGCGCGATGGATCGCGACGCTGCGACGAAGCTCGCGCCGTTTCTCGCGCAGCTCGCGGGCATCCCGCTCGATGACGCGCCGGACTCTGCGCTCCGCACCGCGCGCGCCGACGCGACTGTGATGGGAGACGCACTCCGCGCCGCGTGGCAAGACTTCCTCGAAGCCGAAGGACGCAAGCGCCCCATCGTGCTCGTGCTCGAGGACATGCAGTGGGGCGATCGTCCGAGCGTGACGCTCGCGACGAGCGCGATTCGCGCGCTCAAGTCGACGCCGCTGCTCGTCCTCGTGACGGCGCGACCCGAGATATTCTCCGTCTTCCCCGATCTCGCGGGGCGCGGTGCGACGCACGTGGAGCTCGCTCCGCTCGGCGCAAAAGCGAGCGCGCGCCTTCTACGCGACTTGCTCGACGATCAACCCGACGAAACGATCGACCGCGTCGCGCAGCTTGCAGGCGGCAATCCATTTTTGATCGAGGAGCTCGCGCGCGCGGTCGCGCAAGGCCGCGGCGCCGAGCTCCCGGAGACGGTCCTCGCGACGGCGCAGGCGCGACTCGAGACGCTCTCGCCCGCGCATCGTCGCGTGCTTCGTGCCGCCGCGGTGCTCGGTGATTCGCTCAGCGACGCGGGGCTCGCCGCGCTGCTCGTCGATCTCACGGAGGAGGAACGGCGCGCGCGCGTCGCGGAGCTCGTGCGCGAAGACATCCTCGAAGCGGACGCGACGGAGCCGGGGCGATGGCGCTTTCGGCAAGCGCTCCTTCGCGACGCCTCGTACGCGTCGCTCACCGCACAGGACAAGAAGCTCGCGCACGCGCTCGCGGCGAAGTGGCTCGAGGCGCGCGGCGCGGCTGACGCGGTGACCCTCGCGACGCACATGGAGCGCGCGGGCAATCCCGCCGAAGCGGCGAAGCATCTCGTCGACGCGGCGGAGCAGTCGCTCGAAGGATCGGACATCGAGGGCGCGATCGCGCGACTCGATCAGGCCGTCGCGTTCGGCGCGTCCGGCGAGACGCTCGGCCGCCTCCTCATTCTCCGAACCGAAGTGCATCGCTGGCGCGGCCAACACAAGGACGGGCTCGAGTGCTCGTCGCGCGCGACGAAGCTCGTGCCCGAGGGCAGCGCGCTCTGGCTCACGGCGAAGGTCGGCGAAGCGGTCTCGTCGGGGCTCCTCGGCGATCTGCGTCCGATCGAAGCGCTCGCCGTGCTCTTGTGCATCTTGCTCGAAGGCGGCGACTCGTCTGGGAGTCTCCTCGCCGCAGGCGGGCGCATCTTGGGCATGCTCGCGCAATATCGAGTCGGCGAATCGTCGCTCGCGCGACTCGCGCGCTTGCTGCGTTCGGCGATCGCGACGTCGAAGGACGAGCGCGCGATTGGCGTCGTGCTGAGCGGGCTCTCGACGGAGAGCGAATGCCGCGACGAGATCGAAGATGCGGTCGATCTCGGCGTTCGCGCCGTCGAATCGCTCACGCAAGGCGGGGATCTGCGCAACGCGTGCAACACGCGCATCAACGTCGGCTACGCGCTCATGCAGCTCGGACAGTACGCGCGCGCCGAAGCGGCGATGCGCGAGGCCTTGGCGATCGCCGAGCGCGTCGACATGCGCGCGCAAACCGCGCTCGCGCACCACAACCTCGGACCGACGCTCGCGCACCTCGGCGATCTCGAAGGCGGCGAGGCGCACGAGCGCGAAGCGATCCGCGCGTACGCCGAGCAAGGCGACGTGCGACTCACCGCGGCGTCGCGCTACTACCTCGGTCGAATCTTGATCGCGCGAAAGCGCGGCGGCGATGCCGAGCACGAGATGCGGCTCGCATGCGCGGACAGCGCCGACATCCCCGCGATCCTTCCGCTCATGATCTCGGGCCTCGCGCGCGCGCTCCTCGCGAGCGGGAAAACCGACGACGCGCTCGTCGCCGCGCGCGACGCGCTCACGAAGACGACGGCGCGTCACGACGCCGTCGAAGATCCGCTCGGCGTGAAGCTCGCGTACGTCGAAGCGCTCATCGCGTGCAAACAAGACGCGTCCGGGATGCTCTCGAGCCTCGCCCTCGGTCTGCTCGAACGCGCGTCACGACTGCGAAGCGCGGAGCTCCGCCACACGTTCCTCCACGAGGTCGACGATCACGCGCGCGTCTTCGAGCTGCAGAAGGGGCTCGCCGGAACCGAGTGACGCTCAGCGCGTGATGTCGACGGGGTATGTGCCGAACGGCGACGTCGCGCTGCCCGTGATGTGCGTCGATCCGGGTTTGCGATCGACGCCGCCGTCGCCGGTCGATTCGAGCGTTCCGGAGAACGTGATCGCGAGGGTCACGTTTCCCTTCAGCGTGCCGGTCATGTCGTACGTTCCGCTTAGCGTGCCGTCGAGCGTCCCCGTCGGAATTCCTTTGAGCGACATGTCGAGCGCGGGCAATCCCGCGTCGGTGTCCGTCGCGTAGACGATTCCCGCAGCGGTTCCCGCGTCGACGTCCGCGTAATTCGTGAGCGTCTCCACGAGTCGCATCTGTTTGTTCGCCGACGCGCCTTGATCGACTTGACCCGTGATCGTCATCGTCCCGGAGATGTCGCCGCTCGTTTGCTCCGTCGGGATGTTCGCGCTGTTTGCCGCGTTGAAACCCGCGAAGCCGAGCGTGATGGCTTTGTCGATGGAGGGATCGAGGCCCAAGTAGGCGGCCTTCGCCGATTCCTGATTCGTCACGCCATCGCTACTGCACGAAAAGAGCAACGTGATCGTCGTTAGAGCTACACGCATGTCGGAGCGACGTCGCAATCGGCGTGCCGCGCGAAAATCCCCAAAGTCGCCCGTTTTCGCGCCGCCGCGTCGGTCATGCGACGTACCAGCATGGAAGTCCGAGTGACCAAGCAAGCCGTCTGGTACGCTTTCCGTATCGTGTCGGACTCTGTCCCGCCCTCGCCCACGCTCGAGCCCGGGACCGTCCTCGATCGATACGAGCTCTTGTGCACGATCGCGCGCGGCGGGATGGCGCACGTGTGGCTTGGCCGCTTCAAAGGCAAGCACGGCTTCGAGCGGCTCGTCGCGGTGAAGACGATTTTGCCCGAGCACGCGCTCGACGAAAAATTCCGCAACATGTTCCTCGACGAGGCGCGCATCGCGAGCGGCGTCGAGCACCCGAACGTCGCGCAGATCCTCGACCTCGGCGAGTGGCGCGAGAGCATGTACCTCGTGATGGAATACGTCGACGGCGACTCGCTCTCGCGTCTGCGGCGCACGGTCGAGAAACGAAACGTCAAGCTCCCGCTGCCGATCACGCTCCGCATTCTCGCCGACGTTTGTGCCGGGCTTCACGTCGCGCACGAGCTCCACGGAAGCGACGGCGCGCTGCTCAACGTCGTGCATCGCGACGTCTCTCCGCAGAACATCCTCATCCCGACGAACGGCGTGTCGAAGCTCATCGACTTCGGCGTCGCGAAGGCGCGCCTCCGACTCGGCGAAGAGACGAGCGCGGGCTTCGCGAAGGGCAAGAGCCGCTACATGGCGCCGGAGCAGGCGCTCGCGAAGCCCATCGACCGGCGCGCGGACGTCTTCGCCGTCGGCGCGATCGCGTACGAGATCTTCGAAGGCAACGCGCCTTACGACGGGCCGAACGACATGGCGCGCCTTCACGCGCTCATCACGGGCGACGAGATTCGCGCGGTGAAGCACGCGCCGCATCCCGCGGTGGAGAAATTGATCGTCAAAGCACTCGCACGCGATCCCGATCAACGCTTTGCGACCGCCAACGAAATGCGCGCCGCGCTCGAAGACGCGATGGTCGCGCTCAAGGTGCGCGCTTCGGCCGACGACGTCGCCGCGTTCGTCGTCGCGAACACGCTCGAGCGCATTCAAGAGCGAAAGAACGTCGTGAAGGTCGCGCTCGATGCGGCAACGGAGCGCGCACGACTCAAAGAGGTGCTCGAGCAAGACACGATCAGCGGGCGCAAGAGCACGTCCGTATCGGATGCATCGCCGGCCTCGCGGAGCGGACCGCAGCTGCCTCCGCCACCCGCGGTGCCGAACGTGTCGAGCGAGCCGGCCGAGAGCGCAGCGCCGCCCGCTGCGTACTCCGCGTCGGTGCACGAGGAGCCCGCGCCGGAGCTTCCGCGCACGCGGCGCAAGTGGGCGATCGTCGGCGCCGCCGGGCTAGGCGTCGCGCTCATCTTCGTGATCGCGATCGCACTTCGCGCGCACGCGAACGCGCAGAGCTCCACGAACGCTTCGCCGTCGTCGCCCTCGAGCATGGCGAGCACGTCGATCGCGGGCGCAGCGACCGCGATGAACATTCCGCCACCACCGCCGTCAGCCTCCGCTACGATGGAAACTGCGCCTCCCGATACGTCCGCGCTCGTCGTTCGACCGCACGCGACCGTGCGACCGCACGCCGCGCCGTCCGCGAGCTCGAAGCGCAAGAATCCACATGAAGTGGTCATTCAGTAGTCGCGCTTTCGCTCTTGCCTTGATGACGATGGCTCCGCTCGCGTTCGCGCAAGCGGAGCCGACGCCCGCCGACGTCGAGAGCGCGAAGATCGCGTTCACCGAAGGCCTCGCGCTGCGCGAGAAGGGCGACGAGGCGGGCGCGCTGGTGAAATTTCGCGCGGCGTACGCGCTCGTGCCGACGCCGATCACGGGCGTCGAGGTCGGGCGCTCGCTCGTCGCGACGGGACACGTGCTCGAAGGTCGCTCGCTCTTGCTCGACGTGTCGCGCATGCCGAAGAAAGCCGGCGAGTCCGAGCACGCAGAAGCGTCGCGCGCCGAAGCGGCCGACCTCGCCGAGAAAGCGAAAGCGAAGCTCGCGACGCTCACCGTCGAAACGGACGCCGACGCGAACATCGCGATCGACGACGCATCGATCCCGAAAGACGCATCGCAAGCGCCGCGCGTTCTCGATCCGGGTCATCACGTCGTCGTCGTCCATTCGCACGGAAAGTCGGGGCGTGCGGAGGTCGATCTCCAACCCGGCGAGCAACATCACGTGCGCGTCGACGCGGATCACGACGATGCGCCCACGAAGACCGCGTTGAAGTTTCACCTCGGCACGCCCTTTTGGGTGAGCGTCGTCGTCGCGGGCGTGGGCCTCGTGACGGGCGTCGCGACCGGCGCGGCCGCACTCTCCGTGACCGGACACCTCGCGAGCGAGTGCCCGAACAAGACGTGTCCGCAGTCGGCGTGGGGAGACCTCGACACGTCTCTCGCGCTCGGATGGACTTCGACGATCGGGTTCATCGCGGGCGGCGCGGGAGCGATCACCGCGATCGTTTTGTTCGCGACGAGCGGGCGGCGCGAGCCCGAGGCGCAAGCTCGCGTACCGTGGGTGCGCGTCGGGCTCGGCAGCGTCGCCGTTGGAGGATCGTTTTGAGAGCGCGATGGATCCTTCTAGGCCTATGCGTCGCGTGCAACGCGATCGATGGCGCCGACGGCTACGAGAGAGGCGGCGATGCGAGCACCGAGGCGAGCGGCGACGGCGGATGCACGGCGGCTTGCCTCGCGACCGCGTCGAGCTGCAAAACGTCGTGCGAATCGACGCACGCGACCTGCGTGAACGGATGCTCGAACCCAGGATGCACGAACAAATGCGACACGAATCTCACGACGTGCACGAGCGGATGCACCACCGCGTGCACGAGCTGCGACAAGACGTGCTCGCAGAGCATCTGCGCGAGCGCTCCCGCGAGCGACGCAGGGGTCGACTGATTCACTGGCACTGCAGGTTCGTCTTGCAGACGGCGTGATTCTGCGTGTTGGGGCAGCAGAGCGCGGCGAGCGTGCACGTGGCGACACAGTCGTTGCACGTCGCCGCGCAGTTGGTTCCCGAGCACGCCACCGGTCCGCAGCACGATGTCGCCCAGGGCGGAACTTGGGTCGGACACGTGTTGCCGCCGTCGGGGACCACGGCGGCGTCGTCGGTTGCGTACGTCACGTCGGGCACCGCGGCGCACGCGCCGCACGCAAATGCGATGAGCGTCAGCGCGCGAATCAAAACACACCTCGCAAGACGAACGCGGCGCCGTCGCGCGATGGAACGAGCGCCGCGATCGTGCGGCGTTGCGGACCGAGCGCAACGAGCACGCCGCCGAGGGCGAGCGTTGCGATCCCGATTCCACCGATGACCGCGGCGACGGGGCCGAGCGTCAGCGCCTGCGATCGCATGCTCTCGACCGTGTCGTGTTTGGAGATGGGACACACGTTGTTTGGACAGTCCGTCACGATGTTGTCGATGAGGCTCTGGCGCACGAGGAGCGTGACGCCCGCGCCGATGACGCACGCAAGCCCGACGCCGCCGACGGCGAAGCCGACATCGCGACGCGCATACGACACGTCGGAGGCGATGGTCGATTTCGCGCCGCTCGATTCGACCGCGAGATCGATCGCGAGCTCGCGCTTCTGACCCTGCGCGATCGCGACGCTCGTGTGTGCGGGTTTCGCGCCGGGCGCGGAGACGTCGACGACGTGCTCGCCGGGCTCGAGCGCGATCGCGGACGCGAGCTCGTCGTCCGTGACGCGCGCGCCATCGACTTTCACTTCGGCGGGCGAAGCGCCGTGCACGATGATGTGAACCTTGCCCATGTGCGCCGCGAGCGCCGCGATGCGATCGTTCGCGGACGCGACGACGTCCTCCGCGTGCGCCTCGCCTCGCCCGAGATGCGCCGCGCGATCGAACGCTGCGAGCGCGGCGCGCTTTTGCCCGAGCGAATCGAGACACGTCGCGATGCGATATTCGACCTGCGCCGTGTCGCGCGCCTCGGCGACGCGACGGAATTTCTCGAGCGCGACGGCCACGCGGCCAGCATCCTGATCGACGAGCGCCTCGGAAAAAAGCACGCGCGCGCGCTCGAGGTCGTCCGGTCCTTGCGCCGCCGCGCGCGCCGCGAAGAGAGCGCCAGCGACAACGATCGAGCGCACGTGACCCATCGACCGAATCACCTTAGCATGCACCGCGTGACGAACCGCGATGCCACCGAGTCGATGATGAGCGTGCGCACGCCCGCGCGTGGCGTTCCGCGCGTGACCGCGACGAGCGGACCCGGCGCGGGCGCTGCGCTCGCGATGAGGCAGTCGATGGCCACGGTCGGTCGTCACGAGACGAACGATCTCGTCCTCTCCGATCCCAACGTGAGCGGCGTTCATCTCTCGCTCACGCGCGACGGCGAGCTCGTGCACGTGCGCGACGCGAAGAGCACGAACGGAACGTGGCTCGGCGGCCACCGCATCGTCGACGTGATCCTCGCGCCCGGCGCGGAGATCACCGTCGGCGCGACGACGCTGCGCTTCGACGTCGACGGCGCGGCGGCGCCCGCGGAGGCAAGCGACAAGGAATCGTTTGGTGCGCTGGTCGGTCGCTCGGTCGCGATGCGCGAGCTCTTCGCAACGCTCGAGCGCATCGCGCCGAAGCAGCTCAGCGTGCTCGTCGAAGGCGAGACGGGCACGGGAAAAGAAGAAGTCGCGCGCGCCATCCACGCCGCATCGCCGCGCGCGTCGCAGCCGTTCGTCGTCATCGACGCGACCTCGCTTCCGGAGTCGCTCGCCGAAGCGCTCTTGTTCGGCCACGAGAAGGGCGCGTTCACCGGGGCGAACGAGCGGCGCGAAGGCTTCTTCGAAGCGGCGAGCGGCGGCACGGTGTTCATCGACGAAATCGGCGAGCTCCCCGCGGCGCTGCAGAGCAAGTTCCTTCGCGTTCTCGAGCGACACGAGGTCGTGCGCGTCGGTCATCACGCACCCACGCCCGTCGACGTGCGCGTGATCGCCGCGACGCACCGCGATCTTCGCAACGAGATCGAAGCGGGAAACTTCCGCGAGGATCTCTTCTTTCGGCTCGGGCAAATCCGATTGCGCATCCCGCCGCTTCGCGATCGCCCGGAAGACATCCCGACCCTCTGCGCGAAGCTCCTCGAGGCGATCACGCCGAGCTCGCAACAACACACCGTCGATCCGTCGGCGCTCGATCACTTGCGCGCGCAACCGTGGCCGGGAAACGTGCGCGAGCTTCGCAACGTGCTCGCGCGCGCCGCCGCGCTCTGCGAGGGCAACGTGATTCGGCGCTCGGACGTCGCCGGCGAAGGCGACGGCTTTCGCGGAACCCGCGAGGAGCGCGCCGCGCTCGACGTGTCCGGAAAATTCGCGGACGCGAAGGCCGCCGCGATCGAGCGCTTCGAGTCCGCGTACCTCGCCGCGCTCATGAAACGCGCCGGCGGAAACCTCTCGCGCGCCGCGCGCGAAGCGGACGTCGCCCGCCATCACCTGCGCGATCTCCTCAAAAAACGCGGTCTCTACGGCGCTTCGCTCGACGACGGCGAGTGACCCGGGGATAATCAATCCGTGCGGATCGTCGGCGGCAAAGTTCGCCTCGAGCAGAAGATCGCGACGGGCGGCATGGGCGACGTCTACCGCGGCAAGCACCTCGTGACGGGCGCCGACGTCGCGGTGAAGCTCCTCGAGCCTCGAGCGCATCCGGACGAAGACGTCATCGAGCGCTTTCGCACCGAGGCGCGCGTCTCGGCGCTGCTCGCGCATCGCAGCATCGTGCGCGTGTTCGATTTGTTCGAAGAGCCCGACGGCTCGCTCGCGCTCGTGATGGAGCTCCTCACGGGACAAACGCTCGAGCAGCGCCTCGCGCGCGAACGCACGCTCGACGCGACGCTCGCGATCGCGATCGCCGTGCCCGTTCTCGTCGCGCTCGATCACGCGCACGCCGTCGGCGTCGTTCATCGCGACGTGAAGCCCGCGAACATTTTCCTCGCCGTCGAGCCCGACGGGCGCGTCACGCCGAAGCTCCTCGACTTCGGCGTCGCCAAATCGGCCGCGTCGAACGTGAAGACGATGGACGGACGCGTCCTCGGCACCGCGAGCTACGTCTCGCCCGAGCAAGCGCGCGCGGGAGACCTCGACGGGCGCAGCGACGTCTTCTCGATGGGCGTCGTCTTGTACGAAGCGATCACCGGCGAGTCGCCGTTCGCAGGCGCGGACGCGGTCGAGACGATGAAGAACGTGCTCGGGCGCACCGTCGACACGCACGAGCGCATTCCGCCGCGCGTGTGGCTCGCGATCGAGAAGGCGCTCGCGAAGAACGCGTACGAGCGGCACGCGACGGCCGGCGCATTCGCGCGCGCGCTCGAGTCCGCGTGCGGAAAGAGCGAAGACGATCTCGCGAGCTTGCTCCGCGACGAGAGGCCGCCGCTTCCGAAGCTCGAGACACCCGCCGTCGCGATTCGCGCGGCGGGCGTGAAGAAAACTTCGCTTCGCGTGTGGCCCGTCGTCGTCGCGTTCGCCGCGGGCGCGGCGCTCGTCGCGTCGCTCGCGTCTCGACGCGAACCCCCGAAAGCGCCCGTCGTGGCGGCGCCGCTTCCGTCGTTGCCGTCCGCGATCGCCACCGCGCAACCGATCGCGAGCGCGTCGGCGAGCGCGAGCGCCGCTGCGACGACTCCGCACGCGCCACATCCACCATCCACGCATGCAAAACCGATCGCGACGACGCCCGGTTTCTGAGCGGTCACTCGACCGACCACCCAAGCGCGTTTCGGTCAGCACGCTGACCATGGAAACGCCTGAAATCCCGCTCCGCGCGGTTGGCAGACGGCTTGCTCTACGCACGCCTCATGAAGAAACGGATCCTCCTTCTACTCGCTGCCCTCGGGTGTAGTGCCGCCATCGCTTTCTCGTGCGGTGGTGACAACAACGGAAACGGCGACGGAGGTCCGGACGGGACCATCGGCGATGGCGCACCGCTCGGCGACGGCGGTTGCTGGACCAACTGCGGCGACGCCAGCGATGGAGGCTCGTGCACGAATCTCGGCAACGCGTGCAAGCAGTCGAGCGAATGTTGCTCGGGCAACTGTTTGCTCGGCGCGTGTCAACCGCCGACGTGCACGAGCGACAACGGCACATGCGCGACGAACGCGGACTGCTGCAGCGGCATCTGCGGATCGAACAAAACGTGCACGCCGCTGAACAACACGTGCAAGACGCTCGGCAACGCGTGCACCGCGAACGGCGACTGCTGCTCGCAGTTCTGCGAGAACAAGATCTGCGCGCAGCCTTCGTACTGCGGACAGAACGGCGACATCTGCAAGACGGGATTGGATTGCTGCGGCGGCATCTGCACCGTGCTGTCGGGTCACCTCTTCGGAACGTGCTCGCAACCTCCGCAAAGCGGCGCGCAGTGCAGCGCGATCGACGGCGTCGTGTGCGCAAGCACGCAGAACGGCGGCGACGCAGGCTTCCTCGACAGCGGCATCCCCGCGTGCGGCGGCGCGTGCTGCTCGCGCGACTGCGCACCGTGGGGCGCGACGCAGGTTCTCATCTGCCAACCCGCGAGCGGTTGTCACCCCGTCGGCGACATCTGCACGAAGGACACGGATTGCTGCGGCGGCCTCCCGCTGAACAACCAACCGCCTTCGCCTCCCGGCGTGTGCAACAAGGCGAACCCAAACGATCCGGTTGGTGTCTGCTCGAACCCGTCCGGTTGCAAGCCGAACGGCGACATCTGCCGACTCCAAACGAACCAATGCAACGCGACGGACAACTGCTGCTCCGGCAACGTGCAGCAGAACGACACGTGTCACCAAGACTCGCTCGGCGTTCCGCGCTGCAGCTACGCGGGTGACGCGGGTTGCATCCCCGTCGACGCGGGAACGCAATGCGCATCGAGCGCGGACTGCTGCAACTTGAATCCGTGCGTGCCCATCGGCGACGGCGGCTTCACGTGCTACCCGCAAAACTGCGTGCCCACGAACGGCGTCTGCACGACGGACTCCGACTGCTGCCCCGGCGGCCACTGCTACATACCCGGCGGCCAGACGAGCGGCACGTGTACACCGCCCACGACGGACGCAGGCACCGACGGCGGCTGCACTTCGTTCTACGGACAAACGTGCACGACCGCAGCGGACTGCTGCAACGGCATCCCGTGCACGAACGGCCGCTGCGTCGTTCCCGTCAACTGAGTCGACTGACCTGGCAGAGCCCAACTTCGTCTATGCTCGGATCTCGAACATGGACGAAGTGAAGCTCGAAGACCTCGCCGGCGCGACGCTCGACCGAGTTGCCGTCGACTGGCGCAACGGCATCGTGCTCGTCACGCTCCTCAACGTGACCAAGCACAACGAGTCTTGTGCGCTTCGCGCGACCGAGTTTTCGCGCGTCGAAGTTCCGCGCAGCGGACCGGGCGCGTCGAAAATCGTGAAGTCCGCGACGCGCAGCGGCGACACGCTCGTCGTCGTCATGGAGAGCGGCGAGTCGCTCCGCGTCCAATCCGCTTCGTTCGCGATCGACGTGCTCGGCGGTTAGGCGCGCGGCTCGGTCGCCTTCATCGACGGGCGCTCGCGAAACGTCTCGTACCACTTCGCGAGATTCGGACGCGACGCGCGCACGTCACCGAGCACGTTTCGAAACTCGAGCCACCCGAGCGTGATGCCCGCGCAGATCTGCCCGAGATCCACGTGCGATCCGAAGCTCGCGGATTCGCGATCGAGCACATCGAGCCCTTGCATCGCCTTCTCGGTTTGTCCTTCGATCCACGCGTTCCAGTGGAGCTCCTTCGGCCGCTGCGAGCGCTCGTAGAAGACGAGGATCGCCGCTTCGAGAATTCCGTCGCAGAGCGCTTGCGTGCGCAGCACGGGAAATCGCGCCGCGCCGCTCGGGATGATCTTCGGTTCGTCGTGCAGGCCATCGAGATACTCGCAGATGACCGGCGAGTCGTAGAGCGGGCCCTCGGGCGTGACGAGCACGGGAATTTTCGACAGCGGATTTTCCTTCGACAAGACGGGATCGGCCTTCACGGGCGTCGGCCGAAGAAAAACCGTTTCGATTCGATCCGCGAGCGCGAGCTCGTGCGCGACGACCATCACCTTGCGAACGTAAGGCGAGGTCGTCGTGTGGTAGAGGCGCATCACGTCTTCGGAAATGGCTCGACGTCGCCGTCGATCGGATTCGACTCGTCGGGCTCGTAGCCGAACTCTTGCTGGCCCGTCGTGACGACGAATGGTCCGCCGCGTTCTTCTTCGCCGATGCGATTCTCGAGATCTTCTTTCTCGTCTTCGCCCGACGTCGCTTCACCGACGACCTCTTGCCCCAGATCCTCGGCGTACGAGTCGTCCTTCACCTTGAAGGCCCCGCGCTTCGCATCTTTGAGCCCCGGGTCCCCGCCGCTCTCCGCGAGCAAATCTTTTTTGTATTTCGGATCGAGATGACCGTGGCCGTCGCTTCGCCGAATCGCTTTTTTCTTTGCGACCTTCTTCGGCTTCTTCTTCGGCGCGGCCTTCTTCTTCGGTGCGACCTTCTTCTTTTTCGGCGCGACCTTTTTCTTCGCAGCGATCTTCTTCTTCTTTTTGGGAGGAGCGAGCTTCGTCTTCTTTTTCTTCTTCGCGGCCATGGGCTCGGGAGCATACGCTATCCGGCATGCTCTGGTACCTCCTCGCTTCCGAGCAGCTCTCGACGTGGGAGCATCGCGTCGGGTCGTACCCGTTCGCGTGCGCGGGGTGCAGGCAGCAGTCGTGGCAGCTCGTGTTTCGAATTTATCAAACGAAGGGAACACCAGCCTCGCCGGGCACGCCGTACAGCATGGTGGCGACGGAGCGATTCCAAACGCGATGCTCGACATGCGGAACCGCGACGCTCGTCGGTCACCCGACGACGTGGGCGGGAACGGTGCAAGGTTGGGTTCAGGAGTGGGGTCCCGTCGGGCCCGGCACGCCGCAGTACGTCGCGCTCGCGTTCCCGCCTACGTAGCTCCGGCGCCGATGGCGATCGAGATCAGCGCGCCCGCGACCCACGTCGGCGATGGCGCGGCGAGCGCTTCCGAGTAATCGACGAGCGCGAGATCGATCACGTCGAACGAAAAGTCTCGACCGAGCGCGCGCGCCAGCACGGGCCCGGAATTTTTGAAATCGGATCGAACGCGCGCGCACTCCGCGGCGAACGCTTCGAAGTCGTGCGATGCGAGCGCGCGAAGCTGCGTCGCGATCGAGTCGCGCGCGAACGCGTCGGCATCGCGCGCGTCGATCGGATCGGGTGTCTCGTATCCGACGCCGTGATGAATCGGATCCGCGGTCGCGACGATGGGCAACGCGATTCGCCCGACGTCTTCGTCGCGACTCGCGGGGAACACCTTGCGCACGCGCGGCGCGGCGCGGCCCGTCATCTCCGCGGCGAGCGCGAGCATCGCGTCGAACGCGTCGAGCGAGAACTCCTCATCGACGGATTTCCCGTGGAGGACCCCGATCGCCACGACTTCATCCGCGCCGCTCGCGACGAGCGCCTTCACGACCGCGCCGACTTGCGTCCCCGTGATCTCGAGCCGCGTGTGCGGAAAGATCAGCGCGCGTCCTTCCGCGATCTCGACGCGCGGCGCGCGTTCGATCATCGCGCGCATCGCGTCCTTCCCGAGCCGTGCGCGCTCGTCGCGATAGAACGTCTTCCACTCGAGCGGCGTCACGACGTCGCGCGCGCGACCGCTTTGCCGAGCGCTTCGCAACACGAGTCGTAGCGCAGGTCCCCGTCGCCCGACGCGCTCACGTGGAGGCGCACGTTCGTCGGTGGTTTGCCGTGCGCCGGACACGTCACGCCGTCGAGCTTCTTACCGATCGCGCTTCCCATCTGCACGAGCGCCGCGCTCATCTTCTTGTCGGCGACTTCCGTCGCGGGGACCTCTTTGCCGCGCACCGAGATCATCACGGTCACCTTCATGACTTCATCATACGGGAACGCGGCCGCCGAAAAAGCCGCCTTCGCGCATCGCCCACAGCGCGACGAGCGCGACGTACGCGACGCCCGTCGCGATCACCGCGCCGCGCCCGAATCGCGCGCGGAAAAAATTCCACGGCACGCCCTCGATCCACGTCGCGCGAATCGTCGCGAAGGCGATCGCCGCCCAGCACGCGATCATCGGCAGCGCGAGCGGATGCATCGCGAGCGACGCGCGAACGTCACCATGAAGGAGGAGGAGCGTCGCGCGCGTGAGCCCGCAACCCGGACAAGGTCGATGCAGCACCGTCGCGACGCTGCACGGTTGATTCGTCCCGAACACCATCGCCGGTGCGAGCGCCCACACGAGCGCCACGATCGCGGCGCGCGCGGTCCACGCATCGCGGTGACGAGGGAGCTTGCTCACGCGCAAACCGTAGCAGGTGGTAGGCTCGAAGCCGGACGCGGATGAACACCACGATTCACACAGCGGGTTACGGTCCACCTGGCGGTTACGGTCCGCCCGGCGGTTACGGACCACCACAAGGATACGGTGGCGCGCCTCCTTACGGTTACGGCCCGCCCCCGATGGGTGGACCGCCGCCGAATCCGATGAACCCGATGATGCCGCCCATGGGTCCGGCGTCGCGCACGAGCCCGCTCGCGATCACGTCGCTCGTCACGGGAGTTTTGGCGCTCGTCTGCGGCATCGGAAGCTGGGTGTGCTGCTTCCTCGTTTTTCTCGCGGCGCCGCTCGCGTTCGTTTTGTCCGCCGTGTCGATCCCGACGGGCGCGCTCGCGATGTCGCAAATCAAAAAATCGAGCGGCGCGCTCTCCGGCAACGGCATGGCGCTCGCGGGATTGATCTGCGGAATCGTCGCGCTCATTCCGACGGTGCTCTGGGCCGTGCTGATCGGCATCAACATGGTGACGTCGTGAATCAACCGCCCGGCTTCACGCCTCCGCCCTTCGGTTACGGTCCGCCGCCTGGCACGCCTCCGATGGCGCCTCCGCCGAACCCGATGAACCCGATGTTCGTCGGTCAGCCACCGCCGAAGAACAACGGCCTCGCGATCGCGTCGATGATTTGCGGCATCCTCGCGATCGTTCCTGGTTGTTGCTGCGGCCTGTTGGGGATTCCGCTTTCGATCGTCGCGCTCGTGATGGGCATCGTGGCCATCGGGCAGATCAACGGCAGCCAGGGTCAGATGGGCGGCAAGGGCATGGCCATCGCGGGGACGGTTTGCGGCGGCGTCGCTGTCGCGATGGATGTCGTCGCGATGGTGTTCAACGTTGGTAGTGAGGTGATGAAGTCGTTGCACGTGTAGGAAAGGGCGGAGATGTGATAACGGTGGAAGTTTCGGGAGGTCTCTTCCATGCGTCACTTTCACGTCGTCGTCGGTCTTGGTGTCCTCAGCTCCGTAGCGTGGCTCACGCAGTGCGTGGGTGATTCGAACGTCACGCCCACCGACGGCGGCAACGACGTGACGACCAACAACGACGGTGGCAGCGACAGCGCGTCCGACGTCGTGAAGCCGCCGACGTGCGACGCGGCCGCGACCGCGTGCGGAAACGCGTGCGTCGACACGCAGACCGACAACGCGAACTGCGGCACGTGCGGCACGACATGCGAGACGAGCTACACGTGCACGGCCGGCATTTGCGGAAACGTGGTCACACAGATCGCACGAGGCACCTCGCACAACTGCATCCTCCTCCACGACGGCTCGGTGTGGTGTCGCGGCGAGAGCGATCAGATGCAACTCGGCGAGACCTCCGCGGCCGACGGCCCGTGCGTCTACTACACGAGCGCCAAGTGCCGCGCGCAATACAACAAGGTCACGCTCGCGGGGGCCGCGTCGCAAATCATCGCGGCTGGCACGGACTCGTGCGCAATCGTCGCGCAAAACCTTTATTGTTGGGGGTTCAACGGCGCAGGTCAGCTCGGTCACGCCAACTACACTCAAAACTCGGGCTCGCCCGACAAGACGTGCCCGGGCACGGCGAACAAACAGTGTCTCGACACGGCGACACAAGTCGTCCTCGCCGATCCCGTCGCGCAAGCCTCGACGAACGGCACGACGACGTGCGCCGTCACGACGACGGGCAACGCGTTTTGCTGGGGAGACGGCAACTACGGCATGCTCGGCAATGGCCAGGAGAACATGGCCACGTACACGCCGTTCGAAGCGCTCACGGGCAACGTCACCGAGATCAACGTCTCTCCATCGGGAAACGTCGCTCCTCACGTATGCGCGGCAAAGACGGATCACACGGTTTGGTGCTGGGGCATGAACAACAACGGCGAGCTCGGTCACGCGCCCGGCACGAACAACGACTCGTCGAGCGTCTACGGCAAGTGGAACCACACGCCGCTTCAAGCCGGAGGTTTGGGCGCGGTCAACGTGAAGCACGTCGTCGGCGGCCCAGACTTCACGTGCGTGCTCGACACGGGCGGCGTTCTTTCGTGCTGGGGCAACAACGGAAAAGCAATCATCGCGTACCCACCGGCGTACCCGGGAGACGGCGGATTCGTCGCCACACCCACCGCGGTCGCAAACGTGCCGAATCTCGTCGCGTTCAGCGCGGCAGCGCCACACGCTTGCGGCGTCGACACTTCGAACAACGTTTGGTGTTGGGGCGACACGTCGACGGGCGCGATCGGCAACGGCCTCAGCGATCAAAACCCCGGAACAGCGACGGCGTGCGGGGTTCAAGAAGTCTGCATCGGTCCGACGAAGCTCACGGGCATCGCCGCGACGGACGTGAAGGTCGGCGGCAACGGCTTGAACCTCATCGAATATCAATACGGCGCGGGCACGCTCGCACTCGGCGCGAAGGGCGTCGTCTCCGGCTGGGGCCAGGACAACTACACGATGATCAATCCCGCCGCGGACGCGGGCGTGGCCTTGGGCTGTGGCAACAACGACGCCGGCGTTTGCTACACCACGCCCGTGCAAGCGGGCTCGCTTCCCTAGTCGTCACACGCCGAGCGCGGCGCGCGCATCGTCGATCGACACGTCTTGAACGAGGTCGATCGCGGTGCGCGCGAAGATGCGCGCGGCCGCCGCGAAGCGCCCATCCTTCTCGTTGTCGATCGCCCACTGCGCGTGCTCGCACAAGAGCGCGAGCTCGAGCGCGCGGCCGAGCGTGAGCGCGAACCGCCGCGCGCCTTGCTCCACCTCCGCCACGTTCCCCGCGTGCGCCGCGATCCACTCCGTCGCGTGACCGAGCGCGCGCTGCGCGAGCTCCGCCGCCGTGCGCAGCGACGCATCGCGTGTATTCTGCACGCATCGCGCGATCTCCCGTGAAATAGGCTCGATCGAGCCGCCGCGCGCGAGCACGCGGAGCACGTCCAGCGAGAGCACGTTCGTCGTGCCTTCCCAAATCGGGAGCACTTGCGCGTCGCGCAGCATGCGCGGGAGACCCGTGTCCTCGACGTAGCCCGCGCCGCCGAACGCTTCGAGCGCTTCGCTCGTCACGGCGACCGCTTGCTTGCCCGTCGTCAGCTTCGCGAGCGGAACCACCATGCGGAGGAGCTGCTGCTCGTCTTCGGTGATGGTGCGCGCCTCTTCGCGGCCGATGAGCTCGACGGCGCGATATGCGAGCATGAACGCGGCCCACGTCTCCGCGGCCATCCACCCGAGCGTGTCGACGTGGAGCGTCTTGTCGATGAGCGGCGCGCCGAACGCGACGCGCTTCTTCGCGTAGTCCGTCGCGAGCGTCACCGAGCGACGCATGCCCGCCACGGCGCACACCGCGTTCCACGTGCGCGTCGTCGTGAGCATCGGCGTGATGTGCTTGATGCCGTCGCGCGTGCCGATGACGGGCGTGGCGAGCGCGCCCTCGAGCGAGAGCTCCGCCGTCGGCACCATGCGTGTGCCGAGCTTGTCCTTCAAACGATTCACGTAGACGCCGTTGGGCGACCCGTCTTCGTTCTTCACTTCGAGATAAAACAGCGCGAGCCCGCCGCCGCTCGCGGGATTCCCTTCGGGGCGCGCGAGCGTGAGCGCCATTTGCGAGGTCGTCGCGGATGAAAACCATTTCGTTCCGAACAAACGAAACTTGTCGCCGTCGGCTTTCGCGATCGTCTCCGAGATCGCGACGTCGGATCCGCCGGTGCGCTCCGTCATCCACTGCCCGCTCGTCCACGCTTTGTTCGGATCGCGCGCCGTGAGCCGAGGAACTGCGCGCTCGATGAGCGCCGCGTTGCCCGACGCGACGAGCGTGCGCGCCGCGCCGTCCGTCATCGCGAGCGGACACGAGTACACGTGCCACGAAGGCTCCAGCAAATACACGAGCGCGAACTGAAGCACGCGCGAGTGCTCGCCGAACTTCCGCTCGTACGCCGCGCCGACGACGCCGCGCTCGGCCGCGATCTTCGCCGCCTCTTTCCAGAGCGACGACACCTCGATGCGATCGACGCGATGACCCCACGCGTCCCACGACACGAGCTTCGGCTCGTCGCGGACTTCTTCGAGCGCGCGGCGATGGAGCGGCCCGCCCGAAATCGCGCCGGCCTCGCGCAGCTCGCCTTCGATGTGCGCGCGCGCGTCGCCCGGAATTTTCCGCGCGAGAAAGCTCCGCAGCATGCGGTCGTCGTCGAACGTATTGCCGAGGTCGGGAGGCGTTTGAAAGAACATGATGGATTTATTTGTACTCGACTTGGAACTCGCACGCCGTATCGCCACGCAAACGGCATCGCGATTCGCGCGCGGCGAGCACCTTCACGCCGCTGATCACCGCGGACTCCTCCATCCACCCGAGCACCGACAGACAATGCGCGCGATGCGGCATCGCGAATTGCTCGACGACGAAGGCCGCGCCGTTCGGAATGTCGTGCGTGCTCGCGATGCCCGAGTCGTAGTGCGTCGACCACACGGCGGTCGCCTTCGAGATGATGTAGCGGAAGCTGCCGAGCTTGTAGAAGATGCGATAGATCGTCGTGAGGTTCACGTGCGCCGCGTATCGCCCGAGCACGCGGCACAGCGCGAGATCGCCCGAGCCGTACGCGCGATCGATCGCCACGCACAACGCGATGAACGCGTCGAACGGAACCCAAAGCGACGGGCTCGTCGCGGCGAGGATCGCCGTCGCGTGAGTCGGCGAGAGCGTCACGAGCACCGCGCGCTTCGCCTCGCGCCCGTGGTGCTCCTCGATCCAGCGAAGCCGCGCGAGGATCGCACTCGCGCGCACGTGCGGCATCGCCTGAGTCATCGCTCGCTCTGATTTATGGCATGGTAATCTTCGAACGTGAAGCGATCGCTACTTACCCTTATTTTTGTGCCGATCGCGTGCGTGCATTTGCCGCCGCAGCCCGATGCGAGCGCGCTCCAGCTGAACATGATCCCGCAGCCGCTCGTCGTCATCATCGAAGGCGGCTCGGCCACGCTCGACGTCACCGTCTCTTCGCTGACGTCGGACAACACCGGCCCCGCGACGATCACGATCGCGCCGCTCCCGAGCGGCCTCAGCACTTCGCCGGTCACGTGGTCCGGTCAGTCCAAGGTCACGTTCACGATCGCCGCGACGGCCGATGCGCCCGTCTCCGAATTTCACGCGAGCGTCGCAGCGACGATCGGAAACGTGTCGGCAGGCAGCGCGACGACGACGATCGAGGTCTCGTCAGCCGACGGCGCGCTCGATCCGACGTTCGGCACGAACGGCATCATGACGGTTCCTTTCACGACGAGCGCCGACGCGCTCGCGTTCACCTCCGGCGGCAACGGCAGTTGGATCGTCGGCGGCGAGCTCGACTCGGCGCACGGTCTCCTCGCGCGCGTCCACGCGGACGGAACGCTCGACTCCACGTTCGCGCCCGACGCCGCCTTCGATCCCGTCCTCTCCCTCGACGTGAGCTCCAGCGGCAACGTCCTCGCGCTGACGACGTCGAACACGCTCGTCCTCGATCCGAGCGGTCACGTGATGACGAATCAACTGCCGCGCGAATCATTCGGCGCGTGGGACGGCTCCGGCGGTTTCCTCGTCGGCAGCGACGCATTCTTCCATTTCGACGGCTCGTTCCAAGTCACGACGTCATCGTCCGTCTCGAGCGCCACCGCGCTCGCATCGTTTCAAGGCTCCGCGTTCGTTGGCGTGTCGGGCGCGCCGCCGACGGTCCAAAAATGGAGCGTCACCTCGCCGGGTCTCTATGCGCCCATCCAAACTTTCAGCGCCATCGTTGCGAACGGCGTCGGACGCATCGCAGTCGACGCGAACGCTCGCTTGCTCGCCTCGTCATCCGCGACGACGCTTTCGCTCATGCGCTTCCTCGCCGACAGCACGATCGATACGACGTTCGGCAACGCCGGCACCGTCTCCGTGGATTCGGGAGAAACGGCGACGATCATTCCCGTCGTGATTTTCCCGCTTCAATCCGGCAAGATCGTCGTGGTCGCGAGCATCACCACGCAAACCAACCAAGGCATCATGCTCGCGCGTTTGCTCGCGGACGGCTCGCCCGACACGGCGTTTGGCGCATACGGCCGAACGAAGACCGAGCTCGCGCATCCGCTCGACATCATTGGCGCTGGATACGACGCTTCGACGAAGCGCGTATGCACCGCGTCCGACGTGGCCACCACCATCTCGACCATCGAAATGGCGTGTTACCATGTAGAACCATGAAGAAGCTTTTCCTCACTTTGCTTTTGGTCGCGTGTGGCAGCTCGACGACGACGGGTGACGACGCATCGACCGACGGTTCGCAATCGAACGACGGCGCGTCGGACGCCTCGACCGACTCGAGCACGAACGACGCAGCACCGAACGACTCGTCGACGAGCGACGTGACCTCAGGTGACGGCGGTCTCGGCTCGGGCTCGACGTGCGATCCGAACAACAACCTATGCCAAAAGGGTTTGCTCTGCTGCTCCGAGCCGACGCACAACTTCGATGGCGGTCCGCTCAGCGCATATTTCTGCGAGACGCCAATGAACGGTCAGTGCCCCAAGATTCCTTGAGGTTCAAGGAACGCCAAGCACCGTGACCGGAGACAGCGATGGTGGTGCGCCACCATCCATCTGGTTCGCGCCGAGCTCGCCCCAACGGTTGTCACCCCAGCACATGACTTGATGAGATGCAGTGAGTGCGCACGTGTGCTGGAGCCCCGCCGAGATGGCGATGGCAGGCGGAAGGCCTTGAACGGAAACGGGCGCGTACTGGTCGGTGAGGGTTCCATCGCCGAGGTTTCCCCGCGCATTGCTCCCCCAACACTTGACCGTCCCGCTCGTGAAGAGAACGCATGTGTAACCGCCGCCAGCCGTTACGGAAGTAACGTTTTCAAGGCCCGGAACGAGCTTCGGCGACGTCGACGTGGAGAAATTGTTCCCGTCGCCGAGGAAGCCCGACCCCCAACAGTAGACATCCCCGCCCGCCACGGCGCACGCGTGCGTAATCCCGACGCTCACCGCCGTAACCGACGCGAGCCCTTGGGCCTGGACTGGCGACCAGCGCGGACTCGTCATCGTTCCATCACCGCATTCGCCATCAGCATTGAATCCCCAACACCACACTTCGCCGCCTACGATGGCGCACGTCGTTTGGTCACCCGCAGCGACAGCCGTAGCAGCCTGGGGCAGAGTAACTTGTGTCGGCGTCGTGAGATATGGGGGCAAACCCCCTTCGGGCGTACCGATTCCCAACTCGCCGCTGTTCGTGTCTCCCCAACAATAGACGTTTCCGGAGTTAGCCAACGCACACGTGTAGGTAGGCCCACACGCGCACATCGCGCTAGGTGGCAGAGCTTGAGCCTTTATCGGCATTGGCACCGCCGCATCGCCGAGGCTGCTCACCACACCGTTCCCCAGCTCCGCATAGTAATTGTCTCCCCAGCAGTACAAATCTCCGCTGGCGGTTGGAGCGCATGCGTGAGCATTGCCATCGAGCTGCACCGTCACGGATAGACCAGTGAACGCCGTGGAGTCGATCGCCAAGCCAAGCGGCAAGGACCACGTGCTCACCGTGCCGTTTCCCAGCTGCCCCCAGTTGTTCGCCCCCCAACACTTCACTTGCGCCTGAGTCGACAGGGCGCACGTGAAATTGAAGCCCGCCGCAACTGCCGTCACGACCGGCCCGCCGTCGGTCTCGCTCACTACATCAAACGATGAGTCGAGTGCTCCTCCATCCGATGCATCCGACCCAGCGTCATCCGATGTGATGGTTCCGCCGCACGCTCCGAGCGCCGCCACCCATGCGAGCGCGAAGCGTGAGTGGGTCATTCGGCCACCAAGATATCATCTTCTTCACGAGCGACGAGGTTATCCGTAATTGCCGCTTTCGAGCCGACATCGAAACGGGTGAATGAGCGACTCCGGCCGATCGTGTCGCGTCTCGAATCTGCGCCATGTCTCGAATCGCCTATTGGCAACTAGAGTCGACGCGCTCACGCTCGGAAAACGCGACAAGAGGTCTTGCTTCGTGAAGATGACGAACCCTTGAGTGGGCGCGTTCGACATCTCGTCCACCTTGTGAACAAAATAGCGAGGTCGCGCGATCAGGTTCAACGTCGTTTGAGTATTCCAAACCGGGCCCACGATCGCCGCGAACTCCACGCCATCCACAGTTGTTCGGAGGCCGCGACTTTGGGCGAGGTCACCGCGTTCGCTCGCCTCGAATTGCAAATCGGCGTCGATCGCGACTTCGCCAACGCAGCCAATACCGTTGTCTTCCCACCGAGGGCGGGCCCGCAGAGAAAGACGCGACTGTCCATCGACTACATGAAGAATGTACAATATTGCGCGTGCGACGCCTCGCTCCCCTCTTTCAAGCGCTCGTTGCGAGCGTGTCCGCGGCGTCGATTGGATGCGACGAGGATCGCGTCCCGCTCGATGCGAGCGGTCCGAGCGATGCCACCACCGACTCGGACTCGACGATTCTCGACGCGCGATCGGACGTCGTCGACGCCGCGCGCGATTCGTATGTCGATTGGTGCGAAGCCGGACCGCCGTCGCAGTTCTTCACCGAGTCTTGTTATGATTATTACTTCGTCCCGTGTGGTCTCCCGCCGGGCGACACGTTCGACGACGCAGGCGTGCTCAATCGCTGCGATCAAATCTGCCTCGCGTCGCCCGACGATCTCTGCGCGGTGATTCCGCAAGTGTGGCTCGATGTATTTTTGGATGCGGGCATGATCGACGCGGGCATGGAGAACGCCGTCGATGCGGGTGCCGTGTTCGTTCTTTGTCAGTGCGTCGGCGGCTCGGGGAGGCGTCCCGTCGGATTGCGCAAACCGAAGCTTCGCGCGACGAACCCACTCGGGGCGTACTTCGCGCATGGCGCGCATCTCGAGGCCGCGTCCATTCCCGCGTTCACGCGTTTGCGCGATGAGCTCCGCGCGTTCGGCGCGCCGCGACATCTCGTTCGCGCGGCCGACCGCGCGTCGCGCGACGAGACGCGACATGCTCGCATGATGACTCGCCTCGCTACGCGCTTTGGCGCAAAGCCGCCCGCGGTGCGATTGCGCGCTTCCAAGTCCCGATCGCTCGAAGCGCTCGCGCGCGAGAACGCAATCGAAGGCTGCGTGCGTGAGACGTTCGGCGCGCTCGTCGCGACGTGGCAAGCGCGTCACGCAACCGACGCCGCGATTCGCGAAGCGATGGAGACCATCGCGCGCGATGAAACGCGCCACGCGGAGCTCTCGTTCGCAATCGATGCATTCTGCACGCGACGCCTCGACGAGCGCGCCGCTCTGCGCGTTCGACGCGCGCGCGAGCGCGCCATGGCGTCGCTGCGTCGTACGCTCTCGAGCGAAATCCCGCGCGATTGGATTCGCATTGCGGGATTCCCTTCTGCCCGCGAATCGCACACGCTGCTCGACACACTCGAAGCGTCGCTACGCGATGGTCCTTAAGGCTTGAGCGCTTTGCGCTGCTCGAGTCGCCAATCCGCGACTCTTCGAAACGTCTCATCGACGCGCGTCGCACGACCGATCCATTCCGCGAGACGCGGCATCGCCGTCCCGATCACGAGCATGGGACGGACGGGTCGCGTATTGACGATTACCTCGGGCGCATCTCGCTCGATTGCGCGCACGGTCGCGGAGGCGACGGACTCCGGCGTGCACGTGCCCATCATCGCTGGCGCAGTGACGCCAACGGTTTGGCTCATGTCGGCGTACATGCCCGCGTCGCTCACGAAGCCGGGGCACACGACCGACGCGCTCACGTGGCTGCCTTGTGATTGCAAGCTCGCGCGAAGACAACGCGTGAACCCCACGAGCCCGTGTTTGCTCGCGCCATAAGGCTCGCTGAACGGGGTGGCTCCGAGCCCGGCGAGCGATGCGATGTTGACGATGTGACCGCGATTGCGCGCGACCATGTCGGGCAGGACCATGCGCGTCAGCGCCATGGGCGCGAAGAGATTCACCCGCAGCGTTCGTTCGATGTCGGCGATCGCGAGCTCTTCGTAATACTCGGTTAGCTCGATCGCTGCGTTGTTGACGACGACATCGATCGATCCGAGCTCGGCGCGCGCGCGCGTCACGAGTCGTTCGAGGTCTTGAACATCCGCGACGTCGGTCGGCACGACAGTGACCTTCGCGCCGTTGCGCACCAGCTTGTCGCGAACCTCCTCGAGCGCGCCTTCGCTGCGCGCCGCAAGCACGAGACGTGCGCCACGCGCCGCAAGCGCCTCGGCGATGCTGACACCAATCCCACGCGACGCCCCCGTGAGGATCGCACCACAAGACGAAAGGTCCATTTGCTCCCTCGTTCGACCGGACGCTACCACGAGTCTAGAATCATCCGATGAGCGCACTCGTGCGCCTTCTGGCGGTCGGGATCGTCGCGACACTATCTCTGTCTGCGTATGCGTCACTGACTGTTGATGCCGCCGCGGATGACGGCGGATCGACGGACGCTGCGGATGGCGCGACCGACGTCAATGAATCGAGCGACGCTCCGCTCGAGAGTGCCGCGGATGCGGCTGTGACAGACTCGGGTCTTCCGCATTATGACGCCGCCTGCATTCCTCCGACCAGCTGCTATTGCACGCATTTCCCATGCGGCAGTGATGATGCTGCAGTTCCCCCGCCGTCGGGTTGCGCGTGCAACACGCAAGCGTCGTCAACGAGCTCGCTCGAGTGGCTCCTCGCGCTGCTCTCCGTGTTCGTCGCTCGGGCAGTTTGGCTGCGCCGCCGCAAAGGCTAATCGGAACTCGTTGAGTCACGGGCACGGAGCGCCAGTGGTCGGTGCGGTCGCAAACCCTTCTGGAAGGCCACTGCAGCCACCTGAGTATGCGGTCGAACCGCATCCGCACGTTTCGAATGGCGACTCATTGCAGAACGGTACCGACAAAGGCGCTGTCTTGCATTGTCCGCTCGCCGAGCAGCACCCGATTGGAAAAAGGCATTGCTGACCGTGGCCACAATCCGCATCTACGGCGCATGAGAGCGCGACGCCCGATGCGTCCGCCGTGCCCGAGCACGGACCGTTCGCGCTGGAACATGCCGCGCCGAGCCCCATCATGAGAACGATGAGAGCGCGCATGCCGCACAGAATGTCACGACTTGGCGAAGAGGCCAGCGCACACGCTCAAGACGGCGGCGCGGTGATTCAAATGAGCGTACGTAGGCTCGACGGCCTTCGACACCGGCGCGCTCGCGTCGATG
Organism: uncultured delta proteobacterium; assembly: GCA_963763745.1. Lineage (GTDB taxonomy): Bacteria > Myxococcota_A > Polyangia > Polyangiales > Polyangiaceae > DASXHD01. The sequence goes on from CAVXQJ010000019.1 coordinate 79,252, forward strand.
GCGATGGGAGATGGCGTCATCACGTCCTTGGCGGTAGCCATGATTCGCACTACCACGCGTGGCGGAGCTTTGCTTCCTGACCACTGCGAAAAAACTCGTTGAGCTCACGGCGCAAGTCCGCAAAGCGCCTCTCCGCCACGTGCGTCCGCTCGAGCCTTCGCAAGAACCTCAGCGCGGCGCGATTCGCAACGCGATAGCGCTCGCCGAGCTCGCTGTCCTCGATATGCACATACGCGACACGCTCATAAAGCCTCTCGCGCAATAGCGCGCTCTTCTGCACGTCGAGCGACTCCACCTCGCCCGCGAGCACGACCCACTTGTCGACTTCCGCTTGTATCTCGAGCTCGAGCGCGGTCGCCGTGCGGTCTTGTGACGCGCGTGTCGCGACGTACACGAAGTGACTCACGCCTTCGATGATTTGGCACACGCCATCGAGATCGCCCGCAGTCTTCGGAAGGTGCAGCATCATCTCGATCGCCCCGTCGCTCGCCGCGCGCACGAGGAGCTTCTCTCGCTGGCCCTCGCCCGCCGGCTTCACGAAGTGCGCGACGTCCGCGATGCGCTCGATGCCGTAAAACCCCTCGATCGACGATTGCACTCTGCAAGCAAGTTTCACATTGGGGGCTGCGCCCCCAAACCCCTGCTCACTCGAATCTCTACGCTCCGCTCCAAGATTCTCGCGCTCACGAACGATGTCGACGCCGAACCCGCGCAGCGACTGAGTCACTGAATCCCTTTGGCGCGCGAGCCGGGGAAAATCCCGTGCTCGACGAGCGCGCCCGCGACGGTCTCGCTGCCGGTCTTCAGCCAACGCTCGTAGAGCTTCACCAAATCGCGCGAGCTCTGTTGCGCGAGCGTGCGCTCGGCGACTTCGGAGAAGACGGATGCGAACTCGTCGAATCGATTCGCGAGCTCTTCGAACAAATGCGTCTTCGTCGTTCCCGCGCTGAGCATCGCGCCCGCGGAGACGTAAGCGCGCATTCCGATCGACGACACGTAACGCGTCTCGAGGCCGCGTGCGGCGAAGTGGTCCGCGAAGAAACCGCTCGCATAGAGGACGGCGTCGCCGAGCTGGCGCAATCGCTCGAAGCGTTCGGCCGGCGCGTGCGTGACGAGCGCCTCTTGTAAGGAGAGCGCGAGCGGTTTGCCGAGCGGATGTCCCTCGTCGGGATGCGCGTAGTCCGCGAGCACGCCGACCAAGTAGCGAGCCGCGCTTTGCGAAGCGTCCACCTTGCGAACCTTGAGTGCGTCCTCGAGGACCTCGTCGAAAAAGCTCGCGATGGAATCGGCTGCCACGATGGGCATGGCTTCACTCGATCCATACGGCACGCTGGGGAAAAAACAAAATTCCTTGAATGTCACACAGTTAGCCACCTCGCGTGCTGGCAGACGCGACGGGCACCCGCCAATTCGCATCGCTTCGGTCTTGACGCCCAAACGCTCACGCTTATGTTGCCGGTCGCCGGCATTGGCACTCGGCGCAGTCGACTGCTAACAAACGCCGCACACTCACAGGAGAGCTCAACATGGCCAGCATTCGTCCCCTTCAAGACCGCGTGATCGTGCAGCGAGTCAAAGAGGAAGAGAAAACCAAGGGCGGAATCATCATTCCGGACACCGCCAAAGAGAAGCCCATCGAGGGCAAAGTGATCGCCGTCGGCAACGGCAAGGTGATGGAGGACGGCAAGGTTCGTCCGCTCGACGTCAAGGTCGACGACATCGTGTTGTTCGGCAAGTACAGCGGCACCGAAGTGAAGATCGACGGCGAAGACCGCCTGATTCTCCGCGAGGACGACATCCTCGGCGTGGTCACGAAGTGAGGGATTAAGAACATGTCAGCCAAAGAAATCGTCTACACGGAATCCGCACGCAATCTCATCCTCGCCGGCGTCAACGCGCTCGCGGATGCGGTCAAGGTCACGCTCGGCCCCAAGGGTCGCAACGTCGTCATCGAGAAGAGCTTCGGCTCGCCGACGGTCACCAAGGACGGCGTCACCGTCGCCAAGGAGATCGAGCTCGAGAACCGCTTCGAGAACATGGGCGCGCAGATGGTCAAAGAAGTCGCTTCGAAGACGAGCGACGTCGCCGGCGACGGCACGACCACGGCGACCGTTCTCGCGCAAGCGATCTACCGCGAGGGCTCGAAGCTCGTCGCCGCGGGCCACAACCCGATGGAGATCAAGCGCGGCATCGACAAGGCCGTTGAAGCCATCGTCGAGAACCTGAAGAAGATGGCGAAGCAGACGAAGGATCCGAAAGAGATCGAAAACGTCGGCACCATCAGCGCCAACGGCGACACCGAAATCGGCGGCAAGCTCGCCGAGGCGATGGCGAAGGTCGGCAAAGAAGGCGTCATCACGGTCGAAGAGTCGAAGACCGCAGAGACGACGCTCGACGTCGTCGAAGGCATGCAGTTCGACCGCGGCTACCTCTCGCCGTACTTCGTCACGGATCCGGAGCGCATGGAAGCGGTCCTCGAGGACGCATTCATCCTCATCAGCGAGAAGAAGATCTCGAACATGAAGGATCTCCTCCCGGTGCTCGAGGCGATTGCGCGCAGCCAGAAACCGCTCGTGATCATCGCCGAGGACATCGAGGGCGAGGCTCTCGCGACGCTCGTCGTCAACAAGCTCCGCGGCACGCTTCACTGCGCCGCAGCGAAGGCGCCGGGCTTCGGCGACCGCCGCAAGGAGATGTTGAAAGACATCGCTACACTCACCGGTGGACAGGTGATTGCAGAAGAGCTCGGGCTCAAGCTCGAGAACGTCACGATCTCCGATCTCGGCCGCGCCAAGCGCGTCACGCTCGACAAAGACAACACGACCATCGTCGACGGCGCAGGTGAGAAAGAAAAGATCACCGGCCGCATCGAAGAGATCCGCAAGCAGATCGAGACGACCACGTCGGACTACGATCGCGAGAAGCTCCAAGAGCGCCTCGCGAAGCTCGTGGGCGGCGTCGCGGTCGTCAAGGTCGGCGCTGCGACCGAGACCGAGATGAAGGAGAAGAAGGCCCGCGTCGAAGACGCGCTCCACGCCACGCGCGCGGCCGTCGAAGAAGGCATCGTCCCCGGCGGCGGCGTCGCGCTCATCCGCGCGCAGTCATCGCTCGACGGCCTCAAAGTGGATGAGGCGCAGAAGTTCGGCGTCAACATCATCCGCCGCGCCATCGAAGAACCGCTCCGCCAGATCGTTGGCAACGCGGGTCTCGAAGGGTCCATCGTGGTCAATAAGGTCAAAGAAGGCAAAGACGACTTTGGCTACAACGCGGCGAGCGACCAATACGGCAATCTCCTCAAGATGGGCGTCATCGACCCGGTGAAGGTCGTGCGCACTGCACTCCAAAACGCGGCTTCCGTTGCGAGCTTGATGCTCACGACCGAGTGCCTCGTTGCGGAGCGCCCGAAGGAGGAGAAGAACGGTGGCGGCGGTGGACACGCTGGCCATGGTCATGGTGGGGATTTCTGAGAGAAGATCTCAGTTAACTCTGACCCAGTAACGATGAAGCCCTCGGATGCCGCAAGGTGTCCGGGGGCTTTGCTTTGTGCCGCGGGATCGCGTTCGCGCCGAACGGCAACCGTCATCGAACGGATCGATCGGGAAGCGGCGAACGCAACGTTGGGTTTGCGCCGAGATGGTCGCTGCTTCGGAATCAACTGCATGCCACTACGATTCATCGCACTGAGCCCAGCTCTCGCGCCGTGAGCTTGTGCTTTTCGAATAACGCTCTCGCCGTGGTGTTCGCCCGTTGCGCAATCTTGTCGAGAAACGCAGTCGGGTCTTCATGGTTCTTCTGCGTCACGCTGAGCCTCCAGATTTGTGCGCGCGATCGCGTGGTCATCCGACAGATGTGATTCATGTGGCACAGGAGAACACCCAGCGCGCGAACTGGGTTGTGTCCCTCGCCTTTCGCGACGACAAGCGTGAGCTGCGTTTGCTGGAGCACCGTCATCTCTTTCGCGAGCGACAGCATCGCATCGTCGTTCGTGACGAGGCCATCCCACGGACGGTCGTGTTGGTGCAACGCCAGTAGGAGAGCCCAGTCGGCGAGATCTGAAAACGACGTATCGATCTTGCGAACCGGAACGAACTCGACCGGAAGAATGTCGGCCAGAGTCGTCAGCAGCGGTTCTGGAAAATTGTGATCGATCGCGAAGAGCCGGCGTTCCACGTCTTACGCTGCGATATGGAGATTCTTTTGGAGCTGCGTTTCCAGGTCGAGAGCTTCGGCGATCTGCGTGCCCGTGAGATACGCATAGAGTCGGTTGATGGTCGCCACATTCAAGCCATCATCGGCTAGCGCGCTGAGGGCGCGCGTCTCGACCCGCGTGTGCGCGACGTGAGGTGAGCCACCGAGCTTGCCAGGGCTGATCCGCAGCTCCGGACGAGGCCGCGCGAGGTCCGGGCCATGAAGCCCTTCACGTGTGTCGAAGGGCGCAATGAGATCGATCAAGTCTCCATGCCCAAGCTGACCCAGCACGGTTTCGGGACCTCGACGCGTCTCGATGTAGATGTCGCCGTCGCCGTTGACGCGAACGCTGACATGGCCCAATTCGTCGACGAGTGGCATCTCGAAAGAGCGCAGCTGCGTGAGCGCTCTGCGAACAGACTTCATGCTCGAGCGCGGGATCGCCGCGCCAGCGGTCGTGGTCTTGCGTCGACGAAGCCAATAGAGAACGCGTATCGACATGAGATCACGGTACGACCACAACGCGACCTTTGAACGTGAGACGGAGGGCACGAGAACATCGTGGTTCGCCCACCACCGAATGGTCGACTGCGGCACGCCTGAGAGCGCAGACGCTCGTTCCGCGGTGTATGCGCCGGTTTCGTCCACGTCGGAAGCCTAGCGCGGAACGTGAGCCATACCCAAAGATAGATTGATCCGCGTGCAGCATCACCAACACACTCGAGATCAGCCACTCGCGGACCGTGCTGCGAACGCCACGCGCCAGATCACTCGATCTCGCTTGAGGGCTCAGGTCTGGTCATCGACGAGCCGATCAAACGCGCGTTCGATGTGCTCGGCATCGTCCTTAGAGGCAACCGATTCGAGCGCGACGCGTAACTGCGCAGCGACGCAAGCGTCGGCGTTCACGCGCAGACGCGCGCGATCGACGTCGTCGAGATGCTCTCGAAGCGCCAGTGCTGCGCCAGCGCGTACGGTCTGTGGTGCCGTCGTGTCTTCGACGAGTCGCCAAAGAGCCTCGACCGGAACAGCGGGCGCTCGGAACGACGCTTGCGTATCCGATGCTTCAGCAACGCTTCGCATCCACGCGTGCGTGTCGCGTCCGGCGCGCAAGAACCTGTCACCGTCGGCGCCTGCATGCGATCGGTGAGCTGCGAGCTGCTCCTTCAGTCGCTCGACGAGCTTGCGTCCTTCGAGTGCGCGATCTCGAAAGAGGAGAGGCTTCCACCCGCGGCCCGAAGGATGGTGCAGATGGATTCGCCGGCCGTCACGCAGTCGAATTTCGATGTCGCGGTCGTCCGTGTCGACGTTGTCGATCGCCGCAAACGGGACAAACCGAGCGCGCGCGAGCAGACGGCGGACGCGAATCCCATCCGCCCCAACTGCAACGCGCACAAAGTCGTTGAGCGCGTACACGTTGGCAACGATGGCAGCGGGAACGATCACCGCGAACACTTCCTCTGGAGTCGTGGCGAACCGGTAGAGGATACCGATGAGGATGCCAAACGCGACGAGCATGAGACCCGCGCCAATCCATGCGCTGCGCCACGTGCCATAGTGCATTGGGAACTGCGCAACAGAGCGCGCAGCATCGAGACGCATCGCACTGAGTAGCGCTTGACCGTCTTCGTCATTGGCGACCTCGACGTCGACGAGTCGCAGCATGCGCCCGAGCCTGACGAAGTAGCGGTCTTGTTCTTGACGAACGTAACCGTGTCGAAGCGATGCGCGCGCGACCAAGCAGCGATCGTCCAGCCAGAGACCGCTCTCGTCTGCACGAATGCGACCGCGCCGATCATTCCACCAGCGATTCCAAGCGCTCATCAGCGCGAACATGCCCGCCATGGGCGCGACGTAGAGAAGCGCGCCCAAGTATGCGGGGATAATCCCCTGCACCGCGAACGTTGCGCCAACGATAGAGGGCACGAATCCGCCGAGTCCGGCGATGGAACCAAGCACCAGCAGCCACGTTCGTTTCGTTCGGACGCGCGCGTTATCCCGAACGAAGGAGCTCACGCCGCAATGGTAACGCACGCGTCTTGTCGCGGCACGGATGCTCGCGGGGACCCAAACATCGGAGCACGTGCCGGTTCACACTCGAGATGCGCGCGCTAATTTTCGCGATGGCGCTCGCTTGCGGTGCGCCCGCGCAACCGAAGCTCGTGCCACCAACGTTCTGCTTTCCCGCATCCACCGCGATGACAGCAACGTTCGGTTCGTCGACGATCCGTTGGCCTTCGATAGTCGGGGCGACTGGTTCGGCGTTGCCCAGAGTGATCCCAACGTCAACGTATGCACGATCGTTACCATCGCGCTGTTTGCTCGACTTCGTCCGCGGCGGCCGCGTGAAACCGCACGCCTCTCATTCGTGGCGCAATCGCTCACGCATTTCTGCGACGGCGCGCCGCGCGTCGAGCCCCACATTGCGTCCCGCGATGACATCATCGGCACGCTGACGAACGAGCTCACCCCACGCCGCCGCCGCGTCTGCATCCTCCACGCTGAGCGTCGCGATGACATCGCGAACGAGCTCGGCGCGCTCGTCGCGCGGAAGCTCGAGTACCTCTGCGAGCAGCTTCTTTGCTCGTGCGTTCATGCAGGCAGCTTAGCACCAGCTGCATGCTGTATCTCGCCACAGCTGCACGAAGATCGATCTTCCGGTTATTCTGACCGCATGCGCAAGCGACTTGTTTTTGTCGTGGCGGTTGCTCGAATGGGCGCGCTGTCTCTTGTGACAACACACTGAGCCCGACTTGCGGCTGTTGAGCGAGCTCGTCACATCAGCTTCCGCACCGGATGATCTTTCGTCAGCGGGCGGCCTTGCTTGTCAGTGAACTTGCCCATCACGATGGAGATGATGTCGATCAGCTGCCAAATCCCGCAGCCGCCGAAGGTGAAGAACTGCGCGATGCCGATCCCGACGTGGCCGGTGTAGATCCGGTGGATCCCGCAGATGCCGAAAATGGCTGGCCCGATGGCGAGCATCATCGTGACGAAGCCGCTCTTGCCGGGCGGCATCGGTTGCATCGGCGCTTGCGCGTAACCAGGTTGGCCTTGCGGTCCGTACATCGATCCGGGATATCGTCATGCACTTGGCGAGTCCAGTCGTGAGATGAACGAAGCGAACGACACCGCAGACGACCGATGGCTGTCCGCGATCCCCGCCGGGCTCGCGCTCGTTCTCGTCTTGCTCGGCGTGATGCTCGTCGCGATCAATCGACACGAAACGGCAGTTGGCCAGAGGATGGGTCGTGGCCGTCGACCAGCGCGACGGTCACGCGCTCGGCGCTGCGCGATCAGCGGCAACAGGACGGCAGGTGGTCGCAGTACGCCGACACGACGTTTCACTACGACGTGGACGGTCGCAGTTACGACATCACCACGAGCGAGTACGCGGGTCTCGGCCACGCGAACGACGGACACCGGCTGCGCTACCAAGCAAACGACTCGGCTCGCATGTTCTACGATCCCGCGGAACCGTCGAACGGCTCGCTGACCAACGATCGACCGCCGCCGAGCATCCTCACTCTGTTGATCGGCGCGGTGTGCTTCGCGCTCAGTCTGCCATTCTGGTACTTGTCCGCGCGCATGTTCCGCCGGTCGCGATCGAGCGCCGGCTGATAATCGAGTCTCAGTCGGTGCAGCTCTGCGCTTCGCAACCGTTCTGGAGGTTGCCGTCGCAATCGGACCAGCCGCGTTCGCAGCCGACGGTGCACGCCGTGAAGGCGCCGAGCTCGATCGTGGTGTGTGGCGCGCGACCGACGGCCGACGTCTCGCAGCCGTTCGCCTCGCTCTGATCGCAGTCGAGCCAGCCAGCTTCACAACGAATCGCGCAGCTCGGCTCGCCGAACACGTTCGATGGCGTGTACGTCGCGTGCGGCACCGCAGCAAGCGCGTTGCAATCCGGCGGTGGCGCGTGTCTGCACGCAGCCGAAACCGCAACCAGCACGAATCCGAAGCCCACTTGAACGAAAGATGCCACGCCCCCGTCGTATAACCGATCGCAATCTGCCAACCACTCTTCGAAATCTGGAGTACGCGATCAAGCTTCCGTGACACGATCGATTGATGCGCGCTCGACGGATGTTGCTCGCAGCGTGGATCGCGCTCGCACCTTCGCTCGCGTCCGCGCAAACCGAGAGCGTGACGTACAAGGCGAGCGCCGCGCGCATCGAAGGCGGACCGATCCTGTTCACCGCGGGCAGTCTTTGGGGATTCGGCGGCACGCTCGGCGTTCACTACGCGTTTGGCGAGCAGCGCCTTTTCTTTCTTGGTGGGCGCATCGCGCTTCTCGGAGGCGCAGCCAGCGGCTACGGCGGCTTTGGCGGATTCGCCGACGCCGACATCGGAGTCCGGTCTCGCATCACGTCGGGCCGTATGGGCGCGTTCGCGCTGGTGACCGCTGGAGGCGTGGGTGGCGGTTTCATTGCATCAGGCGCATTGCCCAATCCATCTTCACCGATCGCGCTCTTTCATTTGGCGTTGCGTCTCGGACCGAGCTTCGACATTGGCGCGTTCGCGCTCGATGTGCTCGTGGGGCCCACGATGATTGCGACCAGTTTTGGCGCCGCAGCTGCGCTCGAAACAATCTTGGACCTTGGTGTGCGGTTCTAGCTTCACATCGACGGCGCTCGCGTTCGAACCGAGACAGGAGCGACCGCCGAGCGGGAGACGTTGCGTGCTACACTTGCAACCGTGGACGCCGCGGCGCGCAAGGCAGCTCGAGCCAACTGGCGTGGGCACGTGTTCCATTCGTGGGAGGAGGCCGACGACTTCGACGTCGACTTCTGGCTGTCGATTCCCGTCGATGAACGCGCACGCGTGACGTGGGAGCTGAGTCGCGAGCTGTGGTCCCTCGCGCACCCTGGCGAACCGGATGAACCCCGACTTTCTCGATCTGTTGCGGTCGTTACTCGCCGCTGACGTTCGCTTCATGATCGTCGGCCGTCGGCGTGCATGGTCGGCCGCGCGCGACGAAGGATCTCGATGTATGGGTCGAGCCGAGCGTCGAGAACGCTCCCAACGTGAGCCGCTTCGTATCGACGTGCTCACGAAAATTTCGGGCGTAACCTTCGAGCAAGCGTGGCCAAGGCACACGCAGGCCGACTTCGGTGAGGGCGTACGGTGTCCCGTAATCGGCATCGAGGCTCTCATCGCCAACAAGCGCGCAGCCGCGCGTCCACAAGACCTCGCGGACATCGCGGCGTTGGAGAAGATTCGCGCGAAGACCTCTTAGTGCGCTCGCACCGATTGCCACATTCGACAAGGAACGTATGAGTTCGATCGAAGACGAGCGACAAGACCGAGAAAATGTCAGGGCGCGCACACGCCGAAGATTTGCCCCTGCAGCGCGGGTGGCTGCGAGACCTTCACCGGGATGCACGCGTGTCCGTTCGGGCACGGCGCCTTCGTGTCGCAAAGCGCAGCTTGCCCGGTGAGCCCCGAGCGGCCGTCGCGTCGTTCGCCGTCGTGTCGGCGCCCGCGTCGACGGTTTGCTGATCGACGACGGCGTCGTTCGTCGTGACGTCGGCGCTTGCATCCGCACCAGCGTCCGGACCAGGCGTGGTCGAATCACCGACGCACGCTCCAAGCAGCAGGAACAAGCACCCAACGATTGATCGGCGCGTCATGCGCCGAGCGCACATCAATCGACACCGCTTCGGCTTTTGCAATCGAGTCGGGACAGTTCTACTCGCATGTGGCGCACGCGCGTGCGGCGCCGCTGTCCTTCACCGCGCAGAGGTAACCGACGAGCGGCGTGCGCATGCTCGCGCAAACCTGGATTGGCGATTTCGGATCGGCGCGTTGCACGGTGAGCACGGAGTCTCCATCGGCGGTGCGGTTCTTCGCGACGAAGACCGACGATCCCGCGAGCGGGCCGGAGAGCACGTCGACGCTCATGCCGGGTTTCAAGTCCTCGAGGCGTTCATCGACTCTCGTGCAGCCTGCGTTGCATCCGCATTCGTAGAGCATGAGGCATGCGTTGCTGCCGCGAGTCGTCGCGGTTTGGGCGACATGCGTCGGCGTGGGTGTCGGAGACGTCGCGACGATGTTCGGTTGTGGAGGGAGCGTGACGGTTTGAGCGCGCTCTGCCGAGCACGCCGCGACCGTCGCGACTGTTGCGACGAGGAGTATGTTGACCACGCACGCATTGTAGGCTCACCGCGACGTGCAACACACACCACACGTGCATTTCAAGTCTGCGTGAAGAAGAGCACGTCTCCCGTTTCTGTTTTGTGCTCCGAGCGCGTGCCACCTCACGCTGTCGGCGTTACAATGTCGACCGTGACGACGCTCATCCATTGGAACGGAATCGACACGCCTGACGAGCCACGCGAGCTGCCCGCGGGCGACTACGTCATCGAACGCGCGGACGACGCGCTGACCCCCGAAGAGGAAGCGGGGCTCATTGCAGCGCTCGAGTCGGTACGAGCCGGTAAGGGTGTGACGCACGCTGCTGCGACCGACGCCTTGCACGCGCGCCTTCGCAAGTGAACGTCGTTTGGGCGCCCGAGGCACTCGACGACGTGGCCGCAGCCGTCGATTACCTCGTCACGCATCACGCACGTGAGGCCGCTGACAAGCTCGTCACACGGTTGATCGCACTCGCTGAAAAACTTGCGAGCGAACCGATTGATGGGCCCGAGCACGTTGATGGATGGTCAGCGCGTGCGCGGATGGCCATTGCCACCGTTTCGCGTGTACTACCACCGCAACGCGGATGGCCTCATCGTGTTGCGCGTGTACCACCAACGCAAGCTGCCTCTCGCGAAGTGAGCGTCACTGCCAAGCAGACAGGAGCGCACACCAGTTCGACGGGTACCCCGCGGACGACGTGCAGCAGCCGGTCGTTTCCTTGATCCCCGAGGGAGCTTTCAGGCACACGAGTAGATCGTCGAAGTTCTCGCCGAGCGCCGTCGTGCAGCCTTCGGTGTAGCAAGAGTGCTCGGCGGTGTAGCCCGCGCCTTGCAAGCCCCAACCCGTTTCGGACTCGGGTGATGCGTTCACTTGCGTACCGAGGACTGTACCGCTGAAGACGTAAGAGCCCGAGTGCAACGTAGTGTTGAGGTCGATGTTCTCTGCGAGGAAGATGACTTTTCCGTTCGCAGGGCCCGCGGTCAGTTTGTACGACATGAAAGTACCGCCGGGCCAGCCCGAGTCGTCTCTATTGTGATAAACGTCCACGGTTCCGGGACCCATTGCGTAGATGGCGCCCGCGCACGCGTAGTCCACGCCTTGATCGATGCGCTCGGGCACGAGGTTCTTCACGTCGCGAAACGGATTGCAATACTGCTGATTCTCCGGAGAGACAGGAATGCAATCTTTCGAACGGCACACCGAGATGGTGCCGTCGCTCGGCTTGTCGGCGATCTTGGCGGAGGTGGCCGTGCCGCCCGCGGGGACTGTGGTCGTGATCGTCTTCGTTCCGTTGTCGACCGTCACGTCTTCGGCGCTCGTGTCGGCGTTCGCGGCGACGACGTAGCTCTCGCCGCAAGTCGAGCACACCGCGACGACGATCGCGGTGTTCGGGATGGTGCCTGACCACTCGTTGCGATCGCCCGCGCTGCACGTCGGCGTTGCCGGCGCGTGAACGTCGGGCGCCGCCTGCGAATCGGAGCCGGCTTCGGGCGACGCTTGCGAATCGGAGACGGCGTCGGACGCGGCGTCTTGTTCGGGTCCGGTCGCATCGCCCGACGAGCAGCCGACGAGCACGCACGCAGCCGCAAGAACAAATCGGACCATGCGCCCGCACGAGCAACACGCATGCCGTACTGCAAAGCGCATAAACACGTCGATTCGCGAGCCGACGCTCGCGACTGCTCGCGAGATGCGCGCCCAGTCGCGAGGCGACTCCTCGCGCGAAAAGAACGGGACTCGTATGATGCGAGAGATGATGCAGTCTCGGTGCGTCGCGTTCGCTCTCGCGCTGTCCGCTTGCGGCGGTGCGGCGACGACGACCGTTTCGTTTCACGTCGAGCACCCCAGATGACGCGCGACGGGCACGATCTGGACGACGCTTCGCCATCGGTCACGCTCGCCGTCGGCGCGCGAAGCATTTCGGCCGGAGAGGCCATCGGCGCGTGCACGACGCCCGCGCATGCGTCGCGCCTCGTCCACGACACGTGCGACGCCGACGCGCCGCGCGGGACGATTGCCGCGCTCGCGTGCGGCGACGATCCGCACGTCGACACGATCGCGTGTCTCTACGCCGTGCGCACCGCGACCGCCGTCGAGCTCTGGCGACGCAACGCGACCTTCGTCGTCGCCGACGACACGCCCACGCGCGTCACGCGCCTCCCCATCGCCCGCGTCGGCTCGCTCCCACTCGACGCGCGTACGGCCGCAGTCGCTGGAAGCGTCGAGCATCGTGACGTCGTCCGTTGACGCTCATGGGCGGCTCGCTATGACGACACCATGAACGAGCTCGCAGGCGTGAAGGTTCTGTTCGTCGCGGGCTTCGGTCCCATCGTTCGTGAGGTGGCGAGTCGCCGGCTCTATGACGAGGCTCTCCATATTCGCTTCAAGGAGGAGACCGGCGGCTACCTTCACACGGAGGGGCTCGCGGGCGTGAAAACGTTCGCGTTGTGGCCGCTATCGCAAGCGGCGCAGTCGTGCTTCGGCAAGGATTCGTGGCCCGACGAGATTCCCGCGCCGCAAGGGTGGCTGGAGTTCGACGTCGACAACGTGGAGACGGCGACGACGGTGCTCGCGGCGCGCGGCTATCGGATGCTCGTGAAGAACAAGAAGGAGCCATGGGGACAGATCGTCAGTCGGTTCTTGTCGCCTGAAGGACTTCTCATCGGAATCACGTACACGCCGTCGCTGCGAGGCGAAGACTGAGTCCATGCCGCGTTACGAGAAGGTCGGTCCGAAGGGCACGGAGTACGTCGAGCTTCACATCGACGGCGCTCGCGTTCGAACGGAGAAAGGCAAGGTCGGCAAATCGAAGAACGGCGAGGCGACGTACAAGACGGAGCGCGCGGCCGAGTCGCGGTTCGCTCGCGCAATCGAGTCGGCGAAGGCGAAGGGCTTCGTTCATGTCTCCACGATGCGACAGACGATTGCGAACGCGGATATGGAAGCAGCGATTGCTGCGAAGCCCGACGACGTCGCGCTTCGCGTCGCGTACGGCGAGTGGCTCATCGAGCGCGGCGATCCACGCGGAGAGCTATTCGCCATTCAGCGTAAGATCGCGGAAGCGAAGCAAGCCGAGGTCTTGGCACTGAAGAAGCACGAGCGCGCTCTCCTCGCCGCGCATTCGAGCTTGCTCTACGGCACGCTCGACGAGCTCTTGCAAATCGAAGGGCAGCGGCCCGTCGTGCGTGCAGTGTGGAAGCTCGGGTTCCTCGACGAGATCGAGCTGCGTCTGTCCGAAGGTGGCATGCCGTCGTTCCCGAAGCTCTCGGAAGCGGTGCGTGTGGTCGCGGGCCTTCCGTCGGCGCGACTGCTTCGTCGACTCGTGCTCGGTGGCTCCGCATCCGACTATCGCCCCGCGCTCAAAGAAGCGCGCGCGCTCCCGCGCACGCTGCGATCGCTGTGCGTCACCGGACAGCTCTGGGGCGAGTACACGCCCGGCGATCACCGCATCGGCGATCTCGCGGCGCTATGCGGCACACACACGGAGCTCGAAGAGCTCGACATGAGAATTGGCAAAGAGCCACTCGCGGGTCTCGCGCATCCGAACCTCGTCACGCTCGACTTGTGGACGAACCAGCTTGGTCCGCGCGCGCTTCAATCGCTTGCGCGCGCACCTTGGCCGAGCCTTCGAACGCTCGGCATCGCGATTGGCACCGCCGCGAGCGCGAAGCCCGCCGACTTCGACGCGCTCTTCGATCGGAAGACGCTGCCCGCCATCAACACGCTCAAGCTCGGCGTCGTGCCCAACGTCGCATTCGCAACCGCGCTCGTCGCGCGCGCAGCGAAGCTGAAGCTCGATGCGCTCATCGTCGTGAATACCGATGACGACGTCGTCGATGCGATCCGCTCGTCGACCAAGGTGCCGGTGACGACCGCAGAGCGGGAGACTTGAGTGTCTTTCGGCAGATCTACTTGCACACCCCGTACGTGCCGGTCGTCGTGTACGGGGCGGCGACGGCGTGGCAGGTGCCCACCGCGCAATCGGCGCCCACCTCACAGACCTGGAACGTTCCGGTCCCGCACGTCGCGCTGCAGGCCGCGCCGGACAACGTCAGCATCTGCCATGGGCATTGCTGCTCGGTGACGCTCACGGTGATGCAGCAGTGCTGTCCAGGACAATCGGTGCCGCTCGTGCACTGGATGGCGGCGCCTTGCTCGATCGAGCAATCGACGGCGCTCGGCGCGCAGAGCCCCGCATCCGGCGCGACGCATATCACGCCTCCCGCGTCGCCGCAGACGCCGAAGGCCGATGGAAACCTTCCGATCCCCGCGTCGCAAGCGACCGTTTCGCTCGCGTCTGCGTCTGCATCTGCGACTGCGGCTCCGTCGCCGGCGTCCGCGGCGGCGTCGGGCCCGACGACGGGAGAATCACCGACACAACCCGTGACGGCGAGGCCCACACCAACCATCGCGATCCAAGCAAGCAACGTGCAGCGCATCCGTCGACGATAGATCATCGCATCGCCGATGCAATGCGTCTGTCCTTGCGGGCGAACGTGTCGATCGAAGTGCGCGACTAAAACCGGATGCCAACTTCTACGAGAGCCTCGACGGCGCCGGCGGCGCCATCGCCGTTCGCAAACATCGTGGGGCCGGCGATGGCGTCCATCGTGAAGGCGCCGAGGTCGAAGCCGAGTCCGGCGCGCAGCGACAGGTGCACGAAACCGGTCGTCGGGACGGCGAGGCCCAAGGCCGAAATGAATTCCCCGCCGACTCCACCACTCAGCACGAGCGCGAAGGCGTTGCGGCCGCGTGCAACGAGGCGCGGTCGCACGCCGACCTCGGCGTCGGCGAAGCCACCGACGTAGCGATAGCCGATCCCTTGCGGGTCGCCGAGAAACGCGAGGCGCCCGCCGAAGAAGAAGACTCGGTGCCGTTCCGGGTAATACTGAAATGCAACGGTTCCGCCGAGCGCGAAGATATCGAAGTTGTTCGCCTCAAACGGCACCCACAAAATGGGCCCGGCGTAGACGCGAAATCGGCTCGGCTCATTTGCGTCACCATCCGCGCGCGCCGGAGACGTCGCGGTCAGCAAGACGAGCGCGATCCGCACGCTCCTCGAGCACAAAGGCCAAGCGAATGAACGCCGCACATTCGAATGATGACCGCGTTCGAACGGCCCGTCATCGATTGTAAAGTGGCTACGTGTGCGGCGTGGTGAGAGAAGACAGCGTTCAACCAGCGCATCGTGATTGCCGCGCGCCTCATGCAGTGACACGATGAGGCCCATGCGGCTTCTATCGACTTTTCTGGGTTTCGTCGTCGCGGTCGCGGCGGCTAGTGCGTGCGGTCCGACGAACAGCGGGTTTGGCAACGACGGCGGCGACGACGGCTGCCCACCGGCGACGCACCGGCTGACTCGCCCACCGTCGCCTTCCCCGACGTAACGCGCCGGACGCGCCCAACTGCACGCAGTGCTCGGCGGACCTGCACGACATCCTCACGTGCGGTGACAATCCGACGGTCGTGCAGACGTGCACCGGCGACACCGGCTGCGGCAATGGCGGGTGCGTCGCCGCGTGCGATGCCGCCGCCGAGAACAAGAGCTCCGTCGGCTGCGACTACTACTCGATGCCCTCCGATGGTTGGAACACGATGATGGGCACGGACGGCACGCCCGGCAGCTGCTTCGCCGCGTTCGTCGCCAACAACTGGTCGACCGACATGAGCGTCACGCTCGTCTACAAAGGTCAGACGATCAACGGCAACGCTCACGCATTCACTCCATCAGGCAGCGGCAACTCGATCACGTACACGAAGGTTCCGTCGACCGGCATCCCGCCGAACAGCATGGCGATCGTGTTCCTCAACGATTACCCCGGCGGCAACGACTCGAGCTTCATCGAGTACACGCCGTGCCCCGCGGGCACGACGGCCGCCGTCACGACGGAGGACATGGTCATCCACTCGACCTCCGTCGGCAACGCGATCGAGATCCAGACGAGCGTGCCCGGCCACCATCTACGACATCTATCCGTTCGGCGGCGCTCACTCGTACATCTCGAGCGCGACGCTTCTCTTGCCGACGACGGCGTGGGACCTGAACTACGTGGCGACGACGATGTCCGACGACACGACGCACCCGACCACGCTCAATTTCGTCGCGCAGCAAGACGGAACGCAAATCACGATTCTGCCGACGGACAACATCGTCGCCGGCACGGGCGTCGCCGCAGCGACGAAGGGAACGCCGAAGACGTACAACCTCGACAAGGGCCAGACGATCCACTTCGTTCAAAACGCCCAAAGCGGAAACGTCGACCTCTCGGGCAGCATCATCCAGTCGAACTTTCCGATGGGCTTGTGGGGCGGGCACGTTTGCGAAGTGCAGAACAACCCGCCGACGTGGCGCATCATCGGCGCGGTGGACGGAACGACGCTCACGTACGATCCGCCGAACGCGAGCGCTCCTGCAACGCTGAAGGAAGGTCAGGTCCTCGAGTTCGCCGGGCCCGGCGCGTTTCACGTCCAATCGCAGGACATCAACCATCCATTTTACCTCGCCGCGCACAGGCCCGGCGGCGACTGCGACTCGGCCCACCAGCAAATCCCACCCATCAAGGCGCTCGGTGACGAGTACGTCGCCGTCGGCAACGAGGCGGCCAACTACAACGTCGGTGGGCCCGAGACGGTGAACGTCGTGCCGCTCGCGCAGTTTCTCCCCTCGTACATTTTCTTCACCGATCCGTCGTACGGCTACGGCCGAGATCGGAATCACGAGGCAGAAGGCGAGCGACAACACGTTCCACGACGTGACGGTCGATTGCGTCGGCACGGTCACGGGCTGGCAGGCCATCGGCACGTCGGGCAAATATCAATTCGTGCACGTCGATCTCGCGAAGGCGGGTTCTGGCGTCGGCAATTGCAACAACGGCCTTCACACGGCGAAGAGCGACATCCCATTCGGCATCACGGTGTGGGGTTATGACAGCGCATCGAGCTATGCATACCCGGCAGGCGCGAGCGTGAAGCCCATCAACACGGTCATCGTTCCCCCGACGCCGCACTGACCAACGACGACGACGCTCGCCTTTGCGCTTTCCAAAGGTGCCAACGACCTGGAAGAAGAACACATCGGAGGAGCACTGGGTGCCGTCGCTCGAGACGCGCACGGAGATCGCTCGACTCCTCGCGTCTGCAGTGAAGCAGCCGAGGGCCAAACAGCTCGCGACGTGGGCGAAGGCTGCGAAGCTGCTTCCGAAGGAGCTCCAGGCGATCGTCGGGAAGAACTCGCCTGGATGGGGATTGATCGCGAGCCGCGAGGTCGCAGCGGTCGCGATGGAGCTCGTCGAGTACGCGAGCACGAAGGGCGCGGACTACGAACGAGTGGAGCGTGAGCTCAATCGGATCTTGCCGGACCTGCCGATGATCAGTCTGAGCGGGATCGTGAAAGGAAAGCGGTACATCGACGCGCTAGCGCGGATCGATCGCGGAGACCCGCGCGTCTGGAGCTTGGTGGACTATCTCAGTAGCTCGTGAAGCGAACTACGCACCTGATTGCGTCTTTGCTTTTGCGAGGAGCACATCGAGCCCCATCGCGCCTGCCCACTCATCGAGGTACTTCCAATCGAGCTCTTCACGCTGCACACGCAGCACACCGAGGACGTCGTTCCACTGTCTCTCCGACGTTCGTCCACCAAGCTCGTACCATTCGAGCTTGCGCAGAATGATGTCCTCCGCCGTCATGAGATCGAACGTTCGTGCTCCTGGCGTTTCGTCGAGTGGCTTGTGCGTCACCCTCGCAAACGAGGCACGGCTGAACGCGTCTCCGCGCTGAACGAAGATGTCGACCTTCACCATCGTCTTCAAGTGAACGAGATTGAACGACGCGCGCGTTCGAATCGCCTCACGCACCATGTCGGCGTCGACATAGTAATCTTCTGCGAGTCTTTCCACGAACGCAGCGACGTGTTCATCGCGCAGGGCGCAAACAATGTCGACGTCGAGAGTCGAGCGGGGAACGCCGAGCGCGGAGCTGGCAACTGACCCGCCGACGCGGTAGGAGACGCCCGCCGCAGTCAGCGCGTCGACGACAGGCGACAGCGCAGCGACGACCTCATCGACCATCGAGATACGCGCGCACCCGATTGGCAAGATCGCGCCCGTAGTGAAGCTCCGCCCACCGGAGCAAGACCTCGCGCTCCGATGCATCGGGCATGGTC
The DNA here is from genome assembly GCA_963763745.1 of uncultured delta proteobacterium. Lineage (GTDB taxonomy): Bacteria > Myxococcota_A > Polyangia > Polyangiales > Polyangiaceae > DASXHD01. The sequence continues at coordinate 97,740 of CAVXQJ010000019.1, forward strand.
TCGCGAAGAGCGCGTCGAGAGCGAGCGATGACGCTTTGACTGAGCGAAAGTGCGAGCGCAGCGCGCCGCGTGGTCCCCGCCTGGCGAAGAAGCTCGATCTGAACGCGAGCTGCGTCGTCGTGCGTGTCGTTCATCTCGTCGAGTGTACACGCGGAGAAACACCGCGAAAACCGCCACCCGCGCGTGTGTCGAGCATCCTTCTGGAATTCTGATAAAATGCTCCGCGTGAACCGCTTCCTTGCCACCATCGCGGTCTTCCTCGCGGCGAGTTGCGCGAATGGTCAGGCGGTCGAAGGCGGTCCGGACAGCGGGACGGGCGACGCGGTCGTGAACGGCGATGGCGGCGGCAGCAAAGACAGCGGCGCGCCAGACGCACCACGCACGCCAAAGCTCGAAGCCAACTTCCCTCCATACGGCCTCGCGTGGACGTCGAGTGGCGATCTCGGCAGGCCCGGCGGCTTGACGTGGACGTACACCGGCATCAATCGCGGAACCTTGCAGCACATTTATTGGATCGTTTGCGACGATCCGAAGACGCCATGCGGCGTCTCGCTCGATGGGCCGATCACGACGTCCTCGGAATGGCAGTTCAGCTCGACCGACTCGAATCTCTTGAGCGGCAAGCTCGTCTTCACGAACACGACGGCCATCAACACCGACGACGCAGGCACGGTGCCGCTCAGCGGCCGACTGACGGTGAACATCGTCGACTCGAACAACGCGCCAATCGCCTTCGCCACCGTGGCCTCGCTCGGCGTGACCGCGCTCGATGGCAAGTACGGCGCCGAAATCAAGGGCACCGGCTTCAAAGTGACTGCGCTCATCGAAGTGGAAGACACCATCACATCAGCGTGGACGGCCTACCTCGACTACTACGATAACGCGCACACGACTCCTCCGGATGCGGGGAACGCGTATGTGTCGTTCGGTGGATCGTTTTACGACGATTGACGTTAGTGCGTCAGGGCGAGCAGCAGCGAAAGCCGATGGCGTAGCCCGCGTAGTAGTCGAAGTCGCGTGGATCGTTGTCGTCGCCGAAGCAGTCTTCGTATTGCGCGAACGCGCCGCCGACGTGATGACAGTAATCGCTGTCGCCGACGCCAGCGTCATCCTCCTCGCACGAGTCGATCCACTCGGATGCATTGCCCATCAAGTCGAAGACGCCCGTCGGACCTTGGCACTGCGTGAGCGACGCGACGGCGACCGTCCCAGCGCCGCCATCCTGATCGTTCGGATCGGGCATGTTGCAAACCGGCGCGTACGCGTTGCCGAACGCGTATTGGTTCGTGCTGTTCGAGGTGCACGCCGACGCCCACGCACTTTGGTTGGGATCGCTGAACGAGCCATACGGCACGGAGCCGCCCGTCCTGCCGCCGCACAAGTGTTTTCCCGACCACGCGCAGAACGCATACGCCTGACACCAGTTCACGCAGCTCACGGGGTTGTCGTCGGGAACGCTGCACTCTGGACCACCCGCTCCGATGTTCCAGAGCAGGTTCCATTCGCACCGCTGCGCGACGACGGGGTTGTAGCCCTGACTGACGGCGGTGACGAATTGCTTGTATTGTCCAACTGTCACTTCGGTCGAGTCGATGCAGAGGCCAGGCAGCGCGACCATGGTGGGACCACCGCCAGAGGGGCAACTGTCCGGGGTAGCGTCGAGGCTCACGTCCGGTTTTGCATCGCCGCCAGCGTCTGCGACGAAAACGTCGCCGATCACATCTGCTGTGGTGTCGTTCGTCGCGTCGGGCGCGCCGGTCTGCGTGTCGAGACCGCCAGTGTCCACGAAGAACGAGCACGCACCCACGAAACCCACCACGAAACCGAGTGAAGCGAAAGCAAAGGCGGCGCGCACAGGGTCGATCGTAGCGTATACTCTTGTCTGATGGGAGAGGAGTCGCTCGCGAACGCGGGCCGCACTGTCGGCCGCTACGTCCTCTTCGACGAGATTGCGTCGGGCGGGATGGCGACGATTCATTTCGGCCGCCTCGTTGGGCCCGTCGGATTCTCGCGCACGGTCGCGATCAAGCGGCTCCACGCGCAGTACGCGAAGGACGCGGAGTTCGTCGCGATGTTCCTCGACGAGGCGCGCCTCGCCGCGCGCATTCGTCACCCCAACGTCGTACCGACGCTCGACGTCGTGCAAGCCGACGGCGAGCTCTTGCTCGTGATGGAGTACGTCCAAGGCGAGGCGCTCTCGAAGCTCATACGCTGGAGCACGTCGTCGGGCACGCGCGCGCCGCTCACCATCGTGTCGGCCATCCTCTCCGGCATGCTCCACGGGCTCCACGCGGCGCACGAGGCGAAAGGCGAGAGAGGCGAAGCGCTGAACATCGTCCACCGCGACGTCTCCCCACAAAACATCCTCGTCGGTGTGGACGGCGTCCCGCGATTGCTCGACTTCGGCGTCGCGAAGGCGACGCAGCGCGTTCAATCCACGCGCGATGGTCAGGTCAAAGGCAAGCTCTCGTATATGGCGCCGGAGCAGATCTCGAGCGACGTCGTCGATCGGCGCGCGGACATCTTCTCGGCAGGCGTCGTCTTGTGGGAAGCGCTCACGGGCCAGCGTCTCTTTGCTGGCGCGACCGACGCCCGCGTGATCGCGAAGATCCTCGCCGTGGACGTGATGCCGCCGAGTCAGCTCGTCGCCGGGCTTCCTGCGGTGTTCGACGAGATCTGCATGCGCGCGCTCGCGCGCGAGCCCGACAAGCGCTACGCGACGGCGAGAGAGATGGCGCTCGCGATCGAGCGCGCTTCGCCACTCGCCAATGCGTCCGACATCAGCGTGTGGGTGGACTCGCTCGCGCACGATTCGATAGAGGCGCGTGCGGCGCGCGTGCACGAGATCGAAAGCCGGTCGAACGTCTTCGCGCGGGTCGACGGCGACGCTTCGTCGTCGTCCGGGTTCGACGCGCTCGCCGTCTCGCAGCGGCGACCGAGCCAAACGCGAACCGCCGCAACCGTGATCTTCGCCATCGTCGTCGTCATCGGCGCGGTGGCCGTTGGGTTCGTGATCGCGTCGCACAACAAGACGACTCCCACGGCCACGTCCGTCGCGTCGCCGCCTCCCGCAACGACGACGCAAGCTGCGCCGCCCATTCAAACCATCGCGCCCGCAGCGACGGCGACTACCATCGCACAAACGACCGCAGCGGCCAGCGCCACGAGCGCCCCGCAAGCGACGACACACAAGACGCGGCCGCAAGCGTCCGCCGCGCCAAATGCTCCGACGGGCGGGTGCGCGCAGCCGTTCACGATCGACGCGAACGGCATCAAGCACGTGAGGCCTGAATGTCTGTGAGATCGTGCGGCGTGCTCGCAGCCGTCGCCGCGCTCGCCTTCGCGGCGTCCGCGCACGCCGGCAACGAGTCGCGCGCGTGCGCGGAGAGCTTCGAGAAGTCCCAAGTCGCGAAGAAAGAGAACCGTCTCCAATCGGCGCGCGAGCAAGCGGTCGCGTGCGGGCGCGATGCGTGCCCCGCGTTCGTGCGCGACGAATGTGTCAAGCTAGTCTCGGAGATCGACGCCGTGCAGCCGAGCGTCGTCTTCGACGCGCGCGACGACAAAGGCGCCGATGTCGTCGACGTGCATGTCGACGTGGACGGCGTCGCGCTCACCGATCGGCTCGGGGCGACCGCGGTGCCGCTCGATCCCGGCGAGCACACGCTGCGCTTCACGCGGCGCGGCCAGCCGCCCACCGAGCAGCGCGTGCTCATTCGGATGAACGAGAAGAACCGCATCATCCACGTCGCCGTTCCGTCGGGCTCGACGCCCGTCGTGGTCACGCCCGTCACGCCTACGCACGAAGCGAGCAAATACGTTGCCGGGCCGATCTGGCCGGCGATCGTCGTGACCATAGTCGGCGTGGGGCTCATCGGCGGATCGATCGGCCTCGGCATGGACGCCAAGGGCACCGCGGACAACCTCCGCGCGACATGCGCGCCGCGCTGCGCGCACTCGGACGTGGACGCGGTCAACACGGAGCTCATCGTCTCGGACGTGCTGCTCGGCGCGGGCCTCGTCGCGCTCGGCGTCGCGACCGTGCTCTTCATCAAGCGCCCCGGCGGACACGAGGCGCCGGCGCAAGCCGCGTTCTCGTTCTCGCCGACGCCCCATGGCGCCTTCGCCGGCGTTCACCTCTCGTTCTAAAGTAGGGCTCAGAGCTCGACGCAGCTGTCGCCGCGCCATCCGCATCGGACCGGCGCGCTGCCGCCGTCGCCGCTGGGAGGGCATATCATGGCGCAATCAATCGTAATGTCGGTGGTGCACCGGACCGAGCAGGTGCAATGCGAGAATACGGGCACGCACGGCTTCTTCGCGATCGTGGGGCTCTCGTGGCGTTTGCAGCTCGACGCAGCGAGCGCGAGGATCGCGACAGCGACCGTACGCTTCGAAATGATGGTCACCACGCGAACCATATGATGAAACAAACCCACATGACCGCAAACCCCACGGCCTCCGACTGGGCCACCACGCGTGGCGACAAGTGGCGTGCAGAGGTCTCCGGCATGGAGGCCATGCTCGCGCCCATCAACGAACCGCTGATTCGTGCCTTGCGGCTCGACGCGCCTCGCAGAGTCGCCGACGTCGCATGCGGCGGTGGCGGGACATCGCTGGAGATTCTGGGTCGAGCGCCGCGAGGAAGTGTGGTTCACGGCTTCGACATCTCGCCCGGCCTCGTCGAGCTCGCGCGCGGTCGCACGCCGGCGGATGAGCGCAACATCTCGTTCGAAGTTGCCAACGTCGCAACGACGATACCGGAGAATGCGTACGAGCGATTGGTCTCGCGTTTTGGTGTCATGTTCTTCGACGACCCGCGCGCCGCTTTTGCCAACTTGGCTCGGTGGCTCGCGCCTGATGGTCGCTTCGCGTTCGCGGTGTGGGGACCGACATCCGAGAATGCGTGGATATCGAGCGTGCGCGAGGTGGTGGCCGGTATCGTCGAGATCCCCGCGGCCGATCCGGACGCGCCAGGTCCGTTTCGCTACGCAGATGGTGGGAAGCTGCTCGCGCTCTTGAATGCATCTGGGTTTGGCGATCTCGAGATGCGCGACTGGACGGGCGCGCTCCCGATCGGTGGCGGACTACCGCCCACGGAGGCCGCGCACTTTGCGCTTCGAGCGTTCTCATCGTTCGGCGAGCTCCTCGCGAAAGCCGGTGACGACGCGATGAGCCGTGCGCAACGAGCCGTGAGCGATGTTTTTTCACGACATCGAGTGGACGACGTTGTCCGGATGGACGCGTGTGTTCACGTCTTCACTGGCACGCGGTGACCGCGCCGAACGTCCCGTGGAGCGCGCCGCCGCTCGTGCCGTTCCCGTTTGGATCTCCGAGGACGACATCGAACGTGCCGCTGATCGATCCCGCGGCGAGGCTGTCGATCGTCACCGTTCCCGACAGCGCGTTCCAACGCGTGTTGGTGGTGCCGTCTTCGGCGACGTCGCGAATCTGAAGGATCGCCGTCGCGTCGTTCGAGAGGCTGCATAGATCCTCGTCGGGGATTTGCTCGTTTCCAATCGCGAACGTTCCGGTCGCGAGCGGCACGGTGAGCGCCGAGCCCGTCTTGCCGCTTGCGTATTCGTGTGTCGCAATTCCGATGTCGAGCAAGCGACCGCTCTTTGCCGCGTTCGAGCACGTCGCGGTCGGCGAATCGAAGAGTTGAATCGACAGCGCCGCGTAGCCATCTCCGACGGTGTTCGCACCGCAAGCGCTGACCGTCTCGCGAGAATCGAGCAGCGACGATCCCACGACGAATCCCTGCTGGCCGGTGAGCGACATGGATGGCGCGCTCGAGCCGCTACAAGCAAGCGCGAAGAAGGCGAGAGCCGAGAGGTGTTTCGTTTGCATCTCGGCGACCTAGCGCACGCACGCGTCGCACGACTCTTAAATCGCTCTTAATTGCTACCTGTCGCGTAATGCCAACGAGCGTGCGGCGATCGATCAAGTGCGTCCTCGAGCCGTGCCGGTTTCGCGGGCGCGATGCGATCCGCAAGAGGCTCGAGCGCACGACTCCTCCGTGGCGGTTCTACATGCGGCGCGAGATCGCGATCTACAGCGCGTTCTCGAAGACGCGTTTGCCCGTGCGCGTACCGAAGATGCTCGCTGCGGACGACGAGCGCGGGTTCATCGTCCTCGAACGAATCGACGGAAAGCCTCTCGCGTATCGCAGGCACGTGGTGCCGAAAGATCGCCCCACGTGGGACGCGCTCATCGCGACCGCTCGCGCGATCCGCTCCATCACGTGCACGGTCGATGTCGCGCCGACCGCCGACGACACCCGCGCGATGCGCGCGCGGCTCCTCGAAGATCCCACGGCGCCGACCGAATGGATTTCGAGCGGCCTCCTCGAGTGCGCGAAGCGTGGATTGCTCGCACGCGACGTCGCCGCGCGTTTGGCGAAGGACGTGAAAGGCGCCGTCTTTCAACACGGCGATCTGCTGCTACGAAATGTGATCGGCTCCGACGCCGGCCTCGTGCTCGTCGACTGGGAGTGTGCAGGTCCGCACGCGGAAGGTTGGGACGCGGCGCTGCTCTCCGTCTTCGCGCCACAGTGGGCGCGCGCGCCGTTAAGCGACGGGCTCGATGCGGCGTCGTTTCACGCGTGCTTCGTCTTCGCGCTCCTCCGCGAGATCGTCTTTCGGCGAGGCAAGCACGATGAGATCACTGCGCGCCTCGAGGACGAGCTCGCGGACGCGCTTCGCGCGATGTGAGGTCACCCGAGCATCGGCATCAACATGCGCGTGAAGGCTTCCGGGTTCACGACGCCGCGTGCGCGAAGCGCGTCGAAGGCCGCGCGTCGTTTGGTTTCGTCGTCGCGTAGCTCGGCAACGCGCGCCTCGGCGGCTTCGGCGTACATCGGATATCCGTTGCTGCGAGACCAGACGGCGACTTCGTCGTATGCTACCGCGCGCGCTGCGGCGGTGTCGGCGAGCGCGGCGCGAATCGTTCGCGCGACGACTGGCATCCAGTATGCCCCCTCTCGCTCGAGCATGCGCGCATCCGAGCTGGCGTCCTCTCCTTCGACGAGAAACGCCATGCCGTGAGCGCATGCGGCCATGCCGCGGTAGTAGCTCACGCGTCCGAGCAAGCTTCCCGCCATCGTGCGACGCATGCCTTCACGTGCGCGGCGAGCGAGCGTCGCATCGGACGCATAAGCAGCGATTTGCGCCATCGACAACCATGCGAGAAGCGCGGAGGTGGCGTCGCCCGTGCGCTCGATCACGGATTCGACGACGCGCCGCGCTTCGTCGGGACGATCTTTGGCAAGCAGGTCGCACGGCATGCCGAACGCTTCGAAGATATCGATGCCATACACGTAGCCCGTGCTGCGGTAGTCGCGAATGGCTTCATGAACCTGACGAGAAGCGTCATGGAGATCTCCGACGAGCCATAGCGCAAACACGAACCAAGTCCGCACTACTGTCTTTTCCGTAGCGTATGCGCCGCCAAGTGCGTCCGCCGCCTCGTACGCCTGTTGCAGCAGCGTCCGCGCTTCGCCAACCCTGCCACTTGCAATGCAAACATACCCTCGCACGAAGCCATGCATCGCGTCCCACGCGGGCCATTTGGTGCCCTTCGCGGCTATCTCGGACGCGTAGGCGATCACGCGCTCGGCGTGCTCGGCTCGCCCAACACCGGAAACGAAGAGTGCTTCGCCGAGGAGCGCCTGACTGAGGAGCTCGGGCGCGTTGGCTCGACGTGCAGAACGCAGCGCATACGCGTGATACAAACCTCCGCGCACGGTGTCGCTGGCGATCAGTCCCCACAACATCGAGAGCGCGAGCGTGGCGCGCGTTCGCGCGCGAGCGTCATCGGCGCCCCGAACGATTCGCCAACCGACGACGGCGAGAATCGCTCGTTGCCAAACGAACAAGACGATCGCCCACCATCGCGAGCGCGGCACGGGGAGACCCACCTCGCGCAAGAGCGGCGTGATCGTCTCCATTCCTTTGTCGAACAGCGACGCGCGCATGTACTGCTCTGCGGCGCGCCGGCGGAGATCTTTCTCGGCGATCCCGCCGCGCATCGCGCTCGCGCGAAGAAGCGCATCGGCACCCTCCCGCAAGCGGCCCGCGCCGACGAGCGCGTTGCCGAGCTTCTCGATCACCTCCGAACGAGCGGCGTCCGACTGCGCGACCCGTGCGTAGTGGTCGGCAGCCGCATCGAAGGCGAGAGCGCGCATCGCGGCGTCACCCGCCGCTTCCGCGTAGATGTGCTCGCGCTCGACGTCGCCAGCCATCCTCGAGTGAAACGCCATCAAGTCCGGTGGCGGCTCGGGCATCCCTTCGTATGCCAACGCGATCGATGCATGGCACGCGCGCGAGGCAGACTCGTCGAGCGAGGACGCGACCGTCTCGCGCACGCGATCGTGGAACGTCTCGAGAAGATCCGGATCGCGCAAGCGAATCAGGCTCTCGACGCGGAGCATTTTCACCGCGGCCACTTCGTCGGCCGCTTGGAGATTCGCGGCGCGCATGGCGATGTTGCGCGCGAGTGGATGACCTGCGGCCGCAACGACTTCGAGCAGGCGCTGCGCCGGCGCTTCGAGCTTGCGCACGCGGCGCAAGATCGCTTCGCCGAGCGTGACGGACTCCGTGCTCGTGTCGCGTGCGAGCTCGGTCACGAAGAAGGGGCTACCTTCGCAGTCGCGCGCGATGTCGCCCGCACGCGCGCCCGCTCCGAGGCGCTCGGCGAGCTCGGCGGCGTCGCGTGCGTCGAGCGCGCCGAGCGCGACGTCGAGGAGCGTCACGTCGCCGGCCGGCAGCGCGTGCAGCAGCGCAGAGTCATCGGCGTCGCCGTCGCGGTACGCGAGCACGAGCATCAGCGCGGGCGCTTCAGGTGGGCCGAGCACCTCGGCGAGGATCTCCGCGCTGTCGTCGTCGCTCCATTGAATGTCGTCGATGAAGACGACGGTCCGTTCGTGATCCGACAGGCGCTGCAGGAGCTCGCGAAGCGCGCGCGCGCCGCGGCGGCGAAGGTCGATCGCGTCCGCTGCCTGCGTGACCGCGCGGCTCGCTCGCGCAACGACCTCCACGCGACGAAGCGTCGGAAAGAGACGCACGAGCGCGTCGACGTCGCGTGGAAGCATGCGCGCCGCGTCCAGCGGGCCGAGCGCGGCGAGCCGTCGAGCAATCGCATCGAGCAGCGCATCGAGCGCCTTGAATGGAACTTGCTCGCGCTCGTAGCAACGACCTTGAAGAACCGTCGCGCGCTGCTCGCGAACGCGTCGCAGAAACTCCCGCACGAGAGCGGACTTGCCCATCCCGCTCGCTGCATGAACGAGCGCGACGACCGGACGTGTTGGTGCGACCTTGGCGAACGCGTCGCAAAGGCGCGCCATCTCGTCTTCGCGCCCGACGAACGGGTCGGACCTCGGCTCCGCTTCCGCGATGGTGACGCCCGACGCCACCACACCAAGCACGTCGAACGCGCGCGCGGCTCCAGCGCGTTTCGTCGCGTCCGGCTCGAGGAGCTCCATCGCGAGCGCCGCGAGATCGTCGGGCACATCCGGCGCGATCGCATGCGGGTGGGCAGGCCGCTCGGTCTGCTTTTTGGCGAGCACGGCGAGCGCGCTGCCCTCGAACGGCAGTCGCCCCGTCAGCGCTTCGTAGATCATTCCTCCAACCGCGTACCAGTCCGCTGCCGGCCCAACAGCGTCACCGCGCGCTTGCTCCGGTGCCATGAACGCCGGCGTCCCGGCTGCGATCGTACCGAGCGCGCTCTTGTCGGGTGCGGTCGCGGTGACGAGACCGAAGTCGAGCACGACGACGCGTCCGTCGTCGCGCACCAGCACGTTCGATGGTTTCAGATCGCGGTGCACCATCCCCGCCGCGTGAATGGCGCTCACGGCGGTGGCGAGCTGACCGAGCGCCGCGCGGAGGCGTCGTTCGTCGAAAGCGGAGAGCGCATGCACGTCGACGGTCGCGGCCGTCGCGTCCACCGAGCCATTCGCGGTGACGGTCGGCGCGAACGCCGCGCTCGTCGAGCGTACCCAAGCGACGAATTCGATGCCGGGCACGAGGTCCATCGTGAAGAACGTTCCTTCGTCGTCGGAGAAGAGCTCGTGCAGCGCGACGAGGTTCGGATGCGCAACGTCGACGAGCGAGCGAAACTCGCGCTTGAATCGATGCAGCGACTGCGCATCGAGCTGCGCGAGTCGTTTGAGCGCGAGCATCGTCCCGCGCTGGTGATCGCGCACTTCGTACACCGCACCAAAAGCTCCCGCGCCAAGCTCGCGTACGAGCTCGAATCGACCGCTTAGCAACGTGTGCGCGTCCACGGCAGCGCAGTATACGCAATACGAGCGCGCGTCACTCCGTCGCGTGCACTACACACTCCGCGGGCGGCGCGCCATCACGCGGGAACGCGCGTGCGAGCGCCTTCGCGATGCGCACCGCGCGCTCGCGGTAACCCACCGTGTTGAAGTGGATTCCATCCGACGTGAACCACGCGTCTTGGACTTCGCTCGCCCAGTCGTACACGCGGATGTTCGAGTGGCGCGCGCACGCCTTGAGCAGCGCTTCGTTCCAGCCCGCCATGTTCTCGTTCTTGTATGGGCCTTTGTCCTTCAACGTCTTCGTCGTCGTCCACAAGACTGGCGTGTTGCCGATTTGCGACATCATGTTGTCGATGCGCGTGCTCAGCATCGCGACGTTGCCGCTCGTGTTCGCGGGATCGTTCGTGCCGAGCGCGAGGACGTAGCAACCGCTGTATCCGCTTTGGTGTCTGCGCTTCACGACCTCGGTCGCGTTCGGTTGGTCTCTGTATTTCTCCACCATGCTGCGCGCGCCGGTGATCTCCGGCCAGAAGCGCTCGACGCCGACGGCGTGGTAGCGCGCTGCGATTTGATCATCGACGTTCGGGAGCAACCTCGTCGAGACGAGACCGAGCGACGTCGAGTCGCCGACGTGCGCGACTTCGCGGCACGAGGTCCACGGCGCGCTTGGTGTGGTGGGCGTCGCCACTGTCGTCGTCGTCGTGGGCGGCGGCGGCATGGAGGCAGGCTCCATCACGACCGCGGACGCGACGGGCTCCGGCTCCGACGCGAGCGCTTCGAGCTCCGTCGACGGCGGGCGACAGCTCAATGGCCAGATGACGAGCGCGACGGTCGCGACGGGCAAGAGCATCGCCGCGCGGCGCGGCACGTGCCTGCGACGACGAATCGGATCTTCGAGCAAACGGAACGATGCTGCGGCGAGCACCATGATCAACGCGACCTCCACCGCGCCACGCGCGACAGGACGCTCCATTAGCACGGTGCTCGGCATGAAGGCGACAACTGGGAGGTGCCACAAATAGACGCCGTACGATCGCGCTCCGACCCATCGCAGCGGCAAGACGCCGAGCGCGCGCGCGACGAACGTCTGCGGGTGCGCGGCCGCGATCGCGAGCGCGGCGGTCGCGATGGACAACACGATCTCGCCGCCGCGATAGAGGAACGGCGAATACTCGTCGGTGCGCGCGATGCACGCGATCACGCCCGCGAGGCCGAGCGCGCCGACGACGTCGAGCGCGATGCGAGAACGTCGCGACACTTCCGGAAGTCGATTGAACGGAATCGCCATCGCCGCGAGCGCGCCAACGAGCAGCGATGCAGCGCGCGCGTCGGTGCCTTCGTATGCGCGCGTGTTGTTGATCGCGTTCGGATCGTAGAGGTGGAAGATGGCCCACGTGGATGCGGCGGTGAGGAGCACCGTCGCGAGCGCGAGCAGCACACGGCGACGACGCCCGAGCCAGAGCAGCGCGAAGACGACGAGCGGCCACACGATGTAGAACTGCTCCTCGATCGCGAGCGACCAAAGGTGATCGAGAGGCTGCGGCCCGGTGAAGCGTTGGAAGTAATCGTCGCCGTGGGCGATGGTCGTCCAGTTCGAGACGTAGAGCAGCGCGTAGAGCACTTGGCGCACCGTCGTCGCGAGCTTGTCGGGATGCGCGATGGCCGTCGTGACTGCCACGACGGGCAACATGAGGAGAAGCGCGGGCAAGAGACGCCGTGCGCGCCGCATCCAAAACGCTTTGAGATCGACGCGGCCGCTCTGCTCGAATCCGTGGAGCAGCAATGACGTAATGAGATAACCGCTGAGCGTGAAGAACACGCTCACACCAAGCAGGCCTCCGTCGAAAAATGGCGCGTGCAGGTGATACGCAACAACGGACCCGACCGCGATTGCACGGATGCCGTCGAGCCCGGGAAGATACCCGGCTCGGCCCTCGGCGGATTCGATGGCCACTGTACCTCGATGATCGCAAGAAACGCCCGGACGCGGCGAACTATTTCGGCCCCTGTCCACGCCTCATTGGGCGTTCAGTATCGCCGTGGGTACGCGCGCCATGCGTTCGGTTGCAATCGGCCGCCGCGGACGAGCAGGATGTTCTCGAACTGGAAGAGCGCGTCCGCCACGCGCGGGTGGTGGTAGATCCAATCGCCTGGCGAGATCTTCGTGGTGTTCGGCGCCATGACGAGGCTCTGGTTCGGAACCAAGTTCATGTTCTCGGGGTCGTTGACGAGCGGCGCTAGCGATACATCGTGCGGGAAGACGAACTCGGCCGCCCAACCGCCTCCATACATGCTGAAGGATTGCATGCCGTCCGTCGCGGTCTGTCCGACGTCGTTGACGAACGGCAGCTCCACTTTGTCGAACTGCGTGATGACCGGCGCGGCGATGAAGCTCGCCGGTTGGAGCGCGCTGATGAACATGTCCGAGTACGACGCGGGTCGAAGCATTCCGCCGCCGGCCGAGACGTCGTTCACGACTCCGCCGTGATGCAGTGGATAAGTCTGAGAACCACCGCTGTTGAAGATCAGATCATTACGCCATAGCGATCCAAACTGCGATTGGATGACGGAGACGCTGTCGCGGAAGATCTTCTCCACGGATTGATAAGCAGCGAACACTCCATGCTTCTCGAGGCCGGGCGCCGCGGGAGAGCCGATGATGTGACCGTCGTATCCGAGCAGACCGATGAACCGGAGCGTATCGGGATTCGCCGCGAACCCCGCGAGCACGGGCGGGAGATCGGAGGGATGGCGAACGCCGCCGCGATGCAATCCAACGTCGATCTCGACTCCGACGTTCAGCGTGATGGAAAGACTCGTCGCGAGCGCGACGAGCTCGTCGAGTCGCGTTCGACTTTCGACCACGAATTGGACGCGCGCGGCGACGGCGGCGAGATCCGCCTGCGCCACTCCATCGAAGAACTGCTTCACGGCCGCCGTCGGCTGACACTTGCCAATCAACACTTGCGCATTCGGAATCGCGGCGAGCAACGCGGGCAAGAAAGGCAGATGCAGCACCATGAACTTGGGCGTGCCGGTGCGATTGCTGATGTACTGGAGCAGATCGAGGGACGGCAGCGATTTTTCGACGATGCGATAACGATCAACTCCGACCTCGCCGACGATCGCGTCTGCGTTCGCGTCCAGCCGATCGAGATCGATCACGATTTGCGGAGTGCCGAACCCAGCCGCCGTGAGGTCGGACGATAGTTGGTTGAAGTAATCGCCTGTTGGAATGCCCGCCGAAATCGGAGCATTCGGATCCGACGAGCCGCACGCTGTCGTGCCGCCAACCGTGAGCATCGCGCCCGCTGCCGCGGTGCAGAACAAGAAAAAATCTCTGCGGTCGACGCTCGTCATCAGAAAGACCCCACGACGCCGACGAACGACGGTCCGACTGCCGGAAGAATTTTGCCCGACGTGGGCGCGGTCGCCTTCGCGCGCTTGCGCGTGTGCGACGAGAGCTCGTACGCGAGGATCGCGGATGAGATCGGAAGCGCGGCCCCGAGGACCAGCATTCCTGGTTTGGAATCGATCGCGAGGAGCGAAGCCGCGAGCGCCGTGCCCGCCGCGCTTCCGAGCAGCGTCCAACCAAACGAGCCATCGCCTCCCATCGCCAAGCCGCCGAGCCAAACACCCGGCGCTACGCCGAGCGCGACGCCGAACGAAGCGCCGAGCCCCAAGCCGACTCCCGTCTCGTTGCCGTTGGCCGAGTTCGCCAAGTCGACGTTGAGACCGATGTAAGCGCCGCCCGTTCCGAGCGCTGCGCCGAGGAGCGTCGCGAGCACGAGCTCCACTCCGATTCGCGCGACGCGGATCGTCGCCGCGCGCGTGCCCGACAAAGCGCACGGACTCGATGGTTGCGGAAGCACGGTGCAGTCCGCTTGCACCACTTTGGGCGGCGTCTGCGCCGAAGCAGCCCACGAAAACGAGTAGACGATCGCGAACGCGCTTATTTTCTTCAGCATCTCAACGCTCCCTTTCATGCGTGGTCGTCACGGTGCATTGCAACGCGAGTGCCGCGCGCCCTTTGACGCTGGATCACGCGGATGCGCGCTACTGCGCGTGCACGGAGTTGCACGCTGGGGCGATCTTCTGCACGCGCCTCACGGCCCGACGACGCAGCGACCCGCCACGCACTTCGCGAAGTAGTCGGGCCCTTCGTGCGGCGGACACGTGAGCTCCGCGCATCGCCCGGAGACGGGCGACATCGCGCGGCATCGATCCTCCATCGCCGCGACCTCGCTGTACGTCGCCGAAAACGGTTTGCAACGCGGGCAGCAATCGACGGTCCACGAGCTGAGCGCGCACGTCGCGTCCGACGCACACTCGGCTCCGGCGTTCGCCGCGGTCTCCGCTTGGCAAGACAACGCGATCAGCGCGGTCACGGAGGCGATGGCCCAGATGTGTTTCACGCGTTCAATCGTAGACGATTTCGATCAGTACGAGCACGAACACGGTCTGCGGCGCCAGCGGTCTTTGCAACTGACAGCGCAGAGCGAATCTGGATAAGTTGTCGCGTGCGCTCGAAGTGGATCCTCATCGCGTTCGCGTGTGCGTGCGGCGGCTCGCCGACTCCGAACGCACCCGAGCCCGTCGCGACGGTGACGCTGCCAACGGTCACACCGCCGCCACCGCCGCCACCGCGACCTCCGAGCGCCGAGCACCAACGCGCTGACGTCACGATCACCGTGAGCTTCGCGGAAGTGCGCAAACATCCCAACGCATCGCGCGTGGACACCGTGATTCGCGCCGCGCCCGCGTGGCGCGCGTTTGCTTCGATCGATCCCGTGCGCGATCTCGATTGGCTCGTTCAGCACGGCGACGACATGGTCGTCGAGCACGCGATTTCGGATGCGCGCGTCGACGCGGCGATCGCGCAGGTCGCGCAACCCGTGAGCGTCGGGACCGCCGGCGTGAAGGCGTGGCGCGGCACCGTCAACAACCTCGACGCGGTCTTCTTGCGCGCGCAGCCGCAGGTCGTTCGCGTCGCACGCGCCGAAGATCTCGACGGCGCCGCGCGCGAGCTCGTCGCGCACCCGCCCGCCGCGCCTTCGTTTCACGCAAACGAAGCTCTTCGAATGCGCATGCTATGGCCCGCGCTGATCATCTCCGCGGTCCCGCAAGACATCTCCGAAGCGCGCGTGTGGATCGACTCGCGCATCGCCGACAGCGGCGCGGACATCTACGCCGAAGCCGAGTGTCCCGACGCCGACGCCGCTCGAACGGACGCCGCCGCGCTCGTCGCGCTCATTCAACACAAGAACACATTCGGTGTCCGCCTCATCACCGCCGGATTGCTCAACAACGTGGAAGTGACGACGAACGACAAGCAAGTTCATCTGCACCTGCGCGCGACTCAGCAGCAGATCGACGCGGTCATGACGCTCGCGTCATCGAACTACGGCGTGATTCAACCGTAGCTTGGCGCGGAACATGCTCGCCCTCCTCGTGAAACGAGGCGCGTCATGTCGTTCATCAGTTGGATCATCCTCGGGCTGGTCTCGGGTTACATCGCGAGCAAAATCGTCAACAAGGCCGGTGAAGGGGCGTTCCTCGACGTCGCGCTCGGCATCATCGGTGCGATCGTCGGCGGATTCGTCTTCAACCTCGTCGGTACGGTTGGCGTCACGGGGCTCAACGTGTGGAGTCTGTTCGTCTCCATCATCGGCGCCATCTTGGTGCTCGCCATCTACCATCTGATCGTGGACCGTCCTCACATGGCGTAAGGTTGCGCCATGAAGGTGCGAGGCGCGTGCGTCTGCGGTGCGGTTGCGTTCGAGATCGAAGAGCCATTCGCGGCGTTTCAATACTGCCATTGCAGTCGATGCCGCAAGAAGACGGGCTCGGCGCACGCGAGCAACGCGTTCGTGCCGGCCTCGCAATTCGCGTGGGTGCGCGGCGCCGATCACGTTCGCAAATTCGATCTCGAAGGAACGCGCTGGAGCAGCGCGTTTTGCTCGACGTGCGGATCGGGCATGCCGTTCGTGAACCGCGCCGGAACGATGTACGTCGTGCCCGCGGGCTCGCTCGACGATGCGACGAACGAGAAGCCGGGTCGCAACATCCATTTTGCGTCGCGAGCTACGTGGTACTTGCACGCGTCGACGCTGGAGACGTTCGACGCGCTTCCATGACGCAGCACTAGCGCGCCGAGCGCAATCACCGCGTCTTCGGTCGGGGCACGCGAGTTGCGTAGTGCGTTTGGAGTCTGCAAAGCAAGGAGCACGTCATGCCTCTATCCAAACGTCTCGCTGCCGAAATCTTCGGCACGTTCTGGCTCGTGTTTGGAGGATGCGGCGCGGCCGTTCTCTCCGCGGCGTTTCCGAATGTCGGCATCGGGTTTCTCGGCGTCGCGCTCGCGTTCGGGCTCACCGTCCTCACGATGGCCTACGCGATCGGTCACATCTCCGGGTGTCACTTGAATCCAGCCGTCACGCTCGGGCTCGTCGTCGGCGGGCGTTTCCCGAAGAAGGAGCTCCTCCCGTACGTCGCGGCGCAAGTCGTCGGCGCCATCGCCGGAGCCGGTGTGCTCTACGCGATCGCGAGCGGCAAACCCGATTTCGTCATCGGCGGGTTCGCGGCGAATGGATATGCGGAGCACTCGCCTGGTGGGTATTCGATCGTCGCGGGATTCATCGCGGAAGTCACGCTCACGTTCGCGTTCTTGATGATCATTCTCGGCGTGACCGACAAGCGCGCACCCGCCGGGTTTGCGCCGATCGCGATCGGTCTCGGTCTCACGTTGATCCATCTCATCGGCATTCCGGTGACCAACGTGTCGGTGAACCCCGCGCGCTCGACCGGTCCCGCGCTGATCGTCGGTGGATGGGCGCTCGAGCAGCTGTGGCTCTTCTGGGTCGCGCCTCTCATCGGTGGTGCGCTCGCGGGCACTGCGTACCCGCTGATCTTCGGCGAGAAAGAAAAAGCCGCGCCCGCCGTTCCCATCGCTCCGCACGCGGAGCCCGCTCCCGCGGAATGAAAAAGCGCTCAGCGCCGGCGCGCATTGACGAGCTTCGCGAGCGGAACGGATCCGATCACGTTGCGAAGCTGTTGTCTCTGCGCGTCGGACGCGTCGCCCGTCATCTTCATCTGCGCGCGACCCGCGTCTCGCACGATGCGGATCGTCGCGCGCGCGATCGGCGGGCGCCGCACGACATCGCCGATGTCGGCGAGAATACGCGGCGCGATGCCGCCACGCCTGACCTTCGCGCGCCCGTTCTTGACGTCGATCACGCACACGCTGATCGCATCGCGCGCCGCGCGCCACACGAGCGCGAGCATGATCGCGATACCGGCGAGAACGATGGCGAGCTCCATGAACGCATCCAGCATAGTCGCGCAAAGCACTCGGCCCGACTGCAAACCGCGCGTGATGGTGATGCATCGTTCTTGCATCTTCCATCGTCGTCATGAAGCTGTTCGTTCTTCCGTTCCTCGTCGTTGCAGCGCTGCCGTTCGCGAGCCATGCGCCACCGAACGTCGGCGACGAACCGGCGACGACGTGCGTCGCCGTGGGCGGCGCGAGCGTGTGGGGCGGCTTCGGTTACAACCACCTCGTGTTCCTGACGAACCGCTGCGAGGCGACGGTCCTCTGCACCGTCACGACCAACGTCGATCCCGAACCGCAGGAAGCAACGGTCCCCATCAACATGACCGTGCAAGTGGTGACCGCTGTCAACTCACCCGTGCGGATGTTCATTCCGTTCGTGTCGTGTGAGTCGACGCTATAGCGTCACTTGCACGTCGCGGTGTCGATCGGCTCCGAGCACACCGACGCGGTGAAGCTCGCCATGACGTGCGAGCCGCCGATCACGAGGTCGAACGTCCCCTGCCCTCCGCACTCGAGCTTGTCGAACTTGATCGTTCCGCTCTGCGCGGTCACCGTCTCGGTGGCTCTGCACGCGGAGTCGTAACGCTTCGACGAGACGTGCAGGTTCGCGGTCTGCGTCACGTCGTACGTTCCGCCCGCGAGCTCCGTCGCGTCGTATTCGATCGCGATCACGTTCGAGCCCGCGTGGATTCCGGCGCCGGGTGCGCACGCGCTCGCATAGTCGGTTATCAAGAACGTGAACTTGGCTTTCGTCGGATCGAAGATCTCGATCGCATCTTTCGCCGCGAACGATCCGCCCGTGAGCGACGCGTTGCCTTGCACCGTGCACGCCTCCGCATCGACGGCATCGCTATTCGTTGCGCCGTTGACCACGTGCGACGCGCCCGCTTCGTATGGCGTGTCGCGCGAATCGTAGACGGAGCCGGCAGTGGAAAACTCGCATCCGAGCGGAACGAGCGCGACGAGGAGAACGAAGATCGATTTCACGACGACATGACTACGCACGGAACGAGCCAAACGCGATGTCGCGTCATTCTGGCTAGTTGCGTTTGCGCGCGACGCGATCGCGCTCGCGGGTGAGGGTAAAAGTGCTCACCTATCTCACGTGACGAGGAGCCCCGGCAGAACACCGGAGCTCGAATCGCCGAACGACGTGATCGGATCGCCGAGCGCGTTCGCGATCGTCATGAGCAGATCCGCGTGACGGCGATAACCCCAATCGAAGAGTCGCCCCGTGCGCAGCGCGACCGAGCCGCCACCGAGAACGAAACCCATGTCGTCGTGCGAGTGCGTGTTGCCGTCGGCGATCTCGCTGCACAAGAGGACGATCGTGTTGTCGAGCATCGAGCCGCTGCCCTCGGGGCTCGCCGCGAGCTGCGATAGGAGATACGCGAACTGCTGCACGATCCACGTGCGCTGCTGCACGTACGACGCGAACTTCGGATCGGTCGAGACGCCGTAGTGCGACGCTTGGTGGCTTCGCATGTCGTAGTTCGGGTCGTACATCGGTGTGTTCGCGAAGCGGCTCATGATGAGCTCGCTCGTGTGCTCCGAGCCTTGGATCACGCCGACGTTCGTGAGGCCGCACGCCATCGCTTGCACCATCAAGTCCATTTGCGCGCGGAGGACGTCAGGGAATTGCGCGGCGTCGTAGAGGCGTGTCTCGTCGATGCTGCTGACCGACGCGAGCGACTGCGTGCACGATGGCGTCTCGCTCGCGAGCGACTGAATGCGCTTCTCCGTGTCGCGGAGCGCTTGAGTGTGGAGATCGAGCTTGCTCTTCTCCGTCGTACCGAGCTGCGTGCGTAGATCGTCGAGATCGGCGAGCGCGTTGTCGAGGATGCTGCCGGTCGATGGATCGGGCGCGGTCGTCGTTCCGGTTTGTCCGCTGCCGAAGATGTGCGCGAAGGCGCTGACGGGATCGTCTTCGGGCGCGACGGTCGTGCCGGGCGCGATGTACGAAATGAATTTGTCGCCGGACGCATTGTTCTGCAGCGCCATCGCGCCGAGATGAACGTGACTGAACGGCATCGACGCGCCGATCGTCGACGCGAGGTGGCGATCGATCGACACGCCCATCCCGCCATCGGTCGCGGTGAGAAGCTTCTTCGCGCCGCCGGGATGGCTGCCGGAGTCGGTCGGTCCCATGGAGAGATTTCGGAAGAAGCAGCAACTCGATTGGACCGACGCGAGCGGCTTCAAGCACGTCGAGAGCGTGACGTTCGTGTCCGAGCCGGACGCGTACCATTGGCTCGGTCCATTGGGCGGCTCGGGGATGCCGTCGGGAAAGTAGAGAACGATGAAGCGCTTCGCGACCGTTGGCGGCAAACCGCCCGCGGCGCTCTTCGCGAAGAGACCGGCGAGCGGCAGCGTGAGCGCGGAGCTCGCGAGCATGCGAAGAATGGAACGGCGATCGAGCTTTCTCATTTGCGCACCAAGAAGTCGGGCGAGAGAACGACGGCGACCATCATCTCGACGGGATCGCCGCTCGCGACGAGCTTCGCTTTCGCTCGAGAGAGCGAGCACGAATCCGGCTCGATCGCGCCGCGCGCGAAGCGCCAGTATTGGCGGACGACGCACGCCTTCGCTGCGTCGCTCGATGCGAGGATTTGACCGAGCTCGCCGAGCGTCGTGTACGGCGCGTCGGTGCCCGTGCCGAGCCCTTCGACGTCGTTCATGTCGCCCGTCGAATCGATCGGCTTGCCCGAGTCCGTGTCGCGCTGGCGACCGACGGTGTCGAAGCGCTCGAAGCCGAATCCCACGCCGTCGATGTATTGGTGACAGCTCTTGCACGACGGGTTCGCGGAGTGCTGCGCGAAGCGCTCGCGCGTCGTCGCGTTCGGATCGACGGGCGGCAATCCGCCGGCGTTCGGCGGCGGGATCGGAAAATCTTGGCAGAGCAGCCGGCGACGCACGAAGAGGCCGCGACGAATCGGCGACGTCTGATCGGACAATCCCGTCGCGACGAGAATGCTTCCATGACCGAGCACGCCCGCGCGCATCGCGTCCGGGATATTGCACGCGTCGCATGTCGGTGCCTTGCACGTTGGCGATGCCGTATTGCTTCGCGAGCGTCTCGTTCGCGAACGTCCAATTCGCCGTGTAGAGATCGCTCATGTGGTGCGTGTCGTGGAAGACGCTCTCGACGAGCTCGCGCGTCTCCTCGAGCATCGCCGCGCGCATGGGCGCGTCGAAGTCGGGGAAGAGCGTCGCGTTCTTGTCGACGGTCGACACGTTCTCCGCGCCGAGCCACTGCTCGCCGAAGATGCCGAGCTGCGCGCGCGCGCGCGGGCTCGAAGAAGTCGGCGCGCTTGCTTCTCGATCCCCGCGGGCGTGGTCACGTCGCCGCTCGCGGCGGCCGCGAAGAGCTCCGCGTCGGGCATCGTTCCCCAAATGTGTACGAGAGGAGGCTCGCGGTTTCCCATGGCGTCAGCGTGAAGCTGCCATCGGATTGCTGCGCGCCGACCTCGCTGCGATAGAGAAAACCCGGCGACACGAGCATCGCCGCGAGTGCGGTGCGCGCGCCCGCTGTGAAATCGCCTCGCGCTCGTGACGAGCTTCTCGAGGCGCGCGGATTCGTTCGTCGTGAGCGGTCGACGAAACGCGCTCTGCCCGAACGTCGCGACGAACGTGTGCGCGCAACCCGTCGGGTCCACCTTGCCATCGCAGGTCACGAGCTTCGTCATGTCGGCGGCCTTCGCGACGGCGAGCGCGGAGCGGAGATATTCGTCGGTATGAACGGACGTGACGACGCGACCGGGTCCGTTGTCGTCGAAGAGAAATCCTTCGGGTCGCGTATCGGGCGGAAGATTCTTCCCCACGTCGAGGCTCGCGGGCGCGGTCGGACACGTGATGTCGAGCACCGAGTTCTGTCCGCCGAAACCATCGGGCGCGGTCTGCGAGTCGGATGGGTCGGTAATCCATTGCGATTCGTCGAGGACGAATTTGTATTGATAACTGACCGGCCGCGATCTGTTTCGTGACCGACCACGTTCCGTTCGTGAGCGTCATTCCCCAACCGCCCGCCGCGATCGTGCCCGCCCAATCGTTGAACGATCCAGCGACGTGGACTTTTTGCGGCGAGCCTTGCGCGACATACGAGAACGTATGCGCGGGGCACGTCGGCGTTTGCGTGGGCGCGGTCGAAATGCCGACGAGATCGGCGAGCGTGGCTTGGTACTCGCGCGTCGTGAGCAAGCGAAGGCCGCGCGCGATCGGTTGCGGCGTTGTGCAGTCGAGCGGCCCAACGAAGGTCGCGAGGATGTAGTCGGCGACGTCTTCGGCGCAGTCGCCGCCACAGTCGCCCGCCTTGCCGAGCGGCATGCTCGACGCGATCGTCGTGACGAGCACGTCGTGCCCCTTCGACCAATCGCGCAGCGATGGACCCTCGCCGCCTTCGCCTTGCCCGCCGTGGCACGTCTTGCACATCGACTCGTAGAATGCTTGCCCCGCCTTGATGCGATCGGCGCTCGACGAATCCGACTTGCTGCACGACGCGAGCGCCATCGCGGTCGCGAGACCGAGCGCTGCGGGAACCATCGCGATTCGGAGTTGCACGAGACCTCCCTCTGGTTGGCGGGCGGCACGCTACCCCACTTCGCAAATTAAAGTAACTCAGGCCTGAGTTACGCTATCAAAGGCCTGCAAATAAGGCCGATCGTGGTTCATCGTCACGCCATACGAATTAGCGACCGAAGAGCGCCTTCACGCTCGGTCGCTGAAGGACGAGGATCGACCACACACCGAGCGCGGTGCCGAGCGGAAAGCTCAAACACGTGAAACACGACATGACGAACGCGAGCATGTAGCGCGTTCGCTTCTTGAGCCCCGCGGCTGCGAGCAAATGGAGGACGACGAGCGGAATCATGAAGAGCGCCATCACCACGCCGACGACGACGGTGATCGTGGCGGCGACTTCTTGATCGTGCACGGCGTGTGGTGACGCGTGCGGCCCGGGCGGCGCGTTGCCGATGAACGCGGCGATCAAAACGAAGTAACCGACCATGCCGAACGTCGTGCAGCCGAGGAGCCCGGTCCACACGTAGTGGAGGATCGAGAGTAGGTTGAGGTCGCCCGCGTCTTTCGATCGCGTGACTGCGGGATCGATCTGCGGCATCTGCGGCGGATACGGGTACGCGTTCATCAGCGCATCATACGCGTGCGCTCGATCGAAGCGATACAATGCGCGCGTGCGCTCGCGGATTCTCTTCACGCTCGTGTGCATCGCGTGTCACGCCGCTCCGCCGGCGACGACGGAGCCCGCGCCCGTCTCTTCGACTTCGACATCGCCGCCGCCATCGCCATCCACGTCGGCGCCCGTCGCTTCGAGCTCGCCCGCGACACCGGCGGCGACGACGAACGACGCGCTCGGCGATGTCCTCGCGCATCCCGATCGCATCGACGCGTTCGTCGTGACGACGCACGGTTTCGTCGACGGCCCAGCGGGCTCACCCGCGCGTTTGGGCGGTTATCCCATCAAGTCGAAGCTCGCGTCGGCGCCCAGCTCGTTCGGCGAGCGATTCGCTGCGATCGTTCTTCCGCCCGACGCGCATCGAGACGAGGCGATCGCGTGCGCGCTCGGCAAGGCAATCGGGCTTCGCTTCGTTCGCGGCGGCGACGTCGTCGAGACGCTCGTCATGCCGCCCTGTCCGAGCGTGCGGCTCGTCGCGTCGTTCGAGATCGCGCCGATGCATCAACTCACCGGCGCTGCCGCTGATGCGCTGTTCGCGCTCGTTCGAAAAACGTTTCCCGGCGTCTTCTGATTCACGGGCGCATCGCGCGGAGGGCGCGGCCGTCGTCGTCGAGCTCGATGAGCTCTTCGTCGGGTTGCGGCGCGACGCGATACGTCTCCACGGTGTTCTCGATGCGAACGAGCACTTTGCCGAGCGTGCGCGCTTCGACGCGCAGACCCGGGACCTCGTTGGCTTCGACGCGCTCGACGAATCGGCGCCGCGCGCTCTCGCGCTTGTGCGCGACGTGCGTCGCGATGATGCCGGTCGCGGCGGCGAGAAAGGCGTACGCGTCGAACAGAAACGATGATGAGCGGGCGAGCGCGACCGCCAATGCAGCGACGACGACGCACGCGATGCCGACGAATTGCTCGCCGCGCTCTTCACCCGCGAGCCCGCGCTTCGCGAGTTTCTGTGCGTGTGCGATCGGAAGACCGAACAAGAGAATCACGAGCAAGAGCCCCGGTGCCCAGAGGACGACGCCGAACGTCGCGCCGAGGAACAAGCCGCCGAAGAACGAACCGAGCTCGTGCGATTCGCTCGCGAAGAGCAAACCGCAAGCGACCGCGCCGTTCACCGCGGCGAGCGGAATCGACAGCGCCCACCCGAGCGGGAACTGCGAATGCCCGATGGTCTCGCGCTTGCGCAGCATGGCGGCCCAAACGAGCCCGACGGCGAGCGACGGCAGCCCGACGATGATCGACCAATGCGTTCGCGGCTCGCCGACGGTGAACGCAGCAGTCGTCATCGCCGCGATGGCGAGACCCACGGCGGCGACATTGAGCGCAGCAAGCGAGCGCGGTGTGCGAAAGACGACCGGAATCACCCGCAGATGGAACGCGCGCGCCCCACGAACATATTCCTCTCGATTCTCGTGACGCCGCATTCGTGCAACCAAGCCGCGCGCGGGATGCGCCGTCGAACGGCGATGAACACCTTTCTCGACGTGAGCTCGGTGGTGCGCGACGCGGAGTGGCGGCTCCGGCGCGTGACGATTTTCTTCGAGGTGGTCTTCGCGGTGAGCGTCGTCTGTGCGTTCGTGATCGACACGATTCCGCCCCGCCCGCGCCTCGAGTGCCAAATCCACCGCGCGCAGACGCAATCGCACTATCCGCATCCGTATGGCGAGCCGCCGCCCGTCGAATGGACGACGTGCGTGTGGCGCTGACCATGTCAGTTCCGCGCCTCGCGGTGCGTCTCGCAAGATGCACGCGCCGCTGGTGGAATCGGTATACACGCGGAGCTCAAACCTCCGTTGCCTTCGGGCGTTGAGGGTTCGAGTCCCTCGCGGCGCACCGGTGTACTGTGTGAGGATGAAAGCGGTCGAATCGCTGCGGCGCGATGGCTTCGTCATCCTCGAGGACGCGCTCGCACCGACCGACCGTCGCGAAATCATCGAAGCGCTTCGCCCGTTCGAGGACGCGCAGAAGCACGGACGCAACAACTTCGAAGGCGAGAAGACGAAACGCGTCTACAGCCTCGCGGGCAAAGGCGAAGTGTTCATGCGGCTCGCCGAGCATCCGCGCATCCTCGAGATCGTCGACGCGATGCTCATGCCCAATTGGCTCCTCTCGAATCTCCAATCGATTCGAATTTTCCCCGGCGAGAGCGAGCAGCCGTGGCACGCGGACGACACGTTCTATCCCGTGCCGCGTCCGCACGCGACGCTCGCCGTCTCGGTGATTTGGGCGCTCGAGGATTTCGACGAAGCGAACGGCGCGACGGAGATCATTCCTGGAAGTCATCTCTGGGGCAACGAGCATCCGGACGACGCGCCGCGCACGACCGTCCGCGCGATCATGCCAGCGGGCTCCGCGATCGTGTTCGATGGAGCGACGTGGCATCGCGGCGGCGCGAATCGATCGACGCGAACGCGCCTCGGTCTCAGTCCGCAATATTGCGAGCCGTGGCTCAGGCCGCAGGAGTCGCAATTGCTCATCGCACCACCCGAGATCGCGAAGGCCTACTCCGATCGCGCGCGATCGATGCTCGGATACAACATTCACCCGCCCTTCGTCGGACAGGTCGACGGCAAACATCCGCTCAGGCTGGTCGACCCGGATTATCGCGCGCACAAGACGGACGCGCGCGTCATCGCCGACCGCGTCCTCGAGCGCCCCATCCCGACGAAGAGCTGACCGCGCGCGGGATTTCAGGCCGTTTGAGACGACACGAGCCGCCGCCGCTGGTTGTCTTCGGGCATGAAGCTCTCGCTCGTTTTCGCCGCCGCGTTTCTCTTCGCTTGCTCGGACGCCGCGCCGATCGTCACGGACGACTCCGGCTCGCCGCCGCCGACGGATGATGCGAGCGCGCCCGCGGACGATTCATCGACGCCCACGCCCGACGCCGCCGACGCGAGCACGATTACGCCGTCATGCACGTATCCGAAAGGCCCTTACGGCGTCGGCCTCAATACCGTGCTCGACCCGAATTCGAGCTGGCAAGGCTATGCGGCGAACGACACACAGGTGACGACGCTCAAGATGTCCGACTTGTTCGATTGCGACGGCTCGAAGGGAATCAACGCGATCATGATCGACGTGTCCGCGGGTTGGTGCGCCGCGTGCGAGACGCAAGCGCACGACGAGGGGCAGCTCACGTCGCAATACGATGCAGTCGGCGTGAAGTCGATCACGCTGCTCATCATGGACGCCGCGGAGGCCCCCGCGACGACGGGCACCGCGCTCGATTGGCGCACGACGTACAAGCTCGACGACGTCGGCGTGTACGCCGATCCGAGCTTCTTGTTGCAGCCAAACGAACAGAGCATCGGGCTTCCCATCACGTACATCGTCGACCCGCGCACGATGAAGATCGTGTCGGGGACGGAAGGCTACGGCTCGACGTATCCGCCGCAACCGAACGCCGCCGCACTCGCGCTCGCGCAGAAGAACAAGAAATAGCTAGTTGCAAGCCTTGCTCTGAACGACGTTCATCACGGGAACTTCGAAGTCGTTCCACGTGAGCATCGAGAGCTGCTTCAAGTCGTTTTGATCGAGCTTGCTTCCGTCGCCGAGGCGGAACGACGAGCGCGTCTCGCCGCTGTCGTCGGTGTTGATCATTCCGTATTTCTTGAGCGCGGCGATCACGACGAGCGCCTGCGTGCCCGTGAACTTCGACGTGTCGTAGTTCGCTTTGAGGCGAACGCGTCCGCCGTACGGAAATCCATCCGCGGGATACGCCGAGCCGCACGCGCCGCCGGAGCGCGCTGCGGGCTTCACGTATTCGTATTGCGCAATCGCGGCGCCGGGAATCACGATGTCGATGGCGTGCTCGATCTTGCCCGCCGCGATTTCGTCGTACCAAATCACGCCCTCGATGAGCGGCGTTCCCGCGGCGGTCGTGCTTCCCCATCCGTCGGGGAGCTGCTCGCTCTTCGTCAGGTTCCACGACACGACGGCTTCCCACCCCGCGGTCGCGCTCGACGGATTCCACGAATACATCTCGAACAAACGACAAGTGCCTTGTTGCACGATCATCATGTGATGATCGGAGTTGGGATTCGCCGAGTTCTCGTAGAGGACGCCGTTCGGTATCGGGATTTGCGGGGGCGTTTGCGTGTTGAAGAACGCGTCGCTCGTGTCGAACCCGAACGACTCGCCGCCGCTGCTCGCGAACGACACGGCGACGTTCGCTTGCGAAGATGGAACGACGTTGACGTATTCGTCACCCGGATACTCCGCGACGATCGCGCCCGCGCGCGATGCGAGATTCGAAATGTACGTCGCGGATCCCGGATCGAGCGGCGCATTCGAGATGTCGACGTTGTACGCATAGTCGGGCGGGAACATGGGGCATCCCGCGATCGTCGGTCCGCTCGGTGCGCCGGAGTCGGCATCGGTGCCCGCGTCGTTCGTCGCGATCGCGTCGGATGTCGCGCCGTCGTTCGTTCCGCCGTCGTTCGTGGAGCCCCCGCCGCTGCACGCGAGGAGAGTTGCAGCGATCGTCCAAGTGCGGGCGTTCATCATGTCGACAGTATGTTGCGCAAAGCGCGAGCGTGCATACATTCCCGCCGATGCAACATCGCGAATGGCTCGGCATCCCGATTTGGCTCGTGTGCGGCATCCTCGGCGCGTGGATCGCGACGTCGAAGGGGCGCGGTGGTTGTTTCTGGTTCGCGCTGTGCGCGTTTCTCGGGCCCATCGGTCTCGTGATCGCGGCGGTGGTTTCCAAACGAGCGTGACGCATTAGAGCGCTCTAGCTCGGCGCGCGTGGCTTCTCGACGAGCGCAACGAGACCGCGGCGTCGCCAACCGACGCTCCCGAGCCATGTACGCGCTGCGAAGACCTCACTCGGCTCGTCGCACGCGCGTACGGTTCCGGAAAATCCGTCGAACCACGGAGCTGACGACAAGGCGTCCACGCCGGATGCGAGTCGCACGCCGTGTTTCTTCGCGTTCATCAGCACGTGGACAATCGCGTTGCGCACGGCGCGCGGCGTCGTGAGCTCGCGCGCGTGAAAGCGATCGCTCCACACTTTGCCGCGAACGCGCAACGCGCGATTGACCGCGCGCGCGAGCCGAATCGCAAGCCCCTGCGCGCCGCGCGCGAGCGCGCTCGTGTCGTGGGCCTCGATGATCAAGTGCACGTGGTCGTTTTGTACCGAGAATTGAACCACGCGGAACGCGTCCATGACCGCTGGCGAGTGGTTCGCACCGCGGATCGCCTTGCGCATTTCGGCGAAGATGCCTCGCTCGCGAAATGGTGGAAGACCCCGCCGCGCCCGTAGCGTGACGTGAACGGGATGCGCGGCTTTGTGCGGCGCGCGCGGACGGTGCGGCACGTTGGGTCGCGCGTGCGGGAAGCGCGGCTTGCGCCCAGCACCTTCGCGTTTGCCGCCGTGCGTACGAAACGAGAGCTCGGCCTGCTTCATCTTGATTGAGCAGTATTTATCGACCGAAGCGTGTTGTCAATGGCCGACGACGCGTTGTTTCGTGCGAATCGGGTGTACGCTCGGCAGGCAAGATGATTGCGCTCGAGAGCGACGAGTGGTCTCGGCTGACGCACGCTTATGGGCCAGCCGAGAACATTCCCGCGCTGATTCGCGCGCTCGCGCGAGCAGTGGCGCCTGACGATCGCGAGATCTGGGACGAGCTTTCGGGCGCACTTCATCATCAAGGGTCGATCTACCCAGCGACGTATGCGGCGGTGCCGCACATCGTCGAGCTCTTCATCGACTCACCCATCGAACGACGCGTCGATGTCGTCATGTTCGTCGCACCGCTGCTCCTTCGCGTGCCGAACCGGTTTGCGGGACGGTCGGGCCTGCTCATCGCGTCTGAAGAAGCGATCGCTCGGCTTCGTCCGCATGTGGCGGACGTGGCGCGTGAGGCGGCGGCTTCGTCCACGCGCGACGGGTGCGTCTCGTGGCTCGTGCTCGTGTTCCTCGCGCTGCACGCGAGCGCTGCACGCGACTTCCCCCTGCCCGAGCTCTTCGATGACGACGGCGAGATGTTCGGGCGGTGTCCATCATGCGAGCGCCCCGTGGATTTCGTGATCGAGGGAGATGAGATCTTCGAGGTCGAGTCGATCGACGGCACCACGCGCACGCTTCAGCGCATTACCGCACCGAGCCGCGCGAACGCGATGCTGGGCAAAGCGCGCGATGCGCTTGCAACCGACGCGCGCTGGGATGCTCCATTCGTGTTCGCCGTGGCTGCGGCGCTCGCGCACGAAGTCGACTTCCCTCGCCTCGCGGACGTGCTCCTCGCGCTCGACGCGACGATTCAATGCGCGCGATGCGATGTCGCGTCTCGACTCGTGGCACACGCGGAGTGATCAGCGACGCGCGAAAGACGCGATCACAGCTCGATCTGCGCGCTCGACGAAGGCGGCGGAGTCACGGGCGGCGGAGTCGCGGTGTGCACCGGCGGCGGCGTCACCGGCGGTGGGATCACGACGGGCGCAGTCGTCGCGGCGGGCGGCGCGCCTGCATCCGCGCTCGCGGGCGCGGGTGGCTTCGACAAACGCGAATCGTAGAAGACGGCGTGCGGCGCATCGAGCGCGCCGACGTCCCACGATGCGTTCTTCGCGCGCGGCGAGTCTTCCGCGTCGCACGAGCTCGACGGCATCACGTTTTTCGCGAACGCGCGCACGCACGGCGTGGGTCCTCCCGGCAAACGCGCGTCGAGGTACTTCACGAGGACGCGATATCGCTTGCTCCCTTCGGGCTTGATGAGCGCTTGTTGAAGCGTGACGGCGTTGTGCACCTCGCACCAAGACTTCTGCGCGAGCACGGTGCAGTCGCCCATCCCGCCGACGCCGAATGGCATTTCGATCACGTGGAACTCGACGCGCGGCAGCTGCGCGGGATCCGCGGGCGGCTTCAGCCAATAGAGCTCGACGCCGAGATCGGGCGGCAGCACTTCGACGACGCCGAGGCCCGAGCCGTCGCGCGTCGCATCGCGGATGTCGAGGCCGACTTGATACACGCCCCACGCGTCGACGGTGAACGTCGCGCCCATGGGTTCTTGCCGACGGTGAGCTTCGTCGCCGAGCCGGGCGGCGTCGCGTTGAGCTGCCAGCGCCGATCGATGATCTGACCGACTTGCGGGCGGCTCTCCGAGCTGTCGCAATCGATGTTCTCGCCCGGCACGACGGTGAGCTTCTCCGAGCCCCCAGAGCCCGAGCCCGCGATGCGACACTTCACGACCGCATCGGGCGGCGGCCCGCACGAATCGGCGTGAACGCGATCGTAGACGACGTGCATGTCGTACGGCACGTTGTCGAGCGTGACGATGTCCATCGCCGCGCCCTTCTTCGGCTCGGGCGCGCACGTCGCGGCGGGCAGCGTCTCGAGGACGTAGATGTGGAGACCGTCCGCGGTGCGCGTGATCTTCTGCACCTCGATCGATTTCGATCCGGTCGTCTTGCTCACGGCGACGAAGAGCATCTTCGTTTTGAAATCGACGCTCGGCAGCGGCGGGTACGCGTTGTCCGCGCCGGGCGTGAACGCGCTCGTCCAATCGCCCTGGTTGTGAACGGCGTAGAAGCCCGGCTTCTGCTGCGCGTACGAATCCGTCGGGACCTTTTGGAACTCGTAGTCGTCACCCGTGTCCTCGGGTGAGCGATCGTCGATGGGGCTCGTGCGAACGGTGATGTCGTTCGACTTCAGGCACGACACGAGCAGCACGAAGAGACAACTGCGCAGCCTGAGCATGATCGAGTGGCACGCGATTGAATCACGGCTACCAAAGAAAGCAACGGCCGTGGTTTCGGTCCGTGGTAGCCGTTAGAGAACTTACGGGGTCAGCCATTCACACGAAATCGCAGGTTGGAGCGGGTCTTGCTTTGCGCTCCGGCGTGAACGCGCGCTGGCTCCTTCTCCTTCCGCTTCTCGCGTGTGGCGCTCGAACGGAGCTCTACGTCCCCATCGAGCGCGACGCCGGTCCCGACGCGCACAAGAAGCTCGATGCGGCGCCCGACGTGATCGAAGAGGAGTTCCCGCCGCTCGACGCGACCAAGCCCGACGTCTTCCACCTCGATTGCCCGGCGGAGACGTTCGTCTACGTCGTCTCGACGGATGACTCGCTCATGCGATTCGATCCGCCGACGGCGACGTTCTCGACGATCGCGAAGCTCACGTGTCCTGCGAATCCGGGATCGCACCCGTTCTCGATGGCGGTCGATCGCAAGAGCGTCGCGTACGTCGAATACGACGATGGAAAGCTCTTCGCGGTGAGCACGTCGACGGGCGCATGCTCGCCCACGATCTACATGCCCGATCATCTGCCACCGTTTTCGAACTTCGGCATGGGCTACGCGACGATCGGCGACGGCCCCGACGAAGAGCTCTTCATCGCCGCGGACACGCCGGGCACGCTCGGAAAAATCGAGACAGAGGCCGCGTATCAGGTCCTGCCCGTCGCCGAAATCAATCCGACGATCGAGTTCGCCGAGCTCACGGGCACCGGCGGCGGCCGCCTCTACGCGTATTACGCGTTCGGTTACGAAGGCGGGAGCTACGTCGCGGAGCTCGACAAGACGAGCGGCAAGATTCTCGGGCAAGATTTTCTGAAGGACGTGGATCGCGGGACGGGTTGGGCGTTCGCGTTTTGGGGTGGCGATTTCTGGCTGTTCACGACGCCGAACGGGCAAGCCACCGTGAAATACGACCCCGACAAGAAGACGTCCGAGGTGGTGGCGCATTATTCCGCATCGATCGTCGGCGCGGGCGTCTCGACGTGCGCGCCGCAGTGACACTAACCTGCTCCGCGGCTTCGCCGCGATGTTACCCTCCGCGGCATGATCAAAATTGGTGAGCGCGTCCCCGACGCGACGTTGACTGAATCGACTCAGTTTGGTGAGGCGTGCCCCGTCGCGCCGGAGAAATTTTCCGCGGCCGAAGCCGTGAAGGGCAAACGCGTCGTCGTGTTCGGATTGCCCGGCGCGTTCACGCCGACGTGCTCGTCGAAGCACGTGCCCGGTTACCTCGCCAACCTCGACAAGCTCAAGGCGAAGAAGATCGACGAAGTGTGGTGCATCGCGGTGAACGACGGCTTCGTGATGGCCGCGTGGGGTCGCGATCAAAAAGCGATCGGCAAGATTCGTTTCCTCGGCGACGGTGGCGCGGAGTGGACGAAGAAGCTCGGTCTCGACACGGAGATCCCGACCATGGGCGTTCGCATGCGCCGCTTCTCGATGCTCCTCGACGATGGCGTCGTGAAACAGCTCAACGTCGAGGAGGCCGGGAAGTTCGAGGTGAGCAACGCCGAAACGATGCTCACCCAGCTTGGTGGGTAATAACCATCGGCGCCGGAGGCGCCGGAGCAGGTAGGTAATTACGGGAGCGTGATCGAGTAGAGCCCGTTGCCGCCTGCTGCGACGGTGCCCGTGCTCGGCGTGTTCTGGCTGTACGTGTAGATGAGGCGGTCTTTCGCGGGCGAGAGCCAGAGCGAATTTCCGCCTGCTTGAAGCGGGACGTCGGCGCCCGCTTGGAGGAGCGTCGGCGCGTTCGTCGTCGCGACGTCGACGACTTTGAGGTCGGCGAACGCGTTGCCCGTTCCGCCCGTGCCCGAGCATCCCGCGCAGTTGTCGTTGAACACGATCTTCGTTCCGGTCGCGCTCGCATTCTGCCACTCGCCGCTCGCGAATTGCTTCGGCGTGCCGCCAGTGACCGGCACCGCGAAGAGATCGCCGATGCCCTGCTGCGTGTCGAGGTTCTCGATCCAAATCGCGAACTGCGAGTCGGTCGTGAAGTCGTCGAGGGCGTTCGTTCCGAAGAGCGCGCCGGTCGTGGTGCTCACGAGCGTCGTTGCGCCGGCAGCAGCCGTCGTCGCCGTCAAGTGGAGGTCGCCGCCGAACTGCTGCGAGTCGAACGTCGTCGTGTACATCATGTACGACTCGTTGGCCGACAGCGCGCGAACGAACTTCACGCCGGTGTTTTGCACCGCCGCGGGGTTCGTCGGAGCCGTGCTCGATGCCGTCCACAAATCGCCGGCCGCGGTCGAGTAGAAGACTTTTGCGCCGCCCTTGGCCAGGTAGCCGAAGGTCCAGTCGCCGGTCGTCTGGTTCTCGATGTTCTTCGTGTCGATCGCAACGGCCGCGCCGCCACCGATCGGATAGACGAACGTGCCCGCGGTGGTGGCGACCATGATGCTGTCGCCTGCGGTGTCCGTCGACCAGAAGTTGAGCGCGGAGCTGATGATCGCCGCAGGCGTCCACGTTCCCGCGTCGCCGGTTCCGGCGATCGCGTACGAGGTGACTGTCGCGCTCGGCGTTCCACCATCGGGCGGAGTGACCGTGCACGTCGACGTGACCGCTTCGGTGTTGCTCGCGAAGCCGACGACGGGGCGGCAGTTGTTGGTGCTGCCGATGTCGACGGCCGAGACGAGCGACACGATTCCCGTTCCATCGACGTTCGCGCCGAAGAAGTCGCCGTTGGCGCCCGCGGTGTCCGAGTTCGCCGTGTAGAGGATGCGCGTGCCGTCTTTGCTCGCGGCGAATCCGCCGTTCGGCGCCGACTTCGTCGCGTTCGGGATGGCTTTGAACGTCTTGCCCGTGGTCGTCCACGTGGAAAGCGCGCCGACTTGGTTCGTCGTGAGGCCCGACCAAACGAAGACGACGGTGCCCGCAACGCCGACGGCATAACCAGTCGGAGCAGCGATCTTGATCGGCGCGTTCGCGCCAGCTACGTCGGCCGCGAAGAGACCGTTCGCGCTCACGTCCGCGTAGATCACGAAACCGTCGGTCGTGATGCCGAAGATCTGAGCGCCGTCGCTCGCTGCGAGCTCTTTGCCCGCGGGCGTCACAGGCGGCGGAGCGTCGACGGCCGTGTCGCCGCCAGCTTCGGGCTTGGGCTTCCCGTCGGGCGCGGCGTCACCGGTGCCACCGTCGTTGGGATTGCTGTCCCCACTGCACGCGAACGCGAAGAGTCCGTTCGCTGCAAACACAACGCCAATCAAGGAAAGGTGAATCCGCCTCATGTGTCGTCCTCCGGGAAGGTCGGCACCGTATCATTGGCAACGGCTGTGGCAAGCGATCTCAAGCTGAAATAAACGGAAAGTTCGATCGTCTCGCCGCCGTCATCGCCCACGCCGGAACGTGGTTTTCGTGGTTTCTTGCGCCGCTCTGCGTCTACGTGCTGAAGCGCGGCGAGTCACGATACGTCGAGTTTCATGCGCTCCAAGCGCTGATTTGGTCGGTCATCGGAACCATCGCGACGGCGCTCACGTGCGGCCTCGCGATGCCCGTCTTCCTCGCGT
Source organism: uncultured delta proteobacterium (assembly GCA_963763745.1). Lineage (GTDB taxonomy): Bacteria > Myxococcota_A > Polyangia > Polyangiales > Polyangiaceae > DASXHD01. The sequence goes on from CAVXQJ010000019.1 coordinate 131,777, forward strand.
TCCACATCTACGCAGCGTGGAAAGTTTGGAAGGGAGAAGAATACGAGTACCCGCTCGCGCGCGACTTCGCCCGCTCACGCACGTAGTCGTTCGGCGATGAAATTCACGAGCTGACCGGGCGTCATCGCGCCAACGTGCGCGCCGACGTTCGCGAGACCGCGCGCGACGTCTTTGTCGTACGCGGGGTACGCCTTCTCGTCGAGCGCGCACAAGCCGAGCACGATCGTTCCTTGATCGACGAACGATTTCACGCGCGAGATCATCCCCGCGGCGGTCGCGCCTTCGTAGAAGTCCGAGATGATCGCGATGATCGTGCGGCGCGGATTTTCGACGAGCTGGCGCGCGTAGTCGAGCGCCTTGGGCGCGTCGTTGCCGCCGCCGAGCTGCACCTTCATGAGCGTCTCGACGGGATCGGTGATGCGCTCGGTGAGATCGACGACCTCGGTATCCCAAATGCACAAATGCGTTTTGAGACCGGGGATCCCCCACAGGCACGCGGCGGTCACCGCGGTGTGCACGACCGAGCCGAGCATGCTCCCGCTCTCGTCGACGAGCAGAATGAGCTGCCAGCGTTCCATTTGCGTTCGCTTGCGCGAAAGAAAGAGCGGCTCCTTGATCGTGAGCCTCTTCGTCTTCGGATCGTACGTGCCGAGATTTTTTCGGATCGTGCTGCGCGCGTCGAAGTTCCTCGCGACGTGAATGCGCGAGCGGCGCCGCGTGCGCGTCCCGTGGAACGTGTAGCGGACTTTGCGCGCAAGCTTCTCCATGAGCTTGCGAATGACTTTGCCGACGAGCTCGCGCGCGAGCGCGAGGACATCGGGGTTCATGAGGTGTTTCGTGAGGAGCACCGCGCGAAGGAGCGTCTCGTTCGGCTCGATGCGCTTCAGCACTTCGGGGTTCGTGACGACTTCGTGGATTTGGTATTTTTCGACCGCGTCTTTTTCGAGTCGCTCGATCGTCTCGCGCGGGAAGAGGCGATGGATGTGATTGAGCCAGTCGGGCACGCTGAGCTTGTCCGAATTGCCCCCGCCGCTTCCGCGCTCGCGAATGTCGCGCTCCTCGAGCTCGTCGCCGCGCTCGTAGAGCCACTCGAGCGATTCGTCTTGCGCGAGATCGTCCGCGCTCATCCCGCAGCGCGCGTCGAGCTCCTCGGCTGCTTTTCCGAGCACGAGTCGCCAGCGGACGAGTCGCTCGTCGCGCATGTCAGCCCGTTTTGGCGAGGAAATCGATCAAGTCGATCTTCGCGACGATTCCGACGAGCTCCTCGCCTTCCGTGACCATCGCGACCTTCGCGTCGGAGAGTGCGTTTTGGAGGAGCTCGATCTTCGTGTCGGGCGTGACAGTGGCGTAATCGCCTTCGGCCAGATCGCCGACGGGCGAGTCGAGCGTCTTCTTTCCGCTGACGAGGTGACGGAGGAGATCCACTTCTTGCACGATGCCGCGGAGCTTGTGTCCATCGACGACGGGGAGCTGGCTGATGTTCTGCGCCTTGAGCGCGTCGATCGCCTCGCGCACCGTGGACGTCGGCGACACCGTGACGATTTTCCTTTTGTAACGCGCGCCAAGCAGATCGCGCACGGTGCCGAGGCCGGGTTGCTCTTCGAGAAATCCGTTCTCGCGCATCCAGTCGTCGTTGAAGATCTTCGAGACGTATTTCTGTCCGGCGTCGCACAAGAAGACGAGGATGCGCTGGCCCTTCTTGCCGTTCTCGCGCGCCCACTTGATCGCGCCCGCGACGGCCGCGCCGCCCGAGCCGCCGACGAAGAGACCTTCGAGGCGCGTGAGCTCGCGCGTCATCAGGAAACATTCTTTGTCGTCGACGCGGACGATGTCGTCCAGGATCTTCAAGTTCATCGTCGTCGGGAAAAAATCCTCGCCGATGCCTTCGACCTTGTACGAGAACGGTTTCGTGACGCGGCCGCTCTTCACGAAGTCGTAATAGAGCGAGCCCACGGGATCGACGCCGACGAGCTTCACTTCGGGCTTCTTCTCTTTGAGATATTTGCCCGTGCCGCTGATCGTTCCGCCCGTGCCCATGCCCGCGACGAACACGTCGAGCTCGCCGCCGGTTTGATCCCAAATCTCCGGGCCGGTCGACGTGTAGTGCGCCTCGGGGTTTGCGGGGTTGTGGTACTGGTTCGCGTAGAAGCAGTTCGGCGTCTCGGCGGCGATGCGCTGCGCGACTTGATAGTAGCTGCGCGGATCGTCCGGCTCGACGGCCGTCGGACACACGACGACGCTCGCACCGAACGCGCGCAGGTTGGAGATCTTCTCCTGACTCATCTTGTCGGGCATCACGAAGATGCACTTGTATCCGCGGACGGCAGCGAAGAGCGCGAGCGACGCGCCCGTGTTGCCGCTCGTCGCTTCGACGATCGTGCCGCCGGGTTTCAACCCACCTTCTTCCGCGCGGCGGAGCATGTTGCGCGCGAGGCGATCTTTGTGCGAGCCGCCCGGATTGAGAAACTCGCATTTGACGTACATCTCGGCGGCGACGTCCTTCGCGACGCGATTGAGTCGGACGATGGGCGTGTGTCCGACTGCTTCCGTGATGTTCTCGATCGCGCCCTTCATCATGGGCGCCAGCCTACTGCGGGGTGTCGTCGGTTGGATAGCCGGTTGGCTGCGACGCGTCCCACTCGAGCGACGCTTGCACCTTGCTGCTCTGCGGGAGCGTCACGGGACCTTTCTTTCCGGCCGCGATGTTGCCCTTGTCGTCGAGCGAGAAAAAGATCGCTGTCGGCATCGCGGGCGCATTCACTCCGGGAGGTGGGTGCACGCTTCCATCGAAGAGGCCCGGCACGGGGATCACGGCGCCGCCGAACGACGCGCCGCCTGCCGTCGATCCGAAATTGCCCACACCCCGCTTCGCGATCGCGAAGACGGCGAGCTTGAGCTGTTTGTTTTGCGGATCGATCTCGCCGTACATCGTGCAGAACGCTCCGCCGCTCGGCCGCTCGAACGCGACGGGGATCTGCGCTGCGCCGTTCGTCATCCACGCGCGACCGTGTGCGCCGACGAAATTGCCCTGTGCGCCGCCGCTGCCGCATTTCGAGTCGTGTGAAACGTAGAACGGGATCGGATCGCGCTCCTTCGGCGCGTCTTGCGGGTTCTCGCGATACTTGTGCACGTCCGCACGCACGTGCGCTTCGAACTGGATGCCGCTGCCGAACTGACCGGGGATCTGCAATTCGGATTTGTGCAGCACCTTGAGGAGCCACTCGGTGAGCGGTGCTGCGTTGCTCTTGCGCCCGCGTTTGGTCACGACCACGGGGCCGTCTCCCGTCTCGGGGACGGTGCAAGTGATCTTGTCGTCGCCCCAGTCTTTGATCGGGCAGTCGACGTTCGCTGCGCCGATCGTGACGTGACGATCTTTGTCCGCGGGCTCCGGTCCGAAATCGCCGTGAAGCGTGAGCTCCTTCTTGATCTCGTCGAGCTCCATGTACTTGATGCTCGGCACCAGCATCACGTGAGCGTTCTCGGTCCAGTACTTCAGCTGCGCCGCGACAGGCGCGGGCACGCCGCGATCGATGCGAAGCATCGTCTGGTCATAGCCTTTCGATCGCAAGTCTGCGTACGCGTACGAAAACTCCCATGGACGCTGCGGCGGCTTGCCGCCTTCGCCGAGCGTCGGAATTTCTCCGAGCATGCGCGCGAAGAGAAACTCCTCCGCGCGCCACGCGGCTTCGGGCTCGGCCTCGTTCGTCCAGCCGAGCAGCACCGCGGGGTTGAGGTTCTCGAACGTGAGCCACATGTCCGGCGCCTTCTCGTCGTAGCTGAAGCTCGAGCACGCATTGAGGAAGATGACCGCGTCCTTCGAGAACGTCATGTATGCGGCGACGAACAAACGCGTGATGCCGTAATGAAACGCGCTCGTCGAGCCATCGCCGGGATCGCCGAGGAAGTAGACCAGTTTGCCGGAGTCGAGGTCGGCTTCGTAGTCAGCCGACTTCGCGCGCGAGTCTTCGTTCATCGCGCGCCACGGCACGTTGTTGGGCGCGGTGACGACGCTGCGCCGCGCGTCGATCGTCACGCCGTTCGCGTCGAGAACGGGATCGCTCGTCATGAGCGCGTAGAGCTCGTTGAAGTCGTCTTGGTTCGTGGCGTTGTCTTTTCGCTGGTAGCCGATCCCGCCGTGCGTCGTGATGGCGAAGGCGCCCGCCTGCTTCACCGTCTTGAGGTCTTTCACCGTCGGCGCGCTCGCGGCCTCGTTGTAGCCGTGGTTCTTCAGCCAACCACCGATCTCGTCGGTCACGCCGGCGCCGAAGAGGTCCATCGCTTTGTCGGCGCGCTGCTCGGGGATCTCTTTTGCGTTCGACGATGATGCATGCGTCGTGAGTCGCGCGTGCTTCGGGGTCTTCAGCGCCCAGCTGTAGGTCGGGGCGATGATCAACTTGCCGTCCTTGAAGCGCCCCCACACGTTGATGCTCGTCGCGCCGGCGTCGTCGATCTCGGGTCGCGCTTTGAGCCACGCGACCGCGGCGGCGCTGCGCTGCGCACGCGGCTGGGAGGCGAGCTCGTTCCATTTCGCAGAGAGATCGGCGAGCGTCTTGTTCCGCTGCGCGACGGGGATCTTCGGAGAGCCGAACCACTTCGCGACGCGCCCAGCGTCCGTGAGCTGCGCGAGCGTCGGGCGGTTTTGCGGAGGAGGCGCGTCGGGCGCGCCGACGAAGGCGCTCGGCGTCGGAGGCGCGATCGTCGCGCTTGCCGACGCGGTGGGCATCTCGCGTGCGGACGCGCCGGTGTGCACGTTTGGTTGTGTCGGCGTGTCTTGCGTTGCGCCACCGCACGCGGCGACGACGATCGCGACGAAAACCTTCTTGAGCATCCCGTTCGTTTACCACGACCATCGCTGGAGATTTCCAGCGAAACCACGCATGTCGACGACGAGATCATTTTGCTTCTTCAACCGCACGTGCTCGAGCACGCGATTCGTGACGCGCGCGCGCGGCGTGATCCAAACAAAGCGTGCCTCGGGCGTCGGCGCGAGAACGCGCGCGACGTTTTCGATCATCGCGCCGAGGAGATCATCGAGCTTGCCGGTTTGAACGCGGCGTCCCATCGGCGGGTTCGTGATGACGAGCGTGGGTTTCTCTTTGGGGAACTTGTAGGTGCGTGCGTCGGCGCGTTCGAGGCGCACGTCGCGGACACGCGCGGAGTCGATGTTTCGTTTCGCTGCGGCGAGCGCGCGATCGTCGGTGTCGGTTCCGAGCATCGCGCGATACGGACCGAGGCGCGCGCGCTCGACGAGCTCGAGGCCCGAGCCCACGAACGGATCCCACACGAGGTCGTCTTCGCGCGCGCCCGCGACGCGCGCGAGCGCTGCCGCGATCGTCGGGTGCGATGCGGCGGGCACGTCGGCGACGCGATATGCGAAGCGCGCATCGTCCCAGCTCTTGGGGATCGCGAGCACGTCCAGCTTGTGCTTCTCGCGCGTCACTTTGATTTCCCAATCGCTCGCGATGGGATCGTTGACCAGCTCGGGTGCGAGCTCCGCGACGCGTTCCGCGAGCTCTCGCGTCGCCGCGCGCTTGTGACCTTCGCCCGTCCACTCGACGCGCCAGCGAATGGGACCCTCCGTGAGCCTTCGCAAGAGCGGCGCGGCGCTCGCGATGATCGGCGCGAGCTCACCAGCGCCTCCGCGATAGATGACGAGCGCGGCAGCGGTCCACGTGCGCGCACGCGTCAGGGCGCGGAGCGAGCGCGTGGAAACGACGACGCGTCCCGAGCGAAGCACGCGCGCCTTGTCGAGCTCGCTCGCGAGGATCGTCTCGAGACCTTCGCGGCACTCGAGCTCCACGTCGAACGGATTGATCTCGCGCTCGCCGGCGATGCGCGCCGGCGAGCTGCGTCCTTCGGTGCGCGTGATGCGCGTCACGGCCTCGCGACGAACGCGCTCGCTCGCTTCGTCCCCATCACGAAAACGGACGCGCTCGGCGAGCGCCGCCGCATCCGCCGCGCCGCCGATTTTTCCGAGCGCCTCGACGATCGCGCGCTTCACCTCCGGCTTCGTTTCGCCCGCGAGCGCCTCGCGCATCGTCTTTGCCGCGGCTTCGCGAATGCGTGCATTCTGCAACCTTCCGAGCGCGCGCGCCGCGGCTTTTCGCGTCCGCGCGTCGTCGTCGGCGAGCGCGGCCGTCAGCGCGTCGAGCGCGTCGTCGCCGCGCGCACGCGCGAGCAGCGCGACGAGCCTGTGCTTGAGCGGCGGCTTCGACGCGCTCCACTCGCGGGCCGCGCGCTCCGCTGCATGAGGCACCACGCTGAGCGCGCGAATCACCTTCGTCGCTTCGTCTTCTTCGGCCACCGCAAGGAGCTCGAGGAGCGGCGCGACGTCGCGCTTACCCGGCGTGAATCCCGGGTCGCGAAGCTTGTCGCGGATGGTGATATTTTGCGAAACCACGCGGACTCCGCATTCGTAATCCATAAGATGCACGATCGACGAACCTTCTTGCGCGTGCTCGGCGCGGGAACCGTGCTCACGGTTCTCGGCGGCGCGTACGTCGTGCTCGATGACAAGACGACGCGCGAAGCGCGCAAGCTGAAGCTCCCGGATGGCCGCCCGCGGCTTCCGCCGGGCCAATCGCTCATCGCGCGACTTCGTCCGATGGGCGGACAAGAGGGCGACCCGAGCCCGAGCGCGTTCAAGCTGCGCGTGCATGGCGCCGTCGAGAATCCATTCGAGATCGATTTCGCCGCGCTCCTCGCGATGCCGCAAGTGACGCAAACGTGCGACGTCCATTGCGTGACGAAGTGGTCGCTCTTCGACAGCCACTGGACGGGCGTGCGCATCGCCGATCTCGCCGAGCGCGCGAAGGTGCGCGCGAGCGCGCACCACGTGATCTTCGAAGCCGCCCGTGGCTACACCGCGAACCTCCCGCTCCACGAAGCGCTGCGTCCGAACGCGCTCGTCGCGCACCAGTACGAAGGCAATCCGATTCCGCGCGCGCACGGCGCGCCCGTTCGCGCGCTCGTTCCGAATTCGTATTTCTGGAAGAGCGCGAAGTGGCTCACCGGAATTCGATTCAGCGAAGTCGACGAACCGGGTTATTGGGAGACTCGCGGTTACAACAACCACGCCGACCCGTGGAAGGAAGAGCGCTATTCCTGACAAGATCAAGCTCCGCATCTGGGTCCGATCGATCCATCGCGATCTCGGCTACACGGCGGTCGGCCTCACGTTCGTCTACGCGCTCTCGGGTTTGGCGGTGAACCACGTCGCGGACTGGGACGCGAACTTCTCGAACGTGACGCGCGAGTACGACGTGAAGCTCGAGAAGGCACAAAGCGACGACGCGATCGCGACGGTCGTCGCTGCGCGCGCGGGCATCACCGAAAAGCCACGCGAGGTCTATCGCGAAGGCGACGATCTCGAGATCCTCTACGCGCATCGCACGCTGCACGTCGCGCTCACGACCGGTCACGTCCTCGACGAAGAGCAGAAGCCGCGCTTTCTCTTTCGCGCGATCAACTGGCTCCACCTCAATCGTGGAAAGAAGGCATGGAAGTATTTTGCCGACATCTACGCGTGTGGGCTCCTGCTCTTGGCGACGAGCGGCCTCTTCATGATCCCAGGGAAAAAAGGGCTTTTCGGGCGCGGCGCGGTCTTCGTGGCCATTGGGGTGGCCCTCCCGGTTTTGTACCTGATCTTGACCTCCGCGGAACGCTGAGCCGTCCGCGAAACCCCAACTTTTTCGTAACCAAACCCGGGTTTCTTGGCACTGTAGGAGCGTGGCATCCACACGTCGCGCCGAAGACCTTCTCCTCGCCGAGCGGTGCGTCGCGGGCGACGTCGACGCGCAGATGGAGATCTTCCACCGCGAGAAGCGGCGCGTCCACGCGACGCTCTATCGCGTGCTCGGATCGAACGCAGACATGGACGACCTCGTGCAGGACGCGTTCATCGAGATCTTCCGATCGCTCCCTGCGTTCCGCGGCGATGCGCTCCTCTCGACTTGGATCGATCGCATCGCGGCGCGCGTCGCGTACGACTACATCGGCCGGCGACGACACGACACCGTGCGCCTCTCGCTCGTGCCCGACATCGAGTCGCGCGAAGCGAACGCGGACGACCGCACGATGGCCCGCGAGGCCGCTCGTCGCCTCTACGCGATCCTCGATCGCATCGAGCCCAATCAACGCATCGCTTACACGCTGCACGTGATCGATGGCAGGCCCATCGCCGAAGTCGCGCGCGTGATGAACGCGACCACCGTCACGACGAAGGTGCGCGCGTGGCGTGCCGCACGGATCGTGGAACAACGCGCGAAGCACGACCCGTTGCTCGCGAGCTATGCCGGTGGTTCGAAGGAGGAGGAGTCATGAGCAAGCGGAGACTCGAAGTCGAGCCGCTCGATGACGCGCGCTGGGAGCGCATCGAGCGAGGTCTGCGCGATCGCGTGAATGCGGGCGAAGCGCGCGAGCGTTCGATCGAGCGAGGCGCGACCACCACACGCGCGCCGCTTCTCCTCTTGTGCGGCGCGGCGGCCACCGTCGTCGGCGCGATCGCGTGGGAAAAGTTGCAACCCACGCCGCATGCGGAGTCCACCGTGGCGACGACGACGATCGAAACGCGTGATGCGCCGTCGCACGTCCAAATCACCGGCGCGACGCTCGATGTCGAAGCGCACACGGGCGCGCGCGTCGACAGCTCCGCCGAGCGCGGCGTTCTCGTGGCGCTCGATCACGGCGCGGTGGAGTTCGACGTGACGCCGCGCGCAGGGCGACCTCCGTTCGTCGTGCGCGCGGGCGACGTCGACGTGCGCGTCGTCGGGACGCATTTCCGCGTCGATCGCGAGGACTCGATCACGCACGTGCGCGTCGACAAAGGCGTCGTCGAGGTGGTGACGAGCGGGAAGACCGTGCGCGTCGCTGCGGGCGCATCGTGGCCGGAGACGGCATCGACCACCGCGGCCGTGAGCACGGAGATCGAACCGCCGCCGATGGCGTCCGTCGTGAAGCCTCGGAGCGATTTCGCCATCCCGACCACGACCACCACCATCGCAACGGCGATGGCCGTCCCGCAACCGTCCGCGCGCGAACGCTACGATCGCGCGCTCACGCTCGAGGCCACCCGGCCCGATGAAGCGCGCGCGATCTACCGCGAGCTCGCTGCGGGGAGCGACTCGTGGGCGATGAACGCTCTCTACGCCGAAGCGCGCCTCGATCTCGAGCGTGGAAACAAGACCAGCGCACGCGCGCTCTTCGCCGAGTATGTTCGTCGGTACCCCTCGGGACCGAATGCGAACGATGCGCGCGAGCTTGCGGCGAAGTTGCAATAAGATGTTGCTCGCGGGGCTCGTCGCATCGCAAGGCGCGCGCGCCCAGCCAACCGCACCGGATTCGCGCATCGTCGCGATCGACACGGACTCGCATTTCGATCACGCGCTCGAGCTCGCGCTCACGTCATGGCGCGTGGACGTCTCCGCCGAGCCCGGCCCCGCGCCGGGTCGCGACATCGACGACGCGATCCGCACCGCGCATCGCATCGCGCGCCGTGACAGCGCGCGCGCCGTCGTGTGGATGACGAGCGCAGAGCTCTGGGTCTACGACGAGCGCACGCATCAGATCGCGGTGCGCCCGCTCCCCTCGCCGCCTCCATACGACGAAGCGACCGCAGCCGCGATCGCGCTCACGGTGAAGACGGTGCTCGGCGGCACGCCCGACGCGCATCCACAAACCGAGACAACGACAGAAGTCGCACCGCCTCCGCCAACACCGAAGCCCGCGAGCGCGAAGCACTCCGTTCGCATCCACACGTTCGGCGGCGCGCGCGTACCGACCAACGCGAGCGACGCGATCGCGGCGCGCTTCGGCGCGGAGATCACGTATTTTCCCGCGCCGGTCGTTCCGTGGCTCGGGCTCGCGCTCTCCGCGGACGCCGGACCGAGCGTGCTCATCGAACGCGAACCGCTCTTCGTCGGCACGTTCACCGACACCGCGACGAGCGTCTCCGTTCGCTTGCGCGTCCCGCTTCGCAAGTGGTTCGCGCTCGAAGCGGGCGCGGGGCCTGGCATCCACTTCAGCGCGATCGAAGGCACGGCGCCCTCGACCAACGTCTCGGGTCGCGTTTCGCGCATCGATGCGTCGGTCGAAGCGATGGTCGGCTTCGAGCTGGCGTGGAAGACGATCCGCGTCGCGCCGCTTTTGTCCTCGACGTTCCTCGTTCACTACCAGCGCTACCGCGTGGGCCCGACCGAAGTGCTCGAAGTGCCGCCGGCGCAAATGCTCTTCGCGTTGCGCCTCGGCGTGGAGCTTCCATGAGAGCGAGCGCGAAGCACACGCTCGTTGCGATCGCGATTGCGACGCTCGTCGCGCCGCTCGGAAGCGGATGCGGCGCCGAGGACGTCGATCTCGACGAAGCGCTCGGTCACGACGCCGCCAGCGAAGCCGAAGCGTGTACGCCGATCACCACGTGCTCCGTGATCGGCGCGACGTGTCTCGAGGATCCAGAGTGCTGCTCGCTTCACTGCGACAACAAAGTGTGCGTGCCCGAGGAGGGTTGTCGTCCGACGAGCGAAGTCTGCACGTCAGCGGACGACTGCTGCTCCGGCGTGTGCGACGGCACGGGCCACTGCGCACAAGCGTGCGATTTGTGAGTTTGTCGTAACCATTCGCGCCGCCGCGCGGACTGATCATGCAGGAGGCTCGCATGATCTCGGTTACGTGGTTTCGTATCCTCATCTCGTCCGTCGCGCTGACGGGCGTGGTGCTCGCGTGCAGCGGTAGCTCTTCCTCCATTCCGCAGTGCACCGGCCCGACGTGCGCGTGCACGGGATCGGCGTGCGGGTGCGACGGAGGCGCGAGCTGCAACGTGACGTGCGCCTCGGGAGGGAGCGGTTGCACGGCGACGTGCAACGGCGTCTCGAACTGCACCGTCGCGTGCAACGCTCAATGCAACGTCCAGTGCAAATCCGGCGACAGCTGCAACACGACGTGCGGCACCGACTGCAACTTCAACTGCGACAGCGCGAAGGATTGCACCGTGACCGCGGGCGACAATTCGCAGATCAACTGCAAGAGCTCGGGCACGTGCAACGTGACGTGCACCGGGAGCTGCATCGTCGACTGCACGAGCGTCGACAACTGCAACGTCACGTGTCCAGGCGACGCCGCGCCGTCCACGACATGCGGCGCGTACAAGATTTGCGGCAACATCACGCCGGATGGGGGTTGCTAGAAAGTCCCCACCGCGCCGAGGTGGAAGCTGAACTCCGTCTTCACGCCGTTCACGTCGGGATCGGTGAACTCCCAGAGCTCCGTCGACGCTTTGATGCGCAGGTGACGCTCGACGAGCACGGCGATGCCGAGCGTCGCGCGGCCAACGGCGCTCTCTTTGTCGAGCGGCGACGTGATGGGCACGTCGCCGACGCGATAGAGACCGTCGCCGCGCACGATGAGATCGACGCGTGACGTGATCGGCTGCTCGAGCTCGACGTACGCGCCTTGCTTCACGAAGAACGCATTGTCGTCGGTGATGACGTAGCGAAGCGCGACGCCATCGGGATCGAACTGCTGTCTTCGCATGAGCCATTCGATGCGCAGCGTCGTGCGATTGATGCGCAGCGTCGCGTCCGCGCCGAAGATCGCGTACCAGAGCGAGCGCGTCGAATCGAAGATGCCCGCCATGCCGCTCGCGCCGAACGTGAGATCGCTCCGGTCGCCGAGCTTGAACGTGAGCGCAAGCCGCCCACCGAAGCTCGGAACGTCGTTGTTGTCGGTGTAATAGTAACTACCCGAGCGCGATTGAACGAAGTCGAGATCGGTCCCCGAATAATCGCCTTTGAATCCGCTCACGCCGTATGCCGCATAGTCGAGTTGCGCGACGTTGCCGAACCAGTGCGTTCCGCTGATCTCGAGGCCGTTGTCGGGGAAAGGGCTCGGCAAAACGCCCATGTTCCAATCGCGGAGACGCAGCATTCGGCCCATGTCGTACGGCAATGGCTTGTCGCTCAATCGATGATTGGCCGGGTCGTGACGAATGTTGAACGCGCCGAAGCTCGGGCTGAAGCGTCCGAGCTTGATGTCGAGCTCGTCGCCGAATCGGTAATCGAGATACGCCATGTCGGTCTCGAAGCCGTGGCATCCGAAGCAGACTTTCACGTTGGCCGAGAAGTGATCGCTCAAGTCGGCGGAGAGCTTCATCGAGAGCTCGGTGGTCGCGCCGTCGAACGGCGTCGTGCCCGGGCGCCGCAGGTTTTCCGGTGCGAACGCGTAGTCCGCTTGGGCCGACGCCGCGAACGTGTGATCGATCGCCGACGCGGGTCGCGCGACGAGAATCGCCGCCAGCGCGAGCACCGTCGCGCAGAGGAGCGCCCATGACGACGCCCTCACAGCCGCTCGCCTTTCTTCTTCTTCTGCTCTTCGGAAAAATAGTGGAGAAATCGCAATATCGGCGTTTCGTCTTCGGGCGATATGCCACTACTCGGCTGACGCCGCATGCGCTCGACGTAACGCCTCCAATAGTCGTCGTCGTCGATGCCGCTCGTGAGCGGGCGCGCGAGCGAATGACACTTCGAGCAGCGCTGCGCGAATACCGAATAGTCCGCGCGCAAATCATCGGGCAGCTTCGAGGTGTCGACTTCATCGGACCCGTGCACGGGACCACAACCGAGCCATGCAACGAACACTGCGAGAGCAGCCTTCTTCATCATCATTCCGAGTCGTCGCCTTTCGCTCCTTGTGCAATCCACTTCTCCACGAGCTCGATGTCCTCATCGCTCCAGTACGGCGGGCCGTTCTTGGGCATGCGCACGCCGACCGTGAACGTCCCGTAGAGCTTCGCGATGATCGCGCTGCCATCGGGCGAGTACGGGACGACGATGTTTTGCCGCGTGTTGTTTCCGCCGCGGCGGAGCGCGCCGAGCGTCGAGAGATCGAGCCCGCTCGCGTCCGTACCCACGTGCGACTTCGCGGTGGAGTAGTGGCAGCTCTTGCAACCGTGGCCGGAGGGATCCGTCGACGAGCGCTCGATGAGCGGGCGAATGTCGCGTCCGAAGATCACCGGATCGCCCGCGTCGATGGGCGGCGACGTGCCGCCGATGTCCGGCTCGAGCACGCTGCACGAGACCAGCGCGGCACACGCGAGCGCAGCCCTCATCGTAAGAAGAACCTCAGCGTGACCTTCGCGCTCGCGCCGCCCGTGTCCGCGCTCGGGATGCTCGTGCCGATCGCGCGGCGCGCGACGCACGCGCGAAGCGATGGCGCAAAGGAGCCCCCGACGAGCTCGGCGCGCGCGACGCGCTCTTCGTCCATTTCGATCGAGAGCGTCGCGTTGCCGTCCGCCTCGCGCTGCTGCGAGACCTCCGAGCGATAACAGCTCGTGAAATCGACGTGGCGCATCGCGTTCTCGACGCTCGTCACGGTGACGCGATCCGCGCGGATGGCGCCGAGCTCGACGCGCACGCGAGCCGGATCCGCGTGGACGATGGGTGGTGCGATCGTCGCGGTCGACGTCATCGCCGCCGTGACGATCGGAGCGGTCGTCGTCGCTGGCGGCGGCGCCTCGACCACCGTGAACGTCGGTGTCGTGTCCGCCACCTCGGGCGCGCTCGATTTGGGATGTGCGATGTGCGTGTGGTGCGTTGTCGTCGTCGGCGTCGTCGTCGGCGTCGTCGGCGAGGTGGGCACTGGGGACTCGACGAGCTGCGCGAGCGCCGTGGTCGCGGTTTGCGGTGCCGACGCGAGCGTCGCCGACGGCGACACCGCGATCGCCGCAACGTGCTTCGGCTTCGACTTCGCGTACACGGCGAACGTGATCCCGCCCGCGGCGACGAGCGCGAGCGGCGCGATGATCGCGACGCGCGAGCGCTTCTTCTTCGGCTCGAGCGCCATCGCGGTCGCGCTGATCGTCGGCGCATCCACGCGCACGCCGAGGGTGTTCCCGCTCGTTCTCTCCACGGGCACGCTGGGCTCTTGGACGCTCGCGTCGAGCAGCGGACGCAATGCAGCGCGCATCTCGCGCGCGCTCGCCCAACGCTCGTCCGGATTCTTCTTCAACGCGCGCATGCAGATCGCTTCGAGCTCGGGCGATGTGCCCGGCCACAACGTCGACGGCGGCGCGGGATTCACCGCGACGTGCTTCGCGAGGACCTCGGCGGGCGTCCCTTCGTCGAACGGCGCGCGGCTCGTCAACATCTCGTACATGACGACGCCGAGCGAATAGAGATCGCTGCGCACGTCGAGCTTCTCGGCGCGCGCTTGCTCGGGCGACATGTATTGCGGCGTTCCGACGATGACGCCCGCGCGCGTGGCCGTCTTCGATTTGTTCCACGTCGGCGGGCTCAGCGCGCTCGGCGGCGGCGTGGATTTCTGCTCGTCGTCCGACGTCGCGTCGAGCTTCGCAATGCCGAAGTCGCAGACCTTCACGACGTCGATCGGCCGGTCTTCGTCGTCGCGACCCTCGAGCACGACGATGTTCTCGGGTTTCAAATCGCGGTGAAGAATCTTCAGCGCGTGCGCGGCGCCAACGGCGCTCAGCGTCTGGCTCAAGATCGACGCGACGCGCGCGGCGGGGAGCGGGAACTCGCGCGCGAGGAGATCGCCGAGCGTGCGCCCGTCGAGCAGCTCCATGGCGATGTAGAGCATCCCGCTCTCGTCCTCGCCGAAATCGAGCACGCGCGTGGAGTGTGGATGATCGAGCCGCGAAGCGGCGCGCGCCTCGGTGTGGAAGCGCTGCACGAACTCGGGGTCGTTGCGAATTGCGTCGCTCAAGACTTTGAGCGCGACGATCTTCTCGAGCTTGATCTGCTTCGCGCGATACACGACGCCCATCGCGCCCTGACCAATGACCGATTGGACGGCGTACTTCCCCGCGACGACGCGGCCGACGAGCAGATCGACTTCGCCTTCTCCCACCGATTAAGAGATGCGCTCCACGGCTCTCTGGTTTCGCATTTTCTTCGCCACGCCCGCGATTGTCACGCCGAGAAGCGCTCCCGCAAAGACGTCGCTCGGAAAGTGCACGCCGAGCACGACGCGCGACAGCGCGATCCCCAGTGCGATGACGAACAAACCCGCTTTGATTCCGACGTGAACGCGCGCTTCGAATGCGATGAACGCCGCGACGGCAAACGCGCCCGCCGCGTGTCCGCTCGGGAAAGAGGGATCGGTCGGCGTGGAAAAAACGAGCGCGTGGACGTCGGCGAGACACGCGCACGGACGCGCGCGCCCGAACGCGAGCTTCAACGTGAAGACCGCGACAGCGACAGAGGCGAGCACGCCGAGGAGACGCAGCGCGTGCTGGCGCGTTCGTTCGAACGCCGCGAGCGACGCGATCGGAATCATCGCCCAACCGCTGCCGATGATCGTCAGCGCGCTCATCGTGAAGAGCCACACGCCTTGCGCGCCGTAAATGCGGCGGAATAGCTCGATATCCACGTTCAAATGTATTGCACGAAGCTGGGTCGTCGGTCCAAACTCCACGTCGCGTGAAGCTTTTGGTCCGTATGGCTGTGTCGGTCGCCGTCGCCACCCTCGTGTGGCTCGTGCTTCCGCGTGCGGCATTCGCGGCAGCTCCGCTGTGCGACGCGCGCGGCGCGATCACCTTCGCGCCACCGCCGACGCTCGAAGAGCCGAACGCGTCGGTGGACATCGGCGAGGCCGATGATTGCTCCTCCACCGCGGCGGATTTCGCGCTCGATCACGGTCGCGCGCCGAGCGCGTCGAGCAGCGTCGATTCGATGGCGCGCGCATCGCTCAGCGCACCGCTCGTCGTCATGCCCGCGACGCCCACATCGGATGTCTCGCCGCTCGCCGCGCACTTCGATGCGCCGGTGGGCGTGCGCCTGCGCGTCGATCGTCCGCCGCGTTTCTAGCGCGTTTCCCCAACCCAGAAGTCTCTGCGACCGCGCTCGCACTCCGCGAGCCGCGACTCGCTTGTCCTCTCTTATTCAGGAGATCTCATGTCCAAAGAAAACAAACCCGCGGATAAGTCGTCCGCGGCATCCAGCAGCGAGCCGGCGGGAATGAACACGGGCGTGGCCATCATCGGCTTCATCCTCTGCTTCATCGCGGGCGCCATGCCTCATGTGGGGCTACGACCAGAAGCGCATCCGCAATGGCGAGCATCGCCGCGGACACGCGCGTCGGCAGGCGCCGAGTGGAGCCGACAGCGACTCGCCGATCCCGGTCTCGAGCAAAGACCCGATGTGGGGCAAGCGCGACGCACCGGTCACCATCGTCCACTTCTCGGATTTCCAGTGCCCGTTCTGCTCGCGCGTCGACGCGACGATGGATCAGGTGAAGACGACGTACGGCCCGACAAGGTCCGCATCATCTGGAAGAACGAGCCGCTCCCGTTCCACCCGAACGCGAAGCCCGCCGCCGAGGCCGCGCAGGGCGTCTTCGCGCTGAAGGGCAACGACGCGTTCTGGAAGTTCCACGACACGGCGTTCAAAAACCAGAAGGCGCTCGGCGAGGACGAGCTACGTGAAGTGGGCGCAAGCAGGCCGGCGTCACCGACGTCGCGAAGTTCAAGGCCGGTCTCGCGGCGCACACGTGGGCGGAGAAGGTCGACAGAGGACCACGCTAACGCGCAAGAAGATCGGCGTGAACGGCACGCCGGCGTTCTTCATCAACGGCGTCGCGCTCTCGGGCGCGCAGCCGTTCGACAAGTTCAAGGCCGTCATCGACCAGGAGCTGCAGAAGGCCGCAGGCGAAGATCGCGGCCGGCACGGCCGAAGGACAAGGTCTACGTGGCGATGTCGGCGGAGAACAAGAAGAACGCCCCCGCGCCGAGAAGAGGAAGGCGAGAAGGAAGACACGAAGACGCGTGTTCAAGGTCCCCGTCGGGAAGACGCCCGGTCGGGCAACCCGAACGCGCTCGTCACCATCGTCGAGTTCTCGGACTTCCAGTGCCCGTACTGCAAGCGGGCCGAGCCGACGCTCAAGGCAAGTCGACGACACCTACGGCGACAAGGTGCGTCTCGTGTGGAAGAACGAGCCCCTCCCGTTCCACCCGCGCGCGGAGCCCGCAGCCGAAGTCGCGCTCGAAGCGAGAGCCGAGAAGGGCAACGACGGCTTCTGGGACGCGCACGACGCGCTCTTCGACTCGCAGCCGAAGCTCGACGACCCGGATCTCGAGAACGTCGCGAAGCAGCTTGGCCTCGACATGGACAAGGTCCGCGACGCGATGAAGAACCACAAGTACAAGAGCTCGAGATCGACGACGACTCGGATCTCGCCGAGGACTTCCAAGCGAGCGGGCACGCCGCACTTCTTCATCAACGGACGTCGTCTCGTCGGCGCGCAGCCGTTCGAGAAGTTCGAGAAGCATCATCGACGAAGAGATCAAGCACGCGCAGGACGCTCCTCGGCGAAGGGCGTGAAGCCGGCCGAGCTCTACGACGCGCTCGTCAAGGACGGCAAAGGTCCCGCGGCGCTCGAGAAGAAGGACGTCGCTCTCTCGCCGGCGTCACCGGCGAAGGGCAACATGAACGCCAAGGTCGTCATCCAGGAGTTCTCGGACTTCCAGTGCCCGTTCTGCAAGCGCGTCGAGGACCGGTCCAAGCAGGTCATGAAGGACTACGGCGACAAGGTGAAGTTCGTGTGGCGCAACATGCCCCCTCGATGCACCCGGACGCACCGCTCGCCGCGCAAGCCGCGATGGAGGCGTACAAGCAGAAAGGCCCGACGGCTTCTGGGAGATGCACGACAAGCTCTACGACGCCCAAGGCGCGCCCGACGGCATCAAGCGCCAGGCGCTCGAGAAGCTCGCGCAAGAGCAAGGCCTCGACATGACAAGTTCAAGAACGCACTCGACAACTCGAGTCGCACAAAGCCGAGATCGACGCCGACACGGCGGCGGGCAAAGACGGCGGGCATCAGCGGCACGCCCGCGTTCTTCATCAACGGCTACTTCATCATCGGCGCGCAGCCGTACGCCGAAGTTCCGCAAGCTCATCGAGAAGGCACTTTCGGAGGCGAAGTAACTTTCTTCGCAGACGAGAGTCACACACGCGGCCCGGAGTGCGAGAGCGCTCCGGGCCGTCGTGTTTTCAGGCCTTGGCGCGGTATTTCGGTTGGAGAAGCCAGAGGTGCTGCGCCGCCGTGATCGTCGCACCGACGATCAGAACCAACGCGGCAAGACGCACGATCGAAGGCGGCTCTCCGGCGAGCTCGCTCGGCGACGACAAGCTCCACGCGCTTACGGGGCGGGCCGCGAAGAGCACGCCAATGCCGCCGATGCGCAGTGAGATCGCGATCGTGTGAATCCAATATTCGAGCGACGACAGACCGCCGATCGTCGATCGGCTCGCGCGTTCGATGAGGACGTCCCAGCTCTCGATGCCGATGTCGACGACCACGAGCGCGACCGCAGCCCAAAGGGCGATGCCCGCCGAGTCGCGGTACAAGAGGAGGTACACGATCGGCGGAAATAGGATGGCGTTCAACGTGTGTGTGATGTGCTCGACGTGCGAGTCAGGCCGCGTGTGGAGCTTGTATTTCCAAAGATGAAAGTACGCGCCGTCGATCATTCCGATGCCCGCGAAGCACGCGAGGAGAATCGCACCGGCGACGAACAGCGGAGTTGGGTCTCCCACGGGCGTCATGCGGGCATGGTACATCCATCTCACACTCCTCCCATGACTCGGATTCATCGTCTCGTCTTTCTCCTCGCAGCCGCGTGTGGCGGCGCTGGGTCCACGCAACCCGAGGTCGTCTCGCTTCCACGGACGACGCCCGGCGCGGTCGATCGCGTCGCGATGCCCATCGCGCCCGACGAGAGCGGCGCGCCCGTTCCGATCACGGCGAGCGATCCCGTGTGGGGCGATCGCGCGGCGCCCGTCACGATCGTCGAGTTCGCGGATTTTCAGTGTCCTTTCTGCGCGCGCGCCGCCGACACGATCGCGCAGCTCCAAAAAGATTACGGACCGCGCAAGCTGCGGCTCGTCTTCAAGCACGACCCGCTCCCGTTCCACAAAGAAGCGCGACCCGCCGCGGAAGCCGCGGAGACGGTGCGCGCGCTCGGCGGCAACGACGCGTTCTGGCGGTTTTACGATCTCGCGTTTCACGATCAAGCGAACCTCGGGATCGGCTCCTACGAAGCATGGGCGCAGAAGTCGGGCGTCGCGTACGCCGCGTTTCACGAAGCGCTCGAGTCGCACCGCTTCGCATCCAAGGTCGACGACGACATGGACGTCGCGCAACGAGTCGGCGCGAACGGAACGCCCGCGTTCTTCATCAACGGGATCTCGGTCGTCGGCGCGCAACCCGCCGACGCGTTCAAGAAGACAATCGACGCCGAGCTCGCCGCCGCGAGCGCGCGCCACGAAAAAGGCGTGAGCGCGCTCGACAACTACGTCGTCGCGACGAAAGAAAAATTCGCCAAGCAGCAAGTCGAAGAAGAAGAAGAGCCCAAGCCCGACACGACCGTCTACAAGGTCCCCATCGGCACGAGCCCGCAGCTCGGTCCGAAGACCGCGCTCGTCACGATCGTCGAGTTCTCGGATTTTCAGTGTCCGTACTGCAAGAAGGTCGAAGCGACGCTCAAGCAAGTGCGCACCGCGTATCCGAACGACGTGCGCATCGTGTTCAAGCACACGCCGCTCCCGTTTCACCCGCGCGCCGCGCCGGCCGCGGAGCTCGCGCTCGAAGCGCTCGCTGAAAAAGGCGTGAGCGGGTTCTGGGCCGCGCACGATGCGCTCTTCGACTCGAACCCCGCGCTCGAAGACGCCGACCTCGACAAGATCGCGACCGAGCTGAAGCTCGACCTCGCGAAGGTCCACGCCGCCATCCACACGAACAAATACGCTCGCACGATCGACGCCGATCAAGACACCGGCGACGACTTCAAAGCGAACGGCACGCCGCACTTCTTCATCAACGGGCTGCGCCTCGTCGGCGCGCAACCGTTCGACAAGTTCAAATCGATGATCGACGAAGCGCTCGTGAAAGCGCGCGCGCTCGTCAGTGCGGGAACCAAACCGGAGAGCGTCTACGACGAGACCACCAAGAACGGGCAAGGTCCGCCGGCGCTCGAGTCGAAGACCGTGACGTTCACGACGAACGCGCCGATGAAGGGCCCCGTGAACGCGCGCGTCACCATCGTCGAGTTCTCCGATTTTCAATGCCCGTACTGCAAGCGCGCCGAGGACACGCTCGCCGAAGTGCTCAAGGCGTATCCGACGCAAGTGCGCCTGCAGTGGCGACACATGCCACTCAAGTTCCACGCGAACGCAGAGGTCGCCGCGGAGGCGAGCGTCGAAGCGTTCAAACAAAAAGCGAACGAGGGTTTCTGGAAGCTCCACGATGCGCTCTACGCGCACCAATCCGACCCCGATGGTCTCGAGCGATCGAACATCGAGAGCTATGCGCAGTCGCTCGCGTTCGATTCGGGGAAAATGCACGCGGCGCTCGACGTCGCGCAACACGCGAATACAGTCGACGCAGACGTGAAGGTCGCGACGGCCGCAGGCGTGACGGGGACGCCGTCGTTCCTCATCGGCGCGGGCCTGCCCCTCGCGAACACCGCGTGGACCGGCAGGGTCCTCAGCGGCGCGCAGCCGCTCGCGAAATTCCGAAAGCTCATCGACCTCGCGCTAGGATCGCATCCTTGAAGAAATCGGCCCTCGCGCTCGCGGCGTTTCTCGCGCCGAGCACCGCGCTCGCGTTCGAGCACCAACATCGCATCGGCGTCGATGGCGGCCTCGCGGTCATCGTGATCGATCAAAAGCCGACGCCCTCCATCGGCGGCGGCGGCGGCATCCACTACTCGTACGGTTTGAGCGACGCGTTCAACTTCCTCGTCGAAGGCGCGTTCTGCCCGGTCGCGCTCCAAGAAAACAGCGGCAACAACCCAGACGGCACGCCCATCAAAGACAACCGCGCGACGATGGTCGAGAACCTCGGCGTCGGCTTCGCGTACACGCTCGACATCGTCCGCTGGGTTCCATCTTCGGCCTCCTCGGGAGCGCGTTCTCGCTCCACGGCGGCAGCGTCCAAGACGTTCGCTTCGCGGGTGGCCTCACGCTCGCCGTCGGCATCGACTACCAACTCACGCCCGGTCCCAAACACTTCGCGCTCGGCGTCGCGGTGCGCCAGCACTTCATGTTCAGCGACTTCAGCAACTACCCGAGCTACACGCAGGTCTTCTTGCGCGCGGAGTACGTCTGGGGGTTCTAGATGATGTACCCGCCTTATTACACGCCCTCGCCGCGACCCCCGCGCACGCCGTGGGTTGCGATCGTCGCGATCGTCTCGCTTCTCATCATCGCCATGCTCGGGCTCGGCGCCGTGGGATTCGTCTTCGTTCGCCGTGCACACGTAGCGCGAGCGTTGCGGCTCGCGACGACGACGTCGTCGTCATCCTCGTCGAAGTGGAGCGATTGGGATTCGCCGGTTCCCGTTTCGAGCGACGATCCGACGTGGGGCGATCGCACGGCGCCCGTGACGATCGTCGTATTCGGCGACCTCGAAGATCCCTTCACCGCGCGCCTCGCGTCGACGCTCGACAGCTTGAAGAGCCTCTACGGCGATTCGAAGCTTCGCATCGCGTGGAAGCACCACACCGCTCCCTATCACTTGCACGCGCGCGAAGCGGCGGAGACCGGCGCGGGCATCTACGCTGTCGCGGGCGATGAAGCGTTCTGGCATTTCGAGGAGCGCGCGTTCGCGAATCAGAAATCGCTGAGCACGCTCTCGTACGAGACGTGGGCGAGCGAGTCGGGCGTGGATCTGACGAGGCTCCGCGCCGGAATGGCGCGACACGATTGGGCGCCGAAGGTCGACGAGGACGAGCGCCTCGCCACGGGACTCGGCGTGATCGGCACGGTCTCGTACATCAACGGCATCAAGCTCATCGGCGGTTTCACCTCGACGACGACGTGGCAGAAGACGATCGACGACGAGCTCCCGCTCGCGCAAGCCGCGCTCACGGCGGGCGTCGCGGGCGATCGCGTGTACGTCACGCGATCGAAGCTCAACTTCGCGTCCGCGGCGACTGCGCTCACGGCGCCGACGTCGACGTACACGCCGCCGACGCCGTCGCTCACGGTGCACAACGTGCCCGTCGGATCGAGCCCGGTCCTCGGTCGCGCGGACGCGCTCGTCACGATCGTCGAGTTCGCCGATTTCCAATGTCCGTATTGCTCGCGCGCGGAGCCCACGATGCGCGCGCTGCGCACGAAGTACGGCGCCGATCTGCGCATCGTCTGGAAGAACGAGCCACTCGCCTTTCACGTGCGCGCGTTGCCCTCCGCGGAGCTCGCGCTCGAGGCGCGCGACGAAAAAGGCGACGCGATGTTCTGGACCGTCCACGACGACCTCTTCGCGTCGCAATCGACCGGCCTCGACGATCCGCAGCTCCTTCACATCGCGCGCGATCACGGCCTCGACGAAACGCGCGTCCGCGCCGCGCTCGCGAAGCACTCGCACCAAACGAAGATCGACGCCGACGACGCGCTCGCAAAAAAAGTCGGTGCGACGGGCACGCCGAACTTCTTCATCAACGGCCGCCAGCTCACCGGCGCGCAACCGCAGTCGTCGTTCGAGACGATCATCGACGACGAGCTCGCGAAAGCGAAAGCACGCGTCGCGAAGGGCACGCCGCGCACGCGCGTCTACGACGAGATCATTTCCGCCGCGACGGACTCGATCACGACGCGCCGAGACCGAACCCGTCGTGCAGCGTGCGCACGGCCAATTCCGTGTATTTTGCAGGCACCAGAACGGACACTTTGATTTCGCTCGTCGAGATCGCCTGAATCGGGATGCCCTCCTTCGCGAGGAGCCCGAACATCTTCGACGCGATGCCCGCGTGCGAGCGCATGCCGAGGCCGACGATCGAGACCTTCACGATGTCGCCGTCGTAGCGCGTCTCGCGCGCGCCGAGCGCCTTCGCCATCGCTTCGATCTCGGGTTTGGCGCGCGCGAGGTCGGTCTTCGGAAGCGTGAACGTCACCGATGCGTGGCCCGCGGATTCCGTGTCCGCGGTCTGCACGATCATGTCGACGGAAATGTTCTTCTCCGCGATGTGCTCCGAAGAGCTCCGCCATCGCGCCGAGCTTGTCGTCGAACCCGACGATCGAAACGCGCGCCTCGCCCTTGTCGTACGCGACGCCCGCGACCACCACGTCCTCGAGCGACTTGTCCTCGCGCGTCACCCACGTCCCTTCGGACTCGTTGAACGACGTGCGCACGTGAACCGGAACGCCGTACTTCATCGCAATCTCCACGCTTCGAATTTGCAAAACCTTCGCGCCGAGTGACGCGAGCTCGAGCATCTCTTCGTACGAGATGCGGGAAATTTTCTTCGCCGACGGGCACACGCTCGGGTCGGTCGTGTAGACGCCGTCGACGTCGGTGTAGATCTCGCACGCGTCCGCGCCGATGGCCGCGGCGATCGCGACGGCCGTCGTGTCGGATCCGCCGCGCCCGAGCGTCGTGATGTCGCCCTTTTCGTCGACGCCTTGAAATCCCGCGACCACGGCGATCTCGCCTTGGCGGACCGTCGAGAAGATCTTCGAGCCCTCGATCGCTTTGATGCGCGCCTTCGTGAACGCGCCGTCGGTGAGGATCTTCACTTGGTGGCCGAGGAGCGAGCGCGCCTTGCCGCCTTCGTGCTGGATCGCCATCGCGGTGAGCGCGGCGGCGACTTGCTCGCCCGTCGCGGCGATGGCGTCCATCTCGCGCGCGTCGGGCACTTCGGTGACTTCGTGCGCGAGCTTGAGCAAGCGATTCGTCTCGCCGCTCATCGCGCTGACGATCACGACGACGTCGTCGCCCTTGCGCTGCGCCGCGAGACACCGCTTCGCGACGTTCCGAATGCGCTCGATCGATCCGACGGATGTCCCCCCGAACTTTTGTACGACGAGTGCCACGGCTCTTTCGCCGCGACACTTAGCACGTCACGAGCCGCCGCAGAACGTCGGTGCAATGGCGATGAATGCGCTCTCGAAGTCCTTCTGCACGAAGCAGTTGGCATAAGGACCCGCATCCTCCTGACACGCCGTGTTTGCCGCGTCATCCAGGCTCTTGCAGGTGCCGGCGGTGGCGTTCGTCTCGCATTGGACGAAGTTGTCGAGCTCGACGGAGTCGTTCGGAGATAGAGGGCACAGGCCTACGCACGCATCCCGCACACATTGCTCCTCTTGATAAAGCACGTCCGCACATGACCCAGATGGAGCCGGGTTCGCCGTGTGAAGCTCGACGCAGCCTGCCATGTTCGTTTCGGCGTAATTGGGGAAGCTGACGATCGGGCCCCATGCGGAATCCGTTGAGTCACTCATGAGACACGCAGCACATGCGGCCCATGAGCTCTGGAAG
Organism: uncultured delta proteobacterium; assembly: GCA_963763745.1. Taxonomy (GTDB): domain Bacteria; phylum Myxococcota_A; class Polyangia; order Polyangiales; family Polyangiaceae; genus DASXHD01. The sequence goes on from CAVXQJ010000019.1 coordinate 156,038, forward strand.
GTGTTGCACGAAGACTGCGTCGCGTACGGGCCGAGGCACTGGGCGTAGAAATACGAAACCAGGCCCGCGCCGCAGGACGCCGAATACGGGCGAGCCGGTTTGATCGTCTCGTGCTGGTAGGCCGACTCGTCCTCGGGAACGTCCGGGCAGTGCGGCGCCTTTGGTGCGGACGCCTCCACATGCGCATCAGCCTTCGCCGCATCGCTCGCGTCAGCGCCCGCGTCGCCCGCTGGGAGAACGTGCGCTTTGCCCGCGTCCTCCGAAATCGGATCCGTCGGCGCCGCCGAACAACCCACGATCCAAGCGAGCGACACGACGATGAACGAGCGCATTTTCCAGCCTCCGCACACACGTCGGCCTGCGCTCGCCGGAGTTGCGCAAAAAGGTTATGGTGCGCGCCGCCGATGGGGAGTTACGCGGGGTATTTGCTCGAGACGTTCATCACGCTCGCCGTCGTGTGTGCGCTCGCGTTCGTCGTGTTGTACGGCGCGCGGCGCTTCGGCATCGGGCGCGCGAGCGGATCGATCAAGCTCGTCGGTCAGCTCCCGCTCGACGCGCGCCGCGCGATTTATCTCGTGAAGATCGGCGAGCAAGTGATCGTCGTCGGCGCGTCCGAAGGCGGCCTCACGAAGCTCGGCGAGATGCCCGCGGATGCGGTGCCCAAAGAGATCGAGCCGAAGCCGCTGCGTTTCGCGGACGTGCTCGCGCGCGTGCGCGGCGGAACGGACAAGCCCGATGCATAACGTCGGCTCGGACGATCTCCTCGGACGCCCGATCGTCCTCGTCGTCGCGCTCGCGCTCGTCTCGCTCCTTCCCTTCCTCTTCATGAGCGTCACCGCGTTCGTGAAGATCTCGACGGTGCTCCAAATCGTGCGCAGCGCGATCGGTGCGCAGAACGTTCCATCGAACACCGTCGTGATGGCGCTCGCCGCCGCGCTCACGCTCCTCGCGATGGAGCCCGTCGGCGAAAAAATCTGGACGAAGGCCGAGCCGCTCTTCACGAACGAAAAGACCGACACGCAAACGCTCGTCAAAGGCGGCATCGACGCCGTCAAAGAGCCAATGCGCGATTTCTTGAAAGCGAACAGCGACTCGAAAGAGCGCACGCGCTTCGTCCTCGTCGCGAAAGAGTCGAGACCGGCCGCCGATCGCCCGAAGGTCCACGACGACGACTTCACCGTGCTCGTCCCCGCGTTCGTCGTGACGGAGCTCACCGAAGCATTCGCGATCGGCTTTCTCCTCTACTTGCCGTTCCTCGTCATCGACATGGTCGTCGCGAACGTGCTCCTCGCTCTCGGCATGCAGATGCTCAGTCCCACGCAAGTGAGCCTCCCGTTCAAGCTGCTTTTGTTCGTCGCCATCGATGGTTGGGGGCTCTTGGCCCGTTCGCTCGTCGCCGGATATCACACGGGTTAGCGAGTGTAAGGTCGAGGTTCGCGCGGCGTTTCCATGACGTGAACGCCAAACGAATCCCCCTGATCCTCTCTCTGGTCGTGGCGGCGACCGGTTGTGGAGCCGCCGCACCGTCAGCTGCGACACCCTCATCGATGCCCCAACAAGCATCGGCCGACATGGAAGGTGCGCCCGTCGCGCAGATGGAGTCGGTTCAATCGACTTCGTCGTCGTCGGGTTCGAGCAGCGCGCCTGTCGTGGTCGCAAAGGTCAACGTCGCGGCAACCACGCCGGCGCAAACGACGGCCGCGAAGACCGCCGCGCCCGATGCGAAAAAAGACGCCGCGCAGGCCGCGGATTTTCTCATCATGTACAACGGCGACGTCACGATGGGCGTCGAAGACGGCAAAGTCGCCGCGACGCTCGACAAGATCATCGACGTGAGCGAATCCGTCGGCGGTCATCTCGCGACGCGGCGCGATCAGAGCGTCAACATCCGCATTCCTTCGGTGCGCTTCCGCGAAGCGCTCGCGAAGATCAGCGAGCTCGGCGAAGTGATGCACCAGACCGTCAGCGCCGAGGACGTGAGCGAGGAGTACCACGACGCAGAAGTGCGCCTCGCGAACATGAAGGCCACGCAAAAACGCCTCCAGGATTTTCTTTCGAAGACGTCCAACATGAACGACATGCTCACGCTCGAGCGCGAGCTCGAACGCGTCTCGATGGACATCGATCGCGTCGAAGGCCGCATGCGCTTTCTCAAGGAGCACGTCGCATTCTCGACGCTGACGATCTCGCTCATCGCGCGTCCAAAATCGCAACCGGTCGTTGCCGGTGGTGGCGGTAACGGGAAGATCGCGGCCGCGCCGTCTCGCATCATGAAGCTCGACGCGCCGTGGCTCGAAAACCTCGGCGTCCCGAACCTCGAAAACTAGACTCTCGGAAAATGTGAGGAGCTCGTCATGTTTCGCAAAAGCATCGTTCTCTGCATCGGCTTGGCACTCACCGCGTGTGGTCCCGCGTCGCGCCTCAGCGCGCCCGACGGCTTCGCGCACGTCGGCGGCAACTACGACGATCGCGTCGCGAGCGCGAACGGCATCGTCGTCGGAACGCGCGCCTTCCCCAACGAGCCGAAGGCCAACTTGGATTTCTGGGCGCAAGCCATCGATCTTCGCCTCCGCCAACACGGCTACGAGCTCACCGAGCAACCGCAAGACGTGAAGAGCAACTCCGGCCTCCCCGGCCGCTCGCTCCACTACAGCTTCTTCGACGGCACGCGGAAGAATCGATATTTCGTCGACGTGTACGCGACCGATCGGCGCTTGCTCCTCGTCGAAGCGGCGGGCGACGCGAGCGACTTCGACGCGAACATGCCGAAGGTCGCCTCTGCGATGCGCTCGGCGCACCTCGGGAGCTGAACCCGCGAAGGTCAGGCGCGCGCGGCGTGAGCCGTCCTTGACATCGTGTGGCGACCGCGTAGATTCCGCCGCCGCACCGATTCAGGGGCAATAGCTCAGCTGGGAGAGCGCCGCGTTCGCAATGCGGAGGTCAGGGGTTCGATCCCCCTTTGCTCCACTGAAACATCAAAGGCATCGACGTCTATCGGAAGAATCGCACCAGGCCGAGCTGACCGTCTTGGCCGCCGCGTTTACGAAGCATCACGACGATGCCACCCGTCAGCGGATCCTGCACCGGCGCGGCGACCGCCGAGGAATTGAAATTGGAGCCGACGAGCGCGTAGCCATTCGCTCCGAACGTCGTGTCGAGCGCGCCGCTCGTGAGCATGCGTACCGCCGCGCTCTCGAGCAGGATCTCGCCGTTGCCGCCGCTGTCGGGCACCGTGCTGATGGTCACCGTCGCTCCGAGGAGCAAGCGCTGCGCGCAGTCGGTGCTCATGAGCGAAAACTGGTAGCCGTTGCTGAAGAACGCGGGCCCACCGTCGAACGTCAGCGCGCTCGAACCCGACGTGCCGAAGCTCGTGAGGACACCACCATCGGCAGCGATGCCGGTCACGACGATCTGCTGGCCGCTCGGGTCCGCGAATCCGCCCACGGCGATCGAGTTGTTGCTCGCGAGCGGCGCGACGGCCTCCCCCGTAGCGTAGGTGCCCGAACCAAACGGCACTTGCACGGGGTTGCCACCGCCGAACGAGGGATCGAACGTTCCCTTGTTCGTACCGCTACCGATGATCTTCCGCACGGCGCCGTACTGTGAGGTGTAGGCGCCGCCGTCGCTCGGGCCAAGCTCGCCCGTCACGTAGATGTCGTGATTGACGACCGACACGCCGTAATACGCGCTCGCCATCGTGTCGACGATCGGGCTCGCCGCGAAGCCGATGGTGTCGGGCGACCCGTCGTGGTTCAGGCGCATGACCCAACCCTTCGTCGGATACGAACCGAAGTACGTGTTGTTGGCTCCCGCGACGACGATCTTCGCCGGATTGTACCCCGTGTCGATCGCGAGCGCGTACGTCGCGCTGCGATCACCCGCGATCGCATCGAGAACCAAGAGCCCTGGCATCGTTCCACTCGAATTGAAGGTGGTGTCGAGCGCACCCGAAGAGGTGAAGCGAGCGACGATCGCCTTCGTGCCGTTGGTCGTTCCCGAGCAGTTCGGCGCGCTGCATTGATCTCGCACGAAACCAGCGGCGACGATCGTCCCGTCGGGATCCGCGGCGACCGCCGAGAAGACGGTGGCCGCATTCGCGTACCCCGGCGCCACAACGCACGTAGCGCCCATCGTTCCAGCATCCGCGGGCACTCCGTAGGTCGTGTCGATGGCGCCGTTGTTCGTCATTCGGACGATGTAAGCGGCAGACGAGCCACTCGTGATGCTGTTGAATCCGCAGAGCAGGCTCGGCGCGGTTTGACCTCGGGGATCCCATCCGACGGCGTAAATGCGGCCGCTGCTGTCGAACGCGAGATTCTCGGTGTTGTAGATCTTCGAGTAGAACTGCGCGGTAAAGCCGGGATCGAGGGTGCCAGAGGCTCCGACGCCCGCCTCCGGAAACGTGCACGGGCCGGCTTCGGCTTCCGGACTGGAGTCCATCGGGCCCGTGTCCGTGGTGGAGTCGGTCGTCGCGTCCGCGCCACCGTCGTTCGACACCGTCGTGTCGCCGACACACGCCGCCGCCAACCCGCACGCAACACACAACCATCCCAATACCCTCGAAGTGCGCATATCGATTCCATATCACGCCCTCACGCGGTCGAGAGACGCTCGTAGACGCGAGCCGGTCACGGACACGCAGAGGGCGCTTTGCAACGCATCGTCACCGTGTCGCAGACGTAACCGCCGTAGCAGCCGTTGGGTTGGCAGCTCGCGCCGCTGCACGCGTGGCACGCGGCGACCACGTCGATGTCGGCGCACGTCGACTCCGTGGTCGCGCTGCTTCCGGCGTCGCCCGCGTCATCATCCACCGACGCGAGCGTACCCGTCGCGCACGCGATCAAGAACGGAGCCCAGATGGCGGCCATCCACTTCATCACTGAACGGAATGTGCGCTCGAGCGACTTTCGATCTCATGCTCTCAGGGCGGAGTGCGTGTCGTCGCGCTGACGGGCGTGGAGGTGTCGACGTAGACGTCTCCGTTGCAGATGTTGATCGCGTAATGACGCAGCGGGGTGAATGCCGGGCCCGCGATGACCTTGCCATTGCCGTCGAACTGCGAACCATGACACGGGCAAAACGTCGTACCGTTGCTCGCCGGTGGATCCACGAGACACCCCTGATGCGTGCAGATGGCCGAGAACGCGAAGAAGCCATTCGCATCTTGCGCAACGATGAGCTGACCGACGAGCTTCCACGTGCCCACCGGAAACTTCGTTTCCGCGCCGACGAGCGTGCCGAGCGATGCGCATGCGCTGGACTCGTCGCTTGCGTCGCTCTCGTCACCGCCTTCCATGGTCGCGGCGTCTTGATCGGTTGTGGTGCCGAAACATCCAACGAGCGCTGTGGCACTCAGCCCCGAAAGCAAACAACGACGACCAACGTGATTGTGCATTCCGCTGTCAGTGCGAGCGGCGTGCGTGGAAGTTACGACAATCGGCTCACGGTTTCGCTGCGTCGAAGCGGCGGCGCATCCGTTCGAAGAGATCGCGGAACGTTCCGTCGACGAGCGGCGTCGTCTCGGCCCACGCAGTCGAGCGGAATGGGAACGCCGATTCGAACATCGTCCACAGCGACTCGTCCGGAAGCCTGCGCGGTGGGGGATTCGGCGGGCCATCGAGCGCTTCGTCGTACGACTGCGTCGAGACGCCGTGCGACGTGAGCAGCGGCGACACGAACGTGCACCCCGCTTCGTAACCCGCGTAAGGCGCGGGCGTGCGCACGACCATGTTCACTTCGGCTGCCGCGTTGCGATGCATGAACGGCGGACGGAAGCTGTGCTCCGACACTTCCCATCGCGGCGGGAAGACGACGAAGTCGACGATCGCGCGACCATGATCGTCGAGCGGCGCGGTGAGCACGGTGAGGATCGATGGATCGGGATGGTCGAACGTGACCGAGCCCATCGCATTGAAGAGCGACAGGTCGTAGACGAACGGCGCGTGGTTTCCGTGCCACGCAACGACGTCGAACGGCGAGTGCTCTTGCACCGACGCATGAAGACGTCCGCCGGTTTTGTGGACGATCTGAAACCCCGATGCGCAAATCCGATCTTCGTACGACGCGACGGGCGCGAGGAAATGACGCGCGTCGGCGAGACCGTTCGATCCAATCAGGCCGCGCTCGGGAAGGCGCAAGCGACGACCGAAGACTTCGAGCATCCAACCGCGCGCCGCTCTCGTCGGGCAAACCGATCGCGAATTTGATCGCGCGCGGAACGAGCAGCACCGATCCCGGCGCGACGCGAAGCCAACCGAGCTCGGTGCGACACTCGAGCGTGCCGTGTTGCGGGACGATGAGCATGTCGCCGTCGGCGTTCGAGAATGCGCGATCGCTCATGTCCGCGTTCGCCGCGTAGAGATGAACCGCGTAGCCCGGTCCGGTTGCGTCGCCCACGCCCGCACCGCCGAGCGTCACGAGCCCATCGAGGAAATCGATCGTCGTCTCTGCGCTCGGGATCGGAAGCGGACGCCAGCGCGTGCGATTCGGATTCACGTCGCCGAGCGGCGCGCAGAAAAGACCCGACGCGAGCGGGACGTACGGCTCGTGCGAGAACGACGGACGCACGCGATACATCCACACGCGCGAGTTCTCGGTGCTGCGCACGGTGAACGGCGTGCCGTTGAGGAGCTCGGGATACAGACCGTACGGAGGCGGACGCGGCGTGTTCTGCCTTCGCGGGAGCGCGCCAGCGAGCGCTTCCGATTCGTGCGTCGATCCGAGCCCCGGCTGCGATGCGATCGCCTCGGGACCGCGAAGCGAAGTCGTTGCGGCGCGCGCGGGCGATGACCACGCGGCTTCGAGCAAACCGCGAAGCGAGCGTCGTCGATCGAGCGTGGATGAAACGCGGGTGCTGCCATCATCGATGCGACGACGCGCGCAATGCCATCGTGAGGCATTCCGAGCTTTTCGAGACCGGTCGGGATCCCAGTCGCCTCTGCGAGGCGCGTCAGCGCGAGCACCGGATCGACCACGCCGAGCGCGCGCGCGATCGCGGCCATCGCGTCGGGCGCTGACTCGCGATGGAAGCGCGCGACGTGCGGCAGGAGCACGGCGTGCGTCGCCGCGTGCGGAAGTCCGAACATGCCGCCGAGCACGTGACACAGCTTGTGATGCAACCCCGCGCCCGCGTCGGCGAACACGACGCCCGCGAGGTACGCGCCTTCGAGCGCTTGCTCGCGCGCTTCGCGATCGTCCAGATTCGCCGCGAGACGCGCAACCGCATGGCTCGACGAGCCGAAGCGCTTCTTCGGCGGCGAGGAGCGTCGCGCGATCCGGCGACGCGCGACCAGAGCGCTTCGACGGCGTGCGCCATCGCGTTCCAGAGGCTCGTCACCGTGGCGTCTCTTGGGAAGCGCGACGGTGAGCGTCGGATCGTAGACGACGAGCGCCGGGCGCGCGCGCTCGTCGCGCCGATGTCTTCTTCTCGTCCCGTTGGTGATGCCGAAGACCGGCGTCATCTCCGAGCCCGAGTACGTCGTCGGCATCGCGATGACCTTCGCGCGGCTCTCCACGCGCGAGCGCCTTCGCGAGACCGATGCGCCGACCCGCCGCCGAACGCGAGCACGGCGTCCGCGGTCGACGCGCTCGAGCTTCGCGCCGCGCTTCGGCGACGGTTTCGATCGGCGACGTGCTCGCGCGCGATCGCGACGACGCCCGCGGCGCGCGATCCCGAGCCGCGCGGCGACTGCTCTCGGCGTCGCCTTGCGCGATGGCGTGCACACGAGCAAGACGCGCGCGAAGCCCGCAGCGCCACGTATCTCGCAGAACGCGTTCGGACGCGCCCGCGCCGAAGACCACGCGCGCCGCACCTCGCTGCATCGAAAACTGCGCCATGCATCGCCTCCGGCTTAGCCTGCGCCGCGTCTCATAGCCTCCGCCCAACGTATGCAAGGAGGAATCGCATGAAGCTTCATTTCCATCCGGTCTCGACGGCGTCGCGCCCCGTCATTGCTTTTCTGGCAGAGGCGAAGATCGCCTACGAGCCGGTCGTCGTCGACATCATGACCGGCGAGCACCTCAAGGAGCCGTTCCTCTCGCTCAACCCGAGCGGGCAGGTCCCGGTGCTCGAGGACGGGGACTTCGTTCTCACCGAGTCGTCGGCGATCCTCAAGTACCTCGCCGACAAAGTGAACTCGCCCGCGTACCCGAAGGACCTCAAAGCGCGCGCGCGCATCAACGAGGCATGGACTGGTTCAACACGAACCACTACCGCGAGTGGGGCTACCACCTCATCTACCCGCAGATCTTCCCGCACCACAAGCGCAAGCCCGAGGAAGGCCAAGAAGGCGACGGTCGAGTGGGGCCGCGAGAAGTCCGAGCAGTGGCTCAAGATCCTCGACACGAACGTGCTCGGGAAGAACAAGTACCTGTGCGGCGACGCAGATCACGATCGCCGACTACTTCGGCGCGGAGATCCTCTCGGCCGGCGACCTCATCGGCGTGAGCTTCAAGCGCTTCCCGAACGTCGATCGCTGGATGGGGACGATGCGCGCGCTGCCGAGCTGGAAGAAGGTCAACGAGGCGCATCGACGGCTTCGCCGCTTCGCTCGCGCGGCAAGAAGTTCGTCACGATCGCCGTCGAGCGAGACGCGTTCCCGGAGACGATCCCGGAGCTGCTCGAGCAGCGCGCGTCGCAGCTCGCCGGACGCGTCCGTGGCTCTTCTTCGAAGGCGAGTCGTGGACGCTCGGCGGAGCGTCGCGCGCGAGGTCGACCGCTTCGCGGTCGGCCTCGCCGAGCGCGGCGTCGTGCGCGGGCGATCGCGTCGCGCTCCTGCTCGGCAACCGCCCGAAGCGCTCTTCGCGTGGCTCGCCGCGAACCGGCTCGGCGCGATCGCGGTGCCGCTGAACCCCGCGCTCAAGCCGCCCGAGCTCGCGCGGCGCTTCCGGCTGATGCGACCGCGCGTGCTCGTCGTCGACGAGCACCGCGCGCTCGCGGAGCGCCGTGCAGGATCGTCGAGCGCGAGCACCCGGCGATCGCGCTCCGGCGAGCTCGCGCGCGGGGCAGGGGCGCCGCGTGCAGAGGTCCGCCCCGACGACGTCGCCGTGCTCATCGCGACGTCCGGGACGACCGGCGCGCCGAAGGCGGTGATGCAGACGCACCGCACGTACGCGCTCACGGCCGAGGCGTTTCCCGTGGTGGCTCGGGCTCGGCGCGCCGGATCGCCTGCTCGTCGCGCTGCCGCTCTTCCACATCAACGCGCAGGCGTACTCCGCGATGGGCGCGCTCGGCGCGGGCGCGGGCCTTGCGCTGCTGCCGAAGTTCTCGGCGTCGCGCTTCTGGGAGGAGGCGCGCGCGCGCTCGGCGCGACGCAGGTGAACGTGCGTCGGCGCGATGGTGCACATCCTCTCGAAGACCGAGCCGCCGCGCGACCGATCGCGAGCACGCGATGCGCATCTGTCTACACGGCGCTCGCGCTGCCCGAGGCGCAGCATCGCGCGTTCGAAGAGCGCTTCGGCGTGAAGATGATCGTCGGCTACGGCACTGTCCGAGACGACGTTCGGCACGATCTGGCCGCGCGACGGCGCGCCGCGTTACGGCACGATGGGCAGGCTCCGCCAGCATCCGCGCCTCGGCGAGATCAACCGCGCGCGCGTCGTGCGCGACGACGGGACCGACGCGACCGGACGGCGAGGCCGGCGAGCTCTGGCTCGCAGAACCCCGCGACGATGCGCGGCTACTGGGGCGACCCGGGAGCAGACGGCGGAAGCGCTCGCCGGCGGCTGGCTTCACACGGGCGATCTCGTCGACGCGACGCGACGGCGTTCTTCACGTTCGTCGCGCGCAAGAAGGAGGTGATCCGGCGGCGCGGCGAGAACGTCGCGGCCGGGCGAGATCGAGGCCGTGCTGCTCGCGCACCCGAGCGTGCGCGAGGCGGCGGCGGTCGGCGTGCCGTCGGAGCTCGGCGAGGACGAGATCGTCGCGTACGTCGCGCCGCGCGACCGGAGAGCGATCGACCCCGAGGCGCTTCGCGCGTTCTGGGCCGCGAGCGGCTCGCCGACTTCAAGGTGCCGTCGCGCATCCACGTCCGCGACGCGCTGCCGCGGACGGCGACCGAGCGCGTCGCGAAGCACCTCCTCAAGTAGCGAGCTCGCCTCGCACGATCTCCGTCGCCGCGACCATCGCGTGGAGCTTCGCGAACGCGACGTCGCGCGCAGGTACTTCATTCCGCAATCGGGCGCGACGAGCAGCGCGCTCCGCGGCCGAGCACGTCGAGCGCGCGCCGAATGCGCTCGGCGACGATCTCCGGCGTCTCGACGTCCGGATCGCCGAGGCTGATGACGCCGAGCATGATCGCCTTGCTCGGGAGCTCCTTCAGGATCGACGAGATCGAGGTTCGGCTGCGCCGCCTCGATCGAGATCGACGTCGGCCTTCGCCGCTTCGAGCTCCGGCAAGAACGAGTATCCGTTCGGCCGCTCGTGGACGATGTGCGCGTAGCCGAAGCAGAGGTGCACGATCGGTCGTGCCCGTCGATGCCCGTCGAGCGCGTGGTTGATCGCCTTGCACGGCGTACTTCTTCGCCTCTTCGGGGCGCGCCTGCATGTACGGCTCGTCGAGCTGCACCATGTCGACGCCCGCGGCGAAGAGATCGCGGATCTCCGCGTTCACGGCTTCGGCGTAGTCCATCGCCGCCGCCTCGGCGCTCGCGTAGTAGTCGTTCTGCGCCTGCTGGATCATCGTGAACGGGCCCGGCAGCGTGATCTTCGTCCGCTGCGTCGTGTTCGCGACGAGGAACTGCGGCGTCGCGCACCTCGATCGGGCGCGTCGCGGCGGATCTTGCCGGCGATGCGCGGCACGGGGTTCGCGTGACCGGTGCGATCGAGCGCGGTGCCCGGGTTGTCGATGTCGATGCCCTCGAGCGCGGTCGCGAAGCGGTTCGAGTAGCTCTCGCGCCGGATCTCGCCGTCGGTGACGATGTCGACGCCCGCGCGCTCCATGTCGCGGATCGCGACGAGCGTCGCGGCGTCCTGCGCCTCTTCGAGATGCTCCTCGGCGACCTTCCACACCTCTCTGCGCGCGAACCCGCGGCGGCAAGCCGGCTCTTCAGATTGGCTGCGATCGACGAGCCAGTCGGGCTGCACGTAGCTGCCGACGACGGTGGTAGGTAGGACAGGCTTGCCATGTCCGTGGACGCATACTCGAGCTCGTCGGCGTCGCCGCGTCGCACAGCACCGTCGCGAGCCTGTTCGCGATGCGCGCGCGCGTTCATCCCGATCGGCTCGCGATCGAGGACGGCGACCGCACGCTCACCTACGCGCGAGCTCGATCGCGCGCACGCGGCCGGCTCGCGAACGCGCTCGTCGGCCCGCGGCGTCGAGCGCGGCGATCGCGCGTCGCGATGCTCTCGGAGAATCGCGCGAGTACCTCGAGGTGTTCCTCGCCGCCGCGCGGCTCGGCGCGATCGTCGCGTGCCAGAACTGGCGGCTCGCGCCCGCCGAGCTCGCGCACTGCCTCGAGCTCGTCGAGCCCAGCGTGCGTCGTCGTCTCGCCGCGTCACGCGGAGAAGCTCGCGCGCGCTCGCGCGCGACGGCGAGCCGCACGATCGTGCTCGGCGACGGACGTACGAAGCGGCTCGACTCGCGCAGGCGCCAGAGTCGCCGTCGCGCGACGGACGTCGATCCCGAGGACGCGCTCCTCATCCTCTACACGAGCGGCACGACCGGGCCTGCCGAAGGGCGCGGTGCTCAGCCACCGCGCCGAGATCGTGCGCAACCTCGTCGCTCCGCGCCGAGTTCGGCATCGCCGACCGACGGACGCGTTCGTCGCGTGGTCGCCGCTCTATCACATGGGCGCCGCCGAGTGGTCGCTCGGCACGCTCATGTCGGGCGGCCGGTGATCGTCGTCGACGGCTTCGACGCGCGCGCCTCGCCGACGATCGTCGCGACGCACGCCAGCTCGGCTGGCTCTGCTCATGCCCGGCATGGTGGGCGCGTTCGCCGAGGAGCTCATGCGCGCGGCGTGCACGCGCGCGCGGCGTGAAGGTGTGCGGCGTGATGGCCGACCTCGTTCCGCCGGCGGAGATCGCCGACGATCACGCGCTGCTCGGCGCGCCGTACGCGAACACGTTCGGCGCGACCGAGACGGGCTGCCCGCCGTGCTCGTCGAATCTCATCCCGGTCGGCGTCGCGCCCGACGCGCCTGTCGAAGCAGCAGAGCCCGTACTGCGAGGTGCGGCTCGTCGATGCGAACGACGACGACGTCCCCGACGGCTCACCCGGCGAGCTCTGCATGCGCGGGCCGACGCTCTTCAGCGGCTACTGGCGCGCGCCCGACGTGAACGCGAACGACTTCCGCGGCGGATGGTTTCACATGGGCGACGTCTTCGTGCGCAACGCCGACGGCACGCTCGACTTCGTCGACCGCGTGAAATACCTGATCAAGTCCGGCGGCGAGAACGTCTATCCCGCCGAGATCGAGCGCGTGTTGCTGCAGGATCCGCGCGTCGCCGACGCGGCCGTCGTGCGACAGCGCGACGCGAAGTGGGGCGAGGTGCCCGTCGCGTTCGTCGCGCGTCGCGACGACACGCTCACGGCCGACGATCTCCGCGCGCGCTGCCGCGCCGAGCTCGCCGGCTACAAGCAGCCGAAGGAGATCCACTTCATCGCGGACGAGCGAATTCCCGCGCAGCGCCTCCGGCAAGGTCCAGCGCCACGAGCTCGAGAAGCGCCTGCATCGCCGAAGAGAAGCACCGATGACACCCGAAACGACGACGAGCCTCGCGACCCATTCGCCGCGACGACGTGATCGTCCGCGGCAAGAGCCTCTGCCGCGAGCTGATCGGCAAGGTGACGTTCACCGAGATGACGTTCTTCCTCGTGACGGGCGCGATGCCAACGCCCGCGCAGACCGCGGTGCTCGACGCGTGCCTCGTCACGCTGATGGAGCACGGCCTCACGCCGAGCGCGATCGCGACGCGGCTCATCTACTCGAGCGCGCCGGAGGCGATGCAGGGCGCGGTCGCCGCGGGGCTCCTCGGCGTGGGGAGCGTCTTCGTCGGCACCGTCGAAGGGTGCGCCGCGCTGCTCGCGCGCATGCGTCGCGCGAAGCGACCTCGACGCCGAAGCGCGCGCGATCGCGGAAGAGCACCGCGCGGCGAAGCGTGCCGATCCCGGGCTTCGGTCACCCGTGCACAAGCCCGACGATCCGCGTCCGCCGTGCATCTTTCGCGTCGCGCGAGACGCACGGCATCGCGGGCCGTCACATCGACGGCGCTACGCGCGCTCGCGCGCGGCGGTGGACGCAGCGTACGGCAAGCACATCACCATCAACGCGACCGGCGCGATCGCGGCCGCGCTCGCCGACTGCGGAATCCCGATCGAGATCATGCGCGGCTTCGCCATCCTCGCGCGCTGCGCGGGTCTCGTCGCGCACGTCCACGAAGAGCAACGCAAACCCGCCATGCGCGCGATCTGGGAGGCCGCGGAGCGCGCGGTGCCTTACGTGGGCATCACGCGATGAACGATCGATACGACGTCGTCATCGTCGGAGCCGGACAAGGCGGCGCGCAAGCCGCCGCGGTGCTCCGCCAGCAGCATTTTTCCGGGACGATCGCGATCGTCGGCGACGAGAGCGACCTGCCGTACGAGCGGCCCGCGCTGTCGAAAGAGTATCTCGCGGGCGAGAAGTCGTTCGAGAAAATGCTTTTACGCAAGGCAAGCGCGTGGGCCGAGCTCCACGTCGATCTCGTGCTCGGAAAGCGCGCGACCGAGGTCGACGCGACCGAGCATCGCATCCGACTCGAAGACGGAACGCCAATCGGGTACGGCAAATTGATCTGGGCAACGGGCGGCGCGCCGCGGCGACTCGTTTGCAGCGGACATGATTTGCGAGGCGTCCACACCGTGCGTTCGCGCGCGGACGTCGATCGCCTGCAAAGCGAGCTCCCGAGCGCGAGCGCCATCGTCGTGATCGGCGGCGGCTACATCGGGCTCGAGGCTGCGGCCGTTCTCTCGAAGCTCGGCAAGCGCATCACGGTCGTCGAAGCGCTCGATCGCGTCCTTGCGCGCGTGGCAGGCGAGACGCTCTCGCGCTTCTTCGAGGCCGAGCATCGCGCGCACGGTGTCGAGCTTCGACTCTCGGCGAAGGTCGAGTGCATCGAAGAGCGCGATGGCGCGACGACGGGCGTGCGTCTCGAGAGCGGCGAGATTCTTCCCGCCGAGATCGTCATCGTCGGCATCGGCATCACGCCAGCGGTTGCGCCGCTGATCGCGGCGGGCGCCGCGGGAACCGACGGCGTGCTCGTCGATCTTCACGGCAAGACGAGCCTACCGGACGTGTACGCGCTCGGCGATTGCGCAGCACACCCGAACGTCCACGCCGGCGGCGCGGTGATCAGGCTCGAGTCGATCCAAAATGCGAACGACCAAGGGTCCATCGTCGCGAAGTCGATCATCGGCAAAGACGAGCGCTACGAAGCGATCCCCACGTTCTGGTCGAATCAATGGGACCTTCGTTTGCAAACCGTCGGTCTCTCGCGCGATCACGACGCGACCGTCGTGCGCGGCGATCCGAACGTGCGGCGCTTTTCGGTCGTCTATTTTCGCGAAGGCAAGATCGTCGCGCTCGACTGCGTGAACGCGATGAAAGACTACATTCAAGGCAAAGCGCTCATCGCGTCGGGGCGCACGTTCGATCCATCGGTCGTGGAGCGTCCCGACGTCGAGCTCAAATCGCTGCTCGCGTGAACGTCAGCGCGGCTTGCGACGCCGCATCCACGGCTTCGCGCTCGCCGACGCGCTCGGCGCAACGGAAGCGGAAGCTGCGACCGATACCGCGGCGGATGGCATCTCCGTCGCGCTCGCCGAGGCCGTCACCGACGCCGTCGCGCTGGTGATCGAAACATCGACCGAAGCGGACGGCGTCTCGCTCGCGGTGGCGGTGGCGGCCTCGGTGTGACGAACGCGCGCGATGATCGCTCGCCCCTTCGCCGTGAACGTGAGCCACGCGCCACCCGACAAGATCACGATCGGCAACAGCAACCACGCCTTCGACCACCGCTTCTTCGGCGCGACGAGCTCGAGCTCGGACAGAAAGCTCTTCGAGAGCTTGATGTCCGACGTCGGAAGCTGCGACATCGACTTCTTCCGCGGGTCGAGCGAACTTGGATTTTCGTCGGGCATCAGGGAACGTGAATCGGATAATACCCACCCGCGTCCGCGCCAACGTGACATCCGGCTTGTGCGCACGTGCCCATCGTGCCGGTGAGCTGCGTGATCATCGGTCGCGTCGTCGTGGCATCGCGCGCGCCGACGACGGCGGGCAGCGTGACGTTCGTCGAGCCGCTCGAGATGTAGAAGTTGCCGTTCGATTGCGAGTACGTGCTCACGGCGTTGTTCGACGTGTCGACGACGCGGATCTCGACGCCCGCGGCGGGAGTCGTTCCCGCGTAATCGGTGTAGACGGTGCCGCCGATCAAGAACGCGGGGCCCTCGCCTCCCTTGCCGTGGCATCCCTGTTTTCCGCACGCCTCGCCGGCATTGTGCGAGGTGTCGCCCTTCGCTTTCGTCGACACGTACGGCGCCGCACCCGCGAATGGATCGGTGTACGCCGTCGGTGGAGGATTGTTCGCGGTGCCGCCGTCGGCGTTCGTCACGGCGTTTGGATCGGTGCCCTGTGATCCGCAAGCGATCATCACACACACCGTGGGTAGCCACGCGAATCCTCGGGTCGCCACAGTTTCACTATGCGCGCCTCCGTCATGCTCGTCAATCGCGCGGATTGACACGTTTTTGCGGCTTCCCGTACGCTTGGGTGGCCGTGCTTCGCAACCTCGGAAAATTTCTCGTTTTCGTGGCTTGCGTTTCCTGCACGGAAACGAACATCCACGACACGGCGAAGGCGAAATCGGAGACGTGCATCACCTGTCACAACGCGGCGTACCAGAACGTGCAGACGCCGGTGCATGCGGGCGTCGTCGATAGCTCGGGGAATCCGCTTTTTCCGACGACGTGCGACTCTTGCCACAACACGACGGCGTGGATTCCCACGACGGCGGGCCATCCGGAAGCGCTGTTTCCCATCACGACCGGCTCGCACGCGAACCCCGCGATCGGTTGCTCCGATTGCCACCTTCCGTCGCTCGGGCAGTCGGCGAACGGCGCGAACTGCGACTGCATTCACTGCCACATCAACGCGCACACGACGCCGTCGATCGACACGACACACGCCGGCGTCGCGACCTACACGCCGTCGAGTTCATCGGCGCCGAATTACTGCCTCGGTTGTCACCCGACGGGCTGATTTCTCTACGCCTCACCACGCTTGGTCACGACTTGGATACCGAACTGCTGCAGAAGCTCCGCCGGAGCCGTCCCACCGATCTGAACGATGACGGCATCGTTCGGCACGCGCACCTCTTTGCCGTCGCTCGTGAGGACGACTTCTTTTTCGTGAATGCGGACGACCTCGCTCGGGAGGAGCGGTTTTACTTTTCCGCTCTCGATCAGCGCGTCGATGCGACGGCGGTTCTCTGCGCGGCATCGCGCGAATGCGCCGCGGCGATAACTGATCGCAACGGACGCGCACCCGCCGAACTCGGCGAGCGCGAGCGCGTTCTCGACGGCGCTGTTTCCACCGCCGACGACGAGCACGTGCTTGCCGCGAAATGGATCGGGCTCGAGGAGCGTGTAGCTCACCTTCTCGAGCTCTTCGCCGGTCACTCCGAGCTTGCGCGGGTTGCCGCGACGTCCGAGCGCGAGGAGCACGTTCGCCGCGCGCACCGCGCCCGTGGTCGTCGTGAGGTTCCACATGCCGTCGGGATCGGCGGAGACGCCTTCGACGGTGATGCCCGTCTTCACGGGCATGCGCGTCTCGTCGATGAGCTTCTTCCACAAATCGACGAGCTCCTCTTTGCTCATCGTGCGGCGCTTCACGGGCGCGACGCCCGCGAACTCGAGCGCGCCGGTCATGACGACCTTCGCGCGCGGGTAGTGCATGATCGTTCCGCCGACCGAGTCGCGCTCGAGGAGCATCACGCGGCATCCGGCTTCCATCAAACGCAGCGTCGCGCTCATTCCAGCGGGACCCGCGCCGACGACGACGGCGTCGTACGCGTCGCCCTTCCCGCGTCGGCCGCCTTGCACGACGTGCGTTGCGGCTTGTTTGCCTTGGCTGACGGAGTTGCGAATCAGTCCCATCCCGCCGAGCTCGCCGATGACGTAGACGCCCGCGCGCGTCGTTTGGAAATTCGGATCGACGAGCGGCAGCTCGACGCCGCGCTCGGCGGTTCCGAACACGAGCTTGATCGCGTCGACGGGACACGCCTCGACGCACGCCGAGTGACCGATGCACGCAAGTGGGTTCAAGAGCTTCGCTTGACCGCGTACGATGCCGAGCACTTGTTTCTCCGGACACGCCAGCATGCACGCGCCCGATCCGATGCATCGATTGAGATCGATCATCGGATGAATCGTGTCGGGCACGACCTCGCCGAGCGCCGCCATGTCTTCGAGCGTCGCGAGCGCCTCGGATTCTTGTTTTCGATTGCGGCTTCCCCAAAGCCAGTAGATCAGCACCGTGATGAGGATCAGCGCCGCGATCGCGAAGGCCGACGCATGACGAACAACGAAGTCCACGGAAGCGACATTACCACGTGAATCAATCCCCCACGCAGAGCGCGCCGGCGCCGCGCCGCAGCATCGGTCGATGGATCACGGTCTTCGTGGTCGTCGCGCTGACGAGCGTGCTCGCGTGGCGCGGCTTCGGCTTCTACCGGCAGAGCCTCGTCGATCGATTGCAGCATCCCGACTACCGCGCGCTGAACCCGGCGGGCCTCGTCGGTCACGGTTACGGAATCATCGGCACGGCGATGATCGTGACGAACTTGCTCTACCTCGTGCGTCGGCGCTTCGCGAAATACATCCCGGCGTGGATGGGCTCGGTGAAGGCGTGGCTCAACGCGCACGTGTTCACGGGTCTCGTCGGATCGGTGCTCGTGCTCTTTCACTCGGCATTTCAGCTGCGAACGCCGATCGCGACGGTCACGTCGGTGAGCCTCGCGATCGTCGTCGTGACGGGGCTCGTCGGGCTCTACCTCTACGCGCTCGTTCCGCGCGAGGGGCTGAAGCCGCTCCATGATCGACTCGCCGAGCTCGAGCCGCTCCTTCCGGGCCTCGCCGAGCAAGTGCGGAGCTTCGTCAAGGAGATGCCGCTCACGTCGCTCCCGCACGACGCGTCGTTCATTCGGACGATCATCACCGTGCCGCGCTGGGCCTATCAAGCGGGCGCGCGGCGACGCGGCATCAAGAAGGCCGCGCGACGCGACAAGATGATGCGCGTCCTCGAGCACAACAATCGCAAGCTCGCTCGCGCGTTCATCGCGGATCTCGGCGAGCTCGCCGCGGGCGAAGTCGACACGCACGTCGGCGCCGCGCTGATGCGCTCGTGGAGATCCCTCCACCGCTTCCTCGCGCTTCTCATGCTCCTCAGCGTGTCGGTGCACATCGGCGTCGCGTGGTTCTACGGATACAGGTGGATCTTCGAATGACGCGGACGCTGATCGCAGCGCTCGTCTTCATCTTCATGCTGCTCGGTCTCGAGCGCGCAGCACACGCTCAGCTTCTCTCGCCCGGCCCGCTCTCGAAGGCGCACCACTCGCTCGAAGGCGACACGCATTGCAGCGACTGTCACAGCTCGGGCAAGCAGGTGAGCCAAAGCGCGTGCTTGAAGTGCCACTCGGATCTCGGTGGGCGCATCAACGCGGGTCAAGGACTCCACGGTAGGCAGTACAAAGGACAACCGTGTCAGGGTTGTCACGTCGAGCACCTCGGCGCGACGCCGACGAAGTGGCCGAGCGGCGGACCGACGAGCCTCGATCACGGACAAACGGGTTGGCCGCTCAACGGTCCGCACAAAACCGCGTGCAACAAGTGCCACACGAAGGCGATGCCCGCGAGCGGGTCGACGACGTATCTCGGGCTCTCGAGCACGTGCACGTCGTGCCACAAGGATCAACACGCTGGGCGCTTCGGCGCGACGTGCACCGATTGCCACGCCGAGACGACGTGGAACGATCTCAAGCTCGGAACGTTCAACCACGAGCTCGCGAATTTCAAACTGCGCGGCGCGCACACGACGGTCGCGTGCGCGAACGGCAAGTGCCACGGAGCGCCGCCGAAATACGTCGGGCTCAAGTTCGCGCTGTGCGGCGACTGTCACACCGATCCGCACGCGGGCAAGCTCGGAACGGGTTGCGCGGATTGTCACGAAGACACGAAGTGGAAGCCCGTGACGTTCCGCGGCGCGAACGCGAAGCACCCGGGCATCAGCCTGGCGAACGGTCATGCGCCCGTTGCGTGCGGGCGATGTCACGATCGAGGAAATCTCGCGTCGCCGTCGCGCGGGAGCGCGTGCGTGTCTTGTCACAAAGCGATTCACAAGGCGCCGTTCGGAAACGCGTGCGGGAACTGTCACGGCATGATCGTGTGGACGGGGCTGCCGCGATCGATCGGCCTCGCCTCGCACCCGAAGACCGCGTACCCGCTCACTGGCAAACACGAAGAAGTGAATTGCGCGGGCTGTCACAAACCGAGCGTGCCGCGCGATCAGCGATACAGACAGGTCGCGTTCGCGCGATGCATCGACTGCCATCAAGACAAGCACAGCGGCGAGTTCGCCAAGACCGACGGCGGCGATTGCAAAGGTTGTCACTCGACGGCGGGATATCGCCCGACGCTCTTCGGCGTCGACGAGCACGCCCAAACGAAATATCCGCTCGCCGGGAAACACTCGGCTGCCTCGTGCTCGTCGTGTCACACCTCGCCGCGCCCACTGCTCGATCTTCACGTGACGAAGCAAGTGTGCGCGGACTGTCACCAGAACCCGCACGGCGATCAGTTCGCGACGCAAATGGCGAAAGGCGGATGCGCGGAGTGCCACGCGCCCGCGGGATGGCACGTTCCGAAAATCGATCACTCGATCTGGCCGCTGACCGGCGCGCACGGGACGACGCCATGCGACAGCTGCCACCACCCGACGGATCAAGATCGCAAAGCAGGTCATGGCGCGAGCTATCGCGGCGTCACGCGCGTTTGCAGCGGTTGCCACGACGACGCGCACCTCGGACAGTTCAGGCTCACGAAGCCCGTGCTCGAGTGCGACAAGTGTCACGCAACGAGCAACTTCAAGATTCCCGAAATTCGATCACAAAGCGACGACGGGATGGGAGCTCACCGGCGCGCACGGCAAGATCGAATGCGCGAAGTGTCACGCGCAAGCGACGGTCGCGGGCACGCAGACGACGCGCTGGCGAACGCCCTCGCACGAGTGCACGTTCTGTCACGCGAACCCGCACAACGAGCGCCTCGCGCACGTGCAGAACGCGGCGGCGTCCGTCGCGCAGACGTTCAACGCGGGGCCGGCGTCGCCGCATCAGAGCTTCACCGACGCCGTCGCGTGCAGCGCGTGTCACTCGACGACCGCGTGGAGCTCGAAGGACGCGAGCGGCGGCGGCGACGTGAAGTTCGATCATGCGACGACCGGATTTCCGCTCACCGGTCAACACTCGCGAACGTCGTGCATCTCGTGTCACAGCTCGACGACGATCAAACGCGAATGCGCGTCGTGTCACGCCGATGCGCACCGCGGGAGGCTCT
Source organism: uncultured delta proteobacterium (assembly GCA_963763745.1). Taxonomy (GTDB): domain Bacteria; phylum Myxococcota_A; class Polyangia; order Polyangiales; family Polyangiaceae; genus DASXHD01. The sequence continues at coordinate 176,631 of CAVXQJ010000019.1, forward strand.
CGCAGCAGTGCGACAACTGCCACTCGTCGGTGACGTTCCGCCAAACGCGGCCGCTCGAGATGCATCGCATGACGCGCTTCCCACTGACGGGGATGCACGTGCTCGCGGATTGCAGCCAATGCCACGTGCGCGCGAACGAGCAGCGATTCACCGACGCGCCCATCGAGTGCTACGCGTGCCACCAGAACGACTACAACCGGCCGGGGATTTTCCCGCACCAAGCGACGGCGACGACGCCCGCGCTCCCGCGCGATTGCAGCATGTGTCACCGCGCCGTCGGATGGGTGCCCGCGAACATTCCGGGGCAATCGTCGAGCGGGCTCACGAATGGAACGCAGCGCGCGCCGCCGACGCACGACGTGCGGTTCCCGATTTCGTTCGGCTCGCACCGCGGCGCATCGTGCAGTGATTGCCACGTGGGATCCGGTGCGGTGATCACACCGCGCGCTGTGCGCTGCATCGGTTGTCACTCGCACGATCCGACCGTGCTCATGCAGCAGCACAAACAGCCCGTCTCCAGCGACGGCGCGGCGTGCTTGTCGTGTCACCCGGCGGGGGTGCGGCGATGAAGCGCGCTCTTCGCGCGATTGCGATCGCGATGCTCTTCACGAGCCACGCGCTCGCCGTGCAACCGCGAAAACCGCCGCCGAAGCCGCCGGATCCCAAGCCGCCGCCCGTGACGGCGAAGCCCACGCACGTCGACGTCGTCGTCACGGAGATCGCGGGAACGCGCGCGTACCTCACGCCGGGCGCGAAGGCCGGCGTGCATCGCGACTCGATCGTCACGATCAACGGCAAGGAGCATCGCGTCTTCGAGACGACGGATTCGTACGCCGTGATCACGCTGCAAGAAGGTCCGGTGAAAGAGAAGGACAAAGGCCGCGCGTCGATCGTCGAAGAACAAGAAGTGAAACCGCCGCCTCCTCCGCACCCGCTCTCCACGTGGGAGCACGCGTGGACGGACGAAGCGCCGCCCGCGGGCACGCAGACGCCGACGTACGTTCCGCTCGGCGAAGCGAGCCGCAACAGACGCTACGACGCGACGCTCGCCTTCACCGCCGGCGGATTGATTCCGCTTCCCGGTCAAGCGGGCTCGAGCTTCGGTTACGTGCAGTTCGACGCGAAGGTCCACGCGGAGCCCTTCTCCGTTCCCGCAGCGCTCGACTTCGACGGCTCGCTGCGATTCTGGGCGGCCCAAGATTTCGAGCTCGCGCGTCGGCGGATCGACGCGCTCGTATCTCTTGGTGCGCGAGCTCCTCGCGAGCTACGGAAACCCGCAGAGTTGGTATGCGGGCGTCGGCCGCATGAAGTACGCCGCGTCGACGCTCGGATCGCTCGACGGCATTCGCGTCCAAGCGCCGCTCGGCGCGGGCGTCACGCTCTCCGCGTTCGGCGGTTTTCTTCCCAATCCGCTCGGCGGCGAGCTCGCGGTGGACGCGGAGCGCTTCGGCGTCGAGGCGCGACTCTATCGGCCCGATTTCGAAATCCGTCCCGAGGGCGCGCTCGTGATTCACGGATCGATGTTCGACGGCAAACCCGACGAGCGCCGCATCTCGGCGATGTTCGCGCGTGTACCCGGGCCACTCGCGGCTCGGCGGGCACGTCGAAGTCTCGAACTTCGACTCGAACAATCCGTGGGGCGTCGCGCCGGTCGAGGTGACTGCCGCGGGTCTCGATTCGTCGGTGCGCGTCGGAATCGTCGAGCTCGGAAGCCGCATCGATTTCATCGAGCCCGAGCGCTCGCGATGGCTCGCGTCGTATCTCCCCTCGGCGTGGTTCTGCAGGACGGTTCCGCAAACCGGAACGCCACCGAGCGCGGAGCCGTGCGACGGAAGAAGCAGCATGCGCGCGCTCGGCACGCTCGACGTGAGCATCACGAAGGACAAGCTCGCGCTGACGCTCGGCGCGACCGCGATGGGCGACGTCTCGCACGCCGACGCGGATCCGCGCGTGCTCGGCGCGTTCTTGAGCGGGCGGCTCGTCAGGCTCGCTCGCATTTTCCGGCTGGAGCTCTCCGCGAACTATTCGAACGCGACGTACATGAACATGTTCGGCGGCACCGCGGGCGCGGGCGTCACGCTCCTCCACGACGCGGTCGACGTCTCGGTGTATTACCGGCGCGCCGAGCTGCAATACGCGTCGAACGACACCTTCCTCGAGCAAAACGGCATTGGCGGCGTCATCGTGGTATTCCCCGCATCCACGGTGATGGTGACCGCGCAGGGCGAGACCATCATCGGCAACGACATCAACGCCGTGCAAGTGATGGGAACCATCGCCTGGCGACCGCGCTTCTGAGAATCACAAATGGAAAAGAGCACCATCATCCTCATCGCCGGCGTCGGAGGCGCGATCGCGCTCGCGCTCGTTTACTCGCAGAACAACAACGCGAGCGCGCCGGCATCGACGACGACGACGCACGCCGTGACGAACGACACCACGCAGACGCTCCCACAAGAAGACAACGCGATGGAGCAACAAGAGCTCCCGCCGAATCATCCGCCGATCGGGCAAGGCGGGACCATGGGCGCGATGCCGAACGCGCAAGGCGGCATGGGCGGCGTCGCTCCGTCGGACGAGCCCGCGGCGATCGCGTGGCGCGCTCCCGCGGCGTGGCCGTCGGCGCCCAACCCGAACGCGATGCGCCTCGAGACGCACAAAGTTCCGCACGTCGCGCCGGACAAAGAAGACGGCGAGCTCATCATCGCGCGCGCGGGCGGCGACGTCGCCGGCAACATCGCGCGGTGGTCGGGTCAGTTCGACGGCGCATTCACGATGAAGCAATCGACGAAGACCGTGCACGACATGAAGGTCACGCGCGTCGAAATCGAAGGCGTCTACACGGGCGGCGGCATGATGCCCGGCGGCGGCGCTGCCGCGTCGCACACGGGTTGGGTGATGCTCGCGGCGATCGTCGAGTCGAAGGGACAGCCGTACTTCTTCAAAGTGGTCGGCCCCGCCGCGACGGTCCACGCGGCGGAGAAACCGTTCGACGCGATGATCGATGGCCTGACGCCGAGCTGACGCGCACCGCCTGGTCGACGAAATCGCGAAGCACGCGCGCAGCGAGCGCGTTGCCGTCGGACGCGCGCGCGCGCGCTTGGAGCCGACCACCCGTCCACAGCGCGGCGAGCCCGTGCGCGACGGCCCACGCGGATTTGGTGACGGCGTCGAGATCGCGCCCTCGGAGGTAGCCCTCGTCGTGACAGCCGGAGACGATCGTCGTGAGGAGCGCGTACGCGGCGTCCGCCGACGCACGAAACTCCGGTGCGTCTTCGTCGATGAGCTCCGAGCGAAACATCACGCTGAAGCGCTCTGGATTTTCGATCGCGAACCGCACGTATCCGCGGCCGAGCGCTTCGAGCTTGTCGGGCGCGCTCGCATTCGGCACTTTTCGCAGCTCCGACGCGACGACGTTCGCCATGCGCTGGAAGCTCTGCGCGGCAAACGCCGTGAGTAGCCCAGCCTTGTTCCCGAAGTGATGCGCGGACGCGCTGTGCGACACATGCGCGTCGCGAGCCACCTCGCGGAGCGAAACGAACGCGACGCCGCGCTTGCGAATGATCCGCTCGACGGAGTCGAGGAGCGCCTCGCGCAGGTGACCATGATGATAAGTCGCCCGCCCTCGCGTTCTCATCTTGACGACGTACACCGTAACATCTTTCCATTGGTCAGATGCGAGCGCTCGCGCTTCTCTTCGTGTCGGGATGCTCGACGATCCTCGGGATTGACGATCTTCGTTACGTCGGCGGAGATGCGAGCGCGGATGCAAACGCGAGCGACGGCGGCGCGGAAGCGGAGGCGTCGTCGTGCAACGGGCACGATTGCCTCGGTGGTGCGTGCTCGAACGGCGTGTGTCAGCCGGTGCTCGTCATGCAAACGTCGAGCTTGCAGCCAACGCTCGCGACCGACGGCGTAAACGTCTTCTTTCGCGACGCGTCCGGCGTGAAGTCGTGCGCCGTTTCGGGTTGCGCGAACGCGACGCCCATGGCGAGCGCGGCGTCGTCGGGCGTCGTCGGGGTCTCGACGACGCGCGTCTATTGGTCGGAGACGACGACGATTCGATCGTGCGCGAAGACCGCGTGTACGCCGTCGACGCTGATCGATCTCGGCGCGCTCGGCGTGACGGGCATGGCGGCATCGACGGAGTCGTCGTTCGTGTTCGCCGCGGGCTCGGCGGCGGGGACGCTCGGCGTGTGGCGCGCGGGCCTCGACGGCTCCGGTTTGCAGCAAGTGATCTCGCAATCGATCGCGTCGAGCACGTCGGGCGCCGTGGCATCACCCGCGGGATCGCAGCGCGCGTATTGGGCGCAAATCGGAACGCCCGCGATTTCGTACTGCGACGCGACATGCGGGACGACACCCGACGCGACAACGATCGCGATGCCCGTCTCCGCGCAAGCGATGGTCGCGACGTCGCAAGCCGTGTTCGTCGCGACGGCGAACGGCGTCTTCCGCACGCCCGCCGCGCTCACGCCGACACCGACTGGATTCGCGGGAAGCGCTCAGGTTCGCGCGCTCGCGCTCTCCACGTCGGGCGCGACGCTCTACTTCGCCGAGATGCTCTCGGGATCGACGTCCGCCATTCGCAGCTGCGCGGCGAGCGCGACGACGTGCTCGCCCACGGACGTGCACCTCGCATCGAATCCGATCACCGCGCTCGCCGTCGACGACGTCGCGATGTACTGGGTCGAAGGGACGACCGCGATTTGGAGGCTCGCGCTGTGAGCCGCAAGTTCGCACCCGGCGCGCTCGTCGCGCGCAAGTACCGCGTGCTTCGCGTGATCGGCGAAGGCGGCATGGGCGTCGTGCTCGCCGCGACGCACGTCGAGCTCGATCGGCTCGTCGCGATCAAGATCGTGCGCAAGGACGCCACCGACGTCGGTGGAGTCGAGCGCTTGATGCGCGAGGCGCGCGCGGCCGCCTCGCTCGAGAGCCGATACGTCGCGCGCGTGCTCGACGTGGGTCGCACGTCCGACGGCGAGGCGTACCTCGTCCTCGAGCACCTCGTCGGCGAAGATCTGCACGCGCGAATCAACCGGGGTCCTCCCGCGCGGATCAGCGACGTCGCGATGTGGATCTTGCAAGCGTGCGAAGGCCTCGCCGAAGCGCACGCGCGCGGCATCGTTCATCGCGACTTGAAGCCGAGCAACTTGTTCTTGGCGTCGCAACCCGACGGACGCGCGATCGTGAAGGTGCTCGATTTCGGTTTGGCGAAGAGCATCACGGGCGACGACGGGCGCGTGACGCAGACGGGTGCGATCCTCGGCTCGCCTTCGTACATGTCGCCCGAGCAGCTCTCGGGTCTCGCGACCGATCCACGGAGCGACGTGTGGTCGCTCGGCGTGACGATGTACGAGCTCCTCACGGGCACGCTTCCGTTTCCCGGTCGCACGACGCCGGAGATCTGCGCCGCGGTGCTCTCGTCCGAGCCCGCGCCCGTCTCCGCGCGGCGCCGTGATGTGCCTCGCGAGCTCGACGATGTCGTCATGGCGTGTCTGCAGAGACGCGTCGAGCTTCGTCCGCGCGACGTCGCCGAGCTCGCCGCGAGCCTCGAGCCGTTCGCGGAGAACGCCGCGGGAAGCGCGGCGCGCATCGCAGCGATCCTCGCGAAGAAACGAGAAGAGCCGCCCGCGCCGGTCGCCTCGTACAACGACGTTCCGACGCGACTCGTATCGTCGATCGAAAATCAACGCGCACCGTCACACGGTCGAACGACATGGTTGCTCGGTGCGGCGGGAGTCCTCGTGCTCGCGGCTGTCTCGTTCGCGATCGTTCACGCGCGCCGAATGCCCGCGACGCCTGCGCCCGAATCGAGCAGCGTGCCCATCGTCGAGACCACCGCGAGCGCGAGCGCCGAGCCATCCGCACCCGTCGCCTTTCCCATCGAGGCGATCCCGATCGCCTCGCACGCACGCCCGCACGTTGCGGCGGCGAAACCCAAACCGAGCACGTCGACCGCGCCCAAGTCGTCGAGCGATCCGCTGGGAAGGTTTTGATGCGCGGTCGCGTCATCGGGCTCGTCGCGTTCTTCATCGCCTTTCATGCGCACGCGGATGGATCGCACCGCGAGACGGCCGTCGAGCTCTTCGCGCACGGTCGCGCGCTTGCGGCGGAAGGGAAATGTCGCGAGGCAGTCCCGTATTTTCTCGACACGTTGAAGATCGAAGCATCCGTCGGTGCGTTGCTCAATCTCGCCGAGTGTCACGAGAAGCTCGGCGCGGTCGGCGATGCGTGGTCGCGATATCGAGAAGCCGAACGCGTCGCTCGCGATCAGCACGACGATCGCGTGGGCCTCGCTCGGTCGCGCGCCGACGCGCTCGAGCCGCAGTTGCCGAAGATTCACGTCGTCGCGAACGCGGACGTGCGCGTGACGATCGACGGAACGCCCGCGCGCGATCCCGATGTGGTCGTCGCGCCGGGCGAGCACGTCGTCGTCGCGAGCCAATCGGGAAAAGTCGCGTGGCGCACGATCGTCGCGACCGAAGGCACGGCCATGCGGCGCGTCGAGGTGCCCGTGCTCGCGACGCTCCCCTCCCCGCCGAATCCGCGCGAAGGCGCGGCGCAGCGAACCGCGGGCGCGATCACGATCATCGTCTCTGGCGTCGGCCTCGCGCTCGGTGGCGTGCTCGCTGGAGTCGCCGCGGCAAAGAAAAGCGATGCGACCGCGCTCGCCACGGGTCCATCGGCGAGCGCTTTCGACGACGCGCGCAGCACGGCGAAGACGTTCGCGGATGGGTCGACGGCGTTTTTCGTCGCGGGCGCCATCTGCGCGGTCGCGGGAATCGTCGTGTGGCTCACCGCGCCACACACACGTCACTGAGCACGAACGCGCGACTCGCGTTATGCATGGCAGGCCCATGCGCCGCTTCGCCTTCATCGGTCTCCTCGCGTTCGCGCATTGCGCCTCGCACGAGAATCAGACGCGCACTTCAGCGGAGCCCACCGCGACCGCGACCGCGAGCGCCGCGACGCCGGCCAAACGCGCACCATTCGTCGTCGCGCTGATCGTCGATCAACTCGGCGCATGGACGTTCGCGGAGCGCGTGCCGGAGCTTCCGAAGAGCGGCGGCTTCGCGCGACTCGTTCGCGAGGGCACGTACGCGCGCGACATGCGCTTCGCGCACGCGGTGACGGAGACCTCACCCGGACACGTCGCGCTCTTCGCGGGCGCGTCGCCGTATCGCTCGGGCATCTACGCGAACGAGCTCATCGACACGCACACGCACAAGCGTCACTCGGCGCTGCGCGATCCCGCGCTCCACGCGATCAGCGCGACGGGCACGGAGCCCCGCGCGGGGATTGGTCTTGGGACGCTGCGCATCGAGACGGTCGCCGACGTGCTTCGCGCGCACGCTCCGAACGCGACGATCATTTCGCTGTCGCTCAAGGATCGCGGCTCCGTGTTCGCCGGCGGGCGGCATCCGAACGCGTCGATTTGGTACGACGCACACGCCGACACGTTCGTCACGTCATCCGCGTTCGCGTCGCGATTTCCCGAGTGGGCGCGCTTCATCGACGAAGGCGCGATCGACAAGCTGCGCCGCGAGGATTGGACGCTGCTCGATCCGATGTTCGTCGCGTCCCACGCGAAGCAACCCGACGCGCAGGCCGGCGAGAGCGAGCTCTTCGGATTCGGTCAGACGTTTCCGCATTCGTTCGCGGCGTGCCGCATTCCGCCTCTCGCGTTTCGCGCGAGCCCGCGCGGCGATGACGCGCTCTTCGCGCTCGCGACCGCCGCGCTCGAGCAACGCAACCCGAGCGAGCCGATGCTGCTCACGCTCTCGCTCTCGTCGTACGACTACGTGAACCACTTTTACGGACCCGACTCGTGGGAGGCGTGGGACGAGCTCTTGCGGCTCGATCGCTCGCTCGCGGATTTTTTCGCGCTGCTCGATCGCAAGCTCGGCGCGGAGGCTTGGTCGCTCGTGCTCTCGGGCGATCACGGCGGGCCGCCGCTGCCGGAGGCGCCCGATGCCGCGCGACCTTGGTGCCCGAACGAGGCATCCGATTTCTGGCAGAGGCCGTGCAGGCACACGGGACGAATTTTTCCCGACGCGCTCCACGCGACGCTCGAGGCCGCCGCGGTGAAGGCGCTCGGCAAGGGCGAGTGGGTGCTCGGCGTCGCGAGCCCGTATGTATTCTACACGCATTTTTCCGCTGAATTGCCGCCCGATCGTCGCAAGAAGCTCGACGACGCGGTGACGAAGGCGCTGCTCTCGGAGCCCGAGATCGATCGCGTGTATCCCGCGCCCGCGGCGCCGTGCCCGCCGGAGACCGACGATTCGCTCGACGCGCTCGCGTGTCGCTCGCTCGTTCCGGAAAACAAAGACGCGCTCTTTTTCGTGACGAAGCGCGGCTCGTTCGTCGACACCGACTACGATCTCGGAAAAGGAATGAGCCACGGCGGACCGTACTTGTTCGATCGATCCGTTCCGCTCGTCGTGCGCGCGCCAGGTCGCGTGCGCGGCGGCGCGACGATCACCGAGCCGATCGGCTTTGGCGCTTATGTGCGATCGGTCGCGGCGCTCCTCGGCGTGCCCGTTCCGAAGGACGCGAGCGAAGCGAAGGAGATCGTCCCGCCCGTCACTCGGTGACTTTGTGTCCGGGCACGGGTGCCTTCGCGAGGACGACGGTGCTCGTCGGCCTGAAGCCCGCGGTCTGCGACGCGGCGAGCGCGAGATCGAACACGACGCCCCATTTGATCGTGTCGTCGCCCGCGACGAAATCGACGGGCGCTTCGCACGCGTTCGCGAGCTTCGCGAGAGCGGCCGAGCCGAGCGTGATGTCGGGACCCGCGAAGCCGTGCGAGAAGCGTTGCGCGACCGCGCCGCTGTACGGCCACACGTTGATCGCGTTGTCTTTCGTCACCATCGCGACGGCCGCGCACGGTGCGATGGCGCCATGCTCGAGCGTGACGTTGAGCGTGCCCATCGTGCGGTCGCGCTGCGCGGTCTTCAGCACGAGCGATTTCGCCTTCGCGTCGTGGAGCGCGTCGATCGCGACCATGAAGCGCGGCATGGTGGTGTCGCGGAGCGCGTCCACCTCGAGCGTTTCGCCGCTGACCATCGGTTTGTTCGCGAGCATCGCGACGATGCGGCCTTTTGCGTCGGCCGCGGACATGTCGACTTTGTCGCCCGACGCAACGAACGCGCCGTCATCGAGCGTGATGACCGGTGGTTTGGGTGGCGCGGGTGGTGCGGAAGCCGTCACGGAAGGCGTCGCTGAGGAGGACGCGGCATCCAGCGCCACAGTCGGTTTTTCATCGCAACCAAACGACAAGCCAGCGAGCACAAGAAGGAACCGCGTTTTCACGGCCAGAGCCTACCGAAACCCGCTACCCTAGGAGGCTCCTTTTTTATGACTCCCGAGCCGGTTCACCACGACTCGCCCGAATTGGAGGGCTCTCTCGTCGCGGGAAAATACCGCGTGATTCGCCTCATTGGGTCTGGCGGCATGGGGACGGTTTGGGAAGGCGTGCACGAGGCGCTCGGCACGCGCGTCGCGGTCAAGTTCATCAAGCCGTCTCACGCGGGCGCGGCGGACGCGCGCAAGCGATTCGAGATCGAAGCGCGCGCGGCGGCGAAGCTCCAATCGAAGCACGCGGTGCAGGTCTACGACTACGGCATCAACGAGACGGGCCTTCCGTACATCGTGATGGAGTATCTGCAGGGCGAGTCGCTCTCGGACATGCTCATTCGTCGCGGCCCGCTGCCCGCGAGCGAGGTCGCGATCGTCATCGGCCAAGCGGCGCGCGCGCTCGGCAAAGCGCACAAGACCGGCATCGTTCATCGCGATCTCAAGCCCGACAACATTTTCCTCGCGACGACCGAGGGCGAGACGACCGAAGGCGGCCTTCCGTACACAGTGAAGCTCGTCGACTTCGGCATCGCGAAGATGTTCGACCCGCCGACCGGCGACGACGCGCCGAAAGCCGCGCCGATGGGCGGCCCCACGCAAGAAGGCGCGGTCATCGGCACGCCGAATTTCATGGCGCCCGAGCAGCTCACCGTCGGCGGCGCGCCCACGCCGCTCACGGATTTGTGGTCGCTCGGCGCGTGCGCATTCGCCGCGATGATCGCGCGCATTCCGTTCGAAGGCGAAGTGCTCGGCGACATCGTGCTCAAGGTTTGTGCGGCGCCGCTTCCGGTTCCGTCGAAGCTCAATCCAAACGTGCCCGCGGGATTCGACGCGTGGTTCGCGCGCGCGTGCAACCGCGACGCGTCGAAGCGATTCCAAACCGCCGAAGAGCTCTCGGAGGCGCTCGCGAACGTGTGCGGCACCGGCCGCGTGCGCGTCGCGACGATGAGCGAAGACCAAGTGCGCTATCAGCTCAAACCATCGACGCCCGATCTCGCCGCGCTCGCAGAAGAGATCGAAGTGCCAAAGAGCATGTCGCCGAAGACCGCGCTGATGGCGGGGCTCGTGCTCGGCGTGACGATGATGGTCGGCATCGCCGGCGCGATCGCGTGGCGCGACAAACAGCGCGAGGACCAGCTCAACATGACGCCGCCGAGCGCCGCATCGAGCGTGCCGTCCGCGCCGGCGAGCATCTCCGCGCCGCCGCCCGTGAGCGCAAGTGTGAGCGCATCGGCGACCGCGCCGCCACCGCGTCCGACGCACGTGCGCCCGATCGTCACCGCAACGGCAACGGCGAGCGCAACGGCATCGAGCACGGCAAGCGCCGCAGCGACGACGATAGTTCCTTCAGATAACTGAACGAACTACGCTGCTCGCTGACGCAGGGCGACGCGCAGCGAGTCGAAGCTCGGCGCGGGGAGCCCTTGCGCGCGACGCAGCAAGAAGAGCGCGTGATGCACTTCTGCGTCGTCGGGCGGAGAGCTCGAGCCATCCAGCTTGTTGCGGTCGGTCGCGAGCGCGATCGCCGCGGCGAGCTCGTCGCCCTTGGAGGCGATCATGTACGCGCGTGCAAGCTCGGGGGTGAAGCTCTTGAGATCGGAGAGCATGGGTGTACGCATTTCTTTTTCTTTGCCCGCGACCAGCGCGGACTTTGACGGACGCACGCGCGACCGTATGGCTGACGGCAGAGACGCTCCGGACAACCTCGTGATGGCTCTACGCGCTCGGGCCCGGGTGGCGGCCCGATACTGCGCGCTGAATCTCCACTGAGCTCCTGTCATCCTCTCGCGTCCGGACGTCGAACAGCACGTCCTTCTTTGAACCTAGCCAATCGTTTGCAGAGCACAAGTATTTGTTTGCGATCTACACCTACATTGTCGTTACGGCACGGTCACCGTTTCGCGTCGGGCGGGAGTGCGAGCCATCGCATCATCGCGCTGCCAGCGTGTTGTGCGTAGTCGATGCGGAGCTGCCAATCGACTTCGCTTCCGGGCATTCCGCCTCGAATGGCAGCGGGGTCTGCCATCAGATGCTCGAGCTGGCCATGGAATTGCTGGCGCGTGATGAGCGCGAGCGAGCGCTTCAGTTGATCGAGAAGCGCGGCGCGCTCGCGCGCATCGACCTTCGCGCGCGTCGCCGCGTCGAGCGTCGCGATGCCCGCTTCGCATCGGCTCGCAACGGGCGTGAAACGCGGAGTGATGATCGGCGTGACGCCGAGCGCACCGTCGCAGTCGATGTCGCAGTCCTCTTTGTGAAGCTGCACGCTTCGGTTGAACGCCTGCCAGCGAAGACAAAAATCGAGTGCGCTCGCGTTCGGCGCGCGCTCCCAGAGCTCAGAGGCGACCTGACACGTCCAGTGCTCTTCGGCGAAGTAGTAGCGGTTGCCGAAGAAGCTCCACGCGGGACCCGTGAGGTACGCGATGCTCTTGTTGCTTCCATCGAGGTAACGCGCGTCTCCGGTGAGCGCGTGGGCGCGCGCGAGCGCGAGCGCTGCCTCCCCGGAAAAATAGGGCAATTGAACGTCGTGCATCAATCCGTCGCGATGGATCTCGTGCATGAACTCGCCGTCGGGGCGCTGGAGCGAGAGGATGGTGTCGGCGAGGTCCGCGACGAGCGGGCGATACGACGCGTCGAGCTCGCTCGAGACCATCTCGGCGAACGCGACCGTCGTGAGCGCGATCGATCCGATCTCGAGCGAGTCGCCTTCGCCGATGCATCGATGCGCGCCGCACGGGACGAGCGCGTGCGTGCGCAGCAAGTCGGCTGCGCGGCTCGCCGCAAACGCGAGCGTCCTCGCGTCGGGCGATCCGATTTTTTTCGCGAGCTCGGCGGACTGCGCGAGGAAATACGTCGCGCCCGCGTGACGCGGCCAGTCGTAGCCGCCGAGCGTGCGGTTCGTGGATGCGTTCACGAGATAACGAAAGTGTCCGTCGGCGCTGACGCCGCGGCCGAGGTAGTTTCCAGCGGCGAGGACCCATCTTTGGGCCATCGAGTCGTCGAACGTGTCGGCGTTGATCGGCGGAGGCGGGAGCTGCGCGGGGACGATGCGTTCCGTGCGGATGCGGCGCATCTTCGCGTGGTCGCGCACGTCGAGCGGATTTTTCCGAGGCGCTCGGCCGCCATCGCGATGATGAGCTGAACGTCGACGCCGATGGTGAGCCCGATGTCGTCGAACGAGACGCCGTGATCGTACGCTTGGCGCGCGAGCAGATCGTCTGGCGTGATCCATGCGGTCTTGCCGTCGAGATCGACGCGGACGCCGTCGTGCGCGGGGAGCAAGCTGATCGACGTCGCGAGCTCGGAGAACGTGGGGATCCAGCTCTCGCCGATGACGTGCTCGAACACCAAGAAGCCTTCGACGTCGTCGAGCGCGGAGCCGCCCGCGGATTTCACGACGGTGCGCGCGGCGAGCTCGCCGTTCTTCCAGCGCGACGCGATGAACGTCGGCTCGCTCGGCGCGCGGAGCGCCGACGCGGATTTCCCCGCGAACCACGCAGCGATCACGACGAGCGCCGACGCGAGCATGACGCGCGCGAACGTGCGCGCGGTCACTTCTGTTTTCCCAGATACAGAAGCTGCGCCGACGGAAGCGCGATGCCGTACGGCAAGACGAGCGCGGCGACGAAGAGAAGGAGCGACGCGCCGCCTTTTCCGACGGGCCCGTAGATGCCCGAGAGGTAGCTCGCCGTCCACGCGAGCACGACGACGAGCACGATGCCGAGCGCGAGCACCGCGGTGCTGACGACGCGCGCGACGCGCTCCGCGTAGCGCGAATCGAGCAGCCAGAGCACGCCCGACCCCGCGCACGCGAGCCCCACGATCACCGCCGACACGTCGACCGGCGCCCACCGCGCCGGAAGCCCACCGAACACACCGCCTACGCTCACCAGCGCCGACGTGAAGCTCCCGATCGCGCACAAAATCCGCGCGCGCTTGCTTCGCGCGTCGCTCACGCCGCCTTCGCTTCCGCTTGCACCGCGGCGAGGAGCTTTTGGATGCTCTGTTTCGCGTCGCCGAACAGCATGAGCGTGTTGTCGTTGTAACAAATGGCGTTGTCGACGCCGGCGTAGCCCGCGCTCATCGAGCGCTTGAGCATCACGACGCGCGCGGCCTTCCACGCTTCGAGCACGGGCATGCCGTAGATCGGGCTGCGCTCGTCGGTGAGCGCGCTCGGATTCACGATGTCGTTCGCGCCGATGACGAGCACGACGTCGGTGTGCGCGAACTCGGAGTTGATCTCCTCCATCTCCTTGACGATGTCGTACGAGACGTTCGCTTCGGCGAGGAGCACGTTCATGTGCCCGGGCAAGCGTCCCGCGACGGGATGGATCGCGAAGCTCACGTCGATGCCGCGGCGCTGGAGCGTGTCGGTGAGATCCTTCACGGCGTGCTGCGCTTGCGCGACGGCCATGCCGTAACCGGGGACGATGATGACGCGCTTCGCCGCGACGAGGAGCTGCGCCACCGCGGTCGCGCTCGTCTCGTTGACCTTGCCGACGATGGCGGCCTTCGCCGGGCCGGTGGGCGCGGCGCCGAATCCGCCGAAGACGACGTTCCAGATCGAGCGGTTCATCGCGCGGCACATGATCGTGCTGAGGATCGCGCCGCTCGAGCCGACCAGCGCGCCGGTGATGATGAGCAAATCGTTTCCGAGCATGAAGCCCGCGGCCGACGCGGCCCAACCCGAGTAGCTGTTGAGGAGCGACGACGACGACGGGCATGTCGCCGCCGCCGATCGCCATCACGAGGTGCACGCCGAGGAGCGATGCGATCGCCGGTCATCGCGAGGAGCCACGGAGCGCTTCGGGTCCGGCGCGCACGAAGAGCACGCCGAGCACGACGCACGAAGTGATCGCGATCAGCATTCAGCACGTGCCGCGCCGGGAAGAAGAAGCGGCTTGCTCGCCGATGGTTCCGCGCAGCTTGAAGAACGCGATGACCGATCCGGTGAACGTGATCGCGCCGATGAGGACGCCGGCGAAGACCTCGACCTCGTGCGCGACGTCGCTTCCGTTTTTCTTCTCGGGCTCGAGATAGCTCGCGAAGCCGACGAGCACCGCGGCTGCGCCGACGAAGCTGTGGAGGATCGCGACGAGCTCGGGCATCGACGTCATCGCGACGCGCGCGGCGAGCACGCGCGCCGACGAGCGCGCCGACCGCGATGGCCCCGCCCAAGATGCCGACGCTGTTGACCTCCAGATGCGCGAAGCCGTCGATCAACGCGTAGCAAGTCACGGCGACGGCGAGCAGCCATGCCGATGATGCCGAAGAGATTTCCGCGGCGCGCCGTCTCCTGCGTGGAGAGCCCACGAAGGCTGAGGATGAAGAGCATGCCCGCGGCGAGGTACGCGAGGTTCTGCGCGGAGAGCAGCATCAGCGCACGCCTCCTTTGTCTCCGCGGCGGAACATCTGCAGCATGCGCTGCGTGACGAGGAACCCGCCCGCGACGTTGATCATCGCGAGGAGCACGGCGACGCCGGCCAAGAGCGTCGCGACGTGGAACCCGCCGGTGCGCAGCAAGAGCATGCCGCCGACGAGGATGATCCCGCTGATCGCGTTCGTGACGCTCATGAGCGGCGTGTGGAGCGCCGGCGTGACGTTCCAGATGACGTGCCATCCGACGACGCACGCGAGGAGGAAGACGGTGAGGTGCTCGCATGAACTCGGTTGGCGCGAAGAGCGCGGCGACGGCGAGGAGGAGCGCGATGGCCGCCATGAAGATCGGGCCCACGCGGCTCGGCGGCGGCGTGGGCGGCGCTTTGGGTTGCGGCGGAGGCGTCTCGGCTTGCGGCGCGTGCGAGCGTGGCCGCGTGCGCGTCGGGGGCGGCCACAAGAGCTCGCCTTCTTTCAGGACGACGGCGCCGCGGTGGATTCGTCTTCGAGATCGAGAACGATGTCGCCCTTCTCTTTGTCCCAGACGTCCTCGAGCAGGTTGAAGATCGTCGTCGCGAAGAGCTCGCTCGTTTGCGCGGCCATGCGGCTCGCGAGATCCGTGTATCCTACAATCAATACGCCGAACTTCTCGACGGCCACGTCGCGCTCGGTGAGCGCGCAGTTGCCGCCCTGCTCCGCTGCGATGTCGACGATGACGGATCCGTGCTTCATGCTGACGACGGCGCCCGACGTGATGAGCTTCGGCGCGGCGACGCCCGGCACGACCGCGGTCGTCACGATGACGTCCGCGTCTTTCGCGTTCTCCGCGATGAGCGCTTGCTCCGCCGCGATGTACGCCTCGCTCATTTGCTTCGCGTAGCCGCCCTCGCCTTCGCCCGATTCTTTGAACTCGAACTTCAAGAACTGCGCGCCGAGGCTCTCGACTTGTTCTTTGACGGCGGGACGCGTGTCGAACGCGCGCACGACCGCGCCGAGCGAACGCGCAGCTGCGATCGCCGCGAGGCCCGCGACGCCCGCGCCGACGACGAGCACTTGCGCCGGCCTCACGCGCCCAGCCGCCGTGACTTGCCCCGGAAGAAATCGCGGGAACGCAGCGGCCGCTTCGATCACCGCGCGATATCCGACGGCGTTCGCCGTCGCGGAGAGCGCGTCCATCTCTCTGCGCGCGCGTGATGCGCGGCACGCAATCCATTCCGAGCACCGTCGCTTTGCGCGCGGCGAGCTGCTCGACCATCGACTTGTTGATCGCGGGCCACACGAACGAAATGAGCTTGCCGCCTTCTTTGAGGAGATCGGCTTCGTGCTTTCCGTCGGCGCGGAGCATCGGCGGGCGCACCTTCAAGATCACGTCGGCTTCGGCCCAGAGCTCGTCGGTCGGGACGACGCGCGCGCCCATCTCGACGTAGCCGCCGTCTTGGAAGTGCGCGCCCTCGCCTGCGCCTGCTTCGACCAGCACCTCGGCGCCGAGCTTCAGGATCTTCTTGATCGTCTCGGGTGTCGCCGCAACACGCTTCTCGTTGGGCGAGATTTCTTTGGGGATGCCGACTTTGAGAGCCAAGGCGGGCACACGATATCAGAAACGGTCCGTCAGAATTGTCCGTATACGAACGGTTCTGCTTTCGCCCCTGCGATGACGTGAAGTCCCACCGCGACGCCGGCGAGCGCGAGGCCCTGCACGATCGCGGGCGCGCGCACGAACGCCTCGCGAATGCGCGCCGCAAAGGCCTTGGGCGCAAGGTGAAGCGCGAACGCAACCGCCACCACCACGAGCACACGGCCCGACAGATTCACCGTGCCAAAGCTCCCCGCCGCGATGCACCCGATCATCAAACGCGCATGAGCGAACGTCGGCGCGCGGAAGAAGATCCACGCGAAGCACACGTATTGAAACGTGCAGAATACACTCATTGCGTGCGCGTACCACGGGCCCGCGGGCACGAGCGATGCGCCGCGCCGTGACGGGAGCGGCGCGCTCTCGCCTTCGGGGCCAGGGGCTTCGCCCCCGACGCGACGCGCATTGCGCCACCTTTGGAACATGCGCGTCCCCGCGAGCGCGAGCCCGTGGAGCGTTCCCCAAATGACGAAGTTCCACGATGCGCCATGCCAGAGCCCGCCGAGCACCATCGTGATCATCAAGTTGCGATACGTGAGCAGCGAGCTCTTCTTCGACCCGCCCAAAGGGATGTAGAGATAATCGCGGAGCCACGTGGACAGCGAGATGTGCCAGCGGTGCCAGAAGTCTTGGAGATTTCGCGCGGCGTACGGGCGATCGAAGTTCTGCGGCAGTCGATAACCGAAGAGGAGAGCGCTCCCGAGCGCGACGTCCGTGTAGCCGGAGAAGTCCGCGTAGATTTCGATCGCGTACGCGTAGACCGCGAAGAGCACTTCGATCGACGAGAAGCGCTCGGGATTTTCGAAGACGCGCTTCACGATGTTCTGCGCGAGAAAATCTCCGATGACGATCTTCTTCATCAATCCGATCCCGATGAGCCAGAGACCCACCGACTGCTCTCGCTCGTCCAACCGCGGCTCCGCGGCGAACTGCGGGAGCATGTCCTTGGGCCGGACGATCGGGCCCGCGACGAGGTGCGGGAAGAACGCGACGAAGAGGAGATAATCGAGGTAGCGCTTCGCGGGCTCGAGCTCGCGGCGGTAAACGTCGATCGTGTAGCTCATGGTCTCGAACGTGAAGAACGAGATGCCGAACGGGAGCACGATGCGAAGGTGCACGTGCGAGACACGGACGCCCATCGCGTTCAGCGCGTCGGTGAACGAGTCGACGGCGAAGTTGAAGTATTTGAAGATGGAAAGAACGCCGAGGTAATAGAAGATCGAAATCAGCAGCAGCATTTTGCGCGCGCGTGGTCGCTGCTCTTTGCCGAGCGCGCGTCCGACCCAAAAATCGATCGTGCTGCCGACGAAGATCACGCCGAGGCACAAGACGCTCCACCCGATGGGTCCGAGCGGCGGCTGCTGTTCGCGCGCGACGTCGAGCGTGCCGTAGAAATAAAAGCCGTAGCTCGCGACGACGAGGAAGATGGCGCGCGCGAGGCGTGCCTTGCGGAGCGCCCAGAAGACCGCGAAGCACAGGACGAGGAAGACGCCGTAGAGGGGCGAGTTGAAGAGCACGCGAGGGCTCTCTCTTTACACCTTGACGAGGCGCCCGGGAATGTGAACACTGTTCACATGGTCGAGCGCACCAACCTGCTCCGCGGCGGGCGCCGCGATGGTGGTGGGACTCGCGAGCGGCTCCTCGAAGTGGCTCGCGCGCTCTGGGTGGAGGAGGGCGCGGCGCGCGTGTCGCTGCGCGACGTGGCGCGGCGGGCGAAGGTGTCGCCTGCGGCGGTGTATCGGCACTTCGAGAGCAAAGAGGCGCTCCTCGGGGCGGTGTGCGCGGCGGGGTTTCAGACGTTCGGCGCGTACTTGATGAGCGCGCTCGCGGCGAAGACGGAGCGCGCGCGTCTCGCGGCGGCGTCCGTCGCGTATCGTCGTTTCGCGCTTGAAAACCCGGAGTATTACCGCGTCATGTTCATGGGCGCGCTGCCGGTGTCGCGCATGCAACCCGTGGGTGACACGTTCCAGTTCCTCGTCGACCGCGTGCGCGAGTGTCAGCGCGCGGCCGTGATTCGCAAAGGCGACGCGTCGGAGATCGCGGCGTCGATTTGGGCGCACGTGCACGGGCTCGTTTCGCTCCGGCTGACCGGTCACATGGAACAGGCAGGCAGCGATGCGGCGTTCGAGAAGTTTTTCGATCGGTCGAGCGACGAGCTCGTGACGGGCCTCGCGCCCGCAAGGAGAACGCGATGAATGTGAACAGTGTTCGCACGGAGCGGCTCGCGGGCCGCATCGACGGCGAGTTCGTCGTCTTCATGATCGGCATGCGCATCAACCGCTGGTGGAAGTTCTGGCAGTGGCTGCGCGTCGCCTTCGCGATGCCCCGGATGATCAAAGAGCTCGAAGCGAACCGCGAGCTCGGCATGCTGGCGTTACGAGCAGTGGCCGGGTCGCACGTTCATCCTCGTGCAGTACTGGCGCTCGATGGACGCGCTCCTCGGCGTACGCGAAGAACCGCGACGCCGAGCACCTCCCCGCGTGGCGCGCATTCAACAAGCTCGTCTCCACGAACGGCGACGTCGGCATCTGGCACGAGACGTATCGCGTGCGGCCCGGCGACTACGAGAACATCTACGTCAACATGCCGCCGTTCGGTCTCGGCAAAGTCGGCGAGCTCGCGCCCGTGCACGGCAAGCGCGAGGGCGCGCGCGACCGGCTCACTGCGCTTGCGAGTGGATGAGCGCGATCGCGTCGAGATCGAATCCCGTCGTGTCGCCGCCGCTGCATGTCTCGCCGCTGTGATCGACGATGCGCACGTAGCGCGCATGCGTGACACCGAGGTCGGCGAGGTCGAACCCGTCGCCGCCGCACGCGGGATAATCGAGGGGCGAGATGCCGTTCGACGGCGTGCTGAGGACGGGGTTCGAGCCCGCGCATTGTCCGTAAGGCGGATTTCCCGCGGTCGCGTTGCATGGGTACGTCGCCCACGTCGCGCCGTCATCGCTCACGCTGACTTCGCCGGGCTCGGCGTAGACGTTGTTCGGGTTGCCGCCGATGTAAAACGCGTTTTCGAACACGACGAAGTCGACGCCGGGCCCGTCGACGATCGCGTTCGGCGCGAACGAGACGACGATGCTCCCGCCCACGCCGAGCGACACGACATCGGTTGAGCCCTTCGAGGATCCGCCGCCGATCGGTGGACCTTCGACGACGCCGGGGAGCGATCCCGCGCCGAAGCCTCCACACGGCCCTTGCGAGAAAGACACGACGCCCGTGACGAACGGACCGGACGCGTCGACCGCGACATCGGACGCGCTCGCGTCAATCGAAGTCTCCGTTTGCGACGGCGCATCCGACTCGGCATCCGCGGGCGCCGTCACGCCACCACCGCACCCCAGCAAACCCACGAAAACGAACAGCCTCATTCAAGCCTCCTCCACGTGCTCGCGTGGGATTCGAGTGAATGCCTGGCGTCAGCGGTTTTCTGGCTCCCAGTCCCAGGTTCGGATCCGAACTTGGGATGGTTACAGTGGCGGCACCGCGCCGGCTTCGAACCGGCTTGCCCTCCGACGTAGGCGCGTATGTCGTAGCAGTGTTGACGTCGCAGCGGGAAAGCGAATGTCAGTCGCTGGCGGAGGCCTTGGGCTCTTCCGTCTTGTTCGCGAGCGGGCCGCCTGGCGTCTTCGCCGGCATTTCGCGGCCGCACGCGCGTCGGCGCGCGGGGCGCGCTCGAGCACGTCGAGCCGCTTACCGCTTCCTGCGCGGAACGCGGCGAGCTCGCGGTGAGCGCTCTCGATGCCGACCTCGTTCTTCAGGTTCACGCGGAAGTCGGTCTCCGCCTGCGCGCGGTCCTTCATCGTCTGCCGGTTCTGGCTCATGACGATGAGCGGGCCTTGCAGCGCGACCAGGATCGCGAGGAGCAGGTTGAAGAAGACTGATACGGGTACTCGTCGAAGGGCTGCGGCAAGAACTTGTTCAGCCGCGGCCCACGCGAGCGTGAGCCCGACGAGGAAGAGGATGAACGCCCAGCTCCCGTTCAGCTCGGCGACCTTGTCGGCGAGCCGCTGACCCCACGTGAGGTTCTCTTCGATCTCCTTGACGACGTTCTTCGCGGCGCGCTGGCTGAGCATCGCGTTCGTCTCGCGGAGGCGCTCGGCCATCTCGCTCAGGATCGCGATCGCCGCGGTCTTCGACTTGGCCGAGGTGCTCGCCGAACTCTTCGCGCGTGAGCTCGAGCAGCACCGTGTCGACGGTCGCCTCGACGCTCGCCGAGCGCGGCTTGTCGTCGAAGAGCGAGAGCTCGCCGAAGTACTCGCCGGTGCGCACGTCCTTCAGGACGACGCGCGGCGTCGTCCTTGTCGGCGGCGGAAGAAAATCTGCACCGCGCCCGAGAGCACGATGTACATCGACGAGCCCTCGTCGCCCTTCGCGAAGACCGTCTCGTCCGGCTTGAACGACTTCTCCGCGAGCCGCTGCGCGAGCGCCTCGCGGTCTTCGTCGGACAACCCTTCGAAGAGCGGGATCTGGGCGAGCAGATCGGCGTGTCGCATCGAACGTCATCGTCCCCCTTTCGCGCGGCGCGTGCAATTGGGAACGTGTCGTGAGCCGCAAAGAGAACGTTCGCCGGATCGTGCGCGTCATTGCGGCCGTCGCGATGATCGCGGTCGGCATCGATCACTTCGCGGCGCCCGATTTTTTCGTGCGCATCGTGCCTCGAGCGTTGCCCGCGCCGCTCCTCCTCGTCCGGATCAGCGGGTTCTTCGAGGTGCTCGGCGGCGTCGGCCTGCTCGCGCCGTGGCAGCGCGTTCGGCGCGCCGCGGGCATCGGGCTCGTGCTGCTCTACGTCGCGGTGTTTCCGGCGAACATCAACATGGTCGTTCACCCCGAGCTCGGCGGATCGATCCCGCTCTGGGCGCTCTGGGCGCGCTTGCCGTTTCAGATCGTTTTCATCGCTCTCGCGCTGTGGGTAAGCTCCGCGCCCCGTAGCTCGTCATGACCGCGACCATGCAGCCCGGCTTCCGCCAAAGGCGCGTCCTCAACTGGATGCTCGCCGGGACGATGTACGCGTTCTTCTACATGGCGCGCTACAACTTCACCGCGATCAACGCGCACCTCGCGGAGATCTTCGGCTGGAGCAACACGGAGCTCGGCATCTTCGACAGCGCGTCGACGCTCGTCTACGGCACCGCGGTTTTTCTCAACGGGCCGCTCGCGGACCGCATCGGCGGGCGCCGCGCGATCCTCTTCGGCGCGACGGGCACGGCGCTCTTCAATTTGATCTTCGGCTTCGGGCATCTCTTCATCGGGCGCGCCGCGGTCTGGGAAGGCGAAGGCAAGCTGCGCCACGTCATCACGCCCGCCGACATTCAATTCGGCATGACGGGCTCGACCGTCATCGCGCTCCTCACGACGGCGTGGGCGATCAATTTCTACTTTCAATCGTTCGGCGCGCTCTCGATCGTGAAGATCAACGCGGCGTGGTTCCACGTGCGCGAGCGCGGGCTCTTCTCGGGCATCTTCGGCATCTTGATTCGCGCGGGATTGCTCCTCGCGTTTTCGGGATCGCCGTTCATCCTCGGCGCGCTCCCGTGGCAGTGGGTGTTTTGGATTCCCGCGGCATGCATCGGCGTGCTCATCGTCCTGAACTACCTCTTCGTGCGCGACACGCCGAAGGACGCGGGCTTCGAGCCGCTCGACACCGGCGACGGCGATCACGACGCCGCGCCGGGCCCGAGCACGCTCGGCGTCGTGCTGAAGAAGGTCTTCGCGAGCCGCACGATGTGGACGATCGCGCTCGCGTCGATGATGATCGGATTCGTGCGTCGTTCGGTCGTCGACGCGTGGTGGCCGAAATATTTCGTCAACGTGCACCACGCGAAGGCCGCGATGCTGAAGTCGTACCTGCCGTATCAAGTCGCGGCGTGGGGCATCGCGATCGCGGGGATTTGCGGTGGTTTGACGTTCGGCGCAATGAGCGACCGCGTCTTCGGCGGGCGACGCGCGCCGGTCGTCGTGATCGGTTTCATCGGGCAAGCAATCATCTTGCTCACGTTCGGGTTGCTCGATCACGCGCACGCCGGGCCCATCGTCGCCGCGTCGTGCATCGTCGCGCTCTCGTTCTTCGTGAACGGCGCGCACGGAATGGTCGGCGGCGCGGCGAGCATGGACTTCGGCGGGAAGAAAGCCGCCGCGACCGCCGCGGGTCTATTCGACGGCGTTCAATACATCGCGGGCGCGATCGTCGGCGTGAGCCTCGGTCGACTACTCGACACGCAAGGCTGGGGCATCTGGCCGTTCGCGCCCATTCCGTTCGCGCTTGCCGGCGCCGCGATCATGTCGCGGCTGTGGAACGTCTTGCCCGGCAAGCGCGCGCATTAGCCGCAATCAGATGTCGTGTGCGGTCGGCGACGGCTGCGGCTGAGCGTGGTGGCCGTGGTGCGGGTGCGGATGCGCGCGGTTGTACGCGCGGATCTCGTCGGCGGTCACGACGCCGTCTTTGTTCGCGTCCACCGCCGCAAACCAGGTCTGCAGACGTTGAGGAACCTCGCTCGCCTGCAAGACGCCGTCGTGATTGACGTCGAACTTTTGAATGCGATGCGGAACGCGCGTTTGGGACTGCGCGTGGGCGACGCCGCCCAAGACTCCGACCGAAGCGACCAAAGCAAGAAGACCTGCGGCGAGCGATTTGATGAACATCGAAGTAGCCTCCTTTCCATGGGACGCCCGCCCGCCGACGTTCCCTACGCCCCAAGTTCGGATCCGAACCTTGAAGTTTTTCCGTAGGGAGTAAGCTCGGCCGGTCGTCGAAGGGGTAGGAGCCAGTGTCTAGCCTCGAAGAGGCCGCGCAGCGCGTGCAGCGCGGCGATGCTTCCGCGTTTCGAACCATCGTGGAAGCGACGGCGGCGCGGCTCGTCCGATTGAGCGCGAGGATCATGGGAAGCGTGACGGAAGCCGAGGACGTCGTGCAGGAGTCGTACGTGAAAGCGCACCGCGCGCTCATCGCCGGACAATTCGATGCGCGCTCGCGCGTCGAGACGTGGCTCTACCGCATCGTCGTGAACGCGTCGCTCGACGCGAAGAAGAAGCGAGCGCGTGCACGCACCGAGCCGCTCGACGCGGAAATCCCGACGCGCGGGTCTGCCGAAGAGACCGTCGCGCTGCGAGAAATCGCCGCGATGCTCGAAGAGCTCCCCGAGGATCAGCGCGGCGCCCTCTTGATGAAGGCCGACGGCATGTCGTCGGCGGAAATCGCCGAGGTGCTCGGTTGCTCCGAAGGCGCCGTCGAGCAGCGGCTCGTGCGCGCCCGCCAGACTTTGCGAAAGAAGAGGACGTGATGGACGACCGATTCGACGACCTGATCGCATCCACCGAGCGCGTCTCCCCGCGCCCCGACTTCACCGCTCGGGTGATGACGGCAATCGAGAGTGAGAGTTCGGATCCGAACTTTGGATTTGGAGGGATTTGCCGCGGGTCGCGCGGTTGGTCGTTCCCGTGGCGATGCTCGCGGCCGCGGCGGGCGCGGTGTGGGCGTTTCGCTCGCTCCACGACGTCGACGACGCTGCGCTCGGCGGCGACACGACGGATCAAATCGTCCTCGGCACGTTCGCACCCGCGGAGGAGTCGGAGCCATGAGAGGTCGCGGCATCGGTTACATCGTTCTCATCGCCGTCTTCGTGCTCGGCGCCATCGCCGGCGGAGGCGCGGCGTTCGCGTGGGCGCAATCGGATCGCGCCGTCGCCGTGAAAAGCGGCAAGCACCTCCAACACCGCCGCGTTCGCGCGCTCTCGCGCAAGCTCGATCTCGATCGCGAACAAGAGAAGCGCGTCGCCGCGATCATCGCGGGCGACGACGACGAGTCGCGCGCGCTCGGACGCGACGTCGTCGACAAGTGCGGCCAGCGGCTTCGCGATCACGAAGCGCACGTCGACGACGAGATCCGCGACGTGCTGCGCCCCGATCAGCGCCGCCGTTTTCAGCGCATCGTCGACGAACGACGGCGGTGACCGGCACATGGGCCTGGCCCGAGCCGGCCGCGCCAACGCGAAACACGGCATTTTGCGGTGGATGGTGATGGCACGCCGCTTTCAATGGCGGCCGCCATGGCACCGCTCTTCTTCCCGCTCCTTCTCGCCGTTGCGTCTGCAGTCACCGCCGCGTCACCACCCGCGCCGCACGCGTCGAACGACGCGGTCACGACGATTCCGCTCGGCGACCTCGCGCAGCGCGCCGCGCGAGTCGCGATTCACACCGCCGGATTGACGGAGGGCGACGGTGAAATCGATCGCATGGCGACGCGCGCGCGGATGAGCGCGCTCTTGCCGGAGTTTCGCGTTCGTGGGCAAGGCAACACGGGTGGCTTGCGCGACTACTACTCGGACACCGGCTCGATGACGACGACGTACCTCGGCCCGTCCGCGCTCGTCGAAGGCTCGCTCACGTTCCACTTCGAGAAGCTCGCGTACTCGGGGCAAGAGGCGCGGCTCGAACGGCTTCGGCTCGAACGCATCGAGGCGCGATCGCGAATCACCCAGCGCGTGATCGACGAGATCGCACACTGGTCGAAGGCGACCGCCGAAGAGCGCGACTCGCCCGAAGGCACGGACGCAAAGAGCGACGCGACCGCGCGACGCGTGGCCGCGCAGATGGCGCTCGACGTGTGGACGGCGGGTTGGTTCTCCTCCGCGCTCGGAAAGTGATGCGAGCACGCTTCATGCTTTCGTCACTCGCATGAAGCTCTCTGGAAATTCCGTGCTCATCACCGGTGGCGCGAGCGCGATCGGCTACGCGATGGCCGAAGCATTCCTCGCCGCCGGCAGCGAGGTCGTCATTTGCGGTCGGCGCGAACAGAAGCTCGCCGCGGCGCGCGAGAAACATCCGAACCTTCGCGTGAAGGCGTGCGATGTCGCAAGCGAGCGCGATCGCGAATCGCTCGTGGAATGGGCGACGACCGAATGCGCGAATCTGAACGTGCTCGTCAACAACGCCGGCGTGCAGAGAGACATCGACTTCACGAAAGGCATCTCCGAATTTCTCGCGGGAGAAAACGAGATCCGGATCAACCTCGAAGCGCCGATCGTTCTCGCTGGGCTGCTCGTTCCGCATCTGACCAATCAAAAGGAGCCGGCGATCATCAACGTCTCATCCGGGCTCGGCTTCGTTCCCGCGGCGAAAATGCCCGTGTACAGCGCGACCAAGGCTGGCATGCACGCGTTCTCGATAGCGCTCAGGCATCAGCTCGCGCCAATCGGAATGACCGCGGGTTTCATCAAGGCGTCGCGCGCGGACTTGGACAAGAGCTTCGAACAAATGAACGGCGGGTGGGACGCAAAGCGCTGAGCGATCACCTTGCGCGCGCACGCAGTCGATGCACCACGCGGATGGCACGACGCATGCTCGTCCTTTTCGCATGGACCAACAGCTCGCCGCGGCGCTCGTCGTCTCACTCCTCGTCGGTTGTGGCGCGCAGAGCGCCACCTCTTCGGCGAACGTCTACGGCGCTTCGATCGCGAGCATGAACGCTCCGCACGAAGTCGCGATCACGCCCGAGGTTTCCGCGGCGATCGCCGCGCCGGACCGCTGGCCCGACGATCGCGCCCGCGACGCCGACCGCCACCCCGGCGAGGTTCTCAGTTACTTCGGCGTGCAGCCGGGCATGCGCGTCGCCGTGCTCGCTTCGGGGACCGGGTACACCGCCGAGCTCGTCGCGCGCATCGTCGGAGACGACGGCCTCGTCTACGCGCAGAACGACCCTGCGATTTTTGATCGATTCGGCAAGCGCGCCGAGTGGAACCTGCGCGCGAAGAATCCGGTGAACAGGCGCATCATGTCGGTCGAGAGCGCGTTCGACGATCCGCTTCCGCCCGATGCGGACGCGCTCGATGTCGTGGTGCTCGTGCTCGCGTATCACGAGCTCGTCGCGCTCGGCACCGATCGCGCGAAGATGAACGCCGCGATTTTTCGCGCGCTCAAGCCCGGCGGCGTCTACGGCGTCGTCGATCACAGCGCGCGCGAGGGAACTGGACTGGAGAGCGCCGCGGCTCTTCATCGGATCGAATCCCATTGGGCGCGCGACGAGATCAAGGCCGCGGGCTTCGTCGTCGGCGGCGAAGGAAACTTCTTGCACGACCCTGCCGATCCGCTCGACACGGCCGACAAGAGCCCCGACGACTTTTGGAGCGGAAGGACGGACAGCGTCGCGAGTGATCGCTTCGTGCTGAAGCTCGTCAAACCGTCTGCTTGACCCGATCCGGGCCGTCCGTCATAAGCTCAGACCATGTTGACGGAGACGCGCGCAACCCTCGAAGACCTCAAAAAGCGCCTTGCTGCGCTAAGGGGGCATCTTTGACGTCCCGCGGCTGAAGCGCGAAATCGATCAGCTCGGCGAGCAGACGCTCGTCCCGGTTTTTGGGACGATCATCAGAAGGCGCAGAAGCTCACGCGCAAACGCTCCGCGCTCGAAGCGTCGCTCACGCAATTCGAGAAGCTCGACGGCGACTGCACCGACGCGCAAGTGCTCCTCGAGCTCGGCGCGGAGTCGAACGACGAGCCCACGATCGCGGAAGCCGCGGCGCTCGTTCCGGATCTCGAGCGGCGGACGCGCGGGATGGAGCTCGGTCGCATGCTGAGCGGCCCCGCCGATCACGCGAACGCGATCGTCAGCATCCATCCCGGCGCCGGCGGAACGGACGCGAAGGATTGGGCGTCGATGCTCCTTCGCATGTACCTCCGCTACTGCGAGAAGCGCGGATACAAAACGGAGATCGTCGATTACCAAGAAGGCGACGAAGCCGGGCTCGACGCAGTGTCGTTCACCGTCGAGGGCGATCACGCGTACGGATACATGCGCGGCGAGATGGGCGTGCATCGCCTCGTGCGCATGAGCCCGTTCAACGCGGACCACACGCGACAGACCGCGTTCGCCGCCGTCGAGGTCACGCCCGACACGGACGACGACATCGACATCGTCGTCAACGAGAAGGACATCGACATCACGACGATGCGCGCCGGCGGAAAAGGCGGGCAGAACGTGAACAAGGTCGAGACCGCCGTGCGGTTGAAGCACATCCCGACCGGTCTCAACATCGTGTGCCGCGCGGAGCGAAGCCAACACCAAAACCGCGCGATGGCGATGAAGATGCTCAAAGCGAAGCTCTACGAGATGGAGCTCGAAAAGCGCGAGCAAGCGAACGCCGCGTACCAAGCGTCGAAGAGCGCGATCAATTTCGGCAGCCAGATTCGCAACTACGTTCTCGCGCCATATCGCCTCGTGAAGGACGCGCGCTCGGGCTTCGAGCAATCGAACGTCGATGCCGTGCTCGACGGCGAGCTCGGTGGGTTCATCGAGGCGTATTTGCTCGCGGCGGCGGGAGGCTCGCTCAAGAAGGGCGGCGCCGCGGAAAACGACGACGCGTAACCGTCAGAGCGAGCGCGTACGCGGCGTCCGAGGTGGATGCTCCCGGCGCCCGAGATGTGCGGCAAGAAGATCAGCTTCGCGCTCCCGCAGCGGCGCCCGCCGCTTTGGGTGTGGCCGATCGTGATCGTGCTCGCCGTGGTCGCGGTCGTCGTGTTCGTCGCCGTTCATGGTGCGTGGCTTCTCGCGTCGCTCGCGTCGGCTCTCGCGGGTTGCGCGAAGAACCGCTGTGCGCCCGCGTGACGTTCGCTGGGTCACGCTCGCGAGCCACTCGATGTCGATCGATGGAGTGGTCGTTCAACTAACGGCGTTCGCGCGATGGAGTGGCGAGGTCAGAAGCTCGTCCTCCGTCTGCGAAAGGAATGTTCGTCTCCATCGACATGAGCAAGCTCGCGGAGCCGTCGCGTCGTCTCTTCGTGAGTCACGTCGAAGCGCGAAGACGCATCTCGCGTCGCGCGCCGCGTCCGCGCGGCGAGGAGATCGCGCTCGAAGCGTTCTACGTCTACGACGCGCACGCGGTGCTCATCGAGCGGCGCGAGCTGCGCGCCATTCTTCCGCCGAACGGACCGTGGCCGCACCCGGCGCGTCACGCGCGCATTTACGTTCGCGAAGTGCCGTGCGCGTGCGATCCCTATCGCGCGGCGCATCCGGACGTGATCGTGGTTGGCACACTGAGATAGGCTCGAACCATGCGCGTCGTCGTCGTCGGAGCGGGGATCTTCGGCGCCTGTGGCGCGCTCGAGCTTCAACGTCGCGGCGAGCGCGTCACGCTCATCGACGCGGGCGCGATTCCACATCCGCTCGCCGAGTCGACCGACGTGAGCAAAGCGGTGCGCATGGATTACGGCGCCGATGAGCTCTACACGGAGGAGATGGAGTGCGCGCTCGAGACGTGGCGCGCGTGGAACGACGTTTTCGGCGAGGCTCTCTTCCACGAGACGGGCGCGATGTTCGTCACGCGCGCGCCGATGAGCGCCGGCGGATTCGAGCACGAGAGCTTCGTCACGCTGACGCGGCGCGGTCACGTGCTCGAGAGGCTCGATGCGCGCGCAATCGAAGCGCAGTCGTCGCTGCGCGGATTCGTCGACGGGTATTTCAACCCGAACGCGGGTTGGGCGGAGAGCGCGCGCGTCGTCGAGCGACTCGTCGCGATGGGGCGCGCCGCGGGTGTGGAGGTGCGCGAGCATGCGCCTGCGTCGCGCGTTCGCGTCGATGCGGCGCGTGTGGTGGGCGTCGCGCTCGATGACGGCACCGCGGTCGACGCGGACGCGGTGGTCATCGCAGCGGGCGGTTGGACATCGGCGCTCGTCCCGGAGATCGCGCGCTCGTTTCGCACCGTCGCGCAGCCGGTGTTTCACATCGCCGCCGGCGGCGACGTGCGCTTGCCCGTGTTCGGCGCCGACATCGCGCGCACGGGATGGTACGGATTTCCCGCACATCGCGACGGCTTCGTCAAAGTCGCGAACCACGGCGTGGGCCGCGCGATGAGCTCCGATTCGCTCGATCGCACGACGACCTCGGACGAAGAAGCGCGCCTGCGAGAATTTCTTCGCGACGCGATCCCGGTCCTCGCGGATGCGCCCATCGTGAAGACGCGCGCGTGCGTCTATTGCGACACGGCCGACGAGCACTTTTGGATCGCGCCTCATCCGGAGATCGCAAACCTCGTCGTCGCGACGGGCGGCTCGGGTCACGGGTTCAAGTTCGCGCCGCGCGTGGGCGAGTGGATCGCGCGTGCTCTCGCGGGCGACGTCATCGCGCGCTTTCGCTGGCGCGCCGACCTGCACACCGTGCGCGGTGAAGAAGCCGCGCGACATCGCCCATGAGACATGGGTGCCGTAGACTCGGGAGTCGATGACCCCACTCCTCTACTTCGTCGATGCGCTCACGGCCGGCGAGAGCGCTCCCGCGCTCCTCGTTCAAGTCGAACCGGATTGGGCGGCGCTCGCGCTTCAGCCGTCGACGATCCTGCTCGTCGCGCTCGAAGCGCACGCAGGCGAGACGTGGGACGTGATCGGCGAGCGCGCTCGCGCGGTGCTCCGCACCGAGCAGCCCGAAGTGATCGCGGGACTGCACGCGAAGGTCATGGTCGTGGTGCTCATCGGCTCGACGCTCGGCGCGAAGGATCTCGCGGACGCGCCGAAAACGATCGCGGGGCTCGATCGGATCATTCAGTGGATCGCCATCTCACCCGACTGGCGCATCGCGACGACGGAGAAAGCACCGTCGATCGCGGTCAAGGAGATCGTGCCGACGATTCGCACAGCGCTTCAAGAAGGCGCGCCGGCGATGTCGGACGAAGCACGCGTCCTCGTCGAGCGCCACGGCGAAGAAGCGCTCGCGAACGAAGCGCACTTTCGGAATCGACTCAAGTCGTCGCTCGCGCCGTACACGGTCGGTCTCTTGCTCGTGTGCGGCGCGATGTATGTGGCCGAGCTCGTCACGGGCGCGACGCAGAGCACCGCTGGGCTCCTGCGGATTGGCGGTTTGGCCGGCACGCTCGTGCTGCGAGGCCACTTCGAGCTTCTGCTCTCGTACTCGCTCCTGCACGCGGGCTTCCTGCACATCGCGATGAACGGGATCTCGCTCGCGTCCGTCGGCGGGGCGCTCGAGGGCATGGTTGGCGGGCTTCGCATGATCTTCGTCTTCACAATCACGGCGCTCGCGGCGGGCGCGGCCGTCGCGTTCATTCACCCGCATCAGCTCGTCGTCGGCGCGTCCGGCGGGATCTTCGGTTTGCTCACCGCGCTCTTCGGGATCGCGTTGCGCGGCGGAAACGAAGTCCCCGCGCTCGCGCGTGCGCGCATTCGCGCGAGCATGCGCTCGACGCTCATCATCAACTTGCTCATCTCGCTCATGCCCGGCATCTCGCTCCTCGCGCACGCCGGCGGCGCGCTCGCGGGCCTCATCCTCGGCGTCTCCGGCGCTCTGACCGCCGGAGTGAGCTACCCGTGGCGCGCGGCGGATCCGACGTTGGCCGCGCGAACGACGTTCGTCTTTCGCGTCCTCGGAATCGCGTCGATCGTCGCGCTCCTCGGGAGCGTTGCGATCGCGTGGTTGCGCTAGTGCTTCTTCACCGATGCGTGCGTCGAGGGTGCGGCGACCGATTTGTGGTGCGTCGATGCAGACGCCGACGCGGACGCGATCGGGGCCGCGAGCGATGACGCGCTCGCGCTCGCGATCGCGTTGGGATCCGTCGGCGGCGCCGGCGCGAGGCTCTTCGGAAGCGCGAGCACGTGCGCGTTGACGAGCGCTGCATACGTTCCGCCGAGCGCGACGATCGCGACGAGCGCGAGCCACCACCGACTGCGTTTCTTCTCGAACACGGGAGGCGGAAGATCCACGACCGATGGCGCCTCTTGCGTCGCGCTCGCCGGATCGACGACGACCGGCGCGGGCTTGAGGACGATCGCCTGACCGGAATATCGACGAAGCTCCTGGCGCAACGTCATCTCGATCGATTCGGCGAGCGACGCGCACGCGCCCGTTCCGAACGGCGCGATCGCGCGCGCGAGCTGCGCGACGTCGGGCCAGCGATTTGCCGGATCGTGCTCGAGACACCGCATGATCGCCGCGTCGAGATCCGGCGGAATTTCCGGACGAATCTTGCTCGGTGGCGGCGGCTTCTTGTTGAGCACCGCGGCAATCGTCTCGCCGACGCCGTCCTCTTCGATGGGTGGTTGTCCGGTGAGCAGCTCGTACATCACGACGCCCATCGACCAAATGTCGGTGCGTTGATCGACGAACTCGGACGCGCGAATGTGCTCGGGCGACATGTACGTCGGTGAGCCGACGGCCTGCCCTTGTTCGGTGACGCGCTTGGCGTCTTCGATCTTCGCGATGCCGAAGTCGAGGATCTTGATGATGGCGGTGCCGTCTTGTTGGTGCGCGAGGAAGATGTTCGCGGGTTTCAAATCGCGATGCACGATGCCGAGCACGTGCGCGCACGCGAGACCTTGGAGCGCTTGGAGCGTGTAGTCGACGACGTCGCCAATCGCGAGCTGCTTCTCCAATCGAAGCAGCTCGGCGAGATCGCACCCGTCGAGTCGCTCCATCACCATGTATGGAAGGCCGTTGTCGAGCGTGCCCACGTCGACGACGCGCGCGACGTTGGGGCTGTCGACGCGTGCGGCCGCGCGCGCCTCGGTCAAGAAGCGGTCGACGACCTTCGGCAAACGCGGCAGATCCGGCGACAGCACCTTCACCGCAATGGGCTTGTCGAGCAGCACGTGGTGCGCCGCAAACACGACCGCCATGCCGCCCTCGCCGAGCTGCCCGTCGATTCGATACTTGTCCGCAAGCACCTCCCCCACGTGCGGTAACGATGGAGATGCCATCAGCCCACGTTAACGATAACACGGCCTCATGCAGTTTCTCGCATCTGCGTTGGATCAGATCGCGCGGCAATATCCGGGTGAATCCGCGGCGCGACAGCCTGTCCATACGGTTTACGGTGGAGGTCACCTCTTCAAGCACGACACGGCGCACAAGCTCGGCGTGCTCGCGAAAAAGGCCCTCGCCGAGAACGCCGCGGACGCGCGCACCTTTGCACACGCCATCGGCATTCGTGACGATCTCGCCGACATCGTCTACGCGCGCGTCGTCGCGAAGCTCGAGCGTGAGCCCGTCGAAGATTTTCGCATCGACTTCGAAGACGGTTACGGCACGCGGCCCGACGCCGAAGAGGATCATCACGTCGAGGTTGCTGCGCGCGAGGTGCTCCGCGGCGCCCAAGAAAAAACGCTCCCGCCGTTCATCGGCATTCGCATCAAGAGCTTCTCGCGAGAGCTCCACACGCGAGCGACGCGCACGCTCGACGTGTTTCTCACGACGCTCGGTCACGACGTTCCGCCGAATTTCGTCGTCACGTTTCCGAAGATCCAGCACGTCGATCAGGTGCGCGCGTTCGTCGCCGCGCTCTCCGCGATCGAAAAGAAGATCGGCCTCACGAAGCGCGTCCCGATCGAGATCATGGTCGAGCAGCCGCAGACGATCTTCGCGCCCGATGGTCGCGCCGCGCTCCCACTGATTCACGACGCGTGCGCCGGGCGTCTCTTCGGCGCGCACTTCGGGACGTACGACTACACGGCGAGCATGGGCATCACCGCGGCGCATCAGCACATGCTTCATCCGGCGTGCGACTTCGCGAAGAACATGATGCAGGTCGCGTTCGCGGGGACGGGCGTGATGCTCTCGGACGGCGCGACCAACGTGATGCCCGTCGGAAATCGCGAGACGGTGCACGCTGCGTGGAGACTGCACGCATCGCACGTGCGTCATTCGCTCGAGACGGCGTTCTATCAAGGATGGGATCTTCATCCCGCGCAGCTGCCGACGCGCTACGCGACGGTGTTCGCGTTCTTCCTCGAGTCGCGCGCGGCGGCGACTGAGCGCCTCAAGAACTTCGTCGACAAAGCCGCGCAAGCCACGCTCGTCGGCGACGTGTTCGACGACGCGGCGACGGGTCAGGGTTTGTTGAATTTCTTTTTGCGCGGTCTCTCGTGCGGCGCGCTCACGGAAGAAGAAGCGCTCGCCACGGGTTTGACGCTCGAGGAGCTTCGATCGAAGAGCTTCGTGAAGGTGCTCGAGAACCGCAAGAAACGATGAGTGACGAACGACCGCCCGGCTTTCCGCCGCCGCGCGGGCTCGAGGGGTATCGCGAGGCCGCGACGCCCTCGCCGGACGCGCCCGTGGAGAGCGAGCACGACCATCATCACCGCGTCATTCGCGACGCTCGCGAACGATCCCGAGTATCCGGCCGCTGAATCACTTCACCCCGAGCGCGTGCGCGTCGACGAAAAACCGCCGGCGATGCGCCGCGTGGTCATCGCGTTCGTCATGCTCCTCGTCGTTCTCGTGAGCGTCGTCTTGATCGAGCGCCTCATGCGATCGTCCGAGCCGATCCACCCGGCGACGCCGCCGAAGGGCAGCGCGACGA
The DNA here is from genome assembly GCA_963763745.1 of uncultured delta proteobacterium. GTDB lineage: Bacteria > Myxococcota_A > Polyangia > Polyangiales > Polyangiaceae > DASXHD01. Next base: position 210,287 of record CAVXQJ010000019.1, read on the forward strand.
GATCCGTCGGATCGCGAACGAGCACGATGCGCTCGCTCCACACCGGACGGCCGAGGCACGCAGACACGAGCCATCGAATCGGCGCGCGCATCGCGCCGAACGCCCATTCGTAGGCGTGCGTCGCGGGCTCCCAGGTCTTCGTCAGCGCGAACGCGAGCGCGACGACCGCGACGCACGTCCAAACGCGAAGGCGCGGAACGAGCGCGTACAAGAAGAGCGGCGCGATGATCATGCCCGCGATGTCCGAGAGCTTGCCGGTGACGAAACCGGGCCAGTGCGCCTTCAAGACGTGATCGTTGATGACGAGGAGCGCGAGCGACGCGAGCGCGACGGGGTGGAGGAGCGTCTTCATTTCACGATCGCGATCGACGTGACGACGAGCGTCTTCGGCGCCGCGCATCCGGGCGTACCGCAAGCGCCGAAACCGGTGAGCGTCGCGACGACGTCGAAGTCCTTGTTTCCCGCGAGCGCCGAGTCCCACACCAAGAACGTGCACGTCGCTTCCTTCGGCGCGGTCGCTTCGATCTCGCACGATTGCGTGTCGCTCATGATCGCTGGGCCTCCAGCGCGCGGCGCGACGTCGATCTTCGCCTCGATGAAATCGGCGCCGCGCGTCATCACGGCGATGCGCGAGCCGACGAAGTCCTTCGGGTGCGATGGCAACGTGACGCCGAGCGACGACGCGGCGTGATCGGTCCAGACGTCGGTTTCGCTCGTCTTCACGGTGATCGCCGCACCCGGCGGCGGTGGACACGTCCCCGAACAACCGCCGCACGATTGACCGATGTCGACGCCATCGAGCGTCACGCCGGGCGGAAGCAAACACGAAATGCTTTTCCGTCTCGTGCTCCATTCTTGAAGACACGGCGCATCGCGGCCTTGGTAAGAATTCGGTTGTCCCGTGGCGTGAATCGTCGGCTTGTGCGTCGCGTCGATTTCGAGCCAAAGCGCGCGTGGAAGCGGCGCAGTCGTCGGCGCGGTGATTGCGGCGTCGATGCGCCAGCCGCGGGGCTTGCTCGTTGCGACGAGCGCGAGCGCGCACGCGGCGAGCGCGATGCGGCTCGCCCAAGTCTTTCCCTCAGCTGCCACGATACGTCGAATATCCGAACGGACTGAGAAGGAGCGGCACGTGATAGTGCTGCGAGCTGTCGCGCACGTCGAACACGATGACGACCTCGGGGAAGAAGCACTCGGTCAGATTTTTTCGCGCGTACGCGTGCGTGTCGAACGTGAGGCGATACGTGTTCGGCGTCAGCGCGACGTCGTCGGGGATGAGCGTGCGGAGACGCCCGTCGATGTCGGTCTCGCCTCGTCCGACGAGCTCCCACGAATCGCCGAGGACGCGTTCGAGCTTCACTTGAACGCCGCGCGCCGGCGCGCCTTTCGCGGTGTCGAGGACGTGCGTCGTGATTCCCATCTCTAACCTCCGACCAATTTGACGACGCGCAGCGCCGCAATCGCGGCGAGCTCGTTGGCAGCCGTTTTCAGCTCGATTTCACGTGTATTCTGCACGCGTTTCGTACAAGCCGCGAGGATCTCCTCCGCCGTCTTTCCCGTCGCGCAGACCAAGAACACGAAGCCGTGCTTCGCCTCGTATGCGCGGTTCGCTTCGGCGAGCGCGGCGAGCGTCGGTTCCGACGCGGTTTGCGCGCGCGCCTGCTCTTCCGTCGTGAACTTCTCCGCGCGTCGCTCGCCGATGCGCGGGTGCGCCTGCGAACGCTTCGAGCAAGTCGCGCTTCGCCGAGCGAGGCGATCACGCCTTCGCGCGGCTGCAGGAGCGCGTCACCCGTGTCGAACGGGCGCGCGTTCATGATCGTCTCGACGAACCGCTTCGATGCGCAGCACGCGCGAAGCTCGTGGCGAGATCGCGCGGCGACGAGCACGCGAGATGGCGCGCGGCCGGCGTCTCGCGCGCGCGGCCCGTGAGCGTGCCGAACGCGCGCAGCCGGCTCACGCCGCCGTCGGGGAAGACCTTGAAGCGCAGATGCGTGTCGCGGCGCCGTGTTCGCGGAGCTCGTTCGAAAAAAAGTGGCGCGTGTGGCGGCATGGAGCTCGGTGCGCGCGAGCACCGTCGTGCCACGGCGCGCTCCGGTCGCCGTCGCATCCTTCGACGAGCGCGGTGTCCGGGAAGTTGCCGTTGAAGAATGCCGTGTCGATCTCGAGGCGATCGAGCGTCCCCTGCCCGGCGAGCTTCACGATGACCCAGTCGTGCGTGCGCTCGCGACGCCGCGCGGCGCTTCGTCTCCCAGCCGTCGCTCATGTTCGCGCGCGCGGCCGGGCATGAATCAGGTTGTGCCGCGGGCCGAAGAACATGTCGCTGCACGAGACGACTACGCCGCCGTTCTCGAGCGCCGCGAGATCGACTCGCGCTCGATGCGCCGGACGTGCCGAGACCAATCCGGCACCGGCTCGCCGTGGACGCGCAGGCGCGCGACGCCGCCGTCGGGGAAAATGTCGGAGGCGCACGTGCGTGAACGCGATCGGCGCGCTTGCACCGCGAAGGCGTTCTTCGTGTCGCCGCGCGAGCGTGCTGCGCCGGCAGGATCTCGAACCACTCGTGGACGCGCGAGCAAGCTCGCGACGAGCGTGCCTTCGCGCGCGGTCGTCGCGTCGATCGAGCACTGCTCGGGGAAGTTCCCGCTGAAGAACGCGGTGTCGACGACGATGCCGTCGAATCACGCCCGGCAGCGCCGAGGCGCACGATGCACCAGTCGTGGCCGGGCCGTCGCGGCGGCGGCGCGACTCCCAGCCGTCCATCCATTTTCCGCGATCGGTGTACTTGCGTGCTCGCGCCAATCGGCGGGCCGATCGCGGAGCAGGTTGTCCTTCTGGCGCGAAGAAATCGTCGTTCGCCCAGAGCGCGACCGCGCCGAGTCGCTCGGCGGCGAGATTCGACGAGCTCGGTGTCGCTCACGACGCACCTCTTCGAAGCCAACGCCCGCGCGGCGCGCATTTGCGTGTCGTCACGCGCTCGCCGCGCAAGTACGTCGCGTCCACGACACCCCTCAGCTTCGGCCGAGGTACGGCGTCACTTTGTTCTTGTGCAGGATACGATCGTCGTCACCGTGAAATCAGCCTCCGGACGCCACACGACGAAATCCGCGTCGCGGCCCGGCTGCGATCGCGCCTTTCCTCGACGAGACCCGCGAGCCGCGCGGGGGCTTCGCTCATCCAGCGCGCGACGTCGGCGATGCTCGCGCCGCGCGCGCGCGCCTCCGTCCACACGACGCGGCGAGCCCGAGCTGGAGCGACGCGATGCCGCCCCACGCCGCGTCGAAGTCGCCGGCTTCCAGCTTCTTCAGCTCGGGCGTGCACGGCGAGTGATCGGATGACGACCAGGTCGACGAGACCCTCGCGGAGGCGCCTCCCAGAGCTGCTCGCGGTTCTCGTGCTCGCGGATCGGCGGCGCGCACTTGAACTGCGGTCGCGCCGTCGGGGATCTCCTCGGCGGCGAACTTCAGGTAGTGCGGGCGACGTCTCGGCGGTGAGCCGAAGCTGCTCGTCCTTCGCGCGCGCGAGGATCGCGAGAGCGCCGTCGGCTGCCGAGAGGTGGACGACGTGCGCGCGGCGCCGCGTGCGCGCGCACTCGCGACGAAGGAGCTCGATGGCTTCGGTCTTCGGCCTCGCGCGGGCGCGATCGCAAGTAAGGCGCGTAGGTGCGCGCATCGCTCGCCCGCGATCGGCGCGCGCGGAGCGGCCCGGGGAGCTCGGCGTGGACGAGCAGCGGCGCAGCGCGATCGGCGAGCGCGTTCATCGCGCGCGGCGAGATCGACTTCGCGCGACAAGCCGAACTCGGGCACGCCGGAGTCGACGAGGAAGCACTTGAACGCCGAGCGCGCCCGCCTCGAGGATCGCGCCGAGCTCGCGCCGCGTTTCCGGGCACCGACGCCGCCCCAGAGCGCCGACGTCGACGCGCACTTGCCCTTCGGCGCCGCTGCTTTCGCGTCGAGCGCGCGCACGCTCGTCGTCGGCGGGGATGCTGTTGAGCGGCATGTCGACGATCGTGGTCACGCCGCCCGCCGCGGCCGCGCGCGTCGCCGTGTCGAATCCTTCCCACGCCGTGCGTCCGGGCTCGTTGACGTGCACGTGCGTGTCGACGAGGCCCGGCATGATCACGGCGTCGCCGAAGTCGGAGATGGGCGCGCCTTCCGGTACGTCGCTCGCGTCCGTCACGCGCGCGATGCGTTCGCCTTCGACCCAAATCGCGCGCGGCGCGGTCGTGCCGCCCGAGAGAACGCGCCGAGATCGAAGAACGTGCATCGCGGCGAAGATACCGTGAGGAACGTGCGTCTTGCGAGTTCCGTATCACCGATGCGATGAATGATTCCACGATGCGACGGTTCGAAATCTCGGATGAAAAGAAGTTCTGGCAAGTCGAGCTCACGGGCACCGAGGCGCTGGTCGAGTGGGGAAAAATCGGCGGCTCCGGCAAGCAACGTCAGCACAAGACGTTCGCGAGCGAGTCGGTGGCGAAGAACGAGATTCGCGAAGCTCGTCGCGAAGAAGACGGGCGAGGGTTTCGTCGAAATCGGAGCCGCAACTCCGTCCCCGTCCCCGTCCCCGTCCCCGCCTCCGTCTCCGACTCCGACTCCGTCCCCGTCTCCGTCTCCGACTCAATCGGCTGGCGCGAAAATCGTGTGGCGCGACGACTTCCAATCACGCGCGAAGCGCACGCCCACGGAGCTCGAGGGCAACGAGAAGAAATGGCTCGCGGACATCCTCGCGCACTACACCGAGCTCGATTACGAAAAGGTCGAGACGCGCAAGCACCTCGAGAGCGGGCTCGCGCACGCGCAACCCAATGGGCGCGCGCTCGCGAAGAGAATTCTCGAGAGCTACGCGATTCGGCAAAGCACCCGCCGCGCTCGACGCGATGGGCGACGCCGCAGCGCTCATCGAGGGCGCGCCGCGTGAAGCGCTCGCTGCGTTCATCCTCGCGCGCGGCGGGCTCGAGGCGCTCGTCCAAACGTTTCTCGCGTCGCTCGAAGTGACGACGACCAGCTCGGGCGGACGTGGTGGCTCGTACACGGTGATCGATGTCACGCCGGTCGACAACGTCTATCACCGCGGCCCGACGTGGATGCTCGCGTCGCTCATTCGCGAGCGACTCGCGAGCGCGAACGAAAAAACGCGCGAGCGCATCGCGCAGCTCCTCGCGACCGCGAAGTCCGCCGCGGGGCCCAAAGCGTTCCAGCGTCGCGTCGCGATCGCGTTCGCGTCGAACGATCCGGCGTGGGCCGCCGAGGTCGCGACGGAGTTCCTCACCGACAAGAGCGTCAACGCCTCGTATTACACGCCGAATCAGCTCTTCGAGTTCGTGCGCGATGTCTCGCTCGTCACGCGGCTCGCGAAGCGATCGCCGAGCGACGTCCCCGCGTTCGAGCTCCTGGAAGATCTCGGCCTCGATGCGACCGACGCCGTCATCGCGTATCACGACAAAGATCCGAACAACGGGTGGGCAGCCGAAGCGCTGTCGATGATCGAGAGCCCTGCGGCAGCCAAACAGATGGCGCAGTCGCTCGGCAAGAAGCGAGCGACGACGGTCGCGCGAGAATATTTCGAACGGCGCGCGGACCTCGGCGTGCCCGTGCTCGAAGCCATCGTGAAGAGCGACGCGAAGCTCGCGCCGTTCGCGCGTCCCGTGCTCGAAGCGATTTTGCGCGCGCATCCCGATCTCGGAACGGGACCGAAGAAAGTCGCGGCGAAAACCGCGAACGCATCGGACGTGCCCGGCTCGCTGGCGATGCCTCCTCAATTGAAGAAAGCCGTCACGCTCCCCGAGTGGTCGAAGAATCTCCCGCAGGTGCTGCTCGCGAACGGCGCCGCGCTTCCGGACCGCGCGATCCAGAATCTGCTCCTCGTCCTCCACGAATCGTCGCTCGCGGCTCCGCATCCCGCGCTGAAGGAAGTGAAGAAGACGTGCGATCCGAAGAGCCTCGCGCAGTTCGCGTGGGCGCTCTTCGAGTCTTGGCTCGGCGCGAGCGGATCGTCGAAGGAAGGTTGGGCGTTCGCCGCCGTCGGATTGCTCGGCGGCGACGACGAAGCGCGTCACCTCGCGCCGCTCGTCCGCGCGTGGCCGGGCGAGTCGCAGCACGCGCGCGCCGTCGTCGGCCTCGACGTGCTCGGCGCGATCGGAACCGACGTCGCGCTCATGCACCTCCACGGCATCGCGCTGAAGATCAAGTTCAAGGGCCTCCAAGAGAAGGCGAAGCTCAAGATGGACGCGCTCGCCAAAGCGCGCGGCCTCACCGCCGACGAGCTCGCCGATCGCCTCGTGCCCGATCTCGGCCTCGATCACGAAACCGGCTCTTTGTCGCTGGATTTCGGATCGCGCCAGTTCACCGTCGCGTTCGACGAGGAGCTCAAGCCGTTCGTGCTCGATGCTTCACATGTAAAGCTTCCGGATTTGCCCAAGCCGAAGCAAAGCGACGACGCGGAGAAATCCAAAGAAGCCGTGGAGCGCTACAAGGCGCTCAAGAAGGACGCGAAGGCCGTCGCGAGCTTGCAGATCGCGCGACTCGAGCTCGCGATGTGCGCGCAGCGCCGTTGGAGCGCCAGCGACTTTCAGTCGTTCATCGTCGAGCACCCGCTCGTCGTTCACCTCGCGCGGCGTCTCGTTTGGGGTGTGTACGAGAAGGACAAGCTCGGGAAGACGACGTTCCGCGTCGCCGAGGATCGTTCGCTCGTGTCCGCGAACGACGATGAGGTGAAGCTGCCAAAGGACGCGCAGATTGGTCTGGTGCATCGACTCGACGTCGACGAAAAAACGCTCGGCGCGTGGGGCGATCACCTCGGGCGCTACGAGCTCTTGCAACCGTTCGATCAACTCGGGCGCGCGCTCTACTCCATCGACGCGAAGGAGAAGACCGCGACGTCGCTGAAGCGCATGGAGGACGTCACCGTGAAGACGGGCAAGGTCCTCGGGCTCGAGATGCGCGGCTGGCGCAAGGGGCCGCCGCAGGACGCCGGCTGGGTTTGGGAGATGAACAAGACCGTCGGCGACTTCGAGCTCACGCTTCCGCTCGGCGGCGGTCTCTGCATGGGATGGCACGAAGGCACGCCGAGCGATCAGAAGCTCGGCGCGGTCGGCATCGCGGGTCGCAGCGAAAAGTCGAAGGCGAACTTCGGGATGCTCTCGCCCGTCGTCTTCAGCGAGCTCGTTCGCGAGCTCGAGATGATGCGCGACGCTTGAGTTAGAGCAGCATCTGCATCAACCGATCGAGTCTTGGCACATCCTCGCTGTCGACAGGCGGCAGCGAGACTATGCGGCCGGGCCGCAGCTGGATCTTCGCCAGTCGATGATTGCGGCCAAAGCTCGGCGTCCTCGAAGTCTGGTGAATGTCCTGCGCCGGCCTCGCCGGTTCTTCACGCTGCCGCATGTCGACATCCAAGCACGAGACAATCAATTCAAGTGATCTTCGGAGTAAGGTTTGGCGCATGCCGACGTACCTGTTCGAGACCGAAGAGCACGCGCAGCTGCGCACGCAGGCGCGGAAATTCGCGGAGCGTCACATCGCACCGAACGCGCACGCATGGGAAGAGGCGGAAGAGTTTCCGCGCTCGCTCTACGTGGAGCTCGCGAAGACCGGATTGCTCGGGCTCGGATATCCGGAGAACGCGGGCGGCGGCGGCGGTGACGTGACGCACGTGCTCGCGACGAGCGAGGAGCTCGTGCTCGCGGGAAAATCCGTCGGCACCGTCGTCGGTCTCGGCAGTCACGGGATCGGGCTTCCGCCGATCATCCGCTTCGGCACGCAGGAACAAATCGACAGGCTCGTGAAGCCCGTCGTGAGCGGCGAAAAAATCTCCGCGCTCGCGATCACCGAGCCCGGCGGCGGCTCGGACGTCGCGTCGCTCGCGACGCGCGCGGTGCGCGACGGCGATCATTACGTCATCGACGGGCGAAAGACGTTCATCACGTCCGGCGTGCGCGCGGACTTCGTGACGGTCGCGGTGCGCACGGGCGGCGATCAACACGGCGGCATCTCGATGATCGTCGTCGAGCGCGGAACGCCCGGGTTTTCCGCATCGAAGAAGCTGAAGAAGACCGGCTGGTGGGCGAGCGACACAGCCGAGCTCGTGTTCGAGTCGTGCCGCGTGCCCGCGAAGAATCTCATCGGCGAAGAGAACGGCGGGTTCGGGATCATCGTCGCGAACTTCGTGACGGAGCGATTGTTCCTCGCGGGCCAGTGCGTCGCGATCGCCGAGCTCGCATATCGCGAATCGGTCGCGTACGCGCGCGAGCGCCGCGCGTTCGGGAAATCGCTCACGGGATTCCAAGTCACGCGGCACAAGCTCGCCGACATGGCGACGCGCATCGCCGCCGCGCGCGCGCTCACAGGCGAAGTCGCGACGCGTTTCGTGCGAGGCGACGCCGCGCCGCAGCTCGCGGCGATGGCGAAGAACACGGCGACGGACATGTGCTCGTTCGTCGTCGATCAAGCCGTGCAGATCCACGGCGGCTACGGCTACATGCGCGAGTACGTCGTCGAACGTCTCTACCGAGACGCGCGCCTCTACCCGATCGGCGGAGGCACGCGCGAGATCATGAACGAGATCATTTCGAAGGCCGAAGGGTACTGAACGCGAAAGTCACGGCACCGATCCCGCTCGCACGAGACGTGATGATCAACATGCGGTAGCGTGAGTTTCGCGGCCGGGCCGCCGCTGGACCTTCTCCAGTCAATCACGACGGCCGAAGCCCGGCGTCCGCGAAGTCTGGTGAATGTCCTGCGCCGGCCTCGCCGGTTTCGTCTCGCTGCCGCATGTCGATCGAAATCATGGCGCGAGATAGACCAGCTGGGGATTGATTACCGCCCCAGCGATCGCAGCATGGGCTCGACGAAGAGCGGGAGCGTGATCGCGAACCACCCGAGCGTCCATGCATGGCCGAGCACGCGCGGCCAGCGCACGACGCCGAGCTTCGCTTCGACGATCACGATCGCGCCGTGGATCACGAAGAACGCGCCCATCGCGCACGCCCATCGCGCGTCGTATGCGACCCAAATCGGAACGAAGTGGAGCACCGCGCTCGCGACGAACGCCGCCATCACGCCGGTCGCTGCGCCCGCGTGCTTCGCGACCGGACGAAACACGTTGTCGTTCAAGAGCGCGTGAATCGCGAGGTTCCATCGCTTCGCCCAAAACTCGGCGACGGTGCGCGATTGAATCGGCTCGGCGTGAAGCGCTCCGATCGCGACGCCGTGTGCAGCGCAGAGTCCTTCGGCGACGCGCGCGACGCCTTCCACCAAGAAATACGCAGACGTCCCCGCGACGAGCGTGCGGAGCGCGCTCGGCCAACCCGAGTACATCGCGACGGGCGGAAGCAGATCGCACGCGATGAACAGCCCGACTGCGAGCGCGATCTCGAACGCGCCCGTGACGAACAAATCGATGCGTAGCGAGCGCTCACACCGCGGGACATGGCGCGCGTCGATGACGAGAAACGCAACCGACGCGAGGCGCGCGCCCGGCGTCGAGCTCGGGTATCGCAAGATCGACAGCACGCGAAAGCACCCGGCCATCGTTCCGAACGCGAACACCGTCGTGGCGATCGGCCAATCGCGCCCGAGCACACGCGGCGCCGCGACCGCGCAGAGCGATAGCGCGATCGCAAGCACGCCGCGCACCGCGTTTCTCTTCCCGTATGGAGCGACGAGCGCGCCCGCGCCGTTGCCGAGACACATCACGAAGAAGATGAGCCACGCCACGATTCCCCAAGAAATTAACAGGGAGAAGGGGAGCGAGGGAGAATGTTTTGGGCGAAGAGCGTCTTCTTCGCCAAGAAATCTCCCAAGCTCCCACACTCCCTGTTCATTTCTTCTTCTTCATCGCGGAACGGAAATCCCCGCCGCCATGAGCAAGCGCATCGCGCGAAAGCGCTGACCGCGGTAGGGCTCGAGGAGCTCCACCATGCGCGCGTCGGCGCGCTCGCCTGTCTCGTGTTTCTCGCGCGCGAGCGCCCAGCAGACGAGGTGCGGGATGTGCAAATCCGCGAGCGGGAGCGCGTCGGGATCGCCGTAGCCGAAGCCGAGCGTGCTCTCCGTCGTCCATGGTCCGATGCCGCGAATCGACATCATCACTTTGCGCACGCGCGCGACGTTCGTCTCCGCGAAGAGATTTCTGCGATGTGCTTCGAACGCGAGCGCATGGAGCGCGCGCGTGCGTTTCGGATCGACGCCGAGCTCTTCGAATCGCCACGACTCCATCCGCGCGACGCGCTCCGCGCTCGGAAACACGTGCAGGTCCCCCGCCCTTTCGCCGTAGCGCATCGCGATGCGCCGCCATTGCTGGAGCGCTTCGCGCACGGTCACGCGCTGCTGCAAGATCGTGCATGCCGCGGTGTCGAAGCGCCACGGCACGCGCACGAGACGAAGACCCCCAACGGTGCGGTGGAGCTTCGCGAGCAGCGGATGCTCGGGCGCGAACGTGGCATAGCCGTCGTCCGCGCGAAACGCGTCGAGCAAGTCCGCGAGGACCGCTTCTTCATCGGCGCCCGCGGCTTCGATCGAGATGCCCGTCGTCGTCTTCGCGATCGAGACGACGCACAACCCGCGCGGCGTGGAGAACGCTTTGCGAAGCGTGTTGCGATCGAACGTCGCCGTCGGGTCGTAGCTTCCGAATCGTTGAAGCGCGAAGGTGCGCAGCGCGTCGATGGGTGTGATGTCGACGCGTGCGCTCGCGGTCATGGCCACTCGGTTCCGTCCGCGCGCGTGAGCTTCCAATTCGGCGGAACGAGATCGCGCGTGACGCTTGGATCCGTGAGCGCGATTTTCTTGCCCGCGTCGATGTCCGCGCGGTGCGCTTCGACGAACGCCTTCCATCGCGGTGCGAGCGCGGCGCGCGCCGCATCCGTGATTTCGCCGTTCGCGGATCGACCATGCGAGTCCAGCAGATCCACGAGCTCACCAAGCACCTCGTCGAACACGGCGCGATCGGAGATGCGCGCGACCAGCGCCTTCGCGCGCGCGAAGCGCGCACCGAGCATGTACGCGGCATAGCTGATCGTGTTGAGACGCAAGCCCGATTGCTTGCTCATCGCGGCGACGACGTTCGGCGCGATCGCCGTCATGTTCTCGCGCTGCGCGAGCTGCGCCGCGGAGACGACCACGTCCGCGTCGGCGTGCGCGAGGTTCGTCACGACGAGCGCGACGAGCGACGGCGGAAGTCGATGCGCAGGCACGTGATCGAGCGCGAGCTGACGCACGTACGCGATCGGATGCTTCATCGCCGCGCCGAGCTCGGTCTCCCAACCTGGAGGCAGCGTCGCCCCGTGCGGGAGCGCGACGAGCCACATCGCGATCTCGCCCGCGGTCTTCGGCGAAGCGCTCGGTTTGTAACCGCGAACGGCGAGCATCTCGGCGGCGCGCAAGAGCTCCTGACATGCGCCGCGCGGAACGGGATAGATGTCTTTCTCCGCAGGCTCGGTGCGCGTGCGATCGATCGCGGCGTCGAGCGCCTTGATCAAAATCGGGCGCGTCCGCGTTCATGCCGACCGCTTCGAGCATGAACGCGCCGTCTTTCTGATCGCGCAGATCGGCCGACGCGAGCCGCGCGTGCGCCGCGCTTCGCACGTCGTCCGCGAACGCGGGGTCCCACGCGTGCGACGACAAATATTTCCGCTCCGCGCTCATGTTGTTGTCGAACGGGTTGCGTGATCCGAGCTGACCATTGAGCGCGGGATCCGGCAGGCGCATCGCGAGCGCTTGCGCTGCAGCGTGCGAGATGTCCTTCGACGCGTGACCAAGGAGCGCGACGAGCGCGCGCGTCGCGTTCGCCGTCGGAATGTTCGCGAGCCCTTCGATCGCGAACGCTTTCCCCGCGGTCGCGCGCGTCGCGAGCGGCGCCGTGTAAACGTCGTAACGCATCGCCGAAAAATCCTGATACGCGACGGCGATCTTTCCCGCTGACCCGTTTGGATCCGCCGGAAGAGCTTCCATCGCCGCGACGACGGCCTCCGCTTGCGGCGCGGTCGGCATCGCGAGGTTCACGTTCACCGTTCCCGTCGGCGCTTTGCCCGCGGGCCAACCGAGATCGTGCGTGGCCGTGATCGCGTACGTGCCGGCCGCGTCGATGCGCGCGTAGTGCATGAGCGGCAACGACTGACACCACTTGTCCGACGGCGCGATGTCGGGCGAGTAGCCCATGCCGCCCATGTTGAACCCTTCGGGATCGGGGTCGGGCATCTCCGCGCCCGCGCGGTCGCGCACCTTCACCTTGAATCGCAAGCTGCGCGTCGAGCCGCGGTAGTCACCGCCGACGGAGATCTTCACGGGCGCGGTCGTGTCGTTCACGACGCAAAAATCGACGAGCACGTTTTCGCCCAGGAAATGCTGTGATTTGCGCACGGACAAATCGACGTGCACGTCGTTGTGCGTGACGACGGGCGTCGCCGCGCCCATCGCGCTCACGCTCGCGCTCGACGACGCAGCGACGCGCGCCTGGGGTTGATCCGGCGACGAGGACGCACATCCCGCGACGACGAGCAGCAAAGTCCATTTCGACATGTTCATTGAGACGCGCGGGCGCCTCGATTGTTCCATGCGTTCGTCCGTCTCCGTTTCAGGGACCGGCGCAACAAATGGTGACGGGGTTCGTGAGCCCGGCGTCGCCGGAGCCGGCCGTCGGCGCGCTCGGAGAGCACGACGCAGGAGGAGGCGCGTTCGGCACGTAGTAGAGGCTGTTGAACGCGCAGACACCGGTGAGCTGACACGGCGCAGCGTCGAGCGTCTCGACGTAATGGACGCCTTGCACGCTCCCGTCTCCGTCGCACGAATCCCCGCCGGGGGTCAGGCCGGCGAAGACGCGCACCGTCCCCGTGCATGCTCCTGCCGAGCCCATCTGACATGGGCAACCCGCGCAGTTGACGACGTAGTTTCCGGGAGCGCTCGCGAGCGCGGATGTCCCGAACGCGTTGCGATAGCCCGCCGGACACACGCCGCTCGGATCGTTGTTGTGCAGAATGCACGTTTCGAAGCCCTGCGCGTGCATGCCGCAATAATCCGTCGAGCACTGCTGCGGTTTGCAACCGAGCATGTTCGTGATGCTCGCGAGCTTCGTTCCCGTGGAGGGCGAGTTGCAACTCGGGGTGCCCGACGGCGCGGGCATCGTCACGCCAACCGAGGTCGACGCGTTTTGGATGCATGCCGCGATGATCTCGTTCATCGAAACGCACTGCGCGGTGCCGCCGTTGATCGCTGCATCGTGATCGTTGCACTGCGCTCCCGCGCCGCCGGTGATGTCCACCGTGCCGTTGCACGAGTACCCGCCGTCGACGGCGCACCCGCCGCACGTGCACGCGGTCGACGTGGGAGTCGGATTCGTGATGTACAAATGCGGTTCCCAATCCTCTAGGTCGCCAGGGCACGCGGAGGCGCCGGAGTCGGAGATGTCCATGAGGACCCAGCCCGACGGTACAGCCACCCCGAGACACGCGGCGTCGATCGTTTGGCATGTCGGCGCGACGAACGTGTCTTGCGGCGTCACGTCGCGAACGTCGGCGTTCGACGCGTCGAGAGTGCTTCCGTCGGGCGCGGTGCCGTTTTCGTCGAGACCACACGCGACGAAGAAGGCGGCCATCGTGCCGCTCACCACGGCGATTCCAAGCCAAGTACGTGCTATCCGCATGTGAACAGTATCGCTCGCTTTACGCCCCTCGTCACGCCGACTAAACGTTCATCGGCCATGTCCGACGTAGGCACCGCCGAGGCAGCGCTCCTCGCCTCGAGGCGCGCGAAGATGGAGCGCATTCGCGAGCGCGGCGAAAACCCGTTCGCCAACGACTTTGCGAAGCTCGGCGCGGTCGACGACATCGCGACCATCCGTTCGAAAGCCGCGAGCGCCCGCGGCGCCGACGGGAAATACGACGCCGAAAAAACCGACGCGCTCGCGATCGTCGCGCATGTGTGCGGTCGCGTCATCGCGCTTCGATCGGGTGGTGCGCTCACGTTCATCAAGCTGCGCGATCGCACGGGCGAGGTGCAGCTGCTCGTCGATCAATCGAAGGTCGGCGATCTCTACGCGCGCCTCGATGACGTCGACGTCGGTGACATTCTCGAAACGAAGGGCGCCGTGTCCGCGAGCAAGCGCGGCGAGCTCTCGATTCTCCCGACGACGTTTCGCGTTCTGACGAAGTCGCTCAGGCCCCTCCCGGAAAAATGGCACGGCATCACCGACGTCGAGGTTCGCTATCGCCAGCGCTACGTCGATCTCATCGCGAACCCGGAGGTGACCGATGTGTTTCGCGCGCGCTCGCTCACGGCGCGCGCCATCCGCAAGATCCTCGACGACCACGATTTCCTCGAAGTCGAAACGCCGACGATGGCGACGCTCATCGGCGGCGCGATCGCCAAACCCTTCACGACGCACCACAACGCGCTCGATCTCGACTTGTTCTTGCGCATCGCGCCCGAGCTCTACTTGAAGCGATTGCTCGTCGGCGGAATGGAGCGCGTCTACGAAATCGGGCGCGCGTATCGCAACGAAGGTCTCTCGACGCGTCACAACCCCGAGTTCACGATCCTCGAGTTTTACTGGGCGTACGCGACATACGACGTGCTCATGGATTTCACCGAGACGATGATTCGATTCATCGACGGCGAGCTCCAAAAGGCGCTGCCCGAGGCGCACGCGAAATGGATCGCCGCGCGCCCATGCACGTTCGCCGAGCCCTTCGTACGCGTCCCGATGCTCGAAGCGGTGAATCGCGCCGCGAAGGCAACGGGCATCGCCGATTTCCAAAACGGCGACATCGTCGCGCTGCTCAAAGGCGGATTCGTCGAGAAGATGAAGGACTGGTCGAAGAGCTCCGCGCGCTCGAAGAAGATCGACTGGGGCAATTTCCGCAAAGGCTTCGAGAAGTGCGAAAACGACGGCGAGCGGCTCTTCTCCTGTTACGAGTACCTCGCGGAGCCCTTCTTGATCGACGACTACCGAAGCCAAGACGGCCAGAAGAGCGTGCCGGTGTTCGTCAAAGATTATCCGTTCGAGACTTCGCCGCTCGCGCGACGGAATGATTCGCGGCCCGAGCTTGTCGATCGCTTCGAGCTCTTCGTGCACGGCCGCGAGCTGTGCAATGCGTTCAGCGAGCTCAACGATCCCGACGACCAACGCGCGCGCTTCGAGGAGCAAGTCGCCAAGAAAGCGCGCGGCGAAGAAGAGACGATGGACTACGACGCCGATTACATCCGCGCGCTCGAGCACGGCATGCCGCCCGCCGCGGGTTTCGGCCTCGGCATCGATCGCCTCGTGATGGCGCTGACGAACGCACCGTCGATCCGCGACGTGATCCTCTTCCCGCTGTTGAGGCCGGAGTGAAGCCCGACGCGTCTTCCGATTCGTACTTCGGCATTCCGCAACCGTGGACGGTCGGCGACGCGATCGGCCACGGCTTCGTCTCGCTGCGAAAGAACGCCGCCGCGCTCTTCTTTCCGTTCTTCGTGTGCTTCGCGCTCATGATCGCGATCGACGCCGCCTTCGTTCTCGAAGGGCGCGCGCTCGTCATCCACAAGACGCTCAAGTTCTCGACGGCCGTCACCATCGAAGCGATCGCGATCGTGCTCGCGAAGGTCGCGCTCGCATCGCTCGTCAGCGCGGGGTTGCTCCGCGCGTGGATCGCCGCCGCGCGCGGCGAGAAGCTCGACGTCGCGACGTGCTTTCGCTGGCTGAAACCCGCGAAGGTGCTTCGCATCCTGTGGATCGGCTTCGTGCTGTTCTGCGTCGCGCTGCTGCCCGCCGCAGGCGTCGTGTTTCTCGGCTTCTCGCTCGCGCCGCACTTCGTCGTCGATCAGGACATGACCGCGCGAGCCGCCCTCCGCGCGAGCTGGCGCGCGACGCGCGGCTACAAGGGCGCGCTGTGGGTGCTTGCATTATGCATCCTTCCGATTCAGCTCGTCGGCCTCATGGCGGGCGGCATCGGCGTGTGCGCTACGACCGCGCTCATCGGCGTCGCGATGAGCTACGCGTACGTGCGCATGACCGGTCGCGACGCCGCGCCCGCGTACGCGCCCGAGTTCGGCTCGCGCAGCATGCGCATCATGCTCCGCACGACGCTCGCCGTCGCCGCGGGCGGTTTCTTCGCGTGCATGTACTGGGTGTACGCGCTCCCGCCCGTGCGCGGCTCCGCGTGGACGCCCATCGACGCCGCTGCGCGCGTCGCGACGATCCTCTTCGGCGTCTTCTCGACGGTGCTCCTCCTCGCGGCGCTCCTTCCGTGGATCCTCGACAGGCTCGAGTCTGCGCGCTTCGTGTTCTTCGTCGGCGCGCGCCACGTGCGATCGCAGAAGAGCGGGTTTTTGACGGTGATCAGCGTGCTCTCGATTTGCGGCGTCGCGATCAGCTCGTGCGCCCTCTCGAGCGTCATCAGCGTGATGGGCGGGTTCTCGACGGACTTGAAGCGAAAGATCCTCGGCAACAACGCGCACATCGTGATCGACACCGTCTCGCAGCAACCGTACGCGGACTACGGCGGCGTGCTCGAGCGCGTGCGCGCGGTGCCGGGCGTCGTCGGCGCAACGCCCGTCGTCAACGGCGAAGTGATGATGTCGTCGGCGTCGAACCTCGCGGGCGTCATCGTGCGCGGCGTCGACCCGGACACGATCGGCGCGGTCATCGATCTCAAGACGAACATCGAGGTCGGGCAGTTCAAATACCTGGAGGACCCCGATCGCCTGCGCCACATCGCACCCGAAGAGGTCATCGGCATCGGACCGCACGGCGAGGAATACAAAAAGGGAAGCGATCTCCTCCTCGACAACGACGAGCTCGACCCCTCCGTGCGCGCGGCGCTCGACATGGCGCCGCCGCTCAGACCGGGAATCATCATCGGCCGCGAGCTCTCGCACACGCTCCACGTGTTCGTCGGTGACGAGGTCACGCTCGTCTCGCCGCTCGGCGATCTCGGCCCGATGGGCGTCATGCCGAGAACGAAGAGATTCCGCGTCGCCGCGATCTTCTACAGCGGCATGTACGAATACGACGCGAGCCACGTCTACACGCTGATGGACATCGCGCAGGATTATTTCCAAACCGCGGGAAAGATCAGCGCCATCGACGTGAAGGTGAAAGACGCCGAGCGCGTCTCCGACTTCACGCCCGCCGTCGCCGCCGCAGTCGGCCGAGAAGATTTACGCGTCCGCGACTGGCGCGACATGAACAAGAATTTGTTCTCCGCGCTGAAGCTCGAACGCCTCGCGACGTTCATCATTTTGTCGATCGCGATCATCGTCGCGAGCTTCTCCATCATATGCACTTTGCTTTTGATGGTGACCGAGAAGGGCAAAGAGATAGCCATCTTGAAAGCGCTCGGCGCGAGCGACGGCGACATCTTGAGAACGTTCATGACGGAAGGGATCGTCATCGGCGCCATCGGTACCGCGTTCGGCGTCGCCACGGGACTCGCGCAGTGCGCTGGCCTCGGCGCGTTCGGATTACGCTTGCCGCCCGAGGTCTATTACATCGATCGATTGCCGGTCCACGTGAGCGGCTGGGATTTCCTCGCCGTCGCCGCGAGCGCGATGATCATCTGCACGCTCGCCACGATTTACCCGGCATACATGGCGAGCAAGCTCAGACCCGTCGACGGTTTGCGTTACGAGTAGTCGCTATGGCGACTCTGTGAACGTCCAATCCATCTTGTCGCCGTACGGCAAGCCGCCTCCCCCTCCGCCGCCGCTGATCGTCAGCGTGGTGCCTTGGACGTTGAAGGCTTTGCCCGCGCCCGTGTTCACGGCGGCGTCGTAAGCGCTTGGGGTCAAACCCGTGGCGTTCTCCGTCGCCGTGTTGCAGTTTGTTCGATCCGTCGTACCGATCGCGCCCGTCACGGCGAGCGTCCCCGTCGCAGGCGCCTTTGGTTGCGCGGTCGTGGTCCACGTCCCGCCCGTGAACGTCGTCGTCTCGGTGCAGCCGTAGTACGTAGACGACGAGCCAAACGTTTGCGTGAGCGTCGCGGAGAACGCGCCGCTTACCGTTTCCGTGTCTGGAGAGAACTGACCCGACGCGAGCGCCATCGAGTAGGTCGCGGTCGCAACACCCTTGTTTGCGGCTTGCGGCGTGACGATCGTGGTCGTCCACTTCGTTGCGGCGAGCGCGCTCGTCAGACCCGGCAAGCACACCGTCACGATCGAGGTATCGGTGGCGACGACCGAAACGCACTGACCGCCCTCACACGTCGACGCGCAAGCCTCGTAACAGAACGGCGAGGCCGACGTCGCGGGCCCGACGTCCGACGAGCAAACTCCTTGTGCGCCTGTCGTGTCGTTCGGGCAATCGCCGTTGGACGCGCACGACTTCGTGCAAAACGTCGGTCCTTGCGACCCGAGAGCCTGACACGTCGTCGACGAGGAGCACGTATCGGTTGGCTTGCACGACGCATACGGTGCCACGCTCCCGCTTTGGCACGCGAGCGCGAGCGCGAAGACCGAAATCGCGATGCGTCCGCGCGTCATCACCTCAATCTTACCGGTCGCGCTCGAAGCGCGCGAGGATCTCGGCGCATAGCTCGAGCTGCCTCTCGCGCGTCATCACGGGCTTCTCGATCATTCCGCAGCAGTAGTGACACTCGAAGCGCCACGGCGCGCCATCGCGCGTCTTCAGCGCGTACACGTAGTCGCCTGTTCCCTCGACGCCGAGCTCGACGACGTACCCGCGCGCACCATTGTCGCCCTCGTGTCTCTCGACGAAGTCTTCCGTCGGTTTGAAGCTCGCCTCGGTGCCGTCGGAAAATGTTTTCTTCCTGGTGTCGGGATCGATGAACGCCGACACGGCGTTCACGAGGTTCGCATCGTCGAGCTTGGTGAGCGTGATTCGATAAACGATGTTGCCTTCACCGCCATAACCCCATTGCGGCTCGGAGACTTCGCTCGTGAGGACGATGGAGTTGCCTGGCGCGGTCGCTTTGAACGTCATCGCGGGGTAGCGCAGCGAGAACGTTCCGTCGCGCGAGACGACGGTTTGCTCGTCGGGCCACCTGCGCGGTTTTTCCGGCAAGAGCGGGATCGTCGTCGCGCTCGGCGCCGGAAGCGCGGCAGGCGCGACGTACACGCGCGCGACGCGACCGGACGTGTGGCATGCGGAGACGCACGCGATGATGCAAACCCAGCGCTTCCGCATCAGTGGTGCTTCGGGTGTCCGTGCGGCGGTGGACCGTGTCCGTGGTGCGGCTCGTCGTCTTCGTCGGATGGCGGCGGCGCGGGCGCCGCCGTGTGCGTTGGCGCTGCGGTCGTCGTCGCCGCGCTCGGAGGCGCGGGGCTGTCGCTCCGATGACCAAACACCGCGAACGCGACGACCGTCGCGAGCACGCCTGCCGCAAAGAGGATCACGATCCCTGCGACCGCGAGCCACCAAATCGGAATGCCCGCGATCTCGCGCTTTCGTTCTTCCTCGCGAGGCGGCACATCACCACTGATTCGCGTGGGCGACGTGACGACGGACACCGCCGGCGACGTGCCTCGCGCTTCGCGCACGAGCGCGCTCTCGGGCGCGGCCATCATCGTCGGTTGCGACGAGAGCGGCATGGGAGGAGACTCCGCGAGCTGTTTCGGCGAACGCGTCGCAACGTCGTCTTGTGGAGCGATCGGTTCGGCGAGCTTCGCGTTCGGCGTCGTGCGCGCGGCGCGCACGTCCGCTTGCATCGCGAGCGCATCCGGATATCGCGCGTCGCGATCGAACGCGAGCGCGCGATCGACGATGCGCGCGACATCCTCGCGCACGCCACCCGGCATCACGCTCGCGAGACGCGGCGCGGGATCCGTCAGCACCTTCATCATGAGCTCGACGTCGCTGTCCGCGTCGTGCGGACGTCGCGCCGACGAGCATGCGGTACATCGTCGCGCCGACGCCGTAGATGTCCGCGCGTCGATCGATGTCGAGCCCCTTGAGCTGCTCCGGCGGCATGTACGCCACGGTGCCGAGCGTCGTTCCGGTCTTCGTCTTCAAGCTCTTCTCGCCCGCGCGCACTTGCGCGATGCCGAAATCGAGCACTTTGATCGCGCCGCTCGGCAGCACGAACAAATTGTCCGGCTTGATGTCGCGATGAATGATGTTCTGCGCGTGCGCCGCGGCGAGCACGTCGAGCACTTCGTCGGCCACGCGAAGCGCATCTTCGACGGACGGCGGCGTCTTGCGGATGCGTGACGACAACGGCTCGCCTTCGAGCAACTCCATCACGATGAATGGAGCGCCATCGTCGGTCGTCTCGAGATCGCGCACCTCGACCGCGCCCGGATGCTTGAACTGATTGAGCACGTGCGCTTCTTGTTCGAAGCGCGCGCGGATCTGCTCCGACCGCGCGAACTCGGGGTGCAAGATCTTGATCGCGTCGAGTCGCCCGATCTTGTGGCGCGCGACGTACACGGCTGCCATCCCGCCGACGCCGAGCAGTCGCTCCAGCGTCCACTTGTCGCGCAGCACCGCGCCGACTCGTTTGGCGCACAGGTCGACGTCGTCCACGCGCCGATGTTACCGCGAACGCTTCACGCGCTCGAACGTCTCGTACGCCTCATCCAGCGTGTTCACGACGAAGACGTTCCGCCGCGACGCCGACGCGTTCGCGAACGCTTGAAACATGCGCGCGAAACCGAGGTGCAGGGTCGTCCCGACGACGAGGATTTGCAGCGCGTCGTCGTCGAGCGGCGGCGGGTTGAGCGCGCGGTCGCGGATCTGATCGGAGGTGAGCGTGCCTTCCGCTTGCGTGAAGTCGATGATCTGCGATTGCGATTGCGACCACGCGGGATTCGCGAGCAGCGCCGCACGACTCTCCACGATCGTGTCGATGTCGATGGGCCCGATGTAGCGAACCAGTGCGATTTGACGCGTCTCGTCGATCTCGATTCGGAACGTCACTTCACGGGCGGCGGTGGCGGCACCGCGACGATGTGAAGGTCGAGACCACCGGGATACATGTAGCTCGTACGCGAGCCATATCCGTACACGAGCAGGCCGAACGGGAAGACACCGTGGATCTCGTGCCCTTCGTTCGTGTTGTCGAGTTGCACGTGCGCGGTCAAAAACGGTTGCCCGCCGACTTGCGTGAAGCTCGCCCCTGGAATGTCGACGCCATCGAGCGTGACCGTGTTGCCCTGTGGCGTGAGCACGTCGATCCAATTCTCCGCGTACGTCTTCGGCGCGAGGAACGTGTACGTGGAGCGATATTGCTGTAGCGGGACCGCAGGGCACTCGCTCGGGTCGCCCAAGTCGGGATTCGGATCGCCCGCGTCGGCCGTCGTCGGCCAATTCGCGTATTCGCCTTGCAGATATTCGACGACGTTGATTCGACCATTCGCCACGATCGCAAAGCTCTTGTCGACGTCGGGGATGTCCATCACGTCGCCCGTGTTGAGGAGCGCGCCTTGATATCCCATGATCGGCGGGTCGAATCCGACGAGCGTCGAATCGTAGAGGCCCATGATGCGCACCCATACGTGCTCGCCGTGCGGCGTGTGCGGGAGCGACGCGATGAACTGCGTGCCGAGCGTCTCGACCGGGAACATCGACGACTCGAGGTGATCGCAAGCGCGCTTGTTTTCCGGGATGAACGTGCACCCGTGGCCGGCGAACGTCATGATCGGTTTGTCCGCTTGTACGATCGAGCCGGACAAGTCCGACGCATAAGACGCTTTGTGCACGTCGCCGAGCGCCGAGAACATCTCGAGCACGTCGCCTTGATTGAGCGAATACGTGTAGCTGTCGCCGCGCACCATCACGGGCGGACCGGCGTCGGGGACGCCTTGCACTTGTCCCGCGGGATAGACGGTCACGTTGGTGCCGTCTTGTGTGGCAGTGACGGCGAGAAATCCGGGCGTACCGCCGAACGACGGCCACGCGACGATTCCGTAATCGCCAGTCACGACGTTCGTCGGCAAGAGCAGCGATGCGTCGTTCGAATACGAATAACAGTGCGCGCCCGCGCCCGCATCGCCGTAACCCGGACACGGCGCACCCGCGTCAATCTCGTATTCGAGCGCGGAGAATTGATAAACGCTCACCGGAAAATCAGTCGAGAGGTGATATGCGCCTTTCGCGACGATGCGGCTCGGGCCCGGATCGCCCACGACGGTGTTGACGTCGAAGTCGGGACCTTTGAGCGCCGGCACCCACGGAAGCGGAATCGACTTCACGGATCCCGCGGGGACCTGCACGACGACGTTCTGCGTGAGCGCCCCGCCCGAGACCGTCACCGTCACCGCTTGCGACGCCTGCGGATTGGCGACCGCGACGGCATAATCGAATTGCGAATAAACCGGATTGAGCGTGACCGTCGGCCAATAGTCGCAACCGATGTAGCTGTCGCGCGCGACGGATTCCGCGCACGTGGTGGGAATGGGCGACGAGGTCCCGGTGTCGAGAGAGAGCGTGACATCGCCGAACGAAAGCCCCGAATCCTGCGGGCCCGTGTCGACGACGGTGTTGTCCGCCGGACCCGAGTCGACGACGCCGCCGTCGGGCTTTCCGCTTCCGCCATCGCCGCACGCCGCGACCGCACCCAAGCCGCACAGAGCGATGCCCACGGACACCGACGCGATCTTCGCGAGCTTCATCGCATCACCTCGCCGTCACGGGGCTCGACAGCGTCGTCGAGTTCCAGCGGAAGTTGTCGAGGTTGATGGCCGAGTCCATGAGCCCGTCGCCCTCGTCGAAGATGATGAAGCTCAGCGTGAACGTCTCGCCCGGTTGAATCGGTGCGGTCGTCTTCAGCCAGTCCGTCGCGCCGGAGCCCTTGTTGTCGTTGCCGAGCGTGAACGACGTTTGGCCGTATTTGATTTCGTATCCCGTCTTCGCGAGCGTGCTGAGCGCGCCCGTGCACGTGTGCGTGTATCCGAGGTTGTCGCCGCCGACGATGGTCGTGCAGTCGGTGAAGAAGCTGTTGTTGACGTTGATGCGGTGACCATTCGGGTCGAACGCGATTTGGAACGGCGTTTGGTATTGCTGCGACGTGAGCATCGCGAGGAACGTGTCGTTGTAACCGTGGCACACGTACTCGGGGTACTCCTCGCTGAAGAAATCGAAGTCGAACGTGAACGAGCCCGCGTTGATCGGCGCGACGAGCGTGAGGCGGAGCTCGCTGTAATCGTTGACGGTCGTCGGCTCGTCGGCGCCGGTGCCGCACGGGTTCACGTTGTTGATCGCTTTGAGCGGCGACGGATGCGCATACGTGTTTTGCAAGTTGGTTCCGTCGCCCGGCGTGTACGTCGACGTGTCGATGTCGTCGTCTGCGGTGCCCGACGAGAGGAACGCCATGTAGCTCCCCTTGTGCGGCGAAAAATTCGAGCCCATGTGCGCGGTGATGCGGTGCGCGTATTGGTCGTTCGGGCCGTAGAACGTCGCCGACTTCACGACAGTGCATTTCGCGTTGTCGCAGATGTCCATCGCCGATGCGTAGTGCGCAGCGGTCGTGTCGTGGCTGGACGTGAGCGACGAGTCGCACGTGCGGAGGTTGTCGATCTGTCCGTCGCAGTCGTTGTCGATTCCGTCTTTGCCGACCGCGTCGCCGGATGCGGCGTTCGTATCGAATGCGCACGGGTTGATCTGCGAGTCGTGATCGTTGCAGTCGCCGTCGCATGTCGTCCAGCCGTCGCCGTCGTCGTCGAAGCAGTAGTTGCCGTCGCTCTTGCCGAAGCCGTCGAACTGGAACGTGGCGTCCGTTGGACCGTCTGCGGTCGCGCCGTCGCCGCTGCTCGAGTCTTGCGAGGTGCCCGTGTCGAAGAACGGGTTGCTCGAGTCGTTCGCGCCGTCGCTCGAGGATTGCCCATCGCCGACGTTACCGTCGCCGGCGCCGCCGTCGCCGAAATCGCCGCCTCCCGACGAACACGCAACGACGACCACGACGCAAGTGGTCGCAAGAAAGCTCAGCGTCCGCATGCAAGACTCCTCAATACGCCATCATAGCAGCGGCGCGCCGAAAGGTGGTACACGTTCGCGCGTGTCCGACCGTCCTGCTCACCGCGAGGCTCTCGTGTCGCTGCGCGATGTTCGCAAGTCGTTCGTCCACATGGGACGCACGCTCGAAGTGCTCCGCGGAATCGATTTGGAGATCGACAAGGGAGAGATTGCCTCGGTCGTCGGGCAGTCGGGCGCGGGCAAATCGACGCTGCTCCATTGCCTCGGCACGCTCGACGTGCCGACGAGCGGGTCGATTCGCGTCGACGACGAGGAAATCACGACGCTCCCCGGCGCGCGCCTCGCGGCGCTGCGAAACCGCGTCATCGGCTTCGTCTTTCAGTTCCACCATCTCCTCCCCGAGTTCAACGCGCTCGAAAACGTGAT
This sequence comes from uncultured delta proteobacterium, assembly GCA_963763745.1. Classification (GTDB taxonomy): domain Bacteria; phylum Myxococcota_A; class Polyangia; order Polyangiales; family Polyangiaceae; genus DASXHD01. The sequence goes on from CAVXQJ010000019.1 coordinate 234,545, forward strand.
GATGCCGGGCCTGATCCAAGGCCGCTCGCGCGGCGGCCTCGAGACGCGCGCGCGTGCGCTGCTCGAAGAAGTGGGCTTGAAGGATCGCGCGAACCACCGTCCCGGCGAGCTCTCCGGCGGCGAGCAACAACGCGTCGCGCTCGCGCGCGCGCTCGTCCTCGAGCCGAAGCTGATCCTCGCCGACGAGCCCACCGGCAACTTGGACAGCGCAACGAGCAAGCAGATTCACGACTTGTTCTTTCAAGTGAACAAGCAGCGCGGGACGACGCTCGTCATCGTGACGCACAACATGGTGCTCGCGGACTCGATGCCGCGGAAGATCACGTTGAAGGACGGAAGAGTCGAGAAGGACGAGAAGCGGTAATCACCACCGCACGACCACGACATCCGGCGTCACGTGCACCTCGCACTTGTCCACCGTCACGACGACCGGCCGCGACTCGCTCCCCGTCGCAGCGGTCGATTGCTCATCGACGCGCGGAAGCAATTGCTCCGGGCGCAACGCATGAACGATGTCCGGCGGACACGAGAGGCGCACGTCGACGTCCGCCGGAGTCGTCTTGCCTTTCGCCTGACCGACGACCACGACGGGAATCTTCGTGAACGTCTTCTCCGCGAGCTCGCGCGTGATCTGCGTCGTCACCGAAACGGAGCGCACGTCGAACGCGAGGTGGCCCGTCGGGCGATCGATCGCGAGCGCGCGCGTGTAGCTGCCTTCGCTGAGGCCGCTCACGTCGAACGCGTCGGCGCGCGCGTGTTGGAGCACCGCGATCTCGCCCTTTGGGCCGCGCACGCGCACGTTCGGCGGATCCGAAACGGGAACGCCCTTCACGATGAAGCCCGGCGCCGGAGTCCCCGCGACTGTGAGCTGCACGGGCGCGTCACGCGTGACGACGTCGTCCCACTGCAGGTCGATCCCGGGTGGATCGATTTGATCGACGACGACGCCCGTCGGAAGGTGCACGCTCGATTTGTCGAAGAGCACGTGGCGGTCTTGTCCGGAGCGCACGTCGACTTGGAGATTTCCGACGTCGTCGGCGTGGAGCTCGTCGAGCGTCGATCGCTGTCCGCGCAGCGTGACGCGCACTTGCGGCGGAATCGAGCTCACGAGCACGCGGTTCGCGTCGTCGGGCGGAAGGAGAAGAACCAGATCGACCGGCACCGATCGCTGCGCGTCCTGCGCACCGTGCACGAGCGAATAGAGAACGAGCGTGAAGCCGATGCTCACGAGCTTCAGGTTGATGTTCTCGGTGAACGCACCGCGCATCGTGTCGGCGATGGCCATCAGCTGCCCTCGCCTTCATCGGAGCTCGGCTCGGGGTTCGGCGGCGCTTCGATCTTCTTTGCGGGCGACATCGGGCGCGGCGGTTTTGGATCGATGATCGGCATCGACGGCTCGGGCTCGGGCGCTTGCACGCTCACGCGATACGATCCCGTGCCGCTCGACGCCGGCGCGATGCTCACGCGCTGCGAACCCGGCGCGCTCTGCCCGCGCTTCTTCTTGTTCGGCGCGCGCGCTTGACCAAAGAGTCCGAGGAGCGCTTGCCGGAGCGACGCGCCATCGAGGTTCGAGATGATGTTGCCGTTGAAGCAGAAGCTGATCGTGCCGCGCTCCTCCGACACGACGACGACGACCGCGTCCGTCTCTTCCGTGATGCCGAGCGCGGCGCGGTGGCGTGTGCCGAGCGACTTGTCCAAGTTGCCGTGCGCCTTGGCTTCGGGCATCGGGAAGAAGACGCCCGCCTTCGCGACGCGGAGGTTGCGAATGACGACCGCGCCATCGTGCAGCTTGTTCACGCCTTCGGGAACGAAGAGCGACACGAGCAAATCGCGCTGGACCGCCGCGTCGATCACCGTGCCCTGCGCGACGACGAACTCGTCGAGGTTCGCGTCTTGCTCGAAACAGATCAGCGCGCCCATGCGGTGACGCGCGAGCTCCGTCGCCGCCGCGACGACCTCGTCGACGACGCGCGTCTCCTGCTGGCCGGAGAGTCGCCCGAAGAACGTCCCCGCGCCGACGCGCATCAGGCCGCGGCGAATGTCGTTCTGGAACACGACGACGACGATCAGGATGATCGACGAGAGCAGCGTGGAGAGAAGATTGTAGAGCGTGACGAACCCGGCGTACTTCGCCGCGACGTACACGAGAAAGATGATGCCGAGGCCCGTGCCCATCTGCATCGCTCTCGTTCCACGCAACACGAGCAGCGCGCGATACACGAGGTACGCGACGACTACGATGTCGACGACGTCGATCGCGATGTCGCCCCACGGGCGCGGCTTGAACAGGTGGAGCAGGCCTTCAATGATCGGCATCGAAGCGCTCCGCTTTGTTGAGTGAGCGCTCGGTGTCCGTCGGCGCGGGGATCTGCAGCGCGGCGTGCGCGTCGAGCGCGTGCCGCGTCGCGCGGACGTCGTGCACGCGGAGGAGGCGCGCGCCCGCGCGCGCGCGCGAAGAGCGCCGCGGCGATCGATGCGCCGATGCGATCCTTCGGCGACGCATCGTCGTTCACGAGCGCCTTCAAGAACGATTTGCGACTCGCGCCCACGAGCACGGGTGCGTGCGCGGCGCTCACGATTTCGGAGAGCCTCCGGAGGAGCTCGCCGCTGTGACGCGCGTTCTTCGCAAACCCGAGACCCGGATCCATCACGAGATCCTTCACGCCCGCTTCGCGAACGCGCGCCGCGGCTTCGCTCCACTCGCCGAGCACGTCGATGATGACGTCGCCGTATGCGTCGTCGGGATACGCCGAGAAGTCCATCATCTCTTCTTGCGTGCCGCGCGCGTGCATCAAGAAGTAAGCGGCGTTGCGGCGCGCGGCGACCTTCGCGAGCTCCGCTTCGCGCGCGCAGGACACGTCGTTCACGGCGCACGCGCCCGCGTCGATGCACGCATCGGCGACGTCCGGGCTCGTCGTGTCGATGGAGACCGGAACGCGCTTCGACGCATACCGCACGACCTCGAGCACGCGATCGAGCTGGTCCTTCGCCGCGACGCGCGTCGCGCCGGGCCGCGTCGACTCACCGCCGACGTCGATCATGTCGGCGCCCTCCGCGACGAGCGCATCCACGTGCGCGCACGCGTCGCGAAACGAGAGGTGCTCGCCGCCGTCCGAGAACGAATCGGGCGTCACGTTGCACACGCCGAGCAGAAGAACGCCGCGTCTTTCGACGGCCTCTTCGAGCGCGCTCGTAAACGACCCCGCCGTGCCCATTACGTTTTGGCCTAGCAATAGCGTCGCGACTGGGCAAACAATCTCTTCGTGGCAACGACCGAATCGTTCATGAAGTCCGCCTTCTTCGGCGTCATCGCCGATGGCCTGATTTTCCCGTATCCCGAGATGGCCGCCGCGGAGGTCGACCAGCTCCACCTCGTCCTCGGGAGCGTGAGGAGGTTCTTCGCCGCGAACGTCGACTCCAAAACGATCGACCAGACCGGATCCATCCCCGAAAACGTGCTCGCGGGCATCAAAGAGCTCGGGCTCTGCGGCATGCTCGTCCCGCAGACGCACGGGGGCGTCGGTTTCTCGATGAGCGCGTACGCGCGCGTGATGGAGGACATCGGCGGCCTCGACGGCTCGCTGGCCGTCACGCTCGGCGCGCATCAATCGATTGGCTACAAGGGCCTGCTGCTCTTCGGGACCGACGCGCAAAAGGAAAAGTACCTCCCACGCCTCGCGACGGGCGAAATGATGGCCGCGTTCGCGCTCACCGAGCCGAGCGCGGGAAGCGACGCCGCCGCGATTCGAACGCAAGCCGAGCTCCAGCCCGACGGGTCATACAAGCTCAGCGGTTCGAAGATCTGGATCACGAACGGCGGCTTCGCCGATCTCTTCACCGTCTTCGCGCGCACGTCGCCGCGCGACGAAGGCATCAAGCCGAAGATCACCGCGTTCCTCGTCGAGCGCGCGTTCGGCGTGAAAAATGGCCCGAGCGAGCACAAGCTCGGCATCCGCGGGAGCTCGACGACCGAAGTCTTCTTCGACGACGTGATCGTCCCCGCCGAGAACGTCCTCGGCGAGCCCGGTCGCGGATTCAAAGTCGCGATGGAGGTCTTGAACAGCGGACGCCTCGGCCTCGCGAGTGGGTGCGTCGGCTTGTGCAAGCACCTCATCAAGGTCTCGACGGAGCGCGTCCAAGAGCGCCGCGCGTTCGGCCGCATCATCGGCGAGTTCGGGCTCATCAAAGACAAGATCGCGCGCATGCTCGCCGAGACCTACGCGCTCGAGAGGATGGTCTACATGACGACGGCGATGGTCGACCGCGGCCAGGACTACTCGGTCGAGAGCGCCATCTGCAAAGTACACGGATCGGAAACGCTGTGGCGCGTCGTCAACGAGACGCTGCAGATCGCCGCGGGCATCGGCTACATGCAGGAGTATCCGTACGAGCGGCTCCTCCGCGACGCGCGCATCAATTTGATCTTCGAAGGCACGAACGAGATCTTGCGCTGCTTCATCGCGCTCTCGGGGATGGCGGGGCCCGGCGAGGCGCTCGTCGAAGTCTCGAGGGCGATGCGCGAGCCGATCAAGGGCTTCGGTCTGCTCAGCGATTTTGCGATTCGCAAGGCGCGCACCGCGCTCGGCCGAGAGCGTCTCGCGCGCGTGCACCCCGCGCTCAATCAGGAAGCCGTCGTCTTCGAGCAATACGCGACCGAGCTCGGCAAGAACGTCGAGAAGGTCCTCCGCAAGCACGGGAAGAACATCGCGGAGATGCAGTACACGCAGAGGCGCATCGCCGACATCGCGATCGATCTGTTCGCAATCGCGTGCGTCCTCTCGCGCACGACGCGCACGCTCGACAAGCGCGGCGAAGAGGGCGCGCGGCGCGAAGTGGATCTGACGACGATGTTCGTCGCGATGGCGGAGAAGCGTCTCGCGTCGAACGTCGCGTCGTTCGAGCGAAACGACGACGAGCTCGGAAAATCGGTCGCCGATCGCGCGTACGTCGACGGCGGTTATCCGTTCGACGTTCTGTAGCGACCTTCCCGCGGCCACCGACTCTCGCGAGAGATAGGCTCACGCCGGCGGCGTGGGTGTTGTCTCGCTGACCGGCGCAGCGCTCGCTTGATCGATCGCGAAGCTGAACGTGCTGCCCTTTCCGACCGTGCTCTCGACGCTGATGCTCCCGCCGAGCGCGTCGCGAGGTGCTTCACAATCGAGAGGCCGAGACCCGTTCCGCCGAGCTCGCGCGAGCGCCCCGTGTCGACGCGATAGAAGCGCTCGAAGAGTCGAGGCAAGTGTCGCTCTTCGATTCCGGGACCCGTGTCGATCACCGAGACGCGCACGCGCTTGCGGCCCTTGCGTCCTTCTTCTTCGCGCGCGCGGACGATCACCGTCGCTTTTTCGGGCGAGTATTTCAGCGCGTTGTCGACGAGGTTCGTGACGACTTGCTCGAACGCGCGTCGATCGACGCGAACGAGCGGGAAATTCGCGGGCACGTCGGCCGAGAGTCGGATTTGTTTTTTCTCGGCGCGCTCGCGAAACAAACCCAAGACCTGCGTGGCGAGCTCGGCGAGATCTTCGTCCTCGAACGTGAGCTTGAACTCGCGCGATTCGATGCGCGACAAGTCGAGTAAGTCTTCGACGAGCCGCTGCAACCGCTCGGCGTTGCGCTCGATGATGTCGAGGAAGTGCGTCGCCGATTCGGGATCGCTCTCCATCGCGAAGCGAAGCGTCTCGGCCGCGGAGCGCACGGCAGTCACCGGCGTGCGGAGCTCGTGCGACGCGTTCGCGACGAAGTCCTTTCGCATCGACTCGAGCCGGCGAATGTCCGTCACGTCGACGAAGACCGCAAGGAGCCCGCCCGGCTCGCCCGCGAGCGGAACGACGCGCACGAGCAAGCGACGCGGTTTGATCCCGAAGAGCTCGAGCTCCGCGGCTTGCGTCGCGTTCGTCGCTTGCGCGCTTTCGACGAGCTTCTTCAGCTCTTCGTTCTCGATCACCTCGAACGGCGTCTTGCCGACGCAGTCGGCGCCGAGGAGGAGCATCTCGACGAAGCGCGGGATTCACGAGCGCGATTTTTCCCGCCGCGTCGAGCAAGAGAACGCCCTCTTGCATGCCGGACAAAATGCGACCGACGCGATCGCGTTCGGCGCGGAGCTGCCGCACGGTGACGGACAAGCTCCCCGAAAGCTGATCGAGCGCGCGACCGAGCTCGGCGAACTCGTCGGAGCCGCCGAGTCGCGCGCGCGCATCGAAATCGCCCTGCGCCATCGCGTTGGCGACATGCGTGAGGTGACCAACCGCGCGCGACGAGAACTGCGCCGTGAGAAACGACATCGCGACGGCGATCACGAGCGCGAGGAGCGTGCCGAACAGCAGTGCGCGCCGGAGCTGCGCTTGCGCGTGCTCGACGGACGCGAGCGGAAGCGCGACACGCGCGAAGCCGCCGCCGGGCATCACGATCGCGACGTAGAGGAGCCGCTCGTGCACGGTGTCGCTCAATCGCGCCGTGGAGCCGCGACCCGTGTGGAGCGCGTCTTGAACCTCGGGCCGCTGCAAATGATTTTCGACGGACGGGATTCGCGCGAGCTCGACCTCCGAGTCGCCGAGGACGCGCCCATCGGGCGCGATGAACGTGACGCGCGTTTGCGTTCGTTCCCCGAGGTCGTCGGCGAGCGCATCCCACTGCGCGACGTCGCTCGTCGGAAGCTTCTCGAGCTCGGCCTGTCGTGCGACGAGCGCGACGCGCACGAACAAATCGTCGCGAATGCGATCGGTGAGGAGCGTGTCGAGCGCTTGGGAGAGGTACGCGTACGCGACGACGACCGCGACGACGATGACCGCGACCGATGCGAAGAAAAGCTTCGCTCGCACGCCGAAACGCCAAGGCGCGCGCGCGCGCGGTGCTTCGATCGTGATCGCCTCTGCCTGTGCCACGAACGGAAGTCTACGCGACGTGCTCGCGCCGCGCCGCGCTCGTCGTGAAGCGATACCCGACGCCGCGCACCGTTTCGATGCAATCGCCGCACGTCGTGAGCTTCTCGCGGAGACGCTTCACGTGCGTGTCGACCGTTCGCGTGACGAGCTCCGGGGACACACCCCAGACGTCGTCGAGGAGCGTCGCGCGCGACTGCACGCGCTCGCGCCGCTCGTAGAACGTCACGAGCAAACGAAACTCGAGCGCGGTGAGCTCGACCTCGGCGCCCGCGACCCACACGCGATGCGCCGACGTGTCGATGCGCAAATCGCCGACCTCGATCAAGACCGGTTGAGTCTGCGCTGCAGCGCCCGAGCGCTTGAGCACGGATTTCACGCGCAAGAGAAGCTCGCGCATGCTGAACGGTTTGACGACGTAGTCGTCAGCTCCGACCTCGAACCCGACGACGCGATCGATTTCCTCGCCGCGCGCCGTGAGCATGATCACCGGAACGTGTTTGCTCCGCGCGTCGTGCTTGATGAACTTGCACACCTCGATGCCGGACGTGTCGGGCAGCATGATGTCGAGGATGACGAGCGCGGGGTTCTCGGCGAGCTTGTCGATCGCTTCGCGTCCGGTGCCGACGGCGATCGCTTGGTAGCCGGCTTGCCGAACGTTGAACGCGATCACGTCGCGAATGTCGGCTTCGTCTTCGACGATGAGGATGCGGGTCATGGCGTTTTCCTCCGCCTCCCTTCTACGTGCCAATTGTGACAAAAACGTGAACGGGTGGTCAGCTCGAGGCCACACTCACCACAAATCGCTCGCTGGCACCCAGCGTAACCACGCGAGACCCCGTCCACACCGCGTCCGCACCGGCGCGCGCCAGCTCTTCCGCGATTCGACGAGACTCGCTTCGAGCGAGCGCGCGCGTCACGCGCAGCACATCGGCGTCCTTCGATTGCGGGTCGATCGGGTGCGTCCCCGTGGGCGTCCAACGCGCGAGGCGATCGGCGAGAACCGGCGCGCGATCGCGTGGCGCGGGCTGAGCGGTGAACGAGTGCGCCGCCGAGAGGAACGCGCCGCCGGGCGCGAGCCATCCGATCGCCGCGCGCACGATCGCGTCCTTTGGAAGATCGCGAACGAACCAATCACCGAGCGACACGCCGACCTCGATGTCGCGCGTGAACGTGCGCGGCCCATCCCACGTCGGCACGATCACGAGGACGCGCAGCGTGAGCACGCCGTCCTTCTCGCGCGTCTTCGATGCCGCGAGCGTCTCGTCTCTCACTTCCCAATAGACGTAGAGCGTCGCCGGATCGACCGCGATGGCGACGCACTCGTCGACGTCGTACTTCGGTGGGAGCGGCTCGGCGTCGAGCATGCGCGCGGGCTCCGCGGGCGGTGCGTCGTCTTGAACTTCGTAACCGACGCGCTCGTCTCGTTCGTCGGCGTCTTCGTCGTCGCTTGGAAGCGCGGGCTCCGATTTCGGGTACGCAGACGACGTCAGCTTGGTGAGCAGACCTTTGGCGGCGAGGTGATCCGGCTCGCGCGCGAGGACTTGCTCGAGCGTCTCGATCGCTTTCTTCGTGTGGCCTTGCGTCGCGTAGATCTCCGCGAGCGTCACCGTGGGCACGGCAGGTCCCGCGCGCTTCACGGGCGGCGGCGGCGTGCTGCGCAAACGATCGGCCGCGTCGGGAAGGTTCAAACCGCGCTCGACGAGCTTCGCGAGGAGATCGCGCGCGACGCCGAGAAGACCGCGCATGCGGCGCGTCGTTTCGGGATCGCGGTTCTGCCGGACGATGAGCTCGTCGACGAGCTCGGGGCGCGTCAGCACACGTGCGCGCACGACGCCCGCCGCTTCCGCCTTCGCGATCAGCGACTCGCGATCGAGCGATTCGAGCTCGCCACGCGTCGGTTCCATCGCCTCCGGTATAGCACCGGGGCTCAGCCGAACGCGCCAGCGAATTTGGGCGCGATTTCAGCGGTGATTTCGCGTGCGCGCGCGGCGTCCTTCGCGATTTGGGCGCGGAGCTCGTCCAGCGACGCGAACTTCGTTTCTTCGCGGAGGCGTTCGATCACGTGAACGCGAACGTGCGCGCCGTAGAGATCGCGATCGAAATCGAAGAGGTGCACTTCGCGCGTGGCCTCCGCGCTGTCTCCGACGGTGGGCTTCACGCCGACGTTCATCACGCCGCGCCCGAGCGCGCGCGCTTCATCGCCGATCTCGTCGACGACGACCGCGTACACGCCACGCGCGGGAACGAGCTCGCCGACTTCATCGACGTTCGCGGTGGGAAATCCGATCGTGCGCCCGCGTTGCGCCCCGCGCGCGACGACGCCCGAGAATGCGTGCGGCCGGCCGAGAACGTGCGTCGCGTCTTCGATGTCGCCCCGCGCGAGCGCCTCGCGGACGCGCGTGCTCGAATAGCGGCCGCGATCGTCGCCGCTGAGCTCGAAGCATTGAACTTCGATCCCGCGCGCTTTGCCGAGTCGCTCGAGCTCCGCGTAGTCGCCCGCGCGCGCGCGACCGAATCGAAAATTCTTTCCGACCACCACCGCGCGCGCACCGAGCTCGCGGCTGAGGAGCTCGTCGACGAATCGCTCGGGCGACCACGACGCGAACTCGCGATCGAAGGCTTTGACGATCACCTCCGACGCGCCGTGTCGTAGGAGCAGCTCTTTCTTCCGCGGGAGCAGCGTGAGCGCTTTCGGCGCGGCGCGCCCAAGCACGACCGCGGGATGCGGGTCGAACGTGAGGACGGCGACTGCTCGCTCGCCATCGAGGACGCGTTGATGCCCACGATGAACACCATCGAAATTTCCAATGGCGATGGCGCGCTGAGACGTAGGCACGGAACAAGACCTTTGATAACGTCCCGCGCATGACGCGCAAGCTGTTTTGGGGCCTTTCTGCTGCTGCGACGCTCGCGACCGCGCTCTACGCGGTCGACGCATCCGCGTACGGGACGTATCAACTCCGGTCGAACGAAGCGCAAGAAGCCGGTGGCTCGTGGCACATCTACGTCAAAATCGATCTGCCCGCGGCGCCGTCGCTCCCGCACGTTCCGATGAAATTCATGTTCACGGAGCAGACGCAGTACGAGCGCGCGCTGACGGACAACTCGAAGGATCCGGTGCTCAACCGCATCCCGCTCCAAAACCAACTGCCGAAGACCGAGAGCCTCGACGTCGACTTCGCCGACGGCACCGGAAAAATCTTCAAAGGCACGCGCTACGATTTCTCGCTGACGCGCGCGCGCGGCTACGAAGCCGGCGAATACAAATTCCAGATTCGCACCTCCGACGGACAAGACGTCGGCGGCTCGACGACGATCACGCTCAAGGGTGACAACCCCGTCGTCGATCGCCGAAGCATCACGTTCTCCGCGAAGACGAAGGACAAAGGCGACGGCGGAAAAGAAGTCGCGCAAAACGACACGAGCGCGATGCCGACGTCGACGGACGTGACGCCGAGCGGGAGCGCGCCACCGTTCATCCCCGCCGAAGGCTTCCAGAAGACGAACGAAGAGAAATTCAGACGAAGCCCGGCGGTTGCGGCTGCGACATTCCGGGAACGACGCAGTCGTCGATCGCCATCTTCGTCACGGGTCTCGGCATCGGGCTGCTCGCGCACCGTCGCAAGAAGCGCGCGGCGTGACCTCGCCGCAGGTCGTGGCGAAGCAGGCGAAGAGCGGGAAGCTCTCGCCGATTTATCTGTTCGTCGGCGACGAGCGGTTGCTCCGCGATCGCGCGATCGATGCGATCCGCGCGGCCGCGCTCGGCAGCGGCGTCGCCGCGTTCAACGAAGACAAATTCACGGCGGGCGAGTCGAATGTCGCGCGCATCGTCTCCGCCGCGCGCACCGTCCCGATGATGGCGCCCAAACGCTTCGTCCTCGTTCGCAGCCTCGAGCGCTGGGACAAATCGAAAGCGGGCGACGACGACGAGCAAGCGAGCGACGACGACGATTCCACGACGCCGCTCGACGAGCTCCACGAATACGCGAAGGCTCCGATCGACTCGACGTGTGTCGTGCTCGTCGCGACGAAGCTCGACGGCCGCCGCAGGCTCGTCGCGCTCGCGCGCAAACAAGGTTTTCTCGTCGAGTGCAATCCGCTCGACGCGCAAGAGCTCGTGCAATGGGTCCTTGGCGAGTGCGAAGCGCGCGGACACGACATCGATCGCGAGACCGCCGCGCTCATCGCCGAGCTCGTCGGGCCGGAGCTCTCGCCCATCGTCGACGCGGTCGAGCGTTTGTCGCTCTTCGTCGGCGCGAAAAAAACCATCGACGACGACGCCGTTCGCCACTGCGTCACGCGCACGAGCGCCGCGGACACGTGGGCCGTCGTCGCCGCGGTTCAACGGCGCGATCTCGCCGCCGCGCTCGCCACGCTGAAAGAAGCATACGACCCACGCGACCGCGGCCTCCCGATGCTCGGCGCGATCGCGTGGTCGATTCGCCAGCTCGCGAAATGCAAAACCGCGCTCGACGACGGCGCAGGTACGGGCGAAGCATCGCGTCGCGCCGCGGCGTTCTCTCCGCAACGCGCGCGCGAGCTCGCCGATCGCGCACGCGCGCTCAAACCGCGCGATCTCGAGCGCTGGATCACCGTGCTCGCCGAAACGGACCTCGCGCTCAAAGGATCCAAGCGTCCGCCGGACGCCGTCCTCGAGCACATGGTCACGCGGCTTTGCCGCGGCTAGGAACCGTCGTGAGCATGAGCGCGCCGAGCGCCGCGAAGCTCGCGCCGATCCCGAATGCGATCTCGGGGTGCGTGTCGAAGATCATTCCGAACACCGCGTTCGCGGGCAAAACCGCGGCGCCCGTGATCGCGTGGAGCGCGCCGAACGCGCGGCCGCGCTGCTCCGTCGGCGCGAGCTCCGTGAGCAGAGCCTTCGTCGCGCCCTCCGTCAGCCCGTAATAAAATCCGTAGCCGAGCATCACGGCCCACGTCTCTTGGTACGTGTGCGCGAACGGCAAGATCGCATAGACCGCCGCGTAGAGGAGCCAGCCACAGACGAGCGCGAGCTTGTGACCGAAGCGATCCGACAGTCGCCCGCCGGCGACGTTCGTGAGCGCCTTCGTCGCGTTGAGCGTGAGCCACGCGATCGGAACGAGCGCGACGTCGAGGTGTTGCCGCGTCATGCGGAGCAGCATGAACGAGTCGGCCGACGCGCCGAGCGAGAACACGCCGACGGCGACGAGGTAGCGCTTCACGCGCGCGTCGAGCGGCGCGCTCCCATCCTCTTTCTTCTTTTGTTCCGGCGCGGCCTCTTCCTTCACGCTGAAGACGAGCACGGCCACCGCGACGAGCCCCGGCACGATCGCGCACGCGAACACCTCGCGCAACGAGAAGTGCGCGGCGCGCGCGAGCGTGAACGCAACGAGAGGTCCGACGACCGCGCCGATGTTGTCCATCATCTGGTGGAAGCCGAACGAGTACGCGCGCGTCTCCTTCGAGACCGCCGCCGCGAGGAGCGCATCGCGAGGCGCGGACCGCACGCCTTTGCCGACGCGATCGCTCGTGCGAAGAAGCACGACGTGCCACGGCGCGGTCGCGAGCGCGAGCAGCGGCCGCACGAGCGACGACACCGCATAGCCCGCGACGACGTAAGGTTTGCGCCCGCGCGCGCGATCCGAAACGGCCCCCGCGACGTATTTGACGAGCGCCGAGACCGACTCGGCAATGCCTTCGACCCAACCGAGCCACACCCCTGCCGCGCCCATCGTGGCCAAAAAAGCGGGCAGCAGGGGATAACTCATCTCCGTCGCCACGTCCGTGAAGAGCGAGACCCAACCGAGCCGCCACACCGTCTTGCTGAGTTTCGGCATCTCCGCCTTTGACGTATGCCTTATCAGCCCTTACGTTGCTCCACGCAAAAGGAACCGAAGCGGTCCCGACGACTCAATTAAGGAAAATGGAGATGCACGTCCCCCCTCGGGTGATCCGGCCTCAGCGTCGCGCGATCCACCTAGCCTCTTCCCCGCTGCCGACCAATGCCGGCACGTTCGAAGCTCACGTCTTTCGCGAACAAGGGCGCTCCGTGTCCCATTTCGACGGCGGTGAGGGCGGCGAGAAAGAGCACGTCGCGCTGGTCTATGGAGACATCCGCAGCGCGCGCGATCTTCCGATTCGCGTTCACTCGGAGTGTTTGACGAGCGAAGCGTTCGGCTCGCTCAAGTGCGATTGCAAAGAGCAGCTCGACTTCGCGATGGCCGAGTGCGTTCGTCGCGGCGCGGGCGCCGTTTTGTATTTGCGCCAAGAGGGTCGCGGCATCGGCCTCGCCAACAAGATTCGCGCGTACGAGCTCCAATCGCGCGGCGCGGACACCGTCGACGCGAACCGCATCTTGGGTTTGCCGGACGACGCGCGACGCTACGACGTCGCCGCCGACATGCTCGCGTTCTTCGGCGTCGAGAGCGTGCGCGTGATGACGAACAACCCGGCGAAGCTCGATGCGCTCCGCGGTCTTGGCGTCGAGGTCACGGGAAGCATCCCGATCATCGTCCCGACGAACCCGCTCGCTGCGAGCTACCTCGACACGAAGCGCCGCCGCATGGCGCACATCGTTCCGGCGATGGGCCGCACCGGCTCGGACGACGTCTAGTCACGTCGCGCGTGCAAGCCTGCACGCGCGAAGAAAAGGTGACGAGTCAGCACGCAAGAACGCGCACGTCGCGAAAGAACGCGCGGAGGCGTTCGAGATCGTGAACATCCGACGTCGGAGCACCCTCGCCACCACTCCGCGACGACGATCGCGGGCGCCGTGATGATGACGCCATCCGCGAGTGCCGTGCGAAAGAGGTTCGAGATGCGTTGCCCACGTCGTTCGAGCGCGATGAGCGCGCCCGTGTCGAAGGTCAGCCCGATGCGCCTCACGCGGCCTTCGTGCGTTTTTTCCCGCGCCACTCGGCGCGGATGGCGTCCTTCTCACGTTCGGTTGGCTCGCCCCACTTCTTGCCGAGCCATTCAGCCAGTGCTTCGCGACCTTGCTCTTCTTCGAGGCGCCGAACGCCTTCCGTGACAGCCGCCGACACGTTGCCTCGGTAGAGCTTCGCCGCGCGCCGCTCGAGAAATGCGACGTCTTTCGCTTCCAACGAGATGCTGAGCTTCTTCGTGGAGCCAGCGCGACGCTTCTTCATTGTACTACCAGGGTAGCACAGTTCAATGCGCGGGCTTCTCCAGCGCGGGCATCGTCGCGAGGAGCGGGCGGACGCGTTCCATGTATTCTACAAGTAGCTCCTGCACGCGCGCCCGGTTCGGCGATCGCAAGACGAGGCCGATGTGATTCTTCTCCGTCGACCGAAACGCGACCTCGGGCGCGTCGAGCGCGCTCGTGTCGGGGCGTTCGTCCTTCGCGAGCGTCACGATCAAACCGCCGTACTCGTTTCGTACGGCGGGTAGCGTGTATGGAACCTTGCCGCCGCCGACTTCGATCTTCGCCCACTCGGCCCACAGGTTCACGCCCGTTGCCGCTTCGACCATGTCCGCGATGTGCGCGCCGCCGACGCGCGCGGCGCATTCGAGCATGTAGAACTTCCCGTCGGCGCGTCCCTTGATGAACTCGATGTGCGAGACACCGCGCACGAGGTTCATGCACGCGAGCGTGCGCGCGTTGAGCTCGAGGAGCTCGGCTTCGTCGCGCGAGCCGCGCTCGACCGTGCTCGTCGAAAAAATTCCTCCGCCGTGTGCGACATCGAATGGCGGCGCGCCGCACTTGTGGACCGCCGCGAACACGACTTGCTTCTCCGTGACGATCGAGTCGACGTGGTACACGTCGCCCGGCAAGTACTGCTCGAGCAAAAAGCTCGATTGGCGATCGCCCTGTTTGGTCACGAGCTCCCAGAGCTGCTCTTCGCTCGTGACCTTCGTGATGCCCGCGGCGCTCGCCTCGCTGCGCGGTTTGTTCATCCACGGCGGCGGGAGGCGCTTCATGAAATCGCGAAGCGCGTCGTAGTTGAGAACGTGGACGAAATCGGGAACGGGGATTCCCTCTTCGCGCGCCTTCACGCGCATCGCGAGCTTGTCGCGGAAGTGGCGCGCGGTCGTGTCGCCCATGCCGGGGATGCGCAGGTGCTCGCGGAGCGAGGCGGCGGTCTCGACGTCGAAGTCGTCGAGCGCGACGATGCGATCGAACCGAACCAATCGCGCGAGGTACGAAACCGTGCGCGTCGTCTCGCCGAGATCGGCGCCGTCGCGCATCGCGTAGACGTCGGCGAGGATGTCGCGCGGCCACGGCCGCATGAGGAGCTTCGCGGCCGTCAGCAAGTACACGCGCGCGCCATGCGACGCCGCTTCGCGCATGAAGCGTTCGCCTTTGAAGTACGTCGCGAGACAAAGGACGTTCAAGTCCATCCTCGCCACCATAATCGAAATCACTTCGGCGCGATGAGCTTCGATCCGTCGATCTCGGCCGTGCCGCAGTCGAAAGGTTTTTTCTCGTCATCGATGCGTTCGAAGAGCGCGGGATTGCCTTCGACGTGGATGTCCGCGCGCCGCTCCCACTCGAAGCCTTCGCAGATGTCGAGCGGGCCCTGCTTTGCTGCGTCGCAGTGTCCGTCGCTCGTCTCGCGGTGCAAGACGTGAAGGATCGGTCCATCGCCGACGATCATCATCTCGCTGTCGCCTTGCATCGTGCCGAGCGACATCGCGGAGACGACGTGACGCGGAGGGCGAATGGGCGTGTCCGGTTGCGCGCGCCAGCCGAGTCGCGCGCAGTACGATTGAGAGAGAGGCGATGGGCTCCCGGGAAGATCGCCGAACGCGATCGTCCGCGCGCCGATGACGAGATCGACGGGCGCGGCGTGATTGCCCGCGTAGTCTTCGTCGGGCGGGAGAGCGCGGTGCGCGCGGGACCTGCCGATGCGCCAAAAGACGAGCAGCGTGCGCGTCGCGGGGATCTCGATTTCTTCGAAGTCGTTCGCACGCGGAAACGCGCGCGCCCAATCGGAGTCGCGCGACGCGTCGATGCGCACGGCGTTCGGCGGCGCTGGGTCCTCCCGCGTGGTGAGCGCGATTTGCGGAAGCGGCGCGGGCGCCGCGAGCGAGACCGTCGCCGGCGCGGGATGCGAGCACCCGAACAAAAAGATCGCGATCACCCACCGCATGATCGATCAACGCCCATCGTAGCCGCTCTCATTCCGTGATATGCGCCGCGCGAAATGCGAATCGCGCTCGCACACAACCTCCGTCTCACCAACGCCGTCGAAGACGCCGAGTTCGACACGCCCGAAACCGTCGACGCCCTCGCGCGCGCGCTCGGACGCGCCGGCCACAACGTCGAGCGCATCGACGTGAGCGGTCCGCCTTCGCGGCTCGTCGCGCGCCTCGAGGCGTACTCGCCGGACGTCATCTTCAACATCGCGGAAGGCCGCCGCGGACGCGTGCGCCGCGGGTTCTACGCTGCGCTCTTCGAAGAGCTCGGCATGCCCGCGACGGGCAGCGACGCGTACACGCTCTGCATCACGCTCGACAAATCGCTCACCAAAAAAGTTCTCGCGGGATGCGGCGTCCCGTCGCCGCGCGGTCGACTCGTCACGCGCGCGAGCCTGCGGTGGGGCGGTCTCGACGACCTCGTCAGTTTTTTTGGAGGGCCCGCCATCGCGAAGCCGAACTACGAAGGCTCGTCGAAGGGCATTTCGCAATCGGGCGTCGCGGAAGATCCGATCGACCTCGGTCGCGCGGTCGACGAGCTCCTCGACGCGTATCCGGATGGCGTCTTGCTCGAGCGCTACATTCCCGGCGTCGACGTGCGCGTCTACAAAATCGACGGCCTCGCGCAAGGCAACATTCTTCCGCCCGTCGAGCTCCGCGTCGACCCGAGCTACCCGCGTCGCTTCGCGATTTACGACTACACGCTCGCGACGACGCAAGGCACGCCCGCCTGGTTCGATCGCGCGACGCTCCCGCCGAAGGCGCAAGGCCGCATCGCGGATTTGTCGGAGCGAATTTTCTCCGCGCTCGGCATTCGCGATTTTGGCTACCTCGATTTTCGCGTCAGCGGCGACGGCGAAGTATTTTTCCTCAGCGCGACGCCGCTCCCGAGCCTCGAGCCCGCCGGTTCGCTCGCGATCGCCGCGCAGCTCCACGGGCTCGACTACGACGCCGCCGTGATGGCCGTGCTCCGTGCCGCGTGCGCGCGCACGGGTCTCCTCGCGCAGCTCGATCAAACCAAGCCGCGCCCGAAGACGCGCCGCACGTCGCTGCGCGTCGGCCTCGCGTTCAACATGAAGCGCGTCGCGTCCGAGGGCGGCGACGATCGCGAAGCGGAATACGATCCGCCCGAGACGATCGACGCAATCACGAAGGCGATCGAGAGCCACGGTCACAGCGTCGTGCCGCTCGAGGCGAACAACGATTTTCCGCGCGCGCTTGCTCACGAGCGGTGTCGACGTCGTCTTCAACATCGCCGAGGGCATCCGCGGTCGAAATCGCGAAGCCCAAGTTCCGTCGCTCTGCGAGCTCATGGGCGTTCCGTTCACCGGGAGCGACTCCGCGACGCTCAGCATCTGTCTCGACAAAGGTCTCGCGAAGCGTTTGCTCAAAGACGTCGACACGCCCGAGTGGCAAGTGCTCGTCACGGGCCGCGAGAAGCTCCGCGCATTCAAGTACCCCGTCATCGTGAAGCCGAACGCCGAAGGCACGAGCAAAGGCATCACGAGCAAATGCGTCGTCGACGACGAAGCGGGCGTGCGCGAGGTCGCGCGCGAAATCATCGAAAGATACGGGCAGCCCGCGCTCGTCGAAGAATACGTCTTCGGTCGCGAGTTCACCGTCGGTCTCCTCGGCGAGCGCCGCCCGCGCGTTCTCCCGCCGATGGAAGTCGCGTTCCTCAACCCGAGCGAGCGCCCCGTCTACGACTACGAGTGCAAACAAGATTGGCAGCGCTTCGTCCGCTACGAGGTCCCCGCAAACGTGACGAAAGAAGAGCTCCGCGCGATCGAGCGCACGTCGCGCACGACGTTCACGACGCTTGGTTGCCGCGACGTCGCGCGCGTCGACCTTCGACTCACGCCGACGGGCAAAGTCTACGTCATCGAGGTGAACCCGCTCCCCGGCCTCACGCCGGACTACAGCGACTTGTGTTTGATCGCGAACGGCACCGGCATGGATTACCGCACGCTCATCGGCGAAATCCTGAGCGGCGCGATCAAGCGCTGGCGCGACAAGCAAGGCGATGGCGCGCGCGCGACGGAAGACCCGAATCAACCGGCCATCGTCGACTCGCCATCACCAAACTAGCGGCACGAGCCTGTAGCGAACCTTCTCGCGATACGCTGCGTAACCCTCGAGCTCGCCCACGAGCATCTTCTCTTCGCCGACGATGCGCACGCCGAGCACGATCGCCATGAGCACGGCGAGCGCGAGACCGACGATCGATCCGAGGAGCATCGGCGTGCCGACGAACATGAGGAGCGCGCCGAGATACATCGGGTGACGCACGAACGCATACGCGCCCGTCTGCGCGACCTTCTGCTTGCGCTCGTTTTGAATGCGCACGAGCCCCGACGCGAACGAGTTGTCCTTGAACGTGCGAAAGAAGAGAAACCACGCCGGGAGCAGAAGCGCGGCTCCCGCGATTCGAGCCGCGATCGGAAATTGCGGCGACCAGCCGAAGCGACGCGCGTCGAGCGGCATCAACGCCATCCACGCGAGGAAGACGAGCACGATCGCCACGACCGCGAAAAAATCCCATCCCTTCTGCCCGCCGCTGCCGGGAGCGCGATAACGCTCCGCGAGGAGCGCCGGATCATTCCGATAGACCCAAAGCGTGCACGACATGCTCATGACCACGAACCACCCGGCGAAGATCCAACCCTCGACCCAGCGCGCGTCGCCGCCGAGGAGAAGCACCGAGCCCGCCCAAGCAGCGACCCAAACGAGCGTGCCTGCGAGCTTCAGTGGCGTGACCGGCTGCATCGCGCGCTCGGACATGTGGGATCCGTAATGTCGCGTATGCGCTCGGGCAAGGCGAACCCGCCCGAGTTTAGGCGGTTCCAACTTGGGCGTTTCTTCTCTAAGGTGATGGCTCCCATGCGGGTCCGCTGCGCCCTCGCTTCGCTTGCCGTCATCGTCATGATCGGCAGATCGGCACGCGCGCAGCTCCCGTCGATCGACGCGCGCACGTGGCGCCCGAGCGTCGACCCGACGGCGAGCATGGTGCTCGAGTCGCCGAACACGCCCGGCCCGTGGGCGTTCAACTTCGGCTCGTATCTCGACTGGGCGCTCAGGCCCGTCACGGTGAAAGACCAAACGGGCACGACGCTCTATCGCCCCGTCGACTGGGGCTTCAACCTCAACGTGATCGCGAACGTCGGGCTCGGCGAGCATGCGTCGCTCGGCATCGTGATGCCCGCGGTGCTCTATCAAACCGGCTCGGACAATCTTCCGTCGAACGTCGCCGCAGCGCCCGTCGCGCACACCGCGCTTGGCGACATCGGGCTCAGCGCGAAGGTGAAGATCATCGGCAACCCGAACGGCGGCCTCGGCATCGCCGGCATCGTCGACATGACGATCCCGACGGGCGATCACTCGAGCTTCGCCGGCGAAGGAAGCGTCACGACCGACTTGCGACTCCTCGTCGACTACTCGTTCGTCGTCGCGCACCTTCAGGCGTCGCTCGGCTACATGATTCGCACCGAGACGCGCACGTGGCCCGACGCCGCGAACGGCGGATACACCTTCGGCGACGAAATCCCGTGGAGCCTTGGCCTTCGGATTCGTCCCGACATCTTCCACATCGACAGCGAAGATCGTCAGACGTGGGAAATCGCCGCGCACGGTTGGTTGCCGGGCGGCCCGCAAGCGCCGTTCGTCGATCGCGGCGCGAGCGCGCTCTCGCCCGTGAACCTCGCGCTCTCCGATCGCATCGCGCTCGGCAAAGACAAAGACGCGTTCGTCACCGCGGGCATCGACATCGGGTTGAGCGATGCGGTGGGCGTTCCGGCATTTCGCGTCGTGGCGGGCATCGGCTGGGCGCCGCGCGAGCACGACAAAGATCACGACGGCGTCCCCGACAACGTCGATCAGTGCGAGGACATCCCCGAAGATCGCGACGGCTTCGAAGACTCCGACGGTTGCCCCGACATCGACAACGACCAAGACGGCATCATCGATCGCGAAGACGCATGCCCGAACGTCGCGGGCCCCAAGTCGAGCGATCCGAAGAAGAACGGTTGTCCGCAAGCGGACGCCGACGGCGATGGAATTCCCGACGACGTCGACGCGTGTCCGAAAGAGAAGGGCGAGCCGAACGACGATCCGAAGCTCAACGGATGCCCGAAGCCGACGACGCCCCCGCCGCCCGATCCCGAGGACAAAGACGACGACGGCGACTGGCATCCCGAACGCGACAAGACGCGATGCCCGACGGTCGCGGGCGAGCCCTCGACGGATCCGAAATTCAACGGATGCCCGAACCCCGATCGCGACGGCGACACGTACTTGAACGACAAAGACGAGTGCCCCGACGCGGCCGAGGTCTTCAACGGCATCAAGGACGATGACGGTTGTCCGGACGAAGGCGGCAAGCCGCTCGTCACGATCGACGCGCGACTCGTCGTGCGCCTCGCGAATCCGATCAAAGTCACCGGCCCCGACGACGCACCGACGATCGACCCCGCAAGCATGATGACGCTCCGCGCGCTCGCGCTCGAGCTCAACAAGCATCGCGACTGGACGCTCGCGGTCGCGGCCAAACCCGCGGGCGTCGAAGCCGCGCAACACGCCGCTGCGCTCTTCCGCGCGCTCGCCGTCGTGAACACGCTGACGAAGCTCACGCTGCGCGATGGCGCAGCCGAGACCGTCGGGTGGGACGCGGTCAAGAACCAACCCACCGCGTCGAGCGGCATCGGGTTGCTTCTCTTCGCAGCGCCCGCTCCTCCAACGACGACGACGACGCCTCCCACCGGCAACAAGAAGTGATGTGATGCGTCGCGCGCTGTCCGCTTCGTGTTTTTTCGTCATCGCCCTCGCGGTGACGCACGACGCGCACGCGCAGGTGCGACGCGTTCCCACGCCGCGCTTCACCACGATGAGCAACAGCGAGGACGACGAAGACGACACGCCGCAACAAGAGATCATCGAAGAGTCGACCGTGTCGCCGCTTCGCGCGCGGTTCGGCGCGGACCACGCCGAAGAGCTCCTGCGCACGACGGAGAGCGCGGACATTCGGCGCGGCATCGTGCGCGCTGCATCGGCGGGAACGCCCGAGGCCATCTCGATGCTCGTCACGCAAGCCGATGGTCCGAGCAACGACGACCTCACGCTCATCGAGCTCGCGCGCGCGCTCGCTCCGTTCGCGAATCAAGAAGCTCCGCGGCAACGGCTCGTGCAGATGCTGAACGCGACGGCGCGTTCGTCGCGCAGCCGCACGACGACGACGGCCATCAGCGCGGCGCGCGTCGACCTCGCGCGTCAGATCGCGGCGCGCGCGCTCGTTGCTTCGCGCGATCCGAAGGCGCTCGACGCAGTCGGGAACGCCGCGCGCGAGGGCGGCACGAGCCAACAAAACGCGCTTCGGGCGCTCGCGTCGGATCCCGTCTCGTCGCCCACCGAAGGAACGTACGTGCCGCCGTCCTCCGCGGCGGTCGCGCGCGCTCTCGCGCAGAGCGGGGATCTGCGCGCGCTCGATGCGCTCTTGGCGAAGGCACAAGGCGGCGCCGAAGCGTCGACGCGCGCGGCGTGCATCCTCGCGCTCGGGCAGCTCGGAGATGGTCGCGTGCGTCCCATCGCTATCGCCGCGTTCGCGGATCAAGACGCGCACGTCCGCGCCGCCGCGGGCGAAGCGCTCGTGCTCGTCGACGCGCTCGAGCGGTTCCACGCCGTGACGCAGCTCATCTCGGGCGACGAAACGCTCCGCGCGGGGATTCGCCTCGCGCATCGCGCGCAAGACGGCGAGGTCGTCAAGGCGCTCGCCGCGCGTTTCGCCGCGATGAACGATCCCGAGGTTCGCCTCGAGATCCTCGCCGCGCTCGGTCGTGGCATCGCGACGGATGACGGGCTCAAGGTCCTCGCGAGCGTCGCGGCGGATCCCAAGCTCGGTGGCGACGCGATCTACGCCATCGCGCGCTCGCCGAACCCGCACGCGATGGCGACGCTCGAGCGCCTCGCGCGCGAGCGTCCGCTGCGCCGTCTCGCGGTCCGTGGGTACGTCGCGCGCGCGGTCCTCCGCGGCGAGCGCTCGTCGGACATCGAGACGCTCGTCAACGAGCTTCGCACATCGAACGAGAGCCCGAGCCGCGCGATCGCAGCGTTCGCGCGCGTCGCGCTCGGCCACGACGACGCGAGCGATTGGCTCGACGATCGCGACGCCGCCGTGCGCCGCGCCGCCGCGATGGGCGCGCTCGCCTCGTGGAATGGTCACGCGCTCCCCGCGGCGAACGCGCTCTTGCGCCGCTACGTCCGCGAGCCCGACGAGCCCACGCGCGCCG
Source organism: uncultured delta proteobacterium (assembly GCA_963763745.1). Classification (GTDB taxonomy): domain Bacteria; phylum Myxococcota_A; class Polyangia; order Polyangiales; family Polyangiaceae; genus DASXHD01. The sequence goes on from CAVXQJ010000019.1 coordinate 256,842, forward strand.
TGCTCGCGATCGGCCTCCTCGGCGGCGACCCGAGCGCGCTCGTGCCCACGCGATCGCTCGTCGAGCGCATCGAAGCGGGCGGCGCCGACGCTCCGCTCTCCGCCGTGGCGCTCGCGCGCGCGCAAGGGCGACACCATCAAGGCGAAGCTCGAGCCGTACGAGTCCTCACCGGATCCGATCATGCGCGCGCATGTCGCACGCGGGCTTGGCGCGAGCGAAGAACCAAGCGCGACGGGTCGGCTCGCGGAAGCCATGCGATACGAAGCGGAGCCTCTCGTTCGCCTCGCGCAGATCACCGCGCTCGCGATGCGCTCGCCCGCGCCGTCGCGCAACGAGATGCTCTCGGTGACGGCGCGGTTCGATCCCGAGGCGCGCATTCGCGACGTCGCCGCGCGCGGTCTCTCCGGCGCGCCGCCGCCGTCGCCGTGGCCCGTGCGCGAAGCCGCATGGCTCCGCGTCGCAACGGAGAACGGAGCCGCGCCCGCTCACACGATGCTCGCGTCGTACGTCACCGCCGAAGGCATCGCGATCCCGATCGCGTTCGACGACGACGGCTACGCGCTCGTCCTCGGCATCCCGCCCGGCGACGGCCGCCTCGTCCTCGCGCCCATGGTCCCACAGCGATGACCAGCGCAGCGCCTCCGAGCGCGCAGCTCAACTTCGAGCAATCGATGGAGCGCCTCTCGCACATCGTCGAGAAGCTCGAGCGCGGAGACCTGCCGCTCGAAGAATCGCTCAAGCTCTTCGAAGAAGGCGTGCGCCTCTCGCGCCTCGCGCAAGATCGCCTGGACAACGCGCAACAACGCATCGAGCGTCTCCTCACCGTCGACTCGCAGGGCAAAGCGCGCACGGCGCCGTTCGAGTCGACGGACGACGAAGAGCCGCCGTTCTAGAGAGGGCTTTGGGCTTTAGGCTTTGGGCTTTGGCCAATTACGCCGAAGTCGCATCGAGTCTCGAGCGTTTCTTCCCAAAGCCCAAAGCCTAACGCCCAATGCCTGTTTTTCGCCCGTTTTCGCGCTCCGTGCTAACCATCGCCGCGATGGCGGCGCGTCCCTCCGTACAGATCCCCGCGCCCGAGGCGGACAAACCCTCGTGGCTTCGCGTCGGCGTCGTCGCGCTCATCGGGTTTGCTCTCGGCGTCGCGTGGCCCAAGCTCGCGGGCGTTCGCGTCGGGCCGACCGCGCCCGCCGAAGCGGTGAGCGCGGTCGCCGCCGCGCGCGCCGCCGAGGTCGCATCCGCCGCTGCCGCCGCGAGCGCGAGCATCGCTCCGCCTCCACCACCGCCCATCGCGAGCGCCGCCGCGCCCATCACGGTCACCGTCGGCCGCGCCGCGATCCTCTCGTGCAAAACCGAAGAGGGCGAGTCGCTCAAAGGAAAAGACTGCGGCTGGCTCACCGGCCTCGACCCGCTCGTTCAAACGCGACTCAAGCGCCTCGCGCAATTTCCCGCGGCCGCCGAGAACACGGGCAAGCTCAACATCGTGCTCGGGCTCGACTTCAAGAACAACCGCATCTCGGTCGAGGGCGGAAAATCTTCGACGGTGAAAGACGTCGAGTCGCTCAAGGCGTTCGTCGCGGGCGAAGTGAAGTCGATGAGCCTCAAGCCCGTCGATCACCAAAACGAGCGCTACTCGGTCGTCTACGTCGTGAACATTTCGAACGGCAGCGACGCGCCGAGCGCGGGCGCGAGCGCAGGCGCGAGCTCGACGGCCTCCGCGAGCACGCCGTCCGCCGCGCTCCCCGACGGCACCGCGCAGGTCGCGTGGGAGACCGCGATCGTCCGCGATGCGCCGCACACGGGCGCGATCGTCGCGCACCTCCCGCGCGGCACGAAGGTCCAGCTCGGAACGTCCGACGGCGGCTGGTACAAAATCAAATTCGGCCCGACGTTCGCGAGCGAAGGCTTCGTCTACCGCGGCGCGATCGGCAAGTGACGCGGAGCAGGTTACCCATCGGCGCCGGAGGCGCCGGAGCATTCTAAGGAGTGCGCGCCTTGGCGAGCGCGATCTCCGCTTCGAGTCGGTAGAACGTCGCCTTGTCGGAGTCGGCCGTCGTCGCCAATCCCGATTGAACGTGCGATTTCACGACCTGCTCGAACGACTTCATCTTGTCGACCCACTCTTGCGCTGCGGCGACGAGCGCGGCGCCGGTGAGGCCGGAATCGCGTCGCGCTTGGTACCAACGCGCGGCCCATGTTCCGACCTCGTCGACGGTCGCCTGGCCCGCCGAGTACCTCGCGGTCTCGATCGTGAGCACGCGAAGCGCCGCGTCCGCTTTCTGCTGCGCGAGCGTCGCGTTCTGCGCGAATGCCGGCATGGCCACGAACATCACGAACGCCGCAATCGCGAGCCTGCGCATCCTCGTCCTCCGCTGCTTCAGTGCAAAGTGAAGCCGATGATCAGCACGCCGCCTTGGAACTGTTGCCCGGCGACGAAGAACGTCTGGTTCGGCGGCGCCGTCACTTCGAGGAGCTTCAAGTACGCGTTGTTGCCGCCAGGTTGATTGATCGCCGCCGCGATCTTGAACCGCGGGCCCGCCGTGATGTCTTCGAGCGTGATTTGCAGAATGCGTCCGTTCGGGAGCGTGTAGCTCGAGGGCGCGCCGCGCTGGAGCGTGAGCGATTGCTTCGCGAGCAAGCGATACGTGTTCCACGCGGAGAACGGCGGTTGTTGGAGCTGCGGCATGTTCCCGATGCTGGGCTCGATCGATCCCGCTCCCGGAGTTTGCGTCGCGTGCAGCACCATGACTTCGAGCGTCGCTGCTTGCGGCACGGTCGGCGCGGCGTCCGCGTGCGACGGCAAACCAATCGCGAGGAGCATCGCGAGCAGAAGCTGGAGCACGACACGCCGCGGATTCATGGGAGGGCCACCATCGAATCATCCACCCACACGACGACGCTCGGCGGCGTGTCCGTCTTGCCCTCGGCGCCCGTGTTCTGCGCCGGAAGGTAGAACACCGAGACCGGAGTGGGCGTATCCACGAAGTCGACCTGTACGCCGGTTGCGGCAGCCGACGCAAGCGCAGGTTGGCTCGATGAAGAGCTCGACGCGGAATTCGCGGTGCGGTGCGCGTCGTTGTTCGCGTCGCGCATGTAGAACATCACGCCCGCCGCAAGCGCGACGAACGCCGCGCCGACGACCGCCATGCGCGTGCGCGCCGTCCGCTTGATGCGCGCCTTGTCGAGATCGTTCGGCGTGACCTTCGCCATCACCGCGTCGCGCACGTCGATCGCGCCTACGAGGTGCGCGGTCCGCACGCCATCGCCGATCGCAGCGAGCGACGCGAGCAGCTCCTTCGCATCGGCGCTCGACTCGAGGAGCTTCTCGACGCGCGCGAGATCTTCGCCTTCGAGCTCGCCGTCGGCGTACGCCATCACGTCCATCATTTGTTCTTGTTCGAGCGTCATGGCGCGCTCTCCGAGTCGCTCGACGGCGGCGGCTCGCGGCGTTCGCCGATTTGCTCGGCGTAACAATCCACCAGCGCTTTTTGGAGCTTTTGCCTCGCGTGAAACAGACGGCTCATGATCGTACCCTTCGACACTCCCATCGCTTGCGCCATTTCCTCGTAGCTCAGACCTTCGACCTCTCTCATCAAGATGACACCGCGGTGGTAATCGGGGAGCGCCGTCAGCGCTTCACGAAGACGCGATGCGATTTCTTGGCGACGCACCACGTCCGCGGGATCCGATCCGTCGATACGTGAAAGGAACGGAAAATCTTTGTTCGGTTCCTCGGGACGCGTCTCGTCGAGCTCCGCGACTTGCCTTCCTGGTTTGCGAATGAGGTCGATGCTCAAGTTGGTGATGATCCGATAGAGCCAAGTGAAAAAGCTCGACTGTCCCTGAAAGGTCCCGATGTTTTTGTAAACGCGCAAGAAGGCGTCTTGGGTGAGCTCGCGCGCATCGCTTTCGTCACGAACGAGCGACATCGCGATCGAGAAGGCTCGCCGCTGGTGGCGTTCGACGAGCGTGCGAAACGCTTCCTTGTCACCGGCTTGTACGCGCTCGACGAGCGCACGATCCTCCTGTGCTTCTTTGGCTCGTAGTTCCTTGGTGTTCGACGCCGCCGGCGCCGGGGTATTCACGGGAGGTCGCCGCGGCGGCATGAGAATTGGAACCCTACACGCGCATTCGCGCGGTTGTCACCGATGTGGCGGGGCAGATGGTTCCAGCAGCCCGAGCGTGACCTTCACGTCTTGGGGTTTGCCGGAGCGGTTCAGCTTCACGGAGACCGTCTTGCCGACGCCGGTCGTGCTGGCCATCCACTGGAGCTCTTTTCCGCGCGCCACGTCTTTGCCGTCGAATGCCGTGATGAGGTCGCCGGTCTTGATCCCCGCGCGATCGGCAGGTCCCCCGCCCGCGACGTACTCGACGACGGCACCCTTGTCGCCCGTCAAACCGAGCTCTTTCTTGTCGTCGTCGGACAGCTCGCGCAAATCGGCGATGCGTACGCCGAGCGCGCTTCGCGAGATTTTTCCGTCGCGCATGAGCATCGGCAAGAGCTGCTTGACCATGTTGATCGGGATCGCAAACCCGACGCCGTTCGCGTTCGCGCGAATCGCCGAGTTGATCGCGATGACCTCGCCCTTCAAGTTGAGGAGCGGACCGCCCGAGTTTCCCGGGTTGATCGATGCGTCCGTCTGCAAGAAGTCGTAGAAGCCCGCCGGGTCGAGCGGGACGTCGTCTTTGGTGCGGCCCTTCGCGCTGACGATGCCTTGGCTGACGGTGTGCTCGAGGCCGAACGGGTTTCCGATTGCGACGACCCAATCGCCGACTTCCATCGCGTCGGAGTCGCCGAGCGAGAGCGGCGTGAGCGTGAGGCCCTTCGGATCGATGTGAACGACGGCGATGTCGGTGGGTTGATCGCGACCGACGATGCGCGCGGGCAGGTTCTGGCCGTTGCTCAGCTTCACGCTGATCGACTGGGCCTCGCTGCCGCCCTCGGCGACGACGTGATTGTTCGTGAGGATCGTCCCGTCTTTGTCGACGATGAACCCCGTGCCGAGCCCTTTGCCCTCGCGGCGCATCTTGCGGCCGCCCCAACCCTCGACGACCTGCTCGACGACCACGTTGATCGTCACGACGCTCGCATCCGCTGCCTTCGCGATGGGCGCGAACGAGACGGGTGCGAGCGTGACCCCCGAGAGCACGGCCGGTGCGCTGCTCGTGGGCGGAGCCGTCGCGATTGTCGTGGTTGCGCTGCTCGACGCCGCCGCGCCCGCGTCGTCGGTTCCTTCGCTTTTTCCGCAGTGAGCCGCCGCCACGAGGGCGACGATGATGAACAGCCTACGCATGTCTCTACGTCTTGGTGGCACTCGTTTTCGACTTCTCGACGAAGCGCATCCGCAGGTCGAAGAGGATTTGCGTGATGAGCCGCTCTTCCTCTCCGCTTAGGTTGCCCTTCGTTTTCTCTTCGAGCAAACCAAGAAGGTCGATCGTTTGTTTCGCGAGCGCCAAGTTCACGCGAACGGCCTCGTCCTCCGGGTGCGGCGCCTCGCCCAAATGCGTCAGCGCGGAATGGCTGAGCGAGAGGACGAACGTCGCGAAATCGAGGTGAGGGAGCGCGTCCGTCACGGCGTTACTCCGAGTCGTCGCCGGCGCGCGAGATGGCGGGCTGAGACGTGTCGAAGGGCGTGGTGCTTTCGGCAAGATCGGGGAGCGCGGAGAGGAACTTTTCGACGTCCTTGTCTTGAAGGCGACCGTTCTTGAGGTTGCGCTCGCGAACGCGAATGTCGAGGTCCCAGGGGTTGATCTTGTTGCTCATGGCTGGCGTGTGGGTAGCACAGGACACCCTCAGTTCAAACTCTCGTCGCGTTTCTTGGTGAGCGAAAAGAGGGGGATCAACGCATTCGGGTCGGGGATTTCGGCGGCCTTTTGGGCCTCGTCGAACGTACGGGCGGCGGACTCGATTTCTTCCGCGGTCGCGTCGCGGACCTCGCGCACCGTCACGCGGTATCGGAGCGTCAGCCCCGCGAGCGGGTGATTTCCATCGACGAGAAGCTCGTCCTCGCCGACCTCCACGACGTGCGCGACGGTCTCGTCGCCGTCTTCGTCTTCGAGCACGACCTCGTCGCCTTCGCTCGCCGACGGCGCCTCTTTGCGGTCGATCGCGTAGACGAGGTCATCGTCGTGGAGCCCGTACGCTTCCTCGGGCGGAACGACGAGCTCGGCGCGATCGCCCACGCGCAATCCCTCGAGCCGCTTTTCGAGCCCTGGAACGAGCATGCCGTACCCGTGGACGTAACGGAGCGGCTGGCCGTCCTTTTCGGCGCTGTCGTCGAGCACCTCGCCGTCTTCTCCCTCGAGCACGTAATCGATTTCGGCGAACGCGTTCGGTCCAATGCGCACGATTCGATTCAAGCACGGAATATTCGTTCGAGCCCAGCCGTCCGTCCCGTATCTTGGGGCGCGTGGCGGTGCGCAATCGGAGTTCCGTGTTTCTCGCGCTCGCATTCGGCGTGCACGTGGCGGTTCTCGCGCTCATGCCGCCCGTGCGCACGAACGGGTCATCGCAGCCCAAAGACGACTTGGCGTGGCTCGAGGAGCTGCACGAGAACGATCCCGTCGCGGCGGGTCACGCGCAGGCGTTCAGCATGTTGACGACGACGATGGGGTCGCGGCGATCGAGCGCGGTTTCGCCGACCACCAAGACCGAGCCGCCGACGGGAACGGAGTCGGGGACGGGGACGGAGAAGGGAACGGAGAAGGAGTCGGAGTCGGCATCCGGGTTGCCGTCGCTTTTGATCACGCAAGACATCGGCCTCCGCGGAGGCGGGTCGTATCGGATGGAGATGGCGCGGCAGCAGCCGAGCGAGCGCGAGATCCAAAACGACAACGCGAATCACACGATCATGGATCCGATTCGCGCGCACGAGGCGCTCAATGGCGATCTCACGAGCGGGCCGGTGGTCGCGGAGCTCGAGCACACGACGCGCAGCCTCGCGGGCTCGCCGTTCGAGGGACGCGCGATCTTCGCGGTGCACGTCGACGAGCTCGGGCTCGTGCTCAGCGTGGGCGTCGACGAGACGTCCGGCGATCGGCGCGAGTGGGAGGCCGTCGCGGCGCACGTGCTCAACGCGCTCGCGCAGAAGCGCCTCGTGATGCCGCACGGCGCGAAGGGCATGGCGATGCGAATCGAAGTGACCTCCAAGGTCGTGCTGCCGAGCGGCTCGCGCGCACCGCTCCACGTCGGCTCGCCCGCGGTCGATGCGGTTTCGAAAATGGCGAAAGGCGATTTCGAGAAAGCCGGCGACACACCCGCGATCATCGGCGGCTCGTTCGATTTGTCGGACATCGGCGCGCACCCCATGCGTGTGGCCGCGGCACACGTCGTCTCCGAAACCGTGCAGTAGCGTAAATCCGCTATCCTCAGCGCATGGTCGACGCAATCGACGACTCGGCGACCGTGCACGAGCGACCTGCTCCGTCGTCGTCGCAACCGCACATGCCGCCGGAGGTGCCGGGCTACCAGTGCGTGCGCGTCGTCGGGCGCGGCGGGATGGGCGTCGTGTGGGAGGCGATCGAGATGCGCCTCGATCGTCGCGTCGCGCTCAAGGTCGCGCGCGATGGCGCCGACGTCGCGTCGATGTGGGCCGAGGCGAAGCTCGCCGCGCACGTGAACGACGCAGGCGTCGTGACCGTGCTCGACGTCGGCGAGACGCTCGATGGTCGCCCGTACTACACGATGGAGCTCGTCGAAGGCACCGACCTCGCCGCGCTCCTCCGCGATGGAAAGCTCGCACCGAACGAAGCGATCCGCATCGCGTGCGAGATCGCGCAGACCGTCGCGTGCGCGCACGACAAAGGGATCGTTCATCGCGATCTCAAGCCGCGCAACGTGATGATCGACAAGAAGAACCGCGCGCGCATCTTCGACTTCGGCCTCGCGCTTCGTCACGCGCTCACCGACGCGCCGCAAACGTTCGCGGGCTCGCCGCCGTACATGGCGCCCGAGCAGATTCGCGCGCAACCCGTCACGCCCGCGACGGACGTCTACGCGATCGGCGTGATGCTCTACGAGATGCTCGCCGGCAAACGTCCGTTCGACGCCGCCGCGCAGCCCGCGCTGCTCTACGCGATCCTCTTCGAGAAAGCGCCGCCGATCGCGGAGCTCGCGGGCATCACGGGCGACGTCGAAGGCGTCGTGACCAAATGCCTGGCGAAGGAGCCCGCGGAGCGCTTCGTCGGCGCGCAAGCGCTCCACGACGCGCTCGTCGCGCTGCGTGATGGAACGCCGATGCCCCGTCACGATGGGCCGCGCGAAACGAGCCCGCCGCGATCGCACAAGTCGGGCGTCGTCGCGAAGCCGTCGAAGCCTTCGCGCGATCAAGCGCAGCGCGTCTTCAAATGGTCATGGTCGTTCAAGTCGTCGCCCGAGGCGCTCTGGCCGCGCGTCGCCGACACCGATTGCTTCAACGAAGCCGTCGGGCTCGGTCCCGTCGACGTCGAGCTCGCGCGCGAGTCCGAGGACACGATGGCGCGCGTCGGCACGGCGAGCGCGATGGGTCTCTCGATGCGCTGGCGCGAGTATCCGTTCGAGTGGATCAAAAATCGCGAGCACACCGTGTTTCGCTGGTACCGCGAAGGCCCGCTCGAAGCGCTGTGGAATCGCGTCGAGCTCGTTCGAAGACAAGACGGCGGAACGGATCTCACGCACGAGATCGCGATCATTCCGCGCGGCGTGCTCGGGCGCGTCGCGGCGCTCGTCGAGATCGGCCAGCGTCTGCGGCGCGCGATGGATCGCGTGTATCGGCGCGTCGATGCGATCCTCGCGTCCGGCGCGGGAATCGATCCGTACGAGCAACGCCACGAGCCGACGGGCGCGGAGAACGTGCGCATCGAAACGGGCGCTGCGCGATTGATCCAAGCGGGGTTCGAGAAATCGTCCGTGGAAGCGCTCGCCAATCTGCTTCGGCACGCGCCCGCGCGAAAGCTCTCGCGCATGCAACCGTTCAAGCTCGCGCCCGAGCTCGACGCGACGCGCGAGCGCGCGCTCGAGATGCTCCTCCACGCGGCGCACATCGGGCTGCTCGAGATCGCGTGGGACCTCGTGTGCCCGACGTGCATGGTCGCGCACGACACGCGCGCGCACCTCGGCGAAGTGACGAGCCACGCGCACTGCGTCGGTTGCGAGACGGACTACGATCGCGATCTCGTGAGCTCCGTCGAGCTCGTTCTTCGCCCGCACCCCGACGTGCGCGAGACGAAGGTCGAAATGTTTTGCGCGGGCTCGCCGGCGCGCCGCGCGCATGTTCTCGTGCAGCTCGTTCTCGATCCGGGCGAAGCGCGCTCGATCGCCGTGCAGCTCCCGGCCGGCGAGTACACCGTCGCCGCGTTCGGCGTCGCGGGGACCGCGGACCTCGCGGTGAGCCCGGTGGGCTTCACGCGCTCCGCGGAGATCGCGATCGACGCGCATGGAATTTCCGCGCGACCGTCGGTCTTCGGCGATGGCGGCGAAATCATCTTGCGCTTCGTCAACGAGACCGACGACGAACGCTCCGTGCGCATCGAAAAGCGCGACGCGAACAGCGACTCCGTTCCCGCGACGCTCGCGCTCACGCACCCGACGTTCCGCGATTTCTTCGCGACGGAGCTTCTCTCGTACGGACAGCTCCTCGGCGTGAGCCATTTGTTTTTTCTCGCGGTCGACGCGAGCGATCGTGGCGAGCTGTTCACGACGCGTGGCGATGCCGCGGCGTGTGCGTCGCTGCGCGCGTTCGAAGAAGCATTCGAAGAGTCGATTCGCGGTGAGAGCGGCTCGCGTCTGCCGGGTCCGCTCGAGACGATGGTCGCGGCGTTCCCTTCGGGCGAGCGCGCATTGCGCGCCACGCTCGCGCTCTTGCAGCGCGGCGGTGACCTCCCCGTGCGCGCCGCGATCCACGGCGGACGTTGCCTTGCGCTCACGCGCGAGGAGCGCATCGAATATTTCGGCGAGACGCTCCATCGCACGCTCTGGCTCGCGAGCACCGCGGACCCGCGCACGATCGTCTTGTCGCAAGCCGCGGCCGGCGATCGCGAAGTCGCGACGCTGCTTCACGGCAGCGCCGTCGACACGAGGATAGACGTCGCCGGTGCGGGTCCCTATCAGGGCCGCCGAATCGTTCGCGTGACGCCGCGCGCGCTCGTGGCGTGAACGGTCCTCGGCCGCGCAGGCTTGCGCGGCCGATGAGACTATTCGCGGTCGCGATCGCGGCCGCCGCGACCACCGCGGCCACCGCCGCCGAAGTCACGACCACCGCCACCACCGCCGCCGCCGAAGCCGCGGCCACCGCCGCCACCACCGCCGCCGGTGCGCTCTTGCGCTTCGTTCACCTTGAGGGGACGGCCGTCGAGCATCGCGCCGTTCATGGCCTCGATCGCTTTGCGCGCCTGATCCTCGGTGCTCATCGTCACGAAACCGAAGCCGCGGCTGCGGCCGGTGTCGCGGTCCTTCACGATGTGCGCATCAACCACTTCGCCCGATTCGGCGAACGCTGCGCGCAGCGTGTCGACCGTGGAGCTGAAGGACAAATTTCCCACGTAGAGTCTCGTACCCATCTCAAATCTCGTCTCACACAAACAGGGACCCGCGGAGCGCACGCCGTCGCGGCCGGGCCTTCCACCGCGCGACGCGTGGGCTACGAGTAGCAGAGAGCAGCCCAAGCGCAAGCGTCACCGGGGCGCGCGCGGGACGTCGAACGAGTCGAGCGTGAGGCCGCCGAACATGCGCAGCCGAACGAATGCGAGGCGGTCCGAGATCACGTCGGCGTGAGCCACCTCCGCGGTCGTCTCGAAATGAAAATAAAGGCATTTGTGGATGAACGCGCCGAACGCGATCATGTGCCCCGTGACGTCGCGATCGTTCGGACCCGAACGATCGACGCCAACCCAAATCCCGGTGTCCCATCCCGGCGGAAACGGCGTGATCTCCGTCGAGACCTCTTCACCCGACGCTTCGCGTGCGATGCCCTTCTCGTGCGCGTGCGCTTCGCACTTCGCTCGATTCACGAGCTCGTCTTCGTGCCAAATCGCGAGCTCGACGACCGAGCGCGTGCCCTCGTGCGTCGCGCGCAGCGTCGGGATCTTGTGATCGACGATGCGCCAGCGCGGCCCGTCCGGAAACGGCACCGACACGCCGAAGCGCGTCGAGTGGAAATGCTGCATCCGCGCGCCCGCGGTGAACGCCGCCGGCTCCGTTGGCGCGGGTGGCGTCGTTTGCGTGACCGGCGCGCCCCCGCACGCCACCAGCAAACACGCGATCAGACCTTGGCGAGCCACTCGGGGTGGGACGAGTCGCTTCCGCGAACGATGTCGAAGAAGCGCTTCTGAAGGCGCTGCGTGATGGGCCCTGGTTTGCCTTCGCCGATTGCGCGGTTGTCGACCTCGCGAATCGGCGTGACCTCGGCGGCGGTGCCCGTGAAGAACGCTTCGTCCGCGAGCCAGAGCATGTCGCGCGTGATGCGGCACTCGTCGAGCGGGATGCCTTCTTCGCGCGCGAGCGTGATGACCGTGTCGCGCGTGATGCCGCCGAGGATGGAGCTCGCGAAGTCCGGCGTGAGGAGGCGGCCGTTCTTCACGATGAAGATGTTCTCGCCCGAGCCCTCCGAGACGTAGCCCTGCGTGTCGAGCATGACGGCTTCGTCGTAGCCCGCGAACTTCGCCTCGCGCTTCGCGAGCACGCTGTTCGTGTATTGCCCGGTGATCTTGCCTTTCGCGAGCGAGACGTTGATGTGGTGGCGCGCGTATGAGCTGATCTTCGTGCGGATGCCGAGCGTGAGCGCGTCCTCGCCGAGGTACGTTCCCCATTTCCACGCGAGGACGGCGGTGCGGATCGGATTGTTCGGCGCGTAGACCCCCATCGCGCCGTCGCCGATGAAGATGATCGGGCGGAGGTAGCCTTCTTCGAGCTTGTTCGCGCGGAGCACCTCGGTGCACGCGGCCATGACTTGCTCGCGCGAGAACTCGCACTTCATGAGCGTGAGCTTGCAGCCGTCGAAGAGCCGGTCGATGTGCTCCTTCAGGCGGAACACGTAGCTCTTGCCGTCGGCGCGTTTGTACGCGCGAATCCCCTCGAAAACGCCGACGCCGTAATGAAGCGAGTGCGTCAAGAGGTGGACGTTGGCGGCGTCTTGGTTGACGAGCTTGCCGTCGAGCCAGACCTTTTCGAGCTTTTCGACCATCGGGTTTCGTGGAGCTTAGTGGCGTCTTCGTTTTCCAGCTACGAGAAATCGGCGGCGCGGCGCGTCATGATTTGCCGCGCGCGCGAAGTGCGGCGCGCACGGTTTGGATGCCGGTGAGCACGCCGTCTTCGTAGTGCCAATCGGGATCGTCGAGCTCGGGGAAGTCGTGCGGGTTCTGAACGTCTTCGAGCGTGAGACCCGGCTTGAGTCGGCGCGCGAGCGCGAGCACTTTTTCGCGCTGCAAGGATTCGAGATCCTCGAGCCCATCGGCATCACTCGCACGTAGGAGCGCGAGCGCTTCGTCGATGGTTCGGATCCGAACCGTCTCCCCTTTTGGATACGAAGCGACAGCGCACCCTTCGGAGGGACACACGCCGAGACAGTATGTGCGCGTGACCCACGTCGAAGAGACCTCACCGCGGCGCGCGACTTCTTCTTTCAACGCCGCATACACCTCCGCGCCGCGCGCGCCACAACCCAAACCGAGCGGGTCGCCTTCCGCACGCTCGTTCACGCAGACGAACAGATGCAATCGCACGCCGACACACTCCCACATCGGCGCGTTTCGCGCATCATTCCGCTTGGATCACGCGTGATCGGATCGACGCGGATCCACGCGTACAGCAGCTTCGAAATGCATCGCGAGAAACCGCGCAGTTGCGCGCGCTCGCCTTGAAGAGAAGCACGGTTCGGAGATTGCTAGATGGATGGTCGTGGTTGCTGTTCGCGCTCTCGCGCCCGTTCTGTCGCTGCATGGCGAGCGGCGGTTGGTGCTCGGGCAAGAGCTCGGACGAGGCAGCCAAGGCTCGGTGCACATCGCGCGGCTCGAGCAGCTCGTCGCATCGACGAGTCGCGGCGACGAGGTCATGGCGCGCAACGTCGCCGTGAAGATCATCGACCCCGCGCTCTGCCCGGACGCAGAAGCCGTTCAGGAGCTTCGTCGCGCAGCGCGCCGGAGCGCGCTCGTCAACCACGTCAACGTGGTTCAAGTCACCGATTGGTTCATCGCGTCGGGGAGCCGCGGGATGCCGAGCGAGCCGGTGCCGTGCATCGTGCAGGAGCTCGTGTCGGGCCTCAGCCTCGCGAGCTTCATCGCGCGGTGCGATGCGGCGCGACGGCGCGTGCCGCTCGACCTCGCGCTCTTCATCGCCTGCGAGATTGCAGAAGGGCTCGCGGGCGCGCGCCACACGATGAGCATCGAAGGCACGGTGCTCAACATCGCGCACCACAACTTGAGCCCCAGGCAAGTCATGCTCTCGTGGAACGGCGACGTGAAGGTCGGCGACTTCGGGTGGCGACCGAGCGGCGGCGTCGTATCGGGCGTGCGCCGAACGGATCGCGACGTGCGCGCGCAGCTCGTTCACATGGCGCCCGAGGTGGCGCATGGCGCGCGCGGCGACGGGCGCTCCGACGTGTTCTCGCTCGGCGTCATTTTGCACGAGATGCTCTACGGCCCGCGCTTTCCGCGCGACACGGCCGCGCGCGACATGATCGACCTCGCGCGCGCGGGCGCCGTGCACCGGCCCATCACATCGCCGCTCTTGCCGAAAGGGATCGGCGACATCATCGCGCGCGCGATCGAAGTCGACCCGCGCGCGCGACAATCGCACGCCGGGATCCTCGCTTACGATTTGCGACGCGAGGCGCTCGCTCTCGGCGTCGCCGATGGTCGCTTCTTTTTGCGCAGCGCGCTCTTCGACATGTGCGAAGGCCTCTCGGGCAACGAAGACTGACGCAAGAACGCCGACAAGCCCGCGTGGCATAGCGCGTGGGTCATGCGACCGTCATCGAGGAGGCGCGCCGCGTCCGCAACGGGGACGAGCACCGTTTCGAGATCTTCGTGCTCGTCGAACGCCGTCGCGTGCGTCAGGCGCGCGCCGCGCGCGACGAACGTGAAGAGGCGATTGCCTTGCAGCGACGGATTCGGGTGCACGACGAGCAGAAGCTCGGCGCGCGAAGCGGCGTACCCCGTCTCCTCGCGCAGCTCGCGCAACACACCGGTCGCGGCATCCTCACCGGGCTCGAGCATCCCGCCCGGAAGCTCCAGCGACGGCTCGCGTGTTCCGAATCGAAGCTGCCGGACGAGCACGAGTCGATCGTCGTCGGTGATCGCGATCACGTTGCACCAATCCGGGCAATCGATCGTGAACACGGGCGGGCGCGCGGTGCCGTCCGGCGCTTGCACCGTGGACTCGTTCACGGAAAAAACGCGATAGCTCGCGACGCGCCGCGGAGGACCCAGCTTCCAGACCACGCCTACCCGTGGCATGTTCCGCACGCCGTGGTCAAAGAAGAAAAGAGCGAAGGCGAGAAGCTCATCGTGAAGAACCGCCGCGCCTTCTTCGACTACGCCGTCGAGGATCGCTTCGAAGGAGGCCTCGAGCTCCTCGGCAGCGAGGTGAAGTCGATGCGCGCGGGCAAGGTCGATCTCGTCGATGCGTACGCCGCGGAAGAGGGCGGCGAGGTGTTCCTGAAACAGATGTATATTGCACCTTTCGAGCAAGCGAGCGCGTTCCCGCACGAAGTGAGACGCCCGCGCAAAGTGCTCCTCCACAAACACGAGATCGCGCGCATCCACGATGCGACCATGCGCGGCGGGTACACGATCGTCCCGCTGCGTTTGTATTTCAAACGCGGGCGCGTGAAGGTGGAGCTCGGCGTCGGCAAGGGCAAGAAGCACTACGACAAGCGCGAAGGCATGGCGAAACGCGACGCGGAGCGCGAGGCGCGCGCGGCGATGTCGCGCGGGCGGCGCGGCGAGGACTGATGCACGTCGCGTGGGCGAAGGGCGGCGAGGCCGACGTCGTCGCGTTCGATGATGACGATCGTGTGACGCTTTCGTCGACGATCTCGTCGCCGCCCGGATCGTTGGTCGACGGAACCTTGAATGGCGTCGGATCGATTCGCATCAAGGTGCGCGGTTGCAAACGCGACGGGGAAAGGTTCCGCATCGACGCGCGTATCCTCGACGTGTCGCGTCAATTGCGCGAGCGCCTTTCCGCGCTCGTCACGCGACCATGAGCTGCTAACGTTCGTCTCGGGAGGTGCGGGAATGCATGCGCGCTTTGCTTCGTGCTTGGTCGTCGCGAGTGGAGTCGTCATCGCGTGTGGATCGTCACCGAGCAAGTTCGGTCCCGACGACGGCGGAAACGGAAGCGATAGCCCGTTCTCCTTCGACGGCGGCTTCGGTGAAGGAAGCTCGAGCGACAGCGGACCGCCCGTCGACAAATGTCACGTCCCGCCCGACGGCACCGGCGACAACGCGCCGACGTGCACCGCGCCGCCACAACCGCCGAACTCGTTCGATCCGAAAATCAAATGGCAGTGGACCGCGCCTGGAGGCGGAGGCTTCTTCCAAGGGAGCATGGTCACGCCGCTCGTCGCGAACTTCACCGACGACAACGCCGACGGCGAAGTGAACCTTTGCGACATACCCGACGTGATCGTCGCGACCGACGGCGGCCCGATCGGCGCGCAAGGAACGATCTACATGCTCGCGGGCGACACCGGAAAGCTCGAGTACACGTTCGACCTCGCCGGCAGCGTCGATACGAGCGTCAACCCCGCGCTCGCGGATCTCGACGGCGACAAAATTCCCGAAGTGATCGCGAACGACACCGCGGGCCACGTCGTCGTGTTCGACAACAAGGGCAAGGTGAAGTGGACGGGCAAGGACATCGGCGCGTACAAAAACGTGACGGCGTCGTACTGCCACGCCATCGCCGTCTACGATCTCGACGGCGACGGCACGCCCGAGATCATCGTCGCGTTCGAAGTGTTCGACTCGAAGGGCAACAAGAAGTTCGGTTACGACGAGTCGAGCTTCGACGGTCAATACTGGTGCCCCGCGAACACGGCGGCGGATCTCGACGGCGACGGCAAGCTCGAAGTCATCTTCGGCAACGCAGCGTTCCACGCCGACGGATCGAAATACTGGAGCATCGCGGGTCCTCCCGGACAGCCGCAAGTCGCCGACTTGAACGGCGACAAGATCCCCGAGATCTTCGTCTCGCGCCAAGACGGCGTCATGGTCCTCAGTCACGACGGAAAAATCTTGAGCGGCCCCGCGCAAGCGTACGACCAGATGACGTCACCCAATTGCTGGTCGAAGCCGGGCGTCATTCACGACTTCGACGGCGACGGTCATCCGGACATTTCGGATTCGAGCTGCTCGCACGTCAGCGTCTATCACGTGAACCCGTCGACCTTCGCGCTCACGACGAACTGGACGCCCATGGCCGTCGACGACACGAGCGGTCTCGCGTCGAGCACCGCGTTTGACTTCCTCGGTCGCGGAATCGCCGACGGCGTGTACGGCGATCAAGACAACTTGTGGGTGTTCAACGGCGTGACCGGCGCCGTCGAGCTCAGCGCGACGCGATCGAGCGGAACGCTCATCGAGTATCCGATCGTCGCGGACGTCGACAACGACGGGTCGGCGGACATCGTCGTCGTGTCGAACACGGGCGGCGACAATCCGTCGAACTACAAGAACACCGTCGCGGTCTACGAGGACTCGCAGAAGCGTTGGATCCCGACGCGACGCATTTGGAATCAGCACGCGTACCACGTGTCGAACGTTCGCGAGGACGGCACCATCCCCGCGCACCCGACGCCGAGCTGGCTGAGCCTCAACACGTTCCGCACGAACGCGGAGGTTCAAGCCGGCCAGAACTGCGCGCCGCCCCCGCCGAACCCGCACTGAGAAATCATCGGCGGACGCGCGCGGCGGCGAGCGCGAGCGACACGACGAGGATCGCGGCGAGCGCCCATGCGCTCTCGGGCTGAGAGAATGTCACCGCGGGCGCGCCGCCGAGGAGGCTGCGCGAATGCGTGTAAGGTACAAGTATCGAAATCCAGCCCGGTGATGCGCCGAAGAGCCAGTTGAGCACCAGCGCGACGGCGCGACCGCCACCGCGCGCTCCGATGGCGGAGCCGAGGACGAAGAATGCCGCGTGCGCCGCGCCGCCGAGCGACGACGCATACGCGGTGAGCGCGACGTCGCGCGCGATCGGAGGGTCGACCGCGTTGTGCGCGGCGACGACGAGCAGCGAGCCCACGACGCCGCACACGATCGCCGACGCGAGCGACGCGACGAGACCGGCCGCGAGCGCGCTCGCGCGAGGCGATGCGCCGAATCGCACGAGCGGACGCGCGGCCGAGACCACGCCTTCTCCGCCGAGCGCAGCGGACGCGAGCGCATACGCGATGAGCGGCATCACGAAAGGCGCGAACGCTCCGAGGAGCGCGCGATCGACGCTCGATGCGCTCGCGCGGCGCGCGAGGAGCGTCGCGCCGAACGCGACGATGCACCAACCGAGGAGCGGGAGCGCGGCGCGGCGCGTCCGGAAGATGCGCGCGATGGGAAGATGCACGAGCGCGATCATGGCGCGGCCTCTTCGAGCTCTTCGCGTGCGGCGTCGCGCAAGTCTTCGAACGTTGCGCGATCAGTGTCGATGCGCTGCACGTCCGTGCGCGCGTCGATCACCGCGGCGTTGACGGCCTCGGCGAGCGCCGCGGCATCGGAGCCCTCGACGACGACGCTGTGCGCGCCGAGCTCGAGGTGCTCGACTTCTTTTTTCTTCGCGAGCTCCGACGCGAGCGCGCGCACGTCGGCTGCGACGATGCGCATCGCCGGCGCTTCGTGGCCCGACGTGAGCGGCGGCTCGGTGACGATGCGGAGCAGACGACCCGCGTCGAAGATCGCGTAGTCGTCTGCGAGGAGCGATGCGTCGTGCGTCGAGGCCGTCGCGATCACGACGCAGACGTTCTTCCGTGGCGCGAGCGCGCGTGTCATCGCGGCGGCAGCGGGCGGCGCCATCGCGACGTAGGGTTCTTCGACGAGGATCACCGCGACCGATGGCGACGCGATCGCTTCGGCGAGCGCGACCGCGCGTGCTTCGCCGCGATCGAGCGAATCGATGCGACGCTTCGCGAGCGACTCGATGCCGAGCGGCGCGAGCACGGTCGACGCGTCGACGCGCGCGTTCTTCCGAATGCTGCGCGCGATCGCGATCGCTTCATCGACGCGCAGCACGTCCGGGAGCTCCACGTCGAGCGGCACGTACCCGACGCGCGCGCGCGTCGCGGGAGCGTTCGCCGGTCGATCGAGCACGGTGAGCTCGCCGCGATGACGGAGCGCGCCGCCGATGCACGCGAGAAGAACCGAGACGCCGTCTTCTTTTCGTCCGAGCAGCGCGTGGCGTCCCTCGTTGAAGCCGAGCGTCGTCGGCACGAGGTCGACCGGCGCGCGGCGCGCCGCGACGAGGTTGCAGTCGACCATCGCCTTCATGTCGTCACGCCTCGATGAAATCGAAGCTGCGCGCGCGCCCACACAGACGCGAGGACGAAGATCGCCGCGAGCACGACGACCGCGCGGAGCGCGCGGGCGCCGTCGAATCCGTCGAGCATCGCTTCGCGAAGCGCGTCCAGCGCGCCGGGGATCGACACGAGCTCGCTCCACTCGTCTGGAAAGAGCTGGCCCGTCCACTCTGCAACGAGCGCCGGGAGAACGAGCACGCCGAGCAAGAAGAGATAACCCGACGCGCGACCGCGCGCGCCGAGCGCGGCGAGCGAAATCGGCGCGACCACGAGCGAGAACGCGATCGCGTACGCGAGCCCCGCGCCGAGCCCCTCGAGCGCGACGCGCGCGACGTGCGCGTCCTGCGACGCGAGCAACGCGCCCAGCCCGGCGACGACCGTCCCCGGCGCGACCGTGATCGCCGTGACGACCGCGAGCCCCGCGATGCGAAATGCGAGATACGACGAAGGCCGCACGCCGTGCCGCGCGAGGAGCGCGTCCCATCCGTCTTCGCGATCGCGATCGAACGCGCGGATCGAAGCGGCGAAACAAAGGAGCACGCCCGCGCCCCACGCGAGCATCCCGGCCGACAGCGGCGCGATGCGCTCGACGCCGTCGCCGTGGCTCGCGGCGACCGCGAAGAGGAGCGCGCCGAGCGTGGTGAGCGCGGCGATCGCGATCGCGACCTTGGGCATGACGCCTTCGATCGCGCGCGACATCGCGCTTCGAAGGAGGCGTCGCGCTTCGCTCATCGTGCGGCACCATAGCACCGGTCTTGAAGCTTGACCGCGGCGCGAAATTGCCGTCTTTTCCCTGCGATGGTGCGCAAGAGCACAGAGGCGAAGGCGCGGCCGCGCGGGCGGCTCGTCACCGTCGCCACGTTTGCTTGCATCGGGTACGTCGTGCTCGTGTCGGCGCGCGCGACCGCGCACTTCGCGCTCGTGGATCTCGCGTTTGCCGGCGTCGCGTTCGGGTTTGCGTGGCTCGCGTCGCGGGCGCGCGGCGCGGCGTTCGCGTGGGCGGCGTTTGGTGCGGGCATCGTCGCCGCGACGCTCATCGAATCGACGACCGAGGCGCGCGTTGCCGCGGCGGGTGGCGCGCTGATCGCGTCCGTTGCTGCGATCGTCGCGCTCGGACGCATGCCGTCGCTCGGTGGCATCGTTCGCGATCGCAAGCGGTCGTGGCGCGTTGGCGTCGCGCTGCTCGCCGCGGTGTGGTTGCCGGCCGTCATCGTGTTGATCGATGGGCTCGTGCACGCGTCGCTCGCCGACCCCCTCACCCCGTGGGTCACGGCGAGCGCCGCCGGAACGGCGGCCCTCGCCCTCGCTTTGTTCGGCGCGGCGGCGAGGCTCGAGCGAAGGCTCGAGCTCGGCGTCGCCGAACGGCTCAACGCGTTTCTTCTCACGGTGCTCGCGCTCGGCGCGGGCGCGCTCGTCGCGCTCGCCTCGGGCGCGGTGGGCGCCGCGCCGGCCGCGTGCGCGCTCTGCGCGCTCGCGGGCGTCGCGGCTTGTGCGTTTGGGGAGCTCGGTGATCCCGTCGCGCTGTGGCGCGGCGCTCGCCGCGCGACGGCGCTCGCGGGGATCGCGGTGTGTCTCAGCGCGGTGTTCGCGTTTCTCATCGCGGACCAGCGCGCGCATCAGCGCGAGCTCGTGTGCGCACTGGCGCTCGCCGCGCTCGTCGCGGGAGCCGAGCTCCCGCGAATCGCGCGGGCGGTGCGCGGCGACGCGAGCCGGAGGCTCGCGTCGGCGGAGAGCGCTCGCGCCGCACTTCGCGGGCGCGACGCGGACGTCGCGCTCGCCGGCGCCCTGCGCGCGCTGCGCGACGCATCGCCACCCCCGACCGCCGCCGAGCCCGCGCGCTCACCCGAGCTCTGGACGCTCGATCCGGTGCGCTTGCTCCGCGTCGACACCGCGGGCTACGCGCACGACGAGCCCGCCGATTTTCCGCCCGAGCTCCTCGTCGTCGCGTGCTCCGAGCCCGAGTCGACGCTCCGCGCCGAAGCGCTCGCCGCGGTCGAAGTGCGCCGCCCGGATCTGCGCTCGCTGTCGCGATGGATGAGCGACGCGAAAATGTCCACCGCGACGCTCATCGCGCGCGGCGGCGAGATCGAAGGCATCCTCTTTCTCCCGACCTACGACGGCATCTCCGATCTCACGCTCGAAGAGGCGCGCGCTCTTCGCGAGCTCGCCGACGATCTCGCGCCGCTGTGTCACGCGCGCGCGCGTCTCGCGCGAAGCATGGCCCGCGAGCACGACGCGCGCGTCGCGGAGAGCGAAGCGACGACGCGCGCCGAGCGACTCGAGCACCAGGTCGCGCGCGCATCCGCGCACCACGCGCTCGCCGCGACGCGCCTCGCCCGCCCCGCCGCGATCGGAATCTACTCCGCGCGTTCGCGCGCCGCGTACGACGCGCTCGAGCGGCTCACGAAGACGCAAGCTCCGATCGCCGTCGTCGCGAAGAGCGGCGTCGACCCCGTGCCGTTCCTCGCGCGCGCTCACCTCGCCGGCGCGCGCAGCGCCGCTCCGCTCGTCCTCGTCGACGGCACGAGCACGCGCGAGCACGACCTCGCGCGCTGGCGCGATCCCGTCGCATCACCGCTCGCGCTCGCCGATGGCGGCGTCCTCGTCCTCGTCGACGCCGCAGCGCTCCCCATCGACATACAGCGCCTCATCGGACAATCGCTCGCCGAGCGTCGCGCGCCGTGGGAGCGCCCCGACGCGCTCGACATCGTCCTCGGCATCACGACCGTTCAAGACCCCCACGATCTCGCCGAATCCGGCAGGCTCGATCCGCTCCTCGCGTCCCGGCTCGGCGGCGCCATCGACGATCCCATCCGCCTCCCGAGCATCGCTGAGCGCGCCGAGGACATCCGCGCGATCGTCACGGATCGCCTCGCGCGCGAAGGGATGCGCGTACGCGGCGCCCCCGTCGGGATCGACGACGCGGCGTTCGCCGCCATCGTCGATCACCCCTTCGAAGGCGAGGACGCCGAGCTCTCCGCGATCGTGCAAAAGCTGGTCGCGCGCGCCCACGGACGCGATGCGGACGTCGTCCGCGAAGCCGACGTCCGTGCAGTTTTGCCCGACCACCTTGTCGCAACGGACTCAGCCATGATATCCCCGAAGCCCCTACGGAGAGGCTCATGAAGAAGGTCGCTCTAGTTCTGCTCGTCGCATCATCCGGGGTCGCATCGACGCTCCCCGGCTGCAGCAGCAATGACGACCCCTACAAGCCGGTTCCGGCCTGGTCGGGCCGCAAAGCCAGCATCCCTCCAGTTCCGGCGCTGCCGTCACTGCCAAGCAAGCAAGGCGACGCATTTCCCGTCGCCCTCGCGATTCACCATTTGAACAGCGTGCTCCACAACGCCGAAGTCACGGCGAAGGAAATCACGCTCGTCGGGTACATCGTCGACTCGAACATCCCGCGCGCGCCGCTCTGCGCGATTCACAAGACGGGTAAAGCCGACCCCGAAGACTGCAAGTGGAGCGACGGCAAGCCGATCCAAATCCCCGCGCTCTGGCTCGCCGACGACAAGAACCCCGACGGCAAAGGCCCGCGCATCCGCATCATGGGCTTCGCGTCGAACTACGCGAACCTCTTCGACGCGAACGAGAAGTACAAGAGCTTGAAAGAAGCTCCCGCCGAGAAGGACCAATACAAAGACGAGCTCTGGGCGGTTCCGCCTCCATTCCCGATGCCGACGGTCGGCGCGAAGATCAAGGTCACCGGCAAGTACGGCGTGAACTTCCAGCGCGCATCGGCCGGCATCGAAGCCGACCCGCAAAACGGCATCATGACGTACTCGAAGATCGAATACCTCGAGCCGCCGCCCACGCCGTTCTCGTTCCCGCAGCTCGACGCGAAGAAGAAGTAGCCGCCTAGGACGTCAAAAGCGCTTTGGTCGTTTGCGCGGCCGGGGTTTGCAGCCACGGTTGCAGCTGCCAGCGGACGGCGCGCGCGAGGGACGGCGGGAGCGCGCTCTCGTTCGAGGCGAGGAGCTCGATCGCCCCATAAGCGCCAACGCCGCGCGCGATCATCGCGTCTTCGGGAGGTGCTTCCGTTTCGGGCGCGGCGCGTTCGGCGCGCTCGACTGCGGCGCCAAGCGCGCGTTCGCCGAGGAGCGCGGTGACGATGGCGAGCGCGCTCTGCGCGCGCGCGTCGATGAGCGATTTGGTCGCGCGACCGAGCGCGGTCTCCACGTCGAGCGCGACGAGGTCGTCCAATGCGCGCAGCGCGAGCGTCCTTCCACCGCGCGTCGCGATGAGCTCGAGCGTCTCCTTTGACCATTGAAACTTCGGCAGCGCGCGAGCACACGTCGCGAGATCCGTGAGCGGCGTCTTGCGAATCCACGCGCTCATGCCCGCTTCGAACTCGGGAAGCAGCACGTGCCCTCCGGCCGTCGGAAGCTCGACGAGCGAGCGCGGGGTTCTGTCGACGTGAACGCGCCTGAGCTCCGGCCACGCGAGCAGGCGCGCTGGCGGCTCCGTTCCGAGGAACGTCCGCTTCCCAACCCAAAACGACACGGTCGAGTCCGTGCGCGTGATCTCGAGCGCGCGCGAGAACCACGTGTGCCGCGAGAGCGCGTCGCCCACGTCGCGAGGCGCATCCACACGCTCCGCCGTGAGCTCCACGATCTGCAAGAGACGCGATGGCGCACGCCCTCGAAACATGCCCGTCAGCTCCGGATGCGCGCACTGCACGATGTCATGGAGCATCGCCCCGAGCGCCCATTCCGCGGGCGTTGGCGCCTCGAGACGATCCACGGGCAAGAGTCTCCGCGCGACGCGAACGCGAGCCAGGTTCACCTGCGAGAGGAGCTCTTTGTCGAGCACGTCGGAGAACGGCCCGAGCGCGAGCGCGTTCTTCCCCCCGATCGGCCGCCCCGGGCGGAGCTCACCGCCGAGCACGAGCGGCGCGAGCATGTCCCGAAACAGCCTATCGGCGATCGCTACCGGCTTTTCCGCCATGTCTGGACAGGGCTACCGCCCTCGTCTATCTGTCGCAAGCTCGACAAACCCCGGAGATTACCCCCATACATGTCCCTTGGCCGTCCACGCTTCGATCCACGCCAGAACCAGCGACAATTTCAAATTCGCGTCAATCATCGAATTCGTGTTCCGGAGGTGCGCGTCATCGCCGCCGACGGATCGATGCTCGGTGTTCTTGGCACACAAGAAGCGATGCGACTTGCACAGGAGCAAGGGCTCGACCTCGTCGAGGTAAACCCGAAGGCTGATCCTCCCGTCTGCAAGATCCTCGATTTTGGAAAGTACAAGTACGAGGAGAAGAAGAAGGCGGGCGAGGCGAAGCGCAAGCAGACCGTCGTCGAGATCAAAGAGATCAAGCTGCGCCCGAAGACGGACGAGCACGACATCGCGTTCAAGGTGAAGGCGGCGCGTCGTTTCCTCGAAGCGGGTCACAAGGTGAAGTTCACCGTGCGCTTCCGCGGCCGCGAGATCACGCACCCCGAGAAGGCGCACGAGCAGCTCGATCAAGTCATCCGCGAGACCGAAGACTTGGCGAACCTCGAAGCGCGCGCGGCGATGGAAGCGCGCACGATGACCGCGCTCATCGCGCCGAAGCCCGCCGTGATGCAGAAGGTCGCGCAAGCGAAGGTCGCCGCGGAGAAAGCTCGTCAACAAGCCGAGCGCGAAGGTCGGCCAATGCCGCCGTCGGCGTCGCTTCCGAATCTTCCGGACGAGGACGACGACGACGACGACGACGACGACGAGAGCGACGCGACCGATCAACCCGAGCGGTGATCGATGCGGCGCGCGGCTCTCTTCTTCTCCATGGTCGTGGCGCTGTTCGCGGGAGACGCGAGCGCCGCGCTGACGCCTAGCGAAGAAGTCGTCGTCAGACAATTCGTCGGCACCGCGCAGACGCAGAACGTGGCACGCGTTCGCGCGATCGTGGCACGGCCGGATCTCTCGGCGGACGAATCGGCAGCGGCGATGACGCAAGCGCTGACGGCGACGCAAGTGACCGACGCGCGCATCGCGTTCTTGCGCGAGCTCGTGTTCGGCGCGGGCTCGCAAGCGTCGCGGAGCGTGCTCGCGGCGGCAGTCACGCGCGGTCTCGTCGCGCGCGCGGACGACGTGTTCTCGCACAATCCGACATTCGACGCGCCGAGCGACGCGGCAGCCGAGCTCTTTCGCATTTACGCGTTCCTCGGCGGCGCGATCGCGAACGCGGGCTCGCCGACGATGCGCGCGCACGACGTGCAAGCCGGCATCGACAGCGCGACCTACGAGTCGTGCGCCAAGGCGCTCGGCGATCACCTCAAACGTCACGGGGCGTTCTTGCAACCCGGCTCGCAATTGTCTCCGATCGCCACGCGCATTCGCGCGCAAGCGATGCTTGCGGCGTTCGACATGGGCGCCGATTCGCCGACGCGCGCGATCGACGGCGCCGATCGCATCGGCCTCGACGCGGCTCGCAGGCCGATGCTCCTCGAGCGCGGACTTCTCGTCCTCGAGTCGGGCAAAAATCCGCAAGTGCTCGCCGCAGCGACGGCGCTCGTTCGACGTTTCCGCGCGACGGCGCTCGATCACGTCGAAGCGATTTACTTCGGCGACGACCATCCGGACTTGCACGCGCGCGGTCTCGTGCTCGCCGTGAAAGACGACCTCGCATCGACGGCGCGCGCCGATGGTTTCCCCACGGACGAGATCGCGCAGAGCACCGTGTCGTCCGCGCTCTCGACGCTCGCGGGTCAGCTCGCGCTCGCCGTCTCGAAGACCGCTTTGCAAAGCCACGGAGATTTGCGGCTCGCCGTGCAGCGCGACTTGCAGTCTGCAAGTAACGACTCGAAGCGAATTCTCGGCGCGTCCGGCGATGGCTCGCCCGAGGCGGGCGCGGCGAGCGCGCTTCGCATGCTCCTCGTCGACGCGCCGCTCACGCTCGATCTCGCGATGGCGCGCTTCCTCGCAAGGCGTCCCGAATCGATCGCGCTCGCGTCGGACGCGATCGGCGTGCTCGCCGCGAGCGCGGGTCCCGATGGCGTGCAATCGCTCGTCCTCGGCAAAGGCGAAGCGGACGGAACGAGCTCTCCGCTCGCGCTCTCGGCCGTCCGCTTGAACCCGAACGGAACGGCCGCGGGCTTCACGCTCTCGGGCGCGCGATGGGAAATCGTCCGCGACCAGGCGGGCGTCGTGACGGGCGTTCATCGCGACGGACAACCGCTCGCGTTCTCGATGCTGCCACGCGCGCGCATCCCGGTCTCGGGCGGCGCGGGTTGGTCCGGCGGCGGCATCGTGATGAGCGCGCTCTACGGATCGCCGCTCGTCGGAGTCGTCTTGGTCTCATCCCCGCAAGCGGGGACCCCTGGGGGCGCGCGCATTCGCATCGTCGGTCAAGGCGATCTCGACGTCGCGAAGATCCAATCGCCCGGCGACGACATCGCCTTCGACGCGGACGTGAAACCGGAGGGCACGTTCGAGGTGCTCGTCCGCGCCATGGCCGGAAACAACGGCCTCGGCATCGGACTTCGCGTGGTGCCGGGCACGCCGACGAAGATCGCGATCGTGAATCGCGATCCCGGCGGAGGCGAGCACGAGCTCGCGCAGAGCGTCGCGCTGTCGTCGGTGGAGCACGTCCACGTCGAAGTCCGCGGGACGACAATCCATGCATTATGCACGCATCGCCCTCCGTCCGGCCCCGCGCAAACCGCGTCGCTGGAAGCCCCCGTCCCCGCGCACCAAGCCCACGGCGACGTAGCGCTCGTCGTGAAGAAGGGTGCATCCGTGGAGCTCGACGGCGTCGTGGTTCGTCGGAATTAAGGAGGGCTCCCCTCCACCGTGCTCGCCGGCATGCTCGGCCGTGCTCGACGAACAATGCGTGCAATATACACGTTTCGTCTGCGCGCGGCTCTGCGCGTGCCGGCTGCGCGCGGTGGGTCCCCTCCGGCGTCGGCCCAAAGCGGCCGACGCGAGGGGACGAGGTCTGCGTTGGCAAAGGACCCAATGAAGACTTCGTCCCCTCGCGTCGGCGCAGCCGACGCAAGAGGGGACCGCGCCACGCGCAGGCACGCGCGCAAGGCCGCGCGGAGCCGACACATGTATAGTACATACATCGTGGAGGCGAGCACGGCCGAGCACGTGCCGAGCATGGCGCGAGGGGAGCACAAACAAACTTGGCCCGGACCTCTCGCGCACGAAACGATCGCGCGGTGCGATCCTCGTGGGTGACGATGCTCGGTCTGTGGCTCGGCGCGTGTACGTCGAGCCCGGTGCGTGAAAACGCCAAGATCGCGCATCCGACGGTCTCGGCCGCCGTGCCCGTCGCGCACACGCCGGACGCGCCTCTCGTTCGCGTCGTCATTGGCGGTGACGTCATTCCCCATCGCCCGCAGCTCCTCGAGCCCGCGAGCATCTCCGCCGCGCTCGCGCCGCTCGCGCCGCTGTTTCACTCGGCCGATGCGTCCGTCGTCAACTACGAGACCGCGACGGGCGACGTCTCGCGCATCGACACCTCGACGCTCTCGCTCGCCGCGAAGCCGGCGTGGATGCGCGCGGTGCTTTCGTCGAACGTAACCGCGCTCTCGCTCGCGAACAACCACGCGTGCGACGTGGGCGCGCGCGGGCTCAAAGCGTCCATCGCGGCCGCGGCGGCCACCGGCGCAACGGCGCTCGGCGCGAGCGCGAGCGATCCGTGGAAGGCCGTGGCGATCGCGACGAAGGGCGAGCACCGCGTGTGTGCCGTCGCGTGGACGACGTTCGTGAACGAAAGACGCGCGGGCTGCGCGACGTCGGGGGAGCTCGCGATCGCGAAGCCGAACCGCGAAGGTCGCGCGCGCGTCGCGAAGGCCATCGCGGCCGCCGAGCGCGACGGATGCGACGCGATCGTCGCGATCATTCACGGCGGCGAAGAGTACGCGCCACAAACGCACGCGATGATGACGCTCGCGCGCGCAGCAGCCGACGCGGGCGCCGACGCCGTCGTCATGCATCACCCGCACGTCGTCTCGCCGCTCGTCACGTACGTCGCGAACGATGGCCGCACCGTCCCGATTTTCGCGTCGCTCGGAAACCTCGTCACGAACCAAGGCGAGAGCTGGACGCCCGCGTTTCCCGGCGCGCAGCGCGATCGCCACATCGTCTACCTCAACGGTTGGACGCGCCTCGGCATGATCGCGGATCTCGAATTTCGTCTCGGCGGCGCGCGCCAACGCGCGGTCGCGTGGGGCGATCACCTCGTGTGGCTCGACAACGATCACGTCCTCGACAAATCGAATCCGCACCCGCGCATCGCCGCGCGCACGCTCGACCCGAGCGAAGACGCCGCCATCATCGAGAAGCTCTCGCGCGACGCGGCAGGTCCCCGCGCGATTTTCGACGACGCATGCTGGATCGAACGGCGCGGCGCGGACGCGACGAGCGGCCCTTCGTGTTATGTCTCCAGTCATGACTGAGAAGGTCCGCATCCTCGTCGCCAAGCCTGGCCTCGACGGACACGATCGCGGCGCGAAGGTCGTCGCGCGCGCGCTGCGCGACGCCGGCTTCGAGGTCGTCTACACGGGCTTGCACCAAACGCCCGAGATGATCGCGAACGCCGCAGTGCAAGAAGACGTCGACGGCGTCGGTCTCTCGATCATGAGCGGCGCGCACAACACGCTTTTCCCCGCAGTGATCGAAGCGCTCAAAGCGAAGGGCGCGACCGACGTCGTCGTCTTCGGCGGCGGAATCATTCCGGAGAGCGATCTCGAGCGACTGAAATCAGCGGGCGTGTCGGGCGTGTTCACGCCGGGCACGACGCTCGAGCAAATCATCGCGTGGGTCCGCGAAAACGTTAAGCCCCACTAAGGCTTGATGAACTTGAGCGTCATGCGATCGCTCTCGCCGATCTCGGCGTACTTCGCGTGGTCCTTGTCGCCTTCGCGATACGTCGGCGGAAGCGACCACACGCCCTGCGGGTGATCCTTCGTGTCCTTCGGGTTCGCGTTCACTTCGGATTTTTGCGCGAGCTCGAAGCCCGCCTTCTTCGCGGCTTCGATCACGACGGCTTCGGGCACGTAGCCCGTCTTGCCAATCGTCTCCGGATCGCTCGCCCCACCTTCTTTGGCGCGATGTTCCTCGACGCCGAGCACGCCGCCCTTTTTCAAGACGCGAAACGCGCCGCCAAAGACTTTTCCGAGCACGCCGTCGCGCGCCCATCCGTGGATGTTGCGAAACGTGACGACCATGTCGGCGGAGCCGTCCGCGCCCAGCGAGTAATCGCCTTTCACGTCGGGCGTCACCGTCGCGACGTTCCCGAACACGGCGGGCATCTTCGCGAAGCGATCCGTCAGCGCTTTGGCGTTCGTCTGCGCCTCGGGTGACGCGTCTGGAAGCGGCATCGTGACGAAGAGCTTTCCCTTGTCGTGGAGAATCGGCGCGAGGATCGCGGTGTACCAACCTTGTCCCGGCGCGAGCTCGATGACGGTCATCGATCCGGTCAGCCCGAAGAATTCGAGCGTGGCACGCGGATGACGATACGTGTCACGCGCGCGCTCTCCGTCCGTGCGTTGCGGACCGGCGAGCACCGCGTCGAAAGGCGACGTGGCGCTCGTCACGGTCGTCGGTTGGGTTTGCGCATTTCCGCCGCCGCACGCGCACGCGAGCAGCACGAGTCCGATGAACGTGTTTCGCATGGCGGACTCAGTAGCACACGGTGGCGCGCGGGCCTGGCCCGAGCCGGCCCGGCCACCTCGCCGCCGCGCAAATCCCGATGAATTCGCGCGGCACGCGCGTCGCTAAGCGGACGGCTTCAACTGGAGGTATCGCATGTCTCGATGTCACGTACGCCACATCATCACGACTGCTTTTGCAACGACGGCCATGGCCTGTTCGTCGGGTTACGACCCGCCCGAGCCTGCGCCTTCACCCGAAACGGCGGACGCCGGCGTCCAAGTCGACTCGACGGAGATCGTCAGCGGCGTCGCCGATCGCGGCCGCGATCCCGCGGTCGTCGCGATCGACATCGGCGGAGAAGGCGCTCTGCTCCGGCTCGCTCATCGCGCCGCGCATCGTGCTCACCGCGCGTCACTGCGTGTCGAACACGAGCGAGAGGTCGAGTGCCCGCCGAAGGCGCGCAGATCACGAGCAACCGCCCGGCCGAAGTCGCTCCGATCCTCGTCGGTGACGACGCGTCATCGCGCCGAGCTCGTCGCGCGCGGCAAGCGCGATCGTCGCGCCGAAGGGCGACGTGCTGTGCGACCAGGACATCGCGCGATCGTGCTCGACCGCGACGTGACGGGCGTCTCGCCGCTCGCCGTCCGAGCACGACGGGCGCGGAAAGGGCGACCACGTGCGCGCCGTCGGCTTCGGCGAGACGGCCGACAGCGGACCGCCGGCGCGAAGCTCCTCCGCGAGCACGTGAAGGTCGACGCGGTCACGGCCGCCGAGTTCGAGGTCGGCGAAGCGACGTGCAGGGCGACACCGGCGGCCCCGCGCTCGACGAGACGACCGGCGAGATCGTCGGCGTCGTCTCGCGCGGCGGCCCGCGTGCGACGGCGCCGGCGTGCACAACATCTACACGCGGGCCGACGCGTTCTGCCGCTCGTCGAGGAGGCGCTCCGCGATGGCGAAGGCGCGCGAGGGCGACGCCGACGCCGACGCCGGGCGACGCGCCGCCGAAGAACGAGCGACGCGGGCCGTCGAAGTCGGGCGCCGACGAAGCCCGCGACCGACGTGGGCGCGAGCTGCACGAAGGGCGCGGACTGCTCGACCGGCGTCTGCGTCGAGAGACGGGTCGAGCAAGTACTGCTCGCGCACGTGCGGCACGCGGCGACCGCTGCCCGACGCATCACTACACGAAGTGCGACTCGGTCTCGTGAGACGGCGCGACAAGAAGGTCGTGCATCGCGCGTCAGTAGTCGCACCGATGGTCGAGGGCCGTAGATAACTCGTGATCGAAGCCCCATGGATTTCGCCTTCTCCGAGCATCACGAGCTCCTGCGCAAGACCGTGCGCGACTTCGCGCGCGCGCGAGGTCGCGCCCCACGCGCGCAAATGGGACGAGGAAGAGCGCTTCCCGAAGGAGATCGTCCCGAAGCTCGCCGAGCTCGGCCTGCTCGGCATCCGCATCCCCGAGGAGTACGGCGGCTCGGGCATGGACACGACGAGCTACGCGATCTGCGTCGAGGAGATCGCGCGCGTCGACGGCTCGCTCGCGCTCACGGTCGCGTCGCACAACGGGCTCGGCACGGGGCACATCCTCTCGTTCGGCAGCGAGGCGCAGAAGAAGAAGTACCTGCCGAAGGCCGCGACGCGGCGAGTGGCTCGCGGCGTGGGCGCTCACCGAGCCCGGCAGCGGCAGCGACTCGGCCGGCCTCGCGCACGACCGCGCGCCGCGACGGCGACGACTGGGTCATCAACGGCACGAAGATGTTCATCACGCAGGGCAGCGTCGGCGGCTTCTGCGTCGTGCTCGCGCGCACGAACCCGGACGTCGCGCAAGCAGAAGGGCATCACCGCGTTCGTCGTCGAGCACGGCACGCAGGGCTTCATTCGCGTCGAAGCACCTGGAGAAGCTCGGCTGCCGCTCGAGCGACACGTGCGAGCTCACGTTCGAGGACGTGCGCGTCGCGGACGAGCAGCGCGTCGGCGAGGTCGACCACGGCTTCATCGACACGATGAAGATCCTCGACCGCGGCCGCATCTCGATCGCCGCGATGGCGCTCGGCCTCGGCTACGGCGCGCTCGAAATGGCCGTGACGTACGCGAAGGACCGCAAGCAGTTCGGCAAGCCCATCGCGGATTTCCAGGCCGTCCAGTGGATGCTCGCAGACTGCAAGACCGAGCTCGACGCCGCCGCGCTCCTCACGTACCGCGCCGCGTGGCTCGCCGATCAGGGGCGGCCCTTCTGCGCGCGAGGCGTCGATGGCGAAGCTCTTCGCGAGCGAGGCGGCGACGCGCGCATGCAACAAGTCGCTCCAGATCCACGGCGGCTACGGCTACACGCGCGAGTTCGCCGTCGAGCGCCACCTGCGCGACGCGAAGATCTGCGAGATCGGCGAAGGCACGAGCGAAGTGCAGCGCATGGTGATCGCCAAGCACCTCCTCACGGGGTGATTCACAAGGGCGTCGTCACGCGGTCGCGTTTGTTGACGACGCCGACCTTGACGATCACCTCGCCGCTCGGCGCCTGCACCGCGAGCTGCATCGTCATGGCGAGCTTGAGCTTGTCCGAGAGGCGCGGGAGCGTGACGTCGACGGGAAACATTCCCTCGAAATTCGCCGTGGCTTTGCCTTCGAGGACCTTCGAGCCCGCGGGCGCCTCGGGCACGCCGATGTTCGCCATGTGAAGCTCGGACGTGATCTCGACGCAATCGTGACCTTGGATTTGTCCGAGGCTCGCGAGCGTCACGTCGCCGTCGATCGTGGCGGCGGCCATCGCGCTTCCTTGGTCGGACACCAAGTCGTCGTGGGCGCGCTGCGCATCGATGGGCCAGTGCGCGCCGACCGCGCGAGGCTCCGTGCTGCCGAACACCTCGTCATCGCTCGGTCCGCCCGTTCGCAGCGACGTCACCATCCTGAGCGCTTCGCGCACTTCGGGCGTCGCCGGTGCGCCGTCGACGAGCACGGTCGCTTCGTCTTTTTCTTCGCGCGCGTCACGTCGAGCTTCTGCGCGTGGAGCAGCGTCTTCGGTTTGTCGCCGGACGCGGAAAAATCCGCGACCTCGTACGTGGAGCGCAGCGCGTCTTGTTTCGCGTCGAGCGACTCGATTGTCACGACCGCATCGAAGTGCATGCGCGTGAGCGCGCTCTTCTTCTCGATGACGGAGCCCTCGCGCGTCATCGTGGTCGTGCGCGACTCCTCCGCGTCGCTCGTCAGGTGCAGCTTTTGTCCGACGTGAAGAGCTCGCGCCATGTGAATCGCGTACGTCTTCGCCGAGCTCGTCTCGGGATGCGGCAGGTCTTGCGGCGTGCTCGTGGTCGCGGGACCGCCGCACGCACACGCGAGCAGCGCGACGGCAGTCAGAATCGATCGCATCGCGCGATCATATCAGTTGGGAACGCGCGGCTTCGCCGCGCTTCCCAGCAAGAGTCGCTTCGCGTGCCTTAGGCACGCTCAGCTGACGGTGCTCGAACGAAGCACGAAGTGGAGGCTCGGCGTCCGCCCGCACTGCGCGCACCGCGCGTGCACGAGGCGGTCGCGCGGCGTCGCGACGTGGTCGACGACTTGATACGAGACGTCACACGACGGACACGTCATCCCGCGAACGTGCGGCTCGATCTGCGAAGCCGACTCGACCACGATCGGACGCTCCGCGCGGTACCCCTCGCCGAGAAGCGCGAGCTTCCATTTCGCGTCGTCGAGCTTCTTTTGCTCGCGTTCGAGGAGCCGCCTTTGGGTTCGATTGCGCACGTCTTCTAAGGTTCGGATCCGAACTTACAAGTCAAGGCGAACCACTGAAACTATGTACCGCTGAGCAAAAGTCTCCGCGATTTTCGTGGTTTGCGCGTGCGAGATTGTTGACGCCGAGGGACGCATTCCCATAACTTGACCCTTGCGTGGGAAGAAGTGGCAGAAAGTGCCATAGCTCTTCCTCGTAGTCGAGGTCGCACGAGTCGATGTTCCGCGGTCGGTACGAGCACACCATCGACCAGAAGGGTCGGACAAGTTTGCCGGCGAAGTACCGTGAGGTGCTCGCGTCGATCGGCGAGAAGCGCATCGTCCTCACCTCGAGCCTCGACACGTGCCTCGTCGCGTACACGATGCCGGAGTGGATCGGCTTCGAAGAGAAGATCTCGAAGCTCTCGCAGTTCGATCGCGCGGTGCAAAAGCTCCGGCGCATCTACGTGTCGGGCGCGGTCGAGTGCGAGGTCGACGACTCGGGTCGCGTGCTCGTGCCGAGCGTGCTGCGCGATCACGCGAAGCTCGCGAAGGACGTGCTCTGGGCGGGCGCGGGTCGTTACGCAGAGCTTTGGGACAAAGCCACGTGGCGCGACGCGACGGAGATCGCGTCCGATGACGAACGCGCGCAAATGGCTGCGCGCCTCGCGGAGCTCGGTCTATGACGAGCTCCGCGCTGAAATCGTTCGAGCCGCAGCTCGTGCTGCCGGGCATGGTCGAATCGGCCGAATGGACTTGGGCCGAGGAAGAGACGGAGCACATGCGTTTCGTTCACGCGACCGTGATGAAGGCCGAGGTCGTCGCTGCGCTCTCGCCGCGCGAAGGCGTGTTCGTCGATGCGACCGTTGGTGGAGGCGGACACGCCGAAGCGATCTTGGCGGCGTCGCCGAAGGCGCGGCTCGTCGCGATCGATCGCGATCCGTCCGCGCTCGAAGCGGCTCGTGAGCGGCTCGCGCCATTCGGCGATCGCGCGACGTTCGTGCACGCGCGATTCGGCGAGATCGAAGAGCGCCTGCACGCGCTCGGCATCGAGCACGTGCTCGGCGTGTGTGCGGATCTCGGCGTGAGCTCGCCGCAGATCGACGATCCGTCGCGCGGAATGAGCTTCCGTCACGAAGGTCCGCTCGACATGCGCATGGATCCCTCGACGGGCGAGACCGCGCTCGATCTCGTCGAGCGGCTCAGCGAAGAACAGCTCGCGGATTTGATCTTTCATCAGGGCGACGAGCGACGCTCGCGCCGCATCGCGCGGAGCATCAAGCGCGCGGTGCGCGAGCGTGATCTCGCGAGCACGCTCGATCTTCGCCGTGCGATCGTGCGCGCCGTCGGGCCGATGCGCGTTGGCGGGATCGATCCCGCGACACGCACGTTCCAAGCGCTTCGCATCACGCTGAACGACGAGCTCGGCGAGATCGATCGACTGCTCGCCGCGCTGCCGCGCATCCTCGACGAGGGCGGCGTCGCGTCCATCATCAGCTTCCACTCGCTCGAAGATCGCCGCGTGAAACACGCGTTCGCGGACAAAACGGTCTGGGAGACGCTCACGAAGAAACCGATGCTCGCATCCGACGCGGAGCGCGAGGCGAACCCACGCGCATCGAGCGCGAAGCTCCGCTCAGCGCGTTTGAAGAAGAGGGCTGCGCCTTGAGCCGGACGTTCGCGAGCCGCTACTTCGTGATGAGCTGGACGCTCGCGACGATCGCGTGCGTGTGCGCGTTCGTCGTGCACCTCGCGCTGCGCGGTCGCACGCTCTCGCTCGGTTACGAGCTCGGCCGCGCGCGTTCGGAGCAAGCACACTTGCGCGAAGTGAAGCGCGTGCTCGAGCTCGAAGCGGCGAGCTACGAGACGCCCGAGCGCGTCGAGATCGTCTCGCGCACGCTGCTCGGCATGGAGCCTCCGCCGCCCGAGCGCATCATCACGATTCAATCGACCGGCGCGGCGCACACGGCGCCCCTCGCGAAGAACACCCCATGAGGAACATCGACGGGAAGCGCGCCCGCTGGATGCGCGTTCGAATGGGTGTGCTTTGCGGTGTGATGGGTCTGTCGCTAGGTGTCATCGTCTCGAGCGCGTATCGCGTGCAAGTCGAGGACGGCGCGGCGTGGCGCGAGCTCGCGGAAAAACAGCGGCAACGGCGCCTTCACGTCGAGCCGAAGCGCGGGAGCGTCTTCGATCGCAACGGGCAGCCGCTCGCGGTGAGCGTCGAAGTGCCGAGCATCGCCTGTGACGTCGCGGAGATGATTCATGGCGTCGAAGGCGAGAGCTCGCAGAACGTCGTCTTGCGCGACGCGGCGGTGCGTATCGGCGCGGCGCTCTCGATGAATTCGAACGAGGTCTACGACAAGCTCGTCACGCGGCGACGCTTCGTGTGGCTGAAGAGGCGCGCGTCGGGCGACGAGGCCGCGGCGATTCGCGATCTCTCGGATCCGAAGAAACAAGTGAAGCCCATTCGTGGGATCGCGATCGAAGGCGAAGGGCACCGGTATTATCCGGCGCGCGAGCTCTTGGGATCGGTGCTCGGGTTCGTCGCGCCCGATGGGCAAGGCAAAGAAGGGCTCGAGCTCGCGCTCGACGAGGAGCTTCGCGGGCGCGTCGAAGAGGTGAAGGGGCTTCGCGATCGCACCGGACACCTCTTGTTCGAGGGTGGACAAGTCGACGAGCAAGCGCTCGCGGGTCACGACGTGACGCTCACGATCGACTCGGCGATCCAGCATCTCGTGCAGCAAGAGCTCGACGCGGCGATGGGCACGTACGAGGTCAAAGGCGGCGCGGCGGTCGTGATCGATCCGCAAACCGGCGAGCTCCTCGCGCTCTCGTCGACGCCGAACTACAACCCGAACGACTACTCCGAGGCCGAAGCGGATTCGCGGCGCGATCGCGCGGTCACCGATCGCTTCGAGCCGGGCAGCGTGATGAAGGTCTTCACGCTCGCGGCGGCGTTCGCGGCCGGTGTGCTCAAGCCGACCGAGACGATTTATTGCGAGCACGGGACGTATCAAGTCGGCAACGTCGTCATCCACGACACGCACTTGAACGACTACCTCACGCCGACGCAGATCCTCGCGAAGAGCTCCAACATCGGCGCGCTCAAGATCGGACTTCGGCTCGGCGAGCCCGGTTTGTATTCGGCGCTCAGGCGCTTCGGGTTCGGCGAGCCGACGGGGCTTCCGCTTCCGGGCGAAGCGTCGGGCGTCTTGCGTCCGAAGGGGCGGCCGTGGTTCGACGTCGAGACGGCGAACGCGTCGTTCGGTCAGGGCGTGAGCGTGACCGCAACGCAGCTCGCGGTTGCGATGGGCGCGATCGCGAACGGCGGCCGATTGCTCGAGCCGCTCCTCGTGAAGCGCGTGACGACGAGCACGGGCGAAATCGTGCGCGAGTCGTCGATGCACGTGCGTCGCGAGACCGTTCCGCCGTACGTGACGAAGCTCATGGCGGAGATGCTCACCGCGGTCACCGAAGACGGCGGCACCGGCGTCGAAGCGGCGGTCCCCGGATTCAGGGTCGCAGGAAAAACGGCGACGGCGCAGAAGGTCGATCCGCAAACCGGAAAATATTCGCAGGACAAATTCACGGCGTCGTTCGTCGGGTTCGTGCCGGCGGATCATCCGCGCATCGTCGTTGCGGTCGTGCTCGACGAGCCGATGATCGGTCACTACGGCGGAGACCTCGCCGGCCCCGTGTTTCGTCGCGTCGCCGAAGGGACGTTGCGTTATCTCGGCGTGACGCCTGCGACGGAGACTGGGAAGCCCGTCGCCGTTTCGCGCTCCGACGATCCCGCGGACAAAGTTCTCGCAGCGTATCGCGCGCAGAGCACGACGACGACGAGCGCGGCGCCGAGCGTCGCGGCCGTCGATGGCATTCCGGTTCCCGACGTCGCGAACATGGGCGCGCGCGACGCCGTGCGCGCGATGCTCGGCGCGGGGCTCGTGCCGCAAGTCGATGGAAGCGGTCACGTCGTCAGGCAAGCACCTGCGGCGGGAACGGTCGTGCCGAAGGGGAGCGCGGTTCGAGTCTCGTTCGAGCAGTCGTCGTGAGGCCGATGCGGCTCGGCGACCTCGTGCGCGAGCTTGGGTCGTCGGCGTCGCTCGAAGGCAGCGCCGACGTCGAAGTCACCGGCGTGCGGCATGACTCGCGCGCAGTGGAGCCTGGCGATTTGTTCGTCGCGCGAAAGGGCGCGAGCGCGCCCACGAACGCGATCGTCGCGAAATACGTGCAAGATGCAAAGAATCGCGGCGCGCGCGCCGTGCTCGCCGCGCGCGGTACGCTCGATGCGAGCGCCGGTCTTCCGCTCGTCACCGTGCCGGACGCGATGGACGGGCTCGCTCGCGCGGCGGCCGCCGTGTACGGGCATCCTTCGTTCGGGCTCGAAGTGATCGGCGTCACGGGCACGAACGGAAAAACGACGACGACGCATTTGATCCGCACCGCGGTGGATGCGGCGCTCGGGAGGCCGAGCTGCGGCATCATCGGCACCGTCGCGCACGCCTTCGGCGCGATGCGCATCACCGCCGAGCACACGACGCCCGAAGCCGACGACTTGCAGCGCCTCATGCTCGCGATGAAGGAGCAGGGTGCGACGCAGATCGCGATGGAAGTCTCGTCGATCGCGATCGCCGCGAAGCGAACGAGCGCGGTGCGCTTCACCGTCGCCGCGCTCACGAACCTCACGCAAGATCACCTCGACTACCACGGCACGATGGCGGCGTATGCGGAGGCCAAGGCGAAGCTCTTCCTCGAATACGGACCGGGCACTTCGGTCGTGTGCGTCGATCACGAGTTCGGGCGTGACCTCTTCGCGCGCATCGCGGGACCGAAGCTGTCAGTGAGCGCGAGCATGACGCGCGATGCGGACGTGAGACCGACGAAGCTCGCGCTCGGCGCGCGCGGGATCGAGGGCGAAGTCCGCACGCCGAATGGAAACTTCGCGCTGCGGTCGCCGCTCATCGGCGCGCACAACGTCGAGAACCTCGTCGTCGCGATCGGGTGCGTCCACGCGCTCGGGCTCGAGATGGATCGTGCGGTCGCGGGGCTCGCGAGCGATCGCGGCGCGCCCGGCCGGCTCGAGCGATGCGATGAAGACGGCGACGACATCGTCGTGCTCGTCGACTACGCGCACACGCCCGACGCGCTCGCGCGCGTGCTCGACGCGGTTCGCGCGGTGACGACGGGTCGCATCGTGTGCGTGTTCGGTTGCGGCGGCGATCGCGACGCGCAAAAACGCGGACCGATGGGCGACGCCGTCGCGCGCCGCGCGGACGTCGCGATCGTCACGAGCGACAACCCGCGCACCGAAGATCCCGCGACGATCGCAAAGCCCATCATCGAGGCCGTCTCGGCCGTGAAGCCACCCATCGTCGAGCTCGACCGTGCGCGCGCGATCGACCTGGCGATTCGCGACGCGCACGCGGGCGATGTCGTCCTCGTTGCGGGCAAAGGGCACGAGGACTACCAAATCGTCGGCACCGAAAAGCGTCACTTCGACGATCGAGAGCATGCCCGCGCGGCGCTCTTTCGTCGTAGAGAGAACAAGGGCTGATGGCGACCGCGATACCGAAGAACCACGCCGAGATCTCCGCGAGCGAAGCGGCGGCGATCGCGCGCGGTGTCGTCGTGAGCGGATCGGCTCGCCGGGCGCGCGGCATCGTGTCGGACACGCGCGCGATAGGAGGCGGCGAGGCGTTCGTCGCGCTGCACGGCGAACGCCACGACGGACACGCGTTTCTCGACGAGGCCGCGCGTCGCGGCGCGGTGATGTTCGTCGTCGACCGCGACGTCGTCGCGCCCGCCGGCCCCGACGTGGTGCGCGTCGACGACACGCTGGTCGCGTGGGGAGATCTCGCACGCGCTCACATGCGCGCTTGGCGCGCTGCGCGGAGCGACGCGCGCGTGATCGCGATCACCGGGAGCGCCGGCAAGACGACGACGAAAGAGCTCTGCGCCGCGCTCCTCGGCGACGCGACGTGGGCATCGCCGGGCAACTTGAACAACCTCGTCGGCGTGCCCGCAGTCGTGTTCGCGCTCGAGGCGTCTCATCGCTTCGCCGTCATCGAGTGCGGCATGAGCGTGCGCGGCGAGATCGCGCGGCTCGCGTCCATCGCGAGCGCGGACGTCGCGGTGATCACGAACGTGAGCGTCGCGCACGCAGAAGGCGTCGGCGGCGGGCGTGAAGACGTCGCGCGCGAGAAGGGCGCGCTCTTCGATGCGCTCGGCGAAGACGGCACGTGCGTCTACGACGCGGACGACGCGCTCTCGACATCGCTCGCGGAGCGCTGCAAAGCGAAGCGCAAGATCGGGTTCGGCCGCAGCGAACGCGCCGCGTATCGCTTGATCGATCGCATCGCACGGGGACCTGCCGGCTCGCGCGTCGCCATCGAGCGATCATGCGAGTCGTGCGCGTCGCCCGGCGCGCGCGAGATCATCGAAGCCGAGCTCCCCTTCGTCGGCGAAGCCGCCGCGCTCGATCTCTGCGCCGCGCTCGCCGCGTCCGACGCCGCAAGCGGCGCCATCGCGCAGCACGCAATCGACGCCGCGATGACGCGCGCCAAGAACGTCGAAGGCCGCGCCGCGATCGTGGCGCTCGGCGACGTCCTCGTCATCGACGACACGTACAACGCGAACCCCGCGAGCATGCGCGCCGCGCTCGCCATCCTCGGCGATCTCGCTGGCCCCGAGCATCGCCGCCGCGTCGCCATCCTCGGCGAGATGAAAGAGCTCGGCACGAGCGAACGCGACGAGCACATCGCGCTCGGCGACGCGCTCGCGAGCGCCAAAGTCGCGCTTGCGATCGGATGCGGCGGTCTCGCGTCCGAGACGATGAACCGCGCGCGCGCGCTCGGCGTCGATGCGCTCGCGTGCGAAGACGTCGCCTCCGCGACGCGCGCGGCGATCGAGCGCATTCGTCCAGGCGACGTCGTCCTCGTCAAAGGCTCGCGCAGCGTCGGCGCGGAGCGCGTCGTCCAAGCGCTCGAGAACGAACGGAGAGGCGCGCGGTGATCTACGAGCTCCTCTACCCGCTCCACCGCTATGCGCATCTGCGCTGGCTCAACGTCCTTCGTTACGTTCCGTTCCGCGTCATCATGGCGACGCTCACGGCGATGATCATCTCGTTCATGCTCGCGCCATGGTTCATCCGCGAGCTGCAGAAGAAACAAATCGGGCAGGTCGTTCGCAGCGATGGCCCGGCGACGCACTTCGTCAAGCAAGGCACGCCGACGATGGGCGGCGCGCTCATTCTCTTGAGCGTTCTGCTCCCGACGATCTTCTGGTGCGACCCGCGCAACGTCTTCGTGTGGGCGACGACCGCCGTCACCGCGGGTTACGGCGTCATCGGTTACCTCGACGACTACATGAAGATCAAAGCCAAGACTTCGGCGGGCCTCTCGGGTCGCTACAAGCTCCTCGG
The DNA here is from genome assembly GCA_963763745.1 of uncultured delta proteobacterium. Taxonomy (GTDB): domain Bacteria; phylum Myxococcota_A; class Polyangia; order Polyangiales; family Polyangiaceae; genus DASXHD01. Next base: position 297,036 of record CAVXQJ010000019.1, read on the forward strand.
CCAGTTCGTCATCGCGGGCGGCGTGCTCGCGTACGTCTTCTACAACGACCAGATGCCGCGCGATTGGCTCGAAATTCGCGGGCATTTGGGGGTTCCTTTCCTTGCATTCTACAAGCATCCGATCGCGCTCCCGCTCGGCGTGTACTTCGTCTTCGCGATGCTCGCGGTCGTCGCGACGTCGAACGCGGTGAACCTCACCGACGGCCTCGATGGCCTCGCGATCGGCCCCGTGATCTTCAGCGCGGGCACGTACCTCGTGTGGGCTTACTTGTGCGGCGCGACGATCGGCATCACGGCGACGCAGCGCTTCGTCTTCGCGCGCTACCTCGACATTCCATCCATCGCGAGCGCGGGCGAGCTCTCCATCTTCTGCGGCGCCATGGTCGGCGCCGGCATCGGCTTCCTTTGGTACAATACGTACCCCGCGCAAGTGTTCATGGGCGACGTCGGCGCGCTCGCGCTCGGTGGCGGGCTCGGGATGTGCGCCGTCTTCACGAAGAACGAGCTCCTCTCGATCATCCTCGGCGGAATCTTCTTCCTCGAGATGACGAGCGTCATCGTCCAAGTCGCGAGCTTCAAGCTGCTCGGGCGGCGCGTGTTTCTCATGGCGCCGATCCATCACCACTACGAAAAGAAGGGTTGGCCCGAGCCGAAGATCATCGTTCGGTTCTGGATCATCTCCGTTTTGTTGGCCCTCGTGTCGCTGTCGAGCTTGAAGCTGAGGTGAGGCAGTGTTGGATCTCGAGGGCAAGCGTGTCTTCGTGGTGGGTTTGGGCGCGAGCGGAATCGCGGCGGCGAAACTTTGTCTCGCGCGCGGCGCACACGTGACGGGCGTCGACACGAAGCCCGCGAGCGCATTCGGCGCGCTCGGCTTCGACGTCATCGCGCAAGAGACGGCTTCGTTCGACGGCGCGGATCTCGTCGTGGTCTCGCCGGGCGTGCCGAGCTTTCCGGCGCTCGAACGCGCGAAGTGCCCTGTTTTTGGTGAGATCGAGCTCGCATTTCAGTGCAGAATGCATCCATCTCCGGTCGTCGCGATCGGCGGGACGAACGGCAAGAGCACGGTCACGTCGCTCGTCGCGGCGCTGCTCGAAGCGAGCGGGAAGAAAGTTTTTGCCGGCGGAAACCTCGGCGAGCCTTGGGCGGCGCACGCGGACGAAGCGTTCGACGTCGTCGTGCTCGAGGTTTCGAGCTTTCAAATGGAACGAGTCGATCAGTTTCGTCCCGACGTCGCGGTGCTCTTGAACGTGACGGACGATCACCTCGATCGCTACGCGAGCTTCGACGACTACGCGCACGCGAAGGGGAACATGTTCGTCAACCAGGCGGACCGCGATCTCGCGGTCGTGCCCGCGGGCGATGCGCTCTGTCTTCGCGAAGCGCGGCGCGGTCACGCGCGGCTCGCGTTCTTCGAGTCCGTCGATCCGAAGAGCATCAAGCTCGAAGGCGCGCACAACGCGCACAACGCGGCCGCTGCGCTTTTCGCCGTCATGCCCTTCGACGTTGCGCCCGAGACCGCTGCGCGCGTGCTCGCGACGTTCGAAGGTCTCCCGCATCGCATGGCGCTCGTTCGCGAGCTCGACGGCGTGCGCTATTACGACGACTCGAAGGGAACGAACGTCGGCGCATCGGTCACCGCGCTGCGAGGTCTTCGCGAAGAGCGCGCCGTGCTCGTCGCGGGCGGGCGCGACAAACACGGAAGCTACGCGCCGCTCGCGGACGCGATGAGGTCGAAGGGGCGCGCTGCGGTCGTCATCGGCGAGGCCGCTGCGAACATCGAAGCCGCGCTCTCACCCGTCGTTCCCGTCGTTCGCGCGACGACGATGGATGACGCGGTGAAGAAGAGCGCCGAGCTCGCCAAACGCGGCGACGCGGTCCTCTTGTCGCCCGCGTGCTCGAGCTTCGACATGTTCCGCGACTACAAACACCGCGGCGACGAGTTCGCCCGCGCCGTTCACTCGCTGCGAGGTGCGTCGTGAGGCTCTTTCCGCAGAACGTGAAGCGCACGCTCGAATTCGCCGCCGCGCCGCTCGACGCATCGCCCGACGCGCAGCGCGCGAAAGGCCCGATGGATCCCGCGATGGCCGCGGTCGTCGTCGCGCTGATCGGATTCGGCGTCGTCATGGTGTACAGCGCGTCCGCGTCGGCCGCGACGATCGAGCAGCACGATCCGCAATTTTTCCTCAAGCGCCAAGCCGCGTACGCGATCGTGTCGCTCGCGCTCATGTTCGGCGTCTCGCGCTTCGACTACCACCGGCTCTACAAGCTCACGTATCCGGTGCTCGCGCTCGTCGCGGGCTTGCTCATCGCGTGTGTCGTCGGGTTCGGTCACACCGGCGGCGGCGCGACGCGCTGGCTCTCGATCGGTCCCGTGCACGTTCAACCTGCGGAGATGGCGAAGCTCGCGATCGTCGTGTGGCTCGCGTACTCGCTCTCGAAGAAAGCCGATCGCGTGAAGACGTTCACCGTCGGATTTCTCCCGCACTTGCTCATGGCGGGCGTCTTCATGCTTCTATGTTTGAAGCAACCCGACTTCGGCAGCGCGGTCGTGCTCTTGTTTCTCACGTTCACGATGCTCTTCGTCGCGGGCGCGAAGGTTGGTTACATCCTCGGCGCGTCGATACTCGGTAGCGCGTTCGCGGTCTTCGCGATCCGTGCGAGCGCGTATCGATACGCGCGCTACCTCGCGTGGCTCAACATGGACGAGCACCGGCAAGATCTCGCGTATCAGCCGTTTCAGTCCGTCATGTCGTTCGGCGCGGGAGGACCCAGCGGCGTCGGGCTCGGGCGCGGCCTCCAGACTTTGTATTTGCCGGAAGCGCACAACGACTTCGTCGCCGCGATCGTCGGCGAGGAGCTCGGGTTCGTCGGCGTGCTCTTCTTGAGCGGCGCGTTCTTGCTCCTCGTGCTTCGCGGCGTGCGCGCGGCGCTGCGCGCGCCGGACGATTACGGCGCGTTCCTCGCGTTCGGAATCGCGACGATGTTCGGCGTGCAAGCGCTCCTCAACTTGTCCGTCGCGCTGTCGCTCTTACCGACGAAGGGCCTCACGCTTCCGTTCGTGAGCTTCGGCGGCTCGTCGCTGCTCGTGAACGCGGCCGCTGCGGGAATTCTTCTCGCGGTCTCGCGACAAGGCGACGTGAGGGCGTCCGAGGAGACGCCCGAGACGCCGGAAGCCGCGCCCGCCGAGCCCATCGAGGCCGCCGAGTGAAGCCCATCGTCGTCATCGCCGGCGGCGGCACCGGCGGCCATGTGTTTCCCGGCTTGGCCGTTGCGAGCGCGATGCAAAAGCTCGCCGATGTCGACGTCGTGTTCGTCGGATCGCCGCGAGGTCTCGAAAAAGATCTCGTGCCCGTGCGCGGGTATCGCCTCGAGCTCCTCGACGTGGAGCCAATGAAGGGCGGCGGCGTATCGCGCGCGGTGCGTGGCGCGTTCGTCGCGGCGCGTGCGACGTGGCGCGCGCGTTCTCTCGTGAAGCGTCTCGCGCCGAAGGCCGTGCTCAGCGTCGGTGGTTATGCGGCAGGTCCCATGGCGCTCGCGTCGGCGCTGTCGTCGGTGCCGCTCGCGATCCTCGAGCCGAACGGCGTGCTCGGTCTCGCGAATCGGTTGCTCGCGCCCGCCGCGAAGCGCGCGTACGTCGCATGGCCCGAGGTCGCCGAGCGACTTCACTCGCGCCGCGCGATTGTTCATCCGTTCGGCCTACCGCTGCGCGATGGATTCGAAGCATCGCCATATCGCGCGACCGAGCGCGCGCGCGTTTTGATCATGGGCGGAAGCCAAGGCGCGCGCGCGATCAACGACGCGCTGCCCGAGGCGCTCGCCGAAGTCGCGAAGCGCGTGAAGAACCTCGACGTGATCCATCAAAGCGGACGCGGACAAGACGACGCCTTGCGCGCGAAGTACGACGCCGCAGGTGTTCGCGCCGAAGTTCGCCCGTTCCTCGACGACGTCGCGGGTGAGCTCGCTCGCGCCGATCTGATCATCGCGCGGTCGGGCGCTGGAACCGTCGCGGAGATCGCCTCCGTCGGACGCGCCGCGATCTTCATCCCCTTCCCGTTCGCCGCGGACGATCACCAGCGCAGCAACGCCGAATCGCTCTCGCGCGCGAACGCCGCCGTGTGCATCGTGCAAAGCGATGCGACGCCCGCGCGGCTCGCGACCGAGATCGGTGACATTCTCTCGAGCGGAGCGCGCCGCGAAGGAATGGCGAACGCCGCGCGCGCGATGGGCCGCCCGCGCGCCGCGTGGGACATCGCCGACGATTTATTGCATCTTGCACATATTCCGATGCGGGATTCCCGAGGTAAAACGAACGGCACCACTCCTGGGGGCGTCGGGGGCAATGCCCCCGACACGAGAACCTGATGTTTCGCGGGCGCGTTCGTCACGTTCACTTCATCGGCATCGGTGGCATCGGCATGAGCGGGCTCGCCGAGATCCTTCGCACGATGGACTTCGACGTTTCGGGCTCCGATCTCAAACCGAGCGACACGACGCGGCGACTCGAGACGCTCGGCGTGCGCGTTCAGATCGGCCACAAGGCCGACAACGTCCACGGCGCGGACGTCGTCGTCCACTCGAGCGCCATCGCGCAGAACAACCCCGAGCTCGCGCGCGCGCGCGCCCTCGAGATCCCCGCGATCTCGCGCGGCGAGATGCTCGCGGAGCTGATGCGCGTGAAATACTGCGTCACGATCGCCGGCTCGCACGGCAAGACGACGACGACCTCGCTCGTCGCGACGGTGCTTCGCCACGCGGGTCTCGATCCGACCGTCGTCGTCGGCGGCAAAGTCAACGCGCTCGGATCGAACGCGCGCCTCGGCGCGGGCGATCTGTTCGTCGCCGAGGCCGATGAGAGCGATGGCTCGTTCCTGCGCCTCGCACCGACGGTCGCGATCATCACGAACATCGACGCCGAGCACCTCGACCACTACGGCACGCACGAAAACGTCAAAGACGCGTTCGTGCAATTCGCGAATCAAGTGCCGTTTTATGGACTCTGCGTGATGTGCGTGGATCATCCGCACGTGCAAGCGATTCTCCCTCGCCTCGCGCGTCGCCACGTGACGTACGGCATGTCGCGCCAAGCGGACTACCGCGCGAGCGAGCTCCGCTTCGAGGGGACGGAGACGTATTTCAATGCGTCGCGCCGCAAAGAGTCGCTCGGCGAGTTCATGGTGCGCATGCCCGGCGCGCACAACGTGCAAAACGCGCTCGCGGTGATCGCCGCGGCGGACGAGCTCGAAGTGCCGCTCAACGTCGTGCGCGAAGCCATCGGGCAGTTCCACGGCGTGCAGCGTCGCTTCACGATCCTCGGACAGCCCGCGCTCGAGAAAAATGGAAAGCGCGGCGACGTGATGATCGTCGACGACTACGGCCACCACCCGGCCGAGATCGAAGCGACTCTCGCGGCCGCGCAAAAGAGCTTCGATCGGCGCGTCGTCGTCGCGTTCCAACCGCACAGGTACACGCGCACGCAAGCGCTCTTCGAAGACTTCACGCGCGCGTTCAACGGCGCCGACGTGCTCGTCGTGACCGACGTGTACTCGGCCGGCGAAAAACCGATCGAAGGCGCGACGGGCGGCGCGCTCGCCGACGCGATCCAAGCGCATGGTCATCACTCGGTGCGCTTCGTGAAGGACAAAACGAAAGTGAAGGACGCGCTGCTCGAGATCGTGGAGCCGGGCGATCTCGTCATCGCGCTCGGCGCGGGCGACATCAACGCGAGCGCGCGCGATCTGCTCTCGGCGCTCGAGAAGAAGGGGGCGCCGTGAGGAATCGCAAAGTCGCGCGCGCGAGCTTGCCGGACGTGCTCGAACGAGGCGGAGGCGGAGACGGGGACGGAGGCGGAGACGGGGGCAGAGACGGAGTCGGAGACGGCGTCCGTGCGGCTCGGTGGCGGCGATGGATGAACATCGGCCGCACGATTGGAGGGTTCGTGCTCGTTGCAGGCGTGTCGCTCGGCGTCGCGTGGGGCGCGCGTCGCTACTTGATGACGAGCCCGCGGTTTTCGCTCGAGCAAGTCGTGATGACGGGTCAGAAGACGCGCTCGAAGGACGCACTCCTCGCGCGCGCGCACGTCACGATGGGGCAAAACGTTTTCTCGATCGATCTCGATGCCGCGAAAAATCGGATGCTCGGCGATCCGTACGTGAAGAGCGCGACGCTCGCGCGCCGCTTGCCCGACACGATCCTCGTCGACATCGAAGAGCGAACGCCCGCGGCGGTCGTCGCGCTCGCCGGAAATGAAAACGGCCCAACGCTCCTCGTCACGCGCGACGGCGAGGCGTTCAAGAAAGTCGAAGTCGGCGACCCATCGGACCTCCCCGTGATCACGGGTCTGCGCGCGGAGCTCGCCGAGAGCGATCGCGAAGCGTTCGGGGACGCCGTGCGGCGCGCGCTCGACGTCGCTGTCGATTACGAACAGTCGACGCTCGCCTCGAAGATGCCGCTGCAAGAAATCCACTTCGAGCCGGAAACCAAATCACGCTGCTCGTCGGCTCGCCCGTGACGACGCTCGTCCTCGGTGGTCCGCCATTCCGCAAGAAGCTCGAACAAGCCGCGCGCGTCGCGACGGAGCTCGATCACCGCGGGCAGAAGCCGGACGCGATCCTTCTCGACAACGACGCGCGCCCGGAGAGAGTGGTCGCGCGAGTTCGATGATCGGCGCGCGCTTCGTCCTCGCAACGATGCTCGTCACGACGAGCCTCCACGCCGAGGAGCATCCCTACACCGGCGGCCCGCTTCCGCCGAATGGGCACATCGAGTGGCGGCGCGATCAAGAAGTCGTCGAAGCGGCGGCGGTCTCGATGGCCGGCTTCTACATCATGAGTGTCTTCGCCGGTTGGATCGGCGATGCGGTGTGCAACGGGTCGTGCACCGATCACGGATACGATCTTTTGTATCTGCCGCTCGTGGGACCCGCGATCGCCGCGGCGCTTCCCGGCGTGCAACGCGAGAGCCCCGCGTGGTCGGTGATCCTCGTCGCGGATTCGGCGTTTCAGATCGCGAGCGGGCTCGTCGCGCTCGTCGCCGATTTGATTCCGACGAAACGCGTCGTGGTCACCGCGCGCGAGCATTCACCGACCTGGATGGTCACGCCCGGAGCACGCGGCGCGCCGCTCGGGCTGACGTTCTCGCTCGCGGCGTTCTGAATGGCGCGCTTTGCAAAGCACATCGTGGCGTTCGCGCTCGTCGCCTGTTCGGTCGCCCACGCGGATCCGAACGTGCACGTCGAGTGGCACCGCGACACCGCGGTCATCGACGGCGGCGTGATTGTGTGGGCCACCTTCTACACGTCGAGCGTGGCCATCGCGGCCGTCAGCGATGCGACCTGCAATGGATGCACGGATCACGCGTACGATCTTTTGTATCTGCCGCTCGTGGGTCCGGCGATCGCGGCGGCGCTTCCGGGCGTGCTGCGCGCGGGCATTGGGTGGTCTGTTGTTCTCATCGCCGATTCCACCGTCCAAGTCGGCGCCGCGCTCGTTGCGCTCGTGGCCTACGCGATCCCGACGAAGCGCACAGCCGTCCGCACGGATCTCGCGTGGAGCGTCACACCGGGAGCGCACGGCGCGCCGCTCGGGCTGACCTTCACCGTGTCTGCATTCTGAGCCGTTTTGTTGGCCGAAATCCGCAACACGTACATCCTGGCGATGCGATGAACAACTCGCCCTCGGAATCGGAAATCGTCGTCGGACTCGACATCGGAACGACCAAAGTGTCGGCCGTCGTTGGCGAAGTGGAAGGTGACGGCATCACCATCCTCGGCGTCGGCACGGTCCCGTGTCGCGGGCTTCGCAAAGGCATCGTCTCCAACATCGATTGGACGGTGCGCTCGATCAAAGACGCGATCGAAGCCGCGCAGACGATGGCGGGCGTCGAGATTCGCACGGTCTACGCGGGCGTCGCGGGCAGCCACATCCGATCGCAAACGTCGGACGGCGTCGCGGCGATCGCGGGCGGCGAGGTCACGCGCGTCGACGTCGAGCGCGTGCTCGAAGGCGCGCGCGCGATTCCCGTCGATGCGGACCGACAGATCCTCCACGTGCTCCCGCGCGAGTACATCGTCGACGCGCAAGACGGCATTCGCGATCCGATCGGCATGAGCGGCGTGCGACTCGGCGCGAAGGTGAACCTCGTCACGGCCGCGACGAGCTGCGTGCAGAACGTCATTCGTTGCGCGGAGCGCTGCAACCTCGTCGTCGCCGACGTCGTGCTCGAAGCGCTCGCGAGCGCCGAAGCGGTTCTCTCGGACGACGAAAAAGAAATCGGCGCCGCAGTGATCGACATCGGCGGCGGCACGACGGACATCCTCCTCTACGTCGACGGCGGCATCGCGCACACGAGCGTGATCCCCGTCGGCGGGAACAACATCACGAGCGACATCGCCGCGGGTCTTCGCACGCCGATGGCCGAAGCCGATCGCATCAAGCGTCTCTCGGGCTGCGCGCTCGGCAGGCTCGTCGGCGACGAAGAGGAAATCGAAGTGCCCGGCGTCGGCGGCCACGCGCCTCGTCGCGCAGCGCGCCGCGTGCTCGTCGACATCGTCGAGCCGCGCGTCGAAGAAATGTTCGCCGCGATCCGCAAACGCATCGAAGACACCGGCATGCTCGAGATGCTCTCCGCTGGCGCGGTGCTCACGGGCGGCGCGGTGCTCCTCGAGGGCATGCCCGAGCTCGCCGAAGAAGTGCTCGGCATGCCCGTGCGCATCGGTTACCCCATCGGCGTCAAAGGCATCACGCAGCTCGTGCAAGGCCCGCAGTATTCGACGGGCGTCGGTCTCGTGAAGTTCGGCGCGCAATCGATCCTCAACGCGCACATGCACCACGAGCCGATCAGCACGCCCCGTCGCACTCGCGATTCCGCGCGTCGTCGCACGTGTCGCTCACCGAAGCCGCCCCGCCCCCGTCATCCCGCTTGTGGGATTGGATCAAAGCCGCGTTCTAATCGCTGGGGGGTAAAACCCCACGACGAATCATCCAAAGGCGGATCGATCGCGATCCTCGCCGTCGCGCGCAAAATACGGGGCATTTGCGATTCGCGTCGTGGCATGCACGCTGCACTCGAGATGCGCATGCACAAAGTCATCTTGAGCGCGCTCCTTCTCAGTGCTTGCTCGGGCACGAGTGACATCGCCACGAGCGATGATGCGCTCGCGATCGAAGAGGTGTCGCGCATCACGACGATCTCCTACGCGCCCAACTCGTTCGTCATCGGCAACGCGTATCCGAATTGGCACGACGCGGTGCAAGGCAACGCGCAATTCTCGAAAGGACCCGGCAACGAGAACGGCGCGTCGTATCGCTGGGGAATGATCTTCGGCGAACAGTTCGATCACTGCGCGTGGGTCGACGGGAACGACGTCTCGGCGCAATCGAAGAAGAACGGTCAGCTCTGCGGCTCACCGCAAGAGATCGACACGCCGCACTTCATGGCGACGTACACGAACGGCATGCACAACGATCTCGCCGGCGACGGGTCGCTCACGCACATGCACTACGCGGGAAGCGGCTGCAGCGATCACGCGGGCTACGGCAACGTGGAGCCATGGCGCGTGCCCGCGACGCCCGGCAACACGCTCGGCGCAATCGCCGACGGCAAAGCGCTTCGCTGGCGTTACGTGTCGAAAGACGGAAACTGGGTCCTCGTGCGTGATCCCGCGCCGGCCGCGCATCAACCGAATTGGTACTTCGTTCACCGCGGCTGCGTGAGCCTCGCGAACACCAACTAGGATCGGAGCCTCGATTTTTCTTCTGCTTCCGTAGGCAGCGAGTCGAGCGGCTCCGCGCCCGGCGCGGGCTCCGCGATCACGCGGTAACCATCGGCTGCGCCGCCGCGCGCGGCTTGACGATCGACGTACGCGAGAATGCGCGTGCGCATCTCGAGGAGGAGATCGCGCAAGTACACGGCGAACGCGGGATCGATCGGACCCGGCCAACGAATCGCGAGACCGTGACGCGTGAGGATCACGCTCATCGTTCCGACGCCGAAGTCTTGGCTCACGGACGACACGCCCGCTTTGAGCTCCATGAGCTTCGTGCGAATGGAATCCGTGAGCACGTCGCGCGCGAGGCCTTCGTCGGCGTTGACGTTCCATACTTTGTCGAACGCCGCGTCGCCCGTCGGAACGTCTTTGCCGAGACCCGTGACGTGCACGAGCGCGCTGCCGACTCCTTCTTTGCTCAAACGAAACGGGATCTCGAGACCGCGCATGTCGACGACGACGTGCGAGTACACGTGCGAGAACTCTCCGATCTGCCTGCCGAGCGTGGATGCGTGGCTCGCGGCCGACACGCGCACGCCACCGTGCGTGCCGTCCGCCGTGAAGCCGACGTCGTTCTCGAGCGCCGACATCGACGCGCCGAGCGCGCCCGACGTGACGCTCATGTCGTAGCCCGCTTGCACGACGCCCGGCGCGTCGAAGACCTTCGCCGCGATCGCCTCGATGTTCTCGCGCACCGCGCGGCCCTTCGCGCGGAGACCGCGAATCTGCACTTCGAACACGAGCACGGCGACCGTCGCGATGAAGCCTGGGACGAGGACTGCTGGGAGCGCGGCCGCCGATTTGTTCGCGATGCTGAGGATCAGCGCTACGAGCGCGACACCGCCGAAAATGGCGCCAAACATCACCTGCAGAAAACGAAGACGCATGAACCGAATGGTAACGGAAATCGATCTGCGTTTTCTTGGCCCAATTGCCTTTGATCCCGTAGCGATGGTCCAACGTCGCGCGAGTCATCGAGAAGCGCGCGGTCGGGAGGAAGATCACATGGGCTTCAGCATCGAGTTCGCGGACGAAACGCAGGAGTACCAGGCGCGCATCAAGGTCATCGGCTGCGGCGGCTCCGGCGGCAACGCGGTCAACACGATGATCAACTTCGGGCTCGAGGGCGTCGAGTTCATCGTCGTCAACACCGACGCGCAGGCGCTCAACGCCAACGCCGCGCCGACGAAGCTCGCCATCGGATCGAACGTGACCAAGGGACTCGGCGCGGGCGCCGACCCGGAGCGCGGTCGCAAAGCGGCGCTCGAAGACGTTCAGCGAATCAAGGAGCTCGTCACGGGCGCCGACATGGTGTTCATCACCGCGGGCATGGGCGGTGGAACCGGAACCGGTTGTGCTCCCGTCGTCGCGCAGCTCGCCAAAGAAGAAGGCGCGCTGACCGTCGGCGTCGTGACGAAGCCGTTCCTCTTCGAAGGCCGCCAGCGCGCGCGCCGCGCGGAGATCGGACTCGCGCAGCTCGCCGAGCACGTCGACACGCTCATCACGATCCCGAACCAGAAGCTCCTCCTCCTCGGCGACGACGATCTCACGTTCATCGACGCGTGCCGCAAGGCCGACGAAGTCCTCTTCCAAGCCGTGAAGGGCATCAGCGATCTCATCACGCAAAACGGAATCGTGAACGTCGACTTCGCCGACGTGAAGACCGTCATGAACAACATGGGTCGCGCGCTCATGGGCACCGGCATCGCGAAGGGCGCCTCGCGCGCGCGCATCGCAGCCGAGATGGCGATTCAGTCGCCGCTCCTCGACGACATCTCGGTCGAAGGCGCGACGGGCGTCCTCATCAACGTCGTCGGCGGACCCGACTTGAAGATGAAGGAAATCCAAGAGGCCGCGTCGCTCGTGCAAGAGCAAGCGCACGAAGACGCGAACATCATCTTCGGCGCGAGCATCGACGAGTCGCTCGGCGAGAACGTCAAGGTCACCGTCATCGCGACGGGCTTCGACGCGATTCAACGCGCGGCGGAGAGCGCATCGCTCGCGGCGGCTTCGCAGGCTCGCCCGCAGAGCTTCAGCGCGCCCCAAACCATTCCTTCACAACAGCTCCGCGCGCTCGCCTCGCAGGCGCAGTCGAAGCAGCCGAACGAAGTGTTCGCCGCGCGCCAGCAACAACAACAGAGCACGCGCGCCGCGCACACCGCGGAAGCGCGCCAGAGCCAGCCGCGTTTGCCGATGCGCGAGCGCGCGCAGAGCTTCCCCGAGCTCGATCACGACTGGGACGTTCCCGCCTTCTCGCGCAAGCAACAGTAGTCAGTCCGTGACTTACGGACACTGATCCTTCCAACCCGCGCCGCACGGTTGCGTCGGCGTGATCACCGAGCCCGCGTCGCCGAGCTTCGCGGGCACGGCTTCGAACGCGAGCCCCATCGACACCGCGTTGCACACGCCCGTGCCGTCGTTGGCGGGCGAGTCGTTCACGTCGACGTTGTCGCAGATGATCGTCTTCAAGAGTTGATACGTGAAGTCGGGGCCGCACAAGTAGCTGCCGGATTGCACCGGATCGGGCACGTCTTGAAGGCTCGGGAGAAACTTCGCCGGGTCCCAGCGCCCGCCGAGCACGCCGGTCATCTTCACGAGCGCGTTGCCGCTCATTTGCAAGTCGGCGCGGATGAGACCGTTGTCGAGTTGGATCGTGACCGACTGCGAGTACGTGCTGCCGACGGTGATCGGAAATCCGAGCGACGCGACGAGCGTGTAGTTCGCGACGTACGCGTTCGTCGTCGAGAACTGCCCGCTCGACGACGACGGATCGATCACCCAGCGGTCGCCGCCATCGAGGGCGGGCTTCGACGTCGGATAGCCTTCGAAGCCTTGCGACGCGTACACGGTGACGGTGACCTCGCCGTCGTCCTTCTGCCCGTTGTAACCGGAGACTTGAATGAGAGCCCCCGAGAGGCCCTTCGTCAGCGCGCTGTTGAACGTGGATTCGTTGATGAGCCCGCCGTCGGGCGAGAGGCTGTTGATCTGCTCGAAGATGCGACGCGCGTAGTCGTCGACGCCGTTCGGATCGTCGCACGCAGTCGGTTGGCTCGCCGGCCGCTGACACGAGTCCTTGCTCGGGCACGTGCACGTCTTGTCGAGATTGAATCCGTAAAACGGACCACCATCCGTCTCGCCGAGCATGATCTGCGAGAGCGCGGCCGTGATCGTGACGGCGTCGCTCGAGGACGACGTGCTGAGCGGCGGCGCAGGCGGAACGTCGGGCGCGGTGCACGGATCGACTCCAGCATCGCCGCCACCTTCGCTGCTGACTCCGCCATCCCAAACCGTTCGATCGTCGATGCCCGCGATGAGCTGACACGCCCCGAGAGCCAAAAGCGCCGCTCCCAGCCAAAAAAGCCAAACAAGAAAGCGCGCTCTCATGACTTCATTATCGTACACCTATGACAGTCGCCTGGGTATTTTGCCAGGTTGAGTTGCCCCGAGGGTCGCATCCCTTTACTCTCGAATGTTGAGATGGGCGTTGGTCTCGAACACGACGCGCCGGTCCGCGAGGGCGACGTCCTTGCGGGGCGGTATCGCGTCGAGCGTGTCCTCGCTGTCGGCGGAATGGGCGTCGTCGTGGCGGCTCGCCACGTGCAGCTCAATCAACGCGTCGCGGTGAAGGTGCTCACGCACAACGCGAAGTCGTCGCAGGCAAACGCGCGCTTTCTCACGGAGGCGAAGGCCTCGGCGCTCTTGAAGAGCGACCACGTCGTTCACGTGTCGGACGTTGGCACACTCGACAACGGGCAACCGTTCATGGTGATGGAGCTGCTCGAGGGTGACGATCTCTCGCAAGCACTCGAGCGCGAAGGCAAGCTGCCCATCGAGCAAGCCGTCGATTACGTTTTGCAAGCGTGCGAAGGACTGGCGGAGGCGCACGCCGCGCGCATCGTGCATCGCGATCTCAAGCCGGGAAATTTGTTCCGCGCGCGCCGGCCGGACGGCAGCGACATGATCAAGGTGCTCGACTTCGGCGTGTCGAAGGCGCTCTCGACGGACATACGCGCCGAGGGAACGGTGACGACGACGGACGCCGTGTTCGGCTCGCCGCTCTACATGTCGCCGGAGCAAATGCAGAGCGCTTCGAAGGCCGACGAGCGCAGCGACATCTGGTCGCTCGGCGTCGTGCTCTACGAGCTCCTCACGCGGCGCATGCCGTTCGACGCGGAGAGCATGGCCGGCCTCGCCGTGCGCATCGCGACCGATCCGCCCACGCGACTCGTCGAGGTGTTGCCCGGCGCGCCGCTCGATCTCGAAGGCGTCGTCTTCAAGTGCCTCGCGAAGAGCCCGGATGATCGTTATCCGAACGTCGCCGAGCTCGCCGCCGATCTCGAGCCGTTCGCGCCCGAGTCGCGCGCGCGCGTCGAGCGCATTCAGCGCATCGTCTTCGGCACGACGAATCCGCCACGCCCGGTTCCATCGGCGCCGTCGCTGCGCCGCCTCGTCATTCCCGGATCGGAGACGCTCGGGCCGCTCGATGCGGGAGAGCGCAGCTCGCCGTCGGTCATCGTGCCCGAGAAGAAGCGGCGCGCGTGGCCCGTCGCGATCGGCGTCGCGGTCGTATTCGCGGGCGTCGTCGCGACGGCGATGTTCGTGAAACAGAACAACACGCGCGAAACCACTTCGACGACGCCGCCTCCACCCGCGTCGATCGTCGTGGCGCAACCCGTCGCCTCCGATTCGGTCGCGCACGTCGATCCGCCACCGCCGACCGCCACGGCCACCGTAGCGACGACGACGACGACGACGACTGCGGCAACGACCACGCGTCCGCACATCCACCAACACGAGACCGTCCCGAGCGCACATCCGCAGCCCAGCACGAGCGCGCCCGTGCTATCGGGTATTTCTCGTGACAGGAAATAGCCGGACCGCGATCGCTGCCCTCGTGCTCGCCTTCGCGCTCGCGTCCACGGGCGCGCGCGCCGATGCGTCTACGGCAGCCGATCAAACCCTCGCGCAGACGCTCTTCGACGAAGGCGTCTCGCTGATGGACAAAGGCCGCTTCACCGAAGCCTGTCCGAAGCTCGCCGAGAGCCAGCGTCTCGACCCCGGCGGCGGCACGCTGCTCAACCTCGGGTTCTGTCGCCAGAACGAAGGCAAGCTCGCGTCGGCGTGGGCCGCGTACAACGAGGCGCTCAGCCAAGCGATCAAAGACGGCCGCAAAGATCGCGAAGCCGCCGCGCGCGTTCACGTCGACGAGCTCAAAGACAAATTCGCGACGCTCGCGATCGACGTGAGCGAGGCGGCGCGCAAGATCGATCAGATCGAGATCCGCATCGACGGCACGGCGGTGCGGCAAGCCGCTTGGGGCGTGGCGTCACCGATCGATCGCGGCGCGCACGGCATCGTCGTCTCCGCTCCCGGAAAAAAAGAATTCAAGACGTCCATCGAGGTGCAGCAAGACGGAACGACGCAGCGCGTGTCGATTCCCGCGCTCGAGGACGCACCGGTCGTCGCCCCGATCGATCGCGGCGGGCCCGAGCGACGCAGCAGTCAGGCGCTCATTGGTTGGGTGACGGGCGGCGTCGGCGTCGCGATGCTCGGCGTCGGCGTCGCAACCGGCATTCTCGCGCTCGATGCGCGCGCGAAGAGCAACACCGATTGCGGGCCGCTCGTTCACTGCACGCAAGCGGGCGTCGACTACAACGATCAAGCGAAGACGTACGCGTGGTTCGCGGATTTCGGCGTGGGCATCGGCGCGGCGGCGCTCGTCGCGGGATTCATTTTGATCGTCACCGCGCCGAAGACGTCACATCCGAAGAGCGCATTCGTCGCTCCGCTGATCGACGCGCACGGCGGTGGTGCCGCGTTCAGCGCGTCGTTCTGATCACGTCGACGCGTCGCCAGCGCGCGCGCTTCGCGGACGATCGTCGAGTTGCCCTCGGCCTCCGATGCGAACACGAGCGCGTCGGCGGCCGCGACGTATGCGAGTGCTTCGTCGCGCGGCAGGTCCCCGACGAATCGCACGCGCGCCGCGGATCGCGTCGCGTGGCGTTCGAGCGTCGCGCGCTCGGGTCCATCTCCGATGACGACGAGGAGCTCGTGCTTCTGCGCGGCGCTCTCGATCGCTTTGTCGACGCGCTTGCTCGCGACGAGCCGCCCGACGCTCACGCGAAACGCGCCGAGCTCCTGACGGAGCGCCCGCGCGCGCGCCGCGACATCCGGCATGACGAGCGATGGAGCGCGCACCGTCGCGATCGCTCGAACGCGCGACGCATCATCCTCGTCGAGCGATCGCATGAAGAGATCTCGCAGGTCTTCCGAAACGAAGCGCCACGATGACGCGCGCTGCAAAAGCGCTTTCGCGATCGCACCGCGCACGACGCGCGGCATCGCGACGAGCAATCGAACGTCGCTCCCATGCGACACGACCTCGAGCTCTGCGTTCGTGCCCATCGCGGCGGGCCACGCCGATGGAACCGCCCAGTGCGCGATGACGCGCGTGAACGATTCACGACGCAGCGTGGCATGAACGCGCGCCGCCCACGTCGCCGCCGCGAGCGCGCGAGGCGGAAAAGCCGTGATGCGCGCGATCGCGCCAGGCGGGCCAAACGCAGAGCTTCCACCGAGATTCACGGCGCGAACGCCCTGATCGGAAATTGCCGTCCGCGTCGTCAGCACGATCACGTCGATGCCCTCGCGCGCGAGCTCGAGCGCTTCCTCACGCACGAAGTGCCCGACCCAATCGTGCTCGTGCGATGGATAACTCGTCGTGACGATGGCCACGCGCGACTTACTTTGATGATAAGGATCTCGCATGGGCGTGAAGTTCGAAGGGCGCATCCTCTACGTGACCGAGGACCCCGAGCTGCTCGACGCACAACTCGATCGTCGTGAATCGTTGAAATTCGATCCCGCGCGCGCGCTCGTCAGCAACATCTCGACCGATGAAATCACGCCCGGCTGGGTTTGCTACTACTACGACGAAACGCTCGCGCGCTATTGCCTCATCGGTTTGCGCGGCAACCGCGTGAAGAAGGACGCGATCAAGGGCGGCGGATTCTCCGTCATCGCGAGCGGCATCTCCAAAGGATGTGGCAGCTCGCGCGAGACCGCGCCGTACAGCGAGCTTCACGCGGGCATCAAGCTCGTCGTCGCGAAGAGCATCGAGAAGATTTATCGCCAGAACGCGCAGAACATCGGGCTTCTCACGAGCACGGATTTCGGGCTGCTCGAGCGCATCGAACGCGGCGAAGAAATTCCGATGGAAGAGTTCACGCGCGGGCTCGATCCGATCAGCGCGGGCATCGTCTCGCGCGGCGGGCTCTTCGCGTACAACAAGGCGCGCCTCGCGGGCGAAGAGTCACCGCCGGCGATCACGACGCCCGCGCGCCCGATGACGCTCTGCGAGAAAATTCTCGCAGCGCACGCGATCGTCGAAGCGAAATCCGGAAAGACGGGCGTCGCAGCGGTGAAACCCGGCGATGCGTTCTTCGCGCGCACCGACGTCCGCTTCTCGCACGAGTACGTCACGCCGATGGCCGACGCGCTCTTCCGCGCGGGCCTCGGCGAAAACGCGACGGTTACCGATCCGGAGAGCGTCTTCGCGTTCCGCGATCACCTCACGTTCCTCGATTTGATCATGCCCAAAGCGCATCGCGACATGGGCCTCAAGGAGCAAGCCGAGAAGCTCGCCACGGTGCAAGACGGCTTCACGAAGAAGCACGGCATCAAGCTCTACGGAGAAGTGCACCGCGACGGAAAGCTCGTCGGGTCGGAAGCGATTTGTCACAACATGGTGATCGAAGAGCTCGCGCTTCCCGGTCAGCTCGTCGCCGGAACCGATTCGCACACGTGCATGGCGGGCGCGCTCGGGTGCTTCGCGTTCGGCGTCGGCTCGACGGACATGGCGAACGCGTGGTTCACCAAAGACGTTCGCGTCACCGTCCCCGAGACCGCGCGCTTCGTCTTGCGCGGAAAGATGCGCGCGGGCGTGTGCGCCAAAGACGTGATGCTCCACATCCTCGCGATGCCGTTCTTCAAGAGCGGTGACGGCATCGGCAAGGTGATCGAATTCGCGGGCGACGCGGTCGCGCATCTCCCGCTCGACGAACGCGCGACGCTCACGAACATGGCCGTCGAAGCGGGCGGCTTCACGGGGATCATCGAAGCGGACGAAGTCGTCGTCGAATATCTCGTCAAGCAGCGCGGTCTCGTCGCGGAAGACGTTCGCAAGCGCATCGTGCGCGCGGATCCCGGGGCCACGTATTGCGCGACGTTCGAGGTGGACCTCGCGGCGATCGTGCCGATGGTCGCGACGCCGGGCGATCCGCGCAACGGCATCTCGCTCGACGCGCTCCACCAAAAGGGCGACGTGAAGATCGACATCGCGTACGGCGGCTCGTGCACCGGCGGAAAAAAAGCGGACATGGACATGTACGCGAGCGTGCTGCGCGCGAAAGCACATCGCGCCCGGCGTGCGTCTCTACATCCAGTTCGGCTCGCAGAACATTCGCCGCTACGCCGAGAAAAAGGGTTACCTCGACGTGTTCCGCGACGCGGGCGCGGAGACGGTCGACCCGTCGTGCGGCGCGTGCATCAAGGCGGGCCCCGGCGTGAGCGACTCGCCCGATCAAGTCACGGTGAGCGCGATCAACCGCAATTTCCCGGGCCGCAGCGGCCCCGGAAAAGTCTATCTCGCGAGCCCACTGGTCGTCGCCGCGAGCGCGATCGCGGGAAAAATCGCATCCCCCGACGAGCTGTGAAGCCGGCACGCTCGATTGCATTCTGCACGCTTCTCGTGGCGTGCCCGTCGCCGACGGAAAACCCGTCCCCGACTCCGACTCCCTCTCAGTCTCCGACTCCGTCTCTGTCTCCGACTCCGTCTCTGTCTCCGACTCCGACTCCGTCCGAGACTCCGCCTCCGCCTTCCGCCTCCGTCGTCACGCCGTCTCCTTCTTCCAACGGCACGTGTGCGAGAAACGACGAGTGCGTCGTCACGAGCTTCGCGGGATGTTGCGCAGGCTGTCCTTCGCAGCCACGCGGCGAGCGCAAAGTCGATCTCGATCGCAGCATGCAACGATGCGCCATGGTCGACTGCGCGCTCCCGCGCGTGCGATGCGAGCCCGTGGAGTCCGTCGATCTCTTTCACGCCGCGTGCCAGAGCGGGCAGTGCGTCGCCGTGCGCAAATGAGAATCACACGAGCGCGAAGCACGCGAGCACCGCGCCTGCCACGGTGATCGAGCCCGGGTTGTGCGCGGCGTTGTCGCCGTCTTCCGCGGAGAGATCCACGTCGGGCAAGTGGCTGCGGCGCGAGAGCTCGTCGGGGTTCACGTCTTCGATGTGAATCACCTTCCCGACTTTGCCGCCGGCGGCCGCCGCATATTGCTCCGCCTTCGCGCGCGCCGCTTCCACCGCGCGCGTTCGCGCCGTCACGCGGAGCTCGCGCAGCTTCGACGTTTTGTGATGCACCGAATACACGCGGTCCGCGCCCGCATCGACGACCGCGACGAGCACGGGCTCCACGATCTTGAAATCGCGCACGATCGCGTGAAACGTCACCGACGCTCGGAAGCCGACCATCTTCCGATCCTGGTTGTATCCGGCGTACTCCTCCGCGAGCGACGAGTCGCCCGATTGCACGTCGCGATCGTCGACCTCGAGCGCGCGAATCGCCGCGCGCACGCGCTCCGCTCCCGCGCGCGCCTCGTCGAATGCGTCCTTCGGTTTCGCCGCGAGCCGCGTCACCGCGAATCGCAACGACGAGTAATCGGGATCGACGCGAAGGAGCGTGGATCCGAACGCGGTGACACCGAGCGCGCGCTGGATGGATTGATTGACGTACATGAAGATTGCGCACAGTCTACATGCGTCGTTTCGCGACTGGGCGCGTTCGTGCCCTCTCTGGGCGTCGGCTTCGCCGCCGCCGGGGGCTGGATGTCCCTAGAACTGCGCTTCTTCCGTCGACCCCTCGAGGGCCAACGTCGATGCCGCACCACCGCTGATCACCTCGGCGACCTGATCGAAATACCCGGTGCCGACTTCGCGCTGATGGCGCGTTGCCGTGTACCCGTTCGCTTCCGACGCGAACTCCGCTTGTTGCAATTCGGAGTACGCCGCCATGCCGCGCGCTTTGTAGCCGCGCGCGAGCTCGAACATCGCGTGGTTGAGCGCGTGGAATCCCGCGAGCGTGACGAATTGGAATTTGTACCCCATCGCACCGAGCTCTCGCTGAAACTTCGCGATGGTCGCGTCGTCGAGGTTCTTCTTCCAGTTGAACGACGGCGAGCAGTTGTACGCGAGCATCTTGCCGGGGAACTTTGCGTGGATGCCTTCGGCGAATCGCTTGGCTTGCTTCGAAATCGGGCGTCGACGTCTCGCACCAAATCAAATCCGCGTACGGCGCATACGCGAGGCCGCGCGCGATGGCCGTCTCGACGCCGCTCTTCAAGTGGAAGAAGCCTTCGGGCGTACGGTCCTTCGACGTGATGAACGGCAGGTCGCGCTCGTCGACGTCGCTCGTGATGAGCTTCGCGCTGTCGGCGTCCGTGCGCGCGACGAGGATCGTCGGCACGTCGTAGATGTCCGCGGCGAGGCGAGCCGCGACGAGCGTGCGAATGAACTGCGACGTCGGCACGAGCACTTTGCCGCCCATGTGTCCGCACTTCTTCTCGCTCGCGAGCTGATCCTCGAAATGCACGCCCGCGGCGCCCGCTTCGATCATGCTCTTCATCAGCTCGTGCGCGTTGAGCGGCCCGCCGAACCCGGCTTCCGCGTCCGCGAGGATTGGGGCGAGCCAGTGATGATCGTCTTTGCCTTCGCTGTGCTCGATCTGATCCGCGCGAAGCAGCGCCGCGTTGATGCGGCGAACGACGTTCGGTACGCTGTCGACCGGGTAGAGGCTCTGGTCGGGATACATGCGTCCCGCGGAGTTCGCATCGGCGGCGACCTGCCAGCCCGAGAGATAAATCGCCTGGAGCCCCGCGCGCACTTGCTGAACCGCCTGGTTTCCCGTGAGCGCGCCGAGCGCGGCGACGTACGGCTCTTCGTGGAGGAGCGTCCACAAGCGCTCGGCGCCGAGGCGCGCAAGCGTGTATTCTACATGGACCGTTCCGCGGAGGCGCGTCACGTCGGCTTGCGAATACGGCCGCACGATTCCTTGAAAACGACGATTCGTGACGAGACTCGGAAGCGAAACTGCGGCGCTCATGGCTCTTCTCCTGAAGTCAGACGTTCGTATGCAGGCAGCGTGAGAAATTCTTCGAATCGATCGGCGAGGACGAGCGCATCGAAGAGCTTGCGAGCCTCTGCGAAGCGTTTTGCATCGGGCAGCTTGGCAACTTCTTCCGACGCGATCGCGAGGTAGCGCTCTTTGGTCAGCGCGGCGCCGTCATCGAGAACGGTTGCATTGTGCAACCATTGCCAGACCTGGGCGCGCGAGATCTCCGCGGTCGCCGCGTCTTCCATCAAGTCGTAGAGCGGGACGCAGCCCTGACCGCGGAGCCACGCTTCGATGTACTGGACGCCGACGCGGATGTTGTGACGAAGGCCTTCCATCGTGTGGGGACCTTCGGGAACCGCGAGGAGATCCTCGCGCGTCACGCCGCTCGCTTCTCGGGCAGCGGCGATTTGGTTTTCGCCCTGCATGTGCGCGTCGAATACTTCGAGCGCGACCGGCACGAGACCCGGATGCGCGACCCATGTGCCGTCGTGGCCGTTCTTCACTTCGCGCAACTTGTCGGCGCGCACCTTCGCGAGCGCCGCTTCGTTCTTCGCCGCGTCGCTCTTGATCGGGATCTGCGCGGCCATCCCGCCCATCGCGTGGACGCCGCGCTTGTGGCACGTCTCGACGAGGAGGCGCGAGTAAGCGGACAAGAACCCTTTGTCCATCGTCACGGTCGCGCGGTCCGGCAGGATCGCGTTCGGTTGTTTCTTGATGAACGAGAAGATGTAATCCCAGCGCCCGCAGTTGAGGCCCGCGGAGTGCTCGCGGAGCTCGTAGAGGATCTCGTTCATCTCGAACGCGGCGGGGAGCGTCTCGATGAGCACGGTCGCTTTGATCGTGCCGGCCGGAATGCCGAGCGCGCGCTGCGCATGCAAGAAGACGACGTTCCACAAGCGCGCTTCGAGGTGGCTCTCGAGCTTCGGCAGGTAGAAGTACGGGCCGGTGCCTCGCGCGATTTGCTCGCGCGCGTTGTGAAAGAAGAACAAACCGAAATCGACGAGCGCGCCGCGCGCGGGTGCGCCGTCGACGACGATGTTCTTCTCGGGAAGGTGAAGCCCGCGCGGCCTGACGAAGAGGACCGCGGGCTCGTCGCCGATTCGGTATTTCTTTTCGGGCGTCTCGAAGGTGAGCGTGTGGCGAACCGCCGCGTAGAGGTTCGCTTGACCGGAGACGACGTTCGACCAAGTCGGCGAGGTCGCGTCCTCGAAGTCGGCCATGAACACGTGCGCGCCCGAGTTGAGCGCGTTGATGATCATCTTCTTGTCGCACGGGCCCGTGATCTCGACGCGGCGATCGCGGATGTCGGCGGGCGCCGGCGCGCACGTCCAATTTCCGTCACGGATGTGCTTCGTCTCGGGGAGAAAATCGAAGCTCGTCCGGCGACCGCGGCGCTCGATGAGCTCGGCGATGGTCTTTCCGAACGTGCGCTGCAATTCCGTCACGAACTCCAGCGCGTCTTTCGTCAGAATCTCCATTGGTGCGTCGCGTCAGAACATGCGTGTGGTGGGTTAACAAGTCAATGAAACGAGCGGTTACGGCCAGAAACAGATGTAAACGATTGTCAGTTACATGCTGTCACATTGTCGATGAAGTAAATAATTAGAGGTGCTACGGTTTGCGTCATGACTGACGTGCGTTTTGGGAGCAAGGTTCGGGCCCTCAGGCGGCGTGAGGGGCTGAGCCAGGCGGACCTCGCGACCAAGCTCGGCGTTTCAGCGAGCTATTTGAACCTGATCGAGAACCACAAGCGGCCGCTCCCCGCGCCGCTCCTCGTGAAGCTCGCGCAACAATTCAACGTGGACCTCGCGCAATTTGCGAGCGACGAAGATGCGCGGCTCGTCTCGGACTTGATGGAGGCGTTCGCCGATCCGATGTTCGAGGATCCCGCGCTGACGCCGGTCGAGCTGCGCGACATGGCGGCCACGTCACCCGCCGCGGCGCGCGCGGTCATCACCTTGTATCGCGCGTATCGCACCGCGAAGGAAACGGCCGACGATCTCTCCTCTCGCATCGTCGAGCGCGACGACGTCGATTTGGCGACGACGACGCAGATGCCGTCGGAAGAAGTGAGCGATCTCATCCAGCGAAACGCGAACCACTTCCCCGCGCTCGAAGCGAGCGCCGACGAGCTCGTCCACAAGCACAAGCTCCACACGGAGGAGATCTACCAAGGGCTCGTGAAGCACCTCGAGAGAGACCTCAAAGTTTCCGTGCAGATTGCACGCACCGAGCGAGGCCGCGAGACGCTCCGGCGCTTCGATCCCGAAAAGAAGATCCTCACGCTCTCCGAGCTCCTCCCGACGCGCAGCCGGAGCTTTCAGCTCGCGTACCAAATCGGAATGCTCACGCAGCACGACGCGATCGCGCACATCGTCGACCGCGATCGCAACCTCACGTCGGACGCGTCGCGCGCGCTCGCACGCGTCGCGCTCGGGAACTATTTCGCCGGCGCGCTGCTCATGCCGTACGAGTCATTTCTCAAGGCGGCGCGCGAAGAGCGTTACGATCTCGACGTCATCGGGCGGCGCTTTCGCGTCGGCTTCGAGCAGACGTGTCACAGGCTGACGACGCTGCGAAAGCCGGGCGCGGAGGGCGTGCCGTTTCACTTCGTGCGCATCGACGTCGCGGGGAACATCTCGAAGCGATTCTCCGCGTCGGGCATTCGCATCGCGCGCTTCTCCGGCGCGTGCCCGCGGTGGAACATCTTCGCCGCGTTTCTCACGCCCGGCATGATCCGCATCCAACTCTCGCGCATGCCGGACGGCGAGCCCTTCTTCTGTCTCGCGCGCACGATCCAAAAAGACAGCGGCGGATATCACGCGCAGCAGCCGGTCATGGCGATCGGGCTCGGGTGCAAGCTCGAGCACGCGAAGGAGCTCGTCTACTCCGATGGCGTCGATCTCGAGAACCCGGGGATCTGCACGCCCGTCGGCGTGACGTGTCGCACGTGCGAGCGCGCCGACTGCGACCAGCGCGCGTTCCCCTCGATGCGCCAACCGCTCATCGTCGACGAGAACGTCCGCGGCACGTCGCTCTATTCGATCACGGGTGATGGAGAATCGCGCCGTGCTCGGTGACCATCCACACGTCGAGCGCGCCCGATCCGCTGACGCCCGCGAAGCTCTCTTCGGTGATCGGCACGAACGACCACGCGGCGCCGTCGTAGTGGAGCACCGCGCCGAAATATCCAACAGCCCAAATGTCGCTCGCGCTGCTTCCCCAAATCGATCCGACGTCGCGCGGAAGCGTCATGCTCGTCCACGTCGATCCGTCGTAGTGCACCGCGCTGCCTTCCCAACCGACGCCCCACACGTCGCTCGGTGACGCGACGTACAAGCTCGTGATGAATCCAGAGCCCGTGTACGCGACGGACCACGCGCTTCCGTTCCAGTGTCGCACGGTGAGATCTTCGTTCGTGTTGCCCGCGAGCCACACGTCGGTCGCGCTCGATCCACGCACCGCGAAGAGCGAGTCCTGTGTGCTCAGCGGCATGGGCGTCATGTTCGCGCCGTCCCAATGCACGAGCGAACCGTTGCCGCCCGCGAACCACACGTCGCTGTCGCTCGCGCCCCACGCGCCGAGGAACTCGTAGTTGCCGTCTTGATCGAACATCGTCTTCCACGTCGTGCCATCGAAGTGAGCGATGCGTCCGCTTTGCGATTTCGGTCCCGTTCCGGTGGCCCACATGTTCGACGCGCTCGTTCCCCAGAGCGCGTAGACGTAGAGCCACGCGGGCGACGTCGCCGCGATCGACGACGGGTTCCACGCGTGACCATCCCAATGCAAGAGCTCCGTGCTCACGGCGCCGTTGCCCGCGATCCACGCGTCGTTCGGACCGTTCGACCAAATCGCTGCCGCCGTGTAGACGCCGCGCGCGGGCGGCGGTGGCGAGAGCTCCGTCCACGCGCCGTCGAAGTGCGCGATGACGCCGCCGAGACCAACGGCCCAAATGTCGTTCGGCGCGCTTCCCCAAGTCGATTCGAAATCGCCGGGCAAGTTGCTCGCGGTCCACGTCAATCCATTCCACGCGAGCGCCGCGTTCGCCGAGCCGACGGCGACGACTTGCGATGCGCTCGATCCGAAGACGGCGCGGAGCGGCGTCGAAAATGTCTTGTCGACGAACGGCGCGTCCCAGCTGCTGCCGTTCCAGTGAACGAGATAGCCGCTCGGGTCGAGGCCGGGCGCGGTCGTGTCGAGTTGCGCTTGGCCCGCGAGCCACACGTCGCTCGCGCTCGTTCCCCACACGTGCGCGAACTCGCCGCGTTGGTTGTCAGGCGACGGCATCGTGACCCACGACGTTCCCGTCCAGCGGATGATCGTGCTCGACGTGCCGAACGGCGCGGACGTGCCGACGGCCCACGCGGAGTGATCGGGCGCTACCCACACGCCGTTCAAATCGTTTTGCGTGCTCGACGGGATCGTCGTCCACGTCTTTCCGTCGAAGTGCGCCGTGAGTCCCTTCACGCCGACGGCCCACACGTCGTTCGCTGCGCTGCCCCACACGGCGTAGAGCTCGCTCGTCGGAATTTTTTGAGAGACCGACCACGCGCTTCCATCGAAGTGAAGGATCTCCGCGTCACCCGCTGCCCAATACGGACGACCGACGGCCCACACGTCGTTCGCCGCGCTGCCCCATACGCCGCGAAGCTCCGCGCTCGATCCGCTGTCCGATGCGGTGAACGCGTGACCATCGAAGTGCATGATCGTTCCCGCCGCGCCGACGAACCACACGTCGCTCGCGCTGCTTCCCCAAACGCCGTAGAGGTCCGCGCCTTGCGGACCTTTCGTCCACGTCCATCCGTTGCGCGTGATGCCCGGCAGCGTCGCGTCCGGCTCGAGAACGGGGCCCGCGTCGCCGACGGGATTTCCCGATGCGTCGAAGTCGGGATGCACGTCGACGTTTCCACCGCACGCGATCACGAAAACAAAAGCGAAGAGTCTCTTCATGGGGTCACCGGGACGAAGTCGGTCGAGGCGGCGACGTAGTCGTGCTCGTACTCGCAGTCGAATGCGCCGCCGAAGACGAAGTTCTTGCGATGCACGTCGAACGCGGCCATCCCGCGGCCGTAACGCGGCTCGGGTTGCGGCGACACGCCGAGCGCCGTCGCGGTGAACGTGCTCGCGCCGATGTCGACGCGCCAAACTTGATAGAGGCAGAAGCCGTCGGTGAAACTGACGACGTACGCGCAGAGATCGTCGTCCCACACGAGCGACGGTCCGCCGCCGAGCACGTTCGAGTATTCGTCCATCGCGGGCGGGAACGTTCCGTCGATGGGCGTCCACGCAGTGGGCGCGTCGAGAGGGAGCGTCCACATTTTTCCTTGGCCGATCGCGATGAGCCTGTTCGATGGCGCGTCGTACGTCGCGGACACGAATTGCATGTTCTGCAGCGCGGCTTGATTGTCGGACGCGAAGAGCGACCACGAATCCGATCCGAGATCGAGCGCCCACGTCTTCACCGGACCTGCGACGCTTCCTTTCTCTGGAATCACAAGCAGACGCGACCCGAGCGGATCGATCGCCGCGGCGAGCGGAATGTCGCCTGTTTCGCCGTCGGGGAAAACGGGAAGATGCGCGAGCACGGCCTCGGTCCCTTGGATCTTCAACGAGAAGACTTGCGACATGTCCGGTGGTTGGCTCGGATCCCAAAACGAGAGCGAGTCGCCGAGGACGATGACGCGATGATTGCGTGCGTCCCACACGGCGCGTCCGCCGTTGCCGAGCGCGACGGTCGCGTCACCCGCGCGCGTCAGCGGGACGGGCGCGCCGCTCCCGAGATTCACTGCGCTGATTTTTTTCGAGGCATCGTCGTTGCCGGAGAGACCGCCGATCACGAGGAGCAAATCGTCCTCGGGATCGATGACGATCGGACCGACTTGTTGGAACGTGCTCGTCCGCGCCGGCGTCCCGACGTTCACCCCCGCATCCGCGGGGCACGAGGTGGGTCCGCCGTCCGCGCCGAACACATCGATGTCGAGCGCGGAGCGCGAGCACGCCACGACGCAAGCTGTCGCGAGAAGCAAACCGAGTAAGCGCATGACTAAGGCCGGTGACGGTAGTGCGTTTTGGAACGCGCGCAAGGTCAGCGATGCATCTCGTGCTTCTCGTCTTTGCGTTCCTCTGCGCCGTGTTCGTGGTGCAGCTCCGCGACGGTCACCGCCAAGATCAGGAGCGACACGACCAGCATCACGCAGATGACGAAGAGATTCGGGTTGATCCCGAAAATGCGGGGGTCGGGCTCGCTTTCTTTGTTGTCTCGTGGTGGCGCACGCGCGGGCTCGTGCTTGCGCGGCGGCGGGTCGACATGTGGCG
Organism: uncultured delta proteobacterium; assembly: GCA_963763745.1. Lineage (GTDB taxonomy): Bacteria > Myxococcota_A > Polyangia > Polyangiales > Polyangiaceae > DASXHD01. Next base: position 324,285 of record CAVXQJ010000019.1, read on the forward strand.
GAGCAGGCGCGAAGAGATTTTCCGCGGCGGTGCGCGACATGCGTTCGTCGATCGTCACGTCGCCGATCTTGCACGTCACGTGGAGCTCGTCGCCCTCTTGGCGCACGGCGTCCGTCACGGCTGCGGTCACGGCGAATCGCACGTGCGAATCGTTCAGCGGAACGCCGTGCTGTTTGTTGGCCTTCTCGAGGATCCAAGTCGCGAGCGCGTCGATGTCGACCTTCACGCCTCGACGATATCGCTCAACCTTCCGTCGTGCGATTCAATCGCAGCCGCCAGATGTGAAAGCGCCCCGTCGCGTTCGCGTGGAAGTACACCCAGCCATCCTTCGCCCACGTCGGGTGACACGCGATGCGATCGCCCTCCGTCAATTGCACGAGGCCCGAGCCATCCGCTTTCACGACGAACAAGTTCGCCTGCGTGAGCTCGTCTTCGGATCCGTGTGCGGAGCAGAAGACGATGTTCTTCCCGTCGGGCGACCACGAGGGCTGCTCGTCGTCGGCGGGGCCTTCGGTGATTTGCACGGCCTCCGAGCCGTCGGCGTTCGCGACGAAGAGGTGCTCGTGATCGCTGGTTCGTTTCACGTACGCGATGCGCGCGCCGTCCGGGCTGAACGACGGATCGGTCCCGCGCGCGATGAAGTCGACGCCATGCCCGCCGAGATCCGTCACGCCGATGCCGAGGTCGATCTGCCGATCCGAAGGCCACGACGTGTCGCGCACGGTGACGTCGCTCATCGTCATCGCGACGAGCTTTCCGCTCGGCGCGACGGTCGGCTTCACCGCGAAGAAATTGGGATTGCCCACGTCGGCGAGAAACACCGGCCGATGCTCGGTGTGCCCGAACGACTGCACGAGCTTCTCCTTCGCGACGAAGACGATCCCCGAACCATCGGGCATCCACGTCGGCTCGCGCCCGATCGCCGTGAAAGCAGGGCGATCGGGTTGTGCGAGCGCGGCGACCGCGACGCGCTTCGGTGCGTCGTGCGACGTCGCGATGGTGTACGCGATCGATCGTCCGTCGGGCGAGATCGACGGATCGATCTCGTTGTCGCTCGATCGCGTCACTTGCTGAAGCTCGAGCGCCGCATCCGTCGGAAGGATCGGCCGCTTCACCGTCTGTGAGCACGCGACGAGCGGCACGGCGACGATTAAGACGACCGCTTTCAATTCGAGCTCACCTTGTTGTCCGGCTGGAACACGCCGGGGAACGGATACATCGAACCGAACGCCGACTGGAACGCGGGGATGCGCGGGAAGAGCCACTGCGGGATCTTCGACCAGTCGCCGAGCATGAACGACGTACCGGACCCGCCGAGCTTTCCGAGCGCGTCGTACGCGTGCATCATGACTTGGTTGTTCGTGATGTTCGCGGCCTGCGCTTGCGTCTCCGCGGCCGCCGCGCTCGCGAGCGCGAGGCGCGATTGCGCTTCACCTTTGGCGAGCGTCACGCGCGCCGAGGATTCGGACTCCGCCTTCAAGCGATCGATTTGTCCCTGCTCGAGCGTGAGCTGCTTCTCCATCTTCTTGTTTCGCAGCTCCGACTCGATGCGGAATTTCTCTTCGTCGGTCTGCTTCTGGATCTGAATCTTGTTCACTTCGAGCTCACTCGTCGCAGCGAGCTTCTTCTGCGCCGCGTCGGCCTCGAGCTCGAGCTTCTTCTGCTCCGTTTGCGCGGCGAGCTCCGTCTTCTTGTGCGCCGCGCGCGTCTGGATTTCGTCGGTCTCGAGCTCGATGCGGTGCTTCTCGAGCGCCGCTTTGTTGTCGTCGCGCTGGCGCTCGGCGAGCGTCTGCTCTTGCGTCACGACGCGCGCTTGGAGCGATTCCATGATGCGTTGGTCGTAGACGACGTGCTCGATGAGCACGCTCGAGATCTCGACGTGGCGCCCGCGCAAACGACTACGAAGCTCCTTCTCGATCTCGTCTTCGATCGCGCCGTTCTTCTTCTGGAGATCTTGATACGAGTTGCGCGCGAAGACGCCGATCGCCGCGCTGCGGAACTCGGGCCCGATGACCTCGTCGAAGTAGTTGATGCCGATCTCCGTGTCGAGCAAGTAGAGCTCGGACACGATCGGCCGGTACACGACGGAGATGTGCAGATCGATCGGCAAGCCCTCCATCGAGAGCGTGCGGACTTGTTCTTTCGCCGTCGAGAACGTCACGTCGAAGTCGTCGACGCGCGGACACTTGTTCGCCGTCTTCCAGAACGGACACGCCGTGCGATACCAACCCGGTTGCAACACCTCGTGCTGGATTCCGCCGTTCGTCGGATCGAACAAGAGCGCGCGATGCCCCGGCTCGACGAGCGCTCCCGCGCATCCGGTGGCGAAGCTCGCAGCGAGCACGACAAAGCCCAGTCCCGACACAGTGACTTTTCGCATTGGATCCTCTCGTTCAGTGATGTGTGGACGCGCTCACGGAGTCGAGATCGACGCCGTCGAGCCAGCCCCCGAGTGTTCGGCCGATTTCCATCATGCAGCCGTAGATGATCGGCGCGCCCTTCTGCGGCGCGACGATTCCTCCTTGGCGACAGCTCGCTTGCGTTTGCGCGAGGTAGTCGTTGCCCGCGCGTGCGCGGAGCGTGGCGCGCACGCCGAACGAGACGACGAGCCTGTCGCCGTCGTAGCTCGAGTCGGCGTTGATCACCTCGACGAAGAGCTCCCATCCATCCGGGCTCTTGTTCGTGTGCGCGTGCGCCCACGGGACCGTCGCGGACGACACCGCGTGACCGAGCGCGGCTTCGATGTCTCCATAGACGACCGGCGTCCCGATGACGCGCAGCGGATCTTGAACCGCGGTCGAGCGCGTGACGACGCGAAGCGGCGCTTCGGTCGGATCGGTGAGTGGGATGCCCGCAGCGGTGAGCAGCGGCACCATCTCGGCCTGTGACGAGCACGCCGCGCAGACGAGTGCGAGCGGCACGAGTAGAAACCCGGCGCGTTTCATTTCGGTTGCAGAGCGAGTGCAACGCGTGGGCCACGACGCCAACCACGGGAAATCACGCCGCCGCGAGCGCTTTTGCAACCGAGTTGCAGTGCGAGTCGAGACAATCGATCTCTCGCTACGTACGCGCGAGGGAAACTTTCGCCCCGCTGCTACGCTCGCACGCGTGTACCTCCCTCGCGAATTCGAGAAAGCGCTCGTTCGACTGAAGACGCCGCGCGTGACGACGCCGCGAAAACCGTTCGTGACGAGCGAGGACAACGTGCGGCGTTATGGGTTCGCGCTTCCCAAGAGTCTCGTGGCCCTCATGAAGCTCGCCGACACGTGGCTCATCGAGGATGCGAAGACGAAGAGCTTTCGTTATCTACGCGTCGCGCCCGGCGGCTGGGACCTTCCGCTCCCCGTCGCGAACGAGGCCTACGCGGTCACCGTCGTGAAGCGGTTCCAGTGGAACACGTTCTCGAACATGCAGCTCTGGGAGCACTTCGCCGGGACGATGTCGCTCGGTTGGGATGCAGGCGACAACCGCTACATGGTCTCGACGCAGTCGCCGGAAGCGCCCGTTTTCTGGATGGATCACGAGACCGCGGAGATGACGAACGCGATCGCGCGCTCGCTCGAAAATTTCTTGCGCGTCCAAGTCGGCGATGACGCGCGCGTCCCGAAGATCGAGCGCACGCTCGTCGCGGCTCCCAGCGTTTGGGATCGCGAGAAGGACGACGCGAACTACATCGAGGCCACGGTGCCGCTCACGTCGTGGCCGCCGTTCTTGTCCGCGCGCGCGGATTGGCTCGTCGGGTGCCTCGCGTTCGGAGAGCCACAGCGACTCGGCAGGCCCGAAGCGTTCGCGTTCGATTTCGCCAAAGAGCTCCCGCTCGTCGCGACGCGCGAGCCCATCGCGCTCTATTGGATGCTGCGCGCGTACTTCTTCGAAGAGCGCGACGTCTTCGACGAAGCCGCGCCCCGCGCGCGCAAGATCTCGCCGCTCGCGAAGAGCTTTGCCGATCTGCTCGAAGAGCGTTGGAGCGCGTCGCCGAAGACGTCGTCGCTCGCGAAGGTGCGTGCGTCGTTGAAGAAGCGAAAGGACCTGCCGCGCAAGGCGAAATGGAAATCGGTCTCGCGCGCGAGCCTCACGTGAACGCGCTCACTCGTGCTTGCGATCGACCCAAATCGTGTGCGCCGTCGACGCGTGGATCGCGCGGCACGCGACGCCAAACGGAAGCTCGCAGCGAAATGTCGCGACGCGCTCGTAGCCCGAGTCGGCGTGCGCGAGCGCAAGCACGCGGGCACGATCGGGGCTCGCGGCCATGCGGCGCTGACATCGCCGTGCGATCGGCGAAATCGTCGAGCGTGTGCGAGCTGAGGACGACGTAGTCGCCGTAACGATCCACGCGCTGTGAATCGGGCACGTGCGGGAGCGCGCCGGCATCTCCGAAGAGCTCGATCGTCGCGTTCGCAGGGAGCGCGCGAAGGTATCGAGCGGTCGCGACGCGCGCGTCCGCGATGAGCGTCGCATCGACGCGCACCGCTTCCCACGCCGGCCACGCGAGCGTCGCACATACGAGCGGCACGAGCGCGCCGCGAACGCGCTCGCCGATGCGCACGATCGCGACGCCGACGTACGGAGCGAGGACAATCGACTGCGGAAGAAGAAACCGCTCTTCGCTCCGGCGCGCACCGAGCGTGACGAGCCCGGTGAACGCGATCGCGGACGCCGCGAAGATCCACCCCTCGCGCCGAGCGCGAGCGATGCCGACGCACGCGAAGACGAACGCGACGAGCCCACCAAACGAAACGACGCATCGTGCCGCATCGACCGCGAGCGCGCCGAATCCCGCGACCGTCGCCGGATACGGCGTCCAATCTTGGCTCGCCGGCCCGACCAAAAACGCAACGCGTCGCGCGAAGCCCAGCGGATTCACGAGCGCGCCCGACAGGGCGCCATATGTTGCCGCACCCATGGCGAGCGCTCGCCACGCGCGCCGCGACGTGACCATCGCCGCGAGGGGTATCGCGAGCAGCGCGATCGCTTGGTCCTTCGTCAGCGCAGCAGCGACGGCGAGCAGCACGGCGTGAAGCTCGCGCGCCTCGCCGCGCGATACGCGCACCATCTCGTCGAGCGACCACGTCGCCCAAAAGAGCGCTGGGATCTCGAGGTTCCCAGTATGTGCATAATACACGAATACCGGATTGCACGCGATCACCAGCGCGGCGATGCGCGCGACGCGCATGTCCCAGAGCCGCGCGCACGAACGCGACACGTTGCGGATCACGCCGAGCGCCATGACGAGCGTCACCGCGCGCGACGTGATCTCGAACCACGTCATGTACGGCGCGTGCATCAGCGTGAGGCGCAGCGCATCGGGGCCGTGCGGTGCGCGGAGCGCGCCGACCGCGATGGCCGGCAACGCAAGCACGCCGAGCACGATGAGGTGCAGCGGCGGGTACGTGAAATGCGATCCCCACGCATACGTCTCCGCGAGCCCGCTCCCGAGCCCGCTCACGCGCGGCGAGACCGAATCAGCGGCCCACGTATCGAAGCACGGGATGTTCCAGAAGCACCCGACGAGCGCGAACGCCACGAGAACGAGGTAGGCAGCCCGCATCAGTCGAAGAGCGAAGCATCGCACATCACATGAAGCTCAGGTTCCCGACTCCCATGTTCCCATTCACCTTGATGGAGGAGATCCCCCAGATGAAGACGCCGACGAGCGCGCATACGGCGACACCAGCGACGCTGCCGAGCACCACCTCCAACACTTTCGCACTCGAGTGATGCTCGCTTCGCGCGGGGCTCGTCCACTCCACGACTGGCTTCGCCGATTCATCGACCGGAGGCTTCTCCAATTCTTCCGTTCGTGACTCCGGCGCATGGACCGGCGAGCCGAACGAAGGAGCACACGCGCTCGCGAAGATGACGAGAAGGACGGCAGCAATGATTCGACCCATGCTTCATCGTTTTGCAGCACCCATGCCACGCAGGAAATGGCGCAAAAACGAGGGGATCTCTGATCGGCGGTGTGCAACACCAAGCACTGCGCATTGCACACAATGAAATGCGCTGGCTACTTCCGCTCCTGCGACTTCTTGAGCAGATCCCCGAGCGTCCCGAACTTCGCTTCCGCCTTCACTTGCTGCTTGTAGTTCTTGTACGCGCTGCGCTCGGTGTCCTCCGCGAGCGCGCGGATGGAGAGCTTCACTTCGTTGCGGCGCGGATCCATCTCGATGACCTTCGCTTCGTGCTGCGAGTTCAGCGCGAACGCTTTGCGAAGATCCGTCCCGCGCGGCGTGCCCGTGCCCGCCGACGTGATGAAGCCGCGTGACTGACGACCCGTCGCGCCGACGATGCGCACGAAGAGGCCATTCGGATCGTAACCGGTGACGACGACCTTCACGCCGCGATGCATCGCGACGTGCGTGTACGGTTGGCCCTCCGGCCAATCCGGCGGAACGGGATGAAGACCGATCTTGTGCGCGTGCGCGTCGAGCGACGCGACGAACACGTCGATCTCGTCGCCGACTTTGAGCACGTCTTCCGGTTTTTCGACGCGCTTCGGCGGTGCGCCCGCGGAGCCGCCGGGCGCGGACAAATCGGACGTGTGGATCAACCCGTCGATGCCGGGCTCGAGCTCGATGAACGCGCCGAACGGTTGCAACCGGACGACGCGACCTTTGTGGCGCGAGCTCTCCGCGTATTTCTTCGCGACCTCGGCCCACGGATCCGGCAGCACCGCTTTGCGCGAGAGCCAGATTTTTCCCTTCGCGTCGATGCGCTGCAAAAGCACTTCGACTTGTTGGTTCACGTGGAAGACGTCGCCGGGCGAGTCGCCGCGGTTGTGGCTCATCTCGGCGAGCGGGACGAGCCCCTCGATTCCGCCGACGTCGACGAACGCGCCGAACGGAACGACGCTGCGCACGGTGCCGACGATCGCGGTGCCGACGACGAGGTGCTTGAGCGCTTCCTCGCGGTGAACTTTCGCTTCGGCTTCGAGCATCGATTTGCGCGAGAGCACGATGTCGTTGCCGCGCTTCGCGTATTGCGTGACGAAGAACGGTAGACGCTCGCCGACGAGCTCGTTCAAGCGCGCGCCGTGATGGAGCGCGACGTGCGACGCGGGAGCGAACGCGCGGAGCCCGTCGAGGTCGACCTCGATGCCGCCTTTGATGACGCCGGTGACGAGGCCTTCGACCATCGTCTTTTCGCGGAGCGCTTTCGCGACGGCCATTTTGTTTTTGCGACCGCGACGCGGATGACGCGTGAGCACGACGAGACCGCCGCGACCGCCGTCGTTCTGCACGACGCCGACGAAGTTCGCGCCCATCTCGAGCACGACGGGCGGAAGCGTGACGACGATCGGCGCAGTCGCGCCGACGCTCACGCTGTCGACGGGAGATGCCTGCGTCGGCGGTGGCGCCGCGACGTCGTCGGTCTTCGGTTCTTCTTTGGGCTCTTCCTTGACGGTGATGATGCGGCGCTCTTTCGGCGGTTCATTTTCCGCGGGAGGCGCAGCGGGTGTTTCTTCGGCGGGAGCGGCTTCGGCTTCCGCCACCGGCGGCGGCGCGTCGGTCGCGACGAGATCTCCGGGATCGAAATCGTCGTCGTCGATTTCGCTGCCCGGACCCTGCGCGGGCTCTTCGGGAAGAAGCAGCTCGCGGCGATCGAAGATCGCGTGGCCTTTGCCGGAGAGATCGACGAAGAGCGCTTCGTCCGTCATCTCGATGATTTTTCCGAAGACGACGTCACCGACGCCGAACGCGGGACGCTCGCGCGTGAAATCGCGATGCTCTTTTTTCTTCGGTTGCTGATCGTGTTGCTGCGCTTGCTGCGCCTCGCCGGGCGCGCCGCCCTTTTTCTTTTTGCGACGACGACGCTTTTTCTTCTCGCCAGAAGGAGACGCGGCGCCTTCGGGCGCGCCTTCGCTCGCTTCAGCCGGCGCTTCTCCGCCTTCCGCTTCCGCGGGTTCCGCTTCTGCGGGCGCGGGCGTTTGCCCCGCTTCGGGTTGCGGAGCGCCGTTGGCGTTCGCGTCGAGGTTGCCCGCGGATGCCTCGGTCGGCGGAACGGGATCGTTTTGAGTCGGCTCGGTGGAAGACATGCTGCGTGGCCATCGCGGCGAAGCGCGGAAGACGAACCCTAAAGCGCCTTGCGAAAACTGTCGAGGGGCTCAGATCGAGGACGGATTGTAGGGGCTCGCCTTGGTCTTCGCTTTGTGCACGGGCGGCGCCGTCACCGTCGGCGTCGCGGCAGCGGGGGCCTGCACGGGCTTCACGTCTTGGACGGACTCCACGACAGGCACGTGCGGAGTCAGGGCAGGTTGTTGAATCGGCAGATCTTCCGGCGTCGCGTCGGCGCGCGCGGCCACGGTGTGCGATCGCACGCGCACGACCGACACGACGACGAGCACCACGACGAACGCAGCAGCGAGCACGGCGAGCGCGAAGGACTTGAGTGCGCGCGGTCGGCGGCGCGGCGCGGGAGCGGCGCTCGGCTCCTCCGGGACGGGCTCGAGCGGAACGATCGTCGAGACCGTGAGCGGCGTCGACGGCGTCAGGACGACCTGCATCGCCGCCTCCGCGACGATGGGCTCGGCTGCGGGTTGCACGCCGCTCTGGAGCTTCCGCATCGTCGCTGCGGGCCAGATCTCCTCGATGAGATCCTCGTACATCATGAGCCGCGCGCGCACGGCGATGCGAAGCGCGGCCGCCATCTCCGCGATGGTCGCGTAGCGATCCGCCGGGTTCACCGAGAGCGCGCGATCGATCACGGGAAGCACCGTCGTCACCCATCGATCGCGCGCGGGCGCGTGCGCCTTCGCGATTTTCCCCGCGAGCTGCTTCTTCACGATTTCTTCAGGCGCGTCGATGCCGAAGAGCTCTTGTCCCGTCACCGCTTCCCACAACAAAACGCCCGCGCCGTACACGTCCGTGCGCGCGTCTATCGCGGCCTCGTCGCCGAGGAGCGATTCGGGCGCGTACGAGTCCTTCTTCATGCAGAGCGGTTGCGCGTATGCGTTTCCGAGCTTCGTGCGTCCGTTCTTGTCGATGAACGCGACGCGCAAGAGAACGCCGCCGTGAATCACGGGCGCGCCCGTCATCGTGTGGAGCGCGCTCAGCGCGGCGAGCACGTCGACGACGACGCGCAATCGCGCGCCGAGGCTCAAACGGAAAAATACGTCCGCGAGCGGAACGCCATCGACGTGCTCGCTCACGATCGTCCACACGTCGCCGATGCGATCCGCGCTCCGCACTTGCACGAGATGCGGATGCTTCGGTGCATCGCGAAGACGCTTCGCAATCTCCGAGATCGCACGCATCACGCGCGGGTCGAGGCGCGTGAACGTGTCGACGTGCAGATCCGGATGGCTCTCGGCAGTCGCGCTCGCCACCTCAGAAGTGTAATTCTACCGTGCGGCTTAAGCTACGCTTTCCCACGCGGTTTGATCGCATCGTAGGCGACGCCGTGGGCGGCGAGTCGGTTCTGGTAATAGAAGAGGAGACACGTGTCCTCGAGGACCAAGTCCGTCGCCCCGGCGCCGATGACGGGGTTCGTGTGGTACCCGGCGAATGCGTGGAGCGCGGACTCGAGCACGAGCTCTTTTCGTTGGTGAAGCTGCGGCGCGAGCACGATCTTTGCGTTTCGTTCGAGGTCGCGAAGGCGCTCGATGAGCGTCTCGATCTTGTCGAGAAGCTCGGCACGCGAGATGCGTACGCTGTCGCGGTGACCGAGGATGGCGAACAAATCGGCTTTTCCCACGGTGTTTCGCAGGTGATCGAACGCGGCGGCGGCGACGACGTGCGTCGTCATCACGACGGTGTCCTTCGCGAATGCCTTCACGATCGACTCGCCGAGCTCGCGCGTGTACTGAACATCGCGTGCACCGTCGCGGTGCGGTTTGCCATCGTCGCTGAACAGATAGCTCGACGCGTCGACTTTACGACCATGCGCATCGAACGAGTCGCCGTGCTCGTCGACGACGTTGCCGAAGCAATCGAGCGGCTCGCTGAAGCGAATCACGCAGCTCTCGTCGAGCCCGAGGAGCTTCTGCGCGAACGACGCCACGCGTCCGAGCCGCGTCGACTCGTCGTCTTCGATGATGTACCGCGCCTTGCCTTCTTCTTGCAGGAAGTCGTCGATGAGCGTCTCGGCTTCGAGCGTGAGCATGTAGTTGATTGTCGCAGGCACGAAGAAGACGCGTTGGGGCTTCCCCTGCTCCCACGTTCGTCCAAACGCCTCGATGCCCGTGCCCGCGAGCCCAAGCTTGAGCCGCCGCTCGACGCCACCCGATCGCGAGCGCGTTCCGCCCGGGAAAAACAGGCTGTGATACCCGCGCTCGATCAAGACGCACGAGTACGTCTTGAGGACATCCTTGTATAATGCATGCTTCAGCCGCCGGTCGACGCGGTACGCGCCGAGGTTGTGCATGAAGAAGGAGAGGACCGGGTTGGTGAAGAGGTTCTTTCCGGCGCCGTACGTCGCGGGTGGAAGTCCCGCGCGCTCGAGCGCGAAGCCGAAGACGACGGAGTCGAGGTTCGAGAGGTGCGTCGGCGTGAAGATGAGCGTGCCGAGCTCGGCGAGCTTGGCGATGGTCTCGACCGGCCCCTGCACGACGATGCGCCCATCGAGCGCGCGAAGTGTGGCGAGCTGTGGGATGTTTTTGAGCGCGTTGCGAGGCGACAGGATGGTGCCGAGGATGGGCGCCATCGCGCGCGTCGCGAATTTGTAGACGGACGGATTGAAGTTTCCCGCGACGTCCCACGCGTACCGCTCGCATAGCTCGCGGAGCTTCTCTCGCGCTTCGGTCTCGCTCAAACGGCCGAGGCTCGTCGCGAGCGAGCGCCACTCGCCGTACTCGGGCCCGCCCTTGGCGGAGAGTCGCCGCATCTCGAGATAGGCGGCGTCGTTCAAGAGGAGGATGGGGTCGGTGATGGACTTCGCGACGCGGTCCGAGACCTCGCGCACGATTTCGCCCTTGGCCTCGTTGAAGCCGAAGATCGGAGCCGACATCCGCGCGATAGTACATGCGCGTGGCGATCTGCGGAGTCCGTCCGCGCGTACAGTGTTAAAGTCGCGAACCGATGACGGACGACGAGCTCGCAGCCCTGCTCGAATTCGCGCTGGCGAAACGGCCGGATCGCGTCGCCGCGGCCGCTCTCGGCCTCTTGCCGGAGAGTACGCAGGCCGAGGTCGTTCGGTTACAGGAAAAGCTCGCCGCGCTCGCCCTGACCGAGCCCGAGGCCGCACCCGGCGCATCGCTGCGCGCGCGCATTCTCGAAACGGTGCGCGGGCGAAAGACGAAGCGCGCGCTCCTCGTCGTCGACATGATCAACGACCACCTCACGCCCGGGAGCATCCTCGAAGTTCCACGCGCGCGGGAAATCGTCGATGCGCTCGCCGCGCGCCTCGCCGCCGCGCGCGCGGAGGGTGTGCCCATCGTGTACGTCCTCGACCGCCACGACCCCGACGATCCCGATTTGGAAGACTGGGGCGAGCACGCCGTCGACGGAACGCGCGGCGCCGAAGTGTGGCCCGCGCTCGCGCCCGCGAAGAGCGATCGCGTCGTGACGAAGCCGAGCTACTCGAGCTTCTATCGCTCGAACCTCGAAGCCGTCCTCGACGAGCTCGGCGTCGACACGATCGAGCTCACCGGTTGCTCCACCGAGACGCAGCTCCTCACGACCGCGACGGACGCGATGCAGCTCGGCTTCGCGGTGGAGGTCCCGCCCGCGCTTCAAGCGGGGACGACGGTCGAAGCGGAGACGGCCGCGATGAAGACGATGCAGTTTCTCGTTCCGTACAAGCCGTCACGCCAGGCGCGCCTCGCGCGTCTCGCCGCGCGCTAGCCGTTCGCGTCGCGCGCCCCGGCGGGCACGGACACGGACACGGGCGCGGAGGCGGGAAGCGCGGAGACGGCTGCGGTCTCCGTCTCCGTCTCTTTCTCCGTCTCTTTCTCCGTCTCCGTCTCTGTCTCCGTCTCCGTCTCAGTCTCCGTCTCCGTCTCGTACGTGTATCGGCTTCACCCAATGCACCTCCCCCACGCGAGCGGAGCTCGCGTAAGGGGGAGGCAGCCGCGCGCAGGGCTCGCGCGCAAGGCCGCGCGGAGCCGAAACATGCATAATGCACACATTGTCGGCGAGCACGGCCGAGCACGAGCCCGAGCACGGCTGGGAGGAGGCCACCTAAAACACACACATATGAGCAACCGGACACAAAATCGGACCGGAGGGACTTGCCGATTCCCAATTTCGTGAACAATATATGCTAAATCAATGTCTCGCCGCATGCGACAACTCGAGCTCCGACTCCACCCGCGCGGCGGGAAGCGCAAAGGCGCGGGGCGCAAACCGAGCGGGAAGACCGCGGGCGTCTCGCACTTGCGACGCCAGCCGTTCGCGCGAACGTTCCCCGTGCACGTCACGATGCGCATGGCGCGCCACGTCTACAATTTGCGAAGCCGCCGCTCGTTCTCCGTCGTCGCGCGCGCGCTTGCCAAAGCGGCGGACCGCTTCGGCGTTCGCATCGTGCGGTTCTCGGTGCAGGGCAATCACGTGCACCTCATCGTCGAAGCCGCGACCAGCGATTCGCTCTCTCGCGCCATGCAGGGCTTCACCATTCGCATCGCGAAGGGCCTCAACAAGATGATGCAGAAGCGCGGCCGCGTGATGGGCGACCGCTTCCACTCGCACGTGCTGCGCTCACCGCGCGAAGTGCGACGCGCCGTGCGTTACGTCCGCGAGAACCACCAGCACCACGGCACCGCGCGCGCGCTCGTCGACGAATATGCGTTCGAAGGGGCGAACGTCGCGCTTCCCGCCCCGCGCACGTGGTTGATGCGCGCGCGCGCGTCGCCCGTCACGGCTGCTCTCTAGCGAAGTTGCACACGGCGGATGCCGTCGGATACGCAATCACGCGTGCGTCGGTGAGGCACGGTTCGACGTCGGCGTCCGTCGACAAGCCCGCGCCCGTCGCTGCGCAGTCCACGACTTTGGCATCGACGACGACGGTTTCGTCTTCGCGCGCGCATCCGATGAAGCTCTCGGCGAATGCGATCGGCACCACCAACGTGTTTCGCGCGGAGCGACACATGCTCTCGAATAGAAAATCGCGGCGACGACCCGCGACCAACATGCGCGCACCTCGCGCGGGCCGTCGCTGGACGAGACCATTCACGTCGATGAACGGACGCGGCGATCGCGTCACGTCCGTGGGACACGCGACAAAAGCGCCGGTGACGAGACCCACATCGAAGTCGATCACGCGCGCCGACGGCAAGAGCTCCGAATAGTCGGGAAGCGGAACAGCCGCGTCTGCCATTTGCGCAAACAACATGTCGTCGAATTCGTCCTCGGACATCGCGACATCTTCGGTCGACGCACGATGCGCCATCGTTGGCGTGCTCACCACGCGCGCCGCAGCGCCGCACGCTACGAGTGGAATCACGAGAACGCACGCGGCCCGCACATCGAGTGCGAACCGCGACATGCGACATCCTTGGGCTACTTCACATGCGCGCGCGCGGAGCGCCTTGCGGTCCACTTTCCCCCGGTCGTTCTTCGGCACATCGTCGACGAACTCGATCACGCGCGGATATTTGTGCTTCGCCATGCGCTCCTTCGCGAACTCTTGCAGCGCGGTCGCGAGCGCGGCGTTCGCGGTGTGACCGGCGCGCACGATCACAAACGCTTTCGTCTTCACGAGACCTTCTTCTTCGACGCCGATGACCGCCGCGAGCTGCACGGCTTCGTGCTTCATCAAGCACTCTTCCACTTCGACCGGCGAGACCCACAAGCCGCTCACCTTCAAGAGCTCGTCGGCGCGGCCTGCGAAATACAAATAGCCCTCGTCGTCGATGCGGAAGAGATCGCCCGTGCGACACCAGTGGCCGAAGAACGTCTTCCACGATTTGTCGCGGTCGAGCCAGTAGCCCATCGAGACGCTGTCGCCCTTCACCCACAAGACGCCGATCTCGCCGCGCGCGACCTCGGGTGCGCCGGGGCCCGTGGCGTCTTCGGGCAAGATGCGAAGCTCGTAGCCTTCGACGGCTTTGCCGAGCGAGCCGGGTTTCACGTCGCCGGGGCGGTTCGATGCGTAGATGTGGAACATCTCGGCGGAGCCGATGCCGTCGTAGACGTCGCTCTTGAAGCGTTCGAGCCAGCGATCGAGGAGCGCGCCCGGGAGCGCCTCGCCCGCGCTGAGCGAAAAACGAATCGACGAGAAATCCAAACCCGCTTCGCCCTTGGCACGCAGCGCGGCGTCGTGCTCGAGGAGCTTGCCGAGCATGGTTGGTACATTGGTAACAATGGTTGGTTGGTACATTGTTATCGCGCGCGCGAGCGACTCGGGCGTCGGACGCTCCGAGAACAAGCCGACCGTCGCGCCGACCGCGAACGGGAACATGAGGTTCGTTCCGGTCGCGTATCCGAAATACAAACGCGGCACGCTGACGGTGACGTCGCCTTTGCGATAACCGACGGTCTTCTTCGCGTAGACCTCCGTGCTCCACGCGAAGTCGCGGTGCGCGTGGATGTTCGCTTTGGGCTCGCCGGTCGACCCGCTCGTGAAGAGCCAGATCGCGGGCTCGTCGCGATGCGTACGTGGAAACCGCGACGCGTCGATCTTCGTTCGCGCGAGCGCATCCGCGAGATCGCCGACTTCGGTGTCGCCGCCGGTCGGAGCATCCGGCACGGTCCAGAGCGCGCGCACCGATGCGGGGAATTTACACGCATCTTTCACCTTCGGCACGGTGACGATCGCGGTCGCTTGCGTGTACTCCGCGAGGTACTCGATCGATTTTGCGGGCACGTCCGGGTTGCCCATCGCGACGACCGCGCCGGCCGCGAGCGTCCCGAAGAAAACCCAAGCGAACGGCGGCACGTCGGGGAGCACGATGAGCACGCGCTCGCCGCGCGCGACGCCCGCTTCGATCAAGAGCGAAGCGAACGCGCGCGATTTCTCCGCGACCGCGTCGTACGTCCAATGGCGCTCGCCGAATCGCAACGCGGTCTCACCGCCGAGATTTTCCTTCAGTCGATCGAACAAGAAGTAGTCGGCGAGATTGAACGACTCCGGAAACTCCATGTCGCGATAGTAGTCAGCCCGCGGCGGCTTTCCACGATGGAAGCTCCGTCATGCGCGAGAACCACGCGCGGATGTTCGGGTGCTCTTCTCCGCGCATCACGGGGAGGCGCGCTCGCTCGAGCCCGATGAGCGGCGCGGCGACCGAGATATCCGCGAGCGTGAGGCGATCTTGCGCGAGCCATTTTTTTCCCGCGAGGTGCTCGTCGAGCACGCGCGCGCACTCCGCGACGAGCTTCTCGCCGCGTTCTTCTTCGCGCGGGTCGGGCTCGAGACCGCGGAATTTCTTCACCGTGCGCTCGAAGCCGAGCACGCCCACCGCAGGCGCCCAGTGATGCGCCGTCCAAAACATCCAGCGGTTCACATCGGCGCGCGCGCGCACGTCGGTCGGATAAATCTTCTGTCCCGGCGTCTTGTCGGCGAGGTACTGCATGATCGCGTGCGACTCCCACAAGACGAAGTCGCCGTCTTCGAGCGTCGGCACGCGTCCGTTCGGATTGAGCTTCAAGTACGCCGGGCTTCGTTGCTCGCCTTTCGGAAGATCGACGAGGACGAGCTCGACGTCCGCGCCGAGCTCCTTCGCCGTGACGACGGCGCGCCGCGAGTTCGACGAGAGCGGATGATGATGGAGTCGCATGAGTCACTTCCTTTCGAAGCCCGAGAACGTAGCTGGACGTCGTGTCATCCTTATGTCAGGTTTGAGCCGTGCGGCGCACCGAGCGGCTCTTTGCCGTCGCAGAATATCTCCGCGGGCGGCGAACGGGGACGACGGCGGAGGCCATCGCCGAGCGCTTCGGCGTCACGCTTCGCACCGCGTATCGCGATCTCTCGAGCCTTCGCGACGCGCACCTCCCGCTCGTCGCGGATCGCGGGCGCGGCGGCGGGTACGCGCTCGATCGGAACTACACGCTGCCGCCCGTGAACTTCAACGCGCGCGAAGCGGCGGTGCTCATCAGCGCGGGGCAGTGGCTCACCGAGATGCGCGTGCTTCCGTTTTCCGCGACGCTCGCGTCGGCGATCGACAAGGTGCGCAGCGCGCTCGATCGATCCGCGCAGCGCGAGCTTCAGAATCGGCTGAAAGAGCTCGCATACGTCGGCGTGCCCGCGCGCGCATCACGCGAGGACGTTCGCCGCGCGATCGAGCAAGCGTGGTTCGAGAGCCGCATCCTCGTCATCCGCTACCGCGGAGCCAATGAGATCACGACGCGGCGGCGCATTCGCCTCGAAAAAATCATCATGGACCGCGCCGAGACGCGCATCAACGCGCTCGACTTGGGCAAGAACGACAAGCGGCAATTCGTCTTGGACCGCATCGAGCACGCCGAAGTCGAGAGAGAAACATGATGCGCCGCGCCAGCTTTCCGCTATATGAGGCGCGCCATGTCGATGAAGCGCGCGAAGGAAGTCCGGCGCCGCGGCCGTGACGACCAAGACAACGAAGGTTTCTTTTCGTCGAAACCCGAAGCGAAAAAATGGGACTGGGAGAAAGACGTCTCGTCCCAACCGGATGAAGCCTTCACGAAGTACGCGCCGCAAGCGCGCTTCGCGAAGGAATCGTTCGTCGTCCACGCGAAGTTCGGCAAAGGCGTCGTCGTCGACGTCGAGCCGTCGCGCGTCGAGGTGCTCTTCCAAGACGGCCCGAAGAAGCTCGCACACGGACTCGCGTGATGCAGGTTCGGGGGAAGGTCGTGGTGCTCACGGGCTCGCTCTCGACGCTCACGCGCGATGAAGCAGAGCTCGGGCTGAAGAAGCTCGGCGCAATCGTTCACGGCTCGGTCTCGAAGAAGACGGAGATCCTCTTCGTCGGCGAGAGGGCCGGGTCGAAGCTCGCGAAGGCGAAGTCGCTCGGCATCGAGACTCACGACGAAAAAGATTTGAACGCGCTCCTCGGCGTGAAGGCGACGAAGAAGAAAGAGCCGAAGAAGAACGTGCCGCCGCCCGTCGTCGCGGGCCCGCCGACGTCGCTCACCGGAAAAGTCGTCGTCGTCACGGGAACGCTCTCGGTCGACCGACACCACATGGAGTCGATGCTCCGCAACGCAGGCGCAGTCGTTCACGGCTCCGTCTCGAAGAAGACGCAGTTCCTCGTCGTCGGCACCGCTGCTGGATCGAAGTTGGAGAAGGCGCGCGAGCTCGGAATCCCGACGCTCACGGAAGACGCCGCGCGCAAAGCGATGAAGGCCTAGACGGCGCACTCCACCGACGGCGACATCGGCCCACGGTTGCCCGCGAGAATCGTACGGACGAATCGCATAGCGGTACGTCACGCCCGACACGACGCGCACGTCTTCGTAGCGCAGCGAGCTCGCGCGAATGCTTGCATGATGCAACAAGATTCCGGCGGCTTTCTCGGTCGATTCTGCGCGCAGGAGCTCGTAGCCGTACATGCCTTCGTTGTCCGTCGCGGCGTGCCATCGAACGACGATGCGGCCGTTGTGCGATTCCGCGGTGAGTGACGCGCCGCCCTCCGAGGGCCATTCGGGCGCGATCGCGTCGTCGCTCTCCGGCGCGCGTCCGAGCTTCTTCGGCCACAGCGTGCACACGACGCGTTTGAAATTCTCGTCGAGCGCCTTGCACACGTTTCCGTAAACGCATCGCACGACGGTGTCTTCGCGGTTCGCTTGCCACTTCTTCGGAATGTCCGGATCGGCGAGGAGCGCGCGCGCCATGCCGACGAGATCGCCCTGCCCTTTCGCGATGACTTCTTCCGCGAGATCGCGTCGTCCGATTTTTCCGACGGCGACGACCGGAGTCGAGAGCCCCGCGTCGCGCAGCGCGCGCGTGACGGCTTCGGCGATGTAGAGGTTCGCGCCGTCGGGATATGCGTTCGAAGGCATGCAGCGATCGCCCGAGTAGCCGGTGTACGGATAGAGCGGTTCGCCTTCGATGTGGCGCGCGTCTTCGAATTTTCCGCCCGCCGAGAGCGAGATGGTGTCGACGCCGGCGCGCGCCATGCGCACCGCAATGGGTCCCGCGTCGAGCGTCGTGTAGCCGCCGCGGATGCACTCGTCGCCGAGGAAGCGCACGCCGATCGGAAAATCATCGCCGACTTTTTCGCGCACGCGCTCGATGACGCGCATCGGAAGCCGCAAGCGATTCTCGAGCGAGCCGCCGTACTCGTCGCGCCGCGCGTTCATGCGCGAGAGAAACGACGACAGCGTGTACGCGTGCGCCATGTGGAGCTCGACGCCGTCGAACCCGCATCGCCGCGCGCGCTCCGCCGCGAGCCCGTACGCATCGACGATCGCGTCGATGTCCGCGTGCGAGAGCATGTCGACGGTCTGCCTCCAACCCGAGCGCGAGATCTTCAAGAAATGGATGATCTGCGGAAAGACTTTTCCGGGACCCGCGTCGTGACATCGCTTCGCGAGATCGGAGAGGCCCGGAACGAACGCGTCGTCGGAGATGCGAAGGAGCGGACCGGACTTCGATTGATGCACCGCCATCGCCTCGAGCACGACGAGCCCAGTGCCGCCCTTCGAAAAACGCGTGTATCTTGCACGTATATCGTCGTTGACGAATCCATCCTCGCCCGAGAGGCGCGTGACCATCGCGGGAAGCACGATGCGATTCGGCAGCGTGACGCCGCCGCGCAACGCGAGCGGAGAGAACAGCTGGGGGCATGAGGGCGAAGCCCTCATCGTAGATCGACGACGCGATGATCAGCTTCAGCACGTCGGTCGCGCCTTCGTAGATCCGCAGCGGACGAATCTCGCGATAGAGCTCTTCGACCTTCGAGCCGAGCACGACGCCGAGGCCGCCGTGGAGCTGCACCGCGCGATCGATGATGCGTTGCGCGCTCTCGGTCGCTTGCATCTTCGCCATCGAGACGCGCCGACCGTTTTCACGGCGACGCGCCTCTTCGCTCATGGTCGCGTGCGCATCGGCGTGCCACGCGGCGCTCGCGACGAGAAGGCGGGACGCGTGGAGCTCGGTCGTCATCTCGGCGAGCGCGGCCTGCACGAGCTGGAGCTCGGACAATTTTTTCTCGAATTGAACGCGCTTCGTCACGTGCGCGATGGCTTCTTCGAGCGCGCGCCACGCCATCCCGTTCGCGGCGGCGCCGACGCTCGTGCGAAACACTTCGAGCGTGCCGAGCGCGAGCGATAGTCCTTGTCCGACGTTTCCGAGGAGCGCGCTCTCGGGGACGCGACACGACGAGAGCACGATGCGCCCGAGCGGGTGATGACCCGAGAGCGCGAATGCGAACGAGCTCGATGCCTTCCGCGTCGGAGGGAACGAGAAACGCGCTGATGGTTTTCTTCGGAGTCGCCCGACCTTGGCAAACACCACGAAGTGATGCGCGATGCCGACGTTCGAGATGAGCGTCTTCTCGCCGTCGAGGATCCACGAGCCTGCCTCTTGCGCGCGCGTCGTCCGCATCGACGCGACGTCGCTGCCCGCTTCGGGCTCGGTGAGCGCGAAGCCGCCGATGCGCTCGCCGGTGATCATCTTCGCGATCACGTCGTCGCGCTTCGTCATCCGAAGCGGGTGCATGCACAAGCCTTGAACCGCGAAGACCGCGTCGGCGAGCGGCGCGTGGTACGCGAGGACTTCGCGAACCGTGCATAATACACGCACTTCACCAGCCAAATGCCGGTACGAAACCGAGCTCGCCGAGGCGGCGGCCGACGCGCGAGGGATCGCCGAGATCCGCGTCGCCTTCGAGCTTCATCGCCTCGAGCGAGCGCGCGAGCGCGCGGTGCTCGTCGCCGTAGAGCGGCGATTCGTCGTCCCATGGCGACGCGGCGAACGCGCGCGGAGTCATTTCGGTCTCGTCTTCTTGGCCGGCCCGCTTTCCACGCGTCGTACGCCGCGCGGAAATCCGGGTGCATCATGCAGATGGCTTGCGCTTGCGCCTCCGCTTCGATCGCGGCGGCGAGCGGCATCGCGTGCTCGCTCTCGAGCATCTGCTTCGTCATCGCCGTGCGCGAACGCGGGACCCGTCGGCGAGCCGCTCGCGCGATCTCGCGCGCGGACGCGACGCATTGTCGTGCGGGACGACGCGGTTCACGAGGCCGATGCGCAGCGCCTCCTCTGCGCCGATGACGTCGCCGAGGAAGAGCAGCTCGCTCGCGCGGCCGAGGCCGACGACGCGCGGAAGCAGATACGCCGCGCCCATGTCCGCGCCGGAGAGGCCCACCTTCGGGAAGATGAACCCGAACTTCGCCTTCTCGCTCGCGATGCGCAAGTCGCACGCGAGCGCGATGACGGCGCCCGCGCCGACCGCACGTGCCGTTCACCGCGGCGATCACCGGGCGGCGCACCTTGCGAATGTTCTCGATGAGCGCGCCGGTCACGCGCGTGAACGCGACGCAGGCCCTTCATGTCGCGCGCGAAGAGCTCGCCGATGATGTCCTCGACGTCTCCGCCGGAGCAGAACGCGCGACCTTCGCCGGTGATGACGATCGGCGCGCACTTGCTCTTCGTGTCGAGCGCGGCGAACGTGTCGGCGAGCTCCTCGTAGATCGCGAACGTGAGCGCGTTCAGTCGATCGGGGCGATCGAGCGTGATCTCCGCGACGCCGCGCGAGACGCGCGAAGCGAAACGTCTTCGGCGCGATCGCTCATGCGGCGCTCTTCGGTCTCCGCGAGACCGCTTCGCAGCTTGCCGAGGATGCGGCGCAGATCGTTTTGTTCCTGCGACGTCGAGCGGCGAGAGCGTGCGCTGCACCGCGCGCGCGTGCTTCGGGATGATCTGCTGCACGAGCGCTCGACCTTTGCGCGTGAGGTGAACGCGCGAGACGCGCCGATCGCGCGGTCGGCGTCGTTTGACGACGAGCCCGTCGCGCGCGGCGCGATCGACGAGGCCCGTGAGGTTGCCCGCCGTGACGAGGAGATCCGTCGGCAGAGCGACGCGAGCGTTTGCCCGTCTTGGCGATCGAGGCTCGCGAGCAGATCGAAGCGCGCCATCGTGCGCATCGGCGGAGGAGCTCGTCGCGGAGCGCCGCGAGCATGCGACTGGTGACACTCGAGCATGCGAACCCACGCGCTCACCGCGACGTCGTGCGGCATCCGATGAATCGAGCGCGACCGACTCCTCGCCTCGAGTCATGGGAGCACCGCCACGCCTTCGATCTCGACGAGCGCGCCCGGCTCGAGCAACCCCGCGACCTTCACGAGGCTCATCGCCGGGTAGTACTTGCCCATGCGCGTCGCGCCAGCCTTCGCCGATCGCTTTCGTGGCGCCGCGATACGCGTCGAGGTCCGTCACGAACGCGAGGAGCTTCACGATGTGTTCCGTCCCGCCGCCCGCCGCGCGCACGACGCCGATCACGTTGTCGAGCGACGGGAGAAACTGCGTCGCGAAATCCGGCGACACGATGCGCGCGTCTTTGTCCCACGCGATCTGACCGGAGATGAACAGCATGCGGCCGCTCGGAACGATCAGACCGTCGGCGTAGCCGCGCGGCTTGGGCATGTTCGGGGGAGAAACGATCTGCGTCATGCGTTCACCTTGTCTCGTTACTTCGTTACTTGGCCACCATCGATCACGATGGCTTGTCCGTTGATGCCGCGCGCGCCTTCGCCGCACAGCATCGCCACCGTCTCTGCAACTTCGTCCGGCTGAATGAGTCGCCGCTGCGGGTTCATCTCTTCGAGCGAGCGGCGCGCTTCTTCGGGCGTGCGCTTCGTCTTCGCGACGATGTTCGCGATCGTCTTTGCCGTCATCTCCGTGTCGACGAAACCGGGACACACGCAGTTGACGGTCACGTTCGTCTTCGCGAGCTCGACGGCCATCGCGCGTGTCAGGCCCACGAGCGCGTGCTTCGACGCGCAATAGCGCTCACGTACGCCTGACCGATGACGCCCGCGATCGACGCGACGTGCACGACGCGTCCCCACTTCGCCGCGGTCATCGCCGGGACGAGCGCGCGCGCGACGCGGAACGCAGCGGTCACGTTGAGCGACATCGCGCGGTCCCACATTTCGTCCGTCGTCTGCGCGAAGGGCGCGCTCTCGCCGATGCCCGCGTTCTGGACGAGGATGGAAGACCTCGCCCGCTTCGCTCTTCACGCGCGCGAGCGCCGCTTCGATCGACTGCGCGCTCGTGAGATCGCAGTCCACGTCGAGCGCGCCGATCTCTTTTGCGACGGGCGTACGCTCGCGATCCACGATCACGACGCGCGCGCCTTCACGCGCGAGACGCCGCGCGATGGCCGCGCCGATTCCGCGACCTCCGCCGGTGACGAGCGCGACGCGATTTTCCAGCCCCATGGGAGCGGAAGCTATACACGTAAAGCATTTCGCCTACAAGACGCGCGGTCAACGCGCGGCGGCGCGGCGAAGGCGATCGCGGATCGCCTCCCAACCTGGCTCGGCGGGCGGAGGCTCGACGAAGATGCGCGCATACTTCTGGCGATCGAGCTCGTAGAGGAGCGCGTAGAGCGCGGCGCCCGCGGCCTCCGGCCCGCGCGGCAGGACGTGGACCGCGCCGCTCTCGCGCTCGTCGTTTCGAATCGGCTCTTCGAAGAGGATGACGGCTGTGCGCTCGCCCGCGCTCTCGAGCTCGCTCGCGCGGAGGAGCGCCGATGCGCGATCCTTCTCGATGACGAGCGGCGTCGTCGGCGCGTAGTGACGCGTGCCTTGCCCGGGCGAGACGCGCGCGTCGTCACCCTGCACCTCGATGTGTGTAAATTGCAACGAAGGCGCGACCGCGCGCAGGGCCGGAATGGAGAGCGCGCCGGGCCGGAGCACGCGCGCGTTTCCCTCGCGGACGTCCACGACGGTCGACTCGATTCCGCTCGGACATGGTCCCGCGTCGAGCACGAGCAAATCGGGTTGTGTCGGACCGAGCGACGTCATGACGTGCTCGGCGCGCGTCGGCGAGATCGATTGATACCGGTTTGCGCTCGGCGCGACGATCGCTTCGCCCACTTCGGCGAGCAGCGCACGCGCGACCGGATGCGACGGCGCACGCAGCGCGACCGCGTCACCTCCGCCGGTCACTTCGCTCGGAACGAGAGCGCTCTTCGGCACGACGAGCGTGAGCGGGCCCGGCCAAAACGCGGCCGCGAGCTCGCGCGCGAGCGGCGGCCACTCCGACGCGTAGCGCATCGCGTCCGTTTGATCGCGAACGTGAACGATGAGCGGATGCGTCGGCGGTCGACCCTTCACTTCGAAGACGCGCTTCACCGCGTCGCGGTTCGTCGCGAGCGCGCCGAGCCCGTACACGGTCTCCGTCGGGAAGACGACGATTTGTCCTGCGCGCAGCGCGGACGCCGCTTCGCCGATCGCGCGCGCGTCGGGATGCTCCGCGGAAATGGCGAGGACGCGCACGATGCCCTTTTAGCAGGTGTGCTACCGTGCGCGCCAATGCGTCGGCTCGCTTGCGCTGTGTTCGTCGGTCTCGTTTGCGCGTGCGGCGGTCCAGGATCGAAGACGCCCGTGACGACGACCGATGCGGGCACGGTCGACGCGGCGCTCCCGCAACACCTCGTCTCGACGCTTCCGACGGACGTGCGAAACCCTCCGCCGTTCGCGCTCGGCAGCAAGCACGCGCAAGTGCGCGCTCACGCCGATTGGACGGCGTGTCACGCCGCGCTCAAGACGCCCGGTCTCGGTTGGGGCGATCCCGCGAAGGCGCTCGACGCGCTCGGACAAGCATGCGCGGGCGTCACGAAGATGCACGCTCAAGGCGCGCCGATGACCGGATCGCAAAACGCGACGTCATCGCAACCCGTCGTCTACAAGTTCCACGGGCAAGCGAAGAAGTGTTACCGCGTCTACGGCGCGGCAGGTCCCAACGTGAAATCGCTCGTCGCGGTCGTGGCCGATGCGAGCGGCGCCGAGATCGCCGAGTACCACACGGACGAGGTGTCGCCGCTCATCGCGCCCGACGAAGCCATGTGCTTCAGCGACGACGCCGACGCGCAAATCACCGTGAGCGTCGGAATCGGCGATGGTCCGTACGCTCTGTCGGTCTGGTCGGAGTAGGATTCGATCATGCGTGCCTTGTGGATCTCGTTGGTGCTCGCGGGCTGCGGCGCGACGCAAATCGGCGTGGCGAACTACGAGGATCCACGCACGAGCGGCGCGTCGCTCCATCAACACAACGACGACACCATCAACCTCCCCGACGACGAGACCGTCACCGAGCCCGAGCACCCGATGGTGCAAACGGTTCAAGAGCGCGCGACCGCGCACGTGCACACGCCGAAAGACATCTGCTCGGGCATCGTGATCGGACCGAAAGAAGTTCTGACCGCGCACCAGTGTCTGCCGGACGTGACGGGCGTCGTCGCGATCACCGACAAGGACGCATGGCGTGTCGAGGTCGCGTCGACGTCGCTCACGTGGACGGCGCGTCACGTCGCGTTCGTCGTCACGCCGGCGTGCGATTGGAAAAAGCTCGACGCGGCGATCCTCGTGCTCGACGAGCCCGCCGATTGGATCGTCCCGCTCAAGGCGGCGACCGCACCACCCGCGGGCGGCACCGTTCAAGCGATGGGCTTCGGTCGATGCCGCGGAGAGCACCGCCCGATCTCGCAACGAACCGCGCAAGTCGCGGAGCGCCAATCCGACGCGCTCGAAGTCGAAATCGGTTTGTGCCAAGGCGACGTGGGCGGTGCGTTCGTCGATGGCGCCGCGGGCATCGTCGCGGTCGTCTCGCACCAAGACGATCCCGACAACGCCGACAGACACACGACGACCGGCTTCCGCGTCGACACGACGACCGCGCGTCACCTCTTCGACGTCGGCGCGGCCGTCGCCGCTGCGGGCGACGTGAAATCCGCGAGCGCGCCCGTTTGCGAGTGAGTCACTCGCGGCGAAGCGCTTCGATCGGATCGAGCTTCGCGGCGCGACGCGCGGGCAAGTAACCGAAGACCACACCCGTGAGCCCGCTCACGATCACGCTCAGCGTGACCGCGACGACGTTGACGCTCATCTGCATGTCACGCAGCGATGCGATGACCGGCACGATCGCGAGCCCCGTGAGGACACCCGCGATGCCGCCGAGAAACGAGAGCACGATCGCCTCGATGAGAAACTGCATCAGGATGTCGCCTTCGCGCGCGCCGATCGCCATGCGGATCCCGATCTCGCGCGTGCGCTCCGTGACGCTGACGAGCATGATGTTCATCACGCCGATGCCGCCGATGAAGAGGCTCACCAGCGCGACGAGCGTGAGCAGGAGCGTGAGCGCGCCGTAGACCGTCTGCTGCAGCGCCTGGAATTCTTTCTGCGTGCGGATCGCGAAGTCGGGGTCGCGGCCTTCGGCGATGTGGTGCCGCTGGCGGAGGATGCCCTCGATCTGCGTGACGGCGCGATCGTTCGTGTCCGCGGACGTCGCGGACATCATGAGCGCGCCCGCAAATCCCGGAGGCGTCCGGAAAATGCGCGAGCGCATGCTGCCGATGGGCATCACGACGATGTCGTCTTGATCGCCGCCGAACGGCGCTTGCCCCTTCGACTCGAGCACGCCGATGATGCGGAACGAATAGCGATCGACGCGGATGTAGCGGCCGATCGGATCGACGTCGTCGCCGAAGAGATTCTTCGCGACGGTCTCGCCGAGCAAGCACACTTCGCTTTCGACGACCTCGTCGGACTCCTCCCACATCGAGCCGCTCTTCACCTTCCAGCTGCGCACGACGGAAATAGTCGCGGGTGGTTCCGAGCGCGCTCGTCGACGACGTTCTTGTCGCCGTAGACGAATTGCGATTGCGCGCGGAGCACGGGCGCGACGGCCGCGATGCTCACGGCCTCGCGCTTGATCACGCGGCCATCTTCTTCGGTGAGCCGCACGCCGCCGCCTTGCGCGCCGCGCGCGCCCGACGCGTTCGACTGCTGCGGGAACACGATGATGAAGTTCGAGCCGAGCGATTCGATTTGCGAGCCCACCGATTCGCGCGCGCCATCGCCGAGCGCGGTGACGACGACGACCGCCGCGACGCCGATGAGAATGCCGAGCACGGTGAGCGCCGCGCGCAGGCCGTTGCGCGCGATGGCGCGAAGCGCGATGCGAATGGCGCTGACGAGCCAGGTCATGTGCTCACTCGACCCTCAGGGCTTCGATCGGATCGAGCTTCGCGGCGCGCCGCGCGGGCAAGAACCCGAAGAGCGACGCCGATGAGCCCGCTGATCACCGCGGCGAAAATCAATGCGAGCACGTTGGGTCGCATCGGCCAGCCGAGCGCCGCGCCGAGCCCCATGATCATCGCCGAGCCCGAAAATCATTCCGAGCACGCCGCCGATGAAGCTGAAGACGACGGCCTCGACGAGGAACTGCAAGAGGATGTCGTGCTCGCGCGCGCCGATGGACATACGAATGCCGATCTCGCGCGTTCGCTCGGCGACGCTCACGAGCATGATGTTCATCACGCCGATCCCGCCGACGATGAGGCTCACCGCGGCGACGCCGAGGAGAAGGATCCGAGAGCTGGTCGGTGATGGCCTTCTGCGCTTGCTGGAGATCGGCCTGCGAGTTCACCTTGAAGTCGCTCGCGGCCGTTCGCGCGATGCGATGACGCTGGCGAAGGATCGCTTCGATCTGCCGCTGACGCGCGCTCGGTCGTCTCCTCGGACGTCGACGCTCGCCATGAGCATGTCGACGCGCCCCGGCGACGTGTGCATGACGCGCGCGCGGAAGCTCCGATCGGCATGAAGATGCGATCGTCTTGGTCTTCGCCGAAGGGCGACGTACCGCGTCGGCTCGATCACGCCGATCACGCGATACGGCGCGCGACCGACGCGGACGATGTGGCCGATGGGATCGTCGGTGCCGAAGAGTTGCGTCGCGACCGTCGGTCCGAGCACGCAGACCTTCGTCTTCAGCGTCTCGTCGGTCTCCGTCCAGAAGTCGCCTTTCTCGATCTCGAACTTGCGGATCCGGAAATACGGCAGGTGTCGCGCCGTAGAGCGCCGTCTGCGACGTTCTTGTCGGCGGCGACGACCTGACCCATCGTGCTCAAGAACGCGGCGACGCCGGCCACGCTGACCGCTTCGCGCGCGATCGCTTTGCCGTCGTTCTCGGTGAGGCGCCCGACGGTCTTGCCGCGCGCGCCGGATGCCTGCACGGGCTGCGGAATCATGAAGAGCAGGTTCGATCCGAAGATCGTCGACCTTCCCGCCGATGAACGTCGACGCGCCGCTCGCCGAGCGCCGCCACGATCACGACTGCGCCGATGCCGATCAGAATGCCGAGCACGCGTCAGCGCCGCGCGAAGCTTGTTGCGCGCGATGCGCCGAGAGCGCGGTCGTGAACGCTCCCGAGAAAACGCTCACGTCGCCGCCTCGCGCCGGGCGCGCCGCTTCATGGTCGAGAAGAGCGTGAGCAGCAGAGTAGCGACCGAGCGCGCTCGCGGCGAGCGTGAGCACGACGAAGCCCACGACCTGCAGCGCGGTCGACGTGCGCGAGGCCATCGACTTCGCTCTTGCCGATCGACACGGCGACGATGCCCCGGCGCCCGCGATGATCCCGAGCACGCCCGTGTACACGAGCGCGACGTTCGCGCGCTGCGACGACGAGAGCGGATGTCCGAGCCGATTGCGCGCGACGCGCGACCCGAGCCACGCCTCGAACACGAACGCCGCGATCACGCGGATCGCAGTCGTTTGATGGCCCAAAATGGTTGCACAATACAATGCTCCGACGATCGCCCGACGATCGCGCCGAGGAGCATCGCGAAGTACGTGATGATCGGGACCGCGCGCTTCGCCGCGTGGAGCGCACCGACGACTTCGTTGCCGGTAGCGTCTTCCGCCGCTTGCACTTCGGGCGGCGGGAGCGCGGCGAGCTCGGCGGCGGCGTCGAGCGGCTTCTCCTGGCGCACGTCGCTCACCATGCGCCCGTCGCGGAACGTCATGACACGCGATTCGCGCATGCCGCGATGTCTTGCTCGTGCGTGACGAGGACGATCGTGATCCCGCGCTCGCGATTGAGGCGTTGCAAGAGCGCGAGCACCTCGAGGCGACGTGCGCGTGTCGAGATTTCCGGTGGGCTCGTCGGCGAGGAGGAGCGGCGGATCGGTGACGAGCGCGCGCGCGATCGCGACGCGCTGCTGCTGACCGCCGGAGAGCTGATTGGGCGTGTGATGCACGCGATCCGCGAGGCCGACGGCCGCGAGCGCTCGCTTCGCGCGCGCGTGGCGCTCGCTCGCTGCGACGCCGCGATATTGCAGCGGGAGCTCGACGTTCTCGAGCGCCGTCGTGCGCGGGAGCAGATTGAATCCCTGGAAAATGAATCCGATGAGGCGATTGCGCACGAGCGCGCGCGCGTCGTTGCTGCGCGCGCCGACGTCGATGTCCGCGAGCCGATACGAGCCGCGCGTCGGCCGGTCGAGGCAGCCGAGGATGTTCATGAGCGTGGACTTGCCCGAGCCGCTCGTGCCGACGATCGCGACGAACTCGCCGCGCTCGATCGTGAGGTCGACGTCGCGAAGCGCATGCACCACACCGCCGCCGACGACGTAGTCTTTCGACACCACCGTCGAGCGTGATGAGCGCGTCCGCCATCAGAACATTCCTTCTTTTCTTCTTGTCGTCGAGCTCGTCGGTGACGACCTTCGTCCCGAGCGGGAGCGCGCCATCGGTGAGCTCGGTGAAGATCCCGTCGGTGACGCCGATCTGGACGATGCGCGTTTCGTCTTTTTCGTCGCCGGGTTTGTCGTTCACGAGAACGTGGAGACGCGACCTTGCCCTTGCCGAGCGGGGTCTCGGTCGGCTGCGATGCACGGACCGCCATCCGCCGCGGGCGGCGGCGTCGGTTTGTAACGGAGCGCGGCGTTCGGAATGCGAAGGACCGCTTTCGCCTCGCGCGTCTTGATCGTCACGGTCGCCGTCATGCCCGGGCGCAATTTCTCTTCCGGGTTGTCGACCTCGACGACCGCCGAATACGTGACGACGCCCGACACCGTGTTCGGGCTGTAACGCACTTGCTGGACGACGCCGTGGAACGTCTCGCCGGGAAACGCATCGACGACCGCTTCGGCTTCCATCTTCTCTTGCAGCTTGCCCACGTCCGCTTCGTCGATGTCGGCGAGCACGCGCATCTTCCGAAGGTCCTGCGCGATGACGAACAAGACCGGCGATTGAAAGCTCGCGACGACCGTCGCGCCCGGATCGATTCCGCGCGTGACGACGACGCCATCGACCGGCGAATAGATCTTCGTGAAGCCGACGTTCGTCACCGACTGCGAGAGCTGCGCGCTGCTGCGCCGCGATCGACGCATTCGCAGACGCGATCGACGCGATCGCGACGTCGTAGTTGCCTTTCGCCGTGTCGACGTCGGCTTTGCTCGCGAGGTTTTGCGCGTAGAGCTTCACGACGCGCTCGTAGGCGGCCTTCGTCGCTTCGAGCGTCGCCTTCGCGCTCTCGAGCTGCGCTTGCTGCGCTTGCACCGACGCGCGCGCTTGCGTCACTTGTTGGCCGTAGAGCGTCGGATCGATCTCCGCGAGCACGTCGCCCTTCTTCACGACGGAGTTGAAGTCGACGTCGACGCGCGTGACGCGCCCGTTGACTTGCGCGCCGACGTTGACTTGGAGGAGCGGTTGCACCGCGCCCGTCGCTTGCACTTTTTCGGTGACGTCGCCGGCCGTGACGGTCGCTGCGACGAAGCGCGCGGGCGGCGCCGGACGATGCGTGACGCGCCACGCGAGCCCCGCAGCGATGACGGCCGCCAAGGCGCCGAAAATCGCAAGCCGCCGCAACCAGAGTCGTCCACCCTCTTCGGAGGAGAGTGCTTTTCGCAAATCGTCGGCAGCGGTCGTCATGGGGTGGTGGTCACCTTTAATCACGTGGGGCTTAGCAGCACGTTAACGAATACAAATTCGCCTCATTCCGCGACTTCTTTCAGGTTGAGCCACCTTTTCCTACCCTGACGCCCAAAGGCTGGGCGCTAGTTTTTGTCCAAAAGCTGGTGGTTCAAGTATCGTCGCACCAATTCGCGCCATTCATGCAGCCGATTTCGGCTTCCATGGATGGTCGCGGCGAGCATGGCAAAGCTGACCGACCGTGAGCTTGTCGATCGCGCGCGCCAGGGCGACGTCGAAGCCTTCGGTCAGCTCGTACGGCGACACCAACAGCGCATCCTGCGCCTCGCTCTCCACATGTTGCGGAGCCGGCCCGAGGCGGAGGACGTGACGCAAGAGACGTTCATTCGCGCGTACCAGGCGCTCGCGCGCTTCGATGGGCGGAGCGAGCCGTACACGTGGCTCTATCGCATCGCGGTGAACCTCTCGCTCAACACGATTCGTTCGCGAAAAACGGCGCGCACCTCGGGCGACTCGAGCGATCCGCGGCTCGAGGGCTTCATGGTCGAATCGCGTCCGGAGGCCGCAAATCCAGGGGCTTCCGCGATCGGACGGCAGCAGTACCAAGCCCTCTGCGAGGGCATCGACGCCCTCTCCGACACGCTCCGCACGACGCTCATTTTGGTCTGCATCGACGGCCTCTCGCACGAAGAAGCCGCACAAGTTTTGGGCGCGCCCGAAGGCACGATAGCCTGGCGTGTGCACGAGGCGAGGCGCAAACTCAGGGAGTTCATGGCGGGACGTGGATTCAAGCTCGACGGAGACGGGTCGTGACGAAACTGGACGACATGCTGTCGAAGTGGCCGATGCGCGAGAGCACGCAGCTCGAAGCCGACGAGGCAGGCGAGCGCGTGGTCGCCGCCATCCAAGCCGGCCAGCTCCCCGCCAGCATCGACGAGTCGATCCTCGCGGCTCCGCTTCCCAAAACGCCCGAGGAGGAACAAACTTCGCCAGCTCAAAGCGGACGGCCCGGTCGCGCTTCATCAGGTATTGGAGTGGAGAGCAAGATGTCCAAAGATCGCACGCGTGAGCGCACCAGCTTCCAAGAGCTCGCAAAGATGGCGACGACGCCGCCACCGCCGACTTCATCGTCGACCGGATCGGGTCCGAATCGTTCGTCGAGCATTCCTTCTTCCGTTTTGCCGACCCCTGCGAGCTCGAGCGGGAAGACGGGCGTCGTGCGCGGCGATGAAGCGTCGAGCACCGACTCGGGCATCGTCGATCTGAAAGCGATCGCGAGCGCGGATCCGAGCGGAAGTCAGCGCGCGCAGTCGACGCCGCTCGCATCGTCGGGTTTGTTCGACGACGAATCGGCGCCGCCGAAGCCCGCGATCGCTCCCGCCGTCGCGGAGAAGCTCGCAAGCACGCCGCCGCCATCGAGCGCAGCTGCCGCAGTCGCACAAACGGCAACGGCCGCAGTCGCGAAGAAACCCGAAGAGAAAAAATCGGGCGGTGGCGGCGCGGTGATCGCGATCGGCGCGCTCTTCGCCGCCGGTGCGATCGCAGCGGGCGTCGTGATGTTCGTGAAGTTTCAACACAACAAAGCGGCGATGGCAGCGCTCGCGGCGAACGCGCCGACGACGGTCGTCGCCGCGAACGACAAACCGAAGGCGCAAGCGACCTCCGCGACGCCGGCGGGAAGCCTCGCGCAAACAGACACGACCCAAGAGCTCCCCGACACGGTCGAGACCGTTCAAAACGGAACGGGCAAACCGACGTTTCGCTTTCACGCGAAGTCCGGCGGCGCGGGTGGCACCACGACGACGACCACACCCGATCCGGCCACGGCTGGCACGGTCGATCCCAAGCTCATCGCGAACGTTCCGACGGGACCAGCGGGCGGCGGCAACGGCGATCTCGCCGAAGCCATGAAGACCGCAGCGGGAGGTGGAACGGGGCTCGGTGGAGGCGGTGGATCCTCGACGCCGCAAGGCAACAGCAACGGGAGCGTTCCGCAGCGGCCATCGCAAGGTCAGGTCGCGGGCGCGGTCGGCTCGGTCATGCCGGGCGCGAAGTCGTGCCTCGGCGCGGACGAGCCCATGTCGCGCGCGACGATCACGTTCCAATCCGACGGCACCGTGAAGAGCGTGAGCGTCTCGGGTTTCGCCGCGGGAAAACCGCAAGAGGCGTGCATCAAGACCGCCCTCTCGAAGGCCACCGTTACGCCGTTCGCGGAAGCGACGTACCCCGTTCCGGTTACGATTCGTTCGAACTGAGGGGGCTGCGGGCTTCGGCATGTGAGCCGGAGCGTCCCCAAGTTCGGATCCGAACCTGAACGGGTTTTCCGCCAGCACTACGCGCTAGACAACGGCGGCTTTTTGCACCATGTTGCGCGCCCCATGGTTTCGGCATCGCAACAATTCGAGCGCATTCGCAAACGCAAGAAGACGACGAGCGGCAAACGCAACAAACGCGAGCGCCGCGCTCTCGGCACGCCGAAGTTTCCGGTGCACGTCGCCGGCTACGACGCCAAAGCGGCCGACGCGAAGAAGTAGTCGCTAAAGCCCGAGCTCGAGTCCTTGCGACTTGAGTCGCTCGCGTGCGCGCTCGGCGCGATCGCACGGGACGATGCTGGCCGCTCCGAGACCCGTCGCTGCGAGCGCGATCACCGGCGCGACGAGAATGAACACGGCGAGCAAACGATTCGCGACGGCGTAGACGCACCACGCGCCCGACGAGACGACGAGCAGCGCGGCGAGCACGAGCCCCGTGATCGCCGCCCAGCGTCGCGCGACCGCGAGCCGCGTCGCGACCACGATGCACGCGATCCCGAGGAGCGCGTCGAGGATGGGTGGGATGTTCCAGAGATCCTCTTCGATCTCGACCGTCCACCACGTCTGAAGCGAACCGAGAAAACCGCAAAGACCCGCGACGGCGAGGAGACCCGCGGCGACCTTCGGCCAGAACGGACTCAGCGCGGCGAGATCGTGATCGTCTGCGCTCGGCTGCGGAAGCGCGCCGGGAAGCGCTTGCGGCGCCCACGCGGGCGGCGGCTCATGTTGTTGCGGTTGCCAGGGCTGCACGTTCACCTCTAAGACGACACGAGCATCGGCTCGGTTTCCGGCAGCATGCTCCGAACGTAGGCGCGCGCCAAGTCGTCCGCGTAGATCGGCGCGGACGCATGCGCGACGCCGCGATACGAGCTGCCGAGACGAGAGAGCGCGTACGCGCGCATCGCCTCCGCGAGGATCGCGTCTTGTAGCGACAGCGCGTTGCGAAGGAGCGCGCGTTCGCCGTCGAGGATCGTGACGACCTCTTCGAAGCGCCCGCGCTTCAGCGCGATGGCGGCGCGTGCGCGCGCGCCGAACGCGACCGCGAGCGCCGATGCGCCCGGGTCGCTCGCGATGGACTCCGCTTCGTCGAGCTCGCCGGTGATCGCGAGCGTGAACGCGAGCTGCGCGCGCGAGAGCCCCGCGTAGAGATCCGCGCGTGAAATGCGGGGCCCCGTCGATGCGGCGACCGACGCGCGAAAGAGCTTCGTCGCCGAGGGGACGTCGCGCTCGCGCGTCGCGACGATGCCCAAGTTGTAGAGGCTCATCGCGACGATGTCGCGCGGATAGAAATCGCCGATCGCCGATCGCAGCGATGCGACGGCGTGCAAGTCGTCTCCCGCGCCGAGCATCGCGACCGCGTTGTTGTTCAATCGCACGCCTCGACGTTGTCGCGCGGAGACGATCCAGATGTAGAGCAAATGCACGATCGCCCAAGCGAGCAGCGCGAAACCCGCAAAGGCGACGCGACCGGCGGACGCCATGAGCGCGACAGCGAGCGCCGTGATCGTCGTCGCGCCGATCGTGAGGACGAAGAGCGCGAGCGTTGGGTTGAAGCGATG
Organism: uncultured delta proteobacterium; assembly: GCA_963763745.1. Classification (GTDB taxonomy): domain Bacteria; phylum Myxococcota_A; class Polyangia; order Polyangiales; family Polyangiaceae; genus DASXHD01. Next base: position 357,882 of record CAVXQJ010000019.1, read on the forward strand.
AATGACGATGCCGCCCGCTTGTGGCGTCGCCGTCGCATCGCGAAACGCGCGCTCGAGGTTCGTCGCGTCGCTCACGCGGCACCTCCGACGAACGACTCGGCGCTCGGTCCGAGAACCGCGAGCACCCACGAGCGAAGATGGGTCGGGCTCGAGCTCGAGGTGACGCGCCCCTGCTTGCGTTCGCGCCATGCGGCGCATCACGTGAACGAGCGCGCGGTCGCGCCACGTGAGCGCGTTGCGAAGGAGGGTCTCGCTCTTCGCGAGGAGCGCTTCGAGCTCGCCCGGCACGCCCTCGCGAAGGACGATGACGAGCTCCGCGCGACGCGCGAGCGCGACTGCCGCGGGTAGCCCATCGGGCACGTGCGCGGACGCGAGCGTCGCACGCGCGCGCGCGAGATCGCCGCACGCTGCGTGTGCGAACGCGCGCCTCGCGGCGATCACCGCGAGGAACTGGTTTCGCACCATGCCGGCCATCGGCGCGGCGCGCAGCGCGCCTTCCGCGCGAACGAAGATGTCCGCGGCTTCGGCAAAATCGCCTTCGCTCTCCGCGCACGTCCCGAGCGAGAGAAGAACCTGCGCGCGCGTGAACGCGGTAACCTTCGTTCGCAAGAGCGCGCGTGCGCGCGTGATGGTTTCATCGGCGCGTTCGCGAAGTCGCGCGAGCTCGATCGCCTTCAGCACGTCGGCGAGCGCGTGCGCGGAGCGCGTCCGCACGATCACCGCGATCAAGATCGTGGCGCCACACCCGATGACGAAGAGCGCGATGGCGATGGGCTCGTTGTCCGTGACGTGCCACACCGTGACGAAACCCGCGAGCACCGCGATCCACACGAGGAGAAACGTGCTCGCCCTTCCACGAACCGGTTTGTCGAGGTCGGAAGGCTCGAGGTACACGTGACGAGACATGCGCGCTTCGATTCTACGCTCGCGGTGCGCGCGATCTACCTCAGCAAGGCCGCGACGGAGATGACGAGCACGAACGCCGCGAGCGACGCGCCGTATGCGATCACGCGCTTCTTTCGCCCTGCTTCCCACGCCCACACGACGCCCGCGGGCGGAAAGAACAACGCAAACGCGGCACGCGCCGGTTTGTCGCGCACGAGCGACGCCACCACAGCCACATGCGTGCCCGCGTGACACGCGAGCAGCAAGAGACCAAAGAGGCCGAGCCCTTCCATGCGATCGTTTTATCTGAGCTATCCTCCTCCACGTGCGCATTTCAGCTTTCACGTTTGCGACCGGCGCCGGCTTCGCCGCGGCGATCGCGCTGACCATCCCCTCCGCGCGCGGCGACGCGCGGCCGCAGACGATCGGCGTCGGCGAAATCAAAGAAGGCATGAAGGGCTACGGCCTCACCGTCTTCCACGGCTACGAGCCCGAGCGATTCGACGTCGAGGTGATCGGCGTGCTCCACAACTTCCGCCCGTCGCAAGATCTCATCTTGGTGAAGACGCCGCACCCGCGTCTCAACGTGACGAAGAACGTGCAAGGCATGAGCGGCAGCCCGATCTTCCTCGATGGCCGGCTCGCGGGGGCGTACGCGTACAGCTTGCGCATGTTCATGACAGAGCCCGTCGCGGGAATCACGCCGATCGAGCCGATGCTCACGGAGCTCCATCGACCGATCCCGCCCGGGTTCTGGCCGCTCCAAGGACACCCGATGCTCCCCGTGGGCGGTTTGCGCGGTGAAGGCCACGCCTCGCGCGGCGCGACGCAGTTCGACGGAAAACCCGGGACGTACGACATCGGCGAGCACGGAAAGCAGCTCGCGGCGCGCTTCGGCGCGCTCGGCGATCCGGAGCGCGGAATCGTCGCTGCGGGGACGCCGCTGCATGATCGCGGGGCTCGGCTCGCGCGCGATCGCGGAGCTTCAACCTTTGTTCGCGCCGCTCGGGCTCGAGATGCTCCAAGCGGGCGGCGCGCAGAGCGGGTCGCTCGCGGGCGTCCCCGAGCACTTCGTCGACGGCGGATCGCTCGGCATCCAAATGGCGCGCGGCGACATCTCGATGTTCGGCTTCGGCACGGTCACGCACATGGAGGGCACTCGCCTCTGCGGATTCGGGCACCCGATGATGGGCGCCGGCGACACCGCGCTCCCCGCGGCCATCGCGCGCGTGATGTGGATCTACGCGAGCGAGCAACACAGCTTCAAAGTGGGCGAAGCCGCTCGCACGCTCGGCGCGCTCGTCAACGATCGCCAGAGCGCGGTCGTCGTCGACGAGACGAAGCGCGCGCCGACGTTCCCGGTTCGTCTCGAAGTGAAGGGCGTCACGGGCGCGCCGAAGACGACATGGAGCACCGAGCTCGCGGAAGAAAAATTCATGAGCCCCGCGCTCTCGGCCGCCGTGCTGAGCTCCGCGCTCGAAGCGACGGTGAGCGATCGACGCGACATGACGTGGACGATGAAATCGCGACTCGCGATCCGCGGTCACGCGCCCGTCGAGCTCGAGGATTTCGGCGTCGCGATCGGCGGCATGCCCGAGACGGGCGAGTGGCTCGCGTCGCGCGTCGTGCGCACGCTCGGCGACGCGCTCTCGAATCCGTGGGAGGACGTCCACGTCGACGGCGTGCAATCGACGCTCGAGCTCAAGTACGAGCGCGACATCCTCCGTCTTCGCGGCATCGACGTGCTCGATCCGATCGTCGACGCAGGCGAGAAGGCGCGCTTCGTGCTCCACTTGCGACCATTCGCGGGCGCGGAGGTCACGCGCACCGTCGAGATCGGGATCCCCGCGGAGCTCGCGGGACGCGACGTCGAAGTCGAAGTGCTCCCCGGTTACGACGTCGCGCCCGACGTCGCGCCGCCCGAGAATCTCGACCAGCTCCTCGCGAACGCGACGCGCGCGACGATGCGCCCGATGAGCATCGTCTTGCAGATCAAAATGCCGACGCAGGGCATCGCGTTCTTCGGTCACGTCGCGCCGCGTTTGCCGGGCTTTGCGCTCGACGCGCTCCGCCCGACGACGACCGACGTCGCACCCGAAGTGATCGCGAGCTACGTGCGCGCCGTGACGACGGTCGATCGCTTCGTCGAAGGCCACGACAAAACGAAAATCAAAGTCCGCGCGAAAGTGCGCTGATAGAAAGCTCGACATGCGTCTCTCTCGTGTGGTCATGCTCTTTGGCATCGCGATCGCTCTCGCTGCTGCGCCGGCCGGCGCCGTCGGTACGCGCGTCTTCGATCTCGACTCGCTCGACGATTTCTCCGGCGGCGATCTCGATGGTGCGTCCGTCGGATCCGACGGCGTCGTGCGCGCGGGCTTCAAGCTCGGCGACGTCCGCATCGAAGGCGCGACGACGATCTTCGCCGCGCTCCCGCGGTCCGACGGATCGGTTTTGCTCGCGACGAGCCCGGGCGGAAAAATCTTCAAGGTGTTCGGCGATCAGTCGACCGAGTTCGCCGACACGAAAGAGACCGGCGTGACCTCGCTCGCCGAGGACGCGCGCGGAAACGTGTATGCCGCAACCTTTCCGGACGGCAAGATCTACAAGGTCTCGCAAGGCAAAGCGGAGCCGTTCGTCACGCTGCCCGACTCGACGTACGTCTGGGCGATCGCGTTCGACAAAACGAAGACGAACCTCTACGCGGCCGTCGGCCTCGATCAAGGGCGCGTCTTTCGCGTGAACCTCGCGGGCCAAGCCGAGGTGATGTTTCGCTCCGACGAGCCGCACCTCGTATCGCTCGCGGTCGCGCCGAACGGCGACGTGCTCGCTGGCTCGAGCGGCAAGGGGCTCCTCTATCGCATCACGGGGCCGGGCCGCGCGACCGTGCTCTACGATTTTCCGGGCGACGAAGTGAAAGCGATCGCGGCCGCGCCCGATGGAACGATCTGGGCGATCGCGAACGAGTACCCCGAGCCGCCCGAGATCCCGCGACGCTCGTCATCGGCGCTCCGCAACCCGGCAGGTCCCGCCACGATCACGCCGCGACCGAAGGCCGGCAAAGGTCAGCTCTGGCGATTCGATCCGCAGGGTCGCCCGGAGAAGATGATGTCGCACTCCGAGTTCCACTACATGTCGCTCGCGCTCGACGACGCAAACGCGCCATACGTCGGAACCGGCGCGGAGGGCCGCGTGTACACGGTCGACGATGCGCACGCCGTCACGCTCGTCGCCGACACGGACGAGAGACAAGTCACCGCGCTTTCGCTCACGGGCGCCGCGAAGATGATCGTGTCGAGCGACGGCGCGTCGGTGCATCGCATCCTCGGGCGCGGCGGTGTCGGTTCGACGTGGACGAGCAAAGTCTTCGACATGGGCGGACGCGCGCGCTTCGGCACGATGTCGTTTCGCGCGAGCGCAGCGGGCGTCGAGCTCTCGACGCGGACAGGCAACACGCAAACGCCGGACACGACGTGGAGCACGTGGTCGAACGGCATGACGACGCCCGGGACCATCGCGAGCCCCGCCGCACGCTACGTCCAAGTGCGCGCGCGCCTCCTCCAACCGAACGCCGAGCTCCGCGAAGTGACGCTGCCGTTCGTGACGGACAACTTGCGCGCGGTCATCACCGAGCTCTCCGCGCAGTCGAGAATCGCTCCAGCACGAGACGAAAGAAGGCTTTTCATCGAGCGGGAGCGAGCCCGTCAAACACGACAGCACCGTTCACGTCGTGTGGCGCGTGGACAATCCAGATCAAGACGCTCTCCGATATCGCGTCTCGTATCGACGCGAGGGCGACGCGTCGTGGCGCGACATGCTCCGCGATGGCGAGATCGTGACGAAGACCGACTACGACTGGGAGACGGCCACGCTGCCCGAAGGAAAATACCGCGTGCGCGTCGAAGCGAGCGACGAGCTCGCAAACCCGCCCGATCAAACGCTCAAGCACGCGCTCGAGACGCAGAACGTCCTCGTCGACAACACGCCGCCGACTTTTCAAACGCTCGCGCTCCAAGGCCGGCGCATCAAAGCGCGCGTCGTCGACGGCGCATCGCCCATCACGCGCGTCGACGTCGCCATCGACGGTCGCGGCGGCAAAGACGAGTGGCGCCCGCTCGCCCCAGTCGATGGCATCTTCGACGCGCTCGACGAAACATTCGATGCGGATGTCTCGAGCATCGTCCCCGCAGGCACACACATCGTCGCCGTCCGCGCTTTCGATGCAGCTGGAAACTACGTGGTGCGCGAAATCGCCTCGCAGTGATCGATGGCGCAGGCTTGCGCCGTCGATATGACAGACCTGTCATGCCGAAGAGTGGCAAATCCGGGCTTTTGTGCGAAGATGACGATGGGCACGGGTCGTGAATTGGATCCCTCGTCGTGCCGTCTTTTCCGATGATGACTTTGACTTTGCGTAAGGCGCTGATGCTCGTCGTGGCCGGCGTCGTCGGTTGCGCAGCTCTGCCGAACGCAGGCGACGACCTTTGCGCCAACAAGACGTTGGCCACGGCCGATGGCGGATGCGGTTTCATCCAAGGCGACGCGGGCACCATCGACGGTTTTTCGACGCCCGATGGCGGCTCCGGCGACGCCGCAAACCCGACCCTCCTTGCGCGAAGCTCGCTCTGCGGCGCGAGCCCCGTGTGCACGCCCGATGATCCGCAAACGTGCGAAGGCGACGCGGGCGATGCCTCGACCGAATCGTGTCGCATGGTGCTCGGAACGAACCAAACGACGGAAGCGACGTGCGTCGCCGCGGGTCAAGGAGACGACGGCGCGTCATGCACGAGCGGCGCGGACTGCGCGCCCGGTTACGAGTGCGTCGGGACGGGCACGTGTCGTCATTACTGCTGCGCCGACGAGTCGTGCACCACGCTGACGCAGAACAGCTCGACGTACGACACGTACTTCTGCGACATCGCGCAAGAGCACGCGTCGTCGGGCGCGAAGGTTCCGGTGTGCATGGTCGTGCAGCACTGCTCGCCGCTCAATCCCAACCAGTGCGGCTCGGGCTCGACGTGCACGATCGTGGAGATCAACAGCGGCACCAACTTCGTCGCGACGTGCGACACGCTCGGCACGGCGAAGCTCGGCGAGAGCTGCGAGACGACGCACTGCGCGGAAGGCTTCGCTTGCATCGGCGCGATCGGCCAGCGCTCGTGTCAGCAGCTTTGCAATTCGACGCATCCGTGTGGGTCGAACTCGACGTGCAACATGAAGTCGCAAGCGTTGATGCAGTACAACGTCGGCATCTGCGGCTGACTGGCCCTCGGCCTGGCCCGAAGTGGCCGGGCCAGCGCGACCACCGCGTTTCACGGGGGATTTGCGCGGCACTCCGCGTGCACTCCCGTGGCGCATGAATGCAACGGTCATCGGGCCGCGCGAGCGATTGCGCGAAGTCGGGCTGCGCGATCTCGCGGACGCGGAGCTCTTGGCGCTCGTGCTCGGAACGGGCACCGTGGGTGAGCCCGCCTCGCTTCTCGCGGCGTCGCTGCTCGACGAGCTCGGCGGCATCGAGGGAATCGCGCGCGCAGGTCACGGCGAGCTCGCGGAGAAGCGTGGGCTCGGTGTTGCGCGGGCGATGCGTGTGGTTGCGGCGTTCGAGATCGGGCGTCGCGCGTCCGTCGGCGTCCGGCTGCCGTGGCTTCCGGATAGTCGCGCCGTCGCGGAGTGGGGCCGCGCGAAGCTCGGCGGGCTCGAGCACGAAGAGCTGTGGGCTCTCGCGCTCGACGGGCAGCATCGCGTGCGCGCCGCGCGGCGCGTCGCGGCAGGTGGGCTTCACGGCATGCACCTCTCGGTGCGCGATCCGTTGCGCTTCATCTTGCGCGAAGGCGCGAGCGCATTCGTCGTCATCCACAATCACCCGAGCGGCGATCCAACGCCGAGCCTCGAGGATCTTCGCTTCACCGAGCAACTCGCGGAGGCTGCCGAGGTCGTCGGCACGCCGCTGCTCGACCACGTCGTCGTCGCGGGAGAGAAGTATCGATCGATGCTGGACGACGGGGTCCTCCCGGTTCAGCGAAACAGCGTGAGCTGACGCTTCTCCGTCCGCGGGTGGCAGAGCGTGAAGTAACCGCAGCCGATCGCGTGACACGTCTTCGCGGGTGCACGCGGAAAGCTCTTCGCGCGGCGCGATTCGAGGAGCGACGTCGCGAGCTCCGTGAGGCGCGCTTCGAGCTTCGCTGGAACAACCGCAGGACGAAAGCGGGGCTCGGGCGGTGCGTCGCCACCGAGAAACACCGCGCCGGCGCGGACGCGCGCTGCGGGTCCAAGGCGCGTCGCGGCGAGCGCGTAGACGTCGAGCTGGAGCGCGTGCGGGCGCGTGTCGCCGCTTCGCGCGCGCTTGTAGTCGACGACGTCGATGTCGCCGTTCGCGAAGCGCGCGACGAGGTCCATCGCGCCGCGCAGCGTGAGGACGACCTCGGGTGACGCAATCTCGAGGACGAACGCGCGCTCGCGCCAAACCTCCGCGCCCGAATCGCGGAGCGCGCGCGCATAGTCGCTCGTGAGAAAGCGCGTCGCGGCGTGGAGCACGCGGGCCTCGGCTTCGGCATCAAGACCCACGTTCGAGGCGGCGAGCGCGGCCTCGGCGTGCGAGCGCGGGTCGCTCGATCCGAGCGCCGCGAGGTCGACGCGCTCGAGGACGCGATGGAGCGTCTCTCCTTCGACGCGCGCGTTCGCCTGCGGCGCGCCGTCTTCGCGAAAGCGTCCGAGCGCGGCGGGCGTGGGCTCTGGGAGCGCGACGAGGTGAACGAGCTCGAAGCGGCGCGCGCAGTGGCTGAAGTCTTGGAGCGCGGTCGGCGCGATGGCGAGCTCGAATCGTGCGCGGCGCGCTCGGCACGACGAGCGGGCCCACGGTGATCTCCTCGCGGTGCACGGCGCGGAGCGGGAGCTCCGCGGGCGCCTCGCGCAGCTCGACGTGAACATCGGGCAAGAGCGAGGAGAAGCTCGGCTCGTTGCGCGGCGCTTTGAAGTTGCCGACGAAGACGAGCCGCTCGCGCGCGCGCGTGACCGCGACGTACATCAAGCGACGACGATCGGCGCGCAAACGCGCGCGATCGCGCTTCGCGAGACGTTGCACGGAGGGTGCAGGCACGGGCTCTCCGCGATCGTCGAGGATCTTCGTCGCGAGCCACGCGGGGTCGGAGCGGAGATCGATGCCGAGCGTCGTGTTCGGGCTGCGAATCGGCGAGCCGCGAAGCTCGGGCAAGATGACGACGCGAAACGCGAGACCTTTGCTCGCGTGGAGCGTGACGAGGCGAACGGCATCGTCGTCCTCGGAGAACGTCGCGGCCTCGGGCTCGCGCGCGCGGTTTTCGGCGCGCGCCACGCGATCGAGGAGCGCGCGAATCGTCGTCTCTTCTTCCGCGACGCGAATGAGCTTGCGAACGTTCGCGATGCGCTGCACGCCGCGCGGCAGAAGAACGAGCGACTGCTCGATGTCGAGCGCGCGCACCGCGGCGTGGAGCGAGCGCGCGGGGCCGAGGCGCGCTGCCGAGCGCCGGAGAGCGCGGAGCGTCGTCTTGATGCGTTCGAGCGCGGGACGATCTTCGTCGTCGATCAGCGCGCGTCGCTCGAGCGTGTCCCAACGATCGAAATCGGTCACGAGGCCGCGATGCGCTTCGGTGAGCGCGATGAGCGTGCGATCGGAGAGCGCCGCACAAGGCCCGCGCAGCACGGAGAGAAGCGCCGCGCGATCATCGGGACGATCGAGCCAGCGAAGCAGCGCGAGGAGATCTTGCACTTCGCGCGCGGCGAAGAACCCGCGACCCGCGACGACGTGCGGAATGCCCGAACGCGAGAGCGCGAACGCCGCGGCGTCGAGCATCTCGTTCGATTGCGCGAGCACGGCAAAATCGCGGAACGAGAGCGGTGACCCGTCGTCGCCTGCTTCGCTCACCGTGCGCGCGACGTACGCCGCGGCGATCGTCGCGTCCTCGAGGCGCGTCGTGTCGCGCGGCTCGCCGCGGAGCTTCAACCACGTCACGCGCGCGCCCGTCACGCGCGGCGTCGACTTTGCGGGCAAGAGCGACTCGACGCTCTCGGCGTAGCGCGCCTCGGAGAGATCGTTGCCGTCGGCGCGCAAACACACGCGGCTGAAGTCGTTGACGAACTCGATCACCGCGTCGTTGGCGCGACGGTTCTCGCGCAGCGCGAAGAAATCCGCCGTCGTGCGCGCAGGCATCGGCACCGTCTCCGGCAGCTCGAGCGCAGCGCGCGCCTTCTCGCCGGCCAGCTCCACGCACGTCGTCACGAACACGCCGACGTCCGCGCCACGAAACGCGTAGATCGATTGCTTGCGATCGCCGACGACGAGAAGACCGCGAGGACGCATGTCTCCGAAGACCGGCATCGCGCCGCGTGCGCGCGATCGCGGATCGCGCTCCCAGAGGAGCCTGATGAGCTCGACTTGCACGCGCGACGTGTCTTGGAATTCGTCGACGAGCAGCGCGTCCCACGCGGAGGTGACGCGCGCCGCTGCGTTTGGATCGTCGCGCAGCGCGTCGCGCGCGAGCCGCAGCGCAGCGCCGAAGCCGACGGCGCCCGCGCGCGCTTGCGATTCGGCGAGGTGCGTTTGCGCGTCGACGAGAAGCGAGCGAACGAGCGCGGCGGTCGGCAGCGCACGCTTGCGTGCGGCCCAACCGAAGACGAGCTGCTCGGCGCGATCGCGATTCGTCGTGCCGGGGAGATCGTCGCGCAGCGGAACCCACGGACCTTCACCGCGCGCGCGCCGCAGCGTGAAGAGCGCCGTCGTGGCGTTTGCGAGGGCGCTTGCGTCACCGCGTTGGTGCGCGCCGAGAACGTCGCGCGCCACGTCGGCGCAGCGCGCATCGTTCGCGATGGCGCGCGTCTGCGTGATGAGCGTGCGCATTTGCGCGGCGAACGCGTCCTCGTCGCCTTCGGGGAGAACGAGCGACGACGCCGCGCGACCGTCCTCTTCGATCGCGAGGAGCAGTCGCACGAGCTCGGTCTGTGCGCGCTCCGTGCCGCGGAGCAGTCGCAAGAAATCGCGCACGGCTGGTGCATCCTGCGCGGCGTGGGCGTTCATCGCGACGGTCACGGCTTCGGTTGCCCACGCTTCCGTGTCCGATTCGGATGCGACGGTGAACGCGGGCGGCAGTCCGACGGAGAGCGCGTGGTCGCGCGCGATGCCGTACGCGAGACCGTGGAGCGTGCTGATCGTCGCGTGCTCGATGCGCGAGAGCGCGGCACGCGCGCGCGACGCGCGCTCCTCGGGAGTCCACGGGATCGCGAGGCGCGTCGCTGCGGCGGCGAGATCGGCGTCGTAGGCGGAGGGAGCGAGCAGCGAGAGTCGTTCGAGCTCGCTCACGAGTCGCTCGCGAATTTCAGCGGCTGCCTTTCGCGAGAACGTCGTCGCGCAAACGCGCGCAGGATCGACCGCGCCGCGTGCGAGCTCGCTCACGCCGAGGAGCGCGTGGACGAGGACGCCGACGAGCGCGTGCGTTTTCCCCGTGCCCGCGCTCGCGACGAGCACGACGTTGCGACGAAAAGCGTAGAGCCCCGCGCTGTCGATCGACGCCGTCATTCGTTCTCCTCGCGGCCGACCATCGTCACCGCGAAGCGCGGGCGACGGCACGCCGCGTCGAGCCCGCACTGCTGGCACCACTTCGCCGCGTTTGGGTTCGGGCCGATGTCGCCTTCACGAAGCGCGCGCACGCGATCGAGCGCGAAGCGCGTCGCTTCGGTCGATGAGTCGGCGTCTTCGGCGACGAGATCCGCGAAGCGATCTTCGAATGCGCGCGTCGTCGTGATCGCCGGGCTGATCGTGGAGAGGTAGCGCCCGCGCGCCACCGAGATGCCGAGCGCACGCTTCGCGACGAGCGCGTAGAGCGGGACCTGAATCGCCGTGACGCCGAGCTCGACGATCGCAGGGAGCGAGACGCGACGTTTGTAGTCGACGGCGCGCACGGCCGTGCCGTCGCGCGAGAGATCGATGCGGTCGGTGCGGCCGCGAAGCGCGAGGCGTGCGCCGTCGCGTTCGATGATCATCGCGGGCCATTCGTCGCCCGCGTTTCCGAAGCCGCGTTCGGCGAACGCGAAGTTCCATTCGTCGTCGTCGATCGCGAGCGAAACGATTCGGACGACCTCGCTGTGAATTCGGTCGAGCGCGGCGCGCACGAGGGCGCCTCCGTCGCGCGCGAGGACTTCCTCCGCCGCGCGAAACGCGACGCGCTCGATCGCGCCGCGATCGCGCGGGCGCGCGGACCAAAGCGACGATGCAGCGGTGAACGCGGCGCCGAGCGCTTCGTGCGCGAGGATTCCTTCTTCGCGTTGATCGGGCATGTCGTCGGTGCGGGCGTCGTCGTCGATGGCGCCGAGGATGTGAGCGGCGAAGCCTTGGAATGGACAGCGAGCGAGGCGTTCGACGGCGGTGATCGAGAGCGGGCGCGCGGCGCCGCCGGTTTCGATTTCGAAGATCGTGCGGAGCTCGTCGGTCATGTCGAGGCGCGCGGGTGTGGTGTCGCCGGTTGCGTGAACGGATTCGCGTTCGAGCTCGCGCGCGGCGACGTGTGCGGCATGCGGAGCAAGCTCGCGCGCGGCGGCGGGCGTCGCGACGGCGACGAGCGCGAGCTCGCGCTCGTGTGCGGTCGTGGGGATGCCCATGAGCGGCGCTGAGTGGACGAGCTCGGCGGCGACGCCGCCGCGTTCGAGCCACGAGACCACCGGCGACGGCGCGAGCGCCGCGCCGTCGTCGTCCGACGCGCGATGACACAGCGCCACCCGCCGCGCCCCAGACGCGGCGGCCGCGAGCTCGACGAGCTCGCGCGCCGCCACGTCGCCCGTCGCGCGACGTCCGTCGCGCGCGCGCAGCGCATCCTCGAGCGCGCTCGTCGCGAGCCCCGCGCCCGTCGCGCGCGCCGGGAGGACCCCGTCGTTCGCGTCGACCACGACGAGCAGCTCGAGCGGCTCGCCTGCGAGCTCGGCGAGCCCCATCGCGCGCACCGCGCCCGCGCGCGCCGCGCTCATCGCGCCTCGCGTGCGCATCGCGCGCGCGAGCTCGTGCGCGAACGTCTCCACCGTGCACGCCTCGTCGTCGCCGAGCGCGCCGCCGGCGCGCTCGACCTCGCCGAGCGCCGCAGTGAGCGCCTCGAGCGCGCGCGCGTCGCGCGCGTACGCGTCGCGCTCCGCCCCCACGAGCCCATTGGGCGCCTCGTCGCGCGCGCTGGCGGCGCGGACCGCGCCGCCGGCGCGCGCGGCGAGGCCCACTTGCGCGAAGAGGGCGCGCGCACGCCTCGCGTGCGCGGCCCTCGTCGCGCTTCCCAGGGGGGTGAGCACGTTCGCGACGCGGCGCGCTAGCGCCGCGCGCTGATCGCGTCGCGCGGAATGCCCCGCGGACGCAGTCGCCACGAATCGCTCGATCGCGTCGTCGCCGTCCGCCGTCGGATTCCGCTCGAGCGCGCCCGCCAAATCGAAAAGCACCGCACGCGCCGCGCGCACGTCGGCCACGCCCGACAGCGCTTCGGCGTCGAGCGCGCGCGATCGCAAAATCTCCGCGACGCGCACCCGCGGAAGCCCTTCCGCGCCCACTTGCAAGAGCTCGAACGCAACCTCGAGCAGCGTGCTCTCGGTTTCGACGTCCGCGAGGTGAAGCGGCACATCCATGTCCTCGAAGTGCCGAAGGAGCGCGCGCTTCGATCGCCCGCTCGTGCCGTGCGGCAACGCAATCGCCACGCGATCCGTCGCCACGCCATCATCGAGTGCGTCACCGACGAGACGCGCGACTGCACGCGCTTGCGCCTCCGCGTCGAGCGCGTGACGAATCACGACGCGATCGACCGCGTCGCGCGGCACACTGCTCGTGAATCCCAAATCGCCAAACGGCGACGTCACGTCGACGAAGACCGGCGCTTCGTCGAGGAGCCTCGCCACGTCCGACGCGAGCACCTCGAATGGATCGCTCGCGCGCGTCGCGTCGATGGGCTTCGCGACGATCGGCAGCTCGATCGACGCGCCACCCGACGCGCGCGCGAGCGCCGTGCTCATCGCCTTCCACCACGCGGCGTCCGCTGCGGTCCACCGATGCACGAAGCGCGCGCGCACTTGCCGCGCCGAAACGACGCGCACGATCTCTTCGACCGGCGCGCGCTCGATCGCTCGACCGAGTCGCTCCCACCGAAGCCGCTCGTCGACGAGACCCGCGCGCTCGAGACGCGCATCGAGCGCGTTCATCGCACGCCGGAGGATGCGCGCCATGGGCTCGTCGGCCTCGACGGCGCCGAGCGCACGCGCGTCGATGCATGATGCGCGCATCGCATCGAGCGCGTCGTCGATCGCATCGACGAGCCGCTCCCACGCGCCCGCGCTGCGCGAGAGACGCGCAATCGCCGCCTCCTCCTCGAGCGCGCGCGGGAGCACGGCCGCGAGCGCTGCGCGCGCACAGGCCGCGTTCGCGAAACGTGTATCATGCAACAATGCCGCCGCGAGGCGCTCGCCGAGGCGCCTTCGCGTCTCCGCGCGCACGCCTTCGCGCGACACGATCTCCACCTGCCGCTGCACCGCGACGACGACGAGCTCGCTCACGGCGGTCCAGCACGAACGGGGAGCTCGAGGACTTCCTTCGCGAGCGCGGGCGCATAAAGCATGGCGTATGCGAGCTCGCTCGACAGCACGCGCTTGATGTACCCGCGCGTCTCCTCGAATGGAATCTGCTCGACCCACACGTCGAAGTCCTGTTGCCCGCGCGCGCGCAGCCACGCGCGCACCGCACCCGCGCCCGCGTTGTACGACGGGATCGCGAGCGACGGATTGTCCGGGAAGCTCGCGCGCAGCGAAGCGAGGAGCTTCGAGCCGAGCGCGACCGAAACGCGCGGAACGTGCAGCGCGGTCTCGTCGCTCGAGAACGTCGTTCCGCGCGCGACTTCACGCGCCGTCGACGGAAGAAGCTGCATGAGCCCATGCGCGTTCGACGGGCTGCGCACGTCCGGAATGAACGCCGACTCTTCGCGCATGACGCCCCAAAGCACGGGCGCCGGCACCTTCTCGTCGGCTTGCGCCCGCGTCACGATCGCATCGAACGCCTTCGGATACGCCGCTTCCCACGCGAGCTTCCATCGCCCGCTTGGATAGTGCGCGAGAAAATCCGAGAGGCGCCCGCGCGCGAACGCATGACCGACGTCGAACGCGCCCGCGCGATCGAACATCGATGCCGCGATCCACACGAGCTCCGGGTCCGCGCCTTCCGACGTCGCGTGCGCGGCGACCAATTCCTTCTTCGCGAAATCGATCTCGCCGACTTCGAGCAGCGCGCCCGCGCGGACGAACTCCGCCGAACGCATCTCGGGATGATCGTGCGTCGAGAATTCGCCGGTTGGCTCCGCGACCATCGCCGCGTCGAGCGTCGACTTCGCGAGCGCCGCGTCCGTCTCCGCGATGCGCCCGTATGATTGCGCCATGTAATACGCGAGCGGCTGCGTCTTGATGATCTCGACCCAACGCTTCTTCGCGTCGGCGAGATCGCCCGTCTTCGCCGCGCACTTCGCGCGAAAGTACGCCGCGCGCCCCGCGGTCGCCCAGTGATGACTCCCGCCGTCGATCACGACGCCGCGATCGAGCGAAGCCTTCGCGCCCTCCCAATCCCCGCGCGCCATGTGCTCGAGCGCGACGCGGAACATCGCTTCGCCGCGCATGTCGCCCTCGGGATAATCGTCGGGGAGCGTGCGGAGCATCGTCTCGAATTTCGCCGCGTCGCGATCGTGAACGATGAGCGCGCTGGCGAGACGCGAGTCGTCCGCGAGCCTGTGCTTTGCGAATTCCTTTTCGACGCGCGCGTAGCGATCGAGCGCCTCGTCGGGCTTTTGCGCGTTCGCGCTCGCCTTCGCTCCGTTGAAGAGCGCGCTCGCGAGCGCGTCGCTCTCTTTGGCGCACGTTCGGATCGCATCGCCCCATGCATCCGCGGACGACCCCTTCTTCGTCTTCGCGATCGCCTGCGCGCGAAGCGAGCCCGCGCGGCACGCGATCTCCGACGCCGCGCGCTCCTTCGCTGGGATCTGCGCGATCGCGCCTTCGACTTCGGCGCGCGCCTTGTCCGCTTGGCTCGCGTCGAGGAGCGCCTTCGCGCGTTTGAGCCGCTCATCGACGGTGAGCTCGCGACGCACGGACGCATCGATCGCCTCCGCGCGCTTTCGCTGCGCGGCCGCGCCGCTCGACTCTTCGAGCGTCGGCGCTTCGATCGCGATTCGGACCATCAAGTCGAACGCTTCACGCGCGCTGCCCTTCGCGTCACCGACGACGCCGTCGAGCAACGCGGTCGCGAGCCGCACCGCCGTGTCGACCCAGCGTACGCCGCGTGGATGCTTCGCGAGGTGCTCGCGCCAATCGTGAACGGCTTGCGTGCGATCGCCGTTTGCCGCGAGCGCCTCCGCGCGAACGAGCGCGGCGTCGTCGTAGATCGCGACGTTGACGCCGAGGCTCGACACGCGCGCGATCGCATCCGCGGGTTTTCCCGCGCGCTCGTATGCGGCGCCGGCGCGCTCGCGCGCATAGTCGTAGAGAGCGTCGCACGGAACGACCGCGTCGAACGCAGCGGCTGCGCCCGCGTCGTCTCCGGCGAGCGACTTCAATCGACCGACGACGTACTGCGCTTCGCATTTTTCTTTCGGCGTCGTCGTCTTCGAAAGATCCGCTTCGAGCGCCGCGGCCGCCTCCGCGTGGTGCGCATCGTCTTCGAACGCGCGCGCGTCCGCGAAGCGCGGATCGTCGAGCACGATCCAAAGCGCCGGCACGGAGGACGTCTGCGCCGTCGTCGCTTCGACCGCTGCGTCGAGCTCCGGCTTCGTCGAGTCGGCGGGCACTTCGCGACCACCCGCGCCGTGACATCGCACGCCAAACGCGCAGACGACGAACGACGCGATGCCGACGGAGAGAGCGCGCGCGGTCATCCTCGACGTGGACGCCATGCCTCCACCGCAGCCTCTTCTTCCTTCGCGAGCTCGCGCGTCTTCTCGCGCTGCGCGAAACGCTCCTTGTCTTTCTCGACGACCTCGGCGTCTGCTTCGCGCGCGGCGAGATCCGTTTGCTTCTCTGCTTCCGTCTTGCGCGCGGCCGCCTCGCCTTGCTCCGCGGTCGTCACGTGCTGCGTCAATCGTTTGCGCTCTTCCGCGACGCCGAACTCCCACGCTTGCGCGCGCTGCAAGTCGCCCGCGCGAAGCGCTCCGTCCTCGAGCTCGGCCCGCTCTTTTTCGCGCGCCGCCTTCGCGGCGTCGTCCGCTTGAGCGCGCGCCTCTTCCGCGGCGAGACGCTTTCGTTCGGCCGCGTGCCGCGCGCTGACAGCGCCGGCGAGCTCGCGCGTGGCGTCGTCCACTTTGCGCTCGCGCAGCTTCACGAGCGGATCGAGCGGGTACTTTCGCCCGGGCATCGTAATGTGGAGTCTCGCACGCCTCTCATGCCGGACCAATCGCCGAAAACAACGCCCGCCTCCGCGCTCGTATTCGACGCAGCGCCGCCGATCGGTCCCGCGGCTGTGCTCGGCCCGACGCTCGTCATCGCGGGCATCCTCTTCGGGCTCGCGTCGACCCACACGTCGGTCGTGCTCTTGCTCATGGGAGTCATGGCCACGCTCGTTCATGGTCTCAGGCCTCGGCGAAGGCCGCGCAAAACGCGTGTATTCTGCAACCTTGGGGGGCTCGCCGTCGCGGGCGTCGGGAAGATCCGCGCGCGCGACATCGTCGGCGCGACGACGGCGCGCTTCGGCGACCACGTGAGCCTCATGCTCGCTCACAAGAAACGAAAGAGCCCGATCATCCTCGAGCTCGACAGCGAAACGGCGCTGCTCGCGATCTGCAAGAGCCTCGGCATCGGCCACCACGGCTTCGGTAGCGTCGAGGTGCCCGTGAAAGCGACCGGCGTGGACTCGCTTCGTCACGCGTCGTATGCGGCGACGCTCGCGGCGATCGTCTGCGCGATCGCGACGCGGCATGACAGCCAGGATGGCTTCGCCAGCCTCGCGCTCATGATGTTGTTCGCCGCGATCGTCCTCGCGCTCGCGAACGTCGTCACGCCGCAACCGAAGATCCGCATGACGAGCAACGGTGTATTTTTGCCGACGCGCGAGGGAGTCGCCTTCGCGCCATTCAACGCGATCGAGAACATCGACATCTTGCCGCATGCGATCGTCACCTCGGTGCGCACGGACGCGAAGATGCCGGTTCTATGGCAAGTGGACGTGTCGCGTTCGTGGTGGCGCAGGCAAGGTTCGACGCAGGCCGAGCTCGAGCATCTCGTCGCGCAGATTCGCGCGGCAGTCGATCGCGCGCACGGAAAGTTCCTGCCGAAAACGGAGCCCGAGAACGCGCTCGCGAAGCTGCGTCGCGCGGCGGGCGAGCCGATCCGCGCGTGGCTCGCGCGGCTCGACACGCTCACCGCGGGCGCGGGGAGCTATCGCGAGATGTCCGTCGAGCAACCGGAGCTGTGGACGCTGCTCGAAGATCCAGAGGCCGAGGCCGACACGCGCGCCGCGGCCGCGCGCGTCCTCTCGCGAAGCGCCGGCAGCGAGCTCAAGGTGCGCGTCGCGAACGTGCTCGCAACGGAACGCAACGAGCGAACGCGCGCGCGCATCGCCGCATCGCTCGACGACGACGCGCTGACGCGCGAAGAAGAAGCCGAACAAGCCGAGCGCGCGTACACGAAGTCCTAGCGCGCCCACTCCTGAAGCGACTTCACGCGGACGCGATCGTCGTCGCGCGTCGCTTCGAGCGCGTCGCACGCCGCGAGCGCCGCCGCGATGGTCGTGAAGTACGGCACGTTCGAGAGGAGCGTCTGCCGGCGGAGCGAGTAGCTGTCGCGGACTTCTTTGGCGCCGATCGTCGTGTTGACGACGATGCCGATCGTCCCGCTGCGAATCGCGTCGACGACGTGCGGCGCGCCTTCGTTCACTTTGTTGATCGCCTCGGCCGGGATGCGCGCACGCGCGAGCGCAGCGGCAGTTCCTCGCGTCGCGCAGATCTCGAAGCCAATCGCGCGAAGGCGCCGAGCGATGTTCACCGCGACGGGTTTGTCCTCGTCTTTCACGCTGATGAACGCGCGGCGCCGCGACCCGTCTTTCGCGAGAGGCGCCTCGATCGGAATGCCGCCCGCGAGGAGCGCCTTGCCGAACGCGCGCGCGAACGTGTCCGCGATGCCCATCACCTCGCCCGTCGATCGCATCTCCGGTCCGAGGATCGTGTCGACGCCCGGAAACTTCGAGAACGGAAACACGCTCTCTTTGACGGCGACGTGCCTGGGCAAGAACTCGTCCGACACGCCGAGCTCGTCGAGCGTCTTGCCGACCATGAGCTTCGCCGCGATCTTCGCGAGCGGGCGACCCGTCGCCTTCGAGACGAACGGCACGGTGCGGCTCGCGCGCGGGTTCACTTCGAGCACGTAGACCTCGCCGCCTTTGATCGCGAACTGCACGTTCATCAATCCGACGACGCCGAGCTCGAGCGCGAGCATGCGCGTCTGCTCTTCGATCGACAACACGATCTCGGGCGAGAGCGAGTACGGCGGGAGGACGCTCGTCGAATCGCCGGAGTGAATCCCCGCTTCTTCGATGTGCTGCATCACGCCGCCGATCACGGCGCGTTTCCCGTCGCACACGCAGTCGACGTCGACCTCGATCGCGTCTTTGAGAAACTCATCGACGAGAATCGTCGGCGCGCCCGTGTCGCGCGCGACCTCCACGGCGACCTGCACGTACGCATCGAGCTCGCTGCGCGTGTACGCGATCATCATCGCGCGGCCGCCGAGCACGTAGCTCGGTCGCACGAGCACGGGGTAGCCGATCTCTTCCGCGATGCGCGCGGCCTCGGGGATCGTCTTCGCGATTCCGCTCCGCGGGCGTTTGAGCGAGAGCTTCGTGAGGAGCTTGTCGAAGCGCTCGCGATCTTCGGCGCGGTCGATCGCGTCCGCGCTCGTCCCGAGCAATTTCACGCCGCGCTTCTCGAGCGGCACGGCGAGCTTCAGCGGCGTCTGCCCGCCGAACTGCACGATGACGCCTTCGGGTTTTTCTTCGTCGCAAATCGCGAGCACGTCTTCGAGCGTGAGCGGCTCGAAGTAGAGCCTGTCGCTCGTGTCGTAGTCCGTCGACACCGTCTCGGGATTGCAGTTCACCATGACCGTCTCGAGCCCCGCTTCGCGCAGCGCTTGAACGGCGTGCACGCAGCAGTAGTCGAACTCGATGCCCTGCCCGATTCGATTGGGTCCGCCGCCGAGGATGACGACTTTGCGCTTCTGCGTCGGCGCGCCTTCGCTCTCCGTTTCGTATGCAGAATACAAGTAATTCGTCTTTGCGGGGAACTCGGCGGCGCACGTGTCGACGCGCGCGTAGACCGCGGCGAGCGCGCTGCGCTTTCGGAGCGCGCGCACTTCGTCTTCGTTCATGTCGGTGAGCTTGCCGATGTGGCGATCGGAGAAACCGAGGCGCTTGTACTCGCGGAGCGCGTCGTCGCCGAGCTCGCGCGCCGAGATGCGCGTCTCCGCGGTCACGATGCGACGGAGCTGCGCCAAGAACCACGGGTCGATCTTCGTCTTTTGGTGGAGCTCTTCGTTCGTCACGCCGAGCCGCATCGCGTCGACGACGTAAAACAATCGATCCGCGCTCGGGATCGCGACGAGCGCGAGCACGGCGCTCTTCGTTTGCTCGGGAGTCGGTGGCGGGAGCGATTTGGGCGCCGCGAGCTCGGGCGCGTCCATCACGAGATCGCGGCGCGGCTTCGGCTCGGCGAGCAATCGATAATCGACTTTGTCGAGCAGCGAGACGAGCCCGTCTTTTCCGGTCTCGAGCGAGCGCGCCGCTTTTTGGATCGACTCGCAGAACGTACGGCCGATGCTCATCACCTCGCCGACGCTCTTCATCTGCGTGCCGAGCGTCGAGTCCGCGCCGGGGAATTTCTCGAACGCGAACCGCGGCCACTTCACGACGACGTAATCGATCGCGGGCTCGAAAGCGGCGCTCGTGCCCGTGATGTCGTTCTTCAATTCGTCGAGCGTGTAACCGACGGCGAGCTTCGCCGCGATCTTCGCGATGGGATAACCCGTCGCCTTCGAGGCGAGCGCGCTCGAGCGCGACACGCGCGGGTTCATCTCGATGACGAGCACGCGTCCGTCCGTGGGCGACACCGCGAACTGCACGTTCGATCCGCCCGTCTCGACGCCGATCTCGGTCATCACGGCGCGCGCGGCGTCGCGCAGTCTCTGGTACTCGCGATCGGTGAGCGTCATCGCGGGCGCGACGGTGATCGAGTCGCCCGTGTGCACGCCCATCGGATCGATGTTCTCGATCGAGCAGACGACGATGAAGTTGTCTTTGCGATCGCGGATGACCTCGAGCTCGTACTCTTTCCAACCGAGCACGCTCTCTTCGATGAGCACCTCGTGCGTCGGCGATTGCGAGAGCGCCCACGCGACCTTCGTCTCGAGCTCGCTCGGGTCGTACGCGATGCCGCCGCCCGTTCCGCCGAGCGTGAAAGAAGGTCGCAAAATCGCCGGATAACCCGTGTATTCTACAACCTTTCGCGCCTCCTCGACGGAGTGCGCGACGCCCGCCCGCGGGCACTCGAGCCCGACCTTCTCCATCGCCTGCTTGAAGAGAGCGCGGTCTTCCGCCTTTGCGATCGCTTCCGGTTTGGCGCCGAGCATCTCGATGCCGAGCCGTTTCAAAACGCCGCGACGGTCGAGCTCGAGCGCAAGGTTCAGCGCGGTCTGTCCGCCGAGCGTCGGCAAGATCGCTTGCGGACGCTCGCGCTCCAAAATCGCCTCGAGCGTGCGCGGCTCGAGCGGCTCGACGTACGTGCGATTCGCGAGCTCCGGATCCGTCATGATCGTCGCCGGGTTCGAGTTGACGAGGACGACGTCGTAGCCCTCTTCGCGGAGCGCCTTTGCTCCTTGCGTGCCGGAATAATCGAACTCGCACGCCTGCCCGATCACGATCGGACCCGCGCCAATCAGGAGGATTTTCTGGACGTCTCCGCGCTTGGGCACCGGGCGAAACCACTACCGTGATTGGGCCAATTTCGCCATGGCGAGGTGAAGCGATCGGGGTAGTATCCGTCCAACCATCATGCGTCATTCCCGCACAGCTCTTGCGTTCGCCGCGATTCTCGGCCCCGTTTTCGCGTGTCAGGTCGAGGCGTCCTATCCGCAACCCGTCGTCCAAGCGCAGGTCGACGTTCAGCCACCGCCTCCACCGCAGGTCGACGTGAACGCACAAGTGCAACCCGTCGATCCGAACGCGCAAGCGCAGACGGATCCAAACGCTCCGCAAGGCGACGTGCAGGACAACGACCCAGCTGCCCTCACCGATTTCCGCGACGCGCTCTCGCCGTACGGGCAATGGATGGATGATCCGCAATACGGAACGATTTGGGTTCCGTCACCTGCGGTCGTCGGCGTGGACTTTCAGCCGTACCAGACCGCCGGCCACTGGGTTTACGACAACGACTACACCTGGGTCAGCGACTACGATTGGGGTTGGGCTCCGTTCCACTACGGTCGCTGGACGACGCTCGGTCCGGGCCGCGGTTGGGGTTGGATTCCCGGAAAAGAATACGCCGGCGCATGGGTGACCTGGCGCAACGGCGATGATGGCTACGGCGCGGTGGGTTGGGCTCCGACTCCGCCAGCGTATTACTGGCGCGGTGGCGCGGCTATCGTGTTGCAAACACCGTGGTACCAGCCGAACTACAACTACGTGGAGACGTCGAACTTGTTCGCGCCCTCCATCGGCGTGCGCATCATTCGCGATCCCGGTCGCGTGCGCGAATACGAAGCGCGCACGCGCGTGTATGCGCCCGCCGAGCGCGGCTACGCGACGACGGGCGGCGGCGTGCGCATGCGCGTCCGTGGTCCCGCGCCGACGCGCTTCGGTTTGCAGCCCGCGAACCTTCCGCGTCCGCCGGCGAACAACCCGGGTCTCCAGCGCGCGCAGCAGTACGCGCGCACGCCGGTGCGTCCGGTGAGCGGACAAGCGAACGTCGGCATGCAGGGTCACACGGTGACGCAGGCGCACACGCAGGTGAACGAGCACGCCGTGCAGCAGCCGCAGCAACACCTGCAGCAGCCGGAGCCGCACACGGTCCAGCAAACCCACGTCGAGCCGATTCACAACAATCCGCCGCCTCCGCAACACATCACACCGGCTCCGACCGTGTCGCAGCGTCGCCCGCCGGCGCCGCAGAACGTCGGACACTCGCACCATTAGTCTCATCGCGCGTGCAAGGCTGCACGCGCGAGGAGCTCAGTGGCGGGGTGGGCACATTCCGCCCGTGCAGCCGCAGCAGCGGCGATCGACGAAACCGTACGCGAGCGTCAGCGAAAGCCCGACGCTCGCGTTTTCGTTTTGTCCGAGGCTCGACATCGGCGGCAAAAAGAAAATCGCACCTTGCACGCGCATGTCGCGCGGGAGCGGCACGACGAGCGACGCGGCGATTTGCGTGAACGCGCGGCCCGAGCTCGCGATGTCTTGCCCTGCGACGTTCGAATCGAACGATCCCGTGTACGTGAGCGACGCGCCCAGCGAGATGCCACGCTGGAACGTGTAGCTCGCGCCGATCGTTCCGGACAGGTCCGTGCCGAGTTGCGAGTGCACGCCCGCCGCGGTGCGCGCGCCGTGGAACATCGCGGCGCCGCTCAGCACGAAGAGCGCGCGACCGAAGACCTGCTCGAGCGCGATGCCCGTCGTGGCTTGTGCGCTCCCGAGACCGGTCGCGTCCGCGCCGAGCGGCCCACGCGCGGATTCCACCGGCGTGCCCGATGGAACGCTCAGCGCGACGAACGGCGCGATGCCCGGCACGACCGGATCTTCTCCCGCACGAAACGCGTCCCACCGAAGCGCGAATGCGACGTCGCCCAATCCCGCGCCCGCGTCGCTCGTCGTGCTCGCCCTTCGCGTCGTTTCGACGAGCGGAATGGCGACGTTGAATTGGAGTTGCTCGAACATGCGCGCCGTGACGAGGAGCGCCTGCGAAAAATCCCATTCGCTCGCGCCCGCGGGCTGCGCGGCGTAGACGCGGTCCTTGTCGTACGAGCCCGTCACGACGGCGGCCTTGGCGGCGAGCCCGACGAGCCCGTCTTCGGTGTCTTGCAAGCGCGCGGGAAAGAGCGTGCTCGTCGACGCGCAACACGCTTGCGCGTGCGCAGAGGCTTCCCCTCCGAAAACGCAGAATCCGATCATGGCGCCCAAGGCGCGCGCACGCATGCCCGTGCTATAACGCACGGCGCTTGAACACGCCCCACAAGAAATTCGCCGAGGAGCTCGATCGCATCGCCGCGCGCTACGAGTCGCAATTCGCAGGCATGCCGCGCTCGAACCGCAACATCGACGAGCTCGACGCGATCCTCAAAGAGACGCGCGACGTGCTCGCACGCATCGAGTCGATCCCGGAGGCCGTGCGCCCGCCCGACCTGAGCGAGCTCGCGAACACGGCCAAGCAGAACGTCGCGCTCTATCAACGCGAGCGAGCGCTCATCGCGGACGCCGCGAAATCCGGACCGGAGCTCGAGCAATTCGCGACGCTCGCGTCCAGCGCGAACTTCGTCTTCGCGCGCTACCGTCGTCACTTCGCGGGTCAGTCGCGCGCGTCGCGCGATCTCGGGCTCATCGACGAGCTTGTCGACGAGCTCGAGTCGATCGCCGAAGGCATGGCCGACGTGATCAAGCGCAGCAAGAGCAAGAACGAGCTCTCGCGCGATCTCGATCTCGTGAAGCGCACGCTCGACATGTATGGCAACGAGCGAACGCAAATCGTCGACGCGCGAAAGCAAGGCACGCCCGAAGAGCGCGCGAGCCTCCTCGCGCAGCTCGCGAACGATCAGTTTCGCATTTACCAAACGCGCTTCGCCGGCAAGTCGCGCGCGACGCGAAGGCCTGCGCTGCTCGTCCGCGTCAACGAGCAGCTCGAGGCGATCGAAGAGGCCATGCGTGCGCTCAAGACCTCGGGCCTCACGAGCGAGAGCAACGACAGCAACATCGCGATCGTCGAGCGCCAACACGAGACGTACGTGAAGGAGCTCGAAGAGGTGCGCGCCGCGCGCAAGGGCGTCGCGTTCGGCGATTTGCTCGGCATGCTCGGCGGCGCGGCGAACGACGTGTTCGACACCTTCCGCACGGAGTTCGCCGGCAAGGATCGCAAGACGCGCGATCTCGAGAAGCTCTCGGTCATGTGCGACGAGCTCGGCGACGTGCGCCGTCAGATGATCGAAGTCGGCCGCGCCGAAGCGAGCGCATCGAACGACTCCAACATCGACATCGTGACGACGCAGCTCGCGAACTTCGAACAAGAGCACGAACAGATCGCGCTCGCGAAGAAATAACCGCGATGACGTCGCGCATCGAGAAGGACACGTTCGGCCCGATCGAAGTGCCGAGCGAAAGACTCTGGGGTGCGCAGACGCAGCGCTCGCTCGAGCACTTTCGCATCTCGACGGAGAAGATGCCGGAGGCGCTCGTGATGGCGCTCGTTCTCGTGAAGAAGGCCTGCGCGCGCGTGAACGCCGAGATCGGCGCGCTGCCCGCCGATCGCGCGAACGCGATCGCGCTCGCCGCGGACGAAGTGCTCGCGGGGAAGCACGCCGGCGAATTTCCGCTCGCGGTGTGGCAAACCGGAAGCGGCACGCAGACGAACATGAACGTGAACGAGGTGCTCGCGAATCGCGCGAGCGAGATCCTCGGCGGCGTGCGCGGCGAGGGACGCCTCGTGCACCCGAACGACGACGTGAACCGCAGCCAGAGCTCGAACGACGTGTTCCCGACGGCGATGAGCGTCGCCGCGGTGCGCGCCGTGACGCACGACGTGATCCCCGCCGTGCGCGAGCTCCACGACGTGCTCGAGGAAAAATCGCGCGCCTTCGCGGACGTCGTGAAGATCGGACGCACGCACCTTCAAGACGCGACGCCGCTCTCTCTCGGCCAAGAAATGTCCGGGTGGGCTGCGCAGCTCGCGCACGCGCGACTCCACATCGAGCACACGCTCCCGCATCTCTACGAGCTCGCGCTCGGCGGCACCGCAGTCGGCACGGGGTTGAACGCGCCGAGCGGATGGAGCGAGCGCGTCGCGCGCGAGATCGCGACGCTCGCGTCGCTCCCGTTCGTGACCGCGCCGAACAAGTTCGAAGCGCTCGCCGCGCACGACGCGCTCGTCCACGCACATGGCGCGCTCCGCGGTCTCGCCGCGTCGCTCTTCAAAATCGGAAACGACGTGCGATGGCTCGCATCAGGACCGCGCGCGGGCATCGGCGAGATCACGATTCCGGAGAACGAGCCGGGAAGCTCCATCATGCCGGGCAAGGTGAACCCCACGCAGTGCGAAGCGCTGACGATGGCGTGCGCGCAAGTGATGGGGAACGACGCGGCCATCGGCATCGGCGGCGCGTCGGGCAATTTCGAGCTCAACGTCTTCAAGCCGCTCATCGCGCACGCGTTCTTGCAATCGTGTCGCTTGCTCGCGGACGCGACGAAGAGCTTCACCGAGCACTGCGCGCGCGGCATCGAGCCCAACCGCGCACGCATCGCGGATCTCGTGGGTCGCTCGCTCATGCTCGTCACCGCGCTCGCGCCGCACATCGGCTACGACAAAGCGGCCGCGATCGCGAAGAAGGCGCACGCGGAGGGCAAGACGCTCGAGGAGGTCGCCGTCGCGCTCGGGTATGTGACGAGCGAAGAGTTCCGTGAGTGGGTCCGGCCGGAGAAGATGATTTAATTTTTCACGCCGAAGCTGACGCGCAAGATCCATGTCGCGTCGTTCAATCCTCGGAAGAACGACTCGCAACCGCTTCAGCATCGATCCGACCGTCGCGAAGCGACGGCTTGACCTTGACGCGTCCGAGCACGTTGCGAAAATGGATCAGCCGAGCGAGCCCACTTCAACAGCCACCCAGTCTCCGTCCCCGGCCCCGTCTCCGTCCCCGTCCCCGTCTCCGACTCCGTCCCTGCCCCGGTCTCCGACTCCGCCTTCACTTCGACAGGACGAACGGCAAATACTTCGGCTGCCACATCTTCGTCCGGACGTACGCGAGCACGTCCCCGAGCTTCTCGCGCGACACGCCCGCTACGCCGTCTTCGAACGCTTGCGTGATCACGCGAGCCGCGACGCGCGCGGACACCTCGCGTAGCTCCACGACGGGCGGGTAGATCAAACCTTTGTCGAGGTGGTTCTCCGCCGTGTAGTCGGTGAGCGCGATGGCCGCCGCCATCACCATGGCTTCGGTGACCTCGCGCGCTTGCGCGAGCACCGCGCCGAAGCCGAGGCCCGGGAAAATGAACGCATTGTTCCCCTGCCCGATTTCGTAGAGCTTGCCGCCGAAGCTCACGGGCGGAAACGGGCTGCCCGTCGCGACGATCGCGCGGCCGCCGGTCCACGCGAGAATGTCCGCGGGTTGCGCTTCGCACGACGTCGTCGGGTTCGAGAGCGCGAACACGATCGGCCGCTCCGTGTTCTTTCCCATCACGCGCACGATCGCTTCGGTGAAAGTCCCCGGTTGACCCGACAGGCCGAGCAGCGCCGTCGCCTTCGCGCGCTCCACGACTTCGAGCAGCGACGTGCCGACCTTCGCGACGACGTCCTTCGATTTCGCGAACGGACGCTTGTAGTCCTCCATCGCGCGGTCGTCCGAGATCAAACCCTTCGAGTCGAGGAGGAACATTCGCTCCATCGCCTCTTTTTCGGTGAGCCCATCGCGCATCATGCCGCGCACGAGCGCCCACGCGACGCCCGCGCCGCCCGCGCCCGCGCCGAAGACCACGATGCGCTGATCGCGCAGCTTGTCGCCTCGCAATTTGCACGCGGAGAGCACGCCCGCGAGCGTCACGGCGCCGGTGCCTTGAATGTCGTCGTTGAACGACGCGAGCTTCTTCCGATAACGCTCGAGCACCGCGAAGGCGGAGTCCTTCGAGAGATCTTCCCACTGGAGGACGGCGTTCGGATAACGCTCGCGCACCGCATCGACGAAGCGATCGAAGAACGCGAAGTAGGACTCGCCGCGAAGGCGCTTCTGCCGGACGCCGAGGTAGCGCGGGTCTTCGAGCAAGTCGGCGCGCTCGGTTCCGACGTCGAGCCCGACCGCGAGCGAGCGCCACGGGCTCATCCCGCCCGCCGTGTAGAGCGAGAGCTTGCCGATCGAGATCGCGACGCCGCCATAACCTTGATCGCCGATTCCCAAAATCGCGGACGAGTCCGTCGCGACGATCATGCGGACGTCGTCGTAGTGGCAGTTCGAGAGCACGTCCGGTGCGCGCGCGATGTTCTCGGGCGAGAGCGAGATGCCGCGCGCGCTCTGGTAGATGTTGTGATAGTTGCGCACGGCGTCGCCGACGGTCGGCGTGTAGATGATCGGCAGCATCTCCGGCAGGTGGCGTTCGAGGAGCGCGTAGAAGAGCGTCTCGTTGCGTTCCTGGACTTGGCGGAGATACGTGTATTTTGCAAGATCCGTCGGCTCGCGCAGAAAACCCGCGTAGGTGCGGGCGAGCTGCTCATCGAGCGTCGAGACGTGCGGCGGAAGGAGCCCGTCGAGGTGGAGCGCGCGGCGCTCGTCCATCGTGAACGCCGAGCCTTTGTTCGTCGGCGCGAGCCGCAAGAGCGCGTAGCCGTCGAGCGCGACGTGCATGCGAAACACGCCGTCCGCGTCGCGCTTCGTCTCGAAGTATTTGGACAGCTTCGGCATGCGCCGACTGTCGCACTTCTCGCTGCGCGCGTCACTGGCCGCGCGACGCGACGTAGATCTCGTATGTCCCGTTGTGGTTGCTCGAGAAATACAAACGGCAATCGTTGGCGGAGATCCACCCCGGCTCGCCCGTGTAGTTCGTGAGCTCGCTCACGCGCGACGGCGGGTCCCATCCGTCGAGCGCGGTCGCGCGCGTCGACGTCCAGATGTGCTGCGCCGATGTCGCGCCACCGGCGTCGAGGCCACGGTTCGACGCGAAGTAGACGCGCAGCTGGTCGGCGCTCACGACGGGCGCGCGGTCGTCTGCCAGCGGCGAGTTGAGGTTGGTCGGATCCGCGGCGTTCGGCGCGATGCCCGTGTACGCGGCATCGACGGTGTCGAAGAGTGCGTACGCGATGTCGATCGTGCCCTGCAAACGCGCGGAATAGAAAAGCCCGTTCGTCGTGCCTGGGACCAAGTACGGGTCGAAATCGCCGGCGTGCGTCGAGGACGACTGAGTGGCCCACGTCGGCGAGACGAACGGCGCTGCGGCGTCGATGCGCTTCGTGGACCAGAGCTGGGAAGCGTCGGTGTCGACGTTGGGTCGCGTCGACGACAAGAGCGCGACGAGACCATCCGTGGAGACCGTGATGTTGAAGTCGGAGCTGTTGCCGACGTTGGCGAGGATCACGGTCGGATTGGTGAAGGGTCCCGTCGTGCCGGCGCGCGTCGCTGCGTGCAAGATGTACGGTCCACTCGTGGCGAGCGCGAAGTACAACGTGCGTTCGTCCGGAGACAAGCGCGGGTAGCGCACGTCGCTCGCGCTTTGCGTGAATACGATCGTGGGCGGTTGGAACGGCGCGGTCGGATTGCAACCTCCGTCGTCGACGGTCGCATCGCTCGCATCGACGGGGGCAGCATCAACGAGCGCGTCTGCGTTTGCATCCAATCCGGAATCGACGACGACATCGGGCACGTCGTACCAGCACGCGACGAACGCGCTGAGCGCGACACCGACGAGCGGCAGCAACCGATGCACCTTCATCAAAACGCCACCTGCACCTTCGCGCTCGACAAGCCAATGGAAGCGGTGACCGCGTGCGACGACGGCGCCGTCAAGATCAAGACGATGCCCGTCGCTGCGAAGACGCCCGCGCTCACCCACAACACGTTTGCCACCGTTCGAAGCGTCACTGCCTGATCGTGAAGCGAAGTGCTCGCGCCGCCGCCGCTCACGAAATCGTCTCGCGTCGCGAGGCCGACCCCACCGACGATCGCGCCGGCGATGAACGCACCCGCGCCCACTCCGAGCCCGACCCATCCGAGCGTCCGCTGCACGGGCGCCGTGTGTGGCGGTGGTGGCGGCAGTGACTCGATGGGTGGCGTCATGTCGACGGTCATCGTGGCGCCCGCGGTCACCGTCGTCACGCGATGAACGTTCTGCATCTCGATCGTGTGCGTCCCCGCCGTGACGCGAACGTCGAGCGGCAACGACCCGACATCGCGCGAGTCGATCGTCACGTGCGAGGATGACGGTCCACGCACCGCGAGGTGTCCGAGCTTCGCGTCGAGGTCGGCGAGATGCGTCGTCGCTGTCGCGATGTCGCGCGCCTCGAGGCCGCCCACGGCGAGCGCTTGCGCGAGATCGATCGCCGCGTTCAACGCATCACCGCCGAGCTCCCACGCGAGCCCCGCGCTGAGCAGCGCAGCGGCCGCGGGCTTGGCGCGATTGGCCGCTTCGAACTCGGCGGCTGCGCGCTGGTAGTCGTGCGCCGCGAATGCGCGTCGTCCTTCGCGGAAGCGATCTGCGGCGGCTTTCTCGTCGTTCGCGAGCGCGATACACGGAACGAGCGACGCGCCGAGGAGGCACGCGCAGATGACGCCGCGCTTGCTCATGGGTTCGTCTCGTACGGCGATCGCGGGAGCAGCGATTCGGCGGATGTGGACGTCGCCGGCTTCGCCGCGCGCGGGCGCGTCGCGACGACGGTCGAAGCTTCATGGACCATCGGTCGAGCCGATGCGGTGACCGGCGGGCGCGCCTCGGCGACCGACGTTCCCGCGGAGACGCTCTCGACGACGGATGCAAGCGCTGCTGCAGTCGTGACCGAAGGCGGCGGCGGAACCGCGTCGCGCGTGCCACGAGAGCGAAGCGACAGGGCGAGAAAAAAACACGACGTGATGACGACGCCAGCGGCGCCATAAACGAGCGGCGTCCAGCGCGATGCGGTTCGCTTGGCGGGCGCCGTCGATTCGGTGACGCTCGTCGCGTCGGTGCGCGTTGCGTCGAGCTCGACTCGTTGCAGCGGAACGGTCGCAGCGCTCGTGTCTTCGTCGTGCGTCTTCGCGACGACCGTCACGGGATCGACCGCGACGATCTCGGCGCTCGGCGTCGACGTCGATGCGCCGACGTCGGTGCGCGTTGCGAGCTTCTCGACTTTCGCACGGAGGCGCAGGATTTCTCCGACGCGCGCACGTCGCTCCGTCACGACGGACTGAACGACGCCGGACACGAACGACGCCACTTCGTCGGTGTCCGCCGTCTCCGAGTGGACGCGGCACGCGTTCTGGAGAGCTTGCTTGAATGCTTGCGCAGTCGGCCAGCGCTGCTCGGGCTCCATCGTGAGCGCGCGCGCGACGGCCTCGTCCATGAGCGGATGCACGTCGGGTTTGACGTCGCGCAAACGCGGCGGAGGCTGCGAAGCGATCTTGAGGAGCGTCGCCACTTCGTTCTCTTGCCCCGCGTAGAGACGCTTTCCGGCGATGATCTGCCAAGCCACGACGCCCGCTGCCCAGATGTCCGTGCGGCGATCGATCGTCGCGCCGCGCGCTTGCTCGGGCGCCATGTACGCGATCTTTCCTTTGATGATTCCCGTCGTGGTGTCGCTGATGCGCGTCGCGGCTTTCGCGATGCCGAAGTCGGTGAGCCGTCCGATGCCATCGACGCCGACCAAAATGTTTTGCGGCGAGAAATCGCGATGCACGAGCCCCGTCGGGTTGCCCGCTTCGTCCTTGAGCTCGTGCGCCGCGTGAAGACCCGTGAGCGCATCGAGGAGCAGCTTGAGCCCGTAGCGCACGGGTAGGTTCTTCTCGGGCGACGCGATCGAACGCTTGTGAAGCCCGGCGAGCGTGTCGCCCTCGACGTACTCCATCACGAGGTAGATGCCGAACGGATCTTCGCCGACGTCGATCACGCTGACGACGTTCGGATGACGAACGCGCACCGTGAGCTTCGCCTCTTCGACGAGATCGCTCGCGAACGAGCCGTTGTCTTTGAGGTGAGCGTGCATCAACTTGAGCGCGACTTCGCGCTCGAAGCCGCCGATGCTCGTGGCGCGCGCGAGGTACACCGTGCCCATCCCGCCGCTCGCGATCGGGAGCAGCACGTCATAGCGCCCGATCCGCTCCGGAAACGGGGGTGCCCTCTCGCCCATGCCCGCATTCTACAGCACGCGGAGCGCTTCGGGCGCCGTGGCCGCTCGTGCCACGACTTTGGCCGGATGGGTCAAGGACGAGCTTCGCCCATCGTGCGATGACGCGTCGCGCTCATGAAAAAACTCCTCGCCTCCTTCGGAATGCTCGTCTTCTCCGCATGCTCGCAAGAGAGCGTCAACGACGGCTCGGCCGAGCTCTCGCCTGCTCCGTACTTCACGGGTGATCCCGCGAATGGCGCGGAGTTCGCCGTCGACGTGTCGGTTTGGGAGACGCCGCTCGCGCAGAGCCAGATGGATTGCTTCTGGGACTCCGGCGTTCGTCACGTGATCGTCGGCACGCAAGAAGCAGACATCACGCGACAACAGCTCGCGATGGCCGTCTCGCGCGGCATGACGGTCGACGCGTACGTGTATCTCTATTGGAATCAAGATCTCGCGACGCAGGTCAACGCGGCGTTCGCGAGCGTCGCGGGATTTCCCATCGGTCGCATGTGGCTCGACATCGAGCAGAATCCGGGAACGCTCGGATCGAAGACGCTGACCGCCGACATCCAAACCGCGCTCGCCACGTGCCAAGCGCACAGCGGCACGACGTGCGGCATCTACACGGGCCCCGGTTTCTGGAAGACGTACATGAACAACGAGAGCACGTTCGACGCGACGCCGCTCTGGTACGCGCTCTACAACTCGAAGACGTCGCTCTCGAATTGGTCGACCGAGGCGTTCGGCGGATGGGCGAAGCCCGTGGCCAAACAGTTCGCGACGAAGCCGCTTTGCGGCGCGGGCGGCGCGGATTGGGACGTGATGCAGGTGTCCGCGACGCCGACCATCGTCGTCGATCGCAATCTCCCGCCCGACACCGGCCTCGCGCCTCCGGCGCCGACGCACCTCTATCCCGTCGATGGTCAGGTGATCACGTACGACTACGCGAAGATCATGTCGTCCACGATCCCGCGCGCCACGCAGTATCAGCTCGCGGTCGAGCGGTGGACCGGCTCGTCGTTCATTCCGTATTACACGTGGACGAACACGAACGCGTTCGTGCAATTCAGCCCGGCGGTGTCGCCCGAGATCTACCGCTTCCGCGCGCGCGCGATGAACGCGCACGGTTGGGGAGCGTGGTCGGACTTCGCGAGCTTCGATTACGGCAAGTACACCGGGCCGCGACCGAGCACGCAGCCGCCGCCGCAGCAAAACAACAATCCGCCGCCGCCGCCGGGCGTGCCGGGAAATCTCTCGCCCGACAACGCGACTTTGACGACGGCAAACGTGACGATGAGCTGCTCGTCCGTGACGAGCGCGACGAGCTATCAATTCGCGGTCGAATCGCAGACCTCGTCGGGCTACGTGCCGTACTACACGTACAACGCGTCCGGCGCGTCGGTGACGTTCTACCCGCAGACGCACGGCATCGAGTATCGCTGGCGCGTGCGCGCGCTCGTCGGCACGTACGGCGACTGGTCGAGCTACGCAACGTTCCATTTCCAGTAGCCGCCGCGCTCTCGTACGCTCGGGGGCATGGCACCGGCCGTGCCCACGATCGCGTCGGGCGCGATACGAAAACTGATCGATGCGGCGCGCGACATGGGCGCCGACACGGGTGTGCTCCTCGCCGAGGCGGGCGTTGATCCGCGCGCCGTCGACGATCGCGACGCGCGCGTGCCGATCGTGTCCCTTCACGCCTTGTGGAACGCGATCCTCCGCGACACGCCGAAGGCGAGCACCGCCGTGTTCGATGCGACGCCCTACACGCCGGGCGACTACGGGCTCGTCGGCTTCGTCGTGATGAACAGCGCGACGCTCGGCGAAGCACTGACCCACATGGTTCGGTACATCGGTCTCTGGACGGACGATCCGGCGTTTCAGCTCGAGGACGGCGTCGTGTCGATCGCGTATCGAGAGCGCTTCGCGGACAGCGCAGGTCTGCGCGTCTCGACGGAGGCCGCGCCCGTCGAGATCCTCCACGGCGCGCGCATCGCGACGCAGAAGCCCATCACGCCCGTCGTCGTCCGCTTCTCGCACGGCGCCCCGAACGACGTCTCCGCGCACGAGAAGTTCTTTGGTTGTCCCGTGCTCTTCGAGCAGAAGGACATCGCGATGGTTTTTCGTCAGGAGGATCTCGCGTTGCCGCTTCCGAAGGCCGACCCGCAGCTCGGCGCGTTCTTGCGCGAGATGGCGAACCAAGCCCTCTCCGCGCGTGTCGTGGGCGAGCCGAGCGTGCTCGACAAGATCCGCGCGATCGTCGCGGAGGAGCTGCAGAAGGGCGTGCCGGCGCTCGAGATCGTCGCGCAGCGTCTCGCGATGAGCGATCGAACGCTGCGACGACGCCTCGAAGAGAACGGAACCTCCTTCCGCGCGGTGCTCGACGACACGCGCGCGGACCTCGCGCGCAAATACGTGCGCGACAAACGTTTGCCGCTGTCGGAGGTCGCGTTCATGTTGGGCTTCTCCGAGCCGAGCACGTTTCATCGCGCGTTCAAGCGGTGGACGAAGACGACACCGAGCCTCTGGCGCGCTCGCGAATAACCACAAAAGTTGGCCGAAAATCTTCGCGCCAATAGTTTCCTCAAGCATGGCAGCGCAGTCTTCTTTTGCGGCAGGCGACGCTTCGGCTTTCGACGTGCCTCGCGCATTCGGACGGCTCGTCTTGCTGCGCCTCATCGCGCGCGGGGGAATGGGCGACGTGTACTTGGCGGCGACGACCGGCATCGAAGGCGCCGAGCGTCCGTGCGTCGTCAAAACGGTTCGCCGCGATCACATCCACGACGGATCGTTTCTCGCGCGCTTCCTCGACGAGGCTCGCGTGCAAGCGCAGCTTCATCACCCGGGCGTCGCGCAGGTGCTCGAAGCCGCGACCGACGAGAGCGGTGAGCCGTACACCGTCGTCGAGTACGTCGAAGGCAGAGCCTCGCGGACGTGCGCACAGCGCGCGATCCAGCGGGCGCGCGCATCGGTTGGCCGGAGGCCGTCGCGATCGCGATCGAGATGTCGAACGCGCTCGCGCACGTCCACGAGCGCTCGGGCGCCGACGGAACGCCGCTCGGCATCGTGCACCGCGATCTGTCGCCGCAGAACGTGATGGTCGGTTACGCGGGCGAGGTGAAGCTCATCGACTTCGGCACCGCGCGCGGACACAACCGCCGCTGCCACACCGTCGCGGGCGTCGTCTTCGCGAAGCCCGGTTACGTCGCGCCCGAAGTCGCGCGGCAGCAGGTCGGCGATGGGCGCATCGACCTCTACGCGGTCGGCATCATGCTCTGGGAGCTCTGCGCCGGCCGCCGCTACTTGAACGGCGATCCCGCAGAAGCACCTCGACGACGCGGCCGCCGGGCGAGGTCGTCGTTCCGCCGCTCGCCGAAGACGTGGGCGCGCCCGCGGAGCTCGACGAGATCATCGCGAAGCTCACGAAAACGATCCCGACGAGCGCTTCGCGATCGCGCAACGCTTGCGAGCGCTGCGCTCGGAAAGTTGCTCGGCATGGCGCCCGTCGGAAAGAACGGCGAGCGCAGCGTGCGCGCGCGCATCGCGGCGCTCATGCACGCGCTCTGGCCGCACGAGCCGGGTCGCTCGCGCGCCGAGTTCGCGAAGATGCTCAAAGAGACGCGCGGCCTCGCGCGCGATTCGCAGTCGCGCATGCCGGTTCCGACGCCGTCCGCGCCGGAAGTCTCCGAGCAAGCCGCCGAGCACATGAACGAAGGCGCCGGCGTCCTCAGCGGCACGCCGTACAAGCTCCTCGACAAAATCGGCGAAGGCGCGAGCGGCGAGGTGTACGCCGCCGAGCACCTCGAGCTCGGTCGCAAGGTCGCGCTCAAGGTCCTCGCGCCCGAGCACGCGTCCGCGAAAGACGCGATCGAGCGATTCCGCCGCGAGGCGCGCGCAGTCGCCGAAGCTCTCGCACCCGAACCTCGTTCAGCTCTACGACTTCGGAAAAGTCGCTCGACGGCCGCGTGTATCTCGCGATGGAGCTGCTCGATGGCGAGCCGCTCGATCACGTCCTGCACGCGCCGATGGCGATGGCAGAGACGCGGTCTCGCATCGCCATTCAAGCGGCGCACGCGCTCGAAGCGGCGCACGCGGCGGGTCTCGTGCATCGCGATCTCAAGCCGGCGAACCTCTTCATCACGAAGAGCGGAACGCTGAAGCTCCTCGACTTCGGCGTCGCGATGGCGCTCTCGGACATCTCGAGCGACGAGAAGCGGCAGAAGGGCTTCGCGATCTTCGGCACGCCGGAATACATGGCGCCTGAGCAAGTCGCGGGCGAGCCGGTCGACGCGCGCTGCGACGTCTACGCGCTCGGGTGCGTGCTCTACGAGATGCTCACGGGCCACCCGCCGTTCTCGGGCAAGTCGAGCGTCGAGATTTTGGGCAAGCAAGTTCGCGAAGCGGTCGTGCCGCCGCGCATGCGCGCGCCCGAGAAGAAAATTCCCGAAGCGCTCGAGGCCGTCGTGATGCGCGCGATGAGCAAGCGGCGCGAGGATCGTTTTCCGAGCGCGGTCGCGATGCGCCGCGCGCTCGAGCGCGCGCTCGACGCGAAAGCGGAAGAGACGACGCCGAGCCGCAAGCGCTCCATCGTCGCGCGCGGCGTGGCCGTTGCCGTCGTGCTCGGCGCGATCGTGATCGTGTCGCACGCGGGAACGCGCTCCGCGCCGTCGCCCATCGAGGCCGCGGAGGCCGCGTCGCACGCGCTCGAAATGCCCTCGGCCCTTCCCAGCGCGCCCGATCCCGCGCCGCTCGCGATGCAAGCGCCCTTCGTCACGCCCGCGTCGAGCAACGACAACATGGAGCCCGTCCCGAGCGGCGACAAACCGAAAGACCGCGCGCACGAGAAGCTCGCGGACGCGCGCGCGCAAGCGCACCAAAAACCGGGCGATGTGCGAGCGCTCCGCGCGTGGACGACGGCGGCGATGCGCGCGGGCGACTTCCGCGACGCGCGCCGCGCCGTCGATACGTGGATTCTGCACGATTCGTCGCCCGAGCCGCGCGTCGTCCTCGCGAGCGTGCTCGACGCGAGCGGCAAGCACCAAGAGGCGCGCTCGGTGCTCGAGGAAATTCTCGAGACGCATCCCGACAACGACGCTGCTCGAAGGCTTCACGCGAAGCTCGGCGCACCGCTCGCCCCGCCCGACACGTCCGCACGCCGCGGGCAGGTCGCACAGAACCGCTAACTCCCCTCCGCCCGGTGTACTGTTCGGGCGGATGCGGCGCGTATCGATCGTCATTCCGACGTACGAAGAAGAGGGCATCGCCTCGCTCCTCGACACGCTCGCCGCGCACATCGACACGCTCCCCGACGAGTTCGAGATCGTCGTCGTCGACGACAGCGGCGAGCGCAATCGCGCGCTCCTCCGCGCGTACGCTGACACGCACGAGCGCGTGAAGGTCATCGCGGGCAAGAGGCGCGGCAAGGGCAACGCCGTCAAGCTCGGCGTGCTCGCGTCGACGGGCGACGTCGTCTTCACGATGGACGCGGACTTGCCCGTCTCGCTCGATCACATCGAGTCGTTTCTCCGCTACGTGGACGAGGGCTACGACGTCGTCGTCGCCGAGCGCGCGTTCGATCGCAACCTGTCGGACCCGGTGCGCTTCGTCGCGTCGCGCGTGCTGTTCGC
This sequence comes from uncultured delta proteobacterium, assembly GCA_963763745.1. Lineage (GTDB taxonomy): Bacteria > Myxococcota_A > Polyangia > Polyangiales > Polyangiaceae > DASXHD01. The sequence continues at coordinate 394,435 of CAVXQJ010000019.1, forward strand.
GGTGCAACGCTACGTCGTCTTCCAGAGTGACCGTTTCCTCGACACGCAATGCGGCTTCAAAGCGTTTCGCGGCGACGTGGTGCGCGATCTCGCGCGCAGACAAATCGTCGACGGCGGGATGTACGACATCGAATACTTGTTCGTCGCGACGAGCGAGAGCCGTCGCATCGCGCGCGTCTCCGTGACGGAGCTCCCCTCGCCGCGCCCGTCGAAGATCCGCACGTTCCACGCGCTCGTCCAAGATCCGAAGGACCTCGCGCGCGTGAAAATCAAAGCGCTCCGCGGAGGGTACTGAGCGTGGGCTGGCTTCTGCTCGCGCTTCTCACGACGCTCGCGCTGTTCGCTGCCGCCGCTCTCGCGATGCGCACGAAGCCGGAGGGTCGCGCCGAGCTCGGCATTGCGACGGCCCTCTTCTTCACCTTGCTCACGAGCGGCCCGATCTACGTCCTCGGCTACTCGAACACGTTCTATTCGAGCTCGCTCGCTGCGCTCTCGCTCGCGAGCTCCGTGGCGGTGCTCGCCATCGCGGGGCGACGAAACGTGCGCGCATTCTTGAAGACGTGCGCGAGCGCGCTCGGCGATCTCGAGCGCGCCGTGCGCGACGGGCTAAACGAGTCCCTCCGCGCGAAGAGCCTCGTCTTCATCGGCCTCCTCTGGTGCCTCGGGATCGTCTTCATCTCGCTCGTCCTCACGTGGTTCATCACGGTGAACGGCTGGGACGATTTTCTCTACCACACGCCCATCATGGGCTTCGCGATTCAGCACCACGGGTTTCGCGTCGTCGACATGCCGCACGACATGTCCGTGCAAGGCACCAACGGTTATCCGCGACTCTGCGAATCGACGGCGCTGTGGTTCGTTTGCTTCACCGATCGAACGCTCGTCGAGCTTCCCGCCGCGCTCTACACGTACCCGCTCATGCTCGGCATGTACGCGCTCGCGCGGCGCTACACGAACCGCGTTCACGCGATGGGCCTCGCGGTCGTCATGCTCTTGATTCCGCACGTCTGGCACACGATGTGCTCGACCTACAACGATCTCGAGGTCGCGTTCTTCTTCGTCGCCGCGCTGTACTACGCGAGCCGCCCCGTGTTTCGCCTCGAAGACGCGCTCCTCGCGACGCTCGCGATGACCTTCGCGATGATGTCGAAGATCACGTGGCTCGTCTTCGTGCCTCCCATTGCGCTCGTCGCGTGCGTTCGCCTCTTCTGGACGACTCGGTCACCGATGCGCGCGAAGCTCGCGGTGCTCGCGATCGGAATCCTCTCCTTCGCGATCGCCGCGGCGCTCCATATCGGACGAAACCTTCTCGCGTTCGACGATCCGTTCTGGCCGTTCTCGTACGAGAACGAGCGCCTCGGCATCCACTGGATTGGGTTTCGCACCTACTCCGGCGTCGCGACCGATCCCCCGCTCATCCATTCGTGGACGCCGCCGAGCGGCGGCATGGGCGACATGTTCCATCGCGGCTACGGACAAGCCGTTGCGTGGATCGGCTTCCCACTCGCGGCGATCGCGATCGCCTGGTGGCTCTACGTGTCGATTCGCGATGTCGTCCGCACGAAGCGCATCGGCGAAACGTGGACGCTCGGCGCGCTGCTCTTCCCCGCGCTCGTCTCGATCAAGACGAGCCCCACGCTGATGCAACCGCGTTACAACACGCACATCGTCGCGGCGCTCCTCACGGCGGGCGCGTGGGTGCTGCAAGGCGGCGCGTGGCGGCGCGCGCGCGAAGGGTTGCTCGGCGCGATGATGGCGCTCTCCGTCATTCCGTTCTTCTGGCTCGGAGACGCGAACTACGCGTCCCTCGACGAAGAGAAAGATCACCTGCTCCATCCGTTCGCGTCGCGCGCGTACAGCGAGCATCCAGGATTCGATTTGCTCGCGAAGCAGAAATACGCGGAGATCCACGCCGGCGACGAAGTGGATTTCTCCGACGACGTGGCGTTCATCGGCGCGCTGTGGAACTTCGATTTTTCGAACCGCGTCGTCTACGTGCCGTTCAGGACGTCGAAGCTTTTTCTCGACGAGCTCGCGCAACACAACGCCAAGTGGGTCTGCGTCAGAAAAGGAAGCGCCGCGCAGTACACGGTCGAGCGCGACATGCACTGGACGATCGTCGGGCCGACGACGGATGGCCTTCCCGAGATCGTCTACCGCAGACGGTGACTACCGAACTTCGATGTCGACGCGGCGGTCGTTGGCCCAACCCGCTTCGTCGTTGCCGGATGCGTCGAGCTTGCCGCGCGAGGTCGTGTTGATGATGTCCGCGGGGACGCCGAAGCTCATGAGGAGCTTCTTCGCGCCCTCTGCGCGCTCCGCGCCGAGGCCCATGTTGAACTCGTACTCGCCGCGCGCGTCGCAGTGACCGACGAGGAGCACGTGCGCGCCTTTGAGCGAGCCCGTCGTCAAACAACCGGCGAGGCGTTGAACGGTCTTCTTCGCGTCGTCGGTGAGCTCGGGTGACTCGTACGCGAATTTCGGCGCGGGGAAATCGGTGCAGCCCGGTCCGCCCTTCGGCGGCGCGACGCAGTGACCGTTTTGGCAACGCTCGCCCGGCGTCGTGCACGGATGATCGTCGTCGCACGAGGTCGGATCGTGCGCCGTCACCGTCACCTTCACGCAGTGGTGGTCTTTGCACGTGCCGGAGCACGCATGCGAGTCGTCGCAGAAATCGGTGATGGCCTCGCACTGTCCCGACTTGCAGCTCTCGCCTTTCGCGCAACCGGAGTCGTCACGACATGCGACGCATTTGCCGTCGAGGCAAACGCCCTTGTGCCCGTCTGCGTTGCAATCCGTGTCGTTGTCGCAGTTCGGATATTTTGCGCCGCCGCAGGCGACGGCGATGACGCCCAAAGTCAGCGAGGCCACGAAGAGTCGTTGGATGGCGCGCTTCATCGCCCTTGGGTGTGCACCCGAACGCTTGGGCTTGTCAACTTACGCGCGTTACCAAGTTGTCAAAGCTTCCTGGGTGCCGTAAACGCACCTCCGAGGAATGACTACCGCGGATGGCGCGCAGATGCCGGGAAGCGTCGACTTCTCCGCGAACAAGACGTCGACCATCCTCAAGCTGGCGATTCCGACGGTCTTCGCGATGCTCATGCAGTCGTCGGTGAACGTCGTGGACGACGTGTATTTCCGCCACTTGCCCGACCAGCTCGTCGCGTCGAACGCGCAATCTGCGCTGCAACCGTCGCTGATTTTGGTGTGGCTCTTCGGCGGGTCCCTCGGCGCGATCAGCGTCGGCACACAAGCGATCACGGCGCGACGCTACGCGGAGGGGAAATACGACGCGGCCGGCGCGGTCCTCTCGAACGCCGTGTGGTTCACGCTCGTCGGCGGTCTCCTCACGTCTTTCTTTGCGTTCTTTCTCATCCCGACGATCCTCGAAAAGCTCATCCCCTCGCCCGAAGTCCGCGCCATCGCGCTGTCGTATTCGCACTGGCGCCTCTTCGCGTTCGTGTCGATGTCGATGACGCAAGCAGTGAAAGGCTTCTTCGACGGCATCGGCAAGACGACGTACCACTTCGTCGCATCGCTCATCATGAACCTCGCCAACATCGTTTTGTGTTGGGTGTTCATCTTCGGCCACCTCGGCGCGCCCGCGATGGGCCCGACGGGCGCGGGCTTCTCCGCGTTCGTCTCGACGTGGATCGGTCTCGCCGTGATGCTCGTGTACGTGTTCTTGCACCGCGGCGATTTTCATCCGGTGAAATGGTCGAACGTCTCGCGCTTGCTCACGTGGGACATGGTGAAGCTCTCCTTTCCCGCGGCAATCGCGACGATCGTGATGATGTTCGGCTTCGCGCTCTTCACGAAGATCGTGAACGTGCTCGACGCGGGCCTCGTCGAAGCGCGAAACGGCGCCGCAACGACGAACATCATCCAGATCATGATGCTCACGTTCACCGCGTGCATCGCGTTCGGCACGTCGACGGCGACGCTCGTGAGTCAGTCGCTCGGCCGCAAGGAACCAAACGAGGCCGAACAATACGGTTGGGCGAGCGTGCGCCTCGGGCTCATCGTGTTCGGCTTGGTGGGCTTGTTCGAAGGTCTGATCTTCCGCGAGCGAGTCATCTCGATCTTCGCGGCGACGCCGGGCGTGCGCGAAGCGATGCACGAGCCGATGATGCTCGTCGGCGTGGTCACGCCGATCATCTCCGTCGCGCTCATCTTGAGCGAGGCGCTCTTCGGCGCGGGCTCGACGAAGTTCGTCGCCGTCGCGCAGTTCCTCCTCGTCTTCGGCTTGCTCGTGCCGGGCGCGTGGTTCGTCGGATTGAAGCTCGAGCGGGGGCTCAACGGCATTTGGATTTCGGCGTGCGTGTACGCGGTGCTCGCGGCAACCGTGATGGCGCTCAAGTTCAGAGCGGGTGGGTGGAAGAAGATCGTGCTGTAGGCCGTCTCCGTCTCCGACTCCGACTCCGAATCCGAATCCGAATCCGTCTCCGAATCCGGGGGGACGTCTTGCTCGGGTTTCTCATCGTGGCACGGTGCTCGGGCTGCTCAAGGCCAAGCCGTCGCAGGAGCGGCGGTCGGCTTCGCCGAGCCTTGATCAGCCCTGCGCGCCGTGCCTGCGGGGTGAGTCCTCGCACTTGCGAGAGAAGGAGACTCACCATGCTGAAGATCTATCCGTTCATCATCGAAACACTTCGTTTGATTGCGCCGCTCGTGAGCGAGATTGCGCGACGAGACCCGAGATCTCGCGCGGCAGCTTCGCAGGGCGGCGAGCAGCATCGCTCTCAACACCGCCGAGGCGATTGGCTCGGTTGGCGGAAACGAACGCATGCGGTTTCGCTCTGCACTCGGCTCCACTCAAGAAGTTCGCGCATGTCTCGATGTGGCCGAGGTCTTCGCGCATGTCGCAGCGACGCTCTACCGACTCACCTCGTGAGTCGATACAGCACTGCGCAAATCGAATGCAGCTCCGCGTCGATTTGCGTATCGAACGCATCGACGTAACCGAGCGACATCGCAACGTCGATGCAAGCGCGTGTCTCCTTCGCACTCCCGAGCGCGACGTTGTAGAGCATCGGCCGATTGCGACCTCGTGCGTACGAGCCTTCGGCGATGTTCAACGCGACACTCGCACTCGCCCGCCGAAGCTGACGCGCAAGATCCGAATCGCGCCTCTCGATCGCGCCAATCACTCCGCGCAACCGCTTCAGCATCGACAAGGACGTTTCGTAAATTCGCAGCATGGAAGTTCCTTTCGCCTTCTCTCGTGAAGGCACCACCGCCACCGCGCGGCGCGGAGGACGTGTCAAGGATTGCGAAGCAACCGCCGCAGGCGGCGACGCCGAAGGCGTCGTCCTTGACGCGTCCGAGCACCGCGCGAAAATGGATCAGCCGAGCGACCCCACCTTCACCAGCCACCCACACTCCGCCTCCGCCCCCGCCCCCGTCTCCGTCTCCGTCCCCGCCTCCGTCCCCGTCCCCGTCTCCGTCTCCGTCCCCGACTCCGACTCCGTCTCCGCTCACTCGTACATCACGTATTCCGGCTCCGGTGTCAGCGCGAGCACCTCATCGGGCTTCATCAACCGATGCCCGCCCGCGGTGTCTTCGTCGAAGAACAACTTGAACCCGGGATGAATGAACGCGGGCATGCCCTTCACCATCGCGCCATACGTCTTCACCTTCGTGCCGGCGGGGCCGAGGCCGTCGACGCTCTTGATGATCACGACGCCATCGTGCTCGGTCACCTCGGAGTCGTTCTTGAACACCCACTGATTCACCTGGTGGAAGACGAGGACCTTCTGCGGCAAATCGTTTTCGCGCACGATGCCGGACAAATAATCGGCGACCTCGTTGAGCGTCGCGGTCGACATGAAGCCGAACACTTTTCCCGGCGCCTCTTTCGACGTCGGGCTCATCGCCCATTCGGGATCGAGCGCGAGTCCGACGTCGGGATTCTTGAAATACGACTCGAAGTGTTTCACCTCGGTCAGAAAATCGGAGCGGCCAGGCTGGATGTTGAGGAGCAACAGAGCGCGCGCGTCGCGTGCAGACTGCAAGTAATCGTCGACGGTCTTGTCGGGGACGCGTCGGCGGCTTTTTCCGTCGAGGCCGGGAAGGCCAGTCGTGACGACGGCGATGAGCTCGAACACCGGAAGCGTCGTGCGGTCCTTCGCGTATTGATCGGCGAGCTTCTCGATTTCCTTCGAGCGCGTGCCGAGGTTGCCGAGCAAGCGCCCGAGCGCGGGCGCGCCGGGCGTCCCGCAAAAACCGACGAGGCGATACGTCGGAAAAATTTCTCGGCCTCCACGCGGGAGCTCGAGCTTCGGCGCTGCGTCGGCGTCGCCGTCACCCGCGTCGAGTGCGTCGCTCTCGCCCGTCGCATCGAGCGACGCATCGGTGGGCGCCGCCGACGCGTCGACACGCGGAGCATGAGACCGACAACCCACAGCGACGAGCAGCACGCACCAGAGCCTCACGGTTTGAATGCGTATACCTTGTTGTCGGCGCCGATGTAGATGTGTCCGTGCGCCGCGATCGGCGATGTGAATTTGCGCACGTTCGCGAGCGTGTCGGTGCCCGTGTAGACCTGCTTGCCGGTGTCCACGCTCCATCCGTTGAGGTGATTGCCGACCTCCCACACGATCGCGTCGTTGGTTCCGTCGCTCGTCGTGATCATGGGCGAGCCTGGCGCGTTGCTGGTCGCGCACCACGGCACGCTGATCGTCGGCGGGCTCGACGCGGAGAGCTCGAGCGCGACGAGATCGCCGCCGCCGCTCTTGCACCCGGCACCCGTAGCGCCGTTGTGTCCGTGGAAGAGAACGTACGTGCCCGTCGTCGTCGTGATGGTGGCCGGCGCGTTGATGATTTCGCCGCCTGCGACGTGCGCGTTGGAGATTCCATCGGTCGCGGTGCTCGTGCCGATTCCGCCGAGGTTGCCGCGATCGATGAGGTACGCGTTGCCGCTCTTGCCGAGCGCGACGGCGAGCTTCGATGGCGTCGCACCCGGGACGTCGACGAGCATCGCGCCCGTTCCGCCGATGTCGGTGTCGCCGTTGTCGAGCGCGATGTAGTCGTGCGGAACCCAATAGTCCGCCGCTTGATTCGAGAACACGGGGCCCGGTTGAAGCCTGAGCAAGGCTTCTTGTCCGACCCACGTCGTCGCGCCGAACGTGTTGCCCGTCGTCACGAAGATGTCGGTGCCGTCGCTCGCGGGTCCGCCGGGTCCCCAGATTCCGGCTGCGCGTGTGTTCTGCGCGATCGACGCGGCGTATGCGGTGATGGTTCCGCCCGCGGGGTACGGAACGCCGAGCACCCAACCATGGTACGTCTGGCAGTCCCCCGAGTGCCCGCCGTACGCGATGTACACGACGCCGTTCACGTACAAGAGCGCGGCGCGTTCGTTCTGCCAGACCGGGTTGAACTTCGTTCCCTGGTACGACGCAGTCGACGCCTTCACGGGGAAGTTCGGTCGCTCGCTTCCGTCATCCATGCTCACCGCGTGGATCTCGTGATCGGTGATCGTGGTCTTCGTTCCTTGCGTCGCGTTGAAGAAGATCGTGCGGCTCACGGGATCGATCGCGGGTGTGCCCGTGATGCCGATGGGGCTGATGTTGCCGCACCCCGCGCCCGACGCGCCCGCGGGCGTGCCGAACGTCTTCTGCCAGACGACCGCGCCGGTGTCGGCGTCGAGCGCGCTCAGTTGGTCGTTCTCCGTGCCCACGATGACGACGGGTTTGCCGTTCGGCCCGTTGTTGAAGAAGAGGACCTGACCGTAGACATCGCCGCTCACGACTCCGCTGAAATTCGGATCGAGCTTCATCGTCGCGATGCCGGCGGTCGTGAACGTGGGCTGCACGTAGACCGCGTCGCGCGTGTTGTGGTTGCTTCGCGTGATGACGGAGTCGCCGACGTCGACGGTGGATCCGTCGCCGGGAATCGATGCGTCGGAGCCACCGTCGGGGTTGCTGTTGCCGCCGCCGCAACCCATGACGAGCGCTGCGAGCGAAGCGATTGTCAGCCGACGCACGATGACCTCCCTCTTCGAGTGTGACTCACGCGCGTTTGCCGCGAAAGAGAAAACGGCGCCGGGCGCCGTGCGTTTCGATGCGAGCGTGATCGGGCGAGAGCGTGCACGCGGGATCCGTGCGTGATGCGTCGCCGAGGATCGCGAACGCCTGACAACGGCATCCTCCAAAGTCGATCGCCTTGCGCACGCAGCTCGCGCATGGCTCGCGCATCCACGCGTCGCCGCGAAACGCAGCGAGCGCGGGCGACGTCTCCCAAATCGCGTCGAGCGATCGCGCGGCGGTCGCGCGCTCGAACGCGAGCGACGTGATCGTCGTCGCCGCGTGACACGGAACGACCGTCCCATCCGGAAGAACCTGCACGAAGCGCTGCGCCCAACCATCCATGCACGCGCGCGGATGCTTCGAAAAATGATCCGGCTTCACGAACAGCACGTCCATCTTCCCGGCGAGCCGCTCCTTCGCGCCGAGCGCGACGCGCTGCGCGCGCTCGAGCATTTCGTACGTCGGCATGAGCGCGTCTTTGTTCTCGAACGCGAACCCGTGAAACTGCACGTTGGCAAGCTCGAGGCGGTCGGCGCCGAGCCGTTCGGCGAGCGCGATCACGTCCTCCACGCGCTCGAGGTTTCCGCGATGCATGACGACGTTGACCGTGAGCGGCAAGTCGAGCTCGCGGACGAACCGCGCGACGGCGAGCTTCTGATCGAACGAGTCCGAGTCGGCGAAGTCGCGCGTGGCGGTCGCGTCGGCGCCCTGAAAACTGAGCTGCACGTGATCGAGCCCGCGCGACGCGAGATCCTCGAGGCGCGCGCGCTCGAGCGGGACGCCGCTGGTCACGAGGTTCACGTACATGCCGCGCTCGTGAGCGCGCGCGACGAGCGGCTCGAGATCGGCGCGCGCGAGCGGCTCGCCACCCGTGAAGTGCACTTGCACGACGCCGAGACGCGCCGCTTCGTCGAGGACGCGAAGCCAGTCGTCCGTCGTCATCTCCGTCGCATGATCGCGGTAGCTCGTCGGGTTCGAGCAGTAGACGCAATGCAGCGGGCAGCGATACGTGATCTCCGCGATGAGCGTGTACGGGCGCGGGCTCATTCGACGAGCCGCTTTTCCGCGAGACGCGCGAGCAGCGCTTGCACGTCGCCTTTCACTCGCTCGACGGACGCGTTCGACGCGGCGGCGAGCTCGCGCGCGATGTCGTCGATCGAGCGCGTGCCGTCGCAGAGCTTCACGATCTCCGCGGCGGACGCATTGAGCACGAGGCCGCGCTCCGGATAGAGAATCATGTACGTCTCGTCGCGCTGGTCCCATTTCAAGCGCGCGCGCCGCGCGAGCTTCGGATGCGTCGCGCTCATCGCGCGCTCTGCGCCGCGATCGCGTCCAGCATCGCCCACAGAATTTCGCATTTCGTCTCGAGCGCGTGCACGCACGCGTCGCGCTTCTCCGCCGTCGTCGCGTTCGCGAGGACGAACTCGAGCGCCTCGCTCGAGTCGCGCGTGGCCTTCGCGGGGCGCGCGCGAAAATAATCGAGCACGTCGCGATCGATGAACGCGTAGTGCTTCTCCCACGCGGCGACGCGCGTCTTCATGATCTCGGGCGCAAAGAACTCCGTGAGGCTCGACGCGACGCACTCGAGGAGCTCGTGCTCGCGAACGAACGACACGTAGGCGTCGCATGCGAAGCGCACCGCGGGCAGCACGCCCGTCAAACTGCGAACGCGCTCCACGTCGAGCCCGACGCCCGCGGCGAGCTTGTCCCATTGATCGAGCCCGCCGCCTTCGTCGTCGTGATCGTGAATGCGGCGAATCCACGCGCGACGAAACGCGCGGTCCTCCGACTTCGAGACGATGATCGCGTCTTTGATCGGGATGCGCGTTTGGTAATAGTAGCGGTTCGTCACCCACGCGCGAATCTGCTCGGCGGAGAGCTTCCCGTCGTGCATCGCGACGTGGAACGGGTGCTTGTCGTGATAGCGCGCGGCGCCCACCGCGCGGAGCCGCTCGACGAACGCGCTCGTCACGCCTCCACCTCCATCCCGTCGCGCGCGATCTCCCAGCCCATCTCCGTCACGAACGCGCGTTCGCGCGAGTCCGCGCGCAAAATCGGATTCGTGTTGTTGATGTGCGTCAGGATTTTCTTCCGAGGTCCATCTTCGCGAGCTCGGCGAGGCTCTTGTCGAGCGGCTGGTGCGCCATGTCCTCGGCGCGCGCGCGGCCCACGTTTTGCGACGCGAGCTCGTCGCTCGAAAAAAACGTCCCGTCGAGGAACGTCACGCGCGAACCCGCAATGTCCTCTCGAATCGCGCTCACGTCGCGCACGGACGTCGCGATCGCGATGGGCCCGATGCGAAGGCCGATGTTGTCCTCGTCGTGCGGAGCGCCCGGCAAATGAACGGGTGGTTTCCCCGGCGCGGCGAACGCGGTGAGCGTCACGCCGACCTCGGGCACGTCGCGCGCTTGTCCGACGACGATGCGCTCGTGGCGAACCTGACCTTCGAAGCGCGCGAGCGTGCGCATCATCGCGTTCTCCATCAGCCCGCGCCATACGCGTTCGGTCGCGTACACGACGAGCGGCTGCGATTCGCGCAGCGAGAAGAGCCCGAGCACGTGATCGAGATCGCCGTTCGTGAGGACGATCGCCGAGATCCCGGTTCCGCGACGCGCGCGCGGCCATAGCGCTTCGGTCTTTTCGATTTGCCTGAGCACGCTCGGCGACGCATTGACGAGCAGATTGCCCGCGTCGCCCGAGACGAGCAGGCTGTCTTCGGTGCGCGCCTCGATGCGCGGATCACCGCGCCGAACGAGCTCGCAGTTGTCGCATCCGCAATTCCATTGCGGGAGACCACCGCCCGCGGCCGAGCCGAGGACGCGGACGCGCATGGATCAGTCTTCTGTCGAGTCGGTGACGATCGGCTCGCGAACCGGCTCTGTCTCTTCTTGGTACGAGCCGATCTCGGCGTCCATTTTGATTTCGACGAAGTCCGGCTGCGTCCACGTATCCATGATCGAAAGTCTACGCGCTCAGAGATGGAGCGCAATGGTTCCGATCACCGTCGCGGGAGGCGCAGCGCTGAGGTGCGTCGCCACCGACGCGGGATGTCCCCACGTCGACGCATAAACTTGCGCGTCATCCGCGTATTGCAAGCCGAGGATGTTGTAGCCGTCGACGCCGACTTCGAAGTCGGTCCATCGCACGGCGAGCGACGCGTTCAGCGCGTGCGTGTCCTGACCGAGGATTTCATCGTTGAGGTGGCTCCGCGCGAGGAACGTGTAGCCGACGCTCGCACGCGCGGTGACGGGCTCGCCACGGAGACGTCCAAGCGTGCGCTGAGCGCTCGCGTCGAGACGAAAAAAGGATCGGCGCGACGTTCGGCACGAAGCGAGGCGCACCTGCGTCCGTGAACATCGCGTTCGTCACCGAGAGCGCCGCAGACGCGAAGAGCCAATCCCACGGCTTCACGACGAGCGAGCCCACGACGCCGCGCCGCGTGCTCGCGCTCTCCGGCACGACGCCACCGCTCTCTGCGTCGAACACGAGCTCGCTATCGACGAACGTGTCGAAGAGCGCGAGCGACGTCACCCATTTTCTCTTTTTGTCCTGCGCGCGAAGCCCCACCTCGACGGAGCGAACGCGCGTGAACGGCTCCGCGGCATCGAGCGAGCGAAACCCTTCGCCGTAAGAAGCCGAGACCGCGAAGCCGCGCATCGCTTCGTACTCCGCCGTGATGCGCGGCCCGACGACGACGTCCGCGTTCGTCTGCGAGGCATGCGCGAGGTGATCGTCCGTTCCGATCGCGAGGAGGTCGGCGCGCAAACCGCCCGAGATGCGGAGCCGCTTGCCGATGCGCATGTCGAGATCGACGTACTCGGCGACGTCGAGCGTGTTCAATCCTCGATTCGAGGCGCCGATCCCACGGCGTGAGATCGGACGACGCGAGAAGATTTTTTTCCTGCTCGGTGTGCCCGAAGCGCGCGGACACGCCGGGCTCGATGACGAGCTCGACGCCGGAGCCGAGCTTCGCGGGCGCCGGGTGATAGCGCGACGAGAATCCCATCGCCGTCTCGAGGTTCGTGAGCTCGAACAAATCGCCGAGGCCGGGACCGAGAAGATCCCCGGTGAAATTGCGGCGAGCGTCGAGGTTCGTCCACATGAACCAAGGCTCGATTTCGAGGCGCCCGCCGCCGTGCGTTTCGTGGTCGAAATCGGCGCCGAGCATGACACGTGCAGACTGCACGGATTGGTTCTCGCCGAACGTCCCGTACGAATCGTAGAAGCCGACGCGGCCCGCTTGGACGTCGTCTTCGCGCACGACGCCCGCGAGCGTGGCGCTCGCGCTGTAGGCCGTACCCGTGAAGCGCACGTGATCGGATGGAGACAAGTCGAAGCCGTATTGCGCGTTCATCGAGAGCGAGTCCGACGCGCGGCGCGAGCCGAATCCGTCCGAGTGGCGCGCGGCGAGGGCGACGAAGGACTCTTCGTCGAGATCGCGCGGCGCGACGATCGCGAGCGCGCGGAGCTGATCGAACGATCCGAACGACGTCTTCACGTGGTACCCGCGCTCGGCGACGCCGAGATCGAAGTACGCACTCCCCGCGATGGCCGCATCGCCTTGGCGCGGATCGTACGTTCCCTCGAGGACGCGCATGCCGCGCACGACCTCGGGAATGATGAAGCCGACGTCAGCATAGCCTTGTCCCAAGATGTGCAGCGGCGCGTTGATCGGAATCGAGCCGACGCGCATCTCGATCCCCGCGCCATGCTCGAGATCGAACCCGCGCAGGTGAACGTCGTTGCCGAGCCCTTCGTTGTCTTCGTGATCGACGAAGAAGCCGGGGGCGGCGGAGAGCATCTCGGGCGTCTGTTGGCGCGGCGATGCATCGAGCTGCTCGCGCTTCACGCGCACGTCGCCGATGCCGCGCGGCGACGACCAACCGACGCCGTGAATCTCGACCTGCTCGATCGTGTTCTCTTCGGGCGTGAACGTCGGCGGTGGATCGTCGGCGCGCGCGGCCCGCGCAGCGCACAAGACGAGCACGACGGCACAGCGGCAGAGCGTCGCATGATGCACATCTCGCACGCGCACCTACTTCGCAAAATGGTGCGACATCCGCAACGAAGTTGATGGTTCTGCGCGGTCGCATCCTCGTTTTCGAGCCTTTTCTCGCATGGCACTGCTGTTGCTGATGCACGTGGACGATCTTTCTTCCGGGAGGCTTGCGATGAAAAAGTTCGGTTTGACGTGCGTGTGTCTGGTCGTGTCGTCGTCTTGGGCGTGTGGCGGCACGGGATCGACCGACATCGATGGAGGTGGCAGCGACGGCAGCACCAACGACGTCGTCACGTCGAACGACGGATCCCCGCAGGACAGCAGCACGAACGACGCGACATCGTCGGACGCAACGACGAACGACGCGGGCAACTTCAACGTCGCGAACGTGAACGGGCTCGTCCTGTGGTTGAAAGGCGATCTCTCATCGAGCCTCACGACCATCACGCCGGACGGCGGCTCTCCAAGCGTCACGATCTGGGCCGATCAGACCTCGCACCACAACGACGCGAAGGGCAACGGGAACAACCTCCCGCGAAACCCGACGGTGAAGCCGAGCGCCATCAACGGGCTCTCCGCCGTGCACTTCAACAAGCAACCCAACCCCCAAGCCAACCAGGGTCAGATGCTGAACGTCGTGAACAACACCGACAACAGCCTGCAGTGGGGCACGGGCGATTTCTACATCGCGGTCGTCGGCGACTTCGACAACAACCCGGCCGACGGTCCGAACCTCGGCGTCGGAAACTTCTATTCGAAGGCGACGTTCAACGTTGCGTCGATCACGGGGCCGAGCTTCTACGCGAACGTTCCGGCTCCGCCGAACGGAAACCCATCGACCGGTTTGTTCTTCTCGACCGCGCTCGCCAACGGCGACTCCATCACCACGGCGACCGCATACAACAACAGCGCGCCGCACCTCTTCGCCGTGCGACGTCAAAGCGGCAAGCTCGATATCTTCGTCGACGGAACGTCCGTCGCGAGCGCGACGCCCAACAGCGCCGTCGATCAGAACGACTCGAACGGCGCGCGTATCGGCGCGGACGGCGACGCGAACTTGGTGCGACTCGACGGCGACATCGGCGAGATGATCGCCGTGAAGGACGTGCTCTCGTCGAGCGACCAGCTCGGCATCGAGGGGTACCTCAAAGCGAAGTGGGGAACGCCCTAAGGAAGGGCGCGCGCGCGCAGCATTCGTGAAACGCGCGCGATCGGATCGTCCGGCTCGAGCGACTCGCTCGTCGCGATGGCGGCGAGCGCGGTCGCGTCGGCGAGATCTCCGCGCGGCGCGAGCTGGTTGATCGCGCGCGCGAGCGCGAGGCGCACGCCGGGATTTTCACGGACGACGCGAGCGTGACGAGCTCCTTCCGCGTCGCGTCGTTGCCGAGGAGCCCGCACATCGTCGCGGCTTTGATCGCCTTCCAGTTCGCGTGCGCGTCCGGCGGAATCGTCTCGCGCAGAATCGCGACGTGACACGCGATGTCGGCTTTGCATTGCCCGAGCGCGCTCGCCGCCGACGCGTAGACCGCGCGAATGTTCCGTCCGATCTCGCCGCGCTCGATCGGCGAGAGGCCGCTCTTGAATTCGAGAACGTCGAGCGCGGCCACGACGCGCGGCTCGTCACCCGGCTGCATGAGCTTGATCGCGGATTGAATCGCGCCCGCTCTCGCGCCGACCGCTTCATCGCCCGTCCCGCTCTTCGCGCCTTCGTCGAGCACCCATGAGAAGAGCTTCGGGTCGAAGAGCTCGCTCGCCGCTTGCAGAAGCGCGGACCGCTCGAGGCTCTGCGGCGCGAGACGCGCGTAGATCGACTGGAACGCGGAGACCGTCGAGGGCGTGCGCGGGAACCACGTGAGCGATTCGGCGAGCGCCGCGCGATTCGAATCGTTCGTGATCGACGGAATCGTCGCGATGACCGCGTCGCGCGCGCGATCCGTCGACGCATCCGCGAGCGCGGCGACGAGGTTCGGCACGTAGCCGTCGTCGCGCTCCCAACCCGCGCGCATCTTCACGAACGCGGCGTCGCTCCCGTCGAGCGCAGAGACGATCACGGGCACCGACGAAGGCGCGTCGCTCGCGAGCGCGGCGCGCGCGAGAGGCCACAGCGTGCGCTTCTCGCGCGCCATCAGCACGGCGGTGACGTTGCGCGCGGCGCGCGCATCGGGCGTCGCGACGAGAATCTCGAGCGCCGTCTTCTGCCAGAGCTCGAGCTGATCGTTGACGCGGTGGACGCCGCGCTCGTCGAGCGAGTCCGCCGGATTCACCGGGGCCTCCAGCATGGCGGACGCCTTCGCCGGATACGACGCGCCGTGCACGGCGAGGACCGCGTCGTGCAGCGCGCTCGCCGTCGCCATCGATCCCGTCGATGCTTTGTAATGCGCGAAGCACTTGAAGAGCGAAGTCGGAACATGCGCCCCGCTCGCACCGCCGAGCTTGGCGATCGCCATCACCGCCTTCGCTGCGACGTCGATGTCGCGATCGCATTCCTCGAACGCATGCGCGAAAGCCGGCGCCGCGCGCGCGTCGTGCATCGCCGCGAGCGCCGCCATGAGCTCCGCGCGCGTCTTGTCGTCGAGACCGCCTTGCGCGTACGCGTTGGCGAGCGGCTCGATCGTCGCCTCGTGATCGGGAAATTTCTCGAGCCGCTCGATCGCAGCGACGTGCTGCTTCGGATCATCGAGCCGATTCACCCACGTCGCGGGATCGTTTTCGTTCGCACATGCGACCGCGCAGCTGATCGCAGCGATCGCGATCGGCTTCAGTGGCCGCCCATCATCTGATTGTAGAGATCCTCGTCCGATCCCTTCTTCGGCGCCGCGGCTTCTTTCGCGGCGTCGGCGGATGCATCGGCGCCCGCGTCGGTTCCCGCGCCCATCATCTGCGCGTAGAGATCGTCGGTGGAGCCATCGCCTCCCGCCGCCGCGCCCGCGTCGGTCCCCGCGCCGAGCATTTGATTGAGCAGATCGTCGCCGCCGTCGCCCGCCGGCGCCGCGGTGCCCGCGTCTTCCGTCGCGACCACCGGATTCTCGATGATCGTCGACTGACCTTGCGGATATTTCTTCCGCTCCTCTTCCGTGCACGGCATCGGATTGTTCGGATCGTCCTGCACGCACTCGAGCTTCCACGCGTCCGCGGGCGGCGCGTTGAGCTTCGCCGCTTTCGCGCGCGCGGCGGCGATCTCTTTCGTGATCATCATCGTCGAGATGCTCGGCACGTAACTGATGATCAAGAGCGACGCGAGCAGCACGCCGAGGAACGGCAAGATCGGTTTGTACAAGCTCACCGCGGGCCGATTGAATCGGAAGCTCGAGATGAACAAGTTGAGCCCGAGCGGCGGACAGCAGTACGCGAGCTCGAGGTTGACGAGGAAGATCATCGCCGTGTGGAACGGCCCGAGATGGAACCGCGCCGCGAACGGAAGAATCAGCGGCACCGCGACGAGGATCGCGCTGAACCCTTCCATCAACATGCCGATGACCAGCAGGAAGATGTTCATCGCGATCAAGAACTCGTACGGCGTGTCGATCCCGAGATGGATCATGAAGTTCAAGACCTGATCCGGGATCTTCTCTTGAACGACGTAGTTGATGAGCGCGTTCGCCATCGAGAGGATGAGGATGATCGCGCCGCCGAGCGCCATCGCGCTCTTCGCGACGCGCGGGATGTCTTTCTTGAACGAGAGATCTTTGTAGACGAAGCACTCGATGAGCACGGCGTAGAGCGCGACCGCGCCCGCGCACTCGTCGATCGCCAAACCAGCCTTTTTCAGGCCTACGACGAGGATCACCGGAATGCCGAGCTCCCATTTGAGCTCCCATCCCGACGCGACGACCTCGCGCACGTCGAAGGGCTTGCGCGGGATCTTCTCTTTGACGCCGACATACACGCAATACGCGGCGAACATGAGAATGACGAGCACGCCTGGCGCGACGACCGCCTTGAACGCGATCTCGAAGTCCACGTGCGCGACGAGCGAATAGATCATCAGCGGCAGCGAGTACGGAAGGAGAAGTCCGATCGAGCCGCCGCTCGTGACGACGCCGAGCGAGAATTTCTCCGAGTAGCCCTCTTTGCGAAGCGCGGGATAGAGCAAGCCGCCGATCGCGATGATCGTGACGCCGCTTCCGCCCGTGAAGAGCGTGAAGATCGCGCTCGCGAGGACGCACACGATCGCGAGCCCACCGGGCAGCCACCCGACGAGCGCGCTCGACGCGCGCACGAGCCGTTCCGCCGTCTTCGATTCGGCGAGCACGTAGCCGACGAACGTGAAGAGCGGAATCGTGACGAGGATCGGCGAGCCCGCGAAGTGCTCCGTGAGGATGTTCGCGGCGATGTAGCGGAGGTGGTGGTAGCTCGCGTCGCGGTGCATGAGCCACAAGAGCTCGCTGCCGCCGCCCATGATCGCGAAGAGCGGCGTGCCGAGGAGCGCGAGCGCGACGACGACCGCCGCGAGCCCGCCGCCCAGAATGCCGACGAGCACGACGAGCCCAGAGACGATGCCGAGGCCCGTGTACGTGCTGCGCGACGTGTTGCGAACCGATGCGGGCCCGCTCACGAGACCACCTTCTCTTTTTCGTGCGCGTGCGAGATGTCGACGTCACCGTGCGCCGCGTCGGGATCGACGCGCACCGCGCCGCCGATCGCGAGCACGCACCGCAAGAGGAAGCGCAGCGCGATCATCAAGAGGCCGAACAGGAACACGAAGTCGATGTCGCGAATGAGGAGACCGTTCGTGTTCTCGCCCGTGCCGGGAATGTTGATGAGCGGGAGACGCGTCTGCGTTTGATCCGCGGGGTCCATCATCTGCGCCTTCACGTCGTCGGGCGGGAACCAGCTGTCCCACGCGCCGCCGCTCATCCACGTCGTTCCACTCGGGCGCCTTCAGGTAATCCTTGTATTTCGCACCCTTCAGCACCTTCGGGAGGCTGTGCATGTCGAGCTTGAATCTGCTGCCGAAGGAGGAACATGTCGCGCCCGAACTCGTGCTCGACCTTCCGACGTGCGCTCGCTCGAGCTCGAGTTCATCGAAAGCTTGTATTCTGCAATCGCGAGGTGATCGACGAACCCCCACGCGCCGCTCAAGCACACGAGCGCCGCGGCGAGCCAACCGATCAGCGCGACGGGCAAGCGCATCTTCGGCGTGAGAAAGCGCATCACGACGTCGACGTTGATGTGTTTGCCTTGCGCGGTCGCGAGCGAACCGCCGAGGAGCGCGAGCCACAACGTGAGGCGCGTCGCGAGACCGCGAAGCCCGCCGAGGAGCGTCAGCGTCGAAGCGCCTTGCAGCCAGTTGAGCGCGTTCGAAAAATAATCGACGCCCGCGTTCGCCCAGAAGCGCCCGCACACGAGCCCGAGGATCACCGCGGCCGACACGCCGACTTGGTAACGAAGATCCGTTTTGCGTTTCGTCGCGTCCGCCGGGCGAAGCGCGAAGTGCGCGCCGAGGCCGAGGACGAGCGCCGAGACGATCGCGCGAAAGATGATGCCCGACACGTCGACGGGCGCTTCGGCGTCCGCCGCATTCGTCGACGGTTGATACTCGGCCGACATGCCCTTCAGCCCGACCCACGTGACGAGCGCGACGATCTCGGCGCCGAGCACGCCCGCGGTGAGGCGCGCCTCCCATTTCGTCCACCAAGCATCGAACCGCACGAGCGGCTGCACCCACGCCGCCCCGACGTGCGCCGCGGGCGTCGCAACGTTCGGATCTTCTTGCGTCGACTCGGGCGCAGCCTCCGCCGCCGTCTCCGTCTCCGCCTCCGTCTCCGTCCCCGTCCCCGTCCCCGCCTCCGCCTCCGCTTTCGACTCCGACTTCGCTTCCTTCTTCTCGTCTTCTTTTTTCTCGTCGGTCATCGCGGAGGCGAGCGTACGCCAGGCTTGGGCGAACCCAAAGCCTGAGATAGGGTGGCGTCCATGCAACAAGGTGGCGGTTATGGTGCGCCGCCGGGGGGATGGGGTCCTCCCGGTGGATATGGTGGTCCCCCGCAACAGCAGCAGCCGATGTATCCGCAGCAGCAGCAGCCGATGTATCCGGCGCAGCCTGCGATGCAGCCGCCATATCCACCACCGCAGAAGAGCGGCGGTGCGGGAAAATGGATCGCGCTGATCGCAGTCGCGCTCTTTCTCCTCGTCGGCATCGGAGGCGCGGCGGTTTATTTCTCGTCTTCGCGAAGCCCGCACCGCACCTCGCGCAGTACGTCCCGAAGACGACGTCGGTCTACGTGGAGATCCCGAGCTTTCAGCATTCGCTCGTGTCGGCCGCGCAGATGAAGCCGCTCGACAACTCGCGCATCGACGACAAGCTGATGACGCAAGAAGCGGCCGTCGCGTTCACGAAGGCGTTCGCGATCACGCAAGACGACGCGCACGCGATCGTCACGAGCTTCGATGCCGCCGCGGTCGCCGCGCGCGACACGAACCATCTCCCGCAAGTCGCGATGATGATCTCGTTCTCGAAGGGCGCGCCCGTCGAAGCGCTGCTCAAGGCGCCGCGCTTCAGTGATGCGACGCCGTTCGTCGGCGGCGGCACGAAGTACACGCTCGAGAAGCGCCCGTTCACCGAGATCTCGCCGAACGCGAGCATCGTCGAGCAAGCGCTCTCCGAGATGACCACGCACAAATACGGCGGCACGCAGAACGACCTCGTCTGGTTCCCAAGAAGAAGCTCCTCGTCTTCGGCGATGACGCCATCGTGACGGACATGGCGTCCGTGATCGACGGCGGCGCGGACTCGCTCGAGAAGAGCGACGCGTACAAGAGCGCGAAGAAGACTTTCGAGAGCGGCTCGGACGTCGCGTTCTTCTTCGACACGCACGACCTCGACGACGTGAAGGACGCATCGTCGAAGAAGCTCCTCGAGGGCTATCTCAAGAACCGCGATCCGATGACCGGCGCGATCGAAATCGTCAAAGCGGGCTTGATGATGGACATGCACTTCACGCTCACCGGTTCGAGCGTTCCGCCCGACGATCTCATCGCGCCCGCGAAGCTCGCCATCGAGCACAAGCTGCCAGCGGACACCGTCGCGTACATGGCGATGTCGACGAAGACGAAGATGACCGGCTCGGCGATTCGTGCGCTGCTCTTGAAGCAAGTGGCGGAGAGCGATCCGTCGACGGCCAAAGAGCTCACCGACGGCCTCGCGTCGATGGAGACGTCGATGGGCTTCAAGCTCGACGACGTCATCGACATGGTCGGCGACGAGATGGCGATGGCCATCGTGGCCGATCCGTCGTTCAAGCTCGACACCTCGAACGGCATCGCCGACGAGCTCGCGAACATCGGGCTCGTCTACGCGTTCTCCGTGAAGGACGACGCGAAGGCGAAGATGATCCTCGGGAAGATCCGCGCGCAGCTCGAAGCGCCGAGCATGGCGTCGACGGCGAAGGTCACGTCGGTCGCCGACGGCTTCGAGGTCGATCCGCAAACGACGGCCGCGTATCCGATTCCGAATCTCACCGTCAAAGACGACGGCAAGATGGTGATCGTGGTGCTCGCATCACCATCGCTCACGACGCGCGCGGTCGACGCGCTTCGCAGCGGCAAGGGCGCGCTCGAGGGAAACCCCGCACACGAGCTCGCGATCGGCGCGATGCCGAAGGACGCGAACTTCTACATGTGGCTCGACACGGGACGCATCACGAGCGTCATGCTCGACGGCGCGACCCACTTGTCGCGTCACTCGTCCAAGTCGGCGCTCCCGATCGACGCGGTGAGGCTCACGGGTCCCAATCGCGTGACGTCCGCGCTCGCGGTGAAATCGACGACGAAGAACGGCGTGTGGTCGCTCGACGTCGACTCGCTCAACATGCCCGCGATGTCGCTCTTCTCCGTCGCAGAGGATTTGAACCTCAGCTCGGCGATGCCCCGTGGGGGGATTTTCTAGCGCTCATCGCAGCGCGTCGAGCACGTCCGCGCCGCGTTCGTGACCTTCGCGGACGAGAACCCCATGCGCCTGCTTCAGTCCGGACCGCAGCTTGGTCCGGGCGCTCTTTGGAAAGGCTGCGAATGCCTCCTCGAGGGCGCCAACTTCGGTTTCCGCGAGCGCCGCGACGAGCACCGCGCCTTGGTGGATGTCTTTCGTTCTCTTTTCGTTGGTGGCTCCTCGCATTTGCGCCACCCAGAGCTTGTGCAGCGCAAACCGCTCGGGACGGGGAACCCGCACGGGCACCACGCTCTCGCGGCCGATGATGACAGTCTCGATCGATTGGGAGAGCACGTAATCGAGATCGCGTCCCGATGAGGGCGTGAGCAAGTCCACACGCAAACGATCCCGCCCCGCGATCTTGCTCTTGATGCCGAGCTCGTTCACCAGCGCGCCGAATGCGTGCGAACCGAC
Organism: uncultured delta proteobacterium; assembly: GCA_963763745.1. Taxonomy (GTDB): domain Bacteria; phylum Myxococcota_A; class Polyangia; order Polyangiales; family Polyangiaceae; genus DASXHD01. The sequence goes on from CAVXQJ010000019.1 coordinate 415,796, forward strand.
GAGCAGCGCGCCGGCGCGGAACATTCCATGATTGGCAAGCGATGCGATGATCGCGTTCGTCCGCGACTCCACCCGCACGTAACCCTCGCGCGCGAGCAGCCGAGCATCTCCGAGCAGTCCGTTGGCGACTTCAATCGCCTCGCGTATCGACTCCGCTCGCTTCCGCGCCGCTTTGTCATCCAACGGACCGAGGTACTCAGCGCTCTTCTTGCCGCGCGCATCGTAGAACTGCCGGTACAGGAACGCTCGGCCGCGAACCTCCCGTTCGCCGACCGATCCCGGCGTGCCGATGAGGACGAACGCCTGCTCCGACGCGCGCCGCTTGAGGTCCGAGTAGATGGTCTGCACGCCCACCGCGTGCCTCGAAAAGAGCGCCACTCGTGTTGTACTCTAACATGAGAATTAGATAACAACAGCCTCCGCTCCCCCGCGCCTCGCGTCACTCATCCAAGTCGGCGCTTCCGATCGACGCGGTGAGGCTCACGGGTCCCGATCGCGTGACGTCCGCGCTCGCGGTGAAATCGACGACGAAGCCCGTTGCGGAGGATTTGAACCTCAGCTCGGCGATGCCCCATGGGGGATTTTCTAAGCGTTCACTGCGCGTAGCGGACTGCGTCGTCGAACACTTGCGGGTTGAACACCGTGCCTCGCAGGCGCGCGCGCGTGTCCGCGAAGAGCTTCGCCCATGCGGCGATTTCCGTCGGGTTCGGGTCCGTCGCCGTCATGCGCGCCTTCAAGCGCGCGAATGCGGCGTCGTCCTCGTTGCGGATGCGCGTCGTCAGCGCTTGGCCCGCGATGCCGCCCGTTTGGATCAAGATGTTCTGCGCGTCCGCCGGCAGGCTCTTGATCTTGTTCGACGAGAACACCAGCGCGCCGATGCCGACGCCCGCGACGTAGTTGTTGATGTTGTCGAGACGCGAGGCCCACTGGAGCTGCTCGGCGGCGAGCGCGGGCGCGATGACGACGTTGATCGATCCGCTCGTGAGGCCCGGGAGAATCTCCGGGACGCCGAGCTGCTTCGGCGTCACGTCGCCGATGAGCGAGAACAGCACCGGGCCGATTGGATCGCCCGAGTAGTAGTACGTGTTCTTGTGCTTCAAATCGTCCGGTGTGTGGACGGCGAAGCCCTTCGTCATCACGTGGCCCTTGCCGACGTCGCCCCAGCCGAGGACCTTGAAGCCCTGTTGATCGAAGTTCGCGTCGAAGCTCGCCTTCATCTGGTTGCGCGCGTTGTCGAGCTTGCCCCAATCTCGGTAGAGACCCGGGAGCTGCAGCACGAGGACTTGCTTGTAGACTTGGCCGAGGCCGATCGCGGTGATCGCCGCGCCGTCGAGCTGACCGGTGCGGATCTTTCCGACCATCGCGCTCTCGTCGCCCTGCGTGCCGTTCCAGAAGAATTGGAGCTGGAGGTTCTGGCCGCTGCGCTCTTCGACCGCGTGCTTCCACACCTTGAAGACCTGGCCCCACGGCGAGTCGCCCGGCGCGAGCGTTCCGACCTTGAGGGTCGTCGGATCGGCGTGAGCGTCACCTGCGAGAACGAATGCGGCGGCGACGGTGGACGCGAGCGCAGCGAGACGAGCGAGCTTCATCGAAAAACCTCCCGGCACATCGTTGGACGAGCCCCGATGGCGCCGATTCACTTAGCACGAAAAACTCAGAATCCGCAGTCTTCCATGCGGGATTTCAGGAGGGCGCGGCGGGCGCGGCGCTTGGCGATCGTGTTCGTGAAGCGCTGCTGCGGGTCTGGATCGTCGGCCGTCAGCACCTCGTTGATGAGCTTCTCGTAGAGCGCGCGGTCGCCCTTGTTGCACGCGTAGCGCGCGGCGTAGTTGAACTGCACGACGAGCGCCTTGCGGTTCGTCTTCGCGAGCACGTCCTCGAAGAGCTTCTGCGATTGGTCCATCTCGCTCATCGCGGTGCGCGCGTGGTACGCGGCGAGCGCGGTCTCGGCGGAGAAGTGGTTGTACGTCGGATCGATCTGCATGCTCTTCTCGAGCATCGCGACCGCGACGAAGAGCTCGCCGACGAGCGCCGGATCATCCTTGCCGACGTTCACGCGACCGAGCCACGCGTAACCGACCCAGAAGAGATTTTGTGCGTCGTCTTGCGAGCTGAAGTTCTCGTCGAGCCACTTCTTGAACGTGTCTTCGTTCTTCTTCGCTTTCTCGAAGCCGTCGTCGGTGTGGCGAAGGAGCTCGAGACCGTAGAACACGGCGCGCTCGTAGCCCATGCGCGCGCGCTTCTTGTGGTAGCCGGCGAGGTCGTCGTCGTTCTTGTCTTGCGCCGTTTCCATGTCGTCTTCGGCGATCGCAAACGAGTAGCCCGCCCAACCCTTCGTCAAAAGAAAGAGCGCGTCGGGGTTGTCCGGCGCGAGGCGGTGCATGCCTTCGAACTGCGCGAGGCCCGACGAGATCGACATGCGCGCCATCTCGAAGTCGCCGACGGTGTCGAGCGCGCCGGAAGCGGTCCGCGTCGCGGAGATTTGCCCGTTGGTGAGCATCGCCTTGATGCAACCCGATTGCGAAACGAGGAGAGCCGCCGCGGCGGCGAGGAGAAGACGCGTACGCATGGGCCAGGGATGTAGATGGCGCGGCGAGCGCGTGTCAACGGCGCAGGGAAAGAAGCGTGCAGGCGACGCTCGTCCGAACGTGCGCGTCGGCGTCCGCGAGGAGCGGCGCGGCGCGCGCGGCGCGATGAAGCGATGCGAGGGCGGACGCGGCGAGGAGCTTCGTCTGCGCGTCCGGGCTCTTCAAATCGGCTTCGATCCACGCTTGCACCGACGCATCGCCGTCGGCCGCGAGGGCCAATCGCGCACGGCGCGCGACGGTCTCGGGCGAGCTCGGCGACGCGAAGGCGAGAAGCGCCTTGCGCGCCATGTCGTGTTTTTGGGGCCATTCGAGGAGCTGAGAGAGCGCGGCTTCGCGGATTTCGAGCTCCATCGTTTCGTCCGATGCGCGGTCCAGCGCGGCGCGAACTTCGCCGTTCGAGAGCGGCGCCATCGCGATGGCGAGCAAACGATCGCGTCGCGGCGCGTCGTCGATGGTGCGAACGAGGATCGCGATCGCGCTCGTGCGCGTCTCGTCCGAGAACGCGGGCTTGCCGCCCGGCGCGGTGCGCGCGCCCATCGCGATGATCGACGCGGCCGTCACGACGCCTGGGCCGTGCTTCGCGGCGAGGAGCAACCTGAGCTCTTCGGAGCCGCCGGCCGCCGCGAGGTTCGGCGATACGTACGCGCGCGCGAGGTCCTCGCGGAGGGCGTCGTCCGCGCCGCTCCACAAATCGTGGAGTCGCTGGACGACGTCGTACGCGCCCGACGCGTCGACATCGGTGCGAAGCGGATCGATCCGCGCGACCGCACGCACCGCTTCGCTCCGCGCCATCAAATCCGGGTCGACGCGCGCGGCTTCGAGCAAACCTGGAACGTCCTTCGCGGCGTGGGCCTCGGCGCTCGCGCGCATCGACGCGCGACGCACGCTCGCCGCGGGGTCGACGAGCGCTTTGGCTCGCGCGCCTTCGTCGGCTTCGCGCACGAGCCCGCGCGCACCCACCGCGCGCCACTCGTCGGTTGTATCCTGCAACCATTCGCGCGCGGCAAACGGGCTGATCTCGCCGATCTCGACGAGCGCCATCGCCGCCTCTGCGCCGGCCGCGTCGTGCGTCTTGCTGCGCGCGTCGAGCACAGCCACAAGCTCGCTCGCGCATGTTCGAAGCTCGCGCACGCGCGTCCGCGCGTCGTCGCCTTTCGCCGATTCGATGGCGTTCTCCGCGACCGCGCGCGCGATGCGTGCGGCGTCGTCGTTCGTGAGCCTGCCCGCGCGAAGCTCCGGCTCAATCGCGCGCGCGAGCGCCGCACTGTCGCCGCGACGCGCGGCGGTCACGGCCGCGCCGCCATCGCACGCGACCACTGCCAAGAACGGCAAGATCCATCCGAGTCGTGATGTAGAGTGGCGCGTCATGCGGTGGTCACGATGAAGCGCCTCTACGTCATCGTCAACCGCCGCGCGCGAAGGCTCCGCGAGTCGTCGTCGCCGCTCCTCGGCGCGCTGCTCGAGGCCGCGAAGACCGCGGGCGCCGAGGTGCACGAGACGTTCGATCCGAGCGAGCTCGCCGCGCTCGCCGACGCCATCGCGACGCGCGAGCCGAGCGCCGTCGTCCTCGCGGGCGGCGATGGCGCGTACACGGCGGGCGTCACGGCGTTCGTCCACGCGTCGTCGCGTTCGGGCGCGCCGCTCCCGCGCTTCGCGTTTGCGCCCGGCGGAACCGTGAGCACCACCGCGCGCAACTGGGGCCTCCGCGGCGCGCTCGTTCCATACGCGAAGACGCTCATCGACGCGATCGCGAGCGGTCGCGCGCGCGAAGACGAGCGCCCTTCACTCCACGTCACGGATGACCGCGGCGGCGATCGCGTCGGCTTCATCTGGGGCGCCGGCCTCGTCGCGCGATTCTTCGATGCGTACTACGCGTCACCGCACACCGGTTACGCGGGCGCGGCGCGCATCGTCGCGCGCATCTTCCTCGGCTCGCCGCTCGCGTTCCTTCCCTGGCGCGGCGGAGAGCTCGCGCGCCGCGTGCTCACGCCGGTCCCGTGCGAAATCCGAATCGACGGGGACCTGGAGCGCGCGCGCGCGTTCAGCTTGATGGCGTCGAGCGTCGTCCGCGATCTCGGTCTGCACATGCACGTGCTCCATCGCGCGGGCGAAGATCCCGAGCGTGTCCATTTCGTCGCGAGCCCGCTCGGCGCGCCGCTGCTCGGTCCGCAAATGCCGCTCGTGCTCTTCGGGAAACGTCTCCGCGGTCGCGACCACGTCGACGCGCTCGCGCGCGAGGTCACCGTGCGCTTCGCCGAGCGCGACGCCTACGTCCTCGACGGCGACGTGCACGCCGCGCGCGAGGTCACGGTGCGCGCAGGTCCGCGGCTCGTTCTTCTGACCGCTCCGCGTCGAGCGTGATCACTGCGTCCGCGATCGCGCACGGCTCCGGCCGGTGCGTCACCAAAATCACGGTGCGCTTCCCGCGAAGGCGCTCGATCGCAGCGAGCACGGCGGCTTGCGCGCGATCGTCGAGACCCGCGGTGGGCTCGTCGAGGAGAAGCACCGGTTTGTTCGTCGCGAGCGCGCGCGCGATCGCCACTTGTTTCTGCTCGCCGCCCGAGAGCGCACGACCGCCAACGCCGAGCTGCGCATCGCCGAGCTTCTCGTAGAGCGCGCGCGCGCCGATCGTCTCCATCGCTTCGCGCACGTCGACGTCGTCGTGCGCGGCGAGCGCGACGTTCTCCGCGAGCGTTCCGCGAACGATGGGCGCGTCTTGCGGAACCCACGCGAATGGCCGCGCGCCGCTCCACCGCATCTCCCCTTCGCGCGCCTTCAAGAATCCGAGCAGCGTGCGAAGAAGCGTCGTCTTCCCGACGCCGGTCGCTCCCCGCACCACCACGATCGTCCCCGCACGAATCGTCGCATCGATCGCCCGAGCGCGTCCGCGCGCAAGCCGCACCCCACAAAGCGCGATATCCGTCCCCGCCTCCGCCTCCGTCCCTGTCCCCGTCTCCGTCTCCGTCTCCGTCCCCGTCTCCGTCTCCGTCTCCGCTTTCGTGATTCGCTCGAACGCTGCTGTCGCGCGCGTCCACGCGATGCGCGACTCGGCGAGCTCGCGCACGGGTTTGTACGCCATGAAAAACGTCACCGCGAACAGGAGGAGCCGCGCGCCGGCGTCGCTTCCCGCGCGGAGCACCGCGAGAAGGAGCGCGAGCGCGCCGAGCGCTTCGGTCGCGCCGCTGAGCGCGGCCGAGAGCGTCGCTGCGCTGGTCGCGCGACGAGCGAGCGCGGAGCTCGCGCGCCCGACGCGATCGCGAACGCGCTTCGTCGCGCCGTACGAATGCCAAAGCTCCGCGTGTCGAATCGCTTCATCCGCGGCCTCGAGAAGCTCCGCGCTTCCATCGAGCGTTTTCTTCTGCGCAGCCTTCACACGACGCCGCGCGCGAGAGAGCGCGAACGCGAATGGAACGAGAACGATCGCAGAGACGAGTACGAGCCGCGTTCCCGACCAAATCGCGAGAAGAGCGAGCGGAACGAGCTGCACCGCTGCGCGCACCGCGCCGAGCGACGCGGCAAAACCTGCCTGAGCCTCTCGAACACCGGTGGTCAAATCATCCACGGCGGTGAACGTCGCACTCGCCCCCTCGTGTGCCCCCTGATCGTCGTGTCGTGGATGCGCCACCTCGTGTGCACGTCGTGCGAGCACATCGAGCCGCAAAGCGTCGCCCAGCGCGCCAGACAGTCGCGCTTGGAAAAACGCCACGCCCGTTCCGCCCCCCATCTTCACAATCGCCGCGATAAGCCCCAAGAGCGCCAACCCGACGACGCGCTGATCGCCCACCCACGCGATCGCCGCAGGAATTCGCGGCGAGCCCCCGAGAAGCGCTTGTGCGCAGGCCGCTCCACCGAGCGCCAAACCGGCGTGCCCCGCAGATTGCAGGCATGAGAACGCGAGGAAAGCGGTTGAAGAAAGGGGCCTCCTCGAAACCTCGCGAGCCCCATATCCGTAAAAGGATGGTCGCACGAGCTGCGAACTGGAGGATTCAGTCTTATCGATCCCCAATCGAACGATCCTGCGGCCATTCATCATCTAAGGGGTCATGGGCGAGCTGAGCAGAAAACGAAAATCGGAATGAAAATTGCTTCTCAATCCAACCGATCGTCCGCCTCACGGGTCATCACCCGGTCGCGTTCGGTGCGCGCGTCCGCGGGTCTCGTCCGCTCTCGCACGTCCAGTGCGTCTCTTCTTACCTCACCCACTTCCGTTGTCAAAGCTACTTCGCTTGTCGTCACGAAGGAAGTCACCATGCCCAAACGCCAGTCATCCGCAGCAGCAGCCGTGAAGGTGCCCGAAGCTCCGTCCAGCACTGGAAGAGAGTGGGAGGAAGACGACGCGCCCAAATCTTCCGCGGCGCCCGAGAACGATCTGACCACGGAAGACGAGTTCGAAGCGGCCGACGCCGTTCCCGCGGACCTCGCGACGTCGCAGTCGACACCTCCGCCGAAGGAGGAAGCCGCGCCGATCAAAGATCGAGAGATCGAAGAGAGCGGCGGCGACTCGATGCTTGCGCGTTACTTCCGCGAGATGGCGACGCACTCGGTGATGGGTCAAGAGGAAGAGCTCGCGACGGCCATCGAAGTCGAGCGCGCCGAGATCGCGCAGTGGGTCGCTCTCCTCAGTCACTTGCCGGCGGCGCCGTACATCGTCGAGTCGCTCGAGAAGAATCTCCCGACGGGCGAGGAGAAATTGGATCTCCCGCAAGTCGCCGAGCTTCATCGATTGCTGAAGCTCGCGAAGAAGACGCGCAACCGTTTGTCGCGCGAGTCGGAGAAGAAGTGGACGCGCACGTGCGAGTCGCTCGCGCGCGCGATTCGTTTGGCCGACAGCGATCGCTTGTGGGTCGCGGACGCGGAAGCGCTCGCCCGCGCTCTCGTCGAAGTCCCCGATCCCGACGCGGACGAAGAAGAGCAGCGCAACGACGCCGACGACGACGTCGACGCGCCCGCTCCGCCCGAGTCGGACGTGCAGCTCGCGCAACCGGTCACCACGCCGACGCTCTCGCTGACGCGCGACTACAAGAAATACCTCGCTCGCATCGCATCGACCGCCGAGCGCTCGCGCATCGTGAAGAACAAGTTCGTCAAAGCGAACCTCCGCCTCGTCGTGTCGATCGCGCGCCGGTACAACCGCGGTCGGCTTCCGCTCATCGATTTGATCCAGGAAGGCAACATCGGGTTGATGAAGGCGGTCGAGCGCTTCGATCACACGCGCGGCTACCGCTTCTCGACGTACGCATCATGGTGGATTCGTCACGCGATCTCGCGCGCGCTCGCAGACAAGGGTCGCGCGGTGCGCATTCCGGTCCACATGCTCGACACGCACAACCGCGTCGCGCGCGCGACGGCCTCGGTGATGGCGCGCACGGGTCGCGAGCCGTCGCTCGAAGAGCTCGAGCACGAGACGGGCATCCCGCAAGAGAAGCTCGACAAGGTGAAGGGCGCGTGGACGGAGACGCCGTTCTCGCTCGATCGCCCCGTCGGCGACGAAGACGGCCGCAAGTTCATCGACTTCTTGCAAGACGAGAACATGACGTCGCCTTACGAGAACCTCGTCTCGCAAAAATGGGGCGATGAAGTCCGTCGTCTCCTCGGCACGCTCTCGCCCATCGAGTCGCGCATCATCCGCTGGCGCTTCGGCCTCGACGACGAAGACGAGCTCACGCTCAAAGAGATCGGCGACAAATACAACTTGTCGCGCGAGCGCATTCGTCAGCTCCAAGAGCAGGCGCTCGGCAAGATCCGCAAGCACATGCGCGAGTAGTCAATCGCAGTGGTTGGACCATCCGCGCGTGCACTCGCCGCGGAAGCCCATCTTGAACGATCCACTGCCGCTCGAGGTCTTCTTGATCGTGATGCTCGAGACGACGCCGGTCAAACATCGATCGAGGTTGGGCGCGCCGTCGGCCGCTTTGCGAACGCTGATGGCGCCGTTCTCGCTCACGGAGAATTCGTAGTCGGGGTTTTCGTGGATGGGTGCTTCGTGCTCGCTCGTGGCGAAGCACGCGTTGATCGCCGCTTCGCGCGTCGCGAGATCGGCGCGGAACGCAGGGTAGTCGCAGTGGCAGAACTCGAAGTCGCCCATCGACATGTAACCGGTCTTGCCGCCGTAGCGTTTGTGCGTGGCAGCGGGCACGGGCGGCGGTGCTGAGGCGGATGCGGACTCCGTCGGCGTCGCACTTGGTGCAACGTGAACGTGATTCGTGGTCGCGGTCGTGGACGTCATCGTGGACGCGGTCGCGGTCGCTCCGCTCGCGCTCGGATCCGCCATCGCGACGAGCGTGCTGCTCGTGCTCGTCATCGCGAGCGAGCTCGACGCGGGCGCGACGCTGCCTTCGCGGCGGTCGTCGCTCTTCTTCAAAATCGAGACGATGAACACCGAAGCCGTCGCGATCATCCCGACGACGAGAACGAGCGCAATGAGCGTCAGCGGGCTCGCGCTTCGTGCGCGCGGCGCATCCGCGGACGACGGCGTGCTCGATGCGACTTTCGCGGGCGCCGGCGTGTGATGAACGACGATCGGCGTCGCCGGATCGTACGGCGCGATGTTTCCCGATGCGACCGTCGCGGCGGTCGCCGAGGTCGGAGGTGGAACGCTCGCCGGCAAACCGGACCACGGGGCGAGCGCGCGGCGCATCGCGTCCGCGTCGGGAAAACGCGCGTTGCGATCCTTGGCCATCGCGCGCTCGACGATGGCGACGAGGTCCGCGGGAAGATCCGGGCGTAGATCGCGCAGCGAGGTTGGCGTCTTCTCGACGATCGCGAAGAGCAGCGCGGGAATGCTCGGCGCCTCGTGCGGAAGTCTTCCGCTGAGCGCTTGATACATCGTCGCGCCGACGGCGTAGACGTCCGCGCGTCCGTCGACGTCCGTTTCGCCGCGCGCTTGCTCGGCGCCATGAACGCCGGCGTGCCGAGCATCCTCCCCGTTCCGGTGAGCTTCGCTTGTCCTTCGACGGCGAGCTTCGCGATGCCGAAGTCGAGCACCTTCACGGTGTCGGGCACGGCCGCGTCGCCGAGGAGAAAAATGTTGTCGGGTTTGATGTCGCGATGCACGACGCCCGCGCGATGCGCGGCGGTGAGCGCGGAGAGAACTTGTGCGATCACGAATGCGGAGCGCTGCGCCGTGATCACTTGCTCGCGCGCGAGGAGCGATCCGAGCGACTCGCCACGCAACAATTCCATGACGAGGAATGGTTGGTCGCCATCCTTTTCGGGATACTGAAAGTCCGTCACCTGGACGATGTTTGGATGACCGAGCGCGGCGACGACTTCGGCCTCGCGACGAAAACGTTCGAGTTGCTCGCGATCTTCGGCGAGTCGCGCATCGAGAATTTTCACCGCGACGCGCCGCCCGAGACCTTCTTGGATCGCTGCGTACACTGTGCCCATTCCACCTCTTCCGAGCGGATCGGCCAGGCGATAGCGACCACCGAGCAAGTCGTTCATCGGCGTTCCATCTGATACGCTAGCTGAGATTTGACTGCGGCCGTTCAGAATCCGGTGCGCGTCGTTGGGCGGTATGCGCTGTACGGCGAGCTAGCTTCGGGAGGGATGGCGACCGTCCACATCGGACGGTTGCTCGGCCCGGTGGGATTTGCTCGCACGATCGCCATCAAGCGACTTCATCCGCAGTACGCGAAGGACCCCGAGTTCGTCTCGATGTTCCTCGACGAAGCGCGTCTCGCGGCGCGCATTCAACATCCGAACGTATGCGCCACGCTCGACGTCGTCGCGACGCAAGGCGAGCTCTTCCTCGTCATGGAGTATCTCCAGGGCGAGACGCTCTCGCGGATGATCCGCGCGATGCGAAATCGCGGCGAGCAGATCGATTCGCGCATCGCCGTGTCGATCATCGCGCAGACGCTCCACGGTCTTCACGCCGCGCACGAAGCGAAGAGCGAGCGCGGCGAGGTGCTCAACATCGTCCACCGCGACATCTCTCCGCAAAACATCTTGGTCGGACGCGACGGCGCATCGAAGATCCTCGACTTCGGCGTCGCGAAGGCCGCGGGCCGCTTCCACACGACGCGCGAAGGCAACGTCAAAGGCAAGCTCCCGTACATGTCGCCCGAGCAGCTTCGCGGGCATCCGGTCGATCGCCAAACGGACGTCTACGCCGCGGCGGTTTGTTTGTGGGAGACGGTGACGGGACGAAAGCTCTTCAAGGGCGACAACGAAGGCAGCGTGCTCGAGCAAGTTTTGTTCGGCGCGATCGATCCACCAAGCCGGTGGGCGCCGAACGTTCCCCCCGCGCTCGACGCGCTCGTGATGCGCGGGCTCGAACGCGACAAACGAAGCGCTTTGCGACCGCGCGCGAGTTCGCGATCTCGCTCGAGCGCGCCGTGTCGCCTGCGCTCGCATCGGACATCGGCGATTGGGTCGAGCACGTCGCCGGCGGCGTGCTCCACGAACGCGCGGAGCGCATCGCGGAAATCGAGAGCGTCACGGACAGCGTGCCGTCGGCGGGGTTGACCGAGGTGATGTCGGGTCTCGACGCGCCGAGCTCCGCGGTGCCCGCCGCGCCCACGTCGGGAAACATCGGCGGGATCTCGTCGCAGGTCTCGAGCATCTCGGTGGCGTCGCCCGACAGCCGCTACCCCACGAACGATCGCCGCCGGCATCTTCCGCTCTTCATCGGGCTCGGCGCGCTCGCGTTGTCGATCATCATCACGATCGTGGCGATCAGCGTGACGCACCAGTCGAGCAGCGCGGCGAGCGCCTCCGCCAGCGCGACGCAGACCGCATCGACTGCGGCGCCCATCATCCAAGCCGCTCCGCCCGTCACGACGGAAGCTCCCACCGCGACGACGACGACAAGCGTGACGAGCACCGCGAAGCCCGCGGCGACGCGCACCAACGTCGTTCGCACGGCACCCCCGCCGGCGACCAACGACGACTGCAAGATCCCGTACACCGTCGGCCCGAGCGGCGAGAAATCTACAAGCGTCACTGCTTCCAATAGCTTTACAAGCACGCGAAAGATTGTTTCCCTGAAGGGATGCGATCTCGCCTCGTGTGCTCGCTCGCATTGGCGCTGTCTCTCGTGCCCGCTCTCGCGGCCGCGGACGAAAAGGGCGACTGCTTCGATGCCGCCGAGAAAGCGCAGAAGCTGAAGAACGAAAAGAAGCTCACGTCGGCGCGGCCCGCGCTCCTCACGTGCTCGCGCGACATCTGCCCGCAACAGGTCCGCACCGACTGCGTGAAGTGGCTCGCCGAAGTCGACCAAGCGACGTCGACGATCGTCGTCCGTGCGCGCGACGCCGATGGTCACGACGTGATCGACGTGAAGGTCTACTTCGACGATCAGCTTCTCTTGCCGAAGCTCCAAGGAACTGCCGTCGCCGTCGACCCGGGGCAACACCACGTGCGCTACGAATTTCCGAACGGGAAAGTCGTCGAGGACACGGTGCTCATCGCCGAGGGCGAGAAGGATCGCGTGCTACGCGTCGAAGTGAAGACCGAGACGACGCCCACGGGCGGTGGAGGTGGTGGCGGCGGAGGCGAACCGAGTCATGGCCCCGGCGTCGTTCCGTGGATCATCGGTGGCGTCGGCGTCGCGGCGCTCGGCGTGTTCATCGGTCTGCAAGTCGACGCGCAATCGACGTACAGCAACATGAAGAACACGTGCGGCGCGACGACGCCCGCGAGCTGCGACCCCGTCAAGGTGAACGGGCTCGGCACGGAGTTCGGCGTGTCGGGTGTGTTCCTCGGCGTCGCTGCGGCGGGCATCATCGCGGGCGCGACATGGCTCATCATCGCCGCGGTCACCGGCGGTCACTCGAAAGAGCACGCCGCGCTGATCATCCCGGGCGGCATCCGGTTTTAGTTCATTCGGTCGTTGGAGCTCCCCACTGCGTGCGCACGATCGCGCGCACGAGCTTGTCGGCGTCGCCGCGCGCGTGTGCGGCGTGACCGGGGATCTTGTTGAAGAGGATCGAGAACGCGATGGGCTCTTTGCCGGGCGGACCCAGCACGTAACCGCGAGAGCGCGATCGACGTCGTCGAGCGTGCCGGTCTTCGCGCGGACGGCGCGGCGCGCGTGCTCGGACGTGAAGCGCTATGGAGCGTGCCGTCGACGCCGCCGATCGCGAGCTGCGCCACGTACTCGGGCTGGATCGCCGGGTCTTGCCACGCGCTCCGAAGCAGCGCGACGACGCTCGATGTCGTCACGCGATTCGCGTCGTAGAGGCCGGATCCATTCTTGATGACGAGCCCGTCGTCGCTCGCGTTCATCTCCGCGATGACACTTGCTGACGAGCTGCGCGGAGTCGGCGGCTCTTCGCGGGTCGTCCCTTCTGCTCGCGCGGCGAGCGATTTGAAGATCATCTCCGCGTAGAAGTTGTCGCTCTGTTTTCCGAGCGCGTAGAGGAGCGTCGAGAGCGGCGCGGACTTGTGCTTCGCGATCACGTGGGCCTTTGCCCGTGCCGGTTTTTACTTCGCCCGAGACTTTGATCTGCATTTGCTCGAGCGCGTTCTTCAGCGCGTAGCCGGCGAGCAGCGTCGGGTCTTCGACGCGGCGCGTGTAGCGCACGAGCTTCGCGTCTTCGCCGACGGTCCCGCTGATCTTCGCCGAAAGCCGCGTTCCGTTCTTCGCGAGCGCGAGACCGACCGTGTCCGCGCCGCTGCCCGTCGCCCGTCGTGACGTTGCCGTCGACGTCGACGAATCCGGGCGGCTCGAAGAACGCGTGCGCAGTTCTGGCCCGCCTCGGCGGGACGCACCGTCGAGCGTGACCGTGTTCTCGTCGATCGCGACCGCGCTCACCGGCGCGCGGAACGCGGCCCACTCCTCCGGCTTCTGCTCGAACGCGGGCGGCGTCGTTTGGTCGTCGTAGAAGCGCTGGTCGACGAAGATGTCGCCGTCGACGCGGCGAATGCCGTGCGCGTGGAGCTCGCCGGCCATGCGCGGCGAGGTCTTGCGCGCGTGAGCGACGGATCGCCAAAACCGCGCAGCGATGAGCGACGCGGCGCTCGCGCCCTTCACGCGTGCCCGAGAGCTCGTCTCGTAGCGATGATCGCCGTGGAGGAGCGCGAGCGCGGCCGCCGCGGTGTAGAGCTTCGCGTTCGAGGCGGGATTGAGCGGCCGCGTGCTCGTTGTACGCGGCGAGCATCTTTCCGGTCGTCGACGTCGAGGATCGGCGACGGCCGACGTCCGCGTCTTTCCACGCGTGATCGGGCGTGCAGCGCGCGCCTCGAGCTCGGACGCGCCGTCGCGGGCGGCCGGGCGTGGCGTCGCATCGCTGCGCGACGTCGCGCGCGAGCAGCGATCGCCGAGAGCTGCGAAGACGCAGACGCAACGAGCGCGAGCGCTCTTCACGTCATGCCTTGTATCGACAGGTTCGCGCGCATCTGCGGTAGATCATGGGCGTGACGACGCGCGCGATTTTGTTCGGCGTGGCGCTCGCGGCCGCATGCACGCGGACGCGAGCCGCGATCGCCGCGCCGCTCGAGATCGTCGTGTCGCAACGACGCCGAGACGATCGATCCGCGGCTTCGTCGTCGATGCGGTCGGCATGCGCGTCTCGCGGCTCGTGCACGCGGGCCTCTTTCGGCTCGACCCGGACACGCTCGAGCCCATCCCGTATCTCGCGGTGTGCGTATCGGTTCGACGGATCCGCTCGACGCTCGATGTCGAGCTCCGCGAGGACGTGCGATTCCACTCGGGCGCGCCGTTTGCCTCGCGCGACGTCGTCGCGACGATCGACGCGTTCGCGCGATAGGAAGGTCGCCACGCCACGCGCGGCGTACGTCGTCAGCGCGATTCGAAGCGTCGAGGCTCGAGGCGGATCGCGAGGTCATCGTTCCACCTGAAGCGCACCGCACGCGACGCTCCTCACGGATCTCGAAGTTCCGATTTTGCGCGCGGACGAAGCGCGAACCGCGCCATCGACCGAACGGCAAGCTCGACGGCCTCGGTCCGTATCGCGTGAGCGCGACGCGCGCGGGCGAGATCGATCTCGAACCGGCCGACGCCGCCGCGCTGCCGAAACCGACGCACGCGCTCCGCGTTCGCACCGTGCACGACGAGAACGCGCGCGCGCTGCGCCTCATCGGCGGCGAGACGGACGTCGCGCCCTCCGGGATTTCTCCCGCGCTTCTTCCCGCGCTCGCAGAGCGCGGCCTCCGCGTCGTGTCGCGCCCGGGCGCGAACCTCGTCTACGTTCTCTTTCGGACGGATCGCGGTCCATTCGCCGATCGCGACGCGCGTCGCGCGTTCGGCGCGGCGATCGATCGCGAGCGCATCGTGCATGACATGCTCGGCGGTCACGCGCGCCTCGCGACGGGTCTCTTGCCCGAGGGTCATTGGGCGTACACCCCGCGCGACGCGAGACCGCGGGAAACCCCTCGTGGAATGCATGTAAAGTGCACACTTTTCGGGTTCGACGGATCGCTTGCGCGTCGCCATCGCGCGCGTCGTCGCACAAGACCTCGCGGACGTCGGGATCGAAGCCGAGCTCGTCCCGCTCGAGCTCGGAACGCTCCTCGCGCGGCTCAACGCGGGCGACTTCGACGCGGCCATCTTGCAAATCCCCGAGCTCACGGAGCCGAACACGCTCGCGCGGTTCCTCCATTCGGATGCGATGCCGCCGTACGGCGCGAACCGCGCGCGCGTGAACGACGCGATCGTGGACATGTCGCTCTTCGAAGGCGATGCGGTGCTCGATCCGGCGGAGCGCCGCGCCGCGTACAAGAAGCTCGAAGACCGCGTGATGGAAAGAGGCGTACTGGATTCCGCTCTGGCACGAGGACGCGATCGCCGTGACGAGCGCGCGCGCAACGGGTTTCACACCGAGCGCCGAAGGCCGCTGGTTGTCATTGGCGCTTTTGCCGGAAGGTCCTAAGTAAGACGCTGGTGACTTCTCGTGAACGCTTAGCCGTCGCTGGAGTTCTTCTCTCGACGTTTCTCGCAGCGACCGAATCGACGGTGATCGCGACGGCGATGCCGAGCGTCGTCGCGGACCTCGGCGGGCTCGAGCTCTACGGCTGGGTCGGCGCGCTCTACATGCTCGCGATGACCGTGACGATTCCGATTCACGGCAAGCTCGCGGACCTCTGGGGTCGCAAGCCCGTCATCCTGGTCGGCATCGCGACGTTTCTCGTCGGGTCGATCGCATGCGGGATCGCACCGTCGATGGGCGCGCTCATTTGCGCGCGCGTGCTGCAAGGCGTCGGCGCGGGCGGCGTGCAGCCGATCGCGATGACGATCGTCGGCGACATGTTCCCGCCGAAGGAGCGCGCACGGATGCAAGGCGTGTTCGGCGCGGTGTGGGGATTCGCGGCGATCATCGGGCCGATCCTCGGCGGCGTGATCGTGCGCGCGCTCTCGTGGCGATGGGTTTTCTATTTCAACGTGCCGTTCGGGCTGCTCGCGATCACGCTGCTCACGATCGCGCTCGACTCGCGTCCACGCACGAGCGATGCGCGACGGCCGATGGACTTCGCGGGCGCAGCGCTCTTGTCGACTTCCGTGCTCGCGCTGCTCGCGGCGGTCGCGGGTTACGCGGTGTCGTTTCTCTTGCCGACCGCCGCGGTCGCGCTCGTTCTCTTCGTCCTCGTCGAGCGTACGCATCCCGAGCCTCTTTTGCCGATGGATTTGATGCGCCAGCGCATCATCGCGGTGTCGAGCGCAGCGGGCGCGGTGGTTGGCGGCGTGATGACCGCGTCCGTGATTTTTCTCCCGCTCTTCGCGCAAGCGGTGATGGGCGCGTCGCCCGCGTCGGCGGGCGCGATCGTCGCGCCGATGCTCGTCGGTTGGCCCATCGCGTCCGCGCTCTCGGGTCGACTTCTCATCGTCGTGGGCACGCGCCCGCTCGTGCGCCTCGGATTTTCCATCGTCGCGATTTCGGCGATCGCGCTCGACCTGCTCGTTCACGGCGGCGCGCCCGCGAACGCGCTCCGTGCGTCGATGTTCACGTTCGGCGTCGGCATGGGTCTCGCGAACACCGCGCTCATCATCACGGTGCAAGACAGCGTGTCGTTCTCGCGTCGCGGCGTCGCGACGGCGAGCACGATGTTCTTCCGCACGATCGGCGGCGCGGTGTCGGTGGGCGTGCTCGGCGCGGTGCTCGCGCAAGCGCTCCACGGCCGCGTCCCCGAGACCGTGCTCGACGCGCTCCTCGGCCCCGACCACGGACGCGCGCTCGGCGCAGCCGAAGTCGATCGCTACCGCGGCGAAATCCAATCGGGCATGGAGCCGATCTTCCACGTCCTCGCAGCCCTCGCCGTGATCGGCGCGGGCCTCGGTCTGCTCTTCCCGCGCGTCACTGCGAAGGAGCTCACAGGGTCCCCTCTTCGAACGCGACCACGACGGGTGCGTGGTCGCTCGTCCCGAAGTCGCGCATGACGCGGAGATCGCGCGCGCGCGGCGCGAGGTCGGTCGTCGCGAGGATGTAGTCGATGCGCCAACCGACGTTGCGCGCACGCGAGTCGCGCCAATACGGCCACCACGTGAAGAGGCCTTTGTCGTCCGGTGCGAGCGCGCGGCACACGTCGACGAGCCCGCTCGACAAGAGCTTCTCGAAGAGCTCGCGCTCTTCCGGCCTTTGACCGATGAGCCCTGGCTTTCGCTGACTGCGATGCACGTCGGCGTCCGCGCGCGCGACGTTGAGATCGCCTGCGATGATCACATGCTCGCCGAGCGCGCTTCGATACGCGGCGAGCGCGCGGAGAAACTTCATTTTCGCTTCGAAGTCTTTCCCGCCATTCGGCACGTACATCGAGACGAACGTGAGCTCGCGTCCATCACGCTTGGTGTGCGCCTCGACGACGCGCGTCTCGTGATCGAACGACGGATGCGCCGAGCGCGGCCGCTCGAACGACGATTTGCGCAAGAGCACGCCGACGCCCGAGTACCCAGCCGAGCCATGCCACACGGCGTGATACTCCGGGAGCGCCATCAAACCGTGGAACGTGTCGGGGAGCTGCTCGAGCGTGGCTTTCGTCTCTTGCAGCGCGACGACATCGGGCTTCTCTTCGGCGAGGAGCTTCAAGAGCTCGGCCTCGCGCGCGCGAATGCCGTTCACGTTCCAGGTGATGACCTTCAACGGCCATGGACTATCATCTCTTCATGGCCGAAGAGACGACGAAGGCGCCGGGCCTGCCGACGATCGACGTGAACGAATACGGTGGGAAGAAAGACGGCGAGCGGCAGACCGCGAATCGCCGGCTCTTCATGCAGCTCGTCGTGTTCGATCTACCGGCGGCCGAAATCGAAGCGACGACGCGCGCGCTTGCGGACGCGCTGAACGAGCGAAAAATCCCTGCCGTCATCTATGCAGACTGCAACGATCCGCACGGCGTTGGCCTGCTCACGTGGAGCGAGGACCCCGCGCACTTCGTCGTCCACGTTCGCCCGCTCTTCTCGACCTTGCTCGCGCACGCCGTGATGCGAAATGATTTTGCGATGCTCGGCCGCACCTACGCGACGGGTCACGAGCCCGACTTGCTCGACTCGCTCCTCGCCCGCCCCGCGCGCAACGCGCTCGACGCGAAGTACCCGTGGCACGTTTGGTATCCGCTGCGTCGCAGCGGCGCGTTCGCGCGACTCGACGCGGCGCAAGTCGCGGAGGCGATGCGCGAGCACGCGATGATCGGTCACGCGTACGGACAGCAAGGTCTCGCGCACGACATCCGCCTCGCGTGTCACGGGCTCGACGCGAAGGACAACGAGTTCGTCATCGGCCTCGTGTCCGACGCCCTGCATCCGCTCTCGCATCTCGTACAAGCAATGCGAAAGACGAAGCAGACGTCCGAGTACATCGTGCAGATGGGACCATTCTTCGTCGGCTACGCGACGCATCGTGTTGTACCCTGACTCGATGCGTAAGCTTCTCGTTGTCGCGGCGCTCGTCGCGTGTGGTGGTGGCGGCGGCAAAGGTTATTCGATCGTTCAACCTGCGAGCCCCAATCCGTTCAAGACGCCCGGTTGCAAGGTGTCGGTCGACGCCGTCGCATACGACAAGCTCGTCTACGCAGGGCAGCCCGAAGCCGACCGCGTCGCGAGCATGCCGGCCGATCAACAAGCGCGATTTCAAGACGACAAGAAGGCGTTCTCGTTCGCGCTCAAACAAGAGCTCGTCGCGCAGCGCGGAGATCTCATCCTCGATGGTCCAGCGAGCGGGGCGAATCAATTCCTGATGAAGCCATCGCTCGTCATCTACTCGCCGGGCGACACCGCGGAGCTCGTCGTCGACATCACGGACGCAGCGGGAACCCAAGTGCTCGAAGAGCTCCGCGCGAGCGCGAAGACCACGTCGCTCCGCGAAGCGTCGGGCCCACTGGGTCGCTCGCTAGGCCACTACCTCAAAGCGCGCTTCTGCTCCCACTAAACCGCGTCGCCCGGCCCGATGGCCCGGCCCCGCGCCAGAAGGCCAGGTTCGGATCCGAACTTAGCCCTCCGAATTGCGTGGCACGGTCGCTGCGATGTGTGTGCTCGTGGAGGTTTGCGATGCAGCGCACGGTTTGGGCGGTGAAGCGGGCTTACTGGCGGAGTTGGGTTGGAATGCTGCGCCTCTTGCGGACGGGCGGGATGTTCGAGCAGTGGCCGACGCGCAAAGTGACGCCGGCTCGGTACGACGTGCTGCACCTGCTCGTGAAGCGCGGCGGGACGATGGTGCAGAAGGCGATGTGCGACGCGCTCGGGGTTGCGAAGTCGACGCTCAGCGAGATTCTCGCGGTCATGGAGCGGTTGGGGTTCGTCGAGCGTTCGCGGTTCGTGCCGCGCGCGGGGCGCACCGTGACCCTCACGCCATCGGGGCAAGACGCTTGGGAATGGACCTTCATCGTCGAGATGGAGGTCGATCGCGACGTGACGCGCGCGTTTGGGTACAGCGACAGGCGGCAGCTCTACGTCGAGAAGGCTTGCCTCACGGTGCGATCCGCGTTCGACGAGGTCGTCGGGCCGCGGCTGCTTTACGAGTTTCTCGTCGTCGACGATTGAAGCGTCACTCGCTCCACGTCTCGTGGTAGCCCGCGACTTCGATCGCGCGGCCTTGCTTCGTCGCGACGAGCGGCTCGTACGTGTCGCACATCACGGCGAGCTCGTCGGTGCGCGTCGTGCCGATGCTCTTCTCGTACGCGCCCGGATGCGGACCGTGCGCGATGCCCGACGGATGAAGCGAAATGCATCCGGGGCCGACGCCTCGACGCGACGTGAAGTTGCCGCGCAGATAAAGGATGATCTCGTCGCAGTCGACGCTCGAGTGCGGATACGGACACGGGATCGCCTGCGAATGAAAATCGACGACGCGCGGGACGAACGAGCAGATCAAAAATCCGCGCGACGCAAACGTGGAGTGAATCGTCGGCGGCAAGTGAACGAGGCCGGTTTTTGGCTGGTACTTCTCGATCGCGAACGCCCACGGACAGACGAACCCATCCCAGCCGACGACGTCCATCGGTGCGTGCGCGAGCGTGTACTCGGTGAAGACGCCGCGCTTCTTTCCGAGGAGCGTCTTTGGTCCGTCTTGCGCGAGCGGCTCCTTCGGATAGACGAAATCGCGATGCGTGTAAGGTGCATCCATCTTGAGCTGGCCGATGGGATTGCGGAAATCGCTCGGGATCGTGATGCCGTCGGGCGCCTCGAAGATCATCGCGCGCAACTCTTTTTGGACGTGCCAGCGATGGATCATCGCGTGCGGGACCCACACGTAGTCGCCCGCCGTGACGTCGAGCCAGCCGCACGGCGACTCGAGGCGCGCGGCGCCCTCGTGCACGAACCAGAGCTCGTCGCCGTCGCCGTTCGCGAAGTAGACGTCGTCCGTCTCGGTCGCGCGGACGAGCGACACGGTCACGTCGCGATTGAACAGCACGGGGACGCGGCGATCGATCGGCTGCCCACCCGTCGCGATTTTGTTCGAGTCGTAGAGCCGTCGCTTGAGCGGCTCTTTTCCTTCCACCGCGGCGGGCAAGTCGAACCCGCGCGCGCTCACGGCGACGTCGCGCGACGGCGTGATCGGATTGCGGTGATAAAAATACGTGAACGCGCCGGAGAACCCGCCGCGCGTGAACATCTCTTCGTAATAGAGATGACCTTCTGCGTCGCGAAACGCGGTGTGCGGTTTCGGCGGGAGAATCCCTGCGGAGCGACGCTCGATCATTTCTGTTGGAAGCGTTCGATGCTCTCGAAGAGCGCGCGGAAGTTTCCGTAGCCGAAGCCTTTGTCGCCCGCGCGCTGGATGATCTCGTAGAAGAACGGACCTGCGCGCTCGTCCGAGTACATCGTCTTCGCTTCGCGCATGAAGATCTGGAGCATGTACTTGTCGTCTTGTCCGTCGAGGAGGATCTGCAGGCGCTCGAGCTCGTCGAGGTGCTCTTTGACGTTCGTGATGCCGAGCTTCGCGAGGCGCTCGGGCAGCGCGAGGTAGTACGATTTCGGCGTGTCCATGAAGTCGACGCCGCGGTTCTTCATGTCCTCGACGGTCGGAATGATTTCCTTCACGCCGAACGCGATGTGCTGCACGCCGGGCCCGCGGTTGTCCTCGACGAACTTCCAGATCTGCGACTCGCGGAACGCGGGGCGCAGCGGCTCGTTCGTCGCGAACTTCACCTCGCTCTCCGGGTCCCACATCACGATCGATTTCAGGCCTGATCCGCCGAGCGATTTGTTCACGTCTTGCGTGTGGAAGGCGATCTCCCAGAATGGCTCGAAGCCGAGCACTTCCTTGTAGAATGCAATGATCGGCTGCATCGTGAGGCCGTTCGACGTGACGTGATCGACGGCGGCGATGCCGTAGCGGTTCTCCGGTTTCGCTGCGTTGCCTGGGCCCGAGTCTTGGAAACCCGGCGCGAACGCGCGGTAGTCGCTGCGCTCGACGAAACGAAACGCGACGTCACCGAGCGGCGTCGCGATCTCGACGCTGCGATATTTTCCGCCGCGCGAGTCCGTGTCCTCGAAGGGATCCGCGAGGAGCGTGCCGCCGCGTTTTTCGAGGAACGCGATCGTGTGATCCAAGCTCTTCACGCGAAACGAGAGGCTCATCACGCCGGACGGATGACGACCCAAGTAGCGCGCGGCCTTGCTCGCTTGCGTGAGCGGCGTCGACACGCAGACGCGCGCGTCACCCGCACCGAACACGACCGACTGCTGCCCGCTCCGCTGCACGAGCTCGTCCGACGCGCGCGCGACCTCTTTGAAGTCGAGGACGTTCTCGTAGAATTTCCGCGAGCGTTCGATGTTCTCGACGACGAAGTGATACGAGTCGTAACCGAGCAGTCCGATTCTTTCGGTCATCCGCGGGAGCTTAGCACTTCATCGAGCCCAAATGAGGCGGGGCCAATAGTCGTTTGGGTTCGCGCTCGTGGGGTCGAAGGTCGTCGTGTCGGCCGTCGTCCCGAGGCCGTACGTGATGGGGAGCTCGTTCGGGCGCGTCGGGTCGGAGAGCGCGGCGTGCACGGTTGGGCCGGCGCAAAACGACTTCGGGTCCGCGCTCGGGAGATCGCATGGGGCGATGTCCGCGCCGGGCGTCCACGAGCCCGTCACGTTGCTCGCGATGTCCGATTGAATCATCCCGCCGAAATCCGCGACGTACACGTGGCGAAGCCCGCTCGCCGTCGCGACGACGGACGAATTCCACGTGCCCGATCGAAAGAGCACGGCGCCTTGCGACGCATCGACGCTCGGAATCCACGTCGCGCTGCTCGAGAAGAGCTCCGCGTGATCGTTTTCATCGAGTCGCGCGAGCTCGCATCCTTGCGTGAGAAACTGCGACGGTTGTGCGCAGCCCCAAACGAACGCGTGCGACGCATCGCTCGAGAGGACGATCGATGCGTCGCCGAGATCGAGATCGAGACCCCACGGAAACGGATCCTTCGGCGACGGAATCACGACGCGCTGCGTTTTTGGATCCCACATGCCGATGCCGCCGCCCATCTCCGTCGCGCCGAAGATCGCGCTGCTGTCGAGCTTGAAGAGTCGATAGAGCACGTGCGTGCGTTGGCCGAGCCGATAACCGCCGTTGATTTGGACGAGGATGGTCGGGTCGTCGCCGCCCTCCATCGTGACGATCGGCGTCGGCGGCGAGACGCTGTCCGTCGGACACGTTCCGAACGGCGCGGTGACGTCGGGCTCGAACGCGACGTTGCGCGCCATCGTGCCGTCGGACATCTTCGCGCTGTCGGCGATCCACAGACATCGACCGTCGTCCGTTGGCAATTGCGTCATCGCGCTGAGGCCCCACGGACCGACGTGATCGATTCCGCTCGCGCCGTGAAACGGGCGGCACACCGCGGATGAATCTGCCGCGCGCGCGTACACGCGAGCGCCCGTCGGGCAGACCCACTCGTGCGCGGCCTCGTCGCACTGAGCGCTCACCACCGAAGGCGCGTCGCACGGATTGCTTGCAGACTGCACACATGTCGGCGGAGTCGAGTGACACGCGGCGTCGGTGACGCTCTGCGAGAGCGACGTGCGCGCGCCGCATGCGCAGCACAGCACGACGAGCGGGAGGATCTTCTTCATCGGGCGCATCGTGTGTCCCCGCCATGAGCAACGCGCGTGCCGCGCGCGATCCACCGTGTTTTCCGCAGTCCCGCGCGCGCGAGCGCAGGCGACGCGATCATGGTCATTTCGACGACGAGCCGAGAAGGACGACGAGCCGATCGACCGCGTGGAGCCCGGCGGAGCGAACGCGCTCGTTGCCAAGGTGCGAGACGATCGCGCGGATCGCGTCGAACCAGTAGAACGCGGCGAAGCCGTGCTCCTCGGCGGTCTTGTGGAGCTCGGCGGCGGCCGCGAGATAATCCACGCTCTCGCCCGCGGCTGCCGCGTAGATCACGTCGAGCGCGCCGGCGAGGAGCTGCGCGTCGCCCGTCGTGTCGGCGCGCGTGCGCGCTTGCGCGATCTCGGCGCGCGCTGCGTCGAGGTCGTCCTCGCAGAGCTTCGCGAGCGAGAGCGCGATGGCCACGAGCATCGCCTCGCGCGGCCCGGTGGGCACGTTGCGCGACACGTGAAGGAGCCGCGCGACCGCGATGGCCGATTCGATGTCGCCCGCGGCGAGACGCGCGGTGAGCTCCTGCGCGCCGCTCATGATCTCGAACTCGAGCGGCGCCTCACCCGAGGCCACCTCGCGCGCGCGACGGAACTGCTCCGCGGCGCGCTCGAACTGACCTTCGACGAGGAACGCGGCGCCGAGGTTGTGCGCCGCGATGTGCTCGAGCGATGGAACGTCCGCGTGGTGGAGGAGCGTCGTCACGCGCTCGAGCACGTTGATGCCTTGCGCGACGCGCCCGGGGACTTCGACGAGCATGCCTCCCCACGAGACGAGCGAGCGCACCTCGAGGAGCGTCGCGCCCGCGTCGCTCGAGATTTGCGCGGCGCGCTCGAAGCTCGCACGCGAGACGTGATCGTCGATGCGAAACGCGAGCGCGCCGAGCATGAGCGCGCGCAGCGTCGAGGACATCGGCGACGGCGTGGACGTGTCCTGTGCGACGAGATCGTTCCACGCGCTGACGCCTTCGCGCGTCTCGCCGCGCGCGCGAGCCGAGAGCGCGAGCTGCGCGAGCTCCAGCGTGAAGCGCGCGTCCGAACGCGACGCGTCGCGCGCGAGCAGCCTCTCGCAACGAATCAAGCAACGCGCGATGTCCTCGGGCCCGCAAATCGCCGCTTCGAGCGCGACGAGGATCTCGCCGGTCTCGACGTCGATCGTGTCGATCCAATCGGGCTGCGTCGCGACGCCGCGCTCGATGCGCGCCTTCGTCGCGATGCGCGCGCGCGGTGCGAGCACACACGCCGCCACCGCGCACGCGAGATCCGTGCGATCGGAGAACGGCTCGAGCACGAGCGCGGACGCGTCGATCTCCAAACGAAGCCCGAGCGAGAGAGCGCGCGCGATGCGACCCACTTCGCTCCCGCGCTCTCGACGCGCGAGCGCTTCGAGCATCGGCACGTCGAGCGCGTGGAGCGTCGTCCGCAGCGCGCACACCGCATCCTCGTCGAGCCGCGACATGCGCATCGTGCCGAGCGGCGGCCGCGAGTACGGCGGTGGCGGCATCGATCGACGCCTTTGCGACGGCGGCGAGCTCGGCGCAGCGGGCGGAGTGAACGCGCTGATGTCGACCGGTGCGGTCTCCATGTTCACGAGCTCCGCGAGCGCTTCGCCCGCATCGGCGAAACGTTTCTTCGGATCGCGCGCGAGCATGCGCGCGAGCATGTCGTCGAGCGGCGCGGGCACGCGATCGCGAAGCACGGGATCGAGCTCGGTGCGGAGCTTCAGTTGCTCGCGCGCGGCGCGATCCGGAAAGAGCAGCGTGTTCCCCAAGAGCTCGAAGAGCACGAGCCCGACGGAATAGACGTCCGATGCGGGCGAGCTCGCTCCGCCGAGGAGCAGCTCCGGCGCCATGTACGCGGGCGTTCCGAGCGGCGTGCTTTTCTTCCCGACCTCGAGCTGCGCGCGATGCTCCGACTGCGCGATGCCGAAATCCAGAATCTTCAAATCAGCGAGGCCCGCGATGCCGTTCGGCACGAGCACGTTCGCGGGTTTGATGTCGCGATGAACGATGCGCGCGGCATGCGCCTCCGCGAGCCCCGTGAGGAGCGCGCGCGCCGCGCGCAAGACCTCGTGCGCGAGGAGCACGCGTCCGAGCTTCGAAGGCTCGAGCGCGACGCCTTCGATGAGCTCCATGACGAGATAGAGCCCAAGCTCGTCGTCTTTCCCGAAATCGAACACGCGGGCGACGTTCGGCGACTTGAGACGCGAGAGCGCGAGCGCCTCGAGCCGAAATCGTTCGACGATTTCCTCGTTCGCCTCGGGCATCACTTTCACGGCAACGTCGCGCGCGCCGTCTTTCGCGCGATACACCGTCGCAAACCCGCCCGAGCCGAGGACAACACCGAGCTCATAGCGACCAACGATGCGAACCCGCACGATCGCGATGGTACATGCTGCAACGCGAGCGCGCTTTCGGTATACTTCACGCGCGAACATGAGCCGGAAGCCGACGAAATACGTGTTCGTGACGGGTGGCGTGGTTTCGTCGATTGGAAAAGGGCTCGCGAGCGCGTCCGTTGGCGCGCTCCTCGAAGCGCGCGGCCTGCGCGTCACGCACCTCAAGCTCGACCCGTACATCAACGTCGACCCCGGTACGATGAGCCCGTACCAACACGGCGAGGTCTTCGTCACGGACGACGGCGCCGAGACGGATCTCGACCTTGGCCACTACGAGCGCTTCACGTCCGCGCGCCTCACGCGCAACAACAACTTCACGACGGGCCGCGTCTACGAAGCCGTCATCTCGAAAGAGCGCCGCGGCGAATACCTCGGCGCGACCGTGCAGGTCATCCCGCACATCACCGACGAGATCAAATCGCGCGTGCAAAACGCGACCGAAGGCGCGGACGTCGCGATCATCGAGATCGGCGGCACCGTCGGCGACATCGAGTCGCTCCCCTTCCTCGAAGCAATTCGTCAGATGAAGGTCGAGGCCGGCCCGCAAAACGCGGTCTCGCTCCACGTCACGCTCGTCCCATACATCGCGACGGCCGGCGAATTGAAGACGAAGCCGACGCAGCACAGCGTGAAGGAAATGCTGGGGATCGGAATCCAGCCGGACATCCTCATCTGCCGCACGCAGCAACCGCTCTCGCAAGGCACGAAAGAAAAAATCGCGCTCTTCTCGAACGTGCCCGTCGAGGCGGTCATCTCCGCGATCGACGTGTCGTGCATCTACGAGGTGCCGCTCTATTTCCACAAAGAGGGCATCGACGACTTGCTCGCCGATCGCTTGAACATCTGGAGCCGCCAACCGGATCTCTCCGCGTGGCAGCGCATCGTCGATCGTTTCAAGAAGCCCGCGCGCGGGACGACGAAGATCGGCATCGTCGGCAAGTACGTTCACTTGAAGGACGCATACAAATCGCTCCACGAAGCGCTCGTGCACGGCGCGCTGCAAAACGAAGCGATGGTGGAGCTCGAGTACATCGACTCGGAGCAGGTCGAGAAGTCGGGCCCGGAGTCGCTGCTCGCGCACCTCGACGCGGTGCTCGTTCCGGGAGGCTTCGGCGATCGCGGGAGCGAAGGAAAAATCGCGGCGGTCGCGTACGCGCGCGAAAACAAGATTCCGTTCTTCGGCATTTGCCTCGGCCTCCACATGGCGGTCGTCGAGTTCGCGCGACACATGGCGGGCCTCGAGAAAGCGAACTCCACCGAGTTCGATCAAGACACGCCCGAGCCCGTCATCGATCTTCTGCCCGATCAACGCGGCGTGAAGAACAAAGGCGGCACGATGCGCCTCGGCGCATATCCGTGTATTCTACAAGCAGGGACGCGCGCCGCGGACGCGTACGGCACGACGGAAATCTCCGAGCGCCACCGCCACCGCTACGAAGTGAACAACGACTTCCGCGATCGCCTCGCGCAATCGGGCCTCGTCATGAGCGGCACCTCGCCCGACAAGCGCCTCGTGGAGATGATCGAGCTCGACCCTCACGTTGGGCACCCGTACTTCGTCGCGTGCCAGTTCCACCCCGAGTTCAAGAGCCGCCCAACCGCCCCGCACCCGCTCTTTTCGCGCTTCGTGCGGGCGGCCCTGGAATACCGGGATACGCGCACGTCTTCCGCAGCCCGGACGCCGGAAGAGCTGCGGACGGTGAATTGAGCGTGCTGAAGGCACGCTCAATGACTCTTGCTGGGAAGCACGGCGCAGCCGTGCGTTCCCAATTGAACGGGCTTGAGGCTTGAATGATCAGGGCGATCGGCGTTACTAACGGGATCGTGCTAGAAGAGGCCGGTATGGAAACGCGCGACGACCAACGTGCTGAGCGGAAAGCTGTACGTCCCGCCGAAAGTCGGTGCGGTTGGGCTCGGTGCGAGATTTGACGTTCGGTGCTTCTGGAAACGTTGGCGACGGCAACGCTGAAGCAGACAAAAACGGTCTACGGAAGATCGCCTTGGGGTATGACCGTCTGGGATGCACGCGCGCTGAAGCAAACACCACGAGGCGTTCTGCGTCGGACGCGAGATCCGGAGCTTCGAAAGTGACGATCGACGAGCGAGGTATCGTCCTTGAGCGAGGCGCAGCGTGGTCCGCTCCTCTTTACTATCGACGAGATGAGGGTGTTGCATCGGCAGAATCTCAGCCCTCTGTCCCTCTGAAGCGATTCGATCGACATGAGTCGAATCGCGTCATTCGGCATGAAATCGCTGCCACATGGAGAGCATCGAACTGCTTATGCGGGATCACGTGGTGCGTCCGCTGGAAACCGTGGTCCTGCAACCAAACCGGACGCCGCGACGAAACGACAAGGTCCGCGCGTGTTGAGCATCGCGACCACGAATGTTGAAACACTCGCACTCGAACTACGACGACGGTTAATTGCAGCGGTTGAGCGCGAAACCGCGAGCGCGCGGGTCGCGTTGATGCTCAGCGGTGGCATGGACTCGAGCGCGCTCTCGCGGCGCTCTTCGCTTTGCGGGGCTCGCGCGCCAAGGACGTCATTGCGCTGACGATCGATTTCGACGCGCCTGGCTCGGATAGACCGCATATTCGCGCGCTTGAGAGAATACTTTGGGATTACCGTGGAGCGCATCGCACCACAAGATGTTTCCGCGGCAGAGCTTTCGTTCTTGATCGCGGCACCTTCTCGGCATCATGGGGACATGTGGATTCTCGCCTGTGCGCGCCGCGCCCACGCGGGTGGTGCGGATGTTCTTGTCACCGGAACGGTGGTGACCGTTTTTTCGGTGGGAGCATGGGCAGCTCGATTGTCGAGGGCGCCATCGATGACTACGACGCCGTTGGTTTGTTCGACACATTTCGCGCAATTCTGCCTTATCGATTTTCAGTTCGCGCAGCGCGCAAGAGTTGCTGGCCGCGCACTCGTTCGCCATCACGGACCGCGTCGTCGTGACTCACTTGCGTCGACGAAGAAGGCACCACATGCCGGATTGGGCAGGTCCCCTGCTCCGGGCAGAAATTCAGCGGGCTAGTCGTAAACCTGCCACCAAACCATCGGAGGCACGCGCGGCAACTCGCTTGTACGAAGCGATGACCGACCCATTCGAGTCCGAATATGTTGGAGAGGCGCGAGCTCAAACTGACAGCGCGGGTCCGGTTCCCCGTGTGGACCCACTGTACGACGAAGAGCTGTTCGATTTCTACTGGGTATCCCAGCAAGAACTCTTTGCTGGCGGCACCTTTCGCGGACTTCTCCGCTTGGCGTTGCGTGGAATGCTTCCCGACGTCGGTACGCAACCGAATCGACAAGGCTCGGTTCGAGCCTGCGCTCGCGGAGGCGCTCCTCCAGATACGTTTCAGGTCGCTGCTACATTCGAAGCGAGCGCTGATGCAGGTCTCGTCGACCCGCAGCGCCTTCAAGCTTATCTCACACCGCTCATCCAGGACCCGGCGATTGGTAGCAATGGGGAACGCTGGATGACCTACATCCCCGCGCTCCTGACGGAATCTTTTTGCGGTCGTGACTACTCTGGCTCGCGGAGACGCTCGACGAGGGGCGTCTCGTTTTTCGAATGGGACGCGACGGCACGAGACTCATCGCGGAATGGTCGGGCTGGCATCGCTCACCGTATCCCGTGGCACGACACCAAACCTTCGTCCCGAGGATGGCGCGAATCCTGCGGCGCTCGCGAAGATACGACACGGCGTGGTCCGCGGCTTACTTGCGCCACCTCCGTGGCGAATGTCTCTTTCACGCATCTGCCGTCGCGATCCGCGGACGTGCGATGCGTTTTCATGGGTGAGTCTGGGGCCGGCAAGTCAACGCTGGCCGCGGCGCTCCGCGGCCGCGCAGCGCAAGTTTGCCCTGCTCAGCGACGATTGCCTTTTCGTCGAGCGGCAAAGCGCTCGCGAAGCCGTCGGAGGGCGTTGACGATACCTCGACGAAACGCTTCGGGAAAGGAGACGGTGGTGTCAAAGTTCCAACTCGTCCCTCGCGTGCGGCGAAGCAACTGCCCATCGCGAATCATCGTTTGCCTTTCGTTTGGCGATGGGATCTCCGTTCAGCCCATTCACGGCATCGCCGTCGGTGCCCTCTGAGCGCAAGCACTCGTTCGATTCGTCGTCGACGACCCCGACACCCACCGCGCGGACCTTAATCGACTCGCACATTCGCGACCAAAACGAAGGCGCTCTAGCTCGCGCGACCACGCGGATTTGACACCTGACGAGACCCGACTGAACGCGCATTTGGGTGGCGAGATGCGTCTGGTACTTTATGCTACGGTAAGTTCTGTACCGAAGGAGCTTCAGATGAGGAACTTGCGTAGAGGTATTGGAACGATGGGTGTGGTCGCTGCCTTCACTTCTGCGAGCATGCTCGTCATCAATTGCAGCGGGGATGACACGGTCACGGGCGACGGGGGTTTGGATGGGACGACGGACGCGCTGGACTCGGCCAAACCCGACAACGTCGCTCCCGACGCAGACGCGGCGCCCGGTGATGGCGGAAGCGACGCAGCCGACGGTGTGTCGCCCATCGTGACCTTTCGCCAAAACGTGGCAAATGCGTTCTGTACACGCTTCCAGAATTGTTGCCCTGCGATCGATGCGGGCCAGATCAACTTCCTCGAATGCTTTCAGAGCGCAGAAAACTCAGCGTGGGAGGGAAGCAACGCCAACCTTTACTCTTCAGAGGTTGTTGCACGTGGGTTCGTCACGCTCAACATTGCGTCCGTTCAGTCCTGCCTAGCTGGACTCGCGACGATGTCTTGCCCCATCGCCCCAAGTACCGAGATTGACACGCTTGCTGCGAATTGCTTTGCCGCAGCGTCCGGGACATTGAACGCTGGGAGCGACTGTATCAACTCCGTTGAATGTAAGCCCGGCGCGTATTGCAAGTTCGCCGGCATTGACGCTGGAACGACGGACGCGGGAACGGTGTTGGGTCAATGTGCGACGTTAGTTGCACAGGGACAACCGTGTGGACAACAACCACCTTATGGCGCACCTAATTACTCAAATGGTGAGTGCGCATATCGAGGCTGGCAAACCCCAGGAGAATTCTGCGACTACGACCTTTACCCGGATGCGAGCACGTACACGTGTCAACCGCTAAAGGGCAATGGCACGGCGTGTCTGTTAGACGTGGACTGTGCATCGGGTTTCTGCGGTAACCTGTTTCAGGACTGCACTAGCTCGCTGTGTACCTGCGTCACCTCACGCGACTACACCAGTGTTTGTCACTCCTTGCCATCAAGGACGCTGGTCCTGGCTGACAGTGTTGATTGCGCTCCGCATTTGTTGGAGAGTAGCGGTCAAAGGAGCAGCAGCAACGTTCGGGTTGTGCGAGCCTTTGCTCTGATCGAGCGTTTAGGATTGCTCCGTGCTGCGTTTGCCTGGCAGGTCAGCTAACTTCGCAGTCACGTTAGTTGGTTTGGGTGCGATCATGATTGTGCATCGTCTGTTACGTGTGAGTTTACACACGTTGACTCAGGCCCGCGCCCTTGACCGGGTTGTCGAGCTCGGACTAACTCGCAACCCAACGCATCCAACACCGCGAACTGCTGCGATTGTCGAAGCTACTTACCATGCTGCACGCATGGCGACCGACGTCCTGCTGCCGCTCGCAGCAGATGGTATTGCGACAATCGTCGGTCTCGTGATCATTGCTCGGCTCGTCGGTCCTGTGTTGTTCTCCTCGCAACCGTGGTCGCATTGACTGGACTTGTCGCGAATCGTGTCTTGCTTCACCGCTCGACTGGGACACGTTCGCTCGATACATGTCGATGCACGAAACGGTTGTCGACGTTTCGACGGTGCAATGGATTTGGGTGCGTCCGGCTTACGTCGAACATTTGGTCAACGTACACAAACGACAATTCGCTTATGGCGCGCAAGTGCTTTGAAGGGCGAGCTGAGAGGGCTGATCGTCGGCCAATTCCCGTTGGTTGCGGGGGTAGTCGTGGTGCTTCTTACGGGCACGATTGAGTCGACGTTGACGCGAAATATGGTCATAGCCCTTGCCGTCACGCCTATTTGTATTGGCATGTTGCGCAACTTTGTCGAACTGTCGAAGATCACCAGCTATGTCGCTCCGTTAGTCCCACTCTGCTGCGACGCGCCCCCATTTCGGACAGCAACGTAGTGCAGCCACAAGACATCGCTAGTGTCGTATGGCGAAGACGTTACGGTCACCTACGGCCCCAATGTGGTGCTTTCAGATGTTAACATCACCGCACGCCGCGGAGAGACGCTTGCGTTCGTGGGACCGAATGGTTCTGGGAAGACGACACTGCTTCTCACGGTGCTCGGATTTTGTGCAGCCGGCGCGAGGCGAACTACGCGTTGGATGGTGCGATGCTTCATACAATGGACATCGATGCTTGGCGACGCACGACTCTTTACCTTCCCCAGCGTCCGTACCTCTTGCCCCGCCGAACCGTGCGCGCGGCGATGCTCTTTCCGGTGAGCGACTTCGACGACGATGCGCTCCGGCGCGCTCTCACGCGCGTGCGACTCTGGGAGCGACTCGCGACTTTCCCCGGTGACCCGCTCGACGTGCCCACCGACACCCTCTCCGCCGGCGAACGCCAACGGCTCGCCCTCGCTCGCCTCCTTTGCCGCGACGCGGACGTGTACCTCCTCGACGAGCCCGACGCGAACCTCGACGCCGAGGGTGTCGCGCTGGTCGCGGAGCTCCTTCGCGAGCTCGCGCGAAAAGGGAAGATCGTCGTCGTCGCAGCGCACACGCCCGAGGTGATCGCGGCGGCCGATCGCGTCGTTCACCTCGAGGGTGGACGCGTGACTTCGATCGACGAACGTCGGCGCCAGGCCGTCTGAATGTCGCGCGCGATCGCTGCTACAATCGAGTCGTGGTGAAGCGCTTTCGGCCCGCGAATCTCGTGCACGCGCGTCTCTTCGACGGCGAAATGGTCGTGCTCCATCTCGATCGCGGCGAGTACTACGCGCTCAACGAAATCGGCACCGAGCTCTGGAGCGGGCTCGAGAGCGGCAAGACGCTCGCGGAGATCGCGGACAGCGTCGTCGCGCGGTTCGACGTCGCGCGCGACCGCGCGCTCGCCGACCTCACCGAGCTTTGCAACGAGCTCCTCGCGCGCGGGCTCGTCGATGAGTGTGGCTGATCACGCGCTCCACTGCGTCGCGTACGTCGCGCTGCGCGCACTGCCGCCGCCGAAAGCTTACTCCGTCGTGCTCCGCGTCGGCTCGCTCTTGCCGCAGCGTCGATCGCCGGAAGCTGCGCGCCGCGCGATGAAGCGACTCCACCTCGGCACGTGCTTGAGCCGCTCGCTCACGATCGCGGCGCGAACGCCCGGGAGCGAAGTCGTCATCGGCGTGCAACGGCCCGGCACGTTCAGCGCGCACGCGTGGGTCGAGATCGACGGCAAGCCGCTGCGCGACAACGACCCGAGCGGCGCGGAGATCGCGCGCCTCCGCCGGAGCTAGCGCAGCTCGTCGATCATCCGGGCCGCCGCTTCGAGCGTGCTCGCGCCGAGCGTGCGACAGCGATCGGGTGACCAACCGACGCGCTCGTCGGGCGCGTTCGCGTTGTCCTTGAACGGCATCTCGAGCGTGAGCGACAAACAATCGAACGCCTCGCCGACGTAGTTGCCCGCGCAGCTCAAGTCGCCTTTGCCGGGAGCGTCCTTCGGGTAACCCTGTTCGGTTTGAAAATCGCCGCTCGCTTCGAGCATCGCGCTCGAGAATGCGTCTTCGAGCGCTTCGATGCGATCGGTGTAATGCGGGTTGCCCTCGGCGCCCGCGACGAAGACGTACGGCACGTGCTCGTCGCCGTGCACGTCCAGAAAAAAATCCACGCCGTGCTCGTACATCGCCTTGCGCACGGCGACGACCTCGGGGCTCTCTTTTTCGTCCGCGTCCCACCAGCAGCGGTTCAAGTCTTTCCCGGCCGCGTTCGTGCGGTGATTGCCGGCCCATGCGCCATCCGGATTCATGCATAATACAAGCATCGCGCGCGTTCGCTCGAGGAGCTCCGAGACGATGGGGTCGTCGTCGAACGCAAGGCGACCAGCGAGACCTTCCATGAACCAACCCGCCATCGTCTCGCCCGGATGCTGCTGCGCGACGATCCACAGCTTGCGTGCTTCGTCGCTCTCGCTCCCGAACGCGATCGTCTGCATGGTTTCGCCGCGCACCGTCTTGCCGACGTCCGTGATCGTCGCGCGGCCCGACTTGCGCAAACGCTCCACGAGATCGACGCGGCGCGCGCGTGTGTACGGTGCAAAGTACGCGAAGCGGACGGCGGCGAGATCGCCCTCGTAGCCGAAGCGAAGCGTCGTCCCGTCGAACTCGGTGGGGACGCGGAACCACTCGTCGTCCGGGCCGTCGGCAGCGCTCGCGCAGACGCGGTACTCGTCGAACGCATCGCCGTACGTGCAGCTCCCCGCGTTTGCGATCTCGAAGCTGCATGTCTTCTTGAAGTCGCGCGCGACGAACGAAAAGAATTGGCGGAATTCGTTCGCGCGGTCGTCGGGACGAATCGCGAGACGCGCGGACGCGTCGCCGACGCGGACCAACTGTATTTTTCCACCATCCTTGGGCGACAAAATCCGCATGCGGCGCTTTACCACGGGCGAGCTATGCTCACGCGCCATGAATCGCAACACACTTCTTCTTTCGTGCTTTCTCGTTGCTTGCGGCGCTTCGAACGGCGGCGACAGCACCGCGACCGACGGCGGGAACAAAGACTCCACCTCATCCGACGTCTCGACGAGCGACGTCGTGACGAAGGACTCCGGCGGCGACGGATCGCAACAAGGATGCGGCACCTGCCCGACGGGCTACGCGTGCGGCACCGCGAACGGAATCGCCGTGTGTCGATCGCAGACGACCGAGATCCCGCTCTTCGATCACATCTTCGTGATCCTGATGGAGAACACGTCGCTCTCGACGCTGACGACCGCGATCAACGCGAACAAGGCGCCGAACTTGAAGGCGTGGCAAGCGCAGTACGCGACGGCCACCGACTACCACGGCGTCGCGCATCCGAGCCTTCCGAACTATGTCGCGCTCACGTCCGGCGGCACGCAAGGCATCGGCTGCGATTGCGGCGCGCTGCCCGGCAAAGGCTCGTGCACGGCGGTGCTCGATCTCTGCCTCACGTGCTCGTGCGACAACGGCGCGACGCATCTCGGCGATCAGATCGAAGCCGCGGGAAAGACGTGGATGGACTTCGGCGAGGACATGGGCACCGCATGCAACCTCGTCGACAACGGCAACTACGCCGTGCGCCACAATCCATTCCTCTATTACGACAACGTGCAGACGCCTTCATCGCGCTGCACGGCGCACGTCGTCGACTTTTCGAATTTCAATCCGAATTCGGCGCCGCATTTCAGCTTCATCGCGCCGAACCTCGTCGACGACATGCACAACCCCGACCCGACGAACTCGACGAACATTCCGAACGGCGACAAGTGGCTCGGCACGCACGCGGGCGCGATCCTGAATTCGAGCGGATACACACAAGGCGGCTTGCTCGTGATCGTGTGGGACGAGGACGATGCGTCCGGCGGACTCACGGGAACGACGGATGATCCCGTCGGCATTTGGTTGATGTCGCCGTACGCGAAGACGAAGTACGTCTCGCCGACCAAGGCCGATCACTACTCGCTCCTCGCGACGTTCGAGGATGGTCTCGGGCTCACGACGCGCCTCGGCAAGGCGGCGCAGGCGCAACCGCTCAAGGATTTCTTCCCCGCGCAGTGACGACCCACGTTCGTCCCGTCGTTCGCTCGTTTCACAAACGCTTCACGCGCGAGTGCGCGGCGTGGGTCCGCGCGGGCGGCCACGCCGTGCTTTGGGATTCGCCCAAGCGCGCCCGACTCGTGCTCCCGAGGTTCGGTCCAAAAGATCAAATGGCGCTCGGGCGCTGGGCGATCATGGATCTCGGAAAGTCTTCGTACGGCTTCGCGCGCAAAGGTCCGCTGCGTGGGCTCGTCACGAGCCCCGTGCCCGAGGACACGCTCGACATCGTGCGCGAGTGGGCGACGCGCGACTCGATTCACCCGAAACCGAAGCGCACGATCCATCTCGATTGCCTCGAGTGCGGCGCGTGTTGCCGCGACAACGAGGTGGTTCTCGAGAAGCAAGACGCGCGTCGCTTCCGGCGCGCGGGCCTCGAGAAGATGATGAAGCCGCCTTTCGCGCGACGCCACGACGGGCGACTCATGCTGAAAGTGCTCGCGAACGACAAGTGCACGAACCTCGAGCGCGACAACAAGTGCGCGATCTACGAAGCGCGCCCCGACGCGTGTCGATTTTTTCCTGCGGCGAGCGAGTGCTGTTTGTTTGCGCGCGAAGAGGAGCTCGGGATCATCGACGGGGCGCCGTATTAGGACATTCGAGTCAGGGCACGGGGTCGAAGGTTGCCGTGACCTCGCGACTCCACCACGCTCCACTTTGACGACGCTCGGCCTCGGTCGTGAAGCGGTATTCGTATTGGACAACCCTAACGTGACGTGGTGGGGCCGCGAACGGATCAACTCGAAAGAGTCGTCGCACGGTCGGATCGCTCTGCGTCAGCCCGCGCGCGATCGCCGAAAGAAGCGGACGTTGTGCATTTGGAGGCGCGAGCGCTAGATACCAAAGACCCCAGTCGAAACGCGATTGATAAGGCGCGTAGACGCGTGGGGAATCGAGCACACTCCCCGTCCCATATCGCGTGCGAAAAGCGGCGAACGTGTTCCCATCGATCGACCCCTGAAACTCGAGGACCGGATGCGTCTTCGGCATCGTGTCGAAGAGAGCGAAGCGAGTGCCGATCCCGAACGTTCCGGCAATCCGCGCGGGTATCGCGAGTCGACCGTGCGCGACTCGAGGGAAACGGGCAGTCACGCACGCGACGACGACCGTCGCGCCGAAGGCCAGTTGGATTGCATGAGTCGCGCGCGAGGTTGGCGGACACTTCGGACCTGAGCGAATGTGCAATCGCAATCGAGAAAGCAATCCGTCGTCGAGCAGGACCACCCCGAGCGCGATGGACAAATAGTTCAGCGATGCATAGTTGCCATTCAGAATAATCCCAAGTTGTAAAGCCGATACGCCGAGGAACGCGACGACGCGAGTCCTGTAATACAGTAATGCGAGAAGCGGCAACGCGACCTCGGCGAGGAGAACGAACAGCACACTAGCGGCATGGACGTGATGTGGAAGTCGATTGAACCACCATGCGATCCAAGTCGGGAAAGGCTGGCGTCCATAGTAGTGGTCGAGTGCAGACAACGAGGTCCATGCACCGTCCGGTCCAAAAAGCTTCGCGATTCCACAATCGAGGTAGAGACGAAACCACAGAAGCTGCAGCAGGCCATAGGCGATGCGCGTGGGAGGTGTGTGCACACCCAACCCAGGACGCATCCCTTGCGGAGCCACGAACGCCGACGTGATTGCAGCCTCCGTGAGCAATCCATCTGGTTCGAACCCGGAGAAGCCTGGGGCAGCACGAATGAACGATAGGAACAGAACGGCGCACGCGAGCGTCGCAGCGCGAGGCAACACGTTCGTGAGCAAAGCGGCAGATGCGAGCAACCCCGCGACGACGAGACACGTCAAAGCCAAGTCATCGCTCCGAATCCACAATAAAGTGGGCGTGGAGAAGTACGCGAGCGATCGCTGCTGACGGTAGAGGTCGGCCAGATGCTCACCCGCTGGAGCGATGCCGTTAGGTCCGATGAGTGCGTGAATCTCCTGCGCCAGCGACGCAAAGACCGAGAGGAAGACCAGTCCCAACGAACGCAGCCATAACCAACGCGCAATTGTGAAGCCACGTTGGTCGGCGACGAAGCTCTTGAGCGAGACGAGAGCCATGAATCAGGGTCGCAAGCTGCCCTTCATGCGCACGACATGGCGGAGAGGGGAAATCCAAACGCCCTCGAGGTTCACGGAACGCCCATTAACGCCCATTATGCGTCGGTAGGGTTTAGCGTGCAATTCGGTTGGATGGACTGACTTGGACGTACACGATTGAAGTGCGCCGTGCACGGCCGATAGCAATGCGCTCTGGAGATTCCGCGAAGGATGCGGCCGACCTCGCGAGCCGCGCGCAGCCGAACTGCGTAGAATGCACTCATTGTCGGCGAGCACGGCCGAGCATGCCGTCGAGCACGAGCTGGGGAGATACCCTTCTTACTTCTTCGCGGGCGGCTTCTGCGCGTCCGCCTGCTGCTCCACTGCGCTGAGGCGCGACTTCACCATCTCCACCGTCATCGGATCGGCGATCGCTGCGTCGACGATCTTCCGTCCGTCTGCGCCGCCGAGCGCGAGGAGCACTTGGCCCGCGCTCACCACCGCCGCGGCCGTCTGCTCCGAGTCCGCGGACGCGCGATAGAGCATCACGAATTGCTTCAGCGTCGGAAGCTGCGACGCGTCGCCGAGATCGACGAGCGCGGCGGCGGCCTGTTTCAGATCGTCGTCCGTGTCGGCTGGGTCCAAGAGATGCGCTGCGAGGAGCGGAGCGGCTTGCTTCTCCTTCATCGCGGCGAGCGCTTGCGCGATCGGGCCGACGGGCGGCGTGAGGAGCACGTCGTGCAAGAAATCGTAGTGACGCGCGAGCGCTTCGAGCATGTACTTCGCGCCGTTGCGACGCGCGGCGATGCCGGTGCGCGCGTCGGCGATGAGGAGCGGCGCCGTCAGCGGGTTCGATGCGAGATCGACGAGCGTCTTCGTGACGCCTTCGTCTTCGAGCGTTGCGATCTCGCGGAGCAAGAGGCGCTGACCCGAGACCATTTCGGAGTCGCGGTTCGTGAGCGCCGCCGTGATTTGTTGCGAGAGCGGCGGAGGCGGCTGCGCGGGCGATGCGGCGAGGCCATCGGCTTGCGCCACGCAGCTCTTGATCGGACCGCCGAGCGAGAGCTCGCGCACGATGCCACCCGTCGCCGCGTCGAGCACGACGACTTTTCCTTCTTCGTCGCAGAGCACGAAGCTACCGGGGCCTGCAGCGCCGCCGACGAGGTCCACTTTGTCCGAGTAGACCCACGCGAGCTTCGTCGATTGCGAATCGAACGCCATCGCGAGACGGAAGTACGTCCCGTAAAATCGGTTCGAGTCGAAGCCGATCGGCTCGGCGGCGGTCGGGCGCGCATACATGCGCGTCTTGTCGAGCGCCATCGCGACGGGGCCGAGCTTGTCCTCGCCGGGCGCCATGAGCGACGGCGTGCCCGGAAGCTCGCGTTGCGGGAGCGCGATGCGCGTCGCGTGATTGCGTGACGCGTCTTTGATCTTGTCGTCCCAGCGAAAGAGCTCTTGCTCGCCGAAGAACAGCGCGCCGCCCTCGGCGAACGCGTGGCTCACTTTTCCGCGCACGAGGATGCGGCCCGCTTCGTCGCCGCTCGCGAGATCGAGGACGGAGACGTACTGGTTGCTCCACGGGACGAACACGAAGCCGCCGAGCACTGCGGGGACGCCGAGCGCTTTGTCCGTTTCGATTTGGCGCGCGACGTTGCCATCGCGATCGACCGCGAGGAGGAGCGAGCCCGCGCCGCTCGAGAGCGAGACGACGGTGACTTTGCCGTCGTCGCCCGCGCCGCGCATGGACATCGGGCCGACGCTGCGCGCCCACAATTTTTTCCCGCTCGCCGCGTCGAGCGCGAAGAGCTCGCCCGAGCCTTCGCCGACGACGACGTTTCCCGCGATCGTCGGGCGCACGTCGACCGCGTGCGCGAACGTCCACGCGTTGCCACCCGCGAGCGGAACGCCGACGACTTTGTCGCTGTTGCCGCCCACGCCGACCGCGACGTCCGCGCCGATCGCGGGCCTCGCTGCGCCGACGCGCGCTTGCACCGCGGCGATCGATTTCCCGCCGTCGTCTTCCCAATCCGTCGCGAACAAATTCGGATGCGTCTGCCCACCGCCGCACGCCGCGACGATGACAGCTGACGTCGCGAGCTTCACGATGGGGGCTGCGCCCCCAAACCCCCGCGAGATCCTCAGCCCGCTACGCTTCGCTACGCGGTCTTCGATCACGATCCACCTCCCGTCGCCTGCACCGCTTGATCGAGCGCTTGCTTCACCCGCGCCGACCCGCTGGGCGGCCATTTCTTGAACGTCTCTTTCAAGAATTTGTTCGCTTCTTGCGTGCCGAGCTCGCGGATGCGGCCGACGAGCTTGATCTTCGTGTCGTCGGGGACGTCGCTGCGGAAGAGCGCTTGCTCGATGCCCGACGTGACGACGTCGAACGGAATCTTTCCGATGCGCGTCGACAGCTGCTCGCACTCTTGCGCGGAGCACACCATTCCGATCGAAGCGGACGCTTCGTTCACGCGGTGGTCGAGCGCGAGAAACAAATCGGCGACCGCGCCTTTCGCCTTGAGCTGACCGAGGCCGTTGGCGGCGACGCCGCGCACCATGCCGTCTTGATCCGAGAGCGCGTGCTGGAGCGCGCGCACGGCGGCGGGGCCCTTCGTCTTCACGAGCGCCTTCGTCGCGGCTTGGCGAACGCGGAGGTTCCGGTGTTGCGTGTATTCTGCAATGGTCGGGCTCGCCGATTCCGCTTCGAGATCGCCGAGCGTGTCGAGCGCGGCTTGTGCGAGCTCGGGCGTCAGCCCTGTGTGCAAGAGATCGACGATGGGCGTCACGAACGCGCCACCGCCCGCTTTCCCCGCGAGACGAATCTCGTCGAGCGCGGCGCGAATCTTCGCTTGATCCGTCGACTTCAAATCCGCTGCTGCGGTGGGCGACACCTTCACTTGCGGCGCGGTGGGATTCGCAGCGCCCGCGGATGTGGCAGCGAGCGAGACGGCGAACCAAAGAGCGTATTTGGCTTTCGACATGGCGGCGCCACGTTTCCATTTTTCACGCGGCTCGGGAAGAGCCGACGTGCTATTTCGCCGGCATGGCCGACGCGCGTGAGCCCGTACGACGCGACTCGCGCCGTCCGTGGTACTTGGTGCTCGCGCTCTTGATTTGCTCGGGCCTCGGCGCGTGCGGGTCGACCACGGGGTGGGGAACCATCGAGGTGTACCGCGGTGCGCCATTCGACAACCACGCGCACGACTACACGCGGGAGGACGACACCAAGGCGATCGCCGCAGCCGGCGATCGTCTCCTCGCGTCGATGGACGAAGAACGGCCGAGGGCGTTTCCACTCGCGGCGGCGGAGCTCGTCCTCGGCATCGCGATGTTCATCCTCGCGGCCGCAGCGATGGTCGGTCGTGGCGGCGCGCGTCGCGTGCTCGTTCAGCTGATGCTCGCGCAGACCGCGCTCGTCATCGCGACGTTCCTGCTCACGCCGAAATACCGCCACGCGCAGATCGATTGGGTGATCGCGCAAGAATCCGCGAAGCTGCTCGAGTCCGGGCAAACGCAGGAGCAAGTCAACCAAGCGATGCCCGCCGTGCGCGTTCTCTATGGCGGCATCTCGGTCGCGGCGCTCGCGCTGCGCACCGTCGTCGGAGGTCTCGTCATTCTCGCGCTCACGCGCCGTCGCTCGCGCGAATACTACGAGGCCTTGCAACGCCCCAACGAGAGCTGATGGCGACGATTCACCGCCTCGACTCCGAGCTCGTCGATCAGATCGCCGCGGGCGAAGTGGTGGAGCGGCCGGCGAGCATCGTGAAGGAGCTCGTCGAGAACGCGCTCGACGCGCAGGCGACGCGCGCGCGCGTGGACATCGAAGACGGCGGGCTCTCGCTCGTGCGCGTGAGCGACGACGGCATCGGCATGTCGCGCGAAGATGCGCTGCTCGCGCTCGAGCGTCACGCGACGAGCAAGATCTCGGCGTTCGAGGATCTGTCGCGTCTCGCGACGTTCGGGTTTCGCGGCGAGGCGCTGCCGAGCATCGCGTCGGTGTCGAAGCTCACGCTCCTCACGCGCCTCGCGCACGAGCACGAGGCGACCGAGATTGCTTCGCGCAAGCGCGTCTCCGTCGCGTCGCGCGCGCCGGGCACGACGATCGAAGTGCGCGATCTCTTTTCGAGCGTGCCCGCGCGTCGAAAATTCCTGAAGGCCGCGCCGACCGAAGCGGCGCACGTGGGCGAAGCGGTGCTCCACGCGGCCCTCGCGCGACCCGATGTGACGTTCGTCTTCTCGCGCGATGGGCGCGTCGCGCGCGAGTGGCTTCGCGCAACGAGCCGTCGCGAACGCGCGCTAGCCGCGCTCGGCGAGCCGAAGCTCGTGGAATGCAAAGGCGAGCGCGGTCCGTTGAAGATCGAGGCGCACCTGGGTCCTCCCGAGCGGGCGCGCTCGGGAGCAGGCGGGCTTCATCTGCTCGTCAATGGCCGACCGGTTCGCGATCGTCCGCTCGCGCGCGCCGTCGCGCAGGCGTACGGATCGGTGCTCGAGCATGGGCGACATCCGATCGGCGTCGTGTACGTCGACGTGCCGTCGTCGCTCGTCGACGTGAACGTCCATCCTCAAAAAACGGAGGTGCGATTCGAAGACGCGCGCGCGCTCTTCGACGCGGTCACGCGCGAGCTCTTCGATGGCCTCGCCAAGGTGTTCGCGATCCCCGCGCTCGGTCCGACGTCGAAGCCGTGGCTCCCGCCGCCGACGAAGACGTACGTCATTCCGCCGTCGACCTCGGGCGAGCCGCCGTCGTCGTTCGATCTCGCCGAGCCCAACACCGCGCGCTCGGAGGAAGAGCCCGCGCTCTTCGCGACGACGGGCTTCTACTCGAAGCTCCGCTTCGTCGCGCAAGTGCGGAGCACGTTCCTCGTGTGCGAGGGCGACGACGGGCTCTACGTGATCGATCAACACGCGGCCGACGAGCGGCGCAACTTCGACAAGCTGCGGCGCGCGTTCGATGCCCGCGGCGTCGCGGTGCAAAAGCTCCTCGTGCCGGAGGTGGTCGAGATCTCCGCGCAAGAAGCATCGACGCTCGCCGAGCACGAAGACGTCGCCGCGCGGCTCGGCGTCGAGATTCGCGCCGTGGGTCCGACGCAAGTCGCCGTGCACGGCGTGCCTGCGCTTCTCTCTCGCGCGCGACCCGAGCGACTGCTACGCGATTTGCTCGCGGAGCTCGGTCGCGTCGCGGGGCGTCCGTTTTCCGGCGCGGTCGATCTCGTCCTCGCGACGATGGCGTGCCACGGATCGATTCGCGCGGGCGATTCGATCAGCGCAGAGAAGGCATCCGCGCTCGTCGCGGCGCTCGACGGCGTGGATTTCTCCGGTCACTGCCCGCACGGGCGACCGGTGCTCTTGAGGATTCCCTTCGGGGAGCTCGAGCGGCGGGTGGGGCGGTAAATCAAAAACACCGCGGCGCCGCGAACTTCGCGCTCACGTTCCGCACGAGGTGAACGTTCGCAAGCCCGCCCGTGCCCGCGCCGAAACCGAAATACCATGGCCCGCTCGTGAAGCCCGCGGGCGCGTAGCTTCCGAATTGATCGACGCCGTCTGCGCTCACCGTGAAATTCGCGCCGCTCGCGTGCACCACCATCGTGTGCCAGTTGCCGTCCGCGACCGTGATGTTCGGCGCGTCGTTCACGACGAGCGACGTCGGCACTCCATCTCCGCACGACGTGAGCGAATCGATCGCGATGTGGTTCGCGGTGTCGTCGAGGCATTCGGCGTTGTTGTACTCGTCCATCTCGAGGCCGAAGCCCGTGAGCCCCGCGACGCCGAGCCCGCCGCCCAATCCACCGAGCG
Source organism: uncultured delta proteobacterium (assembly GCA_963763745.1). Classification (GTDB taxonomy): domain Bacteria; phylum Myxococcota_A; class Polyangia; order Polyangiales; family Polyangiaceae; genus DASXHD01. Next base: position 458,887 of record CAVXQJ010000019.1, read on the forward strand.
CGTTCGCGCCGTTCGACTCGAGCATGAACGCGAGACCATCCGCGCCGCTCCCGCCGCCCGAGTAGAAGTCGAACTGGAACGTGACGTCGTCGACCGTGATGGCTCGGTCGAACACCCACGAGCCCGCTTCGCTGAGCCCGGTGTCGGTGAGCTGCGCGGCGTTGTCGTTGGCGTCGTACGTCGCGCTGCCGTTCGCCGTCCAATTCGGCGGCTGCGATCCCGTGAACGCGGCGATGCTCGCGCCGCACGCTTGTCCGCTTCCGCACGTCGTGCCGCACGCGCCGCAGTTCGACGTGTCGGTCGTCGTGTCGACGCACGCGCTGTTGCAGCACGACACGGGACACGTCTGGCTCGTCACCCACGCTCCTTCGCTGCACACTTGGAGCGCTGCGCCGTTGCATTGCGTTTGACCGATCTGACACGGAACGCATTGCCCGTTCACGCACGTGAGATTTCCGCAGCCGACTGCGCTTCCCCACGTGCCGTTCGCGCCGCACGTCTCGAGGCCGAGGTTCGAGTCGGTGCAGCGGACTTGTCCTGGCGCGCACGCGACGCTCGCATCGACGACGTCGCTCTTCGCGTCGAGCGGCGCGATGGCATCGGTGCCGCTGTCCGTCGTCGACGTTCCCGCGCTGCACGAAAGCGCGAGGAACACCAAGACGACGACGCGAGCACGTGCGCCCATCATTTCCAATGATATCACACGCGCGAAGAAGCTATTCTGCCGCGCCGATGAGCAACTCTCAGGTCCACGTGTTCTTTTTCGGCGAGGGGCGCGCCGACGGCGATCCGAAGCGTCGCGATCTCCTCGGCGGCAAGGGCGCCGGGCTCGCGGAGATGACTGCGCTCGGCTTGCCGGTCCCGCCTGGGTTCACGATCTCGACGGAAGCGTGCAACGTTTTCTCGAAGACGCGCAAACACCCGAGCACGCTCGACGGCGAAGTCGCCGAGGCGCTCGCGCACGTCGAAAAAAGCGTGGGCGCGAAGCTCGGTGACGCGTCGAAGCCGCTGCTCGTCAGCGTGCGCTCGGGCGCGCGCGCGTCGATGCCCGGCATGATGGACACGATCTTGAACCTCGGGCTGAACGACGCGACCGTCGAAGCGCTCGCGAAGAACACGAAGAATCGCCGCTTCGCGATGGACGCGTATCGGCGCTTCGTCGCGATGTACGCGTCGATCGCGCTCGGCCTCGACAAAGAGCCGTTCGATCACGCGCTCGACGAAGCTCGCGGGCGCGTCGCGAAGCAGAAGGGCATCGACACGACGCGCCTCAACGCCGAAGAGCTGAAGCGCGCCGTGCCGGACAGCGACTTGCCCGAGCAAGAGCTCGAAGCGCTCGTCTCCGTGTTCAAGAAGATCACGCGCGACAAGACCGGAAAAGATTTTCCGAGCGACCCCAAGGCGCAGCTCTGGGGCGCGATCGAAGCGGTGTTTCACTCGTGGAACAACGCGCGCGCCGCGTACTACCGCAAGCTCCACGACATCCCGGACGACTGGGGCACCGCGTGCAACGTGCAGGCGATGGTGTTCGGAAATCTCGGCGATGACAGCGCGACGGGCGTCGCGTTCACGCGCGATCCGTCGACGGGCGAGAAGAAATTTTTCGGCGAGTGGCTCCCGAACGCGCAAGGCGAGGACGTCGTCGCGGGCATTCGCACGCCGATGTCGATCTCGTCTCTCAAGGAGAAGATGCCGCAAGCCTACGCGAGCCTCGAAGAGATCGCGCAGAAGCTCGAGAAGCATTTCCACGACATGCAGGATCTCGAGTTCACGATCCAAAACGGCAAGCTCTACATGCTGCAGTGCCGCAACGGAAAGCGCACGGCGCGCGCGTCGGTGCGCATCGCGGTGGAGATGGTGCGCGAGAAGTTGATCGACGAGCGCGAAGCGGTCTTGCGCGTCGAGCCCGAGTCGATCCATCAGCTCTTGCACCCGACGCTCGATCCGAACGCGAAGAAAGAGATCCTCGCGAAAGGCCTCGCAGCGAGCCCCGGCGCGGCGAGCGGCGCGATCGTGTTCGACGCGGAAGAGGCGAAGCTGCGATCGGCGCAGGGAATCTCCGTGATTCTGGTGCGCGTCGAGACGTCGCCCGAGGACATCCAAGGCATGCAGCTCGCGCGCGGAATCTTGACGGCGCGCGGCGGCATGACGAGCCACGCGGCGGTCGTCGCGCGCGGAATGGGAAAGCCGTGCGTCGCGGGGACGACGTCGGTGCAAGTTCGCTACGACAATCAGACCGCGACGTTCTCGCTCGAAGGCGGAGGATCGAAGGTCCTCAAGAAGGGCGACGCGCTGACTATCGACGGCGGGACGGGCGAAGTGTTTCTCGGCGCGGTGCCCACGGTGCCCGCGGGGCTCTTCCCCGAGCTCGAGGAGCTCATGCGATGGGCGGACGCGCAGCGCGTCCTCCATGTTCGCGCGAACGCGGACACGCCGCACGACGCACGCACCGCGCGCGCGTTCGGCGCCGAGGGCATCGGCTTGTGCCGCACCGAGCACATGTTCTTCGGCGAAGAGCGCATCACGTCCGTGCGCGAGATGATCCTCGCGGAGACGAAAGAAGAACGCGAACGCGCGCTCGCGAAGCTCCTCCCGTTCCAGCGCGACGACTTCGTCGAGATCTTCCGCGCGATGAACGGCCTGCCCGTCACGATTCGCCTGCTCGACCCGCCGCTCCACGAGTTCTTGCCAACGGAGCCGAAGCAGATCGAGCACATCGCGCAAAGCATGAACCTCTCGCCGCAAATCATCGCGAAGCGCGCGAAGGATCTCCACGAGCAGAACCCGATGCTCGGTCACCGCGGGTGTCGCCTCGCGATCACCTTCCCCGAGATCTACGCGATGCAAGCGCGCGCGATTTTGGAAGCGGCGAAGATCGTGAAGAGGGAAGGCGTCGACGTTCATCCCGAGATCATGATCCCGCTCGCGATCTCGAAGGCCGAGCTCGACGTGATGAAGCGCATCGTCGACGACGTCGCCAAAGAGCTCGGCGATCTCCCGCCGTTCTCGTTCGGCACGATGATCGAGCTGCCGCGCGCGGCGCTCCTCGCCGACGAGCTCGCCGAGACCGCGGAGTTCTTCTCGTTCGGCACGAACGATCTCACGCAAGCGACGATGGGCCTCTCGCGCGACGACGCGGGGCGCTTCTTGCCCGCGTACATCGAGCAAAACATTTTGGCGAAGGATCCGTTCGTGTCGATCGATCAAGCGGGCGTCGGTCAGCTCGTGAAGACCGCGGTCGAGCGCGGTCGAAAGACGCGGAGCGGCATCAAGCTCGGCGTGTGCGGCGAGCACGGCGGCGATCCCGCGAGCATCGCGTTCTTCCACGGCGTGGGGCTCGCATACGTGAGCTGCTCGCCGTTCCGTGTGATCATCGCGCGACTCGCCGCGGCGCAAGTCGCCGTGCAAAAGGGCGCGGCAGGTCCCGCGCGAACGGCGTGACCGCGCTCGACGCGCTCCTCGCGGCACACGCTGCGGATCCCGGCGCGCTCGTTTGCATCGTCGGACAAACGGCGAGCGGCAAGACGGATCTCGCAACGCGCTTCGCGGCACGAGTCGGCGGCGAAGTGATCACCGCGGACAGCGTGCAGATCTACCGCGAGTTCGACGTGGGATCGGGCAAGCCCACCGCGGAAGAGCGCGCGCTCGCGCCGCATCATCTGGTCTCGGCGCTCGATCCGCTGTCGCCGTGCGACGCGTCGCGCTTCGTCGGGCTCGCGGACGCAGTGATCGCGGACGTGATCGATCGCAAACGCGTTCCGGTCGTATGCGGCGGAACGTATTTGTGGGTGAAGGCGCTCGTGTGGGGGCTCGTCCCGGCGCCGCCGGCGGACGAAGCCGTGCGCGAGCGTCACCGCGAGCTCGCGCGACGCGAAGGTCGCGCCGCGCTCCACGACGCGCTCCGCAAAGTGGATCCCGAGTCCGCCGCGCGCCTCCACCCGAACGACGTCGTGCGCGTGAGTCGCGCGCTCGAGGTCTTCGAGACGAGCGGAAAAAAAATGAGCGCGCTCCACGCCGCGCACGGCTTCTCCGAGATGCGTCACCGCGCGAAGCTGTTCGCGATCAAGCGCACGCCCGACGAGCTCCGCGCGCGCATCGAGGCGCGCGTGTCGGCGTTCTTGCGCGCGGGCTTCATCGAAGAGGTGCGCGCGCTCGCGTCTCGCGGGCTCGGCGACGCGCGCGCGATGGGCTCGGTGGGTTACCGCGAAGTGGCGGCGTGCGTGCGCGGAGAGATCCCCGAGTCGAGCTTGCAGAATGCAATCGTCCGCTCGACGCGAATTTTCGCGCGAAGGCAGCGGACGTGGCTCGGACATGAGCCCGTCACGTGGCTCTAATCGTCGACGACGAGAAACTCGTAGAGCAACCGCGGCCCGACGACCTCGTCGAACGCCGCGCGCACGGTGAGGCACGCCTTCTCGACGTAAAGCTGCCGGCGGTCGCTGTACCCAAACGCGCGCGTTACGTCGCGATCGACCTCCATCTCGACGATGAAGGTCCATTCCCAAGCGTCTTGCCCCGATGGCGTGAGGGTCACGGTGCGCCCCGCGCGCGGCACGAACCGCGAACGCTCCACGAACCCCAACCGCTCCATGACCGCGAGAATCTCGCTGAGCGTCGACTTCGCAACGCCGAGCGCGTCACACATCGCCTTCTGCACCATCTTCCCGCCGCGCTTCACGAGCAAATGAAGCACATCATAGCGAGCCGGCGTCACCTTGCGCGTCGGCCACTGCTCGAACATCCCGCCCGTGCGCAGGAGTCGCAGCATACCCGCCCAACTTCTCCAATGAGCGCGCTTCACTGCCCAAACCGTCCGCTGCATCGCAACCTCCGCGCCCACACATCGCACCGCCCGTGCCACGCAATTCGGAGGGGTAAGTTCGGATCCGAACCTGGCCTTCTGGCGCGGGGCCGGGCCCAACGGTCAGTGGGCTAGAGCGACAGCGTCAAGTCGAGCAGCTCGCCGAAGGTCTTTGGCGACGCTGGCTTCACGGTGCCCGCCATCTCCGCGATGTTCGCGGCGGCCACGGGACGCGTGGGGCGCGTGACCTCCGCGACGACGGGCTCGGGCGCGGACTCGACGCGCGGCGCGCGAAGCTCGGGGAGCGGACCCGGCGGCGGCGCGGTTGCCTCCGACGTGAGCTCGGCTTCCAATTCGTCCGGCGGCGCGGGTTGCGCAGTGGCCGGCGTGCGAAGCGATTGGAGTTGGATGGACGGCTCGGCCTGCGGTGGCGCCGCGATGCGCGGCGGCTGTGCTTCGCGGACGCCCGTGAGATCGTCGTCGAACGTCAGCGCTTCCGCAGCCACCTGCTTGCCTGATTCGGGCGGTGGCGTGTGCGTGACTGCGATCTGCGCTTCTTGCGGCGTCTCCGCGGGCTCGGCGATCGGGCGTCGCGACGACGGCGGCGGCGCTTCGTCCGGCTCATGCGCTGGCGGAAGCTCGAGGTTCTTGATGTTCATCTCGGTCGTCGCCGCAAACGCGTCGATCGAGGGCGCGGCTGGCGCGGGCGTCTCCTCGCGAACGACGTGACGATCGTCGAGCTCGAGGACTTCATCGGCTTCGATCTCTTCGACGTCGGCCTCCGCGCGCGGCGCCGCGACGAGACGCGCGCGCGATTCGAGCGGAACCTCGACCTCGGGCGCCGCCGATTTTTCCTCGACGACGGGCTCTTCGATCGGCGCCGCTTCTTGCGGCGCAGCGACCGCGACTTCGTGCGTGATGCGCGGCGCGGCCGCGTTCGCCTTGATGCGCGCGAGAAGCGCCTCGAGCATTCCAATCCGTTCCGAGCTCACGATCCACCTCCCGCTTGGAGGCGCACGAGCGCATCGCTCCAGCTCGTGCCTTGTTCGATCCATCCGCGCACGCGAAGCACGCCGCGTTCGCTCGCGACGAGCACGCGCACGCCGCCCGCATCCGAGAGGAGCGTGCACGATAGGTTGCGCGCGGTCGCCGCCGAAAGCGCACCTTCGACGACGTGCGCGATGAAGTCCGCCGAGTCCACCGGCGAATCCGTGACGTGAACGACGAGGGCGCGTCCCCAACGCTCGAGGTTGCACGTGCCGAGCCCGGTCACGGCCAGCTCCGACGCGAGCAGCGTTGCCGCGCGTTCGAGATCCGCTTCGAGGAGCGCGCTTCCGCTCCCCGCGCGCCGCGCGACATTGCGCCCGATGTGGGCGCCGAGATCGCGTCCAGCTTTCGCGCGCGCATCGGCGGTGGCCGACGAAATCAGCGCGCCGAGCACGGGGGCGGGAACCAAGAGGCCCTTCTCGTCGTCACCAAGACGAACCGTCCCCGATTGCAAATCGAATCGAACGGCACCCGAGAGATCGACGGAGCTTGCCATGCTGCGCATCCACGATAGAAGGGTAGAAAACAGCGTGTCAAATTGCCGGTTTGTTTTGGGGATCGCGGGGGCGGTCCTCGGTTTTGCGGGGGATGCGCGGGCGGCGCGTTCGGACGTCGAAACGCACGCTGGAAAGGCCATCGCCGTCGAGGTTCCGCCCCATTTGGCCGAGCGGGCGTGCTCGTTTCGGCATGCGGCGTGCGCGCACGCGATCGATGGGGCGACGGCGCTCTCGGTGCTCGATGCGCTCGACCGCGCGTGGGAGGCAGGGGTCGTGCTCGGCGCGCCGCTGCCGCGATCGTACGACACGTACGCCTTCGGTGACGCATCGCGGAGCGCGCTCTTCGATCGCGATCTCCTCTCGCACATCGATCGCGCGCGCGCGTTTTCGATCGTCGACGCGCGATTGCCCGCGGGGTGCGCGCGCGATTTCGAAGTGGCGCGCGAGCTCTACGCGGCGAGCGCGCTCGAGCGAAGCCCCGCGATCGACGAAGGAACGCTCCGCGCCGAGTCCACCGCGCTCGCGCGCCTCGCCGTGCCGTGCGCGTCGATCGACACGACGGCGTTCCAGTCGCATCCCGATCGCGCGCTCGTCGACGTCAACGTCGCGCCCGCCTACGACGAAGGCGCGTCTCTGTTTTTTTCGTTCCTCGACGATTCGTTCGCCAAAGAACCCGGTCACGCGATCACGGCGAGCTTCGCGCTCGCGCCGACGGTCACGCTCGCGGACGATGCGTGGAGCGGCACGCCGAACATCTTCACCGTCGTGCGCGAGAGCATGAAGGACGCGATGTTCGCGGGCTCGACGCTCGACGATGCGCTCGTCGCGTTCGCCATCGCGCGCGGCACGACGATCGATCCGCCCGCGCGCCTCGCATGGGACGTCACGTGGCCGCATTCGGCGCGCACGCTCGCTTCGCCCGAAGGCATCGCGCCGACGGGCGCCGCATTCGTGCGCATCGACACGAAGGGACGCGCCGCGGGAAAACGATTGCGCGTCGACGCGACGTGGGAAGAGCACGCGAAGCTGCAATGGAACGTCGTGAAGCTCGATGCGAGCGGTCACGAGGTCGCGCGCATCGCCGCGACAGCCCTTCCGAAGGCCACCGAAGCGCACGTTCAGATCGTGGATCTCGACGACGCGCCCTTCGTGCTCGTCGTCGCGGCGAACGTCGGCACGTGGACGGCGCCGTTCGATCCGAACGACGTCGTGTGGGAGCCGCATGGTTGGCTCCTCACGATCGCCGAAGAGTAAGTCACCATCGGCGGCGGAGGCGCCGGAGCAGGTAACTAGCTCCCGTGGAACACGGCTTCGATGTCGTGTCCGTCGGGATCGAGGATGAACGCGCCGTAATAGTTCGGGTGGTAGTGCGCGCGCACGCCCGGCGCGCCGAAATCTTTTCCACCTGCTTCGATCGCCGCGCGATGGAACGCATCGACCTCGGCGCGACTGCGCGCGACGAACGCGACGTGCGTCGGCGTGATCACGCGCACGTGCTCGCTGCTCTGAAACGACGTCGGACCTTTGCCGATCCAAAAATCTGGCTTCGGTCCTCGCCCGAAGCCGCACGCTTCACCGAAATCACGCACCGCTTTGATGTCGAGCGGCGCGAGCGCCTTTTCGTAGAACGCGCGCGACCGCGCGTAGTCGCTGACGATGAGCGTGATGTGATCGATGATGCCCATCGGGCCTCCTCTGGATTCTAATTCACGTGCTTCTCGACGAACGGAACGAGCTTCGCGTTCACGAGACGGGGTTGCTCGACTGCGCTCAAGTGACCGGCGCCCTCGATCATGACGAGCTCCGAGCCCGAAATGCCCGACGCGATCTCGCGCGCGCGGCTCGGTGGCGTCGCGCGATCCTCCGAGCCGCACATGACCATCGTGTCGCACCGCACGCGCGAGAGCTCCGTCCTGAAATCGCCGCGCTGAAAGATCGCCTTCCCCGCTTTGTAGACGCCCTCGCGCGGAAACCCGACTGCATCGCGCCAAAAATGTTCCGCGAGCTCGCGATGCGACACGAGCGTCTCGTCGCTGAAGTAGAGCGGCAGCACGCGGCGCTCCGCAACCCACGACGGAAGCCCGACGCGCCGATGCGTCGAGAGCATCGCGCGGTAGCGGACGCGGTTCTTCATCATCTCGGGCGCCGCGCTCGTGTCGAGCAGTGCGAGCGCCGCGACGCGCTCGGGCGCGAGCACGGCGACCCGCATGCCGACCATCCCGCCCCACGAGAGCCCGACCATCACGAAGCGCTTCACCGAGAGCGCATCGAGCGCGTCGATCAGCGCGCGCGCGTTGTCGTCGAGCGAGAACGGCGGCGGCGTCTCGCTCTTTCCGTGACCGGGCCCGTCGAACACGATCGTGCGCGAGGCGCGCGAGAGCGGCTCCACCTGCGCGTCCCACATTCCGCCATCGGTGAGAAACGAAGGCCAGAGCACGATGGCCGCGTCGTTTTCGTGACGCGCCCTGCCTTGCTCTTCGAAATACCAACGCCCGAGTCGCGTGGAGACGTACATGCGTCTACGGGAAAATCTCGCGCTCTTTGTAGACGGACTCGATGCGCTGAAGCGCGAGCGCGTATGCCGCGATCCTTCGGTCCACTTTCTTGTGCCTCGAGAACGTGTCCACGTTGCGGTAGACGCGCTTCATCGCGGTCTCGAGCTTCTCGTCCACTTCTTCGAGCGTCCAGCTCTCCGAGCGTTTGTTCTGGACCCACTCGTAGTAGCTCACGGTGACGCCGCCGGAGTTTGCGAGCACGTCGGGGAGAATGTCGATGCCGCGATCGAGGAGCGCTTTCTCGCCGATCGGGTGTGTCGGGCCGTTGGCGCCTTCGACGACGACGCGCGCTTGGATCGCCGCCGCTTCTTCTTCGCCGATTTGATTCTCGAGCGCGCACGGCGCGCAGATGTCGACCTTCGCGGCCCAGAACTCTTCGCGCGTCATCGATTTCCCCGCGGGGTAACCCGCGATCGATCCATGCGCTTCGACGTGGTCTTGCAGCTTGTGCGGGTTGAAGCCTTCGGGGTTGTAGAGGTAGCCCGAGTGATCGCCGACGGCGATCGTCGACACGCCGAGCTTCGAGAGGAGAACCGCGAAGTGCGAGCCGACGTTGCCGAAGCCTTGCACGCTCATCGTCGAGCCTTCGAGATCGAAGCCGCGATCCTTCGCCCACTCCGTCAAGCAGTGCACCATGCCCTGCCCCGTCGCCTTCGTGCGGCCGAGCGTTCCGCCGCTCGAGACCGGCTTGCCCGTGACGACGCCCTTCACGCTCTGCTTGTGCGCGGCGCCGACCATGTTCGAGTACGTGTCCATCATCCACGCCATCGTCTGCGCGTTCGTTCCCATGTCGGGCGCGGGGATGTCGTACTCGGGTCCGATGTTCTCGCCGAGCGCGTGCGTGAAGCGGCGCGTGATGCGCTGCAGCTCGCCGTGCGACACGCCGCGCGGATCGAATTTGATTCCGCCTTTGCCGCCGCCGTAAGGGATGCCCATGAGCGCGCCCTTCCACGTCATCATCGTGGCGAGCGCTTTCACCTCGTCGAGCGTGACCATCGAGCCGTAGCGAATGCCGCCTTTGAAGGGGCCGAGGATGTTGTTGTGTTGGACGCGGTAGCCCTTGAAGAGGCGAACCTCGCCGCTGTCCATCCTCACCGGGAAGTTGACGATGATCTCGTTCTTCGGTTGCGACAGGATGCTCCCGACGTACGGCTCGAGGTTGATGACCTTCGACGCGCCGTCGAGATAGCCCTGAACGACGCGGAAGAAATCGTACTCGTTGCCGATGGCACGCGCCGACGCCGGCGCCGCGGGGATGTTCTGCGAGCTCGATGTTCTCATCATGGTTTTGTCCAGAGCGTGTAGAGATAGACGACCGTGCTCGTCAAGATGAGCGCGTCGATGCGGTCCAGGATACCGCCGTGTCCAGGCACGATGGCACCGGAATCTTTGACGCCGGTCGAACGTTTGAGGAGCGACTCGCCCAAATCGCCCGCCTGACCGAGCGCGCCCGCGCCGATGGCGAGCGGGACGACGTGCGCGAGCGGAATCGTCGGCAAGAACCAAAAGTGCGCGAGGAGGCCTCCGATGAGGCTCCCGCCGAGCCCGCCGAACGCGCCTTCCACCGTCTTTTTGGGGCTGACGGCCTCGTAGAGCTTGTGCTTGCCGAGGAAGCGACCGGCGAAATAACCGCCCGTGTCGCTGAACCACGCGAACATGAGCGTCATCACGACGTAGCTCGGACCGTTTGCCACATCGCGTCGAACGATCGCCAGCCACGCGAGGGGCGCCGCGACGAAAAGCGGCGCGACGCTCATCGTGATCGCACGCAGTGCGGCCGTGTGGATGTCACCGAGCCGCACGAGCGTGAGCAGCGGACCCGCGACGGGAACGACGGCGATGATCGTGAGCGCGTATCGCGCATCGGTCGTCCAATAGAGCGCCGCGGAGACGAGCGCCGACATCGCGAGCGCGAAAAATTGCGAGACGCGATCGTTTGGATGCGTCATCGAGACGAGCTCGTACGTGCCGATGAGCGTCGCCGGAAGAATGAGGAGATAAAGCCCCCACGCCGGCCCGCGGTAGAGAAGCAGCAGCAGCAGCGGGACGACCACCGCGGCCGTGAGGAGCCGCACCGCGAGGTTCGACATCTCGCTTACGCCGCGTCGTTCGCCGCGACGCCTTTGCCGACGAGACCGAAGCGTCGCTCGCGCGTCTGGTAGCTCGCGATCGCCTCGTACAAATTCGCTTCGGTGAAATCCGGCCAGAGCACGTCGGCGAAGAAGAGCTCCGCGTAAGCGAGGCCGTAGAGCAAGAAGTTCGAGATGCGCCGCTCGCCGCCGGTGCGAATGATCAAATCCGGATCGCCCACGCTGAGGCTCGGCATGAGACCGTGGAGCGCGTCGGCGGTGACTTCATCGGATTTGATTTCGCCGATCTCGACGCGACGCGCGAGCTCGCGCGCGGCCGCTGCGATCTCTTCGCGGCCGCCGTAGCTCAGCGCGAGCGTGAGCGTCATCTGCTCGTTCGACTCGCTCTCTTTGCGGAGCGGATCCAAAACGGCGCGGACGATGTGCGGCAACCGGCCGACGTTGCCGATCGCGTTGAGGCGAATTCCGTTGCCGAGAATTTCGCCGCGCTCGGTCAGGAGAAACTCGCGGAGGAGCTCCATGAGCGCGTCGACCTCGTCCTCGGGGCGCGCCCAGTTCTGCTCGCTGAACGCGTAAAGCGTGAGCGCGTTCAAGCCGAGGCGCCGCGCGGCGCGCACGACGCGACGAACGGCCTGCGAGCCCTCGCGGTGCCCGCGCGCGCGCTTGTCGCCGCGCAGCTGCGCCCAGCGCCCATTGCCATCCATGATGATGCCCACGTGTTTGGGGAGATTGCGCGCTTCGACGACGACCATGGAATCGTGGTTCGCGGGAATTACCATGGAATGCGCCACGTGTGAAACGACGCGACGCGGACGAAGATATCGCGAGCCCAAGCGTTATGACGGTGCGCCTCGTCTTTGGGCGGATGCCTCGATCGTAGCGAGGCTGCGCGCGAGGTTGCGCCGCGCCGAAGACTCCCATGCGTCGCGCGCGGCCTTCGTCTCGTAGATGTTCGGGCGCTCGAGAAATTGACGGAGAACGCGCGCGCGACCCGCGGCGAACATCTCGTCATCGATCATCGCGTACTCCTCGCGCACCGCGCGCTCGTACGCCTCGAACACGGCGGGCTCGGCGCCGAGGATGGACAAATCCGCATCGACGACGATGCACGCCGCCTCGGACGTCGCGACGTTCGCGCCGTGCTTCGTCGCGAGCACGAGCGGCACCGCGCGCTGCACGAGCGCCTCGCCCAGCGACGCGCGCCGTCCTTCCGTGACGAGGAGCTCCGCGCTCTTCTCTTCGTTGTCGTGCGCGAGCGGATCGTAAATCGCGTCGTGGAAGAGAATCGCGAGATCGACTTCGGGTAGCTCGGCGCGCGTGATGAGCGCGCGCGCCTCGAGACACGCGAGCGCGTGCGTCCACGTGTGATATCGCCGGTGCGGCTCCGCGTAGCGCGCCATCACGCGGTCCACGAGCGTCTCGGGGAAGCCGAACTTCATGGGCCGATCGTGCCGCGTATGAGTTGATGATACAACGGCCGACAACCATGCCCGCGGCTCAACGAACGAAAGGCCAAGTGGTCGCGAGCCGTTTTCGGCTCGTCGATCAAATCGGCCACGGCGGCATGGGGAGCGTGTGGGTCGCGAATCACCTCTCGCTCAAAGTCGACGTCGCCGTGAAGTTCATGGACAGCGCGTTCCACGCGGGCGACGAGACGATGCTCCAGCGCTTCCAGAAGGAAGCGACCGCCGCGGCGTCGATCCAGAGCCCGAACGTCGTCAAGATTCTCGATTTCGGAAAAGACGAAGCGGGCCGTCCGTACCTTGCGATGGAGCTCTTGCGCGGCGAGGAGCTCGAGCAGCGCGTCGAGCGCGATGGGCCGCTTCCGCTCTCGCTCATGAAGAAAGTGATCGTCGAGACGTGCAAGGGTCTCTCCGCCGCGCACGCCGCGGGCGTGATTCATCGCGATCTCAAGCCCGAGAACGTCTTCTTGTGTCGCGACCCGCACGCGCGCGCGGATGACAGCGGCGCGTTCAACGAGATCCACGTGAAGCTCCTCGACTTCGGCATCGCACGCGCGGACCGCGAGCTCTCGGGCACGGGCAACTTGACGATCACCGGGCAGCTCCTCGGAACGCCGATGTTCATGTCGCCGGAGCAAGCGCTCGGCAAGAAAGACGTCGACGGCCGCAGCGATCTCTATTCGCTCGGCGTCGTCGCCTACAAGTGTCTCACCGGTCAGACGCCATACGAAGAGAGCGAGACCGTCGGCGAGATCATCGTCTCGATCACGACGAAAGAGCCGCGCGATCCGACCTCGTTCCGAAAAGATCTTCCGCCCGCGGTGATCGCGTGGCTGAAGAAGGCGCTCGACAAGGATCGCGACAAGCGATTCCAGACCGCGAAGGAAATGGCGGAGGCGTTCGTCTCGGCGTCGGACGTGCGCAAGATGGCCGTGAGCTTCTCGGGCCTCGACATCGACGACACGAGCAAGCCGCGCATGGACTTCGACAAAGTCGACACGCCGCAGACGAAGGCGCGGACCTCGGCGCCGCCGCCCGCGAATGCGGCGAGCGTTCGACCGAAGGCCAAGAACGAAACGAGCACGTTGCGCGTCGTCGTCGCGCTCGCCCTCGCCGCCGTCGGCGTCGTCGTCGCTTACGTGCTCACGCACCACTGACCTCAAGGCCCGATGAGCATGTCGATCTCGCGCGTGAAGATGCGCGGGAGCTGCGTCACGTCGATGACTTTGTAGTAGCGGCCAGTGCCGGTGCTCGAGATCATCTTCAGCGTTTGCTCGTCGGTCGACGTTCCAACGCCGATCGTCGTGATGGTCATGTGCTCGTTGTTCATCGTCGACGCCAGCGCTTGGAGACCGGCGACGGGCGACATGCCGTCGGTGAGAAGCACGACGTGCCTCTTGCTCGCGGTGCTGACGCCCAGCAGCGACTTGTGCGCCGCGTCGAGCGCCGTGAGAATTTCGGTGCCGCCGCCCGCTTGAATGCGCGCGATCGCGCTCTTCACGACGAACGGGTCCGTGAGCGGATGCATCGTCACGACGGTCTGCGGCTGCGAGTCGAACGCGATCACGCTCACGCAATCCGTCGGGCCGAGCTTGTCGATCACCGCGGCAGTTGCGGATTTCGCGTTGTCGAGCGGCTGCCCCGTCATCGATCCCGAACGATCGAGGACGATCGAAACCGCGAGCCGGCGGCAATCCGCGCGCGCGTTCGTGCTCGCGAGGAGCGCGGCCGCAAGCATGAGAAGGGTGGTTCGCATGGATGAATTGAGCGTGCCAAAGGCACGCGAAATGACTCTTGCTGGGGAAGTGCGGCGCAGCCGCACGTTCCCAACTACGTTCGGCGCGACCCGAATCTTCCGCGTGATACATCTTCGAACATGGTCGGCATGAAGGTCATGGTGCGTCTTCGCATGTCGTCGCACGACGCGCACTACGCGGGCGAGCTCGTCGATGGCGCGCGCATGCTCGGGCTTTTCGGCGATTTGGCGACGGAGCTCTTGATCCGCCTCGACGGCGACGAAGGTTTGTTTCGCGCGTACGAGTCCGTCGAGTTTCTCGCGCCGGTGTACGCGGGCGATTACATCGAGGCGACGGGCGAGATCGTTCGAATCGGCGAGTCGAGCCGGAAGATGGTCTTCGAAGCGCGCAAGGTCGTCGCGAACATCCGGCAAGCGGGAGTCGCGCCGAGCGCGGCAGACGTTTTGGCGGAGCCGATCGTCGTGTGTCGCGCGACGGGCACGTGCGTCGTGCCGAAGGCATTCCAGCGCAAGCCGCGCGAGCTCGCCGATGTGATCCTCACGGCCGCGATCGTCGGCGCGGAGATCACGCGCGAGCAGACGCCCTACCTCCCGATCACCGCGCGCGAAATCGCCGACGAAGCCGCGCGATGTCGCGACGCGGGAGCCGCCGTCATTCACCTCCACGTGCGCAACGACGACGGCACCCCCACGCAGAGCGCGGATCGATTCGCAGAAGCCATCGCGGCGATCCGCGCGAAGACCGACTGCATCATCCAAACATCGACGGGTGGCGCCGTCGGCATGTCGATCGACGAACGCGCGCAGCCGCTCTCGTGCAAACCGGAGATGGCGACGCTCAACTGCGGAACGCTCAATTTCGGCGACGACGTCTTCGTGAACACGCGCGCGCAGATTCGCGATCTCGCCGCGCGCATGGCGAAGGCGGGCAGCGTGCCCGAGCTCGAGTGCTACGAGGTCGGACACGTCGACGAAGCGCTGCAGCTCGTCGCCGAGAAAGCGATCGCGGCGCCGCTGCATTTTCAATTCGTGATGGGCGTGCCGGGCGGCATCGCGGCGCGCGAAGAGCACGTGCGCTATTTGACGACGCTCGTTCCGAAAGGCGCGACGTGGGCGGTGGCGGCCGTCGGGCGTCATCAACGTCCGCTCACGGAAGCGGCGATGCGCCTCGGCGGGCATGCGCGCGTCGGGCTCGAGGACAACATTTACCTCGAGAAGGGCGTGCTCGCCGAAGGCAGCGCGCCGCTCGTGAAGCGCGCCGCGGAGTACGCGCGATCGATCGGGCGAACGCCGGTGGAGCCGTCGCGCGCACGCGCGCTACTCGGCACGCTTCCCGTTCGAGGGGCCGAACCCCTCGAGCTCCCCGATTCCTCGGCCGGCGTCGCTCCGCTCCGCAGTCCTCGATGACCGCGCTCCTCACGTTCGCCGCGGACACGCTCACGCCCGTGCGCGCGTACGCGGGTCTTCGTCGCGCGGCCGGCGACGGCGCATCGTTCTTGCTCGAGAGCGTCGTCGGCGGCGCGCGCTGGGGTCGCTACAGCATCCTCGGATACAAACCGCGCTACGAAGCGATTCTCTTCGAGGACGGTCCGTGGGAAGTGCGCGGTGAATCACCGCGCGGCGCGAGCGCGCTCACGGCGCCGATCGACGCGATGAACGATCCGCTCACGCGCGCGGCTGCGCTCATCGACTCCGATTTTCCGCCGCCGAGCGCGCACCTCGCCGAGCGCATCGCGCGATCGCACGTCGGCTTCTTTGCGTGGGACATCGTTCATCGTATCGCGAAGGTTCCTGGGTTCGAACGCGGCGCGCGCAAAAAGCCGATCGCGCGTTTGCTGGGGCGTCCGATCGTGTGCGTGTTCGATTCGCTCGCGCAGACCGTGACGATCGCCGCGGACGACGAAGCCGCGGCGACGCAGGCGCGTCAAGATCTCGAGAGCGGCGAGCTCCGAAGCATCGCTCTCCCGGATCGCGCGAAGCTCCCCTCGCCCATCGAGGTGAGCATCGACGATTTCAAATTCGAGAACGCGGTGCGGCGCGCGCAGGAGTACATCGCCGCCGGCGACGCGTTTCAGATCGTCCTCGCGAGAACTTTTTCCGTTCCGCAGCGCGGGCGAGATCCGCTCGACGTGTATCGCGCGCTCCGGCTCGTGAACCCGTCGCCATACATGTATTTTTGGATCTGCCGCCTGCGGTGGACGGCGCATCGCATACGCAGATCCTCGGCGCGAGCCCCGAGACGCTCGTTCACTTCGCGAGGCGCAGCGGAGCGAAGGACTCGCTCGGCGACGTCACGGTGCGACCCATCGCGGGCACGCGTCGTCGCGGCGCGTCGCCCGAAGAAGACGCCGCGCTCGAAGCGGAGCTCCTCGCGGACGAGAAGGAGCGCGCGGAGCACGTCATGCTCGTCGACCTCGGACGCAACGACGTCGGGCGCGTCGCGAGCGTCGGTAGCGTGCGCGTCGTTCGCAACATGGAAGTCGATCGCTACTCGCACGTGATGCACATCGTCAGCGAAGTGACGGGCGCGGTCGCGCCGAGCGTCTCACCGACGGACGTGCTCCGCGCCGCGTTTCCCGCGGGGACGCTCTCCGGCGCGCCGAAGCTCCGCGCGATGCAAATCATCCGCGAGCTCGAAGGACGCCCGCGCGGGCTCTACGGCGGCGCCGTCGGTTACCTCGGCCGCGATCTCGATTTCGCGATCGCGATCCGCACCGCCGTTTGCGAAGACGGGCGCTTCGACGTGACCGCGGGAGCCGGAATCGTCGAAGCGAGCTCGCCATCCGCGGAAGCGGAAGAGACGCGCACGAAAGCGCGCGGCGTGCTCTGCGCGATTCAATCCGCCGCTGAGCACTAGAGCGCTCTAATTCGATCACATCTCGGGCGGTGCGCTCATGCGGACGGTCGCGGTCGCGGCTGCGCCGGGCACGCTCGCGAGGAGCCGGAGCGGCGCGCTCGCGGATGCAGTGACGGCGAGCGAGCCCGAGTGCGCTTCGAGGATCGCGCGCGCGATCGTGATGCCAAGCGCGAGGCTCATCGGGCGGCGACCCGCGAGCCGCACGCTGACCGTCGTGTCCGCCTCTGCGATCTGCGCGCTCTCCTCGGCGGAGAGCATCGGCGCGTCCGCGTCGACGAACACGCGCAGCGATCCACCGGGCCCACGCTCCGCGCGCAGACGAATCGGCCCTTTCTCCGCCATGCGCGACGCGGCGTGCACGAGCGACACGATCGCTTGAACGAGCCGCGCCGAGTCCACTTCGAGGATCGGCAGATCCTCGGCGACTTCGACGGTCACCTCGCGACCGCTCCCTTGCAAGAGCTCTTGCGCGTCGAGCGCCGCGGCCATCACGATGTCCGTGCTCGGAGCTTCTTGACGCGACAGCTCGATGGGCCCCGCTTCGATGCGCGCGGCGTCGAGCACGGTCTGGATCAAATAGAGAAGCTCGCGGCCGCGCTGGCGAATGATCGACACGCTCTCGCGCTGACCCTCGGTGAGGTTGCCGCGCTCGAGCAGCGCGGCGAAGCCGAGGATCGCGTTGAGCGGGCCTTTGAGATCGTGGCTCATCGTCGCGAGGAGCAGCGCGCGCATTCGCTCCGCCGCTGCGCGCGCGACGATCGCGCGCTCTTGCGCCGCGGCGAACTCGCGGAACACACCGCCGAGCTCGTCGATCGCGGAGGTGAGCCCGCGCACGGATTGGAAATACGCCTCGCGGTACACGCGCGAGCCGCGGAGCACGTCGACGACGCCGGTCGCTTCAATCTCGCGCGTCGCGAGTATCACGTCGCGCGAAAGCAGCGCACCGATGCGCGCACCGGCGAGCGCCGCGAGCGCGACGGCGAGGAGCGACGCGAACGTCCACGTCGCGGTCGCGAACCCGGGGCCCGACGGTTCGAACTGCACGAGCGCGTTTCCATCTTCGAGCGGCACGACGACCTCGGTCTCGGGCGCGGTGGTCGCGTCGCCGCCGCGTCGAACGTCTGCGGTGAAACCGAGCTGGTGTCCTTTGATGAGCGCAGCGAGACGTCCGTCGTCGTGTCCTTCGACGAGGTCGAGCGTGCCCGCGGCGAAGCTCGTCGCGTCGGCTTGCCGCGCGGCGCGATCGGCGGCGCGCGCGTGGGCATACACGAGGAGCGACGCGCCAACCGCGACGAGCGCGACGGGCGCCGCGAGCGCGACGAGGAACCTGCGCCTGACGCGCGTCGCACGTTTCACGCGCACGAGGAGCGCGACGGCTTCGCGCGCGACGTCCGGTCTCGCGTACTCGAGCGCGTGCGCGACCGCGGCGCGGGCCGCGACGTAGAGCGGGAGCGTCGCGGTCGTGACGAGCGTGAGATGCAAGAGAATGAGCGCGCCTTGCGTGTACGTGTCGACGCCGGCCGGTCGCGAGAGGAGCGTCGCGCTGCCGAAGACGATGGCGAGCGCCACGCGCGCGTATGCGATGCGCGACGGAACCGCGAAGAGCCGCAAGAGATCCGTCGGCTGCACTTCGTCCGCGCCCGACGCATCGACCGACGCGAGCGCCGCGAGCACGCGGCGATTTCCGAGCGCGAGCCCGAGGAGCACGAGCAGCTCGCCCGCCGTCAGCGCGAGCGCGACGACGAGCGCCGAAGTCGCCATCGCCGAAGTGACGCGCGGATCGAGCAGGAGCCAACGCGGCGCGAACGTCCAGAACACGATCGCGCACGCGGCGTCGACCGCGATGAGCGCGCCGACGACGCGCACGACGAGCCGCGCGAACGCATTCACAGCGAGCTACCTCCGCGCGGCAGCAGCACCGTGAACGTCGAGCCTTCGCCGACTTCGCTCTCGAGATCGATCGACCCGCCTTGCATCGTCGCGAGCCGGCGCGCGATCGCGAGCCCGAGACCCGTGCCGCGATGACGCGAGCGCTCCGAGCCCGCCTGCCGATACTCCTCGAAGACGAGCTGCCTCTCGGACTCGCGAATGCCCGGACCCGTGTCGCGCACCGACACCGCGCCGTACGCGCCGCGCGCGCCCACGCGCACGAGCACCTCGCCCACTTGCGTGAATTTCACCGCGTTGCCGACGACGTTGCTGACGATCTGCCAGACGCGTTTCTTGTCGGCCCACACTTCCACCGTAGGTCCGTCTTCGAGCCGCAGCTTCAGATGCGATTTTGCGGCGACGATGGACATCTCGCGCACGACCTCCTCGGCGACCGCTCGCAAGTCGACGTGCGCGGGGTGGAGCTTCAGCTGCCCGCTCTCGATCGCGCTCAAGTCGAGGATGTCTTCGATGAGATCGTTGAGGTGCGCGCCGCTGTCGCGGATTTGTTGGACCTCTTCGGTCTGTTCTTCGTCGAGCGGACCATCGACGCCCTTGATGAGCACGTCCGCGAAACCGAGCACCGCGTTGAGCGGCGTGCGGAGCTCGTGGCTCACGGCTGCGAGGAACTGCGCGCGATCGCGATCGGCGGCGGCCGCGCGTCGCAAGTCGCGGTGATAGGCATTTTCCGCGGCGGCGAAGCGCGCGACGAGATCGTTGAACGCGCCCGTGAGCACGCCGACTTCGTCCATCGATCGCAGCGCGACGGACTCGCCCGCGGGCTCCATGTGGACCTTCGCCATCGCGAGCACGCGCTGCGCGACGTAGACGACGTCTTTCTCCGCGTCGCGCGCGACCGCAAAGGCCACGATCGCCGCGACCGAAATGAGAAGCGTCGTCAGCGCAAGGAGCGCGGTGAAGAGCGCGGGCGCGCCTTCCGCGGGCGGGACGCGAACGAACGTGTAGAGCACGTCATCGCGATCGATCGCGTGCGTCGCGTATCGCACCTCGCCCATGCGCGTGGTCGCTTCGCCGTGTGCGTCATGCGAAAATGCGACGAGCGCATCTGGGGCAGGCGGACCGAGCGTCGCGTCGAGCTTGGGGCGACCTTGCGCGTCCGCGATGAGGACTTCTGCGCCGGTTCGTTTCGCCGCGAGACGAATCGTGGCGAGACGCTCGGCAGGCGGCGTCAATTCGAGCCGCGCGCCGAGCGTCTCGGCGAGAAGATGCGCGCGCGATGCAGCATCGTCGTGGCTCGCTCGTGACAAGTACGTCATTCCGAGCACGCCAATCGTCGCGGCGACGAACGCGGCCACGACGATCACGACGAGCGGAGCGAGCGGAACGAGCGGAAGGCCAAGCGCGGTGAAGCGTCGCGGAGCCTGCGAGGAACGAACCGACGACATCACCTCCGAAGATGGTACGACGCACAGCGTCGCGATCGACACGAATGATCGCCGCGCCTCTTGCACCAAATCGTGAACAACCTAACTATGGGCTCACGGTTGAATTCATGTCGAAGCGTCCCTTGGGAATGCAAAACCTGAAGCGTCGGTTCTCTCCGCGGAAAGCGGTGTCGTCGATGCCCGATTACGAGTCAGGTACGTATCCCGTCGCAAATCATGAAAGCAGCGAAGTGACGCTCGTCGTCTACGGATGGCACAACGTGTCGCCGGGGACGCTCTCGTGGGTGTTTCCGAGCTTCGACGCCGCGATGAAAGCGGCGAACGCGCTCCGCAACGCAACGCAGTGGGCGATCATGGGCGGCCGCGATGCAAGCGGCTCGGTATTGGCCGAGCGCAGCGCCTAGCGAAACAAACTTAGACCGCGGCGATCACGATCGCGAGCCCTTGTCCGCCGCCGATGCACGCGCTGCCGACGGCGTACTTCCCTTTGCGTCGAGCGAGCTCGTAGACGAGGTGCGTCGTGATGCGCGCGCCGCTCGCGCCGAGCGGGTGACCGAGCGCGATCGCGCCGCCGTCGACGTTCGTCTTCGAGCGATCGAGCCCGAGCTCCTTCTCGACGGCGAGGTACTGCGGCGCGAACGCCTCGTTCACCTCGACGAGATCCATGTCGCTGAGCTTCAGCTGCGCACGCTCGAGCGCGCTCTTGATCGCGGGCGCGGGACCGATGCCCATGATCGTCGGATCGACTCCGGCAACGCCCCACGAGACGATGCGCGCGAGCGGCGAAAGGCCCTTGCTCTTCGCGAATTCTTCCGTCGTGAGCACGAGCGCCGCGGCGCCGTCGCAGATGCCCGACGCGTTGCCCGCGGTGACGACGCCGTCCTTCTTGAAGACGGGCGGAAGCTTCGCGAGAATCTCCATCGTCGTTTGCGGGCGCGGGTGTTCGTCGACGGCGAACGCGATCGTGCCCTTTTTCGTGACGATGTCGACTGGCGCGATTTCGTCTTTGAATCCGCCGCGCTTCGTTCGCTGCGGCCCAACGCTGCTGGCTCGAGAGCGCGTACGCGTCGCAGTCTTGGCGCGTGATGCCGTATTTCTGCGCGAGGTTCTCGGCGGTGACCGCCATCGGCGTGTTCGTGTAGCTGTCGGTGAGCGCGCTCCAGAGCGAGTCTTCGACGCTCGGCGCTTTTCCGAACGCCAGCCATCGCGCGCGCCGCGCAAGATGTGAGGCGCCTGCGTCATGTTCTCGGTGCCGCCGACGAGCACGACGTCCGCTTCGTCGAGGAGCAATTGCTCGACGCCGTTCACGATCGCCTGAAAGCCCGAACCGCAGAGACGATTCACCGTGAGCGCGGGCGTCGTGATCGGAAGGCCTGCTTTGAGACCGACGTGGCGCGCGCAATAGATCGCGTCGGCGCTCGTCTGCATGACGTTGCCGATGATGACGTGCCCGATTGCGTCGGCGCGCGACGCTCGACTGCGCGAGCGCGGCCTTCGACGCGGTGACGGCGAGGTCGGTCGCGGTGACGTTCTTGAGCGTGCCTTGCATGGTTCCGAACGCGGTGCGTTTCGCGCCGACGATCACGATGTTTTTCGAGAGCTTCATGGGACGCGGAACATAGCTCAGTTGGGAACGCGCGGCAGCTGCCGCGCTTCCCAGCAAGAGTCATTTCGCGTGCCTATGGCACGCTCAATTTCGGGCGCGTGAGATGCGTCGACCCGTATCCGTGCGTTCGACGAAGTAGACGCATTGTTCATCGAGGAGAAGCGTCAGCGGGGCGACGTTCGGCACGATGACATCGACGTTTCCGCCCTGCGTGGGTTGTCGCGTGATTCCGCCGTCGATCGCGACGCCATAAACGGACGAGTCGTTCGCGACGAGCGGCGCGTGCGTGGCGCCCGTCGAGAGCGCCACGGGCGCGGGCGTGACCCAACCCGATCGAAACGTCGTCCACGTTCCGCTCGTCGTGATGGCCGTCCAATAGACGTGCGACGAATCGATCGCGAGCCCGCTCGACGACGTGTCGTAGACCGTCGGCGGCTCGGGGATGCCGAACGGCACGCCGAAGACGCGGATGTCCGTGTCCCAAAAGACCCAATCTGCGGTCGCGGCGAGGTAGTGCACGGGCGCGGGCGGCGCGATGTTCGCGGGCGCGAGCGCGATCGGCGGACCGCTCGTCGAGATCTTGAACGCGACGGGCTGCACGCCGTCGACGAGCACCACGAAGCCGTTCGACGTCGTCGTCTTCACGTGGACGCTTCCCGGACATCCCGCGAGCACGGCGCACCCGAGCGTCGTCGTGGATCCGCCGAGCGTCGAGTGACTCATGAGCACGCCGTTCATGGTGAAGTAGACGTTCGTGTCGGGGCTCACGACGATGTCGCCGTCGAAACCCACTGCGCTCGTGATCGTCTTCGCGGCTCCGCCGGCTTTCGGTATCGACACGATGTCGTAGCTTGGCGCAATGAAGTAGAGCGACGTGTCGTCCATCGCGAGCACCGTCGATGACGATTCGTCGACGACGTAATCGAGCGGCGGACACGGGCCCGCATCGATCGGCGGCGAATCGCCTTGGACGTCCGTGATGTGCACGTCCGCGATCGTCGCGTCGCTGGTCTCGACGACGCCGCGAATTTCCGAGCGCGCGCCGCACGCCGCGAGCGCGGCGAGACCGGCGAGCCCGGCGCGTCTCACGCGAACGTCGCCGACGCCGCGTTGATCACGACCTCGCTGCGTTCCTTCACGGAAACGCTCAGCGCGACTTTGCCCGGCGCGATGATCCAACCCTCGGTCACGATCGTGTCGCCCGGCCACACCGGTTTACTGAAGCGGCCATCGAACGTTTGCAAACGCGATGCGTCGCCGTTGCACGCGCCCTTCGCCGCGTGCCGCGCCATGTACCCGTACGTACAGAGCCCGTGCAGAATCGGTTTGTCGAAGCCGACCGATTTCGCGAACACGGGGTCGGCATGGAGCGGATTCGGATCGCCGCTCAAGCGATAGAGGAGCGCCTGCTCGTCCGACGTCTTTTCCTCGATGCGAAAATCCGCGGCGCGATCCCTCGGCACGGTGATCTCGTTCGGCTCCTTCGGCGGAGGGTCGCCGCCGAAGCCGCCGTGATCGCGATAGATGATCGTCCACGCGCCCTCGGCGACGATCTCGCCCTTTTCGTTCTTCGTGTGCGTGTCGACGATGACGCTCGCGAAGCGCTTCAAATCGTAGATGCCGCGCACGGTCGCCGTGGAGGTGAGCTCGCCGCTCGGCGCGAACGGTTTGTGCACGCGGAATTTTTGGGCGCCGTGAACGACCATCGCGAGATCGCCGCCGGTCTTCGAGAGGTGCGAGAGCATCACGGGGAACGTCGGCACGACGGCGAAGCTCGGGATCACCTTCGGGCGTGGCGCCTCGGTCTTGCGCTCCACGTTTCCGAACGACGCGCCCTCGTACAAGAAGTCGAGCTCGTCTTTCTTCGCGCCGACTCCGAGCGCGTAGAGCACCGCGTCCTTCCACGAATACGAGAAGCGCGACGCCTCCGACGGCTTGCCCACGATCGACAAATCGAAACCCATGGACGCGATTCGTACCATGGTAGCTTCACAAAAAAATGCCCGGGGTGCTTCAGGTCGTCGCAGAGAGCTTTCGCGATGCGGGCGTCGATCTCGCGGCGCTCGGGCTCGCGTGGGCGCGCGTCACGCCGACCATCACGCTCGTTCCCGCATTCGGGCTCCGCTCGCTGCCCGCGGCTGCGCGCGGCGTGCTCGGGTTGATGCTTGCATTATGCATCTATCCCGCGGTCACGCCGATTTCCCCGGAGCTTCACGCGCCGTGGCCGCTGCTGCTCGTGTCGGAGGTGATGCGCGGGCTTCCCGTCGCCATCGCGACGGCGGCGGTGCTGTGGGCGGCGACGATGGTCGGCGGAATGCTCGACAACCTCCGCGGCGCGCAAGACTCCGTGCAGGTCCCCGTGATCGAGGGACGCACGACGCCGATGTCCGTTCCGTTCGCGCTCCTCGCTGGAATCATTTTCCTCTCCACGGGCGGCCCCGCGCGCGTCGCGCACGCGCTCGCCGTCGCGCCGATTCCCGATCATCCGATTCTCGCCGCGGCGAACGATTTGACCGCGGCTGTCGCGCTCGCCGTGTCGATCGGTGCGCCGCTTCTTGCCGCGTCGCTCGTCATCGAAGTGACGGCGGCGGTGATCGCGCGCGCAGCGGCGCCCGCGCAGATCCACGCGCTCCTCGCCCCGCTCCGAACGATGGGTCTGCTCGTCGTGTGCGGCGTCGTGCTCGATCGCATCGCGCAACTCATGGCGATCGCGGTTCGATCGACCCCGTAGTCGTGCATGGGGTTGCGCACGGCGTGCGCACGACTGCGCACGCTCGCACGCGATCGCGCGGAAAATCCGTATGGAACGATCGCTGCAAACGCTCGAAGCATGAAGCCCGACGATGTTCCGACGTGGCGCCCACCCCCTCCGGCTCCTCCGCCGCCAACCGATCCTCCGCCGCAAAGCCGCCGATTCGTGTGCGCTGAAGTGGTTTGCCTCAACCCGTTCGACGCGCGACGCGAGAATTGAGCGTGCCGAAGGCTCGCGAAATGACTCTTGCTGGGAAGCGCGGCGCAGCCGCGCGTTCCCATTAGGGAACCCGCTCGACGTTGATGCCCTTCTTCTTCAACTGCGCGACGACGCCGTCGTCGCCGAGCAGGTGCGCCGCGCCGATCGCGACGAAGTACGATCGCGGCGGCCCCTTGAGCTTCGCTGCGATGCGATCCGTCATGATCTTGTTTCGATCCGTGATGAGGCGCTTCAGCAATTTTTGATCGAGCGGCTTCGTCGAGTCGAAGCCCGCGTTGAGCTCCGTGAGGAGCGGCGCTTCGTCGCCCGCGACGTAGAGGCTCATGAGCTTCGCGACGGGGTCTTTGCCTTCTTTGAGATCTTTGTCGCGTTGATCGAGCGTCTGCTCGAGGAGACGCGATTGCTCGTCCTTGTTGAGACCGTCGAAGACTTGGAGCTGCTCGGCTTCCGTCTCGAGCCCGCTCGTCTTCTTGCCGGCGGCTTTGCCCTTGTCGTGGATGTTCATGTCGATCGCTTTTCCGCCCGACATCATCTCCGTCAGGTGATCGAGCAGCGCGACTTGCGCGGCGACGGCCCACACCTTGAAGTGCTCGAACGGCGCGAGCGGCAGTCCCTTGCTCTGGAAGACTTGCTGAAGACGCGTGTGAACCGCGGGCGTGAGCTGCGTCGTGAGCGATTGCCCGTTCGGAAGCTGAAACGACGCCATCATCGACATCGGGTTCGCGTTGTCGAGCGGCATCTCGTTCACGATTTCATCCGCGCCCGCGATCGCTTGATCGAGCGACGCGGGAAAGCTCGCGATGCGCGGGTCGGGGATGTGGATCGTTCCGAACAAGTACGACGGCTTCGTGCCGGCTATCTTGTAGAGCAGCGGCTTCCACGTGCTGACTTGCGTCGGTGGATTGATTTGCGTCGGGATGCTGGACGAGCTCGCGGCGGCCTCGGCAGATGCCGATGCGCTCGCTTGTGGCGCAGCCGATGCCGACGCGACCGGCGGCGGGGTGTCGACGTGTTGATCCTTCGAGCTACCGCACGCGAAGCCGACGAAGATCGAAACGAACGCGACGAACCGGAGAAAACGCTGCTGCATGACGCGGCAGCGTACCACTCAAAGGCTGATGCGATAACCGAGCGTGAAACCGAAATCGAAGGAGTCGACGTTGCCGCTGAGCGTCGTGCAGTCGAGGATGGGCGAGCACTTCGGTTGCTCGGGCAAGAACCAGTGGTTGTATCGCGTGATGAGACCGGCGACGACGCGGTCCGTGATGAACCAATCGAAACCGATCTGCGCGCCGAGAAAAATCCCTCGGTGCTGAGGCTCACCTCGCGGTCGCCGAAGATCGCGGGCTTCGCGATGCCCGCGTTCGTCGTGAAGCGATCCGCGACGATGACAACGCCGGCTTGCCCGCCGACGAAGCCTTCGATCGATCGCGAGTGGAGCGGGATGTAGCGACCTTCGCCGCCGATGAAAAATACGCGCGCGAGTGCGTGCGCGCGAGCCCACTGAGCCCGCCGTATTCGGTGTCGGCAGTCGGTTGTGGGTCGAAGAGGAAGTTCGCGCCGAACGACCAATCGCGCGTCGGGCGATACAAGATGTGGATGCCGAGCTGGATGGTCGCGTCGCCTTGTCCGACGGGCACGTTGAAGATCGGCAGGTCCCCGCCCTTTTGGCTCTGCGAAATCGGCGCGAACGGCAAGACGATGATCCCCGCTTCGACGAGCGCGATGGTGTGCCTTCGCTCGATGTAACGGAGCCAGCTCTCGCTGACCGAATCGTCCGTGTCGCTCTTCTTCGGCGCGTCGTCCGCGCGCGCCGCGCTCGTCGCGACGAGCGCGATGCAAAAGATCGCAAGACCGATCACGATGGGGGCTCCGCCCCCAACCCCCCGCAAGAAGCTCAGCCCGCTACGCTTCGCTCCGCGGTCTTCGGTCAGAGCCATTTGCCGCCGTCGGCTTGCGGGTTGGTGTTCTGCGTGCCCGGCGCGTCGACGACGACGGTGCGCGAGACTTTCACCGCGGCGCCATCGACCTTCCCGGTGAACACGAGCTCGAACTTGCCGGGCACCATGAACGATAGCGCGCCGCGCACGGTCGATGGATTCTCGGCGAGGATCGGAATGAGCGTGCCGGGCGGAACGTCGGGACCGCTGACCGTGAGCGAGATGGCGTCGGGGAGCGCCTTCGGCGCGGCGCCGTTGACGGTGAGGTGAATCGTGATCGCGACGGGCGCGAGGATCGCGGGCTTGCCCGGCGAGACGTCGATCGCGGCGCGCGTGCCCGACTGCGGCGCGACGATCGTGCCGGTCGTGCCCGTCGTGTTCGTCGTGCTCGAGTGAACCGTTCCGGCTTGTGCGTCGCGCACCGGCGCCGCACCCGCGTCGACGATCGCCTCGGGTTGCGCGTACTCGGCGGCGAGGTGCTCCGCGGCGACGTCGGTCGGATCGAGCTGGTGCGCGAGCTGCGCGAGGTGCGCCGCTTGATCCATGTGGCCGAGATATTTCTCCGCGACCGCGTCCTTCACGAGCTCGTCGGTCGATTGCGCGCGAAGCTCGAGGAGCCGCGGATCGTGCGGGTACTTCGCGAGCCCTTCGTTCGTGAGGTCTTTCACGTTGTCGCCCGCGGGCGAATCCCAGTGCTGCGCGTGAAACGCTTTCGTCGCGCGCTGCCTGTAGCTCTCGAGCGAATTCGGATCCGTCGTGCGCGGGCCGACGTAGCCCATCTTGTACGCGAACGTCGCGGCGCCGATCACGCCGACGAGGAAGCACGCAACGAAGAGGAACACGGTGCGCGATCGCCCGCGACGACGCTTTTGCTCCGGCGTCTCGGGCGGAAGCGGCTCGTCGGGCTCGTCGAAGATCGCGGGATCGTCCATCGACGGCATCGATCCACGAACCTTGCGCTCCGGGCGCGCGAGCGCGGTGTCGTCGAGCGGATGAACTTGCTGCGTGCGTTCGTGTGGGTGCTTGAGCGCGGCCGGCAGCTCGATGTCGTCGAGCGTCGTGTCGACTGCGGCGGGTTGATCGGGCGGAAGCTTGGAGGGCGAAGGCGTCGGCGTCGCGGCGTTGGCGGGTGGAACGCTCGCCTCGTTGCGCGGCGGCGCGGAGGAGCGATCGATCGGCAGCGGCGATTGATCCGCGAGCTGCAACTTGTCCGTGCGATGCATCGACGGGAGCTGAAGCGCGGCCGGCGGTCGACCGGATTGAAGCAGCGGTCGCGCGACGAGATCCTCGGCGCTCAGACCGCTCAGCTTCGCGGCGTCGATGAGCGCACGACCGAGCGCGCGTCCGTCCGGCTCGCGCGCGAGCGGATCCTTCGCGAGGTTCTTCATCACGACTTGCGCGATGGGCTCGGGCACGTACGACGCGCGCGCGAGCGATCGAAGCTGCGGCGGCGGATCGTGAATCTGCTGAACGAGGAGCGCCACCGCTTGCTCGCCTTCGAACGGCGTTCGACCTCCGAGCATTTGATAGACGAGCGTGGCCGTCGCGTAGACGTCGCCCGTCGGTCCGACGGCTTCGCCCTGCGCGCCCTCCGGCGAGATGTAGCGCGCGGTGCCGAAGATCAAACCGGCCGCGGTCGCCATCGACTGCTCGCCCCAGTTGAGTCGCGCGATGCCGAAGTCGAGCACCTTGACGAAATCGCCGTCCGCGCCACGGCGCACGAGCATCACGTTCTCGGGTTTGAGATCGCGGTGCACGACGCCGGTCGCGTGCGCTTCGCCCGTTGCGTCACAAAGTTGGAGCGCGACGTGGAGCGCGCGCGAAAGATCGAACGCGCCGCCCGCCGCGGCGAGCGCGCTCTGAAGCGAGAGACCATCGAGGTACTCCATGACGATGTACATCGCGCCGTCGGGGAGTTGCCCGACGAGGTGCACGCCGACGACGTTCGGATGGAGCAACCGCGACGCGACCTTCGCTTCGCGGTGGAAGCGCGCGACGAGCTGTTGATTCGCGGAGAGCTCGCGATGGAGAATTTTCACCGCGACGTCGCGATCGATCCCTTTTTGGAACGCGCGATAGACGCGGCCCATCGCGCCGACGCCGACGAGCTGGAGAATCTCGATGTGCCCGGAGAGCACGCGCCCGAGATACGGATCCGGTTGCTGCGCTTGTGGACCGTAGTCGCCGGGCTGGCCGATCGCGAGCGGCGCGCCGTCGTTCGGACAGAAAAGCGCATCCATGCCGAAGCGTTCGCCACATGTCGGGCAAATCTTCGGAGACGGTGACGGCTTCTCGGCCGACCCGGACGCGCTTTTCACGCGTGACATGGTAGCAGAGCCTGCGTCGCTCGAATCAGGCGGTTCCAGCTCAGCCCGTCACGGCTTCCACTTCGACGAACGGCGCTCTTTCGCTTTCCAGTTCTTGTCGCTCGATGTCGCGGACTTCGTCTTGCGCGCACCGGGTTTTCGCTTCGAAGCGTACGGGTTGTAACCGGTCACGTCGGTCTTCGCGCCGTCGCCGTCGCCGTTCGTCTTCTCGCCTGCTTCGAGCGCGCGCAGCTCGTCGCGCATGCGCGCCGCTTTTTCGAACTCGAGGTTCTCGGCAGCCGCGAACATCGCCGCGCGCAATTCGGTGATGCGATCGGCGAGCGTCTCTTCCGCGTTCTTCCCGGCGCGCGCAGGGCCCGCACCGCCGCGCGAGCGCGGCACGTCGTAGTAGTCCGTCGTGCCCGCCGCGGGGTTCACGTTGAGGATCGCGCGGATGACCGTCGCCGGGATGATGCCGTGCTCGGTGTTGTACTTCTCTTGGATCGTGCGACGGCGATTCGTCTCGTCGATCGCGTTCTTC
The DNA here is from genome assembly GCA_963763745.1 of uncultured delta proteobacterium. Taxonomy (GTDB): domain Bacteria; phylum Myxococcota_A; class Polyangia; order Polyangiales; family Polyangiaceae; genus DASXHD01. Next base: position 488,652 of record CAVXQJ010000019.1, read on the forward strand.
ATCGCGGGCGTCATGTGGTCGGCGTACATGATGACGCGACCATTCACGTTGCGCGCGGCGCGGCCGATCGTCTGGATGAGCGAGCGCGGCGATCGCAAGAAGCCTTCTTTGTCGGCGTCGAAGATCGCGACCAGCGAGACCTCGGGCAAGTCGAGCCCTTCGCGCAGCAAGTTGATGCCGACGAGCACGTCGAACTCGCCGAGTCGCAAGTCGCGCAGGATGTCGATGCGCTCGAGCGTGTCGATGTCGGAGTGGAGGTAGCGCACGCGCACGCCGAGCTCGCGGTAGTAGTCGGTGAGATCCTCCGCCATGCGCTTCGTCAGCGTCGTCACGAGGACGCGCTCGTTCTTCTTCGCGCGGTCGCGGATCTCCTCGAGCAAGTCGTCGACTTGTCCCGACACCGGGCGCACCTCGACGACCGGATCGATCAACCCCGTCGGCCGGATCACTTGCTCGACGACGACGCCCTTCGTTCGCTCGAGCTCGTAGTCGCCGGGCGTCGCCGACACGTAGAAGCAGCGCGTCGCGCGCTCTTGCCACTCCTCGAATTTCAGCGGGCGGTTGTCGAGCGCGCTCGGCAGGCGAAAGCCGTACTCGACGAGCGTCTCCTTGCGCGCGCGATCGCCGCGATACATCGCCCCGACCTGCGGCACCGTCTGGTGCGACTCGTCGATGATGCAGGAAGAAGTCCTTCGGGAAATAGTCGAGCAGCGTCGGCGGCGGATCGCCGGCTTTGCGACCGGAGAGATGGCGCGAGTAGTTCTCGATGCCGTTGCAGAACCCCATCTGCTCCATCATCTCGAGGTCGTAGAGCGTGCGTTGCTCGAGGCGTTGCTTCTCGAGGAAGCGTCCTTCTTTGTCGAAGAAATCGAGCCGCTCGCGGAGCTCTTCGCGGATCGTGGCGATCGCGCGGCGCATCTGCTCTTGCGGCGTCACGTAGTGCGAGCCGGGTAGATCGCGACGCGCTCGAGCGATCCCCTTCACCTTGCCGCGGAGCGGATCGACTTCCTTGATCGCCTCGACCTTGTCGCCGAAGAACTCGACGCGAATGGCCGTCTCTTGCTCGTACGCCGGGAAGACCTCGACCACGTCGCCGCGCACGCGGAACGTGCCGCGGTGAAAGTCGACGTCGTTTCGCTCGTACTGGATGTCGACGAGCATGCGCAGCAGGTTGTCGCGCGCGGAACTCTTCGCCGACCTTCAAGTCGATGAGAAGGCCGTAGTAGCTCTCGGCCGAGCCGATGCCGTAGATGCACGACACGCTCGCGACGATGATGACGTCGCGTCGCGAGAGCAGCGCGTGCGTCGCCGCGTGGCGCATGCGATCGATCGCGTCGTTGATGATCGCGTCTTTGTCGATGTACGTGTCGCTCGACGGGACGTACGCCTCGGGCTGGTAGTAGTCGTAGTAGCTGACGAAGTACTCGACGGCGTTCTCGCGGAAGAGCTCGTTCATCTCGCCGTAGAGCTGCGCGGCGAGCGTCTTGTTCGGCGCGAGGATGAGCGTCGGCCGCTGCGATTTTTCGATGACGTTCGCGATGGTGAACGTCTTGCCGGAGCCCGTGATGCCGAGGAGGACCTGGTGCGCTCGCCGCGCTCGAGCCCGCGGTCGAGCTCGCGCGATGGCCGCGGGCTGATCTCCCTTTGGGGAGAAATGCGTCGTCGAGCTTGAAGGTCATGGCGGCGCATGAGCTCGGGTCTGACGTTCTGCCTATGCCGCGTCGCAAGGCAAGCGGAGATCGATCGCCGCCAGCTGCTCACGGTTGGAAATCCGTGCGCCTCGAGCGCTGACGGGCTTCGCGACATCGAAAAAGCCGGGAATCGTTGCCGACACGCTGTCATGCGAACGCGCAGGCCTGCGTCGGCTTCGTGGGCATGGGCGCGATGGGGGGCCGATGGCGCAAAACTCGTCCGTACCGGCTTCACCGTGCGCGTCTGAACCGGAGCCGACGACCGCCGAGCTCGCCGCTCGAAGCGGCGATGCCGCGACGCGCGGATTGCGTCGCGGCGCGATGGTCGTCATCGCGATGCGCGCGACGCTCGCCGCCGTGCTCGCGCGGGGGCGCGACGGCGTGCTCGCCGGGCTCGCGCGCGGCGCGATGTCGGTCGACATGTCGACGTCGGACGCGCGGCCGCGCTCGCGATGTCGCGCGCGGTCGAGGAAGCGGGGCGCGCGCTTCGTCGACGCGCCGGTGAGCGGAACGGTCGGGCCCGCCGGGCGCGGCGAGCTCGTCGCGCTCGTCGGTCCGCGTCGAAGCGGCGACGCGAAACGCGCCGAGCCGATGTTCCGTGCAATATGCAAGCGTTGGATTCGTGCGGGCGCCGTGGGCCAAGGGCAGGCGCTGAAAGTGTCGTGAACGGGGTCGGCGCGCATCACCTCGTCGCATTCGCGAGCATGCTCGCGGTCGGCGAGCGCGCGGGGCTCGCGCGTCGCACGCTCGTCGACGCGTTCACGAGCGGCGCGTTCGCCAGCCCGAGCTACGTCGGCAAGAAGCGAGAAGGTGCTCGCGCGCAAATACATCGCCGAGTTCACGCTCGCGATCACGCTGAAAGATGCAAAGCTCGCCGCGTCCCTCGCGCGGGACGTGGGCTTCGATGCGCCCGTCTTGAAGCGCGTCGTCCGCGAAGTCGCCCGCGGCGTTCACGCTGGGCTCGGCCCCCGCGATTTGTTCGCGCTGGAGACCCTCTACGAGAGAAGAGATCGACAAGGAGACAAGGCAGAGCGAGGGAGATGATTTGTTTCTTACAAAAAATTCTCCCTCGCTCTGCCTTGCCTCCCTGTTAACTTCTTCTGACGAGCGACGGGTTGCCACTGAAGACGATGGCGTCGAGGAGGTTCGCATCATCGACGAGCGCGAGCGTTGGGTGATCGCGATCGATCGCGATGCGCGGCGAGTCGTCGAAGCCGCACGCCGCGCATCCGTTCGTCGATCCTTCGCGCCATAGCTGCTCGGCGGGCGTCGCGCCGGGCGGCGTGAACGTGACGCGCGTGCGCGTGCGGAGTCTTTCGTGCGTTTCGAGCGCGCGCATGTCGTCGAATGGATCCGTGATGACGTGGCTGTCGATTCCGGTGCAGAGGCGCGCGCCGCTCGTGCGCAATGCGCCGAGATCGGGGAGTCCATCGCCGAGGTCGCGCTCGGTGGTCGCGCAGATGCACGCGAACGCGCCCGCTCCACCGAGGAGCTGCGCTTCGTGCGCGAGAATGTTCGTGCAGTGGACTCCGCAAAAGCGATCCGAGAGCACGCCGAGATCCGCGAGCAGCTCGACGGGGCGCTTCTTCGTCTCCGCGACGCACTCGTCCACTTCGCGCGCGACCTCCGCGACGTGCATGTGAAACGGGAGCGCGTGCTTCGTCGCATACGCGGCGAGCGGCGCGATCCACGACGGCGGCACCGCGCGCACCGAGTGCGGAGCGACGCCGACGCGCACGTCGGGCGAATCCTTGTATTTTGCACGCAATTCGTCCACGTCGCGCAGCACGGCGTCGACGTGGGGATCGCAAAAACGTTTTTGTCCGGGCTCGGCGTCTTTCCCGGGCCCCGCGCGGTTGTACGCGACGCGCAACAAACAAACGCGAAGACCGGACGCGCGCGCCGCCTCGACGACGATCTCGCTCATCAGCGTGCGCTGCGCGTAGGGCGTCCCGTCCGCTTGATGCTGGATGTAGTGGAACTCGCCGACGGTGCGCACACCGGCGGCGAAGAGCTCCGCGAACGCGACGCGCGAGATGCGATCGATCGACTCCGGCGTGAGCGCGGTAGCGACGCGATACATCTGCGCGCGCCACGAGAAGAAATCGCTCGGCCCCGGGCGCTGCGCGGTGCCGCGCATCGCGCGCTGGAACGCGTGCGAGTGCGCCGTCGCGAGCGCCGCGAGCTCGAGCGACCGTGTCATTGCCGCATTTGGCGCGCGGCGGCTTTCGTCACGTAGAAGTAGCGCGGCCAGTGCCGGTAGTACGTCACGTGCATGATCGGGCCGCCGTCGTTCGGGTCGACCTCTTCGCCGAACGTGCCGACGAGCCGAAGGAGCGAGCCGCCGCCGACGGAGTGCTCACCCACGTCGTCGTCGCCATGAAGGACGACCAATGCGTGGACGAGACCGAAGTCCGCGTCGCTCACGGTGGTGCGACACGTGTCTTCGTCCGCGTTGCTTTCGCACACGTTGCGCGGCTCGAGGCGCCGCACGCTGAGCGTGACGGACGCGGTACCCGCGGTGCCCGCGCCGCGCGCCGTCACGACGCCGAACAGCGCGACGGATTTTCCGCGCCACTGATCGGGCTGACGTTGAAACATGACGGGGTCGTATTCTTTCGCCGTCTTCGTCGCCTTCTCTTCTTCCGAGAGCGGCGCGTAGTTCACGGCGTGACCGTACTGACCGCCACCGCCGCAACCGAAGAGCGTCAAGGCGAGAGCGACGAGCGCGAAGGCGAGCCTTTTCATGTGTGCTGTGTATATACCCGCGCCCGCGCACGCACACGAAGCACCATTTCGGCGAAGAGGAGCGCGAGCAAGAGGACGGCGACGTGCGCCGACGCGTCGACGCGCGCTTCCGTTGCGCCGAGGCGCGACGCGGCCTCCGATGCGTTCGTTCTCCTCGGGCGAAGATCGGTTTCCTTCGCGATCGGCGCGGCGACGCGCAGCTCGTCGCGGCCATCGATCTTCAAGTGGTAGGCACCGGTCACGCTCGGCGTGAGCTTCATGCGCGCGCCGTCGCGGACGAGATCGCGCGACGCGGGCGTGATCGTCGTCCCGAGCGGAAGGGTCCACGTCGAGCCCACATCCGCGCGGCGGAGCGACGCGTGGGCGCGCGCATCCGCGACGACCGCATCGAGCAACGCGATGAACGCCGGTCGCACCGGCAGCTCGCTCGCATCGAGCGCGAAGGGAAGCGTCGTCGCGTACGCAACGCCGCGACCGAGCGGCTTCTTCACGACGAGCGGCGCGCCGTCGCTGAAGGTCACGAGCGGTTCGAGCGAAGCCAAATCCGCCGGCACGATCGTCGCGCGCTTCTTCGCGCCGAGATCGACGATGCTGCGCGTCGCCTCGCCGAGGAAATCGGTGTTCGCGTCGCGCGCCACGCCCTTCACCTTCGGGTCGATGGGCGTCCACGAGGTCGCGTGATCGAGGATCGGCTCGAGCGTCGCTCCGAGCGGCGCAGACGCAGCGCGCCCGCCGAGCGCGACGAGGACGACGCCGCCCGAGTCGACCCACGCGCCGAGCGCGCGCCGCTGCTCGGGCGTGAACCCCGGCGGATCATCGACGACGAGACCGACGATGCCGGAAAAATCCGCCGACTGATCGGGCACGGCCGGAAGCGGACGCGTCGCGAGATCGGTGTGCAGCGCGTCGAGCGCTTGTTCGAGCACGGGCGGTCCACCGGTCACCGCGGTCTCGTCGACTGCTTCCGCGATGACGCCGATCGCGCCCGTCTGCGCGACGAGCACGGGCGCGGAGTCGTCGCTCGCGATCGCGTCACCACCGAGAAGAACTGCGACGCGCTCGCTCGCGTCCGTGTCTTTCGCGGTGATCTCGACGTTCACGTCCATCCCTTCGCACTTCGCGCTCCCGATGACGCGAGTCCCGACGCGCACTTCGACGGTGCGCCCCGCGGGGCTCGCGTCTTTTCCGCACGCCATGTGCACGTGAACGCGCCCGCCGAGATCGTCGGCCGTGATGATTCCGCAGTCCGCCGCGTCGTGCGCGATTTCGGCGAGCGGCGTCCACACGGGAAGCGTCGCGCCTTCGCCGATGGGCGGAGCATCGGGTTGCCCATCGGCGAGATCGCTGAGCACAACGACGCGCTTGTCGACTTGTGGCAGCGACGCAAGGAGCGTGTCGGCGATGCGAACTGCGCCATCGAGATCCGTCGCGCGATCGCTTGGCTCGAGCGACGTGATGATGGTCTGTACGACGTCGAGCTCCGTCGTTGGGGCGAGCGCGACGCGCGGGGGTGCGCCCGCGAGGATCACGCACGCGGCATCGCCTTCACGCGCGCCGGCGAGGAGCTCGGCAGCCGCGTCTTTCGCGCGCGCAAAACGCGTGAGCGACGACGAACCGCGCGCGCGCATGCTCATCGAGTCGTCGACGACGATCGCGACCGCCATCGACGCACCGGACGTTCGTGAGAGCGAGAGCCGCGAGCACCGAACGAGCGGCGACGCACCGAGCACCGCGAGCGCGACAATCGCCGCGGCGCGCACGCCAAAAAGCGCGCGATCCTCCAACCTTGCGCGCTTGCGAACGCGCGGCTCCGTCGGCGGCACGAGCTTGACCGGGGCGAATGGCCGCTCGTCCGCGCGCAGCCGGCGAAGGCGATGCGCGAGCAGCGGCGCCGCGACGAGCAGCGCGATCCCGAGCGCGAGCGCAGTGACGAAGCTCACGCCATGCGCGTAACATGGAAATGAGTAAAGTAGGGTTGGAGGCGCATGAGAACCACACTCTTGATCTTTGTCTCGCTCGGGCTTGCCTGCTCTTCGGCGCCGTCGTCGCCGGTCACGAACATCACCGTTTCAACGGGCGATCTCGTTCCGGCCTTCTCGCCGAACATCACCGACTACGAGGTGACGTCGCTGACGACGCTCATCCCCGTCGCGATCACGGTGACGGGTCAAGACACGACCATCAACGGCGTGGTCGCGAAGAGCGGCGTCGCGCAATCGCTGACGCTCACGACGCTCGACGACGCGACGGTCATCCCGATCAATGCGGTCGACGCGACCGGCGCGCCCGTCACGTTCAAGATTCACACGGTCCCTGCGATTCGACCCGAGTACAACGTCACGACGAACGCGTCGCCGACGCCCGGTCACATCCTCGTCGCGCCGAACCAGCTCAAGCCCAACCAACCAACGCCCGAGCCGAGCTTCCTCGAGATCTACGACGAGACCGGCAAGCTCGAGTTCTACAGGAAGACCAACAACCCCGCGTTCGACTTCCAAAATGGACGCTCGGCAGCGGCGCCACTCGCTACACGTACATCTCGACCGACGCGCCCATCGACTGGACGACGTGGCCGATCGAAGCGTGCACGGTGCACGTGCTCGATGATCACTTCAACGAGCTCCAAGGTCTCACTCTCGTCGCGGCGGACGGACACTCGGCGTCGGGCGCCGACGCGCACGACGTGAAGCTGATCGACGACAACCACTGGATCATCGAGTCGTACATCGGCCAGACGGTGACCAACGTGCCGGGCTTCGCGTCCGCGAACGTCGTCGGAGCGATCGTTCAAGACGTGCAAGGCGGAAACGTCGCGTTCGACTGGCAGTCGACGACGGTGCCCGAGCTCTACACGGACAGCACCGAGGGCAACAACTACGCGCAGCCGGCCTACCAGGATTACAACCACCTGAACTCGCTCGAGATCGATCCCGCGAACGGCAACTACGTCGTCTCGCTCAGGCACGACGATGCCGTCGCCGAGCTCGACAAGACGACGGGCGCGATCGTGTGGATGCTCGGCGGCGCCGGCGATCAGTTCGGCCTCGCCCCGGCGGACAAGAGCTCGCACCAACACTTCGTTCGCTTCCTCGGGCCGAATCACTTGATGATGTTCGACAACGGCAACGCGTCGAAGACGACGAAGATCCGCGAGTACCAGATCGACCCCGTCGCGCACACCGCACAAGTGCTCGCGGCGGTCACCGTCGACGCGCACTTCTCGGTGGCCATGGGCTCGGTGCAGAAGCTCGGCAATCGGTACTTCATCGGTTGGGGATATCGCGGCGCGAACGACTCCGACATCACCGAGCTCGACGCGACGACGCACGAGAAGTCCTTCGAGCTGACGTTCACGAACGGCTACCTCTCGTACCGCGCCCTGAAGTACGAGAACTAGCTCGAAGCTCACTTGACCTGAACCGCCTCGCTCCGACGCGTCAACCGACAAGCGGCAGCGAGACGAACCGGCGAGGCCGGCGCAGGACATTCACCAGACTTCGAGGACGCCAAGCTTCACCCGCAATGATCGGGTGGCGAAGGTCCAGCGGCGGCCCGGCCGCGCAGTCCACGCTGCCGCATGTCGAGCATCACGTCTCGTGTGAGCGGGATCGGTGCAATGACTTTTGCCTTAGCGGATGGAAGAGATCACCGCGCGCACGATGCTCGCGGGATCGTCCGCGGTGGAGGCGCGGACGAATCGCGCGCCGCGCGCGAGGAGCGTTTCTTTGTAGCGCGTCTCGAGCGCTGCGAGGGCTCGCGTGTACGCCTCGCGCGCGTCGTGAGCGTCCGTCTCGACGACGGCGTCGCCTTCGATCGCGCGTAGGCGCACCGTGCCTTCGAACGGAAGATCGATCTCGTCCGGATCGAGGATTTGCAGAACGACGACGCTGCGCCCGCGCGCGGCGATCGCGGCGAAGCGATCCGGCGCGTCGTCGGGCATGTCGAAGAGATCGCTCATCACGACGACGACGGATCCTCGACGCGCCGCGCGCGTGAGGATGCCAAGCGCGCGATCGAGGAGCGCGGGATCGCGCACCGCATCGCCGCCCGCGCGCGCTTCCTCGAGCGAGCCGAGGATGCGATCGAATCCCTCGCGCCCACCGGAGACCGCAATCGGCCGCGCGTGCTCGCCGCCGAAGTACGTGAGGCCGACGGGATCGCCGCTCGCGATCGCGATGCGCGCGAGCACCGCGGACACGAGCGCCGCCGTGCCGAGCTTCGAGTCGCGCGCGCGCTTGCTTCCGCGGTAACCCATCGACGCGCTCGCATCGACGACGAGGCGGAGCGCGCGATCCGTTTCGGTCTCGAATTGTCGCACGAGGAGACGACCGTGCCGGAGAAGCGCGCGACGATCGAGCCAACGCAAATCGTCGCCGGGCATGTACTCGCGATGACCGCCGAACTCGATGCCGCTCCCACGGCGCGCGCTGCGGTGCGATCCCGCGTAGACGCCTTCGGCGACGAGGCGCGAGCGAATGCGCAGAGGCGCGACCTCGCCCCAGTCGAACGCCTCGCCGATTTCGTGCCTTGCCACGAGCTTCAGGGGGCGAGGGCGACGACGCTCGGCGGCGGGTTGAGCGGCGAGGGCGGGACCAGGAGCTTCTGTGCGAGATCGGCCTCGATCAAATCGACGCCCGCGCCCGCGATGACTTGCTTCAACGCTTCGTCCGATCCTGCGCGGTCGCCGCGGCTGCGACGATCGAGCGCGACATAGAACGTGGCTTCGATTTTCTTCGACGGGCTGTGTGCAGCAAGGGCGAGATCTTCTCCGCGCAGCTTGCCCGCGCCGAATGCCGCGAGCTTCGCCGTCCAGCTGCCGTTTTCGGAGATCGACGCGAGCACGCGATCGCCGACGCCGTCGGTCGGCACGTGCTGTTGGCGCTCGATTGCGTGCTCCCACAGTGCGAAGTAGACGAGATCGTCGTCGTCGAGATCGGACGTGACGGCGTGCGAGAGCGCGGCGCGCACCGCGCGGAGATCGTTCTTCACGACCGCGCGCGAGCCCATGAGCGCAAGCGTCGCCGCGAGCTGCGTTTTTTCGCGAGGCGTCGCTTCGAGCGCGCGTTGGAGCGCGTCGTCCGCTTGCTTCGTCAGCCCGAAGCGGTCGTAGATGCGCGCGATCGCACGCTCGACGCGCGCGCGCATCGCTGCGTCACGCACGGTGCGCGCTGCGACGAGCGCCTTCAGCGCCTCACCGAGCGCCTTGCGCGCGCCTTCCACGTCGCCCGACGTGACCATCACGTCGCTCGCGACGAGCGTGATCTCGCCGCGCATCGCCGGCTCGCTCGCGCTGTCGAGCGCGGTCTTCAAGTGCGCTGCGGCGCTCGCGAGATCGCCGTCGTGCTTCTCGATTCGCGCGAGATCCAACAGGAGCGTCGGCGACGCTTCGACGCTCGTCGCGCTCTTCAACAGGTCGCGCGAGGCATCGAGGCGACCTTCGCGAAGCTCGATCTCGCCCATCGTCCCGCGAACGCGCGCGGGGGTCGTCTTCAGTGGGATTTTCGCGTGCTCCGCGATCGCGAGGATCGGCTCCGCAGCGCGGTACGTGCGGCGCGCTGCGTCCGGATCGTCCATCTCGATCGCGCCTTCGAGCGCGCGCTCCGTGATGCCGAGCGATTGATCCAGCGACACGGCGTCCGGGTGCGCCTTGCACGCTTCGACGAGCATCGCGGGGCTCGCTTCGCCCATTCCGAACGACTGCAAGAGCTCCGCGAGCGTGAGCGCGGGTTTGAGCATCGTCGGATCCGCACGGTACGCCTCGGTCGCGGTGGTCACGAGCGCCGCCGCGAGCAGATCGCGATCGATGACCGGCTCGTCCTCGCCTTCGTCGGCGGGGAGGAGCGCGTCGAGCATCTCGCGCCAGCGTTCGCCGTCTTCTTTGTCCGCGAGCGCCGCGACCGCCGTGTAGAGATGACGCGGCGCGGTTTGACGAAGCTTGTCGTCGAGCGCGTCCATCGCGCCGCGCGGGTCCGCGTCGCGCAGGTGGAGCGCAATGATCGTCGACGAAGCGGACTGGAGCGCACGCACGCGCTCGACGCGATCCCAGTGCGACCACGACGGGAGCGGATGCGTCGCCGCGGTGAACCACGCGATCGTCGCCTTGGTCGCGTCGTCGAGCGCTTCTTTGCTCGGCTCGAGGAGCGCGCGAGAGAGCGCAGTGCGCTGCGCGTCGGATGCCGCGTCCATCCCGGCGTTCGCGCCGGTCTCGATGTTCACGGCGTCGCCGTCTTTTTTCCAGCTCGCGAGCGCATCGAGGTGACCTTGCACGTCCGCGCGCTGCGCGATCGGAGCGACGCGCAACAAGACTTCGTAGAGCGCGCGGCTTCGTCCTTCGTCGCCTCGCTGCGCGAGCTCCTTCACGGCCGAGGTGAGGGCCTCGGAGCCGTGCGGACCGAGCGTCGTCGCCTTCAGCTCGCCTGGACGAACGAGGTAGAGCCCACCCTTCACGGATGCGAGCCCCCGCTCCGACGATTTTCGCGCAAACGATCCATGCGCGCGCTCCATCTGCCGCCCGAGCACGCCTTCGAGGCGCGTGCTTCGCTCCGCGGACTGCGGCGACGAGCTCAACAGATCGCGCACCGCGTTCGCGAACGCTTCGTCGCTGACCGTGGCGGTCGCCGCGGTTCGACCTTCACTGGGCAAATGCGTGGATGGGCCTTGTCCGCCGCCTCCACACGCAAAAGGAGACGACGCGAGCACGAGTGAGAAGAGGGCGGCGACGCGACCTTTCATGCCGGGGGAAGTCTATACGAACAACCCAGAGGGCGCCCGTAGCTTGGATCAGAACACTACAGACGCGCTGAGTCTTCCCGAGATCCAACCGAGATCGGCGAGCTCGCCCGTGAACGGCACGAGAAGCCCCGCCGTCACGCGCCAGCGATCATTTCCGACGCGCACCTCGGGCTCGACCACGCCGATGTTCAGATTCCCTTCGTGATCGGTGAGCGTGAAGCTTCCCCACGCTCGCACGCCGAGGTCGAAGCCGACTTTTCCTTCGACGATCCTCACCGCGATGCGCCCACCCGCGACGAGCTCGCTCACCGCGCGCTCCTGCGCGTCCGAGCGAACGGAGAACATGTTCTCCACCTTCACGTACGGCTCGATGCGCACGCGACCGAACTTCAGCTTCACGCCCGCCGCGGGAACGAGACCGATGTACCCCGCGAGCCAGAGCGCGGTGTTCTCGTCGCCGTACGCCGAGCTCACGGCATGGTTGATCGCGTATTGATCGGCGCTGACGGGATTGATGCTCACCTGACTGCCCGCGAGCGTCTCTTCGCTCGGAAGCTCGTTTCCCGCCGAGGTCGGCAGCGCGACGTGCGCGCCGAAAAAAATCTCCACGTGCTCGGACAGCTCTCGCTCGTACTCGACCTCGACTTCGATGTTGCCGAAATTCGCGGACGTGCGCGAGACGTCGTTGTCCGGCATGAGCGACGCGACCGCGAGCGGAAGTCGAATGCCCAAGTTCACGTTTCGCGACACGTCGTATCGGCCCGAGAGCACGATTCCCGCTGCGATCACGTTCGTCAGCGCGCGCTCGTATCGCAGCTGACCATTGACGACCGTGCTCGTCGGATCGGGATTGAGCGCCTCGACCTTTCCACCGCCAATCACCGTTTCGAGATCGACGAGACCTTTTGCCTCCTCCTCTTTCGCCTCTTCCTTCGTCTCCTCTTTCTTCTCCTCCTCGGCTCGAGCGATGTGCCCGACGAGGATGATCGACGCGATGACCGCGATGGGAATGGGACGCATGGTCTCGCATCATATACAGTTCTCGACATGGCTCGCGCGCATCTCCTCGTCGTCGACGATGAACCGTCGATCCTCACGACGTTGCAGAAGGCGCTGTCGCTCGAGGGTTATGCCGTCGACGTCGCGGGCGGCGTGAAGATCGCCGAGGAGCGTTTGAAGAAGCGCTCGTACGATCTTTGTCTCTTCGATGTCGCGCTGCCCGACGGCGACGGTTTGCAGCTTCTTCGATCGATGCGCGCCGCGAAGATCGAATCGCCCGTGATCATGATGAGCGGTCACGCGACGATCGACGTCGCGGTGCAAGCGACGCGGCTCGGCGCGCTGAACTTTTTGGAGAAGCCGCTGAACACCGATGCGCTTCTCATTTCCGTGGAGACCGCGCTGCGTTTGGATCGCGCGGAAGCGGAAGCGAAAGAGCTCCGCGCGCGCGCGGGGACCGGCGAGCTCGTCGGCGAGAGCGCGGCGATCAAAAAATTGATGGAGCAGATCGCGCGCGCCGCGAAGACCCAAGCGACGGTGCTCGTGACGGGCGAGCGCGGGACTGGCAAGGAGCTCGTCGCGCGCGCGATCCACGAGATGTCGCCGCGGGCGAAGGGTCCGCTCGAGAAGCTCAACTGCGCGGCGCTCCCGAGCGAGCTCATCGAGAGCGAGCTCTTCGGTCACGAGGCCGGCGCGTTCACGGGCGCGACGAAGCAGCGCCGCGGAAAATTCGAGCGCGCGAGCGGCGGTACGCTCTTCCTCGACGAAGTCGGCGACATGCCGCTCGCTGCGCAAGCCAAGCTCCTTCGCGTGTTGCAAGAGCGCGAGATCGAGCGCGTCGGCGGGAGCGAGACGTTCAAGGTGGACGCGCGCGTCGTCGCCGCGACGAACAAAGATCTCGTCGCGGCGTGCGACAAAGCCGAGTTCCGCCCCGACCTCTACGATCGATTGAACGTCGTGCCGCTCTCGATTCCGCCGCTCCGCGCGCGCCGTGAAGACGTGCCGATCCTCGCGCGACATTTCTTGGACATCGCCGCGAAAGCCAACGACCGGCGCGGCATGACCATCGACGACGCGGCGATCGCCGTGCTCGCGGGGTACAGCTTCCCCGGCAACGTCCGCGAGCTGCGCAACTTGATCGAGCGCCTCGTCATCCTCACGCCCGACGAAGTGATAAGCGCCGACGACGTGCGCACGTGTTTGCCGGGCGCATCGACGGCGAAGGCGATGGGCCTCTATCGCGCGGGCGTTCCGTTTCGCGTGCTCGTCGACGAAGCGGAGCGAACGATCTTGCAAGAGGCGATGGCGCACCACGGCGGACAAATGGCGGCGACGGCGCGCGCGCTCGATCTCGAGCGGAGCCACTTGTACAAGAAGGCGCGCTCGCTCGGTCTGCGCGACAAAGAAGAGAAAGACGAAGAGTGAACGAGCGCGCGTATCCGCATCACCTCGCCGCGCGCGTGCGCGAGGTGTGGCCCGCGGACGGTGCGCCGCTGCCGGACGCGCTCGAGCGCGTGCTCGACACCGCGTACCACGCGTCGTTTCTCCGAGACGAAGAGCGCCCGGTCACGTTTCGGCTCCTCGTCGCGCCGCCTCGCGCGCTCCGCGACGATGCGGGTCCTCCCGAAGCGCTCTTGCCGCTCGTCTTCGAGTCACCTCGCGCGTTCGAAGAGCACGAGCTCCGGAGGCTCTCGCCCGCGGCGAAGTATCACCGCGCGCTCATCGGCGTCGACGAAGACGGCGCAAAGCTCGTCACGTGGGGGCTCGTTCAGAGTGGGCCGCGGTGGCTTCAAGCCGCGAAGGGCGGACGCGCGCAAGAGCCGCCGGTGCCGCCGCGCCTCGTCGTGCGCGCGATTCGTCCAGGGCACATCGCGGTGTGCTGCGGCTCGCGCCTCGTCGCCGAGCTTCGCAACGGAAAGCTCGCGGACTTCGGCATCGACGTCTTCACCGCGCGCTGGCTCTCCGATTTGTTCGCGCAGGATCGCATCGAGATGGCGAACGAGCATCGCAACTCGGGCGGCATCGTCGATGAAGTGATCGCGAGCAAGCGCACGCGCCAGTTCGCGCAGCAGATGATCAAGCGCGTCATCTCGACGATGCGATCCGCTCACCACGGCGGCACGGTCATCACGCTCCCGACGGGTTGCTCGGCGGAGCGATACCTCGCGACGAAATACGAGCTCGGCGACACGCCCGCGCGCCGTCATTTCCGTCGCGTCGTCCTCGCGCTCCTCTCCTCGCCCGACGCGGACACCGCCGCGCACCTCGACGAAGCGCTCTTCGAGCTCGCGCATCTCATCGCGTCGCTCGCCGACGTCGACGGCGCGGTCGTCCTCACGAAGCGCTTCGAGATGCTCGGCTTCGGCGCGGAGATCGCGGGCGATCTCCCGCAAGTCCACGAAGTGCGACGCGCGCTCGATCAAGAAGGCGAGCGCTTCGCCATCGAGAGAACGGACGGCGTCGGCACGCGCCACCGATCCGCGTATCGCCTTTGCGCCGCGATCGATGGCGCCGTCGCGATCGTCGTCTCGCACGACGGCGACGTGCGGTTCGTGACGCGCCATAACGGCGCTGTGACGTATTGGGATCACGGCGTGGGCGACGATTGATTCACTCTTCGAGCGTCGGGTGCGCCTTCGCGTACTCCGCGAGCTTCGCTGACGCGTTCAGCGCGTTGACCATGAGGATTGCGAGCCGGTCGAGGTTGTTCGCGGGGACCTCGCCTGCTCCAAACTCGAGGTGAATCACGTCGACGGGTTTGTCGTAGTCGCCGCGCACCGTGATGGTGACGGAGCGGAATGCGTCGTCGTCTTCGTTCCGATAACCCTTCGTCTGCGTCTTGTATCCGATGGAGATCTCGCAGACGCCCTTCGTGATGACGTGATACCCCGCGCTGATCAGCCGCGCCTTGAACGCGATCATCAGCGGACGGTCCGTCGCGTCGTCCGCGCTATCCGGATCGCGCCAGCACACGATGAGCGTCTTCGTCTCCGTCGCGTGCGTCGGCACGGCGGCGATCGGTTGCTCGCAGGCGACGAGGGCGCACCACAGGGCCAGCCCGAGAAGCAAACGGCACATGCCGCGAGCGTACGAGATGCTAAGCTCATCCGCATGCGAAAGCCTCGATTGGGTCGCAAGCTTCTCGTTGCTTCGATTGGCGTCGCTGCGGTGAACTACACGGGGTGCGGACAGACGACGGTCGCGAACCTCGCGCCGCCTCCGCAAGACGGCTCGGTCGACGCACCGAAGGACTCCGCGAAGGACGCGCCGATGGAAGCGATCGTCGCGAACCTCGCGCCGCCTCCGCAAGACTCTGGGCTCGACGGCGACTGATGCGCGCCGAGCTCTTCGAGCTGGAGATGCTCGGCGATCTCTTCGAGCGTCGCTATCGCAAGATGCGTCCCGAGGTCGAAGCGATGCCGTGGGGCACGCTCGACGTGAAGGGAATTCCCGAGCAAGCCGTCGTGCTCGCGCGCAAGGCGTGGACGGGCGCGGCGTTTCAAGAGCATCGCACCGGCGTCGCGTGCGCGGCGACGCTGCGCGCGCTGATGGAAGCGCGCGCGCCGCTCGATCTGCTCGCGCTCGCCGCGCGCTTTCCGCTCGACGAGATCGTGCACGTGGAGCTCACCGCGCGCATGGCGATGGAGCTCGGCGGCGGCACCGAGATCGTCCACGACCCCGACGCGATGATCGTCGACGCCGACGACTCGCTCGACCCGCTCGTTCGCGCGGCGGATCTCGTCGTTCGATTTTTCTGCGTCGGCGAGGCGCTCAGCATTCCGCTTCTTCGCGGGACGTGGCGCGCCGCGCGTCACCCGCTCCCACGCGCCGTGCTCGCGCGCATCGTGAAGGACGAAGCCGCGCACGGCACGTTCGGTTTCACGTTCCTCGACTGGGCGCTGCCAAACCTGAAGAAGAACGACATCGAGTTTCTCGGCTCGCGCGTCGATCAGACGATCCATGCAGTCTACAGGCAATGGAGCGCCATCCAGAAGAACCGCAAGGGAACGTGGGACGACAAAGCGGGCGATGCGCTCGCGTGGATGCACTCCGATCCGTATCTCGATCTCGCGAAGCGCTCGCTCGAGACGCGCGTGCGTGCGCCGCTCCGTCAACGCGGCATTCCCGTCACGGCGTGAACGCGTCGATCACCTGCTCCGGCGCCTCCGGCGCCGATGGTTTCACATCCGGATCGACGGAGACGCGAACGCGCAGCGCGCGAACGGAGACGACGTCGGGCGGACGCGGGATCGTCGCGAAGTACGCGCGGATGCGCTCGTGCGACACTTCGTGCGTCGCGCCCGCGAGCGCGAAGATCGTTCCCCACTCGCGCTGCGTCCGGTAACCGCGCGCGTCGCGCGCGAAGGGAACGTCGACGACGGATCCGTCTTTCAGCGTCGCGGAGAATCGCAAGTCGGGCATCGCCGCGCCCGGATCGTATTGGAACGTCGGGTAGCACGCGAAGGGGTACGACTGCGTCTGCCCGCGCGCGCCTTGGACGATCGCGCCGATGAGCACGATCGCCGAGACGACGTACGAAGCGCGCCACGTTCGCGCGGGCTCTTCGGGCGGAGGCGGTCGCGACGGAAATTGAACGCGCAGATCGGTGAGCACGACGTAGCAGCTCCACAGCGCGGCGAACGGAATCAAGAACACGAAGCCGGCGAGCACGTGAAACACGATCCCCGTGAACGCAGCGATGAGGCGCGTGCGTCGAAACACGAACAGAAACGGCGCGCTGATTTCGAACGCGAGCACGAAGAGCCCGCCCATGTGCAGCAAGAACGGATGCTGATCGATGCGAAACGTCGGGAGGACCCCGTGCTCCGCCCACTTCCACCAGACCTGATGCGCGAGGTTGTCCGAGAGCGCCCAGCCGAGACCTTGCTCGCGCAATTTGTGGAAGCCCGGAAAAAAATACACCGTGCCGAGGAGCGCGCGCGCGAACGCGAGCGGAACGCCATACGCGAGCGACGGAACGCGCGGAACGACATGGTCGTAGGCAAGCGCGTGATCGCACGGGCTCGCCGCGAGCAGCGCGCACATCCAGAGGATGTGCATGTCGTGCCACACGAAGCCCGTGAGCTGCGCGATGGACATGAGATAGAACGCGCCGAGCGTCAGCATGACGAGCGCGGGCCGCGTGTAGACGCCGATCGCGGCGCACAGCGCGGAGAACACGGTGATGATCTCGACGATGCGTGCGACGCCCGCGTCGATCGGGACGGTCGCGACGAACCAGTGGAGCCCTTCGGGCACGACGAAGCGCGCGTGATCCCACGCGGCGACGCGCGCGCCTTCGCGAAGACCGGGCGAGACGAGCACGAGAATCGGAACGACGATGCGAAGGAGCGCGAGCGTCTCGGCGCGCTCCTCGTGGAAAAGTTTTTTCACGCGCGCCCGCGGCTCACGCCGGTCGTCACGCCGCCCGCGATGAGGTGCGCGACGCGCAGCGGCTCTGGAAGATTTCCGTGGAGCGTCGTCGCCGCGAGCACTTCGCGCGCGTGATCGATCGTGATGCCGACGCGCTGAACGAGCACGCCGCGAATCGCGTCGAGCGGACCCGCGCGCTCGATGAGCTTCCACTTGCGCTCGGCGCCGCGCACGCGCGCATGGAGCGCGCGCTTCATCGCGGCGAAATCCGGTTGGCGTCGCGTGATCGCCATGACGGGGACCTCGAGCTCGTCGTGGAGCGCGTGCACGTCGACGACGTTGAACCCCGCCACCGCGATGCCTTGAAGGAGCACGGCTTGGATGTGCTCGCGAAACTGCGACGCGCGGATCGCTTCGATCATCGCGCGCGTCGAGTTCGCACCGTCGCGCCGAACGTGCGACGAGATGATCCCGTCGACGCGCGTGCGCGAGCACACGACGCCCACGAGGAGCACGTCGCCGCGGTGCTCGCGCGGAAACGGCGCGTCGTCGAATCCGATGACGTTCGTTCGTAATTTTCCCATGGGGCGCGATCGCGATCCTCCGCGAATCTACGCGAGATCGGCTCGCGAGCCATCGCGGGTTGCGATGCTTTCGATGGGGCATCGCGCATGGCATACGCGGTGCTATAGCTCCGTACCCCATGCGTTCCGCCGTGTTCGCTGCAAGCTTCGCGCTCGCTCTGCTTGCGTGCGCGAGCTCGTCGCCCGGAACCCCATCGAGCGGAAACGCGGTCGATGACGCGTTCGCGAGCGCGTCGCTCGAGAGCGGCGTGCCGCGCGATCTCCTCGTCGCGATCGCGCGCGTCGAAGGCGGCCTCACGATGCCGAAGACGCGCGACGTGGATCTCGCGTCCCAGGTCCCCGTCGCGGGACCTCTCGAGCTTCGTCGAGGAAAGATCGACACGCTCGCGCTCGGCGCGTCGCTCCTCGGCACGAGCGAAGTCGAGATTCGCAGCGACGCCGATCTCGGTCTTCGCGCAGGAGCGCTTGCCCTCGCGAAGCTCGGTCGCGATCATGGCGCGCGCGCGAGCGATCTCCAATCGTGGGAGCCCGCGCTCGAAGATCTCTCCGGCTTCGCCGATTCGTTCCACCGCGCGCGCTACGCACGCGACGTCTTCGTCGCGCTCCAGTCGGGCGGCACGTTCGACGCGCGCGAAGGCGCGACGATCGCGCTCGGCCCGCACGCCGAGATCGAAATCCCGATCTTGAACGAACCCGTGCGCACGATGACCACGCTGCCGGAGTATCCCGGCGCAGAAGTCTTCCCGACGGACTGCACGAACAAGTGCGACACGACGCGCGGCGGCGCGTCCGTCGGCTTCATCGTCATCCACGACACCGAAGGCGGTTGGAACGCGAGCGTCGCGACGCTCCAGAACGACCCCGGCAAGAGCGTTCACTACATCGTCGGCACCGACGGCACCGTCGGGCAGTTCGTGCCCGAGTCGTACACCGCGTGGCACGACGGCAACTACTATTACAACCAGCGCTCCGTCGGCATCGAGCACGTCGGGTATTACCAACAGTCATACCCAGACGCCGAATACGCCGCGAGCGCGAAGCTCGTCGACTATCTGACTCAGAGCTACGACGTACCGAAGGATCGCGATCACATCGTCGGTCACGATCAGATCCCGAACGGCAACGTGATGGCGGAGAGCTCGCCGTTCTGCGAGTCGTCGCCCGCAACGTGCGAAACCGGAAGCGAGCTACGGCGGCGCGGCGAACCACCGCGATCCAGGCGACTGGGAGTGGTGCACGTACATGCCGAGGTTCGGCGGCACGTGCAAATGCAACGACGTGACGAACCTCTGGAACTGCAGCGCCGACAAGACGGAAGCCGTGCGCTGCACGAACGGCAAAGTGGAGCTGAAGCAGTGCACCGCGGGGTGCGTCGTGAAGGCGGTCGGTGTCGACGACGAATGCGACGTCGCCGCGTCCGACGCGGGCACGCTCGCCGATGCGTCCACGAATCCTCCGAAGCGCCCGCCGAGTGACACGCCGGCGAAGAATGGTGACACGCCGCAAGCCGGCGCGAGCGGATGCTCGACGTCGCCCGCCTCGTCGCCGTCCTCGCTCGGGTTCTTCGCCGTCGCGCTCGCGCTCAGCGTGATGCGGCGCCGTCCGCAGAAGCGCTGAGGGTCTCGGACTCTTCGAGCGCGACCGCGAGCTCCTCGTCGGATGTCGCGTCCGCGACGCGCACCATTTTCTCGCGCAGCGCGGGGAGCACGCAGCGCTCGGCGGCGATGCGGATGCGCGGCTTCTCTTCCGCGGTGAGGCCCGCGTGGAGCGCGACGATCGCGGCGAGCCGCTCTTTCGCGGCGGCGGACGTGCTCTCGACGATCGCGAGGAGTTGATCGCGCGTGAGGTTCACGCTGCGAAACGTCGCGGTCGCGCCTTCGCCGACGCGACGAAGCTGATCGATCCATTCGCGCACCGAGCGCGTCCCGCGATCGAGCGCGAGCGCGCCGTCCGGCGCTTTTCCAGCGAGCGCGAGATACGCCTCGCGCGCTTTGTGGATGCGCCACGCGACCGATTGCGTTTGAAGCTCGGCCTCGGCGCGCTGCTTCTTGTTTCCGCTGTCGCTTCCGACCATGAGCGCAATCAGATCGCCGTGCTTGGGTTGGATGAAGACGCTCGTTCCTCTCGCGTTCACGCTCTCGATCTCGTCGTGCGAAAAGAACCGGCGCGGCCGAAGCCCTTCGCGGAGGACGATGCCGTCCGCGCCGACGAGGAGCTTCGCGCGCTGCGCGATGAGCATCGCGGGAAGCCCGAGGAGCATGAGCGCGCCGAACGCGATCATCATCCCGAGCAGTGCGACCGGCGTGTGGAGCACGATCGCGAACGCCGAGCCGGCGATCGCGATCGCGACCGCGGCGAGAAGCGCGGCGCGAAACCCGCTCGTCTTGCGGTTCATCGTGAACTCGGCCGTCGTGCTCTTCGCGTCGAGCCCGAGCGCGGTGCACAGCGCGTCCGCTTCTTCGTCGCTCTTCACTTGCACGTCTGCGCTCGCGCCCATGCTGCGACCGCGGAGCAGCAGAAACATTCTGTCGGCCTCGCGCCTCAGCAGCGCCGACTTCAATTTCGCGCGCGGCACGAGCTTGTCGCCGAGCCGAATGCCCTCGAGGGACGCGTCCACGTCGAGCGTCTCGACCTTCGGCCGCCGCTGGATCGCCGCGAGGATCGGACCGATGAGCCACCACGGCATCTGCCCGAAAAACGGCGCGATCGGGCCGAATTTGGCTCGAATGATGGTTGTCGTCATGAACAGCGCGAACAAGATCGCGGTCACCGTCCACATCAAAACGACGCGCTGCCGTCGCACCATCGTCCTCGTGGAGAAGCGCTCGTTCACTCTGACGAGCATAGGGTATAGTCGGCGCGAGTGAATCTCGGCGAAGCCATTCGTTTCTACGCCGCGACCGACGTCGGCAAGGTTCGCGACCACAACGAGGACAATTTCCTCGTCGACAAGAAGCTCGCGCTCTTCGTCGTCGCCGACGGCATGGGCGGTCACGCGGCGGGCGAGGTCGCGAGCGCGATCGCGGTGCGGACGGTCCACGAGGAGATCAAAAAAGAGCGCGAGCTCATCGCTCGACTACATCGCGAGCGCCGGCGCATCCGGTCACGCCGCGCGAATCGTCGCCCTGCTCGAGCACGCCGTGCAGACGCGCGTGCGCGCGCATCCACGACGAAGCGCAGAACGACCCGGCCAAGCGCGGCATGGGCACGACGCTGTCGGCGCTCATCGTCGTCGGCCAGCAAGGCTTCATCGCGCACGTCGGCGACAGCCGCATCTACATGATGCGCGGCGGCCACGTGCAGCAGGTCACCGAGGATCACACCGTCTTCAACGAGCTCATCAAGCGCGGCAAGCTCTCGCGCGAGCAAATCGAAAAGGTCGCTCAGAAGAACGCGATCACGCGCGCCGTCGGCGTGTACGAGCGCGTCGAGGTCGACACGCTCGTCATCGAGGTTCTCCCCGGCGATTGCTTCTGTCTCTGCTCGGACGGTCTCGCCGGCTACTCGAACGACGCGAAAGAGCTCGCCGCGCTCCTCGCGCACGACGGCAACGCCGCGCCGAAAGCGCTGATCGATCTCGCCAACGATCGCGGCGGCAAAGACAACATCACCGCGATCCTCGTCAAACTCGGCGAAGAGGGCGCGCACGACGAAGGCCGCGCAAGCGCCTCGCTCTCAAGCGCGACGTGCTCGCGAAGATGCCGCTCTTCGCGCGTCTCAGCGAGCGCGAGCTCCTCCGCGTCATGCAAGCCGTCGAGGTGCGCGCTACGAAGACAAGGAGACTCGTCATCAAAGAGGGCGAGCGCGGCGACGAGCTCTTCATCGTGCTCACGGTCAGGTCGCGTGTCCGCGGCGACGCAGACGCTCACGCACCTCGGGCAGGGCGAGCACGTCGGCGAGATGGCGCTCATTCGAAGCGTGCCGCGTCGCGCGACCGTCAAAGCCGAAGGCCCCGCGGAGCTCATCGCCATCCGCCGCACGGATTTCTTCGACATCCTCCGCAAAGAGCACGAGCTCGCCGTCAAAATGCTCTGGCAGTTCCTCGGCGTCCTCGCCGATCGCCTCGACGCAGACATCGAGCGAGCTCCGCCACGCGAAGCAAGAGCTCTCGGCCGAAGACATCAGCTCGGAAATCTTCCCCGACATGGGAGAGACGGGTCCCATCCCCGCGAGCGGGGGCCCCGGCGCCATCCCCATCAACGTCCCCAGCTCGCAAGACGCGAAGCTCGACCCGTCGGCGCAATCCGCGATCGTCGACCTCAAGTCCCTCAACCTCGACGACGGTGGAGGCAGCGGCGATGGGTCGAATTAGCGCGTTCGCGCTCTTGCTGCTTTTGCCGGCGTGTCACGACTCGAACGGCGGCGGCGACGGCGCAGCGCCGAACGTGAGCATGGCGACGGTGAAGCTCACCGCGCCGAGCGCGGGCTCCGTCGCGCTTCCGACCGAGCATCACGCGCCGACGGTGTGCCGCGCGATCGGCGCGAGCGGCCCGATCCAACACGACCAAGACGGCGGCGGAATCCTCCCCGGCGAGCTCCTCACGCAGGAGTTCGTCGAGCTCGGCGCGGGCGGAAAGCTCTCCGTGAAGAACGGCACGACGACGCGCGAAATGATCTCGAAGGGCCCGGCGCGGTGCGCGCGTGCGTCTCCGGCGAAGAAGAAATGTGGATGACGACGGGCACGTTCACGAGCGTCATCGGCGCGGGCGAATCGCCCGGCTCGGAGGTGTGGGTCGTCACGCCGCAAGCCGTCGTGCGCTACGGGTCGGGCGTTCACGTGAAGATGACCGCATCGAACATGAAGCTCGACGTCGATCTCAAATCGGGAAACGCGTGGGCGTATCCGCTCGACTCGTTCGCGATTCACGACGCGGGCGCGCCGAAGCAAGTCGATGGTTGGGTCGAAGTTCCCGGCGACGCGACGCTCACGTTCACGTCGAGAAAGAGCCCCTCGCAAGTCGTCGGCGACTGCGAGCAAACGGCGAAGGCCGCGCGCGATCTCGCCGTGCAAATCGGCCAACCCACGAACGAGCGTGATGCGTCGCTCGCGGACCTCGCGCCCAAGCACGTCGTCCTTCGCCAGAAAGCGCACGCGATCTGCGCGATGGCCGAGCTCGTGGCCGCGCGGTCGCTCGATTTGGTCGAGCGCCAACGCCTCTTGCCGCGCGCGCGCGCCGCGAGCAGCAAGTGGCGAGACAACTCCGCGAAGCCATGAAGGTATGGTAGCGTCGCGTCGGATGAGGCTTGGCGCTCTCGTGTCGCTCGGCGTGGTCGTGTGCGTTGCGAGCTTTTCTCGCCACGCGCGCGCGGACGAGCCCTTCGCCGCCACCGAGCCTCACCTCCTCGACGAGACCGCCGAGGTGACGAGCGTCGTCGACGCGTTCGACCGCGACGACCCGTTCGACCTCCACATCTACGCCGGCTTCACGCAACGCTGGAAGCGCGCGGACATTCACCGCGAGACCGCGCTCAATCAACCCGGCCTCACGACGGGCGGCTTCGTCGCCAACACCGAGAACATCGCGCGCTTCAGCGAAGACACGAGCATCCTCAACGTCGGCGCCGACATCGGGCTCTTTCGCGATCTCGCGCTGACGTTCCGCTTGCCAATCATCCTCTCCGACTCGCGCTCGCTCGGCGACCTCGACGGCTCCACGAAAATCCCCAGCGCCTCCAAGACCCGAGCGGCGCCGCGCTCTTCAACGTTCCATTCCAATCGCCCACGCGAAGCGGCATCGATTACTTCGCCGTCGGTCTCGATTGGGCCGTCACGAACCAGCAGCGCGATTGGACGAAGCCGACGTGGGTCATCGGGCTCGAAGGACGCTTCGGCGTCGGCGATCCGCTCCACGCGTGCAACGCGACGAGCGGCACGACGGTGTGTCCCAATCCGACGAACCCATCCGCCGGCAACGACTCGTCGCGCTCGCCGGGCATGAGCCGCGCGATGTACGGCCTCGACGCGAAGACCGTCATCTCGAAGCGCTACGGATACGTCGAGCCCTACACCGGCTTCGAAGCGCTCTTCGAGTTCCCGCGCGGCGACAGCGACATGGGCAACTCGTTCACGCCCGACAACCTGAAAGGCGCGCTCGTCTCGCTCCCGCCAATCACGGGCACGTTCACGCTCGGCGTCGAGCTCATTCCGTGGGAGCGCCGCGAAGCGTTCCAACGTTTCGTCATCAACATGCACGTGCAGGGCATCTACAGCTCGCCCGGCCGCGACTACAGCGAGCTCTTCGACGCGCTCGGCTCGTCGACCGCCGCGTCGCTCCGCACGCCGAACCCCGGCGGGTACACGTCGGGCGGCGGCAGCGGAAGCGTCGCGGATCCCAACGCGGGAAACGTGTATTTTACAGGTATCACCGACCAATCCGCGTACGGCGCGCTCAACCTGCAAGCGAGCGCGACGTGGATGGCCGGCGAGTACGTGAAGTTCTCGCTCGGCGGCGGCGTGCGCTTCAATCAGTCGCACGTGATCACCGCGGCCGACCCGTGCAACCCGGGCTACACGTCGACGATCGCGACCGCGGGCCCGTGCGTCTTGAACAACCAGACGACCGGCATCCCCGATCCGAACTACCACGCGATCATCGACACGCCCGGTCGTCGCTTCAGCGTCGACAACACGGTGATCGGGAACTTCAACGTCACTGCGACCGTGATGTTCTGAGTTGCGCCGACGCAACATGACCGAGGCGCGAAGCATGGCCGTGATCGTCGCTGACGCGTTGCCAAGAGCGTCATATCGAGCGCTGCGCGTCCGATTTCGAGGCGCTCGTGGAGCGGTACCTCGCCACTTTGCGCTGAACGTCTAGCTCGGGGCGCGCGGACGCTCGCTCTGCGCGATCAGTCCACGACGGCGCCATCCGACGCTCGCGAGCCATGTTCGCGCGACGAACACATCTCCTTGCCCATCATCTTCGCGCGCTCGCGAAGCGAATCCGTCGAACGACGGCGCGGATGAAAACGCATCGATGCCAGACGCGACGCGTACACCGTGCTTTCGCGCGTTCATGAGCACGTAGACGAGCGCGTTGCGCACCGCGCGCGGCGTCGAGAGCTCGCGCGCGTGAAAACGGTCGTCCCACACCGTGCCGCGCACTCCCAGGGCGCGATTCACGGCGCGCGCGAGCCGAATCGCGAGCCCCTGCGTCCCCCGTGCGAGCGTGCTCGCGTCGTGCGCTTCGATGATCAAGTGGACATGATCGCGCTGCACCGAGAATTGGACCACGCGAAATCGCTCGCCGACCGACGGCGAGCGATTCGCGCCGCGGATCGCTTTGCGCATCTCGCCGAAGATCCCGCGATTGCGAAAGGGCGGTAGCCCCGCGCGTGCGCGCATCGTGACGTGCACGGGATGGGCCGCCTTGTGCGCGGGGCGCGCACGATGCGACACGTTGCGACGCGCGTGCGGAAACCGCGGCTTGCGCCCAGCGTTCGCGCGCCTTCCGCCCCACGTACGGAACTCCATCTCCGTCTGACGCATCTTGATTGAGCAGTATTTGTTCGGACGATGCGTTTGTCAAGTCGCCGCGCATGCGAATCGCTCGGGTACAGACCGGATAGATCCCTGACAGATCGATCCGGGGACATCCCTGACAGTCGATCGCAATCGTCCGAAGACGTGCGTGAGTTCGTCGTCGCTTGGCCCCGCGCGAGATGCGTCGCAAAACCAGAGGAACCATGGCCAGGAAAGCGCGTCAGCGCGTCTCGGCTCGATTCGACGAGTGTAAAGTTTGGCCGGTCGCGGACCCGCACAACCTATTCTCATCACATCATGAGGAGGTCTCTGATGGTGCGCACTTGGACGGTGATTGCGGCGGTGCTTCTCGGAGTCACGCTCAGCGCATGTGCGGTCGAAGTCGACTCACGCCGCTGCCCGTACGGCTGGGAGCCCGGTCACCGCGATCGCTACGGACGCTGGATCCCCGCGCACTGCCGCTAGTGATTAGTGCGGCGTCGGCGGGATGACGACCGTGTTGATCGGTTGAACGCTCGCGCCTGCGGGGTACGCGTAGCTGCACGCTTCCGAGAAGAAGCCCGTCGACGCGTTCGTTCCCCAACCCCAAATCGTCAAACCAAACGGCACGTCGCTGTGCGCCGAGTTGCGTCCGTTGTCGCAATTGCCCACTTTGGCGAAATTGCCTGTTTGCAAATCAGCGCGCGTGAATTGGTATTTGCCCGCGGCGTCCACGTTTTGCCAGCCGCTCAGCACACCGGCGCAATCGAGCGTGACGTCGTGGAACTGGTTGTCATTGCCCTTCTTGCGCACGAACACCAAGTTCGTTTCGGGATACGTCGGGTCCGTGAAGAAGATGTAATTCGCCAAGTATTGATCGGGCGGAATCACGTCGACGAACTCCGGATCGCCAGCGCAACCAACGGGCGAGCTGTAATTGCCGGGGAGCGTGAAGCATCCAGTCATGTGCGCGCCGAAGAAGAACGGATGTTGCGCGTCTTGGCTGCGCACGACGAAGCCGCCCTTCGCGTCCCACTCGACCATCTGACCTTGGTTCAAAGTCGTGGGTCCTCCCGATTGCGGAGGGTCGTACGTGAGCGTCGTTCCATCGACCGCGCCGACGAAACGCCAAGGCGGCGCTTCGTCCAATGACGAAAGCCTATTGCGATATCGCGCGGCGACGTACTCGTGACCGAGCGCCTTCACCGGCGGAATCTGTTGGTGCATGCCGTCGCAGGCGGGCTGCTCGAGGTTCGTGCATCCGTGACCGCCCCAGCTGCCGACGGGGTAATTCGATTGGACGACGCTGCCCGTCAAATCCGTCGGCTGTTGAAAACGAATCAACTGGCCGTACGTGAAGCTCGAGAGGTTCGTGAAATTCTGCGAGCCCCACGACGCGGTCATCGTCACGGCCGAGCCCCACGTGTTCGCGACGTACACGGCGAAGCACGTCTCGCCGGTGAAGTCGGTCGCGGGGACTGCATAGTAGTCGCAACCGACGCTGCTCTTGTTGTCCTTCGCCGCTTCGCACGCGGGAACGCACACGCCCGCTGCGCAACCTTGATCCGACGGACACGCGGTGACGACGTTGTTGTTGCAGTCGACGACGTTGTGCAAATCGCCGGAGCACGTGACGCCGCATCCGCCGCCGTCTTTCAAGCCCGAGTCGCCGAAGATGAACCCGCCGTCGTCGAACTGCGGCCCGCCGTCGGGCATCGTCGTCGAATCACCGCCCGCGTCGGCGCAGAAGCTTCCACTGCAGTGACCGACGACGAACGGCGAGGAGCGCGAGGCCGAGCAAGAGCGGGAGGGCGTCTCCGGTCGTCGCTTTTTTCGCGTGCGACGCGTTACAACCACCTTGTGCGTAAGGCGGATAACCCGCGGTCCACGAGTCGAGCGCGACGGGAATCGTTGCATATTGCACGATTGGATTTCCGTCGAAGGTCGCGCCGAGCGTGAGCGTCTCGTTCGCGTGGCCCGGCGGGGTCGTCACGACGAACGTGAAGAGACCCGGCACGACGCCGCGCACGATGGTCGCTGGGAGCGGTTGATTTCCGAGCAGCGCGACGGCTTGGAGTCGCGAGATGTCGAACATCGACGCGCGGAGGTCGGGCGTCGACCGGAGCTCGAGCGTCACGGTGAGCGGCGTCGATCCGTCCGAGAGCGCGAAGTCCTCGCTCAGCGAAATCCAACTTTGGTCCGCATTCGGCAAGGTCTCGCTCGCGGGAGCCGACGTCATCTCGTCGTACGCCTCGAGCGCGCCCATCGCGTCGAGCTCGCCGGGCCCCGATTGATCCCAAAACGGCGCAGGACCTCGCACGCGATGCGCGCCCGCTTGGAGCAGAGCGCGAATCACGTCTTGCGTCAGCGTGCCGTCGCGCTGCAGCAAGAGCGCGATGACGCCCGCGACCATCGGCGACGACATCGACGTGCCTTCCGCAGCCGCATGGAGCGAGTCGACTTGGAAGCAGTCCGTTTTGTTTTTTGGGCAGTAGCCATCGTAGAAAATGCTCTGCGACGAGCTCGATGGCGCCTCCGAGCTCATCGACGCGATCACCGCCGCGCCGGGCGCCAAGATCTCCGGCTTGGGCACGCCCGTGATCGTCGGGCCCGCGCTCGAGAAATAACAAACCTCGCCGGGCTTCGGATCTTGCGTCGATGGATCGCCGTTGGAGTCGAAGAGCGTCACGCCGCCGTATGCGTCGAGCACGGGCTCGGCGAGGTGGAGCGTCGTGCCGCTCGTCGAAGTCCAGCTGACGTCGTTGATCGTGCAGCCGGCGCTGATGATCGACGCGCTCGTCGCGGGGAGGCCGATCGTTCCATCGCGCACGCCCGCGCTGAAGAACACGTGATCCTGCGCCGCGCCCGTCGCGACCAAATACAAATCGGCATAGCCATGACCTTCGAGCGTCACCGCGTACGTTCCCGTCGGCCATGTTCCGCTCCACACGACGACGCCGCCGTCGCTGCCTTTTGGAAGCGGAGAGTTCTGCGCCGTCGAACCGGCGATGACGCCCGAGTTGTATCCGTTCGAGTCGTGCGAGCTCGAGCTTCCGTCGGACTGCGGCGAGACCCACGTTCCGTCCGGACCATCGAGGCCGATGCGAACGTCGGCGCCGCCGCGAAGCGCGACCCAAATCTGAACCGTGCCGTCCGTGGCTCCGTGCGTGAGAATCGGAACGCTCACGTGCGAGCCGGTGAGCGCGACGGCTTGATGCACGGGCGCGGAGATCGATCCGCTGTTGCCCGCCGCGGCGACGAGCGCGCGACCCGGAAATTGCGCGCCCACGTAGCTCGCGAGCGTTTGCTCCCAAAGCGAGTTGCCGTCATGCGATCCGAAGTCGCTTCCGAGAGACAAATTCGCGACGACCGGAACGCCGAGATCGCCTGCGCGGTCGAAGACGAAGTCCGTGCCGCGAATGATGTCGCCTTGGTCGAACGTGCCGGTCGCATCGCGCGACACCCGCGCGACGATCAGCGAAGCTTTCGGCGCCATGCCGATGTAGTTGCTTCCGCCGCCGTTGCCCGCTGCGATCGACGCGACGTGCGTTCCGTGTCCGTCGGTGTCGACGGGAAGCTGGTTGCCCTTGCCGATGATCGTGTCGATGTCCGCGCCGGTGAGCACCGCGCCGAGCGGATTGCCGCTCGCGTCCGTCACGCCGTATTTTTTCTCGAGGTCGGCGTGCAAGCCGAGCGGCGCCATCGAGAGGTCGAGCATCCACGCGATGCGAGAGGCTTGCGTCTGCGGGTCGCGAAAATCCGGACGCGATGGATCGATGCCCGTGTCGATGATTCCAACGGCGACGCCCGCGCCGTTCGCGTTGCGCGTGGCGCGTGCGGTTTGCGAGCGAACGACTAGTTGCGCGTTGCCGAGGAGCGCGCGCGCGGGCGGCGCGACCTCGACGTGGACGTTCGGATGCGCGGCGCCGAACGCGATCAAATCCGCGGGGGACACCGTCAGTCGCCCGATGCCCGGAGCGATCTCGACGACGCCGAGATCCGCCGCGCTCGTCCCGGTGGGAATCGCCACGAGCGCGGTGGGCTTGCCCGACGTCGGCGCGAGCGCGGACGCCGCGCGCGGACCGAGCACGCGCACCATCCCGATGCCATCGGGTGGGGACGCATGCGCGGTCGCTGCGACGAAAACGAAGCAAGGAGCGCGGTGCGTCGCATCATCGCGACGCACTATAGCGCAACGCGACTACTGCAGATTCGTCCAGACTTGTGCGCACACGGAAGGATCCGTGTTCGGCGCGCAGAGCTTGTAGACGTTGCCTTGATCGAATCGCACGACGATGTGGATGTTGCCGTTGCACATCGCCCTGAGCTCCGATTGCGTGGACGCTTCGACTTGGCAGTTTGCGCGCGCCGCAACTTGCGCGAGGCGTTGAAACTCCTGGTTCGGCGCTCCAACCGCGACGCGCCAGCCGCGCGTGCCGTCGGATCCCGCGATGCCTTCGCCGATCTGCACCTGCGGCTGCGGCTGCGCTTGGACTTGTCCCTGCACGACCACCTGCCCTTGCGGCTGCGGTTGTCCTTGCACGACCACCTGCGCTTGCGGCTCGGCGGGTTGCGAGTACGTCACGGCGCCCGCCGTTCCGTAATACCCACCTCCGTAATAACCGTGACGGCGATAGCCGTAGCTATAACAACCCGTCGCGACAAGCTCCAGAATCCCCAAACCGATGACAAGCATCCCACCGCGCATGTGAACCTCGTTTTACGGCACCTACGAATCGTAGGGAAAAAACGCCGTATTGTCCTTCCTTCGTGAAGAAACTGCAAGGAGCAGGCCGCTCATACCTCGATCGTGAGGTGTTTGGTGCCGACGCGCAAACCCGTGACCGTCACGCGCAGCGCGCCTTTTCCTTCGCCCGTGAACGTCACGACGGCGCGCGAAATCGTTCCACGGCTCCGCGCGTGGAAGATGGAAGTACTTGCATCATACAGCCCTCGCCCCCAACCCGCGAGGTGACCGGCTTCGACCGTCACGTCGCTCGCGACGGTGCACGCGCTGCCCGTGTGTGCTTCGGCCGTGACGAAGACGCGCGCGTCGAGCGCGAGCGCCTTCGCCGAGGAGAGAACGTGCGACGGCAGGTAGCCGCGATTCTCGACGGCGACGTCGACGCGCCAACCCGCATTGGGGCCGCCGCCGAGCGGGGTCGTCTTCACGTGCTCGACGTGCAGCGCGGGCGACATCGCGGCGACGCGCAAGAACATCTTCGAGTGGCGTTCGCAGATGTCCGCGATCATCTCGAGCGGCGGATTCGACAGACCGACGCGCGTGTCCATTCCGCCGACTTCGACCTCGCCGAGCTGCGGGTGCGTCGTTTTTTTCCACGGCACGAACAAGCGCGATTTATTTTTGTCCTTGTCCCACTGCGCGAGCTTGCCGAGATCGTCGCGCGTGAGCGTGCGGTAGTGATCCACGAACGGTTTCTTCCGCGCGACGCCGAGCTGCGCGAAGAGATCCCAGAGCTCGGTCGTGTACGCGAGCACGCCGCGCTGGTGGTACGCGTAGTCGACGACGTCGCCGCGGAGCGGTTTGTCGGGCTCGTAGAGAAACTCGTGGTAGCCGCTCACCGTCGGGTAGCCGGTGTACTTGTCTCCCCACTCTTCGATTTGGTTGTAGATGCCGAGGTCGCTCGGATCCATGTCCGAGTCGGGTGCGTTTCCGAGCGGGCGAATGTGGCAGCCGCCGAACGTGTGCAAGTTGAGCCACGCGAAGATGTGCGGTCGCGCCGAAGTGAACTCGACGACGGCGCGCGTCTCGGGCTCGCTCATCGCGGTCTCGCCCGCGCCCATCTGTTCGTGCGCGGGCGCCCAGCCGTACGGAAAATTCCGATTCACGTCGGCGTCGTTGTCGGAGAGGTAGCTCGGGTTCGGAACGTTCGTGCCGTCGAAGTTCTCGATGCGACCCTCCGGCCACACTTTGTAGAACGGGCCTGCGTCTTCGATGCGGCGCGGGAGGAGCACGCCAGGGATGTCGCGCGACTCGACGTAGTCGCCGTTCGGATCGCGCTTTCGCATGACGAGCGCGAGACCATCACCGTCGATGTCGGAGACGATCCACCGCGGGGTGGGCGCGTGGTGACGGCGATCGCGCGGGTTCGATCGAACGTAGCGACCTTCGCGCAGCACGGCCTCCGCGCCATCCGGGCACATGCGCGGGAGCACGTAGAAGAGAACGTCGCGAAGCGTGTCGCAGACGTGCTCGGGGAGATCGCGAACGGTCTTCGATCCCGTGTGGAGCGCGATCACGTCTTCGGCGATGGCGAGCGCGACGCTCGATCCGCAGAGCTCGGTCGCGTGCATGTTGCCGTCGACCCACGCCGCGGGGCGCACGCGATCGCGATCGGGGCCGATCACGAGCAAGAGGATGTCGCGACCTTCGAGCGTCTTGCCGATGCTCGTAACATGCACGCATTCCGGGTGGGAAGACGCCCATCCGTGCATCGTCTTCGCCATCTCGTCGTAGCTGATGTACCCGTCGCGAAAACCCATGGGGGAAGAAGGAACAGGAAGATCAGAAGATCAGGAAGGGAATTTTTGTAAGGGGACGCGCGGGAGCGTTTCGGGCGTGAGTGGGAGGGTCAGGCGTGCGGCGAGGGCGTCGTCGGTCGGAGCGTCGAGGATGACGCCGCGCGCGATCATCGACGGAACGGCGAGGACGAAGCCTTCGTAGAGCGCGTGGCCGAAGATCACGCGCGCGTCTCCGGTGATGAGAACGCCGCCTTCGTCGATGAGCGCGAGCGCGTCGAGCTCGCGCGTGCGCGCGTTCGGAAGTCGCGTGACGCGATCGGCGTCGACGCCGGCGTCATCGGAAAGGGGCGTCGCGCTCGTGCGCGCCCACGCTTGGAGCGCCGTGTGTTGACGCGCGTGGAGCGCGCGCTTCGCTCGCGGGAACGTCGCCCAAACGAGCGCGTTCAGAAAGTCGTGCCAGTTGCGCGCGCGCGTCGGCACCTCACCGCGTGCGATGTGCGCGTCGTAGAGATCGCCGAGCGCGACGGGACCTCGCTGCCGCCGCGGCCTCCGTTGCGCGGCGACGAACCGCACGCCCGCGCGTTCGCCGAGCGCGCGATCGAGCGCGGTGACGTCGGGCCAATCCGTGTATTCTGCAAATAACGCGGAGACCGCCGCGATCGCGTCGAAGCGTGCGTCGCCGCCCGTGAAGCGAGGACGCCATGCGCTGGCTGCCTCGCGTGCTTTTCGAAGCGGCCCGAGCCGCGCGCCCTGGTTCACGCGTCTCGCGAAGTGTAACCTGTGTCGATGAGAGCGTGGGCGTGCTTGATGCTGCTCGTCGCGTGCGGCTCGAGCACGTCGTCGCCCGATTCCGGCACGACGACCGACGCATCGCCGAACGACGCGCAGCAATCCACGGACGCGCCGCAGTCGAGCGACGCGCCGCAGTCGAGCGACGCGTTCGTCGGCAAGACGTGCTCCGGATGTCCCGCGCCGACGACGTGCGCGACGTGTTGGAAGCCCACGCCGCAAACGCGCTGGCAGTATCAGCTGCAAGGCGGCGTCGACACGTCGGTCTCGTCCGCACCGTACGGCGGCGGCGGGAACGTCACGCCCGATGCGTTCGACATCGACCTCTACGCGTCGGACGGAACGACGCCCGACTCGGCAGGAACGACGGCGCTCCATCAGCTCGGTCGTAAGGCCGTGTGCTACGTCGACGCCGGCACGTACGAAAATTTTCGACCCGACGCGAGCGACTACACGAAGTTCGACGGCGCGTGCGGCGGTTGCCTCCTCGGTCAGAACAACGGCTGGCCCGGCGAGCAATGGCTCGACGTGAACGACGACAAAGGACAGCGCACGTTCATTCTCGCGGAGCTCCAAAAGCGCGTCGCGAAGTGCGTCGCCGCGGGGTTCGACGCGGTCGAGTTCGACAACGTCGACGGATACGCGAACACGACGGGCTTCACGATCACATCCGCCGCGCAGGAATATTTCAACGCGTCGATCGCGAACCTCGCGCACCAAAATGGGCTCGCCGTCGGGCTCAAGAACGATCTCGATCAAGTCGCCGACCTCGAGCCGTATTTCGATTTCGCGGTGAACGAGCAGTGCTTCGAGTTCAGTGAGTGCGACTCGCTCGCGCCATTTCAAAGCGCGAACAAACCGGTCTTCAACGTGGAGTACAATCTTCAGCCCGCGCAGTTTTGCGCGCAGGCGAACGCGAAATCGATCGTCTCGATCCAAAAAGACCTCGCACTCGACGCAACACCGTGGACGCCATGTCACTGACGCGCAGAGCCACCATCGTGGCCGCGCTTTCGTGCGCCGCGTGCTCGCTCGACGAGACTGGGAACCTCCCGATCTTCGGCGACGGCGGGTCGAGCGATGTGGTGATCACACCCGACGTGAAAGACGAGCCCGCGCCGCCGCAACCGTGCACGCTCGCGCCGGGCGCGTGCGTCTCCGCGCTCGCCCCCGGATGGACGCTCGCAGCGTTCGATCCCAACGCGGAAGCCGCGTGCCCGAGCAACTTCATCGACTCGTCCGCCGTCTACGATCCTACGCCGCAGAGCGGCGCGTGCGATTGCGGGTGCGCCGTCACCGGCGCGCCGGCATGCGATCTCGGTTTGCTACAACGGTACGTATCGAACGACACGTCGTGCTCGCAAACCGGCGTCACGCTCACCGTCGCAGGCGGTGGATGCTCGGGATGGCCGATCAACTCGTCGAGCCTCGACGCGTACAGCAAGTCGTCGCCGCTCGGGCCCGTCGGAGGCACATGCGCCGCGAGCGCCGTGACGAACACGAGCAACGTCGGAAGCAAAGTGGGTCGCATGTGCACGCCGCCCACCGCGTGCGTCGAGCAGCTCTGCGAAGGCGATGTCCCGACGGGCCTCTCGCTGTGCGTCGTGCATGATGGCGTGCAGGCGACGTGTCCGGGCGGCTTCGGTCCGACGCCGCTCGTCGTCGGCGACGCGGTCGATCTCTCATGCTCGGCGTGCACGTGCGACCTCAGCACATCGACATGCACGAATGCGTCACTCGACATCTTCAGCGACCTGGCGTGCAACACGAAGCTCGTCACGCTCCCGGTCGACGGCACGTGCGACCCCGACTCCGCGACCGGCAACGCGCCGCGCGCGTTCAAGTACCACGCGACGGTGAACGCGCTCTGCGCGGCGAGTGGCCCGAAGACCGCCACGGTCTCGCTGACGAACCAGAAGACGATTTGTTGTCGGTGAGACCAAGTCCGTCTCCGTCCCCTCCGCCTCCGCCTCCGTCTCCGCACCCGACTCCGTCTCCGACTCCGTCTCGGGGGCGTCTTGCTCGGGTTTCTCATCGTGCCACGGTGCTCGGGCTGCTCAAGGCCAAGCCGTCGCAGGAGCGACGGTCGGCTTCGCCGAGCCTTGATCAGCCCTGCGCGCCGTGGCGTCGGGGTGAGTCCTCGCCATTGCGAGAGAAGGAGACTCACCATGCTGAAGATCTATCCATTCATCATCGAAACGCTTCGCTTGAT
Organism: uncultured delta proteobacterium; assembly: GCA_963763745.1. Lineage (GTDB taxonomy): Bacteria > Myxococcota_A > Polyangia > Polyangiales > Polyangiaceae > DASXHD01. Next base: position 523,725 of record CAVXQJ010000019.1, read on the forward strand.
TGCTCCGCTCGTGAAAGAGATTTCGCGACGAGATCCGGATCTCGCGCGGCAGCTTCGCAGAGCTGCGAGCAGCATCGCTCTAAACACCGCAGAGGCGATCGGATCGAGTGGCGGAAATGAACGCATGCGGTTTCGCACCGCACTCGGCTCTACTCAAGAAGTTCGCGCATGTCTCGATGTCGCCGAGGTCTTCGCACACGTCGAGACGATCGACGAAGTGCTTCGCGATCGTCTCGACCGGATTGCAGCGACGCTCTACCGACTCACCTCGTGAGTCGGTACAAGACAGCGCAGATCGAATGAAGCTCCGAGTCGAGGTGCCTATCGAACGCATCGACGTAACCGAGCGACATCGCAACATCGATGCAAGCGCGCGTCTCTTTCGCGCTTCCAAGCGCGACGTTGTAGAGCATCGGCCGATTGCGACCTCTCGCGTACGAGCCTTCAGCAATGTTGAGCGCAACGCTGCTTGCAGCTCGTCGAAGCTGACGCGCGAGATCCGAATCACGCCGTTCGATCGTTGAGATCACGCCACGCAACCGCCTGATCATCGAAAGTGACGTCTCGTAAATTCGAAGCATGGAAGTTTCCTTTCGCCCTCTCGAGTGAAGGCACCACTCGCCACGCGCGGCGCGGAGGACGGGTCAAGGATGCGAAGCACCGCCGAAGGCGGCGACGCCGAAGGCGTCGTCCTTGACGCGTCCGAGCACCGCGCGAAAATGGATCAGCCGAGCGAGCCGCCACTCCACAGCCCCCAACTCCGACTCCGTCTCCGTCTCCGTCTCCGTCCCCGCCCCCGACTCCGACTCCGTCTCCGCTCAAACCGGCGGCACCATGTGCTTCCTCTTCGGCCTCGCCTCCACCTTCGCCGCGTAGCGCGTGAATCGCGTCGAGATCTCGTCGCGCAAACGCTCGCCGGGGATCACCGCGTCGATCACGAGCTCGCTCGCGAGCTTCATGATGTCGATGTCCTCGCGATACTCCTCGCTGGAGCTTCGCGACGAACGCGTGCGCGCTCCGGCCCTCGGGCACTTCTTGGATCTTGTTGAAGTAGACCGCGTTCACCGCCGCGTGCGGTCCCATCACCGCGATCGACGCGCGTCGGCAGCGCGATGCACGCGTCGGGCTCGAACGCAGGACCGCACATCGCGTAGAGACCCGCGCCGTACGCCTTTCGCACGACGACGCAGATCTTCGGCACGGTCGCCTCGCTCACCGCAGCGATCATCTTCGCGCCCGCGCGGATGATCCCTTGCCGCTCGACCTTCGTGCCGATCATGAAGCCCGGAACGTCCGCCAAGTAGAGGAGCGGCACGTTGAACGCGTCGCACAGCCAGATGAAGCGCGCGGCTTTGTCGGCCGAGTCGACGAAGAGGATGCCGCCGAGCTACTTCGGTTGGTTCGCGACGATGCCGACGACTCGCCCTTCGATGCGCGCGAAGCCGGTGAGGATCTCCTTCGCGAAGAGCGCTTTGATCTCGCACCAGGAGTCCTCGTCGATGATCTCGTGGATGACGTCCATCATGTCGAAGAACTTGTTCTCGTCGCGCGGGACGATCTCCTCGATCGTCTTGCCGCTCGACTTCGGCGCGCGCGCGAGCGGCGCGGCGGCGTGTGGGCCTCGAAATTCTGCGGCAGATACGACAAATATTGTTTGCAGAATGCAATCGCTTCGTCCTCGGTCTTCACGAGCACGTCGCCGCATCCCGAGACCGAGCAGTGCATCTTCGCGCCGCCCATCTCCTCGAGCGTCACCTTCTCGCCGATGACCATCTCGGCCATGCGCGGCGAGCCGAGGTACATGCTCGCGTTGCCTTCGACCATCACGACGACGTCGCAGAACGCCGGGATGTACGCGCCGCCCGCGGCGCTGGGTCCGAAGAGCAGGCAGACTTGCGGCACCATGCCGCTCATCTGCACCTGGTTGTAGAAGATGCGGCCCGCGCCGCGGCGGCCGGGGAACATCTCGATCTGATCCGTGATGCGCGCGCCCGCCGAGTCGACGAGGTAGAGCATCGGCACGCGCAGATCGCGCGCGGTCTCTTGGATGCGGAGGATCTTCTCGACCGTGCGCCGGCCCCACGAGCCGGCCTTGACGGTCGAGTCGTTCGCCATGATCGCGACGGCGCGGCCCGCGATCGTGCGCGGTGCCCGTGACGACGCCGTCGGCGGGGAGCTCCGGATCGAGCGTCGTTCGCGAGCTCGGCGTCTTCGACGAAGCGTGCCCTGCGTCGACGAGCCGCGCGATGCGTTCGCGCGCGAAGAGCTTGCCGGTCTCGGCGTTCTTCTGGTGGTACTTGGGCGCGCCGCCGCTTTCGATGCGCGCCAGGGTCTCTTCGAGCTTCTCTTTCGTCATGGAATTTGGGGAAAACGACCATACATCGCGTCAGCGCACCTTGTCGCAGGGATCTCCATGTGACGACGACTGTGTGCTTGCGATCACGTCGCGGGATCTCCGATGCTGATCGATACGATGCGCGACGACGGCAAGCGGCAGCCGGGGGCTCCGGCTCCAGTTCCGGCGCCGCCCATCCAGCCGCAGCCCGTGCTCATCTCGCGCGTGCTCGAAGTCGGACCGCCGCTCGTCCCGCGGCAGAAACCGCCCGAGGCTCCTCCGCCTCCACCGCCGCCCGCGCAGCCGAAGTCGGCAGCGTCGACGCTCGGCGCGATTCCACCGATGGAGCCTCCGCCGCGCACGCACAAACCGCCGGCACCCACGATCACCGTGAACGAAGCACCGAACGAGAGTCTGTGGGACAGCGTCGAAGCGCTCCTCGACGACGTCGACGCGGGCTTCGGCGCGATCGTCGGCGGGCAACAACAAGACACGGGCCCGAACACGCAGCGCGAAAACAAATTTCCGAGCGGCGGTCTCACGAGCGCGCGCGATCTCTTCTTGCAGCTCGCGACGGTGCACCTCCGCCACGTTCGCGACTTCATGATCGACGTGAAATCCGGACAAGCGACCGTCGAGTGGCTCCAGCTCTGCGAGCCCGCGATTCGTTCCGTGCGCCAAATGGCCGATCAGCTCGAGCTTCAAGATCTCGCGGGCGCGCTCGACGCGTACGGCAACGCGCTGAAGTTCTGCGCGGAGTCGTCGGGGATGGCGATCAATCCGGAATCGACGGCGCGACTTCTCGCGGCATACGATCCGCTCGTCGCGCTGATTCCGAGCGCGTTCTCGCTCGACGCGGTGAAGAGCCGGCGCGACGGCGTCATCGTGCACTCGCTGCTGCTCCAAATTCCGCAGGTGCGCAAAGTCACCATCGACAAGCTGTTCGCCGCGGGCCTGACGACGCTCGACGCATTCTTCGTCGCGCGCGCCGACGAGATCGCGATGACGACGGGGCTCGACATCGACGTCGCGAAGCGCATCGTCGAGCGATTCACCGCGTACAAAAAAGAGACCGTGAGCCAGAGCGTCGACGAAGAGCGCTCCGTCGAAAGAAAGCGGCTCGCGACGCTGACCGAGGAGCTCGCCAAGCAGCACGAAGCGTTCGAGCTCGCCGAGAAGAACGACGAGGGCAAGAAGAAGCGCGAAGCGCGCAAGGCGCGCGAAGCGGCGCTCCTCGAGATCAAAGTGGTCCTCGCGCGGCTCGGCGAGGAAGAACGCGCGACGGCGATCGACAAAGTTCCGTTCGCGCAAAAAGTGGCCGAGCTGCGCAAGTTGGTAGCTGGGTAACGAGGTAACGGGGTAACGCACATGGCGGAAACGAAGGAGCAAGTCGAAAAAAGAATCGCCGCGGGCGAGAAGCTCGATCGCGCCGATTTGAAGGCCGCGCAGCTCCAAGGCGCGAAGCTCGCGGGCGCCAGCATGCGCCGCTGCGATCTCGAAGGCGCGAACCTCGAGGGCGCGATTTGCAAAAGGCCGTCCTCAAGAACGCGAGCTTGCGCGAGGCGTACCTCGCGGGCGCGGACCTGCGCGAAGCAAACCTCGACGGCGCGGACCTCGAAGGCGCGAACCTGCAGAAGGCGAACCTCGCGGGCGCGAACCTCGGCCGCGCGAACCTCGAAGGATGCGATCTCCACCGGCGCGAGCTTGCGCGGCGCGAAGGCGTCGCACGCGCAGTTCGACTCGGCGAACCTCGGCGGCGCCGACTTGGCAGGCGCGGACCTCTCGCGGTGCGAGCTCGTCGAGTGCTACCTCGGCGGCGTCAAGGCGACGAAGGCGAATCTCTCCGGCGCGAACCTCGAAGAGGCGAACCTCGAAGAAGCGGACTTCACCGAGGCGAGCTTCGACGACGCGCAGCTTCCGTCGATTGGCGCGACCGCGGCGAACTTCACGCGCGCGAATTTCAACAAAGCGGATTTGTCGAACGCGAACCTCGTGCGCGCGAACTTCACGAGCGCCGACATGCGCAAGGCGAACCTCGAGAAGGCGAAGCTCGAGCAGACCGTGCTCACGGGCGCACGCATCGCCGGCATCGTGATGACCGACGCGGCGCTCGGCGCGATCGTGATCGAGTGGGCCGACGTCTCACCCGACGAGCTCTCGAAGCGCGTGCAAGGCGAAGCGGCGCTCGCCGCGCTCACCGGCAAAGAACCCGAAGGCGGAATGCGCGCGAAGAACGTCCGTTACTTCGGCGCGGGCGACGTGCTGCGATTCGCAGCGCTCGAGTTCGACTCCGGCGCGAGCGTCGAGATCGAGAGCCGCTTCGAGCAATGCTCGATCGCGCTCGGCGAAGGCACCGAGCTCGTCGTCGGAAGCGAGGGCGTGCTCGCGGGCTGCAGCATCAAGGGCAGCGGCCACATCACCATTCACGGACAATTTTTCGAAGGCGACAAAGGTCCCGGCATCGTCGGGCCGCGTCGCCTCATCGTCACGACGGGCGGAGTGCTCGTTGGATCGGTTCAACAATCGGACGAGCCCACGCTGTTCGGCTTCGAGCCAGGCAGCAAGCTCCGCATGAAGATTACGCGTAGCCAGAACGGACGGAGAACATAAGCCATGGATGAGAAGAAGACGCTGGTCGAAGAAGGCACGGAGTTTCGTGGCTCGCTCACGTCGAAGTGTCCCGTCGAGGTGCGCGGAAAGATCGACGGCGATCTCAATGCGCCATCGCTCCACGTGAGCACGTCGGGCGCGGTGAGCGGCAAGGTGCACGTCGGCTCGCTCGTTTCGCAAGGCGAGATCGCCGGCGAGTTCGACGCGGACTCGATTCACCTCTCCGGCACGGTGAAGGACAACACCGTCATCCGCGCGAAGACGCTCGAAGTGAAGCTCGCGCCGCCGAGCGGAAACAAGATGCAGGTCATCTTCGGCGAAGTCGCGATCGACGTCGGCGATGCGCCGCGCGACGCAGCGGCTGGCGGCAAGAAAAAGAAATCCGACGAGAAGCAGAGCGTCCCGCCGACGCCAGGTGAATGAACGCGGGATGTGATCAGCAGCCGCTGCAGCTGTTCGTCTCGAGCCCTTTCGCGATCAACACGCACGCGGCGGTCCACGACGTCGAGCAACACGCCGCCTGAACGGTGCAGACGGCGAGGACGAGTCCCTCGTCGGTGAAGTCACACAGCTTACCGAGCGCGGCGCCCGTCACGCACGGCGAGTGCGCGCAATTTCCCAAGTCGACCGTGCACGTGTTGTTCTGCTGACACACTCCGTTGACGCACGTTCCGGAGCACGGCACGCCGCATCCGCCGCAGTTCGCGTTGTCGCTGCCCATCGTGTTCGTGCACGTGCTCGAGCAGCACGAGTTTCCGTTGGTGCACGCGAACCCGCACGTGTTGCAGTTGTTCGGATCGTTCGTCGTGTCGACGCACGTGCTGTTGCAGCACGTCTGCGTGTTCGTGCATTGCCCGCCGCAGTTGCCGCCGCCGCTGTCCTGCGTCGTCCCCGTGTCCTTCGCGCCGCCGGAGTCGGTGCCGGTGACGCTCGAATCTTTTGACGAGCTCGAGTCTTGACCCTGCGACGCGTCCAGCGTCGCGCCGGAGTCGATTTGAGAAACATCGTCGCTCGCCGTGCCCGTCGCGCACGCGAGCAAGAAGACACACGCAGGTCCGATGAAGCGCATGGAGACCTCGCTCCGTCGCAATTTAGCTCATGCGTGAGCGCACGTCACTGACACGAATACGGCGCGCAGTACGTGTCGACCTCGGCGATGCACTCCGAGTCCCATGCCGTGTCGCAGCAATAGGTGTCGCCCAGATACGCGTAGTCGCAGATCACGACGGTGCAGGCCACGTCATCGCAGCCTTCGTCGAGGTACGAACCCGACGTGCAGAGCGAGTGGGCGCAGATGCCGACTGGTGGCTCGTTCGACGCGGTGACGGGAACGCACTGACTGCCCGAGCACACCGAGCTCGCGTCGCACGGAACGCCGCAGCCACCGCAGTTGTTCGGATCGTTCGCGAGATCGACGCAGACGCCGCTGCACATCGTGCCGCTACACGTCGTTCCGCCGTCGTGTTTGCCAGGCGTCGCGTCGTCGCCGTTGTTGAAGACGATTCCACCGTCACCGACGGCGACCGTTCCCGTCGCGCACGCGGAGGAGAGACCCAAAAAAGCACAGGTGAATGCTGCGATGGCTTTCATGGCGGGCGGGTGACCTACATCGAAGCGAGTCTCGGTTCAACGCAATACCGTGACAGCGTGAAGTTTCACCGAAGCAGCATTCGCATCGACCAATCGAGTCTTGTCTGGTCGTGGCTGTCAACCTGCGGCAGCGAGACTGCGCGGCCGGGCCGCAGCTGGACCTTCGCCAGTCGATGATTGCGGCCAAGCCCGGCGTCCTCGAAGTCTGGTGAATGTCCTGCGCCGGCCTCGCCGGTTCCCTCACGCTGCCGCATGTCGACTTCCCGTCCGCGCGAAACGATCAAATCGAAGTGATCTTTAAGTAAGCCGCACGGGCACACGCGAAAAAACGGGAGTACGCTCCGACCCATGCGAAGGCTTTGGATCTTGGCTTTCATCGCGTTCGTCGTGAGCGCGCTCATGGGTGGGTGCGGAGAACGATCTCCGTTGATCGACGACACGGGCGAAGGTGGAACCGGCGGCTGCGGAAACGGCGCGCAGCTTTGCGGAAACACCTGCACCGTCACGCAGTTCGATCCGAACAATTGCGGCACGTGCGGAACGAAATGCTCGACGGGCCAATCGTGCGTTTCGGGATCGTGCACGAGCAGCGTCTGCAACGGCGGCAGCACGCAGTGCGCCGACAAATGCGTCGACGTCGAGAACGATCCCGCGAACTGCGGCACGTGCGGCAACGCGTGTCCCGTCGGTCAAGTGTGCTCGGGCGGGCAGTGCGCGCTCGATTGCAACGGCGGCACGACGAAGTGCGCGAACCTGTGCGTCGACACGCAGAGCGATCCGAAAAACTGCGGCTTCTGCGGCAACGTGTGCCCGGGCAGTCTCGTGTGCACGCAAGGCGGATGCAACACGACGTGTCTCGGCGGCACGTCGCAGTGCGGACAAGCATGCGTCGATCTCAAAGTCGATCCGTCGAACTGCGGCAAATGCGGCAACGCGTGCCCCGGCGGACAAGTGTGCTCGCAAGGTCAGTGCGCGCTCACGTGCGGCGCGGGTTTGACGAAGTGCGGAAACTTCTGTGTCGACACGACGGACGATCAGAAAAACTGCGGGAAATGCGGCTTCGTATGCCAAGGCACGGACAAATGCATTTCGAGCGCGTGCACGCCGTGTGACTCGTCGACGACCGACTGCGACGGCGACGGCTGGAAAGTCTCCGACGGCGACTGCTGCGACAAACCCGGTCCGTGCGGCGCGGAGCCCGAGCTCGTGAACCCGGGCGCGGTCGAAGTCGTCGGCAACGGCGTCGACGACAACTGCAACGGCCTCGTCGATCTCTTCGACAACGTCGACACGCAACCGTGCGACTCGAACCTCGCGACGAACTCGACGACCGCGAGCGACTTCGCGAAAGCGATCGGCATCTGCCGCACGACGACCGCGAACCCGCCGCTCCCGCAAAAGACGTGGGGCCTGCTCAGCGCGCAGCTCGTTCGCGCCGACGGAACGAACGTGAGCGATCACACCGGTCACTCCATTCGCGGAAAATTCGGCGCGAACATTCTCCCGCTCAACGGGCAATCGCTCATCGTGCTCTCGAACGGCACCGCGGCCGACGCGACGCAGACGACGCCCGGTCCGAACGGCGGCGCGCCGAACGGGCAGAACGTGAGCTACTCGGACAACCCGCAAAACGCGGTCGACATCTCCACGTGCACGAACACGCTCTGCATCAAGGATTGGCTCGCAACGGCGAACCCGCCGCTCAAAGCGGCGAACGAGCTCCCCGCCGCGCCGAACTGCGGCAACATCACGGACCCGGCGACCGCCAACGACTCCGTGATGCTCGTCCTCACGATTCGCGCACCGACGAACGCGCGCGCGTTCTCGTTCAACTCGTACTTCTTCTCGGCCGAGTTCCCCGAGTACGTGTGCACGCCTTACAACGATCAGTTCATCGCGCTCGTCGACACGCCGAACGGCACGCCTTCGCCGATCGCGAACCCGATCGACAAGAACCTGATGACGCTCACGCAGAATAACCAAAAATGGCCGATCGCGATCAACATCGCGTCGGGCACGAGCGTCTTCTCCGTGTGCGACGCGGCTTCGAAATCGAATCAGTGCAGCGGCACGAACGTGTCGAGCATCTCGTGCGCGCTCGGCGCGACACAGCTCGCGGGCACCGGCTTCGAAGCGCCCAAGAACCAAACCTGCCTCATCGGCGGCGGAACGTACTGGCTCACGACGGCCGGCAACGTCATCCCCGGCGACATCGTCCAACTGCGCATCGCGATTTGGGACGTGAGCGACGCGATCTTCGATTCGACCGCGCTCATCGACGGCTTCCAGTGGCTCGCGAGCGCGACGCTCCCGGGCACGTCGAACTAGAGAGCGCGTCGCTCGTTGCACCCAGCGCCGGTGATCGTGACGACGCGTTTGTCGACCTTCACTTTGACGGGTGGATCGGTTTCGTCCGTCCCGACCGGCAACGCGAGCGTCACCGTGAGCAAGCCCGCGCCCGTCGTCTTGTCGTAGAACGTCCACGTCTCCGAGCCCGCACCGTCCGCGCACTTGCCGGCGTTCCATTCGTCGACGATCGAGTCCGGATTCGCGCCCTTCGCGATCGCATCGTCCGCATCGCTCACGAGCACGGATTGTTGGCCGCTCGTCGTGGTGTCGATCCACAACAGATCGGTTCCGATACTTCCCATCGCACCGTGCGTCGCCTGACACTTCGCCGGCCACCCACCTTCCATTCCGGCGTCGAAGAAGAAGAGCAGCTTGCCCGGGCCGGGGAAGATGATGGCGCCGTGATAGTTGAACCACATGTAATCCTTCGCCACGTTGTACGGAGGATCGTCGTCGCAGACGTTCGTGGTCGCCTCGCTCGCATCGGCGGAGAGGTTGAAACGACATAGATGCGTTCGTGCTTTCGTCTCGTCCGTCTCGGTCCCGCCGAAGAGCCCATCGGCCTCGACCCAGTTGTGCGCAACTTCGAGACTCGACGCCGACTCGGTGATCTCGGCGGAGCACACCTCCGCCGCGCCGAGCTTCGCCGCTGCCGCCGCGCTCGGGACGAGCTTCTGCGATGCGGCGAACGCCGAATGAGCCTCGGGTGCGCGACCCTGTTTCTCGCGCAAGAGACCGATGTTGAACCACGTTTGCGCGGCGAGCTTCGAGTCTTCGCCCAAGCTCCTCGCAGCGTCGAAATCCTCGCCGGCACCGACGAGATCACCCGCGAGGAGCTCGGCGTATCCCTTCTCGCTGAGCGCGCGTGCATCGTGCGGGATCGCGACGAGCGCCGCGTCGAAGGCTGCGTAGGCGTCCGGATACCTCTTCGCGATCGTCGCCTTGCGTCCGCGAATCATCGCCGTCCAATACGCCTTTCGCTTCGTCGCGAAGTCGGCGTCGGGTGAGAAGCCTGCATCCGCTTCGCGCCGGCGAGCCGCCAAGACGTCGCGCGCGCTCTTGCGGGCGGACGCGGACGCCGCGGGAGCAGCGTCGTGCGCATCGATCGCCTTTGCCGGTGTTGGCGGCGTTTTATTGCATTCTACACACAATGCCGCGGTCGCCCAGAAGAGACAAGATCTCATCGTGCGCTCATGCTTTCACGAACGTCACGGGAACGCGGACTTTCGCTCCCGCACCGCCCGGTGCGTCGAATGACGCACCACGCGCGCGGTGGATGATGCACGACTCGACGGTGCTGCTGAGACCGAGGCCACCGACCTTGGTGACGTTCGTCACGTCGCCACTCCCGGAGATCTCGATCTCGATGATGAGGTTTCCGCTCATCGAAGGATCCTCGGCGAGGCCTTTGTTGTAGCAAGCGCGAAAGCCGGGCCGAAGGCGCGCGACCGTCGAGATGGTGTTCGGCGGGGAGCTCGTCGAGCCCGTCGGCGACTCGATCGTGACGGTGCCGGTCGGCATCGGGAGCGGAGTCGGAATCGGAGTCGGGGTCGGAATCGGAGTCGGGGTCGGAGTCGGCGGCGGTAGCGGGCGCGAGGTCGGAATCGTCGTCGCGGGCGCGACCGTGTCGACGTGGAATTTCTTCACCACGAAGAACCCACCCGCCATCACGGCGAGCATGAAAACCGACACCACGATGAGCGGGAGCGCGGCGCTCGACTCGTGATGGTCCTTCATCGTTTCGAGAGTATGCTGCGCGCCAGTGAATCGGCGAACCTTTCTCAAACGCGGGCTCATCGGCGGCGCGGTGCTCATCCTCGGAGGCGGCACGCTCGCCGTGCTTCCGACGAAAGAAATCGCCGCGCCCACGAAGGCGCTCGCGGTCGTCAGCGCGAGCCACTTTCAGGTGCTCGTCGCGATCGCGAAGCGCGTCGTGCCGCCCACGGCGGACGCGGTCGCGGTCGCGCACGGCGTCGACGATCTGCTGCGCCGCGCGCCCGACGAAGCGCGGTCGGATTTCGACAAGCTCCTCGGTCTCTTCGAGAACGCGCTGCCCGGTTTGATCTTCGACGGACGCGTTCTCCCATTCACGCGCCTCTCGCCCGAATCGCAAGACGCCGTTCTGCGCGGTTGGCGAGACAGCCGCCTCGCGCTTCGCCGCACCGGGTATCACGCGCTCCGCCGCATTTGTCTCGCGATCGCGTACGCGGACGAAACGCAGTGGCCCGCGATCGGTTACTCGCCTCCGACCGGGCTCAACGCGATGGCGTACGACGACTCGAAGGCAGGAGTGGAGTCATGACGAAGCTCGCGCTCATTCGGTCTAGCCCCAACGTCATCGACGGCTCCGCGGCCACGAGCGATCTCAACCTCTCGTGCGACGTGTGCATCGTCGGCACCGGCGCGGGCGGCGCGGTCACCGCGGCCGTGCTCGCCGAAGCAGGCCTGAGCGTCGTGATGATCGAAGAGGGCGGCTACTACACCTCGAACGACTTCACGATGCGCGAGCGCGACGTCACCGCGCGCCTCTATCAAGAAGGCGGCACGCGAGCGACGAAGGACCTCGCGATCTCCGTTCTCCAAGGCAAGACCGTCGGCGGCACCACCGTCGTGAACTGGACGACGAGCTTTCGCACGCCCGAAGACGTGCTCCAAACATGGCGCGACAAATACGCCGTCAAGGGATTCGCCTACGCCGATCTCGTTCCGCATTACGAGGCGATCGAGAAGCGACTCGCGATCGCCAAAGTGCCCGAATCGTCGCTCAACGCGAACAACAAGAAGCTCTTCGACGGTTGCAAGGCGATGGGTTGGGAGGTCGACACGCTTCGCCGCAACGTGTACGCGTGCATGCAGACCGGTTTTTGCGGGCTCGGTTGTCCGGTCAACGCGAAGCGCTCCATGCTCGTGACGATGGTGCCCGACGCGATCGACGCGGGCGCGAAGCTCGTGTTCCGCGCGCGCGCCGAACGACTCGAATCGAAGGGCAACGCGATCGACTCGCTCACGGCGACGCTCCTCGACGCCGAAGGCATCGCGCCCACCGGCAAGAAGCTCACCGTCAAAGCGAAGCGGTTCGTCGCGAGCGGCGGCGCGATCAACTCGCCTGCTCTTCTCTTGCGATCCGGAATCGACGACGGCGGGCGTGTTGGCGCGCGCACGTTCGTTCATCCCGTCGTCGGAAGCGGCGGCATCTACGACGAAGAAATTCACTCGGACCACGGCGCGCCGCAAAGCGCCGCCTCGCACCACTTCGCGCATCGCGGCGACGACGTCGGTTTCTTCCTCGAGGCCGCGCCGTACTACCCGTCGCTTTCGGCGGGTGTGTTCCCCGGGTTCGGCGCGGAGCACCTCGCCGCGGAGATGCGCTGGAAATATTCCGCGACGCACGTCGCGATCGCGATCGACGGCTTCCACGACGACGTCATCGGCGGACGCGTCACGCTTCGCGCGTCGGGCGCGCCGCTCCTCGACTATCCGATCCCGCCGAAGATTTGGAACGCGTTTCGGTTCGCACAAAAGCGCCTCGCCGAGATGCAATTCGCGAGCGGCGCGAAAGAAGTGGTCACGCTGCACGATCCGGCCGTGCACATGAAATCGAAGTCCGACATCGATCACGCGATCGACGCGGCCGCTTACGACGTCGGACGCGTGGCCGTGTTCACAGCGCACTTGATGGGCGGCTGCATGATGGGCGACGACGCATCGCGCTCGATCGTGCGCAGCGAGGACTTGCGCCATCACCGCATCGAGAACCTCTACGTGATCGACGGCTCGGTTTTTCCGACGAGCCTCGGCGTGAACCCTCAAGAGTCGATCTACGGGCTCGCCCGCTTGATGGCGTCGCGCCTCGCCGCGCGCAAATGAAGGCTCCGATTTCCGCGCGGGCGTTCGCCGCGCTGTTCGCGATCGGCGCGATTGCTCTCACGCTCCTCGACTCGGTGCACGTCCACACGAAGACGCTCGCGTACGTCGCGCCCGTTGCGTACGGATCGGCGTGGTGGGTTCCGCTGCTGATGGGATGCGCGGCGGCGTTCGGAGGCGCGCTTTACGTCGCGGGTTGGTCCGCGCTCGGCGGTTCCACGAAGCTTCCTTCGCGTGCGGCGGTCGCGCGCGCTCTCCTCGCGTTCGCTGTGATGTACGCGGCGAGCGGGCTTCTCCCCGCACAGGCGACGACGAAGCTCGTGGTCATCTCCGTCGCGGCGATCGTGATTCATCGCGACGTCGATGGCTCGCGCGTCGGCACGATGCTCCTCGTCGTCGGCGCGATTGGTGGACCGATCGCCGAAGCGGTCAATCACGGATTTTTTTATCTCGAGCCCGACGCGATGCGAATTCCGATCTGGCTCCCCGCGCTCTACGCGTGCGCGACGCCCGCGCTCGGTCAGCTCGCGCGTCGCGTTGCGGCGCGATTCCCCGCGCGAGAGCGGTGATCGCGCCACGCACGAAGCGCTGCGCGTCGTCGTCGTCGACGGCACCGCGCCAGAGCAGCTCGAGCGGCGTTTGGCCCATCGCGAACGGAAGCTCCGCGATTCGCAATCGCGGATGGCGCATCATCATCGCGTGCGCGACGACCGCCGGCACCGTCGCGAGCATCGCGGTGCCGTCGACGACGACGCCCACGGTCTGAAAGCTCGACACCGAGCAACGCACGCGCCTCCGCAAACCGAGCATGTCTTCGACGACGCCGCGCGTGTCGCCGTTGTACGAGACGACCACGTGCTCGTGCGCAAGGTATTGCTCCGTCGTGAGTCGTCGCGGCAATCGTACGCGCCGCGGATGGTAGAGACACACGAACCCAGAGCCAACGAAGAGCGCCTCGCGCTTCACGCTCGTCGGAAGATCGTCGGCGACGGTGACCGCGACATCCACGCGCTCCGATGCGAGCGCGTCGCCTACCGTGCGAAACTGAACCGGCACGGCGACGAGCGTCATGCGCGGCGCCTCGCGTTCGAGCCATCGAAGAAGCGGCGGCAGGAGCCACATCTCGGCGGCGTCGGAGAGTCCGAGTCGAATCGTGCGCTCGCTCGTCTTCGCGTCGAACGCGCCGGGCGACAGCGCGAACCGAACGAGCTTCTCGAGATGCGGGCGAACGCGCGTCGCGAGCTCGGCGCCGCGCGCGGTGAGCACGAGCCCCCGACCTTGGCGCGCGAAGAGCGATGCACCCACCGCTCGATCGAGCCGCTTGATCGCCGCGCTCACCGCAGGCTGCGTCAGATAAAGCCGCTCCGCGGCGCGCGTCACGGAGCGCGCATCCGCGACGACGAGAAAGACGCGCAGCAGATTGAGGTCGAGATCCCGACCATAACTGCCGTGAATGTTTGCCATACGTCTTATCTACTGGATGTATTCGTCACGGTGCGTAGATTCATCGGCATGAACACATCGCGCATCGGGCTCGGTTGCATGGGCATGTCGGGCATGTACGGCGCGTCGGACGACGCCGAGAGCGAGGCGACGATTCGCCGCGCGATCGAGCGCGGCGTGACGTTCCTCGACACGGGCGACTTCTACGGCATGGGCCACAACGAGATGCTCATCGGCCGCGCGATCAAAGGGCTACGCGACAAAGTGCAGCTATCGGTGAAGTTCGGCGCGCTCCGCGGGCCGGACGGATCTTGGTTGGGCGTCGACAACCGTCCCGCTGTGGTGTCGACGTTCGCCGCGTACAGCTTGAAGCGTCTCGGCGCGGACGTCATCGACGTGTACCGCCCGGCGCGCCTCGACCCGAACGTGCCCATCGAGGACACCGTGGGTGCCGTCGCCGGTTTGATCAAATCCGGTTACGTGAAGCACGTCGGGCTCTCCGAGGTCGGCGTCGAAACGATCCAACGCGCACACGCGGTTCATCCGATCGTCGATTTGCAGATCGAATATTCGATAGCGTCGCGCGGACCCGAAGAGAAGATTTTCCCGCGCTCGAGTCGATGAAGATCGGCGCGACGCTCTATGGAATCTTCTCGCGCGGTCTGCTCACGGGGAGCAAACCGTCGGGCCGCGGAGATTTTCGCGCATACCTCCCGCGCTTCGCAGAGGAAAAAAACGCAGCAGTGGTCGATCGCATCCGCTCGTTCGCGGGCGATCACAAGATGACGCCAGCGCAGCTGATGCTCGCGTGGGTCATCACGAAGAAACCCGGGTTCATGCCGCTCGTCGGTGCGCGCACGCGCGCGCAGCTCGATGACGCGCTCGATGTTCTCGACAAACCGCTCACCGCCGCCGACGTCACCGCGCTCGAGAAGCTCGTCCCGCACGACGCGATCGCGGGCACGCGCTACGCTGCCGAGCAGATGAAGCACCTCGACAGCGAGCGTTGACGACTTTCTGCACGACATCTCCGCGTTCCACAACGCGTACGACTCGTCGAAGGCCGTGCGTGACGTGCGTGTCGCCAGTCGAGGCGTGATCTTCAGCTCTCGGGTGGAACGACGACGCGGAGCTCGGGCGGCGTGATCGCGACGCGCGATCCGCTCGGCACGCTCTCCGTCAAGAACACGCCGCCACCGATGATGCTCTTCTCGCCGAGCACGGTCTCGCCGCCGAGCACCGTCGCGTTCGCGTAGACCGTCACGCCGTCTTGCACCGTCGGGTGACGCTTCGTGTTGCGGATCACGCGACCGCTCTCGTCGCGCGGATGCGACATCGCGCCGAGCGTGACGCCTTGATAGAGCTTCACGTGCGACCCGATGTGCGACGTCTCGCCGATGACGACGCCCGTCGCGTGATCGATGAAGAAGCTCTTGCCGATGTGCGCGCCGGGATGAATGTCCGTGCCGGTTCGCGCGTGCGCCCACTCCGTCATGATGCGCGGCATGAGCGGCACGCCCATCGCGAAGAGCTCGTGCGCGAGGCGATACACCGTGACGGCGAGCAAACCGGGATACGCGAGGATGATCTCGTCGAGGTTCGTCGCGGCGGGATCGCCGTCGAACGCGGCTTGCACGTCGTCGAGCAGCGTCGCGCGGAGCGCGGGGAGCTTCGCGAGGAACGTCGACGCGAGCGTCTTCGCTTGTGGCGCGCACGACGCGTGATCCTCGGCGTGCTGCGCCTCGGCCTCGTGACAGAGGCACTGCTCGATTTGTCGCGCGAGCTTGTCGCGCAACGTCGAGAGAAGCGTGCCGACGTGGTAGCCGACTTCTTCGTCCGTCAGACCCTGCCGCCCGACATAACCCGGGTAGAGCACTTGAAAGAGCAGCTGGAGGATTTCGATGATCTCGGCGCGCGACGGCAAAAACCGTCGGTTGATGTGATGTCCGCGCGCATCGGCGCGGTAGCTCTTCAAAAGCGCAGAGACGAGATCGTCGAGCTCGTGATCTTGATTTCCCATGACGCTGCGGAATGTAGCAGTGACCATCGCGAAAGCGCGCGCGTCATCGCCACCCACCCGGATCGAGCCGGAGCTGCACGCCGTCGGGAACCCACGTGCTCGGTCTCCACGTCGCGCCCGCGCGCGGCGGAACCGCCCAGTGTCCCGCGACCCAAACCCATCGCCCGTTTGCGTAGTGCCAATATCCATCGGCCCACACGGCCGACGCGATCGGTTGCGGCGGACGAACATCGACTTGCGCGGGCGGCGGCGCGCTCGGCGCGATCGCGGTCAGACGCTGCGCGCGATCTTGATCGGGCACGCGCCATCCGCCCCCGAGCCACACCCAATCGAAGCCGCTCCATTGCCAACTGCCTGCGATCCACTCCGCGTGATCGCTCGGCTTCGGCGGCTGCGTCTCCGCTTGCGGTGCGGGCGGCGGACGATCCGCGGCGTGCCCTTGCGGCTTCTGCGGCTCGGGCGTCGCGTTCACCTGCGTTGGCGGAGCCGGATGGAAATCGGGGCGCTCGTTGTCGTTGCGCCATCCGTCGTCGCGGCACGCTTGGTCCGTCTGGTTCTTGCGCGCGAGATCCTCGCACTTCGATTGGAACGCGTTGTACGCAGCGAGCTCGGTGCTCGTCATGAACCCATCGTCGTGACACTTCTTGTCCGCCCCGGTGATCGCGGCGCAGCGCTGCTTCTCGCGCGCCTTCGCTTCGTCTTCTTCTTGTTTTTTCTTCGCCTCTGCCTCGCGCGCGATCCGCTCCTTCTCGGCGTCGGATCTCACTTCGTCGAGGTGCGCTTCCCACTTCTTGTCGTTGCCGCCCGGCGCGACCATCTCGCTGTGCGTGACGACGAACACCGTCCCTTGCAGATCGAGCGGATGCTCCGACCAGAAGACGATCTTCATGTCCTGGCCGCGCTTCAAGATGTCCTTCGACTTGGACCAGTCGTCGACTTCTTGGTGGTAGTGCGCGATCTCCGTGCTCGCGATGAAGGTGTACGGCATCGCAGCGGGGACGAGCGCGATCGGCGGCGCGGTCGTTTGGTTCGCGGTCGCGTCGGTGCTCGCGCCGCTCGGCGCGGTCGTCGTCGGCATCGTGATCGCTGGTCCGCCCGTCACGGCCGCCGCGCGGTCCGCGTCGGAGAGCATGCACGCGCTCGTGTTCGTCGCGGAGCTCGAGAAGTCTTCGGTGAGGACCTGATGCCCGTAGCTGATCGACGAATGCCCGTTCACGCCGTTGCCGCGCGCTTCGACGAGGACATCCTCGCCCCAGCGCGAGCCGAAAGCGGGAACGTGGATCTCGAACGGACCTTGCGCGCAGCGCTGCTGCACGCCGAACGTCTGCGTCGTCCGAACGACTTTGTCGAGCGACGGGCCGCACCCCGTGAGAAAGACGATGAGAAGAAAGCGACGCATGTCCGTTTTACGTTGAAACCGCGAAAATATTCTTCAGCGGCCCTTGAATGTCGGCTTTCGCTTCTCCGCGAACGCGGCGAGCGCCTCGCGGCGATCCTCGCTGACGAGGACTTTGTCGTAGCTCACCTTCTCGAGCTCGAGCCCCATCTCGAGCGTCACGTCGAATGAGCGATCGATCGCTTCGAGCGCAGCAGCCTGTGCGAGCGGCGCGCCGTTCGCGACGGGCGCGAGCCACTCCACCACGTCATCGACGACGTTCTTCCCGGCGGGCGTCACGCGGTTGAGCAGTCCCCATGCGAGGGCGGTCTCGGCGTCGATCGGACGCGCGAGCAGAATCATTTCCTTCGCGCGCGCCTCGCCGACGATGCGACCGAGGCGCTGCGTTCCGCCCGCGCCGGGAATGATCCCGAGGCTCGTCTCGGGCAAACCCAATTTGCAGTGCGCCGCGCCGACGCGCAGGTCGCACACGAGCGCGAGCTCGAGCCCGCCACCGAACGCGGCGCCGTTGATCGCCGCGACGACCGGCACGGGCGATCGATCGAGCGGCCCGAGCTCGCTGCGATAGAGCTCGACTTGCCTTCGCACGTCGTTCTCGCTCATGCCTTGACGCTCTTTCAAATCCGCGCCCGCACAGAACGCCTTCTCGCCCGCGCCCGTGATGACGATGGCGCGAATAGTTGCATTCTGCACGCATTCCCGCGCGAGTTTCCCGAAGGAAAGGAGCGTTTCGCGAGAGAGGCTGTTCGAGCGTTCTTGACGATCGATCGTCCACACGGCGATCGCGCCGCGCTGCTCGACCCGAATGGCTCCGCGGTCTTCGATCATGGCCCCGTTTTGCACATCGGGTGTTGGTTGAGCAAGCTGTTCGCGCAGTTGTCGGGGTTCGCCGGCGACGACAGCGAGCACTCGTTTCGGAAGTGCCTGCGGGCTTCGGCGCAACGGTTCGCTTCGGCGTACGCCTTTCCGATCGCGTACTCGTAACCGATGATCTTCCGGTTGTCGTCTTCGCTCGCGCGCGGGAGCGACGGGATTTGCGAAGCGAGCTCGTCGGCGTACTTCGCCGCGCCCGCCGTGTCCTTCGAGCTCTGCGATCGATAAAGGAGCGTCTGCGCGCGTTGCGCGCGCTCCGCGGGCGCGAGCTGCGAAGTGGGGCAGTACATCTGCGCCATCGACGAAACGGTTTGTTCGATCTGCTGCGGCGTCATCTGTTGCATGACGGGGCGCGGCGTCGAGAAGTAGTCGCGGATGATCTTGCGGCCTTCGTCGCAGCGACCCGCCGACATCAAGCAGTCGCCGTGGATCATCGCGTAGCCGTTCGCGGGATCGCTGAAGTCGGGTTGCGCGCGGAGCTTGTCGTACGCGTCGAGGCATGTTCGTCCGTCGCCGGACTGGTGTGCTTTCGTCAGCGTGCCAATCAGCTGCGCGGTCGTCTGTCCGTTCAGTGCAGCGTTCGACGCCGTGTTCACGGGCGGCGTGTTGATCGATTGTTGCGCGAACGTCGGGATCGTCGGCATCGTGAACGCGACCGAGCTCGACCCGAGCGGCGCGATGTCGCTGCCTTGTTGTGCGTTGCCGACGAGGTTGACGGTTGGCGGCGTCGTCACGGTGGGCGGCGCCGTCGCTGCGACGGCGGTCGTCGATTGTTTCGATCGCATGTAGAGCGCGAAGCCGGCTGCGCCCGCGCCGATCGCGATCAAGAGCGTCGCGATGATCGCGAGCCCACCGACTCCACCGCGTGCAGGCGGCGCGGCCGACGGCGCGAGACCATACGGCGGAACGACGACGCCACCTCCGCTCCCCGGATGCATGTACGGACCAGGCGACGGCGGCGGCGCGCTCTGAATCACGTAGTTCTGCGGCGTGAGCGGGCGCGGCGTTCCCGAGTAGGGAACCGGCGCGCCGGTGGAATACGCGAGCGGGCCGGCGAGCGCGGTGGCCGACATGGGATCGGTGCGCGGGCCCGAGCTCTCGAGCATCACGTTCGGATCGCCGCGCAAATACGCGCCGAGCGCGCCCATCATCGCGCGCGCCGAGGGGAAGCGATATGCCGCGCTGCGCTCCATCGCGTGCGTGACGATCGCGATGAGGTTCGCGTCGAGGTCGGGCCGCAGCGAACCGAGCGGCATGGGCGCTTCGCTGCAGACCGCGCTCAAGAGTCGCGCGGCGGTCGTCGCCGGGAACGGAACTTGACCCGCGAGCATGTGATAGAGGCACGCGCCGAGCGCGTAGACGTCCGCGCGCGCGTCGATGTGCTCGCCGCGCGCTTGCTCCGGCGCCATGTAGACGAGCGTGCCGACGACCGCGCCGGTGCTCGTCAGCTTGCCTTGATTTTCTTCGAGCGCCTTCGCGACGCCGAAGTCGAGCAGCTTCACGAGCTCGGAGCCCGTGTCCGTTCTGCAGATGAAAATGTTGTCGGGCTTCACGTCGCGGTGGATGAGGCCCGCGTCGTGCGCGGCGGCGAGCGCCGAGAGCGTTTGTTCGGCGATGCGGCACGCGCGGTGCGGCTCGATCATCGGCTCGCGCTCGAGCAGATCGCCGAGCGACTCGCCGACGAGACGCTCCATCACCAAGAACGGCGGCTCGCCCGGATTGTCCTGAAAGTCGGTGACGGCGACGATGTGCGGATGTCCGAGCGCCGCGACCGCGCGCGCCTCGCGCTGAAAACGTTGCAAGAGCTGCGGGTCGCTCGCCATCGGCCCGCTCATCACTTTGATCGCGACGCGACGACCGAGATCTTCTTGGATGGCCTCGTAGACCTCGCCCATTCCACCGCTGCCGAGGCGTGCGCCCACGCGGTACTTCGCAGCGAGCAGCGTCCCCGTCAGCGTGAGCACGACGCCCAGCTTAGCAGCCTTGGCATCTACTTCCACACCGTCACGATCGACGCGCGCTCGTCGGTCCAACAGCGAAAACCCGGACGACGCGCGACGTCGGTCCAGCCGTGCGCGCGGAGATCGTCGAGCTCAGCCATCGTCTCGGCGGTCGCGATCCAAATCGACGGCGATTTTCTCGCGGCGTTCTGCTCGTTGTCGTGCCGTATCAAAATGCTCCAGCGCGCGTCGTCGGCGAGCGCGGCGAGCGCGGGGCTCAAATCCAGCTGACGATTCGACACGTGCCACGCGACGAGCGCGCCGGGAGCGAGCTTCTTCCGGTACATCGCGAACGCCTCGCGCGTGAGGAGATGCGTCGGGATCGCGTCGGACGTGAACGCGTCGACGACGAGCAAATCCCAATCGCCTTCGTCGCGCGCGAGCTCGATGCGCGCATCGCCCGCGACGATGTCCGCATGATCGCCGAACGCATCGCGGAGGAACGTGAAGTAGCGCGCGTCCTTCGCGATTCGAATCACCGCGGGATCGAGCTCGAAGAAGCGCCAGGTCTCGCCGGGTCGCGCGTACGTCGCGAGCGTACCTGCTCCGAGCCCGACCAGCGCGACGCGTCGCGTTCGATCGCGCGATCGCGCGAGCGCGATGACGTCGCCGATCGGACCGCTGCGCGCGTAATAGAGCGTCGGCGTGTCGTGCGAGTGCTCGAGCTCGAGACCGTGCATCGTGTTGCCGTGCATGAGCGCGGTCTCGCCCATGTCGCGCACGACGGAGAACGCGCCGAAGAAGCTCCGCTCACGCACGAGCACGTGACCGCGCGCATCGGCCGACCACGTTCGCACGAGAAGAATTCCGGCGAGCGCCCACGTCATCGCGCGCGGATGCCGGTCGAGCGCGAAGGCGACGAGCACCGGGATGCCCGCCGCCGCGGTCGCGAGCAGACCCACCGCCCAGCTTCCGAAATCCAATCGCTCGCGATCGCGAGCACGATAGCCACCGCGACGAGCGCGCGCGTCCACTTCGGCGCCTTGCTCGTGGGCAAACACGCGAGCGCGAGAAGCAAACACACCGGATACTCGATGGGTTGCTTGAGCACGAGCGGCGCACCGAGCGCCGCCGCTGCGCCGCCGACCGCGCCACCGAGCGACATCCACGTGTAGAACTCCGGAAGCCGCGCGACCTCCGGTCGATCTTCCGCGATCGCGCCATGACAAAACACGGCGACGACGAAGAGCACGACGACGTGAAGCGCGATCACGAGCCACGCCGGTGAGTTCGCGTCCGTCACGATGAGGAGCATCCCGACGACGATGGCGAACGGAAGCCGCCGCGTGACGCTCGCGTGATTCACGATCGGCTTCTTCGCGAAGACGACGACGAACGACAGCAGATACGCCGCGAGCGGAACGGCCCACAAAAGCGGCGCGGGCGCGACCGCCGTCGTCACGTACGACGTCACCGCGACGAGCTCCGCCGACGGAACCGCGGCCAAGATCACCCAACGGAGCCGGCGCGTCCACGCGATTGGCGCGCCGCGCATGGCGTGGAGCGCGCCACCATCGCGCTTCATTCTCGACGCACACGCCGCCGACAAAAGCGCGAGCACCACGAACGCAACGCGGAGCGCGCGCGACTGCGCGCCGAGATCGAACGACGGCTCGATGACGAGCGGATAGAGCGCGAGCGCCGCGAGCGATCCGACGTTCGAGGCTGCGTACAAGAAATACGGATCCTTCGCGTGCGGCTCGCCGGTCGCGGAGAACCAACGCTGCACGGCGGGCGCGAGCGTCGAGAGCACGAAGAACGGCGCGCCGACCGTCGTCACGAGCAGCGCGAGCACGGAGAGCGCCGGATGTGCCGCGAGCTGCGGTGGCTCGTGCGGCATCGCGATCGGAAGCGCGATGAGCGCCGCTGGAAACAAAACGACGTACACGAGCGCCTGCGCGCGCGGCCCGAGCCTCGCGAGCGTCCCTTGCGTGAACGCGTACCCGACGAGGAGCGTCGCTTGGAAGAAGACGAGACACGTGCTCCACACCGCGGGCACGCCGCCCGCGATCGGCAAGAGCATCTTCGCGACGAGCGGCTCGATGCAGAAGAGAAGAAACGCGCTCGACCAAAGCGTCAGCGAGAAGAGCGCGGTCGTCACGCGAGGAAGGGGCTTGGGGCTTTGGGCTTTGGGCTTTGGGCCGAGACGCGCGCTTTCACCGTTTCTTCTTCACGGGTTTCTTGGTTTTTTCCTTGGCGTGGCCGCTGCGGGCTTCGACTTTTGCGACGCGCGAGCGCACTTCGGCGAGCTCGCCGCGCAGCTTGTCGAGCTCTTCGCGTAATGCTTCGTTCGCGCGCTTCCCCTCGCCGCCCAAGTCGCGCAGCGCCTCGCGGATGCGGCGACGAACGCGCGGATCGAGATCGCTCTCGAGCTTCGTGCGGAGCGCGGGTCGCGCCTTCGGATCGCCCACGTCGCCGATCGCGCGCACCACGTCGACGCGCAAATACGGATCGCGATCGTCGAGGAGATCCTCGAGCGTCTCGCGTGCGCGCCGATCGGTTGCGATCTTCGGCAGCGCGAGGATCGCCGCGCGCCGCGCGCGCGTCGGGTGCCCGTAACGCGTCCGCGTGACGACGTGTGGCACCGCGCGCTCGTCGCGCATCGCGGCCATGCCATCGAGCGCGCCGACGCTGACCACGTCGGCCCACGATTTCCGATCGACGACGTCGAGCAGCACGTCGAGCGCTTGCGGTTGCTTCGTCTTGCCGAGCGCGCGCGCCGCGTCCGACTGAACGAGATAGCTCTCGTCGCCGAGCGCGAGCGGCTTGAGCGACTCGAACGCGTCTTGCGTCTTGAACGCGCCGAGCGCCGCGGCGACGGCGCGACGCACCTTCGGGTGCTTCACCTTCGTCGCGGACGCGAGCACCGCGTACGCATCCGGGCTACGCAGCTTCGCGAGCGCGCCGGCGACCTCGCTTCGCACGCCCCAAAATTCTTTGTCGTCGCGGAGCCGCTCGGCGAGCGCTTCGATCGTCGGAGGATCGTCCACGCGCGCGAGCGCCAGCGCCGCGAGCCAGCGCGCGCGCGCGGATCGCCCTTGTTTCAGCTGGTTTCGCAGCATGTCGCCCGGCGCCTTCAGCGTGACCTCGCCGAGTACGCGCATGTCCGCGTCGACGACGACGAACTGCGGACGCACGGCGCACGGCACCGCAAACGACTCCACGCGTTGCGCCACGACGAGCTTTTGCCGCTCGACCGCGCCGCCCGCAGACGCGATGTCGAGCGTCAGCGTGAGCTCGAACGCGTTCGGCACGCCGTCCGTCGCCGCGTGCGTTTGCTTAACCTCGCACGCGAGGATGCCTTCGTTCCAAGTCAGCGCGACGTCGAGCTCCACGTGGCCCGCGCGATGCACCCATTGCTCGAAAATTTCCCGAGGCTCCGCCCGCTCGCCTTCTCGAGGGCGCGCATCAAGTCGCGCGTCTCGACGTTCCCTTTCGCGTTCGCATTCAGGTACGCGGCGATGCCGCGCCAGAACACGTCGTCGCCGATCTCGGTCCGAAGCATGTGCAGGACGAGCCCGCCCTTTTCGTACAAATGTCGATCGAACAAATCGAGCGGCGAGTCGTAATCCTGACACACGATCGCACGGCGATAACGCCCATGCGCTTCGGTGATGTAGCCCTCGAGATCGGATTGCAGCCCGAGCTCGTACTCGTCGCGCCCGAGATCTTTCTCGCGCCACACGTGCTCGATGTACGTCGCGAAGCCTTCGTTGAGCCAGCCTTCGGACCAATCGCGGCACGTGACGTAATCGCCGAACCATTGGTGCGCGAGCTCGTGCGCGATGAGATCGTCGCTCGAGATGTCGATCGCCGCGCGCATGTCGAGGAGCGTGTGCTCGTAGAGCGTCGTCGCCGTGGTGTTCTCCATGCCGCCGAAGATGAAGTCGCTCACGACGACCTGCGCGTACTTGTTCCACGGGTATTTCACGCCGAAGAGCTTTCCGAAATGCTTCACCATCGCAGGCGTTTTTTCGAACGTGCGCTTCGCGTCTTCTTCGCGGCCCTTCGGCACCCAATAGGTGAGCGGAATGCCGTCCGCGTCGGCCTCGAGCACGCTGAACTCGCCCGCGACGAGCGTCAGCAAATAGCTCGGATGCGGCTCGTTCATCGTCCACACGAATTTCGATCCGCTCCGCGTGAGCTCGCCGTTTCCGAGCACGCTCCACCCGTTCGGCGCGGTCACCGCAATCTCGGTCGTCATCTTCACGTGCGGCTTGTCGTGACAAGGGAGCCAGTGACGCGCGTCTTCTTCTTGGCACTGACTCCACACTTGGCGCGGGCGATCCGGCACGTGCTCGTCCGGCTCGAGGAAGTAGAGCCCGCGCCGCGGCGTCGCGCGGTACGCGACGGCGATGGTTGCAGTCTGCACGCTTTTGGCGAGGGAAATCGCGAGGGATCGACCGTCATACCGGTACTCGGCGCTCTTCCCGTCGACCGACACCTTCTCGATCGTGAAGCCCACCGCGTCGAGCTCGAGCTCGGTCGCGTCGTCGTCGATGCGCTTCACCGTGAGCTTCGCGGTGGCGGAGATGGATTTCTTCGGCACGTCGAGCGTGATGTCCGCCGCGAGGTGCTCGATGGCGAAGGGCCGGTTTCGTTCGAAGTTGCGCGGTGTGCCCGCGAAAGCGAACGGGCGCGCAGCGAACGCCCCGTATTCCATGGCGCCGCGTGCGGCCCCGCAGCCGCAGCGGTCGTGGACGCGATGATTCGGCATGGGTTCGCGACTGTTGCATGGAACGGCGCTTCTCGACAATCTTCGCCGCCATGTGGACTGCGTTCGTCGTGTGGTTCTTCTTGGTCACGATGGGGGCGTTGCCCCCAAACCCCCGCGAGAGCCTCAGCCCGCTACGCTTCGCTTCGCGGTCTTCGACCACCGCGCACGCAGCACCGCTTCCGGCGCCGTCCGGTGCGGATGCATCGCTCGACCGCAGCACGCCGCGCCGAACGATGGCCGCCTTCCAAGCCGCGTGCTCCAGCGAGGATTTTTCGCGCGCCGCGAAATATCTCGATCTTCGCGCCGCGCCGCGCGAACGCGAGTCGGTCGATCTCGCGCGCGAGCTTTGCTGGATCATCGCGCACAAGACGACCGTCGACGCCGAGACGCTCCCCGATGCGGCCGAAGGCACGACCGTCAGCGTCGCGACGCTCTCGGTCGACGAATCGCCGATATCGATCGATCTCGCGCGCGTGATGTTCGCGGACGGCGCACATCGCTGGGTCATCGCGCGATCGACGGTCGCTGCGATCCCGGAGCTGCAAGCCGCGTTCGGTCCGCATGGATTCGAAGAGCGCGTGCCGAAGTTTCTTCGTGAGCCCTACGTGCTCTCGATGGCGCCTTGGCAATGGATCGGCATGCTCGCGGCCATCGCGCTCGCGATCGTGATCGCGCGGTTCGGCGCGTGGGGCCTGCTCGCCGCCGCATCGCGCATCGTCAAGCGCACGTCGACGACGCTCGACGATCACCTCGTGAAAGCGTCGCGCCGTCCGCTGCGCTTGCTCCTCGCGATCGCCACGATCCGCGCGACCGCGCCGCTCCTCGCGCTCGCGCAAAACGCGTGGACGTCGCTCGCCCATCTCCTCTCCGCGCTCACCGTGGCATCGTTTGCGTGGCTCGCGATCCGTTTCATCGGCGGCGGCGCCGAGTGGCTCGAAGAACGCGCGAGCGAGGGTGATGGCGAGTTCAAATCGCGCGGCCTCCGCACGCAGCTCACCGTGCTCTATCGCGTCGCGTCGATCGTGGTCTTCGTGATCGCCGTCGCGGCGATTCTCCTCCAGTTCGAGGTCGTGCGAAGCGTGGGCACGAGCTTGCTCGCGTCGGCGGGGATCGCGGGCATCACGCTCGGTCTCGCCGCGCAGAAGTCGCTCGGCGCGATCATCGCCGGCGTGCAGATCTCGATCGCGCAGCCCGTCCGCATCGGCGACACGGTCGTCGTCGATTCGCAGCAGGGCGTCGTCGAAGAAATTCATCTCACGTACATCGTGCTGAAGCTCGTCGACGATCGGCGGCTCATCGCGCCGATCGGCAAATTCCTCGATCAGTCGTTCGAGAACTGGACGAAGCTCGGATCGGCGCTCCGCGGATTCGTGATCGTTCCCGCGGATTTCACGACGCCGCTCGACGCGGTTCGCGCGGAGCTCGAAGCGTCGTGCAAACGCTCGCAGAAGTGGGACGGCCGCTACTGCAAGCTCGAGGTGATGGACGTCACGCTGAATCAGCTCTCGCTTCGCGCGACGGTCTCCGCGAAGGACGCAGATGCGCTGTGGGATTTGCGATGCGCGGTGCGAGAGGATCTCGTGAAGTTCCTGACGACGTACGAGAACGGCAAAGGCCTTCCGCGCGCGCGCGCGCAGACGGTCTCGTGACGATCAGAGCCCGAGGTCGACGGTGCGTTTCTCGCCGAGCAGCGAGAAGCCATGCAGCTGCAGCTTGAGCCGCTGCGCGTCCGCCGCGACCTCGACCGCGGTCCAATATTCTCTTTGGAGACTGGGCTGCAGCGCGTCGAGACCGATCGTCTTCGCATGCGCGGGCACGTAGAAACTCTCCATGTCGATGGGCCCGAACTCGCGGCCCATGCTGTCGACGATCTTCAGCCGGTCGAGCAGCATCTCCTCTTTCTTGCCGAGGTTCGTCACCTTGTAGTGCACGAGGATGAAACGGCCCTCGGACTTCTTCACCTCGTCGGTGAACTCGCTGTTCGACCTGAGCTCTTTGCCCGCGTCGCGCGCCTCGACGATGACCCACTCGGAGTCGTCGAACTTCATCGTCTGGTCGATCCGAACGCCGCCCGTTTGACTTCTCTGCGGCGCCGCGCTCGGCGCGGGCTCGGCCGAGCTTGCTGCGGGCGTCGGCAGAGGCGCGATGGAAACGGTTTGAGGCTGCGGCTCGCCACCGCAAGCGAGTGCCATCGTCGAGAGGAAGAGGATCGAGCTCCTGCGCATCGCGTCTTGGATATCACCAAAACTTTTCCGGCTCTGATTCGTCTCCAATGCGGATGCGTTCGTTTGTCCTTTTGGCGCTCACCGCGTGCACCGCCGCGCCAAGCTCGACCGTGACCGAGCCTGTCTCCGTCTCAGCATCCGTCTCCGTCTCCGTCTCCGCCTCCGTCCCCGCCCCCGTCTCCGTCTCCGCGCCCGTCTCCGCGCCCGTCTCCGCGCCCGTCTCCGTCTCCGCCTCCGTCGCACCGACGACGCCTGCTGCGCGCGTGGTCGCGCGTGCGCGCGAGGAGGTCGCGCGCGGCGTCTCGTACGATCCGACCTACGTCCGTCTCGCGTACCCGAACGGCGACGTCGATTCACACGCTGGCGTCTGCACCGACGTCGTCGTGCGCGGCTACCGCGCCGCGGGGATCGATCTTCAGAAGCTCGTCCACGAAGACGTCGTGCGAAATGCGGCGTCGTACGATCCGTGGGTGAAGCATCCCGACTCGAACATCGATCACCGCCGCGTCGGACCGCTCCTCACATACTTGCGTCGTCACGCAAAATCCCTCGCAAAAGACGGCGATTGGCAAGCGGGCGACATCGTCGTCATCTCGTTCACGTCGTGTCCGTCATGCGGCCCGCAACACATCGGCGTCGTCAGCGACAAGATGGGCCCGCGCCACATCCCGCTCTTGATTCACAACATGGGACCGACTCCGCGCGAGGACGACACGCTCGACGCGTGGACGCACCTCGGACACTTTCGCGTTTTGTGACGTTTCATTTCTTGATTGCCTGCTGAACGAGCGCGACGAGCTCCGGTTCGGTCCATTGTTCAGGGCCCGCAACGATCTTCTCGTTCACCCAATGCGCCGCGCTCGGCACGTCAGCGAAGACTTTGTTCGGCGTCGACGTGCGACTGAGAAGGAGCGCAGTGCTCAAGAACGCACGCACCGCCGACGCGACGAGGCCTTCGACGAGCAGCACGTGTGCGCTCGCAAGGGCGAAGAGCGTGTCGTTCGACGTGATGCGCGTGACCTCGTCGCGGACCTCTTGCGAGAAGGACGGCTTCCCCGACACGATCACGTTGAAGAGCGCCGTGTCCTTGCCGTATTGCGCGCTCGTCTTCTTTCCGGCGCGCTCGAACTCGCGAAGCTCGGTCGCGGCGCGCGGCGCATCGAACCACACGGCCACGACGACGTTGCGCGACACGGCCATCCGCACCGTCGCGTTCTCGAAAGTGATCGAGCTCGTCACGCTCAGTTGATCGGAATGCCGCCGCCGTCCGACGACGTCGCAGGTGCGGACGTCGTCGAGCCGGCTCCCCAGAACTGCAGGTTCGGCGTGGTGGGGATGTTCGTCGTCACGAGCGCGTTGTTCTGCCACGTGATCGAGAAGAGCTCGCCCGCGTCGTCGAAGCCGTACGCGGTGCCCGCCCAGAACGCGAGACCGAAGACCGCGCCGTGGTTGATGCTCCCGTAGTTCTGGACCATCGCGCCCGTCTTCGGATTCACTTGCAGCAAGCAATCGCCGCAGCTGTTTCCCGTGACGGTGAGGAACGTTCCGCCGTTCTTCACGGAGACGATGTCGCCGCTCGACGAGTAACCGCCCGTGAGCGCGCCGACCGTCGTCACCGCGCCCGTCGTCGTGTTGATGCGAACGTACGTCGAGCCGTTGTAACCGACGAGCGCTTCGACGTTCGGATCGAGCGTGCCCGCGGGGACGAACGACAGCGAGTTCGGATAGCTGCCCGCCGCGATCAGCGTGCACTTCGCGTTCGTGAGATCGAGCTTGTACACGCCCGAGAACGTCGTCGCGTAGCCGTTGTCGTTCGCGTCGATGGCGATGTCGATCACGTTCTCGGTCGCGCAGTTCGCGCTGAAGTTGCCGACGGTCGTCATCGTCTTCGCGACGGGATCGACTTTGTAGAGCACCGTCGGGCTGTGCGCGTACACGTAGTCGATCGGCGTCGTGTTCACGTCTTGCGCGCCGGACTCCGCGGGCGGTTGCGCGTCGCCGAAGATCAGACCGCCGTCACCGGGAATGGTGCCGTCGTCCGTCGTGCCGCCGTCGTCACCGGCGTCGCCGAAACCAACATTGCCACCACCGCCGCATGCCCACGCAATCGCGACCGGCAACGCGAGAAGAAAGCGCACACGCATGACGACCTCCGCTCTCACAAGTTAGCACGAGCGCTGGGCAGCGCGATGCCGCGCGTTTCGGGGAGCGTCCACACCCACGTCGCCGTGCCGAGCGCGAGAACGAGCGGCACGGAAAGCCCGCCCGAAAGCCCATGCGACGCAACGGCCCACGACACGACGGCCGGCGCGAGGACCTGCGCGGCGCGCGCGCAGTTGTAGGTCGTCCCCATCGCAAAGCCGCGCACCTCGGTCGGAAAGAGCTCCGCGAGGAGCGCGCCGAAACCCGCAGTGCACCCGGAGCCGAGCCCGAGGAGCGTCATCGTCGCCCAAAAGAGCGCCGGGCGTGCCGAGAGAAACTCGAAGCGAAACGCGAGCGGTGCGATCGCGAGCGCGGTCATCACGGAGAACATCGCGAACGCGGGACGCCGCCCGACGCGATCCGAAACCTGTCCGAACGCCATCATGCCCACGAGCTGCCCGAGCTGCGCGCTGAGCATCCACGCGACGCTCTTGCCGACGCCCTGGTGCATCTCCTTGAGGAGAAATTTCGGGAGCCACGTGTAGCAAGTCCAATACGTGCCGAGCTTGAGCACGCCGAGCACCCAAGCGCGGAAAAGACGAGACGCAATGCGTGTAATCTGCACGCGTTCGAGCTTGGGCCGCACCGTCGGTTTCTCGTCGGGCAAGTGGAGCGAGCGACGCGCGAACACGGCGACGAGCGCCGTCGCGCTCGAGCCGATCATCACCGCGCGCCAACCGACGACCGGCACGACCAAGTACCCGACGATCGCCGCGATCGCGACGCCGACCGGCTCGCCCGCTTGCAGGAGCGCCGACCCGCGCCCGCGCGCGTCGCGCTCCATCGCCTCTGCGACCATCGCGTGCCCGATCGCCCACTCGCCTCCAACGCCGAGGCCCACGATCGCGCGCCCAATCAAGAACAGCGGGAGGTTCGGCGCGAGACCCGAGGCGAGCGAGCCGAGCGAGTAGATCAAGATCGTCGACGCGAGCATCGTGCGCTTGCCGATCCGATCGGCGAGCCATCCCGCGACGATTCCGCCGAGGCCCGACGTGCCGAGCGCGACGCCGAGCATCCACACTTCGGCGGTCTCGCCGAGGTGGAGCGACTTCGCGACGTCGTCGCGAACGAACCCGAGCAAGACGAGATCGTAGAAGTCGAACGCCCAACCGAAGAAGGCGAACAAAAATAATTTGACGGGAAACTTCGCGCGCACGCTCGCTCAGATCGGATGCTCGACGTCGAGCGGCCGCACGAGTCTTTTTTGCTTCTCGACTTCAGCGGCCGCGCGCAGCCTCTCGTAGAGCCCCATCACGTTCGTGCGAATGCCCGCGATGCGCGTGATCGGCGTCGTCTTGTCCATCGCGTCGATCGTGAGATCGCCCGTGCCCATGATGCGTTGACCGAAGCTGCGCTCCACGACGAAGTCGACGATGCGATAGAGATCGAGCTGGTCGACGCGTTTGCCGAACAGCCCCGTCTCGACGATGACGCGTTGCGACGTCAGGCGATAGTGCGTTCCGCGCGACCGAATCCACAAGAACGGATACGCGAGCCCCACCGTGAGCACGCACAGAAGGAGCGCGCCGAGCGTTCCGACTGCCGCGGGTCGCCCATCGAAGAACGTCTCTTCTTGGCCTACGGCGAGCACGCCGGCTGGAGCCGCGGGCGTGATCGTCTTGCCGCACGACGGACAGAACTTCGGGTGCTCGTCCTTGATGGCGACGCCGCAGAAGGGACAGTTCATTGGATTCATCCCACCTCGTCTTACCGTCCCGCGTCAAAGCGATTTTTCATTTTGTGTCAGAGCGCAGCGTTCGGTGACGGTGCTAAACTGCCATCGGAGCAAAAAAATGCGGAATTCCTCCTTGACCACAGTGGGAGTGGTGCTCGGTGCGTTTCTCCTCTCGTTCGCTGCGTGCGGTCCGAACGGATCCGGCTTCAACGGCGACGCGAGCAACAGCGACGACGCAGGCGATGAAACGTTCATTCCCGATCTCGACGGGTTCAACTTCCCCGACGTCGTGATCGATCCCGACGCGAACACGTGTCGAAACTGTTCTGGAGATCTTCACTCGATCCTCGACTGCGCGAACAACGTGATCGCGACGTGCCCGGATGATCAAGGATGCGGCGCGGGCGGGCAGTGCGTCCCCGCGTGTCAATCCGCGGCGGACAACAAGAGCACCGTCGGCTGCAACTACTACTCCGTCGACATGGCGTTCGAAGGCGAAGCGGACGGCGCGTGTCTCGCCGCGTACGTCGCGAACACGTGGACGACCGAGGTCACGCTCGGCGTCACGTACAAAGGCAAAGCGCTGCCCGTCGCGAACTTCGCGCGGCTCCCCGTCGGCTCGGGCCCGAGCCTCACGTACCAGAACTTGCCGAACGGAAAACTTCCCGCGGGCAAAGTGGCGATCCTCTTCCTCGCCAACTCGGGAAGCACCCAATGTCCGATCCCCGCAGCGAACACCACCGATCCCATCGGCAGTGAAGTCACCGCGGTGCTCGACGCGTTCAACATCACCGCGGACCGCCCGGTGGTCGCCTACGACATCTGGCCGTATGGCGGCTCGACGACGTACATCTCGAGCGCGACGCTCCTCGTCCCGACGAGCGCGTGGGACACGAACTATCTGACGATCGACGCGTACGCCGCACCGTCATGGGCGACGTCGTCCACGCCGCAGCAACCCTTCACGCAGATCGTCGCGATGACCAACAACACGACCGTGACGATCAGCCCGACCGCGCCGATCGTCGGCGGAACGGGCGTCCCCGCGACGGGCAAAGGCCAGCCGCACACGTACAACTTGAACGCCGGCCAAGTGCTCCAGTTCAAGCAATACGACGAGCTCAACGGAAGCGCGGTGCAGAGCAACAACCCCATCGGCGTTTGGGGCGGACACGCGTGCATGGAGGTCGACGTCTCCGACACGTGGTGCGACGGCGCTCACCAACAGCTCTTCCCGATCAAG
Organism: uncultured delta proteobacterium; assembly: GCA_963763745.1. GTDB lineage: Bacteria > Myxococcota_A > Polyangia > Polyangiales > Polyangiaceae > DASXHD01. Next base: position 556,267 of record CAVXQJ010000019.1, read on the forward strand.
GCGATGGGCAATCAGTACGTCGCGGTGAAGTACAAGGATCGTTCGGCGAACCCCGAGTCGCCGCCGTGGCGCATCATGGGCGTCGTCGACGGCACGACGCTCACGTACTCGCCATCGAAGCCCGCGGGCGCACCCGCGACCCTCAAGAGCGGACAAGTGGTGCTCTTCAAGACGGGCTCTCCGTTCGTCGTGACGAGCCAGGACTCGGACCATCCGTTTTACATGAGCGGACACATGACGGGTCAATCGACGAGCGGCACCGACATGACGACGGGCGATCCGGAGTTCGTCAACGTCATCCCGCCCGCGCAGTTCCTCCCGCGCTACATCTTCATGACGGACCCGACGATTGCGTTCACGGAGCTCGTGCTCGTGCGCGGTCCCGACGGGAACAACAACCTGCAAGACGTGACGCTCGACTGCCTCGGCACCGTCAAAGGTTGGGCGACGATCGCGGGCACCGCGTTCCAGTGGACGCGCGTCGAGATCACGAACAACGGCGCACCGGTCGGAAAGTGCGACAACGGCTATCACGAGATTCACTCGGACGCGCCGTTCGGCATCACGGTCTGGGGTTGGGATCAGTACGTGAGCTACGCCTACCCGGGCGGCGCGAGCGTGCAGCCGATCAACAGCGTCGTCGTCATCCCAACCCCCCACTGAATATCAGCGGCCGAGCGACTCCGCGCGGTTCACGATGCGTGGCGTGAGGAAAATCACGAGCTCGTTGCGCTCGTCGGATGCGCGGCGGCGTTGGAAGAGCACGCCGAGGATCGGGATGTCGCCGAAGAACGGAACTTGATCGAGGTTGCGGCCGGTGTTGCGCGTGTAGATGCCGCCGATGACCGCGGTGTGTCCGTCCATCACGAGCAAGTCCGTCTCGGCTTCGCGCTTGAGGATCGTGGGGTCGCCGCGCGCTGACGTTTGCGTGAAGTCGGGCTCGTCGCGGTTGATCTTCACGTGCATCGAGACGGAGCCGTCGGCGGTGACGTGCGGCTTCACGAGGAGCTGCAGCTTCGCTTCTTGGAACGTCGTCTGAACGCCTTGCGCCGAGACCTGCGAGAACGGAAGCAGCGTGCCTTGCGCGATGCGCGCCTCGCGGTTGTCGAGCGTGAGCACGCGCGGCGACGACACGATGCGCACCATGCCGCTCGATTCGGCGGCGGAGAGGCGCACGTTCAAGTTGATGTTGTTGTCGACGGAGCCGAGCGAGAAGCCGAGCGCGCCGCCGGAGTCCGTTCCGACTGCGGCGGGCAAGTTGACCGCGAAGTTCGGGTTCGGAATCGTGCGCGTGAACGGCGAGAGACCGGCGGTCGGCGTCGTCTGATCGTAGTTACCGCCGGAGAGCCCGAGCCGCGACGGAAACGCGATGCCCGTCGGGTTGCCCGTGGCTTCGCTGAACGTCGCGTCACCACCCCACTGGATGCCGACGTCGCGGAGATATTTGCTCGTCGCTTCGACGATGCGCGCTTCGACGAGAACCTGCGGCGTCTGCGTGTCGAGCGCGCGCACCAATTCTTCGACGTGGTTCAAGTTGCCGGAGATGTCGCGCGCGATGAGCACGTTCGTTCGTGGGTCGACGGCGATCGATCCGCGCGGCGAGAGGAGATCCTTCGCACGCGCTTGGAGCTCGTCGGCGCTCGCGTAGCTGACGGGGATGAGCCGCGTCTCGAGCGGCGCGAGGTCGAGCTCTTGCTTGTGGCGCGCGATCTCGAGCTCGCGTTCTTTCTGGAGCACGGCAAGCGGCGCGACGCGGATCAAGTTGCCTTGGCGAACCATGCCGAGACCGCGCGCTTGCAAGATGACGTCGAGCGCTTGATCCCAAGGCACGTTGCGCATGCGGATCGTGATGTTTCCGGTGACGTCGTCGGCGGTGACGATGTTCACGCGACCGATATCCGCGAGGAATCGCAAGATGTTGTGGACGTCGGCGTCCTTGAGATCGAGATCGATGCGGCGACCCGTGTAGCGACCGATGGCTTGCGCCGCGGCGGACTGCGCGAATCCCGCTTCCGCTCCGCCCGTCGTCGCTTGCTGCGTTCCGTCCGTCGACTCGCCTTCGTGAATCGAGGTGAGCACCTTCGGCAGATTCGGATCTTCGTCTTCGCGCGCAACGGTGCGCGTGTGTCCGGCGCCGATCGGCGACGCGACGTGATGCTTGGGCACGTCGAACGACCACACGAGCTTGTCGCCTTCGACGGCGACCTCGCCCTGATCGCTCCCGACGCGATCAATCTCGATCACGCAGTCGCCGCTCTTCTCGTCTTTCTGCGTCGTCACCGTTCGCAGCGTGCCGTGATACGCCGACACGTCGAGCGTGCGGGAGAGACCGTCGGGAACCTTCGTCGAGCGGAGCGTCAAGCGCACGCGACCGGACGCGGTCGTGTCCAGCGTGTATGACGGCACCGTCGACACCGCGATGACGACGCGATCCTTTCCGATCGCGGCTTGCGTCTCCGGTTTGCGCTCGAACCGCACCTCGGCGAGCTCCGCGGCTGCTTCGTTCTTCGCGGACGATTTCTCCGTCGACGCGGGCAGCGAGCTCGCCCCCGACGATCCGAGCGATCCATAGAGCAAGACGTGGAGCGACGTGCCTTCCGGTTTGAGCCGATACGTCGCGTCGTGCGCGAAGTTGATCACGACGCGCGTCATCGTGTGGCCGTCGTTCGAGAACGCTCGCGTGAGAACGCCGCCCGAAAGTCCGCTGGTTCCGGTGATCGCCTCGGGCGCGCCCGCGACGTCCGCGTGGCTCAAGTCGACGACGAGGCGCTTGCCGTTATCTTCGAGTCGCGCTTGGAATTCCGGGGCGTCCGTTCCGACGACTTCGATGTCCGTCGTCGCGCCACCTTCGCCTGCGTGCACGCGCACGTCGCGAATGTGATTCGCGGCGCCGTCGGCGTGTGCCGATCCGGGAATCGCCAGCATCACAAACGGAAGCCAGAGTCTGAAGCTCTTGGTCATGTCGACTCCTCGCACCACTCGACACGGTAGAACGCGAGATCCGAAACGGACCAATTTGTTGCGTGCGATTCGCACGCAACGAATTCAGGGTCACGGCGCAGCGAAGCTGCGGACGAATTTCAATTCGGAATGCCGCGCGTCGATGCTTGATCCGCTTCCGGGTGGAGCGGCAGCACGCGCGTCGCCGGCGGGACCATCGGCTGCGCGGGGTCCTCCCGCGTGAGCACGACGTCGCCGTCACGAATGCGATCGATTCGCCAATTGAGCTGGTAGTCGGCGCCGTTCGTTCCGCCGACGTGAACGATGTCGGGACGACCGATGTAGTCGCCCTTCTTCACCGTCCAACCCTTCGACGTGGGATCGACGAGCTGCGCGCGCGGATAATCTCCGCCCGTTTGGATCGCGACGAGCTTGAGCTCGTCGATCGAATATTGCCCGAGCAGCACTTCGATCTGCGGACCTTGCCGCTGCTTGCCTTTGTCCTCGACGAACATGTTCGCGAACGAGCGGAACGGATCGCGCGCTCGATCGCTCTCGGTGAATTCGTTCTCGACGACGTCGGATTGTTTCATCGGCGCGGGCAGGCCCGCATCGGCCACGGTGGTCTGCGCGGCGCGCGCGGACGCAGGCGGAGGCGGAGCGCTTTGCGTCGAGCTCGATCCGCAGCCGGCGAGAACGATCACCATCATCGAGGCGAGCGTGCGCTTCATCATTTCTTCTCCGGCGTAGGCGGCGTCGGCGGCTTGGGTGCCGCGGCGCCGGACCCGGCGGGCTTCGCCTTCAGCGCGTGGAACGTCGTCGCGAGACACTTCGCTTGCAGCTTCACTTCGTCGCCCTCGAGCTTCGGCGAGCTCAGCTCGAGATTCTCGACGTTGATGATGCGCTCGACGCGGCCCGCTTCGTACGCGAACTTCGCGACTTGGTGGAACTTGCCGACGATCTCGAGCTTCATCGGGAACTTCGCGTAGAAGCTCTGCGACTGCTCGTCCATCGGTTGCCACGCTTTCAAATCGACGCCGCTGACGTTCGCGACTTGCTGCAGCGCCGAAATGAACGCGGGCGCTTCCGTCTCCGCGGGCAGTGCTTTGTTCAAATCCTTCTGCCGCACTTGGCGCGCCGCGAGATCGTCCTTGTCTTGAATGAACGATGCCTTGTTGCGCTCTTGCGTCGCGAGCTCGCCCGCGAGACGAGTCTTGTCGCCCTCCGCGGTCTTCTTCTTCGCGTTCACGTCGGCGTAGAGAATCACCCAATAGAGGGCGAACACGAGCGCTGCGAATAGCGCGCCCACGCCGACCTTCGCCGGCGTGCCCAACTTCGACAGCGCGCTCGGAGCAGGCTGCGCCATCAGTACCTCACCTTCGCGCTGACGGCGAACTGCTTCAGGTTGATCTTCGTGTCCTTGTCGGCCGTCTCGGATGCGGGGAGCGGCTTCACGTCGTAGAAGTAGTCGCTCACGCCGAGCCTGCGCATGAACTCCGCGATGTCCTCACCGTCGCGCGCGAGGCCCTCCATCTTCACGTTGCGATCGAGCTCGCTGTATTTCGTGAGCCACAAGCGACGCGGATCCCAATTCGTGTTGGGCACCGCAGTCGGGTTGTCGCGTTTGAGCTGTTCGATCTTGTCGTGGTCGGCGGTCGGACCGCGGCCCGCCGTGAGGATGCGCGAGAGCTCGAGGAGCACGGCCGTCGGCCCGGTGCGCGCGGCTTGCAACTTCGCGATCGCGTCTTCGCGATCCTTGAGCTCGGCGAGGGACGCTTTGATCGCCGGATGCTCCGCGGTGTCTTTCTTGATCTTGTCGATCTGCGCTTGCGTCCCCGCGTTGTCTTGTTGGGCCTTCTTCAAGTCGGTCGTCATCGACGCGTGCCACAAACCGAGCGCGCCGATTTCGAGGAGTATCGCGAGACCGACGACGCCGAGCCACGCTTGGCTTCCCTCGCCGCCCGCGCGACGCGTCGTCTCCTTGCGTTGCGTGAGGAGGTTGACGCGCACGCGGCGCATCTCTTGTTCGCGTCGTTCGCGATCCGTTCGCAACGCGAGACCCACGGCGACGCACAGCTGCGCCGCGCGTCCGCGAAGATCCGCTTCGTTCACCGTGCGCGAATCCACGGTGAGGTTCGCGAGCGGATCGAGCACCATCACGGGAACGCGCGCGCGTTTCTCGATCGCCGAGACGAGCGGCGACAAGTACGCGCTGCCGCCGCACACGTAGACGCGTTGAATCTCCGCTTCGCCGCTCGTCGCGAGATAGAAGTCGAGCGAGCGCTGAATCTCCCCGGCGAGCGCATCGCACGCTTGCGCGATGACTTGATGCACCTGCGGAGGAACCGCCGCGCCCTGCGACGCCGCGATCTTCATCTGCTCGGCTTGGTCGAACGGCACGCCCATCTGCCGTTGGATTTCCTCGGTGACGGTGTTGCCCGCGTTCGTCACCTCGCGCGTGAACGCCGACACGCCGCGCGACACGATGTTCAGCGACGACACCGCGGCGCCTACGTTCAAGAGCGCGATGGTTTGATCGTCCGGCAGGCCGTGGACGAACTCGAACGCGTTCTGCACGCTGAACGCGTTGATGTCGACGATCGCCGGCTTGATGCGCGCCTCGCGGACGACGCTCGCGTAGTCGTTGATCTCGTCTTTCTTCGCGGCGACGAGGAGTAAATCCATCTGCCCCGCTTCGGGCCTGCGGCGCAGCACCTCGTAGTCGATGTTCATCACCTTGATGTCGAACGGAATGTGCTGCTCCGCTTCCCAGGTGATCTGCTCGGCGAGCTCCGCCGACGTCATCATCGGCACGGTGATCTTGCGGACGATGACGCTCTGACCGTAGACGCCGATCGCGACGTCGCGCATCGGGATCTTCTGCATCGCCCAAATGCTCGAGAGCGCGTCGATGACCGCCGCGCGATTCATGATGTGGCCGTCGACGATCGTCTGCGGTGGGAGCGCCGCGATGCCGTACTTCACCACGGTCAAACGCTTCCGCGTTTCGCGCAGCTGCACGACCTTGATCGAGCTGGCGCCGATGTCGACGCCGACGAGGTTTCTGCCTTCAGCCATTTGGGCGTTGTAAGTGTTGCACCGGGAGTCCGCGCCGGTCAAAAAAGCGCGCGATCGACCGTTTCAGCACATCCGAAATTGCGCTATAGGCAGCGCGTGCGTTTCGTGCAGTTTGCAACCATCGCCGCCGTCCTCGCCGCCTCGAGCGCAGCCAGCGCGGATGTGACCCACGTCGTCGCCCGCGGACACACGCTGAACGCCATCGCGCTCCGCTACCACGTGAGCGTGAAGTCGATCGTCGACGCCAACCACATCCACGATCCCAGCCATTTGCGCGTGGGTCAGTCGTTGACGATTCCGGGAGTGTCGTCGAGCCCGACAATTCACGGCCAGGCCACGCCGGGCCACCCGATCAGCTACGCAGCGCGTCCGCGGACGCCCGGCGTCATTCACGTGAAGCGCGTCGCGACGAGCGAAGAAGCCGTGATTCGCGTGGGGGATCGCCGGGGTCGCGTCCCGCCGACCGCGCTCAAAACGGCCGAGCACGTGTGGCGCTATCCGACCGGCCAGAGTCACGCGATCGATGCACGCCTCCTCACGCTGCTCGGGATCGTGTCGAACCACTTCGGCAGCCGCCGCATCGACATCGTCAGCGGTTTCCGCCCGTATTCGCCGACGCAATACACCGCGCACTCGAATCACAACGTCGGGCAAGCGGTGGATTTTCGCGTCGACGGCGTTCCCAACGAGGTCGTTCGCGACTTCTGCCGGACGCTCCACAACGTCGGCGTCGGCTATTACCCGAACTCGGTGTTCGTGCACTTGGACTCGCGCGCGACGTCCGCTTACTGGGTGGATTTCGCGAAGCCCGGCGAGCCACCGAAATACGACGCGGCGAACCCGGCCATCGACGAAGGCACGAGCGACGTCGCCAACGAAATGCACGTGGCCGCGCCGACGGAAGCTGGCGCGCAGTCCGTCACGACCATCACGAATACGGCCGAAACAAGCCCCGCCAATAGTGGGTCGAACGCGACACCCGCCAACCCCGCGAATCAATAGGCTGATTCTCACGGTCTTGAGAAGGTGTCGCCATTGACCTGACTTGTCCGGGTCATCGGTGACACCTGCTCACTGCAAGCACCCAATAATACTGTCTTTTCGTTTGGCACGATCCGCGCAATAGACCCCTGCATGATGTCGGCAAACACGGTGCAGAGCGGCGAAGTGAGCGAGTACATGCCGCTCGTCAATCAGGTCGTCAACACGATGCTCACGCGGCTTCCGCCGAACGTGCTTCGTGATGACCTCGTCGCAGCGGGAACGTTCGGGTTGCTCGATGCGCTCCGCCGCCAGCCGGCAGAGCAACGTGGTGTCGAGTTCACGTGGTACGCGCGCGTTCGCATCCGTGGTGCGGTCGTCGACGAGCTCCGTACGCAAGATTGGCTTTCGCGCCGCGCGCGCCGTCGTTTCTCTTCGGACGAGCGCAACACCGGCGCCGCGGTCGTGGGCATCGAGGATTTGCCGGAGGATCGCCGCGCTCTCGCCGATGACGCACTCACGCCGGAGACGCTCGTCGCCGCGCGTTCCGAAGCGAGCGTTCTCGCGAAAGCCGTCGATCAGTTGCCGGAGCGCGAGCGCAACATCATCACGGCGCACTACTTCGAAGGCGTCCAGTTCCGCGCGATCGCGAAAGACCTCGGCGTGAGCGAGCCTCGTGTCTCGCAACTCCACGCACGCGCCGTCGCGCGTCTCCGCGAGCTGATGAAGGAAGCCGCCTAACGCGCGGTGAAATGGAACGAGCGCGGCTTCATGGACGCGCCGAGAACGAAAAGCGTAGTCGAGCGGTCGCGCGCGAGCGGTGGCGTCGGTGTTCCGGCGCGCCGACTCGCCGCGCTCGCTTCTTCGCCGCGATCGAGCAGAACGGCGCTCACCGCGCCGGCGGATTTGAGCGCTTGCGCGAGGAGCTTCGCGGACGGGACATCGCCGCGCGCGACGAGCACGCGTCCATCCGCTGCGATGCCGAGCGCGGCATGTGTGGCGCTGCCTTTGTGAGAGAAAGGCAAGTCGGCGTGCGGCGAAATCGCGCCGTTCGAGAGAACGAGCGGGAGCGCGGTCGCGTCGATTCCCGGGTGCGCGAGCGCGCCGTCGTCGCATGCCGCGATCGAGAGCACGCCGTCTTTGTCCGCCAGGAGCGCGCCCGAGCTCTCCGATTCGCCGATGGGAAGCACGCGTTTGCCCGCGACGACGAGACCGAGCGGGTGATGCGATGATGCAACGCCCAGCGCAACCGACATGACGACGCGCTTCTTGTTTTCTTCGTCGAGCTCGTACGCCGGTTGCGATCCGGTTTTCGCGTCGGGCTCGTCGGTTCCAGCGACGATGCGGTAGCGCGCGCGATCGGCGTCGATGCTCGTGAGCGTGACGTCGCCGATTTGCGTCGTCCAAATTCCCGGGCTCCACGTCGGCGCGGGTTGCGTGCCGGGGTCGGCGCTCCACGTCGCGCTCGCGACGCGCGCGGGCGATGGGTCGCGCATCATCACGTAGAAGAAGTCCTTCGCGGCGTACTCGATGTAGCGATCGGTGCTCATCTCCATGAGCGGCGTGAGCGCCTCGCTCTTGTAGGCGTGGCCTTTGATTTCGTGGATCGTCGTGAAGAGGAAGCCCGTGTGGTGCGGGTTCATGTCGAGGTGCATCCCGTAGTCGCAGCCGGCCGTGCGCATCGCTTTGCCGAGCGCGGTCGCGCTGACGTCGTCTCCCCACGCGTAAATCAAGTGGCCCGCGTGCGTGACGCACATGCCAGAGCGCTCCGTCTGCATGCCGCTGCCGGGGAGCGTGTAGCCCCACATGAGACGCTTCGTCGGGTTCACCTCGCCGTGATCGACGAGCGCGTCGAGGTTCTGGCGGAACGACGCGATGTCGTCGTCGCGGATGCCTTCGAGCCCACCGACTTCGGTCTTCGGTCCCCACGTTCCAAAACCCGAACGCCCATCGCGAAGAACGATGACGGTCGCCGCGTTCGGTTGCGGCGGGAGGAGCACGCGCTTGTGCACCATCATGCCGTACGTGCCGTGCTCGGTCTTGAAGGCGCCGTTGAACGCGGCGACGACGCGCGTGAGCACCGCGGGATCGCGCGGCAAACGGCCGGGACCGTGCTGACCGGTGAGCGGCTTCGGATCTTCGGTGCCGGCTTCCATGTCGAGATCGACTTGGCGCGTGTCCATCGCGACGAGGAGGACGTGCGCGTACGGGCGCGCATCGTCGGGGCGAACGAACGTCGTGAAGAACGCGGGAGGCGCGTCGGAGCTTTTGCCGTCGGCGGCCGAGAATTTTCGCATCCACGCGGGCGCGTATGCCTTCCAGACGCCTTCGCCCGCTTCGGTGGATTTCCAAATCGATGGAAGCGTTTGGGGCGGCCAGGCGCCGTCGTCGCCGATGCTCGTCACGTCGAGCACGCGCGGCGGCGCTTCCGCGAGCTCGTCTCGAGAGCCTTCGCGTTTGAACGTCGCCTGCTTCAGCGAATCGCGGAGCGCGAAGACTTTCTCCTCGAGCCACGCGATGGGCGCGGGCCCGATCCACGGAACGGCGCGCACGGTGTCGACGGCCCAGAAGACGAACCGCTTCGGGAGATGGCGCGCGGGCTCCGCGTGCATCGCGATGGCGTTTTGGCCGAGCTCGCCGCGCGCGAGATCGAGCGATGCGTGGCGCTCGCTCGCGCCGTCGGCGAGATCGATCGCGAGCGACGTGTCATCGAGCGCGAGACCGACGCGCTCGCCGGGCGAATCGAAGCCGATGTCGACGCGACCGACGCCTTCCATCGTGCCGGTTTGCTGGAGGTTCGTGATCGCGGACGTGACGCGCTCGAGCGCCGTCTTCGCGGAGTTTTGCGTGCCTTCGCTGGACAGGTCGAGCGCGGTCGCGCTTTGTTCTTGGCCGTACGCGAACGTGGCAAACGCCGCGTGGTCGCCGCGCACGACGAGCGCGTGATCGTCACCGAGCGGCGTCTGCGTGAGATCGTGTGCATCGCACACCGCGAGCGGATGACCTTCGGGCGTGACTCGAACGCGGACGCGCCAGACGTCGCGGGGTCCTCCCGCGGTTTCGCTCGAGAGAACCAGCGCGAAGCGACCGAAGACGAGATCGGAGACCGCGCCATTCGAGGGCTCCCAGCGGATGTCTTTGGCGTCGACCACGCCGCCCGTCGCGGCGCCCATCGCGCGCGCGAGCGAAGCGGCGTCGTTGTCCGGCGCGCTGCCGCGAACGATCACGCCGGCGATGCCGCAAATCGCGGCAAACGCGGCGACGCGCCAGCGCGGCCCGACGGCGCGCGCGATGCGAACGCGGAGCGGCTGACTCGACTCCGGCGCGAGCGATGTGACTGCGGTGCTCACTTCAACCCTTGCGACTAACGATGACGAGCGCGCGGGTCAAGAATCTTGGCCCGTGCGCGGTCTCGTCCGTACAACGCACGCATGCGCGCCGCGCTTCTCGGGTCGTGTCTTTTGTCGCTCGCCTCGACGGCGTGCATCGAGACGATCCTCACGAACGGCGAAATCGCCTCGACGCGCAAAGCGGCTGCGTCGTTCGACACGCTCGGCGACTACGAGCTCGCCAAGGTCTCGACGCAAGCGGGCCTCGCGCAGTTCGAAGGCATGCATCGCATCGCGCCGAGCAACGACGACGCGCTCTTCATGCTCGTTCAAGGCTGGGCTGGATACGCGTGGGGATTCGTCGAGGACGAAATGGAAGAAGCGCAGCTCGACGGTCGCGACGCGGCCGCCGAGTACCTGAAGAAGCGCGCGAAGATGGCGTACGACCGCGCCGTTTTTTACGGGCTCGAGCTCCTCTCGCACAACGACAAGGGATTCGACCGAGCGAAGAAGAACGACGCGACGCTCTCGGCGTGGCTCAAGGAACACTTCGACTCGAAGGACGACGCAGAGAATTTGTTTTGGGTCGGCTACGCGTGGATGAGCCGCGTGAATTTGTTGCAAGACGACCCCGCGATGGTCGCGGACCTCTACATCGGCGTCGACATGATGGGGCGCGCGTTCGAGCTCGAGCCGACCTACTACGCGTCGAGCCCGATGGTCGCGATGGCCGCGTATCACGGGCGCACGGCCGACGCGGAGCCGAAGCAAGCGCGCGAGCTCTTCGAAGCGGCGCTCAAGAACACGAAGCGCGGCGCGCTCACCGCGCAGCTCACGTACGCGCAGTTCGCGTGCACGATCGCGGACAAGAAACTCTACGACGCGCTCGTCGACGAGATCGTCTCCGCGAACGATCCCGATCCGAACCAAAGACTGAACAACACGATCGCGAAGCGGCGCGCGTCGCGCATGAAGTCCCCGAAAAAGACTGCAGACTGCGGGTTTCCCTGAAGAAACAGAAAAAAACTCTCCCCTCCTCCCAATCTCCTGTTCAATTCTTCCGCATGCGTTGGGCCATCGTAGCGGCGTCGTTGGTGTGTGCGTTCACGCGTGATGCGAGCGCGGATCCGGTCATGCTCAAGTTCGGAACGCTCGCGCCGCCCGAGTCGCCGTGGGGACGCGTCTTCAAAGTGTGGGCGCGCGCGACCGACGAGCGCTCGCAACATGCCGTGCAGATCCAATTTTTCTGGAACGGCACGCAAGGCGACGAAGGCGCGATGGTCGGAAAGATCCGCACGGGTCAGCTCGACGGCGCAGCGGTGAGCGCGCTCGGGCTCGGGCAGATCTACAAACAGGTTTTGCTCTTTCAGCTCCCTGGTCTCTTCGCGAGCTGGCAGAAGCTCGACGCGGCGCGCGCGGGCCTTCGCGCGCAAATGGATCCGGAGTTCGATCGGCAGGGCTTCAAGATCGTCGGGTGGGGCGACGTCGGAACCGGGCGATTCATGTCCGCGGGCTACGACGTGAAGTCGCCGAACGATTTGAAGCACAAGGCGACGTTCTACGAGCCGTCGGATCCGATCGATCCGATGTTTTACTCCGTGCTCGGCGACATCACGCCGCGGCCCGTGTCGATTCCGGAGGTGCTGCCGGGTCTCACGTCGAACGCGATCACGCTCGTGAACGTTCCGCCGCTCGTCGCGGAGCAGTTGCAGTGGGCCTCGCGGCTCGATCACATCGACACGATCGCGACGCATTTCGAGATCGGTGCGCTCGTCGTGAAGTCGTCGCGGCTCTCGTCGCTTCCAGCGGACGCGCAGAGCGCCGTGCTCGAGACCGGTCGCATCGCCGCCGAAGCGCTCACGACGAGCATTCGGCGCGAGGACGACGCCGCGTTCGCGCGACGCAAAGAGCGCATGACGGTGCACGAGCCGAACGCCGCGGAGACCGCGCAGTGGAATCGCATCTTCGCGGACACGCGCGCGCGCCTTCGCGGGACGACGTTCACGCAGACGCTCGTCGACGACGCCGTGCGCCTCGGCACATGAAAAAGAGCTCGCAGACGCTCTACGCCGTGCTCGCGGTGATGGCGGCGCTGCTCGTCATCGGCGGCATCGGACTCTTCTGGATCGCGTATCGCGGCGTTCAGCTCTTGAAGCAAGAGGCGGCGCACGCGGGCACCGTGATGATGGGCGACGCGGCGTCGCTCGCGGGACACGCCGACTACGTGGGAACGTGGGAGGGCGGCGGGATCGACCTGACGATCTTGCCCGGCGGAACGGTGACGTATTCCGAGAAGAAGGCGAACAGCAGCGAGAAGCTCAACGGATCGGTGAGCTTCGACGGGGACTTCATGGTGCTCGACGTGCTCGTGATGAAGAAGCGACTCCACATCGACAAGGCGCCGCACAAGGGTGGCGCGCGAACGTTGATGACGCTCGACGGAACGGAGCTCGAAAAGAAATGAGACGCGCGCTCGCGCTCGTGGCGATGACCTTCGTGATGGCGTCGTGCAACAAGCTGCTTCACCGCGAGGCGCCGGAGGCGTCGGTGGAATCGCCCATCGTCGCGCCGACCATCGTTCCGCCCGAGGGCGGATCTCCGTCGACGCTCGCATCCGCGCTTCCAACGGACGACGAAGAGGACGATCCGCTCGGTGGCCTGCATATCGGCGGCACCGTCGCTCCGACGCCGATCGAAGCGGGGGCGTGTCCGATGCCGATTCATCCGAATTATTGCAGGCGACGTTGTCGCGGGTGGCGCGAGCGATTTGCCTCGATGCACGCGCGGCGCATTTCGAATCCCGCGCGCGCAGGCAAAGGAACGTGCGGCAGCTACCTCGTGTTCGCGGAGGACTCGCAAACCGAAGACGCTGGCATCACGACCGGCATCGTCGAGTACTACGACGAAAAGAGCGAGCAGCTCGTCGGCGCGGTCGACGCGCGAAACCTCGGCTGCAAGGAGTTCGGGACGATCCCGAAGTGCAAGCCGTCGATCACGTGGGGCCCTGGACGTGGGGGCGGTCTCGGCGGGCTCGGGTCGCTCAAGTGACGTTCTCGCGTCGCAGCGCGTTCGATGCGACGCCGAACGATCTCGCGCGCGCTCTCGCGGCGAAGCGCGCGCGCGGCGAGCGCGTGATCGATCTCACCGAGTCGAACCCGACGCAAGCCGGAATTCTTTACGACGAGCGCGCGATCCTCGAGGCGCTCGCGAACGCGGCGTCCATGAAGTACGAACCGGAGCCGTTCGGTTTGCCGCATGCGCGCGAGACGATCGCGAAGTGGCGTGGAGCCGATGCGTCGCGCGTCGTGCTCACCGCGTCGACGAGCGAGGCGTACGGATTCTTGTTCAAGCTGCTCTGCGATCCCGGAGACGAAGTGCTCGCGCCGCTACCGAGCTACCCGCTCTTCGCGCAGCTCGCCGAGGTCGAGGGCGTGAAGCTCGTTCCTTATCGACTGCGCTACGACGGCGCGTGGCACGTCGACGTCGCGAGCGCGCGCGCGGCGATGACGAATCGCACGCGCGCGATTCTCGTCGTCAGCCCGAACAACCCGACGGGATCGTGCATCACGCGCGCGGAGCTCGCGTCGCTCGAGGCGCTCGGCCTTCCGATCGCGTGCGACGAAGTATTTGCAGAATACACATTTCGCGACGCGCCCGATCGCGTGACGCGCGCGGCGCAGGCGGCGGAGCGCGCGCTCGTGTTTTCGCTCGGTGGGCTCTCGAAGCTCGCGGCGCTGCCGCAGATGAAGCTCGCGTGGATGATCGCGGGCGGGCCGGACGATCTCGTCTCCGCGGCGATCGAACGTCTCGCGTGGATCGCCGACGCGTACTTGTCGCTCGCCACGCCCGTTCAACACGCGCTGCCCGCGCTCATGCAAGCTGGCGAAACCTCGCGGCGCGCGATCATCGATCGCACGCGTCGCAACCTCGACGCGCTCGATCGCGCCGTGCGTGGAACGAGCGCGACGCGGCTCGATGTCGAAGGCGGATGGTACGCGACGCTCCGCGTGCCGCGCATTCGCTCGGAGATGGAGACGTGCCTTCGCGCGCTCGACGCGGGCGTGTACGTGCACCCCGGCGCGTTCTTCGGTTTCGAGGACGAGGCCTACGTCGTCGTCAGCTTGCTCGCGCGCGAGGCCGACCTCGACGAAGGGATCGCGCGCCTCGTCGCTACGCTTTGACGAGCGCCGTCATCTCGGGCGGGAGCGGCGACTCGACCGAGAACGCGGACGCATCGGCGTCTCCGTCGAACGCGATGAACGACGCGTGGAGCGCGTGGCGCTTTCCGAGAGCCGCGGGTGCCATCGTCTCTGGGCTTCCGTAGAGCTCGTCGCCGACGAGCGGATGACCGATGGATGCAAAGTGCACGCGAATTTGGTGGCGCAGCGCGCGCGCGACGGTCGCTTCGACGAGCGCATAGCGATCGCCGCGCTGGAGCACGCGGTATTGCGTCGAGGCTTGGCGCGGCGCGTATCGCATCACGTCGCGCGGGTGAACGCACGCGAGCACGCGACGCTGATCCTTCGGATGATTGGCGAGCGGGTGCGCGATCGTGCCTTCGTCCGCGAGGCCCTCGCTCGTGCACACGAGCACGTATTTTTTCTCGATGCGTCCGTCGAGGAGCGCGGCGCGCAGCGCGGTGAACGCTTTCGCGTTGCGCGCGACGATGACGAGACCCGACGTACCCGTATCGAGTCGATGGAGGACGCCGGGCTCGCGCGGACCGTAACCGACGCCCGCGAGCTCGGGGTAGTGACCGACGAGCGCGTTGACGAGCGTTCCGCGCTCGTTCGCGCGGAGCGGCGCCGTCGGGATGCCAGCGGGTTTGTCCACGACGAGGACGCTGGGCGATTCGAAGCGCACGACGAGCAACGCGTCCGGCTCGGGGACCGCGGGAGCATCGGGCGCGGCGACTTCGTCGCGAGCGATGGTGATCGTCTCGCCCGCGGCGACCGAGGTGCCCTTCGCGCGATGCCGTCCATCGACGCGCACTTGTCCCTCGTCGATTGCGCGCTTCACGCGCGCGACGGACAAATTCGTCGCGAGCTTCGCGGTCGCCTTGTCGAGCCGCTCGCCATCGAGCTCCGCGGGAACGACGAAAGATTCGTCGCTTCGATCCTGGTTGGTCATCTCAGGACGAACTTACCAAAACATCTCCGCGCGCGGCGCCATGAGACAAGACGGGCGCCGAAGCGAGCCACGCCGCGAGCGCCTCGACGTCTTCCGGCGGGAGAAATGGTGCGAGCTCGTCGATGCCGCCAACCTTCGCGCTCGTCGCGCCGAGCCTCATCGCTGCGGCTTTCGCGGTCGCGGCGACCATCGGATGCGGAGATTGGACGAGGAGGACCAGATCGTCCACGAGCTCGCGCACGCCGAGCTCGGCGGCGACGACCGCGGCGAGCGGGCGGCAATCGAGCTCGTGCTCGTGGCGATCGCGGAGGATCGCACGCAACGACGCGATGGTTGCTTTTCCCGCCGCGCGCATGCCCGTCGTGCGATACGACGTCTCGAGGCCGAGACGATGCGAGCTCGGCGCGTTGAGAAGCAGCTCGAGCGCCGCGCCGAGGATGCGTTCGAACTCGGGCTCGAGCGGGCTGTCCGTGCTCGCGCTGGTGCCTTCGAGATCGAGCGCGACGCGATGACTCTGCTCGCGCGCGTACGCTTCGAGATGAACGAGCAGACGTTCGAGCGGTGCGGCGCCCGCGGTACGACCCGCGAAGAGCTCGTGCTCCGTGCGGAGCGTGACGAGGCTCCACAACGTCGAAGGCGTCGCGGCGGCGTCGCGTCCATAGATCGTGTGGACGTGAAGCGAGCGCACCGCGGCCCACCGGAGCACGCGCGGCGCGCCGTCGTTGTCGACGAGGACACCCCACGGCACGATCGCGAACGGCACACGCGCGCCGAGCGCGCGACTCATTGCATGAGGCGCGCTCACGCGACGCCAAACGAGCGCGAGCCCCGTCGCGGCGAGGAACGCTCCGAGTGCCGCGTGCAAGAGGCCGAGCTCGCGAAGCAACCCCGCTCCGACGCCGCCGCCCGCGAGAAACAAACTTGCAGCGACGCGCGCGCCGATATCGACGCCGGGCTCGAGGCCGACGTATCGAAAGTCGGGCTCGGGCGCGAGCAATCGGTCGCTGTCGCTCTCCACATCCACACGCTCAGTGTACGCTGCCGACGTGCCCACGTGCACGCAGTGCCGAGCGGATATTCGAGCGTACGATCGCGTGTGCCCGTCGTGCCACGCGCTTCAGCCGATCGCGTCCGAGCTCGCGGCGGGCGCGACGATCGACCGTGAAGACTCGAAGCTCGTCGTCGACGCGAAAATCGGGGAAGGCGGCATGGGCATCGTCTTTCGCGCGTGGCGATTTTTCCGCCCGAAGACGCCCGCTCCAAGGATGGGCCGCGACTCGTCGCGTTGAAAGCGCTCCGCGCGCACCGCGCATCGGATCCGCGCCTTCGCGAATATTTTCGGCGCGAGGCCGACGCGCTGCGAACCCTCTCGCATCCGAACATCGTGCAGTTCGACGAGCTGTTCGATCTCGGCGACACGGCGGTGCTTGCGATGGAGCTCATCGACGGCGACGCTCTCTCCGAGATCATCAAGCGCCATCGCACGCGCGCGACGCCGACGTCGATCCCGTGCATGCCCGCGCTGCGCGCGCTCGCGTATTTCGAACAGCTGCTCGGCGCGCTCGCCGCGCTCCACGCGATGGGCATCGTGCATCGCGACGTGAAACCGCAGAACGTGCTCGTGCGACGCGACGGAATCGTGAAGCTCACGGACTTCGGCATCGCAAAGCAGATCACGGGCGTGGTGTCGCAAGCGGCATCGACCGAAGCGGGCGTCGCGCCCGGCACGGGGATCTACATGTCGCCGGAGCAGGTCATCGGCTCTTCACTCGACGGACGAAGCGATCTCTACTCGGCGGCGATCGTCCTCTACGAAATGCTGGCCGGGCGTCCGCCGTTTTCGCCCGTCGGCAAGACGGAGATCGCGGTGCGACAAGAGCAGCTCGTCGCGACGCCGCCGCCGGTGCGGAGCTTCTTCGCGCAGCTCCCGCCCGCGCTCGATGCGTTCTTCGCGCGCGCTCTAGCGAAGGATCCGAACGCGCGATTTCCAGACGCGATCGCGATGGGCTCGGCGGCGCGCGCGGCGTTCGGATTGCCCGACAGCGACGAGTGGCGCGCGCTCGCAGAGATGGTCGGTCACGCCGCGCGCGAAGACGCGCCCGACACAGCGCGCATGGGCACGCTGCGCGAGATCATCGTCGCGCGCTACAACACGGCGCCGATGCCCGCGCGCTAGTCGCGTCGGAACGCTACATCCGGCCGGGTTTCACCGTCAGCATCAAGAGGCGGAGCTCGTTCTGCGCGTCGCGGTTGTCCGGCTCGATCGCGAGGACCGTCTCGAGCTCGCGGATTGCTTCGGTCGCGCGCGCGTCGCGCTTGAGGAGCTTCGCGCGGAAGAGTCGCGCGGGCGTGCACGATTCGTCTTTGGCGATGGCTTGATCGATCTCGAGGATCGCGTTCGGCGGCGTCATCTCGCCGGCGAGCACTTGCACCCACGCGACGAACGCGTTCACGTGCGGCACGTTGCCGTCCGCGGCTTGAGCGCGCCGCGCGATGCGAAGCGCGCCAGCGATGTCCTTGTGCCCGAGCGCTTGCTCGGCGCGACGCATGAGCGCGACGGCCTCCGCGGCCGACCCTGTGAGCGTGACAGCGGGCTTGGGCTTCGGCGTGGGCCGCTTCTGTTGTTGCGGCGGAGCGGTTTGCGCGCGCACCGCGGTGGACGGTCGTCGCACCGCGAGCAAATCGCTCCACGAAATTTTCTTCTGGCCTGGCGAGCGCATCGACTGCGGTGCTTTGCTCGAGGGCGGCGGCGAGTCGAGCGATGGGCGCGACTGCGGCGGTGGGTCGATCACTGGGCGCGATTGCGGCGGCGGCGGCGCCGGGTCGACGGAGAGTCGCTGCGGCGGCGTGATGCGCTCGGGCGCCGCGCGCGGAGGCGTCGCCGAGCGCGCTTGCGGCGGAAGGCTCGCGACGGGAAACGGAGATGGCTGCGGCACGCGGATGCTCGACGGACGCACGCCCATCGGCGGCTTCGCTTGTCCGGGTACGAGGAGCTGCCGCGTGACCATCGCGGCGAACACGAACGTGTCGAGCACCTCCGGCTCGACGACGACGCGCATCGCGAGATCGGCGATCGGCGCGGGCGATGCGCGCAGCTCGGCGAGCAACATGCGTTCGGGCTCCGTCAGATCGACGAGCTCGAGCGTCGAGTCCGGATCGATGGCGAGCAAGAGGCTCGATGCGCGCTCGACCACGCGCCGCACGCGCGCGCGATCGCTCCACGTGCGCGCTGCCGCGAACACCGTGCCGAGCGAGTCGACCTCGAGCTTCTCGGAGCTTTCGTCGCCGAAGAGGTCCACGTCGCGATGAAACGCGAACGTCGTCTCCGGCGCGCAGTTCACGAGGCCTTCGACTTTGCGCGTGACTTGGAGCTCGAGCGCGCGGAGCAGATCGACGCGAGCGATCATGTCCTTCTGCACGAGGTAGTCGCCGAGTCGCACGCGCGCAGCTTTGGCTTGCGCGACGGCGTCGGCCGCGTCGCGATCGCGCAGGAGGCCCGCCGCGACGAGCATGCCGCCGAGAGGAGCGATGAGCCGCCCCGTGCGCACACGCACCGGTCCGCCGCGAACGAAGTAGAGCTCGTGCCTCGTTCCGTCCGGCTCGCGAAGCTCGATCGTTCCCGTGAGACCGTGATCGAGCATGTAGACGAGCGTGTGGACGAGCGGCGTCGCTGCGAGCGTTCCAGTCGCGGTGGGCTGTGCCGTTGCCGTTGCGGCCGCTGAAGGGCTCGGCGTCACAGCAGCGGCCGCGGACGCGGGTCGCGCGCCGCTCACGCTGACCTGATCGTCTTCGCGCTCCGGCCTGCGCGACTCCGTGCGACGCGCGACGGGCAACGGCTTCGGCGCTTCGGGCGTCTCGCCTTTGCGCCATTGATCCGTGCTCAAGATTTTCTCGATGCGTAGACCGTCGTCGCCGGCGATGGCGAGCTCCACCTCGAACGGCTCCGAATACTCTTCGCCGTTCTCGTCGAGCACGAGGCGCGCGGTCGGACCGCGGCCCGTTCCACGATTCGACACGATCACTTCGGCGGTTTCGCCCGATGACAAGCGCACGACCGTCCCCGCGGGGACGAAACCGAGCGACGCGACGAGCAGACGAAGCACGGTGCGGCTCGCGGTGTCGCTCGCGCGTTGCGCCATCACCGCGACGACGCTCTGCGGAGTCGGCGGCGGCGGCGTCTTGTCCGCGACGAGGGCGACGTACGTGTGCGCGCACGCAACGACGCGCGCGTGGAGCGTCGCTGCGCGCGCGCCGCGATAGGGCGCGCCATCGCGATCTGCGCGGAGGATCCACGCGGACTCGTATGCGATCACCGCGCGAGCGATCGCGGTGCGTTGACCGCTCGTCTGCGACGAGAGGAGCAGTGCGGCAGGCGCGAGCACGTCGTCCCCGGTGATCGATGGAAGGCTCAGCGCCGCGAGCGTGATGCGAACGAGGCGCGCGCGATCCTCGATCAGCGAGCTCGCCATCGACGCGGCGAGCATGGCCGCGCTCACGGCACGCGACGCTTCGTCCGCTCCGAGCTCGGACTCCGTGATGGCCGCGATGAGCCACGGCGGCGCGCCCGCGATGTCGACGATCGATCGCGCGATGTGCGCCACCGCGCGTGGCACGTCCGTCCACACGCGACCCGCCGCGCGCAGCACCGCCACCGCGGACGCACGCACGCGCATCACGCGCGGCTCGATCGCGAGACGCTCCATCACGACGCCGCGCGTCCGCGCCGCTTGGCTCATCATGCGAAGCGCGAGCGGTCCCGACTCCGGAAGCACCGCCGCGCGATCGAGCGCGCTCCGCAGGGCGTTGGCGAACGATGTGAGATCCTGCGATGTGGGCGCCGCCGCGCACACGAACGCATGCGCGCCGCATCGCGCGAGAAGCGACGACACCTTCGACGCGGCTTCGTGAACCGCGCGCTCGGCGTAGAGCATTCGGCCCCCCACGAACGTCACGGCCTCGGCGAAGAAAATCTCGAACGGCGCCTTCGCCGCTGACTCGCCGAGCTCCGCGACGAGCGTCGCGCGCGCTTCGTCGTGTCCAGGCTCCTGTTCGAGTAGCGCGGCAAGCGCGAGGACGATGCGCGCGTGCCTCGCCGCTTGTGCGTCGTGCGGGATGATCGCGTCGGGCGTGAGCTCGTGACGCAGCGTGGGCATCGCCGACGGGCGATGCGCTTCCGCGACTTCGGGACCTGCCGCGCGCGCGACCACGTGCGAGAGCGCGACCGACAAATCCTCCGGCATCGGCTGCGATGCGAGCGCGACGACCGTCGCCGACTCCGACGACGGAATCTCTCCGAGCTGCGGAGACACGCGACCGAGATCGCTCGGGTTGCGTGCGACCGTCTTCACGAGCGCCTCGAGCGCGTCCTTTCCGAGCATCGCGCCCGTCACCGCGGCGGCGAGCTTCGGCGCGTCTTTCGGACCGACGCGCTGCCCGAGCCTCTCGGTGAGCGCGTGACGGAGATCCTGCGCGTCCTCGTAGCGTCGCGCCGTGTAGAGATCGATCGCGACCTTGCGCAGCGCACCGAGCACGGCGCCGACGTTCTTCGTGCGTGCGCCTTGCAAGAGGCCGTCGGTGTAGACCTCGGCGTATCGCGCGTCCCATCGATCGACCGCGAGCTGCGACGCGTACACCGCGCGGATCACTTCGTCGGGGGCGAGCGGCGAAGTTCGATCCGTCCACGCCGCGCCCGCGTTGCGCGCCGCGTGGACGCGATGCGATGCCTCGCTCTCGTCGCGCAACGACTCGGTTGCGAACGCTTCGCGCGCCGCGACGTCGCCGAGGGCCGACACGACGCACGCGTCGATGCGCAAGTGCGGGAGCGGCGCTTCCCAAAGCGCGCCTGCGACGTCGACGTCACCCGGCGTCGCGATGGACGAGAGGATCGTGCGGAGCTCGGCGAACGCGATACCCGGCATCACGCGGAGCGCGCGTACGCCGCCTTCGAACAACCGATGCGGCACCGCCGCGATCGGCCGCGCTGGCTCCCACAAAACGTGATCGAACGCAGCGAACCCGAACGGGCGAACTACGAGCGTGATCGCGACGTCGCGCTTGCGATGCACTTCGACGCAGGCGTCGAACGCGCGGCGAATCGCGGCTTCCGCGGTGGGCGACTCGAACCCGTGGCGGAGGCCGTCGGCGATCGCTTGCTCCCACGTGACGAGCATCGACTCGACCTCGCGCACGCGCGCATCGTCGCGCGCGACGACCTCGTGCACGGGCGTGAGCTCGGGGACGTCGTGCTCCTCGTCGGAGTCGGGCGCGGACGTGCGCGCGGCGTCGTTCGCGACGCGCATCGCGGAGAGCACGGCCGCTTGCATCTCGCGCGCGCTCGCCCAGCGCTTCTCGGGTTGCCACGCGAGCGCTTTGTCGATCAGTCGCACGAGCTCGCCCGGGAGCGACGCGTCGATCGTGGCGACGGACGGAACGGGCTCGTTCGCCGCGAGGTGGAGAGACTCCTTCTCCGTCTTGCCGCGATGGATGCGTTTGCCCGTGATGAGCGCGTGAAGCAGCGCGCCGACGGAAAAAAGATCCGAGCGACCGTCGATGCGATCGATTTGTCCGTTGGCTTGCTCGGGCGACATGTACGCGGGCGTGCCGAGCGCGAGGCCCACGGTTTTGTCGCCCTCGTGCCGCGTGCCCTCTTCGCGCGCGACGCCGAAATCGAGGAGCTTGAGCGTCCCGTTTCGCACGAGGAAAATGTTCGCGGGTTTCAGATCGCGATGGACGACGCCCGCGGCGTGACACGCGGCGAGACAATCGAGCGTGCGCTCGGCGATGTGGAGCGCTTGCGAAGTGGGGATGGTGCGGCCGGTGCGACGCCAGAAATCGCGGACCGTCTCGCCTTCGAGGAGCTCCATCACGAGGAAGGGCTCGTCGCTGTCGGTGGTGTCGTCGTCGAGGACGCGCACGCACGCGGGGTGCCCGACTTTGTTCGCGACGTACGCTTCGCGCAAAAACCGATCGACGATGGAGCGATCGCGCGCGAGCTCCGCGTGCATCACCTTGAGCGCCGCGCGCTGCCCGTTGCGGTGCGTCGCCGCGTACACCGCCGCAACGCCGCCGACGCCGAGGAGCGAATCGAGCCTCCACTTTCCGCGCAGCGTGGAGCCCACGCGCGCGGATGCGGCGTCCTCCTCTTTGGTGCGGTTCGGGATCGGTTCGGCCATGACACACGGTGCACGGATCCGTCACGTCTCCCCTCACGAGGCCGGAACGAAGCCGCGCAGATCGGGCAGCATACCCGCGGTGCGCGCGATTGACGAGGGTGCGCGAAGAGGGTTTTGGCTCCGCTATTCTTTCGCGTAGAGGAGCGCGATCGATGCGGTCACTACACTGACCAGTGGAACGATCCACGCGGGGACGAGCTGGAACGCGAGCGCGAGCGAAACGATCACGCCGGGCGCGAGCGCGACCGCCATCGCGCGAATGCTTCGGTCGCGAACGGTGCGCGGGATCGTGAGGGCCTCTGCCGCCGCGCGCACGTCGTCCGATGCGAGCGCGACGGACCACTCGCCGGGGCTCGCGCCGGCCGAGTCGAGCGCGACCGACACATCGGCCGCGCCGAGCGCGGAGTCGTCGGCCGAAGGATGACCGAGCACCGCGACGAGGTCGCCGCCCTCGCCGAGCGCGCGCACCTCGGCGCCGCGATCGGGTCCGTCGACTTCGGGCCGCAGGTGCTCGATGTCGAGCGCACGCGCGAGCGCCTCGCACGTCTCGCGCGCTTCGCCGGAGAGGAGCACCGGCTCGATGTGTGCATCATGCAACTTTTGAACGGCGGCGCGCGCGCCTGCGCGAAGACCATCCTGCAGCGCGACGATGCCGATGACTTTTCCGCCGCGCGCGACGAGAAGCACGCTTCGACCCTGCGACTCGTGCTCGCGGACGAGATCGTCGGCGACCGCGACGCTCACTTTTTCGGTGAGCAAGAACACGCGGCGCCCGAGCACGATGCGATCGCCTTGCGCGTCGATGGCCGTCGCGCCGGAGCCCGAGTGCGCTGCGTTGCGAACTTGCTCAGGCTTCACTTTTCGCGCGCGCGCGGCGCGCAAAATCGCCGTCGCGAACGGATGCGTCGATCCCGTGGCGACCGCGCACGCGAGCGCGATCACCGAAGTCGCATCGCCGCCACCGACGGGCTCGATGGCGACGATCTCCGGCTCGCCAAGTAGCACCGTGCCGCGCGCGCACACGACCGCGATCTGCGCGCGACCTGCGCGATCGAAATGGTGCGCGTCGCGATGCACGATTCCATGATCGAGCGCGCGCTTGTGACCGCGCGCGTGGAGCAGCGCGACGGCGAACGACGCGATGGGCGTCCCGAACGCGGTGAGCGCCGCGGCCGCGGACACGATCGACTCGAGCACCGTCGCGCCGTTCGCGAATGCGACGCCCGCGGCGAGGAGCGCGACCCCGAGCGTCGCGCGTTCGTCGAGGAGCGCCGAGAGGTGAACGAGCGGCGCGCTCGCGAACGCGCGCGGCGACGCGAGGAGCTTCACGAACGCGCGATCGCTTCCGGTCCACGTCGCCGTCACGCGCAACGTGCCCGACAGAACGCGCGCGCCCGCGACGACCGCCGCGCCCTCGCGTTTGGTCACGTCGGTTTCGGCATCGAGCCAAGGGCTCACGACGGCCTCGCCCGACACGACGACGCCATCGACGGGGATGGTCTCGCCGGCGCCGACGGTGACTTGCTCGCCGGGTCGCAAATCGCGCGCGGTGGAAGAATCGAGCGCTTCCAAAATCGCGATGCGCGCGGACAAGGCGGGCTCCGCGGCGCGCGCCATCGCCTGACACACGACGATGAAGGCGGCGGACGCGACACCCGCGAAGGACGCGACGTTCGAGACGGCCGCACCATGCGCCCCGAGCGCGCAACCCGCCGCGATCGCGATTGCCGCAGCGCCGACCCACGGTCCGCGCACGAGGATCTTCGGCGCGATCGCGATCGCATACACGAGGGCGCACGCACACGCGACGATCGCGAGCGGGAGCCGCGCGAATTCGCCGCTCGGCCCAACGAGCGCAACGCCGAGCGCGAGCGCGCCGAACGCGATGCCCGAGTACGCGAGGATCGAAGTCCACGACGACGCGTTCTCCAGAGGCGCGCGCGATTTCACCGGGCGTAACGACGTCGGCGCGTCGTCTGCCGTCGCCCATCGGCGAATCGGCATCGAGCGCGGCTCTTCGACCGCCGGCTCTTCGACCTCTTCGCGAGCTTCTTCTTTCGCTGCCGGTGGCGGCTCCGGAATTTTTTCTTCGGCGACCGGCGGCGGCTCCGCCGTCATCACGTCGTCGCGCGCGGTCGTCTCGCGCTTCTCGAGCCACTCCGTCTTGTGGTCGCGATCGCAGAAGTAGACGAAGCGTCCATCGACGAACGCGACCTCGCCCGCGCGGAGCGGATCGATGTCACGTCCGCACGCGGGGCACTCCATCAAACCGTCGCGGCCGCGCCAGCCGTTGGCTTCGTCCCGAGCTCGCCGAGCACCTTGCGCACGATCGCGACGCCCTCTTCGAGCTCGGCGATCGACACGACGAGCGGCGGCGAGAACCGAAGCACGCGCTCGCCCGCCGCGGTGAGCATCACGCCGAGCTGGAGGATGCGCGGGAGCACGTCGCGCGCGACGAGCCCCGGACGCAGCACGATCCCGCGGAGGAGCCCATCGCCGCGCACGGACTCGCAGACCTGCGGAAACTCCGTGACGAGCGCGTCGAGCATCTTGCCGAGCGCCTCGCCTTTTTCGTGCGCGCCGGAGACGAGCTTCTCGTCATCCAAGATTTTCAGCACCGCGAGCGCGGCGCTGCACGCGAGCGGATTGCCGCCGAACGTGGAGCCGTGCGTTCCCGGCGGGAGCGCATTCGCGAGCGCTTCGGTCGTGAGCATCGCGCCGATCGGAACGCCGCCCGCGAGACCTTTCGCGAGCGCGATCGCGTCCGCGCGCGCGCCGCATCCGTCGTGACCGAGAAATCTCCCGAGTCGACCGACGCCGGCTTGCACCTCGTCGACGAGCAAGAGCGCGCCGTGCTGATCGCACAATTTCCGCAGGCCCGCGATGAACCCGCGCGGCGCGACGAACACGCCGCCTTCGCCTTGCACCGGCTCGACGATCACGGCGGCCACGTCCGCGCCCATCGCCTTTTGCACTTCGTCGAGATCGCCGTACGCGACGTGCGTGACCGGTCCCATCTCGCCGAATCCTTCGCGGTACTTCGGCGTGCCCGTCATCGAGAGCGCGCCCATCGTGCGGCCGTGGAACGCGTTGTGGAACGCGATGATCCGATTTCGCGACTTGTCACCGCGCGAATAGAAGTGATGACGCGCGAGCTTGAGGAGCGCTTCGTTCGCCTCCGCGCCCGAGTTGCAGAAGAACGCGCGATCGTAACCCGTGCGCGCGCAGAGCTCGTTCGCGAGGCGGATGTTCGGTTCGTTGAAATAGTAGTTCGACGCGTGGAGCACCTTGCCCGCTTGCTCCGCGATCGCTTTGACGAGAACCGGATGCGCATGCCCGACGGACGACACCGCGACGCCCGCCGCGAGATCGAGGCAACGCTTTCCGTCGACGTCGAAGAGCTCGCAACCGCGCCCGCGCTCGACGACGAACGCCGCCGGTTTGTAGTTGCCGTAGAGGTGCTTCTTCGCGTCTTCGAGCAGCTCGGTGCTTTTGGGCATGGCGGGACTTCCTTATCTCATTTTACATCGAAGGAGCGCGCGCGCGATCTCGACGAAGCCTTCGCCGGCCTCGTTTTTCGCGACGAAACGCGGCGGCACACTGAGCTTGTCCAAGTGCGCGCGCACGTTCGCGACGCCGAACGTCGTGTGGAACGCGGAGAAGCACGCGCGATCGTTTCCACTGTCTCCTGCGAACGCCCAGCGCGTCCGTGCGATGCCCGCGTCGACGCCGAATCGCGAGCCGAGGAAGCGCACGGTGCCGCTCGCTTTGTCGTCCGCGTCGAACGTCGCGTGGAGGTGCACGCTCGAGAGCGACCGGCGCGCGCCGTGCTCGTCGA
The DNA here is from genome assembly GCA_963763745.1 of uncultured delta proteobacterium. GTDB lineage: Bacteria > Myxococcota_A > Polyangia > Polyangiales > Polyangiaceae > DASXHD01. Next base: position 582,735 of record CAVXQJ010000019.1, read on the forward strand.
TGATCGACGAAACGAACGCGATGCGATCCGGAGTCGCGTGCTCGTTCTCGCCGACGTCCCATGTCACGTCGGTGATGCGACCGTACGCATCGCCCGCGAGCTTCACGTCCGGCGCGCGCTTCGCGACGTCCGCCACGAGCGCCGCGAGCGCATCGCGTCGACGCTGCCGCTCTTTCGGATCGCACGCATCGACGCGAATCGCGCGACGTCCTTCTTTCACGATCACGATCGCGCCGTTCTCGGTCGTCGCGGCGTCGATGGGCCATTGCGTCGCCGCGAGCTGCCCCCAGCTCGATGGCCTCCCCGTGACGACGACGAGCTTGAGCCCCGCGTCGTGCAGCTCCCAGAGCGAATCGTACGCGGCGCGCGTGAGCACGCCGTGCGTGAGGAACGTGTCGTCGAGATCGAAGAGCAGCCCTTCGATGCGACTCCCTTCTTCTCGAGTGAACGCGTCGAGGTCTTTCATCAGCGGCTCTCGATGCGCGCGATCACGGACTTCAGGTAGAGCCCCTCGCCGTGCGCGGCGAGCACGGGATGATCGGGTCCTTGGAAATGTCTCTCGACGACGATGGCTTCGCGGTTCGCGCGCAGCGCGCCCGTCGCGAGCGCGCGCACGAGCGCGTTCATGTCGACCGCCGCCGAGCACGACGATAGCACGAGAAACCCGCCCGATTTCGTCGCGCGACAACCGAGCTCGGCGATCTTCCCGTATTGCGCGAGCGCGTTCTCCTTTCCGCTGCGCGAGGATGCGAGTCGCGGCGGATCGAGGAGCACCATGTCGAACTTTCCCTTCGCGTCTTGCAAGACCGTGCGTGCGTCCGCGCGCACGAAGCTCGTCTTGTTCTCGAGCCCGTTGAGCCGCGAGCACTGCGCGGCCACTTCGAGCGCGAACGCGCTCTCGTCGCAAGCGATCACCTCGCTCGCACCGCCACGCGCGGCCGCGAGCGCGAACGGCCCGACGAAACAGTACGCGTCGAGCACGCGCTTGCCCTTCGCGAGCGCTTCGACGCGCGCGCGAAGCAATCGCTGATCGAAATAGAAACCCGTCTTCTGTCCGAGCTCGAGCGGGATCGCGTAGCGGAGACGACGCTCGAGAAACGAGAGCTCGCTGGTGTCCTCGCCGAGCACGACGCCGCTCCCCGCTTCGAAGCCCTCCGCCTTCGCCGCGCTGGCGGCCGTGCGATCGACGATCGTCTTCGGCTTCACCACGTCGAGCAGCGCTTGCAAGACGAGGCTCTCGCGCAGCTTCATTCCGAACGTCGTGAACTGGATGCAGATCGCATCGCCGAAGCGATCGACCACCATGCCCGGAAGATCGTCGCCCTCGGCGTGAACGAGTCGATAGCCGTTCGTGTCTGGGCTCGGCAGCTCACATTGTTTTCGCCACGCGTCCGCGCGACCGATGCGCTCGTGGAAGAAGCGCCCATCGAGGCGCGATTTTTCGTCGCGAACCAAGATGCGCGTGACGATCGCGGAGGTCGGCGAATAGAAACCGCGCCCGAGCAGATTCCCGCGCGGATCGACGACTCGCACTTCATCGCCTGCCGTCGCTCCGCCCTCGACGCGCTCCACGGCTTGCGCGTAAACCCACGGATGTCCCGCCCAAACGGGCTGTACGTGACCCGGCTTGAGGTGGATGGTCGGCACGGCTCCCGTTATCACAGACGTGTGAACCGGCGTCCACGAACCGCTTTCCACACCCCATATTTCGGCTGAGAAGGCTTTAGTTGCGGTGGCACCCGCATTGCTTAGTCTTAGACTGCGTGCTTCTGGAGGCACGAGGTCATGACCAAGACGGTTGCTTCATTTACCGCGTTCGCACTCGTGATGGGCGTGTCTGCCGTGGCCGCGGCGCAGGTTCAGCCCACGTGTCCGCCTGGCAGTTGGTTCTGCGCGGACGCACAAGTTCCGGGCGTCGGCGGGGCACAAATCACCGTCGGTGGGGGCGGTCAGACCCAACTCCAACCCCTTCCCGCGCCGCAGCAGCAGGTGCCGCCACCGGTCATCGTTCAACAGGCGCCGCAGCAGCCGCCTGTCGTCGTGTATCAGCCGGCTCCGCCGCCCGTCGTCATCCTCCGGCAACCGCCGATGCAACCGGATTACCGCACCTACTACGTGCGTCGTCCGATGATGCTCCCGCGCCAAGAGTGGGGGTTGAACCTCCGCGTCGAAGGCGCAGTCATCGGTGGTGGCTACAACGGCAACGCGGGTCTCGGCGGCTTCGGCGCGGGACTTCGTTACAAGCCGTCGCCGTGGTTCGGCGTCGAAGCCGGCGTCGATTTCGGCATCGGTCGCGACTACAACGACTACGCGCGCAACGAGACGGCGTTCACGCTGAGCGCTCTCTTGTTCTTGAACCCGCGCAGCCGCGCTCAAGTCTACTTGCTCGGCGGCTTCGGCTGGAGCATCGCGAACGTCACAAACGACAACTACAACAGCTTCGGCCCGGTCGCGGGTGGTGGCAGCGATACGTTCCACTACTTCGGCGGGCAAGCGGGCGTCGGCATCGAGTACCGCTTGACGCGCAACATCGCGATGAACGTCGACATGCGCGGGTTCATCCGCGGCCGCACCGACAACAACGCGGCGCCCGAGTTCACCGATCCGAACTCCGGTCAAACGACCAACACGTCCGGTGGATTGCTTTTCACGGGCGGCATGACGTTCTACTTCTGATGGTGTGAAGCCTCGGACTCGCATCGCGCTCGCCACGCTTGGCGGCGCGATGCTCGCACTCGCAACGCCGCCGGTGGATGTCTTCCCGGCGGCGTTCGTCGGTCAGGCGATCTTTGCGTACGTCTTGTTCGACGACCACAAGACGACGCGCACGTCGGGAGCCCTTCGCGGATGGCTCTTCGGGACTGCGGTGAACGTGCTCGTCTTGCGGTTCGTCCCTTCGACGATCACGCGCTTCACCGATTTGAACGTCGGGCTCGCGCTCCTCGCGCTGCTTCTCCTCGCGATGTTCCAAGGCGTTCGCTGGATGGCCGCGGGGTGGATTGCGCGGCAGCTCGCGGCGCGAAGCGTTCCGCGATTTCTTTCGTTCGGCATCGGCGTGTGGGTGAGCACGTTCGTGCCCGGCGTGTTTTCGTGGACCGTCGCGAGCGGTCTCTCGCCGTGGACCTCGCTCGTACAGCTCGCGGACGTCGTCGGCGAGCGCGGTGTCAGCGCGCTCATCGCGATCTCGTGCGCGCTCCTCGCGGAAGCGTTTCGCGCCGCGGGCGACCGCAAGAGATTGTTGCAGTATACACTCATTTCGCTCGGGATTCCCGCGGCGATGTGCGCGTCGGGCTTCCTTCGCATCGCGTCCGTGGAGAAGGCGCGGAGCGCGGCGCCGAAGATGCGCGTCGCGCTCGTTCAACCCGCGACCGAGGCGCGCATTCGCTGGGACGCGAGCGAAGCCGAGCCGATTCTCCGCCGGCTCACGCGGCTCACCATCGTCGCGGAGCAGCGCGGCGCGGAGCTCGTCGTGTGGCCCGAGGCTGCGTACCCGTACGTGATGGCGCCGAACGCTAAGACCGATCTCTTCGGATCATTCGCGATGCTTCAACCCGGCGTCCGCGGGCCTGTCCTCACGGGCTTGCTCATGCGAACGAGCGAAGGCTCGTTCAACTCGGCGGTGCTCGTGCACGGCGGGCACGTCAATCCGCCGTACCACAAGATGCATTTGCTCGCGTTCGGCGAGGCCGTGCCGCTCGCGGGTGTGTTTCCGTGGTTGCGGAAGACGTTCCAACGCGGAACCGGGATGATTCCGGGCGATCGACAAGTCGCGATGACGAGCGGGCTCGCGCGCATGGCGGTCCTGAACTGCTTCGAGGACACGCTCCCCGAAGCGGGGAGCGAAGCCGCAGACGTCGATCCGAACTTGCTCGTGAACATCACGAACGACGCGTGGTTCGTCGAGACGCGCGAGAGCGAGCTCCACGCCAGGCTCGCGGCGATGCGCGCCATCGAGCTTCGGCGCGACTTCGTGCGCGCGGTGAACCTCGGCGTGACGTCGTGGATCGACGCGACGGGTCGCGTGCGCCTGCGTTACGACGCGGTGTTCGCGGGCTCGATCCAGACGACGCCCGCGCTGCTCGAGGGAAAGACGATCTTCGCGCGCCTCGGCGACTGGTCCGGCGCGCTGCTTCTCGGTTTGTTTTCCGCCGCGACGTGGGCGGGAATGCGCACAAAACGAAAACGGCGTGCTGCCTCTTGAGCAGCACGCCGTGTTCGATTGAATCGCTCGAATCAGATCACTGAATGAGATCTTTGAGCGACTTCAGCGCGCGCGCGCCGATCTTCCGCTGCGCGGGCTTCGCCGGGCGGTTCTCCATCTGCTTGGTGAACGGGTTGTAGCGCGGGCCAGCCGGGATCGGCTTGGTCTTGCGCACCTTGAGCTTGAGGAGGCCCGGGATCACGAACTCGCCGGGACCGCGCGAGCCAAGTTGCTTCTTGATGATTTCCGTGAGGCTCTCAAACACGCGGTTGACGCTCTTCTTGTCGAGCTCCGACATCTCTGCAATCTCGGCAACCACTTGGGCCTTCGTAAGACGCTTCTGGGTCATGTCAACATCCTCCTAATGATGAATCATCATTCTTTGCGAACGCTCTAACCCGAAATTCATTCCGGGAAGATCGGCGCCCCCCTTGCTTGGGGCTGAAAACATGGGTAACACCCGCACAGCGCGTTCCGCAAGGGGAAAAATAGGGATATTTGCGATTGGCCTTCTCGGCGCCCCTTGAAAACAGGCTTGATCACGTGCGCCGATGGAAGAAAAACGACCTAGTTACGGATCGTTTTGCTCCATTCTGCACGCGACTTAACTCAGTTTGCGAGAACGAGCCTGGCGGCGTTGAGCGCGGAGTGTGGCGGTTTTCCGTGGGCCCCGTGCGGCGGCGCAGAGGCGGTCCGTCTCGGCGCGCATGGCCCGATCCTTCCGATCGGTGTCGTGGTCCCAACCGAGAAGATGGAGGAGGCCGTGCGCGAGGAGCATCGTGACCTCCTCGAGGACGTCGCGTCCATGCGCCTTTGCCTGCGCCCGCGCGGTATCCACGCTGACGATCACGTCGCCGAGCAAACGGGGAGCTTCTGCACCGCGAATGTTCGGCATGGGCTTGCCCTCGTTCATCGCAAAGGCGAGGACGTCGGTTGGACGATCTTTCTTTCGATAGAAGCGATTCAATTCTTGGATTTGATCGTCGTCCGTAAGCAGAACTGAGAGCTCGTCGTCTTCGAGTTTCAGCGTCTGCATCATTCGAGAAAGTCTTCGCTCGATCTCCGCGCGCGACAGCCCTTTTCCGAGGCGCGTTCGAAGGACGAGTGCGATGGGCATGCTTCGCGGAGGTGTGCTAGCACCTTTTCCTTCGATGCGATCCTGCGTCGTCGTTCCTTCGTTTCAGGCCGAGTCCACGCTCGCGGGCGTCCTCGAAGCGCTCGCGCACGACCTCGAGCCGAGCGGCGTCGCGCGCCAAGACATCCTCGTCGTCGACGACGGGAGCCGCGATCGCACCGCGAACGTCGCGCGAGAGCACGGCGTGCGCGTCGTGTCGCACGCGCTCAATCGCGGGAAGGGCGCAGCGCTGCGGACGGGCCTCGCGGAGGCGGCGCAGCTCGGATACCACGCGGCGTTGACGGTCGACGCGGACGGTCAACACCCCGCGCACTCCGCGCGCGACGTCCTCGACGCGAGCAGCGATCCGAACGATCTCGTCCTCGGCGTGCGCGATCTCGCGGCGGCCGGCGCGCCTCGCGCGAATCAAATGTCGAATCGATTTTCGAACCTCGTTCTTTCCGGGTTCGCGCGCAAACGCTTGCGCGACACACAATGCGGTCTTCGTCGTTATCCAATCGCCGCGACGCTCGCGCTCGGATGCCGCGCGAAGGGCTACGCGTTCGAAGCGGAGGTCGTGCTGCGCGCGGTCGCGGCGAACATCCGCATTCGCGAAGTGGGGATCGACGTGATCTATCCGCCCGAGAACGAGCGTGTCACGCACTTCGACAGCGTGCGCGATCCGGCGCGCATCGTCCGCGCCGTGCTTCGAACGATGGCCGACGTGCACGTCCTCCGCACCGCGCCGCGCGCAGCCGTTCGCGTGCCGGTGGACTCGGATGCACCGCGCAGCGACAAGCGCGTCGTTCTCCCGCCCGCCGCGGAGTGATTCGATGACTCGACGCAGCAAGCTCGTCACCCTCGCGGCGATTCTGCTCGCGCCCGTCGTCGCGCACTACGCGATCAAAATCGCGACGCGCATCGACGCGCCGAAGGTCGACGTGCCGGCCGAGACGATGGTGGAGCGCGGAGGCGTGCGATTCGTCGGCCCCGCGTACGCCATGGAGCGCGCTGGCGTGCGCGCGGCGTACATCGAAGGCACGCCCGAGCAGCTCGGCGAGCGCAACGCGCGGCTCCTCGGCGATCGCATGAACGCGGACGAGGCGACGCTCTGGGGAACGTTCGAGCACTTCGTTCCGCTCTCGGTTCTTCGCACGCTCATCATCGACATCAGCCGCGTGCGCTACAGACACATCGAGGACAACGTCCCCGAGCCGCGTCGCCGCGAGCTCGCGTCGGCCGCCGCAGCAATGCAACCGGATCCGAACGCGTCGCGCATGCCGACATACGAGCGCGTCGTGTTCCTCCATTCCGTCTACGACATCTCGCTCTCGTTCGAGCATTCGCCGCTCATCGGCTGCTCGGCGTTCGCGCTCGGCGGGGCGGCTACGAAAGACGGCCACGTGATCGTCGGGCGCGCGTTCGACATGGAGATCGGCGACGTGTTCGACACGGACAAGGTCGTCTACTTCGTGCGCGAAAATGGGCGGATTCCGTATGCGAGCGTCGCGTGGCCTGGGCTCACGGGCGTGCTCACCGGGATGAACCTCGACGGCGTGACGATCCTCGTGAACGGCGCGCGCGCGGGCGAGCCGCGCACGACGGGATTGCCCGTCGTGTTCAGCTTGCGCGAAACGCTCCAGAGCGCGCACGACACGGACGAAGCGGTCGCGGTGCTGTCGAAGCAAGACGTGATGGTCTCGCACATCGTGTTCGTCGCGGACGCGAAGGGGAAGTTCGCGGTCGTCGAGCGCGCGCCGGGACATCCCGCGTTCGTGCGGCGCGATTTCTCCGATCCGATGCGCGTCGCCGTGACGAATCACTTCGAAGGCGATTTGAAGGACGACCCGAAGAACATCGCCGTCCGCGATCACACGACGACGCTCGCGCGCCGCTCGCGACTGGACGAAATGCTCGGGACGGTCGCGCCCGCATCGGCCGACGTGACGAGCGCGATCGGCATGCTGCGCGATCATTCGTGCGCGAAGGGTGAATCTTGTCCGCTCGGCGACCGTCGATCGATCGATGCGCTCATCGCCACGCACGGAGTCGTCGCCGACGCGACCGATCGCGTGCTTTGGGTCAGCAAGGGTCCACACCTCTCGGGGGCGTTCGTGAAATTCGATTTGAAGGCGACGTTCGCCGAGGGACACGATCCGCTGGCGGAGGCCCCGCCCGAAACGATCGCCGCGGATCCGATTCTGTCGGATGGTCGCTACGAAGAAGGTCGCAAGCGCGCCGGCGGTCCGAAGATCGGCGGCGACGCGAAATGAAGCGCCGCGATTTCGTCCTCGGCGCCGCGAGCATGCTCGCGATTCCGCGCAGCGCGCTGGCGGATGCGGTCGACGACAAGCTCGCTGCGATCACACGCGCGCGCGCGGGAGCGAAGACGCTCACCGGGCCGTTCACGCAAGTCGCGACGGTCGGGCTCTTGCGATCGCAGATTCAATCGTCGGGCACGATGTATCTCCAGTATCCGAACAGGCTTCGCTGGGAGCTCGGTCCTCCCGATTCGATCACGTATTGGGTCGCGCCGGAGGGGCTCGCGTATCGCGGGCTTCACGGCGGCGGGCGCATTCCGGCGAACACGGTCGAGCAAGCCGACGTCGACGCGCTCCGCGCGATGCTCGGCGGAAACGTGAGCACGCTTCGCACGCGCTTCGACGTCCGCGAGGCTCCCTCGGCCTCGGGTGGTCCCGCGTTCGAGTGCACGCCGAAGCAAGCCGGCCAAACGTTGAAGAAGCTCACGTTCGAGCTCGATCCGGATCTCGTGCGGCCGAAGACGGCGACGATCGTCTACGACAATCGCAACCAGACCGCGATCACGTTCGGCGCGCTCCGGCGCGACGCGCCGATCGATCCTGCGCTCCTCGCACTTCCATAAGTCCGAGAACTTGGCCGCGCGCGCATGGCTTTGGCACCTTGGGGGCGCCATGAAGCAAGCCAACGCAGCCCAAGAATTCGCGGGTCCCGAGCGCAGGCGCCACCGCGTCTACGTCACGAAGAACACCGAGTACCACTTCCGCGACGGCTTTTGCGTCGCGGTACGCGACCGCCGCACCGGCGACTTCTTGCACGGACACCTCGCGCTCCGACGCCGCGTCCACGGCGGGCTCAAGTTCTTCTTGAACGGCGCGATCATTCCGAACACGGGCGAGCCCCGCGTCGGCGAATCGTTGTATTTTGCAAGCGACGGCCGCGACCTCGTGACGAGCCCGCTCGAAGGCGTCGAACGCCCGGCGAAGGAGCTGGTCGAGGCGTATCCGTCGGTTCGCGAGACAGCGAAGAAAAGCTGACGTAGAACAAGCTTCAATGTTGGCCGTGCCTCCGCGCATCGAGATGGTGCGGCGCCCGCTCGAAACGGCGCGCTTGCTGCTCGTGCCCATCGAGACATCCGACGCCGCCGATTTGTGGACCGCCGTGCAGAGCTCGCGCGCGGAGCTCGAGCCGTGGCTTCCGTGGGTGCCGTTCAACACGGATCAAGACGCGAGCTATCGCTACGCCGAAGCGAGCGCGCAGGATTGGGACAACGCGCGCGCGTGTCGCTTCGGCATTCGCGACAAGAAGACGCGTCGGCTGTACGGCGTCGTCGGGCTCGAGGCGTTCGCGCATCTGCATCAGAGCGTCGAGCTCGGTTACTGGCTGCGCACCGACGCGACGCGCAACGGGTACATGACCGAGGCGTCGCGCACGGTCATCTCGTGGGCGTTCTCCGCGCTCCACGCGCACCGCGTCCGCGTCGCCGCCGCGACGGACAATCGCGCGTCGCTCGCCGTCATCGGCCGGCTCGGTTTTCGCTTCGAAGGAATCGCGCGCCAAGCCGAGCGGTGCCACGGCCGCTGGCTCGATCACGCGGTCTTCGGAATGCTCGCGACCGACTCGCGGCCGGCGTGAGCAGACGTCTGTCAAGACTCACACGTGATCAAGTGCGGGCGCTTCGCGCCACGGTGGAAGCGCAGCTCGAGACTCACACGTCCTAAGACTCGCGCTCGTCGCTTCGCTCCTCCAACGCTCGGCCCTCGGCCTACGCGCGCAGGAGCGCGCGTGGCCTCAGGCGGTCTTGTCTCATCGCGATTCGCGGTGCGAATCGCGAGGAATCGCGCGTATCAGCGTAGTGATTAATTGCCGTGTTCGAGCGATGCCGTCCACGCTGCGCGCGCCGTACCAGCAGAGATCCTTGCCGCTCGTGAACACGACTTTTGCGTTCGGAAGGCGCGCGCGAAAGATCGCGGCGTCCTCCTCGCTGAACGGGTGGGGCTCGTCGGGTAGCACGATGATCTCCGGCGCGCGTGCGATCACCTCGTCGAGCGTCACGCGCGGATAGCGAATGTCGCGGCCCTCGATTTTTTCCGGCGCGAGCGGGCGCGCGTTGCCGACGTCCGCCGCGAGCGGATACCGCCGTTCGCGATCGGCGAACACGTTTTGCGCGCCGCACAAATCGAGCATGTCGGAGATGAACGTCGCGCCGTGGATCGTCATGAGAGGATCCATCCAGATTGGACAGAAGACGCGCGTCGGCGTTCGCGTCTTGCGCGCTTCCTCCGCGCGGCGGTGCGCGTCGTATCCGCGCCGCACGAGATCCTTCACGCTCGGGTCGCTCTCCGTCCCGAAGATGCGCGCGAGCCTCGCGACGTGCGCGAGCCCTTCGGCGACGCGCTTCGGAAACGCGACGAGCACTTTGACGCCGCGCTGCGCGAGCTTCTCGAGATCGCCGCGCGTGTTCTCTTCTTGATTCGCGATGACGAGATCGGGCGCGAGATCGCACACGTCGTCGATGCGCGGGTTCTTCGTTCCGCCGACGCTCGGGACGCGCGAGACGATGTCCTCGGGAAGCTCGCAGTAGTCGGTGCGACCGACGAGCGCGCTGGCTCCGCCGATCGCGGCGACGTTGAGCGTGTCGCTCGGCACGAGCGATACGACGCGCTTCGGCGGCGCGCTGAGCGCGATCACACGACCGCGATCGTCGCGAGCGCGATGCATCAGTAAACCGGTGGGACTTCGGGCGGAGTCTCCGGGCCGCCATCGACGTGCGGGCCGACCTTCGCCGCACACTCGGCCCAATTCGCGTCCGCGCACGCTGCGCCGCGCTCGACGCACGAGAGCACGGTGTCTTGCTCGTGCTCGACGAGCCTGTCGATCACGAATGCGCAGCCGCGCTCGCACTCTTTCGGCGTGCAGCCGACGATTCGCTTCACGCACGCATCGGCGCACACGACGTCGGGACGCTCGCGTGGCTCTTGCGGGCAACCGAGCGTGAACGCAGCGATGACGAAGGCGAAGACGAAGGGCCTCACCCGCCGACCTCGCCGAGCGCGTGCTCCATCGCCTTGCGGAGCGCGTCGGGACCTTGCTCGCCTTCGATGAGCTCGTCGTTGATCCAAATCGTCGGCAGCGCGTGACCTTGTGCCGCTTTGAAGTCGGCCTGATCGGATTCGATTTTCTTCTGCGTCTTCGGGTCGCTCAAGCACGCGCGGAACGTAGCCTCGTCGAGACCGATCTGGCTCGCGATTTTGGTGCAGCCGTCGTCGGTGAGCTGATCGACCGGTGCGGAGATGAGCTTGTCGGCCATTTCGTCGCCCTTGCCGAGCGTCTCCGCGCAGCACGCCGCGCGCGCGGCCGCGATCGCGTGCGGATGAATGCGCACGAGCGGCACCTGCTTTCGCACGAGACGGAACTTGCCGCGATACTTCGTGAGCGACGGCTCGAAGTCGGTGTGCGTCTTACGGCAATACGGGCACTCGAAGTCGATGAAGTCGACGATCGTGATCTCGCCGGGCGGCGTCTTCTGCATCTCCGCGGCGATGACGGGCGGCACGCGAACGCGAATCAGCGCGTGAGACGCGAGCGGGATCGCGAGCGCCGCGAGGAAGAGCGTGCCCGCCGTGCCCGTCCCGCGCGGCCACGGCACGTCCGCCTCCGCGCGCACGCGAAGCAGCACGAGCGAGAGGAGCACGATGGACGAAATGTCGACCGCCATGCAGTACCCGCAGTACGTCGACATCGAGACTTGCAGAAACAAGAAGTAGCCCGCGAAGAGCGAGCCGAACGTCGCGGCGACGAGCTGGAGAAATCGTGCGGTGTCGCCGCGCACGAGCGTGAGCGCGCCGAGCACGACGTAACCCGCGACGCCGAGCGCGGGCGTCGGAAACCCGAGGATGTGCGAGTGCACGCTCGCGCGGAGCTGCGCGCATCCCCCAGACTCCGAACAGAAGAGTGGGAGCGGTCGCAGATAATCGACGAGCAACGCCGTGCTCGCGGCGAGCCCCACCGCGGTGAACCCGACGAGCGCGCCCATCACCAGCCGCTCCGTTCGCGCGTCCTTCGTCAGCTCGCTTTCGACCATGCGTCAGTGGACGGGAAAATAGCCTGAGTCCTTGGCCAACACTACGTGTAGATATGCAACAGCTCTCGATGCCTTCATCTTCCCTTCCACAAAAAAGCCGCATCCTTCGCTTGCTCGGCGCCCAAGATCGCGCGCGCCACGCGAAAGAAATCGCGGACGAGCTCGACGTCGACGACGGCTCATATGCCGGCCTCGTCCGTTTCCTCGACGACATGGTCTACGAGGGCGAGCTCGCGGTACGGCCGGGTCATCGTTATGCCCTGGCCCAGACTTCCAAAAAGTTACGCGGCGAGAGCGCGGAAGGATTTCTCTCGATGACGCCGCGCGGAGCCGGGTTCGTCGCGCGCGAAGGCGGTGATGTGTACATCTCGCCCGAGTCGATCGGCGGCGCGATGCACGGCGACAAAGTTCGCGTCGAGATCGTCTCGCGCGGAACGCGCGGACCCGAAGGCGAAGTCGCCGAAGTGCTCGAGCGCGGAACGAAGCGCATCGCCGGCGTCCTCCGTCGCCGCGGCAAGAGCGCGTGGCTCGAGCCGGACGACACGCGCATTCGCGGTCCGATCGTCCTCGCATCGACGGTCGACAAAACCGCCGAGGGCAACAGCGGCAAAGACGGCGACGCGGCCGTCGTCACGATCACGCGCTATCCGACGCAGTCCGGAGAAAATCCCGAGGGCAAGCTCGACGCCGTGCTCGGCACGCCCGGCGAGCTCTCCGTCGAGGTCGCAAAAATTCTCGTGAGCGAACAAATCGAAGAGGTCCACTCCGAGAAGGCGACGCACGAAGCCGAACGATTCGGCGAGACCGTCCCCGCGGCGATGCTCATGGGCCGTATGGATCTCACGCACCTGCCGCTGCCAACGATCGATCCCGAAGACGCGCGCGATCACGACGACGCCGTCTGGGTGGAACGCACGGATGACGGCGGGTATCGCGCGTGGGTCGCGATCGCGGACGTGTCGAGCTACGTCGAGGTCGGAACGAAGATCGACGAAGAGGCCCGAGCGCGCGGATGCAGCGTGTATCTGCCCGATCGCGCCGTGCCGATGCTCCCGCGCGCGCTGTCGTCGAATTTGTGCTCGCTCCTTCCGCACGAGATTCGTTTGTGCCTCTGCGCGGAGATCGTGATCGACGCGAAGGGCGAGGTCGTGAGCGAGACGCTCCATCGCGCATTCATGAAGAGCGCCGCGAAGCTCACGTACGGCGGCGTCGCGCGCGCGCTCGGCTTGACGGACAAGGCGAAAGAGCAACCCGAAGCACACCCGATGATCGACGGCCTCCGCGTCGCGTACGAGCTCTCTCGGATTTTGCGCGCGAAGCGGATGAAGCGCGGCGCGCTCGACCTCGAGCTCCCCGAAGCGAAGATCATCCTCGACGAAGAATCGCGACATCCCATCGACGTCGAAAAGCGCGCGATGGATCCCGGCGTGGCGCGCGCGTACCAGCTCATCGAAGAGCTCATGCTCCTCGCGAACGAAGTCGTCGCGCGGTGGCTGACTGCGCGCAAGATGCCGACGGTGTTCCGCGTGCACGCGCCGCCCGACGAGCAGAAGCTCGAGCGCTTCTTGTCGCTCTGCGAAGAGCTCGGCTTCAAGACGGACCTCGAAGCGGTGCGCGATCCGAAGGAGCTCTCGAAGCTCTTGAAGAGCATGGTGGGCCACCCGAAGGCCGCCGTGCTCCACAGCTTGCTTCTGCGATCGCTGAAGCAAGCGACCTACGACGTGACCAACGTGGGCCACTTCGGTCTCGCGTCGAAGGCGTACGTTCACTTCACCTCGCCGATTCGTCGTTATCCCGATTTGCTCGTGCACCGCGGCGTCCACCTCGCGCTCGTCGGGCGAACGAAGATCACCGACGACGAGCAAGAGAAGCTCGCGGAAGCCGCGCTGCTCTCGTCGAAGAACGAGCGCCGCGCGATGGAAGTCGAGCGCGAGATTTCGAATTTGTATCGCGCGTACGTGATGCGCGATCGCGTGGGCGCGCGCGTCGCGGGCGTCGTCTCCGCGCTCGTTGGCGGCGGCGTGTACGTCACGCTGGAGGCCCCCTTCGTCGACGTGATGGTGCGCTACGAAGATCTCGGCGGCGATCGCTACGAGCTCGACGACACCGGCCTGCGCGCGGTGGGCTCGCGCTCGGGCGACGCGGTGCAGCTCGGCGACGCGATGCTCGTCGAGATCTCCGACGTGTCGCTCGTTCGTCGCACCGTCTACGCGAAACGCATCGGCGGCGACGAGCGAACGCGCTCGCGCAAAGCGCCGAAGCACAAGACCGATCGCGGCAACAAAGGGAACCGCAAGCAGCGCTTCACGTCGAACAAGGGCCGCAAGGGACGAAAGGGACGTCGCGGGTAGCGTTCCTCGCGATTCGCGACTGCGAATCGCGATGAGACAAGACCAGCCTGAGGTAGCGCCGAAGGCGCGGACGAGGGCCGAGCGCCGAGGAGCGCAGCGACGAGCGCGAGCTCTAACGCAGCTTCGTCGGCGTCACGCTGAGCTGATAGCGCTTCTTGTCTTCTTCGAGCATCGCGACGACGGTGCTCTTGCCCGGCGTCGCGAGTGCTTTTCCGATCGCGGAGATTTTTCGAATCGTGGTCGGAGGATCGAACGCGCTCACTTCGGTCGAGACGTCGAGCATCAAGTCTTCGCCGAACAAGCTCCCGACGGACGCGACGACTTTCACGCCGACGTCTTGGCGCGGTCCGCCGAGCGCTGGAGTCGTGGCGGTCGCTTGCGTCTGGCTCAGCATGACGTTCTTTCCGAGGTGGATGTCGCCTTTGTCGTGCTCGCCGAGTGTGATCGAGAACGACGTCGTTTGCGGCGCGGTGCCATCGGTCGCGGTGAGGACGAAGTCGAGTCGATACACGTGCCGCTCTTCGTACCTGTTTCCGTGATCGACATTCGCGGTCGTATGAACGACGGCCGCCGGTGGCGGTGGCGCGGTCGCGCCTGCGGACTCGGGACACTTCAGCGAAACGGACGGCGGCGCGCACGCGAGAGCAAGCGACGCTCCGAGCGCGGCGAAAAGACTTTTCTGTTGGATCATGCGCCGACGCATCGCAACCGATGTGCCAACGCGATCCCTCTTGATTTCAGCCCGATTTCGCGACGCAACTTTCGACGCGCGCCACGTTGTCGAATCGAGTCCGGCGCGCGCGCCAATTCGACGATCACGAAATATTCCCCGCGCCCGTCTCCGTCGCCGGTCGCCGTCTCCGTCCCCGTCTCCGTCCCCGTCTCCGACTCCGACTCCGTCTCCGAATCCGGGGGGACGTCTTGCTCGGGTTTCTCATCGTGGCACGGTGCTCGGGCTGATCAAGGCCAAGCCGCCTGCGGCGGTCGGCTTCGCCGAGCCTTGATCAGCCCTGCGCGCCGTGCCTGCGGGGTGAGTCCTCGCACTTGCGAGAGAAGGAGACTCACCATGCTGAAGATCTATGCGCGACGAGACCCAGATCTCGCGCGGCAGCTTCGCAGGGCTGCGAGCAGCATCGCTCTCAACACCGCGGAGGCGATTGGCTCGGTTGGCGGAAACGAACGCATGCGGTTTCGCACCGCACTTGGCTCCACTCAAGAAGCTCGCGCATGCCTCGATGTCGCGGAGGTCTTCGATCACGTCGAGACGATCGACGAAGTGCTTCGCGATCGTCTCGACCGAATTGCAGCGACGCTCTACCGACTCACCTCGTGAGTCGGTACAGCACAGCGCAGATCGAATGCAGCTCCGAGTCGAGCTCTCGATCGAACGCATCGACGTAACCGAGCGACATCGCAACGTCGATGCACGCCCGAGTCTCTTTCGCGCTTCCGAGCGCGACGTTGTAGAGCATCGGCCGATTGCGCCCTCTCGCGTAGCTTCCTTCGGCGATGTTGAGCGCAACGCTGCTTGCTGCTCTCCGAAGTTGACGAGCAAGATCCGAATCTCGACGTTCGATCATCGCAACGACGACTCGCAACCGCTTCAGCATGGACAAGGACGTTTCGTAAATTCGCAGCATGGAAGTTCCTTTCGCCCTCTCTCGTGAAGGCACCACCGCCACCGCGCGGCGCGGAGGACGTGTCAAGGATTGCGAAGCAACCGCCGCAGGCGGCGACGCCCGCTTCGGGCGTCGTCCTTGACGCGTCCGAGCACCGCGCGAAAATGGATCAGCCGAGCGACCCCACTCCACCAGCCACCCACCACTCCGCCGACTCCGTCTCCGACTCCGACTCCGTCTCCGTCTCCGTCCCCGTCTCCGACTCCGTCTCTAAATCACGACGTCCTTCCGCACGTCTTCGTCCTTCTCGTGCTCCGCGATCTCCTTGAAGTGCTCCGCGAGACTCTCGTCCGTCGGAATCTGAATCTGGAAGTGGACGTAGAGATCGCCCGGCGTGCCCTTCTTCTTCGCGACGCCTTTGCCGCGCACGCGCATCACGGTGCCGCCTTGCGTGCGCTCGGGGACCTTGAGCGTCACCGAGCCGTCGAGCGTCGGCACGCGAACCTTCGCGCCGAAGTACGCTTCGTGGAGCGCGAGCGGGAGATCGATGTGCAAGTCGTCGCCTTCGCGGCGCAGGCGCGGGTGCGGCTTGACGTGGATCGTGAGGATGAGATCGCCGCGCGGCCCGCCCGTGATCGATTGTGCGCCCTGCCCTGCGATGCGCACGCGGCTGCCTTCGTCGGCGCCCGGCGGAATGCGCACCTTCACGGGCTCATGACCTTCGAGCGAGAGCTCGAGCGTCGTCCCGCGAAGCGCCGACACCAAATCGACGGTGATTTCGCTCTCGACGTTTTGTCCTGGGATGGGCCCGCGACGCCGCGCGTTCCCCGCGGAGCGCCCGAAGAGATCGCCGAACACATCGCCGAAGCCGCCGCCTCCCGCTTCGTTGCCGAAGAGATCCTCGATGTTGATCGTGCCGCCTTGCGTGCGAACGCGCCCGCCTCCGCCGCGACCGCCTTGCGAGGCCCATTGCTGGTACTGCCGAACTTGGTCGGCGTTGAATCCTTCGCGCAGACCCTCTTCGCCGAACTCGTCGTAGAGCTTCCGCTTGTCCACGTTCGAGAGCACCTCGTACGCGTGGTTCACGGATTTGAACTTCGCCTCGGCTTGTTTGTTTCCGGGGTTTTTGTCCGGATGGAGATCCTTCGCGAGCTTGCGATATGCGCGCTTGATGGACTCCGCGTCCGCGCTCTTGGCAACACCGAGCACGGCGTAGAGATCTTCAGCCATGTCGCACTGCAGCGTAAGTCTGCGCGCGCCACGTCGCAATGAGCGTCGCGTCAGGGATTTTCAGGGCGGTGCGGTAGGTCTGCGAGCTCCGGCAGAGCCAGATCGACGCGCCAGCGCGGATCGTCTTTCGACCCCTCCTTCACGCAACGGACGACGGCGCGGCTGTATGGGTCGTCGCCCGTGACCTCGACCGTCGCGGTGTCGCCGCTCTGCGTCGTCTTGAATTTGCGCGGCGGGAAGCGGAGCGCGAAGCGGCCTTGCGCGAGCACCTCGCGCGGCTCGACGCGATGACCTTCGATGCGGCTCGCGCGGTCGGCGCGCTTTTGCAGGTTCTCGTGCGTCGCTTTGCTGAGCAGCTCGTACGCATCCGGCGCGTGCGGATCGCTGACCTGCGCGTCCATGCGCTCGAGCCACGTGCGGAGCGCGCCTTCGGGCGTCGCGTCCGGCGGCTTCCGCGAGCACGAAACGATCGCGACGGTCAACAAAGCGAGCCAGAGCGTGCGCACCGCCACAAACTACACTTCGCACGATCGCGATCGATACGATTTCATTCGTGCGCGTAGTGCGTCTTCATTGGGAGGGGAAAGAGCCCCACAAAGCCGTGGCGAAAGCGGGTCGCGTCGAGCAGGTCTTGTCGCGTCCCGACGGCAGCGCCCTCTATCACGGCAACAACGTCGATGCGCTGCGCGCGCTGACTCTCACGATGCGCGAGAAGATCACGCTCGCGTATCTCGATCCGCCGTTTCTCACCGGCCGCGTCTTCGAGACGCGCGACAACCGCGTCGCGTTCGACGATCGCTGGACCGATCGCGCCGCGTACCTCGAAGCGCTCGGGCAGCGCATCGCGATCGTGCGCGATCTCCTCGCGCCGCATGGCTCCGTGATCGTGCACGTCGATCCGAAGACGAGCCATTACGTCAAAGTCATGTGCGACGAGATCTTCGGCGACGACTGCTTCGCGAGCGAGATCGTGTGGCGTTATCGTCGATGGCCTTCGCGCACGCCGAATTTCCAGCGCGTCCACGACGTGCTCCTTCGTTATCGAAAATGCGCCGACGCGGAGCCGCGATTTCATCCGCTCTACGAGCCGCTCGCCGCGTCGACCCTCGCGACGTGGGGAACGAAGAAGCAGCGCGCGGTCGTGAAGGACGGGCGCCGATTGCGCTCGTCGAAGACCGAAGAGCCGACGCCGGGCGTCCCGATGGGCGACGTCTGGGACATCGGCGTCATCGCGCCGGTCGCGCGCGAGCGCACGGGATACCCGTCGCAAAAGCCCGAGGCGCTCCTCGAGCGGCTCGTGACGGCGCTCTCTTCTCCCAGCGAAATCGTGCTGGATCCGTACGCGGGGAGTGGGACGACGCTTGCCGTCGCGGCGCGCCTCGGACGCGTCTTCGTCGGCATCGACGCGAGCGCCGTGGCGATCGAAACCGCGCGCGCGAGGCTAGAAGACGTTCTTGCACCAGTGCTCGCCGCCCGCGTACCGTAGCCGGCATGGTGTCTTCGCGCGTGATCGGCGCTCTCGCGGCCGTCGTGCTCATGGCGGTCGTCGCCGCGTTCTTCGTGAAAGACTTGGGCGTCGCGCCTTATGCGGTCATGGCCGTCGGCGCCGTGTCCGCGCTCGCCGTGTACTTCGTCGGTCAAGACGGCGGCGGTGAATCGGTGGAAGGTCTAGCGGCGGCGATTCGTCGCGCACGCGAAGGCTCCGCGCCCAAGGCGCCCGACGATGCGAGCGCCGAGCTCGGACGCGTGTACGACGCGCTCGGCGATGTCGCAGCGGACGCGCCGAAGCTCGGCGCCGTCGACAAGCTGCGGACGGAGCTCGACGATGGGCTGCGCAGACTCCGCGATGGCGTCGGCGCGCAGCTCGGCGGCGTCGACGAGACCACGCGCTTGGCGCGCGATCTCGCGACGTCGATCCGCGACGTCTCCACGCACGCCGAGACCCTCGCGTCGAGCGCCGAAGAGTCGAGCTCTTCGATCCTCGAGATGACCGCGACGCACGACGAAGTCGCCGAGAACATCGGCGAGCTGGCAGGAAGCGTCCGCGAGACGGTGAGCTCGATCGAGGAGATGGCGTACTCGATCAAAGAGGTCGCCAAGAACGTCGACGCGCTCTCGCTCACGGCGGAAGAGACGAGCTCGTCGATGAACCAGATGGACGTGTCGATCGACCAAGTCCAATCGAACGCGAACGAGACCGCGCGTTTGTCGGAAGAAGTGGCGCTCGACGCGGAAAAAGGCGCGGAAGCGATCCTCAAGACGATCAGCGAGATTTACCGCATCAAAGAGAGCTCTCAAGAAGCGGTGCAAGTCATCTCGAACCTCGGCACGCGCATCGAGGCGATCGGGCAGATCGTGAACGTCATCGACGACGTCGCCGAGCAGACGAATTTGCTCGCGCTGAACGCGGCGATCATCGCCGCACAAGCGGGCGAGCAAGGTAAAGGGTTCGCGGTCGTCGCGGACGAAATCAAAGATCTCGCGGAGCGCGCCGGCGCGAGCACGCGCGAAATCACCGACTTGATCAAGACGGTGCAGGCCGAGAGCAAGAACGCAATCACCGCGGTCGAGCGCGGCGCGCACAACGTCGATCGCGGCGTCGAAGTGTCGAACGAAGCGGAGCGCGCGCTGAAGAAGATTCTCGAGTCGTCGCAGAAGTCGACGAACATGGTCCGCGCGATCGCGCGCGCGACCGTCGAGCAAGCCAAGGGATCGAAGCAAGTCACCGACGCCATCGGGCGCATCGCGGAGACGGTGCAGCAAATCGCGGCGGCCACCGCGGAGCAAGCGCGCGGCACCGAGCTCATCACGAAGAGCGCCGACAAGATGCGCCTCATCTCGCAGCACGTCGAGCGCAGCTCGCAGGAGCAAGCGAAAGGCAGCCGTCAGATCACGACGTCGATCGAGAGCATCTCGCACCTCGTCGGCCAGCTCGCAGCCGCGCAAAAGCTCCAAGCGCGTTCGTCCGAGCAGCTCGTCGCGAGCGCACAAAAAATGGAAGAGACGCTACGAGCGCAGGAAGCTGCGGTCGCGCGTCTCTCCGACGTCGCCAGTCGCAGGTCGTGACCAAGCCTGGTCACGACCTGATCGTGTGCGTCTCTTCTACCTACCCCAGTGGCCGTGTTCCATGCGGTAACCGGCCGGCGTGCGGACCCAGTGATCGGGCTCCCAACGCATGCCTGCGCGCGCAGCGGAGTAACGACCGCCGACCCACACGTGACGGTTGCCGTTCCATTGCCAGTAACCCGGGATCCACACGCTCGTCGCGACGGGCGGTGGCGGACGCACTTCGACGATTGGCGGCGGCGGCGCGGCTTGCACCTCGACGACCTGCGCGGGCGGCGGCGGGGGCTCGTAGACGACCGTCGGCGCAACGGGAGCAGCGCGCCAGCGACCATCGTTGAAGTAGTAGCGACCGCCGCGGTTCTCCCACCGGGGCGCTTCCCACGTCATGCCGACTTGCGGCGGCTCTTGCCAGTGACCGCCGATCCAGACGTGACGCGCGCCGTTCCAGTGCCAGTAACCCGGCGTCCAGACGTGGCGCGGCGAAGGCGCGACGCCCTGAACTTCGACTTGCGGCGGCGGCGGCGCCGTCTGCACTTCGATCGTGCCGGGCGCGAATTGCATCACCGGCGCATGCATGCGCATGCGATCGAGTTGGTGCTCGAGGACGAGATCGGCGCGGGCGAGCATCGCGTCGACGCGCGCGACCGTGGCCGTGTCGTGGGCTTCGTTCGCGAGGTGACGAATGCGCCACAAGCGCGCGGAGCGGCGCCAGTGTTCGTTGATGAACGTCCGCTCTTCTTCGCTCGCCTCGTGGTTCTCGCGGTGAATCCACTCGCGGATGCGTGCGTCGGTGCGAGCTTGATAAGCGTACTGCTCCGGCGTGATGTCCACCTGCGCCTGCGCGCGCACGGCGGGCGCGGCGAGGGTGACGAGTCCGATGATCGCAAGAGCGCTTACGTGCTTGAGCATACTTTGCCTCCGAGTCTGTTCGGTTCGACGGAGGGCCATCCTACCGTATTCGATGCCCATGTCTATTTGAGGTGGGGCGTTCAGGCAACCGCGCAAAAGCCTTCGTAATCGATGTAGTTCGTGATGCGCGGCTCCTTGCTGCACACCGGGCAGCTCGCGTCTTTGCGGAGGCGCAGCTCGTGGAAGCGCATCTTCAAGCTGTCGTATGCGAGGAGGCGTCCGGAGAGAACCTCGCCCTTGCCGAGAATGAGCTTGATGGCTTCGGTCGCTTGGATCGTGCCGATGATTCCGCAGAGAATTCCGAGCACGCCCGCTTCTTGGCAGCTCGGCGCGAGGTGCGGCGGCGGCGGCTCGGGATAAAGGCAGCGGTAACACGGGCCCTCTGCGACGCCGAACTTGAGCGCGGCCTTCTTCGGCACGAACGTCGTCACTTGTCCGTCGAAGCGGAAGATCGATCCGTGCACGACGGGCTTGCCGAGAAATACGCTCGCGTCGTTCACGAGGTAGCGCGTCGGAAAATTGTCCGTGCCGTCGACGACGAGATCGTAGTCGCCAAAGAGGCGCTCGACGTTCTCGCTCGTGAGGCGTTCTTGGTGTGGGATCACTTTCACGTCGGGGTTGAGATCCGAGAGCGCCTTTTGCGCGCTCTCGACCTTGGGCATGCCGACACGCGAGGTTGCGTGCAGGATTTGGCGCTGGAGGTTCGACGCGTCGACGGTGTCCGCGTCGACGATGCCGAGCGTTCCGACGCCGGCCGCCGCGAGATAGAGCGCGGCTGGCGAGCCGAGGCCGCCCGCGCCGAGGAGCAGCACCTTCGATTTGAGGAGCTTCACCTGCCCTGCTTCGCCGACCTCGGGCAAGAGGATGTGGCGCGAGTATCGATCGCGCTGCGCGTCGGTGAGGCTCGGCGGGAAATCGATCGGGAAGGTGCGATCTTTCCACCGCGTGAACCCGAGGCTCGCGGACGAGACGTTCGTGTAGCCGAGCTCGGCGAGCGTGAGCGCGGCGAACGCGCTCCGGTTGCCCGCCGCACAGTAGAGGACGACGTCCGCGTTCTTGTCGGGCACGCGCGACTCGATCTGGAACTCGAGAAACCCGCGCGGCACGGAGATCGCGCCCGGAATGAACCCGGCGCGGTATTCCTCTTTCTCGCGAACGTCGACGAGGACGAATTTCTCTTTCGCGTCGATGCGCTTCTTCAAGTCATCGAGCGAGAATCTGTTTCACGCGATTCTTGGCAGCCGCGAGCAAGTCGGAGGACGTGGGGGGCATGGCGAGGCTCAATTTGGGCCCCGCGGGGTCCTTCGTCAAGACGAAGTTGGTTTCAGTATAACGGAAACCGTCTCCGACTGCGGACGCGGAGACGGAGACGGGGACGGAGACGGAGACGGGGACGGAGACTGGGTCGCGTCACCGACTCCGCTCGACCAACTCCACGACCTCACTCGCCGTCGGTCGCTGCGCGCTCGGCCCCGTACAAACCTTCGCGAGCGGCGTGAAGCGCGCTTTCTCGCTCGCGTCGCCGAGCGCGTCGAGCACGTCTTCGAGCACGCGGCCCAGCGCGTAGATGTCGTCGCTGAAGGCGGCTGGATTTTTCGCGAGCCGTTCTGGGCTGACGTAGCCCATGCTGCCCGCTGGGCTTGGCTCGCCCGCGCGGTGCGCGATGCCGAAGTCCGCGAGCACGGGCTCGCCGCGCGCGAGGAGAAGAACGTTCGCGGGTTTTACGTCGAGGTGAACGAGGCCCGCGGCGTGCACGCGCGCGAGGGCATGTGCGACAGGAACGAACCACGATTCGATCGGAAAGAGCGCGGCGCGATCGCGCGCGCGAATGCGTTCGCGAATTGCGCCGAGCGGGGCCCACTCGAGCGCGATCCATCCGTGATCGGGATCGACGTCGAAGATGCGCACGACACCTGGACCAGACAGAGCGACCGCGACGCGCACCTCGTGGAGCAGCTGATCTCGATCGCGCGTGGGCTCGTGATAGACCTTGAGCGCGAGGCGACGACCGAGCTCGCGATCTTCGGCTTCGTACACCGCGCCCGCGCCGCCGCGCGCGACCTCGCGCAGGAGCTGATAGGGCGAGTCCGGCTCCGCCGCGACGACG
This sequence comes from uncultured delta proteobacterium, assembly GCA_963763745.1. GTDB lineage: Bacteria > Myxococcota_A > Polyangia > Polyangiales > Polyangiaceae > DASXHD01. Next base: position 605,675 of record CAVXQJ010000019.1, read on the forward strand.
GTGCTCTGTTGCGTTTCGGGTTTGCGCGTCTCGACGAGACCAAGCGCGGCGCGATGCCGGCGGTGGCGCTCGAGCGCGCCCGGGTGATCGATCTCGCGGAGCAGCACGCGCTCGACGAGCGAGAGCGCGCGTGGGACATCGCCGCGATCCGCTTCGAGATCGCTGAGAAGCAAGAGCGCCGACGGACTCGTTGCATTCTGCAACAAAGGGATCGCGCGCGCGGCGTCGCCTCGATCGACTAGCGCGGATGCCGCGGCGACGACGAGCGACTCGGGTAGCACGTGATCGGCCGCGGCGCGCGCGAGCGCTTCGAGCGCGGCGCCCTCGTCCGACGTGCTCCGCATGCGCCGGAACATCGCGACCGCTTCGCGCTCGTCCGGACCATTGGGCAAACCCGCGCGCGCGAGGCGATCGATTTCCGTTTCCTTCTCCGGCTCTTCGCGCAGCGCCGGCGCTGCAGGCGCGGGCGCGACCGGCGCGGGAGGCGGCGCGCTCTTCTTGCCTCGAAGCTTCGACCAAATGCTCATCGCAAACACGCCAAGTCGCGCAGGTGCGCGTCCGCCCAGAAACGGTATGGCGTGTACCAGAAGCCTGCGCGGTTGCCGCGGCTCGCTTGTCGCCAGCTCCCGAGGAGATGATGGAAGTCGCGCAGCGATCGTTGATCGATGCTCCCGCCGACCCAGTCGAACACGGTGTGCTCTTGCAAGTACGCGGCTTGGAGCGCGTCGTCCGTCACGATGTACGCGGTGCGGCCGCCCGTCGCGACGAGGATACGCCCCGCGTTGCGCACGTTCGTGTGCGTGTGGTTCGCGCATGGATCGACGAGGACGCGATCGCGCGGAACGCCGATGCGACACGTCGCGATGTAGTCGAGCAAGAACGCTTCGACGAGCCGCGAATGAACGGCGCCTCCGCTCACGACGACGAACGGCGCGACGCCTCCCGCCCATGCGAGCGCGGCGCGTGACGCGCGATCCACGTTGACACCGAAGCGACGGATGTCGACGCGCGGACATGCGTCGCTCGGTCTCCACGCGTCGAGCGGCGTGCCTTCGTGCGAGTAGTGACCAAAGCCGAATGCTTCGATCGTCGCGTACGGATAAACGCGATCGTCATCCGATGCCGACCGAAGCACGCGCGCGTTGTTCGCGGCGGACGCGCGACGCACCTCGTCGGACAAAGGGCACGCGAGCTCGAGCGGGAGCTCGACGTTCTCTCCGCGCGCGATGCGCTCGTAGCGATCGGCCTCGGCCTCTATCGCGCTGCGATGCGCGCGCACCGAATAGCCACATCCGCCGAGCGCCTCTTCGGGCGTCGCGTCTTCTCCGTGGTAGCGCACCTCGGCGAAGCACGAGTGCGGGCGATCGAGCTCGGGAAACGATGCGTGCGTGAGCGCCGGTGCGTCATCGTGCGCGGCGGCGCGCCAGTCGCGACACGCGACTTTGTCGTCGAACGTGGCCGGCGCGACGCCCGCGCGCGCGTCGTGCGGCATCTCGGTCGGAACTGCTTCGTACGCCGCACACGACGCAATCGCGAGAGCCAGAGCCGACGTCACGTGCATCGCGAGCATGCTAAGCTCGGATTCGTGCGCCTTGCTTTCGTTTTCGTCGGCACCTTCCTGTTCGCTTGCTCGAACGACACGTTCAGCGGGCAAGACGCGGCCACCGATGCCAGCACCGACGCGCCGAGCAGCGAAGCAGCGCCGCCGATCGAAGGTGGCTCGGGCGACGCCATCGCGAGCGATGGCGGCGATCTTCGTTTCTGCTTGAAGCACGTCGGGTCTTTGTTCTGCGACGACTTCGACGCGGTCGCGGACGTTCACCCGTGGTCGCTTTGGACGTCATCGACACCGAGCGCTCCAACAACGCTCCTCTCGTTCGTCGCGGGAACGGCAGGTCAGGGCGTCCAAGCGAAGCCCGGCCTGAACGCCACCGCGTTCTTGACGAAGTCGACCGACACTCCACCCACGTCGATCTCGTTCGACATGAAGCTGCCGAACGGCACGATCTTGTCGTCGACGTACGTGCGCGTCACGTCGAATACCAACAAGCTGACGCTCGGTGCACCCGCGGTGAGCAACCAACTCGCGCTCACGGGCTCGGACAACACGCCGCACGCTTTCAACGCGGACGCGAGCTGGCACAACTACAAGCTCGAGTTAGGCACGTCGAGCGTGACGCTCCTCGAGGACGGCACGTCCCAAGCCACCGCGACGTATCCGGCACCGCAAGCGGTCACGCTCGACATCGGTTATGTGGCTGGGGGAACGGGCGGCACGGTGCAGTTCGACAACGTGCTCATCGAATGAGTCATTCGCCGACGACGCGGAGCACTTCCGCGCCGCCGCGCGCGCTCGTGATCACGTCGCCGACGAGAAGCGTCGTGCGCTCGGCCAAGTTGATCTCGCCGAGGAACGCGCCGTTTGCGACGAGCTCGATCCATCCGTCAGCGCCGCACGCGAGCTCCCACGGGACTCCCGCGATGCGCGCGCGCCCGAGCGGTGCGACGTACGTCTCGCCTCCGAGCTCGATCGTCACCGCGTCCTCCAGCGCGCCGGCCACCTTCGCGACGCGCACGCGCACCTCTTTGCCGAGCGTGAGATCGACTCCATCGCCCACCGGAATCGCGCCCGCGATGTTCATGCCGCGGAGCTGCGTGCCGTTGCGGCTTCCGAGATCGCGCACGACGACTGCGCCCGCCTCGCGCGCGATGCGAACATGCTGGCGGCTGACCGCTTGCGACGGGATGTGGAGCGTTCCTTCGGTGCGACCGATCACGATCTCGTCGCCGAGCACGAGTGGAGCTTTTTTTCCGTGGATCCACACTTGCGCGATGGGGCCGAGCGCGCGGCGCGCTTTGATCATCGACGCGCGATCGCGCAGGACCGCGTCGTCGTGCGCGGCGAGCCATTTCTCCGCTGCGGCGAGCGCCTCGCGACGACGGCCCGATTGAACGAGCATCTCGACCTCGGCGTGCGCTTCTTTCTGCGCGCGATCGGCCCGATCTTTTTTTTCCTGCTCGCTCAACAGAAGCTCGAGCGACTCGACGTCGCCGGCTTGCGCGAGCGCCTTCGCCTCGCCGTCGGCGTCGCCCGCGAGCTTGTACGCTTCGGCCGCCTGCGTCGCGTCGCCGACGTCGAGAAGCTCTTGCCCCGCTCCGCGCAGCTCGCGGCGCGCGTTTTCGGACAGCGCACCGCCTCCGAATTGCGCGACGAGGAGCGCAGCCCGTTTGCGGCGCGCTTCGTCGCGCACCGCGTGTCCCTCCGGCGCGGTCGCGACCGCTTGCGTGTAGTGCCGCATGCGGAGTCGCATGTCCGTCTCCGCGTCGCCTCGAAGAATCATCACGCGCGCCGCCTCCTCCGGCGCGCCCGCGAGGCCGTAGAGCTCCACGGCTTTCTCCAATTCGCCTCGCAGCTCGGCGCGCTTCGCCACGCGCACATCGCGTGACTTGCCGAACAACCGATCGAAGACGCCCACGCGCCCTTTCTATCATCACCTTCCCGACCGACTCGACGTGTTGCTATCGCGACGGTCTCGCAACCAACAAGCGGCAGCGAGAAGAACCGGCGAGGCCGGCGCGAGTCCGTCGTGGACAACACCGGCCGCCGAGCCTCTCCGCCCCGCTCTCTGGAAAAGGCGCAGCGGCGGCCCGGCCGCATGGTCACGCTGCCGCATGTTGACCTCCAAAAGCCTCGCAAGATTGATGGCGTCGAGTGGTCGGCCACCTAGTGCTACGCTCGAGGCATGATCCGATGGCGCGTAGTTGCGGTGATCGGAGCGGTGGTGGCGGCGTGCGGCGGGCGCACTCAGCTCGACGGAACCAACTTCGTCACGAGCGATTCGGGGGCAGACGCGGCGGACTCGGGACCGCCGAAGATCACGAAGTCGAGCAAGCTCGACATGCTCTTCGCGATCGACAACTCCGGATCGATGGGCGACAAGCAAGAGCTCCTGCTCGGCGCGATCCCGCTCTTTCTCGAACGACTCACGAACCCCTGGTGCGTTTCGTCCGACCCGACGATCCCGGCTGCGCCGTCGAACAACGGCGTCTGCCCGAGCGGGCTCGAGCGGGAGTTCCCGCCGATCGTCGACATCCACATCGGCATCGTGAGCTCGTCGCTCGGCGGCGGCGGCTCGCCCGACGCGTGCGTTCCGCAGTCGAACGACGTGACGCACCAGAACGACAAGGGTCGACTGATCAACCGCACGCGACCCGCGAACTTGGGCGATCCGGAGGGCAAGGTCGCCGCCGCGCTGCCGACGGACGGAAACGGTGGAAATTTCCTCGCGTGGACGCCCGCGACGCAAACACAAAACGTGAGCAACGAGCCGAGCGAGCAGCAGCTCGAAAACGATTTCGTGGCGCTCGTCGGCGGCGTGCAAGAGCACGGTTGCGGGCTCGAGGCACAGCTCGAGAGTTGGTATCGCTTTTTGATTCAACCCGATCCGTACAACGACCTCACGCTCACGGCGGACTCGCCGCCGAAGGTGCAGCTCACGGACATCGACTCGACGCTCCTCAAGATGCGTCACGATTTTTTGCGACCCGACTCGCTCGTCCTCATCATGCAGATCACGGACGAGGAAGATTCGTGGAGCGATCCATCGTGGCTCGGCGGATACGGTTGGACCGTTCGCACGAATCAATTTCCAGGTGGACCGACGCTCGGTGCTGGCCCGCGCGGAACGTCCGAGTGCGATCAACCCGTCGACGCGAACAACCCGACGACGACAGGCCCGAACAACCCCGACTGCGTCTCGTGCGCGTTCCCGAACAGCACGAAGCCCAAGGCCGGAACGCTCATCGGAAGCGATCCGAATTGTCAGTCGTGCGCGGGTGGAACATCGAGCTGTCCGCAGAAAGGTTGGTACACGCCCGCGTCGACGTCGATCGCGCCGCAAGCCGCCGACGGCATCAACGTTCGCTACACGGACGACATGCAGCGCCGCTACGGCCTCCAGCCGCAGTGGAACATCCAGCGCTACATCGACGGACTCACCGCGCAGACGGTCCCCGATCAAGCGCACGAAATCCACGACAGCTCGCAATACGCGCAGACAAAGAAGAACTGCACGAACCCGCTCTACGCGGATGGATTGCCCGACGGCAGCGACATCACGTCCGCGACGCTCTGCAACCTCAAGCCAGGACTCCGTGACACGTCGCTCGTCTACTACCTCATCATCGGCGGCGTGCCGTGGCAGCTCCTCGCGCAAGACCCGCTCAACACCTCGCTCCCGCTGAAGCGCACGCTCGACACGGCCGATTGGCGACGCATCGTCGGAACCGATCCGTCCACGCATCGACTCGACGGCATCGACCCGCACATGATCGAGTCGATCTTGCCGCGGCCCGGCCTCCCGCCGCCGTCGTCGAGCGACACGGCCGATCCCGAAAACGGCCGCGAATGGAACACGCTCGAGTCGAACGCGGCGATCGATCTGCAATACGCGTGCATCTTCGACTTGCTCAAACCCAAAGACTGTACGGATCAGACGCTCCTCGGCGCGTGCGACTGCTCAGGCAACGCGACGGCTCAAGACGGCCCGCCGCTCTGCGACCCGAACAATCGAAACATGCAGATTCGCGGCAAAGCCTATCCGACGATCCGCGAGCTCCGCGTGGCGATGGGGCTCGGCGATCAGGGCGTCGTCGCGAGCATTTGTCCGCGTAACAACGCGGCGAGCTATTTCGAGGTGCTCTTCTCGCGCATCCGCGGTTCGGTTCCTCAAAAGTAGAGTACGCTTGCTGCTTCGATGGCGAACAATCGACTCGGCGAGCTTCTCGTCCGCGAGAAGCTGATCAGCCTCCAACAACTCCGTCAGGCGCAAGAAGAACAGAACCGATCCGGCCAGGCGCTCGGATACACGCTGCAGAAGCTCGGTTTTCTCTCGGACAACGAGATCACGAATTTTCTCTCGCAGCAGTATCGCGTCCCCACGATCAACCTCGAAGAGTACGAGATCGACGCGGACATCTTGAAGCTCGTGCAACGCGAGCAATGCGAGAAGCACAAGGTGCTGCCGGTCTCGCGCGCGGGAAGCTCGCTCGTCGTCGCGATGGCGGACCCGACGAACTTGAACGCGATCGACGATTTGAAATTCCTCACGGGCTTCAACGTCGAGCCCGTGATCGCGAGCGAGGCGGCGATCCTCGCGGCGATCGAGCGTTATTACAACGTCGGCCCTTCGTACGAAGAGGTGATGGCCGGCTTCGACGAAAACGAAATCGAAGTCAAAGCCGACGACGACGAGCTCAACTTGATGGAGCTCGAGAAACAAAGCGAGGACGCACCCGTCGTCAAGCTCGTGAACATGATGCTGCTCAACGCGATCAAAAAAGGCGCGAGCGACATCCACGTCGAGCCCTACGAGAAGAAGCTCCGCGTGCGTTACCGCGTCGACGGCGTGCTCATCGAAGAGATGACGCCGCCGCTCAAGCTGAAGGCCGCCATCGCGAGCCGCTTGAAGATCATGAGCCAGCTCGACATCGCCGAGCGCCGCCTCCCGCAAGACGGACGCATCAAGCTGAAGCTCGGCAAAGGTCGCGAGATGGATTTCCGCGTGAGCGTTCTTCCGACGCTCTGGGGCGAGAAGATCGTCTTGCGCCTCCTCGACAAAGGAAATCTCCAGCTCGACATGACGAAGCTCGGCTTCGACGTCGGCCCGCTCGACGATTTCAAATGGGCGATCAACCAGCCATGGGGGATGGTGCTCGTCACCGGTCCGACCGGATCGGGAAAGACGACGACGCTCTACTCGGCGCTCTCCGAGCTGAACAAAGTCGCGCACAACATCAGCACCGCGGAAGATCCCGTCGAGTACAACTTGCACGGCATCAACCAAGTGCAGATGCACGACGAGATCGGGCTCAACTTCGCGATGAGCCTGCGATCGTTTCTGCGACAAGACCCGGACATCATCATGGTCGGCGAGATCCGCGACTTCGAGACGGCGGAGATCGCCGTCAAAGCGGCGCTCACGGGCCACTTGGTTCTGTCGACGCTCCACACGAACGACGCACCCGCGACGATCTTCCGTCTGCTCAACATGGGCGTCGAGCCGTTCTTGATCACGGCGAGCGTGAACCTCGTTTTGGCCCAGCGTTTGGCTCGTAAAATATGTGCAGACTGCAAGGCTCCGCACGCGGTCGAACCGAAGGTCCTCAAGGACATCGGCTTCACGGACGAGCAGATCGCGGGCGCGAACTTGATGAAGGGCGCGGGCTGCCGCACGTGCAACAACACGGGCTACAAAGGCCGCGTCGCGCTCTACGAGGTCATGCGCTTCAGTGACTCGCTCAAGGAGATGGTGCTCGGCGGATCGTCCGCGGCGGAGCTGAAGATGGGCGCCATCAAGGGCGGCATGCTCACGCTGCGCATGAGCGGCATCACGAAGGTGCTCGCCGGCGTGACGACGACCGAGGAGATCTTGCGCGTGACGATGGCGGATTAGCCACAACGCCGAGCATCTTGCGTAGGACGGCGCGCGAGGTGGTTCCGTCGCGGCGGCCTTCGCTGAAGCGGAGCGTCTCGAGGAGCTCGAGCGATTTTCCGGGGACGCCGCCTTTCGACAAGAGGAATTCGACGACGGGGCCGTGGCGCATCCACGCCGCGAGCTCGAGCGGCGTGTGGCCGTCTTCGTTCTTCGCGCCGATCTTCGCGCCCGCGCGTACGAGATCGCGCACGATGCCGAGCTCGCCGGAGCGCGCGGCGGCGTGGAGCGGCGTCTGGCCTTTCTTCGATTTCGAATTCGGGTTCGCGCCTGCGCGCAGCAGCAGGGTGATGATGCGCGGCCATCCGTGAAACGCAGCGTGGAGGAGCGGCGTGCCGCCGTCTTCGTCGCGCGAGTCGACGGGTGTGGCTGCGCGCAGCGCGGCGGCCGCGACGTCTTCGTATCCGTACACCGCGGCCATGTGCACGATCGAATAGCCCTCGTGATCTTTCGCGCGCGCTCGCGGGCCCATTTTCATGAGCTTCTTCACGATCGCGCGGCCCTTGTGTTTGCCGATCGGGCCGAGCGCGACGGCGTGCCAGAGAGGCGTGCGCCCTTCGCCGTCGTGCCCGTTCAAGAACGCGCCGGCGTCGGCGAGCATTGTCGCGATGCGAATGCGCGCGCGGATTTCCCGATTCTGCGCTGCCTTACGCGCCATCAGCGCGAGATGAATCGGCGCGTATCCGTCTTCGAGCGCGCGGACGCTCGCGCCGCCTGCGATGAGCTTGCGCCCTTCGTCCACGCGAGCTTTGTTGGCCGCGTCGTGGAGCGCGCTCACTTGCGATGCTCGATCGCGTCGGGCGCGATAACGAGCGCATTGCCGTTCACCTCGCCGGCGAGGTCGAGCTCGACGGTCGCTGCGCCATCGCGCACGCGTGCGAACGCATGAAATGATTTTCCGTCGGAGGCGACCTCGTATTGAAACGCCTGCGGCGCGATGATCTCGAAGCGCAAACACGACCATCCCGCATCGGTGCGCCATTCGGTGGGCTTCGATGCGTACGACGGAGCGAGCGCGTCGAGCGAAGCAGGGACGGCGTGCGCGCTCGGACACATTTGGTGCGTCGCGCCCGAAGGGGATTCGCGCTCGAACGCGGCGGCTTCACTGCGCGCGATCGCCGCGAGCGTACGGCGCGCGGCGCCGAGATGAAGCGTGCTCGCCGGCGTGCGGCTCGCGCTCGGCGATGCGCTCGCGGATGCGGACGCAGATGGAAGCGGCTCGGCAGAATGCGCGGTCGTCGGTGAGGTGACCGGCGCGTTCTCCGTGCACGCGATCGCAAAGACCAACGTTGCGAGCGTCTTCTTCATGCGAGACGCGCCTCCAAGAATGCGTACGTGTCGCGCCAGAAGCGGCGCGCGTTCGGCGTGACGATGGCAGCGTGGAACGCGTGGAGCTCGCCGGGGTAAAGGCGCAACTCGTTGTCGACGCGGCGGCGATCGAGCGCAGCATGAAGACGCCGCGCGTCGTCGAGCAACGGATCGCGCGTGCCGCACGCGACGAAGAATGGCGGGAGCGGTCGCGCGGGCTCGCCTTTGCGTTCGAGCAAGAGGAGCGGGTCGGCGAAATCGATCGCCTCGCGCGGAAGGTCCCCGGGCTGTTCGAGGAAGCGCGAGAGGTACTCTTTCTCGATGACGACGATTTGATCGTGCGCCGCGCGTGAGACGTGTGGCCATCGCCGCGCGAAACGATCGACGTCCGTCACTTGAAGAAGGCCGCACGCCGGAAGCACGGCGGCCGGCACGACGCCCGACTCGAAGACCTCGCGCGCGAAAGGTTCCTTGCGCTCGAAGCACGTCGCGACCGCGAGCGCGGTGACGAGGTTGCCTCCCGCGCTCTCACCTGCGAGGACGATCTTCGATGGATCGGCTCCATGCTCGCGCGCGTGCTTCGCGACCCACGCGAACGCGCGCGACACGTCGCGCACGCCGTCGGGAAACGGATGCTTCGGCGCGAGGCTGTAGTCGACGTTGAAGACGACGTAGCCCGCGCGCGCGAACATGAGCGCCATGATCCAATGCGTGTCTTTGCTGAGGATGCGAAAGCCTCCGCCGTGCACGTAGAGGATCGCGGGGCGATCGGCGGGCGCGTCTTTCGTCCGCCACACGTCGAGGCGCTGAATGGCGGAGTCGCCGTATCGAACGTCGCGCGTGACTTCGAGCCCGTGTTTCTCGGGGCGCGAAAGCGGATGGAGCTTTCCGAGCGCGGCGAGCGAATAGAAGAAGCGATCGACTGCGAACATCGTCGCGCGACGGCGGAATCGAACGGGCCACTCGGGTGCGCGCATGTCGGTCTCGAATAGATCAGTCGTCAGGGGCCGTCGATGTCGTTTCGCATGCGCACGCGGATCGTGCCGAATGTTCGAGCTGGCGCGTACCGCGTGTCGAGCCACTCGTGAATCGACGGGCAGTGGCGCGCGAAGTCGGCCTCGCTGTCGTCGGGGTAGCTGAAGGGGGCGCCGTCGAAGAACACGAACGCAGCCGGCGGCGACGCGGAGACGTGATCGAAGACATCCTTCACGGCGCGATCGCGATACGCGAACAGCTGCGCGCGCTGCGCGCGGCTAGGCGCCGCACCCGTTCCCGCTTCGAGGGCGGCGTCGAGGTCGAGCTCGAAGTCGTAGATGACCGGGCTCGCGCTGTGGCGCTGAGCCAGAAACAAGAGATACGGATCGAGCCCGTACGTTTGGATCCGCTCCGTCGGGTTCGTGTGGTCTCGGAGGTATTTCGCTGCTTCGCGAAGGTCGGCGGCGTAGAAATCTTCCCACTCGAAGTCGTCGAAATACGCTCGCGACGCGCGCATCGATGCGGTCGCGCCGATACGAGCCCACTCTCCCGCGACGCCCGGGCTCATCAGCGCGCTCTCGCGATACTCGAGACCGAGCGCGAGCGCTCCGATCGCGATGAAGTCGGCCCATCGCTCGCGTCTCTTGCCGAAATTCGCCAGCGCCGCGACGAGCACGAGGTGCATCACGCCGGTCCCGAGCGTGAGCATGTGAAGGTGATACGGGAATCCTTTGCCTTGAATGGCGAAGACGACGAAGCCGCCGAGCGGCAGAACGAGCGCCAGGAGCGCGCGGCGCGGAAGGCGCAGGACGAAATACACGACGACGAAGATCACGATGGTCGCGGCGGACCAATCGAGGTGCGGCGCGTTTCCGTATGCGTGGTAGCAATCGACGAGCGTCTTGTTCCAAATCGTGTGGTGGAGCAGCGGCACCGACGAGAGCAGGCGAATCCCCGCGATCGGATCCTCGTACACGACGACGAACGCGAGCAGCACGAGGAACGCGGCGCCTGCGCCCGCGGCGCACGCGATCGCGACGCGCCTCGGTGGAATCGAGAGCGACGCGCGATCGAACACGAGCACCGCGCCTTGAAGGAGCGCGAAGACGACGCACAGCGGTTTTCCGAACCACGTGAGCGTCGTGAGGAACGCCGCGAGCGCGAACCAGCGAAACGCGGCCTTGGTGTCCTTCGTTTGGTGCGCGACCACCTGAAACGCGATCGAGCCATAGACGAGAATCGAATAGAGGCCTTCGCGCTGCGACGTGTGCCACCAATCGTAAACCGAGTACTGCGCGCCGAGCAGCGCCACTCCCGCGAGCGCCCAAACGAGCTTCTCGATGCGTGACGATTGGTGCGAGAGAAAGCGCGGGATCGTCGACGATGCGGCGGCGTATGAAGCGACCAAGACGAGCGTGTCGATCGAACGAAACGCGTGCTCGTCTTCACCACCGAGCGTCTGCAACAGCACGTGCCACATGTGCGGAAGCGGACCGTTGATGTCGTGGAAGTCGCGATAGCCGCGCGCGCCGTGGCGCAGCGCCCAGGCGACGTACTGAAAGATTCCCTGGTCGCGTCCGAGCGTCGCGAACGTCAGCTCGTACAGCGCACGAACCGATGCCCACATGCACACGACGGTGGCCAGCAGCGGAGCGATGATCGGAAGGTGCGCGGCAAGTCGACGCCGCAGCGAGTTGTCCTCCATCAACGCTTCCTCTCGAGCGTCGTGAGGAGATCTTCGCACCGCGTGCTGTGGTAGTCGCGCGCGACGTCGAGGGCGGTCTTGCCGTCGAAGAGGCGCGCTGTGTCCGCGCCGGCGGCGATGAGCTTCGCGCTGCGATCGAGCGCGTCGACGCGCGCCGCGGCGTGGAGCGGAGGCCATGCGTCGTTCGTCGGTCTCGCGCCCGCGTGCCAGAGAATCTCGGCAGCTTCGTCACGCCCATAGCGCAACGCAACATCGAGCGCGTTCTGACCCGCGGGCGTCTTGGCGACGAGGAGCAGAGGAAATCGCTCGGCGAGCGTGCGCACGATGAGCGCATGATCCTCGGCCGCGGCGGCCGCGTGGAGCGCGGTGAACCCGCGCGCGTCGACGCCCGACGGATCGGCCCCAGCGTCGAGCAGGAGCTTCGCGATCGGAAGCGCGCGGCTCTCATCGACGCGCGCGAGCATGTGGAGCGGTGTCTCGCCGAACGAATCTCCCTTGTTGGGATTGCTGCCCGCAGAGAGGAGAACGTCGACGCTCTCGACTTGGCCGCCGAGGATCGCCTCATCGAGCGCCGTGCGTTTTCGCGAGCCGGTGCCCATGTCGAGCGCAGCGCCGCCACGCGCGAGCATCATCAACGACCCGATGTTCCCGTGACGCGCGGCGAGCTGCAGCGCGGTGTGGCCGTCCGTGTCGCGCACGTTGGGCCCGAGGCCCGATCGAAGCTGAGCGGAGAGCTCGTCGATGTCGTCATGGGACGCCGCGCTCGTGAGCGACACATGACCGAACCCGCCCTCGCAACCGAGCAAGAGCACGGACGCGACGAGCGCGATGTCGAGGAGCTTGCGCCGAAGCGCGACGCCGATGGCAAGCGCACCGAATGCAAACGCGAGGAGCGAGCCCACGTCGTCTTTTTTCTCGCGAGGCGTCGGTGGCATCAGCGGCGCGAGCGACGGATAGAACGTCGGATCGGTCAGCCGCCGCGCCCTCGCGATCGCGTGCGGCACGCTGCGGACTGCGCCGCCGAGATCGTCGACGTCCAAGTAGCGGACGACGTCTTCGTTGACCATGGAGCGGAGGACTTCCGGATCGCCAATCGACGCGCAGCCACTCAGCTGCACGCCCCACGTGCCGATGAAGATCTCGCAGCCCGTCGGCGCGATCGATTTCGGCCGCGCGCCGGGCGTTACCTTCATGTCGACGCGCACGTCCCATGCTTCGAGCACCGCGAGCATGTGCTCCGTGACCTGCCGGTCGCGGCTGCGGAGCGACCCACGCACATCTGCGAGAGTGCGGTGCGCGCTCAGCGGAGGCGGTGGCACGTCGCGTGGACCCGGCTCGCCGGTGTACGTGATGCGATAGAGAACTTGGCGCGGCGCGGCGTTCCACGTCGCTTTGATCGCGGGCGCCCAGCGGTCCGTCGGCGTTTCGATCTCGTGGATGGGCTCGAGCGTGAGCGCGGGGTTGCTCCGCAAGTGCAGGCGCGACGAAAACTCGTCGATGACGGGCAGCGAACGTTCGTAGCCCTCGGGCAAGACGATGTAACGAACGTCGTGGCGCTTCAGGATCTCGAAGAGCCGTCCTCGCTCGAGCACGTGCGCGACCGACGGATCCGACAAACCGCCTGCGTCGAGCACCGGACGCCTCGACGCCCAGCCGATCCCGCCGATGTCGAAGCTCGCGATCTCGCCATCGTCGGGGAGCGTGTCGAGAAACGTCCCCATGCCGATTTCGGTGGTTTGGATGTGCGCGACGGCGAGCTCGTTGGCGTCGCGAAACTCGTTCACCGCGACGGAGGACCAAACCAAGAGCGGAACGAACACGAGCAACGGAATCCAAGTCGGCGTCGCGCGAATCTTCTCTTTGACGAAGCGGATGACATCGCTGAGAAAGAAAAATGCGCCGAGGCCCACGCACAGCGTGAAGACGAGCGGGACGAACGGCTGATAGCGACCGCCGTGGCCGGGCGTCGGCAGGAACACCACGTAGAACGCGGTGTGCGCGGCGGCCCACGCGACGAAGAGACGCCCGCCATCGCCCTGCTCGCCGCGCTCGCTGAGCCAGCGAATCGCGCCCCACGCAGCCACGCCGAGCATGAGCGCGAGCGCGCTGGTGCTCGTGTCGAACGTGTAGTTGCTGAGACGCTTGCCCCACTCTTCGAAGAACAACGAAGCGTGCTCGAGTCGCGAGACGCCGCTCGTCACTTCGAACCACAACCAGCTGCGACCCGCGAGGGTGCTCGGGAGCGCGTGGTGCGTGTTGATCGAGTTGATGAGCGCGTAACCGGCGAGCGCGACGGCCGGCGGTCCTCCAACTGCGGCGACGCGCGTCCATCCGCGATGACGAAAGAGCACCCATGCGCCGAGGGCGAGACCGAGCGGCGCCGTCTCGGGTCTCGTCCACGCGAGCGCCGCGCCGCAAGCACCCGCGCCGAGGGCGCGCGCGAGCGTGAGCTTCGGCTCGCTCGCGAGCGAAATGGCTCCGGTGCTGAGCGCGAGCACCATCGGCGCTTCCATGCCCGAATGCGCGAACCAAAGAACGTTCGCGCTCGTGAACGCGAGGAGCACCGCGCTGAAGCGCGCGATGAGCCAGTGGCGCTCTTCGACTGCGTCGGGGCGCACGCGACCGAGCAGCGCGAACAGCAGCTGTCCCGCGGCGAGCGACGCGATGATGTTGAGCGTGAGCGTCCAGCGAACGGGATCCATGTGGACCCAAGCGAAGTTCACCGACAAGAGAAGCGCCCAAAGGTAGCTCGTCGCCGCAGCGCCGTGCTCGTGAGCCGCGTAGCCGAGCGTTCCGTGCGTGACGAACGTGCGCGCGACGACTTGATGGATCCACGCATCATCGAGCGGGAATCCACTCGCGGGAGCGAACCAGAGAAGCGCCGCGAGCTGTGCCGCGAAGAGGGCGCCGGGCGCGCTCACGCGCGCGAGGACGGGCATCGGGCTTCGCATACGGCGGCGGACTCTCGCACGATCGCGTGGCGCGTGTCTCGCTCAACTTATTCGACGAAGCGCACCGCGAAGAGGCCAGGCGGACCGCCCTCCGCGTGCACGATTTCGACGTCGGGCCAAAGGCTCTTCGGTAGCTCGGGCGCCATCATGAAGATCGGACGCCGTTCTTCGCGCCAATGATCGAACAGCGGTCGGATTTGTCCGAAGTCGTCGAGGCGGAGCGTGTCGGCGTATTGGATGTCGTGCGTGGCTGCGAGCGAGAGCGGCACGTCGAGATCGCCAAGCGTGCCCGCGAACGCAAACCGTTGCGGCACCGCGCGCGCGATGATGTCCACGTATTCGTCGCACCCGGCTTTGACGAGAACGTTCGCGCGCAGATCGTGGCCGAGCGTGATTCCGAACCCGATGCCCGCGCAGATCGCGACGGCGAGTGGCGCGAACGCATTCGGCTTGCGCAACGAAACGACGACGCATGCGAGCGTCACGACGGCCGCGAGGAGCGGAAGAATGAGAACGAGCTGCCTGCGCCACAAGAGCTGGTCTTCGCCGATCCAAAGTGCGCGAGCGAGCGCGGCGCCGACGACGATCGCGACGACCGCGTGCGCGGCTTTCGGTCGGACGCTCTCGATCACGCAAGTCGCTGCGACGGCGATCATCGGGAGCGCAGGAAATGTGTAGCGAATGTAGATCCACGGCCAACCGATCGCGTCGACGTACGGATGTTCGGCGCGAATGATCAGCGCACCGGCGAGCGCGACGATCGGAGCGAAGAGAACGACGATCGCCCGACGCTCGGCGGCGGCGCGCAACGCGAGCGGCGCGAGGATGAAGATCGGCGTGCACTGAAGCACCGACTTCGGCACGCCACCACCGAACATTCGTCCGAGCCCGTCGGGCAGACGCGGATACGGCTTGCCCATTTCGACGAACGTGAGGTCGATCAGATTACCGAGCGCGACGACGCTCATCCGTCCGATGCGCTCGCGTAGCGGCGCGACGCTCATGCCCACGATGACGGTGACGAGCAGCACGAGGGGAATGGCGTATTTCTTCTTGCGCAGCGCGATCGCGGCGCCGGTCGCGAGCGCGACGAGCGCGAACACCGGGAGAACGTACCGAACCTCGTTCGACGCGGTCGCGCCGTAGAGCGCGGGGTTGATGTTCGGCCACGGGATGGGGCCGTACGAAATCGGATTCCACGCACCGAACCGGACACGATTGAGGCACGCGAGCGGCAGGATTCCAACGGCGAATCCGACCCATGCGGCCAGCGCGCGCTTCACGCGATCGGACGAGGTCGCAAAGCTCATCGCCGCGAGCGTCGCCACGCCCATCGGAAAACACAGAATGTGCGCGCACACCGCCGCGCCCCACGCCACGCCCGCAACGGCCCAAGCCGCGCGCCCGCCATCGATCGCGCGCACCAGAAATACGTCGCGAGCGCCGCGAAAACGACGATGACCGGATAACCCGACAGCTCGATCGACTTCGCCAAGATCGGCGTCAGCACCGCGAGCGTTGCCGCGACGAGCGCATACCACTCGCTCTTCACGAAATGCAGCGCGAGCAAATACGTGATGATGGCGAGCGGAGCCATGAGCGCGAGCGTTGCCGCGGAGACGAGCGGTAAACCGCCGAGCTTGAACAGCGGCGCGAACGCGTAAGCCTGGAGCGGTCCGTAGATTCCCCACAAATGGCCGTCGCGGGGCACGGCCCACGGAACGACGAGCGCGCGAAAGCGATCGACTGGGCCGTTGTCCCAATACGGGAGCCCGTGGTCGGCGACGCCGCGCAACATTTGGACGTAGGTGCGCACGTCGACGGACTCGACGCTGTGGCCTTTGTGTTGCGACGCACCGGCGAGGATCGCAGCACACAAGACGCCGAGACCGACACGCGGGCCGCGCATGAGCCACCCGTGTAGTTCAACGAATCGCCCTTCGCACGCTCATTCTTCAGCGGTTTCGATATCGTGGATGAATGGCGTTGAGCGTCGTCGCGGAACGCTTCGAGATCGTCGCGCACGCCGGCGCGGGTGGAATGGCCACGGTCTATCGCGCGCGAGACCGCGCGACGGGCTCCATCGTCGCGCTCAAGTTGCTCGGCTCCGTCGGCGAACGCGAGCGGTTCGTGCGCGAGGCGGAGACGCTCGCGCGGCTCGATCATCCGAACATCGTGCGGTACGTCGCGCACGGCGCGCTCGACGACGGCGGCGCGTTTCTCGCGATGGAGTGGCTCGAGGGCGAGAGCCTCGCCGCGCGCTTGAAGCGCGAGAGCCTCTCCGTCGACGAGGCGCTCGACGTGTGCACGCGCGTCGCGATCGCGCTCGGACACGCACACGCGCACGGAGTCATTCATCGCGACGTGAAGCCGTCGAACGTGATGCTGCCCGCGAGCGGAAATCTCGCCGACTTGCGCGTCGTGGATTTCGGCATCGCGCGCCACGACGTGCGGCGCGACCTCACGCAGACCGGCATGCTCGTCGGAACGCCCGGGTACATGTCGCCGGAGCAAGCGCGCGGATCGCGTGACATCGACGCGCGCGCGGACGTCTTCGCGCTCGGTTGCTTGCTCTACAAGGCGCTCACGCAGCGTGCGCCGTTTGCCGGCGGGAGCATCGTCGCCGTGCTCGCCAAGATTTTGCTCGAAGAGCCCGTGCCCGTGAGACGCATTCGCCAGGACGTTCCCGTGAGCGTCGAGCGGCTCGTCGCGTCGCTGCTCGCGAAGAATCCCGCGCTTCGTCCGCGCGATGGCGCGGAAGCCGCGGGGCTCTTCGCGCGCGCGCGCGTCGCGACCGCGGTGGATGATGCGCCCACGCCGATGCCGAATCGAATCGCTCGGGGCGCTCGAGCAACGCACGCTGAGCCTCGTCTTGCTCGACATCGGCGCGCCGCCGCAAATGGGCGATCTCGACGCGACGGCCACGCTGTCTCCATTCGCCGAGCCGGTGCGCGCGCGTGCGGCCGCGTTCGGCGTCTCGCCCGAGCCGCTCGTGGACGGATCGATCATCCTTGCGTTTCGTGGAGCCGGCGCTGAGCAGACGACGCGCGCGGCGAAGTGCGCGCTCGCGATCGCCGCAGCGATGCCCGGATGCCTCGCCGTCCTCGGCACGGGTCGCGCGGTCGTCGACGCGGGCGTGCCCGTCGGAGATCTCGTCGACCGCATCGCGGCCCTGCGCGCGCGCGTGACGACGCACGAGAGCGTCGTCATCGACGGCGTGTCGGCGACGCTCCTCGAAGAGCGATTCGCGATCGTCGCGCAAGGTGGGCTCCACTTCTTGCGCGGCGAGCGCGAGACGAGCGAGCAAGTGCGAACGCTGCTCGGCAAACCGTCGCCGTGCGTCGGGCGCGAGCGCGAGCTCTCGGAGCTCTCGGCGCTCTTCGAAGAGTGCCTCGAAGAAAGCTCGCCCCGCGCCGCGCTGATCAAAGCTCCGGCGGGTCTCGGAAAATCGCGCGTGCGCTACGAGCTCGTCGGGCGCATCCGCGGTCGCGCGCACGTGTGGATGGGTCGCGGCGATCCGATGAGCGTCGGCGCGCCGTTCGATCTCGTGACCCAAGCGATCCGCCGCGCGTATGGAATCCGCGGCGACGACACGCCCGAGGTTCGCACGCAGAAGCTCGCGGCGCGTGTGGCGCGCCACGTGCCCGAATCCGAGCGCGCGTTCACGACCGAATTCATCGGCGAGATGATCGGCGCGCCCATCGCATCGGAGAGCGCGCGCGTGCGCGCGGCGCGCAAAGACCCGGTTTTGATGGGCGATCAGATTCGCGCTGCCGTGCGCACGCTCCTCCGCGCGGAGTGCTCGGCGTTCCCGCTCGTGCTCGTCCTCGAAGATCTCCACTGGGGCGACATCCCGACGGTGAAGCTCGTCGATGGTCTCTTGCGCGATCTCTCCGGGAGCCCGCTCTTCGTGCTCGCGAGCGCGCGACCCGACATCGACGAGCTCTTTCCGAAGCTCTGGGACGATCACGCGGTGCTCGTGCTTCCGCTCCGCGAGCTCGGAAAAAAATCCGCGGAGGAGCTCGTGCGCGCGGTGCTGGTCGACGCGACCGATGAAGTCGTGCGCGACGTCGTCGCGCGCGCGGGTGGAAACGCGTTCTACCTCGAAGAGCTGATACGCGCGGTGGCCGACGGCGACGCGACGTCTCTCCCTGAGACGGTGCTCGCAACGGTCGCCGCGCGCCTCGATCGCCTCGAGCCCGATGCGCGTCGCGTGCTCCGCGCGGCGAGCGTGTTCGGTCAATCGTTCTGGAGTGGCGGCGCCGCGGCGCTCGTCGGAGAAGATCCCAGCGCCGCAGAATGGATCGACCTGCTCGCGGAGCGCGAGATCGTGCAGCGGCGCCCCGAGAGTCGCTTCGAGCGCGAGCAAGAGCTCGTCTTCCGTCATTCGTTCGTGCGCGAGGCCGCGTACGCGACGCTCACCGACGCCGATCGCGAAGCAGGACACAGGCTCGCGGGCGCGTGGCTTCTCTCGGTCGGCGAGACGAACGCGGTGACGCTCGCCGAACACTTCGAGCGCGGCAAAGAACCGTCGCGCGCGGTCGGTCACTGGGAGCGCGCGTGCGAGCACGCGATGGAAGGCAACGATCTCGCGCGCGCGATCGAGCTCGCCGAGCGCGGTCTACGTTGCGAGTCGAACGGAACCGCCGCGGCGCGCCTTCACGTTCTCCTCTCGGAAGCGCATCGCTGGCGCGGCGAGCTCGCGGACGCGCGACGCGACGCGCAAGCCGCAATGGTGCTCGCGGAGGAGAACACGAGCGCGTGGTACCAAGCCGTCAGCCAGCTCGCGTACGCGAGCATCTCGGTCGGCAACCTCGAGTCGATCATCCAGCTCGGCGAACGTCTCTGCGACAAGAGCCCGGAGCCCGAGGACTTCGATGCGTACTTGATTGCGCTCTCGCGCGTCGCGACGAGCCTCGCGTACGGCGGTCATCCCGAATCTCGCGAACCGCGTGCACGCGCGCATGGACGAAGCGCTCGGCGTCGCGCTCCCGAGCGAAGGCGCGCTCGCACGCGTTCGACTCTCGACCGCGCTCCGCGCGCTGCGGCTCAAAGACGACACGTTCACGCTCGCGTGCTTCGGAGCCGCGCTGGAGGTCTTCGAGCGCATCGGCGATCGGCGTGGCGGCATGTACGTCCGCGTGAACCTCGGCGTGATCCAAATGGAGCTCGGCGACTTCGAGCACGCGGAGGCCGTGTTTCGCGAGGCAATCGAAGCGGGCATCGCGACGGGCGTCACATCGATCGCCATTGGCGCGCGCGTGAACCTCGGTTTGCTCCGTGCGTATCTCGGCGCGACGGACGAAGGCCTCGCGCTCGTTCGCGACGCGGCGAGCGCGTACGAAAAGCTCGGAGACGAGCGCATGCTCGGCATCGCGCAGACGTACGCCGCGATCATCCTCATCGCGCGCGGCGACTTCGCCGACGCCGAGCGCGAAGCGGCGATCGCCGTCGAGACGCTCGCGTCGATCCCGACGTCGCGGGCCGATGCGCTCGCCACGCGTGCGCGCGCGCTCGTCGCGCTCGATCGCAACTTCGAAGCGCTCGCCGCGTCGACCGAGGCCTGGGCGATCCTCCAAGAGCTCGGCAGCGTCGACGACGGCGACGTGCGCATTCGCCTCGCGCACGTCGAAGCGCTCCAATCGACGGGCGAAACGGACGCGGCGCGCGCGCTCCTCGCCGAGACGAAGGACAAGCTCGCCGCGCGCGCGAGCAAGCTCACGAACGCGTCGCTACGAGAGTCGTTCTTGGCGCGCGTCCCCGAGAATGCGCGCATCTTCGTGCTTGCCGAGTCGAAATAGCTTCGCCGCGTTTTCGTACAGCACCGCGCGCCGCGCCGAAGACGCGCGCTCGGTTGCGACGAGCACCTTCGCGATGCCGATCGCGGGATGATAGAAGGGCCAGTCCGATCCCATCATGAGCCGCCCCTCGGGCAGCTCGTCGATCAGCTTCTCCACGGCGGGCAAGCTCTGGCTCGCGATCTCGTAATAGACGTTCGGATACTTCCTGCCGAACGCGATCGCTTCTTCGAATTGCAGCGCGCCCGCGTGACCGAGCACGAAATCGACGTCGGGGTTCTCGGCGATCGCGCGCTCGTAGCGCTTCACTTGGCAGAGCCTGCGGCCCATGCGCGTCTCGATGTCGACCGGGCCGCAGTGGAACAAGATCGGAAGCTTGTATTCTGCACACAATCGAAAGAGGCGCATCGCGCGGGGCGCGTCCGGACCGACGAGCTGCACCGCCGGATGAAACTTCAGCCCGCGCGCGCCCATCTCGGCGAGCTTGCGCACGCGCTGCCGCATGCGCGGTTGAAACGGATGCACCGATCCGAAGCACACGATCTCGTTCTTCCCCGCCGTGAGCTGCAGCCAGCGCTCCGAGTTCTTCGACCAAAACGGAAAATCGATCGGCAAGAGAAGGCTCTGCGTCACGCCGACGTCGGACATCTGGCGAATCAAGTTCGGGAGTGTGTGCGTCGCGCGCATGCCCCCCGCGCCGAACGTGTCCTTCGTCATGTCGCGCTCGATCGCGTGGAGATCGTGCGGCGCGAAGTTCTTGTTCATGTAGACGTCGAAATCGATCGGCTTGTCGCCGCGGAGGTAGAGCTCGACGTTCGGCGTCTCCGCGAGCAGATCGATCGTCGCGGGACGCGGGCCGTATGCGAGCGCGAGGTGCGTGTGGCAATCGATGACGGGACCGAGCGCGGGATCGGCGAGCGCGAGCCTTCCGTGTTTGACTTCGAAGTATGGGAGCTTCGCGAGATCGAGCAGATTGTCGAACTTCATGTTCACGACGAGACCATTCCGTCGAGGACCTCGAGGACGAGATCGCGCACCGCCGTGCGATCGGGCATCGATCCGAGCATGCCGTACATCGCCGCCGATCCTTCGCTCGCCTTCCCGCTCTTCACGCTCCCGACGCATCGCTTCAAGTCCGCGACGATCTCGCCGGTGAGCTTCTCGTGCGCCGGCGTGATCATCATGTGGAGTGACGGCGGCCTTTGTTGGCGATCGAGGTGCCAGCCGCTCGCTTGCATCGCGTCGCCGAGCTCGTAAATGTCGATGGCGTTCGACGCGAACGCGAACACGCTCATCGCGGGATCGCCGAGCACGTGGAGCTCGGGGATCGGCGAATGCCGGCGAGGATCGCATCGGACGCATCGAGCGTCTTCTTCGCGAGCTTGAGATAGCCCTCTTCGCCGAGGTAATTCATCACGGCCCACGCGGCCGCGATCGGCCCGCCCGGACGCGTGCCGGGCGCGCTCGGCGATCCATAGAGACCGCCGGGCCAATCGGTGTAGACGACGAACTGATGACGACGAAGCTCGCGCGTTCGATACAAGATGACCGACGCGCCCTTTGCCGCCCAACCGTACTTGTGCGCGTCGGCCGACATCGACGTGACGCCGGGCACGGGAAAATCGAACGGAGGAACGGCCCGGCCGAGCTTCTTCGCGAACGGAAGCATGAACCCGCCGACGCACGCGTCGACGTGACAGAGAATGTGATGCTTCTGCGCGAGCGCGGCGATGTCTTCGATCGGATCGATCACGCCGTGCGGATACGCGGGCGCGGAGCCGACGAGCAGGATCGTTTTCTCGTTCGCGAGCTCCGCCATCGCGGACACGTTCGCGCGCAGCGACTCGTCGAGCGGCGCGTGCACGACGCGCACGCCGAAATAGTGCCCCGCCTTTTCGAACGCAGGATGCACGCTCTCCGGGACGAGCATCTCCGGCTCTTTGACGTGCGGCATCGTCTCGCGCGCCCAATCGCGCGCGGTCTTCACGGCCATCAAGATGCTCTCGGTGCCGCCCGACGTCATCGAGCCGAACGCTTCGTCGTGACCGAGGAGCGATCCCGTCATCGAGACGACTTCGTTCTCGAAGCGCCGCAAGCTGGGAAACGCCATCGGGTTGAGAGCGTTCTCGCTGAAGTATTGGAAGAACGCGTCGTGGAGCAATTCGAGGACGTCATCGCCGGCCCAATAAACGAGGCTGAACGTGCGGCCCTTCCGCCACGCGGCGTCGTTCGAACGCGCGCGTTCGAGGGAAGAAAGAACGGCCTCTCGCGTTTGACTCTGGCTCGGCAGCTTCATTATTTACACCGTAAATAGCACATTCTTGCGCTCTGTCCAGCGGTGAATGAGAACGGGGATCGCCAAGACGCCAAGGCGCCAGAAGAAATGAATAGGTCGTTGCATAATACAACCAAATTTTGGCGCCTTGGCGTCTTGGCGATCTGTTCATGTCACCACGGATCGACCAGCGTCGTCACGGAGGCCGGAGGCGCGGCGCCGAGCGCGTCGATCGCGACGGTGGCCGGGCCGAGCGCGGACGTCGGCGATGCGGCAGCGCCGGCGGCTGATGCGCCGCGCGTGTGGGCCACTGCGATCATCGCGCCGATCTTCAGCGCGATGGAGTGGCCGCCGAAGGATCCGGAGAAAGCGGAAGCGTCGCGCAAGAACGTGACGCGCCTCGGATACGCGCGAAGCGGCGAGAGCCTCGTCATCAAAGGCGCGGCGACGAAGAAACCGAACTGCCCCGAAGGCTGGTACGAGCTCGCCGACGGCGGATTCATCTGCGGCCAGTTCGTGTCGACCGCCTCGAACGCGGAAGGCATGCTCGCTCCACCGCTCACCGAAGGCGCACTCCCCTACAAATACGGATTGAACCTCACGAACGGCACGCCGCTCTATCGCAAAATCCCGTCGAGGCGCGAACGCGAAGAGAACGAAAGACATTTGCTCGTCGGCCGCTCGCACCCGGGCGATCTCGCGCGCGCACAACAAGCCGCGATGGACGACGACGGCGGCGTGCCTTGGTATTTGCAGGATCACAAGGGCCAGCGCGCGAACGTGAGCTTCGACGACATTCGTTCGAACGGCGGGCTCGTGGCGCTGCGCATGTTGAAAGGTTTTTATCTCGGCCTCGACGCCGAGGTGAACGCGAAGCGCGGCGGCGGAAAGCTGTGGCGAACGACGTCGAACGACTACGCGCCCGAGGAGCACATCATCGTCCACAAACCCGTCACCGAATTTCAGGGCGTCGATTTTCGCGTCGCCACCGAGACGCGAAAGCTCCCGCTCGCGTGGGTGCTCAACCCGCGTGCGTGGAAGTACAACGTCGACGAGGGCGAGAAGAAAGTTCACCGCAATGATCACGTCGAGCGATTCACGATCGTCGAGCTCACCGGAAAACAAATCGTCATCGACAATCGTCACTATTGGGAAACGAAGGACGGCTACTGGCTCAAAGACGTCGAAGCGACGATGACGAAGCCCGGCGCACCGCCCGCCGATCTCGCCGCGAACGAAAAATGGATCGACGTGAACCTGTCGGTGCAATCGCTCGTCGCGTACGAAGGCACCAAACCGATCTACGCGACCATCGTCTCGACCGGCCGCCACAACGACGAAGACAAATCCAAAGATCATCGCACCATCACCGGATCGTTTCGCATTCGCGAGAAGCACATCGCCGCGACGATGGACGACGACAGCGCGAGCGATGGTCCGTATTCGATTCAGGACGTGCCGTGGATCATGTACTTCCACGGCGGCATCGCGCTGCACGGCGCGTTCTGGCACTCGAGCTTCGGCCACGAGCGCAGCCACGGCTGCGTGAACCTCGAGCCCTACGACGCAAAGAATTTGTTCATGTGGACGGGGCCGCGTTTACCCGATGGGTGGCACGGCATCCACGCAACGGACACGAACCCGGGAACGCGCGTCATCGTGCACGAGTGAGTCACGCGAGGTACCTCAATGCTTGCGCGGCGGACGCGACGAGGACGGTGGTGTCGCCGATGCGGTGCTCGCGCCAGTGGTTCTTCGCAGCGACGATTTGCAGCGCGAACGTCGCTCCGAGCGCGCGGCCGAACGCGCGAAAGTGTGGCGATGGCTCGGTGTCGGCGCGCTTGGCTTCGACCGCGAGCATGGGCTTGCCGTCGCGCACGATCAAGAAATCGATCTCGCGCTTCTCTTTGTCGCGTACGTAATGGAGATCGAAGCGGCCCTCGCCGGTGTCCGTCCAGAAGTCGCATGCCTTGAGCAGGTGACACGCGACGAGGTTCTCGAAGCGCGCGCCGGGATCGTCCACTTCGGTCCAATCCCAGAGGTATGTCTTTCCCTCTTTGCGCAGCGATCGGCGAATCGAACGCGTGAAAGGTTTGACGTCGAAGAGATAATAGAGCTCGCGCAACGCACCAAGCCATCGCGAGGTCGTGTCGTGGCTCACCTCGAGATCTTCGCGAAGCGACGCGACCGAGAGCGGCGAGCCGACTCGTTCGGGAATCAGCGCGGCGAGCATCTCGATGCGCCCGAGCTCCGGGATGCGTGTGAGATCGCGCAGGTCTTCGCGGATCACTTTCTCGACGCGCGAACGTTGCCAGAGTCGCGCGACGCGCGCGTCCGCGGCGAACAGAGGTTCGGGGAAACCACCGAAGCGCAGGAGCGCGGCAAAGTCGGAATCGTCCGCCGCGCGCGCGCGGAGGGCACGCGTGCGAAGCGATTCGACGAGCTCGTCCGGCGGCATCGGTCGCGCATCGTGCAGCTCGCGCAGCGAGAATGGATGAAGGCGGAAATGAAGGTAGCGACCGAGGAGACTATCGCCACCTTTGCGAAACACGTCGAGCCGCGCGCTGCCGGTGACGATCAGATCGATGGGATGATCGAGCGTGTCGTAGATGCCCTTGATCGTGCGTTTCCATCCGCGCGCCTTGTGGATCTCGTCGAGAGCGAGGACCTCGCGCGCTTTCGGGACGAGCTGCTTTGGATCGCGCACCCAGATGCGTCGCGTCGCGACGTCGTCCCACGTGGCGTAGCGGCCGCCGCGCTCCGCTAGAAACGTTTTGGCGAGTGTGGTCTTGCCTGCCTGCCTCGGCCCTCCGACGAACGCCATCTTTCCGCGCGCGAAGGCGAGGTCGTCAATCGCGTCGTGCAAGTAGCGACGTCTGACCATTTTCCGATGTTACACGAAAATGGTCGATATCCGACCGTTTTTCGATATGGCACGAATCCGGTCGAACCGCGCGTCACTCCCCAGACGCGTCGCTCGCGGCGTCCGACGGGCTCGCGTCGCTTCCGGCGTCCGTACCGCCGTCGGCGTCGAAGCAGCGCACGCTCACTGCGCCGGTGTGCGGGCAGTGCGTCTCGAGATCGCTCGAGTTGCCGGTTTGCGAGAGCTCGAGGTGGTACGTGCGGCACTCGAGCGTGTTGCCCGTCGACCCGATGAGCGCCCCCACGAAATTCTGTCCCCACGTCGCGCACGTCGTCACGCAATCGGCGGCGGTCGCGTATCCCGTGCGCTGCGATCCGCAGAGCGCGAGGTCGGCGTTGCAAAACGCTTGGCACGCGGTGCCCGCGCACGCCGACGACGAGACGCCCGCGTTGATGCAGTCGGTGCGAGACGCAGCCGGATCGAGCTCGTCCTTCGCGTTGCTCTGCTGAATGGCTCGGCACGCGATCGTGTCACCCGCCGCGCTCCCGCTCGTGCCTGCGTCGATCCCGGCGCAGATGCGCTCGCATGTTTGTTCGTCCGGGTATTGCGAGTTGTCCGCCGTGCAGGTCGCCATCAAGTCTTGGCAGTACTTCGGGCACGGGTTCGTCGCCGTGTCGCTCACGCAGCTCACCTCGTACGCAGCAAACGCCGCGACGGCCGCCACGAGCCCCACCCAAGCAAGCCTCTTCACCATGCCCTCGAATCTAGCTCAGCGTGTCAGCGTGAGCGACTTTTCGGGCGCTTTTTGTGCGTCCGTTGGCGCGTGCGCGCCGGGCGCGTCGACATAAAGGACGTTGGCGTTGGTCGTGTCGGTTTTCGTCGCGGGCGTCGCGCTCTCGTCGTCGTCGGTTGGAAGCGCAGGGAGCGTCGATTCGTCGAAGCCCGGCGGCACCGAGTAGATCTCCGTCGTCGGCGGATAGACGTCGACGTTCGTCTCGATTTTTTTTCGTCCGTCCTCGAACGTGACGATGCGCGTTCGCTTCACGCGATACCCGCGAATGCCGTGTTGCTTCACGACGACGCGGTTGCCGCTCAAACGCGGATCCTCTTCGACCTTGCGCGGCCAAGTCTTCGTGTCGAGCACTTCGCGCGAGAACGAGACCTTCGTCGGGTGGCCCGCGCCGAGGAGCTGGATGGTGAGCTTGTTGCCATCCGTCTTCGCGTGCACGACGACAGGGAACGCGTGCGGGTTTCGCAATTTCAGATCGACGATCGGATAGACGACGGTCGAATCGAGGCCCATCGGGATGTACGCGCTCGGGCGCGAGTGCGGGAGTCGCTCGAGCACTTCGAGCCCGCCGAAGAACGCAGCCGCGTGCAACGTCGACGCGACTTGGCACGTGCCGCCGCCGACGCCTTCGACCATCTCCCCTTTGTAGATCTCCCAGCTCTTCTGGAATCCGTTCTCTTCGGAGCGATCGCCGACGATGGCATTGAAGCTGACGATCTCGCCGGGCATGAGGACGACGCCGTCGAGCTTCGACGCGCCGACGTCGATGTTCTGTCCGCGCCGCTTCTGATCGCCCGAGCGCGAGAAGTACGTGTCGAACGTGCCGAGGACGGAGCCGACGTCGAGCTTGCTCACGAAGTCGCTCGTGACGCGCGGCGCGACCTCGGAAAATGGAATCACGACGTCCTTCACGCTCGCGTCGTTCATCGCGCGCTGAAGCGCGGCGACCGCGCCGAACGCGTCGAGGTAGCGACCCGGCTTCTCCGGGATGACCGCGCGATGCTCGAGATCGAGCCTCGCGGACGCGGGCGGCGCGTCGAGCGATTCCTTGTATTGTGCAACCAATTGGACGAAGGGTGCGGTCTCGAGCGTGGCCTCCACGGGCACGTCGATTTCGCCGCGCGCGGCGCGGCTCGCGGCTTCGGCGCGCGCGATGAAGTCGCCGTCGTGCCCGATGCGCGCGGCGCGCGCGGCGATGGCGTCCTCGTCGATCTTCACGCCGAGCTCGGCGAGCGTGTGCTCGCCGAAGTCGTCGCCCTTGTCGCTCGCGAGGTGGACCTTGCGATTGCGAACCGCGTCGGCGCACGTCGACACGCGACTCTTCAACGTGGACGGCGCGACCGTCTCGCCGCACACGCGAAGCCCCGGAACCGTCTCGCCCGCGGGCAAATAGCGGTCACGCTCGCGCACGGCTCCAAAAGCCGACGCGCCGCCAATCACGCCCAAGACGAAAAGACGCGGCAGAATTCCCATGACAACGCGTATAAAACGCTCTCATGTTACGTCAAAGTTCACGCGAGCTGATATTTCTCAACCTCGCGGTGAACATGCGGCAGCGAGAGGAACCGGCGAGGCCGGCGCGAGTCCGTCTCGGCGTAATTCTCCGCCGCGGATACGACAAGAAGAGCGCCATGGTCGCGGCGGTCGTCGTCGCGATCGGAACGGCGTCGGGCATCGTCTGGCGCGATTACATTTCGTTCGCGTGGGCGGATTTCGATCCGCTCCTCGTCTTCTGTTGGGTGCTCATGCTCGCGCTCGCAGCGTGGCGCTTCTCGATCAAGCGGGATCTGCCGCTCGCGTTCGTCGCGCTCGTGGGCGGCGCGATGATCGAGACGTGGGGCACGCGCAGCGCGCTCTGGACGTACTTCACGCACGAGACGCCGCCGCTCTTCATCTTGCCCGCGTGGCCCATGGCCGCGCTCGCGACCGAGCGCATCACGCGGATCTTCGGCATCGCGACCGAGCGCGTTCGCCTCCACGCGCCCGCCGAGCGCGCGCTTTACGGCGCGATGATGGTTGCATTCTGCATGTTTCTCTGGGCGTGGACCGCGCCGGGTCGATCGCATCCATTCACGCTCATCGCGTACGCGCTCGTCGCGATCGTGTGCTGCACGGGTCGAACGTTTCGCGAGGACCTCTTGCGATTCGCGGCGGGCTCGCTCCTCGGCGTGCTCCTCGAATACTGGGGCACGACGCGTTTCTGTTGGACGTATTGGGATCAGAAGACGCCGCCGCTCGCCGCGGTGCTCTCGCATGGATTCGCGACGGTCGCGTTCGCGCGTGGAGTCGTGATTCTCGGTTCAGTCGCCGCCCGCGTCGCTCGGCGCGGTGCAAATCACGGATTCGCTCGGACACGCATTGGCGGCGCAGACGCACGATGACATCGTGATGGGCGTGTAGGTCGTGCACGCGGTGCCGCCCGTGCAATCCGCGGTGACGGAGAGACACTGCGAGTCGCCATGACACGACACCGCGAGCGGCGTGAGCTTCACGAGCTCGCCCTTCGTCGGCGTGAGCGCGCCCTCGCCGTTGTTCGGATTGTTGTCGCCGTTCTCGTCGAGCATCACGACGAGGTTGAACCCGCAGTTCTCCTCGCTGTACATCGCGATGCCGAGCTCGCACAGATCGATGTCGAACTGGAGCTGTCCGCTCGTGACGTCGACGTTCTTCACGTACTTGTACGCGTGCGGATGCCCGCCGATCGCCGCCTCGGACGGGTCCATCGTCCACTGGTGAAAGAGAAACAATCCGAGGTTCACGCTCTGCCCGTCCGCGAAATGCGTCGGGTCGAACGTGACGACGCCGCGGATCACCGAGGCGGGATTCTGCTGCGTGCATTTGCTCGTCGGGACCGGCGTCACGCACTCGATCTTCGCGGCTTCGACCTGAACGTCGACCGCCGAAGCGTCATTGCCGCCGTCGTCTTGCGGATTGTTTCCGTCCGAGCTCGAGCAACCGAACGCAAAGAGCGAAAGACCCGCCGCGATCGCGAGCGCGGGTTTGCGAAGCGAAAGTTTCATGCGCTCGCCGCAGTGCAACGGCAGTGCCACGCCGAAATCGGCGCGAAAACGCGCGCTGCGTTAGAAGGCTAACGCGGTCACAGGATGACGAGGCCGAGGCGGGCCGCGCGGACGACGGCTTCCGTGCGGCTCGTCACCGAGAGCTTCGTCATGATCGCGTTCACGTGGAACTTCACGGTGTGATCGCTGATGTGCATCTTCGCGGCGATCTCTTTGTTCGCGAGGCCGAGCGAGAGCTGTTGAAGGACTTCTTGCTCGCGCGCGGTGAGCTCTTCGGCGAGCGGCGCGTCGTCGCGCGCGTGCGGAATCAGCGCCGACGCAAACGCGGGGTCGACGACGATGAGACCCGCGCGCACGGCGGTGATCGTCGCGGCGAGCGCGCGCCCGCTCGTCTCGCGCGTGAGGAGACCGCGCGCACCCGCGGCGAGCGCGGGCCCGGCCGACGCGCTCGACGGAACGAGCGCGACCACGTCGACCTCCGCGTCTTCGACGTCTTCGATGCGAAGCTGCGCGGCGCGCGCGTCCGCGCCGAGATCCCACACGAGCACGTCCGCGCCGATGTCGGCCGCGTCGTCTGGTGCAGCGCCCTCCGCGCTCACGTGCTCGCGGGAGAGAAGCGCGAGCAGCGCGGAGCGAACGAGCGGATCATCGGAGACGACGGCGACTTCGGCGGACTCACGGAGCGGGGCATCCAAGATTCGAACAAGTTGCGGATGCGCTCGCGCGGCGTCAACTCGGCAGCGACCCGGACAAATGGGTAGGTAAACGGCCCTCATTTTTCGCCGTTCGGGCGATGTGGGCGCGAGCGGGCGTCGTTACGGTGCGGACATGGCAAACGCAGCACTCCTCTCGGACGGCGTCGCGAACGTCGTCGAATCCATTTCTCCGAGCCTCGTCCGCGTCGACGCCGGTCACCGCTTCGGCGGAACGGGCACCGCGTGGTCCGAGGATCTCGTCGTCACGGCGAGCCACGTCGTCGAGCGCGACGAAAACATCGAGCTCGGCCTTCACGACGGCAGCGCCGTGAAAGCGTCCGTCGTCGGTCGCGACGAAACGACCAACCTCGCGCTCTTGCGCGCCGAAGGCGCGAAGCTCACACCCGCGAAGTTTCGATCGCTCGAAGGTCTTCGCGTCGGGCAATTCGTCGTCGCCGCCGCGCGCCCCGGAAAAACCGTACGCGCGAGCTTCGGCATCGTGAGCGTGCTCGGCGCGGATTTCGAGACGCGCCCCGGCGCGCGCATCGATCATTGGCTCGAGACCGACGCCGACATTTCGGCGGGGTGGTCCGGCGGATTGCTCGTCGACCTCGAAGGGCGCGCGCTCGGCCTCAACCACCGCGCGCTCGTCCGTCACGCGCACCTCACGATTCCGCACGCGACGCTCGAGCGCGTCGTGACGGAGCTCGCCGCACACGGAAAAGTTCGTCGCGGTTACCTCGGCGTTGGCGTTCACCGCGTCGCGCTTCCCGAAAATGTCGTCTCGTCGCTCGGCCGCAAACAAGAGGCAGGCGTGCTCGTTCACGCCGTCGAGCCGAAGAGCCACGCGGACACGGCGGGCATTCTCATCGGCGACGTCATCCTCGCGATCGACGGCAAGACGGTCGAGTCGCCGTGGGCGCTCGCCTCCGCGCTGCGCGACAAGGTCGACGTGGAGATCGCGATCGAGCTCGTGCGCGCCGGCAAAGTGGAGACCGTCAAAGCGCACACGTGAGATCGATCACCGCTTGATGATCGCGTCGGCGAGCGTGACGGGTACGGTGCAATCCTTCTCGTCGCATCGCCACTCCGGCCACGCCGCGAGCGATTCGTGGCCGGCGGCGTCGACGGCGGAGACCGTGACGAAGAACGCCGCCTCTGGCGGCGCGAGCTCGAACGAGTCGCCCTTCACGCGAAATCGCCGAATGTGATTCATCGGCGAATGCGCGGGCGCCGGCCTGGTCGTGATGACGACGTGATCGGCGGGCGCGGTCCATCGGAGAGCGACGCGATCCTTGCCGCGCGTCGCCGTGAGGTTCGTCGGTGCACGCGGCGCGCGCGCGAGCGTCGCGAGGGTCGCGGTGACGACGCGCGCCACGCGCGTCGTGTACGCGGGCGTCACGTGCTTGGCGACGTCGTCGGGCGTGTGTTGATGCGCGAGCGTCTCGTTCTCCTCGATGAATCGCACGGCGGGAATTCCGAGCGCGATGAACGGCTCGTGATCGCTCCCGCGACCCGGACGATCCTCGCGCAGCTTGGGATCGATGTTCATGTCGCGCACGTACGCGTCGCCCCACGACTCGATGAAGTGCTGGAGGCCCCGCGACGGCGACGTGTTGTCGGGCGTTCCATCCGGCGTCTCGGCCTTCGTCTCGCGCGGCGCGCCCGGCGCGTAGACGCGCACGCGATGAAGCGCGACGTCGTCGTGATTTGCATCGGCGTCCCCTCCGACGATGTCGCAGTTGATCATCGCTTCGAGCTTCGCACCTGGGAAGAGCGTCGCGAGGTGCGAAGCGACGGATGACGAGCCGAGCAGCCCTTGTTCTTCGCCCGCGAACAGGACGAACGCGATGCTCGTCTCGAACGCGTGACCCGCGAGCGCGCGGGCGACGTCGAGCACGAGCGCCGTCTGCGATCCGGAGTCGTTCGCGCCCGGAGCCGGGGCGCTACCGTCGTTGCGATCGATCGATCGCGAGTCGTAGTGACCTCCGAGCATCACGAGGCGCGTCGGATCGCGTCCGCGCAGCACGCCGATCACGCTGCTCCGCGCGACCGGCGGCGTGCACGGAGCGTCGAACGAGTCGGTGGTGACCGCGAGGCCCGAGGTCGCGAGTCGCGCCTGCACGATGGCGGTGGCGAGCTCGATATCGCTCGAGCACGTGTTGCGCGTCTTCATTCCCGCGAGCATCGTCACGTCGTCCGCGATGCGATCCTTCGAGACCACGCCGACCATGGCCGCGATCTCGTGATCGACGTCGCGCGCGGGCTCTTCCGGCGCGGGCGGCAGCGAGTGCTTGCACGCCGTCGTCGCGATCGCGATCGCGAAGAGCCAGCGATTCATCGATTGCCGTGCATTCCGAAACCGATGGCCGCGACGGTGAGAAACACGGGAATGGCGATCCACAAGAATGCGGCAACGGCGACCGTCGCGATGCGCGCAGCAGAGTCCGAGTCGCCGCGCATGCGCGGCGTGGCGATCGCGCGCGCGATGAAGCTGACCACGAGACCGAGGGTCACCGCGAAGACGATCGCCACGAGCGGCGTCGTGCCGCATCCCGCTTTCAAGTTCGTTGCTTCGCCGTCCGTCTCCGCGCACCCGCACGCATCTGCGATCGCGAACATGAGGAAAGGCGACGCGATGAGCGCGATCCCGCCGATGACCGCGAACACCTTCGGCGCCGAGCTCCTCTTCGCGTGCTCGCCCGACGCGCGCGCGACCGGCGGAAGCCCACCGAGGAGCGCGGCGAACGCGCGCACGATCCGGCGCGCACAATCCGTTTCGTCGCGCAGCTTCAGGAACGCCGAGAGCACCGCGGTGACGTCGCCGTCTTTGTCGTCGATGGTGACCCAATCGAACGCGAGCGAGAGGAGCTCGACGCTTGCCGCGCGAACCGGCTCCGACAAAACCGCGTTCAGCACGACCGCATCGACCGTGGGCGAGTCGATGTAGACGTCTTCGTCGAACGACTTCACGCCCGTTTGGTGCTCGCGGTTGATGCCTTCGTCTTTCGCCATCCGGTCGGCGCCCGTCTCGCTGCGCAGAGCGATCGACATCGGCCGAATCGCGGAGAGCGATCCACCTTTCGCGCTCTCGCGATAATGCGCCTCGCGCATCGCCGGTGCGACCGCGGCTTTCGCGACGCTGTCGTACTTCGCGCGAAGCGTGAGGCTCGACGTGCTCCCGCCCGAATACTCCACGTAGAACGTCACGCCGTCGTACTTCAGTGGGAACGACGTCGCATCGCTCGGCGCGTGAGCGATCTCGCGTAGCTCGATGACCAAATCCGCTTCGACGGGCACGCGCGGATGATAGAGGACTTCCATGCGCGCCATGACGATTCGCGAATATGGAGCTCCCGATGTCCTCCACGAAGAGGACATCGCGAAGCCCTCACCGGGTCCGCGCGATCTCCTCGTCCGCGTTCGCGCGACGTCGATCAATCCCGTCGACTGCAAAATCCGAAGCGGTGGTCAGCGCAACATCATCCATTACACATTTCCGTGGGTGCTCGGTTTGGACGTCTCGGGCGTCGTCGAGGCCGTCGGCGCGAGCGTCGCGCGTTTCAAAGTCGGCGACGAAGTGTGGTCGTCGCCGACGCATCGCCGCCCGGGCTCGTACGCGGAATGGACGTGCATCGACGAACGCGAGGCCGCGCTCAAACCCAAGAACGTCACGCACGAAGAAGCCGCGTCGATGCCGCTCGTCGGGCTCACGGCTTATCAATGCATCGTCGAGAAAGGTCGACTGCAGAAGGGCCAAACGGTTCTCGTGCACGCAGGCTCCGGCGGCGTCGGCGCGTTCGCGA
The DNA here is from genome assembly GCA_963763745.1 of uncultured delta proteobacterium. Lineage (GTDB taxonomy): Bacteria > Myxococcota_A > Polyangia > Polyangiales > Polyangiaceae > DASXHD01. The sequence goes on from CAVXQJ010000019.1 coordinate 639,354, forward strand.
TCCAGCTCGCGAAGCACATCGGCGCGAACGTCATCACGACGTGCAGCGCGAAGAACGCGGACTTCGTGCGCGAGCTCGGCGCCGATCGCGTCATCGACTACACGAAAGAATCTTTCGCGGACGCCGCGCACGACGTCGACCTCGTCCTCGACAGCGTCGGCGAGTCTGCTTACGAGGGAAACTTGCGCGTCGTCCGACGCGGCGGTCGCATCTCCAACATCACCATCGACGTCACGCGCCACGTCGAACGCTTCGGCACGTTCTTCAGCTTGTTCACGCTCGCGTGGACGATGATCGCGATTCACGTCATGCCCTGGTTGCGCAAGCGCGTTCGGCTTCGTCACGTCGTCAAACGCTGCGACGGCGCTCAGCTCGGAGAGATCACGGCGCTCGTCGAGAGCGGCGCGATTCGCCCAACGATCGATCGCATTTTGCCGCTCGCCGAAGCAGCTGAAGCGCACCGGCTCAGCGAGACGCACCGCGCCCGCGGAAAGATCGTGCTCCGCGTCTCTAGCGCTTGAGGGCCTGCTTCTCCTTCTTCTTCTTCTGCTTCTCCTTCGTGGAGAGCTTCGGTTTGTTCTGCTTCTTGCCCTTCTCGATTCCTTTGGCCATGGAGAAGACGTTACACTAGATCGCCGTGCGGCGATTCCTGCGGAGGCCCCGTTGAAATCGTGTCCGAAGTGCGGAGAGCGCTACGGCGACGACAGGCAATTCTGCTTCGTCGACGGCACATCGCTCGACACGCTCAAGGACGCGCGCCTCGGCACCGCGATCGCCGGCCGCTACGTCCTCGAGGACATCATCGGCGAAGGCGGCATGGCGATCGTGTATCGCGCGCGCCACAAGGTGAACGCGGATCAACGCTACGCCGTCAAAGTGATGAACCCGCTCCTCGCGCGCGACCCGATCGTGCGCGAACGATTTCGGCGCGAGGCGAAGAGCGCGAAGAAGATCGCGCACCCGAACATCATCGAGATCTTCGAAGAAGGCGACACCGGCGACGGCACGGCCTACATGGTCATGGAGTACCTCGACGGCTCGAGCCTCGCCGACATCGTGACGAAGGGGCCCATCCCCGTGAAGCGCGCGGTCGGTTTGATGATGCAGATGTCGCGCGGCATCGCGCGCGCGCACGACCTCGGCGTCATCCATCGCGACCTCAAGCCCGAAAATATTTTCGTCTGCAAGAGGCCGGATGATCCCGACGCGGATCTCGTGAAGCTCCTCGACTTCGGCATCGCGCTCTCGAAGCAAGACTCGCGATTGACCGGAACGGGCGAGCTCTTCGGCACGCCGCAGTACATGGCGCCCGAGCGCATCACGTCGACGGACGCGGGCGCGCCGAGCGATCTCTACGCGCTCGGCGTGATTTTTTTCGAGATGCTCACTGCGCGGCTTCCGTTCGACGCGCCCGACGTCGCGACGTTCTTCGTTCGTCACCTCAAGGATCCGCCGCTCCCGATCCGCACGATTCATCCAGGCACGCCGGAGTCGCTGGCCGATCTCATCGAGCGTCTCCTCGCGAAGGAGCCGAAGAACCGTCCCGTCGACGCGCACAAGGTCGCCGCCGATCTCGCTTCGATCGCGAAGGAGATCGGCGCGCAGGTTCCGCCCGAGCCGAACGTCGATGCCGCAGCGAGCTCGCGACCCGCACAGATCCCGACGTCCGAAAAAGGAACGCGCCGGTGGATTCGTCGCGCCGACGTGTTCCGCGAAATGCTCGAGCGCGCATACGGCGCGGACAGCACGCCTCCCGAGATCGCAAAGGGCCTCGTGCGCATCGACGAGCTCGCGAAGAAAGTCGCCGACCTCAAAGCGAAGAGCGTGTCCGAGCAAGCGAAGCTCGAGGACCTCGGCAAACGCGGCCGCGAAGATCGATTGCGCCTCGGTCACGCCGTCGACGAGCTCGGCGCCGACGCGTCGCGCGCACGCGAGGTGCTCCGCGCGGCCGAGGAGAAGCTCCAGAGCAGCAAGAAGCGCCAAGAGACCGCGCGCAAACAGTTCTTCGAGTGCCACAAACAAATCACGTATTGGGAAGGCCGCAGCGGTTTCGCGGAGCCTTACGAAGATTTGATGAACGCATATCGCGACGCGGCCGACGTGATCGAAGGTTGGATTCAATCGCGCAAGCACGAACGCGAAGCGGAGCGCACGCTCGAAACGAATCAGCAAACCGTGCGCGAGCTCGAGTTCCAACTCATGAAGCTGCGCGAATCGCTCGCGATGCACGAGCTCGACACCGAGGCCGAGCGCGAAGCGATCGAAGGTCTCGTCGTGCAGCTCACGCAGGAGATCGATGGGGCAGAAGAGGAGCTCGTGTCGCTCGCTGCCTCACTCGTCGAGCCGCTGCGCGCGCGCCCCGAGCTTTCGACCTTGTTCCGCCGTCTCGAAGCGGCTTGATGAGCTAAGCTTCGCGGATGCGCAACACCGCGGTCAGCTTGATCGTCGCGAGCTTCGCTGTCTCAATCGCGTGCTTCGGCAAGAACGACCAATCGACGGGAGGCGTCACCTACTACAAAGACGTCGTTCCGATTCTGCAAACGCACTGCCAGATGTGCCACACGAATGGCGGCATCGCGCCGTTCTCGCTCCTCTCGTACGACGACGCGCACGCGAACTCCGCGGCAATGGTCGCGGACACGCAAGCTCAGATCATGCCGCCGTGGGGCGGACGCAATACGAGCGAATGCCAAGTGCGTTATCCATGGGTCGGCGACATCAGCTTGAGCCCGGATCAAAATCGCGACGATTGCCGCGTGGCACGCGGGTGGTGACCTCGCGGGAAATCCCGCGGACGCGCCGCCGCCGATCACGGTGCAACCGCCGACGGATCTTCCCGGGTCGCCCACGGAGGTCGCGCCGTCCGTGCCGTATACGCTCCCCGCATCGCAGACGACGGACTACTTCCGTTGCTTCGTTCTCGATCCGCAGCTCGCCGCGCAAACGTACGTCACCGGCTTCAACATCAAACCGGGAAACAAAACGATCGTGCACCACGCGCTCGTGTACGCGGTGCCGTCCACCGCGACGATTCCTCCTCCAACCGACGGCGTACCGAATCAATACGATTGCTTCGGCGGACCGGGCGTGTCGAGCCCGCAGCTCGTCGCTTTGTGGGCGCCGGGCGGCGTGCCTTATCAATATCCGGATGGCGTCGGGCACCCGCTCGCGGCAGGCACGAAGCTCATCATGCAGATTCACTATCACCCGCACGCGAACGCCACGCCCGACCCCGACACGACGACGTTCCAATTCGGAACGACGACGGTCACGCCCTCATGGACCGTCGGCACGTTGCTCATCGGCAACTTCGACACGCCCGTCACGAACGGAACGGGGCTCGAAGAACCGGCCTTCACGATTCCGGCCGACACCGACAACGTCATTCGGACGATGGACATGAGCTCGCAGAAAATCAAACTACCGATCTCCGTGCACATCCTGATGTCCGGCGCGCACATGCACCTCGTCGGTACGGACGAGAAAATCATGATTCATCGCGCCGCACCGACTGGGAGCAATCCCGCCGACGAGTGTCTCTTGCAAGTCCCGCAATGGAACTTCAATTGGCAACGCGCATATCAGTACGACGCGCCCGACATGAACTCGCTCCCGCTCGTCTCGCAAGGCGACTCGGTGAAGATTCGCTGCACGTACAACAACACGATGTCGAACTCGATCCTCGCGGCGTCGCTCACGGAAGCGGGTCAAAAGCAAACCGCGCCGGTGAACCTCGGCGAGACGACGAACGACGAGATGTGTCTCGGCGCGTTCTGGTACGTCTATCCCACGCTCTAGACAGGGTCGCGGCGCTTCAGCAAAATGAAGAGCGCGACGAGCATCACGAGGGTGAGCAGATAGAGCACCGCCCACGGATAACCCGTGAACTCCCAATTCACGAATCCCCATGCGCCGGGAAGATTGTCCGCTTGGATCTGCGCGACGGCGCATTGGAAGTGGCCGTCTTTGATGAAGTCGGGTGCGCTCGTCAAACCGGGTTGATGCAAATCGATCAACCACGCGGGATCGGTTTTGATCGCCCAACGCTCTTGCGATATCGACCCTTCGAAACCCCAGCGCGCGGGCATGATCGTCATCACGGGGCGCAGCATGGGGTTCGTGGTCATCGGGACCATCAAACCGCCGAGGACGACTTGCGGAATCAGCGCGATCGGCGTGAGCGCCATGGCGGCTTCCGCCGTCGAGACGAGCGTCGAGAGCAGTAGACCGAGCGCCGTCGCGTTCATCGCGAGCGCGATCATCGCGATGAGCTCCATGCCGAACGCTTGCGGTCCGCCGTTGAAACCGAGCGCGAAGAACACGATGCCGAGGAGCATCGTGCATTGGAAAATGCAGACGGCGCTCAAGAGGATGTACTTCGACATCACGTAATTGAAGAGCGACAGGTTCACCATGCGCTCGCGCAAATAGATGGCGCGCTCGGTGACGATCTCGCGCGCCGCGTTGCTCGTCCCGAACCACACGCACGAGACGACGACGAAGAACATCGCCGCCGTGTGGTCGTTCGTCGGGTGCATTTCGTTGAGCAGGTTGGTCGTGCCTGCGCCGCCGCTGCTCTTCTTGGCGATTTCTTGGAGCGCGCCGAGGCACCAGAACGGAATCGCGTTCTTCTGCCCACCGAAGACGATCGCGAGCATGATGCCGATGATGGGCGCTTGCAAAAACATGATCGCGGCGCCCGCGCGATCGCGAATGCGCACTTTCCAATAACGCGACATCAAGAGTCGCAATTGGCGCATGAGCGGCGTGCGCGCGCGCTGGCGCGTGCCGCGCGTGGCGACGTCCGTGCCGACGGCGCGCCGCCCCGCGTACATCGTTTGAAAAACGGGGTTCTGGTTTTGATAGTACTCGCCGCGCCATTGACGCGATGCTTCGAGGCGCGCGGTGTTGCGATCGACGTTCGGGTCGCGCTTCTTCATCTCTCCCTGCACGAAGCGCTCGCGCACGTTGAGCATGTCGAACATGTCGCGCGGGTTGTCGATCGTCGTCGCGTGGCCGACGTAGCCCGCGCGAAATGGGCTGTTGGGGCGCTCGATGATCTGCCCGAAGAACCGATAAGCCTGTTCGCCCGTTGGCCCGAAATACGTCGGGATGCCGCCGTACCCCATCACGAGACACAAATTGAATTTCTCGAATTCGTCTTTCGCGGGTTGGTGAATCGTGACGATGATCGTCTTGCCGGTCTTCTTGGAGAGGTCCGCGAGCAAGTTGACGAGCGCGGTCGTGTCGTCGGCAGCGAGACCGCTCGTCGGCTCGTCGAGAAAGAGAATGACGGGATCGGTGACGAGCTCGAGCGCGATGTTGACGCGCTTGCGCTGTCCGCCCGAGAGGACTTTCTTCTCGGGCTTTCCGATTTGCAGATTGCGCACGCCTTCGAGGCCGAGCGATTTGAGCGTCTCTTCGACGCGCCTGTCGATCTCCTGCTCCGAATAATCCGGCGGCAACCGGAATTGCGCGGAGTACTTCACCGCTTCGAAGACCGTGAGCTCGGGGTGGACGATGTCGTCTTGCGGCACGTATCCAATCGAGCCGCGCATCGCGTCGTAGATCGCATAGAGATCTTCGCCGTTGATGCGGACTTGTCCGGCGCTCGGCGGGAGATAACCGTTCAGCGTCATCAGCAAAGTGGTTTTGCCGGCGCCGCTCGGGCCCATCAAAGCGATCATGTCACCCGGAAGCGCTTTGAACGACACGTGATCCAAAAGCGCCTTCATCTGGCCTTTGTGATCGCGATCGGGAACCTCGAGGAAGAGATCCCACGCTTCGATTTCGTAGAGCGGTTTGCCCGCCCAGTTCTGCGCGTCTTCGACGACGACGTTGACCTGCTGTCCTGCGACGTGGACGAGCAGCGGCATCGGTCCGATTTGGACCTTCTCGCCGTTTTGGATCGGAACGCGCTGCCCGGGCGGAACGCGCTGGCCGCGCACGAACGTTCCATTCGCGGAGCGGAGGTCTTCGATGAAGAGCGCCTCGCCTTGCCTCACGATCTGCGCGTGACGCGAGCTCACTTGCGGATGCGCGACGACGATTTGATTGTCCGGCGTGCGGCCGATCGTGATGAGACCGCTCTGGAGCTGCGCCATGTTCAGCTCGCCGATGACGGTGCGATGGCGGCGCGCGGGCGCGGAGTCTTGCGCGCTCGCTTGTTGCGTCGCCGGATGCGCGGAGGGTTGCGCGGACGGCTTCAACGGCGTGACGCCGAGCCCGATGGGCGCGACCGGACCCGGCGCAGGCGTTTGTGCGAGCGCGCCATTCGCGATTTGTGCGAGCAGCGAAATCGGAATCGGAACTGGACCGAACGCGATGATGCCGTTCGGATCGATCGGCACCGGTTGGTTCGGCGCGATCTTTTGGCCGGAGACGTAGGTGCCGCTCGTCGATCCGTGATCGACGACCATCATGCGATCGAGCATCACGGTCGCGTGCTGCGAGCTCACCGCGCCGTGCGCGACGACGAGCGACGCGCGCGCGGGATCACGACCGATGACGACGTGGCCGCGCGGAACGTTCGCGAGCTGCCCCGTAGACATGAGCATCGAGACGATCGCGGGATGCGAGAGCGGCACGTTCGCTTGACCCACGGCGAAGATGGTGCGGAAGTCGAACGGCACCGGCTGATTCGGCGCGACGGGCGCGCCGTTCGCGAAGCTCGGCGACGCGCCCGCGTCGATGAAGACGAGCTGCCCTTGCTGCTTCACGATGCGCGCATGCTGCGGCGCGACACCCGGCGCTTGCATCACGACGTCGCAATTGGGCGCGCTGCCGATCGTGATCTGCTCGCGCCCGATGGCCGTCATGGCGCGGCGAGCGTAGTCGGTTTTGGGTCAGCGCGAAATTAGGTGGAATTTCGGAGTGATTTGTCGCCTGTGGGGAGAATCTCCACGACGGTCCGCGAATGTCGTCCCGCTAAGGCCAAGATTTCGCGGCGTCGGCGCTGGCCGTGGTGTTGCAACACACCTGCGCGATGGCCCGATCAAGGCACGTCGCGCTCGTCATCGTCGGCATCGCCACGTTGGTCATCGTGGCTGTGGCGGTTTTGTCCGTGCGCGCCGAGGGTGGCGTGAATCGCGTGGCGCTCGAGGCTTCACCTCGCCCGGTCACGGTCATCTCTGCGCCGAGCGCGACGTATCGCGACACGCGAACGTACGTGGGCTCGGTGCGCCCGTGGGTCGAGGCGAGCGTCGGTCCTCAGTACATCTCTGCGTACGTGCTGACGGTGCCCGTCCGCCCGGGCGATGATCGTGAGTCACGGCGACACGCTCGCAACGCTCGATTGCGCGAACCCAAACGCCGGCGACGCGCTCCATCGCGATGGAGGCACGCGCGGTGGATGCGCGGCGCCGCGCTGCGGAAGACGAGGCAACCCGCTTGGCGACGCTCCTCGATGGTGGGTTCGTCGCCCCGAACGAAGTCGAGGTCAAAAGCGCGGTGAGCCTCGCCGACACGGCGCTGCTGCTGAAGACGCAAGCGAACCTCCTCAAGTCGTCGCTCGACGTGCGCGACTGCGTTCTACGCGCGCCGTTCGATGGCGAGATCGGCACGCGCACCTTCGATCCAGGCGCGTTTGTTCACCCGGGAGACGCCATCGTCTCCATCGTCGATCGGGCGGCGGTGCGCATCACGGTCGACGCGTCCGAAAAGGATTTTGACTCGCTCGAGCCATCGACCCCCGTTCGCATCGACCTGCTCGCCACCGGAGCGCATCTGGTCGCGCCGATCTCGCGCCGCTCGCCAAGGGCGGATCCACGGACACGCACGATCCACTTCGAGGTCGACGTCGCAAGATCCGAAACGGCAATACCCAACCGAGACGACGGCGATCGTCCAAGTGGACATCGGCGAATCTTCCCCGGCGACCGAGGTTCCGATCTACGCGGCGACGCAGGATCAAGGCAAAGCGAAGCTCTTCGTCGTCGTTCACGACGTGCGCACGGGCAGGACGATCCCCGTGCTCGGCGAGATCGGCGGGCGCCTCTTCTTTCCGCCATCGTCTCTCCCCGCCGGCACGCTCGTCGTGACCGAAGGACGCGCGCTGCTCGCCGACGGCGAACGCGTGCAGACGCACGTCGAGACCGAAGCGCCGAAGTTGCTGGACGCTGATGCGTCGGCGCCCCGCGGCGGAGGTTTCGGGAGGTCGCTGTGACGGCCTTGTCGCTACGCAACCCGCTCGCGAGCTTGATGCTCGGGATCGCCGCCATCGTCTTCGCTTTCGTCGTGACTCCGCGCATGGCGGTCGACACGTTTCCCGATCTGACGCCGCCGGTCCTCGTCGTGGGTACGCTCGCGCCCGGCTTGGCTGCGAGCGACGTCGAGAAGACGCTCACGTGGCGCATCGAGAAATACGTGAGCGCGACGCCGGGCGTGCAGCACGTCCAAAGCGTCTCGCGCAACAACCTGAGCATCGCGTACGTCTGGATGGATTGGGGAACGGATCTGAACGGCGCGCAAACGCTCGTGCAGCAGCAGGTCCAGTTCGCGATGGCTGCGGTGCCGAAGTCGCTCGGCGTCCTGCCGCCGTTCGTCCTGCAGTTCGATCCGACGAACGCGCCGGTGCTGCAGGTCGTCGTCATGGGAGGCGGCCTCACCGGTCCGCAGCTCTACGACTACGCGATGAACTACATCGAGCCGCTCCTGGAAGGCATCCCGGGCGTGGCGAGCGCGGCGCCGAACGGCGGCACGCAGCGGCAGATCAACGTCATCGTCGATCGCGCCGCCGCCCAGTCACGCGGCGTGACAGCCGAGGACATCAGCGCGGCTGTCGCGCAATCGAACGCGCTCCTTCCGTCGGGCGAGTTCATCTCGCCCGCCTTCGACGCCAACGTCTACACGAACGCGGTCCCACACCGCGTGAGGACGATCGGAGACGCGCTCGTGAAGGAGGTCGAACGGCAGCCCCGTCTACATCCGCGACGTCGCGCGCGTGCAGGACGGCGGCGCGGCCGCGACGCAGACCGTGTCGGTCAACGGCGAGAGCGCCGTCTACTTGAACATCCTGCGCGTGCCAGGAGGCAACACGCTCGAAATCGTCGAGACGGCGAAGAAGGTCGTCGCCGATCTGCGGATCTCCCCGCCGGGATGGTCGTGAAGCCCGTCTTCGACCAGTCGACGTACGTGAAGACCGCATATTCGGGGCTCCAGCGCGAGGTCGCTCAGGCGCTCGTCCTCATCGCGCTCGTCATCCTGATCTTCATCCAGAGCGTGCGCGGCACGATCATCGTCGCCGTTGCGATTCCTCTCGCGTTCGCGGTGACGCTCATCGTCCTCTACGCGACGGGCCAGACGCTGAACGCCTTCACGCTCGGCGGGCTGACTCTCGCCATGGGTCGCCTCGTCGACGACGCAGTCGTCGTGCTCGAGTCCATCCACCGCCACCAGCGCGAGAGTCACGATCGCGTTCCGCGCCGCGCTCGAGGGGACGAACGCCGTCGCGCTGCCCGTGCTCGCATCGACGCTGACGACCATCGCCGTCCTCCTTCCCGTGCTCCTGCTCGCGGGACTCGCACGAAAGCTCTTCGCGCCGCTCGCGCTCACCGTCGCGGTCGCGATGATCGCGTCGTACGTCGTGAGCATCTTCGTCACGCCCGTCGCCGCGCGTTACGTGTTCACGGAACAAGAGCCGCGCGGCATCGGCAAGCGCGTCGGCGCGTTCGTCGATCGCGTCGCCGATCGATATTCCGATCTGCTGCGGCGTGCGCTCGGAGCGCGGTGGTGGGTCATCGGCGCTTGCGCTGCGCTCACGGTCGCCGCGACGTGGGGGGCGTCGCGTCTTCCGATGACCTTCTTCCCGGAGATCGACGAATCGATGGAGCGCGTGTACGTGCGTTTCCCGCCTGGCATTTCGCTCGAGGAATCGACGGCGCGCATCAAGGCGATGGGCAGAGATGCTCGCCAACGAGCTCCCGAAGGGTGACGTCACGCTCGTCCTCACGAACGAGGGATCACCGGAGAACGCGCGCAGCGCCATGACGAGCGCCAACGACGGACCGCACATGGGATTCATTCGTGTCGCGCTCGTCTTGCCCGAAAAACGCAAGCACACGCAGCAACAGATCGCCGACATGATGCGGCGCCTCCTCACCGAGCACTATCCAGGCGTCGAATTTCTCCAGTGGCCTGGGGGCCTCGTGGCGAGCGTGTTCTCGAATGGATACTACGCGCCGATGGCCGTCGAGCTTCACAACGACGATCTCGATGCGCTCGAGGACCAGGGCAAAGCGGTCGCGCGAATCGCACGAAGCGTCGGCGGCGTGCGCGACGTCCGCGTCCAACTCCAAACCGACTACCCCGAGATCCACGTCGACACGCTGCGCGATCAGGCGGGGATGGTCGGCGTGACGTCGCGCCAGGCGGCGCAGACGACCCTCGACGCGACGCTCGGCGACATCAACATGCCGAGCGTTTGGATCGATCCGCACAACGGCCAGGCCTATTACGTCGTGACCTACTACGACGAGCACGACGTTCCGGATGTCCACGCGCTCGCGCAACTCCCAACGCACATCAGCAGCGCCGCGCGCCCGGTGACGCTGGGCGCTTACGCAGACATCTCACGCAGCTCGGGGCCCATCGCGATCGAGCGCGATCACATGACGCGAGTGACCGAGGTGTACATGGCGACGGAGGGCCGCGACGTCGGGAGCGCGTCGGCCGAGCTCGCGCGCAAGCTCGCGGAAAATCCCTCCACGCGCGGCATCCGCTGGGGCTGGGTGGGAGAGATGGAGCTCATGAAGACGACTTTCGCCGGTCTCGGATCGGCGCTCGCGCTCGCCGTGATGGTCGTCTTCATGATCATGACGATTCAATTCAAGTCACTGCGACTCCCGTTCGTCATGCTCTTTGCCATACCCGTTGCGCTCGTGGGCATCGTGCTCGCGCTGATGGTGATGCGTCAGGGGCTGTCGGTCATCGCGCTGATGGGGATCTTGATGGTGATCGGCATCGCCGTGTCCAATGGAATCCTGCTCGTCGACGAGGCGAGCAAGCGCCTCAACGCAGGTCAGTCGAAGATCGACGCCGTCGTCGACGCGGGGCGCACGCGGTTCATTCCCATCGCGATGACGAGCCTCGCGACGATCATCGGTTTGATCCCCACCGCCATCGGTCTCGAACGCGGGACGGAGGCGAACCAGCCGCTCGCTCTCGCGGTCGTCGGTGGACTCTCGTCGTCGACGGTGCTCTCCCTCTTCCTCGTGCCAGCCATGTTCATGGTGATCGCCAAACGCGAGACGTGAAAGGTGTCATGCAAAAGTTCGTAGTTGGATTGGATGGGTCGACACACGCGGACGCCGTTCTCGCTCGCGCCGAGGCGCTCGCCCGAGTCTCTGGCGCGAAGCTCGTTCTCTTTCGGTCGGTGAGCATTCCACCCGATCTGGCCTTGGCGTGGCCCTCGCCCGACAAGCCACTCGAGCTCGTCCTGCGAACGGAAGCCGAGAAGTATCTCGACGCTTGCGCGCTCCGCATCCCCGCCGAGCTACTCGACGGCGTGCGCGTCGCGGTTGGAAACGCGTGGCGTGCCGTGTGCGCCGCCGCGGTCGACGAAGACGCCGATCTGATCATCATCGGCTCGCACGGTTACGGCGGCGTCGATTACGTGCTCGGAACGACGGCATCGCGGATCGTGAATCACGCGAGCTGCTCCGTGCTCGTCGTACGCGAAAGAATCAGTCGCGCACGCCGACACGCGAGCCATCCACCTGCGTCTCGAGGCTCGCGGTGATGCCGGTCGCGGATGCGTCACCGTACGTGTCGACGACGCTCGGCGCTTGATCGTCCGCGGTTTGCGGATGCTGCTCGCTCGCCTCGCCGCGCGGGAGGACCCAGAGCAAAACCGCCGCGGCCATCGCGAGCGTCGCACCCAATGCCGGGGCGATGAGATGCACGCGGCGCGGACGCTCTTCACCACGCGCGGCGACTGCGGTGAACGCGAGCTCGAGGCTCGCCTCGCGCGCGAGACGGGCCGCGCACGCTTCACACTCGATGACGTGCGCTTCGAGCTCCGCGCACTCGAGCTCGGACAGCGCGCCGATCACGTAACCCTCGAGCGCCCGTTGCGAGACATGCTGCGACACGTGGCTCATGACTCGTCCTCGAACGCGGCGCGAAGCTCTTTGCGAACCTCGCACACGATCTGACGCACGCGTTGAACGGAGAGCCCGACTTGCTCGGCGACGTCCGCGTGGCTCAAGTTGCCGCCGCCATAGACGAGTGAAAAGACTTTGCGCGCGGACGGCGAGCACTTCGCGAGGATGCGCTCTGCGTGCGCGAGTCGCTCTTCGCCGATCAGTCGTTGCTCGGAGAGCGGGCGCGGATCCGCGGCGTCGAAACCTTCGGCGAGCGCGAGCGTTTTGCCGTCGCGCCGTGCGGCGTCGAGCGCGAGGAACGTGGCCTGCGTGATCGCGAGCGACGGAAGCTTGAGCTCGCGGAGCTTGCCGGCGCGTTGCTGCTCGAGGAGCCTCAGCCATGCTTCTTGCGCGATGTCTTTGGCGCGCTCGAGCGGAAGACCACGCCCGAGGAGCGCGACGACGACGCGCTGGTTGTGCCGCGCGACGAGCGCGTTCCAAGCGGCTTCGTCACCGCGGAGCGCGCGCTCGGCGAGGTCGATTTTGGGCTCGTCGGATGCGACTGGCGCGACGAGTCGCGTGATTCCAAGCGGTAAAGTCGACATTTCGAAGGGCCCCAACGTGAACGCTCGGGGCCCTTGAAACATACCGCAAAAAATCACTCTTCGCGCATGAAGGGGTACCCGACGTCGGTCGGCGGGACGAACGTCTCTTTGACGACGCGCGGCGAAGCCCACCGGAGCAGATTGTACGACGCACCGGCCTTGTCGTTCGTGCCCGACGCGCGCGCGCCGCCGAACGGTTGCTGCCCGACGACCGCGCCGGTGGGTTTGTCGTTCACGTACAAATTTCCCGCCGCTTGACGGAGCACGCTCGCCGCGTGCGCGATGGCCGCGCGATCGCGCGCGAAGATCGCGCCGGTGAGCGCGTAGGGGCTCGTCTCGTCGATCAAGCGCAGCGTCTCGTCGATGCGCGCGTCGTCGTAGACGAACACGGAGAGCACCGGACCGAAGAGCTCCGTCTGCATGATCGGGTGCTTTGGATCGTTCACTTCGACGAGCGTCGGCGCGACGAACCATCCGTTTTTGCGCGACGTGAGCTTCGCCTCGGTCGATACCTCGCATGCTGCGTCGTGCGTCACGCGATCGATCCACTCGGTGAGGCGCAGCCATGCGCGCTCGTTGATGACGGCGCCCATGAAGTTTCGGAAGTCGCGCACGTCACCCATCTTGATCGCGCGGATCTCGCCTAGCACGCGCGCGCGGAGCTTCGGCCACAACGACTTCGGCACGTACGCGCGCGACGCGGCCGAGCACTTCTGACCTTGGAACTCGAACGCGCCGCGCACGAGCGCGACGGCGAGCGCTTCCATCTCCGCCGACGGATGCGCGAAGACGAAGTCCTTGCCGCCCGTCTCGCCGACGAGCCGCGGATACGTCTTGTAGCTCGCGATGCGCTCGCCGATGCCGCGCCAGATCGACTGGAACACGGTCGTCGAGCCCGTGAAATGCACGCCCGCGAGAGATGGATGCATCATGCACGCATTCGCGATGCTCGCCCCCTCGCCGTGGACGATGTTGATCACGCCAGGCGGAAGCCCCGCCGCTTCGAGCAAGCGCATCGTGTGATGCGCGGCGAGCGCTTGGTTCTCCGCCGGCTTCCACACGACGACGTTGCCCATCAGCGCGACGGACGTCGGGAGGTTTCCGCCGATCGCCGTGAAGTTGAACGGCGTGACCGCGAGCACGAAGCCTTCGAGCGGACGAAGCTCGAGCGCGTTCGACGTTCCGTCGGGCGAGAATGGTTGCTCGGCGATGCGCGAAGCGAAGTGGACGTTGAAGCGCAGAAAATCGATCAGCTCGCACGCCGCGTCGATCTCGGCTTGGTAGACCGTCTTGCTCTGTCCGAGCATCGTCGCCGCGTTGAGCGTCGCCCGCCACGGGCCCGCGAGCAGCGACGCCGCGCGCTGGAAGATCCGCGCGCGCGCGTCGAAGCGCGTCTTCGCCCACGCGGGCGCGGCGGCGAGCGCGGCGGCGATCGCTTTTTCGGCGACGGCCGCTCCGCCGTGATGCGCGGTCGCGAGCTCGAGCGAATGATCGTGCGGCGCGCGAACGGAGAATGACTCGCCGTCGCGCATCTCTTTGCCCGCGATGACATGCGGAATGTCCACGCGCTCCTTCGCCATGCTCGCGAGCGCTTCCTTGATCGATTTTCGTTCGGGCGATCCCGGCGCGTATGAGAGGACGGGTTCGTTCGGCGGATGCGGAAGCGGAGCGCTGACGTCGAGCATGAATGGCAATGTAGCGTCGGTCGGGCCTCAGAGGGAGCCGCCGGTGCCGCTCGAACGAATCGGCGCGGTCGGCGTGACGGACGTTGGCGTCGCGGTCGGACGCGGGGGCGGAGTCGTCGGGGACGGAGTCGGAGTCGGGGACGGGGGCGGAGTCGGGAGCGGAGTCGGCGTCAGCGCTTTGCGCGCCGCTTCGCGCGCTTGGACGACGCGCGCATCGCGGTCGCCCGCCGGGTCCGTTTGGGCCGCGTGATCGAGACCCGCGATGCACGTCTCCCACTCCGCGCGATCGCACGCTGCGAGCGCTCGACCCCGCTCTTCCTTCGCGAGATCGAGCGGCGTCTTCTTCTCGGGAACGATCTGCGCCTCGGGCTCTGGCTTCTTTCGAAGGATGTAGAATACAACGATCACCGCGAGGCCCGCCGCGGCGAGCGCGGCGACGTACGCCGCCCATCGCGCGCGGAAGTGCTCGCGCATCCGCGACACGCGCTTTCGCACGCGAGGCGCCGGGACCTTCTCGGTCTCCGCGATCGACTCGAGCTTCTCTCCTTCGCCTTCGCGAAGCATCCACTCGAACGTGCGCTTCGCGTCGCTTCCGGGCGGGAGCTCGCCCTCCGCCCATTCGAGGAGATCGCTCGCGCCCTCGCGACCGGAGCTGGGCGCGGCGCGATCGTCGACTGAGTCGTCCGGGTGCGGCGCGCGTTTCGTCCGGCGATGAAAATCGGCGATCTTGTGGCGCGCGACTCCGAAGAGCCAACGCTTGAGCGCATCTGCGTCGTCGGGCGCAGTCTCTGCGGCGAGCGCATCGGCGAGAACGGATTGCACGACGTCCTCTGCATCCGCTGCAGGCACACGCGACCGAACGTGCGCGCCAAGTGTGGCGAGGAGCGACGGGTCGGAGAGGAACGTCTTGCGATCGAATGTCACGGCGAGGCTTCGCAGAACGGAGAGCTTTACACAGCGATCATCGCATCACGCGTTGGGAGTGTGACATACTCGATGTGTGAAATGCGCTTGGCTCATCGCGATGGTTTTCTTGCCGGCGTGCGTCGAGCATCCCATCGGCCAGCCCGCGGGTTCCAACAACTTCGATGATCCGGACGACCCAGGTCAGACCGGACAAAACAGCAGCGGACCCGACGCGAGCGGCGACGCATGGGGCCGATCGTGCCTCGCTGCGCGCGACTGTCCGGCGGCGTATGCGTGCGCCTATTCGCTAGCCGAAGGTTGCAGCGCGGACGGCGGCGTGTGCGTTCCGTTCGACACGTCGACCTGCGACGCGTCCATCGCGTGCGGATGCGACGACACGAACATTCTCCTCTGCAACGCGAACGGCTACTCGGCGAACCAACCCATCAAAGCGGCGAACGCGTGCAACGCACCGCCGCAAGACGCAGGCAATGACTCCGCGGCCGACGCCGCAACGACCGACGCCGACATGGACGCCGGAACCGACGCAGATCAATAACGCTTGCGGCCGACCGCCGAGTGGCGCGAATCGGTGACGAACCCTTCGACGCTCTCGAGCTCTTCGGGGAGCGGACCGGCTTGGTATTGGCACTCCATCGTACGCACCGCGATCGTCGCGGGCCACGCGGCCGCGTCCGCGCGGAAGAGGAGCGAGTGCGCGAGGTCGTCGGTGAAGACGAGCGCGCCGAAATCTTTGTCGTCGTCTTGCGAAGGCGCTGCTGCGTCGAACGCCGCAACGCATGCATCGGGCGATGCGAGCGTCCCGCGAATCTCTGCGCGATCGGTCGCGAGGATCACCGTTGCGCCGTCCGAGTCGACGATGACCGGGCGTCGCGAGCCGAAGACGTACGGCGCGTCGACGCGATACGCGTTCGGATCCGCGGGCACGGCGCCGTCGCACGACTTGGGCACATCGCCGAGCGACTTCTGCGTGGCGATGGATGTGACCGTGCCGAGATCGGGCTCGGCCTTCAGCCCGATGATCCACGAGCGCGCGGGATCGCGGAGCGTCGCGACGAACGACGGCTTGCCGCCGAGGTTCATGAGATCGACGACGCCGTCGTCATCGCCGAGCCCGCCGAGCACGGAGTAGAAGACGCGCTTGCTGTCGGAGAAGCTCGTCGCCGACCAGCTCTCCGGGTTGTGCGCGAAGAGACTGTTCGCTCCGTCGATCGTCGCGATGATCGCGCTGCCGCCGCTCGAGTCCGCGTTGTCCGGCATTTTGATCTTGTCGATCTTTCCGTCGTCGCGGAGCAGTTGGAGCGCGATCGGCTTCGGCTCGCCATTGCCGTCCTCTTCCGCGTACGATCCCGGGCGGAAGTAAACGCCCTTCGACCCGAGCGCCACGATCTCGGGAAGCTCGCTATATGCGGGCTGCGCGTCGCGGTCGTAACCGCCTTGCGGATCTTTGTTCACGCGGAACGGCGGGTTCTTGTTCACCGTTTGGTGCGAAACTTTTCCCGTCGCGTCGCGATACCACGCGAGCTGCGCGTCGACCGGATTGTATCGACCGGGTCCTTTGCGCTCGCGCAGGTAGCTGTAACGAAGCGCGACGACGCCATCGGGTTGCACGTGCACCATCGTGCCTGCGCCGAACTTCGGCGACGGCGGCGGCGCGCCGAGGAGCTGCGTGGGCGTCGTCTTCGTCGTCGAGTCGCCGCGCTTCGATGCGAGCAGCGTGATCTTTCCGTCTTTGTCGCGCGTCGGGAGGACCCAGCGGCTCGCGCCGTGATCGACGTAGCTCACGTTCGGCAAGTTGCCGCCGCCGAGCTCGATCCATTTGTCCTTCGCGCTGCAGCGGAGCGGCCGCGCATATTGCGGTTTGCTCTCGGAAGCGAGCTGCGCGCTCCCTCCGTCGCCGCTCGCGTTCGGCGGCGCGTCCCATCCCCAGCGCACGCCGCGATCGGTGACGCATCCGAACGACGAGCACGCGTCGATGTTCGTCATGTACGCGGGCGACGTCGCGATGCCCCACGTCTTGCCGCCGTCGGTGGACTCGTACGCTTTCGCGTCGGTCGTGCCGACTGCGCTCGACACGCCATACCCGTGGATGCCCGCGAACGCTGCGTGCGTGATGGGAACTTGCAGTGTCGTCGTCGCGACGGTGCCGCCTTCTTTGTACGTGAAGAGGAGCGCGTCTTTGCCGCTCCGCGCGAAGCCACGAACGGAACCGTCCTCGTCGATCGTGAGCGTCGCGCTCTGCGGATCGATCGACGCTGCGACGCGCCCGATGGCTTCGGGTGACGCGCTCCCGGACTTCCATCGAAACAGGAACGCTTCGCCGTCGCGCATGCCGACGCTGTAGACGGACGACTGCGCGCCGCTCGTCGCGAAACGCACTTGCCCCGACTGTGCGTTGTCGTCGTCGCCCACGACCTCACTGAAGCCAGCGGTCTTGCTCGCGCGCACGCGCGCCGGCAGACACGGCGAGTTATAGCCGGGTCCGCAACGACGACCGAGGTAGACGAAATCCTCCGCGCCGATCGCGATCGACACGTCTCCGCGTTGAGGCATCCCGCCTTCGACCGTCGTGTCCTCGCGGAACGTACGACCGCCGTCGGCGGAGCGAACGATGCGCGTGATCCATCCGAGCGTGCCGCCATCCGTGAGGAGGTTCGTCGTCTTGCCGTAGGCGTAGTGCATCGGCACGTTGGTCGACGCGTCCTTGTCGATGCCGCTCGTCACGTTGCCGCGCGCGTCGCACGCGATGACGACGTCGTCGCCGCGGATCGCGGCGTCCACCATCTCGCATCCGTCGAGCTCGTCGATCTTGCGCGCTTTGGCGAGGACGCCGCCGTCGCCGAGCGCGAGCGTCCACACGCGTTCGTTGCCATTGCCCGAGAGTTGGATCGCGCGACGACCATCGATGCGGTTGATCGTTTGCGCGGCGAGCGTCTTCGCCTGCGGGCGGTGCGTCGTGTGCGCGGGCGTGCCTTGTTGGAACGTGCCCCACGCGGGATCGAATCGCATCGAGTCTTCGACGCCGTCGACCCACAGCGCGCCGTCGCGTGCGACGACCGATTGCACGCCGACGCCCGGGCTCTTCGCGACGGTCCACGTGAGCCCGTCGTCTTTCGTTCCGTAAAATCGCTGCGGCGCTGCGACGAGAATTCCTTTGTCGCCCAGCATCGCGATGTCGACGACGACGCCTTCCTTCGAGGGAAGATCCACCTTCGCCCACGTGTGACCGCCATCCGTGCTGCGTTGGAGCTCGCCTTTGCCGTCGACGATCACGATCGCGACCTTGCCCACCGCGACCTGACGCGTTCCCGGCACCGCAGCGCTACCGCGCGTCAGCGGCCCGAGCGGCTCGCGAGAAACGTACACCGACCCACTTGAACCAACGAAGCGGTATCCCCCGTCCGCCTTTTGGATGCCGACGATTCGCTCCGGCGCGAGCGTAGCTGCGCCTTCGTTCGATCCACTCACGCTCTCGATCCATCGCTCGCCGCCTTCACCCGCGGTGAGCTTGCTCCCCGAATCGAGCTCGATCGACGTCACCGCACGCCACCGCGGCGAAAACGTGAGCGCCCACCGCGAAGGCGTCGCGAAGCTCGGCCCGGTGGGCCCACCTGCATCCGCACCGAGTGTGGTCGGTTTCGCGACCTCCGGATTTGGAGTCGCTGGTGAACACGCAAACGCGAGTGCAGTGAGAAGGAACCTGAAACGCATAGCCGCGGAGGGTAACGCTTAAGTCACGCTTCGGATGTCCGTTCTTTGGTCCATCGTGCCGCGTCACGTTCCTTGACCGAGTTGGACGCGCACGTGACAATGTCATGTTGGGCTAGGTGCAAAGTCGATGACGGTCTCCAAAGCGTGTGGCGTGCTCTTCGTAGTGCTCGGGTTGGGTGCTGCGGTGGGCGCGTGCTCCGCGAGCCCTCCGGAAATCGGCGACTCGACCTGCCATGCGGGTGTCCAAGGTTGTGCGTGCTCGAACCCCGGAGCAACTGCAGCATGCGGGACGCAAGTCGCACAAACGGACACCACGGTCACGTGCTCGATCGGTCAGTCGACGTGCAGCGGCAACACGTGGAGCGTGTGCGTCGGCAACCACACCGAGACGAAGAGCATCCCCGGAATGGGGCTCAACGCGAATGGCATCACCACGCTCGGTCAACCCGTTGCGTGCTCGAACTTGTGCGACCCGAATCAATGCCAATCGTATCAAGACGGACCGAGCGACGTCGACGCGGCGGGCGTGACTGCAGTCGACGGCGGCCTCGCGCTGACGCAAGGCGACGGCGGCGGCACGGGTCCGTGCAACGGTCTTGGATGCAACGTCGCCAAGTGCGGCGGTAACGCGACGACGAGCATCAGCGGCTTCGTCTACGACCCCGCGAACGCCAACCCGCTCTACAACGTGTTCGTCTACGTCCCCGTCGATTCGACCGGGAAAGTCCCCGCGCTCACGACGGGCTCGAGCAAGAACCAGTGCTCGAACCAATCGACGATCACCGCGGTGACCGTCACGCAGACTGCGGTCGACGGATCCTTCACGCTGAAGGGCGTCCCCTCTGGCGTCAACGTTCCGCTCGTCATGCAGAGCGGGCAGTGGCGGCGCGAGATCATGCTCAAGGCGAGCAGCGTCACGCAGTGTGTGAACAACACGATCTCGACGTCGAGCTGCGTCGCCGCGATCCCCTCGGCCGACTGCGCCCTTCGCCTGCCGAGAAACCACACCGACGGCTACGACTGGAACAACGGTCAATACGATTTCGCCGACGTTCCCCAGCTCGCGATCGTGACGGGCAACGCCGATCCGTTCGAGTGCTTGCTCTTGAAGATGGGAATCGATCCGAACGAGTTCGGCTCGACGACGAAGAACGCGACGCGGCGCGTCCACTTCTTCGAAAGCCCGGACGACCCCGGCACCGTGCTCGCCTCGACGTACGGCAACCGCGTGACGGGCGATGCGCTCTGGAACACGAATGCGATCTTGCCGAACTACGCGGCCATTCTCTTGCCGTGCGAAGGCAACGCCGTCGACAAGATGAACAACCCGAAGTCGGGCGTTCCGAAGACGAGCAAGCCGCCGGGCAACGGCATCAACCCGTACTCGAACTTGATCGGCTACGCGAACGCGGGCGGGCGCATCTTCGCGACGCACTACAGCTACGTGTGGCTCGAGTACCCGTCGTACTTCTCGTACGTGTCGGGCGACAACTGGGGCACCGTCGCGACGTGGGACCACGCATACGCGAACGGCTCGATGAACACGTCGGCGTACGGCACGCAGGATCCGCTCGTCGCGACGCTCGATCAGAGCTTCCCGAAGGGCGCTGCGTTCGCGCAGTGGCTCGTCGACGTGGGCGCGTCTTCGTCGCTCGGCTCGCTGAACCTCCACCAAGCTCGTCACGACCTCACGGCAATCGGTACGACGACGCAAGACTGGTCCGTCGCGAACGACACGTCGAGCGGCGTCACGCCGCAATCGTTCAACCCGAACTTCACGTTCAACACGCCCTACCCCGCGATTCCGGCGAATCAATACGGACGCGTCGTCTTCAGCGACTTCCACGTCTCGTCGAGCGCGCTCACGAACACGAACCTCCAGAGCAGCTGCACCGCGACCGCGGACTGCGGATTCACGCAGACGTGCAACGGGTACATCCCCGCAACTCCGGGAACGTGCACCGAGGCGTGCTACTCGGCGAGCGACTGCGGCAACACGTCGTACACGTGCCAAGGGTCGCAGCTCGGGTCGTGCGGGCCAAAAGCGTGCACGAAGAAGAACCAATGCGGTGGCGGCAACTGCACGAACAACGCGTGCGTGTGCACGGCGAACTCGCAGTGCGGCAGCGGCGTGTGCTCGAACGGCGTGTGCACGGCGTCGTCGTGTCAAACCAACTCGCAGTGCGGCGGGTCGCAGTCGTGCGGCGGCACGCTCGTTCAAGGCCTCTGCACGAAGTCGTGCACCAAGCAAACCGACTGTGGCGGCGGCGAGCTGTGCGTCGATTCGAACCACAACCTCTGCAACGGCGGCACGTGCACTTGCAGCGGGTGTACGAGCTCGAACCAGTGCTCGAGCAAGCTCGTCAACCCGACGTGCAGCGGCGTCGTGCCCGCGCAAAACGGAACGTGCTCGCCCTCGATGCCGGCCAACGCGCCAAGTAGCAGCAACGGTTGGTTCCCGATGGCGTGCGCGAACCAGCCCATGATCGACCAAGAGCAAGCGCTCGAGTTCATGTTCTTCGATCTCACGTCGTGCGTCGCGCCCGACAACGGAAACCAAGGCGGACCACCGCCATACAAGTCCGCGACGTTCACGCAGGACTTCACGGGGAGCTGCGGGACCGGCAAGAGCATCAAGTGGCGTGAGTTCGATTGGCAGGCGAACATGCCTGCCGGCACGTCGATTTCGTTCGGCGCGCAGTCCGGCGCGACGACGTCGACGCTCCTCAACGCTTCGCCCGTCGCGCTCGCGACGACGACCACGAGCACGAACCTCCCGAACTACGACGCGGCCATCATCGACACGTCATCGGGCGGAACGACGAGCGGCACGGGACCCTTCAACCTCGCATCGCCGGCGATTCGCTCGGACAACGTGCTGCGCGTCACGATCACGATGAACCCCGACTCGACCGGCACGCTCACGCCGCTCCTCATCAACTGGAAGGTGCAATACGACTGCACCGATTCGCAATGAGAGTCGCAGCCATCTTCGCTGCCATCGGCCTCGTCGCCATCACGGCGTGCCAGACTTCGCCCAACAATCCGGGCGACGCGGGTGGTGATGACGCGGCTCCCGCGAACGACGCGCAGCCGACCGTGGACGCAGCGAAAGAAGCCGCCGCGAAAGACGCGAGCTCGGACGCAGCATCGGAAGCGGAAGCATCCACGGGTTGCACGACAGACGGCTCGTGCACGTGCACTCAAGGCACATGCACGCCGGGATGCTTCGCGGGCTCGTGCACGTTCGACTGCGACGCGAAGACCACGTGCATGCCCTCGTGCAGCGGCGGCGGCTGCACCATCACGTGCGAGTCCGGCGCGACGTGTGACGCGTCGTGCAGCGGCGGCGGATGCACGTTCGTCTGCAAAGCGGGGAGCACGTGCACGAACCTCTGCACGGGTCCGGGAAACTGCACCTTCACGTGCGACCCGCAAGCGACTTGCAACAATTCCTGCCCCAAACAGAATTGCCACTAAGAGCGATGACGATGGACGACAAACGCGATAACTTGAAAGGCAGCATGCGCCCCTCGCGTCTCACGCTTGGAATCGTTGCGGCAGTCGTGGTGACGGCGTGCAGCGATCGCCCGCCTCCTCCGCTCGGCGACAACGACTCGAGCACGACCTCCGACGTCGAGATCGCGCCATGCTCGACGCCGGCGCCGACGTGTCCGTGCCCCGAAGCGGGCGTTCAAGAGACGTGCGGCACCGTCTATCACTACTCGGGCTTGTACGTGACGTGCTCGAAGGAATACATGACGTGCGGCGACGACGGCACGTGGGGCGCGTGCGAAGGCCCGCTGGTGTTCGGCGCGGATTAGTCTCGCTGTTACGCGGGAGCGACGGTGAACTGGATCGGACCGAAGCGCAGCGATGCGTTCTTCGGGACCTCGGCCCACGCGCCGGCGGTGGTGCGCTCGCCGTTGATCCAAACGCCGTTGTTCGATTTCTCGTCGCGTACGAAGAGCGAGCCGTTTTCGACTTTCATCGTCGCGTGAAGACCGCTCACGCGCGGCTCGGTGAGATGAATCGCGCAGCGCGCGGGATCGCGACCGACGAGGACGTCGCCGCCGGGCGAAACTTTGAACGTGCCGAGCGTGCTCGTGAGGATGAACGCGTTCGGTGATGCGGTCGTCGGTGGAGGCGGCACCGACGCATACGGATTCGGCGGCGGCGTCGGCACCGGCATGTTGTTCGTGAGCGGAAACGAGCCGGGCGCTTTCGCCGTCGCGTCGAACGGCAGCGGTTGGCCGCACGAAAAACAAACCGACGCGAGTCCCGGAGTCGCCATCGTCAGGGATCCGCACGATGGGCAGCGGACTTGTGTTGTCGCGGCGCTCCCGTCCGATTCTTTTGCCCCCAGAGAGGCGGCGGGCGGAGCGCCTACGGAGGGTTTGGCGCGAATCCTCCGGGTGGAGGACCTTGTCCGTAGGGCGGCGTTCCACCGTATGGAGGCGGCGGACCGTAACCGCCACCACCGGGCGGCGGACCGTAACCACCACCACCGCCGCCATACGGTGGGAGCGGACCACCCGCGACGATCGGTGCGGGCGGCGGAACGCCTGCGCGCTTGCCGCGACCGCCGCCACCACCACCGCCGCGCATGATCACGATGAGCAGAAGTCCGACGACGAGGATCGCGCCGCCCGCACCTGCGACGATCAAAATCGGAAACGGTTTCTTCGTCGCCTTGACGGTGAGGATCGTTTTCTCGTCGTGACCGCTCAAGCGACGCGCGCCGTTGTCGTAGACGATGACGTGCGCGACGGTGTTGTCGCCGCTGCCTTCGAGGAGCTTGTCTTCGTCGGGGACTTGGAACGTGACGAACGTGTCGCCGACTTCGAGCGCGCTGCCTCGCAGGTTCTGCTGCACGAGGTTCTGCACGGCGGATTTGATCGCGTCGGCGTTTCCGCTCGCGAGCTGCGGATCGGGCTTGCTGCCCGCGGGAATGAAATACGCCTCCGCGCGATCCTTCGCGCCCGCCCAGCAGAACTCGCCGAACACTTTCATTTTCCCGCCCGGGAAAATCGGGTTCGCGTTCGCCTCGGCTTGTGTCTTTTCGAGATCGATGTCGAGCGGCCACGCCGACGGATCCACGCCGATGGGGACGTCTTTGAACGTCGCGTCACCGATGATCTGCGGCGTCGTGTTCTTGAAGTTCAGCGAGAACGATTGCTCGGGCGACGGATTCAGACACGAGAGCCGCCACTTCACGACGTACATCGAGTTGAAGCGCTTGCGCACGGCGGCGACGATGTTCGGCGCCTTCGCTTGTCCCTGCCCGCCGCGAACGACGGAGTAGAAACCGCCGATCTTGATGTTCGCGAGCGACTGCATGAACTGGTTCTCGTTGTTGCGCAGCATGTCGCCGACCATCGTCGTCGTGTTCGGCGGGAGCCAGATCGAGATCACGGGGAGCGGCGTCTTCACCTGCGCGGTGTTGTCGTCGGGGAAGCGTCCCTTGTTGAGATACGCGCTGAACGCTTGCGCGCTCGGGCCCGTGGTTCCTGCGTCGGCCTTCGCGTAGCCGTTCGAGAGAACGACGAGCGCTTGGTGCATCGGGATGTTCTGCGAGCCGGAGAAATTCCCGAGCGTGCCGAACGCGTCCGCGATCACATTTTGCGAAATCGAAAACAGCGAGCGGTCTTGCGCGACCTTCGATGCGGTGGCGACGTCGAGCGTGTGGACGAGCGCGTCGCGTTCTTTCGTCGCGTACGACTTCCACTTCGAGTCGCTCAAATACTGATGGTCGTGCGAGTCGAAGACGATGATGTCCATCATGTCGTTCGGCTGCATCGCTTTGACGAACGCGTAAGCGATCTCTTGCGCGTCGCGGAATCGATCGGCGGCGCTCTGCGATCCATCGATCGCGATCACCCACGCGGTGCCGACACCGGGCTCTTTCTGCGCGTCGCCCCATTTGAGCGGCGTGCCCTCGAGGCGCGCGGGGATGTCGGCGCCGTTCACCTTCGCCGCGAAGAACGCGTTCGCTTGGACCTTCGAGAAGTCGAAGCCCGTCCACAAGACGCCGTCTTTTTGCACGGCGTCGTTCCAGCAATCGAGCTCGGCGGTGCCGGTTTTTCCGTTGCACGACGAGAGCGCGTCCGACGGCGAGTTGAACTGGACGACCTCGACGAGCGTGCTCAAGATCGGCGTGCCGTTGCTCGACGCCGTGCGCGGATCGACGCGGAGCAGGTGCGCCTCCGGCAGCGCGCTCGCCGTGCGCGCGACGAGCGCGACGAGCACCACCAACAACGTCGCGAGCGCGCGCTTCACGAACATCACAGTCGCGTGACGATTTTCACGATGGTCGTGTATCCGCCGAAGCGAACTTTGTCGCCGTCGCGCAGATCGCGCCGGCCGTTGAGGCCGATGTGCTCCTCGTTGACGTACGTGCCGTTCGTCGAGCCCGTGTCTTCGACGGCGACGGTGCCGGCGACGCCATCGACGTGTAGCGCGGCGTGCCTCGACGAGATCGTCGCGTCGGGCAGTTGGATGTCGAGACCGTCGACGGATTGCGCGCGACCGATCACGACGCGCCCGCCTTTGAGCGGCCAGAACTCGCCGTTGTTGTTCGTCTGGAACGAGACGAGAAATCCGCGGAGCGCTTGCGGGCCCGGCGTGATCGCAGCAGGAGGTGGAGTCTCCGTGGGTGCGAGCGCAGGTTGCGGCGGCGGCGCGCCGAATGGAGGCGGCGGAGCCTGCTGCTGACCAAACGCGGGCGGCGGACCACCAAACGCGGGCGGCGGCGGTGCTTGCGGCGGCGGCGCGAAACCCCCGCCTTGATACGCGTCGTGCGGCGGACCTTGCACGGCGATGGGATGACCCATCGGGCAGTAGCTCGCGCCCGGCGGAATCTCGTGACCTTGCGCGCACACGGCAGAAGGCGCAGCTCCATACGGAGCGGGCGGCGCACCATACGGAGCGGGCGGCTGTTGGTTGTATGCGGGAGGCGCGCCGAACTGTTGTTGCGGCGGTTGGAACGGCGGCGGAGCGGGCGCAAACTGTTGCTGCGGCGGCGGACCGAAATTGGGCGGGCCTTGTGGAGGCGGTGCGCCGAACGGCTGTTGCGGAGGCGGGAAGCCGCCGCCTTGATCGGGCATCGGCGCGCCGTAACCGTACGGACCTTGCTGCGGAGGCGGGCCTTGCGGCGGGCCACCGAATGGCTGCGGCGGCGGCGCTCCCTGTTGTTGCAGGAGAAAACCGCACGAGTTGCAGAACTTGTCCGTGCTCTTCGCAGGCGTGCCGCATTGCGGGCAGACGACGCTCATTCAAGGTCCCTTTCGAGTGGCCGCCGAGCATATCACGCCGCGTAAGGCGCGATATGTCCCTCTCTCATCGCGTTGCAGCCGCGAAAGCCGCGGCGATCACGACGCGAACGGGCACGCCGTGCGCTCGCGCAGCTGAAGCGCACGCGTCGAACTCGGGCTTGATTTGCGGCGGGCCGAAGGGGCCTTCGCGCGATTTTCACCGGGATTTTCCCGTACGCCGTGTCGACTTCGATCACGCGGCGCGGCCGCTCCACGCGCGACACCGTCGTGAACCGCACCCCGAGCGTAGGCGTCTCGCGCATGATCACGTCGGCGAGATCGCGCGCGCGCGCTTCGGCGCAAACGGCTCCGAGCACCACGCCGGGCCGGCTCTTCTTCATCGTGATCGGCGCGGCCCACGCATCGAGCGCGCCCGCCGCGAGCAGCGATTCGATCGTCGCGCCGACGATCTCGCCCGTCGCGTCGTCGAGGTTCGCTTCGAGCACGACGTGCGTCGAGGAGGAGCTCTCCGATTTCGATCCGAGCACGACGCGAAGCAGGTTCGGTCGATCCGGAATCTTCATCGTGCCCGCGCCCCAACCGACGTGCTCCGGCGACATCGACGGCCACTTCTCCGCGCGCGATGCGTTCGCCGCGATGATCGCCGCGCCCGTCGGCGTGACGAGCTCGTAGCTCTCGATGCCCGCGTCGTACGTCGGAAGACCGCGCAAGCACTCGACGACCGCGGGCGGCGGAAGCGGGAGGACTCCGTGCGCGGCCTTCGTGTACCCGCGCGACATCGGAAGCGGCGACGTCACGATCTCCGCGCCGATGAACTCGAGCGCAGCGGCCGCGCCGACGACGTCGATGATCGCATCCACCGCGCCGACTTCGTGGAAGTGCACGTCGTCTTTCGCCATGCGATGCACGGTCGACTCCGCGTCGGCGAGCTTGTCGAACGTGCGGAGCGCGCGTGCGCGAACCGCATCATCGAGCTTCGCGCGCTCGAGGATTTCGCGAACCGTGCGGAACGTGCGATGCGGCTGCTGCGTGGCGACGTGCACGTCGAAATGCGTCGCGACGATTCCGCTGCGCTCTTCGTGCGTGAAGTGCACGTGATACCCGTCGAGCCCGAGCGCGCCCCACGCGCTCTCGAGCGCGTCCTTGGGCACGCCGAGATCGACGAGCGCCGCGATGGTCATGTCCCCCGCGAGCCCGCTCGGCGCATCGAAGAACAAAACTTTCCCCGCGCCCACTCCGCGCTCGATCACGCGCCGCGCGTGATGTCCGTGATCGCGATCGTGATCGTGATGCGCATGCCCATGATCGTGATCGTGATCATGCCCATGCTCGTGATCGTGCCCTTCGTGCCCCATCACTTGCTCCGCGCACGAAGAATGCGGGCCGCTGCGAACGCCGCGCCGAAGCCGTTGTCGATGTTCACGACGGTCACGCCCGAAGCGCAGCTCGTGAGCATGCCGAGCAGCGCAGCGAGCCCGTGAAACGACGCGCCGTAGCCGACCGACGTCGGCACCGCGATCACGGGCGCATCGACCAAACCGCCGACGACGCTCGCGAGCGCGCCCTCCATGCCCGCGACGACGATCGCCACGCGCGCGCGATCGATCGCTTCGCGCCGATGGAGCAACCGATGAATCCCCGCAACGCCCACGTCGAAAACGCGCTCGAACTTCACGCCGAGCATGCGCATCGTCTCGGCGCACTCCTCTGCAACGGGAAGATCGCTCGTGCCCGCGCTGACGAGCGCGACGGTCTCCGACGAGAGCGCTGCGATCGGCGCGACCTCGAGCGTCACCGTGCGAGCGAGCGGTTGATGACGCGCATCTGGAAGCGCCATCGTGATCTCCACTGCCGCACCAGGGTCGACGCGCGTCACGAGGACGTTGTGTCCGCCGCGCGCGAGCTCGGCCGCGATCGCCACGATTTGCTCGACCGTCTTCCCTTGCCCGAGGATCACCTCGGACGCGCCCTGCCGCAGCGCGCGGTGGTGATCGACCGTCGCGAAACCGAGGTCGGTGAACGGAAGCTGCTTCAGCTCCGCGAGCGCGTCGTCCACCGACGCGTCCCCGCGCTTCACGCGCTCGAGGAGCTCTTGAATGCGAACCGGAGTCACGGCGCGGAACCTAGCACGCACGAGACCCCCTTGCCGCTCGCCGCCTCCGACTCCGTCCCCGTCTCCGTCTCCGTCTCCGTCTCCGTCTCCGTCCCCGTCTCCGTCCCCGTCTCCGTCTCGGAGTCCGGGTCGTCTTGCTCGGGTTTCTCATCGTGGCACGGTGCTCGGGCTGCTCAAGGCCAAGCCGCCTGCGGCGGTCGGCTTCGCCGAGCCTTGATCAGCCCTGCGCGCCGTGCCGTCGGGGTGAGCCCTCGCCATTGCGAGAGAAGGAGACTCACCATGCTGAAGATCTATCCATTCATCATCGAAACGCTTCGGTTGATCGCGCCGCTCGTTGGCGAGATTTCGCGGCGAGATCCCGATCTCGCGCGGCAGCTTCGCCGAGGTGCGAGCAGCATCGCGCTCAACACCGCGGAGGCGATCGGCTCGACTGGCGGGAACGAACGCATGCGCTTTCGCACCGCACTCGGCTCCACTCAAGAAGTTCGCGCATGTCTCGACGTCGCGGAGGTCTTCGATCACGTCGAGACGATCGATGCGATGTTGCGCGATCGTCTCGACCGAATTGCCGCCACGCTCTACCGACTCAACTCGTGAGTCGGTAAAGCACCGCACAGATCGAGTGCAGCTCCGAGTCGAGCTCTCGATCGAATGCATCGACGTAGCCGAGCGACATCGCAACATCGATACAGGCTCTCGTCTCTTTCGCACTCCCGAGCGCGACGTTGTAGAGCATCGGCCGATTGCGACCTCTCGCGTACGAGCCTTCCGCAATGTTGAGCGCAACGCTGCTAGCCGCTCTCCGAAGCTGACGAGCAAGATCAGAATCTCGACGCTCCACGATCGCAATCACGCCTCGCAAGCGCCTGATCATCGAAAGCGACGTTTCGTAAATTCGCAGCATGGGATGGTTCCTTTCGCCTTCTCTCGTGAAGGCCCCACCGCCACCGCGCCGCGCGGAGGACGTGTCAAGGTTCGGCGAAGCCGACCGTCGCGAAGCGACGGCTTGACCTTGACGCGTCCGAGCACGGCGCGAAACTGGATCAGCCGAGCGAGCCCCACCCCACCATCCACCATCCCCATCCCCGTCTCCGTCTCCGTCACCGTCCGTCTCTGTCTCCGTCCCCGTCTCCGTCACCGTCTCTGCTACGACTGCCCACTAACCTCGCAAAATGCCCCTTCCCCTCGCCGCGCTCCTCGCCCTCTCGTTGGGCGCCCTCTTCGCGCACGTCGCGCGCGCCGAGCTCTCTCAAACGGACGCGCCGATCCTCTCCTCGCGGCCGATCGCGATCGTCTCCGCGTTTGCTGCGTTCGTGTATTTGCCGGCGGTCGCGTACTTCGCCGCGTTTCACGGCGACTGGGCGTACATGTATTTCGTCGCGTGGCGGCGCGTTCCGTCCGCGATCGATCTCGCGCTCGTCGCGGCGTGTGCCGCGCTCGTGCCCGCTGGGTTTCTCGTCGCGGCGCCGCTCGCGCGCGCGAAGCGGCGCGAGATCTCCATCGCGCTCATCGCGGCGCCCGCGGGGATCGCCGCGGTGGTCGCCGTGGTGCTCGAGAGACGCCTCGCGACGAGCGCGACGTTCGCGCAATACGCCAACGACTTCGACACGCACCCGATCGCAGCTACCGCGCTCGGTCGCGCGATGCTCGTCGCGATCGCCGCATGCGCGGCAGCTTCGCTATGGTGCGTGAAGCTCCTCCGTTCGACGCCGTCTTCCCCCACGACCCGGCGCACGAAGATCGACGCCGCGAAACGTTGAGGCTACGCTTCTCGTCATGTGGACGAGCGGGGTTGCCATCCGTCCGGTGCCGCCTCACGCGGTGGTCGACGCGCGCACCGTCGACTTCGTGCGCGACTCGCTCGCGGACGACGACGACGACGCTCAGCAGCGACTCGACGACGCCTTCTCGCGCTTCGAAGCGACGCAGCCCGCTCTCTCCGCGCGCCTCGAGGACGCGCTCGAGCGCCGCTCGCTCGACGAGACGGCGCGCACGCTCGGTTATTTCTTGGGCGTGTGCGTGTGGCTCGCGTTCGACAAACAATTCGACAATCGCGTGATGCGCGTCGACGAGACCGCGATTCGCGCGGCGAGCGACGCGCTCGATCTCGAGAGCGAGCTCCGCGCGTCGCGTCCGGGTGACGCATTCGAAGCGGACGACGTCGTCGCGCGCGAGCAGCCTGCGCTCATGGCGTTCGTGCACGAGCACGTCGACGTCGCGCTCCACCAAGACGCACAGGACGCGGACGTCGACGACGTCTACGCGATTCTATCGCGTCGTGCTCGTCGAGCTCATCAGCCTCTCGCACGCCGTCGCGCCGCACCCCGGCGCGCCCATGCGGCGCGGCGAGCTCCTCGCCTGACATGGCCGAGTGCAAATCCGAGCCCGGCGCGTTTCGACCGCTCGTCGATCGCAACAAGTGCGAAGGCAAGAGCGACTGCGTGCGCGTGTGCCCCTACGACGTCTTCGAAGTGCGCCGCCTCGACGACGGCGACTTCGCCAAGCTCTCGATCATCGGCAAGCTGAAGAGCGTCGCGCACGGACGCAAGACGGCATACACGCCGCGCGCCGACGCATGCCGCGCGTGCGGCGAGTGCGTGAGCGCGTGTCCGGAAAAAGCCATCAAGCTCGCTCGCTAGAGCGTACGATCGGCGAGTGCGTGTATTTTGCATGTTTTTCGTCGCGGCATTCGCGTGCGGCGGCGGTGGATCGACCGTCGACGCCGGCGACGATGCATCGGACGCGTGCGCGTGCATCGACGTGCCCGACGCGTCGCCACCTTCCGCGAAGACCATCACGGTGCTCGACTCGAACGGCACGTCGATCGTCACGTTCGACGCGGCGGCGATCGGCGACGTCGCGCCCATCGCGACCATCGCGGGCGACCAAACGAACCTCGACGCCGCGAGCGCGCTCGCGATGGACGGCGCCGGCAATTTTGTACGTCGCGACGCCGCTCGCGATCCTCGTCTTCGCGGCGGGCGCGAACGGCAACGTCGCTCCGATTCGCACGATCGCCGGACCGAACGCGCTCGCGACGACCGACGACTTCGTCGCGCTCGCCGTGCTCGCGGATGGAACCCTCTTCGCGGCGTCCGAGCTCACGAGCGGCGCGAATCGAGACCCGAAGGTGCTCGTCTTCGCTCCGAACGCGAACGGCGACGTCGCGCCCGCGCAAACCATCACCGGCGGGACGACCACGATGCAAGCCGTCTTGTCGATGAGTGTATTCTTCACGGAAATCGCCGTCGTCGACGCATCGCAGCGCGTCCTCTTCTTTCGACCCAGCGATAGTGGCGACATCGCGCCCGTTCGCATCCTCCAAGACGCGCCCGGCGTCGTCGCGGGGTCCGCGTTCGATCGGGTGTCATCGCTCTTTCTCGCGCGCAACGACGTATCGGGCGGTTCCGTCATCTCGTTCATCGCCGGCGCGAAGGGCACGCCAACACCCCTCGCGAACATCGTCGGCGGAACGACCGGTCTCAGCGCACCCGCTGGCGTCGCGGTCGACGTGGGCGGAACGGTCTACGTCGCGAACGCCGATCCGGCCGGCGCATCCATTCTCGTGTTCTCGTCGGTCGCAACCGGCGACACCGCACCAATCCGCACGATCTCCGGCCCAACCACGACGCTTACCGGTGACGTCTCGCAATTCCCCATGCCGATCGTCGTTCGCTGATCTATAGAGCGAACCATGTACGACGTCCGCGCGCTGAACGAGCTCGTCGCGAAGGAGAGCGCCTTCGTCGAGACGATCATGAACGAGGTCGGGCAAGGTCATCGTCGGCCAGACGCTACATGATCGAGCGGATCCTCATCGGCCTGCTCACCGGCGGCCACGTGCTGCTCGAAGGCGTGCCCGGCCTCGCGAAGACGCTGACCGTGCGCACGCTCTGCGACGCGATCAGCGCGAAGTTCGCGCGCATCCAGTTCACGCCCGATCTGCTGCCCGCCGACGTCATCGGCACCGTCATCTACAACCAGCAGAAGGGCGAGTTCACCTCGCAAGCTCGGCCCGATCTTCGCGAACCTCGTCCTCGCCGACGAGATCAACCGCGCGCCGGCCAAGGTGCAGAGCGCGCTGCTCGAAGCGATGCAGGAGCGCCAGGTCACGATCGGCGACAAGACCTACCCGCTGCCCGTCGCCGTTCATCGTCATGGCGACGCAGAACCCGATCGAGCAGGAGGGCACGTATCCGCTGCCCGAGGCGCAGGTCGATCGCTTCATGCTCATGGTGAAGGTCGGCTACCCGTCGCGCGACGAGGAGCGGAAGATCATGGACCGCATGACGGCGCGCTCGAGCCGCTGAAGGCCGAGCGCGGTCGTCACGCCGCACGAGCTCCTCGAGCGCGAAGAGCGTCATCGCGCAGGTCTACGTCGACGACAAGGTGAAGGACTACATCGTCGACGTCGTCTTCGCGACGCGCGAGCCGAGCGAAGCACGGCCTGAAGGACCTCGCGCCGCTCATCGAGTACGGCGCGCGCCCGCGCGCGTCGATCGCGCTCAACCTCGCGGCGCGCGCGCACGCGTTCCTGCGCCACCGCGGCTACGTCACGCCGGAGGACGTGAAGGCCGATCGGGCCGGACGTGCTCCGCCACCGCGTCGTCCTCACCTACGAGGCCGAGGCCGAGGAGGTGACGGCCGAGCAGGTCGTGCGCCGCGTGTTCGAGGTCGTCGAGGTGCCGTGAAAGCGGCGTGCGATGCGGCCTCCGATCGTCGCAATCCCTGAAGGAGAGGCCCCGCGCCGTGGCGATCCCGAAAGTCCTGCCGCGCTCCGCACCATCGAGATCCACACGGCGCGGCTCGCCAACGAGCAGCTCGCGGGCACGTACACCTCGATCTTCAAGGGCCAGGCCTCGCCTTCCGCGAGGTGCGCCCGTACAACCCGGCGACGACGTGCGCACGATCGACTGGAACGTCTCGGCGCGCATGAACGAGCACCTTCGTGAAGGTGTTCGTCGAAGAGCGCGAGATGACGGTGATGCTCGTCGTCGATCTCTCGCCGAGCGAGCGATTCGGAACGCAGCGCGCGCCGAAGGCGCGCGTCGCATCGCGAGGTCGCCGCGCTCCTCGCGTTCAGCGCGATCCGGAACAACGATCGCGTCGGCCTCATCCTGGCGACGAGCAAGGTCGAGACGCTCGTGCCGCCGAAGAAGGGCGAGAAGCACGTGATGCGCGTCGTGCGCGAGATCCTCGGCTTCGAGCGCCGCGCGTGAAGCCGAAGCGCAGCTCGAAGGCGAGGCGGCCGATGCTCGGCGCGGCGACGGATCTGAAAGGCGCGCTCGAGGCGCTCGCGTCGGTGTCACGCGGAGGAGCGTCGCGTTCGTGATCAGCGATTTCTTCGCCGCAGGGCTACGAGCGCGCGCTCGCGCTCGCCGCCGCGAAGCACGACGTCATCCCCGTGGTGCTCGTCGATCCGCGCGACAGGAGCTGCCCGACGTCGGCCTCGCGACGTTCGAGGACCTCGAGAGCGGCGAGAGACGTGCTCGTCGACACCGTCCGACCGCGCGGTGCGCGCGCATTACGCGCGCTCGATGCAGCCAGCTCGCGCGAGCGCGGCAGCAGCTCTTCCACAAGCTCGGCGCTCGACTCGGTCGAGATCCGACACGGGCGGATCGTTCGTGAAGCCGCTCCGCGATCTCTTCGCGCGCCGCGCGCGGAGGATCGCGCACGCGATGAGCTCTGCGGTCCTCGCATGCCATGCTCGCGGCGTCGCGCTCGCCGCTCGCGGCGCGCGGCTGACTCGACGCAGGCGCCGACCGAGGGCGTCAACGCGTGGTGCGTCCGCGAGGCTGATCGTCCGCAGGGCGCGGATGCGGCCCGACCGCTCGACCGAACGTCGTTCCCGACGCGCGGGCACGAGCGGCTACGCGGCGACGCTCGTCGTCGACGTCCACCACGGCAAGGGCGAGACGCGTGCTGCCGAGCGGGCTCGCGCTCCGAGCGCAGCGCGGAGGCCGCGAGTCGCTCAAGAAGGCGGGCTTCGTCGTTCCCGATCAGGACGGCGGCGCCGCGGCGCGCGGCTCAGAGACGCAGCCCGATCCCGCGCACCCCGATCGCGTCACGACGACGCTCGAGCTTCCGCTCGTCGCGCTCCCCGACAGAGCCGGGCCGCCACGTGCTCGCGCTGCCGCCGCTGCCGATCGCGGTCGCGCGCGCGAACGGCGAGCTCGCGACGCGTGTGCACGCACGCCGCACGCGATCACCGTCGAGGATCCGATCGCGAACGACGCCCGATCCGCAAGCCGCAAGCCGAATCCGCCGCCGCAGCCGCAGCGCGAGGAGTGGACGCGCGCTCGAAGCAGGCGCTCATCAGCGGATCGCTCGGGCTCGTCGTCGGCGCGATCCTCGCGATGTGCTCGTCGCGCTGGTGGCTGCGACGCCGAAGCCGGTCCCGCCGCCGCCGCCGCCGCGTCCGCCGTGGGAGGTCGCGCTCGAGAAGCTCGACGAAGTGCGCCACGCCGGCCTGCTCGAACAGGAGACGCTACGGCGAGTACTTCGATCGCGTCGAGCGACGCGTGCGCGAGTACCTCGGCGCGCGCTACGGCTTCGACGGCCTCGAGTCGCACGACCGACGAGATGCTCACCGCGCTGAAGCGCGCGCCGCTCGGCGCTCACGGGCGTGAGCGTCGAGCGATCATCCGGCGTTCCTCGCAGGAGTGCGACCTCGTGAAGTTCGCGCGGCATCGACGCCGACGCGAGAACGACTGCAAGCAGAGCGCTCTCGGACGCGGCAGCTCATCGTGCGCAAGACGACGATCCGCCGCGCAGCGCGAAGCTCCCGGCGCAGCGCCGCCGCGCGGAGGCGCCGAAGTGACGCGCTGGCGGACTGCCTGGCTTCGCGGGCTCGGGCTCGACCGCGATGGCGCTCGTCGTCGCGCTCGCGCGGCGCTCGTGCCTGTCCGTGGCTCGCGCGCGGCGACGCGTGGGCGGCGGCGAAGCTGGACGGCGGTGGCCGTGGCTCGTCGCTCGTCGGGCGTCGTTCCGCCGATCGTGCTGATCGTGATGACGCTCGGCGCGGACGCGCGCATGCCGCGCTTGCGCATCTCCGACGATCGCGCCGCTCGTGCACGGTCCGCGCGGCTGCGCGAACGTACCTCCGCGATTTGCCCGGCGTGCTCCGCGGCGGCGGCGCTCGTGCTCGCGTTCGCTCGCGCTGGCGCGGCCGCAGAACGTGCTCCGCGACGAGCGACCGGACGAGCCGGGATCGACATCGTGGTCGTGCTCGATCTCTCGGGCTCGATGCGCGCCGTCATGGACGCGCGACGCGGATCCGCTCGGCCGTCGCGACTCCGGAACAAGCGCCTCGACGCGCCTCGACACCGCGAAGGACGTCATCCTCGACTTCATCGCGCGCCGAAAGACCGACCGCATCGGCGTCGTCGTCTTCGGAGCAACGCGTACATGCTCTCGCCGCCGACGCTCGACTACCACGCTGCTCACGACGCTCGTCGGCAAGATGGAGCTCGATGTCATCGACGGCAACGGCACCGCGATCGGCGACGCGGTCGGCACCGCCGTCGCGCGCCTGCGCCGGAGCGACGCGCGCTCGAAGGCGATCATCCTGCTCACCGACGGCGACTCGAACGCCGGCTCAATCTCAGCCCGAGTACGCGACGCACCTCGCGCAAGACGCAGGGCGTGAAGGTCTACACCGTCCAGATCGGCAACGGCGACGAGGTCGACGTCGCAGAGACGGCACCGACTCTTCGGCCAGCCGCAGTTACGTGCGCGCGCACTTCCCGGTGAACCCCGAGCTCTTGAAGAGGATGGCGCAGCGACACCGGCGGCGAGGCGTTCGTCGCGACCGACAGCACGGCCTCGAGAGCAGCATGCACTCGATCCTCGACAGCCTCGAGAAGACGCGATTCCACGCGCAGGCCGTCGACGATGGAGGATCTCTTCCCGTTCCTTGCTCGTCCCCGCCGTCGTCGCTCGTCGCGCTCGAAGCGCTCGCTGCGCGTGCTCGCTCCTCCGGAGGTTCCCGTGAATGCGATTCGCGTACGACCTCTTCGCGTATCCCCGGGTCGCTGATCGGCGATCGCTGATCGCGGCTCGTGCTGCTCGCGGCGTTCTGCGGGCATGCTCGGTCGTGGTCGTCGTTCGCGCGCGTGCGCGCGGAGAAGCGCTTCGGCGATCCGAGCTCGTCGCGACGCTCGTCACCTTCGATGCGACCGCGCGCCGCGCGGCGAAAGGCGTGCTGCTCGTGCTCGCGCTCGCGCTCGCGTTCGTCGCGCTCGCGCGGCCGCAGTACGGACAAGGGACGCGGCTCATCCCGGCGACGAACCTCGACGTCGTGATCGTGCTCGACTACTCGAAGAGCATGTACGCGCGCGACGTCGCGCCGAGCCGCATCGCCCGCGCGAAGGCGGAGGTCTGCGCACCTCGTTCAATCGCTTGCCCGGCGCGCGCTTCGCGCGCGGTCGCCTTCGCCGGCGAGCCGATGGGCTTCCCGCTGACGAGCGACGGCGCCGCGATCGCGCAGTTCTTCCGCCAGCTCGATCCGAACGACATGCCCGTCGGCGGCACGGCGATCGCGCGCGCGCTCGAGCGCGCGCGCGAGCTGCTCGCGCGCGATCCGAAGACGAAGGATCACGTGCGGCGCATCGTGCTCGTCACCGACGGCGAGGATCTCGAGGGCGATCCCGTCGAGCGTCGCGACGAAGTGCGCGCAAGAAGGCACGGTCATCGACGTCGTTCAGATCGGCGGCCGCGCGCCCGAAGCGATCCCCGACGTGAACGCCGACGGCAAAGTCATCGGCATCCGCAAAGACGACGACGGCAAGCCGCTCACGACCGAGCTCTCCGCGGAGGGCGAGGCGCAGCTCGCGAAGATCGCGCAGACGACGGGCGGCATCATCGTGCAATCCGAGCAAGGCACGACGGGCATCGACAAGATCACCGCGCGCCTCTCGAAGATGATGCGCGAAGAGCTCTCCGAGCGCGTCGAGACGGTCTACGCCGACGTGTTCTGGTTTCCGCTGCTCGCCGCGCTCGCGTTCCTCTTCAACGAGACGTTCGTGTTCGACACGCCATGGCGACGCCCGTGGACGGTGAGCAAGATCATCCTCGCCGTCC
Organism: uncultured delta proteobacterium; assembly: GCA_963763745.1. Classification (GTDB taxonomy): domain Bacteria; phylum Myxococcota_A; class Polyangia; order Polyangiales; family Polyangiaceae; genus DASXHD01. The sequence continues at coordinate 676,830 of CAVXQJ010000019.1, forward strand.
TCGCGACGCTCGGCACGGTGAGCTTGATCGTGCTCGTAATCGATTTGTGGCGCGGGCGGAAGAAACCGAGGAGCGCCAATGCGTAAGTGGCGGCTCACCATCGGGCTCGGCTGCGTCGCGCTGTGGGCCGCGGCGTGCGCGTGGGATCCATCGCATCCGTTCGATCGCGAAGCGCCACCCGTGAAGCAAGCGATCGGCGCGCTCGACGCGGGCGACGCGACGTCCGCCACGGATTTGCTCGAGCAATACCTCTCGACCGGCGCGTGCGCGGAAGGAAAATCGGCGCGCCCGAAGCGCTCCGCACGCGACCCAATGGATCGTTCGATCTCGGTTTGTCGCTCTTCAAAATCGGCGAAGCGTTCGGGCGGCGGTTCGGCGAAGAAGAAGTCGACGGCGGCGATCCCGCCGACAAGGAGAAGCGCGCGGCGCAGATCGATTGCGCGCTGCGAATCGTCCAAGCGATCGCAGCCGATGAATCGCAGCCAATCGATCTCCGCGCGCGCGCGCGCTACCTCGAAGGCAATCTGCATTTTCTCGGCGGCGAATACGCGCAGGCCGTCGAGGCGTACGACAAGGCGCTCACGCTCGCGCCTGGAATGGAAGACGGCGGCGACGCGGTCGGTCGCGATGCGGCATTCAATCGCGCGATCGCGCTTCGTCGAATCGAAGACAAGAAGGACGCGGGCAACGACGGCGGCCAACCCGACGCGGGCGACGGCGGAAAGAGCGACGGCGGCGACGGAGGGAGCGACGGCGGAAACGACGGCGACGGCGGCGACGGAGGAGGAGGAGGCGGCGACGCGGGCGACGGTGGTGACGGTGGCGGTGGCGGCGGAAGCGACGGCGGAAACGACGGCGGCGGCGGCCCCGACGCGAGCCCCGACGCGGGCCCGCAATCGCAAAACGATCAAGACGCCGCGCCTCCTCCGCCGACGCGCACGCAAGACGAGCGCATGCTCGATCAGCTCGAAGGCGCGCCGACGTTCCAACAGGAAGCCGCGAAGAAGATGGCGCACGAGCGGCACCACGTGCGCGGGATGATCGACAAATGACGCGCGCGCTCGTCTCGATCTGCGCCCTGTTCGTGGTGATGCTCACCGCATGGTCCGCGCTCGCCGGACCAAGGCAGACGCGAACGTCGCTTGCACCCGACACGATCGAAGTCGGAGACACGACGGCGCTGACGTTTTACGTTTCTCCCGGCGACCAAGCGAGCGATCCGCAGATCACGCTGCCGAACGGGCTCACGCTCGTCGGCAAGATGATCGCGCCCGCTTTTCAGATCAGCGTCGTCAACGGACAGATGTCGCAGACCATGTCGGCGCGCGCGATTTTTCGCGTGCGCGCGTCGCACGAAGGGACGTTCACGCTCGGCGCGCCGTCGATCTCGCTCGGCGGCACGCGCTTCACGGGCGATCGCGTGGTGCTCCACGTGCTCGCGCACGGATCGCTCCCGCGGCAACAACCCGATCCGCTCGATCCGTTCGGGCTCTTCGGCGGGAGCAATCCGTTTCAAGGATTCGATCAGCAGATCCAACCCATCGAGCCGACGTATCCCGTGGAGCAACGCTTCACGCTGCCCGCACCGCGCGACAGCGGGATTTTTCTCCACGCGACGCTCGACAAGACGCAAGCCGTCGTCGGCGAGCAGATCACGCTCTCCGTTTGGGTCTACGCCGACGTGACGGAGAGCGATCCCGAGCTCTCCGATCCGCACGAGGTCGGGACGAGCGAGTTCTTGCGACAGCCGCTCTTGGATCCGAGCGCGACGATCACGCGCACCGGCTTCGGGCGCGCGGGGACGCACACGTACGCGGTCGCGCTCCTCAGGAAGTGGGCGCTGTTTCCGCTTCACGCGGGGCAGCTCGAGATCACGCCGATGCGCGTTCGCACCGGTCGCGGCGGCGATCGCGAGAGCGAGACGCTCCAAGTGCGCGTCGTGGAGCCGCCGATCGAGCATCGGCCCGCGGGCTACGCGATCGGCGACGTCGGGCGCTTCGCGCTCCACGCGACGGTCACGCCGAACGAAGTCGAGCGCGGCGCCGCCGTGTCCGTCGTCGTCGAGCTCTCGGGATGGGGCAATCTTCCGTCCGCGCTCACGGTGCCCGTGCGGCCGAACGTCGCGTGGCTCGATCCCGAAGTGAGAGACGATTTGAAATTGCTCGACGAGAAGACCGCGGGCGCGCCGGACGTGTGGGGAGGGTCGCGAACGTTTTCGTACGTGGTGACGCCGAAGAAAGAGGGCGACGTGGATCTCGGCGAGATCGCCGTGTCGTTTTACGATCCGCGAACGCGCGCGTACGACGTCGCGCGCACGACGCTCGGCATGATTCACGTGAAGCCGGGCGCGGCCGCGGCGCCCGTCGACGACACGAAGGTCCTCGCGTCGATGCCGCCCGCGCGAAGCGCGCTCGCGGGTCCGCGCGCGAGCGAGGCGCACCTCGACGACTCGCGAACGTTCCTCGGGCTTCTCGTGATGCCGACCGCGCTCTTCGGGATCGCGGTGTCCGCGCGGCGCGCGGCGCGACGATTGGCGGAGCGCGCGCAGGAGCGCAAGACGTCGCCCATCGCGGAGCTGAAGCAGCGACTTCGCGCGCTCGCAAAAGCGGAAACGACGGACGACGCGCGCGAGATCGATGGCGCCGCGATCCGCGTGGTCGAATCGGGCGCGCTCGCGCACGCGGGCGTGAACGTGCGCGGCGTGGGCGGCGAGGCAGTCGCCGACGTGCTCACGCGCGCGGGCGTAGATGTGGACGCAGCGACCGAGCTCCGCGATTTGCTCGAAGCATGCGCGGCGGCGCGCTTCTCGCCCGAAGGCGTCGAATTGGCCGACGCGAAGAAACGCGCGAGCCGCGCTCGCGCCATCGTCGATCGACTCGGCGATCGCGCGAAACCTTCGGAGCCCAGGCCGGAGTGATGCGACGCGCGGGCTTCGTCTTGATCGCGATCCTCGCGACCGCGCTCGCGCGCACCGCGATCGCCGATGCAGACGAGACGCAAAAGCTCTTCGCCGACGGCGTCGCCGCGCTCGCGGACGAGAGACCCAACGAAGCCGTCGCGAGCTTCGAAGCGCTCGCGGATCGCGGCGTCGTCGATGCGGTCGCAAGCTACGATCGCGGGCTCGCTTACGCGCTGCGCGTTCACGCCAACGCGGAGCAGCCGGGCGATCTCGGGCGCGCCGCGCACGGCTTCGAAGAGGCCATCGCGCTGACGAACGATCCGCACCTCGCCGAGGACGCGCGCGCCGCGGTCTCCGCGGTGCGCTCCGAAGTGAGCCGTCGCAAAGCGCGCGAAGGCGTGACGGTGGACGTCGAGCAGCGCGCATCGCCGTGGAGCACGCTCGCCCACGCGCTCGCCGAGGACACGTGGATCGCGATCGCGATCGCGTGCTCGTTCATTCTCGCCGCCGCGCTCTTCGTTCGATGGCTCGCGACGCAAACGCGCGCGCGCGCCGGCGCAGCGATCGCGATCGCGGTCTCCGCGCCGGTGCTCGTCCTCGCTGCGCTCCTCGCGCGCTCCGCGCGAAGCGATCGCCTCTTCTTCCACGAAGCCATCGTCGTCAGCGCAATGGCGCGCCCGAGCGACGCGCACGGAATCGTCCTTCCGCAATCGACGCCGCTGCCCGAAGGCGCGCGCGTGGAAGTCCTCGATCCGAACGAGAGCGGCCGCGGCGGATTCACGGCGTTCCGCTGGGGATCTCTCCGTGCGTGGGTTCCCGCCGCCACGCTGCGCCCGCTCGCGAAGCCCTAAACAGCGCTGAAACCCGGGTTTTCGAGGGGTGGAACGCCGCGCGGAATCCGGATAACGTCACGGCCATGCTTGCCACCCAGATCCGTCAGAAGGACGGCGTCTTCTACTTCGCCGCGTACCCGCCGAAGATTTGCTCGAGAAGGTCCGCTTCATCAGCCGCTTCTACGGCGAGAGGGGAGCAAGCATCGCGCGCCGAAGAGGTGCCCGAGGGGAGGACGAGGTCGCGCGACTTCATCGCCAAGATCGAGACGACCGACAAGGCCTTCCAGCGCGCAGCTGTCGAAGGCGAAGGTCGCGCGCCATCCAGCAATTTCTACGAGACGGCGATGACCCAGCCGCCGATCCCCGGCACGGTCCTCCTCTTCACCGCCGAGACGCTCCGCTTCGAGCCGGTCGGGCGCGGTTCGAGAACGTCGGCAACCTCGAGGAGCCGCGCGGCAAGTACCTGATCATCGACGGCCAGCACCGCCTCGCCGCGCTCCACTTCTACAGAGCGCAGCGCCCCGACGACGCGCAGACCATCCACGTGCCGTGCATCATCTTCGACGGCAAGAGCGAGGACTTCGCCACCGAGATGTTCGTCATCATCAACTCGACGCCGACCCGCATCAACAAGAGCCACCTCGTCGATCTCTACGAGAAGGTCTCGTGGGCGGCGCCGGACAAGAAGTTCGCCGCGCGCGTCGCCGAGACGCTCTACTCCGACGGCGACAGCCCGCTGCGGTACAAGATCAACCGCCTCGGCGGGCGCAGCAAGCAGGAGAAATGGATCCTGCAAGCCGAGCTCTTCAACGAGCTCCACCGCTGGGTCCTCGCCGACTGGAAGACGTTCACCGCGAAGGCTCGAACGTCGCGCGCGAGCCGCAGCGCTTCTACGAGCATGGTGCGCGACTTCTTGAAGGCGCGCCGAGAAAGTCTGGGGCTCCGCGTGGGGCAGCTCGACGTCACATGGTGACGCGGCCCGGTGACGCTCAAGGCGATGCTCCGCGTGTGCGCGGATCTGGCGCACGAGGACGCCGATCCGGTCGACGGGCGCGTGAAGCGCTGGGAGAAGCGGCTCTCGCCGTGGGCGGAGCATGGCGCGCAAGTTCCGGACGGAGGGCTTCTACGAGCGCTTCCCCGCGAAGGGACAGGTCGAGCGCGTCGCGCGCGTGCACCGCGAGCTCGGTCGCGCGCGGGCATCGAGCCGCGCCGCCGCAAAGGCGAAGGCGAGCCGCTCGGGTTGATTACCGGCGCACGGCGCTAGACGCGCGCCGACTTCATCTGATAAGTCGCTCGCCATGAAAAAGGCGACGAAGTGGTTCGTGGTTGCGGCGCTCGCAGCGTCGGGAGTTTTTGCGTTCGCGTGCGGCGGCGGTGAGGCCGAGTCGAACACGAACACGACGCCGTCCGCGTCGGTGACGAGCGCGCCGACGCCGTCTGCGACGCAATCCACGACGGCCGCCGCGTCCACCGCGCCGGTCGCGTCGAGCGCGCCGCCCGTCGCGCCGCCCCCTCCGCTCGTCGTCTCGGCGATGAAGATGAGCGGCCCGCAGATGAAGGGCACCGTCGATCTCCAAAGACGACGGCACGATCAACGTGAAAGACAAAGTCGTCGCGAAGATCGTCGGCGCGGAGATGCAAGACCCCAGCGGCAAGACGATGATCGCCGTCGCCGCGGACGGAACCGTCACGATGACGGGCGCGCAAAAAAGCGCGAAGTTCGACGACAAGAACGATCTCGAAATCGACGGCGGCGCGAAGATGTCGATCGGCGACGACGGCGTCGTGAAGCTCTTCAACCCGGACGGCAAGGCCGAGCAAAGACTCGGGCAAGATCAAGCTCACGGGCTTCAAGCCCACCGCGCGCCGCGCGGGCGTCGTGCTCGTCATGGGCATCATGATGGCGACGCCCGCCGCGAAGACCACGTCGGGCCCGTCGTCTTCCGCGTCCGCCGCGGTCAGCGCGAAGCCGGCGACGCCGAAGAAGTAGTCACTTCTGACACTCCCCGTGCACGCGCGACGTGTACGGGTGCCAGTTCCACGGCCCGTTCCACCCTTGCGTGGTGTCCGCGTAATACGTGTATTCTACACCATCACTCGCCTCGGAGAGCGGGCCCGGCGCTTCTTGGATCCAATAGACGTGGCCCATCGTGAGCGGGAGCGGTGGGCTCACGGTGGTGCCGGTCCAATCGAGCGTGTTGCCCGTCGGCGGGAGCGTGCCGCTCCATAACGCGGTGCCGGGCTCCGCGCCGTTCGAGTCGAGGATGACGACCTCGCCTCCGAGGTTGTGGAGCTCGATGCCGATCACCGTGATGTTGCACTGCGGGATGTACTGCCACGCCACGCTCGCGCCGCTGGAGTTGTCGTCCGGCGGGAAATGCAAGTTCTGACCATCCTCGCAACACACGGCGCCGTCGTTCGCGATCACGTCGGGCACGATGACGACGTCATCGGGTGGCGGAGCCACGTCCGGGATGCGAACGTCGGGCTGAAGCGGCGCATCGACGCCGCCGTCGCCCATGGGCGAGCTCGTGCCGCGGAGCTCGGTGCGAGCGCCGCATGCCGCCACGATCATCGAGATCGCAAAGCCCGGAAAGACGAGCGCGCGCATCTAGCAGACCGTGCCGCGGGCTTCGCGCTGCTCCTGGCGCGCGATGGCTCTCTCCGTCGCGTGGCGCGACCAGATGATCATCACCGTGACGACCGCGACGAAGTTCGCGCCGGCGACTGCGTCGTAGCGATAATCCGGCAACTGCCACGTGACGAAGAACCCGATCACGTATGCGATCGGAAGCGGGAACATGCGCCGGTCGACGACTGCCGTGAGGATCCCCATGATGATCGTCCAGTAGATCATCAGCACGCTCACGACCTCGTGACCGCGCACGTTCGCGCCGACGCGAAGCGCGAGGAGCACGAACGGTTGCATCCCGACGGCGAACGCGAACGTGCCGAGCAGCTGCCGGTTGATGCGCGACGTGTTGCGCCACAGCCGATGACTCGCGGCCATGATGACGAGCGTGAGGACGCTGAACGGAATGCTCGCGAAGCCTTCGTAGTCGGGCCAGAGCTTGATCGTGAGCGGGGCGAAGAACGGCAAGGCAGTCCAGAGTCCGCCGAAGACGGCGCCTGCGACGAAGCGCGCTTGGCGACCCGCGCGCGGATCGTTGTCCTTTGCGACCTCACGGAGCTTCTCGATTTTTTCCGCTTCTTCCTCGGCGCGTTTCTTCGCGGCGGCGACGAGCGAATCGAGCTCGGGATCGCGCTCGTCGAGCTCGCTCAGGAGAAGCGCGGCGGCGCGCGCGTCGCCGTGCGCGGCTTCGTAGCGAATCATCGCGGCGATCGCGCGATTCAAACCGGCCTTTGCGACGGCGCTGTCTTGCCATGCGCGGAGCGCTTGGCGAAAACCGAAGCGGCACTCGCCGAACACGTTGTACGCGCGCTCGACCTCGACCTCGGGCGCCGCGAGGATCTGCTCGAGCAAGGCGAGGCTCTGCTCGGCTTGCGCGGCGAGGACCATCGCGCCGCGATGCTCGAGGAAGAGCTCGACGGCGCGCCGCACTTCGAGCGCGCTCTCGGGACGATCGGCGGGATCGCGACTCATGCACGCGCGGATGAGCGCAGCGAGCTCCTCGGGGACTTCGTCGGGAATTTTCGGCGTCGAGAGCACGACGCTCGACACCATCGCTTGCATGTTGGCGCCTTCGTGCGGCGCATGACCGGTGACGAGCTCGTAGAGCACCGCGCCGAGGAGATACACGTCGGTGCGCGCGGTGATGTCGCCCTGGCCGCCGAGCATCTCCGGCGCCATGTAGACGAGCGTCCCCGCGATTTGGCGCGCAGGTCCCGGGCGCATCGCGACGCCCCAATCGAGCACGTAGACCTCGCCGAAGTCGCCGATCATCACGTTGTCGGGTTTGAGGTCGCGATGCACCACGTTGCGCGAGTGCGCGAAGTGGATCGCGTTGCAGACTTGGACGAGCACGCGCAAGTTGAACTCGAGCAGATCGCCCGACGCGGCGTGCTTCTGCATCTTCGTCGGATCGACGAGCAGCTCCGACCACGTGTCGCCGTCGATGCGCTTCATCACGAGCAGCGGCGCGCCTGCGTCGTCGAGCCCGAGATCGTAAATCGGCACGACGTTCGGATGCTCGAGCGATCCCGCGAGCCACGCCTCGCCGAGCAAGCTCTCGATGTTCTCGTCCGAGACGTGCTCTTTACGCAGCGTCTTCACGGCGACGCGCCGGTCGAGCGTCACTTGATGACCGACGTGCACGATGCCCATGCCGCCTTGACCGAGAGTCTCGTGGACGCGGAGCGCGGCGGCGTCGCGGCGGATTTTTCGGAGCGTCTCGAGCGCGGTTCGTCCGCTGTGCGGCGCCGCGTCCGAAGTCGGCACGAGCGTCGCGCGCGGGTTCTTTGCGATGGTCGCGGCGAGCGACCCGAGGGTCTGCACGCGCGCCTTGATCGTCAGGTCGAAATCGCCCGAGTCTTGCTGCGACGCGGTCACGCGCGCAGCATAGCGCGAGTTGCGCAGAGTTCACCGTACAGGTGCAGTCGCGCCACTCGATGCGTGGAAACTGCACGCATGGGCACTCTAGAAACACTGGCGATCGTGCTCGCGATCTACGTGGTCGTGTTCATCGCGCACCACGCGGCTCAGGGCGGCGAAGCGTAATTTCGTTTCACCCAGCAAAGGCCGTCCGAGTTGAGGTGGCCTTGCGTGCTCTGATCGTACATCGCGAAATCTTCGTAGCCGCGGAGACCGCTCGCTGCGTCGGACGCGAGCGCGTGCGGCACGCTTTGCGGATCGAACGACATCGCGCCGCTGAATTTCGGATGCACGTCGGTGGGTGGATCGATGCAGTAGCGCCACTGGAGCGGCTTTCCGAGCGCGTCGGTCATGGCGGTGTAGTCCACGTCGCGTGTCATCTCGAGCGTGATGGTCGGCACACCCGATTGTCCGGCCGCGCGCGCGGCGAACTGATCGAAGTGCGCGGGCGAATCGTGGAGCACGCTGTCCCAAAACGGATGATCCGTGTGCACCGTGACTTGCGCGATGACGGACTGATTCGAGAGAAACGCGATGCCTCGCTGATGCTCTTCGTTCGCGAGCGGCGTCGCGGGATCGTTGTCGGGGTTCTGGCAGTTGACGTAGCTCGTCGGCGATTTGAAGCAGAACGAGAAATGAACTTGCTGCGGCCACGTCGCGTAGACGGGATCCGCGTTGCACGACGCGCCACCCGCGAACGTCGCCGTCCCAACGTACAAGACGACGCAACCCTCGTTGACCATCGCGCCGTAGTCGGTGATCGCCGCTGCATCGAGGTTCACGTTGGTGGCGTTCGTCGTCGCTGCGGCGAGATCGAAACCAAATGCGTAGCGCGTTCCGTCCGTCTCGAATGGCTCGTTGCCGTTTTTGTTTTGCGCGTCGAGCGACGCGAACGGAACGGCCTCTTCACCACCACCACCTTTGCCGGGGAGATACGAGGCGTCGGCGTGCGCGAGATCGATCGCCCACGGCCCATCGACTTCGCCGACGACTGCGTCCGTCTGCGATGGGTCGCCCGGGTTCTTGTCCGGGTTCTTCGAGAGCGTGACTTTGTCGACCGTGACGAGCACGCGATCGAACTTCACGCTCCATCCATCGACGAACGCCGGATCGCCAGCGTTGACCGGTGGAAACGCGTAGCCCGAGAGTGCGAGCGCTTCGCCCGACGCCGCGAAGATCACGCTGCCACCGCCGGACGAGCTCGTGCACGCGAGCACGGCGACGACGAAGAGGAGGACGAAGACGACGCGCTTCATGGAGCCCACTCGAACGTGTACGGACCCGTCGAATGGAGGTTCGCGAAGAGGTTGATGCTCGGTTGCGTGTAGTCTGCAAGCGATGGATCGTCGCTGAACGCGCCGCCTACGAGCGCGGAGAAGTCGACGTTCGAAAACAGGCGACGCGCGTCGACGCGCAAGACGAGACTCCCGCGCGGCTCGACCGCGATCGTCGTCTGAATCGGCGACACGATGCGCTCTTTGCAGATCGGATCCGCGCCCGTCGCTTCGCCGGACGGCAATCGATTCTTTCCGATCGTGATGGTGCCGCTGAACGGAACCGTCGCGCCCGCGTCGTCGCGCGCCACGCCGGACACGACGAGGATCTCGGTCGCGTCATCGACAGCGTTCACGTCGCCGCCCGTGAGCCAAACTTGTCCGACGAGCGCGGGCGTCGTCGCCCCGTGACCAGGCGCGGGAAACGGTTGCGGCGTCGGCGACAAGAGGTCCACGTCGAGACCGTCGAGCACTTCGGCGACGTACGTCCCGGGCAAGATGCATTGCGTCGCGCCTGCTCCCGAGACGGACTGCGCTTGATCGAGGTAGAGCGCGCCGACGTGGAGCTTCGCGGAGTCGAGCTCGACGTGCCACGTGTGGCCCGTCGTCGTGGTCTCGTCGAAGAGGAGCGGCGACGTCGCGTCCGCAGCACCCGCAGCCGACGCGGGAAAATCGACGAGCGCGCCGCCCGTCGTACCGACGCACGCGATGCACGCGATCGCGACGAGCGCGCGCTTCATGATTTTCCTCCGAGACGAATCGAGAGATTCAAGAACACGCCGAGCGGCGGCCCCGCGGCGAACATGCGCTCCGGCACGAGCGTCGGCTGCGGCTGACTGTGGAAGTCGGATGCGAAGTTGTACTCGCCGAGCCTGTATTGGTTGTTCGTGAGGTTCGTCGCGGTCACGCCGATTTCGAACTGGCGCCACGAGACCGCGGCGGTCGCGTCGAGCGTGAAGATGTCATCGCTGCGCTCGCCATAAGGAAGCGGGCGACGACCGACGTACGTCACGCCCGATCCGAGCGACGCGGTCACGCTCGAGCCCGCGAGCTTCCACGGCAGGTCCCCGTAGAGCGCGCCGTCCGCGCGAAAGACGACATCGGGCACGTACGCGACGAGGAGATGCGTGTCGTCGTACGTCGAGTTGACGAGCGTGAGGTTCGTCGAGAGGTCGAAGTGTTTTCCCGTCGCGCGGACGGCGCCGACCCAACCGGTGCGCGTCGTTCCGACGCCGAGCACGTTGCGCCCTTCGGTCTCGCTGAAGATCAAATCCTTGTCGACGTGCGTGTCGAAGAACACGCTGCGAGCAACGAGCATCACTTGATTGCGGATCGATCGCGTGAACGAGACGCCCGCTTCGTACGCCATCACGCTCGCGAAGGGCGTGGACACGTTCTGCGTGATGTAGCTCGGGTCGACGGAGCGCACGCCCTGCCCGATGCTCGCGGAGAACGCGAAGCCCTCGAACGGACCGAGGATCACCGATGCGCGCGGCATCGTGACGACGCCCGCCGTGCTCGTGCGTTGATTCGCTTCGCGCGGGCGACCGAAGTCTTGTTGCGTGAGGCAGCTCTGATCGATCGGCGGGTTCGTCGACGACGGATGCGCGACGGTCTGCGCGGCGCAGTTGTCGTTCACGTCGTACGTCATCAAGTCGGAGCGAAACCCGCCACGCACGTTGATCCAGCGCGACGCGTGGAGGTTCGCGTCCGCGTAGAGCCCGATGTCGCCGAGCGTCGATTGCAGATCCGTGTCGGTGCGATACGGGACGCCCGTCGCCGCTTCGAGCCGCTGCTGCGTTCCGTGAACGTCGTCGCCGCGCGCGAAGTATCCGACCTCGAGCTCCTGGCGCTGACCGAAGAGCTTCGTTCGAAATCGCGCGGAGCCCTTCGCGCCGATCGTCGTCTCGCTCGAATTCATGTCGAGCTCGTCGCCGCGCTGCCCGTGGAGCGATTGGAGCGGCTGCTGCACGTCGAGCAAGAAGCCGGTGAAGTTCTCGAGCAGTCGCATGTCGCGCTTGATGATGAAGACGCGCTGCTCGAGCGCCGTGTCGCCGACGCGCGTCTCGATGTCGCCCGAGATCGAATACCGCGACGAGTCACCGCCCTGCGGAATCGCCTCGTGTGCGAACGACGTGAGATCGTAGCTGTCGTAGAAGCCGACCTTGCCGGACTTCACGTCATCGTCGCGGAGCAAGCCCGCGGAGTTGAAGTGCGTCGCGTACGCCTGCGCGGTGAGGTGGAAGACGCCCTTGTCGCCGATTTTTCCTTCGTACTGACCCATCGCGCTTCCGCGGAGCGCAGAGCGATTCTGCCCGAAGCCTTGCGTCGAATAGAGCTCACCGCCGATGAACGTGTGATCGCTCATGCCCTCGGGACCCCACAAAAGAAGGCCTCGCTGCGTGTTCCACGATCCACCCGTGTATTTTGCAAGCAATCCGCGGCGCGCCAAGCCGAGCTCGTAGTCCGCGCTGCCCGCGACGGCGTAGTTGCCTTGGCGCGGATCGAACGGGCCTTCGACGACGCGCAGCGCGAGCACGAGCTCCGGAATGATGAAGTGCGTGTCGGCGTAGCCGTTGCCGTGGAGGTTGCCGCTCTCGTTGATCGGAATGCCGCCGACCGAGAACTCGATGTCTTGTCCTTCGCGCGCATCGAACCCGCGCAAGAAGACTTGCTCGGCGTGACCCTCGCCGCCTTCGTTCGTGAGCAAGATCGGCGACGCGGTTTGAAGAAGCTTCGACGCGTTGTCCGTCGGCGCGCCGCGCGCGCGCCAGAGCTCGCCGACGCGAAAGTGGACGTCGGAGACGCCGACGTTCGGGAGCGGAGATGGTGCGTAGACGTGGACGTCTTCGATGTCGGACGGAGGCGGGGGCGGAATCGGAGACGGAGGCGGAGGCGGAGGAGGGGGCGGCGGCGGAGACGGAGGCGGAGGCGGGGGCGGCGTGATTTCGGGTGGGGGTTTTGGAGGCTCGAAGTGGAACGGGATTTTGAGGCGCGCGGCGAAGGGCTTTCCGTTTTTCGTCGCGGGCGAGAACGTCCATTTCCGCACGGCTTCTTGCGCTGCGGCGTCGAACTCGGGGCCGCCGGAGGTTTCCACCTTCACGTCGGTGACATTTCCCTGCGCATCGAGCGTGACGATCAGGATCACGTCCGCGTGCTGCGGCGTCATCGACTCGGGGTACGTCGCTTCGATCTGGTGGACGGCAACCGGGTGCGTGATCTCCGCATCCGTCTGCGCGCGCACCACGCCGCCGGTGAGGACGATCGACAAGATGATCGCGGCGCGCCGCATGCACGCTTGAGTTATCGTAAACGCAACCCAGTTGCAACTACATCGCGATAGCGTTCAGGACGAGGCTAAGCGCATTCGTTGCAACGACCGGACAGCTGCACGGCCACTTTGCGCGAGCGCACCGCGCGCGGCGTTTCGCCGCTCGTCGTGACGATCTTCACGGCGACGCCGGGCAAGCACGCCACCTCGCCGCAGTCCGTGCAAACGAAATGCGGATGCTCGACGACGTGGCCGTCCTCCGACGAGCGCAGCTCGTAACGCCACACGTGATCGCCGAGATCCGTTCGTCGCACGATTCCGACCTCCGCGAGGTCGACGAGGTTGCGATAGAGCGTCGCGCGATCGAAGCCCGCCTCTGCGAGCGCTTCGAAGATCTCCGGGTGGCTCACCGGAGTTTGCGAGCGCGAGAGCCAGCGAAGCACCGCGATGCGCGGACCCGTGCTCCGCAGCCCAGCCTTTCGGAGAATCGACGCGAGCGGTGCAATGTCCGCGGCAACGCTGGCACGACTGCCCGCGATCTTGCGCCGTTTTTGCTGACTCACCCTTCATAGCTAGCGCGCAAGCACCACGCGGTAAAGGGCTCCCGATCACGCTTTCGCCCTGCTATCGTCGAAGGCCGCTTTCGCCATGACCGATCCGATCGACGAGCTCGCAGCACGGTGGCAGACGACGCAGGACGTGAGCTCCACGATCCAGCTCTGCGACGCGCTCTCGGCCGTTCGGACGACGCTCGTTCAGCAGGTCGCCGATTTCGCGCAGGTGAAGTTCTCATCGAACGTGCCCGTGCTCGTCGCGGTCGCGCGCATGTACATGCGCTCGAACAAACACGCCGAGGCGCAGAGCGTCCTCGTCGCGGCGGGGAAAATCGCGCCGCGGGATGGGCTCGTGTATCGCGTTCTCGGCGAGGTGCTCCTCCGTCGCGGCGACGCCGATCGCGCCGAGAAGGTGTTCGAGCGCGCGATGCAATTCGGTCAGAACGACGAAGAGACGAAGACGTGGCTCGAGCGATGTCGCGTCTTCAAACCGATGCAGGGCAAAGCGGGCTCGCGCGCGGTCGCCGCGGAGATCGCGCGCACCGCTCCGCTCGTGGCGCCTCAGGTCGCGCCTGCGCGCCCGAACGACTTCGATGAAGACGCGACCGCCGTCCGCTCGCCGACGAGCTCGCCGGGGCACAACAACGGCGGCATCGCGGCGAAGGACCGCAAGTATCCGATGAACGCGCCGACGATCGAGCCGTTCTCGGTCTCGCCGTCGCCGCCGATCGCTGCGCCACCGCCGAAGCGCTCTGCGCCGCCTCCGCCGCTCCCGCCGATGGAGCCACCCGCGCCTCCTCCGCCACCGGTTCCGCCGCCGTTCGTCCGGCCACAAGCCGAAGCGCGCTCCGCGCCCGTCGCGCCGAAGCCCGAGGTGCCCATCGCTCACGCGCGCGACGAAGGACGCTCTCCGTTCCGCGCCGCCGCCGCGCCTCCCGGCGTACCCGACGCGCGCGACGTGCTCGACGCTCTCCAGCTCGCAGGCATCTACGAAGGCGGCCCGACCACGCCGATGAAATGGGATCGCGCCTCACGCGCGCGTCGTCGCGGAACGCTCCCGCTCGTGGCGATCACGCTGCTCTTCGTCGGCGGCGGCATCGGCGGGTTCCGCTACGTGAAGATGAAGCGCGACGCGGCGCACATCCAAGCCGAAGGCATGCTCACGCAAATCGAAGCGGACATGCGCAAGAGCCAGACGGGGCTCCTTCCGCCGATGGAGCAACAGTTCTCGCAAGTCTTCGATCTCGATTCGCGCTCCGAGCGCGTCGCGGTCGATTGGCTCCGTGAACGCGCGCTGTCGGGGCTCTTGAAAGGCGGCGGCGATGTCGCGTTCGAAGACGGCCTCACGCGCGCGCGCGAGCTGAAGATCAAAGAAGAGAACCTCGTCTTCGCGCAGGTTGCTTCATTCTTGTTCCAAGGCGACACGGTCGGCGCGGCGTCGCTTCTGTCGAAGTCGGACGCGAAGTGCAAAGACGACGCGTGGTACCAGCTCCTCGCCGGTGCGACGCTCGAGCGCGCGGGTTCGTCTGGCGCGAAGGAGCGCTACGAAGCGGCGACGAAGATCGATCCGGAGCTCATCATCGCGCAGGTCGGGCTCGTGCGTGCGACCGCGATCGACGGCGACGTCGTGAAGGCGATGGAGCTCGCGAAGGCATTCAAAACGAAATATCCCGATCGCGCCGAGGGACCTGCGCTCGTCGCGCTCGCGTGGGCGCGCGATCCCGCACGCGGCGAGCAAGCGCCGCCC
This sequence comes from uncultured delta proteobacterium, assembly GCA_963763745.1. GTDB lineage: Bacteria > Myxococcota_A > Polyangia > Polyangiales > Polyangiaceae > DASXHD01. Next base: position 691,960 of record CAVXQJ010000019.1, read on the forward strand.
GAGGTCGCGGCCGTCATCGCGAAGGCCGGCGACCTGCCCGGTGGGCTCAAGTTCGTGCCGAGCGCAGTCGCCGCACTGCAAGCGATCGACAAGCACGATCCCGAAACGGCGAAGACCGAAGTCCACAAAGGCCTCGCCGTCGTCGAAGGTCCGGGCCCTGCGTCGTGGTTCGGCATCATCGCACTCGAGACGGGCGACGAAGCGCTCGCGCAGAAGGCCGCGCTCTCCGCGGTCGCGTTCTCCGCGGTGTATCCGCCCGCGCGCGTTCTCGCCGCGCGCGTCGCGCTCCTCGGCAATCGACTCGACGAAGCGCTCAAGGCGACGGAAGACCTCGACGCGACCTCGCCCGATGTCGCCGTGGTTCGCGCGGCGACCGCGTACGAGCGCATCGACGTGAACGGGCTCGGCAGCGCGCTCGAGGCGATCCCGCCCGAGACGCGCGCGTTCCCACTGCTCGAAGCGCTCAACCTCGCGCAGAGCGCGATGCTCGGTCATGCCAAGCTCGATTCGGAGAAGCTCCTCGACATGGCGGACGACGAAGCGCCCTGGGCGGATCTCGTCTCGATGGACGTCGCGCTCGACTCGGGCGACGTCGCGACCGCCACGAAAATCGCGGACAAGTGGAAGGGCTCGGAGAATCGCCCGCTTCGCGCGCTGCGCCTCTCGCGCCTCGCGCGCTGGCAGAACAAGCTCGACGACGCCGATCGTTTGAGCGACACCGCGCTCATCGGAACGGTGACGCCGCGTTCGCTCCTCGAGCGCGTGCTCGTGCTCGTTGCGCGCGAAAAACCGGCGATGGCGAGCCAGCTCCTCGCGCGTTATCCGCTCGTGCTCGGCTCGCTCGCGGGTTGGCTCGGCGGTTACGTGTCGGCGTCGTCCGGCAAGATGGAAGACGCACGCGGCAAGACGTCGAGCCTCGAGCCACCGCCGGCGAGCGCACCGTACACCGCACGCCTCATCGCAGCCCTCTCGATGGGCGCGATGAAAGATCACCGCCGCGGCCCCGACTACGTGAAAGAGCTCTTCACGATGGGCACGATCAATCCGGATACCGCCGCCGTCGCGACCGCGCTCGGCATGAAGGTGCCGGAGCGGCCCGTCGAGCGTCCGCGTCGATGACGCGGTGGCGTCCGCATCGATGACGCTGGCGCAGCACTGGACGATCGATCCGTCGGTCGTCTTCTTGAACCATGGCTCGTTCGGCGCGACGCCGCGCGTGATCCAAGAAGCGCAAACCGCGCTGCGCGCGCGCATGGAGAAGAACCCGATGCAGTTCTTCTTGCGCGATCTCGAGGGTCTCCTCGACGAAGCGCGCGCTTCGCTCGGCGCGTTCGTCTCGGCCGCGCCGCGCGATCTCGTCTTCGTGCCGAACGCGACGACTGGCGTGAACGCCGTTTTGCGCTCGCGCCGATTCCAAGCCGGCGACGAGCTCCTCACGACCGATCACGAATACAACGCGTGCAAGAACGTGCTCGATTACGTCGCAGCCGAGCACGGCGCGCGCGTCGTCGTCGCGCACGTCCCCTTCCCGCTCGCGAGCGAAGACGAAGCCATCGCTGCCGTCGTCGCGCGCGTCACCGATCGCACGCGTCTTCTCTTGATCGATCACGTCACGAGCCCGACGGGCCTCGTCATGCCGATCGCGCGCATCGCGGCCGCGGTGAGCGCGCGCGGAGTCGACGTGCTCGTCGATGGCGCGCACGCGCCCGGGATGGTCGATCTGTCTCTCGAGTCGCTCGCGCCGCACGTCGCGTACTACACGGCGAATTGCCACAAGTGGCTTTGCACGCCGAAGGGCGCCGCATTTCTTTGGGTTCGCAAAGACAAACAAGACGAAGTGCGCCCGCACGTGATCAGCCACGGCGCGAACACGCCGCGCAAGGATCGCTCGCGTTACGTCGTCGAGTTCGACTGGGTCGGCACGACCGATCCGACGCCCGCGCTCTGCATCGCGCCGTCGATCGATTTCTTGAAGAAGCTCGACCCGAATTTCCGCGCGACGAATCGCGCGCTCGCGCTCGAGGCGCGAAAAATCCTGTGCGACGCGCTCGGCGTGGCGATTCCCGCGCCCGAGTCGATGATCGGATCGCTCGCGTCCGTTCCGCTTCCCGACGCGCCCCACACAAGACCGAGCGATCGCCCGCTCCCGCCGTTCATCGGCGACATCCTCCAAGTGGATCTCTTCGAGAAGCACCGCATCGAGGTCCCCGTCTTCCCGTGGCCCGCGCCTCCGAAGCGGCTGATTCGCGTCAGCGCGCAATTGTATAATACACGCGATCAATACGAGCACTTGGCGCGCGTGCTCGGCGCGCACTAATCAGCGACCCGGTGGGCGCTGCTGCGGCGGGATGCCGCCGGCCGCTGCGGTTCCCTTCTCCATCATCATGCGGAGCTCGTCCGGCTCGAGCGAGCGGCCCTGCGCTTCTTCGAGCGAGATGATGCGCCGCGACCAGAGCGAGAAGAGCGACTGATTCAGCGTCTGCATCCCGTGACGTTCTTGGCCGACCTGCATCTGCGAATAAATCTGATGGATCTTGTCCTCGCGGATCAGATTTCGAATCGCGGGGTTCGGGATGAGCACTTCCATCGCGAGCACGCGGCCGGGCGCGCCCATGCGCGGAATGAGCTGCTGGCTCACGACGCCTTGGAGCACGAACGAGAGCTTCACGCGCACCTGCTGCTGCTGGTGCGGCGGGAACACGTCGATGATGCGGTTGATCGTCGACACCGCGCTGTTCGTGTGGAGCGTCGCGAAGACCAAGTGACCCGTCTCGCTGATCGTGAGCGCCGCCTCGATGGTCTCGAGGTCGCGCATCTCGCCGACGAGCACGACGTCGGGATCTTGCCGGAGCACGTATTTCAGGGCGACTTTGAAGCCCGACGTGTCCGTGCCGACTTCGCGTTGGTTCACGACGGAGAGCTTGTGCGGATGCAGGTACTCGATCGGATCTTCGATCGTGATGATGTGCATGCGCTGCTCGGCGTTGATCTTGTCGATCATGGACGCGAGCGTCGTCGACTTGCCGCTGCCCGTCGGACCGGTGACGAGCACGAGGCCGCTCGGTTTGTTCGCGAGCTCCGGCACGATCGCCGGAAGACCGAGCTCCTCGAACGTGAGGATCTTGAACGGAATGGTTCGGAACGCGCCCGCGACGTTGTCGCGCTGCATGAAGATGTTCGCGCGGAAACGCGAGAGCCCGCGCACGCCGAAGGCGAAGTCGAGCTCGTTATTTTGCTCGAACTGAATCTTCTGCTCTTCGGTGAGGATCGTGTAGCAGAGGCGCTTCGTGTCGACGGGCTCGAGCTTCGGGAGCTTCAGCGGAACGATCGCGCCATCGATGCGAAGCAGCGGCGACTGACCCGTCGTGATGTGGAGATCGCTCGCTCCCTTCTCGATCATCGCGCGTAGAAGCTGATGGAGCTGAATCTGCGATGCGCTCTCGCCGGACGCCGGTTGGGTCATGATTTCATGTTACGTCGAATGCTTCTCCGATGCGACGGGCGCCTTCGGTCACGTCGGATTCGTCGTGGTAGATCGCGAAGCCGAAGCGTAGGCGATCGCCGCGAAAATCCGTCATGACGGAGCGCTTCGCGAGCGCGTCGTGGATCTCTCCGGCGCGCTCGGACTCGTAGACGAGAAATTGCCCGCGATTCTCGTTCGAAATCGGCACGACGAGATCTCCGAGCGGCGCGCGCCGGACGGCCTCGGCGAATTTCGCCTGGAGCGTCTTCGCGCGCTCGTCGATCTCGCGCGTCGTGATCCCTTCACGCTCGAGCCAGCTCATGACGGCGTCGAAACGGTAGAGCGGCGTCGGGTCGAACGTCGCGCCGAGAAATCGCGATGCGTCCTCTGCGTAGACGACTCCGGTTTGTTTTTCCTTCATCGCGAAAAATCCGGCGAACCAACCCGTGTCGATGGGGCGCGGGAAAATTCCGGGCGGCGCGTGCATGAAGCAGCAGCCCTCGCCGCTCATCGCGTACTTGTATCCACCGCCGACGTAGAAGATCCGATCGGCGAGCTTCGAGAGGTCGACGTCGATCGCGCAGAACGCGTGGTACCCGTCGACAATCACCGTCGTGTCCTTCGGAATTTTTTCGACGACCGCCTCGAGATCGCGCAGCGCGAAGCCCGAGTCGAAGAACACGTGGCTCACGTAGACGAGATCGAACGCGCCCTTCGTTTGCGCTTCGCGGAACCGCTCGATGAACGTGTCGAATGGGCGGGTCGCGACGCGAACGACCTCCGCGCGATTCGCTTCTTCGAAGCGTGCGATCTGGCGCGAGAACGAGTGGAACTCGCCGTCCGTGGTGAGCACGCGGATTTTTTGCGGGAGGTTCGAGACGACGCGCATCACGAGGTCGTGCACGTTGGGCGCGAACGCGATCGTCTTCGGATCCGGCAACCGGAGAATGCGCGCGACGTGACGCTGCGCGCGCGGCCACAATTTTCCGAAGAAGCGGTCCCACTTGTCGTCGGCGAGCGTCGCTGCGTCCGTCCACGCCTTCATGTGCGCGTCGAAGCTCACGTCGGGCCAGAAGTGGTGGCTGTGCGCGGCGAAGTGCACGCGCTTCGGATCGGCGCTGATGAATTTTTGGAAGTGCGACTTGTAGGATTTCATTCGACGGCGAGGACGATCTTACCGAACGCCTCGCGCTTCTCGAGCGCTTCATGCGCGGCGCGCGCATCGCGGAGCGGGACGACGCGATCGACGACCGGACGAAGCTTGCCTTGCGCGACGAACGCGGCGACGCGCAGCAAATCCGCTTTGCGCCCCATCGTCGATCCGAGCACCTGCACTTGGCGAAAGAAGATCTGCCGCAAATCGAAATCGGGCTTGAAACCCGAGGTCGCGCCGCACGTGACGACGCGCCCGCCCCACGCCGTCGCGAGCACGCTCTTCGTGAAGACCTCGCCGCCGACGTGCTCGATCACCGCGTCCACGCCGCGCTTTTGCGTGAGACGTTTGCATTCTGCAAGGAAATCCTGCGCGGTGTAGTCGATGACCTCGTCCGCGCCGAGATCGCGCGCGCGCTTCGCTTTCTCCGCGCCGCCCGTCGTCGCGATGACGCGCGCTCCGAGCATCTTGCAGATCTGGATCGCCGCGCTCGACACGCCGCTGCCCGCGGCTTGCACGAGCACCGTCTGGCCGGGCTTCACCTCCGCGCGCCGAACTACCATCTGCCACGCCGTGATGAAGACGAGCGGGATCGCCGCCGCGTCCGTGAACGACATCGCGTCTGCGATCGGGACGATGTTCGTGTCCGGCACGACGACGTGGCGCGCGTATCCGCCTTGCGTGTTCTCGCCGAGAATTTTGTATTGCGCGCACAAATTGTCGTCGCCCTCGAGGCACCGCGCGCACGTCCCGTCGGAGATGCCCGGGTTCACCATCACGCGCTGCCCGACGGTCACGTTGCGCGCGCCGGGCCCGATCGCTTCGACGACGCCCGACACGTCCGAGCCGAGGCGAAACGGAAATTCGTATTTCAAATTCGGCAGGCCGCGCCGCGTCCACAAGTCGAGATGGTTCATCGCGACCGCATGCACGCGAACGCGAACCTCGCGCGCGCCGGGCTCGGCGAGATCGAACTCGCCCCACTCGAGCACCTCGGGCCCGCCCGTCGCGCGCATCAACATGCCTTCCGTCTTCATGGTCTCGGTCGGGGCTCTGCCCCGACACCCCGTTTAGCTCGAATCGCTTCGCTGCGCTCAGCGATTCTCGGCCTTCTCCACGAGCGGCAAAAGACGCGGAATGATGTGCGCGACTGCGCCATCGCCTTTGATTCCGCCTTCGGTCGCGTTGCTCGTGCCATGCCCGTCGTCGCCGGGCACGCCGAAGTACGGAATGTACCCTGGCGCGTAGCCCGCGACGCGAAGCCTTTCGTTGTCGTGGTCCGCGTCGAAGACGAGCAGGCTGAGCGTCGGAAATTTTTCATCGAGCTCGCCGCGCTCGGCCGCTTGATGAAAATGCTGACACGGCTCGCACCACACCGCGCCGATGTAGACCATCATCGCGCGACCATGCACGCGCGCCTCTTTGCGCGCGGCGAGGACGAGCTCGGCCACGTCGCCCGGTGGAGCGTTCACGAGCTCGACGCCATGCGCTTTCGTTCCGAACGCGATCGCCGCTGCGGCGGAGGAGGCGGGTGCGGGGTCGCGCTTCCGCGGCGGGTCGCCCTCGGCGGAGTCCGTCATGCGGCACGCGACCATCGCTGCGAAGAGAAAGACGACGGCGCGCATCAATGCCGGCCCAGCACGGCGTACGCGAGATACATGAGCATCACGGCGCACGTCAAAAGTGCGCTCCACCACATCCAGCCTGGCGTCTTCGTCGGCTTCGGCGTCTTCATGGTGAAGAGCATCTGCGTCGCCGCGGTCAGGATCGCGTCGATGCGCTTCTTCGCCATCTCGCCGCGCTCGGGATCGTCGCGCACGGAGCGATATCGCCCGGCGAGATCGGGCAGCATTTTCTCGCGGAGCGCGTGCTCGAGGCATGCCGCGTGACGATTGTCGTCATCCCAGGCCTCGAGCGTTTTCTCCCAGAGCGCTTCGAAAATGGGGTCCCCACTCGCTCTCTTTCCACTTTTTTCGTCGGGCACAGCGCAATTGTATGCAACAGCGTGGCACTTTGCGGCATCGTTAACAGTGGCTCGATGTTGAAAGTGGGCGATCGCCTCCCGGATTTCGTGGGTCACGGCAGTGAAGGCTGCCCCATCCGCACGGCGATGCTCCTCGGCAAGCCCGTCGTCATCTTCTTTTTCCCGAAGGCGTTCACGCCGAACTGCGTCCGCGAGACGAAAGCGTTTCGCGACGAGTTCCCCGAGCTCGCTCGCTCGGGCGTGCAGATCGTCGGCGTGTCGACGGACCCGATCGACGCGCAGTGTCGCTTCGCGGAGTGGGCGGGCGTCCCCTTTCCGCTCGTCGCCGACACGGATTGCAAAGTGTCGAAGGCCTTCGGCGTCCTCTGGCCCGTCCTCGGCATCGCGAAGCGCGTCACGTTCGTCGCCGACAAAGACGGCATCGTCCGCAACGTGTTTCACCACGAGCTCCGCGCGCTACGCCACGTCGACGACGTGAAGCGCGCGGTGCTCGCCATTTAAGAAGAAGAAGTCGACAGGGAGAGACTTATTTCTTCTGCGCTTGATTCGCGTCCGCTTGCTCGAGGATCTTGAACTCGACGCGGCGGTTTCTCGTGCGGCCGGCGGGCGTGTCGTTCGTGTCGATCGGTTTGTCGGGTCCGTAGCCGTGCGCTTCGAGTCGCTCTTTCGGGATGCCGTGCGCGATGAGCCAGTTCATGACGGACTCCGAGCGCAGTTGCGACAGGTGACGGTTCATGTCGGCTGCGCCGGTGTTGTCGGTGTGGCCCTCGACCGCGATGCGTTTGAGCTGCGCGTTCACCTTCAAGAGGTTCACGACGTCTTGGAGGATCTGGAAGCTGTCCGGAAGAATCGTCGCCGAGCCAATCGCGAAGTGAACTTGCTGGACGAATTTGATGACGGTTCCTTCGAACGTGTACGTCGTCGGGCAGCCGTTCTTCTTCGGGTCGGAGTTGCGCGGGCCGGGTTGCTTCGGGCACGCGTCTTCGGTGTCGGGAATTCCGTCGGCGTCCGCGTCGGTCTCGGGGCAACCGTCGCCATCGTCGACGCCGTCTTTGTCTTCGGGTTGATCCGGACACTTGTCGTAGATGTCCGGAATTCCGTCTCCATCACGATCCGCGAGCTTGGGACAACCGTCGTTGTCCTTGCTGCCTTTTTCCATCGGGCAGGCGTCGATGTCGTCGGGGATGCCATCGCCGTCGGAGTCTTCACCGTGCTGCGAGCGCCACTTCTCGCGCATCGCCTCGCGACGATCTTTGTCCGTTTGCGTGGCCTCGGATCCGGGAAGCGGCATGTACGCGCCGATCGAGACGAACGCGCGGAAATCGGGCGCGCCATATCCGGGGACGATCAGAGTGCCGAGCGTCGCGCCCGCCCACCAGTGATCCGATCCGCCGAACTTCATGCGCCCTTCGGCGTTCCACTCGACGGGCGTGTTCTGCAGACGAAAGAACGTGTCGCCGATGCGACTCGACGAAGAGATGCCCGTCTGACCGAAGACGTTGAGACCGATGCGGTACTTGCCTTCCTTGAACGGCATGAACGCACCGAGCGCCCACGACCAGTCGTCGCCCACGCCGAGCCCGTTTCCGTTCGCGGGATCGTTGATCTGAATCTGCGGGCGCCCCACGTGGATCGCCGTGTTGAACATCAAGACGATGCGACGAAAATCGTACTCCGCATTCAGCGACAACATGAACGTCGTGGAGCCGTCGCCGCCGAACGCCGGCACCGTTCCCGTCGGAACGAACAAGCTGATGCCGCCGCCGATCGCGCCTCGCAGGTTGGGCGTGCGCCACGCGACGCCGCGCACGTCGATGCGCATGTCGTCCGCGGTCGGCCCGTTCGGCTCGACGATCGTCGTCCCCACCGTCGGAGGCTGCGGATAGTTCGGGTTCTGGCCCGTCTGGAGCGGCGACCACGGAAAGTTGATCGACGCGATGATGCGGTTCAAGAGCTCGAAGCCCGCGGAGCCGTAAATCGTGAGCTGCGTGTCGATGACGTTCGGCCCGGAGAGCGCTCGGATGCCCTTGTCTTGCACGACCGTGTTCGTGCGGAGGGGCGCGTATTGGAAGCCGAGAGCGAGCTGGCCGTAGAAAATGTTGTCGGGTTGCGTCACGGGGCGCCACATGACGACGCCGTCGTCGGGCGCGCCCGGCGTGTTCAACCGGTCGAGGTAAAACGTGGAAGCCTGCGCATGAGCCGCGCTCGGAACGGCAAGCGCGGCAGCAGCAACAAGCGCCGCCAAGGCTCTTTTCGAAGAAGCGTGCATGGAAGTGGAAGTCGAATCGAGTTCCTCGCGAGCGCAGGCCTGCGCGCGCGATAAGACACGGTATACCGTTTCGTACAATTCGTACAAAATGGCCGAAAGCAGACGTTGACCATGGCGACGAAAAGTGGTTGATTGCGCGGCCCTGCTGCCAGGTTCGCCATGAAACGCACGTACCAACCCCACAACCTTCGCCGCGTTCGCACGCACGGCTTCCGCACCCGCATGGAGACGCGCGGTGGTCGCAAAGTCCTCTCGAACCGCCGGCGCAAGGGTCGTCATCGCCTGACGGTGACGGTCTACAAGAAGTAACCCAGTTTGGGGTTCGCGTGACGGGGTTCGCGTTTGGGCGCAACCGCCGACTGCGAAAGCGCGCCGATTTCGTGCGAATCCAACGCGACGGGCGCCCCGTGCGCACGCCGCATTTCGTCATGCTCGTCGCGAAGAACGCGGACGAAAACGGAGCCGCCGCGCCATCCCGCCTCGGGATCGTCGCGGGAAAAAAATCGGGCATCGCCGTCGTGCGAAACCGCATCAAACGGCTCTGCCGCGAGTGCTTCAGGCTCGACCCGAAATGGGTGCCACAGGGCGTGGATCTTGTGGTGATCGCAAAGCCGGGCGCAGGTCAGTTGAAGCTCCAAGACGTGCAAGCCGAGTGGTCTGCTGCTCGAGCCAAACTGCGCTCGCAATGTGAAAAAGTGCTCGCATGATTGCGCTGACGGTGCCGAAGCCTCATTTTGCGGGCGCGAGCATGGTCGCGCGCCTCTTCATTTTCCTCATTCGCATCTACCAGCGCACGCTCTCCCGGCTGCTCGGGAACGTCTGCCGCTTCGAGCCTTCATGCTCGCGGTACGCGGTCGCGTGCCTCGAAAACCACGGCGCGCTCCGGGGCAGCTTGCTTTCGGCCGTTCGGCTGTGTAAGTGCCACCCGTTTCACCCCGGCGGCCTCGATCTTCCTCCGCCGCGAAAAACGAGCCCCCAGAGACGCAATTAGCCGATGGATCGCAACGCGCTGTTAAGGACGCTGCTCATCTTCGGCGTCGTCATTCTCGTGTGGAAGGTCATTTGGCCTGCCGTCAGCGGCGGATCGCACGACAAGCCTCAACCGGTTCCGGAAGAGACGTACGTCAACGCGCCCGACTTCGCGCCCGACCCCGTCGTCGACAAAGTCGATCCGAACGCGCCCGTCGTTCCGCTCGCGGCCGAAGAGCTTTGTCACATCCGCGGCAACCGCTTCGAAGCGGACCTCTCCACGCGCGGCGCGGCGCTCGTCAACCTCCAACTCAAAGACGAGCAGTACGCGGACGTGAAAATGATCACGAGCGCGAGCGCGACGTCGGCCATCGAGCGATGGCGTCCGCTCCGCACGCTCTTCCGCGCGACGGACGGCACGGCGCAGCTCAAATTCGATCGCTTCAACTGGAAGCTCGAACGCGAAGACACGCGCTGCAAGTTCACCTACGAAGACGACACCACGAGCATCGTGAAGACCGTCAGCGCGGGCGAGCGTCCGTTCGAGCTCTCCGTCGAGACGAAGATCACGAACCTCGCCGACGAAGCGCGCAAGCATCGCTTTTCGATCGAGACGTTCGCCTTCTACAAGAACGAAGAAATCAAAGGCCACTTCGGCCGCGTCTCGCCGTTCGTGTCGGACGTGCAGTGCGCGCACGGCAGCGACATCGTCAGGAAGAGCAAGGACGACTTCAAAGAAGGCTGGGTCGATCAACCGGGCACCGATCGCTTCGCCGCCGTGTCGAACTATTACTTCGCGAACGCTCTCATCCCACAAGGCGGCGCGGGGACCCCTACGTGTCAGGTCCTCGCGGAGGACTGGGTCGCCGAAGGACAGAAGCGCGACGACGACGAAGCCGGCGCGGTCTATCACGCGCGCCTCGCATACGACCCGCACGAGCTCCAAAAAGGCGAGAGCGCGACGTACTCGCAAATCGCGTTCATCGGTCCGAAGGAGCGCGACGTCCTCAAGACCGCGGGCGGCCCCGGCAAGAAGCTCAGCGACCTCATCAACCTCGGGTTCTTCTCGCCCGTCGCGAAGGTCCTCGTCGGCTTCCTCGTGATGCTGAAGGATCACGTCACGCACAATTGGGGCATCGCGATCATCTTGCTGACGCTCACGCTGCGCACCGCGCTCTTCCCGCTTCAGTGGAAGTCCATCAAAGCGATGGTCGGCATGCGGCGCCTCAAGCCCGAGATCGACGAGATCAACAAGAAGTTCGAAGGCGACATGCAGGCGAAGAACCTCGCCATGATGGAGCTCTACAAGAAGCGCGGCGTGAACCCGCTCGGCGGATGCTTGCCGCAGCTCGTTCAGATGCCGGTCTGGTTCGCGATGTACACGACGCTCCAGACGGCCGTTGAGATGTATCATACACGCTTCTTGTGGTTCAGCGATCTCAGCGCGCCCGATCAGCTCTTCGGAGCGATCCACATCCTCGGCTTCACGATCCCTGCGCTCGGCCCGCTGCCGTTCGTGCTCGGCGTCTTCATGATCATCCAGCAGCGAATCGTGCCGCAGCAAGGCATGGATCCGATGCAGCAGAAGCTCATGACGTACATCATGCCGGCGGTGTTCATGATCATGATGCTCTTCCTTCCGGCCGCGCTCGGCGTTTACATGCTGACCAACAGCGTGCTCGGCATCGTGCAGCAGCTCCTCGTCGAGAAGTTCGCGCCGCGTGATGGTGGCGCTCAAAAAAAAATTGAAGTGACTGTGCTTGGAAAGGACAAAGCTCGTGTCTGAGGAGAAAGAACTTCAAGCGGTGGACGAAGCGACGCTCGACGAACAGTCGAAGCGCGCGCTCGGATTTTTGCGCAACCTGGTCGAGAAGATGCAGATGCAGGCCGAGGTCCTCATCGCGCCGGATGACGGCGAGAGCGAAGAGGACGAGGTGCGCTTCGAAATCGAAGGGCCCGACGCGGGTCGCATCATCGGCAAGCGCGGCGCTGTGCTCGAGGCGATTCAATATCTGACGACGCGCGTGATTCACCGGCCCGGTGAAGAGCGCAAGCACGTCTCGGTCGACGCGGAGGGTTACCGCGCGCGACACGAAGACCAGCTCGCGGAGATGGCGCGTCGGCTCGGCGCGCGCGTCGCCAAAGAAGGCAAGGTCATCACGTTCGATCCGATGAGCGCGCGTGATCGCCGCATCGTGCACAAGGCGCTCCAGGATTTCCCCGGCGTCCGCACGGAGTCGAGCGGACAAGGATCGGATCGCCGTGTGCAGATCATCCCGGCGAAGGCCGCGCCCGCAGACGCGCCGTCCTGAGCGTGCCGATCTACACGAACCTCGACGGCACGACGCCGGACAAAGGGCTGCGCGACTTGATTCGCTGGCAGCTCAATCGGAAAAAAGACACCACGAGCTTCACGACGCCCGTTCGCGAAAACGACGGCGCCGAGCTCGCGCATGCTCGCGCGAGCCTCACATGGATCGGCCACGCGACGTTCGCGCTGCGCCTCGGCGGAAAGATGATCGTCACCGATCCGATTTGGTCGACGTACGTGGGAACGCAAAAGCGTCGCGCGCCGCCGGGCGTCGCGCTCGAGAAGATGCCGCGCATCGACGTCGTGACCGTGTCGCATGCACACTACGACCACCTCGATCTTCCAACGCTGAAGCGCATTGGACCGGGCGCGCTCTACGTCGTGCCGAAAGACGTCGGCGACATCTTGCGAGACGCGGGTCTCCCGCGCGTCGTCGAGCTCGATTGGTGGCAGACGCACGAGCACGAAGGCGTTCGCATCACGCTCGTCCCCGCGCAGCACTGGTCGATGCGCATGCCGTGGGATCGCAACAAGCGACTCTGGGGCGGCTTCGTGATCGATGCAGAAGAAGGTCGCGCGTACCACGCGGGCGACACCGCGTTCAGCGAGCGCGTGTTCTCGGAAATCGGAAAAAGATTTCCGCGCATCGATTGGGCGATGCTCCCGATCGGCGCGTACGATCCCGTGTGGTTCATGAGCGGTCAGCACATGGGTCCGGAAGAGGCGGTTCGCGCGTTCGAGATCCTCGAAGCGAAGACGCTCTGCGCGATGCACTGGGGCACGTTCAAGCTCACCGACGAGCCGATGGGCGAGCCCCCGCAGCGCGCGCGCGATGCGTGGGCCGCGTCCGCGCGTGGTGAAGCGCGTCTGCACATCGCCGACGTGGGCGAGACGCTCGCGCTCACGCGCTAAGCACGGCGATCGACAGGGCCATCGAGCGGCGGGCGCTGCATCTCGCCGAGCGCGCACACGCGCGCGTGTGGCGGTGCGAGCGCGCGCACTTCGCTGGTGGGCGCATCGCTTCCGACTTCGACGATGAAGCGCGCGTCTTTCCCGAGAACGCGCGGCAGGTCCCCGGCGCTCGCGAGCGCGTGAACGAGCATGTGTCGCCCGCTCGGCGGATACACGAGTTGCGAACCCGCGGTTGCGCCGACGGCGCACGCCGCGCCGCGATGGAGCACGCCCGCGTATTCGATCGTCGACTCCCACCACGCGAGATCCTCGAGCTCGCCTTTTTCGAGCGCGCCGCGCGGGACGATCTTCGCGCGCGCCTCGAGCGCATCGAACAGCGTCTTCGCGAACGCGCGCGCATCACCCACGACGAACGCGACGCGCGGGCTCAAGCATCCGCGTTGATCGAACGCCGTGACGTCTTCCGCGAGCTTCTCCGCGGCGCGCGCGAAATCTCCCGTGACGAGCGCGACGCTCATCGCCGTGCCGTGCCCGCGCACGGTCACGCTTGGCTTCGCCGCTTCACGCACGCGCGCGATGGTCGCGTCGAGACCGTATACGTGGATCTCGCCGCGCTCGATCTCGTTCGGCGCGACGTCGGCGAGTGCGACGCGCGCATCGTTCATCTCGCGCACGAGCGCCGCGGCGAACACCGGCTCGCGCCGCGACGGACGCACCGTCACGCGATCGCTCGCAGCGAGCCCGAGCGCGATCGCGCGAAGCGGCGCGACGAAGACGCTCGCCGACAAGATCACGTGCACGCGCTCCGCGGGCGCTGCGCTCCGAGCGAGCGCGTCGAGCTCGGCGTCCGTCGCGTTCGTCTCGAGGTGGCGCGACAATCCGATGCGAACATTTTCGGCGGACAGGCCCGTCGACGCGACGAGCGGCGCGATGATCGCTTCGTCCTTCGCGACGCGCGCGCCCGCGTCGATCCACTTGCGCAACGGCTCGCGGGTCATCGCGAGAGCATCTCGTCGGTCGAGATCGAGCACCCGCGCGGAGGCGCGCCCTCGATGCGACCGAGCAGCTCGAACCCGCCGCTCACGCGTCTCACGCGATCCGCCGTGACGATTGCGACCGCGCTGTCCACGTTGAGCAGGTCCTCGATGCGCGCGATGCCGACCTCGCCTTCGCGCACGGGTGCGAGCGTCTCCGCGTCGACGGGCACGACGCGCGCCCACGGCGGCTCCGCATACACGTTTTTTTTCGTCTCCCAAAACTGACTCGACAGCTCCGTCATCCCGTACTCGCCGATGACGGCGCTCTCGTCGATGAAGAACGCGCGCGCGATCTCTTTGCGAAGCTTCGCCGCGTCCACTTCGCGCGTCTTGCCCTTGAAGCCGCCCGTTTGCATCACGCGCGTGCCCTCGGGCATGCGAAACGTCGCCTCGCCGACCGCGTCGAGCAAATGAACGAACGCGAGCGCGGTGCCGAGCACGATCGGCGCGACGGAGTTGGACATCATGAGCCGCGTGACGCGATCGTCGAGCGCGACGACGTCCATCACGCCGTCTTTGATGAAATACGTTTCGTCTTCGAGCGCGACGTCACCCATCTCGTCGACGAAGCACCCGATCATGTGCGTGAGCGACGAGTCCGGTTGCTCGCGCGGCGACGGGCCGATGACGATCACGGGCGCGCGATCGGGCACGCCGAGCGCGACGCGTCCGAACGCGACCGAGCCCGCGTCGTACGTCGCGCACGTGCGAAACCAATGCGACCCGCGCGCACCGATCGTGGTCCCGCTCGTGCGAAACACGATGGGCGTCTCGCTCTCCTCGAACACCGATACGCGCGCGACCTTGAACGCGTCCGTCGGCACCGCGGGAATCGCCTCGCCTCGCGCGTCTCGCAGGCGCGCGTATCCGGCGATGTGCTTCGCTTGAAAATCCGCGATCGCGCGCGCGAGCGCGTCGAAACCCTCGGGCATCGCCTGATGGCGCTCGAACGCGGACACGAACGCGCGCGCGCGTCCGTGGAGTGCGTCGCTTTCGTCGACCTTCGCCATCCCCGTTCTAGTAAAAGAGATGGTTGCATGACGCGCAAGCTCATCGCCGTGATTCCCGGCGACGGAATCGGGCCCGAGGTGATCGCTCAAGCCGTGCGCCTCCTCGAGAAGCGGAACCTCCCGCTCGATCTCTGGCACTTGGATCTCGGCGCCGATCGCTTTCTCAAAGACGGAACCACCTTCCCGAAGGACGTCTCCGATCGCATCCGCAACGAAGCGAGCGCGGTCCTCCTCGGCGCGCTCGGCGATCCGCGCGTCCCCAAGCTCGAGCACGCGCGCGACATCCTCTTCGGCATTCGGTTCGGCCTCGATCTCTACGCGAACATTCGGCCCGTGAGGGCGCTCAGCGATCGGCTCGTCCCGCTCAAAGGTCGCGCGAAAAAAGACGTCGACCTCGTCGTCTTCCGCGAAAACACCGAGGGCATCTACGTCGGCATCGGCGGTCAGTTCAAGCACGGCACGCCGGACGAAATCGCCATCAACGAAGACGTGAACACGCGCAAGGGCGTGGAGCGCTTGATTCGCGCGGGCTTCGAGCACGCCAAACGCACCGGCAAGAAGACGGTGCACATGGCCGACAAGTCCAACGCGATGGCCCACGCGCACGAGCTCTGGCATCGCGCGTTCTTCGAGATCGCAAAGGACTATCCAGGCATCGAGCCGAAGCACGTCTACGTCGACGCGCTCTGCCTCTATCTCGTGCAGGATCCCGCGCCGTTCGAGATAGTTGTAACATGCAACCTTTTCGGCGACATCGTCACGGACCTCGGCGCCGCGCTTCAGGGTGGGCTCGGCGTCGCGTCGAGCGCCAACGTCCACGCGAGCGATCCCACGCGCGTCGCGATGTTCGAGCCGGTCCACGGGTCCGCGCCGCCGCTCGCTGGCAAGGACATCGCGAACCCCATCGCGAGCTTCCTCACGGTCGGGATGATGCTCACCCACCTCGGCTTCGAGGGCGAAGAAGCCCGCATCGAAGCGGCCTGCGCGAAAGCCTTGGACGAGCTCCAATGCACGAAGGACTGCGGCGGAAAGCTCGGAACGCGCGCCGCCGCGGATTACGTCCTCTCCCAGCTGTAGTGAGCTGTCGTACCTATTTTGCGCGGAGAGGGATCGACAGCCCAAGGACTGCGTAAGAACATCCAAGGACCAGCCGGGATACGTGTCATTGTTTTTCGGAACTTTCGCCAGCGTCGCTTGTCCCTCTTTTCTGGCACACTCTACAGGGGAAACGTGATGGGTCTGCGAGCGCTGAACACCGTCCTACTCGTCGCAGCGTTTTCTCTTTTGCTCGCGAGTGGAACCCAGCGCGAAAGATCCGTTCTCGCCGAAGGTCACGAAGAGTCGGTGCATCGTCTCGAGGTCGCGTACCTCGCGCGTCACGATCCCGCTTCGCTTCGCGATCTCGCGCAAGGCTACCTCGATGCGGGCGCCCCCGGTCTCGCGCTCGCCGCGATCGACGGCGCGCCGGTCGATGTGAAGAGCGACGTTCGCGTCAAGCACACGTACGCGCGCGCTCTCCTCGACGCGGGACGCGCGAGCGACGCGCTCGTCGCGGAAGAAGGCGTGCTCAAGGCGTGTGAAACGGAGCAGTGCGACACGTGGCTCATCGCGTCGGCGACGCGCCGCGCGGACATTTTGCGCGAGCTCGAAAAACTCGGCGTCGACGACGCCCAGGCTTATCCGGAGAGTGCATCGGTCGCGTATCACGCAGCTACACGCCAAGCACGGCTCTCCGTTCAATGAGAAGCAGCGCTCCCCCCGCAGCCGCTGCGTTTGCGATCTTGAGCAGCGCGTGTTGGCACGCGCACGAGAGCGTTCGTCCCGCCGCGCAGCTCGACGAAGCCACGCTCAATCCGAAGTTCTTCTCGCCGCCCATCGCGCTCGCAGTCGCAGAGGACGCGATCGTTCGCATCGTCGGACCGGTGACGACGTGCAGCGGAACGCTCGTCGACGAAGATCTCGTTCTCACGGCGCATCACTGCGTCGTCGCGCTCGGCCACGACGGCACATACACGCAGACCCCGCTCGCTCCCGCCGACGTGCACATCGAGCTCGGCGGCGATTATCTCCCGTGGGGAACGGTGAGCGTGAAGTCCATCGTCGCGCCGCCGTGCGGCGAGCGCGGCGGTCGCGGCGATCTCGCCGTGCTCGTTCTCTCGCATCGACTCATCGGCATCACGCCTTACACGGCGCGCCTCGACGCTCCGCCGCGCGTCGGCGAGACGCTCGATCCAGCGGGTTTTGGGCGCTGCGCGCTCTCCGCCGACGGCATTCATCGCACCGTGAGGCTCGGCGGCGACGTCGGCGGCATCGCGAGCGGCACGATTCAAATGACGGCGTCGATTTGTCCGGGCGACTCGGGAGGCCCCGTGTTCTCGCGCGGCAGTCACGAGATCGTCGGCGTCGTCAGCATGAGCGCGATGGATTCGGACGAGCGCACGCGCAACGCGTCGGTCATGGCGCGCGTGGATACGTTTCGTCAGCTCTTCGGACATGCGCGCCAAATCGCCGACGGTGTGGATCGCGCCGAGCTCCCGCCGCTCTCTTGCGGGGAGTGATCAGCGCGCGATCTTCTCGACCATCCCGTCGACGATCGCGTTCCATCCCGCTTCGTGATTGCGACCCATCTCGTCGTCGGGCAGGTTCGTGTGCGTGAGCACGAGCTCCGTCGCGCCGTCTTTCGGCGTGAGCGTGATCTCGACGATCGACTCGAGCCCGCGCGTCGCCTCCGACATCCACGTGAGCTTGATGCGCTTCGAAGGCTCGAGGGCGAGGAAACGACCGTAGTGCGCCCACGCGCGACCCGCGTGCGTGTGCTCCCAGTGGTAAAGGCCTTCGACGGCGAAGTGGATGTTGAACTTGCCGCCCATCCATTTCTCGAGCTGCTCGCGCTCCGTCCATGCGCGGTAGACGACCTCGGCGGCTGCGGGAATGGTTCGATTCACTTTCACGGCGAACGTCATCACGGTTTCTCCTTTTCGATCGACGCGACGAATGCTTCGAGGCGATCGAGTTTTTCGTTCCAGAATTTTTCGAAGCGCGACGCGTAGCGCGCGACCTCGCGGAGCGGCTGCGCGTCGAGCGTGAGCACGTGCTCGCGGCCGTCGCGTTTCCGATGAACGAGACCCGCCTTCTCGAGCACCTGAATGTGCTTGGAGACGGCAGCGAGGGACATGTCGAACGGCTCGGCGATTTCGGTCACGCGCCGCGGGCCGCGCATGAGCCGCTCGACGATCGCGCGACGCGTGGGGTCCGACAGGGCTGAAAACGTGCGCTCCAGCATATTCAACCTTTTAGTTGAATATATCCTCGATACGAAACTGTCAACGGGTCGTTCAGAGAATGGTAGCTAGCCAGGATGTGCGGAATCGTTGCCTACGTCGGTGACAAGCAGTGCGCGGCGCTGCTGCTCTCCGGTCTGCACAAGCTCGAGTATCGCGGGTACGACTCCGCCGGGCTCGCGATTCACTCGGGGCGCGCCGTCGAGATCGCGCGCGCCGTCGGCAAGCTCCACAACTTGGACGCGGCCATCGCGAAGAACCCGCTCACCGGCACGATGGGCATCGGGCACACGCGCTGGGCGACGCATGGTCGTCCCATCGAGTCGAACGCGCACCCGCACATCGCGGGCGGCGTCGCCGTCGTGCACAACGGCATCATCGAGAATCACGTCGTGCTCCGTCACGAGCTCGAGAAGAAGGGCGTTCACTTCTCGAGCGACACCGACACCGAGATCGTCGCGCACCTCGTCGACGAAGCGATGCGCCAGAGCCACGATCTCGAGACCGCCGTGCGCCTCGCGCTCGCCCGCGTGAAAGGCGCATACGCGATCGCCGTCATCGCGACGAACGAGCCGAGCCGCATCGTCGTCGCGAAGAACGAGTCCCCGATCGTCATCGGCCTCGGCAAAGGCGAGACGTGGGCGGCGAGCGACATCCCCGCGATCCTCGAGCACACGCGCGACATGATTTTTCTCCACGAGGGCGAGATGGCCGTCCTCGAGAAGACCGGCGCGACGCTCTCGACGATCGACGGCGCACCCGTCACGCGCGAGCCGAGGCGCATCGATTGGTCACCGACGCAGGCCGAAAAGGGCGGCTACAAACATTTCATGCTCAAGGAGATTTACGAGCAACCGCGCGCCGTCGAAGACACGCTGCGCGGTCGCGTCGATCTCGAGAGCGCGAACGTCGTCCCGGAAGAGATCGGCGTGTCCGTCGATCTCGCGAAGCGCATTCGCCGCGTCTACTTCATCGCGTGCGGCACGAGCTCGCATGCGGCGATGGCCGGGCGCTATTGGATCGAGCAGCTCGCGCGCGTTCCGTCCGTCGTCGAGATCGGCAGCGAAGTGCGTTACCGCGATCCCGTCTTCGACAAGGACGATCTCGTCGTCGCGGTGAGCCAGAGCGGCGAGACGCTCGACACGCTCGCCGCCGTGAAGACCGCCAAATCGCACGGCGCCCACGTGCTCGCCGTCGCCAACGTCCTCGACAGCGCCATCCCGCGCATCTCGGACGCGGCGCTCTACACGCACGCCGGTCCCGAGATCGGCGTCGCGTCGACGAAGTGTTTCACGACGCAGCTCGCCGCGCTCCTCTTGCTCGCGGTCCACATCGGTCGCAGCCGCGGCTCGCTCGACGCGGCGAGCGCGCATCGCGTCCTCGACGCGCTCTGGCACGTCCCCACGCAAATGCGCGACGTCCTCTCGCAAAGCGATCACGCGCGCGCGATCGCGAAGAAACATCTCCGCGCGAACGATTTCCTCTTCCTCGGCCGCGGCACCGGTTTTCCGATCGCGCTCGAGGGCGCGCTCAAGCTCAAGGAAATTTCGTACATCCACGCCGAGGGTTACGCGGCCGGCGAGATGAAGCACGGCCCCATCGCCCTCATCGACGAGAACATGCCCGTCGTCGTGCTCTCGCCGCGCGACGGCCACCGCGACAAGACGCTCTCGAACGTGCAGGAAGTCCACGCGCGCGAGGGACAAATCATTGCAGTCTGCACGGAAGGCGACGCCGAAGCCGTGCGCCTCGCAGACGACGTGATGACCGTGCCCGAAGCGGCGCCCGAGGTGCTCCCGCTGCTCACGGTGCTCCCGTTGCAGCTCCTCGCGTATCACATGGCCGATCTCAAAGGCACCGACGTGGACCAGCCCCGCAACTTGGCGAAGACCGTCACGGTGGAGTGAAGCGCGTTAGTGACAGATGTTGGACGAGTTGCAGCTGAGCGGCTGCGTGCCCGCCGAGATCTGGTTGCAGCTCTCCGCGGCGTAGTCGTTCACGCACGTGTCGGCGGCGTTCCCGTCGTAGAGGGTTCCTGCGGGGCACGTGTCTTTCGCGGTCGAGCATTTGAGCGTGTTCTGCTCGGTGGTCACGCACTCGCTTTGGCTCGTGAACCCGAGCGACTGCTGAATCGTCGACGAGTCGACGCACTTGTAAAGCTGCTGGCAGATCACGTTCGCGATCTTGTTGCACTCGTCCTGCGGGCTGTTGCCACCACACGCTGCAACGACGACGACGACGGCGACCAAAGACGACTTCACCATGTTCCCTCCAGAACCGCCGATACTACTCCGTTGTCAGTGGCAGATGCTGCTCGTCGCACAATCGGGGAGCGCGAGCTGCGGGTCGAGCAC
Source organism: uncultured delta proteobacterium (assembly GCA_963763745.1). GTDB lineage: Bacteria > Myxococcota_A > Polyangia > Polyangiales > Polyangiaceae > DASXHD01. The sequence goes on from CAVXQJ010000019.1 coordinate 712,703, forward strand.
CTTCGTGCAATCCGTGAGCGCGGCATAGGCCTGCACGCATTTTTCGGCTTGCCCGCTGTCGTACGACGTTCCCAACGCGCACGGCGACTGCGCGGTGGCGCATTGGCTCCCGTAAGACGTCGCGCACGCGGCTGCGGTCTGTCCGTATTGCGTCTGCAAGTTTGTTAGCGCGGTTCCCGTCGCGCATTTGTATTGCTGGTTGCACCACGCCGTCGCGTGGTCCTGACACACTTGGGTGATCGAAGGTCCGCAGCTCGCGAGCACGAGGAGCGAAACGAAGAAGACAGCGACGATGCGCATGCCCGGCGTTATCCCCTTATGCGGCGCTCGTGTCGAGCAGGATGGTGACGGGCCCATCGTTGACGGCATCGACGAGCATGTGCGCCCCGAAGCGCCCCGTCTCGACGATCGCAACGCGCGCGCGCGCCGCCGCGACGAACGCGTCGTACTCGCGCTCCGCTTCCTTCGGCGGCATCGCGGCGTCGAACGATGGACGCCGCCCGCGCTTCGTATCGCCGTAGAGCGTGAACTGGCTCACGACGAGCAGCCCGCCGGCGACATCCACCACGCTCCCATCCATTTTTCCTTCTTCGTTCGAAAAAATTCTGAGGTTGGCGATCTTGTCGATCATCCACGTGCGCTCGCGCTCGCCATCGCCGCGACCCACGCCGACATAGACGAGAAGCCCGCGCTCGATCTTTCCGCAGACCTCGCCATCGATCGTCACGCTCGCGCGCGAGACGCGCTGCACGACGGCGCGCATCAGGGCTCCTTCATGCCGAGCTCGCGCCGCAAGCGCTTCACCGTGTCGAAATACGTTTGGCGATCGTAGGGCTCGTTCAGGATGTGGAAATCTTTTCCCGAGAGGCCCACGCAGCCGAAGCAGTACGTGCAGCGCGAGCACGACGCGCACCGTTCGAGGTACGCGCTCTGCGAGCAGCGCTCGGCGGCGTGGGAGTGGGCGCACGAGAGGCAACCGCGACACTCCGCGCAGTGCGAGCAGTCGGTGCAGTCGTCGCACGCGCGGCAGTAGTGGCATCGCGCGATTTGTTTGCATTCTACACAGAACGTCGAGTCGACCGCGCCCGTGCAGCGATCGCATCCGATGCATCCCGTGTTGGTTGTCGCCGCGCCGTGCGCGCCGAGCAACTTGCGATAAGAAGCCTCGAATTCCGAGCGATTCATTAAAAGCACCATCACAAATTTGGCCCAAGGGCGTCAATGTAGGCATTTGTGAGCGCATGAAGGCAACAGCGCTCTCGTTCATCAAGTACCAGCAACTCAGCCAGCTTCGCTTCGCTCCGCTGGCTTCGGTCCTCCTCGTTTCGGTCCCCGCGTTCGCTGCGCACAAGCACGCTTCGCACGCGACACATGCGGCAACGCACGCGACGCAACACGCGACGCACGCTCCTCACACGACCGCGATGCACACGTCGCAGGTTCACGAGAAGGAAGCGTCGATCTCACGCGAAGAGCGCGAGCAAGAGCAACTTCAGCAGCGCGTTCGTCAAGTCGGCGCGCAGCGCGCCGTAGCTGCCGCGATCAAGAAAGAAAAAGAGAAAGCGAAGCCGTGCGTCCGCGAGCCCGTCACGATCGGACGCGGCATTGAGGAAGAGCGCTTCTCGCTCACGCGATGCGATGGAAGCGTCGCCGACGGCGCGCTCGATCGACTCTCGATGCTCGCGCGACCGGACAGCTTCGTCAGGCCGCCGCACGGCGCGCCGATCGCGGGCCTTCACCGCGTCGACGCGAAGCTCCTCGAGCGGCTCCAAGCAGTCTCCGATCACTTCGGCCATGGTCATGGCGCTTCGATGCACATCATCTCGGGCTTCAGGCCGAACAGCGTCGGCAGCTACCACGCGAGCGCGCAGGCGCTCGACTTCCGCGTCGACGGCGTTCGCAACGAAGAATTGGTTGCATTCTGCAAGACGCTCGACGACACGGGCTGCGGCTACTACCCGAATAGCTCCTTCGTTCACATGGACGTTCGCCCCGTCGGCACCGGCCACGTTTCGTGGATCGACGCGAGCGGTCCCGGCGAAGCCGCGCACTACGTGAGCGCGTGGCCGCCGCCGCCCGCACCTACGAAGAGCAACATGGGACAAGAGCTCGGCGCGCGCCTCGCGAAGATTCTTCCGCAGCTTCCCGTCGACGAGCACCCCGCGACCGTGAACGAGCTCGCGCACGGAATGGATCTTCCGGCGACCCCGGGTGAGCAACCGAAAAAGCTGTAGCATCGAGGGATGCGGTTCATCGCGCTCGCCGTTTTCTTGATCGCGAGCGCGGCGAACGCGGCCAACGTCCGCACCGATCGCCCGCGCATCTTGCTCGGAAACGGCGGGCTCGGCACGACGCCGCAAACGTTCGCGAGCCGCTGCAACACCGACGCGAACTACAAACAGCGCTGCACGAATGCGCTCGCGGCGGGCGGCGGGCTCTACCCCGCCATCAACGACGCCGCGGGATTCATCGTGAGCGCGGACGCGGCGCGCTGCACGAAAGCGTACGCGACGTTGCAAACCGTCGCGGGCGACGTGCCCGGTCAACCCGATGCGCACAGCTTCATCTCGAACAACGGCCGCACGATGCTCCAGCTCGCGGTCGTTCGCGATTGGTGCGACGCGCAGCTGACGACGCCGCAGAAGACGTGGATCGAAGGACAGATCACGGGCTACGCGGATTGGGTGCTCGGCGGCATGGGCGGTTACGCGCTCGACGTGTTCCACGACGACATGAACAACGTGTGGAACTCGGTCGCGCTCGCGGGCCTCGCGCTGAAAGGAACCGCGCAAGACACGAAGGCGAGCTCGTATCTCACGGCCGCTGACAATCAATGGAAGAAGATCATCTTCCCGGCGCTCGCGTACGAAGGCGACTTTTGGCACGAAGGCTTCACGTACGTGCAGCCGTCGATCGGCTCTGCGATCGTCTACGCGCTCTCGTGGTCGATCGCGACCGATGAAGATATTTTTCAAGCAGAGGGCCCTCTCTATAGCGGTTACATCGACTTTCACGCTTACGTGACGCGGCCGGATTACACGTTCGCGTATTTCGGCGACACGACCGACAACAAGCAGAACATCCAGCTCTTCACGCGTCCGCTGATCGACATGCTCACGCTCGGGACGGGCTCGACGCTCGGACAAGCGTTCTCGGACGAGATCAAAACGAACACGCCTGCGTCGTACGACTACGCAGGCGCCGACGCGTACTTGCTCGCGCTCTTCTACGACGCATCGAAGGATGGGAGCGCGACGCCGCGAAGCACGCTGCCGACTTCACGTTGGCTCTCGAGGGGCGCGGCCGACATCGCGATCATGCGATCGGGCTGGACGGGGAAGAGCGACACGTTCGTGTACGTGTCGTGCGGCGATTATTTCGGCGCGCACCAACACGACGAGACGGGCGAATTCCAAATCTTCAAGAACGCCGAGCTCACGGGCGCGACTGGCTACTACGACAACTTCGAGACCGATCACTGGGACAACTACTATTCGCTCCACTCGGTCCACGCGAACACGCTCGCGATTTATCAACCCGGAGAATTTTTTCCGACGCTCCACACGATTCAAAACGGAGCGAGCGCGAACGTGAACGACGGCGGGCAGCGGCCGATGCGGCGCGACAAAGCGGGAAACAATTTTCCGAATCCCGATCTGACGACGTACATGACTCACAAGACCGCGGCGCCGTTCGTCGACACGGGAGACATGACGGCGTTCGAAGAGACGTCGTGTCACTCGTACGTCGCGTGCGACGTGACAAGCGCGTACTCGTCGCCGGGTCACGTGATGAACGGCAACACGCCGAAGGTCGACGAGGTGTCGCGGCAGTTCGTGTATCTCGCGCCGGACGTGCTCGTGATCTTCGATCGCATCGATGCGCTCGACGCCACGTACGAGAAGCGATTTTTGCTGCAGGCCCCGCCGAATCCGCAAGTGTCCGGCGCGAGCTACACGCTCACGAACGGCGGCGGGACGCTCTACGCGCAGACGATGCTCCCCGCGAGCGCGAAGGCGAACGTGATCACGAATTTCGCCGTCGAAGGCACGCCGCATCCGCCGACGACGACGGGAAACGAATCGTTCGGAACGCGCATCGAGGTCGTCGCGCCCACCGGACAAGCGCGCGATTATTTTCTTCACGTGATCGGAACGGGCGCGAGCGCGCCGACTTCGACCGTCACCGAAGACGCGACATCGGCGACGGTGAGCATCACCGCGCCGCAAGGCAAGTACAAGCTCACGTTTGCGAAGAGCGGAACGCTCGCGGGACACGTGACGTCGATGGACTCGGGCGGAAACGTCACGTGCGACGAAGACCTCGGCGCGCAGGCGCAATCGCCGGACGGCGGGGTCGGAGACGGAGGCGGGGTCGGAGACGGAGGCGGAGACGGGGGCAGCGGCGGCGGTGGAGGCAGCGGCGGGTGCGGGTGCAGCGTTGCCGAGCGCAACACGAACGTGTTCGGTGCTGTGCTCTTCGCTGCGTGGATGGTTTTGTTGCGTCGTCGACTCAGGGCGTGAAGAGCTTGCACGTCGCCGCGTCGTAGATCGTTCCTTCGAAGCGCGTCGGGAAGATGCTCTCGGTGATGAAGTCCGCTTGCGCTTGCGTGAGCGTGCTCGAGGCGCAATCGCCGATGATCGTGTCGGGCGAGATCGTGATGTGCAGCGTGCTCGAACGTTCGACGCTCACGGGCTTCGCAGTCTCCGCGACGAACACGTGCCCATCGCGCTCGAGGACGACGTACGCGACGGCGCTCCCCGGAACGCTGCGATACGCGGGCGACGCTTGGCCCGCGGGAACTGCATCGGGGACGTACGTTTCGGACCACCACACCGCGTCGACGATCGTCGAGTCCGCGTACGCGTTGTCGACGACGAGCATCGTCGCGTCGTCGCAACGAACGAGAGAGAATCCGATGAACGCGAGGAGCTTCTTCATCTTCAATCCAAGTAGAACGTGCCGGTGAGGCGCGCGCTGAAGGGGTACGCGGGCGTGAAGTCGAGGCCTTCGCAGCCGCCGAATCCGCCGCTCGCGGCGGTCACCACGCGCCCGTTCGTTCCGCACGTGAAGCCCGATGGAATCTGCGATCCGATCGTCGGATCGGTTCGAAGACGCGACACGGTGTCGAACGCGGCGGAGTGGAACTGACCGTCGAAGAGGTTCTCGATGTCGAGCGCGAGGTCGAAGCGGCGATGGCGATAGCCGAGATGCAGATCGAACTGCGTGAAACCGGGCACGACGATGACGCCGTCGTCCGACGCGGGGCGATCGCCGATGCCGTAGAAGCGAAACCCCGCGCGCGCGATGCCAGGGCCGAGCTCGTGACGCGCAGACAGACCGCCGGACCACGTCTGCTTCGGCGCGAGCGCGAGGCCGCCGCCGTTTTCGTGATTCCGGTGAACGCGAGTGCGTGAACGTGACGTCGAGATCCGCGGCGAGCCACTGCGTGATCTCGAAGCGCGTCTCGAGCTCGAGGCCGTAGCGGTTCGTCGGATCGCTCGCGACGGTCGTGCCGTCGTCGCCGTTCCACACCGTCTCGTTCGCGAGATCGAGCATCCAGAGCGCCGCTGCGAAGTCCCAGCGATCGAAGAGCCGCGTGCGCGCGCCGATCTCCTCGCCGATCGCGCGCGTGAGCGGCGTGACCGCGGGCGTCGCGAACGCGCCGCGCACGTCGTTCGAGTGAAAGCCGTGGCCGTAGTTCGCGTAGACGTCGAGCTGCGCGTTCTTCTCGTCGAGCGGCGTGACGACCGCGGCTCGAGCTTCGGCGAGAGCTGCGCGCGCGCCATCGGCTCCGCGTGCGGCGCGGTCGTTCGCGAGCGTTGTCGCCGACCGCGAACGCGAGCGAGTCGGCGCGGCCGCCGACGTCGAGGCGCAGCCATTCGCACGGCGTGATCTCCTCGTTCACGTAGGCGCCGAGGAGCGTCTCGTGCACGTCGTCGCTGCGGACGCTCGCGAGCTGCACGCGCTGCAGCGTGTGCCAGAGCTCCTCGTGGATGTCGTCCGCGCGCACGTCGGCGCCGATGGTCGTGTCGAAGCGCACGCCGTGAAGCTCTTCGAACGATCGGTAGCTCGCCTTGCCGCCGTAGAACGTGCGGCGATCGACCTGCTCGATCTCGTCGCCGTTGTTCGGATCGCGCGCGTAGAGCGTGAAGTTCGAGAACAGGTTGAAGCGATACGTGCCGACGTAGGCGAGCGCCTTGAGCTCGCTGTTCTCGTTCGGGCGGAGCTTGTACTGCGACGAGAGCTGGTGGCGCGCGGTGTCGCCGCCTTCGTCGGGATCGATCGATCCGAAGCGCGAGCGTGGCCCTGCTCGACCGCGCGCGCGGGGATTTGCCCCGAGCCGTGCCAGTTTCCGCCGTAGCTCATCTCCGCCGAGCGTAAAGCGATGGCGCGGGCGAGACTCGCAACGTGACCTTGTTGAAGAGCTTGTACTTGTCCCAGCTCTCGGGATTGTCGAACGGGCCGTTCTGCCGGCCGACGTCGGCGGCGAACGTCGCCTTGATGTTGTCCGTCGAAATGCGGCGCTCGCGATCAAGAGCGCGCGGTAGCTCGGGCGCGCCGTGGCCGGGCGAGCCGCCGAAGCCGAAGCCGACCGAGGTGTGCTCGAACGCGTCGCGCGAGACGAGGTTCACCGCGCCGGCCGTCGCGAAGTCGCCCTGGTTCGCGAAGTACGGACCCTTCGGTGATCTCGACGCGCTCGACGATCTCGGGGATGATGAAGTTCGTGTCGCGAGAAGCCCTGCCCGTGCGCGTGCGACGGCATGTTGATCGGGATGCCGTCGATCGAGAGCGCGATGTCGGTGCCGTGGTCGGCGTCGAAGCCGCGCAGGAAATACTGGTTCGCTTTGCCGCCGCCCGAGTGCTGCACCATGACGAGGCCGGGCGTGACGCGCAGGATGTCCTGCACGCTGCCGATCGGGCGAAGCTGGAAGTCGCGATCGCGCACCGACGAACGACGACGCCGCGCTGATCGGCCGCTGCGCGAGCACGAGGGTCGACTGATCCTCTCCCGTCTGCGCGACCACCGGCGCTCGAGGTGGAGGCTCGACCTTCGGCGCGAGCGGGAGATGAAAGTCGTACGTGAAGTCGATCGTCGCGGCGAACGGAACGCCGCCGCGCGTCGCCGGCGAGAACACGAACGTCTTCGTCGCGGCGAGCGCCGCTTCGTCGAACCCGTGACCCGCGGGCGTCGTCACGCGCGCGTTCGTCACGTGACCGCGCTCGTCGACGGAGAGCTCGAGCGCGACGGAGCCCTCCACGCGATCCTTCAGCGCCGCTTCCGGATACACGGCGTCGGTCCGCGTGACGAGCGACGGCGCGACGACGACGACAGTCTCGGTGCCCGCATCCTGCGCGAGCGCGGGCCACGCGAAGAGGATGCAGAGCGCGGCCAGTGTGGATCTCATGCGCGCTCGGCGGAGTAGCACGATTGTTCACGAACGTGCCACCGGAACTTCGATATGGTGCGCGCATGGAGCTCGTTCGATTCGGTGTGGCGATGGAGCGCGACCTGCTCGAGGATTTGGATCGCATCGTCGATGCGCGGCACTCGACGCGGTCGGAGATCTTGCGCGATCTCACGCGCGCCGAGGTCGACAAGGAGAAGGGCTCGACGAGCGCGGACGCGGTGGCCGCGCTGACGATCGTGTTCGATCACCACGTGCGCGATTTGACGGAGCGGCTCACGGAGCTGCAGCACCAACTGGGCGCCGCGGTGCGCTCGTCGATGCACGTTCATCTCAGCGAGGACATGTGCCTCGAGGTGATCGTGATGCACGGGCGCGCCGACCAGCTGCGCAAAGTCGCGAACCAAATTTTGGCGACGCGCGGCGTGAAACGCGGGGGCCTCGAGCTCATCGCCGACATTCCGCACGATCACGGCCACATGGGCCACGACCACGAGCACCATCACCACGAGCCGAAAAAGAAGGGATCCTCCCGGCGGTCTCGCGCGTAAGAAAGGTGTGCGGGGGTGCGTAGCACGCTCCTACGCATTCGTGTTACGACTGAAACCTCGTGAAGCTCGCCATCACCCTCGCCTCCGCGATCGCCATTCACGCCGCTGCCGCAGTCGGCGCGTCGGCGCTCGGCGTCGCCCATGGCGTGGCTTTGGTGCCGGCAACGCAAACGCACGCCGACGAGACAATCGACATCGAGAGCGCACGAACCGAAGCGCACGACGAGCTCCCCGTGACGAAGGTCGAGTCGGTCGCGAAGCAATCGTCGCGCGGCACGCCCAATCCGGTCAACGTGCTCGCACGTCAGAGTACGAGCGCGCCCGCGAACGCGAGCGACGTGGTTCCGATGCCGCCGCCCACTTCGCTCCCCGAGAGCACGCACTTCAAGATGACGGTCTCGACGAATGCGGGCACGTCGCACGGCGCCGCGAATGCGCCACCGGCGATTGCCGCGGAAGACGAAGTCGTCACGGACGACGCAGTGACCACGCGCGCGCAGAAAATCGGCGGCGCGGAGCCGACGTATCCGCAGCAAGCGATCGCGCAAGGCGTGGAGCTCGGCTCGCCGCTCCCCTTCGAGATCATCGTCGACACGGCGGGGCACGTCACGTCGGTGCGTCCGCTCCACCGCGCGGGCTACGGCTTCGATGAAGCCGCAGTCGCCGCGCTCCACACGTTCCGCTTCTCGCCCGCGACGCGCAACGGCCACGCGGTGAACGTGCGCATGCGGTGGACGGTGGAGTTCCGGTTCAACTGATCTCATCGCGCGACCAAGCCTGGTCGCGCGAGGAACTCATCGAGGTGCGCGTTAGAAGCGCGCGAAGAGCTCCGCGACCCACACGCTTCCGTCCGGATCGTCCAGCACCGCGACGCCGAACGTGTCGTACTGCGCGTGCTCGAGGTTCGCGCGATGCGACGGGCTCTGCCAGAGCGCGCGGTGCGCGAGGAGGACGTTCTGCGCGTGCGCGACGTTCTCGCCGGATTCACGCGTCGGACAAACCTGCATTCTGCAACCTTTGGGCGGGGTCGCCGTCGCCGACGTCGTGACCGACGGTGTGCGCGTCTTTCATTCGTTGCGCGTGCGAGAGCGCGACCGCGTCGAGGCGCGAGTCGCGGCGGAGCGCGCCGAGCGATTGCTGCGTGCGGAGCGCTTGCACCATCGCGGCGAGCGCGGTGCGTTCATCGGTCACGCCGTTCGATGCGGACTCGCCGGGCGCGGCGAGGCTCGGCATGCGCTGCGGCGGGTCGACATCGGCGAACGTCTTCGCTTCGAGCACGGGGCGTGGTCCGGTCGCGACGTCCGCGACGACTTGCACGGTGAACTCGCCCGCGCGATCAGGCGCGAAGCGACCGCGCACGTTCGTTCCGTCGAACGACGATGGAATCGTGTGCGGCTCGCCGCCAGGTCCGACGATCACGATGCGCGCGCCCGTCGCGGGGACGAGCATCTTCGCGTCGACCGAGAGCCACGTGCCCGCGTGCGTGCGCGTCGGGATCGACGTCGTGAGATCCGCGACTGCGTCGAGCGCGATCGCCGCGACGATCTGCGTGCCGTCGCGCGCATAACCCGACGCGATGCCGCAGCGCCGTTCGCCGATGTCGTGGAACGTCGTCCGCCATTGCTCGAGCTTCTTCACCGTCGAGTCGTGATCCATCGCGCGACCCGAGACGATCCACGCGCGCGGCCACACGTGCGGATCACCACCGACGCGCTGCGCGAACGTGAGGCCGTCGAGATCGAGATACGGAAGATCGAGCGTCTTGCGCAGGAGGAGCCGCTGCGCGACATGGCGCAGTCCTTCTTCCGACACGCCGCATTTGTTCTGAAGCTCGGTCTCGTGATCGGTGAGTGCGGAGTCCGCCACGCGCACGCCGGACGTCGTCGCTTGCGTCCACGTCCAAGGCGGCTCTTGCTGCGCTTGTTGTGCGTGTGCGAACGCGGAGACGAAGACCGAAGCAATCAGCGCGCGACGCACCCGTTGTATTTACTGTTTGCCGCCGCGCGAGGCCAGGTTTCGGCCACGAAGGGCAAACCCAACGCGAACGCCGAGCAAGAACACGACGCCGACGAGCACGAGAAGAAGAACGCCGCGCATGTGCTCCTCGCGCTCTCGATCAGTTGATCGTGAAGCTCTTGCCGACGGTCGACCGAGCCGCCCGAGAACGGCGCGATGTGCGCGCCGCGGAATTTGCCCGCGACGCAACCACCAACGGACGTGCCGGGGAACGGCCCGCCGTCGATCTCGACGGACGTCACGGTGCCGTTTGGCGAGAACGTGATCTTCGCGTGACCCGTGCCCGTGGGACCGCTCGCGGATTTGCAGCCACCGACGCTCGATGCGATCGGACCGAGCGCAGCGGACGCGTTGCCCGGATTGAACGGCGAGGTTCCACCACCGCCGCCTCCACCGCCGCCGCCTCCACCGCCGCCGGACGGTTGACCCGCGCCGGCAGCCATCGCGCATTGGAGATCGCCGGGCGCGCACTTGCCGCCACCTCCACCGCCACCAGTCGTCGGAGGAATCACGGCGCCACCGCCGCCTCCACCGCCGTGCTCGACTCTCTCACCGCCGCCGCCGCCACCAGTCGGGGGCTTCGCTCCACCCGTCGTGACGCCGACGCCGGGACGTGCAGCTCCGCCGCCGCCCGTGCCTGGATCGTTTTGCGCGGTTGCGCCGTTGCCCGTCGCACCACCGCCCGTTGCGGGATCTGCGGTGCCCGCGGCGCTCGTTGTCGTCGTCGGTGCGGCGGTCGTCGTTGCGCTCGCCACCGTGCTCGCTGCGTTGCCGCTCTTCATCGCGAGGAAGACGCCGCCCGCTGCGAGCAATCCGACGATCACGAATCCGCCGATGATGCCGAGGAGGAGCGTCGTGTTGCCCTTCGACTTGCCGCCGCTCGGACCGTAATCGACTGCGTCCGCGGGCGCGGGCGCGAGGACCGGTGCTGCGAGCGCCGCGCTGAACGCGCCGCCGCCGCTGAGGTTCATGATGTCGTCGACCTTCTTTTGCCGTCCTTCTTCGTCTCCATCGACGCGGAGAGCGCGCGAATGTCGATGAGGCCGGAGCCTTCGCCCTGCGCCATCGGGCGTGTCGTTTTTCTTTTCGGGTGCGTTGACGACGTCAGCGCGGCGAGCGAGAAGAGCACGCTGTTCTCGTTACGCTGTCCCGTCATCTTGCTGTCTTCGACGGGTTGCGGGCTCGCCGATGCGCTCGTCATCACGTCTTGCTCGCCGCCCGCTTGCGCGGCGCTTCCGAACAAGTCCGCGCCACCACCGCCACGACCGCCCGCGCGACGCGCTGCCGGCGTCGCTGCGGCAGCGGGCGCGGCCGTGCCGCCACCGAAGAGAGCCGCGCCGCCGTTCTGCGGTTGTTGCTGTTGCCGTTGGCCGCCCATTCCGAAGAGCGAGCTGAATCCTGCTTGCGTCGGTTGATCGTCCGCGGGTGGTTGCTGTTGTTGCTGTTGCTCGTAACCGCCGACGTCGGGGTTCATCGTCGGCTGCGGGCCTTGCGAGATCGCCGCCATGATCTCGTGGATCTCGCGGATGGGCAGCCAATCGGCCATGCCGTCTTTCCAGCAGTACGTCTCGTCGTTCACGTGCCGGCTGTGGTACGCGCCCACGATCTCCGGGAGCGTCATGCTGCGTTGATCGCCATCGGAGACGTTGACCGTCCACGGCTCGCCGCCTTGCTGCGCGGTGTAGTCGACGGTTGCTGCCCGCCCGCGTCGTACGCTTGCGTGGAGTCTGGCTCGTTGCCGTTGATGACGATCGTCGCGCCACATTTCTTGCAGCGGATCTTGACGATCTTCCCGAGGACTTTCTCGTCCGCGATGGTGTACTTGGCCTGACACGACTGGCAGGAAATTTTCACGGGGGTGAAGTCCTTCGGGGCATTGAGGTGAGTGAAAAGTATATTTGAGAATCGCGCGTCATTCCAAGCTTATGATTGGACGGTGGGGGAGATGTATGTGTTGGCGGAAATCGACCGTGTTCCTCGCCACTAGTTCAGCAATACGAGGGCGGTGCCGTCTTTTCCGCAAAACACAGCTCCGCCGTCGAAGCGGCCACCGCACGTCGGACAGATTTTTCCTTTGGGCTTCGCGCTGATCTCGGGACGCGCGGTGGCTTGGAAGGCCGCCTGAGGGACGAGCTCTTCACCATCGTGCGGGCAGACTTTGGTCTGGGAATCGTAACCGCGTTTGCAGACGGGGCACACATTGCCGAGCGGCGCTCCGATCGCGGTGGACGATTGCGCGACGAGCTTGCTCCCGTCGTGCGGACAGAATTGGCTGCCCGCGGGATACTCGCGCCGGCACGACGGGCACTCCATCGCCGCGCTCGCTGCGCGCTTCGCCTTCGCCTCCTCCGCGCGCTTCACGCTCTCTTCGTGCGCGCGAAGCTTGTCCTGGTGCTCGCGCTCGCGCGCTCGTTCGCGCGCTTCGTGTTCCATCGCGCGCTCGTTGTGCCTCTCCTCCGCTTCGCGCGCGATGCGCTCGGCCTTCTTCGATCGACGCACGCCGATGATCGCGAGCACGCCGAGGAGAACGGTGAGCGCGGCGATGACCCCGATGAAGATGATGCGTCGCTTTTTCGACGAATCCTCCACGTGCGCGCCGGACGTTCCGAGCGAGGCGGACGCGATCACCACCGTCGACGCGGCGTCGCTCTCGCCCGACGCGTTCAATCCGGAGGTCGCGAGCAAGTTTCCGTAGTTCGCGGGCGACGTGATCTGCACGCTGACCTTCGCGCTCTTGCCCGCGGCCGTCGCGACGACCACCGCGTTGCCCTCGGGTGCGTCGGCCGCGACGGTGACGAGCCCGCTCGCGTCGACGGTGACGCCGGTCGCGCCGCTCTCGACGGCCCACGTCGTCTTCGTCGCGGTCGCGCAACCGTTGGCATCGAGCACGACCGCGCTGAACGCGAACGTGTCGCCCGTCTTCATCAGCTTGCGCGACGGACGCACCTCGAGGCGCGCGGGATCGCCGACGTGCTCGCACACCTTCGCCGTCGCGGTCGCTGTCGCCGTCGCCGTGGCGCTCGCGACGGGCGTCGTCGCCTTCACCAAAATGGTAGCTTCGCGATCGCTTCACGTCGGCGGTGCACTTGCCGTCGGTGAGCGAAATTTCGTAGCGACCCGTCTCGAGCAAGTCGATGTGCGAGTCGCTCGTGATCGCGATGAGCGTGTTCATCGTCGCGCGACGCGGATCGCCGGCCGGCGTCGAGCAGTGGGTCCTCCACTGTTTTCCGGATGGGATCGCGCGAGTGCGATTCGCGGACGAGCGTCGGCATGTCGTCGTAACACTGGTTCGACTTGAAGACGCGACCGCCGCCGACGAACGAGATCTCGTCACCCTCTTGCGTCACCGCAATCGTCTCGCCGCCGCCCGACGAGTGCGTCGCGGGCGCGGGACCGCAACCAGCGAGCCATTGCTGCACGGTGAACTCTTCCTTGAGCGCGCTCTGCTTCCACTGACCATCGAGCGGCGAATCCGCGCGTGCGACCGCGGCAAACATAACCGCACACGAGAGAGCCACGATTCGCAGACGCATCACGGACAACGCGGGAGGGTAGCACGCTATCATCTGCGTCTTGAGCCTTTGGGAGCGCGTGTCCACGCTCGGCGTCACGCCGGACGAATCGCCTGGTGAAAGACGCCGGCTCGTCTTCACGAACCAGAGCGCTGTGATCGGCATGGCGAGCTGCGGCTCGTTCGCGATCGGTTACGCGATCGCGGGCTCGCGCTTCATCGCGCCGATGATCGCGAACATCATCGCCGTGCTCATGTTCGTCGTCGCGCTCGCGCTGACGACGCGCGGCGCGCGCACGCTCGCGAAGATCGCCGTGCTCTTGCCCGCGAATCTCGTCGTCGTCACCGCGAGCTTCCTGCTCGGTGGGCGCGTCGGGTTTCTCTATTACTTCTTCTTGTTCGGCGCGGTCGCGTTCCTCTTGTTCGGAGAGGATCAGTGGCTCTGGCGCATCCTCTTCGGCGTCTTCGGCGCGGCGTGCTGCGCGTTCGTGCGCATCTTCGTGCGCGACGCCGTCATTCCCATCAGCGAGACGGTCGCGATGGCGCTCGACGTCACGTCCGCGGTCGCCGTCATCGGCACCGTCGTCTTCATCGTCAACTTGTTCACGAGCGACACGACGCGCGCCGAGACGCGCCTCGCGGAAGAGCACGCGCGATCCGAGCGCCTCTTGCTCAACATCTTGCCCGCCGCGATCTCCGCGCGCCTCAAAGACGACGACAAAGCCATCGCCGATCGCTTCGCCGAGGTCACCGTGCTCTTCGCCGACATCGTCGGCTTCACCGAGCTCAGCCAGCGCCTCACGCCGGACGCGCTCGTGAAGATGCTCAACCGAATTTTTTCGACCTTCGACGATCTCGCCGTGGAGCTCGGCCTCGAGAAGATCAAAACGATAGGCGACTGCTACATGGTCGCGTCGGGTCTTCCCGAGCCCCGCGCGGATCACGCGCACGCCGCCGCGCGCATGGCGCTCGCGATGCGAGCCGCGCTCGCGCGCATCAACGCGGAAGCGGGCCACGACTTGCACGTGCGCATCGGCATTCACTCGGGCGCAGTCGTCGCCGGCGTCATCGGCAAACGAAAATTCATCTACGACTTGTGGGGCGACGCAGTGAACACGGCGAGCCGCATGGAGTCGAGCGGCGTGCCCGACGAGATTCAATGCACGCGCGACACGTACGAGCGCATCAAAGACGATTTCGTCCTCGAGCCGCGCGGGACGATCAAGGTGAAGGGCAAAGGCGAGATGGAAACTTTCTTGCTCAAGGGACCAACCGAGTTGGCGACGAACGCCGAAAAAGCCTGACGTTCTCGTTGGCCTCGCGCGTGCTTCATGGGCGATCGTGAAAGGTCTCTTCGCTGGCTTCGTCGCGTTCGCGGCGCTCGCGTGCGGGCAGACGTGGACTGCCTACGACGACGCGTCGATCACGGCGTTCAGCTTCGAGCTCAGAGTCGGACCACCCGGCGACGGCAACTGTGAGCCGCTGCTGCCGGCGCGCGCGGACTGTCGCGCCAACTGTGAGCTCCTCGTCGTGCACGCGAACGAGACGAATCAAGCGAGCGGCTGTGCGGAGCCGGGCGCGAGTCAGCCCAGCGAAGCGACGCTTGGATATTTTCGGCAATCGTTTCTCGCCGCGCTGGGCGACGCCAGCGCGCCTGTTCCTGTCGTGTGCGTTCACGATCAACTCGTCGGTGGAAACGCATCGAGCGTCGCGCAATCGACGGCTTGCACGAACAATGCGCCCAACTACGCCGGTACGACGTGCACGAACACCAACGAACCCGGGTGGTGTTACGTCATGGGCGCGGCGAACACGGGCGGTTGTCCGTCGGCAATTGCCTTCGGTCAGCCGCTCCCGACCGGAACCATGCTTCTCATGAATTGCATCGAGTAGTCTTGCCCGCGTGAAAGAGCTCCTCGGTGACGTTCCCTACCCGACGTTCCCGCCGGGCATGGATTTCGCGACGCAGAGGGCTTGATCGTCGAGGCGATCCTCGAGGCGGAGCGGAAAGATCCGGATCGATTCTTCGGCGTGCTCGCGAAGAATCCCAAGCTGCTCGAAGTCCACAACGTCGTGTGGGCGCTTGGCGGGGTGGATGACGAACGCGTGATTCCACTTTTGCTCGGTGTGCTCGCTCATGGCGACTCGCTGCTTCGGTGGAGCGCGGCGCACGGGCTCGAGAAGCGGCGCGATCCGCGCGTCGTCGATGCGTTCATCACGGCGCTCTCCGATCGCGCGCCGACCGTCCGCGCCGTCGTCATCGAGGCGCTCGGGAAGATGCGCGCGAAACGCGCCGTCCCCGCGCTCGAAGAAGCGGCGAAGAAGAAGGGAAACGCCAAAGACCGCTACTTGAGCAAACTGATCGATGACGCAATCGCGCGTGCCACGCGCGCGCGATGACTCTTGCTGGGAAGTGCGGCGAAGCCGCACGTTCCCAAGTAATCGCTGCCAAAAGTGAGCTTTTTGCGGAATGTTCGTGTTACGTTTCGCCGCAAATGAAGCGCATTGGGGCGGTTCTCGGGCTGACGGCGGCACTCGGTGCCTTCACTTTTTCGAGCGCTGCACGCGCGGATAACCCGCTGATCAGCACGCCAGACTCCAAAGGCGGCGACGGCCTCGACACGCACCTGTTTCGTCCCGCGCTCGACTCGAAGGGATTCTTCGCGACGAACGGAAGCGACATCCTCGGTCACCTCGATTTTTCGATCGGCCTCGTCGTCGACTACGGTCGCTCGCTCCTCCGCACCGACGGCGCGCTCACGCAAGGTCGCACGAACGCCCTCATCTCGAACTCGTTCCAAGGAACGTTCGGATTCAACCTCGGTCTCTTCAATCACGTCGAGGTCGGTCTCGACGTGCCCATCATCCTCATCGATGGTGCGCCGCAGTATTTCAACCAAGGTTGTCCGAACGGCGGCATCGTCGGCACGACGAAGAACTGCAACGACGGCCCGTACAACGCGGGCGTTCCAGGCTGGGGATCCGCGAAGACGCCGGGCGCGCCGGGAACGGCGCTCGACTCGCAGAACATCGAGTTTCTCGCGATCCACGCGAAGTGGCGCATCACGCGCGTCGAAAAAGGATTCGGCCTCGCGCTTGCGCTTCAAGCGGGCGTCGCGGTGAGCGACGCGTATCGCCAAGCGGGCGCCGATCGCGGCTGGATGCTCTGGCCGCAGCTCATCGGCGAAAAACGATTCGGCGCGACCGGCAAGTTCAAGCTCGGATTGAACGCCGGCTTCCGCGCACACGACGTGTCGGGCACGACGCTCACGCCGATCGACGCGCGCATGTTCGACGCGCCGAGCCCCGCAACGCTCCAAGACGGCAACCGCCTCACGTACAGCCTCGCGGCTTCTTACCGCGCGACGGAAGTGCTCGACCTCGTGCTCGACACGTACGGAACGTATTTGGTCGGCGGCACGACGACCGACTCTATCCGTCCGTCGAACGAAGTCACCGCCGGCATCAAGCTCTTCGTCGATCGCAACAGCTACTTCATGCTCGGCGGAGGCCCGCGTTACACGCCGGGCTTCGAAGGCCGCCGACTTCCGCGGATTCATCGGGTTCATCTACGAGCCTTCGATCGGCGACCGCGACGGCGACGGTTACAAAGACGACGTCGACAAGTGCCCGGACGAGCCCGAGGACTTCGACGGCTTCCAGGACGAAGACGGCTGCCCCGATCCCGACAACGACAGCGACGGAATTCCCGACGTCGACGATCGCTGCATCAACGAGCCCGAAGATCACGACGGCGACCACGACGAAGACGGCTGCCCCGAAGGCAGCGACGGCGATCGCGACGGCGACGGCATCCTCGACTCGCGCGACAAGTGCCCCGACCAACCCGAAGACCGCGACGGCTTCCAAGACGCAGACGGCTGCCCCGATCCGGACAACGACAAAGACGGCATCCCCGACAAGCAGGACGCGTGCCCGAACGATCCGGAAGACAAAGACGGCTTCCAAGACGAAGACGGCTGCCCCGATCCGGACAACGACAGCGACGGCATCCCGGACAAACAAGACAAGTGCCCCGGCACCGACGCCGACGTGAAAGCCAACAAGGACACGAAAGAAACTTGGAACGGCTTCGAGGACGACGACGGCTGCCCCGACAAAGGCAACGTCATCATCCAAGGCAACGACATCTTGATCCTCCAGAAGATCAAGTTCCGCACGAACTCGGCGGAGATCCTCCCCGAGTCGAACACGATCCTCGACGCGGTCGGGACGACGCTCACGCACCATCCCGAGTTCACGCTTCTCGAAATCCAAGGACACGCCGACGAGCGCGCGCCCGACGATTACAACTTGAAGCTCACGCAAGATCGCGTCGACTCGGTCATGAGCGCGCTCCTCTCGCGCGGCATCGATCGCACGCGCCTGCGCAGCAAGGGCTTCGGCGAATACTGCCCGGCGAACCCGGCTCACAACGACAAGGCGTGGGAAGAGAACCGCCGCGTCGAGTTCAAAGTCGTCAAGACGAAGGACGGTCCGACGGGCGTCGAGCTCGGATGCACGAACGCATCCGCACACGGCGTGCGATCGCTCCCCGTACCTCCGTGAGGGTTTAAACCACGATCGCGATCGCGAAGCCGTCCCAGCCCTTGTCGCCGACGGTTTGGATCGCGGTCGCGCTGACGCGCGGGTCGCTCGCGATGCGATCGAAGAGCGCACGCGTTCCGAGGACGCTCGCGTCCGTGCTCGCGGCGTCGATCACTGCGCCTTTGCGAACGACGTTGTCGACGACGATCACCGTGCCGGGATGCGCGAGCGCGACTGCGCGATCGAAATAATTCGGGTTGTTCGGTTTGTCCGCGTCGATGAAGACGAGATCGAACGTGCCCTCGAGCGTCGACATCGTCTCGAGCGCGGGACCGAGCACCACCGACACGCGCGAAGCGAGGCCCGCACGCGCGACGTTGGCACGCGCGATCTCCGCGTGCTTCGGATCGATCTCGAGCGTGACGAGCTCACCGCCATCGGCGAGCCCGCGCGCGAGCCAAATCGTGCTGTAGCCCGCGAGCGTTCCCACCTCGAGGATGCGCTTCGCCGACACCATGAGCGCGAGGAGCATCAAGAGCTTCCCTTGCGCGCGCGAGACTTGGATCTGCGGAACATCCGAAGCCGCTGCGGCCGCGAGCGCTTCGTCTTCGGGAACGAGTCGCTCCGCGATGTACGCGTCGACTGCGATCCACCCGTCCGTCACGGATACTTCGTGGTGATCGTGCTCAAGCACGTCTTGTCGTGCTGAGCCTTGCAGATGCCTTTCAGCAAGTTGACCTCGTCGGGCGTCGCGCGGCCGGCGCCGAAGACGCGGGGCTCGAGGAGCGCGCGCGCACCCGCGTTGTCGCCCGACGTGACCAAGCTGCTCGCCGTCGAGAACACACTGCCGCCCGTCGGATGCGAAACGGTGTGCGTGGCGGTTGCCGTGGCGGTCGTCGTCGCGGTCGTCACGGCGGTGTTCGTTGGCGCCGTCGCGGTTTGCGTCGCGCTCGGGCGCGGCGGCACGGTCCCCGAGGGCGTGACGTTCGTCGCCGCGTCGAGCTCTGCGAGCTTCGCGTTCGCGATGTTGCGTCGCGTGAGCGGAACGGCGTCGTCTGCTTGCACGGTGCGAAGAAGCGATCGCTTCTTCGTCGGATCCGGTTCTTTGTCCGCGAGCCCGAGCTGTTGATCGGCCCAGCGCGTCTCGATGTTCTGGAAGTCGCTGTTCTGACGAAGCGGTGACGTCTTCGCGATCTTCGCGACGAGGCGATCGTGCGCGAGGTCGCAGTTGCCCTCGTCGCATTCCTTCTTCGCCGCTTGGAGCGCGATCTGCTCGGGGTCGTCCGCGGTCGGATGCGTCTCGTTGATGGGCTGCTGCGTTTGCTGGCGGTTCATGATCGCAAAGCCAACGACAACGGCGATCGCGACGACCGCACCGACGATCACGAACGGCAGCAAGCTCTTGCCTCCGACTTGCTGCGGGCGGAGCGATTGCGGCGGGCGATCGGCGATCGCTTCGAGCTGCTGGCTATCACCGACGCCGGGTAAGAAGATCTGACCTGCGCCGACGAAACGGAATCGCACGTCGCCGAGCTCGAGGATGTCGCCGGGCTCGATGATGCTGCGTCGCAAGTCCGAGCCGTTCACGCGGACGCCGTTCGACGAGCCTTTGTCGACGACCTCGTAGCGGCTGTCGCCGAGCGTGTGGATCTCGCAGTGAATGCGCGACACGGAGTTGTGGTTCACCGAGACGGTGCAGTCCTCCGCGCGGCCGATCGTCGTGCGCTCCGCGTCGAGCGGATATTCCGCGCCGGGCGTCGGGCCCGCGAGCATCACGAGACGATTCGGTCGCTCCATCAAGAGCGACGCGCGATTGACGACGCCCGTCGGCACCGTCGACTTCATGTCTTGCGTCGTCGCGCCGCTCGCGACCTCGGCGTCCGTCAGCGCTTCGTCTTGAAGGACGATGCGGTAGTCGCCGATTTGAATCAGGTCTCCGTGCTGGAGCTTCTGCGGTTGCGCGACGCGCAGACCGTTCACGTAGACGCCGTTGTAGCTGTTCATGTCCTCGAGGACGAACGGCGAATCAGGCGAAGCGATCGGCACGCCGTTCGCTTTGTGAATCTTCGCGTGCTCGCGCGAGACGTTTCGCTCCGTCAGGCGGATGGTATTCCCCTCCTTGCGCCCGATCGTGTAGTCGTCGCGCGTCAGCGGAACTGACGTCCGCTTCGCTTCATCGTCCTCGATGACGAGCTTCCACATGTCTTAGGTCGTGCGCTACGCGCCGATCGCCCGAAGTTTACAGACCAACGAGGCAAAAACACAACGGCGCCCTTGACGTGTCACGACGTGAGACATATGTATCACGGCGTGACACAAAGGGGAAGCGCCACATGGAACCGGAAGCGACCGAGACGGACACGGAAGAAAGCGTTCGAGACGACAAGAAAGAGCGCGTCCTGCACACGCGCGTACCTGCCGTGCTGGAGGCCGAGCTCAAGCGATTCGCCCAAAACCTGCGGGTTCCGGTGTCGAATCTCGTGCGGACGATCCTCGAGGACGCGCTCGAAGTGGCGGACGCCGCGGGCGACCGCGTGGAGGAGCGCCTTCGCAAAGCGGCCACGTCGCTCCAAAGCGAGCGCGAGAAGCTCCGCCGAAAAATCCGGTTGGACCCGCTCGCCGACGTCTACGCGTTCCAAGACGTGCGCGTCGCGCAGGTCACGCATTGCGCGAAGTGCGACGTGGAGCTCGCCGCGGGCGATCACGCGCACCTCGGTCTCATCGATCCCAACGTGAGCGGCGGCGTCGCGCGCATTTTCGTGTGCGACGACTGCATGCCCAAGCACGAAGAAAAAGAAAAAGAGAAGAAGGAGAAGTCGTCATGAACAACGAGAAGAACGAAAAAGCGGAATCGGTCGTGGACACTTTGTTCGACGTGGGCGAGGCGTGGGCTTCGTACGGTTTGAAGATCGCGGAGCTCGCGCTCCAGACGAGCGCGCGCACGCTGACGAACGTGTCGAAGGTCCTCGGCAACTTGGCGACGGAGCTGAAGCAAGAGGAGCCCGAAGTGATCGACGCACCGCAGGGCTAGTCACGTATGGGGCTCCGCCCCATGCCCCTGAGGCTCGCCTTCGGGGAGCGTCGCGACGAATGCGTCGTGCGCTCTTCGAACGCGAGCCTCGTCGCGTCCATCGAACGTGATCTTCGTTTTGTAGAGCGGGTCACGCCATTTCGGATACGAGCCGACCTCGACGTCCGCGAAATCGGCGACGACGCGATCGAGCAGCGGCTTGAGATCGCCTTCGTCCATCTTCGTGTAGACCGCGAGCGAGACGAAGCGTGCGCCGGCAGTCCCGCTGCGAAGAAGATGCGACTTCACGACGGCGAGCTTCATCCGAAACACTTCGGGCACGCCGGGCAGGCACCAGACGTTTTTCATTCGCACCGTGTGCCAGCGGATGTCGTCGTTGACCTCGAGCGCAGCACCTTCGGGCACGAGCGCCATGCGGAGGTGGTTGTCCGTCGTGCGCTCGGCGTAGTGCGCGCGAATCATCGCGACCATCTCTGGTGCGAGCTTCGTCTTGACGCCGAATGCCTTCGCGACCGCGTCGATGGTGACGTCGTCGTGCGTCGGCCCCACGCCGCCCGAAGTGAAGAGCCAGTCGTGCGCGCGCGAAAGCTCGGCGACTTCCTTCGCGATGACGTCGAGCTCATCGGGCACGACGACGACACGCGCGAGCCGAATCCCGAGCTCACGAAGGAGCCGCGCGAGCTCGGCGAGATTTTTCTCTTCGATTTTTCCGGAGAGGATCTCGTTGCCGACGATGAGCGCTGCGGCGGTCTTCGCGGGATCCATCGAGTGAGGAGCGTAGCAGCCGACTCCGTGGCCGTCGCCGTCTCCGAGTCCGTCTCCGTCTCCGAATCCGTCTCCGAATCCGGGTCCGTCTCCGAATCCGGGTCCGTCTTGCTATTTCTCATTGTGCCACGGTGCTCGGGCTGCTCAAGGCCAAGCCGTCGCAGGAGCGACGGTCGGCTTCGCCGAGCCTTGATCAGCCCTGCGCGCCGTGGCTGCGGGGTGAGTCCTCGCACTCTCGCGAGAGAAGGAGACTCACCATGCTGAAGATTTATCCGTTCATCATCGAAACGCTTCGGTTGATTGCGCCCATCGTGAAACAGATTTCGCGACGAGATCCGGATCTCGCGCGGCAGCTACGGCGCGCGGCGAGCAGCATCGCTCTCAACACTGCCGAGGCGATCGGAAGCTCTGGCGGGAACGAACGCATACGCTTTCGCACCGCGCTCGGCTCCACTCAAGAAGTCCGCGCATGCCTCGATGTCGCCGAGGTCTTCGATCACGTCGAGACGATCGACGAAGCGCTTCGCGATCGTCTCGACCGAATTGCAGCGACGCTCTACCGACTCACCTCGTAAGTCGGTACAGCACCGCGCAGATCGAGTGCAGCTCCGCGTCGAGCTCTCGATCGAACGCATCGAGGTAGTCAAACGACATCGCAACGTCGATGCAAGCGCGTGTCTCTTTCGCGCTTCCGAGCGCGACGTTGTAGAGCATCGGACGATTGCGACCTCGCGCATACGAACCTTCGGCGATGTTGAGCGCGACACTCGCACTCGCTCGCCGAAGCTGACGAGCGAGATCCGAGTCACGCTTCTCGATCGCACCAATCACTCCGCGGAGCCGCTTCAGCATCGACAGTGACGTTTCGTAAATTCGCAGCATGGGATGGTTCCTTTCGCCTTCTCTCGTGAAGGCGCCACCCGCACCGCAACGCGCGCAGGACGTGTCAAGGTTCGGCGAAGCCGACCGTCGCGCAGCGACGGCTTGACCTTGACGCGTCCGAGCACGTTGCGAAAATGGATCAGCCGAGCGAGCCCCACTCCACCAACCACCCAAACTCCCTCGTCCCGCCTCCGTCTCCGTCCCCGTCCCCGTCCCTGCCCCCGTCCCCGTCTTCGTCTCCGTTCTGATACGCTCTTCCTTCGATGTCCCGCCGAGTCCTCATCGTCGAAGACTCCGCCTCCACGCGCGCGTTCGTGCGTGCCGTGCTCGAAGGCGAGTCGTTCACGCAGCGGCTCGGGTCCGCCGCCGAAGTCACCGAAGCCAAGTCCGGCTTCGAGGCGATGCGCATGCTCCCGCGCGGGCCGTACGATTTGATCATCACCGACATCAACATGGGTGACATCAACGGGCTCGAGCTCATCGCATTCGTGCGCAAGAGCGAGCATCACAAGAAGACGCCGCTCCTCATCATCTCGACCCAATCGACGGAGCGCGACGTCGAGCGCGGGCTCGCGCTCGGCGCGAACAAATTCGTCGCGAAGCCTTTCGCCGCGGAGAAGCTCGTCGACGCGTGCGCGGAAGTGCTCGCGCAAGCGGGTAGCTGATGGCGGAGCAAGGTGGCGGCGGAAAAGGCGAAGGCGACCGCGCGCGCGAGGAGTTTCTCTCCGAGGCGCAGGAGCTGATCGACGGGCTCGGTCGCGACGTGCTCGCGCTCGACGAGCTCTCGAAGGCGGGGCGTTCGGATCCCGAATTGATCAACGACGTCTTCCGCGCGGTGCACACGCTGAAGGGACTCAGCGGGCTCTTCGGCGCGTCGATGATGTCGGGGCTCTCGCACGAGCTCGAAGAAGTGCTCGACGATCTCAGGCTCGGCAGAATCGATCTTTCGCAGCGCGTGCTCGACGCGGTGTTTCGCGCCGTCGAGCTCTACGGGCTTCTTCTCACCGTCGAACGCGGCAGCGGCGCGGATCCTTCCGTCGACGTCGAGGCGCTGCTCGTCGCGCTCGGCGAAGTTTCGCATCGCGGGCGCGCGGGCGGCGCGAGCCCCGTCGCACAATACGAGCTCGATCCCGGATTGCTCGGCGTGCTCACCGAATACGAGGAGCATCGCCTGCGAACGAACATCCAGAACGGGATGTCGCTCTACAAGCTGCGCGTGCAGTTTCCGCTCGCGACGATCGACTCCGCGCTGGACGAGCTCAAAGCGAAGGCGCGCCCTTACGGAGAGATCATCACGTACTTGCCGACCGGCGGCGGTTCGGACGCCGACGCGATCGAGCTCGAGATTTTGATCGCGAGCAAAGAGCGCGTCGATCGTCTTCGTCAGGATCTCTCCGGCAACCAACTCACGATCGACGAAGTACCGCGGCGGCCCATGCCCGCGCGCACTTCGCTCCCGCCGGCCGGCATTTCGATGCGTCCGAGCGCTCCACCCGAAGGGTTCTCGCAAGAGTCGCGCACGCAAGTGCTCGGCGAGCTCCCGCGGCTCACGGCGCAATCCATCGTTCCGCCCGCCGACGTTCGCGAGATGTCCCTCCGCTCCGTGACTCAAACGGTGCGCGTCGACATCCGCAAGCTCGATCATCTGATGAACGTCGTCGGCGAGCTCGCGATCGTGCGCACCGAGCTCATGGCCGTCGCGGATCGATTGCGCGGTCGCGCGGACATGCGCCCGCTCATGCAGGAGCTCTTGCGACTGCACCGTTCGTTCGAACGCCACCTCGCGCAGATGCAGGGCGGCATCCTCGAAGTGCGCATGGTGCCGCTCGGGCAAGCGTTCGAGAAGCTCGCGCGCGTCGTGCGCCAACTCTCGCGCGAGCACGACAAGCAAGTGAACCTCGTCATCACGGGCGCGGAGACCGAGCTCGACAAGCTCATCGTCGAAGAGCTGAGCGATCCGCTGATGCACATGATCCGAAACGCGCTCGACCACGGCATCGAGCCACGCGACGATCGAATCCGCGCGGGAAAACCGCCGATCGGAACGATCGCACTGAACGCATTCCAAAAGGGCAACCAAGTCTTGCTCGAAGTCGAAGACGACGGGCGCGGAATGGATCCGAAGCAGCTCGCCTCCGTCGCGGTGAAGAGCGGCGTGCTCACGCCCGAAGAGGCTCGCGACATTTCTCCGCGTGACGCGCTCATGCTCATCTTCCGTCCGGGTTTCACGACGCGCGAAGAGGCGACGGATTTGTCGGGGCGCGGCGTGGGCATGGACATCGTGAAGACGAACATTGGCAAGCTCGGCGGCATCGTCGAGGTGTCGAGCGACGTCGGCATCGGCACGAAGGTGACGATCACGCTGCCGATCACGCTCGCGATCATCAGCGTGCTGTTCGTGGAGGTCGCCGGTCGCACGTACGCGGTGCCGCTCGCGAGCGTCGAAGAGGCGATCGTGTACGACACGCGCGCGACGCGAACGTTCGAAGGTCGCGAAGTGATGACCGTGCGCGGTACAACGCTCCCGCTGTGCAACCTCGCGCGGCTCTTCGGCCACACGACGTCATCGCCGCCGCCGCACGGATTCATCGTCGTGACGGCCGTCGGCAATCGCCGCGTTGGGTTCGTCGTCGACGGGCTCATCGGGCAGCAAGACATCGTCATCAAGGCGCTCGGACGCACGCTGCGCGCGACGACGGGATTCGCCGGCGCGACGGAGCTCGGCGATCAACGCGTCGCGCTCGTGCTCGACGTGGGCGCGCTCGTCGACGAAGCGTTCGCATCGCACGACAAAGCGGAAGTCGCTGCGGCGGAGAGGTTGCCATCGTGACGGCCGTCGCGAAGAAGCGTCCCGGCGCGCTCGCGAAGCGCACGGCCGTCGACGAGAAGCGCACCGAGTATCTCGCGTTCGTCCTCGCGGGCGACACGTATGCCGTCCGCATCTCCGTCGTCGGAGAGATCCTCCGGCCTCCGCCCATCACCGAAGTCCCGCGCGCGCCGTCGCCCATCATCGGCGTCGTCAGCGTGCGCGGTCGGCTCGTCACCGTGATGGATTTGCGGCGCCGCTTTTCGCTGGTCGAAGCGCCGCTCGATGCGAAGAGCCGCATCCTGCTCGTCCAGCTCGGTCCCGACGAGCACGTTGGTCTGATCGTCGACGAGGTGCTCTCGGTGTACCGGCTCGCCGAATCCGAGATCGAAGCAGCGAGCGTGCTCGGCGGCGAACAACCCGCATATCTCGTCGGCGTCGGGCGACCGAGAGAAGGCAAGGAGCTCGTGCTCGTTCTGCTCGATCTGCGCGCAGCGATCGCGAGCGAAGTCATATGAATCGATTCGGCCGCAAGGACCCTTCGAAGAATTTGGTCGAGTGCATCGTCGGCGGCGTGCGTTACGGCGTGCTCATCGGCGGGGTGCGCGAGATCGTGAACCCGCTCGACGTCGTCGTCTTGCCGAGCGCGCCGCCGTGGATCGTGGGCGTCGCGGATTATCGCGACGAGGTCGTTCCGATCGTCGACCTGCGCGTTCGGTTCGGCGTGCGCGTGGAGACGTCGCCGCGCACGAAGTGGATCGTCGTGCGCGAACGCGCGATGTCGTTCGCGCTCGTCGTCGACGCCGTGACGGAAGTCTTCCGCAGCGGGGAGATGCGACCCGCGCCCGCGGTCTCGCACGGCGCGGACGTGCGCAGCCTCGAAGGCGTCACGACGCACGCGCACGAGCTCGTCTTCGTGCTCGACATCGCGAAGCTCGCCGAGCTGGTCGATCCGTCGGCGCTCGCATCGCCGCCGCCACCGGACGAGGAAGAACGCCGAACGGTTCCGCCACGGAGGTTCGAGTGACGAACGCGCTCGCATCGAGCGATCCCGAAACGAGACGTCTCGCGGCGCAAGCGCTCGCGAGCGACGACAGCGAAGGCGCGCCCAAGCTCATCGTGCGCGCGCTCGCCGACACGAACTGGCGCGTTCGCAAAGAGGCGGCGCAGTCGGCGGTGCTCGCGCCGCGGCGCGCGGACGTGCTGCGCGAGCTCGGCGCGGCGCTCGGTGATCGCGACAACGTCGGGCTGCGCAATTCGGCGGTCGAAGCGCTCGTCGCGATCGGACCGGACGCCGTGCCCACGGCGATCGCCGCGCTCGGCGCGCTCGACGCCGATGGCAAGAAGCTCGCGATCGAAGTGCTCGGCGGCGTGCCCGATCTGCGCAGCGCCGAAGCGCTCGCGCGTGCGCTGAACGACGAAGACGCCAACGTGAGACAGTCCGCGGCCGAAGCGCTCGGCACGAGCGCGCTCGCCGGCGACGATGCACGCAAGACGGCGGTGCGCGCGCTGCGCAGCGTGATCCCGCGATCGGAGCCGCTGATGAAGCTCGCGTCGCTCGGCGCGCTCGCGCGTTTGGAAGCGACGCTCGAGTGGAGCTTGCTCGAGCCGCTGCTCGCCGATCCGGTCTTGCGCGGCGCGGTCCTCTCGGCGTGCTCGCGATGCGCGGACGCGGCGTGCGGGCTCGCGCTCGCTGCTGCGCTGTTCGATGCGAACGTCGCGTTTGCGCGCGCGGCGCTCGTCGCGCTCGCGGAGTGGCTGCTCTCGTCGATGCAAAAGGGGCTCTCCATCGACGCAGTCGCGGCGCGACTCCAAGCGCTCGACGCCGGTCCGCGCGTGCACCAGCTCGACGAAGACGACGCGCAGATTCGCGGCGCCGCGCTGACCGTGCTCGCGTTGCTTGGCGACGCGGAGGCCGCTCCGGCGATCGTGCGCGCGCTGCTCGATCCGCTCCTCGCGCGCTCGGCGGAGACGGCCGTGTCGCTCCTCGGCGCGGCTGCGCTTCCCGCGCTGCTCGCGGTCGGCGAACGCGAGCCGCCTTCGCGCCACGCTGCGCTCCTTCTCGTCGTGCCGACGCTCACGGGTCGCCTCGACGATCGCGCGCTCGCGGTCGTCCGCGCGACGCTCGGTCACGAGTCGGATGACGTCGCATCGGCGGCCGCGCAAGTGCTCGGCGCGCTCGGTGACGGACAAGACATCGAGCGCCTCGCGATCCTCGCCGCGCACGATCGCGGTCGCACGCCGCAGTCGGCCGCGCTCGCGATCGAGATCCTGGCGGAGAAACATCCCGACGACGCGCGCGACGCGTTCGCGCACCTCGCAGGCGACGCATCACGAACCGTCGCGGGATGCGTCTTGCTCACCGCGCTTCGCGGGTCGCCCGCCGGATCGATCGACTACTTGAAGCGCGCGATTGGATCGGGCGACGCACGCGCGCGACGTGCCGCGATCGAAGCATTCGCCGCGATAGGCGGCGAAGATGCCGGCGAAGCGGTCGCGAGCGCGCTCGCCGATGAAGAGCGCGACGTGCAGCTCGCCGCGATTCGCGCGCTGGGAACGCTGCGCCACGCAACGGCGCTGTCGAACCTCGTCGCGTCGGCGGCAGATCCCGAGATCATCGCAGCAGCCGCTTCCGCGCTCTCGGAAGCAGACGCGAAGCGTGCGCTCGAAGTGTGCACCGCGCTCGTTTCACGGGAGGACCCAGCGATCGCGAGCGCGGCGGTGGCGACGCTCGGCAAGCTCGGCGCCGAAGAGGGTCTCGTGCGCGCGCTCGATCACGCGAGCGACGAAGTCGTCAAGCTCGCGCTCTCGGAGCTCGGTCGCGCGCCGAGCGCGCGCGCTCTCGATCGCGTCGGTCGATCGCTCGAGCATCCATCGTGGGAAGTGCGGCGCCTCGCGGCCGAAGTGCTCGGCGCGGAGGGAAGCGACGACGCGCTCGCGCTCTTGCGCACGCGCCTCGAACGCGAAGCGGACACCGGCGTGCGCGAAGCGATCATGCTCGCGCTCGCGGGACCGTTCGGAGGCGAGATCGCGTGAGCCGCTCGACGTTCGAGGGCGGAACGCTCTTGAAGCCGGAGGAGTTCCGGCTTCTGCGAGACCTGCTCGCGCAACGCACCGGCCTCAGCTTCTCCGCGGACGCGCGTCCATCGATCGAGCGGCGATTGCGCGAGCGTCTCGCCGTCGTCGGCGCGCCGACGTTCGCCGACTACTACCAGTACCTCCGCTTCAACCCGCGCGCGGCGAGCGAGTGGGAAGAAGCGATCGATCTGCTCACGACGAACGAGACGTATTTCTTCCGCGAGGACTATCAGCTCCGTTCGTTCTCGACCGAAGTCTTGCCGATGCTCCACGCGCAAGCGCAAGCGCGCAAACGCTTGACGATATGGAGCGCGGGCTGCTCCACGGGCGAAGAGACGTTCACGATCGCGATGCTGATCTTGCAGTCGGGGCTCTTCGACGGGTGGGAGGTGAAGGTCTTCGGCTCGGACATCTCGAAGCGTTGCATCGCAGCCGCGCGGCGCGCTGTGTACGGGCCGTCGAGCTTTCGCGCCACGCCCGCCGACGCGAAGCGCGCCTATTTCATCGAGCGCCCCGATGGCTACCACGTCGTCGATCGCGTTCGCTCGCTCTGCCATTTCGGATCGATGAACTTGCTCGACGCCGAGCGGACGCGGCTCATCGGTCGCGTCGACGCCGTTTTTTGCCGCAACGTGCTCATCTATTTCGACGCGCACGCGCGCAAGCGCACCATCGACATGTTCCACGAGCGCCTCTACCAGGGCGGCGTGCTCTTGCTCGGGCACTCCGAGTCGCTTCTCAACGTGACCACAGCGTTCGAGCTGTTACACTTGCGCGAAGATCTCGTGTATCGAAAGCCCCACGGCATGCGCGAAGGTGAGGCTCCGGCTTGAACAAGCTTCGCGTGCTCGTCGTCGATGATTCGGCGTACAACCGGCGCAACATCGCCGACATCTTCGCGAACCACCCCGACGTCGAAGTCGTCGGCAAGGCGGCCGACGGCGAGGAAGCGCTCAGGCTCGCGACGTTGCTCAAGCCGGACGTGATCACGCTCGATCTCGAGATGCCGCGCATGGACGGCTTCACGTTCCTGCGCATCTTGATGTCGAAGCAGCCGACGCCGGTGATCGTCGTCTCGTCGTACGCGCAAAAAGAAAACGTGTTCAAAGCGCTCGAGCTCGGCGCGCTCGACTTCGTGACGAAGCCCGATCAGAAAATCGCGCCAGACGCGCGCGAGCTCAAAGATCAAATCCTCGCGAAGGTCCTCGCGCTGCGCACGATCAAGCCGAAGCTCGTGCGTCTTCCGCCGCGGCGCATGCCGAGCGGAATTTTTTCCGACGGCGAAGCGCCGAGCTCGGACGGGCGTCCGACGCTGAAGTGGTCGGGCGATTACGCGCCGCGATGGATCGTCGCGATCGCGTGCTCGACGGGCGGCCCCGGCGCGCTCCTCGACATTTTCGGACGCATCGTGAAACCCGTGCCCGCCGCGTTCGTCATCGCGCAACACATGCCGGACAAATTCACGCGCACGTTCGCCGAGCGCCTCGCGAAGCGCGGACCGATTCGTTTCTCCGAAGCGCAAGACGGCGATCGATTGTTCGCAAAGAGCGGGCTCGTGTGCCCGGGACGCCAGTGCATGGATGTCGTGATGCAGGAGCTCTCGTTCTACGCGAAGCTCTCGCCGCCGGCGGCCGGCGATCGTTACGTGCCGAGCGGCGATCGACTCTTGCGCAGCGCGGCCGTCGCGGGACCGCGTGCGATCGGCATCGTCCTCACGGGCATGGGCGACGACGGCGTCGAAGGCGCGCGCGCGATTCGCGCGGCAGGCGGAACGGTGATCGCCGAGTCCGCGGAGACGGCCGTCGTCTACGGCATGCCGGGCGCGGTGGTTCGCGCGGGCCTCGCGTCGAAGGAGATGACGTTGACGCAGATCGCGGAGTTCATCGCGACGCTCGCGTGATACTTTCTCGCGCATGACGAAAAGGCTCGATGAGCTGCTCGCGCTCGGCGACGCGATCGTGGCGCGCGTAACGAAGGGCGGAGCGACCGTTGCAGAATGCATCCTTCGCAGCGGCGCCGAGCTCTCGGCGAAGGTGCGGCTCGGCGAGCCGGAGCTCGTCGAAGAAGCCGGGCATCATGCGGCCGGTCTTCGCGTGATGAAGGGCAAACGCGTCTCGTCGACGTCGACGAGCGATTTGTCCGAAGAGGGCATCGCGCGCTTCGTGAGCGACGCGCTCGAGCTCGCGGAGCTCTCGCAAGAAGATCCGTTCGCGGGCCCCGCCGATCCGAAGCTCTTGTGCGATCCGTCGAAGGTGCCGGACCTCCAGCTCTACGATCCGAAAGGCGGGTCCATCGGCGCGGCGGAAGCGATCGCCATCGCAAAGCGCGGCGAGGACGCAGCGCGCGCGTTCGACAAACGCATCTCGAACAGCGAGGGCGCGACGTTCGGACGAACGGCGGGCGGCGCGGCGATCGTCTTGTCGAGCGGGTTTCGTGCGGCGTACGAAGGCTCGTACTCGTCGCTGAGCGTCGTTCCGATCGCGGAAGACGAAGGCGGCAAGAAGCGACGCGGCTATCACTGGACCGCGAAGCGATTCTTCGACGAGCTCGATCGCGCAGAAGACGTCGGACAAGAAGCCGCGCGCCGCACGTTGCGCAAGCTCGGCGCGCGCACCGTCGCGACGTGCGAGGCGCCCGTCGTGTTCGATCCGGACGCCGCGCGATCGATCCTCGGCCTCCTCTCGAGCTGCACGCTCGGAAGCTCGATCTGGCGAAAATCCAGCTACCTCGTCGATCGCGAAGGCACGCGCGTCGCGAGCGATCTCGTCACCGTCACCGACGATCCGCTCATCTTGCGCGCGCCGGGATCGCGCCCATACGACGGCGAAGGCCTCGCGAGCCGCAAGAACGTCGTCGTCGAAAAAGGAATGCTCCGCATGTTCCTCTGCGACAGCTACTCCGCGCGCAAGCTCGGTCGCGAGAGCACGGGCAACGCGTCGCGCGGCGGCGGCGCCGGAGTCGGCGTGTCGACGACGAACTTCGTCTTGCAACCGGGCACGGACTCGAACGAAGCGATCGTGAAGGGCACGAAGCGCGGGCTCTACGTCACCGAGATGATGGGCTTCGGCTTCAACGCGACGACGGGAGATTTCTCGCGCGGCGCGGCGGGCTTCTGGATCGAAAACGGCGAGCTCGCGTTTCCCGTGAGCGAGGTGACGATCTCGCTCAACGTCGACGATCTCTGGAAGACCATCGACGTGATCGGAAGCGACTTGGATTTGCGCACCGCCACGGCTGCGCCGACGATCCGCGTAGCGAAGATGACGATCGCCGGCGGCAGCTCGGAATGAGCCCCGAGATTCGCGAAGCGCAGCGTAGCGAATCGAGTATTTTTCCGGGTTTGGGGCGGAGCCCCAACGAGACCAAAAAATGAGCCCGCAGAAATAAAAACGCTGCGATCCGAGCTCTCGTGCACTGCCAAAGAGCTCGCGGCGGCGCTCGATCTCGATCAAGCGACGGTGCTCGGGTGGGAGCGCGGTGAGCTCTTTCCGACGAAGCAATTCGTCGACGCGATGAACGCGCTACGCGCGAAAGGACCCAGCGCGATTCCGCGCAAGGCGAAGGGGAACGCGCCGAGCCCGATGAAAGTGCTGGCGGATCCCGCGATGTGGGAGCTCGTGCGGAAGATCGCGGCGCACAAGAAGCTGCGCGATGAGGTGGTGAAGCTCGCGGAGAAGTACGAGGATCCGGCTGGCGAGGAGTGAGAATTTTTCTCCCCCCCGCGAACATGCTCGGCTCGCCGGAGTGAGTCGGGATGCGTGCAGAATGCACCTATTGATGGCGCGAGCCTGCGCGTGTTCGCGCCCCCTCAGATTTCACACGAGCGATTCGTGACTACGAACGACTGCTCGCAACATGCGCGAGCGAAACCACTCTGAATCGACTTGCGGCAGATCCAGCACGCTACGCGGAGCGCATCGCGCTCGTGGTTCGAGCCTACGAGCGCAAAGCCACAATCGAGGAGAGCAACTTCGCGTTTAGGGATGCTGCGTCGACCTACCGCACGATGGCGACGAACACTCATCTGGAGGCATCGGATCGACGAGGCGCCGCAGCCAGGGCGATGCAACTCGATGCCGTGTTGGGACAGCGTGCTCTCGTCGTTTCGATGCAACGATTGATTGCGACGCTGAACCCAAGTGCCGAAGACAGAGCGCGCGCCGACTTCACCGTGACGAGATTGGACGGCACGTTCGCGGCGTTCTACGAAGCCAACACGCGTGTCGCGGAGGCTGCTCCTTTTCTGATTCCACGACGTCGACGCGACGAGCAAGGCGCTCGCTCGACGAGGTGAGCTTTATCGGTGGCTTCGCTTCGGGATGTATCGTCGATGCAGCCGACGCGCTCGCGGTTCGTCATTGTGCGCAGTCGGTGATCCTCGCGCAGTCGATCCTTGAGCCACCACCCCAACGTGCGCTGACGATCTTGAGTTTGTTGTCCGAGTTCATCGGCGAGCAGGGCATGCGCAGATACGTCGAACAAACGCCGGACCCGGTCGCGCCAACGCGCCACCTCACTTACACGCCGCACATGTTCACGCGCTAATCACACGACGATCACTCATCGTCTTCTTCGTCTTCGTCGTCATCGTCGTCGTCTTCATCGTCCCAATCGTCATCGTCATCATCGTCGTCGTCGTCGTCATCCGACTCCGTCCCCGCTTCCGCCCCCGTCCCCGCCCCCGTCTCCGTCTCCAACTCGTGCGACGCGGGTGGCGCGGTCTCCTCTTCTTCCGTCGCGGGCGGGACGGTGTGTTGCGAGTGGACGTTGCCGATGCTCTCGAGCGTCGGACGATCGCCGCCGTCGGGCGCGGCGCCGCCGAGCTGCGTTTCCATCGTCTCGCCGAGCTCGCGTTCGACGACGCGCTTGCTGTCTTCGTTGAGCTCGGTGAACTCGCGCAGCGTCGGCAAGTCTTTGAGCGACTTGAGACCGAAGAGCTCGAGGAAGCCGGAGGACGTGCCGTACAAAATCGGGCGGCCCGCTTCTTCTTTCTTGCCCATGATGCGAACGAGATCGCGCTCGAGGAGCGTGCGAAGGACGGGACCGCAATCGACGCCGCGCACGTCGTCGATCTCGGGGCGCGTGACGGGCTGGCGATACGCGACGATCGCGAGCGTCTCGAGCTGTGCGCGCGTGAGCTTGACGGGTTTTTGCCCGACGAGATCGCGAACGAACGGCGCGAACGCCATGTTCGTGCGAAACGCGAACCCGCCCGCGATCTCTTCGAGCTGGATGCCGCGGCCCGCGTACTCCGTCTTCAGCTCGTCGAGCACTTCTTTGATTTGACGCGTCGGGGCTTCGGCGAGCTTGGCGATCTCGCCCGCGCGAATGGGTTGGTCCGCCGCGAAGACGAGCGCTTCGACGAGGCCGCGCAAATGTTTTTGCGACGTCGCCGCGACCTCGGCGCCATCGGGATCGGTCGCCGGCTCGACGCCGCTCGGCTCGGTCGACGGATCCGCGCTCGCGGTCTGCTCTTCGTCCGCGTCGTCGCGAACCGGGAGCTCGGGGCTCGAGCCGGTGAGATCGACCGTCGCTTCTACGTCCGTGACCTTCGCGTTCTTCTTCTTTCCCATGATCAGCTTTCGACAACCTGATTCGCGTCCGCGCCTTCGTTGAGCTCGACATGAAGCGGGCCGAGCGCGTCGACTTGATAAAGACGCATCATGCGGAGGCGCGTCATCTCGAGGAGCGCTAGGAACGTCACCACGAGATCGAAGCGCGTCGTCTCGCCCGTCGTCTCGAAGAGCTCGTCGAAGCTCGCGCGCTTTCGCGCCGAGAGCATGTCGAACACTTCGTGGATGCGATCCGTGATGCTGATGCGATCGGGGACGACGTCGTGCGCGATCTTGACCTTCGCGCGAGCGAGCACGCGCTGAAACGCTTCGACGAGCGAATAGAGCGGGACCTCCGCGAGCGGCGCGAGCCCCTCCGCCTGCGCCTCCTCGACGACCGCGCCGCGCCCCCCACCTCGATGAAAGATGTCGCGCCCGGCGACGCCGCGCGCCGCGAGGTTCTCACCCGCGAGCTTGTACTTTTGATACTCGAGCAATCGCTTGATGAGCGCCTCGCGCGGATCCATCTCCTCGAGGAGCGCGTCGTCTTCTTGTCCTGGCGGCGGCGCGGGCAAGAGCATCTTCGATTTGATGTGCGCGAGCGTCGCGGCCATCAAGAGGTACTCGCTCGCGAGATCGAGATTCATCAGCTGCATCACCGCGAGGTACTCGAGGTACTTCTCGGTGACGAAGCTGATCGGGATGTCGAGGATGTCGAGCTCGTGCTTCTGACAAAGGTGGAGGAGCAGATCGAGCGGGCCTTCGAACGCCGGCAGCGTGACGTGATAAGCGCCCTCGCCCCGGTCGCTGATCGGCGCGGGCTCTGCCGCGTCTTTCTCGTCCTCGGTCATGCGTTTCCAGCGCTCGCGATTACCATCACGGGCACGGCGGTACCAGATCGATCGCGAAGAATTCTTTGACGATCGCGTCCCAAGCGCGGCGATTTTCGGGCGGGCCGCACTTGAACCTTTTGCCCTGTGGAAAAGGTTCGTGGCGATCGAGCGCGCGGTGCTCTTTGTACCAGCGGAGCGCGAGCTCGGCCGCGTACTCGCGCACGGGCAGGCCGTTGTTCGGCTCGAACGCGTAGAACGTTCCGCCGCGCACCATCGTGTCGTTCGGCGCGTACGGCCCGAGGCACGCGACGTTCATCGCGCCGCATTTCTTCACGATGGCGTCGTAGTCGGCGCCGAGCGCGCGCACGGACCAATCGCCGTGCGCGCCGTCGTTCATGTGGAAGATTTCGTGGAACATCGTCTCGCGCACGCCCGTGTCGGTCGTGAGGAGCGAGCCTTTGACGTTGTAGGCGAGCGAGAACGAGATGTCGTCGCTCGCGCGCTCGGGCATCGGTCGCGGACCGATCGCGTAGGCAGACGGCGTCGTGCGCTGGGTCTCGTGACCGGAAGGCCCGCTCGACGATTTCGAAAAATCGAAACGTGAGATCGCGCCACCGGTATTGCGTCGCGGGCGAGACGCGCTTGAAGAACGCATCGAAGTCTCGCGCGGCAGACGCGACGCGATCGAGCTGAACGCGATCGTCGCCGGTCGGGAGCGTCGGCGAGATGTGGAGGAGGCCGCGAAAGCCGCCGTCCATCGTGTAGGCGTGATCGAGTCCGGCGACGTCGCCCGTCTCGTCGAAGAGCGCGAGCGCGGTCGTGCGCGCTTTTTCGTCGGATGCGTAGGCGTGCTCGACGAGGCAGCGGAGGTCGTCGTGACACGACGAGTCCGCGGGAAGAGCGAACGCACGCTCGGGATGAACGGGCGCGGGCGCGGAGTCGGAGACGGAGACGGACGCGGAGGCGGAGACGGGGACGGAGACGGAGGCGGAGGTGGATGGCGCGGGGGAGCGCGAGCACGCGAAAAACACCGGGAGGACCCAGCGCAAACGCATCATCAGATTTTTTTGCTTCCGAGCGCGCGGAGCTGGTCGACGACGAGCTTCACGTCTTGCGCGCGCTCGCGTGGGACGACGAGCACGGCGTCGTCCGTCTCGACGATGACGAGATCCGACACGCCGACGAGCGCATGCGTGCGCTTCGTCGATGCGCGATCCCATACGAGGTTATTTCGCGAATCGATCGAGACGCTTCCTTCCGGGAGCGCGTTGCCATCGGCATCTTTCGTGGCGAGCTCCCATGCGCTCTGCCAGCTGCCGAGATCGCTCCATCCGAAATCGCCGGGCACGACCGCGACGCGCTTCGCCTTCTCCATCACGCCATAATCGATCGAGATCGACTGCATCGACGCGAATGACGCGGCGACGTTCGGCGAGGTCGCGATGCGCGCGATCTCCGGCAAGTGCTCGCGGAGCGCATCGAGCATCGTGCTCGCGGAATAGAAGAACATGCCCGCGTTCCACAAAAAGTTCTTGCGCGCGACGTACTCCTCCGCGACCGCGCGCGTTGGCTTCTCGACGAAGCGCTGCACCTCGAACATGCCGGGACTGATCTGCGCACCCGCTTCGATGTATCCGAAGCCCGTCTCGGGGGCCGTCGGGTGAATGCCGAGCGTCGCGAGCCACCCGGCGCGCGCGCCGTCGAGCGCGACGTCCACGCATTTCATGAACGCGTCCGGATTCGCGATGAAGTGATCGCTCGGGAGAACCATGCAGAGCGCGTCGGGATCGCGGCGCGCGATCTCCGCCGTCGCCCATGCGATCGCGGGAGCCGTGTTTCGCGGCGTCGGCTCGGCGAGGAAATTCTCCGCGGGGATCGCCGGAACCGCGGCGCGCGTCGCGTCGAGCAAGTGTGCGCCCGTCGCGATGACGACGTGGTCGGGCGGGACGCGCGCGGCGATGCGCTTCACGGTCGCCGCGAGCAGCGTCTCGTCCGAAATGAGCGGCAAGAGCTGCTTCGGTCGCGCCGCGCGCGACGCCGGCCAAAACCGCGTGCCCGCGCCGCCCGCGAGGACGATTGCATGTACCGCCATCGCGCGGAGCCTATAACTTTTCCCATTCCGCGTGTGCGCGTTATCAAGCTCGAATGCCTTCCGTTCGGGCACGCGTCGCTATGCTTTCGATGTCGCTTGGAGCGCTCGCTGCGTGCAACCAGGATCCGCTCGTTCCGCTCGTGCAGCTCGGCGGTGTCGCGCCGAAGCAGATCGAGCTCGGTGACAAGCTCGAGATCGAGGGCGCCGCATTTCCGCAAGGTCGCAAGGCGCGCGTCGTGTTCGAGGGCGTGCTTCATCGTCCGAACGAGCTCGCCGATCCCGAGAGCGCGATCGACGCGGAGGGCGAGGTCGTCGCGCCGGATCGCATCGAAGTGCCGGTGAACGAAGCGCTGCTCACGGCGTTTTGTGGCGCCGGGTCGAGCGCCGCGCACACGACGTTCGAAGGATCCGTGACGGTCGTGTTCGCCGCGCAGACGCCGGGCGCGCCGCCCGTCTCGGGAAACTTGCAACATACAACCATCGATGCGCTCCCCACCGCGGCGGGCCAAGCGCGCTTCCTCGCGGACGCGGAGGACGGCGACAAGCTCGCGCGCGCGGCGGGTCTTCGCATCGAGGCGCGCGCGGCGGGTGGGCTCGTCGTCACGAGCGTCGAGCCAAAGTCGCGCGCGGCGAGCGCGGGGGTCGTGACAGACGATGTGATCGTGTCGTCGAACGGCGTGCGCGCGATCGGCGTGGGCGATCTCGCGCCGCCCGCGGGGGCCGCGTCGCTTCCGCTCGTCGTGCGGCGCGCGGGAGTCGAAGAGGTCCATGCCATCGCGCTCGATGGTGCACGCGAAACCCCGCGACGCTTCGCGCTCCCTGCCGCGATCATTCTCGCGGTCGCCGCGCTGCTCGCGCTCCTCGCTGCGCCTCCGATTCGATCCGTCGTGTGGTTTCGGCGTCGGCTCGCGCGCGCGCGAACGCGGCCCGCGTCGGCGATGTTCGCGCGTTCGGCGGGCGTCGCGACGGGCGCGATGATTCCTCTCGCGATTCCCACGGCGGACGCCTCGGTGCTCGCGCTCGTGGCGTACAGCGGCGCGATCGCACTCG
Organism: uncultured delta proteobacterium; assembly: GCA_963763745.1. Lineage (GTDB taxonomy): Bacteria > Myxococcota_A > Polyangia > Polyangiales > Polyangiaceae > DASXHD01. Next base: position 750,827 of record CAVXQJ010000019.1, read on the forward strand.
CGCTTCTCGTCGGATCGGAGCACGAGCGATCGAGCGCGCGCGCGGCGATGCGAGCCTTTGCGCGCGTGATTGCGGCGGTGGTTTCGCTCGGCGCGGCGCTCGTCGTTTCGGGATCTCTTCGCGCCGACGAGCTCGTCGCGGCGCAAGGCGTCGCGCCTTGGGGCTTCTTCGCGCTGCGCAGTCCCGCTCACGCGGTGCTCGCGCTCGCGTTCTTCGCGTTCGCCATTCGGCGCGACGGCGACAGCGACGGCGCGCCGCTTCCGCGTGCGATCGAGTCGTTCACCGCTGCGCTGCATGCGTCGCTTGGTGTGATCGTTTTCTTCGGCGGGTGGCGCTTGCCGTTCGCGCCCGCGCACGTTCATGGCGCGCTCGTCGGCGTCGCCGCATGCGTGTTCGTCGCGAAGGTGGCGGTCGCGTCCGTGCTCGTGGATCGCGTGCGCGCGGCGCTCCCCGCGTTGCCGTTCGGCGCGTCGCTTCGCTCGTCGCTGCTTCGCGTCGCGCCCGTCGCGGCCATCGCGGGGCTCGGCGCTGCCGCTTGGGAGCGCCACGTGTCTTCGCGTGGGGCGCTCGCCGCGACCACGTTCGTCCTCGCCGCGCTCGCCGCGGCCGCCATCGCCCAGCTCGCGTGGCCGAGGCCGCCCGTCCGCACGCGCGTCGACCCCCTCGCGTGATGGGAACGCGCCGCTTTGCCGCGCTTCCCAGCAAGAGTCATTTCGCGTGCCTTCGGCACGCTCAATTTCGACTACAAGGCAGCGCATGCGCCGCTTCGCGCTCACGGCCCTGCGATGGGTCTTCGACCTCGCCGTCGTGGTGGCCGTCGTTGCGTGTATTCTACACATGTCTCGGCGACGCGCGGTGTCGTGCGCGTGGGAGCGCATGCGCGCGTCGTGCACGGTGGAGGTCGAGGACTCGCTCGGCCGCATCGAGTCGGAGTCGATTCACGGCGTGCGCGACGCGGCGTACCGCGCGAAGAACGTCGTCGGCCTGGTGACGGACGCGGAGAACAAAGGCGAGCACGCGCTCTTCGGCACGCACGAGATCACGCTCGACTCCGAGACCGACGCCGAGAAGCTCCGCGCATTCGCACACAATCGCGATCCCGACCGCATCGATCTCGTCTCGGGCGTTTCGCGGCCACGCGTCGTCACGGCGCTCTTGCTCGCTGCGCTTCTCGTCTACGGCGTCGTGTCGCGGTTCATGTGGTCGGCTCTTGCAAGGCGAGCGCGATGACGGGCACTGTAGGTCGCTGATGTTCGAGGTCTTCGGCCCGTTCGCACGATCCACGCCCAGCGTGTTTCCGATCGTGCTCGCGCTTTGGCCGCTCCTCGGCGTGGTGCTCGCGCTCGTCGATGCGCGCCATGCGCGCGTGCGCGCCGCGATCGTGTGCGCGCTCGGTGCGGTGGGCGGCGTCATCGCATTCGTGGCGACGTCGCAGTCGATGATCGTGCAGCACCTCGGGCTCGCCGCGCGCATCGGCCAGCTCGATCTCGTCCTCGCGCTCGGCGTCGATCCGCTCGGCGCGCTCGCTTCGTCGGTCGCGTCGGTGGTCGCGGTCGTGCTCGTTCTCCAACAAACGCGCGCGAGGCGCGTCGCGCTCACGTGCGCCACGCTGTGCGCCGTTCAGCTCGTCGCACTGGCGGACGGCGCGGCGCTCCTCGTCCTCGCGGCCTGCGCGGCATCGCTCGTCGCGGGCGCGCTCGGATACGTGCATTCTGCACATTTCGTCGCCGACCGCATCGCGGACTGCGCGCTCGTCGCGGCGGCGGCGCTCCTCTTCTGGACGCTCGGCGGATCGTGGGTCGACGGCGATTACGTGCCCGATCTCGAGCCGCGGCTCGTCGTCGCGTCGCGCGCGCCCGACGCGAAGGCCATCCCGGAAGACGATGACGACGACGACGACAAGCCACGCACTGCACGTCAGACGACCCAGCGCGGCGCGCGCTCCGCGCTCTCGCTCGGCGGCATGCCCAACGCAGTGGTGCTCGTCGATGGAACATGGCTGCGCACGGGACCGAATCCGCGCGAAGGGCACATCATCGCCGCGCCGTTCGACGACGCTTCCATCGCGGCGGGACCTCACACCGTGCGCGTCCGCGTGGGCGCGGGATCGGACGACTACTACGTGCCGCGCGTCGATGCGCCCGAAGGCGGCCGCGTGCAGCTCGCCGTGCGCGGCGCGACGACGACGTTCCGCGAGATCGAAGACGACCTCGCAGTGCACGACGCGGCGGGCGCGGCCATCGGGCGCGACGCGATCGCGCGCCGGAAATTCTTTGGAGCATCGGCGGTGTCGATCGTGCTCGCGCTCGTCGCGTTCGCGTTTGCTGCGCGCTCGCGACTTTTTCCGTTCGGCGCGTCGCTCGACGATCCCCCGCGTGCGCTCCTCGCCGTCGCCGCCGTCGTCGCGGTCGCGAGGTTTCCGCTCGGAGACGTCGCGCCGGCCGCTCCGTGGATCGCGTGCGCCTTCGCTGCGGCGTCGATCCTCGCATCGGCGCGCGCGTTGCGAGACGGTGACGTGCGCGCTCTCTTCGCTGCGGAGCTCGCGATCGCGGGCGCGGGCCTCGTGTGCGGCGCGCCTGTCTTTGGCGCGCTTCACGGATTCGCGGCTGCGCTTCTCTTCGCGCGCGGCCGCGCGCCATCGCGCGGCGTCGCGCATATCATCCTCCTTCCAACGCACATCGGCGTGGCTACGGCTTGCTCCACCGCACCGCGCGTCGGCATCGTGATCGCGGCGTGGATGGCGGCGTGCGCGCTCGGTCATGTTCGATCGCGCCTCGAACGCGCAGCATCGCGCTGGGTGATCGGCGGGTTCGTCGCGTGCGCTGCGATCGCGGTCGGCGCGTTCTTCGTCGTGCCCGCGCGGCTCGCGTCGAGCTTTCGATCGTCGCCGTTGCCCGAGACGCCTTCGCTCGCGCTCGCCGGTCTACTCGCTGCGATCGTCACGTTCGCGTGGATCGCGTCGCGTACGCGCGCGCTCGCGAGGCTCGCGAAGCTTCCGATCATCCTCGCGCTCGCGGCAATCGCCCCGCTTCCGACTCGCGCCGCGCGCGCGATGGGCGCAGCGATCGCCGCGGCGATCCACGAGCTCGATGCGCGCCTCGCGTGGCTCGTTGGCCTCGCCGACCGTGGTGTGCGTACGACCGCGACGCTCACCGCATTCGCCGAGGACGCGGTCCTCGCGTCCGCAACGCGCGCGCGCATTCCTCTTCCCAGCGAGCGCGCCACGCGCGTCGCGCTCGCGGTCATCGCGCTCCTCGCTCTCGCTTCGTTCACGGTGCCATGGCTAAGTTGATCCTCTGGCTCGCGGTCGCGTGCGCGCTCCTCGTCGCGTCGCCCGTGCTCGCCGCGGGACGCATCGTCGTTCCGCGCGGCGCGCCGCTCGAGCTCGCTCGGTCGCCAAACGGCTTCGAGACGTCGTTCGACGTGCGCAACGACGGCGACGAGCCGCTCTTCGTCTCGCGCATCGCGCCACGCACGGACACGGACGACGTTCGCCTCCCGAAGCGCGTGATCGCGAAGTTTCAATCCGGCGCCACGAGCGGCACGATCGCACCGCACGGCGTCGCCAAAGTGCGCGTCACGTGGGCGCCCGAGCGCGACACGCGCGTCACCGCGTTTTACGGACACGTGATGCTCACCTCGACCGACGAGCGCGCGGGCGAGGTCGCTGTCGGCATCGCCGTCCACAACGAGGGGAGCGTTCGCCGCCACGCGCTCTCGTCGATGGTCGCGATGCCGCTCGCCGGCGCCGTGGCGCTCGCGCTGCTCCTCGTTGCGGCGGGCGGTGGGCGCACCGGCCGGCGTCCGCGCATCGTGGCGCTCGCGTTCTCGCTCGCGTGCGCCGCGCTCGCGCTCTTCGCGTGGTCGTCGTTCAATCCGGAGCTCGCGCGCGCCGACGGCACCGATGGCTTTCAGCTCGTCGAGCGCGCCGCGTTCGCGCGTTCGCTCGGCGCAGAGATGTTCCTCGGCGTCGACGGCGCGAGCCTTCCCCTCGTCGTCTTGTGCGCGCTCGCGCTCCCGTGCGGCGTGCTCGCAGCGTGGGAACACCGGCAAAACCCGGCGCTTTTCTTTGCATTATACATGCTTCTCGCGGGGGCCTCGCTGGGCGCGCTCGTCGCGCTCGACGCGCTCCTCTTCGTGATGTGTCTCTCGGTCGCGCTCGCCGCCGCGTTCTTGCTCACGGGGCTCTTCGGTCGCGGCGACGCGCACACCGCAGCGAGCCGCCTCTTCGTGCTTTGCGGCATCGGCATCGCCGTGTTCTGCGTCGCGCTCGGAGCGCTGCATGGTGCGTCCGCGCGCACGTTCCTCGTCGATGGATCACCGACGCCGCACACATGGGCGTTCTCCGAGCTCGCGCGCGTCGACTACGGAGCATCGCGCGCGATGCTCTTCGGCGCGCCGCTCGCGAAGACCGCGTTCGTCCTTTCGTTCGTGGGGCTCGGTCTCGCGTCTGCGATTTTTCCGTTTCACGTGTGGCTCGCGCCCGCGCTCCGCTCCGCGCCGCCAGCGGTGAGCGCGATGCTCGCGGTGGGCTTCACGCGCGCGGCGTCGCTCGGGCTCGTTCGCATGCTCGTCGTCGTCTTGCCGGAGTCGCTTCGATGGAGCGCGCCGGTCGTCGGCGCGATCGGCGCGGCCGGCGCGCTCTACGCCGCATTCGTCGCGATCGCGGAGCGCGATCTCGCGAACGTGGCCGCGATGTCGCTCGTCGCGCTCTCGAGCGCGGCGCTCGCCTCGACGTGCGCGCTGACGCCCGAGGGCCTGCTCGGCGCGGTGTGTGCGTTTTCGACCGCGGGAGCCGCCGTGGCCGTCGCGATGCTCGCGCTCGGCGCGCTCCACGATCGCCTCGGCACGCTCGACTCGCGCGTCGTGCGCGGTCTCGGGATCGAATCCCCGCTCCTTGCGATCGCGCTCGGCGTCGCTGCGGCCGCGTGCGGTGCACTCCCGGGCCTCGCGACGTTCTGGACGACGTGGCTCGCCTCGATCGGCGCGATGGTGCGCGAGCCCGGTCTCGCGACGGCCGTGCTGATCGCGTCGGTGCTCCTCGCGACATCGCAAATGCTCCCGCTGATGCGCATCGTCCGCGGACGATTGCCCGCATCGCTACGCGGCTCGCAATCCCTCGCGCCGTGGGGCGGTCACGTCCCCGATCTTCGCCCGTTCGAGATCGCAGCGCTCGCGCCGCTCCTCTTCCTCGTGCTGGCGCTCGGCTTCTACCCAGCTCCGCTCCTCGGTCGCGCGTCGAACACCGTGCGCGACATGATGGAGCTCGTGAGCTCGGGCGCGCCGAACTAGTTCTCCGCGAGCACGATCACTTTATCCCCGTCGACGAACGTCACCGTGGCCTGTTTGCTCGGGTTCACCGCGACGCCGTATGCCTTCGATTGATCGTGCGCGTCCTTCTTCAGGCGGTAACCGATCGCCGTCTCGTTCTTGCGCTTCGCGGCTTCGACGATGGTGTGGAAGTTGAACGACTCGCCCATCTTCACGTAGTCGGTTGCGGGCTTCAGATAAATCTCCGAGCCCTCCGGGTCGAACAAGTCCGCGAAGACGGCGTTCAAGTGTTTGTTCTCCGAGACTTGCGCGAGCATCAAGCTGACGAGGTGATCGCTCACGATGAAGTCGTCGGCGCGCGTCACTTCGGCGAGCTGGCGATTGCGCAAGTCGAGCATCTCGCTGACGATCGCGAACTCCTTGCCCGTCTTCTCGCTCATGTCGCGCAAATGGAGGAGCGTGACGAGCGTGAGCGCGTCGGCGCGCTGCGTGTCGAGCTCGTCCGAGTGGCTCAAGATGATGACGTGATCGTATTTCGGAATGTCCAGCGCATCGAGCAGATCGCGATCGGTCGTGTCGCCACGCTTGAACACGACGGCTTGGTTCTTCGTCTTCGGAAGAGTCGGCGCTTCGACGTTGGCGACGACGTCCGTGTGCGATCCCGACGCGACGTAGTTGTCGAGCTCGGTGAGGATGTGCGGGCCGCGACGGTTCCACCCGAGCACGAGCGTCTTCTCGGGCGCGGGCGGCGCGTGATCGCGCAGCGCGATCGCATCGGTCTTCACCGCGTAGTCCGTCGCGCCGGAGAGCTTCACCGTCGTGTCGTCCTCGGAGATGACGATGAGCTCGTCGCCCGTGTTGATCGTCATGTCCATCGGCGGGTTCACGAGCGTGCGGCCGTCGGCCGTTTGCAGACCCATCACGGCGCTCTTGTCGAACGCGAAGAGCGACTCGCCATACGTCTTGCCGACGAGCGCGGGCTCCGCTTTGAAATAAATCTCGTCACCGCCGAAATTCAAAAGCTCCGTATAGACGACGGAGAGGCCCGCTTGCCGGCACGTCTGCACGCTGATGCGCGAGATCAAATCGTCCATCAAGACGAGCTGCACTTCGCCACGCCCGACCATCTTCGCGACGCGCACGTTCTTGTCTTCGCGAATCTCCGCGACGATGTGGTACGCGTCCTTCTTCCGATTCGGGCTGTTCGTGATCGCCAGGATCGTCTTGATGACCTGCGTGTCGGCGTCATCGCCCTCGGGCGCGAGGATGATGATCGAGCGCGCCTCGTCCGGATTCACGATGCGCAAATCGGTTTGATCGAGCGGGCTCCCCGTGCGGCACACGACGCGCGTGTTGCGCGTCATCGGCACGTGCGTGCGGAGATCGTCTTCCATCTCGATCTTGTCGCGATCGGCGAGGATGACGATGCACGCATCATCGCGGCTCGCGTTCGCTTCGACGAGCTCCGAGATGATCGTGAACACTTGCGGCGACCATCCGATGACGAGCGTGTGGTCGCTCTCGATGACGTTCGAGCGACCCTTGCGGAGGTTCTGAATTCGCCCGTCGATGACGTTCGTGAGAATGCCGATGAAGATGCTCACGAGGAAAAGACTCGCGAACGTGATGAAGAGCATCCCGCCGAGGAAAACGAGCGAGCCCGCCTTCGTGTCGACGGGGTTCGGCGTCATCGTCTGGAAGAGGATGTTCCAGAGGATCTCGATGAAGCTCTTGTCCGAGTCCGCACCCGCGAGCTTCACCGCGAACGTCACGCTCATCACGAGGACGAGCGAGATCAGCCCGAGCCACACGATGAGCCCTGACGGCCCGCGCGACATCGTGTTGTCGAACGCGTAACGAAGACGCTCCCGCATGCTCGGCTTTTTCATGGAGCGCCGAGGGTACTGGGACACTTCGCCCGACGACAATCAGTCTTTTAGAGCTTCGGCTCCGCCGATGATCTCCATCAGCTCTTTGGTGATCGCTGCCTGGCGCGCGCGGTTGTACTGGAGCGTGTAGCGCGCGATGGCGTCCTTCGCGTTGCGCGTCGCTGCGTCCATCGCCGTCATTTGTGCGCCGAAGAAACCCGCTTGGCTCTCGAGGAGCGTGCGATACACGCTGATCTCGACGTACATCGGCGCGAGGCGATCGAGGACGCGCGTCTTGTCCGGCTCGAAGATGTACTCGATGGCCGCGGCTTCGCCTTCCTTCGCTTCGTGCTCCGCGAGCGGAAGCAATCGGTCGACGAGCGGCGTCTGCGTGATCGGGCTCTTGAACTCGCTGAAGGCGAGATAGATCGCGTCGGCGTCGCCGCGCTTGTAGCGATCCGTCAGCCATCGCGCGACGCCGCCCGCGAACTCGAGCGACACGTCTTCGCGACCGCGATCGAAGGAGTGGATGATCTGGCCGCCACGGCGCGCGATGTAGTCGCGTCCCTTCTTGCCGATCATTGCAAACTGCACGCTTTTCCCGGTGGCTTCTTGCTCCTTCCAGAGCGCCTCCGCCGCTTTGCAGATGTTCGTGTTGAACGCGCCGCAGAGGCCGCGGTCGCTCGTCACGACGAGCACGAGGACGGTCTTCTCGGGGCGCCGCGTGAGGAGCGGATGGATGTCGGGGTCCCCGCTTGCGGGGATGAGACCGACTTGGACATCGCCGCCCACATCTTCGACGACGGAGCGCGCGACCGAGCGCAGCATCTCCGACGTCTTCACGGCGTACGGACGCATCGCCGAGATGCGCTGCTGCGCGCGGTTCAAGCGCGCACCCGCGACCATCTTCATCGCGCGCGTGATCTTCTGCGTCGACTTGACGCTCGAGATCCGCTTTCGGATCGTCTTCAGCGACGGCATTCGCTACTCCGCCGCCTCGTCTTCGTCGTCCGTCTTCTTCTTTTTCTTCTTCGGCTTCCCCTCGGACTTCGGCTCTTCCTCTTCGGCCTTCGCCGCGGCGCCTTTGCCGAAGCCCTTGCCGAACGCTTCGAGCGCTTTCGAGAGCGCTGCCTCGCCGTCTTTGTCGAGGGCCTTCTTCGTCTTGATGTCTTCGAGAATTTGCGGGTGCTTGCTCTCGATGAACGAGAGGAGATCGTGCTCGTACTTCGCGATTTGATCGACGGGGATCTCGTCGAGGTAGCCGCGCGTGCCGGCGAAGATCGAGATGACCTGACGCTCGACGGAGAGCGGCTGATACTGGCCTTGCTTGAGGAGCTCGACGAGGCGCGCGCCGCGCTCGAGCTGCTTGCGCGTGACGGCGTCGAGGTCGCTCGCGAACTGCGCGAACGCGGCCATCGCGCGGTACTGCGCGAGGTCGAGCTTGAGCGTGCTGGCGACGGACTTCATCGCTTTGACCTGCGCGCTACCACCGACGCGCGACACCGAGATGCCGACGTTGATGGCGGGGCGAACGCCCGAGAAGAACAAATCGCTCTCGAGGAAGATCTGTCCGTCGGTGATCGAGATGACGTTCGTCGGGATGTACGCGGACACGTCACCCGCTTGCGTCTCGATGACGGGGAGCGCGGTGAGCGAGCCGCCCGAGTGCGGATCTTTTTCGATGACGAGATCGGTCTCGCCTTTTTCGGTGCGCGCCTTGAGCTCCTTTTCCGCTTCTTCGTGGCCGACGTCGCCGACGTGGATCTTCCCGTCGACGCCGCGGAAGTGTTTGTCGCCCGGCGGGACCTTCGTGCCCTTCTTCACGACGAAGTGGAGGTTCGCCATCTTCGCGGCGCGCTCGAGCAGGCGCGAGTGAATGTAGAAGACGTCGCCCGGATACGCCTCGCGGCCCGGCGGACGGCGCAGGAGAAGCGAGAGCTGGCGATACGCGACGGCTTGCTTCGAGAGATCGTCGTAGATGCAGAGCGCGTGGCGGCCGGTGTCGCGGAAGTACTCGGCCATCGTGCAGCCGGAGTACGGCGCGATGTATTGGAGCGGAGCCATCTCGCTCGCGCCCGCCATGACGACGGTCGTGTATTCCATTGCGCCGAACGACGCGAGCTTGTCGACCACGCTCGCGACGGTCGATTGCTTCTGACCGATGGCGACGTAGAAGCAGTAAACGCCGAGGCCCTTTTGGTTGATGATCGTGTCGATCGCGACCGCGGTCTTGCCGGTCTGACGATCGCCGATGATGAGCTCGCGCTGACCGCGTCCGATCGGAACGAGCGCGTCGATCGCCTTGAGGCCCGTCTGCAGCGCCTCTTTGACCGGCTGACGCCACACGATGCCCGGCGCTTTGATTTCCACGCGACGGCGGTGCGGCGTCTCGATCGGACCTTTGCCGTCGACCGGAATGCCGAGCGCGTTCACGACGCGACCGACGACGGCTTCGCCGACGGGCACCTCCATGATGCGGCCCGTGCGTTTGACGATGTCGCCTTCCTTGATGTGCGAAGCTTCTCCGAAGAGGGCCGTTCCGACGTTGTCGCTCTCGAGGTTGAGCACGAGGCCCATCAGGTTTCCCGGGAACTCGAGGAGCTCGCCCGCCTGCGCGCCGTCGAGGCCGTAGATGCGCGCGATGCCGTCGCCGACGCTGATGACCGTGCCGGTCTCCATCGTCTGCGTCGAGCTTTCATAGCTCAGGATGTTCTTCTTGATGATCTCGGAGATCTCTTCAGCGCGTAGTTGCATGATTCTTTCTCAATTCGGGAGCAGAGCGTGCTTCAAGCCGTCGAGTCGTGTCTTGAGCGAGCTGTCGAGGACGAGGTCGCCGATGCGAAGGACGACGCCGCCGATGAGCGCGGGGTCGTGCTTCTTGTCGAGGACGACGCGTTTGTTCGAGAGCTTCTCGAGCGTCGCGAGGAGCTTTTGGTAGAAGCCTTCGGAGAGCGCGACGGCGGTCGTCACTTCGGCGCGGAGCAAGCCCTTCTTCGCGTCGTTCATCTCGCGGAGCAGCGTCGCGATCTCGGGCAAGAGAATCAGGCGACGGCGATCGCCGAGGAGCATCGCCGTGTTCTTCGCCGTCTTGCCGACGGAGAGACGCGAGCAGATCTCGCTGAGGATCCCTTTCTTCGACGGGAGCGGCACCATTGGGCTCAGCACGGCGGAGCGGAGCTCGGCGCTCGCTTCGAGCGTCTCGGCGATCTTCGTCATGTCCGAGACGAGCGCGTCGAGGTTCCCCTCCGACGTCCCGATCTCGAGGAGCGCGCGCGCGTAGCGACGCGAAACGTGGGCGGCGATCATCCGAGCCCCTTCGCCGCGTAGTCGGTCTCGAGCTTCTTCAGGAACTCTTCCGCCAAGCGCTCTTGGTCCGCGGCGCTCACGTTCGATTGCAGAAGCGCTTCGGCTCCCTTCGCGGCGCGCTCGACCGTCTCTTTGAGCAAGTCGATGTGCGTCTGCTTCTTCTCTTGCTCGAGGATGAACTGCGCGTCGCGCGCGATGCGCGCGGCTTTCTCGTCCGCGGCGCGAAGAAGGAGCTCCGCCTCGCCTTTGCCCGTGCTCACGAGCGTCTGCTTGTTCTGCTCGGCGTCGTCCGCCTTCTTCTCGAGCTGCGCTTGATAACGCTTCGCGCGCTGCTTCGCCTCTCGAAGGATCTTCTGCGCGTTTTCGATCGCGCCGGCGATCGTGCTCTTGCGCTCCTTGAGCGCGTCCGCGACCGGCTTCTTGCCGTAGCGGTAATAGATCAGCGCGAGGATGACGAAGTTGAAGAGCAGCGCGGCGAACGGCGGCTGCTTGTTGTTGAACAGCTGCGTGTCCCAGAGCTTGATGTCGCCGGGCGGGCCTTCTTCTTCGGCGGCCTCTTTGTGCTCTTCCGTCGGCGAAACCGTCGGCGCAGGCACGGGGTGCACTTGCGAATGCTGCGGGCGGTGCTGCTGCGCGAACGCGCTCGTCGATGCGAACGTCGCCGTGAGCGCGAGCGCGAGGATGATTTTCTTCTTCATCCCGACACCTCGCGACCGAGGACGCGCGACGCGACTTGCTTGGCGAGGTCGCGCTCGTGCGGGGCGAGCGCGGCGCGCGCGGCGTCGAGCTCTTGGTTTGCGGCGGTGCGCGCCGCGTCGACTTTTTGCTGCGTCTCGCCGCGGACCTTGGCGAGGAGCTCGTTCTCTTTGCGCACGCTCTCCGCGCGAAGGCGCTCACGTTCGCCGTTGCCCTCGGCGCGCGCCTTGGCCATCGCGTCGTCGTATTCGGCCTTCGCGCCGGCCGACGTTTCGTCGATCTTGCGAGCCTTCTTGATCGCGCCTTCGATGCGCTTCTCGCGCTCTTCGAACAGCTTGAGCATCGGATCGAACAAGAGGGGCTTCAGCACGACCCAAAGGACGATGATGAAACCGACTTGAACGAAAAGCGTCGCGTCGAAATCGAGGTTCACGCCGCCAGCGGCAGCGCGCGTAACACCTAGGGACGTCCCTGAAACCGTGGCGAGCATGGGGCGAAGTCGGTCGCGCCAAGTACCATCCCAGCGGCCAACTGTCTACGCAGTAGGGTCCCTACTTGCCGCGGGCGAGCTTCTTCAGCGACATGTTCGCCGCGTGAAACCGCACCGGAATCGACTGAACGCCTGGCGTGGGCGAGACGCGCAAGCCTGAGCCCGTCGCGGTGAGCGGCGTCGTCGGTGTCATTCCCGTCGGAGGAGGCGGCGGAATTCTTGCGGCGATGCGCGCGCGGGGCGGCGGCGGGAGCGGCGTTCGCGTGGTTGGAATCGGCTGCGTCACCGTGAGCGGTTTGGTCAGCGGGAGCGGAGCGGCATCGATCGAAGAAGGCGGCGGCGGAACCGAGCTCGAGCGTGCGAGCGCGACGGGCGTCTTCTCGTCGTCGTCGAACTTCGAGGCGAGCGGGCGGCGCATCGGCGCGACGCGACGATCTTCGAAGCGAATGAGCGGCGGCGTCCGCACGAGCCGCACGCGACCGGTCTCGTCGGTCGCGGCGAACAGCATCGGACACCCGACGCGCGGAAAATCCACGATGCCACCCTCCGCGTCGAGATCGACCGTCGCCAAGTATTGCGCGCCGACAATCCGCTCGGGGACCTTCTCGCCCGTTCGTCCGGGCTGGGCGACCGCCCAGCGGCACACGCCGTTCTCGTCGAGCATGAAGACACCCGACTGCGTGTGAGCTGCGTACACGATCTCCATCGCGCGCGAAGAGTGCAAGCGCCGCGCCGGATTTTTTCGCCGCCGCCGCGACTACGATCGCCCGTGTTTTCCGCGGTTTCGTGAGCTGGGAGGTCCGCCACCATGGACCTTCGGAGATCCATCGTTGGATCTCGCGAGTTGGCTCGCGTGTTCGGCTTTCTTGTACGGCGTCTGCGGCGCGCTTCGGCTGACGACGAGCTCGGGCCCGGCTGCGCTCATGACCGGCTTCACGCTCGCGAACCCTTCGGCCTTCGCGAACCCGGCGAGGTCACCCTTGTTCGCCTCCATGTGATCGCTGAAGCGCTTCCAAAACGCGCGTGCCTCCGCTTCGGGCATCTCCGCGCCGTCGACCATCACGGAAAGGCGCGCCATCACGCGCTCCCGCCCAAACCCAAATCGGCTTCGATTTCGGCCGCGTGTTTCTCCGGATCGACAGAGCGATAAATCTTGAGCACGTTGCCGTCCTTGCCGATGACGATCGTCTGACGCATCTCGATCGTTCCGAACTTGTCCGTCGCCTTCGTCTCGACGCCGAACTTCTTCGCAATGGCGAGGCTCGCGTCGCTCACGAGATGAAACGGAAGCTTGTGATGCTCGGCGAACGCGCGGTGCGACTCGTCGGTGTCGGCGGAGATGCCGACGAGCACGACGCCGCTCTTCTGGAGCTTCTCCCACGCGTCTCGAAAGGAGCACGCTTCGGTCGTGCAACCGGGCGTTTCGTCCTTCGGATAAAAATAGAGGATGATCGGTTTGCCTTTGAGCGCGGTGCTGTCGATCTTCGTTCCATCCGACGCGGTGAACGAAAACGCCGGCGTCGCGTGGCCAACCGCGAGCTCTGCGTCAGCGGGCGTAGTGGTCGTCGTCGTTGTCGTGGTCGGCGGATTCGGATTCGTCGCCGTCGCACCACCGCACGCAACGAGAACACACAGCAGAATGCTTCGCATGGGCAGTAGCATGCGCCCATGACGACGAAGAACCAAGCGACGTGAAGCGTCACGTTCCGGGTCTCGACGGTCTCCGCGGTGCAGCGGTGTTCGGCGTGCTTCTCTTCCACGATCGTGGGCGGCTGCGCGGCGGGTATCTCGGCGTCGATTTGTTCTTCGTGCTCTCGGGATTTCTGATCACCTCGATCTTGGTCGACGAGCTGCGCGCGCGCGGCGCGATCGATTTGAAAGCGTTTTGGATTCGGCGCGCGCGGCGGCTCTTGCCCGCTCTCTTGTCGCTCATGCCCGCGATCGCGCTCTACGCCAAGGTGCGCGCGGCGAGCAGCGAGCTTCGATCGATCCGCGCCGACGCGCTCGCGACGCTCGCGTACGTCGCCAACTGGCGCGCGATCTTCGCCAAACGCAGTTACTGGGAAATGTTCACGGCGCCCTCGCCGCTCGAGCACACGTGGAGCCTCGCGATCGAAGAGCAGTTCTACGTCGTGTGGCCGCTGCTCGTCGTGCTCGTGTCGAAGATCGACAAGGGTCGCACGCGCGCGCTCACGATCGCGACGAGCGTGCTCGCGCTCGCATCGATCGCGACGATGCTCGCGCTCTACGAAGGCGGCGACACGACGCGCGTGTATTTGGGAACCGACACGCGCGGCGTCGCGATCCTCGCGGGCGCGCTGCTCGCATCGTCGGGTCTCGCGACGCGCGCGTATGGAGCGTGGCTCGACGTTCTCGGTGCGCTCGCGCTCGCCGGGCTCGGCGCGGCGTGGGCGCTGCTCGACGGAGAAAATGCATTTCTCTATCGCGGCGGATTTTGGCTCACCGAGCTCGCCGGCGTCGTGCTCGTTCTATGCTGCGTCGCGCGAGACAATGGGCCCATCGCGAAGCTCTTCGCGCTCGCGCCGCTGCGCGGGCTCGGCGTGATCAGCTACGGCGTTTATTTGTGGCACTGGCCCGTCTACGTCGTGCTCGATGGTCGCTCGCTTTGGTTGCGTCTCGCGGTGACGCTCGCGATCGCGATCGCGTCGTATCGATTGCTCGAGCGACCGATCCGCCAACGTGGCGTACGTCACGCGATCGTGATCGTGCCCGCTGCGTTCGCGCTCTCGGCCGCGCTCGTCGTCGTCGCAACGCGCGCGCGCGCGCTTCCGCCCGAGGCGCACGCCGTCGAAACGCCGGCCGTCGCGAGCGCGCTCGTCATGCCGAAGGAAATCAAATTCCCGCCCAGCAACGAGTTCCCCGCGCCCGAGGACATGCCCAAAGACGCAACGCGCGCGCTCGTCCTCGGTGACTCGGTGGCGATGTCGCTCGGCGCGCGCATGTATTGGGCGCGTCGCCCGGACGACGCGTTCATCGTGCAGCGCGGCGTCGGCGATTGTTCGATCCTCGACGGCATCGTCCCGGTTCACTCGATGGGCGGCGAGCCGCACGGAAATGGAAACTGCGCCTCGTCGTGGACGCGCGACGAGCGCGAGCTTCATCCGGACGTGACGCTCGTGCTCCTCGGCGGCGCGTTCTTTTCGACGGTGAAATCGGGCGGGCTGTGGCGCAACGTGTGCGAGCGTGGCTGGCGCGATCCGTTCGTCGCGCGCCTGCGCGATCTCTTGCGCGCGATCGCGCCGCTCACACCGCGACTCTTTCTTCTCACCGCGCCGATCCCCGTCGGCAAATGGGAGTCACCGACGCTCGCGAAGAAGAACGCGTGCTTCAACGCGATGCTCCACGATGCGGCGAGCGCCGCCGACGTGCCCGTCCTCGATCTCGCCGAAGAGCTTTGTCCGAAACAGCAGTGCGCGATCGAGAGCGGCGGCGAGCCCGTGCGCTACGACGGGCTCCACTTCGGCGGCGCGGGCTCCGATGCGATCGTGCATTGGGTGCTCGACTCGCTCAAACCGCCTCCGCCTCGATGACGCACACCGTCGGCGAGCGAAACACGCGCGCGAGCCGGAATTTCGTTTCGTCGAGCAACGCGCGGAATTCGTCGACACTGCGCTCGCGACCCTCGTCGCACACGACCATCATCTGAAGATCCGCGCGCGTGCCGAGGACATCGCGGCTTTGGCGATCGACGATCATCTCGCACAAGAGGAGCTTCGTGCCCGGCTTCATGGCCGCGCGCACGACGGAGAGGATCTTCTTCGAGCGCGTGTCGTCCCAGTCGTGGAGGATGTTCTTCATCAAGTACGCGTCGCACCCGTCGGGCACGCTCTCGAAGAAGCTGCCGGTCACGATCTCGACGCGGTCGCCGATCGCGCGCGACGCGAAGAGCTGCTTCGCCGACTCCGCGACGCCCGCGCCTTCGCACAGCACGCCGCGCATGTGCGGGTGGCGAAGGAGGAGCTCCGAGAGGAGCGTGCCGCGACCGCCACCCACGTCGCACAGCTTCTTCACGTTCGAGAACGGATAGAGGCTCGCGATCATCGGCGCGTCGGCGACCGTGAGACCCATCATCGCGTGCGCGAACATCTCGCGTTCGTCTTCGTGCGCGTCGAACCAATCCCACACGCTCTTGTCGTGGACGTGCACGAACGCGTTTTTTCCCGTTCGCAGCGTGTGATCGAAGTCGAGCCATGCGGCGACGTTCGACGGTGACGAGAAGTAAAGCGCCCATTCGCGCGAGCGCGAGAGCTTCCCGCCCACGAGCGCGCGCGACGCCGCGTTGTTCGAGAACATCCCGTCGTCGCTCATCGCGAAGAGTCCCATGTTCGAGAGCGCGCGCAGCGTGCGGTGCACCGCGTCGGCGTCGAGCGATGTGGATTTCGCGATCGCCTTCGCGTCGAGCGGGCCGAGCTCTTCGAGGAGCTCCGCGATCCCCGCGCGAACGACCGCGCCGAGGATGACCGTCGAGGAAATCGCGGTGGCGTGCTCGAAGACGAGAACCTCCGGCGGAATGACGCGATTCGCGAGCCTGAGGAGAAGCGCGCGCAAACCGAGGACGGCGCGAATCACGAACGACGGCGGCGCATTCGGAAACAACTTCTCGGTGAAGACCAGATCGGATGCAGGCGGGAGCGGCGCATAGCTCGGCAT
The DNA here is from genome assembly GCA_963763745.1 of uncultured delta proteobacterium. Taxonomy (GTDB): domain Bacteria; phylum Myxococcota_A; class Polyangia; order Polyangiales; family Polyangiaceae; genus DASXHD01. The sequence continues at coordinate 767,129 of CAVXQJ010000019.1, forward strand.
GACGTCCCTCACAAAATTCCGAACTCTTTGAGGCGGCGATAAAACGTCCGGCGCGGGATGCCCGTGAGCTCCGCGGCTTTCACGCGGTTCCAGTTGCATGCGGCGAGCGCGCGCAAGATGCGATCCTTCTCCGAGTCTTTGTACTCGGCCTCGCTGCGCGCGGGCCGCGGCGCGGAGCGCGACGACGCGGGTCGGCTTTGATCGGGGAGCTGGATGTCGTCGGTGCCGATCTCGCTTCCCTCGCTCATCAGCCACGCGTTGAGGAGCACGTGCTCGAGTTGCCTCACGTTGCCCGGCCACTCGTAGGCGGTGAGCCTGCGGAGCGCCTCGCGACTCACGGATTTTTTCTCGCGGCGGTGCTTCGTCGCGAAGACGCCGAGGAAATGATCGATGAGCGGGAGGACGTCTTCGCTGCGCTCGCGAAGCGGCGGAACGCGAAGCTCGACGACGTGGAGGCGGTAGTAGAGATCTTCGCGGAACGTTCCCTCGCGAACCATCTGCTCGAGATCGCGATTGGTCGCGGCGATGATGCGCACGTCGACGCGCTCTTCGTTTGCGCCGCCGACGGGCCGCACCGTTTTTTCTTGGAGCACGCGGAGGAGACCCGCTTGCATCTTGAGCGGCATCTCGCCGATCTCGTCGAGCAGGAGCGTTCCGCCTTCCGTTTCGCGAAGGAGACCTTTGCGATCGCGCTCGGCGCCGGTGAACGCGCCGCGCACGTGTCCGAAGAGCTCGCTCTCGAGGAGGTTCGCGGGGATCGCCCCGCAGTTGATTCCCGTGAATGGTTTCTTCGCGCGCGTGCTCGCTTGGTGAATCGCGCGCGCGACGACTTCTTTTCCCGTGCCGCTCTCGCCCGTCACGAGCGCGGGCACATCGGTGTCTTTGATGCGATCGATGAGCGCGTAGACTTTCCGCATCGCCGCGCTCGTGCCGACGAGACCCGCGTAGCCGAAGTGGCTGCGGAGGCCCGCGCGCACGCGACTGAGATCGCGGCGCGCTTCGGCGAGCTGCTCGGTGCGGCGGTCGAGCGTGCCTTCGAGCTTTTTGTGCGCGGCTTCGAGCTCCGCGTTTTTGCGCGCGAGCTCGCTCGTGAGGCGCGCGCTCTCGATGGCGATGGCGGCTTGATCCGCGAACGCGGAGAGAAGCGGGAGCTCGTCTTGAAAACGCGAGCCGGGCCTCACGCGCGTCTCGACGTAGAGCGCACCGATGGGGCGGCCGAGCGGAGGCGCACCGCGCACCGGAACGCACGCGACGGATTGAATCGCGAGCTGATGGACGCTCGCGGCTTCTTGGAGTCGCGCGTCTTCGCGCGCGCGCACCGCGACGACCGGCTCGCCCGTCTCGATGACTTTCTCCGCGACCGATCGCGAGAAGCGCGCGTGCGGGTCGTCGCCTTTGCGATCGCGCGCGGTGTGCGCTTCGAGCTTTCCGTCTTCGCCGACGAGCAGCACGAAGCCGTTCTCGCCGCCGAGGAGCGCCAGCGCGTGATCGGTGACCTTCGCGAGGAGCCTGTCGAGATCGTGCTCGGTGGCGATCTCGCGCACGATCTCGAGCACGCGCGCGAGCTTGTCTTCGGGTGGTCGCGCGATCGAAATGCTCGAGAGCGTCGGATCGAGGAGCTTCGGTTTTGCAAAGGGCTCGCGCACGCTCTCGACTGTGACGTTGGTCGCCTTGTGGAGCGCGGCGCGACGCGGCTCGTCCCAAAACACTTCGCGCAGATCGCGCGGGAGCTTCGACGCGCTCTCTTCGAGCATCGCGAGGGCCGCTTCGACGTCGCGGCGCGCTTGCAAGCGGAGCCCTTGCGCACCGAGCACGCGCGCGCGCGCGGAGAGCGACCACACGACGCGCTCTTGTTGACCCGCGGATTTCGCCGCGTCGACTGCGCGATCGAGCGCTTGCTTCGCGCGTTCGTCGTGCCCGAGGCGCGACTCGATCGATCCGCGCACCAAGAACGCGAGTGCGCGATGCGCGCCTGCGTCCGCGTCGAGCGCATCGATCTCCGCGAGCTCCGGCGGCGGCGTTTGCGATGCGCGCATGAAGAGTCGCTCGAGGCGCGCTTCGACCGCGTCCGACGCGCGACCTTGTTTCTCGTATGCAACGGCGCAGTCTTCGTAGAGTCGCGCCGCGCCTTCGACGTCGCCCGTGCGCGCGGCGAGCTCCGCGCGGCACCCGAGGAGCTGCGCGCGCGCTGCGTCCGGAAGCGCGCTCTCCTCGGCGCGGAGCGCGTCGATCGCCGCGCGCGCTCGCGCGTGACGCCCGAGGTACAAATCGAGGTTCACGAGGTTGATGCGCGCTTGCTGCACGGCGAGCAATCCACCGGCGCGCTCGCCGAGATCGACCGTCGCCTCCAAATTTTCGAGCGCCGCCTGGATGTCGCCTTCTTCGCGCGCGAGGCCCGCGAGGTTCAGACGCGTTGCCGCGACGGTGCTCGCGTCGCGCGCTTTCTCCGCTGCCGCAAGCGCTTCGCGATAAGCGGCCTTCGCGTCCGCGGTGCGGCTCGTGCGTTGATGAACGATGCCGAGGGAGCCCAGCGCGAATCCTTCGCCCCGCGCGTTGTTTCGTTTTCGAGCGATCGCCACGGCGCGCTCCACGCTCTCGCGCGCCAGCGCGTCTTCGCCGAGATACGCCTGTGCGACGCCGAGCGCGGCGAGCGCTTCGACCGCGATGTCGTCGTCGCCAGAGATCGCCAAGCGCGCGGCTTCGATCGAGTCGGCGAAGCGGCCCGCGCGGAGGAGAGCGCGACTTCGCGCAGCGTGAATCGCGCGCGTCTTCGGATCGCCGAGCGCGTCGAGCACGAGGACCGCGCGCGCGCCATCGCCGCGGCCCATGAAGATGCGCGCCTCGGCGATCGCCGCGCGCACGCGGATCTCACGGGAGGACCCAGCGAAATCCGCGTTCGCGAGAACCGCCTCCGCCTGCGCGATGCGCCCGAACGCCACGAGCTTCTCGGCGCGCGCGAGCGACTCTTCGGGCGACGCGGACGCGAGACCCGAGATGATCGCGCCTTCTTCCTCGAGCGCTTCGTCGATGTCGCGCTCCGACACGATCGTGTGACCCGCGAGCGCGCGCACCGCGGCGCGCAGCGCACCGGGACGCCTGCCTGTGCGCTCCGCGAGGTGCGCGGCGAGCGCGCTCGGGAGCGACGGCATCGCGCGTTTGAGGATCTCTCCCGTCGCGCTGGCGTCGAGCGGTGGGATCTCGAGCTTCACGACGCGACCGACGACGCACGCCGCGGCCGCCTTCTCGCTCGCCGCGATGATGACGCGCGCACCGGCCGTCGTCGCTTCGCGAACGAGCGCGCGCGCGTCGTCGTCGAGCGAGTCTCCGTCGTCGATCGCGAGCACGGTCTTCGGCGTCGGCTCTCCCATGGCGAGCGCGATCGCATCGCGGCGCGAGAGGTCCGTGTGTGGAACGTCCGCGAGCACCACGTGGCGTCCCTCGACTCCGAGCGTCCACGCGACGCGACGAAGGAGCGTGCTGCGCCCCGCGCCGCGCTCGCCGATCACCGCGAGCGCATCGCCGGGTCCGAGCGCGCGCACGGCGCCCGCGAGCTTCTGCGCGACGCCATCGATGCCGACGACGGGCCACCCCGCGTTCGCTGCCACGTCGGTCGCTTCGAGACCTGCGGCGATGCGCATCGCGCTCGCCATCTCGCTCGTGCTCGGAAATCTTTTTTGCGGATCGTCGTCCGTGCCGCGCGCGGCGACCTTCGCGAGCGCGATGCGCGCTTCGTCGGGCAGCTCGCCGCCGCGTCGCGCGAGGCCCTCCGCGAGCGTCGCCGCGAGCGCATACACTTCTTGCCGCACGCCGAGCGCGCCGCCCGTGAGGAGCTCCGGCGCCGCGTACTTCGGCGTGAGCCCGCGCGCCTGCGTCCCGCCTTCGCGCCACGGCGCTGCGAGCCCGAGATCGACGAGCGTCCCCTTTCGATCCGGCCGGGCGATCACGTTCGCCGGTTTCACGTCGCCGTGCAGAAGCCCCGCGCGATGGAGCGCGGTCAATTGATCCGCGGCGTGCGCGAGCGGCTCGAGCCAATCTCGCGCGTCGGACTTCGTCGTACGGCTCTGATCGAAGATCTCGTCGAGCGATCGCCCTTCGACGAGCTCGCGCACCATGTAACGCCGTCCATCGTCGAGCACGCCGAATGCGAGCACGCGCGGCACGCCGAGACCCTCGAGCCCCGAGAGCGCCACCGCTTCGCGCACGAGCGCGACGAGCTCGAGCTCGCCTGCGTCCTTCACCAAGACTTTCAGCGCCACGCGCGTCCCGAGCACGCGATCGCGCACCGCCCAAACTTCGCCGCCCCCGCCTTGCCCGAGTCGATGTAGCGCTTCGTAGCGCGGCGGAATCCCCTTCACATCACTTCGGTGACGACTTCGGATTTTCGAAGCCGTAGTACGCGGCGAAGTTGAAGAAGAATCCCGTGATCGAGAAGCCGCCGTTCAAGCGCATCTCGAGCTCTTTGATCGGCTTGAAGCGGAAGCCGAGGATCGGAAGCGACAGCCACGGAAAAACCGTGGGCACGCTGCCGCCGGGGCTGTTGAACCAGTTCGGCTCGCGATAACCCGCGCCCGCTCCGGTCTTCGACATCGTCGCGTTCTGGTGGTTGCCCGTGTTGCAGCCATCGGGGAGCGTGCCGTTGCCGGGCGAGATGCCCGTGCTCGCGTCGGGGGTTTGGTTGCACTGATAGAACGTGCCGGCGCTCTTCGACGCGAACTGCGGCCCGCCCGCGGCGCTCGAGGTCGAGACCCATGTATTATACAAGTCACCGAAGACGCCGCCGAGGCCCGCCGAGAATCCAAACTCGAAGTCGACCTGGCCGCCCTTCGCGATCGGCACCGACCACAAGAGATCGACCGTCACGTAGATCGCCTTGAGCGTCGAGTGCACGACACCCCAGTTGCCCGGGTCGGTCGCGTCTTTTCCTTTTTGGAGAAAGAGGACCGGATCGAATCCCATGTCCGTGTAGTTGATGCCCGGAATGATCGAGAAGTGATCTTTGCGAACCTCGAAGCTCAGGCCGATCGTGTTCGTCGTGAAGGTCGCGCCTTCGTCGACGAAGAGATTCACCATGAACTGCGGAACGATCGTGAAGCGGTAGTTGACGCCGAGGAAGTAGTAGCTCTGCCCTTTGTTCTCGAGGACGTCGGTGATTTTTTCCTCGGTCGACGCGTTCGCGTTCGGAGTCACGTTCGTGCTCGCATTCGCGTTCGCGTTGTTCGTGTCGCTCGCGCCGGTGTTCACCTTCGTCGTGCCACCCGTGTCGTCCGCATGAGCGATCGATGCTGCGAAAAGAGTCGCCAATGCCCCCAAGCAAGCCAACCGTTTCATGTGCCATCGCCTCCCAGCGCTACCGCGCCAGCTCGTGCCACGCTTTCGGCGATGCTACACTAATGTTTAGGGCGCTACGCAACTCGTTTGATTCTCTTCGGACGCCAAGTCGATCAGACCATCGATTCACACGATGGACGCCACGAACGCGAGTCGTTCGTGAAGGAGGTCGTCGTCACTCGCGGCGCCGTCCCACTCGCGCTCGTTCGCAAGCGACTCGCGAAGAACGGCGGCGGCACGCGCGGCGTCGTGATGCTCGTCCACGGGTTCGGGCAAAATCGCTACGCGTGGCATTTGCCGTCACGCAGCTTCGCCAATTACCTCGCGAAGGCCGGGTTCGACGTCTTCAACCTCGATCTTCGCGGGCACGGGCGCTCGCGGCACTTCGGATCGCGTCGATCGAAGAGCGTCGCGGATTACGTCGAAGAGGATCTCCCGCTCGCCGTCGATGAAGTGCGCACGATCACGGGCGGCAAACCCGTGTTCCTCGTCGGCCACTCGCTCGGTGGGCTCGTGAGCTATGCGGCGGCGCCGAAGTTGAACGGCGCGCTCGGCGGCGTTGCGTCGTTTGGCAGCCCGTATCACTTCGGGCGCGGCTCGACGTCGCTCACCGCGATCGCCACGTTCGTTCGTCTCGTGAACGTGCTCCGGCTCAAACCGAACCCGCCCGTCCCGCTCAAACCGGTCGGCCTGACGATGCGCGCGTTCCGCCAGCTCGCCGAGAGCCCGCTCTATCCGATGCCGTGGCGCGGATGGCACAAAGGGTCGATGGAGCCGCACGTCCTCGGCGAGCACCTGCGGCTCGCGTTCGATCGCGCCGGCCTCGCGGAGCTCCAAGAGCTCTTCGACTGGGCCGCGGAGAAGCGATTTGGTGGTCGGGAGAGGAATTACGGCGAGAAATTCGAGGCTTTGGACCTTCCGCTCCTCATCGTCTCGGGCACCCACGACGACCTCGCTCCGCCCGAAGGTGTGCAACCGGCATTTGCACACAGCACCTCCTCGGACAAGACGTATCGAGCCCTCCCATTGGGCCACATTGATCTCCTCGTGGGCCGAGACGCGCCACGGTGGTCATGGTCATTGCTCGAGTCCTGGCTCGCCGCGCGGGTAAATACCTAGAAAGTCGTGAGCACTCTCTACGGCGTGCTCTTTGCTTTCTAATATTTCTGATCAAACGGCCTCGTTCGCGGCCATCATTAGAACTGGTGAGGGATCAGGGATGAAGACCATTCAATTTTCGTCGCGTGGCGTTCTCGGAGTTTCGCTCGCATTCGCCGCCGCGCTCGGTTGCAGCGAGAAGATCACGGTGGTCAATCCGCAGCCGCCGGATCAACCGACGACGATCCCCGTCTTCAACGGTTCCGCGATTCAGTCCGAGTCGCCGCCCATCCCGATTTCCGGCGGAACGCTCATCACGATGGTCCACCCGGACGGGTCCGCGATCGCGATCGCATCCGATCCCGAAGAGGACACCATCAACGTCGTGGCGCTCGGAGTCGCTCCGAAGCTCCTCGGCACGCTCTCGCTCCAACCCGGTGACGAGCCCGGCCGCCTCGTCGCGGATGCGGCGGGTCGCGTGCACGTGTCGCTTCGCCGTGGCGGCGCGGTCGCGACGATCATGCCGACCGCGACGGGCGCTTCGCTCCTTGCGCGTCGAAACGTGTGCAGCGCGCCGCGCGGTCTCGATTACGACGCAGCGACGGACTCCGTGTTCGTCGCGTGTGCGACGGGCGAGCTCGTGAGCCTCCCGGCGGCGGGCGGCGACGCGACGATGACCGTGCAAGTCGAGCGTGATTTGCGCGACGTCGTGGTCGACGGCAGCAAGGTGTATGTTACACGCTTCCGCTCCGCCGAGATCCTCACGCTGGACAAGACGGGCGCGCTCCAGAACCGCACGATTCCGCAGGTCCCGCAGCAGGTGCAGTCGGCGGCCGCGCCGGACGTGATGTGGCGCGCGATCCACACCAACAAGAACGGGCTCCTCGGCGTTCACCAGATCGCGTCGAACGCGCCGATCGACGTCGCGACCCCGCCGGGTCAGAGCTCGTACGGCGGCTCGCAGGACACCAACCAGTTTCAACCGGGTGGCGTCGTGAGCGTCGCCGTCTCGAGCTATGGCGGCGGAACGATTGGCTCGTCAGCGCTCGTGTCGAATCCCGTCGTCGACATCGCGGTGTCGCCGCTCGGTCAATTCGAGACGATCTCCATCGACGGCCGGATCGAGACTTCGATGGGCCCGATGCCGATCCCCGGCACGAACGGGCTCGAAACGAACATGCCCGACGAGTTCGTCGCGATCGCGGACGCGCAAGCGGCGTCGAACCCGGCCATCGTCGTGCAGCGCCGCGGCTCGGCGCCTGCGCTCCTCGTCATTCCGACGATGCCGAATCAGCCGCTCTCGTCGGTCTCCGTCGGCGCGACGATTCCGCTTCCGCAGCGCACGTCGCACGTCGACACCGGCCTCGACGTGTTCCACATGCCGACGTCGGCGGGTGTGGCGTGCATGAACTGCCACCCCGAAGGCGGCGATGACAGCCACACGTGGACGTTCTCGTTCGTCGATTCGACGCGCGTGCGCCGCACGCAATCGCTCCGCGGCGGTGTGATCACGCCGAGCGCGCCGTATCACTGGGACGGCGACATGACCGACCTGCAGAAGCTCTGCGACGAGGTCTTCACGCACCGCATGGGCGGCGGCTCGCTGTCGACGGCTCAAACGCCGGTGCTCGCGCGCTTCATCAACTCGATGCCGCGCATTCCCGTGCGCGCGACGCTCGACGAGACCCGCGTCGCGCAAGGCAAGACGCTCTTCGAAGGCACCGCCGGATGCACGGCGTGCCACGCGGGCGGCACCGGCACGCTCCAGGAGAACCAAAACATCGGCAAGATCGACTCGATTGGCGCGAGCGCGCCGCTTCAAGTCCCGATGCTCCTCGGCGTCGCCGACCGCGCGCCCTACATGCACGACGGCTGCGCGGCGACGCTCCTCGACCGCTTCAACGACGCGTCCTGCGCGGGCAGCGCACACGGCAACACGGCGAACCTGAGCGACGACGACAAGCAGAACCTCGTCGAGTACCTCGAATCGTTGTGAGTTAGTCTCCCGCCAGGAATGGCGGCGGGTTCAAGAGGTGCGCGGCTCGCGGTGATCGTGGCCGCGCTCGGGTACTTCGTCGACATCTACGACCTCCTCTTGTTCGGGATCGTCCGCAAGGCGAGCCTGCTCGACATCGGCGTCGCCGAGAAGGACCTCCTCGCGGCGGGCACTTTTTTGCTCAATGTGCAAATGGGTGCGCTCCTCGTCGGAGGCATCCTCTGGGGCACGCTCGGCGACAAGCGCGGGCGGCTCTCCGTGCTGTTCGGGAGCATCATCCTCTACTCGCTCGCGAACGTGGCGAACGGTCTCGTGCACTCGCTCCCGCAATACGCGGTCGCGCGCGCGGTGGCGGGGCTCGGGCTCGCGGGCGAGCTCGGCGCGGGCATCACGCTCGTCAGCGAGTCGCTCGACAAAGAGACGCGCGGATACGGCACGACGATCGTCGCGAGCGTGGGCATCATGGGCGCGGTGGTCGGCGCGCTCGTCGCGAAGCTCACGTTCTGGCGCACGTCGTATTTCATCGGCGGCGGGCTCGGCCTCGCGCTCCTCTTGCTCCGCGTCGGCGTGCTCGAGTCGGGCGTGTTCGAGCGCGTGAAGAAAGACGCGTCGGTCGTGCGCGGGAGCTTCTTGAAGCTCTTTTCGAACGCTGCGCGCGCGCGTCGTTACGCGAGCGTCGTGCTCGTCGGCGTTCCGATTTGGTACGTCGTCGCGATCCTCATCACGTTCTCGCCCGAAGTCGGCAAGGCGATGGGCATGACGAAGGCGCCCGACGCGGCGTTCGCGATCATGGTGAATTACGCGGGGCTTGCCGTTGGCGATCTCACGAGCGGCGCGCTGAGTCAGATCGTGAAGAGTCGAAAGCGCGCAGTGCTCGCGTTCCTCGTCATCACGGCGCTCGCGATGATTTTCTATTTCGGCTTCGGCGCGCGATCCCTCACGACGTTCTACGTGGCATGCGCGCTGCTCGGCTTCGGCACGGGATATTGGGCGGTGTTCGTGACGGTCGCTGCGGAGCAATTCGGAACGAACATCCGCGCGACGGCGACGACGACCGCGCCGAATTTCGTCCGCGGATCTGTCGTGCTCGTCACGCTGCTGTTCAACGGTTTGAAAGGCGCGCTCGGCGTGCCCGGCAGCGCCATCGCGGTCGGCGTCCTCACGCTCGTCATCGCGATCGTCGCGCTGATGGGTCTCGAAGAGACGTACGGAAAATCTTTGGAGTTCGTCGAATGAATCAACCAAGCGCGGCGAGCAGCGTCTCTTTGCGGCGCTGAAGGAGACGCGTCGCGCTCGGCAAGAGCGCGCGCTGCGTGCCGAGCGCGCACGCGAGGAGCACGGTAGCCGCGACCGGTCGCCACGCGGGCGCCGCGCGCGCGAGCACCGCGAACGTGATGCCGAGCACGCCGCCGAATCCGAGCGAGAGCGCGAGCGCGATCATCACGAGCGCGATCGGCGTCGCGTTCGACTGCATTCGTTTTCGCGGGAGCATGCGCGGCATCGTCACGCTCGTCGCGCGGCCCACGGTGTTCTCGACGGTGACCATCGCGAAGAACACGATCACGCCCGAAGCGATCTCGACGATCGACGGTCGCTGCACGAGAACGAGAAACACGGCGAGCGAGAACGCTTGGAGCGTTTGATACGCGAGGAGCCCGCGCGCCTTTCCACGCCAGATGTCGACCTCGCGAATCGGAAGGAGAAGGAGCGCCTTCGTTCCGTGCGCGTCGAGACCGAATTGATTGAGCTGGAACTGCGTGCCGAGGAGCGCGACGTAGATGAACGCGCCGGGAACCGCCCATGGCGCACGACCCACGAGCACGGTGATGGGTCCGCGCACGAGCACGACGACGACGAGCGGAAAGACGAGCCCGAAGCGCCCGACGCGCGAATCCAAAATGGTTGCAAACTGCAATCGTGCGACCCCGGAAATCGCGGTGCGAAACGACCACAATCGCGCGGGCGGTTGATCATCCGATGCGCTCTCGGCGGAGTCGCGATCGAGCAGACGCGCGGCAACGAGCGCCATCGCGGCGAGCGCGCCCGCGGGGATCGCTTGATAGAGGAGCGCCGCACCAACGCGTCCTTCGGCGATCGCGCCGAGCGAGTGCGCGGTCCACGTCGTCGGCAAGACGAACGATGCGCGCTCGAGGATGGGCCGCGCGCGCGCGGCGAGCGCGAGCGTCGCGCTGAGCGAGTCGGATGACGCGGGAGCGATCGGGATGAGCGTCCCGAGAACGATGCCGACGGCGAGGAGGAGCGCGAGCACGTTGAGCGCGACGCGAAGACGGCGCACCGCGCGCTCCGCGAGCGCACCGACGAAGAGCTGCACGATCAAAACTCCGAGCACGCCGTACACGAGCACGAATGGCAGCATCGGGAGCAGCGCCGTGTTCGCGATGGCGAGCCCGATGCAGAGCGAGAGCGTCGCGATGCCGAGCACGACGGGCATCAAATCCACCGCGCTCGCGACGAGCTCCGCCATGAACACGTCGCGCAGACGCACGGGGTACGTTCGATACGTCTCCCACGTGAGCTGCTTCGCGCCGCTCACCGTTCCGCTCGTCGCGCCGCCGAAATACGACATGCCGAAGAGCAGCGCGCCGAGGAGCGCCTCCGCGCTCGTACCGGGCAGGCTCTTTCCGAACGCCCAACCGAGGCCCACCATCGCGGCCCACAGCGGCGAGAGAAACGACACGAGCAAGACGACGATCGCGAGCACCATCATCCACACGCCGGATCGTCCGAGCTCGCGCATCGCGCGATTGCGCGTCGCCTGCGCGTGTGCGGCGAGGAGCGCGAAGAGCGGCCGCGGCCTCACGTCAGCCACGAGAGCTCTCCCGTGCGCGCGCCGCCGACGAGCTCGACGAACGCGCTCTCGAGCGACGCACCCTTGCGCAAATCTTCGAGCGTCCCGAATCCGTGAAGCGCGCCCTTCTCGAGGATCGCGATCTCTTCGCAGAGCTTCTCGACGATCTCGAGGATGTGGCTCGTGAGCAGGATCGTCGTGCCGCGTTTGCGGAGCGCGCCGAGGATGTCTTTGATCGTGCGGCTCGTGACGGGATCGATTCCTTCGAAGGGCTCGTCGAGGAAGAGCACGTCGGGTCCGTGGACGAGCGCGGCCGAGAGCGCGACCTTCTTCTTCATGCCGAAGCTGTAGTCGGCGATGACCGTGCGCGGACCCGCCGCGAGATCGAGCTTCTCGAAGAGCTCCGCGCGGCGCGCGTCAATCACGTCGTCTTCGAGGCCGTACATGCGCCCGACGAAGCGGAGGTACTGCGGGCCGGTGAGCATCTCGAGGAGCGCCATGTCCTCGGGCATCACGCCGATGCGGCGCTTCAAATCGAGCACGTCGCGATCGAACGTCTTGTCGAGCAGGCGAATCGATCCGCTCGTCGGCTCGAGGAGGCCGGTGAGCATCTTCAGCGTCGTCGATTTGCCCGCGCCGTTTCGCCCGAGCAGCCCGACGAATGCGCCCTTCTCGATCGAGAGCGAGAGATCCTCCACCGCGACTTTGTCGCCGAAGCGCTTCGTCACGTGGTCGAGGAGGATCGCGGCCATTTATGTGTATTTTGCAACTAGTTGAAAGAGCGCGTCGGGCGCGTCGACGTGGATCCAGTGGCCCGCGTTCGGGATGACGTGGAACCACGTGCGCTCGGGGTGCGCGGCGGCGGCGCGCTGCGCGTGCGCGCGCTGGTCGTCGTCGAGGACGCGCGAGCTACCGCCGGCGACGATGTGCATGCGCGTGGTGCGCGCGGCGTCGTCGATGAAGGGCCACTCGTCGCGCACGAAGTAGTCGTCGAGGAGATCGCGCAGCGCGGACACGTCGACGCGCATCGCGTACCCGTTTCCGTCGGGGGCGGGGCGCACGTTCATCGCGAGCCACATCGCGACGGAGCGATCCGTGCCGTGCTGCTCGACGTATTCGATGAACGCCTCGCGCGAGGCGAATCGCTCGGGCAGCGTGCCGATCAGCTTCACGATTTGCACCGTCGACTCCGAGCCGCGACGATCGGGGCGCGGCCCCGGCGACGAGTCGAGGATCCACGCGACGTCGAGATCGCGCCGCGCGCGCGCGAACTCGAGCGCGACTTTGCCGCCGAAGCTGTGACCGAGCACGCCATCGAAGCGTCCGATCGAGTCTTCGAGCGCGCGCATGTCGTCCGCGCACGCGGCGAGCGTGTGCGGCGGAGGAAAATCCTGCGACGCGCCGTGCATGCGCAAGTCGACGAGCACCGCGCGCCACGAGGGTCGCGCCTCCACGAACCGCTTCGCGAACGTGCGCCAGTTGGCGCCCGACCCGAGGATGCCGTGCAAGAACGCCATCGTGCGCTCCGTTTTTCCCTCCCCGACGATCGCGTGAGAGAGGAGCGTCACTTCTTCTTCGTTCGCTCTTCCCGCTCGCGACGAAGCCGCGCGACCTCTTCTTCGAGGCTGCGCACCGTGCGCTTGAGATCGTTCACTTCGTCTTCCGTCGCGAGGGCCATCGCCTTGGCGATCTTCTCGACTTGTTCGTTGCCGAACGTCTGAACTTTGCCGGGCATGCTCATCGCCGTCATCACGGCCTTCATCACGCGCGGGTCCTGCATCATTTTCATGACGCGCGGATCCGTCATCAGCTTCATGCCTTGTTTCATCAACGATTTTTTGAGGCTCATGGATGGGCTCGGGCGAGCTGTCAGAAAACTTGCCCGGCGGCAGGATGTTACACGATCGTCTGCTCGAGGATGAGCAAGAGCGTCCGAAAGAAGAGCGAACGGCGGAGCGGGCGCGACAGGCGCGAGTCCGAGCGGCGGCAATTTCCGCGGCCCGAGGGGCGGCGAAGAAATGATGGTCGCCGCGTGACGGACAAACAGGACTGACTCAAAGCAGCGCGACGCGCGATCCGTCGCTGAGGCGATCGCTCGGGTGAACGACGACGACGTCGCCGTCCGCGACGCCGCCGAGGATCTCGACTTGCGCGTCGTTGCGCCGTCCCACTTCGACGTGGGTCTTCCGCGCGCGTCCGTCCTTCACCACGTACACGGCCCACGTGCCCGCCGCGCGAAACACGGCGCTCGACGGCGCGGTGAGCGCGTCGGATTTTTCCCACACGACGATGTGCGCGTCGAGGCGATAGCCGTCGCCGAGCGCGCTCCACTCTTCGGGCGGCGTGTCGAGATCGATGACGACCGACGCGCGCTGCTCTTCGACGCCGAGCGCGGAGATGCGCGTGAACGCGGCGGGCTCGATGAGGCGCACGTGTCCTTCGAGCGGGTGTTCGCCGCCCCATCGCTCGAACGTCACCTTCGTTCCCGGACGAATCGCGACCGCATCGCTCGTGAGCACGTCACACACGACCTCGAGCACGCGCGCGTCGCCGATTTCCACGATGGGCGCGCCCGCGAGCACCACGCCGCCGCTCTCGCGGAGCACGTGGAGAACGACGCCGCGCGCGGGTGCGGTCACGTCGAGTTGCTCCGTCGCCGCCATCGGCGCGACGCGCTTCAGCGCGGACCGCGCGAGCTCCACTTCGTTGTCGGCGACCTGCACCGAGAACCGCGCCGACGCGACCTCTTGATCGCGAAGACGCTCTTCGACCTCGGCGTCGCGCTTCGACACGTCGCTGATGGCGCCGGTCGAGGCGAGCCGCCGCGCGTCGTCTGCGAGGTTGTGCGCGTGCTCGTAGGCCACGGTTGCGCGCTCTTTGCCCGTCGTGGCCCGACGTTGCGCAGCGAGCGAAACCGCGAGCCGGCTCGCCGCTTCGAGTCGCGAGCGAGCGTCGAGCAGCGGCGGAGCCGTCGGGACGACGCGTGCGAGCACCGCGCCTTGCTCGATCGGATCGCCCGCGCGCAGCTCCACGCGCAGGAGATCGCCCGCGAGCGGCGCGCTGATGATGTAGCGATCTCGCAAGCGCGTCTTCGACGTTTCGTCGACCGTCACGCGCATCGCGCCGCGCGCGACGTGCGAGGTCTCGACCGGTAGCGGCTTCGGCAACCACGCCATCACGAGCAGCACCGCGGCCGCCACCACGAAGACGCCGGCGATCGCGCGACGCACCCACCTTCGAGCGCGTCCCTTCTTCTTGCGCGCAGCATTGTTGGAGAGTGTGGCGATGGCGGTGGTCATGTTTTCATTCTCGAGTCTTGAGCACGGCGATGAGATCGAGCCGGTCGAGGCGGCGACGAACGACGAGCGCGGTGGCGAGCGCGGCAGCCACGAGGACGATGATCGCGAGCGCGAATGTCTTCGCCGACGTGATCACCGGGTATCGCATGAGCTCCGCGTCGACCATCTTGGGCATGCCGCGCGTGAGGACGATGAATCCGAGAGCGAGGCCCGGCGCGATCGCAAGGATCACGTCGGTCGCGAGCTCGCCGATGAGCACCGTCGAGATTTCGCCGCGCGTGAATCCGAGCACGCGCAGGCTAGCGAGATCGCGCGCACGCATCGACAGCGAGATGCGCGCGTCGTTGTAGACCACGCCGATCGCGATCACGACGGAGAAGAGGATGAGAATGAGCGCCTCCGTCCAGAGCGTCTCGCCCATGCGAGCGTGGAAGTCGTCGCGCAGCGTCTGCCGCCGCGTGACGCTCGCCACGTTCGGCATCTCGCGCAAACGTTTTTCGATTTCGGTCTCGTACGCGGAGTCGATGCGCATCGCGATCGTCGTCGTTCCTTCAATCTCGCCGAGCATGCGATGCATCGCGCGCTCGCTCGCGTGGACTTGAAGCCCGAACACTTCGTCGGCGAACGCGACGACGGGCGCGCGCACGATGCGCCGGTCTCCCTCGAGGATTTCGAGCTCGACGTCATCGCCGAGACGAACGCCCAAGATCTCCGCGAGCTTCGTCGTCACCATCACGCCATCGCTCGGCACGGCGACCTCCGCGGGCGGCCAGCGAAACACGCGGCGCAGCTGCGCGCCGTCGGGATGACCGATGAGCGTGACGTCGCGAAACCGCGGGCCGAAACGCGCGCGAACGGGAGCGACGCGGAGCTTCTCCGTCGTGAGAACTCCGGGCACGTGCGCGAGCTCGCGCGCCGCGGAGTCGCTCTTGGGATCGCGCAGCGTGACGGAGATGTCGTCGCGCTGCGTCGTCTCGAAGAGCATCAGCTCGAACGCGTCGACCGCGTCGTACCCGAAGCGCGCGGTGACGAGACCCATGATCGCGAGCGAGAGCCCGCACACCGAGAGCGCCGTTCGCAGCGGCCTTCGCAAGAGCTCGCGCATCACCATGCGCCCGAGCCCATCGAGCAGCTTCGCGACGCCGATGCGTTCGAGCCACGTCGGTTTGTAGGTCGGTGGCGGCTCCGCCTGCATCGCGGCCGCGGGTGCGAGCTTCACGACCTTGCGCAGCGTCACGAACGCACCGATGAACGCCGCGCCGAGGCTCACGACGACGCTCGTCGCGGTCACGCCGATGTCGAGGTGATACGTCATCTCCGGAAGCTCGAAGTACGGGCGATACAAACCGAGCATGCCGCGTCCGAGCCACACGCCGAGCGCGATGCCGAGCGCAGTTCCGAGGAGCGCGATCGAAAAGGCGAGCTTGCCGAAGTGAAAGCCGACTTCGCCGTTCGTGTAGCCGAGCGCTTTGAGCGTCGCGATCTGTCCGCGCTGCAAACCGATCACGCGCGAGAGAACGACGTTGAGCAGGAACGCCGCGACGCCGAGGAAGATCAGCGGAACGAGCGTGGCGATCGCGCGCAGCTGATCGAGCTCTTGCGCGAGCATGAACGCGGAGGGTTGCTTCCTGCGCGGCACCGCGCCGAGCCCACCGTATGGAGCGAGCATGCGATCGACCGCTTCGGTGACCGCCAAGTCGTTCGCGCCGGGCTCGAGCCGCGCGACGACGTCGTCGAACGCGCCATCGAGCTGGAACGCGGGCGCGATCGCATCGCGGTCCATCCAGAGCACCGCGATCCGCCGCATGTCGACGATGCCCTCGCTGCCCATCGCGAAAACGTATTCGGGCGACATCGCGATGCCGACGATGTGCACGTCGCGCAGCACGCCGTTGATGACGGCAGGGATCGTGGTGCCCGTGCGAATGTCGTGCGCCGCCGCGAACGACGCCAGCAACACCGCTTCGTCCGCGCGATCGTGGATCGGTCGCCGGCCTTCGCGAAGCCAGAGATCGGACAGCGTCGGTTGTCCGTTCGCCGGGAGCGTGATGATTTTTCCGATGGCGGGCTCGGGCATGTCTTCGAGCGGCAAGAGCACCGCGTCCGCGACGCGCGTCTCGACGCGCGCGACGCCCGGAATCGTCGCGAGGCGCGCCTCGACGTCGTTCGGCGCGCGCTTCAAGTGCACGAACACGTCGGGGAAGCGCGTCTCTTCGTAGAAGACGTCGCTCGCGCGCTCGAGCGAGTAGCACGTGCTCTGCATGCTCACGTAACCCGCGATGCCGCACGCGACGACGAGCGCGATCGTGAGGGCCTGCCCGCGCATCGCCCACAAATCCCGCAGCAGCTTGCGATCGAGCGGGCTCACCATTCGATCTCGTCCGCGTGTTTTCGCTGGGCGTTCGACTCGACGCTCTTCACCATGCCTTGCGACATCGTGACGACTCGATTCGCCATCGCGGCGATCGTCGCGTTGTGCGTGATGATCGCCGTCGTCGTGCCGAGCTCGCGGTTCACCTTCTCGAGCACGCCGAGCACGAGGCGACCCGTGCGGAAGTCGAGCGCGCCCGTTGGTTCGTCGCAGAGGAGAATGTCCGGGCGCTTCACGACGGCGCGCGCGATCGCGACGCGTTGCTGTTCGCCTCCCGAGAGCTGCGCGGGAAAGTGGTTCGTGCGATCGCCGAGCCCGACGAGATCGAGCGCCTCGTCCGGCTCCATCGGGTCGCGAGAAATCTCCGTGACGAGCTCGACGTTCTCACGCGCCGTGAGGCTCGGGATCAAGTTGTAGAATTGGAAGACGAATCCGACGTGCTCGCGGCGGTACCGCGTGAGCCCGCTCTCGTCGGCATTCGCGAGATCGTGATCGCGGTAGTGAACTTCGCCGCCGCTCGGCGCGTCGAGCCCGCCGAGGATGTTGAGCAGCGTCGACTTGCCACTTCCGGAGGGTCCGAGCAAGACGACGAACTCGCCTTCGTAGAGATCGAGATCGATGTGGCGGAGCGCTTCCACGTCGACCTCGCCCATTCGATAGATTTTCGTCACGCTGCGCGCGCGAAGGACCGGCTCCATGGACGCTTCTGTCGCAAGGCGCATACCTGCTCGCTATGCGCGCGCTCGCGCTTTCGCGCATGCATGCCGTGCGTATGGGTGCAAATGGCGCGCGCGGGGGACGCTTGGAGAGGCGAAAAGCGTGCTTTCGTCGTCGGCACGATTTTCCCTTTGTCTGGATGCATGATCGAGTCACGACGCGGAAATCTGCGGCTCGTCATCCTCGCGCTCGTGATCGCCGCGGGCGTGGCGATCGCGCCGCTCTGGTCGTCGCTCGTGCTCGCCGTGTGGTTCGCCGACATCCTCCAGCCGCTCGTGCGCGCGTTCGAGCGTTTGTTCGGCGGGCGCCGTCGAGGTGCGGCGGCGATCGTCGTGCTCCTCGTCGTCGCGGTTCTCGTTCCGCTCGTCGCGCTCGGGTTCCAGGTCGTGCGTGGGTTCCAAGATCTCCTGACGCAATTGCGGTACGCACTCGCCGGCGAGGAGAGCGTCGCGACGGCGCTCCTCGGCGACGGACATTCATCTCCGCACTTTCGCGAGTGGGCGCGATTCGCGACGCGCGACCCGGCGAACGCGTGGCGCACGTTCCTCACGATCGCACAGGCCTCGACGTGGGTGATGCTTTGGGTGCTCGTGTTCGTCGTCGCGCTCTACACGTTCGCGGCGCGCGGAAGGCGCGCGTATTTCTGGCTCGCGCGCCACACGCCGATCCCGCACCGCGCGTTCACGCGTTTCGCGCGCGCGTTCCGCGAGACGGGACGAGGGATTCTCATCGGCGGCGGTGGGACGGCGATCCTGCAGGGCGTGACGGCGACGATCGCGTACGTCGCGATCGGCGTGCCGCGCGCGTGGCTTCTCGGGCCGCTCACCGCGATCGCCGCGATCGTTCCCGCCGTCGGCACCGGGCTCGTGTGGGTCCCGCTCGCGATCGAGCTCGCGGTGACGGGCGACTACACGCGGGCTCTCGCGGTCGCGCTCGTCGGTGCGGTCGTGATCAGCATCATCGACAACTTCGTGCGGCCCGTGCTCGTGCGCTTCGGCCATTTGAATTTGCCGACGCTCGTCGTGCTCGTGTCGATGCTCGGCGGCATCGCCGCGTTCGGCGCGTGGGGCGCGCTGCTCGGACCGATCGCTGTGCGCATGGCAGCCGAGGGCCTCGCGATTTGGCGCGAGCAGGCGCGCGCGACTACTTCGACTGCAGCTCTTCGCCCCGTCGACTCGACGAAGCGATCTCCTCGTTCTCTCGGTCGATACGCGCCTTGAAGTCTTCGGGCGATTCGTCCGGCGCGCGGAAGCGGTATTGACCCGAGCTGACGGGCGCGACGAAGTCCCCACCGCGGCTCGGCGGAGGTGCGTCCGCGTCAGCCGCTTGCTTGCGCGCGAGCGACGCGACGATCACGACCCCAATCACGACCGCGAGCGCCGCAGCGATCCCCAACGCGACGAGCATGGCGAAAGAGTCCGCCCGTTTCGCCGCGCGTGTCAAGCGAGGTAAGCTCCGCGACGCGTGACGACGCGCCGCCGCAACATCCTCATTCTCGCTTCGGTGCTCGTCCTGTCCGCTCTGGGCGCGTACTTGCTCGCGCCCGGCGTGCGCGAGCGCGCGCCCATCGAGGCGATTCCGAACGGCGCGTTCCTCGTCGTGACGCTCGATCTCGTGAAGCTCCGCGCGTCGCCCCTCGCGCACGAGCTCGGCGACGTTCGCGAGGTGAGCGACGTCTCGCGCGAATGCGGCTTCGACCCGCTCGAGCGCGCTCGCTCCGTGGCCATCGGCGTCCCCGAAAAACCCGACGGCGTCTTCGGCCTCTCCATCGCGCACGATCTCGATCGCGACGATCTCGCCAAATGCGCCGAGCGCGTGATGAGCGCCCGCTCCGCGACGCCGCGCGTGACGCAGCGCGGGTCGTGGACGATCGTCGAGCAAGAAGGAATCTTGAGCGAGGCGACGCGCGCGAAGATCGCGTACCGCGATGGCGCCCCGCTGCTCGTCGCGCGCGGCGACTACCTCGCGACGATGCAACAAACGATCGATGGTCCCCAAAAGGGCCTCCGCGAGCACGACGAGCTGAGAAAAGTCGCGGAGTCGCACGCCGGCGGAAACGCCGTGCTCGTCGCGACGGCGCTCCTTCCCAAGTCGGTACGCAACAAGGTCAAGGACGAGCTCGCCACGGAAGCCGACACCTCCGAGTCGAGCGTGCCAACGGCACGCGAGACGACTCCTGCTGGGAAGAGCGGCGAAGCCGCTCGTTCCCAATCGAAGAAGGCGACGATGAACGCGGTCCTCGGCGTCACCTCGGTCGCCGTTTCGATCGGCTCGCGACCCGGCTCGCCCATGGTCGACGTGTTCGCCGAGCTCGTGTGTGAGGACGCAGGGACCTGCGCGACCGTCCGTGACTTCCTCGAGCGGAAGCGCAAATCCCTCGCGCAAGAGCCCGCCGCGCGATTCGTCGGTCTCGCGGGAATTCTCGATGCGGTGACGCTCGACGCGCACGGCAACGTCGTCGACGCGGAGGTCTCCGTTCCCGCGACGGAGCTGGCGCGTTCGGTGCGCGCGGTTTTGCGCACCGCGTTTTCTCCAGCGCCCCCCGATCGGCTGGATTTTCCGCGCCGCGATGAGTAAGTTTGGGACATGAGCAGCAGCAGAAATGTCGTCAATATTTCCGACAGCAACTTCGACACGGAAGTGTTGAAGGCCGATGCGCCCGTCCTCGTCGATTTCACCGCGACGTGGTGCGGCCCCTGCAAGCAGCTCGCGCCCGTCGTCGACAAGATCGCCGACGAGAACGTCGGGAAATACAAGGTCGCCAAGGTCGACATCGACGAGTGCCCCGGCATCGCGTCGAAGTACCGCATCAAGGGCGTGCCGACCGTGATGGTGTTCAAAGGCGGCGAGGTCAAAGGCCAACACGTCGGCGTGACCAACAAAGATACGCTCATCAAGCTCCTCGAAGGCTGAGCGGATCTCGCCGGAACTCGAGAGAGGGGATCGTGTTCGCTCAAGACCCGCGCCTCGTCGCGCTACGCGATAGCCTTCCGGGGCGAGTGCTGCGCGGCAGCGGCCGCGTGCAGTATCACATCCGCGAGCGCATCGGCGAAGGCGGGCAAGGCTGGGTCTTCACGGCGAACTGGGACGAGCCCGGTGGGTTCGTCGTCATCGTCAAAGTTCTCCGCCCCGACGCGGTGAACCCGGACACGCTCCGTCGCTTTCAACGCGAAGCCGACGTGCTCCGCATGCTCTCGCAACAAGGTCAGCCGAATCCGTACATCGTTCGCTTCTTCGATCACGCGACCGCCGTGCTCTCGACGAAGACCGGCGAGTCGCACACGCTCCCGTTCACCGTCCTCGAGTACGTCAACGGCACGACGCTCGAGCGCGTCCTCGACTCCGCGCCAGGCCGCGGCATGCCCGTCGAGCGCGCGCGCCGCATCTTGCGACAGGTCTCGCAAGCGCTCGAGGTCGTGCACGCGAAGAAGGTCATTCATCGCGACCTCAAGCCGTCGAACATTCTGCTCTCGACCGAAGCGGGCGGCGAAGTGGCGAAGGTCACCGACTTCGGTCTCGTGAAGCTCGTCGACGTCGGGCTCGCCCGGACGACGACGCTCGCGGGCGCATCGCTCGGTTACGCGCCGCCCGAACAATACGAACAAGGCAACCAGCGCGTGAGCGAGCGCACCGACGTCTTCTCGCTCGCGGCGATCACGTACGAGATGCTCGCGGGGAAAATGGCGTTCCCGTATCGCGACGGCGAGAACCCGTTGCTCATCGTGACGCGCATCTTGAACGAAGCACGCCCGCAGCTCGCAAAGACGACGGAGTCGCTCGCGCCCGAGCTCCGCGGTCGCGCGGATTTGATCTCCGTACTCGACACGCACATCACGCGCGCGCTCGCCGCCGATCCGAACGCGCGCCACGCGACGGTCACGGATTTTTTCTCCGCGGTGGAGCCCATCTTGCGGGCGGCGGGCGAAGCGCGCGCGTCGGTGCCGCCGGTGTCGCGCGCGCTCCCGTTCTCGGAGACCGTCCCCGCGTCGATGTCGAACATCGCGGCGTCGCTCTTGCCGAATCAAGTGCCGGTGATCATCCCGCCGTTCGAGCGGCCCAGCATCGCCGACGCCGCGAAGACGCGACCGTCCGCGCCCTCGCCGATTCCGAACAGGCCGGTCGCATCCGTGTCGCCGCAAGCGAGCAGCAACGAGACGGCGCCGCGCCCGCGCGGCGACACGTCGAACCCCGCGCTCTGGACGTGGCGCATCCTCACGCCCGCGATCAAACCGGACGTCATTCGCGCCGCCGTGCTCTCCGAAGACGGGATGACGGGCATCGGCGTCGGACCGAACGGCGTCGCGCGCTGGGTGGGCAGCAGTTGGATCGGCGTCGCGCTCCCCGCGGGCTTCGATACGGCTCGCGTGCGCGGCGTCGCGAACCTCGGACGCGGCGAGGCGCTGCTCTTCGGAACAGGCGGCCTCCTCGTGCGACTCACGCAAGCGGGCGCATGTGAAGTGCTCCCCGTGTCCGACGCCGAAGCCACGCTCTGCGGCGGGCACGTCGATCCGCGCGGCACGCTGATGGTCGTCGGCGATCGCATCGATCGATCCTCGCGCGCTTCGCCTCAACCGACGCGCGTCGGGTTCGTCGTCGAGTACCAAGGTCATCGCATCGCCCAAGCGAACGACGTCCCGCACACGACGCGCCTCCGCGCGATCGCGCGCCTCTCGTCCGGCGCGTACGCGGCAGTAGGCGACGGCGGCGTGCTCGTGAAGATCGATCGCAACGGCATCGCGCTTCGCGGCTCGCTTTGTCACGGCGATCTCGTCGCGGCCGCTGCGCTCCCGGATGGCGGCGCGTTCGCCGTCGGCACCGGCGGTCACGCGTTCTCGCTCACCCCCGCGCTCGATTGGCACCTCGAAGCCGTTCAGACGACCGCCGACCTGCTCTCGGTGTGCGCGACGAGCGACGGCACGGGTTGGGCGGGCGCCCAGAAAGCGCGCATCGTGCGGCGCACCGGCGACAGCTGGGTTCGCATGTCCGGCGAAGTCGGCATCTCGTCGGGCGTGTGCGCGCTCTGGGCGGGTCCGCGCATCGTCCGAGGACTCTGCACCGACGGGGCGGTGATCGAAGGTCGCCTCCCCTAAATGTCGTCGGCGTCTTCATCCGATTTTCCCGCCGCGCGCACGTCGAGCGCGCCGCCGCCTCCACCTGCGCGCCGCGCCGTCGGGCGACGCCCGCGCATGGCGCGTTTCATGTGGGTCTTGCTCGCGTTCACCGCGCTCGCGCAGATCGCTCCCGCGATCGCCATCGCGCACATCGCGTCGCGCGCGTCGCTCCCGTTCCCCGCGCTCTTCGGGCTCGCCGCGTTCGCTTACGGCGCGCTCTTGTTCATGGGCCGCGCTCGCTCGCGCATGAACGACATCCCGCGCTCGCGCCTGCGCGTTCACCTCGTCGACGAGCCGTACTTCGTCCACTGGTGCGCGTCGCTCTTCGCGACGCTCGCGTCCGTCTTCGTGATCCCCATCTCGCCCATCGTCGATCTCGCGCGCGGCGCGCCCGTCACGTTCCCGCTCGACGGGATCACCGCGGCGTACCTCATGGGCTTCGCGATCGCGTTCTACGGCGTCATCATTCGGCGTCGCGCGTTCGTCACGCGGCGAGTCGACGTGCACATCGAGAACCTCGACGCGGCGTTCGACGGCTATCGCATCGTGCACCTCTCGGACTTGCACATCGGCGCGCTCTCGCCGCGCCGATGGGGCATGCGGTGGACGCGCGCTGCGAACGCGCTGTCGGCGGATCTCGCGGTCGTGACCGGCGACATGGTGACGAGCGGCACCGCGTTCCACGGCGACATCGTCGACGTCATCGCTTCGCTGCGAGCGAAAGACGGCACCATCGTGTCGATGGGCAACCACGACTACTTCGGCGGCGAGAACGGCGAGCCGCTCGTGTCGATGCTCCGCGAAGCGGGCGTCCGCGTGTTGCGAAACGAAGGGGATCTCCTGCGCCGCGAAGATGGATGCTTGTATCTTGCAGCCATCGACGACACGTGGACGCGGCAAAACGACATCGACGCCGCGCTTCGCGAGCGCCCGCCGGGCATGCCGACGATTCTCCTCTCGCACGATCCGGACGAGTTCCGCGCGGCGAGCAAACGCGGCGTCGATCTCGTTCTCTCGGGTCACACGCACGGCGGGCAAGTCGCGATCCCGTTCTTCGGCCGCGATCTCAACTTGAGCCGACTGTCGCATCATCATCACATCGGCGTGTATCGACGCGGCAAGAGCACGCTCTACGTGCACCCCGGTCTCGGCACGACGGGCCCGCCGATTCGCATTGGCGTTGCGCCCGCCATCGTGGAGATCACACTTCGTAGAGCATGAGGAGGCTCGCCGTCGCCGCGCTGTGGCCCGCGTTGTGGATCGCGTGCTCGCCCGCGCCGTCGTCCATCGGCCCACCTGACGCGAGCACGCTCGTGCCGCAAATCACGTTGCCCGACTCCGCGATCACCGTCGTGCGCGGCGAGTCGGCGTCGTTCGCGGCGCAGATCCTCTTCGCCGAGGGCGCGCAACCCGCTGTCGTCGATTTGCCGCAAGGCGTGACCGCAACCGAAACGCTCGTTCACCAAGGCACGAGCACGATCACGATCAGCGCGTCGCCCGATGCAGCGATGGCTTCGGTTCCGATCAACGTGATGGTCGGGCAAGCGACCGCGAAGATGCAGCTCGACGTCGCGGCGATCGACGGTTCGCTCGATCCCGCAATCGGCGCGAATGGGATCGTCTCCGTCGGATCTCCCGTCGCGGCGACCGCAGCGACGCCCGATGGATCGATCCTCGCGATCGCGGACGGAACCTCCATCAACGGGTTTCGCATCGCGCGAATCACCGGCGCGGGAGCGCTCGATCCGGGGTTCGGCACCGGTGGCATCGTCGACATGACGGTCAACGGCGGTTCGGTGACGATTCGCTCGTTCTCCGTCGCGCCCGATGGGCGCGGCGTCATCGCGTACTCGGCGGCGTCCGCGCAAGGCATCTACTTCGTCGACTCCGTCGGAAACATCACGCGCGTCGATTTGCAGAACCCGTCGCACGTCGCGCCGTGGAACGGCGGCTTCCTCGTGTCGGGCTCCGCTGGCGGAATTCACTTCATCGACGCGTCGAACGTGGTGAGCCTCGTCGCGTCCAAGCCGGCGAATCCGCTCGGTCCGCTTCTCTTGTGGAGCGACGGTTCGCTCTTCGTCGGCGGCGCCGCGCCGATTGGCGGCGTCACGAAGCTCGCGCCGCAGTCGTTCACCGTCGACCCGTCGTTCGCCAACGGCGGAGTCTTGACCGTCCCGGGCGTCGCCGTGCTCTCGACGGATTTCGCCGGAACGGGCGTCGTCGTCGCGGCGGAAGGCAGCATCTTTCACGTCGATCCGACGGGCGTCGTGCTCGCACAGGCTTTCGTCTCGTCGTCGCGGACGACGACGCTCGTCCCTTTTCCCACGTCGCAAACGTTCGTCGCCGTCGGCACGGAGTCACTCAGCGGCGGCGATGTGATCACGCTCGCACGCATCGATCAGCAAGGCACCATCGACGCGTCGTTTGGATTGTTCGGCTCGACGTCGTTCGTTCGCGCCCACGAGCAGCTCGCCGACGCGAACATGCCGCTTCCGGGCGGCGCATACGCCAACCATCACTTGTGGGTCGCATCGGACGACGGCGTTCGCGCGTATCGCGTCGCGCCCTGAATCAGTCGCCTTTCGAAGACTCGTCGAGCGACACCCACTCCATCCGCGCCATCGGCACGTCCGACGTGAAGACCGCCATCGGCGCGATCGCGCGCGCTGCGTCGCGAAGCTGAATCGGCAGCCCATCGATCGTGAGCGCGTGGCTCTCGATGCCGAGGCCGAGCACTTGCTCGAGCAAGCTGCGCTCGACGATCGGATACTCCGCGATGGGCGTGTCGCTCGCGAGACCCGCGAGGCTCTCGGCTTCCGCGATCGCTTCGCGGAGCCCACCGAGCTTGTCGACCAGCTTGCGCTCGATCGCTTGCTGTCCCATCCACACGCGTCCTTGCCCGACAGCGTCGACCTCCGACGTCTTCATGTGCCGGCCCGTCGCGACGCGCTCGAGGAACACGTCGTAGAACTGCTGCACCTTGCGTTGAAGCTCGACCTGCTCGTCTTCGGTGAAAGGGCGAAAGAGCGACTCGGCGTCCGCGCGCGGCGTCGTCTTGTACGTGTCGATCGTGACGCCGATCTTCGAGAGCAAACCGCTCACGTCCGCTTTGCCGTAGAAGATGCCGATCGATCCGGTGACGGTGAGCGGGAGCGCGTAGATCTCTTTGCCCGCGGCCGCGATGTAATAACCGCCGCTCGCCGCGACGCCGCCCATCGACACGACGAGCGGCTTCTTCTCCGCGAGGAGTCGGAGCTCGCGCCACATCACGTCCGCCGCCATCGACGAGCCGCCGGGGCTCTCGATGCGAAGCACGACGGCTTTGATGTTCGAGTCGTCGCGCAGCGTGCGCACCGTGTCGGCGATCGTGTACGAGCCGCACAGCTTCATGTCGATGATCGGAATCGTTTGCGAGCGCCCGTCGACCATGTCGCCGTCGATGTAGAGGATCGCGACTTTGCTGCGCGAGCCGAATGCCTTCGGCGCGTCGGTGGGGTCTTCGTATTTCTCCGGCGAGATCGGCTTGCCGACCATCTCGCGCACGACGCGATCGAGCTCGTCGTCGAACGCGGTGCCGTCGACGAGGTTCGCGTCCTTCGCTTCCTTCGCGACGAACGGACCTTTGAGCGTCACCTCGCGCACGCGCTCTTCCGACATGTGGCGGCCGTTCGCGAGGTTTCGTACGAACACGGCTTCGATGTTGCGCAAGTAGTCTTCGTGATCGGCCGCGGCGACGGGCGACGCGTGCTCGTTTTGGAATTGCTCGGGCGCGCTCTTGTGCGCGCCGATGCGGACGAACTGCGCGCGGATGCCGAGCTTGTCGAGCAAACCGGCGAGGTAATAAAACTGCGTGCGAAGCCCCGAGTAGCGGATGCCGCCCGCGGGGTTCACGACGATGCGATCGGCGTTCGCGCAGACGTAGAGCGATTTGGCGCCGTTGTCCTCGAGGCTGCACAAAACTTTTTTCCCGCGCGCGCGCAAGACGCGAATCGCGTCGGCGAGCTCTTCGGCGTGCGCGTACGACGATGCGGGCTCGGTGCGCAGCTGGAGGACGACCGCGCCGACGTCGCGCGAGTCCGCGAGCCGCCAGAGACGGCGAAGGAGCGCGACGTGTCCGCGCGTGCCGGGCGTCGTCTCGATGCGCATCGTGACGGCGCGGAGCGGCGCGGGGAGCCCGGGTTGTTTCACACCCGAGTAGGAGAGCGTTCCGAACTCGCCGATGTCGTGACCGCCGAGCCCGCTCCCGAAGAGCACGCCGCCGCCCGCGGTGAAGTGACCGAGCGCGAGCTCGAGACCGAGGCTCGCGGTGAAGCTGCGGAGCGAATCGTTTTCGATGTGCGAAATCTCGACGTCGCCGCGCGCGCGCCCGACGTTCGGAATGTCGATCGCGACCGTCGCGCGCGGGAGCCAGAGATCGCCGTTCGGAACGTCGGCGCCTTCGAGGTAACGCACGTCGAGTCCGATCTCGACGTTGCGCTTCGCCGTCGGACGAAACGCGGCGGCGAGCGTGTAGCTGCGATCGAGCAGCGGCTGCCCGTTCGGGAGCGGCGCGCTCTTCATGCGATTCAAATCTTGGACGACGAACGAAAGACCCACGTGCGGATCGGGACGGAAGCTCGCGCCGATCGAAATCCCGAAGAGCCCGCTGTAGAGCGACGTGCCGGAGAACGCGCCTTGAAGCGACGCGCCGAACGAGAGCGAGTCACCGTACTTCCACGCGAGTCCCCACGTGAGCCACGTGTAGCTCGTGTTTTGGTAGAGCGCGTTCTCGGGCGTCGCGGTGCCCGGCGTCATCACGTAGTCGACGCGCGCCGCGGTCGAGAACCCGAACCAGAGCGGCGTGCCCGCCTCGAGCACGTGACCGCAGTTGATCTTGTCGGTGCCGTCGCAGTTCACGCCGACGTAGCGGAGCTCCCACGACGGGAGCCACCCGAGATTCGCCGGGTTGATGCGCAGCGCTTCGACGCCGTCTTCGCTCGCCGCGTTGCGACCGATCGCGTCGATGCGCTGGGCTCGTTGCGGCTCGGGTGCGTCGGCGCGCGCCGCGCTCGCGAAGCACATCGACAGCACGAACGCGCCAAACGACGTGCGCCTCATCATACGAGCGTCGCCATTTCTCGGAGCGTCTCCGCCTCCGCCTCGAACATGCGGCGCACTTCGCCGACGATCGCGCGCTCGGCCATTTTCTGGACGATCGGCACGCGAAGATGGAGCTCGCCTTCCACCGTCCGCTTCGTCTTCCCCTGCCCCGCGTCCACGAGCTTGTACTTTCCTTGCGCCTGGAAATATTTTTTCCACTCGGGCTTGATGTTCGGCACGACGCTCCACGCCGCTTCGTGCGCTTTCAAATCGTAGGTGGAGCTTTCGTCCCACGAGAGCATCTCGCGCGTCACGATTTTCTTCGCGAACACGGGCACCGGAAGCTTCACGCTCGCTTGATACGCCCACACGCGATGGAGGACGCCGCTCTCGAGGTGGTGCTCGGTCTGCTTCACGTCTTCCATGTTCGGAAGGTGCGTCTTCAATTTCGAGAAGAGATCCGGTGACAGCACCGCGAGCTCGACGGCATCGAGCGGGATCTCGAACTCATGAACGATTTCGAAGCGCACGGAGCGCCCAGGCTAGCTCAATTGGGAACGTGCGGCTAACGCCGCACTTCCCAGCAAGAGTCATCGAGCGTGCCTTCTGGCACGCTCAATTCGGATTCGCCTGCGCGCAGCGTCCGTTGATGCACTGGAGGTTCTGTCCACCACAGCAA
Source organism: uncultured delta proteobacterium (assembly GCA_963763745.1). Lineage (GTDB taxonomy): Bacteria > Myxococcota_A > Polyangia > Polyangiales > Polyangiaceae > DASXHD01. Next base: position 795,616 of record CAVXQJ010000019.1, read on the forward strand.
TCGGCGGACGTCGTGCACTTGTCGAACTCTTGCGCGCAGCCCGATGTATTCGGCGTGCAGACAAGGCCGCCGTCGACGGATTGACAGTAACCGCCGCAGCACTCGTCGCCGGTGTCGCACGTGTTGCCGTTCGGCTTGCACGGATCGACGACCCAGTAGCCGCGCGAGTTTCCCGCGAGCAGCTCTTGCGCGGGCAAGTAGAACGCGGGGTGGCTCGGGTCGGTGCCGGGCTTCGCGTTCAAGTCGATCGCCGCGACCCACAAATTTTTCGTCGTCGGCGTCGCGGAGATGTCGTGATCGCGCGGGTCGCTCCAGAACGGATCGATCGTCGCGATGTTTCCGTACGCGCGTCGCGAAGTGAAGACGACCCACGCGTACCCGCCCGACGGCACGGGGTTCACCGTCGGCTCGTAGTTGACGGTCGTGTCGTCCGCGTGATTCGTACCGACGTTCGGCACGTAACCAAGTCCGTTGAGCTTGTCCAAGCGGATCGGCGATGCGGTCCCCGTCGGCGTCCACCAGAGCTCGCCGCGCGATCCGTAGCGCGTCGCGCCGAACTCGCCGTTCGTCGCGGTCTCGCGCTCGTAGACGACGGCGTCGTTCGTCGGCAAGAACGACGGGAAGATGTCCGGGAGCGTTCCGCTCGGCGTGTCGAGGATGATGGGCGTCGTGAACACTTGGTTCGCGTAGTCCATCACCGCGAGCGATTTTCCGTCGCCGCTCCCGCCCGCGAAGTAGTTGAACGCGACGTGCTTGCCATCGGGCGAGAACACCGGCGTGCCCGCGCGAAGACCCGCGGGAAGACCCGTCGCGGTGATCGCCGTGCCGGATGGAACTTGGAAGAGCGCGCTCGCCGCGGTGTTGTTCACGCCCGGCAGCGGCGCGGCGTTCGAGAAGAGGAACGTCCCGTCGGGCGCGAGCGCGGGGAACGCGAAGCGGTAATCCGCGGGGGCCATCGCGGTCTCCGCGTTGTTGTTCTTCGAAATCGTATTTGCTGGTCGTCGCGTAGCTGTCGCCGTGTTGCGTGAGGAGCGTGGAGCCATCCGCGCTCACCGAGTGACACACGCGACATTGCGGCGAGCCACCGTTCGATCCCGCGACGAGCACCGGCGAGGTCGCGCCGCCCTGAATCCCGAGCGTCGCACCGCCGAACGTCGAGCCGTTGAACGCGCAGCAATAGTTCTTCGCGAGCGCCGTCCCGTACGAGTTGTAATAGACGGTGCCCTTCAGCGAACCATTCGCGACCTTCCACGTCTCGGTGATCGGCCCATACGCGACGTTGCCCTTCGAGAACACGAGATCGACTTGGAGATCTTCGCCTGCGTTCGAGTACGTGAGCGCCTGCCACGCGACCTGTTCGATTGGGTGATGCGTGAACGGCGTCTTCGTCTTCGAGAAGTAGCCTTTGTAGTCGAACGCGTTCTCGTGCGCGTGGATGTAGATCGCGTCGTAGTCGCCCGCGGCGCCGACGTTCCACTGAAGGAGCGGCGCGAGGAGCGCGCGCGGCCACACGGTCGCGTCGTACGGGATAGAGCCATGCAAGGCCGTTGTCCGTCACGGGCGTTCCATCGAGCGTGTTCTGCGTGTTCGACGACACGGCGCCGCCGGGACCTTCGCCACCGACGCCGCCCGTTCCACCCGATCCGCCGCCCGCGTCGCCCGCGTTCGGATCGCCGTTCTGCACCGTACGACACGACGATCGTCACGCTCGTCGTGCCCGTCGCGCCGTTGCCCGCCGTCGCCGAGATCGTCGCTTTGCCGCCGAGCTTCCCGTTCGCGGTGAGGAGACCGTTCGAAGTCGATGGCGCCGAGCTCGCCGCGATCGATCGTCCACGCCGCGGTCACCGGCGCGTTTTGGAAGAGCGCGGTGAATGGAGCGTCGTCGGCGTGTTCCATCGCACGTTGAGCGTCTGGTTCGCGGGCGTGATGGTGAGCGCGCCGATGAGCGATCCATCACCGAGGCCGCCGTCGCCGAAGCCGATCGTCGCGTCGGTGCCCGTCGATCCATCGGTGGTGCTGCTGTCGTCGCTCGTGCTCCCGCACGCCGCAGCGAGCGCCGTGAGCAACGCGACCAACAAAACCCACGCGCTCAGCGAGCGACCGTGCTTACGCATAAAACCGCCTCCAGTAACGTTGAATTATCTCAACCTTACTGTATGGCCGCAAGCCACGTCGCCCGTCGATCTTCCTCGCGCGACCGATGTGACTACGTAATATCGGCGGGATTGGCCAGGCGACGCGACCAGATGATGGCGTCTTTGCGGGCGTTGCCGAACTGCAGGTGGTTCTGCAACAAACCCGTACGGCGGAAGCCGTTGAACGAAAACGCCGTCGCGAGCGGGACGTCGTCCGACGGAGCGAGCGCGAACACGCTGACCGTGCCTTCGGCGATCATCTTGTCGCACAACGATCGAAGCGCGCCGACGACGCCGAGGCGCTCGCCGTCGGTCTTCGGCGGCGTCAGCATCTCGAGGAACGCGTTGCCGAAGCAGGCCTGCGACTCCGTCGAGACGCAGAGCTCGTAGCCGCCGCGACCCGTCAGCATGAAGTAGTGACGCTCGACGTCGCGGCCGAAGGGCTCGAAGCCCGTGAGCGCGCGGTTCGCCTTCACCGCGGCGGCGACGTGCTTCTTCGCTTCCGTTTCGGTGATCGGGTTGATCTTCACGATGGGGAGCGCCTTGCCGGAGAGAGCTTTCGCGGCTTTCTTTCCGTGGACGATGGTGCGCTCCGCGAACTCGAGGGCGCGCGCGTCGACCGGGACTTCTTCCTCGATTTCCTCGCCGTCATCCGCGCTGAGCTCGCGAGCCGCGGCGATGCGCATGTCGCTCTGCCGCGCGTTTGCCACGCTGCAACCGAGCAAGAACGCGTCGCTGCGCTTGTAGAAGCCGGGGATGTTTCCCTCGCGTGCGAAACCGAGCTTGATCCACGTCGAGACCTCGTCGCGTTCGACGAGCGTGTAGACCTTCTCCATCCCTTCGCGCTGGGCGAGCGCGAGCACGAACATGCGCTTCGCGTTGCTCGGCCCCGCTCGGAAGTCGATGACGCGCATCGTCTTGGCGCGCCTATGAATCATCAAGCACAGCGAGACGGAATCGTTCTGAAAGAAGACTTCCTCGACGCTCTTCTGCTGCGCGCCACCCCAGGCTTTTGCCGCCATTTGCTGTTACCCACCCTCGACTGTGTTGCGATTGGGCTGCGTCGTGAAAGATGCTACCCAGTGTGTGACGCCGCTTTCAGAAAGTGAAACGCAAGTACCACGGCGCGTAAAGCAGGGTCAACCCGTGGAATGAGTGACAAATCGGCATCTCAGGCGCGCATCTTTACAGTGGAATACCCCAACCGTTTGGCCGTGGAATACGTCCCCAACCTTTGCGCCTATGAAAGCTTGGAGAAGGTCGTCGCTGGCCGATGCCGAGGCTTTCAGCGCATCGATCATCGAGGATTTCGGGATCGAGACGAGCGTCGGCATGCCGCCCGAAAGCCCGAGAAGCGAGAGGAAGTCATCGCCGCTGTCGAACGGCGCGGCGAGCGTGACCGTGTCGCGGTCGAGGACCGTCGCGACGTCGCGCGCGCTTTTGACCGAGGAGCAGGAGAAGCGTCTTGTCGTAGCGGCCATGCGCCGCGGTCGCATCGACGAAGGCGATCGTGCGGGCCGCGCGCGACGCGCGGCGAAGAGTCGAGCATCACGTAGCGCTGCGCGATGCGCGCGCGTCTTCGGCTTCGAGGCCCGCGAGCTGCGCGCCTGCTTCGTCGATGGGCGTCCACAGCGACGCGTCGCGTCGAGGTTCGTCGCGAGGTGCCGGACGATCAGCGCCGAAGAGCGCCGTGTCGCGCGGACGACGCGCGAATGGCGCGATCGATTCGCTCCGCGACCGCGCTCGGCGTCCCGATGCGCGTGTCGATCGCGCGCGCGTCGTCGTCGGCGCCCGGATACGGCTCGGCTCCCGCCGCACATCCATTTCGCGGCGCTGCAGAGGCCGTCGAAGTCGGTGTGACAGACGATCGTGTCGACGTCGCCGATGCGCGCAACGAGCTCGGTCGTGACCATCTCGGGACACGCGCCGTGCTCGGCCTTCGTCGCCAGAACGAATCGCGGATCCTGCTTTGTATTTTTCGTGAAGGAGGTGGTCGTGGTGATCGACCCACGCGACGAGGCGTTTTCCGAGCCCTTCGATGAAGGGCTTCGTGAGCTTCTCGAAGCCGCCGCCCGACGCTTCCGACGCAAACGCGACGTCGAGCACGACCACGCGACCGCGCAAATCGGCGGCACGCGGGAGCTTGCGCGGCGTGGCGAAGGCGAGGTCGGCTGTCTTCACGACCATGCGGTGTAGCATCTCGGTCGATGAAGTTCGATCCGGAGACGAAGCTCATGCCGGTGATCGTGCAAGACAATCTGACCGGCGAAGTGCGAATGCTGGCCTACGCGGACGCGGATGCGCTCGAACAAACGAAGAAGACGGGACGCGCGACTTTTTTCGCGCTCGCGAAACTCGAAATGGGTGAAGGGCGAGACGAGCGGGCATCACGTCGACGTGCGCGAAGTGCGACTCGACTGCGACGAAGACACGGCGCTCTATCTCGGACGACCCAACGGGCCGACGTGCCATACCGGAAGCGAGTCGTGCTTCGGCGGCGAGCGCGCTCCGCTTCTCTTGCGCCTCGAGAGCACGCTCGAAGCGCGCAAGAAGAGCACGGGCGAAAAGAGCTACACGAAGAGCCTCTACGAAGGCGGCGCGCTTCGCATCGGCGAAAAAATCGAGGAAGAGGCCGGCGAGCTCGCGCGAGCCATCGATTCCGAAGCGGATTCGCGCGTCGTCAGCGAAGCGGCCGACGTGATCTATCACCTGCTCGTGGGCCTCCGGCATCGCAACGTCAGCATCGTTTCTGTGCTTGCGGAGCTCGACCGACGCTTTGGCCAGAGCGGCCATGAAGAAAAAGCGAACCGCTAGTCTTTTCCAGGGTCGTTATGTACGACTTGGGCGCTCTCCCATGTCGACCAAAGTGCTTGTGTTCGAGAGTGACGCCGCGTTTGCCGGCGAGCTTCGAAGCGAGCTTTCGAAGCTCGGTTGCACCACCAACGTCGTCGACGACGGCAACGCGGGTTTGCAACAAGCGGCGTCCGACAAACCCGATTTGATCCTGCTCTCGATCGAGCTCCCGCGCATGAACGGGTTCTCGGTATGCAACAAGCTGAAGAAGGACGGCAAGCTCAAGGACGTTCCGCTCATCATCATGTCGACGGAGTCGAGCGACGAGACGTTCGAGCAACATCGTAAGCTGCGAACGCGCGCGGAGGATTACGTCCACAAACCCATCGCGTTCGGCGAGCTGCTCCAGCACATCAATCAGTTCGTGAAGCTCGCTGCGTCGGCTGACGCGAGCACGGGTGACGGCATCGTCATCGACGACGAGATCTCGAGCATCGACATCGAAGAAGAAGGCACGCTCGTCGTCGAGAGAGGCGCGCCGCCGCCGCCGCCGCCCAAGCACAAGTCGAGCGCGCCGAAGCGCGCCGCAGCCAGCGAGCCGCCCGCACAATTGAAGAACGTCGACGAAGACATCGACGCGTTCATCGAAGGCGGCTTCGGCAAGATGACCGGGCCGACGAACGGAACAGGGCCGGCCGCGGCGTCGCCGTCGGCCGAGGCGAAGGCGAAGAGCGTCGCGCCGCCGCCCGCGCCCGTCGACGACGGCCGCATCGCCGAGCTCGAAAAGCAGCTGCAGGCCGCGCGCGAAGAAGCGCAGCAGCTCCGCGCAGACTTCGATCAGCGCATCGAAGCCGAGCAGAAAAATGGACGCGGAGCTCGAAGAGATGCGCAGCAAGCTCGCGACCGCCGCGGGCAAGGGCGGCGTGTCGAGCCGCGAGTTCCTCGATCTCCGCGAAGCGCTCAACAAGAAGGACAAAGAGATCCTCGCGCTCAAAGAGCAGCTCGGAAAGAAAGACAAAGAGATCGTCGAAGGTCGCGAGAAATCGCTCGCGCTCGAGCGCGCGAAGGCGGACCTCGACGACAAAGTGATCGCGGGCCTGCGCGAGCTCGAGGAAGCAAAAGAGAAGGTCGATGCGCTCGCGCGGGATCAGGCGCAAGCGAAGAAGGCGGCCGAAGACTTCAAGAATCGGCTCGCGAAGACGCAGAGCGAGCTCGAGTCGCGCGTCGCGGATTCGAACGAGACGAAGTCCACGCTGACGAAGGTGCAAGCCGATCTCGACGCGCGATCGCACGAGCTCGAAGAGGCGCGCGTTCAAGCCGCGGAGCAAGCGGCGACGCAAGCGGCAACCCTCGCCGCCGCCAAGTCGGAGCACGAGAGCGCGATCGCGAAGGCGACCGCCGAGCACTCTGCCGCGATCGAAGCGGCCGCAGCCGACAAGAGCGCGTCGCTCGAAGCCGCGCAGCAACAGGCCGTCGCGGACATGACCGAAGCGATCGCGGTCCGCGAGCAAGAGCTCAAAGCGGAGAGCGACGCGCGTCTCGGCGCGCTGCATCGCGCGCATCAAGAAGAGGTCAATCGCGTTCGTGGCGAGCACGCGCAAGAGAAGGAAATGCTCGCGACGCAGCACGCGAGCGCGACCGCCGCGGACGTGGCGCGCCACGAAGAAGAGCTCGCGCAAGCGAAGGCTGCGGCGGCGTCTCACCTCGCCGAGCGCGAAGCGGAGCTCGAAGCGAAGCGCGCCGCGGAGGTCTCGGCGAGCGAGCAGCGGCGCGCGGAAGAGGTCGCCGCGGCGAATCAGGAGCGCGATCAGCGGGTCGCGGCTGCGGAGCAAGATCGGGATCAGCGCGTCGCTGCAACGGAGCAGGATCGCGATCAGCGCGTCGCCGCAACCGAGCACGATCGCGACGAGCGCCTCGCCGCGGCGGAGCGTGCGGCGAGCGAGCGCATCGCGGGCATCGAGCGCGATCGCGACGAGCGAATCGCGGCGACGGAGTCAGCCGCGGCGGAGCGCGTCTCGCAGACGGAAGCGAGCGCGGCGGCCGCAGTGGCCGCGGCGGAGCGCGCGAAGGAAGAGGCCGTCACGGCGGCTGCGACCGATCGCGATCAACGCATCGCGGAAGTGGAGCGCACGCGCGACGAGATGGTCGGCATGATGCGCGCGGAGATCGCCAAGCTCAGCGAAGCGAAGCAAAACGAAGCCGCCGCGAACGCAGCGCGCATCGCGGAGCTCGAACAGCGCGTCGCGGAGCTCACATCCGCGCGCGACGAGCTCGAGCGCGAGATCGCAACGGCAAAAGATCGCATCGTCGTGCTCGAAGCGGAGACCGCGGCGCTCCGCACGGAGCTCGCGGAGTCGAGGGCGGCTCACACGCGCGAGACGGCGCGCGCGGACAAAGCGTACGCGAAGTGGGAAGGCGACCGCGCCGCGCTCGAACGCGCGAAGGACGCGCTCGCCGTCGTCCTCTCTCAGATCGAAGACGCGGAAGGTCGTTCGATCAGTTAGAGTCCTGCGCGACGAGCACGTCGGCGAGATCCAGAACGGCCTCGCTGAACGCGATCTTGGGCACTTCGGAGAGCGGCATCGGCGTCGTCGATTTTCCGCGGCCCATCTTCTTGCGAAACTCGATCGTGTCGATCGTCTGGTCCGCGATCTCGTAGCTCGCCTCGCCGGCTTGCACGCCGGGGTCCATCGTCGCGATCGCGACGACCTTGTCGCCGACGAACGTTCGCTCGTATTCGCGCCGCAAGAACGCCGTGTCGCGTTGCCACCCGCCGCGCACGAGCACGTCGCGAATCACGCCGGATTTGAACTTCGTCTTCGCGTATCGGCGCGTCGCGGTGTCGCTCTTCTCGACATCATCGATGCGGAAGATGCGACGACCGAGCTGCGGGAACGGTTGGATGATCTCGTAGTCGGCGAGGTGCTCGGACCACGCAGCGCGCGTCGTGTCGTCGACGTGAAGCGGATGAACGATGCCGATGCGCGCGGCGTCCGCGAGGTGCGTGTCGCCGTCGAGCGTCGTGAGCGAGCGATCTTCCGCGGTGCGAAACGCGGTCACGAGAGCGCCGCCTTCGTCGTACACGCCCCACACGAGCCTGCGCGTGAAGCTCACGAGGAGCGGATGCTCTTGCAGACAGCGCGTCCACTCCGCGACGCTCCATCGGCGTCCCGCAATCATGTCTTGCTCGAGGCGAAACGTTTGAACGCGCACGGCTTCGCGGAGCTGCGCGGAGAGCGTCTTCCACGCGGGCTCTTCGTCGAGGTCTTCGATGTGGGAGCCGTCGTCATCGCGAAGGCGCGGCTCGAAGTGATCGTCGAACACGACGGTGAGCTTGCGCCCGCCGTGCTCGAATGCACGCGTGCCGCTCGCGTCGAGACCCATCGTCGGCGTCACGTGATCGAAGAGCTCGCTGAGCGTCGTCTTACAATCCTCGACGGCGTGCTCGAGCGCTTCGATGACCGCCTCGAGCACGCTCGGAACGACAGACGTCTGTCGCAAGCCGATCAGAGCCAAAATCGCAGTGTCCGTTCCTGCGTTCACGAACGTCGGCGCGGCGGCAATCGCGTGCTTGCGACCCGAGTCGCCGTGCGCGGGCCAACCCGCGACGAACGTCGCGAGCGTGACCATCGTGCGATCGCCGGCGAGCGCGGCGACCGCGTCGAGGATCCAGCTCATTCGTCCGTGAAATTCTTTTTTCTCCCACAATTCGAGGAGCGCGAGCCCGAGCGCGTCGCGACTCTCGGCGGTCGTCTCGCGACGAAGCAGCGCGACGAGCGGCTTGCCCGGTCCCATCTTCGGTCCGAGCATCGCGCGGAGCGCGTTCTCGGTGACCTTGGGTCCGAACGGCGCGCCCGTCGAGACGAGCGCGGGGAGATTTTTCACGACGATCGCGGACGGGAGCTTTTTTGGATCGGTGATCGCCGCGAGTTGCTCTTCGAGCGAGAGCGAGAGCGAGGCGGGCGCCGGCGCGACTTTTTTCTTCGGCACGCGCGCGAGATTACTTCATATCGATGCGCGCTTCACGAGCGCCCGCGCCTCTTTGCGCGCGGCGGCGAGGACGCGCTCCGCGTCGAGTCGCGTGTGCTCGCCGCGCGCGACGACGATTTCGCCGTCGACGATGACGTGCTCCACGTCGCTCGATTTTGCGGCGTAGACGAGGCGCGAGAAGACGTCGCCGCCCGGCTCTTCGTGCTCGCGATCGATGCGCACGACGACGACGTCCGCGCGTTTGCCGACTTCGAGCGATCCGATTTCCGCATCGAGGCCGAGCGCGCGCGCGCCGTCGATCGTCGCGAGTCGCACGGCGCGCGGGGCGGGAATCGCCGTCGGGCTCGTGCGTGTTTTCGCGAGGAGCGCGGCATGCCGGAGCTCTTGCCACGGATCCAGGTTGTTGTTGCACGGCGCGCCATCGCAACCGAGCGCGAGCGCGACGCCCATCGCGTCGAGATCGGCGATGCGCGCGATGCCGGAGCCGAGCTTCAAGTTCGCGCTGGGACAATGCACGATGCGCGTTCCATCGAGCGCGACCGCGCGCGACTCTTCGTCGGTGAGCTGAACGCCGTGCGCGAGGACGGTGCGCGGGCCTTTTGCGCCCCATGCGCGAAGGACGTCGATGTCGTCGCTTCCGAGCGCCGCGCGGACCGCGGCGCGCTCGCTGGGATGCTCGGCGACGTGCGAATGGATCATCGCGCCGTTCGCGTTCGCGCGTTCGACGACGCCACGCACGAGCTTCTCGCTGCACGACAAGATGAACCGCGGCGCATACGCGTAGCCGATGCGACCGTTTCCGCGACCCTGCCAATCGCGACGAAGTCGATCGCTCTCGGCGAGGCTCTGCTCGGTCGACTCGCGAAGTCCCTTCGGAACTCCGTCGCCGACGTCCATCATCGTCTTGCCGCTGATCGCGCGGATGCCCGAGCGCACGCATGCATCCATGATCGCGTCATGCTCGTGCACCGTCCCCATGTCGAGGATCGTCGTCGTGCCCGCGCGCATCGCCTCGAGCAGGCCGAGCTCGGCGCTCGCGCGCGCGCTCGCTTCGTCGTGCGCGGCTTCGAGCGGCCAGATGCGACGGCGGAGCCATTCGAGCAGCGGCATGTCGTCGGCCATGCCGCGAAAGAGAGCTTGGCAGAGGTGGATGTGCGCTTGGACGATGCCGGGCATCACGGCGCAGCCGCGAGCGTCGATGACGCGCGCCGGTTTGAGCGCGGCGCGCTCGGCCGATCGCGAAGCGGCCACGATGCGCCCGCCACGGATGAGCAAATCGCCCTCGATCACCGTGTTTTTCGCGTCACACGTGACGACCGTGCCGCCTCGTACGAGTAGGTCCAAGCGCTTCGTCATTAACAGAATGCCGAGCATCAGGCACGATTTCGTCTAACCTCATTCGGCTCGGCACATGGGCGCACGCATCCTCGTCGTCGATGACAGCAACACGATCCGTCGGGTCGTGTGCGGCATTCTCGAACGCCACGGCTTCGATCCGGCGGGCGCGTCCGATGGCGCGCTCGCGGTCGAAGCGCTCACGACCGCGGAGACGCCGTTCGATCTCGTGCTGCTCGACTTCGTGATGCCGAAGATGAACGGCTTCCAATTCTGTCGCGCGATTCGCTCGCGCGAAGAGTGGAAGCGGCTGCCCGTGCTCTTGATGAGCGCAAAGACCGATCGCATTCGCGAGCAGTTCGTGCAGCAGACCGGCGCGATCGACGCGATCACGAAACCGTTCGACGCGCAGGCGCTCGTCGCGGCCGTCGAGAACGCGCTGAAGCGCGTCGCGGCGGGTCAGGTGGTGAACATTCCGCCGCTCGTGCTCGACGAGACGGACATCCCGCTCTCGACGCGCTCGCCCGCAATGCGCGAAGAGAACGCGATCCGCGCGCGCGCCGCCGCGGACTTCGCCGCACAGCTCGGCAACGTGCTCGCGCCCATTGTCGCGAAGCTTCCCGAGAACGTGTTCGGCGACGAAGCGCGCATCCTCGAAGCGCTCACCGCGAAGCTCGGCGGCGAGGAGATCGCGCAGCTCGCGCGCGCGGTGCGCTCCGTCGATCTCACCGACAAGAACGTCGTCGTCCTCAACGGAAACCTCGGCGCGATTCCCATCGGCGCAGTGCTCCAGCTCCTCCAGCTCGAAGCGCAAACCGGAACGCTCGCGATCTGGAACGCGGAGAGCGAAGTCACGATCCACATGCGCGGCGGTCTCGTCGATCTCGTGCAGTCGCGCGGCGCGGGCGACGAGTTCAGGCTCGGACGATTTTTTCTCGAAGAGGGTCTCGTCACGGAAGAGCAGCTCGACGACATGGTGCGGAGCTCGCAAAATCCTTCGCCGCCGTCGAGCGGTCCGTCGTCGTCGCCGTTCGCGAAGAAGCTCCTCGGCGACATGCTCGTCGAAGCGGGCCACGTCACGGAGGCGCAGCTCAAAGACGCGCTCACGAAGCAGTCGAGCGAGCTCATCTACGAAGTGCTTCGCTGGCAAGCCGGTCGCTTCGAGTTCAAGCAACGCTCGACGCAGACGTCGGTGTCCGGTCTCGCGGAGCGCGCGCGCCTCGCGATGCCCGTCGCGTCGATCGTGATGGAAGGTTTCCGCCGCGTCGACGAGTGGCGCGTCATCGAGCAGCGCCTCGGAAGCTTCGATCAAGTGCTCTTGCCCGATCCCGCTTCGGTCGATTCGCTCGGCGAAGACAAGAAGCTCTCGGCGGGCGAGCAATCCGTGCTCGCCGCGATCGACGGCGAGCGCACCGTGCGCGAAGTGATCGCGGCGAGTCACCTCTCGAGCTTCGATGCGTGCCGCATCTTGTTCCAATTGATCGAAGCGCGGCTCGTGCGTCGGAAGGCCGCGTGAGATGACGCGCGGGGGCGTGATCGTGCGTCACGAAGGCGAGCTTCGATTCTTGCCCGCGTCGGTCGTCGTTCGCATCGCGCCGTGCCCGCCGATCTCGCGCGTTCCGGGCGCGCCCAAGCCGCTGCTCGGCATCGCGTACACCGGCGGCGAGATCGTTCCCGTGATCTCCATCGGCGAAGGAAAAACGCGGCTGCTCGTGTGTCGTTATCTCGGCGAGCCCGTCGGGCTTCTCGGTTGCGAGATCGTGCAGACGGGAACGTTCGAATCCGATCCGAGCGCGGAGGGCGCGGTGATCGCACAGGGCGCGCCCGCGCGATCGTTGGATCTCGCGGCGACGTTCGCGAGCTTGCAAGGCGCGCGTTGGGAAATCGCGAGCCTCGGGGGACACGATGGCTGAAACACGGACACCGAAGAGTCGATTTTTCCGTTTGTGGCGTCGCGGAGGCGCGGCCGGCGGAAAGAGCGCGGCGCGATCCATCACCGAGGAGAGCGCGCTCTGGGCCGCGCACGGACGCGCGCACGCTTCGACGACGCAAGCATCGGAAGCCGCGGAGCGCGCCGCTGCGTCCTCTGCGAAGCAGCGCGCATCGCTCGACGCGGGAAACGACGAAGCGCGCTCGCTCGGCGCGCGCACCGAAGAGCTCCAACGTCACGTCGCGCGTTTGTCGGAGGCATTCGAGCGTCTCAGCGTCGTCGCGCTCAACGCGGGCCTCGAAGGCGCGCGACTCGGCGAAGCCGCGGGAAAACCGCTCTCGCTCGTCAGCGAAGAAGTTCGCGCGCAGGCCGATCGCGGCGGCGAGTCCGCGCGCGAAATCGGTCGTGCGGTCTCCGATTTCACGCGCGAGCTCTCGAACGTGGGCACGCGCTTCGACGACGCGCGCGGTCACGGCGCGGACGCGACGCAGCAAGCATCGTCCGCTGCTGCGGCCGCATCGGAGGCGACGCGCGCGCTCGTGGATCTCGGCGAGCGTCTTCGCAGCGCGACGGGGAGCGACCCGGAGACGGCGCAAGCGATCGCGCAAGCCACCGAGCACGCACGCGCGCTCGTGTCCGCGCTCGGAACGCTCAGCGGCCGCGTCCCGCGCGCGCTCCTCACGACCGCGCTCCGCCCGATGCTCGAGCCTCTCGTGCGCTCGCTCTTCGAAGACGAAGAAGAAGAAGGCGGAGAAGAGTCGTCATGATGGTGGCTTCTCGGTGAGCGACCCCGAGCTCGCGCGACTGTTGCTCGTCGAAATCGCGCGACACCTCCCCGCGCTCGAGCGCGATCCGGTCGATGCGATCGAAGCGCGTCGCGTGCTGCATGCGCTCAAGGGCTCGCTTGGTCTTGCGGGCGAAGGCGCGCTCTCGCATGAGATCGCGCGACTCGAGCGAAAGCTCACGGCGGGCGACGAGACCGCAGTGCGCGACGCCGCGGTGCTCATGCGCGAGGCGGAAGAGAAGCTCCTCGCCGGCGAGTCGCCATCCGAAGGGCTCACCGTGTGGCCGATGCCGCCCGCGTGGCTCGCGCCGCGCGCGGTCGAGCCGACGATGCGCGCGCAGTATTTCACGGAGATCGGCGATCGCCTCGCGCGCATCGACGAGGCGCTCGGTGGATCGCTCGGCCCGATCGACGCGGCCGCGCTCGCGTACCGGCAGGTGCACACGATCAAAGGCGCGGCGAGCTCCGTCGGCGACGACGCGATGGCGTGGTTCTGTCACGGGCTCGAGGAGCGCATTCGCGGCGGAACGGCGAGTCGCGACGCCGCGACGACTGCGCTCACGGAGCTCGCGCGATGGCGCGCGATCCTCGGCGCGATGCTCGACGATCAACCAAGCGCGCTCTTGTCTCTCTCGGCGGCGCGCGGTCGCAGCACCGCACCGTCGACGTCGCCGTCGCTGCCACCGGAGGACGACACGCGCGCGTCGATGACCGACGACGCGACGATCCGCGTCGCAGCGCAGTCCGTCGATCGTCTCCTCGAAAGGACGACGACGGTGTCCGTCGCGCGCGAGGCGATGGCTCTCTCGGCGAGCGCGCTCGTGCAACGCAGCGCGGAGATGCGCGCGATGCGCGCCGAGCTCGGTGAAGCGCTGAGGCTCATCGGTCCGCCGCGTCCGTGGGGCGCGCCCGCCGCGGCACTGTCGCGCATTCGCACCGTGGCGAGCGCGCTCGGCGTCGCGAGCGAACGACTCGACGAGGCATCGGCGAACGTGAAGCTCCCCGAGCTCGCGCTGCGCGAAGCGGAGTCCGCGCAGAAACGCGAGCTCTCCGCGATGCGCCAGACGCCACTGCGACATTTGTTTTCGCGGCTCACCGTCGCCGTCGAAGCGGAAGCGCGACGAAGCGGGCGCGACGTCGTCGTGACGGAGTCGGGCGCGGAGGAGACGATCGATCGCCGCCTCGCCGAAGCGCTGCTCGATCCATGTTTGCATATTGCACGTAATTCGGTGGCGCACGGAATCGAGCCGCTGGACGAGCGCGCCGCAGCGAAAAAACCGAGCGCGGGCGCGATCCATTTTTCCGCGCGAAAGCGCGGCGGGCGACTTCGCATCACGATCACCGACGACGGCGCGGGAGTCGACGTGCAAGACGTGAGGCGCCGCGCGATCGACGCAGGCATGCTCACGAGCGAGCTCGCCTCGCGCGCCGATGACGACACGCTCCTCGCTCTTTTGTTCTTGCCCGGCTTCACCACGCGCGACGCGTCCGATCTGCTCGCTGGCCGCGGCATCGGTTTGGACATCGCGCTCGCCGCCGTGCAGAAGCTCGGCGGTCGCGTTCACCTCTCGAGCCGCAAAGGCGAAGGGTTCGGCGCGTCCGTCGAAGTTCCCGTCGAGAGCGGGTTCGCGCGCGTGCTTTGGGTCGAAGCGGCGGGCGAGACGTACGCGATCCTCGCGACCGATGTCGCCGCAGTGCGTCGCGACGCGCGCGCACCGCACCTCAGCGCGTGCATCGGCTCGTTCGATCCGCAAATGACGGGCCCGATTTGCTTGGATCTCGCGACGGAAGACGACGAGCACGCGAGCGTGAGCGTGGACGCAGCGCTCGCGATCGAAGAGCTCCTCGTTCGCCCGCTCACGCCGCTCGTCGCGTCGCTCGGCCCGTTCGCCGGCGCGATCGTCCGCGGCGATGGCACGGTGCGTCTCGCGCTCGATGCGCACGCTCTCGCACCTCGTGCACGCGCGCTCGCGAAGGTCACGCACGACGTCGTCGTGTGAGCGCGTTATACTGGCCGCAGCGTGATCGTCGATCGCATGACCGAAGCGGATGTCTCCGACGTCCTGGCGATCGAGAACGCGTCGTTCCGTGATTCGCGTCCGCGTTTGCCAACCGGAAGCAATCGACTCGACGCGACGAAGCTTCGCGAGGAGCTCGCGCGTCCGTGGGCGCGCGTTTGGGTTTCGCGCAGCAAGACCGTGCCCGCGCACGCGGTCGCGTATCTCCTCGCGTGGCACGTCGCCGACGAGCTCCACGTGCTCGACGTCGCGACGCATCCCGAGCTCCGCCGCAAAGGTCACGCGCGCGCGCTCATGCAGCAGTCGCTCGCGTACGCGAAAGAGAACCTCGTGCGCCACGTGATCCTCGAGGTGCGCCGCTCGAACACGCCCGCGATCAAGCTCTACCGAGACGTGGGCTTCTACGCGATGGGCATTCGCAAGCGCTACTACCCCGACGACGAAGACGCCGTCGAGATGGCGCTCGTGCTCGATGTGCGCGGCGAGGTCGAACCGCGCAAAGACGAAGTCAGCGTTTAGGTCTAAGCTCGCGTCGTGCGAAAATCCCACATCGCGCTCGCAGCGCTCGCCATCGCTCTTCCGCTCGCATCCGCGTTCGCGCAACCGCGACATGCAGGTGGCGGTGGACATCTCCTCGGAGGAAGCTCCGCGTCTGCATCGGGCAGTCACGCGCGTCCGTCCGCGACGTACACGCCCGCGACGGGCCCACTGGCAGCGGCGATGGACGCACTCGCGAAGGGCGACTACGCGGAGGCCGAGAAAGCGCTCAAAGCGGTGTCAGGCAGCGCGCGATCCGATGCGCTCGCGGAGCTTGCGCGCATTCAGATACTCCAAGGCAAGCACGCCGACGCCGACGCGACCGCGAAACAACTCGGCGGCGCGATGGGCGCGGTGATCCGCGCGGACATTCTCTTCTACACGGGCAAACGCGAAGACGCGATCAAGTTGCTCGACGCGAACAAGAACGCGAGCGGCCGCGCCGGACAGGAAGTCCGCGTCTTGCTCGGCGAGCTCTTGATCAACATGGGCAAGCGCGCGGACGCGGAAGCGATCTTGATGACGCTCGCGAACGATTACCGCGCCGACACGATCAAAGACGACGACTCCATCGGCATGACGCTCGTCGGCCGCGCGACGGAATTGATGCGCGCGTGGCACAACGCGGACGACTCGTACAACACCGCGGAGAAAGACAACCCGCGAAACATCCGCCCGCATTTTTTCCACGCGGAGCTCGATCTCGGGAAGTTCAACATGGCTGGCGCCGAGCGCCACATGCGCTCCGTGCTCAAGCTCGAGCCGAAGAATCCGGACGCGCTCGTCTTCATGGCGAAGGTGAAGCTCAAGCAGACGATGGACTTCGACACGGCCGAGGGTCTCATCAAGGACGCGCTCGAAGTGAACCCGAAGCATGTCGGCGCGCACGCGGTTCGCGCGGGTCTCGCGCTGCACGACATGGACATCAAGACGGCGGAGAGCGAAATCGCCGCGGGCTTCGCCGTCGATCCAAACGACCTCGAGCTCTGGAGCCTCAAAGCGACCGCGCGATTCCTCGCCGACGATCGCGCGGGCTACGAGAGCGCACGCACCGAGACGCTCACGCGCAACAAAGAGTACTCGGCCTTCTACACGACCGTCGCTGACTACGCCGAGTGGGAGCACCGCTACGACGACATCATCAAGATGATGCAAGACGCCGTGAAGGTGGACCCCGAGGACGGCTTCGCGTGGGCGCAGCTCGGGCTCTTCCAAACGCGCCAAGGCGACGAGACAAACGGCCTGCTCGCGCTGAACAAGGCCTACTCGAAGGACAAATACAACGTCTACGTCTACAACACGCTCGATCTCTTCGAGTCGAACTTCACCAAAGACTACGATTTGATCGACGAAGGTCCCTTCAAGATTCGTTATTTGAAGAAGACCGAGCCCGTCTTGCGCCGCTACGTGCCGCGCATGCTTGGCGAGGCTTGGGCTTCGATGAAGGCGCGCTATAATTTCGTCCCCGCGCAACCGATTCAAATCGAGATCTTCGAGCCAGGTCAAAACGGGAAGATCAAGGACGCGCGCTCGCAGTTCAACGTGCGCATCAGCGGGCTTCCCGGCGGAATGCTCCAAGGCGTCTGCTTCGGTCACGTCATCGCGGCGATGGGGCCGGGCGCGGAGCCGTTCAACTGGGGCAACGTCTTGTGGCACGAGCTCGGTCACGTCTTCGCGATCCAGCTCTCGAAGAACCACGTGCCGCGCTGGTTCACCGAAGGGCTCTCCGAGTACGAGACGATCGCGCGCAGGCCCGAGTGGCAGCGCGAAATGGATCCCGAGCTCTTCGTCGCGATGAATCACAACCGCTTGCCGGGCGCAGTCGACATGAACCGCGTCTTCACGCACGCGGAGAGCGCCGAGGACATCACCATCGCGTACTACGCCGCGTCGCAGATGATGGTCTTCACCGTCGAGCAGTTCGGCATGCCGAAGGTCGTGAAGGCGCTCGAGCTCTGGGGACAGAACCAGACGACGGCCGACGTGATCCAAAATGCCTTCGGCGTTCCCGCGAGCGAATACGACAAGCGCTACCGCGAATGGCAGATGAAGCGGCTCGAACGCTATAAGGGCCAGTTCATCCCCGAGATGCGGATGACGAAGACGATGGATCAAGCGAAGGACGCCGTCGCGAAGAAACCGGGCGACGCGGACGCGCTCGTCGATCTCACGATCGCGTACGTGCGCGAGCAGGACGAGCAAAACGCGCGCTCCACGCTCGATCAAGCGCTCAAGGCCGATCCGAAGAATACGCGCGCGCATTACCTCGCGTTTCGCTTCGCGGGCAAGGACGCGGAAGCGGCGATGAAGGAGCTCACCGCGCTGCAGACGTACGGCGGCGATGGCTTCTTCATCCGCACGCAGCTCGCGATCCTCGCGAAGAAAAAGAAGGACAAGGACGAGTACAAGAAACAGCTCGAAGCCGCGTATCGCTTCGATCCGACGCAAGTCGAGGTGCTCGGCAGCTTGTTCGACATCGCGAAAGACGATGACCGCGACGGCGACATGCTCGACATCGAGCGCAAGGTCGCGATGCTCGATCAACACGACCCGAAGGTGTGGGGTTGGCTCTTGAAGCGGCTCGTCGACGGGCAGATGTGGGACGAGGCGAAGAAGGTCGGCGAGGGCGCGATCTTCGTCGCGGTCTACGACGAGCACGTCCACATCAACTACGGCCGCGCGCTTGCCGCGACGGGCGATCATGATCGCGCGATCTTCGAATACGAGAGCGCGCTCCTCTGTCAGCCCAACAACGAAGACGCGGCCACGGCGAACGCGCTCGAAGCAGCGTCGCTCGCCGCACAGAAGAAGACCACCGAAGCCAAAGCGAAGCTCGACGAAGCCAAGCGACTCGATCCGAACAACGCCGAAATACCCAAAGTCAAAATCCCCTAAGAGAAAAAGATCGCCAAGGCGCCAAGACGCCAGAAGAATTTAGGGGGAAGAAGATGGGTTCTCGACCCACTCTTTTTTCTTTTGGCGACTTGGCGCCTTGGCGATCTCTAACTCTTCGGGAAATCGCGGCTAGCGGCGAACACGGTCGTGAGCAGTGCGTGCGCGGTGCGGCGCGCGACTTCGAGATCGCGTGCGTGGGCGCCCGTTTCGAGGACCTCGAGTGACACGCCTTCGAGCGCCGAGATCAGCGACACGAACACGAGCGGGTGGAAATCTTTTTTGCGCGCGCGCGCGACGTCCGTGAGGATCTTCACGAGCGCGGAGCGGAACGTGCGGCGCATCGCGTAGAGCGGCGAGTCGCTCCGCACGGCTTGACCGAGGAGCACGCGGAGCGTCGATGCGTTCTCGACGTGGTAGTCGAGATACACGTCGATCGCGCGGTGGACGCCGCGCAACGGATCATCGTCGTCTTCGACTCCGCGCATCGCCGTGAGGATCTCGCCCATCGCGACGCCGTAGAGCGCGGCGAGCACGTCGTCCTTGCCCTTGAAGTACCGATAGAAGGTGCGGCGCGCGATGCCCGCCGCTTCGAGGATGTCCTCGACTCGAGACGCGGCGTATCCCTTCTTTTCGAACACGTGAAGTGCGGCGGCCAGCAAGCTTCCCTGAGAGAGACGCGTTTCGATGGAATTCACGATTGGAGCCCTTGCGCGATGGTATACATGATGTATACCTTGCGCGCCATGAAGATCGCCGCCGCGACCGCAGCCGCTTTTGTGCTTACCGCAACCACCGCCTTCGCCGACGAAGAGCGCCCGCTCGTCACGCGCACATCCATCGAGACCGACATGCGCGGCTACTACGAGGGCGAGCGGACGTCGGCCTACATCGTGATGGCGCTCGGTGGCGCGTCCGTCGCGGGCGGCTCGGTGCTCGTCACGCGCGATTCGGATTTCGCGCGCGCGCTCGGGTGGCCGCTCATCGCGCTCGGCGCGCTCGAGGGGCTCGGCGCGCTCTTCTACGCGTTCCAAGTCGGCGGAGAGATCCGTCACTACTCGGCATCGATCGATCGCGATGCGTCCGGGTTTCGTCGCGAGGAGATCGCGCACATGCACGGGACGACGTCGCGCTTCGTCTTCTATCGTTTGACGGAGCTCGCGCTCGCGCTCGGCGGCGTCGGTATCGCGACGTACGGCTTCATCGCGAACGCGGACGCATGGAAGGGCGCGGGCATCGGCGTCGCGTCGATCGCGCTTCCTTTCTTGATCATCGACACGATCAACAACTCACGCGCCGCGCACTACACCGATCACGTGAACCGTTTCGAACCAGCGGAAACGAACGTCGTCGCGCCACTCGCGAAAACCCCCGCGCCGTTCATGCTCTCTTACTCCGGTCGCTTCTGAAGCAGAGAGAACTGACCTGCTTCGGGATCGAAATCGAACACTTCACCCGTCTCGATCTTGAACACCCATCCGGCGAGCCGCAGCGTGCCCTTCTCGAGTCGCTCGGCCACGAACGGAAATTCGCGCAAGTGCTCGAGCTGGACGAGCACGTTCTCTTCGACGGCCGCGGTGAGCAGCGCGTTGCCGCTCAAGTGCGCGTAACGCTCCTTCACGATTGCGGCGACGCGATCGATTTGATCGACCCATCGCTTCACGAAGCGCAGCTCCGCGAGCGATTTCGGATCGAGCAGGCCCTTCATCGCGCCGCACTGCGTGTGACCGCACACGACGATGTTCTCGACGCCGAGCACGCACACCGCGTATTCGACCGCAGCGGCAGTTGCTCCGGGCAAATCGGGATGCGGGACGACATTCCCGACGTTCTGCACGGTGAACATCTCGCCGGGCTGCGCGTTCGTGATGAGGTGCGGCGCGACGCGCGAGTCCGAGCATGTGATGAAGAGCGTCTCGGGGTTTTGTCCTTCGGCGAGCTTCCTAAAAAGCGTGCGGTTTGCGCGGAAATACTGCGCCTGGAACTCGTGCACGCCGTCGGCCAGTTTCTGCATGGGCGGCGGGCATGTTATCCTTATTCATGGGTAAATCGATTCCGCTCGAGCTCGTCGAGAAGCTCCCGAAGACGGACCTCCACGTGCACCTCGACGGCTCGCTCCGCCTCGAGACGATTCTCGACCTCGCCGAGCGCCAACGCGTCGAGCTCCCCGCGCAAGATCACGACGGCCTGCGCCGCGCGATGAACCTCGGGAAGAACTGCGGCTCGCTCGTCGAGTATTTGAAGGCGTTCGACGTGACGCTGCGCGTCTTGCAAACCGAGGAGGCGCTGACGCGCGCCGCCTACGAGCTCGCCGAAGACGCCGCGAAGGAAAACGTCCGCTACATGGAAGTCCGCTACTCGCCGATGCTCCATACGCGCAAAGGGCTGTCGCTCACGCGCGTCGTCGAAGCGGTGCTCACGGGGCTCCGCGCGGCGCAGACCGATCTGCGCATCGAGTCGAACGTGATTTTGTGCGGCATCCGAAACGTGTCACCCGAGAGCTCGCTCGAGATGGCGGAGCTCGCCGTCGCGTACAAAGGACGCGGCGTCGTCGGGTTCGATCTCGCGGGCGCCGAATACGATCACCCTGCAAAGCACCACCTCGCCGCGTTCCAGCTCGTTCGCGACAACAACATCAACGTGACGATTCACGCCGGCGAAGCGTACGGACCCGAGTCGATCGCACAAGCCGTTCACGTGTGCGGCGCGCACCGCATCGGCCACGGCTGTCGCCTCCGCGAGAACGGCGATCTCCTCCACTACGTCAACGACCACCGCATTCCGCTCGAGTGCTGCCCGTCATCGAACGTGCAAACCGGCGCGGTGCGCGATCTCGGAACGCACCCGCTCAAGCTCTACGCGAACCTCGGTCTGCGCGTGACCGTGAACACCGACAACCGACTCGTGACGGACACGACCGTCTCGAAGGAGCTGTGGCTCTGTCACAAAGAGATGGGGATGAACCTCGCCGATTTGAAACAGATCATCACCGCGGGCTTCAAGAGCGCGTTCTTGCCGTTCCACGTGAAGCAGCAGTACTTGCGCACGGTGACCGAGGAGCTGAAGTCGTTCAGCGACGACGAGCTCCCCGAGCGCACGAGCGCGCCGACGAGCGCGAACTAGCAAGTCAGAACCGTACGACGGCGCCTACCGATGCAGTGACGGCCAGAGCGGCGAGCCCGACGTCCATGCTCATGTCGAACTCGGCTCCGCCCGCGATGCGGATGCCTACGCGGCGTTCGGCGCGCAACTCGAGGCCGAAACCACCGAGCCCAAGCGCGAATGCCGCACCTGCCGTGTCGCGCGGGTCGAAGTAACAGTGCGAGCCGATCGGCTCGATGCTCCGCCCGTGGTCGAACGCAGCGCCGACGCCAATCCAAGGCGGCGCGATGGAGAAGTCGACGTGCTCGGTGTGCGCCAGATGCGTCCACATGCGCAGGCCGAACGTCTGCCAGTGCCACTGATCGGTGGACGTGCCGCTGCACTGCGCGCCTTCCGTTGGCCCGAGGCGCGGCTCGTTCTGGAACGTCGCGTCGAAGAACACCTCGACGGAGATCCACTTCGTGACGCGGTAACCCGTCATCGTGACGACGCGCACGCCCGTGACGTTTCCGTCGAACCAACCACCTGCGTAGCCGTCCACGGTCGCGCCGACGTAGCGTCGTGCGACCCCATCCTGCGCGCTCGCTGGAGCGCACACGAGCAAGAGCATCAACACAAGCGAACGTTCGAGCCCCACTTGCGAAGTCTAGCTTCACACAGTCTCAGAAGCCGGCGATTGCCGCGTTGCACTGCGTCTTGTCGACGGCGCCGGCGATCCACGTCGTGATGCATCCTTCGCCGGGATCGCCCGTCGGCGCGAAAGCGGCGCCGCCTTTGTGCGCTTCGAGATTGAGCGGCTTCGAGAGGATGAGCAGCGAGCGCGGAAGCGCGGCGCCGGCGATCACGCGCGTCATCTGCTCGGGCTGAAGGCCGATCACCGCGTAGTAGTTCGCGTTGATTTCATCGAGCGTCGTCGCGCTCGAACCGGGGATGTTTCCCGCGTCGTTCGGAATGCGCAGACCAAGCCCGCTGTAGATGCGCAGCGGGCGTCCGACTTGTCCGTGGCAGTCGAGCGTTCCGCAGCGTCGTTCGAACACGGGGCTCACGGTCGTGAATTGCGTTTGGTCGGGCGCGAGGATCGTCGTGAAGCGCGTGCCGCCGTCGCCGTCGCTGATGTTCGCGGAGCACGCGACGAGCGCGACGAAACCAGCGACGGCGAGAAGAACGATGCGCCTCATTGGAGCACCGGGCTCACTGGGCAGCTCGTTGCCGCGGGTGGAGGTGTGTCGCTCGTCGTGTAGAGCGAGATGTGTCCCACGTTCGAAAATTCTTGCGACGTCGACGGGTCGGGATCCGAGTGGCAGTTCGCGCACGAGCGCTCGCGACCGACCTGGCCTTGCATCGTCCGCGCGAGACCGTTCTTGAAGATGCGCACGAAGACTGGGAACGACGGATCCCAGTCGCTCTTCTTGATGAAGAAATTCCCGACGCAGTTCGTCTGCACGCTGAAGCTCGAACCGGTCGTGTCGGTGAGCGCGACGGTCGCTTGATCGACGCCGACTGCATTTTGCGGCTGCGCGAACACGGTGCCCGCGACGGAGAAATCGTCCGCCGACGCCGGGCCGTTCGGGTTGTGACACACGACGCACGGCTGCCCCGCGCGATGATACTGATAGTCTTTGGGGCTAATCGCGGGATTCTCCGGCGGCAGCGAGCTGATCGCGCCGCTCGTGACGGGGTCCGAGCACGCGAGGATGACGATCGAGAGGACGAGCTTTTTCATCAGTCGAACTCGAAGTCCATTCCAACGGTCCCGTAGACCGCTGTACGCACCGTGACGAAGAGCGCATCGAAGAATCGCGTGAACATCAAGTCGCCGGCTACGTTCACGCCGATCTGCGTCTTTGACTCTGGCGAAGTGAGCCCGAAACGCAAGCCACCGCCGCCCGTCAGCGTGATGAGCGGACCGAGCTCGCGATCGTCGCTGCGGAAGAGCGGCACCGTGACGCTGCCGGGCTGCGTGCCGGGCTTGCTGAGATACGCCGAATAGGCGATCTCGTAGAAGCTCGCGCCCGTCTGCGCGTTGAGGCGAAGGTGCGGCCACGCGCGAAGGCGCTTTCCAAAATCCTGCACCCAGCGTCCGTCCGTCGTCGTCGCGGCGATGCCCCAGTCGTCGTAGTAGAGGCGTTGGTCGAGCCTGAGCGTCGCGTTGAGCTTCAAGAAACGTTTCGCGAGGCGAAGACCGACGGCGTAGCGATCGCGCGCGGTCGGGAGCTGCTCGAGCGGCCGGAACGGCAAGCGGTATTGGTTGACGAGATCGACCGTGGCGCCGGGCGGAATGCGCGGCGCGATGTTCGGATCGAACATCGGGATGTAGCGATACGGCTTCGACTGATCGCCGCGTTCGAATTGCGCGGTGCCGTTCACGCTGAGGAGCGTCGTCGGCGAGAGCACCATCGTGACGCCCGCGTCGATCGTGCTCGTGTCGAGCGTGTTCTGGAAGACGCTCGATGGCGTTCCCGTGCGCGTGATGAGATCGTGCGAGTAGTTGTACCCGATGCGCGGCGTGATGAGCTTGTCGCGCAGGTCCGCGGTGAGCGCGATGCCGCCGCTGTACGACGCGTAGTCGTTTTCGACCGAGGCCGCCGCGTTCGCTTGCGCGCCGTACTTGCCGCGTTTGTATCCGCCGTTCAGCACGCCGGCCCATCGACGATCGCGAAACGCGGGCGACGCCTCCGACACGATGTCCGGCGACGCCGCGGTGACGACGTCGAGCAAAAACGATCCGCCGATGTTCCATCCCGCCGTCGGCGACGAGATCGACGCGTTGATCGAAGGCGTGACGACGTTGACGGAGTTCGTGTCGGTGTATCCGCTGAAGTCGAACCCGCCTTTGACGACGAGACCCTTCTTGCCTTGCGGCAAACACTTCACGACCTCTTCTTGATCCTTCGCGCCGAGCATGCATTTGAGCTGGCCGGGCGTGAGGTACTCGGAGGCCTGGGATTTCAGCGTGATCGTGACCGTGAGGAGCTCGCCCTCTTTGACGGTGAAGCTCTCGTCGTACGTGAGCGGGATGCCGCCTTGCGTGCCTTCGGCGTGGACGTCGTGCTTGCCGGGATCGATCGAGAATTTCTTCGAGAGCGCGCTCTCGGGGACGGCGCGCTCGTCGAACGTCACGTTGAGATCCGTGACGCCGCTCGGCGGAACGAACGTGACGTGCGGAATGCGCGCGAGCAGATCCTCGACGCGCTCGCGCGCCGCGCGCATCACGGGCGCGTCGCGTTTCTTGATGCCGTCCTCGAGCGCCTTCTGCGTGTCGCGGAGCGCGTCGATCAATTTTCCGCTGCGACGCTCGCACGACGCGAGATGGAGACGCGTGCGCGGTTGCTCTTCGAGCTCGAGCGACTTCTTGTCTTTCTCGATGCACTCGGGAAGCTTGCCCGCGAGATCCGCCGTGAGGCCCGCGCTCGCTAGCTCGAAGGCCTCGGTGCTGTTCCATCCGGGGATGTGGGAGGGATGCGGCGTATTGGTGGTTTGGGCCGCGACGTTCGTGGGAGGCGGAGGTGGAGGCGGCGGAGGCGGGGGCGGGGGCGGAGGCGGAGACTGAGTCTGAGGCGGGGGCGGAGGCGGAGGTGGTGGGGGCGGTTGGCCTACGCCTACGGTTTTTTGGGCTTCGGCGAATTGGGTGCGGATGTTCGGCGTCGTTCCCGAGCCCGGGAGGTGCGCGTTCGGTTGGGCTTGGAGCGCCGCGGCGAACTCCGCGCGCGCTTCGTCGGCGTTGCCGAGCTGCGACTGGACCATCGCCAGCGCGATGAGCACCTGCGCGCGCGTCGCCGCGTTGCAGTGACCGCGCTTGCACTTGTCGAGCGCCTCACCGAGCTTGCGCTTCGCCTCCCCGAACGCGGCCGTCGGGTAGTCGTCCGTCATCACTTGCTGCACCGTTGCGAGGACGGAGATGTCGTCCGCGCCGGCGCGCGCCGTGCGAGCTCCCACGAACATGCACGCGAGCACCACTGCTGCGACGCATGTTCGACGCGTTCCCATCTTGGAGAGCGGCTACACTAGCGGAGCCTTCGTTTAATTGCAGCCGCAGCCACCGCCGCCGCCGCCGAAGCCGCCCGTCGCGCCTTCGGACACCGCGCGAACGTGCTCGTCGAAGCTCGTCGACATATCGTCGGGCGACATCGACGGATGCGCGAGCGTGCCGCGCTCGTAAGGCGCGACCGAGACGCAGCCAGTCGCTGCGGAGAGGATGGCGGCGAGGAACCCGAGAACGACCATCGTACGCATGACGGGAGACACTGCAGGTTGCGGGCCAGAGAAAACGCGCCGAAATGCCGTGAAAAATGGGCCGCCACTGGTTCCATCGATGCCCGCAGAGTGGATCGCTGATGCCTCAGGCCAAGCACGTTTCGGCCAGGTTCGGATCCGAACTTGGCGTGAAAACGCGGGCGCGAAGAGGAAGCTTGCGTCGGTACGCCGGGTGCTTTCACAATCCGATCATGCGTCTCGTCTTGGCTTGTTCGATCGTCGCGGCCTCCGCGGGAGCGCTGGTCGTCGCGTGCGATCTCGAAGTCGACACGAAGTACGGACCACACTCGGGATTGTCGAAGAGCAACTTGCCGAACCCTCCACCCGCAGAAGGTGGAACGAACACCGATGGCGGGCTCTCGTGCGGAACGCCCGTCGACGCGGGGACGTGCAGCGTGAGCTACGCGACCGACATCTGGCCGAAGATGCAAGGCACGTGGCACTGCAGCGATGCGAAGTGTCACGGCGCGAACGTCAACCAACCGACGATGCTCGACTCGCCCGACGACGCATACGCGGCGCTGCTCGCGTACAAAGTCGGCACGAGGCCGTACTTCAACCCTTGCTCCACCGATCCCGACGCGTCCTCTTTCATCTGCAACATCTCGAGCCCCGCTTGCGGCACGGCTCAGATGCCTTTCCCGGACAACACGCTCGGCTCGGGCCCGATGTCCGGCGGAGACTTCTCGCTCGTCGAGACGTGGGTTCAGTGCGGCGCGCCGAAAAACTGACTAGAACTACTCGCTGATGGAACGTTTGCTCGCTCGGCTCGAGCGCCGCCTCGGACGCTTCGCCGTTCCGAACCTCACGTGGGTGATCGTCTCGGGCATGGCCGTCGTGTTCGTGCTCTCGATGCTCAAGTCCGGGTTCGAGCGATCGCTCGTGCTCGATCTCGATCTCATCAAGCAAGGACAAGTGTGGCGCCTCTTCACGTACTTGTTCTTGCCGCCGAGCGCGGACATGTGCGGGCTGCCTCGCCCGATCGTGATGCTCTTCGCGCTCTATTTCATTTGGCTCATGGGGACGAACCTCGAGAGCGAGTGGGGCGCGTTCAAGTACAACGTGTTTTGGCTCGTCGGGATGATCGGGACGACGGTCGCCGCGGTGATCGCGGGCGGCGGCGCGACGAACGAGTACCTCGGCGCGACGCTGTTCCTCGCGTTCGCCACGCTCTTTCCCGATTACCAAGTGCTCTTCATGTTCATCATCCCCGTGAAGGTGAAATGGCTCGGGCTGCTCAGCGCCGTCGGCCTCGTCGTTTCGTTTTTGATGGGAACGTGGATGACGCGCGCGGCGATCCTCGCGGCGACGGCGAACTACGTTTTGTTCTTCGCGGGCCACTGGGGAAATTTCTTCAAGAACCGGCGCGTCGTCGTGAGACAGCGCGCGCGGCGCGCTTCGATGGCGGAGCCGGAGCGCGTCGCGACGGGCGGAAGAGTGTGCGCAATCTGCGGAGCGAGCGAGGACGACGGCGCCGACATCCGCGTGTGCTCGTGCGAGAAGTGCGGCGGCGTCCCGCGGAATCTGTGTTTGCCGCACGCGCGCAACCACTAATCGTCGATCACGAAAAACTTGTAGAGCATCCGCGGCCCGACGATCTCGTCGAACGCAGAGCGCACGGTGAGGCATGCCTTCTCGACGTGAAGCTGCCGCCTGTCGCTGTACCCGAACGCGCGTGTCACGTCTCGATCGACTTCCATCTCGATCATGAACGTCCAACTGTAAGCGTCTTCCCCCGATTTCGTCAGCGTCACGGTGCGCCCGACGCGCGGGCGAAACCGCGAGCGCTCGATGAACCCGAGCCGTTCCATGATCGAAAGAATCTCGCTGAGCGACGACTTCGCGAGGCCAAGCGCTTCGCGCATCGCGTTCTGCACCATCGTCCCGCCGCGCTTCACGAGCAGATGAAGAATGTCGTACCGAGCAGGCGTCACCTTGCGCGTGGGCCACTGCTCGAACATCCCGCCCGTGCGCAGAAGCCGCACCATCCCTGTCCAACTCCGCCAATAAGCGCGCTTCACCGCCCAAACCGTCCGCTGCATCGCAAACCTCCACGCCGACGCATCGCACCGCCCGTGCCACGCAATTCAGAGGGGTAAGTTCGGATCCGAACCTGGCCTTCTGGCGCGGGGCCTGGCCGGCGGGCCGGTATCATCGTCTGCAGAAGGTGGGCTTCGAGGTTAGACCTCGAGCACGATCTTTCCGAAGGTCTCGTTCTTCTGCATCGCCTGGTGCGCCTCGCCGACGCGCGCGAGCGGGAGCACGCGGTCGATGACGGGAACGAGCTTCTTCTCTTCGAACAGCGGCACGAGCTCTCGCTCGAGCATGCGAGCCGCGAGGATCTTCTCTTCGAGTGGGCGCGCGCGGAGCATCGTTCCGATGATCGTGCCGCGCTTGCGGAGGAGCATGCCGACGTTGACGCCCGCTTGTGCGCCCGCGACCAAACCGATCACGACGATGCGCCCGCGCGGCGCGATGCACAGAACGTCTTCGGCGACGTACGCGCCGCCGGCGAGCTCGAGGACGACGTCGATCGCGCCCGCGATTTTTTCGACCGCGCTCGCGAACGATGCATCCTTGACCACGAGTCCATCGAGGAGCCCCAGCGTCTTCGCGCGATCGATCTTGTCTTGCGATCGCGCCGTGCCGAATGGGCGCGCGCCGAGAGCGCGCGCGATCTGCGTCGCTGCCGTTCCGACGCCGCTGCCGACGGCGGAGATGAGCACGCGATCGCCCGCGCGGAGGCGCGCTTGCGCGAACGCGTCGTACGCGGTGAGAAACACCTCGGGCACGGCGGCCGCGTCGGTGAACGACATCGACTTCGGCGCGCGCGCGATCGTGCGTGCGTGGACGACGACTTTCTCGGCGTACGTTCCGCCGCCCGCGATGCCGAACACGCGATCGCCGATCGACAAGTCCGTCACGCCTTCGCCGAGCGCATCGATTTCGCCCGCGTACTCCATGCCCGGAATGTCGGCGGGCGACCCAGGCGGCGCCGGATACATGCCCATGCGCTGCAAGACGTCAGCGCGGTTGATCGCCGTCGCGCGAATGCGCACGCGTGCTTCTCCGCGCGCGGGCTCGGGATCGGGGACGTCGCGGAGCTCGAGAACTTCCGGCCCACCGGGCTCGCGGATGACGATCGCCTTCATTTGTTTTTTCCTCGAATTGGAAAGACCAGCGAGAAGTGCACGCCGACGAACGACGCCGGCGCGGTTTGCAGCGGCGCGCCGATGCGACTGATCGCGTTCAGCGGCGAGCCGATGTTCGTCATGATGCCGATGCTCGGTTGGAAGTAGCGCGTCGCGAGCTCGACGTGCGCGCCCACGGCGAAGTACGGACGCGCGTCGTCGGCGAGCCCGGACTCGAGGCGGTAGTACTCGATGAGATCGGCCGTCGCGGAGAGGAGCTTCGAGAAGCGCACGCCGAACGAAAACGTGCCGACCGCCGCGAGACGAAAGGCGACGTCGCCGAAGTCGGTCGCGATCTCGAGCGCCT
Organism: uncultured delta proteobacterium; assembly: GCA_963763745.1. Lineage (GTDB taxonomy): Bacteria > Myxococcota_A > Polyangia > Polyangiales > Polyangiaceae > DASXHD01. The sequence continues at coordinate 824,884 of CAVXQJ010000019.1, forward strand.
GGCGATACTGCACGGTGATGGGACCGGTGACGAGACGCACGTCGAGAAACGGTCGCAGCGTCGCGTTGTCGGGATCGAAGAGCGCGCGATCCCATCCGCGCGCGGCGATGGCGGCGAACGCGAGCGTTGCGGGTGCCGCGCTCGGGTCGTTTTGCGAATAAGAGCCCGTCGGAATGACGAGCGAGAACCCGCCGCCGAACGAAAGTCCGTAAACCGCGGTCCACACGCCGCGCGCCCAAATCTCCGGGTTGCCTGAAACGAATCGCGGCGAGCCGTCTTCGTCGTGACCGATCGCTGCGTCGTACGCCGCGCCCACGTACCAATGCTTCACGCCAAACAGCTTGAAGGGCGCTTCGAAGGAGAGTCGATCGACTCGAACGTACGTCGTGCCTTGCACCGCGGCGTCGTTGTAGGTCACGGACGCGAGCGTGGTCTCGAGGTTCAGCTCCGGGTACGCGTGCGTGAGATCGGGGATCGTCGGCGGACGAACGGGCGTTTCGTCCGCGCGCGCGATCGTGGTCGTCGCGAGGAGCGCGCTCGCGATCACACCGGTCGCGATCGCGCGCGCGAACGCCGCGTGATTGCGCGCATGACCGGGCCGCGTCGCGTGCACCGATCCACGCGGAGGACCCCGATGAAAGAACGCGTCGCCGATCAGATCGAGCAGCTTGTGACGCGCCGGCTCGTCGCGCGACACCTCGCCCGCGCCGAAGATCGCGTCGTCGCTGACGACGAGCACGCTCTTCGGATCCACGTGGCGCGCGAGACCGCGCGCCGCGATGTCGTTCACGTCGCGCTCGAGCGCGAACGTTCGCGCGGGCGCGATGCGCGCGAGAAAATCGTCCGTGTCGCCGTTCCAGGATGCGTCCGCGTCGCACGACGCGGGCAAGTCGCATCGCACGGCGACGTGCGGCGCGTCGCCCGGATGAAACGCGTATACGGAGCCGTCGAGCTCGATTCGCTCGGCGCGGGTGATGCGCGTTGGGGCCTTTTCGGGTGCGAGGTCGAGCTCCGCGATCAGCGCAGCGAACGCGCGCGCGCCGCCGTCGAGCAGCGGCATCTCTTCTCCGCCGAGGACGACGCGCAGCCCGCCGCGCACGCCGAGCCCCGCGAGCGCCGCGAAGAAATGCTCCACCGTGCGCACCTCGAACGCGTCGCACGCGATCGTCGTCGAAAGGATGGTGTCCGAAACGCGAAAGTCCGCGAGCGCGCGCACCACGCCATCGCGCTCGATTCGCAGCGGCCCCGCTTCACGGACGAGCTCCAGCGTCGCGGATTTTCCGCCGTGCAAACCGAAGCCACGGCACGAGACTGACGACGCCACGCGGGAGAGCTTGCCCACACGCGCATGATTTGGCTAGCGTTCCAGTGCGATGGCCATCAAGTGCGTGCACATCACCGTCCGGGGTCGCGTCACGGGCGTTTTTTTTCGCGCGGCGACGCAGCGCGAGGCCAAGCGGCTCGGCATCACGGGATGGGTTCGCAACCGCAACGACGCGAGCATCGAGATCCTCGCGGAAGGCGAGGAGGACTCCATCAAGGAGATCGTGAGCTGGGCGCATCACGGCCCATCCGCCGCGCGCGTAGAAAACGTCGACGTGCGCTACCGGAGCTACACCGGCGAATTCTCCGATTTCCGAATCGTTGAATAGATGACCGCGCGGCGCGCGTTCTCACCGAGGATGCGCCTCGCGTCGCTCTTGGTCGTCCTCTGCCTCTGCGCATTGTTCGCCGCGCCCGCGCACGCGCAAACCGAGTCGGTCGGCGATCTCGTCGCGAAGCTCGCACCCGGCTCGTCCGAAGACGCTGCGAAGAAGCTCGCCGCAGGTCCGTTCGCCCCCGGCACGATCGAGCAGCTCGGCGCGGAGCTCGATCTGCTCGCGACGACGGGCGAGCCCGCGAAGATCGCCGAGACGCTCCAAGCGGTCGCGAAAGCCGCGGGCGCGAAATACTGGAGCGACGACTTCGATTTGGTCGCCGGCCTCGTCGCGCTTCCGAGCGCGGATCCGGCGGCGTACAAGGCGCTCCTCGGAACTGCGTGCATTCTGCAAGCATTGGCCAAGGATGGCCGCAAAGATGCGGTCTCGCGAATGATCCTCGTCGCGCCCGATCACGGGAACATGCTTCGCTTCGAAGTGCAGCGGCGCATGAAAGCGCTCGGCGAGAAGGCGATCGCGCCGCTCATCTTGGCGCGCGCCGACAAACGCGTGCGCGGCTTCGCGTGGTCGACGCTCGACGCGATGAACAAGAAGATCCCCGGCGACGCCGTGCAGACGAAGAGCACGGAGGTCCTCTCCGCGGTGCTCTCCGCATATGGCGCGACGAAGGACATGGACGCGCTCGGCGTCGTGATGTCGTTCATGTCGTCCGAGCGAGACGAGGTGCGCTCTGCGTCGCGTGAAGCGCTCCTCGCGTACGGCGACCTCGCACTGCCGAAATTGCGCGAGACATACCAGAGCGTGATGAACGCGCCCGCGCCGAACGACTGGAACGCCGAGCGCATCGCGCGCGCGCTCTTCGGCGTGATCGACAAGCAGCGGCTCGCCGAAGTGGACGCGCTCGTCGACGACGGAATCGCCAAAGACGCGAGCGGCGATTTCGCATCGGCCGTTCGCAGCTTCGACAAAGTGCTCGCGCGCATGCCGTTTCACGCGCGGCGCGCGCTCATGGCGCCTGCGTACGCGAAGCTCGGCGAGTCGCTCGCGGATTCCGATCGCGTCGCCGCGCGCGCCGCGATGCGCAAAGCGATCGACCTCGATCCGAAGGGCACGCACGCAAACGAGTGCCTCGCCACGCTCAGCGTGATGGACGGCGAGGATCTCCTCGCGCGCGGAATCGAAGACCGCGCGCCGTTCGAGCGGGCGCTCTCGATCGATCCCGCGAACGCCAAAGCGCGCGCCGCGCTCGAACGCATCGACGCGAAATCGCGCGAGGGCGAAGACCGCGCGCGCAAGTGGACGTGGGCGGCTTACGCGGGCGGCGCGTTCATCGTGCTTCTGGTTCTCTTCGCGCGCATCCCGCGGCGGTTCAGGCGATAGCCCTCTCTGCGCGTTTCGCCTGCGGCGCTTGGTGGCCTCCTCCCAGCGTGCTCACCGGCATGCTCGGCCGCGCTCGGCGCCAATGCGCATTCTACGTATTTTGCACGCAAACGCGTGCTACGGGCTGACCGGCCGGCGCGCGTCGCACGCTTCGCTCTCGCCGTGGTCGCACGCGTAGTCGAAGAGCGTGCGCGCGCGCGCGAGGTCCTGCGTGACGATGCGACCCTCGCGGTACATGAGCCCGAGCGCGTAGCAACCGCCGGCGACTGGAACGTTGCACGCTTGCTCGTAGAGCGCGTGCGCGCGTTGCTCGTCGACCGCGACGCCGATGCCATCGCGATACATGTGGCCGAGCTCCACGCATCCCTGCCCTCCTTCGGTGTCGCGGCCGCGCTCGTCGCACGCTTGCTCGTAGAGCGAACGCGCGCGCGCGAGGTCGACCGCGACGCCGTTGCCCTTTTGGTACATGACCGCGAGGTGCACGCACGACGCTTCGACGCCGCGACTGCATAGACGCGTGAAGATCGTCTTCGCGCGCGCGGTGTCCTGCGCGACGCCGTGTCCGTCGCGGAGAAAATACGCGACGCCCGAGCAGCCTGTGTCGTCGCCGCACGTGCAGCCCTTCGACATCAGCTCGTACGCGTGGTGATCGTCGCGCGGAACGGCCAACCCGTGCCGTAGTGGTAACCCAAGCGCGCACAACCGTTCGCGATGCCGAGATCGCACGCGCGCTGATAGAAGCGCGCGCCTTCGCCTGGTGTGTGCGTCGATTGCGCGTCGCCGAAGCGAATCGAGTGGCCGGCTTCGAGGCACGCTTCGCCGACGCCTTCGTCGCGCGCTGTTGCACCTTCAGATTGACGCACCCGAGCGCGTTCTTCGCGTCGCATGCGGCGCGGAACGCGTTCGATGCGGCACCCTGATCGTAGGTCACGCCCTCGCCGAGCGCGAGGCGCGCGCCATACGCCACGCACGCCTCGTGACTTCCCGCTTCGCACCCGTCGCGTTGCGACGACGCGGATTGTTCGCGCCAACCAAACCGCACATACGCGCAGCCGTGCGCGTTGCACTCGACCTTGCTCGGCGCGCACGTCGCGGCGACTGCGGGCGACGCTTGCGGATCGTCGGACACGATCAGCGGTCGCGGCAGCGGAGCGATCTCCACATGCGCAATCGGCGCTTCAGCCGCACAGGCCAAAGCGCCGACTATCGCGAGCACGAAGCCCACACGCACAGGATGCATCACTCCGCTTTTACGTCGGCGGCAGCCTTTTCCTTCTTCGCTTTTTTCTTCGGCTTCGCTTCTTCTTCCGTCACGGCGCCGTCCACGAGCTCGAGAGCGGCCATCGGCGCGCCGTCACCGCGGCGCGGACCGAACTTGATGATGCGCGTGTAACCACCCGGGCGATCCTTGAATCGCTTCGAGAGATCGACGAGCACCTTCTCGACGAGGTTCACCTTCGTCGTCTCGCCGCCCTTTTCCGTCTTCGTGGCCATGGGCTGCGGGATGTACGAAGCGATTTGGCGCTCCACCGCGAGGCGACGCACGCGCGCTTTCGCGTCAAGCTTGTCGTGCGCGGTGTAAGCCGTCTCGCCGAGACGACGCGCCTTCGTGATGAGCTTCTCCACGACGCGACGGACTTCCTTCGCTTTCGCGTCGGTCGTCTCGATGCGCTCGTGGAGAACCACGTTCGCCGTGAGCGCGCGAAGCATCGCGCGCCTCGACGACGTGTCCCTGTCGAACTTCCTGCCTGAATTACGATGCCTCATTTTAGTTCTGCGCTTGCTGCGCCTTCCAGCGCTCGATCATCTGGGGCCAGTTGTCGATCTTCATGCCGAGCGACAAGCCCATGTTCTGGAGAATTTCTTCGATCTCCTTGAGCGACTTGCGGCCGAAGTTCTTCGTCTTGAGCATGTCCTGCTCCGTCCGTTGAACGAGCTCGCCGATCAAGGTGATGTTTGCATTCTGCAAGCAGTTGGCGGAGCGCACCGAGAGCTCGAGCTCGTCGACCGAGCGGAACAAGTTCTCGTTGAGCGGCTCTTCTTCGCTGCCGGTCGCGTGGTAGCTCGTCTCTTCCGTCTCTTCGAAGTTGATGAAGATGGTGAGCTGCTCTTTGAGGATCTTCGCGGCGTACGCGACCGCGTCTTGCGGCTTCACGCTGCCGTTGGTCCACACTTCGAGCTGGAGCTTGTCGAAGTCCGTTTGCTGGCCGACGCGCGCGTTGATGACGCTGTAGTTGACCTTGCGGATCGGCGAGTAGAGCGCGTCGATCGGGATGGTGCCGATGGACATCGTCGCCGTCTTGTTGCGATCCGCCGGGACGTAGCCGCGGCCGACGTTGACGGTGAGCTCCATCGCGAGGGGGCCCTTCTTGTCGAGCGTCGCGATGAGGTGATCGGGGTTGAGAACCTGAAGTCCGTCGACGAGCGAGATGTCGCGCGCGTAGACCGGGCCAGGGCCTTCTTTGTCGATGCGAATCGTGTACGTCTTCGCGCTCGCGGCCTTCAGGACGACTTCCTTCAAGTTGAGGATGATGTCCGTGACGTCTTCGACGACGTCGCCGATGGTCGTGAACTCGTGGAGCGCGCCTTCGATGCGCACGGCCGTGATGGCCGCGCCCTGGAGCGATCCGAGAAGGACGCGACGGAGCGAGTTACCGAGCGTGATGCCGTAGCCGCGCTCGAGCGGCTCGCAGGTGAACTTCCCGTAGAAGTCCGTGAGCGTCTCTTGCTCGATGGTGATTCCGCGGGGACGAATGAGGTCGCGCCAGTTGCGCGTCATGACGTTGGGGCTCATTTATTTTTTGCTTCCTTTCGATTCAGAGACACTCACGCGGCGATCCCGGTCTGAGCACGAATCCGCTCGTGCTTTCGACCCGTCGCCTGCCCGTGTATTTCAATTACCTGGAGTAGTACTCGACGATGAGTTGTTCGCGGATCGCGGGCTCGTTGAGCTCTTCGCGGACCGGCGGCGCCTTGAACGTGCCGGTGAAGTTCTCTTTGTCGAGCTCGAGCCACGAGAGCATCGGACGCTTCTCGACGACCGCGAGCGCCGCGTTGATGGAGTTGATCTTGCGGCTCGCCTCGCGCACGGAAATCTTGTCGCCCGGCTTCACGATGTAGCTCGGAATGTTGAGGCGCTTGCCGTTCACGAGGATGTGGTTATGGCGCACGATCTGGCGCGCTTCCGAGCGCGTGAACGCGAAGCCGAGACGGTGCACGACGTTGTCGAGGCGGCTCTCGAGCAAGCCGAGCATCTGCTCGCCCGTGCGGCCCTTGCGCTTCGCGGCGTCGAAGTAATAACCGCGGAACTGCTTCTCGAGCACGCCGTAGATGCGGCGAACTTTTTGTTTCTCGCGGAGGCGCACCGCGTACTCGGTGAGCTTCACGCGCGCGAGGCCGTGCTGGCCCGGCGGCTAGGGGCGGCGCGTGTACGCTGCACTTGTCCGTGTAGCAACGCTCACCCTTCAAAAAGAGCTTCATCCCTTCGCGCCTGCAGAGCTTGCAGACGGGACCTATGTAACGAGCCATTTCTTCGGTCTTCCTTCGTGTTTCAGAACCGGTTTACGCGCGATGCGCTTCGTCCCGGCTTGCGGTGGAAAACCACCGCGGGGACGGGCTTTCTAGCGGATTTGGGGGCAAAGGCAAGCGGAAGCCGTAGGATGGGCCGGATGCGTGGCGCTTGGGTCACCGTTGTGTCGCTCGTCGCGTGCGGGGCGGAGCCCAAGCCGTGTCCCGTCGTGGCGCAAACTGCGCCGACCGTGATGGCGGTGGCGCCGAAAGCAGAGCCGGCTTTTGCCGTCACGTTTGCGCCTTCGATGGATCCGCCCGCGCTCGCTGTGACGGTGCGTGCGAAGGCGCGTGCGGGTCTCGAACAGTGGTCGTCGTTCACGCGCGCGCTTCCCGCGTCCATCGCGGCGCGCGATGCGAGCGGCGCGATTCCGACGGAGATGAAGGACGGCGCGATCGTCCTCGCGCGCGCACCGAAGGACTTCGTCGAAATCGCGTACACGCTCCCCGCGCAGGCTCAGGGGGAAATCGTCGTTTCGAACGCGGGCTACGTTCGCTTCTACGGCGAGCCTCTCCTCTTGCCGGCCGCGCTCGCGAAAGAGACGACGCACGTGACGATCGATTTCGATCTCGCGAAGGCGCCGGTCGAGGGCATCGCGTCGTCGTTCGGAAATGGAAAGCACGTCGAGACCGACATCGCGCTCGTCGATCTCTCGAAGGGCGCGTGGATGGCGGGCGCGGTGTTCGATGCGCGCTTCGACGCGTACGAAGGCAAAGATCATTTTTCGTGGATTGGTTATTCGGCGTTCGATCCGCGCTGGGTGTCCGCGGAGATCGCGACGCTGCGCACGTCGGTGGTGCAATGGTTCGGCGACAAAACAAGACGCGTCACGATCGGGGCCCTTCGAGATGATGTTCACGATCGATCGTCGCACCGCGATCGAGTCGACGCCGATTTCGATTTACCCGCGGTGGCACGGCCTCTTCGCGATCGTCGACATCGACGCAGCGTGGAGCATCGGCGCGCGCATGTCGGTCGCGCTGGCGCTCGTGTCGCGTTTCATCGGGGGCGCCATCACGGGACCCGCGGCGCCGGGGCTCGCGCGTTTCGCGGCGCGCGAAATCCTCCTCGCGTCCGGAACGATGACGCCGCTCGAGTACGAAGGCGAAGTGAACGGCGAGATCGCCGCGACGCTCTTCGCGGACAAGAATCCGCGCGCCGCCGAGATCGCGCACGTGGCGCTCGAAGCCTCGCGCGTCGACGCGCTCTACCGCAGCACCACCGCCGGAAAACGCACGATGCGCGACATGCTGCGCGAATGGGTCGCCGCGCGGCGCACGGTCACCGTGGCCGACGTCGAGAGCCTCGCGAAGGGCGACACGCTCGATGACGCGTTCGGAAAATGTTTCTCGCGCACGCCCACGCACTTCGAAGAGCTCGATCTCGGATTCGACGAAAACAAAACGCGCGAGTCGAAGAAGATCACCGGCGTGCGCGGCCGCGCGTCGAAAGCGGGGCTCAAAGAAGGCGAGCCGCTCGTCTCGATTCGCTACGACGAAGGCCAAGCCGAGCACCCTGTGCGCGTCGTCGTCACGCGCGACGGCAAGGAGCAAACGATCTCGTATCGCCCGATCGGCCGCACGAAGAACGCGCAAGGTTGGCGCGTCGTGCCGGGCATCGATCCTTCGACCTGCTCGCGCTAGGCTCTCGCGCCATGAAATTCACTCGTCTCGGGCGCACCGCGCTCAAAGTCAGTCGCCTCTGTCTCGGCACGATGAACTTCGGCCCGCACACGAGCGAGAGCGACTCGTTCGCGATCATGGACAAGGCGCTCGAGCTCGGCATCAACTTCTTCGACACCGCCAACGTCTACGGCTGGAAGAAAGGCGAAGGCATCACCGAGCAGATCATCGGCCGGTGGCTCGCGCAGGGCGGCGGGCGGCGCGAGAAGGTCGTGCTCGCGACGAAGGTGTACGGCGCGATGGGCGATTGGCCGAACGAGTCGCGCCTCTCCGCGCTCCACATCCGCCGCGCGTGCGAAGAGTCGCTGCGCCGCATGAAGACCGATCACATCGATCTCTACCAAATGCACCACGTCGATCGCGACGCGCCTTGGGAAGAGATCTGGCAAGCGATGGAGACGCTCGTCCAGCAAGGCAAAGTGATCTACGTCGGCTCGTCGAACTTCGCGGGTTGGCACATCGCGCGCGCGAACGAAGCGGCCAAGGCGCGGCACTTCCTCGGGCTCGTCAGCGAGCAGTCGCTCTACAACTTGATCGATCGCACCCTCGAGCTCGAGGTGATCCCGGCGTGCGCCGCGTACGGCCTCGGCGTGATTCCGTGGAGCCCGCTCAAGGGCGGAGTGCTCGGCGGCAACCATCGCGACAAGGAGGCCGGCGCGCGTCGGCGAGATGCAGCAGCGCGCCATCCAAAAGCACGGGGAAAAGCTCGACCGATTCGTTGCATTCTGCAAGGAATTCGGAAAGCCGCCGGCGGATGTCGCGCTCGCGTGGGTGCTGGCGAACCCGGTCGTCACCGCGCCGATCGTCGGCCCGCGCACGATGAGCCACCTCGAAGGCGCGCTCGGCGCGCTCGAAGTGAAGCTCGACGAAACCGCGATGAAGAAGCTCGACGAAATTTTCCCCGGCCCCGGCGGCCCCGCGCCCGAAGCCTACGCCTGGTGATTCGCGCGCGGATCACGCGGGCCATGCGTCCGCGACCGCCGTTTTAGAATCTTTCACGAGCACCAAAACCGTCCGCGAGGCACTTTCGGACGCATGGGATTGCTCGTGTTCAATTTCGACGACGAGGACCTCGACACCGACGTCGACACGCCCGTGTGGGACGCGTCGTATCGCGAGCGCGCGCGCTACGACGCGCTCTCGCGCGAAATCAATCGTCTCGTGCAAGCCGCGAGCGACGACACCGTGGTGCCGCCGTGTCTCGGAAGCCTCTCGCTCTTGTCGCTAGCGCTTCGAAGGCTCGCGGCGGCCGCGGCGAACGGAACGTACCGCGAGCTCTTCGCGAACGATGGAATCGTCGGCTCGTATCTCAACGCCTGTTATGCCGCGGCGCGCACCGCGGTCGACCACGCGCACGACCCCGTCGCGTCCCCCGTGCGCCTCGAAGACGTCATCAGCGCACAACGCAGGCTCGACGCGGTGACCGACGAGCTCCCCGACGAGCTGCGCACGCCGGTGCTCGAAGCGTTCGTCGCGTTCGCGCGTTTCAAGAACGACCTCGCGTGACGTAGTCCGAAGATCAGTCGATGTAGACGATGTTCGCGGAGGGATCGTTGGGGTCGTAGAGGACGGTGACGGGCTCGCCCATTTGGAACGGCGGCAGGTCGCTCGACATCATCGCGGTGAGCGAGCCGGAGAACGGACGACCGCGCTCGTCCTCGAAGCTCCACGCGATCTTCTTCGGGTGTCGTCCGTTGATCGCAATGCTGCTGTCGCCGATGAACGTCATGGTGCCGCGCGCAGACGCGCCGCTCGTGAACACGCGACGTTTGCGGCGCATGAACCACCACGGCACACCGATGGTCGACGCACCGAACCCGATCATCGCCGCGATGAACCACCCAATGGAGTCGCCGCCTTCGTTGCGCGTCGTGCCCGCGACGCGCGCGGCCTCCGGCTCGAACGAGAGGTATTCGATGTCGCACTTCTGCGTGTACGCGAGCTGCGCGGGAACGATGACTGCGTAGCTTCGACCTTTGAACGTGGTCCCGGAAACGACGTAGCTGAACTCGAAGGTCGTCGGGTGAACGTGATCGACCGCCATCCTGCCGTCGACGGTTTGCGACACGATCGTTCCCGTCGTCTTCGATCCCATCAGCGCGATCGCGACATCCGCGGGCACGTTGCGACCAAACACCTGAAACACGAAGAGCCCCATGAGGAGCGACACGAGCCCCATCACCGCGAGCATCGAGTGCGCGGGCGGATAAGCGAACAGCAGCCGACGCGCGCGAGGTGACGGCGTTCGCGGCGCGGGAGGCGCGTTCATGGCGAGAGCATAGCGGGGCGGACGCGGAGTGGGGACGGAGACGGAGGCGGAGACGGGGGGAACAGGGACGGAGGCGGAGACGGAGGCGGAGACGGGGACGGAGACGGAGACCGAGGCGGAGACGGAGACCGAGACGGGGACGGCGGCGGGGACAGGCGCGGGGCAGCGCGGCGAGATGCGACGATGTCCACGCTTCCGCGATTTTTCGCGAGGTGGCGTTGACACGATGAGAGAGCATGACAAATATCTGCCGAATCAAATGATGGCTCGCTCTCGACAGCTTCCGCTTCCCTTTCGGCCGCGCGGGGGCAAGCGCGCGGGGGCCGGTCGCAAGCCGACCGGGGCACGCGCCGGCGTGTCGCATTTTCGGCGCGAGCGATTCGCGCGCACGTTCCCCGTGCACGTCACGATGCGCGTCGCAGGCCACGTCTACAATTTACGCAGCCGCCGCGCGTTCTCCGTGATCGCGCGCGCGATGGCGAAAGCCGCGGACCGCTTCGGGATGCGCATCGTCCGCTTTTCGGTGCAGGGGAATCACGTGCATCTCATCGTCGAAGCGCTGGCGACGGAGGCGCTCTCGCGCGCGATGCAGGGCTTCACGATTCGCGTCGCGAAGGGCCTCAACAAGATGATGCACAAGCGCGGCCGCGTGATGGGCGACCGCTATCACGCGCACGTGCTCCGCACGCCGCGCGAGGTGCGCCACGCGGTTCGCTACGTGCGAGAGAATCACGCGCGGCACACCGCGCCGCGCGGTGCGCGCGTTGTCGTCACGGAGATCGATCGCTACGCATCGGACGGCGCGCGCATCGCGCTTCCAGCGCCGCACACGTGGCTCCTGCGCGCGACGTCGCCGCCATGATGCCTCCGACGCCGTCCCCGTCTCCGCTCCCGTCTCCGTCTCCGTCACTTCGCGAGCGCGCTCGGGCTCGACGCGATCTTCGCGGGCACGACGTACCAATCCGTCATCGGCTTCCCGCCCATCGGATTGAACCCATCGGTCTTCGCGAGCGCGCCGAGCTTCGACTTCTGCGGCTCCGGCATCCGCATCACGACGTTCTCTTCGAAGAGACCCGCGAAGAAATTCCCGCGCACGAACGCGCACGGATAACCGAACATCGACTTCGGCTCCATCGCCGCGTCACGCGGCAACGCCTTCTCGAAGCGCTCGACGAGTTCGGGGCTCGATTTCGCGAACTTCTTCATCGGCACGGGAGATGTTGGCGGAAGCGTCTCACGCCGCCCGTTCCTCGCGCGTGCAGGCTTGCACGCGCGATGAGATTACACGCGGCGGCGCTTCGGCGGACGGCACCCGTTGTGCGGAACGGGCGTGACGTCGCGAATCAGCGTGACCTTGAAGCCCGCCGTTTGCAGTGCGCGGAGCGCGCTCTCGCGGCCTGCGCCGGGGCCCTTCACGAACACGGCGACCGAACGCATCCCGTGCTCCATCGCCTTGCGCGCGGCCTCTTCGGCGGCGAGCTGCGCGGCGAACGGCGTCGACTTGCGCGAGCCCTTGAAGCCGCGCGAGCCGGCGCTCGACCACGCGACGGTGTTGCCGTTCACGTCGGTGATGCTGACGACGGTGTTGTTGAACGTCGACTGAATGTGCGCGATGCCGGTCGAGACGTTCTTCTTCGTCTTCTTCTTGACCTTCTTCGCCGGTGCCGGCGCTTCGGGCGTTGCGGTCGCGGAGTTCTTGTCTTGTTTCTCAGCCATGATGATTCGACTCCATCGGCGCCGAAGGCGCCGGAGCAGGTAACAAGCTCACTTGGGGGCGACGCGCGCGGCGCCTTGACGTGCGACGGTGCCCTTGCGCGGACCTTTGCGCGTGCGGGCGTTGGTGTGCGTGCGCTGCCCGTGAACCGGGAGGCCCTTGCGGTGACGGAGGCCGCGGTAGCAGCCGAGGTCCATCAGTCGCTTGATGTTCATCTGAACTTCGCGGCGGAGATCGCCTTCGACTTTGTAATCCGTCTCGAGGAGCTCGCGGATCTTCTTGATGTCGCCCTCGGTGAGCTCTTCGGTCTTCTTCGTCGGAGCGATGCCTGCTTTTTTGCAGATCTCGAACGAGGTCTTTTTGCCGATGCCGTAGAGGTACGGAAGCGCGTACGCGACGTGCTTGTGGTTCGGAAGGTCGACGCCTGCAATACGAGCCATGTTCTCTTATCCCTGACGCTGCTTGTGACGGGGGTTCTCACAAATGATGCGGACGACGCCCTTGCGGCGGACCACTTTGCATTTGTCGCAAATCTTTTTGACGGACGGACGGACTTTCATGAGCGTGCTCTGTTTACTTGTGCCTGTAGGTGATGCGGCCGCGCGAAGGATCGTAGGGGCTCACTTCCACGGTCACGCGGTCACCCGGAAGGATGCGAATGTAGAACTGGCGCATGCGGCCGCTGATGGTGGCGAGGACGTTCAAGCCGTTGTCGCACTTCACCTTGAACATCGCATTGGGAAGCGCCTCTTGAACGACACCGTCGAACTCGAGCTTGTCGCCTTTTGGCTCTTTACGCTCCCTGCGTTCACTCATGCTGCCTCTCACTCAGACTCCTAGCGCGGTAAAGACCGCTTTCGTAACTTCGGACATGCTCTTCGTTCCGTCGACTCGGCGAACGATTCCCTGTTTTTCGTAGTGGGGAATCACCGCTGCCGTGGAGTCGGCGTAGGCTGCGAGCCGCTTCCGAACCACGTCCTCCTGATCGTCGGCTCGATGCTCGAGATCGGCGTCCGGGGGCGGCGGGTTATACTTCAAGTGATAGATCTGTCCAGTGCGTTTGTCGGTCCGGCGGAGCACTGCGCGTTCGATCAGGGAGGCGTCGGGCACCTCGAGCACGAGGGCGAGCTCCAACTTTTGGCCCTTCGCGGCGAGCATGGCGTCGAGCGCTTCGGCTTGCGCGACGGTGCGCGGGAAGCCGTCGAGGAGAAATCCGTTCTTGCAATCGGGCTCCGCGAGACGCTCGCCGACGAGATCGACGACGGCTTTGTCCGGGACGAGACCACCAGCGGCCATGATTTTCGCGAGCTCGGCCGGAAGCGTTCCGGCCGCTTTGCGCGCGCGCAAAATGTCACCGGTCGAGACTTGAGGAATGCCGAGCTTCTCGCAGACGAGCTTCGCCTGCGTGCCTTTTCCGGCACCGGGAGGACCCATGAAAACGAGGCGACGTGAGGCCATTGCGGGCCCGGGCATACCACACTCCTCACGTAAGGACGACGACCCGCTCGTCGGCGTTGAGCACGGCGGTCCGCAGATGACGTCCTTGCTATGCTTCGATGCATGCGGTGGATGTTCCTCGCACTCGCGGCGGGTTGCGCGCCGGTGATCGGCCCCGCAATCGACGCGAGCGTTTCGGACGAAACGGACGACGCCGCGCTCACCGACTCGCCGTTCGTCCTCGATTCGGGAGTCGAGGCGGCTTGCGGCGATCCAACGTGGCCCGCTGACGCTGCAACGCCCGATGCCTCGCTGCTCGTTCCGATTCGCACCTGCACGACGGACGACGACTGCACGCCGCCCACGCAAACCGGTTGTTGTTACGGCCCGCGGTACAGCGTCCACCTCGTCTCTCGTGGGTGCGACGACACGGGGCAGTGCGCGTATTCGGTCCAAGCCGAGGATTGTCCCGAAGCCGGCGCGCCATGCCTGGGAAGTTGCAGCGTGAAGACGGGCCTGTGCGTGTTTTCGACGTGCGAGTGACCACGTGAAAGCGCTCGACGAAGCGGAGACGCGAATTCGCGCGAAGCTGCCCAAACGATTCCGCGCGACCTACGCGACGAAACCGGTCCTCACGTCGTGCGCCGATTGGCAGATCTTCGAGCCCGCGGATTTTCATCGCACGCGCGGCGGCGAGTACCGCATTGCCGCCGAGAGGCGACTCGACGTGCCGATCGATGCGGTCGTCATCGGACGAAACGAAAACGCTCCGCTCTTTCTACGATTTCGCAACGGCGCGCTCGGCGAATCGCTTTGGACTTGGGAAGATCAAGACACACGACCGACGCGCGTTGCGCGATCGCTCGACGCGCTGTTCGGCGACGATCGCGACAGCCTCGAGCGCCGCGCGGATGCGCTCCTCGAACGTGGTGACGTCGCGATCGAAACGTCGACCGCGGACATCGTGTGTCCGTTCTGCGGCTCGGTCGATTCAATCACCGTCGACCCGAGCGGTGGCACCGCGCAAACGTTCGTCGAAGACTGCGCGAGCTGTTGTCACCCGCGCACCGTGCACGTGGAAGGCGCGCACGTGTGGGTCGAACGCGGCTAGCAGACGCCCGCGACGAGGCCCACGAGCTCTCGCACGTCGCGACACTCGATGTCGGTCTCGCGGTAGAGAATGCGCGCCGCCGCTTCGAGCATCTCGTCGCGGCTCTCGGGCGGCGCGATCGACGCGGCATGCAGCGCTTCACGCGCGAGCGGAGGAACGGATTCGTGGTGCAGGAGTAACGAGACGAGCGAGAACGCCATGGGTTGAAGGTGCGGCCGACCTGTCCAAAGTCAAGTTACTTTCTTTTGGAAAGTGGTGTGTTACATTGCGCGCATGGGCAAGTCAGTCGACTGCCAGTGTCGCGCATTCCAGCGAGCGATCGACGTGCTCGGTCGCCCGTGGAGCGCCGCAATTTTGACAGCGCTCGGCGCGAGCCCATCGAGCCAGCTGCGCTTCTGCGAGCTCGGCGAAGCGGTGCCCGGCATCGGCGACAAAGTGCTCGCCGCGCGCCTCAAAGATCTCGAAGCGCGCGGCCTCGTCGTGCGCCACGTGGAGCCGGGTCCTCCCGTGCGTGTCTCGTACGAGCTCAGTACGAAGGGCCGCGCGTTCGGACACGTCGCGGAAGCCATCGAGCACTGGGGCCGCGCGCTTTAGATCTTTTTGGTGCCTGCTTCGTACGCAGCAAACGGAGGTGCCTATGCGTTTTCGAAGCCTTGCCTTCGCGGCCCTTTTTGTCGGTGCGATGATTTCACCCAAACACGCGGACGCGTGCGGAAACGACGACGTCGTCGTGCGGCCCGTCGAAACTGCCGCCGAGCTCGTGCAGCGCGCGGCGACGCTCGAGTCGCAAGCGTCCGCCAAGGAGACGACCGCGACGACGCTCGACCGCGACGCGTCGGACGCCGAATCGCGCGCGCGCCAACTTCGTTTGACTGCCATGGGCGCGAACCGCGACACGATCCTGGCACGCGCCGACGGACTCGCCGCGCAAGCGATGGTGCTTCGGACGCAGGCACGGCAACGCCGCACCGAGGCGATGGACCTCCGCACGCAGGCACGCGACCTTCGCAATCGCGCGCTCGCGCTTCAAGGCGGCTGGCGCAATCGACGCCCTGCGACGGCATCCATCTGACTTAACAACGGTTCCTCGCGTGAGCTTGCTCGCGCGATGTGATTAGCCGAAATCGCGACGACCACGAATGCGTGTCGCGCGCCCACCGCCGCCCGACAAACCCTCGTAGTTGCGCGTCAGCAAGTGGGCCTCGATCTGGCTCACCGTATCGAGCGCGACGCCGACGATGATCATCAGCGACGTGCCGCCCATGCGGAACGGAACGTGGAACGCTTCGGTGATGATCGTCGGGACGACGCACACCGCGGCCACGTACACGGCGCCACCGAGCGTGATGCGCGTGAGCACCTTGTCGATGTAGTCCGCCGTCTGCTTGCCTTGGCGAATCGTCGGGATGAACGCCTGCTGCTTCTTCAGGTTGTCCGCGACGTCGACGGGTTGGAACGTGACGGCGGTGTAGAAGTAACAAAAGAAGACGATCAGAACGACGTAGAAGAAGTTGAACAGCCAATCGCCGCGGTTGAGCATCGACTGAAGCGCGCCCATGCCGGGGATGTGGAAGTTCGCGAGCGTCGACGGGAAGCCGAGGAGAGACATCGCGAAGATCGGCGGGATGGTGCCGCCCGTGTTCACGCGGAGCGGGAGGTGCGCCGTCTGGCCGCCGTAGATTCGGCGGCCTACGGTTCTTCTCGCGTAATAAATCGGGATGCGGCGTTGCGCGCGCTCGAAGAAGACGATCGTCGCGACGGTCACCAAGATGATGCCCCCGACGGCCGCCAAGTTGAGCGGTTGGATGTTGCCTTTGTGCGTCTCGAAGAACCGCACGACGCCCGCGGGTATGTCGACGACGATGCCCGCGAAGATCAGCAGCGAGATGCCGTTGCCGATTCCGCGCTCGGTGATTTGCTCACCGACCCACATGATGAAGACCGTGCCCGTCGTCAGCGTGAGGCACGTCATGAAACGGAAGAACCACGGGTGCGATGGATCCGTCACGACGTTTCCGACGTGCGAGCTCGCGAGGTCGCCGTTCGATGCGCCTTCGACCGTGAGCGCCATGCTGAACGATTGGATCAGCGAGAGACCGACGGTGCCATAGCGCGTGTACTGGTTGATCTTGCGCTGGCCTGCTTCGCCTTCTTTGCGGAGCTCGTCGAGCGGTTTGAACACCATCGTGAGCAGCTGGAGAATGATGCTCGCCGAGATGTACGGCATGATGCCGAGCGCGAAGATCGACATGTTCCCGAGCGCGCCGCCCGAGAACAAATTGAACACGCCGAGCAAGCCACCGCCTTTGCTGATGACTTGCTGCATGACGCTGCGGTCGACGCCGGGGATCGTCACGAAGACGCCGACGCGATAGACGGCGAGCATTCCGAGCGTGAAGAGCACACGCTTGCGGAGCTCGGGGACCTTCCCGATGTTCGCGAAGCCGGAGAAGCCGGCCACGCTCAGGCCTCCGCTTGGACGCTCACGAGGAGCGCTTTGCCGCCGGCCTTTTCGATTTTCTCGGACTGCTGATTTGGAGAACGCGTGCGCGGTGATGGTGATCTTCTTTTTGAGATCGCCGTTGCCGAGGATCTTGATCTTGTCGCAGCGACCTTTGACGAGGCCGCTCGCGCGGAGAGCTTTTTCGTCGACGTTGGCGCCCGAGTCGAAGCGCTCGAGGTCGCCGACGTTCACCTCGGCGAGGCGCGTCGGGAATTTGACGTTGAAGCCGCGCTTCGGGAGGCGGCGCGCGAGGGGCGTCTGACCGCCTTCGAACTCGCGACGAACGCCACCGCGCGCGTATTGGCCTTTTTGACCGCGCCCCGAGGTCTTCCCGAGGCCGGAGCCGACGCCGCGTCCGAGGCGAACTTTGTCGCGCGTCGCGCCGATCGGTTTGCGGATTTTGCTCAGCGTGTCAGCCATGGCTCAGTTCGCCTTCTTCTTCGCGGGAACGGTGTCGACTTCTTCGACGGTGACGAGGTGCAAAACTTTTTTGATCGCGCCGCGGAACGACGGCGTGTTCTTCACCCACACTTCGGAGTGAGGACCACGAAGGCCGAGGCCTTTCACCGTTTGGACGTGACCGCGCTTCGCTGCGGCGCGAAGTTGCACGACGTGAAGATGCGCTTTCATACCGCGGCTCCGGTCTCGGGTGCCTTCTTCTTGCCGGACGCTTCGTAGATGTCGGACGTCTGCTTGCCGCGACGGCGCGCCACGTCTTCCATGCTGCGGAGCTGCTGGAGCGCGTTGATCGTCGCGCGGACGACGTTGTGCGGGTTCGAGCTGCCGATGCACTTCGTCAGGATGTCGTGGATGCCCGCGCTCTCGACGACCGCGCGAATCGCGCCGCCGGCGATGACGCCCGTTCCGGCGGACGCCGGCTTGAGGAACACGCTGCCCGCGCCGAAGTGGCCGTGGACTTCGTGCGGCACGGTCGCGCCGTCGAGCGGAACGCGGAAGATGTTCTTGCGCGCTTGATCGTTGCCCTTGCGGATCGCCTCGGGAACCTCGTTGGCTTTGCCGAGGCCGACGCCGACGTGGCCCGACTCGTCGCCCACCACCACGAGCGCGGCGAACGAAAAGCGGCGGCCGCCTTTGACGACCTTTGCCACGCGGTTGATGGAGATGATGCGCTCCTTGAGTTTCTCTTCGTCGATTTCGAATTGGGGCATGGTGATCTCTCTAAACTAGAACTTGAGGCCGGCTTCGCGGGCGGCGTCGGCGAGAGCGCGAATGCGCCCGTGGTAGAGGTAGCCGTTGCGGTCGAAGACGACCTGCTTGATTCCTTTTTGCTTGAGCGCGTCGGCGATTGCGTGGCCGACGAGCTTCGCGGCGTCCGTCTTCGTGGCTTCGCCGGTGCTGCCTTTCACGGTCTTCGTGAGCGTCGAGGCGTGCGCGAGCGTCTTGCCCGTGACGTCGTCGACGACTTGCGCGTAGATGTGCTTCGAGCTGCGGAAGACCGTGAGGCGCGGCTGCTCCGCGGTTCCGCTGATCTTGCGACGGATGCGCAGCTTGCGACGCTCTCGTCCGACGATTCGCATGGCCATGGTGACGTTCCTACCTAATTCCTGAGTGCCCTAAATTATTTCGCCGCTGCGCCGGCGCCCTTGGCGGCCTTGCCAGCTTTCTCGCGGACCTTCTCGCCTTGATAACGAACGCCTTTGCCGCCGTACGGCTCGGGTGGACGAAAGCCGCGGATCTTCGCGGCGGTCTGGCCCATCACTTCTTTGTCGGCGCCCGTGAGGATGATGATCGTTCCCTTCGAGTCGCCCGGGATCTGCACGGTGACGCCCTGCGGAATCGGGAAGTTCACGGGGTGCGAGAAGCCGAGCGAGAGGTTCAGGATTTGGCCCTTCACTTCGGCGCGGTAACCCGTGCCGACGAGTTGGAGCGTCTTCGTGTAACCACCGGCTGCTCCCACCACCATGCCGTTGATGAGCGCGCGCGCGAGACCTTGGAAGCGCGAGCCATCGCGGCCGCCGACCGTCGGAGCGATCGAGAGCGTGGTTCCCGTGAGCGTGACTTTCACGTTCGGCGGGAGCTTGCGCGTGAGCGAGCCCTTCGGACCTTTCACGTCGATGGCGCCGTCTTTCACGTTCGCCGAGACGCCCTTCGGCAGCTCGATCGGACGCTTGCCCGTACGCGATTGCTTGAGGTCTTGAACTTGTGCGGATTGCGTCATGACATCACCAGACCGAGCAGAGGAGCTCGCCGCCGACGCGTTGCTTGCGCGCGTCGCGGTCCGTCATCACGCCGCGCGAGGTCGAGAGGATCGAGATGCCCATGCCCGAACGAACGCGCGGAATGCGATCGTGACGGACGTAGACGCGGCGACCCGGCGAAGACAGACGCGAGAGCCCGTCGATCGCGGCTTGTTTGTTGTTGTAGCGAAGCACGAGCGTGAGGCGCTTGCGGCCTTCGTTCTCGGTGACGCGCACGTCGTCGATGTAGCCCTCGCTCTTGAGGACGCCGGCGATGTGCTCCTTCAGCGCGGAGTGCGGCATCTCCGTGCGGTCGTGACGAGCCGTCACGGCGTTGCGGATGCGCGCGAGCATGTCTGCGATCGGATCGGTCATCATGATTTCACCAGCTCGCCTTGATGACGCCCGGGATCTCTCCGCGGAGCGCGAAGAGCCTCAGACAAATCCTGCAGAGCTCGAACTTGCGGTAGTAACCGCGCGAGCGACCACACACCTTGCAGCGGTTCTTGTGGCGCGTCGAAAACTTCGGGCGACGGTTCAGCTTCGCGTATTGGGATGCTCGAGCCATGTCTATGCGCTCCTGAAAGGCATGCCGAGGTGCTGGAGAAGCGCCCGGCCTTCTTCGTCGTTCTTCGCCGTGGTGACGAAGCTGATGTTGAGCCCTTTGATCACGTCGATTCGGTCGTAGTTGATCTCGGGGAAGATGATTTGTTCTTTGAGGCCGAGCGTGTAGTTGCCCTTGCCGTCGAACGCTTTGCGCGACACGCCGCGGAAGTCACGGACGCGCGGGAGCGCGATCGTGATGAGGCGGTCGGCGAACTCCCACATGCGCGGGCCGCGGAGGGTCACCATCACGCCGATGGGGAGACCCGCGCGGAGCTTGAAGCTCGCTATCGCTTTGCGCGAGCGCGTGACGACGGGCTTCTGGCCGGTGACGGCGCGAATCTCTTCGACGGCGGCGTCGATGATCTTCGGGTTCGCGACGGCCGCGCCGAGACCCATGTTGACGACGATCTTCTCGAGACGCGGAACCTGCATCGGGTTCTTGAACGAGAACTGCTTCGTCAACGCGGGGACGACTTCCTTCGCGTACTTGATTTGGAAGCGCGGCGTTTCGATCTCCGCGGTCGAGACGACCTCGGCTTGCGGCGCCGCCTTCTGCTCTTGTTGACGGCCGCGGCCGCCACCTTTGCCTTGGGTTTCTTTCTTTGCAGCCATGATCAACCAGCCTTGGGCGCGACGATTTCATCGCCGCTCATGCCGATGCGAACTTTGTGGCCCTTGTCGTCCTTGCCGACGCGGACGCGCGTGCCTTTGCCGGTCTTCGGATCGACCGGCATCACCTTGCTCGCGAAGATCGGCGCTTCCTTCTCGAGGATGCCGCCTTGCGGATTTTCGGCGTGGGGCGCATGTGGCGCTTGATCAAGTTCACGCCCTCGACGACGACTTTGTCCGCGTCGAGATCGAGACGAAGGATCTTGCCCTTCTTGCCTTTGTCCTTGCCGCTCATGACGACGACGGCGTCGCCTTTGCGAAGACGCGCGAGTGACATCACAGCACCTCCGGCGCGAGGGAAATGATCTTCATGAATTTCTTGGCGCGGAGCTCGCGCGCGACTGGCCCAAAGATGCGCGTGCCGATCGGCTCGAGCTGGGCGTTGATGAGGACGGCGCTGTTCTCGTCGAAGCGGATGTAGCTGCCGTCGTTGCGCGCGGCTTGTTTGCGCGTGCGAACGACGACGGCCTTGGCCACTTCGCCCTTCTTCACCTTCGTGCCGGGGAGCGCCTCTTTGACCGAGACGACGATGACGTCGCCGAGGCCGGCGTAGCGGCGGCGCGATCCTCCGAGCACCTTGATGCACTGGACGCGCTTCGCGCCGGAGTTGTCGGCCACTTCCAAAATGGTTCGCATCTGAATCATGGGACTATTCCTGCACGAACTTCTTCACGAGGCGCACCACCGTGAAGCGCTTGCTGCGCGAAATGGGGCTGTGCTCTTGCATTTCGACTTCGTCGCCGACTTGGTACTCGTTCTTCTCGTCGTGCGCTTTGTAGCGCGAGCGCGAGCGAACGTATTTTCCGTAGAGGCCGTCGCGCGTGTACGAGACGACTTCGACGACGACGGTCTTGTTCATGCGACCGCCGACGGTCTTCGGTGCGACGCCCGGGCGCTTGCCGTAGCCGCGCGCCTGGTTCTTGTTCGGCTTGACGACCTTGCCGACCATCTTGCGTCGGAAGCCGTGCGCGTCGTGCGCGGATGTTTGGGGAGCTTTCTCCGTGACTGACGTCGTCATGCCTTCTTCTCCGTCTTCTTCGCTGCCGGCTTCTTCGCGGCTGCTGCCTTCTTCGGCGCTGCGGCTTTCGCGGGCTTGCTTGCTGCTGCTTTCGGAATCGGTTTCTCGGCCGACACGACCGGCGATTTCATCGTCGCGGGGGACGCGCCGCGCGCCTTCTCGGCGAGGACGGTCTTCACGCGCGCGATCTCGCGGCGATGCTTGCGGAGCGTCGCGGTGTCGTCGAGGCGGTTGGTGAAATTCTTGAAGCGCGCGTCGAAGAGATCTTTGCTGAGCGTCTTCTCGAGCTCTTTCAGATCTTCGACGGTGCGCTCGTGGAGGTCTTTCGCCTTCATGATGCCTTCACCTCGTCGCGATGGAGAAAGCGGTACGAAACGGGGAGCTTGTGGCCCGCGAGGCGGAACGCTTCACGCGCCGTCGCTTCGTCGATTCCCGAAATCTCGTAGAGCACGCGACCGGGTTGCACGTCCGCTGCCCACTCTTCGACGCCGCCTTTGCCGCCACCCATGCGGACTTCGAGCGGCTTCTTCGTGACCGGACGATGCGGGTAAACGCGAATCCAGAGCTTGCCGGCGCGTTTGACGTGACGTTGGATCGCCATGCGCGCGGCTTCGATCTGGCGCGCGGTGAGGCGGCCGGGCTCGAGACACTGCATCGCGAAATCGCCGAAGGACACGGCGTTACCGCGCTGCGCGGTGCCGCGGTTATTGCCCTTCTGCATCTTGCGGTACTTGGTTCGTTTCGGGGAAAGCATCGGATCTTCTTGTTTTGGTTACGCGTTGGTGACGGCGGGGCGGCGCGTGCGGCGTTGGAGAACTTCGCCGCGGAACACCCAAACTTTGACGCCGATGATTCCGTACTTCGTGCGCGCTTCCGCGAGGCCGAACTCGATGTCGGCGCGGAGCGTGTGGAGCGGGACGCGACCTTCGCGGTACGTCTCGACGCGCGACATCTCGCTTCCGCCGAGGCGGCCCGAGCAGCGAATGCGGATGCCTTTCGCGCCGAACTTCATCGCGGTGGAGACGGCTTTCTTCATCGCGCGGCGGAACGCAACGCGACGCTCGAGCTGAGAAGCAACGCCTTCGGCGACGAGCTGCGCGGCCGTCTCGGCTTTGCGGATTTCTTGGACGTCGATGAAGACTTCGTTCGCGGTGAACGCTTGCACGCCCGGAAAGAGCGGCTCGCCCTTCGCGGCGGTCGCGAGGTTTCCGCTCTTCAGCGTCTCGATGCCTTTGCCGCCCTTGCCGATGACCATGCCGGGCTTGGCGGTGAAGACGATGACCTTCGCCTTGTTCGCGGCGCGCTCGACTTCGACGGACGCGACGTGCGCGTTCATCAAGTAGTCCTTCACCGCGCGCTTGATGCGGATGTCCTCATGGAGCCACTTGGCGTACGCCTTGTCCTCGAACCACTTCGAGTTCCACGTCTTGATGACGCCGAGACGGAAACCATACGGATGTGTCTTCTGACCCATATTCACCTGCTCCGGCGCCTGCGGCGCCGATGGTGACGCGGCTACGCCGCGTTACGCTCGCTCTCCGAGAATGACGGTGATGTGGCTGAGACCTTTTTGAACTCGTGTTGCGCGGCCCATCGCGCGGGGGCGCCAGCGGCGCATGTATTTGTTCGGCGCTTTGTCGACGAACGCGGTCTCGACGAAGAGCGCGTCGAGGTCGACGCCGGGCGAGTGCGTGCGCGCGTTCGCGACGGCGCTCTCGATGAGCTTCTTCACGACCGGTGCGGCCGCTTTCTGCGTGAACTCGAGAAGCTGGAGCGCTTCGCCGGCTTGGCGTCCGCGAACCAGATTCACAATCACACGGGCTTTGCGCGGAGAGATGTGCGCGAAGCGAGCAATCGCTTTGCTGACCATTTCGAGACCTCAGGGTGGTTTCCCGCGAGAGCGCCGTCGTACTTCCGTCCGTGGACGGAGGCCGTTACGGCCGCCTCACCACGAAACCCCTGGAAAAAGCGGGTCCCGTGGATTGGGAGCGCGGAGTTTACCCACGAGCGCCCAATCGGCAAGGAAAATCGAGGCCGGTTATACTCGCGCCGTGCGCCGCATTCTTGCTCTGCTGCTTCTCGTCTCGACGACGGGCTGTTTTCGCTACGCCCCGGTCACTTCGCTCGACGAGATCAACGACGACCGCGTGCAGGTCATCTGGAACGACGGGAAAGCGATGACCTTGACCCACGCGACGGCAAGCGGTCACACGATCGTCGGCGAGCGCGCGTCTGGAGAGCCCGCCGAGATCGACGCGACCGACGGCATCCACGTGCGCAAGCGCAAGCTCGACGGCGCCGTGACGGCGGGCATCATCGCGGGAAGCGTCGTGGTGGCGGCGGGGATCGTCGGCGCGTTCCTCTTGGCGATCATCGCCAGCGCGTCGCAGCCGGTGTTGCAGGGGCAACGGGGGTTTTGATGAAGCTCGGATGGGTGCTTGGCTGCGTGATCCTCGCGTGCTCATCGACGCCAGCGCCGACGCAAACGGATGGGCCTACCTCCATCACGACGGACAAAGGCGTCGTGCAAGGCTCGGTGACGGAGGGCGGCGTTCGCGTGTGGCTCGGCATTCCGTTCGCGGCGCCGCCTGTCGGTCCGCTTCGGTTCAAGCCTCCGCAAGACATCGCGCCATGGACGTCACCGATCGTCGCGAACGCTTCGGGCGCGGAGTGCGCGCAGCTCGCCACCGACGGCAAGACCGTCGCCGCGTCGAGCAGCGAAGATTGTCTCTACTTGAACGTGTGGGCACCGAAGGTCGACGTGAAGAACGCGCCGGTGTTCGTGTGGATCTACGGCGGCGGCTTCTCGATCGGATCGGGCGGCGACCCGCTCTATAGTGGCGAGAACCTCGTCTCGCATCTCGCCGACGCGGTCGTCGTCACGATCAACTACAGGCTTGGTCCGTTCGGGTGGCTCGCGCACCCCGAGCTCGCGGCGGAGAACGGAACGGCGAACACGGCGAGCGCAGGACTCCTCGATCAACAAGCGGCGCTCTCGTGGGTGCATCGCAACATCGCCGCGTTCGGCGGCGATCCCGCGAACGTCACGCTTGGCGGCGAATCGGCCGGCGCGATCAGCACGTGCGCGCACCTCGCCGCGCCCGCGTCGAACGGGCTCTTCGCGCGCGCGATCATCGAGAGCGGGGTTTGTGAGCTGCCGATCTTGTTCACGTCGCCCGATGTGGCGAACGCACAAGGCGTGCGACTCGCGAACGCGCTCTCGTGCACGACGAGCGGATCGATCATGTCGTGTCTGCGCGCAGCGTCCGTCACCGACGTGCTCACCGCGCTGCCGCTGCGTCCCGCGGATTTCGGGCCCGTAGGCGAATCGTGGAGCCCGACGATCGACGGCGTGACGCTCCCGACGTCGCCGCTCGATGCCGTGAACGTTGGTCGGTTCGCGAAGGTTCCGCTCATCATGGGAACGAACCTCAACGAAGGCGATCTCTTCGACTACCTCTATCAATCCGCGACGGGCGCGCCGATGTCCTCGAGCGATTTGCGCACGCTCCTCGGAAGCGTCTTCGGATCGACCGTGATCGATCAAATCGCCGCGCAATATCCCGTCGACACCAACTCCGAAACGGCGTTCTCGCGCATCATCACGGACGGCTTCTTCACGTGTGCGACGCGCCGCTTCGTGCGCGCATACTCCGCGGCCGGCGGGAGCGCGTATCTCTATCACTTCACGTATCCGTATGAAGTCGTCGCGATTCCGAACGTCACCGCGTCGCACTCGTACGAAGTTCCGTTCGTGTTTCGAAACGGATACCTCGGCACGCAACTGAGCGACGCGGACACGACGCTCGCCGATCACATGGGCGCGTATTGGTTCACGGGGCTCGCCGCGAAGGGCGATCCGAGCTCGGGCGGTCAGCCCGTGCAATGGCCCGCCTACTCGCTCACGAACGACACGGATCTCATTTTGGATTCCACGATCGCGACCGAGACCGGCTTGAAGAGCGCGACGTGCGATTTCTGGGACAAGATCACGCCGTAGCGATCACTTGGGCAGAAAGCGCGGCGCGTAAGTGGTCAGAAGCGCGATGCCCGCCGCGTTCCAACCGATGCTGAGCGCCATCGGCAGCGCGATGCGGCGATGCGGCACGTTCGCGTAACGCATGATCGACATCACGAGCCACGGACCCGCGAACGTGCCGAACAGCAGAATGAGCCAGAACATGTATGGCGAGCTCGCCATGCGCTCGAGTCGCGGCGTGCGTCGTCGTTCGATGAGCCGCTGCCACCATCCCCATCGCGCGAGCGTGTCCCACAGCAAATCGACGAAGAGAACTTGAACGTATGCGAACGGCCAACCGATCAGCGCGGCGAGCCACGGCGAAATGTGCAGCACGGCTTGCGCGTACGGGATCGCGAAGAGCAGTCCGCCGAAGGGATTGATCGCGAGCGCGACGAATCCTCCCCAAGCGACTGGCGCGGCCATCCAATCAACGTACATGAGGTATGGATTCCGGTGATGGTCGGTCGGTTCCTCTTCGCGATTTGGGACGGCGGTGGAACGGCGCCGCCCGAGCTCGCCGTCGCGTCGAGGCTCGTCCATCGAGGACACGAGGTGACGGTGCTCGGAGATCCTTCGCTCGAGGACGACGTCCGGCGCGCGGGCGCGATCTTCGTTCCGTGGCGAGAGGCGCCTCATCGCGCGACGCGAACCCGGGAGAGCGAGATCGTGCGCGATTGGGCCGCGCTCACGCCGCTCGGCGCGTTCGCGCGCGCGCGCGATCGGCACGCGTTCAAGCCGGCGCACTTGTTCGCGCGAGAGGTGCGCGCGCAGTTCGACGCGCACGCTGCGGATGTCGTCGTCGTCGACGCGATGCTCTTCGGTGC
The DNA here is from genome assembly GCA_963763745.1 of uncultured delta proteobacterium. Lineage (GTDB taxonomy): Bacteria > Myxococcota_A > Polyangia > Polyangiales > Polyangiaceae > DASXHD01. The sequence continues at coordinate 851,542 of CAVXQJ010000019.1, forward strand.
GCTCGTCGGCGCGGAGTCGACACGCGCGCCCTTCGCGGCGCTCTTGCCGATGACGTCGTTTCTTCGCGAGCCGAATAGACCGCCGCCCGCGCTCGGGCTCGCGCCCGCGCACGGCGCGATCGGACACGCGCGCGATCGCGTGCTCTTCGCGCTCGGCGACGCGCTCCTCTGGCGCTCGTGTCTTCCGCATTTGAATTCCGCGCGCCGCGCGATGGGCTTGGACGACGTCGCGCATCCGCTCGATCAAATCCGCCGCGCCGATCGCGTGCTCGTTCAGACGAGCGCGTGGTTCGATTTCGATGCGTCGCCGCGCCACGACAACGTGCGCTACGTCGGGCCGGAGCTCGGCGATCCCGTGTGGGCGACGTCTCACGCGACGATCGCGGGCGAGACCGCGCCGCTCGTGCTCGTCGCGTTCTCGACGACGTTCATGGGGCAGAAGAAAATTCTCGAGCGCGTCGTGCGTGCGCTCGAGACGCTTCCCGTGCGCGCGCTCGTCACGACGGGGCCCGCGCTCGATCCGCATGAGCTGCGCGCCCCGCCCAACGTGACGATCGTCCAATCCGCGCCGCACGCGGAGGTGCTTCCACGCGCGGCGCTCGTCGTCACGCACGGCGGGCACGGCACCGTGATTCGCGCGCTCGCGCACGGCGTTCCACTCTTGTGCATGCCGATGGGACGCGATCAGAGCGACAACGCAGCGCGCGCGGAGGCTATCGGCGCGGCGATTTCGATTTCGCATCGCGCGAGCACACGCGCGATTCGTCGCGCGATCATGCGCGCCGTGCACGACGTGGCGCTCCGCGGAAATGCGGTCCACGCGCGCGACGTGATCGCGAGCGAGCGGCACGGCGATGCGGTCATCGAAGAGCTCGAAGGTTTGCTCGAGGCGCGCCATGCGTGAGTCGCTCGGTCTCGCGAAGGTCAGCCGGCTCGGGCTCGCGTCGAGCTACGGCGCGGGCGAGCGCGAAGTCGATCGCGCGTTCGAGCGCGGCGTGAATTTCTTTTTTGGGGCGCGCTCCGCCGGCGCAGCTTCGGCGCCGCGCTCGGGCGCATCGCGAAGAAGCGGCGCGGCGACGTCGTCATCGCGATCCAGAGCTTCACGAACCATGCATCGATGCTCAGGCCCTCGGTCGAGATTGCGCGCGCGCGACTCCGCGTGGATTTCGTCGACGTGCTGTGTCTCGCGTATCGCAACGAAGCGATCGCGCCGCGGATGATCGATGCGGCGCGCGCGCTCGTGTCGCGCGGTCTCGTGCGCTCGCTCGTGGTGTCCTCGCACGATCGCGCGCGGCTCGTCGCGCTCGCGGAAGAAGAGACATGGGCCGCGCTGATGGTTCGATACAACGCAGCCCACCGAGGCGCAGCGGATGCCGTATTTCCCGCGGCGCGCGCGCACCATCGCGCGGTCATCGCGTACACCGCGACGCGCTGGGGGAGCTTGCTCGATCCGAAGTCGCTTCCCGTGAGCGAGCGCGCGCCGAGCGGCTCGGATTGTTACCGCTTCGTGCTCTCGCACCCCGCGGTCACGTCGTGTCTCTTCGCGCCCGCGAACGACGCCGAGATGACCGAAGCGCTCGACGCGATCGATCGCGGGCCGATGTCGGACGACGAGCTCGCGTGGATGATGCGCGTCGGCGACGCCGTCCGCGCGCACCTGCGCCGCGCTCCACCGCTGCGCGCGCGCGACTACGCGCGCCACGCGATCGAGATGGCTCGATCGATTCGCCACGATGGCATCACCGAAGATCTCCTGAGCCGGTTCAACCGCTGATGCTGCGCTTCCTCGCGTATTTGATGGGCTCGATCGTCGTCACGACGGTGGTGCACGCGTATCTCCACCGTCGCATGATCCGCGACGCGGCGCTGCCCGAGCGCTTTCACCGCCACGCGCGCGTTGGGTTCATCGGCGTCGCCGCGCTCCTGCCCGCTGGAATGATCGGTCTTCTCACGATGCACGACACGCCGCGCTCGGTTCAAGCGCCCGTGATGTGGTGCGCGTTCGTGTGGGTCGGGCTTCTCTTGTTTCTGCTCCCGCTGGTTTTGGTCGGCGAAGCGTTCCGCACGAGCCCCACGCGCCGTCGATTCATCGCGCTCGTGAGCGGGATCGCGACGCTCGCGTTCGGCGGAGCCTCTGCGGTCGTCGCGCACCTTCCGCTCGCCGTGCGTCGCGTGCGCGTTCCATTGCGCGGTCTCGGCACGGCGAAGCACGGCTACAAAATCGTGCAGATCTCCGACGTGCACGTGAGCGCGACGATCGGACGCGGGCTCGTCGATGCGCTCGTCGCGAGCGTCAACGCGCTCGACGCGGATCTCATCGCGGTCACGGGCGATCTCGTCGATGGATCCGTGCGCGAGCTCGGCCCGCTCGTCGCGCCGCTCGCGAATCTGCGCGCGCGCGACGGCGTCTTCTTCGTGACGGGCAATCACGAGTACCTCTCGGGCGTCGACGAGTGGGTCGCGTTCGCGTCGTCTTCGCTCGGTTTCCGCGTGCTGCGAAACGAGCGCGTGGCGATCGGCGGCGCGGATGGATTCGATCTCGTCGGCATCGACGATCAAGCGGGCACACCGGATCTCGCCGCGGCGCTTCACGGGCGCGACGAATCGCGCGCGTCGATCCTGCTCGCGCACCGCCCCGACGACGTCGCGGACGCGGCGAAGCGCGGAATCGGTTTGCAGATCTCCGGACACACGCACGGCGGACAGATCTCGCCAATCGGCTGGGCGCTCGAGCGCGTGAGGCAACCGTACGTGTTCGGTTTGTACGAAGTGGAGAAGACGTGGCTCTACGTCACGTCGGGCGCGGGATACTGGGGTCCGCCGATGCGCCTCGCGACGCGCGCGGAGATCGCCGTCTTCGAGCTCGTCACTTCTGTCACGTCTTCTGCGAGCGCGGGTGCGGCGTCGAGTGCTCCCAATCCGCGAGGAGCGCGCGCACGGCGGCGATGAACGCGAGCGGCTGATCCAAGATCAAATGATGATGCGCTTGCGGGATCTCGACGAGCGGCGCGTTGCGATCGAGCAGCTCGAACATGTACTCGCTCGTCTCGCGCGGCACGACGACGGAGAACTCGCCGCGCAAGAGCGCGATGCGACACTTCACGCGCGCGAGGTGATCGCTCATCTTGTCTTGCGTGACCGACGTGAAGAGGTTCGGATCGAACTTCCACGAGAAGCCGCCGGGCACGGACTTCATCGACGTGCGCGCGATGTAGTCGACGACGAAGTCGTTGTCGCAAGGCTGCGGCGGGATCAGCTTGAAGCGCGCGCGCGCCGCTTCTTCCGTCGGATACGTCTTCAGCGGGCCGAACGACCAACCGCGACGCGCGGCGTCCGTCTCGGGATTCGGTTTGTGCACGGGCGAATCGACGATGATCGTCCCCGCCATGCGATCGCCGTAGAGCGACGCTGCGATGATCGCGATGAGCCCGCCGAGGCTGTGTCCGATGACGACGGGCGGCGACGGAAAATGCATCGCGTCGGATACGGCGAGGATCTCCTTCGCCCACGTCTCGCGCGGATACGTCGCGCGACGATCGCTGTCGCCGTGCCCGCTCATGTCGAGCGCGACGACGTCGTAGTGCGACGTGAGTAGCGGCGCGAGAAAGCTCCACCAATGCGCGTGCGCCGCGCCGCCGTGAACCAGGATCAAGCCGGGGTGACCGCGCGTTCCCCAATGCAAATAGTGAATGCGCGCGCCGTCGCACTCGACGAAGCCTTCGTCGTATTTCGCCGCGAGCGCGCTCTCGAACCAGGCGGGTCGCATCGGCGCACGATACTCGATCTATCTTGGGGTTCATGGTCGAAGACAACGACAAGACGATCGAGCTCGCCGCGACGGTGCTCTCCGCGCCGAGCGGTGACGCACGTCCCGTGGAGCTCCTCGGCGACGCGAGCTTCGACGCCGCGCGCTACACGACGAGGCGCGTGCTCGGCGCGGGTGGGATGGGCGAAGTGCGCTTGTGCGGCGACGCGTGGATCGGACGCGACGTCGCGATGAAAGTCGCGCGGCCCGGCGCCGGCGGATCGGTGGCGCAAACGCGTGGACGTTTTCTCCGCGAGGCGCGCGTGCAAGGGCAGCTCGAGCACCCGAGCGTCGTCCCCGTCTACGACATCGGTCGTCGCGACGACGGCGAGACGTTCTTCACGATGAAGCGCATCGGCGGTCACACGCTCGAGGAAGTCATCATCGGGCTTCGAGAAAACCGCGCCGAAATATGTGCAAAATACAATCGTCGACGCTTGCTCTCGGCGATGGGCCAGGTGTGCTTGACGATCGCCTACGCGCACAGTCGCGGCGTCATCCATCGCGATCTCAAACCGGCGAACGTGATGCTCGGCGATTTCGGCGAGGTGTACGTGCTCGATTGGGGCGTCGCGAAGCTCGTCGGCACGGCGGACCCGGAGGACGCGAAGGGCACGGCGGGGCCCGTCGAAGCCGGCGCGCACGCGGTCACGCAAGACGGAACGGTCATCGGCACGATCGGTTACATGGCGCCGGAGCAGCTGCGCGGCGAGCCGGTGACGATCTCCGCGGACGTCTACGCGCTCGGCGCGATGCTCTTCGAGGTGCTCGCGCTCGAGCCGCTCCACCGCGTGAGCGACCTCCAAGCGATGATGGCGTCGACGCTCTCGCGCGCCGAGCCGCCGAGCGTGCGCGCGCCGAGCGCGAACATCCCGCCCGAGCTCGACGCGATTACGTCACGCGCGATCGCGATCGATCCGCGCGCACGATTCGAATCTGCGCGCGCGCTCGAAGAGGCGATCGAATCGTTCCTCGATGGCGAGCGCGACGCGGAGAGGCGCCGCGAGCTCGCGAGCGATCACGTGAAGAAAGCGCGCGCCGCGCTCGACGCGGCCGCGCGCGACGATGAAGACGCGGACGCGAAACGCGCCGAAGGAATGCGCGAGCTCGGTCGCGCGGTCGCGCTCGATCCGTCGAACGAAAGCGCGCTCCGAGCGATCACGGATCTCGTGCTCGCGCCGTCGACCGATCTGCCGCCCGCCGCGCTCGCCGAGCTTCGCGAAGGCGAACGCCGCGATCGCGCGCGGTCGGCGCTGCGTGCGTCGCGCATGTACATCGTGTGGCTCGGGCTCGTCCCGCTCTTGTGGGTGATGGGCGTGAAGAGCTGGCCCGCGCTCGCGACCATCGCGATTCTGATGCTCGTCACGTCGGCGCACGCGCAGTGGGTCGGAGCGAAGGTCGAGCGCGCCGAGCCCGCGCAGTTTCTCGCGTCGATGTCGCTCAACTTCGTGCTCGTCGGCGCGTGCTCCACGATTTTTGGTCCGTTCGTGCTGGTCCCGGGCGTGGCGGCGAGCAGCGCGGCCGCGTACGTGCTCGCCGTGCGCAAGCGAAGCTTGCTCCGCGCCACGCCGTTCGCCATGGCGATGCTCGCGGTGTTCGTGCCGCTCGTGCTCGAGCACGCCGGCATCCTTCCGCGGTCGTACGCGCTCGAGAACGGCGTGCTGACGATCTTCCCCGTGGCCGCGGAGTTTCGCGCCGCGCCGACCGCGCTGTCGCTCGTGATCGTCACGTTCGTCCAGCTCGCGCTGCCCGCTGTGCTCATCAACCGCGCCGTCGACGCGCTCGTCGACGCGGAGCGCCGCAGCTTCGCGCAAGCGTGGAGGCTGCGGCAGCTCTTGCCGTAATCAGTTGGACTCAGTTCGGAGTGGGCGGCGTCGGCGTCGAGCCGTCGTCCTGAACGCACGCCGCGAGATCGAAGAACATGAACTCGAGCGCCGCCTCTTGTTGCTCGAGCGTCGCGCTCGTCGTGCCGACGTGGAGGTCGGTGAGGACGGCGCGGCCGCAGCGGTCCGTCGGCTGCTTCGTCGTCGGCGTGTTGATCGAGATGTAGCCGGGAGCCTTCGATACGCTGTCGTAGATCCACTGCTGCGAGATGCCGTTCACCGTGCCGAGGATGTCTTTCACCATGCAGCCGCTCGTGATGGCGACTTGTCCGTATGGCGCCGTCGGGAAGAGGTTCTTCATCCAGTCGGCCATGGCTTGGCCCTTCGGGAACGTCGTGTCGATGTCGTAGGGTCCGCTCATGCACGAGCCCCACGTGGGCGCCCAGCTCGCCGCGCTCTTCATGTCGGCGGGGACGGGGTCCGGATTTCCGCTCAGCTGCTCGCCGGTGAAAAAGTTGATGTGGTAGTGCGAGCCGAAGAACCGGCCGCCGCCATTCAGGTACGTGTCGAGGTTCGTGTAGCCATTCGCGCGCTGGTACGGCGAGCACTCGCACGCGTTGATCAAGATGTCGTACTTCTCCATCTCGGTCGCGCTGTTCCAAAACGCGTACGCGTCGCCGGGGTTGGTGACGCCGGCCGTGTTGGCCCACTTGCCTTCGTAGACGTGGACGGTGCCGCTGCCCGACGGCGCCGTGAACTCGGTTGCTGAGACGCCGACTTTTTGGATCAAGTCTTCCATCGGATCGCATCCGGTCGCGAACGCGATGAGCGGCATGTCGCCTTCGGATTGCTTCGCGGGAAGGCGAAGGCGATTCGCCGGAGTCGTCGACGTCGGATACGCGTTGGCGACGCACGCGGCGACGTTCGACATCGTGTACTCGCGACGCCACTTGCCGACTTGAACGACGATCGGAATGTTCGCGCCGACGGGCGCGTCGGTGATCGTGAAGTTGCCCTTCGCGTCGGTGAGCGCGGTCGCCATCGCGTTGTCGATCTTCGCCGCGCACGTGTCGCAGCTCATGCCGTGCGTCATCTTCGGCAGCGGATCGTTCGGGAAGATCGGGATGTAGACGAGGATGTTGTAGAGCGGGTTCAAGCCCGCGGGATCGTAAACGGTGCCCGTGATCGTCGTGTGACCGCCACCGCCGCATCCCTGCACTTGGCACTGCAAGCCTTGGCAAGCGGGTGCCGCCTCCGCGCTCACGTCGCCGAATGGGTTGCCACCATCGCTCAATGGATTCGTCGAGTCGATGTCGGCGTCACCGCCGTCGCCGTCTCCGAAGCTCGTTCCGCCGCCTCCACAGTGCGCGATGAGCGCACTCAAGGAGAGAGCCGCGACCGCCGCAACCAAAGCACGCACGCGCATGGTGACCTCCGCCACATGGAATTTTGCACGTGTGCGTGCGGGAGTCGACGAATTGCGTGAACTATTTTTTCGGAGCTGCGGCGGGCGCGGGAGCAGCCGGTGCGGGAGCGCCGCCTACCTTGGCCTTCTTGTCGCCCGAGTGGCCGTGGAACGTGCGCGTCGGCGCGAACTCGCCGAGTTTGTGGCCCACCATGCGCTCCGTCACGAAGACCGGAACGAACTTGCGGCCGTTGTGCACGGCGAACGTGAGACCGACGGCCTCCGGCGTGATCGTGCTGCGGCGCGACCAGGTCTTGATGACCTTCTTCGATTGCGTCGCCTGCGCGGCGGCGATCTTCTCGTTGAGATGCCCGTCGACGAACGGGCCCTTCTTAATTGAACGCGGCATGCATCAACCTTTTTCGTTGCGACGCTTCACGAGGAAGCCGTCCGTGCGTTTGTTGTTGCGGGTCTTGAGACCCTTCGAGAGCTGACCCCACGGCGAGCACGGGTGACGACCACCCGAGCTGCGACCTTCGCCTCCACCCATCGGGTGATCGACGGGGTTCATCGTGACGCCGCGGTTGTGCGGACGTTTGCCGAGCCAACGCGTGCGACCGGCTTTGCCGATCGAGATGTTGGCGTGATCGACGTTCGACACTTGGCCGATCGTCGCGTGGCACTCGAGGTGAATCATGCGGACTTCGCCCGACGGCAAACGGACTTGCGCGTAGTCGCCGTCCTTCGCCATGAGCGCTGCGCCCGATCCGGCGGAGCGGACCATCTGGCCGCCCTTCCCTTTTTTCATCTCGATGTTGTGGATCGTGGTGCCGAGCGGGATGTGGCGGAGCGCCATCGCGTTGCCCGGTTTGATGTCGGCCGATTTGCGCGAGAGCACTTTGTCGCCGACGTGGAGACCGTCGGGCGCGAGGATGTAGCGCTTCTCGCCGTCGACGTAGTGGAGGAGCGCGATGCGCGCGGTGCGGTTCGGATCGTATTCGATCGACGCGACCGTCGCGGGGACGCCGTTCTTGTCGCGGCGCCAATCGATGACGCGATAGCGCTGCTTGTGTCCACCGCCGCGGAAGCGCGAGGTGATGCGGCCGTCGCTGTTGCGTCCGCCGGTCGATCGACCGCCGGTCGTGAGCTTCTTCTCGGGCTTCTTGCCCTTGGTGATCTCCTTGAAGTCGGAGACCGAGTAGTAGCGGCGCGCAGCTGAAGTCGGTTTGTAGTTCTTAACGCCCATCGTCTTGCCTGTTCCACGGCTTCGCCGTGATGGTCATTCCGTTTCCGCGAAGAAGTCGATCACGTCGCCCTCTTTGAGCGTCACGACGGCCTTCTTCCAGTTTTGCGTCTTCGAGTAACCGCGGCCCATGCGGCGGTCGCGGCCGCGGACGATCGAGGTGTTCACGTTCGTGACCTTCACCTTGAACATCGACTGCACGGCTTCTTTGATTTGGATCTTGTTGGCTTCGCGCGAGACCTCGAAGACGATTTGATTGCGATCGCGGAGGCGATTCGCTTTTTCCGTCAACACGATCGGGCGGCGGAGGATTTGATCGGCCCTCATTTGGCGGCCTCTTTCTTCTCGAGGCAGCGAGCCTCGAGCTTCTTCGCGGCGTCCTTCGACACGACGAGCGTGTCGTGGCGGAGGAGATCGAAGACGTTGACGCCTTCGGGCGGGAGGAACTGGTGATCGCGGCAGTTGCGGATCGAGAGCTTGAGGTTCTCGTTGTCCGCGCTGTCGACGACCATCACCTTCTTGTTCGCCTTGAGCGTCGAGAGCGCCGAGAGAAGACCTTTGGTCTTGATCTCTTTGAGCTCGATGCGATCGACGACGATGAGGTTTCCCTCTTTCGCGAACTTCGAGAGCGCCGAGCGGAGCGCGCCGATGCGCACTTGGCGCGGCGGACGATAGCTCCAGTCGCGCGGGCGCGGCCCGTGGGCTTGACCGCCGCCGACGTACACCGGCGCGCGGATCGAGCCGTGACGCGCGCGTCCCGTGCCCTTCTGCTTGTAGACCTTCTTCGACGAGCCGCTGACGGCGCTGCGCTCTTTCGCCGACGCCGTTCCTTGGCGACGCGACGCGAGCTGCGCTTTCACGACTTCGTAGAAGAGCTGTTCTTTGACTTCGCTTCCGAACACTTCGTCTGCGACGTCGAGCGAGCCGACCTTCTCTCGCTTCATGTTGAAGACGTCCAAATTCATGACTTGATCTCCACGTCGACACCCGCCGAGAGATCGAGCTTCATCAGCGCGTCGAGCGTTTGCTGCGTCGGCTCGAGGATGTCGAGCAAGCGTTTGTGCGTGCGGATCTCGAACTGCTCGCGCGACTTCTTGTCGACGTGCGGTCCGCGAAGCACGGTGTACTTCGAGATGTGCGTGGGCAGCGGGATGGGACCCGCCACGCGCGCGCCGGTGCGCTTCGCCGTCTCCACGATGTCGTTCGCCGACTTGTCGAGAAGCTGGTGGTCGAAGGCCTTGAGACGAATTCTGATCTTGGTCATTCGATCACCTTGGTAACGATTCCTGCGCCGACGGTGCGGCCGCCTTCGCGGATCGCGAAGCGCATTTGCTCCTCGAGGCCGACGGCGGTGATGAGCTCGATGGTCATGGTGATGTTGTCGCCGGGCATGACCATCTTCGTGCCTTCGGGGAGTTGGCAGGTGCCGGTGACGTCCGTCGTCCGCATGTAGAACTGCGGGCGGTAGTTCGTGAAGAACGGCGTGTGACGGCCGCCCTCTTCCTTCTTGAGAACGTAGACCTCACCCTCGAACTTCTTGTGCGGCGTCACCGAGCCTGGCTTCGCGAGGATTTGCCCGCGCTCGATGTCGTCCTTCTCGATGCCGCGAAGGAGAACGCCGATGTTGTCGCCCGCGCGGCCTTCGTCGAGCAGCTTGCGGAACATCTCGACGCCCGTCACGACCGTCTTGCGCGTCTCGCGGAAGCCGACGATTTCGATCTCTTCGCCGACCTTCACGATGCCGCGCTCCACGCGTCCCGTCGCGACCGTGCCGCGGCCCTTGATCGAGAACACGTCTTCGATCGCCATCAAGAACGGCTTGTCGATGTCGCGAACCGGATCCGGGATCTCCGAGTCGAGCGCCGCGACCAATTCGTCGATCGATTTTTCCCACTTCGCGTCGCCGTTGAGCGCCGGGAACGCCGCCACGCGGATGATCTTCGCCGTGTCGCCAGGGAACTTGTACTTGTTGAGCAGCTCGCGCACTTCCATCTCGACGAGGTCGAGCATCTCGGGGTCTTCCACTGCGTCGCACTTGTTGAGCGCCACGACGATGTGGTTGAGACCGACTTGGCGAGCGAGAAGAACGTGCTCGCGCGTCTGCGGCATGACCGAGTCCAGCGCCTCACCACGAGGATCGCGCCGTCCATCTGCGCCGCGCCCGTGATCATGTTCTTGATGTAGTCCGCGTGGCCGGGGCAATCGACGTGCGCGTAGTGGCGTTTCTCCGACTCGTACTCCACGTGCGACACGGCGATCGTCACCGTCTTCGTCGCGTCGCGGACCGTGCCGCCCTTCGCGATGTCCGCGTACGAGATCACCTTCGCGAGGTTCTTCTTCGACTGAACCTTCACCAGCGCGGCAGTCAACGTCGTCTTGCCGTGGTCGATGTGGCCGATCGTTCCCACGTTCACGTGCGGCTTGCTGCGTACGAATTTTTCTTTCGCCATGATCGTCTCTCCCGTGACCTTATTTGGTGGTGCCCTTGACCTTCGCGACGATCTCTTCCTGAATCGCTGCGGGGACAGGCGCGTAGTGTGAAAAGTGGAGCGAGCTCGTCGCGCGGCCTTGCGTCAGTGAACGCAGGTCGGTGACGTAACCGAACATCTGTGCGAGCGGGACTTCGCTGTCGATGACTTGCGCGTTGCCGCGTTGGCTCATGCCGAGGATGCGTCCGCGGCGCGAGTTCAAGTCGCCGATGACGTCGCCCATGTACTGCTCGGGGACGACGACTTCGTTCTTCATGATCGGCTCGAGGAGAATCAAGCCCGCGCGCTTCGCGCCGTCTTGGAAGCAGAGCGACGCGGCGATTTCGAACGCCTGCGCGCTCGAGTCGACGTCGTGGTAGCTGCCGTCATAGAGGCGACAACCCATGTCGGCGATCGGGTAGCCGGCGAGCACGCCGCGCTCCATCGCCTCGCGAACGCCCTTCTCGATTGCCGGGATGAACTCCTTCGGGATGACGCCGCCGACGATGTCGTTGTCGAAGACGAAGCCCGTGCCGCGCTCGCCCGGAGTGATCTCCATGAGCACGTGACCGAACTGGCCGCGGCCGCCGGACTGCTTCGCATATTTGTATTCGCACTTCGTCTGCTTCGTGATCGCTTCGCGGTACGCGACCTCGGGCTTGCCGACGTTCGACTCGACCTTGAACTCGCGCTTCAAGCGGTCACAGATGATGTCGAGGTGGAGCTCGCCCATGCCGCTGATGATCGTCTGGCCCGACTCTTCGTCCGTGTGGATGCGGAACGACGGGTCCTCGGCGGCGAGCTTCTGCAGACCGATGCCGAGCTTCTCGACGTCGGCCTTCGTCTTCGGCTCGATCGCGATCGAGATGACGGGCTCCGGGAAGATCATCTTCTCGAGGACGATCGGCTTCTTCTCGTCGCAGAGCGTGTCGCCCGTGCGCGTGTCCTTCAAACCGACGGCTGCGTAGATGTTGCCGGCGTCGGCCTCGGTGAGCTCTTCGCGTTTGTTCGCGTGCATGCGGAGGATGCGTCCGATGCGCTCGCGTTTACCGCGCGTGGAGTTCGCGACCATCGTGCCCGACGTGATCATGCCGGAGTAGACGCGGAAGAACGTGAGGTTGCCGTGCGGGTCGTTGATGATCTTGAACGCGTAGCCGGCGAACGGTTCTTTGTCGTCCGCTTTGCGCTCTTCTTCTTTGTCGTTGTCGGGGTTGATGCCCTTGACCGGCGGAATGTCGAGCGGCGACGGCAAGTAGTTGACGACCGCGTCGAGCATCAGCTGAACGCCTTTGTTCTTGAACGCCGAGCCGCAGATGACCGGGAAGAACTTGAAGCTGCAGCAGCCCTTGCGGATCGCCGCGACGATCTGTTGCTCGCCGACCTCGTCGCCTTTGCCGTCGAGGAACTTCGACATGATGTCGTCGTCCATGTCGGCGCACGCCTCGATCATCTTCTCGCGGAACTCTTTGCACTTGGCTTTGAGGTTCTCGGGGATCTCGACCCACTCGTATTTTTGGCCCTTCGACGCTTCGTCGAAGATCGCGGCCTTCATCTTGATGAGGTCGACGACGCCCTTGTGCTGATCCTCTTCGCCGACGGGATACTGAATCGCGACCGGCGTCACGCCGAGGCGCTCCTTGATCGAGTTCACGTTCATCTCGAAGTCGGCGCCGATCTTGTCCATCTTGTTGACGAACACGATGCGCGGGACGCGGAACTTGTCGGCTTGGCGCCAGACGGTCTCCGTCTGCGGCTCGACGCCGTTGCCGCCATCGAGCACGGCGACCGCGCCGTCGAGGACGCGGAGCGAACGCTCGACTTCGATCGTGAAGTCCACGTGGCCGGGCGTGTCGATGATGTTGATGCGGTGGCTGACGCCGGCGTTCGGGCCCTCGGCGGGCGTCCAGAAGCAGTTCGTCGCGGCGCTCGTGATGGTGATGCCGCGCTCTTGCTCTTGAACCATGTAGTCCATGGTCGCGGCGCCGTCGTGGACCTCACCGATCTTGTAGTTGACGCCCGTGTAATAGAGCACGCGCTCGGTCGTCGTCGTCTTGCCCGCGTCGATGTGGGCCATGATTCCGATGTTGCGTGTTCGTTCGAGCGGATATTCGCGAGCCATGGTGTTTTCTTTTTTTTCTGGGTATCAGATGCACGAAACCCCCTCTGGCCCAGCGCTTCCGTTTTGAAGTGCTGCCCGCCGTGCGGGAGGTCCAGAGAGGGTGTCGAGGTACTGCGCTTGCGGAGTAACTCGATCCTTATGTGCGGAAAATCATCGGGTCGTTCGGGGACGCGCAATCTACCCGCGCATCCTCACAAGTCAAGCTCTGCGCGCTATTGGCGCCCGCCAAACTCCCTGCCGCGTGACCAGCCGTGTCAGCTATTCCCTACACGACGAGCACGTCGACATCGACGTCGAGGAGCGTGACGAGGCGATCGATGTCCGCGGGATCGGACGTCACGATGACGTCGTTTTCCGAGGCAACGAGCACCAACGCTGCATCGATCACGTCGTTCGTCTTCGCGCGCGCGAGGAGCTTGCCTGCCGCGCGACCGAGATCCGCGTCGAGCGGACGCACTTCGATTCCGCTGATGGCACGCGAGAGCAGCGCTTGCCGCGAGCCACGACCCCGCCACACCTGACCGATGACGCCACCATGCGTGATCGGTGGACGCCCCGCGCGATGTGCGCCCTCCATCCGCGTCCACATCGCACGGTCTCCGCGTTCGAGCGCGATGAGCGCGCCTGCATCGAGGACGAGCGTCATGCCGATTTGCGACGGCGCGCACGCACGGCGTGGCGATCTCGGCGCTGCTGCTCGGCGATTTCCTCCGCCGAGATTTTCCCGTGGGTCGCCTCGTACGCCTCGACCGCCTCACCGAGCGCGATGATGCGCGCGTCCCTGGCGGCTTGCTCCATGAGCGCGACGTTGACCCACGCGCTCAAGGACGCCGCACGCCCAGCAGAAACCGCGCGGTTTCCGGCGCGAACGACGGCCGGATCGACGGTGATCGTGAGGCGCGCCTTGTTGCCGTGTGCGCGCTTTGTCATACCGACATGCTAACGCCGGTATGACGATTGTCCAACCACCGCTTCTACCAGCGGTCACGCATCCGCGAAGCGGTGCGCGCTACCACCGGTAGTGCGCGAAGGCTTTGTTCGCCTCCGCCATCTTGTGGGTGTCGTCTTTCTTCTTCACCGCGTTGCCGCGGCCTTCGGCTGCGTCGCGGAGCTCGCCGGCGAGGCGCTCGCGCATCGTCTTTTCGCCGCGATCGCGCGCGTACGTGACGAGCCAGCGCATCGCGAGAGCGACGCGGCGCTCGGGGCGAACTTCGACCGGAACTTGATACGTCGCACCGCCGACGCGGCGCGATTTCACTTCGAGCTTCGGCTTCACGTTGTCGAGCGCCTTGCGGAAGACCTCGAGCGGGTCCTCCTTGAAGCGCTCTTGGATCACGTCGAGCGCGCCGTAGAGGATTCCCTCTGCCACGGCCTTCTTGCCCGAGAGCATGATCGTGTTCGTGAACTTCGAGATGAGCTTGTCCTTGTACTTCGGGTCCGGAAGGATTCGGCGTTTCGGAACTTCTCGTCGGCGCGGCATGGTCTTCTACTCTCAGCCCTTCGGGCGTTTCACGCCGTACTTCGAGCGCTTGCGGTTGCGGTTCACTTTGTTGGTCGACGACGGGCCGATGGCGCCGGACGCGTCGAGCGTTCCGCGGACGACGTGGTAGCGGACTCCGGGGAGATCCTTCACGCGGCCGCCGCGGATGAGAACGACCGAGTGCTCTTGCAGGTTGTGACCCTCACCCGGGATGTACGAGGTGACTTCCATCTGGTTCGTCAACCGGACGCGGCAGACCTTGCGAAGCGCGGAGTTCGGCTTCTTCGGCGTCGTCGTGTAGACGCGCACGCAGACGCCGCGCTTTTGCGGGCAGGATTTCAGGGCAGGTGACGCGGTTTTGAAACGCGCGGCGATGCGTCCGTGATTGATGAGTTGATTGATGGTCGGCAAGGGGGCCTCGGGGCCGCGCACTCTACTTACGGCGAGCCGCAAATCAAGGCATTTCAAACCTTGGGGACAGGTCTGTGCTTTGCGTAGACGCGATTGCGCCACTCGATGAGCTCGGCGAACTCCTTTTGGAGCTTCGCGTGGTTCCACAGGCGGCGCGTTCCGGGCAGGATTCGCACGTATTTGTCATCGCCGGGCGCGATCGCTTGAACGATGCTCGTGCCGACGATGTCGGCGAACGAGAACGCGCCGAGCACGTAGTCCTTTTTGTCGATCGCGTCGCGGACGGCTTGGAGGCCCTTGCGGATGCGATCGTCGACCGACCCGATGCGCGCGTTGTACTTGCTCGCGACGAACGCGGTGCCGAGCTTCGCGGACATCGACGCGAACGGGAGCGCACGGAGGAGCGGCGGGAGGCTCTCCATTTGCGCTTCTTTGTCGTGCATGAGATCGCGGACGAAGCCTTCGCGCGCGGCGGAGAGCGCGTCTTCGAGCACGTCGTAGAGCTTCACGATGACGTCGCGCGAGCCTTCGGGAAAGAGCTTCTCCTTCTTGCCGATCTTGTCGACGTGCTCGCCGATCGCGAGCGAGCCTTGCACGGCGTTGCCGTCGTCATCGACGAGGAGCGGAACGGAGACCTTGCCTTTGTGCTTCGCGCGCATGCGCAGCGCGAGCTCGCCGATCAACGGCACGTGCTCGCGCTCTTCGAATGCGATCTTGTGGTGCAAGAGCGCCCAGCGCGCGCGCTCGGACCACGGCGAGTGATGAAGGACGAAGAGTGTTGCGTTCACGAGGCGCAGCTTATCATTGGTCGATGGCCCAGGTTTCGCTCGACGCGTCACCCGACGAAGTCCGCGACGCGCTCGCACCGCTCCGCGCGGATTTCTCCGTCGCGGTGCTCGCGCCGGGCAACGCCTTCGCGCTCGGCGCGATCGTGCGCGTCGCGCACAATTTCTTGGCGCGCGAGGTGATCGTCATCGGCGACGAGCCCGCGTACGAGAAGGCGTCGATGGGCATGGAGAAGTTCGAGTCGATCGTGCGCGTTTCGGACGAGGTGGGATTCTTCGCGCACGCCCGCGCGCGTCCGATTTGGGCCGTCGAGAAGGACGCGGCGAAGAAGAGCATCACCGCGGTCGAGGCGTTTCCGAAGGACGTGATTTTTCTCTTCGGCTCCGAGCGCTTCGGGATCCCGCCGGAGATACTTGCAAGATGCAATGACGTCGTCGGGATCCCCATTTATGGGGTGAATCATTCGCTCCCGCTCGCGGTGGCCGCGGGCATCGTGATGCACGAGCACGCGCGAAGCCGCTTCGCGCCCGGCTCGACCTTGTGACCGGGAAATGACCGAAGCGTGATGCACGTCTGATGCGTTCTCCGTCACATATTCGGCTGTGATCATCGCGGTATTTTTCGTCGCGCACTGGCAGCTCTCGGTCTTCTTCCAGAGCTTCTTCTTGCATCGGTACGGCGCACACAAGCAGTTCACGATGAGCCGCTTCTGGGAGCGCGCGTTCCATTTGATGACGTACCTCGTGCAAGGGCCGAGCTTCCTCTCGGCGCGCGGCTACGCGATTTTGCATCGCATGCACCACGCGTTCAGCGACACGCCGAAGGATCCGCATTCGCCGACGAACTACTCGAACGCGCTCACGATGATGCTCGCGACGAAGAAGACCTACGACGACTTCGCGTATCGCCGCGTCGAGCCCGAAGCGCGCTTCGACGGCGGCATGCCGGATTGGCCGCTGCTCGATCGCTTGAGCCAGTCCTGGCCCGCGCGCATCGGGTGGGGCGCGCTCTACGCGCTCTTCTATTTCAAGTTCGCGACGCACGCGTGGATGTTCGCGCTCCTCCCGTTCCACTTCGTGATGGGCCCGATCCACGGCGCGATCGTCAACTGGTGCGGGCACCGCTACGGGTATCGCAACTTCGATCTCAAGGACGTGTCGCGCAACACGCTCGTCTTCGACTTCGTCACCGCGGGCGAGCTCTTCCAGAACAACCACCACAAGTTCGGCATGAGCCCGAACTTCGCGGCGCGTTGGTTCGAGCTCGACCCGACGTATCAAGTGATGCGGCTGCTCGACCTCGTCGGCATCATCGACATGAGCGGCGCGCAGACGATGCGGTTCACGGACCCACGTTCGCAACAGACGACGTAACGAGCGACGTCACCCAATCTTCGAGCTTCACGTTCGCCACGGTGCGCGTCGTGTACGCGGAGACGAGGGACGTGTGCGCCGTGCCGCCGAAGAGAAACGAGCCCGCGTTCGCGTTCGCGGAGACCTGCGTCCGCATGTCGAGGAGACCCGCTTCGTATTGCGAGGGCGTCAGCGCGATGAAGCTCTTGCAGTCGTTCGCGCCGAAACCGAAGAACGACGAGATGACCGAGTCGCCCGTCGAGTCGACGAAGCCGAAGCGCGCGCTCGGATACGTCTTCGGCAAGTGCTTCCAATAGAGGAGTAAATCGTTCGTTGGGTCGTTGCAGTCGCTGCCGCAGTCTTGCGCGATGAACGTGCTCGACATGCCCCATAGCGCGGTCATCTGCTCTTGGAGACACGCGGCGAGGTACGTGTTTCCGAAGAGCGGGCCGGAGTCGTCGAGGAGATCGACGGGCGTCTGTCCGAAGAAGCGTGTAGTCTGCACATATTCCAGCGCGGCGCCGAAGCCTCCCGCGCTCTGACCCGTGAGGAGCACGCGCGTGACGCTCGGGAACGTCGGCACGATGCGCGAGAGGTATTGCGTCATGTTCGTGTAGCCGACGAACTGCTGCGCGCCGATCACGCCGGGCACCGTTTGGTTCGGCGCGGCGCCCGCGTGGACGTCGCCCGTGCAGTACGGCACGTAGACCATGTTCCAATCCGCGACCGGATTGCTCGTGTCCGCGCGCGAAAAAATTCCGAGGTTCGACTCGCCCGCCGAGAACTGCGCGCCGAACGTGACGGCGTCGAAGTGAGACGGGTTCGTTCCGCACGTGGTCGAGTTGAAGCACGCGCCGCCACCCTCGAGAAAAATCATCAGCTTCGCCGAGCCCGTGCTGCTCGGGCTCACGCCGATTCCCGTCGCGGTTCCGTCACGACAGTGTGCGTTCGGGAAATCGACCCACGTCCACGAGCCGGGCGTGAGCCCCGTGATCGGCTGACCGAAATTCGGGGCTGCGTCGGCGGGGCTCGCTTCGATCGGAGCGCTCACGTCGGCCGATGCGTCGCTGCCGGTTCCGCTGTCGTCGCCTGCGATGACTCCCGACGATCCACACGCGCACAATCCGAGGATGAGGAGAGTTCGTTTCATCGCGGGTCTGCCTCTGGTGCGCTTCGTCCGAATTTTCTGTGCGAGCGAATCCAATCGATGTCGCGCTGCGCGCGCGCGAGCACGTCGGCGGGCGGATGGCTGCGCGGCGGGAGCGCGCCGTGTACCGGCACTTCGCTCACGGGGAGCGCGCTCGCTTGATCGATGTGCAGCGTGGTGCTCTTCGCTTGGTTCGAGAACGTGATGTAGAGCGCGGGCTGCTCGTACGCGAGGTTCCCCGCTTTGGCCGCGAAGTGACACCAGCCGTCGACGTCGGGCGCGGTCGTGAGCGATTGAACCGTGTCGGCCGTCGAGAGCTGCGCCATGTCGATGGTGAGCACCGTCGCGTCCGCGCAGCGCGGCGCGTCGGGTCGGATGTAGAGGTTGATCTCGTAGTCGTCGGTCTTCGGCGAGGACATGAAGCCGATGATGGCGTCGCCCGTGCCGATCACCGCGCACCGCACGCCCGATCGACAATGACCGCCCGTGTCGTAGGTGAGCGTGATTTGCTGTTGGTTCTGCACGACCCACGGCGCTTGATCGTTGCGGCCCGTGAGCTCGAAGTCGCCGTCGACGAAGAGGTTGTCGGCCTGGAACGCGTCGCCGAACGGGTTGCGATGAAACGCGGCGCGTGGCGGCGATGACGGGAGCGGCACGCTCGCATCGCTCGTGACGGGCGGAAGCGGTTGCGTCGCGGCCTGCTCGCTGCACGCGATCGCGAAGGCGGCGCCGAAGAGCGCGAGCGTTCTCATTGGCGACACGCCGTGCATGTTCGCACCCAGTCGAGCGCGCGCGCGTAGACCGTGTCGACGCCCGCGAGCAAATCCGATTGAAGCGGAACGATCTCTTCGTCGGGCTGCACGCCGCTCCCGAGGTGCGTGCTGCCGTCGGGCATGATGAGGTCGCCGGACGCGAGGCGCCAATTCAAGCCCGCGTAATAATCGAACAAGAAATACGACGAGAACGCGCCGGCGGTGTGGCGCCCGAAGACGCGAACGTTGGGCGAGCTGTTTCGCATGCCGAGCGGGAACCAATCGCTCGCGCTCCCGTCGCGCGCGATCATCAGCGCGGTCGGAAGCTTCGTGTTCGCGGTGTTCGATCCGACGTCGTACGCGCCGCTCGAGAGCGACTGCTGATAGAGCGTGACGCCGAACGAAAGCGTGTACGCGTCGAACTCTCCCACGGTCTGATTGAATCCGGCCCACGACGCGATCGTCGCGGTCGGACGGAAAAGCGAAGTCAGAAACTGCGCGCCCTGCACGTCGCCGCCGTTGCCGAGCCTGTGATCGAGAATGACGGCTTTCGCGTTTGCTTGAATCGCGTCGTACGCCGATTGGTACGGGTTCGTCGTGTTGTCGATGTATGCGTCGTTCCAGACCATGTTCCAGATCGCTTCACCGCTCTGGCTGTCGGTCACTTCTCCGTAGAACGGACCGCTATACGAATTGTGCGCGACGGGATCGGGGCCGTTCGATCCGAGGTGATAGAGCGGACGGTGATCGCAATACGGGTACTCGGCGCTTCCATCGTCGAACGGAAGCGCGCTGACTGCGATCGTCTGCGGCGCGCCGCACGTGCTCGATGTCGCGTCGCAGTGGATGTACGTGAGGTTCGTCGCCCAGCGTCGAATGACGGACACCATCCGCTCGATGGATTCGGCGTGCGTGTCTGGATCGTCGGCGTGCCACGCGCCCCAATCGAGCGCGTCGAGGCTCTCGACGAACGCGATCGGGTGCATGCCGTTGATCGCGACGAGGCGGTCGCCGGGCTGGAGGATCGTGCTCGCGGGTCCGACGTGCGACACGAGCACGTCGAAGTAATTCGGATCCTTCGGCACGCTCGCGTGCGAGAGATCCGCGTTGCCCTCGACGAAGCACACGGGAAGGAGACCGTGACCGCCGATGCTCACCGTTCCGCCGACGGTCGTGTGCCAATCGTGGAGGCGATGAATCGACGTGATGATGCCGTTCCAGAACGTCCACGCGTCGGGCGCGTTCGCGAGCGAGTCGATGGTGGCGAGCGCGTTCGGCAAGTACGTCGCGCGCGAGAAGCGACCGCCGAAGAAGATGCTGAATCGATTTCTGAAATACGCGAGCACGTCGGCGCGCTCGTTCGGTGGTGGGAGCGGCGGGACGCCGTTGTTGCCGTCGCGGCACCAGCCGGTCTCGCAGTATTGATGCGCGCCGCATGCCGCGTCGACGGGCGGCGAGCACTGCGCGAACGTCGTGAACGTTCCCGATGGAACGATCTCGAGCGCGTCGATGTCGGCGCCGTTCGCGTTCATCGACAGCGTCACCGTGGGCTTGCGGCTTCCTTGAACCGAAAATGGATTCGTGACGACCTCGTACCAACCGTCCGTCGTGACCGTTCCGCTCGGGAAGAAGTGCGCGCCGAAGCTCGGCGAGCCGTTGTCGCTCGGATACGAGACGTTGATCGATGCGACGACGCGATTCGTCCGAACGAACATGCGCGCGACGTACGACGCGTCCTTCGCGGGGAGCGCGAGCGGAAACGACGGCGCATTGCCCGACGTGATGTTCACGTCGATGTACGTCGCGCCTTGGATCGCGTCGCCACCGTGAACGCTGGTGACGTTCGGTTGCGCCGCGATCGCGTCGAAGCCTTCGATGACGACCGCGCTTGGATCAAAAGAAAAGTTGCCGCTCGGATCGAACGTGCCCGCGCTCGCGAGCGTGGTGGCGCACAAGATCCCGAGCGTCACGACGAGACTTCCGCAACGCATGCTCGTCTGGCATCGCACGAAATGAAGGGCGTGGGTAGCGCCTACAAGGGCATGGTAGATTGCCGTCGATGCTGCGAAGTCGCTTCGTCCGCGGCGTGAGGGATCGTCGCGGGGCGGGCGTCGCGGAATATGCGCTTCTCCTCTTCATCGTCTTGGTGGTCGGGGCGGTGACGTTCAAGTTCCTCGGCGGCCGCGTGAAGCACGCGGGCCACAAAACCGAAGAGCAATTCGCCGCACAAGGCGCGGGAAGCGGCGGCGCAAAAGGCGGCGGCGGCGGCAAAGGCGCGGGCGATCAATCCGGTCAGCAGGGCGCAGGCGACAACGGTCAGGGCGCGGGCGGTGGAAACGCGGGAGCCGGCGGCGGCGGCGGAGCGGGAGGCGGTGGTGGTGGAGGCGCGAACGGCACCAGCGGATCGACCGACCCGCATGCCGTCGAAGACACCGAAGACGCGGGCCGCGGAATTCCGCTTTGGAAGATCATCGGTGGCGTCTTCATCATCTTGTTCGCCATCGGCGGGTACTTCGCGTTTCGCAAACAAAAGAGCACCGGGTAAGAGTAGGCTGGGCGTCCATGGCGACCGAGGCGCTCGTTGCGCAAGTAAAGCAGATCGTCGCGCTCGCAAAGTCGGGCAAAGTCGACGACGCATACAAGGGTTACGCGACGCTCTATCGAAGCGCGGAGTTCCGCACCTACCCGCTCGAAGAACAACGGCAGGCGATCAAGCTCGTCGCGAACATCAAAGTTCCGCCCTCACGACCCACGCCCGCTCAAATTGATGCGTTCAAAGCCGCGATCGAGCCGCTCAGCGAAGTCCTCGGCGCTCTCGGCGCGCCCGAAGACTTTCAGTGGCTGGGCATCTGCTGCCTCGTGACGGGCGACGAGGCGCGCGCGGGCGAGCTCTTTCGCACGGGGCTGAAGCTCGAGCGCGATCGCAACCCGCAGAGCGATCTCTGCGGCTCGTTGATGAAGTGGGTGGCCGCGGTCTGATCGTCTGCGCGCTCGTTGCGTGCGGCGCACGAACCGAGCTTGGTGGTGTCACCGCGCACGATGCTGGAGCGCCACCGCCCGATTTCATCTGGTACGTGCTCGACGAGACCTCCGGCACGACGGCGAAAGACTCGTCGCCCCATCACTACGACATGAAGGGTCTCATCGGCATCTCGTGGAGCGACGGTGGCGTCTTCGATGGCACCGTGTGCAGCGAGTCCGATGTTGGCGCCGCGTTTCGCGATCCACCCATCACGATCACGGCGTGGCTCGCGCCCGCAACGCGCGACGACGAAGCGCTCACGCAATACGCGCTTGCGCCGTATCCACCGAACGCGCTCAGCGGTGACAGTCCTCACATCGGCGGGTTCGGCGTGGGGCTCAACGTGTGGACGAACGGCGGCGGAGGGGCGGCGGTCGGCGTCGAGACCGGACCGTATCAAACCACCGACTTCACTTCGCTCGGCGGATCGTATTCGGCAGGGACGGAGTATTTCGTCGCGTCCGTCGTGGGCGCGAGCTCGGCCACCGTATTCGTGAATGGCGTCGTCGTCGGAACCACGCCGGCAATGGTCCCACCACCCGTGACGCCCACGCCGCTCCACCTCGGGTGTCACAACGACGATCAGAGCTACGGATCCAAACGTTTCTACCGCGGCCGCATGCGCGACGTTCGAATGTACGAACGTTTGCTCGGCCATGACGAGATCGCGCAGCTCTACGCGAGTGGGCCCGTGACGAAGGCGCCGTAATCAGCCCGTCTCGACCTTCTTCTTCCCTTCGCGCGGCGCGGCCTTCTTCACGGGCTTCACGCTCGCAGGGCTCTCGTCCTTCTTCTCCTCGCCGGGCTTCGCCGCGCCGAGGCTGCGCTTGAGCGCTTCGAAGAGATCGATGATCTGCGCGCGCGGCGCCTCTTCGGCCACCGAGATTTCCTGTCCGGCGACTTTCTGATCGACCGCCATGCGCACGCGATCCTGATACTCGTCGCGATACTTGTCGGCCTTGAACTCCGCGCCGGAGAGCTGATCGATCAGCTTGTCGGCGAGATCGAGCTCGATGTCCTTGAACGTCGCGTCGCCGCCCACGCCCACTTCGTCGAAGTTGCGTACCTCATTTGCATAATACACGTAATGCATGATGAGGCCCTTCGTGTGATACGGGCGAATCAAGACGAGCTGCTCGCGGCCGCGCGTGCAGTAGCGACCGACGGCGATTTTTCCGGAGCGCTTCATCGCTTGCGCGAGGAGCTGGTACGCGCGGTCGCCGCCTTTGTCGGGGCCGATGTAATAGCTCTTCTCCATGTAGACGAGATCGACGGTCGACTCGGGAACGAACTCGACGAGCTCGAGCGCATCGGTCTTCGCGGCTTCGAGCTTCTTCAAGTCGTCTTCCGTGAAGTGCACGTATTGGTCTTTGGCGAACTCGAAGCCTTTGACCATGTCCGTGCGCTCGACGACGACGTTGTCGACTGGGCACAAGTACTGTTGCTTCATTCGCCCGCCGCACTTCTTGTGAAGCAAGTTGAACGAGATGTTTTGCGACGAAGCCGCCGTGTAAACCTTGAAGGGGATCGACACGAGCCCGAACGAGATGGTGCCTGATCCGATTGCGCGAGCTGCCATAGGACGAAATGGTATCGATCTGAATTCGAGATTGTCGAATATCTCGATGAATACTGATCACCTGCTCCGTGCCCGACGAGAAAGACAAGCTCAGTACCTATCGCGAGAAGCGCGACGCGGGCGTCTCGCCTGAGCCGACGGGAGAGGAGCGGCCGAACGCACCGAGAGCCACGCGGACCGGCGCGTTCGTCGTGCATCTGCACGACGCGTCACGCCGTCATTACGACTTGCGCGTCGAGGTGGGCGGCGTGCTCGCGAGCTTCGCGATCCCCAAAGGACCCGGCGCGGATCCAACCGACAAGCAACTCGCGATTCGCACGGAAGATCACCCCATCGAATACATCGATTTCGAAGCCGTGATTCCAGAAGGCAATTACGGCGCAGGGCCGATGATTTGTTGGGACCGCGGGATGATTCGATATCTCGAGTCCACCGCCGAAGACGGTCTCGCGGCGGGCAAGCTCGATTTCACGCTCTCGGGTTACAAGCTCAAAGGGCGATATGCGCTCGTGAAGCTCGAGAAGTCCGTCAAAGGCAACGAGTGGCTTCTCATCAAGAAGGCCGACGCGTTCGCGAATACCGAACAAGACATTCGCGAGACGCAAACGCGATCGGTCTTGTCGGGTCTGACCGTCGACGAATTGGATACGGCGCCCGCGATGGTCGCCGAGGCCGAAGCGCTCGCGGAAGGTCTCGGCGCGTCGGTGGGCGAGGTCGACGGACGCAACATCTCGCCGATGCTCTGCAGCTCGATCGAAGATCGCGGCGGCGACGCGCCGACCCAAACGCTGCCGGCGTGGCTCAAAGAGGGTTACACGTACGAGCTCAAGCTCGACGGCGTGCGCGTCATCGCGGAGAAACGCGACGAGGAAGTCCACCTCACGTATCGATCGAATCGCGACACGACGCTCGCGTATCCCGAAGTGGAGCGCGCGGTGCAAACGCTCGCACCCGGGCGCGTCGTGCTCGACGGCGAAGTCGTCGCGTTCGACGAAAAGGGACTCCCGAATTTCCAGCGGCTCGCGCAGCGCATTCACCTGTCGGACGATCGAAAGAACAAGGCGTCGTTCGGCGGAGGCAACGTCGGGTGGGCCGTGCTCGCGGTGCCCGTCGTGTATCTCGTGTTCGACATCCTCGCCCTCGGTCCGTACGACTTGCGCAGCTTGCCGCTCGTGTGCCGGCGCGAGATCTTGAAGAAGGTCGTGCTCGGGAGCGGCGTGCTCCGCGCGCTCGATTGGCTGGAGAGCGGCGGAGATGCGCTCCTCGATTTCTGCCGCGCGCGTCACCTCGAGGGCATCGTCGC
Source organism: uncultured delta proteobacterium (assembly GCA_963763745.1). Classification (GTDB taxonomy): domain Bacteria; phylum Myxococcota_A; class Polyangia; order Polyangiales; family Polyangiaceae; genus DASXHD01. Next base: position 876,237 of record CAVXQJ010000019.1, read on the forward strand.
GAAGCGTGTAGATTCCCCGTATCGAGCCGGCCCGAAGCGCACGACGGATTGGGTGAAGGTGAAATGCGAGCGCGACGAGAGCTTCGTCGTCATCGGCTTCACGCGCGGCAACGAAGGTCGCAACCGGCTCGGCGCGCTCGACCTCGGCGCATACGAAGACGGCAAGCTCGTCGTGCGCGGCAAAGTCGGCAGCGGCCTCGACGAGAAGATGATCGATCAGCTCCTCGAGATGCTCGATCCGATCATCACCAAAGAGCGGCTCTTCGGCGGCAAGCTCGACGCGGCGCCGAACGGACGCACGCTCGTCGCTCCGAAGATCGTCGTCAGCGTGCGCTACCTCGGTTGGTCCGACGAAGGCCGCTTGCGCTTTCCGACGTTTCGCGGAATCGACTACGACCGCGCGCCGACGGATTGCGTCGCGGGCCCGCACGGCGGCGGCGGCGACGCGGTCCCGTCGCTCGAAGCCCCGCGCTTCAAGAAGGAACAAGAGCGACGCGAAGATGCCGCGCGCGCTCTCGGCGCGGAGACTCCGCCGTCGTCTCAACCGACTTCGTGGCGCGCGTCATCGCGCCCGCTCAAGCGCGCGACGCTCACGAACCAAGACAAAGTGTTTTGGCCCAAAGAGGGATACACGAAGGGCGACCTCTGTCGTTATTACGAGAGCGTATCGACCTTCCTCTTGCCGCATCTACGCGACAGGCCCGTCGTCTTGGTGCGATATCCCGACGGCATCGAGGGAAAGAATTTTTTTCAGTGGAACGTGCCATGGGGTTTTCCCGCGTGGATGCGGCACATCCCGCTCGGCGACGCGGAAGAAGACAAAAAGAAACGCGTCTTCCTCGTCAACGATCTCGACAGCCTTCTCACCATCGCGAACCTCGGCGCGATACCGCTGCACGTGCTCGCGTGTCGCGCTTCCACGTTGAGCGATTGCGATTTCTGCACGATCGATTTCGACGTCGGGCGATCGACGCTGCAAAACGGCGTGAAGCTCGCCCTCGAGCTTCGCGATCTTCTCGAGCGCATCGGGCTACGTGGTTATCCGAAGACGTCCGGCCAACGCGGTTTGCACGTGCTCATCCCGCTCGGGCCCGGCGTGAAGTTCGAGACGGCGCACGCGCTCAACGTCTTGCTCGGGCGGCTCGTCACTGCGGCACACCCGGACATCGCGACGCTCGAGCGCGTCGTCGAACGGCGCGGCGCGCGCGTGCTCGTCGACATCGGACAAACGGGTCGCCGTCGCACGATCGTCGCTCCGTATTCCGTGCGCGCGTTTCCCGGCGCGACCATATCGACGCCGCTCACGTGGGACGAATTGAACGACGCGCTCGATCCGTCGCGCTTCACGATGAAGACCGTCCCCGAACGGCTGAGCAAGGTCGGCGATCTGGCGCGCGGCGTGCTCGAAGATGCGCCCGACGTCGGCGGCGCAGTCGCAGCACTCGAAGCCATCGTTCGCTGATATCGTCGAAGGCATCATGCCCGGAATCGTCACGCTTCAAGCGGGCGCGCTCTTCGCGAGGGACTACCGCGTCGTGCGCAAGCTCAGCGAAGGCGGCATGGGCGCCGTCTACATCGTCGAGCAGATCAGCACGGGCCGCGAGCGCGCGCTCAAGTTGATGCATCCCGAGCTCACCGCGGACGAGTCGCTCCGCGCGAAGTTCGTCCAAGAGGCGCGCATCGGCGCGCGCGTGAAGAGCGATCACGTCGTCGAGGTGCTCGCGGCCGGCGTCGACGAAGCGACGAACGTTCCGTTTCTCGTGATGGAGCTGCTCGAAGGCGAAGGTCTCGACGCGAGGCTCGAGCGACAACCCACGACGCTCGATGAGGCCTACGCGATCCTCGAGCAGCTTTGTCACGCGGTCGCCGCGGCGCACGCCGCCGGGATCGTCCATCGCGATCTCAAGCCCGAAAATGTTTTCCTCCGTCGCGCGAAGAGCGCCGACGGCGCCGCGACGGTGAAGGTGCTCGACTTCGGCATCGCGAAGGTCGTCGAAGAAGCGCGCACGACGAGCAACACCGGCGCGCTCGGCTCGCCGTATTGGATGGCGCCGGAACAAACCGAGCGCCGCGCCGCCATCACGCCCGCAACCGACGTGTGGGCGCTCGGGCTCATCGCCTTCAACGTGTTCGCGGGCAAACCGTTTTGGAAGAGCGCGAATGACGGCGGGTCGTCGCTCACCGCGTTCATGCGCGAGCTCGTGCTCGAACCGATTCCGCTCGCGTCCGTGCGCGCAGCGGAGCTCGACGCGTCCGCTCGCATGCCGCCTCAGTTCGACGGATGGTTCGCGCGGTGCGTCTCGCGCGAACCCGCCGTGCGCTACGCGCACGCGGGCGAAGCGTGGCAAGCGCTCGCGGACGCAGCGGGCAAGCGCGCGTTCACGATGCCCACCGTCACCGACGCGCCGCACGACTCGCGCGTTCGCACCGCAGACATGGCGCTCGCGCGGACGCTCCCTCACACGGGCGACGTCGCGGCACAAGACGACGACGAGCCTCCGCAAGCCGTGCCCACGTCATCCGCGAAATGGCCGCTCGCCCTACTCGGCGTCGTGCTCCTCGGCGGCGGCGGCGCGTTCATCGCGATGCGCGCGAGCTCGAGCAGTGGATCGCAGACGACCGAATCGCCAACGACGACGATCGTCCCCGCGACGGATTTGATCTGCCCCGACGGCATGGCCGCGATCCCGGGCGGAAAATTCACGATGGGATCGAACGACGGCGAAGCCGACGAGCGGCCGACGCACGAAGTCCAATTGAATGCATTCTGCATCGATTTGTCCGAGGTGACCGTCGCGCAATACGACGCGTGCGCCAAAGACGGCGGCTGCTCCGCTCCGAACAAATCCGTCGATTGGTCCGGCATCCAAGCGCACGACCACGCCGTCTGGGACGGCTTCTGCAACGAGGGCAAGCCCGACCGCGGAAACCACCCGATCAACTGCGTGACGTTCGAGCAAGCGCATGCATTCTGCAAGCATCAGGACAAGCGATTGCCGAGCGAGCAGGAGTGGGAGTACGCGGCGCGCGGAAGCGAATCGCGCGTGTTCCCGTGGGGAGGCGCGACGCCCGCCGCGACGCTCGCCAACGCATGCGGCACCGAGTGCGCCGCAAAAGGAAAAATCGAAGGCATCGAGTGGAGCGCGCTCTACCAAGCCGACGACGGCTTCGTCTCGACCGCGCCGGTGCGCACGTTCCCCGCGGGTCGCACGCCGCAAGGCGTGTTCGACATCGCGGGCAACGTCAGCGAATGGACGGCGAGCCCGTTCTGTCCCTACCCCGGCACGAACTGCATGGCGGAGATGCGCGTCGCGCGAGGCAGCTCGTGGGCAAGCGACGAAATGCGCGAGATGCGATCGACGATGCGCGTGAAGACGAGCCCCACGGCACGCTCCGCGGATCTCGGATTTCGCTGCGCGAAGTAGCGCGCTCTCAGCCGAACGGCTCGTCGAGCTTGTGCTTCAAACCAACGAACGCCATGAGCAGGTCGTCGTTCGCGTCGTGCATCTCGGGCGGAAGAAGATCGTGCACGTTCTCGAGACGGCGGCCCTCGGCGAGCGCCATGTCGAAGATCCAGCTCACGTCGTTCAATCGATCGCGGAAGCCGGCCCAGTCGGGCGTGAGTGTGTTGAGATCGCGCGCGAGGACGGAGAGCGTCTCGGTCACGTCGCCTGCCCACATGTAAATGCCGGCGAGGTACGGCGCGAGCAACCCTTCGCCTGCGAAGAGATCGTGATTCGTCGTCTCGACGTGCGCGGCGACCTCTTCGAGCGCGCGACACATCATCGAGAGGCTCCCGACGCGTCGGCGAAGCGACGTCTGCGCGGCGGCCGCGGACGGATCGACGGAGTCGAACGACGCGCACGTTTGCTCGAGCGCTGCGATCGTTTCGGCGAGCGCGACGTGGCGCGCGCGAACGGCTTCCGCGACGGACATCTCTTCGTCGCGCGGACGCGTGCCGATGTACGACTCTTCGCGGGCGTTCGAGTCATTCGAAAACGCTTGGGCGTCGAGCGTCGTCGACGCGTCGTCGTCGAGATCGAGAGGGAACATGGGGAACGACGGGCGATCGTCGTCGAGGAGAACGGCTGCGTGATCAAGCTTCATGGCGGTCATACCAGGTGTGTCGAAGAGCGACTTGTACCACATTATGCGTGTCGTAGTTGGAAAATCGTAAGTACCTGAAATCACGGTGAAGTCGTTTGTCCGTGCTTCAGTTCCCTACATTACGCGCAAGGTAACGCAAACCTTCCCGACGTGCTCGGGGTTTTTGCCGCCCTCGTCATAAAGAGTTTGCCGTGTGGCTGCCGAATTCCTCTCCCAGCCGCAAATCGTGGGCGAAGGTCGCACCAAAAAGCATGTAGAATACATACACTCGTGGGCGCGTGCTCTTGCGAGTGAGAGACTGCGCGCATGATGAAGCTCGCGCTCACGGCGGGTCTCGTCGCTGCGTTCGCATTGGCGTGCGGCGGCAGCGACCCGACGGGTTTGATTCCGGACAGCGGCGCGGACGCGAGCGATGCGTCGCAACAACCCGACTCGTTGCCTCCCGTCGACGCAGCGCCCGACGTGCCCGTCGAAGCCGGACCTTACGGCGCGCCGAGCTCGACGTATCCCGCATTCACTCCGTGGATGGGACAGATGACGAACAACGGCGGACCCGATCCTGACCTCGCCCGTCGTCGTCACGATCACGTGGGACGTCGACACGGGCCGTTCGACGTTCGAATCGTTCGGCGACGAGATCGGTGGCTCGATCGTATTGGTCCGCCGCGGTCGGCGAGTATGGCGTCGGTGCGGTGACGAGCGGAACCGCGAATCACGTCCACATCTCGACGACGCCGCCGACGCAGTGGGGCGACACCGACGTGCGAAGCTTCATCACGGCGAACGCGGGCTCGTTGCTCCCCGCGCCGACGTCGCAGACGATCTACGTCTTCTACATCGCGCCCGGCACGACGTACGTCCTTCAGAATCAGAACGCGTGCAACTCCATCGGCGGGTACCACGACGCGTTTCAGTCCGGGAACAACGTCATCTCGTACGCGGTGCTTCCGAACTGCAACACGGACATGAAGACGACGCAGTACGCGAGCCACGAGATCGGCGAAGCTGCGACGGACCCGCAGCCGAACATCCAACCGGGGCTCTTGAGCTTCGATGATCCGTACTTGGCGTTCTTCTTCTGGCAACGAAGCAACCTCGAGAACGGCGATGCGTGCGAGTTCTTCCCAGACTCGGACTATGTCGAGCAACAACCGTTTCCGTTTCAAGTGCAGCGGCTTTGGTCGAACAAACAAGGACCGCTCGGGCACTCGCCGTGTCAGCCGTACACCGCGACGTACTTCAACGTGGCGCCGCTCGATTTGCAGGACATCACGATCGATCTCACGAGCTACGGCGGTCCGTCGAACCAAAAGACGAAGGGCTACGCGGCGAGCTCCGGGCAGACGATCCAAATCCCGGTCGGCATCTACACCGATGCGGCGAGCGGCCCCATCGCCGTCAGCGTCGCGGAGTCGAACCCGCTCGACAATCCAGTGACCGGCCACCTCACACTGTCGATCGATCCGAACAAGACGAGCGGCGTGAACGGCGAGAAGACGTTCGTGAGTGCGACCGTGAAGTCGAAAGGCTCCATCGGCGTCGAGCTCTTGACGGTGATCACGCAGCTCGGAAACGTGAAGCACTACTACCCGCTCATCATCGCGACGCCGTAGCGTGTCGGCATGATCGCGACGTCGCGGGCTTGACGCGTGCGTCATGAATCATTACTGTTTGGTTATCTAACTAAATGGTTATGCAAAGTGTCGCCCTCGATGCCACGTTCGCCGCCCTCGCCGATGGGACGCGCCGCGCGATCCTCGCGAGGCTGATGAAAGGTGAAGCGACCGTGATGGAGCTCGCCGCGCCGTTCGCGATGAGCCAGCCCGCGATCTCGAAGCACCTCAAAGTGCTCGAGCGCGCGGGCCTCATTTCGCGAAGGCGCGAGGCGCAAACGCGTCCTTGTCGACTCGAGGGCGACAAGCTGGCGGCCGCCGCGAAGTGGCTCGGCGGGTACCGCGAATTTTGGGAAGAGAGCTACGCAAAGCTCGACGACGTTTTGTCGGAGATGAAGAAAGAGAAACGCCATGAACAAAAAGCTCGAAGTCATCGTCGACCCCGCTAAGCCGACCATCATCACGCATCGAGAGCTCGACGCGCCGCGCGAGCTCGTGTGGGAAGCGTGGACCAAACCCGAGCTCGTGAAGCGATGGCTCGGACCGCGCGCGCACACGATGACGGTGTGCGAAATCGATCTACGCGTCGGCGGCAAATACCGGTGGGTGTTTCGTACGCCCGATGGGCGCGAGGTCTCGTTCCACGGAGAGTTCCGCGAGATCGTTCGCCCGGAGCGGCTCGTGAGCACGTTCATCTTCGACGCGTATCCGGACGAAGAAGCGATCGACACGCTCACGCTCGTCGAGCGCGACGGAAAAACCATCGCGACGACGTTCAGCGTGCACCGGTCCATCGCCGCGCGCGACGGACACGTCCAAGGCGGAATGGAACGTGGAATGTCCGAGGGCTATGAGCGCCTCGACGAGCTCCTCGCTCAGTAACGCTCGGAGCGGAGCGACCGAGTGTGACGTAGCGATCGAGCGGCATGCGCGCGAGGATGTGCGCACGTTGCACCAAGGAGCGCGACGGCGCAGGGTCCAATCGTCATGCTCTTGCGCAGGTTGCTCGTCGCGACGGTCGCCTTGGTCTGCTCGACCGATGCACACGCGCAGAATCCGCTGCTCACGGCGACGGCATGCGCGAACGGCGACGCGAACGCGTGCTCGAGCCTCGGGTCGCTCTACGAATTCGGCGAGGTCGTGCCACGCGATCTCGTTCGCGCGCGACACCTTTACGAGTCCTCGTGTGAAGGTGGCGCCGCGTTTGGGTGCGCGAGCCTCGGTCGCTTTTACGACACCGGAACCACGGTGGGAGTCGACGCGGGACGTGCGGCTTCGCTCTACGATCGAGCGTGCCATGCCGGTTACGCGTATGCGTGTGGTTACCTCGCCGCGCTCTTCGAGACGGCTCGCGGTGTTTCATACGACATCGACCGGGCCGCGGCGCTTCACGAGGTCGCATGCACCGCGGGCCTCGGCACGTCTTGTCGCGCGCTCGCGCGGTTTCATCGAAGCGGCATCGGCGCGCCGCGCGATCTCGCGAAGGCCGCGGCGTTCGAGGATGTTGCTTGCACGAACGGCGAGGCGGAAGGATGCAGCGCTTTCGCTTACGCACACGAGAGCGGGTTGGGCGTCGCACGAAATGCGGCTCGCGCAGCGGCGCTGTACGAGAAAGCGTGCGTCGGTGGCGACGTGATGGGCTGCAACAACGTTCCGAAAGCGCGACTCGCAAACCTTCGCGACGGACTCTGCGCGCAAGGCAACTGGAGTGCGTGTGCGGACCTCGCCAACCAGTACGAGCACAACGAAGGCGTCGTCGAAGACGACGCGCGCGCCGCGCAGCTCTACGACCAAGCGTGCTCGCACGACGTTGGGCGCGCGTGTTACGGGCTCGCGCAGATGTACGATCTTCACCTCGTCGCACGCCCACCGGACGCGCCGAGCGTCGCTGCGCTCCTTGCGCGAGCCTGCGCAGCGGGCTTTACCGTGGCGTGTCCGGTCAAGCGTCAATAAAGAAGAAACCCGGTGCGCTTCTCGCGGAACGCGGCGACGTCGCTCGACCAGAGTCGCGTGATTTCATCGACGGGCGTCGCGTGACGAAGCGCGTCGAGCGTGGGGGCGCTGCCGAGGATCCCGCTCATGTCGTCGAGCTTCCACATCGGATAATGCGCGTGGAGCGCGATCGCGATCGCGATCGCCGTGCGCATCGGATCGAACGCGGCGCGATCGGTGACGGCGACGGCAACGCCGTGACACGTCTCGTGGCGATACGTCGACGAGTCGGGCGTGAACGTCGCCTCCGTGAACGCGACTCCCGCGAGGCTCGCCGTCGTGAGGTCGCGTGCGAGCGCCGCGCCGTCGATCCACGGCGCGCCGAGACGTTCGAACGGCGATGACGTGCCGCGTCCGACGGACACGTTCGTTCCCTCGAGCAAACCGAGCGCGGGATAGAGGACGGCGGCCGTCACGCTGCGAAGATTCGGCGAAGGGCTCACCCACTCGAGGCCGGTCGCGTCGTAGTAGTCGCCGCGACGCCATCCGCGCATGCGCACGACCTCGAGCTTCGCCGCGCCCGCGTCGCGCGCGTCTTCCGCGGCGAACAAGCGCGCGAGCTCGCCCATCGTCATGCCGTGGCGTACGGGGAGCGCGGCGTGATTCACGAACGACGCGGCGCCCGCGAAGACCGGACCTTGCACGTCGACGCCATCGAGCGGGTTCGGTCGATCGAGCACCACGAAGCGAAGGCCGCGCTCGAACGCCGCGCGCATCGCGCGGCGCATCGTCGACGCGTACGTGTAGAAGCGCACGCCCGCGTCTTGAAGATCGAAGACGATCGCATCGAGCCCCTCGAGCGATGCGGCTTCGGGCGTGAAGCGATCGCCGTACAAGCTGTACACGGGGATGCCGTGATGATCCGAGTCGGCGATCTTCTCGTCGCGCGACGCGGCGAGACCGTGCTCGGGCGAGAAGAGCGCGGCGAGCTTCACCTCGGGCGCCGCGGCGAACGCGTCGATCGCGGTCGTGCCGTCGCGCGTGCGCGCGCTCGTGTTCGTGACGAGCCCGACGCGCGCGCCGCGCAGGCGCTCGAAGTGCTCCGCGCGAAGGACGTCGAGGCCGGTCTCTACGCGCGCGGCATCCACCGCGAGCGCGCCCACGCGCGCGATGAGTGGATTCACGCTTCCTTTTCCATCGGGGTGCACGCGATTGCTCAAGAACAAAACGAATCGATCGGCGTCGGGATCGATCCAAAGCGAAGTGCCCGTGAATCCGCCGTGGCCGAATGCATGCGCGGAGAACGCGCCGTTCTCGGGTTTGTTCGTCGCGTAGATGCTGTTCGAATCCCAACCGAGCGTGCGCGCGCCGAGGGACGCGGGCTGGCGTGCGAAGAGCAGGCTCGCAGTCGAACGCGCGAAGACCCGTTGATGATCGAGCTCACCGCGACCGAGCATCGCACGTGCGAAGCGCGCGAGATCGTCCGCCGTCGAAAAGAGCCCGGCGTGTCCCGCGACGCCGCCGAGCGCCCATGCGCGCGGATCGTGAACGTCGCCGACCATCCATCCGCCATCGCGCTGCTCGGTGGGCGCAGCGCGCGCTTTGAGCGGCGGCGGCGGCGTGAAGGTGGTCTCTCTCATTCCGAGCGGCGCGAAGATTTCCTTCGACGCGAACGTCGCGAGATCTTCTCCCGACACGCGCCGCACGATCTCGCCGAGCACGATGAATCCAGCGTCGGAGTAGAGGAATCGCTCACCCGGCTGCGCGCCCATCTTGTGCGCCGCGATGCGCCGCATCGCCTCTTCGGGACCGTGCGCGTAGTCCTCTTGCGCCGTGTCGGCGACGAGCCCGCTCTCGTGAATGAGGAGTTGCCCGATCGTGAAGGGCGGCAGCGCGGCGAGCTCGGGCACGTATTTCGATGCGGGCGTGTCGAGCGAGATCTTTCCCCGCTCGACGAGGATCATGATGCTCGTCGCGGTCGCGATCGGTTTGGTCAGCGACGCGAGGTCGAACACCGTGTCTGCGGTCATGGGCGTGCGCTCGGGCTCGATCGATCGCGATCCGTACGCGTGACGAAAGAGAACCCCATCGCGGCGCCCGACGACGACGACGCAACCGGGGAGCTTGCCTTCCGCGATCGCCGCTTCGATCGGCGCGCGCAAGGCGTCGAATGCGTCGTCTTCGGGCGGTGGCGGTGGCGTCACGGCGGATGCGTCCACCGCTTCGACGTGACGCGCGACGATCACGGGCGACGACGCGCGCGGCGCGAAACATGCGAGCGCGACGAGCACGCCGAAGGCCATGGAGAGCGCACGCTTCACGATGATGAGTGTACCGCTATGATGCGGACCATGAGACGAACGCTCGCGCTCGCCGTTCTACTCCTCGCGACAGCCTGCAAATCGGAGTCGCAGAAGTGCCAAGCCGCGAGCTTCGAAGAGGACATCCCGCTTTGCGAGCGCGCCTGCGACAAAGACGACGCGCTGTCGTGCGATCGCCTCGGCTACATCAACATGCTCTACAGGCACAACGCGGAAGCGACGAAGGCCTATTCGAAGGCGTGCAAGCTCGGCAACGCGGAGAGTTGCGCGTACATCAAGAAATGATCCGCACACTCGCTCTTGTCGCGCTTCTCGGCGCGTGCGCGGCCTCCACGCAAACAGTGGTGGATGGACCGACGCCGGTCGCGTCCGTTGCGCCGCTCCCAACCGTGTCGTCTGCGCCGAGCGCGTCGTCGTCCACGCCGAGCGCGTCTTCGGACGATCCCGCATCGCGCGTACAAGCAACGGTCACGCATTGGCTCGAGCTGCTCGCGCGGGGCGACGATGGTCTCTTCATCGAGGAAGCGCTGACGCCTGACGAGCTCGAGAAAGTGCCCGACCTCGACAAGCTCGTCGCATCGTTCAAAGAGGACAAGCACGACGAGATCGCGACGCTCTTCCGCTCGCTCCGCCACGCCAAGCCAACGATCGAACCCCATGGCGATCGCACGCTCGTGAAGTTCGCGGGCATGCGCAACGGCCAGGACATCACGTTCATCGTGGAGCGCGCGCACGTGCACATTCAGGGACACTGAACAAAACGAAAACGGCGTAGGCCTTTCGGGCCCACGCCGTCGTCGTGTTGTCGAACGGGTTATTCCTCGTTGACCGCGGAGAGCTCCGTCGTCGACGGCGGGGTCGGCTTGATGCGGCCTTCGCTCACGCCTTCGTCCACCAAGACTCGGAGATTCTTGTATGCGGGCAAGCCCGTGCCCGCCGGAATCAACCGACCCATGATGACGTTTTCTTTGAGGCCGCGGAGGTAGTCCGTCTTGCCGTTGATCGCCGCTTCGGTGAGCACCTTCGTCGTCTCTTGGAAAGACGATGCCGAGATGAACGACTCGGTCGAGAGAGACGCCTTCGTGATTCCGAGGAGGAGCGGCTCGGCCATCGCCGGTTTGCCGCCGCGCTCGATCACCTTGGCGTTCTCGCGCTCGAAGATGTGCTTCTCGACTTGCTCGTCGATGAGGAACGGTGTGTCGCCGACGTCCTTGATGCGAACGCGTCGCATCATCTGACGAACGATGACTTCGATGTGCTTGTCGTTGATCGCGACGCCTTGCAGTCGATAGACCTGCTGGATCTCGTTGACGAGATACGCCGCGAGCTCCTTCTCGCCTTTGACGCGAAGGATGTCGTGCGGGTTCGCGGGACCATCCATCAGCGGCTCGCCCGCGCGAACGCGGTCGCCCGGCTGCACTTGGATGTGCTTGCCCTTCGCGATGAGGTACTCGCGCTGTTGATCCGGCAGTTGGTTGCCTTCCGGATCGAACGGCGTGATGACCACCTTGCGCTTGCCCTTCGTGTCTTTGCCGAAGGACACCTCGCCGTCGACCTCCGCGATGATCGCGTGGTCTTTCGGCTTGCGCGCTTCGAAGAGCTCCGCGACGCGAGGAAGACCGCCGGTGATGTCCTGCGTCTTCGTCGTTTCGCGGGGGATCTTCGCGATGATGTCGCCTGCCTCGAGCGGGTCGCCGTCCTGCACGACGATGTTCGCACCGACGGGCAAGAGGTAACGCGCATCGAGCGTCGAGTTCGGGAGCTTGAGCGTCTCGCCGTCTTTGCTCTTCAGCGAGATGCGCGGGCGGAGATCCGCGGCGCGCGACTCGATGATGACCTTGCGCGAGAGGCCGGTGACCTCGTCGAGCTTCTCGACCATCGTGACGCCTTCGACGATGTCGCCGAATTTCGCGACGCCTTGAACCTCGGTGAGGATCGGCATGGCGAACGCGTCCCACTCCGCGAGGAGTTGGCCGGCGTTGACTTTGTCGTTCTCGGCGACCTTGAGGATCGCACCGTACACGAGGCGATGGTGCTCGCGCTCGCGGCCGGTGTCGTCGACGATGACGACCTCGCCGTGTCGGTTCATGACGCTGACCGTGCCGTCCTTGTGGGACTTCGCGAGGTTCGCGCCGCGGATGCGGACGAAGCCTTCGTTGCGCGCTTCGAGCGAGCTCTGCTCGATCTTGCCGCGCGCTGCCGCGCCACCGATGTGGAACGTACGCATCGTGAGCTGCGTGCCCGGCTCGCCGATCGATTGGCTCGCGATGATGCCGACCGATTCGCCGATGTTGACCTTGTACCCGCGTGCAAGGTCGCGTCCGTAGCACTTCGCACAGATGCCGCGCTTCGTCTGGCACGTGAGGCCGGAGCGAATGACGACTTCTTCGATGCCCGCGTCTTCGATCTTCATGACGAGCTGCTCGTCGAGCTCAGTGTTGTGCGGAACGAGCACTTCGCCGGTGAGCGGATCGACGACGTCTTCGAGCGTCACGCGGCCGAGGATGCGGTCGCCGAGAGGCTGGATGACTTCGCCGGCGTCCTCGAGCTTGGTGACTCGAATGCCGTCGAGCGTGCCGCAGTCGAAGTCGGTGACGACGGCGTCCTGCGCGACGTCGACGAGTCGACGCGTGAGGTAACCGGAGTTCGCCGTCTTGAGCGCGGTGTCGGCGAGGCCTTTGCGCGCGCCGTGCGTCGAGATGAAGTACTGGAGCACCGTGAGACCTTCACGGAAGTTCGCCGTGATGGGCGTCTCGATGATTTCGCCCGACGGCTTCGCCATCAGTCCGCGCATGGCGGCCAGCTGACGAATCTGTTGGGTCGAACCGCGAGCTCCGGAGTCCGCCATGATGTAGATCGGGTTGAAGCTCGGCTCGACTTGCTCCTTGCCCGTTTCCGGATCGGAGATCGTCTCTTTGCCGATGCCCGTCATCATCTCCGTCGTCACCTTGTCGGCAACGCCGGCCCAGATGTCGACGATCTTGTTGTAGCGCTCGCCGTCGGTGATGAGACCTTCTTGGTACTGATCGATGACGCGCTGCACTTCATCTTGCGCCTCTTTGAGGAGCACGCCCTTCGCGTCCGGGATCACCATGTGATCCATGCAGATCGAAGAACCCGATCGCGTCGCGTACTCGAAGCCGAGCGAGCGGAGTCGATCCGCGAGGAGGACCGTCGCCTTGTTGCGGTGCTTGCGGTAGCAAGCATCGATGAGCGCCGAGAGCGCCTTCTTGTCGAGCGTCTTGTTGACGAGCTCGAACGAGAGGCCATCCGGGAGGATCTCCGAGATGAGGCAGCGACCGACGGTCGTGTTGACCGTCTTGCGCTCGCCCGTCTCCGGATCGCGCACGCGCACTTTGATGCCCGTGTGGATCGTGAGCTCGTCGTTGTCGTACGCCATGCGGACTTCTTCGGGCGACGCGTAGACGCCGCGAAGAACGCCGGTCGCGATGCCCTTCTTGTCGACCACGAGGCTGCCCTCGCGGTAGCTACCCGGCGCGAACTTCTTCTCGCGCGTCGCGTAGTAGAGGCCGAGGACGATGTCCTGCGTCGGGTTGATGATCGGTCGACCGTTCGCGGGCGAGAGGATGTTGTTCGTGCTCATCATGAGCACGCGCGCTTCCATCTGCGCTTCCGTGGACAGCGGCACGTGAACCGCCATTTGGTCGCCGTCGAAGTCGGCGTTGAACGCCGCGCAGACCAGCGGGTGGAGCTGGATCGCTTTGCCTTCGATCAGCACGGGCTCGAACGCTTGGATGCCGAGGCGGTGAAGCGTCGGCGCGCGGTTCAAGAGAACCGGGTGCTCGCTCACGCACTCTTCGAGGATCTCGAAGACCTCGGGGCGCTCCTTCTCGACCATCTTCTTGGCAGACTTGATGGTGTTGACGAAGCCGCGCTCTTCGAGCTTGTTGTAGATGAACGGCTTGAAGAGCTCGAGCGCCATCTTGATCGGAAGACCGCATTGATGGAGCTTGAGCGACGGGCCGACGACGATGACCGAGCGGCCCGAGTAGTCGACGCGTTTGCCGAGGAGGTTCTGGCGGAAGCGACCTTGCTTGCCCTTGAGCATGTCGCTGAGCGATTTCAGCGGACGCTTGTTCGGGCCGGTGATCGTCTTGCCGCGGCGACCGTTGTCGAAGAGCGCGTCGACTGCTTCTTGCAGCATGCGGCGCTCGTTGCGGATGATGATCTCGGGCGCGTTGAGCTCGAGCAACCGCTTCAAGCGGTTGTTGCGGTTGATGACGCGGCGATAGAGATCGTTGAGATCGCTCGTCGCGAAGCGGCCGCCGTCGAGCGGAACGAGCGGGCGGAGATCCGGCGGAAGAACCGGGATGACCGTCAGCATCATCCACTCGGGACGATTGCCTGACTCGCGGAACGCCTCGCACACCTTGAGGCGCTTCACGATCTTCTTGCGCTTTGCCTCGCTCGTCGCCGTGCGCATCTCGCCGCGGAGCGACTCGCAGAGTTGGTGCACGTCGACGCCCTTGAGCATCTCGAGCACCGCTTCGCCGCCCATGCCGGCGGAGAATTTGTCGTCGCCGTACTCTTCGAGGATCTGCGCGTAGCGTTCCTCGCTGAGGAGCTCACCCTTCGCGAGCGCCGTCTCCTTCGGATCGATGACGACGTACGCTTCGCAGTAGAGAACCTTCTCGAGATCCTTGAGCGTGACGTCGAGGATCGCGCCGATGCGGCTCGGGAGGCTCTTCAAGAACCAGATGTGCGCGACGGGCGTCGCCAAGTTGATGTGGCCGAGGCGCTCGCGACGCACCTTCGACTGAATCACCTCGACGCCGCACTTCTCGCACACGATTCCGCGGTGCTTCATGCGCTTGTACTTGCCGCAGTTGCACTCGTAGTCCTTCACCGGGCCAAAGATCTTCGCGCAGAAGAGCCCGTCGCGTTCCGGCTTGAAGGTTCGGTAGTTGATCGTCTCCGGCTTTTTGACCTCGCCGTGCGACCACTCGCGGATTTTTTCCGGAGAGGCGAGCGAGATCCGCATCGCGCTGAAAGAGAGCGGATCCTTCGGTTTTTCGAAGAAGCTGAAAATGTCGCGCATTTATTCCTCCGCCGCCTGATCACGGGCAGCGCCCGGCTCGACCAACTCCACATTCAGGCAAAGAGCTTGGAGCTCTTTGATGAGCACGTTGAAGCTCTCGGGGAGACCCGGCTCCAGCGTGTATTCGCCTTTGACGATCGACTCGTACATGCGCGTGCGGCCCATGACGTCGTCGCTCTTCACCGTGAGGAACTCTTGGAGCGCGTAGGCCGTGCCGTACGCTTCCATCGCCCACACTTCCATTTCGCCGAGACGCTGACCGCCGAACTGCGCCTTGCCGCCGAGCGGTTGCTGCGTGACGAGCGAGTACGGACCGATCGAGCGCGCGTGGATCTTGTCGT
This sequence comes from uncultured delta proteobacterium, assembly GCA_963763745.1. Lineage (GTDB taxonomy): Bacteria > Myxococcota_A > Polyangia > Polyangiales > Polyangiaceae > DASXHD01. Next base: position 891,610 of record CAVXQJ010000019.1, read on the forward strand.
CGACCAAGTGGTGAAGCTTGAGCATGTACATCACGCCCACCGTCACTTCTTGATCGAACGCTTCGCCGGTGCGCCCGTCGAAGAGCACCGCTTGTCCGCTCGTCGGCAGGCCGGCGAGAGAAAGCGTGTTCTTGATCTGACGTTCTTGAGCGCCGTCGAACACGGGGCTCGCGTAGTGGATGCCGCGACGAAGCTTCGCCGCGATCGATCGCACTTCGTCATCGCTGACTTTGCCGATCCACTTCGCGATGTCCGGATCGCCTTCGTAGATTCCGACGATGTGCTCGCGGATCTGCTGAACGCCGAACTTCGCTTCGAGCATGTACTTCAGCTGGGCGCCGAGAACGCGCGCGCCCCAACCGAGGTGGGTCTCGAGGATCTGACCGACGTTCATGCGGCTCGGAACGCCGAGCGGATTGAGCACGATGTCGACCGGCGTGCCGTCTTGCAGATACGGCATGTCCTCTTCGGCCAAGATGCGCGAGATGACGCCTTTGTTTCCGTGGCGTCCGGCCATCTTGTCGCCGACTTGGAGCTTTCGCTTGATGGCGATGTAGACCTTCACCATCTTGATGACGCCGGGCTGGAGCTCGTCGCCTTTGCTCAAGCGGTCGATCTTGTCGCGGAAGTGTTCTTCGCGGACGCGAACGACGTCGTCGAGCTCGGTGAGCTTCTGCGCGACTTCTTCGCCGCCGTCCACCGGAAGCTCCGCCCAGTATTTGCGCGGAACCGGATCGAGGACGTCTTCCGTGAGGACGACGCCCTTCGCCAAGAGCACTTTGCCTTTGTCGTCGACGAGCTTGCCTGTCGTCTCGCGTTTGACGAGCGTCTTCATCACGCTTCGGAAGAAGCTGTCGCGGAGGATCGCGATCTCTTCATCACGCATCTTTTCGAGACGCATGCGCTCGTGATCTTCGATGTCCTTCGCGCGCTCGTCTTTCTCCGTGTTGCGACGGGAGAAGACGCGCGCGTTGATGACGATGCCGCTCACGCCCGGGGGGACGCGCAGCGAGCTGTCGCGGACGTCGCCGGCTTTTTCGCCGAAGATCGCGCGGAGCAGTTTTTCCTCGGGTGAGAGCTGCGTCTCGCCCTTCGGCGTGATTTTGCCGACGAGGATGTCGCCCGGTTTGACCTCGGCGCCGATGCGGACGATGCCGCTCTCGTCGAGATCCTTCAAGGCTTCTTCGCCGACGTTCGGGATGTCGCGCGTGACCTCTTCTTTGCCGAGCTTCGTGTCGCGCGCGAAGCACTCGAACTCCTCGATGTGGATCGACGTGAAGACGTCGTCCTTCGCGATGCGTTCGCTGACGAGGATCGAGTCCTCGAAGTTGTAGCCCTGCCACGGCATGAACGCGACGAGCACGTTCTGTCCGAGCGCGAGCTCGCCCATGTCGGTCGACGGGCCGTCGGCGAGGACTTCACCCGCCATCACGTGCTCGCCCGCGCGAACGATCGGCTTCTGATTGTAGCAAGTCGATTGGTTCGAGCGTTGGAACTTGAGGAGCGGATAAATGTCGGGGAGGTCCGGCTTGTCGCCGTCGGGACGAACGACGATGCGCGTCGCGTCGACGCTCTCGATCGTTCCATCGCGACGCGCGAGCGTGCAGACGCCGCTGTCTCGCGCGAGCTTGCCTTCCATTCCGGTGCCCACGTACGGCGCGTGCGTGCCGATGAGCGGAACGGCTTGGCGTTGCATGTTCGCGCCCATGAGCGCGCGGTTCGCGTCGTCGTGCTCGAGGAACGGAACGAGCGCGGCAGCGACGGACACCATCTGGTTCGGCGCGACGTCCATGAGCTGGACCATGTCGGGCGTGACCATGTGGAAGTCGCCGTTGAGGCGCGCGGAGACGAGCGGATCGCGGAACTTCCCGCGGTCGTCGATCGACGCCGTCGCCATGCCGATGTACTTGCCTTCTTCTTCGAGCGCGCTGAACCACGCGACGTCGTCGGTCACGCGGCCGCCTTCGGCGAGACGACGATAGGGCGTCTCGACGAAACCGAACTCGTTGACGCGCGCGTAGGTCGAGAGCGACGCGATGAGTCCGATGTTCGGACCTTCAGGGGTCTCGATCGGGCAGATACGACCGTAGTGGGTCGGGTGAACGTCGCGGACTTCGAAGCCCGCTCGCTCGCGCGTGAGACCGCCCGGTCCGAGCGCCGAGAGGCGACGCTTGTGCGTCACTTCGGAGAGCGGGTTCGTTTGGTCCATGAACTGCGAGAGCTGCGACGAGCCGAAGTACTCTTTGACGACGGCGCTGACGGGCTTCGCGTTGATGAGATCGTGCGGCATCAGCGTGTCGATCTCTTGCGACATGCTCATGCGCTCTTTGATCGCGCGCTCCATGCGGACCAAACCGATGCGGTATTGGTTCTCCATGAGCTCGCCGACCGCGCGCACGCGGCGGTTGCCGAGGTGGTCGATGTCGTCGACCGAGCCGCGGCCGTTCTTCAGCTCGATGAGGTGACGAACGGTCTCGAGGATGTCTTGCGCGGTGAGGACCGTCGTGTCGAGCGGCGGACGCTGCTCTTCCGGAAGGTCGCGATAGAATTTGTAATTGAGCTTCAAGCGACCGACGCGCGAGAGATCGTAGCGCTCGGGGTTGAAGAACAGGTTGTTGAAGAGTTGCTTCGCAGTCTCGAGCGTGGGCGGATCGCCCGGGCGGAGACGGCGATAGATCTCCATGATCGCGTCTTCCGTCGTCTTCACCTTTTCGGCGAGGAGCGTGTCGCGGAGATACGAGCCGACGTTGAGACCGTCGATGAAGAGGATCTTGAACTCGTCGATGCCCGCGTCGCGGAGCTTGTCGAGCTTGGCCGGCGTCAGTTCCTCGTTGCACTCGAGGAGGACTTCGCCGGTCTCTTGATCGACGACGTCGTGCGCGGCGACTTTGCCTTGGAGCTCTTCCGGATCGACTTGGAGGCGATCGATTTTGCCTTCCTTGAGCTTCTTGATCGCCGCCTTGGTGAACTTGGTGTTCTTCTTGACGACGACTTCCGCGCCGACCTTGATGTCGCGCGTCGAGCGTTGGCCCGCGAGGAGATCGTATTCGACGCTCTTCGCGTACTTGCCGCCCTTTTCCACGTACACCGTTTCGGTGTTGTAGAAATAGTTGAGCAGGTCTTGAGTCGAATAACCGAGCGCGCGCAAAAGTACGGTCGCGTGCATTTTGCGGCGGCGGTCGATACGGACGTAGATGATGTCCTTCGGGTCGAACTCGAAGTCGAGCCACGAGCCGCGATAAGGAATCACGCGCGCCGAATAAAGCAGCTTGCCCGACGAGTGCGTCTTGCCCTTGTCGTGATCGAAGAAGACGCCCGGGCTGCGGTGGAGCTGCGAGACGACGACGCGCTCCGTGCCGTTGATGATGAACGTTCCTGTGTCCGTCATCAGCGGGATTTCGCCGAAGTAGACTTCTTGCTCGGCGATGTTGCGAACGATGCGCTGACCCGCGTCGTCCGTGTCGTAGATCATGAGCTGCGTCGTCACCTTGATCGGTGCGGCGTAGGTCATGCCTCGTTGACGACACTCTTCGACGTCGTACTTGGGCTTCTCCAAGTTGTACGAAACGAAGACGAGCTCGCTCGTGCCGTTGAAGTCCTTGATGGGAAAGACGCTGCGGAAGACGGCTTGAAGGCCAACCTCCTGGCGCTCGCTCACGGGCACGTTGGATTGCAGGAACTTGTCGTAACTGGTTTTCTGAATGTCGATCAGATTGGGAATCTCGATGACCTTCTGAATACGCCCGAGATTCTTACGAATACGAAAATTGCTCTGGATCGCCGTCGCCATTCGTCGCTCCTGCCTAAACGCACGCCATCAAGAAAAGACCCGCAACATAAGCATTAAGAAGAAGAACGACAGGGAGCGAAGGAGATTGGGAGACGTCTCCCAACCTCCCCTTCTCCCTGTTCAGTTCTTTATTTGAGCTCGACTGTGGCGCCTGCCTCTTCGAGCTTCTTCTTCATCTCTTCGGCTTCCGCCTTCGCCACGCCGTCCTTGAGTTGCTTCGGCGCGCCGTCGACGAGGTCCTTGGCTTCTTTGAGACCGAGGCCGGTGATCTCGCGAACCACCTTGATGACCGCGATCTTCTTGTCGGCCGGGGCTGCCTTGAGCTCGACCGAGAATTCGGTCTTCTCTTCGACTGCGGCAGCGGCGGGACCCGCCGCGACGGCCGGACCAGCGACGGCAACCGGAGCCGCTTTGACGCCCCACTTGTCTTCGAGGGTCTTGATCATCTCAGCGAGCTGGATGACCGGCATGTTCGAGAGGAAGTCGACAACTTGTTCTTTGGTGAGATCAGCCATTTTCAATTCTCCGTAATCACTTTGAAGTTTGTTTTTCTTTTGCGCTGAGCAGATACGCGAAGTTCTGCGCGGGCGCGTTGAGCAAACGAACGAAGTTCTGCATCGGCGCTTGGAGCGTCGCGAGAAGCATCGAGCGGAGCTCGTCTTTGCCGGGCATCGTCGCGAGTTGGTCTTCGACTGCTTTTGCGTCGAGCACCGTCCCGTCCACGAGACCGGCTTTGATGGTGAGCTTGTCGCCAGCTTCGTCCTTCTTGAAGGCCTTGACGACCTTCGCGGCCGAGCTGGGATCTTCGTAACTCCACGCGATGCCCGTCATGCCGACGAGCGCGCCGTCGATTTTTCCGGCGTACGCAGAGCCTTTGATGGCGTGTTTGACCAGCGTGTTCTTGACGACCTTGTACTCGACGCCCGCTTTGCGGAACTCCGACCGAAGCTTGGTCGCGTGCTCCACGGTCATCCCCTTGAAGTCGAGGAGGACCGCAGCGGTCATCTTGTCGAAGCGCGTCTTGATCTCGCCGATCTGTTTTTCTTTCGCAGTGCGTTCCATCGTCATGCCTCTTCAGCGGTTCCGAGGAAGGGCGCTGGATCGACCCTCACGCCAGGGCCCATGGTGGAGCTGAGCGTGATGCTCTTGAGGTAAGTGCCTTTGGCAGTGGACGGCTTCGCTTTGACGAGCGCGTTGATGATCGCCAGTGCGTTCTCGGCAATTGCCTTTTCTTGAAAAGACGATTTGCCGACGCGCGCGTGGACGATTCCCGCTTTCTCGACGCGATATTCCACTTTGCCGCCCTTGGCCTCACGAACGGCGGTTCCGACGTCGAACGTCACGGTGCCAACCTTGGGGTTCGGCATGAGCCCGCGCGGACCGAGAACTCGGCCGAGCTTGCCCACCGCGCCCATCATGTCGGGCGTGGCGATGACGCGATCGAAGTCCATGAAACCTTCGTTGACCTTGACGACCATGTCGTCGGCGCCGACGAAGTCGGCTCCGGCCTCGCGAGCCTCGCGGTCTTTTTCGCCGCGAGCGAACACGAGGACACGAACGGTCTGCCCGGTCCCGTGAGGAAGAACGATCGCACCGCGGACCATCTGATCGGCGTGTTTGGGATTCACGCCCAGACGAACTGCGATATCGACCGTCTCGTCGAACTTTGCAAACTTCGCTTTTTTGACGAGCGAAGCAGCTTCTTCGACGCTGTACTTGCGCGTTCGGTCGACGATCTCGTCTACCTTCGCGCGGTTTTTCGACACTTTTGCCATTGGCCTCCTATTCGATCGTTTCGATCTCCCACCGTTGCCGGACGTGCTTCGCCGGGCGGTGGTGCTTCGAGGTTCACAACTAAGAAAAACGAACTGAGAAAAAACCAAACCATCGGCGCCGGAGGCGCCGGAGCAGGTCAAACGACGTCGATGCCCATGCTGCGCGCGGTGCCCTTGACCGTGCGAATCGCAGCTTCGATGTCCGTGGTGTTCATGTCCGAGAGCTTCTGCTTCGCGAGCTCGCGCACTTGAGCCATCGTCACTTTGCCGACCTTGTTCTTGTTCGGCTCCTTCGATCCCGCGCCCGGCTTCTTCGCCGTGGGCAGCCCAGCGGCCTTCTTCAAGAGCACGCTCACGGGCGGCGTCTTCATGATGAAGGTGAAGCTGCGGTCGCTGTAGACCGTGATGACGACGGGGATGATCATGTCGCCGCCGGCGGTCTTCGCGTTGAACTCCTTGCAGAAGCCCATGATGTTCACGCCGTGCGCGCCGAGCGCCGGACCGACGGGCGGAGCCGGGTTGGCTTTGCCCGCGGGGAGCTGCAATTTGACGTAACCGGTGATCTTCTTCATTTGGATTTCCTCAGCTCCTACGGTTGGCTGATCAGAGTCGTCAGGCCGTAGTTCGCTATTTGATTAATCAGGCAGACTTTTCGACTTGGGCGAAGTCGAGCTCGACCGGTGTTGCGCGGCCGAAGATCGAAACTTTGACGCGGAGCTTTTGTTTGTCGGGATTGACCTCTTCGACGGTGCCCGAGAAATTCGCGAATGGACCGTCGATCACGCGGATTTGATTTCCCGCTTCGAACGAGACGCGCGGCTTCGGTTTGACGGCGCCTTCGACGATGATCTTGCGAAGGTCGTCGATCTGCGGCGGCTTCACTTCTTGCGGGCGCTGGTTGCCGATGAAACCGGTGACCTTCGGCGTGTCCTTCACGAGGTGCCACGCCTCTTCGCTCATCTCCATCTCGACGAACACGTAACCGGGGAAGCTGTTCTTCTGGCGCACGCGAGATTTTCCGCCCGCGCGCGGCTCCGTCACGGTTTCCGTGGGAATCAGGACTTCGCCGAAATGATCCTCCATGTGGTGCTCTTTGATGCGCTGTTGAAGCGCATCACGCACCTTGTTCTCGAATCCCGAATACGTGTGGACGACAAACCACTTCTTCGACATGGCGACCCCAGAGCTACCGCTTGATGATGCTGCGTTCATGATCCGTAAACGTGTTTGGTGACCCAGAGCCAAAACTGATCCATCAGCGCGAAGAAGATCGTCGCGAATGCCGTCGCGATGATGACGACCGTCGTCGAGTTCGTGACCTCTTGACGACTCGGCCACGTGACGCGCGTGAGCTCTTCGGCGATTTCTTCGATGAGCGTGCGGACCTTCTTGTTGCGCCAGTAGTAAATGGCAAAGATGACGCCGATGGCGCCGCCCATGAGGACGACGACTTCGTCGACCGGCTCGACGTGTTGGCCGAACCACTCCGGCTTCCACTGCGCGGTCTTGAACCATGCAAAGTCGATGACCTTCGTCGAGAGGAACGCGATGGCAATCGCCGCTGCCATGTACGCGGCGAAGACGTAACGGCGATAACCGAGTTGGACGGGCGCGTTGGGCGCGGGGCCGTCGTCGTGCGGCTTCGTTTCGACGATGGGTTTCGGTTCCACCGTCGGCTCGAGCGCGACCTTCTCTTCAGCCTCGTCTTTCGTTTCCGAAGCAGACGAAGACTCCTCGGCCGTCTCGTCCGTTTCGGGACGCTCCGTCTTGTCTTCTTCTTTTTTGTCTTCTTCGGTCATCGTGTTTCTTCTTGTTGCAGGGGCTGAGGGGCTCGAACCCACGACCTGCGGATTTGGAATCCGCTGCTCTACCAACTGAGCTAAACCCCTAAGGGCGCTATTTCGTTTCCTTGTGGACGGTGTGCTTGTTGCAATGTGGACAAAACTTGCGGAGCTCGATCTGCCCGACCCGGTCCACTCGACGCGTCGTCTTGTAGTTCCGCGCCGAGCACGCCGAGCAGGCGAGCGTGACGTTCGTTCGCTTACTCAATGACTTTCGTGACGATCCCCGCGCCGACGGTGCGGCCGCCTTCGCGGATCGCGAAGCGCATTTGCTCCTCGAGGCCGACGGCGGTGATGAGCTCGATGGTCATGGTGATGTTGTCGCCGGGCATGACCATCTTCGTGCCTTCGGGGAGTTGGCAGGTGCCGGTGACGTCCGTCGTCCGCATGTAGAACTGCGGGCGGTAGTTCGTGAAGAACGGCGTGTGACGTCCGCCCTCTTCCTTCTTGAGAACGTAGACCTCACCCTCGAACTTCTTGTGCGGCGTCACCGAGCCTGGCTTCGCGAGGATTTGCCCGCGCTCGATGTCGTCCTTCTCGATGCCGCGAAGGAGAACGCCGATGTTGTCGCCCGCGCGACCCTCATCGAGCAGCTTGCGGAACATCTCGACGCCCGTCACGACCGTCTTGCGCGTCTCGCGGAAGCCGACGATTTCGATCTCTTCGCCGACCTTCACGATGCCGCGCTCGACGCGTCCCGTCGCGACCGTGCCGCGGCCCTTGATCGAGAACACGTCTTCGATCGCCATCAAGAACGGCTTGTCGATGTCGCGAACCGGATCCGGGATCTCCGAGTCGAGCGCCGCGACCAATTCATCGATCGATTTTTCCCACTTCGCGTCGCCGTTGAGCGCCGGGAACGCCGCCACGCGGATGATCTTCGCCGTGTCGCCGGGGAACTTGTACTTGTTGAGAAGCTCGCGCACTTCCATCTCGACGAGGTCGAGCATCTCGGGGTCTTCCACCGCGTCGCACTTGTTGAGCGCCACGACGATGTGGTTGAGACCAACCTGGCGAGCCAGAAGAACGTGCTCGCGCGTCTGCGGCATCACCGAGTCGAGCGCGCTCACCACGAGGATCGCGCCATCCATCTGCGCCGCGCCCGTGATCATGTTCTTGATGTAGTCCGCGTGGCCGGGGCAATCGACGTGCGCGTAGTGGCGCTTCTCCGACTCGTACTCCACGTGCGACACGGCGATCGTCACCGTCTTCGTCGCGTCGCGGACCGTGCCGCCCTTCGCGATGTCCGCGTACGAGATCACCTTCGCGAGGTTCTTCTTCGACTGAACCTTCACCAGCGCGGCAGTCAACGTCGTCTTGCCGTGGTCGATGTGGCCGATCGTTCCCACGTTCACGTGCGGCTTGCTGCGTACGAATTTTTCTTTCGCCATGACGATCTCTCTTTTTGGGCTCGAGCCCACCACGGGGCTTGAACCCGTGACCTCTTCCTTACCAAGGAAGTGCTCTACCACTGAGCTAGGTGGGCAATATCGTGTTCGAAGTTCTCTGCAAAAAACCTGAGCGGGAGACCGGGTTCGAACCGGCGACGTTCAGCTTGGAAGGCTGACGCTCTACCAACTGAGCTACTCCCGCGACGTCGTGTGGCCGTGTGGAGGGTGATGGATTCGAACCATCGAAGGCGTAAGCCGGCAGATTTACAGTCTGCTCCCTTTGGCCGCTCGGGCAACCCTCCGGAAAATACGTGTTCGTTGGTGATGGTTTCGGACGCCTACTACGGACAAGGAAGAAAGGGCGGAGCTGACGAGGGGACTTGAACCCCTAACCACCTGTTTACAAAACAGGTGCTCTGCCATTGAGCTACGCCAGCGAGTGGACGTAGTTCACCTACGGGGATGGGCTGTCCCCGAAGATGGGCGGCGAAGGCTAGCGCACCGCGGCGTAGCCCGCAAGCAAAACCAAAGCCAAATCCGTCCCTCTCGAAATGAGACGGGGAAACCCGATGGATCGGACGCGTCAGAGCGGTTTTGTGGCTGTGTAGATCGCGCCGGCTGGTCCGCCGCGATCGCTCTGCAACCAGATCACACAGGTGTCGGGCGAGATCCAGGTTGGGCTGGTGTTGGTGGTCGGCATGTCGTCGAGCTCGGGGACGAGCGTCGGCGCGGGGAATGGGTCGTTCTTCGCGCCGCGTGTCGATGTGTAGACGTGAAACAAGAGGCTCGTCCCGCCGTCCGCTGCTTCTTTACGCGCGAAGTAGATCGTGAGGCCGTCCGGGGTGATGGCGGGGCTCGTCTCGTCGAACGCGGTGTTCAGCTCGTTCTCCGCGAGCACGTTGCTGAATTGACCTTGGCCGGTGATCGCACCGTAGAAGATGTCGAGCGTGGTTCCGCCTTGTGTGGGTCCGCCGTCGGGCGCGACGCGCGCGGCGTAGAAGAGCGTCGAGTTGTCGCCTTGAAGGAACGGCGCACCGTGGTTCGGCGCGGCGCCCGAGAGACCCGTCACGCCCGTCGGCGTGGAGAAGCCAGCGTCAGCGGAGACTCGCGTCGCGTACATGACCTCGACGAAGTTGCTCGGGTTGAACTGCGTGTAGAGCGTGAGACCGTCGGGGCTGATGCTTGGATCGAGACCGGAGATTCCGGCATCCGACAGCGTGGGCACGGGCACTGGCGTGCTGAATTGGGCGGCGAGACTCGTGCGCGACGCGGTCTGGATGAGCCCGTTGAGGCCAACCGGTGCCGCATAATAGATCGTGAGCGAGTCGTTCGAGAGACGCGCGCCGCTCGCTCCACCGTCGGCGCCACCGAACGTGGGTACGAGCGTGATCGGGCCGAACGGTTTGCTCGGTGTGCAGAACGGCTGCGGTTTCGCATCAACCGGCGCGTCGACTCCCGAGTCGTTCGTCGAGGTGTCGGGACTCGTCGCGGTATCGGTCGTGGTGTCGGGCGCGCCGCTGTCTGTGATCGTGCTGTCACCTACGCATCCTGCCCACGAAGCGGCTGCTGTCATGAACGAACCGATGACGAACCCGACCGAAAGACGACGACGTGACATGAGACCTCCCATTGAAGAAATGAAGACCCGATTAGAGCGGGCGTGTAGCGCTGTAGATGCCGCCCGCCGGACCACCGCGATCGCTTTGAACGTAAATCACGCAGTTGTCGGGCGCGATCCACGTGGGGCTCGTGTTGGTCGTGGGCATGTCGTCGAGCTCGGGGACGAGCGTCGGTACGGGAAACGGATCGGACGTCGCAGCTCGCGTCGTGGTGTAGACGTGGAAGGTGGTGCTCGTGCCACCGTCGCCGGCTTCCTTGCGCGCGAAGAAGATCGTGAGCCCGCTCGACGTGATCGCTGGGCTGGTCTCGTCGAACGTTCCGTTGAGCTCGTTCACCGCGGCGAGGTTGGCAAGCTGTCCGGCACCGGTGACTTGGCCGTTGAAGATGTCGAGTGATCCGTTGCCTTGCGTCACGCCGCCGTCGGGCGTGACACGCGCGGCGTACCAAAGCGTCGAGTTGTCGCCCTGGAGATAGGGCGCTCCGTGGTTGGGCGCGCTGCCTGAAAGATTGGGAACGCCGGTCGAGTAATTCCAGTTCGACGTGTTGCTCACGCGCGTGCCGTAGACGACCTCGACGAAATTGCTCGGGTTGAATTGAGCATAGAGCGTGAGCCCGTCGGGGCTGATGCTCGGATCCAGCCCTTGAACCGCGGCGTCGGCGAGCGTGAAGAGCTGGGCCGAGGCACCGAACGTCGACGTCGACGCATCGCGCGTCGCGACTTCGATGTTGCCATTCAATCCGGCCGCGGTCGCGTAGTACACCGTGAGCGAATCGTTCGTGAGTCGCGCGCCGCTCGCGCCGCCATCGGCAGACCCGAGCTCCGCGACGAGCGTCAGCGCTCCGAACGGTTTCGATGTCGTGCAACGCGGACCGACAGCGCCATCCGACGCGTCGTTCGCGGTGACGTCGTTCGACGAGTCCTTCGTGCTCGTGTCCGGTGTGCTTGTGTCGGGTGTCGTGCCGTCGTTGCCTGCGTCGGTCGTCGTTTCACCCCCGCCGCAGCTCCACGCAGAAACACCGGCCATCACGACCAACGAGCCACTCACCACGATCAACGAGAGTCGACGCGACATAAGACCTCCTCACGCTGGAGGATAAAGCAATCAGTGCCGCGACGATGCTTCTTTTTCCGCTTTCTCCTGCATGATGCGGAGCGCCTTCTCGAGCTCCTCTTCGGTGAACGGGAATTTCGCGATCGCTTCTTTCTCTTCGGCGATCGCGGCTTCCATCTGACGTTTCGCGTCGCGACCGCGCTCGACCCACGCGGATTTGTCACCGACCTTGTCGGCGACGTCGAGCGTCGTGTTCAGCATGATGAGCGCCTTGTCGAGCAGCGCGCGATAGCGGACGTGCATCATGCCGTAGAAGATTTGGCGCTGACGTTCGTTCTTCGCGAAGCCGTCGGGCGGGATGCTCATCAGCTCGGCGTGGAGCTTTTGGTACATCGCGCCGAGCCTATAGCCGGCCATCATCGCGAAGTGCGCGTCGGTCGTGCGCATCGCGTCGGCGTATGCGCGTTGCGCGTCGAGCAGACCTTGGCAGCGCGCGCTCACCTTCGCGACGAAATCGTCGCCGACCGGTCGAAGCGCGATGCGCTCGGTCTCGATGCGCCGCGTCTCGCCGAGCGCGAATTTGATTTGCGCGCCAGCGGGCGGGAGCTTCTCGACCATGCCGATGTGACGGTCCTCGATGATGTCGAGGCCCTTTTGGATGTCGCGCATCGCGAGCGTCGTCTCGCCGAGCTCCGCGCGCGAGAGTGCGCGCGCGCCGAGGCCCGCGAGCTGATCGAGCACGTCGAGATCGTTGCGCACGAGGAGCGCGTCGCCCGTCTCGCCGAGCGGCTTCCATTCTTCGAGGAACGCGTGAAGCCACACGCACCGCACGAGCGCGTTGCGCGCGAGCGGGAGCGCGGGAAATTTCGCGGCGACGAGGTGAAACGCGTCGCGCGCGCTCTCGCGTTCGGCGAGCGCTTCGTACACGGTGCCGAGATCGAAGAGCACCATCGGCATGATGGCGTCCGACGGATTCGATTTCAGGAGGAGCTCGAAGTCGCGTTTCGCTGCGGCGTACTCGCCGGCGAGGAGCTCGCGCTCGGCGCGCGCGAGGAGCTCGGGCTCCGTCGTGTCGCGTTCTTGCGTCACGATTTGTGACGAGACGACGAGCTTCGATGGCGGTGCAGAAGCGACGGGTGTGGCAGCGCCGCAACCCACGAGACAAAGGACGAGACTCGGCAGCGTGAGCTTTCTCACTCTCCAAGTGTGGCCTGCTCTCGGCCGAAGTTCCCGTCTCAGGGCTCGTCTTCGCTCTTTTTCGCGGGCTTGAGCGGCTCGTCTTTTTTGGCTTTTTTCCCGTCGTTTCCGAGCGCGCTCATGCCGCCGCCGTACACCTCGTCGTTGAGCTCGGCGAGGATCGTGACGAGGCGCGTCTTCCACTCGGCGGGGATCGCGTCGTTGTTTTTGTCTTCGATGGCCTTCGAGATCGCGAGCCAATGGCGCGCGTCGGCGCGATAGCCGATGCGGTAGTCGGTCATGCCGCGGAGGTACGCGTAGCGCGCCTCTTCGCTCGTATCGAAATGACCTTGGTCGGGCTCGAGCGCGCGGAACACGGCGAGCGCACGCTCGTGCTCGTTCTTCTCGTAGTCCTGCTGACCGCGCTGGAGCTCGTCGTGATACGTCGCGCACGCGCTCGTCGCGAGGATGGCTGCGATGGAGATGAAGAGGCTCCGCATCGAGGTCCGAGCGTACATCAAACCTCGCGTTTGCGGCGACGCATCGCGACGAACGCGACGACCGCGGCGATCGCGACGCCGATGAACACGTAGACGCCGTTCTTCGGTTTGTCCGGCTGGCTCGGCGTGGATTCGGGCGGCACATCGTTTCCGCTCGAACCGGGCGAAGGCGCGTTCGTCGCCTCTTGCGGCGCGCCGATGGAAGGTCCGTCGTCGTTCCACATGTTCGTCTTCGTGAAGCCCATCTCTTCGAGCACGGATCCGTCGGCGCGCTTCGTGACGATCCTCCCGCGGTCCTTGCCGAGATCGAAGACGACGTAGTGATACGCGGACTCGACTTTGCGCGCGCTCGCGCGCGCGTGCTTCACGGGATAGAGCGGTGCGCCCGCGCCGCCGCTCACGATGTAGCGAATGCCGTCGCTCGCGCCGCGCTCGTAGATGTGGTCGTGACCCGCGAGGACGAAATCGACGTGGTGATCGCGGAGGAGCTTCGGGATCTCCGCGCCGTGCATCTTGTCGTTGTCGCCGTGGAGGCCGGACGAGAACGGGCCCGCGTGCACGAGCACGATGCGCCACTGGAGGTTCGGCTCGACGTCGGCCTTTTGCAGCTCGCGCTCGAGCCACGCGCGGTCCTCGCCGAGGAAGGCGCCTTCGCCGTTGAGCACGAAAACCCGCAGGAAACCCCAGCGGAACGTGTTGTAGAATACATGCTTTTGCTGCTGCTCGGTCGTGCCGAAATATTTCAAGAACGATGCGCCGTTCTCTTGAACGAGCTCGTGGTTGCCGATCGCGGTGAAGAGGCAGTGCTCGCGCAGGAGCTTGTCCTCGATGTCGAAGAAGTTTTCCCACTGCGAGCCGATGCGGCCGTCGGCGACGAGGTCACCCGTGTTGAAGAGAAAATCGACGGGCTCGTCGGCGATGCGTTTGACGATGAGCTCGTGCGTCGTCGTGCCGCCGCGATCGTCGCCGAAGAGGATGAAGTGGACGTTGCCCGCGTCGTCGTCGGCGGGAGCGGTCGTGAACGCGCCCTCCTCCTTGCCGCCGCGGTTGCTGCTGACGGCATAGTGGTAGGTCGTCTTCGGCGCGAGATGGTCGATCTCGAGCGAGTGAACTTTGGCTTTGGGCCCATCGTCGCCCACGTGGAGCTTGCCCGGCTCGATCGAGAGCGTCAGCTCTTCGGCGTTCTCGGTCTCGACGCGCACGACGACAGAATGCGAAGTGAGCTGCGAGAGATACGGACCCGATTCGTAGATGGACGACTGAGCCATGGCGGCGATCGGAAGCGACGCACCCAAGAACGCGACGATCGCGAATACGGCGAAGCGCACATGTGCGTACATGGCCAAGGTGAGGGATCGCCGGATGGTTGTCATTGCGATGGAGGGCCGCGCAGTCTAGCGTTTAATCGCTCATCTAGTTTTTCGAATGGCTGATCCTCCCAAGCCTCCGCCGGTGCCGCCGCCGCGCGTGTCGTCGCCTTCCATGTCGGGTCCAAATCCGGCAGCGGCATCGGTGTCTTCACCGCAATTGCCGCGTCCATCGAATCCAGGAACGTCGAATCCTGGCGTGTCGAATCCCGGCGTGCCGAGCTCGAATCCAGGCGTGCCCGTTCCCGCGGGATCGAAATCCGGTTTGTCGAAACCCGGCGTGCCCGTCGCGCAAACGTCGGGTCCGATTCAAACGAACGAAGACGGACTCCCGAAGCGATTCGGAAAATACACGCTGCTTCGCGTGCTCGCGAAGGGCGGCATGGCGGAGCTCTTTCTCGCGATTCAAAAGAGCGTCGCTGGTTTCGAGAAGCTGATCGTCATCAAGCGCATCTTGCCGTCGATGAACCAAGACAAAGCGTTCATCGAGATGCTGCTCCACGAGGCGCGCATCGCCGCGACGCTCTCGCACCCGAACATCGTCCAGATCTTCGACGTCGGATCAGGCCGAGGGCTTGTACTTCATCGCGATGGAGCACGTTCACGGCGAAGACATTCGCTCGATCGTGCGCGGCATGAAGGTGAAGGGCGTGCCGGAGTTTCCGCTCGAGCACGCGCTCGCGATCGTGATCGGCATGTGCGCGGGCCTCGCGTACGCGCACGAGAAGCGCGATCTCGACGGGCAGCGATCTGAACATCGTTCACCGCGACATCTCTCCGCAGAACGTCGTCGTCACGTTCTCGGGCGACGTGAAGATCGTCGACTTCGGCATCGCCAAGAGCGACAACAAATCGCAAAACGAGACGAAGAGCGGAAAGCTCAAAGGCAAAGTCCCGTACATGTCGCCGGAGCAAGCGCGCGGCGAGCACATCGACGCGCGCTCCGACATCTTCGCGACGGGCGTCATGCTCTTCGAGCTCACGACCGGCAAGCGCTTGTTCAAGGGCGCGAGCGAGTTCGAGACGCTCAAGCTCATTTGCGAGCGCGATTATCCGAAGCCGTCGCAAGTGCGTCCGGGTTATCCGCCGGAGCTCGAGCGCATCGTGATGAAGTCGCTCTCGAAGGACGTGAACGAGCGCTATCAGAGCGCGCGCGACATGCAGCGCGATCTCGAGACGTTCGTCCGCGACAACCGCATCGCGGTGTCGAACATCGCGCTCAGCCAATTCATGCAGGGGCTCTTCGAGGACAAGCTCCAATCGCAAAAGGAAGCGCTCCTCCAAGGCAAGCAGCTCGCCGACATCATCGAGCAGCAGCAGCCGCTCGACTCGACGCTCGACATGTCGCAAGCGCTGCTCAGCACGCCTGCCGCGGCGCACACGCTCACGGAGATTCCCGCGCGTCGGAGCGGCGTCGCAGCGATCGGCGCGATCGTCGCGCTGCTCGCAGTCATCGGTGGAATCGGCGGCACCGTCTACGTGATGAAGCAGAAGCAAGCGAAGCTCGCCGCGCAGCAGCAAGCGACCGCCTCGCAACCTCCCGTCGCGAAGGGCTCGATCGAGATCACCTCGGATCCGCCCGGCGCCGCGATTTGGATCGACGGCGACATGCGCGCCGACGTGACGCCCGCGACGATCTCGCAGCTGCCGACGAGCACGGGCCACGCGATCGAAGTGCGCCTGTCGAAGGACGGATTCGAGTCGCACCGTGAATCGATCACGCTGACGGACACGGCGCCCACCAACACGATGAAGGTGACGCTCAAGAAAGGTTCGGTCGTGCTCGACGTGACGGTGCTTCCGTCGAGCGTGACGCCGACGCTCTCGCTCGACGGGAAAAAATATTCGACGACGTCGGTCGACGGCATTTCGTCGGGCGAGCAGCACAAGCTCATCGTCTCGGCTCCGGGTTACGTCGACTACGAGACGAAGTTCATCGCGCAGGCGCAAGAGAAGAAGCACTTCGACGTGACGCTGATCAAAGCCGTCACGGTCGTGAGCACCGGTGGACACACGAACGTCGAAGTCGCGCCCAGGGGATCGGGCAAGCTGAACGTCGGCGCGTCGGGCGGGTGGTGCAACGTGTCCGTCGACGGCGCGGCAAAAGGACCGACGCCGCTCGCAGGCATCGAGCTCTCGTCGGGAAATCACCGCGTGACGTGCACGACGGGCGAAGGAAAGACCCAATCGACGACCGTCAACGTGCCTGTAGACGGCACTGCTCGTTACAAGTTCAACTTGTAACAACGGTGTGAATCTAGGTGAGGTCATCGCCGGGCGCTTCGCGATCGAAGCGCTCGCGGGCTCGGGCGGCATGGCCGACGTGTATCGCGCGCGCGACAAGCAGACGCTCGATCTCGTCGCGCTGAAAATCCTCCGCGCAACTGGACCCGAAGATCTCGCGCGGCTCGCGCGTGAAGCCCAAGCGCTGTCGCGTCTCACGCACCCGGGCATCGTGCGCTACGTCGCGCACGGGATGGCGGAGAGCGACGGCGCGTTCGTCGCGATGGAATGGGTCGAAGGCGACACGCTCTCGCGACGCGTGAAGCGCGGACCGCTCCCCATCGCGCAGGCGATCGCGCTCGGGCGCGCCGTCGCGTCGGCGCTCGCGCACGCACACGAGCACGGCATCGTTCATCGCGACGTGAAGCCGGGCAACATCATCTTGCGCGAAGGAAACATCGAAGACCCCGTGCTGCTCGATTTCGGCGTCGCGCGAACGGGGCTCGCCGTCGGGCTCACGCAAGTCGGCACCGTGATCGGAACACCGCGCTACATGGCGCCCGAGCAAGCGCGCGGCGGGCAAGCCGTCGATGCGCGCGCCGACGTGTTCGCGCTCGGCGCGCTCATGTTCAAGTGCCTCACGGGTCGCGCGCCGTTCGATGGCGATGACGCGATCGCCGTGCTCGCGCATCTCTTGTTCGACGAAGCGCCCGACGTGTGCGCGTTCGTGCCGAGCGTGCCGCCGGCCGTGGGCGCCGTGATCTCGAAGATGCTCGCGAAGGAACCGGACGATCGCTACGCCGATTGTGGCGTCGTCGTCCGCATGCTCGACGCGCTCGACACGAGCGAGATCCCCGTGACGATCGCGGCGCCCGCGCCGAGCGGCCTCACGCTTCGCGAGCGGCGCCTTCTCTCGCTCATGGTGCTCAGCGGCAAGGTCGAAGCGGGCGTCGTGCGCACCGTCGCGAACGATTTTGGCGGACGCGCCGAGGCGCTCGCGAATGGATCCGTCGTCGTCGTCGTGAGCGGACGCGAGAACGCGACGGAGCTCGCGCGCATTTCGGCGCGTTGCGCGCTCGAGCTCCGCCACGTGCTGCCCGATGCGCCCATCGTCCTCGCGACGGGTCGCGGCGACGACATCGACGACGACGCGACGCAAACGATGTCGATGTCCGGCGAGAGCACGTCGAGCTCGCGATACTCGGGCGTGTTCGAGCGCGCGGCGGGCCTCTTGCGACTCGATCAAGCGCCGCTCTCGCGACCGCTTCCGATTTTGATCGACGACACGACCGCCGCGCTCCTCGGGAGCGACTTCGACATTCTCCGCGGCAAGGCGACGAACGCGCACGCGCTCCGCGGCCGCGCGCCGATACGTGCACAATACACGCTTCTCGGAAAGCCCACGCCTTTCGTGGGGCGCGCGCGCGAGCTGTCATCGCTCCTCGCGACGTGGGCCGACGTGTGCGAGCAAGGGATCGCGCGCGCGGTGCTCGTCGTCGCCGACGCGGGCCTCGGGAAGTCGCGGCTCCTCTACGAGATGCTCGCGGGGATCAAATCGCACGAGCAACCGTCGCTGATGCTCCGCGCGAAAGCGGACGCGACGACCGCGGGCTCGCCGTTCGCTGCGCTCGGTGCGGCGGTCCGGCGCGAGCTCGGCGTGAGCGACGACGACACGCCCGAAGCGCGTTGGGCAAAGCTCGCTGCGCGCGTCGGCACCGTGGTCGCCGATGGCGAGACGCACGTCGCCGAGTTCATCGCGGAGGTCTGCGGCATGAAGCTCGTCGACCCAGGCGAGCAAGTCGCGGCGGCGCGACGCGATCCACGATTGATGGGCGACCGCATCCGACAATCGTGGCGCGCGTGGCTTCGCGGAGAGGCCGCGCGTGGACCGGTGCTCGTCGTGCTGGAGGATTTTCAGTGGGGAGACCTGCCGACGGCGAAGCTCATCGAGGACATGATGCTCGACTTGAGCGAGTCGCCCATCTTGGCGCTCGCGCTCGCGCGACCCGACATCGACGCGGTGTTTCCGAATCTGTGGTCACGCGCGGTCCAGCGCATTCCGCTCCCGTCGCTCGGCAAGAAGGCCGCGGCGACGTTCGTGCGCGCGATGCTCGAGAACGCGGCCGAAGAATCGATTGATCGCATCGTGACGCTCGCGTCCGGAAACGCGCTTCACCTCGAAGAGCTCGTGCGTGCGGCCGCGGAAGGTCGGACGGACGCGCCCGAATCGCTCCTCGCGATTGTCTCTTCGCAAGTCGAGTCGCTCCCCGACGCGGAGCGGCGCGTGCTGCGCGCGGCGGCGCTGTTCGGGACGTCGTTCTGGACGGACGGCGTGTGTGCGCTCCTCGGCGGCGCGACTGCGACGAGCGAGCGCGTGCGCGCCGAGACGAACACGCGACTCGATGCGCTCGCGCAACGCGAGATGATCGATCTGCGCGCGGAGTCGCGGCTCGGATCGCAGCGCGAGCTCGCGTTTCGCAACGCGCTCGTGCGCGACGTGACGTACGCGATGCTCACGGAGGACGATCGCCGCCTCGGGCACGCGCTCGCAGCCGATTGGCTCGAGAGCGCGGGCGAGACCGACCCGTTCGTGCTCGCCCAGCACCGCGAGCGCGGAGGGCAGCTCGATCGGGCAGTTGTAGAATACACGCGTTCCGCGAGGGCGGCGTTCGACGCCGGCGATCTCGCGATGGTCTTGGAGTGCGTGAAGCGCGCGGAGGCGTGCGGCGCGGAGGGACCGGCGCTCGCCGACGCCCTCGTGCTCGCGGCGGAGGCGCATCGATGGCGTGGGGAGACGCAAGACTGCGCGAAGACCGCGCGGCGCGCGGTGGATCTCGCGACGCCCAATTCGCGGACGCATTACCACGCGCTTCGCATGCTCGGTTGGGCGGCGAGCTTCGGCGGTGCGATCGACGAGCTGCTCGTCGTCGCGGACAAGCTCCTTGCATGTGCGCCGAGCGACGCGTCGCTGGTCGAGTGGGCGATCGCAGCGGGACACGTATCGAACGCGCTTCTCGTCACGGGCCACGTCGCGAAGAACGAAGAGCTCGTTCGATTGCTCGAACGCATTCCACCCGAGCGAGCGCGCGCCGATCTCGACATCAGCGACGTGCTCCGCATGTGCACGGGCCTTCGCGCGTATGGTCGCGGCGACTTCACGACGATGGCGCGCGTGCACGAAGAGAGCGCACGCGTGCGTAGCCAGCTCGGCGACGAACGCGGGCGCATGGTTCAACTGTCGAATTTGGGCTTCGCGAAGATGTGGCTCGGCCGATACGACGAATCGATCGCCGCGTTCGACGCCGCGCGCGTCGCGGCGAAAGAGCGCGCGCTCGCGACGCTGGAGCTCAACGCGATGCAGAACATCGCGTTCGTGCGTTACGTGCTCGGCGATCTCGACGCCGCGCTCGCAGGATCGCGCGAAGCGCTGAAGCGCGCGGAGATCGAGGCGCCGCGATCGATGTCGCTCGCGCACCTGTGCATCGCGCGCGCGCTGCTCGCCCGCGGCGAGCTCGACGAAGCGGAGAGCGCGGCGCGATCGGGCGTGGAGCGCGCACCGACCGCCGTCGTGCGCATGTACGGCGAAGGCGTTCTCGTGGACGTGCTCCGCCATCGCGGTCGCCTCGAGGAAGCGCGTGCCGCGTCGGATCGCGCGCTCGCGATCTTGCGCGGGCTCGCGACGCACGCGGTGGGCGACATGTACATGCTCACGGTGCGCGCGGAGCTCCTCGAGACTGTGGGCGATCTCGAAGGCGCGCGCGCGGCGATCGCCGAAGCGCGCGAGACGTTCGAGGCGCGCCGTTCGTTTTTGCCCGACGACGAATCGCGCGCCATCTTCGACACGCAAAGCCCCGACGCGACGCGTCTGCACGAAGCCTCGCGCAGGCTCACGCGCGTGTGAATCGCAAGCGGTAGATCGGGAGCCCGTCCGCGATCGCGCGCTTCTCGCGCGGGCTGCGCGCGTTGTACGGATTCTCCGCGAGCCGCGCCGATCCGGGCGCATCGCCCGCGGGCGCGAAGCGCGCATCCGACGCGAGGAGCGCTTCGAGCTGCGTCGCGCGTTCCTCCACATCGGTCTGCACGAAGAGCTCGCCACCGCGCACGAGCAGGCGCGCGATCTCGTTCACGACGGGCGCGGCGAGCACGATGCGCTTCTCGTGCCGCTTCTTCCACCACGGATCGGGGAAGTGCGAAAAGATCCGGCTGACGCTCGCATCGGGTCCGAGCCGCGGGAGCGCGACGCGCGCGTCTTCCGCGAACACGCGGGCGCGCGACGCGATGCCGAGCTTCGCGAGACGACCATCGACGATCGACGCCCATTTGCGCCGAATCTCGAGCCCCAAAATCGCCGCGGTGGGCTCGGCCGCCGCGCGCTCTTGGATGAACACGCCGCGTCCCGGACCAAGCTCGATCTCGACGAACGCGCCGCGGACCACGTCGCCGACGGCGATGTGCTCGCCGTCCGGCAATCGCGGCGCGTCCGCATAAGGTTTCACGCGCGGAATCATTAGCGCTACCGTCGGCACGTTTGAAGCTCAAGCTCGACACGCGAAAGCTCTTTCCGAGCGTGCCCATCGCGATCGTCACCGCGGTGCTCGCGTGGCGCACGCTGCGCATGGTCTTCGCCGAAGTCCACGAGCCGTGCGCGACGCTCGACGACTCGTTCATCCATTTCCAATACGCGCGCGCGATCGCCGAGCTTCATCCGTTTCGTTATCAAGCGTCGATGCCGCCGACGAGCGGAGCGACGAGCGTGCTCTGGCCAACGCTCCTCGCGCCGTTCTACGCGATCGGTTTTCGCGGGACGGCGATCTTGTGGCCCGCATGGCTCTTCGGATTCGTTGCGCTCGGCGCGCTTGCGAACGAGAGCTATCACCTCGCGAAGCCGCTCGCGGGCAAATGGGGCGGGGCGGGCAGCGCGCTCATGGTGCTCTCGTTCTCCGCGTTCACCTGGTGCGCGGCGAGCGGAATGGAAGTCGTCCCGTTTGCGTGGGCGATGACGCGCTCGGCGCGGCGCGCATCGGAATGGCGGGAGGACCCAGCGAATCGCACGCCAAAGCGAAGATGGGAGCTCGTGGCGATGGCGTTCATCGTCGCGATGCTTCGTCCCGAAGGCGCGGTCGTCGCGATGGCGATCGCGGTCGTGCTCGGCATCTTTCCGCGCCACGGGAAAATGATCGAGCGCCCATTCGCGGTGCTCGCGTTCGCCGGCGCGCTCGCCACGCCGCTTCTGCTCCGCGCGTTCACGGGATCGTCGCGCGCGAACACGGCGACGGCGAAGCTCCTCGTCGGCAATCCGTATTACGTCGGCCCCGCGCTCTACGGCGCCGTGCTCGACAACTTGAAGACGCTCTACAAGACGCTCCTCAACGGGCTCGTGTGGTCGCAAGAGTTCTTGCCGTCGAACGCGATGCCCGTCGCGATCATGGGGCTCGTCGCGACCATCGTCGCGGGCTTCTACAAAAAGAAGCTCGTGCGCGCGACGTTCGTCGTCGGCATTGCGCTCGGGATCATCGTGCCGTGCTTCTACGTCACGTTCTTGTGGAATCGCCTCCGCTACTTGTGGCCGTTCGCGACGGGCTGGCTCATCGGCCTCGCGTGTCTCGCGAGCATGCTCGGCGAGGTCGCGACGCTCCTTCATCCGCGCGCGCGCGCGGGCATACCGATGCTGCTCGGATTCTTCGCGGGCGCGTTCGTCGTGCGCCTCGACTGGGTCATCGACGACGTCGCGAACTCCGCGCGCGGCATCGATCAACAGCACGTGAAGATCGGTCGCTGGGCGCACGATCATCTCCCAGAAGACGCGCTCGTCGCGGTGAACGACACCGGCGCGATCGCGTACTTCAGCGATCGCACGACGTTCGACATCGTCGGCCTCACGACGAACGGCGAGGCGAAGTATTGGGTCGCCGGGACCGCGTCGCGCATCGAGCACTACGAGAAGATGAAGCGCGAAGCGTTACCGACGCACTTCATCGTCTACCCCGATTGGATGGGCACCGACGCGTTCTTCGGCAAAGAGCTCTTCTCTGCGACCGTCACCGACTCGACGATCCTCGGCGGGCAGAGCATGCGCGCGTACGTCGCGGACTGGTCACTGCTTCACTCGGGCGACAAACCGTTTTCGGCCGACACGAGCGTGTTCGTCGACGAGCTCGACGTCGCCGATCTCGAGAGCGAATCGGCGCACGCGTTCGCGCTCCTCGCGCACGACAACGAAGAGGTCGTCGGCGACGGCTACACGATGACGGGCGATCGCATCATCGACGGCGGGCGCGGATCGCGCATGGCGGATCGCTTCGTCGCGCACCTCGCGGCTGGAAAATCGGCACGATGCATCGCGCGCATCGCGCCGACGCGCGGTCGCACGGTGATCGACGTGCGCGCGAGCGGCGATCTCGTCACGACGCTCGAGCTCGGCGAGGACGACTTCACCGCGACGTGGAGCGAGAAGACATTCACGATTCCCGCGAGCGACACAAAAAGCGAAACCCCCCTCGAGCTCGTCGCTCGAGAGGGGTCCTTTTCTTCGTATCACTACTGGTTCACTGCGGACTGAACGAGAACGGGTACGTGACGGTGACGATGCCGCCTGCGGGCTCGGGGAAGCTCAGGCTGTGGAACGAACGGACGACGCAGGAGCGGACGTTCGCGTCGGCGAGATCGCTTCCGGCCGTGTCACGCGCCGCGCTCACTTCGCCGTTGCGGTCGATCACGAAGGCGACTTCGACGCGACCTTGCAGGTTCGGGTTCGTGCGAAGACCGTCTTGGTAGCAGCCGACGAAGCGACCCGAGTTCTGACGAACGATGCGTTGAATGACGGCCGGGTCGAGGCGACCGTTGGATTTCACTTCGCCCTTCCAATCGAGGTGCGGACCGACCGAGACGTGCGTCGGCGGGAGGCGTCCGCTTCCGTGACCGTAGCCGCAGTGCGCGTCGCCGCCGCAGTTGCCGATGCGTTGATCGAGCGTGCGACCGAGACCGCCGAAGTCGTTGATGCCGATGCCTTCGCCTTTGCCACCGCCGCCATCACCGACGCCGGAGAGACCGAGGCCCGTGCCGAGCGCATCGCCGATGTCGCCCGACCACAAGTTGCCCATGTGGCTCTCGCGATCCGATCCCGCGAGCACGTTGCCCCAAGGAACCACCGGCGCGTTCGGATCCGAAGCGGCCGTCGCGAGGAGACCGATCATGCCGAACTCAGCGGCTTCCTTCAGCGCGTGCTCGCGCGCGAGCTGCGCGTTCTCGGGTTTCTCGTCGCCCTTCGCGCTCCAGCGCCCGGGCTTCTCGACGGGTTTCGATCCGCCCATCGCGCCTTCTTCGTTCTTCGCCTTCATGCCGCCCGACGCGTCCGACTTCACGCCGGTGTCGCCTTGCGTCGCGTCTTGCGGCTTCACGTCTTGCTCGCGCTCCGCGGCGCTCTGGATGTACGCCTTCAAGTCGAGCATCTGCTGGCGGTTCACGAGCTCGTCGTCGGCGAGTCCGAGCGACGGCATGAAGAACGCGACGGCCGCGAGGACCGCTGCGTGCGCGATGCCCGAGCCCGCGACCGTGCGAAGACCTGCGTCTTCCAAGATGGCGCCGGCGACGCCCTTCGGAGCGCGCTCTTCCTGCTCGCTCACGGAAATCTGAAACGTGAAGTCGCCGCACATGACGTCGGCGGTGTGACCTTCGCCGAGCGTGAACTGCTCTCCCGTCATCATGAGCCTGTCGACGAAGACGCTCGCGTTCGCCGGCGGCGTCACGACGAGGTCGCCGCCCACCCAGCGCGCGATCTCGATCTCGTTTCCGCCCACCAAGAACGACACGCCACCCTCGCTCACGTGCTTCTGCGCGATCGCGTTCCCACCCCAGAGTTCGGTGACCTGTGCTTCCAATTTCATCGACGATTTCATGATTTTTTTTGCCGTTCCCTTCTCAAAAAGACCGACAGCAACGAGAGGGGCTCGGTTCCAAAAATCGTTCAAATTCGTCGGTAAAACAGGGGTGTAAAAGTACCGTGGTAGGCTGCCGTCGTGCGGAAAAGGCCGCTCGGAAAAACGGGTTTGCTCGCGTCCGAAATGAGCATCGGAACGTGGGGACTTTCGGGCGACGGCTACGGGCCCGTCGAAGAGAAAGACGCCGAAGCGGTCGTGCGTCGATGTCTCGAGATGGGAATGAATCTCGTCGACACCGCGGACGCGTATGGCGCGGGTCGCATGGAGGCGATGCTCGGTCGCGTGCTCGAAAAAAAGGACGACGTGATCGTCGTCACGAAAGGCGGCACCGATCGCACGACCGATCCGCCGCGCAAACACTTCGACGCCGAGTACCTCAAAGAGTCCGTCGCGCGATCGCGGAAGCGCCTTCGTCGCGATCGCATCGACGTCTACATGCTGCACAACCCGAGCGCCGACGCGCTCGTCGCGGGCGACTGCGTGAAGACGATGGAGGAGCTCAAGAAGGACGGCTCGATCGCGCATTGGGGAGTCTCCGCGGGCTCCGACGAAATCGCGCGTACGGCGATCGACAAAGGCGCCGAGGTGATCGAGCTCGTCTACAACCTGATGCAGTGCGTGGATCTGCACCGCATCGCGGGCGACGTGATGGTGAGCGGCGTCGGCGTGCTCGCACACTCCGTGCTCGACTACGGCTTGCTCACGGGCTTCTGGTCGAAGGAGCGCGAGTTCGGCGAGGGCGATCATCGCCACAACCGCTGGACGAAGCTCGAGCTCGAGCGGCGCGTCGAGCAGATCGACGCGGTGAAATTCCTCGTGCGCGGCGACGTGAAGACGATGCGCGCGGCGGCCGTGCGATTCGTGCTCGCGAACTCGATCGTGTCCTCGGCGGTCCTCGGGCCGCGCACCGTCGAGCACGCCGAGCAGCTCGTTCGCGAGGTCGGCGGCGGCCCGCGCTACTTGCCCGACGACGCGCTCGCGTCGCTCCCCGCGCGCTGTCCAAAGTCGGCATCCTCGTATGAAGACCGAATTGGACGAGATGGTCCGCATCGCGCGCGCAGCGTGCGACGTGATCCGCGCGCACTACGCCCAGGAAATACATGTAGAATACAAGGTTGGCGACGATCCCGTCACCGCCGCGGATCGCGCGTCGAACGCGCTCGTGTGCGAAGCGCTCGAGCGCGCGTTTCCCGGCGTGCCGATCGTCGCGGAGGAGAACCCAGCGCCGACGTTCGACGTGCGGCGCGACGCGCTCGAGTGCTTCTTCGTCGACCCGCTCGACGGCACGCGCGAGTACGTCGCAAGAAACGGAGAGTTCGCCGTGATGATCGGGCTCGCGCGAGGTGGGCGTGCCGCGCTCGGCGTAGTCGCCGCGCCGGAGAGCGGACGCATTTTCGCGGGAGGACCCAGCGTGCCGTCGTTCGAGATCGCGAAAGATGGAGCGAAGAAAAAATCGCACCGCGCTCTCTCGGCGACATCAAGGACGCGCGCGCGGTGGTCTCGCGTTCGCGCGCGACGAAAGAGACGTACGACGCGCTCGCGCGCATGGGCATCACGCGCATCGACAAGCTCGGCAGCGCGGGGCTCAAGGTGGCCGCGATCGCGTGCGGCGAAGCGGACGTGTGGATCCAAACGGGCGGCGCGGGAATGCTCTGGGACGCGTGCGGGCCCGAAGCGATCGCGCTCGGCGCGGGCGTTCGCTACGCGCAGCACGACGGATCGCCGCCGGACTACGCGCGCGGTCCGTTGGAGCTCGCGGGGTTGGTCGTTGCGGGAAGCGATGCGCTGCTGGAAGCCGCTCTTGCCGCGCTGAGCGCGTGATACACTTTTTCATCGTGCGCGCTCTCTCGACGGACATCCACGACTTGGACGCTCGCCCCTATTTCCTATGGGACGAGTCGACCACGAACGGTGCGTTCCGAGATGCGCTTGCGCGCGCCAACGACGAAGAGAAAGCGCGTCTTCTCGGCAAGCTTCTTCGCGAGGCGCGAGACGAAGACGTGTGGGAGTTCACGAACGTCGGCGAGGTTCGCGCCCTCTTTCCGAAGATCGAACGCTATCTCGGACGCCGCCGAGACTTTTGGCGTTACCTGCTCGACGCATGGAAGCGTCATGGAATCGCCTAAGGGCAAGCTCTCTCGCCTCCAGTGGGATGCGCTCGTCGAGCTCGTGTCACGAGCGCCAGGCTTTCGACTCACGGGAGGCGCAGTGCTCGCTGGCTGGACGCTCGCGCATCGCACCACGGATGACCTCGATCTATTCACGGATGATGACGTCGCGATGGCTTCCGCCGATGCGGCCGTGCGCGGCGCGGCGAGCAGACTCGGCGCCGACGTAACTGCGCTTTCGACGGCGCCCGACTTTCATCGCTATCTCCTCTCACGCGGCGATGAGAGCGTACGGGTCGATTTCGTTCGTGACCGCACGCCCGCGCTCGCTCCACGCGTCGTGCGCGACGGGGTTTCGATGGACGCAACCGAAGAAATCGTCGCGAACAAGATCGCCGCGCTCGTGGGTCGCAGCGAAACGCGGGACGTGGTCGACCTGATGGCTCTCGAACGCCTCGGGTTTCGCGTCGAAGATCATCTCGCAGCGGCGCGCAAGAAAGACGGTGGCGTCTCACCGGCGACGCTCGCTTGGGTTTTGTCATCGATGCATGCGCCCGCAGAAGATCTCGAAGCATTCATTCGCGATCTCGAGCGCCGGATGGTGCTTCTCGCGTCACCGGTGCGGTAGGATCGGGGGCATGCGCGAGCGCGCGGAGATCGTCGTCGTCGGCGCGGGCATCATGGGCCTGTCGATCGCGTATCACCTCGCGCGCGCGGGAACGGCTGACGTCGTCGTGCTCGACAAGAGCTACTTGTGCGGCGGCGCGAGCGGGCGCAACGGCGGCGGCGTGCGCGCGCAGTGGTCGAGCGAAGCCAACGTGCGCTTGATGCAAGAGAGCATCCGCATGTGCCGCGACTTCGCGAGCGAGTTCAAGATCAACGTGTGGCTCCGGCAGGGCGGATATTTGTTCGTCGCGCGCGACGAAGAGAAACGCCGCGCGCTCGAAGCGAGCGTGAAAGTGCAAACCGAGTGCGGCCTCGGCACGCGCATGCTCACGCCGAAACAAGCGCAGAAGATCGTGCCGGAGCTCGACGTGAGCGGCATCGTCGCCGCGAGCTACAACCCCGACGACGGCGTCGTCTTTCCGTGGCCGTTCGTGTGGGGATTCGCGCAAGCCGCGCGCAAGCTCGGCGTGGAGGTCGAAACGTTTCGCGACGTCGTCGGCATCGAGACGCGCGGGTCGCGCATCGAAGCGGTCGTCACGAAGCACATCCAAAAAGACGGCACGCGCGGGCCCGCGGAGAAAATTCGGACGCACCGCGTGATCAACGCAGCGGGCGCGTGGTCGCCCGAGATCGCGCGGCTCGTCGGCATCGAGCTCCCGAACAAACCGCATCGCCACGAGATCTGCTCCACCGAACCGCTCAAGCCGTGGCTGCGCCCGCTCGTCGCGGACCTCGGTGACGGTTTGTATTTCAGCCAATCGACGCGCGGCGAAATCGTCGGCGGCATCGGGCAGAAGCGCGTTCCCGACGGCCTCGATCAGAATTCGTCGTTCGCGTTCCTCGGCCTCTACGCGCGCGCGCTCGTCCGTGCGTGTCCCGTGCTCGCGAACGTGAAAGTCCTCCGGCAGTGGGCCGGTTGTTACGACATCACGCCCGACGCGAATCCGATCGTCGGCGAAGTCGACGAGCATCGAAAACTTCTTCCAAGCGAGCGGCTTCATGGGGCACGGCTTCATGATGGCCCCCGTCATGGGCAAGCTCATGGCGCAGCAGATACGAAAGCCCGAGCCGCTCCCGCTCTTCGATCGCTGGAACTTGCGCCGCTTCAAAGAGGGAAAGCTCCTCTCCGAAGCGATGATCATCGGATGACGCTTCCCGACGTGCTCGCGCGGCCGCCGTGGCCGCCCGCGCGAAAGCGCAACGTGCTCTCGCTCGCGGCGCTCGCGCGAGAGGATCGAATCGTCTTCGAAGAGGGCGAGCGCGAGAAGTGGGCGCAT
Organism: uncultured delta proteobacterium; assembly: GCA_963763745.1. Lineage (GTDB taxonomy): Bacteria > Myxococcota_A > Polyangia > Polyangiales > Polyangiaceae > DASXHD01. Next base: position 920,333 of record CAVXQJ010000019.1, read on the forward strand.
CCCGGCGACGGCATCGAGAAGAAGCTCGAAGCGTGGGAGCGTCACGAGATCCTCACGAAGCTCGCAACGAAGGACATCGTCCGCATCGACGCGGCGACGAACCTCGAGCAACGAGATCTCGAGAGCGCGCTTCGCGACTGCGACGTCCGCTTCATCGACCACTACGGCATCGCGCGTGTTCTCTTCGCGAAATACGGCGCCGCAGCGATGGATGCGATCTACGCGCTCGTCGACAAGGCTCCATCATCCGCGCTCGAAGTGCTGCTTCATTGGGATTCGCCGCACGTGCTCGGGCGCGTCCTCGGCGAGTTCGTGCGCGAGCGTTGGTCCGAGCGATTTCCCGTGACGACCGCGATCGTCGCGCTCCCCGCGGCGCTCGGTGCGGAGAACGACGCGCGCAAGGCGGCGGTGAAGCTTCTCAAGTGGCTTCATCGCACGGGCTACACCGACGCGATTCGCGAAGCCGCGCACCTCTTCGGAGATGCGGCGGTCGCCGAAGTCGACGCGCTCTTCGCGCCCGAAGGTCTTCCGTCGCGTGCGCCGAGCATTCCGTCGTTCGTGGATGCCCGGTCGCTGCCCGTCGTGCGACTCGTCGATGGAACGCCAATCGAAGGCGACGCGCTCGAGCGAATGATCCAACTCGCGACGCTTCTTCCGCTCTCCGCCGCGCGCGATGCGCTCGCGACGGTGCGCGCGGCGTGTACGAGCGAATCGCTGGGCGCCTTTGCGAAGAAAATCGCCGACGCGTGGCTCACGGATGGCGCGCCCGCGAAGCACAAGTGGGCGCTCCTCGCCGCGGGCGTTCTCGGCGACGACATCGTCGCGCGCCAGCTCGCCGACTGGACCGTCGAATGGTCGAAGGCGGGTTTGCATCCACGCTCGCGCACGGCGCTCGAAGCGCTCTCGCTCGTCGGCAGCGACGTCGCGCTCATGCACGTCGATCGCATCGCGCGCGCGATGAAAGGCGCGCTCAAGACGAACGCCACCGCGACGCTCGACGCGATCGCCAAAGAGCGCGGCCTCTCCCACGAAGAGCTCGGCGACAGGCTCGTTCCTTCGCTCGGGCTCGATCCGAGCGCCGCGACATGGCTCGAGTTCGGCCCGCGGCGATTTCGCGTGAGCTTCGACGAGACGCTCGCGCCCGAGCTCTTCGACGAAGCCGGCGTGCGCCTCAAGCGATTGCCGCGCCCGAGCGCGAGCGACGACACCGAGCGCGCCGAGCACGCGCTCGCGACGTACAAAGGTCTCGTCTCCGACACGAAGAAGATCGCGCCGGATCAAATGCGCAGGCTCGAGCGCGCGATGTCGCTCGAGCGCTCGTGGAGCATGGAGGAGTTTCGCCGCTTCTTCCTCGAGCACCCGCTGATGCTCCACATCGCGCGGCGCCTCGTGTGGCTCGCGTCGAACGGCGCGACGTTCCGCATCACGGAAGACCGCTCGTTCGCCGATCGCGACGATCGCGCGGCGAACGTCGGAGACGATCAGCGCGTGCGCATCGCGCATCCCATCGCGATCGCGAGCGAGCTCGCCGCGTGGTCGACGCTGTTCGGCGATTATCACGTCGTGCAACCGTTCTCGCAGCTCGGGCGCGAGGTGTTTGCGTTCACCGACGACGAAAAGAAAACCAACACGCTCGTCCGCTTCGTCGGCGTCAAAGTCCCGGGTGAGCGGTTCTTTTCGCTCAAGCACCGCGGCTGGGAGTTTCGCGACTACGAGCTCGGAAAATCCATTCGCGACTCGCTCGCGATGCTCGAGACCGAGCCGGGCCTCGCGTTCCTCGCATCGCGCCCCGAAGATCAAGCGCTCGGAGAAATCACGCTCTTCGCGGGCACGCACACGCCCGTCACGTTCGGAAGCCTCACCGCGATCGAGGCGAGCGAGCTCCTGCGGGACATTACTTTACTCGTGAAGTAATCAGCCCTTGCCGAACGCGTCGAGCGTGTGGCCGCTCGCGAGGAGCTTCTTCGTGATGGCGTCGCGTTCGCGCATGGCGTCTTTCTCGCTGTTGAAGACGTTGGTGACCGGCTGCGCGCGATCTTCTTCGCCGATGCGTCCCTCGGCGCGCACGAGCGTGGCGCCGCGAACCTCGATCCACACGAACGACTTCTTCTTCGCGGACACGAATCGAAATCGCGCATTCTTCGTCAGCGGCGCGCCGCTCGCGAGCTTCGTGTCGTTCGCCTTCGCGCGCGCGACTTCGGGATCGCGCGGCTTCGACTCGTCCACGACGACGGAATATCCGTGCTCGCGACGCTTCCACGTTTGCGCGTCGTACTCGCGCTTCGCCGCCGCATCGCTGTCGCACTCGATGACTTTGCGCTGCGGCGTTCCGCCGATGCGTCCCCAAGTGAGCTCGACGCGTTTGCCGACGAGCTCCACGCGATAGAACTTCCGGCTCGTCCCCTCTTCGAGCTCGTAGAGCGCCATGCGATGCAGTCTAGTTCATGGCGAGCGCGATCGTGCGAATCGTCGGTTGTTCGAGATTGCAATCATCGCGCGACACGGTGACGTTCGATACGCTCGTCGTGACGTGACCCGGCGCGCTCACCGTGAGGGTGTACGTGCCCGTTGGCAGAACTCCGTTGAGCCCACCATACGAACACGATGCGTCGCTCACGCCGGATTCGGTCAAGTCGAACGTTCCGTTCTCGTTCGCTGCAACGACGACGGCATCGCAGAGGTCCGTTTGCGTCGCGCTGTCGACGATCGTGATGATGAACGCGGGTCCTTCGAGCCCAGGACAGTTGCGACCGCACCCCATCGCGGTGATCGCAACCAGTGCGATGATGACCCCTCTCATCATTTCGCCGCGTCGATCAGATGCGCGAGCTTCTCGCGGTCCGGCACGATCCCGAGGCGCTCGAATGGCGCGACGATGTCTTCGCGGATCGTCTTCACGGCGCGATCGCGAAACGCATCCGACTCGAGCCATCCGAGCTCGTGCGTCGCGTCGCCCTTTCCCGGGCGCATCCATACGGGGCTGATGCGAAGAATCGCGTCCGTCGCGACGCGACCGAGGTATGCGCGCTCTTCGTCGTCCATGTCTTCGGCTGCCCACTCGAGATAGAGCCACCCGAGACGCGTGTGGCGCGATTCGTCGCGCGCGATGCGTTCGACGATCGCGTGAATGAGCGGCTGCTCGACGACGTTCAGCGTCGCAACCGCGACCGCACCGCTCAGCGTCTCCGCGACGCACCCGACGCGGAGCAGGAGCTCGTTCGCGTGCTGCCTCGCGGAGCGATCCGGCGGCCGCACGTTCTCCATCGCTTCGCGATCGACCGCGATCGGCGCGCCACCACCGAGCTCCATCGCGAGGCGGCTCGCGAGCTCGACGTGCAACACTTCATCCGCGACGAAGTCTCCCGCCATGCCGACGAGATCGAGCGGCGCGTTCGCGACGAGCATCGCGCGCTGAACGTCCGCGAGCGCGACGGCCGCGCGATACTCGCTGAGCGCGACCGTCGTCCACGCGATGCGCGCGCGCTCGACGAGCGATGGATCGTGATCGCGCAAGTCGAGCGTGCCCCACGGAAGCTCCGCGCCAAACGGACGAAGCTTGCGATAATGTTTCTCGGCCGCGCCGCCGCACCACTCGATTTCGAAGACGGACTTCATTCGTCGCTCGCGTCGCTCGCGTCCGATTCGACATCCGCAGCGTCTTGCGTCGCGTCGAGCGTCGCATCGGAGGGGTAGAAGCCGAAACAACCCTGGACGTCTTGCACCACGTCTTCGGTCGTTCCATCCGGCATCGCGTCCGACGGGTAAAAGCCGTTGCACGCTTGGTTGTCGCCACACGCAACGAGCGTCGTCCGCGCGCTCACCGCACAGGCCACCAGCAACATCGTTCGCCTTTTGGGAATCACGTGAAACCGCCTTTTTCACCTCATGGCCGGCAAGGGGTGTGACCGTCTGTTGACACCCCCGATACGGCAGAAGTAGCGTTCTCGCCGCCATGAAAACTGCTCGTCTCGCCCGATTTTTCGTGCTCTCGCTCGCGCTCGCAGCGCCTCTCGCGTCCACCTCTTGCGCCGACGAGAACGATCCGGCGACGTGGGTGAAGCGCCTCGACGATCCCGCGCAGCGCGCGGCCGCTGTGAAGAGGCTCGGGCAGTTCTACGAAGACGCGCTCTCGAGCTCGGGCAACAAGCGCGACGACGCCAACGTGCAGAAGGTGCTCGGCGTGATCGTGGACCCGCTCACGAAGACGTACACGGCGGGCGGCCTCGACGACAAGACGCGCAAGGATCTGATGAAAGAGCTCGCGGACATGAAGGATCCGCGCACGTCGCCCGCGCTCGCGAAGGCGCTCAACGAATACGAGCTCGGCAAGACCGACGAAGACGTGAAGTTCGCGGCCGAGAGCGTCAACGCGATGGCGAAGGCCGGCGTGAAGCTCGACAAGTCCGTCATCGACGGTCTGTGGAACTGCTTCCTCAAGTACACGCCGTCGAAGACGAACTCGATCCAAGGCACGACGGCGATCCACGACGCAGTCCTCTCGGTGAAGGACCCGTCCTACGCGGACAAAGCGATCGCCGCGATCAAGGCTCCCGTCACGCTCGACGACACGCCGAGCGCGCAGGGCACGAAGAAGGTCAACGACCAGCTCGAGTTCTGGCAGACGACGGCGATCCAAGTCATCAAGGAGCTGAAGTACAAGCCGGCCGCGAAGGCGCTCGTTCAAGTTCTCATGACGCGCAACAAGCTCGGCATCGCCGCGCTGGCGCAAGCTGCGATCCAGCGCATGCCGAACGACGCGGAGCCGTTCCTCGCTGCGGGTCTCACGGGCAGCGATCCCGATCTCGCGAAGCTCCAAGCGGATTGGGATCCGAAGGAGAAGGGCTACGTTCCGATTCTGATCAACGTGCTCGCGTACACGTCGCTCGATTCGGCGCGCGACGCGATCATCAGCTACATCCCGCAGCTCGACAACGACACGAACCGCGCCGCCGCCGCGCAGATGCTCATCTGGTTCCCGACGACGCCCGCGCTGCTGACGACGTTCAAAGGAATCTACGCGAAGCTCCCGCCGATCGCCGACAAGGGCGACAACGACACGGGCACCGAACGCGCGCAGCTCCTCAACGTCGCGAGCGAGTTCTTCGATCAGTCGATGGGCCCGTGGGCCGTCGCCGAAGCCTCGACGGCGAAGGGCACGAACATGCTCGCCGCGAAGGTCAGCGCGATCCAATCGGCCGTCAAGCTCATGGGACCCGCCGACAAAGCCAACGTCGAGAAGGCGCTGACGAACCTCGAGAACAGCGGCTTGTCGGTGAAGGAGAAGCAGTCGGTCTCCGACAACGTTCGCTCCGTGTTCAAGTACGCGGCCGAAGCGGTCGACAAGTGCGCGAGCGACGCGGGCTGCTACGTGAAGGTGCTCGAAGATCCCATCCCGCAGACCGTCAACGCGAACTGGAAGGCGATCAAAGCGGCGCAGATGGCGGGCGTGCTCGGCAACGAGCAGACGCGCAAGGATCTCATCGCGCACATTCCGAAGGTCACGAACCCCGGCGCGCGCCTCGCGATGGCCGTCGCGATCAATCACCTCGCGCCGAAGGGCGACAACGGCGACGCCGACGCGCTCGACAAAATCGTCGAAGGCGACAACGCGCGCAAAGACACCGAAGCGCTCAAAGGCGACGACGCGCTGACGAAGGTCGCGCTCATGCTTCGCGCGCGCGCCGGCAAGTAACCACCATCGATGATTCGGATCGAAGTCGAGAGCGGGCAGAAGCGCGGCGCGTCGGTCGAGTCATCGTCCGAAGTGCTGCGCATCGGGCGCGCTGACGGCAACGATCTGCTCTTGCCGGACGATCACGTGTCCGGCGATCACGCGCGCGTGCAGATGAACGGCGAGAAGTGGGTCCTCCACGATCTCAAGTCGACGAACGGAACCGCCGTCGTGCGCGGAGGCGAGCGCCTCAAGATCGAAGCCGATGCGCCCTTCGAGCTCGCGACGGGCGACGTCATCGAGCTCGGACACGGCGCGCAAGGGGTGAGGCTCGCCGTCACCGTCCACGAAGAAGAAGACGATCGCACCGCGCAGGTCCTCGCGGTTCGCAGCATCGACGACATCACCCCCGCGACGAGCAAGGTCGAGCAAGACACGACGCGCCTCCGCGCGCTCTACGAAGCCCAAAAACGCATCGGCGAGGCTGACGATCTCTCCGACGTGCTCGCCGCGATCGCCGACGCCGTGCTCGAGCTCGTTCCGCGCGCGACGCACGTGACGATGATCCTCCGCGACGACGACGTGGAGCCCGCCGCGGGCGTCTCGGGTTACGTCCCCGTGATGACGCGCGTGCGCGGCGACCCGCAACCGTCGGGCGCGATCCCGATCACGCGAAGCGTGTTTCGCAAAGTGGTGACGGAGCGCGCCGCGGTCGTCGCGGCCGATGCGCCGCGAGAGGTCGCGCAGACCGAGTCGCTCATGGGCGCGCAAATCCGCTCGACGATGGCGGTGCCGCTGTGGAAGCGCGACGAAATTCTCGGGGTCCTCCAGCTCGACAACCGCGAGAGCGCGGGCGTCTTCACGTCGCAAGACCTCGAGCTCATCACCGTGCTCGCGCACCACGCGTCGCTCGCCGTCGCCAACGCGCGCCTCGTGAAGCGACTCAAGGCGGCGGAAGAGCGGCTCCGCAAAGAGAATCAATTCCTCAAAGGCCGCGAGCAAGAGCGCCGCACGGGAAGCCGCTCGGGCAACAAACAAGAAATCATCGGGCAGTCCCCCGCGATGCGCACGCTCCTCGCGCAGCTCGACAAAGTCGTCGACACGCGCGTCACCGTGCTCATCGAAGGCGAGACGGGCGTCGGCAAAGAGCTCGTCGCCGCCGCCGTGCACTATCGATCGCGCCGTCGCGACAAGCTCTTCGTGAGCCAGAACTGCGCGGCGATGCCCGAGAACCTCCTCGAGAGCGAGCTCTTCGGTCACAAGAAGGGATCGTTCACGGGCGCGCACGAAGACAAGAAGGGCCTCTTCGAAATCGCGGATGGAGGAACGCTCTTCCTCGACGAAGTCACCGAGATGCCCATCTCGCTCCAATCGAAGCTGCTCCGCGCGCTTCAAGAGGGCGAGATTCGCGCGATCGGCGCGACCGCCGAGAAGAAAGTCGACGTGCGCATCGTCGCCGCGACGAACCGCAACCTCGAGAAGGAGGTCGCGGAGGGTCGCTTCCGCGAAGACCTCTACTATCGCCTCAAAGTTTTTCCGCTGCGCGTTCCGCCGCTCCGCGAGCGCCGCGACGACATCCCGCTCATCGCGAATCATTTCCTCCAGCGCTTCTCGCAAGAGCTCGGCAAGCCCGCCGGCGGATTTTCGCAGCAGGCGATGGAGCTTCTCCAGAGCTACGAGTGGCCCGGCAACGTGCGCGAGCTCCAGAACGAAGTGCAGCGCCTCGTGATCCAAGTCGACCCGGGCGGGTTCGTCACGCCCGAGCTGCTCTCGCCGCGCGTCCGCCAAGTCGAAGGCATGGTCGATCGCGTTCGCCCGACGAAGGGCACGCTCAAGGAAATGATGGAGCAAGTCGAACGCTGGCTCCTCATCGAAGCGCTGCGCGAGCACGGCAACAACAAGACCGCCGCAGCGAAGGCGCTCGGCATCACGCGCGAAGGTCTGCACAAGAAGCTCCGCGCCTTCGGGCTGTGAAACGCACGACGAACGTCCGCCGGCGCTCGTCGTGGTGGTGGCTGCTCACGACGTTGCCGTTTCTTGCGATTCCATTTCTCCGCATCGGCAGCGACTTCAACCTGATCGCTCTGATCGTTCCATTCACGATTTTCGCGCTGATGACGGTCGCACGCGAGCGCGAGGCCGAGATCGATGCGAGCGCAGAGGGCCTCCGCATCGACGGGAAGCTCGTCCCGCGGAGCAAGCTCGTCTCGGCGATGTTGCATCACGAAGGCTCGCGCACGTTCGTCTCGTTCCGCGGGAAACGCGGAATCGACGTCGAAGTTCCGAACAACATCGAAGGCGACGCGCTCATTCGCTCGCTCGGGCTCGACGCCGCGCACGCGGCGATCGAGCTCACGCTGTTCTCGCCGGCGAAGATCGGCCCGGCGTCTCTCGCGCTCATCGCGATCCTCCTGGCTGCACTCCTGTTCGCGCTCGTCGCGCACTCCTCCGCCGGCGTCATGATCCTCGCGATCGCAGCCGTCGCCTCCTTCGTCGCAGCGATGCTCAGCACGGGCACGCGGCTGCGGGTCGGCGCGGATGGCATCACCGTCCGACACACGCTCGGCACGCCACGCTTCATTCCACACGACGCGATCACGCGCGTGTCGGCCGAAGGAGAGACGATCACCATCGAGACGACCTCGGTGGGCACGCTGCGCATGGCGCTCCCGCCTGCTCGCGTGCAAGAGACGCAAGAGCAGCGCGACGAGCGCACGGATCAAACCGCGAACATCGTTCGCCGCATCGAGCAAGCGCGACAGGCGTTTCGCGATCTCGGCGGCAACGTGCCCGAGCTCGCCACGGTGCTCGAACGCAAAGCGCGAACGACGCGCGATTGGCGCGCGGACCTCGAGCGCGTCGGGCGCGGCGCGACTGCGGCATACCGCGAAGTCGGCGCGACGCGCGAGCAGCTCCTCGCGCTCGCCGAGAGCACCGCGGCCACCGCGCGCGAACGAATCGCCGCGATCGTCGCGCTCAAACGCACGCTCACCGAAGAAGAGAAGCCCCGCATTCGCGTCGCCGCGGATCGATGCGCCGAGCCCGAGCTCGGGGCGCGCATGGTCCGCGTGCTCGACACCGACGACGACGCCGTGCTCGAAGACGCGCTCGACGCGACCGAACGCGATCACGAGGCGTGATCACGCAGGCGTGAGCGCGCTTCGATCGAACGGGACGTCCGCGTACGCGCGATTCGTCGACGGGTCGCGCGCGTCCGGCGCGACCTCGAGGAGCGGGCCGAGCGCGAACGCGCGCTCTGCGAGCCGCGGATGCGGGACGACGAGAACGTCCGACGCGCGCGCGACGCCTTCGATCCAGAGCACGTCGAGGTCGATCGTCCGCGGCCCATTTTTTTCGGTGCGAACGCGTCCCATCGCCGCTTCGATCGCGAGCAGCTTTCGCATGAGCTCGTCGGGCTCGAGCGCGGTGTCGATCGCGATCGCGGCGTTCAAATAACGCGGCTGCGGCGGACCAACCGGCTCCGTTTCGTACACGCGCGAACGCGCGCGAATCACGCCGAGCTCGGCGACGCGCTCGATCGCCGCGCGAAGCGACGCGTGACGATCGCCGAGGTTCGCCCCGAGCCCAACGACCGCGCGCATCGCTCAGGGAGTCGACAGCTCGAAAATCAGCGGGTCGGTGAGCGCGCCTTGGAAGTTTCCGTTCACTTGTCCGTTTTGAACGAAGAAGAAGAAACGCCAATCCCGCAAACCACTCACCGTCAAGTCGACCTTCATGTCCGCGCCGGGCGCAGCGTCGAACGTGACGCCATCGACGCCCGTCGTCGTGTGCGTCGTCGCGACGAGCTGATCGGGCGTGGACGAGTCGAGCGTGTCGTTCGTCTCGAACGCCTGCGTCGCGGCGTTCGTCACGGACGTGCCCGACATCGTCACGGCGAAATCGCACGAGAGGCCCGAGACGTTCGTGTCGCACGTCCACCACACGTGCCAGTGACCGCCCGCGGAGTACGTGATGAACACGCCGAGCCCTTCACCGCCGGGCGTGTTGTTCATCTGTTGGTTCGTGTCGATGACGACCGTCACGGGTTGGTCGGGAGGCGGTGGTTTTCCGTTCGAATGCGTTTGGATCGCACACGCGACGAGCAGCGGGACGATCCCGAGAAGCCTGCGCATCAGCGATGCCCACCGCCGCCGTGTCCGCCACCACCGCCGTGTCCGCCACCACCGTGGAATCCACCACCGTGGAATCCGCCACCGCTGCTGCCATGCGAGTACGAGTGGCTGTACGAGGGTGACGTGGTCGGCGCGACGCCGTGGTAACCGCCGCCACCAAAGCCACCACGTCCGTAGCTGGCCGGCGGGGCGTACGACTGACCACCATGGTACGCGTGATACTGCGGCGCACCGTAGTTGCGCGGCCCCGCATACGTCGGACCCGAGTAACGACCCGCGTACGGATACGAACGGTATGGTTGCGGCGTCACGCCGTTGTAGCGCGGCGCCGTCACGATGGGGCGATCACCGATCACGCCGTGCGCTTGATACGGCACTTGCGTCGGATGCATGGCGCCAGCTCCATACGACGGACCGTGCGCGCCGAATTGCGTCGCGGTGCTCGGATGCGCGTACGCGAGAGCGCGCGCGAGACCCGGCGTGCGGAGCGCGGCGGGCATCGGCGGCGGCGCGTTGATGCCGAGGTGCGACAGCGGCGGACCACCGACGCCAGGATGCGCGGGCGTTCGTCCGCCCTCCCAGGTGTGCGTGTTCTGGCCGATGACGTTGAGGTCGTTGCCGCGCACGATGTGATCGTGCAGCGACGGCGAGAAGAGATCGCGTGTGCCGCAGAACGTGTACGGCGTGCGACCGTTCACCCCAAGCCCATACGCAACGCCACCGCGCCAATACCAACTCGGAGCGCGAGGACCCCAACCGACGTAACCATAACCGGGACCACCCACGCGCCAGTCGACCCACGCGCCCGCGTAAGTTCGTCCCGGCACCCAGCTCCAACCGCGACCCGGGATGAACGCCCAACGACCGTAGTGGAACGGAGCCCAACCCCAGTCGTAATCGCTGACCCACGTGTAGTCGTCGTTGTCGTACGACCAATGTCCCGCGCTCACGTACGGCTCGAAGTCGGAGCCGACGACGTTCGCGTCAGGCTGCCACACCGTTCCATAGGTTGTGTCGTCCGACCATGAGCCGTAGGGATCGAGCGTCGCTTTGAAGTCCGTGAGAGCGGATGGATCCGTGTCGGCGTATTCGTCTTGCGGCTGACCCACGTTGACTTCTTGTCCCGGGTCGATCGCCTGCGTCGCCTCGTTGGCAGTCTGCTGGATCGCTTCGACCGACCCCTGCGGCGCACGCGCCTGGGTGTAACTGTTCGGGTCGCTCTCCCCGTAAACAGGCACGTCTTCGTAGAGTGCACCGCATCCAGTGCTCAGCAGGACTGCGGCGGTGGCGAGGAGATGGAGTCGCATGGCTTCCTTACGAGCAAATCTTAGGCCCTTCCGTACTGTCCGCAAGCATCGGGAATCGTAAAGAAACGAAACGGCGTTCGTGACCGCTTGTCCCTGCGCGCGCGCCACAACGGGACACCGTGCCCAAAACGCGGCGCGCCATCACGTGTTAGGCTCGCATTCATGGCCGACATGCGCACGTCGATGACCGAACGAATCGCCGGGATGCAGGACTACAAGCTGTATCGCGAGCTGCACTGGGAGGGTTCGTTCGAAGAGTATTTGGCGATCGTTCGAGAGCGCCCGCAGGTGACGCGCAACGCGTACCAGCGCCTCTACGACATGATCATCAGCTTCGGCACCGAGGAGTACATCGACAACAAGAAGAAACTTGTAAGATACAACTTCTTCAAAGACGAATTGAACGGCGGGATGAACGCCATCTACGGGCTCGACATCCCGCTGATGCGACTCGTTCACGTGCTCAAGGCCGCGAGCGAAGGATACGGCCCCGAGAAGCGCGTCATCCTCCTTCACGGGCCGGTTGGGTCGAGCAAATCGACCATCGCGCGCCTCCTCAAACAAGGCGCGGAGTACTACTCGCGCTCGCTCGAAGGCGCGATCTACAGCTTCGATTGGATCAACCTCGAAGGCACCGGGCTCTCGGGCAAAGACAGCGAGCGTTTTCCTTCGCCGATGAACGAAGAGCCGCTGCGTCTCATCCCACCCGACTGGCGTGACAGCGCAATCAAGGAGCTCGGTCTCGGAAATGATCAGTTCAAGGTGCGCGTCGACGGCGATCTCGATCCCGCGAGCCGCTTCATCATGAAGTCGCTCATGACGAAGTACGGCGGCGACTGGTCGAAGCTCGTCGCGAACCACGTCCGCTGCCGTCGCATGGTGCTCAGCGAGAAGGATCGCATCGGCATCGGCACGTTCCAACCGAAGGACGAGAAGAACCAAGACTCGACCGAGCTCACCGGCGACATCAACTACCGCAAGATCGCCGAGTACGGGTCGGACTCCGACCCGCGCGCGTTCAACTTCGACGGCGAGTTCAACATCGCGAACCGCGGCATCATCGAGTTCGTCGAGATGCTCAAGCTCGACGTCGCGTTCCTCTACGACTTGCTCGGCGCGTCGCAAGAGCACCGCATCAAGCCGAAGAAATTCGCGCAGACGGACATCGACGAAGTGATCATCGGTCACACGAACGAGGCCGAGTACAAGAAGCTCCTGAACAACGAGTTCATGGAAGCGTTGCGCGACCGCACGATCAAGATCGACATCCCCTACATCACGAAGCTCACCGAAGAGATCAAGATCTACGAGAAGGACTTCAACACCGGGAAGATCAAGGGCAAGCACATCGCGCCGCACACGCTCGAAGTCGCGGCGATGTGGGCGGTGATGACGCGCCTCGAGGATCCGAAGAAGCACAACCTCTCGCTCGTCCAGAAGATGAAGCTCTACGACGGGAAAGTCTTGCCCGGCTACACGCAAGACACCGTCAAGGAGCTCCGCAAGGAGACGAAGCGCGAAGGCATGGAGGGAATTTCTCCGCGCTACGTGCAGGACAAAATCTCGAACGCGCTCGTCAACGAGCAAGGCGAAGGCACGATCAACCCGTTCATGGTCTTGAACGAGCTCGAGAAGGGTCTACGCCACCACTCGCTCATCACGAACGAAGAGCAGCGCAAGCGCTATCAAGAAATCATCGGCCTCGTGAAGCGCGAGTACGAAGAGATCGTGAAGAACGAAGTGCAGCGAGCGATCAGCGCCGACGAAGACGCGATCTCGAAGCTCGCCGCGAACTACATCGACAACGTCAAGGCCTACACCCTCAAAGAGAAGGTGAAGAACCGCTACACCGGCCAAGACGAAGATCCCGACGAGCGCTTGATGCGATCGATCGAAGAGAAGATCGAAATCGCGGACAACCGGAAAGAAGACTTCCGGCGCGAGATCATGAACTTCATCGGCGCGCTCGCGGTCGAGGGCAAGAAGTTCCAGTGGAACACGAACGATCGTTTGCGCCGCGCGCTCGAGCTCAAGCTCTTCGAGGATCAGAAAGACTCGATCAAGCTGAAGACGCTCGTCTCCGCCGTCGTCGACAAGGACACGCAGGAGAAGATCGACGTCATCAAGACGCGTCTGATCAAGAACTTCGGCTACAACGAGGTGAGCGCGACGGACGTGCTCAATTATGTCGCGTCGATCTTCGCGCGAGGCGACGCGAAGGACTGATTTTCGCGATGGCCCTACTTCGAAGCGCCGACGGCCTTCGAAATTTCCGTGAACGCCTTCGCGTCGGTGATCGCGAGGTCGCTCAGGATCTTGCGATCGAGCGCGACGTTCGCCTTCTGAGCGCGGCGATCAAACGCGAGTACGTCGTTCCGTTTTGGCGCGCGGCGGCGTTGATGCGCGCGATCCACAGGCGGCGGAAATCGCGCTTCTTGCGGCGGCGGTGCGCGTACGCGTAGACCCACGCCTTGCGGACGACCTCTTTCGCGTACGCGAAGAGACGCGAGCGAGCGCTGTGGTAACCCTCAGCGTGGTTGAGAATGCGGTTGCGGCGGCGGCGCGCCTTGAATCCACGTTTTGCGCGGGGCATCGGTGTTTGTCCTTCAGCCGTAAGGAATGAGGCGCTTGATTTTGCGCTGGAGGGTCTTGTCGACCATGTCGTTGTTGCGCGCGCGGCGGATGCGTTTGCGCGATTTTCCTGCATCAGGTGGTTGCCGCCCGCCTTGGAGCGACGAACGCGGCCCGAACCGGACACGCGGAAGCGCTTGGATGCGGCTCTTGTTGGTCTTCATCTTCGGCATGGCAATTCCCTGCGGGGCCGCGGTTTATGCCCGGCTAGGCCGCGAAAGTCAAGGTGGGTTCGAAGGTGTGGTAATCAGGTTTTCATGAAAGGACGTGTTTTTGCGCTGGTCGCACTCGGGATGCTTGCAAACTGCACGCTTCCGGACGAGCGCGCCAAAGCCAAGGCTCCTTGCCCGGTGTGCCCGCCCGAGCCGCCCACGAAGGCGATGGTCCTCGCGACGGTCCACGAGTACCACCTTGCGAACGCGGGCTTCCCGTTTTCCAAGCTCGGCGACGCACTCGACGCCTATAGACCCGACATGATCCTCATCGACGCGCCGCAAGACGCGCTGAAGGGCGGTCACCCGGAGGACGCGTCGATCGAGCTCGAGTACATCCGGTACATCGCGGGGACGCGGTCGACGGACCTCGTCGCGATCGGACCGGATCGCGAGGACCCGCTGCTCAATCTCCGCGCGGAGAAGGGCGACGAGGATGCGCTCGCACGCGAAGGCGCGTCGCTCCTCGATGCGCAAGCCAACAACTTGTCGTTCGAGCAGGCGAACGGCGTCGAGGGATCGATGAAGATCCTCGCGGGGCTCAACGCGCGCCTCCGTTACTTGAAGGGCGACCCGGACGTGTCGCGCCGCGAGGCGTGGCTCGAGCACTCCGTCGACAAGGTGCTGAACGAGAAGCAGCCGAAGCGCGTGCTCGTCATCGTCGAGCCGATCAACCGGGCGATGCTCGAAGCGCACCTCTTCTCGCGCGGCATGGGCGTGATGAATCCGGTGAAGGTCGTCAACGAGTCAAAGGAGAAGCGCGAAGAGAACTCCGTTCCATCCGCCGTGCTCAGCGTGTGGACCGAGCAGCTGATGAACCTCCAAAATCGATTGCACCGACTCAAGCCGGGCGCGGATCGTTCATGGCTCGAGTACCGCGTGAACGTGTATCAAATCGCAGTCGACAAACACGGCTCGTGCTGCGTCGGGCTCGACATGTTGCAAACGCCGTCCGGCGGCGGCGGTGGCGGTGGCGGTCCCGCACCGACCAAGGACGAGCAGCGCCCCATCGATCGACCGAAGAAGCACTAGACTTTTGCGTTAGAAGTCTAAGAGCGCGCCGAGCGCGAGCTGCATGCCGAGCGTGTTCGAGACGTTCGATGCGAGGCCGGGCTCGGCGTAGGCCTGACCGAGAAACGAGATCTCGGGCATGAGCGTGAAGTGTTTGGCGACGCGCCACGCGAAGCCGAGCGATCCGCCGAGGAAGACGAACGCGAGCGGATGATCGAATCCGGGAGCGCCGAATCGGAGCTGATATGCGGCGCGCGGCGCGATCACGATTTGATTGTCGTGACCGAGCTGGATGCCGAAGAGGATCGGAAGCTCGAACGAGAGCTTGTCCGGCGATGTGAACGCGACGCCGGGCGCGAGCATCGCTTCGACGCCGAAGCGCGAGGGATCGCGACGCAGCTGCAAGTGCGCGGCGAGCGAGCCGCCGAGCGTCGTCACGCGACCTTCGACGTCGACGTCGCGCGCGACGCCCACGCGCAATCCCGCTTCTCCGATCGGGCGCACTGCGATTTGGTTCGACGTCGGAACCGCGATCGCTTCCGGCGCGAGGAACGCCTCGACGTGTCCCGCGCCGACCGTGTGCGCGCGACCGAGCGTGCTGAACGAGTAGCAACCGGGCGTGAGCATCGCGAGCGCGACGGTGATCGCGCGCTTCACGGGCAACCTCCGATCGGAAGGAGCCACGTGTCGCCGAGCGTCCCGAGACCATCGCCGAGCGTGCCGCCGCCATAGAGGACGAGTCTCCGGCGCTGCGTGTCGAGGATCATCGACGGGTGATCGCGCGGCGTCGGCAGGTTCGACGTGACGAGCGTGCTGAAGCGCGGGCTCGCGAGGACGAGCGTGTCCGTGAATGCGACGTCGTAGTTGTCGAGGTTGTCGCCGCCCGAGAACATCAGCGCTCCGCATTGCGCGTCGAGCGCGTAGCCGAAGTGCGCGCCCGCGATCGGCGAGCCGGATGGCGCGAGCTTCGACCATTTCTGCGCGGCGAGATCGTACTTCCACGAATCGCGCTGCACGGCCGTCGCGTCGTGTCCGCCGCTCAAGTAGAGCGCGCCCGCGTAGTAGACGAGCGCGCCCGACGTGCGCGCGGAGGGTCGTGTTCCGTCGTCGGGCATTTGCGTCCACGTGTCGGTCGCGAAATCGAGCTGCCACAAATCGTCGAGCGACTGGAGGAACGCTCCCGCGCCGCCGAAGACCCACATGCGCGTTCCGTCCGTCGCGCCGGGCACGTCGTGACGCGCGACCGGTCCGCTCGGGAGCTGCGCCCACGTCGCGGTGGCAAACGAGTACGCCCACACTTCGTCGATCGATGCCGCGAAGCCGACGCGACCGCCGACGATGACGAAGCGATCGTTCATCGTGTCGAGCACGCCGGCGAGATCGGTGCGCGGGCCGGGCGGGTTCGATGCGGGGAGCGTCGACCATTCGAGCGTTCCGAGATCGAACGCGCGCAGATCGTTTCGTTGCGCCGTGCTGTTTTGGAATTGCGCTTCGGTCTCTCGATCGAGGCCGTCGCCGCCGAATGCGACCATGCGATCGCGACGCGCGTCGTACACCGCGACTTGACCCCAGCTCGCGACGCCGTCGTTCGGGGCGCGGATCCATGTGGGACCTGCCGAGTCGACGAGCGTGTCGCACGCGAGGCACGCGAGCGCGAGCGCGAAGAGAACCGCGGCTTTCATCCGCCAGCGATCCCCGCGCTCGCCACCACGGCGCCGAAGACGAAGAGCGCGCTGAACGCAGTCAGGATGAACGTACCCGTCGCGATCAGTGCGGTTCCCCATGCGCTGACCTTCCTTACCTCGACGCGAGCGTGATTGGCGACGGCGAGATTGCGCACCTGCTCGACCGTGGGATGGTCGAGGACGATGGCTTGGCCGTGCGGCGGCTCGACGCGCACGCGCGCGGCGCCTTGGACGTCCGCGAGGTCGTTGACGTTTGCCCAATGCATGCAGCCGGAGCCAAAAACGAGGAGAAGGAGCGCGATGGCGATTCGAAGTGTCTTCATGGCTCGGACACTAGGTCGACCCCGAGAGGCGCCGCCCGTGCCGGAAGTCATGGTCGATGCGTTTTTTTACAAATCGCCGCGTTGGATGGCTTTGAGCACCGCGCGCGTCCTGTCGCGCACGCCGAGCTTCGAGAGGATCGCGGACGTGTGGTTTTTGACCGTGCCCTCCGTCACGCCGAGCGCCTCGCCGATCTCGCGGTTGCTGAGACCCGCGGCGATGAGCCGGAGGACTTCGCTCTCGCGCACGGTGAGCGGCTCGGGGAGCTCCGATGCATCGAAGTCGAGATCGCCACGCGTGACCTTCGTGCGGACTGCGTCCGCGACGACGGCGCCGACGCGTTCGCCGGCCGCCGCGCGCCGGATCGAATCGGCGAGCACGTCGAACGAGACGTCCTTCAAGAGGAACCCGACGGCGCCCGCAGCGATGCCCGATTTCAGCGCGTCGTCGTCGTCGAACGTCGTGAGCAAGACGATCTTCGTCGCGAGGCCCGCTTTGCGCGCGCGCTCGGCGGCTTCGATCCCAGAGGCCTTCGGCATGCGCACGTCGAAGAGCGCGACGTCCGGTTTGATCCTCGCGAGAAGCGCGAGCGCTTCTTCGCCGTCGCTCGCTTGACCGACGACCTCGATGTCGGTCGCGAGTCCCAAGAGACCCGCGATGCCCTCGCGCACGAGGCGATGATCGTCGGCGAGCACGACGCGGATCATTCGGGGTCCTCCAGCGGCATCGTCATGCGGAGCGTGAAGCCGGCGTGCGGACGCGTCTCGACGTCCACCTCACCGCCGACTTGCGCGAGGCGCTCGCGCAGCCCCTCGAGGCCGCTTCCCGCCGCGACGTTCGCCGCGCCGATGCCGTCGTCGACCAACGTGACGACGACCTCGTGCTCGCTCGCTGCGACCTCGACGCGTACGTGCTTCGCGTGACCGTGTTTGATCGCGTTCGTGAGACCTTCTTGCACCGCGCGAAAGACGACGTGCGCGCGCGCGCCGTCGCGCATTCGAAAGCGCTCCGGCATGACGAGCTCCACGACCGGCTCGCGCACGCCCGCGCAGAGCACGCGGAGCGCGACGCCGATGTCGACCGTGCTCGGCGTTCGCATCGCGGAGACGAGCCCGCGCAGGTCGCCGAGCGTCCCGCGCACCGCGGCGCGCGCGGCGTCGAGCGCGGCGGCATCGTTCGTTCGCGCGGCAAGCTCGAGGTTGACGCTCGCGGCGGTGAGACCATGACCAATCGCATCGTGCACTTCGCGCGCGAGACGAAAGCGCTCGTGTGCGCGCGCGCCGTCCGCGAGGAGCGATTGCGTCCCGAGGAGCGTCGCGCGTTCGCGTGCGAGCTCGCGGCGCGCTGCCGCTTCACGCTCGCGCAAAAACCCGACGAGCGTCGCGAAAACGGCGAACGCCAAGTACTCGCCCGTCGCCTTCGCCGCGCCCGTCGCGCCATGGCTCGGGAGCACGATGAAGAACAGCGGCACCGCTTGCGCCGTGCCCCACGCGAGCGCAGTCATGAAGGGCACGAGCGCGACGGTTTGCGCCGCGACGAGCGCGAGGAGCGCGCCTTCGAAGTGCGGCATGCCGATCACCGCGAGCGCGAGCGCGAGCATCGATTGCGACGCGAGCGCCGCGACGCGCATCCGCCGCGCGCGCGCGGAATCCGTCGCGAGCCAAAGCAAGATCGCGAACGCGACGTACGCCGCGAACCACACGAAGGTCATCGTCGAAGTCGCGCCGCCACGAACGACCGCGAGCCACGTCGGGCTCCCGACGACGAGCCACACGACGAGCCCGACCGTGCGAAGCGCAGCGTCGCCGATCTGCTCGATCGTGCGCACGGTCACGTCCCGGCGAGCGCGACGAACGAATCTTGGAGCTTCTTCATGTTCGCGCGCGCGCGTGCGTCGGCCGCGTCGAGCGACTCGCCTTCCCCGATGCGATCGCACACGTCGAAATAGAATTTCGCCTTCGGCTCCGTCCCGCTGGGCCGCGCAATCACCCTCGATCCGCCGCGCAGATCAAAGGCGATCATGTTCGTCTTCGACAGGCCGCGCGCGCCCGCGCCGAAGTCGGTCTTCTCGATCACGTCGAACGGGCCGAGCGTCTTCACGTTCGCCGCGCGTATGCGATCCATCATCGCGGCGATCTCGCGCGGGCCTTCCGTTCCTTTGCGCACGACGTTGATCTGCCCGCTGACGAACAAACCGAATTTGCGTGCGATGGCTTCGAGCTCGTCGTGGACGGTGCGGCCTTCGCTTGCGAGGAACGCGACGAGCTCGGCGATCATCATCGCGGCGCTCACGCCGTCTTTGTCGCGCACGACGTCGCCGACCGTGTAGCCGAGCGCCTCTTCGTAACCGAAGACGAAGGTCGCGCCGCCCGTCTTCTCGACGTCCATCGCGCGGTTCGCGATCCACTTGAAGCCCGTGAGCGTCTCTTCGTAGCGAGCACCGAGCGAGCGCGCGATTCCGCCGAGCTCGGGCGACGACACGATCGACGCGATCACGATGGGGTTCGCCTTCTTCGGCCCGCGCACGAGCAGGTGGTGACCGAGGAGGACGCCGACTTGATTGCCTGTAAGTTGCAAGTATTTCGTCGGGCTTTTTTCCGATGGAATCGCGATGGCGAGGCGATCGGCGTCGGGGTCGTTCGCGAGGATCACGTCGGCGTTGCGCTCGCGCGCGTGCTTCAGCGAGAGATCCATCGCGCCTTTTTCTTCCGGGTTCGGAAACGCGACCGTCGGGAATGCGCCATCGGGCTCGGCTTGCTCGGGCACGGAGAAGACGTCGGTGAAGCCCGCGCGCGCGAGCGCACGCTTCGCGAACAAGTTCCCGACGCCGTGCATCGCCGTGTAGACGATTTTGAGATCGCGCTTCTTGCCGTCGCCGAAGCGGAGCGCATCGATGGCGTCGTCGTACGCGGCGATGACGTCGTCCGCGACGTCGACGACGAGACCCGCCGCGCGCGCCGCGCCGATCTCCATGCGCGGAACGTCCTTCCCGCCGGGCGCCTTCTCGATCTCGCGCGCGATTTCGGGAATCGATCGGCGGGATGATCTGCGCGGAGTTCTCCCAATAGACTTTGTACCCGTTGTACTCGGGCGGGTTGTGGCTCGCGGTCACCATGACGCCGCCCGCCGCGCGGAGATGCTTCACCGCGAACGACGTGACCGGCGTCGGACACACCGCGCGGAACAGGTGCGCGCGAATGCCCAGCGCGGCGAGCGCGCATGCCGTGTCTTCGGCGAACTCGCGGCTCAGACGGCGACCGTCGAACCCGACGACCACGCCGCGAGTCTTTGCATTCTGCACGGATTCGAGCAGGGATTTTCCGAGGCCGTGCGTCGCGCGCAAGACGACGGCGCGGTTCATCCGCGACTCGCCCGCGCCGAGCACGCCGCGAAGACCGGCCGTGCCGAACTCGAGCGGACCCGCGAAGCGCTCGCGCAGCTCTGCTTCGCCCGCGTCGCCCTTCGCGAGGATCTTCGCGAGCTCGTCGCGAGTCTCCGCGCTCGGGTCATCGGCCAGGAAACGTTCGGCGCGTGCGCGCAGGTTCGGATCGCTCACGGGACCTGGCTTACCACGCTCGTCGTGTAGTATCCGCATCCGATGCTCCGCTACGTGATCCGCCGGATTTTGTGGGCCGTTCCCACGATCTTCGGCATCAGCGTCGTCGCGTTCCTCGTGACGACGCTCATCCCGGAGCCGCCGCCGCTCTCGACCGCGGAGCTCACCGAAGCGCTCGATCGCGATCCGGCGTCGTACGACGCATACATCGAGCAGCGACGCGAGCTCGCGCTCGATCTTCCGACGTTCTTCAACGAAGCGCCGCGCGACGCGCGCGCGATCGTCACCGAAGCGGTGGACCATCTCGCAAAGAACGACGACCGCGCGTTCATCGCCGCGCACGAGCTCGCGCGAACGGGCGGCGCCGCGCTTCCGTTTTTGATCCCCGCGCTCGACCGCCTCGACCCGGCCGCGCGAAAGCGCGTCGCAGCGGCGCTCTATCCCGTCGCCGTGCGCATGGGACAAGGCGATGACCCGCGCGCAATGAGCCCGGACTCCGCGCCGACATTTTGGGTTCAGCTCTGGGAGGATCGCTCGCTCGAGTTCACGGGACCTGCCGTGCGGCGCAGCGTGCAGCGACTCTTGCGCGGCGCGACCGCCGGGCGCGAGCGCGACATCATCGAGGTCGACACGTTCGCGCTCCCCGAGATCATCGCGGCGATGCGCGACAAACAAACCGACGACGACGCGATCGCGCGCCTCTCGCAAGTCGCGACGCACGTGTCGGGCCACGCGGTCACCGTTCCGCTCGCGATGACGCACGCTGCGGCGGCGCGCATCCGCGAAGAGTGGACGAGCTACTGGGGCACGCACCGTCAGGACTTCGTCGCGCTCGACGCGGGCGAGCGCATCTTCGCCTCGCTCGCCGAGACACGCTACGGCCGTTGGGTGCTCGGCGCGCTGACGGGCGAGCTCGGTCGGCGCGGTCACGACGGCGAGTCGACGTCGCAGAAGCTCGTGGAGTGCGCGCCCATCACGCTCTCGCTCACGCTCGCCGCGATGCTTCTGTCGTTCGCGATCGCGGTGCCCATCGGCGTGATCAGCGCGCGCCGCCGCGGCGAGCGCGTCGATCATCTCCTCGCCGGCGGGCTCTTTCTCCTTTATTCGCTGCCGAATTATTTTTTCGCCGAGGTGATCATCCACGCGATGGGACCCGACTCGAACGCGGTCCCTCGCGCTCTCGCCGCGATCATCGTGCTCACGGCGCCCGCGGTCGCGACGCTCTCGCGCTTTCAACGCGCCGCGATGCTCGACGTCGTCGGCACGGATTACGTACGCACCGCGCGCGCGAAGGGCCTCCGCGAAGCGCGCGTGCTCGTCGTGCATGCGCTGCGAAATGCGATCGTTCCGACGGTCACGCTCGCGGGCTTGCAGCTTCCGTTTTTGTTCGGCGCCGCGATCGTCGTCGAGGAAGTCTTCGCGCTCCCCGGCATGGGCTACGAGACGATGCGCGCCGTCGAGGCGCACGACGCGCCATGGCTCGTCGTCACGGTGCTCGTCGTCGCGCTGGCGACGACGCTGACGCTCCTCGCGAGCGACATCGCGTACGGCTTCTTGGATCCGCGCATCCGCGAGCGCCTCGTGAAAGCGGAGGAAGCGCGATGACCGCGCGGCACAAGCCCGGATCGCTTCGCCGCGCGCTCGGCATCCTTCGACGGCAGCGCATCGCCGCAGCGAGCATGCTCCTCCTCGCGATGATGGGGCTCGTCTCGATCTTCGCCGAGGAGCTCGCGAGCAGTCGTCCGATCGCGTGCAGCGTGCACGGACACGTTCATCTGCTCGCAAACGTCACGCATCCGCCCGAGCTCACGGGGGCGAAGCGCACCGACTACGATTGGGCGATCTGGCCGATGGTCTCGTGCAGCTCGCGCCAACCATGCGGCGACGCGCTCGTGCCTCCGTTGCAAACCGCGGCGCATCCGCTCGGCACCGATGGCGGCGGGCGCGACGTGTTCGCGCGGCTCGTCTTCGGGACGCGCTCGGCGCTCGCGGTCGCGCTCCTCGCGGTCGCCCTGTTCGTCGCGCTCGGCGCGGCGCTCGGCGCGGTCGCGGGATTTTTCGGCGGTGCGATCGACTTCTTCGTCGCGCGCGCGGTGGAGACGCTCTCCGCGTTTCCGGTCCCGCTGCTCGCGCTCGTCGTTCAGGCGCTCGTTCCGCGCGCGGGCGTGTGGTCGCTCGTCGCGGTGATCGCGGCGCTTCGCTGGACGGAGGTCGCGCGCCTCGTGCGCGCGGAGGTCCTCTCCGTGGCTTCGCTCGACTACGTGACGGCGGCGCGCGCGCTCGGCGCGTCGCCATTGCGTGTATTATACAAGCACGTCCTCCCGCAGACGCTCAGCCCGATCGTCGTCTCCGCCGTGCTCGGCACGGGACAAATCGTTCTGCTGGAGTCGGCGCTCGATTTCCTCCGCGTCGGATTGCCCGCGAGCGTGCCGACGTGGGGTCAGATGCTCAGCGAGTCGCGCGAGCATTTCGGCGCTTGGTGGCTGCTCGTTCTTCCCGGCTCGCTCGTGTTCGCATCGGTGACCGCGACGAACGCGCTCGGTGAAGCGCTGCGTGACGCGCTCGACCCGCGCGTCGCGGGTCTCAAAAGCTGATCGTCAGGTTGCGCGCCGAGACCGTGACCGTGCCGATCTGCGTGACGAGCGAGTGATCGGCGAACGAGAGCCCGAAGATTCCCGCCGCGGTCATCAGCGCGCCCGTGATGATCGTGCCGAAGCCGCCGATCAAGAGCGCGTGACCTGCCGGAATCGGATTGCACGACACGTTGAACGGGCACGGGGTCTCGATGACGTTGTTCTGCG
The DNA here is from genome assembly GCA_963763745.1 of uncultured delta proteobacterium. GTDB lineage: Bacteria > Myxococcota_A > Polyangia > Polyangiales > Polyangiaceae > DASXHD01. Next base: position 943,661 of record CAVXQJ010000019.1, read on the forward strand.
ACGCGCCCGCGATCGCCGCAAACACCCCGCCGACCATCGCGGTGGGTCCGATGATCGTGAGGAGGACCGCGCCATACCAACCCGCGTCGTAGCGGCTCTTCACGGCGAGCGAGACGGGCTTCTTGCCGTCCGCGATGAGCGCGATCGGAAGCGACGGACGAATGCCGCGACCGGTGAGGCGATAGCTTCCGTCGCGCGGGAGCATCTCGTCACATGCGCCGCGGCACACCGACTCCCAGAGATCGCTGTCGGTCAGCTTGCGCTCGATGACGAGTCGAGCGTCGCCGTCGACGTGCACTTTCACTTCTTCGGATTCATCGGCGCGCGACGCGCGCGGCGCGAGCGCGAGCGCGACGCCGAACGCGATCGTGAAGAGCCCGCCTCGCATGCAACGAGGATAGCAGGTTGCGTATCAGGCGACGCGGCCGCCGATTCCGGTGCTCGGGGTCACAGCGTCGACGAGGATCGCCCCATTTTCTGCGTCGATCGTGACGACGTCGCCGCGCGCGATTTCTCCGCGCAAAATCATTTCGGCGATGGGCGCTTCGACGAGCCGCGCGATCGCGCGACGCATCGGACGCGCACCGAGCTCGGGGTCGTACCCGCCCGAGGCGAGCAGCGCGTCGATCGCGGCGTCGCTCACGTCGAGCTTGTTCGAGCGCGCGCGCTGGAGATCGCTCGCGAGCTGCGCGAGCATGCGACGCGCGACCTCGCGCACGTCGGCGCGCGAGAGCGGCGCATACGCGAGCACTTCGTCGATGCGGTTGTAGAGCTCCGGCGGGAGCGCGGTGCGCGCAGCCGCGATGACGGCCGTGCGGTACTCCGCGTCGCGCGTGGCCTCCCCGCGTTGCGCTTGAAATCCGACGCGCCCGCGCGCGCCGCGATCGGGCGACACGTCGGCGCCCAAATTGGACGTCATGATGACTACGACGTTCGTCATGTCGATCGTGCGCCCGCGCCCGTCGGTCAATCGGCCTTCGTCGAGCACTTGCAAGAACGACTCGAGCACGTCGCGATTTGCTTTTTCGATCTCGTCGAGCAGGAGCACTTGATACGGACGCCTTCGCACTGCTTCGGTGAGCTGCCCGCCGGCTTCGTGGCCGACGTAACCGGGAGGCGCGCCGAAGAGGCGCGAGACCGCATGCGCTTCGGCGTACTCGGACATGTCGAGACGCGTCATCGCGTCGGGCGAATAGAAGAGGCATTCGGCGATCGCTTTCGCGGTCTCCGTCTTTCCGACGCCGGTCGGACCGAGGAGCAAGAACGATCCGATGGGACGACGCGAGCGGAATCCCGACGCATTGCGACGAAGCACGGCGGCGACGCGCGAGAGAGCTTCCGTGTGACCGACGACGCGTTCGGCGAGCAGCGCTTCGAGGCGGAGCATGCGATCGCCGTCGCTCTCGAGGAGCCTCTCGATCGGGACGTGGGCGAGCTCGGACACGACCTCGGCGACTTGCTCGACCGTGACTTCCTCTTCGCCGCGCCTTCGCGAACGCGCGCCCGCGAGATCGAGGATGCCGACGGCTTTGTCCGGAAGCGCGCGCGATGGAACGTATCGCACGCTCCACTGAATCGTCGCCGCGAGCGTCTCTTTCGCGTAGCGCGCGCCGTGGTGTTTCTCGAGCGCGGGCAGCAAGCTCTCGAGCGCGAGGTACGCTTCCTCGGGCGCGGGCTCTTCGACGTCGACGATCGAGAAGCGGCGCGCGAGCGCGGCGTCCGCGTCGATCACTTTGCGATAATCCTCGAGCGTCGTCGCGCCGATGCACGGCAGCTCGCCGCGCGAGAGCGCGATCTTGAGCTCGGTCGCCGCCTCTTCGCCCGCCTCGGGACCGAACAGCGTGTGGATCTCGTCGAAGAAGATCACGACGCGTCCATGCGCCGCGCCCACTTCGTTTCGCAGCTCCGCCATGCGCTCGGCGAGCGATCCGCGCACGCCCGTTCCCGCGAGCAGCGCGGCCGGCGTGATCTCGACGACGACGCGATCGTCGAGCCCGGCAACGCCATCGCCGTCGGCGATGCGCTGCGCGAGCCCGCGCACGACGCTCGTCTTGCCGACGCCCGCGGGCCCGACGAGACACGGACAATTCCCGTGACGCTTCGCGAGCACGTCGAGCGTGCGCTCGATTTCCGGATCGCGCGACACGACCGGATCGAGCTCCCCTTGCGCGGCGGCGAGCGTGAGATTGCGCCCGAGCTGCGAGAGCGTCTTGAAGCGTTTGGGATCGAGCGCGAAGCGCTTCGCAGGCGACGCCGTGGGCTTCGCTTTTTTCTTCACGGCCGCAGCCGGTGCCGGCGCGGGCATCGGCGGAGGGAGGATGGTCGATGGCTTCGAGACCGGCGCGGCTTGGATGCGCGTTCCGCTCACGGGCTCGATGCGCGGTTGTGCATGAGTGCGCGCACGCGGGGCGGGCGCGATGCCTGCCACGAGCTGAATCACGGACATGCGCAAACGCACGACGTCCGTCCCGCACTGCTCGAGCGCACGCGACGCCGCACACGTCTTGTCTTGGCAGAGCGCGTAGAGAAGATGGAGCGCGTTCGGCTCGCGCGTCCCCGAACGCGTCGCGAACTCGCGCGCGCGTTGCACCGCGCGCGTCACGGCGTCTTGCGCGTCGTCCGTGAGGATGCGAGCCGCTTTGAGGAGCACGTCGACGTCGAGGCGACGGTCGCGAAGCAAATCGGACGCATGACTCGGCGACTGCGCGATCGCCGCGAGCAGGTGACCCGTTCCAGCCTTTTCGTTTCGCCTCGCCGCGAGCTCCTCGGCGAGGCGGCGCAGCGCAACGAGCTCACGCTCGCGCTCGCTTCTTCCCGTCATCCTCGATTGCGTCGCATGAAGTGCGACGTTCGGGCAAAAATGTGGCTTACGGTTTCGAACAGAACGGAATGCCCTCGACCTTGTTCGACTTGTCGAGCGGCGCGCACTTGTTGTCGTCCGAGTGCATCGCCTGCTGCTTGCCCTTGCGGAACGTGTTGTTCGAGATGGTGACGCCCTTCAAGTCCGTCGTGTTCATGCCCCAGAGCGTGATCGCACCCTTCGCGCCCGACGTGTCCGAGCCGAAGTATTCGAACGTGCAGTTCTCGATGTCGGTGCCGCTCGACTTTCGGTAGATGAAAATCGTCGCCCAGTCGCCTTCGGACGGCGACGCAGACGCGCTCGTGAAGGTGACGTTCTTCGCGACGAGCGCGCCGGGGTTGTCGCCAACGCCGAAGTAGTGGTCTTGGCCCATCTTGAGGATCGTTTTGTCCGCGATCGTGAGCGTCGGCACGGACGAGTCGCTCTTCACTTGGATGTTCCCGTCGACGAACACCGGCACGTCGAACGGAGGCCACGTCGTCGTTTGATCGACGGTGCTGTCTTTGACGTGAATCGGCTGGCCGAACGTGTTGCCACGACCGACCGTGCCGAGCATCTCGGCAACGACGTTGAGCGAGCCGCTCTTGTTGTCCCTGAACGTGTTGTTTTCGAATTTCGCGAAGGTCCCGTTGTCGTCGGCGACGAGGCCGAACTGCGCGCTCGAGCGAATCGTCGAGTTCGTGATGGTGATGCGTCCGCCTTGGCGCATCGACTCGAGGCGAATCGCGCCCTCGCCGTTCGAGGACTTGCTGCCCGCGTATTCGATGATGAGGTGATCGATCGACGTGCCCGCCATCGTCTTCTCGCGGAAACCAACGCCTACCCAGTCACCCGCCGCCGGCGATTTGTTCGCTGACGTAAACGTGACCGGCGCGTCGCTCGTGCCTTTGACGATGAGCTTTCCGTAATCGACCCAGAGATACGCGTCGGTGTCGAAGGAGATCTTCACGCCCTCTTCGATCGTCATCGTCGCGCCCTCGCGAAGCGTGATGTTGTTCTTCGCGGTGACGGTGCAGCCCTTCGTGATCGTGATGTCCTTGTCCGCGGCGCTGTCGTCGGGCCACGCGCAACCTTTGGTCGCGCCCTTGCTCGGATCGCTCGTGTTCGCCGCGGTCGTGTCGTTCGTTCCCGACGCGCTGCTCGGACCCGCGGTGCTTCCCGACGTGGTCGCCGATCCAGCGGCGGAAGACTTGTCTCCGCCGCGCTTGAGGATGTCGCAGCCAGTGAGCGTGACGAGCGAAGCGAGAATGGCGAACGTGACGGTGCGCATGCGCAAAGTGCTTATCACGCCAAGTCGGCTTGGAAAATGCGGACGGTGCGCGCGGGAAGGGTGACGTCGAAACCGCCCGCGGCGCGACCGAGCGCCACATCGTCTCCGATGATCGCGTGGAGCGTTTCGATCCCGGGGATGCCGATTTTCGCGACGACGGGAGCGTGCGTCGGGTTCATGACGAAGACGAGTCGCGCGCGGCCTCGGTCGTCTTCGTGCACGGTGACGTACGCCTCCTGCGGATCGATCGGGAACGTCGGGCAGCGCGAGCTCTTCGATGCGTTTCGCGACGAGCGCGTCGGCTCGCGCGAGATCTTCGAGCGGCTCGATCTCGAGACCACGCACGTCGGCGGGCTCCGCGAGTGGACGCCACGATCCATCGCGCGTCGGCACGACGGGTCCGAGCGTGACGCGCGCGCCGCGTTTCGCGCGCGCGCGGAGCTCGGCGATCACATCGGGCTTCAAGCCGTCCGCCGTCGCACACACGATCCACGCGGCGCCCGCCGTGCTCGGCTCGAGCGTCTCGCCGCCCGCGTACGCGAACGGCACGCCACGCGCGAGGAGCGCGCGCTCGAACGCGCGAACGAACGCCTCCGCCGAGCGCGATCGCGGCGATCTTCTTCGAACGCCGCTTCGCGAAATCCCGCGCCCATGATGTGGAACACCGCCGGCGTGACCGGACCGAACGCGTGCGACGCGCGCGCGAGCCGCCGGAGCGATCGCGGAACGACGAGCCGCACGGGCGCGCGCCGTCGAAGCGAAAAGAACGACACGCGTCGAGCGCTTCGCAGAGCTCGTTGTACGCGTCGGCGAGCGGGCGCGGGTTGCCGTGCGGATCGATCGGTGCGCCGATCCAACGATCGCGCTCGACGGCCATGTACAAATTGAACCCGCGAAGTCCATACGCGAGCGCCGCCATCAGCGTGTAGAGCGAGTCCTTCTCGTCGTGCGGTGCGAAGAACGGAGGAAACCCCGCGCCCACCTCCGCGCCGAACGCGGGGACCTCGCGTCCCTCCGCGCGCGACGCGAGCTCGGTCGTGCGACGCATGAGGACGACGTGCTCCGCGGGTGTTGCGTGGTGGTAGTAGTCGAGCCCGACGAGGTCGATCGAATCCGTAGAGGCGCTGCGCGTTGAGCGGCGTCGCCGCCTCGCCGAGCGGGAAGTTGTGCATCGTCGGAATGCCATCGAGCCCGAGCTCCACGATTTTTTCTGCATGCGCTCGAACGCCGTCGCGAGCAGATGCTCTTGGTACTCGGACCAATCGAGGTGGCGCGCGAGATCCTCCGGCGCCTTCGCGTCGAAGCGCGTCGGCGGATCGGCCGTGGAGAAGGTCGCCTCGGGCGAGCCCCACGCCGCGCGGAGCGCGCTCGGACGCTTGTATTTTGCACGCAAAAAATCGCGGAAAAGCTGCACCGAATCGGGGTGGTAATCCTGGTCGTACGCGCCGTCGCGAAAGTAGAGCGCGCCTTCGTTGTCGACCTGCACCATCACGACGGGCCCGTCGGGATGACGGAGCGGCGCGAGAACGGGAACGCACGCTTCGAACCACGTCTCCACTTCTTCGTGGAACGCTTCGCTCGCGTAGCTCGGAACGGGAAACGCGACGGGCACGATGGGCAGCATCACGGGGTTGCCCTTCGGCGTCTTCGCTTGGCACGCCGAGTCCCACACGATGCGCTCGGGCAAACCGAACCACGTCATCTCCGCGTTGATGTGCGGACCGGGCCGCACGATCGCGAGCATGTCGCGCTCGTGGACCATGCGGAGGAATCGCGCGACGTCGAGGCGCGGGCGCGTCTCGCCGAAATCGAAGACGCGCGGCGCGAGCTCGTGGACGCCCCACGGCACGTACGTGTCGACGACGCGCATGCCCATCGCGCGCATCGCGTCGAGGCCGCGCCCCCACGCCTGCGGATCGAGCCGCCAATAGTGCATCGCCCCGCAAACGAGCGGCACGATGGTGCCGCTCGTCGCGAGGCGAATGCCGTTCGGATTGAGCTTCGCCCTAGATGACGACGCGCTTACTGGCAGAAGCCGCTCGCCGTATCGCAGTTGTCGCTGCAGCAGTCGATGTCGGCCGAGCAGAACGTCGACGTGTCGCCGTTGAGGATGCAGCCGCAAGCGCCGTCGGTCGCGCAGAAGAGCGAGCAGCAGTCGCCGTCGACCGTGCACGGGTCGTTGTCTGCAACGCAGGCGATGGTGGTGCACTGACCGCTGATGCATTCGTCGGGACCGCAGTCGATGCCGCAACCGCCGCAGTTTCCGGGATCGTCGGCCAAGTCGGCGCAGACGCCGCCGCAGTCCGTGAAGCCCGCGCCGCAATTCGCGGTCACGGTCACGCTACATGCCGTGGTGGTGGACATCGCGAAGATCAAGCCTGCCCCGCAAGCGAGCCCGATCACGAGTTTGCGCGCAAAAGAAGTGGAAGTTTGCATGGGTCCCTTTCGTTGGTGTGGGGTTCGCCGCCGCAGTAGGACGGACCAAGCCGCGATCCATTCATATCGTCAAGGCAACTCCTCGGGAAGAGTCCGTTTGAGGAGCTTTTCTAACGCTTGCATTTCGGCGTCTATTGGTGCGAGCCGTGTAAGTGCCTCGGCCACCTTCTTCACGGTCGGCACGACGAAGCGCAAAAACGAGTCGTTTCCTTTTTTGCGATCGATGAAGACGAAGCGGCCGGCGTCCTTCAATTTTCGCTGCACGGTGACGTAGTCGAAGGCGGAGGCGAGAAGTGGGCGCTCTTCGGCGTCGAGCTCCGCGGCATCGGCGTAGTCGCGCAGGCGCGCTTCGACGAACGCGCGGTCGAAGGTTTGGTAGCTGTCGTTGAGGAGCGCGACGAGATCGTAAACGGGCGGACCGAGCAGCGCGTCTTGGAAATCGATCCAGCAAAGGGATTCGTTCGAACGAACCATCAGGTTGCGCGATTGATAGTCGCGATGAACGAACCCGCGCGGCCAGCCTGCGATGCGGTGCGCGAGGCGACGCGCGATCGTGTCGAACGTCGCGCGATCGGCGGCTGAGAGCACGTGGCCGCGCGCTTCGAGACCCCACTCGCGAAAATGATCGATCTCCCAACGAAGGAGATCGGAGTCGAACGCGCGCGCGCTGACGATCGAGCCGGGCGGGAGCGTTCGAAGCTCGCGCTGCGCACGCGCGAGATCGACGACGGCGCGGCGGTAGAGCCTCTCGCGCGCGGACTCGTCGCGAGCGAGATAGTTCGCGAGCGTGTCGTCGCCGAGATCTTCGAGCACGAGCCAGCCGTGCTCTTGATCCTCCGCAAGGAGCGCGGGCACGTCGACGCCGGCCGAGGCGAGCAGATCGCGGACTTCGAGGAATGGCCATCGCGTGTGGACGTGATCCTTGGCGATCTCCTCGGGCTTGCTGCCTTCGGGGACGAACATCGCGACCGCGCGCTTCTCCCCCGCCTTCACGCGAAAGTATCGGCGCGTGGAGGCGCCGCCGGGCATCTCGGTCACCTCGATCGGCGCGTCTCCGAGGACGCGACACAGAGCTTCGAGGCGGCTGAAATCGGGCTCGCGCATTCGTTCCCTCGTATCACATGATATGAAGCGAGCATGCGTCCGCTGAGACCGGCGAGCGGGTGGCCCGCCCGCGACGTGTCTTCGAAGCTCGGCGTCGCGATCGACGACAAGACGCTCGCTGCGCTCGGCACGTGGCTCGACGTGCTCGCCGAGTGGAACGCGAAGATGGATCTCACGGCGGCGAAGGACGCACGCGCGCTCGTGTGGCTCATGCTCGCGGATGCGCTGATGCTCTCGCGCGCGATCGCGCGCGGCGCGTCGGTCGTGGACGTGGGCACGGGCGCGGGCGCGCCGGGTCTCGCGCTCGCGATCCTTCGACCGGATTTGCGCGTGACGCTGTGCGAGCCGCTGGGCAAGCGCTCGGCGTTCTTGCGCACCGCGATCGGCGCGCTCGGCATCGCGAAGGACGTGTCGATCGAGACGAAGCGCGGCGAGGATCTCGAAAAGCGCCGCTGGGACGTCGCGATTTCGCGCGCGACGATCGCACCCGCCGAGTGGCTCGATCTCGGCGCGTCGCTCGTGCGCGCCTCGGGCGAGGTGTGGGTGATGCTCGCGCAAGAGGATGCGCCGACGCGCGCCGGGTGTGACGCGATCGAGACGCTCGCGTACGACGACGACGTGACGGGCGCGAAGAAGAAGCTCGTTCGCTACGTGGTGCACGCGTGAAAGGGGCTCGCCTCGTCTGGGGCGCGACGATTTTCCTCTTCGCGCTCTCGGCGTGGCCTCTCCTTTTGTGCGATGTGCCGCCGCTTCAGGATTTGCCCGCGCACCTCGCGAGCGCCGTCGTCGTGCGCCACCTCGATGCGTATCCCGATTTCGTCTTCCACGGTTTCTTCAAGACGAACTCGACGCTCTTCGTCTGGCTCCATCTGTTCGGCGAGTCGCATCTCGTGCTCGCGGGCAAGGCGTTCGTCGCGCTCACGCTGTTCGCGCACGCCTGGGTCCTCCCGCGCCTCGTGCTCGATCTCGGCGGTCGCGATCGCGTCGTCCCCGCGACGCTCGTTGCAGCGCCGCTCGTGCACAACTGGTTCGTCGCGATGGGCATGCTCGATTACGCGCTCGGCTGCGCGCTCGGCCTCGCGTGCGTGCTCGTCGTCGCGCGTCAGATGAAATCGGCGACGACTCGGCGCGCGGTTGCGCTCGGCGCGCTCGGCCTCTTCGTTTGGTACACGCACATGTTCGCGCTCGCGATGGTGCTGCTCCTCGGCGCGATCGAAGCGATTCGCGCGCGCAGCGTTCGCGCTCTCCGGCCCTTCGCGCCGCTCGCGCCTGCTGCCGTGCTCTCCGCGTGGTCCGTCCTCGTCGAGCTCGCGCGCCCGCACGCGCCGTCCGCGCATGGTGTCTCGTATCGCCCGCCGTGGGAGACCGCTTACGAGCTCTGGGCGAAATACGCGTGGTCGTTCTCGAAGCTCGAGGTCGTCTCCATTGCAACGACGATCGTGCTCGCGATCGCGTTCGTACGCGAACGCAAGCGCGACGTGCCGCTCCTCTCGACGCTCGCCGCGTGCGTGCTCGTCGTCCTTCATTTCGCCGCGCCATCGGAGGCGTTCGATTGGTTCGCGGTGAACTCGCGCGTCCTGCCGTTCTTGTATGCGGCCGCGCTCGTTCGCGTCCCCGAGCGAAAACAGATCCCGGCGATCGGAATCGGCGTGCTCGCTGCTTGCGCGCTCACGTGGTCGCTCGGTCTTGGTCTCGATTATTTCCGTCTCGATCGCGATTTCAAAGAAGCGACGACGGGCATCGGGCTCGTGCCCGAGGGCGCAGACCTCGTCCCCGTGATCTACGAGCCGAAAGGGTCGAGCGAGAACACGTGGGCGCTCGTCAACGTGTGGGGACTCTACGTCGTCGAGCGGCGCACGTCGGCGCCGCTCCTCTTCGCGCACTCGCCTTCGTTTCCGATCGGATATCGACCGGGCGCGAAGAGCGCGCTCGATGATGCGTCGTTCGCGCAAGAGCATCACGACGCCGCGGCGTGGAAGCGCTTCGGCGACTCGCTCGCGACGCGCGGATGGATCCTCGAATGGGGCGCGCCTCCGCCGGGCGCGATCCCGCCGCCCGCGCACGCGCTCTTGCTCGAACGGGGCAGGCTTCGCTTGTACGCGCCCCCATGAAAAAGATGCATTTTGCATGGATCGCGATCGCGACGGGAATGCTCGCGCGCATCGCGTGGGCAGCGCTCGGACCCGACGCGGTCTTCGCGGACGCGCTCGGGTATCGCGCCATCGCGCACGCGATCGCGGAGGGTCGCGCGGCGAGCGCGTATTGGATGCCGGGTTGGCCATTCTGGATGTCGCTCGCGTATCGCGTGGGCGGCAGCGATGCGTGGGTCATCGCGGCGAGCGTCGTGCTCGGCGGCGCGACGATCGGCGCGACGTGGCTCCTTGCGCGCGAGCTCTTCGATCGCGAGACCGCGTTCGTGGCGGCTGGCGCGTGCGCGCTCGTTCCGTCGCTCGTGCTCGTACCGCGTCTTCTCCTCTCGGAGAACCTCGCGATCCCGCTCTTCGCGATCGCGACACTCGCGCTCGTGCGCGCGCTCCGAACGCGCACGACGCGCGATTGGATCGCGTTCGCGATCGCAACGGCCGCGGCGACGTACGTGCGCGAGTCGTCCGCGGTGCTCGTGCTCGCCGCGCTCCTCTCGCGGTCGCCACGTGCGTGCGCCATCGCTTTCATCGCGTTCGCGATCGCGCTGGCGCCCTGGGCGCTCCGCAATCGCGAAGCGACCGGGCACGCGACGCTCACGACGAGCTCCGGTCCGAACCTGTGCATCGGTCTCGGCGAAGGCGCGACGGGCGGTTATCGCAAGGTGGGCGATGGAATCACGCAAGAAGAAGGTCTTCGCTGCGCGCGTGAGGGCCTCGCGCATCATCCGCTCGAGATCGTGACGCTCGCGCCGGCGAAGCTCTCGCGCCTCGCCGTGTGGGACGATTGGATCGTCGACGACTTCCTCGATCAGACGAGCGCGCACGGCGCGTTCACGCGGGTGATGCGTGTATTATGCAACGGTTTCTGGTGGGCGCTCTGCGCGCTCGCTGCGGTCACCGCGTGGCGAAGGCGCGACGCGCGCGTCTTGCTCGCGCCCGCCCTTGCCGTTGCGCTGAGCGTGCTCGTCACGTTCGGCGTCGGGCGATTCCACGCGCCGCTCATTCCCCTCCTCGCCGTGCTCGCGTCGGGTTATCGTCGCCGATTGTCATGACGAACGCTTCCGTCCCGACGCGTCTCGGACCTTACGAGGTCGGCGCGAAGATCGGCGGGGGCGGCATGGCGACAATCTACGTCGGGCGCCGCGTCGAAGGCGAGCCCGCGGGCGAGGTCGTCGCGATCAAAGTCATCCGCGACGACCTCGAGAAGGACAAGCAATACGTCCACATGTTCTTGGACGAGGCGAAGATCCTCTCGAGGCTCTCGCATCCGGACATCATCGTCACGCGCGAGTTCGGCGTCACCGAAGAGTCGCGCTTCATCGCGATGGAGCTGCTGCTCGGTCGCTCGATGATGGACATGTTCGATCGCGTCAGCGAGCGCGAGGAGCGCATGCCCATCGACCTCGCTGCGTTCGTCGCGATGCGCGTCGCGGAGGCGCTCGCTTATGCGCACGATCTGAAGAGCGACGAGGGCACGCCTCTCCACGTCATCCACCGCGACGTGAATCCGACCAACATCTTTCTCACGTACGACGGCCAAGTGAAGCTCATCGACTTCGGCCTCGCGAAATCCGCGTCGCGTCTCGCGAAGAGCGGCGAGGGCGTCGTCAAAGGCAAGGTCCCGTATTTGTCGCCCGAGCAGATCGAAGAGAAGCCGTTCGATCACCGCACGGACATCTACGCGCTCGGCGCGTCGCTCTGGGAGATGACGACAGGCAAGCGGCTCTTCAAGCGCGCGACGGACATCGAAACGATTCGCGCGATCCGCGAGCAAGACATCCCCGATCCGCGCACGCTCGCGCTCGGCATTTATCCGGACGCGCTCTGGGAGATCGTGAAGCGCGCGCTCTCGCACGATCCGGCCGCGCGCTACGCGAGCGGCGCCGAGATGGCGCGCGATCTCGACGCGTTCTTGCGCAAGCATGGGCGCAAGGGCGACATGGCCGAGGTGCTCGCTTCGTGGATCGAGGAGCTCTTTCCAGGCGAGCGCGCGAAACAAGAAACGTGGCTCGCCGAGGTGAGCGCCGTCCCGCGAAGCGAAGCAAAGAAGACGATGGCGCCGCCCGCGCCGATCCCCGTCGTCGAGAAAAAAATCGAAGAGCCCGCCGCGATCGCAGAAGCGCCCGCGCGGTCGAAGGAGAAACCGGCGAAGTTGCAGCGCCACCCCATCGCCGCCGTGCTCGCGCTCTTTGCGACGCTCGGTTTCTTCGTCTTGCTCGCCGTGGTGTTCGGTCGATGTTGAGATCGTTCGCAGTCGCCGCGCTCTGCGTGTGCGCTTGTCACAACGACAGCGATCGCGGCTTCGACATCGTGAAGGTGCCGCTCTCGGCGTACGCGGCGCCGGACGCGAGCGTTCGCGGTGACGCGGGCGCGGACGCGCACGTCGATGCGGGTCACAACTTGATCGTCGTGTGCATCGACAAACCCGAGAGCAAAGGCGACGACGACAACAACGAGGGCGAGAAAGCCGACGACGGTTGTCCTTCGCGCTGGCAAGATCGAAACTACGACGAGAAGGCGACGGAGCGTCACCACAATAGTGGCGAGGCGAACGCATGTTGTTATCGCCGCGGCCGCGTCGCGCCGCGCCCATCGGACGGCGAGGAGTAGGACTTAGAACGTGTAGCGGAGGTCGAGCGTCGCGTCCCACGCGAGCGGGAGATCGCCGCCCACCTCGTACGCGAGGTTCAGCATGTAGCGCGCGCCGCCGGACACGCCGAGCGCGATGTGGCGATCGACTTGGAACCACTCGAGGCCGAGGCGACCGCCGACTTGGAAACCCACGCTCTCCGCGGGACGAAATCCGAAGTTGCCGAGCGTGCCGGCGGTCTGCACGTAAGCGACGTCACCGCCCGCCATGCCTTGCACGTACATGCCGATGCGACGCGTGAATTGAAATCCGAATCGCACGCCGCCGCCGAAGCCGATGAGCGGAAACGGACGATTCTGCGTCGGCCCGACGCTCGCGCCGGTGTCGCCGTACATGAGATCGCCTTCGCCGAAGAACATGATCTCGAACGGGCAACCCTCTTTGCATTTGAAGAGCTCGTAGCCGAATTGCATCTCGAGCCACGGCGCGGGGTGGCCGATGAGCCCGCCGAATTTTCCCGCGAAGCCGACGGCGCCGAGGCTCTGCGCGAGGACGAACCCGTTGCGACGCGGCGGCGGCGGTGGCGCTTCGAGCGGCGCTTCGGGGAGCGTCGATTGATCCTTCTTCGCGTCGGCGAGGTTGATCGCGTTTTGCGCTTCTTCGGTCGTCAGCGGTTGCGGCTGCTCGTCTTGCGCCAACGCGGGCGCCGAGCAAAGCATGCAGAATGCAATGATTCCGAGGCCGCTAACCCGCACGAGAGCCACGATACTTGCGCTTCACTTCAAAAGCCAACCGAAGAGCATTCGCTTCGTGGCCTGCCGCTGAACGCTGGCGATCGAGTCGATGAGCGGAATTTCCTTCGGGCAGACCTCGACGCAGTTCATCGCTTTTCCGCAACCCGTCAGCGCTTCGTCTTGCATGAGCGCGTCGAGGCGCTCGGACGCGTGCATCTTTCCGCTCGGGTGCAGGTTGAAGAGACGCACTTGGTTGATCGCCGCCGCGCCGATGAACGTCGACGAGTCGTTGATCTGCGGGCACGCCTCGAGACAGCAACCGCACGTCATGCAGCGCGAGAGCGGGTACGCCTCTTCTTGGTTCTCGGGGCTCTGGCGCGGGCCAGGGCCGAGCTCGTGGGTTCCGTCGAGCTTGATCCACGCGTGGACTTTTTTCAGATCCTCGAACATGCGCGAGCGATCGACGACGAGATCGCGCACGAGCGGGAACTTCGTCATGGGTTCGAGCGTGATCGCGGGCGCGTCGCCTTCGTCGGATTTCTTGAACGAGTCGACGAGCGTCGAGCACGCCTGACGAACGCGACCGTTGATGACCATCGTGCACGCGCCGCACACTTCTTCGAGGCAGCTCGACTCCCACGCGACCGGCGCGACTTTTTTTCCGTCGACCGTCACGGGATTTTTTCGCACTTCCATGAGCGCGCTGATCACGTTCATGCGAGGCGCCCATGGGACTTCGAACTCCTCGAAGCGCGAAGACGCGTCGGGCGCGTCTTGGCGTTTGACGCGCAGGTGGACCTTCTTCGTTGCCACGGTGACGACCATAGGAAGAAGAAGAGAAATGAACAGGGAGTGGGTGAGAGAGGGAGATTATTTGTGAAAGCTTCTCCCTAGCTCCCACGCTCCCTGTTCATTCTTCATCTTTGATGTGTGAAAGGCGACGGATGCAGTGCTTCGACGCTCTTGATTTCGACGATGACGCGATTTTCGACGACGACGTCTAGGCGGCAGGCAGCTTCGAAGCTGCGGCCCTTGTAGATGACAGGAAGTGGTCGCTGCCTTTCGTGATGGAAGCCGCGCAACTCAAACTCACGACACAAACAAGTTTCGTACACGCTTTCGAGCAACCCGGGCCCAAGCGCGCGATGAACCTCGACCGCCGCGCCAATCACGCCCTCGGTCAAATCCCAAAACCTTCTCCCACTCTCCCTCGCTCCCTGTTCCATTCTTCTTCTTCGGAACAGCGCACGAGGAGTTGCGTCAGTGCTTGGTGGTGGCGCCCGCGGTGTCGTATTTGCGGGCGCGTGGTTTGACGAGCGACGTGTCGACGGCGTCGGTGACGTGAATCTGTGTGCCGGCGCACTCGTAGTCGAACTCGCGAACGAACTTCGGTGTTGCGCCATCGTACGTCGCGAGCGTCGTGCGGAGCCAATCCGGATCGTTGCGATCCTTGAACGCGGGCTTGAAGTGCGCGCCGCGTGATTCGTTTCGCGCGAGCGCGCCGTGCGCGATGAGGCGCGCGATGACGATCATGTTCTGGAAGTGACGCACGAACTGCCCGCTCTGATTCGCGCGCTTGCCCGTGTCGAGCGAGCTCGCGCTCTCGAGCTTCTTCGCCGTGTCCTCGATGAGCTCGATGACTTTTCCGAGCTTGTCGTTGTCGCGCTCGATCGTCACGTCGCGGAGCATCGTCTCGGCGAGATCGTGATGGAGCTGGAAGGGATTTTCGTCGCCGTCCATCGCCACGATGGCGTCCCATTTTTTTTCTTCGCGCGTCGCGGCCTTGTCGTAGACGCTGCGCGCCAAGTCCGACGCGCTCTTCTTGAGGCTCTTCGTGTACGAGGCGATCGCCGGACCGCACACGAGCCCGCCGTAGATGCAGGAGAGGAGCGAGTTCGCGCCGAGACGATTGGCGCCGTGAAATTGGTAATCCGCTTCGCCGACGGCGTAGAGGCCGGGGATGTTCGTCGCTTGGTTGCGCGGCGAATCCTTTACAAGTGAACCATTTTGCGCGCGCTCGAAATCGACCCACAAACCGCCCATCGAATAGTGGACAGCGGGGAAGACGCGCATCGGATTTTCGTACGGATCTTCCGACGCGAACTTCTCGTAGATCTCGAGCACGCCCGCGAGCTTTCGTTCGAGGAGCGTGCGCGGGAGGTGCGTGACGTCGAGGTAAACCTCGAGCTCGTTCTTTTGCGTCTTCGGGTTGTAGACGCCGCGTCCTTCGTGAAATGCTTTTTTGAAGAGCGCGCGCGATGCGATGTCGCGCGGGACGAGATTTCCGTAGCCGGGATATTGCGCTTCGAGGAAGTAGTCGCGATCGGCTTCGGGGACGTCGCGGCCGGGGCGCTTCTCTTTGGGATCCTTCGGAACCCAAACGCGTCCGCCTTCGCCGCGCACGCTCTCCGAGATGAGGCGCAACTTGTCCGCGCCGGGGATCGCCGTCGGGTGAACTTGGATGAACTCGCCGTTCGCCCAAATCGCGCCTTGTTGGTGCGCGGCGCTCGTCGCGCTCGCGGTGCAGATCATCGAGTTCGTCGAGCGACCGAAGACGAGACCCGCGCCGCCCGTCGCGAGGCACACGGCGTCGCCCGCGAACGACTCGATGCGCATCGATTTCAAATCCTGCGCGACGATTCCGCGCGCGCGGCCGTCGTCGTCGAGGACGAGCGAGAGAAAATCCCAGAACTCGAATTTGCGAACCATGCGCTCGCCGGGAATCGACGAGCCGGTTTCGTCTTCGCAGTCGATCGTTTCCCAGCGGCGGACTTGTTCGTCGAGCGCGTAGAGGAGCTGTTGTCCCGTCGTCGCGCCTGCGAACGCCGTGCGATGAAAGAGCGTCCCACCGAAGCGGCGAAAATCGAGGAGCCCTTCGCCGGTGCGATTGAACGGCACGCCCATGCGATCGAGCATGAAGACGATGCCGGGCGCCGCGTCGGCCATGCCCTTCACGGGCGGTTGGTTCGCGAGAAAATCTCCGCCGTAGACGGTCTCTTCGAGGTGAACTTGCGGCGAGTCGCCCTCGCCCTTCGTGTTCACGCTCGCGTTGATGCCGCCTTGCGCGCACACCGAGTGCGAGCGCTTCACCGGCACGAGCGAGAAGAGATCGACTGCGATGCCCGCCTCGCAGAGCTTCATCGTCGTCGTCAAACCGGCGAGCCCGCCGCCGACGACGATCACGCGCCGCACGGAGCTCGCTTGCGTGCTCGACGATTTTTTGGACGCCATGACCCGACCGCGTTTTTAGGGCGCTGGGAGCGTTTCGCGAAGCGAAATCGCCTGCGACTCGTTGACCATGGCGCGCAGTGGCTGATCCTTCACCATTCAGGCATGCACGCTTGGAAATATGGTTTGGCTCTTCTTCTCTTTTTCTCGTGTCGGGAGCATGTGGTCGTCAGCGAAGTGCCCGGTGTGCCCGACGCGGCCGTGACGACGATCACCACCACGTCGACGTTCGCGATCGATGCGATCTTCGTCGGCGACACCGCGACGAATGGAGTCTCGAGCAACACGGCGTGGAAAAATTTCGGCTACGACATCGATGGCAAGATCACGACGGCCACATCGACCGACGTTTGCACGCGTTTCGTTTGCTCGCGGCGAGAATCAGCAAGTCGCTATGCGGGCCCGCGTTCGACGGAATCACCCAGCAGATCCAACAAGCCCAAGACATCCTCCACGACGGAACCAACGCGCCCGGTGTGCCGTGCGATGCGATCTCCATCGGGCTCGGTTTCACCGCGAAGCGCATCGCAAACCCGACGACGGTGGTTCCCGATCCACCGGGCCCTCCCGATCCGTGCGCCGCGGATGCTGGACTTGATTGAGCGCTACTTCGCGGACGAAGCCGGAGCGCACTCCGGCGTCTTCGGCGTGCTCGAGAAATGCATTCCCGTCGCGAGCGAGATCACCGTCGAGACGGACGCGAGAAAGAGCATCACGCCGAGCGCGCCGATTCCCCACGCGGCGCGGCGCTTCTGATCCGCCTTCGGAAACCATCCCGCGGTGACGCCGTACGCGTACGCGCCGAGCGTGAAGTGCGCGACGGTCGCGGTGACACCCACGAGATACGCGATCGCGCGTGTCGGAAAACCATGCGACACCGACGACATCTTCCACGCGAGCGTCGCGTAGAACGCTTCGGGCGCGACGCCCGCGCGCCACGCGTGAATGCGCGTCTCCCACAAGTGCCACGCGATGAACGCGAGCGCGATCCACGCGCACGCGCGACTCGCGCGCGCGAGCGTCGGGCCAAGCGGCGATGGATCGCTTGCAGTGCGCTTCGTCGCAAGCATCCACGCGCCGTACGCGGCGTGAAACGCGAGCGGCGCGAAGACGAAGAGCACCTCCACGACTGCGAGAAGTGGAATCTGCGCGAGCGACTGCACCGTCGCGACGTACGCGTCTTGTCCGCGCATCGCGGATGCGTTCGCCCACGTGTGCTCGAGCATGAAGAATCCGAGCGGCACGATTCCCGAAAGCGAGAAGAGTCGCTTTCCGATTTGCTCGCGCGCCATCTCACCTGCTTTTACTATGTCGCGCGATGAGGCGTCTTCCGTTCTTTGCGCTGCTCGCGTCGTGTGCGTCGCATGACGTCGCGACGGTCGAGATCGCGCAGCCGCTTCCGACGGTCACGTCGGCCGAGCTCGTGACGCCCGCGCCGCGCGTGGCGATCGCGGAGGCGCTCGAGTTCGAAGGTTTGCGCGATCCCAGGCAAACACGGAAACGCGAGGCCGCGCTCGTCACCGCCGAAGTGAATCAGCTCGCGCAGCTCTTCGCTGCAACGCCGCTGTCGTCGCCGGACCGTCCCGTGATCTTGTGGCGGCTCGCGCAGGATTGCGTCGAGCTTCGCAAGTCTCACGTCGAGGGCGCAGGTCAAAGAGCGATCGAATGGTACAAGCGCCTCATCGACGAACACTCGACGTACGCACGTCTGCCCGACGTGCTCTACGAGCTCGGGCTCGAATACGAACTGGCCGGCGACAAAGCGCGCGCGCGGAAGGCGCAATACGAGCTGATACAGAAGTATCCGCAGTCGCCGCTCGTCGCGTATGCCTACTTCGCGTTTGGAGAAATGTTCATGGCCGAAGCGGCGACGGATCCAACCAAGCTCGAGCTCGCGGCGCAGTCGTATCGCGAGGCGTTGAAGCTCTCGTCGCCGCTCACCGGCGCGTGCGTGTGCAGGCTCGCGCACATCTTCAGGTTGAAGCACGACGACGCCGCCGCGGCGTCTTTGCTCCAGAAATACGGGCAGTCGTGCGGAGCGTGATCTTCAGCGTGTGTCTCGCCGTCGCGTGCGGCGGTGATTCGAGCTCGCGGCCGACGCCGACGCTCTCGTCCTCCACGCAAGCGGGGCACGCCTTCTCCGAGCTGCGCGACGCGTACGACAAGCTCACGCACGATCGCGCGCTCGCGAAGCGCTTCGCGGATTTCGTCGTGCAATTCCCGAGCGATCGCGTGACGCCGCTCGCTCACCTCTATCTCGGTCACGTCTTTCTCGATCTCGGCGACGTGCCCGCCGCGCGCCGCGAGCTCGCGGCGACCGTCGAGCCGCAGCCGGGCAACGCGCACGATTTCTGGCTCGCGCTCACGGCGCGGCTGATGCGCATCGACAAACATTACGACGACGCCGTCGCGACGCTTCAACCGCTCGTGGGCACCGTCGTCGACGCGGCGCTCCGCACGACGTTGCTCGAAGAGGTCGCAGGTGCGTCGATCGAGGCGCATCGATCGCTCGAGGCGGTCGCGTATCTCGATGGTTGGCTTCGCGCGGTTCCCCCGCACGCGCACAAGGAAGCGCACGAGCGCGTTCAGACGCAGCTCGCGCGCATCGAGCCGAGCGTGCTCGAACAAACGCTCGAAGCGATGCAAGGAGAAGGCGGCGGCGGTTACGCGCCGGAGCTTCAGAAGCTCGTCGCCGAGTCGCTCGCGAAGCACGCGCTCGACGCGCAAGACACGCGGCTCGCGCAGCGGCTCATCGCATCGTCGCTCGGAAAATATTTGACCGGGTCGACCGTCGGACAAGACCTGCGCGATCTCGCGACGAGCTTGCGCGGCGCACACGCGATCGCGGCGCGCACGATCGGGCTCGTTCTTCCGACGGACACGCCGGAGCTTCGCGATGCGGCCGCGGACGCGGCGCGCGGTGCGGCGTTCGCGCTCGGTCTCCCGCGCGCCGCGCAAGCCGACGACGACGGCACGCGACTCGTCACGCGCGCGGACGCGTCGGGCAGCCTCGATGCGTCGCTCGAAGAGCTCGCGGGCGCGGGCGCGGCGATCATCCTCGCGGGATTCGACGAAGCGTCGGCGGAGCGCGCGTGTCGCTGGTCGGAGACGAACGGCCTCACGCTCATCACGTTCGCAGCGCCGAAGACGCCGGGCACGCGCTTCTGTTTCGTCGCCGGCGAGTCGCGCACGACGAGCATCGCGCTGCTCGTCACGGAGCTCGAGAAGCGCGCATCTTCGAAGCACACGAAGCCGCGCGTCGCGACGATCGCGGGAGCCGTCGCGGAGGCTGCGTTTGCGCAATCCAAATCCGCGGCGCTCGATCTCGCCGTGCCGTTCCGTTGCGATCCGCCGTACTCGCGCTCGCGACTTCCGCTCGCCGAGTGGACGCAGCACAACGTGCACGATTTCTTGGTGTCCGCGCCATCGGGTTGCGTGCGCACGGTGCTCCCCGCGCTACCGCGCGGCGCGGACGTCGGGCTCGCGCTCGAGTCGACATCGGGCGACGAGGACGCGCACATCGCTTCGGGGCTTCACGCGTTCGTGGTCGCGCCGACCGTGACGCCGCAGGTAGGCGAGTACAAACAGAAGTTCGCGGCGAAGCCGAGCTACTGGACGGCGCTCGGCCGCGACGGCGCGCTCCTCGCGCACGTCGCCGAAGCCTCGCTGCCGAACGATCGCGTGACGTCGCAGTCGGAGATCACGAAGCGACGCGAGCTCGCGCGCGCGGGCCTCGCCACTGCGAAGACCACGCTCTGGACGACCGACGCGACCGGATTCGCAGAGGAGCACAAACTGCCCCGCACGCTCCGCGTCGTGGATCTTCCCTGAAAGTTTGCCTTCGCGAGGGCGCGCCGTAAGGTCATGAGGTGCGGATCCTCGCGCTCGCTTCGGTGTCTTTCGTCGCGCTCTGGGCAGCGTGCACGTCGAACGAGAACTACCCGCCGAACCTCCCGGACTTCGACGGCGCGCCGCCCGTCTCGCCCGGTGGCGGAGGCGGCGGCGATGGAGGGTTCGACAGCGGCGACGGCGGAGCGATCACGGCGCTCGCGGGCGCGTCGAACCCGAAGGGCATCTTTCTCGCGGCGGGATATGTGTATTATACAAACTTCGCGTCGGGCGGCAGCGACGGATCGATCGCGACCGTCGCGACGACGGGCGGTCAGGCCGCGACGCTCGCGAGCACGCTGACCGCGCCGTGGGCGCTCGTGGTCACGTCGGGTTTCGCGTTCTTCACGCAGGCGCCCGTCGCGGGTACGGGCGGCGTGTCGGCGGTCGCGACGACGGGCGGAACGGTGACGCCGGTCAGGCAATCGATCACGGACGCGTTCGGCATCGTCACGGACGGAACGAATCTCTTTTGGACGACGGGTAACAGCGGCGCGGGGGTGAGCGTCGAGACGATTCCGATCTCCGGAGGATCGACGAAAGACATCCTCGACATCGGCGGCGACATCTCGCCCACTGCGATGACGCTCCTCGGCACGAGCCTCTTCATCTCGACGACCGGCACGCAAGCCGCGCCCCTCGCGGGTCAGACGACGGGCACGGGAAATCTCACCGAGCTCGACACGCCGACCTCGATCGCGATGAGCGATATCGCCGTGTCGTCGACGACGATCTACGTGGCGATCGACGACGCAGCGCCGAATGGCGCCATCGTCGCGTATCCGCGCGGCTCGGGATCGCCGCAGACGATCGTCACGAGCTTGAACCACCCGCGCCGCTTGGCGCTCGACGGGACGCATTTGTATTTCACCGACGAACTCGGCGGAAACGTCTGGGTCGTCGACCTCACGACGAACACGTCGGGCATTTACGCGAGCAGCTTGAACGCGCCGCTCCCGATCGCCGTCGCCGACGCGCTCTACGTGGGCGACGCCGACGCGATTGTGCGGATTCCGAAGCTCTGACAGAAATTATTTTGTAACTCGGCTGTTCTTCGAGCCAGGTGCTTGAGTGAACACGCGAGCGAGCACGCTTTCGCCGACGATCTTGCTCGCGGTCGCGACCGCGGACGATGACGAGCGTGCGGGCTTCACGTTCTTGTACGAGCACCACGCGCCGCGCATTCATCGGTTTTTGCGCGACTTGCTCGGCGACGCGACGCTCGCAGCCGACGCGACGCAAGAGACGTTCGCGCGCGCGTTTCATCACCATCGAGACATCTTGCGCGATCGAGCGCGCGCAGTGCCGTGGCTCTTTGGCATCGCGCGCAATGTGTCGCTCGAAGTGCGAAAGGCGCGTGGCCGAACCGCGCGCGTGTTCGTGACGGGCGACGCGATCGATCGCGCGAGCGCGGGGCCGTGTCCGGAGGACGAATTTCTAGGGCGCGAGGCCGCGCGCGTCGTCGACATCGCGCTCGCGAAGCTCTCCGAGGATCGCCGCGCGATGCTCCTCATGCGCCTCGATCACGATTTGTCGTACGACGACATCGCGGCGCTCATGGGCTTCTCGCTCGCGAAGGTGAAGGTCGAGATCCATCGCGCGCGCGAGGTGCTGCGCGAAACGCTCGCGGAGTACAGGCGATGACGTTCGAAGCGGACGAAGCGTTCGAGCGAGAGCTCTTCGCGATGCGCGTGTTTCCGCGGATGAAGCTCGACGTGGACGACGCGCTCGCGCGCGCCGCGCGCATCAAGCGAGCGCGACCGCGTGCGCGCGCGCCGTGGCAAGCGTGGGTCGGCGCCGCGGCGTGCGCGGCAGCGAGCGTGTTCGGCGTCCAAGTGCACGAGCCGGATCGCACGACGCAAAACGTCGAGCTCCGCGGCGGCGTGTCGGATGGTCTCTCGTGTCGCGCGGACGTCTCGGAGTCGCTCGCCAACGCGAAGACGGACGACGCGATGTGCTTCGCGCCGCCGAGCTCGCTCGTGTGCGGGCGCGACGTAACCTTTTCGATCCAAAAGCCATGACACCGCATGATGCGATCCCTTCGATTCCTCGCGCTCGCGAGCGCGCTCGTCGTTTCTTCTTCGTGCAGCGGCAAGAGCGCTGATCCGGCGCCGCAAGCTCACGACCAACCTTCGTCGACAAGCGCGACGTACGCCGTGCCGATCGACGGACTGCCGACGATGGGCGCGAGCGACGCGCTCGTCACGATCGTCGAGTTCACCGACTACGATTGTCCGTTCTGCGCGAAGGCCGAGCGCACGATGCGCGCGCTGCGCGAAAAGTACGGACGCGATCTGCGCGTTGCGGTCGCGGCGCATCCGCTTCCGATGCATCCCCATGCGCGCGATGCGGCGCTCGTCGCGCTCTCGGTGGACGGCGCGGCGTTCGAGACGATCCACGCGCGCCTCTTCGACAACCCCGATGCGCGCACGTCGGGCGACTTCGCGAAGCTCACCCGAGATCTTCCGCGCGGCGCTTCCTCCGCGCAAGGCGCGCTCGCGAGCGCCGAAGCGCTCGGCGCGACGCTCCACGTGCGCGGCACGCCAACGTTCTTCGTCAACGGTCGCAAAGTCTCCGGCGCGCAACCGCTCGCCACGTTCGAAGCGGTCGTCGACGAAGAGCTCTCCCGCGCGCGTGCGCTCGTCGCGAGCGGCGTGTCGCGCTCGCGCGTGTACGACGCGCTCGTCTCGGCAGCGCGCGCGAATCCGCCACCGATGGACGACGAGCCCGCAGAGAGAATCACCGTCGTCCCCGCAGCACGCGACGCTGGCGGCGCGCAGTTCCTCGGTCTCCCGAGCGCGCCGAAGACGATCACGCTGTTCACCGATTTCGAGTGTCCGTATTGCAACAAGCTCGACGCGCGCCTTCGCGAAATCGTCGCGTCGCACCCGGGCGTGCGCGTGGTGCTCCGCAACAAACCGCTTCCGATGCACGCGCACGCGCGGCTGGCGGCGAAGGCAGCGATCGCGGCGAGCGCACAGAACGCGCTGGATGCGTACGCGACGATCCTCTTCGAGCACCAAGACGCCCTCGACCGCGCTTCGCTCGCCTCGTATGCGGCGCGCGCGGGACTCGACACGGCGCGCTTCGGGCGCGATCTCGACAGCGCCGAGACCGACGCGCGACTCGCGGAGGACGAAGCGCTCGCCCTGAAGCTCGGCGTGACGGGCACGCCGACTTCGTTCGTCGACGGCGCAACGGGACGGACGGGACCGGTCGAGGTGGTCGGCGCGCAACCCGCCGCGACGTTCGAAGACGCGCTGCGATGAGTGTGGACATCTCCCTGGCGAGATGTTTTCGTCGCGTCTCATCATCGTGGCGAGCCGTTTTCGAAAAGTCCTCGTCGCCAACCGCGGCGAAATCGCGGTGCGCATCACGCGCACGCTGCACGAGATGGGCATCGCGGCCGTCGCCGTCTACTCGGACGCCGACCGCGCCGCGCTCCACGTTCGTCGCGCCGACGAAGCGCACCCCATCGGCCCCGCGCCCGCCGCGGAGAGTTACTTGCGCGTCGACAAGATCGTCAGCGTCGCGAAAAAGAGCGGATGCGACGCGATCGCACCCGGCTACGGATTTTTGAGCGAGAACCCCGCGCTCCCCGAAGCGTGCGACCGCGCGGGCATCGCCTTCATCGGCCCACCCGCGAGCGCGATGCGCGCGATGGGCAGCAAGACGGCCGCGCGCAAACGCATGGCGGAGGCGGGCGTCCCGATCACGCCGGGCGTGAACGACTGCGCGAGCACCGAAGACGCGATCGCCGCCGGGAAGAAGATCGGTTTCCCCGTGATGCTCAAAGCCGCAAACGGCGGCGGCGGCAAGGGCATGCGCCTCGTCTCGAACGAACAAGAAATGGCGAGCGCGTGGGAGCGAGCGCGCAGCGAGGCCAAGAAATTCTTCGGCGACGATACGGTCTATCTCGAAAAAGCGATCGAGCGACCTCGTCACGTCGAGATCCAAGTGCTCGGCGATCGCGACGGCAACTGCGTTCACGTGTTCGAACGCGACTGCTCGATTCAACGCCGCAACCAGAAGGTCGTCGAGGAGACGCCGTCGCCCGCGGCGTCGCACGAGCTCGTCGCGAAGATGGGCGCCATCGCGGTGCAAGGCGCGAAGTCCGTCGGATATTTCTCCGCAGGCACGTTCGAGTTTCTGCTCGCGCCCGACGGGAATTTTTATTTCCTCGAAATGAACACGCGCCTTCAAGTCGAGCATCCGATCACCGAGCTCATCACGGGTCTCGATCTCGTTCGCGAGATGGTGCTCGTCGCGCAGGGCGAGAAGCTCTCGTTCGCACAAGACGACATCGTGCGGCGCGGCGCGGCGATCGAGTGCCGCATCTACGCGGAGGACCCAGCGAGCGGCTTCCTTCCGTCACCCGGCATGATTCATGAGCTCGAAGTCCCCGCGGGCCCCGGCATCCGCGACGACGGCGGCGCGTATGCGGGAGCCGCGATCTCGAGCTTCTACGACCCGCTCATCTCGAAGCTCTGCGCGTGGGCGCCGACTCGCGAACGCGCTGTCGCGCGCATGAAGCGCGCTCTCGAGGAGTACGTCGTCACGGGCATCCGCACGAACATCGCGTTCCATCAGAAGCTCCTCGCGCATCCCGATTTCGCTGCGGGCCACTACGACACGGGCTTCCTCGATCGGCACAAAGACGAGCTCCTCGGTTACGCCGACGTGCCCGAAGCGGATCGCGAAGCGCTCGCCGTGGCCGTCGCGGTCGCCGCTTCGCGCATCGAGCGTGCGACGGGCGCGCGCGTCGCCGAGACGAGCGAATCGCGCACGCACTTGTCGCCGTGGGTCGCTGTCAGCCGCCGTCTGCAGCGTCGCTAGAGCCGGAGTCGCTGCCCGAGTCGGTCTTTGTGCCGCCGTCGGTGAGACAGCTCGACTGACATTTCGAAATCGCGCAGCCGATGAGCGCCTGCATGTTGCTGTCGCCGCCGAGCGCATCGGTAAGACATGTCGTGACCGACGACTGGCCGCCGCCGATGCATGTCACGAGATCGATGACGCTCTGCCGGCACGCGCAATCTTGGTTGCACGCGTTGATGTCCGAGCCGCAGTTCGTCTTGAAGCACCCCGTGCACTCCGCGATGTTGAGGCCGCCGGCGTCGACGTCGACCGATGCGTCCGCGCTCGGGAGATATTGCGTGAGGTCGACGTCGTTGGCACAGCTCGCGTCGCTCGCGTCGCTCTTCGATGCTTCGGGCGCGACGTCCTTCGCGACGTCTTGTGTCGTGGCGTCGGGACCGGCGTCGGCGGGGGAGTTGTCTCCACCACACGCGGTGACGAGCGCCATGCCGGCGAGCGGAGCAAGAACGAATGCGAAAGCGATGTAAGAGCGGCGAAACTTCATGGTGATGGAGGTTACGCCAAGCTCGCGCAGTTGAGCTACACCTTTCGAATGCTCTTTCGTCGTGCAGTCTTGCTGATTTGTTTCGCTTGTAGCAGCACGCCCGTCGCCCCAGCCCCTCAAAATCCAACGGTGCGCTTCGTGACGTCCGCTGCGGTCCCCAACTTCATGGACGTCCCGTTTCCGTCGGATGCGTACCTCGTCAACGGTCACATCGGAGCGATTCCGGGTCTCGACGCGATCGTCACGGTCAACTCGTCGATGCTGACCCACGCACTCTCGGTGCATGACGGCTTCGGGCGAACGACGTATTCGGACTTCTACGTCGACGATCCATCGGCGCCTGCGCTCGACGACGGCTCGCCCGCTCCCGCAGCGATCGACACGACGACGTTCCCCGAGACCGAGAGCGCGAGCATCGGCGATGGCAGCTCGGTGTATCTCGTCGATCTCGATCCGAGCGCGGCGCAGAAGCGCATTCCGTGTCGCGCTGCGTATCACGTCGCGCCGCTCGGCCACACGAGGCCCGCGCTGGGCGTCGGTCCCGCGCGCGGCATCGTGCTCGCGCCCGCGCACAAGTACGCCGCGGTCGTCACGAGCCGCGTGAAAGACAAGAGCGGGAAAAACCTCACCGCATCGGCCGACTTCTCGAAGATCGCATCGAACGATCGCAGCGCGCCCACCGGCGCTCTCTACGGCGGCGCGTTCGACACCGTGACGAGCGCGATCGGCTCTGCGCTCGCGAGCGACAAGGCGAGCATCGTCGGCTTGGCGGTCTTCACGACGAACAAGATGGAAGAAGAGCTCTACGCGTTGCGCGATGCGCTCGAGGATTCGACTGCGCCGACGCTCGCGTGGGACGCGCCGTCGATGGCGCCGATGGGCGCCGCGAAGTTCACGAGCAAGTCGCCGCTGCCGAACGGCTTCACGGCGAGCCTCGACGACTGGCTCGGCGTCGCGACGCAAAAGCTCCCCGACAACACGGATGATCCCGACTCGCTCCTCCCCGTGCGCCCGCATGACGCGATCGATTCGATCGGCACCGCGGTCTTCGACGCGATCAACTACTTGAGCGTGCGACCGAACAGCTACGTCGATCCCGACAACGCGAACTTCGCACGCGACGGAAGCGGAAAGATCGTCCCGGCGCCCGAAGCGCCCACCGACAAAATCTGGGTGACCTTCTTCACGCCGAAGACCGCGATGCCCGCGAACGGTTACCCCATCGTCATCGTTCAGCACGGTCTCTCGAGCTCGCGTGCGTACGCGTTCGAGCTCGCCAACACGTTTTGCAAAAACGGATGGATGGTCGCCGCGATCGACAGCGTGACGTTCGGCGCGCGCGCGCCCGAAGCGATGTACCAAGTCGATGCGCACTCGCTTTGGTCGACCGCTCCCGGCGCCACCTTCGACGGCCCCGACGGGCTCGCCGATCAGGCGAGCGGATCGTTCAACGGCTCCGCCGATCTCTTCGGCACGCTCCTCAACATCGGCGCGTTCCGCGATCAACTTCGCCAAGCCGAATTCGACACCGCGCAGCTCGCGCACGTTCTCGAATCGAATCCCGATTTGTCGGCGCTGCAAACCGGCGCGAGCGCGCCGAAAATCGATCCCGCGCACGTCGCGTACGTGGGGGACTCGCTCGGTGGGATCGAAGGCGCGGTCGCGGCGGGGATCGAGCCAACCCTCGACGCATGGACGCTCGAAGTCGCGGGCGGCGGCATCGTGCACGAGATCGCAGCGCGCTCGCCGGTCATCGGCTTCAACCTCAACGCGGGCGGGCTCAACTTCGGTTTCACCGCCGATCAGTTCACCGACTCGCATCCGCTCGTGACGCTCATCGAGACGATCGCCGAGCCCGGCGATCCGCTCCTCTACGCGTCACACCTCGTCACCGCTCCGCACACACTCAAGTCGAACGCGACGAAGCCGCGCAACATTCTCCAGATCGAAGTGCTCTTCGACGAGCTCGTGACGAACGAAGGCGACGAGGCGCTCGCGCGCGCGGCAGGAATCGGCCTCGCCGCGCCGAACGTGGGCTCGAACGCCGAGCTCCTCGATCTCGCGCACCCCGATCAGAACCCACACGCGATTCCGCTCCCAACGATCACGGGTGACGCGAACGGAATTCACGACACGCCGATGCAAGGGACGACTGCCGTCGTCGTACAAGTCGGGCCAGGGACGCACGGCTCGGATTTCGTGCAATCGAAGGGCACGCGCACGTACGCCGCGCCATGGGCGCTCTTCGATACGCTCGATCCGTTTCCGAAGGCGCCGAACGTGTACCAAGTGAGCTGCCCGTATCGCGAGCTGCAGATCGCAGTGCAGGGATTCGTCGGCTCAGCCTTTGCCGGAAACGTTCCCACAGTGGCGGGCTTCAAACCTCCCGTGCGCGACCTCGACGACGATGGCACGCCCGACGGCGCCGACAACTTTCCGAACGACCCGACGAAACAGTAATCGCATCGCACGCCAAAGACCTGACCGGGTGCTAACGTCCATGGTCAGGATGGCGGTAACTCGACCCCTCGCGCGCTTTCCGTTGGGTCCTCCCGCATCCCGCGTATTTCTCTGGCTCGCTCTCGCGAGCGCGCTCGCGATGTTTCTCTCGTGGTGGCTCGCGCCAGTCGCGCTCGCGTTCGTCGCGATTCATCTCGTTCGATCGAGGCCGCGCGGTTTCATCGTCGTGCATGGTTGGGGCGTTGCGCGCGTCGTCCGCAAACACGAAGACACGCTCGCGCGATTCACCGAGCCGTTCGGCGTGACGATCCTCGCGAGCCAAGCGAAGCGCCGCGCGCTCCTCGCGCTCACGTCGCCCGCGCGAACGCGCTACGTCGGCGTGCGCCTCGAAGGTCCGAGCGCGCATGCGCTCGTCGAGCACGCATCGATCGTCGCCGACGGTGACGCACTCGCCGCGCATGCGCGCGAGGAAGACTCGATGACCGCGGAGAACGCGCTCGCGCTCCTCCGCGAAGTGCGCGAGATCGCGCCGCTCGCGCAAAAACGTTTGTACATGTCGGGCACGCACGGCGAGCGCATCGTGCTCGACGGCTCGGAGCTCCGCGTCGAGGTCGCGCAAGAGGCTCAGCCCGTTTCGCGTCGCTCCACGGTCTTCGATCTCGAGTCGCCGCTCGAGTGGCGCGGATTTTTGTTCCACGAGTCGCTCGGTGCGGCCGCGAGCATCTACCAAGCGACCTGGGTTCGTCAGGGAAGCGCGGAGCTCGTGCTCGTCGCGCCGATGCCGACGGAGCTGCTCTTTTCGCCGTTGAAGAGCGAGCGTGGCGCAGCGTCGTCGTCGCCACCGGTTGCGAAGCTCGTGCAACCTTCGCCCGACGAGCCTCCTCCGGCGGATTTGCGAACGGGGATCGAGCGGCTGTTCATGTTGCCGGTGAGGGAGGCGCTCGCGCGGGCGCCGAGGCCATCGAGGAATGCGCCGAAGAGGGCGGTGTCTTCGCCGGATGTGGGGGTTTAGGGCTCCCCCCGCCAACATGCTCGGCTCGAAACGTCACACGTGAGTCGCGTGGTGAACGGAGACGTTTCGAGCCTGCGCGTGTTGGTGCCCCCTCAACGCCAGCCTTCGGCTGGCGGAGGGGGTTGGTAGCGGGGATGGGGCTGCGTCGCAGGTTTGGTGCTCGAACACTTCGGGCTGTCGTGGTCGTGCATGCGAGAGCGCGAAAGATTCCTGCCAGCGGCGCAATGGAGAATTCGATCGCTGTCATGAATCTTTCGCTTCGGAAGAGCATGCACGACCACGACAGCCCTTCGCTCTTCTCAATCACTCAACGCGCTCGCGAGATGCGCAAAGCGCCGACACGAAGCGAACAGCTTCTCTGGCGGCGCGTTTGCGGCAAACAGCTCGGCGTTCGCGTTCGTCGGCAGCATCCGCTTCATCCTTACATCGCGGACTTCTTCGTCCCCTCGCGTCGGCCGCTTTGGGCCGACGCCGGAGGGGGACACGCCGCGCGCAGGCGGCACGCGACGCGCTTCGTGATACCCGAAGGGGTACAAGGACGCGCGCAGCCGAAACATGTATATTGCACGCATTGCCGGCGAGCACGTCCGAGCATGCCGCCGAGCACGGCGTCAGGGGTGCCCCCTCTCCCCGTCTGATATAAACCACCCGCCCCATGACGCGCCCCTTCTACGTCACCACGCCGATCTACTACGTCAACGACGTCCCTCACCTCGGCACGGCGTACACGACGATCATCGCGGACGCGCTGCGGCGCTATCACCTCCTTCGCGGACGCGACGCGCGCATGCTCACGGGCACCGACGAGCACGGGCTCAAGCTCGAGCGAGAAGCGACGTCCAAGAACCTACCCGTGAAGGAATTCGTCGATCAGATGAGCGCGCGCTTTCGCGATGCGTGGCCGAAGCTCCTCGTCGAAGCGGACGATTTCATCCGCACGACCGACGAGCGCCACGAGAAGCTCGTCAAAGAAGTGTGGGAGCGCGTCGCAAAAAACGGCGACGTGTATCTCGGTCACTACGAGGATTGGTATTGCGTCGGTTGCGAGACCTTCAAGACCGCGAAAGACCTCGATGCAAACAAGCGCTGCTTGCTCCATCCCAATCTCGAGATCGAGCGCATCAACGAGCCCACGTACTTCTTCAAGCTGAAGGACTACGAGCAGAAGCTCCTCGATTTGTACGACACGAATCCCGGATTCATCGAACCGGAGTCGCGGCGCAACGAAGTCATCAGCTTCGTGAAAGGCGGGCTCCGTGATCTCTCCGTGTCGCGCACGAGCTTCACGTGGGGCATCCCCGTGCCCGGCGATCCGAAGCACGTGATGTTCGTGTGGTTCGACGCGCTCGCGAATTATTGGACGGCGCTCGGCGACTTGCGCGATCGATATTGGGAGCCGAACGGCGAGGTCGTGCACCTCGTCGGGAAAGACATCCTCCGATTTCACGCCGTGTACTGGCCGGCGTTCTTGATGAGCGCAGGCTTGCCGCTTCCGACGAAGATCTACGCGCACGGATTTTTGACCGTCGATGGTCAGAAGATGAGCAAATCGCTCCGCAACGCGGTCGACCCGGTGCGCCTCGCGGAGACGGAAGAGATCGGCGGCGCGGACGGGCTTCGCTATCAGCTCCTTCGCTACGTCGCGTTCGGACAAGACGGCGACTTCGATCACAAAGCGATGATCGAGCGCTACAACGCCGACCTCGGGAAGAACCTCGGCAACCTCCTCTCGCGCACGCTCGGCTTGTGCGCGAAGTCCAACATTACCAAGGTACCAAGTTACCAACCCGAAGCGCTCGAGACGGAGTTCGTGCGGCAGGCGCGCGTGCACGTCGAAGCGGCGGCGAAGGCTTGGTCGGAGCTTGCGCCGCATCGCGCGCTCGAAGAGACGTTCGCGCTCTCGTCGCTCGCGAATCAATACGTCGATCGCGCGGCGCCGTGGGCGGAGGCGAAGAAAGGAAACCTGGCGCGCGTCGAGACGATCCTCGCCGCGCTCCTCGAGACGCTGCGCGCGCTCAGCGTGATGACGTGGTCGGCGATTCCGCGCAAAGCGGACGCGCTCCGCGCGCAGATTGGTCTTCCGAAGATCGCGCACGCGATCGGAGACGATCAGTGGCCGGTGACGTTCGCGTTCGATCGCGCGGGACAAGCGCTCGGCACGGCGAGCGCGCTCTTTCCGACGGTCGACAAAGACGGCGAGAAGGCGCTCCTCGATCGGCTCCAACCGAAGGCCGAGACGATCGCCGAGCCACCGCCGTCCGTTCCCGCGCCCGGTCACCCGTCGGCCGACGTGCTTCCGTCGTCCATCACATACGATCAATTCGCTTCCGTCGACTTGCGCGTCGGCGTCGTGAAGACGGCGAAGAAAGTCCCGAAGAAGGACAAGCTGCTCGAGCTCGAGGTGGATCTCGGCGAAGCAAAACCGCGCACGATCATCGCGGGCCTCGCGCTCACGTTCACGCCCGAAGCGCTCGTCGGCCAGCGCGTCATCGTCGTCGCGAACCTCGCGCCGCGCGATTTCGGCAAAGGCCTCGTCTCCCACGGCATGCTGCTCGCAACCGGCCCAAGCGAAAAACTCGTCCTGGCGACCGCGCCCGAGTCCGCGTCACCCGGTGCGCGCCTGAAATAAGAAATCAACAGGGAGATGGGGAGCGTGGGAGATGATTTTTTGAAAAAAAATCTCCCGATCTCTGCCTTCCCTCCCTGTTGACTTCTTCTCTTCAACGGACGGCGGTGACGACGCCCGCGCCGACGGTGAGGCCGCCTTCGCGGAGCGCGAAACGCATGCCGGGCTCGATGCCGATCGCGTCCTTGAACGTGAAGCTCACGGTCGCGCGCGCGCCGGGCTCTAGTTCTCGGTCAGGGGCTTCGCCCCCCACGCCCCCAAGAACGATCACGCCGGTCGCGTCGGTTGCGCCGAAGAAGAACTGCGGCGCGTATCCGCTGCGAAACGGCGTGCGGCGTCCGCCTTCTTTCGCGGAGAGCACGTAGATCTCCGCATCACCTGCGCTGTGCGCGTGGATCGCGCCAGGGACGCTCACGATGCTGCCTCGAAAGACTTCATCGCGCGCGACGCCACGGAGGAGCATGCCGACGTTCTCGCCGGCGCGCGCTTCCGTGCGCTTTTTGTGGAACGACTCGATCCCGGTCACGACGGTCGTGGCTTTGCGCCCGACGATCTCGACTTCGTCGTTGAGACGAATCACGCCGCGCGCGACGCGACCCGTGACGACCGTTCCGCGGCCCTCGATGGTGAACACGTCCTCGACGGGCATGAGAAACGGAGCGTCGAAATCGCGAACGGGATCGGGAACGCGATCGAGCGCGTCGACGAGCTCGATGATGGACTTGGTGTCGTCGTTCTCGAGAGCACGCAACGCGCTGCCGCGGATGACTTCGACTTTCGTGAAGCCCTGCGCAGCGAGGAGATCGCGCGTCTCCATCTCGACGAGCTCGATGAGGTCCGCGTCGGCGACGTCGCACTTGTTCACGAAGACGACGACGTGCTCGACACCCACTTGCTGCGCGAGGAGCACGTGCTCGCGCGTCTGGAGCTCGGGGCCCTTCGACGCATCGACGAGCAAGACCGCCGCGTCCATTTGCGACGCACCGGTGATCATGTTCTTCACGAAGTCGGCGTGGCCGGGGCAGTCGATGTGCGCGTAGTGACGCGTCTTCGACTCGTACTCGACGTGCGCGACGTTGATCGTGATGCCACGCTCGCGCTCTTCGGGTGCGCTGTCGATCTCGGCGAGGGACTTGGCGACGCCACCGTACAGCGCGGCCATCGTCTTCGTGATGGCTGCGGTGAGCGTGGTCTTGCCGTGGTCGACGTGACCGATCGTCCCGACGTTGACGTGGATTTTTGGAACATGATTTTTTCCTGTTAAAACGAAAACGCCCTCTCGAGCCGTTGAGCCTGAGAGGGCGTGATTCGCGATGTTGGGGTTCGAATCTACATGTGCCCTCGCCGGACTCGTGACGATGAAGAAGATGACGAGGACGACGAGGAGCGCATTTACATAGGACCGACGAGCGCGCGCGCGCGTTTCTGACTATGATTGATGCGTGCTCGAAACGTTCGAGGCGCTCGGGTTCGCTGCGCTCGTCTTCGCCCCCGGCACTGCCCGGGTGACCGCGATGACCGCCGCAGCGGAGCGCCTTCTTGGCGCGCCCGAGTCGTGGCTCGAACGCGTCCATCCCGGCGACAGACCGTTCT
Source organism: uncultured delta proteobacterium (assembly GCA_963763745.1). Taxonomy (GTDB): domain Bacteria; phylum Myxococcota_A; class Polyangia; order Polyangiales; family Polyangiaceae; genus DASXHD01. Next base: position 976,965 of record CAVXQJ010000019.1, read on the forward strand.
TGCAGGCCGCGTGCGCCGGTCGCGACGAGACACACATCGTCTTTCGCGCGACTTCGGACAACCTCAAGTTCCGCATCCTTCAGATCGAGCTGAGACGAAACGGCGACGCATTGCTCGGCATGGTGATCGAGCCGCGCGTCGGCGAGTCGTCGAGCGAGCCGCAGCTCGAGGCGCTCCTCGAAGCGCTGCCGTTCGAAGTGTGGGAACGCGACGCGGCGGGTGTCCTCATCCGTCAGAACGCGCTCGCCGTGCGCAACTGGGGCGCGAAGCTCGGCGGGCGAATCGGCGACATGGGGCTCTCAGCCGACAAGGTGAAGGTCTGGGCCGAGACCAACCGGCGCGCGTTCGCCGGTGAGGTCGTGCGCGTGCCGATCGACTACGAGTTCGGAGACAAACGCGTCAACGTGATCAACGTGGTAGCTCCCGTGCGCGAGGGCGACCGCATCCGCGGAATCGTCGGCGTCAACGTGGACATCACGCAAGAACGTCAAGCGCGCGAGGAGCTCTCGCGATTGCTCGAGGAGCTCGCGCAAGCGCAGTCGAAGCTCGTGAAGCGCGAGAGGCTCGCGGCGCTCGGCGAGCTCGCCGCGGTCGTCGCGCACGAAGTTCGAAATCCGCTCGCCGCGATCTTCAACTCGCTCTCCACGCTCAAACACCACCTCACGCTCGACGCCGACTCCGCCGTTCTCTTCGGAATCATCGAGGAAGAAGCCGGTCGCCTGAATCGCACGGTCGGCGACATGCTCAACTACGTTCGTCCGCTCGAGCCCGACAGGCGACCCGACGATCTCGCCGAGCTCGCGCGCGACGTCGTTCGCCAGCGCGTCGCGTCGCGTCCCGACGACATCGAGTCCGAAGTGATCTCACCGCCGACGCTCGAGCCCGTCTCGGCGGATCCGGTGCTCATGCGCATCGCGCTCTCGAACCTCGTGACGAACGCCGTGCAAGCGATGCCTCAAGGCGGCAAGCTCACCGTCACCGTCTCGGAGGCACAGGACGGCGCCGTCGAGATCGCCGTGCGCGACACGGGCAAAGGCATTCCAGCTTCGGTCTTGCCGCGCGTGTTCGAGCCGTTCTTCACGACGCGCGCGTCGGGCGCGGGTCTCGGATTGGCAGTCGTGCGGCGCATCGTCGAAGCGCACGATGGTCACGTGGTCGCGCAGAGCGACGGCGCTCGGGGAACGGTCTTCACCGTCGTGATCCCGCGCCAAGTCACGCCGTGATGCGTTCGCGGAAGAGAACGCGCGCGGGCGGCGGTGCGTCCGCGATCGCGTAAGCGGAGCGAACGCGCTCTTCGATCGACGCGTCGCGCTTCTTCACGTGGAGCGCCGCGAGCGGTTGCCCGCGCTCGACGCGATCGCCGGGCTTCGCGAGAACGGAAATTCCGACGGCGGGATCGACGACGTCCTCCGCGCGCGCGCGGCCCGCGCCCATCGCGACCGCGGCGAGACCGATGACGAGCGCGTCGGCGCGCGTGACGAAGCCCGCGCGCTCGGCGACGACATCGACGCGCTCGGGTGCGATCGCGAGCTTCGATGGATCCGTCGCGACGCTCGGGTCACCGTGCTGCGCGGCGATCATCTTCTCCGCGACGCGCACCGCGGCGCCCGAATCGATTGCATTCTGCAACGATTTCATCGCGTCTTTCTCGGTGTCCGCGCGCTTTGCGAGGACGAGCATCTCCGCCGAGAGCGCGAGCGTCACGTCGCGCAAATCGGATGGGCCGCGCCCGTGGAGAAGCTCGAGCGCCTCGAACGTCTCGTTCGCGTTGCCCACCGCGATGCCGAGCGGAACGTTCATGTCCGTGAGCCGCGCGACGACGCGCTTGCCCGCGCGCGTCCCCACGCGAACGAGCGCCGTCGCGAGCTCCTTCGCGCGTGCTTCGTCCTTCATGAACGCGCCGCTTCCGACTTTCACGTCGAGCACGAGCGCGTCGATTCCTTCGGCGAGCTTCTTCGACAAGATCGACGCGACGATGAGCGGGATGCACTCGACCGTCGCGGTGACGTCGCGCAACGCGTAAATCTTTTTGTCGGCGGGCGCGACGTCCTTCGTCTGACCGATCATGCACGTGCCGACCTCGCCGACGATTCGAATGAAGTCTTCCGTCGAGAGGTCGGTGCGAAACCCGGGGATCGCTTCGAGCTTGTCGAGCGTTCCGCCCGTGTGACCGAGCCCGCGGCCGCTCACCATCGGCACGGGCGCGCCGCACGCGGCGACGAGCGGCGCGAGCGCGATCGAAACTTTGTCGCCGACGCCGCCGGTCGAGTGCTTGTCGACCTTCACGCCGGGCACGCTCGAGAGGTCGAGAACTTTTCCGGAGCGAAGCATCGCTTCGGTGAGCGCGACGGTCTCCGCGTCGGTCATGCCGCGAAAGAACGTCGCCATCAAGAACGCGGTCATCTGATAGTCGGCGACGCGCCCATCGAGCAGCCCCGCGATGAGACGGCGAATCTCGTCGGGTATCAGCTCTTGTCCATCCCGTTTCGCCGCGATAATTTCGACGGCCGAGCGTTCGATCATATGCCGCGCGCGACAGTATCACTCTTCGTCCTGATCGCTCTCGCCTGCGATCACGGCGAAGAAGCGTCCGACGCCGCCCCCGCGCTGAGCGCCCTCATCCCGCCGCTCCCGTCTCCGCCTCCGTCCCTGTCCCCGCCTCCGCCTCCGTCTCCGTCTTCGTCCTTGTCTCCGCCTCCGTCACCGTCAGCCGCCATCGACGCAGGCTCGTGTGGCGCGAAGGGCTTGCCCGATTGTCCGCTCCAAGCGTGGATGAAAAAAAACATGACCCCGCCGATGCAGGCTCACGATTGGCAAGGCATGGCCGACTCGCTCGATCGCGCTGCGTCGCTCGCGCCGCCCGATTACGCGAAGGCGGGTTACGTGAATTGGGTTTCGATTTCGCACGACGGCGCGAACGCGGCGCGCGCGGCGGAGCTCGACGCCGTGAAGGCCGCGTGTCGCGGCTGCCACGATCAATACAAAACGAAATACCGAACCGAGATGCGCACGCGCGCGATCCCATGAGTCGCGCCATCTTGCCGAAGAAGACGCGCGGTCCGGGGCGCCCGCAGGGTCGCTTCACGCAACATCGCCGCATCGAAGGCATGCGCGAGCTCCTCTCCGCGCACGGACAAGGCGCAACGATCGAAGAGCTCTCGACCGTCATGCGCGTCAGCAAGCGGAGCGTGCGTCGCTATCTGCAGAACCTCCAAGACCAGCTCGGGCTCGAGCCCGTGCCCACGGTTCCGGGAGGACCCAATCGCTGGCGATTCAAACCGAGCGAGAAGGGTCGTGCGGTCACGCTGCGCCGCACGCAAGCGTATTTGCTGCTCGCCGCGCGGAGAGCGTTCGAGCCGCTTCGCGGGAGCGCGCTCTTCGACGAGCTCGACGTCGCGCATCGCCAGCTCCTGCAAATGGCGGAGCGGCCGCTGCGCACCGCGCACACCGTCGACATTCAAGAGAACGCGCGGCTCGAGGATCGCGTCGTCGTCGTTCCGTATCCCGCGCGGTCGTACGTCGCGAACGGTGGAGACCTCGACGAGATTTTTCGCGCGGCAGCCGAGCTTCGCGTCGTGAAGTTTCGTTTCGGGAGCGAGCGCGTCCGCGCGTGTCCGTACGTCATTGCGCTCCACGCGGGGTGCGTGCATTGCGTCGCGCTCGATCTCGCGAAGGACGCGGTGCGCGATTTTCCGCTCGATCAGATTCGCGACGCCGCGACGGAGGCCATGCGCTTCGAGCTCCCGCACGATTTCGATCCCGAGCGGCTCGTGCTCGGCGCGTTCGGTCCCGTGCCCATCGAAGATCGACGGCGCGCCGTGATCGAATTCGACGCGCGCGTCGCGGACGAGGTGCGCTCGCGCAAACACCACCCCGATCAACGCATCGCGACGTCACGCGATGGACGCGTCCGGCTCGCGATGCCCGTCGGCGACCGCGCCGCGCTCGTCCGTTGGATTCTCTCGTACGGCTCCGCTGCGCGCGTCATCGAGCCGGGGGACGTGCGCGAGGTCGTGCGCGAAGAGCTGCGCGAAGCACTGCGCCGTCACGAGTAGGATGGAGCGAGCATGAGCTTGAGGCCCACAGTCGCGATGTTGCTGCTCGTCGGGTGCGGAGCACGCGCGGAACCAGCGCGCCCGCAGCCGTACGCGGCGTGCCGCGGCCTCACCGATGCAGTCGACCTTGGCTTGTGCATCGCACGGGAGCGAATGGCCTATGCGCGCCGTGAACGCGACGTGGTCGTCATGCTGTGCGAAAAGGAAAAGATCGACGAACTCGAGGCTCTCCAAACGGCACCGGCCGAGACCGCGCAGGAAGCCTTGGACCGCGGGCGCCGCGCGATCGAGCTTGCTCGCGCCGCGCGGCACTGCCAAGGGTTCATCCCCGTCGAGTGATGACGTTGCGCCGATTTTCGGCCTGTGGGAGAACGCCTTTCATGGCCTCGTTGCCCGTCGTGCATTCTGCACCTACCCCGATCGTCGCGAAAAAACCGGCCGCCGGCCCCGAGGCGTTCGTCCACAAAGACCTGCTCGATGGTCCGTTCTGGCAGCGCATCCCCGCGTACAAAGACGTCGACGAAAAAACGTTCCTCGATCACCACTGGCAAGCGAAGAACACGATCACGAACGTCGCGAAGCTCCTCAAAGCGGTCGAAGCGCTCGTGCCGCAGACGTTCTTCGCCGACGCGGAAGAGGGCTTCAAGAAAGCGCCGATGAGCGTGCGCGTGAGCCCGTACCTGCTCTCGCTCGTCGATTGGGAAAATCCGTACGAGGATCCGCTCCGCATCCAGTTCATTCCGGTCGGCACGCGATTGCTTGCCGATCACCCGAAGCTCCACCTCGACTCGCTCAACGAACAAGGCGACGCGCCCGTCCCCGGCCTCACGCATCGCTATCCCGACAAGGCGCTCTTTCTTCCGCTCGACACGTGCCCCGTCTACTGCCGCTTCTGCACGCGCAGCTACGCCGTCGGCATCGACACCGAAGAAGTCGAAAAAGTTGAATCTCAAAGTGAGCGACGAGCGATGGCGCGCGGCGTACGCGTACATCGCGTCGCGTCCGGAGCTCGAGGACATCGTCATCTCGGGCGGCGACGCGTATCAGCTTCGCGCGCAGCAGATCGAAGAGATCGGCGAGGCGCTCCTCGCGATCCCGAACGTCCGCCGCATGCGCTTCGCAACGAAGGGTCCGGCCGTGATGCCGATGAAGATCCTCACCGACGACGCATGGATCGACGCGCTCACGCGCATCGTCGAGAAGGGTCGCAAGCTCCACAAAGAGGTCGTGCTCCACACGCACTTCAATCATCCAAAGGAGATCACCGCGATCACCGAGCGCGCGATGAACAAGCTCCACGAGCGCGCGATCTTCGTTCGCAACCAGAGCGTGCTCCAGCGCCGCGTGAACGACACGCCCGAGACGATGACCTTGCTCGTGAAGCGTTTGGGCCACGTGAACGTGCATCCTTATTACGTCTACGTGCACGACCTCGTGCGCGGCGTCGAAGATCTGCGAACGACGCTCGACACGGCGCTCTATCTCGAGAAGCACGTGCGCGGCTCGACGGCCGGGTTCAACACGCCGGTCTTCGTCGTCGACGCGCCCGGCGGCGGCGGCAAGCGCGATGCGCACTCGTACGAATATTACGATCGCGAGACGGGCATCAGCGTGTTCACCGCGCCGTCGGTGAAGCCCGGGCAGTTCTTCCTCTATTACGATCCGCTCGCGGACTTGAGCGAGTCGGCGCGTCGTCGTTGGTCCGAGCCGCGCGAGCAAGACATCATGATCAACTTGGCGATTCAGCGCGCGAAGGAGCGCGCACGATGACGCAGCCGGCAGGTCCGCGCGGTTTCCCGAGCTGGGACGAGCTCTATCGCAACGACACGATCGAGCAGCTGCCGTGGTACTTCGGCGAGCTCGATCCGGATCTCGCCGCGGCGCTCGAGGCGCGCGGCGTGAAGCCCGGCGCGCGCGTGCTCGATCAAGGAACCGGCCCCGGCACCCAAGCCGTCGCGCTCGCGAAGCGCGGTTACGTCGTGACGGCAACGGACATCTCGCCTGCCGCGATCGATTACGCGAAGCGCCACGCAGGCGACGCAAAGATCGAGTTCATCGTGGACGACGTGCTTGCGACGAAGCTCGCAGGACCGTTCGACGCGATCTTCGATCGCGGATGCTTTCACGTGCTCGCGCCGGAGCAGCGCGCCGGATACGCGGCGTCGATGAAGAAGCTTCTCGCGCCGAACGGCTTTCTCTTCTTGAAGACGTTCAGCCATCTCCAACCGGGCGAGCAAGGCCCGCACCGGTTCACGCGCGAACAGATTCGCGAGACGTTCGCATCCGAGCTCGAGATCGCCGACATCGTCGACACGGTCTATCAAGGCCAGCTCGATCCGTTTCCGAAGGCTCTGTTCTCGACGCTCCGCAAGAAGTGATCATCGAATGCGCGCGAGGATGGCGCGCGCCGTCGTCGTCGCGCCGGACGCGGATTCGATCGCGCGAACGCGGAGCGTCTCTTCGAATGCCAGGGCGCGACCCGCTTCGTCGAGATCGTAGAACGCGCGATGCGCGCGGATTTCTCCGTGCGCCGAGCGCTCGCGATGCGCGCTCGTCACGGCGGCGATGAGCGACTCGCGTTCTTCAGGCGTGGTCACAACGCGACTCCTTTCTTCTCGAGGCACTCGCCGAGGAGCTTGCGCGCGCGCGTGAAATTTTGAAGGAACGTGTTCTTCGTCATGCCGAGCTGCGACGCGAGCGCTTCGTCCGTGTCCGAGCCGCCGCTCTCGATGCGCGCGCGGAGCGCGAGCGATGGTTTCTGCGGTAGCGCTTCCTGACACTCGAGGATCGCGCGACGGAGAATCGGATCAGGTGGCGCGACCGGCGTCGGATCGGGCGCGTCCGCGAGCACCGCGGGATCCACGCTCTTGATGCGCGCTCGCCGCACTTCGTCGAGCGCGAGGTTCTTCGCGACGCGTACGGCGAAACGCAAAAGCGAGTTGGGGCGGCCGTCGTTCTCGATGCGCGGAGCGACTTGCCACACGCGAAGAAACGTCTCCTGCACGACGGCTTCGGAGTCGACGTGCATCGCGAGCGGGCGCACGCTTTCGCGTACGGCCCGCTCGGCCCCGGCGATGAAGCGCCCGAAAGCGCCTGCATCGCCGAGTCGAATCGCTTCGAGATGCACGTCGAGATCGATCACGTTCAGCTCCGGATCTCGACGTGAACGTCGCCGATGATGAGGTTCGCGAGAGTCGACGCGTCGAAATCCGCGGGGGCCTGCAGCGCGATTCGCACGATCGTGCCCGACCCATACGAGCCGTCGCGCGTCGTGCGCGATGCGTCGATGGCGAGCTGCATCGTCGCGCCGCCGCGAGTCATCGCCATCGCGGTCGGGTGGGATTTCCACGCGAGGGTCGCGCCTTCGATCGCGATCTCGATCACGATCTCACCAGGTCGCGCGAACGCGACGCGTCCGATCCAGACGATCGTCGTGCTCGACCTGCCGGTGAACGCACCGCGCACGCGCTCGACGAACGACTGCTTTGGTTTCTTTGCCGACTCCGTGCGCCCGAGATCGATCGCACGCGTGCGCTCTTCTTTCTCCTCTTCGGGCGCCTCGTCGTCGGCCTCTGCACGCTGGCTCGGCGCGGACGCCATGGCTCGCGCAGGTGCCGGCGGCGCAGCGCCCGGCGCTCCATAACCCTGCATCATCGGCGCGCTCGCGCGCAGACCGAAGGACTCCGCCGACGTTCCATGCGGAAGCGCTTGCGGCATCTCGACGCGGCGCGACGGATCGCGCGGGTCGACGCTCTTCTGCGAATCGATCGCGAGCCACGACGTGAGGCGCGTCGCGATTTGGTACGCGAGGCCGAGCGATTCGACCGCCGCATCCGTCGCGCGCGTCGACGCGCCGCCCGCCGCGCGCATCTCCGCGTCGGAAACGGACTCGCGACCGAAGAGCGCGACGACCGCGTCGCTTCCCTCGCCCGTGCGCGCCGCGGGAACGGACAAGCGCATCGACCAAGGTCCATCGGGCGATTTTCCGCGCAGCATCACGATGCCGCCTTCGGGATGCACGCGCGCGGAGAGAAGAACGGGCGCGCCCTCGTAGAGATCGGGGACCTTCGATGGCGCGAGCTCGATGAGCGCGGGCCCCGACGCTTCGATCTCCGTCACGAGCGGCGCGACGCTGCGCGCGAGGAGACGATTCACCGCGCGCTCCGCGTCTTCACCGAGACCGATGATGACCTCGATGCCGCGACCCGCGCGCGCGGCGGGCTCCGTCAGCGAACGATTCACCGACGATCCCACGCCGACCGTGTGAAGGCGCGCATCGCTCGGCAAAAGCGACGAGATCTCCGCGACGATTTCTTTCTCGAAGCCGATGAGCCCGTCCGTCACGAGGACGACTTGTGCGACCGCGCCATCGCGCGCGCGCGCACCGGGACGAAGAGCTTCGAGGATGCCTTCGCGCATTTCCGTTCCGCCGCTCGCGCGGAGATCGCGAATCCAGCTCGATGCCGCGCGCTTCGCTTGCGGAGTCGCGAAGGCGAGCTCGCCGAAGCGGTTCGCGCGCGACGAGAACTCGATCATCTCGAATCGATCCTGCGGACCGAGCGAATCGATCATCGCGAGCGCGACGCATTTGGATTGCTCGATGGGCGCGCCGCCCATCGAGCCGCTCGTGTCGAGGAGGAGCGTGAGATCGCGCGGAGCCACCGCGTGACGAGCGTCTTTGCGCGGCGGGACGATCGTGAAGAGCGCGTGCGCGTCGCCGAGACGTCCCGCGCGCGGGCCTGCGACGTCGACGGTCGTCTCGGCGCGATCCATCGCGACGGGCCAGCGCACGACGAGATCGCGATCGAGCGCGATGGCGTTCTCGCTCGGGATGTCGACGCGGAAGCTCCCTTCCATCACGCAGCTGATCGCGTGCGAGGGCGACTCGGGCGAGCGCGCAGAAACGAGATCGTCTCGCACGCGCATCGCGAGCGTCGCGCGCGCCGGGTGCTGCTCGGCGACGCCGAACGAGACCGCCGCGGCATCCGCGACGCGACCCGCGTTGCCGAGGTAGCGAGGCGCGGCCGTGAGCGGAAAGCGCCACTCCCAACCGCCGTCGACCCATCGAAGCTTCATGTCGAGATCGATCTCGCAGACGACCTCGACGCCCGGCGGCACGTTTCCGATCTCTTGCGTGAACAAGCTCGAGCGCTCTTCCTCGATGAGCGCCGCCGTGTGCCCGGATGCGATCGCCTCCTCGAAGCGCTCACGGGCGCGCTTGCGCTTGTCGACCGTTCCGACGATCGTGCGCTCGCCGATGCGGAAGCGAAAGCCGCTGACCGCTGCGTCCGCGGGAAGCGGAAGCGTGTAAACTACACGCATCACGTCGGCATGTTCGTTGGCGAAGCGTTGCTCGAGCGTGACGCGTGCGACGCCGGCGCGCGCGTCGCAGCGAAGCGCGGCGCTCTTCAGCGGCAAAGCGGAGGTTTCGGTCACGAGGGCGGATTGGGTCACGGCATGTTGGGTCATCATGCAGGACCAACGGGGACCCCGCGGTCCTGGTGACAAACTATTTTTCGAAGACGCCGCCGCTCTTTGCGCACCGCGTCTCACACGCGGGGGCGTCGTGGTAGCAGCGCTCGACGCGCTCGAGATCCGTGCCGCCGCGCTTGCGGCACGATCCGACGACGTTGGTGGTCGGACAAGGCGAGCCCACGACGAACGTGTGCGCGCCGTGCATCTCGCCGCAAATCTTCTCGCCGACCTTCTTCGCGGACGCGCCGATGTCCTCGAAGCACTGCGTGACGCCCGCGTCGTGCTCGATGACGCAGCTCGAAGGCTTGTTCGCGTTGGGATCGCCGCTCGAGCGATGACACGCGATGACGACGACGCAGAGAAGGACGCGGTTTTTCATTCCGCGCCCGCGTCCGCTGCGCCCGCGTCGGCTGCGGCTTCGCGCTGTGCGACGATGCGCGCGCGCCGGCCGGTCTCCTTCACGCGCCACCACGCGTTCGCCGTCACCGCGACGATGAGCGTGGCGACGAGCAGCGCGATCTCTCGACGTTGGAGCTTCACTAGAACGAGTACGAGACGAGCGCGCGGCCGACGGGCGCGACTTGACCGATGTCGGTGCGAAGCGCGAGCGCCGGGCCGAAGTTGATGAAGAGCTTGTGGCGGAGTAAATCGAGCGTTCCGCCGATGCCGACGAACTGATGCGCGCCGCCTTCGGCGCGACCCGGGATGGGCGCCGCGTCTTGCGCATCGGGGTTGCTCGACGCGAACGCCTCTTCGATGTCTTGCACGATGTATTCGACGCCGAGACGGAACGCGGGAACGATCCTCACGCTCGCGCCAACCGTCGCGAACAAGTCGAGCGCGTCGCCCGTCCCGCGAAAGACGTGCTCGCCGTGCATCATCGCGGCGAAGCGCATGCGTCCGATGTCGTAGCTCGCGGTGACGCGCGCATACATGCCGCTGGCTTGATCGAGATCGAGCAAGTAGCCCGCGGCGATCGCGAGACGAAATCCGTGCGACGCGAGATCGAAAGGCGCGAACCGCGCGCCCGCCATGAGCCCGCCGCCCACGCCCGCGCCGAATCCGCCGAGCACGCCCGTCACGTCGAGCGCGAGCATGTGCGCGACGCCGAGCTGCGCGGACACGCTGGCCTTGCCGCCGGGTCCGCTGTCGGCCGATGCGAACGCACGGCTCACGCTGCGATCATTTCCCGAGTATGTGTCGCTGAGCGACGCGACGACGCGAAGCGGCGCGGCGATCGTCGGGTCGTCGTTGTAGAGCCAGACGCGCGACACGTCCTTCGACTCCGCGCGCGGCGACGGTTCCACGCGGTCCGGTTCGGTCTGCGCGAACGCAGACGATGCGACGAAGAAAATCGGAGCCGCGTATGCAAAGCGACGAAACATGAGTGGAGCATACTAAATCGCGAGGCTACGATGTGGCGCGATGGTAGCCACCGCATCGGCGCTCGTCGGAGCGGTGCTGTCGCGCCGTTACAGACTCGTCACCCCCCTCGGCGAAGGCGGGATGGGGCTCGTCTTCGAAGCCGAGCCGCTGAGCCAGCCCGGCTCGCGCATCGCGATCAAATTGTTCGACAGGATCACCTCGCTGACCCGCAAGTGCGCGCGCGCTTCATCGACGAAGGGCGCGCGTGCATTCGGCTGGTTCATCCCAACGTCATTCGCGTGTTCGAAGTCGGCGAAGCGGAGGATGGCAGCCCGTACATCGTGATGGAGCGGCTCGAGGGACAAGCGCTCAGCGACGTCGCACCGCTCGGACATCCGATCTCCGCAGCGCGCGCCGTCGGGATCATCCAAGCGGTGCTCGCGGGCCTCAGCGCGGCACACGCGCAAGGCATCGTTCACCGCGACTTGAAACCGGAAAACATTTTCGTGACGCGCGAGACGGCGAAGATTCTCGACTTCGGCATCGCGAAGGTGATGGACGCCGCAGGCGGAATGGGCGGGCGCACGCGCACCGGCATGCTCCTCGGCACGCCTGCGTTCATGAGCCCCGAGCAAGCGCGCAGCGCGCGCGACGCGGATCATCGAAGCGATTTGTGGAGCGTCGCCGTGATGCTCTACGAGATCCTCACGGGCCGTCAGGCGTTCTCCGCGCCGACGGAGTTCGCGCGCATCACGCAGATCCTCACCGTCGAGCCCGACCCGCCGAGCGCGGCGTCGCCGTCGCTCGCGCCGTTCGACGCGTTCTTTCGTCACGCCCTTCAGAAGGATCGCGCGCATCGATTTCAATCCGCCGAAGAAATGGCGCGCGCGCTCGCGTCCATCCCGATTTCGATCTCGGTGACGCCGCCGCCTGCTCATCACGGTCCGCGAACGGACGTCTCGCCCGTCGGACCGACGCTCTCGTCGCCGAACGAGCCGCGCCCGATGTCTGAACGAGCGCCGGCGCCGCCGCCCGTCATCGTCATGCCCGCGAGCACGAACGATCCGACGTCGTTCGCAGGTCCGGCGCGCGGAATTTCGCAAATCGTCGTCGTGCTGCTCGTCTCGTGCGCGCTCATGGCGGGCTTCGTTCTCGGGTTCGCCGTCGCGCGCATGAATTGAGCAACGGATGCGCGCGCTCCTCGTCTTCGTCGATGGAATCGGTTTCGGGCGGGAGGGTCCGCAAAATCCGTTCGCGAGCTCGCCGCTCGAAGTGCTCGCGCCGCTCGCGGGCCCCTTCGACGCGAGCGACCACCGGGCATTTCCCGGCGCGTGCTTCGCCGCGATCGACGCGACGCTCGGCCACGCGGGTTTGCCGCAGAGCGCGACGGGACAAGCGACGATCTTCACCGGCACCGACGCGATCGCGCTAGCCGGCGGACACGCGAGCGGAACGCCATCGCCGCGTCTTCGCGATCTCATCACGCGCGAAGGATTTCTCGGACGCGCACGCGCACGCGGACAACGCGCCGCGTTTCTCAACGCGTACGACACGACGCGCGCAGCGCACATCGCGCGCGTGGTCGCGGGCGAAGAGAAACCGAACCGCCGATTTCCGCCATCTGCCAGCAGCGTGTGCGCGCTCGGTCATGGCGGCACGCTGTCGACGTTCGAAGACGTCGAGCGCGAGCGCGCGGCGACGTTCGATCTCACGGGCGATCTCATGCGCGCCGCGGGCGTCGACGCACCGCGCGTTTCGATCGAAGGTGCCGCGCGCAACGTCGCCGCGGGCGCCGCGGAGAACGACGTGTCGCTCTTCGAAATGTTTCTCACCGACTCGGCGGGCCACGCGCAAGACACCGAGTGGGCGCGCGACGAAATCTCGCGTACGGATCATTTTCTCGCCACGCTCTTTCGCGCGATCGACCCGCGCGAGCAGCTCGTCGTCGTCACGAGCGATCACGGAAACATCGAGGACCTCTCGGTGCGCACGCACACCCGAGCCCCCGTCCCGCTCATCGCATTTGGCGCCGGATCCGCGGATTTCGTGGCGGGCGCGACGAGCCTCCTCGACGTTGCGCCACGCCTTCTATCGGCGTCCGGCCGATGATACCGTAACGCGCATGACCGACGCTCCCGATCCGAAGTACCTCGAAATGTTTCCTTCGTGGCTGCGCTCGCTCGGCGAAGACGCCGGTGCGCTCGGTGCGATCGTCTCCGGAAGCGCATCGGAGCAAGTGAAGCGTCACGTCATCGCCGGCCTCAATTACATCTTCAAATCGCTCGACTTGATTCCGGACGGCATCGACGATCTCGGTTTCATGGATGACGCGTTCGTGCTGCGCGTCGCCGCCGCGCTCGCGGTCGACGCAGACGCATCGGCGAAGACCGGCGTGCTCGAGCGCCTCGCTCTGGACGCCGCAGAGGTCCGCTCCTTTTTGGGTGCAGACTACACGCGTCTCGAGACGTACGTGAAAGGGCTCCACAAGGGCGCCGCGCGCGGCCGCACCGTCGACGACATCATCGACGACGAGTCGCAGCGAAAAGAGTTCACGATGGAAGTCGCCGCATGGGCGAAGGACTACCAAGCGCCCACGTTCACGCGCGATCCGAAGACGCTCTTGAAGCTGAAGTCGTTCTTGAACGCGAAGCTGCCCTGAGCGAGCTCGACCTCAGCGAAGCATTCCGACAGCTCGCGCTCGATCTCGAAGCGGTCGAGGACGACGACCCGAATTTGTCGTCGTTCGATTTTGCTCACGAGGGGCACACGGTGAACGTCGAGATCCACGCGTACAAGGCGCAGCTCGACCTCGCCGTCCGCGGCACGAACCACAAGCGACCCACGGTGACGATCGCGCGCCTCGGCGCGGTCGAGCGCATCGGGAAGAAATCCGGCGTCGACGAACGCGTGTCGCTCGGCGATGAAGCATTCGAGATGAAGTTCGACCTGCAAACGGAAGCGCCCGCCGCAGCGCTCGCCGCGCTGTTCGAACCGCGCGGTGCGCGCAAGGCTACGTTTGCGCTCGACGAGCTCCACGCGCTTCCCGTGTGGATCGCGGATTCTTCGGTCGGCATCTCGCACACCGTCGGCGTGAAGGACCTCGCCAAGGATCGCATCGTCGCGATCGTCTCGGCGCTTTGTGCGCTCGAATCGTCCCTCGGCACTTGGGAGGCTCGTCAAGAGCACACGTTGCGCGGCGAAGATGGACGTCGCCTGGTTCGTCGCGCGCCGCGAGCATCGCGCATCGCGCCGCTGCTCGATTGGAGCCCCCTGGGTGCGTTCGTGGGGAGCGTCCTGATGATCTTCGTGTGGATGGCGTTGCCCGGCTACGGCATGGAGAGCGCCATGGGCGTCTTCGCGGTCATCGCGGTTGTCATTGCGATCGTCACGTTCGCCTATTCGGTGCGCGCGCTGCGCGGCGAGAAGAACGCACTCGTGCGATCGCTCGTGCGGACGTTCGGCGTCGCGATCCTCGTGTCCCATGTCGCCTTCTTCGCGCTTCACGCGTTCAATCGCTCCGGCGGACCGTCGCGCGTCGAGAGCGTTCACGTCGTCGAGGTCGAGCCTCCGCGCGGCAAGGGCAGCGGATGGACGAAGTTCACGCGTGCGAACGACTCACGCGTTTACAAGATCGCGACCGGCTGGCGCTCGCGTGTCGGCGCCCCGTTTCGTCTCGTCATTCACGACGGCCGATTGGGTTGGCCGTGGGCCGAATATGCGGAATGAGAGCGCGCCGCAGCCGGTTCACATCCCCGGCCCGCGACTCTCACTCCCACCGCCGCCGCTCCCCTTTTGCGCGATGGCCGGCGCGTGCATGTTCTCCATGAGCTCTTGGAGGAGATCGCGCGCCTCGGGTTTCGCTTTCAAATGTCCGAGCAGCGCGGCTGAAACTTCGCTGAACGATTTTTCGAAGCCGAGGCCTTCGCGCGTGCGCGCGGCGACCTTCTCGCGGCCTTGCGCGAGATCTTCTTCGAGCGCCTCGGCATAACGCGAGAGCTGCGCGCGGAGCTCTTCGATCTGACGTCGCAGGTCGCGCGCGTGTGCGTCCTTCACGGACGCTTTTTGCTCGCGCTCGGCGAGCTGCTCGCGGCGCGCCTCGCACAGCGCGAGCGCCGCGCCCGCGCGTTCGAACGCCGTGCGCAATTGCGCGGCCTGTCCGCCGTTGGCCGCTGCGTCCGCTTGGCTCTTCGCGACCTGCGCGTTGCGCTCCGCGATTTGCAACTGCTCGCGCAGGCGCGCCGCTTCTTGTTGCTCGGCGGCCGCGTCGCGAAGCGCGCGCGACTCTTCGTGCGCGAGCTCTTCGACTTTGCGTCCGATCTCGGCGCGGAGCGCGCGGCCACGTCGCTCGAGCGACTCGAGCTTGCGCGTGTGCGACGCGACTTCGCCTTCGAGCTTCGTCGCGCGCGCGGCGAGATCCCACGACGACGCCAGCGCCTTCTGAATCTCCGGCGGCGAGTTCCCCGACGGATACGCGCGCGACACCATGCGCGAGAAGAGCGCGGCGCGATTGGCCCACTCGATCACGCCCGGCGATTGCGGCGGCGGTGGCGGCGGCGGCGGCGCGAGCTCACCACCCGAACCAACCTCCCACGCCGTGCTCGGCAGCGAACGCTGAAGCGCCTTGAGCTCTTCGTGGAGATGGTGCGCGTCTTGGAAGCGACGACGACGATCTTTTTCGAGCAGCTTGAGGACGATGCCTTCGGCCGCGGGGAGCACGTCGGTCTTGATCGATCGCGGGCGTGGCGGCGGCGCGCTTCGTTGCATCTCGAGGAGCGTCTCGCGATCGCTCGAGCGGAACGGGAGCTGGCCCGTGAGCATCTCGAAGAACAAAACGCCGAGCGCATAGAGATCGCTCTGCGGCCCGGCTTCTTCGCCGCGCGCTTGCTCGGGTGCCATGTACTCGGGCGTTCCGAAGACCGCGCCCTTGGGCGCGAGGCGCGGGTCCATCGCGAGGTGCGCGAGACCGAAGTCCAAGATCTTCACGAAGTCTTTTCGACCGCCTTTGGTCGAGAGCAAAATGTTGTCGCTCTTCAAGTCGCGGTGAACGACGCCGAGGTCGTGTGCGCGTCCGAGCGCCGCGCACATCTGCTCGAGGATGTCGACGCCGCGCGAGAGCGACATCGGCCCGCGCGCGAGCTCCGCCGAGAGCGCGGTGCCGACGAGATACTCCATGACGAGGTAGAGCTCGCCTTCTTCCGTCTCGCCGATGTCGTGGATGTCGATGATGTGCGCGTGATCGACGCGGTTCGCCGCGCGCGCTTCGCGCAGCATCCACGCGCGTAGGTGCGTTTCGCCACGCAAATCGGGACGAATGAGCTTGAGCGCGACGACGCGATCGATGAGCACGTGGCGCGCGCGATACACGACGCCCATGCCACCTTCACCGAGACGAGACTCGAGTCGGTACCGACCCGCAACGACACGCCCGATCATGGGATCGGTGGGTTTCGCCGCCGCGGCACGAGGAGCGGGATGATTCACCATCTTCGCTTACGGATGGTAGCGAAGCTTATTGAGTGTGCCTACGCAGAAAGCGGCGACGACCAACGAGTTCCTCGCGCGTGCAGGCTTGCACGCGCGATGAGATTAAAACTGAAGCTTGAACACCGGTACACGAAGCTCGGTCGTTTGAACGACGCCGAGCTCTTTCACTTCTCGCAGGGTGTACGCGTTGTGCACCTCGGGAACGGGGATGCCCATTCGCAGAGACCCTTCGTGTACGTCGACGAGCGAGAGCGGGACGTACGGCGGTTGGTTGCCGCCTCCACCGCTGCTCGATGACGGAGGCGGAGGTGCGCTCGAGCCGCCGCCTGACGACGGCGTGACCGCCGTTCCACCGGGTTTGCCGGGGTTTGCTTCGGGGCCCGTGTTCGTCGGCGCGCGATCTTCGGTCGCCTCGGCGCTCGGGTGATAGCGCGTCGCGTTCAACATCAAGATGATCGTCGGAATGATCAGCGCCATGCCGCCGGCAAGCATGAACGCCGAGCCGTACGCGCTCGTCTTCGCGTCGTCGTAGGCTTTGTCCATGAAGTAGCCGCCGATCGCGCCACCGATCGCGCCGATCGGCGGAAACACGGCATACGCCCACCCAGCCTTCACGCCTGCGATCGCCATCGGGATCGCGACGACTTCCGCGCCGAGAAACGCGCCGCCGATCGTGGCCTTCGGCGTGCCTTGAATCTCGTCGGCGCGCGCGTCGGGAGCGTGCGCCGTGAGCGTCGCAGCCGCGAATGCCACGGTCGTCGTTCCCAATGCCAAGCGCTTGCCGAAGTGCATGAGTTTCAATCCTTGGTGCGGGAACGTAGCACGGGGTTCATGGGCTGGCGCAAGCGTTCGATTCTCGGCATGCTGCACCGATGTTCAAGGCTTCATGCACCCCTTGAGTCGGGCGGCATCGCGCGCGGCAGCCGCTTCGTGTGGTGCGCTTGCGGTGGCTGCGCTGCTCGCGGGTGCCGTTCGGATCTTGCCGTGGGTGCTCGATCCCAACGTGCCGCTACGCGTAGCGCTCCCGTTCGCGCGCGGCGTCGTGGAGCTCGCGATCGAAGCGGCGATCGTCGTGGGTTGGCCTCTCGGGTTCGCGCTCGCCGCGCAACGTTACGCGGAGCGCGGCGAGGCGCGCGCGATGATGCTCCTCGGCGAGTCGCCAGCGCGCGCGGCGGTCGCGCAGTGGCGGAGCGCGCTTCCGCTCGCGGGAGCTCTCGCGCTTGCCTCCGCGATGGGCGCGATCGACGCGAGCGCGCCCGGGCGCATGGCGCAGGATCTCATCACGCAAGGTCGCGCTGCATGCGCTCACGCGACGGCGCGATCGACGTACGCGATCCCTTTCGTCTCGGCGACGTGGCTCTGCACACCCGGCACCGAGCCGCGCCTCTACGGATCAGGACCAGGATCGCTCCACGCGATTTCGTTCTCCGCGAAGGGCGCGCGCATCTCGGGCGACATGCGTCGCATCGATCTCGACGACGCGCGCTTCGCGATTCGCACTGCAGACGTCCACGCGAATCACGTCGCGCTTCACGGCATGTCGCCGTGGTCGCACGCATCGAACGTCGGTCCGTTTCTCCGCGCGTTCGTCATGGTGATCGCCGCCGCGCTCGCGGCGCTCGCGTCGGTGCACGCGTCCATCACGCGTCGCGCGCGCGGAACGTTCGCGGCCGTGCTCGTCGGCGTGTCCGGTCCAGTCGCGGCGCTCGGGCTCATGCGCGCGCTCGAGCGAGCAGATGCGCCCCGCGCGGCCTTCTTGGCGATGCCGATCGTCGCACTCGCCGTTCCGCTCGCGCTGGCGATGCTGCTCGGTTTGCTTGCGATGCGCACCCCCGACTGCTAGCAAATCGAGTAGAGGCCTCCACATGGGCAACATCGGACCGGGCGAGCTACTCATCATCGGATTGATCGCGCTGCTCCTCTTCGGAGCGGGTCGCATCGCCGACATCGGCAAGGGTCTCGGTCAAGGCATCGCAAACTTCAAAAAAGGTTTGAAGGAAGCCGACGAAGACGACGACGCCAAGGCGAAGAAATGCGAAAAATCCGAAAAGTCGGAAAAGTCGGAAGCCAAGGGCGAGCCGAAAGAGAAAGAAGCCTGAGCTGCGCCGCGGCCCGCTTCGTGCAAAAGCACCTGCCAGGTGACACATGGGTAACCTCGGCATCGGTGAAATTCTCATCATCGGACTGATCGCAGTCCTCCTCTTCGGCGCGGGGCGCATCGCTTCCGTCGGAAAAGGGCTTGGTCAAGGCATCGCGAACTTCAAAAAAGGTTTGAAGGAAGCCGACGCCGAAGACTGAACGCGAACCACTTGTGGTGGATCGCCCGTCGCCCACGCGGTACATGTCCGCTGTGGGAAGCGGGTTTGCGCATCGGCTGAGTGTGATCGTTCCGAGCGTGACGCTCGCGGTAAGCAGCAGGGCCGCGGCGCTCCGCGCGAAGGGCGTCGACGTCTTCACGTTCGGCGTCGGCGAGCCGGATTTCGATCCCGCCCCCAGCGTGCTCGACGCCGCGAAGAAAGCGATCGATTCGGGCGCGCACAAGTACACCGCGGTGAGCGGCATCGCTCCGCTGAAGAACGCGATCTGCGCGGACCACGCGCGGCGTCGCAAAGCGAAGGTGCTCCCCGAGAACGTCTGCGTGTCGGTCGGCGCGAAGCACGCGCTCTTCAACGTCGCGCTCGCGCTCTATGAATCGGGCGACGAGGTCGTCATCCCCGACGCCCTGTTGGGTGAGCTACCCCGAGCAAGTGCGGCTGGTCGGCGCAGAGCCGGTGCTCTCAGCGACGCGCGAAGAAGACGATTGGCTCCTCTCGCCCGACGCGCTCGCCAAGGCGCTCACGCCGCGCACGAAGGCGGTCATCTTGTGCACGCCGTCGAACCCGACGGGCGCGGCGTACTCCGAAGCGCACATGCGCGAGCTCGTCGAGCGTGCTGCGCAAACACGACTGCTGGATCATCGTCGACGAGATCTACGCCGAGCTCGTCTACGACGGCTTTCGTCACGTCTCGATCGCGGAGATCGCGCCCGACCTCGCCGCGCGCACGATCATCATCGACGGCGTCTCGAAGACGTACGCGATGACGGGTTGGCGAATCGGTTGGGCGATCGCGCCGAAGCCCCTCATCGACGCGCTCGACATGGTGCAAGGCCAGAGCACGACGAACCCCACAGCCGTCGCGCAACACGCGGCGGTCGCCGCGCTCACGGGTCCGCAAGATGACGTCGAGTCGATGCGCGCAGAAGTTCGAGAAGCGCCGCGACGCGATGGTCGCCGCGCTCAACACGGTGCCGGGCGTGCGATGCCGAACGCCGGAGGGCGCGTTCTACGCGTTCCCCGATTGCCGCGGGCTCTACGGCATCGAGCACGGCGGCAAGACGATCGCGAGCGATGAGGACGTCGCGCTCTTCTTGCTCGAGGTCGCGCACGTCGCGGCGGTGCCGGGCGGCGCGTTCGGCGCGCCGGGCTACATGCGATTCAGCTACGCGTCGAGCGAAGAGCGAATCGAAGCGGGCATCGCGTCGATGAGGCGCGCCGTCACGAGCGCGCGCCGCGTGGCCGATCCTTCCGCCGCCGCGCGCCCGTGAGAGAGCGGCGGTTCAATCTCGTCGCCACGGCGGTCGCTGCGATCTTTCTCGCGTTCGCTGGCGTGCTCGTTTGGCGCTCGAGCGGCGCGCCATCGGCCGTCCCGCGCGAGGTGCACGTCGCGTGGCGGTGCGCTCGAGACAGCGGGGCCTGCAGCGTCGCGAGCGAGATCGAGCGTTGCACGACGTGTCACGACGACAAGACGCACTCGCGCCGTGACGTGCTCATCGGCAAGCACGGAGACGTGGGGTGCGTCGCGTGTCATGGCGGCGACGGCCTCGCGCCTTCGCGCGCGCCCGCGCATGTTGGCCTCGTGAAGAAAGAAGACACCGAAGCGCGCTGCGCGCCGTGCCACGAAGAAGCGAGCGCCGAGCTCGCACCGTCGCTCGCCGCGGGTCGCGCCGCGTTCGTGTCGCTGCGATGCGGCGCGTGTCATGCAGCGACGGACGCGTCGGCCGGGCACGTAGGCGCGACGCCGCTCGAAGTGCTCGGCCTCCGCGGGGCGCCTTCGCAAATCGCGAAGAGCCTCGCTGATCACGGCGCGCGCACGCGAGTCGATCTCGCCCTCGACGAAACCGCGCGAAACGAAATCGCGTCGCACCTCGTCGCGAGCGCGTCGCCCGACGCGCAAGCCGCGATGCTCCACCGCGCGAGCGTCCCTGGTTCTTCCGCGGAAGAAGGGCGCACGCTCTTTCGAGAGTCGGGTGCGGCGCGTGTCACCAGGGTGATCTCGGCGCAATCGCCGACTCGCGCACCGCAGACTGGGTCGCGTACTTCCTCTCGAGCCCGACGCATGCGAGCTCCGCGGCGACGATGCCGAGCATGCGCCTGTCGCCGCGCGAAGCATCGAGCCTCGCGCAGTTCGTCGTTCACGCTCGCCCGCCGACGGAGCCGATCGACGCGCAAGCGCGAAAGAACGGCGCGACGCTCGTCGCGGAGAAAAAGTGCGGCGCGTGTCATGCGAGCGATCTCGTACCCACGGGGCCATCGCTCGCGCGATTCGCCGAGTCGCACGACGGCGCGGAGGCGAAGGCGAAGCTCGCGAGTCACGCGGGCTACATGCTCGACGACGCGACGCGACGCAATCTCGCGACGTACGTCCTCGCGCAGCGCGACATACGCCCGCGGCCCGATTTGCACGTCGCGCGCGACGAAGGCGCGGCGCTCTACGCGTCGCTCGGTTGCGCCCATTGCCACGACCTCGATCTCGGTCCGTCGAGCAAGCCCGCGCCGTCGCTCTTCGGCGAAGGGCTGCGCGTGCGCCCGCAGTGGCTCTTCGATTATCTGCGCGCGCCTGCGAAGCATCCCGTGCGCCCGCCGTTTCATCCGGAGTGGGCGTTTCGCGATCTCGTTCCAGCCGATCGCGTTGCAGTGCGCATGCCGACGTACGCGCTCGACGAGCCTCGCGCGACGGCGCTCGTTCGATTCTTCACGCACCGCGACGGCGCGACGTTTCCGTTTTCGGCGTCGGCGCCCGCGTCGCTCTCCGGCGAAGCGCTCGTCTCCGCCATCGCCGACTTCACGCACAAAGACCGCGGCGCATGCGCGTCGTGCCACACGATCGCGATCCCCGACCCGTCGCGCGCGCAGCAGGATCTCGACAAGCTCGCGCCGCCGCTGTCCCTCGCGCACGACCGCCTGCGCCCCGCGTGGATCGATGCGTGCATTCTACAAGCACCCAAATGGGTCGTGGGAATGCCCGCGTTCGCGAAGCCGGATCAGGTCCCGCGCCTGCGCGATCTCGTCCTCTTGCTGCGCGACCGCACGATCCTCCCCGCCGCCGGCGCCGAAACCACGACGCCCGCCTTGGGCCTGGGCGACCCACTCTGATTGGCCGCCAAGGCGCCAACGCGCCAAGCCGAAGAAATTTGTGTGTAAACTACACATCATTCTCTTTTGGCGTTTTGGCGTCTTGGCGGCAAATCATTGATCGAGCCAAGTGGGTTTGGCGGGTGGGTTTTCGATGAGGCGCTTCGCGAAAGAGGCATCCGTGGAGCGCAACGTCGCGGCGGACTCGTAGAAAGGAATCGCGACGCCGACGTAGAGCGTCGTCGTGCCGGCGACGTCGATGGCGAGCCACGCGTCTTCGATGTAGCCCGTGCCTTGTTCGAGCACGCGACCGGAGTCGACGTCGGAGGCGGTTGCGACGACGAGCGGATCGGCGGCGGGGCCGAGGCGGCGCTCGATGGCCGCAATGCGCGACGGGATGGTCGACAAATCGTGCGCGATCGCCGGTGAGAGCGGTGCGCTCGCTTGCGCGGTGACGATCGCGAGCGCGGACTTGAGGAGCGCCTCGACGCGCTCGAGGAGCTGCGACGACGCGCTCGCTTCGCGCACGAGCGCGCCGCGCTGCGTTTGATGAACGAGCGACACGAGCCGCGCGATGGCTTCGGGGTGTGGCTCGATCGCGCTCGCGCCTTCGAACGACACGGTGGGCTCGTCGAGCACCGCGCGCGCCGGGCGCCGCGCGAACGGCATCGTCGCGTGTCTCAACGTGGTCCACGCCGAGAGTGCGACCTCGAGCTTGCGACGCTTGTACGCCGCTCCCTCGCGCCACGGGCGACGCGCATCGAACGACGACGGCGCGACGTACGTCGCGATCGCGTCGAGCGCGCTCGAGTGGATCGAAGCGTGACGCGTCTCTTGGTCGGCAGAGAACATCGCCACGACCTCGTCGAGCGTCGTGGCTTCGACGTGCTTCTCTTCGAGAAGAGCGCGCGCATCCGCGTCGCCGAGCGCGAGGAGCGCATCGAGGGCGGTCGGGAGCTCGCGCGTCGACTTCATCACGCGCGCGAGCGCGCGAACGTCCGGCGGCGAGCTCGGCGAGAGCAAGCGAAACGTCGCGAGCGACCCGCCGGTGTCCTCGATCGTGGTGCCCGCTTCGTGGAGCATCTCCGCGCGGAGCTTGTCGACGCGCACGACGTTTCCAATCGTCGCTTCGTCGCGCAAGTCGATGCCGATCGCGTTCGCCGCAACGAGGAGCGCGCGCGCACCGGGATCGTCGCCGCGACCCGTGGCGAAGGCGATGGCGTCTTTCACGCGTTTCCAGAATGCGCTCGTCGCGCGCGAGAGGAGCATCGCCGCGCGCGTCTGCGTGCGCACCATGGCGACGTCGAGGCCGCGCGCGGATGCTTCGGTCGAGAGCGAGAGCGGCGCGCGCGCCAGCCAGGTCACCGCGCGAAACTCCGCGATGTGTGCCTCGCTGAACGCGAGCCCGGCTTGCGTGTCGAACGCGCCGTAGTCGATCGTGCGACCGAGCAGCGGGCTCTTCGCGGGCCCCGCGTGCGCGAGGATCAGCGCGAGCTCGGGCGCGATGGCATCGGCGATCGCCCGCTCGATCTCGATTTTCGGATCGGTGAGCTTGCGCGCGATGGCGATCACCGCGCGCGCGAGCGTGTACGCGGGTGCGGTGTCCGAGCGCGCCGCGTGATTCTCCGCGCGAAGTCGATCCTCGGTCTCCGCGAGCGCCGACGCGAGCGCGGGCCCGACGACTTCGCGATCGACGTCATCGAGCGCGCGATCGATCGCCCGAAAGGTGATCGCGAAGAGCGCGTCGAGCGTGATCACGATCGGCACGCGTCCCTTGGCCAGCGCGACGTACGCGTCGCCGATCGAGCTCATCGGATCCGCGCGCGCCGCGACGAGCACGCCACGCTCGACGAGCTTCTCGCGCGGCTGCTGCGCGAGCGACTCGAACCGCTCGATGAGCTCCGCACGCACGAGCTTCTCTTTCTCGTACGACACCGGCGGCAGCGTCACGTTCGGCAGCGGCGTCTCTTCCCAAAACGCGCCCGGCACCGTCACCACGGGCGGCGTGGGCTCGCGCACGACGGGCTCCTTCGCCTGCGGTGCGACCACCGCGCCCCCGCACGCGACCACGAAGCTCATCGCGAGTCCGAGTTGACGCACCGCCTCGCTTCTACCAACTTCGTGGGAGGTCACCCATGGGTTTCGGCGCTCCGTTCGCGCAAAAGCCTCGCAAGGCAGAGGCGGTTCGTCCGCTGACGGGCGCGCTCGTGCGCATCGTCATCCTCGCGCTTTGCGCGATGGGCGGCGCCGCGTGGGGCATTTATGTGTATTATACACACGCGTTTCGAGCCAAACCACGGCCCGCCGCGAGCGAACACTTCATCGAGATCGATCTCAACGCGCTCCCTTCGGCGAGCGCCGCGCCCAGCGCGAGCATGAAATGAAAGACGACACCCTCGTCATCCACGAGATCTACGCGAGCATCCAAGGCGAATCGACGTTCGCCGGCCTCCGGTGCACGTTCGTGCGGACGACGGGCTGCAACCTCCGGTGCGTGTGGTGCGACACGCCGCAAGCGTTCTACGGCGGAACGCGCATGTCGCGTCGCGACGTCTTCGACAAGGCGATGGCGCTCTCGACGCCGCTCGTCGAGCTCACCGGCGGCGAACCGCTCCTTCAACCCGCGGTGCTGCCGCTGATGAGCGAGCTGTGCGACGCAGGCAAGACGGTGCTCGTCGAGACGAGCGGCGAAGCGGACGTGTCGGGCGTCGATTCGCGCGTGCACAAGATCATGGACCTCAAAGCCCCCGGCTCCGGCGAGTCGCAGAAGAACCGGTGGTCGAACCTCGATCACATTCGCGCGACGGACGAAATCAAGTTCGTGCTCGCGAGCCGCGAAGACTACGAGTGGATGCGCCAGACGATCCGCGAGCGCGATCTCGCATCACGCACGCCGAGCTTGCTCGCGAGCACGGTGTTCGGAAAGCTCGCCGCGCGCGACGTCGTCCAGTGGGTGCTCGAAGACGCGCTCGCCGTGCGCGTGCAGCTCCAACTCCACAAATACATCTGGAGCCCCGACGCGACGGGAGTCTAGTGGTGGCGTAGGCCGCCCATGCCCTGGAGCATTTGGTCCATCGACATCGTCTGGTAGCCCGCGGGCACTTGGAACTTCGCGTCGTCGATCGATTTCTTGTCGATCTTCGTGACCTCCATGCGCGTCTTCTCGGCGCCGGATGCGTCGCTCATCACCGCGCGCAGCGGGAACGAGTCGCTGAGCTCGTTCATCCACGCTTCGGAGTTGCGACCGCCGAACGACGGAAACGCGATGCCTTTGCCGACGCACAGGTCGCCTTTGCCTCCGTCGTCGTTCGTGATCTTCCAGATCTCGCACGAGTAACCCGCGACGGTGTCCATCTTGCCGGTGCGATCGATGTTCGGTTTTTTCGCGGCGGCCGCGGCTGCACCCGCCGCTTGCGGTGCGCGGTTCATGTCGATCGTGAACGCCATCTTCTTCGCGTCGTTCACGGTCTGCATTTGCTTCGTCGCCGAATCGAAGATGACGTAGCCGCCGCTCATCGGTCCGTTTTCGGCGGGCGCGTCGAAGCGCATCTTCGTGCCCTTCACGTCGTACGTGATCGTGTGCAGCGTCTTGCCCTTCTCGCTGACGTTCATCGTGATCTCGCCTTCGAACGGCGTCGTACCCGTCACGAACGAGAGCGCCTTGTCGACGATGGAAGGAGCGGCCGTGGTGGTCACGG
The DNA here is from genome assembly GCA_963763745.1 of uncultured delta proteobacterium. Classification (GTDB taxonomy): domain Bacteria; phylum Myxococcota_A; class Polyangia; order Polyangiales; family Polyangiaceae; genus DASXHD01. The sequence goes on from CAVXQJ010000019.1 coordinate 1,002,435, forward strand.
CGGAGTTGGACGAAGCGGTGGCACCGGCTTCTCCCGTGTCGCCGCTCTTCTTGAGCATGCCGCATCCGCCGAGCATCACGATCGCACCGAGCGCGAGGTATCTCTTCATGGCGGAGACCCTTACCACAGGGCTCAGCGTTTTCCGGTCGCGAATTGGCGGAACGCCTCCACGTCGTCTTTCGATCCCAAGACGAGCGGCGTGCGTTCGTGGAGCGAGGTCGGAACGATGTCGAGGATGGAGCGCTCGCCGTCGATGGCCGCGCCGCCCGCTTGCTCGAAGATGAACGCCATCGGGTTCGCTTCGTAGAGAAGTCGCAGCTTGCCCTTCGGGCTCTTCTTGTCTGCAGGGTACGCGAAGATGCCGCCCTTCAAGAGCGTGCGGTGCGCGTCGGCGACGAGCGAGCCGACGTAGCGATGACCGTACGGGCGCGCTTCTTCTTTGGCTTCGCTCTTGATCCACGCGTTCCACTTTTGGACGCCCTCGGTCCAGCGCGCGTGGTTGCCTTCGTTGACCGAGTAGAGCGCGCCTTTCTGCGGGCAGCGCACGTTCGATTGCGAGAGGAAAAACTCGCCGACGTTCGGATCCATCGTGAAGACGTGAACGCCTTGTCCCGTCGAGAGCACCATCACCGTCGATGGACCGTAGAGCGCGTAGCCCGCGGCGATCACGTCGCGTCCGGGACGAAGCGCTTCGTTGACGGTGGGTGGCGACGTTGCGTCTTGGCGGCGCAGCACGGCGAAGATCGTTCCGATCGATACGTTGAGATCGATGTTGCTCGAGCCGTCGAGCGGGTCGAAGAGGACGACGTATTTCCCCGGGTGGCCTGCGGTCTTCGCGCCTTCGAGCTCTTCGCTTCCGATGATGCCGCAGTGGCCGCTCCGCTCGAGGACGTTCACGAGGACGTCGTTCGCGTATGCGTCGAGCTTTTGCACCGCCTCGCCTTGGACGTTCGTCTCGCCGGTGTAACCGAGGAAACCTGCGAGGCCCGCGCTCCGCACGCGCGACGCGATGATGCGAATCGCGAGCGAGACGTGACTGAGGAGCGAGGTGAACTCGCCGGTCGCGCCGGGTGCGGCGCGCATTCCAGCGAGGACGTGATCGCGGAGCGTGGTGCCGTGCGTCGGCGCAACGGCGGGCGGAATGTGGGAGATGCTGTCGGTCATGGACGTGCGCGTCCCATCGTCGCCGATGGTCGCGTCACGTCAAGTCGCTTCCGCCTTGGCGATGCCAGCTTCCGTCGCAATGAAGAGCTCGTCGCCGACGCGCTCGACGTCGTGCACGCGCCCATCGGGGAGCCCCGTGAAGATCTTCGATGGGGACCCGTGCCAGTCGCTCCAGCAGGCTGCACCTGCCTGCGTTCCGACGCACAGCTTTCCCGCTGCGAACGACGCATCGAGCGTCCACCCGCTCGGCACGCCGGCGACGGTCGCGATCGTGCCGTCGCGGTCGACGTGGAAGACGCCGTCGCGCAGCGTCGCCGCGAAGACGCCGCCGCGCTCGTCGCCCGCGAGCGCGACGACCCAGCTCGTGGGCGCGCCCGCGAGCTTGTCGTGCGCGACGAAGCGCGGCGCGTTCGATGTGGGATCGAATCGGATGACGCCTCGATCTTCCGACGCGGCCCACGCGACGACGCCGCCCACGTCGGTCGACGTCGCGATGCCCTGAAGCGAGCGCGAGCCCGCGGGCCGCCACCAGTTGCCATCGACGACGAATCGATGACCCGTCGCGCGAATGCGCCAGATGGCAGACGTCGTCGTCACGAGGACGCGATCGCTCGATACCGCGACGCCCGTCGCGCCGTGGCCGACGGCGTCGATGCGCTGGAACGACGCGCCATCTCGCGTGACGAAGAGCCCTTCGTTCGCGGCGACGAAGAGCGCGGTCGGCGTCGCGACGACGTCGTTCACCATGCGCATCGGCGCGCCCGGCACCGCATGCGTGCCCCTGTCGTCGAGCGTGACGAGCCCGTCGTCGAACGTCCCCGCCCATTCGCGATGATTGTAGAATGCAACCTTTCGAACGAAGCTCGCGGTGGACGTCGGCAGCGCGTCGAGCCGCGCGTCGCCGAGCCAAACGCCCGCGCCACGCGTCGCGATGAAGGTCCCCTTCGAGGTCGCGACGCGCGCCACGATGGGCGCGCCGTGCAGCGTCTCTTCGGCCGGCGGTCTCGGCGCGGGTGGCCGGGCGGAAAAGCACCTGAATCCGCGAGAGTTCGGATCCGAACTTCCAACACATCGCGACTCCGCCGTGTCGACGATGAGCGCAAATGGAACGACGTGGACTGCGCGGACGTCCAGCGTGTCGAGACCGGTCTCGATGCCGAAGTGCGTTCGCGCGCGGGTCGCGGCGTCGTAGCGGTCGAGACCCGCGCTCGTCGCGGCCCACACCGCGTCGCCGTCGAGCGACGCAGCGAGATCGCGCACGTCGCTTCCGTTCGTGAAGGCGATGCGCGCGTGGACCGCGTTCCGCGGATCCACGCGCGCGGGCGGAAGCGTCGCGCTCGCCGCGCTGACCACGGGAGCCGCGAGCTGCGCTGGCAAGAGCGCGGTCAGGGCGACGCAGACTGCGGCGAGCGCGATCTTCTTCACGGGACCTCCACGTCCACGACGCGCTCCGACTCGTTGCGCGCCGCGTCCGCGACGACCACGCGCACGCGATGATGACCGCGCGCGAGCGGAAGCACGCCGATGTACGCGCCGTTCGGTCCCGCGGTGAGCGACATGTGCTTCTGCGGATCGTCCGCATCCGCGGCGCGCACTTCCATCGCCGCTTCGTCGAGCGTCACGTGGAGCTCCGCGCCGGTCGCGACGCCGCGCACGGCGACGTCCACCGCGGGCGCCTTGCTGTCGATTGTATAATGCACGGATGTCGCGGTGACCGTTCCGTCGCGGTTCACGATGACGACGGGCACGTCGTAGTTCCCATCGGGCACGTCCTTCGGAACGAGGAAGCGCGTCGACCAACCTTCGCTGAACTCGTCCCACGCGAGATCCTCGGTGAGGCCGAACGGAAACATCGCGGTCACGCGGCGCGCGTCGTGCGGCGCAGTGACGCGGAGCACGGGATCGCCGGGCGGCATGTTCATGCGCGAGAGCGCGGCGGCGTCTTTGTTCGCCGCGAGCACCTTCGCGCGCTGTTGGCGCATGTCGCTCACCACGTCGGAGGCGGCCTTCGTCATCTCCTTCTCGGGAACGGCGAGGAACGAGGTGTATTGCGTGACGAGGTCGTACGCGAGGCCGAGGTTGATCACTTCGTTCTTCAGCGCGTCGGTCTCGCCCTTCTCGCGCATGTCGCCCGTGAGCTCGTCGACGCGCGCGCGCGCCCAGCTCCGCGCGACGAACGGCGCGGACGAAACCGCGGTCACGTCGATCGGCGTTTCGAATCGCTTCGCCGTGCCGTGGTCCATTCCTTCGACGACGATCTTCGCGGGACCCGTTCCAGTCATGCGACCGAACACGCGCACTTCGTCCGCGGGAAACAGATCGCCCATGACGGCCGGGTACATCCGATCGATCGTCGCGCCCTCCGCGTGGAGCTTCACGTCGGTGAGCGCGGGCGCTTGGAGCTGCGAGAGCACGCGCGGAAACTCCGTCGCGACGGCGTGAATGTCCGGGATGAACGTGAAGCGTCCGTGGCGAATCTGCGCGAGCCGCGCGAGGAGCGCCTTGTCGACGCCCGTGCCGATGCCGACGGTGAACACGCGCGCCGAGCTCGTGTCGGCCTGCGCCGCCGCGATCGCCGATGGTCCGTCCGATTCGCCGTCCGTGAGGAACAAGATCGAGTCGGGATGATCGTCGTGCTTCTGCACCTTGAACGCCTCTTTGAGCGCGAGCGCGATGTCCGTCCCGCCGCGGGCGTCGATCTTCGAGATGTACGTCTTCGCTTCGCGCTTCACGTCGTCCGTGAGCGGCTTCGGCTCCGCGTAGAGGTGCTCGACTTTGTCGTCGAACGCGATGACGTTCACCGCATCGCCCGGCGCGAGCTTGTCGATGATCGCGCTCGCGGCCGCGCGCGCGTTCGCGATCGAATCGCCGGTCATGCTGCCCGAGCGATCGATCACGAGCGTCACGTCGTTCTGCACGTGCTCGGTTTGCTGCGCCGTGGGTGTCGAGAGGCTCGTCGTGAAGTAGACCTCGTGACCTGCGTCGTGATGAACCATCGCCGAGAGCTGCAGCGGCGCGTCCGTCGGCGTGTAGTCGAGCGCGAGCTCCACCGGATTGGGCTGCTTGCTGCGCTTCACCGTCACGCGCGACTCGGTCGCCGACACGCGCACCACTTCGATGTCGTGCGTCGTCGACGTGATCGCGTTGACGCCGCGCGCGTCGTTCACGTCGAACGTCACGTGCGCATCGGCGCGTGCGACGCGCGCGCGAAACTCGATCGCGCTGCCGCGCCGGTTCAGCCAGTGCGATGTCGACACTTGAACGTGCTTCTTCTCGCCGGGCTCGATCGGAAACACGTGGAACGAAAACGCACCCTCGCCGCTCTGCTCGAGCAATCCCGGGTCCTTCTTCAATCCCGTGAGCGCGTCATAGACCTTCTGCGCGGCTTCCTTCTCGAACACCTCGCCCACGATTTTGTCTTCGCCGTTCCAATATGCGAACCCCGTCGCGGTCGCGCCTTCGCCGACGAGCAAGTGGTAGTTGCCTTCGAGTCGGCTCGTCGACGCGTTCTCGAACGTGTGATCGTACGTTGCTTGAGCATGACCGCCGTCGATGCGCACGGTGAGCTTTTCGTCGGCAAGCGGGAGCGCGGAGGAGTTGCCATTTTCCGCGTGCGCGTCGAGGCCGACGCTCACGGGCTCGGGTTGTGGAATGTTCTGCGCGGCTGCTTCGCGATTCGGCATGCTCGCCGCGCCTCCGAAGAGACCAACACCCGCGGCGGCCGCGAGCGCCGACAACGTGTGGACGATTCGACGCGCGCGGCGTGTGCGAGCGGACGCGCGCGCATGCGTCTCGCTGGGCGTTTTGGCTGAGTTCGTGATTCCCGGTGTGTCCATGTCGGGAGCCATCGCAACGCGCGTACCATTGGCGCATGATCGCGCGAACGCCGAAGCCGCCTTATTGGGCGGTGATCTTCTCGTCGCAACGAACCGACGTGGAACATGCAGAATACACGCAAATGGCGGATGCCCTCGAAGCGCTCGCGCCATCGCAGGACGGATTTTCGGGAATCGAAACCGTGCGCGGAGCGTCGGGATTCGGAATCACCGTGAGCTATTGGCGCGATGAGGCGTCCATCGCAGCGTGGAAGTCCGTCGCGATTCACCGCGAGGCGCAGCGCGCCGGCCGCGAGCGTTGGTACTCGGAGCTCGCGATTCGCGTCGCGCGCGTCGAGCGTTGACGTCGAGCGTTGACGTTTTTGGGAGCCGCCCTACGACATGGACATGGATCGCGAGCCGTTTTCGTCTTCGATGACCGTGCGCGCGGCGCGTGACGCGTACCTCGCGGAGAATGGTTTCACGGTCGAGGCGTACGACGCGAAGTACACCGACGCGTCGTTTCTCGGCATCAAGCTCAAGGTGCCGAACACCGATGCGCACCGCGTCGGCATCATGCTCCACGATTTGCATCACGTCGCGACCGGCTTCGGGACGGACCTCGTCGGCGAGGGCGAGATCTCCGCGTGGGAGGCGCAGCGCGGGCTCATCGCGCTCGGCGCGTACGTCGCGACGATCGTCACGTCGGGCGCGTTCATGGGTCTCATGTTCGCGCCGCGTCGCACCGTGCGCGCGTGGCGCGCATCGCGCGCGAATCACGAGTCGCTCTTTCCGCTCTGCAAGCTCCCGCGCGGCGAGTTCACCAAGCGCTACGACGCGCTCCTCGAGATGACCGTCGCCGAGCTGCGCGAGATGCTCGGCGTACCCGCGGCCGGCGTCGCCGAACACCCGCGGAAGCTCCACGCCTACGCCCCCGCACCGCCGACCATGGCGTGATCTGCGGTTTTTCGGTATGCCAGGTCGCATGCCGCTCACCGATCGCGTCAAACAAATCCTCTCCCACTACGGATCCGATTCGCCGGGCGTTCGCGCCAACCTCGCGCGCATGATGATGCACGGCACGCTCGCCGGCACCGGCAAGATGGTCATCCTGCCCGTCGATCAAGGCTTCGAGCACGGCCCCGCGCGATCGTTTCAGCCGAACCCGGAAGGATACGATCCCGACTATCACGCGCAGCTCGCGGTCGACGCCGGCTGCAACGCATACGCCGCGCCGCTCGGATTTCTCGAGTCGGTCGCGGATCGCGTCGCGGGCTACTTGCCGCTGATCCTGAAGCTCAACAACTCCGACACGCTCGCGAAGATGGATCAACCGTGCTCCGCCGTGACGGGCTCGGTCGACGACGCGCTCCGCCTCGGATGCGCCGCGATCGGCTACACGATCTATCCCGGCTCGGGCGCGCGCAACGTCATGTACGAAGAGCTCCGCGAGCTGATCCTCGAGGCGAAGTCCGTGGGACTTCCCACCGTGCTTTGGGCGTATCCGCGCGGTGCGGGCCTCTCGAAAGAAGGCGAGACGGCGATCGACGTGTGCGCGTACGCGGCGCAAATCTCCGCGCAGCTCGGCGCGCACGTCATCAAGATCAAAGCGCCGAAGGACTTCATCGAGCAAGCCGAGGCGAAGAAGGTCTTCGAGAAATATTCGATCCCGACGAAGACGCTCGCCGATCGCGTGAAGCATTGCGTGCAGAGTGCATTCAACGGAAAGCGCATCGTGATCTTCTCGGGCGGCGAGACGAAGGGCACGGATGAGCTCCTCGCCGAGGTGAAGGAGATCGCCAAGGGCGGCGCCTTCGGATCGATCATGGGGCGCAACGCGTTCCAGCGCCCGCACCAGGAAGCGCTCAAGCTCCTTGCGGACGTGATGAAGATCTACAAAGACGCATAGATGTTCTTTCGCGCCGTTTGGGCCTTTTGCGCGCTCGCGTGCGCGTGCGGCGGCTCATCCGGAAACAAAACGCGCGTCGCGCAAAACGCGTCGGCCATGCCCGGCGACGACGGACAACCTCGTCACGTCGATCTCGAGTTCTCGATCAACTCGAAGCCATTCCCGCTGCCCATCGTGCACGGAACGGTCGCCGGCGTGCCCACGCTCTTCTTGGTCGACACCGGCGCCAACGCGCACATCCTCTCGGGCTACATCGCGCGCAAGGCGCAGCTCACGACGCGCGCGTTCGGCGACACCGGCGCCGATCACGCCGGCCACGCGATCGAAACGCGTCGCGCGCCGCACCCACAAGTCCACATCGACAACTGGGGCGATCTCCCCGACGAGCCCATGCTCGTCACGGACGTGCCCGAAGCGGTCTCGCGGCTTGGCATCGGCGGATTCATCTCGCCGCAGCAGCTCACGAGCGACGAGGTCTCCATCGTCCTCGATTTCAAAAGTCGGAGATGCGTCAGATGAAGCACGGCGAGACGATCGACGCCGCCGGCAACGCGCTCGCGCTCGAGCCGCCGCGCGTTTGCCGCGACGAGGACAGCCCGCTTCGCGGTCTCGCGTTCGTCGTCAAAGCGCAGATCGAAGGCAACGACACCGAGCTCCTCGTCGACACGGGCGCGCACCACTCCGATTTGCTCGCGCAGTCGAAGCCGGGAAAAGCGATGCGCGCGCGCAGCGAGCCGAGCAAAGAATCCGTGTACGCCGCGTCCGGCAAGGTGACGCCGAGAACCGTGCATGATGCACACATTCACGTCGGCGCGCTCGATGTCACGCGCGACGTGGATTTGATCCCGGGCGCGGAGGACGATTTCTGTCCGCGCGATGGCGTCCTCGCGATGGACGTCTTGAAGAAGTGCGTCCTCACGCTCGACCGCCAGACCGTGAGCGGCGTGTGTCGGAGCGACGTGACGAAATGAGCGAGGCGAAGGCGGCCGCGCGCGCACTCGAGCTCGTGAAGGCGGGCGACTGGGACGGCGCACACAAAATCGCGACCGACATCGACACGCCGCTCGGCTCGCGCATTCACGCACACCTCCATCGCGTCGAAGGCGATCTCTCGAACGCGCGTTATTGGTATCGCCGCGCACGCATCGCGGAGGAGACCTGCCCGCTCGACGAGGAGTGGGAGAAGATCGCGAAGGAAGTGACATGACGTCCGCTCGATTCGTTTGCTTCTCCGGTTGCGGCGAGCATTATCCGCTGGACGAGATCGTCTATCGCTGCAAGCGCTGCGGCTCGCTGCTCGATGTCGAGCACGATCTCGCCGCGCTCCGCGAGCGCAGCGCCGCCGCGTGGATGACGCTCTTCGATCGCCGGTGGATGCGCACCGAGTGGCCTTTCGGATCCGGCGTGTGGGGCAAACTCGAGTGGGTGTATCCGGGCATCGATCACGCGAGCATCGTGAGCTTCGCCGAGGGCGGCACCAACATGCTCTGGGCGGAGCGTTACGGCCACGACATCGGCCTCGACGATTTGTGGATCAAGCAGTGCGGAAATTCGCACACGGGGTCGTTCAAGGATCTCGGCATGACGGTGCTCGTGTCCGCGGTGCGCGAGATGATCCGGCGCGGGCGCACGGTGCGCGCGATCGCGTGCGCGAGCACCGGCGATACGTCGGCCGCGCTCGCCGCGTACTGCGCGGCCGCCGGGCTCCCCGCGCTCGTGCTCTTGCCGCGCGACAAAGTCTCGATCGCGCAGCTCCTTCAACCGATCGCAAACGGCGCGCTCGTCTTGTCGCTCGACACGGACTTCGACGGCTGCATGCGCATCGTGCGCGCTCTCGCGGAAGACGGATCGATCTACCTCGCGAACTCGATGAACAGCCTCCGCATCGAGGGACAGAAGACCGTCGCCGTCGAGATGGTGCAGCAGTTCGACTGGGCCGTGCCCGATTGGGTCGTCGTGCCGGGCGGCAACCTCGGCAACGTCTACGCGCTCGGCAAAGGCTTCATGCTCATGCGCGATCTCGGCGTGATCGCGAAGCTCCCGCGGATCTGCGTCGCGCAAGCCGAGCGCGCGAACCCGCTCTATCTCGCGTTCAAGAAGGGATTCGCGAGCTACGCGCCGGTCACGGCGAAGCCCACGGTCGCGAGCGCGATCCAGATCGGCGATCCGGTGAGCATCTACCGCGCGATCCGCGTGCTCGAGCAGACGAACGGCGTCGTCGAGCAAGCGACGGAGGACGAAATCGCCGACGTCGTCGCGCGCGCGGATCGCACGGGCATGTACAACTGTCCGCACACGGGCGTCGCGCTCGCGGCAACGGAGAAGCTCGTGCGCGCGGGCCTCGTGAAGAAGAGCGATCGCGTCGTCGTCATCAACACGGCGCACGGTCTCAAGTTCACCGAGTTCAAGCGGAGCTACCACATGGGAACGCTCGAAGGCGTGACCGCAAGGCACGCGAACCAGCCCATCGAGCTCCCCGCGACGGAGTCCGCCGTGCGCGCTGCGATCGATGCGCGACTACGATCCTAACTGCGCTGCGAGCCGCAGCAGATCCGCGAAGACGCCCGCCGCGGTCACGTCGGGTCCCGCGCCCGGCCCCTGCACGATGAGCGGCTGCGCGTGGTAGCGCGCGGTCGTGAACGCGAACACGTTGTCCGTCGCCGTGACGCGCGCGAACGGATGCGCGAGCGGATACGCGCGCAGCGAGACGCTCGCTTTTCCAGACGCATCGACGACGCCGACGTAACGGAGCACTTCGCCTCGCGCGGCGGCCTCGTCGCGACGCTTCGTGATCGACGCGTCTTGATCGACGAGGCTCTCGACTTCCACGTCGCCAAGCTCGATCTCGACGTTCATCTCGCGCGCGAGGATGACGAGCTTGCGCGCGACGTCCATGCCGGAGAGATCGTCGCGCGGGTCGGGTTCGGTGTAACCGAGTCGCTTCGCTTCCGCGACGACCTCCGCGAAGCTCTGGTTCGCGCCGAACGTGTTGAACACGAACGAGAGCGTGCCCGAGAGCACGCCTTCGATCTTCTCGACGCGATCGCCGGTGCGCACGAGATCGCGCAGCGTCGTGATCACGGGGAGCCCCGCGCCGACGGTTGCTTCGTAGAAGAAGTGCTCACCGCGACGCTCGTGCGCGCGAATCGCCTGGTAGCGCGCAAGAGGACCGGCGCCCGCGCGTTTGTTCGGCGTGACGACGTGGATGCCGCGCGCGAGCCAGCCGTCGTAGCGATCGGCGATGGCGTCGCTCGCGCTGCAATCGACGATGACGGCGTGCGGGAGGTGATCGGCGCGGACGTGATGCGCGAACGCGTCGAGGTCCGTCGCGGTGCCGCTCGCGAGATCGGCCTTCGCGCCGACGAGCGCGACGTCCCACGTGCACATCGTCTTGCTGTTTGCGACCGCGCGCACGCGGAGCTCGATGCCGTGCGCGACGCGAAGGGCCACGGCTTGCGCGGCGAGCTGCTCGAGGAGCGCACGACCCACGAGCCCAGGGCCAACGAGGCCGACGGAGAGAACACAGTTCGAGAGATAGAAGCCCGCGTGAACGGCGCGTAGCGCGCGCGTCGACTGTGCGCGATCGATGACGGCGGAGATGTTTCGCTCGGACGAGCCCTGCGCGATCGCGCGCACGTTCACGCCCGCTTTGGCGAGCGCGCCGAAGAACGTCGCAGCGACACCCGGCACGTGCGCCATCTCGTCGCCGACCGCGGCGAGCACGCTGCACGATGAGAGCAGCTCGACGCGCTGAATGTGGCCGGCGCGGATCTCCGCGTCGAACGCGCGCTCCGTCGCCTTGCGCGCGAGCTCGCCTTGCGCATCGGGCACGGCGAAACAAATCGAGTGCTCCGAGCTCGCCTGCGAAATGAGCACGACGCTCACCGACACGTCGCGCAGCGCGCCGAACAAACGTTGCGCGACGCCGGGCACTCCGATCATCCCCGTGCCTTCGACGTTCACGAGCGCGATGCCGTCGAACGTGGAGAACCCGACGACCGGGCTCTCCCCGCGGCGTTCGCCGACGTTGCCGATGCGCGTGCCGGGGTGACTCGCGTTGAACGTGTTGCGAATCCAAATCGGAATGCCGCGCGCGACGGCGGGCTCCATCGTGCGCGGGTGAAGCACCTTCGCGCCGAAGTACGCGAGCTCGATCGCTTCGTCGTATGACATCGCATCGACGACGACTGCCTCGGGCACGCGACGTGGGTCGGCGCTGAGGACGCCGTCGACGTCGGTCCAGATCGTGATCGCTTCGGCGTCGAGGAGCGCGGCGAAGATCGATGCGGAGAAATCGCTGCCGTTGCGTTTGAGCGTCGTCGGGACGCCTTCGGGCGTCGACGCGACGTAACCCGTGATGACGATCGTGGAGCAGCTCTCGTGCTCGGCGAGCCAGGTGCGCATCCGTTCGCCGGAGCCCGCGAAGTCGACGATCGGTCCGAGCTCGCCGGGCTGCACCGTGAGGATGGTGCGCGCGTCGATCCACTCGACATCCGCTCCGCCACGCGCGGCGAGATGCGCAGCGAGCATTTGCGCGGACCAGATCTCGCCGTATCCCGCGACGAGCTCGCGCGTGAGCTCCGATGCGTTCTTGCCGAGCCACACCGCGCGAAGCACGTCCGCGATGTCGCGCGTGTCGCGTTCGAATGCTTCGGCGAGATGCTCCGCGTCAGGCGCGAGCGCGCGCGCGGTCGCCGTGTGACGGTCCATCAGCGCGGCGAGCTTCGTGATGTACGCATCGTCGCGCGCCGCGGCGAGATCGACGAGCTCGAGGAGCGCATCGGTGACGCGCGCCATCGCGCTGACGACAATCGCCTTCTTCGCGCCCGGCTCGCGATCGAGCAGCGCGGCGACGTCGCGATAACGCGCATCGCTCGCCACGCTCGTTCCGCCGAATTTGTGGACGACCCACCGCATCGGCGGCGCACCTTATCACCGACGCAACTCGAGAACGCACTCGGCCGATGGGGTGCATGACCGAAAGCGTAAACAACGCTTCCTCGCGGAAATACGAGCCTTCCGAGGATGGTTGCGACGAGTCATCGGGCGTATGCGGTGCCGTGAAGCCGACCGCGGATGTGAGCCATCCGGGTGACATCGAGGAATTCTACCCGCCGCCGCCCAAGGTCGACGCCGCGAAGAACGCCGAGATCGCGCGCAACATGAGCGCCGCATCCACTTCACCCAAGCTCGACGAACTTTCGTGGACCGCCCTTCGCAAGAACATCGCCGAGCTCGAGACGAGCAAGAGCGATCCCGCACAACTCGCGACGTACAAGCGTGAGCTCGAGCGGCGTCAGGGCATCGCCGCCGAGGCTAGGAACAGCAGTCCTGTCTCGCACTGGGGATCAGCGGCAACCGGCCAGGTCGACAAGGCAAACGGCGTCGCGAGCGGGAATGCGTCGTTAGTCACGAACTCGCACCAGACGGTGCAGATCGGCAACGTCGGTGGAGCGGTTGGCGCGAACAACGAAGTGAACGCAGCGGTCGCGCGTGTCAGTGTGCCCACCACCGCGGGAAGAACGACGGTGGAAGTTGGCTCTGGAAAGGTGTCCATCGGCGCGCTCAATGCGGACGGCAGCAAAGGTTTGCACGTTGCTGCTCAAGCCAATGTCGTCGCTATCGAGCACACGGAACAAACGAAAGAGGGCGCCAGCGCGACGGGTGGGCTGAGCCTTGGAACGGGGTTCGAGCTTTCGTTTGGCTTCAAAGGCGATGGCATCTGCATGCGCGTTGGTGCGGGCCCACTCACGCTCGGAGGTTGCACGACTGCACCGGGAACTCCCGCTTCTTGGGGAGATGACGGGAGCAAGCGATGAACCCGTATCGCGATTCAACTCAGGCTGCGCAAGCGACGAGCACCTCCAAGCTGCGCGGAGGCGACTTCTTCTGGACCCTCTTGCTCGCGGCGCTCCCGGTCATTCTGCGCTCGGTTCCATTCGAACGCTCGGCATCGAACGCCGTCGCGTGGACGATCGTCGCGTGGGCTGGGATCATCTCGATCGTTTATGCGATCGGATCGTTCATCGTGTTCGCCGATCAGCTCGTGCGGCGCGAGCCCGAGCTCGAAACGCTCTCGCGTGCGCGCCGACGCTTTTGGCGCGCGTGCGCGATGCTCGCGTTTTCGTGGGCGGCGCTGGGTGTCGTCGCGCTCGTGTTCCCGACGTGAATCATGCGTAGTCCGGGTTGAGCCGCTTCGCCTTGCGATACGACGCGTCGGCGCTCTTCTTTTTCCCGAGCGCATCGAGCGCGTTGGCGCGCTCTGCGAGCAGCGATGCGCGCGCTTCTTTCGACGCCTTCACGAACGTCTCGAGCGCCCACGTCACGAGCTCGAGCGCCCACTTCGCGTGACGCTTGCCCGATGCGCGCAACATGAACCCCGCTTTGCGAACGCAGTACCCGACGCGCGCATCGTCCTTCATGCGCTTCTCGAGGTGCGCGAAGAACTCTTTGCGAACACGCGGCGACCAATCGCTGGATCGAACGAGCTCTTCGATGCGCTTCATCTCGGAGCGCAAGCTAATCGCCGTCGCCCGAGTGAGTGAAGCGCGAAAGGTGCTCTACCAAACTGAGCTAAACCAGCAAAGGCGCTGAGTGCAGGATTCGAACCTGCGACAACCGGAGTTACAATCCAGGTGCGTGTAGGCTTCGTTCGGCCGGGCGACGGCGAACTTCACCGACGCGCGCGCCGCGCGTTTGCTGACGCGCTCACTCACAGTTCAGGCCACGACGTTGAGACGAATGCGCTTGCGCTCTTCGCGGCGTACTTCGTCGCGCTTTTCCATTTCGATCGCGCTCTCGGGCATCACGATCGTGCCGATCGCTTCCGGGAGCGGGAGGTCCTGGTTCTTCGCGTAGATCGGGTGGCGGCCGCGCGTCTTGTACCAATCGGCGACGGTCGCGTTGGCCTTCATCTTCTCGATCACGTTTCGCCAGCCGACGCCGGTGTTGTACGCGCAGAAGCTGATCTCGCCCATCTGCGTGCCGTACGGGATGATGCACATCTCGGTGCGGCGGAAATCGTAGTTGAAGAGATCTTGGAACCACATGCCGGCGACGAAGAGCGCGCGCCATTGGAACTCGTTCGCGTCGCTCTCGAATTCGCCGATCTTCGAGCCGCGCGTTCCCGTTTGGCTGCGGAACTGTTTGAGCAAGTCCGCGAAGCCGTAGCCGCGCGGCGCTTTTTCGGAGTCGAAGTTCTTGAGGAGCGCGAGGGCGACTTGCGCGAGCGTGACGGGTTTGGGCTGCGCGCCGTCGGTGATGTCGCCGATGTCTCGTAGGAGCTGGTCCATGTCGAGGAACTGGCTGAGCGGGACCATCTGCTTCGTCTTCTTGTTGACGAAGAGCACGGTGCCCATGCCGCAGTTCGGGTGACAGCCGCAGTTGAGCGCGCCGAGGTTCGACGTGGGGTCTTGCATCAAGTCGGCGAGGTCCGAGAAAGGTCCCATCGCCGAGAGCGGGAACCAATCGCGCATCGGCTCGGTCGATCCGGTTTGCGATTTCACGTCGTGGGCGAGGTGCGAGAGCGTGTAGCGCTGGCGCTCGCGATCGTGATCGCTGATGTCCTCGTCGCGGCCGGTGAAGCTCACGGGTTGGAACGAGACGACGGTGATCTTGTCGGCGTTCGCGATGGCGAAATCGAGGATCGGACCGACTTGATCGTCGTTCACTTCTTTGACGACCGTCACGACGAGCACGACGTCGATGCCCGCTTCGTGCAGGTTTTCGATCGCGCGCTGCTTCACGTCGAACAAGTTTCCGACTTTGCGGTGCGAGTTGGCTTCGTTCGTCACGCCGTCGAACTGCAAGTACGCGAGGCGCAGCCCGGCCTCTTTGGCCTCGCGGCAGAACTCGCGGTCTTGCGCGAACTTGATTCCGTTGGTTGCAGTCTGCACGCAGAAATAGCCCACATCTCGGGCGTATTTCACCGCGCGGAGGAAATGCGGCGAGAGCGTCGGCTCGCCGCCCGAGAACTGCACGCTCATCTGACGGCGCGGTTTGATCGTGAGCGAGTCGTCGAGGATTTGACGGACCTCGTCCCACTCGAGCTCGTGGACGTAACCGACTTGGTTCGCGTCCATGAAGCACGGGTCGCACATCATGTTGCAGCGGTTCGTGAGATCGACCGTGAGCACGGAGCCGCGGCCGTATTTGACGCTCGACGTGCCGTGGTTGCGGAGGTGCGTGAGCGGCGCGAGGAAATCGCGGCCGGGGTAGAGCTTCTCGATGCGCGACGTGAACGCGGGATCGATGCTCATCACGTCCTCGAAGCGGCCGTGCTTCTTGCACTCCTTGACCATCCAGAGCTTGCCGTTCTTCTCGCAGATCGTCGCGCGGACTTCGCCGGGCTTGCCCTCGACGAGCGTGGAGATGTCGCGCATGCCATCGAGGATGTCGGCGCGGACTTCTTTCACGCACTTCGGGCAGAGCGAGTCGGTTTCGCGCGGCCACCCGAGCTCGGGCTTCGTCTTGTCGCGGCGCTTGAGGAGCGGCGCGGGCGCCCACGCGGGCTTCGGTGATGGACGCTCGAATGCACGATTGTACTTCTGAACGAGCGGCCAAGCAGCCTGCGCAGCGCGTGACGCTGCACTCGTTGCTTTCCTGATCACGACCTCGCCTAAGCCCGTACGCATATGAAGAGCCCCTTCTACCCGGCCTAGGGAATGATGCAAGTGATGCTATCTCAGAATGCGTGAAGGCGCACACGGAGTACTTGACGTTCACCACGAAGAAGAAACGCGAGCTCGTTCACCTGACGAGCACCGTGGCGGATGCCGTCGCGAAGAGCGGCATCCAAGAAGGCTTCGTCCTCGTCTCGGCGATGCACATCACGGCGGGCGTCTTCGTGAACGACGACGAGAGCGGGCTTCACGAAGACATCATGGAAATGGCTCGAGGAGATGGCTCCTGAAGGGCCGGACTACAAGCATCACCGAACGGGCGAGGACAACGGGCGACGCGCATTTGAAATCGCTGCTCGTTCATCACGAGGTGACGTTGCCGATCACGAAGGGCAAGCTCGATCTCGGGCCGTGGCAGCGCGTGTTCTACGCGGAGTTCGACGGGCAGCGGCCGAAGCGCGTCATCATCAAAGCGCTCGGGTTCTGATGAAGCGGCGAGTGCTGGCGATTTCGTTTTGCATCGCGTGTGGTGCGCCGCCCGCGGCGAAACCTCCGCAGGAGCATGGAGGCGGGCACGCGGATCTCGATCGATTCATCGCCGACGAGGAGCAAGTGCTGTCGCTCCTCGCGGCCGCGGACGCGCGCATCGCGGCGCGCGGGATCAAACCCGACCCAGAGACGCTCCACCACACGGTGATGGGCGGCGTCATCGCGGAAGATCCGACGATGGGCATGGAGGGCGATCGCCCGGATGTCTTGTCGTTCGACATGCGTTCGCGCGCGCTCGACGCAGCTCGCGCGATCGTGGAGAAGTGGCGAGTGCCGGCGGGCGCGGGGCCGGCGCTGTCTCGTCCGGATCTGGAGGTCGAGCTCCTCGGGCGGATGATTGCGTCCGAAAAGCTGCGGCTCGTCTCCGAGCGGGACCTGCCGCGCTCCGCGGGCATTTTGCTGGGCGCGCTCGCGACGACATGGCGCGCGCCGGACGTCGCGGCCGCGGCGACGCACGACGCGTGGCTCGCCGGTCGCATTGCGCAAGTGAGCCACACGCTCGCGCCGCAGTCGCTCACGCTGCTCGAGCGAGACGATCTCGACGACGCGCTCGACCCGCTCGAGCACGCGATGGAGGGAATGACGAAGAGCGCCGCCGCGCTCATCGAGCTTCGCCTCGCGGTTCAGCGCGTCGATCCGGCGCTGCGTCCGCGCGATCGGTGGGACGCGATCTCCATTCGCCTCGCCGCGGACGACGGAATGAAGCTAAGCGCGGACACGCTCCTCGCGTTCTTCGCGACGGAAGCGAAGCTCGTGAAGACGGAGATGGATGCGCTCGTTGGCGTGAAGGTGACCGACGAGATCGCGACGCGCGCGGCGGAGTCGCTCTTCGGAAACGCGGAGCCGTGTCACGCTGCGCTCGCTGCGCCTTCGCGCGTGCGCTCGCTCGAGCCGCCGCCGGAGCGCGCGTTCGATTGCGCGCTGCGCTCGCGGATGATCGCGGCGAAGAGCGCGAACGAAGTGCTCGACGTGCTCCTCGCGATGCACGACGCGATCATCGCGGCGTCGTGGGCGGTCGTGACCGCGCGCGGAGGGGACGCGACGACGATCGCGCTCGCGACGCCGAAGCTCGCCTCCCCTTTGTCGCCGACTGCGGAGGGAAAGCTCTCGCGGTTTGCAGCGACGCGTCCCGTGGAGGCGATCACGCGCGCGCTGTCGATCGAGTGGGTGATGCGCAACGGGCTCGGCGAGGCCGTGATGCGCGCGGAGGCGTGGCGCGCGTTCGGCGACGCGCCCATCGACGTGATCGATCGCGAGGTGCATCCGCACAAGCAGGATGTGGCGCACCAGGAGACGCGATGATCAAGCGCCGGGGAGGCGCATCTCGGGAAGCTTCTCGCCGTTGTTGTAGCCGCCCATCACTTTGCGGCAGGCGTCTTCGCGCAAGATGAAGTCCCAGCTGTCTTGCTCGACTTGATCATCGAGCAACAGACCGAGGTGCAAGTGCGGCACGCCGTTGCCGATGCCCGACGTCGCGATGCGCTCGCCGGAGACGACGTGCTTCTTCGTCGCGCTCGACTCGGGTTGGTTCGTCACGACGGCGGAGAGATGCGTGTAATATACATGCGTAATTCGCCTATTTCCACGGGCGATCGGATGATCGAGCCGCAGACGAATCGAATACGGCGTGTCGCCGCGACCGACCCATCGCGTGTGACCCCACTCGGAGTACTCGAGCACGCCGTCGGCGATCGCGTGAACGGGCAGGAAGCGACCGGAGATGTCGACGCCCGTGTCACCGTACCAACCGCCGATCCACCCGCCGGGCATCGGGCTGCGGAGAGACGCGTTGCGGAGCGCGGGCGAGAGCAGCGCAGCCGGGATCGCGGCGGCCGCGAGGGTGGACGCGATGGGCGCGACGGGCACGGCGGACGAGAGAGACGTTGTGGACGCGGCGGGCGCCGCGGACGCGGTGAACGCGTCGTGCGCCGTCGCCGAAAGCGCGGCGGCGGGCCGAACCCCTCGGGCCTCGCCTGCCGGCTCGCTGCAACCAAGAAACATCACGAAGAGCACCAGCGCGCGCACTCGTGAGAGACACGCGCCGGAAGAAATCGTTGGGCGCGACCGTTTCCGTTTCCGTCTCCGTCTCCGTCGCGTCTACCTGTCCTCGGCTTGCGCGAAGTGTGTGTCAGGCATGTCTCGGTCTGCTGTCAGGGCTCCGTAGCTGAATTTTCGCTGGCCAGCCTTGACGATCACGACCGCGCCATTAATATGTGCCAAATCAACGTGGCGGTTCGCTCCCGACAACTCGTGCTTCCCTTTCGTCCGCGCGGCGGCAAGCGCGCCGGCGCCGGGCGCAAGCCGAGCGGCGCACGCGCGGGCGTGTCGCATCTCGCGCGCGAGCGATTTACGCGTACGTTCCCAGTGCACGTCACGATGCGCGTCGCGCGCCATGTCTACAACTTGCGGAGCCGGCGCGCTTTCTCGGTCATCGCGCGCGCGATGGCGAAGGCCGCGGACCGCTTCGGCATGCGCATCGTGCGCTTCTCCTTGCAGGGCAATCACGTGCACCTCATCGTCGAGGCTGCGGCGAGCGCAACGCTCTCGCGCGCGATGCAGGGGTTCACCATTCGCGTGGCGAAGGGGCTCAACAAGATGATGCGCAAACGCGGCCGCATGATGGGCGACCGCTATCATGCACACGTGCTTCGCACGCCGCGCGAGGTGCGCCATGCAGTTCGGTACGTGCGCGAGAACCACGCGAAGCACGCGCGCGAGCGCGGAGAGATGCTCGGCGCGGCGTTCATCGATGCGTTCGCGTTCGAGGGCGCGCGCATCGCGCTGCCCGCGCCGCACACGTGGCTTCTTCGTGGAGGCGTGTCGCCACCGCGTAGAATGTCGTCGTGAGCGAGACGCTGACGGCGCGATCAAGCTCGCGCGCCACGTCTGTCCACGCCCAACTTGCGCATCTTGCTCTGGAGCGTCGTCGGCTTGAGCTCGAGCATCGCAGCGGCGCCGCTCGGACCATGGATGCGACCGCCTGACGCGCGGAGAGCGGACTCGATGATGCGCTTGGTCGCCACGCGCCACGACTCTTGGCGCGTGCGGCGCTCGATGGGCGCGAGGTCGACTTCGAGCGCTCCACGCTCGTGGGCGATGAGCGATCGCGTGATCACGTTCTCCAGCTCGCGTACGTTTCCCGGCCACGCATACGCTCTGAGCTTGGCGAGGGCGCCGCGCGACAAGGTTGGAGCGACGAGCCCCATAGCACGCGACTGCGTTCGCACGAGCTCGCGCGCGAGCGGCTCGATGTCCGCTTTGCGTTCGCGCAACGGCGGAATGCGCACGACGCACGTCGCGAGACGAAAGTAGAGATCGCGACGAAAGTCACCGTGCTCGAGATCGCGGTTCGTGGCGGCGATGATGCGCACGTCTACACGCGACGTCTCACCACCGACGCGCGTGATCTCGCCGGTCTCGACGGCGCGCAGCAGCTTCGCTTGCGCGGCCCGCGGGAGCTCGCCGATTTCGTCGAGGAACAGCGTGCCATGGTTCGCCTTCTCGAACGCGCCCGCTGCGCGTCGTGTCGCACCCGTGAACGCGCCGCGTTCGTGCCCGAAGAGCAGACTCTCGACGAGACCCGATGGCAGCGCACCGCAGTTGAGCGCGACGAACGGCAATCGCGCGCGCTGCGACCGTTCGTGAAGCTTGCGTGCAACGAGCTCCTTGCCGACACCGGATTCCCCGAGAAGGAGCACGGTCACGTCGTGCCACGCGATTCGAGGGAGCATCGCGAGCAAGCCCCGCATCGCGTCGCTCCGCGCGATGATGTCGGGTGTCGTGGTTTGCGCCGAAAGCTCGCGCAACCGTGTGTGCGCACGACGAGAGACATCTCCGGCGCGCTGCGCGACGATGACGTGCTGAAAGCACGCGGTCAGCACACGCTCGAGCGTCGCATCGCGCGCGCCCACGAGCGCGACGGACCGATCGATGATGCGAACACGCCGTGGAGCGACGAGCTTGTCGGCCGCTTGGACCCAAGTCTTTCGCGTGTGACAGCGCGAGAGCTCGTCGACGAGCTTCACCACGAGACCGAGCACATCGCGATTACAACGAAATATCGTTACGCGATCAACGCTATATCGTCAGCGTGTCGCGTTCACCCCTGATTTTCGCGGCAAACCGCGTGGCACGGACGCTGCGAGGCTGCTGCGCATGGCGTACGTCATCACCGAACCATGCATCGGCACATGCGACACCGCGTGCGTCGACGTCTGCCCCGTCGACTGCATCCAGGGCCCGCTTCCAGTCGACGCGATCCGCGCGCTCGCTACACCGGAGCGTCAGCGGCTCGCGCTGCGCATGTTCATCGATCCCGACGCGTGCATCTGCTGCGCGGCTTGCGTCCCTGAATGTCCGGTCGAAGCCATCATCGATGGTGACGACTGACTACTTCCCCGCCTTCGCGAGCTTCTCCTCGACAAGCATGTCCGCCACCTTGTGCGTGGGCGCGCCGAGCTTTTTGCTGCGGTCGAAGATCTCCATCATCGTGTCGTAGATCTGGAGCGTCTTCTCGCGCGAGATCTTCGCGTCGTAGCCCTTCACTTCTTGCGCGACGTTCACGAGGCCGCCCGCGTTGATGGCGTAGTCGGGCGCGTAGAGGATGCCGCGCGCGTGGAGGTCGTCGCCGTGGCGAACTTCGGCGAGCTGGTTGTTCGCGGCGCCCGCGACGATCGGCGTGCGAAGGTTCGGGATCGTTTGATCGTTGAGGCCCGCGCCGAGCGCGCACGGCGCGAAGACGTCGCACTCGACGTACGCGATCTGATCGATGGGCACCGTCTTCGCGGCGAACTCGCGCGCGCAACGCTCGGCCTTCAGTCCGTCGACGTCGGCGACGATGAGCTTCGCGCCGGCCGCATGGAGCTCTTTGCACAAGCAGTAACCGACGTGACCGACGCCTTGCACCGCGACGGTCATCCCCGCGAGCGTGTCTTTGCCGAGCTTGAACTTCACCGCGGCTTCGATCCCGCGGCGCACGCCGAGCGCCGTGAACGGCGACGGATCGCCCGAGCCGCCGTGCGAGGGATCGACGCCCGTGACGTTCTTCGTCACCGTGCGGATGACTTCCATGTCTTCGAGGCCCGTGCCGCTGTCTTCCGCGGTGATGTAGTGACCGCGCATGTCTTCGAGGAATTTTCCGAACGCGCGAAAGAGCGCGACGCGATCGAAGTGCGACGACGGTCGCATGATGACGCTCTTGCCGCCGCCATGCGCGAGGCCGGCAAGCGCGGCCTTGTACGTCATCCCGCGCGCGAGTCGCAACGCGTCGACGAGCGCGGCTTCGTCCGAGTCGTACGGAATGAATCGACATCCGCCGAGCGCGGGACCGAGGCGCGTGTCGTGAATCGCGACGATCGCGCGAAGGCCGGTCGCCTTGTCGAGCTTGAAGTGAACTTCGCCGTAGTCGTACGCGCGGAGCTTTCCGAACAAGTCCATGACTCGCTTCTACTACGACGGCGCTATTTCTCGCACGTCCGAAGCGTCGTCGTGGCGGAGAGCGCTGCGCCGTCGACGATCGCGTCGAGCGCATTGACGGTGACCATGATCGAATAGAGGAGCGGGACCGCGCCGCGCTGGAGGTCGGCGTACGGACCTGCGATTTGGAGAAGGACGCCGTCGCCCGTGGGCGAGGAAGGACTCGGGTTGCCGGCGCGCGCGAAAGGGTTCGCCGTCAGCTGCGACGAGGCGAGGACGAACACGCGCGCTGTTGCGCCGCTCGGAACGACGTCCGAGGTGAACGCGCTCTTCATGCGTCCTTCGACGTACGCGGCGATGTCGAATTGAGCCCACGCGCCTTGCGGCCTCCACGCTCGGAGGCCGAGATCCGTGTCGTGCGTGACATGGACGGAGTGCGGCGTGGACCGCGCGACGACTTTCATCGAGGCCGACGGTTGACGCTCGCGGTGAAGCGTCAGCGACGACGCGAACGGCACGACGATCTGCTCCATGCGGAAGAACGGCGCGAACGTCGTGTCGATCAGGCGCTCATTGCCCGTGAAACGCTCGTCGTCGTCGATCTCGAGGAGCGCGGGGAAACGCGCGGACTCGACGCCGCTCTGCGCGGCCACCGTGACTTTGAAGCTGCGACCAAAGTCGAGGACGACGTCCTTGTGCATCTCGATGCCATATCCGTCGAGGAGCGTGCCGAGGTTGCGCGTGTCGAGCGTCGCGTGCATCGCCGCGTCGCCGGCGGCCACGTTGACGGCGCTCGCGAAGACGACGAGCGCACGACCCTTGATGACGAACTCGTCGATGCGGCGGAGCTCCGCTTCCGTGATGTCCGCGGCGGGCTGCGTGACGAGCAAGCCTTCGAGCGTGTCGTCGACCGGCGATTGACCCGACTTCAAATCGACGCCGACGAATTCGAAGTACGGAAAATTCCGCACGATCACTTCGCGCATCGACGGCTTGCCCACGCTCTCGGGGACGAGGTTCGCTTCGCCGAGGCGCAGCTCGTCGTGACCGACGAGCAGCCCGATGCGATGGCTCACGTGATCGACTTTGTCGTGGAGCTGGCGAATCTTGTTCGCGATCCAAAACTCGAGCCCTGCGTCGGTCTGCGGCGAGAGCATCGGAATCGTGTCGCGCTCGACGCCATGACTGAAGACGAGACCCGAGTAGTGCTGCGTGGACTTGCCTTCGTCGACGAACGGCTTCAGTCCCGCGGCGTCGGCCAGCGCACGAGCTTCGGGAGTTTGCGCGTCGATGGTGCGCACGACCACGTGATCGTTCGCGCGCGAGAACGCGCGAAGGAGCTTCTCCACGTGGGTCGAGAGCGCATCGAGCTCGGGTGTATCGCGCGAGAGGTACGCCTCGATGACGAGCGGATGTTCGAGCGCGCCGAGCACGCGCGTCGTTGCGGCGCTGACCTCGCATGTCGTGCTCGCGTGCGGCGGCGCCAGCGCGCGCGGTGGCGTCGCCTTCTGTGCGCCACCGCACGAGAGCGCGACGAGGGCGCACGCAACGGAAACGCGCGCGCGCATGCCGCGATTATTTCTTGCCCGCGTCCTTCGGTGCGCCTGGTGCGGCCGGTGCGCCCTTCGTGCCGCCTTCGGGCGCGCCGCCGTCGGGCGTGGATTGGAACTTCGACACTTCGGCGAGCGCCCACTCCGACGGGAACGAGCCGACCGTGTAGATCGTCGGATCGCCCTCTTTTTGCGCGTAGTGCGAGCTCTTCTCGGAGACCTTGCCGACGCGCAGCGTGTAGCGCGCGCCGTCTTTCATGTTGATGACGACGGTCGACGTCGGCGCGTCGAGGCCCGTGTCGCTCGCGGGTTTACCGTCGCCGAAGTCGTCCGCGGTGAGCGCCTTGAACGCGCCGAGACCGTTTTTGACTTTGTCGCCGTCGAGGCTCGGGAAATTCTTTTTGTTGAGCGTGCCGCTCCAGTCGGAGGGCCCGCCGTCTTTCTCGCCCTTCGTGAAGACGAACGCGCCGTTCGTGTTCGTGATCGAATACGACGAGACGTTCGTGTCCTCGAACTTGAAGATCTCGCGGTCGCGCCAGTCCTTCACTTCGCGGCCGTACGCCCAGCTCTGGTAGCCCTTCGCGAGGAAAATGTCGGGGTTGCCCTCGAGCATGATCGCGTCGCCGAGGCCGCCGCTCTTGCCGAACGTCGCGTCGAGCTTCTTCTCGCCGCCTTTGAACGCGGTCACGTGGACTTGTTTGTCCGCGACGAGCTCGTACGTCTTCTTCGCTTCGTCATCGGCTTTCGTGACGGCGCGTTCGACGAGCTTGAGCTCCTTCATGCCGTCGACGAGGCTCTTCACGTTCGGTTGATTCGCCACGGCACTGACGGGCTTCGTGAGCTCCCACTTGTCGCCCTTCTTCTCGAGGACGACCTCGCCCTTCGGGCTCACGATGTCGACCTTGTCGAGGTCGTCGGTGAGCTTCAGCTCGGGCAAGTCCGGTTTGCTCGCGACCGTGCCGAGCGCCGCGTCTTTCTTCTGTTGGTAGTAAACCGCCACGCACAAGCCGACGAGCACGACGCCGGCGATGCCGATCTTCGCGTTCCGTTCCATTTTCCTTTTTCCTTAAGCGAGCTGCACGTTCAGGCGTGCGTTCTGGCGCCTGCGCCAGCGCCAGATGCCGTAGGCCACGAAGATGAGCGGCGCGAAGAACGTGAGGAAGATGCCGATGTTCCTCTGCGTCGTCTTGCGCGCGTCGCGCATCTCTTGGTCTTGTTTCTTGACGTCTTCGTCGGTCTCGTTCTCGTCGAAGTTCGGCTTTCGCACGTCGCCGTAGACGAGTCCGGGCTCGCTGAGGAGCTTCGCCGAGACCGCGAGCAAGTCGGTGTCGCCGGTGAGCCAGTCCATCGTGTTCTTCGTTGCCATGATGGCGTAGAGCAGCGGGACTGCGCCGCGTTGTAGATCCGCGTAGGGCCCAGCGATCTGCATCAGCTTCTCGTCACCGGGCATCGAGCCCATGCCGAACTGACGCATCTGCGGATTCTCTTCGCCGTTGCCCGCGCGTGCGAACGGGTTCGCGGTGAACTGCGACGATGCGAGAACGAACACTCGCGCCGTTTTTCCTTCCGGAACTTCCGGTGCCGCATCGACGCCTTGCTTGTCGCCGCCCGTGAAGGCGCTCTTCAAACGCCCTTCGACGCGCGCCGCGACGTTGAACTGGTCCCACTTGCCCTTCGGCCGCCACGACTGAAGACCGAGCTCGACGGAGTCGTCCGTCTTCACAATCGAGTGCGGCGTCGAGCGCGCGACAATCGAGATGTCCGTCGCGGTCGGTTGCTTGTCCTTGTGGAGCGAGAGCGAGGAGCAGAACGGCATGATCACTTGCTCCATGCGGAAGAACGCCGGGAAGCTCGTGTCGAGCAGCTGCTGATCGCCCGAGAAACGCGAGTCGTCGACGACCTCGAGGAGCTGCGGGAAGCGCACGCTGCCGAGGCCGCTCTGCGTGAACATCGTCACGCGGAAGCTGCGACCGAAATCGAGGACGACGTCTTTGTGCATCTCGATGCCGTAGCCTTCGAGGAGCTTGTCGAGGCCGTGGAGATCGAGCTTCGCGTTCATCGTGGCGTCGTGCTCTTTGAGGTTCACGGCGCTCGCAAAGACCGCGAGCGACTTTCCCTTCATGACGAACTCGTCGATGCGGCGGAGCTCCTTCTCGGGGATGTCCTTCGCGGGCTGCGTCATGAGGAGGCCGTCGAGCGTGTCGTCGATGGGGGCGTCGCCGCCTTTCATGTCGACGTCGACGAACGTGTAGAACGGGAAGTTGCGGCCGATGACTTCTTGCATCGACGGCTTGCCCATCTGCGACGGAACGAGGTTCGCTTCGCTGAGCTTCATCTCGTCGTGGCCGGTCATCACGCCGACCTTGTGCTTGATGTTGTCGCCCTTGTCGCGAAGCTCGCGAATCTTGTTCGTGATCCAGAACTCGAGGCCGACGTTGTTGTCGGGTTGGAGCACCGGGATGGTGTCCTTCTCGACGCCGTACTTGAAGATGAGGCCCATGTAGCCCTGCGTGATGCCGGCCTTCTCGTCGTTCTCGCTCTCGGAGAGGAGCATCGGCTTGAGGCCCGCCTTCTCGGCTTCCTCTTTGAGCTTCGCGTCGTCTTTGACCTCGATGAGGTTGTAGTCGAACTTGCCGCCGCCCGCGTTCTTGTACTCCTGGAGGAGATCGCGGAGATCGCGAACGAACGCGTCGAGCTTCGGCAGGCCGCGCGTGACGTACGCGTCGACCGTCATGTTCTGCTTCATCGACTTGAGGAGCCGACCGCTGCCTTGCGAGAGCGTGTAGCGCTCGACCTTCGTCATGTCCTTGCGGACGTAGAGACCGAAGGCACCGAGCGCGTTCACTGCGACGCAGATGAGCGCGAGGACGACGAGGAGCACGAGGCTCTCGGCCTGGGCCTTTTGTTTGCGTTCCATGGCCATGTTCAGATCACTTCCACTTCCGGCTTTCGAGCTGCCGGAACGAAACGAGAAGACATACGACTGCGATGGAGACGAAGTAGATGACCGCGCGCGAATCGATCAAACCTCGCGCGAACGGCAAGAACCTCGACTGGAAGCTGACGAACGAGAACACGTCGCCCGCCGTGCCTGGCAGCGTCTCGACGAGGAAGCCGAGGCCCCAGAGCGTGAGCATCACGAGCGCAGTGACGAAGAACGAGATGATCTGGCTCTCGGTAAAGCTCGAGAACATCATCCCGATTCCGACGCCGGCGGCGCAGTAGAGGAAGAGGCCGAGATAGCCCGTCCACACGGGACCCCAATCGAGCGGCCCCAAGTGCCACGGCTGCCAGAACATCGCGATCGGGTACGTGAGCGTCGCGAAGAGGAGGATCGTGCACATCCCGAGCGACGCGATGTACTTGCCGAGGATGACCTCGCTGTCCTTCACGGGCATCGTGATGAGGAGCTCGATCGTTCCCGATCGTTTCTCCTCCGCGAGCACGCCCATCGTGACGAGCGGAACGACGAGGCAGAGCGCGCCCGGCGCGAAATCGAAGAGGCGCATCATCGTCGCGCGATCGACCTGCCAAAAACCGCCCTGGTAGAAGAAAAAGTATCCGCCGAGGCCGAGCATCGAGAGACCGATGACGACGTACGCGACGAGCGAGTCGAAGTAGGCGCGGAGCTCGCGCTTGGCGATCGTCCACGTGTTGCGGATCGAGGACATCGCGCTGCCCGTGTCGCGCGCGCGCGCGGGCGGAGGACGATCGGACTTGGCCTTCTTCGATGACGGAGGAGCTTCTTCTTCCTCTTCTTCGTCTTCGTCGTCCTTTTCGTCCTTTTCTTCCTCTTCTTCTTCTTCCTCTTCTTCGCGATCTTTCTCTTCGTCGAGATCGGAGGCGGCTGTCTTGTCGGTGCTCATTTCTCCTCCTCCTCTTCCTCGTCTTCGTCTTCCTCTTCCTCTTCTTCTTCGTCCTCTTCGTCTTCCTCTTCTTCTTCGTCCTCCTCTTCCTCTTCTTCTTCGGCATCGAGTCTGCGGTTTCGCAGCTCGTCGCCGAGCGTGAGGCTTCGGAAGACGTTTTCGAGCGTCTGCGCGTCGCGGTGAAGCTCGAGGAGGACCCAACCCTTGTCTGCGATGAGGGCGAAAATCTCCGGGCGGAGGTCGTCGGCGGATTCGCTCGACAGCGAGTACGCGTGGGCGCGCTCGTCCGTCGGGAGCTCTTGGATGGCGCTCACGCCGTGGAGATTTCGAAGCGCGGACTCGACGGCGTCTTTCTTCGGCAGGTCTCCCTTGCCGCGATACGTCGCGGAGCCGGAGGACTCTTGGATCCACACGACGTAACGAACCTTGCCCGAGCGAGCGCGAATCTCGTCGAGCGGGCCGTCTGCGACGACGCGTCCTTTGCGGACGATGATCGCGCGCGCGCATGCGCTCTCGACCTCGGCCAAGTTGTGCGTCGACAGCATGACGGTGCGGTCTTCGCCGATGCGCTTCAGGTACTCGAGGAACTCGGCCTTCTCGTTCGGGTCGAGGTCGCTCGTCGGCTCGTCGAGGATGAGAATCGGCGGGTCGTGGATGAGCGCTTGCGCGAGACCGACGCGCTGGCGATAGCCGTGCGAGAGGTGGCGGATGTCCTTGCCGAGCACTTGCGCGATGCCGCACACCTCGACGACTTCCTTCGCGCGCTTCACGAATTTCGCCGGGTCGAGCTGGCGGAGATCGGAAGCGAAGCGGAGGTATTCGATGACGCTCATCTCGGTGTAGAGCGGCGCTCGCTGCGGCAAGTAGCCGATGCTCTTGCGCACGCCGAGCGGGTCGTCGAAGACGTCGCAGTTGTTGACGCGCGCGGTGCCCTGGGTGGGCGCGATGAAGCACGTGAGGATGCGCATCGTCGTCGACTTGCCGGCGCCGTTCGGGCCGAGGAAGCCAACGACCTCGCCACGGTTCACCTCGAAGCTCACCTTGTCGAGCGCGCGAAACGACCCGTAGTTTTTCGTGAGGTCGGTCGCTGAAATCATCACATCGGTGGCCATTCGATTCCCTTCAGGAAGAAAGAGACCGCTGGAAAATGCGGCTCGCGGAGCGCGCATCCTAGTCTCGGGAGACGTCGTGTCAATTGCGGGACTGCGCGACACGAAACCGCCGAAAACAGCGGGTATTCCCGCGTATGCTCCCGAACATGAGCGAACGGCGGCAGGGAGATTTGTGGCCGCCGCCGTATCCGGGGGAGCGTTTCACCGAATTGGACGCTCCGCCGCGATCGTCTCCGCGCACCGAAAACGAGCGCGACGTGCTCACGGTGGCCGAGCTCGGTCGAATGCTCGAGCAAGGCATTCAGCGCGCGGTGCCGCGCGCCGTGTGGGTGGAGGGCGAGGTCGTGGGGTCGCGGCCGGCGGCGAGCGGACACTTGTATTTTACACTCAAAGATCAAGCGGAAGAGGCTTCGATCGACGTCGTGATGTATCGCGCGTCGCTGACGAACCGAACGCGCGCGATGGTCAAAGACGGCGCGCGCCTCCGCGTGCACGGGCGTCCGGCGTTTTGGATGCAGCGCGGCCGCCTCCAGATGACGTGCGATCGCATCGAGCTCGCGGGCAAAGGCGCGATCCTCGAGGCGCTCGAGCGACTCAAGGAGAAGCTCGCGCAAGAAGGTTTGTTCGACGCGGATCGCAAGCGGCCGCTCCCGAAGGATCCGCGGACGATCGGCGTCGTGACGAGCGCGGGGGGCGCGGTGATCCACGACATCTGCAAAGTGGCTGCGCGTCGCGGTGGAGCGCACGTGCTGCTCGCACCGGCGCGCGTTCAAGGAATGGGCGCGGCGGAGTCGATCACGCGGTCGCTGCGGATGCTCGAAAAAGTGGAGAGCGTGGATGTGATCATCGCCGGGCGCGGCGGTGGATCCTTCGACGAGCTTCTCGTGTGGAGCGACGAGGCGCTCGTGCGCGCGGTGGCGAAGTGTCGCGTGCCGATCGTGAGCGCGGTCGGGCACGAGGTCGACGTGACGCTGACCGATTTTGCAGCGGATCGTCGCGCGGCGACGCCTTCGCAAGCCGCGGAGATGTGCGTGCCGGATCGCGCGGCATGGAAGCGCGAGGCGCGGCACCTCGAAGAGCGGCTCGTGCGCTCGGCGCGCGCTGCGGTGAGCGAGAGGCGAGCGAGCCTCGCGAAGACGGAGCGCGCGCTCGATCCGAAACGCGCGCTCGCCGCACATCGGGCCGCGCTCGACGTGCAGGGCAAGAGGCTCGCGCAGGTCGATCCACGCGCGGTGGTCGCGCGCGAGCACCGCGAGCTCGTTCGCGTGACGGAGCAAATCGCAGCGCTGACGCGTGCGCGCGTCGCGCGTGAGGGCGCGTGGCTCACGCGTCTCGCCGCAGGTCTCGATGCGATGAGCCCACTGCGCGTCTTGGGGCGCGGGTACGCGATCGCAACGCATGACGGTGTCGCGGTGCGCGATGCGAGCGAAGTGGCCGCGGATGACGTGGTGACGGTGCGCGTGAACCGGGGGGAGTTCGATGCGCGCGTGGTGAAGAAGTGATTCTCCCCCCGCCAACATGCTCGGCTCGCAAACTCACACGCGAGTCGGGTGTACTCAGAGTTTGCGAGCCTGCGCGTGTTGGCGCCCCCTCTCGGCGTCGGCCCAAAGCGGCCGCCGCCGAGGGGGTTGGTAGCGGCGATGGAATCGCGCCGACCACGATGTGTATTGTGCACGCATCTCCGCTGCCAACCCGCCAACACGCGCAGGCTCGAAACGTCTCCGTTGCACGCGTCCCGTGCGTGACGTTTCGAGCCGAGCATGTTGGCGGGGGGAGAAATCATTCTTGAAATTCCTCCTCCTCGGCGACCCCGTCGCGCACTCCAAGAGCCCCGCGATGCACGCTGCTGCGTTTCGCGCGCTGGGTCTCGATCACACGTACGAAGCCGTGCGCGTGCGCGAGGACGAGATCGGCGCATGGGTGGAGCGCATGCGACGCGGCGAGATCGGCGGGATCAACGTGACCGTTCCATACAAGCGCGCGGCCATGGCGCTCGCGGACGAGATCGATCCCATCGCCCGCGCGTGCGATGCGTGCAATGTGCTCGCGATGCGCGCCTACGACGGTAAGAACCGCGTCGTCGCGTTCGACACGGACGTGCCCGCGCTGATTGAAGAGCTTCGCGACGGACGCGAGGAGCGCGGCGGCGCCGCCATCGTGCTCGGTCGTGGCGGTGCGGCGCGCGCTGCGGTGCTCGCGCTTCGCACGCTCGGCGTGGAGAAAATCGTGACGCGTGCGCGCGCGGGCGGAGACGAGCCGCTCGCGCCGACGGGCAGCGAACGCGGCGCGCGCTTCATCGTGCAAGCCACGAGCGCGGGGATGACCGGCGCGGATCCCGGCGACGCGATCGCTCGCGCGGTGGATTTTTCGCTCGTCGCGAAAGACGCGCTCGCGCTCGACGTCATCTACACGCCGCGCGAGACGCCCTTCTTGGCCGCGGCGCGCGCCGCCGGATGCACCACGAAAAATGGGCTCGGGATGCTCGCTCGACAAGGCGCGCTCGCGCTCGAGCTGTGGCTCGGCGTGAAGGCTCCGCTCGACGCGATGCTCGCCGCGATCCAATGATTCCATCATGTCGCTCGACGCGCTGAAGACTCTGCTCGCGGGTCGCGTCGCGATCCTCACGGGCGCCGGCTGCAGCACCGAGTCCGGCATTCCGGATTATCGCGGGCCCGAGTCGCGCGCGCGCACGCGCAATCCCATTCAACACCGCGACTTCGTCGAGCACGAATCGACGCGCCGTCGATATTGGGCGCGGAGCGCGATCGGGTGGCCGAAGATGGCTGCGGCAAAACCGAATCCGGCGCACCGCGCGATCGCGGATCTCGAGCGACACGGACGCATCACGGGGCTCATCACGCAGAACGTCGATCGCCTTCACCACAAGGCGGGGAGCCGCGACGTCCTCGAGCTTCACGGCGCGCTCGCGGACGTTCGATGTCTCCAGTGCGACGAGCGCGAGGCTCGCGATCATTTGCAGATGCGCATCCTCGCGATGAACCCTCGCCTCGAGGACGTGCGCTTCGCCATCGCGCCCGACGGCGACGCGGAAGTCCCGATGGACGCAATCGACTCGTTCGTCGTGCCGGCGTGTCTCGTATGCGGCGGCGTGCTCAAACCCGACGTCGTGTTCTTCGGCGGGAGCGTTCCGCGCGAACGCGTCGATGCGGCGTTCGCGATGCTCGACCGAGCCGACGCGCTCGTCGTCGTCGGATCGTCGCTCGCCGTCTTCAGCGGATATCGATTCGTCCTCCGCGCGCGCGACAAGAGCATCCCCATCGCGATCGTGAATCGCGGCGAGACGCGCGGCGATCCGCACGCGACGATTCGGGTCGATGGCCTCGCGGGCGAAGTGCTTCCAGCGCTCGCATCCGCGCTCTGCTAGTTTTCCATTCGAGTGCCGCCGTCCACGAAGAAACGTCAGGGCATCGGGTACCGGCGATCGTTCAGCTGCTCGTTTATCTCGTCATCATGCCGATGGTGCTCTTGCTCACGCTCGGCATCGTCACGATGATCATTGGGCAAGCGGGGTTCGATCTCCTGCTCGGCATCTTGATGGTGAGCTTCGTCGCCGCGGTGTCGACGGGCGTCGTGCTCGTGCTCGTCTTCATTCGTCGCGAAGCCAACTTGAGCGAGCTCCAAGCCGACTTCGTGTCGAAGGTGAGCCACGAGCTTCGCACGCCGCTCACCGCGATTCGTCTCTTCGCCGAGACGATCGAGCGCTCGAAGGACGATCCGAAAACGACGGACGAGTGCGTGCGCATGCTCTCGCACGAAACCGAGAAGCTCTCGCGTCGCATCGAGCGCTTGCTCGATTGGGGACGCATGGAAGCCGGTCGCAAGCTCTTCGATCTGCAAGCGACGACGGTGCGTCGACATCGTGAAGAGCGTGACTGACGCGTTCTCGCCGTTTGCGCACCGACGACAACCTCGTCTTCGAAGCGCAGGTCGACGACGGCTTGCCGGACGTGCTCGTCGATCGCGACGCCATGACGGACGCGATCGTCAACCTCCTCTCGAACGCGCGAAAATACGGGGGCACGCCGCCCATCGTGTCGCTCCACGTCTATCTCGACGTGAAAGGCAGAGTCGCATTCGAGGTCACCGACAACGGCGCGGGCATTCCGCGCGGCGAGCAGCGGCGCATCTTCGACAAGTTTTATCGCATCGACGACCGGCTCTCTCGCGCGCGCGAAGGCAGCGGGCTCGGCTTGGCGATCGTGAAGCACATCGTGCGCGCGCACGACGGGCGCGTCATCGTCGAGAGCTCGCCCGGCAAGGGCTCGACGTTCCGCATTCTCCTCGCGCCCGCGCCCAAAGTCGCGGTAAAAACCGAGCCGCATGCAACACCCTCCGCCTCCGAGGCTTGAGCCGCGACGAGCGGGCGGAGCGTGCTCGTCGTCGAGGACGACGTGGCGATCGCGACGGGCTTGCGCATCAACCTCGAGAAAGAGGGTTACTCGGTGCGCGTCGAGAACGACGGCGAAGCCGGGCTCGACGCGATGCGCGAAAGACGACGCCCGATCTCGTCATCCTCGACGTGATGCTGCCGAACATGAACGGCTTCGAGGTGCTGCAGACGATGCGCAAGGAAGGCTTCGCGATGCCCGTCATCGTCCTCTCCGCGCGCACGGGCGAGATCGACAAGGTCACGGGGCTCGAGCTCGGCGCCGAGGACTACGTCGCGAAGCCGTTCAGCCTCGCCGAGCTCCTCGCGCGCGTGCGCGCCGCGCTACGCCGCGGAAAATCGCTCGGACACGACAAGACCGCGCGCACCTTCACCTTCGGCGACGTCATCATCGACATCGACGCGCGCAACGTGAAGCGCGCAGGCGCGCTCGTCGACATGACGGCGACCGAGTTCGACGTTCTCATGTGCCTCGTCGACTCGCGCGGCCGCGCGCTCACGCGCGACGCGATCTTCCAGAAAGTATGGGGTCCCAAGCATCACGGCACCCCGCGCACGATCGACAACTTCATCCAGCAGCTCCGCGCCAAGCTCGAGCCGAGCCCGCAAGAGCCGAAACACTTTCACACCGTGCGCGGTGTGGGCTACAGGTTCGATGCCTGACTGAGAACAGATGGACTCCGACGCTTCTCCACCAATACATGTCCACGGTCTACGAGCTCCCGACCTCGATCGGGACCGCTCCGCGTCTCGCTCGACGGCGACATCGTCTGCGACGTGAACACGCTGCCCGAGCTGCTCCGCACGCCGTTCTGCATCGTCACCGCGTACAACCCGCGCTCGATGCTCTTGCCGCGCAAGGTGAACGACGCGCGCCACACCGTGATGCGCGACCTGCTCATCCTCGGTTGTTATCGCGTCGAGGCGTGCGTTGGTTACGAAGAAGAACCCGAGGGCACGTGGCGCGAGCCGTCGTGGCTCGTTCACGGAATCGATCGCGACGAAGCGATCGCGTTCGGTCGCGTCTTTCGCCAGAACTCGATCGTCATCAACAAAGGCGGGCGCCCCGAGCTGATGGTCACGGACCCGACGTGCGACGACATCGGCAAGACGTTCGTCGGCAACTGGCGCGTTCGCGCATGATGCGGTGATCTCCGTTTCGCGCCTCGTGAAACGGTACGGCGATCTCGTCGCCGTGAACGATCTGTCGTTCGAGGTCGGCAAGGGCGAGGTCGTCGGGTTCCTCGGGCCGAACGGCGCGGGCAAATCGACGACGCTGAGGATCCTCGCTGGCTTCCTCGGTCAGACGAGCGGCAAGGTCTCCGTGTGCGGACACGACGTCGCGAAGACTCGATCGAAGCGCGGCAGAAGCATCGGTTACATGCCCGAAGCCGTGCCGCTCTATCCCGAGATGCGCGTCGTCGAGTACCTCGCGTTTCGCGCGGAGCTCAAGGGCGTCGCGCGCGGCAAGCGCGCCGCGGCAGTCGACGAGGCGATGGAGAAAGCGGGCGTCGCGAATCGCGCGACGATCGTGATCGGCAATCTGTCGAAGGGCTATCGCCAGCGCGTCGGTCTCGCGGACGCGCTCGTCGCGTCGCCGCCGCTGCTCATCCTCGACGAGCCCACCGCGGGGCTCGATCCGAATCAGATGCGCGAGGTGCGCAAAGCTCCTCCGCGAACTCGGAAAGGAGCACACGGTGCTTCTCTCGACGCACATCCTCAGCGAGGTCGAGTCGAGCTGCACGCGCGCTGTCGTCATCGCGAAGGGCAAGCTCGTCGCGGAGGGAACGGTCGCCGAAGTGCGGCGCATGCGGCGCTCGCCCGCGCTCGTCGTCGTCGTCCGCGGTGACGCGTCGAAAGCGGAGAGCGCGCTCGCCGCGCTCGAGGTGTTCGAGAAGGTCGACGTGGAAGCCTCGGAAGAAATCGCGACGCTTCGTTGCTCGTGGAAGAAGAAGTGGAACGCGCGCGATGGACACCGAGGCGCCGTCGCCGCGCTCGTCGCCGCGGGCCTCGCGGTGCGATCCGTGTCGCCCGAGCAATCGACGCTCGAAGACGTCTTCACCGAGCTGACCGACATGAAGATGCGTTCTGGCCCA
The DNA here is from genome assembly GCA_963763745.1 of uncultured delta proteobacterium. GTDB lineage: Bacteria > Myxococcota_A > Polyangia > Polyangiales > Polyangiaceae > DASXHD01. The sequence continues at coordinate 1,036,940 of CAVXQJ010000019.1, forward strand.
TCTTCAAGCGCGAGCTCTTCGCGTTCTGGGTCACGCCGCTCGCGTGGGTCCTCACGTGCGTGTTCCTCGTCGTTCAGGGGCTGCACTTCTCGGTCTCGTGGAGAATTTCTCCGAGATGGCGTCGATCGAGAGCGACCAGACGCCGATCCAGGCGTTCTTCGGCAACACGGTGCTCCTCTATCTCGTGCTCTTCTTGCTCGTGCCGCCGATGACGATGCGACTCTTCGCCGAGGAGCGGCGCGAGCGGAACGATCGAAGCGCTCATGACCGCGCCGGTCTCGGCGCCGGCGTCGTGCTCGCGAAGTATGCGCGCCGCGCTCGTCACGTACGCGGCGATGTGGGCGCCGACGGTGCTCTACGTCGATCATCTTGAAGCGCACGGGCTACGTCGATTGGCACGTCGTCTGCGCGAGCTACCTCGGCGTGCTGCTCGTCGGCGCGGGATATCTCTCGCTCGGCCTCATGATGAGCGCGCTGACGAAGAGCCAGTTCATCGCGCTCGTGCTCACGGCGCTCGTCTTGCTCGTGCTCTTCATTCTCGGCATCGGCGAGTTCGTCACGCACGAAGGCACGATGATCCACGACGTCTGCGCGTACGTCTCGGTGTGGGCGCAGATGAACGACTTCGCGAGCGGCGTCGTCGACTACGCGGCGCATCGTGCTCGACGCGACGCTCATCGTGCTGCCGCTCTTCCTCACGACGCGCGTCGTCGACTCGTGGAGGATCGCGTGAAGCGATCGCAACGAGGCGTTCTCGCTCGTCGGCATCGCGGCGGCCGTCGCCGTCGCCGTGCTCGTCAACGTGCTCGCCGCGCGCCACTACACGCGCGCCGACTGGACGACCGGCAAGCTCTACACGCCGACGCAGCCGACGCTCGAGACGCTGCACGCGCTCGACGAGCAAGTGGACATCTGGGTGCTCCTCGGCGGCGGCGATCCGATGGAGCAGATCGCTTCGTCATTTGATCGCGAGCTACTCGGCGGAAACGACGAAATTGGATGTACATTACATCGATCCCGACAAGGACGCGCTCGCGCTCGCCGACGTGCGCAAGCGCTTCAAGGTCGACGCGGCGCCCGCGCCGGACGGGCGCATGGTGGCGGACGCGATCGTGATCGTCGCGAAGGGCGAGCGGCATTGGTTTCTCACGCCGCGCGACATGGTCGAGGTCGCGCCGGGCGACGACGTGAAGGCGAAGCCGCGCGAAGAGCAGGCGCTCACCGGAGCGATTCGCCGCGTCGTCGCGGGCGACAAGACGAAGCTGTGCTTCATGAGCGGTCACGGCGAGCGCTCGATCGACGACGGGAGCGAAGAGGGGCTCGGGCTCTTGCGCGACGTGCTCGACAAGGACAACTACGAGTCCGTCAGCGTCGATACGACGCCGCAGAACGCGTACGAGCCGTTCAAGAAATGCGACGTGGTGATCGTCGCCGCGCCGCGTCCGCAGTCGTCGCACGCGCTTGGCGCGCTCACCGACGCGGAGGCGACGCGCCTTCGCGCGTATCTCCTCTCGGGCGGAAACATGGCGCTCGCGATCGGCGCGGAGGCGCGCGAAGCGGGGCCGATGTTGTCTCGAGTCGTCGAGCCGTTCGGAATCGCGCTCGACGACCTCCTCGTCATCGAGGGCGATCCGACGCTCGCGTTTCCGAACGCGCGCGGCGACACGTTCGTCGCGCTTCCGAAGGCGAATCCGATCACGACGGGTCTCGTGCCGACGGACGAAATGCGCGACGTGCCCAAGGTGGTGCTCGACGTCGCACGGCCGCTTCACCACGTGACGAGCGGTGCGACGGTCGCGGATTTGTTGTCGACGAGCGATCGCGCGTTCGCGGTGAACGAGGAGCGCGCGACCGAGATCGCGCGCACCGCGTCGCTCGACATTCCGGAGAAGCGCGGGCCCGATCGAGCGGGGCCGTTCATTCTCGCGATGGCGAGCGAAGGTCAGAAGGCGACCGCGAACGCGCCGCATGGCCCGCGCGTCGTCGTCGTCGGGTCGAGCTACGCATTCGCGATGTCGAACTTCCGCGCGCCGCTCCCGTGGCACGGCACGGCGTTCATGATGGGCAACGCGATCGCATGGCTCTCCGCAAAACCCGCAGTGCTCGACGTGCCCGACAAACCGAGCGTCGGCGCGGGGCTTCGCATGAGCACGGAAACGGAGAGCGAAGTGCGGCGCTACGTGCTCGCGTACATGCCCATCACGGGCGTCGTGCTCGGCGTGCTCGTCGCCGTGCGCAGGCGCGCGACCGAAGGCAAGAAGCGAAAAGCAAAGCGTCCGGAGAAGTCATGAAGGATCTTCTCCACAAGCACGGCACGTCGATCGTGCTCGCGCTGGTCGCCGTCGTGCTCGGCGTGTGGCTCTGGATGGATCGCAGCTCGGTGACCGACACGGAGCGCACTGCGCGACCGAAGAACCTGCTCTCGGCGTTTCGGCGCGACGAGCTTTCGCGCATCGAGATCGCGAAGGGAACGGAGAAGCTCGTCCTTGCGCGCGACGTGGATCGCGACGCCGACGCAGCGTGGCGCATGGAGTCGCCCGAGTCGGGCTTGGCCGATGCAAACGCCGTCGAGCAGCTCGTCAGCGCGTTCGAGTTCGGGACGTTCATTCGCAAAGTGGAGCCGAAGTCCGCGCCGACGTTCGACGCGCCGCGCGCGACGGGCTCCGTCGCGATGGGCAAGCTCGTGTACCGCTTCGCGCTCGGCCCCGTGTCGCCGACGCCCGAGGGTTCGTCGTATTTCAAAGTGGATGATGCGGGCGTGTTCGTCGTCTCGAAGGAGTTTGCGGAGCAGCTCCTGAAGGGCGCCGCGGTCTACAAGAGCCGCACGATCGTCCCGTATCTCTCGCTCGATCTCGCGTCGCTCGACATCCACGGAAGAAGCGGGGACCTGCACATCGAGCGAACGGGCGACCTCACGTTCAAAGTCGGTGACGCGGGGTTGCGCGCGTCGCGCGAAGGGCTCGACAAGCTGTGGTCCGCGTTCGCGGAGATGCGCGCGGAGAGCTTCGCGACGGCCGACGTGACCGCGCCCGACGTGACGATCACGATGACGCCCAAGAACGGAAAACCTCGCGGCGTGATCCTCATCGGCGGCGCGTGTCCCGAGCATCCCGACGACGTCATCGTCGTTCGCACGGAGCCGACCCGGCTCGCAGCGTGCGCGCCGAAGGGCATCCTCGAAGGTCTCGCGATGACCGCGGCGGATCTCGCCGACACGCGTCTCTTCTTCGCGCACGAAGACGAGCTCGAGGATCTCACGCTCACGAACGCCGATGGCAGCGCGAAGGTCGAGCTCGCGCGCAAAGGAAGCGGGTGGCACGCGCGCGCGCCGTTCGATCGCGATCTCGCCGGCGACGAGGTCGACGCGGCGAACGCGCTCGCTTCCGCGGTGATTCGCGCGAAGGGAACGAGCGTGTCGAAGTTCTCCGCGTCCGAGCCTTTCGCGCTGCGCGCGCACGTGCGCCTTCATGGCGGCGAGATGCAAGGCGACGAGTCCGTCGACGTCGGCGAAGGCGCGAGCCACGCGATGGTCGCTCACCGCGCGAGCGACGACGCGCGCATCGAGCTCACCGCCGAGGTCGCGCGCAAGCTCATGCCGTCGAAGATCTCGCTCAAGGGCCGCGACGTGATCTCGCCGGCGCTCGACGCAAAAGACGTGAGCACGCTGACGCTCCGCTGCGGGACGTCGCAAGATCTCGCGCGCGAGGGCGCGAATCCGTGGAAGCTCGCGAGCCCGAGCGGTTACGTCGCGGACCAAGCGGGCGCGCTCGATCTCGTCGATCAAGTCGCGCGCCTTCGCGCGGACTCGTGGATCGCCGATGCAGACGACGGCTCGTTCGGCATCGCGACGTCGACGTGCGTCGTCACGCTCGGCGCGAAAGGGCGCACGGTGAAGCTCGCGCTCGGACGCGCCGGCGAGGGCGGCATCTACGCGATGGTCACCGACTCCGCCGGCGGCACGAGCCCGGTCTTCCTCGAGCCGCGCGTCTTCCGCGATTCGCTCTCGCGCATCTTGATCGATCGCTCGGTACTCGCGTTCGATGCCAAACAATCGACCGAGCTCGTTTTGTCGCTCGGTACGAAGAAGCTCACGCTCGTGTACAGGCAGGGCGCGTGGTCGACGACAGGCATCGTCTCCGCCGAAGCGCCCGAAGCGATCGCGAGCGCGCTCGAAGGCTTGCGCGCCGACGACGTCGTTCACCTGGGTCCTCCCGCACAAGACGAAGGCTTCGCGACGCCGTTCGAGGTGCGCGCGGATCTCGAAGGCGACGCCGGCAAACGCACGGTGCACGTTCGGTTCGGGCGCGACGTGCTCCGCAAGAACCAAACGATGGTCTTCACGCGCATCGACGGCATCGACGCCACATTCGCCGTCGCGCGCGAGCGCGTCGACCCGATCCGAAACGCGTTATAAGAGGACCATGCGACCGATCGTGAAGTGGGCGGGTGGAAAGACTCGCTTGATCGCATCGCTGATGCCGCACGTTCCGAAGCGCATCAAGACGTACGCCGAGCCGTTCGCCGGCGGCGCCGCGCTCTTCTTCTCGCTCTCCGAGGCGCCGCAGCGGTTCGAGCGCGCGGTCCTCTGCGATCGAAACGAAGAGCTCGTCGCGTGTTATCGCGCGGTGCAGAAGAACGTCGACGCGGTGATCGACGCGCTCGGCGCGTACCGTTACGACAAGAAGCTCTACTACGCGACGCGCGAGCGCGACCCCGCGCGCATGAGCGAGACGGAGCGCGCGGCGCGTCTCATCTTCTTGAACCGCACTTGCTACAACGGCCTCTGGCGCGTCAACGCGAAGGGAAAGTTCAACGTGCCCTTCGGCCGTTATCGCGATCCGCGCATCTGCGATCCGGACGCGCTCCGCGCAGCGTCGCGCGCGCTCGCAGGCGCCAAGATTCACCACGGCGACTTCACGTCCGCCACGCGCGAGCTCGGCGCAGGCGACTTCGTCTATTTCGATCCTCCGTACGTCCCCGTTTCGAAGACCGCGGACTTCACGAGCTACGCGGCCGGCGGATTCGGCGCGGAGGATCAAGCGCGGCTCGTCGGCGAGATCAAACGCCTGCGGCGCGCGGGTGCGCGCGTCGTCTTGTCCAACGCGGACACGCCCGAGACGCGTGTATTATACAAGGACTTCCGCACGCACTCGGTCCTCGCGCCGAGGCCGATCAACTCGGACAAGAGCAAACGCGGACCGGCTCGCGAGCTCGTCGTCGTCGCGGGACGTTGATGGACGAGGAAGCCCGCCTCGCGATCGTCGCGCGCGCGAAGGCCGAGCTTCGAAAGCGCCTGCGCGCGCTTCGCCACGCAATGCCCGCGAGCGCGCTCGCGAAGCGTTCGGAGCGCATCATCGAGCGGCTCGGGGCGCTCGATGCGATGGCGCACGCGCATCGCGTCGCGCTCTTCTGGCCGATCGAAGAGCGTCACGAAGTGGACGTGCGCGCGCTCGATGCATGGCTGAGAAGGCGCAGCGTGGAGATCGCGTATCCGCACGTGGGCGAGTCGCGCGCGATGACGTTTCGCTTCGCGGCGCCGGACGAGCTCGTCGACGATCTCCTCGGTTTTCGCGGCGCGCCCGCGTCCGCGCGCGAAGCAACCGAGCTCGATGCGATCGTCGTCCCCGCGATCGCGCTCGACGGCAACGGCAACCGCCTCGGCTACGGCGCCGGCTTCTACGACGCCGCGCTCCTCCGCTACCGAACGACTCCGAAGATCGGCGTCGCCTACGATTTCCAATTGCTCGCCGAAGTCCCCACGCGCCCCGAGGACGTCGCGGTGAACATCGTCGTCACGGACGCGCGCGTGATCGAGGTCAGTTCCGGCGAGTCGCGGCCTTAGCTTTTTTCTGACAATCGCCGCACACGCCGTACATCTCGTGCTTGTGGCTGCGGAGCTCGTAGCCGTGCGACTCGGCGACCGCTTCTTGAAGCGTCTCGATGCGCGGCTCTTCGAACTCGACGATCGCGCCGCAGTCGACGCAGATCAGATGGTCGTGGTGCGACGCATCGTCGGCGAGCTCGTAGCGCGTGAGCCCGTCGCCGAACCTGCGCTCGAACGCGACGCCGCACTCGGTGAGGAGCTTGAGCGTGCGATACACCGTCGCGTAGCCGACCTTCGGATCTTGCGAGCGCACCTGCGCGAGGAGCTCTTCGATGCTCACGTGGTTCGGCGACTTGAAGAACGTCTCGACGATCAACCTGCGTTGATCGGTCGAGCGCAGCCCCTTCTTCGCCATGTGCGTCGAGAGGAGCGCGCGGAAGCGCGACAAGTCCGGCATGTGCTCGTTCAATGTTACCCCCGCACGCTCGCGATCAACCTCGCTGAATGGGCAGGCCTTCACTTTCCCACGAGAGAAGGCCGCCTTCGAGGAACATCACGGGGACGCCGTCCGCGGCCAGCTTTTCGGCCATCGTTTTCGTTTTGTCGCCGGCGCGGCAATAGAGGACGGGCTGCGCCGTCATCATGTGGAGCTCGGCGAGGCGCGTTTCGATTTCTTCGAGCGGCATGTGCTGCGCGTTCGGGAGATGCGCGCGACCGAACGCGGCGGCGTCACGCGTGTCGACGGCGACGACGCGGCCCTCCTTCAAGAGCTGCGCGAGCTCGATCGCTTTGAGCGCACCCTCCGCGCGCGGCAAGAACGGCTCGACCATCTCGCGCAGCTTCTTCTTGCCGATCGCGCCGACGACCGCGTCGACCGGACGACCCTGCAAGAACACCATGAAGGTCGGTACGGATTGGATGCGGAGCTCGCGCGCGAGGAGCGGCGATCGGTCGATGTCGACCTTGCGCACGATGAGCTTGCCCTCCATCTCCTTCGCAAACGCAATCACCTCGGGCGCGATCTGTTTGCACGGCTGGCACCAGTCCGCCGAGAACTCGAGCAGCACGGGAAGCTCGGGCCGAAGGACTTCTTGCTCGAAGTCTTGCTCGCCGATCGTGGGGATGCCGTCGGCTCTGCCTTTCGCTTGTTGCGGCGAACCGCCGAGCGCGATGCCTCGGAAATTGGACATGACGCTCTTCTAGTAAGTCAGAAGAGTGCGTACGACAAGGTCGCGCCGGCGGTCCAGCCGAAGCCGGGGAGCGCATCCACGCCGCCGAACAAGCCCGCCGTGAGGCCGAGCGTGCTCCGCGCGCCGCCGAAGAGGTAGTCGACTTGGGCGCGACCGCCGAGGCGGAAATCGAGGGCTTCGTAATGACCGTAGACGAGATCGCGCCAACCGATCCCCGCGGCCGCCCGCACGAGAACCGATCCGAAACGCATCTGCGCTTCGGGTCCGATGAGCACGCTGTAGTACGCGGGGCCGTCGTCGTTTTTTCCGTTGCCGATGGGTCCGGTCGGCGTGTCGTGAACGTTGCCATCGCCGTTCATCAAGAGCATCTCGACGGTCGCGAGGAACCCGACGTAGCGAAATGAAAATGGGTAGTAGTGCGTCGATGCGGAGAAGAGGAACGACGTGGAGTGCGCGAGCCCGAGATCGGCGCCCGTGACTTTGTAAGCGCCGTAGCTGAGCGTCGTCGTCGCGAAGCTCGGGCTCGCTGCGCCGAGCCCCATGTCCATCGACATGCGTGGCTCGACGATCGCGTTTTGGTGCGTTGCGTCTTGGGCGTGTGCGAGCGCGGGCGCGGCGAGGATCATCGCTGCGCCGGCGGTGAGGCCGGCGAGTTTCACGATGGATCGAATTGCAACGCGCGTACCGTCAGTGCTCGATCGGGGCGGCGTCGATGGCGCGGCGATATCGTTCGCGGCGCGCGTTGTCGCCGAGGATCTCGTACGCCTCCTCGAGGACGATCGTGATGCGCCTGACGTCTTCGGCGAGATCCACGAGCGCGGGCGTAAGCACGCGAGATGGCTCGAATGCTCGACGCAAATCGAGGTACGCGCGTTTCACCTCGTACGCCGTCGCGTTGTGCGGCACGCCGAGCAGCGCGGAAATACGTCGCCTTCGTCGACCAATTGGATGCGCGCGCGAATGCGATCGCGGATGGCGTCTTCGTCGATGGCGTCGGGACCATGCGCCTCTTGTTCGACGCGCTCGAGGACACTTCGCACCATCTCGACGACACCGAGCAACCAGAGCGCGTAGAGGATCGATGCGATGTCGCGATCAGGGTTGCTCGTCATGATCGCGTCGAGGCGTTGGCCGCGCGCCGTCCGGACGATGTCGACCTCCGCCGCGCCGAGACCGCACTCGCGGAGCAGGTCCGCGCGCGCACCTTCACCGATGACCGATGTGGGTCCGCCGACGCGACGCGCCGCTTCGTCATTCGCGATCACGCGACGCACGATGTCGACGAAGATCTCCGCGCCGGGCGCGCCGCCGAACACGCTCGGCTCCGTCTTCAATCGACCGGGCGCTTCCGCTTCGATGAGCACGGTGCCCGACCCGACGAGCAATGCTTGACCGATCAAGTACTCCGCATGCGCTCGCAGCACCGGCCACAGCTGCTCTTGCCCGAGCGCGCCTTGCGCGACGAGCGCGGCGCCCGCATGACGACCGTACGGCGGCAAGCGACCGGCGAGCGCTTCGACGCGTTCGCGCGGCAGGTCCCCGCGCGCGCCGAGAAACGCGAGGAGCGATTCGCTGTCGAGACCGGATGCCGCCGTGACGATGTCGCCTTCGCGCAGGACGACGCGACGCATTCCCGTCTGCGTGTCGAACGTGATCGCGCCCGTCGCGCGTGATGCGATCGCGCGCGCGAGCACGCGTGGCGCGTCCGCGGGGCCGAGCGCGATCGGACCTTGCGTCTCGGGCACGCTGCCTGCGCGTCCCGAGACTTCAGGCGCGGCTTGCTTCGGAGATGGAGGACTCACGCGCGATTGTTCTTCGAACGTCGACGGCGCGGGCGACATCGGCATCGACGATCCGCTCCCGCTGCTCTCCGCGCGAGAAGGCGCTTGCATCGAGGGCACGGGCGGTTGTGCGAATGGGGCGAGCGGCGGGCCAATCATTCCGCCTTGCTGAACGAGCAGCTCGCTCCCGAGCGTCGTCGAGAGCGCGCTCGGCGCGCCGCCATGCGGCGCGGAGATGGGCGGTTGCAAGTGCGTGGGCGGCGCGGGAATCGAGCTCGAGCGGCGCGGCGGTGTCGTGACGGCATGGCTCGGATCGACGCCGAACGGTTGATGCGGCGGCTCGGACGGACGCGTGATGCGCTGCGCGGCGGTGCCCTCGTTCGTGCGTCCGCCCGTCGTGTTCATCGGGACTTCGCCTTGCGTTTGGTGCGCGACGAGCGAACCGTCGTTCGTGAGCGGATCGGGCGGCGGAATCGTTTGCGGGCGCGGTGCGGCTTGCGCGGGCTCGCGCACGCCCGTCGTCGCGGCGCGTCCACCGCCGGACGTCGTCACGCGCGCAGGACCTTCGACCACTTCGTCCTCGGCGGCGTCGTCTTCGAGCGGAGCGTCGAGCGCAGCGAGCACTTCCTCGGGAAGCACCTGTTGAATCTCTTCCTCCGGCGAAGGCACGACCGCGTCGGCGGGCAGCGCTTGATCCGCGACGACTTCTTCGGCGCGTGACAGGAGCTCCGCGAGCTCGCGGCTCACCATGCTCTGCGCGACGCGCTGCGACGGCGGCGGCGGACGCGATGGCGGCGGGCGCGACGGCGGATGCGACGGTGGGCGCGATGAGGGCCGCGCTGGCGGACGCGACGATGGCCGCGGCGGTGGATGCGACGAGGGCTTCGGCACGACGAGCGCGGGCGGCGGCTGCGACACGGCCTTCGACGAAACCTCCGCGGGAGGAATCGGCTCTTGCGCGGCCGAGCCCGACGCGAGCGACTCCACCTTCTTCACGAGCGTGGCGACCGCGACGGGCCGCGGAAAAAATCCGCTGCCTTCGTGCGCGAGCGCATCCTCCGCGCTCGCGAGCGCGGCGCCGGGCCGCCCGCAAAAGAGCACGTCGATGCCTTCTGCATCGGGGAGCTCGCGCATGCGCGCCACCGCGTCGAGCGCGCCCTCCGCGTCGGCGTCCAAAATCACGACGCGCGGGCGCTGCACGGCGACGCGCGCGACGAGCATCGCGAGCGGCACATCGACGACGTGAAACTCCGCCGAGCGCAGCGCCTGCGTGACGCGCTCGGCTTCGACCGACGGATCGCTGATGAAGACCGTCGGTTTGTTCTCCGTCGTCGGGCGCGGCGGGTCGCTCATGGCTTGTCCCGACCGAGCCTTTCAGCGAGCCGCGGCAACACGATCGCGCCGTATACGAGCACGAAGATGAACGCGACGAGCGCGATCTCACCGCGGGTCATCCCAAACATCGGCATGCAATGTATCAAAGGTCCATGCTCGTCGTCTTCGTTCGGCGGTCCGGCGAAGAATCGAGCGTGCCCGCCGAGGCCGTTCACCCGACCGAGCTCGCCGCGATGGCCAAAGAGCGCGACGACTTGAGCGTCTCAGCGGCGAAAGACGGCGCGTTCGTTCCCCTCGCGCGCGCGCCCGAGACGCCCATTGTGCGGGAGCGCATCGCGCGCGCGTTCGAGACGCCGAGCGTGACGCGGTTCCGCCGCGCGCGCCCGTGGCTCCTCCTCGCGCTTTTTCCGGTTCTCGCGCTGGTCGATCTCGAGAGGCAGCTCATCTCGCTCGGGACGACGGGCGTGGGATCGCGGCTCGTTTTGGATTTGGTCGTGCTCGCGTTCATGATCTTCGAGATCGCGCGTCCGATTCCGCGACACCCGCGAACATGGGCGCTCGCGTCGCTCGCGGTCGCGGCGCGCTATGCGTACATGATCGCGGCGATGTGCGGGCGCGGGCTGCCGCTCTTTTTTCTCGGCCTCGGGCTCTCGATCGCAGCTGCGGTCCTCGCGTTCGCGACGATGCCGACGCCGCGCACGCTCGCGCGCGAGGTGCGCCGCGTCCTCGACGTGGAGCCCATCAGCGAGGTGCGAACACCCTCGCCCGTCGGGCCTGCGATCCTCGCGTCGCTCGCCCTGCCCGTGGTGCTCCTCGCGGCGCGCGCGGCGGGTGCAGGGCTTCTGACCACCGCAGCGATCTTCGTCACCGTCGGCGCTGCGCTTCCCTTCGTCGCGCGCCTGCCCGCGAACGAAAAGACCCATTCGATCTTCGAGCGCGCGGACGCGAGCTTCTTCGGGCTCGCGGCATCGATCACGCTCGTTCGATTGTTGCATTATACAACCCTCGCGTGCGCCGAGGGCCTGCGGTGCGCCGCGCCGCGCGCGTACGAAGCGCTCGCCAAACCCGTGCTCGATGCGCAGTCGAACGAATCGCACGACGCGAGCACGCGTTTCGCGATCGTCCTCGCCGCGATGGCCGTGCTCGTCGTTCCCGTCGTCGAAGAACGCCTCTATCGCGCGACGCTCCAGCGCGCGCTTCGAGCGCGCATGTCGAGCTCGAAGGCGCTCGCCGCGTCGGCGATGATCTTCGGCATCGCGCACGTCGGCGTGTACACGGCGTCGATTCACCAAGCGATCCTTCTCGGCATCGCGTTCGGCGCAGCGTACGAAGAGGCCGGCCTCGTCGCCGCGATCGCCGCGCACGCGCTCTACAACGCCGCGCAGCTGTTCTAGACCGGCTTTTTGAGAGGGCGTCGCGAACGCTCGGGTTTGCCGTTGCGCGTCGGCATGGCGCGCGCGAGATGGAAGCGTCCGGAATTTCGAGCGACCATGTCCACGGCCTTCACCTTGTCGCGCGCGAGCTCGATGAACCTCTGCTGCGAGCGCAGCGGCGTCGTGCCGGGCGCGGGCTCGACGCGTTCGTACTTGCCGTCGCTGCGGAGGCGCCACGACTTGGCCGTGTCGGCGAGCTGCGTGTCGAGGATATCGGCGATTCGGGCTTTGAGGTCCTCGTCTTCGATCGGGACCATCACCTCGACGCGGCGATGAAAATTGCGCGGCATCCAGTCTGCGCTCGCGATGAACATCTCGCGCTTGCCGCCATTGGAGAACGAAAACACGCGACCATGCTCGAGGAAGCGATCGACGATCGCCGTGACGTTGATCGTCTCGCTCACGCCGGGGACGCCCGGACGCAAGCAGCAGATGCCGCGGACGAGGAGCGACACGTCGACGCCCGCGCTCGACGCGCGATAGAGCGCCTCGATGACGTCCTCGTCGACGAGGGCGTTCATCTTCGCGATGATGCGTGCGGGGCGCCCAGCGCGCGCGTGCTCCGCCTCGCGGTTGATGAGCCCGAGCACGGCCTCGTGCAGCCCGAGCGGCGACACGATGAGCGATTTCCATTTCGGCGGCGCGCTGTACCCGGTCAGCAAATTGAAGAGCGACGATGCGTCTTCGGCGATCGACTCGCGCGCGGTGATGAACGAGAAGTCCGTGTAGGCGCGCGCGGTCGACGTGTTGTAGTTGCCCGTCGAGAAGTGCACGTAGCGCCGGAGCTTGCCGCGCTCGCGCCGGATGATGAGCGAGCACTTCGCGTGCGTCTTCAACCCGAGCAAGCCGTAGACGACGTTCACGCCCGATTGCTCGAGCATGCGCGCCCAGACGATGTTCGACTCTTCGTCGAACCGCGCCTTGAGCTCGACGACGGCCGTCACTTGCTTGCCCGCCTCGGCGGCGCGCGCGAGCGCACGCACGATGGGCGAATCGCCGCCCCCCGCGCGATAGAGCGTTTGTTTGATCGCGAGCACGTCCGGATCGTCGGCGGCGCGCGAGATCAAATCGACGACGTGATCGAAGCTCTCGTACGGCTGGTGCAAGAGCACGTCGTGCTCGCGGATGACGGCGAACAAATCGTCGGCGTCGCGGAGGATCGGAACGGCTTGCGGGGTGAACGGCTCGTCGCGCAGATCGCGGCGCTCGTCGCGCGTGACGAGCTGGATCAAGTCAGCGAGGTTGAGCACGCCCGGCGCGTGATAGACGTCGCGATCGGGATCGAGCTTGAGAGCGCGAACGAGCTTCGCGAGCGACCCGGGCGTCGGCGAGCCGGACACCTCGACGCGCACCGCGTTCCCGCGCTCGCGCTTGCGGAGCTCTTGCTGGATCGTCTGGAGGAGATCCTCGGCTTCTTCTTCGTCGATCTCGATGTCGAAGTTGCGCGTGACGCGAAACGTGTAGGTTCCACGCAATTTCACGCCGGGGAAGATGTTGGCCGCGTGGCGCGCGACGACGTCTTCGATGAGCACGTACGCGTGGCGCGCGCCCTTCACGCCGGGCACCTCGAGCAAACGCGGGAGCATCATCGGCACTTGGACGACGCCGAAGTTCGCCTCCGAGCTCTCGTCGAACATCACGCCGAGGTTCAAGCTCTTGTTGCGGAGGTGCGGAAACGGGTGACCCGGGTCGATCGCGATCGGCGTGAGGATCGGGAAGATCTCGTTGACGAAGCGCTCGTCGAGGACGCGCAGCGCGGCTTCGTCGAGCGCCTCCGGCTTCATCAAGCGGACGCCGCTCTCTTCGAGCGCAGGCAAGACGCGCTCGATCAGGCACTTGTATTGCGCCGCGACGAGATCGTGCACGCGCTCGGTCACCGCTTGGAGCTGCTCGCCCGGCGTCATTCCGTCGGGACCGAGATCGCTCACGTCGCCGCTCTGCTGCTGCTTCAAGCCCGCGACGCGCACCATGAAGAACTCGTCGAGGTTCGACGAGACGATCGTCAAGAACTTGAGGCGCTCGAGAACCGGCACGCCGACGCTGTCGGCCTCGGCGAGAACGCGACCGTTGAACTCGATCCACGAGAGCTCGCGGTTGAGGTAGAGCGCGGGCGAACGGAAATCGTTTTCGCTGCTCGGAACCAACGGCGCCGACACGGGCGGTAGCGACACCACGGGGGTGCTGTGCGGTGCGTGCGGTACGCCTTGCGGGTCCATGGAGAACAGCCTTTATAGCACCGACGCGTGACGTTCGCGTGTCAGCGCCTCAGCCACACGTGATCCTCACCGAATGCGGCGGTCTCGCGGTAGTTCTCGTCGACCCACTCCCCCGCTTCCGGGTTGTGAACCTTGAAATCGACGAACGCGTCCTCGTAGCTGAGAAGCGGCGCGTGATCGATGAACACGAACGCAGCGGGCGGATTTTTTTCATGCGCGCGAGCATGTCGGCCTCGTGCTCGTCGCGGAGCGCGCGGATCTCGGTCGCTTGCTCGGGCGTCGGGTGAAGCCCGCGTTTCATCCACGAGCCCGCGAGCGCTGCGTCGGCGTTCAAATCGTAGGCGTAGATGTATGGCGTCGCGCTCTTTCGTTCGGCGAGAAATAAAAGATAAGGATCCATCGCGTACATCTGCACGCGATCGGTGGGCTTCGTGTGCTCGTTGATGTAGACGGCGGCTTGGCGCATCTCCCACGGGAAAAAATCGTGATCGCGGAAGTAGACGAGATAATCGGGGCTCGCGCGCTTTTCCGCCGTCGACCCTTTGTCGAGGATCCAGATGCCCGTGATGTGGCTCGACTGCGGCACGAGCCACGCGATGCGCATCGCGAGCGCCGCGGCTGCCGCGAACGGAACGAATCGAACGAACGTGCCTCGTGCGCGCGCGGAGAAACGTTCCCACATCCACACGACGAGCAGGAGCCACTGCATGTAGAGGCCCACGGTCACGGGATGAAAGTGATACGGAAACCCCTTTCCTTGAACGAGCACGCTGACGATGCCGCACAAAGGGAAGAGCGCGATCACGAGCGCGCGGCGCGCGAGCTGACCGTCGATGACGAGCCCGATCATCGCGGCCGCGGTGACCGTCGCGAGCGCGGCCGGCGGACCGCCCCATTGGAGCGAGAGGATCTCGCGCGGCGTGCGCGGCATCATGAAGCGGTACATCGCGGGAACGTCGTGGAACGTGATGCGAAGCCACGCGCCGATGTCGCCGAAATGCATCACGAACGCGATCTGCGTGAGCGCGCCGACGACGCCGCCGATCGCGAAGAGCGCGACCATACGAAGCGGTCGAATCGGCAAGTGTCGATCGACGAGCAGCGTGAACGCTTGGACGACGGTGAAGAGCGCGTAGGTCGGCTTGCCGAACCAAGGGATGACGCTGAGCGCGCCGCAGAGAACGAGCATCCACGCGTAGCGCCGCGCGCGCGAGCGATCCTCCGTCTGCAGCTTGCCTTGCGCGTAGAGCTGCATCGCGACGCTCGGCAGAAGGAACCAATGGCAGAACGTCTCGCGCTGCGCGAGATCCCAATAGAGATAGTTGAGGAGCTGTCCGCCGAGGACGACCCACGCCGCGAGCGCCCAACCCGCGCGCGCCGCGACCTCGGCTGCGCGACCCGACGCGCGAAAGCTCCGATCGATCCCCGGCAAGCAGAATCCGACGATGGCGAACGCGATGCCCGTGAAGACCAGATCGAGAACGCGAAATCGGTGCTCGTCACGACCGCCGAGCGCGAGCAGCACCATGTGGACGAGGTGCGTGAGCGGACCGTTCACGTCGCGCACGTCGCGGTAGTCGACGTCGCCGTTCGAAACGGCCCACGCGATGTATTGGAAGATTCCTTGATCGCGTCCGAGCGTCGTCAGCGACGCGCGATACATTCCTTCGCGCACCCACGCGAGCGGCGGCAATGCGACGAGAAGTGCGGGCGCAATCGACCCGATCGCCGCGCGCAGCGCGACAGTGACGCGTTGGATCATCTTTCGTGCCGAGCCGAAATTAGCACTGCTTCCGTAGCCATAAACGAACGGCACGCGTTGTGCCGAGAATCGCGCGGACTCGAGCATGCTGGAAGCTCGACGCCGTGCTCGCTTCGGGTCCACAATAACGCGCCATGAACGAACCGGTTCGCCGTTTGGTGGTCCCTCCATCGGGTCAAGTCGATCGCGCGCAAGCGTTCGCGGAGACGCTCTCTGCTGCGAAGAACAAGCGCCTGCTCGTTCCGCTCCGCGGTCATCCGGATCCGGACGGCATCGCGAGCGCGCTCGCGTTCGCGCATCTCGCGACGCGGCTCGGCGTCGCGCAGACGACCATCGCGTACCTCCACGACCTGAGCCACCGCGAGAACCGCGCGCTCGTGAAGCTGCTCGGCCTCGAGCTTCGCAAGATCAAGAGCGTGAAGGACGCGGGCAGCGTCGACTTCCTCGCGCTCGTCGACGCGCACGACGTCGACCCCGATCTCGCCGACGCGGATGGCCTCGAGACGCTCGCGATCGTCGATCACCACCGCACGAACGCGCCACCGCGCGCGCGCTTCGTCGACATTCGCCACGAGGTCGGCGCGACCGCGACGATTTTCGTCGAGTACTTGAGCGCCCTCGCTCCGCTCGACGTGGACTCCGAGGACGATCGCCGCATCGCGACCGCGCTCATGCACGGCCTCTCGACGGACACCGACGACTTCACCCTCGCGCGCTCGACCGACCTCCGCGCCGCCGCGCAAATCGCGGACGTGTGCGATCGCGACATGCTCCAGGATCTCTCGCGTCACCTGATCGCGCCGAGCGCGATGGACGTCATCGCGCGCGCGCTCGCGGCGCTCGTCGTGCGCCGCAATTTCGCGATGGCGGGCGTCGGGTTCGTTCCCGACGGCGAGCGCGACACGATCGCGCAAGCCGCGGACTTTCTCATCCGTCGCGAGGACATCGACACGGTCGTCGTGTACGGCGTCGTCGGCGATCGATTCATCGAAGGCTCGCTCCGCACGCACTCGCCGAGCGTCGATCCGGCGGCGTGGCTCGAAGCCGCGTTCGGGTTCGACGATCGCGGGCGCGCGTTCGGCGGCGGCCGTCGCGACAAAGGCGGGTTCCGCATTCCGATCGGCTTCCTCGGTCGCAGCACCGACCGCGCGCAATTGTGGTCGCTCGTCGAGCACGCCGCGCGCACCGCGCTCTTGAAGCAGCTCGGCGAAGAAGCCGCGGTCATCGCTTCGCCCGCCTGAAGAAAACCGCTTCTTCGTAGCGATGCGCGTCGCGTATTTCGGGATGCCGCTCGGCGCGCTGCTCCTCGCGCGCGATGGGCACGAGCTCGTGTACGTGGCGATGTCGCGCGATGATGCGCTCGGCCTTCGGCGCGCGAAGAAAACGTTCGGCGCGCGGTGCTTCGTGCGGCCCGAGATCTCCGCGCCGCCCGCGATCGATCGCATCGCCGCGCCGAAGCCCGAGCTCATCGTCAGCTGGTTCTGGACGAAGCGGCTTCCGCGCGAGGTGCTCGCGATCGCGCCGGCCATTGGCGTGCATCCGTCGCTCTTGCCGCGCCATCGCGGGCCCGATCCGTATTTCTGGGCGATCGACTCGGGCGACGAGGCGACGGGCGTGACGGCGCACCGGCTCGACGAGGCTTACGATACGGGCGCGATTTTGCGGCAGGTCCCGCTGCGAATCGATCCGATGTGGAACGCGTGGACGCTCGCGAAGAAGCTCGATCGACCCTCGCTCGCGCTTCTCCGCGAAGTCGTCGCGGCGTACGCACGCGGCGCGCCGCCCGAGCCGCATGAACAAAACGACGCGCTCGCGACGGACGCGCCCGCGCCGACGGAAGACATGCTCGAGATTCGCTGGACGGACGACGCCGCGAAGATCGTCCGGCGCGTGCGCGCGGCGGCGCCGTGGCCCGGCGCGTTCACGGAAATCGGCGGCGAGACCATCGTACTGACCCGCGTGCGCGCGACGCGCGACTTCCCGCGTGCGCTCGAGCCAGGCGAAAGCGCGGTGCGAAAGGACGGCGTCGCCGTCGTGCGCGCGGGCGACGAAGCCCTCGAGCTTCGCGCGGGCCGGCGCGAAGAAACCGACGATTTCCTCGATGAAAATACGCTCGCCCGTCTCATCCAGCACGCCGCGATGCGAGCATGAAGGAGTTGGCGGAAGCGGCACGGTCGCTTAGCATCGCTTTTGGGAGAAACCGCCTTGTCCGACATCGCCACGACAGCCAAGAACGCACGTGAGTCGCTCGCGCGCGGATTGAGCGCGCTGCAATCCGATCCGAGCGTGCCGCCGCACATCATCGATCTGGCGACGCCCATCGCGCAGGCGATGAGCGCGCTTCACCAAATCGAGCGCTCGAACGGAACGCAGCTATCGCCGTTCGCCGACACGGCGCTCACGAACGTGCGCACCGCGCTCTCCGCGCTGCAGACGCAGCCGGATCACCCCGCGGTCGCTGCGGCGATGGAAGCCGTCGCCGGATCGCTCGGCCTCGTGCACGCGATCAACAAGCTCGCGCCGCAACAAGCGGCGCCGACCGCGCCCGTCCAAGCCGCCGCGTACGCGCCGACCGCGCCGGTCCAGCAATACGCGCCACCGCCGCAAGCCCAGGCACCCGCGCCCGCTTACGGTGGGCTTCCATCTCCCGCGCAGCAACCGGTTCAGCCCGTTCGCGATCCGTTCGCGCCGCCGCAACAACAAGGACGCTCTCCGATGGCCGCGACGGCCGTCGCGCCCGCAGGACAAAATCCGTTTCCCGCCGGGACGCCCACGTCGGGTCGCCCGCCGTCGCCGCCTCCCATGGACAACGCGTCGGTCATCGCCGCGGATCTCGGCGCGAACAGCCCGACGAATTTCTACAAAGGCCTCTCGGGAAACGACATCATCGATCACGGCGGCCTCTTCGTGTCGACGTACATGGTGCCGAAAATCGGGCAACCCGTGCGGCTGCGCGTGTCGCTCCCCGGCGGTTACGAATTCGAAGCGAACGCGATCGTGCAGTGGGCGCGCGAGCAAGGCGGCGACGCGCCTCCCGGGTTCGGCGCGAAGTTCACGCACATCACGCCCGAGGCACGTCAGCTCGTTTATCGCTACGTCCGAAACCGCGAGCCGCTCTTCCACGACGATTTGTGAGCCGCGTTTGGGCGCGCTCTACGATCTCGCATTCCCGCGCTTTCGTCCTCCGCGCGGCGGCGCGCGATACGACGAACAAGCCGTGAGCATCTCGTGGCTCGGCACGGCGGCGCACGTCGTGTCGACGAAAACGACGACGGTGCTCGTCGACCCATACGTCTCGCGCCACGATCTCCGCTCGGTCGCGACGCGCGCGATCGCACCCGACGAAAGCGCGATCGAAAATGGATCCCGAAGAAGGTCGACGCGATTTTGTGCGGCCACAGTCACTACGATCATTTGCTCGACGCGCCGCGCATCGCGATGAAGACGGGCGCGAAGCTCGTCGGCTCGAGGACGACGTGCTCGTTCGCGCGCGCGGAAGGCGTCAGCGAGTCGCAGCTCGTGATGGTTCCGCCCGACGGCGCCCACGTGAAGATCAGTGACGACGTCTCCGTGCGGTTCGTTCCGAGCTTGCATGGTCGTATCGCGCTCGGTCGCGTTCCGTTTCCCGGCGAGGTGAGCTCGCCGCCACGCCTCCCCGCGCGCGCGTGGCAGTACAAGATGGGCGGCGCGTTCGGCATCATCATCGACGCCGCAGGCGTGCGCATCTACCACAACGGAAGCGCCGACCTCATCGACGCGGAGATCGCGGGCGAGCGCGTCGACGTGCTCATCGCGGGCCTCGCGGGACGCCAAGCGACGCGCGACTACTTGAAGCGCCTCCTCGCGCTCGAGCCGGATCTCGTCATCCCGACGCACCACGATGCGTTCTTCGCGCCGCTCGAGAGCGGCCTCAGGCTTCTCCCCGGCATCGACATCGACGGCTTCGTCTCCGAAGTGCGCGCACACGCGCCGCGCGCGCGCATCGGCTTCTCCGACTACGGCGAGAGCATCGGGTAATGATGAAGGATCGACTCGGCGATTTTTTTCGTGAGAAGACCGCGCGCCGCATTCTTGCGCTCGTCATCTTCATCACGCTCATCATTCTCTTTCGCGAGGAGTTCATCCTCATCGCCGTCTTCGTGGCGATTCAATCCGCGTTCGGCGGCGCGACGCACATCCTCGTGGAGCGCACGAAATGGCCTCGAAAAAGGGCTTTTCTCGCTGTGCTTGGCGCGTTCCTCGTGGCATTGGGCGTCGCGATCGCGCTCGGCGCGCAGAGCGTTCTCCACTACGTCAAGCACGCGAAGCAAACGTTCCCGCGCCAGATCGAGGAGATCGAACAGAACCCGATCCTCATCCACGCGCGCGAGCACTTGCCCGACACGCACAAGCTCTTCGAGCGCGCGCGCGAATATTCCGAGAGCGCGCTCCACGTCGTGTCGATGATGGGCCACATGGCGATGAGCGCCGTCATCGCGCTCATCTTGGCGATCATCTACAACCTCGAAGAAGAAGAGCTCCAGGAGCTGCACGAAAAGATCGATCCGACGTCGCTCATGGGCACGGTGCTGCGCTGGCTCGGTTACGTCGCCGAGGCGATCCGCATCACCATCCAGCTCCAGCTCGTCGTCGCCGCCGTGAACACGCTGCTCACGCTCCCCGTGCTGCTCGTGCTCGGGATTCATCACATCCCGTCGCTGATGATCCTCATCTTCGTCTCGGGTTTGATTCCGGTCGTCGGGAATTTCGTTTCGGGCGTCGTCTTGTCGATGCTCGCGTACCAAGCGAAGGGCTTCGTCGGCATCGGCGTGTTCGTCGCGCTGACGTTCGTCCTGCACAAAATCGAGGCGTACTATTTGAACCCGCGGCTCACGTCGAAGCACGTACATCTTCCGGGGTTCGCGATCGTCGTGAGCTTGATCGCGTGGGAGCATCTGATCGGTTTCGCGGGCTTGTTCGTCTCGTTTCCGTTCTTGTTCGTCGCGAGCAAGATCCGCGGCGAGATGATCAAGGGCTTGCATGAGCCGCCTCCTCCGACTTAGCGCCGCGTTCGCGTTCGTCGTCGCGTTTTTTGGGGCGATCGCAAAGGGCGCTTCGGCGCACGACGTCGGCGTATGGTCGACCGAGCTCACCGAGCGCGCCGATGGAACGATCCACGCGCGCGTCTCTCTCGCCGCAGTCGAAGCGCCGCTCGCGATGGATCACGACGCGCACATCGCGATGGAGGTGCACTCCGACGACACGAAGTGCGCGCCAGGCCCGGTGACGACGACGCCCGACGGCGACGGCGTCATCCTCGAAGAAGACTTCGCGTGCACGCGCGCGACGCTATCGATCGACATGGTCGAATACTTCGGGACGGAGGACGTCGTGACGCTCACGACCGCGGAGGGCATGCATCAAGAGCTCCTCGACAACTCGCATCGCGCGATGTTCGTCGAGCTTCATCGCGCCGTGCCCGCGCCAAAGCGAGCGTCGCGCGCGCCGTGGATCGCGGGCGGCGCGCTCGCGGCGGTCGCGCTGATCGCAATCGCGATCCAGCGTATCCTGCGAAGGCGATCATGAATCAAAAGCTCGCCATACTCGTCGCGGGGGGACCTGCACCCGGAATCAACAGCGTGATCGGCGCGGCGACGATTCGCGCGTGCTTGTCCGGTGTCGAGGTGCTCGGCATCCAAGAGGGCTTCAAGTGGATCATGCAGGGCGACACGAACCACGTGACGCCGCTGACGATCACCGACACGAGCCGCATCCACTTCCGCGGCGGCGCGACGCTCGGCGTCTCGCGCGCGAACCCGACGAAGGATCCCGCGCTCCTGCAGAAGACGCTCGGCGCGCTTCGCTCGCTCGGCGTCGGCATGCTCATCTCGATCGGCGGCGACGACACGGCGTTCAGCGCGTTCTCGCTCGCGAAGGCGTCGAACGGATCGCTCCGCGTCGTGCACGTCCCGAAGACGATCGACAACGATCTCGATCTCCCGCTCGAGACGCCGACCTTCGGATACACGACGGCGCGCAGCGTGGGCGTCGGCATCGTGCAGAACTTGATGGTCGACGCGAAGACGACGGGCCGTTGGTACTTCGTCGTCGCGATGGGACGAAAGGCCGGGCACCTCGCGCTCGGCATCGGCAAGGCCGCGGGCGCGACGGTCACGCTCATCCCCGAAGAGTTCGCGCGCGATCCGCGCCTGTCGGTCGTCGTCGATACGCTCGCGGGCTCGATCATCAAGCGGCTCGCATACGGCCGCACCGACGGCGTCGCCGTCATGGCCGAAGGCATCGTCGAGATTCTGCCCGAGAGCGATCTCGTCGGCCTCGCGAACGTCGAGCGCGACGAGCACGATCACATTCGCATCGCCGAGATCGATTTCGGCGAAATCGTGAAGACCGCCGTGCGAAAGCGGCTCGCCGCGCTCGGGCTCAAGCCGACGATCGTGTCGAAGAACATCGGCTACGAGCTGCGCTGCGCGGATCCCGTGCCGAGCGACATGGAGTACACGCGCGATCTCGGCTACTGCGCCGCGCGCTACGTGATCGAAGGCGGAACGCAAGCGCTCGTCGCGATGGTGAACGGACATTTTCATCCGATCTCGTTCGACAAGATCATGGATCCCGCGACGGGCCGCATGCGCGTGCGCATGGTGAACCTCGAGTCGGATCGCTACCGAATCGCGCGCTCGTACATGATTCGCTTGAGGCGCGGCGACCTCGAGGACTCGCTCGAGATGCAGCGCCTCTCCGGCGTCATCCAGAAATCGCCCGACCAGTTCCAGCGCGAGTTCGGCACCGTGTTCGACGCGGACCTCGATCCGATCCGCTCGATGACGGCCCGCCCGCCGCCCGTTGCTTGATCAGTGCGCGGCGGCGATGCGCTTGGCGGTTTCGCGGACGCGGGGCTCGACGTCTTTTTGCGCGACTTGGGCGGCGAGCTGGGCTGCGCCGGTTTTGTCGTAGCTCGCGAGCGCGACGAGCGCGGCTTCGCGGACGAGCGCGTAGGTGTCCGTCGTCGCGGCTTCGCGCAGCGCCTTCGATGCGCCTTCGCCCGAGCCGGCTGCGCCGAGGCGGCCGAGCGCTTGCGCGCCGAGGACGCGCATCGCCCAGTTTTCGTGCGCGTGAAGGAGCTTGCTGACGGCCGCGACCGCGGCCGCATCCGAGCGCGATCCGATCGCCGCGAGCGCGACGCGCTGCACGGCTTCGTCCGAATCATCCACCGCGCCGACCACGGCGGATTGCGCGTCCGCGCTTCCCGCGCGCGCGAGGAGCACGACGGCCTCCATGCGCGTCGCCGTGTTCGGGTGACGCGCGAGCGGAACGATGGCGCTCTCGAGGCTCTTTCCGATCTCTTGCGCCTTCGTCTTGGCCGCGGCGGGCGCCGTGGTGGAATCGCCGCTCACGAACGGCTTGAAGCTTCCATCTCCGCCGCCGAGCGAGTCGAGCACGGTGCGCGCGCGATCGCCCGACGTTTGCAGCGCGGAGAGCGCTGCGCGCGAGAGCGAGTCCGAGAACTTCATGAGCGCAGCGGCGCGCGCGCTCTCGGAGAGATTGCGCGGGACGAGCTGCTCGAGCGTGCCTTCGACGTCGAGCATGCCGTCGGGCGCGGGCAACAAGTCCGGTGAGGTCTTCACGAGCGCGGGATTCGCGAGCAGCGTGAGCGCCGCGGAGCCCGCGCGCTGGATCGCTTCGCCCGCAAGGCGCGCGCGCGCGCTCTGCGTCTCGCCGCCCGCGAACACCGCGTCGCTCATCGCGGCGATCGATGCTTTGCCACCGGGCGGGTCCGCGTTCTTCGCGGCGCCCATGCGCGCGAGCGAAACGAGCGCGAGCTCGCGCGCGAGCGCGTCGTTGCCTTGTGCGAGCGCGAGGAGCGTTGCCGATTCGGACTCCGCGCCGAGCTCGCCGAGCGTGTACGCAGCCGCCGCGCGCGCCATCGTCCCTGCGTCCGTTGCTTTCGCCACGGCGACGACATCGGGCAGGGACGCGCGATCCTTCAGCTGACCGATTCCGAGCAGCGCGACGGCGCGC
The DNA here is from genome assembly GCA_963763745.1 of uncultured delta proteobacterium. Taxonomy (GTDB): domain Bacteria; phylum Myxococcota_A; class Polyangia; order Polyangiales; family Polyangiaceae; genus DASXHD01. Next base: position 1,060,500 of record CAVXQJ010000019.1, read on the forward strand.
ATCTCGGGCGTTCCCTTCTTCGCAAGCAAGCGCAACATCGGCAGAGCGCGGCGATCCCCGACGCGCGCGACGCCCCACGCCGCGGCGACTGCGACCGCGTCCGCGGGCATCGCCTCTTCGATCGCGTTCTTCGGAACGAGGAGCGTTTGGAACTTCGGCAGCATGTTCGGGTCGCGTAGCGCGCCGCACGCGATCATCGCGCGCACGCGAAGCGGCAGCTCTGCCTGACCCGTCGCGAACGCGAAGAGCGCAGGTGCCGCGTTTTTGTTCTGCACGTAACCGAGCACGTCGATCGCGATGCGTTGCTGCGAGGGCTCGCCGTCCGCGAGCGCGTCGAGCAGCGGCTTGACCGCACGCGCGCCGATCTTCGAGAGCTGCGCGCGCGCGTCGTCGGCGTCTTTGCCTTCGCCGTGGCGAACGCGCTGCATCAAGCCGAACGTGAGGTTTCCGTAAATCTCGACGAGCAAGCGCCGATAAATCCCGCGCTGTGGATTTCCGATTGCGAGCGGCAACAAATCTTGCTCGAGCGATTCGAGCGTGCCGCGACCGAGGTTGATCTGCATCGAGAGACGCGCCGCGCGCGCGATGTACTCTTCGTCGGGTGCGCCGCGGATCACGCGGCGAAATAGGCGATCCGCTTCGTCGGGCTGGCCCTTCGAGAGGAGCAAATCGGCGAGGTCGAAGTAGACGACGAAGAGTCGATCGTTCTTCGCGATCGCCGCGCGAAACTCGGAGATCGCGTGATCGGCGTCTTGACGCTGCCGGTACATCTCGCCGAGCCGGCGGTGTCCTTCGGCGTCGTCCGGGTTGAGCTCGACGGCGCGCGACGCGTATTTGATCGCGTCGTCGTCGTGATAGAGCTGCAGCGCGTACTGCGACATGCGCTGGTAGATCGAGCGCGCCTGCTTCGGATCGACCGCGAGCAGCCGCTCGAGCACGGCGATCGCTTCTTGGAGCTTCTGCGCGTTGTTCGTTTGCACGAGCACGCGTTCGAGCGAGAGGTAGCTGTCCGAGTCGCCTGGCGCGAGCTCGATCACGCGGCGCAGCGTGACCTCCGCGTCCGCGAGCTTGCGCAAATGGATCTGCGCTTCCGCGAGCGTGCGGCCCGCTTCGATGTCGGGCGTGCGGGCGTTGAACTGCGCCTGCCACAAGACGATCTGCGTCTCGAGCGTGCGGTCCATCGAGAGGAGCGTGACGATGTGCGTGCGCGTCTCGCGCGCGAGGAGCTTGTCGCCCGTCTGCCGTGCTTTGTCTGCGAGCTCTTGCCAGATCGCGCGCGCGCCGGCGCGATCTTGTTTGCGCTCGAGCGCGCCCGCGAGCTGCTTCTTGTAATTGATGTTCTGCGGATCGAGCGACACCGCTTCGCGGAACGAAGCGAGCGCGTCGTCCATCATGTCGTGCTCGGAGTACACGTCGCCGAGCGCGGAGAGCGCGCGTGCGCGCGGCGTGATCGTCGTGAGAATGCGCTTCCACGTCGTCACCGCGAGCGCGGTGTTTCCCTCTTGAAAATAGTGGTCTCCGAGATCGACGAGGTGCGACGGATCGGAGCTTCCGATTTGCGTGAGGCGCGTGAGGACGCGCATCGATTTGTCGTTCTCGCCGATGCGCCCGTAGAAATCCGCGAGGCGCGAGAGCGACTCTTCGTCGCCGCTCGCGCGCGCCTCGAGCTCGGTGAGCAGCTTCAGCGCGCGCTCGCGGTCGCCACGTTGCAAGAGCGCCTCGCACTCTTCGAAGACGAATTGCGGGTTGTTCGGCGCCGCGCGAATGAGCCCTTCGTACTCGGCGATCGCCTTGTCGAGCTCGCCTTGCGACTGGAGCAGACGCACCATCTTGAGGCGGAGGTCGATGTCGCGCGGGGTGATCGCGAGCGCCTTCTTGTACGTCGCGATGGCGTTGTTCGCGTCGCCGGTCTCTTCGTAGAGCGAGCCGAGCAGACGGAGACGCGCGAAATCGCCGGGGTGCTCGTCTTCGATCTGCTTGATCAAGATCGGGAGCTGCTGATCGGCGCGGTAAATCTCGGTGATCGTCTCGTAGATCTCCGCGCGCACCGCGGCTTCTTGGCCGGCGACGGCGAGCGCCTTCTTCAGCGTCGCGAGCGCGTCTTGGTTCTTGTGCGCCTTCGCTTGCGCCTTGCCGAGATCTTTCAGCGCGGGCGCGAGCGCGCGGTTGTCGCCGGTCGCCGCCGTCACGAGCTCTTTGAACTCGCCTTCGCTGCGATCGTATTCGCCGCGCGAGAACAATTCGCGACCGAGCTCGCCCTTCACGTAAAGGCTCGTCGGCTCGAGCTTCACGAGCTGCTCGTGAAAGCCCTTCGCGCCTGCCCAATCTTTCGCGTCGAGCGCGATGGCCATGAGCGTGCGGAGCGTTTGCTCTTTGTCCGTGACTGCAGGTTGGAGAGGAAGCGCTTGTTCGAAACGTTGACGCGCGGCCGTCATGTCGCCGCGATCTTGGTGGGCGTGCGCGAGCGCGAGGATCGCGGACGCATCCGTCGGCTTGAGGGCGATGCCGCGCTCGTACGTCTTCACCGCGTCGTCGATGCGGCCTTCGATTTTGTAGACGCCGGCGAGCGTGACCGTCGACGCATATTGCTCGGTGCCGGCGGTGTTCGCGCGCTTCTCGAAATCTTCGATGAGCTTCTTCAGGTTTCCGTCGCGCTCGCGATAGAGCTGCGCGAGGCGTTGAAGAGGAAACGGCGAGCCGGGCTGCGAGATGACGATCTTCGTGTAGCGATCGATGAGAACCTGCGGCGACTGCACGGGCTGCGTGACGGTGTTGCCGCCGGGATGCGTCGTGTTGCCGCCGGGATGCGTCGTGTTGCCGCCGGGGTGCGTCGTGTTGCCGCCGGGGTGGTGGTGGCGCCCGCTCGGATCGAAGTCCTGCGCGCTCGCACCGTGCGCGCCGAGCGCGATCACGTACGCGACGACCAAACCTTTGTGGAGATGAGAGCGCACGGCGTTTAGCTTAGCCCCTTTGGATGGAACGCACGACGTGACGACGGTATTGGGGTTAAAATTGGTACGCGAGACAACGTCGAGAAATTCCCTACCGCACGTGCCCGCATTGGACGGGCTGCGGGGCGTGGCCCTCCTCGGTGTCCTCTTTTTTCACGCGCAGGGCGCGCTGCCCGGCGGGTATCTCGGCGTCGATCTGTTCTTCGTTTTGTCGGGGTATCTCATCACGTCGCTTCTCCTCGCCGAACGCGAGTCGAGCGGGCGCATCGATCTCGCGGCGTTTTGGGTGCGGCGCGCGCGGCGGCTCTTTCCCGCGCTTCTCTCGCTCATGCCGGCCATCGCCGCGTACTGCTGGGTCTTCGCAAGAGCGGATGAGCTGCGCGATCTACGCGCCGAGGCTCTCGCGACGCTCGGGTACGTCGCCAACTGGCGCGCCATCTTCACGCACAAGAGCTACTGGGAGCTCTTCGCGTCGCCTTCGCCGCTCGAGCACACATGGAGCCTCGCGATCGAGGAGCAGTTTTACGTCGTGTGGCCGCTCGTCGTCAGCGCCGTGATGTGGCGCGGCTCGCGTCGCACGGTCCGCGTCGTTGCGATCGTTCTGACGCTCGCATCGATGGTCGCGATGTTCATCCTCTCGAACGCGCCGAGCTCGACGCGCGCGTACATGGGGACGGACACGCGCGCTGCGGCGATCCTCTCCGGCGCCGTGCTCGCGACGATCGCGTCGCCGAGCACCACGTTCTCGCCGCGCACCGTTCGCATCTTCGACGTGCTCGGTGCGATCGCGGTGATCGGGATCGGCGTCGCGTGGTGGAAGCTCGACGGCGCGTCGCCGTTTCTCTATCGCGGCGGTTTCTGGCTCACGGAGCTCTGCGGGCTCGTGCTCGTCGTGTGCGCGATCTCGGGCGGTTTCGTTTCGCGCGCGCTCTCGTTTCCCGCGCTCACGTACGTCGGGACGATCAGCTACGGGCTCTACTTGTGGCACTGGCCCGTCGACGTGGTGCTCACCGCCGAACGCGTTCACCTCCACGGTGCCGCGCTCTACGCGTTTCAATTCGCGGTCACGTTCGCGATCGCGAGCGTCTCGTATCGATTCTTCGAGAAGCCGATTCGCACGCGCGGTCTTCCCTTCGGGCGTCCCGCGATCATCGTGCCCGCATCCGTCGCGCTCGCGGTCGTGCTCGTGGTCCGCGCCACGCACGCGCGAAAACCGCCGCCACCGCCGCCGCTCCCACCCGAGACGCCACCCATCGCGCTCGACGCGGGTCCGCCGTTTCGGATTTTGGTCTTCGGCGATTCGACGTCGAACTCGCTCGGTTGGGGTCTCCGCGGTTTGCGCGAGCCGAACGTGACGATCGATCTACGCGGCAAAGACAGCTGCACGATGCTGTGGGACACGTGCGGCGGCGAGACGTGGATCGATGCGCAGAACGAGCTCCATCCCGACGTGACGCTCATTTTTTTCGGCGGCGCGTTCTTGCACGGAGTCGACGCGGACGGCCGATGGCGCCAAGCGTGCTACCCGAAGTGGAACGAGCGCTTCGAGCAAACCGTCGTGAAACGCGTCAGCGGACTCTCGCGCGCGTGGCTCGTCACCGTTCCGTACCCGCTCGGTCCATTCGACAGCGCGCCGTGGAGAGAGAGAGTGGATTGCATCAACGCATCGCTCCGCAACGTGGTGAAACAGGTGCCGACGGTTTCACTGCTCGACTTCGGAGAGCGCCTCTGCCCGCACGGCACGTGCGAGCGCGAATACAACGGGATCACGATAAGGCCCGATGGGGTGCACTACGACATCGACGGGGCGCACGCGCTGTCGGGGTGGATCCTCGAGCAGATCCGCTCACCCAAATAAATCTTTGAGCTTCTCCATGAACGTCCGCCTCTGCGGCTGAACGTCCTCGCCGAGCTCCTTCGCCAGTTGCTCGAGGAGAGCGCGCTGCGCTTCCGTCACTTTTTGCGGGACTTCGATCGTCACTTCCGTCAGCTGGTCGCCGCGGCCGACGCCCACGCGGCGCGGGATTCCCTTTTGCTTCAATCGCAGCACGCTGCCGGGCTGCGTGCCGGCGGGGACGCGCATCTTCGCTCTGCCTTCGAGCGTCGGCACTTCGACTTCCGCGCCGAGCGCGGCTTGCGTGAACGTGATCGGGACTTGGCACGTGACGTCGTCGCCGCTTCGCTTGAAGAACGGGTGCGCTTTGACTTGGATGATGATCTCGAGATCGCCGGGCGGCGCATTCGGGCGCGGTCGATTGCCTGCACCTTGCACGATGCGCGACGCGTTGGGCTCGACGCCGGGAGGGATCGTTATGCTGAGCGTGGAGCTGTCCTTCGCGAGGCCGCTGCCGCGACAACCGCGACAAGGATCCGTGACGATGCGACCCGTGCCGCGACACCGCGAGCACACGCGCTCGACGGCGATCGGCAGGATGCCTTGTTGGAATCGCACGCGGCCGCGGCCTGCGCACGCGGGGCACCCTTCGGGCTTCGAGCCGGGCGCTGCGCCGCTGCCGTGGCAATCCTTGCAGTCTACAACTTTATCGTACGAGACCTCTTTTTCGCAGCCGAACGCGGCCTCCTCGAACGTGATGCCGAGCTCGACGCGGGCGTCGCCGCGATCGCCTTTGCCGACGCCGAACGCGCCGAGGATGTCGCCGAGGATTCCGTCGATCGCGATGTCCGAGATGTCGACGACGCCGCCCGCGAAGGGCCCGTTCGGTCCGAACGGCGAGCTGCCGTCTTCGGCGCGGTGACCGAGGCGGTCGTACATCGCGCGGCGGTTCGGGTCCGAGAGGACTTGATACGATGCGTTGATTTCTTTGAAGCGAATGACCGCGCCCGCGTCGTCCGGGTTTTTGTCCGGGTGGTGCTGCGAGGCGAGCTTGCGGAACGCGGACTTGATCTCGTCTGCGCTGGCACCGCGAGGGATGCCGAGCACTTCGTAATGGTCGCGTTGCGCCATGGCGGGTGTTCGAGCATCTGCGTAGCACAAGGAGCCGTTTTGCGGTAACGAGGGCCGGAATGTCCTCGGGTGCGATGCCGCGACTCTCGAAAGCGGAACAGACGATATTGCTCGACGCGGTGGTCGACCGCTGCCGTCCCAACGGCGATGCGCGGTCGGGTGTCGTCGTGTTCGACCTCGACGGCACGTTGATGGACAATCGCCCGCGCACCGCGGCCATTCTCCACGAGCTCGCGACGAGCTGGTCGCAGCGCGAGCCGGCGCTCGCAGCGAAGCTCGCATCCGCGAAGGCGCATGAGCTCGCGTATTTGCTCTCCGACTCGCTCGCGCGCCTCGGCGTGACGCGCACCGATCTCGTCGGCGAGGCGGAGGTCTTCTGGCGCGATCGATTCTTCAGCGATCGATACCTCGCGTTCGACGTCGAGGTGCCCGGCGCATCGGCGTTTGCGCGCGCGTGCTACGAGGCGGGTGGCGTGCTCGTGTATTTCACCGGGCGCGATCTTCCGCTCATGGGCATCGGATCGTTTGCGAGCTTGCGCGATCTCGGATTTCCGATCGGCGTGCCCGGCACCGAGCTCGTGCTCAAGCCCGACGCGGCGATGGCGGACGAAGCGTTCAAGCGCATGTCGGGGCCGGCGCTCGCGCGCGTCGGACGCATCGTCGGGATCTTCGACAACGAGCCCGGCAACTGCAACGTCCTCGGACAACATTTTCCCGACGCCTTCTCCGTCTTGCTCGACACGCAGCGGCTTCCCGGCGCGCCCGACCTCGACGAAGGCGTGCGCGTCATCGCGGATTTTCTGCGGTGAGGCTCGTCGCGTTCGCGCTCGTCTCGCTCATCGCTTGTTCGTGCAAGAACGAGAGCGTCCGCGAGACGAGCGACGCGGCGCAAGTGCAGAGCCCGCAGGCGAGCGCAGAGCCCGCGCCGATCGCGAACCCGCTCACGCAAGCCATGAACGACGCGCGCGACTCCGGGCCACAGCCGACGCCGCTGCGCGCCGACGTGGGCATCGAGACGGAATCGAGCGGAAAAGACGGCGTTGGCTACACCATCTCGATGGTGCTGCGTTTGCCGGACGCGCCCGCCGTCACCACGGGTCCGACGGTGAACGCGTCCGCGATCGACGCGATTCGAAAGCAAAACGAGCCGCGCTTCACGATCGATCTGACGCCGACGCGCATGCGCATGCAGCTCACGAGCCTCGGCTTCGTGCTCGCGCGCGACTCGGAGATCCGCGCGCGCCTCGATCGCTACGGTCACGTCTTCTTGCCGCCGGATCTCTCCACGTATCGCGCGCTCGCGCCGGGCTCGCTTCGCGCACTGTTCGGCGAAAGGCGCGTGGACGTCGCGCCGCTCGCGCCGTGCGAGGTCACGCTGCAAGGCGACGGCGCACGCCGCCTCGGTCAGAAGACGCGCAAAGCGGAAGTGCAGACGCGCGCGGGCAAGGGCGTGTTCGAGATCGTGAAGCTTCCAGATCTCGGCGACGGCGGCGCGCTCCTCGTGCGCGCGCTGCTCGATTTGATGAACGCGCAACCCCAAGTGAGCGTCGTCGGGACGGACGAGCTCCCGGTTCACGCGGAGCTCCACTGGGCGACGCGCGGCGCGCTCCTCTTCGACGTGACGCAGATCACCAAGCGAACGGATTTGTCGATCGCCGTTCCGCCGCCGGGGGCCGCGTTTGCGATTGGAGCGCTCCAACCGATCGCGGGAGAGCGACGCGTCGAGGAGAAAGAGCTCGGCGCGATCCACACCGGTCCCATCGATCTCGGACCTCAAGCTGCGAGCACCACGTCGGGCACGCTCCTGCTCGTCAACGCGCGCGACACGCCGCGATTCGCGTGGATCGACGGCGCGCCCGTCGCGTGGGTCGCGCCCGAAGGTCGCGTCGAGCTCTCGCCACTCCCGCGCGGACGCTATCAGCTCGAGTGGCGAACGTTCTTCGACGACGCAGGCGATGCACCGAGGACGCTCACCGTGCCTCCGCTTCCCGAAGCCGCGAAGCCCGACGCCGGCAAGTGATCGTCGGAGCTACTTGTGCTGATCGCCGATGACGACGCGGCCGTACACGTACGTCAGGTCGCGCGCGTAGAGACCGCCCTTCGAGAGCAAACCGCGCACGCGAACGTGGCGTGAGTCGCCCGCGAGCACCATCTCGCCGATGCCGACGTCCGCGGGGACTCCCGCGAGCACCATGTCGCCGCTCGGATCGCCGTCCGGACGAAACGCGAAGAGCGCACACCCGACGGGCTTGATGTTGTTCTCGTAAGCCGCGCAGCCGCTCGCGAGCACGAGCGACTCGTTCGCGACGGGCCGCCACGTCCAGCTGCTCGTGATGAAGAATTTTCCCGTGTTCGGGAGCGTCACGCCGGGGATCGCGCGCGCGCTCTTTCCGATGCGTGCGCTGTCTGCTTTGAGCTGCGGCTCGAGCGCGCGACCGCCGAGGCTGGACGAGAGCTCCACCTTCGCGGTGTTCGTCTCGCCTTTGCAGCAGCGGAAACCCATCGTCGGCGCCTTCGTCGATGGAGTGCGGCCGATGGCGTTCGCGCAGCGCCCGACGAGCTCGCCCGCGGTCGCGTTGCCGCCGCGCAGCACGCCGAGATCGTCCTTGTGACCGCGTCCCCACGCGCTCGATGTCCATTCCCACGCACCGCCGTGCATTTCGCGCACGCCAAAATCGCTCTTGCACGCGATGCGATCGCCCGTCGGTCTTCGCGCGGCTTCGTCGATCGATACGCCCGTCTGACATTTGTCCTGCGCGTAGTCGTCGCCGTATTCGTACGTCGTGTTCGCCGCGCCTTTGCACGCGCGCTCCCACTCGAGCTCCGTGCACAATCGTTTGCTCTTCGCCGCGCACATCTGCTCGGCCTCTTCGCGCGACACGTTCGACGTCGGGATCGCGCCGGGCTCGTTTGGATACGGGAGCGCGTCGATGAAGAACGCGGTCATCGGCGTGTCGACGCCGGCCATCTCTTCGTCCGCGAGGCGCGGCACTTTGTTCTTCGCCGTGCCCGCGCGCAGCGTGCCCGCGGGGACCATGATCATCCCTTGCGGCACGAGAGGTCCCGCGTCCACCGTCGCGCTTGGCGTCGGCACGGCGTCGCTCTTCGCGCTTCCCTGCGTCGCGCCTTCGGCCGTGTCGTGGCACGCGCCGCACAGAGGCGACACCACGATTGCGATCCAAGAGACGACGCTTCGATACTGCACGGTCACTCGCTCTTTTCGCTCGCCTCGCGGAGACCGAGCTCCTTCATCTTGAGCTGGAGACCTTTGCGCGAAATCTTCAAGAGGCGCGCCGCGTGCGTCACGTTGCCGTTCGTCTGCGAGAGCGCGCGCGACACGAGCTCGCGCTCGAGCTTGCTCATCGCGACCTTCACGTGCTCCTTCAACCCGCCTTCGCCGGCGAGCGCGGCTTCGAGGTTCGCGTCGGGCGGCGGCGTCGAGATCGGCACCGCGGGGCCGCCGCGCACTTCCGGCGGGAGGTCTTCGCTCTTCACTTTGTTCGCGTCGCAGAACAGCACGGCTCGCTCGACGACGTTTTCGAGCTCGCGAATGTTCCCGGGCCACGAATAGTTGCAGAGTACATCCATCGCCTCTTGCTCCACGCCGTTCACGTGTTTTTTGAGGCGATCGTTGAACTTCGTCAGAAAGTGCTCGACCAAAATCGGGATGTCCGTCGAGCGCTCGCGAAGCGCCGGCAACCGAATCGGAACGACGTTGAGCCGATAGAAGAGATCTTCGCGGAACGATCCGTTCGCGATGAGCTTCTTGAGATCGCGGTTCGTCGCCGCGACGAGTCGCACGTCGACGCGCATCGTCTTGATGCCGCCGACGCGCTCGAACTCGGACTCTTGCAGCGCGCGAAGGAGCTTCACTTGCATCTCCACGGGGATCTCGCCGATCTCGTCGAGGAAGAGCGTGCCGCCGTTCGCGAGCTCGAAGCGTCCCGGTTTGCTCCCGACGGCGCCCGTGAACGCGCCGCGCTCGTAGCCGAAGAGCTCGCTCTCGATGAGCTCCTTCGGGATCGCCGCGCAGTTCACCTTGATGAACGGTTTGTCTTTGCGGGACGAGTGATCGTGCAGCGCGCGCGCGACGAGCTCTTTGCCCGTGCCGCTCTCGCCGGTGATGAGCACGGTCGTCGGTGTGTCGGCGACGCGCTCGAGCACGTTGTAGAGATCCGTGATGCCCGGGGAGCTGCCGATGATTCCGAAGCGCGCGCCCGTTGCGAGCGGCGTCGCCGAAGCCTCCGCGCCGGAGAGCTCTTTCGTCTTCAGCGCCTTCGCGACGATCTGACGGACTTCGTCTTTGTCGAACGGCTTCGTCAGGTAATCGAACGCGCCGCTCTTCAGCGCCTCGACGGCGGTGTCGACCGTTCCGTGGGCGGTGATCATCACGACTGGCAATTCCGGATCTTCGCGGAGCGCTTCTTTGAGGAGCGTCATCCCGTCGACCTTCGGCATCTTCAGGTCCGTGATGACCATGTCGATGTGGTTCTCGCGAAGCATCGTGAGACCTTGCGCGCCGTCCTCGGCGATCATCACGTCGTAGCCGTCGCGTGTGAGCTGCGCAGACAGGATCTTGCGCAGGTTCGGCTCGTCGTCGACGATGAGCACCTGCTTCTTCTCCGGAAGCATGAGGGGCAGCTTACACTAACGCGGCTTCATAGAGCTTCTCGAGATCGGCCTCGGTGCACGGCCGGGGGTTCGAGCGATGGCATGCGTCCTCGAACGCTTTTGCGGCCAGCTTGGGCACGTCGGCCTTCGTGATGCCTTCCGCGCCGAGGCTCGCGGGCAATCCGATTCGCTTTCGAAGCGCGCGCAGAGCGTCGGCACACGACTTCGCGGACGGGTCCAAAATCGCGCGGATTCGAGCCAATTTCGGGCCGACGACGGATTCGTTGTATTCTACAACTGTCGGGAGGCAGAGCGCGTTCGCGAGGCCGTGGTGCATTCCTTTTTCGCTCGAGAGCGGGTGCGCAAGCGAGTGACACGCGCCGAGCCCTTTTTGGAACGACACCGCGCCCATCATCGCGGCTTTCATCATCCCGCCGCGCGCGTCGAGATTCTTCGGCTCCTCGACGGCGCGCGCGAGGTTCTGCGCGCACAGCTCGAGACCGCCGAGCGCGATGGCGTCGGCCATCGGATGATCGCCGAGCGACACGTACGCTTCGAGACAATGCGTGAGCGCGTCGAACCCGGTCGCCGCGGTGATGCGCGCGGGCATCGAGACGGTGAGCTCGGGATCGAGGATCGCGACCTTCGCGAGGAGATACGGGCTGAAGATGACGGTCTTGCGATGATTCGCTTCGAGCGTGACGACGCCCGAGCGACCGACTTCGCTTCCGGTTCCCGCCGTCGTCGGGATCGCGACGAGCGGCGGAACGTTCGACCCGATGAACGCGTCACCACCGGTCGCGTCGTCGTAGTCGACGAGCGGGCAATCGTGCGTCGTCTTCAACGCGATGAGCTTCGCCGTGTCGAGCGGCGCACCGCCGCCAATCGCGACGAGATGGTCGGCGCCGAAGTCCTTGTATTGGAAAGCCCCGTCGAACACGTTCTTCTCGATGGGATTCGGATCGACGCCATCGAACGCGCGCGCCTCGATGCCGCCCGCCTTCAGCACGGCGAGCACGCGGTCGACGAGCCCTGCCTTCTTCACGCCGGGGTCGCACACGACGAGCGCGCGCTTGCCCCCGATTCGTTTGCAGTGATCCGGAAGCGTCGCGAGAGCGCCCGCGCCGAAGACGATCGAAGTGGGAAACGACCAAGTGACCATGATGCGTGCTCCTCAAAAATGAAGCGTGTAGTTTACATACGTTCCTTGCGCGCTCACCGTGGCGCGCAGGTTGATGAGCTCGCGCATCGCGCGGAGCGGCTTCGGCGCGACGAGATACGGAAAGAGCGCCATGCCGAACGCGAACGCGCCCGCGACGACGAGCCGCGAGACGCGCTCGCCGTCCGTCCACGCGTCGGGCACGGGGCCGATCGTGATGTAGTCGACGACCGGCGCGGTGATCCCAGCGAGGAGCGCCATCGAGAGCGCGATCGGCCACGACGTGCGCACTTGTCCCTCGGGCGGCGCGGTCGTCACGAAGTGCGGCGAGCACTTCGGCATCGATGGGTGAAACGATCCGATGAAGAGACCCCACGTCGCGCCGACGAGCGCAGGCCCGATGTCGCGCACGACGGGGCTCCCCGTCGTTCCGCCGAAGGACGCCCAATCGTATTTGAAGACGAACGCATCGAGCAGGACCGCGCCCGTGACGAGCGCAGGCGGAATCGCGAGATAGAGCCAATCCGGTTTGCTCGCGGATTCGCAGAGCTCCGCCTCGCGCGACCCGCGCGCGTAGAAGTCCGTCGCCGCGACACGCGGTGGGGGCGGTGCAGGTTCGACTATCGCGGGAGGCGCCGTGTCCACGCTCGCGGAACTTACTTCATGCTGTATGCTCCGCGCCATGTCCGAACGGGATTTCTTTCAGCCCGAGGCGAAGAAGAAGACCGCGCAGGTCATCAAGGCGATCGAGTCGAAGACTTCCGTCGAGGTGGTGGTCGCCGTGCGCCATCGAGTCGCGGAGTATCGCTCGACGGATTTGATCTTCGGCTTCGCGTGCGCGTGCAGCTCGCTCGCGGCGCTCTGGCTCTCGCCGAACACGTACGCGGTCGAGCACATGCCGTTCGAGATGCTCGGTGCGTTCGTCGTCGGCACCGTTTTCTGCGCGTTCGTGCGGCCGATTCGCCGACTGCTCACGCCGAAGGCCGCCGTCATGCGCCAACTCGAGACCGCCGCGCGCGCTGCGTTCTACGATCTCGGCATCGCGAAGACGCAGCGGCGCACGGGTCTTCTCGTCTACGCGTCGCTCTACGAAAATTCCGTGATGCTCGTCCCCGATGCGGCCGTCGACAGGAAGGCGCTCCTCGAGCTCGCCCCTGCGAAAGCAGCGATCGAATCGGCGGTCGCCTCGCGCGATCTCGACGCGTTCTTGAAAGCGCTCGAGCAGATCACGCCGCCGCTCGAGAAGGCGATGCCGCGCAAAGCGGGTGACGAGAACGAGCTGCCCGACGAGCCGCAATGACGTTCGACGCGCATCACGTCCTCACCGACTTGATCGAGCTCGTTCGTCCGGGCGGCGGACAGTCGTACTCCGGCTCGACGCGATCGACGGGGCGGCGGAGGCGGCACGTACCACTCGAGCGGCGGAAGCAGCGGCGGCGGTGGCGGCGGTGGCGCGCTCTTCTACCTGCTCTTCCAACTCGTCTTTCGATATCCGCAGCTCGGCATCCCGCTTCTCATCATCGTCGTGATCTTCTTCGTCGTCCGCGCGCGCTCGAGCGCCAACGCCGCGCGCACGGGATGGGCAAGCCAGGATTATTCGAACATCGCATTCGAGCCGGTCGAAGAAGAAGAGCCCGTCGCCGCGACGACCGGCGTGCCGCGTCGCTCGCTCGATCGCATCCGCGAAAACGATCCGGACTTCTCGATCATCCTCTTCGAGGATTTTCTCTACACGCTCTACGCCGAGATGATGCGTGCGCGCGGGCAGCAGGGCGCGATGGCGCTCGGCGCGTACTTGTCGCCGCCGGTGCAGCAAGTCGTCGCGGCGAAATCGCTGCAGTCCGTCACGGGAATCGTCATCGGCGCGATGCGTGTATTTTCCATCGATCGCACGCCGGAGACGTGGCGCGTCACGCTCGATTTCGAAACGAACCTCACCGAAGCGACGCAGCGTCTCTACGTCGTCGATCGTCTCACCGTCGAGCGCAAGCTCAGCGCGAAGAGCCGTCCGCCCGCGCGCTCGCGCACGCTCGATTGCCCGAACTGCGGCGCGCCGCTGAACAACCTCCGCGGCGACGTGTGCGGTCACTGCAAACAGCAAGTCGGCATGGGTCGCTTCGATTGGAGCGTCGTCTACTTCGAGCGCCTCCACACCGAGCAGCGCGGCGCGCTCCTCACGAGCGACGTCGAAGAATCCGGAACGGACATGCCCACCGTCGTCGATCCGATGGCGCAGCAGTCGCTCGCGTATCTCCAGCAGCGCGATCCGAGCTTCAACTGGAATGCGTTCCAACAGCGCATCGGCCTTGCGTTCAACGAGATGCAAACGGGCTGGTCGAACCGCGACATCTCGCGCGTGCGTCCGTTCGTCAGCGACAACCTTTTCCAATCGCAGGCGTACTGGATCGATCTCTACATCCAGTCGCGCGCGCGCAACATCACCGAGGGCGCACAGATCCAGCGCATCGATCTCGCGAACGTCATCTGCGACAAATATTTCGACGCGATCACCGTGCGTCTCTTCGCGACGAGCACCGACTACACCATCAGCGACGACGGCAAGCTCCTCTCCGGAAACAAATCGCGCCAGCGCGCCTACAGCGAATACTGGACGATGATTCGCGGCGCCGGGAAAAACGGCCCGACGAAGACGACGCCCGAGTGCCCGAGCTGCGGCGCGCCGCTGAAGATCAACCAAGCGGGCACGTGCACGTACTGCAACGTGAAGGTCACGACGGGCGAGTTCGACTGGGTCCTCTCGCGCATCGAGCAGGACGACAGCTACACGGGTTAGCTGCGAGCTTCGAACAAACCGATCATCGCGCCGAGCTCGTCTTGCACGACCGAGAGCGCACCGAATTTCGGAACCGGAATTTCTTCGACCATCACCTTGCCGCCGAGCCGCTTCACGCGCGCGTTCGCGTCTGCGAGCTTCTCGACGACGACGTACGTCAGCCAATGCGCGGGCACGCCGGGCGGCGCTTGCATGATCGTGCACACGTCGGTTCCTTCAGCGCTCAGCACGAACATCCGCGGATCGCCTTCCTGCGGGCGCGAAGTCCAGCCGTAGACTTGCGTGTAGAATGCAATCGACTTCGCGGGTGCCGGCGAGTTGAGCTGCTCCCACACGAACTCGCCGACGCTCGGCATCGCGGTCGATGCGGGCTCCGGATTCGCGCTCTTGAATGCGACCGTCGGCGCGTTGTCCGGATCGAGGAGCACGGCGAAGCGTCCGACGTTCGGAATGTCCATCGGCGGGTTCGCGATGGTGCCGCCCGCCGCCTTCGCCTTCGCGGCGGTCGCGTCGACGTCGTCGACCGTGACGTAGCTCACCCAGTGCGGCGGAATTCCCGCTTTGTCGAAGTGCATGATCCCCGCAATTTGTTTTTCGCCGGCGTACGCCAAGCGGTACGTGCCCGAGCCGTAAGGCACCGAGTTGATCTTCCAAGCGAAGAGCTCGCCGTAGAAGCGCTCGCTCTGTTCGGGTTTCGGCGACATCAACTCACGCCACGCGATCGTTCCGATTTTGCTCATGGTGGAGCCGATGGAAGCGCCGCGCGGTCGCCGTGGCAAGACACGTCGGCCCCAAGCATGCGATAAGCAACCGGTGCACGTTCCGCCTTCGATTTTTCGCGAGTACGACATTCGCGGCGTGGCCGATCGCGATCTGACCGACGAGCTCGCCGTCGCGCTCGGTCTCGCGCTCGCGACGATGCTACCGAGCGGCCCGCGTCGGCGCTTGGTGGTCGCGCGCGACTGTCGCCTGTCGAGCGAGCGACTTCACGATGCGCTCGTGCGCGGCCTCACCGAAGGCGGCGTGCATGTGATCGACGCGGGCGTTGGTCCGACGCCGATGCTCTATTTCGCTGTGCACTCGCTCGACGTCGATGGCGGCGTGATGATCACGGGGAGCCACAATCCCGCCGAAGAGAACGGCTTCAAGATGATGCGCGGTCGCGCGAGCTTTTACGGCGCGGACATTCAAGCGCTCCGCGCGCGCATGGAGTCCGGTGATTTGCCGCGCACGCCGGGCGGCGGCGTCGAGTCGATCGACGTCTCGGACGATTACGTCGACGCGCTCACGCGCGACATCGCCAAACAAGACGGAGCGTCGCCGCTCTCCGTCGTGCTCGACGCCGGCAACGGCGCGGGAGGCCCCCTCGGATTGCGCGCGCTCCGGAAAATCGGCCTCGAGCCCGACGCGCTCTTCTGCGAGATGGACGGGCTCTTCCCGAATCATCACCCCGATCCCACCGTGCCGAAGAACCTCGATGCGCTCATCGCGCGCGTGAAGGAGCGCGGCGCGCGCGTGGGCCTCGCATACGACGGCGACGCCGACAGGCTCGGCGCGGTCAATCCAAGCGGCCGGATCATCTGGGGCGACCAGCTCATGATTCTCTTCTCGCGCGACGTGCTCGCGAAAAATCCCGGCGCCGCGATCCTCGGCGAGGTGAAGTGCTCGCAGACGCTCTACGACGACATCGCGAAGCACGGCGGGCGTCCGATCATGTCGAAGACGGGTCACTCGCTCATCAAAGCGAAGATGAAAGAAGAGCAAGCGCTGCTGGCGGGCGAGATGAGCGGGCACTTGTTCTTCGCGGATCGATATTTCGGTTACGACGACGCGCTCTACGCGTCGCTCCGGCTCGTCGAGCTCTTGTCGAAGACGGGCAAGACGATGAGCGAGCTCCTCGCGGACGTGCCGCGCACCGTGACGACGCCGGAGATTCGCGTCGATTGTCCGGACGACGCGAAGTTCGACGTGGTGGACGCGGTGAAGAAAACGTTTCACGCGCGCGGCAACGCCGTGAACGACACCGACGGCGCGCGCATCTCGTTCGGCAACGGCGCGTGGGGTCTCGTGCGCGCGTCGAACACGGGCCCGGTGCTCGTGATGCGCTTCGAAGCGCGCGACGAGGGTGAGCTCCTCGCGATTCGCACCGACGTCGAAGAAGCGGTCGCGACGGCGCGCGCCGCGAGACGCGCGTGACCGTGGCGGAGGCGGCGCAAACGTGGACCGTCGCGGCCGTGCTCAAGTGGGCGACTGACGATTTTCGTTCGCGCGGGATCGAGAATCCGCGCCTCGACGCCGAAGTGCTCCTCTCACGCGCGACGGGCGCATCGCGCACGCAGCTCGTCATCGACATGCTCAAACCGCTCGGCGCGCCGGAGCTCGCGCGTTTTCGCGAGATGGTGAAGCGCCGCCGCGCGCGCGAGCCCGTCGCGTACATCTTGGGCGAGCGCGAGTTCTACGGGCGAACGTTTCGCGTCGACGCGCGCGTGCTCGTCCCTCGACCCGACACGGAGACGCTCGTCGAGGGTGCGCTCGCGCGAACGCGCGACGTCTCGATGTGCGCACGCGTTTTGGATTTGTGCACGGGCAGCGGGTGCGTCGCGATCACGATCGCGCGCGAGCGGCCGACGACGGAAGTGATCGGAAGCGACGCGAGCGAAGGCGCGCTCGCGGTCGCGGAGGAGAACGCGCTCCGTCTCGGCGCATACAACGCGATGTTCGTTCGATCGGATTTGTACGCGGCCCTGCCGCGCGAAATGAAATTCGATCTGATCACGGCGAACCCGCCGTACATCGCGAGCGGCGAGATCGCGGGGCTCTCGCCCGACATCGCGTCGTTCGAGCCACGGCTCGCGCTCGACGGCGGCGCCGATGGCTTCACGCTCATCGAGCGCATCGTCTCCGGCGCGCCGGAGAGGCTCGAGCGTGGCGGTGTGCTCGCGATGGAAGTCGGCGCGGGACAAGCCGAACGCGCGGCGAAGATGCTCGAAGAGCGCGGCTTCGAACATGTGGAGCGCGCGCGCGACTACGCGCGCATCGAACGCGTCGTCTCCGGCGTGTGGAGTGGTAAAGAAAGAGCGTGACGGAATCAGCCGAGCTCAACACTCCGCAAGCGGATGCGGTCGCGCACGTCGACGGCCCGCTGCTCGTGTTCGCCGGCGCCGGCAGCGGCAAGACGCGCGTCATCACGTATCGCGTCGCGAACCTCGTCGCCGAAGCGCGCGTGCCGCCCTATCGCATCTTGGCCGTCACGTTCACGAACAAAGCAGCCGGCGAGATGCGCGCGCGCCTTGCGCGTTTGCTCGGTGAAGACCTCGCGAAGGAGCTCTGGGTCGGAACGTTCCACGCGACGTGCGCGCGCCTTCTTCGTCGCCACGGCGAGAGCGTCGGCGTCCCGTCGAACTTCGTCATCTACGACGCCCAAGATCAACGCACGCTCGTCACGCGCGCCGTGAAGGAGCTCGACCTCGACGAGAAGCGCTACCCGCCGCGTCAATTGCTGCACGCGATCCAAAAGGAGAAACAAGAAGGACGCGAGCCCGACTCGATGAAGGGCACCGGCATCGGGTACATGGACGACACGATTCGTCGCGTCTTCGAGAAGTACGAGAAGCAGCTCGCGGACGCGGGCGCCGTCGACTTCGACGATCTCATTGGCAAGACGCGGCGGCTCCTCCAAAAAGAAGACAGCCCGCTCCGGAACAAATTCTGGCACGTCCTCGTCGACGAGTTCCAAGACACGAATTTTCTCCAATACGAGCTCGTGCGACTCCTCTCGAGCTCGACGCGGAACTTGTGCGTCGTCGGTGATGACGATCAGAGCATTTACAAATGGCGCGGCGCGGATCGTCGCAACATCCTCAACTTCAAGCGCGACTACCCCGACGCGAAGGTCGTGAAGCTCGAGCAGAACTACCGCTCGACGGCGAACATCGTCGAAGCCGCGCTCGCGGTGATCCAGCCGTCGACCGATCGCGAGCCGAAGTCGCTTTGGACCGAGAACGATCCCGGCGATTCGCTGCAAGTCGTCGCTGTGCGCGACGAGCACGAAGAAGGCGCGCTCGTCGTCGACACGATCCAAGAGGCACGCGCCGCGGGCATGGAGCTTCGCGAGCTCGCCGTTTTTTATCGCGTTCATGCGCAATCGCGCGTGCTCGAGGAGCGACTCCGCGCGGCGCACGTTCCGTATCGCATCGTCGGCGGCACGAAGTTCTTCGAGCGCGCCGAGATCAAAGACGCGCTCTCGTATCTGCGCGTGATGATCAACGACAAGAGCGACGTCGACTTGCTCCGCATCATCAACACGCCGCCGCGCGGAATCGGACAAACCACGATCGATCGACTGCAAACGCTCGCGACATCGAAGAGCACGTCGCTCTACGAAGCGCTCTCGAGACCGCAGGAATCAGCGGAGATCACGGGCGCGACGCTGAAGAAGCTCACGGCCGTTCGCGATCTCCTCGCGTCGATGAAGAAGGCGGTCGCGACGATGACGCCGAGCGACGCGCTCCTCCACGTGCTCGACACGACGGGCTACATCCTCGCGCTCAAAGAAGACGACAGCCCCGAAGCGTCGTCGCGTCTCGAGAACCTGAACGAGCTCGTCGGATCCGTTCGCGACTACGAAGTGGAAGCGGAAGCGGCCGGCGAGCCTCCATCGCTCGAAGGATTCCTCGAGCGCGTGACGCTGCGAACGGACGTCGACGACATGGACGACTCCGGCGCGGTGACGCTCATGACGGTGCACGCCGCGAAGGGCCTCGAGTTTCGCGGCGTGATCATCACGGGAATGGAAGAGGACATGTTCCCGTATCGGAGCATGCAAGACGCGCGGCCCGACGACATCGACGAAGAACGCCGGCTCGCGTACGTCGCGATCACGCGCGCGCGCGAGAAGCTGATGCTCATTCACACGCGCACGCGACAAATCTTCGGGAACACGCGGTGGGGTCGGCCGAGTCGGTTCTTGTCGGACATTCCGGAGGACATCGTCGTTCATCGCGCGACTCGCGGCGCGGCGACGGAGTCGATGCGTTTCTTCGAGGGCCCCGCGCGCGAGGCGCCTCGCGCGGGCGCATTCCGCGACGGCGAGGCAATACACCCGCAAGCCGCCGACGACGAGGAGGTCTTCTCCTTGCGCGGCTCGCCGCCATCGAGCTTGCAGAAGCAGGCGGGTCGATACGTCGATCGCGATTATTTCTCCGACGACGACTCGAGCGAAGGCCGCGGGCTCGTGCGCGGCGCGCGCGTGAAACACGAGCGCTTCGGCGAAGGCATCGTGCGTCAGGTGGTCGACTCCGTGGAGCCCGCCGTCGTCGCGTTCTTTCCCGCGTGGGGGGAGAAGAAGGTGCTCGTGCGTTATCTGCGACTCGCATGAATTGGGCTTTGGGCTTTGGGCTTTGGGCTTTGGGAAGAACGAGCCCGCTTCTGGATTTTTACACCGGGAACCCCCCGTCGCATCCCGTGTCCGACGATTCATGCGACTCGTTCGGATTGGGTTCGCCTCTCTGTTGATCTCCGCGTCCATCGCGACGCACGCGACGGGGGCGCCGCCGGATCCTGCGGCGCGCGGGCTCGATGCGTTCGTACACGGGGCGAGCGAGGCGCCGAGCGGCGGGAGCGTGCGGCTCGACCTCGAGACGTTCGGCTTCGCGCAGGTGACGAGCCCTTCGCCGCTCGGCGGCGTGTCGATCGACGCCGCGTGGGATCCCGAGAGCTTCGGCGAGCCGCTCGCGTCGCTTCCGCCCACCGCGCACGTCGATAGCGATTCGAACGGCCACGCGATCCTCGAGATGCCGATGCCGCGCGGCGAAGCGCACTCGCTCAGGCTCATGCTCGCGATGCATCACGGCGCACACGCACGCACGCGCGTCCTCACGATCGCGCGGACAAAAGCGATTCACGCGACGGTGCACGTCTCGCAATCCGCGGTCGTTCCGGGCGGAACCGTCACCGCGTGGGTTCACGTGACGCGCGCGGTGTCGGACGAACCCGTGCAGAATGCAAACGTCGAAGTCGGGCTCTACGAAGGCTCGTATCGACGCGCGAAGCTGCTCGCGCAAACCGACGTGGCGGGGATGGCGCTCGTGCGCGTGCCGATTCCGGAGAGCGACGATCCGGCTGACCGCTGGGAGCTTCGCGCGACCGCGGAGAGCGGCCCCGAGCGCGCGACGAGCCAAGAGACGCTCACGCCGCGCGACGAGACACCGGGCGCGCCGTACTTCCACGTTCGCTTCGACGAAGGCAACGTGCGTGCGGGCGCGAAGGCGCCGTTCACGATCGTGCTTCGCGACGCGGTGGGCACGCCCGTCGCTGGCGCTTCGCTTCGGTATTGGATCGGACAAAACGGAATGAAGGCTCCCGACGAGGACGCGCTCTGGGAAAAAACGACGACGCTCGTCACGACCGATCTCCGCGGCGAGATCCACGCGAACGCCGACGCGCCCAAAGTCGTCGCGCCGAACGGCGAGACGGGGCTTCACGTCGTCGCACGCGGCGAGCTCGAGGGACGGAAGATCGAGCACGAAGCGTTCGTGCCCATTTCGGTATCCGCTGCGAGCGTGTGGATCGTGCCGGAGGCGGAGCGCGTCGTGCCGGGCATCGAGCAGCGACTCCATCTCAACGTGGCCGATGGGCTCGGACAGCCCGTGAGCGGACCGTTCGACGTCGAAGGCGATGGGCTCCGCATGCGCGTGACGACGAACGCGCACGGCGAAGCAGAGATCACGTGGCGCGCACCCGAGACGCTCGGCGCAGAGCGCGAATCGGGTCCGTGCGCGGGCGGCGTCGCAGCGACGGTGCGCGTGCGCGCGGCGGCGGCGATCGATGCGCTCGCGTCGCACCCCGAAGCGTTCGTCACGTGCGTCTCGATCGATCGCGACGCGTACGCGATCGTCGTGCCAGACAAACGCGTCGTGCGCGCGGGCGATACGCTCGGCGTGAAGATCGTCTCGCGCGACACGCACGCGAAATCGTGGAGCGCGACGATCGGGCGCGGATCGATCGACGCCTCACGGTCGACGTGGATCGAAGACGGCGCGCGCGGCGGGACGCTCACCGTGCCGACGGGCGAGCTCGGCGTGTACGATCTCTCCGTCGTCGCGCCGCTCCCGCGCGACGCGTCACGCACCGCGCACACCGAAGTGCTCGTGCTCCCGCCGGACATTCCGCGCGTCGAAGCGAAGGTCGTCTCGGGTCGCGTCGCGCCCGGCGGAATCGTCGAGGTCGATGCGGCGCTCACGAACGAAGCCGGCGGTCCGCTCCAAGGCACGATCACGGCGATGCTCGTCGACCTCGAAGGCGGCGGCTCGCTCGATGGAGTTCTCCGCCTCGATACGCGACGAAGCTGTGCAGCGGCGCGAACGTCCCGCGCGAGCGCTGCGATGATTTCTCTCGGGCGATGCATCACACGAGCCCCTGCGTCGAGAGCTCCTCGGCCCGGGTGGTCAACTCGTCGCGCCGCTCATCGATCCCGGCGCGACGGTCGTGAAAGATCTCGACGAGTCGTTCAGCGCCGTTCTCCACTCGCTCGAAGGCGCGGTGCTCACGGCGTCGCTCACGCCCGATCGCCTCATCGACGTGCGTCGGAAAAATCCCGGCGGTGGGTTCTCGTTCAACCCGGAGCTGATGACGCTCACCACCGCCGCGATGGAGCATCCACCCGAGACGCCAGGCGGAGAGCCGCTCGTGCTCGGCGATCTCGCCGCGATCGATCCGCAAGTCACGTTCGACAACGTCGCGCGGCGCGTGACTCGCTACAAGCTGTTCAAGATTCTCGAAGCCGTGCGAAAATTCAAAGTCGCGCACGCGCTCGACGCGGGCGAGCCCGCGCTGAAGGATCCGAACGCGCTCGTCCGGCGCCTCGTGCGCAGCGGCGAAATCACGCAAGCGATGCTCGTCGATCCATGGGGCGGCTCGATGGAGTTCCAGAAGTCGCAAGGACCTTCGCTCCCCTTCATCTCGACGATTCCTGGATTCGAGCTGCGCGCGCCGGGTCCCGACGGCATCGTCGGAACGAACGACGACGTTCGCGATCCGTTCGTGCGCGTCGTGCGAAGCGGCTCGCCGTACGCGCGTGCGATGCAAGAGGACGCGCTCGTCGACGCGAAGCTCGACATGGAAGTCGCCGAGTCGACGGTCAGCGCGTGGAGCACGCTGATGGACACCGTCACGGGGCTCTCGCTCGGAAATATGGGCGCCTTCGGTTACGGCGAGGGAGGCGGTGGCTCCGGTCACGGCATCGGGCTCGGAAGCGTCGGAACGATCGGCCACGGTCGCGGCGTTCGATCGCTGACGAACGGCGATGCGTTTTTTCAAGCGCCCCAGCGCACCGACGCGAACGGTCACGTCCACTTCACCGTGCCGCTCGGCGACATCGAGACGACATGGGGACTCGGTCTTCTCGCGCTGCCCGATCACGCGCCGCCCGCGTCGACGAAGATCGATCTCGCGGCTTCGCAGCCCGTGTCGCTCGCGGCGAACGCGGGCGCGGTGTGGACGGTGGGCGACGAGTCCGACGTGCGCGTGCTCGTGCGCAATCGAACGACGCGCGCCGTCGACGCGAAGGTCACGGTGCAAGCCGATGGAGTCGCCGCGCTCGCGATGCCGCCGCTTCCGAAGACCATCCACGTCGAAGCGGAGAGCATCGCGTCGTTCGCCGTGCGCGTCCGCGCGCCGCGCGCGGGTGAAGCGGCGATTGTCGTGAAGCTCGACGCGGGACAAGCCGCGACCGACACGCTCCGCTACGCGTGGGACGTTCTCCCCGCCGGCGAGCTCGTCACGCGCACCGCGGCGCGATGGATCGAAGGCACGGGCGAAGTGAAGCTCGACGTCGACCCACGCGACTCGCTCATGGGTCGCGCGCGCATCGTCCTCACGCGCGGCGCGTCGGATGCGCTCGATGGCGCGCTCGCTTCGCTCGAGCCCGACGCGCTCCACGCGCCCGACAGCATCGCCGACGCGATGGAAGCCGCATCGCGCGTCTTGCGACTCGGTCCGCCCGAGCTGCACGATTGCGCGGCGAGCGCGCTTCACCGCGCGAGCGAGCGCGCGCTCGCGATGATTGTCGATGCGGGCGAGCACGGAGACACGTGGCTCTTGCAGCGACGCTTTCGCGCGTTCGCCGCGGCGGACGTCACGGCGACGAAGACGCTCATCGCGTCGAGCGACGACTCGAAGTGTCCGCCGTCGTCGTTGCCTCTCTCGCAGAGCGTCATCGCGCTCGGGGTCCTCCCACACGCACAAAACGAGACGGAGCTTCCGTGTTGGGAGACGTTCATCGCCGAGGTGACGAGCTCGGTGCGCGCGAGCGACGAGCCAACGACCGTCGCGCGCGCTCTCCTCGCGCTCGCCGAGCGGCCCGAGCGCGCGATCGCAGCCACTGCGCTCGCCGACCGGCTGCGCGCGATGGTCCATCTCGCAGCGAGCGGATCGATTCGTCTCGTGCGCGGCAGCCGCGCGGATCGCACGCTCGTCTACGCGGCGCTCCTCCGCGCGAACAAGCTCGGCACGTCACCCGTCACCGAGGATCGTTTGGTGGCGTGGATTGCGGTCGATCGCGATGCGAGCGGATCGTTCGGATCGAGCGATGCGTCGCGCGCGGTGGTGCGCGCGCTCACGGCGACGGCGCAACCCACGAGCTTCGCGCCGTCCGCGATCACGATCGAAGATGGCGGGGCGACGCGCACGGTGACGCTCGGTCCGTCGGGCGTCGTCGTGCTCGGTCTTGGCGCGAACACGACGCGCGTCGTCGTGCGCGCGGATCGCGGCGTGATCGCGCGGCTCGAGCGACCCATGCTGCGCGGCTTCGCGCATCCGCCCGACACGAGCGAGAGCGCGCTGCGCCTCGATGTCGCATGGCCCGACGACGCGCGCACCGGGCACATCGCGTCCGTCCACGTCACGATGTCGAGCGTCGCCACGCAAAGCGTGCGAGCTGTCGCGCGCATTCCGCTCCCGCCCGGCGCGTCGATGGTCGCGCCGATGCGAGACGTGACGCAAGTGCACGGCGCGCTCCTCATCACGCACGACGTGAGCCTCGGCGAGTCGAGCGTGGTCGACGTACCGCTTCGCTTCGCGCTCGGCGGACGCGCGACGGTCCGCGAGGCGCGCATCGTCGCGCCGCGCGCTCCGCTCCCGCGCGGCATCGCGCCCGCTCAGTCGATCACGATCAAGTGACTCACTTCTTGAAGAACTTTTGGAACAGCCCCGGCTTCGCGGGCACGGCCTGCGATGGGACGGGCGTGATGCGACGCGGAGGTCCGCCGCGCATGTCGTAGAGGCGTAGCTCGCGCTGCGCGTCGATGTTCTTCGGATCGAGCTCCGCGACTTTTCGAAAATCCTTGAACGCGAGCCCTTCGCGGTGCTGCCGCTTGTAGAGCATCGCGCGATAGAAGTACGCGCGCACGCACCGCTCGTTCTTCTTGATCGCGCCGTCGAGCGTCTCGATGAATTTTCGCGTCGCTTCGCTCGTCTGCGCCGAAGGTCTCTGCGCTTCGAGCCAGGCGAGGAGGGCGATGTAGTCGGCTTGCTCGGGGTCGAGCTTCAGCGCGCGCCGCGCGAGCGTCTCCGCTTGCATGAGATCGTTCTTGCGTACGCAAATCTCGGCCTTCTGGAACTCGAGCGTCGCGGATACGACGTTGACGATCTCTTCTTGTTGCTCGGGCGTCTCGCCGCCTTCTTTCATCAAGCGGAGATAGCGCTTGCGCTTGTCTTCATCGGTGAGCGTGGCGTGTGCTTCGCTCATGCGCGCGAAGACGCGCCCGCACTGATCCTTCACGTCGGCGAGCGCTGCAGGCAGCCTGTCCGGATGCCATGCCTTCGCGAGCGCGATGTACGCGGCTTTGATGTCGGGAATGGGCGCGTCGACGGGAACGCCGAGGATGTCGTAGTAGTTTTGTTTGTCGACCGTGTTCGCGCGCGAAATGACCTCCGCGCGGCGCGCGGCGAGAACGGGAGCCGACGCAGCTTGCGCAGCCACGTCGGTCTCGCTGCGCAGATCGGGAAGCGGAATGCGCGGCGAGCTCTTCTCTTCGGTGATGGAAGGCGACGTCGTCATGCGCTGGCGTCGAAACGTGATGCGACCGACGGCAGCGCGCGGGCTCGACGGCGCCTCCGTCTGTGACGACGACGGCTCGGCGGCGGGAATGTGGCTCCCCGACGAAGGCTCGTCCTCGGGAACGATGTCGATCTGTTTCGTGATCGCGAGGCAATAGACGATGAGACGCGCGATGCGATCGTTGATCTCCGCCCCCGCGAAGAAGTCGTCGATCTTGAGCGAGCGCACGCGGAGCAGATCGATCCAACGACGCTCTTCGGCGTTGAATCCGAATCGTTCGATCTGCGCCGTCTTCGACGCGCGCAGCTTTCCGCGCGTCATGCGCTCGAGCGCCGCCTTCACGTGCTCGAACGGCGGTTGCTCGCGAATGCTCGCCCACACGACCGCGAGCGGCTCGATCGGCGTGGGCTCGCCGCCGAAATCGGCGAGGCCGTCCCACTCGCCGTAGAATTCGAAGACCGCGGCGGACGGCATGCGCGCGACGTACGCGAGCTTCTGCAAGAGCTGAACGCGAAGCGCTTGGTCGAGCTTGATCGCGTCGATCGCGCCGCGATCGACGAGCACCGCGCCGTGCAATTTCTTTTGTGGGAGCGCGGCCATCTCGCGCAGCGAGGCGTCGTGCGTTGCGACGTCGATCGACCCGAGCTCGAGCAGGACTTGTCCGAGATACACGGGCGAAGCGCTGAGCCGTGCTTTCGACGGCAAACCGTTTTGCATCAACACTTCCGCGGCCGCGCCGTCGGGCGCGCGAAACACGAACGTGCCGCTCAGCCGTCGCTCGAGCGCATACACGAATAGATGCGGAATCGGCGTCCGAGCGAGTTGCCCGGACGAAGTCGGTGCTGGGCGTGGTTCAGTCACGACGCAAAACGGAATCGCAAGTTCCCAACTTCGATCTTACACGTCCTCGCGACTTTCGGGCATGCTTCCAAACCTAGTCTGATGCAAGCCGTGCCCGGGCCGAGCAAACTCGCGCAGTTCGAGATCGTCCGACGGCTCGGTGCTGGCGGGATGGCGGAGGTGTTTCTCGCGAAGAAGCCCGGCGCCGAAGGCACGTACAAGCTCCTCGTTCTCAAACGCATCTTGTCGCAGCCGGGGCAGCAGCAAGCGTCGCGACGAATGCGAACGATGTTCGTCGAAGAGGCGCAGCTCGCGACGCGCCTCAACCATCCGAACGTGGTTCAAGTCTTCGATTTCTTCGACGGCGGCGATGAAGGCCAGCTCCTGTCGATGGAGTACGTCGAAGGTCCCGACCTCGGCATGCTCGTCTCGAGCGCGAAGGCGAAGAGCACTCGCATACCGCCGTGGATCGGCGCGTGGGTGATCAGCGAAGCCGCCAAGGGCTTGCACTATGCACACGAAAAAAAGGACGACGCGGGCGCGCCGCTCGAGATCGTCCATCGCGACGTGTCGCCGCAAAACATTCTTCTCTCGTACGAAGGCTCGGTGAAGATCGCCGACTTCGGCATCGCGACGGCGAAGCTCTTCACCGACGAGGCCGGCGTCATCAAGGGCAAGTTCGGGTACATGTCGCCCGAGCAAGCGCGCGGCGAGAAGGTCGATCGTCGCAGCGACGTGTACGCGCTCGGCGTGATCATGTGGGAGATCCTCACGGGACGTCCGCTTCATGGCGGGCTCGGTGGCGAGGCGCTGCTCGACATCGTGCGATCCGGTTTCGTCGAGCCCCCGAGCACGTACGCGCGCGATGTTCCTCCAGAGCTCGAGCAAATCGTGATGAAGGCGCTCGAAGCGCGACGCGACGATCGCTACGCGACGGCGCGCGAGCTCGGCAACGCGATCGCGCGCGCGCTGATGGCGAAGCAGGAGCTCGTCGACGCGACGGCGCTCGAAGGCGTGATCGCGCAGCTCGTCGTGCGCGCGGCGTCGACGGTCGACGTTGCACCGCCGCCACGCGAAGAAGAAGACGACGACAAACGCGAGGCGCGCGCGCCGCTCACGCGCGACAAACCCGAAGGAAGCCCCGACACCGGACCGCAACCGAGCGAGCTCGACAGCGAGGCGATGGGCCCGCGACGACCCGTGGGTCCCGCGCGCGAGGTTCGGCACGTCGCAGTCGTCACGCTCCACCTCCACGGCATCTCGCGTTTGAAGGAGCAAGATCCGACGCTCGCGACGCGCACGCTCGATCGCCTCCGCACGATGCTCGGCGACATCGCGTACAAGCGGAACGTCCGCGTTTGGATTTGGTCGAACGACGAAGAAGCACAAGCGGTCGCCGGGCTCACGGCGAACCCGACGCGCGCCGCGGCGGACGCGGCATGGCTCGCGCTCGACACGCACGAAGCGATCGCGGGATTGAACGAAGATCTTCCGCTTCCGATCGGCGCATCGATCGGCGTCGTGCGCGGAATCGCGGCCGGCGTGCGCGACACGCACGGCAACTTGATCCGTTTCAAGCTCGACAACCCCGCGCCGTATCTCGCCGAAGCGCTCGGCAAAGCGACGCCGCTCTATCGCACCTGGGTCGCGGGCGGCGTGTATCGCATCGTGCGCCGCGAGTTTCGTTGGGGCGACGCGCCAGCGCTCGCGCTCCCGAATCCCAACAAGCTCCCCGACGTTCCACAGCAGATGCGCATCTACGCGCTCGAGCGATCGCTCTCGCGCGAAGAGCGACTCGCGGCGAGCGCGAGCGGCGGGAGCGATCTCGTCGGACGCGACGCGGAGAAAGCGGATCTACAAGCCGCGTATCACAAGGCGGTGAGCGCGGCGGGCGGCGGCGGACAAGTCGTGCACCGCGCGGTGACGGGCGAGCTCGGAATCGGAAAGACCGCGCTCGTGTCGGCATTCATCGGGGAGCTGCCGCCGAACGCGCGCCTCGTGCGCGCAGAGTGCTCGCCCGTGCGCATGGAAGTTCCCCTCACCGTGATCGGGGATCTCGTGCGCGACACGATCGGCGTCACCGGCGACGAGCCGTTCGAAGAAGTCGCGGATCTCATCGCGCGCGCGGGCGGCGGCGCAGCACACGGCGACGCGACGACACCCATCGTCGCGCGGCTCGCGGAGCTCGCGACGAATCGCACGTTCGGCGACGGCGACGAGGACGCGCAGTTCCGCCGACGAAACATCGTCGCGGGTCTCCGCAATTTGTTCGGTGCGATCGCGCTGTCGCAACCGCTCGTCGTCGTCATCGAGAGTCTTCAGTGGGCGGACAAGCAGAGCATCGAGGTGCTCGGCGAGCTGATGCGGCAACCGGATCCACTTCCGACTTTGTTCGTGCTCGTCGCGCGTCCGGACGATCGACTCGCGGTGCTCCTCGAGGGCGTCGTGCGGATCGAGCTCGCCGGGCTCACCGCGGACGAACAAGTCAGGCTCGTCGAGGCGCGAGTCGGCGCGCGCGACGGCGTCAGGCAAGTGCTCGGCGACTTGATGCCGCGCGTCGGCGGAAACCCCTTTTTCTTGCTGGAAATGGTCGATGCGCTCCTCGAGCGTGGCGCGCTCGAGCTCCGCGAAGTCCCCGGCGACGACGGCGAAACGCGTCCCGTGCTCGCGTACGCGAAGACCGCGGGCCGCGAGTCCGTGCAGCTGCCGTCGACGCTCGAGCAGCTCCTCAGCGATCGTTTGCGCGAGCTTCCGACCGAAGAGCACATCGTCGTCGACTGGCTCGCGATCGCGGGTGGTCCGCTCGCGGTGACCGATCTCGAGAAGCTCGCGCCGAAGATCCACGAAGACGCCGTCGTGCGTCTGTGCGCGCGCGGGCTCTGCGATCGCAAGATCGATCAAGTCGACTTTCGTCACCCGCTCACGCGCGACGTCGCCTACGCGTCGATGGCGGCGGAGGATCGCATCCAGATGCATCGCGCGCTCGGCGAGCACTTGAAGACGACTTCGCTCGCGCGCGGTCTGTCCGCTGCGATCGTGGCGCGTCACCTCGCGCGCGGCGAAGAGGGCGAGCAAGCGTCCGATTTGTACGCGGAGGCAGGTCACGCGGCGCGCGCAGGCAACCAGACGCAGCTCGCGATTCGTTACTTGAAGCGCGCGACGATGCACTTGTCTCCCAACGACGAGCGCCAGCTTTCGCTCCAAGCGGAGCTCGAGACGCTCTATCGCATGCTTGGACGACGACGCGAGCGCATCCGACACCTCGAGGCGCTTCGCAGGAGCGCGCGACGCATCGGAACGCCGCGCGCGACGTGCATCGCGCTGCTCCGCACCGCGCGCTTTTACTACGACGAAGGCCGGCTCTCGAGCGGGCTGCCGACGGCGAAGCTCGCCGCCGAGATCGCGCACGGCGCGTCGATGACGCAGCTCGAGGTGGAAGCCGAGGCGCTCGTGAGCGAGTTCTTGCGCGAGCTCGGCGACGTGCAGGGCGCGCTCGCCGCGTGCGATCGCGCGCTCGCGACGTGCAATCCCGCGCTCAACCCGAATCTGCCGCCGCGAACTTCGCGCGGACGTGCTCCGCTCGCAAGGCGTTCTTCTTCGTCGCGTCGGTCGCGTGCGCGAAGCGATGGAAGCGCACATCCAAGCGATCGCGGTATTCCGCAAGGCGGGCGCACGGCGACAAGAAGCGCGCGCGAAGAACTCGCTCGCGTTCGCGCTGTTCGTGCAAGGTCGATTCGAGGATGCGATCGCGCTCGCTGTCGAATCGATCCAAATCGATTTGTCGATCGGCGGACGTTTTCAAATCGCCAACACGCTCACGAACATCGGGCACGCGTACGCGAAGGTCGGGGACCTGCCGCGCGCGATGGCGTATTTGCGGCGCGCGCGAGAGACGCACGAGCGCTACGGCGACCAAGACAACCGCGCCGACACGCTCATCGTGAGCGCGGAGACGGCGATGGAAGTCGGCGAAATCGCCGAGGCCGAAGTGTATCTGCGCGACGCAGCGGCGCTCGTCGAGGTGACGGACAACGCGTACGCCGCGACTCACCACGGCGTCATCCGCGCGGTGTACGCGCGCGAGAATCGAGACGCATCGTCCGCGATCAGCTACGCGCTCGAAGCGCGGCGCGCGGCAGAAGATCAAACGCTCGTCTGTTCCATTTCTACGGCATGGCCGTCGAAGCCGCCGCGCGCGTCGACGCAGGCGAAATGCACGCGGGCACGCTCCTCGCGACGACCGCGCTCGGCGCCGTCGAGACGATCCAAGGTTGCGAGTACGGCCTCGAGATTCGCGTCCTCTGCGCAGACGCGCTAAAACGTGCGGGCTCGCCGCAAGCACCGCTCGCGCATCAACGCGCCGTCGATCACGCGCACGCCCTCATGAACGGAATCCGCGACGCGCGCCTTCGCCGCATGTTCGTCAAACGCCCCATCGTCGCATCGCTCTTCGACACGACGCCTGCGCCCGCGATTTTGGACGGAGAGCATCGCTGATGTCGCAAAGACGCATGGCGATGATCCTCTCCGGCGGCGGAGCGCGCGGAGCCTACGAGGTCGGTGTGCTCTCGTATTTGTTCGAGGACGTGACGCGCATGCTCGGCGCGCCGCCTCGCATCGACATCGTGTGCGGAACGAGCGTCGGCGCGATCAACGGATGCTTCTTCACCGCGCACATGAGCGATCCCGTTCTCGGGCTCCGCCGTCTCGTGCAGCTCTGGACGGAGCTCGAGCTCTCGCGCGTTCTCGGATTCGGATTCAAGCAAGTCGTCTCGCTCCCGCGTCTCGCGTTCGGCGGCCTCGGCGATGGCAGCGGGCTCTTCGACGTGCGACCGATGGCCGAGCTCATCACGAAGGAAATCAGTTGGCGCGCCGTCACGCGCTCGCTTCGTCGACGGCTCCTCCGCGCGCTCAGCGTGTCGACCACAGAGGTCTCGACGGGCCGCACCGTCGTCTTTCTCCAAACCGCGCCCGACACGGCGATGCCCGCGCATCCGCCGCCGCGCACGCTCTTCCGCGCCGATCACATCGGCCCGCACCACGCGCTCGCGAGCGCGGCGATCCCGCTCCTCTTCCCACCCGTCCGCATCGACGACGAGATGTACCTCGACGGCGGCCTGCGCCAGAACACGCCGATCGCGCCCGCGCTCCGACTCGGCGCGACGCACGTCTTCGCCATCGGCGGATCGCGCGAAGTGCGCGGCATGCAATCGAACGAAGACGGCGCGGCGAGACTCCGCGCGCCAGGCGCCGCGTTCCTCCTCGGCAAAGTGCTCAACGCGTTCCTCCTCGATCACATCGACGGCGACTTGCTCCTGCTCCATCGCATCAACGACGTGATCCAGGACGGCACGCGCGCCTACGGCGATGGTTTTCTCGATGCGATCAACGGCCACGCGAAGCGCCGCGGCGCGCCGCAATACGACCACGTGCATTGTCTCGCGATTCGTCCGAGCGAAGACATCGGCCGCATGGCGAGCGTCTACGTGCGCAAAGGCCGATTCAAAGGCGACCCGTTCGTGACGAAGCGAATCTTGTCGCTCCTCGATCTCGGCGTCGGCACCGAAGCGGACTTGTCGTCGTATCTGATGTTCGACGGTCAATTCTGTCGTCAGCTCATCGAGCTCGGGCGCGCCGACGCGCAAGCGCGCAAGCACGAGCTCGTCGCATTTTTCGAAGAGCAAGCGGAGCTACCCACACGTGAGAGCTAGTGCATTCTTTTTCGTCGTCCTCGCGTGCTGCGGAAAGAAAGACCCGACGCCGCTCAGCGATCCGCTCGTCGCGAGCGCGAGCGCGTCTGCTGCGGCGATTGCGTCGGTGCTGCCCGGTGGCGGCGGCGAGCGAACGAAGCTCGACGCCGCGGAGATCCCCGTCCCGCCGGGGAAATCACAGCTCCATGTCGCGTGGGGCGTTCCGAGCGGAACCGCGATCAACGACGATGCGCCCATCGCCGTTCGCTGGCAATCGAGCGACGGCCTCGTCGCGCCGCCGAGCGACATCAAAGGCCACGGCAAAGACATCGCGAACGGCTTCGACATTCCGATCGAGCTCTTCGCAGGCGCGAGCGGCGGACAGCTCATCGGCGATTTGGATCTCGTCGTATGCGACGTGGAAACGCACTCGGTGTGCGTCCCCATCAAGCGCCGCGTGGAGCTCACGTTCGCGGTGGTGAAGAACAATGCGGCGGGGCGCGTGACGCTGCCGCTTCCCAAAGCCAAACCGTGACGTTACTTTCTCCCCGCTCATGACCGACGCGTACGCACAGGCGACCAATCCCGCTCACGACGCACTCGCGAAGCTCGTTTCGATCACGTGCGAAGAAGCCATTTTCGGGCTCTCCGCCGCGCTCGGCAACGCGCACGACGCGCTCGAGGATCTCGTCAAGCGCCGCAAGGACTCGCACGGGCTCATGCTCTCGGGTCAGCGCACGCCGCGCATGATCGACTCGTTCGATGCGTGGGTCGTCGAGATGACGCGCGCCATCGCGCCGATCTGTCCGCCTTCGTGGATGCCGATGGCGGAGGTGCTCGCGGAGAAAGTGACGCTCGAGGGCGGCGCGCGCGGGCTTCGTTCGCTCTTCTCGTCGAAGCCGAGCGACAAAGACGTTCAACGCGTGAAGCGTCTCGGCTCGCTCGCCGTGCGCGTGCTGCGCGCGGTCTTCGCCGCGGATGGTCCGGTCGACGGCGAAGAGGCGCGCACGCTCTCGTCGCTCATCACGTCGCTCGGTTTGCCCGAGCAAGACTCGGCGCCGCTCTACACGGAAGCGCCCGTCGTGATCGATCGCATCGACGTGTACGGCGAGATCGACTCGGGCGTCGCGCGCGCGATGCTCCGCGGCGCGTGGCTCGCCGCCGCGTGGGACGCGATCGATCCGCGCGAAGAAGCCGTCGTCCGCGCGCTCGCGATGAAGCTCAACATCCCCGTGGTGGATGTAGAATACATGCGAAATGAAGCCATCGCGCGCATCGACGCGCGCCGCATGGCCGGCCTCGCGACCGTCGACGCCGTTCGCTACGTGCTCTCCGATCGCATCCCCGGCTTCGGCGTTCAGCTCGCGGGCTTCGCGGGCACGCTCATGCTCCCGCGTCGCTTCCGCGAAGAAGCGCTCGCGCAAGTCGGCACGGGCGCGCCCGTCGTCCTCGCGCAGCGTTACAAAGGAATCAGCGGCGCAGAGAAGACGAGCGTGATGGGCATCGCGTGGGCCGCGTCGATCCTCGAGGACCCATCGGTCTCGCGCCAAGCCATCGTGCGCGCGCGCCTCGATCGCATCGCGCAAGATCTCGGCGCCGATCCACAAGACGCGCGGCGCGCCGTCGACGACATGATCGCGATGTCTCTCGCCGAGCCCACCGCCGCGCTCGCCAAGTGAGACGACCTTACTTCGTGCGGTACGCGACGTCGCTCTTTCCCTGCGTGAGCGTGATCTCGTAGTTCGCTTCGACGTTCGAGAACGTCGAGTGGCTCGCCGTCGAATCCGGCCAGCGCACGTCGATCGAATCGATCGAGCACGCCGAACCGAGACCGAACGTGAGCGCGAGGTCTGCTCTGGTAGTTTCCGTGACCGAAACCGCCGCTCACGTATTGCGTCTGCGTGCGTCCGCCGGCCGTCACCTTGACGATCGCGCCGATGCCCGACGTGTTCGCCGCGCCTGCGCCGCCGCCGACGAGGCGAATGCGCGCCCAGTTCTGCTCTTGTCCCGAATCATTTCGGTAGATGTGGATCTGCTGCGTGTTCGCGTCGCCCGAGATCGAGATCGAGATCGCCGTCGCCGTCGATGTCGATGAACGTGGCGCTCCAGAGGTGCGGGAACTTCGTCGGCAAGAGGATGCCGCTCGACATCGTGATGTCTTCGAACGTGCCGTCCGATTTTTGGTGCCACACGTAGACGTGGCTGTCTTCGACGACGCCGCTTTGATCGTACGCGGCGGTGTCGTTCAGAAGATGTCTTTGCGCCCGTCGAGAT
This sequence comes from uncultured delta proteobacterium, assembly GCA_963763745.1. Lineage (GTDB taxonomy): Bacteria > Myxococcota_A > Polyangia > Polyangiales > Polyangiaceae > DASXHD01. The sequence continues at coordinate 1,094,840 of CAVXQJ010000019.1, forward strand.
CGAGATCCACGAACGTGACGAGGTTGTCGCCGTGGTTCCAGTAGATGCCGCTCTCCGGTCGATCGAGACCGGTGGCCTCGTTGCCAGGTCGCAGTGAACTTCGTGCCGTCGCCCGGGTTGATGATGAGCTCCGCACGGATCCGACGAGCCACCGACGTCGCCGTGGACGATCGTCGCGCTCATGAAGTCCATGTCGCCGTCGTCGTCGATGTCGCCGCACGCGATCGTGAAGTTGTTGCCGCCGAGGCTGAACGGGTTGCGTCGCGTCACGCCCGGCATGCCAGCCGCGCCCGTACGGTCCGCCGCACACGGTGCAGAACGACTCGACGCTCGGAAGCGGCGTGCGCGGATCGGACAACCCGCGGACGGATAGTGCTCGCAGCCAACAGCAGTAGCTCTGGTCGTCGCTGAAGTCTAGGTTGTCGTCGTAGTCGATGCCGAGATCGTGCGCGACGTTCGTGAAGTGTCCGTTGTCGTTGCGCCAGACTTGGTTTTCTTGGCGACCGTAGTCCGCGAAGATCATGTCGTCGTCGCCGTCGTTGTCGATGTCGCACGCGGTGACGCCGAAGACGTGGCGAAACTGACGTGCCGGTGCGCGAGCGAGCCGTCGAACGTGCGGAAGCCCGACGGCGGCGGATACGTTCGTTGAACGTGCCGTCGCCGTTTCCTTGGAAGAGCGTCGGCGGCGTGTTCGGCGGAGTCGGCGTGACGGGTTATACGGCCAGTGCGCGATCGTCCCGGGCCAGAAATCCAAAATGCCATCGCGATCGAAATCGAGGAGCGCGCCGCTCGAGCACCCAGAAAATCTTCTTGCCGAGATCGCTCGCCGGCGCGAGCGTGAAGTGCGCCTTGCCGTCGTTGAGGAGCGCCGTGCATCCGTCGGTGATCACGTCGGCTGCGTTCGTCGTGTCGGCGGGGCACGTGATCGAAATCCACGTCGCCGTCGTCGTCGAGATCTCCCGCGTTCATCAACCCGAAGCCGAGCTCGCCCGTTCCGCTCGGCGACGTGAGAATTCCGGATTCGTCCGTCTTGTCGACGAACGCGGTCCCGCCTTGGTTGATGAGAAGATGCCTGACGCGCATCCCGTTGTGCGGATCGGTCGACGAGCTCACGTTCACGTAGTTGCCGGCTTGCGACCATCCCGTCGTCGTGACGATGTCGGGTCGACCGTCGCCGTCGAAGTCCGCCGAGATGATCGTGTTCGCGAGGATCGCATCCAGCCCGAAGTCGCTCGTCACGTCCGTGTAGTGAATCGGCGAGAGCGCCGCGGGGGTCTGACAGATTTTCGGCGGAGGCCCCGCGTCTTGTACGTCGGGCGTGGTCGGGCCGCATGCCGCCGCGACGCCGACGAAGCTCGAAGCAGCCAAGGCAAGAGTGATTCGCATTACAGAATGCTACGACATCGCGCGGCAACCGCCGCATTACATCGCATTACAGGCGTGGGACTCGTGCTACGAGTCGCGAATGATCGACGGCAGGCTCGGTTTCATCGGCGGCGGCAACATGGCCGGCGCGCTCATCAAGGGATTGCTGCATTCTGCCGCGGTCACGGCCGATCGCATCGTCGTCAGCGACGTGTCGCCCGAGCGCCTCGAGCACCTCGCGAAGACGCACGGCGTTCGCACGACGACGGACAACCACGCGCTCGTCCGCGACTGCGACGTCATCGTCATCGCCGTCAAACCGCAAGCGATCGACAAGGTGCTCGCGCAAATCGCGAGCGACATCGAAGCACGTCATCTCGTCGTGTCGGTCGCGGCGGGCGTTCCCGTCGTTGCGATCGAAGGCAAGCTCCCGAAAGGAACGCGACTCGTTCGCACGATGCCCAACACCGCCGCGATCGTGCTCGCCGGCGCGACTGCGATCGCCGCGGGAACGCACGCGACCGATCGCGACATCGCCACCGCGCGCACGATCTTCGAAGCCGTCGGACGCGTCGTCGTCCTCGACGAATCTCTCCTCGACGCCGTCACCGGTTTGTCCGGCAGCGGCCCCGCGTACGTGATGCTCATCATCGAAGCGCTCGCGGACGGCGGCGTCAAAGTCGGTTTGCACCGCGACACGGCGCTCCTTCTCGCCGCGCAAACCGTCTTCGGATCCGCGAAGCTCCTCCTCGAAACGGGCGAGCACCCCGGTCGATTGAAGGATCAAGTGACGAGCCCCGGCGGCACCGCGATCGCGGGTCTTCACACGCTCGAAGCGGGCGGGCTCCGCCGCACGCTCATCGACGCCGTCGAAGTCGCGACCAAACGCGCCGGCGAGCTCGGCGCGCAGATGACCGCGAAGCTCAGTTCGTAGTGCAGCGGCCTTCGTTCACTTGCATGCAGACCGTGTACTGACTCTGGTCTTGCATGAGCGCCGTCGCTTGATCGCATGTCGATGCAATGCCGATCGGACAGATTTGTCCGTAACACGAGCACTCGAGATCGAGCACGGTCGGGTCGGCGTGAATGCGATATCCGCAGCCGGGAAACAAATCCTGATCGACGGGCACGCTCGGACACGACGCGATGCCAACGCAAAGCGTGACGCCCGTGTCGGGATCGACTCCGCACTCGATGCCTGTTGCGGCGTCGGGAGCGACCGTCGCGTCATTCGCGTCGCTCGAAGAAGATCCCGAGTCGCCGCCGCCCGTCGACGACGTGTCGTCCGTCGTCGGGATGATGTTGAACCCGATGCACGAGCACGCTGCGAGCGAGAGGAGCGATGCTTTGATGCGCATGCGACATCGATGCCCTCGAGGCGCGTGACGGGCCAAGTTTTCGTCGTCACGCGGGACGAAGCGCACCGGGCGGGGCGAAGTCCGCGGCGCGCCCGCCGAGACCACGCTCGATGACGTCCGCCCAATAGCGCGAGCCGATTTGGACGGCCGCGATGTCGAGAAGATGCAATCGTGCGCGCGCGCCATCGAACGTGTGAATCACGAAGCGCAGCGCGGGCATCGCGCGCACGAGCCGCGACGGCGGAACGCCGAGCGAATCCGCGAGATCCTTGCCGAGGAGATGCCGCGCGATCGCGTACGCGACGGGAGCCATGCGCTCCGAGCGTTTTCGTTCGCGCTCGTCACGCGCGCCGCGGCTGCCCGATTCGAACAGCGCCTTCGTCAGCGCGCGCGAGTCCTCGTCGGGAGGACCCTGCGTCTTCATGATCAGATCGGCGAGCTTCAACCCTTCCGCTTCGGTCGCGAACAATAGCTCGTAATCCGTACCGAGCAGCCAACCGACATATCGCCACAAATGCACATAGCGTTGTGCTTCAGTCGGCGACACGCGAAAACCGAGCTTGCGCAGACCATCGAGCACGACGAGCGAGAAGAGCATCGTCGTCGCCACCATGTCGTGTTGGTTGATGGGCTCGCCCCAAGCGTCGCGATCCCACTTCCCCGATTGCCAGAGCAACCTGCGCACGCGCGCGTGCATCACGCGCACCTTCACGCAAATCGCGAACGCCTCGCCTCCGCGACGCAATCCACCGGGCAAACACACTGCGTGCACGAATCGCGAAGTCTCCGACAATCGACGCGGCGCCTGCTCCGTCAATCGACCCGAGAACGCGAGCGGCTTGTTCCCGCCCGGCGACGCATATCCATAAGGCAACGACTGCAGCCCGAGAATGAGCCCGCCAAACGCGCCCGATCGCAAAAGCAATTCACCCGCTCGATCGACGACGCCGAAATCGACCCAAGGCGGCACGCGCTCCACCTCGCGAAAGAGCGCTGCGATCGCCGGATGCGCATCGGGAACGCCCGCGATCCCGTGCTCGAGCGCGCGCTCCACTTGCGCGAACCCCTCGCCCGGTTTCATCGATTCGAACGCAAGGGCCGCCGCGTCCGCGAGCGGATCCGTTCGCATCAGATAGGGCGCGAGTCGATCGACACGCTCCCCATGCGTCGAACGTGCGCGCCCGTCGTCGATGAACCGAGTCGGCGTCGCCACGCGGACACTTTAGCGCGAAACGCACGATGTTCCAAAAGGTGGCGCAACCGCACGTCGCGTGCTGTTCACGCGCGATCACGGCGACCGCGTTGCTTGATAGAGTGTCGTGACAAAATCGTATGTTTGATCGTTGATGTTTTTCACTTGTTGTGTAGTGCTCAAATACAACGTGCAGCGATCATCTGTAAGCATGACGGGGTTGTATCCGTTGTCTGCTCCGCTGTCCGGAAACGGACTTACACGCTTCGTGTTACCAAAGGAATCGGTCGCATCCGCTCGGCTCGCGCAATAGATCCCCCCAGTGGTCGGCGTCGGCGCATCAAAAAAACATGCTACGAGGTCGTCCGATGTCACGACGATTGCACCAGGGTAGCTAGGTAAACCAGCCACCAGAGTTCCGACTTGGTACCCGGCGTCAGCATAGGCTCGCTCCCACGTGTACTTGTAATTATTTGACTGGGACCCATTGTAATAGAGTTCACTTCCATTGGCGATCAAGAAGGGGTAAAGCTCCAGAGACCCTGCGGAAGCGAGCCCGCTCAACAACGTGCCTGCGTTGAAATCGAACGGGTCAAGCGCATTGCCGCGTTTTCCGAGGTAGAGATGTGCCGGCGGACCAGTTGCACTCCCATCCGGCACATCCGCTCTCGTCCAAACCGCGGTGAGGTTGTCGAGCGTCGTCGAGAGCTCACAGATTCCCATGTTGTTGGCGACGACGTTCTCACTACCGAACGGCGACGACAGCGTGCCTCTGGTCGCAACCGCAAGCGATATTGGACCGTTTGGGTTCGTCGTGGCTTTGCATACATAAGCCGTGAGCAGATCGGGAGAAAGGCGTACGGCCACCACACCCACTGTCTCCAGACCATTGACGGGCGTCATGGAGGAAAACGGTGTTGCGGGATCGCACGGGACAGGCACGGAAACATCCGGCGTTGAAGAGTCGCTCGCAATCGCGCCGTCGGGGACGTCGGTGATCTGGAGGATATCCGCACAAGCGCCGACGCAGAGGACAACCGCAGACACGACGAGCATGCGGTTGCGGTTGATCAAAACGTGCCTCCAATCGATAGCCCGGCGACCCGCGCACCAAGTACTGGCGTCACGTGTAGCGCTGATTCGCCAGAATGCTTTCGCGGTGCTGCGATGAACCAGATCAAGCCGCTCGCGGCGAGCACACCACCTGCGATGAAGGCTACTGTTGATGCCGTCGCGAGATTGTACGCGTTGTCATGATCGATTAGCGCGTCGGGGCGATCGGGGCAGCTGGTGGTATTGCACTCGCTCTTCGACGTGCTCCACGTCGACGCAGCGGCCGCGGCAAAAGCGATCCCCAGACCAAGACCAACGACACCGACCGAGCCAACAACGACCGCGGCGACGCGCTGACCATTGCCGGGTGACGAATGCGTCTCGGCTTCCTCGGCGGGTGGCAGCTCCACGTTGTGCGGAGCCTGTGGTGGCTCGCTCGGTTTGACCTCGGGCGCGGGTTCGTCTTCGGCTGCCGCTCCGAATTGAACTTTGATGCGTCGCTGCTTGTCGCCTTCATGGACGACGGCATGGAGCGTCTTCGGCAAATGCCCCGTCGTCGTGAACACGAACGTGTGCTCGCCCGGATCGATCATCACGTACTTGCCGTCGAGTCGCTCGACGAGCGGTTTCCCATCCATCGTGACGTGCGTCGCAGCGAGATCGTTTCCGGCAGCGTCCGTCACATCGAAGAGCACGCTCGGTGATGCGCGGTTCACTTCATCGAGACGCTCCGTGCAATCCTGCCGCACGATCGCAGGACAGCTCGGTGACACGCAGATCTCGAGCTGCGCGCGACTCTCGCTCAACTTGCCGGCTTGGCGAAGCGTCTGCGCACGCGTGTTGGCGTCGACGCACTCGTCTCTCGTCGGGTCGGCCAAAGCCGGCACGGAGAGTAGGAGCGTTGCCGCAACCCAAGCTGCACCCCTCAGTTCATGCACTCTTTCTTCAATCTGTTAATCTTTCGGATTCGCCGGATCGAAATAGTACGGCGGGTCGCAGTTGACGACAGGCGGTAGTGGCTTCTTCACCGTCGCGCTCGTGGGTGGTGGTGGACGCGTCGCGTTGATGACCGGCGTCGTCGAAGCAGTGGGGAGCGTTGACACGTCGACGACACTCACGCTCGCGTTGGGCATGGGCGTCGATGTCGATGCTGCTGCGGTGGCAACGATCGTTTGCGCAGGGACCGAACTGGAGACAGGCGTGGCTGACGGCTCTGCGGCGAGTCGTTCTCGGTGAAACTTGGAATAAGCAACGACGCTCAAGGAAATCGCAATCGCCGCAAGCACGCAAAGCCCGATGAAAAGCGGTGCTCGTGATCGCGCGGAAACACCCGGCGGTGTGTAGTGCGACACGGGTTGTGCGGTCGTCGCGCCGGACACTCTCTTGAGCGGCATCGTCTGCTGTTGCGGCGACAAGCTTGGTGCGGACGCGTGCGCGCTTGCGGGCGGCGACGACGAAAGCGACTCGCGCGTTGGCAGCGTGCCATACGTGTTGCGGCACGCGTCGCGCAGCGCGGTCCGCATCGCGTCCGCGCTTGGCCAACGCATCGCCTTTTCGAACGCAAGCGAGCGATCGATAACGGACGCGATCAGTGGAGGGACGTGAGAAACGACGGTCGAGATCGATCGCGCGGGCGACGTCGCCGAGTTGATCAAGAGTTGTGGCGCGTTCTCCCCATCATGAACGAAGCGGCCAGTCACGAGCGTGAATAGCGTCGCGCCGACGGCCCACACGTCCGTCTGTGCGTCGATCTGATGCGACAAAGCTTTCGCTTGTTCGGGCGCCATGAACGCCGGCGTGCCAAGCAACAAGCCAGTACTGGTATTGCCTTGTGCGCCACTCGCCATCACGTCGCGTACTCGCGCAATGCCGAAGTCAAGCACCTTCACGACACCATCGTTGGTCAAAAACAAATTGGCCGGTTTGATGTCGCGATGAATGATCCCTTTCGCATGCGCCGCCATGAGCACGTCGAGGAGCTGATCGACAATGGCCACCGCCGACTGCACCGGTAACCGCTGATCGCTTTGCGCCCAAACCGTCTCGACGCCGCGACCGTGCAAAAGCTCCATCACCAAAAATGCGGAGCCGTCGTCGGCGATGTCGTCATCGACGACTTGCACGACTCCCGGATGCTTCACGGAGTTGGCCGCGTACCCCTCACGAAGGAATCGCGTTCGCAGATCCTCGCGAAAGCTGAGCTCCGGCAACAGCATCTTGATCGCAAACTCCGCCTGATTGCGGTGAGTCGCGCGGTAGACGATCGCCATCCCGCCGATGCCGATCACGTCATCGAGGCGATATTTCCCTTGATCGTCGACCCAAGCCGCGCACGCGCACGGCGCGCGATTTCGCTCTCGGGGTCGACCATGTGCGCATTCTACACGACGTTGCTAGAGCGCCAGTGTCGCTTGCGCTAGGCCGTCGATGCCATCGTTCCCTGCCGCGCCCGTGCCTTTGTTTCCGCCCTTTGGTGCGACGGTGATGTTCGACTGGGTTGCCGAGTCGATTGTGATCGTTCCGCCTTTGCTAAGGACGCCAACGGATACGCCGCCGGCACCTCCAGCACCACCACCACCATTACCACCATTTCCGCCATTGCCACCCGAACAACCGAGACCAGCACTGTTGCCATGTGCGCCACCGGGACTTTGACCATTTTGTCCGGCCACGCCGTTGCCGCCATTGCCGCCATCTGTAGCTCTTACGTTGCTTGCATTGAAACTGATCGAACTATCGAACGCTACGATACCAATGCTCCCACCCCCGCCTCCGCCACCACCACCACCGGCACCGCCACATGCGCCCGCACCACCACCGCCGCCAGCGCCGCCGCTGACGCCTTGGCCACCACCGCCACCCTGACCAACCGAGCCGGCCTTACCGTCGGTTCCAGGTGATGCGTGCCAGCCAACTTGATCAAGTGAACCAGCACTTGTCGCTCCGACTCCAGCGCTTCCTGGTGGGCCCGAAAGTCCGTCGCCACCCGTCCCTGTACCGTTGCAGGGCTGTCCAACAATACCGCCAAGCCCGCCGTCGCCATAAGTGGGCATGCCGGCATCGCCGCTAAACCCGTTGTCCCCGCCCTTTCCGCCGATCGTGGTTCCGCCACTTGAACATCCGCTATACGCATTCTCGGCTCCGCCGGTTCCACCATCCGCACTATTCCCATTCAGCGTCGCTTGCGTTGGATATGAAAATTGAGTGAGGATGCCATCTACACCGTTTGCGCCTGCTGCTGCGTTAATTGAGATGCGCTTTGCAGAGACGCTGCTGTTGGTCGCAAAAACGCCGACACTGGATTTTCCAGTATTCGCAGGTGCGCCGATCGCATCGAGCTCCAGGTCCGCAATAGTCGTGTTGTTGGCCCCGTCAAGGTGAACGACGTAATCCGATTTCGTCGCAGTGAACTTCGGCAGCGTCCCCGAGTAGCTCCAATCAGCGCATTTGAAGCCGCCATAAATCGCAGCACTCTGCGTGATATCGACACTCTCAGTGTAATTACCCTCGCAAACGAAGATGAAGCTCTTGGTCGCCGTCTTCGCTTTTTGAAGCGCCGTAGTCAACGTCGCGACGGGGCTCGCTTTCGTTCCCGCGTTCGAGTCGTTTCCGGTCGGTGTTGGCGCGACGAAAATTCCGAGCGTGTCGCTCACACAGGTCGGATCGTCTTTGGGCTCTTTGCCGGAGGGACACGTGACCGATGCATCCCCCGCGTCGCCGCCCCCATCGCCAGAGGACGAATCCGCACAAAATCCCGGGTACCCACACACATCATCGGGCGCAAATTGCGGACACGCAACGAGCCCAACGACGAGCGCTGCGGCTCCGGCCAACCAAAGAGTCCATCGCTTCATCGCCTCACCGCCTCAAAAAGACAAACTGAAAGAAGCCCCTGCCGCTCGCGGACCCACTTGTGGAACGATCATCGCGCGATGCTCCACGACTTTGCGCGGCGCGACCATCCACCAAACGAGCGCCGTGACGAGGCCGATGCCACCAACGACGTAACCAATCGTCGATATCAATGCATCCGTTTGTTGCGAATCGCGCGTTGACTTGCCGTCCAAACACACTTGCGCGTTCGGGTTCGACGTGCAGACGCCGCCGGCCGTCGAACCACGCGCGACGTTGTCGCTGTTCGCCGAGCCCGATGCCACGCCGAAACCAATTCCGAGTCCAATACCCACTAGGCCCACGACGCCCGTGACGATCGCGCCCGTGGGCGGGGGGAACATCTTCGTGTGCACTTCGTCGGGCACGGGATTCTGGCCGCTGCCGCCATCGGTCGTCGACCCGGGAAACACATCGGCGAAATCGACTTTGATGACTTTCCCTTCGGCGCATTCCACGTTCTTGCGTTCGGTCTTCTCTTCGACCGTCACGCTGATGACGTGTGAGCCCACGGTCACGTGCACGACATCACGAAGCGGCGCATTGCCGGCATCCTGCGTGTCGTCGATGCGAATGCGGCCGCCGGCCGGAGCGTGAATCTCGAGGTGCCCCGTCTTGTCGTAAGCCTGCTGCATCAAGTCGGTGACTTGCTTGCGTTGCACCGTATCGAGCTCTTTGTCGTCGAGCGCGCGTTGCAAGTTGCCGAGCGCTTCGAGATATCGCTTCGTGTAAAAATCGGCGAGGCCAAGCGCGCGCTCGCACGCGGGCGTCTTCAACACCGCGCACGCTTGCTCGAACTTCAATCGCGCGCCGTCGATGTTGCCTTGTCCGTAAAGCGTTTTGCCTTCTTGCAGGCGATTGCGCGCTTCGACGTATTCGGGCGAGCTCGTGTCTTGTGCACGCGCCGTCGTCGCGAGGAGGACTCCGGCGAAAAGGAACGAAAGGTTTTTCGTCATCATCGATGAGGATCGTCAGGAAGAAGATTCATTCCCGGCGGGGCACTCCCCGTCGGGTGCGCTGCGGTCGTCGTCGCGGTGGTCGCCGTGGGCGCCGTCGCGGTGGTTGCAGAATGCACGGTTCGCGCGGTGCTCGGGGGCGGCGCGGCGGACGTCTTCACGGTGGGAAGCGAGTCGACCGCCATCGTCGTGATGGGGGCGATCGTCTCCGTGCCCGTTGGTTGGGTTGCGGCTGTGAGAGGAGCTGTCGTCGTCGTGGCCGTCGTTTGGGTGGGCGTCGGCGTGGGTGTTTGGACGGTGGACTGACCGAGCTTCACGAGCGCAATGCCAATCGCGATGACGACGGCAAACGAGAGCGCGGTGACGAGGACCATGTTGCGAACGCGCTGGCGCTTGCCGGGCTCGGTGGGCGTGAGCTCTTTTCGGACGGGCTCGGGCGGGGGCGTCGTGTCGGCTTTCGGCAGGATGCGCGGGAGATCGGGGCGGCTCGTGCCGAAGCCGTCGAGCAAATCATCGACGGTGTCGCTCTTGCGCTCGACTTTTCCGACGCCCGGTTGGGTGACCGCGTTCTTGTCGACGACCGGCGCCTCCGCGACGGGCGCGGCGGCTTTTTGCTTCGAGCCCGACTCGAGCTTCTCTTGCGCCTCGCGGACTTCTCGCCGCTGCCGCTCGCTTCCGGGCCCGAGCCCCTGATCGGTGTCGACCTTGCTCATGTCGCGCCCCGAAGCCTACCCCGCTTTGTCCCGGTTGCCCAAAGATGCGCAGTTACTTTTTCCAGGCGATGACGGCGCGCCGGACGCGCGCATCGGCCGCATCGGGGCCGTCGTCCGAGAAGATGAGCTCGTTTCCGCGAAGCGCGAGCGCCACATCGAGCGACGATGGGCCGTCGAGCGCGACGAGCGGATAGCTCTCGAGCGCGCCGTTCGCATCGAGCGGGAGACGTGCGGCGTCGATCCAGAGCTCGTCTTGCGCGACGCGCGTCGCCACGGCGTGGAGCAAACGCGCGCCGGGATCCGCGTCGAGCGTGATGGCGGTGACGGTGCCTTCGTCGTGGAATTTGAGCTTCGCGGGATCGCGCGTCGCGTGCGCCTTGTCGTCGAGCAGCGCGAACATCGCGCCCTTGGCTTCTTCGCTCGCCGCGCCCGCGGGCGCCTCTTCGATCCACGCGAGCGCGACGCCTTGCGCGGTCGACGCGAGCACGGGCGAGCGCGAGTGCGCCGCGGTCGAGAGCACGCGCCCCTCTTTGCCGAGCGGCTTGCCGTCGCGTCCGAGCGCGATCGCGTAGATGTCCGAAATCCGTCGTGCGGGCTCTCGCGCGGATCGGCCCACGCGAGGACGACGCTCGTCTGCGTCGTCGCGAGCGCGGTGTCCGTCGCGTCGCCGGGTGCGTTCGTGATGCGTGTCTCGCGCGCGCCCGAGAGATCTGCGGCGATCATCGCTTCGTACACTTCGCCGTTGCCATCGCGCGTGTCGACCCACGCGACCGCGTACCCGCCGAACGCCGCGGCGATCGACACGTCGCTCGCCTCGCCGCGCGCCGCACCGAGCGTCACGTCTCCGCGTTTGTTTCCCTTGTCGTCGAGTCGCACGACGTGAACGCGCGCGTTCGCGTCTTTCGACACGTACGCGAGCACCGCTTCTTTTCCATTCGCGGACGGGATCATCGCGACTCCGCCCGTCGCGAGTGCTTTCGTCGAGAGCGTCGTCGTCGTGGTCCCGATCGTGAGACGAAGCGCGGCGTGCTCTTCGTGCGTTTTTTCGTCCGTGCCCGTCGAGACGATCGACGCGACGAGCGACGTCTCTCCCGTTCCTTGGCCGATGTGCGCGCTCGCGACGTCCGCGACTTGCGCGCCAGAGGCGAGCGTCGTCGTCGAGGCGATGCGCGGCGCATCTTCGGGGAGCGCCTTCGCGACGGGCGCGGCGTGCGCGCTCGGACGCTCGGCGAGATGACCGCGTACACGCTCGTCGGCGAATCGGGACCCGCGGCGAGCGCGAGACACGACGACGCGTTGCAGTCGAGGCTCCACGCGAGCGACACGGGAGGACCCAAGACGAGCGCTTCGGTTTGCACGACCTCGAGCGACGAATCGAGGCGCACGAACATCGGCGCCACCGCGCCGCACACGTCCGCGAGCGTGCACGTGCGCGCCGACACGATCAGTCCGAAGCCGTTGCCGCGCGCGCGCGCTTCGATCGCCGCGCCGCCCGCGAGATCGAGCGAGCGCTTCGGCGTTGCGGGCGAAGACGCATCGACGAGCGACGCGATCTGCACGCGACGGTTCACGCGCTCGCGCTTGTGCGCGCCTTCCCACAAGAGGAGCACGCCGGCGTCGCTCGCCGTCACGCTGACGAGAACGGATGCGCCCGCATCCACGAGCGCAGCGTGCGCCGCGACGACTTTGTTCTGCGCATCGACGCCCGCGATGACGACTTGCGGATCCGTCTTCGAGCGATCCGTCCACGCGAAGATCATCGCGCCGCTCTTCGTGCGAACGGCGTCCATGTCCGCCGACACGTTCTTCGCGATCGGAAGCGGCTCGCCGATGACGCGCGCTTCCGAATCGAGCTTCACGAGCGAGAGCGCGCCTTGCGCTGCAACGGCGAGCGCGACTCCATTCTCCGTCTCCACTGCTTGCCACGACGACACGCCGCGAATCACGCGACTCGGCACGCCGCGCGGTTTTCCGCTCGCGTCGAGTGCTTGCGCGAGGACGTTCGCCGCGCCTTGCGGAGGCTCTTCGGCCCACACGCACACCGCACCGTGCGACGTCGGGACGATCTCCGTCCACACGATGTGATCGTTCGTGCGCGCGAGCTCGAGCGCGGCTGCGCGCGGCACGCCATCATCGCCGACGCCGACGAGGCTGAGCGACTCGCCGCGATCGGTGAGCGACGTCCACGCGACGAGATAACCACCGCCTGACGCTTCCGTGCGACGCACGACGAGCGAGCTCGTGTCCGGCGCGGCTTGCGCGACGATGCGCGCTTGGTCTTTGGGCGCGCCGTTGCTGCCGAGCGCCATCGCAACGACCGGACGCTGCTGCGCGCCTTGCGCGCCCGCGACGTACACGGCGAGCGCGCCTTTCTCCGATCGCGCGAGCACCGGACCGACCGCGCGATCTTTGAGCGACGCGATCGGGGACATGTGAGCCTTCTGCGCCGCGGTCGGACCCACGGGAACATCGACGCGTCCGATCGTGTGATACGGCTGCAGCGGCGGTCCATACTTCGGGCTGGGGCACGCGCAGGCGAACGCGAGCGCGCCGAGCGCAACGATGCGCTTCACGGAACCTCGATCATCTGATCGCCGATCGCGGATGGATAAAATCCCGCGCACGATCCCGAGCCGCTGACGATCTTCACGTCCGTCGCGAACGTCGTTCCCTTCGCGAGCGTCACGTCGACGTGGCAGTTCCCCTGCGCGACGGGCACGACGTAGAACTTCGCGCACGATCCCGCGTCGTCGTTGGCGACGCACGACGGCGTGACACCTTGGCAAGCGACGTCCGACACCGCGAGCGTCGCGATCGCGTCCGACGTGGCGAGCACGTCGAATCCTTGTGCGCCGCATGTGTCGTTCGAGCAGGACGCGAGCATCGAGTAGGCAACCGCTTGCGTGACGAAAATCATCCCGCGGTCGACCATGCGGGATTCGTAGCATACGTTCTGGTGATCATGACGCCGCGTGACGTGCTCGTTCAGCTCCTTCGTCCCGCGGGCGGCGGCATCTACGTCGTGTCGACCGGCTCGGCCGAGCAGCGCGCGATGCAAGAGCGGCTCTACGGCGTGACGGGCGAGGCCGCGATTCAAGCGGCGTTCGAGCGCGCGCTCGATCGCATCGCGACGGCGCGCGTCGTCGTGCTCGGCGTTCCCTCCGACGTCGGCGCTGGCTATTTGCGCGGCGCGAACATGGGCCCCAAGCGATCCGCGCGGCGATCGGAGCGCATGGCACGACGAAGGCGTCGTCGACGTCGGTGACGTGCTCGTCGTTCCGCAGCTCCTCCACGACGACATGCTCTCCGATTCGCAAAAGAGCGCATCGCAAGACGCGCAATATCCGAACGTCTCCATCTCGACGCGTCGCTCGCTCCCGGTGTCGCCGCTGTCGAAGGAGTCGCGCGCGCTCGAAGCGATCTTCGCGATCAACCCGAACGTGAAGCCCTTCGTGCTCGGCGGCGATCACTCGTGCGCGTGGCCGGTGACGGAGACGCTGAAGCGCGCGCGGCGCGAGCCATTCGGCATCGTGCAGATCGATGCGCACACCGACTTGCTCGCGGATCGTCTCGGCGTTCGCTACTGCTTCGCGACGTGGTCGTACCACGCCAACGATCTCGTCGGACGAAACGGCAAGCTCGTTCAAGTCGGCATCCGCGCGACGCGCCACGAGCGCGGGCATTGGGAGAGCACGCTCGGCGTTCGGCAGTTCTGGGCCGATGAATGCCTCGCGGATCCCGCCGCCGCGATCGAAGCGATTGCTTCACATGTAAAGCAAACGGGCGTCCGCGCGATTCAATTCTCGAACGACATCGACGGCACCGACGAACGCTTCGTCGACGCGACGGGAACACCCGAGCCGCGCGGCCTCGATCCCGATTTCGTCGTGGCGCTCATCGAACGCCTCGCGCGCGAGGTGACGTTCTGCGCGGGTGACGTGATGGAAGTCGCGCCGCCGATCGCGCGCACACCGGACGGCGCGAAACGCACGCTCGACGTCGCAGCTCGCTACGCGCGCGCGACGCTCGACGCGCTGCTCGCCTGATCGATCTCGATTCCCGCGCGATCGCGCAGCCGCGCGCGGAGACGCTCGTTCATGTCGCTCTCGATGGCCGCGCGATCCGAGAAGAGCGACCACGCGTCCTCGTCTTTCTTCTCGTCTCCGTCGAAGAGGTTCGCGATGCGTTCGCCGTCGAGCGCGCCGCTGATCATCGACGCCATGCGCTCGTTCACGAGGATCGTGCGGCGGTCGAGGTGCTCGCGCGCTTCGGCGAGCGTGCTCCCGCCGTATCGCGACTTCACCGTTTTTTCCGTGCGCGCATCGGCGACGTCGAGCGCGCCGGCGGCGATGCGTTTGTAGAACGCGCGATACAAACGCACGAACCACCACGCGGGATTCGCTCGCGTCGCGATGCCGCGCGCTTCCATGCGCTCCGAGAGCGCGTCGAGCGCGTCGCACTTCGTCACGTACGGATCGCCGAGTCGTCCGAGCTCGCACGTCGCGATCGCAAGGAGCCCGCGCGTCGGCAGCCCGGCGAGCGCGCCTGCGCCGATGACGAGCGCGCTCGCGCGCCCATGACGAATCGCTTCGATGGACGCGTTCGGCGCGATCCACAGCTCGTCGTACTCGAGCCCATCGAGCGCATCGCGCAGCGCTGGCTCCTTCGATGGCTTGATGCGCGCGCCGAGATCGGGATCATCGACCTTTGCGAAGAGCGCGCGTGCCGTCGAGATGACGACGTAGAGAGCCGCCGCGCCCACCGCCGCGAACACCCACTTCGAAGCGCCCGCGAGCACCAAGAACCACCCGACGATCTCGAACACACCGAAGAGAAAGAGCGCCGCGAAGAACACGGCGGACGGCCAAAAGAGCAGCGACGCGACGCGAAGCACGACCCGATAGATCACGGATGTCTTGCGCGGCGAACGCGAAGTCGCGTCGCTCGCCATCATCCCGACGACGAAGAGGACGAAGAGCGCACCGATCCACGACGCGAGCGAGCCGAGGATCGCCGTCCCGATCGCCTCGCGCTTTCGGTGCTCGTGGCGCTCGGCGATTTGAGCGCGCACGACTTCATACGCGGCGTCGCCGTATCCCGCGGCGCGCGCGCTCTCGAGCTCGCGCGATGCGTCATCCCAATCGTCGTGCGCTGCGTGCGCCATCGCCAAATACAAATGCGTCGTCGGCGAGCTCGGCGCGATCGTTCGAAGCTTCGCGCTGCACGCATCGAGCGTGCTCGTCGCGTTCCTTTCGAGCGCAGACTCGCAGAGCGTCGACTGCGCGAACTCGGCGTCGGGTGCGCGCGTCGCCGCCGAGCTCGCGCGCGCGAACGCCTCGTTGGAGCTCTCCGGATCGACGGGGAATCGCATCAAGAGCGCCATCGCGAGCGCAGCCTCGTTCTCCGCGGACTCGTCTTGCTCGAGCGCCTCTCTGCAATGCGCGATGCCCTCGTTCACGAACCCCGAACGCGCTTCCGCCGTGCAGAGCCTTCGCGTGATCGACGCAACGGATGGCGCCTGCTCGTGGAGCTGCGCATACAAGCGCGTCGCCGCCTGCAGCTCTCCGCGATCGGACGCAGCGTTCGCTTCGTGCGCCGTCTCCACGAGCGACGCATCGACGGCCGCGAGCTCCTTGTCGATCGCCGATTCTTGCGCTTCGTTCCGCGGCGGCGCCGCGAGCGCGACGGCGCTCGACAAAAGGACGACCGCCCCAAAACCCGAACGCTTCACGCGCGGAGGAGCCGATGGAGGTGAGCGCGCTCCCACGCGAGAGCCCGCTCGTGCTTGCGGAACTCGCGCTCGCGTTCGCGAAACTCCGGCGGGTGCAGAAGGCGCCGGCCTGGACCGCGCGTCGCGGGCATCGCGTGATGGAGCATCTCGTGGAACATCACGTATTCGACGAAGTATCGCGGCACCCAGCGCCTGTCGAGCGCGGGATGAATGCGAATGAGGCGGTCTTGGAAGGCGTAGCTCCCGAGCTTGATCGTCGCGCGCGGTTTCTTCGGGCGACCCGTGCGCGGGCCCCACGTCACGAGCGCGTGGAGCGCGCCGTCGAAGTACGCGTCGTTGAGGCGCTTGAAGACGGCGAGCAGATCGTGGTGCCTGCCCTGCGAGACGAGGCGCGCGTTTCGTGATGCGCGCGCGAGGCGCACGGTGTTCGCCTCGATGTATCGACCGATGAGATCGCTCGCCTCGCGGTCGCCTTCGCGGACGTAACGAACGAGCGCGTTCTGCACGCGCGCCGGCGCGTCGAGGAACATGTGGTGCACGCGCGCGCGCACGACGCCGCGCTCTTCGCTGTGCGAGACCATCGCGTGGCGGTTGTCGGTGATCGAGAGGAGCACCGGACGTGGCGCGCCGACGCTCAGCTTCCGTTCGAGCGACTGACGCGCGCCTTCGTGGACGAAGAGTCGCGGCGAGACGCGCGGAAAGACATCGTTCGACACGCGCTCGGGTACGCGAATCGCGAGCGCGCTTGTCCGCGGCGAGAGAAGCGGAACGGAGCTGCGCGCGGTCATGCAGTTGGGATATGGGGCCGCTTCCTGACTGTCAAGGAACGACCTTTTCATTTGCAAATTCATACATTTGAGCAGGTGTGCGACACCCCCAAAAATGCCCGCAAGATCCGCTGTAGGCGTATGTGGTTTTCAGGCGAACGCGGCTGGTTACACGGAGTTGGCTACGCGCTCGATATGGAGTGCTTTAGGGTCCAAGACGAACCTCAGCCGCACCTCGCCGCGAACCGACAAACCGACGACCATCGCCTTCAGCATGTCGTGACCGAAGCCGCTCGGCAGGAGCGACGAGATGAGCGTCGAGAGATCGGGCTCGTGACCGACGACCATCGCGCGCTTCTTGTCGTCGCGCGCGAGCGCCATGACGAACGCGTGCGCGTTTCCGCCGGGCGAGAGATCGCGCGACGTCTCGACGTGCGTGACGCCCGTCTCGGATGCGACGATCTCCGCCGTCTGCAGCGCGCGCACGAGCGGGCTCGAGATGATCACGCGCGGCGCCTCCTCCGAATCCTTCAAGAGCTTCGCGACGAGCCTCACGCGATCGCGCCCGCCGGGCGTGAGCGAGCGGTCTCCGTCGAGCCCGCTCGCTGCGAAATCCTCCGCGGGGCCATGCCGCATCACGTAGAGCTTCATTTGCAGAGCAAGAACGGTGGAAGCGTCGACACGCTCGCCGAGCATCCTGCTTCGGGCGGGCAATCGGCGGCGCTGTCATTTCCGCACAAGATGTAGTGCGTCGGAATGGGCGAGCACTGCGCGGCGGGATGACATCCGACGGATTGTGCGACGTATGTTCCGCCGTCGACGAGGACGTCGGTCGTGCAGCAAAGCTCCTGGCCTGCATCGGTCGCTGGACATTGCGAGGTGCGATCGCACGGGATGTACGTGCCGGCGCACGCATCCGCGCCGGTCACGCACGCGTACGCCGACGCGCCGCGACAGCACGCTTCGCCGATCGCGAAGTTGCACGTGGCGTCCAAACCGCACGAAAGTGGGCTGAACGGAACGTCGACGACGACGTCGTTGGCCGCGGCGTCGCTCGATGCGTCCTCGCCGGCCTCCATCGAAGCGTCGTAGGTGCGCGGCGTGCCGTCGTCGATGCCGAGGATGTTCGCGCACGCCGCAAGCGCGATGCACGCACCACCGAGGGCCCAAACACGCCTCATGCGGGAAACATAGCGCACTTGCGCGTGCGTCCCAATCAGTGGGCGACTGCGCGGTCGACCACGTCGCGCGCGAACGTCGCGACGTCCGCGTGCACGCGCCATCCGCCGAGCGTGCCGTCGACGGTGAGCTCGACGGCGCCGCCGCGCTTCGACTCGAGCTTGCCGACTTTCACCGTGAGCTTGCACGCATCGCCGCTGCACGAGCTCTGCGTCGAGCCGGGAACCGCGAGCGCGGCTTCGGCGATGTCCATCGGTTTCTCCGTGGACATCGCGAACGAGAGCGCGAAGCGCGTGTGCTCGAGCGGCTGCACGGCGCGCGGCGTCGAACCGCTCTCACCGACGCGACCGAACGCGACGCGCGTGCGCTTTCCGTCGATCACGACGACCACGCCGGACCCGACGTCGAGATCGAGATCGACCGTCGTTTGCGCGGGATCGGGCTTGCCGTCGCCGTGAATCGTGAGCGTTCCTTTCGGCGCGGGCACGCTCGCGATCGCAGCGGTGCCATCGAGCGCGGCACGAAATCGCATCGCGTCGCGCGTGCACGACGCGCGTTGATCATCGAGCGCTAGCGCATCGCACTTCTTCGCGTCGTGCGTGACGAGCGCTTCGCACGATGGCCTGTCGCGCTTCTGCGCGCCCGCGCACATCGCCGGGCTTCGCGTCGCGGCGGCCACGCACGTCGCATCGCGTCCGAGCTCCGGTTTGCTCGGCGCCTTCAGCGGACAACCTTCGACGTCGCCCGCGACCATCGCCGTCACCGTGCGACATCGCGCGCGGAGGGCGCTCGCGTCGATGAGCTCGCATTTCTTCGCGTCCTTCGTCTTCGCCGCTTCGAGGACGCGACACGCGTCGCGAAGAAACGTGTCGTAACCGATCGCATCGACCGCATCGCCGACGAGCGGATCGAGCGACGACGTGCGCTGCTTCATGCACGCTTCCACCGTCGTGAACGCGTTCAAGTCGGCGGCGAGATCGCCCGCGGGCCTCTGCGGATCGACGAGCGGACCACCGAGCGCGGCGGCATCGATTCCGAGCACGCTCGCGATCGCGGAAGGCGATGCGGGCAGCGTTTCATGCGGCTTTTTCTCGTCGTCGCAGCCACTGATCACCAAAACGTTGACTACTGAACACAAACCCAGTATCGCTGGGCGAATGGAAGACAAGAACCGCCAAAAAGCCATCGAGCTCGCCGTTGCCTCCATCGAGAAAGAGTACGGCAAGGGTTCCATCATGCGCCTCAAAGACGGCGCGATGGCGACGGACGTCGCGGTCATTTCTTCCGGCAGCATTGGTCTCGACATCGCGCTCGGCATTGGCGGTTATCCCAAGGGCCGCATCATGGAGATTTACGGCCCGGAGTCGAGCGGCAAAACGACGCTCACGCTCCACGCGATCGCGCAGGCGCAGCGCGCGGGCGGCGTCGCGGCGTTCATCGACGCGGAGCACGCACTCGATCCGACGTACGCGCGCAAGCTCGGCGTGAAGACCGACGAGCTCCTCGTCTCCCAACCGGACTACGGCGAGCAAGCCCTCGAGATCGCCGACATGCTCGTGCGATCGGGCGCGGTCGATTTGATCGTCGTCGACTCCGTCGCGGCCCTCGTGCCGAAGGCGGAGATCGAAGGCGACATGGGCGACAGCCACGTCGGCGTGCAAGCACGCTTGATGTCGCAAGCCCTCCGCAAGCTCACGGCGACGGTCGCGCGCTCCAACACGATTTTGATCTTCATCAACCAAATCCGCATGAAGATCGGCGTCATGTTCGGCTCGCCCGAGACGACGACGGGCGGCAACGCGCTCAAGTTCTATTCGTCGGTGCGCTTGGACATTCGCCGCATCGGCGCGATCAAAGAGACGTCGACGGTCGCCGGAAAAGACCCCGTGGTCATCGGCAACCGCACGCGCGTGAAGGTCGTGAAGAACAAGATGGCCCCGCCGTTCCGCGAGGTGGAGTTCGACATTCTCTACGGGCAGGGCATTTCGCGAACGGGTGATCTGATCGACCTCGCGAGCGACATGAACATCGTCGAGAAGAGCGGCTCGTGGTTCTCGTTCGAGGGCGAGCGCATCGGCCAAGGCCGAGAGAACGCACGCACGTACCTCGAGCAACACCCCGACATCTGCGAAAAGATCGAGCAGATGGTTTTGGCGAAGCACAACATCCGTCGCACTCCGCCGGAAAAACTCGCGGCCGTCGCCACCGAAGCGAAGCCTGCGATGCTCGAAAAGAGCACCAACGTCGAAAAGACGAACGGTGCCGAGGGCAAGAAAGTCCCGCACCTTCCGGCAAAGCCGGCGAATTAAACGCCGTTTTTTTCGCCGCCAAGACGCCAAGACGCCAAAAAGAAATTAGGGTTGGGAGCAGCCATGCGACCCTTCATTTCTTCTTTGGCGTCCTCGGCGTCTTGGCGGTTGATTCTTTTGTCGCTCGTCGCGTGCGGGCCAACGCAGAATCTCGGGCCGGCCGTCACGTGCACGAACGTGTCCGTGGTGAATGCGAGCGGCGAGTGCGATCTCGTCGCCAACGAGCCGTGCAGCGACACGAGCATCTACGAGATCGACTGCGGCGACGACTCGACGTGCAGCTGCATCGAGAACGGCGTGCCGGGAACGTCGTTTCTCGCGTCGAATCAAACGTCCGGATTTTGCGCCTCGTTCGACGCGACGAAGCTCCACGACCTCGCGACGAACTGCATCGCGCAGGACGGCACGCACTGGAACATCAATCCGCCGCAGTAGCTAAACGCCGATGAACAGTCGGTGCGCGAAGTTGCGCTCGAGGCGCGCGCGGAGGACTTTGTCGGCGGCGAGCTCGATGTCGTACTCGATGCGCTTGAACTCGAAGCGCTTCTTGTCGCTGTCGTAGACCGTGTAGCTCGCGCGGTTGTCGAAGTCGCGCGGCTGGCCGACCGAGCCGACGGAGACGATGTATTTCTTGTCGGGCTCGAGCTCGAAGTCCACCGATGGCAGCTCCTCGACGCTGCTCGTCGTGAGCGCGAACACCTTGCAAAGGTGCGAGTGGCCGATGAGCGTGATGTGGCCGAGCTGCGTCCCAGATCGAGAGGCACTCGCGCGCTTGCTCCGGCGCGAAGATGTACTCGAACTCCTCGAGACGCACCGGCGAGCCGTGGCAGAGGAGGACGTCGATCGTCGTCGAGCTTCTCGTCGTACGGAAGCGATTTCAGCCACGCCATGTTCTCGGGCGAGAGACATCGCGGCGTGCGCGTCGAGCGCGTGGCGCGCGGCCTCGTAGTAGTACGAGTAGTCCATGCGCCCCGCAGACGGCGGCGTCGTGGTTGCCGAGGATGGTCTTCTCGCGATCTCGCGCACGAGATCGGCGCACTCGTTCGGCGAGCCGCCGTACCCGACGGTGTCGCCGAGGCAGTAGTAGACGTCGATGCGCTCTGTGCGGTATGCCTCGAGCACGGCGCTCAGCGCTTCGTAGTTCGCGTGAACGTCGCTGAAGATGCCAATGCGGATTTTGGATCTCCTAGCCTATGAAGGCTTGGCCCAAAAAGCCAGCGTGCTAAGACCGCGGACATGGGTTCCGGCGGGTCAAACGGCTCTGGCGCGAACGGCTCCAACGGTTCGAGTCGCTCGCTTCCGACGTTCGACGATGATGAGGTCGAGCAGACGCCACCACCAGAGAACGTGGTCGAGCTCGCCGCCTCGTGCGTGCGTTTCGTCGCGAGCCGGTACAACGTCGCGCTCGATTTCACGCCCGACACGCTCCCGGTCGTCGACCAGTACATTCGCGACGCGCGCAAAGAGCTCGACGCGCGGCCCGAATCGGTTCCGCTGCTGACCGCGTCCATCGGTGCGTACCTCGGCGAGGTGATGCGGCAGCGCTTCGGCGCGTTTTGGTTTTCGTCCGGTGACTACAGCGCGTGGCGCTTGTATTTCACACGCGTGTATCTTGCATGTAATCCGCTCGGCATGATGCTCGAGGCGCTCGCGCCCGAAGAGGCCGAAGGTTGGCACGCGCACTTCGAGATCGATCCCGGCGACTCGGACGTCGTGTCGTCGCGGCTCGCGGTGTTTCCGGAAGTCGACGCCGACATTTTTCGCTCCCATCGACGCGGCTCGAAGCGCTCACCGTCGTCTTCGAAGCGCTCCGCGCGCACATGGAGCAGAACAGCTTGGGCGACGTTCGCTTCGGTCCGGACGACTACAAATAGCGAAACGCACCGTCACCAGCTGCCGCCGAGCGCGGCCATCACACCACCGTGCGTCGGAACGAACCCGGGCGTCAGCGTCAGGCTCGGAGATGCTTTCTTCTCGGGAACGATGCTGCGCGCCATCCACACGTCGAGCCACGTGAGGAGCGCCGCGCCCCCACCGCCAAATACGAAGGCCCGCGGTCCACGCCGCGACCGAGTTGAACTCGAACCCCTGCTCGAACGCGAGGCCGAAGAGTCCACCGACGACGAACGTCGAGCCCGCGAGCGACGTCCACGCGAAGAAGCTGATGACGGCAGGGATGAAGCGGCGGTGCATCGCGTGAACGATGGGTCCGGCGAAGCCCGTCGGGACGAAGCAGATTACGCCGAGCACCGAATTGACCGGCGACGCGGTCGACACCGTCGCGACCATGAGGAACGGCTCGGTCAGCGTCGCGGCGATGTCGGTTGCGGCGATCAACTTGCCGTAGCCTTCGCCGTCGCCGAACATCGCAACGTGGCCCGTCGTGCCTGCCCATGACGGACGTTCTCCGCGCAGCACCCCGGAGACGTCGCGGCAGCGTTCGTCGATGCACTTGAGCGGTCCACACTCCGAGCTCGTCGCGCATGGTTGACCGTCCAAGACCTCTTCGTCAGCCAGCGCCGGCGCGGCGACGGTCAGCGCGCCGAGAGTGATCCACGCGAGCCTCACCCGCGCAGCGTAGCGCACCTCGCCTTCCGCATATTTGAACGCGTTCAACTATCCCTTGACGGGGCGCAACGCGGCCCTACAGTTGAGAGTGTCAGTTTTGAACGTGTTCAAACCTGGCCGCTTTCGCAAGGAAAAGGAGCTCCCGAATGCAAACGCCGTATCTCGTTCCGGTCTACGCCACGTATGCCACCGTCACGCTCGGGCTCACGGTCTTCTTGGCGCGCACGCTCTTTCGCAACGGTGCGGTCTTCCTCGAGGACGTGTTCAAGGACACGCCCAAGCTCGGCGAAGCCGTCAATCGCTTGCTGGTCGTTGGCTTCTACCTCGTGAACCTCGGCTATGCCGCGCTCATCATGAAGGCCGATGGCGCGGGCACGGTCGTGGAAGCCGTCGAAGTGCTCGCTTGGAAGCTCGGCGCGCTTCTCATGTCGCTCGCGTTCATGCACTTTATGAATCTTCTCGTCTTCTATCGCATCCGCCGCCGTTCGCGCCTCGCGCAGCTCCCGCCTCCGGTCGCTCCGCACATGCTGATGCCGAACGCGTTCGCTCCGCACGCCGGCGCCGTTCCCGTCCGGTGATGCCATGACGCCCGACACGCTCACCGTTCTCTACGACTCCACATGCGGTCTCTGCGTGCGGTGCCGCGATTGGCTGTCGAAACAGGACGCGTTCGTTCCGATGAGGTTCGTCGCGTGCGGCTCTCGCGAGGCGCGCGAGACGTACGGCAACGTTCCGTGGCTCGGCGCGGAGCTGGTCGTCGTGAGCAACCACGGCGACGTGTGGGCGGGGCCTTCAGCGTTCATCATGTCGCTGTGGGCTCTCCGCGAGTGGCGCGGGTGGTCGTACCGCATCAGCGGTCCCGAGCTTGCTCCGCTCGCCGAGCGATTCTTCCGCGCGATCTCGAGCAACCGCCGCGCGATCGCCGCGATGATCGCGCCCGATCCGTGTGAAGGTGGCACATGCCGCGTTCCTCGCGCGTATCGATGAAGAAGAGCGAAGCGACGAGGCAGAAGATCCTCGAGGCCGCGCTGCGCATCTTTCGCAAGCGCGGCTTCGAGCGCACCACGATGCGCGACGTCGCCGAGGCCGCGGGCGTCGCGCTCGGCGCCGCGTACTACTACTTCGCTTCGAAGGACGCGCTCGTCCTCGCGTATTACGCGAGCACCCAAGAGCTGCACGGCGCGCTCGCGCGCGAGAAGATGAAGCTCGCAGATTCGCTCGAAGCCCGCTTGCGCATCGTCCTCCACACGAAGCTCGATACGATCGAGCGCGACCGCAAGCTCCTCTCGGCGCTCTTTCGCACGGTGGGCGACCCCGCGAGCGAGCTCTCCATCTTCGGAAAGAAGACGAAGGCGGTCCGCGACGACAGCATCGCGCTGTTTCACGAAGCGCTCGCCGCGGAGAATCTCCCCGAAGAGCTCCGGAGTGCGCTCGGCCTCGCGTTTTGGTCGCTCTCGATGGGGCTCGTTCTCTATTTCATCCACGACAAATCGCGCAAACAGGAGAAGACGCGACGGCTCGTGGATCAATCGGTCGCGCTCTTGTCGTCGATGATGCCGATGGCGCCGCTCCTCGCTCCGATGGGCACTTCGGTGCTCGCGATCCTGCGCGAAGCCGGTCTGGAAGAAAGTTGAGCGCCATGTCGATCCGGACTTGCGTCGATCGTCGTCCAGGGTGAAGGAGACGAACACCATGCGATTCATCGTGATGCACAAGGTCGACTCGAAGATGGAGGCGGGCACGCCGCCGCCGAGAGAAATCATCGAAAACATGGGCAAGCTCGTCGGCGAGGGGCTCGAGAGCGGCGTGTTCAAGGATGGCGCGGGTCTTCATCGCAGCGCTCGGCGCGTTCGGCTGCGTTACGCGGGCGGCAAGCGAGAAGTGACGAAGGGGCCGTACGCGGGCGAAAACGAGCTCGTCGCGAGCTTCGCGATGGTGAAATCGAAGTCGATCGAAGGCGCGATGGAGTTGGCCGATCGCGTCGCGAAGATCGTCGGCGATTGCGAGATCGAGATCGGTCCGGTCGTCGAGGCGTGGGATCTCGGCGTCGTTCCCGAGCCCGAAGGCCCGCGCGACCACCGCTTTCTGTTGCTGCAAAAAGGCGACGGCACGCCGAGCGCCACGCTCGACGCGCTGAAGAAGCAGATGACCGCGGAGGGCGCGCTCCTCTCTGCTGCATCGCTCGCCCCGAGCGCGCGCGGCGTGCGTCTCGCGGCGGGACCGAGCGGCAAGCGCACATGGACGGACGGACCCTTCGCGGAGTCGAAGGAGCTCATCGCCGGCTTTTCGATCATCGAGGTGCAATCGTTGGAAGCTGCGCTCGCGTGGGCGGATCGCTACGCGGCGATCCTCGATGGCAACGAAGTCGACGTACGCGTCGTGATCGACTGACAGAAGCGATCAAGTAGCGAGGCTCACCTCGGGAAACGGCGGGCCTGGCTTTGCGAAGAGATAACCCTGAATCAGATCGCAACCGGCACTGCAGACGCACGCACGTTCCTCGGTCGTCTCGACGCCCTCGGCGACGACCTTGATCTTCATTTCCTTGCAGAGTGACGTCATCGATTCGATGAGACGCTGGCGAACGGGAGATTGATGGGCGTTCCGAACGAGTGACATGTCGAGCTTCACGATCTCCGGTTCGAGCGCTGCGAAGCTCGCGAGGCCCGCGTAGCCCGCGCCCAAGTCGTCGATGGCGATGCGAAAGCCCTGGTAGCGAAGCACCGCGATCCGCGCGACGACGTCTTTCACGACGTTGATCGCGGCACGTTCGGTCACCTCGAGCACGACGCGCTCGGCGATGCGTCCGAGCGGCGATGCACTCTCGTAGAGCTCCGCGTCCAGCAAGTCGCGCGCGTGCAGGTTGACGAAGAGGACAGCGTCCTTTGGCGCTTGCTCGAACGCTCGAGCGCTGAGCGCGCGCACGCGCTGTCCAAGCTCGGACATGCGATCGAGCTTCTCGGCCGCGTCGAGAACAGCGCCTGGATGCGGAAGAGAGCGCTCCTCCGTTCGCATGAGCGCCTCGTATCCAAAGAGCTGATGTCCATGACCGAGGACGATGGGCTGAAACGCCATCCACATCGTCTCGAGAGCGCGGTCGAACCTCGTCGAGAGGCTCGCTCGATCACCGGCTTCGGACTCGGCTTGCTCGAGCAGCTTGAGCGCTTCGCGTTTCATGATGGCCATGCGATGAAGGCGTGAAGCACGCTCCACGGCCTGCACCAAGACGTCGTTCGGCGTTGGCTTCGGCAGGTATTGCAAGGCGCCGAGCGAGAGCGCCTCGACGGCCGTCTCGATCGTCGGGTTGCCCGTCATGAGAATCACCGGTACGTCGAGATCGTAGGCACGAAGCACACGCAGCAAATCGATGCCGTTCATTCCAGGCATGTGGATGTCGCTGAGGATGACGTCGAAGGGCGTGCGCATGATCGCCTCGAGCGCCTCGTTCGGATTCGTCGTCGTCGTGACCTCGAAGTTCGCAGAGCGAAGAATGCGTGCGAGCGCTTTGGACAACGCGAGCTCGTCATCCACGATGAGCACGGACCTCTGACCTGCGGCGGTTCGTGCGGGTGCCGCGACCGTCATCGTGTCGTGACGCGGAATTTCGGGCACCGTGACGCGCTTGGTGGGATCCATCTGTCATTCTCCGCGACGGACGGGAACCGTCGGTGCCGCCGCGAGCGAAGGTGCCGACGCTTTGCGCGCGCCAGAAGAACGCGCGAGCCACGGCGCGAGAGCGGCCTCCATGGCGCTGGCCGTTTGAAATCGATCGGCTGGATCTCTCGCCATCGCACGCGCCACGATGGCGGCCAACTCCGGCGACACATCGGGCCGATGAGAGCGCAGCGGTTCAGGGTCCTTGTGTTGGATTGCGAACAAGATGGCGTTGTAGTTGTCGCCGCTGAACGGAGCATGTCGCGCGAGCGCTTCGTACATGATGCAGCCGACACCATAGATATCAGCGCGCGTGTCCACGTTCTCTCCTCGTGCGTATTCGGGGGCGATGTATCCGGGCGTTCCGAGAACGATCCCGGTCTCCGTGAGCTTGCCGGACAAAGGATCGAGCGGCTTCGCGATCCCGAAGTCGAGCAGCTTCACGACGTCGTCGAGACCCGAAATCGTCGTGAGAAACACGTTGTCGGGTTTCAGGTCGCGGTGAATCACGTTCGACGCGTGCGCAGCGCCAAGTGCGTTCAAGACCTGAGCGGCGATGAACGCGACGCGTTCTTGCGAGAACTGCTGTCGCTCGATCGCCGCTCCAAGCGTCGTCCCGTGGAGTCGCTCCATGACGAGGAACGGCGGGCCGTCCCACTCCGACACGAAGTCGAGAACCTTGACGATGTTCGGATGATTGATGGCCGCGACGACCTCCGCCTCGCGACGACAGCGCGCAATGAGATCCGTGCGATCGATGTGTCGTGGATGAAGAACCTTCACCGCGACGCTCATGCGCGCGAGGTCTTCGCGAACGGCTTCGTAGACGGTACCCATGCCGCCAAAACCCAGCAGCGTGCCGATGCGATACTTGTCTGCGAGCACGCTGCCAGTCCCGAGCTCGGCGGCGACTCTCGCTGCGGACTGTTTCTTCTGGCGTGTCGCCGAGTCGACGAGTCGACGGCGTTCGGTGGTGGTGTGGTGTTGCTGCACCGCGCGCCCCACGCTCGCTGTGAGCTTCGCGAGCTCGACGGGCTTGGTGAGGTATTCGAAGGCGCCATACTCCACGGCCTTCACAGCGCTCTCGAGATCCGGCGCGCCAGTCATCAAGATGACTGGAATGTCGGGTCGAATCGCGTGCGCACGACGTAGCAGCTCGACACCGTCGACGTCGGGCATTCGAATGTCGCTCACGACGACGTCGATATCGAGTTGCGTCAAAAGCTCGAGCGCGTGATTCCCGCTCGACGCTTCGACGATCTCGTGCCCGACGCTGCGAAGCTTCCGCGCGAACGCGCGCCGCAGCGCATCCTCGTCGTCAGTCAGCAGAACGCATCCTTTGTCGACGTTGTCGATTGGATGCAATTGGACGCACCCTCCTTCGCATACGGTATCACTTCCGTGTGCCGGGCACTATCCAATCACGGATAGAACCCATTTCTACACCCTAGGGTGTAGTTTCGCCCGACCGTCTGGAACGTCGTCGTCCGCAGGCATCGTGAGACGTGAAATGTGTACGATGCGTGGTGACGATGGGTGCGCCATCATGAAACCGGTGGTGCGAGTGCTGCTCGTCGAAGATTCGGACGAGGACGCCGAGCTGATCACGCGCGAGTTGCGCCGTGCTTTCGAGCTCGAGCTCGAGAGGGTGCAGACCGCCGAAGACATGAGCGCGGCGCTCGACGGAAAGACGTGGGACATCGTCATCTCCGACTATTCGATGCCGCGATTCAGCGGGCCGGAAGCGTTCGCCGTGCTCCAGTCGAAGCACCTCGACATCCCCTTCATCATCACGTCCGGAACGATCGGCGAAGACGTCGCCGTTGCAACGATGCGGCTCGGCGTGCGCGACTACCTCCTCAAAGACAAGCTCGCGCGTCTCGTACCTGCCGTCGAACGCGAGCTCCGCGAAGCCGAGATGCGCGCTGCGCGCCGCCGCGCCGACGAAGCGCTGCGCGCAGCCGAGGGCCGCTTCCGCGATCTGTTCGACGTCGCGCCAGACGCCATCTTGCTCACGAGCGCCGAGGGCAAGATCCTCATCGCGAACGCCGAGGCCCACCGGATGTTCGGCCATGAGAACCTCGTCGGCGAGGAAGTCGACGCGCTCGTGGGTGAGGACTCGCGCGAACGACATCCTCACCTTCGCGCTGGTTTCTTCGCGAATCCCGAGTCGCGTCGCGTGCGCGGCGCGCGCGAGATCCAGGCGCGGCGCAAAGACGGGAAGATGTTCCCAGTCGAGATCACACTCGCTTCCTCATCGGTCGATGGGCAGCCCGCAGCGCTCGCCATCATCCGCGACGCAACCGACCGACGCGCGCTCGAGGAACGTTTGCGTCAAACGCAGAAGCTCGAAGCGATCGGCAGCCTCGCTGGCGGCATCGCGCACGACTTCAACAACCTCCTGTCCGTCATCCTCAGCTACAGCTCGATGCTCGTCGAAGGTCTCAAGGCGGGCGACCCGATGCGAGAGGACCTCGGCGAGGTCCACAAAGCCGCGATGCGCGCGACGGATCTCACGCGCCAACTGCTCGCGTTTGGCCGCAAACAAATTCTCCAGCCCGCACCGACGAACCTCAACGAGATCGTCAAGAGAATGCAGACGCTGCTGAGGCGTCTCATCGGCGAGGACATCGAATACACGGTCTTGCTCGCCGCCCAGCTCGGCACGACGCTCGTCGATCCGAGTCAGATCGAGCAGATCATCATGAATCTGATCGTCAATGCGCGCGACGCGATGCCGACGGGCGGCAAAGTCACCGTGGAAACCGCGAACGTCGTGCTCGACGCGGGGTACGCCGCGCAACACGCCGGCGTCACGCCGGGCGCCTACGTGATGATCGCGATCACCGACACGGGCTTGGGAATGGACGCCGCGACGCAGGCGCGCGTGTTCGAGCCGTTCTTCACGACGAAGGAGGTCGGCCGCGGAACGGGCCTCGGACTGTCGACGGTTTTTGGGATCGTGAAGCAGAGCGGTGGCCACGTTTGGCTCTACAGCGAGGTCGGGAAGGGGACGACGTTCAAAGTGTACTTCCCGCGTTCGGACAAGGACGCGATGTCCACCACCGCTCCGCCTCCGCCGAACACGCAGCGTGGCGTCGAGACCATCCTGCTCGTCGAGGACGACGACGCGCTGCGCGTGCTCACGTCGACCATCTTGCGGCGAAACGGTTATCACGTGCTCGAAGCCGCGAACGGTGGCGACGCGCTCCTCATTTGTGAACAGCACGGCGCGACGATCCATCTTCTGCTCACGGACGTGATCATGCCGAAGATGAGCGGTCGTCAGGTCGCCGATCGACTGAAGATCATCCGCCCGCAGATGAAGGTGCTCTACATGTCCGGCTACACGGACAACTCGATCGTGCACCACGGAGTGCTCGACTCGGACGTGGCCTTCTTGCAGAAACCGATCACGCCCGACGCGCTCGCCCGCAAGGTGCGCGATGTGCTCGATGGCAACGACCGGTGAGTAGCTAGTCGCCGCCCATCAGCAAGACGTACTTGCGTATCTCTTCGAGCGCATCGGCCGAGACCGAAGTGAACTCGAATCCTGCGGCCATGGCCACGCGCGTCGCGCGCGTCCAGCGACAAATCGACACGATGTTGATCACACGGCCCGAGATGGGGAGCGAGAAGCGTGCGGTGACCGTCTCGCCCGCGTTCGTCGATTGTTCGGCGACGAACTGGCATCCGCTCTCGGAGATCTCTTGAACGCGCCCATCGATCCCCGATCGATCCTCGCGCTCGATGCGCGCTAGCGAGGCGTACGGCGCTCGCGGGTGACGCCTTCGCGTTTGCGGTCGCTTCGCGCTGGGCGAATCGGCGATCGTCGCCGCGACGCGCGCCTGGCCTTCGCGCTCGGCGGGGAGCTCGAGCTCTGCTGCGCGTGCGCCGATCGCGACGAGCGCGGCGTGCATCTCGCTCATGCTCCCGAACCGCTCCTTCGGCTCGTGTCGAAGCGCGCGTGCAACGAACGCCTCGAGCTCTTCGGGAACGTCGGGTCGAAGCGCACGCACGGGCTTCATCGGCGTCGACATTTTCTTCACGACGTCGCTGTACGATCCCTCGAATGGCACGACGCCGGTGAGGCACTCGTACATCGTCACGCCGAGCGCGTACTGATCGACGGCTTGGTCGACGTCAGGCGATGCGAGCAGCGCTTCGGGCGCCATGTACTCGGGCGTCCCGAGCAGCGCGTTTTCTTGTGTGAGCTTCTCGAGGTTCGCGGTGGGATCGACGAGCTTCGCGATGCCGAGATCGAGCACGTGAACCGCGCCCGCGTGACTCACGTGCACGTTGAGCGGCTTCACGTCGCGATGGACGATGCCGATCGCGTGAAGGCGCGCGAGGACGTTTGCGATGCGTGCGCACACCGCGACGGCGTCGGCGATCGCGAGATGTCCTTTCGCGGCGAGCAGCCCGCCGAGCGTGCGACCCTCGAGCAGCTCCGTCACGATGTAGACGCGCCCGGCCACCTCGCCCGCATCGCGAAACTCGACGATGCCAGGTCCTTGCGCACGCGCGAGCGTCTCCATCTCGCGAAACGCGCGCTTGCGCACGATCTCGCGCACGTTCGCGTCGAACACTTTGATCGCGCACGGCTTGTGCGTGAAGATGTGCTCCGCTGCATAGACGCCGCCTCCGTTCGTGACACGCGCGATTCCGCGATGCAGCCGGTATCGCTTATCGAAGAGGGCGACGTCCGTCATGAACTCTCCAGTTAAACTGCGATAGTCGCACGTGCCCGCGCGTAATCAAGTCGGCGAGCTCACCGAGGTGGCAGCGATGCGACGGGCCAGCTCACGGGTCGCGCGGACAGCACACGCGCCTTGCCCGCCGACTTGCCGCGATAGAGACCCGCGTCGGCCGTGTCGATCACTTGCTGCACCATCGCTTCGAAATATCCCGATGAGCGTGGTCCGCTTGGAGCATGGCGTGCGTCGACAGTCGCCGTTCCGACGGTGAGCTTGACGTCGAGGATCGCGCCGCTCGCGTTGGTGACATGGAGGCGTCGCGCCGTCTCCACGATCCGGCGCGCGACGACATGCGTGCCGTCGGCATCCGTTTGGGGCAACACGACGACGAACTCGTCGCCGCCGTATCGACCGATCACGTCCGTCGCGCGCGTGCATTGGCGCAACAAGCCTCCCACCGCCGCGAGCGCTTGGTCTCCGCAGAGGTGCCCGCCTACGTCGTTGATGGTCTTCATGTCGTCGATGTCGATGAGCAACACGCCAACGCTCCCACCGAGTCGGTACGCGTTCCGAAGCTCGCGCACGAGCGCTTGCTTGAAGAAGTGGCGTGTGTGGACTTGCGTGAGTTGATCGACCGCGGCGAGCTCGTAAAGCGACGCGTTGTGGATCGCAACCGCCGCTTGGTTCGCAAACACTGCGACAAGCTCCATGTCGCGAGGTTGAGTCACTCGGCGATCCACATAGATCACGCCGAGAGTCGTGTCGCCGACGCGCAGCGGCGCGAACGTGCCTCGCTCGTCGACTCGAACGATGCCATCGCGAAGCACGCCTGCGAGCGCGTTCTGTTGCGTTTCGTCGAGGTCGGGATCTGCGCATCCGTAACGGCCCGTGCCCGTGCGCACGCGTAGCTTCCCACCAGCTTGGACGGTGGCGACGAATCCCTCGTTGCTCGCCGCATCGCTCGGCGTGACCGCGAGGAACGAATCGACCGCACCGAGCAATCCGACGGTCTGCAAGAGCACGCCGCGAAGGAGTTGATCGAGCGGCTGGATGCGATGAAGCTCCGGCGTGACGCTCAGAATGTACTCGAGACCGCGGCGCGACTTGTCGAGCAACTGCACCGTGTAAGCTGCACGCAGGCCAACATCCACCCACAGTGCGAGCTTGTCGGGACCGTCGCTCTTGTCGTGATAACCCTGGATGTCGAGCCGTCTGAGGAGCTCGCGCGGAGGGTGCTCGCTCGCGTATCCGGTTTGCAAGATCACTTGCACGGTTGGGTCGAACTTGCGGAGCTCGGAGACGAACGTCTCGCCGGTCATGCCGGGCATGAAGTAGTCGACGAACACGAGATCGACGCGGCGTGACTGGAGCAGGCGCAAGCCCTCTTCACCCGAGCTCGCCGTGAGCACTTCGTGGCCGTCTCGTTCGATGATGCGCGCGGCGGACACCAAGAACTCTTGGTTGTCGTCGATGACGAGAATGCTGCGACCCGACGAGACGATGGTGCGCTTACGCGGCATGAGAAACTCCCTCCCGAGCAGGTAGCTCGATACGAAACTTGGTGCCCTCGGTCGACGTGTCGACGTGGATCGTGCCGCGGAAGTTTTGCTCGACGACTTCCTTCGTGATGGAGAGGCCGAGACCCGTTCCGCGTCCGTGCGGCTTCGTCGTGAAGAGCGGCTCGAAGATGAACGGCATCACGAGATCCGGAATGCCCGTGCCTTGATCGCCGACTTCGATGACGACATGGCCCTTCACCACGACGACGTCGATCTTCACTTCACCGCCGCCTCGATCACCCGTCGCGTCGATCGCGTTGCTTGCGAGGTTCGTGATCGCCTGCGCGAGCCGTCCCGCATCACCCTCGATCATGGCTTGCTCCGGAGCCTCGATGACGACGGTGCACCGCGCGGCGCGCGCCTGATGATTGAGTAGCAGCACCGAATCGCGCACCACGGCGCTCGCATCGAAGTACTCCCTTCGACCCACGACACCCACGCGTGTCTGCGCCTTGATTCCTCGCACGAACGCCACCGCTCGATTCGTCGCGAGCTGCGCGATGTGCACGGACTCGCGCATCTCTTTTTCGATCTCGCGGTGGTCCGACGCCGTCACCGTCGCATCTCCGATCGACGCGCCGTATTCGTCGACGAGCGTCGTCAAGCTGTACACGGACGCGAGCACCGCGCTGAGCGGCGAGTTCATCTCGTGCGCGATTCCCGCCGTGAGGCGACCGAGCACCGCCATCTTCTCCGCCGCGATGAGCGCCTTCTGGTTTTCCTTCAGCTCGTTGTAGGCGCGCGCGATGTCGCGCGTGCGTTCGGCCACGCGATCCTCGAGCGAGTCGCGGAGGTGTTGCAGCTCTTGATTGCGTCGTTGCAAATCGAGTTGGCGAATCTGCTCGAGCGCATCGCGGTGTCGGCTCGCGACGACCAAGACGCTCGTCGTGCAGAGGAAGAGAATCGCCGGAACCCACACGGCCTGTCCGCGAAGCTGCTCGCCCAAGAGCAACGTCGCCATGAGCACGAGAAACGCGAGCCCGCTGATGGCGATGACGCCTCGTGATGGAAGGAGCGCCGTCGACGTGATCACCGGCGTGAGCAAGAACGCCGCAACCATGAGGGCGCCGAACGCCGTCTGGTCGTGCTGGACCAGGTTGATGGCTGGCGAGAGGGTCAGCCCGAGAAACATGATGATGGAGATCGTCGCGCGGAGCCGTCCGCGCCGCGCGAGCACATACGCGACCCAGAGGAGCACGTCGCCCGCGATGATGAGCGGCGTTCCAAGGCGACGAACGGGCTCGGGAGCGACGGTCATCGATTGAATCGCGGCGCCCGCCGTCACGAGGGCCGACACGAGAGCGACTCCGGCAGCGAGT
Source organism: uncultured delta proteobacterium (assembly GCA_963763745.1). Classification (GTDB taxonomy): domain Bacteria; phylum Myxococcota_A; class Polyangia; order Polyangiales; family Polyangiaceae; genus DASXHD01. Next base: position 1,129,151 of record CAVXQJ010000019.1, read on the forward strand.
CGGGCGTGTCGCACGACGACCGGATCGACGATGTCGGGTGAAATCCGAACGAGACGCGAGCCCATTACATGGACCAACGTCCACCCACGGCTCGGGTTAACGGCGCTGACACGCCGACTTGCGTGCAAACTACACCTTAAGGTGTAGTGCCCTCGGAAATCAGCCGCGATCCCTAACCCTCCGCTTCGAGTGACCGCTCATTCAGTTGGGAACGAAGTGCGAGTGGAGGGTACCGCGATGATGGAACACAGAAGCCGGTTGCAAACGGGAGCGATCATCGACGGACGCTACGAGCTTCGTCGGGCGCTCGGGCAAGGTTCCGAAGGGACCGTCTACGAAGCGACTCATCACTTCACGGGGCAACGCTATGCCGTGAAGATTGCGACGAACCCGATCGCGCCTGGCGCGGATTGGAATCGTGTCCGGTTGCTCCGCGAGGCGCGTGCGCTCGGTCAGCTTCGTCATTCGGGCATCGTGTCGATCACCGACGCGGGCGTGACGGATGGTTTTCCGTGGGTCGCGATGGAGCTCCTCGAGGGACGCTCGCTCGACAGCTTGCTCACGACGCGCGGTCGTCTCGCGGTTGCCGACTCGCTCGCAATCGCGCTTCAAGTGTGCGACGCGCTCGCTGCGGCTCACGCGGTCGGCGTGGTTCATCGCGACATGAAGCCAGCGAACGTGATGGTGGTCCGCGAAGGTCTCAAGGAGCGCATCAAGATTGTCGACTTCGGAACTTCGAAGCCGACCTCGCCGCACGCCGAGCGCGTGACCGCTCCAGACGCTCTCATCGGAACGCCGGCTTACATGGCGCCCGAGCAGCTTCGCGCGCAGGAGGTCGACGAAGGCGTCGACATCTATGCGGTGGGCGTCTTGCTGTTCGAGTGTCTGACGGGCGTCGTTCCTTACGAACGCGCGCTCACGGACGCGCCGCCGCCGTCGGCGCGAACCGTGAGGCCGCAGATCGACGCAGCGCTCGACGCGGTCATCGAGCGCGCGCTCGCGAAGAAGCGCAGCGATCGGTACGCGACGATCGCGGAGCTCGCCGTCGCGCTTCGCGCGGCGTGTCCGCAGGTCGATGGCGTCACGCGGCTTCTCGAAACCCCAATCGCAGAGGCTCGACGCAAGTTCAATCGCGCGCCGTACCGCACGCCCGTGCGCCTGAGCACGCAGTCCGGCGAGGTCGACGGTCGCTGCGAGGACGTCTCCGAAGGCGGCATGCTCCTCATCACCAAGCAGCCGCTCACGCAGAACGAGGAAGTCGCGATTCGATTCGCGCTTCCGATGGAAGGACGCATCTGCGTTTGCGCGGCGAAGGTGCAGTGGGTTCGCGTTCGCGCGGATCGCGCGGTCGAGCAACAAGCCGCGGGGCTCGAGTTCATCGGATTGTCGAGCGAAGTGCGCTCGTCGATCGCACGCTACGTCAACCTGATGGCCGGCACGCTCGACGGCGTCAAACTGCAGATGCCGCCTCCGTCGCACTCGATGCAAATCGCCAAAACGACGCTGCCCGCGACGCCCGAAGCCATTCACTCCGCGAACCGCATCGCGATTCGGTGAGAGCTCACTTCGACGCGAGATCCTTGCACACCATCGGCATTCCGAGATCGCACGCTCGCCGGTAAAGCGCCGCGCTCGATGCGCCGTCATGGCGACTCGCGAGCTCGCGACACCCCGCTCCAGCGCCGAGATCGCACGCGCGACGATCGAGCGCATCGACGCGTGAGCTCACGGAGACGTCGGCGGTGCTCTCGAGCATCATGCCCTGCGCGTGGCACGCCATGCCGAGGCCGAGGTCGCAGCCGCGCGCAAAACGGGCCAGCGCGAGCGCGGAGTCCTGTTCGACGATCACGCCGACTCCACCGGCGGACGCACCGAACGCGTACATCATTCCGGCGACGTGACACGCGAGCGCGCGACCCGCGGTGCACGCGGGTTCGAGAACGCCGAGGGTGTGGTTGCGTGCGACCGCGCGTGCGTCGCGGCATGCGTCCTCGCATCCGAGCTCGCAGCCTAGGAGGCCGCGATCGCAGCACGAGGCTCCACTCGTGATTCCCTGACATTCACGCGTCGCGCGGCCCTCGCATGCACCGAGATCGAACGCGCCTGCTCCCGCCGCTCGCAATCGATCGCTCGCTGTCGCGCGCGCTGCTGGATCGTGCGCGCTGGCTTCGAGCGTCCAAGCAACCCACGCGCACTCCACTTCGTCACCTGCTTCGCAGCGCGCGTCGAGCGTTGGCGTCGCCGATGCGATGTCGAGCGGCGCCGATGCGATGAGCGCTTTCGGCGCGGCGCATCGGTTCGATGCGAGCGGCGGATAATCGACCGCGCATCGATCGAGGAGCTCCGCGAGCGATGGTGCGACGGCGCGAGCCTGCGCGCTCGATCCGCGTGGATGGTCGAGGCCTTTCGTCGCCGCGCCACACCCGAGCAGCACCGACAAACCGAAGACGTGCCCTCGACGCATGAACGGTCCGACAAAGTTTCTTGCGCGATGTTCCAGTCCTGCCCGACCGAGCTCAGCCTCCGCTCGCGGCGCGCTGAAGGAGCTCCAGCAGCTGTCGGCGGTTCGCCTCGATCTGCTGAACGCGGGCCGGCTGGCTCACGGCAAGCTCCATGGCCTTTTGGGCGAGCCTATCGATGGCTGGCGCGTCCTTCACACGCCACGCGAGCTCCATCGCGACCGAATGCACCCATATCGCGTTGTTGGTCGTGAAGACGAGCGCCGTCGCCTTCGGCCCGGTCATCTCGTAGAAGAACCGATATGCCTCCTCGAACCTCTTGGCTTCGTAGAGTGATTTGTACTTATAGTAGTAAAGCCACCCGGCCTTGAGCCGATCCCTCACGCTTGGAAGCGCCTCGCTCGCCGCCGCGACGCACTGCTCGAGCGCGCGAGTCTGGTTGAGCTTCGCGACGCGCTCGACCAACGCCCCTTCGTCCACGACTCCTGTCATTGATCACGTCCCTTCGAGATGGGTCTTCTCACTTCGTCCGATACTCGATCGTCGTCGATCCCTGCCGCAACGTGACGTCGTAGTTTGCTTCGACGTTGGTGAAGGTCGAGTGCGTTCCCGCAGCGTCGGGCCATCGCACGTCGATCGCGTCGATCGAGCACGCGGACCCGAGGCCGAACGTGAGCACGAGATCGTTCTGGTTGTTTGCATGACCGTAGCCGCCGCTCACGTATTGCGTCTGTGTGCGACCTCCGGCGGTCACGTTCACCACGGCACCAATCGCAGACGTGTTGGCTGCACCCGCACCCGCTCCGACGAGTCGAACGCGCGCGAAGTTCTGCTCCTGTCCCGAGTCGTTCCGGAAGACATGGAGCTTGAGGTTGTTGTCGCCGATGATCACGTCGAGGTCGCCATCGCCGTCGACGTCGACGAACGTCGGGCCTTCGAGGCGAGGCAAATCGTTTGCGTCGAGGAGCCCCGTTTTTGCGATCTCCTCGAATGTCCCGTCGGACTTTTGGTGCCAGAGCGTCGTGTGGCTGTTCGGCAGCTCGTAGACCGCCGTGTCGGTGAGGAAGATGTCCTTGCGCCCGTCGAGATCGAAGTCGACGAACGCGACGAAGCTGTCGCCGTGGTTCCACAAGTAGCCGCTCGCCGGCCGCGCGAGGCCCGTCGCTGCGTTGCCGGGCCGCGTGAACTTCGTCGTCGGCGTCCCAGGATTGAGGATCAGCTCGCTCGGATCGGACGACTGCCCGACGTCACCGTGGACGATCGTCGCGCTCATCAAGTCCATGTCGCCGTCATCGTCGATGTCGCCACACGCGAACGTGAAGTTGTTCCCGCCGAGACTGAAGGATTGGTCGGTCACGCCGGGCTGCCAACCGCGTCCGTAGATGTCGCCTTGATAGAAACCCGTGCAGAATGCATCGTTGAACGGCAGCGGCGTGCTCGACGGACAACCAGCGTTGGGATCGTGCTTGCACCAACACAAGTAGCTTTGATCGTCCGTATAGTTTTCGTTGTCGTCATGATCGATGCCGAGCGCGTGTGCGGCGTTGGTGAAGTGCCCATTGTCGTTCAGCCATACTTGGTTTTCTTGTCGACCGTAGTCGGCGAAGATCATGTCGTCGTCGCCGTCGCCGTCGATGTCGCATGCCGTCACGCCGAAGACGTGTCGCCACGACGTTCCCGCGGCGTCGGAGCCATTCGACGCAGGGAGGCCGACGCTCTTCGAGACGTTCGTGAATGTGCCATCGCCGTTGCCGCGGAAGAGCGTGGGCGGCGTATTCGGAACCGGCGGCGTCACCGAATAGGGCCACGACGCAATCGTCGCGGGCCAGAAATCGACATAGCCGTCGCGGTCGTAATCGAGCAGCGCGGCGCTCGGCACCCAAAACACCTTCGCGCCGAGATCGCTCGCGGGCGCCAACGTGAAGTGCGCGCTCCCGTCGTTGAGCAGCGCCGCACAACCATCGGTGACGTTGTCGCCCGGTGAGCCATCGGGTGGAACGTTCCTCGAGTCCTCCGGACACGTGATCAAATCGACATAGCCGTCGTCGTTGATGTCGGCCGCGTTGACCAGGCCGAAGCCCCGCTCGCTCGTGCCGCTCTGCGACGCGAGGATTCCCGATGCGTCGGTCATATCGATGTAGACGCGCTTCGTCGCGTCGCTCGGGTTGGGCCGGTTGAGGAGGAGGTGGCGGACGCGCATGCCATCGTGTGGATCGGTCGACGCGCCGACGAAGTTGCCCGCTTGCGACCACCCCGTCGTGATGACGATGTCCGACCAGCCATCGCCGTCGAAATCGGCGGCGATGACGGAGTTCGCGAGCAAGCTCGGATCGTCCAGCCCATAATCGCTCGTCACCTCCGTGAAGTGAATCGGTGACAGCGCGCTTGGTGTCTTGCAGATGGCCGGCGGAGCGGCGTCACCCGCGTCGACGGGCACCGGGGTGCTGTCACACGCGGCGACGCACGAAGCAGTCACCATCACGAACGATACGCGTTTTAGTTGCATGTTCCACCAGGGCAGTACTCGTATGGTCCGATGTCCCACGCCGCACCTTGCGGACGCGCAACGCCATCTCTGTCCGCTGAGAAATAGGTCGACAGACTAACGCCCTTGTCGATGGCGGCGGTCGAGCTCGCCATCAGGTGGTAGTCGTTGGCGGTGCCTCCGTCGGGCGCGTATTGCGCGAACGTGATGCCCGCGAGCCCGGTCAAATTGTTCGATTGTGTGATCTGGGGATCGATGTCGTATTGAGGAGCGATGTTGTTGTGGACGTGGCTGTTCGTATACGTCGTCTCGTGGAGCACGTTGTTGACTGCGATCTCCGAGCCGATGGCCAGGTTGTTCGCGACGACGACGTCGTCAATCGTGACTGCGCCTCCACCAATGGCGATCGACGCCGCTTGGCAATTCGCAAACACGTTGTTGAACACATGGAGCTTGCTGCCGCTGTATCGAAACTCGCCGTAGACGCCGTATTGACCGGAGTCTTGGAAGTAGTTGCCGTAGATCGTCATGTATCCGTTCGCGCCTTGGATGAAATCCTGGTGCTGATTCCCGACATAGGCCGCGTCTTCGGCGAAGAACGAGTTGTCGTAGATCGTGATGTTGCCGCCCGCGACGGCATCATCTCCGGTCGCGTGGAAGGAGGCGAGGTGGGCGACGTGAAACTCGTTGTCGTGAACGATGCCGTCGGTCACGCTCGTGTCGGTGGTCGCCGTGCTCCCCTGCAAGAAGAGCGCGCGGTTCACCCAGTTCACTGCGTTCCACTTGTTGTGGTCGAAAACGACGTCTCCGGCCGCGCCCGAGATGAGAATGCCGCCATTGAATTCGATGTAGTGAAATCGTTGGCTCGTGTACGTCGTGCTCGACTCGTTCATCAACGAGGCATAGGTCGTTGCGGTCGCTGCGTTCGGGTTGATGATGTGGATATGGCGCTCCCCGCCGACGTTGCCGTCGATATCGACGTAGTTGTCGGGATGGAGCGGTGACCATGCGCCTTGCGCATCGAGGATGACGATCCCATCGTGACCGGCGTCCTGACCGACTTTGTAGCAAATGGACGCTTTCGCGCTGCCGCCCTTGATCGTCCACCCCGTGCTGATGTCATAAGTCTGCGACGTGGCGCCACCGCTGATGTAGACGACGTCGCCCGCGGAGACGTTGTTCACGTCGGCGAGACTCTTCCAAGCGTCGGACCACGAGGTGCCCTTGCCGGACGCAGCGACGGCCGCATCGACATAGTGGTTCGTGCCGCCGCTCGCGAGCTCGCACGCTGGCGGCGTAGGGGTGCCGGCATCGACGGCCGAGTCGAACGAGCTCGAGCCGTCGCGAGCGCCGTCGACGGTGCTGGCCTCGTCGCTCGGCGCGGATGCATCGTCCGAGGAGCATTCGCATGGCGCGTCGCATCGAAGCGTTCCGACGCTCACGACCAGCGCCGCGAGCACGCGCAAAGGCCTCATGATGTTCATCGTTCGCAACATCCATGTCCGCGCGAACGTGTGTTTATGACGTGGATGTCACTGCGAGAGCGCGCCAAAAGCTAGCGTGGGCATCGCGCCGTTCGGCGGATACATCCGCGTCCTCGCCCAATCGACTTGCATGCTGTCGCCATTGGAAGTTCCTCCAAAAGCGAGATAGCCGGCGGCTCCGTTCCACGTGGCGATTGCGTCGCTCCCCGTTCCGATCACGGCCTCCGAGAGATCCGTCGACGACTGCGCTTCTACCTGCACGACCGCCCAGTTGCTTCCGAGCGTCCCGCCCGACGAAGCACCCGTGTTGCCATTCCAGTACCAGCTCGACGCATACGACACATAACCGAACACGAAACCAAGCAGTTGATTGCTCGTCGCCGACGGTGTGTCACCCGTTATCACGCCAAAACCCACGATCCGCGTCGATGGCTTTGCGAGTGTCTCGGCGATGTAAGGCTCGGACAACGCGTGTGAGCTATACGCCATGCCGCAGGGTGCATAGCTCGCGCCCGCGCTCGTGCACGTGAGCGTGAGCCCGTCGCTGGCGGTGGCCGTCGCGCGCGCCACGTTCCAGCCCGTGAGATCCGTGGACGTCGCGAAGCTCCAATAATCGGCAAAGACGCTGCTGCCATTTTCGTATTGCGCATACGTCGCAGACAGCTGCGGCGCTTCGCCCGCGTAGACTCCATCGTACTCGGTGGACGTCGATTGAAACGTCATGTCGACGACGATGCTCGCACCCGCGCCGATTCCGCCGGGCACATTCACCCAGAACACGGCGCTGGTGCTCGTCGCGTTGTCGCACCCGCTTTCGCACCAGCTCTTGAGCTCGCTCGTGCCGAGGTAAAATCTGATGTTGCCCAAGTCCGGCGCTTCGACCGCTTCGTACGCGCTCGATTGCGTTGGATTGAACGTGATCATCTGTTGAAAGCTCGTGCCGGTCGCCGTCGTTTCGTTGTTCGTGATGGTGATGGGAACGAATGGAGAGCCCGCGTCGCTCTTGACGTCGCTCGTGACGTCGATGGCGCCCACGTCTTCCGAGGCTACGTCGACGACGGCCGCTGCGTCGGCGTCGACGACAACCGCGGCATCTGCATCGATGGGAGCGAGGACGTCGGTGCCCGAGTCCTCGGTTCCTGCTTCTTCGCTTCCTGCATCGTCACTGCTCGGCGATATCGACTTTGCGCATGCGACGACGAGGCTCACGCCGAGCCATGATAAAGCGGCGGGGCGCATGATCACTTCACCGGGATGACGTCGCAGGTCCCGCCGTAGCACTGAAGACCGGGGCAGCAAGGAACCCCGGCGTCGGCGTCGTTCGAGCACGTGTCTCCTTCGCCGCCGCACGTCGTCGGGTTGCCGCATGTTTGCGCGCCGCCGTCGCCGCCCGTGTCACAATGGCCGCTGCAACACTCGTCGCCGCTCTCGCAGCTCGTGCCGTTTTGCTCGCACGGGTCGAGCACCCAGAAGCCGCGCATGTTGCCCGCCATGAGCTCTTGCGCGGGCAGGTAGAAACCCGGGTGGCTCGGATCGGTGCCAGGCGGCGCGTTGAGATCGATGGCGGCCACCCAGAGCTTTTTGGTCATGGGCTGCGTCTTCCATCCGCCCGTTCCCTGCGTGTTGCTGTCCCACGGGTTGAGCGTCGCAGTGTTCCCGTAGAGGCGCCGCGAGGTGAAGACGATCCACGCGTATCCGCCCGACGCGATGGGTGCGACCGTCGGCTGGTATTGCAGCGTCGTGTCGTCCTGGTGCTCGAGCGCGCCGGTGGGCAGGTACCCGGCGCCGTCGAGCGCGTCGAGGCGGTGCGCCATCTTGCTGGCAACGTCGACCCACCAAAGCTCGCCGCGCGCGCCTTCGGTCGCCGGGCCGTAGCTGCCGACGCCGTAGTGTGGATTGCAGCTGTCGCCGCCCTCTTCGTAGTTGTCCGCGACGATCTGCCTGTGAAAGACGAGCGCGTCGCTCGTCGGCACGTACGACGGCCAAACGTCGGAGCAGTTCGGGCAGCTCGTGCTCTGCGTCGGCGTGTCGATCGTGTGAAGATTCGAAAAGGCGTGGGTGTTCGGATCGAAGTCGACCACCGCAAGCGAGATCTGGTCTCCCGACTTGCCGTCGCTGCCCGGTCCGCCCTTCCAGAAGTTGAAGGCGATGTGTTTGCCATCCGGAGAGAACACCGGCATCGTCGCGTAGAGCTGATTCGCCACCGACAGCTGCGTCTGGATCTGCGCGGCGCCGACGAGGCTGTTGCCCGACGGAAGCGAGAACAGCACGCTCGGCGTCTGCACCGAGCCTTCGAAGCCGTAGTTCGGCATGCCCCATTTCGCTCCGGCGTTGGAGAAGAGGAGCGTTCCGTCGGGGTTGATCGCGCCCCACGTGTATTGATCGACGGGCGCGGGCATCGTCGCGATGCCGTTGTCGGGCACCGCGTCGGACGTCGGCGGCGCTCCATTCGATTGAAGCGCACCGGCATTGGGCTGCATCTGCGTCAAGTCGTAGCTCCAGTCGTAACCACCCGATGGACTGTCCTCGAGCAGGAGGGTCGAGCCCTTGGCCGCCACGCTGTGGCACCCCTGACAGCGCTGATCATCATTGGGCGAAGCGTGGTGGTTGTGCGAAGTGACGAGCACGGGCGCGGTCGCGCCGTGCTTGATCGCCATGACGCCGGCGCCCATCCCCCAGCTGCTCGTCACGTACGACGTGCCGTAGGTCTGATAGTAGATCGTCCCCTTCATTCGCCCGGGTGCGATGGTCACCGTTTCCGCGAGCGCGCCGTAACCCACGCCGCCACGCGCGAGCGTGATCTTGATTGTGAGATCATCGCGCTTGCCGTGGATCGACGTGCCCGCGGTGTTGGTCGCCATCTCCCAGACGTCTTCTGGGATCGGATGCCGGATGAACTTGCCGTTCGTCTGCGCGAGGATCGCGGGCCTCGTGAACGTGCCGAACCACTTGAACGAGTCGCTCGCCGTCTCGAGATCGATGCGGATCGCGTCGGCGTCGCCGATGCTCCAATCCCACTGCAGGCTCGGCGCGAGCATGCCGCGCGGGAAGACGGTGTTCGCGTACGGGTAAAGAAACTTCAGCCCCTGCGTCGAGCCGTCGCTGCTCGGGTTCGCGAGCGCCGAGTTCGTTGCCGTGTCCGTCTCGACCGCGCCGCAGCCTTCGCCTCCGACACCGCCCACGCCCCCGCCCTGCGTCAGCTGGGCGGTGGTCGTCGCGATCTGTGTGGCGGGGCATCCGCTCGTGCTCTCCGTGCACGTGAGCTTGACGAATATCGGCGTGGCGACGGAAGCGCCGTTGTAAGTGCCGATGACGTGCACGATGCCGCCCGCCTTTCCGGTCGGCACGAACGTGGTCGACGTGCCGCTCGCGGGGCTGACGGTTCCGATGGAAGCCTGGTCCGTGCTCCACGCGACGGAGAGCGGGGTCGTGCCGTTCGTGGCCGTGAACGCGACCGTGGGCGTCGTTTGCCCGCACGTGACAGTGATGACCTGCTCGCTCGAGGGGTTGACGTTGAAGGGCGGCGCCGCATCCACCGCCACGTCCGGAAAGATCCAACCGCCGTCCACGCTCCCGCCGTCGACGCCGTCACACCCAAAGGCGTTCGACGCCGACCCGACGCACTGGGGTGACGAGCAACCGGTCGCTGGCGCCGCGATGAGCGCGCTCATCATCAGCGCGAGCCCCAACCCAATCGAAATCGTCGCCTTCATGGAAGCGCCTCCTATTCACTCCATGTCCGCATGTCGCGCGCGTTATGAGCGCGCCGAGTTACTTCGCACCTGCCGCGATCGCGTCAGCCTTCAGCTTCGCGCGCTCGGGCAAGAGTTGGCTGTTCGGATATTCGCGCTCGTGTTGCCGCACGAGATCGAGCGCGCGTTGTGGATCTGCGGCGAGGCGCTGGCGCGCTTGGAGCAATAGCAAACCCTCGCGTGGCGAAGGTGCGGCGCTCGTCTCGATGGGAGCGACCGTCGCGGCGACGGTCGGAGCAGGCTTGACGTGCGCGACCGGTGTTGCCGACTGCACGGGTTCCGGCGCGATCGTCGCGACGACGGGCGGCGGCGCGACGATCGGGGTCGTGATCTCGGGCGTGGCGACGTGCGTGACCGTCGGAGGCGTGACCGCGTCCGGAGTGCGTCGCGTCATGTAGCGATATCCGCCCGCGGTCGCCGCGCCTCCAACGACGAGCACGATCGCGATCTTCGTGGTCGTCGCACCGAGAAGCGCCTTCAACGTCCCCGTGGCCTTCGCGGTCGTCGCGACCGTGCTTCCGGTGGCGAGCAAACCCGCGGCCGCGAGCCCTCGCTTCACGCGATCGACGGACCCGTCGTCGAGGACATCCGCTTCTGCGGAGCCTACGAGACGCGCGAGCTCGTCGTCGCCCGTCGCCAAGCGCGCGGGATCTTTCATGGCGACACCTCTTGTTGGGCGATGGCTTGTTGAACGTGCGCGCGCGCTGCGTGAAGACGCGAGTAGGCGGTTTGAAGCGGGCAATCGACGGCCGACGCGACCTCGGCCATCGTGAGCTGCTCGATCTCGTAGAGGACGAACACGGCGCGTTGGTCTTCGTTCAATCGATCGAGGATGGCGAGCAAACGTTGTCGAAGCTCCGTGCGCTCGATGCTCGCGTCTTGCGTCGCCGGCGTGGGAATGTCGGGTGGCGCTTCACCCCCATCGCGGCGGCGCCGAACGCTGCGTCGTGCATTCTGCGCGACGTGCACGCACACCTGCCGAATCCAGGCGCGAACGCCCTCCGGTCGAGTGAGCTCGTGAATGCGCCGATGCACGACGATGAAGACCTCCTGGCACGCGTCATCGAGATCCGCCTCGGCGACACCGAGGTAGCGTAGCGTTCGTCCAGCGTATCGCACGTGATCGGTGAAGACTCGGTCGAAGGGCAGACTGGTCATCGGGGGCGTGGCTCGGAGCCAACCGGCCTGAAGAGCTCCCGACACCATATGTGCTCATGTCCACTTCACGCGGCGATTATGAAGATGGACACTTTTTTTCGTCAGTTGGTCGAGCTCGGGCCTTATGAACCGCGCGTGGCGAAACCAAACGTGAAGACGGGCACGACGGGAAAGGTGCGGAAGAGAGTCGGTGTGGATCCATCTCCGGCGCGAAAGAAGTACTCGGGCACGTTGAAGAGCACCCACGCCGAAACGAGCGCTCGCACCCACACCGCAGACGCGACGCGGTAGCTCAGCGCGAGCGCGGGACCCGCGAATGGCAACGCCGTGCGTGTGGTCTCCGCGCCGACGAGACCGATCGGCGCGACGCTCATCATCCCCGCGCCGCCGACGAGGCACGTCTCGAAGCGCACGCTCGGTCGCCGCACGAGCGCGAAGCAACCTTGCGCTTCGCCGACGATGGCCCAAATCCGCGCGCCAGCGTCGCCCACCGTCGCTTGCGAGGGTCCCCACAGATCGACGTTCGCCGTGATCGACCACACACCGCCAACCCCGACTCCAGCGCCGACGAACGCTCCGAGAGTCGCATGAGGCAGAAGCCCCGGAGCGACGTTGAAACCCGCCTCGCCGACGAAGCCCACCGTGGAGGGTCGCGGCAGCTCGCGTGCGATGCGAAGAGGCGTGGGTGCGCTCGGCATGGCGTTGGGCTCTTCGACCCCGTCGACCATCAACGCGACGACGACGGCGGCGGAGTCATCGAGCCGATTGCAGCTGTCGGCGTCCGTCGAGAATCTCGCGCTCGGCGATCGTGTCGCCCGTCGCGCGCGAGACCGTGCGAACCACGGCGTGAAATCCGCCACTCTCGTTTTTTCCGATCGTCCCGAAGACCGTCGCCGCGGCGCGTGAGCGCGAGTGGAACACGTCGTGTCCGAGCGTCTTCTCCACCGTGGACGCGAGCGCGGCCTCGTCGATGCATCCGTCGGTCGAGCGCCAACGCAAGACGACGTGGTGCGCGGGTTCGGCGCGCGCCGACCCGCTCGCGAGCATTACGCAGCCGACTGCGACGCACGACCGACAACGCACGCATCGATGCTAACTCTCTTTGCGCGTGCAAGGTCAGTTGGGCTGAGTGGGAATGCCGCAGAACCCGCCGATGCACGAGAGGCCCGCGCCAGCACGCCACGCCGGCATCCGCGTCGTTCGAGCACTTGTCGCCCGCCGTGGCGCACCCGTTCGGGTTCGATCCGCATACGAGCGCGCCACCGTCATTGCCGGGGTCGCAGTATCCGTTGCAACACTCATCACCGCTCTCGCACGAGTTGCCATCGCCCTTGCATGGGTCGAGCACCCAGATGCCCTTCTCGCCGACGGACATGAGCTCTTGTGCGGGAAGATAAAACGCAGGGTGGCTCGGGTCGGTTCCGGGCGCGGCGTTCAAGTCGATCGCCGCGACCCAGAGCTTGAGCGGCGTCGGCGATGCGAGCATGCCGTTGCAGATGCGACTGTCGCTGCAAGACGGGTCGAGCGTCGCGACGCTGCCGTACATGCGACGGCTCATGAAGACGACCCACGCATACCCGCCGCTGCTGATCGCGCTCACGCTCGGAACGAAGTTCATGTGCGCGTCGCTGCCGTGCGTGTTGCTCGCGTTCGTCGGCAAGTAGCCCGCGCCGTTGAGCATGTCGAGCGGCGCCGCCTTCTTCGTCGCGAGATCGACCCACCACAAGCTCGCCTTCACGCCTTGCGTGCTCTGCGCTTCGTATCCGGCCTGGGGGTGGTCCTCCTGCATTTGAAAGACGACTGCGTCGTTCGTCGGCATGAACGTCGGCCAGTAGGTTGCGGCGCTTGGGTCCGTCGGCGTGTGGAGCTTCGTCAAGCTCGAGAACGCCGGCGGGTTCGCTTTGTCGTCGAAGTCCATGGCCATCAAAGATCTTTGGTCGGCGTTCGAGCCGTTCCAGTTGTTGAAGGCGACGTGCTTGCCGTCGGGCGAGAACACCGGCGTGCCCGCGCCCACGTTCGCAAGACCCGTTGCGGTGACGGCGCTACCCGAGGGCAGCGAGTAGAGAGAGCTCAACGTCGGCGCGTCGACGTGATCGGGGATCGTGTTCGACAGGAGGAGCTTGCCGTCAGGCGAGAGCGCGCCGAACGCGTACGGCGCGGTCGTGGTCGAAGTCGACAGCGTCTGAAGGGTCTGACTTCCCAAGTCGTAATCGACGGAAGGGTCGTAGCAACCGCCAGAGCCCGTGCAGCCGTAGTCAGGGGTCGCGACTTGCGACACCAACGAGCCGCCGTTCGCGGCGACCGTGTGACATGCGTAGCACTTGTTCGGGCTACCGAGGACGAGCGTCGGCGCCGTCGCTCCTGGCTTGATTCCGAGCGTCGCCGCACAACCGGCGCTTCCGCACGACTGCTTGAAGATCTGCGTGTTGTACGATTGGTAATAGACCGTTCCGTGGAGCCGGCCCGGCGCGATTTCCCACGTCTGCGTGATGGGGCCGTAGCCCTTGCCGTTCTTCGCGATCGTCAACGTCATCGTCAGTCGATCGCGCTGACCTTGAATCAACGTCCCAGCGGTGTTCGTCGCGATGTCCCAGATGTCTTGCGGAATCGGATGCCGGATGAACTTGCCCGTGAACGGCGCCGTCTCTTGCTTCAGGATCGCGGGGGCCATGAACATGCCGGACCACTTGAACGACTCGCTCGACGTCTTCAGATCGATCTTGATCGCGTCGGCGTCGCCGGTGCTCCAGTCCCACATCAAGTTCGGCGCGAGCTGCCCGCGCGGCCAAACGGTCTTGTCGTACGGATAAATGAGCTTCAGCGAAGCGTCGCTCGACGGAGCGTTCAACGCATTCGACGTGGCGGTGTCCGTGACGATGCCGCCGCAGCCTTCACCACCGACGCCGCCGATGCCGCCACCCGAGAGGAGATCAGCAGGGCTCGTCGCAAGCTGACTCGTTGGGCACGAGGGGCTCTGCGAGCACGTGAGCTTCACGAACACTTGACGCTCGACGCTCGCGTTGTTGTACGTCGCAATGACATTGACGACGCTTCCGACCGTGCCCGTCGGTACGAACGTCGATTGGTCGATCGGCCCAGGTGTGACCATCGTGCCGATCTCTCCGCGGTCGACGCGCCAACTGACCGCGATCGGTGAGTTGCTCCCCTTGGCAGTCGCCGCGTAGAGGACCGTTGGCGTTTGCTGATTGCAATCGACGTTGATGACCTGCGGACTCGAGGGCTCCACGTTGAACGGCTCGCCGCCGCTCACATCCGGAAAGACAGGTGCGTCGCTCGATGACCCGCCGCCATCTGGGACGTCGCAGCCGAAGCTGTCCGTCCCGCCGAGACAGACGTGCGATGCGCACGCAGCACCGAAACACATCGCCACGATCATGGCCACGCCCAACACGATCGAAGTGGTCGCCTTCATGAAGCGCCTCCTGCCCACGCTCATGTCCGCGTGCGTGCGCCGTTATGATCGCATCGCTACGCGCATGCGCCGCTTCAGTTCTGGCAGAGCGATGCGTTGTATTGCGTCTGGTTGAGACACGTCTGGAGCGCGTTCGCGTCGCACGTCGTGAGCGCGCCGACACACGTGGCGAACGTCGCGCGGTCTGCGTTGCTCATCTCGGTCGCGATCGCGGTGAAGCCGATCACCTGATACGAAAGGCAGCTGACGGCCTGGAGCTTGTTCTGCACGGCGGTCGTGTTGGAGTCGCCGTAGCTCGTGATCACGTTCTGCATACACGGACCGGCGGTGTTGGGATCGAGCTCGTCCCAGCACATGCAGCACCCCGTGAGGCACGCGAGCATTCCCTCGACCGCTGCGGCGTTTCCTTGCGTGCACATCCCGCGTCCCGCCGGCCAGCACCTCACGCAGCCCGAGTCGATGACCGCTTGGACTTGAGCCTGACACGCCCCACCGTCGCCATTCGACGTCACGTCCGAAGGCGCATCGACCGCGGCGTCCGTGCCTTGCGTTGCGTCCGTCGTCGCGTCGGTTCCGCCGTCGTCGCCGCTGCTGCCCGGCCCACACGCGAAGCAAGCGCATGCAAAAGCAAAGACCAGTCGTTTCATCAGCAATCGAACGTATCATGGTCGCGTGAAGACGTGGTCGTTCGCCTCGTGCATCGCCATCACTGTTTCGTCGTGAGCGCGCGCGACGCTTCCCGATCACGGACGCGTGCGCATCGACGCCGCGCTCGGCTTCCTCGGAGTCGTCGCTGGCGTGTCGGGCGCGATTGGCCGTGGTTCAGATCGCGCGGGTTTCACTGCGAGAGGGCGCACATCCGTCAGCAGCTCGTCGAGGAACTGCTCGGGTTGCGTGAATGCAGGGAGGTGCCCCGCGTTCTTGATGAGGGCGAACCGTTTCGTCGGAGCCTCGACGTCATCGAAATATTCTCGAGCGAGCGCGGGCAACGTGAACGGATCGGCCTCGCCTTGAAAGACGAAGAAGGGAACCTCGAACCGCATCCCCAGCTGCCGTGCATCGAACGCGATGAACTGATTGAACAGACGCGCCGTCGAGAAAGCGATGCCCGAGATCAAGTGCATGACGTCGCGGAGGCTATGGTTGGGGGACAGCAGCGCGCGCGGAAAGAACACTTCATCGACGCCGGGCCCGACGACCACGGTCTTGAGCGTGCACCGGTTGAGGATGTTCCACGCGCGCACGTCCCAACGCTTCGGATCGGAGCCGATTCGCTGTAGCGCCGCGACCGCTCTGTCGTCGCCCACTTCGCGCAAGTGCTCGAGGGCGCGAGCGTAGGAGCTTGGATGGTTGCGCATCACGCCGACGTTGAGATCGGTGGCGACGAGCGCGCAGAAAAGATCGGGCCGGCGCTTGATCATCGGAAGACCCACGAGCGTTCCCATCGAGCTCGACAAGAGGACGATCTTCTCGTGACCCAGACGCGCGCGCAGGTGTTCCACCAGTTCGATGCCGTCATCGACCATGCGCGCGAAGCTCATCTCGCCCGAGCCTTGCTTGCCCGTGCGGCCCAACGTCTTGCCCGCGCCGCGCATGTCCCATTGAACGACGTTGAAGTGCTTCTCCCAGGCGCGCACCAGCGGCGTTAGCACCGAGTAGCACGAGCCCGGGCCGCCATGGATGACGAGCAGCACCGGATTGCTCCGATCCTCGCCGCGGACGCCGACCCACTGTTCGATGCCGCCTAAGCGGACGAATCCCTCCTCGACGACGCCCGGCGGCGAAGCGATTCGCAGCGCGGCGGCGACCTTTCGCCGACGCACCGAGCGATAGACCCCGGCCGCGAGGCCCACGGAAGCGACCGCGACCATGGCTACGAGAAGCGCTGCGAGCATGAATGCCTCCACGAAGGAATAACTGTATACAAGATATACTATTTCGTGTGCACTATACACAGTCAACGTGAAACGAACGAGCACGTTTCTTTGGAGCAAGCACGAGCGGCCACGGCGCGGTCCCAAGCCAGGCCTCAGCCTCGAGCGCATCGTGCGGGCGGCGATCGCGATCGCCGACGCCGACGGTCTCGACGCCGTGTCGATGGAGCGCGTGGCGAAGGAGTTCGGCTTCACCACGATGTCTTTGTATCGGTACGTCCCCGGCAAGGCGGAGCTGATCGATCTGATGATCGATCACGGCATCGGTCCACCTCCTTTGCTTTCCAACCGCGGGTGGCGGAGCGAGCTCGAAGAGTGGGCCCAGCAGCTGTGGAGGATCTTCGAGCAGCACCCGTGGTCGCTCGCGGCCACGGGTCGCCTACGCGTCATGGGCCCAAACGAGCTCGGTTGGCTCGAGGCGGGTTTGCGCGCGCTCGCTCACACCGGCTTGAGCCCGTGCGAGCGAAACAACGCGTCCCTCGCGGTGCTCGGCGAGGTCCGCAGCATGGCGCAATTCGCGGTGACGCGGCGACAAGGTGACGGCCTCACCAACGAGCAGTGGACGGCGTCGACGCGGACGTTGATGAAAAAATACGGAGCGAACTACCCCGAGCTGAGCGCGGTTCTCGCCGCCGAGCGTCGCGAGGACCCACTCCGGTTCGGACTACGTTGCGTGCTCGACGGCATCGGGCTCTTGATTGCTCGGCGCCTCAATAGCTCATTCGCAACTGCAACTCGGTCGCGGCACCGGAGAAAGAGAACTTCGCGTCCTTGAAGCTCGGTGGCCCCATGAATCCCTTCGCGTGATTCGAGACGACGGTCCCCTCCGATGGGATCCCGAAGAGCCCCGTGTCGAGCTTGCCGTTCTTGTTCTCGTCGTGAAAGCACGCGACCGCGTATGTACCGGCTGGAACCGGAGCGAAGGCACACGTCGACGTGCGGTTTGCGATCGTGCACCATCGCTTCTGAGCGGCCGCGTTCGGATCCTTCGGAAACCCTCGCTCTGCGTCATAGAGCATGCACCCAAGCTGTCCGTTGTCGGATCGAAGGTTCGTCACCTTCACCGAGAGAATCGCCGTCGGCGGATCGGCGTGCGCAGCGAGCGTGACGAACAGCGTGGCGATCAGGATCGCAGCGCGAGCCATGCGCCTCATGGGCTCCGCCACTCGTAGCGAAGCGCATCCATGTCGGGCGGGCCAATCGGAATGTCCGGCACGAAGCCGATCGAGACGAGCTCGAGATGGTTGCCGGACGGATCGTTGAAGTAGAGCGACGCTTGACTCGGTGGGCCGAGACGCGTTGGGCCGAACGTCGGAATGCCCCTCGACGTGAGTCGCTCTTTCCAACGAAGCAGCTCGCCGGGAGCGACGGCGAAGGCATAGTGAGGATGCCCCGCGAGCAGAGGAGGCTGTCCGTCTTGCTGAATGAAGAGATCGATGCGGGTGCCGCGGCTGAATACGACGGACGTATGGATCGCTCCCGCCTCGGCGTCCTCCGCGCGACCCATGCGACTGAGGAAGTCCGCGTCGACGCGAAGCATGACGCGCGCGCCGAGGACGCCGACGTAGAAGGCTTCGGCCACGGCCAGATCACGGCACGGGATCGTGACGTGATCGAGTGCACGGATCCGCATGCCCCAACGAAGACGATGGCGCAGTCGGACCCAGACGTCGAAGAGGCCCATGGCGAGGCCCATCCCCTTCGCGCGCAGGAAGCTCACGAGATGATTTCGCATACGAAATAGTTTCGATCTTGAAAGTAACTCGCGAGATGCTTACGGTCAAGCGATGACCACCGCACGCTCGCGCGACTCGGCCGCGCTCTTTCAGAAGCTCATCGGCGTGGTCAACCGCGAGGCAGCGGGGCAGAGCACGATGTTCATGTACGAGAGCGGTCTGACGTTCCCGCAGATCATCGTGCTCTACGCCCTCTTGTGGGAAGGCCCGAAGACGATCTCCGCGCTCGCCGAGACGCTCCGCCTCTCGCTCGCGGCGACGAGCCAGCTCGTCGACCGACTCGTCGAAGGCAAGTACGTCGCACGAGAGGAGGACGCGAACGATCGGCGCATTCGGCGCGTCCGCCTGCGACCGCACGGAAAGCAGTTCATGGATCGGTTGGACGAGATCCGGCACCGCGAGGTGAGCGCCGCCTTCGAACGAATTTCACCGCGGCTGCGAGGTCGCCTGACGAACGTCCTCGAAGAGGTCATCTCGTCGATGGATCGTGCGCGAAGCCGGACGTAAGTACCAAGACGCCGCCAAAGCGCCCATGGACACGAGCGGTCCGACGAGCGCAGCGACGCCATCGTTCGCGGCCGCGTGCGAAACGGTCGCCGAGACGTAGTCGCAGAACATTCCGGCGTAAGCCCACTCTTTGACCAATGGAAGGCGTGGTGAGAAGAGCACGATGGCACCGATCACTTTCCAAGTACCGAGCAACGTCGCGAAGTACGGTGGATAGCCGAGGTGCAGCAGGATCCCGTAGAGCGGTTGAAGGTGCAGGATGTCCGAAACACCAGCACCCACTGCAGTGAACGTGACGAAGATCGTGAATGACCAATAGGCGATGCCGTCACGTTGGGTGAGCTTCATGCGTCATCCCTTCGACGAATGGCGACGCACAAAGGTGACCGATGGACGAGCGCGATTGGTTTGGTGAAGCGGTTCGAGGAGAATCGAGCCAACTTGAAGAACGTGGCAGAGCGGATCTCGGCTCATCGAGCGAGGCAGAAGACGCCGTGCAGGAAGCATGGCTCCGGCTCAGTCGAACCGACGCACACGAAGTCGAGAATCTCGGTGGCTGGCTGACGACGGTGGTCGCGCGCGTGTGCCTCGACTCTCTGCGCTCGCGACGGCTTCGAGATGCGCGCGCCCCGGCATTGGCGTGGTCGGATCCGCGAGCAGCATGTCTCGCTCCGCCTCCGCCTCAGCGTGAAGGCTGGCGTCAAATGCGATCGGCAAGCCCGTTCGGTTCGTCGACGTGCCCGCGGACGGAATGCGACAGGGGTTGGTGAAGAGCGGGCTGCCGTCTCTTTTGATCGACGCGCTCATGGACCTCATGGCGACGATCAAATCCGGAAAGCTCGACGTCGTCGCGGACGGCGTTTCGAAAGCCACCGGCCGTGACGCCTCGCCATTCAGCGATTGGGCGCGCCGACACGTCAGCGCATTTCGATAGCGTTACGTATATTGCCGAATCTTCTCGTCAGCCTCTGCACGTGTCGCGACGATGACGATGTCGAGCGGCGAGCCAGCTACGCGCATCGACATGGCGACGACACTTGCGCCCATGCGAACCGTCGGCGCGAGAATCACGGCGATCAGCCTCTCGAGCTTGTGCTGACGAACAAGCCTTCCAAACTCGTGGATGGTTGCCTCATCGGCCGTTGCTTGACTCATCGATGTATCGACACCCCAAGCACACCGGCGGCTCGAGACAAGAAGCGGCCCCACCACGTTCAAAACGCTACGCCATTTCTGGCGTGCGTGGGATGGGCGTTAAGCTTCACAATCCGTAATATGCCTTGACGCATATATATGATTGTGGGAATATATACGTGCCATGATCGAGACGTTCGCTGCTCTCGCCGAACCGAACCGCTTCCGCATCGTCGAGCTGCTGCGCGCGGGCCCGCGCTCCGTCAACGACATCGGCGATCGGCTTCGTCTCGGCCAGCCCCAGGTGTCGAGGCACTTGCGCGTGCTCAAGGACGTCGGGCTCGTGAGCGTCGAGCCGCGCGCCCAACAGCGGCTCTACGAGCTGCGCGCCCAACCGTTGCGCCAGTTGCACGATTGGCTCGAACGCTATCGGCGCATCTGGGAGGAACGTTTCGAGGAACTCGATCAGCTCGTCGAAGAGCTCAAGGAGAAGGAGAAGCGCCATGGCAGAAAGAAAAAATGAACCCGCAGCCGCGAACCGCACCACCGTCGAGCGCACTTCCGATCGCGAGCTCGTCGTCACACGCACGTTCAACGGCGGGGCGCGCATCGTCTTCGAGGCATGGACGAAACCGGAGCTCCTCAAGCGCTGGTGGGCGCCGAAATCGCTTGGCGTCTCCTTGTTCACTTGCGAAGCCGACGTACGTGTCGGGGGCACCTACCGCTACGTCTTCGGGCGCGACGCGAAACAGACCATGGCGTTCTCGGGCACGTACACGGAGGTCACACCGCACACGCGGCTCGTCTGGACGCAGGTCTTCGAGTCGATGCGCGCCGCTGGCGAAGCCATCATCACGGCCACGTTCGACGAGCGCGATGGAAAAACGCAGCTCGTCGTTCATCAACTCTACCCATCGAAGGAGGCGCTCGACGGTGCCATCGCGTCCGGGATGGAGCGCGGCATGCGTGAGACGTACGAGCAACTCGAAGATCTCGTCGCGAAGCTAGGACCAAGTGAGCCGTCATGAACTCCAACGTTCCTCGAGATCATCTCTCGCGCGGCGCCGCTTTGACAGCGATGTTCGCCATCGTCGCGTACCAGGTCGTCCTCGTTGCGTTGATCTTCGTCAGACCGGATCTCGATCCGTCCTGGCATACCGTCAGCGAGTGGGCCATCGGTCCTCACGGCTGGATCATGTCGATGGCCTTCGTCGTCTCGGGTCTGAGCTACGCCGCGATGTTCGCCCTCATTACGCCACACGTGCGCGGTGTTGGTGGCCGCATCGGGGTTGGGATGCTGGCCATCTGCGCCATCGGCGCGGTGGGCGTGGGCTTCTTCACGACCGATCCGCTCGGAACGCCGCCGTCGCAGCTGTCGACCATCGGTAGGCTGCACGTCGTCTGCGGAAGCAGCCAGCTCGTGCTGTTACCCTTCGCTGCTCTACTGATCACATTGAACCTTGCGCTCAAGAACGGATCATGGTCGTCCGCGCGTCGCGCGCTCTTCGCCATCGCAGCGGTTCCACTGCTCGGTTTCCTCGGCTTCACCGTTTACACGGCCCTCTTCGTCGTTCCACTTGGACCTGGCGCCTACGGTCCTGGCGTCCATATCGGATGGCCGCCGCGCGTCGCCTTCTTCACGTATGCGGTGTGGGTGGTCGCGTTGGCCTCGCAAGCTCTCAGGTTGCGGAGATCCGCACCGCGAGCGCTCTTCGATCGGGTTGCTCCCTGATATCGAGCCGGGCGCTGAACATCTCAGTTGCGTAGTGATAGGAATGAGGCATGGGTTTGCAGCGCCGGCGGACCCTCGGTCGCTACGAGATCCTCCGCTTGCTCGCAAACGGTGGGATGGCCGAGGTGCTGCTCGGTCGCGTGCGCGGGCCCGGCGGTTTCGAGCGACCCGTCGTGCTGAAGAGGATCCTGCCTGCCTTCAGCGGAGACTCGTCGTTCGTCGACATGTTCGTCGACGAGGCGCGCATCATCGTTCGCCTCGATCACCCGAACGTCGTGCACATCCACGAGCTCGGCAACGCCGACGGCGAGCTCTTCATGGTCATGGAGTATTTGCACGGCGATACGACGTGGGCGCTCAAGCAGCGTTTGGCGGAGCGCGGCGAGACTCTCGCGCCGCACCTCGTCGCGTTCATCGTTGCCGAGGCGTGCGCTGGTCTGCACGCCGCCCACGAGCTGCGAGACGAGCACGGCGCGAACGTCGGCGTCGTCCACCGCGACGTCTCCCCGCAAAACATCTTCGTGACGTTCGAAGGCTGCGTGAAGGTCATCGACTTCGGCATCGCGAAGGCCAAGGATTGCGTGGCCGCGCACACCGAGGTCGGGCTCCTCAAGGGGAAGCTGAGCTACATGGCGCCCGAGCAATGCGCGTCGCAAGAGGTCGATCGCCGCGCCGACGTCTTCGCGCTCGGCGCGGTGATGTACGAGCTCATGACGTTGCGCTCTGCGTTCAAACGCGATGCACCAGCGGCCACCATCCGCGCCATCATGACGGAGCCGATCGCTGCGCCGTCCGAGATCGCCGCGTGCCCGCCCGCGCTCGAGCGAGTCTGCTTGCGCGCGCTCGAACGAGATCCCGCCCGTCGTTATCCGACGGCGCTCGAGATGCGTCGCGATCTCGTGACGGCGATGCGCGAGCTCACGTCCGACCTCCCCGCAGAAGACCTCGCATCGGTCATGCGCGACCTCTTCGCCGACCAGCTCCAAGCGAGCGGTGCGCTCGCGCAAGCCGATGCACCACCCGACGTCGAGACCCAGATCGAACCTGCGTTCACGCGTTACGCGACCGCGATCATCGGACGGCGCAAAGAGCTTGCGGCCATTCGGAGCGCCGTCGACGGCGGCGCGCGCATCATCACGTTGCTCGGGCTCGGAGGCGTCGGCAAGACGCGACTCGCGACGGCATTCGCCGAGCTCTACGCGAAGGAGCACGCCGTTGTTTATGCCGACGTCGCGAGCAGTCGATCGTCCGCGGATTTGTGCTCGGCGATGGCACGCGCGCTCGGCGTTCGCGCGGACGAATCTCCGCACGAGCCGCTCGCGCGACGCGTGGGCGAGATCCTCGAGCGACGCGGCTCGGTGCTCGTCGTGATCGACAACTTCGAGCAGCTCGCTCGCGACGCGACGCAGTCCGTGTGCGCGTGGATTGGCGCAGCGCCGCAAGCGATGTTCATCATCACGTCGCGCCGGCCGCTCGGCGTCGACGGCGAGCACATGATCGCCATCGGGCCGCTCGACGTGCCCGCGAAGGATGTCGAGCACGGCGCGAGCGCGTACGAGGAGAGCGAGGCCGTGCAGCTCTTCATCGCGCGCGCGCGTACGCGAGCCCATGGTGCTCTGTCGGAGCGCGATGCAGACGTGGTCGTGGACTTGGTGCGACGACTCGATGGGCTCCCTCTCGCGATCGAGCTCGCAGCCGCGCGGCTCGATGTCCTTCCGCTGTCCGCCGTCGCTGCGCGTCTTGCGGAACGATTCTCTCTTCTTCAAAACCCGCTTGCGAAGACCGAGCGCCACGGGACGATGTTCCAAGCGCTCGAGTGGTCGTGGGAGTTGCTCGAGCCGTGGCAGCGAACCGCGCTCGCGCAGTTGTCGCTGTTCGAGAGCAGCTTTCGACTGGAAGACGCCGAAGCAGTGCTCGAGCGGGAGTCTGCGCTCGACGCGTTGCACGCCCTCGTTCGGCACAGCCTCGCGCGCTCCGACTCGGCAGGCGAGTTTTCGCTGCTCGATACCGTTCGCGAGTACGCCGCCGGCAAGCTCGCTCCAAACGACGAAGCGCGCGCACGCCACGCGCGCCATTTCGTCGACCGCGGCTTCGAGATGCTCGCCGACTTCGACGGGCGCGGCGCGCTCGCCACCGACCTCGAGCGGCATCGCGACGATCTCACGGCGATCATTCGGCGCGCGATCGAGCGCAAGGATGCGCAGGAGGCAGCGCGCGCGCTCGTCGCGCTCGGGCCCGCGCAGGCGATGCGATCGCCGGCGGACGAACGCGTCGCGCGCATCGACGAGGTCCTCGCGCTCGAGCACGCGGCGAGCGACATGACTCTCCGACTCGTGCACTCGCGCGCGATCGCGCTACGCGAGTGTGGTCGCATCGATGATGCGCTCGCGGCAATCGACGATGGCCTCGCCCACGCGCGCACGCTGGCGTTGCCGAAGATCGAGGCGATGCTGCTCGAAGAGGCGAGCGCTTGCGAGATCGTTCGCGGCCACTTGGAGCGCGCGCGCGAGCACGCCGATCGAGCGCTGGCCGTTGCGCGAGCGATCGGCGATCGGCGGCGCGAAGGACGCGCGCACTATAGGCACGCGGTCGCCGACATCGACCTCGGCGACTTCGACCTCGCCGCCCAGCACGGGAGTCGTGCGCTCGATGTCTTTCGCGCGATGGGAGACGTCGCCGACGTGACCGTTGCTCACTTCGCGCTCGGCGCATCCGCCTTCGAGCAAGGCGATCTCGAACGCGCCGAGGAGCACATGAAGCTCGCTGCATCGACGGCGCGCGAAGCCGGCGAACGGCGTCAAGAAGCGGTGGCCATCGGGTACCTCGGCGGCATCGCACATGACCGCGAACAATGGGAGCTCGCGCGCGACGAATACGAGAAGGCGCGCGCCGCGTTCGCTCGAATCGCAGAGCGCAGGCTCGAGGCCATTTACGCAGGTTACGTGGGCATCGTCGAAGCGCAGCGTGGCAATTTGGACGCGGGAGAGCCGGCGATCGAACGGGCGCGCGCGGCGCTCGCCAAGATCGGAGACGCCCGCTACGTCGCGGCGATGGATGCGGCTCACGTCGGCGTGCGCGCGCTGCGCGGCGATACGAAAGGCGCATACGAGGCGCTCGCCCGCATTCAAGCGAGCGTCGTTGGCCGCGGGAGCACGCACCTTGCGGGCGTCGTCGAGGTGTATCGCGGCGTGATCGAAGCCATCGCCGGCGACGTGGCTTCTGCCGAAGAGCGCGCGGCGACGTACGCGCGAGCTCAGACCGAAGACACGCGACTCGCCTTGCCGTTCTTGCGCCGCGCCATTCGCGACGCGAAAGAGCGCGCGCGCACGTGGACCTTCGACGAACGCGGACTTGCGTTTCGCGCACCGAGCTCCGCCGTCGTTCGACTCGACACGCGCGAGCCGCTCGCGCGCATCATGGCGTCACTCGTTCGCCAGCGACTCGCGCGCCCCAACGTGCCACTCGAACGCGAGGACCTCGTCGCTGCCGCGTGGCCCGACGAAGCGAAGATGTCCGAGGACTCGGCCAAGAACCGCATCAAAGTCGCGGTCAGCACGTTGCGCAAAGCGGGTCTCGAGCCGCTGCTCGTGACGCGCGGAAGCGGTTACCTGCTCGACCCCACCGTGCCGATCCGCGTCGATTCGATTTAACCGGAGCCGGCCGGCTTTAACCGCACTCGTGGCGGCGCGCGGTCATATTCGGAAACGATGGAGATGATCATGCGCGCTCACCGTTTCGCATTTCTCTTCTTGCTCTCTGGTTGTGCGAGCCGAAATACGTTCGAGGGCAACGACGCGGCCCCAGCGCCGATCGAGGCTGGTGCGGCGACCGACGCATCGACCGTTCTGCCGACCTTCGACGACGCAAGCGTCGATGCCGCACCGCAACCCCAATGTGGCGCGCCGCCGAA
>CAVXQJ010000020.1:0-383986 GCA_963763745.1 uncultured delta proteobacterium
ACGCCGACGCGCACCACTACCTCGGCGTGACGCTCGAGAAATCGAACGACAAAGCGGGCGCGGAGCGAGAGTACAAAGCGGCGCTCGCGATTCGTCCCGATCTCGCGGAGGCGGCAGCGAACCTCGGCGCGATCTACGTCGACGCGCAAAAGTGGGACGATGCGATCGCCGCGCTGAAGCCCGTCGTCGCGCGACGTCCGGACTCGGCCGCGGCGCAGTTCAATCTCGCGCTCGCGTACGCGGGCAAAGGCGATCAACCGAACGCGACGCGCGCGTTCGACTCGGCGCTCAAGGCGACGCCGAACGACGCGATGGTTCTCTACACGTACGGGCACACGCTCGCGACGTGGAATCAGAGCGACGCAGCCGTCGCGAAGCTCAAAGCGGCGGCGAGCGCGGCGGGATCGCAAGGGGATCTTCTCGGGTCGATCGGCCACGAGCTCCTCGTCTTGCGCGCCGTGCCGGATTGCATCGCGACGTTCGACAAAGCGATCGCCGCGAAGGAGGCCGCGCAGTTTCGAACGGAGCGCGCGCTCTGCAAGCTCGCGAACAAGGACGAAGCCGGCGCGACGAGCGATCTCGAAGCGGCGACGAAGAACGAGCCGAATTATCCGCTCGCACACTACTGGCTCGCGACGCGTCGCATGGCGGCGAAGAAGTGGGCCGACGCCGCGAAGGAGCTCGAGGCGTATTTGAAGATCGAGCCGAACGGCCCCAAGGCGAAGTCCGCGCAAGAAGCGCTCGCGGTCGCGAAGAACGGCGGGAAGAAGAAATAAGTCGTAGAGTATCGACGTGCGCGCGGTGCTCGCCCTCCTCTTGTTCGTCGTGTTGCCGATCGCGCTCGGCCCCGCGACGAGCACGCTCTCGCGATTTCTCGGAGGCGAGACCGAGCACGCGTGCGCGTGCGGGATGAAGCGCGGCGCGTGTGGTTGTCCCGATTGCGAGCACATCGAAGCGGAGCGCCGCGACGCGCGTCGTGCCCACAGGGCGACGACGATTCATCGGACGTGTGACGACGATGAAGGGATCGCTCAGGCTCCGCCGATTCCGCCCGCCGAGCCATTCGCTGGGGCGATCGTGATTGCGTCTGCCGAACCGAAGATCGCACCGCTCGTCTTCATGCAGTCCGTTTCATCGCAGACGACGATCGAGCCCAGCACGCCTCCTCCTCGAAGCTGATCGCTTCACCCGAGCGACGTTTCGAGAAAATTCTTCGAAGGAGCAATCCATGAACAAGATGGGTTTGTGTGTGATCGCGCTCGCCTCGGTGGGAGCGGGGATCGCGGTCGCCTGCTCGAATGGTCCATCGTGCTCGGCTCCGGGTGGCGCCGTTTCGGGAACGCTCGACACGCACTGCACCGACACGGACGGTGGCGCGATCGTGCAGACGGTGAACCAGGCGTCCTGCGCGGCGGGCGGTGATGGCGGCGCGAGCGGCGGTTACGGTCCGACGATGGACAACGCAAGCGCGGACGACGACGACTGCAAGTATCACGTGGCGTGGACGAGCAGCGCCGTGTGCGAGAAGGACGGCGTCGTCTTCACCGTCGTCGCGACGAGCAAGACCGACGGCTCGCCGGTCACGGGTGCCGACATGGAGGCGGAGATCTTTCTCAGTCCGACGCATCCATCGCCGACGCCCTTCGTCCACTCGAAGGAAGGACCGCAAGGAACGTACGTCACCGATCCGGCGAAGTTCGACGCGCCCGGACAATGGACGGTGCGGTTTCATCTCTTCGAGAACTGCTCGGACAACCTCGATGACTCGCCGCATGGCCACGCGGCGTTTTTCGTGAGCGTCCCATGAAGCCGATCATCTTCGCGGGCGCGCTCCTCGCGTGCTCGAGTGGACCGGCGGCGCCCGTGAATTTCGGATCGACACCGGTCGCGTCGATGACGACGGTCTCGGGCAACGTCCACGTCGATGTCTTCGCCGCGCCCGATCCGTTCGTGCGAGGTGAGTCTTCGATTCGCCTCGTGCTCACGAGCGTCGCGAGCGGCGCGGCGATCGACGGCGTGTCGATCGCGATGCAACCGTTCATGCCATCGATGACGCACGGCGCGTCCACGCAGCCGACGTTCGCGGGGAGCGGCGGCGGCGTCTACGTCGCGCACGATCTCGTGATGATCATGGCGGGGACGTGGGAGCTCCGAACGACGCTCTCGGGCGCCATCAGCGATTCGTTCGTCGCGGACGTCAGCGTGCAGTGAAGCCGCGGACGACGCGGCCCGTGCCGTCTTCGATTCGACCGATGGCGACGAGCTCGCCACCGGGCGCGATCCACGCGTGCTCGGCCGCGTGATGCTCGGAGAGCTCCGCGAGCGGAACGCGCTTGCCCACGCGCGCGAGTAGGACGCCTTCTTCGGTGAGCTTCGCCGTCGGAAGCACGCGCGCGGCCGCGTCCGCGAGCGCGACGAGCGGCGTCGCCTTTCCGAGCTTCGCGATGTCGATCGCGTCAGCCAGCGAAAATGCGCCGGACCGCAGCCGCCGCAGCGCGGTGAGGTGGCCGACGGTCCCGAGGCGCTCCGCAGATCGCGCGCGAGCGACCTCACGTAATACCCCTTCGAGACCGTCAACCTCACCGTGACCTCGCGCTCCGAGGTCGCGATCGCCGCGAGATCGATCACGCGGACCCCGCGCTCCGCGAGGACCACCTCTTCGCCGCGCCGAGCGCGCTCGTGCGATCGTGCACCTTCTGCATGAATTGCTGAATAAACAGGTGGAAGTTGCATGATGCGTTTTCGCTCTTCGTCGAGCGCTTCGTCGAGCGTCGCGCGCCACGCGCTCGGGACATCCGCGCGCGAAGTCTCGCGACCCTCGGCGTCGAGCGTGTCGGTCTCGACGCCGAGCGCGATGGTCGCCTCGTAGACCTTGTCCGCGCGCCGTCAAGCCACGGCACGAGCTTCGTGGCTTCGCCGACCGCGACGACGAGCACGCCCGTCGCCATCGGATCGAGCGTGCCCGCGTGGCCGACCGCGCGCGTCCCGAGCGCGCGCCGCAGCCTGCGCGACGACGTCGTGGCTCGTCGGCCCGCGCGGCTTGTCGACGACGAGCGAGCCGCCGGTCCGCGCGCGCGCACGCTCATCCGAACCAGACGCGAGCTGCCGCTCGCTGCACTGCGGCGTCGAGCATCGCCTGGATCGTCGCCGCGCACGCTGCTCGGCGAGCGCGCCGACGAGGATCTCGTCGTCGGCGGCCTCGGGCCCGTAGCCGCTCGATCGATCGGCTCGCCGAAGACGATCTTCCACTTGGTCGGCGCGGGCAGGAGGCCGAGCGGGCCGAGGAGCGGGAACGTCGGCGTGACCGGCAGGTAGGGGATGCCGAGCGGCTTCGCGAGGGACTCGACGCGCGCAGAGCATCGGGTTCGTCTCCTCGGCGCCGACGATCGCGACCGGCACGATCGGCGTGCGCGTGCGCAGGCGCGAGCTTCACGAAGCCGCCGCGCCCGAAGCGCTGGAGCTGGTAGCGCTCGCGAAAGAGCTTGCCGATGCCCTTGATGCCCTCGGGGAACACGGCGACGAGCGTCCTCGTGACGCAAGAGGCGCTCGGCGTTCTCCTGGCACGCGCGCACGGCGCCGAGGCGGTTCGCGAACGATGCCGAGGAACGGGAAGTGGAAGATGAAGTCCTCGGCGAGCCAGCGCACGTCGCGGTGCTGCGGGTGCTCGCGCTTGCACCGCGGTCTTGAGCATCGTGCCGTCGAGCGGCAGCGTGCCCGAGTGGTTGGCGACGAGCAGGCAGCGGCCGCTCGCGGGCACGTCGTCGACGCCGCGGACCTCGACGCGGAAGTAGCTGCTTGTAGAGGAAGTCGAAGAGCGGGCGAACGTGCTGCTCGTAGATCGGGTCGTAGCCGAACTCGTCGACCTCCTCGGAGCGGTTGCGCATGGCCGCGGCGGCCCCACTGGCGCAGGTAGAAGTCGGTCGAGAGGAGCTCGCGCGCGGTGTCGAAGACGGTCTCGGACTCGGCGCGGAGTCGCGAGGCGCGAGACGGGGCCGGAGTCGGAGACGGGCGGGGACGGAGTCGGCGTCGGAGCTCGGGCGCGAGCGCTCGCGCGCGTGCTCGACGATCATCTCGTCGAGCCGCGTCCTCGAGCTCGCGGATGCGGCGCGACGTCGGCGATCGCTCGGCGGTCGGCGGCGTCCTCGTCGCGCGGGCGACTGCTCGGTCTTCGGGCGCTGGCTTCGGGGCCGGCCGGGCGGGGCGCGCTTGCGCGCTTCCGGTCGGCGCGTCGGTGTTCGCGCTTCGGCGCTCGGGCTTCTTCGATCATGCGCGGTCTCCTGGAGGAGCTTCACGTCGCGCAGGCGCTGCGCGCTCACGAAGTCGAGCAGCGCCTCGCGCGACGTGTACGCCGGCGCGAAAGCCCATGCACGTCGCGCGCCTTCGCGCCGTCGGCGACGCAGAGGAAGCGCAGGTACTTGAGGAACGTGGGCGGCGCCGGCGCGAGCTGCGCGACCCAGCCGAGCGCGTCAGCGTCTCGGCGACGGGTGCGGGATCGGCACGCGCGACGCGGCCCGCGAGCTTGATGACCGTCGAAGCGGGAGCACGCCCGTCGCCGACGATGTTGAACGTGCCCGGCACGTCGCGATCGACGGCGAGCTTGAACGCGGCGATGGCGTCGACCTCGTGGACGAACTGCACGAGCGGGTCGAAGCCCATCATCGTCGGCACGAGCTTGCGCGCGAGGTAGCGCGTGACGGAGTTGTCGGACCGTCGGGCCCGAGGATCGGCGCGGTGCGCAGGATCGTGACGACGGCTCCGGGCGCCCGCTCGCGCGAGCCGCGCGGCCTGCGCCTCGGCCTCGATCTTGTCGGCGAAGAACGGCTCGCGCGTCGTCGCGCGGAGCGGGTGCTTCTCGGTGAGGAAATTCGGGTTCGACGGGTGCGCGCCGTAGAGGAGCGTCTGCGACCAGAGCACGAGCTTGCGCACCTGCGCGTGGCGCGCCGCGACCGAGCACGTGCATCGTGCCGACGCTCTCGAGCTCGTGCGCCCAGGCGGTCGGCGTGGCGGGGGCGACGAGAGAACGCGAGGTGCACGAGCGTGTCGACGCCGCTCGGCCGCGAGGATCTCCGCGAGGCGCGCCTCGGCCGCCGGCTGCGTGAGATCGACGTCGTAGGAGCGCGTCTTCTTGCCGGCGGCGGGCGGCTGGCTCGATGTCGATCGCGACGATGCGCTCGACGCGGTCGTCCTCCTCGAGCAGCCCGATGAGGTTGCTGCCCGAGGAACGACGCCGCGCCCGTGACCGCCACGACCCGCGCCGGGCGACGCGCCGCGAGCCGGTCGCGCGCGTGCTCGGGCTCGAGCTCGATGAGGCTGCGTGCGGGCCGGCGAGCTCGGCAGGCACGTGCGAGCTACGCAGGCTACGTGACATGTGGGCCAGCGCGAACGTAGTCGCCCATGTTACGCTTGCCGAGAGGCATGAGCATCTCGAGCCAACCCGGCGCCCATGCGCCTCGGGCCGTACGAGCTGCTCCGAACGGCTCGCGACCGGGGGCATGGCCGAGGTGTACCTCGCGCGCCGGGCCGGCCCGCACGGCTTCCAGAAGCTCGTCGCGGTCAAGCGCATCCTGCCGCAGCTCGCGCGCGACGCCGACTTCGTCGCGATGTTCGTCGACGAGGCGCGCGTGTGCGCGCGGCTCGGGCACCCGAACATCGTGCAGGTGTTCGACTTCGGCGAGCACGACGGCGAGCTCTACATGGCGATGGAGTACGTCGACGGCACGACGGGCGCGCGGCTCGATCCGCGCCGCGGCCGCGCGCAGGCGAGGAGATCCCGCTCGACGTGTGCGCTGCACGTCGCGCTCTCGCGTCCTCCGCGGGCTCGAGTACGCGCACGCCGCGCGCGACGACGAGGGCAAGCCGCTCGTCGCTCGTGCACCGCGACGTGTCGCCCGGCAACGTGCTCATCGATCGCATCCGGCGCCGTGAAGCTCACCGACTTCGGCATCGCGCGCGCCGCGGAGATCGAGCGCCGCACCGACGCCGGGCAGCTCAAGGGCAAGCTCGGGTACATGTCGCCCGAGCAGGTCGTCGGGCGCGAGCTCGACGCGCGCAGCGATCTCTTCACGCTCGGCATCGTGCTCGCCGAGATGGTCACCGTGCGCCCGCTCTTCTCGCGGCGGCAGCGAGCTCGACGTGCTCCTCCGCATCCGCGACGCCGACCTCGTCGGCGATCGATCGCGCCGCGGGCCGCGTCCCGGACGACGTGCGCGTCGGTCCTCTTCCGCGCGCTCGCGAAGCGATCCGGCGCTGCGGTATCCGAACGCCGCCGCGTTCGCCGAGGCGCTCGAGGAGCATCGTTCGCCGCCGCCGGCTGCAGGTCGGGCCCCGCGAACTCGCGGCGTGCGTCGAGAAGCTCGGCCTCGTCGGCGGGCGCGGACGTCGGAGACGCCCGACGGACCGGCGAGACCGGCCGGAGGATCGACCGCGCGTCGATCGAGTGCGACACGCAGCGACCCGGCGCGTGACTCGCGAGGAGCCGAGCCGCCGCCGCGCCACGGAGCGCCGCGCGACGTCTCGCCGCAATCTACCGCGTGCGCATGCAGGACGGGACCGATCGTCGGGCCGATGTCGTATCCCGCGCCTCGTCGAGCTCTTCGCCACCGGGCGCGCGCGGCTCGACAGACGTCCGTCTCGCGCGAGAGCGGGAAGTTCAAGCGCGCCGACGAACTTCACCGAGCTCGCGCGCTTCGTGACGAGCCCCGCGCTCCGCTGGGACGACGACTTCCCGAAAGACGCGATCGAGCGCGGCCCGCATCGATCCGCGCACGCCTGCCCGCGCGCTCTTTCCACCTCGCCGTCGCGCGCGAGACGGGCGTCGCTCGTCCTGCGACGGCGAGAAGCGCAAGAAGGAGTCTATCTTCGTCGAGGGCGCGCCCGAGTTCGTCGCATCGACCGAGAAGCGCGAGCTCCTCGGCGAGCACCTCATCGCGCGCGGTCAGGTGCTGCGCATGGAAGTCGAGATGGCGCTCGCGATGCTCCCGCGCTTCGGCGGACGCCTCGGCGACGCGCTCGTCGGCCTCGGCGTGCTTCGGCCCATCGAGCTCTTTCGCGCGATTCACGACCAGACGCAGGAGCGCTTCCTCGAGGTCTTCCAGATGGAAGAAGGGCGATCTCGCGTTCGTTCGCGGCGCGCGCTCGCACGAAGAGACGTTTCCTCTCGGCGTCGACCCGTTCGAGCTCATCGCGCGCGGCATTCGCGAGGGTTACGACGCACGAGCTCGAGGCGATCCTCGCGCCGTTCTCCGAAGAGATCCTCGAGCCCGTCGCGCTTCCGCCCGTGAGGCTCGAAGCGTTTCGTCTCACGGAGCCGGAGGTGCGCGTGCTCCGGCGCGTCGATGGAACGTTCACCATCGGTCGCTTGATGGCGAGCGGCGTAGCCGACGCAGACGACGTGCTCCGCGCCGTGTTCATCGGCCTATCGTGTCAGCTCGTGAACTCCAAAGGGTGGTGAGGCTCACGGAGTGACGCGCGCCGTGATGCCCGATACGAGCATCGGCGTTCGAATCGGGTTGGTCGTAGGCGTTCCACTGACCTCGCCGTTGATGTTCTCGCCCCAGCACATGACGCTTCCGCTCGTGAGCACCGCACACGCGTGCGCATCTCCGACGGCAATCGCGATCGAGCTCGTCACGCCTTTTGGTTTCGTCGGCGTCTTGCGCGCGGTCGTCGTTCCGTCGCCGAGCTGACCTTTGTCGTTCGCACCCCAGCACGTCACTTGGTGATCGGCCCCGACGACGCAAACGTTCGATCCGCCTGCTGCGATGTCGAGCGCGTGGAGGTTTGGTCCAGACGCGACCTCCGTCTCCTTCGAGTCGAGCGCGAACGACTCGCGACCTTCGCCATCGAGCGCGCTCGTCTCCGCGACGGCGTCTCCGCGTTGCGATTGATCGTTCGCTCCCCAGCAATCGGGCATGTCGGTGGCAGTGATCGTGCAATTCACGTCGTTTGCGATCGCGATCCGTTTGGCCTTCACGTTGAGGACGAGCGGCACGTCCGGCGAGTCGTCGTCCATCGAGAACGCGGCCATGCGCATGTTTCTGTGCGGCGCGAACGCGCGACCCGTGCCCCAGCACGCGAGCGTCGTGCTCGTGATGGCGCAGAAGTGGTTCGAGGCCGTGATCGCGGTCGCGGTGATCTTCGTTCCGTCCGATTGCGTGAGCGGCGATGGCGCAGAAGACGTCCAACAAACGACGTTGTCGTCGCCGCCGATCGCACATGTCTTGTCGCCGGTCGTCGCGATGGCTTTTGCGCGCACGTGTGGAACGAACGACGGCGTCGCCTTTGCGGGCACGCTCGCATCCCAGCAGGCGACGCGCCCCTCGAGCGTGAGCACGCACGTGTTCGCTCCGCCCGCCGCGATCGACACGACGTTCGCGATCGCCGGCACGTCGGTCGCCGTGCCAGGATCGATGCCCCAGCAGCGAACGTGTCGATCCGGTTCGATGATGCACGTCTGCACGAGACCGGCGGCGATGAAATCGTGCGCTGGTCCAGGCGTCACGGCGAGCGGAGGATCGCCGTCGCTCGGTGGAGGCGCCACGCTCGCCGTTGCGATTGCGACGACGCTCGCCGATGCAGATGCGCTCGGCGCCGCGCTCACCACCGTTGCGACGGACGTCGTGATCGTTGCCGGTGCCGGCGGCTCGCTCTTCCGACACGCCGACAGCGCGACGAACGCGCCGATCCAAAACCTCACTTGAAGTTCTGACACGCCCATTGCTTCGACGGAAGCGTACTGAATCCACACGCCGCGTACGAGAGGTAGTCGGCGCTCATGTTCACGTAGTGGCCGCACTCCGGTCCGTTTTGTCCGTAGAAGTCGCAGTTCGGGCAGTTCTGCGTGAACTGCGCCTGGCACGCCGCGCAGCCCGAACAGTTCGACTGATTCTTCTCGGCCCACATCGAGTCGAGACAACCGACGATCCCTTGCACGGTGTTTCCCCAACCGATGCACTCGTCCTGCGCGTTGCCGTTGCACGTTGGGTATTTCCCTTGGAGCCACGCTTGGTGCGGGCTGTTCGCCGTTTGATCGTTGGTCGCTTGCTCGTCGACGCACGTGTCGATCGCGGAGCCCGTCCAGAGCGTGTACGCCGCGTGGCCCTCGGTCGCGCGGAGCTTGTTGATCTCGTTGATGCACGCCGTGCGGAGCGCGCCGAATCCATCGCCCGAATCGACGACGACGATGTTGTCCGGTGCGGCGTCTTTCACTGCGCCATCGGTGGGGCTCGAATCCGTCGCGGTCGAGTCTGCGGAGCCATCGCCCGCGCTCGCATCGTCCGTCGATGCGTCATCACCCGATCCCGGCGACCCGCTGCAGCCCACGACGATGAGAGCGAACGTGGTCGTCACGGAGGCAAAGGAGCGGAAAGAAATCATGGTAACGAGAAGATTAGCAGTCAAAGCGCCGTGACGGTGAAATCGTCGTACGTGTAGTCGCCGGCGGCTTCGCCGTTCGATCCGCTCAAGCCGACGGGGCCTGCCGTGACGAGGCGCGTTCCGTCCGTGTCCGTCGTCGTGCCGGATCCCGCGACCGTCCAATTGCTGCCCGAGAGCACTTCGACCGTGCCATCGAGCACGACGCTCGCGGTCCCTTTCGCGCTGAACGTGAAACGAAATGTGTGGGTGGTGTCGAGCGGCGGGTTCACGGCGAACGCGCCAATCGCGGCGTAGCCCGATCCGTGTTGACGGCCGATGGTCATGCCCGTCATGCCGCCCCCCGTCGGAAAGAAGAGATACGAGTCGAGTATGGCGGGCGTCGCCACCGTCGTCGGATCGATCCGCAAATGGATTTGCGGATACGGTGCGTTGCTGAAGCTCGCGTAACGAACGACGACGGACACCTTCACGTCGAGGATGCTCTCGGCAAACGGCCTGTAGACGACGTTGTCGACGTAGCTGATGGAAGGATTCGGATCGACGCGCTGGAGCGCATTCGCGCCGATGTCGAACGCGAGCATCTTCGTGAGCCAACCGTTTCCGATTTGGTTCGAGTCCGCGCGATTGAAGTCGTCGAAGAAGACCACGCCGCCGTCGGTCGCGTCCGTCGATGCGTCCGCCGCGTCGTTCGATGGCGTCGCGTCGGAGGGCGTCGCGTCGGCGGTCGCGCCTCCGTCGCCTCGCAGCGCGTCCAAGTTGGTCAGCGCGGCGCACCCTGTGGCGAGCAGCACGGTCGCGAAAAAAATCCGTCGCCGCACCGACGCATTGTAGCCGATGTCACGCGGCGTCGTCGGCGCACTCGGCGCCCGGCCACTTCACTTTGGGGAAAGGCTCGCCCGGTCGCGCGAAGTAATACCCCTGGAGCCAATCGCATCCGAGCTCGACGAGATGCATGTATTCTGCATGTGACTCGACGCCTTCGGCGACGACGGCCACTTCGAGCTGCTTCGTGAGCGCGACGAGCGACGACACGAGCTTGCGGCGCGTGGGCGACTTGTCGATGTCGCGAATGAGCTCCATGTCGAGCTTCACGATGTCGGGTTGCAGCGTGACGAGGCTCGTGAGCCCCGCGTAACCTGCGCCGAGATCGTCGACGACGATGCGATGTCCGCGCTCGCGCAGCGTGCGAATCGCTTCCCACGCGGGCCCTTCGGCTTTGAGTCGAGCGCGCTCCGTGATTTCGAACGCGACGCGCGAGGCGTGAGCGGCGAGGGGACTATCCGGCGAGACGAGATCGGGATCATCGAGCGCGCTCGGGTGGAGGTTGACGAGCAGGAACGTTCCCTCGGGCAAGCGCGCGGCCACGTCGGCCGCGGCGATGCGAATGCGGCGCTCGATCTCGCGCACGCGTCCGAGCTTCTCTGCCGCCTCCATGATCGCGCCGCCGTGCGGGAATCCGGGCTCGCGCGAGCGCACGAGCGCTTCGTACGCAACCGGCCGTCGCTCGCGTGCGCTCACGACGGGCTGCGTCGCGATCCACAGAGACTCGAGCGCGCGATCGAACGCCATCATCGCGGCGCTCGATTCCGACACGGGCTTGGGCTCGTGGGCCGCGAGCGCTTGCTCGATGCATTCGGTGAACTCGCGCGGGTCGCACGGCTTCACGAGAAAGCGGAAGACCGCCGCGTCGTTGATGACGTGGATGGTGTCTTCGAGTCGCGCGCGCCCGGAGAGGACGATGCGCATGACGTGTGGGTGCAGGTGACGAACGCGAGCGAGAAAGTCCGCGCCGCCCATCCCCGGCATGTCGAGATCCGAGACGACGACGTCCACGGAGCTCGTCGCGAGGAGCGTCAGTGCCTCGTCCGCCGAGTGCGCGACGAGGATTCGGTAGGGGCAATGGCGCAGCACCGCCGCAAACCCCGCAGTGATCGCAGGTTCATCGTCGACGAGAAGCACACCGGGCCGATCCATACTCGAGTGAACGGCTCGTGCTCGGGTGCGCTTAAGGAGAATCAGTCGATATAGAGCGCGTGCAGGATGCTCCACGTGAGCGCGCTGATCGCCGCAGCGCCGGGAACCGTGAAAATCCATGCCCAAACGATGCGGCTCGCGACGCCCCACCTCACGCCCGAAAAGCGCCTCGTTGTTCCGACTCCGACGATCGCGCCGGTGATCGTGTGCGTCGTCGAGACGGGAATCCCGCCGAACGTCGCCATGCCGAGCGTGATCGCGCCGGCGGTCTCCGCGCTGAATCCGCCGACGGGTTGGAGCTTCGCGATCTTCATGCCCATCGTCCGCACGATGCGCCATCCGCCCGAGAGCGTGCCGAGGCCCATGGCCGCGTGACACAAGAGGACGACCCAAATCGGAATCGACGGGCCCTTCGCGCCGGCCGGAATGGCGAGCTTGTGCGACGCGACGAGCGCGGCGGCGATGATGCCCATCGTCTTCTGCGCGTCGTTGCCGCCGTGGCCGAGCGAGTAGAGCGCCGCCGAGACGAGCTGCAACCTGCGAAACGACGTGTCGATCGTGCGCATCGGGCGGTTGCCGAACACGAGCATGATCGTTTTCATGATCGCGAAACCGAGCACGGCGCCGACGACGGGCGAGACGATGATGAACAGCGCGGTCTTGCCGAAGAACTGGAGATCGAGCGAGTGCAAGCCGGCCTTCATGATCGCCGCGCCGGCGAGCCCGCCGAGCAGCGCGTGCGACGACGACGTCGGCAGACCCCACCACCACGTGAGCACGTCCCACGCGGTCGCTCCGACGAGCGCCGCGGCAACGAGCGGGAGCGTGACGACGTGTGGGTCGACGCCTTTCGCGATGTTGCCGGCGACGTGCGTCGAGAAGACGAGGAACGCGATGAAGTTGAACGCCGCGGCCCACACGACGGCCCATCGCGGAGAGAGCACGCGCGTCGAGACGACCGTCGCGATCGAATTCGCTGCGTCGTGAAAGCCGTTGATGAAATCGAACATCAACGCGAGCGCGACGATGAACACGAGCGAGGTCATCGGGTCACTCTCGGTGTCTCAGGCGTACTCGAGCACGATGCCTTCGAGGACGTTCGCGACGTCCTCGCACGCGTCGGTGGCGTTCTCGAGGTAATCGAAAATCTCGCGCCACTTCAGGATCTCGAGCGTGTTCGACGGCGCGCCTTCTTTCGGGTTGAAGAGCTCGCCGAGCGCCTTGCGATAGAGGTCGTCCGCTTCGTTCTCGAGGCGGTTCACCTCGACGGCTGCGTCGAGAATTTCCTTCGCCGAGTCCGACACCTTCGGGACGAGCGCGATCGCGCGTGCGAGCGTCTCGCAGCCCTTGAGGAGTACCTCACCGAGCTTGTTGGCGAGCGGATTCGATCCGCGGACGCGAAAGAGCGCGATGCGCTCGCTCACGGCTTCGATCATGTCGAGCACGTCGTCGAGGCGCGTGATGAGGTCGAGGATGTCGGCTCGGTCGAGCGGCGTGATCCACGTCTCGTGGAGACGCTTCACCGTTTGGTGCGTGATGGTGTCGGCGTCGTGCTCGAGCTGCTTCACTTCCTTGGCGAGCCCTTCGGCGTCGTCGAGGTTGCCGAGGAGCTCGACGAGCTTCTTCGCGCCTTCGACGCAGAGCTGTGCGTGTGTCGAAAAGGCGTCGAAGAAGTCGCGATCGCGTGTCTTGCCGCCAGCCATGGCGCGGCAAGGTACCACGCGACATTCAACGCGTGAGCGTGAATGTGTCGACGATATCGTCGGTTCCGCTCGCCTTGAGGCCGTACGCCGTCCACGCGAGCGAGTGCGCGTCCAATGTGACGAACGCGTAAACGCCGATGTAGGCCGTCGCGCCGTCGAACGAGACTTGCTTCGCGTCGTACGCGGACGTGCCCGACGACTCCGCGTTGGCACCCGAGCCCGCGCACACCACGTACGTCGTCCCTTTCGTCGTGTCCGCTTGCACGACGGGCGCCGTCGCCGGACCCGTCATGGCGTTCGTGCGTTCGTAGTTGTGCTCGTGTCCGTTGATGACGAGATCGACGTGGTGCTTGTCCCAGATCGGATTCATCGTCGTGCGCGTCGCGATGACGTCGCTGTCGTCCGAGTGAACGCCGCTGCCGAACTCGCTCCGGTGATGCACCGCGACGAGGAACGGAACGTTCGCGCGATTCGCTTCGGCCTTCGTGAGGTCCGAGTCGATGAACGCGAGCGCCGCTTGCGCGACGGGCGAGGTTTGGTCGGTCGCGATCTCTTGATCGTCGAACATGACCACGTGCGCCGAGCCGACATCGAACGAGTAGAACGACTCCGAGAACTGACCCGTGCCGGGCAGCGCGAAGTTTCCATAGAACTGCGCGGAGCTGTTCTCGTGATTTCCGGCGACGGGTAGGATCAGTTGCTGGCCGAGCGTGAGGAACTTCGACGCGTCGTTCGGGTCTTTCCACGCGGCGTCGAGCCACTGCGAGAAGAGCGACTCTTGCGTCCCCCAGAGCACGAAATCGCCTGAAAATAGCTGCATTGCGACGGCTTGGTCGCGCATGCGCTGCTGCACCATTTGAAACACGGGCGCGCTGTCGCGCGAGTCGCCCGAGACGCCGAGCGTGATCGCGCCGCTCGCGGGGAGCGTCGTGAAGGTCTGCGATGCGCTCCACGCGCCGCCGCCGCTGCCGCCGCCGACTTGATACGTGTACGTGGTGCCAGGCTTTAGACCGCACACGTGAACCTCGTGCATGTTCACCGCGGGCTCGCCCGTTCCGAACCCGACCGTGGGCGGCGGCGTCTGCCACGCGAAGCCGTTGTAGGTCGTCGTGCCGATGCGGACTTCCGATGCGTTCGTCGCCGCGGCGGTCTCCCACGTGAGGACGGCGGTCGTCTTCGGATCGGCGCTGTCCGTTCCGCCGCCGAGCCCGAGGCGCACGCGCATCGGTGCGTCGCCGGTCGCGTTCGCGTCGTCGACCGCGGGCGACAGGAAGCCGCGCGCGTCGGGGAGCGTCACGGTGTACGTGCAACCGGACGGAGTGATCGTGAACGTCGTCGCCGGTGCGTCGGTGCCCGCGTCGCTTCCGCCGTCGGGCTGCGAGCTGGGAGAGGAACAAGCGATGACGAGAAGTGCGAAAGCAATCGAGCCGCGAAACATCGCGACGATTGTGACACGAAAGTGACGCGCGTGTAACGCGCGACCTTCAGAAGAGGAAAAACCCGGACAATTGCGCGCGATGGTTCGTCGCGGTCACACCGTCGACGTAATGATCGATGAACGCGGCGTACTCGAGCCCGATGCGCACGCTCGCGTGCGGCTCGAAGAAAATGTTTCCATCGATCCAATCCTCCGACGCGCGTACCGCCGTGTTGTTGGCGGAGAAGCCAATCGACGAGCTGCCTTGGACGAATTGCGAGATGTTCGGGTTTGGAGCCGTCGTCGACGTGAAGTCCTTCGTGTTGGGCGACTCGATGTGCGCATAGTTCGCCGCGACCCAGATGCGACCGTTCACGCCTGGGAAATAATATTGGAGACCGACGATCGTGGTCTGCCAGACGACCGCGTGCAGATCATGACACGACGTGCCGACGCCGAGCGCTTGCGGGCAGCTGTCGAACACGACCATGCCGTTGTCGACCGTGCCTGGGTAGGGGAGCGCGGGGCTCGTCCCCACGGTGTTGACGATGGTCGGCATCGTGATGCCGCCGGTGAGGCCCGTGTACATGTCCGAGATGCCGCCGCCGTAGACGAACTCACCCGAGATCGAGAGCGCGTTGCCGCGATGATTCTCCGAGGCGGGAATGATCGGAATGAACGCGTCGACGGCGACCGCGGCGGTCGCGAGCTCGATCGTCTGCGTTGGGAGCTGTTGGAAGACGGGAAGACGAAAATCGCGATAGTCGCCCGTGACGGCGATCGACGCGGGCGCGAGCTGCGTCGAGGTCGAGCCGGTCGTTTGCACGCCGCGCCATTTGTCGATCGCGAAACGAATGCCGCCGGCGAGATCGGGGATCGCGCCGTCCCTCGTCGGCGGACGAAGCGCCGCCCCACCAATCTCGAGCGACGTCGGGCCCATCGCGAACCTGTGCGAGAGGCGAACCTGCGGCGTCCGCTCGTAGAGCTCACCCGGCAAACCTTGAATCTCGACGGTGTTCGGGAAGTAGAGCGGCTGCCAACCGAACATGTGCCAGTACTGCCCGATCAAGAAGTCGACGATCGGCGTCTCGACCTTCAAGTACGCGTGGCGTACGCGCAGCGTCGGGTTGTTGAACACGGCGGCTTCGGTGCTCGGCGTGTCGAATCCGAGAAAATCCATTTCGAGCGTGCCGCTCGCGCGCACTTGGTGGAACTCGGGCGCGCGCATGCGAAGGCCGAAGCGCGTGTTGCGCACGCCGAACTGAAGACGCGGATTGCTGCCCGCGTAATAGTTGATCGGTTGTCCGTTCGGCTGCGGCGTCGCCGCGCCGTTCCACTGGAGCGGGCGCGCGACGGCCGCGTTGCCAGCGAGGTCGCTGAAGCTCTGCGTCGAGTCGAAGATGAAATCGCCTTCGAGAAATCCGTAGAGCGACGCCGACCACTTCCCGATGACGACGCTCATGTTCTCGTCCGCGCGCTCGGAGCCGACGTTCGCTCCGATCTCGCCGCGCGCCGATGCGTACTCGGCGTCCGTGAGGATGCCTTTGTCGTGCATGATCTTGAGCGACATGAAATCGACGAGCGGCTTCGGCTCGTCGGCGAACGAAATCGTGCTGGTGAGCAGCACGGCACACGCGATGGTCGAGCGCATCAGTGCGTGAGCGTCAGCGTGTCGATGACGTCGTCGGTGCCGGAGGCTTTGAGGCCGTAGGCGGTGAACGTCAGCGTGTTGCCGGAGAGCGCGAGCGTTCCGTACGTCCCGATGTAAGGAGTGCTGCCGCCGAACGCGGTCTGTTTGAGGCTGTACGGCTTCGTGATTTTTCCGATCGCGTAGGGATCGGCGCCCGCGCCTGCGCAGATGATGTATGTCGTCCCGCTTCCGACGACGGGATCGCCCGTTGGCGGCGAGCCCGCTTTGAGCGCGTTCGAGCGTTCGTACTCGTGGTCGTGCCCGTTGAAGACGAGGTCGACGGCATACTTGTCGAAGATCGGCGCGAGCGCGCCGCGCGCGGCGATGACGTCGCCGTCGGTCGAGTGATTCGACGTCGAGTAGAGGCCGCGGTGGTTGAGCGCGACGATGAACGGAACCTTCGCGCGGTTCGCGTTCGCGCGGTTCAAGTCCGCGTCGAGCCACGCGAGCTGCACGCTCGCGGGCGCTTGCGTGAAGTCCGTCTGCAGCGCGGAGAATTGATCGTCGATCATCACGAAGTGCGTGTTGCCGACGTCGAACGACGAATACGTGCCCGCGTAGCTTCCGTCGCCCGGGATCACCCAATTGCCGTAAAACTGGGAGGATTCGCCTTCGTGATTCCCCGCGATGGGAACCATGAGCTCTTCGCCGAGCGTGAGGAACTTGTTCGCGTCGTTCGGATCGACCCAGATCGCTTGCAGCCACTGCGTCCACAAATCGCCCGAGCCGCCGATGTCGACGATGTCACCGGGAATGAGTTGGATCGCGACGCCCGCTTGCTGCATGCGCTGGTGAACGAGCTGCCACGTGGTGAGCGTGTCGCGCGCGTCGCCGAGAATGCCGACCGTGATCGCGCCGGAGTCGGGGACGGTCGTGAACGACTGGACCTTGCTCCATGTCTCCGAGCCCGAAGGACCTCCGCCGACTTGGTAGTAGTACGTCGTGCCCGCGGTGAGGCCGCACACGTGGACGGCGTGCGCGTTCGTCGTCGTCGTCCCGAGATCGCGCGGGATCACCCAGCTGTAGCCGGTGTGCACGTCGGTGAGCGACGTCGCGCTCGTTCCGATCTTCACTTTCGCGGCGTGCGTCGGCGTTGGCGTCTCCCACATGAACGCGGCGGTCGTGCGCGGGTTCGCGTAGCCCGCGGCGGTGGAGTCGGTGCCGCCCCCCACGCCGACACGCACGAGCGACGGCGTGATGTCGCCCGATGGCGCCGCTTCGTCGTCGAGCGCGAGCGTGTCGTTGCCGTTCGTGTCTTGGAAATTGCCCGACGACGGCGACATGCCGAAGCTCGCAGGCGTGACGGTGTACGGGCAGCCGGTTGGTGCGTACGTGAACGTGCCGGCTTCCGCGGCGCTGTCCGATCCGCCATCGCCCGAGTCGGGCGCCTTTCCGCTTCCACACGAGAACGTGACGAAGCCCGCTGCGCTGGTCGCGGCGAGCGCGATGAGAATCGAACGCATGGCCCAACTCTTTCAGAGCGGCCGAACGTTTCTGCGACGTTCGAGAAACACTCGCGTGTCACAAAACGACGCGCATCACGGGATATGGAAGCTCGCCTGTCACATGTTCGAAACCGAGCGACGTGTAGAGCGCGTGCGGTCCCATCCACGCTTCGTGCGCGCCGAGGCCATCTTGCGCATGCGGGTACGCTTCGATCGCGCGCGCGCCGCGCTCCTTCGCGAACGCCTTCGCCGACGTGACGAGCGCGCGCGCGACGCCGGTCTTGCGCGCGTCGGGGCGAACGAGCATGCAGCCGATCGAGAGGACGCCTTCATCGCTTCCGAGATCGAGCGCGCGATACACGTTGCGCGTGCGGAGCTTCGGGAGCGTCGCGCGCGGCGCGAGCTTCATCCATCCGATCGCGCGCTCGCCATCGAGCGCGACGAGGCCTCGCATCGCGTCGGGCTCGCGCACGGTGTCGGCGCGCATCTCGGCTTCGTTGAGGTGCGGTGAGATCGCGCATCGCTCGAGCCACGCGTTCTTGTCGCCTTCGAAGTGCCAGTAGCGACAGAAGCACGGGCACTCGCACGCGCGGAACAGATCGGCGAGCGCGTCGAGGTGGACGGGAGCGAGCGCGACGATCTTCATCCGGGCGAGCGTGGAGGGAACGCGCGCTCGATGGCGGCGGCGAGTGGGAAGAGCGTTGCTTCGTCCATCGCGCGCGCGGCGAGCTGGAGACCGACGGGCAAATTCGCTTTCGTCGGCCTGCATGGGACGCTGATCGCGGGGATCCCCGCGAGGCTCGCGGGGAGCGTGCACACGTCGGACATGTACATCGCGAGCGCGTCGCTCGATTTTTCGCCGAGGCGAAACGCGGGCGTCGGCGAAGTCGGCGTCGCGATCGCGTCGACCTTCGTGAACGCCTCGTCGAAGTCGCGCGCGATGAGCGCGCGGACCTTCTGAGCCTTCGCGTAGTACGCGTCGTAGTAGCCCGCCGAGAGAACGAACGTGCCGAGGAGAATTCGACGCTTCACCTCGCGACCGAAGCCGGCGTCGCGCGTCTTTCCGTAGAGCTCGCGCAGATCGGCGCCCTCTTTGCGGAGGCCGAAGCGGACGCCGTCGAGGCGCGCGAGGTTGCTCGACGCTTCCGCGGTTGCGACGACGTAGTACGTCGCGACGGCGAGGCGCGTGTGGCGCAGCTCGATGGGGACGATCGTGCAGCCTTCTTTTTCGAGCAGCGCGATCGCTTCGCGCACGCTCGCGTTCACCTCCGCATCGAGGCCGTCGCCGAAATATTGCTCCGGCACGCCGATGCGAATCCCGCGCACGCTGCGTTCGCAGCTCTCCTCGAACGCGCAGGCCTGCGCGTTCGATGTGACTGAAGCCGTCGCATCTTTCGGATCACCGCCCGCGATGACGTCGAGCACGCGAGCCGCGCCGCGCACGTCGGTCGCGAGCGGCCCGATTTGATCGAGGCTCGACGCGAACGCGACGAGTCCGTAGCGTGGCACGCGTCCATACGTGGGCTTCACGCCGACGACGCCGGTGAACGCGGCGGGCTGGCGGATCGATCCGC
The DNA here is from genome assembly GCA_963763745.1 of uncultured delta proteobacterium. Classification (GTDB taxonomy): domain Bacteria; phylum Myxococcota_A; class Polyangia; order Polyangiales; family Polyangiaceae; genus DASXHD01. The sequence continues at coordinate 19,179 of CAVXQJ010000020.1, forward strand.
CGGTGTCGCTGCCGAGCGCGGCGGGCGTCATGCGCGACGCGACGCTCGCGGCGCTCCCACCGGACGACCCACCGGGCGTTCGCGCGGCGTCCCACGGATTCATGCACGGACCGAACGCGCTGTTCTCGTTCGACGAGCCCATCGCGAGCTCGTCCATGTTCGTCTTGCCGGGAAGGAGCGCATCTTGCGCGCGAAGGCGCGCGACGACGGTCGCGTCGTAGGGCGGAGTCCAACCTTCGAGGATCTTCGAGCCCGCGGTGGTCGGCGCGTGATGCGTGCATAATGCATCTTTCAGCGCGATGGGCACGCCCGCGAGCGCGCCGAGCGGCTCGCCGCGCGCGCGTTTGTCGTCGATCGCGCGCGCGTCCGCGAGGAGCGCCTCGGGCGACGTGGAGAGAAACGCGTGGAGCGCGCCGTCGCGCGCGCCGATCCGATCGAGGCACGCGCGCGCGATCTCCGTCGCGCTGATGTCCCCCGCGCGCACGCGGTTCGCGATCGCGGTCACGCCGAGATCGAGGATCTCCGTCACGCACCCTCGACGAATTTGGGAACGACGAATCCATCGCCCGACGCGCGCGGCGCTTGCGAGAGCGCCTCTTCGCGCGTGAGTCCGGGCGCGATCACGTCGGCGCGGAGCGGCGTCGTCGCGTGGTGCGTGAAGGCTGCAACGCCTTCGGTGTCGACGGTGGCGAGCTCGTCGACGTATGCGACGATGGCTTCGAGATCGCGTGTGAGCGCGTCGATCTCCGCGTCACCGAGCGAGAGCGCAGCGAGCTCCGCGACGTGCTTGACCTGATCGCGCGAAATCATGGCGGCAAAATCGCGGTAGGTCCTGCGTCCGAGCTCGTGGTCGCAGTCGCAGTCACGCTCGCGGTCGGAGCGGGAGTCGTCGCGCTTTGACTCGCGCTCGGCGTCGCCTGCGGACCGGGTTCCTCTTCGTACTCCGGCGGAGGACCTTTGGGGAGCGTCGCTTGCGTGCCACCACTGCACGCGCAAACGAGAAGACCGAATGCGAGGAGACGCGTCATCGAGATGGCGCGCAGTATTCCATCAAGGCGCGCCGCACGCGAGCCAGTCGGCGAGCTTGTAGCGATCTTCTTGCGGAGGATCGTATGGGCCGGGCGGCATCGTCGTGTTGTCCTCGGCCGCGTTGCGGAAGATGTCGGCGGCCTGCGAGCGAATCGTCGCGACGTCGGTGAACGAGCGCGAGCTGTACCCGTTCGAACCGCCGTGACAGCTCACGCAATAGTTTTGAAAGAACTGCTGCCCGAAATTGTCGTACGTGAGCGTCGTCCCGCCTTGCGGACACGGATGGGTCGTCATCTCTTCCCATCCGCACGCGACGACGGCGGAGGCGAGCATCGCCGAGAGGAGCATCGCGGTGGCGTGCTTCATCATGGCAGCTTCGCGAGCGAGTAGTTGAAGCCGATGCCGAAGTTGCCGCCGTAATAGAACGTCGGGCCGAGCGGATCGGGAAACCAGATCCCTTGGAGCTGCGCGAAGACGATCCACTCCATCTCTTTGTTTTTGCCGATCGGGATCTCCGCGCCGAGCGTGAGCCCGCCGCCCGCGCGGTGCCGAATGCCGGAGCCGATCCCGAAGACGAATCCCGCCGGAGTCTGCGCGACGGACACGGCGCCTTCTTCGTGTTGGTGAATCGCGAAGACGCGAAGCGACGGGCGGACGTATCTGAGCGGGATGAAGCCGGTCACGCCGAACGTGAGGCCCGTGTCGAAGCGATCATCGACGACGCCCATCGACTCCCAGCCGACGAAGTCGATCGCGACGACGCGCGCGAATCGATACCCGAGCCGCAGCAAACCGCCGCCGACGAAATCGCCCTGCCAAGACGAGCCGAGCATCGTCGCGCCGGCGTTCACCTGGATTTCGCCCGCACGTGCGGAGGGGGAGAGAAGAAAAGCCGCCAAGGCGCCAAGACGCCAAACGAATTTTTTGGGAAAAAGGGACAAGAGCCTCGCTTGCCGGCCGCTCTTAGCATGTAGATGCGGGCCGAGCCGCGTTGGTTCAGCTTGACGATGGCTCTTCTGCGGGTATTGTCCGCGTCCCCGCAATTTCGCGGGGAAAAAAATCCACACGACCTTCAGCGCAAGGCTCGAAACCCGGTGCACCCGTCTCAAGGCGGATGTTGGTTCGAGCGAGGGCCGTTAGAGAACAACCGAAAAGGAGCGCAAACATGACGATGCAAAGCCAGGGCGGCGATCACCCGCTGTCCGTGAAGACTCTCCTCGACGCCGGCGTTCACTTCGGTCACCAGACCAAGCGCTGGAACCCGAAGATGCGCGCCTACATTTTCGGCGCGCGCAACGGCGTCCACATCATCGACCTCGACAAGACCGAGCGCCTCTTCACGCGCGCGTACAACTTCGTCGCGGAGACCGTCGGTCGCGGCGGCCACATCTTGATGGTCGGCACGAAGCGCCAAGCGCAAGAGATCGTGCAAGAGGAAGCGGTCCGTTCGGGATCCTTCTACGTCGTGAACCGCTGGCTCGGCGGCACGCTCACGAATTTCCGCACCATCAAGCAAGGCCTCGATCGCCTGCGTCAGCTCGAGCGCATGAAGGACGACGGCACCCACCTCCAGCTTCCGAAGAAGGAAGTCTCGCGTCTCGAGAAAGAGCGCGAGCGCTCGGAGAAATATCTCGGCGGGCTCAAGGCGATGTCGGCGCTGCCGGCCGCCGTGTTCGTCATCGATCCGTCGATGGAGACGATCGCCGTCGAAGAGGCGCGCAAGCTCGAGATCCCGGTCATCGCGATCACGGACACGAACTGCAACCCCGATCTCGTCGACTACGTCATCCCCGGAAACGACGACGCGATTCGTTCGATCAAGCTCATCACCGCGCGCATCGCCGATGCGGTCGTCGAAGGCTCGCAGCGCCGCAAGGAGTTCCAGCGCGAAGACACGCGCGGCGGCGGCGCCGGCGGAATGCAGGCCGAGGTGTACGGTCGTCGCGGCGGCGGCGGCGAGGGTCAGTCGGAGGCTCCGAACTGACATGGCCAAAGTCACACCCGCGATGATCAAAGAGCTGCGTGAACGCACGCAAGCTGGCATGAGCGACTGCAAGTCGGCGCTCGAAGAAGAGGGTGGCGATCTCGACAAAGCCGTCGAGAACATCCTCAAGAAGGGCATCGTCAAAGCCGCGGCGCGCGCCGGCAAGGTCGCGACCGAAGGCGAAGTGCGCACCGTCATCACCGAGAACGGCACGCGCGGCACGATCGTCGAAGTGAACACGCAGACCGACTTCGTCTCGCGCGGCGAAGCGTTCCGCGAGTTCGTCGGCAAGGTCCTCGACGTCGCAAGCAAGCTCGACAAAGGCGCGGACGTTCTCGCGCAGAAGTTCCCGGGCAAGAGCTCGACGATCGACATCGAGCGTCAAGAGCTCACCGCGAAGACCGGCGAGAACACCGTCGTCCGTCGCTGGGACATGCTGAAGGCAGGCGAGGGTGGCCTCATCCACTCGTACATCCACATGGGCGGCAAGCTCGCCGTCCTCGTCGAGGCGTACGCACCGGATGCGAAGAACAAGGAGTTCCTCGAGTTCGTCGACAACTGCGCGATGCAGATCGCCGCGATGAACCCGCTCGTCGTTTCAAAAGATAAACTTTCTGCGAAGGACATCGACAAGCAGAAGGAAATCTACGAAGCGCAGATGAAGGAAGAGAAAGCCGCGGGCACGCTCAAGGCGCCCGAGGCCGCATGGCCGAAGATCATCGAGGGCAAGGTGAACAAGTGGTTCACCGAGGTCACGCTGCTCGGTCAAGAGAGCGTCACAAGCCCTGGAAACACGGTCGAAAAGCTCCGCGAGGAGCTCTCGAAGAAGCTCGGCGGCACGGTGCGTCTCGCGACGTTCATCCGCTTCGGGCTCGGCGACGGCATCGAGAAGCCGAAGGACGATCTCGCGGCGGAAGTCGCGAAGATGACCGGGGTGTAGCGTCCGTCGGCGCAATTATTTTGAAACGAACGTAGCGGTCGCGCAGCGCGTGAGGCCGAGGGCCGCGAGCGTGGGCGCGACCGCGCTCGCCGTGCGCGCGAGCGCGGAGAGGGCGCTCGCGCCGAAGCCCGCATGCGTGAGGTGCATGATCGACACGATCGCGTCGAGCGCCGCGGCGCACGCGAGCACGCCGTAGACGCCGACGCGCGGCTTCCAGAACGCGCGCACGAGCGCCGCCGCGAAGAGCGCGTCGAAGACGGCCCACGCGAAGAGCTCCGAGCGCGGAAATCCGAACATCGCGGCCGCGCGATGAAACGCGAGGAGCACGACGAGCATCGCCGTCCACGGAACGAGGAGGAGCGTGAGCACCCACGCGAGCGCGAACGGACGGCGCACGAGCGTGCCCACGCCGAAGCGCACGAGCGATCCGCCCGCGAACGCGCGGAGCACGTCGTACAACGAAACGATCGCGTTTCGCCCAGGCGCGATCATGAAGACCTTTTGCCAAGCACGCGGATGAAGCCGCGCCTTGAACGCGCGAAGGCCGCGAAAATCGTAGAGCCCGCGCGCGAGCGCACCGACGGCGCGCATCGGCCATGGCGCGTTCGCGAGCGGCGCGAGACCCCACGTGATCTCCGCGTCGTCCGGGAGATCGCGCATCGCGCAGTTGAAGAGGAGCTCGGTCGTTCCGTTCGGCGTGTGGGGCTCGCGCACGAGGTCTTCGAGCATGAACGCGGCGCGCGCGTAGATCGGAACGACGGACGCGAATGCGACGAGCGCGCCGTCTCTGCGCGCTTCGTAATAGCGGTGCTCGGGCGCGTGCTCGAACATCGCGAGCGTCACGAGGAAATGCATCGGCTGCATCGGGCGATGGGCGAGCCACGTTTCGGCGAGCGCATCGACTTCGCCCTTGAGCTTCGTGCCGCGCGCGAGCTCGCTCGGTGAAACCGCGCGCACGACGACGCCTTTCTTTCGCGCGCGACGCAGCTGCTCGCGGAGCCGGCGATTCGCGCGGAGCACGCTCGGCCAATCGCGCACGCGCCACCACGGCTGCTCGCCGATGACGATCGCGCTCTCGTCGAACGCGTCATCGCACGCGAAGAACACGGCGCGTTTCCCCGCTGCGCGCGCGGCGCCCACGAAGCGCTCCGCGACGCGCGCGACCGCATCGGGCGCGGCGAGCGGCGAGCCCACCGCGACCCACGCGGACCCCGTGTCGCAATACGCGACGACGCCTTCGTCGTCGTGCCATGCGCGGATGCCCGGCTCGACCGCTTGAAACGACACGGCGTCGCGTCCATGAGCACGCAGCGCGGTCACGAGGTCCATCGAGCCCGACTTTAGTGCCGCCGTGCGTTTTGTGTTACCGCGTTTCACGTGCGCACCGCGCTCTTCGCCTTCCTCGCGCTCGCCGCGTGCCGCACGGAGCCGCCGTCTCCGTCCCCGCCGCCGTCCCTGTCCCCGTCTCCGTCTCCGTCTCTGTCCCCGTCACCGTCTCCGTCTCTGACTCCGCCTCCGCCGGCGTCCCTCGTCACCGCGCGTCCGTATCGCCTCGAGCTCCCCGGCACCGCTTCCGGCGCGATGCCGCTCATCGTCTTGCTCCACGGCTACGGATTGAGCGGACCCGGTCACGACTCGTACTTCGGGCTCTCCGCCATCACGAAGAAGCGCGGCGTCGTTCTCGCGATTCCGAACGGCACGCGCGATCACTCCGGCAAGCTCTTTTGGAACGCGACGGACGCGTGCTGCGATTTCGACGCCGACAAGAAAGACATCGACGACGTCGCGTACCTCGACGCGCTCATCGACGACGTCGCGCATCGTGCGGCGGTCGACGCCGCGCGCGTCTACATCATCGGTCACTCGAACGGCGGGTTCATGGCGCACAGGTACGCGTGCGATCGGAGCGATCGCGTTGCGGCGATCGTGTCGCTCGCCGGCGTGCCGTTCGCGGATGCCGTGAAGTGCGCGGGCAGGAACGTCAGCGTGCTGCAAATCCACGGCGACACCGATTCGATCATCGCGTTCGAGGGCGGAAAATCATTTGGCAACGGCGCGCCGTATCCCAGCGCAGAATTCGCCGTGTCCACGTGGGCGAAGCGCGACGGGTGCGGAGCCGCGCGTCACGCGGAAGGCACAATCGACTTGGATCTCGGCATCGGCGGTGCGGAGACGACGCGTGAATCGTACGACTGCCCGGCCGGTCTCGACGTATCGCTCTGGCGCATGCACGGCTCGGGTCACGTGCCACGCGTGGGCGCGGGGTTCATCAACGCGGCGCTCGACTTTCTGCTGAAACACCACAGATGACGGCGTAGCCTCGCGCCATGGGAAAAAGGCGCGAACCGACCGAGGCCGAGAAACTCGCAGAGCAACGTGCGCTGATCAAAGACGCGCTCGATACCGGCAAGACCGAGCTCGACTTGCGAACGGAGTCGATGGACGTCGTTCGCGAAGCGTGCGCGGTCAAGACGCTCACGAAGCTCACGCTCAAGCTCGGCTCGCTGAAGACGCTGCCGAAGGAAATCGGAAACCTCACGGCGCTCGAGTCGCTTCACATCGACAACAACGAGCTCACCTCGTTGCCCGACGAAATCGGCGCGCTCGTGAACGTCCACACGTTCTACGCGTACAGCAACAAATTCTCGAAGCTCCCAGACTCGTTCGGCGATCTCGCGTCGCTGAAGAAGCTCGTCATCTGGCAGAACGAGCTGACGTCGCTTCCGAAGAGCTTCGGCAACTTGAAGAAGCTCACCGAGTGCGAGGTGAAGTGGAACAAGCTCAAGTCGCTTCCGGACGAGATCAACGGCCTCGAGAGCCTCGAGGAATTCGATGCGAGCTCGAACCAGCTGAAGGATCTGCCCAGCGACTTGTCGGGCATGAAGAAGCTCCGCCGGCTCGTGCTCGAGACGAATTCGTTTTCGACATTTCCCGAAGGCATCCTGACGCTGCCGGCGATCGTCGAGATCGATCTCTCCGAGAACAAGCTGAAGGAGCTGCCAGAGAGCCTCGCGCGCGCGAAGACCCTCCGCGAGCTCGACCTCGAAGAGAACGCGATCACCGCGCTTCCGAAGGCGATCTTCTCGCTCCCGATCACGTCGCTGAAGCTCAATCAGAACAAGCTGAAGGAGCTCCCCGCGGAGATCGCGACGATGCGCGATCTCGCCGAGCTCACCGTTTGGGACAACCCCATCAAAGGCCTCGACGATCAGTCGTCGCGTGGGAGCAAGAACGAGATCTTCCAGGTTCTCGGTTTCTGGAAGCCGCGCACCGTCGCGCCTGCGCCCGCGGAGCCCGCGCGCGGAGACGCCGTGAAGAAGCGCTCCGTGAAGCTCGAGAAGTTCGCGCGCGAGGCGAAGCGACGCGGCGGCGAGAAGCTCATCAAGCTCGTCGCCTATCTCAAGGGACAGAGCGACGAGGTGCCCGCGTCCGCGCTCGACGACGAGTATCACCTCTCTGCGATCACCGACATGCTCGATCCGTTCCCGGAATGGAACTTCATCGACGAGCGCATCATGGCGTTCATCACGCAGGACGCGTGGCGCTTCAAGAAGCCGGGGCAAGATTATTTCAGCGGCTTCGACGAGAACTTCTTCTCGTACTTGAAGCCGCACCTCGACGCGGAGCCCGAAGGCAGCACGCTCTTCTCCGACGTCGCGAAGAAGGTGCTCTCGTACGGCATTCCCGAGCAGATGTTCACCGAGGGCGCGATGCGGCACCTCCACGAGAAGATGTTGCGCGAAGACGGCCAGCCGACGTCGTTCGGTCGATATCTGATCGACATCGCGAGCAAGAACGAAGCGCTGATCCTCGCGCAAGATCGCGACTCGGTGAAAGAGGCGCTCATCGCGCTGCTCATTCGTCACGCGAAGGACGTCTTCGCGCGCGTGGGCGACAAGCTGCTCGTCATCGCGCCCGACGAAGACGGCGACGTGCACATCCCGTACGACGCGCTCGATCACGCGTGCGCCGTCGAGCCCGCGCGTTACGAGAAGCTCCTCCTCGAAGGCATCGAGAAGACGACGTGCGATCCGTGTCGCGCGGAGGCGGGTCGCGTGCTCGTGGCGCGCTATCCGAAGCAGCGCGCGCGCGCTCTCGAAGTGGCGAAGAAGACGCTCGCGCGCATCGCGGAGCGCAAGAACAAAGAAGATCGCTACGAGTTCTACTGGAGCGGCGGCAAGCGCTGGGACGACGGAACCGCGCAGTACATCCAGTGGGCGTTCACGACGTTCGGCGACGAGGTGAAGAGCGACATCGCGACGCTCGTCGAGAAGACGAAGGCGTTCGACGTCGACGTCGCCGAAGTGATCGCGAAGATGTGGGGGCAGTCCGCGATCGACACGCTCGCCGAAGGTCTCAAGATGGACTTCGACGACGACGACATCGCGCCGCACTTCCGGCGCATGTTCGCGCTGCTCGCGCCGCTCGATTGGTCCAAGTACCACGACCTCGCGTGGAAGCTCGCGCGCTCGGAGCACAAGCAGGTGCGCGAGACTGCGTGTCTCGCGCTCGGACGACTCGACGCGAAGATCGTTTTGCCGAAGGCGAAGGAGCTCCTCGAGGCGAAGCGCGGTCACGAGCGTGAAGCGGGCGTGATGCTCCTCACGCTGATGAACGACGCGGAGTCGAAGAAGCTCCTCGAGCAATTGCTCGCGACGGAGAAGAGCGACGACGCGCGCGATCTCGCGGCGAAGACGTTCTTCGCGGGGACGAAATGCGATCGGCGCGAAGCGGACGCGCGCGTCGCGTCAGCCGAGGCGCGCGGCAAGCTCGACAAGCCCGTCGCCAAATGGCTCGACGAAAAGAAATTGCCGAAGCTCGCGTGGGCCAAAGACGCGGAAAGCTCTCGATCCGCTCGCCGTGCGCTTTCTCCTCCATCGCCAAACGCGCGAGACGGAGATCAAGATCGATCCCGAGGCGCGCGGCGTGCTCGCGCTCGTCGATCGGAAAAAATCCGGCGACTTCGCGGACAAGCTCCTCGGGCTCGTCGTCAAGAACGGCGGCGTCGCGGCGAAGAACCGCTTCGCGCTCGGGCTCGTTGGCGCATTCGGCGATGCGCGCGTGATCCCCGTGCTCGAAAAGATCGCGACGAACGATCGAAACGAGAACGCGGCGCACACGCTCGGGCTCGTCGGGCTCGATGGCTCGACCGAAGCGGCGATGGACGCGGCGCGCGCGCTCGACCGCATCATGAAGGTGTTCCGCGTGAAGTATCCGAACGTGCGCGGCGCGGCAGAAGAAGCGTTCGACGCGATCGCCGAGCGCGTGGGCAAGACGCCATTCGAGCTCGCCGACGCGATGATCTCGGACTTCGGTTTCACGAAGGGCAAGCTCGCGATCGCGGGAACGAAGCCGCCGCTCTTTGCGACGGTCGGATCGGATCAGAAAGTCGCGCTCGTCGACGCGGCGGGAAACGCCGCGAAGCCGCCGAAGACGCTGCCGGCGAAATCGAAGGACGCGCTCAAGGCGCTCTCGGAGTCGGTGCGCGAGTCGGCGCGTCAGCTGAAGTCGAACCTCGAGTATTATTTGATCGTGCGGCGCCGCTGGGAGGCGCGCGCGTTCTCGGACTTCTTCGAGACGAATCCGCTCGCGCGTTCGTTCGCGCGCGGCTTCGTGTGGGGCGCATACGAAAGGGACCGAAGCTCGTCGCGACGTTCCGCGTGACCGCCGATGGCGAGCGCGTCTCGGCCGATGGAAAAATCGCGAACGTGCCGAAGGCCGCCGAGATCGGGCTCGTGCACCCGCTCGAGATCGATGCGTCCGAGCGCGCGAATGGATCAGCGCGCTCGCAAGCGCGCACGTCACGCCCGCGTTCGCCCAGCTCGATCGCCCGACGTTCGCGCCGAAGGACGACGAGCGCGAGCGCGCGAAGTGTTTCCGCTTCGAGGATCGCGAGCTCTCGAGCCTCACGTTCAAAGGTCGCGCCGAGCGCCGAGGCTGGCGCCGCGGTTCGGTCGTCGATTCGGGCGAGGTGTCCGCGTATCGCAAGACGTTCCCGCACGACAAAGTCGAAGTGTTCATCGGCACGGACGGAATGAACGTGCAGAGCTACGACGACGGCGGCGAGGTCACGTTGAAGGATCTCTTCTTCGTGCGCCCGGGCGCGGTCGTCACCGGCTCGTACACGTACGACGAGCCGCGAAACGAAGACGACGACAGGCTCATTCGCATTCGCGACGTGCCGCCGATCGTGTTCTCGGAGGCGGTCGCGGATTTGACGGCGATCACGAAAGAGAAAGAAGAAGCAGACGCGTGACGTCGGCGGAGGCCGAGCTCGAGCTGCGCGCTCGGCGTTTGGAAGGGGAGACGCTCGCGCGCGTGTCGTATCAACGCGCCGAGCGCGTCGATGAACGCGAGCACGCCGTGCTGCATGCCGCGTTCCTCGAGCTCGGATCCGGAGCGCGCGTCGCCATCGGAACGGACGACGCGTTCGGCTCGCACCACGGGTTCGGAATCTCGATCGCGCACAAAAGCATCGTCGATCGCGCGTTCGGCGAAGTGACGGACGTGAGCGACGCGCCCGCGTGGAAGCCGCACATCGGCCTCGTCATCCGGAGGACGCGCGTTCTCTGGGGCGACGTCCGCGAGAGCCTGCGCTCGTCGCTTTCGATCGGCGTCTCGATCCACGCCGATTGGCTGAGGCGCGCCGATTACCCGGCTGCGCTCGAGATCGATACGAGCGCCGGCTCGGTCACGTTCATGGCTGCGCGCCGCGGCGACGATGGCGTCATCCCGTTCGTCAACGCGCTCCTCGTATCGTTCTGATAGAAGATAGTTCCCCGATGCGCCTGTGTGCCGTCAGCGTGGACCTCGACGAGATCCCGAACTACTTCGCGATCCACGGGCTCGATGCCGCTCTCGCGGCGCGCGGCATGAACGCCGTCTACGACGTCGCGATCGCGCGCCTCCTCGCGCTCGCCGACGAAGAGCGGATCCCGCTCACGCTCTTTGCGATTGGATCCGATCTCGCGCGTCCCGAAAACGCGGCCGCGTTGAAGAACGCGCACGAGCGCGGATGCGAGATCGCCAATCACACGCTCGACCATCGCTACGATCTCGTGAAGCTCGGTCGTGATCTCATCGCCAGGCAAGTCGAAGGCGGCATCGCAGCGATCAAGCGCGCCGTCGGTGAGGCGCCCGTCGGTTTTCGCGCGCCGGGTTACACGATCACCGACGAAGTCTTCGACGTGCTCCAAGAGATCGGCGTTCGCTACGACTCGTCGGTGTTTCCGTGCCCGGCGTATTGGGCGCTGAAGACGACGGCGATCAGCGTATACAAAGCGCGCGGGCGGCCGAGTCGTTCCATCATCGACACACCGAACGTGCTGCGCGCGCCGACGCGCCCGTACCCCGTGGGCCGCCCGTACTACAAACGCGGGGCACGGGAATTCTCGAGCTCCCGATCCAAGTCACGCTCGAAGCTCAGGCTCCAGTTCATCGGCACGACCTTGACGATGGCGGGCCCGACGGGCGCGCGGAAGCTCGCGGAGATGTGCGTCGGCGAGCCGCTCGTGAACCTCGAGCTCCACGGCATCGACGTGCTCGACGAGCGCGATGGCCTCGAGGAGCTCGCGCCGCACCAACTCGACGTGCGCATCGCGCGCGAGCGAAAGCTCGCGGCGCTCCGCGCGGTGATCTCCGTGCTGAAAGGCGAGGGCTACACGTTCACGACGCTGCGCGAGGCCGCCGAGAAATTCGCTTGAGCATCTCGTGCGCGGCGTATCATCGCCGACGATGACGTCGCGGATCGAGCGCGTGACGGTGTTTCGCGAGGGCGCGCGCGTCGAACGCGTGCTCGTGCTCGACGCCGACGCGATTGAAGCGCGCTTCGCGAACCTGCCGCTCGCGCTCGACGACGGATCGATTCGCGCGAGCGTCTCTGGCGAAGGCGGCAGCGCGCTCGACGTGCACGTCGGGCTCGACGTCGCCGCCGATGATCGATCGCTAGCGCCCGCGGAGGACGAAGCGCTCGAGCGCGCGAAGCTCGACGCCGAGCGATGCCGCGGCGAGGTCACGCGTCTCCAGCATGCGCTCTCGCGCCTCGACGTGCTCAAGGTCGTGCCGCGTCCGCAGCCGCGCGAGAACGAGCCGCCGCTTCCCATTCCGCTCGAGTCGCGCCAGCGCCTCCTCGCGCTTCGCGCGACGGAGGAGGAGCGCATCGGAAAGGCGCTCGCCGCCGCGCACGCCGCGGTGCGCGACGCGGACAAGAAGCTCGCCGAAGAGACCGAGCGCGTGCGCAGCGTGACGAACGCGCGAAACGCAAAGCAGCACGAGCTTCGCAAAGTGGCGACGGTGTCGCTCGCGTCCGCGAAGAAAGGCGCGACGGTGACGCTCGAATACGCCGTGCCGGGCGCGAGGTGGAGCCCGTCGTACGTGCTCACGCTCGCGGGCTCGAAGGCAAAGCTCGGCATGCGCGCGCTCGTCGCGCAGCGAACGGGCGAAGATTGGGCGGACGTGAAGCTTCGGCTTTCGACCGCGGACGCGGATGCGTGGGTCGAGCTCCCCGAGCTCGCGAAGTCGCGCATCGGTCGCGCGCAACCGCCAAGACCGAAGCTCGGATATCGCGAGCCGCCCGAAGGCGCCGCGGCGCTCTACGCGGACTACGATTGCGCAGCGCCGCACGCGGAGAGCGTTCCGCCGCTCGGCGGCCCGGCGGGTGCGGGTGCGGATGAAGAAGAGACGACACCCGCGCACGCGAAGGGCGAAGTCGCCGCTGCGGGACCGCAAGGTTTCGCGCGCCACGCACCACCGCCTCCCGCGGCGCCGGCTCAACCCATGGCGTACGGCATGGTCGCGCCCGCGCAGGCGATGGCGAAACGATCGTCGACGCTCGCCGGTGCGCTTCTCTCCGCTCCCGCTGCGCTGATGCGCAGCCGCGCCGCGCCGCCGCCACCGCGCGCCGCTGCGCCCGCGGCTCCGCCCGCCGAAGCCGTGGACATGCTCTCCGAGCTCTCCGACGAAGGCGAAACGCAAACGCGTTTGCCCGAGCCCGCAGCGCCGGATTGGCAGCTCGCCGCCGAGGCGCTCGCATACGGGCGACTTCGCATGCGCGCGCCCAGTGACGGCGCGCGCGGCGAGCTCGTCGCGATCGCGCTCTCGAGCGCGTACGTCGAGGCATTCGGCGCGCGCATCAAGGTCGACGTCGGCGTCGCGATGCGCGTCGCGATCGAGCGCGCGAGCATCGACGCGTCGTCGCTTCCGCCCGGCTACGAGCTCGCGCGCGCGCACGACTCGTACGATTATCTCTACGAAGCGGAGCTGCCGTGCGATGTCGCCGCCGACGGTTCGTTTCGCGCCGTGCCCATCGCCGACTGGACCGCGACGACGAACGTGCGCCACGTCGCCGTGCCGCGCGAAGCACAACAAGTCTATCGCTTGCTCGACATCGAGAGCCCGCTCGACGCCGCGCTGCTCACGGGCCCGCTCGACGTCTACGAAGGGTCGGGCGACGAGACGACGTACCGCACGACGACGCGCATGCCCGAAACGCCGCCGCGCGGACGCGTCGAGATCGGCCTCGGCGTCGAGCCCGCGATCAAGATCGCGCGCACGACGACGTTCCAAGAAGAGAGCGCGGGCTTGCTCGGCGGATCGCTAGCGCTCGTTCACCGCGTGAGCGTCGAGCTTCGCAACTTGCTCCCGCGCGCCGTCACCGTCGAAGTGCGCGAGCGCGTGCCCGTGATCCGCAAAGACGACGCCGAGGTGAAGATCGAGGTCGGCTCCGTCGAGCCCGCATGGGACAAGTGGGACCAAGAGCAGTCGCTCCGCGGCGGCCACCAATGGAAGGTCGCGCTCGATCCCGGCCAGTCGCGCACGCTCTCCGCGCGCTACACCGTGAAGATCGGATCGAAGCTCGAGCTCGTCGGCGGAAACCGGAGGGAGTCGTGAACGAGATCCGCATCGACACGGTGACGGTCACCGAAGATCGCGCGCACGTGAAACGCACGCGCTCGATCGACGTCGCCGCGGGCGTCACGAAGGTGCGCATCGAGGACGTCGCGCCCGTCATCGCCGACAAGACGCTCCGCGCGCGCGCGAGCGGCGGGGTCGCGGTTGGCGAGGCGAGGGTCGTGCGTCGCGTCGTGACGACCGAGCCCGCCGAAGCGCACGCCGATCTCGTGAAAGAGCTCGAAGCGAAGACGCGCGAGGTGGAGAGCGCGCAGACGAACATCCGGCGCTTTCAAGCCTCGATCGCCCTCTTGTACGAAGCGCAGAAGCGCGTGCTCGAAGAGCTCGCGGAGGACGCCGCGCGCGGAACGCTCGGCGACGCGTCGAGCTCACAGCGCTCGGCGGGCGCCTTCGAAGAGCGCGAGCGCGCGGCGTACGCGGAGATCCTCGCTGCACACAAAACGAAGCGCGATCTCGATCAGCACGTCGCGCGCCTCCGCGCACGGCTCGCACGGGCGGGTCACAAGGACAAACGCGTCGTCGCCGCGATCGAGCTCGTGCTCAGCGCGCCCGCCGCGTGCCGATGCGATCTCGTCGTCGAGTACATCGTCCCCGGCGCGTGCTGGAGGCCGCAGCACACGGCAACGCTCGACGCGAAGAATCTCTCGATCACGACCGACGCATGCATCTGGCAGAACACCGGCGAAGACTGGAAAGACGTCGCGCTCCAGCTCTCGACGGAGCGCCCATCGCTCGGACAGAAACCGCCGACGCTCTTCGACGACGAGCTCGCCGTGCAGCGTCGAAGCGACGTCATCCGCGTCGAGACGCGCGACGAGTCGATTCAGCACACGGGGCTCGGTCTCGGAGGAGCCGCCGCGCCACCGCGCGTGCCCGGCATCGACGATGGCGGCGAAGTCCGCGTGCTCGTCGCGAAGGGACGCGCGACGATCCCGAGCGACGGCCGCCCGCATCGCGTGCCCACGCTCTCGTCGCGCATGGAGTCGTCGTCTTCGCTCGTCTCTTATCCGGAGCTCGCCGAGGCCGTCCTCGTGCGCGCCGTACAAGCGAACGGCAAAGACGCGCCGCTCCTCGCGGGGCCCGTCGATCTCGTTCGCGCGAGCGGCTTCGTCGGTCGCACGAAAATCCCGCTCGTCGCCGCAAACGAGCGCTTCGAGCTCGGCTTCGGTCCCGATCCGCACGTCCGCGTGCGCCGCGAAATCGAGACGGTCGACGAAGAGCCCGGCATCTTGCCGTCGAATTGGATCGGCAGGTCCCACCGCATCCGCGTGCATCTCTCGAACCTCGACACGAGCGCGCGCAAAATCGAAGTGACCGAGCGCGTCCCCGTTTCGGAAATCGAAAAAGTCGAGATCCACTTCGACGAAAAGAAGACCTCGCCGCGCGCAACGCCGAACAACGATGGCTTCGTGAAGTGGAACGTCGAGCTCGCCGCGCGCGGCCGCGCGACGCTCGAGCTTCGCTACGTGGTGCGCCGTCACAAAGACGTGATGGGGATCTAGAAAGGATCCGACATCGGCTTCTTGGCGACGCCGCCGTCCGCCGCGACGCGCTTCTTGTACGTCCCCGCCATGAACGCCTTCAAGACGGGCGCCATGTTCCACGCGTCGTTGTCGTCCCACTCGTCGGCGCTGATCGCATCGGTGATCGCGAGCTTGTCGTCGAACTTGAAGAACCAAGGCTGCCCGGGCCTGTCGATGCCGAGCGCCGCGAGCTCGGAGGGGAACGCATCGACGTCGACGCGAACGACGCGCACGTTGTAGAGCTCGCGCTGGAGCTTGTAATTCGAGAAAGCGCTGAAGACTTCTTCGCACGCCTTGCACTGACGCGACGCCGTGATGACGAGGATCTTCTGGCTGTCGTCTTTCGCTTGCCCGACCTCGAGCGCGATCTGCGTGCGGAGCGAGCCGCCGCCGCTCTTCAAGTCGACGACCTTCACGAGGCCGGTGTACGGCATCGGCTTGAGCGCCGTCGGCGCGGGCGGCACGGTGACCGTCGCGGTCGCGGTGGGCACCGTGTACGGCGTGTAGGGCGTGTACGGCGGCGGCGTGTACGGAGGCGCTGCTGCGACCGCCGCGAAGATCGCGACGTAGAAAATCACGAGCGCGATCGATGCGAGCGTGCTGAGGATGCCCGTCACGATCCCGCCGATCGCGAGACCATCGCCGCCGATCGTTCCGCCCGAGCGCGCGATGTCGCGTCGCGACATGAATCCCAAGATGATCGCGGGAACTCCCGCGAGCGCGCCGAAGCATCCGACGAGGCTCAAGATGCCGAGCACGAGCGACGCGATCGCCTTGCCGTCGTTCGATGGCGGCGGCGTGAACATCGCCTGCGGCATCGGCGGAGGCGGAGGCGGATATGGATAACCCGGCGGCGCGCCACCGCCATAACCACCACGCGGCTGTTGGGGATACTGCGCCATGCGTTCTCTCTTATATCACCGGAGCGTGACGCCGGATTTTGGAAGAACTCGCACGCGACTTCGTTGTCGCCGTGCGCGAGCTCGTCGGGCGTGCCGCGCGCGACAATCTGGCCGCGAATGAGCAGGATCGCTTGGTGCGCGATGCGCATGCAGCTCGCGATGTCGTGCGAAATGACCAGGCTCGTCACGCCGAATTTTTCGCGCATCTCGTCGATCATGTCGTCGACGACGCGGCTCGTGAGCGGATCGAGACCGCTCGTTGGCTCGTCGTAGACCAAGATCGGCGGCTCGAGCATGAGCGCGCGCGCGAGGCCCACGCGTTTCCGCATGCCGCCCGAGAGCTCCGCCGGAAATTTGTCGATGACGTTCGGTTGCAATCCCAAGAGGCGCAGTTTCTCTACGACGCGCGCCTCGATTTCCTTCCTCGGGAGCTTCGTGTGCTCGACGAGCGGGAAGGCGACGTTCTCCATCACGGTGATCGAGTCGAGCAGCGCCGCGTATTGGTAGACCATCCCGAATTTCCGGCGCACGCGATTGAGCTCGCGCTCGGGTAGCCCGACGATGTTCTCGCCGTCGATCAAGATGCGCCCGCTCGTCGGCTGCTCGAGCGCCACGATGAGACGCAGCAGCGTCGTCTTCCCCGCGCCCGATCCGCCGATGATGACCGTCGTCTCGCCGCGCCGGCACGTCAGCGAAACGCCGCGAAGAACCTCTTCGTTGCCGAAGGTCTTTCGTACGTCCTCGAGCACGATGATGGGCCCGGCGGTTCCTCGCTGCTCTTCTCCCATCTTTTCGTACGGCGAGAAGTGTGTCACACCCTGGGCCATGACCCAAGAACAGCTCGACGCGATCTTGAAACAGCTCTCGGCCAAGCTCGACAAAGACGGCTGGTGGGCCATGCCCGAGCACACGCTCCTCACGCTTCACGTCGCGCACGACGGCGCGAGCCTCTCGGTGCCGCGCATCGAAGCGCTTCGCATGGAAGGCGCGATCGTCACGGCGCGCACGCCACGCAACGAGCTCCACTGCATCGTTCGCGAGGACGTGTTCGCGGTCGCGTCCGACGGCGGCGGCGGCGAGAAGGGTCGTCGCCCCGGATTTGGGTGATGCTGCAAGCGATCGCGCGCGGCGCCGCGGCGGTTCCGTTTTCGGATCTCTCCGTCTTCGGTGACGCGCTCGGCGCGTTCGTCGGGAGCGCGCTGCGCGTGCGTCGCGCGCACGTGGAAGAAGCCATGCGCCGCGCCGGCGTGCGCGACGCGGACGCGAACGCGCGCGCGATGTACGCATCGCTCGGGACGAGCGTGCTCGAGGTCATGTGGCTCGCTGGGCGCGAGCGCAATCTCCGCGACGTCGTCACGATCGATGCGAGCGCGCGACGCGTTCTTTCGGATGCGCGCGCGTCGTGCGGCGCGGTGCTCGCGGCGTCGCACACGGGCAATTGGGAGATCGCATCGTGCTACGTCGCGACCACGCTCCCGCTCCTCATCGTGACGAAGCATCTCTCCGTCGGGTTCGTCGATCGGTTCTGGCAGGCATCGCGCGCGCGCTACGGCGTGACGACGGTCGCCGCGCAAGGCGCGTACGGACGCGCGCGCCGTCACATCGCCGATCGTGGTGCGGTCGCGATGATGATCGATCAAGTCCCGAATCGCGCATCGCACGGTCTCGCGCTCCCGTTTCTCGGCGCAGATGCGTGGGTCGATCGCGCGCCGGCGACCGTTGCCGCGCGCACCGGCGCGCTCTTCGTCGTGCCCGCCGCGCGCCGCCTCGCGGATGGAACGCAGGAGCTCGTCGTGCTCGACGCGCTCGCGCCGCCGCCGAGAGCAAGTCGCGCGTGGATCGACGACGCCACCGCGCGCGCCACATCGCTGCTCGATCGCTTCGTCCGCGAGAACCCTTCCGAGTGGCTATGGATGCATCGCCGGTGGAAAACGGTCATTCCACGCGCAAGCGCATGACGCGCTCGCCGCTCGCGATCCTCGATCGCCCGCTCGTCGCCGAGGTGCTCGTCGCCATCGCGTTCGCCGTGCAAGCCATCACGCACGTGCTGACGCCGGTGTCGGATCAAGATTCGTTTTGGATCGCAGCGGCCGGCCGACTCACGCTCGAGCACGGCGTCCCGCACGAGAATGCGTTCTCGTTCACGGCGCCGCACGTGCCGTGGGTGTGTCACGAGCTCGCTTTCGCCGTCCTCTACGCAAAGGGGCTCGCGGCGCTCGGTCCTCAGTTCTTGAATCTCGTCGGCGTCGCGTGCGGTGCGATCACGCTCGCGATTGCCGCGCGATACGTCGCGCGCGAAACGCGGCACCGCGCCGTGCTCGCGCTCGCGCTCCTTCCGCTCGTGCTCGAGCTTCCGCTGTTTCATCCGCGTCCGCCTTTTGCGTCGCTCGGGTTTCCCGCCGCGATGATCGCGCTCGCGTTCGTGTCGCGCTTCGACGTGCGACGCGCGGCCGCGTGCGTCGCGCTCGAGTGGGCGTGGACGCAATGCCATGGGAGCTTTCCGCTCGGCGTCGTCGTGCTCGTCGTTTCTGCGATCGACGATTCGAGCACGCGCCGAATCAAGCTCGTGACCGCCGCCGTCGCCGCGCTCGTCACGTTCGCCAATCCGTACGGCGCGCATCTCCACAGACTCGTCGCGCGCTACGCGGGCGGCGGGACGGGAGATCGCGAGCGTCATTCACGCGCACATCCTCGAGTTTCTTCCGCTGTGGAAAGCGCCGCAGGCATTCGGGCCGTTCGATGCGCCGGCCGTCCTCGTGGTCGCGCTGGTCGCCGCGTTCGCGATCGCGCGCGGCGAGCGCGTGCGCGGCGCGTTCGTTCTCGTGCTCGCGGTGCTCGCGGTCTACCAAGTGCGCAACGTGCACATCGCGGTGCTCGCGGGCGCGATGCTCCTCGCACGCTTCGTCGACGCGCGTCTCCCCGAATCACCGACGACGACGAACGCGTCTCCGCGCGCGTCGCTCGTCGTCTTGCCAGGCGCGCTCCTCGCGCTCGCGCTCGGCGCGTTCGCGGGTTTCACGCGCCCGCGCGAAGCGATGCTCGGCCCGAACGTTGGCGGTGCGGATGCGCTCGCGCTCCTCGAGCGCGTCCCCGACGGCGCGCGCATCTCCGCTCCGTTCGGAATCTCGCCGCTCGTCATCTGGTACGCGTTCCCGCGCGGCGTTCGCGTGCTCTACGACTCGCGCAACGACTGCTACCCGCCCGATGTCGCGCTCACCGCGCTCGAATTCGAGTACAGCGAAGCGGCCCAACGAAACATCTCGGGCACCGTCGCGCGCTTCGGCGCCGAGTACGCAATCGCTCGGAAAAATAGCCTCTCCGAAGCATCGTTTCTGCACGCGCCCGCGTGGCAAACGGTCGAGTCGCGCGGCGCCCTCGTCCTCTTCGCACGTCGGTAGTATGGAGAGGCCATGAAGTCTTCCGAGCTCGTCATCGCGGGTCGCGCATTCCAGAGCCGCCTCATCGTCGGCACGGGAAAGTACAAGCGTAGACGAGACCGAGCGCGCCATCGACGCGTCCGGCGCGGAGATCGTCACCGTCGCGCTCCGCCGAGTCGACTTGAACGATCGCTCGTCGGGCTCGCTCATGAGCGCTGCTTCAGCGAAAAAAGAATTGGACCATCCTGCCGAACACCGCCGGCTGCTTCACCGCCGACGAAGCGGTGCGCACGCTGCGCCTCGCGCGCGAGCTCGGCATCGCGTCCATGGTGAAGCTCGAGGTCATCGGCGACAAAGACACGCTCTACCCCGACAACGAGCAGACGCTCGAAGCCGCAAAGCTCCTCGTGAAGGAGGGCTTCACGGTCCTGCCGTATTGCATCGACGATCCGATCGTCTGCCGCAAGCTCGAGGACATCGGCTGCGCCGCCGTCATGCCGCTCGCCGCGCCGATCGGGAGCGGCCTCGGCATTCGCAACCCGCACAACCTCGGCATCATCCTCGAGCGCGCGAAGGTGCCGGTCATCGTCGACGCGGGCGTCGGCATGGCGAGCGACGCGGCCATCGCGATGGAGCTCGGCTGCGACGGCGTCTTGATGAACACCGCGATCGCGCACGCAAAGGATCCCGTGCTCATGGCGGAGGCGATGCGCGAAGCGGTGAGCGCGGGACGCAAGGCGTTCCTCGCCGGCCGCATGGAAAAGACGCGCTACGCAAACGCCTCGAGCCCGACGAAGGGTCTCATCGAGTGACGCGTGCCCTATTCGTCGTGCTCGCCGCGCTGCAGGCTCCGATTCAATGCAGCCACGATCCGGATCCCTCGGTGCGCACCGAGGACACCGCCGGCGACGCGCTCTGGGATCTCGCGAACGACTTCGAAGCGCGCGGCGATCACCCCGCCGCCACGCACACGCTCGAAACGCTCGTCACGCGCTATCCGAGCAGCCGGCACACTGCGGCCGCAAAAGATCGACTCGATGGAGGCGCGTGGGCATCGGACGCGTCGCGCTGACGCTCATCACCGAGCCGCGCTACGGCGACGCGCGCATCCTCGAGGTGGTGCGCGCGTGCGCTTCCATTCCAGGTTTTTGCGTCCAGCTCCGCGATCACACCGATCGCACCGACGACGAGCTCCTCGCGCTCGCGAAAGAGCTCCGCGCGATCGCGCCGATGCTCGTCGTCAATCGTCGCATCGACCTCGCGCGCCGCATCCGCGCGGACGGCGTTCACGCGCCCGCCGGCGAGCTCGAACGCGCGCTGGACTTCGCGTTTCGCAGCGCGCCCGTGCACACGGACGAAGAGTTGAAGAATGCAACCATCGCAACGTGCGCGCTCGTGAGCCCGATTTACGCGGTGCCCGGCAAAGACCCACCGCGCGGAATCGCCGCCATTCGCGCCGCGCGCGCGCTCGCACCGGACAAAACGATCATCGCGCTCGGCGGCATCGACGAGACGAACGCGCGCGCGTGTCGCGGCGCGGGCGCCGACGGCGTCGCCGTGATTCGCGCGTTATTCGACGCGCGCGACCCCGCCGAGGTCGCGAAACGCCTCGCGGTTTGATATCAAGTCACGCATGTCGAACTACGACGAGATGCTCAAAGAGACGCTCGAGATCCTCGGCAAGCACGTGGACCTCGATCGCGCGATCTCGCCGAAGGATCACATCCAGAACGATCTCGGGCTCGACAGCCTCGGCGTGATGGAAGTCGTCGCCGACATCGAAGACCGCTTCGAAGTGCAAATCCCGCAAGACGCGCTCTCGACGATCTCGACCGTCGACGACATGGTCCAAGCGCTCGCGAAGCTCAAGAAGCGTTAGGGTACGCGTTCCGGCGTAGGCACCGTCGTGCCGCCGCGCACCGCGGTGACGACGATCGCGGAGAGCGCTTCGTCCGCGCGCTGACATGCGAGCGTCACGTCGCCCGACGTCGCGCCTTTGCATTCCTTGCCGCGCTTGTCGACTGCCGCCTTCACCTGATCGTTCGCGGCGAGCGCGTCCTTCGTCGACGTCGCGAGGAATCGCCACGTGATCGGCGCTGCCTTTGGCGCGGGCGGTTTGCGCATCGTCACTTCGTCCTCGCCGAGCGTGTAGCAGTTGCCGTCCCACCGCATCACGAGAAACCCGCCGCTCCCGCTCACCTGCATTCCGCCGGTGTTTCCGGATCGCTTTCGCAGGGTCAAGACTTCTTCGTCGAACTTCAGCCGCGCGCGCGCCGACGCTCCGCCTTCTGCGTTCCACCCGTCGACGTCGCCGCGAAGATACGCGTGCGTGAAGGGCAAGCTCTTCGACATCAGGAGCAACGCGACGTCCGGATACGAAGCATCACAGAGGCGCTTCACGAAGATCGGATCGGGCACGCACGGATCGCTCGAGCCATTCGCGCAGCCGCCGGGGATGATGTGCGGCGGCTCCGCGTTCGCCGTGTTGGGCGCCGTCGCGCTCGCTTGGGGCGTCGCGCTCGTTGTCGCCGTTGCCGTCGCGGCGCTCGTCGTGCTCGGATCGTTCGCTTTTTCGCTCGACCCACCGCACGCCATCACGATCAGACACCCAGCCGCCGCTCGTCCCATCATGCTCGCGAATTCAAACAGCGGATGCTCACTGACGCAAGAGGACCGAGACGCTCGACCCGCCGACGACGAGATCCGGCTTGCCGTCACCGTTGAGGTCGGTGAACTTCGCTTGGCTCGAGCTCGTCCACGGACCGGTGAGGGCAACGCCCTGGTCCTCGAAGTTCCCGTCGCCCTTGCCGACCATGACGACGAGGGCGCCGTCTTGCGCGAGCACGAGGTCCATCACGAAGTCGCCCGTCACGTCTTGGAACTGGTAGCTGACGTGATCGGCTTTGGGGAGATCGCCGAGATCTTTGAATCCGGTTCCTGCTTCGTTGTGGAGGAACGCGTAGGCCTCGCCGGTGCTCGACGATCCGACGTCTGCGATGAGGTCCGTGTACGTGTCGCCGTCGATGTCGACGGGTTGGAGGCTGTTCACGCGCGCGCCGGTCACGACGACGACTTGCACGGGGCCGAACGTGTTATCGCCGAGATTCAGCTGCACGGCGATCGACGATCCGATCGCGTACGCGAAGTCGAGGTGCCCGTCGTGATCGACGTCGAGAACCGTCGGCGTCGCCGGCGCGGCGAGGGTGAACGCTTGCTGCCCCGAGCCGTCGCTCGCCATGTCGTAGACGATGACCTTTCCATTCTCGTAGCAGATCGCGTTCTCGAAGCCGTCGAGGCTGTACTTGTAGGCGTTGCACCCGTCGGGGAAGTTCGCCTGCGCGATCGTGCGTCCGAACGTTCCGTCACCGTTCGAGTACGTGACGCCGATGTCCGAGCCGTGGCTCCAGATGATGTCGCTCTTGCCATCGCCGTCGACATCCTCTGCATCGACCCAAAAGATCGTCGATTCGAGCTGGACGCTGATCGCGTCGCCGAAGAATCCAGCGCCCGCGTTGAGAAAGACCGACACGCTGTCTTTCGTCTCGCACCCGACGAGATCGGGAAGCTTGTCGCCGTTGAAGTCGCCCGTCGCGATCACGCTGCTCGTCGAGCCATCGGCACACGCGAGAAGCATCGGCGCGCTGTACGTGATGTTCGAGGGCGAGTCGTGTTGAACACCGCCGCTGCACGCGAACGTCGACACCGACAGACCGAAGACGACCGGGAGAAGATTGAGGTGGCGCATGGTAACCACCCGTCGGCCGCGTTTTCAGCGAGTTGCGTGAAATCGTGCGCGCGTCAGTCGTCTTCCATCGGGCCGAGGTCCTCGCCCGACAAAACGAAGAACGCCTCCGCGTACTCCTTCAAGTAGCCGAGCGCGAGGTCCATGTCCTCTTGCGTGTGGCCGCGCGTGATGTTCACGCGCAAACGCTCTTCGCCGATCTTCACGCCGGGGTACGTGATGGGGACCATCATCACGCCGCATTCGAGCAGCGCCACGTGCATGAAGAGCGTCTTGCGCTCTTCGCGGCAATAGACGGGCATGATGTGCGTGTTCGACGCGCCGAGATCGAAGCCAGCGTCTTTGAGCTTGCCGCGCATGTACGCGGCTTTTTGATGGAGCTCGGAGACGAGCTTGGGGCCCTCCGCTTCGATCATGTCCAAGATGGTGCTCGCGGCGGCGACGATGGGGACGGGGAGCGACGCGCTGAAGAGAAACGAGCGCGCGGTGTGTTGGATGTATTCGACGACTTCTCCCTTGCCGAGGAGGATGCCGCCGATGCCGCCGAACGTCTTCGAGAAGGTGGAGACGACGAGCGGGACTTTTCCTTCGACGCCGCTCTCTTCGAGGATGCCGCGGCCGTGCGTGCCGAGCGTGCCGGTGCCGTGCGCGTCGTCGAGGATGATGAACGCGTCGTGCGCGGCGCAGATGTCGATCATTTCTTTGATCGGCGCCTTGTCACCGTCGAGCGAGTAGACGCCTTCGATGAGGACGATCGCGTTCTTCCTCTCGCGCGTCTTCAAGATGCGCTCGAGGCTCTTCACGGAGTTGTGGTTGAAGAAGCGGACCTCGGGTGCGCGGCCGGGCGTGCCCGCGGCGAGGAACGTTCCGTCGAGGATGCATGCGTGGCTGTACGAGTCGAGGACGAGCGTCGTGTCTTTGTCGGCGAGCGACGCGATCGTTCCGACCATCGCTTGATAGCCCGTCGTGAAGAGCTGGCACTTCTCGAAGCCGTACCAATTCGCCAAACGCTTCTCGAGCGAGACGTGCTCGACCGTCGTCGCTTGCACGCGCGAGCTCGAGAGGCCGCACGCGTATTTCTCGACGGCGCCGTGCGCCGCTTCTTTCACCTTCGGGTGATTCGTGAGGCCGAGGTAGTCGTTCGAGCTGAAGTTGATGATGGGCTTGCCGCCGATCGTCGTGTGGAGGCCGCCCGTCTCGAACTCGCGAAAGTACGGATAGACCTGTTTGCTCTGCGCTTTGCGGATGCTCCAGAGACCGCCACGGCTGCGCTCGAGCTCTTCACGTGCTTTGTCGTCGATGAAACTCACGGCGAGGCCCGTTAATAGCGCGACGCACGTTGTAGCGCACCGAGAAATGCGTTCGAATCGCGCGTCGTGCGTACGCTGTTCGTCACCGCTCTCTGCGCGCTGTCTTGTGGCGCGTCGCCCGTTTCGCATTCGGCGAATGTCGTACGCGCCGCCCCCAGCGAATTCACGACCGAAGCGGAGCGACGCGAGCTCTTCGATGCGCTCGTGCGTGACGTGCGCGCGCATCACGTGTTCGCGGATGCCACGCCGAAGAACCTCGGACGAAAGTGGGAGGATGACTTGCCGGAGCTCGAGCGAGAGATGCTCGCGGCGAAGACGGAGCGCGCGCTCGTCGTCGCGCTCACGCATTTCGGCAATGCGCTCCACGACGGTCATTGCCAGTACGAGCCGGAGAGTCGCGGAAAAACCATCGCGCTCGGCGTTCGCGCGGACTTCGAGTGGCGTGGCGACCAACCGTTCTTCTACCTCGCGCGCGTCGACGATGCGGTCGCGAAGACCATCGCGGCGCCTGGCGATCCGATTCGCTCCGTCGACGGCGTCGCAGTGGGCGAGCTCGTCACGCGCTACATGAACGTCTCGCATCAGAACAATTTGCGCGGCGTCGCGCGCGACGTCGCCGAGTTTCTCACGCGTCGCACGGAGAGCAACGCGACGACGAACGAAGGCGATGCATCGACGTGGGTCGTCGGCGACGGGAAGACGCTCACGCTTCGATGGAGCAAACCGACCTCGCACGACGAGGCGGACGAGTTCGCGATCGCGTACGACGCGCCGTGGTGCAGCACGCTCCCCGCGCGCGACTACGGGCCGTACGAAGTCACCGCGCGCGGGATGAACTTCTGCATCTACGCGTCGCAGGTCGAGCCGTACAAATCGCACCCGATCCTCCGGCAATTCTCGTTTCTCTACATCTTCTCGGGGCGCGGCGATCTCGGGCAAGCCGAGTATCGCGTGCGGGTCGATCACGACGTCATCGCGCGCGAGCTCGCGCGTCTCGCGCCGAAAGGTCTCCTCGTCGACTTGCGCGACAACGGCGGCGGAAACAACCCGAACTGGTTCATGGATTGGTTTGCGAATGGGAGCTGGGTCGATCGATTCGTCGCGACGCGGCTCAGCGCGGACTTCGACACGAAAGAGAAGCTCGAAAAAGCCGGCGTGGGGCACGCCGCCGACTATTTGAAAGAGCTCGCGGCGCGCGCGCCGGATCAAGCCTTCACGAAGCCGCGTCCGTTCTTCTGCAAACACGGCGATTGCGCGTGGGACAATCGCTACACGCCGGCGCACCGCGTGACCACCGCGCCGATCGCGCTCCTCGTCGGGTCGCGTTGCACGAGCTCGTGCGACTCGATCGCGGGCGTGTTCGCGGAGAATCATTTCGGTCCGCTCGTCGGCGAGCCAACGGCCGCGGCGTTCACGACGACGCGCATCGAGCGCCCCGTCACCGTTCGGGGGAAACCGTTCGGCACGATCTCGCTCGCGTTCACGCGCGACATCAGCGGCGTGACGCACGAGCCGGTCGAAGGCGTGCCGATCGCGCTCGACATGCTCGTCGAGCGCACGTTGGGAAATCGCGACGCCTACGACCGATTGCTCGTGGATGCTGCGATCCACTTCGTCGACCGGCGTTGAGTCACGCGGGCGCGCGAACGAGAACCGCCGACGCGTTGCCGTAGTAGCCCATCGTCGTGACGAGCACGGTGCGCACGTGCGCGGGCGCTTTTCCGCGGATGATCGCGGCGGGTGCGATGCCTTGGATCCACGCGACCGCACACGCCGCTGCCATCGCGCCGCCCGCGCCGAGCGTCTCGCCGACGAGCGCCTTGGGTTGGCACACGCATACGTCTTTGCCGAGGAGCTCCTCGATCGCGGCGAGCTCGATCACGTCGAACGGTTTGAGCCCGGATACGCCGCTCGCGACGAGATCGACTTCCGCGGGGCGCATCTTCGCGTCTTCGAGCGCGCCTTCGATCGCGCGGCGCATCGCGTTCTTGGATGCGAAGATCATTTGCGAGTCGTTCTCGGGCGCTTCGAACGCCGTGCCGAACCCGACGATCTCCGCGAGCGCGTGCGCGCCGCGTTTTTTCGCGAAGTCTTGGCGCTCGAGGACGAGCATCGCGGCGCCTTCGCCGAGCGCGGCGCCCGCTTCGAGCATGCCGAGCCTGTGAAACGCGACGAAGAGCGCTTCGCTCGCGGCTTCCGCGCCGCCCACGAGGAGCGCGTCGGCGCGCGCGGAGTCCATGTGCATGTCCGCGCACGCGATTGCGTCGAGCGCGCCGCAGTTGCCGTCGCTCACCGCGACGTTGAGCGCGCGCATCTCTTCCCAAATGCTCGCGTAGCCGCTCGCGCTGTTGGCGACCGTGTTCGGAAATTTCGCGGGGTTGATGTAGCGCGCGTCCTCGAGCTTCGCGACGCGATCGAGCTCGGTGATCGCTTCGAGGCTTCCATACGCGTTCGAGCACACGACGCCGACGCGCTCCGCGGTCGCCGGCGGGACGAACGCGTTGTCTTTCTTGAGGCCGGCATCGTTCGCGCCGAGGCGCGTCGCGACGACGAGCAGCTTCGTCAATCGATCGAGCGAGCGAAGACCCTTGTCGCCGAGAAATTTCGAAGCGTCGAAGTCGCGCACCTCGGCGACAGCGCGCGGCTTCGTATTTGGACGCGTCGAAGCTCTCGATGGGTTGGTGCGGCGCGTCGCGGAGGAGCGTCGGCTTCTCGAGCGCGTGGAAGAACGCCTCGCGACCGATCCCGATCGCCGAGCAAATCCCGATGCCGGTGACGACGCGTGGCTGCATCGTGAGAGCCGTTCAGGCTGCGCGCGATTTTGCGACTTCGGCCGGATCCGGGAGGACCCCCGGCTTCGCGAAGCACGCCACCGCGTTGTAACCGCCGAACGCGAGCGAATTGTTCAGCACCACGTCGCCTTTGCCGGTCTGCGCCTTGTTCGCGACGATCGCGACGTCGCACTCCGGGTCGGGCGTTTCGTAGGCGATCGTCGGCGGGTAAATTCCCGTTTCGATCGTCATCACGCACGACACCGCTTCGAGCGCGCTCGCTGCGCCCATGCAGTGACCGATCATGCTCTTCACGCTCGAGATCGGGACGGGCCGATCGCCGAACACGTCGCGCATCACCTTGGCTTCGGCTTGATCGTTCGCGCGCGTGCCGGTGCCGTGCGCGTTCACGAAGTCGACCGTCTCGGGTCCGATGCCGGAGTGCTCGAGCGCGAGGCGCATCGCCGTGACGCTGCCCGCGGCTTCGGGGTGCGGGCGCGTGATGTGATAGCCGTCGCACGAGAGGCCGTAACCGCCGACCTCCGCTTGCACGCTCGCGTTGCGGCGCACCGCGTGCTCCTCCGACTCGAGGACGAGGAGGCCCGCGCCTTCGCCGAGGATCAAACCTTGGCGGTTGAGATCGAACGGCTGACACCTTGCGGCGCCATCGCGGCGAGCCGCACGAAGCCGGAGAACTGGAGCTCTTGCAGGATTTCGGCGGAGCCCGCGATGACGACGTCGGCGCGGCCCGCGCGGATCAAATCGGCGGCGAAGCCGATGGAGTAATTTCCCGCGGCGCACGCGGCGGGCATCGTGAGCACCATGCCTTGCGCGCCGACTGCGCGCGCGAGGTGAATCGGAAGGAGCGTAGAGCCGTATTTCGGGAGCATCGCGCGGCGCATCGCGCGCATGCCGCCCGCGATCCACGCGCTGTCGAGCTCCGCGATGACGTCCGCTTCGCCCATGGTCGTGCCGACGACGACCGACGTGCGCGGCCCACGCATGTTCTCGGGTGCGATGCCCGCGTCCGCGATGGCCATGCGCATCGCCGCGAGCGACATCGCCGAGCACCGACCTGCGCGGCGCACTTCGGCTGCGGTGAGGTGATCCTCGGGGCGGAAATCTTTGATCTCGCCGGCGAACAAACGTCCGAGCGGCGCCGCGTCGAACGACTCGACCGGCGTGATGCCGCTCTGTCCGCGAGCGAGCGCGTCGAAGAAGGCGCGACGCCCGAGCCCGATGGAGCTCACGACACCGACACCCGTGATGAACACGCGACGCATCTTCCTCAGTGGTGCTTATAACCCTCGCAGAGCGGATGCGGCTATATTCCCGCTGCGAATCGCGCTACGCGCGCGTTCGAACATGCGCGCTCTTGGGTGTACTTGCGCCAGCGTGATTCGCAATGTAAGTGCGCCGAAGCCACATGCTTCTCACGGATTCGAAACGTCCTCGTCTTGTCGCGCCGACGCTCAAGGACGCGGTCAAAGAGCTCCGCCATCTCGACCAAAAAGGTTTCGTGTTCGTTCGAGCGGACGGGACCGAGCGCTTCTGCTCGTTCAAGACGATCGACGAAGAAGCGGAGCGTCGCGGCGCGCACTTCGCCGCGCGTGGCGTCACGAAGGGCGATCGCGTCGCGATCGTCGTGCCCGATCCTGACGAGTTCGTTCTGTCGTTTCTCGGCGCGATCTACGCGGGCGGCGTCCCCGTGCCGATGTATCCGCAGCTCTCGTTCAAGAACGTCGAGACGTACCACGACACCGTCGCGCACATCGTCAACGCATCCGACGCGAAGCTCCTCCTCACGACGCAGTCGACGCGCCAGTTCGTCGATCCCGTTCTGCCGCGCACGCAAATCAAAGATCTCATGACGACCGACATGCTCGCGGCGCCCGCGCCCGGCGTGCTCGACACGAAGCTCTCGGCGGACGATCTCTGTTTCCTCCAGTTCACGTCGGGCTCGACGTCGAAGCCGAAGGGCGTCGTCGTCACGCACGGAAACCTCGCGGCCAACAGCGAAGCGTTCATGATCCACGGCCTCGGAAAAGATTCGAGCGTCGACAAGGGAACGAGCTGGCTCCCGCTCTTCCACGACATGGGCTTGATCGGTTTCGTCATCGGCCCGCTCTTCACGGAGATCCCCGTCGTGTTTCTTCCGACGGCGAGCTTCGTCAGGAGCCCGCGCGTGTGGCTCGACGCGATTCATCGTCACCGCGGAACGATCACGTACGCGCCGAACTTCGCGTACGCGCTCGTCGCGAAGCGCATGAAGGAAAAAGACGTCGCCGATTTGGATCTCTCGTGCATCCGCATCGCGGGCTGCGGCGCAGAGCCCATCCAACCGAAGACGCTGCGCGATTTCGCCGAGCGCCTCAAGCCCGCGGGTTTCAATCCGAAGGCGTACGTCCCGTCGTACGGCATGGCGGAAGCGACGCTCGCGATCTCGTTCGCGCCGCACGGCCAAGGGTTCTCGACGGACTCGATCGATCCGAAATCGCTCCAATCGAGCGAGACGAAGCCGCTCGCCGGCTCGGGCGCGCAAGAGCTCGTCGCGTGCGGCAAGGCGTTTCCCGATCACGAGATCGCGATCGTCGACGAAAACGGAAATCGTCTCGGCGAGCGCAGGGTCGGTCAGATCGTCACGACCGGCCCGAGCATCGGCGAAGGATATTTCCGCGAGCCCGAGCTCAC
The DNA here is from genome assembly GCA_963763745.1 of uncultured delta proteobacterium. GTDB lineage: Bacteria > Myxococcota_A > Polyangia > Polyangiales > Polyangiaceae > DASXHD01. The sequence continues at coordinate 49,357 of CAVXQJ010000020.1, forward strand.
CGCGGACGCGTTCAAGAAAATCGCGGGCGACGATCGCATCTGGCTCCACACCGGCGACCTCGGCTACTTCGCCGACGGGAGCGTCCACATTTGCGGGCGCCTCAAAGACATCATCATCATCCGCGGTAGGAATTTTTACCCGAACGACATCGAGTGGGTCGCGAGCGAGCTACCCGGCGTGCGCCGCGGAAACGTCGTCGCGTTCGGCGTGACCGTCGACGCGAACGGCCATCACGTCGAAGACGGAACGGGCGAAGAGCAGCTCGTCGTGTGCGCGGAAGCGTTCTCGAGCGACGCCGATCGCCTCGTCGAAGAAATTCAAAAAGCGGTCACGGATCAGATCGGCATCGCGGTGTGGAAGGTCGAGATCGTCCCGCAGGGGGCGCTCCCGCGCACGTCGAGCGGCAAGCCGCAGCGCCGCAAGACCAAGCGCATGTTCCTCGACGGTGCGCTCCCGAAACGCGGACAAAAAGATCAGGGTGACGACGCGAGCGCATAGCGTCGTTCGCGTGGCAGTGCGCAAAAACATGTACGGATGGTCAGCGTCCGGACTTGAGGTTTGCCGCGATTTCGGGTAGTTCACGCGCCGTCGTCACCGCGAAGGCGGCCGGCATCAGTTTCGCAAGGTCGGAGAAAGAGCAAATCATGGCGTTCAGTCGCACCGAGCTTCTTCAGATGTTCAAGAAGACCGCCGCGGAAATCGCGGAGAAGGATTTTCCCAACATCTCCGAGGCGACCGTGATCAGCGAGCTGGGCATCGACTCGCTCGGCATGCTCGAAATCGTCGGCGCGATGGAGCGCCAGTTGAAGATCCAAATCCCGGACGAGTCGCTCGCGGGCATTCAAACCGTGAAGGACTTGCTCGAGCTCGTGGAGAAACGCCAATGACCGACACGCTGAAGCAAGAGCTCCGATTCCTCATCTCCGAAATCGCCGAGAAGGACGAGATCCCGGACGACACGCACTTCAAAGACCTCGGCATCGATTCGATGATGGGCGTCGAAATCGTCGCGGCCATCGAGCGCCAGTACAAGATCAAGATCGAAGACGCCGAGCTTCAGGAAGTGTCGACGCTCAACAAGAGCTACGACCTCGTGAAGAAGAAGATCGACGCCGCTGTCACATCGGCCGCGTAAGTCTACGCGGCCGAGGACTTGCGGTAGCGGCGTGGTCAGTCGCCGAGCCACGCCTTGCGGAACGCGTTCTGCGCTTCGCTAGCGTCTTTCGCGTTCGTGATTTTGATCTTCTCGAGGCGCGGGCCGTCGAGCGCGACGTCGATCGATTGAACGCGGCCGTCGCGCGTCACGAGGACGGGCACGACGTCGCCGGCGTGTTTGCCCGCGAGCGCGGCGTCGAGGTTTCCTTCGACGCGCTTGCCAGAGACGGCGAGGATCTCGTCGCCCGCTTCGATGCCCGCGCGTTGCGCGGCGGCGCCGCGAAACGCGGCCGTGACGAACACGCGCCCGGCGTCGGGACGAATGCGAATGCCGAGGCTCGCGGTGGATTCGCCGCGCGGCGCGCGCTCGACGACGAGCCCCGCGTGGCGAAGCGCGCCGTCCACGTCGAGCTCGCGCGCCGAGCGCACGAAGGCGTCGAAGAGATCCCCGAGCGCTAGACCGGTTGCTTCTTCGAAGATGCGCTGCATCCCGTCTTCGGGAACCGGCACCGAGCGCGCGCCGAACTGCTTCCACAAATGCAGGAGCACGGCGTCGAGCGACGACCGGCCCTCGCTCCGCTTGCGGATTTCGAGATCGAAGAGCGCGTTCACGAGCTCGCCCTTGCGGTAGTAGCTGACGGTGCTGTTCGGCGAATTCTCGTCGGGCCTGTAGAGCTTGATCCACGCGTCGAACGACGCCGCCTCGAGCGGATGAACGAGCCTGCCCGGCGTGGCCTCGACGTATGCGATCTCGCTCGCGAGGTGATCGAGGTATTCGTCCACGGTGCACAGCTTCGCGAGCCGCAGCACGCGCCAGTCGAAGTAGCTCGTCGCGCCCTCGAACCACCACAAGAGCCGCGTGTAGTTCTCTTCTTCGTAGCGATACGGAAAGAGCCCCTCGGGCCTGATGCGCTTCACGTTCCACAGGTGGAAGTACTCGTGCGAGATCAGCGAGAGCAGATCGAGGAAGCCTTCGCGCGAGTCGAACGCGGTCTCGGGCGCGATGAGCGAGGACGACGCCATGTGCTCGAGGCCGCCGCGCGCGCGCGGCGAGAGGTGCAGCACGAAGGTGTAGCCGTCGTGCGGCACGTCGCCGCCGAAGAGCAGCGCCTCGGTTTCGACGATTGTCTTCGTCGCGTCGAGCAAGCGCGCGACGCTCGCGTCGGCGATGGCGCGCTCCGGCCAAATCGCGAACGTGTGCCGGCGCGACGCCGCGAGCGTGGTCGCTTCGCGGAAACGCCCCGCCTCGATGGGCGAGTCGACGAGCTCGTCGTAGCTCTTCGCGCGGAACCGCCGCGCGCTCCCGTCGACGCGTTCGAGCGCCGTCGCGATGCGATATCCCTCGGGCAAGTCGAGCTCGACCTCGACGGGCACGTCGCGGTGGTCCTTTGGCGTGACGAACGTGGGCGCGCCGTTCAAGTAAACGTGCGACCCATCGACGTGGTTGGTGCGCACGGTGAGCTCGCCGCAGTAGACGCGGTAGTGCACGGTGATTTCGCGCACGCCGTCGGTCTTCACGATCCAGGCATTTTTGCGGATCTTCGTGACTTCGTGTCCTTCGCACACCATTGCCTCGACGTGGCGCGAGTATTCGCGGACGAGATACGAGCCCGGCGTCCACACGGCGAACACGAGCTCGACCGCATCGGGCAATGGAGCATCGGAGGCGAGCGTCGTCTCGACGGAGACGAGGTGCGCGTTGGCATCGGCGAGCGAGACGCGGTGAAGGATGCGCATCGAATGCTATTGTACGCCGCCACACATGAATCACAGCAAGGTGTCCGGAAAGAAGATCGTTCTCATCGGCGGGACGGTCTCGGTGATCGTGCTTTTCGGGATTACGTTTGCGTTTCGCACGCTCGGCTGGACGCGTTTCGTCGCGAACGCGGAGCTGCAGGAGGGGAAGTCGAACGTGATCTATCTCTCGCGCGCCGTCGCGGCGTGCGCGCAGAAGACCGGCACGCTGCCGCCGAGCTCGCACAAAGTCCCCGCGGACCTCGCGCAGGTCGCCGGCAAGACGTACGCATCGACCGAGAACGATTGGAGCGATGAAGCCTTCAAGTGCGACGACTTCCGCGTGCGCGATCCGCAGCGCTTCCAATACGAATGGGTGCGCACGAACGATCACGAAGGCGTCGCGTTCGCGCGCGCGGACTTCAACGGCGACGGCGTCGTCGAGGCGACGTTCGAGCAAGACCTGAAGTGCGAAGACCGAGGCGGAAAACTACGCTGCGGCCCCGGCGCGTTCAAAGATCGCAATCACTGATTCGGCTCGTCGGCCTTCACGACAATGTCGGTCGGTTTGGGCTCGATCGTCTCGATCGTGGGAAGCGTCGCGACGACGGCGGTCCACGACGGGAAGAGCGCGACGCCCGGAACGAGCTCGACGACGAGCGCGAGGAGCACGCGCCACGAAAAGCCGAGAAGCGCGAACAGCGCGACCGCGACGACGACATCGAGCACGTCATCCGGAATCGAAAAAGCGCCCTCGCCGAAGATCGGGAAAAAGCCGAGCTGGACGAGATTGGCGAGACCCGCGATGACGAGCGCGATCCGCTTGCGAGTCTTCGTGACGGCGTGAGCTCGAAGACCGGTGTGCGCGTGTGTGACGACTTGTTCTTGAACGGCTCGGATGGGCGCCTGGGTCATTCGACGATTCAAGCTAAGGCGCGATCACGCGGACGTCGAGGTCCCACGCGCCGACGCCCAAATCGTAGCCGTCGATGATGATCCAGTACGTTCCGGCCGTGAGCTCCGCGTCGATGAAGCTTCGTGGGCCCGAGAACCCGTAGTTGCAGCCGTTGACGATCTCCGTGCCCGGGCACGTCGTGCCGGTGCGGAGCGCGAGGATGGTGTTGTAGACGGAGCCGTTCATGTCGAGGATGACGCGCGCGTTTTGAGCGAGGACGAGCCGGAGAATTTGATCGCTCGCGCCGCCTTTCGGAACGCCGCCGTAATCGCAGCTGTCGTCGAAGTCGGCGGTCTTGCCGGTCGTGTCGCCGTAGAAAAAACCTCCGCTCGAAGGAACGTCGACGATCGTGGCGAAGCAATCGTCTGCGCCCGTGACTTGCGTGGCCGTGACCGTGTCGCGCACGAGCGTCGTGAGGGAGCCTTGCGCGCCGACGCGATCGACGACGACGGCGCGATAACTTCCCGCCGCGACGTTGCGCTTGCTCACGCGAACGGGCGTGTACGCGGCGTAGCATTGGATGACGTCGCTCGACGTGCACGCCGCGGCGTCGAACGACACCGCGCCTTCCTCCGTTTGCGGGAAGCGCGCGACGACGAGCACGTCGCTCGCGTTCGCGAGCTCGACGTCGTACGAAGCGGTGGGTCCTCCCGGAAAACAGCCATCGTGGATGGCGTCTTCGTGGTTCGAGAGATTGAAGCTCATCGTGCCGTTGATTGTCGCGGCCGGCGCGGTCGAGCACGATTGGTCGAGCGGGGCGGTCGTCGGCGCGGAGAGCTCGACGAGCACGCTCGCGTCGATGAGAGAAGTCCCCGCGACCGTGAGGATGTACGTGCCTTGGATATTTCGCGCGAAGAGCGCGCTCTCGGAGCCGTCGCGGCAGCGAAGCTCGTCGGTCTGTCCGGTGCACGAGGGCGCGCGAAGGCCGACGACGGGCGCGCCGGCGCCGCGGAGCGTCGACGCGTACACGCGAACGTCCGACGCTTGCGCGACGTTGATCGCGTACGTGAGCTCGCCGGTTTGCGCGCCGCACGCGTCGGGGAGATCCTTCGCCGCGTCGATGATGGAGACGGTCGTGGGCGTGTTCGGCGCGAGGGACTGCGCGGTCCCGCAGTCTTCGTTCGTCGCCTTCGCGTTCGGCGTCAGAAAATCGACGGAGAGATCGACTTGCGTCTCGACCGACGCCGTCACGATTGCATAGTACGTCCCCGGCGCGACGTTTCGCGCGCGCGCGCGCGTCGACCAAACGCCGTAGCTCGCGCCGCACGCGATCTCCGACGCGGGCTGTCCGCATTGCGTGAAGAGCGCGACGGCGACCTCGCCATACGGCCCGTCGACCCACACGTCGAGATCCACGTTGGGTCCGCTCGGCACCGTGATCGCGGCGACCACGTCGTGCGCAGACTGCGGGACGGTGACGGAGCACGACGCGCTGAACGTCTTCGGCGCGCCCACCGTCGACAGCGTGTACGTGCCGGGCGCGGCGACGGGAAGCGCAGTCGGGCACGTCGCGTTCTGCGCGGTGACGCACGGTTGCTCGTCGATCTGGCCGTTGCAGTTGTCGTCTTTGCCGTTGTTGCAGACCTCGCTGTGGAGGCTCGAAATCGCGGGGTCCGCGTCGTTGCAGTCGTGACCGCCGGTGCAATGATCGTCGCCGTCGCCGTCGCCGTCGACGTCGCGGAGCGTGTGGTTGCACGCCTTCTGCGTCTCGATGCACGTGTCGATGTCGCACGAGTTTCCCGTCGAGCACGCGACGACGGGTCCGGGCCCGCACCCGCTCTTGTGGCAGACCTCTTTGCCGTTGCAGTAGGCGCCGTCGTCGCAGAGCGTGTCGTCGGGAACGTTGCGGCAGCGGAGAAGGCTCTTGTCGCAGCTGTCGTGCGTGCAGTCGACGTGGTCGTCGCATTGCGGATCGTCGGTGCACGGACCGCCGAGCGTCGTGTCGACGTCCTCGGGTGCGTCGGCTGGCGCGTCGCTCGCGTCGGCGCTTGCGTCGATCCCGACGAGCGGATCTTTGACGGGGCCTCCGCACGCGAGGAGACAGACTGCGAGAAGGAGAGAGCGCCGCGTCACGCTCCGAGGATAGCGCTTACTTCAGCGGAGCGAGGCGCTGGATGATTCCCTTCGCCGGATCGCGGAGCGGCTCGGGCGCGGGGAGGCCGCGGAGACACTCGAAGAGGTGGTGCCGGTCTTCCGCGTCCATCGCGTAGAGCTCGATGCCGAGGCAGCGCCCGCGATCGCCGGGCCTACGTCCGTGGACGACGCGCGCGACGTGACCGAGCGCGTCGACGTAGCGGTTCGAGCTCGGCGGCTTGAAGCAGACGACGATGTCCTCGCCGGTGAGCACGCGCTCGCGCGTCTGCACGAGCATGCCGCGCTCGGACAGATCCAGCGCGAGGTTTCCGACGACGCGGAAGTCGTGCTCGCGCACCACTTCGCAATCGATTCGAACGTAGCGACGAAACGCTCTCCGAGGCTGCATCTCGTCACGTTATGCACGGCGCGCGAATCGGCCCAATTTTCAGCGCGAGCCCGTTTCGTAGATCGCGCCGTCGTCGTCGCGGCCGAGCGCGGTCGTGTAGATCGCGATGCGCTCGCGGCGCCAATAGTTTCCCGTCGCGCGCTTGGTCGAGACGTCGGTCATCCAATATTGCCAGAGCGTCGCGCGGACGAATCGCGGCGCGCGTCCGTGAAAGGGATCGTCGCGAAAGAGCGCGAGCACGTGCGGCGAGCGCTCGAGCAATCGCTCTTCGGCGAGCACGACCCACGGACACGTCATGCGCGCGACGCGGACGATTCGCGAACGCGGGACGCCCTCTTCGTAGATCGCGCAGAACCACAAGTTCCACTCGAACCGCGGCTGATACGGCGCGAAGATTTTCGGCGCTTCATCGAGCGCTTGCGGCTTGTACCTGAACGGGTACGTCGCGTACGTCGCGCCGTCCTCCGAGCCTTCGAATTCGATCTCGTACCTCACGTTCGTCATGCGTGCGAAGAGCCCATAGCGATTGGCGAGCCTGAGATGCGCGAGCACGCCGGCGGGCGCCGCGACGTACGAAATCGGCTCGGGCGCGCCGGCGAACACGAAGACTGCAATGGACGAATACAAGAGGAGCGAGAGCCAGATCGCGGCCATCCAGAATCGCTTTAGGTTCGGATCCGAACTTTGGTGAAATACCTGGGGAATCCGGAGGCGGATGCGGCGGAGGGCATCGTCGTCGACGAGGAAGATTCCGAGCGCGAGGACGAGATGGTTGAGGAAGCAATAATTCGCGGTCGCGATGATGCCGACTTGGAGCGCCGTCAGAATTCCGAACGTCGCGAGCCGCAATCGAGGAACGAACATGCCGAACACGATCACGAGCTCGATCGCGATCGTCGCGCCCGCGGTGAACACGTGGAAGCCGTGCGGGAGCTGCTGCGCCCACCAGCCGATCCACGTCGGGAGCGGACCGTTCTCGTAGTAGTGGTCCATCGCCGAGAGATCGCGCCAGCTCGGATCGCCGCTCGCGATCTTCGCGATGCCCGACTCGAAGTAGATACGGAAGCACTCCCACAAGAGAACGAAGCGCGCCGCGCGCGATGGCGGCGACGACGCGCCGAAGCCGGGACGAAATCCGCGCGGCGCGAGGACGAACGCGGCCGCCGTCGCCTCGAGGAGCATGCCTTCGGATTGGTACGAGGAGAAATCCTGCGCCGCGGTCACGAACGAGAGAAAGCAAACGCCGCTCGCGGCGAGGCACGCGCGTGGCGCGATGTTCGCGACGAGAAGCGTCGACGAGACGAGACCCACAGCGACGAGCGCGATGAGCCCGCGGTCGTTTGGCGCGAGCCACAAGAGCGATGGGATCTCCCAATATTTCCCCGCATAGAACTCGAACAGCGATCGCACCGGCAAAATGCCGTCGTCGCCGATCAGCCCGAGGATTTGGAACGCGAGCGAATAGAAGACCGAGAAGTGAAAGATCCCGAGCGCGCGCAAGAAGAGCCAACGCGCGCCGAGGAAACGCGACGCGGGGTCGGGGAGGAACCATCGCAGCGCAAGCTGCGGAGCAGGCATCAGCTCACGGACAGAGTTTCTGTCCACCGCCTTGAGCGTACGCCTTCGTCTTGCTGATCAAGTTGCCGTTGTCGCTCTCGGGCGTCGTTTGGTCGCCCGCGCCCGCGCCGAACGCGAAGCCGACGACGTGTGCCGCGGCGAGCTCGCCCGTGTGCGCGAAGAAATAATCGACGCGGTTGTCTTGCCACTTGTTCGTCTGGTTCGGCAGCGACATGTTCCCGACGGGGAGCTGCCAATCGACGAGCGGGACGTTCGCGGCTTCGGCGAGCGCGGTGAGCCACGCGAAGTCTTGGTGGAACGTCGGGAGCTTCGTGTTCGTGTCGTCCCACCACGTGTTCTTGCCTTGCGACTGGTAGTAGCCGGCGTCGCGATCGGACGCTTCGACGCCGATGAAGTCGCTCGCGTCCGCGCCGCACGCCGTGAGGAACGCGGCGGTCTTCTTCGCTTCGCCCGCGACGTCGAGCGACGTAGACGTGTTCAGCGCGACGTCCATGTTCGTCGACCACGCCGACGCGTGAAATCCGACGCGCGCGTTCGGCGCGTACTTGCGGACCATCGCGACGAGACAATGACCGAAGCCCGCGATGCTGTTTTCCTCGCTTGCGCAATCGGTCGGGTTCGACGTCGCGATCTCCGCCTTGAGCGAGTGTGGATCGCTTCCCGTTTGCTCCGCGTAGCCCCAGGAAATCCGGCTCGATGTGAAGCAGGACGATTTTCGTGCCGACTTGCTGCAGAAGAAATCGCCAGTCGGCGAAGTAGCGACCCATGAACGTCTTGTCGTTGGGCGCTTGCGTGACCTCCGCCGAACCCTCCTTCACGCCGCTCGCTTGGAGGATTTGGTAGTACGTGATCATCGGGATCTGCGCGTTGCCTTGCGCGGTCGTGAAGAACGATCGCGCGTACGCGCCGGGCGGATCTTGATCGTATTGCCAGCAGCCCCACCACGCGCAGCCGCCACCGCTGTTCGAGCACGAGGCCTTGCCGCCGCCCGTGGTGCAGCCCGACGCGCAGCTCGCGCACGGCGTCGCGCCGTCGAAGAAGCCGCCCGAGATGTACGTGTAGCGAAGATCGAACGGCGTCGACGCGGCGGTCGCATCTTGCATCGACGCGCCGGCGAGGAGGTGAGTCTTGCCGAGGTTCGAGAGGAGCGACGCGCCGAGGCACGATCCGAGCGCGCCGTCGTAGGGCGGCGGCGTCCACGCGTCGGCCGGCGGCGTCGTGCCGTCCGATCCGTTGCCGGCGTCTCCGCCGTTTCCGCCGTCGGGATTTCCGGTGCCTCCGCTGCTGCACGCGACGGCGATCGCAAACACGGACGAGGCGAGGACGGTGAAGCTCCTCATCTCGAAAGAGTACTACAACGTCAGCGTCTCTTGGTGCTCGCCGAACGTTTTTCGTAGGACGTTCGAGATTTCGCCCACGGTGGCGCGCGCTTTGACGGCGTCGAGCACGAGCGGGAGGAGATTGCCTTTTTCGCTCGCCGCCCGATCGATGCGCTCGAGCGCCGCGGCCCACTCGCTTGGGTCGCGCGAGGCGCGCACCGCGCGCACGCGCTCGCGCTGTTCTTCTTCGATGCGCGGATCGACGCGAAAAATGGGCACGCCCGCTTCGCTCGACCCAGCGTACGCGTTCAGGCCGACGACGATGCGCTTCTTCTGTTCGATCTCGAGCTGATAGCTGTACGCGCTCTGTTGGATCTCGCGCTGCGGGTAGCCCTGCTCGATCGCCGCGACCATGCCGCCCATCGCGTCGATGCGCTCGATGTATTTCTTCGCGCCGGCCTCGATGCGATCGGTGAGCGACTCGATCGCGTAACTTCCGCCGAGCGCGTCGACGAAATCGGCGACGCCGGACTCGCTCGCGAGGATCTGTTGCGTGCGAAGGGCGAGCGTCGCGGCGTCCGCGGTCGGAAGGCCGAGCGCTTCGTCGAAGCTGTTCGTGTGGAGCGATTGCGCGCCGCCGAGCACCGCGGCGAGCGCCTGCACCGTCACGCGCACGACGTTGTTGAGCGGCTGCTGCGCTTGGAGCGTCATGCCTGCCGTCTGACAATGGAAGCGGAGGGCTTTCGCGCGGTCCGTCTTCGCGCCGAAGCGCTCTTCCATGATGCGGCACCACATGCGGCGCGCGGCGCGGAACTTCGCGACCTCTTCGAGGAGACCATTGTGCACGTTGAAGAAGAACGAGAGCTGCGCGCCGAAGCCGTCGACGTCGAGGCCCGCCGCGATCGCCGCTTCGACGTACGCGATGCCGTCTGCGAGCGTGAACGCGAGCTCTTGGATCGCGTCGGCCCCGGCTTCGCGAATGTGGTAGCCGCTGATCGAGATCGTGTTCCACTTCGGCACTTCGCGCTCGCAGAACGCGAAGAGATCGGTGATGAGGCGGAGCGACGGGCGCGGCGGAAAAATGTACGTCCCGCGCGCCATGTACTCCTTGAGGATGTCGTTCTGCACCGTGCCGGAGATGACTCGGCGCGAGACGGCATTTTCTTCGGCGACGGCGATGTAGAGCGCGAGGAGAATCGGCGCGGTCGCGTTGATCGTCATCGACGTGGAGACTTTGTCGAGCGGGATGCCGGCGAGGAGCGTGCGCATGTCCTCGATGGAATCGATCGCGACGCCGACGCGCCCGACTTCGCCGCGCGCGTGATCGTCGTCGGAGTCGCGGCCCATTTGCGTCGGAAGATCGAACGCGACGCTCAGGCCCGTTTGCCCTTGCGCGAGGAGATATCGGTAACGCTCGTTCGATTCGCGCGCCGTGCCGAAGCCGGCGTACTGGCGCATCGTCCAGAGCCGGCCGCGATACATGTTCGGCTGGATGCCGCGCGTGAATGGCGGTTTTCCGGGAAGACCGATGTCGCGATCGAAATCGATCGAGCTCGTGTCGTCGGGATCGTAGAGCGGGGCGGCGTCGGTTTGTCCGGCGAGGAGGCCCGCGCGCGCGCGCGGTTTGTTCTTCGCCTCGAATGGGCGAAGCACTTCCTCTTCCCATTTCGCCCGACGTGTTAATGACCGACTCACGCTGGACCCTTTCGAATGGCGCGGCCGAGCGCGACGCCCGCGGCTTTTGCGAGTTGATCGAGTCGCTTCGTTCCGAGCGCGGTGTCGCCGAGCTCGTCGGCGATGAGGATCAAAACGGGGCGCATGTCGACGCGGACGCTGTCGATCGCGACGTCGCGCGATGGCTCGCGCATGAACTCGATGATGGGCATGTGACCGTCGGTGCGAAAGAGCGGACCGAGATACGACGTGCCCGCTGCGGCCGTCGCGAGCACGCTCGGCACGTTCGTGGGGACCTGCACGCTCCGCCACGCGCGCGCGTCGCCGAACTCCGCGTTGCAAGACCAGCCGTGGAACGCGTCGCGCTTCACCGCCATCACCGCGACGCGCCGCGCGAACGCACGCATGCCCGAGATGAGCAGCGCGATGATCGCGTCGCGGTCGTTGGCTTCTTCCATGGCCGCGAGGATGGGTCCGACGTCCGGGAAGGGGAGATGCGGGATGCCCGTTTGCGCCGACATCATCGGTTGAGACGATCGGCGCGACGGCGGCGCGGGCACGCGCGTCGGGCGCGGCACCTCCACGACGGGTGGCGGCTCGGATCGACGCGATGGAGCGGGCGCCGTGACCATCGTGTTGCGGAGATCTTTCGGCGCGGGAATCGTCACGGACGCTGGCGTCGCTTCCGCGATGCGCATCTCGCCGATCATCACGGACGCGGGCCGTCGAACGGAGAGCGGGGCGCGCAAGTTGAAGATCGGCTCTTCGACTTGGCGCTCCGTGTCGGGGGCTTGGCCGCGTGACGATGCCGGCGTGCGGAGCTCGAGCACCGCGCTCTCGTCTTCGCGCGCTTTGCGTGGCGGCGCCTGAGGCGCGTTCGAACGACGCATGAGCGGAATGGGCATGTCACCCGCAACATGAGGCGAGCTCGCCTGAGGCGCGGCGGGTGGAGCGACGCTCACGACCGGCGTGCCCCAAATCGGCGTGCGAGAGCGTTCGCCGTGCGCGGGCGACTCCGCTACGAGCGACGCGTCCGCGGTTTGGATCTGATCGAGCGCGGATCGAATCGCCGTGACGGTCGCGCGGTGCAGTCGAACGTCTTTGCGAAAGAAGAACGCCGCTTCGCGCGCGGCGTGCTCGTCGCGCGGATCGGCGATGGCGAGATCGATCGCGCCCGACTGCGCGTCAGTCCCGATCGGAACGACCAAGAGGCGCGAGCACATGCCGTGCGGGAGCCTCTGTACGAGCGCGAGCGACGGCGTGATCGTCGTGAGCGGATCTTCGCTTCCTTTCGAGAGCGTCTCTTCGATCTTCGCCTCGTCGAGCGCGCCGGTCGCGAGGAGCGCTTGCACGAGCGACATGCGCTGCGTCACGTCGAGGAACAATCCGCGTGCGAGCCCGCGCGGCGAAACCGCGTCAGCGAGGAGAAGGCTCTCGGCGAGCTCGAGCGTCACCGCGTCGACTATAATCCGGTCGATCGCGCTTTGGGGAACTGGAACACGACCTCGCTCTTGCGCACCATCCCGAGCTCGGCGCGCGCGATGTGCTCGACGGCCGCCGGGTCGTCTCGGAGGTGCTGCACCTCGCTCTTGAGGTCGCCGATGTCGCGCTTGAGGCCGCGGTTCTCCGCTTGGACGCTCTCTAGCTCGTGGTCGACGGCGCGCATGCGCGGGAGCCCTTCGGGCCGGAGGATCATGACCGGAACGGACGACGCAGCGACCGCGAGGATGCACGCAGGCAGCGCCCGCGGAACAAGATCACGAATCGATCGCGTCGATGACACAGGAAGAAAAGCAGCTTAGGACGCGCGTGCGCGCGCGGGCCACTTTTCGATTCGTTTATGTCGGCGCGGCCGCGCGGAGCTCGATGCGGACGGTCGTGCCTTGGCCCTCGTGCGATTCGATGAGGAGCTTGCCGCGGTGCGCCTCGACGACGCGCCTCACGAACGCGAGGCCGAGGCCGGAGCCTTGTGACTTCGTCGTGAAGAAGCCTTCGAGGGCGCGCTCGCGCGTCCGCGGATCCATCCCCGGACCCTCGTCGCGCACGGAGACGAAGACCCACGCGCGATCGCTCGCTGAAGCCGCCGTCGCCGCGCCGGTCTCGAGGTGAACCGTGCGATCTTGCGCGGCCTCGTGCGCGTTGCGAAGGACGTTCTCGAGCGCGATGACGAGAAGATCGCGATCCGTTTCGCACGCGGGGAGCGATTCGGCGAAGCGCGTGTCGATCGTCGCGCGGCTCGTGAGGAACTTCATCGCCTCGCGCGCGGCGTCGTTGAGATCGGTCGCGCCGAGGACGGGCTCGCCGCGCCCGATGCGATGGTACTGGTCGACGATGCGCGTGAGCCGGTCGCATTGCTGAACGAGGAGCTCGAGGAACTCGTTTTGTTCGTCGATCGATCGACCCGCCGCGCGCTCCGCGGCGAGGAACTGCGCGGCGCCGCGTATCGATGCGAGCGGGTTCTTGATGTCGTGCGCCATCTGCGCGGCCATGCGCCCGAGGGACGCATGCGCGAGCGTGCGCTCGCGCGCTTTGGCGTAGTCGCTGACGACGAACCGCGTCGCGACGAGCGCGCCGAGCACGACGACGACGGTCACGACGACCACGAGCGCAGATCGATCACCGACGAAACGGAAGACCGCGATCTCCGCGAGCACCACCATGACGGCGATGGACGCGGCGTTGAGCGCGGTGAGAAACGACATCCGTTCGAAGAGGCGGACGCGCAGCGCAGCCGCCGTGAGCAGAAACGCGCTGAGAACGAGACCCGTCGATCCGAGGTGCGGCGACCAGAGCGCGCCCGCGAGATCCGCGAGGTCCGTCGTGTTCGCCACGGCCGCGATGAGCGCGGAGGCGAGCACGAGCCTCGTGCGAGCTTTTTCTTCGACCGCCGCGCCGCGGAAGTGCCGCGCGAGGAGATACACGCCGTGCACCGCAACCGCGAGGAGCCCGATGAGCATCGCGATGGCCCACTCGGAGCCGCCGACGTACGCATCGGCGCGCGGAAACACGAGCGGCGAGAGCGAGAAGATCGCGAGCACGCCGAAGTACGCGTAGGCGATCACCGTCGGCACGAAGAACCGTGCGCGCTGCCCGACGAAGGCGATGACGAGGTTGTAGTAGAGCGCGGGCGCGATGGATCCCGTCGCGTTGTTGATCCAATCCCAGAGCCGCTGGGTCGTGAGCTTGCCGATCGCCTCCGTGGTGCCGTACGCGACGAGGTTGATGCACAAGAGCGCGACGAGCCGCGCGAGCGGATCGCGACGCCCGCGCGACGCCGCGAGCGCGCTCAGCGCGAGGAAGGCAGCGGCGCCGATCATCGATACGATGAACTCGGCGAGATCCGTGGCGCGCATTGCCCCGGCATTCTAATGCACGCTCGCGTGCGTCGGCGATGTTAGTCTCGCGCGCTGGGGGCACTCACATGGCTGGCGAAAACATTCTGGTGGTGGACGACGACGACGCGCTGCGCCTCGTCCTCGTGGGGCTTCTCAAACAGGCCGGTTACACCGCGCGCGCGGTGCCTTCGGCGGAGCGCGCGCTCGAAGAGGTCGGCAAGACGCCGATCGATCTCGTCGTCACGGACGTGCGCATGCCCGGCATGGATGGCATCGCGCTCTTGTCGGCGCTGACGAAGAGCGTCCCGGATCTTCCGGTGATCGTGCTCAGCGCGCACGGCACCGTACCGATGGCCGTCGAGGCGATGAAGCAGGGCGCGAAGGAGTTCATGCTCAAGCCATTCGATCGCGAAGAGGTGATCGCGACGGTGGATCGCACGCTGCGCGCATCCGAAGCGCGCGAGTCCGCGCCGCCGCCCGTGCCGACCGCGTCGCGCCTCGTGGGATCGTCGGCGCGCATGGCGGAGCTTCGCGCGCTCCTCGCGCGCGCCGCGCGCTCGAACGCGACCGTGCTGCTTCGCGGCGAGAGCGGAAGCGGCAAAGAGGTCGCGGCGCGCGAAGTTCACGAGCAGAGCGCGCGCAAAGACGGACCGTTCGTCGCCGTACACTGCGCCGCGCTCCCCGAGTCGCTCCTCGAGAGCGAGCTGTTCGGTTACGAAAAGGGCGCATTCACCGGCGCGATGAAGCGCAAGCCTGGACGCGTCGAGCTCGCCGAAGGCGGCACGCTGTTCCTCGACGAGATCGGCGACGTGAGCTTGCCCGTGCAGGTGAAGCTCCTCCGTCTTCTGCAAGAGCGCGAGTTTCAGACGCTCGGCGGGACGACGCCGCAAAAAGCCGACGTACGCTTCGTCGCCGCGACGCACCGCGACCTCGAAGCGATGGTGAAGGAAGGAGAGTTCCGCGAGGATCTCTTCTATCGATTGAACGTCGTTCCGGTTTGGTTGCCGCCGCTGCGCGAGCGTCCCGGCGACGTCGCCGAGCTCGCCGAGCGTTTTTGCGTCGACGCGGCGTCGCGCAACGGCGTGAAGACGCCGAAGCTCGCGCCCGACGCGATCGCCGCGCTCTCGTCGCGCACGTGGTCGGGCAACGTGCGCGAGCTCCAGAGCTGCGTGGAGCGGCTCGTCGTCTTCGCCGATGGTGGAACGGTCACGGCCGTAGACGTCGCCGCGGACGCGGATCGATCGCGCCCGCTCGGCGAGCCCGCCTCGGGCGCGGCGAGCCTCGGCGAGCGGCGTGAAGAAGCGGAGCGGCGCGCGGTCCAAGAAGCGCTTCAGCGCGCCGGCGGCAACCGCACGCTTGCCGCGCGTCTCCTCGGCGTGAGCCGCCGCACGCTCTACAACAAGCTCGCCGAGCTCGGCATCACTTGAATCGTGTGATGGTTCTCACGGTCTGAAGACGAGACCGATCGAAACGGCGGGACCGAGATAGTCGGTGTTCGTGCCGATGCACTCGCTCGTCGATCGATTGATGTTCGAGAACGACGTGTTGCACTCGGACGACGAGTGGACGTACGCGAGGCCGATGCCCGCGCGAAGATCGAGCGTCGAGCCTTTGTGATCCTTCTGCGCGACGAGACGACGACGCACGCTCCCCATGAATCGTCCGTAGCGGAGATTTCCGAGCTCGGCCTCTGCGCCGATCCACCACGCTGGGCTCAAGCGGAATTCGAGCGCACCGCCGAACACGCCGATGATGGTGGGTCCGCTCGTCGCGAACGCCATGTGCCAGCGAAACTCGAACGTGTCGACCTCGCCGATGCGCCCGCGCAGAACGAAGAGCGGCTCCACGTTGTAGCCGTTGTCGAGCAATCCGACGCCGATGCCGAGCCCCACCGCGACGACCGGCGCGTCGACGGAGATGACCGCTTCGCTGGTCGCGACTTGCACGTCGCCGCCGCGCGGTCCGACGTTCGCCTCGCCGCCGTCGAAGGCGCCCGTCGCTGCGCCGACCGTCGCGTAGCCCGCGATCGAAAAGGGAACGTCGAATCGATAGATGAACGCGGCGTCGAGCGTCGTGAACGCGCCGGCGATGTTGTCGACGCCGACGCCGCCCGTTGCCGTCGCGTCGATCTCGAACCCTCGAACGGGTGGGACCTCTTGCTTCTTCCGCAGCGCGTAGTCCTCGCTTCCATAATATCGGCGGCGCGGTTTCTTGACCGGCGCCTCGACGGGCAACTCGGGAGGCGCGCTCGATGGCGCGACGGAGTATTCGGCGAGCGGCTTCACGCCCGCGTCGCTGCGCGCAGAGACGACGCCGTCGATCGTGGTGAGCGAGAGGATGCGATCGAGGAGGCGCTCGCGCAGCGACACGTGCGGCTCCGGCATCGCGTCGATCATCACGATGGTGCTCGCGCCGCAGAGGACGTATGCGCGCGTGCCCTTCGACGTGAACGAGCGCGCGGTGCAACCGACGTTGAGCGGGCGCTCCTTGTTGCCGTCGCGCACGATCACGCGATCACCGGCGAGCTCGAACGCAATCGTGTGCTCTTCGGGTTGCGGCTGCGGCTGCGGTTGATCCTCGTCCGCGCGCGCCGTGCTCGAAAGCAGGGTGATGCAGCAAACCACGAGAGTGATAGAACGACGCAAGCTCATGTCACGCTGGGAGCCCGTCATTGGTCTCGAGGTGCACGCTCAGCTCCTCACCGCGACGAAAGCGTTTTGCTCGTGTTCGACCACGTTTGGAGCTCCTCCCAATACTCAAGTGTGTCCGACCTGTCTCGGCTTGCCCGGCGCGCTCCCCGTGTTGAACGAACGTGCCGTGCAATTCGCCGTGCGTACCGCGCTCGCGCTCGGTTGCACGATCGAGCGCGCGAGCCGCTTCGCGCGCAAGAACTATTTCTATCCTGATCTGCCGAAAGGCTACCAGATAAGCCAATACGACGAACCCTTCAGTAAGAGCGGCTCGCTCACGCTCGAGAGCGGCCGGATCGCGCGCATCACGCGCGTTCACATGGAGGAGGACGCCGGGAAGAACATCCACGGGGCCATACCGGGCGAATCGGTGGTCGACTTCAATCGCTCGGGTGTTCCGCTCGTCGAGATCGTCGGCGAGCCCGACTTGCGAAGCGGCGAAGAGGCGGCCGAGTACTTGCGCGCGCTGCGCGAGATTTTGATGTTCATCGAAGTGAACGACGGAAACCTCGAGGAAGGATCCTTTCGCTGCGACGCGAACGTGTCGATTCGGCCGGCGGGCCAGACCGAGCTCGGCGCGCGCGTCGAGCTGAAGAACATCAACTCGTTTCGGTTCGTGCAGAAGGCGATCGAGCACGAGGTCGTGCGTCAAGCGAGCGTGCTCGAGTCCGGCGGCCGCATCGTCCAAGAGACGCGCGGTTGGGACGAGCGGGAGGGCAAGACGTTCTCGATGCGAAGCAAAGAGACCGCGCAGGACTACCGCTATTTCCCCGACCCCGATCTTCCGCCGCTGTTGCTCGATGACGCGTTCGTCGCGCGCGCGCGGAGCGAAGTGCCCGAGCTTCCGCGGGAAAAGCGCGCCCGATTCGTTGCAGAATACAAGCTTTCGCCGGCTGCGGCGCACGTGCTGACGCAGCACCCGCTCGTGACGCGACTCTTCGAGGACGCGACGAAGAAACACGGCGACGCCGTGCGCGTCGCGAACTTCGTGCAGAGCGAGGTCCTGCGCGACGTCGTGATGAAGGGCCTGTCGGCGGAGCTCCCCGCGTCCGCGGATCAAATCGTGGAGCTGCTCGATCTCGGCGCGAAGGGAACGATCAGCGGCAAGCAGGTGAAAGAGATCTGGGCCAAGGTCAAAGGCACGACGAAGTCGCCAGCGGAGATCGTGCGCGAGTCGGGCGCGGCGCAGGTGAGCGACGCGTCGGCGCTCGAGCCGATCGTGCTCGCCATCGTCGCGGCGAATCCGAAACAAGCCGCCGAGCTCCGCGCCGGCAAGACGGGCCTCATGGGATACTTCGTCGGGCTCGTGATGAAGGAGACGAAGGGCAGCGCGAACCCCGCGCTCGTGAACGAGCTGTTGAAGAAAGCGATTGGTTTGCCGTGAAGCCGAGTCGCGTTCTCATCGTCGACGACAACGCGGACCTCGCGGGCACGCTGCGCGACGTTCTTCTCTCGGCGGCCGGCGAGAACGATCCGATCGAAGTCGACGTGGCTGACAGCGGTCAGGGCGCGCTCGCGCGCGCGAAAAAATTCGGCTTCGACGTGGCGCTCGTCGACGTGAAGCTTCCAGACGGGAGCGGCGTGGATTTGATTCGGCCGCTGCGCGAGGCGAGCTCGAACAGCGAGGTCGTGCTCATCACCGGATTTGCGAGCATGGAGGCCGCGATCGCGGCGCTGCGCGCGGGCGCGTTCGCGATGATCTTGAAGAGCTTCAGGCCGGACGAGCTCGTGACGACGGTGCGTCAGGCGCTCACGAAGTCGCGGCTTCAACGCGAGCGCGAGGAGCTCGAGAGACGCTATCGCGCGGTCGTCGATCTCACCGACGTGCTCGTCGTCGCGCTCGACACGGCGGGAAACGTCGTGCTCTTCAATCGCAAAGCCGCGGAGCTCGCGAACATCTCGCCGGAGGCTGCAGTCGGTCGCGATTTCTTGCGCGCGTGGATCGCGCAAGACGACCGCGGGCGTCTCGAGGAAGCGATCGCGCTCGCGCGCATCGGAAAGCGCCCACACTCGGACATCGAGACCGGATTCATCGCGACGGGTCGCGATGCAGCGCGCCGCGTCCGCTGGCATCTTGGCGGCACCGAAGGCAATCTCGTCTACGGCATCGGCATCGACGTCACCGAGCGGCGCGCGCTCGAAAAGCGCGCCGCCGACGCCGAGGCCCTCAGCGCGATGGGCACGCTCGCGTTGAACCTCGCGCACGAAATCCGAAACCCGCTCAACGCGGCGAAGCTCCAGCTCCACTTGCTCGGGAAAAAAATCGACAAGCTCGCCCCGCAAGAAGAGACACGCGCGGAGCTCCACAACCGAATCTCGATCGTCGGCGACGAGATCGCACGGCTCAATCGACTGCTCACGGAGTTCCTCGAGCTCGCGCGCCCGCGCGGCATCGCGCGCGAGCCGGTTCACGTCGGCGAGCTCGTCGACTCGGTGCTCTCGCTCGAGCGCGAGTCGGCCGAAGCGCGCGGCGTGCGCATCGTGCGCGATTTCGCGCCCGGCGCGGTCGCGATCGGCGACGCGGAGAAGCTCCGACAAGTCGTGCTGAACCTCGTCGTGAACGCGCTCGAAGCGATGAAAGACGGCGGCGTGCTCACGGTCCGCGTCGTGCGTGAAGACGAGCGAATCGCGATCGCCATCGAAGACACGGGCCCCGGAAT
This sequence comes from uncultured delta proteobacterium, assembly GCA_963763745.1. Classification (GTDB taxonomy): domain Bacteria; phylum Myxococcota_A; class Polyangia; order Polyangiales; family Polyangiaceae; genus DASXHD01. The sequence continues at coordinate 68,940 of CAVXQJ010000020.1, forward strand.
CGATCGCACCGTGCGCGCGCAAGTGTTCGACCCGTTCTTCACGACGAAAGAAGGCGGCACAGGTCTCGGTCTGTCGATCGTGCGAAAGATCGTCGACCAACACGCCGGCGGCGTGAGCCTCGAGAGCGAACCGGGGAAGGGAACCACTGTGCGCGTGTGGATCCCAAGTGGGCGCTGAAAAAAAAGAAAAAGGGGAACGCTTTCGGGGTTCCTCACTCGACGGAAGGTCGGGCATTCTGCTTACGTAAACAATCCGAGGAGGCCTTCATGCGTACGATTGGAATTGCGGTTGCTTTGGCTTTGGTCGCGGCGTGCAGCAGCAATGGCGGCAACCCAGACGGCGGCAATCCAAACGACAGCGGAACGAACGACGGCAACAACAGCAACGATGGGCCCAACGGGAATGACGGCGGGAACGCCGCGTGCGGTCAAGCCACGCTCTTTGCGGGCAACCCGTTCTTCGGCGAAGCGGGTCACGATCCCAACGCTGGCGACGATCCCGCGCAGCGTCCCGCGGACGGCGCCAACATCCTCACCGGCATTCCGTATCCGTATCAACTGCTCCACTTCGGCGGCGCCCAGATCCTCACGAACGATCAGCAATCGGTGTGGAGCATCGACCCGAACGCCAGCGTGCTCCATGCGGTTGCCGGTGACATCAACGCGAACGCAGAGCTCAAGGCGGGTCCGTGCACTTCGGCGCGCTTCGCCGATCTCCTCGGCTCCGCGGTGGCGGCCGACGGGACGATGTACGTCGCGGACTACGCCAATGCAGTCCTCAAGATTTCCAACCCGCTCAACGCGGGCACGTGCACGGTGGCGTACTTCGCCGGCACGGCAACCGACCTCAATGCTCCGAGCCTCGACGGCTCGGACGGCAGCTCCGGAACGAACGACGGTACGGGCGCCGCTGCGCAATTCGAGGGTCCGGAGTCGCTGACCATCGACGGTTCGGGAAACCTCTACTTGCTCGACGGCGCGGCCAGCGCTGCTGGGTCTTGGTCCATTCGAAAAATCACGCCGGGCGCTGTCGTGACGACGATCGCCACCTTCCCCGGCGGCACGTACGCCTACGGCGAGCTGCAATTCCTCAACGGCAAGGTGTACTTCTGGGCGCGCGGCAACGACAGCAGCGATCTAGACACGGCCAATCTCATCGCGGTCGACGCGTCGGCGACGAGCGCCGTCAACAATCCGCCATCCGTCCTCACGCTCCATGGCGCGGACGTCAACGGCGACTCTTCCGGCACCTTCGACGTCGGCGGCATCACGACCGACGGCACGAAGCTCTACGTCGTCACGAACTCTCAACTGTTCACCATCGACGTGAGCGGCACGCCGAAGCTCAGCAAGGTGCTGGCTGGCGAGGATGACGCCAAGTTCAATCCGCAGAGCGACCTCGACTTCGATTGGGCAGACAACTACGACCCGACCGCTCCGCACCCGGCCTTGCAAGTGGAGCTGCTCGGGCTCGATCAAACACAGACGTTCGGCGTGATTTCGTATCTGTCCCGCGACGCGAGCGGCAACCTGTACTTCTCGGCGGTGTCCGAGGACCACTACGTCGAAAAGATCGCGGGCTGCCCCTAATCTTTCTTCTTGCGACCGCGCGGCGAAAAAATCGCCAGCTTGAAGTACTCGAGCTGGCTCTTCGCCGCTTCCTTCACCACATCGAGTCGGTTGACCTCGCGCGCGCTCGTGCGCGTATCGAGATCGCCCGACTCGTAGAGCTCGCGCGTCTTCGCGCGTTGGAGCTTTCCGCTCGACGTCTTCGGCAAAACTCCCGGAAGGAGCGGGACGACGTCGTCCACCGAGAGCGCCATGCCTTCTTGGATCGATTTGCGAACGGCCGACATGAGGTCGTGTGTCCGCGAGTCGCTCTCGAGATCTCGCGCTTCTTGCACCTCGAAGGCGACGACCACGCGCTCGCGATCCATTTCTTGTCCCGACGGGTCGCGCGATCCAAACGCGATGACGTTGCCCTTGCGAACGCCCGAGATCTTGCCTGCCTCCCACTCCATGTCTTGCGGGTAGTAGTTGCGGCCGTTGACGATGATCACTTCCTTCGAGCGCCCGCAGATGAAGACGTGGCTTGCGTTCAAGAATCCGAGATCGCCGGTCTTCAAATACTCGCCCGCGAACGCGTCGCGCGTGCGCTCATCGTCTTCCCAGTAGCTCTTCATCACGCTCGGGCCGCGGATGCGCAGCTCGCCGACGCGATTTTCTTCGAGCGGTTTTTCGCTCTTCGCGTCGTCGGGCGCGAACACCTTCACTTCGTGTCCCGCGAACGCTTTTCCGCACGACACGACGCGCACGGATTTTTCGCTCGAGTCCTCGCGAGCCGTGCCTTGCGACCAGAGCGTCTCGCCGTCGACCGAGAGCGTCTTCATTCCTTCGCCGAGCTCGGTGAAACAAATCGCAAGAGACGACTCCGCCATGCCGTACGAGGGGAGCATCGCTTCTTTCTTGAAGCCGACTTTGGCGAACGCGTCGCTGAACGCCTCGAGCGTCTCCGGACGAATCGGCTCCGCGCCGCATCCGGCGACGCGCCAACTCGACAAGTCCACGCCTTCGAGCTCGCGCTCGCGCACGCGCTTGCAACAGAGCGCGTACGCGAAGTTCGGTCCGTACGAGATCGTCCCCTTGTGACGCGAGATCGTCTGCAGCCACGTCGCGGGGCGCTTCAAGAAGAGGAGCGGCGGGATGAACACGATGGAGTTCTTCGTCACGACGGGCGCGAGGACGAATCCGATGAGACCCATGTCGTGATAGAGCGGCAGCCACGACACGCCGACGTCGGTTCCCTCGACGACGCGCAGGCCGTCGCGCATGAAGCAGTTGATGTTCGCGAGCAGGTTGTCGTGCGTGAGCGTGACGCCCTTCGGACGCGAGGTGGAGCCGCTCGTGAATTGGAGGAACGCGATGTCGCTTCCGTCGATGCGCGCGGCGCGGAGCGGCTCTTGCGATTCGCGGATCGCTTCGACCGCGACGATTTGTTCGAGCTCGGGCGACGCGGCTTGCACCGTGCCGAGCAAGCGCTTGATGCGCGCGTCGGTGACGAGGACCTTCGCGCCGCTCTTGCGAACGATGTGGCGCGTGTTGTCGAGATAACCTTGGAGCTGGCCGAGCCCGAGCGGCGGATAGATCGGCACGGGGACGATGCCCGCGCGGAGCGCGCCGAAAAAACAAAGGACGAAGTCTTCGTTCGTCGGGAGGATCAGCGCGACGCGATCGCCTTTGCGCAGGCCGAGCGCTTGGAGCGCGCCGCCGTATCGCGCGCTCGCGCGTTCGATCGCCGTGTACGAAAACGAGGCCTCGCTCGATTCGCCGGTCGTCGTGATGCCGGTCTCGGGGACGAACCGAAAACCGCGCGTCGGGTCGCATTTCGCGGCTTCTTCGATGGCTTGGGCAAGCGTGGAGGGCATCGGCGGACGGCTTGTTCCTACCACAAGTCGAGCGTGCTCCGGCACGCTCGACTTCCAGGTCGTCCCGGCGCGGCGCAGCCACGCCGAGGAGTTGACGTTGTGCCGCCTCGCCCGCGATACTTGTTTTCACCATGCCCCTGATCGAAACGGAAGAAGCCGCACGGCGCCTCGCGCGTGCCATCGCGAGCGACCTCTCGCTCTACAACGAGGACAAGATCGTGCAGGGCATCACGAACGACAACTTGTTCGAGACGCTCGCCGAGGAAATCGAGGAGGGCCGCGCGCTCTACAAGCGCCGCGTGTCGCCCGAGCTCTATCCGCGAAATTTCTACGACCGCGCGCTCGTCGACATTTTGATCAAGGCCAAGGGCCACATCAAGTCACGTCTCTGGTAGCGCTCACCGCCAAGACCGCCGCGGGGCGCGTCGATCAGTTCCTCGCGCGCGAGGCGGGCGTGTCGCGCAGCGAAGCGCAACGTTGGATCGAGGCAGGTCGCGTGACGATCGACGGCGTGCGTGCGTCGTCTTCCGATCGCGTGCGCGCTGGCGCTCGCGTCGAGGCGCTTCCGCTCGAAGTCGCGCGGACCGCGCTCGCGCCCGACGCGTCCGTGCCGATGGACATTCTCCACGTGGACGACGCGCTCGTCGTGCTCGTGAAGCCGCCCGGCGTGGTCGTGCATCCCGCGGCGGGAAACGAAGAGCACACGCTCGTGCACGGGCTCCTCGCGCGCGGATATTTCACCGCGGGAGATGCACCGGATGAAAACGTGCGGCCGGGGATCGTTCATCGGCTCGACAAAGGGACGAGCGGGGTGATGGTAGTCGCGCGCACGGGCGCCGCGCGCGAGGCGCTCAAAGCGCAGTTCGCGGCGCACACGATCGATCGCGAGTACGTCGCGATTTGCTCGGGTGTCGCGCTGACGAAGACGCACCGAACGCTCCACGGACGCGATCCGCACGATCGAAAGCGATTCACCTCGCACGTGCGCACCGGCAAGGTCGCGGTGACGCATGTATTCTGCATGGAATCCTTCCCGCGTGAAAAGGGCGTCGCGTGCCTCGTTCGCGTCACGCTCGAGACCGGGAGGACCCACCAGATCCGCGTGCACCTCGCCGAGTCCGGCACGCCCGTCCTCGCCGATCCCGTCTACGGAAAACCGCCGAAGGACGCGCGCGTTCGCGTGATCGCGAGCGAGCTCGGTCATCAAGCGCTCCATGCGCGCCTCCTCGGTTTCACGCACCCGACCACGGGAAAGCGCGTCCGCTTCGAGGCGCCGCCTCCCGCCGATTTCGAAAGCGCTCTTGCCGCGCTGCGAATGCTCTAAGATTGACGGATGCGGGTGAGGCAGTGGTGGATCCTCGCGTGTGGGTCGGTCTTCGCAACGATCGCGGCGTGCGCGACGGGCGGTCTCATCAACGGCGAGCCCGAAGGCGGGACCGACGCGACGGCCGGCGACTCGGCGAGCTGCAACAGCGGCCAGACGAGCTGCAACGGCACGTGCACGAACACGACGACCGATCCGCAGAACTGCGGCAAGTGCGGAACGGCGTGCACGAACGGTCAGGTGTGCTCGCAAGGCGCGTGCGCCGCGAATTGCGGCGGCGGGACGACCAAGTGCGGGAGCTCGTGCGTCGTGCTCGCGACCGATCTGCAAAACTGCGGCAAGTGCGGCAACGCGTGTCCGAACGGCGACGGCTGCGACGGCGGCGCCTGCATCCCGAATTGCACGAGCGCGCAGAAGCTCTGCAACGACGGCGGCCCGTTCTGCGCGAACGTCGCGACCGACAACCAGAACTGCGGCGACTGCAACGTCGCGTGTACGAACGGGTGGACGTGTCAGCAAAACGGACGTTGCTTGCCGAGCTGCGGCAACCAAACGCTCTGCGACATGGACGGTGGAACGCAAGGCGACGGCGGACCGTTCTGCACGAACCTGCAAACCGACAACCAGAACTGCGGCACGTGCGACAACGCTTGCACGGGCAACACGTACTGCGACGCGGGCGGTTGCGCGCCGAGCCCGACGACGACGTGCAAGAACGTGAACGGCCTGAGCTGGTGCTACCACGCGGGAACTTGCGGCGAGCCGTGCAACACGGTCTGCAGCTACTTCGGCAAGACGCCCGCGAACACGACGACCTGGACGAACGCGCAGAACACGCAGCAGCTCTGCCAGAACATCGCGACGGCCTTCAACAACGGGACGACGCCGAGCGTCTCGAGCTACGCCTACGCGTGCGTCGAGGTGAACGGATCGACCGACGACGCAGGCAACGTGACCGGGCAGATGTATTGCTCGAGCGACAACGGCTGCACGACGTCGCACCTCACGACGATGGACGGCCAAGGGAACGCGTGCAGCACGGCCGCGTGGATTTCAATCTGCCCGTGTCAGTAGCGTCGGGAAGCGGCGCTTGATGATCGCGAGCGCGGCGAACCCGACGAGCACCGCGAACCACAGCGTCGCGAAGCGGACGAGGATCATCGCGGCGGTGCTCGTGGCCTCGCCCACGTGGCCCATCGTCATCATCTGCTCGCGGAGGCCTGTCTCCGTGACGCCGAGCCCGCCGGGCACCGGAATGATCGCGCCGGCGAGCGTGCTCGTCGCGTAAAAGAAGACGCTGAGCGCGATCGGGACGTGCGCGTCGAACCCGAACAAGATCACCGCGAGCGCAAAGCACTCGAGCGACCATGCGGCGATCGAGAGGAGCGTCGGCAAGACGAGGTTCTTCGGCTTCACGAGCACCGTGAGGCTCGCGTAGGCCTCTTCGAGCTTCGGTCCGATTTTGCGAAACGGTCCGGGGAGCTTCTCGACGAAGCGAATGACCGCGAACGACGCGCGGCGCGATGCGATCACCGCGAGGAGCGTCGCGACGAGCCCGGCGCCGATCGCCGCGACGAGCGCGCCGCCGTGAAAACCGAGCGAGCCGATCACGATCAGCACGATGACGCCGATGAGATCCGTGATGCGCTCGGCGACGACGATGGGCGCGGTCTTCGGCATCGGGACGCGGTGCGTCTCGAAGAGCACGTACGACTTGAACACCTCGCCGACTTTGCCCGGCGAGATCGTCAGCACGAAGCCCGAGAGGAACGTGAGGAAGCTGTCGACGAACCCGACGTTCTCGATCTCGAGGACCTTCAGGTAGTACTGCCACTTGAAGAATCGAAGGATGTAGTTGCCGAACGCGAGCGCGAACGCCGCGCCGAACGTCCACCACGCGAAATGCGACAGGCCGACGGAGATTTTTCCGACGCCGCTGCGAATCGCGAAGGCCGCGTAGACAAGCACCGCGAGGAACATCACGGCGATGATGCGACGGACGTTGAGCCCGCCGCCCTGTCGAGGCTCGGCCGATACCGACACGGTCATCCCGGTGTCTTTCGACGCGAACGCGAAAAGCGCGACAAGTCGATGATGCCCACGCGACCGAGCGTGTACACGATCGCAAGAGCGAGAACGACGCCGCCGATCGTCCAGAACGCCCACGCGGGCGCTTCCCATCGACCATGGCGCAGGCCCGTCGGGCGCACGATGATCTCGCGCGGGCCGGTGTCGACCGAGCCCGTCATGCTCGATGTCGCCGTGTCGGGGATGCCCGCGGCTTCGCGGTTCAGCGCGGAGGGCGCCTCGCGAAACGAGCTCGTCGGAGCCGGCGGCGTTGCGGGCGGAGCGTGCATCGGCGCAGCATCTACCATCGGCGCGTCGCTCAATCAACGTACGTGCTAAAACCGCGCTCCGTGCCAAACAACGACGACGACGCGACGACGGGCATCACGGTCGGGAGCGACGAAGAGCTGCTCGAAAAGGCAAAGACCGCCCACGGCGAGCTTCACCGTGCCGTCGCGACGCGCGTCGTCGGGCAAGAGCGCGTCGTCGACTTGATGCTCGTCGCGCTCCTCGCGCGCGGTCACGCGCTGCTCGTCGGCGTGCCCGGTTTGGCGAAGACGCTCCTCGTCGCGACGCTCTCGGAGGCCATGGATCTGAGCTTCGGTCGCGTTCAGTTCACGCCGGATCTCCTTCCCGCGGACATCACCGGCACGGACGTCCTCCAAGAAGACGAAACGGAAGGTCGCAGCGGGCGGCGCGTGAGGTTTTTGCCCGGGCCGATCTTCCACAACTTGATCCTCGCCGACGAGATCAACCGCACGCCTCCGAAGACGCAGGCCGCGCTGCTTCAAGCGATGCAAGAGCGGCGCGTCACCGTCGGGACGGAGACGCATGCGCTGCCCGATCCGTTTCAAGTGTTCGCGACGCGCAACCCCATCGAGCAAGAGGGAACGTATCCGCTTCCGGAAGCGCAGCTCGACCGATTCCTTCTCGAGATCCACGTGGGTTATCCATCCGAGGCCGAAGAGAAACAAATCGCGCGAAAGACCACCTCGGCGGACTTCGGCAAGGAGCCCGTGCCGCACGCGCTGTCGAAGACGGACCTTCGCGCGCTGCAGGCGCTCGTCCCTCGCATGCCGGTGACCGACGAAGCCGTCGCGCTCGCCGTGTCCCTCGCGCGAAAGACGCGTCCCGAAGCTCGCGGAGCCGCTGACGACCGCATCGCCAAGTACGTTCGTTTCGGCGCAGGTCCCCGCGGATCGCAGGCCCTCGTCCTCGCGGCGAAGGCGCGCGCGGCCCTCGGCGGCCAAGCGGCCGCCGACGTGACCGACGTCAAAGCGCTCGTCGTCCCGGTGCTTCGCCATCGCCTCGTCTTGAGCTACCGCGCCGAGAGCGAGGGCATTTCCGAGGAAGATCTGCTCTCGAAAATCTAAGATCGCGCGGGGCGATTTCGTGTGCGATGATGGTCGATGATGGGGGATCGATCGACCCGATGACCCAGAGAGAGCTCACGCATCGACATCTGCGCGCGCTGCGGCGAGACGTGCGAAGCGGACGATCTCGTCTGCAATCGCTGCTCGGAGACGCGCATTCGCGCGACGCTTCCAGCCGAAGGGCTTCCGCCGAGCGTCGAAGAGGGCTCGCTCGACGACAAGCTCGCGCGCGTCGAAGCCAAAGCGGGCGAGCGCGCCCATCACCTCGTTGGCTCGATCGAAGGAACGCTCGGGGGCGAAGTCACGGTGCACATCTCGGTCGTCACGGCGCCCGACGGACCCGCGACGCCGCTCGAAGACATTTGGTCGTCTCCCGTGGAGCTCACGACGCTCGAGTGCGGAAGCTCCGAGGTCGCGGCCGCGCGCATGAACTGGATCGATCGCACGACGCAAGATCGCGCGCTCGCGCCCGCCGAAGTGACGCGCCGCTTCCGCGTGGGCACGCGCGGCTTCCGCGGCGACGCGCTCGCCGTCGGCATGCTCCTCGACGCGCGCCTTCACATGGCGCGCCGCGCGCTCGATGACGAAGCGATCGAGCGCACGTGCAGCATCGAACAAGACGACGCGGGTTGTCGCGTCGTCGCCGATTTCGTCAAGAAGGGCACGATCGAGCTATTCTCGACCACGCACCCGACGCCTGAATTGGTGGCGGCGGTGAACGCGTGGTTGGGCGCACGGTGATGGCCGAAAAGATCGTCGTCGAAGAGGAGAAGAAGTCTCCGAAGAAGAACGGGCACGCACCGGAGACTCCGGACGTACCGAGCGTTCCGCCGCCGCCCGTCGCAGGCCCGTGGCGCAGCTACAAAGAGGTCGTCTCGCAGCTTGCGTCGCGCATCGTCGAAGCGCAGCGCCCGATTCGCGTGCTCAACGCGATCCGCTGGGACGACTCCGTCGAAGAGCAGCTCAAAAAAGCCCGGTACAAGGAGATGCCGAAGGTCGACTACGCGGGCATCGAGCTCGGGTTCGATCCGCGCGAGCGAGCCGAGACGTTCGAGGCGATCGCGCGCGACATCGATCGCGAGCTCGGCGAGCGCGACGCGATCGGCCGCATCATGACGACGACGGCGCTCGAGTATCGCGATGTCGTCCACATGCTCGCGGCGCGCGGAACGCCCGCGTTCTACGCATACTCGCGCAAGCTCTATGGCTCGCCGAAGGACACGTTCCCCGACGGAAGATCCACCGTGCGCGATCTCGGTCACTTGCTCTACGAGATCCTCACGAACGTCGACGACAACCTCCTCGGCCCGCAGTTCGAGCGCACGATCGGCGCGGAGCAAGCCGTCACGATTTTGAACGAGCGCTTTGCGTCCTACTTCGTGGACGCCGAGGTGAGCGTCTCGGCGGACGACGCGATCGTCGCCGATGCCGCCGCGGGAAACGACTACGTGAAGATCCGAAAAGGCGCGCGCTTCTCGCCGCGCGACATCGACATCCTCGAAGTGCACGAGGGATGGGTGCATGTTGCAACTTCATTGAACGGGCAAAGGCAGACTGTCGCGAAGTGGCTCGCGAAGGGGCCGCCGCGCACGACCGCGGTGCAAGAAGGTTTGGCCGCGCTGCTCGAGCTCTTCACGTTCCGCACGTACCCGCGTCGCGCGCGCCGCCTCAATGATCGACTGCTCGCGGTCGACAAAGCCGAAGACGGCGCGAGCTTCCTCGACGTGTTCGAGTGGTTCCGCACCGAAGGCTACGACGAAGACGAATGCTTCCACGCCGCACGCCGCGTCTTCCGCGGCGGGCTCCTCGACGGCGGCGGTCCGTTCACGAAGGACGCGAGCTACTGCAAAGGCATCGTCCTCAACTACTCGTTCATCCGCACGGCGATTCAACACAACCACGTCAATCTCATCCCGTTCTTGTTCGTCGGCAAAGTCGCGCACGAGGACGTTCCGATCCTCGCGCGCCGCGCGCACGATGGCGTCGTGAAGGCGCCGCATTATCTCCCCGCGATCTTCCGCGACTTGAACGGGCTCGCCGTGTGGATGGCGTACTCGACGTTCTTCGGCAAGCTCGGCGACGACGCGATCAGCGATCACTACGCGAAGCTCTTCGCGCGCGCCGGCTAACACACCACTGGCCGAGGGCCAGCGGCCCGCGCCAGAAGGCCATGTTCGGATCCGAACTTCGCCCTCGGAATAACGTGGCATGGCGGGTGCGAAGTGGAGGGTGGAGGTTGCCATGCAACGGACGATTTGGGCGGTGAAGCGGGCGCATTGGAGGAGTTGGGCGGGGTCGATGCGGCTGCTGCGCGAGAAAGGGCCTCTTGCGCGGTACATGCGCAAGGTGACGCCGGCACGCTACGACGTGCTTCATCTTCTGTTTCGCTGCGGGGCGATGGCGCAGAAGGCGCTACGCGAGGCGCTTGGCGTCGTGAAGTCGACGTTGAGCGAGTTGCTCGCGACGATGGAGCACCTCGGGCTCGTAGAACGTAGTGCGCGCACACGCGCGGGGCGCATCGTGAGCCTCACAAAAGAGGGTGACGACGCCTACGCCTATGCCTGGACTGTCGAGCTCGAGGTCGATGACCGCGTGACGCGCGCGTTCAATGACAGCGATCGGCGACAGCTCCACGTGGAGAAGGCATGCCTCACCGTGCGAAAGGCGTTCGACGATTTCGGGCCGCGCTTGCTCTACGAGTTTCTCGTCGTGGGCGACTGAGCAGAGCTCAGTTGGGGATGCCCTGCACGTCGAAGTTGTCCCACGCGGGCGTGTGGTTGTTTTGCGCGGGGTCTTGCGAGACGACGTACACGGCGGGGTAGTCGGCGTACACGGTCTCCACGTTGTTTGTTACCTTGGTAACAATCGCCGAAACGTAAAGCTGCGGGTTCAGTCCCGTCGCTGGGCGGCGCTTCGAAGAGAAGACGAGCCAGTAGTATTTGTATTCGCCGCTCGACTGCGCCGTGGGCGCCCATCGCGGCCACGCGTTCGTGAGGCCGGGGCTCTTCAGCGTGGTGCACGTCGGCGGGTCGTTGGCGCGGAGTCGTTGTGCGCTGCCGCCGGCGGCGGGAATGGCGAACACTTCGGCGGCGACTTGGTTGTACGACGAGCCGCACAGCTGCGACGGATCCGATCCGAAGTTGCACGTGCTCGGCGTGCGATTGAACGCGAGCATGACGTCGCTCGGCGAGTAGACCGGATAAAATTCGTGGGCGCTCGGGTCGCTCGCGCCTGGGAGCTTCGTCGCCGCGCCGCCTGCGCGGTTGTTGTACGGGACGGTGTAGATGTCCATGTTGCCGCCGACGGACACCACCGCTTCGCCCGCGCTGTCGGACGACACGTATGCGATCGTGTTGCCGTCGTGGCTCCACGCGCCCGACGCGATGCCCGACGTTCGGATCGCCCGTGCGCGCGACGACGCCCCAATGCGTTTGGTCCGCGGCGTGGAGATCGGTCCACACGAGCTGATAGTTCGGCGAGCCCGTCGCGGTGGGGTTGTAGAGAATGCTGAGCGCGACTGCGTCGCTCGCGCTGTAGTGGTTCGTGTTGAGGAGAGGCGCGCCTTGGTGATCGCGCCCGAGGAGCGCGAGCGCGGAAGGCGACACGTCGGTCGCCGCCGGAGCTTGCGCGCCGACCACGGAGCGCACGTCGACGGCGCGACTCCCGTTCGCGGCGTCGCGCGTGTAGATGACGTAGGTGCCGTCGGGCGACGACGTGTGACACGACACGCAGTTCGTCGTTCCCGCGCCGGCCGATGCGTTGCCTGCCGTGGTCGGTGTGAGCACCGTCTTCGACGTGAGATCGCCGACGGTGAATCCTTTGAACGCCGTGCCGCTCGTCGAGCTCCAGTAGACGACGGCGCCGGGCGCATCGACGGGCGCGATGTGCACCGTCGACATCGACTCGGACGTGATGTTCGTCACCGCCGTTCCGTTGAGCGTTCCCGCGCGCACGGAGATGTTCACGTCGTGACCGGCGCTGTGGATTTGCACCTGCTTCCACATCGTTTGATCGAACGTGTACGTGGTCTGCGGGGTGTAGACGAGCGCTTGACCGATTTGATTGTCGATCGTCACGCGGATCTCGAACACGTTCGCGGCGGGCGCCGCGTACTCGGCGAAGAGCGGCGTCCAATTTTTCGGAATCATCGCGTCGCTCGCGGGCTCCGCGATGCACGGCGGAGCGGCGGTGCCCGCGTCGGGCGCGCCGAAGAGTTGATCGATGTTGGACGGCAAGCTCGAGTCGACGATCGGCTTCGCCGGAAAATCCGAATACGTGAGCGGCCCGGTGTCGTCGTTGAACGGGTTCGTGTCGGCGGTTGCGTCGCTCGCGTCGCCACCCGCGTCGAAGTTGCTCGTGCCCGGCGAGCCACACTGCGCCGCGAGCGCGGCCGAAACGGACAAGACCAAGAAAGACCGCTTCATGCAGCGATCGTAGCGCGCTTTCAGCGGGCGCGGAACGTCGCCTTGCGCTTTTCCAGGTACGCCGCAATGCCTTCGCGGGAGTCTTGCGTGGCGAAGAGCTCCGCTTGGAGCTCGCGTTCGAGCGCGAGCCCTTGTTCGAGCGCGCCCTCGGCTCCGCTCTGCACGCTGCGCTTGATGCGACCGACGGCGAGCGCGGCGCGATTCGGCGGAACGAACTCGTGCGCGTATTCGATGACGAGCTTCATGAACGCGTCGTTGTTCGCCGCCTCCCAGACTTTGTTCACGAGGCCCATCGCGTGCGCTTGCTCGGCGGTGATGTTCTTTCCTTCGACCATGAGCTCGATCGCTTGCGACTTGCCGATCGTGCGCGCGAGGCGCTGCGTGCCGCCGGTGCCGGGGAGCACGCCGAGCACGACCTCGGGCAGACCGATGTGATACGGACCCTTCCGCGCGACGCGAACGTCGCACGCGAGCGCGATCTCGAGACCGCCGCCCACGGTGTGCCCGTTCATCGCCGCGACGACGAGCTTCGGCGTTTGCTCGAGGCGCGAGAGCGTCTCGTTGGCGTGGAGGCAGAAGTAATACTTGAAGGTCTCGTCGGCCTCCTTGAGCATGTTGATGTTGGCGCCGGCGCAGAAGAACTTCTCGCCTTGCCCCGTCACCACGATCACGTGCACGTCCGAGTCGAACCGTGCCTCGAGGATGGCGGAGTCGAGCTCCTTCATCATCTCGTGCGTATAGGCGTTCGCAGGCGGGTCGCTCAGCGTGACGACCGCGACACCCTTATCGGTCTGATAGTGAATCAGCGTCCCCATACCGCCGTCTTCTACCATCATCTCCGCTGTTCCCTCAGTGGAACCGATCGTGCATTCTCCTGGGAATGGTATGGTGCAAGAAGTCCCGTCATGAGCGTTGATTTGAGGCGAGAAATAAAAGAGCTCATCGTCAAAGAGCTGAACTTGGAAGGCAGAGACCCGGCGACGATTCAAGACGACGCCCCGCTGTTCGGAGAAGGCCTCGGGCTCGACTCGCTCGACGCGCTCCAGCTCGCGATGAGCGTCGAGGAGCATTTCGGCGTGCGCATTCCGGAGGGGGACGAGGCGCGGCCGATTTTTCGTTCGGTGGCGGCGCTCGCGGAGCACGTCGCGGCACATCGCAGCGCGGGCTGATGCGCGTCTGGGTGACTGGCGTCGGTGTGGTGAGCGCGCTCGGGCTGTCTGCGTCCGAGACGTTCGCCAAGCTCGTGTCGGGTGAGCGCGGGCTCTCGCGCATCGATCTGTTCGACGTGACCGGGCAACGCGCGACGCTCGGCGCGCAAGTGCGCGGCGTCACCATTCCGTCACGCGTACGAGACGAGCACGTGTGGTCGCGCGCGACGGCGTTCGCGCACCTCGCGGCGAAGGAAGCGCTCGCCGAGAGCGGCATCGACCCGCGCGCCTCGCGCGTCGGGCTCGTCGTCGGCGGAACCACCGCGGGCATGTTCGAGAACGAAGTCCGCGTCGCCGACATGATGTCCGGAAAGATTCCGCGCTCGCCTGCAAACGAGCTTCGCTCGCATCCGCTCAGCTCCACGACCGACGCGCTCGACGCCGCGATCGGGCCGTTCACGAGAATGCGAAGCGTCGCGAGCGCGTGCTCGAGCGGCATCACGGCGCTCGCGCTCGCGATGGCGTGGCTCCTCGAGGACGAGCTCGATGCGGTCGTCGCCGGCGGAACGGATGGATTCTGTCGCCTCACGCTGAGCGGGTTCAATGCGCTCGCCGCGATCGATCCCGAGCCGTGTCGTCCGTTCGACGTCGCGCGGCGCGGTCTGAATCTCGGCGAAGGCGCCGGGTTTCTCGTGCTCGAACGCGCGCGCGACGCGGTGAAACGGAACCGGTCTCCGATCGCGGAGCTCGCGGGCGCGGCGCTCGCTGCCGAAGCGCACCACATCACGAACCCCGAGAGCGAGGGACGCACCGCGACGCGCGTGATGCGCGAGGCGCTCGATCGCGCCGGCATCGGACCGTCCGACGTCGACTACATCAACGCGCACGGCACGGCGACGCCGCTGAACGACGTGATGGAGTCGAAGGCGATCGGGTCCGTGCTCGGCGGCGAAGTCGAGCGTGTTTGGGTGTCGAGCTCGAAGGGCCAAATCGGTCACACGCTCGCCGCGGCCGGCGCGATCGAAGCGGTCGTCGCCGCGATGTGCGTGCGCGATCGCGTGCTCCCGCCAACTGCGGGCCTCGCCGATCCCGATCCCGCGTGCAACGTGCGTCACGTGCGAAGCGCGGTGACGATGCCGCGCGTGCGCGCGGTGCTGTCGAACTCGTTCGGATTCGGCGGGATGGATGGCGCGATCGCGATGACCGAGCCCGAGCTCGCGCGCGAGCGCGATGTCGCGCGATCGAGCGTGCGCGTGTCGTCGACGTGGGTGATCGGTCCGCGCGGCGGTGGACGCGGTGACGCGCTCGAAACGGGCGAGCCCGCGGGCGGTGCGGCGCCCGATGCGGCCTTCGCGCTCGATGCAGCGCGCGCACGTCGGTTCGATCGCGCGGCGCGTTTGTGCGCGAGCGCGGCGCACGGTGCGCTCGAGAGTCGCGATGCGTCCGCGACGTGGCGTGACCGGTGTGGCGTCGTGTTCGGCAGCGCGTTCTCTTCCGTCGATGAAGCCGCCGCGTTCGTTCACCGTATCTTCGAGAAGGGCCCGCGACTTGCGAGCCCCGCGGATTTTCCGAACCTCGTGCCGAGCTCGCCGATCGGTCACGCGTCGATCTACGAATCGCTGCGCGGTCCGGCGCTCGCGACGGCGGACTTGCGCGCGAGCGGCGAGAGCGCGATCGCAACGGCCATCGAGCTCCTCGCAGCCGGCGATGCCGATGCGTTCGTCGCGGGCGCGACCGCCGTGCGCAGCGACCTCATCGATCGCGTGTTCCATCCGCTCTTCGACGACGGTGCGACGCAGTCGCCGCGCGCGGAGTGCGCCGCGGCGATCGTGCTCGAGCGCGAAGGCGCGCCGAGCGATGCGCGCGCCATTGCAACGATCGACGCCGCGATCATCCGACGCGAAGGAGAGAGCCTCGACGTGCCGCCGCCACGCGATCGGGCGCGCGTCTTCGGATCCGTTTCCGCCCATGCGATCGGCGCGCTCGCGAAGAAGACGACGTGGAGCGATGTCGCGATCGCGACGGTTGAGACGGGTGTGGGTGGAAGCGAAGCGGCCGGCGCGGCGGCGTTCGCGGCGGCCGCGCGCGCGATCGAACAAGGCGATGTCGATCATGCGCTCGTGCTCGGTTCGCGGTCCGGCGTGGTGTACGCGTTCGTGCTGAGGCGCGCGTGACGCGCCTGCGCGCGCTCGCGTTCGCGCTTTTGCTCGCGACGTGCGCGTGTGCGGAGACGCTCGAAGCGCCGCCCATCGTGACGCAAGCACAATGGGACGACGGACTTCATCGTCTCGCCGCGCTGCGCGCCACGTTCCCGCACGCGCCCTACACGCAGCCCGTCGCGGTGTCGTTCTTCGAGCCGATCACGCGCCGCCACTTCGACGGGCGCGGCGCCGTCGGCGTCGATCCCGGTCGCGCGATGCGCATGATCCTCGTGGGACCTGCCGGCGAGCCCGCGCTCGATGTGTGGGTGACGCGCGAAGCGTGGCGGCTCGTCGTTCCCGCCGCGCACGTCGCGCGCCGCGGAGGTCGCGAGTCGCCCGCGGGATCGCCCATCGGCTTTTTCCGTTCGTGGTTCGTCGATCCGCTCGGTGGCCATCTGCTCGCGCTCGGACGAGGCGGCGAGCTCGTCGTGCGCGATGCGAATGGCGGCACGCTGCACATCGGCGATCATCGCGTCGTGCGTCGCCAAGGAAAAGCCACGGAGGCCTTCGAGTTCGATCGATCGCGCGCGAAGTACGTTCATGAAGGGAGCGGCCTCGAGGTCGAAGTGAAGCTCGGCGAGACGCAGCGCGAGCCGCCCGATCCGCAAGCGTTCGTCGATCCGGATCACGGAGGATCGTCATGAGCGCCGCCGTCGTCGCGTTCGGCGCGGTGAGCGCGCTCGGGCGCGGACGCGCCGCGGCGAGCGCGGGCGAGATCGGCGAGCTCGCAGCGAACGCCACACGCGAGGACACCGAGCTCGCCGCATCGAAGCTCGCGCGTCCGTTCTGCGCGCGCGCCCCGATCGAAACGAAGGACGAAGATCGCGCGGCATCCGTGCTGCGCGTCGCATGGGAAGATCTCGAGCGCGCGCTCGATGCGTTCGATGGCGCATGGCGAAAGAAGCGCGTCGGGCTCGCGCTCGCGTCGTCGAGCGGCGGCATGCGCAGCGCCGAAGAGCTTTTTCGCGCGCTCCATCACGCAGGGGGCTTCGCCCCCAAACCCCCCGTGCCTCGCGAGCTCGGCGAACGCGCGACGTACTACGCGCCGATGCACCGCGTGATCACCGCGCGCTTTTCGCCCGCGACGCTCGTCCTCACGGCGTGCTCGGCGTCGACGATCGCGATCGGCATCGCGCTCGGTTGGCTCGAGAGCGGCGCGTGCGATCTCGCGATCGCAGGCGGCTTCGACGCCGTGAGCGTCTTCGTCGCGAGCGGATTCGAAGCGCTCCGCGCGACGACCGCGAAGCTTCCATCGCGTCCGTTCGGCGTGGATCGCGACGGGATGTGCCTCGGCGAAGGCGCGGCGCTCGTCGCGCTCGCGCGAGCGAGCGACGTCGAATCATCACGCGCTCTCGGATACGTGACGGGCTTCGGCGCGTCGGGCGACGCCATCCACGTGACCGCACCGGATCGCACCGGCGCGGGCCTCGCACGCGCAGCGAAGGCCGCGCTCGGCGAGCACGGAGGCGACATCGACGTCGTCAGCGCGCACGGCACCGCGACACCGTTCAACGATGCGGCGGAATGGAAGGCGATGGTCGCCGCGCTCGGCGAGGAGCATGCGCGCCGCGTCGTCGTTCATCCGTTCAAGGCGCAGATTGGTCACACGCTCGGCGCCGCGGGCGCGCTCGAGTCGCTCGCGGCGCTCGACGCGCTAACACGCGGGGTCCTCCCGGCGTCCGTGATCGCGGCGCCGCGCGATCCGGAGACGCCCGCGCGACTTCTCGAGCGCACGGAGCGCGCCACCGAGAACACGCCACGCGCTGCGCTCAAGCTGTCGGCGGCGTTCGGCGGTGCGAACGCGTCGCTCGTTCTCCGCAAGTCGCCTTCGCCGTCGTCGCGCGCGGGCGTGCGTCATCGCGTGTTCGCGTCGCGCGGGTACCATGTTACCACGGTACCAGCGCCCTCGGAGCTCGCGGAAATCACGGGCATTCCGGCCGAGCGGCTCGCGCGCGCGGACGAGATCGTGTTCGTCGCGCTCGGCGCCATCGGCGGTCTCGTGCGCGCGGGTCTGCCCGTTCGCGGCGCGGGCATCGTCGTCGGACACGCCTACGCGACGGTCGACGTGAACGATCGTTACTTCCAACGCGTGATCGAGCGCGCCGATGCGCGCGCCGCCGAGCCGCGACGATTTCCGTACACCTCGCCGAACGCGGTCGCAGGCGAGTGCAGCCTCGCGTTCGGGCTCACGGGTCCGAACCTCGCGGTGTCCTCGGGTTTGCACGGCGGGGTGGAGGCGCTCGCGATCGCGGCCGACCTCGTACGTGCAGGCGACGCGGATCGAATCGTCGCCGTGGCGGTCGATGCACCGCGTCGCGCCGCGCGCGCGATCGCCGAGTCATGCGGTTGGCCCGTGGCGCGCGATGGCGCAGTCGCGGTGCTTCTCTCACGCGATCCGATCGGTCCCGAAATCCTCTCGACCGAAACCGCGACGCGCGGCGCACCGGACGACATCGCGGTCACGCCCGGTCACGAAGCGCTGCTCCCACTCCTCGACGGCGCGGTCGCGGTCTCCAGCAAATCGCCTTGGGGCTCCTACGCGCGCGTCACGTTCAAACCTTCCGCACCGCGTCCAGCGTGAGCGCGTACTCGTCGATGAGCGGGTGCGGTGCGAGATTGCGCGCGCGTTCGAGGAGCGCGTCGAAGCGTTCGAGCTGCGCCGACTTGCCGCGCTTGAACATCGGCCACGGGTCGCCGTGGTCGCGCGCGCACACGAGGATGGATTCGAAGTTGTCGATCTTGTCCGCGAGCGAGATTGCTTGCGCGTCCCAAGGCTTCGTCGCGAAGTGCTCGACATACGCCTTCTTGCGCTCTTCCCACGAGAGCGATTTGTCCTCTTCGCTCGCGTGACGAACGAGCATCGCCACGCGCTCGCCGAATTTTTCTGCGAGCTCGACCTCGGTCACGCCGCAGTCCTCCATCACGTCGTGGAGGGCTCCCGCTGCCACGACGTCTTCCGCGAACCCATATCGTGACAAGATGGCAGCGACGCCCGCGACGTGGCTCGCATACGGAACGGACGCGTTCGGGTATTTCCGCTTTTGCTCGCGGTGCCACACGGTGGCCCAGTCGAGCGCGCGTTTGACGAGCAACATGCGCCTACAATCGCACGTCAATTGACCCTGCGCGCGGCGTTCGTCACAATGGCCCGAAACTCGCATGGCAAGTCCAGGTGAAATGCTCAAGCTGCTGACCTTCGTGGCGCTCGCCGGATGTGGAACGACGTACATTCCGAACACGACCGTCGAGGACAGCAGCGACAACCGCAAGGTCATCCAATTCTGCGAGGTCTATCGCCACGCGATGGAAGAGAAAGACGTCGGCAAGCTCCTCGCGCTCGCGAGCCCGCGCTATCACGACGACGCGGGCACGCCCGGCGGCGACGACGACACCGACTACGACACGCTCAAAGTGTTTCTCTCGGATCGCTTCGTGAAGACGACGACGATCCGTTACGAGATCAAGTACCACGAGGTCGTTTTCGCGGAGAACAGCCACGTCTACGTGAACTACAAGTTCACCGCGAGCTACCGCGTGCCGACGACGCACGGCGAGCAGTGGCACCACACCGTCGCGGACAATCAGCTCGATCTCGTCCCCGACGGCGACAGCTACAAAATCATGGCCGGCATGTGAGCTCGCAACCTCGCACGCGGCCGTCGCCGCGTGCTCGTGCGTTCGCCTGGCGGCTCACGCTGACGGTTCTCGTTTCGAGGGCGCTGCCCTCGAGCACCCGTGATAGTCGTTCCGACTGATGCCGTTCGTTCTTGCGCACGTTTCGGATTTTCACGTGTCGACGTTCGGCGACACGATGCACGATCGCACGCGCATCGTTCGGCGAAGCGTGAACCCCGCCGAGCTCAGCGAGCTCGAGTGGAAAGAAGTTTGGTCCGAAGCAGGATGGCGCGTCGTGCGGCGCAAGACGAAGCTGCTCGTGATCGATCCCGACGGGTATTCGCATCCGCCGCCGGCGCGCGGAGATTTTCGAGCATCGGCGATCCGATCGAGCGCGCGGCGGCGAAGGCGTGCAGGCTCGAAGCGCGCCGCGCGAAGACGCTCGCATCCGCGATCCCGAGCGTGGGCGCGCTCGCGATTCTCTTTCAAGCGACGCCGCGCAACGCGAACGTGCGACTGCTCCGCGCCGTCACCCACGTGCACGACGCGGAGGTCGACGCGGTCGCGATCACGGGCGACATCACCGACGACGGCGACGGCTACGATCTCGCGCTCGCCGCGTTCGCGAAATGGCGCGCCGCGGGAGCGCTGTTCGCGATTCCGGGAAACCACGATCGTTATCTCTTTCCGATCTCGGGCAGCACGCGTCCGAAGCCCACGCGCGAGAACAAATCGGCGGCGTGGAGCTCGTTCGCGAAGGCGTTGGATCTGCCGCTCGAATCGTGCGGCGCGTGGGCGCGCGTCGTTCCCGGCGCGAGCACGATGATCATCGGCCTCGACACGTGCGCGCGCCCGCAGCGGCGATTCTTTCGTCACAACGGCGCGGTGGGTCTCGAACAGCTCACGTTCGTTCGCGCCGTCGCCGAGCGAGACGAATGGAAGAGCGCGCGCCACCGCATCGTCATGCTCCATCACCACGTCGTTCCGCTCCCGCACGGCGTCGGCAAGCGCGCGCCGAGCGAGATCGGAATGCGCCTCGACGACGCGCAAGCCGCGGCCGAGACGTTCGACGCGATCGGCGCGACGCTCGTCATGCACGGACATCGTCACATCAGCGAAGAGCGTCACCCCGCGGGCCTCGCGTTTCGACTCTTCTCCGCGCCGTCGCTCACGCTCGGTTGTCGCAGCGGCGACGGCCCGTCGTTCTGGCGCATCGAGCTCGGCGAGCGCGTCTACGCGTCGCGCGTTCCGATCCCCATGCCCGCGATCGACGAAGAAGAGGAGGAGGATCAGTCGCCGACGTCGGGGCCCGCGTCGTAGATCAGCAAGAACGCGCACGCATCGGCGGTCTCGGGATTCGCGACGACGGTGCAGTCCGTTGCCGCGTTGATCGCTCCGACGCACGCGTTCACTTGATCCGTGGTCGGCGCGACGTTCGTGACGAGGCCGTGTTGGCAAGCGTCTTTGTAATAACGATCGCAATCGTCGACGGGGCTCGTCGAGTCCGAGCGGCGCGTCGGAAGCCCATAGTTCGCGGCGTCGGCGAAGCACTGCTCGATCCACTTGCAGCGCGCTTGTTCGATTTGGTTGCACGCGTCGGTGCCGACCGCGCCTTGTCCGCACGCGATGACTCCGCCGACGACGGCCGAAGCCGCCAGCGTGATGGCGAAGATCACACGTCGAGTCATCGTCCTCTCCGCTACTACGACGCTGAATCGCGGGCCAAGAAATTGACGTGCTAAACATTCCGAAGTGATCGGCATGGTTCTCGCGGCTGGGCTCGGGACGCGGCTTCGGCCGCTCACCGATCTCTTGCCGAAGCCGCTCGTCCCGATCGGGGACCGCCCCATGCTCGCGCACGTCGCCGAGCGCCTCCGCGAGGCGCATTGCGAGCGCATCGTCGCGAACGCGCACCATCACGCCGACGCGATCGCGGCGTTCTGCGCGCGCGAAGGGATCGAAGTGTCGCGCGAAGAGGATCTCCTCGGCACGGCGGGCGGCCTCGAGCACGCGGCGGCGCTTCTCGGCGAGGGCGACGTGCTCGTGCACAACGGCGACGTGCTCGTCGATGTCGATCTCCGCGCGCTCGGAGATGCGCATCGCGAAAAGGGCGCGGCCGCGACGCTCGCGATCGTTTCGTGCGCCGAGCACGAGGGCAACGTCGGCGTCGACGGGGCAGGGCGCGTCGTTCGTCTGCGCAAAGAGACGTTCGCGGACGGCGAGATCGCCGCCGGCGAGTTCACCGGCGTGCACGTCGTCTCGCCCATCGTGCGCGCCACGTTGCCGAAAAAAGGATGCGTCGTCGGCGACGTGTACATGCCGCGTTTGCGCGGCAAAGCCGCCGATTTATACGTGTATCATGCACGCGATTACGTCGACGTGGGATCGATCGAAGGCTACATCCGCGCCAACGTCGCTTGGCTCGGCGCGCGAACGTCGTTCGTCGCGGACGGCGCCTACGTCGCGGAAGGCGTGACGCTCGATCGCGTCGTCGTCGGAGCGAATGCGCGCGTCGAGGGAGCGGGCGTCGTCTCGCGGTGTGTCGTGTGGCCGAATGCGATCGCGCGCGCGCCGCTCGAAGGGATCGTGATCACGTGATCACTCCACGCACGTGAGGTGATCGCCCTCGGCCGCGATGCGATAGTCCGGCGACGGACACGACGCCTTGCACGTGTTGCCCGTGCACGACGGATCGACCGCGCGCGGAAGCTCGTACGAGCATCCGCCCGCGCCGCAGCGCCACGTGATGTTCGTCTTCGGATCCGTTCCCGTCGTGCTCGGCGCGGCGATGACGCACGTGCCCGTGAGGTTCACGTAGCCGAGCGGGCAGGGGCTCTTCGTCGTCGGCGCGCACACGCCGTCGTGGCGAGGGCTTCCGTCCGGGCAACGCGCGGCGCACGTTCCGCGGATCGAATCGGGCACGAGATCGCCCGCGCACGTCGTCTCGCCGCGCGCGCGCACGGGCCGCCGCTGCACATCGCGCACGGCGGGCTCGGCGTCGATGACGAGATACTCGCGCGTCCACTTTGCGATCGTCGCCTCGTGAATCCACGCGTATCCGCCGTCGCCCCAGCCGGTTCCCCAGCTGTTGTGGATCAAGAAGTACGTGCCGTGCGCGAGCGTCGCGTAACCCGCGAGGAGCATCGCGTGGCCGACGTCTTGGTTTTGCACGGTCTCGTAGTGCGGGATGTAGCGCGCGCCGGGATTGCCTTTCGGCATGAAGCTGTCGGGGATCGTCATCGCGACGACGATGTCTTGTCCCGCGGCGATGATCGTTCGAAGCCCGCTCGTGTCGGGCTGCTTCAAGAACACGGCGTGCGAAAAATGACCGAGCGCGTTCGCGTCGCATTTCTTCGCCTTTGCGTCGCTCACGGGTTGCCCGCAGCCGTATTTTTTCGGGTTCGAGACTTGGTCGCACGGAAGCCAGCTCGTTGCCTCGGGAATCGTGAATGGCCAATCCTCTTCCGCGCCGAACGTCTGGCTCACGTTCGCGCTGACGGCGTTCTCCTCCACCGCAGTGTGGTAGCGCGACCAGAGACCCATGACCGACGTGTGCGACGATCGCGGTTGCTGCGGCGTCCAGCGCGCGAGCGCGTGATCGAGCGCGGCAGCTTCGGCGAACGCGGTGCACGCGGGCACCGTGCTCTGATTGCGCACGGGTCCTTCGGTGCCGTCGAGGCGATGATCGACGACGGCGGGCAAGATGGGTTGAACCTTGGGCCCGCCGCGTAGCGTCGTGTGCGAGATGAGCGGGATCGCGCCGGCCTTCTCGCTCCCGTAGAGCGCGGCTTTGCACGATCGCGCGACGACCTCCGAGCCGTTCCACACGCCCTTGCAGTTCGACGTGACGCTCGCGAGCTGCACCTGTGCGGGCACGACTTGCGCGGGCTCGTGATTTTGGAGCGCCGGAAGATCGGGGAGCGGCGGCACGTTCGCGCGCACGACTTTGAGCGGCGGCGGCGCTTTCGCGGGCGCGGTGTCGCTCGCGGCGACTTGCGCGGCGCCGGCGTCGATGGGTGGAGAGACGATGTCCGTCACCGTCTTGCATGCGAGGAGCCCCACGGCGAACACGACGAAGCGCTTCATGCTGCGGTCAGAATAACGTACGCTTTGGGGGTGCGGCGCTTCCTTCTCGTCGGAGTTGCGATCTCGCTCTGCGCGGCGCGCGCAAATGCCTTTCCCGGGCCGGACTCCGTGGCTGTGCTGGCGAGCGCGGACGTCGCGGAGAGCACGGCTCTAGCAGACGCATACGCGGGCGCGCGTGACGTGCCGACGCGGCAGGTGTGCAAAATCCCCGGCATCCCGCAGACCGACGACGTGTCGCTCGCGGATTTCCAATCGAAGATCCTCGCGCCGCTCGAAGCATGCTTGACGAACGCAGGCGTGCACGATCGCATCGAAGCGATTTTGATCACGCGCGGCGTGCCGCTTCGCGTGGTGGTTCCGATCTCGTCGGGCACGACGAACGTGTCGGTCGCGGCGGCCCTTGCGATTTGGGAGTCGACGCTCGCGGGCGGCGACGCAGGCGCAACGTCGCTCCTCGGACAAGACCCCGGGCAAATCGTGAACTGCGGCAGCCCTTGTTACGGCGCGGCGTGGGACAACCCGCTGCAATATCTGACGGGGCCGTTCACGGCCGGTTACAAAGTCACGCGCGGTGGTGTCGCGTGGAAACCGATGCTCGTCACGATGCTGCACGGTCGTTCGCAAGCGGACGCGCAGATGCTCATCGACAGCGCGACGCAAGCGGAGAAGAACGGCGGCGCGAAGGGCACGTTCATGTTCATGGACGGCGCGGACTCCGCGCGCGGCGCGCTCGACGGCGAGTTCCCGAACACCATCAACCAGCTCAAGGCGCTCGGCTTCACCGACGTGCAAGAGGTTCCGTTCAACACGGCGCTCACCGGACAAAACCTCGCGGCGTTCTTCGTCGGCACCGCGTCGCTCGGCACGACGATCGAAGGCAACACGTACGCGCCCGGCAGCCTCGTCGACAACCTCACGAGCTTCGGCGCGGTGCCGCAGAATTTCCAAGCGTCGGGGGAGACGCAAGTTTCGATCTCGCGCTGGGTCGAGAAAGGCGTCGGCGGCGTTCACGGAACGGTCGACGAGCCGCTCAACAACGTCTTTCCGCATCGCTTGCTCATCGTCGACTACGCGAAGGGCGCACCGCTCGCGGAGGCTTATTTCCGCTGGTTTCCGTTTCAGTATTGGAAAAACCTCGTGCTCGGCGATCCGATGCTCGCGCCATACGCGAAGCGCCCCGCGGTGACGATCACGGGCCTCGCCGATGGCGCGACCGAGACCGATGCAACGACGGTGACGGCGGCCGCCACGGACACGACGGGAGCGGGCATCGCGAACGTCACGCTCTACGTCGACGGCGTGATGACGGCGACCGCGCAGGGCGACACGGTCTCCACGTGCGTGAAGGTGCCCGCGCAATCGGGCGTGCAGATCCTCGCGGTCGCGCAGACGAACACGGGCGCGGGCGGCCTCGCGAAGTTTCCGCCGAAGGGCTGGACCGAGATTCACGTGACGGGATCGTCCGGCGGCGTCGCGACGTGTCCGACGGGCGGCGACGACGTGAGCGACGGCGGAGCCGACGCGGGCGATAACGAAGGCACGACGCAAGGCAGCGGATGCTCGTGTCGCGCCGCTGGCTCGGGATCGTCTTCTTCGCCGTTCGCCGCGCTCATCGCGCTCGCGGGCGCGATCCATCGGCGCCGGAGGCGCCGGAGCATCGATCATGCTCAGGGCACGAAGCTCTCGATCACGTTCGTCCCGCCGCCCACGATGAGCACCGCGCCCGTCTGCGTTTGAATCGCGCGCGCGCCGCTGCGGGCGATGTTGAGCGTGATCGGAACGAGATTCGTCTCGTCGAACTCGATCACGTTCGTGTTGCCGCTCGCATCATCGCCGACGATGAGGAATTTCTGATTGCCGAGCGCGAACAGCGACGGCGACGTGAGCGCCGGCGGCGTGCGTCCCCATGGCTGCGGCGTACACGTGCTCGTCTGACACGTCAGATCGATCTGGCGAGGTTGTTGTCCGTCGCCCGCGATGAGCATCACGTTTGCGGAAAACGCGACCGCTGCGAGACCCTCGGTGCCGTCGGGCGCGTAGCCACTCGGGCTCGTGGAAAAATCCGAGTGGATGATCTCGACGCCCGCCGTGCCGGCATCGCTCGATCCGCCGTAAACGAAGACGCCGCGGCCGGGCGCCCACGCGACCGCCGCGCCGGTGCGCGCGCGTGTCGTCGTCGTTTTCGCGGTGAAGGACGACGCGAGGAGGGCGAACACCGCCGTCGATGGTGCGCTCATTCGGCTCGCGCCGATGACGTATGCAGTTCCGTCGTCGCCCATCACGGTCGCGCCGCCCGCGACGTCTCCCCACCCGAAGCCGACGTTCGAGAGATCGGGCGGCGTGTACGTCTCCGCGGTTCCGAGGCCGATGAGCGACGCGCCCGCATCGTCGATCCACATCGCGATGGCGAGATCGCCCGCGTCGGTTTCTTGTGCGAGCTCTACGACGGCGAACGACGACGTGTGCCGCGGCGCCGGAAACGTCGTCAGGATCGACGCGAGGCTCAAGAGATCGTACGCGACGAGCGCTGGGTCGGTGGTTTGACCATCGATGGTTCCGCCGGCGACGTAGAGCGCGCGCGGCGAAATCGCGAGGAGAGGAGCGCGGCGCGCATCGGCGATCGTGTTCGGCATCCGCGCGAGCGCGCTGACTCGTTGTACGAAGAGCGGAACGTTTCCGGTGAGCGCGCCGATCTCCGCGTAGGGCGCCGCGCCGAAGACGACACGCTCGTGCGCCGCGTCGCGCCCGATGAGCTGGAGCGATCCGACGAGCGTCTGCGACACGTCTCCGAGATCGACCGTCGCGCCCGATGCACCAAGTGGCGTCTCCGCGAGGATGACCGTCGGCGCGCCGTTGCGATCCACGACGTCGAGCTCGATCGTCGACACGGCGGGCGCCTTCGTCAGCGTGTCCGTTTCGCCGCCGAGCGTCACGACCACCGTCGCGCTCGGGCTGCTGCACGCGGCCGCGCAAATCAGGACCAAGAAAGAAGACCGTGACACGCCGGCGTGTCTAGCACACCGGCGCGCCCGCGCCCGTGCTACATCCGCCGCGTGCTTCGGCGCGTTCGGCTTCCGTGCGATCCCCTCGCGCTCGCGCGTGCGCTCGAAGGGCGACGCGGTCTCGCGGTTCTCGCGAGCGGCGGCGCGTATCGCGACTCCGACGCGCGATTCAGCTTCGTCGCGTGCGATCCCGTCGAGACATCGGAAGATCTCGTTCCCGAATCGAAGACGCGCGACCTGGGCTACGCGGGTCATCCCGCCGCGCCGCGCTGGATCGGGATCATTCCGTACGAAACGTTCGCGAAGCGAGACACGCGCGCGACGCCGCGCATCACCGCGCCGCGCTGGCATCGCTACGACGCCGTGCTGCGCATCGATCACCTCACCGGTGAAGTCGCCGTCGAAGCCGACGATGCGTCCGCCGCCGATCGCCTCCTCCGCGCCGCGAGCCACTCCGCGCGCGCGCCCCGCGAGGTCGCGCTCGCGCCGATCGACGAAGAGCCCGCGCGATTGCACGAAGCGCGCATCGCCGCCGCGCTCGAATACATCGCGCGCGGCGACATCTACCAAGTGAACCTCGCGCGCCGACTCCGCTTCGCGTTCGAGGGCGCGCCGCTCGACCACTTCGCGAACGTCTTCGGTAAGACTCCGTCCCCGTGGGCCGTCCATTGGGAAATGGACGACGACCTCGTCATCGCCGGAACGAGCCCCGAGCTCGCGATCGAAGTTCGCGGAGCGCAGCGGAGCGAACTGAGGAATTCTTCCGGGGTTTGGGGGCGAAGCTCCCAAAACGAGACCGAAAAAAGAGGATCACGCCTCCGCACGGCGCCCATCAAAGGCACGCGCCCGCGCGGGGCGCACTACGACGAAGACGAAGCGAATCGCCTCGAGCTCGAGTCGAGCGACAAGGAGCGCGCCGAGCTCGTCATGGCGGTCGATCTCCATCGCAACGATCTCGGTCGCGTCGCGCGATTCGGATCGGTCCGCGTGCTCGGCGAGCCACGCACGCTCCGCTCGCGAACGGTCTTCAGCCGCGTGCACGAAATCGTTGCATTCTGCAAGGATGAGACGAACCTCTCCACCATCGCTTCCGCCATGCTTCCATGTGGAAGCGTCACGGGAGCTCCGAAGGTGCGAGCCATGGAAATCATTGCGGAGCTCGAGCCACATCGTCGCGGTCTCTACACCGGCGCGATCGGTTACGTT
Organism: uncultured delta proteobacterium; assembly: GCA_963763745.1. Classification (GTDB taxonomy): domain Bacteria; phylum Myxococcota_A; class Polyangia; order Polyangiales; family Polyangiaceae; genus DASXHD01. The sequence continues at coordinate 96,811 of CAVXQJ010000020.1, forward strand.
TCTCGCGCCGGCGATCTCGTCGTCGCGATGGCGATCCGCACGTCGGTCGTCTCGCGTCGCGAGCGCACGCTCGAATATTTCACCGGCGGGGGCATCGTCTGTGGGAGCGATCCGCGGCGCGAAGTCGACGAGACGAATTGGAAGGCAGCACAGCTCGGAGGAGCGAAGTCATGAGCATCGTGGATCGGGTTCGCAGCGCGCTCGCGGGTGAGCTCGCGCACCTTGCGCGCGCGGGCGCGCTGGGCTCGCTCACCGCGGACGCGGCGGCGTCGGCGGCATTCACCGTCGAGCGTCCGAAGCGCGCCGAGCACGGCGACTACGCGACGAACGCTGCGATGGTGCTCGCCAAGCTCGCGGGCATGCCGCCGCGCGCGATCGCGGACCTGCTCGTCAAGGCGCTCCACTCGAGCGACGTGTTCGCCGCCGCGGAAGTCGCCGGCCCCGGCTTCGTGAACCTGCGCATCAAACCCGCCGTGCTCTACGACGAGCTCGACGACGTGCTCCGCCTCGGCGCGAGCTACGGACGCGCAGCCGCGGCGATCGGCGAGCGCATCGACATCGAGTTCGTGAGCGCCAACCCGACGGGCCCGCTCCTCGTGTCGCACGGTCGCGGCGCGGTCTACGGCGACGCCATCGCGCGGCTCCTCGAAGCGACGGGCAACCGCGTCGTCCGCGAGTACTACATCAACGATTTCGGAAACCAGGTGCGGCTCTTCGCGGCGAGCGTGCGCGCCGTCGCGACGAACGCGGCCGTTCCGGAAGGCGGCTATCAAGGCGATTACGTGCGCGACGTCGCGGAGCAAGCGCGCGCGCTCGGTGCGCTCGACAAATCCGACGAAGAGCTCGCGCGCATGTGCGTGATGCTGATGATGCGCGGAATCAAAAAGACGCTCGCCGATCTCGGCGTCGCGTTCGACGTGTGGTTCAGCGAGTCATCGCTCCATCGAGTGGGGCGCCGTTGGCGTCGCGCTCGATCGAGTCGAAGAAGGGCGGCTTTCTCGCCGAAAAAGACGGCGCCACGTTCTTCGTCGGCAAAGGCGATCAAGAAGACAAGGATCGCGTCGTCAAAAAATCGGATGGAAACTACACGTATTTCGCGAGCGACATCGCGTACCACGCGGACAAGATCTCGCGCGGCTACGACCGGCTCATCAACGTCCTCGGCGCCGATCACCACGGCTACGTCGCGCGCATCAAGAACTCGCTCGAAGCGCTCGGTCTTCCGTCGATCGCGCTTCGAGGCGCCGCTCTTTCAGCTCGTGTTCATCTACCGCAACGGCGAGCTCGTGAAGTCGAGCAAGCGCGCGGGGAACATCGTCACGATCGACGAGGTCACCGAGGAGATCGACGACGCCGCGGGTCGCAAAGGCGCGGGCGCCGACGCGCTGCGATTCTTCTATCTCTCGCGCAGCGCGAACACGAACGTCGACTTCGACATCGAGCTCGCGAAGAAGAAGAGCCTCGACAACCCCGTCTTCTACGTCCAATACGGCCACGCGCGGCTCTGCTCGATCTGCGCAAGCCGCGAAGGAAATCGGCTTCGCCGTTCCGAGCGCGCCCGACGCTGGACGAGCCTCGCGCACGGCGACGAGCTCGCGCTCGTCGCGGAAGATTGCAGAATACACGCAGATCGTCGCGCAAGCGCCGCCGAGGCGCGCGAGCCCCACCGCGTCGTCTTCTTCGTCCAAGAGCTCGCGCGCGAGTTCCAGAGCTACTACACGGTGCACAAGAACGATCCGGTCCTTCCGCCGAAGTCCGTGCGCGAAAAGCCGGAATGGGAGAAATCGTGGGACATCGGAGAAGACGAGCGCGCGGCTCGCGTGGATTTCCGCGCTGCGGACGGTCTACGCGTCGGCGCTCGGGCTCCTGGGCATCGCGGCGCCCGAGCGGATGGAACGCCCGGAAGATGCCGGAGACAGGACGGAAGGTGAGGCAGAAGGGAAGTGATGGATGATCGCGACGCCTCGATGCGCAACCTCGAGCAGATCCAAGAGACGGATCATCAGACGCGGATGCCTCGCGCGGTGTCGATCGCGCTGCTCGTTCTCGGCGGAGCGTGCGTCGTCTTCGTCGGCGATGGCGATTGGCGGAAAGAAATCAGGCGATGCGGCGGCGAAGGTCGACCCGCTCGGCGATCTCGTGGCGCAAGATGGAAAGCCCGCGCTTGCCGCGCAAGCGACGAAGACCGATCTCGCCGCGCAAGACGTGACGTTCCCATCGATCTTGAGCGACGGCACAAGCCGACGACCGCGCTCGCGGCGGTCGTCCAAGCCCGATCCATCCGCTGCGCTCGCGCCCACGGCGCCGCCTCCGCCGGCCGACGTGCTCCCCGTCGTGCCGCTTCCCGCGCAGAACGTCTTGCAAGCGTCGCCGGTCGTGACGCGCCCGCGCGATGGACTGACGAAGGCCGCGAGCGACGCGCAAGCGAGCGCGGAGGACGCGCAAGACTCCGCGGCCGCGCAGGGCACGAAGGCGGCTACCAACTCCAAGTGAGCTCGTTCAAGACGCGCGAAGAAGCCGACGCGTTCGCCGAGGAACTTCGCATGCGCGGTCACAAAGCGTACGTGCTCGAAGCGAAGGTGCCCGGCCGCGGAACGTGGTATCGCGTGCGCGTCGGGCCCGTTTCCGACACAAGCCGCGGCGGCGTCGTATCGCTCGAGCTTCGAATCGAGGGAGCACGTCGTGCCGTTCATCGTGCCGCCCTCGTCACGTTGATGAGCTCGCTGCCGCTCTGGGCGATCGGGCTCTTGCTCGCGATGGTCGCGCCGTTTCTCGCGCGCGCGGTCACGACGGCGTTCGACGCGCACGCGCGCAAGCGCAGCGAAGACGCGATCGCGCGAGCGCGCAAATAGAAATCGGAATGCGTCAAGTCGTTCGCGTGTTCCGATTTCGCGGCGCGTCGCTCACACGCTCGCACCTTTCTCGTCTGCAAAGTGGTGCGAGCGGCGAGTTGGTGCGTATGTTGTAAGGTAGGAATCATGGCGAGGTTGTTCGGTCTTCTCGGAAATCGCGCGGACCTGACGGGTCGCGTGCTCGCGTACGAACGGGACGCTCTTCGCGTGCGCGGAGGAGGGCCCGTCGGGTGGGGCCTTGGCTTCTACCAAGGCGGCGAGGTGCTCATTCGGCGCCGACCGATCGACGAGCGCGAAGAGATCGACGTCGCGCAAATCGGCGCGGACGTGCGCGCGGACGTCGTCATCGGTCACGTGCGTCAAGCGACGGTCGGAACGCTCCGCACCGAGAACACGCACCCGTTCCGGTATCGCCAGTGGCTCTTCGCGCAGACGGGGACGGTCTCGTCGTTCGAGCAAGTGCGCGAGCGGCTCCTCGCAGAGCGTGCCGGAGTTCTTGCGCGCGGGCATCCGCGGCGACAGCGACGCGGAGATCGTCTTCCACGTCTTCCTCTCGTTCTTGCACGACGCCGGCAAGCTCGACGACTTGATCGTCGACCCGAACGTCGTCCGCGAAGCGATCCGCGGGAGCCTTCACCTCGTCGATTCGATGTCCGCCGAGGTCGGTGGCAGGCAACGCAGCAGGTGAATCTCGTCGTGTCGAACGGCGAGCTCGTCGTCGCCGCGCACCGCGGTAGCAAGATGGCGGTGCGCACGCTCTCGGGACGCAACGATGCCGAAGCCGATCATCGGCGACGACGCGCAGCTTCGCCGTCGCACGCCGGAGCTCGCGCAAGTGCACTTCGCGCTCGTCGCGAGCGACTTCGACACCAACACGGTTCCTCCGCGCTGGAACGCGATGAAGGATCATGCGATGGTGTCGCTGACCCGTGCCGCCCCGCCGAAGATCGAAGATCTCTAGAGCCGCAACGATCGCATGTGCGTTTGCGTTGTGTGACTGCGGCGCGGGCGCGCTCGAGACTTCGCTCGAGCTCAAGGATCAAACGCGCAAGCCCGACGGCGTTCTCGTCGAGCCAACGCCCGCGCTTCCACCCGCGGAGGAGCACGGCCGCGCGAGCGACGGCGTGCTCGCGCTGCGTCAGCCGGTCACGAACGAGCAGCTCGGCGAGCTCGTCCACCGTTACATGCACGCGTACGTCGAAGACCGCGTGACGGGTCGCGCGACGATCGACGATCTGCTCGAGCGAGATGCGGTGCTGCTCGGCGATCAGAACAAATCGGCGCCGCGCATCAACATCACGCAGCTCGTCGATCAACGCGTGATCCAACACGCGAAAGAATATCAAGACAAAGGCGATCTCTCGCACGCCGACAAGCTCGTGCGCTGGGGTTACGACGACATCGGGCCGCGCACGGATCCGCCGCGCCCCGCCGAGATGCGCGAAGGCGACGTCTACATGCGCGTGCCCGTCGATCCGGTCTTGTCCATTCAAGGCGATCCGCTCTTCCGCGCGACGCTCATCCTCGTCGTTCGTCGCAGCGCGGATCACAAGCTTCGCTTCATCGCCGTCGGCGAGAGCGACATCCCGTAGTCACCGCGTCACGACGAGCGATATCCGTCGAGCGAGATGCCGTACTTCTTGAGCCAGCGGTGCACTTGCATGCGCTCCTTGCCGAGCTCGCGACCGACCGCGGCGATGTTTCCTTCGTGACGCTCGAGCAGCGCGCGGAGCTCCGATTCCGTCGGCGCGCCGCGCTTCGCGGGCGCGGCAGCAGCCACGGGGATCTCGAGCGATTTTCGTTCGGGCCGGCGTTTGTCGCCGTACTCCAACATGTGCTCGGCGACGTCTTCGGGGAGATGCTTCGCGTCGAGCGGCGCGCCGCCCGTCAGCGCGAGCCCGCGCTTGATGCAGCTCTCGAGCTCGCGAACGTTGTACGGCCAGTCGTAGTGAACGAGCGCGAGCATGAACGAAAACGTGAGACCGACGTCGGGCCGGCCGTAGCGCGCGGCGAACGTCTTCGCGAGGAGATAGATGTCTTCTTTGCGATTGCGGAGCGGCGGGAGCGAGACGGCGTGCTCGTTGAGTCGCGCGAAGAGATCGCCGCGGAATTTCCCGTCGCGCACGCGCTCGCGGAGGATCTGATGCGTGGCGCACGCGACGCGCACGTCGACGTGCTCCGCGGTCGTCGCGCCGAGCGGAAACACTTCCTTCGATTGAAGAACGCGGAGGAGCTTCGCCTGCGCGTCGAGTGGCATGTCGCCGATCTCGTCGAGGAAGAGCGTGCCGCCATCGGCGAGCTTGATGAGGCCAGGTTTGTCGCGATCGGCGCCCGAGAACGCGCCGCGGCGATAACCGAAGAGCTCGCTCTCGAGGAGGTTTTGCGGAATCGCGGCGCAGTTGATCGCTTGGAGCGATCCCTTGCGCTCGGAGAGTCGGTGAATCGCGCGCGCGACGACTTCTTTTCCGGTGCCCGTCTCGCCGAGGATCATGCACGTGAGCTCGGTCTTCGCGATCGCGACGATGTCGCGCGCGATGGCGTCCATCTGGCATCCACCGACGAGATCGCCGAGCCCAGAATGCGTGACGGCAGCGACCGATTTTCCGCGCGATCCGTCGATGCGATAAGGAACGTACGCGCTCGCGCCTTCATCGACGAATTTGAAGATGGCGTCGCCGACGCGGACTTCGTCGAGCTCTTGGAGGACGTGCTCGGAGACGTAGCGACCATTGACGATCGTGCCGTTGCGGCTCGAGAGATCGTGGAGGACCCACGCTCCGTCCGCGCTCGCGGCGATGCGCACGTGATTGCGGCTCACCGCTTGATCGGGAATGCAAATCGAGTTGCCCGCGTCGCGCCCGACGATGACCTCGCTCGTGAAGAACGGGTACGCGGGCTGGAGCTCGTCGAAGTGCGGCGCGTAGAGAAGCACGAGCCCCGCGCGCGACTCTTCCTCCGCCGTCGCGACGGACTTCGGCGCTTCACCTTCGTACGTCGACGAGACGCCCGTGCGGAAACGGCTCACGAAGATCGATCCTACTTCATCCGCGCGTTTTGTATCTCGCCGGATCGACGCCGACGCGGCGGCACACTTCGTCGAGCGCGTCGTCGGCGCGGGCGCGGAGCGCCTCGAGCGTGTCGTCGTTGTGGATCACGACGTCGGCGGCGCGGATTTTCTCGTCCAGCGGAAGCTGAGCTGCCATGCGCTTTCGCACGAGCGCTTCGTCGAGCGCGTCGCGCTTCGTCGCGCGCGCGACTTGGGCCTCGAGCGGCGCGGCGACGACGACGAGCGGACGAAACGCCTCCGCGAGCTTGTTCTCGACGAGCAACGCGGCCTCGTAACATGCGAGCGGCTCGCCGCGCGTCGCGAGCTCGGCGGTCTTCTGCGCCGAGAGCGCCGCGATGCGCGGGAGCATGATCGCGTTGAGCTTGCGTACTTTCACTTCGTCTCCGAAGACGTCGGCGGAGAGCTTCTTTCGATCGAGCGAGCCGTCTTCGTTCACGAACTGCGGACCGAACGTCTCCGCGACGAGCTTCACCGAGTCGCTGTTCGGCGTCGCGACCTCGCGCGACAGCGCATCCGCGTCGATCACGGGAAGCCCACGCTCGCGAAACCGCGCCGCGACGACGCTCTTGCCCGATGCGATCCCACCCGTGAGCCCGAAGACGTGCACCCGGAAAAGTTACAGGATCGTCGAGCTCCCTGTTAGTTTCTCGCGCGTGGCGAGGATCACGAGGCGGCGGCTTCTCGCTGGGATGGGCGGGGCGCTGCTCGCGGGGGCGACGACGATCGCGATCGTGCGAACGCGCGGGTACGACGTGCCCACCGAGCGCGCCGCGCGGCTCGTCGTGCTCGCGCCGTGGCAGTTCGTCGTCCTCTCGGCGATCGCGCGTCGCATCGCGGCGCCCGACGTGGACGATGGAAGCGTGCCGAGCATCGACGACGTCGACGCCGTCGGCTTCATCGACATCTACCTCGCGAAATTGCCGGACGCGCTCCGGCGAGATTTTTTGCGCCTCGTCGCGTTCGTCGAGCACGTCGCTCCGCTGGCGAAAAAAATGGGCTCGCGCTTCTCGCGCCTCGCCGCCGCGCAGCAAGACGCCGTCCTCGCGTGGCTCGAGTCGAACGATCAGGGGCTCCTTCGCGGCGGATTCGACGGCCTCAAGTCGTGCGTCTTCATGGGCTACTACCGCGACCCTCGCACGTGGAAGATCCTCGGTTATGCGGGGCCGTTCGTGAAGTCATGATCATCCACGGTCGCGATCTCGAAGGCGACGTGTCGCTCGACGTCGACGCCGTCATCGTGGGCACGGGCGCGGGCGGCGGGATGGCGCTGCGCGAGCTCGCGCGCGCAGGGCTCAAGGTCGTCGCGTTCGAGGAAGGCGCTCACCACACGACACGCGATTTCACGCAGCGCGAAGACGACATGATCCCGCGTCTCTTCCAAGACGCCGGCGCGCGCACGACGCGCGACCTCGCGATCCGCGTGCTCCAAGGGCGCGGCGTCGGCGGCAGCACGATCCACAACACGAACCTCTGCAAGCGCACGCCGGACGAAATTTTGGATCTCTGGCGCGATCGCTACGCCGTCGCCGGCGCGGGGCCGAGCGAGATGCTCGCGGACTTCGAGCGCACGGAGCGCGATCTCTCCGTCACGGAAATTCCCGCCGCGCTCCGCAACCCGAACAACGAGGTGCTCCACGTCGGCGCGCGCGAGCTCGGTTGGAAGTCGGGACCGCTGAAGCACAACCGCGTCGGCTGTCAGCTGAGCGGGTTCTGCGAGCTCGGCTGCGCATACGACGCGAAGCAAAACGTCGCGAAGGTTTTGATCCCGCAAGCGGAGGCGGCGGGCGGCGTCGTGTACTCGGACGTGGAGGTGCTTCGCGTCGTGCACGAAAAAGGGCGCGCGACGGGCGTGCTCGCGGTAGCGCACGACGAGCACGGCGCGCCGCGCGCGTGGGTTCGCGTGAAGGCGCGCATCGTGATTCTCGCGGCGAGCGCGGTGGGCTCGGCGGCGCTCGCGATCAAGAGCGACTTGCCCGATCCGTTCGCGCAAATCGGTCGACGCCTGCGGCTTCATCCCGGCGCGGTAGTCGCGGGGCGCTTCGATCGCGTGATGAACTCGCAATACGGCATTCCGCAGTCGTACGAGTGCACGGAGCACCTCTCGTTCGAAGAGGGGAGCGACTCGCGCGTGTGGATCGTTCCGGCGTTCGCGCATCCCATCGGCACGGCGTCGATGCTCCCCGGGTTCGGCGCGTCGCACATGCGCGCGATGCGCGAGTACGGAAACCTCGCGGTGCTCACGGCGATGGTGCACGACGAGACCGCCGGTCGCGTGACGGTGGATTCGGACGAGCGTCCGTCGATCGAATACGAGATGCTCGCGAGCGATCGCGCGCAGCTCGCAAAAGGCCTCGTCGCGTGCGCGCGGCTTCTCTTCGCGGGCGGCGCGAGCGAAGTGGTCATCCCGGCGATCCCGCCGATTCGATTGAAGAGCGCGAGCGAGCTCGATGCGCTGAAGACGGACTTCGTGCGCCCGCACTCGATCCCGATCACCGCCGTTCACCCGATGGGCACGATGCGTATGGGCGAAGACCCGAAGGTCGCGGTCGCCAATTCGCGCGGCGAGCACCACTTCGTCAAAGGTCTCTTCGTCGCGGATGGCTCGCTGTTTCCGACGAGCCTCGGCGGTCCGCCGCAAATCAGCATTTACACGTTCGCCATGCGCGTCGCGCGCCACGCTGTGGAGCGGGCGAAGAGTTTGTGAGTCGTGTGTGGTGAGGGCGGTGCGAGGCTGACCGCGTTCCAAGACTCGCGCTCGTCGCTTCGCTCCTCGAACGCTCGGCCCTCGGCTTACGGGCGAGGACGCCCGTAGCCTCAGGCTTGTCTTGTCTCATCACGCGCGCTTGCGCGCGTGATGAATTGTTTCTGGTGGATTAAACGAAAAAGGCGACTTGCGTCGCCCTTTCCGTCACATGTTGTGATTTCAGGTCACTGGCCCGTGGCGTCGCTGCTCGAGTCCGAGGCCGAGTCCTTCGTGCCGGTGTCCGTGCCCGCGTCCGATGCGCTGCACGGGTCTGGAGAAGAGCCGCCGTCGTCGACCGCGACCTTCGTCGGGTCGTGAACGAGCGCGCCGGTGAAGCCGAGACCGATCGAGATGCCGTCGCACGGCGTGCCCGACTTGTTCGTGCCGTCGTGGATGATGTCCGACGCTTGCGTGATCTGCTGCGCGATGCCGTCGAAGGCGCTGCCGCAGAGCGACGTCGAGATGCGACCGGCGACTTGCTTGAGGCCGGTGATGAGGTCCTGTGTGTTGATGACGCCGGCGATCGTGCCGTTGCCAGCGACGTTCGGCGCGGTGTGGTCGAACGTGATGACCGCGTGATTGACGGCGAGCGTGAGCGCGACGCCTTGGAAGACGAGGCTGACGGAGACGGTGATGCCGCCTGCCGAAAGATCGCCGCTGACGAACGTGCCGTTCGCGATGTACGCGGAGTTGAACGAGACCTTCGAGCCGCTCGCGATCGTCTTGCCGTCATTCAGGATGAACGGGCTGACGGGCCAATCCGTCGAGTTGTCGAACGTGGGCGTGCCGTTGTCGTACGCGGCCGCCGCGAAGAGCTGACCCGTGAGGCCGGTCGCCGTTTGCGTCGCGGTGTCGTCGAGGCCGGTGATCTGGAGCATGATCGTGAAGTCGCCCTTGTCGATCGCGGCCGAGATGGTCGACGACGGCGTCGGGAGGCTCGCGGCGCTCTGGATGATCGGGAGGATGACTTCGCCGAACGCGTTGTCGATGCCGTTGTTGCCGTCGATCTGGTTCGTCTTGGGCGCGCCCGCGGCGAGCGTGCAGACGTCGGTCGAGTCCTTCGACGTGACGAGGCTGTCGAGGTTGTAGCCGTAGGACTTCCACGCGGTGTTGCTCGCCGGGCCGCCGCTGCGGTCCGCTTCGCCGAGGAAGAGGGTCTTGATCGCGAAGGTCTCGATCTTGGACGACGTGGTCTTCGGTCCGCTTGGAGGCGGCGGTTGCCCGCTCGCTCCTGCATCGGCGGTCGGGGTGCTGCTGCAGCCCGTGCTGCCGCCGAAGAGACCGGCCACGACACTCGCCGTTGCCAAGCCGAACAATGCACTAACTTTCCAAAGCTTCATCCTTGCCTCCGTGAAGTAAGAGCCGCGCAACGCGCTTTGCTCCCACCGACCCGTGTGGTCGAGCCGGGAGACCAAATACGCGAAACCGGAGCTTACGTAAAGTACGGGGTATGTCCGCTTCGCGCAAACGCATTGGGCGAGGATTTGGTCGGGCGGAGTGGCGTGGTATGCGGTGTGACGATGGCGGGTCCGGAGTTCGTCCACCTACACGTGCATTCGCAGTACTCGATGCTCGATGGCGCGGTGAAGGTGAAGGATCTCGCCAAGCGCGTCGCGAAAGAGGGGATGAAGGCGGTCGCGATCACCGACCACGCCAACATGTTCGGCGCGATCTCGTTTTACAAAGCTGCGAAGGAGGCGGGCGTGCAGGCGATCCTCGGTTGCGAGGTCGAGATCGCCGATCGCGGTCGTGCACGGCACCTCCCGCTGCTCGCGGCGTCGCCCGAGGGGTACAAGAATCTCGTTCGGCTCGTGTCGCTCGGCCACGTGAAACCCGAAGCCGAAGGCCCCGCAGGCGCGGCGACGGTGAGCCTCGAGGCCGTCGCGGCGCACGCGAAGGGGCTCGTCGCGATGACGGGGTGTCTCGGCGGCGTCGCTGCGCAAGCGATCCTCGAAGAGGGTGAAGAGGCCGGAAAAAAGGCCCTCGCGCGCATGAAGGAAATCTTCGAGCCCGGCGCGCTCTACGTCGAGCTTCAAGATCACGGCCTGCCCGAGCAGCCCGTCGTGAACGAAATCTTGTTGCAGAATGCACGCAGTTTGGGGCTGCCGATCGTCGCGACCAACGACGTGCACTTCCCCGAAGCCGCGGACGCGCAAGCGCATCTCTATCTCTCGTGCATCAAGACGGGCCGCACGTACGACGAAGCGCTCGAGCGCCATCACGGCTCGGGCGAAATGTATTTGAAGTCGCCGCTGCAGATGGCCGAGCTCTTCTCGAGCCACCCCGAAGCGATCCGCGCGACGCTCGAGATCGCCGAGCGCTGCTCGCACATGAAGCTGAAGCTCGGCGAGCCCATGCTCCCGAGCTTCGTCGTGCCCGACGGCTACGACACGGAGAGCTACTTCCGTCACGTCTCGCGCGAGGGCTTGGCGAAGCGCTTCGAGGAAATCGGCAACGTCGATCGCGACGCGTATCGCGCGCGCCTCGAGATGGAGCTCGACGTCATCTCGAAGATGAAGTTCCCGGGTTACTTCCTCATCGTCTGGGATTTCATTCGCTACGCCAAAGAGACCGGCGTGCCCGTCGGGCCGGGCCGCGGTTCGGGCGCGGGCTCGCTCGTCGCGTACGCGCTGCGCATCACCGACCTCGATCCCATCCCGCTCGATCTTCTCTTCGAGCGTTTCTTGAACCCCGAGCGCGTGTCGATGCCTGACTTCGACGTCGACTTCTGCATGGACAAGCGCGATCGCGTCATCGCGTACGTGCAGCAGAAATACGGCGAGGAGAGCGTCGGGCAGATCGCGACGTTCGCGGAGCTCAAGGCGAAGAGCGTCATCAAGGACGTCGCGCGCGGCATCGGGATTTTGCCCGTCGAGGCGCAAGCGATCGCGAATCTGATCCCGCGCAAATCGCCCGCGGAGACGTACACGATCCAAGAGAGCCTCACGATCGAGCCCAAGCTCAAGGCGCGCTTCGAGACCGAGCCGCAAGTCCGTGAGCTTCTCACGCAAGCGAGCAAGCTCGAGGGGCTCACGCGCCATGCGGGCAAGCACGCCGCGGGCATCGTCATCAGCGAAGGGCCGCTGTGGGATCACGTTCCCGTCTTCAAAGATCCGAAGAGCGAAGGCGGCGTGAGCTCGTACGTCACGCAGTATTACAAGGACGACGTCGAAGCCGCGGGCCTCGTGAAGTTCGACTTCCTCGGGCTGAAGACGCTCACCGTGCTCGACATCGCGACGCAGCTCATACGCGCGCGCGAAAGTGGGAGCGCGAAGGGTGTTTTCGATCTGGCCAAGATTCCTTTGGATGACAAGGCCACGTACGCGCTGCTTGGGTCTGGCGAGACGAAGGGGGTGTTCCAGCTCGAGTCGAGCGGGATGCAGCAGCTCTTCAAGGATCTGCGCGCGGACTGCTTCGAGGACATCGTCGCGGCGGTCGCGCTCTATCGGCCGGGGCCGCTCGGAAGCGGGATGGTCAAAGACTTCGTCGATCGCAAGAACGGTCGCTCGCGCGTCGAGAGCCTTCACCCGATGGTCGACGCCATCCTCGTGCCGACCTACGGCGTCATCGTCTACCAAGAGCAGGTCATGCAGATCGCGCAGCAGCTCGCGGGCTACACGCTCGGCGGCGCCGATCTCCTTCGCCGCGCGATGGGCAAGAAGAAGCCCGAGGAGATGGCGAAGCAGAAGAGCGTCTTCATCGACGGCTCGAAAGGCAAAGGCGTCACGGAGGCGGACGCCGAGCGCATCTTCGGGCTGCTCGAATTCTTCGCGGGCTACGGCTTCAACAAATCGCACAGCGCCGCGTACGCGCTCATCACGTACCAAACCGCGTACCTCAAGGCGCACTACCCCGCGGAGCTCCTCTGCGCGATTTTGACGAGCGACAAGGATCGCATCGAAAAAGTCGTGCGCACGATCGCCGACGCGCGCGCGATGGGCATCACGGTGCTCCCGCCGGACATCAACGAGTCCGACACGGATTTCAAAGTGGTGTACACGATCCGAACGGCGCAAGAACCGCACGAAGGCCGCAGATTCGATTCGGGCTCGGCGCGGTGCGCGGCGTCGGCGTTGCGGCGCTCGAAGCCGTGTTCGACGCGCGGAAGAGCGGGCCGTTCATCGACTTGTTCGATTTCGCGTCGCGCGTCGACGCGTCGAAGCTCAACAAGGGTGTGCTGCAAGCGCTCGTGCAGTGCGGCGCGTTCGACTCGACGTTCGCCGCGCTGAACACGTCGCGCGCGCAAGCGTACGCGTCCATCGACGTCGCGCTCGAGCGCTCGCGCGCCGCGAGCCGCGATCGCGAGCGCGGACAAACGAACTTGTTCGGTCTCCTCGACGCGGCCGGCCCGACGTCCAAGTGGAACGCACCGAGCGCGGGCGATTACGTCGAAGCGGCGCCGTGGGATCGCAAAGAGATGCTCGCGCGCGAGCGGCAGTCGCTCGGCTTCTACGTGTCGGGTCATCCGCTCGAGCGCTACTTGCGCGGCGCACACGCGCTCTCGCGCCTCGAAGCGCTCCCCGCGAGCGCGTGTAGCGAGCAAGACGATTGGACCGTCGTGAAGCTCGCCGGAATGGTCGAGGGGTACCGCGAGAAAATTTTCCGCGACGCCTCGCCGAACAAAACGTCGACGGGAAAATCGCGTTCTTCGAGCTCGAGGATCTCAGCGGCCGCGTGAACGTGAAAGTCCGCGGCAACCAGATCGACTCGTACGCGCACGTGCTCACGTCGGGCGAGCCCGTGCTCGTCACGGGGAAGGTGAGCTTCCCGCGGCGCGACGACGACGAGCCCGAGCCCGACGTCGACGTGGCGCGCGAAGCGACCATCCTCCTCAACGACGCAGTCCTTCTCTCCGACGTCGTCGCGGCCGGCGCGAAGCAGCTGCACATTCGCCTGCGCACGGATCAGTTCCGCGAAGGCACGCTCGAAAAAATCGGGCGCGTCATGCGCGAGTCGCCCGGCAGCTGCCCCGTCACGATGCAGCTCACGCTCGAGACCGGCGCCGAAGCGACGCTCGCGCTCGGCCCGAATCACCGCGTCGAAATCGGCGACGCGCTGCTCTCGGGTCTCGAGCGCATCTTCGGAACGCAGGTGGCCGAGCTTCGATGAAGTCATGAACGTTCGCTTCGGCATGCGCACGCAGCTCGTCGTGCTCTTCACGGTTGCGTTCACCGTCGTCTTCGCCGCGGTCTTCTTGTGGGTCTACACGTTCATCGAAGCGCGAACGACCGAGCGCTTGCGACAAGATCTCAACGACACGCTGACGGGCGTCGTCGCGGGGCTCGACGGCGACGAGATCGCCGCGCTCTATCGCGAGGGCACGCCGCGCGCGGACGGATTCTCCGATGACCCGCGCTACGTGAAGCAGATGGACTTCTTGAAGCAAGTCCACAAGCTCGAGCCGCGCGCGCAACCGTACACGATGGTGCGCGGCGACCGGGATGACACGCGCCGCGTGGGCGAGCACGCGAAGAGCCCGGAGTTCATCTACGTCGTCGACATCGACATCCCCGGAACGCCGCACGCAGGCTTCCTCGAGGCCGACACCGGAAGCCCCGCTGCGATCGACGCGTGGAACCGCGGCGAGCTCACGGAGCGGCCCGATCTCTACACCGACAAATTCGGATCGTGGATGAGCTCTTACGCACCCGTGAAAGACAAGAGCGGCAAAGTCGCGGCGCTCGTCGGCTGCGACTTCGAAGCGAGCTACGTCGAGCGCGCGAAGGCGCACGCGCGAAACAGCGTCGTCAAAGTTCTCGTCGCGACGTACGTCGTCATGCTGCTCCTCGTGTATTTCGCCGCGGGATTCTTCACCAGGCCCGTGCGCGAGCTCACCAAAGCCACGGAGACGCTCGGCGAGGGGAAATTCGAGTCCGACATTCCGCTCGCGAAGCGGCGTGACGAGCTCGGCGCGCTCGCTCGCGCGTTCAACGACATGTCCGCGCGACTCAAGCGCGCGTTCCACGATTCTCGAGCTCGCGAACGAAGTCCTCGAAGAGCGCGTCGTGCAGCGCACCGCGGAGCTCGCCGTCGAGCAGGAAAAATCCGAGAAGCTCCTTCGTAACGTCTTGCCCGAGGAAATCGCGCAGCGCCTCAAGCACGATCCGCAGACGATCGCCGAAGGCTTCGACGCGGTCACCGTCGCGTTCGCGGACATCGTCGGCTTCACGGAGATGTCCGCGCGCAGCTCGCCGATCGAGGTCGTGCGTTTGCTCAACGAGATCTTCTCCGCGTTCGACGCGCTCGCGGAAAAACACGGGCTCGAGAAGATCAAGACCATCGGCGACGCGTACATGGTCGTCGGGGGCTTGCCCGTTCATCGCGCCGATCACGCCGAGGCCGTCGCCGAGATGACGCTCGAGATGCAGGCGTTCATGCGCGAATTGCAAAAGACGCGGCCGGGTCTCGCCATTCGCATCGGCATGCACACGGGGCCCGTCGTCGCGGGCGTCATCGGCATCAAGAAGTTCAGCTACGATTTGTGGGGTGACACCGTGAACGTCGCGAGCCGCATGGAGTCGCACGGCGAGCGCGATCGGATCCAGGTGAGCGACGCCGCGGCGAACGCGCTCCGTGACAAGTACGAGATCGAAGAGCGCGGGACCATCAAAGTGAAAGGTCGCGGCGAGCTCGCGACGCACTGGTTGATCAAACGTCGCGATTCGCCTCGAGCGTAGCGAACGGCCACGCCGCGCCCGCTACATCTGCGCGAAAGCTCGAAGGCACACGCGTTGCTCCATCGCGTAGCGATGTCGAGGAAGACGAGCAGCGCCGCCGTCGATCTCACGCGATTGTGCCCAACGCCCGCCTGCATCAGCGGCGTCGTGTGGACGGCGCTCGGCCCGAGCGGAACGTGCGCGATCTGTCAGGGCCGCGGACGCGTGACGCTCTCCGAGTGGATGAAGTACCAGTTCGTCGACGCGCGCGAAGACGACTGATCAGAGGATCGCGCCCGCTCGCTCGCGGTCCTCTTCGTGCTTCAAGAACGCGCCGAGCGACGCGCGCGCGAGCTCTTTGTGACGAGACAAGAGCTCGCGCCGAGCGCGACGAGCGCGCGCGCCCAATCGATCGACTCCGAGATGCTCGGCGGCTTTCGCAAATCCATCGCGCGCGTCTTCTCCGCGAACGCCGCGAGCTCGGCGGCGAGATCCTTCGTGATGCCCGGCACGCGCGCTTCGAGGATCGCGATCTCGCGCGAAGGAGGCGGGTAGTCGAGAAACACGTGGAGGCACCTTCGGCGGAGCGCGTCGGTCATCTCGCGCGTCGCGTTCGTCGTCAAGACGACGAGCGGCGGATGCTTCGCGCGCACCGTGCCGATTTCGGGGATCGTCACTTGGTCGTCGGCGAGGATCTCGAGCAGCACCGCTTCGAACTCGGGATCGGCGCGATCGACCTCGTCGATGAGGAGCACGACGGGCGCATCGCTTCGCAGCGCGATGAGCAGCGGACGCGCGATGAGGAACTTCTCGCCGAAGAGACCGTCGACTTGATCGAGGTCCTTGGGACCCTCGGAGACCGCGTCGCGTACGAGCTGAATGGCGAGCATCTGCTTGCCGTAGTCCCACTCGTAGATCGCCTTGGCCTCGTCGAGCCCTTCGTAACACTGAAGTCGCACGAGGTTTCGCCCAAGCGCAGTGGCCGCCGAGCGCGCGAGCTCGGTCTTTCCGACGCCAGCGGGTCCTTCGACGAGAAGCGGACGTTTCAGCTCGAGAGCGAGAAACACCGCGAGCGCCGCTTCGTCGCCGGCGAAGTAGCCAGCCTTCTCGAGCGCTGTGGCGAGCGCGCGCGCTCCGCTGGGAAGATTCATGTCGAGTGTGTATTCTACGCCAAAATGTCCGATCGTGACGACCTGCTGCGCGTCGACGTGACCGGCACGGTCCATCCCGTCGGGCGAGCTGCGAGCCAGGAGCTGCGATCGCGCGCGGGGGAGTGGCGACTCGTGCCGAGCACGCCGGGCGTCGTGATGATGCGGCGGCCCGAGCAGCACGGCGTCACCTCTGCGTCGCTGCGCATCGCCGGCGAGATCAAAACGCCGGGCGCGCTCTGCGACATCATCTCGCTCGTCGCGCAGTCGAACTGGAAGGGCGAGCTCATCGTCATCGAAGAGCGCAAGGTGCGTTCGCTCTACTTCGATCAAGGCAACGTCATCGGCGCGCACACGAACGTCCCCGAGGAGCGCCTCGGCGAGACGCTCTTTCGGTTCGGCGTCGTCACACGCGAGCAGCTCGAGAAGGCCGTCGCTGCGTCGAGCACGTCGGGCAAACGTTTCGGAGAGGCCGCGATCGATCTCGATTTCGTCAGCCCCGAAGAGCTCTACCCGATGATGGCGCGCCAAGTCGAAGAGGTCTTCTACGCCGCGCTCCACGTCGCCGATGGCATGTTCTACTTCTTCGATCGCTACGACGAATCCGCCATCGGCCGCCGCCACAACCTCAACGCCAGCATGATGCTCATGGAAGGCGCGCGGCGGATGGACGAGATGAAGTTCTTCCGCGAGCGCATTCCGAACGAGAACTACATTCCCGTTCCGCGCGAGACCTCGAAGAAGGTGCCCGACGATCTCGCGACGGTCTACGCCGAGTGCGACGGCAAGCGAAACATCTCGCAGATCGGCCGGCGCATCGGGCAGCTCGAGTTCGAGGTGACGAAGGCCGTGTTCCAGCTCGTCTCCGGCGGGTTCTTGATCGTGCAGGCGCCGCGGCCGCAAGGACCGCAAGCGATCATGGAAGGTTTCAACCCGGCGCTGATGGAGATTCACGCGCGGTGCGACGCGGCGGGGAAGGGCGCAGAGCTTCGCGACAGTCTCGCGCGCTTCGCGACGGGCGGCGGCGTCTACGATCCGCTCTTCCAGAGCGCGGGCCCGCTTCCCGACGGTTCCTTTCGTCCGGATCGCGTCGAAAAGAACCTCGTCGCGCTCGCGGGTGAAGATCCCGACGCCTGGCTCATCCAATTGATGCACGACTACATCGGATTCGCCTTGTTTCAGGCCGGTTCGCTGCTTCCTCGCGGAGAGGAATCGCGGCTCACGCAGGTCGTCGCCGAGGCGCTGAAACCCCTCCGCCCGGTCGACTCCGCGCCGCTGTCAAGGCGCCCGTGATTCCGCCGTAGCTTGCGTGTATAGAGGGGCCATGGCCCGGGGAGAACAAGAACACCAATCCATCGACGGTGATGATCGTCGAAGTACGAAACCAGGAAGTCGCAAAGACGCCATCTTGGACGAAGCCACTCGCCTGTTCGCGGAGCGAGGCTACGAGGGGACGAGCATGGCGGATCTCGCCGAGCGCGTCGGTCTTCGCAAAGCGTCGCTCTTTCATCACTTCGCGAGCAAAGAGCAACTTCGTCGCGCGGTTCTCGAGCGACTCGTGCAGCGCATCACCGCGAAGCTCGCAACCTTGACCGATGACACCGCGCCGAACGGCGAGGGCTTTGCACATCGCCTCGACGCGCTCACCGACGCCGTCGTGAACATGCTCGGCGAGCAACCCTATGCGGCGCGCCTCATGGTGCGCGAAGCGATGGAGTGGGATGCGTCGAGCAAGGACACGCTGAGCGAGGCGTTCGCCGAGTCGATGCGCGCGGGGGAAAAATTCCTGACCCACGCCCAGCAAGCCGGGCATTGCGCGCAAGGCGACGCGCGCCAGCTCATCGCGTCGCTCATGGGCCTTCACATTTTGCCGTTCGCGCTCGGCGGCGTGATGGAGCGCTTCACCGGACACGCGCCGTGGACCGATGCGTTCGTCGCGCAGCGGCGCAACGCGGTGCGCGCGCAAGTGCGCGCGCTCTTGCTCAAGAAGTGACGCTCGCGCCGCGTTGCCGCCGCGCTTCGTAGAGCGCGATCGCGGCTGCGGCGGAGACGTTGATCGAACCGAGCGGGCCGCGCATCGGGAGTCGCGCGATCTCGTCGCACGCTTTGCGAACGGCGCGGTGCAGTCCCGCGCCTTCCGCGCCGAGCACGAGCGCCGTGTCTTTCGCGAGCGGCACCGAGTCGATCGCGCGCTCGCCGGACGCGTCGAGCCCGATGACATGGAGGCCCCGCGACGAAAGCGCGGCGAGCGCAGCGGGAAGGCTCGGTACGATGCACAGTTGCGCGTGCTCGATCGCGCCGGCGCTCGCGCGAAACGTGGCGGGCGTCAGCGGCGCTGCGCCGTGCTCGGGCCACACGATCGCCGTCGCGCCGAAGGCGACCGCGCTGCGGATGACCGCTCCGAAATTCTGTGGGTCCTCGATCGAGTCGAGCGCGACGACGAGCGCGCGCTCCACGGACGATTCTTCCGGAAGCACGAGCTCGTCCAGCGTGCGAACGCGCAGCGGCGGCGCGTACGCAATCGCGCCCTGATGTCGAACGCCACGGCTCGCGCGATCGAGATCGGCGCGCGTGACGCGCTCGACGCGCGCGCCTCGATCTTTTGCGAACCGCACGACGGCGTCGAGCTGCGGCGCGTCGTGGTGCTTCTCGACGAGCACGCGGAGCTCGCGCCCGTGCGTGGCGATTGCCTCACGCACCGGCTGGAGACCGCAAATGAGGCGCTCGCTCATCGCTCTCGAATCGCGCGCGCGATGCTCTCGGCCGCCGCGCCCGGATCCGCGGCGTCACGAATTGGCCGACCGACGACGACGGCCGTCGCGCCGCGCGCGATCGCGCCTTCCGGCGTGTCCGTTCGTTTCTGATCGCCCGCTTCTCCGCCCGCCGGGCGAACGCCGGGCGTCACGAGCATCACGTCGTTGCCGAGCGATTCGCGCAGCATTCCGACTTCGTGTGGAGAACATACGAACGCGTCGACGCCCGCCGCGCGCGCCATCTTCGCGAGCGCGAGCGCGTGCTCGGCCGGCGAGCGCGCGACGCCGATGGCCGCGAGGTCCGACGCGTCGAGGGACGTCAGCACCGTCACCGCGATGATGCGAAGCCCTGTCGCTTCCTTCGCCGCACGGTTCGCGGCGCGCTCGATCATCGCGGGTCCTCCCGACGCGTGCACCGTGAGAAGGGACACGCCAAGCCCGCACGCGCGCGCGACGGCGCGCTCCACCGTCTCGGGGATGTCGTGCAGCTTGAGATCGAGAAAAATCGGGTGTCCCGCTTCGTGCGCGATCGAGCGCACGGCGTTCGGCCCCTCCGACACGAAGAGCTCGAGCCCGATCTTCAATCCGTTCACGTGCGACCGCACGCGGTGGGCGAGCGTGCGCGCTTCGTCCAGCGACGGCGTGTCGAGCGCGCAGATCAGGGGCTGCAGGTTTGGCCCGGGATCTCGGAGCACAGCGGGTCGCCCGCCGCGCACTTGCACTTCGGAAGCTGGCGCACGACCGGTGCAACCGTGCCGCCGCCGGTGTGTCCACCGCCGCCCGTCTTCACAGACGCTTGCTGCGCCGCGAGCTCGGCTTGCTTCTTCTTCGCGTCTTCGATCGCCTGCTCGAGTTGCGCGCGCTCTTCGGGAGTCGTCGCGTGTGAGAGCTTGTCGTTCAGCTCGCTCATCTTGCGGTTGTTCTCTTCTTGCTTCGCTTGCAAGTCGGAGAGCTGCGCTTCGAGCTGCTGCTTCGCTTTGATCTGGCCGTTGATGATCACCGCGCCGCCGACGAGGCCCGCGACCGCGACCAGGCCGATTCCGACGGCGATGAAGACGAGGCGCTTCTTCGACTTGTCGGTGTTCAGGCGCGCGAGCTCTTTCTCGTGCTCCTGCTGCTTGTGCATTTGCTCCATGCGCGCGCGGTTCTCGGCTTCGAGGCGCGCCTTCTCCACTTCGCCCTGGCGAATCGCCTCGACGCGTGCCGACTCTTCGCGCGTGCGCTGCTCTTCGGTGCGCCGCTTCTCGTCGGCCGCGCGCATGCGGGCCTCTTCCTCTTCACGAGCACGACGCTCGGTCTCTGCTCGTGCGCGCGCCGCTTCTTCCTCGACGCGACGCTTTTGATCCTCTTCCTGCTTGATCCGGTCTTCCTCCAGATTCATCAGCTCTTTCAGCGAGAAGAGGACCGAGCTTTCTTTCTGTTCTGCCATGGGCGAGTTTTCCTACAGGGGACGATGACAAAAGTTACCGGCCTTTGTCATGCGACGCAAATGAAACACTCGGCTCTCACTGGAGCTTTGGGTTATCGTGCCGCGCCATGGCGACCAACGTTTGCGCACACATCACCGGCACCGTGTGGAAGATCGAAGTGAAAGTCGGCGAAGACATCCTCGAGGGGCAGACGTGCGTCATTCTCGAGTCGATGAAGATGGAGATGCCAGTCGAGTCGCCTTCGTCGGGCAAAGTCGAGAAGATCGCGTGCAGCGAGGGGCAAGCGGTCAACGAGGGCGATGTCCTCGTCGTCCTTGCGTGAGTTGCGCCTGAGTTTGACGCGTGCGGCCGAGGCACGTACGCTCATAGCGTGAGAAAGAGCTTCGCTTTCGTCGTCACCATCGGCGTTTTCTCACCGCTCCTCGCGGTGGGAGCGTGCACCACGAACGGCGGAACCGTCGCCAAAGGCGGCGCCTGCACGCAATCGATCGATTGCCAGGAGAAGCTCGTGTGCATCTACCCAGTCGGCAGCGAGACGACCGGTACGTGCAGCGACGACCTCACCAACATCGTGAGCGTTCCCGACGCGGCCTCCGCCGACGCGCCCGTCCCCGACGCGGTCGTCACCGATTCCCCCACGGATCAGGTCGCGCAAGACAACAACGTCCCCGACAACAACGTCCCCGACACGAGCACACAAGACACCGGCACCGACGCTGCTGGCGATTGACCTAATTCTTCCAGAAGAACTTCCACGGGTTGTGCTTGAGGTCGCGCGTCATCTCTTGGAGGTTGTCGTAGAGCTCCTCGTCCATGACGAGCGCGCCGACTGTTCCTTCGCCCTTCTTGATGTGCGTGACGATCGACTGCGCATCGGACGCGATCGCGTTCGCGCGCGACGCGAGCTCGGAGACGTCTTGGAGCGTCTTCTTGAGCTTGGCCTGACCTTCGACGTCGCCGATCGTCTGCGACGCGCGGTTGAGGTTCGCGATCGCTTCCTTCGCGTCTTTGAGCAGAGGGCCGGAGTCGTTCTTCAAGTCGCTCGTGATCTTCTCGATGTTGTCGACGGTCGTGATGAGCTTCGGGTTGTCGATGTAGTTCGTGCGCGCGTCTTTGGTGAGCGTGTTCGCCTCCGCCGTGAGCGAGTCGAGGTTCGTCATGATGCGGTTGATGCGCTCGCGGTTGTCGGTGATCGTGCCGTTGAGGCCGCCGAGGAGGTCGCGCGTGTTCGTCGCGATGTCTTTGACGAGATCCTTGTTGTTGTTGAGACCCGTGACGGTCATGTCGAGGAGCTCGTAGGCCTTCGCGAAGAAGAGATCGAGGCGCGGCGGGCCGACGCCCTTCGGGATGGTCGTCTCGGGATCGAGGATGGGGTGATTCGGCGAGCCCGGCTCGATCGCGAGGAACTGTTCGCCGAGGACGCCTTGCGTCGTCACGTAGAACTCGGCGTCGTCGTGGATCGTCTTCTGAACTTTGGTTTGCACGAGGAGCTTCGTGCGGACCATCGGGCGGCGTCCGGTTTTTTGATCGAGCTCGCCGCCGCGGAATTGCATCTCGTCGACCTTGCCGACGTTCACGCCTGCGATCTTCACCGGCGCGCCCGTTTGCAGCCCGCCCGGGTTGTCGAAGTCGACGTAGATGGCGTAGCTCTTCTCGAACGAGAGCCCGCCCATCACCAAGATGAACCCGCCGAGAATGCCGAGCGCGACGAGAATCAGCACGCCGACTTTGACCTCGATGGAACGCTCCTGGCTCACGCCCACATCCTACATCTCCATCGGCCCTTGTGCTTGGCCGCGGATGAATTGAGCGACGACGCCATCGGCGGACGTCTCGAAGGTCTTCGGGTCGCCGAGGAGGCGCACGTGACCGCGATAGAGCATCACGATGCGATCGGCGATGGTGAAGATGCTGACGAGATCGTGGCTCACGACGATCGACGTCACGCCGAGCTTGTCGGAGAGCTCGCGAATGAGGCGATCGACGCGGCGCGCGCTCACCGGATCGAGCGAGGTCGTGGGCTCGTCGAAGAGGACGTAGCGCGGGTCGAGCGTGAGCGCGCGCGCGATGGCGACGCGCTTTCGCATGCCGTCGCCGAGCTCCGCGGGGAAGCGATCGCCGAACTCGAGCATGTGCACCGTGTCGAGACGCCGGCGCGCTTCGTCGAGCGCGGCCTTCACCGAGAGGCCTTTGTGTTTGCGAAGCGGAAGCGCGACGTTCTCCGCGCACGTCATCGAGTCGAAGAGCGTCGAGTGTTGAAAGACCATCGCGCACTTGCGGCGGATGGGCATCATTCCCTTTTCGTCGAGGTGCGTGATCTCTTCGCCGTCGAGGTAGATCTCGCCCGAGTCCGGATAGAGAAGGCCGACGAGGTGCTTGATGAGCACGCTCTTGCCGACGCCCGATGCGCCGATGATGAAGAACACCTCGCCGTCGCGCACGTCGAAGCTCACACCGTCGAGCACCGTCTTGTCGCCGAACGATTTCCGAATGTCTTTGAAGGAGATCACTAGCGATAGAGCAGCGCGTTCTTCATGATCGTGGCGCCGTCGCCGACCCAGAAGTCCGAGCGCACGGTGCTCGACGGCGGATAAAAATTGAGCTCGACGTGGTTCGCGCCGTTCTTCACGCCGCGCACGATGAGCGGCTTGCCGCTGCCCCACTCGGCGACGGTGATGCCACCGTTCGTCACGGTGCCGCTGCTGCGGAACGCGGAGGTCGCCGTGAGCGTGCTGACGCCGGCGACGAGCGGGCTCGAGTTGTCGACGATGATGAGCGCGCCGCTTTCGCCCGGCTCTTCTTGAGCGCTGAGCGTGATCAGGTTGTAGCCCTGCGAGACCCAGTTGCCGCCGATTCCGAGCGAGGACGTGTTGCCGAACGTCGCGACGACCGCGTGCCCGCCACCGGACACGTACGATGCGAGGTTGTTTCCGAGCGTCGTCGCGTCGGCGAACGACGTGTCGGAGAAGACAAGCGCGGCGCCGTAACCTTGGAGCTGCGCGAGCGTCGGCGTCGTCGTGTTGCACGCCATGATGTCGACCGTCGTGAACGCGTTCGTCGCTTGAAGCTTCGTCTGGATGTCGTTGTTCCACGTCGACGTGCTCGGCGCGCCGCAGATGAGCACGTTGAACTTCGAGCCGCTGCACAAGCCACCCGAGCACACGGCGTTCGGGCTCGTGCACACGTTGCCGCACGAACCGCAGTTCGTGTTGTCCGTGAGCGTGTCGGCGCAGAAGGGCGTGCCGCCGTCGGGCGTGCAGAGCTTTTGCGTCGAAGTGCACTCCGAGCTGCACGTCCCGCCGATGCAATTTTGAAACGTGCCCGTGCACGGCGCGCCGCACGCGCCGCAGTTCGCGTTGTCCGTTTGCAGGTTCGCGCAATACGGCGCGCCGCCATCGCCGCCGCAGAGCGTTTGCTCCGAATCGCAGCTGCTCGCACACTTGCCGCTCGCGCACACTTGGAGCGTCGTGCATGTCGTGCCGCACGCGCCGCAGTTCGCGTTGTCGGTCTTCAGGTTCGCGCAGTAGGTGCTCGCGTCGCCGCACTTCGTTTCGCCGTTCGCGCACGCCGAGCTGCACTGCCCGCCGTAACAGACTTCGCCCGAGTTGCACGTCTTGCCGCAGCTGCCGCAGTTCGAGTTGTCGGACTGCGTGCTCACGCACGTGGCTTTTCCACCGTCACCGCCGCAGAGCGTGTCGCCGCCGGGGCACGTCGAACCGCACGTCCCCTTCGAGCACGCTTGCCCGAGCGGGCACTCGGTGCCGCACTTGCCGCAGTTCTCGGAGTCGGATTGGAGGTCGGCGCAGATCGTTCCACACAGAGATTGAGCCGACGTACACGTCGGGAGCTCTTGCACCGCCGACTTCGCGCAGCTCGCGACGACGACGACCCCGAGCGCGCACGCGAGCAAACTGCGCGAAAGCCTCATGTCCACCGCTTAGTGTAATGCAAAAGTCATCCGCACGGATCTCGCTCGCACGAGAAGTGTTGGTCGACATGCGGCAGCGGTAATTTCGCGGCCGGGCCGCTGCTGCGCCTTCTCCAGTCGATCATGGCGCGGTTTCGTCTCGCTGCCGCTTGTCAGTCGAACCGCTGGTCCAAGACAATCAGTTCAAGTTGGCCTTGAGTACCGTGTATTCTCGAAACATGCGCGCCGCGTCGCTCGTACGTTTTGCGATTGCCGCGTGCGCCGTGGCGCTCTTCGTGCTCGGGGCCTGCGATGGGTCGAACGGTCCGACGTGTGCGTCGGTGCAGACGTCGTGCAACGGCGCGTGCGTCGACACGAAAAACGATCCCGCGAACTGCGGTCAATGCGGAAAAGCGTGCGACACGACGAGCCTCTGCTCGCAGGGCCAATGCATTTCGCTGTGCGGATCGACGGAGCAAGCGTGCGCCGTGGGCGACGGCGGGATCTGCACCAACACGCAAACCGACAACCAACATTGCGGAAGCTGTACGACCGCATGCAAGGCGCTCGAGGTGTGCAACGCGGGCAAGTGCCAAGGCGGTTGTCCGAACAGCCAAATCGGATGCATTCCGGACGCCGGCCAACCGTTCTGCGCGAACGCGCAGACCGACAACGCGAACTGCGGCGCGTGCGGCGTCGTGTGCGGCCCCGAAGAGGTGTGCGCCGCCGGACAGTGCGCTTCGAATTGCGTGAGCGGACAGACGCTCTGCGCGCCCGACGGCGGAGCACCCGACGCCGGCGGACCGTACTGCGCGCGCACGAGCAGCGACAACGCGAACTGCGGGAGCTGCGGCAACGTCTGCGACGCGCTTCAAGTGTGCGCGGCCGGAAAGTGCGCCGCGACATGCGCGTCGAACCAAACGGAGTGCTTCCCCGACTCGGGCGTCAACATCGACGGCGGGCTCCCGCAGCCGTACTGCGCGGACACCAAGAACGACAACGCGAACTGCGGCTCGTGCGGCAACGCGTGCTCGGGCGGGACACCGCTCTGCTCGAACGGCGCGTGCGTCAGCCCGGGTTGATCAGAATCGCACCGACACGTTGGCGGTCACGTTCGGTACGCGCGCCACTTCCGCGCGCGTGATGGTGCGATCGGGGAGCGCGAGCATGATCGATCCCGCGATGAGACCGCCGCCGCCGATCATGCCGGAAAGGACGCCGAAGAGCGGCGCAGGGTTCATACAAATGAAACCGCTGCAACTCGTGTTTGCAGTTGCGAACGCCAGGGCTGCGAAGATCGCGGCGACCGGAAGCGTCGTCCCGAGGATGATGCCGCCAGCCTTGGTGTGCGACTTCGTCCGTTGCGAGACGTAGACGTTCGCGAACGAGTCGGCTTTTTCGAGCGAGAACTTGTTGCTGCGACTTCCGCCTTCGACGGCGTAGCGTCCCTCGCGCGGGACCTCCGTGTCGCATGGCGCGTCGCAGATCGGTTTCCCGTCGCGAAGGAGCGTGCCCTCTTGCACGTGAACGACGACGGTGTCGTCCGCGCGAGCGGAGAGTGAGGCGAGCGAAAGGGCGGCGGCGGACGCGAACGCGAGGCTGAGTTTCATGATGAGACTGTCGCGCGCTGGGCCGAATCCGGCATGTGCCGGAAGTCACATGTCACTTCGGAAACACGATGTACGCGGCGCCCGAGATGAAGAAATTGAGGATGATGATCGCGAGCGACGAGCTCACGACGGCCCGCGTCGTTGCCCACCCGACGCCCTCCGATCCGCCAAACGTCGAGAGCCCGCAATAGCCGCTCACGACGGGAATCGCCGCGCCGTACGCGACGCATTTGACGAGGCCGGTGATCAAGTCGCCGTGATTGACGAGTTGGATGCTCGCGAACGTGCGCGGCGAAATGTCGAATGCGAAGTACCCGACGGCGCCGCCGACCGAAAACGCGACGAAGCCTCCCCAAATCACGAGCGCCGTCGTCATGATGATGCTCGCGACGAAACGCGGCTTGATCGAGGTAGTCGATCGGGTCGGCGGCGCTCATGCGGAGCGCGTCGACTTGCTCGGTGACGACCATCGATCCGATTTCGGCGGCGATGCCCGCGCCGACGCGCGTCGCGAGCATGAGCGCGCCGAGGCTCGCGGCGAGATCGCGCGTGAGGAGCTCGAGGTACGTCGCGCCGAGGAGCGAGAACTCCGGCAAGATGCGCTTCGTCTGCAAGCCCGACTGATAGACCATGATCATCCCGATGAATCCCATCGTGATGGTCAAGAAGACGAAGCTCTTGTTTCCGATCTCGTACATCTGCCGAACGATCGCGCCCTTCTCGCGCCGACCGTAAACGACGTAGTAGAGCGTGCGCACGAACACCGAATAGAGATCGCGCGCGCTCCGCACGAGCGCCATCGCCTCGGCCCCGATGTCGAACGCAATGCTCATCCGAGTAGGAAGCTCACGAAGTAGTCGATGACGAAGATGCCGGCTGCGCTCGCGACGACGGTCGCGTTGACGGCGCGGCCCACGCCGGGGGCGCCGCCCTTCGTCGCGAGACCGAAGTGGCAGCTCGCGAGCGCCATCACGACGCCGAAGACGACGCTCTTGAAGAGACCATTCGCGACGTCCTTGAAGCCGAGGAGCCCGCTCGTGAGGCCGTGATAGAAGCTCATCGGCTCGACGTGGAGCAGCGCCTTCGCGCAGTACGTCGCGCCGAAGATCGCGAGCGCGTCGGCGTAGAGCGTCATCATGAAGAGCGTGACGATGATGCCGATGAAGCGCGGCAGGATCAGAAACGCGATGGGATCGATCGCGAGCACGCGGAGCGCGTCGAGCTGCTCGGTGACGACCATCGTGCCGAGCTCCGCGGTGTTGTTCGCGCCGACGCGTCCGGAGATCATGAGCGCGGTGAGGAGCGGCGCGATTTCGCGGAGCGTCGTGAAGCCCGCCGCCCAACCGACGAGGCCCTCCGCGCCGAGACGCTTCACGATGGGCGCTGCTTGAATCACCATGATCGCGCCCGTGAAGAGCGCCGTGATGACGACGATCGGGAGCGATTTGACGCTCATCTTGTACATGTTGCGCCGCAGCTCGGGATAATCGATGCGCGGCGGAAACATGCGGCTGACGATGCGCCCGAGGAGCACGCCCATTCCGCCCGCGACCGCGGCGACGCCGAGCACGCCGCCGCCGACTTGCGCGGCGAAGTCTTCGAAGCGTGTGCGGAGCGCGGGCGCGTGTTCCACGATCCCGAGACTACTCCGGTAAGAAGAAATCGAGCACCACGCCGAGCGCGATCACCGGGACGAACGTCAGGAGCGCCCAAAAGAGGCCGAGGAAGAAGCCGGCGATGGACCGGCGCGTGCGAACGAAGTGAACGAGCACTGCGATTTGCGGGAGGCCGATCTGCATCATCGCGAAGATCGCGGCGGCGAACGACGTCGTCGACCACGCGCGCTCGAGCTTCTCCGGCGGGAGCTTGCGCATGTCGCGATCGATGAACCAAATGCTGAGCGACGTATAGACGCCGAGCGCGGTGAACGTGAACCACGCGACGAGGATCGATTCGCCGAGCGTGAGCGGCTTCGGCGGCATTTATTTCTTGTGGTGCGCGGGCGGCACGACGATGCGGCGCATGTCTTGGAGCCAGCGTTCCATGTCGGAGCTCGATGGCGCGTCTTTGCGGAGCGTCGCTTCCATCGGCCACCACGCGACGGGGCGCTCGTTCACCGTGAAGACGATGTCGTACGCGCCCGCGCGCTCCGCGAGAGGCGGCGGCATCATCCCGCCGTTGCCGATGCACGACCACGTGTTCTCGGGCCGGACCTCGGGCCAGAAGCAACCTTCGGATTGACCGACGACTTGGCCTTTATCGTCGAGCACGTACGCCGCGACAATCACGTCGCGCCCGGTCCATCCGCGCGTGCCGCGCGCGAACCACGTGAACTGCACGCGACGCGGATAGCTTCGCTCCGTCCACTCCGAGCGAATTCCCGCGAGCACGAGCGGTGTTTGATTCGCGACGCGCGCGACGACGACGTCGACGTCGGGCTGACCGTCGTCGCCGACGTCGGGATCGTGCGAGTGCAGCGTCTCGTCTTCGTCTTGTTGTTCGGCGGCGACGACCGCGCGTCCGATCTCGGTGCCGTCTTTGAGCGCGACGATGTTGTAGTGCGCTTCGCTCTTCACCGGAAACGAGAGGCTCGCCGAGGCGAACGCGACGCGCTGCTTTTCTTCGAGCGTCGTCGTCGACTGCGCCTGCGCGACGACTTTGCCGCTCGGATCGCGCGCTTCGAATTTGATCTGCGTCTCGCCGGCGGGGAGACCGAAGAGCATCGCGACGCACGGCACGTCGACGTTTCCTTCGTCGTCGATCGCAACGGAGCGCGAGTCGCCCATCATGTGCGCGATGGGTCGGCCGTTCTCGTCCTTCGCGATTTGGAATCGCGTCGCGATGAACAAATCGGCGTACGTGCGCTTGCGTTGCACGTTCGCATAGTCGAAGAGCTTCTTCTCGAGCGGCGCGCGGCGATTCGCGAGCACCTCGTGAAGCTCCGACACGGCGACCGCGCTGAAGATCGATGCGGCCGATCGATCTTCGAGTCCGGTGTAGAGGATCGCGTGGTTCACGCCTGCGACTTCCGCGTGACCGTGATCGTGGAACGTGACGACGGGGCCTCCCGAAAATCCCGGATACACCGCGGCGTCGAAGAGGAGGAGCTTGTTGCCCATCATGTCGACGACGCCCGACGTGATGCCTTCGGACATGCCCCACGAGAGCGACCAAAAACCGCGACCCGTGTGACCAAGCGCCCAGACCGGCTCGCCGACGGCGAGATCGTGCTCTTCGAGCTTGAGCGGCGGAACTCCGTCGAGCGCGACCTTCGGCTTGAGAACCGCGACGTCGCGCACCTCGTCGATGCGGACGAGCTCCGCGTCGACCGTTTGACCTTTGCGCGTGCGGATCTTCAATCGATCGGGACGCATCACGACGTGCGCGGCGGTCACGATGAAGACGCCGCCGTCTTTGACGCCGGGCATTTCGCTCGCCGCGATCGCGAAGCCCGTTCCGTGCGGCGTCGGCTCTTTGCGGAGCGAGACGTCGATCACGTGCTTGGGCGCGCGCGGATCTTTTCCCATCATCCGCTCGAGCTCTTTGATTTCTTCTTCGCGATCTTGCGTGTCGTCGTTGACGACCGCGACGACGGACGGCGCGACGGAATCGAACACGACCTCCGCGGACGGATGCGGCGACTTCGCCTCGGTGCATCCGAAGAGGACGAGCGCAACGAGCAACGCTCGCTTCATTTCGGGTGATCCATGCGCATCGATCGCACCGCAGTCTCGCAGATGTCGTGGTGCGCTTCCATGCTCGCTCGAAGCCCGCCGCACGTGACGAGGTACGCGCCGTCCGCCCCGAAAAAGTGCGCGTTGACGAGCGCGGTGGTTTGGCCTTCGAGCTGGCGCGTGAAGTCGATGTCGACGACGTTTGGTGCTGTGCGCTTGATGGACGCGTGCGTTCCTTCCTTGCCGAGGACGAACGAGGCGAACTTCGCGAGCATGCCGTCGCGCGTCTTCGCGTCGGGTTTCGCGTCGGGCGTGATCTCGGCGATCGTGACGACCACCATCGTGTGCTCGTCGTTCGACGATCGCGCGAGCGCGCGCACTTCAGCGGTGTGCGGCGTGTCGTCGGTCCATGTCGCGGGGATCGTGACGCGCCAATCCGATCCTGTGAGAAAGCGCTTTCCGTTCGGTGGAGCGATGTTCGATTTCGGCACGGCGCCCACGCGGATGGACGCGAAAATCGGATCGCACTCGGCGCGCGCTTTGTCGTTCCACGTCGCTTCCGCGGTGTGACACGTGACGGAGACGACGTGATCCGTTCCGGTCTGCGCGCGCATGACGCCGCGAATCGATGGGCCCGGTTTGACGAGCGTGAACGCGCTCACGGGGACAGCGTGGCCCGCGACGGTCACCGTGCTCGTCGACGTCTGCGTCGCGCCGTTTCCCGTGACGCCCTTCGTGACGCCCGCGACGAACTCGCTCTCGGGTCCTTGGAACGCGACCTTCGCGATCAAGAGGCTCATGCCTTCGTCGGGCCCGCTGTAGCTCGCGAATGCTTGCGAGCCCGGCGCTGCTTGAATCGGACGCCACGCGGTCGGGACGAAGATCGAAAAGCCCTCGCCATTCAGCACGCGAAAATTCTCGGGCGGCGGCGGGCGTTGCTCGACGATCGGCGCTGCGCTCGATGCGCTCGCGCTCGCCGTCGCCAGTGGCATGGTCGTCGTGGTCGTGTTCGTGTCCGGGTTCGCGACGTTCGATTTCGCTCCGCCGCATGCGGCGACGAACGTGCACAAGAAGAGTGCGTGACGCATGGGCGCACCATAGATCAACTATCGGCGCCGGAGGCGCCGGAGCATGCGATTAAAGCGGACCTTCCGTGAGCCCGTGCACGAACTGATTCACGCGCGGCTCGCGGCTCGCCTTCGCCTCGGCGGTCGTGCCGTCGAAGATGAGCTCGCCACGGTAGAGCATGCCGACGCGATCGGTCACGGTGAGGAGGCGATCGAGATCGCTCGAGACCATCACGACGGTTGCGCCCGCCGCGCGCTGCTCGGCGCGCAAGAGATCGAAGATCTTTTGGCTCGTCACCGGATCGAGGCCCGCAGCGGGCTCGTCGTAGAGGACGATGTTCGCGCGCGCGACCGTGGCGCGCGCGACGCCGACGCGTTTCTTCTGTCCGCCCGAGAGCCCCGACGGCATGCGCGTCTCGAAGCTCGCGAGCGAGACGCACGCGAGCCGCTCGCTCACGCGTTGCGCGATCTCGTCTTCGGGAAGCGCGAACAGACGCCGCAGCGGGAACGCGATGTTCTCCGCGACGGTCATGTGATCGAAGAGCGCATTGTTTTGGAAGAGCATGCCGATCTTCGCGCGCACTTGTTGGAGCTGGATTTCTGGGAGCTTCGTGATGTCGTCACCGTCGACGATCACTTCGCCGCGATCCGGGCGAAGGAGTCCCGCGAGGAGCTTCAGCGCGACGCTCTTGCCCGACGCGCCCGGTCCGATGAGGCCGTAGAGACAACCGCGCGGCACCTCCAGCGTGATGTCGCGCAAGACGACGTTCGAGCCCGCGAGCGTTCGAAAGGATTTGCTCACGCCGCGAAGCGCGAGCGCGGGCGGTGGCTCCACTATTTCTTCTCGGCGTCCGCGCGCGCGCGACCGAGGCGAACCCAGAGAAGCAGCGCGCCGAACGCGAGGAGCGCGACGAGCGCGACGAGACCCGCGAGCGTCGCTTGAAGCATGCGCACCGATCCGCGTGCGACGGCGATCGGCCCGACGTGCGCGAGCTGCGCTTCACCGCGCGCGGCGGGCGCGGGGCGCGAGACCATCACGACCGACACGTCTTGCGGCGCGAGACCCGACACGCCGCCCGCGACGATCTTTTGCACGGCGTCGTTCGTCAGCGGAGGCGTCGACCCGCGGTGCGCGACGAGCACGCTCGCGGTCGTCTTCGGCGGGGGACCATCGCGGAGCGCGTCCGCTTGCGCGAGGTTCAAGTGAACGCGCGCGCCGAGCACGCCATCGACGCTCTCGAGCGTCTTCTCGAGATCGCCGGCGAGCCCCGCGACGTACTGCGCGTGCTCCGCCGCTTGGCTCGGGACGAGCGCGCCCTTGTCCATCGAGTCGAGCACGCCGAGCGGGCGCGGGCGCGGCAGCTCTTCGTCGCGCATCGCCGAGAGGGCGCGCGCAACGTCGTCACGAGCCACGACCACGCGCACCTTCCCCTCGGACGTCGGGTCGGTCTCTTTGGTCGCGTCGATGTTCGCGTGATCGA
Organism: uncultured delta proteobacterium; assembly: GCA_963763745.1. GTDB lineage: Bacteria > Myxococcota_A > Polyangia > Polyangiales > Polyangiaceae > DASXHD01. The sequence continues at coordinate 129,199 of CAVXQJ010000020.1, forward strand.
GCGCGAGGACGATGCGATTGGCGTCGTCCTCGTCGAGGCTGGCCGCGACGGGAACGTTGCATCCTGCAAGCATTCCCAAGCACGCCACCACGAACCCGGCTTTTCGCATGGCGCGTACTCTCGCCGGAACGCGAACCCCTTGCAACCCCTCGAATCCGATGCTACGCGTCTCCTTGGATGCGCTGTGAAAAGCGCTCGCGGCCGAAAGGTGCCGAGCTCCGCATCCCTGCTTCAGTCGTAGTCGCGACCAAGCCTGGTCGCTCCCCGTCTCGTCAGTCGCGCGACGGTCATTCGAAAACACCGGAACGTGCCCACTCCCTTCACGGAAGCGATCTCGACGCTCAACGACCGCGCTCTTCGGCGCATGCTCGGCGCGCGCGCGTTTCTGCGCGGTTACGATTACGTGCGGCGTCACGCGGTCGACAACATCCAGATCGCGGAGGCTTCGGCGAGCGGTGACGTCCGCGGGACGGAGCCCGAGCCGTACCACGTGACCATTCAGCTCGCGCCGCCCGAGGGCGGCGTGGGTCACGGCGGCGTCTCGTCGAATTGCACCTGCCCCGCGTTCTCGAAGATCAACGGCCACTGCAAGCACGTCGCCGCGCTCCTCATCGCGGTGCGCGATCAGGTGCGGCCACCGCGACAACCGCAGCCGCAACAGCCGCACGCGGCGCTCCCGGCGGTGACGGCAGGTCCCAACGGCTTGAGCGCGTACGCGGTGCCGATGCCCGAGGGTGGTGGCGGTGGTCGTCGCGGTCGTCGCGCGCGCGCCCGCGCGATGAAGCAAGCGCAGATGGCCGCGCAGGGTCTCATCGCGCGGCAAGGCGAGGGCGGCAAACAAGGCGTCGACGCATGGCTCGCGGATCCAATGCCGCCGCAGCCGAAGATCGAGTACCGCATCGAGACGCGCTCCAGTATTGCGGGGGGCTCGCTCGCCGTCCGCGTGATCGATCCCGAGGCGCGCACGCCGCTCTTGCCGAGCGCGCTGCTCGTGCCGCAGTCGCAAGCGCCCACGGCCGATCGTGAGGTGCTTCGTCTCCTCGCGCGCCTCGAGACGGAGCAACCGCGTCGCGTGGGCATCGAAGTCCGCGGCGAGGACGCGAGCGATCTCCTCGCAGCGCTGCGGGCGCGCCTACAAAGGTCGAGCGACGCGCGCGTGATCCTCGAGCCGCAGATGATGGAGCTCCGTTACAACGACGAGCCGCTCCGCGCCGGCTTCGAGCTCGAGCTCTCTCAAGACGGACAGTTCGTCCTCGTGAAATCGTTCTTCACGCGCGCCAACGATCCGCGAAAGTTCAACCCGGGTCAGGGCGCATGGTTCGAGGGCAACCCCGGCTGGCACATCGATCACGAGGGCTTCGCGCGCCCGATCGACAAGCGCGTCGCGCCCGCGAGCTTGCGGCGCCTCGCGCGGCAAGCGGTCATCCACGAGCCGATCGAGAGGCTGCCGCAGCTCATCGCGCAAGGTCTCCCGCGCGTCGCGCTCGAGGTTGGCGCCGAGCTTCCGGATCTTTCGCAAGTCGCCGACGTCGTCGATCTCGTTCCGACGTTCCGCCTTCGCGCGGGCGGCTCGCTCATCGAAGCGCACGTCTCTCTTCGCGCGGCCTACGAAGACACGGAGATCGACGTTCGCGCCGACGGCATGACGCCGCCCGTGATCGTGAAGCCTCCTGCCGCTGGAGCGAAACGCGCGCGCTGCATCCGATGCGACATCGCCGCGCAACAAGCCGCGGCGAGCAAGCTCCGCGCGCTCGGCCTCGCGCCCGACGAAGACGGACAAGGCTTCATCGTGCGCGGCGACGGCGCGCTGAAATTCTGGACGGACGGCATCACGACGCTCCCCGAAGAATGGGACCTCTTCGCGCCCGACGATCTCGTCGACGTGCAAGTGCGCGACGAGTCGCTCGGCGCGAACGTGCGCGTCTCGAGCGGCGTCGATTGGCTCTCGCTGCGCATGTCGTTCGAGAGCGAAGGCATCGCCGTCACGCAAGAGGAGCTCGCGCGCTGTCTCGCGGAAGGCCGCCGCTACGTTCGTCTACAAGACGGCTCGTTCGCGAAGCTCGACCCGGACAAAGTCCGCGAGGTCTTGCAGCGGCAAGCCGAGATCTTGGCGACCTCGGGTGGCGCGGGGAACAAGCTCCCGCTCTCGCAGGCCGGACGCATCGAGGAGCTCTTGCAACAAGTCGGTCGCTCGTCGGTCACCGACGGCGCGAAGGATCTCTTCAAGAAGCTCCGCGACATCGACGAGATCAAAGGCGCGAAGAAGCCGCGCAACTTGAAGGCCACGCTGAGGCCCTACCAAGAAGCGGGATTTCAGTGGCTCTCGTTTCTCCACGAGATCGGCTCGGGCGGCGTCCTCGCCGACGACATGGGTCTCGGAAAAACCGTTCAGACGATCACGCTGCTCCTCGCGGTGAAGGCGCAGATCGAAAAGAGCGAAGAGGACAAGAAGAAGAAATTCCGCGCGCTCATCGTCGCACCGACGAGCGTCGTCACGAACTGGCTCCGCGAGATGGACAAGTTCGCACCGTCGCTCAAGCACGCGCTCTGGCACGGCGCCGAGCGCAAAGAGCGCCAAGAAGAGCTCGACGCGGCCGACGTCGTCGTCACGAGCTACGCGCTTTTGCGTCGCGACGAAGAGCTCCTCGCGAAGACGCAGTGGACGTACGTCATCCTCGACGAAGCGCAGAACATCAAGAACCCGCTCTCCGCGACCGCGCGCGCCGCCAAACGCATCAAGTCGGAGCGTCGCCTCGCGCTCACGGGCACGCCGATCGAAAATCGACTCTCCGAAATTTGGAGCATCTTCGATTTCGTGAGCCCCGGTTTGCTCGGCGAGCTCGGAAAATTCGAGGAGCGCTACTCGCGCCCGATCGACGCGGGCGATCCCAAAGCCGCACAACGCCTCCGCGCGACGATTCACCCGTTCATCCTGCGCCGCACGAAGTCGGAGGTCGCCAAGGATCTTCCCGAGAAGATCGAGAGCGATCAGATTTGCGATCTCACGGGCGAGCAAGGCGCTCTCTATCAAGCCGTGCTCAAAGAAGTGCGCGCGCAGGTCATGGGCGAGGTCGAGAAGCAAGGCATGGCGCGCGCGCAGATTCAGATCCTCGCGGGCCTCACGCGCCTGCGACAAGCCGCGTGCGATCCGCGCCTGCTCGGTCTACCGCGCGACTTCACCGACGAAGACTCCGGCAAGCTCATGGCGCTGCGCGATCTCATCCAGACGTCGATCGCGGGCAACCATCGCGTGCTCGTGTTCAGTCAGTTCGTCTCGATGCTCACGATCATTCGGCGCGCGCTCGACGAAGACAAAGTCCAATACGAGTACCTCGACGGGTCGACGAAAGATCGCCAGTCGATCGTCGAGCGCTTCCAACAAGATCACGGCGCGCCCGTGTTCCTGATTTCGCTCAAGGCCGGCGGCAGCGGCTTGAACCTCACCGCGGCCGACACCGTCATCCACTTCGACCCATGGTGGAACCCCGCCGTCGAGGATCAAGCGACGGACCGCGCGCACCGCATCGGTCAGACGAAGGTCGTCACGACGTACCGCTTGATCGCGAAGGGCACGATCGAGGAAAAAATTCTCGAGCTCGGCGGCAAGAAGCGCGAGCTCGTCGGCGCCGTCCTCAGCGAGGACATGGGCGGTACGAAGAAGCTCACGAAGCAGGATCTCGAAGACCTCTTCAAGTTCGATTGATCTTGCGCTGGCGGCGTCGCGCGACGATCGCGACGAGCCCGCTCATTGCGATCACCGCGAGCGCGCCGTCGTCCAAGCGAGCGCCCGCTGCGTTGCAGTGACAACCTCCACCGCCGCTCGACGACGATCCGCCGTCGCCGCCCGCGTCCGCGCTTCCGCCGTCGGACTTGCCGGCATCGACTCGACGGGTGTGTCGTACGACTTGCACTCGTTCGCGATCGCGTCGCTCGCGCACGTGTTGAAGTCCGTCGTGCTGCACGCGCCGCATGCGTAGTCCTGGCAGCCGTAGCTCGCGTTGAACGCGTCGCCGCACGAGCCCGCGCCGCCCGCTTGTTTCTCCTGCGAGACTTGAGCGAGCTCGAGATCGACGCAGCCGGGAATGTTGACGTCGCATCCCGTCGACGTGCACACGAGCAAGCCCCAGCTCGCCGCCGTGTTCTGCGTGAACAAACAGCTCTCGCACGCAGCGGGCGCGCTGCCTTGCCACGTGCTGCACGCGCTCGCCGAGGACGACGCCCCAAGGCACGCGTTGACGAACGCGGTGATGTCCGAGTCCGCGCACGCTTGCGCGTTCGGGCCGAGCGGCTTTGCCATTGGCGTCGGCGCGTAGCCGCTGACGTCGCACTGCTCGCAAGCGAGCGACGACACACAACCCGCATCCGCCGCGAGCGAGCTCGCGGCGAGCGTGACGACGAAAGCCCCCGTGGCGATCGCGATCGCCCGATGAAGTGAAGTCATGGCTGACTCTAAATCTCGCGCGCGACATCACGCACGAGGCTTTACAAATCGCGCGTCAGAATCGGTGCGTTGCCCACCAAAGTGTCCCGGCGCCAGCGACGAGGATGAGCACCGCCCAAATCCACGCGCGGTTCGTCTCCTTCGCGGCGATCGCGATCGACGACTCGCGCTCGATCTCGTCGGGTGACTTCGGCGCGTGGGGATCGGGGCGTTTCTCTTCCTTCTCGAAGCCGCGCACGTCGCTCGTGCGATCGGCGGGGAGGCGAGGGCGGTCGTTTTTTCGATCGGTCACGGGACCTCCTTCGGCGCCGATGATGATCGCGTTGTCGTCGACTGTCGATGGGCCGCGGAAGCTCTCTTCGGGTGTGGGGACGGGACGCTCGGAGCGGACTTCGTCGAGCCATGCTTGGTATCGCTCGCGCTGCGCGCCGAAGAGATCCTCCATGAACGTCGTGACCGTCGCTGCCGTCACGACGCGACCGCGGCTTCGCGAGAACGCGTCGAGCGCGTCGGCCATTTCCTTCGCGGTCGCGTAGCGCGCGTTTCGATCCTTCGCGAGCGCCTTCTTCAAGATTTCCCAGAGCGCCGGCGAGTAGTCGGGCACGAACTGCGTCGGCTCGGGAACCTTGCATTCTGCAACTGCCGCGAGCGTCGCGACGTTGTCTCCGCGCTTGAAGAGCCTGCGATCGACGGTGAGCTCCCAGAGCGTGACGCCGAGCGCGAAGATGTCGATGCGGTGATCGATGTCCTTCGAGCTCTTCGTTTGCTCGGGCGCCATGTACGCGACCTTGCCCTTGATGACGCCGAGACCAGTCTCCGTCACGCGGTTCTTCGCTTTGGCCAAACCGAAATCGATGATCTTCACTTGGCCGTCGTACGTGACGAAGACGTTCGACGGGTTCACGTCGCGATGAATGACGTTTTGCTTCACGCCGTTCGACGTGAGCTCGTGCGCGTGGTGGAGGCCCTCTGCGATCCGCGCGCCGATCCACGCGACGAGATCCTCCGGCAGCCGTTGTTTCCGCGCGCGCGCCGTGAACCAGATGTCCCAGAGCGACTCGCCGAACAAAAGCTCCATCGCGAGGAAGAGGCGTTTGTTGGTGGGGTCTTCGCCGAGCTCGTGCACTTGAACGATGCTCGGGTGCGAGAGCTTCGCGGCGATGCGCGCCTCGTCGAGGAACATGTTCGTGAAGTCTTTGTCCGAGGAGAACTCCGGCTTGATGACCTTGATCGCGTGGAGCTTCTCGAAACCCGCGGGACCCGAGAGGCGGCCGACGTAGATGTTCGCCATGCCGCCGTCGGCGAGCTTGGCGCGGATGTCGTAGCGACCGATCTTGTCGGGGATGAGTGCGCTGGGTTTCGCCGTGCTCGTCACGTTCGGCGGACATGATACCATCGAACGATGTTCTGGCTGTCGACGTCGACGATCGTCCGTCTACGCGACCAACTGCGCGCTGCCGGGCAGCGCGGGATGGTGTCGGTCGCGTCGGGTGATCGCACGGAAGCGGACGCAGAGCTCCTCAAGACCGAATACGGTCCGCTCTGCGAGGCGATGTACTTGATGATGTCGGCCGACGGCGACGTCTCGAACGAAGAGCGCGAAGTCTTGCGCGGCGCGATGAAGAATCTCTCCGGCGACGTGCTCGACGGCGATTTCATCGAGTCGATGCTCGAAGACGCGACGAAGCGCGAGCAAGCCGACGGAAGAAAAGCGCGCTTCGCCGACGTCGTCGGCGCGCTCTCCAAAGACAAGGCGCGCGCCGAGGTTGCCTTCGTGCTCGCCGCCGCGATCGCGTTCGCCGACAACACGATCGCGGACGAAGAAAACGACGCGCTCGATACGCTCGCCGAAGGACTCGGCATCGACGAAGAGCGCGCCGACGTCCTCTTGGAGTCGGTCGAAAAAGATCTCGGAAGCTAACAGCCGATGCAGCCTTCCCGTATTTGCGAGACGTGTTGGTCGACATGCGGCAGCGAGACCGTGCGGCCGAGCCGCCGTGAGTCATTCTCCAGTCGATCCTTGCGGGAGAAGCTTCGCGGCGCGCGCCTCTTGCAAGTGTCCCGCGCCGGTTCCGCCGGTTCCTCACGCTGCCGCTGGTCGATCGAAACGTCGTCGCGGTATCGCCAAGCTTTCGAAGGTTGACCGAATGGTGGAAGAAGACGCGACGCTCGGGCGCATCGGAGGGTTTCGCCTCATCAAGCGTCTCGCGACGGGCGGGACGAGCGACGTGCTCCTCGCGCGCGCGGAAGGTCCGCACGGGTTCGAGCGCACCGTCGTGCTCAAGCGTCTTCTCTCGGAGCACCAAAACGATCCCGACTTCGCGCGCATGTTCACGCGCGAGGCCGCGGCGTATGCGCGCCTCTCGCACCCGGCGATCGTGCGGCTCTTCGATTTCTTCACCGCGAGCGGTCAGCTCGTCATGGTGCTCGAGTACGTCGACGGCATCTCGCTCGCGAAGCTGATGACGCACGCCGCACAGACAAATCAGAAGCTCGACGATCGCATCGCGTATTTTCTCGCGGCGCGCGTCTTCGACGCGCTCTCCGCGGCGCACGACGCGCACAACCCGGACACCGGCGAGCCGACGCCGGTCATTCACCGCGACGTGAATCCCTCGAACGTGCTCATCCCGTGGAACGGTCACGCGAAGCTCGCGGACTTCGGCATCGCGAAGATTCAAGGAAGCGGCGAGGCCGAGACGAGCCAAGGTCTCATCAAGGGAACGTACGGCTACATGGCGCCCGAGCAGGTGCGCGGCGAGCGCGTGACGATCCGCACCGACGTCTACGCGGCGACGCTCGTCTTGTGGGAGCTCTTGACGCGTCGCAAGGCGATCCAAGCGGACAAGCTTCCCGAGATGGAGATTCTCCGCGCGATGGCGGAGCCGAATCTTCCGACGCTCGACGTGATGCGACCCGACGTGCACGAGTCCATTCGCGAGGCGGTCGCGCGCGGGCTCGAGCCGAACCCGGCGAAGCGATCGATGACGGCCGAAGAGATGATGGGCATCTTGCGCGCGCACTTCGACGCGGAGGACGCGCGACAAAGGCTCGAGCGCGTTCTCTTGCCGCTCGGGCCGCGTCGCTCGCTGTCGGACACGATCGCCGAGGACCTGCGCGAGACGGCGACGTCGCCCGCGATGACCATGCCCATGGCGACCGAACGCCCGCGCGATCTCGCGAAGCCTCCGCGCCCGCCGCCGCCGGCGCGCCAACCGCAACAGTCGGCCGCTGTCGCGGTTGCGCCCGCCGAAGTTCGCACGACGACGCCGAGCGGATTTCGTCCGGTCGCAGCGCCGCACGCGCAGACGCTTCCGCTCAGCGGACCCACAACGCCGCCCATGCGTCCGCAAGAGCTCAGCAAGCCGACGCTCGCCGGCGGGTTCGCGCCGCTCGCGCCGCCGCCGCAGCTCGCGCCACCGCCCGCGCCGACGGTGCCCATCGCCGCACCGAGCGAAGCGCCCACGCTCGAGACCAAACGCGTCGACCCGTCGCAAGTTTCGTTCGCGTCGAGCGGAAGCATTCCGATCCACACCGGCTCGTACCAGCACGCGGCGCCGTCACTCGCGCCCGTCGCGCCGCCCGCGCCGATCGCGCCCATCGCGTATCAGCCGCTCCCCGTCGTTCCGCAGCAGCAGCCGCGTCGATCGTATGCGGTCGTGATCATCCTCGCAGTGTTCGCGGGTTTGTTCGTCGTCGGCGCGGCCGGTGCGATTTTGCTCTACCTCCGGGCGAATCAAGACACGCTCGTGACGAAGACGGTGACGACGGCAACCGAGACGGCGACAGCGACTGCAATGCCCACGTCCACGGCGACCGCGACTGCAACTGCGACGGCGACCGTCACCGCGACCGCGACCGCGACGGCGACTGCGAGCGTTGCTTCAAGCGCGACGACGACGGCATCCGCGTCCGAGACGCCGACGCCGGGACCGAACGAAGGCGTCCTCATCATGCCCGCGTCCGCGCAAGGTCACCGCGTGTTCGTCGATGGCAAAGTCAAAGGCGACGGCACGGCGCCGATCGTCGTCCCGTGCGGACAGCACAGCGTGCAAATCGGATCACAAGGCAAACCGCGCGACGTGAACGTCCCGTGCGGCGCCCTCGCTAAAATCGAATAGTCACGGCGCGGGCTCGTTCGGCGTGGAGGGGCCGGAACCCGTGTAATATGCAAAGAATCCGTCGGCCCACTCGGCGCCGCCGCGATCCGTCGGATGGATGCCGTCGCCCGCGCGCGCGATCTTCATGTATGACGCGTCGAACACCTTGCATGGCTCGGCGTTCTTCTTGATGACGTCGACGATGCCGGTGTCTTTCTTCCAAACGGGCGGCGCCATCCAATAACAAGCGCGTCCGCCCGCGGACATCTTGTGCGCGATCGATCGCACGCTCCCCGCGAGCGACGAAGGAAACGGAACGAACACGTCGTTCGCGCCGAGCGTGAGGATGACGAGATCCGGCGAGTGCTTCGCGAGGAGATCTTGGAGCTGATGCTCGTGATCGAACGTGAGGATGCTCACGCTCACTTGCCAGTCGCGCACGAACTTCGATCCGAGCTCCTTGAATTTCGTCTCGAGCGCTTTCGTGAGCCCGCCGTAACCGCCGACCATCGAATCGCCGAGGTGAAGGACGACCTTCGGCGGAGGCGGCGCGACGGGCTCCACCGGCGCGATGGACGCAATGGGTTGCACGTTCGCGACATCCATCGGCGCGGTCGTCACGGGCTCTGGTTTCGCGACGACTTCGATCGGTGCGGCGTGCGTCGTCGCAACGGGCGCCGCGATCGCTCCGCTGGGCGCGCTCGAGCACGCTAGAAGAAGAAGAAATGAACAGGGAGCGGGGGAGAGAGGGAGAAATTTTTTTGAAAAAAACCCTTCTCCCTTTCTCTGTCTGCGCTCCCTGTTAATTTCTCTTCTCCGTCAGGGCGTGGGGTCTGCGCAGCAACGGAAGCCCGTCGAGTAGTCGTGGTAGCGCGCGCCGTGCGCGACGGTGCGGTACGTGCAGCCGTCGCCGTTGATGTGCGTGTCGAGGTAGTAGCCGCCTTGGAACGTGCCGTCGGGATCGTCGACCCACTCGTGGAGGTTTCCGACCATGTCGTAGACGCCGTAGCCGTTGGTGCACGAGGCGTGCTCGCCCGTGCGCGCGAGCGTGTTCGGCGCTTGGTTGAGGCGCGGATCGTTCATCTTGTCGTGCGTCCAGTCGTGTGGACGATCCGTGCGGAGCTGCATCACGGTGATCATCGGGCTCACGCCGTGATCGTTGCAGCGACCCGCGACGCGTGTGGGTCCGTAACCGAACGTCGCGTGGCGCGGGCCCATGCACGCTTGTTTCCATTCGTCGGCTTTGCACAGCCGCTTGCCGGAGCGCGAGCACGCGTCCTTCGCTTGCACTTCGCTGATGTAGCCGTGAGGGAAGACGCCGCGCTCCGTCACCGCGCGAACGACGTGACCTTCGACCGCGTTGTACGGATCGAATGGGCGCTCGTCGCCGTTCGGAAGAACTTCGATCAGCGACGCTTCGTAGCGATCGACGCAGAAGCGGTTGTCGACGTTCGCCATGTTCGCGGGACACGTGCCAGACGCAGCCGAGTGACCGACGAGAAACAAGCTCGGCCGCGGCGCGCTCTCGGTGTCCTCTCCGGCGAGACCATGAAGGAGAGAAAATCCGCGATGGAGATCTTCGTCGCCATGACCAAGCGAGCGCGCGAGAGACATCCGATCGCGACCCGACGTGTTGTGGCTATCGCCGCGCGCCACCTCGGCGATCGCGTTGCCGTTTGGTGGAGCCTTCGTGCAAGCGCTCATGATGGAGAGCGCCACAGTGATGCCGAGCGCCGCAAGCGCGCCGTGCCGCAGGATCAAAATGAAGCCTCCATGCGCATTCAACGGCATAAACGCCGATCGCGTTAACCCAAAGCAAAACCGGCCTGCCAATCGGATTTCGGTCGGACAGTGTAGGCGGGCGCTTACGTGTATCCTGCAAGTAATTTTGCCCGACCCAGGATCGCGTCGAACATCGCGGGCGTGAGCACGCCCGTCAGCGTGTTCTGTTGGCTCACGTGATAGCTCGCGAGAAGGACGCGCGATCCGATCGCGACTTCGACGGCGTGCGCGAAGCGCGGGCGCGGTGGCGGGAATTTCGGAACGAGCTTCGTCCGCTCCGCGTGCGCGAGGATCGCGGCGAATGCGATCAAGCCGAGCGCGAGGTACACGCGCGCGCTCGGCAACAGCGCGACCTCTTCGTCGATGAAGTGCGCGCAGCGCGCGAGCTCTTTCGGTGTCGGTTTGTTGCCGGGTGGCGCGCATCGACCCGCGACCGTGACGAACGCGTCGTTCAACCGAAGGCCGTCGTTCATGCGCGTGCTCGTCGGTTGCGACGCGAGGCCCGCGCGGTAGAGCGCGGCGTAGAGGAAATCGCCGGAGCGGTCGCCCGTGAAGACGCGGCCCGTGCGGTTCGCGCCGTGCGCGCCGGGCGCGAGGCCCATGATGACGATGCGCGCATCGGGATCGCCGAAGCCACGCACGGGCTTGCCGTGGTAGGTCTCGGATTTGTACGCCGCGCGTTTTTCCTTCGCGACTTTGGCGCGATAACGAACGAGCCTCGGACACGCGACGCACGCTTCGATGCGCGCCCCGAGCACCGCGAGCGCTCGGCTGGTGCTCATTCTCGTTCGGGCTCGTTTGGGCGTTGCGAGCGAACGAGGGTCTCGTAAATGTCGCCGTAGCCGCTGCACATCGCGGACACGTTGCATTCGCGCGCGGCCCACTCGCGCGCGCGCACGCCCATCTGGCGCATTCGGTCGGGGCGATCGGCGGCCTCTTGCATGCGCGCGGCGAGCTCGGACGCGGTGAGCGATCGCGCGAGGAGCCCTGTCTTTCCGTGTTGGACGAGCTCGCGAATTCCTCCGACGCCGAACGCGACGACCGGCTTGGCCATCGACATCGCTTCGAGGACGCTGAGCCCGAACGACTCGCGCCGCGACGCGCTGAGCGCCGCGTCGGCTTCGGCGATCGCGGGGCGCGGGTCGGCGAGGAAGCCGCGGAACTCGACGCGATCGGTGACGCGCCATTCGCGCGCGACGCCCTCGAGGCGTTTCCGTTGCGAGCCGTCGCCGGCGACGACGAGACGCGCATTCGGAACGCGAGCGAGCGCTTCGATCGCGACGTCGATTTGTTTGAGCGGCTCGAGCCGGCACGCCATGACGAACGTGAATGGCGCGTGCGGCTCGCGCGCGCGAAGGATCGGCGCGAAGTAATCCGTGTCGACGCCGTTGCGAACGACGCTGATGCGCTCGGCTGCGTACGGCGCGGTCTGCGCGACGTAATCGGCGACGTGCGACGCGACCGCGACGACCGCGTGCGCGCGACGCAGCGACCAGCGCGTGAACGGCGAGCAGCTCGGGTCGACGAAATGGCGCGTGTCGTGCTCCGTTCGCACGATGCGCACGCCGGCGCGGAGCGCGGCGCGCGTGCCGAGGACGTGCGAAGCGAACGTGTGGAGGTGAGCGATGTTCGCGTTCGCCTCGCGGAGAACGCCTTCGAGCCATGCGGTGTCGCTCGGTCCGAGCGAGCGCCACAGGTACGCGATGGGATTCTCGCGGACGCGACCGCGATCGAAGACGCGCAAACCGGGGCGCGCGAAATGCTCCGCGACGCGCTCGGACGGCGTGAAGAGCGCGATGGAGTGCGATGCGCGCGTTTGCTCCGCGTGCGTGACGAGATCGAGCAAGAGCCGCTCCGCGCCCGCCGCTTCGCCCGCGCAGACGACGTGGACGACGCGCGCCTCATCGGGCGCGAGACTCGGAACGGGCGCGAGCGAACGGGCTGCGGTCACGCTGTCGCCCTCGCGCCTTCGGTCGTGCGGAGGGCGCTCTCGAGACGGAACCAGAAGACGACCGCCACGACGAGATGCGTGAGCGACGTCGAGAGGGCGAGACCGCGCAAGCCCATCGCTTTCACGAGGACGACGTCGAAGATCAGGTTCATCGAAGCGTTGAGGATGCCCATCGAGATCATGATGCGGCTGTTCTTGAGCGCGACGTGCGCGCGCGCGAGAACGAGGAGCGCGCCGAACGGCGCGATGCCGACGAGATGATACGGAAGAATCTCGATCATGCGATCGACGCCCGCCGCGTCCATCTCGCCGCGCAAGAAGACCGCGCGAAGGAGCGGAGCGCGAACGGCGTAGACGAGCGCGCTCGCCGCGAAGAGGAGCGCACACGACCACGCGAGCGAGCGCGTCACCGTCGCGCGAAATCGCGCGCTGGAAGCGTTCTCGGCGAGCTCGTGCGAGAGCACGGAGAGGAGCACGGGCAAGAGGCTCGCTTGGAGAAGCGACGTGAGGACCGACGACACGTCGCCGCTGTAACGAAGGAGCGTTCCGCCGCCGACGATTCCCGCGAATCCCGCCATGAGCTGATCGACGACGGGATTGATGCGCGTCAGCGCGCCACCGCCGGCCTCGGATGCCACGAGCTTCACGAATCGACGGACGGGCTCGGGCCGCTCGAGCGTGAGCGGAACGCGAAGACCGAGAAAGCCCATCGCGATCTGCGCGAGGACGGCGATGGCGACGAGCTCGCCCGAGAGCGCCGCGAGCGGAATCACCATCACGCCGGCCGTGCGATGAAACGACGCGATGAGCGCGATCGAGACGGTGACGCTCGCGGCGCCGGCGATGGGATGCGCCATGTAGCGGTGCTCGGCGTTGAGGACCGCGACGAAGAACGTCCGCACCGCGAGCGCGACGAGGTACACGCAAAAGATCGGGACCATCTTCGCGGCGAGCGCGAGCTCCGCGATGTGCGCGGGGCCGTCGTAACGCCACGCAAACGACGCGACCGCGAGCATGCCGATCACCGCCGAGAGCGCGCCGCCGACGACGAGCGTGTGCGTGAGGAGCGAGCCGCGAACGCGCGCGGCGAGCCCGTGGTGCTCACCCGCGGTGCGCAAATCCGTGAGGATGGGGACGACGGCCGAGTCTTGGAACGCGCTGAAAATCAGCGAGCCCGCGAACGCGAACGCGGCCCACGAGAAGTAGTAGACGTCCGTCGCTTGGCTTCGCCCGAACCACGCCGCGAGGAGCAGCGGCAACACGGCGTCACCGGCACGAAAGACAACCTGCGCGGCGAGGAGCGCGAGCGAGGTACGAACAAGGGAAGGGCGTTTCACGAAAAGTTTTGCGGCCGAGGCCCCTGCAAGATAGTGCAAAATGCACGCACGCACCACTATGGTGCCCGGATGACGACGGCGACGACGCGCTTCTCCATCGCGCCGCTCCGGCCGCTTCGCGTGCTCTTCTTGAACGACACCGCGCGCAACGGCGGTCCGGGCCGGAGCTTGTACACGCTGCTCGCGCGCCTCGATCCATCCGAGGTGTATCGCGCGGTCGCGCTCCCGCGACCGGGAGAAGTGTCGGATTTGCTCGCGGACGTGTGCGAGACGATCTGTTACGTGCCCGACTTCGTCGAAAATCCGATCGAGCCGATCGGGCGTCCGATGCGCAGAGAAGATCTCGACGCGAACGGCGCGCTGCGCGGCGCGCGCGCGGTCGTCAACGTCGTGCGCGCGGGTCGAGGTCTCCGCGCGCTCTCGCTCCTCGTGAAGCGCGGCGAGTTCGATCTCATCTACTGCAACGGCACGACCGCGGACTTCGCCGGCGCGACCGTCGGCGCGCTCACCGGAACGCCGGTGCTCTGGCACGTCCGCTACACGCACGTTCCCGATGCGATCGCGGGCGTGCACGCGCGGCTCGCGTCGAGCGACGCGGTGAAGCGGATCGTGTGCGTGTCGCACGCGGCGGCGAAGCTCTTTCCGCATTGCATGCACAAGGTCACCGTCGTTCACAACGCGGTCGACACGCGCGCGCTCTCGCCGGATGCGGTCGCGCGTGGCGTCTCGCGCGAGGAGCTCGGCATCGCGGCCGATGCGTTCGTCTTCGGCGCGCACGGGCGCGTTCTTCCGCGCAAGGGCTTCATCGAGATGCTGCGCGCCGCGCGGCTCGCGATCGACGCGATGAGCGAATCGGAGAAACAGCGCGTCCACTTCGTCGTCGTCGGCGACACGCCGGAGGACATCGGTCGCGATCACGTCGCCGAGTGTCGCGCGCTCGCGACCGAGCTCGGCATCGCGCGCTACGTGACGTTCACGGGATTTCGCTCGGATGTGCGCCCTTACGTGCGCGACTTCGACGTAGAGATCGTGCCGAGCGTCTACGAAGATCCGCTCCCGCGCGCCGTGATCGAAGCGATGGCGTTCGGCGTTCCCGTGATCGGAACGCGCGTCGGCGGGATCGGCGAGATGCTCGATGCGGGCGGCGGCGTGCTCGTTCCGCCGCGCGACGAGAGCGCGCTCAAAGACGCGATGCTCCTCTACCTGCGCGATGAACCGCGTCGCATGCGCGATGGCGCTCGCGCGCGCGAACGCGCCGTGGCGGAGTTCGGCGACGAGACGCACGCGGCGCGCATCAAGAACGAAATCGCGCGCGCCGTGTTCGGAGACGCAACGTGAAAAATGGTCGGCTGCGCGACTTCATCGTGCGCGTCGTCGACGCGAGCGGCCGCAATCCCGTCGTCGTGATTTTGTGCGCTCTCTGCGCTCTCGCGGGCTTCTGGACGTACGCCTACGCGCACTTCCAGCTCAACGCCGACTTGCTCGAGCTCCTGCCGAAGAACAGCCCCGGCGTGCGCGCGTTCGAGCACCAACTCGGTCGCGTCGGCGGTGGGTTCAGCCTCGTCGTCGTCGTCGAGTCGCCCGACCGCGCGAAGAACGCGCAGTTCATCGACGCGCTCGACGCGGACGTCGAACGC
Source organism: uncultured delta proteobacterium (assembly GCA_963763745.1). Classification (GTDB taxonomy): domain Bacteria; phylum Myxococcota_A; class Polyangia; order Polyangiales; family Polyangiaceae; genus DASXHD01. The sequence goes on from CAVXQJ010000020.1 coordinate 144,447, forward strand.
CTCGCGAAGGCGCGCCCCGATCTCGTCAGCTACGTCGAAGCCGGAACGAAAGACGTTCACGCGTTCTTCGATCAACGCAAATGGCTCTATGCCGATCTCGCGGATCTCGAGAAGGCGGACGAGCGACTCGATCGCGAGGTCGCGGCGCGCACGGGCGTCGTCGAGACGTTCGACGAGCCACCCCCGCCCACGCCCGAGCAGAAAACAGCGGGTCCTCCCGCGAAAACGAAGGATCTCGGACTCGACGAATACGAAGCGCGCTGGAAGGACAAGACGCGAAAGTTCGACGACTTCCCGACCGGATATTTCGCGACGGAAGACGGCTCGATGATGGCGCTTCGCATCGTCGCGGGGAGCCGCGGGCTCGGCGACGCAGCCGGGGACTCGCTCCTCGCGCGCGTGAAGGCGATCGTCGACACGATCAACCCGAAGTCGATCGATGCGCGCATGGAGGTCGGCTACGCGGGCGACATCGCGAACGCGGTCGAAGAGAAAGACTCGCTCGTGAGCGACGCGGCTTGGGCGACGGGCGGCGCGTTTCTTCTCATCTTCCTCGGCGTCGTCGTGTTCTTCCGTTCGCCGTGGGCGCCCATCGTGCTCGCGCTGCCCGCGCTCATCGGCGTCGGCGCGGCGTACGCGTTCGCGATGCTCCAATACGGCTACGTCAACACGACGGGCGCGTTCCTCGGCGCGATCATTCTCGGCAACGGCATCAACTATCCGATCGTCCTCTTGCATCGCTATCGCGAGTTCCGCGCGCGCGGGATGGAGCCCGAGGTCGCGCGGCGCGAAGCGGTCCTCAATGCGTTTCGCGCGGAGCTCGTCGGCGCGCTCGTCGCGGCGATCGCGTACGGCTCGCTCGTCGTCACGAGCTTCCGCGGGTTCGTGCAGTTCGGCGTCATCGGTTTCGTCGGAATGCTCCTCGTGTGGATCTCGATGATCCCGTGCGTGCCGGCGCTGCTCGTCGTCGACGAGTGGATTCAGACGCGCGTGCCCGCGTGGCTCCGCGATCGCAAGATCGGCAGCACGACCAAGGACGCGCGCGGCCCCGTCATGCGCGGCATTGCCGCGATCACCGAACGCGCTCCGCTTCTCGTCGTCGCAGCGTGCGTGCTCGGCGCGCTGTGGGCCGCGAAGCCGCTGCCCGAATATTTGAAGAACCCGTGGGAGTACGATTTTTCCAACATCGGCTCGCGTCACGCGCAAGTCTCGGGCGCGGGCGCGTGGTCGACGAAGGCCGATCGCGTCTTCGGGGGAAAGACGAACATCGCGGGCGCGATGATGCTCGCCGACACGCCCGAACAAGTTCCGGAGGTGAAGCAAGCGATCCTCGACAACGACGCGCGCGATCCGCAGGGCCGCCTCGTGAGCGACGTCGTCACGGTCGCGGATTTCTTGCCGGGCACCGAGACCGAGCAGAAGAAGAAGATCGAAGTACTCGAGCGCATTCGCTCGCACCTCACGCCCGCCGTGCTCGCGACGCTCGACCCGGACGAGAAGAAACGCGTCGACGAGCTCGAGCCGCCGGCGGATCTCGCCCCCATCGACGGAAAAGATCTTCCGGGGCTCTTGCGTCGCCGATTCGAAGAGACGAACGGGCGCGTCGGCACGGTGTTCTACGTGAAGTTCGAAAACATCTCGTTCTCCGACGGGCATGTGCTCCTGCGCATCGCGCAGACGACGGACAACGTGCGCTTGAGGGGCGGCACCGTGGTGCAGACGGCGAGCCGCTCGACGATCTTCGCGGAGATCGTTCGCTCGATGGAGCGTGATGGTCCGCTCGCGACGGCCGTCTCGCTCGCCGCGGTGATCGTCGTCGTGCTTCTCGCGACGGGAAGCGTTCGCGGGTCCGTGTCGGTGCTCCTCGCGCTCGCGCTCGGGATCGTCGTGACGCTCGGCGCCGCCGCACACACGGAGACCAAGCTGAACTTCTTCAACTTCATCGCGCTCCCGATCACGTTCGGCATCGGGAGCGAATATCCGTTCAACGTCTTCGATCGTTCGCGCTTGCTTCGAGGCGACGTGTCGGCCGCGCTGCGCCTGTCGGGCGGCGCGGTCGCGCTATGCAGCTTCACGACGGCCGTCGGCTACTCGTCGATGCTGGTCTCGGATCAACGCGCGCTACAGTCCTTCGGTCGCATCGCGATGACGGGCGAGATCGCGTGCGTCTGCGCGGCGCTCGTCTTCATGCCGGCGCTGCTCCACGCACTGAGAAAAAAATGATCACAGCTCGGCGACGCGTTCGACGAAGCGTGCGGGGGCGGCGAGCGTGCGGTGGACTTCGGCGCGCAAAATCGCGCTGCGCATGTCGCCGGGGTGGATCGCGATGCGCGTCGGCAACGCGCCACGAAAGGGGAGGGCCGCGCGGACGAAGAGCGCGCTCGACACGAGTCGCGCGGGTGTGCGGCTCGCGAAGTTGAGCACGAGGCTCGCGCGCGAGGCACGCTGCGTCGGATCGTAAATGCGAAAGTGATCTTCCGCGTAGCGGATGCCGCGCGCGGCGAGCGCGCCGAGCACCCAAGGCGCCATCTGCCACGCGGGCGCGACGAAGCCCACCGCGCGCAAACCGAGGGACTCGAAGAGCGCAAGCCCGTCGTCGAGGCGTCGCTCTCCTTCGTCGCGATCCACGTCGGCGAACTCCGCTTCTCCCGCGGACGCCACGCGCTGCGCGAAGAACGATCGAAGGCCCTTCACGGGTCCACGCGCCTCGTGAAAAAAACCGTGGAGCAAAATCTCGTGACCGCTCGCCTGGAGCTCGCGCAAGCGCTCGACGAAGGTGGGGTGCCTGTCGAGCGGCCACTCGCCGTGAAAATTCGGAACGACGAGCAGCGCGGGCTTCGTTCCTGCGTCCTCGCACGCGCCGAGCGCGTCCTCGATGTCGCTCGCGAACGCGGGCGACACGTCGTGGATCGACACGTGCGTCGCCGATCGCTTCCACCAAAACACATCACGCATGTAGCAGAAGCTCGGTGTAGCGCGCGAGGAGGCGCTCGAAGTGCTGCCGCGTGGACGGGATCGCAGCGCTCGCGCGCACGGCCGCGTCGCGGAGCGCCCGTGCGTCGCGCGCGAGGAGACGTTCGATCGCCGCGGCGCACGCGCTCGGGTCCTCCGCGCGATACGTCTCGGCGAAGTCCGGGCGCGCGAGCTCCGCCGCGCCGCCTTCGTCCGGAACGACGATGGGCACGCCGCACGCGATCGCCTCCGCCACCGCGATGCCGAACGTCTCGTGCGGGCACCCGTGGACGAGCGCATCGGCCGACGCGAGCGCTTCGGCGAACGCGGCGCGGTCTCGCTGGAAACCTGCAAAGTACACGTTTTGGCCAGCACGTTTCTCGAGGCGCGCGCGCTCGGGACCGTCGCCGTAGACGATGAGCTTCGCCTTTCTTTCACGGAGTTGGGGAAGCCGCGCGAACGCGTCGAGCACCACGTCCCACCGCTTCTCCACGGCGAGACGACCGACACAGGCGAGCACGATCTCACCCGTCGGCTTTTTCTCGCGCGGCCGAAATACGTCCTTGTCGACGCCGAACGCGAGGTGCTCCGCGTCGACGCCGTGCTGGCGAAGCTTGCGCGCTTGCCATGCGCTCGCGCAAAACGTCGCCGCGCACGCGCGCCCGATTGTCCGCACCCAGCTCCAGAGCGGCATCGAGATCATTTTTCCGAGCGGCGAGGGCACGGAGAGGACACGCTCGTACGTGTCGATGAAGTCGGAATGCCACACGAAGGTGCGAACGCCGAACGTCTTCGGCGACGCAACGAGGGCTCCCAGCGCAGCCACGTAGGGCGAGTGAATCTCGAGGATGTCGGGGCGGAGCGCCGCAGTTTCTTCACGGATCTTGTCGGGTCGCCAAAGCAAATGGTAGGTGGCGTCATAGGGCATGGTTGGTCCACCCACGCGCTTGAGGGTCTTGGTCGACTTGGATGGGGGTCCTGGCGCGAGAATGATCTCTTCGTGCCCAAGTTGGCATAGAATGTGTTGTTTGCTTTCGAGGTAGCTCCGTACGCCGCCGCCACGCTCCGAATAAAACTCCGTCACGTCGACGACCTTCATCCTTCCTCACACTCATGACTGCTTCTTCGCGCACAGCATCCCTTCTTCGCTTCCCCCGAAAACTCCACGGCGCGCCCGACCCCCACGTCGAAAAGCCGCATCCTTTCGCGAGCCTCTCCGCGGGACTCGGTCGGCCGCTTCGCGTCGCGATCCTCAGCGACTTCGTTCGCATCCCTTACGCCAACGGTGCCGCGTTTCAGACACGGTTGCTGTATCAAGAGCTCAAGCGCTGTGGTCATGAAGTCACAGTCATCGGGCCCCATGATCCGGATGCCATCCCGGAGGAGCTCGCGCCCGGAACAGTCGCGCTTCCGAGCGTCCCGCTGAAGACCTACCCGGGCGTCCACATGCCGATGCCGCTCGCGCGCGTGGGTGTTCGACGCGGACCGCTGGGACTTCGACCTCGTGTTCGCGCAGACGACCTCGCTGTTGATCGAGTTCGGCATCTGGCTCCGCGAGATGAAGGGCATCCCGCTCTTCTGCGTGAACACGACGCACCTCGCGGCCGCGTACGACGTGCTCTTGCCCGAGAAGCTCTCGAAGATCGAGGCCGTCCACAGCGGTCTCGAATTCTGCTTGAAGCGCCCGTTCGAGCAGCACGTTCGCGAACATCTACAACCAAGGCGACGGGCTCGTCGTCCTCACCGAAGGGCTCCGCACGCTACTGGCGCGAGCGCGGCGTGACGCGCGCCGATCCACGTCATCCCGCGCGCCGTGCAGCCGGAGATCTTCGACGCCGCTCGGCGACGGATCCCGTACGACGCATCTCCTCGAAGCCGACGAACGGCCCGCGTCTTCTCTGCGCGGGCCGCCACACGCGCGAAAAGTCGCAAGACCGCGCGCATCCGCATCTTCGCGAAGCACGTCGTGCCGGAGATCCCGACGGCGACGCTCACGATGCTCGGCGACGGTCCCGACAGCGACGTACTACAAGCGCGTCGCGCGCGAGCTCGGCGTCGATGCATCGCGTCGGTTTCCCGGGCGAGGTGCCGTTCACGCAGATGCCGACTTCTACGCGTACGCCGACGTGTTCGTGCACGCGTCGCTCAGCGAGACGTACGGCAACGTGCTGGGCGAGGCGCTCTGGTGCGGCACGCCGACCGTCGCGTTCGCGGACGGCATGGGCGTGTCGTCGCAGATCAAGGACGGCGTGAACGGCGTGCTCTTCGCGCCGGGAAAGGTCGCAGCGCGCGAGCGCTGAGGCCGACGCGGCGTTCGGCGCGTCCGTGCTCGGGCTCATCGGCGATCCGCAGCTGCGCGCGCGACTCTCGGCGAGTCCGCGAGTCGCATCGCGCGCGAGCGCGCGCACCCGTTCGTCGATCATGCAGATAGCATCGCGGACGCGTTCCGCTCCGCGCAGGATCACGCCGTCGTCAACGGCCTCCGCCCCGCCGCGCAGCGGCCCGCGCGTGATGCAGTGGTTCACGACGATGAAGCATCTCCGCCCGTGGGCGACGTGATGAATGGCGGGATGTACCTGCATCGGTCACCTCCGCCCGGGGAAGCTCCTCGAGCGCCCGACGCACCCCCAGTTCGCCAAGTAGGTCGCGGAAGTAGTCATTGCTGGCAGGTGCTGCTCTGATTGCAGATGCCCGTCGGTTTCGTCGAGCACGTGATGGCCGGGCAGTTGATCGCGCACTTCAGGTTTTTGATCTGACCGAGCGTGGCCGAGTAGGCCTTCACGGCATCGCTGTCGTTGTTGTTCACGGTGCAGCGGGCAGCAGAGACCATCGACTTGCTGCGTGCACTGCGAGATGTTGCACGTCGGGCAGCACTGCGTCGCCGCGGCTTGCTCCGAGTTGAGCTGGTTGACGAGATCGGTGCACGTGGGCGGGCCCGCGCCGTCGTTCTTGGGCGAGCCATCGTTCGTGGTGGTGCCGTCTTTGCCGGACGATCCGTCACCGCTGCTGCCGCCGTCCAGCAAGCCCGTGTCGATCGCACCGCCGCATGCCGCGACGACAAACCGGAGAGAGAGAAGGTGAGAGCGAAAGCGAAAGAGCGCATGGTCGAATCATGCCACGTTCTCCTCGACCCATGCACGCACGGTCGCGAGGCCATCGCCCAACGCGACGCGCGGCGCCCAGCCGAGCTCGTCGTTGGCGCGCGTGATGTCGGCGAACGTCGCATCGACGTCGCCCGCGGGAACGGGTGCGCGTCGATGCGCGCCGCACGGCCCGCGACGCGCGCCGATCGCGCGCACGAGCGCGTCGAGGTCGATCGGCGCGCCGGAGCCGAGGTTGTACGCGCGGAAGCCGGGCGGCGCGCGATCCACCGCGCGCGAGCACGCCGCGCACGATGTCGTCGACGTGGGTGAAGTCGCGGCGCATCGAGCCGTCGCCGAACACCGTGATGCGGCTTGCCCGCGAGGACGGCGCGCGTGAAGAGCGTGATGGCCATCTCCGGCCGCTGGCGCGCGCCGTACACGGTGAAGAAACGGAGCGCGGCGCACGGAGGCTCGGGCGCGACGCGCGCGATGGCGCTCGCGACGAGCTCGGCGCCGCGCTTCGACGCGGCGTACGGCGACTCGGGGACGACCGCGGGCGCGTCCTCGCGCGCGGGGAGCGGCGTCGAGTTGCCGTAGACCGACGAGCTCGACGCGAAGAGAATGTCGCTTCACGGCAGCGGCGCGCGCGATCTCGAGCACCGTCGCCGTGCCTTCGACGTTGACGCGCGCGTAGCGCGCGGGATCGCGAAACGACGGGCGCACGCCCGCGAGCCCCGCGAGGTGGATGACGCCGTCGCGCGCCTTCGAACGCGCGCTCCATCGCGTCGCGATCGGTGACGCACGCGTTCGTGATGCGGAAGCGCGCGCCGTGCTCGCTGCTGCGAGATCGCGACGTTGCGCTCCTTCCACGCGCGCGGGTACGGCGCGTCGCTGAAGTCGTCGAGGACGGTCACGTCGTCGCCGCGCGCGAGGAGCGCGCGGCACAGGTGAAACCCGATGAACCCGACCCCGCCCGTGACGACCACCCAGCGCATCGCTCAGCCCACGATGCGATGGCGGCGCGCTCCGGGTTCACGCCGATGCCCTGGTAGCGGAGCCCCGCGCGGGTCACTTCGGCCGCGCGCCAGATGTTGCGCGCGTCGACGACGCGACGATCGCCGCGCAGGCGCTTCTTGATCTCTGCGAAGTTCGGCGCGCGGTAGCTGCGCCACTCGGTCAGGAGGACGAGCGCGTCGGCGCCCTCGAGCGCGTCGTACTCGCGCGCGGCGATCGTGACGCGAGTCGTGCGAGAGCGCGCGTGAGAAGGTCGCGCTCGCCTCCGGATCGTGCGCGACGATCTGCACGCCGCGGTCGAGGAGCGACGCGGCGAGCTCGAGCGCTGGGGCCTCGCGGACGTCGTCGGTCTCGGGCTTGAACGCGAGGCCCCAGAACGCGACGCTTTTCCGGCGGCGCGCCGAGCTGCTCGTCGACGAGGTTGCGAGAGAAACTCGATCTGCTCCTCGTTCGCGCGGTGCGTGGCCTCGGCGAGGCGCATCGGAACGCCGTGCCGTTGCCGAGGCGCGTGAGCGCCTGCACGTCCTTCGGGAAGCACGAGCCGCCGTAGCCGGGGCCCGCATAGAGGAAGCTGCTTGCCGATGCGCGAGTCGGCGCCGACGCCGAGGCGCACGGCGTGGATGTTCGCGCCCGTCGCGTGGCAGAGGCGCGAGAGCTCGTTCATGAACGAGACGCGCATCGCGAGCATCGTGTTCGATGCGTACTTGATGAGCTCGCTCGATCGACGATCGGTGACGACGAGCCGCTCGCCGGAGAGCTGCAGCGGACGCGTAGAGCTCGCGGAGGAGCCGGCGAGCGGCGTCGCTGTCTGCGCCGAGGACGATGCGATCGGGCTTGAAGAAGTCGGCGATCGCGTCGCCCTCTTTGAGGAACTCGGGGTTCGACACGACCTCGAGCGTCGTGCGCGCGGACGCAATGCGTTTCTGGACGGCGTCGCACGTGCCGACGGGCACGGTGCTCTTCACGGCGACGAGCGCAGGCTTCGACGCGGTCTTCGCGATCGTGTCGGCGACGGCGAGCACGGCGGATACGTCGGCGTCGCCGTCGATCGTCGGGAGGCGTGCCGACGCAAATGAAGTAGACGTCCGCGTCGTCGAAGTCGTCGCCGATTTCGCTCGCGAAGCTGAGACGCCCGTTGCGTTCGTTGCGACGAATGAGCTCCGTGAGACCCGGCTCGTACAGCGGGATCACGCCGTCGCTGAGACGCTTCACGCGCTCGGGATCGATGTCGACGATGCGTACGTCGTGACCGAGCTCCGCGAGCCCCGCACCCGACACGAGCCCGATGTACCCAGCGCCAAAGACCACGAGCTTCATTCGATCGCGAAGTCTTTAGCACGAAGTAGTCTTCGAATCCGTGGAATGGCGAAGGCGAATGTGGGCTGCGCGGACGTTCGCGTTCCACGCGGCGTACAACGGGCTCACGCGCGCGATGCCGCGCGTCGCTGCGGCCGTTCAGCGCGCGACGCACGACACGGGGCGGGGAAAAGGACGCGATGGAGCGGTCGCGGCGGAGTATTTCGAGGCGGTCGCGGCCGACTACGAAGTGATCGCGAAAGCGAGCGGCGCGTGCGACTCGAACGTCTTTCGTGGCATGCGCGTCCTCGAGCTCGGGCCGGGCGACACGCGCGCGATGGCGCTCATCGCGCGGCTCGAAGGCGCGACGGCGTGGGAGGGGTTCGACGCGTTCGACATCCAATCGCGCGACGCGCGCTATCTCGATGCGATCTACGCGCCCATCCTCGCCGCGCGCGGCGAACGGCGGGCCGCGCGCGAGATCCTCGAAGGTTGCAGAATGCACACATCGCTCGATGCGCTCGCTCGGGGTGGACGCCGCTTCGACCTCGTCGTGTCGCGCGCGGTGCTCGAGCACGTCCGCGATCTGCGCGCGCTCTTCGCGGCGGTCTCGAAGGTCGTCACGGACGATGCGGTCCTCGTTCACAAAGTCGATTTGCGCTCGCACGGCATCGAGCACCATCACCCGCTCGACTTCTTGCGCTTCTCGGAGCGCGCGTGGCGCGCGATGAGCTCGCACATCGACGTGCCGAATCGCGCGCGCATGCCGGCGTATTTCGATCTCGGGTTTCACTCTGCGTGGGCGGCGACGACGCACGTCATCGACGTGGATCGCGCGGGCGCCGTGCGAGACGATCTCGCGCTTCCGTTCCGAAACATGTCGCCGGACGATCTCGCGGTGCTCGGCTTGTGGCTCGTGCAAGTGGGCCCGCGTCATCCGCTCGCGACGCGGCCGCTCGGCGACGTCCGCGCCGCGCCGCATGATCGTCTGTCACGTCATTGAGCGCAGCGCGCCGCCGACTTGGAAGGCGCGCGCGAGGATGGGCGCGCCGCCGTCACGGAGCGCGCGCACCGCGAGCTCGAGGTGTGCGATGTCGCCCGCGCGCAGGAATTCGAACGCGGCGATGCGCACGTGCCTCACGAACGCGCGGCGCGACCAGCGCGCGTAGCGCCTCAAGAGATCCGGATCGTGATCGAAGATCTGACGATGAAGCTCGTAGTCGATGTTCGCGCGCTCCGAGTTTCGATCGCCCCCATCGCGATGATAGACGCGGAGACCGCGATGAACGTAGTACCAGAGCGCGCCGTCGTGGATCCGCATCCACAGATGACCTTCGAAGCCCCGAATGCGCGGATCGAATCGAGCGCGGCCGAGAAGGCGACGGCGAAAAATCCCCCAGTGCTCGCCGCGCGCGCGCTCGAGCGAGAGCGGAACCGTGAGGAAACGATCCCGCTCGAGGCCGCGGCCGGTGAAGCGCCCGCTCGCCCCGTCGATGCAGTTGCACGAGATGGCGTCGAGGCGCGGCGAGATTCGATCGAGCTGCGCGAGGAGCGTCTCGAGCGCGTTCGGCACGAGCTCGTCGTCGCTGTCGAGCATGCCGATCCATTCGCCGCGCGATTCGTCGAGCCCGCGATTGCGCCCGGCGGTCACGCCGTCGTCGACGTCCTCCGAGATGAAACGAACGCGCTCATCGCCGAACGCGGACACCATGTCGCGCGTTTCGTCCGTCGATGCACCGTCGACGATCACGAGCTCCCAGTCGCCGTGTGATTGCGCGAGCACGCTCGCGATCGCGCGACCGATCGTGCGCGCGCGGTTGCGCGTCGGCATCACGAGCGAAATCATGCGGTATGGTACAGCCCGTGCGGATTCGCGTGCTGTACTTCGTCGGGTCGTTCGAGCAGGGTGGGGCGGAGCGGCAAATCGCCGAGCTCGTGACGAACCTGCCGCGAGATCGGTTCGACGTGCACGTCGCCGTGTGCAACGCGCGCGACGAGCTCGGCTACGCCGTGCCGGTGTTCGATCTGCGCTCGCCGCGCGGACCCGACGCGAGGACGTTCGTCTCGCTCGTGCGGCTCATGAGGCGATTGCGACCGCACGTCGTCCACGCCGTGCACGATCCGCAAATACGTACGCGCGTCTCGCGGTGCGCGTCGCGCGCTCGGGCGTGCCCGTGTGCTCGCTGCGATGCACGAACCTTCCGCGTCGCACGATCCGCCGCGAGTGGCTCACGCACCGACTCGGCGGCGCGCTCGTCGTGAACTCCACGGGCATTCGCGAGGAGCTCGCGCGGCGCGCGCAGATCGCTCCGGAGCGCGTCGACGTCGTCGAGAACGGCGTCGACGGGATGCGCTTTCGTCCGCTCGATTTGGAGGAGCGTCGCGATGCGCGCACGCGGTTCGACATGCGCGGCTTCACGTTCGTCGTGCCGGCGCGCATCGCAAAGCAGAAGAACCAGCTCTCGGTCGTGCGCGCGGTAGCCGCTCTGCGCGAGCGCCGCGCGTGGCCGGATGACGCGCGCGTGATCTTCGCGGGACGCGTTCAAAGCGACGAGACATACGCCGACCGCGTCGACGAAGCGATCCGCGCGCATCGCGTGTCGGGCGTGGTCCGTCGCATCGACGCCGTGCGCGACGCGCGAACGCTTCTCGGCAGCACCGATGCCGTTCTCCTTCCATCCGAGTACGAAGGTCTGCCGAACGTCGTCCTCGAGTCGCTCGCGTGCGGCACGCCGGCCGTCGTGTCGCGCGCATCGAACGCGGATGGCGCGGTGATCGACGGCGAGAACGGAATCGTGATCGACGACGTCGCTTCGGCGATGACACGCGCGCTCCGTACACCCGCGCACGATCTCGCCGCGATGGGAGCGCGCGGACGCGAACGCACGCTCGCGCGCTTCGGAATGAGGCGCATGGTCGACGCAATGTGCGCGATCTACGAGCGCGTCCTCTCGTGACCGCAAAAGCATCCGAGAACGCTCGCGACGCGCGCGGCGTGGCGCTCAACGTCCTCGGCCTCGTCGCGCAAGCATCGCTCCCCGCGTTTCACGTGCAGCTTGCGCGCTTTCTCGGCGCCGGTGGTTATGGCCTCTACACGTGGTCGTCTGCGCTCGTCGATGCGTTCTCCGTCATCACGCTGTTCGGGTGCGACCAAGCCGTGATGCGGCAAGTGTCGCTCAAGCGCGATCCGGCGCGCGCTGTCGGGAGCGCGCTGCGCGTCGTGCTCGTGTCGGGTGGCGCCGTGTGCGCGGCGATCTTCTTCGCAGCGCCGTGGATCGCGCGCGTTCAGGACAAGCCGGGGTTGGTCGCGCCGCTTCGCGTCCTCGCGGTCGTTCCGATGTTTTATCACGCTTCCACGATCTTCCTCGTCGCGACGCAAGCGCTCGGCGTGATGCGTTTTGCTTTTTGGGCGCGGAGCATCGTGCAGCCGCTCGTGCTCCTCGTCGCGACGAGCGTCGTGCTTCGCGCCGGTGCCGATGCGGCGGGTGCTGCCGTCGCCGTCGCGCTCGGGATGGCAGCGACGGCGATCGTGTCGGCGGCATTCTACTCGCGCGCGCTTCCGCTTCGTCCGGCGCTGCGGGCTGCGATCGTCGGGCCGCTCGATCGCGACACGCTGCGCGTCGCCGTGCCGCTCGTGCTCGCGGGTCTTCTCTGGGCGCTCGTCGCGCGCATCGACGCATTCTTCCTCGGACACTACGGCACGGAGAGCGATCTCGGCGCGTACGCCGCATGCGCGCTCTACGCCGCGAGCCTCACGCAGATGCGCGGCGCGTTCGAGCCGACGACGAGCGCGCTCATCGCACCCGCGCTCGAGCGACGCGATGCGCGCGGCTTGAGCATCGCGATCCAAAGGCAAACACGGTGGCTCGCGTTGATCGCGTTCCCGGTCGCGGCCGTGCTCATGGGATTCGGCGATCCGCTCCTGCGCGTGTTCGGTCACGACTTCGAGCGCGGGCGCGTCGCGCTCGCCGTGCTCGCAGTGGGTCACGTCGCGAACACGCTGGCGCTCTCGTCGTTCGCGCTTCCGCTCAGCGGCAACGCGCGCTTCACGACGTGGGTCGCGGCCGGCGCGCTCGTCTTTCAAACGGTTTTGTGCGTCGTCCTCGTTCCGCGCTTCGGCGTCGTCGGCGCGGCGATCGCATGGTCGAGCGGCATCGCTTGTGCGCAGCTCGCGCAAGCGGTCATCGCGTCGCGCGTGCTCGGCGTGGTCGGCGTGTCGTTCGATGTCGTCGTCGTCGCGGCGTGCGCGGCGGGCGCGCTCGCCTGCGGACGCGGCGCCTATCACGCGCTCGGTCACGCGTGGGGCGAGGCGATCGCGGCGCGCTTCGCCGCGGGAATTTTCGTCGCTGCGTTCGTGTACGCAATCGTCGCGTGGGCGTTCGCGCTCACCGCGGACGATCGCGATCTCGCGCGGAGCGCGCTCCGCCGCGTGCGCAACTGAGCGTGCCGAAGGCACGCGAAGTGACTCTTGCTGGGAAGCGCGGCGCAAGCCGCGCGTTCCCAACTGTGATAACCCATTCGACGTGCCGCGCGTTCGATTGACGTACTTCATCAACTCGCTCGAGCAGGGCGGCGCGGAGCGTCAGCTCGCGGAGCTCGTGAGCGGCATCGACCTCGCGACCTACGAGCCGAGCCTCGTCGTGTGCATCGCGCGCGACCAACTCGGCTATCGCTTGCCCGTCGCGCGCGTTCACTGCCTCGACGCGCCGATGTTCCCGTCGTTCGCGTCCGTCCAGCATCTCGCGCGCATCCTCGAAGAGCTCGGCACGGAGCTCCTACACACGACGATGGGTTGGGAGAACGTCTTTGGTCGCGTCGCCGCGCGCCTCGCGCGCGTTCCTCGCATCGTGAGCTCCGTTCGATGCACCGAGCTTCCGCGAAAGCACGTCCTCGGCGAGCGCTTCACGCATCGCATGGCGGACGCGATCATCGTGAACTCGGTCGGCATTCGCGACGAGCTCGCGCGGCGCGTGCGCATCGATCCGGAGCGCATCGACGTGATCGAGAACGGCGTCGATCTCGAGCGTTTCGCGCCACTCACCGAAGACGCGCGCGCGAAAGAGCGCGCGGCGTGGCGCATGAACGGTCATCGCGTCCTCGTCGTGCCCGGTCGCGTGTGCGCGCAGAAGAACCAGCTCGAGGTGTTGCGCGCTCTAGCCGACATGCGACGCCGCGGCACGCTCCCGCGCGACGCGAGGATGGTCTTCGCGGGTCGCGGCTCGCCGCCCGTCTACGCCGACGCGCTTCACACGTACGCGACGTTTGCAGGTCTCGCCGCGCACGTCGACTTCGTCGGCGTCGTCAAACCGATCGAGCGTCTCGTCGGCGCCGCCGATGGCGTGCTGCTTCCATCGCGGTGGGAGGGTTTGCCGAACGCGGTCGTCGAGAGCATGGCGTGCGCGACGCCCGTGCTCGTTTCGCCCGCCGCGAACGTGGATCGTCTCGTCACCGACGAGCGCGAAGGCCTCGTGTGCGACAGCGCGGACGCGCGATCGATCGCGCACATGCTGGAGCGATTCTTCGCGCGTGATGAAGGCGCGCGTCGCGCGATGGGCGCGGCCGGACGCGCGCACGCGGTCGAGCGATTCCCGGTCGAGCGCATGGTCTCGCGAACGATGGACGTCTACGCGCGCGTGCTCCGTCATCCCATCGCGCGTCCAAGCGTGGACGCGCGAGGAGCGCGCTCCCCGGCCACTCGCGCTGCGAGCTGAGATGTGCGGGATTGCCGGGTTTCTCGCGCGCGACGCGCGCGCGCGCGCGGATGACGAAGCGGTGAAGCGCATCACCGCGTCGCTCGTGCATCGCGGGCCCGACGCGTCGGGCCTCTGGTCGCATGGACCATGCGCGCTCGGTCATCGGCGTTTGTCGATCATCGATCTCAGCCCCGAAGCGAATCAGCCGATGCTGAACGAGACGGGCGACGTCGCCATCGCGGTGAACGGCGAGATCTACAACTTCGCGTCGCTCCGCGCCGAGCTCGAAGCGCGCGGTCATCGATTTCGCTCACGCTGCGACAGCGAGGTCGTCGTTCATCTCTACGAGGAGCACGGCGAGGATTTCGCGTCGCGGCTCGACGGCATGTTCGCGATTCTGATCTACGACGCGAAGAATCGCCGCGTGCTCGCCGCGCGCGATCGCTCCGGGAAAAAGCCGCTCTACTGGCGCGCGCTTCCGTCGGGCGTCGCGTTCGCGTCGGAGGCTTCGTCGCTCGTCGTCGCGTTTCGCGATCAGCGCCCAGAGATCGATCTCGGCGCGATCGATGCGTACCTCACGCTGCAATATGTTCCGTCGCCGCGCACCGCATATCGCGACATCCACAAAGTGCCGGCGGCGCACGTCGCCGTCTTCGAGCCGGGAGCCGAACCGCGGCTCGTCCGCTATTGGTCGAAGCCGCGCGATGCGTTTCACGGAAGCGCATCGGACGCGGAAGAAGAGCTCTTGCGACTCCTCCGCGCGGCGGTTCGTAAGCGCCTCGTGTCGGACGTTCCGCTCGGTGCTTTTCTCTCCGGCGGTCTCGACAGCTCCACGATCGTCGCGCTGATGTCGGAGGCGTCACCTCGTCCCGTGAAGACGTTCAGCATCGGTTTTCCGGATGCGGGCGACAGCGAGCTTCCTTACGCGCGGCTCATCGCGAAGCGTTTCGGAACCGAGCATCACGAACAGACCGTGACGCCCGAGATGACGTCGGTGCTCGCATCGACCGTGCGCCATCACGGGCAGCCGTTCGCCGACAGCTCGGCGATCGCCACGTTCTACCTCGCGCGCATGACACGCGAGCACGTCACCGTCGCGCTCTCGGGCGACGCGAGCGACGAGCTCTTCGCCGGATACAAGCGCTACACGAACGCGCGCATCGGCCACCTCCACGATGCGCTCCCGCGCGCCGGACGCGTCGCGTTGCGCGCCGCGCTCGGCACCGTCGTCCGCGCGGTGAAGCCGTCGCTCGCGCACTTCGGCGACACGCTCGCGCTCGGCGAGGCAGCGCGTTACGCGCGGCTCGTCGGCCAGTTCTCCGCCGACGACAAGCGCGCGCTCTACCTCGAGCCGATGACGCGCGCGATGTCGGACGCCGTCGTCCGCGAGTTCGATCGCATCCTCGCGGCGAGCGCGGCGACCTCCGCGATGGGCAAGCTGTGCGATCTCGACTTCAACACGTACCTCGAAGGCGACATCAACCCGAAGGTGGACATCGCGTCGATGACGCACTCGCTCGAAGTGCGTTGTCCGTTCCTCGACACGGACGTGATCGAGCTCGCCGCGCGCCTGCCCGCGCACATGATGATGCGCGCGCGTGGGAAATGGATCTTGCGGCGCGCGACGCGGAAGCTCCTCCCACCGCGCACGCGCCACCGCATCAAGCGTGGCTTCGCGCTTCCGCTCGAGCGCTGGATGCGGCGGGACCTGCACGAGATGACGCGCGACGTGCTGCTCGACAAGCGCGCGACCGAGCGCGGACTCTTCGACCCGCGCGCGGTGCGTTCGCTGGTCGAAGGCATCGACGACGGAACATCGAGCCCCGACCACGTGTGGACGCTGCTCGTCCTCGAGCTGTGGTTTCGCGAGCTCGTCGACCTTTAGGTTTCGCGCTTCTTCTCCTTCGCTTCGACGGCGAGGACGAAGAGCCTCACGTACTGCGCGGCGCTCGCGAGCGAGAAGATGATCGACAAGTAAACGAGCATGCGGCCTGCGTGGATGAGATCGACCGCGCCGAGATCGATGCCGGCGTACGACAGGTGATACGGGTAACCGAGGATCAAACAGATGATGCCGATCATTTGGAGCGCGGTCTTCGCTTTGCCTTCTTCGCCGGCCGCGATCACGACGCCTTCGCTCGCGGCGACGCTGCGAAGACCCGTGACGGCGATGTCGCGTCCGAGAAGAAGCACGACGACCCATGCGGGAACGCGGCCCATCGGCACCATCCACACGAGCGTCGCCATCACGATGAGCTTGTCGGCGAGCGGGTCGAGCAATTTTCCGAGCACGCTGACGACATTGAGCTTGCGCGCGAGCCAGCCGTCGACGAGATCGGTGATCGCTGCGAGCGTGAAGACGAGCGCGGCCCAAAACCCCGCGCGTAGCGTGTCCTCGTCGAGGAAGAAGAGGCACACCGGGATCATCACGATGCGCAGCGTCGTGAGGAGGTTCGGGATGTTGACCGCGTCCTCGCGGATCGAGCCCATGTTCAACGTCCCGCGACGAGCACGGTGCCTTCGCCCGAGAAGCTCAAGAGACCGCGCTGACCCGACGGCGCTTCGCTCATCGGAACCGCGCGCGGAAGGAGACGCCCAAACCAACCAACGAGCGCCTCGCGACGCGCGACCACCGGACGCGCTTGCGTCGCTTCGAGAGAGACGATCGGATCGATGAGCTCGAGCACGACGGCGCCCTCGCCGCGAAACTGCGCGATGGGCACGGAGTCGGTCTCGCCGAACGTGAGGCGGCCATTCTCGAACGTGAGCGCCAAGTCGAACGCGAGCACGACGTCCTCGCGAAGGAAGAACGCGGTGCCTTCTTCCACGGCGAGCGGCAAGAGTCGATGCGCGGAACGCGGACCGAGGAGCACGGGGCCTTCCACCTTCATCTTGAGGAGCGGATTACCGAGACCGCCAAACGGCTCGGGCGATGGCGTGCGCGTTTGACGCTCGAGCACCGCGGTCTCGAGTGCGCCGGAGTAGGCGCGGAGCGCGCCGAGGCGCGCGGCGAAACCTTGCGGCGCCGTGACGACGACGAGGCCCGACGAATGGAGGCGCACGCGAACGTCGGTCGCGCCGACGAGGCTCGTCGACGCGAGATCGCTCACGGTGCGCGGCGCGCGCGTCGCGGCGGGGCGTTGCGAAACCTGCGGTGGCGCGTGCGACGCTTGGGGCACGGGCGCGGCCTGTGGTGCGGGTGGTGGAACGGACGGAGCGCGTATCGACGTGCCGAGCTCGATCGCGCGCCACGTGCCCGATTCGGTGCGACGCATCGCGGGCTCCGCGAGAGCGAACGACAGCTCGCCCGAGTCGAGCTCTTGAAACGCGACGGCGGCGGTCGCGCGGATGGCGGCGTCCTCGGCTGCGTTCGGGTTCGCCTGCGGAGCGGCCATCGACGCGGGAGGCGCTTCGCGTTGCGCGGCGACTCGCCTTGCCATTTGTCGATGTCCAGCACGCTCGAACGCGAACTCCGCCTTCTCGAGATCGCCGAGCCGCTCGTGCGCGAGACCGAGATATCCCCATGCGCGCCGATGATCGGGCGCGACCTGCACGAGCGCCTCGAGCACCTCACGCGCGGACTGCGACTGCCCGGTCTTCAAATAACAAAGCGCGAGGTTCACCATGAGCGACGCGTCGCTCGGGTTGTCGCGATGGAGCTTCTCGTAAATCTGAATCGCGCGCGGATAGAGACCGAGCCGGAAGTAGACGACGGCGAGGAGATCCTGACCTTTTGGATCGCGCGGCTGGAGACCGAGCGCGGCCTCGAGCTCTTCCTTCGCCTCGTGAACGCGTGCATCTTGGAGGAGCTCGGCGCCGCGATAGAGATGGAAGAGAAACTCTTCGCTCGCGACTTCGCGCACGGAGTCGGCGGGGTGGGGGAATTCGCCGTCCTGACTCATGGCGCGATGCTACCCGAGTCCTTCCCGCGAGCCCAAACGATGGCGGATGCGGCAAACACCGCTGCGCATGCGAGGCCCACGAGCGTCGCGTCGAGATCGACCGGGGCGCGGACGTCGAGCACGGCGCCTTTCGAGAGCGGGCCGGTGACGTAGAGAAATGCGGCGCTCGCGGAGATCGCGATCCACGCGCCGCGATCGCGAAGCCAGAGCGACGTCGTCGCGGCACCGCCGAAGAGCGCGAAGGCGACGGAGATCCACGTCGCGTTCGGTCGCGTGCCGAAGTGGAGCGCGGCGGATGCGGCGGCGCCCGATGCGATGCGCGTGGCGAACGTCGTCGTCGGTCCGAGAGCGCGCAAGACGAGCCCATGCGCGATGAGCTCGTCCGTCGCGGCGACGCACGCGCTCGTGACGAACCCAGCGACGAGCGACACGACGCTGAACGATCCGATCTCGAGCGCCGCGGAGCGCACCGCGATCGACGCGCCCACGAGCATCACCGCGGCGGCCGCACCGAAGAGCGCGCCGCGGCCGGCGCGCCTTGCGATCGCGCTCGCGGTGGGAAGCGGCGCGAGCGGATCGGACCACGCGACGCCGAGGCGTCCCGTGCCGAACTCGGCGATGACGATCTGCGCGAGCACCGCGCCGGTGTGATTCTGCGCGAGGTACGCACCCGCGACGAGGATCGCGCTCCAAATCGCGACGCCCCAAGAGACGACGCGCGCGCGATCGCGGAGCGCAGCTCGTGCGTCGACTTTCTTCACTGCAGCTCTCCCGCGAGCGCGTCACCCTCGGCGAGCAGCCCGGGCAAGCCGCCGGTGTGGATGAAGAGCACGCGCGCGCCGCGCGCAACGTCGCCGCGCTCGATGGCCGCGCGGAGCCCGTAGAGCGCTTTGCCGGTGTAGACCGGATCGAGCATCGTGCCCGTTTCATGCGCGATCGAAACGAGGAACGCACGCTGCGCGTCGTCCATCACGCCGTAGCGCGGACCTTTGCTTCGATCGTCGACGACGAGCGGCGCGGGCCGCGGGAGTGACGCGATGCCCGATGCCTCGTCGACGATGGACGCGATCGCTCTCTCGAAATAATCCGCGTCGTCGCATACCGCGATGGCGAGGACGCGCGATGCCGTGCCGTGCGCGGCGCATCCGAGCGCCACGCCCGCCGCCGTGCCGCCCGAGCCACACGCGTGAACGACCACGTCGAACGGCGCGCTCGCGCCCGCGAGGCCGAGATCGATTTGCTCGCGAACCTCGCGCATCGCTTCGACGTAGCCGAACGCGCCGAGCCCGTTCGAGCCGCCCTCCGGAATCACGTACGCTCCGCCGAGCTCGGTTGATACTTGCATCATGCATGCATTTCGGCGCGCGTAGTCTTCGGGCGTGATCGTGCGGATGCGCGCGCCGGCGAGGCGATCGAGCAGCACGTTGCCCGTCCGCGGGAGCGACGCGGCGTCGGCGTCGTGCGCCGGGCCGCTCGCGCTGCCATCGGTCACGCGCAAGAGGAGCACGCACTCGAGCCCGAGGCGGCGCGCGAGGATCGCGGTCGCGCGCGCGTGGTTCGATTGAATGCCGCCGCACGTGACGACGCGTTTCGCGTCGCGATCGAGCGCGTCGCGAAGAAGAAACTCGAGCTTGCGGATTTTGTTGCCGGCCTCCGCGCCGGCCGTCATGTCGTCGCGTTTGACGAACAAGTCGACGCCGAGCATCTCCGAGAGTCGCGCGTCGTGCGCGATGGGCGTCGGCAAATGCGCGAGGCGAAGTCTCGGAGGCACGCTACGCACTCACGCTTTTGCGCCGAGCCGCAAGAGCTTCGCACCGCGCTCGACCGCCGTGCCCGCCGCGGCGAACACCTCGACGACTTTTCCGGTGTGCTTGCTGCGAAGCTCGTTCTCCATCTTCATGGCTTCGATCACGACGAGAGGCTGACCGCTCTCGACTTCGTCGCCGACGCTCACGAGCATGCGCACGATGCGACCCGGCATCGGCGATCGCATGACGTCCTCGCCGCCGCCCGCGCCGCCTTTCGCCGCAGCCGCTGCGGCGCGCTGGCGATCGCTCTCGACGCGAACGTAGCTGCGATGTCCGCTGGCGACGACGCCGAGATCCGGCGGCGTTCCTTCCGTCGTCAAATCGACGACGCGTCCATCGATGAGAAGCGAGAGCGCCTCCCCGACGATCGCGAGATCCACGTCGACGCGCTTTCCGCCAATGTGCACGTCGAGCGCGCCGCTCGGCAGCTCTTTGAGCTCCACCTCGACCGGAGGCGCGTCTTTCTGGATGGTGACGAAGTAACGCACGGTGGGTTACGGGTTATACTCGTTTCATGGTCACGATGGTGCTGATCGCGTCGGCGGGCTTGATGCTCACGATGTTCTTGATGCGTCGCACGGCATCCGGCGCACGCCGCGACAAGCCCGACGGGATTCGTTGGCGCGCAATTGATTGGTCACGACGCGACGACGAACACACCGAAGAGGATCGCCAAGGCGCCAAGGCGCCAGAAGAAGGTTAGGTGGCGCGCACCACACTCCATTCTTTTGGCGCCGTGGCGCCTTGGCGATCTCATTCTTACTTGAGAAAATCACAGCTCTGGTCCGCCATGCAGGCGTGCGTCATCGGGTGTGACAGGTAATAGAGGTCGCTGCCCTTCGACGCGAGGAAGCGCGCGAGCGCGTGGTCGTAGTAGACGGCGTCGTCCCACGCTTTGCACGGGTCGGACGTCGTCCACACGTGCTGTCCCTGCGGGTTCACGTACGCGTCCATCAAACCGACGAGCGGCGTTCCATCGGGGACCCACGCGCCGTCCGCGGTGAACGGCGCGCCGACGAGACGCGGGCTCCACGTTTGCGCGAGCGAGCCCGCATCGACGACGAGCGTGTCCGTGCGTCGCGCGAGCCGCAGCGGGATCGGGAAGTGCTGCGCCGCGTAGAGATCGCGACCCTCCGCGTGCCAATCGGGATCGAAGATCGTCTCCGCGCACACGGTCGCATCGACGTTCGGTTGCGTCTTCGTGCACGATGCATTCGCGCGAAAGTTCACGCCGCACGCGGGACCTGCCGGCGCGCGCTGCAATCGCGCGACGCCCTCGAGGACGTAGTGATCGGCGAGCGCATCGCTCGGCGTCTCGCCGAGCTCGTTGAAGATCTCGGCCGGCGTGACGTAGTCGGCGTACTCGGGCATACGCGGCAGCGCGGTCGGCGGAAGAAACGGAAGCGCGCCGAGCGCGCGAGCGAACGCGTGCCCCGTCGCGACGACGACGAACCCATCGGCGACGGTGTTCGACGTGAGAAACGGTTTCGGCGCGCTGGGCGTTCCATCGGGACCGATGTTCGGCTGGAGCATGTAGAGCGGCGCGAAGTTGATTGGATCCGACGAATCGATCGCGGCTTGCGTGAGCTGGATCAGCTTGCGTACGTCGGGTGATTGACGAAGCAAGCCGAGCCCGCTCTGCGGCGCGACGAGCGGATCGCCGACGGGATAGAACGTGTCGCGATATTGCTGGCATCCCGACGCGCCGGTGCACGTGTTCGTCGAGTCGCCGATCGCGCGAAACCCGGCCGCGGGTTTTTCCCATGTCGTGATCGTTCGGCCGGTGGGCGCGCTCGCGGCGACGTTGCACGTCTTGTACGAATCGACGACGTCGGGCGCATTGAAGATTTGGATGCCGACGGGATCGCCCGCGCTCGCCGGAAGCGCGACGCGAAAGCTTCCATCGGAGAGCGTGCGCGCGCACCGCGCCTCCTGGTTTCGTGCGTTGATCGCGAGCACGGTCATCCCGCGCGAGAGCTCCGTCGCGTTCAAGCACGCGATCTCCATCTCGCGCGAATTGGTGAGATCGTTGATCACGAACCGCACGCTCATCTGATCCTTCGAGCAGAGCGTCGCGGAGCCCGAGCTGTTTCCGTCGGAAGGTCGCGACGACGCGGGCACCGCGATGATGAGGGGCGTGATGAGCTGCTCGATGACCGAATCGACGACGCCGTACGATCGCGACGCGACGTCCGTGAGCCCGCCGCCGCCCGAGATCGATCCCGCGGCGACGACGTTCGGATCGATCGCGCCGTGAATCATCGCGAAGATGCCGCCGTACGAATCGCCCGATGAGTAGAGGTCCGCGCTGCCGCCGACGTCCGGCGTGCCGTCGCCGTCGAAGTCGCCGAGCACGTCGCTCGTGCCGTCGTCGTTGTAGTCCTGATCGCCGATGCGTCCATCGAACGTCTTCAGCACGCGCCCCGCTTGGATGCCGTCGAGCACGGTCTGCCGGATGTTGTCGCGCGAGTGGAAGATGTGCGCGGTCCACAAGTAGCCGCCCGGGTCGGGCGTGCCGTCGCCGTCGAGATCGTGCGCGCGGCCCGACTCGATCGCCGTGGCCCACGGCACCAAACATGTATTATACAACAATCCCTGCAAGAGCAGCGCGGTGCCGTTGTCGAGCGCGAGCCCGTGGCCCGGACCATCGAACCCGAGGATCGCGAGGCCTTGCTTCGCGAAGTAGCCGGCGCGGATCACGATCTCCGCGCCGTTGAGCGTGGAGCCGTGTCCCCACACGACCGTGGGGAACGGCTGCACGAAACCTTTTTGCGGCTGCGCCTTCGGCACCGCGAGCCAGAAGTGGCCCATGTCGGTCGCGAAGCGGCCCGCGCCGGTTTGGTAGTTCACTTGGAATCGATCGTCTGGATTTTCGTGCGCGGGATCGGGGCCGATGAAATACGCGAGCGGATAACCCCCGATGACGAAGTAGTCGATCGCATCGAACGACGCGATGAGCGCGTTCTCCGTGTCGGGGTCGAGCGAGAAGACGCGACCGATGACTTGCTTGAGCGTGTCGGTCACGTCGCTCACGCGGACGATGTACGGATGGAGCTTCGTCGATTGGCATTTCGGATCATCGCTCCACCCCGGAGGTTGCCCCGCAGCCGTTTGATCCGCGATGAGGCCCGCCGATCGAAACGCGGTCATCTTCGGCGGAAATTCATTTGCAAATGCGCGAACGGGCCGTGACCGAAGAGACCATCGCGGAGGAGCCTGAGGTCCTCGACTTGCGGCGCAGTCGTGAACGTCCACGCGAACGCGACGTGCGTGAGGCCCGAGCCCGCGAGGTCGCCGTAGTAGTTGGCGCGTCCCGAATCGGCGAGGACCGCGCGGAGCTTCGCGATCGAATTCTCCTGCGACGGGTGATAGACGAACGGAAACGGCGAACGCGCAGAGCGCCCGAGCGTGTCATGCAGTCGATCGGTGAGGACGACGGCGTACTCGGTCTTTTCCTTCAGCGGCACGATCGGTCGCAAGATGAGCGTGTCCGTCTCGCGTTCGTAGAAGCCGAGCAGATCGTCGACGCCGTGAACCTGTCCGCCGCCCGGATGAAGGAGCGACGCGAGCGTGTCGGGATGATCGAGGACGCCGTCGAAATCGTTGTCGAGCGCGGGCGTGTAATCCGCTTGAGAAAGCCCGGCGCCTTCTTCGGCGGTCTCGAGCAAGAAGTTCTGCTCGGTGACGCGCGGATCGTTCGGGTAGTAGTTTCCGAGATCGCGAATCGTGCGCGGGAACGCGCCGCCGCCGACGTCGAGCAGCGCGGGCACGCCGGTCGTGAGGTTCACGACGTAGACGGGATCGTTCGTGAGATCGAAACCATCGCGCTGCATCGACGCGCGCACCGCTTCGAGATCGATCGCGGCCTCGGTGGGCGCGATGCCCGCGCCGCGCGCGAAGCTCACGCTGATCGGCGCGAACGTGCCCCATCCTTCCATCTCGGCGAACCCGCTGCGCGCGTCTTCTTCGAGATCGGTCGGCGCGATCATGCTGACGTTGATGCGACGGCCGGTGCGGCTCGTCGGATCGGCGAACGTGGCGACGTCGTTCGGCGCGGGGATCTCGGGAAGCGGACGACGCATGAGATCGAACACGACGACGGGACCATCACCGGGCGGCGTCGCCTGCAACCCGCCGGGAATCGTATCCATGCTGCAGCCCAAGACGAGCACGAGCGCCAGCGATCGAGCCTTCATGTTGCCCGCACTGTAGCGTAGCCTCGGGTCATGCAGTGCGGCGACCTCTTGGGGGGCCGCTTCGAAATCGGCGACATCGTGCGCGAGGGCGGCATGGGCATCGTCTTTCGTGCGCGCGACTTGCGCCACGGCGGGCAGCTCGTCGCGGTGAAGACGCTCATCGACGCGTCCCCGGCGTACGCGGAGCGATTCGAGCGCGAGGCATCGCTGCTCGCGAGGCTCGAGCATCCTGCGGTGGTGCGCTACGTCGCGCATGGTCGCGCGGAGCAGGGAGAGCCGTACCTCGTCATGCAATGGCTCGAGGGCGAGGATCTCGCCGAGCGTCTCGCGCGCGGGCCGCTCGAGGAGAGCGAGGCGCGCGATCTCGTGGCGCGTCTCGGCGACGCGCTCGGTGAGGCGCACGCGCTCGGCATCGTTCATCGCGACGTGAAACCGAGCAACGTGATCTTGCACGACAACGACGTCGCGCGCGCGATGCTCATCGACTTCGGCGTCGCGGTGGGCGATCGGTCGACGCGTCACACGCGGACGGGTCTCATCGTGGGGACGCCCGGATACATGGCACCGGAGCAAGCGCGCGCGAGCCGCGACGTCGACGCGCGCGCCGACGTGTATGCGCTCGGGTGCGTCTTGTTCGAGTGCCTGACGGGAAGGCCGCCCTTTGCGGGAGAGCATCCCGTCGCCGTGCTCGCCAAAGTCTTGCTCGACGAGCCGCCGCGGCTGCGCGCGCTCGTTCCCTCCGCGTCGGTCGCGCTCGAGCAGCTCGTCGCGCGCCTCCTCGCCAAGAATCCGCACGTGCGTCCGGCCGATGGGCGCGCGGTCGCGCGTTTGTTCCGCGACGCGCCACCGCCGCTCTCGGTGAGGTCGCCCGAGAGCGTGCTCCCCGAGTCGATCACCGAGGACGAGCGCGTCGTCGTGCACGTTCTTCTCGGGATGCGCGCCGCGGAGAGCGCCGACGCGCACGGGCGAACGCAAGCGTCGAGCGATCGCGCTTTCGACGCGGAAGAGTTCGAGCGGCGTTTCGGCGCGCACGCGGACGTGATGGCGGACGGCTCCGTGCTCGCGACGATGAAGCCCGGCGCGCTCGGCGCGAAAGCGGGTGCGACGCGCGCTGCGCTCGCGGCGCGTGAGCTCGCGCGCGAGATCGGCGGAGCGGTCGTGCTCGCGTCGGGGCTCGAGCGCATTCGTCGTGGTGTTCCGCTCGGGCAGGTCGTCGATCGCGCGGTGGATCTCTCGCGTCGCGCGGCGTCGGCGGGCGCGGAGGGCGTGATCGTCGACGACCTCACGAACGCGCTTCTCCGCGGCGCGGCGGTCATCGCGTCGCGCGGTGGGCTCCACGAGGTCGTCGACATCGGCGCGCAGCCGCTCCCGTCACACCCGATCGTCGGACGAGAGCGAGAGCTCGTCACGCTGTCGTCGCTCGCCGAAGAAGTCGCGAGCGAAGGCGCCGCGCGCGTCGCGCTGGTGACGGCGCCGCCGGGCGCGGGCAAGACGCGCCTCTCGAGCGAGCTCCTCGCGCGACTTCGCGAGCGCGACGACAGCGAGGTCACGATCCGTTTCGTGCGCATCGACGAGACGATGGCGGAGTCGCCGCTCGCGGTCGCGGCGGAGATCGCGTGCGCCGTCGCGTCCATTTCGCGCGGGGACCTGCCGGACGAGCGCCACGCGCGGCTCGCCGGCTACGTCGCACGCGCGGACCTCGCGCCAGACGCGAAGGCGCGCGTGATGGACTTCATCGGCGACATCCTCGGCGCGACGCTCTCGCCGAGCCTCGCGCTCCTCGCCGCGCGCACGGACGCGATGACGATGAGCGACCAAATCCAGCGCGCGTTCGTCGATCTCGTCGCCGCGTCGTGCGCGTCGCCGTTCGTCCTCGCGATCGACGATCTCCAGTGGTGCGATCGCGCGAGCTTCCGGTTGATCGAGGTGCTCGTGCGCGAGCTCGAGAGCCGCCCGCTGTTTCTCTTCGGTCTTGCGCGTCCGGATTTCGACACGTCGCATCCGAACGCGTTCGCGGGCCGCGCGCTCACGCGGCTTCCGCTCGCGGGGCTCGGCAAACGCGCGGCGGAGAAGCTCGTGCGCGACATCGCGGGCGAAGGCGCATCCGAAGCGCTCGTCGCGGAGATGGTCGCGCGCGGCGAAGGGAACGCGTTCATGCTCGAAGAGCTCGCGCGCGGCGCACGCGATGGGCGTGCGCTCGATCAGCTCGGCGGGACGACGGCGGTCGTCGCGTCGCGCTTCGAGACGCTCTCGCCGGAAGCGCGTCGCGTCTTGCGCGCGGCGAGCATCGTCGGTCAGCGCGCGTCGCCCGCGGCCGTCGCGGCGCTCGTTGGTTGCGATCCGGACGACGCGTGGCTCGCGGTCGCGCTGGGGGAGCTCGAGCAAGCCGAGATCATCGCCGTGGGTCACGGCGCGGGCGACGGCGACGCGACGTTCCGCCATTCGCTCTTGCGCGACGCCGCGTACGCGACGCTGACCGAGGAAGACAAAGCGCTCGGGCACAAGCTCGCCGCGCGCTTCTTCGACACGGCGCTCCACACCGATCCGATGATCGTCGCGGCGCACGCGGAGATGGGCGGCGAGCTCGGCCTCGCTGCGCGTGCGTACGTCGATGCCGCGCAGAGCGCGCTCGCGTCGACCGATCTCGGCGGCGTCGGCGATCGCGTGAACGCCGCGATCCGCTGCGGCGCGCAGGGCGCGCTCCTCGGGCGCGCGGAGCGTTTGCGCGCGGAGGCGTCGTTCTGGCTCGGCGATCTGCGCGAAGCTTCGGATCACGCGACGCGCGCGCTCGAGCTCTTCGGCGACTCCACGACCGCCGATTTCTTCTCCGCCGCGGGCTACCTCGTCGCCGCGTGCTCGCGTCTCGGAAAACCGGAGAGCGCTCTCGCGCACACGCGGCGCATCCTCGTCTCGAACGCGGCACCCGACGCGCGCGGCGCGCGCACCACGGCGCTCCTCATCTCCGCCGCGTTTCTCCCGCTCCAAGGTCAGATCGATCTCGCGAAGGCGATCTTGCGCGACACCAAACCGATCGTCGAGGAGCTCGCGGCAGAGAACCCGACGCTTCGAGCGCGCTATGCGCGCGCCCGCTCGATCTGCGCGATGGCGTCGGGCGATCTCGATGGGTACCTCGCGGGCGCGCGCGAAGCGGCCGATCGATTCGCCGAGATCGGCGACAGGCGCAACGCGCTCCAGCAACGCGGCAACGTGGTCTATGCGCGGCTCGAGGTGGGCGATGATCGCGGCGCGATCGAAGAGGGACGCATCGTGCTCGCCGAAGCGGAGAAGATGGGCCTCCGCAGCGTCGTCGCGATGGCCGCGCAGAACACGGGTTACGCGCTCGTGCGCACCGGCGCGCTCGAAGAGGGGCAGGCGATGCTCGAGTCCGCGCTGCGCGAGTTCGACGCGCAGGGCCACGCGCGCATGGCGGGAGGAACGCGCATCTATCTCGCCAACGCGCGCATCGCGGCGCACGACGAAGCGGGCGCGCTGCGCGAGATCGATCGCGCGCTCGAGCTCCTCGCGTCGACGCCGCCGCTCCGCGCGTATGCGCTCGCCGTGCGCGCGAGCATTCTCGTCGCGTGCGCGTCACCCGAAGACGCGCGCGTCCCGGCCGAAGAAGCGCTCTCGATCCTCGACTCGCTCGGCGGAATCGACTCCGGCGAGACGGACGTCTACCTCGCCGTCGCGCGCGCGCGCCTCGCGTGCGGAGACGAAGCCGCCGCGCGCGCGATCCTCAAACGCGGCCGCGACCGAGTGGAATCGCGCGCCGCGCGCCTCGCGGAGCCGAATCGCACCACGTTTCTCACGAAGGTTCCGTCGAACGTCGCGCTCCTCGCATTGGCTCGAAAGTCGAGCTAGCGCCTAATGCTCGAAGAACGGACAGTTCAGCGCCTGCAAGCACTCATGCGACGACGGGTGGCTCAAGTAATACGGATCCTTGCCGCCGCTCTGGAAGAAGTGCGCTGCCATGTTGCCGCCGTACTTCGCGTCGTCCCAGATCTTGCAGTTGTCGGGCGCGTCCCACGTGTGTTGCCCGCCGGGTTTGATGTAGACGCTGATCGCGCCGATGACGGGCGCGCTCGCGTCCCACGCTTGGTCGTCGGGTGAGAACGGAACGCCCTTGATGCGCGGCGCCCACGCCGCGAGGAGCGTTTGCGGATTCTGCGGATCGACGTGAAGCCCCGCGATGCGCGCGAGCCTGAGCGGGCTCGTCGGATGCTCGGCGTCGTAGCGATTGAGCCCTTCGCTGCACCAGTCGGCGTCGTAGAGCGTGTTCGCGCACGTCGTTGCGTCCGCCGTCGGCGGGCTCGGGCAGAGCGTCGGGTTCGACGTGTCGTAGTTGATGTTGCAGTTCGGACCCGCGGGCCTGCGACCGAAACGCGCGACGCCTTCGACTTGGTAATTCTCGATCAAGACTTGGTTCGGCGTCCTCTGGCCGAACGCGTCGTAGAGTGGCTGCGGCGTGACGTAGTCCGCGTACTCGGGGTAACGCGAGAGCGCATCGGGCGCGAGGAACGGAAGCGCGCCCGCCGCGCGCGCGAAGTTGAATCCCGTCTCGAGGTTGACGAATGCGTCGCCCGTCGTCGTCGTCGAGATGAGCGCGCGCGGCGGCGTCGGGTTGCCGTCGGGATCGAGCAGCGGGCGCATCATGTAATACGGCGCGTAGTTGATCGGGTCAGCGGGATCGACGCCGATCTGCGCGAGGAACCAGAAGCGCCGCGCGTCGACGCCGTTGCGTTTGAACCCGAGCCCGTCTTGCGGCGCGTTCAGCTGCGTGCCGACGGGGAAGAATCGATTCATGAACTGCGCGCACGCGGCGGTCGGACACGTCGAGCCGTCGCCGGTCGCGTGATACGCGGGCGCGGGCTGCTCCCACTTCGAGATGTGACGTCCAACCGGCGCGTCGTTCTTCACGATGCACGTCTTGTACGAATCGACCGCGTCGGCTTCGTCGTAGAACTGGATGTCGAGATCGTCGAGGTACGTCGCGCCGAACTCGATGCGGAAGCTCCCGTCCGCGAGCGTGCGCGCGCAGTGCACTTGATTCGCCGGCGAAGAGAGGTTCGTGAGGACGACGGTCTTGTTCGGTCCCGCCTCGGTCGGCGCGTTCAAGCACGCAACTTCGACTTGCGGAATGTCGTCGCCGTCCTCGACGAAGAAGCGAACCGTGATTTGGTTGCTCTGGCAGTTCGTCTGGAGCGTCGTCGTGCCGTCACTGTTTTTCTTCGGCGGGTAGAGCGACGCGGGGACGCCGATGAGCAGCGGGCCGAAGAGCTGCCCGAACGATTCGGTGACGCCGTAGCTGCGATAACCGATGTCCGTGAGGCCGCCGCCGCCGGACATCGGCACGGTCCCCGCGAGCTGATGATCGATGCCGCCTTGGATCTCGCTCATGATGCCGCCGAGCGACTCGCCCGCGGCGTAGATGTTTTGCGAGCCCGCGACGTCGGGCACGCCGTCTGCGTCGAAGTCTCCGGCGAGATCTTCTTTGCCGTCGTCGTTGAAGTCCTGACCGCTCATCGTCTTGCCGTCGAACGTTCGCAAGATGCGCGTGAGCTGCATCTCGTCGAGCGTGCCTTGGCGGACGTTGTCGCGGACGTTCGCGATGTGGCTCGTCCACCACCACCAACCCGGATCCGGGATGCCGTCGCCGTTGCGATCGAGCGCGCGCGTCGTCAGCACCGCGTCGACCCATGGCGCGAGACAATCGGGGAGGAGGTCGGCCTTCGCGGGAACGGTCACGGACAAGTCGTTCGGCAACCCGTGCTGCGGCATGTTGATGACGACCATCGCGACGCCGTTGCGCGCGTAGTTGCCGCCGTGAAGGAGCGCCTCGGTGAAGTTGCCGCCAACACCGTGACCGAAGAGCGCGATCGGAAATGGCTGCTTGTAGGCGCCTTGTTGCTTCGGCACGGTCATCATCCAGCTCACGGTATCGCTGCGGATGTCGCCCTGACCGGTCTTGGAAATTCACGTGGAAGCGTGCGTCGGGATCTTGTCCCTTCGGATCGCCTTCCAAGAACGGCGAGTCGAACGTGCCGATGACGACGTGATCGACGAATTGGTTTTCGTCGTTGAGCCCCGCGATGTCGCCTTTGTCGTAATCGAAGACCTGCGAGTACAGAATCTTGGAGCGCCTTGTACACGTCGGGCAGTTCGGATCGACGATGAACGGATTCGCCGCGTGCGGTCCGCACGCCGGATCCGATCTTCCACCCGGCGGGTTGCGCGCTCGGATCGCCGGAGACTTTTCCAGCCGCAGGCAGCACCGTCGTCTTCGCGGGGAACTGCGTGGCGAAGGACGCGAACGGTCCGCTGACCATAGAGGCCGTCGCGAAGAAGGCGCATGTCTTCGATCACGGGCTGCGTCGTGAACGTCCACGCGAACGCGACGTGATCGAGCCCGGTGCCGGCGATGTCGCCGTAGTAGTTCGCGTGCTCGGTGCTCGAGAGCACGGTTTGCAATCGCGTCATCGCGTCGACTTGCGACGGGTGATGCACGAACGGAAACGGGCTCTTCACCGGGATTGCCGTCGCTGCCCTTCAGGCGATCGGTGAGCACGACGGCGTACTCCGTCTTCTCTTCGAGCGGCAGGACCGGACGCATGATGAGCGTGTCGGTCTCGCGCTCGTACCACGTGAGCATGTCGTCGACGCCGGGGATCTGGCCGCTTCAGCGGCCCCACGTGTTCGGGTGATCGAGCACGCCGTCGAAGTCTTGATCGAGCGCCGGCGTGTAGTCGCCTTGAAGGAGCCCGGCGCCTTCTTCGTTCGTCTCGAAGAGGAGGTTCGACGTCGCGACGTGCGGATCGTTCGGCCAGTAGCGCTGCGGATCGCGCAGCGCGACGGTGAAGTTTCCGTTGCCCATGTCGAGCACCATCGGGATGCCCGTCGTGAGGTTCACGACGTAGACGGGATCGTCTTCGAAGCGATAGCCGTCGCCCTGCATGTGCGCGCGAACGCGTCGAGATCGATCGCGGGCTTGCTCGGGTCCGCGCCCGGCGCTTTTTGGAACGCGACGGTGATCGGCGCGAACGTTCCCCAGCCTTCGATGTCGTCGAATGCTTGGCGCGCCGTCGTCTCCATGTACGTCGGCGAGAAGAGCGCACGCGTTGATGCGGCGGCCGGTGCGGCTCGTGGGATCGGCGAACGTCGCGACGTCGTTCGGCAGCGGAATGTTCGGGAGCGGACGCTCGAGCGTGTCGAAGATGACCGTCGCGCCGGGACCTGCCGGCGTCGGACGAAGACCGCTCGGGATTTCGATCCATCGAGCACGCCACGATCGCGACGAGAAGGAGTCGGTACTTCATGATGGTTCTCTCAGAACTGCAGTCCGCCACGGCCGACGACGATGCAGGGCGCGTTCATGATCGATCCGCTCGCGTCGGCGAACGCGCCGCCCGGAAAGAGCACGCCCGCTTGTGCGCCGAGCTGCACGGTGAGCCCGCGGTCGAGACGAAGCGGAACTCGAAGCCGCCGTCGAGCTCGATGCCGAGATCGTGGCGATGCCCATCGCCGCCGCGGTAGTTCACGTACGCGCCTTGCGTCGCGACGCGATACGGGTCGACGAGATCGGCCGTCGTCGGCGCGATGACCGCGCCCGCTTTCGAAATCGACCCACGGCTTCGGTCGAACGATGATCGTCGGATAGAGATACTCCGCGCCGAACACGCCGCCGTGCGACGGGAGCAAGTTCACGCCGGGCGTCGGGCGCGTTCCATTTTGCAGAAGAGGATCTTGCGCCGCGGCAGACGCGCGCGCGGTTTGCCAGCGCATCACTTCGTCGAAGAGCACGAGCCCGACTTTGTGGTTCGGATCGAACGTGAAGCGGTGCTCGGTCGTGTCGTACGGGTTTGCGTCGCCCGACGCGTAGCCGACCTCGAGCTGCACGGCGATGTCGCCCCACGTTCGCGGATCGTCCGCGGACGCGAGCGGCGACGAGCTCACGGGGACTTGCCCGCTCGGCGCTGCGTCGCCCGCGCGACGCGCTTCGTGAACGACGCCGATGCTCGCCGCGCCGCCGTACGATTGAATCGCGGTGAGTTGACCCGTCAGCGCTTGGTCGGCCGAGCGAAGCTCGTTCGTCGATCCCAAGATGAACGCGACCTCGCCTGCGCCATAGAGATACGTCGACGGGTTGCCCGGGATGGGCGTCGCGAAGTGTCCGGCGATGTCGACCGCGGCGGCGACGATGTTGTCGGAGTAGTCGGCGTATTGCGCGGCCGTGCGATTCGTTTGTTGCGAGCGGAGCACGGCGAACACGCCGAGCTGGTTCGGCCCCTTGTCGTAGAAGCCGGCGAGGACGCCTTGAAACGCGATGTCGCCTGCGATAGAGAAGCGCCTGCGGATCGGAGTAGACGAGGTTCCCGCCGAGCACGAGCGCGAACGGGCTGTCTTTGCCGGCGGGCCGCGTCGCGAACATGATCTGCTCGACGAGATTTCCATTTCGATAATCGCCGAAGAGCGAAGGGTGGTCGCCGTCGTTCGCGAGGATGCCCATGCCCCAATGGTTCGACTGCTGGCCGATGCGAAATAGGCCTATTTTCGTGAGGAATTGTGCGTAGGCCCAGCGAAGCTGCATGTAGCTCCACGCGTCGCCGCCGTCGTCGCGCGCGGCGTGATCGGGCCACACGTCGTGCGTCGTGTCGCCGAAGACGTAGTTGCCGAACAAGTTCAGTTGAATGACGACCTGAAGCCAATCGCGGTACTGGAGCTTCGGCGTGAGGCGAACCCACTGCGTGAAGAAGCCGTGCTGTCCGAGCGAGTCCGAGATCGCGCCCGGGTGCGCGTCGATTTGCGACGCGCTCACGTCCATCGGGAACGCGTTCTGACCTTGCCCGCGAAGCTGGAGCTCGCCGCGCACGTCGACGCGGAGCTTGTCGGCGTCGGGCTTTGGCATCTTGATGCGACCGGTGTCGAGCACGAGGCGATCGAAGTCCTCGGGGACGCGCGGGGTCTGCTCGTCGTCGGCGTGAGCCGCGGCCGGCACGATCAAGAACAGCGCGAGCAGAGGCAAGGAGCCGAGCGGACGCATGAGCCTGCGCATACTACATTACGTGCGCGCTTTCGCGATGGTATATGGGCGGCACATGACGGCCTCATCACACAACGTGATGCTCGGCACGCCCATTCGGCCCGAGGATCTCGAGGACGTCGCGCGGAGAGGACGCGTAGTCGCCGTCGACTCGGATGCACGCGCGGCGGTCGTGCGATCGCGCGCGGCCGTCGATGCGATCGCCCGAGCGGGTGACGCCGCGCCCAACGTCTACGGCGTGAACACGGGATTCGGCGCGCTCTCGGAGACGCGCATCTCGGCGGCGGACATCCGCGCGCTTCAGAAGAACCTCGTCCGATCGCACTCGACGGGCGTCGGTCCATCGCTCCGGCCCGACGAGGTTCGCGGGATCATGCTCCTTCGGGCGCAGGTGCTCGCGCTCGGGTGCTCGGGCGTTCGCGCGATCGTCCTCGACACGCTCGTCGAGATGCTGAATCGCCGAGTCTTGCCGCGGATCCCGTCGCAGGGTTCCGTCGGCGCGTCGGGCGATCTCGCGCCGCTCGCGCACCTCGCGCTCGCGATGATCGGCGAAGGCGAGGCCGCGCTCTGGGTACCAAGCGACCAAGGTAACAATGTACCAACGTACCGGCCCGCGCGCGAGGTGCTCGCGGAGGTCGACATCGCGCCCGTCGTGCTCGAAGCGAAGGAGGGGCTCGCGCTCATCAACGGGACGCAGCTCATGGCGTCGCTCGGCGCGCTCGCGCTCCTCGATGCCGAGCGCCTCTGCATCGCGGCGGATGTCGCAGCCGCGATGAGCCTCGAAGCGTTGAAGGGCTCCGCGCGTCCGTTCGACGCGCGCCTCCACGCGGCGCGCCCGCACCCCGGGCAAGCGATCGTCGCGAAGAACTTCCGCGCGCTCCTCGCGGACAGCGAGATCATGGACAGCCACGCGCACTGCGGCCGCGTGCAAGACGCGTATTCGCTCCGGTGCGTGCCGCAGGTTCACGGCGCGACGCGCGACGCGCTCGCGTTCGTTCGCTCGGTGATCGAGCGCGAGATCAACAGCGTGACGGACAATCCGAGCGTGTTCGTCAACGATGGAGCCGACGCAGACCTGATCAGCGGCGGGAATTTCCACGGCCAGCCGCTCGCGCTCGCGCTCGATTTTGCGGCGATCGCGTGCGCCGAGCTTGCGAACATCAGCGAGCGCCGCGTCGAGCAGCTCGTGAACCCCGCGCTCTCGACGGGGCTCACGGCGTTTCTCGCGGCCGGGAGCGGCCTCCACTCCGGCTTCATGATCGCGCAGGTCGCGTCGGCTTCGCTCGTCAGCGAGAACAAAGTCTTGTGTCACCCCGCGTCGGTCGACTCGATTCCGTCGTCGGCGGGCAAAGAAGATCACGTGAGCATGGGGAGCGTGTCGGCGCTCAAGCTCGGTCGCGTGATCCAAAACGTGCGCAGCGCGCTCGCGATCGAGATCATGACGGCGGCCGCGGGGCTCGATCAACGAAAGCCACTCACGCCGAGCCGCGGCGTGCGCGCCGCGCTCGACAAAGTGCGCACGCGCATCGCGCCGATGACCGAAGACCGCCCGCTCTACCGCGACATCGAAGCCGCCGCATCGCTCGTCTTCGATCGCTCGCTCGCCGCTGCTGTCGAGAGCGCGATCGGCCCACTCGGCTGAAAAATATTTTCGATTTCGCCTTGACCCTCACGCGGCGTGAGGTCGTACGAATCCATCATGTTCAAGATCGGTCAGCTCGCATCGATCGCGGGCGTCAGCGTTCGCACGCTGCATCACTACGACGACATCGGCCTCGTCAGGCCGTCCGCGCGTAGCGACGCCGGCTACCGCCTCTACACCGAGCGCGATCTCGAACGTCTTCAGCAGGTGCTCTTCTTCCGCGCGATCGGCTTCGCGCTCGAAGACATCGCGCGCGCGCTCGCCGACCCGAAGTTCGATCGGCGCGACGCGCTCGTGACGCACCGAAAGAAGCTCGTGGAACAAGCCGAGCAAACGAAGGCGCTGCTCGATCTCGTCGATCGAACGCTCCTTGCGATCGAGAAAGGTGAAACCATGGATCCGAAGGAAATGTTTCTGGGCTTCGAGGAAGAAGCGAAGGCCCGTTGGGGCAAGACCGACGCGTACGCCGAGAGCGCGCGCCGCACGAAGAGCTACACGAAGGAAGATTGGTCACGCATCCAAGCCGACGCGGACGCGATCTCGATCGCGCTCGCCGATTTGATGAAAGCGGGCGTGCCCGCCGCCGACGCGCGCGCGATGGATCTCGCCGAGCGCCATCGCATGCACATCGATCGATGGTTCTACGCGTGCACGTCGCAGATCCACGTCGGGCTCGGCGAGATGTACGTCGCCGACGAGCGCTTCGCGCAGAACTACGAGAAGCACCACGCTGGGCTCGCCGCGTATTTCCGCGACGCGATCGTCGCGAACGCGGCGCGCACAGTCACGCCTTGATCGCGCGTGACATCAAGAAGCTCTGACGAAGCCCGTTGTCCTCGAAGTACTCCTCGACGAGCGCTTCGAGCTCCGCGCGGAGCTGCGCGAGCTTCGCGGGATCCGACGCGGCGAGCGCGGCCGTGAGCTTGCCGAGCGGACCGACGTTCGACTCGAACGCGAGCCTGATGTGCGCGGGCGACAACCCCGGCGCGTGAATCGCCGCGCGATCGAACGTGAGCGACTTCACGCCCGATCCCAATCGCTCGTGCACGATGTTGGGATCGCCCCATTGCGGCGGCGGCGAGACGCCCGGCGGCGGAGGCGGCGCGTACTTGCCCGTGATAGCGAACATGCGACCGGTGAAGAGCTCCGGAGGCCACGTCGAAAACGCGACGATGCCGCCGGGCTTGAGCACGCGGAGCATCTCGCGCACCGCAAACTCCGGTCGCGGCGCGAACATGTGACCGAACTGACTGACGACGACGTCGAACGCCGCGTCCTCGTACGGCAGCTCCTCGGCGTCACCGACTTTGAAATCGATCTCCATGTGCGCGAGCTTCGCGTTGTCGTGCGCGCGCTCGATGAGCTCCGGCGTGAGATCCACGCCCGACGCTTTCGCTCCCGCGCGCGTCGCCGTCATCGCGACGACTCCCGTGCCGCATCCCACGTCGAGCAAACGCGCTCCCGGTTTGAACGCTGCGAACTTCACGAGCCGCGGCGCCGCGAGCCCCGTGAGCGTCTCGAGCGGAGCGAACGTGACCCAACCCTGCCTGGCGTTCTCTTTGAATTGTGCGATGGCGTCCATGCGCGTCATGGTTGGCGAGGCTGGGGGCGTTGTAAAGAGTGGCGAAGGCGTGCGTATCATCCGCGCGTGGACTTCGTGCCGCCCACCCACGCAGACTTCGCCTGGACCGCGTTCGTGCTCTTCGGCGTGCTTGGGGTTGGGTGGGGAGCCATCACGTTCGGGTTGCTCCAGCTCGCGTGGAGCTTGGCGCGGCTGCAGCGTCATGACCACGAGCTGATCCAGGATCGCGGGCAGGCGTTGGCGGCTGGGCCTTCCCACGTCGTGCACGGTCGCGTCGAGGTCGACGGCGATGCGCCCGCGATCGAGATCGACGTGGTTCAGCGCGTCACGAACCACGCGTCGAAGAATGCGTGCACGCACGACTGGACCGAGACGTCGCGGCGCGTGACGTCGCGACCGTTTCGCGTCGTACGCAACGACGGCGTGATGGTCCTCGTTCAGCCCGACGACGACGTGCTCGTCGTCGATGCTCTATCGACCACGTACCCCGACGATCGACCGATGGAGCGCGTGCGCTCCGCCGTGGTTCGCGTGGGCGAAAAGGTGCACGTCTATGGAGGTCTCGCCGAGGCGCCGGGCGGCGCTTATCGCGGGGGCGCCGCGTTCGTGATGCAGCCGCCGCGAGGCGGTCGTTTGCTCGTCGCGACCGACGCGCTCCGCGATCGTTACCGCGACCGCGTTCGATCGCTGTGCGGCTTCGGTCTCGCGAGCGCTCTCCTGTTTTGCTTCCTGCACGCCGCGTACACCGCGCCGGTCGTCGCGATGCTCGTCTTCCCCACGCACGAGACGGCGACCGTCACGGACGCGCGCGAGTGGCAGACGCGCAGCAAAAATGGCCTCACCCATCACTACGTGCTGACGGCCACGGCGAGCGACGGTTTCCGCGTGACGGGCGAAGTGCCGGCGGCGGCCTACGCGTCGGTGCAGAGCGCACGGCTCGCGGACAAAGCCCCAACGATTCCGATCCTGCGAGTCGGCACGTGGGAGCGCGCGAGCCGGCTGGGCGACGAGGTGAGCGTGAACCTCGCCGTCCTCTACTTCGGCTTCATCATCGCAACGATGATCACCGTGATGGCGTTGATGCATCACCAGCCGGCAAGCGCCTTGGTACGACCGCAAGACCGTCGTCGAGTTCGGTGGAAACGCCGAGTGGATAGAGACGCGCACGTCCGCGGGCCTTGGCAAGCCGGTCGATCCGAACGTGGACTGATGATCGAAGTGGCCCCTCCGGGACTCGAACCCGGATGCTCTCGCGAGCCGCGGATTTTGAAATCCGCTGCGTATACCGATTCCGCCAAGGGGCCGCTTTGCGCGATGGTACTCTCGCACGCGGGAAGGGTCGCAAGCCTCACCGCGTAGGTGAGAGCCATGGAGGAGAAATGAGCAACGGTGAGCAGAAACCTTGGATGATTACGCTTCTTTTGTGCCTCTTTGCGGGCACGCTCGGAGCGCATCGCTTCTACGTCGGTAAGATCGGAAGCGGAGTCGGAATGCTTCTCACGGTGGGCGGGTGCGGCATTTGGACGTTGGTCGATCTGATCATGATCCTGACCGGCAAGTTCACCGACGCGCAGGGGCGCCCGCTCCTGAAGCAGTAGTCTTCAGAGCCGACTGCAGTTGCGGCAGCAGCTTGCCGCGCAAGGCGACGCAGAGGGAAGCCGATTCGAGCGCTTGGGAGAGCGGACGATCGGCCCCCTCGAGCGTCGCCGCTTTTTGTGTGTAGAATGCACGTGTTTCCGCGAGCGCCTCGGCGGTGCACGCATACCCCGCGAGGCCGACGAGCCCGCGCGAGAGCGCGCCCGGGAGCTTTTGACGGAGCGTGTCCCAATGAGCGCGCGCCCACGCGAGCGTCACGGCGCGCGACTTGTGGTGGCTCGCGAGCGGCCAGAGAATTCCGCGCACGTCTTGGAGCTTCACTGCGGGCGTGAGCATCCAATCGAGCTGCGCGCGGACGGCCGGCTCGTCGACGACGCCAGACGCAGCGCGCAGCGCGAGCGCGTGCGCTTGCGGAGTCTGTGCGGACTCGACCGCGCGACGAAGCTCCGCGGGATCGCCGGTGCGCGCCGCGAGCTCGACCGCGACTTGCCCGTAGTCGACGTCGACGCTCTTGTCGTTCGCGCGGAACGACTTCGCGACGCCTTCGAGCTTCTTCGCGAGCGCTGAGTCTTCGCCGAGCTCTATCTCGGCATACGTGAGGAATCGCCGCAGCAGGCGCGCGTCTTCGTCCCCCGTCGCGCGCTCGACGCGAGCGAGGTGCGGCTCGAGCCGCGCACGAACGTACGTTGCGAACGCGGGTCGCGTAGCGTCGTCGACGAGATCCGAGAGGTCGTACAAAATGGAAATGAGCCTGTCGACGACGTGCCGCTCGGTCTCGTGATCGATCGCGGGGAGCACGTCGCGGAGAAGAATTTCTCCAGAGAGCTTCCCCGCGCGCGCTTGCGCCCACGCGTCCGCGAGCACCGCGACGCGCGTCGCGTCCGTCGCGCCGTGGAGGCCGTGCATCAACCCGCCGATCGCGGATTCGGGCCAAAACGTGCGGTAATACGCGACGGCGTCGACGTTCGAGAACGCGGGGCATTTGCCGCTCGCGGTCGTCACCGCCGTTTGGCTCAGCGTGGTGCACACGGGCTCGCGCGCGCCCACGGGTGAAATGCAAAACGGCACGGGCCACTTCGCGGTTTGATCGATCGAAGCACCGAGCGGCGCGAAGCGCTCCTCGTGTGCTTGAACGACGACTTCGTTCTTGCAGTCGATGCGATCGATCACCGCGACGGGCACGCCGGGCCCGTCGAGGTACGCACGCGCGAGATCGCGCGCGCTCGTTCGCGCGTTCTTCGATGCGTCGTCGATCGCGGAGAGCAAGTCGGTCGCCGTGGCGTTGCCCCACGCGTGATCCGTCAGGTACGCGTGCACGCCGCGCTGGAACGCGTCCTCGCCGACGGTGTGCTCGATCATCCGCAAGATCGCCGCGCCCTTTTGGTACGTGATGCCGTCGAACGCCTCCATCGCTTGTCCGATGCTCGCGACGGGTTGACGGATCGCGCGCGCGGACGCGAGGCCGTCTTGATCCATGATGTACGTCGCGCTCGCGGCCGCATCGATCTTCGCGCCGTATGCCGGCTTGTACGTGTCGACGATTTTGTACGTCGCCCACGTCGCGAAGCCTTCGTTGAGCCAGAGATCGTCCCACCACTTCATCGTGACGAGATCGCCGAACCATTGGTGCGCGAGCTCGTGCGTCATGAGCCCGATCATGCCGCGCCGCTGGCGGAGCGACGCGTGCTCGTCGAGCAGCACCGAGTCGTCGCGGAACGTGATGATGCCCGCGTTCTCCATCCCGCCCGCGCCGAAGTCCGGCACCGCGACGAGATCGAGCTTGTCGTACGGATAGACGATGCCGAAATAGGTCGCGAGAAGTGGGAGAATTTCGGCGGCTGCATGCATCGTGATCGACGCGAGCGCGCCGCGTCCGTGCGTCGTGACGAAGCGAATCGGCGGCTTGGTTTGCGGCGCGAGATCGACGACGTCGAAATGACCAACGGCGAACGCGACGAGATACGTCGGAAGCGGCGGCGTCGTCGCGAACGTGACCGCCGTCTGTCCGTCGTGTTCGCTCTTCGATTGCTCCGGCGCGTTCGAGAGCGCGACCATCCCGCTCGGCACGGTGAGCTTCACGTCGAATGGCGTCTTGAATCCCGGCTCGTCGAAGCACGGAAACGCGCGCCGCGCGTCGGCCGCTTCGAACTGCGTGAACGCGTACGCCTCGCCGCCGTCGCGCGCGAGATAGAGCCCCGCGAGCGTTTTTCCAAACGGCGCTTCGTACGCAATCGAGATCGTCGCGCGCCCTTTGGGAAGCACGCGATCGGCGGACAAGACGAGCTCGTCGGGCTCCATCGCGCCGTGCGACGCGCGCATCGACGCGCGTAGCGGCGCGGATGCATCGCCGATCTTCACGGACGCGCGTTTCACGTTCACGTCGCGCGCGTTCAAGACGACGTGCGCGGTGTCGGTCGCGAGCTCGACGAGGATCTCTTCGTTTCCGGAGAACGCATCTTTGCGAGGATCGATCGCGAGATCGAGCGCGTAGCGCATCGGTCGCGCGAGCCCGGGCAGGCGACCGTCGGTGCTCGGCGGCGGAATCGGCGGAACGGGCGCGCTCGCAGTCGCCGTGACGAGCGGCGGACGCGACGTCGTAGGCCCTTCACCAGCACACGCGAACAGCAGCAGCAACGCGAGCAGCGCACGCTTCATGCGCGCGAGGTTTACTCGATGTGCGGTTGCGGAAACAGACGCGTGAAAGACCCAGTCGTGGTCGCGTGCGACGGCACGGGCACCCACTCGGCGGTGGAATCGGCGTCGCCGTCATCGGGCTGAGAGCATGCGATGAATCCGAACGACGGAGACGTGAGCGCGATCTTCGATGGCGTCCTCTCGGAATGCGCGCGCCAGAGCACGGCGCGTGCGCCCGGGATCCATCGCTCGATCAAGCGGCGATGACCTTCGACCTCGAGGAGCCATCCGACGACGCGCATCCCCAACATGGAAGCCTCGCCGGTCGACTCCTCGTCGCAGTCGCGGCGCGCGATGTCGACGCAGACGCCGTCGCGAAAGACATAGATGCTGTGGCGCGTCTCGAGCCGATGCGATCCTTCGAGACCGAGCGGGACGATGGAGGTGCCGGCGAGATTCTTGAGCCACTTGCGATTCGACATGATGCGGCCCCTCTAAGCATCGGCCGTGCCGCCCCGCGAATGCCGAATTGCTCAATGGTTACATGGCGAGCAAACGGCGCAGTGTATCGCCTACGATCCAGTGTGAATCGTCTCCGAACCATCCCGGCGTTCCCAATAGATCGCGTCGAGCAGGCGCCGATTGTGGACGAGCGGCTTGTCGAACTTGCCGAGTCGCATCCCGCGCATCGATGCGGGCGTGTCTCGAACGGTCGGAACGAATCGCGCGTCGTCGCGGATCTCGCCCCACGCGACCGCCGTCGCGAGGTGACGCAAGATCGGAAAGAAGCGCGCATACGGTTCGCCGACCGACGCGAACACGAACGTGTGGAGCATCGTCGTCGCCCGCGTTTCCGGAACGAAGAAGATCGGGCTCGTGATGCGAAGCGGACGCGGCGCGTTCGTCTTCGGATCGGCCCAGTGCGTTTCGTAGATCGTGCATACGGGATCGAAACGCGTGACCCAGTCGTTGTGAAAGACGTCGCCGGGGCGAAGGCCGAAGAGGCGACCGACGCGCGTCGGTCTTTGCGGCGCGTCGTAGTGGACCTCGGTGCGATCGTCTTGGTTCTCGGCGTGGAAGTTGATTCGCGAAACGTCGCGCGAGCGCCAGCCGAGCCGCGTGTGGACGAAAGGCGTGTGCTCGTCTTCGCTGAAGTTGTCGAGCACGACATGGAGCGGCGCATCGAAGCGCATCGCGAAAGCGCCACAAAATCGGTATTCGCGCTCGAACGGCCATGATGGCGGCGCGCCCATGGCGTCGCGGTTAGCGATCCACACGTAGCCGTGGCGCTCTTCGCATCGCATCGCGCGCACGTCGCACTTCGTGAGCGAAGGTTGCGACGCGCTCTCGCCGCGGCCTTCGCCGTCGAACGTCCAACCGTGGTACGCGCACGTGAGCTTGCCTTCGGCGTTCACGTGACCCGCCGAGAGCGGCGCGAAGCGATGCGGACAACGATCGGCGACGGCGCGCGCGTGGCCCGCGGCGTCGCGGAAGAGCGCGTAGGGCTCGTCGTCGATCGTGACGCGAACGGGTTTCTTCTTCAGCGATCTCGACGGGAGCGCAGGATGAAAGAAACGCGTGACGCTCACGGCGGATCGCTCGTGCGGCCGAGCGAGATGACCTTCACGTTCAAGTCGATGACGCTCTTCGTCATCTCGGCGCGTTGCTCTTCGCTCGGCGGGCGCGCGTCCCACTCGCGCACGACGCGCGAGAACGACGCGGCTTGCATGCGAAGCTCGCGCACCTCCGCGTTCGCGGGCATCTCCGCGAGCCTCTCGACGATGTCCGCGAGCGCCGTGCGTACGATGTCGAGACGAATGGACGCCGGCACGCGCACATCCTACAGCGGTTTTCAGCCCGCGCCAGAAAGAGTCTTGACGACTCTATTTCGGGCGTTAGGTTGAAGATGTCATGGTCTCACTCCTCGCGACCGACGGATACAAATTCTCGATGGCGGAGGCCGGCTGGCCGCTCCGCAAAGAGACGTTCTATTTTGCCTTCCGCCGCGGCGGCGCGGAGATCGTGCCGTTCGACGTGGAGGCGTTCGTGCGCT
This sequence comes from uncultured delta proteobacterium, assembly GCA_963763745.1. Classification (GTDB taxonomy): domain Bacteria; phylum Myxococcota_A; class Polyangia; order Polyangiales; family Polyangiaceae; genus DASXHD01. The sequence goes on from CAVXQJ010000020.1 coordinate 186,935, forward strand.
CGATTCGTCCGGTCGTGAACGACGCGGAGTGCGCGTACCTCGCGGCGCACGAGTACGCGATGGGCGACGCGTTCAAGGCGGCGCTCACGAGCGGCGCGCTCGTCGTGCGCGCCGCGCCGAAGGGCTCGTGGGTGTTGCCCCACGAGCCCATCGCCACGATCACGGGACCCTCCGCGCTCGTGTCGTTCCTCGAGCCGCTCCTTCTTCAAACGCACTATCGATTCCAGCTCGCGACGCTCGCGCTCGAGAAAGGGCTCGGCGCGCAAACCGTCACGTGCGAAGCGCAGCGCGCGATCGTCCTGGAGACGCTCGACGCCGTGCGCGTCGCGCATCCCGCGATTCGCATCGATGCGGAGGGCTACGCGTCGCGCGTTCGCGATCGCGCGCGCGAGCTCGCGGCCGCGGTGGGCGAGGGGTCGCGCATCTTCGAAGTGGGTCTTCGCGCGGCGAGCTGCATGGAGCAGCATCTCATCGCGCTCGCCGCGTGCAAGGACGCGGGCATCACGCGCACGAGCAACGTGCTCGGCGCAGAGAAGCTCTCGATGATTCCCGTCGGCACGATGGGCCACGAGCACGTGCAACGCTACGGGTCGGACGAAGCGGCGTTTCGCGCGATGAAAGAACGCCGCCCGCAGCGCTCGAGCTTTCTCCTCGACACGTTCGACACGCTGCGCTCGGGTTTGCCCGCCGCGTTCGAGATCATCGCGGAGGATCCCGCCGCGCGCGATTCGATCCGCTACGACTCCGGCGACAAAGAAGCGCAGTACCTCGTCGCGGTAGAAAAAGCGCGCGCTCTCGGCGTTCACCCCGTGCACGTGATCGAAGACGGCCTCGGCGCCGATGACATTCGCCGCTTCGAAGCGCTCCGCGAAAAGACCGGCGTGAAACCCGACGAGCAATTCTACGGAACCGGCGGTTGGCTCGTGTCGCAACCCGAAGGAAGCGGCCTCACGCGCGACAAAGTCGCTGCAGTCTACAAGCTCTCGAAGAGCGGAAAACGCAGCGCGATGAAGTTCTCGAACGACGCCGGCAAAGTGAGCGTTCCGGGCGTGCCCGTCGTGTGGCGCCGCGTGCGCGGTGACGGACCTTGTGGGATCGTCGCGCAAGAAGACGAGAAGGTGCGCGAGGGGTACGTGCGATTGGACCAATCCGAAGCGCTGCCGAAACCGAAGGGCGAGCGCGTCGAGCTGTCCGATGCGACGCGCGCGCTCGCAGGCGATGCGAAGCGCATCGCGTTCGCCGCGATCGAAAGGAGCGAATCATGATTCCGCGGTTCTATTCGCCGTCCGACGTCGGCGAGCTCCGCATCGAGCGCGCCGCGGAGGTCGCGGCGGAAGCGTACGCGCTGAAGAAGAGCGGCGCGATCAAACCGGCGAGCGAAGATCGCGAGCGCGTCGCCGCGTTCGGCATCGACGTGCAGATCGGATTTTGCCATCCGAAGGGGAGCTTGTTCGTGCCGGGCGCCGTGGAAGACACGCGACGCGCGCTCGAGTTCTTCTACGCGCGCCTCGATCGCATCACGACGATGGTCTTCTCGCTCGACACGCACGCCGTTCATCAGATTTTTCATCCGAGCTTCTGGGTCGACGCGCGCGGCGAGCACCCCGCGCCGTTCACGCCGATCACCAAAGACGACGTCGCGCAGGGCAAATGGAGCCCGGTTCGCGATCGCGAGGCGTGCATCGAGTACGTCGCGCGGCTCGAGAGAGTCCGGAAAATACGTGCTCACGATTTGGCCGTACCACACGCTCCTCGGCGGCGTGTCGCATGCGCTCGTCCCCGCGGCGATGGAGCTCGCGATGTTCCACGCGCTCGCGCGCGACGCGGCGACCGTCTTCGAGACGAAAGGACAGAACCCGCTCACGGAGAATTATTCCGTGCTTTCGCCGGAGGTCACCGAGCTTCACGGTGTGCGCGTTGGCGCGTTCAACGAGACGCTCTTCGATACGCTGATGAAGCACGATCGCGTGTACGTGTTCGGCCAAGCGAAATCGCATTGCGTCCTCTCGACGCTCTTCGACATGCGCGACCGCATCGCGAAAACCGATCGCGCGCTCGCGAAGAAGATCTGGATCCTGTCGGACGCGATGAGCCCCGTTCCGCCACCGCCTCTCCATCCGCTGCCGCCCGAGCTCGATTTTCCGCGCGTCGCCGAGCGCGGGCTCGAGGATCTCCGCGCGTTCGGAATGAACGTCGTCACCACGACGGATGGTCATTGGTGAAACAAACGGAGCAGCAGTTTCTGGCGAAATATCGCCCGGAGGATTTCCCGCGCCCGTCGGTCGCGGTCGACGTCGTCGTGCTCACGGTGAAAGACGCAGAGCTTCGCGTCTTGCTCATCGCGCGAAACGAGCACCCGTTCAAAGGCAAGTGGGCGCTCCCGGGCGGGTTCTTGCGCGTCGGGAAAAAAGATCAGGGCGAAGATCTCGATGCAGCGGCGACGCGCGAGCTCGAAGAGGAGACGGGGCTCTCGCCAAAACAAGTGCTCCTCGAGCAGCTCGGCGCGTTTGGAAAATCGGGTCGCGATCCGCGCATGCGCGTCGTCACGATCGCGTACTTCGCGCTCGTCCGGCCGGATCTCCTCGCGCTCGTTCGGCCCGGCGGCGACGCATCGCGCGTCCGGTGGATGTCGATCGCAGGCGCGCTGCACGAAGGTCTCGCGTTCGATCACGAAGACATCATCCGTGCCGCGCACGCACGCGTCCTCGAACGACTCGAGACGACGGCCATCGCGAGAAATCTCGTCCCCGAGTCGTTCACGATTCCCGAGCTCCGCGCGACGTTCGAAGCGATCTCCGGCAAGAAGCTCGACCACGGAAACTTTCGGCGAAAATTCACGCAGCTCATCGACACGAACGTCGTCGAGCGCGCCCCCGGCAAACGCCTCACGGCGAGCAAGCCCGCGGCGGTCTATCGCTTCTCCTCGTCAAGTTAGGTACGTTGGCGGTTCTCGCATGGCGACCGCGCAGCAACCGCAGGCACTCCCGCTCCAATCGCGGCTCGCGCTCATCGCGCAGCAGCTCGAGTCGCGGTTCCTCGGAAAAGAGGAAGTCATCCGGCTTCTTCTCATCGCGGTCGTCGCGGGCGAGCACGCGGTGCTCATCGGTCCGCCGGGCACCGCGAAGTCCGCGCTCATTCGCACGTTCGCGAAGCTCCTCCAAGCGCGCTACTTCGAATACCTCCTCACGCGCTTCACCGAGCCCAACGAAATCTTCGGACCGGTCGACATCGCCGCGTTCCGCGAAGGCCGCTACGTGCGCCGCACCGAGGGCATGCTGCCCGACAGCGAGATCGTCTTCCTCGACGAGGTCTTCAAATCGAACTCGGCGATCTTGAACGCGCTCCTCACGCTCTTGAACGAGCGCAGGTACACGAGCGGCGGACAAGTGCTGCGCTGCCCGCTGCTCTCGTGCTTCGGCGCGTCGAACGAAGTCCCGAACGATGAGAACCTCACCGCGATCTTCGATCGTTTTCTCCTTCGCATCCGAAGCGACAACCTCGACGCGTATCACTTTCAGGATCTCCTCCAGAAAGGTCTGATGAACGAGGTGATGGGCATGGCCGATGCGCCCGTCCAGCCCCTCGCGAGCGCGCGCGAAATCAGCGAGCTGCATCGCGCATTCGCGCAGCGCATGAAGTTCGGCGAGGAGTTTTTCTCGCAGTACAAAGGCCTCGTCTTCCAGATTCGCGCCGAAGGGATCAGCTTGAGCGACCGGCGCGTCGTGAAGATCTTGAAGCTCTTCGCGGCGAGCGCGTTCCTCGACAACCGCGCGCAACCCGACGCGAGCGATTTCTTCGTGCTCAAGCACATCTGGAACAACGAAGACCAAGCGGCGATCCTCGAAGCGATCGTCGCGCCCGTTCTCGAAGCGCACTACCGCGATCATCCGAACGCGCGGCGCGTCGGCGCGGTCGGCGTCGGAATCGAGGCGCTCGCCGCCGAGATCGATCGCGTGCGCCAAGTGCTCACGGGCGGCGCGGCGCTCGGCGACGTTCAGCTCTTCAGCCAGCTCAAGGCGCTCAACGAAATCAAAGCGGCGCTCGCGGCGTCGCCCGATCCGCGCGCGGCGGAGCTCCTTCGTCGCGTCGATCAGCTCCTCGAAGCCGCGTTCCGCAGCGGTCGCTTCGCACAGTTGTGACGAAGCTCCTCATCGCGGTCGAGACGACGTCGCGCACGGCGAGCGTCGCGCTCTTCGAAAACGACGAGCTCGCGTGCAAGCTCGAGCGCGCGGCGCGCGGCGACGTGATCCTCACGCTCATCGACGAGCTCCTCCGCGCGCGCGCGATCGCACCGCGCGACGTTGCGCGGTGGGCCGTCGACATCGGCCCGGGATCGTTCACCGGCGTGCGCATCGGCGTGGCGACGGTGAAGGGCATCGCGTTCGCCACCGGCGCGGAGGTGATCGCGGTGAACGCGTTCGACGCGGTGTGCGCGGCGCGCTCGCTCGCACCGCGTGACGCGACGCCGATGCTCGAAGCGGGAAAAGGCGAAGTGTATTTCCGAATCGCTGATGGTGAGCCTTCGCACGCGGCGCGCGAAGCCGTCCTCTCTCTCATGGCCGGTCGCAGCGAAACCATCATCGAAAATGTCGTCCCGCACGCCGAGCACGTCGGACGCGTCGCGCTCTCGCGCGCACCGAGCGATCTCGATCGACTCGAGCCGCTCTACGTGCGCGCGCCCGATCTCGTGAAGCCGCGTTGACGTTGCCAACTCGAATTCGCCAACGTCGTTGTCTGCGCGATCGCGGATCGATCGTAAAACAGCTGCGTTCGTGATTGGCGCGTACCGTGCTCAAGCAGCTCTGCATGGGCAAAGCGTTTCATCTCCTCATCGCAGCGAGCATCATCAGCACCGCGTGTCTCACGCGGCCGATCATCGACGAGAACCCGACGACGAAGACGAACGTGTGGGAGACGGTGAAGCGGCAGTCGATCGACAAAGTCGATCTGCTCTTCATGATCGACAACTCCGCATCGATGGGTGACAAGCAGGATCTGCTCGCGGACGCCGTGCCGCTCCTCGTCAACCGACTGCTCGCGCCAAATTGCATCTCGGACGCGGACGGATCGCCGTCGCCCTCGACGAACGGAGCGTGTCCCGCGGGATCGAAGATCGAATTCGCGCCCGTCCGTGACATGCACATCGGCATCGTGAGCTCGTCGCTCGGCGCGGGCGGCGCGCCCGATGCGTTCTGCGGAGATGGAGCGATGAACCCTTGGGACAACACGGTGTCGGCGCACACGAACGACAAGGCGCACTTGCTCACGCGCACCGCGCCGGCGAGCGACACGTCGCCCGAAGGAACCGTCGCTGATGCCGCCGGCGGATTTCTCGGATGGCTCCCTCCCGCGTCCAATCAACCAACACTCAACGCGGACTTTCAATCGCTCGTGACGGGCGTCCAACAATACGGATGCGGCCTCGAGGCGCAGCTCGAGAGCTGGTACCGATTCTTGGTCGAGCCCGCGCCGTGGGATTCGATCAGCGTCGCCGCGAGCGGAAGCACCGACGCCGTGCAGCTCCAAGGGATCGACGCCGAGCTCTTGAAGGAGCGCCACGATTTCTTGCGGCCCGACTCGCTCGTCGCCGTGATCATGCTCACCGACGAAGAAGACTCGTGGAGCGATCCGATGTGGGCAGGCGGTCACGGTTGGCTCGCGCGCACATCGGACACGGCGCCGTTCGGCGGTCCAGGTCAAGGCGCGGGTCCGCTCCCGACGAGCGAGTGTGCCGCGAACCCGAACGATCCGAACTGCACCTCGTGTGCGATCCCCGGCAACAAGCCGAATGGGCAACCGATCGCGAGCGATGCGAATTGCCAAGCGTGCGCGGGTGGACAAGCGAGCTGTCCGAAGAAAGGTTGGTACACGCCCGTCGACGGCAAGAACTTGAACGCTCCGATCGCCGCGGCTGACGGTCTCAACGTTCGCTACACGGACGACATGAAGAAGCGCTACGGATTCAATCCGCAGTTTCCGATTCAGCGCTACGTCGACGGTCTCTCGAAGTCGCACATCACCGACAGCACGGGCGCGACGTGCACGAATCCGCTCTTCGCCGCGCAGCTCCCCGACGGAACCGATACGAGCCACGACACGCTCTGCAATCTTCCGGCAGGGCCTCGCGCGCAGAATCTCGTCTTCTATGCGATCATCGGCGGCGTCCCGAACGATCTCCTCTACCAAAACGATCAGTTCAAGCTCGATCTCGGCGACGCCGATTGGACGAAGCTCATCGGAAAAGATCCGGGCAACTACGACCAGACCGGCATCGACCCGCGCATGATCGAGTCGACGTCGCCGCGCGCGGGCGTCGCGTCGGGCGAGTGGAACACGCTCACGTCGAACGCGGACATCGATCTCGAGTACGCCTGCACGTTCGATCTGCCCGCGCCGAAGGACTGCACCGATCCGAAGAACGCGAAGGCGTGCGACTGCGAAGGAAACGCGGCGAGCGATCCGAACGGGCCTCCGCTCTGCGATCCGGTGAAGAAGACGACGCAGGTGCGCGGCAAGGCGTATCCGACGATCCGCGAGCTTCGCGTCGCGAAGGGGCTCGGGCAACAAGCCGTCGTCGCGTCGCTCTGCGCGCGCGACACGTCACCCGCGGACAAAGGCCTGCCGAGCTACGGATACAACGACGCGATGCAAGCGATCGTGAATCGCTTGAAGCGCGTGCTCGCTGGAACGTGCTTGCCCGAGCCGCTCGCGCCGAGCGCGGACTGCAGCGTGCCGTGCTTGGTGCTCGAGGTCGACCCGGCCCAAACGGATCAATCGCTCGCGTGCACCGATCCCGGCTTGTCGCAACCCGACTCGGGGACGCTCACGCGGTTTCGTCAGAGCTACCTCGCATCGCTCGGCGACGCGGCCGCGAGCGCGCCGGTGCCGAGCGTGTGCGTGCTCGCGCAGCTCGCTCCCGCGAGCCAATCGGGATCGTCGTGCACGAACGCAGCTCCTGATTTCTCGGGCGCGAGCTGCGCGCGTGATCCGAACGCCGGCCCGGGCTTCTGCTACGTCGCAGGCCAAGCGGCAGGTCCCACGTGCACGCAAGCGATCCAATTCTCCGCGAAGGGCGAACCGAAATCGGGCCGCACCGTCGAGCTCGAGTGCATCGAGCAGAGTCTGTGAGCTACTCGGGGTTTTCGATCTTCCACAGCCCGTGCTCGCGCACGAGTTGGATCGAACCGCTTCCGTACGGCATCGTCGCGCGCTCGCCGGCTTCTTCGATCGGCGCGGTGGGGAGAGCTTGCTTGAGCGCGACGACGAGCTGTTGGATCTCGTCCTTCTCTTTCTTCTCCCAGGCCTCGCGCAGCGTGTTCTCGTCGAGGCCCTCGCGGTGCTCGGCGGACGCGTACTTCACGAGCACGTCGTAGCGCTTGCGCTCGAGCGCGCGGAGGAATCCTTGGATCGCGTGACGCGGCGTGTCTTGCGCGTAGAGATCGATCGCGGACGCGTCGACCTTCCATTTACCGCCTTCGAGGACGAGGTGAAGCTCTTGTCCGTCGACGCCGGTCAGCACGGCCGTGACGACCGGCGAGGACGTCTTGCGCGAGAGCGCGTGTCCCATCTCGCGAGCTTCCTCGGGATTGTCTTTCACCATGCGACGAAACGCTTCGAGCGAAGTCCCGCGGCGCGCCTCGTCGCTGAGGAGGCGATACGCGTCGTCGGAGCGCCCATCTTCGAGCGCGCTCGCGTAGTCACGGAGCGTTGCGCCGGGATCTTGCGCGGGGGGCGTGCCGCAGGCGGAGAGGAGCGCGACGAGCGCGAGCATGGGGCCACGAGGCATCGTGGCGAGCTGTAACACAGGATTTCTCCCCCCGCGAACATGCTCGGCTCGCCGCAGCGCGCTCGTGATGCGTGCAGAATGCACACAGTGATCCTTGCGAGCCTGCGCGTGTTCGCGCCCCCTCAGATTTCGGCCTTCGGCCGAAATTGAGGTGGGTTGGTAGCGGAGATATTTGCACAATACACACAGTATCGAGCGCGCTCACATCACCGCTACCAACCCCCTCGGTGGCGGCCGCTTTGGGCCGACGCCGAGAGGGGGTGCCAACACGCGCAGGCTCGCAACTAGGATCGCCTCATCCGTCCATCGCGAAGTTGCGAGCCGAGCATGTTGGCGGGGGAGCCCCATACCCATGCTATGGACGAAACTGTGAGTAGCGAGACTCTCCCGATCCTCCCGCTTCGCAACAGCGTGGTCTTCCCCGCGAGCGTCGTGCCGATCAACGTCGGGCGGATGCGGAGCGTGCGGCTCGTCGAAGAGCTCGAGTCGCAGGAGCGCGCGGTCGTCGGCATCGTCAGCCAGCGCGACGGCGACGTCGACGAGCCCGGATGGAACGACGTCTACGAAGTCGGCACCGTGGCGCGCGTCGTGAAAGTCATTCGGCTCGGCGCACAGAACTACTCCGTCGTGCTGCACGGGCTGTCGCGCATGAAGATGATCGCGCCCGCGTCGCTCGAGCCCTACATGCGCGCGAAGGTCGAGCGCATCGCCGAAGATCTCGAGCGCGACGCGGAGCTCGACGCGCTCGGCTCGCGCCTGCGCGAGGCGATGCGCGAAGTTCTCGAGCTCACGCCGAACCTCCCGAAGGAAGTCGCCGCGATCCTCGACAACGTGCGCGAGAGCGGCGCGCTCGCCGATCTCGTCGCGTCGAACCTCGGCCCCGAGCAAGCGACGGTCGAGGACAAACAAAAAGTCCTCGAGACGTTCGACGCGAAGACGCGCGTGCGTTTGGTCCTCGCGATGGCGCAACACCAGCTCGACGTGCTTCGCGTGCGCCGCGAAGTCTCGACGATGGTCGAAGACGAAGGCAAGACGCAGCGCGAGCAGATCCTCCGCCAGCAGATGAAGAACATCCGCGAGGAGCTCGGAGAAGCAGGCGAAGAGGACGAGGTCGAAGAGCTCCGCGAGCGCCTCCGTCGCGCGGGCCTCTCCGAGGACGGCCAAAAAATCGCGCGCAAGCAGCTCGCGCGCCTCGCGGGCATGCAGCAGCAGTCCGCCGAGTACAACGTGACGCGCACGTACCTCGAGTGGCTCGCCGATCTGCCGTGGAGCAAATCCACACAAGACAAGCTCGACCCACAAGACGTCCGCCGCTGCCTCGACGAAGATCACTTCGGCCTCGAGAAAGTGAAGAAGCGCATCGTCGAGTACATCGCGGTGCGCAAGCTGAAGAGCGACTCGTTCGCGAAAATGCCCGCGAGCGCACGCGGGAAGCAACCGCTGAAGGGGCCGATTCTTTGTTTCATCGGGCCGCCCGGCGTCGGAAAGACGTCGCTCGGTCGATCGATCGCGCGCTCGATGGGCCGCCGCTATCACCGCATCGCGCTCGGCGGCGTGCGCGACGAAGCGGAGATCCGCGGCCACCGGCGCACGTACGTCGGCGCGCTTCCCGGACGCATCGTTCAAGGCTTGAAGAAAGTCGGCGTGAAGAATCCCGTCTTCGTGCTCGACGAGGTCGACAAGATGGGCGTCGACATGATGGGCGATCCCGCCGCGGCGCTCCTCGAAGTGCTCGACCCCGCGCAGAACAACTCGTTCCAAGATCACTACATCGACACGCCCTTCGATCTCTCGCAGATCACCTTCCTCGCAACGGCGAACAACCCCGACACGATCCCGCCCGCGCTCTGGGATCGCCTCGAGGTGATCGAAGTGCCCGGTTACACGCGGCGCGAGAAGCGCAGCATCGCGCAGGAGTTTTTGATCCCGAAGCAGCTCTCGTCGCACGGCCTCACCGACGAGCGCCTCGAGTTCACGCCCGAAGGAACCGAGACGATCATCGATCGCTACACGCGCGAAGCGGGCGTGCGCGGGCTCGAGCGCGAAATCGGATCGGTGTGCCGCGCGATCGCGATGCGCATCGCCGAAGGCGAGGCGGACGTTCGCGAGAAAGCGACGCCCGAGCTCGTCGAGAAGGTGCTGGGTCCTCCGCGCTATTCGCCCGATCTCGCCGAGCGCACGATGTCACCGGGCGTCGCGACGGGCCTCGCGTGGACGCCATCGGGCGGCGACATCCTCTTCATCGAAGCGACGAGCATGCCCGGCAAAGGCCACATCACCGTCACCGGCAACTTGAAGAGCGTGATGCAGGAGTCGGCGTACACGGCGCTCTCGTTCGTGCGCAGCAAGACCGAGCGGCTCAAGCTCGATCCGGAGTTCTTGAAGGCGATCGATCTCCACGTTCACGTTCCGAAGGGCGGCACGCCGAAGGACGGTCCGAGCGCGGGCGTCACGATCTTCGCGGCCGTCACGTCGCTGCTTCTCAAGTGGCCGCTCAAGCGCGACGTCGCGATGACCGGCGAGATCACGCTGCGCGGCACGGTGATGCCCGTCGGCGGAATCAAAGAGAAGCTGCTCGCCGCACACCGCGCCGGAATCACCGAGGTGCTGCTCCCCGCGCGCAACGAGAGCGATCTCGACGAAGTCCCGAAGGACATTCGCGAGACGATGAAGATCCATTTGATCAAGCGCGTCGATGAAGTGCTCGCGCTCGTCTTGGATCCAACGGCTACGCCCGAGGCGGCGCCGGTGTCATCGTCGCCGGAACCGCCCGCGCCCTAGCCGCCGCACTTGCCGCTGTTGTTGCATGTCATCGAGTCGACCTCGCCGGGCAGACACGAGCAGCACGAGTTCGGCATCGGCGCGGGGAGACCGCCGCAGCCGCCTTTGCAGCACTCGTGGCCGACGGTGCAGTTCGGAGGACACGTGCGCCCGCCGGCGTCGATCGGTGGCGGATTGCCCGTCGTCGATGTCGTCGGCGTCGGCGTTGGCTGGGTGACGTCCTCGGTGCCGGCGTCGAGACCATCGACGGTCTTTCCGCCACACGCGGCGAACACACACGAAGAAACGACGGCGAGGCACGCGACGCGCGAAGCAAGCATGCCACCATGTTGGCGGGGGATGGCGCGCGTTGCAATCGAATCGTGACGGCACGATTCGATGACTCTTGCTGGGAAATGCGGCGAAGCCGCATGTTCCCAATGGAATCGTGCAGGCACGGTAGACTGCGCGCGTGCTGTTCGACTTTCTGAAGCGACACCGTGGCGCCGCGATTGCGATCGGCGTCGTCGTCGTGGTGCTCGTGCGAGTCGGGTTCGTCTCGCTCTTCGGCGGGCTCGGGTACGAGTACGCGCTGGCGTGTGGGCTCCTTCTTCCCGCGACGGCGGCGATTTGGACGGCGAACGCAGTCGCGCGCGACGAACGCGAACGCCTTCCCGTCGATTCGCTCCTAGGCGGTTTGTGGCGGGGCGCGCTCCTCGCCGCGATCGCGATCGTCATCGGTCTTCTCCACGGCCTGCGCACGAGCGTGTGCGATTTGTGGGGTGGGCTCGCGGGGTTCGTGCTCGGGCCGGGGATGGGCGCGATGCTCGGCGGCGCGTGGGGCGCGGCGTGCGGAGAAATCGCGCGCCCGCGCAAGCTGAAGAAGACGATCGCGACGACGCTCGCGATCCTCGGACCGATCACCGGCGCCGCGATCAGCGTGTGGCGCTTCTACGCGTCGCCGATGATCTTCGCGTTCGATCCGTTCGTTGGATATTTCAGCGGCACGCTCTACGACACCGTCGTCGATGCGGGACCTGCGCTCCTCTCGTATCGCGCTGGCTCGATCGCGATCGTCGCGAGCGGGCTTTGTTTCGCGTCGACGCTGCGCCGCATCGGGAGCTCGCTGCGTTTCGAGACGGAGCGCTCGCGTTCGTTCTACGTGCGCGCCGGCTTCGCCGCGGCGCTCTTCTTGGGTTGCGTCGTCGAGACGGCGTGCGGCGATGCGCTCGGGCATTGGTCGACGCCCGCGACGATCGCGCGCGAGCTTGGTGGCGCGCGTCATGGCGCGCGGTGCGACGTCGTGTATCCGTCTGCGCTTCGCGACGACGAGGCGTCGCTGCTCGTCAAAGACTGCGACGAAGAGATCGCCGAAGTGGAAGAGACGCTCGGCGCGAAGGGCCCGGCGCGCATCACGGCGTTCTTCTTCAAGGACGCGCAGGAGAAGCGCAAGCTGATGGGCGCGGCGGACACGTACATCGCGAAGCCGTGGCGCAACGAAGTTTACTTGCAGATTGCAAGCTATCCGCACCCCGTGCTCGGCCACGAAATCGCGCACGTCGTGGCCGGTTCGTTCGGACGCGGACCGTTTCGCATCGCGGGCAGGTTCGGCGCGCTCTTGCCGAATCCGGGTTTGATCGAAGGCGTGGCCGTCGCCGCTTCACCCGACGAAGACGAGCTCACCGATCTCGAGTGGGCCGCGGCGATGAAGAAGCGCAACGCGCTCCCGCCGATGTCGCGGGTCTTCTCGGTCGGATTTCTCGGCCAGTCGGCCGCGAAGAGCTACACGCTCGCAGGCGCGTTCGTGCGGTGGGTCATCACGACGAAAGGCGTCGCGACGGTGCGCGACTGGTACGCCGGCGCCTCGCTCGAAGACCTCTTCGGAAAATCGTGGAGCGCGATCGACGACGATTTTCGCGCGTCGCTCGATTCGATCACGCTGCCCGCGGCGGCCGAGGCGTACGTCGCGTCGAAATTCGAGCGTCCGAGCGTCTTCGGGCGAAAGTGTCCGCACGAAGTGGACGCGCTGAAGAAGAACGCCGACACGTGCCGCGACGCGCACCAGCTCGCGCGCGCACGCGAGCTCTACGACGACGCGCTCGCGCTCGATCCGAGCGAGCACGCCGTGCGCCTCGCGCGCGCCGTGATGGAGATGCGCTACGGCGACGAGCAAAAGGGAAGGGGCGAAGCGCTCGCGCTCGCGTCGGACGAAAAGACGCCGCTCCAAGCGAAGCACAAAGCGCTCGACGCGATCGCCGACGACGATCTCCTCGCCGGAAAAACCGATCAGGCCGCGGACGAATATCATCTGCTCGCAAAGGCGACGCCCGACGAGGACGTCGCGCGCACGCTCGAAGTGAAATCGATCGCCGCGCGCGATCCGAACGCGCGTCTCGCGGTGACGACGCTCCTCATCGCCGCGCCCGGGAAACGCCCGCCGGACAGCATGCTCGCCGCCGCGCTCTTCGGCGAGTGGATGGGCGCAAATCCGGGCAGCGCGCTCGCATCGTATCTCCTCGGCAAGAGCGAAGTGTCGCGCGGTTATTTCGAAGACGCCGCGAAGCGCTTCGACGTCGTCCTCGCGGCGGGGGAGCGCGACGATCTCACGCCGCGCATTCGGCGCGAAGCCCTCCGCCAGCGCGCGGTGTGCGCGTGCGCGATGGGCGACGCCGAAGCCCAAGCGCGCGTTCGCACGCTCGCCGACGACGCGAACGGCATCTATGCCGGCAGCGCGGGCGGACGACGCGACAATGTCTTGCGTCTTCTCCACAGGTGCACACATTAGGGAGACCCATCGCGGCGAAGCCGCGGAGCAAGTCAAGAATGCCCGACCTGAGCTTTTCCATTTTTCGAATTCGCGTTCGCGTGCAGCTTTGGTTTCTCGCGCTCGCGGCGCTGCTCGGCACGACCGCCGGGTTTCACGATCCCGCGTCGGTGTTCGTGTTCTCGGGCATCGTGTTCGTTTCGGTCCTCGCGCACGAGCTCGGTCACGCGTTCACTGGTCGCGCCTTCGGCCTCGCGCCGGCGATCACCCTTCACGGCATGGGTGGCCTGACGACCTGGACGAGCGGCCGCAACATCGGTCCGTTCCGTTCGCTGCTCATCAGCCTCGCGGGTCCCGCGGTCGGCCTCGTCCTCGGCGCGCTCCTCGTTCTGTTCGCGTGGGTCGCGCTGCCGATCCTCGCGCCCGACTATCACGCGCCCGTGATCGCCGCGCGGCTCTTCGAGTCCGCGGTCTTCGTGAACATCATCTGGAGCCTCTTCAACCTCGCGCCCGTGATGCCGCTCGACGGCGGCAACGCGTTTCGATCGTTCTGGGCGCTGACGAAAATCGGCGACGCGGAGATGGTCGCGCGCATCGTGTCGATTCCGGTCGCCGCGGGCATCGCGCTCTGGCTTGGCGTCGGTCTCCATCAGATGTTCGCGCCGATTTTGATGCTCCTCTACATCGGGCAAAACGTGACGGGCATCCGCGTTCGCCGTCTCGTGCGCGCGGATGAAGGGATCCAGAAGAGCATCCAAGAGCAATATCCGTCATGGCTCGAGCGAAAAGACGGCGAGTCGATGATCCGCGAAGGCACGCGCGCGCGCTCGCAAGCGAAGACGCCGTACCTCGTTGCGTACGCGACCGAAGTCGTCGCGATGGGTCAATGCCTTCAAGGCGATGCGCGCTCCGCGCTCGCGACGCTCGGCGCGATGCCGCGCGGTTTTGCGCCGAGTCTCGACGTCGCGCTTCACGTGCTCGATGCCGCGGGCGAGCACGCCGCCGCGCTCGAGCTCCTTCGCCGCGCAGCGGAGTCGTCGCAGGATCCAGAGCTCTTGCGACGCCTCGAAGAAGCGCGCGCGCGCCTCGCGTGATGGACTGACTACTGGCAGTCCGTCATGCAGGAGGTCTGCATGCACGTGTCGAGCATGTCGAGCTCGTTCGCGCCGTTCGGATACGTCGTCTGACAATCCGAATAGCACTGTTGATCGGGCGGCCCGCCGTCGGTCGGGATGCAGTTGTCCATGCATCCGATGAACGCCAAGCACGCTTGATCGTTTCCGCACGCTTGGTCCTCGGAGCAGCAGCTCGCGCCAAGACACGTGTCGCACGTGGCGAGCCCCGTTCCGAGCGGGAGCGGATCGCACGTCGTCGTCGTCGTGACGTCCGGAAGCTCTTGCGAGACGTCCTCGACGGCCTGCGCGTCTTTCGGCGGCGTCTTCGCGTCCTTCGCGCCGCCGTCGGCGTGGATCACGCCGGCATCTTCGAACGGTCCTTCTCCTGCGATTTTTCCGTACGCGCACCCCGCAAGAACGTGCAGCCCGATGGCTGCAAAATACACGTATGCCTTCACGAGAAACCCCGCGCTGAAAGAGGTGCTCGATTGCGCGCGAGCACGACACGGCCGCTCTACTTCAGCAGCGCACGGTGAGTGTCGTGCTCGCACCCTGTCATTCAGAGAAAATCGTCACTCGGTGACGACGGTCACGTTCGCCGCGAGCAAACCGCTGATTGTCTGGACCGCGTTCTCCGCGCTCTCTTTCGTCGTGTAGAGCTCGCCGCCCGCGATGGTTTGGCCGTTTGCCGCGAGAAGACGGATGCCGTACTCGCCGCTTATCGCCTCGAACACGTCCCATTGCGAGGCTTCGATGCCGTTCGCGTCGACGGACTTGATGCCGTTCATCGCCGACGATTTCGCCGTGTACCCTTGCGAGCCGAGCACGATCTCGCCGTTGCCCGCGCGAAGGTGGAAATAGAATTTCTTGTCTTCGCCCGTGAACACTTCGAAGCGCTGCTGATGCACCGCTTTGAGGCTCTCCGGGTTTTCACCGAGGATGAGCGTGAGCGCGCGCACGGTCGACATGCCGCGCTGCGCGTCCGACTTCGTCACGTACATCTGGCTCGTGCCGATGACTTGGTGATTGGTCGCGGTCAGGTTGAAGTACCAGGTGCCGTCTGAAGCCTCGAGGAGGTTGTAGCGCTCCGTGTTCGGACCGTTGACGACGATCGATGCCTCGCCATTGTTCGCGCCCGAGGCCGACGCATAACCTTGCGAGCGAAGAACGTTCTGCCCATTTCCCGCGACGAGGTCGAAGTACGTCTTGCCGTCTTGTCCCACGAACGTCTCGAAGTGAGCGCTGCGCGACGAGATCTCCACCGTACCGTCGTCCGTCGACTCACCGGCGCTGCAGCCGAGGGTTGAACACACGACCGCAAACGCGAAAGCCGAACCGAGTTTGATGAACATGACTTCTTCTCCGAAACAATTTCTCCTTGTCGAAAGCACCGGCTACGCGACAAAGGTCGCTCGGGCCGATGGGGCCTCTTCGTTTCCTTGGAAACCGAAAACACCTTTCGCGCGGACTCTCATCCGCGACGCAGTGCCCCGTGTACATGAGTGTGAATGTAGGTGCAAGTAGTAAAATAACGCATGTGCACTTTCATGAACACACGTTGACAAGGAACGCTGACTTCGGCAGTTTGCCCGCGTTTCACTTCAAGATTCGCCCAGGTAGCTCAGTTGGTAGAGCAGCGGATTGAAAATCCGCGTGTCGACAGTTCGATTCTGTCCCTGGGCACCGTGTAGGATGACGGCGCCGCAACCGGCTCGGTCGCAGCGGCGTAACCACTTCGGTTTTCATGCAAGACCCGCTCGGCCTGGTCGGAAAAGAAAATCGACGACAAGTACGAGATCGAACGGGTCGTCGGCGAAGGCGGGTTCGCGATCGTTTATCGAGCGACGCACCTGATTTTCAAGCGGCCCGTCGCGATCAAAGCGTTTCGCGCGCTCTCGGATTTCGGCGTCGAGCAACGCGAGCGGCTGCTCAACGATTTCATCCAAGAGGGCGCGCTGCTCGCGGATCTCTCGGAGCGATCGGCGGCGATCATTCAAGCACGTGACGTGGGGACGCTCACGACGCCGAGCGGCGACTGGGTGCCGTACATGGTGCTCGAGTGGCTCGACGGCTCCGCGCTCGACGCCGTGCTCACGAACGAACGCGCGCAAGGATTCGCGCCGCGCTCGATTCAAAAAATCGTGCGGCTCCTCGATCCCATCGCCGAAGCGCTCGCGCTCGCGCACAAGCGCGGCATCGCCCACCGCGACGTGAAGCCCGCGAACATTTTCTTGCTCGGCGATCCGCGCGGCGACGACTGCGCCGTGAAGCTGCTCGACTTCGGCATCGCGAAGGTCGTGCAAGACGCGCAGAAGCTCGCGGGCTCGTTCTCGAAGACGCAAGGCAACGTGACGTCGTTCACGCCCGCGTACGGCGCACCGGAGCAATTCTCGCGAACGCACGGCGCGACCGGACCATGGACCGACGTGTTCGCGTTCGCGCTCGTCGTGTCGGAGCTCCTCACGGCATCGCGCGCCGCTCGAAGGCGACGATTTCGTGCAGCTCGGTTTTGCATCGGGCAACCCGAACGTGAGGCCCACGCCGCGCACGCTCGGTGCGGTCGTGCCCGATTCGGTCGAAGCGGTGTTCCAGCGCGCGCTCGCGATCGCGCCCGAATCGCGATTTCAAAGCGCGGGCGAATTTTGGAACGCGCTCCGTCAAGCGATCGACATGGGCCCGATGCGCACCGCGGCGCCGTCGATGGCGGAGGTGATTTCGAAAGCGTCGACGCTCGCGGTTCCGTCTTCACCGGTTGGCTCCGTCGTGACGGGTCCTCCCGTCAGCGCGAACATCAGCGGTCCGATGGCGATGCCATCGCAACCGATGCCGAGCCAAGCCGTTCCGCCCGCGACGCAGACACCGGTGGTCGTCACGCAGCAACCGCCGAGCGGCGCGAAGGGCGCGCTCGTTGCGTTCGGCGTCGTCGTTGCGCTCGGCGCGACCGCGGGGATTGGCTACAGCATCTTGAAAAATCGCGTCGACTCGGTCGCGCCCGCGCAGTCGTCGGCGATCGTGTCGGCTTCCATCGCGCCTCCGCCACCGCCGTCGTGTCCAGCGGGGATGATCAAGATCGATGGCGGCGAGTTCTTCATGGGCTCGAGCGATCCGCGCGCGCTCGCGAACGAGAAGCCCGCGCACAGCGTCACGCTGAGCCCGTATTGCATCGACGCCACCGAGGTCACCGTCGCCGCGTATCGCGCGTGCAGCGAGCCGGGAAAATGCAGCGCGGCGGGCAAGTCGAATTTCTTCGGCGGGTTCGACGATCTCGCGGCGAACGCGCGCGCCGCGCTCAACTCGCTGTGCAACGTCAACGAGCCATCCGCGAAATCGAGCCACCCGATCAACTGCGTCGATTGGGAGCAAGCCGCGAACTACTGCGCGCGCGAGCGCCCGAACGGGCGCTTGCCGACGGAGGCCGAGTGGGAATACGCGGCGCGCGGCCCGGACGGACGCGCGTATCCGTGGGGCGACGATCAACCGAGCGCGCGATACATCAACGCGTGCGGAACCGAGTGCACGGCGTGGGGAAAGAAGAACCACCTCGACGGCATCGCGACGTTCGCGCCGATGTACCAAGACGACGACAAGTTCCCGACGACCGCGCCGGTCGGGTCGTTCCCCGACGGAAAATCGCGCTACGGGCTCATGGACGTCGTCGGAAACGTCTGGGAGTGGACGGGCGATTTCTATGCAGAATACACGAAAGATCCGGCGAAAGATCCGACGGGTCCGAAGAGCGGCGACGAGGGTCGCGTCGCGCGCGGCGGCGCGTGGAACGGATCCGACCCGTCGTGGGTGAGGCCGACGTTCCGTTTTCATTTCGCTGCGACGAGCCGAAGCTACGGAATCGGATTTCGCTGCGCTGCGGGCGTCACGAAATAGAAGAGAACATGCGCGGATCGAGGAACGCATCGATGGCTGCGATGCGATCGCCAACGATCGAGAGGACGTGCAAGCTTTCGAGCGCGCCGTTCTTGTACATGACGAGCGCAGGGGACGCGTTCGCCGTCGTGCGTTCGAAGCGGAAGGTGCCGGGCTTGACGTGCGCGAAGACCATTTCGGCGATCGACTGGGCGATGTCGCGCGGGCCCATGAGCCAGAGCGGCATTGGGGGCATCGAGAGCGTGGCGTCGTCGTGGAGGAGCGCGACGAGGAGCGATGCGTCCGCGCGCTCCCATGCTTCGACGTAGCGCGCGACGAGCGCGCGCGTCGCGTCGTCGTCGTCCGTGACGCGTGGTTTCCATTTCGATGCGCGCGCATCGAGCGTTTCGCGCGCGCGTTGAAGCGCGCTGTTCACCGACGCGACGCTCGCGTCGAACGACGCCGCGCACTCTTCGGCGCTCCATCCGAGCACGTCGCGCGCGATGAGCACCGCGCGCTGACGCGGCGGAAGAAGCTGGAGCGCGGCGAGAAACGCGAGCGCGACGCTCTCGCGCGACGTGTAGCGCGCCTCGGGTGACGCCGGCAGATCGACGTAGAGCGACGACGGACACGGCTCGAGCCACACCGGCTCCGTGCGCGGTGGCGGAATGGGGTCCGACGGTTTCGCCGCAGGGGTCGCGTCGAGCGGGAGCATGCGCGGCGGACGCTTGTCGAGCGCGTCGATGCATGCGCTGTGCGTCACACGATAGAGCCACGTGCGCACGCTCGAGCGTCCTTCGAATCCCGCGAGGCCTCGCCACGCGCGGAGGAGACTCTCTTGGAGCAAGTCGTCCGCGTCCGACATGGAGCCCGCCATGCGGTAGCAGTGCGCGCGGAGCTCGCCGCGATACGGCGCGACGAGATCGCGAAACGCGCGTTCGTCACCGGCGCGTGCGGCGTCGAGAAGAGGTTCGCTCATCGCGTTCACTTTAACCGATGAGTTCTCGATGTGCGCGCCGTCCATACGCGCAAAGGAGACTTTCCCCATGAACACGAACGACTCTCCCGTCCTCTTGACGGTGCGCGGCACGACTCAGGCGAAGACGATCGCGGAGGCGCGAACGCTGCACAACGAGACCGCGGGGTCGCAGCAAGGCATCGCCGCGGCGCGCGCGCTCGGCGACCTGAGCCACAAAGTCTACGCGCCCGTCACGAAGGCCGGAGGCTCCGAAGAGGGTGAGCTCCTCTTCATCGATTTCTGGATGAACCCGCAAGGCATCGGGCAGTTCTTCTCGAACGCACACGTGCAAGAGCAAGGAAACAAACTCTTCGCGAAGCGCGATCCTGTCGTGTGGATGCCCGCGCGTGGCGCGTTCTCGTTCGATCTTCCCGCCGCGCAAGGCCGTCATGATCGATTTCTCGGCGTCGTGCGCGGCGTCGTGAAATCGCCCGAAGAGGCCATCGCTGCGTTTCGCGACGGGCTCGCGGCGAAGCTCCCCGACGCGCGCCGTCGCGGTCAGCTCTCGCACCAAATTTATTTTCGCATTCCGATGCCCGGCGAATCACTGCCGCCCGAAATGATCGGCGTCGACGTGTGGTGCGACGCGGATGGGATGCAGGAGCACTACAAGGAAATGGCCGATCTCGGCCGCGCGTTCGCGGGCAAGCCGGCGATGAGCGTCTGGTCTCAAGCGCCCGGTTTCTCGGAGTGGTGAACGATGTGATCACAGCCTCTCTTGCCGCCGCATGCGCGAATGACTAAACGTGGCGCATGCCGGCATCGCGACAAGAGTACGTTTCGAAGCGCACGGGCTCGTGCAGGACGCAAATTCATTACGCGCGCGCGGGCGTCATCACGGAAGAGATGACGTACGTCGCGAAGCGCGAGAACGTCACACCCGAGCTCGTGCAGGGCGAGGTCGCGCGCGGTCGCTGCGTCATTCCGGCGAACGTGCACCACGAGAACCTCGAGCCGATGGGCATCGGCGTCGCGCTCTCGTGCAAGGTGAACGCGAACATCGGCAACAGCCAAGTCGCGAGCGACGTCGAGAAGGAAATCCGCAAGCTCGACATCTCGATGAAGTACGGCGCCGACACAGTGATGGACCTCTCGACCGGCGGCGACATCGATCTCATTCGCCGCGCGATCCTCGCGCACTCGAAGGTGCCGATCGGCACCGTGCCGATTTACCAAGTGCTCAACGCGCGCAAGAAGGTCGAAGACATTCGCGCGAGCGACATGATCGACATGCTCGAGCACCAAGCGCAGCAAGGCGTCGACTACTTCACGATCCACGCGGGCGTGCTCGTCGAGTACTTGCCGCTCGTGAAGGACCGCATCACGGGCATCGTCTCGCGCGGCGGCTCGATCATGGCGCAGTGGATGCTCGAGAACCACAAGCAGAACCCGTTCTATTCGAACTGGGACAAAGTCCTCGAGATCTGCGCCAAGTACGACGTGACGATCAGCGCAGGCGACGGGCTCCGTCCCGGATGCTTGCATGATGCAAGCGACGAAGCGCAGTTCGCAGAGCTGAAGACGCTCGGCGAGCTGACGAAGCGCGCGTGGGAGAAAAACGTTCAAGTCATGATCGAAGGACCGGGACACGTGCCCTTCGATCAAATCGAGATGAACGTGAAAAAAGAAATCGAGCTCTGTCACGAGGCGCCGTTCTACGTGCTCGGGCCGCTCGTGACGGACATCGCGCCGGGCTACGACCACATCACGAGCGCGATCGGCGCGACGATGGCGGGCTACGCGGGCGCGGCGATGCTTTGTTACGTGACGCCGAAGGAGCACCTCGGTCTCCCCGACGAGGACGACGTTCGCCAAGGGCTCATCGCGTACAAAATCGCGGCGCACGCCGCGGACATCGCGCGTCATCGCAAGGGCGCGCGCGATCGCGACGACGCGCTCAGCCGCGCGCGCTACGCGTTCGACTGGAAAGAGCAGTTCCGTCTCTCGCTCGATCCGGAGACCGCCCAATCGATGCACGACGAGACGCTCCCCGACGAGTACTTCAAGAGCGCCGAGTTCTGCTCGATGTGCGGCCCGAAGTTCTGCAGCATGCACATCAACCGCGCCGTCGAGGAGTTCAACAAGAAGCTCGACGAAGACCGCAAAGCGGGCAAGCGGACGCTGGAGATCTTCCAGTAGAGAGATCGCCACGGCGCCAAGACGCCAAAAGAGAGTTTTAGGTTGGTACTCTCAACCCCCATTTCTTCTTGGCGCCTTGGCGCCTTGGCGATCTATTCCGCCTTGAAGAGGTGGGCGCCGGGGATTTTTTCGACGGGCAGCTTGTCTGCGCCCGCCGTGTACAGCTCGGTGAAGCCGCACGCGCGGCAGATGTACGCTTGGATGCGGCCGAACTCGATGTCGCCGCGCCAATCGAACTCGACGAGGTGGATGACGAGCGGCTTGATGTGGAGCTCGTCGTCACGGTCCGCGACCTGCGGCACGAAGAGCACTTCGCCGTGGTTGCACTTGGGGCAGCGATGAGTCGTTCGCATGCGATGGAACTTATCATTGCGCTCTCGCTCTTTGCTCGCTGCAAGTGCAACGGCGCGGCCGATGCGGACGCCGCCCCGCCGTGGCTCGAAGCGGGCGCGGACGTGAACGTGACGCGCGCGGCGGAGATCGAAGAGCTCTGGACGCGCGCAAAAGACGGCGACGACGACGAGCTCGCGCGCCTCGCCGCGCGCGAGGGCGAACACGGCTTGGAAGAGCGCGCCGCGATGCCGCAGCATCGTTCGACGGCGCTCCGCGCGATGGCTTTTTCGTCCGGTTTTTCAGCGCTGCCGACGCTTGGCGCGGCCGCCGAGAAAGGCACCGACGACGAAGCGCGCGCCGCAGTGACGAGCGCCGACGCGATCGCGGCGCGCAAACGCGCACAAGTCGATCCCGAAGAAGAAGACGAGCTCGCCCTAGGTTGCACCTCGCTCCTTGCGGCCGCGAAGAACAAAACACGCGCACGCGAGATTCGCATCGGCGCCGTACGCGCTCTTCGCATGCTCGCGGATCGCCCGCATTGCGTGAAGCCCGCGGACATTCCGACGGACGTCGACGCGAAGTAGTAAAGTAGGCCGCGCATGGAAAGCCCCTACGCGAGCGAGACGTTCCTCGTTCAGCTCCTCGCCAAAGCCGTGGCGGCGAAGGCGAGCGACGTGCACCTCAAGGTCGGTCAGCCGCCCGGCGCGCGCGTGCGCGGCGACATCGTCTACTTCCGCTCCGAGCCGCTCCGCCCGCAAGACACCGAAGCCCTCGCGGGCCTCCTCGTGAAGCGCCCCGAAGTTCGCGAGAAGATCGACGAGCTCCTCGAGCACGACACCGCGTACGAAGCGCCGGGCGTCGGACGATTCCGCGTCAACGTCTATCGCCAAAAAGGTTCGCTCGCCGTCGTCATGCGCGCGATCCCGCTGCAGATCCCCACGTTCGACGAGCTCGGCGTTCCTTCGCCCGCGCAATATCTCGCCGAGCGCGATCGCGGGCTCGTGCTCGTCGTCGGCGCGGCGGGCAACGGCAAGAGCTCGACGCTCGCCGCGATGATCGGCCACCTCAATCACAACCAAGCGCTGCACATCGTCACGATCGAAGACCCCATCGAGTTTCTTCACACCGACGACAAGTCGAGCATCTCGCAGCGCGAGGTCGGCATCGACACGATGAGCTTCGCCGACGCGCTGCGCGCCGCGCTACGTCAAGATCCGGACGTCATCCTCGTCGGCGAAATCCGCGACGAGATCACGCTCGACATCGCGCTGAAAGCAGCAGAAACAGGGCACTTGGTGATGTCGACGCTCCACACGCCCGACGTGTCGCGCACGGTGAACCGCATGCTCGCGCTCGCGCCGAAGAATCAACCGGGCGCGAGCGACGAGCTCCGCGAGCGCATCGGCGACGCGCTCCAAGGCATCATCGCGCAGAGGCTCTTGCCGAGCCGCGACGGAACCGGGCTCGTGCTCGCAGCGGAGATCCTCGTCGCGACGGGCACGGTGCGCGAGTCGGTGAAGCGCCCCGAGTCGAACCCCGCGCTGAAGGAGCTGATGGAGAAGGGCGTGCACCCGTACGGGATGCAGACGTTCGAGATGCACTTGAAGCAGCTCGTGCAGCAGGGACTGCTCGACAAAGAAATCGCGAAGGCCGCCGCCGGGTTCTAGTTAGTCTTCTTTGAAGGCTTCGCGGCCCCAGAGGAGCCAGCGCAGGCCCATCTCGCCGAAGATCATCACGCCGAACGAAATGGGGTTCGCGATCGCGCGCACCGCGAGCGCTTGATCGAGCGTCAGCCTGAACGCCATCCACACGTAGACCGCGGCGCGCGCGAAAAAGAAAAAGCCCCACGCGATCGTGAGGGCGCGAAGGTATCCGCTCGCGCGATCGGGGAGCTTGCTCCCGCGTTGCTTCTCCGCGAGCTCGCGGATGATCGGTTTGCCGAAGGCGACCGTCGAGAGGAAGAAGATACCCGTGAACGTGTTGCCGAGAGCGGGCTCGAGCTTCACGAAGAAGCCGGTTTGGTATTTCAAATCGAGCGCGCCGAAGACGGCGACGGACGCCGCGACGTACGCGGTGAACGGCGACACCTTCTTGTCGCGCGCGATCTGAACGGCGACCAAGACGACGCCGCACGCGATGCTCGAGATGATCGCGGCGAGGAGACCGACAGCGTGCTCGAACGCGTAGAAGACGACGAGCGGCCCGAACGACTCGGCGAGAAAGCGCACGAAGGCGGCCTTCGAGGAGCTCTTCGTGGCTTCCGGCTGAGCTGCTACCAACGCGCAATAAGTTGCCCGTTTCGCGTCGCGCCATCAAGCTGTGATGAGAGACTTCCGTGCAGTATCGGCGGATCAGCGAAATCGTCATCCTCGGCGCGCTCGGCATCGGAACGTGCAGCGCGAGCGACACGATTCCTTCGCGCCGTTTGCTGCATGAATCGATCACGCGCGACACGGCCGCCGCGCCCATCGTTCGCGGACGATGCGACGACGACGCGGGCGCGCAGCGATTCACGATCGCGCACTTCAACGATCTCCAAGCCCATTACGGCGAGCTCGGCCGCGGCAAGAGCCGCTACGGCTTCATCGCGGGATACCTGCGCGCCGTGAAGGACGAAGAGCCGAACACGATCGTGCTCGACGCCGGCGACGACTACGAGAAGGGGAGCATCGCCGATTTGCGATCGATGGGCGAGACGACGCGGCGCATGGTGCAAGCGCTCCCGATCGACGTGCGCACGATCGGCAACCACGATTTCGCGTACGGCGAAGCGGCCGTGCTGCGCGACGTGCAGATGAGCGCGCATCCGGTGCTCGCGGCGAACGTCCATTACGCGGACGGTCGCACGCCCTTCGCCGCGTATGCGTCCGCGCGCGTCGGATGCGTGCGCGTCGGCGTCGTCGGCCTCGTCGCGGGCCATTATGGGTCCGACGATCAGCTCGATGGCGGCGTGTTCGACAGCGTGTTCGTGCACGACGATCACTACGCGCGCCTTCTCCGCGAGCAAGTCGAAGCGCATCGCAGCGAAGTCGACGTGATGGTCGCGCTCACGCACCTCGGCCTCTACGTGGATCTCGATCTCGCGATCCAAGTGCCCGACGTCGACGTGTTCGTCGGCGGGCACTCCGAGGATTTCGTGAAAGACGGGCAGCCGTACATCAAGCGCGATGGACGCATGGGCTGGGTGTTTCAAGCCGGCCACTACGGCGAGCACGTGGGTCGCGCCGATTTCACGTTCGATCGTGCATCGCACGCGCTCAAGCTCCAGCGCTACACGATGACGGACGTCGACGAAAAGCTTCCCTACGCGGAAGACGTGGGCCGCCTCGCGCACGCGCTCGAGCGCGGAGCCGCGCCCGATGCGCACGTGCCGATCGCGATCGCGCGCGAGTCGATCGATCACGAAGACATGCCGAAGCTCGTCATGCGCGCTGCGCACGATCGCTGGGCGGTCGACGCGGTGTTCATCGGCAAGGACGTCTTTTGGACTGGGCTTCCATCGGGGGCGATCACGCTCCAGCGTTTGTTCGATGCAGCGCCCGTGCAGCGCGAGCCGAGCGGCACGCCGGGATTCACGTCGCTTTGGATCGTGTCGATGACGGGCGCGGAGCTCTACGATCTGAAGCAAATCATTTTCGGGTTACGCAACGCTCCTCCCGGATCTCGTCGTGCCGAATCGCACGTATCGCGTCGCGCTCGACAAGCGCGCGCTCGAGCACCCGCAAATGGTCGCGGGCGGCGTCACGTTTCCGGAGCACGCGCGCTTCGGCGGTGAGATCGTCGACGTGCTCGACGCGTACGCGCACGCACGGACGGCGCGCGGACTCCCGCTTTAGTCCTTGAGCGCCCACGCGACGACGGAGTCGATCTCGTCGGGCTTTCGAAACGTGCGTCGCGACTCGGGGATCGCGTCGGCTCCGTCGTGCGCCGTGAAGAGCGCGAGACGCATCGTGGGGTTGCGATCGGCGAGAGTGTCCGCGAGCGACACGCCATCGTCGCTGCCGAGCTCCACGTCGACGATCGCACACGCGATCTCGCGCGCGTCGAGTTCGAGCGCGTCCTTCGCGGAGCTCGCACACACGACGTGCGCCCCGCTCTGCTCGAGACGCGACGTGAGCGCGGCGCGCGTCACTTCCGAATCGTCGACGATGAGAATGGAGCGGGGCATGTCGGTATCCGACCACCCCGGACTTTCGATGTTACTCCGAAGCCCACTTGAACTGATGGTCTTTTGCACGTCTTTGATGTCGACATGCGGCAGCGTGACGAAACCGGCGAGGCCGGCCGCGAAGTTCACGCTGCCGCCTGTTGACCACCGCAGCCTGCCAAGACTCGATCCGTTCAGACGAAATGTTGCGTCGGTCTGGATCGCTCTGCGCGATTTTGGAGCGCGGCCGTACGCGGATCCCCGCAAAAACAAGCGCGATCCGTTGGCATCGCGCTCGCAATGACGTGGACGCGAGGAGCAAGACCATGGAGATTCGTTTTTGGGGCGTGCGTGGGAGCATCGCGTCACCGGGACCGGAGACGGCGCAGGTCGGCGGCAACACGAGCTGTGTCGAGGTGCGATGCGGCAAGGAGCGCATCGTGCTCGATGCGGGAACGGGTTTGCGGAGTCTCGGCAATGCGCTCGTCAAGACGGGCGAGCCGCAGTCGCTCACGCTTCTGCTCTCGCACTTTCATTGGGACCACATCCAAGGTCTTCCGTTCTTCGTGCCCGCGTACATGCCGCAGACGAAGCTCGTCGTCGTCGGATCATCGGACGGTCGTCACTCGCTTCGCGACAAGCTCAGTCGACAAATGACGGAGCCGCATTTTCCCGTGCAGCTCGATGATCTCTCGGCGAACCTCTCGTATCGCGAAGCGCGCGCGGGTGGACGCTTCGACGTCGGCGGTGGCATCGAAGTGCGCGTCGCGCGACTGAATCATCCGGGCGGCGTCTTTGCGTATCGCATCGAGCACGAGGGGAAGTCGATCGTGTACGCGACGGACACGGAGCACTACGCGTGCGTCGACCCCGCGCTGCGCGCGCTCGCCGAGGGCGCCGACGTGCTCATCTACGACGCGCAGTACACGCCCGAGGAGTACCAATCGAAGGTCGGTTGGGGTCACTCGACGTTCGCTTCTGGCGCGGAGGTCGCGAAGAGCGCGGGCGTGAAGAAGCTCGTCCTCTTCCACCACGATCCGCAGCGCACGGACGCAGGGGTCGCGGCGATCGAAGATGCGGCGCGCGTCCTCTTTCCCGAGACGATCGCGGCGCGCGAAGGAGCGTCGATCAACGCGTCGGGGAGCGTCGATGGGTGCCGCACCGCTGCGTGATATCGTCCCTCTCGGGATGTCGACGCGCCTGTCACTGCTGGTCGACCTCTCCGCGCTGCTCGGGCGCGAGGTCGATCTCGACGCGCTCCTTCAAACCGCGTGCGAGCGCGTCGCGCAGGCGCTCCACGCGGACCGCGCGACGATCTGGCTGCTCGATGCGGAGCGCGGCGATCTCGTCACGCGCGTCGCGATGCTTCCCGAGGTGCCCGAGCTCCGCCAACCGCTCTCGCGCGGCATCTCGGGTCACGTCATGCGAACGGGCGAAGTGGTGCGCACCGCCGATGCGCCGAGCGATCCACGATTCGATCGTAGCGCCGATCGCGTCACGGGTTACGTCACGCGATCGATGCTCGTCGTGCCGATGCGCGAGCACGCGACCGCGCCGATTCGCGGCGTGATTCAGGTCCTCAACAAGAAAGAAGGGCCGTTCGACGACGAGGACGAAAAGTATCTCGTCGCGCTCGCCGCGCAGCTCGCGCGCGCGCTCGCGCTGACGACGCTCCGCGCCGCCGACGCCGCGGAGCCGGGGCTGGTCCTTCGCGGTCCGCTCAATCGCATCGTCGGTCGCAGCGAAGCGCTGCGCGAAGTCTACGAGCGCGTTCTCCTCGCGGCGCAGACGGACGCGACGGTTCTCCTCCGCGGCGAAACGGGAACCGGAAAAGGCCGCTTCGCGCGCGCCGTTCATGTCAACTCCAAGCGGCAGAGCGGACCGTTCGTCACCGTCGACTGCACGACGCTGCCCGCGCAGCTCGTCGAGAGCGAGCTCTTCGGTCACGAGCGCGGCGCGTTCACGGGCGCGGATCGTCGCGTCATCGGCAAGGTCGATCTCGCGGCGGGTGGCACGCTCTTCCTCGACGAGATCGGGGATCTGCCGCTCGACATCCAAGGAAAGCTCCTTCGCTTCTTGCAAGAGCGCGCGTACGAGCGCGTCGGCGGCCGCGAGACGCTCCACGCGGACGTTCGCGTCGTGTGCGCGACGCATCGCGATCTGCGCGCGCTCGTCGCGGAGGGAAAGTTCCGCGAAGATCTCTTCTACCGCGTTCGAGTCGTCGAGATCCTCTTGCCGCCACTCCGCGCGCGCGGCGAAGAAGAAGTGATGCAGCTCGCGCTCCACTTCGCGGACATGTACGCGACGCGCTACGGAAGGCCCGCGCCGACGATCGATCCGAGCGCGCGCGCGCGCCTCCTCGCCCACGACTTCCCCGGCAACGTGCGCGAGCTCGAGCACTGGATCGAGAGCGCGATCGTGCTCGCGCCCGATGGCGTCATCCGCGGCGCATCGTTTCCTTCCACGGAGAGCTCGCCGCGCAAGACGAGCGAGCCCGGGATCCAAATCGCGCTCGGTCTCTCGCTCGAAGAAGCCGAGCGCCGCTACGCCGATGCGGTCGTGAAGGCGCACGATGGAAACAAAACCGAAGCCGCGCGCGCGCTCGGCATCGGCCGCAACACGCTCGCGCGACTCTTGAAGTGACTCATGGGCAGAGTTGCGTAACGAGCGCGACGTCCGTGATGGCGACCCACGACTGCGTCGAGGTGATGTCGATGCGAATCGCGTCGTAGGTGGCGGGCGTCACGGCGATGGGCGCGAGGATGGAGCTGCCTTGTTGCGCGGTCTCGGTCGATTGTCCGATCTGCACTTGCACTTGATCTTGGTAGCCTGTGATCGTGTACGTCTCGTCCGACGTGGGGAGCGCGGTCGCGCCGATGCGCACTGCGTCGAACGTCTGGCCCGACGGAAACGTGATCGTGATCGAGCCCGTCGTCGCGCCTGCGTTCCAATACGTCGAGAGGTTTCCGTCGACGGCTTGGTCCGGCGTGTTGACGTCGTAGCTCGTCGTCGCGGTCGCCGTCGTGCCCGCGGGCAAGCCGATGCCGCCGAGCGCGGCGTCCGGCTCGCAGCCCGCGTCGAAGACGTCGACGCTCGCGTCTTGCGCGTCGCCGCCCGCTTCGGGCAGCACGAGGACGTCGTTCTGGTGCGCGTCGCTCGGCGGCGGACCGCCGCCATCATCGAGAACGTTTCCACCGTTCGCACACCCGAAGAAGATTGCGCAAGCGAGCCAGCGCATCCTCCAATCGTACCTTTCTGCTAAGGTGCGCGCCGACATGTTTTCACGCGAAGAAGTCATCGCGCTCTACGACACGCCGCTCCTGCCGCTCGTCGATCGCGCGCGCAAGGTCCACCTCGAGAACCACGCGGATAACGAAGTGCAGCTCTGCACGCTCTTGTCGGTGAAGACGGGTGGGTGCCCGGAGGATTGCGGGTATTGCTCGCAGTCGTCGCATCACTCGACGAGCGTGGAGCCCGAGAAGATGCTCGACGTGAGCAGCGTGATCGCGAGCGCGCGCCGCGCCAAGGCCGCGGGCTCGACGCGCTTCTGCATGGGCGCCGCGTGGCGCGAAGTGAAGGACGGCCCCGCGTTCGATCGCGTGCTCGCGATGGTGCGCGGCGTGAAAGCCGAAGGCCTCGAAGCGTGCGTCACGCTCGGCATGCTCACGACGGAGCAAGCGAAAAAGCTCAAGGCCGCGGGCCTCGACGCGTACAACCACAACCTCGACACGAGCCGCGAGCACTACAAGTCGATCATCAAGACACGCACGTTCGACGATCGCTTGCGCACGCTCGAGAGCGTTCGCGAGGCCGGCATCACGGTATGCTCGGGCGGCATCATCGGGATGGGCGAGAGCAAGATCGACCGCTGCGAGATGCTCCGCACGCTCGCGAACATGACGCCGCAGCCCGAGAGCGTTCCGATCAACGCGCTCGTCCCCATCGAGGGCACGCCGCTCGGCGCGATGCCGCCGGTCGATCCGCTCGACATGGTGCGCATGATCGCCGTCGCGCGCGTGCTCATGCCGAAAACGCGCGTGCGTCTCTCCGCGGGCCGCACGACGCTCACGCGCGAAGCGCAGATCCTCTGCATGCTCGCGGGAGCAAACTCGATCTTCTACGGCGACACGCTCCTCACGACGCCGAACCCGGAGGAGAACGAAGACCTGTCGCTCATTCGCGACGCGGGCCTCGTGCCGATGGAGCCGAGCCTGTGAGGAAGCAGTGTTCACTTGAACGGATCGAGTCTTGGGCGGTGGCGGCTATCGGCCGGCGGCAGCGAGACTGCGCGGCCGGGCCGCAGCTGGACCTTCGCCAGTCGATCATGGCGGCCAAAGCTTGGCGTCCTCGAAGTCTGGTGAATGCCCTGCGCCGGCCTCGCCGGTTCTTCACGCTGCCGCATGTCGGCATCCAAGCCCGGGCGAGACAATCAATTCCAGTGAGCTTCAAAGTAGCGTTCGCCACGATCATGCTCGTCGCGTGCGGCGGCGGTGGTGGCGGCGCGACGGTGGTCGAGGTTCCGCCGCCGGATCAACCGCAACCGCTTCCGCAGCCGCCACCCGTGACCGTCGTGGTTCAGCCCGTCGCGGCAGCGCCGATGCGCGGTGGAGAGCAATGGGTCGGGAAATATCGCTGCGCGCAAGGCGTGACCGATCTCGTGCTTCACATCGACGCGGTGCGCGGCGACGCAGTCGATGCGGTCTTCGAGTTTGCGCACGGCCCGTCGGGCGCCGCGGGCGCGTATCGCATGCACGGTCGCTTCGACGCGAACGGCGGCCTCGCGCTCGCGCCGGGCCAGTGGATGGATCGCCCGGAGAACTACGTGAGCGTCGGCATGACGGGAGTCGTTCAAGGCGCGACGTTCAGCGGACGCATCGACAACCCGTCGTGCGGGAATTTCTCCGTCACGCGGCGCTAGTCACATCGCGCTACCCTGCGGCGCGTTTCTCGAGATACGAAATGTGGAACGTGCGGACGATTCGGCCGCCTCGGAGGATGCTCACGCGCTCGGTGTGCTCGACGTGGAACGCGGGCGCGATCTTCTCGGGCTCGACGAGCATGCGCTCGTCCGTGACGAACACGATCACGTCGGCGCGCTCCCACTGCTTGCGTGGCGCCCAATCGTCGAAGTCGCTGCGCACGTCCGTCGCGCATCCGACGTGCGCGCCGGGCATGTTCGCTTGGAGCTGCGCGCACACCATCCAGCTCGGCCCGACGAGCCACACGTCCGCGTGCGCCGCCGCGCTCTCTTCGAGCATCTCGTTTGCAGCGCGCGCGGCTTGCGGCCAGCCGTAGAGCTCGTTCGCGATGTCGACTTTGGGATCGTAGCTCGCGGGCGCATAGCGAAGCAGCGATGGCGCGAGCACCCACGCGTACACGGCGGCGACCATCGCGAGCCCGGTGACCGTGGCAGCGCCGACGAGCTTGCGCGAGATCGGCAGCGCGCGCCGCGCGGCGTGGATCGGAAGCGCGAGGAGCGGCGGCGCGAGCCAATGCGGCTCCGCGACTTTGCTCCAGAGCGAAAGAAGGACGAGCGGAGCGATCGGAATCGCAAACGTCCAGAAGAGGAGGCGAGTCGCGGCGTCGTCGTTGCGATGTCGCACGAGATCGCGCAGGGCGATCACCGCGATGACGACGATGACCGGCGACACGTAGAGGAGCTGTCCGCCGAAGAGCGCGCCGACGTTTCGCAGCGAGAACCCCGCACCATGCTGCGTGTCGACGAACCGGTGACGAAGCATCGGAAAACCGAGCGCGGACTCGTAGCGCGCGATCGCGGCGATAGGCACGCATCCAACGAGCACGCCGAGCCACGGCCATGGCGTCTTCGCGTGGCGCTTGTCGCGAATCACGGCGACCGCGAAAGCCGGAAGGAGAAGCGCGCCGGTGACCTTCGCCGACGCCGCGACGCCGGCGATGACGCCCGCGAACGCGAACAGCGTGACGGTGCGGATGCCGCGCGTTTCTTCGCTCTCGATTGCGAGCGCGCCAAACCCGAGAAAGGCGATCCACGCCCACGCGAGGAGCAAATCGGGCGTCATCGCGAAGAGCCCCACGCCGATCTCCGGCGTCGCCGCGACGACGAGGCCCGCGATCGCAGCGGGACGCGTCTCGGCGCCGAGCCGTCGCGCGACGATCACGACGAGCCACGGGAGCATCGACGCGAGCGCGGCCGTCGCGACGTGCGCCGCTTGCGGAAGCGGCAACGTTCCACCGCCGAGCGACGATGCGAAGAGGCCGACGAGCCCCGGATGATCGAGGTACGCAGGTTGCTGATGAAGCGCGTAGCACGCGTAGAGCGCCTCGCTGTCTCCGTAGCCGACGATCTTCGATGCGTAGAGACGCACGATGAGCATCACGACCGTCACGAAGACGAGCGTGAAGACCATCGGATCGGTGGGCTGTTGCGCGGGGCGGTTCAGAGCCATGGAGCGATCATGTCGGCGACGGCGCGCGATGGTACATGGCCCGCGCCGAGCACGCGACGAACCTCCGCGCAGTCGGCGCGCGCGTTCGGTGCGATCGCATCGAGCGCGGCGCGCATCGCGATGGCGTCGGCGTCTTCTTGCAAGAGCTCGGGGAACGCGCGGCGGCCGAGTAGGACGTTCGGCAGCGCGACGTGCGCGGTGCGAAGCGCGCGCCGCGCGACGAACGCCGTGAGCGCATCGACGCGATATGCGACCACGGGCGGCACGTCGCACAGCGCGCACTCGAGCGACGCCGTCCCCGATGCGCAGAGCGCCGCGTCGAACGCCGAGAGCACGGAGATCGCGCCGCGCGCCGCGTCGACTTCGTGCACACCAACACCCACTACACGCGCACGCTCATGTGCGTCGCGCTTCGCGTCTTCGTCGAGCGCGCTCGTGAGGATCACGCGCGCGTCTTTGGGATCGCGCGACACGGCGTCGAGCATCGGACCGAGAAGGCGCTTCACTTCGGGCGCGCGGCTCCCGGGGAGAATCGCGATGGCGCGCGCCCCATCGCGTCGCGAGGGCGCGATGCCGAGCGCCGCGCGCGCTTCCTCGCGCTCCATGCGCGCGACTTCCATCGCCGGGTGGCCGACGTATCGCGTGCGCACGCCGCGCGCGCGCCAGAGCTCCTCCTCGAACGGAAGGATCACCGCCATCGCGTCGATGCTCTTCGCGATCGCGTCACCGCGCGCCGCGCGCCACGCCCAAATTTGCGGCGCCGCATACCAGAGGACGCGTACGCCGCGCGCGCGCAGAAACGGCAAGAGTCGCGCGTTGAAGTCTGTGTAGTTTACAAGTAACGCCGCGCGTGGCGCGCGCTTCACGATGGCTCTTCGCACGGCGCTCATCGCGCGCGCGAGGTCCCGGGCGCGCGCCGCGACGTCGAGCAACCCCATCGATGCGCGCTCCACGCGCGCACACGCCTCGACGCCTGCGCTCTCGCACGCCGCGCCCACGAGACCGAACGCGTTCGCACCGAGGCGCCTCGCGACGCTCGCCGCCGCGCGATCGCCCGACGGCTCGCCGCACACGACGAGCAGGCTCAACGCCGGCGACGCTTGCGCGCGCTCGCGAGCGCGACGAACGCGATCATCATCGCCGCGATGCCGCGGGGCGCGGACGTGCTCGCGCCGGGCGCCGCGGAGCAACCGCCTCCGCCGCCGCACGTCGTCGAGTAACCGTGACGCGGCGTCGGATCGCAGCTTCCTTCGTCGATCCCGCCGTCGGCGGTGGAGCGCGTCCCGTCGGGCGGATAGATCGTGCAGATGCCTTGGACGTCGTCGGGCGACAAGTTGCGCATCGACGTCGCGCCTTGCGTGTAGTGTGCAAACATCGTCGCGTGCGCGTCGGGCGTGTGCGCGAGGCCGAGAAAATGCCCGGATTCGTGCGTGATGATGCTGAGGAGATCGAACCCGTCGGCGGGCACCGTGCCGTTCACCGTGAGCGTCTGCTGCGCGGTGTTGATCTCCATGTCGGCGTCGTAGAGCTCGCCCGTGTCGATGTTGTACGTGACCGTCGTCAGGCCGAGCGTGTTGTTCGAGTCGTTGTGCGGCCACGTGCCGTCGTCGAACATGATCACGTTCGCGTTGCCGCCGTGCTGGTTGTACTCGACGTTGTGACAAGCGACGGGCCCGAGGAAGCGCACGTCGATGCTCGCCTTCGACGAGGTGGTCCCGTTCGGACACGTCGCGTTCGTCCATTGCGCGAACGCGGTCTCCATCCCGGTTTGCGCGTCGTTGAAGGAGACCTGCTTGCTCGCGTCTTGCTGGATCGAATACCCGACGCATGCGTTCTTCCAAAAGAGCGGCAGGCCCTGATCCCAACACGGCAAGTCGGGCGTCGAGACGAACCCCGGATCGATCGCGATCGTCGTCGTCCGGCAGAACGCATCCGCGCGGCTCGACGTGGCGAGCACGATCACCGCGGCGACGAGCGCATCACGGATGCGCATGCGTCCTCTGCCACGAGGCCGCGATTTCGATTTGCGCGTCGTCGATCGTTTTTCCGTCGAGCAGGTCGCCCGCGGGCGCGCCACCGAGACCCACGACGGTCGTGCGCGGCGCGAGGAGCGCCCCCGCGTGCGCGTTCTTGCGAAGTCGAAGCGCGCCGCTCGAATCCTTCACGATCGGAAACTGCCCTTGCCCGCGCGCCGTCACGACGGTGTCGCCGCCGAACGACGACAAAAACAAAACCGATTGCTGCCCCGTTCGAAGCACGGCTTCGCCGTCGACGAGCTGACCGATCTGCCCGACGACGCCGCCCATCGTCTTCACCCAGACTTCGCTCCCCACATTTCCAACGAACGCGCGATCGACGTGCACGCGCGTGTACGTCGCGATGCGCCCGCCTTCCCAAACGGATTTCACTTCGACGGGCGTCGCGAGGATCGCGGCCGAGCTCTCTTGGACGAGCGAGTCCATCACGACGGTGAACGACACCGACGCGTCCGCGCTCGCCGCGGCGCACAGCATCGCCGCCGCGAAGATCATCGCTCTCAGCCGAAGCACGCCTCTACTTTATCACCAGCGAACGAGGGCGCAGCCCCAATGAATGCCCGCGCCGAGCGCGAGCATCATGTTGAGCTCGCCCTTCTTCAGCTTGCCCTCGCGGGTCAATTCGTCCACGAGTATCGGGATCGTCGCGGCGCTCGTGTTGCCGTACCGATCGATGTTCATCGGCATCTTGTGCTCGGGCACGCCGAGGTGCTCGCGGATGTACTCGTTGATGCGCTTGTTCGCTTGGTGCGCGAGGAACCAGTCGATCTTCTCGATGGGCGTCTTCGTCTCGGCGAGGAGCTCGCGCGCGGTCTCTGGTAACTTGGTAACAGCGTACCGAAATACCTCGCGGCCATCCATGCGCGGGATGCAGTCGCCGCGATCGATCATCTCGTGCGTGATGTACGGGCGCGTGAGAAATCCTCCGGCCTTCAAGAAGAGGAGGCTCCCGCCGGAGCCGTCGGTGTGCATCTTCGCGCGGACGAGGCCCGCGTCGCGATCGGTCGCGCGGAAGATCATCGCGCCCGCGCCGTCGCCGAACAAAACGGCGAGCGCGCGGTGCTCGTCGCATTTCGCTTTTTCTTCTTCGGTCGCTTCTTTGGTGCTGCCGGGCTCGAGCGGGCTCCAGTCCTTCCACGGCATGAAGCCCGCGTGCGCCTCCGCGCCGACGAAGAGGATCGTCTTGCCCGCGCCCGTGCGGAAGAGCCCGTCGATGATTTGAAGACCGAAGATCATCGCCGCGCACTGCTGGCGAATGTCGAGCGCGGGCGTTCCGTGGAGACCGAGCTTGTGCGCGAGGAGCGCGCCGGGGCCCGGGAAGATGTGGTCCGGCGTCATCGTCGCGAAGACGATGAAGTCGATCTCGTTCGGCGAGATGCCCGCCGCTTCGATCGCGCGCTTCGCGGCTTCGCATGCGAGGTCGCTCGCGCCGACGCCGTCGGGTGCGTAGTGACGTTGGCGAATGCCGGAGCGTTTCGCGATCCACTCGTCCGACGTGTGCATCACACGCGCGAGCTGGTCGTTCGTGACGGGTACACCCGGAGCGTAGCTGCCAGTCCCGATAAGCTCGAAGCCCATGTACGCGCCGCGTTCTACTCGCTCAGAACGTTCTCAGCAACCGCACGAAAACGAGTTGCCGTTCGCGTTGCAGTTCTCGCTGCCGCCGAGTCCGAGAAACCCGCAGCAGAGCCCGCTGCAGCAGGAGTGTCCGCATGAGCCGCAGTTGCTCGTCGAGTTGAGGTGCGTCTCGCAGCCGTCGCTCGTGTTGTTATTGCAGTCGCCCCAACCCGCTTGGCAACCCGTGCATGTGCCGCCGCTGCACGTCTGGTGGCCGACGCAGTCCGTGTCGCTGCAGCACTGTTGGCAGACGTTCGTGCAGACGACTTCGCCCGATGGGCATTCGCATCCCGCGTCGGTTTTGTCGAACGAGGTGCCGCACGCGAAATCGCATTGGCCGCCGCTCGTGCATTTCGCAGTCGCGTTCGTCGGCGCAGGGCACGGGACGCTCCCGCAGCCGAGCGTGCAGCCGGCGTCGGGCGAGTTCGCGTGATCTTGCTCGCACGACGATCCGCACATGTGAAAGCCGCCCGCGCAGTTCTGGCAGTTCGGTCCGGTGCGGCCCGTCGGACAATTTCCGGAGTCACCGCCGCCCGCGTCGCTCCTCGATGTCGCGTCGTTCGAGCCCGAGTCGGTCGTCGTGCTGTCGTCGGAGGATTGACCGGTCGCGCACGCGCCGGCCAAAGCGGCGATCAAACATCCACCGATCACCGCCACTCTACGCAAAGCAAAGCCCTCCGAGCGCACAGATTACGTGAACGGTCGCATCGCGGCAAATACGCTGTTTTTCAGCGTCCGCGGCGTAAACCGAGGACCACGAGCGACTCGGTCGACCGGGTCATGCGGAGCGCGTCGCCGAGGCCCACGTCGCGCACGATGTGAACGCCGTCGAGAAAGACTTTCGCCGCTCGCATCTTGCACAAGAGCTCGATCGTTCCGCCGTCCTCGACGACGCCGCGGAGCAGGCGAAGTCGCTCGCCGCGCGGAACGTACGGCTCGCGCACGACGAACTGGATGCGCTTCGACGTGAGCGGGAGCACGCGCCCGCCCGCGCTCCGCTGCGCTGCCGTCGATCCCGCCGCGGGCCCGATCCACACGCCGCTCGATTTCTGCTCCTCGCCGAGCGTCTCGCCGCGCGCGCTCGTCACGCGCAAGATGTAGCGCGACGTGCCCGCGGGGATCTCGTGGCAGAAGAGCGCCTCGTTGAGGACGCGATCGTGGACGACCGTATCGTTGCATTCTACACGCATTCGCGCGAGCTCGACGCGCGGGAGCGTGCCCGACATCGCGCCGCGGAGCGCTTCGAGGACGCGGCCCTTCTGCGCGCCGCAGAAGAAGCCGACCGAATCCGCCGGCGCGCTGTTGATGCCGAGGACGGGCGTCTCGTGCCCGATTTGGTGCGACGCGGCGAGGAGCGTTCCGTCCCCGCCGACCGTCACGACGAGATCGCACCCGTCTTTGGCGTCAATCGGCAGCGTCGAGCGCGAACCCTCGAAGAATTTCGCGTGTGCGCCGATGGCGTCGATCGCTTCGCGCACTTCGGTGACCGTGCCTTCGTGATCGTCGTGCGCGCGTCGCATGCGCGAGACGGTCACGTCGCGTCGTGCGAGGAGCTTCTTCACGCGCGGCTCGCGTCCGTAGAGGCGCTGCGCGGTGCGCTTCACGACGACGAAAATCTTCACGCGAGCACCTCGCGCAACCGGCGGAGGCCGAGCTCGGTCTTCGCGTCGCGGATTTCTCCGCGCGCGCAGAGCGAGAGCGCTTCGTCGAGCGAAACGGTCGCGACGCGTTGCGCGCGTTCGAGAGCCGATGCGTCGCCGGGCGGCGGGACGCGCGCGTCCCAATCGATCTCGACGTGAAAGAACGCGTGCACCTCGGCGATCATCGCGGGCGCTGGATAGATGTTTGGTCCGAGCTCGTGGAGCGCGTCGTCTTGGGCGCGTACGCCGACCTCTTCGAAGAGCTCGCGCGCGGCGGCCGCGCGAAACGACTCGCCGGGCTCGACGAGCCCGGCCGGGAGCTCCCAAAGCGCGCTCTCGCCGCGCGCGCGCCAATGGAGCGGCGGCCGCACGGCCGACACGAACGCGACCTGCGTCTGCCCGTCCCGTCGGAAGTGAGCGGCGATGACGACCGCGTCCATTGCGCGCCGCGTGACCACGTCGTAGGCGAAGGGCTCGCCGCCCGCGATTCGGAGCCTCAGCTTTTCCAGCCGCAGAAATCCGCTGGAATCAGTGGGTGACGCGAGCTCTGCGGCGAGCTCCAGGTCGGTCAGGCTCGGCAGCGGCAATGCGAAGGGAATACCACGGTCTCGGGTGACGTAGGTTGTAGAGTAGGCGCATCGTTGGATGCGCTAAGCTTCTCCGCAATCGCGTGTCTCACCCCATGAGAATGAGCGGGTGGAACTTTGCGAACCCCGACGCGTCACTAACTCCATGAACGACGTTACACCCCCTCCGAGCCGACGCAGCGACCGCCCGAACGTCGACGTCTCGAACATCGCCAAAGTGGCAGCGCGCGCCGAGCGCCGCATCCGAATCGTCCGCGCGCTCACGTGGGGAACGACCGCGCTCTCGGCGTCGCTCGTCCTCGCGGTCGCGACGCTCGTTCTTCGCAAGACGAACGTCATCTCGGAGAAGCACGCGGTGATGGCGTTCGTCGTCGAAGGCGTGCTCGCCCTCGTCGTCACGGCTTTGGCGTACGCGCGCAAGCTTCCGTCGCGCGCGGGCGCGCTGGCCCTCGATCGCCATCACGGCCTCGCGGACCGCCTCGCGAGCGCGCTCTCGTTCGGCGCATTGCCACAAGCCGATCGCACGCCGTTCATGGATGCCGCGATCGACGACGCGCTCAACGTCGTGAAGACGGTGCAGCCCGCGAAGGCGGTTCCAGTTCGCGCGCCGCGCGATCTCGGCATCGCCGCAGCGCTCGGCGTCGTCGTCGCGTTCATCGCGTTGTTCGAGATCCGCGAGCACAAACCGGCGATGTCGCAAAAGACGATCGACCCCGTCGACGTCACCGCCGACGACCTCGACGCGATGCGGGACTTCTTGAAGGCTCAAGAGGCAAAGCAGCAGACCGACGAAGCAAAAGAGGCGACGCAAGAGTTCAACAAGCTCATCGAAGATCTCGCGAACAAGCGCCTCGATCGCACCGAAGCCTTCCGCCGCATGCAGGAGCTCGAGGACAAGCTCGCGAGGACGAACGAGGCCGATGAGAAGTCGCTCGAAGAGGCGCTCCAGAAGATCGGCGAGGAGATGAAGAAGAGCGACCTCACGAAGCCCGACAGGCGAGTCGCTCGACAACAAGAACTTGAAAGACGCGGAGAAGAACCTCCACGAGCTCGCGAAGAACCTCCGCCAAAACGGCAGCAAGGTCGACAAGGAGCAGCTCGACAAGATGCGCGAGGCGCTGAAAAACGCGGCGGAGAACGCGGCGAAGAACAAAGAGGAGCTCGAGAAGAAGCGCGACGAGCTCAAAAAGGAAATCGATCTCCTGAAGAAGAAGCAACAAGAGGCGCACCCCGACGGCGGCGCGCAGAACGAGCAGGAGAAAGATCCTCCTCCAGAAGAAGGAGCGCGAGCTCGAGCGCCTCGATCAACAAGCGCAGCAAGCCGCACAAAATCAGCGCTCAGCTCGATCGCCTCGATCGCGAGCTCCAGCAAGCCGCCGAAGACTTGATGCAGCGATCTCGGCGCGTCGGCGAACGATCTCGATCAAGGCGCCGAGGATCATCAACCGCATGGCGCAGCAAGAGATGACCGATCAAGAGAAGGAGGAGCTCCGCCAGAAGCTCCAAGAGCTCCGCGAGATACTCCGCCAGCAAGGTCAGGGCGGGCAGCAGCAGATGGTGCGGCTCCAACGCTTCCAACAGCGCGCGCGTGGAAACACGGGCGGGCAAGGCGGACAAGGCGGGCAAAACCAAGGGCCGACAGGACAGGGCGGAGACCAACAAGGCGGCGACCAACAAGGCCAGGGCCAGCAAGGTCAGGGCGGTCAGCAAGGTCAGGGTGGTCAGCAGGGTCAGGGCGGTCAGCAAGGTCAGGGCGGTCAACAAGGCCAGGGCGGCCAGCAAGGTCAGGGCGGGCAGGGCGGTCAGGGCGGCCAAGGCGGACAGAGCGGCCAAGGTCAGGGCGGCGGTCAGAGCGAAGTGTGGGTCGTCGGCCCGAACGGCGAGAAAATCTTGATGCTCCAACGCGGAAGCCGGAAGCGGCGGCAGCGGTCAAGGCGGGCAGGCGGGCAAGGCCAGCAACGGACCGGGCTGGGGCACGGGCAGCGGCGGCACCACGCAAGGCCGAGCGACGAACCCGAAAGTGGGCACGCAGGACACGCAGGTCGCCGGTCAAGACACCGGCCAAGGCGGTAGCCGCAGCGAAGTGATTCGGGCGCGGCGGAGCGCGGGTTTCGCGAACCGCGGTTACACGAAGGTCTATCGCGAGTATCACACGGTGGCTGAGGAGGCGCTCAACAAGGACGAGATTCCCGGCGGCTACCGCTTCTACGTTCGTCGATACTTCCAGCTCATTCGCCCGCGTGAGGGCGGCGACGTAGTTTCGCCGCGACCCACGCGAAAGAAAGAAGGCATGACACGAACCGACAGCGACCGAAAGCGTGCGGGCCGAGGTGGAGCAGTTCCGGACACAGATCACGGCGCTCCGCACGGAGATCGGAAAGACGATCGTCGGCAACGCGGAGGTCGTCGACGGCGTGCTCACGTGCATGCTCGCGGGCGGCCACGCGCTCCTCGAAGGCGTGCCCGGCCTCGGCAAGACGATGCTCGTGCGCACGCTCGCCGAGACGCTCTCGCTCACGTTCTCGCGCATCCAGTTCACGCCCGACCTGATGCCCGCCGACATCCTCGGCACGACGGTCATCGACGAGACGCGCAAGGCGCGGGCAAGGCGTTCGAGTTCCGCAAGGGTCCGATCTTCGCGAACATCGTCCTCGCCGACGAGATCAACCGCGCGACGCCGAAGACGCAGAGCGCGCTGCTCGAGGCGATGCAGGAGCACCGCGTGACCGTCGGCAAGAAGACGCACATGCTCGGAGGAGCCGTTCGTCGTCCTCGCGACGCAGAACCCGCTCGAGATGGAAGGCACGTATCCGCTTCCCGAAGCGCAGCTCGATCGCTTCCTCTTCAAGCTCCACGTGCCGTTCCCGAACCGCGACGAGCTCCACGACATCCTGGATCTCACGACCGGCGACGGCAGATGCCGAAGCCGCAGGCGATCCTCGACCGCGACGACGATCCTCGAACGATGCAGAAGCTCGTGCGGCAGGTGCCCGTCGCGCGGCACGTGCAGGACTACGCGATCCGCCTCATGCAGGCGACGCACCCGGACGGCCCGGACGCGCCCGACATCGTGAAGCGATTCGTCCGCTTCGGCGCGTCGCCGCGCGGCGCGCAGGCGGTGCTCCTCGCCGCGAAGATCCGCGCGCTCTTCGAAGGCCGCTTCGCCGCGAGCATCGACGACGTCGCGCTCCGTCGTTCTCCCGGCGCTGCGCCACCGCATCCTCCTCAACTTCGAAGGCGAGGCCGAGGGCATGAAGACCGATCAGGTCATCGAGGCGATCCTGAAGAGCGCTCCCAGAGACGAAGGTCGGCGCCGAGAAACCGCGCCGAAAGGCGAGCCGATCCGTTGGGGCTGCTTGATGCCGTTCCAGCCGGGCGGGCCGCTGAGCCTCCGCCCGGCGCGCGCCTCGCGCACGCAGACGACGATCTCTTCGACGACGAGTTCCAGCGCAAGCTCGACTACCTCGCGCTCGTGAGCCGACGTGTGTTCGCCGGCCGCATGCGCGCCGAGCGGCGCACGAAGAAGAGCGGCTCGCGGCGTCGAGTTCGCCGATCACCGCGACTACCAGCCGGGCGACGATTTCCGCTACCTCGACTGGAACATCTACCAGCGCTTCGACAAGCTCCTCCTTCGCCTCTTCGAGGAAGAAGAGGATCTCGCCATCTACTTCATCGTCGACGCGTCGGGCTCGATGGCGTTCGGCGACGGCAAGAAGCTCAGATACGCGAAGCGGTGTCGCCGCGGCGCTCGCGTACGTCGGGCTCGCGAACCTCGATCGCGTCGAGCATCGTCTCGACGAGCGACAAGGTCATGGAGCGCATGCCGCAGACGCGCGGCAAGGCGCGCATCTTCAAGGTGTTCCGCTTCCTCCGCGAGCTCGAGCCCGCGGGCGTCACCGATTTCGGCGACGCGCTGAAGACGTTCGTCGCGCAGAACAAGCGGCGCGGCCTCGCCGTGCTCATCAGCGATCTCTACGACCCGGCGGGCTTCGAGAAGCGGCATCAACGTCCTCCGGTACAACAAGTTCGATCCGTTCGTCGTCCACATCGTCGACAAGAAAGAAGAGAAGCCGAAGCTCGCGGGCGACGTGCTCCTCTACGACTGCGAGACCGGCGACGAGCGCGAGGTCACCGTCACCGCGAAGGTCCTCGAGCGATTCGGTGAGGTCTACAAGGAGTACTTCGCACGAGATCAACCGCTTCTGCACGACGCGACCAGGTGCCGTACATCCAGCGCGGACGTGCACGCAGCCGTTCGACGAGCTCATCTTGCGCGTCTTCCGGCGCGGAGGGTTCCTCCGATGATCCTCGCCGGGCTGCCGTTCGCCACGCTCGCGCGCGATCTTCGGCGCGGTCGCCGCCGGCGATCGATCGCGCTCTACATCTTGAAGCTGCGGCGGCGCACGGTCGCGGTTCCGTTCTCGCCGCTCTGGCAGCAGCATCTTCAGGACAAGGAGGCGACGAGCTTCTTCTCGAAGTTGAAGCGCCTCTTGTCGCTCCTCCTGCAGCTCGCGCTGCTCGCGCTGCTCGTCCTCGCGCTCGGCGATCCGCGCGCGGCGGCGACGCTCATCAAGGGGCGCAACGTCGTCGTGCTCGTCGACGCGAGCGCGTCGATGCAGGCGACCGACGTCTCGCCCAACTCGGCTCGGCGCGCGAAGGACGAAGTGAAGGGGATGATCCGCGGGCTCGGCGGCGCCGATCGCATGCTCGTCGCGCAGATG
This sequence comes from uncultured delta proteobacterium, assembly GCA_963763745.1. GTDB lineage: Bacteria > Myxococcota_A > Polyangia > Polyangiales > Polyangiaceae > DASXHD01. Next base: position 229,887 of record CAVXQJ010000020.1, read on the forward strand.
GACGCGGCGGTGACGCCGATGGGGCCGATGAGCGGCGACACGCAGCGAGCTCGAGCGCGCGCTCGACGCGGTCAAGCCGACCGACGCGCGCGCCGATTTCCCGCGCGCGCTCCGCTTCGCGGCGGACGCGCTGCGCGGCGTCGAGAACGCGGAGATCGTCGTCGTCTCCGACGGCGCGCTCGGCGACGCGCAGCGACGCGGCGGGCCCGGTGCACCTCGGCGACGTGAAGCTCACGTTCATCCCCGTCGGCAAGGGGAAGCGCAACGTCGGCATCACGCAGTTCTCCGTGCGCCGCTACCCGCTCGACAAGAGCCGCTACGAGGTGATGCTCGAGGTCGACGAACACCGGCCCCGAGGCGAGCGACATCGAGCTCTCGCTCCTCGGCGACAAGCACGGTCGTGGACCTCACGAAGCTTCGCCTCCAGCCCGGCGAGCGCCTCCCGCGCTTCTACCCGAACCTCTCCGGCGCGAGCCGCACGCTCGAAGCGAAGATCGCGCGCTCGATGAATCGAAAGACGATGCTGCCAGCGGACGACCACGCGTACGCGCTCTTGCCCGAGCGCCGCCGCGCGAAGATGCTCATCGTCTCGCACGGGCAACACGTACCTCGAAGCGGCGCTGCTCCTCGACGAGTACCTCGACGTGCAGATGGCGTCGCCGATCGAATACGCGACGAAGCACGCGCAAAACTCGAAGGCTTCGACGCGATCATCTTCGACGGCGCCACGCCCGCCGAGCTCCCGCGCGCGAACGCGATCTACCTCGATCCGCGCGGACCCGGCTCGCCGGTCAAGGTCGAGAACGAGATCAAGCAGCCGGGCTTCGACAAGATCGATCGCAAGCATCCGATCGTGCGCTTCACCGCGCTCGACAACGTGAACATCGCGCGCGCGCACAAGCTCGAGCCGGAGCCAGGCGACAAGGTCATCGGCGCATCGGACGACGGGCCGATCTTCGTCGCCGGCACGCGCGGCGGATTCAAGTTCGTCGCGATCGGCTTCGACGTGCGCGAGAGCGATCTCCCGCTGCGCGTCGCGTGGCCGCTCTTGCTGCTCAACAGCATCAACTGGTTCACCGACGAGGACTCGCAGTACCTCTCGAGCTTCCGCACCGGCGACGTGTGGCGCATTCCCGTCGGGCAAGGCCGAACGCGGCGACGCTCACGCTGCCCGGCGGCGCCACCGAGCCGGTGCCCGTGCACGAGGGGCGCGCGGTCTATCTCGGCCAGAACGCGGGCTTCTACGATCTCACGCTCACGGGCGCGCCGCCTCCCCAAGCACGAACCGGAGCACGAATGGCGCCCCGCCGGACGTTTCCCAAGCGAGCAACGACGTGCGCTTCGCCGCGAACCTCCTCGACGACACCGAGAGCGCGATCGGGCCGCAAGCCGACGCTCACCGTCGACGGCAAAGAGGCCGGCACCGTCGAGCGCTTCCACATGGGCGTGCGGCGTGAGATTTGGATCTACTTGCTCCTCATCGCGATCGCGATCACCGCGCGTCGAGTGGGTGACCTACCACCGGAGGCTCACCGTATGAAACGCCCGCTGCTCCGGAAAATCGCGTTTGGCGCGGTCGTGGCGCTCGTCGCCGCGCTCGGGCTCTGGGTGTACTTCCACTACATCTACTTCGCGGGTCCGACGATCGCGTGGAAGAAAACGGCAACGAGTACGAGCTGCTCTCGCCGCGCATACTCGGCATCGCGGTCCTCGGCGCGCCGTTCTTCATCTGGATGATCGGGCGCATCGCTCGCGGATCTGCCGTGGCCGCAGCGGATCATCTCGGTGCGTCTTGCGCATCGCGTTCGTCATCCTGCTCGCCTCGGTCTCGTCGCGGCTCGCGCGCACCGCGACGAGCAGAAGGTGTGCACCGTGTACCTCGTCGACGTGTCCGAGTCGGTGCCCGACGCGGCGATCGCCGACGCGCGCGCGGAGATCCAACAAGGGCTCGATCAAAGCACGCCGGACGCGATCGTTCGCGTCATCACGTTCGCGCGCGTCCGCGCGTCGTGCCGATGGGCGACGACGCGACCAAGAGTGCCCGAGCTCGAGCGCCACGAGGCGATCGAGCGGCGCGACCGGGGACAAAGCACCGAAGGAGCAAAAGAAGCTCGGCCGCGACGCCGCGACGGACATCGCGCGCGCGCTGCAGCTCGCGTACGGCTTGTATCCCGCGGGCTACCTGCGGCGCGCGGTGGTGTTCACCGACGGCGTCCAGACCGACGGCGATTTGCTCGCCGAGGCGAACCGCGCGCGCGAGTTCGGCGTGAAGCTCTACACCGAACGCGTACAAACGTCCGGTGCCCGGCGAGGTCGCGCTGCGCGAGCTCCGCGTGCCCGACAAGGTGCGCGTCGGCGAGCCGTTCGAGCTCCACGCGAACATCTTCTCGAGTCGCGCGCAGAAGGCGAAGGCCACGCTCAAGCAAGGCGAGGCGATCAACGGGCTCGACGGCATGCGCACGATCGATCTCAAGGCGGGCGACAACGACGTCACGTTCAAGAGCGTCGTGCGCGTCGCGGGCGAGGTCACCTACGCTCTCGACGCTGACCGACATCGAAGAGGACCGCTTCAAAGAGAACAACCTCTACAGCGTGACCGCCGCGGTTCCGGGCCGGCCCGCGGTGCTCTACGTCGAGGGCAACACGTCGCGCGCGAGCTACCTCGCGAGCGCGCTCTCCGCGCAGGAGTTCGACGTCGACGTGCGCGCGCCGCGCGAGCTCCCATCGTCGCTGCGCGAGCTCGAACGATACGACTTCGTCATCCTGAGCGACGCGCCCGCCGAAGCGGTCTCGCTCACGCAGCAAGACGCGATCGAAGGCTACGTGCGCGACATGGGCGGCGGCTTCCTCTTCGCGGGCGGCGAGAGCGGCTACGGCCTCGGCGGTTGGTACCACACGACGATCGAACGGATTTTGCCCGTCCGCATGGACTCGGAGAAGAAGAAGGACGAGCCCGGCGTCGCGATGGTGCTCGTCATCGACCGCTCCGGATCGATGAGCGGGCCCGAAGCTCGAGATGGCGAAGGCCGCCGCGAAGGCGACCGCGGACACGCTCTCGGCGACGACATGCTCGAGGTCATCGCGTTCGATTCGTCAGCCGAACAGAGTCGTGAAGATGACGAGCGCGAAGTATCGCGCGCGCATCCAGAACGACATCGCGCGCATTCAAGCCGGCGGCGGCACGGAGATCTTCAGCGCGCTCGACGCGGCTTATCAGTCGCTCTCGATCACGCGCGCCCGCAAGAAGCACATCATCCTCCTCACGGACGGCCAAGCGCCGACGCAACGGCCTCTTCGAGCTCTCGCAGCAGATGGCGGCCGAGGGCATGACGCTCTCGACCGTCGGCCTCGGCGCGGACGTCGACGCGAACCTGCTCCGCGGCATGAGCGATCGCGGCGGCGGTCGTTACTACAGGCGTCAACGATCCGTCAGCAGCTCCCGCGCGTCTTCACGCGCGAGACCGAGCTGATCTCGCGCTCCGCCGCGGTCGAAGAATATTTCCAGCCGAAGGTCGTCGCACCGGCGGATTTCCTCCGCGGCATCGACATGGGCTCCGCGCCGTTCCTCCACGGGTACGTCGCGACGAAGATGAAGCCGGCGCCCGCTCAAGAAATTCTCGAGAGCGAAATCGGCGAGCCGATCCTGGCGCGCTGGCACGTGGGCCTCGGATGGTCCGTCGCGTGGACGAGCGACGTGAAGAACCTCTGGGCGGTCGAGTGGCTGAGGTGGCCGGGCTACGGGCAGTTCTGGGGCCAGCTCGTTCGCGAGCACATGCGCCAGAAGAAGCGCCAGCAGTTCGACATGCGCGCGGAGATCGATCCCGCGACGGGCCACTTGAAGGCATCGATCGACGCGATCGGCGGCGACGACAAATTCCAAAACGGCCTCTACGCGAAGTTCCAGATCAAGGGCCCGCTGCCGTCGGCAAGAAGTGAAGACCGCTCAACATGAAGCCAGACGGCGCCGGGCCGATACGAGATCGATGTTCCCGATCGACCGCTACGGCTCGTTCTTGCTCCACGCGTCGCTCGAGAAGCTGATGGACGACGGAAGCGGCGGAATGAAGATGGCGCAGGTCGCGGAGAGCTTCGGCCACGTGACGAACCCATACCCGCGCGAGTACCTCGCGCTCGCGCCCGACTCGGCGACGCTCGCGCGCGCCGCGGAGATCACGGGCGGCAAGCTCGACCCCGCGCTGAAGGAAGTCTTCGATCCCGCAGGCCAGAGCGATCACGTACCACCAGGATCTCTGGAAGTGGTTCGTCGGCGCCGCGATCGCGGTGTACCTCCTCGACCTCCTCATGCGCCGCATGCGCCTCTTCGATCGCAAGAAAACGATCCGCCCCTCCACCGCGCGCGCCTGAAGAGGAAAAGATCGCCAAGGCGCCACGGCGCCAAAAGAAAAGCAAGTAGGTGTAATATACACCCAATTCTTCTGGCGCCTTGGCGCCTTGGCGATCAATTCTTCTTCGCGCGCAGGGCGAGCATCGGGAACGCGGGGAGGCCCGCAGAGTAGATTTGGAAGCGATCGACGACTTCGACGGCGTCGAAGGTCGAGCGCATCGTCGTGAGCGTGTCGCGGTCCATGTGGCAGCCTTGTTCGTTCAGGCGGAGCCACACGGGGTCGGCGGCGTGCATGAGCGCGCCGGGGATCGCGCGGTCGCTGATGACGTGCTCGATCGCGCGGAGCTCGCCGCCACGGCGGAGGACGCGCTTCGCTTCGGCGAGCGCGCGCGCGGGATCCGGAATCGAGCACAAGACGAGGCACACGACGATCGCGTCGAACGATTCGTCGGGAAACGGGAGCGCGCACGCGTCGGCGTGCTCGACGGTGATGTTGGCCCCGTCGAGACCCGCCGCGCGAGTCTTCGCGCGCGCGATGAAGTCGTCGTCGACGTCGATCGCGCGAACGCGCGCATCGCGATTGTAAAGCTCGAACATGAAACCCGTGCCGCACCCGATCTCGAGCACGTCGCCGCGAAGATCCGACGCGAGCCAAACGCGTCGCTCGCGAAATCCAGCGGCGTCCGCGCGCTCCATCACCGTGTCGTAGAGATCGACTTGCGAAAGTTTTTTCTTCAGCGCGAGCACGGAAGGTGCGTGGCGCGCGAGATGAATCAGCTCGCGGAGCATCGTAGTAACTGATACAACCTCTTTTCGCGTCGCCGCGAAGTTCTCTCCTCCAACATGAGTCGAGTGGTGTCCATCCTTCCAGCGAGCGACGATCCGGTGCGTTCACGCGACGATCTCCTCGCGGTGTTTCACGAGTCCGTGAGCGCCTCGCAGCGCATCGGTCCGGAGCTCGAGAAATGCGGCGTTCATGCCGCCGACTTCGGGCCCGTCACCTACGAAGGCATCGTCTCCGCCGTGCTCGCCGATCTCGTCGCGCACCACGGGTGGACCGCGTCGGGCGAGGCCGCCGGCGGACCCGTCATCGCGCTCGAAAAAAACGGCGCGAGCGTGACGCTCGAGCCCGGCGGACAGCTCGAGCTCTCGGGTGCCCCCGCGGTCGACGTGCACGCGATTCATCAAGAGACGCGCGCGCACATGCGCGAGCTCCGCGACGTTTCACGCAGGCTCGGCGTGCGTTGGCTCGGCATCGGGTTTCATCCTTTCGCGCGTCGCGACGATCTCGCGTGGGTCCCGAAGGCGCGCTATCGGACGATGCGCGAATACTTTCCGAAGGTCGGCAAGTACGGGCTCGACATGATGCTCCGCACTTGCACCGTGCAAGCCAACCTCGACTACGCGAGCGAAGCCGACGCGATGCGCACGATGCGTCTCGCGCTCGCGACTCGGACCGCTCACCACGGCGATGTTCGCGAACAGCCCCTTCGTCGAAGGTCGCGCGTTCGGCGGCGTGACGATGCGCGGGCTCGTGTGGACCGACGTCGACTCGTCGCGCGCGGGGCTCTTGCCCGCTCTCTGGAAGAAGGACGCACGCTTCGATGATTACGTCGCGTGGGCGCTCACCGCGCCGATGTTCATCGTGAAGCGCGATGGTCACGTCACGCCGAACACGACGCAGACGTTCGCCGAGTTCATGGCGCACGGAAAAGACGGCCTCGTCGCGACGCAAGCCGACTGGCGCCTCCACATCAACACGCTCTTTCCCGAAGTGCGCTTGAAGCGGACGATCGAAATCCGCGCAGCGGACGCGCAAGGCCCCACGCTCGCGTCCTCGCTCCCTGCGCTCTACGCCGGTCTCTTCTACGACGCTCGCGCGAAGGACGAGCTCGAAGCCATCGTGGACGCGTGGACGTACGACGAAGTCTCCGAGCTCCGATTTCGCATTTGGAAGGACGGCCTCCGCACGACGTTCCGCGGCGCGCCACTCGCGGCCGTTGCGGAGAAGGTGATCGACGCGGCGCGCGGGGGCCTCCAGCGCCGCGCGCGCATGGACGATCAGGGCCGCGACGAGTCCATCCACTTGGGCGCGCTCGCCGCGCTCGCGTCGCGCGCCCTCACGCCCGCCGATGAGCTCCTCTCGAAAGTCGGGAGCCTCGACACACCCGCCGCGAAGGCGAAGCTCGTCGAGCTCACCGACCTCGATTCTGTTGCGCCGCCGCTCTAAGGCGGCGCCTTCGCTCGGCTTATGAACGCGCCGACGCGCGTCTCGTCTTTGCGCCGCGGATCTCCCGCGATTTCCACGCCGCTCGCGACGTCCACGCAATACGGGGAAACTACACGTATCGCATCGGCGACGTTCTCCGCGCGAAGACCGCCCGCGAGCGTGAGCCTGCGCTTCTTCGCGAGCTCGCGAACGAGCGCCCAGTCGAACGCGTGACCCGTGCCGCCGAGCCGAGCGCCGACCTTCGCGTCGACGAGGATGTACTCGCCGCCGTACGCGTCTGCGCGCGCGACGTCTTCCGCGGTGGAGACGCGGATCGCTTTGTACGCGTGCGGAAGGAGCGGCGCGAGCGCTTCGGGTGGCTCGTCGCCGTGGAGCTGGAGGCAGTCGAGGCCGATGCGATCGCGCAGCGCGCGCATGGCGTCCGCGGAGAGATCCGCGACGACGCCGACGCTCGTCGCGCGACCGCGAATCGCGCTCACGATTTCCGCTGCGCGCGCCTCGTCGATCGCGCGAGGGCTCGATGCGATCAAGTTGAGCCCGATGGCGTCGGCTCCGGCACGCACGCACATGAGCGCGTCGTCCACGTTCGTGACGCCGCAAATTTTGACCCGCGCGGTCAACCCGGAATCTTCAGGAGCTCTTTGACCTTCGCGATCACTTGCGGCGCTTGAATCGGCTTGGTGATGTACGCGTTCGCGCCGAGCTGCAGCGCGCGCTGACGATCTTCGGTGGAGCCCTCGGTCGTGATGATGATGATCGGAGTCTCCTTGTGCATCGGATCCGATCGCACGCGCTTCACGAGCTTCAGGCCGTCCATGATCGGCATGTTGATGTCCGTCAGGATCAAATCGAACTTGTTGCCCGCGAGCTTGCGCAAACCGTCGACGCCGTCATCGGCTTCGGTGACTTTCAGGTTCTTCACGCGCGAGAGTGCGAAGACGAGAAGCTGCCGCATCATGGGCGAGTCTTCGACGACGAGACAGGTGTATTCGCTCATCAAACGGACCTAAGAGGCTACCGGAGATTTCTGAAGCGTTGAAAGTTTCGTCGCGTCGGGGAGTTTGGCGTCGGCGGCGGCGTAGAGAAGCGCGCCGGCGAGCGCGCTCGCGGCGTGGGCCCCGAGCATCTTGAAGAGCTCGAAATCGACGGGGCCGAACTCGGGCTTCTGCGGGAACACGGTGTGGATGACGATGACGCCGACGACGCGATCGTCGAAGTGCATCGGCAAGACGGCAGCGGGGTGGCGCTCGCTCGATTTGGCGAGCGGACCTTCGGTGATTTGCGCGTGGCCGGTGAGAAAGACGCGCTCGGCGACGGACGTGTCGTCGCCGTTGAGCGCGAGGCGCGTGCCCTTGCGCTCGTCGACGTTCTCGCTCGCGACGAGGAGCAAATGTTTCCGCGATGGGTCCGCCATGTACACGGCGTAGCGCTCCGCGCCGACGAGCTGTTGCAAGAGCTCCTTCAGATGTTTGACGACGAGCTGCACGCTGAGCGTCGAGTGGAGCTGGTAGCTCGCGACGTAGACGTTCGCGAGCTTCGAGAGCTCCTCTTCCATCTCGTGGTAGCGCGCGCCGAAGCGCGTCGATTGCATCTCCGCTTCGTGGACGTGCGAGAGGAGCTCGCCTTTTTCCTTTTCGAGTTGTTTGATCTTGCGCAGGAGATCGCGCATCGCGTGATCGCTCGCGAGCTGCGTGCGGAGCGATGCGTTCTCCGACTCGAGCTGCAGGTGCACGCGGCGCAGGTGATCGTTTTCTTCCATCAGCTCCTGCGTGAGCTGCGCGCCCTTGTGGAAGAACTGCTGGACGAACGTCTCGATGCGCGCGCGCTCGTTTCCTCCTCCGGGTGCACGCGGTCTCTCGCTCTTGCGCTTCGCGTCCCGTTTCGTCGGCTTCTTCTTCATGGCGCGATTTGGGACAGCCATCCTACCAGCTCGGACGAAAGCACGCGCGGCGCCGTTTTCAACGCAGAGATCGTGCGACTGCCGGTGAGGAGCATCGCGGCGCGAAGCTCGCGCTCGACGCCGTCGAGAAACGCGATGGCGCCTTCGCGGCCGCCCGAACGAAGCGCTTTGAGCACGGGCCGCGCGATGCCGACGACGCTCGCGCCGAGCGCGATCGCGCGCGCCGCGTCGAGCCCGTTTGCGATGCCGCCCGTCGCGATGATGGGCACGAGTGGCTCGCTCTTTGGCGCGATCTTCGCGATCGACGCGACGCACACGGCCGTCGGAATTCCCCAGTCCCAAAACGCTTCGCCGAGAGCGCGCGCCGTGGCGTCGCCTTGCGCGTCCGCGCGCAGCGTCTCGACGCCGACCCACGACGTGCCGCCCGCGCCCGACACGTCGATGCCGCGCGCGCCGACGCCGAGCACGCGCTTGGCGACGGCGGGAGAAATGCCGCACCCGGTTTCTTTCACGACGACCGGCACCGCGAGCTCCTTCGCGAGCCGCGCGATCGTCTCGAGGCCGCCGCGAAAATCGCGATCGCCTCCGGGCTGAACGAGCTCCATCGCGGGGTTGAGGTGAACGCAGAGGGCATCGGCGCCGACTTCGTCGACGAGCGCTTGCACGTCGGCCGTCTTCATCTCGCGCGCTTGCACCACGCCGACGTTGCCGAGCACGAGCGTGGATTTGGCGACCGCGCGGACGCGGAACGTTTCGATCGTCTCGGGTCTGACGACCATCGCGCGCTGACTGCCGAGCCCGAACGCGTAGCCGCGCTCCTCCGCGATGGCGGCGAGATCGCGATTGACGCGACCGGCTTCGTCGGTGCCGCCCGTCATCGCGGCGATGAGGATGGGCGCGCGGAGTTTTTTCCCGAACACGGTCACCGACGCGTCCACGTCGCTCGCGGCGAGATCCGGCAACGCGTCATGGACGAGCTTCACGTGCGAGAGGAGAGTCCCCTGACCGCGAAAGCCAACGTCGCCTTCGGCGGCGAGCGCGAGGTGATCGGCTTTTCGCGATTGAATCGTCATGCGAAGTTCGTTTCGTTCAAATAAAAGTGAAAGTAATCGGAATAGTTATGAAATATGTCCAAAAGCGGCGTTGACGCAAGCATGTCCGTTCCCTAACTTCGCACGCGTCCAACACGTTAATACACGGCTCCCGTCCTCGTCGCGATGAACCCTTTGCATTCTGCACCAAGCTGCGCGAAAGCTCCGTCGCCCATGGCGCCCGAAGCATCGCCTCTGCACGGCGGACCCGCCGGGTTCGGCGCGTTCGCGCGCGCGGTGCGGGCGGACGTGGACGCGCGGCTCGAGCGTCTCGCGGGCGAGCGAATCGCGCGAGCGGAGCGCGTGTCGCCGGAGATCGCCACGGTCGTGCGAGCGCTCTTCGACGTGGCGACGCGCGGCGGCAAGCGCGTTCGTCCCGCGCTCGCGTGCGCGGCGCACGTCGCGTGCGGCGGAGAAGAGAAGAGCGACGCGATGCTCGCCGTCGGTGTCGCGCTCGAGGTGCTCCACGCGTATCTGCTCGTGCACGACGACTGGATGGATGACGACGACGTGAGGCGCGGCGGTCCGTCCGCGCACGCGTCGCTGCGCGAGAAGTACGGCTCCACGCGCGCGGGTGACGCCGGCGCGATCCTCGCCGGAGACTTCGGGCAAGCGTTCGCGTTCGAGGCGCTCGCGACGATCGACGCGCCGCCCGAGCGCGTCGTCCTCGTGCTCGCGGAGGTCTCACGCATGCTCGCGGACGTCGTGTCGGGTCAAGTGCTCGACGTGCGCGCCGCGGCCATGACACGCGCGCAAGTGGAGGCGATGCATCGCCTCAAGACGTCGAGCTACACGTCGCGTACCCCGCTCGTGCTCGGCGCGATCCTCGCGGGCGCGGACGAGAAAACGCGCGAGGCGCTCCGCGCGGCGGGCGATCCGATGGGCGTCGCGTTCCAGCTTCGCGACGATCTGCTCGGGACGTTCGGCGATCCCGCGGTCACGGGAAAATCCGTGCGGAGCGATTTGCGGAGCGGGAAGCGGACGGCGCTCGTCGCGGAGCTCGAAGCGGACCGTGGCGCGCAGCAGATTCTTCCGCGCGTGCTCGGCGTGTCGGACGCGCCCGATGAAGAAGTCGACGCGCTCATCGCGCGCATGGTCCATAGCGGCGCGAAGGCGCGCGTCGAGGCGCGGTTGCGCGCGCTTCTCGACGAGTCGCGCGCGCGCATCGAAGCGCTCGCGATCACGAAGACCGGGAAAACGCTTTTGTTGGGCGCCGTCGACGCGCTCGGCGCGAGGGAGTCGTGATGCGAGCCCTCGCACGCGTTCGGCAAAGTGATCCTCTGCGGCGAGCACGCCGTCGTGTACGGCGTTCCCGCGATCGCGGTGGGGATCGATCGCGGCGCGACCGCGCGCATCCTCGCGCGCGACGCGGGGCCGAGCACGCTGTCGCTCGCCGTCGAGGGCGGCGAAGCGCTTCGCGTCTCGGAAGACGGCGAAGAGCCGCTCGCGCGCGCGTTCTCCGCGCTCATCGCTTCGGTGAGATCGCGTCGCGCGCTCGGACCGATCGCGGCGATGGCCGAAGCGGACTTGCCCGCGGGCGCGGGGCTCGGGTGCTCCGCGGCGCTCGGCGTGGCGCTTGCTCGCGCGCTCGGCGCCGAGACGAGCGACGAAGCGCGCCATCACGCGATGGCTTGGGAGCGCGTGTTTCACGGCAATCCATCGGGCGTCGACGCGGCGGTCGCGGCGCTCGGCGGAGCGATCATGTTCGCGCGGCGCGAAGACGCGATGAACGAAGGAAGCGTGGAGTCGGTCTCGCTGCGCGCGCCGCTCGTTCTCGCCATCGGACACTCCGGCATGGCATCGAGCACGCGCACGATGGTCGAGTCGGTCGCGCGCCAGCGAGCGCGCCAGCCCGAGATCGTCGAGAAGACGTTCGAAGGCATCGCTGCGATCGGACGAAGCGCGCGCCTCGCGATCGAAGCGGGCGACGTGCGCGCGCTCGGCAAGCTCCTCGACATGAATCAGATGCTCCTCGCAGGGCTTCTTCTCTCGACGCAAGAGATTGAAGCGATGTGCGCGAGCGCGCGCGCCGCGGGCGCGCTCGGCGCGAAGCTGACGGGCGCGGGCGGCGGCGGATGCGTGATCGCGCTCGCCGAGTCGCGTGCGGACGCGGACCGCGTGATCGCCGCGTGGAAGGGTGACGGCTGGGGCGGTTTCGTGACGGAGGTCGCGGCGTCTTCGCACGGGCTTCGCGCGCGCGGCGTGGCGGTGGAGGCCCCATGACCACGCGAGCGAGCTCCGCGGTCGCCATCGCGCATCCGAACGTCGCGCTGGCGAAGTATTGGGGCAAGCGCGCGCGTCCCGGAAATTTCCCCGCGGTGCCGAGCTTGTCCGTGACGCTCGAAGGCCTGGCGACGACGACGCGCGTGACGTTCGATGCGTCGCTCGCGCGCGACGAGCTCGTCCTGGGCGGCGCAGCGGGAACGTCCGCGGATCTCGCGCGCGCGTCGCTCGTGCTCGATCGCGTGCGCGCTGCTTCGCTCGAAAAACGATTCGCTCGCGTCGAGTCGTCGAACGATTTTCCGACGGCGAGCGGGCTCGCGTCGAGCGCATCGGGCTACGCGGCGCTCGCACTCGCAGCGGCCTCGGCGTCCGGCGGCGATTTCTCCGAAGCGCGCGTGAGCGATCTCGCGCGTCGCGGATCGGCGAGCGCCGCGCGGAGCATCTTCGGCGGGTGGGTGGAGCTCGAGGCAGGCTCCGTCGAGGGCGCGGAAGAGGACGTGCTCGCGGCGCGCGTCGTCGCGCCGGTCGACGCGATCGACGCGCGCGTTCTCGTGTGCGTCGTGACCGAAGAGAAAAAATCTTCGTCGTCGCGCGACGCGATGACGAAGACCGCCGAGCGGAGCCCGTACTACGCGGCATGGACCGAAGACGCGTCGCGCACGTTCGCGGCGATGAAAGACGCGCTCGCCGCGCGCGACCTCGCGCGCATCGGCGAGCTCGCCGAGCACAGCGCGCTTGCGATGCATGCGGTCGCGATGTCGGCGGGCATCGTCTACGTGCGCGACGCGACGCTCGCGCTGATGAACGCCGTGCGCGATCTCCGCGCGCGCGGCGCGCTCGCGTTCGCGACGAGCGACGCGGGTCCGCACGTCAAAGTGCTGGTCGCGACGAGCGACGCACAGCGCGCGCGCAGCGAGCTCGAAGCGGTGCCAGGCGTCTTGCGCGTCATCGAAGCGCGCATCGGCGGCGGCGCGAAGATCGTGGAGGCCCCCTGATGTGCCCGATGCGCGTCGCGGCTCCCGGCAAAGTCCTCCTCGCGGGCGCGTATGCCGTGCTCGAGGGCGCACCCGCGATCGTGATGGCGGTGAACCGCTTCGCCATCGCGCACGACGGCGACGGCGAGTCGACCGCCGAGGCACGCGCGGCGCTCGATCGCGCACCCGCGATCGAGACGCACGAGCTCTCGCACGATGGAACGAAGCTCGGGCTCGGATCGAGCGCGGCAGCCGTCGTCGCGGCGATCGCGCTTCGCGCGGCCGAGCGCGGTCAAGACATCGAATCCGACGCGACGCGCCGCGCGATCTTCGAGTCCGCGCGCGCGGCACACGCGCAGGTCCAATCCGGCGGAAGCGGTGTCGACGTCGCCGCGAGCACGTTCGGCGGAGTCCTTCGATACACGCTCCGCGATCACGTGCGCTTCACGCTCCCCGACGTGCACGTCGCCGCGTTCTTCGCCGGAACGAGCGCGCGCACGTCCGATCTTCGCGCGAAGGTCGACGCGCTCCACGCACGCGACGAAAAATCGTACGCCGCGAGCATCGCCGCGCTCGCCGACTGCGCGACGAGCGCGTCGCGCGCGGCAGATCCCCGCGCGTTCATCGACGCCATCGCCCAAAGCGGCCCGGCGCTGACGGCGCTCGGCGAAGCGGCCGACGCGCCAATCTTTCCGCCGAAGTGGTCACGGCTCTCCGACGTCGCGCGCGCCGAGCGCGCCGCCTTCATCCCGTCGGGCGCGGGTGGCGGCGACGCGTTCGTCTTTGTCGGTACGGCGGCGCCTTCTGCGTCGTTCATGGAGCGAGCCCGCGCGGCCGGGATGACGCCCCTCGCGCTCGCCATCGATTTTCGCGGTGTTCACGTCAAAGCAGGAACGAAAAAATCATGACACGCACGTCGAGACTTCCCGGTTTCTACAAGGTCAGCGTCGAGGAACGCCGCGCGCTCGTGAGCGACGCGATCGGCATCGACACACGCGACATCGAGCGCTCGCTCGAAGCCGGTGGCCTCGACGAAGAGACCGCGGACAAATTCGTCGAGAACGTGATCGGCACGTACGGGCTTCCGTATGGCGTCGCGCTCAACGTCCGCGTGAACGCGCGCGACTACGTCGTCCCGATGGTCGTCGAAGAGCCGAGCGTCGTCGCCGCGGCATCGAACGCGGCGCGCATGGTGCGCGAGGGCGGGGGATTCACCGCCGACGTCGACGCGCCACTGATGACCGCGCAAGTCCAGCTCACGCACGTCCGCGATCGCGAAGAAGCGATCGCGCGCATCATGGGCAGCAAAGACGCGATCCTCGCGCTCGCGGACACGGCGATCCCCGGCTTGCTCGAGCGCGGCGGCGGCGCGCGCGATCTCGAAGTGCGCGCGCTCGGCACCGAAGACGACGCAATGATCGTCGTCCACGTCTACGTCGATTGCCGCGACGCGATGGGCGCGAACCTCGTCAATGGGCTCGCCGAACGCATCGCGCCGAACCTCGCGGAGCTCGCCGGCGGACGCGTGGGCCTCCGCATCTTGACCAACTTGTGCGACAAGCGCTGCGTCCGCGTGCGATGCCGCGTGCCCGCGAGCGCGCTCGCGACGGAAGATCAAACCGGCGACGAAGTGATCGACGGCATCGTGAACGCATCGCGCTTCGCCGAGCTCGATCCGTATCGCGCGGCCACGCACAACAAAGGCATCATGAACGGCGTCGACTCGGTCGTCATCGCGACGGGCAACGATTGGCGCGCGGTCGAGGCCGGCGCGCACGCGTTCGCCTCGCGCAGCGGCAAATACGCGCCGCTCGCGACGTGGCGCCGCGAAGGCGATGCGCTCGTTGGCTCGATCGAGCTCCCGATGGCGCTCGGCACCGTCGGCGGAACGCTCCGCGTCCACCCCGCTGCGCGCCTGTCGCTGCGTCTCCTTGGAAATCCGAACGCGCCCGAGCTCGCGACGGTCGCGGCCGCCGTCGGGCTCGCGTCGAATCTCGCCGCCGTCCGCGCGCTCGCGACGTGCGGCATCCAACGCGGACACATGGCGCTCCACGCGCGCTCTGTTGCGCTCGCGGCGGGCGCGTCGGGTCACGAGGTCGAGCGCGTCGCGACGATGATCGTCGAAGCGCGTGACATCACGCTCGAAGCCGCGCAAAAAGCGCTGCAAATCGTCCGCGACACCGCCGCGACCGGCGCGCGCGTGCTCGAGTCGTACGAGAAGACCGACTGAGATTCGCGAGACCTCGTCCGTCGTTGTATATTTCGCGGATGAGGACTTTTTGCTTAGCGTTCTCGATCGTTCTCGCGGCGTGCGGCGGCACGGGCTCCGCGGACCTTCCCGACACCGGAGCGGGCGACGGTTCGAACAACAACGGCGACGGCGCGACGAACGACGGGGCGACCGACGGCAACCCGAACGTCGACGCCAACCCGATCGCCGACGCATCGACGGACGTGATCGTTCCGTTCAATCCCGCGAACGTGAGCGGTCTCGTGCTCTGGCTCGAGGGCGACGTGGGCGGAAGCATCACGCAAGCGAACGGTCACATCACGCAGTGGAACGACCAGACGAGCCACCACAACGACGCGAAGGGCGTCCCGCAAAATGCGAACCGCAACCCGACCCTCGCGCAAAGCCAGATCAACAACCTCAACGCCGTCCACTTCGACATGGGCCAGCCGAACGGGCAGGGCAACATGCTCACCGTGACCGACAACGCCGATCAGAGCTTGCGCTGGGGCACGGGCGATTTCTTCGTCGCGCTAGTCGGCGAGTTCGACAACGATCCGCAAGACGGCGACGGTCAGAACTTCGGCGTTGGCGTGTTCATGGCGAAGACGGTCCTCGTGACGAGCACGTCGACGAACGGCTTCGCGTTCTACGGAAACATCCCCGCCGCGAACTTCGTCCCGAGCCAAGGGCTCCTCTACATGACGGCGTCTGCGCTCGGCGACTTCTGCTACACGGGCACCGCATACAACACGATGGATCCGCATCTCTTCGTGATGCGACGCCAAGGACAGACGCTCGATTTGTTCGTCGATGGCACCTCCGTCAACAGCGTGAACTCGACGACCAACGCGGACGTGTCCAACTCGGGCTCCGCGCTTCGCATCGGCGCGGACGGCGACGCGAACGTCACGCGACTCGACGGCGACATCGGCGAGATCTACGCGGTGAAGGGCTCGGTCTCGTCGAGCGATCAGCAGAACATCGTCTCGTATCTGAAGAAGAAGTGGGCGACGCCGTAGATGCTCACCGTCTTCGTCGCATCGCTCGTCATCGGTCTCGGCGCGCTCGCCGTACAGCTCTTCGGCGGGCACGACGCCGGCGGACACGACGCAGGCGGCCACGACGGAGACGGTCACGATGGGCCGTTTCTCTTTCTCGCAAGCATTCGGTTTTGGGCGTTCGCGCTCCTCGTGTTCGGTCTCGTCGGCACGCTGCTTCGCGTATTCGATTTCGCCGGACGCATCGAAGCGTCGATCATCGCGGGCATCGCGGGCTTCGCCGCGGGGTATGTCGCGGCAACCGTCGTGAAGCGTCTTCAAGGCCAAGGCACGTCGAGCGTCGCGACGACGAGCCGCGAGGTCGTCGGGCGCGTCGGCCGCGTGATCGTTCCGCCTGGGACCGAGACGCGCGGGAAGGTTCGCGTCAGCGTGCGCGGCAGCTTCGTCGATTACGTCGCGCGCTCGGCCGAGCCGCTCGAGCCCGACGAAGCGGTCGTCGTCGAGGAATACGACGACGGCGAGGTGCTCGTGAGCCGTGCGCCCAAGGAACTCGCACCGTGATAGCTTCGCGTCATGATCGAAGACCGCGGAGCGGAGCGTAGCGGGCTGAGGCTCTTTGGGGGTTTGGGGGCGGAGCCCACATCATGAAAACGCCGCCTACACCGCCGCCGGACCTTCCCTTCGATCCGAGTGACCTCGGGTTCGCGTTTGGCGTGGGCGTCGGGGTCGTCCTCGCGCTCGCCGTGTTCATCTTCTTGTTTCGGCAGTTCCTCTACATTTGTCCGCCGAGTCAGATCCTCGTCTTCTCGGGTCGCAAACACAAATTGGCGGACGGCTCGACCGTCGGCTTCAAGGTGATCCACGGCGGCCGCGGGTTCCGCTGGCCGATCCTCGAGCAAGTGTCGCGCATGGACGTGCGCCTCTACGGCGTCGAGGTCGGCGTGCAGAACGCATTCAGCAAAGGCGGCATCCCGCTCGCGGTGCACGCGATCGCGAACGTGAAGATCTCGACCGATCCGAAGCACGTGCACCAAGCCGTCGAGCGATTCTTGAACGCGCCGCCCGCGCAGATCATCCTCGTCGCGAAGCAAACGCTCGAAGGCGTGCTGCGCGAGGTCTTGAGCCAGCTCACGCCCGAAGAAGTGAACCAAGATCGACTGAAGTTCGCCGAGTCGCTCGTGCGCAACGCGAAGGACGACTTCGACAAGCTCGGCCTCGAGCTCGACGTGCTGAAAGTGCAGCACGTCTCCGACGAGCAAAAATCTTGCAGAACCTCGGACGCGCGCAGATCGCGTCGATGCTCCGCGACGGGCAAAACGCGGAGAACGACGCCGAGCAGCGCGTTCGCGAGGAGCAAGCGAAGGCGCGCCAGCGCGCCGAGAGCGCGCAGCAGCAAGCGGAGTCGATGGTGCTCCAGAAGCGCAACAGCTTCCGCGCGGAGATCGCGAAGCTCGAAGCCGAAGCGCAATCGATCGAGAACGAAGCGCAAGTCGCCGCGGAGACCGCGCGCGCGACGGCGGAGCAAGAGCTCCAGGGTCTGCGCGCCGAGCTCGCGAAGCTCGCGCTCCAAGTCGAGACGGTCCTTCCCGCGGAGGCGGCCGCACAAGCGCAAGCGGCGCGCGCGCGCGGCGACGCAGCGCCCATCACCGAGAACGGAAAGGCAACGGCCGAAGCGCTCCGCATGCTCGTCGACGAGTGGGGAACGGCAGGTCCCCAAGCGCGCGACATCTATTTGCTGCAACAGCTCGACGTCGTCGTCGCGGCGGCCGTGTCGCGCGTTCAATCGATGAGCGTGCAGGAGCTCGAGATCGTCGACGGCGGAGACGGCGAGAGCCTCTCGGCGGTCGCGTCGAGCTTCTCGCTCAATGTGGCGCGCGTGCTCGATGAAATCGGCCGCGCGATGGGCGTCGACGTTCGCGCGCTCATCCGCGGCGAGCCTGCGCAAAAATTCGAAGACGCGCCCCACACGCTCCGAGGAGGTTCGCGATGAATCTCGTCGGCATCATCGTCGTGCTCCTCATCGCGTCGGTCGTCGCGGTGTTCTTTCTTTCGCTCGTGGTGCGGCGCCTTCTCTACGTCGCCGCGCCCAACGAAGCGCTCGTCTTCAGCGGTGGGCATCGTCAGCTCGCGGGGCGCGACGTGGGGTATCGCATCTTGCGCGGCGGTCGCAGCTTGCGCGTCCCGCTGCTCGAAGAGGTCACGCGCATCGACCTCACGATGTTCACGATCGACGTCGTCGTGCAGAACGCGTACTCGAAGGGCGGCATCCCGCTCAACGTCGTCGGCGTTGCCAACGTGAAGATCGCGGGCGACGAGCCGCTGCTCAACAACGCGGCGGAGCGCTTCCTCGGGAAGAACAACCCGGAGATCATGCGCATCGCGAAGGAGACGCTCGAAGGAAATCTCCGCGGCGTCCTCGCGCAGCTCACGCCCGAGCAGGTCAACGAAGACAAGACGCGCTTCGCGCAGACGCTCATCGAAGAAGCCGAGCACGACATGAGCCGCATGGGCCTCATGCTCGACACGCTGAAGATTCAGAACGTGTCGGACGACACGGGCTACTTGAACTCGATCGGACGCATCCGCGGCGCCGGCGTGCGCCAGGGCGCGGCCATCGCCGAAGCATCCGCGCAAGCGGACACGGCGGTTCAAAAAGCCACGAACACGATGAACGCGGAGCTCGCGAAGATCGACGCGGACCTCGAGATCGCGCGCCAGCAGTACATGAAGCGCATCGCCGACGCGCGCACGAAGCGCACCGCGATGATCGCCGAGTCGCAAGGTCAGGTCCTCGCCGAGGTGTCGAAGGTCCGCGCGGAGATCGAGCGACAGAAAGCGCGCGTGCTCCAGATTCAACGCAAGCTCGACGCCGAGGTCGTTCAACCCGCGGAGGCGCAGCGCAAGGCGGCCGAGGAGACCGCGCGCGGCGCCGCGGCGCGCATCATCGAGCAAGGCAAAGCGCAAGCGTCGTCGCTGCACGCGCTCATCGAGCAGTACAAGCGCGGCGGCGCGAACGCGCGCGAGGTGCTCGTCGTGCAGAAGCTCATGCCGCTCGCGAACATCATCGCGGGCGCGCAGCAGAAGGTGACCGTGCGAAAGCTCACGGTGCTCCCGGTGGGCGATGGCGCGTCCGACGGCGATTTCGCGCGCAAGGCGATCGTCGCGAGCGAGCAGATTCGCGCGGCGACGGGGATCGATCTCGGCAAAGTCGCGAAGCGGCTCGGCGGAGGGCTGCCGTCGTCTCCGCCGGTTCCGCCGAAGGCAGACGACTGACGCATGGCAGACGATCCGAAACGCGATGCGCTCGGCGCCCTGCACGAAGTGTCGAACGCGCTGACGGTGCTCCTCGGTTGGGTCGCCGAGGCGCGCGATCCATCGGCTTCGGCAGACGACGTGCGCCATGCGCTGCGCATCGTGGAGCAGCGCGCGCGTGCGGCGCGCGATCTCGCGCGTCGCGCCATCGGAGCGAAGGTGGCGCCACCCGGAGACGCCAATCTCGACACGCTGATCGACGAGGTCGTCGAAGCGCTCGCGCTCGAAGCGCAGCGCGCGCAAGTTGGAATCGCGAGGAGCGCGCGCACCGGCGATTGTCGCGTCCCGCTCGGCGAGGATCTCGCGCAGATCGTGACGAACCTCGCGCTGAACGCGCTCGCGTACGCGCCGAAGGGAAGCGAGCTCCGCCTCACCGTGACGGCTGCACCACGCGAGGTCACGGTCGACGTCGCGGATCAAGGTCCAGGCGTCTCCGCGGAGCGAAGCTTCAGCGTGTTCGAGGGCGACTCGACGCGGCAAGGCGGCGCGGGCGTCGGGCTCCGTCACGCGCGTGCGATGGCGCGCGCCGCGGGCGGGGACCTGCAGCTCATGGCGAACATCGGCGACGCAGCGGGTGCAACCTTTCGCGTGTCATGGCCGCGCGACGTCGTCACGCACGTCGGCGAGCCGCGCCCGTCGCGCCCGAAGCTCCAAGTCCTCGCGGGCGCGCGCATCCTCATCGTCGAAGACGACACCGACGTCACCGATCTGCTCGAGTCCGCGCTCGTCGCGCGCGGCGCGGAGGTCACGATCGCGCACACGGCGACCGAGCTCGCCGAGCGCATCCACGCAGGCCATCACGCGGTCCTCGTCGACTTGTCTCCCATCGCGCAAGACATCGCGGGCGCGCTCGATCTGATGAGGCGCCAAGCCAAAGACGCCGCGATCGTCTTCATCACTGGAAGCGCCGAAGCGCTCCCCGAGGGCATGGAAGACGCGGCGTGGCTGCGAAAGCCTTTCGAGGTCGGCGAGCTCGTTACGATCCTCTCGCGCGTCAGTTTGCGCCCTGCGTAGCGTCTTGTGGGCTTGACGTATTGGGCCCTTTGGCTTTACTTCACGCCCTCCACGCGAAGGTGGCGGAATTGGCAGACGCACTAGCTTGAGGTGCTAGCGGGTAAAACCGTGCGGGTTCAAGTCCCGCCCTTCGCACTCAGTCGTGTCGCGCGACCAAGCCTGGTCGCGCGAGGACGCGTTGCGCTCGACCCGTTCCGGAATATCGGCCCTACTGCGTCCGTACGTTGAATCATGGCGCAGATTTTCGAAGAGGCGTTTGATCCGCAGGCGGGGATTGGGTGGAGGCTCGGGCGCGCGGTTGCCGCGCTCCATCCCGGAAAGTTCGTTCTCGACGGCGTCGGGCACCCGTTCGACATCGAGGACTTCGCGGAAGCGAGCGGTCGCGCGTCGATCAAGCTCGTCACCGATCAGCACGCGCAGCTGTCCACGTCGTGGTCTCGCGCGCACGGTCTTCACACGGGCGCGAGCAACGCGATCTACGAGGTCGCGTGGGAAGGGCACGCGCTCCGCGTCGTCGTCGCCCAATGGCGCGTTGGATTCGAGCGCGAATCGATCAGCCTCGTCGTCGCGGACACGGAGGCGATCGCACGGAAATTCGCGCACGAAGTATGTGCATTCTGCAACGAACCGCGCGAGGCCATCTTGCGGTTCACCGGCGGATGCTGGTCGCACGATCACGGTCTTTGGAAAGCCATTCGCGCCTCGTCGTTCGAGGATTTGATTCTCGCGGGCGACCTGAAGGAGCGCATCGCCTCTGACTTCACGAGCTTCCTCGCCGCGAAAGAGGCGTACGACCGCTACGGCGTGCCGCACAAACGCGGCGTGCTCCTCCTCGGCCCGCCCGGCAACGGCAAGACGCACTGCCTCCGCGCGCTCATCAACATGCTCGCGCTCCCGTGCATCTACGTGACGAGCCTCAAAGCCAAATACGAAACCGAAGACTCGGGCATCGACAAAGTGTTTTCGCGCGCGCGCGACATCACGCCGTGCGTCCTCGTGTTCGAAGATCTCGACGCGATGATCCACGATCAGAATCGCTCGTTCTTCTTGAACAAGCTCGACGGCCTCTCGGACGCGTCCGGCATCATCACGCTCGCGACGACGAACCACCCGGACAAGCTGGATCCCGCGATCGTCGAGCGCCCGAGCCGCTTCGATCGCAAATATCACTTCGATCTTCCGAGCGCGCCCGAGCGCGAGCGCTACCTCGCGATGTGGAACGCGCGCGTCGACGCCGCGATGCGCATCGAGCCGAGCGTGCTCTCCGAGCTCGTCGAGGACACGAGCGAGTTCTCGTTCGCGTACCTCAAAGAGCTCTGGCTCTCGGCGATGGTGCGCTGGATGCACGAACGCAAAGCAGGCGAGATGCGCGCCCACTTGCGCGGCCAAGTCCGCGCGCTCCGCGAACAGATGAAGACGGACCTCGCACCACGCCCCGTCACCACGCCCGAATTGGACGACGACTGATACGACGTGCTCTAATTTTCGCCACATGGGACGTAGCGCGAAGGTCGCTCGCAAGACGACCGAGACGGACATCGAGATCGCGATCGATCTCGACGGCTCCGGCAAGCACGACATCCAAACGCCGCTGCCGTTTCTCACGCACATGCTCGAGCAGATCGCGCGGCATGGTCTCTTCGATCTCACGATCCGCGCGAAGGGCGACGTGCAGATCGACGGACACCACACGACCGAAGATCTCGCGGTGCTCCTCGGGCAAGCGTTCGCGTCGGCGCTCGGCGACAAGGCGGGCATCGCGCGCTACGGGTCGGCGACGCTTCCGATGGACGAAGCGCGCGCGACCGTCGCGCTCGATCTCTCGGGCCGTCCATTCTTCGTGTGGGAGGTCGCGCTGCCGAAGGGCAAGCTCGGCGAGTTCGACACGGAGCTCGCCGAGGTGTTTTTCGAGGGATTCGCGCGCGGAAGTGCGTGCAACTTGCACGTAGTTCTGCACACGGGTCACGTGATGCATCACATCGTCGAGGTGTGTTTCAAGGCGCTCGCGAAGGCGCTCTGCGTGGCGACCCGCCACGATCCGCGCGCGGGCGGAATCCCGTCGACCAAAGGCACGCTCGAGACGTAAGCTCGCGCATCGTGGCGGACAGCACCGGTGACGAGATCGAGCTCGAGGAAGCGGAGCGCGCGCGCCTCGTCGCCCGCTTTGGTCGGAAGTTCGCCGCGGGCGAGGTCCTCTTTCGCGAGAACGACGGCGCGAGCGAAGCGTTCTTGCTGCAAGAGGGACGCGTGCGCCTCCTCAAGCACATTCGCAACGTCGATCGCAGCCTCATCGTGCTGAAACCCGGCGATCTCTTCGGCGAGTCCGCGCTCCTCGACTCCGCCGCGCGCAACTCGACGGCCGTCGCGCTCACCGACGGCGTGGCGCTCGCGCTCGATCGCCGAACGTTCCAGTCGCTGCTCGTGAACTACCCGCCGATCGCGTCGCGCATCATGGAGCAGCTCGTTCGGCGCGTTCGCGACGCCGAGGACCAAATCGAAATCCTCATGCTCCACGACAGCCAATACAAAGTCGTGAGCTCGCTCCTCAAGCTCGCGCTTCGCACCGCGCCGACGGAGAGCTCCGCTGCCGTCGAGATCGCGATCTCGCCCGTCGAGCTCGCGAGCCGCGTCGGGCTCGACGTGGATTCGGTGAAGCGCGACGTGCAGCGCCTCCGCGACCAAGGCTACGTGCGCATCACGGGTGAGCGCATCGAGCTCCCCGACCTCGACGCCCTCCGCCGCCTGCACGCCCTCCTCGGCACGAAGGACGAGCTCCGGGGCGACTAGCCCCGCTTGGCCGCTGAGCTGCTTGACGGGCCAGCGAGGACTCAGCTACGCACCTAGGTCGCCTCATGCAGTCGGTTGGCTTCAAGGTATTGGTGTGCCTGCTCACGGCCTGTGGGCCGTCGAATCCCGGCGGGCCGCACGCGCAGAGCCCAGAGCGGCAGGCGGAGGCCGAGTACGATCTCGCGCGCGACTACTTCTACAAAGCACACCCGCGCGAGGCGCTCGACCACGTCCTTCGCGCGGTGAAGCTCGATGAGACGAACGTCAAAGCCCTGTACTTCACCTCCGCGATTTATCTATCGTTTTGCTCGGGCACCCAAGGGCTCAAGGCCGTCGATTGCGAGCTCCCGAACGCCGACAAATTCGCGCGCAAGACGCTCGAGCGCGACGAACACTTCCGCGATGCACGCAACTTGCTCGGAAACATTTTGATCCTCGAAGAGAAATACGCCGAAGCGATCACGACGCTCGAGCCCCTCGTGAAGGATCCGTCGTACACGGCGAGCCACCTCGCGTGGGGAAACCTCGGCTGGGCCCAAGTGAAAGAGGGTCACATCGACGACGGCATCGCGTCGCTCCGCAACGCGGTCACGCAGCCGAAGTTCTGCGTCGGGTTTTATCGCTTGGGCATCGCGTACGAAAAGAAGGGGGACCTGCCGAACGCCGAGCAGAACCTCACGAGCGCGCTCACCGTCGACAGCCCCGATTGTCAGAATTTGCAGGAAGCATGGCGCGCGCGCGGGCAAGTGAGGATGAAGCTCGGGCACACCGATCAAGCGTGCACCGATTTTGGAAAGTGCCGTGACTTGTCGGGCGACACGGAAGCAGGCAAGGTCTGCGCAACGGAGGCTTCGAAGTGCGCTTCGAAGGGAGGATGACTTGAGCGAATCGAGGACCATCGGCACGACGTTGAAGCGCGCACGCGAGCAGAAGCGCATGAGCGTTGCGGAAGTGTCGCGCGTGACGCGCATTCCGATCGCGACGCTCGACGCCATCGAGGGCGATCGCTTCGACGATTTGCCCGGCGAGGTCTTCGTGCGCGGGTTCTTGAAGTCGTACGCGCAGGCCGTGAGCGTCGCGCCATCGGAGGTGCTCGCGCGTTACACGTCGAGCCGGAGCGTCGCGATCGCGACGCCGCTCCCCGCGACTTCGCCCGTGACCGCGGTGCGCGACGGCGGGCGCCGCATTGGCGTCGCGATCGCGTTCGTCGTGCTGCTCGTCCTCGTGACGCTCGCGCTCTCGATCGTGCTCACGCCGCGCGGACACGGCGTCCCCGCGGAGCTATCCCAAAACGCACAGCAGAGCACGCAGGTTTCATCGGGTACGTGGCAGGGCGTGTAGCGCGGCGATCCGCGCGGCGCGTTCGAAGCGACGCGCTCGTCGTGCGGAACGTTCCATATGGCGACGCCGACGTGATCGCCACGCTGCTCACGCCGGGCGAGGGGAAGATCGCTGCGATCGTGCGCGGCGCGCGCAAGGGAACGCGCCGCACGTTCGGCGCGCTCGAGCCGATGCACACGATCACGGCGACGTGGGAGGACAAAGGCACCGAGCTCGTGACGCTCAAGGAAGCGCACGTGACGCGTCCGCGAACGCACATGCTGCAAAACCTCGACGCGCTCGAGGCGGGCGGCCTCTTGCTTCGGTGGGCGCGTCACATGTTTCCCGCGAAGACCGAAGAGACCGCCGCGTTCGCGACGCTCACTTTTGCGCTCGACGCGCTCGACGGTGGCGAAATGGATCCGCGCGCCGTGCTCGCAGTCGCGGGCTTGCGGCTTCTCTCGGACGTGGGGTGGGGCGTCGAGCTCGCGCAGTGCGTGAAGTGCGGCACGCCGTGTCCCGAAGACGCGAGCGCGCTGTTCGACGCGGACAAAGGCGGCATCGTGTGTCGCAAGTGCGGGGGCGCGCGCGTTCTCGTTCGCGCACCGGTTCGTCGCGCCGCGATCGACGGCCGCGTTTCCGCGATCGCCGAGCACGCGAAGGCGATCGTCGCGCTCGTCGAGGCCGTCATGGCCGCACACACGGGATATCGCGACGGATGAAGGCGCTCGACGTCATCGCGTTCGGCGAGCTCATCTGGGACATCTTCGAGATCGCGCCCGACACGTTTCGACGCGAGATCGGCGGCGCGCCCGCGAACCTCGCGATCGGGCTCGCGCGGCTCGGCGTGAAATCCGCGATCGTGAGCGGCGTGTCGCGCGACGCGTTCGGCGACGCGCTCGTTCGGCGCGTTCGGGACATGGGGGTCGACACGTCGCTCATCGCGCGGTTGCCCGAGCGCACGGGCCTCGCGTTCGTGAGCCGCGACGCACGCGGCGAGCCGAGCTTCCTCTTCTATCGCCACGAGACCGCCGACATGATGCTCGCGCCGAAGCACATCGCCTCCGTTCCGCGCGCGCGGTTCGCCGTCGTCGGGACGAGCACGCTCCTCGGCGAGCCGCTGCGATCGTCCACCGCGCGCTTCGTGAAGCTCGCGACGCGCGGCGGTGCGTCGCTCGCGGTCGACCTGAACGTGCGCAAGCATCTGTGGCAGAGCGAACGCGTGATGCGCGCGCGCATCGGCGCGCTCGCGGCGCGCGCCGCGCTCGTCAAAGCGTCCGCGAGCGATCTCGATGCGCTCGGTGGGCGTCGGTTCCTCGCGCGTCACGCGCCGCGCGCCACGTGGATCCTCACGGACGGCGGCGGCATCGCGCGCGCGATCGGCGCGCACGGCGAAGTCTCGATGCGCGCGCTCCGCGCGAAGTGCGTCGACGCGACCGGCGCGGGCGACGCGTTCTTCGCGGGCGTCCTCGCCGTCCTCGTCGCGCGCCGCGCATCGCCCGGCTCGAGCGCATGGCTCGACCCCGCCGTTTTTTCGGATGCGCTGCGCCTCGGGCATATGCTTGGCAAGAAGGTCGTTGAAAGCGTAGGCGCCGTCACCGGCCTCGCGAAGATCGATGCGCGCATGATTCGAGGAAAACCGTGAGCTCCGACAAGTTCGTCGCGAAGGCGATCCGTTCGCCGCGCGGCGCGCACGCGACCGAGATCGATTGGGCCGACGGCCACAAAAGCGTCTACCCGCACGAGATCCTCCGCGGCTATTGCCCGTGCGCCGGATGCCAAGGCCACTCGGGGACGATTTCGTTCATCGAAGCGAGCGGCACCGCGCTCGAGATCGACGACTTCGAGACCGTCGGAAACTACGCGCTCCGCATCGTGTGGTTCGATGGCCACGGCAGCGGCCTTTACTCGTACACGTATCTTCGCTCGCTCTGTCAGTGCGCCGAATGTGCCGGTCCTCGCGGCGAGACGATTCCGAGAGCATGAGCGAAGGCGAGCTCGAACGCCGCAAGCTCGCCGGTCGTGCGGGCATCGTCGGTCTCGGAACGCTCGCGTCGCGCATCCTCGGTCTCTTCCGCGACATGGCGCTCGCCGCGATCTTCGCGCGCGCGGAGACGGACGCGTTCTTCGTCGCCTTCACGATTCCGAACGCGCTCCGGCAGATCCTCGGCGAAGGCGCGGTCGCGAGCACCGTCGTTCCCGTGCTCAGCGCGAAGCTCGCGACGGAAGGCGAAGACGCAGCGAAAGATTTCTTCGCGAAGATCCGCGGCGCGTCGCTCCTCGCGCTCACCGTCGTCACGGCGCTCGGCATCGCGTTCGCGGGACCGCTCTGCGAGCTCTTCGCGTCCGGCTATCACGCGCGCGCAGAGGCGGGCGGCGTCTCCGAGTTCGGGCGGACCGTCACGCTGACGCGCATCGTCTTTCCGTACATCTTCTTCATGGGCACCGCCGCGCTCGGCATGGCCGCGCTCAACGCGAAGAAGAAATTCGCGGTCGCCGCGTTCGCGCCCGGCTTGCTCAACGTCTCGTTTCTCGCGTGCGCGTTTCTTCTCCCGGGTCCGCTCGAGCGTGCGGGCATGGACCGCGCGTGGGCGCTCGGTGCGGGCGCGCTCGTCGGCGGCGCGCTCCAAGTCGTCGCGCAGATCCCCGCGCTCCGCGCCATCGGCTACGCGTCGCGCCCGCGCATCGCGTTCTCCGATCCGGCCGTGAAGAACGCGCTCCGGCGCCTCGCGCCGATGACGTTTGGTATAGGTGTATATTACATCGACCTCGTCCTCTCGCGCCGCTTCCTCTCGGAGCTTCCAGAAGGCGCGCAGAGTTATTTCTCGTGGGCGATGCGCCTCTGCGATTTCCCGCAAGGCATCTTCGTCATGGCGCTCTCGACCGCGGCGCTCCCGTCGCTCGCGACGTTCGCCGCAAAAGAAGAGTGGGGCGAGCTTCGGAAAACCTACGCACACGGCATGCGCCTCGCGCTCTTCGTCGCGATCCCTTGCAGCATGGGCTTGGCGGTCCTCGGCGAGCCCATCGTGCGCGCGCTCTTCGAGCGTGGCGCGTTCGACGCGATCGCTTCGCGCGAGACCGCGCGCGCGCTCTTCTGGCAAGGCGGCGCGATCTTCACGGTCGCCGCGGTTCGACAGCTCGTGCCCGTCTACTACGCGCTCGGCGACACGCGCACGCCCGTCGTCGTCAGCGCGATCGATCTCTTGGCGTTCATCGGGCTCGCGCTCGCGCTGCGCGGTCCGATGGGTCAAGCGGGAATCAGCGCGGCCGTCGCGGGATCGAGCGCCGTGCAGATGCTCCTCTTGTTCGTCTTCTTGCGCGCGAAGCTCGGCGGGCTCGAGCTCGGCGACATCGGAGCGTCCGCGCTTCGCACGCTCGCCTCTTCGGGCATCGCGTGCGCGTGCGGGTATTTCACGGCGCGACTCTGCGGCGTCTCCTCGCACGTGATCCCCGGCGTCGCGGCGCTCGCTGCGTTCGGCGCGATGTTCGTCGTCGTCGCGTGGGCCGTGCGATCGAGCGAGCTCGAAGAGATCACGTCGGCCGTGCGTCGTCGCGTGCTACGAAAGCCCGGATGAAGATCCTCGACGCGCGCTACATCGCGAGCGGCACGGACGTCGACCAGCTCCCCGGGCCCGCGCTGCCCGAGGTCGCGTTCGCAGGTCGCTCGAACGTCGGGAAATCGAGCCTGCTCAATGCCCTCACGATGCGAAAGAACCTCGCGCGCACGAGCAAGACGCCCGGGCACACGAACAAAGTGAACCTCTTCGACGTCCGCGCCGAGGCCGCGCACGTCGTCTTCGCCGATCTCCCCGGCTACGGCTTTGCCGCGCGATCGAAGGAGCAGAAGAAATCCTGGGGCCCGATGATCGAGGGCTACTTGCTGAAGCGTCCCTCGCTTCGCGCGCTCGTCCTCCTCGTCGACGTGCGACGCGGAATCGAAAACGACGACCGCGAGCTCGTCGAGTTCTGGGCGCAGACGAAGAAGAAGCTCATCCTCGTCGGGACGAAAATCGACAAGCTCCCGAAGGCGCAACACAAGCCTGCGGTCGCGAAGCTGCGCGAAGTGACGCGCGACATCGACTCGAAGGCGATCGGGTTCAGCGCGGAGACGGGGCAGGGGCGAGACGATCTGTGGAAGGCGATCGCCCAAGCGATCGTCGCGACCTGAAGCGCGCGGGCACGCCGCCCTTCGGTCTCAGCGTGACGAGCGGCTCCGGCTCGATCTCGACGCGCGGATCCTCGAGCTCGATTTCGACGTGCTGCATCATCGTCGCCAAGATCACGTGCGCTTCCATCAGCGCGAAGTGATTCCCGATGCAAACGCGCGGTCCCGCGCCGAACGGCATGTACGAGAGCGGCGGCAATTTCTTTTCGCGATCGCTCGCGAGCCTGTCGATGTCGAACCGATCCGGCTCCGCGAACGCGTCGGCGCGGCGATGAATCCCTGCGATGTTCACGAGCACGACGCGACCCGTGGGAATCGGCACGCCACCGACGGTCACCTCGCGGTCCGCCTGCCGACCGATGACGTACGCCGGCGGGTGAAGGCGCATCGCTTCTTTGATCGCTTGCATGGTGAGCGGGAGATTCGGCAAATCCGCCGTCGTCACGCGTCGACCTTGGAGCACTTCGTCGACCTCGCGCATGACGCGCGTGCGCGCGTGGGGATTTCTCGCGAGCTGATAGATCGTCCATGCGAGCGCGTTCGCCGTCGTCTCGTGGCCCGCGAGCATGAGCGTCATGGATTGATCGCGGATCTCGAGATCGGTGAGCGGCGATTGATCGTCCTCGTGCTTCGTCTGGATGAGCATGCCGAGGAGATCGCCGCGATCGTCGCCGCTCGCGCGCCGCTCGCGGATCAATCTGTACATGACGTCGTCGAGGCGCTTGACCGCTCGCCGCATGCGCAGGTTCGTCGGCGTCGGAATCGCCGGGGGAATCGGGATGAGCCGCACGAGCCCCTCCATCATCGCGGTCATCGCGTCGGTGAGCGCGTCGCCGACTTCGTCCGCGTCGCCGCCGAGGTCCGCGTCGAAGAGCGTCTTGCCGACAATCTCGAGCGTCACGCGCATCATCGCATCGGCGACGTCGCCGCGCTTCGTCTGCGCGAGCTTCTCGCCCATGATCGCGGCGCGCTCGGCCATGACGTCCGCGTAGCTCGCGATGCGCTTGTGCGCGAAGAGCGGCGCCATGAGCTTGCGTTGCTTCTTGTGCTCTTCGCGCTCGCTCGTGAGGAGCCCATCGCCGAGGAGCGGCCGCGCGAACACCGAGAGCCCCGCGCTCTTCACGAACGCGTCGTTCTTCTCGACGAGCACTTCGTGCGCGAGCGCCGGTGACGTGGCCATGAGCACCGGAATGAACCCGATGCGAACCTCGACGAGATCGCCATGCTCGCGCGCGACGCGCGTGGCGAATCCGATGCGATCCTTCTGAAAATCGATCAGGTTGCCGATGAGCGGCAGCCCCGGGACGCGCGGCGCGCCCGTTCGAGTGGTTGCGTTGCGAACGAACGACTTGACGAGCGCGCCTTGCATGACACCATTAATGTGAGCTATTGCTCATATTGACAACTCGCATTCCTGAGGTGGACCCGTGGCGCGCCGAATCGCGATCAAGCCCAGAAAAGAAGCCAATCAAGAGCGTGCCAAGGCCACGGTGGACGCCATCATGCGAGCGACTGCTCGCATTTTGGTCAAGCGCGGCTACCAAGAGACGACGACGAACGCCATCGCGCTCGCCGCGGGCGTGAGCATCGGATCGCTCTATCAATACTTCCCCAACAAAGAAGCGATCGTCGCGGCGCTCCTCGACGCGCACCTCGAAGAGACGCAAGAGTGGCTACGCCGCGCGATGATCCCCGCGCTCGAGCAGCCGCTCGAAGAGGCCGCGCGCACGCTCATCGAGGGTTTGATCGCCGCGCACCGCGTCGATCCGGATTTGCATCGCGTCTTCGTCGAGGAGCTCCCGCGCATCGCGACCTTCGAGCGCATCCACGAGCTCGAAAAAGAAACGCTCGCGATGGTGCGCACGTATCTCGAAGCGCGCACGCCGCACCTCACGAAGAAGCGCAACCTCGACACCGTGTCGTTCGTGATCGTCCACGCCGTCGAGGCGCTCACCCACGGCGTCGTCTTGTTCCGGCGCGACTTGCTGGATGACCCGAAGTTCGTCGATGAGGTGGCGCGGCTCGTGGTCCGGTATGTCGAGGCCTAAAATCGGGAATGAGCGTGCCGATCAGATCGCGTCGCCCCGCTTTTTCGAGCGCCTCGCGCGCGAGCGGCCAGTGCTGCTCGTCCCAGTAGAAGAGGAGCGCCTTCATCATGCGCTTCTCACGCAAATCGCGTGCAACATACACGGACTTTCCCGTGAGCGGATCGAGGCCGGTGAAGTACATCGCGGTCGCGATCGCCATCGGCGTCGGGATGAAATCCTGAACTTGGCGCGGGCGCATCCCGCGCTCTTTGAGCCATAGCGCGAGCGCGATGGTGTCCTTCAACGTGGAGCCCGGGTGGCCCGTGATGAAATACGGAACGAGGTACTGCTCTTTTCCGGCTGCTTCGCTCGCCTGACAAAACGCCTGCGCGAAGCGCTCGTAGTTCTCGACGGGCGGCTTCTTCATCTTGTCGAGCACGTCGGGATCGTTGTGCTCGGGCGCGACCGACAATTGGCCGCCGGTGTGATGCTTCGCGAGATCCGAAATGAACTCGGGGCTGCGCATCGCGAGATCGTAACGAACGCCGCTCGCGACGAAGACGCGCTTGATGCCCGGCTCGCTGCGAACTTTTTTCAAGAGCGAGACGAGCGGCGCGTGATCGGTGACGAGGTTCTCGCAGATGCCCGGATGCACGCACGAGAGACGCCTGCACGCGCTCTCGGTCTTCTCGTCCTTGCAGCGCATTTGGTACATGTTCGCCGTGGGCCCGCCGACGTCGGTGATCACGCCGGAGAAGCCTTCCATGCGCGAGAGCTCGCGCACTTCGCGCAGCACGCTCGCCTCGCTGCGGCTCTGGATGATGCGGCCTTCGTGCTCGGTGATGCTGCAGAACGTGCAACCGCCGAAGCACCCGCGCATCGTGACGATGGAGTGCTTGATCGTCTCGTACGCGGGGATGCGCTCGCCCGAGTAGCTCGGGTGCGGCGTGCGCGTGAAGGGGAGATCGTAGAGCCCGTCCATGTCCGATTCGTCGAGCGGCAACGCGGGCGCGTTGAAGTAGACGGCTTCGCGATCGTGCACCTGGAGGAGCGCGCGACCGTTGTGCGCGTTCGTTTCGAATTGGAACGCGCGCGCCATCTTCGCGAACGCCTCTTTGCTCGTCGTGATCTCTTCGTACGAAGGAAGAACGACGATGCCGCCGTCGGTGGTGTAGCGGCTCTCTTTTTCGAGGAGCGGCTCCCAACCTTTTCCCATCGCGAACGCGGTGCCGCGGACGTCGCGGAGCTCGGAGACTTTCTCGCCGGCATCGAGCCTTCGCGCGATCTCCCACGCGGCGCGCTCGCCCATGCCGAAGACGAGGAGATCGCATTTGCTGTCGAGCACGATCGAGCGGCGCACCGAGTCGCTCCAGTAGTCGTAGTGCGCGATGCGGCGGAGCGACGCCTCGATGCCGCCCAAAATCACCGGAACGCCCGGAAAAGCCTGTCTGGAAAGGTTGCAGTATGCAATCGACGCGCGGTTCGGTCGCGCGTTCGTGCGGCCGCCGGGCGAGTACTGATCTTCGCCGCGGACTTTTTTCTGCGCCGTCAGCTTGTTGAGCATCGAGTCGAGGTTGCCCGCGGAGACGCCGACGAAGAGCCGCGGCGCGCCCATGCGCGCGATGTCCGCGGGCGAGTCCCAGCGCGGCTGCGCGACGACGCCCACTTTGTAGCCGCGACCTTCGAGGAATCGCGCGATGAGGATCGGACCGAACGCGGGGTGATCGACGTATGCGTCGCCCGTCACGATGAGAACGTCGAGCTCGCTCCATCCGCGCGCGTTCATCTCCTCGCGCGTCGTCGGCAGAAACGAGGACTTCTTTCGGAGCTGAACGAGCGACATGGTCAGCTCGCCATGCGCGCGAAGCGGCGGAACCCAACGGCGAAGATGCGCCCGTCGGCGCGCGCGACGAGGCCGCCCCATCGACACTTTTCGATCAAGCGTCCTTGCGTCGTCCCGTCGAACACGACGCTCGAGCCCTCTTCGAGGCGCGCGAACTCGCGCGCGGACATCGCGGCGTCGGCGAAGCGCGCGTCTTGCTCGGGCGCGATCTCCGCGACCGCGACGCGCCGCGCGCGATCATCGAGCGTCCACACGTCGCAAAAGCTCGCGTCGGAGTGAAGCACGACGCCGACGACGTCGCCGACGCGAACGATTTCACCCGCGCGGCCATGCGACAACACGCGTCCGCCGAGGCGCTCGCGCGCGTCGGCGAGCGTCACGCGCGGATCGTTGGACATGGGGAGGGCGCGACGAGGCACGCCCGAAGCATAGCAGCGACCGCTCACGTTCACGTTGCGACCGCTCACGCGACTCGCACCGAAGCTCGACCGGACGCGCGCGTAGAAATCGTCATGAAACGCGCTCTCGGAATCGCTTGGCTCGCCATGCTCGCGCCGCTCGTGCTTTTCGTGCTCACCGAACCGCCGAGCCCGTCGGGTGCGGCGTATGTCATGGGCCTGGTTGCGATCGCGGCGTCGCTCGTCGTCGCGAAACGGCGCGTCGCGGTCGCGGGCGCGGCGCTCATCGTCGTCGCAGTCGCCGCGCGCCTCGTGACGACGACGCATGCAGCCGGTGAAGCTCGCGCCATCGATCGCGTGATCGACGAGCGCGATCTCTCCGTGAACGCGGCGCGCGCGATCGCGTGGACGCGCTTCATGAAAGACCCCGACGTGCCGCTCCTTCCGGACGCGATGCGCAGCGCGTACGACGACATGAAGAAAGAGCAGGGGGACCTGCCGTCTCCCGTCGTCGCGACGTATCTCGGTCTCGAGCGCCCGAAGGCATCGGACACGATCGAATTCGTAGCAAGCGGCAAGGACGCGGTGATCTTTCTCCACGGCTACGCGGGCAATTTCACGATGTCGTGCTTTCTCTTCGCGCGCGCCGCCGCTCGCGCGAGCATGACCACGGTGTGCCCCTCGACGCGCTGGGTCGGCGATTGGTGGACGCATGACGGAGAGACGATCGTGAAGGGCACGATCGCGTCGCTCCGCGCGCGCGGCTTCCGGAGGATTTTTCTCGCGGGCCTCTCGAACGGCGCGATTGGCGCGAGCCGCCTCGCGCCTCGCTTCGGAAATGAAATCGCGGGCCTCGTTCTCGTCTCGGGCGCCGCATCCGATGCCGCCGCGCCGAACGTTCCCGTGCTCGTCGTTCAAGGTCGCGACGACGTGCAGCTCCCGGCGTCCATCGAACGCGCGTACGCCGCGCGCGCACACGCGAAATACGTCGAGCTCCCCGCGGGGCACTTCGTGCTCCTCGTGGAACGCGAGCGCTCCGCGCGCGCGATCGCGGAGTGGCTCGCCGTGAATGATTGACGACGCGCGAAAGCCGCACCATGCTCGCGAGCGGATGAACGACGAAGACGTCCGCTACTTCGCGCAATTCATCACGTCCCGCGACGACGAAGCCGCGCGCTCGCTCCGCACGCTCGTCGACTTGCCCGCGAGCGCGGAGGAGATCGCGCGCATCTGCCGCGCGGAGAATCTCCCCGCGACGCTGCTCGATCTCGAGGGACGCGCCGTCGGCACCGTCGACGCCACTGGCCACGTCACGAAGAAATAGATGTCTCACTTGTCCTCGCGCGACCAGGCTTGGTCGCGCGATGAGATTGTCCTTTGGTGGGCGCAGCAGGATTTGAACCTGCGACTTCAACCGTGTGAAGGTCCCCGGCTTTTCCGGACCCCACAAAAACAAGGCTGATTTGGCTGGTTCCATAGGGTCCTTTGGTCACGAACAGCCCATGTTTGCTGTGTAAGTCGGGTGAGAAGTCGGGTGACGCCGATACTGAAAACCACTGTTCACCTCTCACATAGGGCCATCCGCATAAATAAGTTGCACCGGTTCAGGGCCGGTTCACAGTTGGGGTGGAGGCTCGTGATGTATCTCAGCGAAGAATCTTTGGTAGTGATGCGCTTTCTCATGACGCAATTCGTGAAGGCTCGGTATCCGAACCATCACGCTTGGGCGTTCTCTCCCGCCACACAAGAACAGAGGCTGGTCTTCAACGAGCTTGCCGCACACGATCTGATCACGCCGTTTACGAACGTCATGTGGCGTCTGACGGACGTTGGACTCGGCTGGATTCTTGAGAATCGCGAGCACTCCAACGACGACGCAGAAGACGAGCTGAACGAAATCGGCGTTGAGTACATCAAGGCCGGGTTGCCACCACGTCAGACCTGGGCGTTCTCAGAGTTGCGAAATGCGGGAGAGCTTCAAGCGATGGGCTACATCGAGCCATTTGCGATCGGCAGCTTCATCTTGACCGAGCACGGGAAGCACACGCTGCTAGAACGACGGAGTTGAGCGCATGACGTATAGGACCGAACACTGTCACTATTCGAGCTTGCTCGGCGACCCGAAACGGCCGCATACGCTCGCGCTGTTCAAAGTATATCGTGCTGACGAAGACGCGTTGGTGGCCGTCGTTCGCGAGCCGCACGAGGGCCTAGCAGGTGAAAAGCCCGACGAGTATCGCGTCGACTGCCGCGTCGCGCCGATCGATCTGAGGACATATCTCGCGACGTATTTCACGCCTCACAGGCTGGCGTATTTCGAGAACCCAACGTGGACGTGGAACGACAACGGAACGTACGAGGAAATGCCGTGGAGCGCCTCGCCCTAAACGGACGTTACGCTTCCTCGTCTTCCTTGTCGGCGTACCAGCGACCGGGAAACTGCGCACGCCAAGCCTTCAGGTGTGCCCGCCGCGATTTGGCATGTTCACCATGGGTTTCGTCCTCATCAAGCAGTGGTGAGTGGCAGAGGCGCTTCAGAGCATCCTCCACTCGTCGCTGATCGACTCCGAGTTCAACGAGCGCCCCTTTCACACGTAGTTTCTGCTCCTTCGTAAGTCGATCGAAGGGCAACCGACTAAGCGCGCGCACGCCGAACGCGATTTCCTCAAGCGATGCCGCCAATTTCGCTCGCGCCGCTCGCAGCCGCACGAGCTGCTGTCGATTCAGATCGAGCATCTGAATAGTGAACCCCTTCGGGCGAAGACTTTGTTCGGCGACTTCGCAGCATCGCTACTTGAACGCAAGGTGAGTGAAGGGGAGATCAAGAGCGAGGCAACGATCGACAAGTGGCGTGGTGCGCTTCAGACGGAAGGGAAGAAGCAAACGAGCCTGGCATCGCTGCGCATCGTGCCGTCGCTCGGTTCGATCGCGTGTGCTGACCTGCGGTTCACTCACATCGACAAGTGGCGTGGCGCTCTCGCCCGTGCTGTCACCGAAGGGAAGCTCAGCGCGCAGACGGCCAACGGATGGCTTTCGATCGTGCGCGTGATCACGGCGAAGATGAGCGCGGAGCTTGAGTCACGCGATCCATGCACCGGGATCGCGAACATCAAAGGCGCGCCCGTCTATACGGACGATGAGCCGAACGCGCTGCACCCGTCGCAGGTTCGGACATTTCTGGACGCGATGCGAGTCATGTACCCGATGCACTACGCGATGGCTGCGTTGGGCTTTGCGGAACGGGACTGCGTCCGTCGTCATTCCGTGCTCTCCGACGCAAGGGATTCGAGCGCGACATTTTTCTCGATGGCGATTGTCCTGTCTGCACGCGCAAGGGGATGAAGCACGATGGCGGTTGCTTGCTCGTGCGCCGTTGCACACCGCGCGACAGAAAGCGATGGCGGATATCGAAAACCGGATTGCACCAACACATCGCGATCCCGCCATCGCTGGTCGCGATCGTGCGCGAGCACATCGCGATGTTGGACACGCCACCCGAAGAGCGACCGCGCTTCAAGTGGACCGAGGCAATGCGACGATCCGATCTGCTTTTCCCGAGCATCAAGGGTGGCTTCCGCACGCGCACCGCACTTCAAACGCCGTTCGACGTCGTGGCCGAAAATCGGCGTGCGATTCACGCTCACGCCGCGCGCGTGTCGCCGGACGTACCAAGACTTGATGCGTGCTGCGAACGTGCCCGACGTCGTTGTGCGATCCATCTCCGGTCACGCGACGGAAGAGATGCAGGCGCACTACTCGACGGCGCACGCGGCCGAACAGGTTGCGGCCATCGCGAAGATCGCTGCGACGTTCGGCGTTGGGTCGGGTGAAAGGTCGGGTGAAACCTCAAAGCCGACTGCCCGCAAGAATCGCAAATCGGGCTGAAAATACGTAGTGGGCGCAGCAGGATTTGAACCTGCGACTTCAACCGTGTGAAGGTCGCACTCTACCGCTGAGTTATGCGCCCAAAAAACCTGAACCAAAAACGTGACGAAACACATCCTCGCACGACCAGGCTTGGTCGTGCGATGGGATCAGACGTCCAACTTCTCGACAACCGGACGCTTCGCGGCTTCGCGTTGCGCGTGGCGGCCGAGCGAGAGCGTTCCGAAGAAGATTCCGAGCGTGAGTGCGAGCACCGCGAAGTGTCCGAAGAACGCGCCCGAGCAGCCAGCGACTGCGAGCGGGGCGATTGCAGCGAGATACCAGGGCGTCAGTTTCATCGTTCCTCTTTCCCCGTTTTGGGGTCGGGGCTTGGTACTGCCCACATGTAAGATAAGATACGACACCCCTGAACTGCATCCAAACTTGTAGCGAGGTGCCTCGAGCTTATGCAAGTGAAACCGTAAGCGGTCATGGCTCCCGAAAGAGCACGTGACGATCCACACGCAACCTCGCGATGGCAAACGAGGATGCGTGTCTTCTCGGCATCAACGTGTGTGTGAGTTGGGAACGTGCGGCTCGCGCCGCACTTCCCAGCAAGAGTCATTTCGCGTGCCGTTGGCACGCTCAGTTGCCGTAACTCATCCTGTGCGTCTATCGTGGTCGGGTGCGAATGCGTTGGGTGGCTCTTGCGCTTGCCATGGGCACCGGAGCAGCCGCGTGGGGCTGTACGATCGACCCCGGGCCGAACTTCGAGGTGCCGCTGTCCGTCTTCAACGAGGACTTTTTCTACTGTCACGTGGAGCCGGAATATTTGTTCGCAGCGCAGACCTCGTGCGGCGCTGGCGGATCGGGTGACAACGGCAACTGCCACTTCAACTCGTCGGCCGTGAGCGGCATGGCGCTCCAAGATCATCCGCTGATCAAATGCGATCCCGACCATCCCGTTGCGGGCGATCCCGCGGGTGCGGGCGCGGTCGGTCCGGGCAGCCCAGCGCAAAACAATTTCAGCTCCGCGTCGCTCGAGATGAGCCGCGAGTGCGTCGACTACGCGACGTGCCAAGCCGCGATCCTCACGCGCCCGACGTCGACGACCGCGCACCCGCGGCAGATTTTCGATCCGAAGCGATCCGACGCTTCCGAACGTGATCTTCAAGTGGGCCAACACTCCATGAGGTTGGCTCGGCTCGCGTTTGC
Organism: uncultured delta proteobacterium; assembly: GCA_963763745.1. Lineage (GTDB taxonomy): Bacteria > Myxococcota_A > Polyangia > Polyangiales > Polyangiaceae > DASXHD01. The sequence continues at coordinate 267,826 of CAVXQJ010000020.1, forward strand.
CATCGCTGTCGTATCCACCGCGCTCGCCGCGGCGCCGCCCGCTCGCGCCGAGGGCGGAGCGAGAAGCGGACAAGGCGGAAGCGTTCGCGCGCGTCGTCGTCGACTCCGCGGATTTGCGCACGGGTCCCGGCGTTTCGTTCCGCGTGATCTACACCGCGCATCGCGGCGAGACGTTCGCGCTCGACGGACGGCAAGGCGGCGGCTTCTGGCTCCGCGTGCTCTTGCCCGACGGTCGCCGCGCGTACGCGCTCGGCGACGAGGTCGAGCCGTTCGCCGTGGTCCGAACGACGAGATGCGCCGTCGCGTCCCGGAATCTTCGCGCCGCCTCCGCTCGAAGGGCGCGCGCGGCGGCTTCGCGATCGTCGGCGGCGTGCTCAGCATCCCGATCGACGAACGGGAAGATTCAGCAGTTCGGCTACCTCGAAGCGCGTCCGTCGCTCGTGCTCCACAAGACGCTCAGCGCTCGACGGCTTCCTCGGCGACGCGCTCACCGCGGACGGCTCGCAGATCTTCTACGGCGGCGGCGCTCACCGTGTACCTGTTTCCGAAATGGGTGCTCTGTCCGTTCGTCGGCATCGGCGGCGGCGGGCTCAGCGTCTTCCCGAACTCGGACTCGTTCGTCCTCAAGCGCGAAGATCTCTTCGTCGCGCGCGCGGGCGGCGGATTCCTCTTCGCGCTCCGCAGGCGCATCTTGGTGCGCCTCGAGGTGACGAACCTGACGCTCTTCACTCCGAGCACGTTCCAAGAACGCGCAAACGTACTCCGGCGGTTTCGGAGTGTATTTCTGATGAAGCTCCTCCCTGCGCTCGATCTCTCGTCATTCTGCGATGCTCGCGCGGCTGCGTGACGGTGAAGCCGCAGGAGCGCGCGGTCCTCGCCGATCCCATCATGCAGTTCGAAGGCGACCCGCACACCGCGCGCAGCTGCATCACGCGATCGAAAACCGCGAAGGCGCTTACGGTGGCCGCGGCGTGTCGGGCGGAGGGTGCGGGTGCAACTGAAGCTCGTTCGGCCTCTGGCGTGCTCGTCGCGTTCGCGCTCGTCGCGGTCGCGGCGGCCGCGCGCGCGCAGGTCGTCCGAGTTCGACACGGCGCACACGCTCTTCTACGAGGCGCCGACCCGCACGAACATGTTCGTCTACACGCCGTCGCTCACGCTCACGGTCGAACCCGTCGATGCGCTCAGGGTCAACGGCGGCTGGGAAGCGGACATCGTCTCGGGCGCGAGCGTCGCGTCGAAGGCGGGCTCGGCGTACCAAGCGACGCACCCGGCGGCCGACGTCATCACGACCGCGAGCGTGCACGACTTCCGCAACGTCGGCACGGCGGCTTCACGCTCAAGCACGACAACACGAGCTTCGGCGGCGGCGGTACGCGTACTCGGACGGAGAACGACTACAAGTCGCACTCGTTCAACGTGACGGCGCGGACCGAGCTCTTCGAGCACAACACGCAGCTTCGAGATCGGACTACGCGCGCAACTTCGACCTCGTGTGCGATCGCGACGCAAGGCCGCGAACGCGCTCCGCCGTCGCGCGGCTCGCGCTCCGAGGACGCAAGGGCTGCTTCACGAGGCGACCCGCTGCGCACGACGCGCGACATCGCGATCGACGGCTTCCAAGGGGCGTGGTCGCAGGCGTGGACGCCCGTGTTCGCGACGCAGGCGATCTACACGCGCAGATCATCAACGGCTTCCAGAGCGACCCGTATCGCAGCGTCATCGTCGGCGAAGGCCTCAAGGCGCAGGAGCACACGCCGCGACAATCGCGCGCGCCAGGCGGTGGCGCTCCGCGGGAACTTCTTCCTCCGCCGCTCAAGGCGCGCGGTCCGCGTCGGCGTCGCGCGGCTACTGCGACACGTGGGACATCAAGAGCGGCACGGCCGAGCTCGAGGTCGAAAAGTATTTCGGCCGAGTCTTCCGCGTCGCGCTGCAACGGGCGCTTCTACAAACAGACGGGCGCGATCTTCTGGAGCGACGACTACACGGGCGGCAATCCGCCGCTCGGTCCGAAAGGCGCAGTATTGGACGGGCGATCGCGAGCTCTCGCCGTTCTTCAGCGTGATGGGCGGTCTTGGAGCGACGTACGCCATGGCCGCGCAAGAAAAGAAAGTGCTCGGGTTCCTCTCGCAGCTTCGTCTCGTCGCCGCCGCGAACATCATCGACTTCAGCTACGACGAGTACACACTCGGCGGACAACCCGTGACGGGGACGTTCGCGTATTTGCTGAACCTCGGACTCTCCGCCGGGTTTTAGCGTTCAGTCTTCTGAGCCGCGGACGCCGTGCTTCTTCGCGATCTCGTGGAGGTGCTTGCGATCCATTTTCGCCTCGCGTGCGGCCGCGCTCACGTTGCCGCCGTGGCGTTGGAGGAGCCACTTGACGTAGCGGCGCTCGAACTCGGCCTCGAAGCTCGCGCGCGTCTCGCGGTAGATCTTGCCGGGCTCGAACGAGAACGCCGTCGCGCTCTCGCCGCCGCCGCCTTGGAGGACGACGTCGCCGAGCTCGTCTTGTCCAGCCGCGCGCGCCATGTACATCGCGCGCTCGAGCACGTTGCGGAGCTCGCGCACGTTGCCGGGCCAGTCGTGCGCGAGGAGACCTTGCGTCGCGCGCTCGCCGAGCTGCATCGGCGCGCCGCCCGCGGCTGCCGCTTCGAGGATGTGCTGCGACGAGGAGCGGGATGTCTTCGCGCCGCGCGCGAAGCGGCGGAACGGTGACGGGGACGACCGCGAGCCGGAAGTAGAGGTCCTCGCGGAATTTCCCGCCGTGCACTTCGCGCTGCAGATCGCGCTTCGTCGCGGCGATGACGCGCACGTCGTCTGCATCGGTTTGTTTCCGCCGACGCGGCGGAACTCGCGTGTCTCGAGCACGCGGAGCAGCTTTGGTTGCACGTCGAGCGGCAGATCCGCCGATCTCGTCGAGGAACACCGTGCCGCCGTTCGGCGAGCTCGAACGCGCCTTGCCGCGACGACACCGCGCCCGTGAACGCGCCGCGCTCGTGGCCGAAGAGCTCGCTCTCGATGAGCGAGTAGCTCACGGCGCCGCAATCGACGACGACGAACGGCCCCTCTTGCGCGCGCGAGTGCTCGACGATCGCGCGCGCGAGGACGTCTTTGCCGGTGCCGGTTTCGCCTTCGAGGAGCACCGTGGCGTCGGTCGGCGCGATGCGCTCGAGCACGCCGAAGATCGTGCGCATCGCGAGGCTCTGTCCGATCGCGGGGCCGAACGCGGGCTTGTCGCTCGGCAAGACTTCGGTGCTCTGCGCGCCGGGGCGGAGAGCGATCTCCACTTCGCCGACTTTGAGCACCGCGCCCGGGCGAGAGGAGCGCCTCGGTCACGCGCGTGCCGTCGACGCGCGTTCCGTTCGTCGAGCCGAGATCGCGCACGCGTACGGCGTCTGCCTTCGCGCACGAGCTCGCAGTGGTGGCGCGAGACGGTGTCGTCGGAGAGGACGAGCTCGTTGTCGGCGGCTTTGCCGATGTGCGTCGCGTCGCCGACGGGGATGATCGCGCCTTTGCGCGTGCCCGAGAGCACGACGAGCGTGAGCGACCCTTGCGCGAGCGCGAGCCCGCTCGCCGCGCGCGTCTCGATGGGGACGTTGTCGTCGCTGCCCGTCACCGCGCGCTCCCCACGTGGAGCGCGGAGAGCGCGCGCTCCGAGACGTCGATGGACGTCGAGCCGCCGGCATGGAGCGCGATGCGCCGCTCGTCGCTCCACGCGCGGCCGCCTTCACCGCGCAACTCGATCGACACGACGTACTCGCCGTCGGCGAGGCGCGCTTCGTGGTGGACGACGCGCGGCGCCTTTCCGCGCTCGAAGTGCATCGCCACGTCGCGCGCGGCATCGTGATCGCCGTCGCCGCTCGTTGCATAATGCAATGAAAGGTCCGTCACCTCGGCTGCTGCGTCGCCGAGCACGACGTTCACGCTCTGATCTTTTGGAAATCGCGGCGCGAGGAAAAAATACGCGCCGACGCCCACCGCGCCGAACAAGAGGAGCGATCCGGAGCGCGTCATCTGCATCGTCATTGCGCTCCGCGCAGCGCGCGGATGCGCGCGACGAGTCCACGGATGGTCGATTCGGGCAAGTCGTTCGGAGGCATGAGACCTTTGCCGCCCTTGATGCGCACGGCGATCTCCTCGTCCGTCACCTTTGCCTGCCACTCTTCGCGCGTCAAATCCGGAGCCTTCACGAGCGAGCCTTGCGGGCCGTCGCCGTGACCGATCACGCCGTGACACGTCGCGCAGGTCTGCCGCCATGCGGTCTCGATGAGCTGCTGCTGCACGTTGGGCTTTTGGCTTCCCGTCGGCGGCGCTTGTTGCCCGTTCGCTTGAGGCGACTCGTGCTCGTGGTCGAGCGGCGACCACTCGCCGGACGGATCAGGCGCACGATCGCAGGCAGTCGCCGCAAGAATCACGAAAAGCAGCGGGGTAACACGCACGACGGGGAACACTACAGCCGTTGCCATCGTAAATCCTAGAGGCTACGTTTAACGCACCTGTTCGATTGGCGTGGACCACCTTCACCGGCGGCCGCGACCGGAGGAAACATGTATACTGCAAATACCGGAAGTCGCGCGTCGCTCCGCAAAGTCACGGTCCCCGAGCTGAGGAGCCGCAAAGGCCGCGAGCGCATCTCGATGGTGACCGCCTACGACTACACGATGGCGTGTCTGGTCGAGGCAGCCGACGTCGACATGATCCTCGTCGGCGATTCGCTCGGGATGGTCGTGCAGGGCCTCACCAACACGATCCCCGTCACGTTGGACGAGATTTGTTACCACGGTAGAGCGGTAACACGCGCCGTTTCGCGCGCGCACGTCGTCGGCGACATGCCGTTTCTCTCGTATCAAGTCTCGCCGATTCAAGCGGTGGAGAGCGCCGGCAAGATGCTCAAAGAGGGGAGCTTCGAGAGCGTGAAGCTCGAGGGCGGCGAGGCGTTCGCCGAGCACGTGCATCGCATCGTGCGCGCGGGCATTCCGGTCGTCGGGCACGTCGGGCTCACGCCGCAGAGCGTTCACGCGCTCGGCGGGTTCAAGGTTCAGGGTCGCTCGGACGACGGCGCAGAGCAGATCGTCCGCGACGCGCGCGCGCTCGAAGCGGCCGGCGCGTTCTGCATCGTGCTCGAGGCGATCCCGCCGGACGTCGCGGCGCGCGTGACGAGCGAGGTGAGCGTGCCGACGATCGGCATCGGCGCGGGCAACGCGTGCGACGGACAAGTGCTCGTCTGCACGGACCTGCTCGGTCTCTCGCGTGGTCCCTCGCCGAAGTTCGCGAAGCGCTACGCCGAGCTCGGCGACGCGGCGATCGAAGCGTTCAAGGCGTACGTGAGCGAAGTGAAGAGCGGCGAGTTCCCCGACGCGGCGCACGCGTACAAACCGAATCACACCGAAGAGACACGCGAAGAAGAAGAGCCCGTCGCGTCCGCCGGCGGAATCGTCGTTCCGTTTTTGCGTTAGGCACATGCTCCAGCGCCTGGCGCCGATGGTCAGCTCTTCTTCCGCTCGAGAAACTCTTCGTACGTTCCACCGAAGTCGTTGATCTCGGTGTGCTCGTCTTTGCGATGGAGCTCGAGGACGCGCGTCGCGAGCTCGCCGACGAAGTGGCGATCGTGGCTCGTGACGATGACCGTGCCTTGGAAGAGGCGAAGGCCGTCGAGGAGGCCTTCGATGGATTCGATGTCGAGGTGGTTCGTCGGCTCGTCGAGGACGAGCACGTTGTGTTTCTGCAAGAGGAGCTTGCAGAGGAGAAGGCGTGCGAGCTCGCCGCCTGACAGCGCGCCGACGGGCTTCAGCGCGGCTTCACCGGAGAAGAGGAGGCGACCCATGATGCCGCGAATCGTTTCTTGCGCGGCGTTCTTGTCGAATTGATAGAGCCACTCGAACGCGCTGCGCTCGCCTTCGTGCGTACCCAGCGATTCGTGGTGGTCTTGCGCGAAGTAACCGACGGACACGTCGTGGCCCCAGTGGACGTCGCCGGCGTCGGGGGCGAGCGTTTCTTTCTTTGCGTCCTTGTCGATGCCGGTGAACGACCCGACGATGCACTTCAGAAGCGTCGATTTGCCGACGCCGTTCGGACCGGTGACGGCGATTTTGTCGCCGCGGTTCACGTTCAGCGACACGCCGTCGAAGATGACGAGCTTGTCGAACTTCTTCTTCAACCCCGTCCACGCGGAGCACGTCGCGTCCGCTCGGCTTGTCGAACTCGAAGCGAATGAACGGACGCACGAGGCTCGAGCGCTTCGGTCCGCGCGTTTCGATCTCTTCTTCGAGCTTCGAGATTTGCTTCAAGCGGCTCTGCGCTTGGCTCGATTTCGATTTGTGCGCGCCGAAGCGCGAGACGAAGTCTTGGAGCTCGCCGATCTTCTTCTTCGCGGCCTGAGACTGCTGCTCCGCGCGCTGACGGTTCTCGTATTTCTGCGCGATGAAATCGTCGTAGCCGCCCGTGTAGATCGTGATGGTGCGGTAGTCGACGTCGGCGATGTGCGTCGCGACGGCGTTCAAGAAGTGGCGGTCGTGCGAGACGCACACGAGCGTGCCGCGGAACTCGTCGATGAGAAACGACTCGAGCCAGCGAATCGAATCGAGGTCGAGGTGGTTGGTGGGCTCGTCGAGGAGGAGCACGTCGGATTTCCGAAGAGCACCTGCGCGATGAGGACGCGCAGCTTGTAGCCGGCGGGGAGCGTGTTCATCTTCGCCGTGTGCTTGTCGGCGGGGATGCCGAGGCCTTCGAGCAGCGCGCCCGCTTCGCTCTCGGCGACGTAGCCGTTCTCTTCCGCGATGATGCCTTCGAGCTCGCCGAGACGAATGCCGACCTCGTCGGTGACCTCGCCCTCGAGGAGGCGCTCTTTCTCCGTCATCGCCTCCCAGAGCGCCTTGTTGCCCATCATCACCGTGTCGATGATGCGCTGCTGGTCGTATTCGAAATGGTTCTGCTTGAGGACGCCGAGCTTGAGCGTCGACGGGATCTCGATCGTGCCCGTGTCGGTGTCTTCGACGCCGGCGAGCATCTTCAAAAGCGTGGATTTCCCCGCGCCGTTCGCGCCGGTCAAACCGTAGCGCTTGCCGGGATCGAACTGCATCGAGACGTTCTCGAAGAGGATCTTCGGGCCGAACCGTTTGGTGACTTTCTCGAGAAGGATCATGCGAGCGTGGCGCGCGTTTACCACGCGAACGTGTATGTTAGGAGTGGGAAAGCAAGATGCGAGATCGCACGCCGTACGCCAGTCCCGCTCTGCGAGGCTACGACGGAGTCGTGGACTTGCCGCGGCTCAAGAATCCAGCCGACCGGCGCGCCGTGTGGAGGCAAACGCTCGCGACTGCTCGCGCGCGGCGGGGAAGGGCCCGGTCCGCTCGAAGGATTGCACTCCGACGCGCTGCTCGCGGCCGTTCGCGTCGCGCTCGCGGACAAGCTCATCGACGACACCGATTGGCTCGCTGAGCCGGCGGCGGCGGGCGCAGCGCTCTACGAGATCGCGGCGGTCGTGCCGCCGTCGGCCGAGCAGCGTGAGCTCGGGCGTCGCGTGGCGTCGAAGCTCCTTCAAGGTCGCGCCGAGACGTTCACGGCGATCGCGACGCGCATGGCGCTCGGGACGGGCAAGGGCCTCTCGGCGGTTCACGTGCGCGCGCGCATCGCGCTCGTGACGGAGCTTCCGCTCTCGCTCGGCGTGCCGGACGGTCCGATGTGCTCTCGCGTTCGTGTCGCGAAGGCAGCTCGCGCGCGAGCTCATCGTGCAGCCTTCGTCGGGCTCGCTCCCGTCGCGGCGGACGGCGTCGCGCATCTTCGAGCGCGCCGCGCGCGAGGCGGCCAAGCGCGCGCAGCAAGGCGACGAGCACGCGATGCGCGCGTTCGTCGCGGATGGCGTCGCGCAAGCGTTCGACCGGCTCCTCGAGGATCGCGAGCCGCTCGTGTGGCGTCATGCGGCGGCCGCGCGCGGGCTCCTCGCGCCGTGGATTCCGTCGATGAAGAAAGCGATCGAGCGCGGCGTCGATCCGTCGCTCACGCCGACCGAGTGGCGTCGCGCGGCGACTTCGATCGTGGCGATGATGTCGGTGGAGAAGGCGACGGCGCAGAAGCTCGTGAAGCAGTGGATGAGCGAGTCGGGTGCTTTCGGAAAAGATCCGGGCGGCGCGGGCGCGCTCGTTTGGGGGCTCGCGCGCGCCGCGGAGGGCGAGCCCGAAGCGGCGGCCGAGCTGCTCGAGGATCTCGCGAAGCGTCAGCCGATGGCGATCGCACAAGCGGTGTCGGACCTCGGCGCGGATTTCGGCGTCGCGGGTCCGTTCGAGCACGCGATCGGCGTCGTGACGCAGGCGCTTCGCGATCACAAACCACGTGACGAGAGCGACGCGGCCGCGCTGCGCGAGACGCTGCGCGAGCTCGAGCGAATTCCGCGCGCGCGCACGAGCCTCTCCGGCGCGGAGAGCGGGCCGCGCGAGGACGATCCGCTCGACGTGCAGGTGACACGCGCGCTCGCCGCGTTCGCGACGGAGGGCGCGCGCGCAGCGTACTCGCTCGCGAGCGCCGCGTTCGAGAGCGTGCACGGTCTGCTCGACGCGCTCGAAGCGGTGACCGAGGAGACGAACGCGGGCGCGGTCGCGCGGCGCACGTCGCTCACGGTGCTTCGCCAACTCGACGCGAGCCTCCTCGAGCGCAGCACGCTCGTCGACTTGATGGCGCTCGCGCCGTCGGTGGAGACCGCGAAGAAGCACGCGGAGAGCGCGCTCGCAGCGCGCGAGCGCATCGCGTCGTGGGTGCTCGAGCGTTTCCGCGAGCGCGAAGACGAAGACCAACGCGACGCACCCGTACGCGACGCGACGCTGCGTTTGATGCGCCTCCGCGCGATGCTCCACCTCGTCGACAGCGACATGGGTCTCGACGCACACAACGAAGATCCGCATCGCGCATCGGAGGTGCGCAAGCGCTGGTCGCGCATCGCCACGGTTCTCCTCAGGCGCATGGAGCGCGGGCTGCCCGCCGTGCTTCGCCGCGCGAACGCCGCGACGCTCTCGCGTACGCTCGACGCGCTCGTTCGCGCGGAGGCGCTCGACCCAGCCGATGCGCTCCTCGCGATCGTGCGCCGCGTGGCCGACGTCGGCGAGCTGCGCGTGCTCGCGGAGGCGTCGATGGATCCATCGCTCCGCCACGCGATCGCGCGGTACGCGGATCTCGCAGCCGCGATCGATGCGAACGCGCGCGACGGAGAGCGCGATTCGCTCATGCCGCGCGTCCTGCTCGGAGCGGAGATCGCCGCGCTCGAATCGTGGACGCGCGATGGGTTGCTCGATCCGTCGCAGCGCGCGGAGGCGCTTCGCACCGTCGTCGTTCGTCTGCAGCACTCCGTCGCGGCGATCGCGCAGGCGAGCGCGCTCTCGGATCTCGTCGCCGAAGGCGGCGGCGCGGACGTCGCCGCGGCGTTCGAGTCCGCGCTCGGATCGCTGGCGCAGCTCTGCGCGGGCGCGAGCGCGCGGCTTCACGCGGAAGGCGGCATCGTCTTCTCGTCGAGCGAGCTCGTGCTCGCCGTGGCCGTTTCACGCGTGCTCTCGGGTGCGGAGCCCGCGCTCGACGCGAGCGTGCTCGAAGGCGTGCGATCGATCGCGCGCGAGCTCCCTCCCGCGTTCGAAGCGGTTGCGAATCGCGCGCTCGATGTGATCGCGAGGCTGCCCGCGCGCGAACGCGGCCACCGCGCGGGCTCTGCGCAGCTTCGCGAGTCGCTTCCACCGTGGCTCCCCGCGCGTCGAACGCTCGGCGGCTTCTACGTGCTGCGTCCGCTCGCGCACGGCGCGCTCGGCAGCGTGCTCGTCGCGGTGCGAATCGAAGATCGCCAAGAGACGGACGCCGAGCGCTTCGCGTTGAAGGTGCCCGTCGTACGATGCGTCGGCCGCGCGCACGCTCTCGGAGTCGGAGTTCTTCGAAATGTTCCGCGCCGAGGCTTCCGCGCTCCTCGCGATCCCGGCTCACCCGAACCTCGCGCGCTTCGTGACGTTCGACACGGGGTCGAAGCCGAAGCCGATCTTGGTCATGGAGCTCGTGGAAGGGCAGAACCTCGATCACGAAATCACCTCACGCGCGCTCGACGCGAAGCGCGCGCTCAAGGCGCTCGACGACGTGCTCGCGGGTCTCGACGCGATGCACGGCGTCGACGTCGGTCACTTGGATCTCAAACCGTCGAACGTCGTCCTGCGCAACGGCGCCGATGCGGTGCTCGTCGACTTCGGCCTCGCGGGTCGACGCATCAGGCCGGGTTGCGCGACGGGCCCCTACGGCGCGCCGGAGGTGTGGGGCGCGGATCTCGCGACGGCGCACGCGAGCCCGCGCACGGCCGATGTCTACGCGTTCGGTTGCGTCGCATTCGAGGCGATGACCGGCGACGTGCTCTTCCACGCCGACAGCGAGCTCCAGCAAATCGCGATGCACCTCGCGCACGACGGCTTCCCCGAAAAGCTGCGCGCGCTCGCGAGCAAGCCCGGTCTCCAACCGTTCGCCGAGCTCTTGTTTGCGACGCTGCGTCGCGATCCCGCGAAGCGCGCGACGATTCCGCAAGTGCGCGCGGAGCTGCGCAGGCTCGCGCCGAGCCTCGCTTCGATGAAGTGGCCGCTGACTAGTTAGCGCCCGCGCACACGTCGCCGAAACCCTGAACCCAAGTCATCGTCTGGCTGCTGCACTGGAACGAGAGACCCGACGGCGCGCCGCACACGTCGTACGAGCAGTTGAGATCCGTTTGCGAGCATTTCGTTCCGATGCGCGGGCGCACGGACGGGCAACCCGTCGCCGTTCCGAAGCCGCACTCCCACGTCGCGCCTGGTCCGCCGTCGATCTGTATCGGGCCGCCCATGAAGTTGCACTCGCAGAAGCGCGTGGCGGTCGAGTTGGAGTAGTTGCATGACGTTCCCATCGGCGTGCAGCTCGCACCCTGCTGCACTTGCTCGAACGTCGCAGGACACGCGCTCGGATTTTGCGGCGTCGGGCACGAGGGATCGCCGTTGAACGCGTAGTCCCACGATCCGTTCGTGCACGCGACGATCTGATTGCAGGTGAAGCGAACGTCGTTTCCGTATTCGCACTGAATGCCGTTCTTCGAGCAGCTCGAGCTTTGCGTGGGCGGCGAGGTGGGGCAGTCGGGGCTCGGACCGGGGCCGGGGCCGCCGTCCGGGTTGCCGCTGTCCGGGGTCGAGCCGCCGTCGCCGAGGTCGGCGATTCCGCCGCACGCGCCGAGCGTCGCAAAGAGCATGAGAAGGGAAGCGCGAGTCGAGAAGCTGGACAGCGTGGTCATGACATCGCGTAGAGCAACGGCGATGCCACGCGTTTTGCGGGCGAATGTGGACAAAACGGGTGGCGCAACTTGTGCCGCGCGCGACAGCGCTATCATGATGGGATGCCCCTTTTGCCAGTGTCCGGCGTTCCGGATCCGAACGGCGCCGACTGCGTCGATTGCGGGCGCTGCTGTCATCACGGCCCGCGCACGGTTCATTTGCTCGAAGGCGACGAGGCGCGCCTTGGCGAGGAATTGCTTGCAAAGTACACGGTTTTGGAGACGGCCCCGCCGTACTTTCGCTTCGTGAAGAACGGCGGCGACCGGTGCGGCGCGCTCGATTGTTCGACGCCTGGAAAATATCCGTGCGCGATTCTACGCGCGGCGCCCTGATGACTGCCGCATCGTCGAGCCCGGCTCGCCCGCATGCCTCGAAGCGCGCAAGCTCGGACACCTCGGGACGTCGCTCGGCTTCCGCCGCGAGGAAGCTTGAGGTTCATCGCGCTGCTCTTCGTCTTGATGAGTGGCTGCGCGCAGCCGATCGAAGTGGTGAAGGTGACGTCGCCGACTGAGGCTGCCGAAGCAAACGGGACGAAGCTACGCGCCGTCGCGGTGATCCGCGGCGCGGAGCGCGCGGCGTTGCCGGAAGGCGTGACGATCGATCCGGCGAAGGACGCGCCCGAGGTCGTCGTGCCGCGTCCGGGGACGTTCACGTACGAGCTCGATCGCGATGACGCCGTCGTGCGCGACGAGAAGGGCGTCGTCATCGGCGTGAAGACCGGCGTGCACGTGACGCGCTTCATTCCGGGGACTGCGAGCGCCGATGCACGAGCGGTGACGGGCGAGCTCGAAGGTCACGTCGAGCGCGTGCCGCTCTTTCCAGGCGACCGCATCGAGCTCCGCGGAACGTTCGCGCCGAACGAGCGCACGCCGCTCCATGGAAAGGTGGAAGTCACGCGATCGTGGTCGGCGCTCGCGTTCGGCGGAGCGCTCCTCGGTGGCGCGTGGCTCCCGTCCATCATCGTCGGCGCGACCTCCGGCGTCGACGCGAACCACTGGTTGTTTCTTCCGATCGCGGGTCCGTGGATCGCATACGCGACGCGCGACGCGTGCCCGCAGAGCGCGAGCGATCCCACGTCGTGCTTCGCCGACGCGGGCACGCGCATCGGGCTCGCGATCGACGGAGTTCTCCAAACGACCGGCGCGCTTCTCATGCTCGTGGGGCTCCCATCGAGCAGCGAAATCAGCTGGGGCGTCGCACCGACTGCATCCGGCATTTCAATCCACGGAAGATTTTGACCGTCGCGCGAGCGCGACTCGTGCGAGATGCGCAAGGTGCGCGATGAGCGGCGCGGCGCGTTCGATGAGCTCGTTCGACTCGGGGGGCTCGATGCGCAAGACCATCGGACGCGGCGCTGCGCCGAGCGCGTGCGCGTCTTCGAACGAGACGAGCACGCGCCTCTTTGCGAAGTCGACGGAGAGCGCGCGCAGCGTCACGCTCGGCTGGCGCGCGAGGAGCCACGCGACCATTTCTTTCGCGAGCTCGAAGCACCGCTTCGCGTCTTCTCCGCGCACGTCGACGCCGGGCCCGCCGAATCCAGCGGGAACGACGCGCACGTGCACGTCGTGGAACCGCAGCTTGAACGACGCGAGCGGATCGCTCACAGGCCGAGCCGCTTGCGCAGCTCGCGCGCCGCTTGTCTCGAGACTTCGATCGCCGCGCCTCGCTTCGTGTGCGCGACGTATCCGCCCGAGGCGATCGATTCGAGACGCGCGACGTGATCGAGCGCGAGCAGCGCGCGCCTGTGCACGCGCGACATGTGCGGGAGGCGGTCGGCGAGATCGGCGAGCGAGTCGCTCGTGAGAAACTTCTCGCCCGCGGTGGTGAAGATCGTGACGAGCGCGCCGTCGAGCACGGCGTGCGTGATCGTCTTCGGATCGACGAGGACGACGCCCGCGTTCGTCGCGATGGCGAGCTTCTCGAGAGGCGCGCGCTCGTCGCGACGATCACGCGCGCGATCGATCGCGATCTTCAGCCGCGCGGCGTCGACGGGCTTGAGCACGTAATCGACGGCGCCGCGATCGAACGCCTTCGTCGCGTAGCTCGCGTGCGCGGTGCAGAACACGACGAGCGCGACGTGCGGCGCGATCAGCGCGGCGGCGTCCATTCCGCTCGTGCCCGGCATCTCGACGTCGAGCACCGCGACGTCGATGGTCTCGCGCTTCGCCGCGGCGAGCGCGTCATCGCCGCTCTCGCACTCCGCGCAGACGACGACGCCTTCCATCTCCGACAAGAGACGCACGAGCCGCTGCCGCGCGACGCGCTCGTCGTCGGCCACGAGAACGCGAAGCGGCTTCTTCGTCATGCGGCCTCCGGTGCGCGCAGGGGGAGCTCGACGATCGCGATGGTGCGGTCGCGCTCGCCGCGCACGCGGAGGTTCGCGTCGTCGTCGTAGGCGAGCGCGAGCCGTCGCTCGACCGTCGGAATGCCGTGGCTGCCCGCGCGTGGCCCGCCGTACGGCCCGGGGTTTTCGATTCGCACGATCACGCGCTCGCCTTCACGCGCGACGCGCACGAGCACTTCGCCGCGATGACCCTTCGCGGGTCCGTGCGTGATGGCGTTCTCGACGAGCGCGAAGAGGAGCATCGGCGGCACGCGCACGCTCTCCGTGCGCGCGTCCACCTCCCATGCGAGCGTGAATCGCTCCGGATCGCGCATGCGATGGAGCGAGAGGAGCGTCTTGCAGATCTCGAGCTCGCGCGCGAGCGGCCACGACGGCGCGTCGATGCCCTCGAGCACAGCGCGAAGGAGCGACGAGAGCTGGAGGACGGCGCGCTCGGCGACGGCGCCGTCCGTGCGACACCACTCGGCGATCGCGTTCAGCGTGTTGAACAAGAAATGCGGATCGAGGTTCGCTTTGAGCGCGAGCAGTTGCGCGCGCTCGGCTTCGCGCGCGAGATCCTCCGCGCGTTTGCGCTCGCGCGCGAGCGTCGCTTCGAGCTCGATGTCGCGCCCGAGGCCCCAACCGCCCGCGAGAAAGAGCGCGACGTCGATCGCGAGCGCGCCGCGCGCGGTCATGAACGTCGCGTGAACGCCGAGCGAGCGCGGCACGATCACGCCAAAAGCAAACACCGCGAACGCGCCGACGAACGCGAACACGATGAGCCGGAGCGCGCTCTGCGCGACGTCGAGATGATCCGTGACGAGCGCGCGATACGAAACGGGCGCGACGAGCACGAACGCGAGGCAAAGCGAAAGACCGACCCAAATCGCGGAAGGATCGTAGCTGTAGACGCGCTGCGCGTAGAGGAGCGGGATGACGACGCAGGCGATCGGCGCGAGCCTGCGCGGCGCGAGGAGCGCGCGCCAAGTGTCGGTGACGATCGCAGCGTCCATCACACCGAAGACACCGCGGGCCAACCCTCGACGATCCTGCGATCCACGGCCATCTTCGCGCGCGCCATCGATCGCCCATGCTAGCGCGCGCGTGGTTGGTGGGTCGACCGGGACTCGAACCCGGGGCCTACGGATTAAAAGTCCGCAGCTCTACCGACTGAGCTATCGACCCAAGCGGACGCCCTTCTAGCAGACGGACGCCGAGAAACACAACGCGCTGACCGCGCGGCTCAGAACTTCTTGTGAATCTTGTTCGGGCGACCCGACGACGGGTAGTGGAGGCGCCTGACGGCTTTGTCGATGCACGCGGCGACTTTGTTGTTCGTCGGCGTGACGGTGACGCTCGACCCGATCGCCTTGCCGTCTTTCATCGTGACGCAGATGTCCGACGTTGCGCTGCTCGGAAGCCCGCAGCCCGTCACGATTCCGCTCCCGATCGGCGCGCCGAGTTGGTCCGCCGACAAATCTTTTTCCTGCGCCTTGCCCATGACCATCGTGTCGGGTGTGTCTTCGAACGCCTTCTCGCAACTCTTGCCCGCGCTGACGGCGACCGACACGTGGAGCTCTTCGGACGACTGCCCGCTCGATTTGTCGTGATCGAAAATCGCGACGTCGATCTTCGTGCCTTCGTCGGTGAGCTTTCCGAGGTCTTGGTAGTAGACGATCTTGTCGCCCATGTAGCCGTTCTTCGTTTTGATGAGCGGCACTTCGATCGCTTTTTTCCCGTCGGCGCCTTGCGGATAGACGATGACGGCGTCGCGCGTCTTCACGTCGGAGCCGAGGACGCCGTTGTCGACTTCGTCGTCGGTCGCGTTGATCGTGATGTGAACGCCCTCGGGGATGGTCTCGATGTGGACGAGGCCGGAGTAATCCTTGCCGCCCGATTTCGCGCACGGGACGAGCGCGTCGTCGCCGTCTTCGTCGTGCAAATCGTAGACGTGCGTCTTGTCCGTGTCGCCGCACGCGTGGACTTGTTTCGCCTCGGTGTTGGGTTTGTCGGACGTCGTCGACGTCGTGTTCGTGCTTCCGCCTCCGCAAGTGATGAGAGCCGCGGAGCACAAGATGGTCGATAGAATGACGGCGCGCATGAGGCCGGACGATATCAGGTGAAGCCCGTGAGGTGAACGACGTACCACTCGCCGCGCCACGAGATGAGCGAGGTCACGTCGAGCGTGCGTTCGTTCCCATCGACGGAGAAACGCAGGTGCGAGCCGTAGACGCGAAAATAACCGAGCTTGTTGCCTTCTTCGCCGGGCTCGACCCATCGCGCGGATGGTCCTGGCTCGAGCGCGACGAATTTTGCGGCGGTGGATTTTCGACCGAGCGCGAAGTGCGCCGCATGGATGTCGCGTTTGAAGTTCGCGACGAGCCTGTATTTCCAATCGGACGCGGGGTTCGCGATCGCCTTCACTTGTTCGTATGCGGCGCGCGGGAAGAACGCGGGCATCGCGCGATCGGGATCGTCGTTTTGAATCGCTTCGAAGAGCGCTTCGCCTCGGGCAGCGAGCGCCGCGCTGTCGCTCTCGGGTTTGTCGTGCGTCTGGGGAAGAGCTCCCGGGTCGACGGGTGCGGCGCTCGCGGTCGCGCTCGCGCTGACTTGGGACGACGCCGACGCGCGCGGCGGCGCGGGCGGCATCGGCGACACGGACGCGCTCTCCGCGCTGACGAGCGACGGCGGATCGCCGCGCGAGCACGCGAGCATGAAGACCCATGCTATGGTTCTAGCGCCGGGTTTTGGAGGGCTCATCATGACCGGTCACAAGGTGCTCGGGATTCTCTTGGTCGTGGTTGCTTGTGATGAACAACCGCCGCCGCAAGGTCCACAACAGCTCACCTATCAGAACGGTTACGCGCAGACGACCGGGCAAGCGAGCTCGCCGCAGACGACGTATCAAAACGGCTACGCGCAGCGGACGAACGCGTCCACGACCGCGACGACGCCGGGCGCAGTGACGTACACGCCGAGCACGACCGCGCCCGCAACGACGGGAACCGCTACGCCGCAACCAACCGATCCGGCGACGCAAATGCAAACGACGCCCGTGCCGCTCGGCGTTCAGCCGCTCCCGACGCCGACCACGACCGCGACGGTCGCGCCGACGACGCCAACGACGACGACTCCGCCCACGACTCCAACGACGAAGGCGATGGCCACGCCGGGTGGCGCGGCGTTCGCGTGTCAGAGCGACGCGCAGTGCCTGCTCGGTCGTTGCAATCTGCAATATCAACGCTGCGCGTATCCCTGCAAAAACAGCGACGTCGACTGCAAGCCGGGAAACGTGTGCACGCAGAGCGGCCTCTGCATGCCGCGCGGCGCCGCCGGCGTGAAGATGTGACTCGATGAAGACCATCGGCGCCGGAGGCGCCGGAGCATGTGATCAGAACTGCTCGGTGACCGCGTCCATGTTCCCGCTGACGGGGAACGCGAGACCGCGCACGCGTCCGGCGATGCACCCGGAGACGCCGCCGCTCGCGGGCTGCGTGTAGACGCTCACGCCAGCGACGTGGCCGTTTTGGACGGCGGCTTTGATCGTGACGTGCATGCTGTCGGGTGTTCCGCACGCGGCGACGATGCCGGGCGCGCGGTCGTGCATCTGCGCTTTGATGTTCTCGATGGGATCGGGGCCGCCCGCGACTTGACCGCCCGGGCCCATCGACACCTTCTGCTCGGCGTGCGCCCACGCCTCTTCGAAGCTCCAGCCGCCGCCGAACCCGCCGCCACCACCGCCGCCTTGCTGCTTGTGGTGCGCGCCCTTGATGCTGCCCGCCGGGTCGACGACGAAGCCGCCCTTGTCGTCGTTGATCGCGACGCCGTCGTTTCGGTGACCGACTTTTTTGTAGATGAAGAAGCCGCCGCCCGCGAGGAGCATGAGCACGATCACGACGCCGAACGCGGACTTCGCGACGCCCGCTTTCTTCTCTTCTTCGACGACGCGCGCGACTTCTTTTTTCTCCGCGACGATCTCGCGCTTCAGCGCGGCTTGCTCGGCGAACTGCGCGAACTCTTCCCACTCCTTGATCGGACGCGATTGACCCGAGATCTCGTCGCGCAACCCGTGATCGCCGGTGAACGCGTTCGACGTGATCTGCTGGAGGAGCTCGACCGCGGTGAACGGGCCGTGATCCATTTTGTCTTTGTTGACGACGTAGCGCGGGCGCGGGTCCGACTCGAGTCGCTCTTTGAGCGCGGCGAGCTTGTGCGCCATGTCCATGCGCGCGGGCTGCGAGGGCGCCGCTTCGACGACGTTGCCGAACGGATCACCATTGCCACCGGGAGCAGCGCCGACGTTTGGCATGCGCGGCGATTGCGGAATCGCGACGGAGCCCGAGACCTCCGACGGCGGAAGCATCGAGAGGCGCACGTCGACGTCGAACGAGTCGGTGTGATTGAGCGTGCTCGTGTCCGCGTCGGGCGGCGGGATGCTCTTCATCGGCGCGATGTGGTGCATCGCGGTCGCGAGCGCGCCGAGATCTTCGGGGCGGTGCGCGGGATCGCCGACGAGCGCCTTCGAGAGAAGAACCTCGAGCGCATCGGGCAAGCTCGGGTCGACGTCGCGCGGCCTGCGCATCGCGGGACCAATCGACGTGCCCGTGACGAGCTCGTAGAGAACCGCGCCAACGGAGAAGACGCTCGCGCGCGAGTTTCCTGGTGCGAGCGTTCGCTGGAGCTCGGGCGCGAGGCACGCGCGGTCCTTCGGGTTGGTCGGCACGATGGCGAGCTGCGGTTGGAGTCGCGCGAGACCATCAGGGCCGGGAGCGATGCACGAGGGGTGCACGTAGACGCTCTCGCCCGCGTCGTGCCGTTGCTTCAAGTCGAGGCAAAGCGGGACGATGATCGCGATCGCCTCGTCGAGAGAGAACTTCCGACCTTCCGCGAGGCGTTGGTCAATCAACGTCCTCAGCGACACCATCCTGATTGCGGCCGGGGCGCTGCGCGGCACGCTCGCTGTCGTCATCATCGCGAGAATACGGTACGAGGCCCACTTCGCTCAAGGCGTGCGGCGCTATTTTCTGCATCGCCACAGCGTCTCGCGAAAGTTTCAGTTAGGCGGTCTGTTTCGTCTTGGCTGGCTCGGCGATGACTTTTCGGCCGCCGAGCGTGCGTCCGCCGAGCGTCTCGATTGCTTTCGCGAGATCTTCGGGCCGCACGCTCACGAACGTCACGCGATCGCGGATGCGAATGCGACCTGTGTCGTGTCGTGCGATGCCGGCGCCCTCGGTGAGCCATTTCTGGAGATCTTGCGCGCGCGCGCCGTCGCGGCGACCGACGTTCAAGAAGATGCGCGTGAAGCCCGGCTCTTCCGCCTCTTCCGATGTGGCTGGTGAGGCGGGTCGTGGCTGAGCTTGGTCGCCGCCTTTCTTCAACGTGATCGGCTCTGGCTCGTCCGATTCGGTGAAGCCGGGCAGGATCGGGACGTCGTCGTCTTTTTCTCGAGGCGGTTCCCAGCTCGCCATCTCGCGCGCGGGCGGACGCATGCGCGCGGGTTTGCGCGGCGGCGAGTCGCGGCGCGTTTGCGGCGTCGTCGATTGCGGCGTCGTCGATTGCGGAGCGAGGGCGGGTGCGGGCGCGGCCATGGGCGGCGGATTCTTCGACCGACGCGCTTCGGCCGCGGCGATGCGCGGATCTTCTTTCGCGCGCCGAGGTGATCGCGCAAGAGGCCCGCGATGATCGTCTCGACCGCCGGATGCGTGAGCAAGCGGCGCGTGAGCGACGCGTCATCCGGATGAATCGGACGCTCGGCGTACGCAGTCGCGAACATCGCGACGAGATCCGCTTCCTCGCGCGTCTTCATCTCGGTCGCGCTGGGGAGCTGTTTCTCGATCGGGCGAATCTTGTACGTGAGGCGCAGCAAGTAGAGGTTGCCGACGTCCTTCGGACCGATGAGCGAAATCGCGGTGCCCGTGCGGCCTGCGCGGCCGGTGCGGCCCGTGCGGTGCACGTACTGCTCGGCGGACTCGGGCAAGTCCGCGTTGATGACGTGCGTGAGGTGCGAGATGTCGATGCCGCGCGCGGCGACGTCGGTCGCGACGAGGAAGCGGAGCTTGCCCTCGCGCGTCTTCTGCATGATGCGCTCGCGCTCGTTCTGCTCGAGATCGCCGTTGAGCCACGCCGCGTCGTACCCGTGCGACTGGAGCATCGTCGGCGAGGCGCTCGGTCTCGTCTTTCGTGTTGCAGAAGATGATCGCGCTCTCCGGATCTTCCACTTCGATCACCCGCAGCAGCGCTTCGCGTTTGTCGCCAGGGACGATGTAGACGAAGTGGTTGATCTCGAGCGCGCCGACCGCGTCGCCCGAGAGCGTGATGAACTCGGGATCGCGAAGCTGCGCTCCGCGAGACGCAGGATGTCCGGCGGGAGCGTCGCCGAGAAAGAAGACCTTGTCGCTCTTTCGGGAGCGAGTCGGCGATCGCGTGGAGCTCTTTGGCGAAGCCCATCGAGAGCATCTCGTCGGCTTCGTCGAGGATGAACGCTTTGACGTGCGACGTGTCGAACGTGCCGCGGCGAATGTGATCGAGCACGCGGCCCGGCGTTCCGACGACGATCTGCGCGCCGCCCTCGAGCGCGTCGATCTGTTTCGGTCATCGACGCGCCGCCGTAGATGCACGCGAGGCTGGCGTCCCGCGATCTTTCGCGAGCCCTCGAGCTCGCGCGTGACTGGAGCGCGAGCTCGCGCGTCTGGCACAGCACGAGCGCCTGAGCGGCTTGCGCGAGCTGCGCCCGACGATGCGATCGATCAGCGGCAGGCCGAACGAGGCCGTTTTGCCGGTGCCCGTGCGCGCCTGCACGACGACGCTCTTTCCAGATGCTGCGGGCTCGAAGACCGCGAGCTGCACCGGCGTCGGCTCGACGTACCCGAGCGCGTCGACCGCCGCGCGAACGTCCGCCGAGAGCGGGAGCGCGTCGAATGTCGGCCGCGGAGTGGCTTCTTCCATAACTTTGGGGTGTGATTAGCGCGAAACGCTACGGAAGTCGCGTCGTCGAAATCGCGGCGGAGCGGGCTCGATGTCGCGAAGGTCCTCTTGCCCGCGCGCCTCGAGCGCGTGCCGGCGAGGCGAAAGGAGCGCGACCCACGCGTCTTGTCCGTGCGGCGTCTTCGTGCAAACGCGCTCGGCGGGGCCGGTGTCGTTCCATTCCGGCGCAAGCTCGCGCGTGAACGCGTCCGGCGTGCGAACGCGTTCGATTGCTCGCCGCGCACTCGAGCGCCGTCTCGAGCTTGCGCAGCTCCGCGCTACACGCCGACTCGTCCGGCGTCGACGGCGAGCGCGACGGGCGCGCTCGCGAACACCGCGGCCAAGATCTGCCAGAGTCGACGCCACGATGAACGCGATCGCGACGACGAGCACGAAGCCCGCCGAAGCCAGCGCGCGGGCCCGTTTCTTCGTCATCGCGGACTCCTTGTTAGCACCGCTTGACCTGAGGCGGTCGGTCCTACATATTGTTCAAAAGGTTTTGAAACTTCCGAGAGATGCATGGACGCCGCGGTTGCAGCCGAAAAACTAGGTGAGGTCGCCATCGCGGCGCGTGTCGGCGAGCGGGCAGCGTCCCGTCTCGTCGAGCTGCGCGCGGTCTTCGGCGCGGACCTCGCGTACGTCGAGCGCGAGCTCGCGCGGTCGTCCGCGGAGGGGCGTCTCGCCGGCGACCGAGTCGGCGACGCACCTGCTCGCGGCCGGCGGCAAGCGCGTGCGCCCGCTCTGCGTGCTCCTCGCTGCGGCGTGCTTTGGAAACGCGCGGTCGTCCGACGCGGTGCGCGAGCTCGCGATTGCCGCGGAGCTCGTCCACCTCGCGACGCTCCTCCACGACGACGTCGTCGACGACTCGGACACTGCGACGCGGCGCGGCCTGCCTCGCGTCGCGTGTGGGGGAACGCCGTGAGCGTCCTCGCGGGCGATCTCCTCTCGACGCACGCGCTCGAGCGCACCGCAGCGGTCGCGCGCCACTACGACGAGAAAAACGCGACGATGACCGAGCTCCTTCGCACGCTGCGGCGCCTCGTCGATGGCGAGGTCGTTCAGCTCCGCGGACGCACGACGCTCGAAGCGTCGGAATCCGTGTATTTGCAATCGTCGAAGGAAAGACCGCGTCGCTCTTTTCGTGGGCGGCGCGCGCGGGTGCGCGAGCGGGCGGTGCGAGCGAGGCGGAGGTGGAAGCGCTCGGCGACTTCGGTCACGCGACGTCGGCGTCGCGTTTCAGCTGGTCGACGATGCGCTCGACTACCAGGGCGATCCGTCGGCGACGGGCAAGAAGCTCCTCGGCGATTTGCGCGAAGGGAAGCTGACTCTCCCGCTCATCGTCGCGCTCGAGAAGAATCCGATGCTCGCGCGCGCGCTCGACGCGCGCCCGTGAAGGCGACGACGGCGCGTCCGCGGAGCTCCTCGCGGCGGTTGCCTCCGCTCGCGGGAGCGAAATCACGCGCGCGCGCGCCGAAGCCCAAACCGCACCGCGCTCGCCGCGCTCGCGCAGCCTCCCCAGTCGCGCGCGCGCGATCTCCTCGCCGCGCTCGCGATTCGCTGACGCTGCGACTGTCGCGCGCCACGTGATATCCGTCTCGCATCGTGACGCAGGCATTGTGGCCGAGTGAAGTCATCGTGAGCGACGTCGTCGGACGCCTCATCGAGTTCTGGGGTTTCAAGCGCAACCTCGGTCGCATTGGGCGGTGCTGTACTTGTCGCCCGAAGCGCTCAGCGCCGAGGACTTGCGTCACTCGCTGAAGCTCTCGAGCGGCGCGGTGAGCATGTCGCTGAGCGAGCTCTTGCGATGGGGAGTCGTGCGCCGCGTTTGGGTGCAGGGCGAGCGCCGGGATTATCTACGTCGCCGAGGTGCAGCTTTGGAAAATGATCTCGCGCGTGTTCAGCGAGCGGGAGAAGGCGGAGATCGACGCGTCGATCGAGGCCTTCGAGGAGGCGCTCGCCGCGCTCGACCGCCAGAAGGAGCAGCTTGCGGGCAAACGCGGCGGCGAGCACCAGAAGACGCTCGAGCCGGATCGAGCTGCAGAAGCAGCGCATCGGTCAGCTGCTCGATCTCGCGAAGCTCGGAAAGAAATTGCTCGATGCGCTCCTCTCGACGGCGAAGGTCGACGCCGAGCCGCTCGTTCGTTTCTTGCTCGGACGCTCGCGGGAGCAATCGGCTTCGCACTCGCGCTGACGGCGCTGGTCGCATGGCGCGACGCGCGCGCCGATCCGCCGCCCATCACGAACAGCGACTACACGATCGAAGTGCATCAAGGTCCGGTGTTCGGGCCGTCGCGAATTCTCGGGCTCGGCGGTGCGTATGCGGGCGTCGCGGAGGGGATGGACGGCGCAACGTCGAACGTCGCCGCGCCCGGCGTGCGCGCGCCGTACAGCGGTCGTCACGTCGAGGTGGACGTCACGGCGAGCGTCTATTTCCCGGGCATCGTTCTTGACCACCGATTTCGAAAACCGCTGCGGATCGACGCAGTGCAACGCATCGCAGGCGAACATTCTGTACGGAAACGCCGGCGTGGGCGTCCAAGTCGGACCCTTCGGCGCCGCGCTCACGCTCGACGCAACGACCTTCACGCTGACGCCGCCGAGCGGGCTCAACGCGCTCCACTTTCGATTGCTCCGCGCGCACGCGATCGCCGCGTGGGCGTTTTGGAAACATCAGCTCGTCGTGGGCGTCGGTCTTCAAGGCGTGACGATGAATCTCGCGTCGAACATCATCCCGCTCGCGCCGCCGAGCGGCATCGCACCCGAGGCGGGCA
This sequence comes from uncultured delta proteobacterium, assembly GCA_963763745.1. Classification (GTDB taxonomy): domain Bacteria; phylum Myxococcota_A; class Polyangia; order Polyangiales; family Polyangiaceae; genus DASXHD01. Next base: position 291,186 of record CAVXQJ010000020.1, read on the forward strand.
TGCTCCTCAAGCTCAACGACGAGCCGTGGCGATTCGGCGCGAGCGTGCGCGCACCGGTGTCGGGCGGCGTGAACGGCGATCTCGCGTCGCAGTCGGGATACATCCCGCCGTCGAGCGTCGTGTGGCCCGCCGAGATCGAGCTCGGGTTCGCGATCCAACTCGGTCCGCGCCCGCTGAACCCGCGATGGACCGATCCTTCGAGCGAGATCGCGCCGCTGCGCGAACGCATCGAAGCGCAACGCGACGCGCGCACCGCGGACGACAGCCTCGCGCTCGCGAACATCCCGGAGGGCCCCGCGCGCGAGGTGAAGAGGCGCGAGCTCGACAGCCGCGAGCACGCAATTCGCCGCGTCGAGGACGCACGCATCGACGCCGAAGAAAAACGCATTCGCGACGAGCACGACGCGCGTTATTCGAACTGGCCGCGCCCGCATCTTCTCGTCGTCGCCGACGCGGTCATCACCGCGCCCGTCGACAAAGCGGTCGCCGTGTCGAGCTTCCTCGATCAAAAGCTCGAGAGCTACGGTCGCTCGTGGACCGTCTCGCCGCGCCTCGGTCTCGAAGGCGAGCCCTTCGTCGATCGATTCAAGCTTCGCTTCGGAAGCTACCTCGAGCCATCGCTCTTCGACGGCGGCTCGTCGCGCCAGCACTTCACCTTCGGCGGCGACCTCAAGCTCTTTCAGTGGGACTTCTTCGGCGTGCTCGCGAAGACGACATGGCAACTGAGCTTCGCGACCGACCTCGCACCGCGCTACTCGAACTGGGGCATAGGCTTCGGAGTTTGGCGTTAGTTGAGATGCCTGGCTTCTTTTTTCGCTTCGGCGTCGGGCTCGAGGAACACCGCGGTGATCTCGCGCTCGAGCGCGGCGAGCACTTCGTCTTCGAGCTGCTCGACGGTGCCCGACGCGCGCTCGACGTTGCGCTGGTAGACGAAGATGCGGCCGCGCGGGCGCGAGTCGCCATCCGCGTCTTCGCGCGGGGTCGCGTCGATGATCATCAGCGCGCGCGGGTCGACGCCGTCGACGACGAGCTCCGCGCCGGGGACGTCGACGACGAACACCTCGGCCTCGTGGATGTAGCGCCCGAGCAGCGCGTCGAGCTTGCGAATGCATCCCTCGACGAGCGCGCCGAACGCATCGGGTGACGGCGCCCACGTCGGCGGCTCGCGCGTCACGTCGAGCGCGCGCGTGCGGAGGAACGCTTCGGTCGCGCCGCGCGAGTCCCCGCGCTCGTCGCGAATGAGCCCCGCGTAATATTGCGCGTCCGCGTGCGTCGGATCTTTGCGCGCCGCTTCCTCGATGAGCGGCGAGGCGCGCTCGAAATCGCCGAGCTCGTAATACGCGCGGCCGATGAGGAACGTGTAGCTCGCGTTGTCGAACGGACCTTCCGGGATCAAGCGCATCACCTTCATCGCGTCGTCCATCTCCCCTTTGCTCATCAGCGCGTCGACCTTCAAGAGCAAGCAGTCTGCGATTTCTTCGTCCGTCTCGGCGAGCGCGTATGCGTCGTCGCACATCGCGACCGCGTCGTCCCACTCGCCGAGCGGGTGCATGAGCACTTCTGCCGCGTTGAGCATCGCCTCGAAGTACGTCTCGTCGAGCGCGATGGCTTGCTTGTAGTGCTCGAGCGCGTCCTCGGGGTTGCCGCCCATCGCCGCGCTGTAGCCGAGGAGGTTGTGCACCTCGGGCGATTTCGGATCGAGCTCGAGCGCGCGCTTCGCACATGCCGCTGCGCCCACCGCGTCGCCGCGCTGCGCGAGATCCCATCCTCGATCGAGTGTTGCGCTGAGTTGATCCATGATCCGACGCGCCGTTCTTCCGCGAAGAGCGTCCCGCGTCAAGGATGTATTAAGTGAGCTTTTGGAGGTGAGCGAGCCACGCGTCGCGATCCCTCACGACGAATTTCTGCTCGCGCCCGTCACGACGATAAACGACGATTTGATTCGCGAACACGAAGAGCGAATTGTCCGGGACCACTTTGACGATGTCGCGCAGCGGAATCGAGATCGCGCCGCCCTGAATCAAGAGCGCGTTCGGCTCGAAGAGAAGTCGCTCGGTCGTCAGTGTGAGCGTCCCCGTGACGGGCTCGACGCTGCGCCACACGCTCGCGGGCCCGCGATGAATGGGAGCTTCGTTCGAGAGAATCGCGCCGAGCATGCTGGCGATCTTAACACGCCGATTCGACCATGGCTGCTCGCCAGCGCGATCGTCACGATCCACGGATGAGGAGGTGGATGCTCGCGTGCGCGCTCGCCGCGTCGGTCTCGCGCGTCGCGCACGCGGACGACGACAACGAGCTCCCGCCGAAGACCGAAGCGAAGACATCGGCCAAGGAGTGGTACGGCTGGCAAACGCTCATCGTCGACGCGTCGCTGATGGGCCTCTACGCGTCGGGGCACTTGCTTTCGCCGCCCGGCTCGACCGCGCTCGAGATGTCGGATTTTTTCGCGTTCTGGTTCGGCGCCGCGATCGTCCACCAACTTCACGACGGCGAAGTGGGCACGTCGATCGCGATTCACTTCGCCGGACCGTTCGCCGGGCTCTTCACGGGCTTCTTGATCGGCGCGGCGCTGCCGTACTCGTGCTCGGGTTTCTTGTGTTTCAATCCGATGGTCGTCACGGGCGCGGAGATCGGCATGGGAATCGGCGCGGGCATTGTCGCGATCGTCGACGCAACCGTGCTCTCGTGGGGTCGCGCCGAGCCGAAGCCGACGACGTCAGCGTGGATCTTCGCGCCGAGCGTGTCTCCGCGCGGCGGCGGTCTCACGCTTGGTCGCGCGTTTTAATTTTCCCAAGTCGGCTTCGGCTTGATCGTGTGCACGACGACGCGCGTGCCGAGGTGCTCGGGCGTCGACCACACCGCGTGCCATCCGTCGGGGAGCTTCGGCTCCGTCCAACCGAAGAGCGCGCGCGCGTCGTCGGGCGCGAGGTTCACGCATCCGTGGCTCTGCACGTGACCGAAGTTCGCGTGCCAGAACGCACCATGAAGCGCGTAGCTCTGGTTGAAGTACATGATCCACGGCACGTCTTCGATCGAGTACGGGCCGTCGCTCGCGACGTCGCCGTCCATCGTCGCGGCGATGTGCTTCTCGCGAATGCGGAAGCTCCCGGGCGGCGTGCGGTGATCTTTTTCCTTGTCGGTGTCGTCGATTTTCCCGTCGACACGAGCGTCGCGTAGACGGGCTTGTCGCCCTCGTAGGCAACCAGCGATTGGTTGTCGAGGTTCACGTCGATCCACTTTTCGCCCGGCTTCAAATCCGCGGGCGCGGGTCCCGGCGCCATCTCGACGATGTTCTCGGCGCGAATCCACGAGCCGCCTTCGATCTCCTGGTACCACGCGCCGCCGACGTTCTCTTTCGTGCCCGTGAGCTGGAGCGGCGTGAAGCGCGAGATCGTGTCCTGCGTCGCGGTCGCGCGTTTGTGATCATCCGAGAGCGTGTACTTCTTCGAGTGCGGCCACGTGACGATCGCGAGCGGCAAATGCGTCGGCGGCTTGTCGACCCAGTACGGCGGCGCGCCGCCATCGGGCTGAGCGACCGCTGGAGGAAAATCGGGCGGCGCCGTCGTGTTGAGCCACACGCCGTGAAAATCCGTCGGCTGCCTCGCGATCACCATGCGGTCGTACGGCGCGAGGTAACCGCCCGTCGTCTTCCACCACTTGATGTGTTTGACCTCGATGTCTTGATCGAGCGCGACGTAGAAGCCCTTCACCATGCGGCGATAAATCGGACCGCCGTTTCCGTCCTCGCGCAGATCGTCGAGCGTGATTTGCGGTTTGCCGCCGTCCCAATCGCGCAGATACCACGGCACGCCCGAGTCCTCGGGGTCCGCGCCGAACGAAACGCCGAGCGAGCTCGACGAGTTGTCGTTCGCGCCCGCGTCGTAGCTCTCGTAAGGATTTCCGTCTTCGATCTTCGGCTTCGGTTTGTGCACGAGCCACGGCTCGTACTGCGAGCGATCTTTTTGTGCGGGCACCGTGCGATAGAGCGGCGTCCCGTTCGCGATGTTGTACGCGTATTGATAGGGGAGCGGCTGATCCATGTACGGCGAGTGCGGACCCGTTTTGATCCGCGGATGATTCATGTCGAGCGACGCGTATTTCCCACAGATGAACCCGCCCGAGACGAGCTCGTACCAACCCTCTTTGCACGAGTCGTTGACGTGCGGCTGCGGGAGCACCGGCACCTTCGCGCCGCGCCGGAGGTATCCGATGCGGTGCGGGCCCTTGTCTTCTTTGCCGTGGTCGCGCGCGATGAGCTGCTCTTTCGTCGGAATGTCCATCTCGCTCATGATGGGCGACACCATGAAGAGCGCGCCGATGAGCGGGTACGAGGCGCCCGCGTCCAGCGACGCCGCTTGCGCATCTTGGCCAGCCGCGCTCGCGCTCGCGGAGGGAGACGGTTTGGTGGAAACCGTCGCCTTCGATTCGCTGCATCCCCCCAGCGCGGGGACCAGCAAACAAAGAGCAGTGAAGCGCCACGAACCCAGCATGAAACGACTCGGTTTAGTTAGTACTGCCCGCGTGTGGTGTCGATCCAGTTTGTGGCAAGTCGCCCTGGGGCGTCGCATGATGTTTCCTCGGTCATGATGAGTGCGTCTTCCGTGCCGGCGCGAAATCGCGCGAATTTCGTGGTGATCCGCGCGCGTCGTGTGTGCAATGGTCGAGGTGTGCGTGGGTGAACGCACACGGATAGGCGATGGCGCCGGCGCGACGGCACCGACCGCACCGCACGCCACGCCGCCACGCGCCGCCTCCGACGAGAGAACCGGCCCAGCGCGTTTTTGGAGCCCGCGCCGCATGCGCCAAGGGCTCGCGATCGGATTCGTCCTGTCGGGCGCGTTCCATTACGTCATCAGCCCGTTCGACATCGTGCCGTCGGGTCCGCCGATCGAGATTCACGATCAACCCGGCGAGCTCTCCATTCCGATCGACTTCATCAGCGAAGGCACCGGCGACAAGCCCGGCACGAAACCGAATTCGGAGAACGGATCGAGTGGCGGCAACGTCGGCGAGACGGACGCGGCCGCGCTCGAAGCGGGAGCGAACGCCCACGGTGTCGAGGGTGGCATGGGAGACGCGAGCGTGGATGCCGAGGTGGAGCAAGCCGCGGAGGACGGCGGCGGTCTCATCGCCGTCGCCGATGGCGGCGTGGGTCGCGATCCGCAATCGATGCTCGGCGCGGCAGCGTCCGTCTCCACCGGACCCGTCAACGTCACGATCGGCGTGAACTTCGCGGAGCTCCGAAAACATCCCGAGGCTGCGCGGCTCGGTCTCGTGCTCGGCGGGATCCCGCAATGGCGCGCGTTCATGTCGGACGCGCAGGGCGCTCCGCTCCTCGACCCGATGCGAGACGCCGACTGGATGATGATCTGGGGACCGTCGCTGATCGAAACGAAGAACGACGCCGTCATCATCCACTACTCGGCGCCCGACGCGAACGTCGATCGCATCATCGACACGGTGAGCCATCGATACTCGCATGGCGGCCGCGTGGATCTCGGCGTGCCCGGCGTGAAAGCGTGGAAGGCATTCGCCGACAACGGCGAGCGCGTCTTCATGCGACCCGGCCCGCACGTCGCGGTGATCGTCCCGTCGTCGAAGGCGACCGACTTCGCGCGCGTCATCGTTCGCAATCCGATTCACGCGCGCATGCGAGCGGGCGAGGCGCTCAGCGTGCGCGCGCTGAGGCCCGGCGGATCGATGCCGCTCATCCCGCAGGACATTTCGGAAATGCGTTTGTCGATCGTCCCGCGCGCGAGCGATGGCGGCGGCGATCTCTACGTCGAGGGCGATTGTCCGACCGACGCGGCCGCGCAAGCCGACGCCGAGACGATCAAGACGACGATCGCGCAGAAGAACAATCTCGGCGTGCGACTCTTCACCGCCGGTTTCTTCAACCACGTCGACGTCACGACGGTGGGAAGTCAAATCCACCTCCACATCAACGGTACGCAAGCGCAGATCGAAGCGCTCCTCGCGCTCGTCGCGGGCAAGCTCAACGTCACGCTCCCGCCTCCGAGCCAGAACACGCCCCCTCCGCAGCAACCCGCGCCGCCACCTTCGAACAACGAGTGATCTGTGCTTTAAGCGCGCGCATGAAGAAAGCGCTCATCGTTCTTCTCGTCGCGCTCGCCGCTTCGGGCTGCTCGAAGAAAGTCGACGAGGTCTCGTCCGACAAGTTCAAACCCGCGGAGGGCGAGCCGCTCCCGCCCGGCCCGAAGACGCTTCAAATCGAAGACGTCGTCGTCGGCACGGGCAAAGAGGCGCACATGGGCGACACCGTGAAGGTGCTCTACACGGGCACGCTCATGAACGGCCGCAAGTTCGACAGCACCGCCGACCGCGGCAACGAGCCCGCCGAGTTCAAGCTCGACGAGGGCGGATTGATCAAAGGCTGGCTCGACGGAATGAAGGGGATGAAAGTGGGTGGTAAGCGCAAACTCACCATTCCGTCCGACCTCGGTTACGGCCCCTCGGGCCACCCACCGGACATCCCGGGCGGCGCGGGCCTGAAGTTCGACATCGAGCTCGTCTCCGTGGAGTGAGCGCTCAGGGATCGTTGGGAATGCAGACGCCGCCGCTGCACGCTTGATCGTTGTTCGGATCGCACATGTTCCCGCACGAGCCGCAGTTGTTGAAGTCGCTCGAGACGTCCATGCAACCGACGCCGTCGCAGTAGTCGAGGAGCGTGCCGCCGCATGCGCATTTGCCCGCGAGACAAATCGAATCGCCGCCGATGCAAGCGTTCCCGCACGCGCCGCAGTTTTGCGGATCTTGATCCGTCGTCGTGCACACGCCCGAGCAAACGAGGTTCGGCGCCAAACAGCCGCCGTCGGTCTTCGAGGGATCGCGGTAGCCGTTCCCCTGGTCCGGCGCCGCGTCCGCTGTGCTGCCGGTTTGTGAGCGAGTGTCTGGGGGGATCGATGGACCCCCAGGTCCTTGCGGCGCGCTCGCGTCGCCACACCCGAGAATCATCGAGAACGCGGAAAAACAGCCGAATGCGAGGGAGACGAGGCTTCGGTTCATGGTGCCGTAAAATGACAAGTGCACTGGATGTGCCACTCGATTCGGTCGAAAGAGGTTTCGGCAGACCAAAATGCCGACTAACACCTACATCGTGATCACGACGCTCGGACCCAAGCTCACGGTGTCGGCCGCCTCGTCGCCCATCCCCATCGCGGATCCGAAGCCGCTCTTTTGGGTGACGGGGATCGTGCTCGGTTTGCTCGCGGCGTGGGTGCTCTACGTGGTGTTCATGGGCGAGACGCGCAAAGAGGCCGCGAGCGCGTCATCGCAGCCGAAACCGAGCAACGACGGAGCGGAGTAGGTCGCTGCGCGGTGGATGCGTGACGGGATCGGCAGGTCCCACCACGATCGCGAGCGCCTCCGACGTCGTCCGCGCGCGCGTCTCGAGCGCGCCGTCCACTGCGTGCGCGAGCGACGCGATGCGGCGCCAGCACGCGAGCTCCGCGGGAGCCTGATGAAGCGACGCGTACCACGACGCGAGCTCGACGAGCCCCGCGAGCGCGGCGCGCGGATTGCTCGGCGCGGCGCGCTCGGCGAACGCGCGCATGTCCTCGGCGGCTTCCTCGGCGCGACCGAGGCGCCACCTCGCGCGCGCGCGCCCCGCGATGGCGGTCTGCAGCGCGGGCACGTGCAATAAAGCTGTATTATACACGCGTTCCGCTTCCGCTGCGTCGCCGGTCTTCGCGCGCAGATCGCCGAGACCGAGCCACGCGGCCGCGCACGTCGCGTCGAGCGTGACGGCTTCGTTGTATTGACGAAGCGCGACGTCGCTCTCGCCCGTGGACTCGTGCGCTCGCGCGGAGCGAACGAGCTCCTCGCACGACGACGCGACCGCGACGCGCGCCATGGCGAACACGACGAACGCGATGACGATCGCGCACGCGCGCATCATGTGACGCTTTGAGCGTCCTCGATGGCGTCCGAGCGGCGCGGGCGTTTGTTGATGGCGAGGATCTGTTTGCGAACGCGGATGGCGTCGGGCGTCACTTCGACGAGCTCGTCGGCGTCGATCCACTCCATCGCCGTTTCGATCGTGAGGATGCGCGGTGGCGCGAGGAGGACGTTCTCGTCTTTGCCGTGGTTGCGGACGTTCGTGAGCTTCTTCTCTTTCGTCACGTTCACGTCCGCGTCGTTCGGGCGGTTGTGCTCGCCGACGATCATGCCTTCGTAGACGTCCGCGCCCGTGCCGAGGAAGAACGTGCCGCGCGGCTGCAAGTGGTGGAGCGCGTATGGCGTCGTCACGCCGCCGCGATCGGAGACGATCGCGCCCGATTGACGCTTCATCATCGCGCCGCCCCACGGCTCCCAACCGTCGAACATCGTGTTGAGGAGGCCCGTGCCGCGCGTCGACGTCGAGAAAATCTCCGCGGAAGCCGATGAGCGCGCGCGACGGCACGCGGTACTCGAGGCGTGCGCGGCCGTAGCCGGGGTTCGTGCATCTTCGTCATGCGGCCGCGGCGCTCGCCGAGGCGCTCGGTGACGATGCCGATGAATTGATCGGGCACGTCGACGACGACGAGCTCCATCGGCTCGTGGACGACGCCGTCGATCTCCGTCGTCACGACCTCGGGATTTCCGAGCTGCATCTCGTAGCCCTCGCGGCGCATCGTCTCGACGAGGATCGCGAGCTGCAATTCGCCGCGACCGAGCACGACGAACGTGTCGGGCGATTCGGTCTCTTCGACGCGAATGGCGAGGTTCTTCCGCGTCTCTTTCATCAAGCGCTCGCGGAGGTGGCGGCTCGTGAGGAATTTCGACGCCTTGGATTTTCCGGCAAACGGCGACGTGTTCACGCCGAGCCGCATCTTGATCGTCGGTTGCTCGACGCGAATGCGCGGGAGCGCGCGCGTCTCCCAGCCGGGCTCGACGTCGGTGATGGTGTCGCCGACGTAGACGTCTTCCATGCCGGCGATGCAGACGATCTCCCGGCTTGCGCTTCTTGCGTGGGCACGCGCTTCAAGCCCTCGTACGTCGAGAGGACTTTGATCGAGCCCTTCATCTGCTTGCCGTCGCCGAGAAGACCGACTTGTTGATTCGCGCGAACGGTTCCGGAGACGACGCGTCCGACGGCGAGGCGACCCGTGTAGTCGTCGTGGTCGAGGTTGCAGACGAGGATCTGCAGCGGGCCGTTCGCGTCGCCGCGCGCGGGGGAATTTTTTCGAGGATCATCTCGAAGAGCGGGACGAGCGTCTTCGAGTCGTCTTCGAGCTGGCGCTTCGCGATGCCTTCGCGGCCGACGGCGTAGAGGGTGGGGAAGTCGGTTTGCTCGTCGGTCGCGTCGAGATCGCAGAAGAGATCGAAGACCTCGTTGAGCACTTCCTTCGGTCGCGCGTCGCTGCGATCGATCTTGTTGATGACGACGATGACGGGGAAGCCGAGCTCGAGGCATTTCCGCAAGACGAAGCGCGTTTGCGGGAGAGGGCCTTCGGCGGCGTCGACGAGGAGGAGCGCGCCGTCGGCGAGGAGAAGCGTTCGCTCGACCTCGCCGCCGAAGTCCGCGTGGCCCGGCGTGTCGACGATGTTGATCTTCGTGGCCCTGGTAACGAACCGACGTGTTCTTCGCCAAAATCGTGATGCCGCGCTCGCGCTCGAGATCGTTCGAATCCATCACGCGCTCTTGCACGACTTCGTTCTCGCGGAACGTGCCGGCTTGGCGAAGCATGTGATCGACGAGCGTGGTTTTGCCGTGGTCGACGTGCGCCACGATGGCGACGTTTCTGAGCGTGGTCATTGGAGGTCCAAAGTGCGTTCTTCGGCCGCGCAGGCTTGCGCGGCCGATGTGACTAGCGAAGGCCCAGGCGGGTGCGGGCTTCTGTGTAGCCGTCACTGACGCTGAACGCCACGAGGTCTTTCGCTTCGGGCGTGCGAGCGATCCAATTGGGGCGATCGGCGGGCGCGGCTTCGCCTCGCGGACCCGAGCCGTACGAGAGGCCATCGAGCGCGGCGCTGAGATCGCCGACGCCGAGGAGCGCCGCGTGATTCGCCCACGCGAGCACCGATCCGCCGAGAAGGCCGAGCTGCGGACCGACGGCGCTGGCGACCTCGAGCGCAGCGAGGCCGATGTCGGGCTCGACTTGCCTCGGCAGCGCGCTTTGAAGCCGGCGCGTCGCTTCCGCGAGCGCTTGGGGTGGAACGCCGGGTGGCGCGTAGCTCGGCGCGAACGCGCGCAGCCACGCGGCGATGAGCACGGGAACTTCGGCGGGGGGCACGCGCGAGAACGCGGAGCCGCGCACCTGCATCAACTTGAACGCGCGGATCATCAAGAAGACGCGCGGCGCTTCGGGGATCTGCAGGAAGCTCTCGCCGATCACGAGCGCGGGTTGTTGCTCGCCCGTCGCGATGCATTGGCGGCCGAGCTGCGACGCGACGAAGACCGTGATGCCCGATCCCATGCCCGCTGCCTGCGCCATACCCGAGGCGAGACGCGCGATGGGCTCACCCGCGGGGAGCGGCGTTGCTTTCAGCGTGCGCGGATCGAGCGCGGTCGCCGCGTCGAGCGCTTGCCCCGTGCGCGCGAGGAGCGAGCGCGCGGCGGGCGTGATCATCTCGGGCGCGAGGAGCTCGTCGAGGCGTGGATCGAACGTGCGGCCCTCCGCGCCAGCGAGCTTCGATTTCTCCGCGTCGCCCTCGGGCGTGTGCGTGAACGCCGCGAGCGTCGCCGACACCACGCGCGCCGCGTCTTGTTTTCCGCGAAGCTCGTAGACCGCGATCATCGTCTCGAAGAGCGGCACGGAGAAGCGACCGTTCGCGAATGCGCGCCGCGCGTCTCCCGCCGCGCGATCGAGCAGGATGTTCACCGCGGGCGTTTGCTTGTGGCGAATGTAGAACTCGGCGAGCGCGCGCAGCACGCCGACGTCCATCGGGAACTCGCGGCGCGCGGCTTCGAGCGTTTGCTCCGCTTTGCGAAGATCGCGGCTCGCGACCTCGTGAATCGACGAAAGCTCGACGAGTCGCTTGCGCTTCGTCTCGGGGTCGCTCGACGCGGCGAGCAGCGCTTGCTGAATCTCGAGCGCGTGCGGCGCGTCGTTTTGTTTTTTGTAGACGTCGACGAGGCGCTCGCGCGCGGGCACGTCATCGGGGGCGCGCTTGAGCACCTCGCGAAGCGCGACCTCGGCGCGTGAGAAGTTCGAGAGTTGATCGGCGTAGAGATCGCCGAGGCGACGATACGCTGCGAGCTGCTCTTCGGGCGTCGCGAGCAAGCGCGCGAGCCTCACCCAAACTTGCTCGGCGCCTTCCCAATCTTTTTGTTGGAAGGAGAGATCGCCCATCGCCTCGAGCGCGACGACGTGATCGGCGTTGACGGCGAGCGCGGCGTCGTACGCTTCTTTCGCCGCGCCGAAGTCGCCTGCCTCGGCGAGCGCCTTGCCGCGATCGACCTCGAGCGAGACGCGCTCTTCGGGATCGAGCACGGTCGAGATGCGGCGTTCGAGGAGCGACGCAAGCTCGGCGCGCGCACCCTTCTGCGCGTAGAGCTTCGAGAGGCGCTGGAAGAGATCTTTGTAGGAGACGTCGAGCGACGCGACTTGCTCGAACGCGGCGACCGCGCGCGCGTCGTCTTTGGGATCTTGGTCCGCGAACGCGCAGGCTGCGGCGTACCATGCGGCGATGCGGTGCTCGTCGGTCGCGGCGGTGCGCGCGAGGCTCTCGTGTGCTTCGGCGGCGCCTGCGTGGTTATTGCGCTTCTCGCGGACGAGCGCGAGGAGCTTCCACGCGACGACGTCGGCGGGGTCGGTGGTGGTCGCGCGTTCGGCGAGCGATTCGGCGCGTTCGAGATCGCCCGTGCGGAGAGCGGCTTCGGCGGCGCGAACGGAGAGCGTCGCGATTTCGATCGGGCGCGTCGCGCGCTCGACCAGCGCGAGCGTCGACTCGAGGAGCGCGGCGTCGTCGTTCTGTGCGCGCGCGTGCGCGTTGCGGAGGCGAAGCGCCCACGTCGCGGGCTCCGGTTGCTTCGCGCCGAGCTCGGCGTATTCGCGCGTGCCGTCCCAGTCGCCGCTGCGCGTGTGGAAGCGCGCTGCGACTTCCACGTGCGCGGTGCACTCACTGCCTTTGCCATCCACCGCGCGCGCGATCGCGGCGAGCACGGCCTCGAGCTCGTCGTCGCGGCGCTCGCCGAGGAGCGCGTGCTCGACGTGGCGCAAGCTCGGTTTGTACGTCGGGTTCTCTTCGAGGATCGATCGATGCCAGAGGAGCGCGCTGCCCGGATCGTTTCGCGCGGTCGCGTCGAGGTCGGCGAGGCGTTCGTAGGCTTCGCGGCGCTCGGCTTCGGTCGCGGCGCCGCGCGCGAGTGCGAGGAGCTCGTCGGCGAGGCGCGCGGCTTCGCCGGCGAGAAGCTCCGCGCGCTCGAGCGCGATGCGCGCGAGACGCGATCCTTTTCCGCCATCGTCGGCGGCGCGCGCGGCGGCGAGCGCCGCGGCGGGCTCGCCGTTGCGTTCGTGCTCGTACGCGGCTTCGATCTCGAGGAGCTGTTTCGCGAGACCGCTCGCGTTCTTGGCGCGGTTCTCTCGCCACGTCGCGCGATCGGTGAGCGGCTCGCGCGCCATGCGCTCGTGGAGCTCGCGGAGGGCGACGTCGTCGGGCCTGAGGCGGTGTGCTTCGTCGAGGCGTTCGTCGGCGAGCGACGCGTCGGTGTCGGCGATCAGCCACGCCTCGCGGACGAGATCGAGCGCGCGCTCGAGCGGATCGGACGCGGCTTTCTGGCGCTCGCGCAACCAGTGAACGACGGCGGCTTCGTCGCCCGAGCGACGCGCCACGCGTTGAGCGAGGAACGTCGCGAACGGAAGCGTCGGTGCGAGATGGTGAATTCTTTCGAGCGCGGCGAGCTCGGCTTTCGGATCGTCGTCCGTCGGGTGGCGCAGGAGCGCTTCGAGCTCGAAGAGCGCGGCGCGGAGCGCGTCGGTCGATTCGAGAGCGCTCGCGAGACCAAGGAGCGTTTCCGGGAGAGAAGATTCGGTGTCGAGCTCGGCGATCGCGCGCGCGGCGGCTTCGTTCGTCGGATCCGCTTCGAGCGCATTGCGGTAGCTCGCGAGGGCGCGCGGGACGAGCGAAGCTCGCTCCGCCACCAGTGCGGACGCGAGCGCGCGTTGCGCGCCCGCGTCCTCCGCCCCCGCGGCGAGCGCCGCCACGACTTCGTCGTGGCGCTCGCCGCGCCGCGCGGACTCGATGCGCAGCGCCCGCGCAAACGCGGGCGCCGCGATCTCCGCCGCGTCCGCGGCGGAGTCGAGATCGTCGGTGCCCGCGGCGAGCACGCGTCCGACGCGCATGGCGGCGCGGCTCGGAGCCGCGCCCGCCGTGCGCTCGGCCCATTGGGGATCGTCTCTGCGCGCGGCGGCGAAGGTGAGCGTCGCGCTCGACTCGTCGTTCGCGAGCGCGGCCGTGTCGTGCTCGGCGCGCTCACTCGCGAAGCCGAGGAGCGCGGCGAGCGCGACGCGATCCGCGGGCGAGAAGGCTTCGCCCACGGCGGACGCGCGAGATGCGGACTCCACGTCACCGAGCTCGACGGCGCGCGCGGCGAGCGCGCGCGGCGCGAGCTCGTCACCGGCTTTGACGAGCTCGCTAAGGAGCTCGGCGGCGCGGCGACGCGTCGGTGCTCGCACCGACGCGAGCGCGGCGCCGAGCCAGCGGGCGCCGCGGGCGAGCACGGGCTCCGTTCCATCCGCGCCGGGCTGCGTTGCGGCGAGCTCGCCGAGTCAATCGACCGCGCCCGCGACGTCGCCCTTCTCGAGCGCCGCACGCGCACGCCCGAGCGTGTCGAGCGCGCCACCGCCGCCATCGCTCGCACCCGAATCCACGCCGCGCGCGCGCAGCACGCTCGCCACCGCGGTCGCGAGCGTTGCGAGCGACGGTGCGCTCTCGATCTTGAGCGTCGCATTCGTCAGCTCGCCCTTCGCGATCGCGCGCATCGCGCGCACGAGAACGACACGCGCGTCGTCCGGAGCAAGCCGCGCCGCAGCGTCGTAGCGCTTCGCTGCGCCATCCGCGTCGCCGAGCACGGAGGTCGCCTGCGCGGCGTAAATCATCGCGTGGAGCTTCGCCGCCGGCGATAGCTGTCGCCGCAGCTCGTCGTCCAAGCTCTCGATCACCGCGGATGGATCGCGCGGCCCGATGCCGCGCATCTGCCGAGCAGCGAGGGGCAGGTGAGGCGCGAGCGACTTCGCTTCGTCTGCGAGGCGCAGCGCATCATCAGCGTCACCGACGATCGCGCGAAGCTCGCTGCACGCGAGCAGGCACTTCGCGCTCCCGATCTTGTCGACGACGTTGTGCGCTTCGTCCTCGAGCCACATGGCGCGATCGCGGAGCGCGGCGAGCGTCTCGCCATCGAGCCACTCCGCGGCTGGTCGCTCGTCCTCGATCGCCGCGACGGCGAGCGGCGCGACGGACGGAAGCTTCGGCGCTTCGAACTCGCTCACGTCCTCCGCCTCGGACGTGATGCTCTGCACGCGCGGCTCTTCGCTTTGTTCGATCACCGGCGCGCGCGCGGGCGAGCTGCTCGGCACGGCGGCTTCCGGGATGATGTCGTCGAACGCCGGCGATGTCTGCTGCGGCGGGCGCACCTCGCCGACGTCGTCCATCATCGGCGGCGGATGAACCGTGGGCACGTCCTTCGCGCGCGGCGGCTCCGAGAACGGATCGAACATCTCGCCATCGCCCGCGTCGTGCGTGTCGGCGACGATTGGCTTGTCGTCGATGTCGCTGTCGATCGTCTCGACGTCGACCGCGCTCGTCACGACGCCCTCGTCATCATCCTCGGCGCGGAATCGCTTTCGAGCGATGGGATCTTCGAGGAGAACGTCGATCGCCTCGTTCTCTTCGTCGGGCGACGCTTTGCGCATCTCCGGACGCGAGAACAGTTGGCCGAGCCCGCCACCTTTGCGACCGAACGCAGACACGGGCGGCTTCGGGATCGGTGGCTTCGCGATCGGCGGCGCGGGCTTGGGCGGCGGCGGCTTCTGCGGGACCTGCGGCGCAGCGATCTGCGCGCCCGCTGGATCCATCGTCTTCATCGGCGGGCGATAGAGCGGCTTGTCGGCCGTCGGCGGCCTTTGAAGCGGAGCGGCCGGTTTGGGTTTGTCGCCCGATGCGTCGGACTCGCCCGGTTTTTTGTCCCACTCGGCGAGCGCGGCGTCCCAATCGAAATCGTCGAGCGGTCCCTTCTTCTCGTCGGTCATGTGCCGCCTCCCTCGAGCCCGAGCGCACGGCGCACCTGAACGAATGCGGGAGACAAAACGAACCGGCAAAGATCGATCGCGCGTGGATCGTTCGCCGCGGACATCGGTGGAACCATGTCTGCGAGGACCACGGAGATCTCGCCGCAAGCGACCGCAGCCACGCGCGCTTGGGAAGCGAGCGCCGCGCGCGCGAACGCCTTGGGATCGGCGCCGCCCTGCGCGACCGCGCCGCACGCTTCCGGCAGCGCTTTCTTGATCTTGCGAGGCACCGCGCTTCGCAGCGCTTTCTCGACCTCTGCGAGGATCGCATACGGCGGCGAGTTGATCGGCACTTCGGCGATGCGACACGCGGCGACGACGACGGCTGCGGCGGTCGTGTCGTCGCGCGTTCGGAGCATCGTCGTGCCGCGTGCGAGCGCGAAGAGCTCGCGCACGACGCGCGCGCACGTCATGGGATCGAACGGCGTCTTCACCGCGGGCCCGACGACGATCGCGGGCACCTCACCGGAAACGCCTTGCACGCCGAGCGGATCGCGACCGCCCACGTAGAGCTCGACCTCTCCGATGCCGAACGCGCCTGCCCACGCGGCGACGTCGCTGCGAAGCTGAAGCCCGGCGCGCGCGTCGACGCGATCGCGTTTGCCGACGCCGAGCGCCGCGAGCGTCGGGCCGAGCGCTTCGCCGACGGCGGGCGCGATGAGCTGAAAGAGGCCGGCGAGCGCGCCCTCGTCTTGCGGCGCGCACAAGAGGCGTAAATTCTCGCCGGAGAGCGCCCACTGAGGCATCGCGCGCGCGCTGCGTCCGCGCAGTCGCGCGAGCGCGCCTTCGACGTGCGCGTCCGATCCACCCATCGCGATCGCGACGGCTGCGGCCGCGCCCTCGAGCGACGCATCGCCGAGCCCGGTCGCGATGCGAACAAGCCGCTTCGCATTGTCCGGATCGTTCGGCGCTTTCTGCGTCGCCGCGAGCACGCTGTCTCGCGCGTGCTCGAGCAGCGCGCGCTTGCTCGGGATCTCGATGTCGAGGAGCACGTCGAGCGCTTCGGCGTCGCCCGGAATCTCCTCGAGCACTTTCGTCAGCGACGCCGCCGCGCGTTTCTTGTCGCCGATCTTGTCGCGATAGATCGTCATCGCGAGGCGCGCCGCATCGACGCACCCCTCGCGTTCTTGGCGCTCGGTCATCAGCCGCTCGAGGATCGCGACGGCTTCTTCCCACGCGCCCGCGCGCGCCGCCGACTTCGCGAGCCTCTCGCGCACCGGCAGCGTCGACAGCCCCGCTTTGTGGAGCATCACGAGCACTTCCACCGCGCGCTTTCCTTGGTCGAGCTTGTTCTCGAAAATGTCGACCGCCGCGACGCCGGCGGTGATGCGGTTCTTCGGCGGCGCCGCGTCGAGCGAGGCGAGGTGAGAGAGGCGGTCCGCGGCTTCCGCGTACATCTGACGCTTCAAGAAAATTTCGCCCGTCAGCGCGAGCGCGCCGACGTGATCGGGCTCGATCATCGTGACGTTCTCGAGCGCGGAGAGCGCGCCGTCGGCGTCGCCCTTCTCGCGCAGCACGCGCGCTTGCTCCCAATAGAGCTTTGCGACCTCGGGCGGATCGTCGGTGTTGTCGAGGCGCGTCGCGATGAGCGTGAGGAGCCGTTCGCCGTCTTTGCGCTCGCGCACGCGACGAAACAATTTGTCGAACGCGCCGCTGCGCCGCGGGTCGCGCGTGAAGCTCGCGTCGAACGCCGCCTCTGCGACGTCGTCCCGACCAACCGCGAGCCAAAGATGCGCGGCTTCTTCCCAGAACGCAGCGCCGCGCGCAGCATCTCCGCATCGCGCGCCGAGCTCTTCGGCCGCGCGCGCTTGCGCTTCTTTCGCGTCGAGCGCTTCGGCTGCGGTGCGCATGCCTTCCCACGCCGCGAGATCCTCCGGGTTGCCTTGTGCGACCGCAGCGAACGCATCGAGCGCGCCCGACACATCGCCCATCATCAAGAGCGACCACGCGCCGACGCCCATCGCGTCCGCTTGCGTCTCGGCTCCGAGCGCGTCGCCGATGTTGCAGAGCGCTGCCGCGCGCCGCCGCGGATCCGATCCGGGAGGCGCGAGCTCGATCGCTGCGAGTCGCGCGGGAGAGGTGTCGCCGGAGACGAGCGGGTTCTGCCCGTGGAGACCGCGTAGCAATCCCGACCAAGCTTGGATCGCTTCGCCTGCTTCGCCGCCGAGAGCGCGCGCGAGCGCGTCGCGCGCGTCCGCTTCGTGCGCTGCATCGCCGAGACGCGTCGCGCAGAGGAGCCACTCGAGCGCAGCCGACGCACCGCCGCCGACGTCGAACCATTCGCGCGCTGCGTGCGTCGCTTCCGCGGGATCGCCGTCGCGCACGGCGCGATAACGCTCCGACGCAGCGAGCGCGGCCGAGCCCGCTTCGCGCAGTCGATCCATCGCGGCGCCGAACGCCGCGCGATCGCTTGCGCCATCGGGCCACAAGAGTCGACCGAGCGCGGCCGCGACCGCGAGATCTCCCGTCGCCGCTTCCTCGACGATCGCGAGCGCCTCGCCCGCCGCGCCCCCATCGCCTGACACGATCTCCGTCGCGAATCGCTCGATGCCGAGCACGCGCGCGTCGCCGCCCGCGGTTTGCGCGCGATCGATCGCGACACGACGTGCTTCGAGCGTGTCCGGATCGACGCCGCGCGATGCCCACCCGAGGAGCGTTTGTGCGACCGTCGGGCGATCGTCTTCGGAGTGCGGAAGCTTCTCGGCGGCGGCGGCGAACGCATCCAGCGCGCCCTTTTTGTCACCGACGCGCCAGCGCAAGATGCCTGCTTGAATGAAGAGCGCAGCGGCCGCGAGCGCGTCGGTCGTCGCGTTCGCGGAAGCCTCGACCACGATCGCCGCGGCCGTTGGATCACCCGCGGCGACCTCGAGCTCGGCGAGGAAGGTCGCGACGAGCAAGTCCTCCGGCTTCGCGGCGGCGGCGTCGCGGAGCACGCCGCGCGCGCCGCCTTCGTCCCCCGTTTGCACCGCACGGAGCGCGGCGACGATCTCGAGCGCGCGCGCTGCATCCGCGTCCGACTCTTGCGACGCGAGCGCGCGGAGCGCCGTTGTCGGATCCGCCGACGACCCAGGCAAGAACGCTTCGAGCGCGCGTCCGAGCCACGCGGTTTGCGGGAGCGACGCGAGCTCCGCGATCGCCTTCTTCGCACCCTCTGCGTCGTTTCGCGCGAGCCGCAGTCGCGCGAGCGCGAACCACGATTGCGCGAGCTCGTTTCCCTCCGCGCCGCTCTGGATGACGCGGCGGAGCGCTTCGTCTTGCCACGCCGAGTCCGCGGCCATCGTGGCGAGCGCGTGCGAGACGCGCGCGACGGTCTGCTGCGGCACGCCGAACATTCCCGCTTGCGAGAGCGCTGCCTTCGCCGCCGAAACTTCTCCGACGCGCGCGCCCCACACGAACGCAGAGAGCAAGAACGCGCGCCCGCGCGCTTCGTCCGTCGGGAACGCGTCGCACAGCGATTCGAGCTGCTCGGCGTAACCACCGGAGTCGCCCGTGTCGGCGAGGATGTCGAGCTGGAGCACGCGCGCGGGAACGCACGACGCGTCGTGTTTCACCGCGCGCGTCACCGCTTCGAGCGCGCGACCCGCGTCGCCCGTCGACGCCGCTTGCTCCGCGATGCGCATCGCGAGCGCCGCGGCGGTCGGTCCGTCGCTCTCGTGCGCGAGGCGCGCCTCCGCGAGCGTCGCTGCGTGCGCCGTGTCGCCGAGCAGCTCCGCGACGCGCATGCGTGCGGAGATGACCGCGTCGCGCAAGAGCACGTCGGGGTCGACCTTCGTCTCCGTCGGCGCTTCGTCCGTCACGGCGGGCGGCTCCGGAATCGCCGCGATGGCGCGATCGAGCAGGTTCGCCGCGCGCCCGAGCTCGCCACGCATTCGCCTCGCATCGGCTGCGCGGAGATACGCGTCGACGAGGAACGCGCGGTGGAGCGCCCAACGCGGAACGCCGAGCTCTTTGATGCGCGCTTCGTCTGCGAGCGCTTCACCGACGAGCGCGGCTTGCGCTTCGAGCGCGTCGGCGTACGCGTCGCCGCGCGCCCTCGCTTCTTCGCTTCCGGGCAACCCCGGGTCGCTCTTCGCGAGCCGCTCCGCTTCGAGCGTCGCGGCGAACGTGGCCTCCGCTCCGAGCGCGCGTGCTTCAGCGTAGATCGCGAGCGCGCGTTCGACTTCTCCGCGCTTCGCTGCCATGCGCCCGATGTCGAGCAAGAGGAGCGCTTTCCACGTCGGGTCGCCCGCGCCGCGCGTGCGCTCGACGAGCCCTTCTTCGCGGAGCGCGCCATCCTCGAGTCGCGCGGCGACGAGCTCCAGCGTGAGCGCGACGCTCGCGTACTCGGGGATCTCCGCGTCGGTCTCCTTCGCCGCGGAGAGCGCTTCGAGCGCGGAGCCTTTGGCGACTTCGAAATCGTTCTGAACGTCTTCTGCGTACGCCGCGCGCATCACGAGCGCGCGCGCTTTCTCCGACGGAGTCTGCGCGGCGCGAACGAGCGCGTCGATCACGCGTCCGAGGTTCTTGAGCGAGCGCCGCCGCTCGAGGAGCCGCACGAGCGCTTCGAGCGGCTCGCGGAACGTCGGGTCCGCGTTGAACGCGGCGAGGTAGTCGCGCGCGGCGGTCGGCTCGTCGCCTTCGCGCTCGGCGATCTCGCCGGCCTCGCCGAGGAGGCGCGCCTGTCGAGGTTTGTCCTGCGTCGCCGCGATCTCGGCGCGCACGAACGCGGCGTCACTTTCGACGCTCGCCCCCTCGCCCGACTTTTGGGACTCGGTCGACATGGATTGCGGATCACAAAAGCTGATTGAGCTTCTCGTGAATCTTGCTCTCGATGGTGCCCTTCATGACACGCAGCATGAAAGGCAAATCGACCGTCACACGGACCGCATCGTCCGTGACGCGGACGTCGCCCTTCGTGCCCTTGGCGGCCCCCGACGGCGCTTCGAAGAGAATCGTGTTTCCGGACCACTTCCAGCTCAAACCGAGCTTGGTTTCCATGGACTTCGCGAACTCTTCAGCGCGTTTCTTCGCGTCGTCGATGCTGAGTTTGTGATTGCGCGTGATGTCGATCGTGGACATGGGCCAGCCGCCATTCGTATCACGTTTTAAGCAGTCATTCGATGCGCTTGACGATCCAGAAGCCGCGCGGCGTGTCGATCGGGTCGCTTACAGTGCCCGGCTGAAGGGTGAAGAGGACGTACTCCGGCGCTGGCTCGAGCACGCCACGTCGCATGCTCCCGACGTCGTCCGCCGAGCCTTCATCGCCCCGCCGGACGGCCGCGTGAAAATCGCTCTTGGCTTGCGCCGCGAGCTTTTCGGCGAGCTCTTTTGCGTCCGCCTTCGGGCGCGCCCCGCGCGGTGCGTCTTCTGCGCCCGCATAAGAGACGAGCACGACGCCGAAGCGAACGTTGCGCGGCGCCGTCGGAAGAAGCGGCGGGACGGGCGTGCCGTCGAGCATGACGAACCCGACGCCGCCGTCGCGCACCTCGCGCGGCGGCTCTGGGCCCGCATCGAGATCGAAAGCGAGGCTCGCATCGAGATCGAACGCGACGTGCGCGCCGCCATCGAGTTGGATCTTCGGCGGCCGCCACTTGCTCATCCCTTGCCACGTGAGCGCGACGGCGACCCCGACGGCCCCCAGCCCGAGGATGATCGAAAGCACACGCGTCGCGCTGCTGCTCGCAGGCATCGCGCGTCAGCTCGCCTTGGGCTCTTCTTCGCCGCCCGCGGTCTCGTCGATCGGCGATGGTCCGAACTCTTCGTAAGGACGCATCGTCGGAGGAGGCGGGTCGCCGTAGAGCTCGAGCTCGGCCGCGAGCCAATTCTCGCGCGCGATGAGCCCTTGAAGCCGCGCCGCTGCGACGCGACCTTGTTCCGTGCTGCGGTCGCTCGCTTCGACTTCGAGCTTGGCGATGTCGCTCTGCACCTCTTTGAGGTCCGTGCGCACGACGACCGGATCGACCGCCTCGCGCAGCGTGAACTCGTCGGTCAGCATGAGCACGCGATCCGCGCCGACTTCGACGAAGCCCGCGCCTACTGCGCAGCGCTTCCACTCGGTCCCGTTGCGATACGAGACGATCCCCGCGCGAAGCGCCGCGAGCGTGGCGAGGTGACCGGGGAGCACGCCGAACTCGCCATCCGCGCTGGGCGCGGTGATTTCGTCCGCGTCCGCGTTGAGCGCGCGGCCCTTCGGCGTCACGATCTCGAGCGCGATCGCCATTATTTCTTCGCTGCCTCTGCGACGAGCTTCTGCGCCTTGGCCTTCATCGCCTCGATGTTGCCAACGAGGTGGAACGCTTTTTCCGGATACTGGCTGTCGTTGTCGTATTTGCCATCGAGGATTTGCTCGAAGCCCTCGATCGATTCCTCGACCGGAACATACGCGCCGGGCAAACCGGTGAACTGCGACGCGACGGAGAACGGCTGCGACAAGAACAGTTGGATCTTGCGCGCGCGCTTGACGACGAGCTTGTCGTCTTCGGAGAGTTCATCCATGCCGAGGATCGCGATGATGTCCTGCAGGTCTTTGTATTTCTGCAACGTGTTTTGGACGCGGCGTGCGACGCCGTAGTGGCGCTCGCCGACGACGTTCGCGTCGAGCAGCGTCGACGTCGAGTCGAGCGGGTCGACCGCGGGATAAATTCCGATCTCCGTGAGCGCGCGGTTCAGCGTCGTCGTCGCGTCCAAGTGCGAGAACGTCGTCGCAGGCGCGGGGTCGGTCAAGTCGTCGGCGGGGACGTAGATCGCCTGGACGCTCGTGATCGATCCTTTGTTCGTGGACGTGATGCGCTCTTGCATGCCGCCCATCTCCGTCGCGAGCGTCGGCTGGTAACCGACGGCGCTCGGGATGCGTCCGAGGAGCGCCGACACTTCGGAGCCCGCTTGCGTGAAGCGGAAGATGTTGTCGATGAAGAGGAGGACGTCTTGTCCTTCTTCGTCGCGGAAGTGCTCGGCGACCGTGAGCGCGGAGAGAGCCACGCGCGCGCGCGCGCCCGGCGGCTCGTTCATTTGTCCGAAGATGAGCGCGGCCTTCGAGAGGACGGGATCGCCGCTCTCGAGCTTTGCTTCTTTGAACTCGAGCCAGAGATCGTTTCCTTCGCGCGTGCGCTCGCCGACGCCCGCAAAGCACGACACGCCGCCGTGCTTCTTCGCGATGTTGTTGATCAGCTCTTGGATGAGGACGGTCTTGCCGACGCCGGCGCCGCCGAAGAGGCCGATTTTGCCGCCTTTGCGGTAGGGCGCGAGCAGGTCGATGACCTTGATGCCGGTCTCGAAGATCTCGACCTTCGTCGATTGGTCTTGAAAGCTCGGCGGCAAGCGGTGGATCGGCATTCGCTTTTTGGCGCTGACCGGCCCCGCTTCGTCGACCGGCTCACCGATGACGTTGAGGATGCGTCCCAAACACTCGGGACCAACGGGCATTTGAATCGGCGAGCCGGTATCGCGCACTTCCATCCCACGGACGAGGCCGTCGGTCGTGTCCATCGCGACGGCGCGCACCGTGCTCTCGCCGAGGTGCTGGGCGACTTCGAGCGTGAGGTTGTCTTTGTCCTTCGAGATGCCGGGGTTCGTCAGCTTGAGCGCGTTCAAAATCTTCGGGAGCTTGCCCGCGCCGAACTCGACGTCGACGACGGGCCCGATGACTTGAACGACTTTGCCTTTTCCGGATGCGAGAATCGACCGAGCTCTCTGTCATGGGGGTGTGCGCGCGTTTAGCATTTCGCCGCGCCCTCTGGGAAGTGGAGATAGGGCGCACGCGGCCCAAGAAAAGCGCGACCGTGTGATACCAAGAGGTCGTGCTTTCGTTGTTGGTGCTCGCCGCGGGCGCGATCGTCGTCGACCCGAACAATCACGCGCCCGAATGGGATCAGACGACGCCGAAGGAAAAGACGGGCAGCGAAACCTCGTCCATCCAGTTCACCGTCCGCGCGACCGACGCCGACAACGATCCGCTCACGTACAGCCTGAGCGGGCTCCCGAAGGACGCGAAGGCCGAAGCGACGGAAGGCGCAGTGCAAGTCTCGTGGACGCCGACCGCGGACGACCTCGGCGTCTATCACGTGATCGCGACGGTCACGGACGGCAAGACGAAGGTCGATCGCGAGATCAAGCTCATCGTCGAAGACGAGCACGAGAGCTTCTTCATGCCCGGCGTCGGCTATTCGCTCTGGGTTCCTGGATCGACGAGCACGCTCGGCGTGTTTCAGGGTTTCTCGATCGAGTTTCTCGGCGTGCGATGGGTTCATCAGAACGAAAAGCGCGGGCCGAGCCACGGGAGCATCTACCTCGACTTCGACGTGCTCTTCTCGACGGCGAACAACGTCGACCCCGCGTTCATGCCGCTCCTCGGATTCGATTTGTCGATCGAGCGAAATCCCGCGCGTCGATTCTTGATTCCGTATTTCGGGCTCGAGGGCGGCGTGCTCTTCCAGAAACAAACGACGACCCTCGGTTTGCTGACGCCGTTCGGCGGCCTGCACTTCTACGCGACGCGCAACTTCGAGATCGGCGCGAAGGTCGGTTACATGCTCCCGTTCACGTCGGAGCAGTTCGCGCAGGTCGCCGGTTTGCGCGCGCGGCTCTCCGCGGATCTTTCATTCTGGTGATGCGTCGCTCGCGTCGTCGGCATCGGCCGTCGCGTCCGTCGCGCTGTCTGCGTCCGTGCCGCCGTCGTCCACGCACGCGCCCGTCGCTTTCACGGGGAACGTCACGTATCCGGCGGGCGCACAAACCGAGATCGTCGTGTTGTCGCATTCGCACGCGACGTTCGGCGTGCACGTCACGGGTTGCGAGTACGTGATGCACGTTCCCGGCGACGAGCATCCACCCGTCATCGGGAAGTAGCAGTGGTCGCCCGACTTCACGCAGTCGACGTCCGACGTGCAGGTGTTCGCGCCCGTATCGCTCGTCGTTCCGTCCGGTCCTGCGTCGCCGTTCCCGCCTCCGTTCGAGCACGCAACCACCATCACGATCGACAAAGCAAAGAGGGTCCTCATGCGGCGGACCTTGACACAACTACGCGTGCGTTGCACGACGGCAGAGCGCTTCGCTGTCATGCTCCGGGACAACTCGCTCCGCTCCGCTTCGCTCCACGGAGCTCGATGATCTCACCCGAGACCATCGCGCTCGTCCGCGAACGAACCAACGTCGTCGCGGTCATCCAAGAGAGCGTTCCGTCGCTGAAGAAACGCGGGCGCTCGTGGGTCGGACTTTGTCCGTTTCACAAAGAGAAGACGCCGAGCTTCCACGTGAACCCGGACCGCGGGTTCTTCCACTGCTTCGGTTGTCACGAGAGCGGCAGCGCGATCGACTTCTTGATGAAGCACGATGGGCTCACGTTCCCCGAGGCCGTGCGCGCGCTCGCGGATCGATGCGGCATCGAGGTGCACGAGGATCTCAAGCGCGACACAAGCGAAGCCGATCGCCACAAGAAACACAAAGACGATCTCTACGCGGTGCTCTCCGTCGCAGCGACGTTCTACGAGCAGCAGCTCCGCGAGCACGCCGATCGCGCGTACGCGGTCGAAGAATTGGAACACCGCGGACTATTTCCGAGTTGGGGGGACAGGGGGGGCAACGCCCCGTCTCGCAGAGCTCGCCAGCGGCTCGCTCAGAGCAGAGCGGTGACGACGTGCTCCAACAATTTCGCATTGGCTACGCGCCGGGATCGTGGGACTCGCTCGCGCAGCACTTGAAGGCGCAGGGACTCTCGCCGGCGCTCGCCGAAGAAGTCGGGCTCCTCGTTCCGCGGCCGGGCGGAAGCGGTCACTATGATCGCTTTCGCCATCGCTTGATGTTCGCGGTGAGCGACACGCAAGGTCGCGTCGTCGCGTTCTCGGGGCGCGCCCTCCGCGAGCTTCCCAATCAAGACAAACAAAAAGACCCGCCGCCGAAGTACGTGAACTCGCCGGAGAGCCCCGTCTACACGAAGGGCAATCTCCTCTTCGGTTTGTTCCAGGCGCGTCACGCGATTCGCCAAGAAGACGTCGCCGTGCTCGTCGAAGGAAACTTCGACGTCGTGTCGCTGCATGCGCGCGGGCTTCAGAACGTCGTCGCGCCGCTCGGGACCGCGTTCACCGACGAGCAGGCGAAGCTGCTTCGGCGCTACACGGGCCGCGTCGTTCTCTGTTTCGACGGAGACGCGGCGGGGCGCAAGGCGACGCGCGCGTCGCGCGAGCCGTGCCGCGTCGCCGGAGTCTCGGTGCGCGTCGCGACGATGCCGCAGGGGAGCGATCCCGACGCGCTCGCGCGCGACAAAGGAATCGACGCCGTGAAGGACGCGATCTCGGCTGCGCGAGGTCTCGTCGAGTTTCTCATCGACGATTTGCTCGACGAAGGGTTCAACGCCGCCGACGGAAGCGAGAAGGCCGCGCGCGTTCAATCCGTCGCGAAGCTCCTCGCGGACGAAGACGATCCGCTCCACCGCGCGACGCTCAAACAGCGCGTCGATCTTTTGTCCGGCCGGCTCGACCTCGTGAAGCGCGAAGAGAGCGCGCGCGGCAACCACTCGCCCGACGCGTTCCGCGCGCTCGAAGCGGCGGTGATGCGCATCGCAAAGACGCCGCGCACAGCGCCGCACAAGCTCCGGCCCGGCGAGGTGAACGCACCGCCCGATCGCGCGCGCTACCAAAAGACCACCGGGCAGGCGGCGATGTTCGCGATCGTCGGCGCGATCATCGAGTTTCCTCAATTGCTCGACGAACCGGAAATCGCAAACGGCGCCTCGATGCTCACCGAGTCGGCGGCGACCACCATCGCGCTCCTTCGCACGTTCGCTTCCGGCGACAAGCTCTACGCGACGGAGTTTCTTTCACGCCTCGAAGAGCCCATTCGCGGTTTTGCTGCTAAACACCTCGCAGCCCCGAAATACGAAACCCTCGCCGAGGCAAAAGCCGAGGTCGACACCGCCCTCAACCGCCTCCGCCTCATCCAAGACGGGCGCGAGACCGAGGACGTCACGTCCGAGCAGCGCGGAGAGGTGGCTTTCGACGAAGCCGCCCGTTTGGCGGGCGATTTGGCCGAAAAACTCAAAAAGCGCCGTGGCCTTAAATGACGAAAACTTCACCGATCAGGGAAAAAACGCTTTACACGTCGGAGTTTCTTGCGCAAATGCCTCCGGCGATCCAAGCCTTTGCGGCTTAACGGCTATTGGATCAGAGCGATGCGCTGACGGGGACTCAGTCACGGTTCAAGGGCGGGCAGGATTCGGTTCGCAGCACGCAGCATGACAACGAGGCGCGATGGGCACGAAGCATACGAACGGCCATTCAAAAAACGGAAAAGCGAAAGTCCACAAGGTCGAGGAGCGCGCATCGAAGCGGTCCATCGAAGTGGAGCGCCCGAGCAAGCGCTCGATGTCGGACTCGGATCGCCCGTCTAAAGCCAAGCTCGAGAATGGTGAGAAGCAAGGCAACGCCAAGCTCCAAGCCCTCATCGCCGAAGGCAAGGCGAAGGGCTTCCTCACCTACGACGAGGTGAACGACGCGGTCCCCGCTGATCCGGTCGTGGCCGATCAGATGGACGACGCGCTCGGCATGCTCGGCGACGAGGACATCGAGATCGTCGATGCCGCGACGCAGGTGAAGATCGCGCCGAAGCGCATCGTCGAAGAAGAAGTCGACAAGAACAAAGCCATCGAGCGCACGCAGGGCTCGAGCGCCGTCGGCGCGGCGCCGAAGGAAGAAGACGTCGACGGCTACTACTCGAAGTCGAACGACCCCGTTCGCATGTACCTCCGCAAGATGGGAAGCGTCTCGCTTCTCACGCGCGAGGGCGAAGTCGAAATCGCGAAGCGCATCGAGCAAGGCGAGCACGCCATCCTCGGCGCGATCCTCAACTCACCGGTCGCGGTGCGCGAGATCATCGACCTCGGCGACAAGCTCCGCAAACGGAAGATCCGCGTCAAAGAAATCATTCGCGACGTCGAAGAGGAAGACCGCGAGTTCGACGAAGAAGAGGCCGACCGCCGCATCCTTCGTTTGATCGACAAGGTCAAACACCTCGACAAGGTCGCCCAAGATCTCACCGAGCAGCTCGAGACGTGCGCGCAGTCGCGCAAGAAGAACGTCGAGGCCGAGCTCTGGAGCGTTCGCCAGAAGATGGTCGAGACGCTCGAAGAGATGCGCCTCAACAAGAAGACGATCGATCGCGTCGTCGCCAAGCTCCGCCAATTGATCCAGAAGATCGAGCGCGCGGAGTCGGGCAACACCGAGCTCACCAAGCGCGCCGGCATCGACATGGACACGCTCCGCAAGGAAGCGCGTTCGGCCCGCGGCGACGCCAACGAAGAGCGCAAGTTCAAGCGCAAGTTCGCCGTGACGACCGAAGAGGTCCTCGCGTCGCACTCGGCCGCGCAGAAGAACTTGAAGAAGGTCGAGGAGGAGCTCCAACTCGACATCAAGTCGCTCCGCAACACGTACGACGAAATTCGCACGGGCGAGCGCGTCGCCGAGAAGGCGAAGGCCGAGCTCGTCGAGGCGAACCTTCGTCTCGTCGTCTCGATCGCGAAGAAGTACACGAACCGCGGCTTGCAGTTCTTGGATTTGATCCAGGAAGGCAACATCGGCCTGATGAAGGCCGTCGACAAGTTCGAGTACAAACGCGGCTACAAGTTCTCGACGTACGCGACGTGGTGGATCCGTCAGGCCATCACGCGCGCCATCGCCGATCAGGCGCGCACGATTCGTATCCCCGTGCACATGATCGAGACGATCAACAAGCTGATCCGCACCTCGCGTTATCTCGTTCAGGAGTTCGGCCGCGAGCCGACGCCGGAAGAGATCGCCGAGAAGATGGAGCTCCCGCTCGACAAGGTCCGCAAGGTCCTCAAGATCGCGAAAGAGCCGATCTCCCTCGAAACGCCCATCGGCGAAGAGGAAGATTCGCACCTTGGCGACTTCATCGAGGACAAGAGCGTCGTGTCGCCGGCGGAAGCCGTCATCAACATGAACCTCGCGGAGCAAACGCGCCGCGTCTTGAAGACGCTGACGCCGCGCGAAGAAAAAGTTCTCCGCATGCGCTTCGGCATCGGCGAGAAGAGCGACCACACGCTCGAAGAAGTCGGACAAGACTTCGAGGTCACGCGCGAGCGCATCCGTCAGATCGAAGCCAAGGCGCTTCGCAAGCTTCGCCATCCATCGCGGAGCAAGCAGCTGAAGCCGTTCATCGAGACGTAGTCTCATCGCGCGCGCAAGCCTGCGCACGCGAGGAGCTCGGGGTTTATGCTCTGCGCATGCGCGCATGGTGTCTCGTCGTCGTCGTCGCTGGGTGTGATCCCGGTTGGAAGATCGAGGGCACCGTCGTCGATCCGGCGGGCGCGCCGGTTGATGGCGCCAGCGTCTCGCTCGGGTGTCCGGGGGGCGGAACGGGCGCGGGCCCCGTCGCACAAACGCAGATGACGAACGCGTCGGGGCACTTCGCGTTTGGCGGTGTGTCGGGCGCGGCGAACGCGGGGAAGTGCTCGCTCGCGATCGGCAAGGCGGGCTTCACGACGAAGACCGCCTTTGCGCCCGACGCGTGCTACCGCAGCACGCAAACCGGAAACTATGCGACGCCGTGTGCGCCGAGCGACGGGCGCATCACGCTTTCGCCTTGATCGTGACTAACAGCCGCCGTCGAAGGGGGCGCACGTTCCGCCGCTCTTGCACGTGAGACCGTTATTGTTGTTCGAGTCGGTGCACGTTCGGCAAAAGCCCATGCGACACACTTCGTACGCTTCGGGGCACGCGCTCGCGTTGTTGTTGCACGCGCAGAAGCCGTAGCCGTTGGGCTGAGCGCCGAAGCACGAGGCATTCGCGGCGAGGCATCGGCCTGCGAGCATCGACGGATTCTGTTGGTTGCAGAATACACACGGTTCGGGTTGGCCCGCGCACTGCGAGCAGTCCGACACCGTGCCATTCGTTCCACACACGAACGTGAGCGCGCCGTCGCCTGAGTTCGCGTCGGTTGGCGCGCCGTCCGTGCCGCCGTCGGTTTTCGGCGCGTCCGTCGAAGCGTCCGCTGGAGGTGCGTCGCCGGGCGCGTCGACTGCGCCTCCGTCCGGCGTGAACACGTCGAAGTCTTGAGTGCACGCAGCTAGCGCGACGGAAGCGAAGAAGAGAAGAAGACGGCGCACGGGAACCCTCCATCGTCAAACGTATCAGATTCGTGTCACGATGCCGCATTCCATGAGCCTCTTCGAGATGCTCAAGAGCGGCGGCATCGCGGCGTACGCCAGTTTGCTCTTGGGAGCGCTCGGCGCTCTCGTCGCGCTCGGCGGGGCCATCACGCTCGTTTTTTCGAGGCGCGCTGCGCGGCGAATCGGGATCGCCGCGCTCGTCGTCAGCGCCATCGCGTCGAGCGTCGCGGTGCTCGGCATGCAATCGGGGCTCCGCACGACCGATCGCGCGCTCTCGGAATCCGCCGGCGCCATCGACGAGACGACGGCCGAGCGCATTCGCGTCGAAGGGTTTCGTGAAGCGCAATGCGCCGCGAAGATCGGTTTCGGCGCGTCGGCCGTGCCGTTCGTGCTGGGTGCGGTCGCCGCAGTCGTCGGCGCGGCGTCCACGCGCAAATGGGCGTCGACCGTGATCGCGAGCGTCATTGCGATCGTCCCCGTGGGCGGCGCGCTCCTCGCGAGCATGACGTCGGCTCACGCGAAGTATCCATTCGACCCGAACGATCGCGCGTCGTGGGAGCTCGCCGACGGACGCGATGCCGTCGAGAAGGGCAAAGCCGGCGCGTGCGACAAGCTCGATGGCGCGCTCGATCAAGCGAAGCAAGCGAACGTCGACCCCGCGAGCGTCGTGCCCGACTGGCACGCGTTGGCGACGAAGTGCGCGCGCGGGATCTTCGTCGACATGAAAGCGCACGGCGGAGAAATCTCGCGACCATCGAGGGCGTTCGACGGGACGCCGCGAAAATGGAACGCGACGTCGCTCCTCGAGTCTCCGCTCCTCGTCGACGAAGATCTGCGCCGCGAGATCACCGCGTACGCGCACACGACGTATTTGTAGTGTGACTAAAGCGCTGCGCGCGGGCGACCCGCTTTGATCCACTCGGCGTCGTTCTGCACGCCGTACACGTAAAAGTGTTCCATGCGCCCGGCGAGATCCTTCGCGAACGACGGCGCTTGATCCGGCAAGTAGTCGAGGCGCTTCGTCAGATATTTTCGGTGGTAAGCGATCTGCGCCGCCTCCCACGCTTGAATGTGCTGGATCGTGTGCGGGCGCGCGCGACGAAACGCGGTCTCGGCGTTGTGCATCGCGACGTACTCGTTCCACGCGGCTTCTTGGCAGAGCGAGTGGAGGCAGCTCGCTTCGGTGTAGCGCGTGCGCGTGCCGGGCTCGTACTCGTTCACGGTGCGGCAGTGCACGCACGGAATGTTCACGACGCGATACGTGATCGGGACGGTGAGGGGAGCGCCACACTGCTTGCACGGGTAGCCGCCTTGCTTCTCGCGCTGCTCGATCTCGGCGACGTCGCGCGCGCACTTGCAATAAATCCCGATGCGCGTCTTTTCGATCTCGAGCTCCATCCAATCGCGGAAACTGTCGCCCTTTTGCGATTGCTGCGCGATGATCGGACGCGCCACGTTCGCCTCTTCGAACTTCGGCTCGACTTGCTGGCGCCACGTCTCGTCGACCTTCGTCGAGAGATCCTTCGCGCGGCGCTCCATCGCACCCCACGCGTTGCCCATGGGAATCGGATCGTAGTTCGAGTCGGCGAGGAGCTGCGCGCAGCCGTCGCGTGACTCCTGCATGATTTGATCGAAGCGCTCTTTGATGTTGGCCAAGAACGCATCCCACCGCGCGATCAACGCGTCACTCATTGGAGCTTCCCTCCGCAATAGACGCACGTGAGCGAGTCGCTCTCGTTTTTGCGAGGCGCGCCGCACGACGTGCATTTCATTTGATTCATCCCGGCCTTCACACCGCCGCCGTAATTCGGCGTCGTTGCGCGCGCGTTCGCGAAGATGCTCGACGTCGTCGGCGCTTGCGGCGTGACGCGCTGCAAATGCTCGCGCGTGATCTCGTCGACGAGGTGCGCGAGGCGCTGCTCGATCTTCGCGACGAGCGCGTTCTCTTCCGACGTCTCGGCTTTCATGTCCATCGCGCGCACGCTCGTTCGTGCGCGTTCGTAGAGCGACGTGATCGCAAAGCGCACTTCGATGGGGAGCGCGCCGCGCTGACGCTTCGGCCCCTCCGCGATGTGACGTTTGCGTTCCTCGGGCGGGAGCGGCGTCACGCCGAAATCGGCGAGCACGCCATCCCAAGCCGCATCACCGCCGAGCGCGCACGTGCTTCCGACTTCGAGCACGCGCGCGCTCTGCTCTTCGATCCACGCTGCAGTTCCCTGCAGGTGAGGAAGAACGGGCATGGGATTAGAAGCTGATGTCCGCGTCGGACTTCGCCGTCGCGTACTTCGCCTTGTACTTCTCCGAGAGGCGCGTGAACTCCTTGTGCACGGCGCCGTCGTTTCGCATCGCGTTCTCGCTGATGTACGCCGAGAACCACGCGCCGAGGTTCGACCAATCCATCACGGTGATGCCGAGCTTCTTCAAGACCGCTTGCGCGTCCTGTCCCTGCGCGGTGAGCGCGTTCTGCGCTTCCATGATTTCGACGTAGCGCTCGAACGGCATCGGCATGTCGCCTTTGCCCGGGTTTTGCGCGGCCGCCGCGTACGGGCTGTTCGACACGCCTGGCTTCGCTTGCGCCTTCGTGAACGCGTTGCCGTACGCGGTCGCGATCGTCGCCGTCGTGTCGCGCGACATGCGCGCGTTCCACTCCGCGCTCACGCGATCCCACTTGGCCTTGTCGCATCCGACTTGTTTGCAGACGTCGTCGATGCTCGCTCCATTCGCGACCCTGACCATCTGCTCCGCCCAAAGCTCGAGCGACACGCCTTCGACCGGCTCGACCTCGCCGGCGAGCTTCCCGCCTGGCGCCATCTGCGCCTGCATGCCCTTCATCATGTAGTCCTGCGTCGCCTTCATCTTGACGTGCATGATGTCGCCGACGTCGCCGTACTTCGCTTGCGCCTTCGGCGATTGGATGAAGCGCTCGACCGTCGCCTTGACCTGGCGATAGTGCTGCTGATCGCGAATCTTGTATTCTGCAAACAGTTGCGCGCGCTGCGCTTCGTCTTCCCACGCCTGCTCGATGCGAAACTCGGCGGTGTAGTAGCCGGGCAAATCATTGAGGAGGTCGAAGCCGGCGGAGTCGTCCTTGGCTTCCATCTCGTAGTCACGGCGATCCGGATCGGGGGCTTCTTCCTCGTGATGCTCCTCCGCGGCCGGCGGTGGCGCGGCTGCAGCGGCTTGTTGCTGCGGCTGCTGCGTCCCTTGTTGCACGGCGTCTTGAGCTGCCTTCGCTGCCCCTCCGAACATGTTCTTCAGCGTGTCGAGAAACCCCATCGCTTCCTCCATCGATTGGTTGAGGGACGAAGCATCGCCGCCGCTCGGGCGCGTGTCTAGAGGTACGGTCGCGGTGGGATCAGCTTGGAGCGTGCGCTGTACGTTCGTGCGTGTCGTGCTTCTCCGGTTCGTTGCGGAGAACGCGCGCGACTTCTTCGTCCATCGTTCCGCGCGCAATCTTCGACCACATCACGAAATCGGCCTTGAGCGACCAGAGCGGGTACTTGAACGTCGCGGGCTTGTTGCCTTCGATGAAGAAATGGCTGAACCACGCGGGGCCGTAACCGACGAACGGCGCGACGGCGAGCGGCCACGCCTTGCGTCGAAACGCCGCGTACGCGACGAGCGCCATCACGGCGGTCGTTCCGACGAAATGGATCGTTCGCGTTGTTTTCTTCGAGTGCTCGCGGACGTAAAAAGGCCAGAACTCTTCGAAGGTCCGAATGCGCTCTCTCGACATGAAGCACTTATACATCGCAATCGCCGCGAGCGCTGCCGTTTGGGCGGCTGCGTGCGATCGCGGGTGCGTGTCGAAGGCGACGCTCGGCGATTCGCCGGTCGCGTCCGCGCTGAGCGTGAAACAGGATTGTCCGACCGGTCTCGCGCGCTGCACGGAGGGCGCGGTCGAGATCACCGAAGGGCGCGTCGCGTGTCCTTCCTGCCCGTGCGCGTGGAAGCGCGTGAAGGTCTGCACGCGTGGATGCATCGCCGAGGACGTCACGTTCGTCCGAGATGCGCGCTTCGCCGAAACGCTCTGCCGCGCCACGACGACGGGACGATTCTCGACGAATCCGCCACCCGATGCGGGCACGGACGAGCCGTGCCCAAACGAGGGCGAACGCTTTCTCTGCCGGCGCGGGATGGTCTTCGCATGTCCGAGCGCGTCAGCGGTTCCAGTCGCACTGTGCACGCATGGCTGCGCGGACGAAGGCGAGACCGTCGCCGACCCGAGCATCGACATCGCCGCGGCGACCGCTCTCATGTGCAGCCATGATCCCAGCGCCCTGGATCCGTAAAACGTCGTTTGCTGAGTCGGATCGTACGCGCGAACGTGTCTGCAAAAACTCATGATCAAACGCGAAACTCATTCGCGAAAGTTGGAAGCTCTTGCACCTAGAACGTACGATCGACTGACCTCGCAACAGGAACCAAGTGCTTACGAGCGCGAATCCCGTACCGCTGCGAATCGCGCTTCGCCGCGCTTCGCGTTGGCCAGCCGATTGCAATGAATCTCGATTGAAAGCGGGTCGAGTTTCCATGTTTGGTGCGGTGGCGAGGAGAATCGCGAGGGTGGGCGGTTTTGGGGCGCTGTTCGGCGTTGGGATGTACCTGTTCGGCGTGCGTGAGGCCCCCGCCATGAATTCGACTCGCGACGAGATGGAAACGTCCGTCATGACGCTCGCCAATGCTGGGCTCAAGGCGCCGACGATCCCCGAGCCGCTCACGTCGTCCGTCTGCGCGCCGGGCATGGTCGAAGTCGAGGGCGATTTTTGTCCCTACGTCGAGCAGAAGTGTCTTCGCTGGCTGGACCCAGAGACGAAGATGCGCTGCGCGGAGTTCGCCCCTACGAGCGATTGCACCGTTCGTTCAACGCACAAACACTTCTGCATCGATCAATACGAGTACCCGAACGCGCCCGGCTCGAAGCCGCAGGTGATGGTCTCGTGGACGCAGGCCAAACAGGTTTGCGCGAGCGAAGGAAAGCGCCTCTGCGGGGAGAACGAGTGGACCCTCGCGTGCGAAGGCAGCGAGCGCCTTCCGTATCCGTACGGCT
The DNA here is from genome assembly GCA_963763745.1 of uncultured delta proteobacterium. GTDB lineage: Bacteria > Myxococcota_A > Polyangia > Polyangiales > Polyangiaceae > DASXHD01. The sequence goes on from CAVXQJ010000020.1 coordinate 325,561, forward strand.
ATGCGCGCAACGCCGAAGCCTGCAACATCGACAAACCCCACCCCGACGCGAACGAGCGACTCATCGCCGATCCGCGCACGCGCGACGCGGAGATTGCGCGCCTCGATCAGCGAGACCCGTCGGGCGCGAACAGCGCGTGTGTGAGCCCGTTCGGCGCGTACGACATGACGGGCAACGTCGACGAGTGGGTCGTCAACGAGAGCGGACATCCGCACAAGAGCGGGCTCAAGGGTGGATACTGGGGGCCGGTACGCGATCGTTGTCGCCCGATGACCACGGCACACGACGAGAACTTCACCTTTTATCAAATCGGCTTCCGCTGCTGCGGCGACCCGGCCGCGACGCAGGGCGCTGGCTCGGCGCGTCATGAAATGATCGCGGGTAGCTAGAATTCATTCAGCTAACATCGTGGGCTAGAGGAGTGGACCACGATGCGCAACGCTCACTTGCTTGTATTCTGCACGCTTTCCGCAGGAGCACTTTTTTGGGCGTGCGGCGGACACGGCGGGCAAGGCTTCGGTGACGATGGCGGCGGCGACAGCGGAGTGAACGTCGATGGAAGCATCGGCGGTGACTCGGGCTGCGCATTCTGCGGAATCGACTCGGGCAAGAATCCCGACGGCGGACCCGCGACGACGTGCTCGCCGGATCTTCACGACATCCTCGACTCGCAAGGCAACGTGATCCAAACGTGTCCGCCCGATCAAGGTTGCTCGAGCGGTGGATGCGTTCCGGCTTGTCAGGCAGCGGCTGCCGCGCACGGAAGCATCGGTTGCGATTTCATGGTGGCGACGCCGTCGTTCTTCGCGGGTCTCCAACCGTCGTACTCGTCGCCGTGCTTCGCGATCTTCCTCGCGAACAACTGGGGCAAGGACACGGTCATCACCGTCGATCGTAACGGCTCGACGTACGACCCGACGAAGTTCGGCCGCATCTCCGCGACGGGCACCGCGCCCGCGTCGTGGGGCGCCGTTCCGTCGACGGGCGTTCCGCAAGACAAAGTTGCGGTCCTCTTCATGGACGACAACCCGTCGGACAATTACGTGTGTCCCGTGGCGGCGGCGAGCTCGACGGGCACGGGCTTCGTCGCGTCGGGTCGCGGTCAAGCGTGGCACATCACGACGAGCTTCCCCGTCAGCGCGTACGACATTCTTCCGTTCGGCGGCGCGAGCTCGTACTTGCCGGGCGCGACGCTCCTTTATCCGACGTCCGCGTGGGGCAACAACTACATCGCGGCGCTTCCGAAGCTCGGGAGCGGAAGCAACTCGTCATCGCAAGGTCCGCATTGGGGTCAGGTCGTGGCGTTCCAGAACGGGACGACGGTCGACATCGTGCCGACGGCGAACCTTCCGGCGGGCACGGGCGTCATCGCGGCGCCGCAGAACGTGAAGACGACGTACACGCTCAACGCGGGCGAGTTCATCCAATGGCAACCCGGATACAACTATCCGGGCGGCGAGACCGCCGCGATGGACATGTCGGGCTCGATCATCTCGTCGAACAACCCGATCGCGTTCAACAGCGGCAACGGTTATCTGTGTCTCGGCTCGGCAACGTCGACGAGCGGCGGCTGCGACTCCGACCACGAGCAGATCGCGCCGATTCAAGCGCTCGGATCGACGTACGCGATCGTTCCGTTCGAGCCGCGCGGCAGCACGCCCGAGTCGGTCATTTATCGCTTCACCGGCACGGTCGACGGCACGACGCTCACGTACGATCCGCCGCAGACGGGATTGCCCACGTCGCTCAACCTCGGTCAGCTCGCGGAGTTCGAGTCGACGAAGGAGTTCTTGGTGAAGAGCCAAGACGCGCAGCATCCGTTCCACGTCGCGCTCATGATGCCGGGCTGCACGGGCTCGCCGAACAACCTCGGCGACGAGGACTACGGTCAGATGGTTCCGCCCGCGCAGTTCCTCTCGAGCTACGTCTTCTACTCGGACGTCACGTACTCGACGACGAACTTCACCGTCGTGCGCAACAAGACGAGCCAGGGCTACTTCGACGTGAACATCGACTGCGTCGGAAACGTCACCGGCTGGAAGCCCGTCGACGGCGCCGACACGTACGAGTACGCGTGGGTCGACATCGTCAAAGGCGGCGTCGCACAACACAACAACTGCCAGAACGGCCCGCACACGGCGACGAGCAAAGGTCCGTTCGGCATCACGGTATGGGGCGAGGACAGCGCCGCGTCGTACGGTTATCCGGCGGGCGGAAATCTAGCGACGATCAACTCGGTCGTCGTTCCGCCAATCCCTCACTGACCTGCGTCGGCTTCGATCGCGCCCGCGTCGCCGCTTGGTGGTGGCGCGGGGTGGAGCGTCGGCGGGTCGCCGTAGTCTTGTCGCATCTTCTTGGCGAGCGAGTCGACGAGGAGCTGCTCGTGGTACCTCGGCATCTGCGCGAGCTGCACGATCACGCGTACGGGGACCGCGGGATCCTTCGAGCGCACGAGCTCGATGGAGCCGGGCGATGCCGCGCGACCTTCGGGCGATTTGTATTCGAACATCAAGATGCCGTTCTCTTGATCCTTCTCGGTGACCTTGAGCGACATGTCGACGCGCACGAGACGAAGCGCGGCGTTCCACGTTCGATCGTAGCCGTACGTCGAGTCGTACGCGGAGCGCGCGGACGCCTCGGGACCCGAGAGCACGATCGCAAACGCGACGGCCACCGCGCACACGGCACCCGAGAGAACCGGAGCGATTTTCGCGAGCATCGCCCACGCTTATCGAAGCGCGCGCGCGCGGGCCAAGTTTCCGTCAACTCGGTTCGGTGGCGAGGTCTTCGTCGGCGGCGATCTCGCGCAGGCTCGTGTGGCGCGAGAACATCGCGACGGCGCCCGATCCGAGAATCCAAATCACCTGGATGAAGAACAAGAGAGACGCGTACACACCGCCGCGTTCTTCCACGAGGATCGTCGGGTAATACATCGTGATGCCCGCGAAGATGCCCGCCTGAAAAATGCCGAGCATGCCGGGAGGGCCGGGGATGAGAATCGCCATGCCGAGCATGCCCATGATCGCGCACGCCTCGCCGAACGTCGGCGCGCTGCCGTCGGCGTGATGAAGACCCGCGCCCCACGCGAGCAGCCACATGCTGCACGCGTTGATTCCCCAGTAGAGCGTCGTCTCGAAGAGGAAACCGAACGCATCGCGCCCGCTTCGCAAGAAGTGGAGGCCGTCGGCGACGCGCTCGGCTTCGTGCGCGAGCTTCTCGGCGAGCGGCTTCGACACGATTCCAAAGACGGCGAGCGTCGCGCGCTTGGCAAAATTGCGCGCGAACGAATACACGGCGATGAGCGCGCCCGCCACGGTGAAGAACGCGGCGGTCACGTAGGCGTAGCCGCGCACTTGCGCGACGGTGACAGGGAGCCCGACGACGTGCGTCGGTGGCGGGTCGATCGTCGGAACGAGGAGGAGCGCGACGAGGAGGACGGCGCTCACGTAGATTCCGTCGACGACGCGCTCGCCGATGATGCTGCCCGTCGCCGCCGAGAACGAGACCTTGCCCTTCTCGCGGAGCATGCCGGGCCGCACGAACTCGCCGAGACGAAATGGGAGCACGAGGATCGCGGCGAAGCCGACGAGCGAGATGGCGAGGAGGCGCGATCGCGTCGCGTCGGGCGCCGTGCGTCGCAAGAGAAAACGCCAGCGCACCGCGCGGAAGTACGTCCAGAGCGCGATGAGCGCGAGGTACACGGGAACCGTCCACCAGCGCACGGCCGCGAACTTCGACCACGCCGGAACGAGCTCGAGCCCCGAGTGGCGCGCGGCCCAAATCACGCAAACGGTGAGCACCGCGGAGCCGATGAACCGGCCCGCGTGACGGCGAAAAAATCCCTTTTGGCCGGCCATCTGCCGGGCGTCTATAGCATCAGAGGTCGTCACAAGCGGACGATCTTCGCGGTCGCGGCGCTGGCGTGCGCGCGCGTCACGTTGCGCGTGTCGACGATGACCTTCGCCTCGCGGACCATGCGCGCGTAGTCGATGCCACTGTGATCGGTGATGATCACGACGGCATCGAACGGCGCGAAGCTCGCTTTCATATCGACCGACTCGAACGAGTGACCGTGCTCGGTGAAAGACGGAACGAACGGATCGACGTACGCGACGTTCGCCCCTCGCGCGAGCAACCCCGCGATGACGTCGACGGCGGGCGACTCGCGCACGTCGCTGATGTCCTTCTTGTACGCGACGCCGGAGATGAGGAGCTTCGAGCCCTTCATCGATTTCTGCTCGTCGTTGAGCGCGCGCGCGACGAGGTCGACAACGTGCTCGGGCATCGCCGTGTTGACCATGTCGGCGAGCTCGATGAATCGCGCGGGGAGCTTGAGCCCGCGCATCTTCCAGCTCAAATCGAGCGGGTCGATGGGAATGCAGTGGCCGCCGAGGCCAGGGCCCGGCTTGAACGGCATGTAGCCGAACGGCTTCGTCGCCGCGGCGTCGATGATCTCCCAAACATCGAGCCCGAGGCGCTCGCAGATGAGCGCGAACTCGTTGACGAGGCCGATGTTGACCGCGCGAAATGTGTTCTCGAGGAGCTTCGTCATCTCGGCGGCGTCCGGCGACGACACTGGCACGACGCGGTCGACGATTTGTTTGTAGAGCGAGGCTGCGACCTCCATGCACGCGGGCGTCACGCCGCCGAGGACCTTCGGCGTGTTGCGCGTGCCGAACTTCGCGTTGCCCGGGTCGACGCGCTCGGGCGAGAACGCGACGAAGACGTCCTTGCCGACGGTGAACTTTCCGCCGTCCGTCAGTTTGTCGACGAGGACCTCGCGCGTCGTGCCCGGATACGTCGTCGACTCGAGCACGACGAGCATCCCCGCGTGCTGATGGCGCGAGACCGCGTCGGCCGCGGCCTCGATGAAGGTCATGTCGGGATCTTTGTTCTTCTTCAGCGGCGTCGGCACGCACATGATCGACGCAGTCGGCTTGGCCGAGGACGCGCTCGTCCGTCGATGCTTGCAGCTTGCCCGTCTTCACGTGCGGAGCGAGGTCGTCGCTCGCGATGTCCTCGATGTACGAGCGTCCCTCGCCGAGCGCCTTCACTTTGCGCGCGTCGTGATCGAAGCCCGTCACGCGGAAGCCCGCGCGCGCGAGCTCGACGACGAGCGGCAAACCGACATAGCCGATGCCGACGACGACGACGTGCGCGCTTTGGTTTTGGATTTTCTCGATGAGCAGCATGTTCCCTTCAACTCCACTCGCCGCGGAGGATGGTCTCCGGGCCGGTTCGCATCAAACGATCCGTTTCTTCTTCTCCAACGAGCGCGGTGAGGCGCTCGATTGCCTTCGCCGTCACGTCGGCGTCTTCCGCGCGGTGCGCGTCGCTGCATGCGGCCTCGTACGCGTCTTCCTCGAGGAGCTGCTCCGCGGTGCGTTTCGGTTTGTCTCCGTACTTTCCGACGAGCGCGCACACGTCGAGCAGGAGACACGCGCCTGCGTCGATGAGCGGCTGCATCGCGTCGGTGTCCTTCCACGTCGGCGCGTAGCGCTCGGGGTGCGCGATGACCGGTTTGATCCCCGCGCGGCGCAAATCGAGAAGACGCGCCGGGAGCGCGAAGGGAAACGCCTGCGGGTTGAACTCGACGAGCGCGGCTTTCCCACCCGGGTAGGGGACGCCGTCGCCCTTCTTCAATCGATCGAAGACGACGTCGTCGAAGAAATGCTCGCTCGACAGCGCGACCTCGGGCAGCCCATCCGGAAGCAGCGCGAGCATCGCAGCGAAGGCGCGCTCGAGCGCGGTCTTGTCGTTGTCGAACATGCCCGGTCTCATGTGGGGGGTCGCGACGATCTTCGAAAAGCCTGCATTCTGCAACCTTCGAAGCATCTCGATGCCTTGCTCGGGCGTGCGCGCGCCGTCGTCGATGCCGGCGACCCAATGGCAGTGCAAGTCGATGAAACCGCGCATGCGTGAACCGGAGGCGTATCTAGCATGAGGCCCAGCAGGTTGGTTGCGTACGCAGGCCTCTGAATTCGCGTATGCTCCGCGGGACATGGCGGCGCTCAACCCGCTCACGCGCGAGCTCGTCTTCAAGATCGTGTTTTACGGCCCTGGTTTGGGCGGCAAGACGACGACGCTGCAGGCCATTCACGAGCGCACCAAACCCGAGCACCGCGGCAAGCTCGTCTCGCTCGCGACGCCGACGGAGCGAACGCTCTATTTCGATTTTCTGCCCGTGCGCGTCCCGCGCATTCGCAACTTGAACGTGAAGCTTCAGCTCTTCACCGTCCCGGGGCAGGTCTATTTCTCGGCGACGCGGAAGCTCGTTCTCACCGGCGCGGACGGAATCGTGTTCGTCGCGGACTCGCAGCCCGCGCGCATGGAACGCGAACCAAGAGTCGCTCGAGGACTTGAGCGGCAACCTCGCGGAGCATGCGCGATCGCTCTCGCAGATCCCGCACACGTTCCAGTGGAACAAGCGCGACCTCGCCGACGTCGTGAGCGAGGGCGAGCTCGATCGTCGATTCAATTTGTTCGCCGCGCCGACGACCGGCACGACGGCGACGCGCGGCATCGGCGTGTTCGAGAGCCTCGAGAAGATCACGCGGCTCGTCGTCGAGTCGTACAAAGCGGCGATGCCGCGCGCCGACGACAGCGGAGGCATCGCGGCGCTCGACGCCGACGATCTCGGAATCGAAGAGGCCGTGCGCGAGCTCGCGGAGTCGGATCGCGCGCCGCGCGCGTCGTCGTCACCGGGCAGCAGGCGCTCGTCGCAGACGAAGCTCGCGGAGACCGCGCAGCCCGCTGTCGTTCCGATGACCGCGCCACCCGAGACGAAAGACGCGCCGATGAGCTCGAACAAGAGCCCGCAGCCGTCGAGTGATCTCGCGCTCACGGCGATGCCGCCCGAGCTCATCGCGGGATCGCTCAGCTTCGCGGACATGTGGCCCGAGGACGAGCGCAACGCGGTTCGTCGCGCCGAGAGCTTGCTCGGAGCGGGCGATTGGACGAACGCGGTGCTCGCTTGCGATCTGCTCGTCGCGCGCGTGCTCGCATCGGGCGCATCGATCGCGGGCACCGTGGAGGCCCCGCGCGATCCCGCGGTCGTCGTCGTGCTCCTCGGGCTCTCGGGACCGCGCTACCTCGCGTTCCGAACGACGGTGCGCGCCGCGCGACGCAAAGAGCCCATCGCCGCGCACGCCGCGCGCGACGCATATCTCTTCGCGCTCGAAGCGCGCCGCGCCAGGTTGGCCATCGACTAAGGCTCGGGCTCGGGGATCCGCCACATCGTGAAGATCAGCGCGCCCGGCACGGCGAGCGCGCCGAGGACGATCAGCACGTTTCGATACGAGTGCGAATGATCGAGCGACATCCCGACGAGCGGCGCCGCCGTGATGTGCGCGAGCGACTGCGCCGCCGCCGCGAGCCCACCCGACGCGCCTGCGCGCGCGAGCCCGATGCGACGAAACAAATCGCCCGCAGCGAGCGCGTAGAGCGCGCCGCCGCCGGCCATCGCGACGCCGCACAGCGCGATGCCGATCACCGGGCGATGCGTCCACGCGACGAACGCGAGCGTTCCTTCGAGGAGCGCGGCAAAAATCACGAGGTCGTTGATGCTCCGATCGCGACGATCGCGAAACGACGCGAGCGCGCCGAAGCCGACAGCGCCGAGATCGAAGAGAACCGGCGGAGCCCACACGTACTTCGCTTGCGCGCGCTGCGCGACGCCGAGGTGCGAATCGAGCAGCTGCGGTCCCCAGTTCAGCACGAGCATGATCGCGGGCGCGCTCGCCATCACCAGCACGCACGCTCGGCGCACCGCGGGCTCGCGAACGAGCGCGAGCATGTCCTTGGCAACGAATGACCGCGATGGGTCTTTCGTGACGCGCGCGTCGATTCGCATCGCCACGTTGGGCGCGCGAGTCGTGAACCAAAAGAGCGGCGCGTAGAGCAGGCCGACGAGCGCGATCGCGAGGAATGCGACGCGAAAGCTGTCGAAGCGCGTCTCGAGCCAGATCGCAGCAGGCCCCGCGACCGCGGCGCCGATCGAGCTCCCCGTGAAGAGCCACGCGAGCGACGCCGATCGAGACTCGGGTGGCGCGACCGCACCCACGCACCGCGCCGCCGATGGATACGTCGGCGACTCCGCGAGACCGAGGAGAACGCGTAGCAAGAACAGAACGGCAAACGTCGGCACGAGCGCATGCAGCCCCGCGACGCACGACCAGACGACCACCGCCGTCACGAGAGCGCGCCGCGCACCGACGCGGTCGGCGAAGAAACCCGCGACGGGCGCGCCGACCAGATACGCGATCGAAAACGCGCTCGTCAGCGCGCCCCATTGGGTGTTGTCGAGCGTGAGGGCGCGCTTCACGGTTGGGCCGAGCGCGGCCATCGCTTGGCGATCGATGTAACTCACCGTCATCGCAAGCGTGGAGACGGCAACCACGGCAATATTTTCGCCCTCGAAATGGGAAGGGGAGCGAGGTTTACGGCGGTTTCATCCGTCACGGAGGCCGATGGTAGTGTAATATTCGTGTGATCATGGTGGATCAGCTCGCGCCCGACGATCTTGTCGATGAAGCGCTATCTACCGAGGAGCTGAAGCCCGGAACGCGACTCGGTCGCTACGAGCTTCTGCTCGCGATCGCCAAAGGCGGCATGGCGCGCGTCTGGGCGGCTCGCCAACACGGCCAGCGTGGCTTCTCGAAGACGGTCGCGATCAAGACGATCCTCCCACACCTCGCCGAGGAGCCCGAGTTCGAGCGCATGTTCTTGGACGAGGCGCGCATCGCAGCGCTCATCCATCATCCGAACGTCGCCGAGATCTACGAGCTCGGTGAAGAGGGCAAGGTCCTCTACATCGCGATGGAGTGGGTGAACGGCGAGTCGCTCGTTCACATCTTGCGCAGCTCCGGAAAAATGGCGCCGATGGAGCCGCGGCTCTGCGCGCGCATCGTCGCGGACGCATGCGCAGGTCTTCACGCCGCGCACCAGCTCACCGACGACGAAGGCCGTCCGATGAACGTCGTTCACCGCGACGTCTCTCCGCACAACATCCTCGTCGGCGCGGACGGCAACGTGAAGGTCGCGGACTTCGGCGTCGCGAAGGCGCTCGGCCAGATGCACTCCGCGACGGTCGCGGGTCAAGTGAAGGGCAAGATCGCGTACATGTCGCCGGAGCAAATCGCGGGCGCTCCCGCGGATCGGCGCATCGACATCTTCGCGATGGGCGTCGTGCTCTACGAAGCGACGACGGGGCGCCGTCCGTTCACGGGCGAGGGCGATCCCCAAGTCATGCACGCGATCATGACGGGCCAGTTCACGCCGCCGTCGCGCTTGATTCGCGGCTATCCGCCAGACCTCGAGAAGATCGTGCTCACGGCGATGTCGCAAGATCCGAACGCGCGCTACGCGACGTCCGAGCGCATGCGCATGGCGCTCGAGGAGTATCTCGCGCACAGCGGCTCGATCGTCACGCAGTCGAACGTCGGGTTGTTCGTGCAGCAGCGCGTCGGCAACGTGCTCGACAGGAGGCGCGATCGGATTCGCGCGGCAGCGAACGCGCCGAACCCCGACGACATCAGCGGTGGCGGCGCGTCGGGTGGAACACCGTCCGCGCCTCAACGCGTCGTCAGCGGCGTTCATGCGCGCGGGCAGACGCCGTCCGGCGGAGCCAACGCGATGCCGTCGCAACCGATGACGCATTCGGATCAAACGGGTCCGTCGATCGTCGCGGCGATGGCGCAGCAGCAGCAACAGCAACCGAGCGCCGCGAAGTACGTGCTCGCTGCGGCGATCGGCGTGAGCGTCGTCGCTGGACTCGGCGCCGTCGGAATCATCGTCGCGCGAAATCGCGCCGCGAACGAAGACGTCCAACCGACGTCGAGCACGGCGCATCCCGTGACGAAGACGAGCGCCACACCCTCGGCGTCCGTCATCGCGCCGACACAACCGACCGCGTCGCCTTCGATCGAGCTCCGTGGTTTGCCGCAAGACGCCGTCATTTCGATCGGCGGAAAAGCGCTCGCACCCGGCGTTCGGGAGATCGCACGGCCCGCGCATGGCACGACGACCGAGGTCCTCATCAAGTCATCGGGTTTCGCGGACGAGACTGTGAAGCTGGACGAAACCACCTCGTCCTCGCTAGAGGTTGCGCTCACGCTGTCGCAGACCCCGACGCAGTCGGGGACGAACACGACGAACACGAACACGACGACGCAGACGACGAATACGACTCCCACGGGAAGCAGCTCCACCAAGAAGTTCGCGCTTCCCGAAAACCCCTACTGATTCGACTCCTCGGAGGAGCACGCACGCATGCGCGCACGCACGCTCTTTTTCCTTCTCGCACTTTCAGCGCCACTCGCTGCATACGCTCAAGACGAATCCGGCGAGGCCAAACGGCAGTTCGTCGCCGGGAGCAAAGCGTTCAGCGCGGGGAAATTCGCGGAGGCCGCGACCGCGTTCGAAGCGGCGGCCGCGCTCAAGCCCAACGCCGTCGCGCTCTACACCGCGGCGCTCGCGTGGGAACAGGCGAGCCAATCCGAGCGCGCCGCGGACGATTACGGTCGCGCGGTCGAGCTTCCGGGAGGCGGCCTCAACGCGCAGCAAGAGAGCACGGCGAAAGATCGCCTCGCCGCGCTCGAAAAGGTTCTCGGCACGCTCGCCGTCGTCGCGCCCGAAGGCACGAAGGTGCAGCTCGACGGGTTCACCGAAGTGAACGCGCCCGCGCGCTTGCACGGCCTCGGCGGCACGCACTCGCTCAACGTCAAAGCGCCCGGCAAGTCGCCCGAGAAGCGCGAGGTGACGCTCGACGGTGGCCAAACGCAGAAGCTCGATTTGTCGCCGGCCGCGGCGGTCGTGAAGGTCGAGACGCCGAAAGTGGAGACGCCGCCCGTCGTCGTGGAGAAACCCGTCGCGCACGCATCGCCGCTGAAGGCGATCGGATGGGCGTCGATCGGAATCGGCGGCACGAGCGCGCTCGCCGCGATCGTCCTCGGTCTCTCCGCGCAGAACGTCGGCGATGCGTACAAGCGCGCGCCGACGCACGATGCGTACGTCGCGGCGAACGCGCTCGCGGATTGGACGACCGTCGCGTGGATCACCGCGGGCGTCTTCGTTGCGGCGGGCGTCGTGTTCGTCCTCATCCCCGACGGCTCGTCGAAAGCGCAAGCTCCGAAGAGCGATGACAAGTCGACGAACGCGCGGCTCACGGTCTCGCCGACTTTGGGTGGCCTCGTCTTGGGAGGGAGCTTCTGATGCGCGCGAGGACGTGGATTGCGGTGGGTGTGGCGATCGGGATCTGCGGCGCGTTCGCGTTCGCGTGCTCGCTCGGGCTCGATCCGAATTTGATTCCCGGAAACGACGCAAGCATCGCCGACGCGAGCGACGGCGGCATCGACGCGCCGAATCCGGTTCAATGCAAAGGCGATCCGGACTGCAAGTCGACCAACGGCTGCTTGACCGGCAAGTGCGACACGGCGAAAAACCAGTGCGTCTACACGCTCTGTCCGAACACGAACGCGTGCAGCGCATCGGTGTGCGCGAACAACTCGTGCTCCGCGCCGGCGACGTATCCGTTCCACGCGGGGACGTTCCACGTTTCGCTCGGCAACATCGGTTGCGGCGGTGGTGGCGCGGGCGCGCGGCGATGCTTCGCCGCGGTCTACCCATTCGTCTTCGTCGGCACGACGAACGGCGTCGTCGCGTACGCGGTCGAGAACCCAACGGCGACGGCGCCGACGCCGATCAACGTCGCCGGTCTGCCGTTCTTCCCGAGCTCGATCGTCGCGAGCGGCAACACGGTCTACTTCGTCGGCGCGGTCGTCGGCGCGGGACCGGACTACAAAGTTCCGATCGCCGCGCTCACCGCTCCGACGGATCCGACCGTGACCCAGATCGAGGCGACGACGGTGTTCGACACGCTGCAAGTTCCCGCGGTCGACTTCGTCGCCCCCGACACGACGGGCGGAATTTATCTCGTGCGCGCGGATCCGGCGAAGTCGTATCCCGCCGCTCGCATCGCCGCGCCGCTCAAGGATCTCGACTCGCTCACGTTCGCGCCGACCGCGGGCCTCCCCGCGAGCAGCGGCGTCGCGGCAGCGAGCGGGTCGCGCCTCGTCACGTTCCGCCAGGAGAACGGCGCGACGTTCGACACGTTCTTCAGCATCGAGAACGCGGCAGCGACGGGAAGCGCTCAAAACGCGGGCGAGCAGAGCACGCTCGCGAGCATGGGACAGAACTATGCGCCGAGCTATCTCGCACAGAGCCCAACGGGCGGACTCTTGTGGACGACGTCCGGCGTGAACGTTCCCGATGGCGGCCCAGCGACGACGGTCGCGGCGCGCCTCGCATGGGTGCTCGCCGATCAGAACGCGACCAAGTTCGACTCGACCACGCGCGTCGACATCGGCACGTACGCGATCGCCGGGCTCGGCGCGGATCTGCCGGGGCCGTCCGCGTGGGTCGACGACAACACGGCGATCGTGATCGCTGCGCCTCCGTCGAACACGACGCAAGCGCTCGTTCAAATCGCGTCGCGCAACGGAACGCCAAGCGTCGTCGGCAACCGGAGCTTTCAGCTCGCGTTCCACCCGAGCGAGCTCGCCGTCACCGCGTCGAACGGCTTCGGTTACGTGCTGACGCCGGACCAAACCGCGGGCGCGAACGTCCACGTTTTCGGCACCGGCTGCAGCAACTAAACGAACGAGACGTCGAACGTCACGGCGACGGTGTCGTCCAGTTTGATCGCGCCGAGCGGGACGTGGACCTTCCCGGTGTGGAGCGCGCCGAGAGAGAGAGAACATTTTCCCGACGCGTGGACGCCTTGCGAACGATCGATGCGCACGTCGAGCGCGATCGTCTCGGAGCCGCGCGCGCGCACCGTGAGCGTTGCGCGATCGCCTTCGAGCTTTCCGTCGACGTCAATGTGATCGCAGCCTTCGAAGAGCTCGCTGCGAATGCGGTGCTCGATGTCGGCGGCGTCGGACGCCGAGGGCGCGTGCCACGCGTTCGCTCCGTGGCGCGACGACTCCACGACCTTCATGCGCGCGACGTCGAATCGCGCGCGAAACGTCTCGCCGTCTTCGCTCGAGCCCTCCGCGATAGGCGCTTCGATTCGTAGATCGTGCGCGACTGCGGCGAGCATTCCGCGCGCACGCGTCTCGATCACGACGCGACTCGCGGCGACGTCGATCGCGAGGGCCATCTCGCTCAGTCCCAACGAACGAGCGACGTTTCGTAAGGATGGCTCATCGCCGCGGAGTACGGCATGACGCGCACGGCGTACGCGTGTGCGCCGCTCTCGCGCGTCGGGATGTCGCCCGCGTAGCGATACCGGCCCTGACCCGCTTGTTCCTCCACGCGCATGCGCACGATCGTTCCGTGCGGGAGCTCCATGCCGCCGCCCGTCGGGCCGTAGTAGAGCTCGACGACGACGTCCTCGGGTGACAGGTCGCCGAGCTCGACGGTCGCCGCGACGCGCACCGCGTCGCCGACGCGCACGTTCTCCGATGTCTTTTGCGAGACCTCCGTCACGCGCACCGCGGGCCACGCGCGCCGCACGCGCTCCTTCCATGCCCATAGCTCGCGCGCGCCGCGCAGATCGCCGTCGACCATGCGATGCCACAGCTTGTGCGACGGAACGTAGAAGCGCTCCGTGTACTCGCGGACCATGCGCGCCGTGTTGAACTCGGGCGCGAGGTTGGCGATTGCGTTCTTCATCTTCTTGATCCAGCGACGCGGGAGCGCGTCGAGATCGATCGGGCCCTCCGTGCGCGACGCGCTCGTCGCGCGCTCGAAGAACGTGCGGACGACGTCGCGCTCGAGCACGTCGTAGAGGAGCTCGGCTTCGACTGCGTCGCCGCTCGCGTCGCCGTACTCTTCACCGCGACCGATGGCCCAACCGACGTCGCGATGGTGCGCCGCGAACGCCTCGTCCCACCAGCCGTCGAGCACGCTCACGTTGAGCGCGCCGTTCGCCGCGGCTTTCATTCCGCTCGTGCCGCTCGCTTCGAGCGGACGGCGCGGCGTGTTGAGCCACACGTCGACGCCGGACACGAGCGCGCGCGCGATGCGCATCTCGTAGTCCTCGACGAAGACGACTTTGCCTGCGAGCCCCGCCTCGCGCGCGACGTGCACGATCGAGCGAATGAGCTCTTTTCCCGGCTTGTCCTGTGGGTGCGCTTTGCCGGCGAAGACGAGCTGCACGGGCCGCGTGGGATCGCCGAGCAAGCGCGTCACGCGCTCCATGTCCGAGAAGAGGAGCGCCGCGCGTTTGTACGTCGCGAACCTTCGCGCGAAGCCGATCGTCAGCGCGCGCGGGTCGAGCATCTCGTCGCATGCGGCGACGACGTCGCTCGACTCGCCGCGCTTCTCCGCCGCCGCACGAAGCCAGCGCCGACAAAGTTGAACGAGCCGATGCCGCCGATGCTCGTGAACTTCCCAAAGCTCCGCGTCGGGGATCTCGTGCACGCGCGCCCAGAGCGCTTTGTCGTCGGGCGTTTCCGTCCAGCGCGGGCCGAGGTAGCGCGAGAAGAGCGCGCCCATTTCGTCCGACACCCACGACGCGGTGTGCACGCCGTTCGTGATCGATTGAATCGGGATTTCGTGCTCGGGCAAATCCGGCCAGAGCTTGCTCCACATTCTTCGCGACACATCGCCGTGGAGCGCGGAGACCGCGTTGTAGTGATCGCTCGTGCGGATCGCGAGCACGGGCATTTGAAACTTCTCTTGCTCGGACGAGTCGCCGCTGCGACCGAGCGCGAGGAGCTGCTCCTCGGTGATGCCGAGCGCCGAACGATACGGCTCGAGATATTTCTTCACGAGGTCCGTCGAGAACACATCGAGCCCGGCGGGGACGGGCGTGTGCGTCGTGAAGACGTTTTGCGCCGAGCACGCTTCCGTCGCGACGGCGAACGTCGCGCCGCGATCGCGAACGAGCCGACCGATGCGCTCGATCGCCAAGAAGGCGCTATGGCCTTCGTTCATGTGGCAAACCGTCGGCGACAGGCCGAGCGCTTCGAGCGCGTGCACGCCGCCGATGCCGAGCATGATCTCTTGCCGCACGCGGAACTCGGAGTCGCCGCCGTAGAGAGGACCCGTGATGAGGCGATCCTCGGTGCGGTTTTGCGCGATGTTCGTGTCGAGCAAGTAGAGCGGGACGCGTCCGACTTGCGCCTTCCAGAGCTGCGCTTTCACGATGCGATCGGGGTACGTCACGTCGATGACGAGCCTTTTGCCGGTCGCGTCGTCGACTGCGGTGACCGGCATGCGATGCCAGTCGTTGATCGGATAGCGCTCTTGTTGCAGGCCGTCGCGGTTGAGCGACTGACGGAAATATCCTTCTGCGTAGGCGAGCCCGATGCCGACGAGCGGCAATCCGAGATCGCTCGCCGTCTTCAAGTGATCGCCCGCGAGGACGCCGAGGCCGCCCGAGTAGATCGGCAAGCACTCGTGGATGCCGTACTCCATGGAGAAGTAGGCGATGCGCGCGCCCGCGCACTCGGGGAACGTCTTCGCGAACCAACCGCCTTGCGTCAGATAACGCTGGAGCGTCGCGTATGCGACTTCGAGGCGGCCGAGGAACGCGTCATCGCCGGCGAGCTCGTCGAGCCTTCGCTGCTCGACTTGCACGAGCAGCTCGATCGGATTTCCGCGGACGCGCTCCCAAAGATCGCCATCGATGCGCAGAAAGAGCTCGCGCGCTTCGGCCGCCCACGACCACCAAAGGTTCTCGGCGATTTCACGGAGGCGTTCGAGCGGCGCGGGGAGTCGAGGGACGACGGTATAGGTGCGGAGCGTCGGCATGGCGCCGCGAAGGTATCAGGGTTGGCAGCAAATCGCGTAGCCACCCGTCGTGACGACGCCGCCGGTCGGATTGAACCCGCTCGTCAGCCCGCACGCTCCACCCGATTGCGCGATCGTGTAGTGCGTGGAGCTGATGTTCACGCTGTCGCCGAACGTCGTCGTCACGCACGTCTTGTTGTCGACGGGAAGCGTGACGGTGGTGCCGCCGCAGTTGTTGTCGCCCGGCGAGAGAATGAGCTGAGGAACGCCGCACGTTCCGGAATCGGTCAACGTACACGACCCCGGGCCGCACGCGTTCGGGCCGCAGCCGCGACTGTCTTGCACCGTACCGACGAGATGTTGAACAGGGAAGTCGGACGGGCACGGATCGTTCGTCATGTTCGTGACGCAGAGCTTGTACGGCGCGCCTTGTGTCGGGACGCACACGTTTCCACCATTGCACGTGCTCGTCGCGGCTTGCAGCGGACACGCGCGGCCCATGCCGACCGTTGGCGGCCCGCCCGATGTCATCACCTTGTTTGGGTTGCCGCAGCCGCCACCGGTCGTGGCGCACGTCGTGTTTCCGAGGGCCGCGAGCATGTTGTTCACTTTGCCGCTACCGGGATTGAGCATCTGTTGGCTCTTGTCGCATCCGGGCGGACCAAGCGCGGCTTGGAGGTTTTCGTTCGTGACGTCCGTGCAGTTTCCGTTGCCCGACGAGATCGCGAAGGTCGGCTGCGCTCCGCACGTGCACGTCGGAGACGGGTTCGGCGCGCTGCACGTGCAGCTGCACGTGTCCGGAGTCCATGCGATGACTTCTTGCCAATCGACGTGGTTCGCGTACGCAGGCGTGTCGCAGTTCGGACGCGACGTCGGCGTGTACTCGACGTAGACGTAGTTGCCCGCGTCGGGTGGAACGACGCACGTACACGGAAGACCCGATTCGGTTTCGCCCGTTCCGAGATCGGGGACGTCGTAGGTCACGTCCTCCGCGGCGTTCATGTCGAGCGACGCGTCCGGTTGGAACACATCGGGCGTGATGCCGCTATCGACGAACGTGCCAGATTCGTCCAGCGCACACGCGCCGATTCCAATCAGCGCGGCCAATGCCCCCAAAGCAAGCCCGAAGCGCACACGGCGCATTCGAGAAGCGTATCACGCTTTGTCGAGCACGACCCGATTCTGCAAAACGCCCAAGCGGTCGATCTCGAGCTCGACGACGTCGCCGGGCGCGAGCCACAAGTTGTCCGTGATCTTCGAGCCGTTCAGCTCCAGCAAACAGCCTGTTCCGCACGTTCCCGAGCCGATCACGTCGCCGGGGTGAAGGGTCACGCCGTAGCTCGCGCGCTCGAGGATTTGCGCGAACGTCCACGTCATGTCCTTCACGTTGCCTTGCGAGAGCTCTTTGCCGTTCACGCGCGCGCGCATCCCGAGATCGAAGTGCGTGCCGGCGTCGGTCTTGTTCGCGCGCTCGGCGAGCTCGTCGATCGTCACGAGCCAAGGACCGAGGCTCGTCGCAAAATCTTTTCCCTTCGCGGGGCCGAGGTTGAGCTTCATCTCTTCCATCTGCAGCGCGCGCGCGGACCAGTCGTTCATGATCGTCATGCCGAAGATGAGCGCGTCGGCGTCCTTCGCCGACACGTCGCGCGCTTCCTTGCCGACGACGATCGCCGCTTCGAGCTCGTAGTCGAGGCGGTCGCAGTGCAAGGGCCTCACGTGCACGTCGCCGGGACCCACGACGCCCGCGTGGTTCGTGAAATAGAAAACGGGGAACTGATCGAACTCGGGGATCATCTCGAGGCCGCGGTTTTTCCGCGCCGTCAGCACGTGCTGGCGGAACGCGTAGCCGTCGCGCATCGACGGAGGGCGCGGGATGGGCGCGCGCAGCGTGACGTTCGCGAGCGGAACGGTGAGCGGCGCGCCTTCGAAATCGTGCGGGAGGCCCCCGCGCGTATGGAGCTCGACGAGCTCGTCGGCGACGGGCCGCGCGCGCTCCGCGTTCTCCACGAAACCGAGCACGCCGCGCCCGTAACGATCCGCGACGTGCGCTTCGTCGCACTTGTGCCCGCGCGCGTGCTCGCGCCACGCGAACGCGCGCGCGAGATCGATGACGTGATTGCCGACGAGCACACCCGCGCGATCGTGCCCAGTCGAATGGCGGAAGGTGACGAGCTTCATGCGCCGCTTTTACGCCATGATAGCGTCACCGAAAATGAAGATTCCGGCGGGCGCGTTCGCGATGGTGAAGGAGATTCTCCGTCACGTGCTGCGGAGGCCGGTCGTCGGCGTCGCGGTCATCGCGCGCGACGCACGCGGACGCGTCTTGCTCGTGCGGCGCGCCGACACGGGCACGTGGGCGCTTCCGGGTGGGACGCTCGAGTGGGGCGAGCGGCTTCGGACATGCGTCGTTCGCGAGCTCCGAGAAGAGGCGAACGCGGAGCAGTCGGGCGAGCCGGTCGTCGTCGGCGTGTACTCGTCGGTGGACCGCGATCCGCGCTTTCACGGCGTGACGATCACCGTCAGGTGTCGCGTCGTCGCGCCCGACCCGAGACCGGAAAATCCGCTCGAAATCCGCGAGGCGCGCTTCTTCGAAGACGCCGAAATCCCGCGGGAAATGGCCTTCGGGATGCAAGACATGCTCGAGCACGAGCGTGCGGGCGGACCTCCCTACTTCGAGTAGAAGAACTTCCACCCGGCCCGTCCGTATGGGATGGGCATGGAGCGCATTGGTGAGTATTGGGTCTCGCGGCTCGTGGGCGAAGGTGGGATGGGCCGCGTCTACGAAGGCGAAGAGCGACTCACGAAACGCCGTGTCGCGCTGAAGGTGCTTCGCCCCGAGCTCGTGAAGGACGAAGACGGGCGCCGCATGTTCGTGAGCGAGATGCAGATCCTCGCGACGCTCGAGCACCCGAACGTCGTGCGCAGCCTTGCGTCGCTCGAGCATGAAGGTCAGCTCGTGCTCGTGCTCGAGTATCTCGAGGGCAAGACGCTGCGCGCGCACCTCGCGGACGGTGCTCTTCCGTGGTCGCAAGCCGTCGACATCGCCGCGCAGATCGCGTCCGCGCTCTCGAGCGCGCACGGGCAGGACACACCCATCATCCATCGCGATCTCAAACCCGAGAACGTGATGGTGCTCCCCGACGGCACCGTGAAGGTGATGGACTTCGGCATCGCGAAGGTGCTCGAGCACGCGCAAGGCAAGACGACGCAGAGCCTCGGCACGCTGCAGTACATGAGCCCGGAGCAAATCGACGCGCGCCCCGTCGACGCGCGCACGGATCTCTACGCGCTCGGCCTCGTTCTCTACGAGATGCTCTCGGGTGACGCGCCGTTTCGTTCGGCATCGCCGCGCGAGCTCTTGAACCTGCAATGCACGATGGAGCCGCCCGCGTTCGAAGACGACGTCGAAGCGCCGCAGGGCGTTTGCGATCTCGTGTTCCAGCTCCTCGCGAAGGCGCCCGAAGACCGGCCACAATCGGCCGACGACGTGCTCGAGACGCTCGCTCCGTTTCGCGTCGGCAAGAAGCGGCCGAACGACAAAGAGCGCGACAGCGGGAAGGGCGACACGAAGCGCATGCGCCCGGTCGTCTCGAACACCGGCGCCGTCACGCCGTCGGGCACGCTGCGATCGGTGAAGCGCGTCGACACGGTCGCGCTCCTCGAGAAGGCATCCGCGCCGCGCCAGATCCGCGCGCGCACGGGGCTCGCCGTGATCTTGCTCGCGTCGATCGTGTCCGGCGGCATGACCTACGGGCTCCGCGCGCATTACGCGCACGCGAAGTGGGCGACGCAAGAAGCGCATGAGTGACGACCGCGTCGGCGAAGCGCTCGTCGCGCTTCAAAGGAAAAAGCGGCTCGGCGGAGTCGTCGGCTTCACCATCGAGGCGGATGGCAGCATGTCGATCGAGCGCGCCGAGTGCGCGCAGACGATCGAGACGCATCGCGGCGCGATGCCGTGGCGCGAAGCCGTCGCGCTCGTCGAGATCTTCGCGCGCGCGCTCGGCGAGCTCGAGCGGCGCGTTCCGCTCGAGACGCCGCTCGCGGCGTCGGACTTCGTGCTCGGCGAAGTACCCCACTTGCGCGCGGACGCGCTCGTCGCGTCGATGCTCGGTCAGCCGATTTCCTCCGGCGTGCCGTCGCTGCGATTTTCGCCGCCGGATCAGATCGACGGCGCGCCGTGGGACAGCGCCGCGCGGAGGTACGTGCTCGGGCTCGTCGCGTATCGACTCCTGTCGGGTGAGCTTCCTTTTTCGGGCGAAGGGCTGCGTAGAGACCTCGAAGAGCGTCGCGTGCACGGGGCGCCGCCTTTCGCCGAAGAGATCGCGAGCGCACTGAAGCCCGGCGTGCAGTCTCTCGTGCTTCGCATGCTCGCACCGCGCGCCGCGGACAGACCGCGCACGGCGGACGAGATCGCGCGCGAGTGCGCTGCGTTGCTCGTCGAGACGAATCCAGCGCGAAAGCGGCGGGAGCCGCGCGACATCGCTCCGCTCGTCACGCGCGTGCATCGCGCCGCTTCGCCGAAGAGTCGAAACCGCGAGCGGTTCGTCGCGGCGGCGATCGTTTTCGTGGGCGTCGTCGTTGCCGCGCTCGCGGCGCTCGCGCGTGGCTCGCGCGACGAACCGGCGAAACCCACGGTCGCGATCGCGCCGCTGAAGCTCAATGGCACGCTCGCGCAAGATTGCGCCGGGTGCCACGCGCGCGAAGTCTCCGAGTGGAAGCGCTCGGTGATGGCTCACGCGAGCAAGTCGCCGCTGTTCGGCGCGCTCGAGAGCGCCGTCGAAGAACAAATCGGTCGCACTGCGCGCTGTCCGCTCGGCGCGGGCGTACTGCGATCACCGGCCGCAGATGCGTGCTTCGATGATCGAACGCGCGAGCGCGTGACGGGCGCGGGCGGTGAAGGCTGGTGCATCAACTGTCACGCGCCGGGCGAGAACTTGAACAAGAGCGCGCCCGCGTGGAGCGCGCTGTCGTCCTCGAGTGTGTCGCGCGAGCCGCTACGCGACGTGCTCGCACCTGCGTCGCTCGAAGGCATCTCGTGCGCCGTGTGCCATCAGACGATCGGGCCCGTCGGTCCGCATCGATCCGGCGCGACGTACGAAGGCAACGCGACGTGGACGAGCTTCGTGACAGGCGCGCAGTTCCTCGCGCGCCCCGAAGATCGCAGCGGCACGTTCGGCGTGTCGAACAGCGGCTACTCGCTCGACCCGCGCGCGTTTCGCAGCGTCGGTCGCGACGCGGGCGCGCTCGTTCACGGATCGCCCTCGAGCGCGACGAGCACGTACTTGCGATCGAGCGAGTTCTGCGGCGCGTGCCACGACGTGCGCCTCTTCGGCACCGACGTGCTCGGCGTCTCGGAGCGCGGCGAGCACTTCAAACGTTTGCGCAACGCATACTCCGAGTGGCGCGCGTGGAGCGACACCGAGCGCAGCGCGGGACGCGAGCCCGCGACGTGCCAGGGATGCCACATGAGTCAGTACCCCGGCGTGTGCGAGAGCGCACCGGGATCGAAGGGCGATCGCGATTGTCCCGCGGGGACGCGATTTGGTTCGCGCCCGCCCGTCGTCGATCCCCACGCGGTCTCGCACTACTTCACGAGCGTCGAGATCCCGCTCACGCCCGGTTACCCAGATGCGTTCGCGAGCGACGCGACGCTCGACGCGTTCGGCATGCCCGTCGGCCTTCGCGAAAGGCGCGACGCGATGCTGCGGCACACGTTTGCGTTGTCGATCGAAGAGCCTTCGCGATCGGGCTCGGAGCTGCACGTTCCGATTCGCATCGAAAACGTCGGCGCAGGTCATCGCGTGCCCGCGGGCTTCAGCCAAGAGCGAGAGATTTGGCTCGAGCTCGAGGTAAAGGACGCGCGCGGCGACGTCGTCTATCGCGTCGGTCACGTCGAGCGACCCGACGAGGACCTCGTGGACAAACGCTTTCTGCGCGTGACGACCTCGGACGACGTGCGCGACGGGCTCGGTCGTCCGCTCGGCGTGTTCGGCGCGGACGTCGTCGACGGCCCGGACGTCGGACAGTGGAGCCCGCCACCGTCGCTCGGAGGCACGTCGTTTCGCGGAAAGGGCCTCGTCAATTTTCAAAATGGATTTTTGCGATGCGTGCGATGCATCGGGACGATCGACGATCAGGGTCGATGCAAAGCGGGCGACGGGCAGGGAAGGACGCGCGCCGATCGCTTCGAAGACGCCGCCTACGATCTCGACACGGGCGAGTGCCGTTCGAACTTGAGCGGGACGAACGCGCTCTTCGAGACGTACTTTCCGATCGGATCGCTCGATGCCGATCGCGGCGTCACGCGCGCACCCGACGCGATCATCGACACGCGCTCGGCTCCACCGAACGTGCCTGTGCTCTACACATACGTCCTCGACGGCGGCGGGCGCGCGGGACCGTTTCACGTGCGCGCGACGCTGCATTTCAGGGCGTTTCCACCGTTCTTGCTCCGCGCATTCGCCGACTACGAGCAGCGTGCAAGGGCGCGCGGTCTGCGCCCGAGCGGCGCACAAGTCACGCGCGACATGGTCTCGAAGCTCGACGTGATCGATCTCGCGACCGTCGAAGTGGACGTGCCGTGAGCGCGGCGACGACGATGAGCCCGACGTCGACTTTTCCGGCGATCGTGTGGCGGCATCCGCTGCTCGCGGATCTCGATGCACGCGCGCGCACGGAGCTCGAGAGCGCGGGCGAGATGCGCACGCTCCGCGAAGGAGAAAAGCTGTTCGCCGCGGGCGATCCCTCGGACGCGCTCGTCGTCGTCACGAAGGGCGAGATCGTTCTTCGCGCGAACGGACGGAGCGCGGAGCTGCGGCGCGCGTCGGCCGGCGACGCGTTGGGCGAAGAGGCCGCGGGGCGCGCGCACGCGACTCGGAGGCACGACGCGACGAGCGCGAACGCGAGCGAAGTGGCGCTCTTGCCCGCGGCGCTTCTTCGCCGCGTCATTGCGCGCGGCGACGAGAGCAGCGACGCGGCGAAGAGGCGCAAGCGTTGGCTCGTTCGCGCGCTCGCGAGCGACGCGCTCGAGCGCGCCGACTTCGCGCGCGACGTGCCGAAGCGCGCACGCGACGTGATGCTCGACGCGGGCCGCGCGATCGAGCTCCACCGCGGCGACGTCGTTCACCGCGAAGGCGATGCGTCCTCCGAGGCGTATTTCGTCGCGGAGGGAATCATCCAGCTCACGACGGGCGAGGGCGAAAGGCGCGTGCTCGCTTATCACCGCACCGGAGATTTTTTCGGCGACGAGGCGATCGAAGGCGAAGCGCGCGACGCGACCGCGACCGCAACGAGCGAAGCGTGGATCTTCGCCGTGCGCGCGGACGTCGTTCGCGCGATGGCCATCAAGCATCCCGCCGCGCTCGCGCACGCTCTCCGCGTTCAGACGTCGGCACGCGCGAAGCAGCGGCAAATTCGCGAGAACGCGACGCGCCACGTCCTCGCGGATCTGCACCGCTTCGAGACCTCGCGCTCGCTCCTCGCAATCGATCAAGAGCGATGCATTCGGTGCGGTCACTGCGCGTGGAGCTGCGCGACGGCGCACGACGACGGCGTGTCGCGTCTCTTGCGTCGCGGCGACGTCGTCGTCGCGAAGGTCCATGGCGAGCGCCTCACGCTCCTTCTCCCGAGCAGCTGCCAACACTGCAAGAACCCCGCGTGCATGATCGACTGCCCAACTGGCGCGATCACGCGCGACGCGCGCGGCGAGGTTCACATTCGCGAGGAGCTCTGCACCGGATGCGGGAGCTGCGTGAAGGCGTGCCCGTGGGACAACATCCAACTCGCGCGTCCGGAGAAGCGGCGGCTGCCGCTCGTGAAGACCGATTCGAACGCGGTCGCCGTGAAGTGCGATCTCTGTCATGATCGCGGCGGCGAGCCCGCGTGCGTCGCATCGTGCCCGGCGGACGCGATCATGCGCATCGATCCGAGCGTGAATCTCGACGACGTGCGCGCCGTCCTCGACCCGCGCGCGCCCGCGCAAACGAATGCGCCGAAGCGAGGAGTGCTCGTGCCCGCGATCGTCGCGGCCTCCGCGTCGATTGCGCTCGCCGCGTTCGTTGGATTCGATGAAGCGTCACGACGTGCGAGCGGCATCGCGCTTCTCGCGCTCGTCGTCGTGCTCGCGTCGTACGCGATCGTGAAGCGCGCGCGGACGCGCTTGCGTGTGCGTCCGCATTTCGTCGTGCACGTTGCAGTGGGCTTGCTCACGCTGGGCGTCGCCGCGACGCACGCGCACGGATACTCCGCGCTCGCGATCGCCTTTTGGGGCGCGACGGCGCTCGGTGCGCTCGCGGGCGCTCTCGGCGTGCTCGTTCCGAAGCGCCTCGCGCGCATCGAGCGCGACGCGCTCTTGCCGGAGGAGATCGGACCAAAGCTCGCCGAAGTCGACGCGCGCGTGTTTCGCGATCTCTCCGGCACGAGCGATTTGCTCAAGGGCATCTACGCGCGAATTCTCCGGCCGTATTCACGCTCGACCTTCGTCCTCGCGACGACGTGTCTCTTGGGAACGCCTCAGCGCGCGGTGCGCGAGCGGCTCACGGCGCGCGTGCGCGCGCTCGTCGGTGGAGAAGACGAGCGACTCGTCGGGCTCGACGGGCTCGTCGCGATCGTCGCGCAACGCCAAGCGCTCCGCGCGGAGCGCATCCTCACGGCGGCGCTGCGCGCAACGTCGTTCGCGCACGTCGTCGTCGCGTGCGGACTCGGCGTGCTCGTCGTCCTTCACGTCGTAGAGCAGGCGTTGCGATGAGCACGAAGAAGTCGTCCGACGTGCGGCGCGTGCGAGACATGCTCATCGTCTGCGTTGCGTGTGCGCTCGGTGTTGCTGCGTTCGCCGTGGCTTCGCGCATCGGCGCGCACACGGCGACGTCGAGCCCGGGCGCGCTCTCGCGTCCGCATGCGCGCGCGGGCCTCGCGTGCGACGCGTGTCACTCGAAAGAGGAGCCACGCGCGAGCTGCACCGGTTGCCACGACGCCGCGTCGCACGCATCGACGCGGCCAGGTCACGCAAAGCTTCGCGCGGACGGCGCGCTCGGTTGCACCGACTGCCATCGCGCGCACGGCGAAGGCCAGACCATCACGCTCGAAGCGAGCGGCGCGTGGGTGCGCTCGGGAGGCGGCGCGGAGATCTCGGGACACGCGCCGCACGGCGGTCCCGCGGCGGTGGTTCCGCTCGTGCCGCTCGCGACGTGCGCGCGCTGTCACGATCTCGCGTCGCGCACGGATCCGATCGCGGCGTGCGTGAGCGGCACCGGCGATCCGCGCGAGCGCGCGAGCACGTGCATGGACGAGCACAAGCGCGCCGATGCCGCGACGCACCGTTTTGCGGCGTGGAGCGCGGCGAATCAGATCGCGAAGACGACGGCATGGGTGAGCGCGAAACACGACGCGCCCGCGCCGTGGGGACTCTTGGGAACGGCGCTCGCGTCGAGCGCGCTCGGCCTCGTCGTCGCGCGGCGCAGAGGCAAGCCGAAGAACGCGACGAACGCCCCGCTCGCACCTGCGCCGGTGAAGCGTCTGCCCGTGATCGACGCGAGCACGTGCCTTGGTTGCCACGCCTGCGTCGATGCGTGCCCGTTCGACGTCATCGAAGTTCGCAAGTTCGTCGCCGTCGTGGCGCGCCCCGATGATTGCTGCGGAGTCGTCTCGTGCGAGCAGGCGTGTCCGAACGGATCGCTTCGCGTCGCCGAAGACGGCGCGTCGCGCCCGCCGTTGGTCGACGCGCACCTCGAGAGCACGGCGGTTCCCGGATTGTTTCTCGCGGGCGATCTCACCGGGTTGCCGCTCATCAAGAACGCGCTCCGACAAGGCGCCGCTGCGATCGATCGCATCGCGGAGTCGCTCCCGAAAAAAGATCGCGCGGCGAAGGACGCGCTCGACGTGCTCATCATCGGCGCGGGTCCCGCGGGCCTTGCGGCGTCGCTCCGCGCGAAAGAGCTCGGTCTCGCGTATGCCACGCTCGAACAATTCACGCTCGCCGCGAGCGTCCAGGCGTTCCCGCGCCACAAGCTTCTCTACGATCAACCGCTTCACGTCCCGTGTGAGGGCGAGCTCTGGATGCGCGAGTGCACGAAAGAAGAGCTCCTCGCGCAATGGACGCGCGTCGCGCGCAAGCACTCGCTCGCCATTCGCGAGCATCATCGCGTCATCGACATCGCGCGCGAGGAGGCAGGCTTCGTCGTGCGCGCGACGTCCGAGCAAGGCGAAGTCACGCTGCGCGCGTCGCGCGTCGTCGTCGCGATCGGTCGACGCGGGAGCCCGCGCGCGCTTCCGATCGACATCGCGCCGGGCGCGGAGTCGAAGGTGTTCTATCACCTCGCGGACGCGCGTTCGCTCGCCGGACAACGCGTGCTCGTCGTGGGCCTCGGCGACACCGCCATGGAAGCCGCCATCGCGCTCGCGGCGCAGCCGGGCACGCACGTGACGCTGTGTCACCGCGGCGAAGGGTTCACGCGCGGCAAGGCGCGCAACGTCGCCGAGGTGAAGGCGCTCGCCGAGCGAAAGAAGATCGAGCTCCTCTTCTCGACCGAGCTCGTGTCTGTCGGACAACAGGCGACACTCCGCGTGAACGCCGTGACCACTTCGAAGCGAATCGACGCGGTTTTCGTGCTGATCGGCGGCAAACCGTCATGGGATCTGCTCGAACGCGCAGGCGTTCAGATCGTTTCGGACGCTGGCCCGTACGAGACGGGGTGAAACTCCGTACCGCCGCGCTTTGCGCGATATTGGCTGCTTCGAGCTCCGTCGCGGGCGCCGTTTTCGCCCCTCTCCCCGCGAGCATCGCAGAACGACCGACCGGCGATCCCAAGACGAACGACCCCGCGGGCGGCTCCGACCGCTCCCGCTTCACCGCGGACCAGACGTTGAAGATCGACGCGCGCCTCGGGCACGCGACGATTGCCAAGGGTGGCGACGGCGAGACGTTCCTCTTCGCGTCGGTCACCGGCGCCGACGCGCAACAGGCCGCGCCGCCGCTCAACCTCGCCATCGTCGTCGACAAATCCGGCTCGATGAAAGGCGAGCGCATCGCGCGCGCGATCGACGCGGGCGTTGGCATCGTCGAGCGCATGCGCGACGGCGACACGATCACCGTCGTCGACTTCGACACGTCCGCCGACGTCGTCGTCGCGCCGACGCGCCTCACCGGCTCGAACCGATCGAGCGTCGAGACTGCCATCCGCGGCATCCGTCTCGGCGGCGACACGTGCATCTCGTGCGGTCTCGAAACGGCCGCCGCGCAGCTTCGCGTCGCGCCCGTAGCAAGCGAGCACGTCACGCGCATGATCGTCCTCTCCGACGGCGCGACGAACCACGGCGTCACGGACATGGGCGGCTTGCGAAGCATTGCGGCGCGCATGCGCGATCGCGGTTGCTCGATCACGACCATCGGCGTCGACGTCGACTTCGACGAAAAAGTCATGGCCGCTCTCGCGACGGAGTCGAACGGTCGCCACTATTTCGTCGCGAGCGCCGCCGGGCTGCCCGCGATCTTCTCGCAGGAGTTCGACTCGCTCGTCGCGAGCGTCGCGCAAGACGCGGAGATGACGATCGAGCTCGGACCCGGCGCGACCGTGGAGCAAGTCTTCGATCGGACGTTCCGCCGCGAGACCGGCGCGACGGGCGAGCGCATCGTGATTCCGTTCGGCGTGCTCGCTGCAAAACAAGAGAAGACGGCGCTCGTGAAGCTGCGCGTGCCGACGGATCGCGAAGGGCAGACGCCCGTCGCGCACGTGAGCCTCGGCTATCGCGACTTGCTCGCGCGCGCCGATCGCCGCGAAGACGGGGACCTGCAGCTCTTCGTGAAGAGCGACGGGACCGCGCAAACCGAGCTCGATCCGTTCGTCGCCGCGCGCGTCGAACGAAGCCGCACGGCACAAACGCTGACGACCGCCAACACGCTCTTCGAGCAAGGTCGCTTCGACGAAGCCACGCGCGAGCTCCAGGG
Organism: uncultured delta proteobacterium; assembly: GCA_963763745.1. GTDB lineage: Bacteria > Myxococcota_A > Polyangia > Polyangiales > Polyangiaceae > DASXHD01. Next base: position 353,240 of record CAVXQJ010000020.1, read on the forward strand.
ACGCATCACGGCGCTCCACGCGGGTGCGCATCGCTCCGCGAGCAACGGGACGGTTGCCGCGGACTTCGACAAACAGATCGGCGCGGTCGCCGAGGCAGAAGCCAACTTCTCGAAACCCATGGCCACGATTGCGCCGTTCGGTGGCGGCGGCACCGCCGGACCCGTAGCCGCGCAAGCGACGCCCACGCGCGCCGCGCTCGAGCAAGTCCGAAAGAATCAGCAGAACGCCGTCGACCTCGCGTTCTGAATTAGTTGATATGCACGAGGGGTGCGACTCGAGCGCATAGCTCCTGATGGTCCGATTCGTTTTCGTCGCGGACGCGTGGCGCCTCGCGCCATCGCGTGGTTCGGGTTCAGCGCGTTCTGGGGACACTTGCGCCACTTGCTCGCGTCCGCGATCGCAACGGAGAACATCGACTCGCGCCAATGGATGACGCCGGAGTCGCCGAGCGACCTCCTCACGCGCACGACGCGGTTGCTCGCGCCGCGCGGCGCGACCGAGTCCGCCGCGTCGCTCGCCGAGGCGCTCGGTGGCGAAGTGTGGATCGATTTCGTCGCGGACACGGGTGACGACGTCAGCGTGAGCGAAGCGGTCGCGCGCCTCGTGTTCGACGATTACGACGTGGAGGATCCCGATGATCCCGCGCGCTCGCTCGAGCTTCCGCGTGGCCACGTCCTCGTTCTCGGCGGCGACGTCGCGTACCCCGTCGCCACCGTGCGCGAGATCACGCGTCGCCTCATCGTCCCGTGGAACCGCGTGCTCGAATCGAACGATGGCGACGATCGCCCGCGCGTTCTCCTCGGCGTGCCCGGCAATCACGACTGGTACGACGGCCTCGATGGCTTCGCGCGTCTCCTCCAAGCGCCGTGCGATTTCGAAACGCCCGCGCCACGCGAAGAGACGCTGCATCCCGCGCCGAGCGAATTTCCCGTGCTCGCGTGGGCCGAAGCGTTCACGCGCGGCGTCGCCGTGCGAAAGCCAGGCTCGCTCGCGCTCGCGGGGTATTTCGCGGTGCAGCGCACGAGCTATTTTCGTCTGCCGCTCGCGAAGGGCGTCGAGATGTGGGGCGTCGACAGGCAACTGAAGCAAGTCGACAGGCGGCAGTGCGAATTTTTTCTCGGCGCCGAATCGCGAACGCCGCTCGTCATCCTTCCCGATCCCGCGCGCGCGTGGGGCGAGCTTCGTCCGGACGGCGTTCAGTCGCTGCGATCGATCGGCCTCGATCCGAAAAAGGAACGCGCGTACGTCCTCGCCGGCGACGTTCACCACTACGAGCGATCGCGCGAAGGCGACTCGGTGCACGTCGTCGCGGGAGGCGGTGGCGCATTCCTTCACGGCGGGCGCATCGCGCCGCACGGGCTGTACGAGATGCTCGCGCAGTTCCCAGGTCCCATCGCGTCGTGGCAGCTCTTGAAGCGTCTTCCGCTGTGGGTCGCGTCGGGCGGCGCGGGATTCCTCATCACGTGCGCATTCGCGATCATGCAGGCGGCCGGGCTCGTTGCGTATGCGCGTCGCGATCTCGGCGTGCTTCTCACGGTCGCGATCATCGAGACCGCGATCGTCGCGATTTGCACGGCGCTCCTCGTCGGTTGGCGGCGGCACCGCGCGCACCGGGTCCTCCCGTTCGCCGTGGGGATCGGCGCGACGGTGGGTGCGTTGCCGCTCGCGATCGGGATGGGATTCGATCGCGTGGGTGTGCGCGCGCTCGGCGAAGTGATCTCGTTCGTCATCGCGTGGGTCGCGGCGACGTTCCTCTCCGGCGCCGCGTTCGGCGTGATGCTCGCGATCATCGCGCGTCTCGGGCTCAACCACGCGCAGCCGTTCGCCGCGCTCGGTCTTCCGACGCACAAACATTTCGTCCGCATGCGCGTTCGCGAGACCGCGGACGAAGCGATCATCGACACGTTCGTCGTCGGGCAAACGGACCCGCTCGGCGGATCGCCGCCCGTGCTCGTCGACCATTTTCGCTGGACGTCTCGCCGCGGCCTCGTATGACCTGTGCGATGACACGCGCGCGCCTCTTCGTGGTGGCTCTCGCCGTCGCGTGCGGCGCGCACCACGAACCGCCGAAGCCCGCAGCGGAGACGCCACCCGCGCGCATCGAAGTCCGCGTCGACGCGCGCGATGCGCACGCGGTGCGCGCCGTTGCGCACGTGATGAACGGTGCGTCCGCGGTGGTCGTCTTTCCGGAAGAGACGATTCGCGGAGTCGCGAGCTACGAGGTGCTCCGCGCGGGCGCGTGGACCGCGCTCGAATCCGAAGAAGCCCACCGCGCCCGAATGCGTGACCGACTGCACGCTGCGCTACACGATCGATCTCGAGCAAGTGGAGCGCTCGTTCGAAGGCGTCGTCGCGGTGGGTCCGAGCGCATTCGTCGCGCCGAGCCCGACGTGGCTCCTTCATCCCGACCCGATGCCGCGCGGCACGTACGAGATCACCGTCGACGGCGCCAAAGAGCCGACGAGCTCGTTCTCCGATGTTCCGTTCACGACCGGCCTTCGCCGAACGAGCGCGACGACGTACACGCTCCCGACGAACGACTACTACGAAGGAAGCTTCGCCGCGTTCGGACGCGTTCGTCACCGCGCGATTCACGCGGCTGGCGCGGCGATCGAAATCGCGATCGTGAGCGACACGAAGCTCGCCCTCGGCGACGACGACGTGGCCAAGTGGGTGAAGGAAGACGCCGAGTGCGTCGCGCAGCTCTATGGAAGATTCCCCGTCGCGCGTGCGACCGTGTTCATCGTGCCGATCGAGGGCGCGCGCGAGGTCGTCTTCGGCAAGGTGCTCTCGCTCGGCGGCGCGTCGGTCATCGCGCTGACGGGAACGCGGTTCGATGCGTCGGACACGCACGGCGATTGGGTGCTCGTGCACGAGATGACGCACCTCGGTTTTCCGACGATGGGCGTGCGGTGGCTCACCGAAGGTCTCGCGACGTACTACGAGCCCATCTTGCGCACGCGCCTCGGATGGGTCACGCCCACGTCGCTCTGGTCTGCGCTCGCGCGATCGTTTCCACGCGGCGTGCCGCCGGATGGCGCCGAGCTCGCGCTCGACAAGCGCGACTCGATCGACGACGTGTACTGGGGCGGCGCTCTCTTCGTGTTCATGGCCGACGTGGGAATTCGGAAGGCCACGTCGAACGCGAAATCGTTCGACGACGTCGTGCGCGCGGTGCTCGACGCCGGAGGCGACGCGACGGTCTCGTGGAAGCTCTCCCAGGTGACCGACGTCGCGAAAAAAGTCACGGGCACCAACGTCGTCGGGGAGCTCGTCGAGCGCTACGCGGTCCACGGCGAGCGCATCAATCTCGCGCGCGAGCTCGCAGACCTCGGCGTCATCCGAACCGGCGGACGCGACTCGCGCCTCGACGAAAACGCTCCCGCGGCGGCCATCCGGCGCTCGATCGAAACGGGTAAGTTCGGATCCGAACTCTCGCGAAAGGATTGAGGAACACACCTGACCGGATGCGACGCTGCGCGGATGTGTAGTATGCTCTGCGAATGGCGTTTCGGGAGCGGCTCGCGAGACTCGCGCCTCCTCGCGCAGGATCGCGTGAGGAGATTCTCGACGATCTGCGAACGCGCATGCGGCGCGTGCTCGAGCGGACGATCGTGCCGCGTCCACCACCGCACGTCGCTGCGGAAGAAACGGATTTTCGCCTGCCGTTCTTCGCCGAGGACACGCCGCGAGGTCTCTTGCATCGGCGCGTGCTTCGACTCTCCGCCGCGCACCGAACGGGGCGCGCGCCGGCGCGCGCCGCGAAGGATGCAGACTGCACGCTTCTCTCGCTCCTCGCGCTCGACCCGTCGCTCGCCGCGCTCGACGTCACGCGCGCGCTCTACCTCGACACCGAGACGACGGGGCTTGCGGGCGGAACAGGGACGGTGGCGTTCCTCGTGGGCTTGGCGACGTTCGACGAAGCGGGGCTCTTCGTCGAGCAGCTCCTCGTTCGCAACCTCGGCGAAGAAGGGCCGATGCTCGCGCATGTTCGCGCGCGCATCGAAGCGTCGTCGATGCTCGTCACGTTCAACGGCAAGACGTTCGACATGCCGCTCTTGCGAACGCGCTTCGCCATGGCGCGCATCGATGCGCCGCCAGCGCGGCCGCATTTGGATTTGCTGCACGTCGCGAGGCGCGTGCATCGCCACAAAAACAAGCTCACGATGCTCGAAGAGCGCGTGCTCGGGTTCGTTCGCGAAGGTGACGTGCCATCGGGCGAAGTGTCGGAGCGTTATCTCCATTTCTTGCGTACCGGCAACGAGACGTCGCTGCTCGGCGTCGTCGAGCACAACGCGCAAGACGTGATCTCGATGACCGCGCTCGTCGGCTTGTACGGCGAGGCGCTCGCGACGACGACGCTCGCCGCGTCCAATCTCGTCGGCGTCGCGCGCACGCTCGGGCGCGCGGGTGCGTCCGAGCGCGCGCTCGAAGCCGCGAATCTCGCGACGGAGCGAGGCGCTGGGCCCGAGGCGCTTCGCGCGCGCGCGGCGATCTCTCGCGCGCGCGGCGATCGCGATCGCGCGCTGGGCGATCTCGAAGCGCTCCTCGCGGAAGTGGATTGTCCGAGCGCGCGCCTCGATCTCGCGAAGCTCTACGAGCACCACAAGAAGGACGCCGAGCGCGCGCTCGAGCTCGTCGCGCGCGGCGTCGCCGAAGACGCGCCACGCTCGGAGCATCGGCGCGCAAGGCTCGAGCGCAAGCTCCAAAAGCAACGCCAAGCCGCGCTGTTCTCGAAGCGCTGACTCGAGCGTCTGGAAGCGAGCGAGTCTACCGTCAATCATGGTAGTGACGGAGTTGTCATGACCGACAAAACGGAACCGCGACGGCGCTACGCCCCCGCGGAGATCGAGCCGAAGTGGCAGCGCTTCTGGGAAGAGAACCAAACCTTCCGCGCGGAGCGCCACGCGGGTCGCCCGAAGAAATACGTTCTCGACATGTTTCCGTATCCGTCCGGCGCGGGCCTCCACGTCGGTCACCCCGAGGGCTACACCGCGACCGACATCGTCTCGCGTTACTTCCGCATGCGCGGCTTCGACGTGCTGCACCCGATGGGATGGGACGCATTCGGTCTTCCCGCCGAGCAGCACGCAATTCGCACCGGCACGCACCCGCGACAGACGACGCTGACGAACATCGGCACGTTCCGACGCCAGCTGAAGATGCTCGGCTTCTCCTACGACTGGTCGCGCGAGATCGACACGACCGATCCGAAGTACATGCGCTGGACGCAGTGGATCTTTCTCCAGCTCTTCAAGAAAGGTCTCGCGTTCCAACAATCCGACATGCCCGTGAACTGGTGCCCCGAGCTCGGCACCGTGCTCGCGAACGACGAAGTCACCGCGGACGGCACGAGCGAAGTCGGCGGGTTTCCCGTCGAGAAGCTCAAGATCCGCCAGTGGTCGCTGCGCATCACCGCGTACGCCGATCGTCTGCTTGCGGGTCTCGACGCGCTCGATTGGCGCGAGACGAAGGCCAAGCAGATCGATTGGATCGGTCGCAGCGAAGGCGCGACGGTGAAGTTCGCGGTGAAGGGCTCGAGCGAAGCGATCGAGGTCTTCACGACGCGCATCGACACGCTCCCCGGTGCGACGTACGTCGTGCTCGCACCCGAGCACAAGCTCGTCTCTTCGCTGACGACGGACGCAAAGCGCGCCGAGGCCGACGCGTACATCGCTGCCACGTCGAAGAAGAACGATCGCGATCGCTCCGACGTGACGCGCGAGAAGACCGGCGTTGCGCTCGGCACGTTCGCGATCAACCCGATCAACGGAAAAGAAATTCCCATTTGGATCGGCGATTACGTCATCGGCACGTACGGCACCGGCGCGGTGATGGCAGTCCCCGCGCACGACGAGCGCGATCACGCGTTCGCGAAAAAATATTCGCTGCCCATCCTGCAGGTCATCGTGCCGAGCGATGGTCACGCGGTCGACGTTCAAGAAGAGCCCTTTTGCGACGACGGCATGAACGTGCTCGATGGTCTGCCGAGCGCGGAGTCGCGCAAGGAGATCACCGCCGAGCTCGCGGCGAAGGGCGCGGCGGCGTCGAAGGTGACGTACAAGCTCCGCGACTGGGTGTTCGCGCGCCAGCGATATTGGGGCGAGCCGGTGCCGATCTACTTCCCCGTCGAAACGACGGGCGACCCGCGCAAAGGTGCAGAATACACGATTCGGTACGACCAACCGATCCCGGTCGAAGAGCACGATCTCCCGATTTTGTTGCCGGATCTGAGCGACTACGCGCCCAAGGGCGATCACGACGGCCCGCTCGCTCGGGCAACGGATTGGAGATTTTTCCAAAAGAGTGGAGGCGACGGGAAATGGTTCGCGCGCGAGACGAACACGATGCCGCAGTGGGCGGGCTCGTGTTGGTATTACCTGCGCTTCCTCGATCCGAAGAACGACGACGCGCTGTTCTCTCGAGAAGCGTACGACGCGTGGATGCCCGTCGACTTGTACGTCGGCGGTAGCGAGCATGCGGTCCTTCACTTGCTCTACGCGCGGTTCTGGCACGAGGTGCTCTTCGATCTCGGCATCGTGAAACATCCCGAGCCCTTCATGAAGCTCGTCCACCAAGGGATGATCCTCGGCGAGGACAACCAGAAGATGTCGAAGGCGCGCGGCAACGTCGTGAACCCCGACGATGTCGTGAAGAAGAACGGCGCCGACGCGCTGCGCGTCTACGAAATGTTCATGGGTCCGCTCGAGAGCGTGAAGCCATGGCAGACGAGCGGCATCGAAGGCGCGCGGCGCTTCTTGGATCGCGCGCACCTCGCGCTCACGGGTCACATCACGGAGACGTGCGACGACGAGACGAAGCGGCTCCTTCACAAGACGATCAAGAAAGTGACCGAGGACATCGAGGCGCTGCGCTTCAACACGGCGATCAGCGCGATGATGATCCTCGTGAACCGCCTGCGCGAGCTCGATCCACAAGGCGTTCCGCGCGAGGCGGCCGAGGCCTTCGCGCTGATCTTGTCGCCGTTCGCGCCGCATCTCGGCGAAGAGCTCTGGCAAAGTCTCGGTCACACGAAGTCGCTCGCGTACGAGCCGTGGCCGACGTTCGATCCGGCGCTCGTGAAGGACGACACCGTCGAGATCGGCGTTCAAGTGAACGGCAAGGTGCGCGGCAGCGTGCAGATCCCCGCGGACGCATCGCAAGACGCGGCCGTCGTCGAGGCGCGCAAAGACGCGAAGGTCGCCGCGTACGTCGACGGCAAGACGATCAAGAAAGTGATCTACGTGCCGGGGAAGATTTTGAACTTCATCGTCGCGTGATGAAGGCGTTCGTCTTCGCGCTGCTCTCCGCGTGCGGCTATCAGCCGCTCTATGCGATGCCCGGTGGCGACGCGTATCACGTGCACCTCGCGAAGAATCAGACGGCGAGCGCGGTCGTCGCGCAAGAGGTCGTGCGCGGCGTGCGCGATGCGCTCGCGCGAGAGGGTGCGCTCGCGCCGGGCGACGGTTTTCCGAGCATCGAGGTCGAGGTGCTCCGCGCCGACGAGACGAGCGAAGGCGTCATGCAGGTGCAGACGATTCAAGGCGCCGAGCCGCGCGCACGCGCGAGCGATCTCGGCGTCGTCGCGCGCGCATTCGTCGCGCGACGCGCCGGAGGCTCGGCGGAGCTCGACACGGGCGACATGCGCACGGACGATCTCACGGGCGCGCCGGACGATCCGACGCACGAAGTGTGGCAACGCGAAGACGCGCTGCGCGCCGCGGCGCGCCGTCTGGGCGGCAGAATCGCGATGCGCATTCTCGGGCATCCGGTCGCCTCTGCGCCGTGATACCTTGCGTGTCCAATGCGAGCGAGCGCGGGGGCACCGCCGAAAAAAATCATCGTCGGGTGCGCGGGATTTCCAGTTCCGCCAACGCGCTACTTCAAGGACTTCGCGTTCGTCGAAATTCAAGAGACGCACGTCGCGATGCCCGGGATGGGCACCGTCCGTCGATGGCGCCGCGAAGCGCCGAGTGATTTCGTGTTCGCGATGCTCGGCCCGCGCGACATCGGGCAAGAGGCATTTCGCGCAGGCGCCGTCGTCGACACCGCGCTGAAGAACTTGGCCGAGGTCGGCAAAGAGCTCGAAGCGAAGATCGTGGTGTTCGTGTCGCCCGCGGATTTCACGGCGAGCCGCCCGAACAAAGCCGCCGTGAAGGAGTTTCTCCAGATCGTGCGAAAGAAATTCGATCGCGTGATTTGGGAGCCGCCGCCCGCGTGGGACGCCGACGAAGCGGAGGACATCGCGGAGCCCGCGAAGGCGATCGCCGCGCGCGATCCGCTCCTTCACGGCCTCTCGAAGAAATCCGTCGCGTACTACCGCTTGCCCGGGCCGGCCGGCCACAAGAGCCGCTACGAAGATCCCGCGATCGAAAAGCTCGGCGAGCTCGCGCGCAACGCAACCCACGACGAAGTGACGTACGTCTTCGCGAACGTCGACATGTTCGCGGACGCCAAGCGCTTCCGCAAAGCGGCGAAGCTCTGAGTTACCCTGGACTTGTCTCATCACGCGCGCTCGCGCGCGTGAGTTCTTTGCTGTTGGATTTGCGTCGGATGAATGCGCCGGCGAGGGCGGCGAGGGTGATGAGCCACACGGGCGCGTCGCCGACGATTTCGTAGACGGTCGACTCTTTCATCCAGTGAACGATCGCGTCGCCGCTTTCTTGCGCGAACGGCTTCGAGTGGAGCATCACGCGGCCGACGGGATCGATGATGGCCGACACGCCGCTGTTCGTCGCGCGGATGAAATATCTGTGGTGCTCGATCGCGCGAAACTGCGAGAGCGCGAGGTGCTCCCACGGTTCGCTCGTGTCGCCGAACCATGCGTCGTTCGTCATGTTCACGAGGAGCTCCGGATGCGCCGTCGCCACTATCCGATTCGTGAAGCTCTGGATGATGTCCTCGTAGCAAATCATCACGCTGACGTTGTGCTTGCCGCTCTGCGTTTCGATGGGGAGTGGATCGAGCTTGGTGCCCGGCGTGAAGCGACCGCTGTTCGGCGACCACTCGTAAAGGACCGGGAACGTTTCGCCGAACGGGAGGTACTCGCCGAACGCGAGGAGAAATTCTTTGTCGTAGCGACCGACGACGTCTCCGCTGGCGTTGGTCGCGAGCGCGGTGTTGTAGAGGCGCGCGTTCTTGCGATCGCCCGCGGGACCGAGATCGAAGAGGATGCCGCCGAAAATCGTCGGCACGTGGAGGCGCCGGCCGAGGTACGCCTTGTACGCGGCTTGGTAATCGTTCGCGGGCACGCTGTGCGTGACGGACGACTCGCTCCACACGATGAGCTCGACGCCTTTCTTCTCGAGCTCGCGCGTCATCTTCATGTGTCGCGTCATTGCTTCTTCGGGACGCGTGTAGTTCTGCATCAGGCCGAGGTTGCCCTGCACGTAGCCGATGTGGACCGGCTCGGCGGCTTGCGCGCGCGCGTCGATCTGGCGAATGCGCACGTAGCCGTAGACCGCGGAGAAGATCGTCGCGCCGAATCCCGCGAAGACGACGCGCCGGTCCCAAGCGCGCTTCGTCAGGCGCGCGTGCACGAGCTCTTCGATCGCGATCGAAGAGCCGAGGAGGAGCAAGCTCGTGAACACCGGGCCGCCGAGATCGGCGACTTGCGAAAAAATAGGTGTACTATGCACGCAATCGGCGAAGTACCACGGGAAGAGAAGCGGGTAGAGCTGCTCGCCGCAGACGAACGCGCCGGCCGCCACGATCGCCGCGGGCCACCCACGCTGCGACGCGCGCGCGTACACCCAGCCGATGAGCGCGTAACGCCCGGCTTGGAACGCGCAGAGGATCGTCGTGAAGAGCGCGCAGAGCCCGAGGTTGAAGCCGCTGAAGTTCTTCAGCATCTCGTTGAGCCACCAGAACCCCTCCCAGCTCATGATGAAGCCGGAGAAGAGCCCGATGAGCGTCGCGCGCTTCACCGTCTGACCGCGCAGCGCGAGAAAGAGCGGAGCCCACGTGACGAGCGCCGTCGGCCACCAATCGATGACGCCAGGAAACGCGATGAAGTAGAGGACCGCCGTCAGTGCTGCGAGCGGATACGCGATCCGCGGAGGCAGCGGAAACGAGACCGAGCTCACTTCATTGCCTTCGCTACTTTGTCGAGGAGGTCCTTCATGTTGAAGGGCTTGGTGATGTAGTGACGAGCGCCCGCGTTGATTCCCTCGATCACGTCGAGCGCGCCGGTGCGCGCCGTCAAGAAGATGATCGGCACTTGCTTGAACTCGTTCACGCCCTTCAAGTGCTTCGCGAATTGCACGCCGGTCATGCCGGGCATCATCACGTCGCAGATGATCAAGTCCGGGACGCGCATCGACCCGAGCGTCTTCAACGCGGCTTGCGCGTCGCTCGCTTGGTAGACTTCGTAGACGGTTTGCAGCTGCCTCACGAGGAGCGTGCGAACCGTCTCGTCGTCTTCGACCACCAAGATGCGCTTCATCTCGGCCATGTCACGGCCCTGTTGGCGCGGGATGCGGATTCGATTTGACGTCGACGAGCTCGACGTCGAAAACTAGCGTGGAGTTCGCCGGAATTTTCGGCTGAGGCATCGCGCCGTAACCGAGCGACGGCGGAATCGTCAGCTTGCGCTTGCCGCCGACGCGCATGCCCAAAATGCCTTTGTTCCAACCTTGGATCACGCGACCTGGGATGCTCGTCTGAAAGGGCTGGTTCCCGGCATGGTCGTGCGAGGAGTCGAACTTGGTGCCGTCGAGCAGGGTGCCCGTGTAGTGGACGCTGACGACGTCGCCGGGCTTCACCTCGGCGCCTTTGCCGACGACGAAATCGTCGATCTTCACGTGCTCTTCGGGGCCGGGCGGTTGCATCGGCGGCAACCTGCCGCGGCCGCTCATGCTCGGCATCGGGTGCGCGCTCGGTTGTGCTGGCGCGGACGCCATCGTCACGGGCGTGTCGGACGCGATGGGCTCGGGACCCGGAGGCGAGGTGAGCCGTGAGCACGCCGCAGCTGCACCAAAAGACACCGCGACCAAAACACCGAGGTAAGAACGCATACGGAGACGGAAACCTAGTCTTTACCCGCCGATTGTAAAGCGTCACGATGAGCGCCTCGTATGTCCCGCGTGCTCCACATCGAGGACGATCCGCGGAAATCGTCTGCTCGTTCGAAAGCTGCTCACGGCCGAAGGACTCGAGGTGCTCGACGCGCCCGACGGGCTCACGGGCGTTCGCATGGCGCTCACGACGCGACCCGATCTCGTGCTCGTCGATTTGAACATCCCCGGCCTCGATGGCTACGAGGTGACGCTTCGGTTGCGGAGCGAGCCGGCGCTCGTGGGCGTGCCCATCGTCGCGATCACCGCCGAGGGCGATCGCGACACGAGCGCCGCGGTCGGCTGCGATGGCTTCGTGCAGAAGCCGATCGACGCGCGAATTTTCGCGAGCCAGATTCGAAGCTTCCTCCGCGGACACCGCGCGCCATTCGCGTCGTCGCCGGACGCGACGGGCGAGCGCCTCCGCATGCAGAGCGGACGCATCGTCGCGCACCTCGAAGAAAAAGTCGCCGAGCTCTCCGCCGCGAACGAACGACTCCGCGAGGTCGAGCGACTCCGCGCCGAGTTCTACCGAAACATTTCCCACGAGCTCGCGACGCCGCTCACGCCGATCGTCGGCTACTTGCGCATGTTGATCGACGAAGAGCTCGGCGCGATCTCGAAGCCGCAGACCAAGGCGCTCCGCGCGATGGACGATTGCGTACGCCGCCTGCGATCGACGCTCGACAATTTGATCGACGTGACGGGGCTCGAGACGGGTCGCATGAAGTTCTTTCATCGCGACTACGATTTTCTCGACACCGTGCGCCGCGCGATCTCGGCGACGTCGGAGAAAATGGCCGAGCGACGCATCGCGCTCGTCGAGCAGCTCGCGCGCGGACCCGCGCCCGCGTTCGGCGACGCCGATCGCTTGGGTCGCGCGATCGGACAGCTGCTCGACAACGCGGCGAAGTTCACGCCGGAAGGCGGCCTCGTCGGCATCGCCGTGTGGCGCAGCGACTCCGGTTACGCCGTCACCGTCGCGGACAGCGGTCCCGGAATTCCGGACGAGCGCACCGAAGAAATCTTCGAGCCCTTCGTGCAAGGCGACGGCTCGCCGACGCGCGCACACGGCGGCGTCGGAGTCGGGCTCGCGATCGCGCGTCGCGTCGCGCGCGGGCTCGGCGGCGACGTCCAACTCCAACCCGGCGCGGTCATCGCGGGCCACGAGCTTCGAGGCGCCGCCGTCACCCTCAGCGTCGCTTTCCGCGCCGAATCTCCATCTCGACCTTGATTTCGGAGCATTCTGTGTTTACAGAATGTTCATGGAGGCGCGTCCGGAGTGGATCGAGGCGACCGAGCCGAAGGACTCGCGCGAGCGTTTTCGCGAGGAGATGCGCGCGAAGATCTCGCCGCGATATTCGCCGGCGCTTCACGTCGCCGCGCCCGCGATCGTCGGCCTCGGGCTGATCGCGTTCGCCGCCGCGAATCTGTGCGCGGTGAAATGGTGGGAGCTCTTGCTCGTCCCGTTCGTCTACGTGCTCTCGAACGCCGTCGAGCACCGCGCGCACAAACACACGCTCCACCGCCGTACGCCGGGGATGACCATCCTCTACGACCGCCACACGCCGCTCCATCATCGCATCTTCATCGCGAAGGACATGTCGGTGCGCGATCATCGCGAGTGGGCGCTCGTCTTGCTCCCGTGGTTCGGCATCGTCACGATCGCCGCGCTGACCGCGCCGATCACGCTCGCGCTCTGGTTCACAGAACGAAACCTCGCGTGCCTCTTCGTCATCACGACGATGGGCTACGTGCTGAGCTACGAGTGGCTCCACCTCGCGTATCACCTCCCGCCGGAGAGCTTCATCGGGCGGCTCGGGATCATTCGCGCGCTGCGTCGTCATCACGCGACGCATCATCACCCGCCGCTCATGCAGAAATGGAACTTCAACGTCACGGTTCCGCTCTGGGACTTCGTGCGTCGCACGACCTATCCGCACAAGCTCGACCTGGATTGATCGGACTGATGTGATAGCTCTTGATGCATGCGGGCTTGGCTTGCGCTGCTCTCGTGCAGCGCGCTTGCGTGCTCCAATACGCCAAAGGTCGGACCGACGTCGGGCGTCGACGCCGGCGATGAAGATTTTCCGCGCTACCTGACCGATCTCACCGAGGGCGAGCGCGAAGCGCTCTGCAACTGGACGGCGAACATCGGCGGTGGATACGGAAAGACGGTGACGTGCGACAGCGGGCTCGTCGTGTCGAACTTCGCGACGCTTCAAGCGTGTCTCGACGCGTTCCTCGGCGCGTGCAGCACGGTCACCGTGAGCGAGTGGGAAGCGTGCCGCAACAAAGAGGTCACCGACCCGTGCGCGCTCTATCTCTATACGGCGCCCGAGTGCGCCGAGGTCGTGCGGTGTCTCGGCGAAACCGATGGGGGTCCCGCTCCCGATCCCGACGCGGGTGATGCAGGCGACGGAGGCACGTGATGAGAAGAATTTTCTGCGTCGCCATTTTGCCCTTGTTCGCCGCGTGCGGGAGCACGCCCGAGGATCCCACCGCGCTCTCCGAGCCGCTCGCGCAGAACATTTCGATCTCCGAGATCGCGATCCTGCAGACGCTCAAAGTGCCCGTGATGCTGAACGGCGACGTCGCCGATCGCGGCGACATTCCGCTCGTCGCGCTGCGCGACAGCGTGCTCCGCGTGTATCTCAACCCGGGCGATGGGTTTTCGCCGCACACGCTCACCGCGCGCGCGCGCATCACGACGACATCGCCGACGGGGAGCTTCGCACAGGTGTTCTCGGCGAGCGCGAGCGTGACCGGCGCGACGGTCGAGAAAGATCTCGCGACGTCGATCAACATTCCGATCCCCGGCGCCGCGCTCGAGCCCGGCGCGAGCGTCACCGTCGTCCTCAACGACGCGAAGGGCGACGCCGCGGACACGCCTACGAGCGACGCGCGCTGGCCGCAAGATGGCTCCTCATCGGATCTCGCCGTCGTGAGCGGCGGCGATCACGTGCGCGTGATGATCGTCCCCGTCGAGTACGACGCCGATGGCTCGGGTCGTTTGCCCGACACGACCGACGCGCAAATCGAAAACTACCGCAAGCGATTCTTCCAGCTCTACCCGACCGCCGAGGTCGACATCACCGTGCACGATCCGTTTCCGTATTCGGGCCCGATCAGCGGGAGTGGCGCAGGCTTCACGCAGGTGCTGACGGCGATCGGTCAGCTCCGCGGCGCCGATCAACCCGATCCCGACGTTTACTATTATGGAGCGTTCTCGCCGACGAACGACTTCGGTACGTTCTGCGGCGGCGGATGCATCGCGGGCCTCAGCCCGATCGGATCGCCCTACAGCGTCGGCCTCGGTTTCTTCGGCGACGTCGCGAGCGGCACCGCGGTGCACGAGGTCGGTCACGCGCATGGACGCTCCCACGCGCCGTGCGGCGGCGCCGCGCAACCCGATCCGAACTATCCGTACCCGAACGCCGTCATCGGCGTGTGGGGCTACGATCCGTTCATTCAGCTGATGGTCGATCCCCAGGCGTACACGGACATGATGAGCTACTGCGCGCCGACGTGGATCAGCGACTTTCACTACGCGCTCATCTTCAAGCGCGTTCGCACGGACAACAAATTTTTCAATGATTGGATCAGCGGCTCGTCGTCGCGCGCGACGCTGCCAACGTGGTCGATCGCGCCGGTCGAAGAGACGGGCGACGTGCACGTCTCGACCACGGCGATTCACGAGCCGTGGGTGAGCGAAGGCGCGCCGCGCGAGATCACGTGGGACGGCGGAAAAGCGACCGCGTACTTCCATCCGTACGATCACCTCCCGGGCGGCGTGCTCTACGTGCCGAGCGAAGTGCCGGCACGCGCGAGCGTCGCTGCGCTGGGTGAAGGCGAGAGCGCGCGCCTCGTCGTTCGCTGATGCGCGCGTACCTCGACTGGAACGCGACCGCCCCGCCGCACGCGAGCGTGCTCGATGCGATGCGCGAAGCGTCTCGCGAAGCGTGGGGCAATCCGATCGAGCGTCCACGCCGAAGGGCGCGCCGCGCGCGTGTGGGTCGAGCGCGCGCGCGACGCGATCGCGAAGCTCACCGGAAAAGACGTGCGCGACGTCTTGTTCACGAGCGGCGGCACCGAAGCGAACAACCTCGCGCTCACGTCGGCGATGCGGCACCGAGGCCATGAAGGGAAGCTCGCGCTCGGTCGCATCGAGCATCCATCGGTGACGCGCGTCGCGGAGCGCTTCGAAAAAGAAGGACGCGTGCGTTGGCTCCGGGTCCTCCCGAGCGGCGCGATCGATCTCGAAGATCTGCGCCGCGCGCTCGATGAAGAAAAAATCGCGGCGCTCGCTCTGTGCGCGGTCTCCGCGGAGATGGGCATCGTGCAGCCGCTCGATACCGCGATCGGCCTGGCGCAGGCGCGCGGCGTGTGGGTCCACGTCGACGCGGTGCAGGCGTTCGGACGCGTGCAGAATGCAAGCATCCTCGCGAAGCGCGCGGACAGCATCGCGATCGCCGCGCACAAGCTCCGCGGGCCGAAGGGGATCGGCGCGCTCGCCACGAACGCCGGCGCGCGCATCGAGCCCATTCTCGTCGGCGGCGCGCAGGAGCGCGGGATTCGTCCGGGCACGGTCGATCCAATCGCGTGCGCTGGTTTTTTCGCCGCCGTCTCGAGATGCGAAGAGAGCGCGCGCGCGTACGCGTCGAAGGCGCCACTGCGCGATCGGCTCGAGCGTGCGCTCACGGAGCTCGGCGCGGAGCGAAACGGAGATCCCGAGTCGCGCGCGCCGCATGTGTCGAGCGTCGCGCCCGCGGGATCCTTTTCGGGACCCGAGCTCGTCGCCGCGCTCGACCTCGAAGGCGTCGCGGTCTCCGCGGGGCCCGCGTGCAGCGCCGGAACGATGGAACCTTCCGCAGCGATCACCGCGCTCTACGGCGAAGACCGCGCGCGCCGGACGATTCGCATCTCGCTCGGCGAAGACACGACCGAAGCCGACGTGGATTTCGCGCTCGCCGCATTTCGAGAAGTACTTGAACGATCGCCGCGAAGTTGAAGCGCGTCCTCAAGCGCGCGCGCCAAGTACGCGAGAGATGGAAACTTCATGCGCGCGATCGATCAGGCGCTCTTCGTTCCATTGAATGGAAGGGATCCAGCACGCGCGTTCAGCGCCATGCAGTGTGCGTCGGCGGATCCGATCCGACCTTGATCGGGAACCAGAGCGCCTTCACGTAGCGCGCCTGCGCGGTCTTCTCGTAACCGGCGAGGCCGAAGAGCACGTTCCAGAAATAACCGGCGGGGCTCTCGCCGTACGAGAAGAACGGAAGAACGTGGAACGACCAGTTCATGCCTTCGCTCGTGCGCTTCTGCGTGTAGAGCGTGTTCGCGGCGACTTCGACGACGGCGTCGTTCTTGTGATCCGCGAAGCGCCAATACAGCGGGAAGCCGATGGTGAGGCGCTTGTCGGGATCGGCGAAGTCCCAGTAGACCGGCGCGACGACGGTGTGACGCGATTGATCGCTTCGACCGATGTAGACGATCGGGTGAATGTCCGCCTCATAGCCGTGTGCGTCGAACGATGCGGTGATGTTCGGAAACACCCAGAACGTGCGCGACACGCCGATGTTCTCGAAGCGCCCGAAGAGCGGCGTGAGAAGATCGCTGCGCGTGTGGCTCGTGCCTCGATAGAAAAACGGGAGCAGCGAATACGAGTGCTGGTCGACGTCCTTGTCCTCGTAGCTGATCCAGAGCGGAACGACGGGCCCGGCGAGCTCGAGCTTCGACGCGCCGCTGCGCGTGGTCGCGCGGGAATAGAACGGCGTGATGATCGTCCGCGTGTCGTGCGTCTTGCGCGAGAGAAAGAGCGGCGTCGCGAGCAGCGTGAGGTCGTCGGTCTTGCCGTAGTGGAAGAACGGAAAGAGCGTCGTGTGCGTCTCGCGGATGCCGCCGGTCTCGGGCTTGCCTTCGATGTGGAAGAAGAACGGCGCGAAATCGAAGACGCTGCGGAACGGCGTCGAGCTCGTGATGACGGGTCCCGCCACCGTGAAGCTCGACTGATCGATCTCCGAGTACGAATGATAAAAGATCAGCGGCGGGATGAGCGTGTACGTCTTGCGCGCGCCGTCCATGTTGCCGTTGTCGCCGTGGAAGTAAAACGGCACGACGCCCGCGTCCACGTCCGAGCCCGAACGCAAACGGTAGTAGAGGAACGAGTACGTGAACGCGCTCTCCGGCTTCCACTGCGAGAACGTGAGGAGCGGCGGCACGATCGTGTAGCCCGACTCGCCGCCGTCTTTGTCTTTGTGGTTGCCCGCGAAGAAGAGCGGGGCGAGCCAATTGTCGTGGCCCGTCGGGCTCTCTTGGTGAACGAACGGGCCGATCGCGGTGAGGTGGCTCTGGTTCTCGCGCACGTTCCAGAAAAACGGAAAGAGCACGTCGGCCGACGTCTTCTGCGATCGCCGTTGATAATAGAAGAGGCCGTAGAGGCCTTCGCGATCCGGGTTCTGTCCGAGCTCGGGGTGCGCGGGATCGAGAAGCCCGCGCGTCTGCTCGAAGTAGAACGGCGGGAGCAAGCGGAGGCGGTAGTCGCCGCGTCGCTCCTCGTAGACCCCGTAGAAGCGTCGATGCGTTTTTCCGGCGGGGCGATCGCGCTTCGTCTCGTAGTCCGAGCCGATCGTGGCGGCCATCTCGGGGCTCATCGCGAGCGGGTCCGTCGGCGTCGGCGCTTGCGGCTCTTGTTGTTGCACGGTCGCCGAGCTCGGCTTCGGTTTTTGCGACTGCGCGAGCGCCGCGCTCGGCACGAGGAGAATCGCAAGCGTGATGGCGCGTTTCATCATCACGCGTCCTCCCGCCTGATCGCGCCGCTCGCGGCGAGCCGGTCCGCGACGATCGCCGCGGCGTGATCGCGCGGCACTTCTTCTTGCGCATGTGCTGCGAGGTCTTTCAGTTGCACGACGTTCTTCGCGAGCTCGCCGTCGCCGAGGATGAGAACGACGCGCGCGCCGAGCGCGTTCGCGCGCCGGAGGAGCGATTTCAGCGAGCCGCCGCGCGTGTCCGCCTCGACCGCGATGCCGCGACCGCGAAGCTCGCGCGCGAGGACGAGAGCCGGACCGATCGCGCTCTCGCCGAGCGGCGCGACGAACGCGTCGACGATCGCCTCCGAGCCTTGTGGCTCCGCGGCGATGAGCAGGCGCTCGATGCCCGCCGCAAATCCGAGAGCCGGAACCTTCGGCCCGCCGAGATCTTCAATCATCCCGTCGTAACGACCTCCACCGAGGAGCGTGTCGCCTGCGCCGAGCTTCGCCGTTGCGCCTTTGATCTCGAAGATCGTGCGCGTGTAGTAGTCGAGACCGCGCACGAGGTTCGGATCGACTTCGTACGCGACGCCGAATGCATCGAGCAGCGCGCGCAGCCCGTCGAAGTGCTTCTTGTCGGCTTCGTCGAGAAACTCGTGGATCGTCGGTGCGCCTGCGCGCGCGGCGCGATCGAGCGGGTCCTTCGAGTCGAGGATGCGAAGCGGATTCGTCTCGAGGCGGCGCTTCGAGTCTTCGCTGAGCGCGTCTTTCTTCGCCTCGAGGAACGCGCGGAGAGCCGCGACGAAACGCGGACGCGCTTGGCCACCGCCGATCGAGTTCACGAGCACGCGCAAATCGGTGATGCCGAGCGACTTCAAGAACGAGACGAGCATCTCGATCATCTCGGCGTCGCAACCGGGGCCCGGATCGCCGAAGATTTCCGCGCCGGCTTGCGCAAACTGGCGGTAGCGACCGCGCTGCGGCGTCTCGGCGCGAAACATCCAGCCCATGTAGTACCAGCGCGAGACCGGCTCGGTGTTGTGGACGTTGTGCTCGACGTACGCGCGCGCCGCGCCCGCCGTGCCCTCGGGGCGGAGCGTGAGCTCGTCGTCGTGGCGCTGAAATGAGTACATCTCTTTTTCGACGACGTCGGTGCTCTCACCCACCGCGCGCACGAAGAGCTTCGTCGATTCGACGATGGGCGTTCGCACCTCGCGAAAACCATAGAGCGCCATCGTGCGCCGATACGCCGCCTCGACGCGCTGCCACTGCGCGGACTCCGCGGGCAGCACGTCGTTCATGCCTTTGACGGCGCGCAGCGTGGACATGGCGCCCATCGACTTACCGGGGCGCATGCTCGCGCGCAAGCTTCGTGTAATGTTGCCGCCGTGATGGGTCACGTGTGCGCGCTCGACTATGGGGATGCGCGCGTCGGCGTCGCGCTCGACGACGAGCTCGGCGCGCTCGCTCACCCGCGCGGCGCGCTCCCCGCGCACCCCGAGCCGAAGCTCCTCGCGGAGCTCGTGAAGCTCGTGCGCGAGTCGGGCGTTTCACGATTCGTCGTGGGACTTCCGCTCGACATGAAAGGCGGGGAAGGGGACGCCGCGCGAAAAGCACGCGCGTTCGCGCAGCGCCTCGCCGACGCGACGGGCATCGACGTCGAGCTCTGGGACGAACGCTTGACGACGGCCGAAGCGCGCCGTGCGCTCGCCACCGCGGGCCTCCGCGAAAAAACGCACAAACGCAGCGGTCGCTCGATCCGCGCGCACGTGGACGAAGCGTCCGCGGTGACGCTCCTTCAATCGTGGCTCGACGCGCACGCTCGGGAGCGGCGATGAGCGCGGCGAAGAGAAAGAGCACGCGGAAAAAGATCGTGCCGGCGACGAGCGCCGATGAGCGCGCCGCGTCGAGCCTCGGTCGCTGGGTCGGGATCCTCATCGTCGTCGGCTCGCTCGCGACCGCCGGGATCTTTCTCGGCCTCTATCCATCGACGCCGGGTCCAGGTCCGGGCGCGCCCGTCGAGGTCGTCCTCGAGGCGGGCTCCTCCGCGGATCTCGCCGAGCAGCTGCTCAAAGCGCGCGTCATCTCGAACGCACGTTACTTCGCGTGGTACGTGCGCCTGACGGGCGGCACGCGCTCGGTCGTCTGGGGCACGCACCTTCTCACCGACGACGCTTCGCCGCGCGAAATCATGCACCGGCTCGAGCGGCGCGGCGCATCGCACGCGAAGGTCGTCGTGCCCGAGGGATGGACGCGCTTCGACATCGCCAAACGACTCGACGCGAGCCACGTCTGCTCGACGCCGTCGTTCCTGCACGCGACGACCGACGCGCAGCTCCTTACCGAGCTTCACATCACTGCGACGAGCGCGGAGGGTTATCTCTTTCCCGCGACGTACGATCTCGAGATGGACTCGGACCCGCGCGACATCGTCCGCCAGATGGTCCACCTCTTCGACAAGCGCTACGACGCGATCGCGGAGAAGCACGAGAGCGGATTGAAGGAGCTCTCCGACACGCTCGGCTGGAATCGGCGCGAGATCGTGATCCTCGCGTCGATGATCGAGAAGGAAGCCGCCGTCGACGACGAGCGCGCCGTCATCGCGAGCGTCTTCTTGAATCGCTTGCGCGATCCGACCTTCACGCCGAAGAGGCTGCAATGCGATCCGACCGCGGGCTACGGCTGCCTCGTCGGCGACGCACCCTCGTGCCTCGGGTACACGGGAAAAATCACGCACGACATCAACGTCGACCCGGCGAACGCGTACAGCACGTACGTGCACGATGGTTTGCCGCCCGGTCCCATCAGCAACCCCGGCGCGAAATCGATCGAAAGCGTCATGAGCCCCGCGCTCACGCACTACTTTTTCTTCGTCGCGAAAGGCGGCGGGCGCCACACGTTCTCCGAGACGCTCGGCGGCCACAACGCCGCCGTGCACCCGGACGCGGGAATCAACCCCCCGTGAAGGTGTCGGGGACCGAGTTGTCCGGGACGATGATCTCCGGAATGTTGGTGTCCTGAGTCGAGCTGTCGGATCCCGTGGGGCCGCCGCTCGCGGGGCCGATGACCGACGTCGGCTCGGTGCGGCCGCCACCTTGATACGTGCCGGGCTCGTGTTGCGAGCAAGCGCCGCTCATCGCGAGGAGCGTGATGGCGACGATCGAGGTCGTGAGGATGAACGAACGGTGTTTGGTCATTGGGTGCACGAGAACGCACGCGCGAGCGGGTCAGCGGCGGGCTGACACGTGCACTGCGTTCCGTTGGTTTGGTAGTTGCTGTCCACCGGACACTGCGCGCCGTTCGCGTACGCGACACACGGCATCGTGTCGTACGCGCCGCCGCTCGCCGGACAATCGGGCGACGGGTATTGGACCTCGAAGTCCGCCTCGCCCGCCGATGACCCGTTGACGGAGATCAAACACTTGTACTTGCCGACGGCGTAGGGGAGCGTCGAGCCGCCGTCACCCGCCGTCGGCGGATTGAACGAGAAGGCCACCGTCTGATTGCCCGTACCCGGCACGGATTCGCCACCCGACCACAAATACGACTTTTGGTTGTTCGTGTTGTTCGACCCGTCATAGAGCGACGGCTCGCCCGAGATTTGGATGAGCTGCGCGGTGACGGTCTCGTCGTTGCTCACGCCCGACCAAACGACGTCGCAATAGATCAACTGCGTGTCGGTGAAGAAGACGTTGCGCGGCCGGTTCCCCGCGCCATCGAGCGCCGTGTAGATCTGGCGCACCTGGCCCGTGCCTCCGCACCCGGTCGTCGCGGTCAGCGAGAAGACCGTTGCAGCACCTGCTCCGAGCGTTGCCACCGCACACAGCGCGTGGAGAAGTCTCACGAAGCCAACGTTATGCGGTGGCTCGTCCGGGGTCAATCAGCGTATAAAGCGCGCCGCCATGCGCGAAATCGACACGTCATCTCGCCCGTACGTTCTCGCGATCGACACCATCAAGACGCTCGCGATCGACGCCGTCCAAAAGGCGAACAGCGGACACCCCGGCACGCCGATGGGCCTCGCTCAGATCGCGTTCGAGATCTACACGCGTTACCTCCGCCACGATCCGCGCGATCCGAATTGGCTCGGTCGCGACCGGTTCGTTCTCTCCGCGGGTCACGCGTCGATGCTCCTCTACGCGATGCTGCATCTCTCCGGTTATCCGCTCTCGCTCGAGGAGCTGAAAAATTTCCGGCAGTGGGGAAGCAAGACGCCCGGGCACCCCGAGCACGGTCACACCGCCGGCGTCGAGACGACGACGGGTCCGCTCGGGCAAGGCGTCGGCAACGCCGTCGGCTTCGCGCTTGGACAGCGAATGCTCGAAGCGCGATTCGGGGAGCCGTTCGCGGGTCAGCGCGTGTTCTGCATCGCGAGCGACGGCGATGTCATGGAAGGCGTGAGCGGCGAGGCATCGAGCATCGCGGGTCACCTCGGTTTGTCGAACCTCGTCGTCTTCTACGACGACAACCACATCACGATCGAAGGCGAGACCAACCTCGCGTTCTCCGAAGACGTCGGCACGCGCTACGAAGCGTATGGCTGGTCGGTCTTGCGCATCGACGGTCACAACCCGAAAGAGATCCGCGCCGCGATCGATCGCGCGCTCCTCAACAAGGACAACCCGACGTTCATCGTCTGTCGCACGCACATCGGTCAGGGCTCGCCGCACAAACACGATACGGCCGCCGCGCACGGCGAGCCGCTCGGCGTCGACGAGGTCGTGGAGACGAAGAAGGCGATCGGTTGGGATCCCGCCGCGCAGTTCCTCGTGCCGAACGAAGTGAAGGCGCTCTTCGCCGAGCGCGCCGAAGATCTCGGCAAGGCGCGCGGCGAGTGGAACGCGAAGTACGACGCGTGGCGAGCGGGCAACGGCGCGCAGGCGAAGGCGCTCGACGCGTTCCTCGCAAAGGAGCTGCCGAAGGATCTCTTCGAGCAGCTCGTCGCCGCCATTCCCACGAAAGACGACGCGACGCGAAACACGTCGAACGCGATCCAACAAGTCGTCGCGAAGCTCGTTCCCCAACTCGTCGGCGGCTCCGCGGATCTCGCGCCCTCGACGAAGACGCTCATCAAAGACGGCGGCAACGTCGCGCGCGGGAAATACGCCGGACGCAATTTCCACTTCGGCATTCGCGAGCACGGCATGGGCGCGGTGTGCAACGGCCTCGCGCTCTCGGGCGGTTTCATCCCGTATGGCGCGACGTTCCTCATCTTCAGCGACTACATGCGCGCGTCGGTGCGCCTCTCGGCGTTGATGGAGCAGCAGTGCTTGTGGATCTACACGCACGACTCGGTATTCCTCGGCGAAGACGGGCCGACGCACCAACCCATCGAGCACCTCTGGGCGCTCCGTTTGATTCCGAACCTCGCCGTCGTGCGTCCCGCCGACGGTCTCGAGGTCGCCGCCGCGTGGACGATAGCGCTGACGCGCACGAACGGTCCGACGGCGTTCGCATTGAGCCGGCAGAAGTTGCCTACGATCAAGCGCGATCAGGCATTCGATGCACGAAACATGTTGCGCGGCGCGTACGTCGTTCAAGAAGCGCCGGGTGGAAAGCCCGACATGGTGATCGTCGCGACGGGCAGCGAGCTCCAGCTCGCGGTGGGCGCGAAGGAGAAGCTCGAGCAGTCGGGCAAGAAGGTGCGCGTCGTTTCGGTGCTGAGCTTCGCGGAGTTCGCGAAGCAAGACGGCGCGTACCACGACGCGGTCCTCCCGCACGGCGTGCCGACGGTGAGCATCGAAGCGGGGCGCACGGGGCCGTGGCTCTCGATCATCGGGCTCGATGGGCTCGCCATCGGCATCGATCGCTTCGGCGCGAGCGCGCCGGACAAAGTCATCGCGGAGAAATTCGGATTCACCGTCGACGCGGTGGTGAAGCAGATTTCGGATTGGTCAGCCGAGCGAGCGTGACGGCGTTCTCCGCCGACACGCCCGTGTCGTCGTGCTTGAACGCGGCGAACGCGTCGTCGAGCTTCATCTCACAGAGCCGCGCAGCCCACGCGGCGAGCGCGCGCTTGTCGTAGCGGGCCTTGCGCAAACGGAAGTAACCCCACGACGCCGTGGTGATCGCGTCGAGCGGCGCCGCGTCCGTCTCCGTGACGCACCACGCGACGTCCTTCGCGCGCATCGCGTCTCGTGCGGCGTCGGTCTTCCACGACGAGTCGACGAGCTCGAGCGCCACGCGGCGACCGCTCGGAATCGCATCGATGAAGTCACCGAGGAGCGCGATGTCGTGCTTGATGTGCTGCGGAAACTGAACGAGCACCGGCCCGAGCTTCTCTTTCACCGCGGCGAGGAGCGCGAAGAAATCCGCGAGAGGCTTCTGCGCGTTTCTCAAACCGGGCCCCGCCGAAAAATAACGCGACGCCTTGAAGACGAATCGAAACGTGCTCGGCACGCGCGCGGCCCACGCTTCGAGGTGCGCCTTCTCGGGCCGCTTGTAGAACGTGTTGTTGATTTCGACCATCGGAAGAACGCTCGCGTAGTGGTCGAGCATCTTCGCGGCGGGCAAATCCTTCGGATAAAAACGCGGCTTCCAATCGCGATACGAAAAGCCGCTCGTCCCCGCGTAGATCACATCCCGCCGGCGGCTTTGTCGATGATCCAGTGGATGCTGCCGCGCACGTTGCGGATGACGCGCGCGGGGGTGTCGTGGAGCGAGCCCGAAACGGACCACACGCGCTCGAGCGCGGCGGTTTTTTTCGCGGAGCAGGCGAGGATGAACGCGGCGCGCGTCTGCTCGATGACGGGCGCGGTGATCGTGAGGCGCATCTCGCGGCCCTCGGTTTTTCCGACGGCGACGACGAAGCGATCCGTGATGTCGACCGTCGTCTGACCCGGGAAGAGCGACGCGGTGTGTCCGTCGTCGCCGACGCCGAGCACCATCGCGTCGAAGCTCGGCACGCCGCCTTGTCCGACCGGCACGCGCGACTTGATCACTTCTTCGTATTCGCGCGCGGCGTTCTCGAGATCGCTCTCGTCGGCGTGCATGCGATGGATGTTTCGCTCGGGGATTTTCGCGCGATCGAAGAGGCACTCTTTCGCCCAGCGAAAGTTGCTTCGATCGTCGGTTGGCGGGCACGCGCGCTCGTCGACGAAGAACATCTCGACGCTCTGCCAATCGACACCGGGCTCGTCGGCGAGCGCTTGGTACGTTGCCTTGGGCGTGTCACCGCCGGAGAGCGCGAACGTCGCTTTGCCGCGCGCTTTGATGGCGGCAGAGAGCGTCTTCGCGATTCGCGCGGCGGCCTCGCGCGCAACGTCTTCGGGGGTCGGCACCGCGATGAGCATTCCGGGAACAACTTTCGTCGTCATCGGAACCATGGTTTATCACGAAGCGTTCACGCACAGATCACGCCGTCGTCGTCGAGCTGCTCGGCGAATGCGACCGCCGCGGCGAGCGTCTCGTCGTGGGCGGGCCGGTGCAGCGTGC
Organism: uncultured delta proteobacterium; assembly: GCA_963763745.1. GTDB lineage: Bacteria > Myxococcota_A > Polyangia > Polyangiales > Polyangiaceae > DASXHD01. The sequence goes on from CAVXQJ010000020.1 coordinate 378,478, forward strand.
GCTCGAGGACGCGGGCGCCCTTGTTCGCGCCGAGCCTCACCGTTTGCTCGCCCGAGCAGGGCAGGTTCACGTCGAGCTTGTAGTGGAGCATGTCGGCGACGTCGCCGGCGAAATCGCGCGCCACGCTGCCCGTCGCCTCGATGGTCTGGTTCTTCACGTGGAGCGTGATGCTCGCGATCGCGAGCGGCGCGACGCCTTCCGCGCGCGGCATGGCCGCGAGCTCCACGGCGATCGGTTTGCCGTCCGCGCGAAGAAATCGAAGCGCGCCGGCGAGCCGCTCCGCGCGCCATCCGAGGCGCGTCGCGAGCCATCCGAGCATCAAGCTTCCTTCCGCGCCGAGCCGCACGCCCGCATCCGACATCTGGACGATGCGCAGCGACACGGCGCACGCGGCGAGTGGACGCATCGCGGGGTCGTCGAAGAAGCGCGCGCACATTTCCTGCCAAACCGCGATGCGCGTCCACGCGAGATCGGCGACCGCGATCTTGCGACCCGCGCGCGCCCATTTCGCGAGCGAGAGCAGGCTCGCGAGCGACGTGTAGTCCGTGTCGAGCACGATGCGTTGGGCCTCGCTTCCGATTTCGCGAAAGATTGGGTCGTCGACGTGAACGCGACCGAGCCACACGAGCGTCGTCGGGAGCTCGGGCACGACGAGCGCTTCGACCGCGCTCCCGATGCGCGCACACGCGGGCCCCGTGGCGCGCAACGTCACGCGCTCGGACGACGCGAGACCGTCTTCGCTGACGATCGCGACGGCTTCGCCGTCGAGCGACGCCTCCGCGACCGTGGGCGTCATCGTCACGACGATCGCGCGCGACGGGATAACGCGAGAGACTTCGTCGACGATGGGCGAGTAGCGCTCGGCGATCGTCTTCGAGCTCGTCACGACGACGAGGTTCATCGTGCACGCCCGCGATTTCAGCGGCTCGCCGGGCGCGCCATCGCGACCGACCGCCCACAAATCGCGGAGCTCTTGCTCGACGCGAGCGAGCACCGAGCTCATCGGCCGATGCGAAAGCGAAGGCGGCGGCTGATCGTGGACGTCGCTCACGGCTTTCTCCAGCGCCGCCCGTCTTTCGCGAGCAGATCGTCGGCGGCGTCCGGACCCCACGATCCACCCGCGTAGCCCGGCGGCGGAACGAGGCCTGTCGCGTGCCACGCGTCGAACACGTGATCCATGTACGCCCATTGCTCTTCGACTTCATCGCGCCGCGTGAAGAGCGTGGCCTCGCCGCGCATCGCGTCGAGGAGGAGCCGCTCGTACGCTTCGGGCGTGTTCGACCCGAACGCGGCGCCGTAACGGAAGTCCATCGCGACGTCGCGCAGGATCGTGTGCTGCCCGGGCTCCTTCGACGTGAAGCGCACGGCGATGCCTTCGTCGGGTTGGATGCGCATCGCGAGCACGTTCGGCGTGATGCCTCCGTCCGGCGATTGAAAGAGCGGGTGCGGCACGCTCTTGAACTGCACGGCGATCTCCGTCACGCGCCGCGCGAGCCGCTTGCCCGCGCGCACGTAAAACGGAACGCCACCCCAGCGCCAGTTGTCGACAAACACCTTCATCGCGACGTACGTCTCGACGGTCGAGTCCTTCGCGACGTCGGGCTCCTCGCGATACGCGATCACTTCGTCCGCGCGCACGAACCCGCGACCATATTGTCCGCGCACGACGGAGTCGGCGACCACGCGTCGCTCCATCGGCCGGAGCGATCGCAGCACCTTCACTTTTTCGTCTCGCACCGCATCCGCCGAGAGCGAGATGGGCGGCTCCATCGCCGTGAGACACAGGAGCTGCATCAAATGGTTCTCGACGATGTCGCGCGTCACGCCCGTCTGCTCGTAGAACTTGCCGCGACCCTCGACTCCGATTTCTTCGGCCACCGTGATCTGCACGTGGTCGACATGCTCGCGGCTCCAGAGCGGCTCGAACATGCTGTTCGCGAAACGAAACACGAGGAGGTTCTGCACCGTCTCTTTGCCGAGGTAGTGGTCGATGCGGAACACCTGCGACTCGCGAAACACTCCGGCGACGGTGTCGTTCAGGGCGCGCGCGCTCGGCAAATCATTTCCGAACGGTTTCTCGATCACGACGCGGCTCCACGGCGCCGCGACCTCGCTCACGAGCTTCGCTTCGCGAAGGCCTTGGAGAATCGGCCCGAACTCGGCGGGCGGCACGGCGAGGTAGAACAAACGATTTTCGCGCGTGCCGCGCTCGGCGTCGATCTTATGCAAGTGCGCGCGGAGATCGTCGTACGTCTTCTGCGCCGCGAAGTCGCCGCACACGTAGCTGATCGATCGCTCGAAGTCGCCCCACAACGCGGGCTCGACTTTGCGACGCGAGTACTTCGCGACGCCGTCGCGCATCTCGCCCTTGAAGTCGTCTTGCGATTTGGTGCGGCGGGCGACGCCGACGACGGCGAAGTTTCCGGGAAGCACTCGACTCGCGGCGAGGTTGTAGAGAGCGGGCATGAGTTTGCGCCGCGTGAGATCGCCCGAGGCACCGAAAATGACGACAGCACAAGCGTCGCCCGTTCGATCTTCCATGAGCCCGTGCCTGAGCGGATTGGCGAGGTCGTTCATCGAGGCCCGTGAGGGTAACTCAGCCATGGACCGCGCACGAGTCTTGCCCTTGCCTGAGGTGATCGGGTGCTTAGGTTGGGATGTGTGATGAACGAGCAAAACGCGAAAATCGAAGGCGGACGCCTAGTCGGCGTCGTCCAACTACGCGTCGGAGGTCGCCTCTACGCGGTCCCGGTGCAAGCGATCGATTTCGCGAGCTCCGAGTCCACGACGGATCACACCGGTGGCTTCTTCGTCCAAGGCGACACGATGGGCATCCTCGTCGACGAGACTGCGTCCGAAGAACAAATGCGAACTCAAGTGATGGAAGGTTGCGCCGAAGCAGCGCGTCATCTCTCAGCGAAGTTTCTGAACTGATCGATAAACCGAAACCCGACATCGGCCGTTCAAATCCATAGAAGCTCAACTTTGAAACCCTCTCCGGCGGGCCCCATCGTGGGGACTTTGCCAGGAGCCAGCCGAGGTGTGTCATGTCCGACCAATCATTGAACCGTGAAGACCAAAACGTGGCAGTCGAAGAGAAAAAAGAAGAAGCTCCGGCTGTCGAAACTCCTGCTGCACCGACGCCGAAGAAACGTCGCGGCTTCGCCGTGATGGATCCGAAGCGCGTGAGCGAGATTGCATCGAAGGGCGGCAAGGCCGCACATGCTGCGGGCACCGCGCACGAGTTCTCTCGTGAGGAAGCGCGCGAGGCTGGTCGCAAAGGCGGATATGCCACCCACGCACGGCGCAAGAGCCGCAGTGGTCAAGGCGCGCCGCCGGCAGCGTGATAACCTCGAGATGTGATCGAGCATCCGCACGTCGAGCTATCGACTGAGATGGACGGGAGCCCATGCGTGAAAGGCACGCGGGTTCCCGTTCGTCGTTTGTGGTCGTGGCACCGGCGCGGCACGACGATCGAGACGCTCCTCAAACGGTATCCGCAGCTCGGGCCCGCGAAGGTGCTCGACGCGCTCGCGTTCGCCTACGACAACGAGGCGCTCGTCCAAGCCGACCTCGATCGCGAAAACGACGCGCTGGGCGATCCCATCCCCGCAAATCCCAAACAATCCAAGCTCCCTTTCTGATGGCATTCCTCACGCGCGCAAGCGCGCGTGATGAGACAAGTCCAGCCTGAGGTAGGCGCGAAGCGCCGGACGAGGGCCGAGCGCCGAGGAGCGCAGCGACGAGCGCGAGTCTCGGGACGTGGTCAGGCTCGCCTCGCGTTTACCCGGCAAGATCTTTTGGCGTTCTGGCGCGTCTGTGAGGGGTGAATTCACGCTTTTTCGGGTCGCTGAGTTCGTTCGGACCGGCAAGATTTCTCGCGCGGCGTTCGGCGTCGCGCTCCTCGCATCGGTCGCCGCGAGCGCCGGAATCGGTTGGCGCGTCGGATGGCAGGCGCCGCCCGCGGGATGGAACGGCAAGGTCGCGCGCATCGTGCGGGGCGGGGGAGCCGCCGAGCTTCGCGGCAAGACTCCGCTCGGCGAAGGCGCGCTCGTCACGAGCGGAAGCGCGGTCGCGACGGATCGAAAACAGCGCGCGCGTCTCGAGATGAACGACGGCACGGTGCTCGTGCTCGATCGCGACACGGAGATCGAATTCGATCCGACTCCGGCGACGCGCGTCGTTCACGTGAAGCACGGCGTCGTCGCGATGGACATCGCACACCAAAATGGCGCGCAGCCCGCGAAGATCCTCACCGAGCGCGGCGAAGTCCTGGTCGTGGGCACGGAGCTCACCGTCACTGCGACCGACGACACGACCGACGTGCAAGTGACGCGCGGATCCGTTCGCGCGAAAGCGGAGGGTGGTCGCGACGTCGACGTCGAAGCAGGTCAAGAAGCGCTCATCTCGAGCCACGGCATCGACGTCGGACCTTCGGCGAGCACGGCGCGCAGCGGCGGCGGCGATTTGCTCGGCGAGAAGAAACCGAAAGAAGACGATGACGGCGCCGGCGGCGTCGGCGAGCTTCGCGCGCGGCGGCCAGGTCACGCGGACGAAAAAGATCGAACGCTCCGCATCGCGAATCACGCGGTGAAGGTGCGCATCGCGGGCGCGATGGCGCGCACGGAGGTCGGAGAGACTTTCTCGAACGACTCGAATGACGATCTCGAAGGCATCTATCGTTTTCCCGTTCCCGCGGGTGCGCTCGTCGACCGGCTCGCGCTCGACGTGGACGGCAAGCTGCAAGAAGGCGCGTTCGTCGAGAAGACGCGCGCGGAAAAAATTCTCAAGGGCGCGATCGCGAACGCGACGCCGCTCGTCAAGCAGCACGAGGACATCGTCTGGGTGCCCGGGCCGTGGCGCGATCCGGCATTGCTCGAGTGGCAACAAGGCGGGCGATTCGAGCTCCACATTTTCCGATCCCGAAGCAGGATCGCGACGCGTCGTGCTCGGCTACACGCAGACCGTCGACGCGTCGCTCGGCGTGCGACGCTACGTCTATCCGCTCCCGAGCGCGGGCGGCGTTCGCATGGATGATTTCTCCGTCGACGCGCAAGTGCTCGGCGCAGACGGCGACGTGCACGCGCGCGGATACGACCTCACGCAAAGCGGCGACAAGCTCGCGTTCCACGAAGCTGGCTTTCAGCCGAGCGGCGATCTGACAATCGATACACGCTGCCGAATCGAAAGAGCGAAGTCTCGACGTGGACGTTCGACTCGGGCGATTCGAAATTCGTCGCGATGGCTCTGCGCCCGCATCTTCCGCCAAGCGCGGAGTCGAAGCCGCGCGATTGGGTCGTCGTCGTCGATGATGGGCGCACGATGTTCGGCGAGCGCTTTCAGCGCGCGTCGCGCGTCGCGGTTTCGCTCGCGCAGACGCTCGACCGGCGCGATCGCATCTACGGTGCTCGCGTGCGACGTCGCGTGCCGGCGAAACAGCGCCGGGTTCGTTCCCGCGGGCGCGACCGCGGCGAAAGCGATCGCGGATTTTCTCGTGCCCGTCGTGCCG
>CAVXQJ010000021.1:0-764882 GCA_963763745.1 uncultured delta proteobacterium
GTGCGCGCGCTCGCGCCGAGAAAAGGGACGACGATGGACTCGGCGCGCGTCGCGAGGTCCATCGGGATGCCGAGGACGCGACCGGCACGGAGCGTTCGAACGATGCGCGACGCCGCAAAGGGTTTGCCGCGCCCGATCGTCTGCACGCCGCCGCGAGCGCGCGCACCGTCGATGATGCGATCGAATCGCGGATCGTAGCTCTCGCGCACGATCGCGGTGAGCGGGAAGCCGGACCGGGCGAGCGTGGATGCGAGGTGTTCCCACGGCCCGAGATGCGCGGACGGAAGCACGACGCCGCGACCCTCCGCGAGCGCGTCGCGCAGGATGGCGCGCGACGCCTCGGGAAACGCGAGCTCTGGCGCTCGTGCTCCCACGATGCTCTCGGCGACGTGCGCGGCGAGGTTCTCGAACGCGCTCTTCACGATCGCGCTTCGTTCGCGCGCGGGCATTTCCGGGAAACGCGACCGCCACGTTGCGGCGCGCGCGCGAGCGAAGCGTGAACGCGAGCACGTGGACGAGCGCGCCTAGCTGGCGCCCGACGGAGACGATGCGATCGCGCGACATCTTCCGCGCGACCGAGAGCGCGGAGCTCGCGAGGACGAAGATGGCATCGTTCTTCGCGCGCTGAGCGAGCGACCACGCCGCGCCCTCGCGCACGTCGGCGTTCATCGTCACGAACCGCAACCGCCGCAGCTCGAGCGCACGCGTGCTCGCGCGGCCTCGACGCGCTCACGCGCGCGACCGCATTCCGTGCCGGAGTCGAGCTCGCACAAATGCGCGGCGGCGCGCTCCATCGATGCGAGCGCGCGACACGCGGCCACGCAGTCGCCCGGCGCGGATTGAAGCTGCGCTTCGGCGCGATCGAGCTCGCTGCGAGCGCCGGAGACCTCGGGCGTGCGCGATTGTTGGGCCGCGCCGCCGCCGCCGCCTTGCGTCGCTTCGGGCGCCGCGACGTTGCTGCTCGGCGTCGAGTCCGAAGCGGGCGTTTGCGACGGCGAAGCAGCGCCACCACACCCGACAGCGAAGGCGACGAACAGGATCACGTGCGCTCTCATTTCGTTCCTCCGTCGAGCACGTGGCCGATCACGGACTCTTGAACGTCGACCGCTTCGCGCAACAAAACGAGCGCATGCGCGCGCGCTTTGTCGGCCTCGGCGGAGTTTCCCGCGTCGGCGAGCTCCGCGGTGCGCGCCTCTTCGACGATGCCGTAGACCTCGAGCAAGTGCCCGCGAAAATACGTTGGCTCGCTGACGTGCGTGAGACCCGCTTGCACGTCGCGCTGCGCGGACGCCGTGTCCTTCGCGCCGAGCTCGAGCTCCGCCATGCGCGCGTACGTGTCCGCGAGGACCTCTTCGATCTCGGGCAGCTTTTGACCGGGATGCGGCTTCGGCGCGTCGACGATTTTTTTCAGCGCGGCGATCGCGCCAGCCACGTCGCCGCTCTGTTCGAGCAGATTCGCTTCGTGATGATGCGCGCGCGCGAGCGACAAGAACGCGAGGAGCTCGCTGTCGACGACGGCGGAGTCGTCCTTCTGCGCGCTCTCGGTGCGATCGCACTGCACGATCGCGGCGCCCGCGAGTGTGCACGCGAAGAGACACAATCCGGCGAGGTTCGCGCGCAGGCTCGCTTTCATCGCACGCCCCAGCGAGCGTAACGGTTTTCACGCAAGTCGGCGGCGCGCGCAACGGCGATGCGATCGATCCGCGCGCTCTCGCCGCCCTGCTTCTCGAAGCGCTCCGTGAAAAGCGATTGCGTCGAGCGCGCGCGCGCCATCTCCACCTTCGGCGACTGCTGGCGACCGACGAACACGAGGAGCGCTGCCGCCGCCGCGAGAAACCCCGCGCCGAACATCACGCGAATCACGACGCCCGAGCGCCGCCGCGATGCATCGAATCGCTGAAGGCCGCTCGCGACTGCCGCGTCGAGCGTTTTTTCGTCGAGACTCGCGGGCGCGCTCGCGCTCTTCACGGCGCGCAAGAGCTCGGCGCCTTCGTGAGCGGAGGCGGGATTGTCGAGCGCGTCGCGCAGCCGCTCGCTATCGCGAATTTCTTCTTCGGTCGGCGGCGCGTCCGGATCGATCGGGTGTTCACTCATTGCCGCCTCCTTCCGCTTCCAAGAGAGCCTTCTTCAGGGCCGCCGTCGCTCGATGAAGTAGCACGTCGAACGTCGCCGGTGTCACGCCGAGCTCTTTCGCGACTTCCTCGCGCGGTCTTTCGTCGATGACGCGCATCCGAATCGCACGAGCGTAGCGCTCGTGAATGCGCGAGAGCGCGCTTTCGACGCGGGCCTTGGCCGCGTCGCGATCGCGTCGTTCTTGGATCGCTTGATCGAGCGGCGTCGTCGTCTGCGAGGCGTCGACCTCGCGCTGGATGTCTTCGGCTTCCCAAATCACGGTGCGTTTTCGCGCGCGGAGCGCGTCGAGCGCGACGCGGAGCGCGACCGTGCGGAGCCACGGGTAGAAGCCGACGTTCTGCCACGTGAAGCGATCGAGCCTCTCGACGACCTTCGCGTACGTTTCGGCCAGCGCGTCCTTCGCGGCCGCTTCGCTCCCGAGGCGCGGCAAGAGCACGGTCGCGTAGAGCGCGCCGCCGTACTTGCGGAGGAGCTCACCCATCGCGACGCGATCGCCCGCTTGCGCTCGTTCGACGAGCGCACGTTCGGCCTCGAGCTCGCGTGGATCGCTCGCCTCCCGCCGCAACATGCGGCCGACCATACCCGACTGGGGCACGCTCAGGTGGATTGCGACGGCGGTCACATGAGGTGAACGTGAACACCCCTCGGTTCCTTACGGTAGTATCCCTCGCGAATCATGAAGATCACGCTTGCGGCAGGCGCCGAGGAAAACGGGCTCGCGGTGATGCTCGCCGATTTGCTCCGGCAGAACCTCGAGAGCAAACCGCAGAAGATCCGCGACATGGAGGCCATCACGGGGCGCATCGCGATCTTGGCCGAAGACGCGGAAGTCGCGATGACGCTGCGCTTCGATCACGGCGACCTCACGCTCTACGACGGGGTCGTCGGGATCCCCGACGTGACCGTGCGCGCCTCATCCGACGTGATTTTGGCGCTGTCGAACGTGCCGCTGACGACGCGCCTCGCGCTTCCGGTTCCCGCGTTCGGCGATCGCGACGGCCGCAAGGTGATGGCCGAGGTGCTCGCCGCGATGCGCTCCGGCGCGATGAAGGTCGACGGTGGGACGCTCCACGCGCCGATGATGTTGCATCTTACACGCATCATGTCGGTAAACGGTTGACGGGGACGTCTTAGAAAGACAAAGAAGCTCCGCCGTGCCGCTCACGAAGACCCAATTCGCCGACTTGATGGCGCGCAAGCCCGCGATGCTCGCGCCGATGGAAGACGTCACCGACGTCGTCTTTCGTCGCATCGCGCGCGGGTTCGGCGCGGACGTTTGTTTCACGGAGTTCGTGAACGTCGAAGGGCTCCTTCGCGGCTGCAAGAACGCGAAGAGGAAGATGCTCCTCTCGCCGGAAGACGCCGGCGACACCGCGATTCAGATTTATGGCTCCAATCCCGAGCGTCTCGCGGAGGCCGCGCGCGTCGCGGAAGCCGCGGAGCCCGCATTCGTCGACGTCAACTGCGGCTGCTGGGTCCCGAAGATCGCGGGCCGCGGCGCGGGCGCGGGGTGGCTGCGCGATCCCGACGCGATGGTGGCGATGGCGAAGATGGTCGCGACGAGCGTGTCGTGTCTCGTCACGGTGAAGACGCGCATCGGCCTCGACGAAACGAAAATTCCGATCGTCGATCTCGCGCGGCGCATCGAAGACGCGGGCGTCGCCGCGCTGACGATTCATTGCCGCACGGCGAAGATGGGCCACTCGGGCTCGGCGGATTGGTCGTGGGCGGCGAAGGCGCGCGAGGTCGTCTCGATTCCGGTCATCGTGAACGGCGACGTCGATTCGGCGGAGGCAGCCGAGCGCGCATTCGCGACGACGAAGTGCGCGGGCGTCATGATCGGGCGCCGCGCGATCGAGCACCCGTGGGTCTTCCGCGAGCTCCGCGGCGCCCCAATGCCGACGCTCGAGGAGCGTTTGGACCTCTGCCGCACCCACCTCCGTACGAACGTCGCCCAGCGCGGCGAGCTCCACGGAGTTCGCGTCACGCGCCGCCATTTGAGCGGCTATTTGAGGGGAATGCCGGGCGCCGCCGAGCTCCGCCGGCACCTCCTTTTCTGCGACACCCTCGACGGTTGTCTCGCCATCCTCGACGGGTACAGAGCAGCGGCTTGACGTAAGCCCCCAAAAAAACTACTTTCCGCGCGCCTTTCGACCCACGCGCTAGCCCGACCTCGTTCGAGTGCTAGGCTTTTTTTGTAGGATTAACCGACGTTCATGGTCACGATTCGCCTCTCTCGTTCGGGCACCAAGAAGCGCCCCTTTTATCGTCTCGTCGTCACCGACGCGCGCTCGCCGCGCGGCGGCCGTTTCCTCGAGAACATCGGCACGTTCGATCCCGCGAAGGACGGTGTCTTCACCGTCGATCGCGATCGTCTCGATTATTGGACGAGCAAAGGCGCGCGTCCGTCCGAGACCGTCTCGCGTCTCCTCAGCAAATCGGCGAAGACCGCCGCGAAGGCCTGAGATGGATGCGAGCTCCCCCTTGAAGGAGCTGATTCGAACGATCGCGGTCGAGCTCGTCGATCACCCCGACCAAGTCGAGGTGCGCGAGATCACGACCGAGAACAACAGCGTGATCGAGCTGCGCGTCGCGAAGGAAGACATCGGCAAGGTGATCGGCAAAGAGGGGCGCACCGCTCAATCGATGCGGACGATCCTCGCCGCGGTGTCGACCAAGCTCGGCAAGCGCGCCCACCTCGACATTGTCGATTAGTCTCATCGCGCGACCAAGCCTGGTCGCGCGAGGAACTCGTTTCGATGCGCCCTGATCGGCTGATCGCGCTTGCGGAGGTCGCACGTCCACACGGCGTGCGCGGCGAGGTGCGATTGCAACTCTTCAACGCGGACAGCGATGTGCTTCTCGCGCGCGACGAAGTGCTCGTGCGCATGCCAAACGGGAAAGAGCACGAGGTGTCCGTCGACCATGCACGTCGCGCGGACAAGACGATCTTGCTGAAGCTCCACTCGATCGACGATCGCGATCGCGCCGAAGAGCTCCGCGGCGCGGTGATTTGCGTTCCACGGAGCGAGCTCCCGCCGCTCGAAGACGGCGAGTTCTACGCGTGCGACGTGGAGGGTGCGGAGGCGCGCGTTGGCGAGACGCGGATTGGCGTCGTCGAGCGGCTCGCGGAGTATCCGACGGCGTTCGCGCTCGTCGTGAAGAAAGACTCGGGCGGGACGATCGAAGTGCCACTCACCGAAGCATTCGTGTCACGCGTCGACACCGAGGCGCGCGTCGTCACGCTCGAGTCGCTCGATGCGCTCGAAGGGATCGCGTGATGCGCATCTCGGTGGTCACGCTCTTTCCCGAGCTCTTCGACACGTTCAAGACGACGAGCTTCGTCGGTCGCGCGATCGACTCGGACACCCTCGATCTCGCGTTCGCAACGCCGCGCGAGTTCGGGCTCGGCAAACACAAGAGCGTCGACGACACGCCGTACGGCGGCGGGTCGGGCATGGTGATGCGCGTCGACGTGATCGTCGCGGCGATGGAGTCGCTTCCGCAAGCGAGGCGCATCTTGCTCACGCCGCAAGGACGCCCCTTCGATCAAGCGAAGGCCATCGCGCTCGCGGCGGAGCCGTCGATCATGCTCGTGTGCGGGCGATACGAGGGATTCGACGAGCGCGTTCGCAAATACGTCGACGAAGAAATCTCGCTCGGCGATTTCGTGATGACCGGCGGCGAGGTCTGCGCGATGGCGATCATCGAGAGCGTCGTGCGCCTGTTGCCCGGCGTGCTCGGCAACGCGGAGTCGACGCACGAAGAGTCGCACAGCCCAGGCAACGAAGGGCTGCTCGAGTACCCGCACTACACGAGGCCCGCGGAGTTTCGCGGCGACGCGGTGCCCGAGACGCTCCTCTCGGGAAATCACGCGCAGATCGCCGCGTGGCGAAAGGATCAAGCGCGCGCGCGCACGATCGCGCGCCGGCCGGATCTCGTGGAGAAGAAGAAGTGAGACCGCTCACATGAGACGCGTCGCCATCGCGCTCGTGCATCACCCCGTGCTCGACGGGCGCGGCGAGATCGTGACGAGCGCGTTCACGAACCTCGACATCCACGATCTCGCGCGCAGCGCGCGCACGTACGGCGTGACGGACTACTTCGTCGTTCACCCGATCACCGCGCAGCGCGAGCTCGTCTTGCGCATCAAGAAACATTGGGAAGAAGGCTCGAGCGGCAAGCGCATCCCCGCGCGCAAGGATGCGCTCGCGCTCGTACGCGCCGTGCCCGCGCTCGCCGATGCGTACGCAGAGCTCGGCGGACGCGACGCGATCGAAGTGTGGACGACGGGCGCGAAGGCGGAACCAGGCGCGATGTCGATCGCGAGCGCGCGAGAGCGCGTGGAGGGCGAGGGCAAGATCGTGCTCATCGTGTTCGGAACGTCGTGGGGGCTCGCGAAGGAGATCCACGACGCCGCCGACGCGCGCCTCGCGCCGATCGAGCCGAAGCGCGCGACGGGTTACAACCACCTCAGCGTGCGCGCGGCGTGCGCCATCATGCTCGATCGTCTCCTCGGGTGATCCCGAGGATGATCTTCATTTCGTCCGTGTAGTCCGCGTGGCGCGCGCTCGTGCGCTCGACGAGCGGCGCTTCTACGACGAGGCCACCCGGTTTGCTCGCGCGGGCTTCGACGAGCACGACCCGCGCGGGCGCGCTCGCCGCCGCGTGGACGAAACGCGCGCGCTTCGCTTCGAGCCCGGATGCGCGAAATGCGGACAAAAGCGCGGCGAAATTGTTTGCAGGATACACGAAATGCGCGCGACCGCGCCGGCCGAGGACCTCGCGCGCGGCGCGCACGAATCGATCGAGGTTGCCGATGCGCGCGCGTGGTGCGGAGCTGCGCGGACGTGCGGCGCCTTCTTCGAAGTACGGCGGGTTGCACACGACGACCGCCGCGCGTCCCTTGTGACGGCGCGCGACGTCGAGGACATCGCCGTGCTCGACGCGTGCATCGAAGCCATTCGCGTCGACGTTCTTCCGCGCGAGGTCGCATGCGTCGCCATCCGAGTCCACGAGCACCGCGCGCGCCGCGAACCCGCGCGCGATCATGACGATCGCGATCGACCCGACGCCCGCGCCGAGATCGAAGACTTCACCGCGATGGCGACGCGCGAAGTCCGCGAGGATCAGCGCGTCCGCGTTGACGCGATACCCGCGTCCGCGCGCCGGTTGATGGAGAATGACGCGCCCGCCGAAGATCGAATCGGGCGCGCTCATCTGAACAGCCGCGTTCCTCGCGCGACCAGGCTTGGTCGCGCGATGAGACTAGTCGTGCTGATACGGCCTCCGGCCGCGGAGGGCGAAGCCGGTGACCGCGTTCGGGAACGTCTGCACGGTGTATTCGCCGATGAGCTTTCGCTGACCGTTTTGCAGGCCGACCGCACTGATGTGGATCGGAACGCCGGTTTGATAATTCAGCGCGCCGGCGAGACCGAGGATCGACGTGCCTTGTCCGGTCGGCGTGCGGCTCAAGTCAGGCAGCGGGTTCGACTCGGAGTCGTTGAAGTAGAAGATGTCGTCTTCGCCGCGGTAGTCGGTGTTGACGGTCGCGCCGCTCAAACGCACGTCGCCGCAGTCGTGGACTTCACCTGCGACGATGCCCTTCGTCGGATTGACCGATGTGCCGAGCGTCGCGGTGACCGTCGCGGGATCCGTCGTGCCGACGGCTTGCGTGTCGTACGTCACGCCGCCCGCGTTCACCGCGGAGTTCGCGAAGTAGACGTTGTAGTCGTAAAAGTCGTACCACTTCTGCGCGCCGAGCGCGTCCGACGTGTGGATGATGAGCGGCGTCTCGGTGGGGATGCCCGCGTACGTGAACTGACGCTCGGTGCATCCGTTCGTGGGGCATCCGTTGAGCCAGTCGTTGATGCGCGAGGGGCTGCCCGCGTCCGTCGTGACGGCCGTGCCGACGAGTGCGCCGAGCGCGCCGTTCGGGCCTTCTTTGAAGACTTCGACCTTGAGGCCGACGGAGTCGTTGTCCGCGCCGACGAAGACCTTGAGATAACCCGTGAGCGTCACCGTTTGCGGAGTGCCCGCGGTGGCTGGGGTGTCGATGCACGAGAGATCGACCGTGGTCTGTCCGGCTGGCGCGCCGAAGTAGTGCATGCTCGACGGCGCACGCGCGAGCTCGTTCTTCGGATCTTGCACCCACGCGCAGCACGCGCCGATGGGCTTCGTCTCGGTGCACGTCGGCGCGGGCGTGACCGTGGGGCACGCCGAGCCGAGATTTCCGCCGGTTCCGGCGGCGCAGAGCGCGTAGTTGCTCCAGCTCACCGTGAAGTCTTGCGAGCAGTTGGTGGCGCCACCGTCGGTGGGAGCCGGCTTGCTGCTGCACGCGGCGAACGAGACAAGCAAAAGGGGAAAGACGAAGAGTGCGCGACGGATCATGGCCGACTACGATACCGGAAATGGACGCCGCCGTCGCGGTGAAGGCGCGCGCGCGCGAGCTCGGGTTCGACGCGGTTGGCATCGCGCGCGCCGAGCCGCTCGCGGTCGATCACCCGCGATACGAGCGGTTCATCGCGCGCGGGTTTCATGGCGAGATGGCGTGGCTCGCGCGCGATCCCACGGTGCGACGGCGCGCCGACGACGACGGGATCTTGCGCGGCGCGAGGAGCGTCGTGTGCGTCGCGAGCTCGTACAAACGAGACGCGAGCGAAGAGGTGCGCGATCCGCCGTTCGCAAAGACGATCGCGCGTTACGCGCGCGGGCGCGATTACCACAACGGTCTCCGCAAGAAGCTCCGCAAGCTCGCCGAGTTCGTGCGCACGCTCGAAGACGGCGCGGAGGCGCGCCCCTTGTGCGACGATGCGCCGATTTTGGAGCGCGCGTGGGCCGCGCGCGCGGGGCTCGGGTTCATCGGCAAGAACGGTTTGCTCATCGCGCCCGGCGTGGGATCGCTCGTGCTCCTCGGCGAGGTCGTGACGACGGTGGAGCTTCCACCCGACGAGCCGATGGCGGAGCGCTGCGGCGCGTGCACGCGATGCATCGACGCGTGTCCCACGCGCGCGATCGTCGAGCCCTTCGTCGTCGATGCGCGGCGATGCATCTCGTACCTCACGATCGAATCGCGGTCGCCCGCGCCCTTGGAGCTCCGCGAAGACATCGGCGAGCACCTCTTCGGATGCGACGATTGCCAAACCGCGTGTCCGTTCAATCAGTCGCCGCGACCCACGCACGCCGCACCGCGCTACGAACCGCTCGAGCGATGGGCGTCGTCGTCGCTCGAGGAGCTCCTCGCGCTCGAAGACGGCTCGCCGAAATGGGATGCGCTCGGGGAGGGGACGCCGCTTCGACGCGCGACGGCCGCGGGCCTCGCGAGAAACGCGGCGATCGTGCTTGGAAATCGTGGCGACGCGGCATCACTCGGCGCGCTCGAACGCGCGGCCGAATCGCATTCATCCGAGGTCGTTCGCGACGCGGCGCGCTGGGCCGCCCAGCGCATTCGTGGTAAATCGACGCGATGAAGCGGAGAGCCGCGGTGCTGGTCGCTCTGATGACGGTGGCTGCTCCGTCGTTCGCTCAAGAGTCGGCGCTCGACTCCGCGCGCGCCGCGGTTCGCGCGAACGCGAACGATCCGAACGCGTCGGTCGCGCTCGGTCGCGCGCTTCGTCGCGCGGGTCGCTACGCGGACGCAGCGACGGAGCTTCGACGCGGCGCCGGCACGGTCGCAGGTCACCAACCGGACTCGGCGATCAAGATCCACTGGGAGCTCGCGCGCACGTTCATCGCGCAACGCGATTTTTCTCAAGCGATGGTCGCGTGTCGCGTCGTCGGCGCGCAGACCGGTGGCGCCGCTGCGGGCCATGCGTGCGCCGCCGAAGCGCATCTTCTCTGGCGCCGCGCGACCGACGCCGTGACCGAGCTCGCGCAAGCGGGTCGCACGTACGACTCGAAAGTTTCGGAGGGCCGCGCGCTCGCACTCCAGCTCAAAGACTCCGAAGCAGAGGCCGCGTTTCGCGACGCGATGACGCTCAACGCGAGCGGCGCGGAGCCGCACCTCTATCTCGGAAAATATTGGGTCGACATCGGCAAGACGGACGCGGGCGTCGCGGAGCTCAAGCGCGCCGTCGAGCTCGACGGAACGAACCCCGACGCGCTGTACGAGCTCGGTCGCGCGCTCCCGGCTGGCGCCGATGCGGTCGCCGCGCTCGAAAAAGCGGCGCGCGAGAGGCCGAGCTTTCTCGATGCGTGGGTGAAGCTCGCCGAGGTTCAGATCGCGCAGGGAAAGAACGTCGAGGCGCGCGCCGCCGCGCAGTCGGCGCTCCACATCAACGCGCAAGACGCATCCGCGCACGTCGTCGTCGGACGCGTCGCGCTCGCCGAAGGAAAGGCCGACGACGCGATGACCGAAGCGCGCGCCGCGCTCGCCGTCATGGCCAACTCCGCGAGCGCGAAGCTCTTGATGGCCGATGCGTACGCCAAGAAAGGCGACATCGATCTCGCGCTCGAGCAGTACCAGGCCGCGTACGGTCTCGATCGCCAAAACCCCGACACGCTCGTCCACGCGGCGCTGGCGTGCATTCGCGCGGGCCGGCTCACGAGCGCGCGCGCCTACGCATCGACCGTGACGCGCGAATTCGCGACGTGGGGCCCGGGCTTCGCCGTGCTCGGTGACGCGCTCGCCGCCGACGGCGACGCGACCGGCGCACGCGCCGCGTACGACAAGGCGCTCCAAGGCCGAGGGCCGATCGACGCCGCAGCGATCCGCACGAAGATCGCAGCGCTCCATTGAAGCGCGTCGCGTTGGCGATCGCGCTCGCCGCGTGTGGCTCGCCGCAAAAGGCGACCGTCACGATCGCCGAGCCGCTCCCGACCCCGGTGAAGCCCGTCTTGCCGACGCGCATCGCGCCATCGATGCGCGCGTTCCACGAAGCCGGTTGCCACGACGAAAAACCGGACACGATCGATTGCACGGGTGCGTACATCGAGGGCATCGCAGCGTGCCGCGAGCCGCTCGCTCTCCAGCACATCACCGTCGATCCGCCCGCGGTGATCGCGATTTGTTACGTGAGCGGGCGCGAAGAGGGCTTGCGTACGACGGGCTGCATGGTGTCGGCGAGCGTCCACGTGATCGCAGCGACGAACGCTGGCTTCGTGCACATGACCACGAAGAAACAATTCGTCTCGATGTTCGCGCCCGTCACTTCCGCCGAGGAGGCGATCGCATTCGCGACGATTCTCACGGGCGACGTCGCGTACCAGGTGCCCATCTCGCCGCCGACGAGCGCGAAGGTGAGCGTCCCCGGTCCGCAGTCGACGCACGCGGCGAGCGAAGGCGACGCGTTTCGATTGCGACTCTTCCACGCGCAAATGTGCGGCTGCTCGCATCCGCTCACGGGCGTCGACTACCTCGTCGCGCGCGACGGCACCGTCACGGAAGCGCAGCGCACGGTGCTCTGGGAAGACACGAAATCGATGGGCTTGTGTGTCGATTGAGAAGATGAGCTAGATCTCGCGTCGTGCACGATCTCTCCGAGCGAATCTTGAAAGGCGAAGCGCGTGCGGCGGCTCGCGCGATGCGACTCGTCGACGATCGCGCACCGGCCGCGACGACGATCCTCAAAGAGATCTTTCCGCACACCGGCAAGGCGTACATCGTCGGCGTCACGGGAAATCCAGGCTCGGGAAAATCCACGCTGTGCGATCGCCTCATCGACGCCGCGCGCAAGCGCGGGCAGCGCGTCGGCGTGATCGCCGTCGACCCGACGAGCCCGTATTCGGGCGGCGCGATCTTGGGCGATCGCATTCGCATGCAGCGCCACGCGACCGACGAAGGCGTCTTCATCCGCTCCGTCGCGACGCGCGGACACCTCGGCGGGCTCTCGCGCTCGGCGCGCGATCTCGTGCGCGTGCTCGATGCGTTCGGTTGCGACGTGATCTTCGTCGAGACGGTCGGCGTTGGACAAGACGAGCTCGAGGTCACGCGCACCGCGCACACGACGCTCGTCGTGATGGCGCCGGGTCTCGGCGACGACGTGCAAGCGATCAAAGCAGGCTTGATGGAATGCGCGGACGTCTTCGCGGTGAACAAAGCCGACCGCGACGGCGCAGACGCGACGGTGCGCGATCTCCAGCTGATGCTCGCGCTCGGGAGCGAGACGATTATCGCCGCGGGCGCGCGCCAGTCACACAACGCGTCCCATGTGATGACTCCGTCTCCGTCCCCGTCTCCGTCCCCGACTCCGACTCCGTCCCAGACGTGGACGCCGCCCATCGTGAAATGCATCGCGCTGCGAGGCGAGGGGACCGCCGAGCTCGTGGACGCGCTCGACCGTCACCACGCGTGGATCACGAACACCGAGACGGGGCGCGCGCGGCGCCACGCGCGGCTCGCCGAGGAAGTGCGCGAGGCGCTCCGCGAAGCGCTCATCGACGCGGCGACCACGCAGCTCGGCGCGGCGATCGACGACGCGGTGCGCGCGGTCGAAGAGAAGAAAATGGATCCATACACGGCGACGGAGAATCTCGTCGCGCGCTTTCGCGCCTGATCAGCTGCGCATCTTCTTGTAGCGATTGATGAGACCGTTGGTCGACGCGTCGTGCGACGTCACCGGTGCGGTGTTCTCGAGCTCCGGAAGGATCGCAACGGCGAGTTGCTTTCCGAGCTCCACGCCCCACTGATCGAAGCTGTAGATGTCCCAGATCGTGCCTTGCACGAAGATCTTGTGCTCGTACGCCGCGATGAGCTGCCCGAGCGTGTGCGGCGTGATCTCGGGGAGCATGAACGAGCTCGTCGGGCGATTTCCCGTGAACGTCTTGTGCGGAACGAGCGCGTCGATGCGGTCCTTCGGCGTGCCGGCCTTCTCGAGCTCCTTGCGCACTTCGTCTTCGGTCTTGCCCTTCATGAGCGCTTCGGTCTGCGCGAAATAGTTCGCGAGCAAGATCTCGTGGTGCTTGCCGAGCCGGTTGTGCGTCTTCACCGGCGCGATGAAGTCGCACGGGATGACGCGCGTGCCTTGGTGAATGAGCTGGTAGAACGCATGCTGTCCGTTCGTGCCGGGCTCGCCCCAAATCACTGGGCCGCTGTCGTAGCCGAGTCGGTTTCCGCTCTTGTCGACGCCTTTGCCGTTCGACTCCATGTCGCCCTGCTGGAAGTACGCGGGGAATCGGTGGAGGTATTGATCGTACGGAAGGATCGCGTGCGTCTGCGCACCGAAGAAATTCGAGTACCACACGCCGAGCACGCCCATGATCGCCGGCAGATTTTTTTCGAGCGGCGCGGTCTTGAAGTGCTGATCCATCGCGTGCGCACCCGCGAGGAGCTCCTCGAAGCGATCCATGCCGAGCGCGCATGCGATCGAGAGACCGATCGCGCTCCAGAGCGAGTAGCGACCGCCGACCCAATCCCAGAACGGGAACATGTTGTCGACGTCGATGCCGAAGTTCGACACCTCTTGTTTGTTCGTCGAGACCGCGACGAAGTGTTTTGCGACCGCGTCGCGACCGCCGCTCGATTTTTCGAGCAGCCACCTGCGCGCGCTCTCCGCGTTGGTCATCGTCTCGAGCGTCGTGAACGTCTTCGACGAAACGACGAAGAGCGTCTGCGCGGGATCGAGCGTGCGAATCGCCTCGGCGAGGTGCGTGCCGTCGACGTTCGAGACGAAGTGCGCTTTCACGTTCGTCGAGTATGGCTTGAGCGCTTCGGTGACCATCACCGGTCCGAGATCGCTCCCGCCGATGCCGATGTTCACGATGTCCGTGATGCGTTTTCCCGTGTGACCCTTCCACTCGCCCGAGCGGAGCTTCTCGGTGAAGCCGCGCATCTTCTTCAAGACGGCGTTCACCTCGGGCATCACGTCTTTGCCATCGACGAGGATGGGCGTGTTCGATCGATTGCGAAGCGCGACATGGAGCACGGCGCGGTGCTCGGTGCCGTTGATCTTCTCGCCGGAGAACATCTTGTCGCGCCACGCCTCGACGTTCTGCTGACGCGCCAGCGCGAAGAGGAGCTTCATCGTCTCGGCGGTGACGCGATGCTTCGAGTAGTCGAGGAAGATGTCGCCCGCGGTCACGGAGAATTGATCGAAGCGCGTCGGGTCCTTCGCGAATAGATCGCGAAGGTGGAGCGTTTCTAGGGTCTTCTTGTGTTCAGCGAGCGCTTGATACGCAGGTGTTTGAACGAGCGACATGACGGCGAGGATACGCGCCGCCGTGGTATTTTGGCGACCATGAAGCTTCGCGCGATTGCGTTCGTCGTCCTTGCTGCGTGCGGCGGTGCACAGCCCGACACCAAAACGCCACAACCTCCGCCGCCGCGCGACGCGACCGCGGACGTGAACATCCGCAAGCTCGTGCTCGATCTCGCCGAGAAGAAAGCGTGCTCGCAGCTCGAAGGGAAGTGGCTCGGGCTCCCAGCGCAAGACGACACCTCATCGCAGTGTCCGAAGAATCTCACGGGCGCCGACGCAGGCCTCGCGTGCTCGTGGGGCCGCCTTCAAATTCGCGACTGCAAGAGCGCTGGGACGGACGGCGCGCTCTCGCTCGCGTTTGGCGGCGTCGGATGGACGTGGGTCGATCGCAAATCCGGCGACGTGGGCGTGCGCCAATACGTGTATCTTACAGCCAATGTCGAGATGAAGAGCGCGTTCGACGTGGGGTACGACCCCGCGACGAAGATCGCGTCGGTGTGGCTCACGCCCACCGAGCCGCTCAAGGCGCGCGTGAACGCGCTCGGCACGATCAAGCTCGCCTCTGACGGCTTCGTCGGAGAGCTCGAGAAAGCCGCCGCGACCGCGCTCGGCGTCGACCCGAAAGCGAAGTTCGCCTCCGAAGGCGCGCAGATGTTCGAAGAGAAGCTGCGCAAGGGCATGACGATGACCTTCGACACCGAGTCGCAGCAAATCGATCTGATGCTCTCGCCACTCGCGAACGGCGTCGTCCCGAAGCGGCCCATGCCGGCCGGCACGAAGCCGTGGATCGTCAACGAGCGAGAAGAGGTCTTTCCGGGTGGCGTTCAGTTCTCGGGCCCGTTCGACGCGGTCGGCGCTGTGCAGCTCGACGCGAAATGGGAAGGTGGCTCCGCGGTGCAATACGGCGTGGTCTGCGCGAGCGACGCGACGGGCACGGCAGACGCGCTCGCGCGCGGCGACAAACCGGCGCTCGCGCTCCAGAGTCGCGGACAATTTTCCGACCCGAGCTTCTCGCGCGTGATCGCACCGCCGCAATGTCCATGGGTGCTCGTCACGCGCTCCGGCGGAAGCGACTCCGCGCGCTTCGCGTTCGCGCTCACGCCCGTCGACTCCGCTTCCGGCGGAGGTAGCGTGGTCGTCGCGCCTCCATCGAGCGCGACCGTGTGGGTCACGGTCATGAGCTTCGAGTTCGAGACGCACAAACCCGACGGCAAATCGTGGGACTTCGGCGGCGGCGCGCCCGATCCGCAGATTTGGCTTCGCGCGGCGAGCGGAACGAAGCTCGTCGTCGTGAAGAAGATGCAGGACACGTTCAAAGCGAGCCCGATGCTTCGCGCGCCCGCCGCCGTGGAAGTGAGCGCGTCATCGCCCCTCGTGCTCGGCGCGACCGACATCGACCTCGAATCCGACGACGCCATGGGCGAGGCGACGATCACGCTCGACGACGTCGTGAACAAGCGCGAGGCCGACGTCGAGGTGAAGCTCAACGGCGCGCGCACGGGCACGATCCGCGTGAAGCTCGAACGCGCTCAGTAGTTGGTCACTGCGTGCACGAGAGGAACAGCGCGACGTCGGGAATCGCCCCTGCGCAGTTCTGGACGAGCGTGTTGATGTCGCACGCGTTCCCGCGACACGACGCGAGCGCTGCGATGTCCGCGTCCGTGAGATACGGAATGATCTCGGCGACGCCGACGCCCGCCGCGCAGTTCGTCTGGTTGCACGCGGCACACGTTTGCGTGATGAAATTCTGCGACGCCACGGGTTCTTCGCTCGCGTGCGTCGTGTCGAGGCACGCTTCACCCTCGTTCGGATCCGAGAAGAGTCGGCAGACGGTTTGATCGAGGCAGTTCATCGAGTCGATGAGGAGCTGCGTTTGTCCCGACTGACAGAGCTGCGCGTAGCCGTTCCACAAGCACGGACGCGGCGCGTCGCCGCTGCAGAGCCCGGCGAACTTGTTCGCGAGCGTCTGACATTGCGCGACGAGCGCGGGGCTCGCGTCGTTCTTGCCCGCGTCGGTGGGCGTCGCTCCGTCGTTCGCAGCCGAGTCCGAGGACGACGAATCGGAGGCGCTCGAATCACCGTTCGATGCGTCGCTCCCGCCGTCGTTGCCGTTTCCGCCGCCGCCTCCGCAAGCCACCAAAAAGAAAAGACCGAATGCACCGTAAGAAAGTTTGTTCATGCCGTGATTATGACCGCCGCTTCGGTTTTTGATCACGCTTCGTCGCTTTCGGCCGAACGCGCTTGGGTTTTCGCCCGATTTTCTCGGCTTTGAACGCGCTCGGGCACGTCGTGTTCGCCGGGCATTCCTTGCAATTCGGTTTTTGCGCGAGGCAACACCGGCGCCCGTGCCAGATGAGAACGTGGCTGACGTGATCCCACTCCGCGCGCGGCAGGAGCTTCATCAAGTCTTGTTCGATTTTCTCGGGCTCGCCGTTCTTCGACCACCCGAGGCGCGCGGAGAGGCGCGCGACGTGCGTGTCGACGACGACGCCCTCGGGCGAGTCGAACGCGACGCCCAGCACGACGTTCGCCGTTTTTCTCCCGACGCCGCGGAGCTTCACGAGCTCGTCCATCGTGCGCGGGACTTCGCCGCCGTGGTTTTCGACGATCGCGCGCGCGAGCATCACGATCGATTTGGCCTTCTGACGAAAAAATCCGAGCGTCGACACGAACGGCTCGACGTCGATGGGCTCGGCCTTTGCGAGCGCGCGCGCGTCCGGATATTTCGCGAAGAGCTTCGGCGTCGCCTTGTTGACGTTCACATCGGTCGTCTGCGCGGAGAGCACCGTCGACACGAGGAGCTCGAATGGCGTTTGGTGATCGAGCTCGCAGTGCGCGTCCGGGTAGCGCGCGGCGAGCGACGCGAACGACGCGAGCGCGGTCTCTTTCGAGACGAGCTTGATGCGCGATCGCGTCGTCGTCTTCTTCTTCATCAGTTCAGCGACTTGTCGTCGTCGCCGCCGTCTTCCGTGGCGCTCGTGGGCTCCGGCGTCATCTCGCCGGGCGGAATGCTCCCTTCCGGCATCTCGCTCGAGCCCGCGATCGATCCCGGCGCTTCCGCGATGCGCTCGACGCCGGTCACGCGCTCGTCGTCTTCGACGCTCATGATCTTCACGCCCTGCGCGTTGCGACCCGTCTCGCGGATCTCGGAGACGCGCGTGCGGAGCGTTTGGCCCTTGTCGGTGATGAGCATCACTTCGTCGGTCTCGCCGACGAAGCGAATGTCGACGACGGGCCCGTTGCGCTCGCTCGCGTCGATGAGGATGATTCCCTTGCCGCCGCGGTTCTGCGAACGGAACTCTTCGAGCTGCGTGCGCTTGCCGTAGCCCTTCTCGCATACCGCGAGAACGAAGGGGCGCTCCGCGTCCGTGACCGCCATGCCGACGACCGCATCGTCGTCGCCGACGTCGATCGCCTTCACGCCGACCGTCGCGCGGCCCATCGAGCGCACTTGCTCTTCGGGGAAGCGGATCGATTGGCCGTTCTTCGTCGCGACCAAAATCTCGCGCTTGCCGTCGGTCTGCGTCGCGCCGAGGAGCGCGTCGCCGTCTTCGATCTTCACGCCGATGATGCCCTTCTCGCGGAAGTTCTCGTACTCGCTCACCTCGGTCTTCTTGATTTGACCGCGGCGCGTGACCGTCACGATGTATTTGCCTTCTTCGATCTTCGGCACTTCGACGATCGCGGCGACCTTCTCGCCCGGCTCCATGCCGACGAAGTTCACGATCGCGCGCCCCTTGCTCGTGCGCGCCGCGACCGGGATCTCGTAGACCTTCTTCACGTAGACCTTGCCGCGGTCCGAGAAGAAGAAGACGTACGCGTGCGTCGACGCGATGAAGAGCTGCGTCACCCAGTCCTCTTCGCGCGCCTCCATGCCGAGCTTGCCTTTGCCGCCGCGGCGCTGCGCGCGATACGTCGACGTCGGCACGCGCTTGATGTAGCCCGCGTGCGAAATCGTCACGACCATGTCCTCTTCTTGGATCAGGTCTTCTTCGTTGATGTCCGCCTCGGTCGGGACGATCTCGGTCTTGCGACGGTCGCCGTATTTCTCGCGGATGGCTTCGAGCTCCATCACGATGACGGCCATCTTCACTTTTTCGTCCGCGAGGATGTTGCGGAGGCGCGCGATCTCGTCGCACAGCGTTCCGTATTCGGACGCGAGCTTCTCCGTCTCGAGGCCCGTGAGCTTCGAGAGGCGCATCTCGAGGATCGCCTTCGCCTGCCGCTCGGAAAGCGTGTAAACTGCACGTTTCTTGGCGTCGTCGATTTCGTTCTGCGGGCGGCCGGCGCGCTTCACGAACGCCTCGAGCCCCGTCAGCGGGAGCGCCATGAGCTTCGCCTTCGCTTCGTCCGAGTCCTTCGACTTGCGGATCGTCGCGATGACGACGTCGACCTCGGTGATGGCCATGCCGAGGCCTTCGGTGATCTCGCGCTCGCCTTCGGCTTTGCGAAGCTCGAAGCGCGTACGGCGCGTGACGACGTCGCGCCGGTGCTCGATGAAGCACGCGAGCGTCTGCTTCAAGTCGAGCGTCTGCGGGCGGCCCGCGACGATCGCGAGGTTGATCACGCCGAACGTCGTTTGAAGATCCGTCATTCGATAGAGCTGGTTGATGACGACCTGCGGGAGCACGTCCTTCTTCAGCTCGATGACGAGGCGGATGCCGTCGCGATCGGATTCGTCGCGGGCTTCGGATATGCCTTCGATGCGCTTGTCGCGAATGAGCTCGCCGATGTGCGCGTGCGTTCGCGCCTTGTTCACCTGATACGGAATCTCGGTGACGACGAGCTGCTCGCGGTCCGGACGATGCGGCTGGTGCTCGACGTTGATGCGCGCGCGCATGATGATCGATCCGCGCCCCGTGCGTTGCGCCTGCTCGATGCCGCTTCGTCCGTAGATCAAAGCGCCAGTCGGAAAATCCGGGCCGGGGATGAAGCGCATCATGTCGTCGATCGTCGCGTCCGGGTTTTTCGCGAGGTGGATCGTGGCGTCGAGGACTTCGGTCAGGTTGTGCGGCGGGATGTTCGTCGCCATGCCGACTGCGATGCCGCCCGTTCCGTTGACGAGCAAGTTCGGAAAGCGCGCCGGCATGACGAGCGGCTCGGTCTTCGAGTCGTCGAAGTTCGGGCCGAAATCGACGCACTCGGTGTCGATGTCCGCGAGGAGCTCCATCGCGATCTTCGCGAGCTTCGCCTCGGTGTAGCGATACGCGGCCGCGGGATCGCCGTCGACGGAGCCGAAGTTTCCTTGGCCGTCGATGAGCGGGTAGCGCATCGCGAAGTCCTGTGCGAGGCGCACCATCGCGTCGTAGACGCTGGCGTCGCCGTGCGGGTGAAACGAGCCGAGCACGTCACCGACGATCGTCGCGCTCTTCTTGTACGCGGACGTCGGGACGAGCCCCGCGAGATAAGCGGCGTAGAGGATGCGGCGGTGAACGGGCTTCAAGCCGTCGCGGATGTCGGGGATCGCGCGGCCGATGATGACGCTCATCGCGTAGTCGAGGTAGCTCGACCGCATCTCGTCGGAGATGCTCACCGGGATCTTGGAGTTGTTCGTGGGCGGCGGGCCCGGCGGGACGTTCGCGTTCGACATCGGGCGCTATCTTTAGTCGCAAACTACTGCTTCGGGTAGGCGATCGCGATGCGACCGGGTGCGCCCGAGCTCGCCGCGCCCGCATCGTCGATCGCGCCGCCAAACGCAGCGCCCGAATCGACGTAGCCGACGAAATTCGTGCCACCAGGATTCACGCCGCTCGCCGCGACGAGCTTCACAGATGCGCCCGTCGCTGCGGCAAACGCGGAGCCGCCACCGCCGCCACATCCATACCCCGCCGCGGCGAGCTGCGATCCGCCGCCGCCACCGCCGAAGAATCCCGAACCGCCTCCGCCGCCGCCACCCGAGCCGCCGCCATCGACTGCGCCGATCGCTCCGCGACCGCCGCCTGGCGCGCCACCATCGGCGAAGAGCACGCACACCGAATCGCATCCGCCCGCGCCGCCCGCGAGCGACGATCCGTTTTGTCCGTTCGGTGCGCCGCCATCGCCCGCGCCGCCGTCGGTCGATGCGCCGCCGCCGCCGCACGATCCGAGTCCATCGGGTGCGATGGATCCGCCGCCGCCGCCGCCCGCGAATCCGGTTGCGCCGCCTGCGTCGAGCGCGTCGTCGAATCCCGTTCCGCCGCCGCCGCCACCGCCGCCGCCGATGATGAGCACGTCCGTTCCGCGAAGCACCGCGGAGTATCCACCGCCGCTTCCGCCGCCGAACGCGACGCCCGGAACGAATGAACCGCCGCCGCCTCCCGCACCGATCACGACGGTGAGCGTCTCGCCAGCGGTCACGTCGATCTGCGCTGTCGCGAATCCGCCGCCGCCGCCCGTGCCGCCGCTTCCACCCGCGCCACCGCCCGCGCCCCAAACTTGGAAGACGAGCGCAGAAATATTTTGCGGAACGACGAAGCTCTCGCTCTGCGTCGAGACGTGAAACACGCTGCCGAGGCGAATGTGGAGCGGCGTCGTGAGCGATCCGATCGTGCCCGCGGTCGCGCGAATCGTGACGTCGACGTCTTGTGGGATGGCAACCGTCGTCGCTGCGACGAGATCGAGCTTGCCCGCGTCCGAGCCCGGCAAGATCGTGAGCGGCGTTTGCGTCACGCCCGTTGGCAATCCCTCGACGGTGATGTCGACATTGCCCGTGTAGGTTCCGCGATCGATCGTCACGACGATCGTGTGCGTGTCGCCGGGATCGAGCACGACCGTCGTCGCCGACGCGGTGAAGGTCGTGCCGAGCACTTGCGGAACGTCGGGCGCAGCGTCGATGCACGTGCTGCCGTCGCACGCCGGAGGGTTGTTGTTGCTGCAGCCGGCGAGCACGGCGATCGCGATGAGACGAGCTCGAATCACATGCTCGAAATTCGCAGATCCAAGAGGCGAGCGGTGATGCGCTTGCGCTCCGCGGACGCGGGCCCGACGCACGCCGGACAACCCGATTTGCACGCGCACGTCTCGACGAGCCGCTTCGCGCGCGCGAACAAATCCGCGCGCATCGCGAAGATTCTCTCCGCGAGCCCCGTGCCGCCGGGAACGTGCTCGTACAAGAACAAGATGGGATCGCCGACGACCCCATCGCCCGTGACGTCACTGCGTCCGTCGTCGACGTGCATGCCGATGTCGCGCGGATCGCACATCAAGCTGAACGTCGCCACGGTCTCGAGCGCGATCCCGACGCCGCGAAGCCCGTCGATGCGCTGCGCGCTCGCGACGCCGCACGCACCGAGCTTCAACCAAAACGACGTGGTGTGCATCTGCATTTCGGGCAAGTGCACTTCGCCGTACCCCGTGTTTTCGTGGGTTTGGAACTTGATCTTCTTGTATCCTACAACTTTCTCGACGACGCTCACGTCGCCCCAGGCCGCTGTTGGAGACAGCGCGAGCTGACTGCGTTGTTCGTTAGTCTCAAGAAGCGATTGCATCGCTTCTCGCGCGCTTCGCGCGCTCACTTCCACGCGGGTCTCGCCTTCGGCTCGACCCTCAACGGGGGACTTCGTCCCCCCTGTCCCCCCTTGGGTGATTGGTGAAGCGTTTTCTCCAACCCCAGCTTTCTCGTTGGCGCTCTTGGCGCTCTTTTTGGCGCCTTGGCGTACCTCTTCGTCTTCGACTTCGAGGATGGACACCTTGGTGTGGGTCATCGCGGTCGTGAAGTAGTCGGGCTCGACTTTGCGGACGTAGGCTTTGTGGTTCTCGTAGTCGAAGCGCTCGACTTGCCACGTCTCCGCATCGTGTTGGTAGATCGCTTGCTCGTGCAGCATCGTGTGGGCGCTGTGAAAATCGAGCTCGGCGAGCACTTTGTTTTTCGCGACGTCTACGATCACCACGTTGTCCCAACCGACGCTTCGCAAGGACACCGTGTTCGCGGGGTACGCGTCGGCGGCCCAGTGATACGCGCCGGCGCTCTCGTGAAGCACGCGGTGTGACGCGAGGAAATCGAGCGCCTCTCGCGTCTCGCTTTCACCGAGCGAACCGAACACGTCTCGTTTCGTGAACGGCAGCTCGAACGCCGCGCACTTCAAATGCTGGACGAGCACTTCGACGTTGTCGGCGTCGATGCGCGCCTCTTCGACGTTCGCGCCGAGCAAGAACTCGGGCTCGCGCGCGAGGAACTGATCGAGAGGCGCGCTGCACGCGACGAGCACGCACATCGACAGCGCGCCGCGCCGGCCTGCGCGCCCGAAGCGTTGCCACATCGCCGCGACCGACCCGGGATACGACGCGCACACGACCGCGTCGAGCGCGCCGACGTCGATGCCGAGCTCGAGAGCGTTCGTCGCGACGACGCACAAGATTTCTCCGTTGCGAAGCCGCCGCTCGATGTCGCGCCGCTGATCGGGCAAATACCCGCCGCGATACGCCATGATCGAGTCGGGCGCGATGCGATCCGGCGCGACTTTCTCGCGCAAGTACTTGAGCATCGTCTCGACGCTGTTTCGCGACGGGCCGAACACGATCGTCGGCACGCGCGCGCGCACGAGATCCGCCGCGAGCGACACCGTTTGCTTCACGTAGCTCGCGCGAATGCCGAGCTCCTCGTTCACGACGGGCGGGTTGTAGAAAAAGAATTTCCGCTCGCCGCGCGGCGCGCCGCTGTCGGAGACGAGCTCGACTTCGTCACGCGGCACGCCGAAGAGACGCGACGCATGCTCGCGCGGATTCCCGATCGTCGCGGTCGCGCCGATGAGCGTCGGGTTCGAGCCGTGGAATCGCGCGACGCGCATCAAGCGCCGAATCACGTTCGCCACGTGCGATCCGAAGACGCCGCGATACGTGTGGAGCTCGTCGACGACGACGTACTCGAGCGCTTGGAACGTGCGCGCCCACGCGGTGTGGTGCGGCAAAATTCCGGAGTGGAGCATGTCCGGGTTCGTGACGACGACTTGGCTCTTCTCGCGCGCAGCGCGCCGCGCGTCGCCCGGTGTGTCGCCGTCGTACGTGACGATGGCGATACGCCCACACGAGCCCTCCTCGCTCGCGCAGGCTTGCGCGAGCGATATGACCGACGCCTCTTGATCGCGCGCGAGCGCCTTCGTCGGAAAAAAATAAAGAGCGCGCGCGTTGGGATCGCGAAGGAGCGTGTCGAGGACGGGCAGGTGAAAACAAAGGCTCTTGCCGCTCGCCGTCGGCGTCGCGACGACGAACGACCGCTTTTGTTTTGCGACCTCGAACGCTCGCGCTTGATGCGAATAGAGCCGATCGATTCCGCGAGCCGCGAGCGCGGAGACGAGCGCCGGATGAAGCTCGGCGGGTAGGGGAGCCATCTTCGCGCCCTCGGCCGCGTAGTCGCGCTCCGCTGCGAAACATGGCCTCACGCGATCGCTCTCGAGCCATCGCCCGAGCACGCTTTCGAGCCCGCGCTCGCTGCGCCACGGTTTCTTGTATTCTACATGTATCTCGTCGCGGGAGAGCGTCATGGGCGGATACTAAACAAATGTTCCGTGGACCGCTAGAAACCTACGTGCTAGCCGTGCTTTCCCTCGTGAGTGACGAGCAACCCCATCTGATTGCGCCCGACGTCGCGCGCCTCGACGCCCCCACCGGGGCGGGCAAACCGATCCCCGCGGAAGGCTCGCCGTCGTATCTGTTTCTGGCGATCGTCTCGATCCTCACGCTCGGAATCGACCTCGGCACCAAGCAATGGGCCGAGCGCACGCTCGACATGCGCCCGCCGCTCGTCGTCGTCGACAAGTACATGGACTTCATTTTGGCCCGCAACAAAGGCGGCGCGTGGGGTCTCCTCCAGACGACGAGCGAGCTCGTACGGCGTCCATTTTTCTTCTCGTCTCGGCGCTCGCGATCGGATTCATCGTCACGCTCTACTCGCGTCTGCTTCCGCGGCAGCGCGCGCTGAAATGGGGGCTCCCGCTCGTTCTCGGCGGCGCGCTCGGCAACGTGTTCGATCGCATCCACTACGGTTGGGTGATCGACTTCATCGACGTGCACATCACGCGCGGCGGGATGGAGCATCACTGGCCGACGTTCAACATCGCGGACGTCGCGATTTGCGTCGGCGTCGCGCTGATGGCGATCGACATGATGGTCGGCAAGCGCGCGAGGCCCGCTCAAAAGCCGCACGTCGAGCCGTACATCACCCACGAGCCGACACCGCCCGCGACCGAACCTCCGTCCACCGAATCGGAAAAACCGGCGCCGGCCGAGCCGTGAGGCCGGAGCTCTTCAAGCTCTTCGGCATCGGCTTTCCCGCATACTTCGTTCTCCTCCTCACGGGATTTTTCTTCGCGACTGCGTCCGGCGCGATGTGGGCCAAGCGCATCGGGCGCGACCCGGACGTCATCGTCGATCTCGGTCTCGCGATGCTCCTCGCGGGCGTTGTCGGCTCGCGCATCTTGCACGTGTTCGCGGACGGCTACTTCTGGGACTACGTCCACTTGTGCACCGACCCGCAGCGCGTCGTCTGGCCGCTCGATCGTGCGACGTGCATCTCGGCGGACTACGGCGGCGTGTGGGACGCGCAAGCCAAGGTGTGTCACCCGGGCACCGCGGATTGTTTTGCGTGGGCGAAATTCTGGGCCGGCGGCCTCACGTATTACGGCGGGCTCATCGGCGCGACGATCGCCGCGGTGTACTTGCTTCGGCGCGACAAGTTTCCGTTTTGGAAAGCGGCCGACATGGCGGGCTTCACGATTCCGCTCGGGCTCGCGTTCGGTCGCATGGGATGCCTCCTCGCGGGGTGCTGCTTCGGCGCGACGTGCGATTTGCCGTGGGCGCTCTCGTTTCCACCGCGGAGCCCCGCGAGCGACGCGCAAGCGAAGGCGCACATCCTCGCGACGCGCGATGCGTGGAGCCAATCCGTGCATCCTACACAGATCTACGAATCGGTCCTCTCGCTCGCGATCGCCGCCGTGTGCCTCGTGTGGATTCATCCGAAGAAGCGTTACGATGGACACGTCTTCGCGGCGTTTCTCGTGCTCTACGCGATCGTGAGGTTCGTGCTCGAGTTCTTGCGTCGCGACGATCGCGGCGGGCTCCTCGGCGTGTCGACCTCGCAGTGGATCGGCGTGCTCCTCGTCGCGTGCGCGATCGGCATTCACATGAAGCGCGCTCCAAGTAGAATGAAAGCGTGAAGCTCGCTTGCCTCTTTCTTCTCGCGTGCGCGTGCTCCTCCGCAGACACCTTTCCGCCACCGATCAGCGACTGCGACAGTTGCAAGACGCCGATCATCATCGGCACCGGCGGCGGAGGCGACGCGAGCAGCGACGCGAGCGACGCATCCATCAAGGACACCTCGACGAACGACGTCGATGACGCGACCGCGATCGATTCGGCCGACGACGTGGTCGACACGGGCACCGGTGGCTGAGTAATCTCGGCGCGTGACCGCACGCATCCTCGACGGAAAAAAGCTCGCCGAATCGCTCCGCGCCGAAGTGAAGGAGAAGGTCGCCGCGTTCGTCGCGTCGCGCGGGCGTCAGCCCGGCCTCGATGTCGTGCTCGCCTCTGAAGATCCCGGAAGCGTCGTCTACACGCGCAACAAAGAGAAGGCGAGCAACGAAGTCGGTATGCGCGGGACGCTCCACAAGCTCTCGCCGGACACGAGCGAGGCCGCGCTCATCGACCTCGTGAAGAAGCTCAACGCCGATCCACAGACCGACGGCATCCTCGTTCAGCTCCCACTACCGAAGCACATTCGCGAGTCCGTCGTGCTCGACGCGATCGATCCGAGCAAGGACGTCGATGGATTCTTGCCGATGAACGCGGGCCTCGTCGCGACGGGCCGCATGGATCGCGCGCTCGTCTCGTGCACGCCGCGCGGCGTGATGAAGCTCATCGCGCTTGCAGGTGCGCCGCTCGAAGGCGCGCGCGCCGTCGTCGTCGGACGAAGCAACATCGTCGGCAAACCCGTCGCGCAGCTCCTCCTCGCCGCGAACGCAACGGTCACGATCGCGCACTCGCGCACGCGCGATCTCGCGAGCGTGTGTCGCGAAGCGGACGTGCTCGTCGTCGCCGTGGGTCGCGCGCGGATGGTGCGCGGCGATTGGATCAAGCCGGGCGCGGTCGTCATCGACGTCGGCACGAACCGCAACGAAGCGGGCAAGCTCGTGGGAGACGTCGCGTTCGACGAAGCGGTGGAAGTGGCGAGCGCGATTACGCCGGTGCCGGGCGGCGTGGGGCCGATGACGATTGCGTGTTTGCTCGAGAACACGCTCATCGCGGCGTCGCGACGCTGAGTTTATTGAACCCAGCGTCCCGGAACGCGATACCACCCCGATGGACCCTGCACCCAGTGGTCCGCTTCCCAGCGCCAACCCGCGCGTGCGGCCGACCAGTGGCCGCCGACCCAAACGTGGTTGTAGCCGTTCCAGTGCCAGTAACCCGGAATCCAAACCGCACCCGCGTACGGAAGCGCGCTGCGCACTTCGTTGATCACTGGCGGCGGCTGCGACTGGATGTAGACGGTCTGCGCGGGCGGAGCCGGCGGTTGGTAGTAGACGTTTGCGACGGGCGCGCTCGCCCAGCGCCAGTGACCTTCGATGAAGGACCACTGTCCGCCGACGGCCCTCCAGTGCGCGGGCTCCCAAACCATGCCCGCGTTCGGAGGCTCGGCCCAGTGTCCGGAGATCCACTCGTGACGCCCATACCTCCAAGCCCAGTGACCGGCGATCCACATGTGGTTCGCGGAAGGTTGGACCGTGCGCACTTCGACGCGCGGCGGCGGCGGCGCGATGTTCACGCGCACTTCGGGCACGACGTACTGCGCGTGCGCGATCGAAGGAGCGGCGAACATGGCAGCGGCGGCGACGACGACCGCAGCGTATTTGAGCGACTTCAGCATGGAACCTCCCGAGGGTTAGACCCTTTGACGGTGCGGGATGCTAGCCGATTCAGCGGCGCGCGAAAAACCTACACTGCGAACGTGCGGCCTACGGCAGGATACGGTCGAGCAGTCGATCGAGCGCGTCGAGGTCGGCGTAGGGGATCACCACTTCGCCTTTTTTCCCGCGGTCGCGCACCTCGACCTTCGTCCCGAGCGCGCGCGTCAGCCGAGCCTCGAGATCGCGCAGGCTCGCGGCCTTCGTCTCCGTTGCTTCTTTCTTCGGCTCCGTCTTGCGCGCCGAGCGCACGAGCGCTTCCGTCGCGCGCACGCTGAGCTGACCGCGAATGACGCGCTCGGCGAGCGCCTCCAACTTTTTCGGATCATGCTCGCCGAGCAGAGCGCGCGCGTGACCCTCGGAGAGCTCGCCGGTGATCACTTTCTGGCGAACGCGCTGAGGGAGCTTCAGCAGGCGAAGGCTGTTCGCGATCGTCGTGCGATCCTTTCCGATGCGCTTGGCGAGATCGTCTTGCGTGTAGCCGCCCTCGCGCACGAGACGATCGAGCGCCTCGGCGAGCTCGACGGCGTTCAAATCTTCGCGCTGCACGTTCTCGACGAGCGCGAGCTCGAACGACTTCGCCGGCGACACGTCCTTCACGACGACGAGCACTTCTTTGAGACCGGCTTTTTGCGAAGCGCGCCACCGGCGCTCGCCCGCGACGAGCTCGAAGCGATCATTTCCGCTCTTTCGAACGACGAGCGGCTCCAAAAGTCCGTGCTCGCGAATCGATTGAGCGAGCTCCTCGAGCGCGCGCGGCGCGAAGTGCTGACGCGGCTGCCCTTTCTGCGGAACGATGCGCTCGATCGGACACGAAAAAACGCTCTTGTCGCCGTAACCCGATTTGGGCGCGCTCACCGGAAGGAGCGCATCGAGACCGAGACCGAGCGCGCGCCGCTTCTCCGGCGGAGGTTTAGGCATGGTCCAACGCCCACTCGCGTCGCGACGGCTTTTCGATCGACAAGCGGCAGCGAGACGAAACCGGCGGGGCCGGCACGGGACATTCAACAGACTTCGTGGTCGCCAAGCTTCTGCCGCAATGATCGACTGGAGAAGGCGCAGCGGCGGCCCGGCCGCGGAGTCTCGCTGCCGCTTGTCGCCCAACACGTCTCGTGCCGGCGGGATCGGTGCGGGTGACGTTTGCGTCAGCCATGAATCAGCTCGCGCGCGAGCGAGAGATAACCTTGCGCGCCCTTCGATGCCGCGTCGTAGAGGAGCGCGGGCTTTCCGTGCGAAGGCGCTTCGCTCAGCTTCACGTTGCGCGGAATCACCGAGTCGAACACGTGGAAGTGCTTCTTCACTTCGTCGGCGACTTGATGCGCGAGGTTGTTGCGCGGGTCGAACATCGTGAGGACGACGCCTTGCACTTCGAGGTCTGGGTTGGTGCTCGCCTTCACGCGATCGATCGTCGCCATCAAATTCGTGAGCCCCTCGAGCGCGTAGTACTCGCACTGGAGCGGAACGAGCACGTGCGTCGCCGCGGTGAGCGCGTTGACGGTGAGCAGGCCGAGCGACGGCGGACAATCGATGAGCACGTACTCGTACGTCTGCGCGTCGAGGATCGGCGCCAGAGCCTTCTTGAGCTTGAACGCGCGATCGCGATCGTCGACGAGCTCGAGCTCCGCGGCTGCGAGGTCTTGCGTCGCGGGCGCGACGTCGAGATCTCGGATGGCCGTCTTCAGCACGATCTCTTCGAGCGTGTGGCGACCGATGATTGCATCATACACGCTTTTTTCGACGCTCCGCGGGCGGATGCCGACGCCGCTCGACGCGTTCGCTTGCGGGTCGAGATCGAGCAGCAGCGCCTTCTTCTCCGCGGCCGCGACGCTCGCCGCGAGGTTCACCGCGGTCGTCGTCTTTCCGACGCCGCCTTTCTGATTCACGACGGCGATGACATGCGCGCGATCACGATGCCCCGTCGCGCGCTTCTTCGTCTTCATCGTGGTCGCTTCTATCGCGCGCTCACTTTTTTCGGCGCGCTTTTTTTGGACCGATGGAGACCGTGTCGTATGGTGTCGGCAGATGTAGGATAACTCTCGTGACGACGACCTTCGACAGAGCACTCACCGAAAACGACGCGAGCCAAGCGGGTGGCGAGCGCGTGATGGTCGAGAGCTTTTGGAAGTCGTCGCGAGCTCGAGACACACGGAGACAATCATGGGTGTGCCCAAAAGCTATCGGTCCCTTCAAGACTTCGAGCGCGAAGAGCTCGGTCGCGATTCTCAAGCTGGCTTCAACCTCGACGACTTGATCCACGAAGCCACGTTCGGCTCGAGCGACTTGCTCTTCGACGACACAGTCGACGAGTACAATCCCGAAGGCTTCGACGAGGACTGAGAGTCGAGAATGGTTTGTGGTGAACGCGAAGGCGTGGCTGACCACGCTCCAAGACTCGCGCTCGTCGCTTCGCTCCTCGGCGCTCGGCCCTCGGCTTACGGCTTCGCCGTAGCCTCAGGCTTGACTGGTCTCATCGCGTTCGCCGTCGCGAACGCGAGGACGCTTCGCCATAGCGCTTACGCGGTCTGTTCCTCCCAATGACCGCGTCTGCCCCCAACGGGATTGCCTCCCCGTTGGGGGCATTTTCTTTTTGTTCTGCGTTGATTTGCCGGCTCGGCAAAGTATGTTGCCGCTCCTCATGCAGGTCACGACGAAGCGTGTTTCTCCGGTGATGCTCGAGCTTTCGGTGCAGGTCCCCGCCGACGCGGTGAAGAGCGAAATCGACAAGGCGTACCAAAACCTCGGGCGCAACGCGCGCATTCGCGGGTTTCGTCCGGGCAAGGCGCCGCGTGAAGTGCTCGCGCGCATCTACGGAAATCAGGTGCTCGGCGACGTCGTCAACGCGATCGTGAACACGACGCTCCCGCAAGCGCTCAGCAAAGAGAACGTCGTGCCGATCACGCAGCCCGCGGTCGAGCCCGGCAAGGTCGACGCGAAAGAAGCGTTCTCGTACGTCGCACGCTTCGAAGTGACGCCGGACGTGACCGAGGTGAAGCACGAAGGCTTCGAGCTCGTTCGCCCGAAGAACGAAGTCACCGACGCGATGGTGGACGAGCAGCTCGAAGCGATCCGCACGCAGCACGCGACGCTCAAAACACCGGAGCCCGCGCGCGCCGCGAAGAAGGGTGACGTGGTCACGATCGATTTCACCATTTCGATCGACGGCAAAGAAGTGAAAGACGGCGGCGGGCAGGGCATCCAGATCGAGCTCGGCGCGCAGCAGGCACTCCCCGAGATAGACGCTGGGCTCGATGCCAAGAACATCGGCGACGTGTTCGACGTGACCGCCGCGTTCGGTCCGAACCATCCGCGCGCCGACTTCAAGAACAAGTCGGGCGTCTTCAAAGTCACGCTCACCGATCTCAAAGAGCGCGTTCTTCCCGCGCTCGACGACGAGCTCGCGAAGGACGTCGGGAATTTCCAAACGCTCGTCGAGCTCCGCGCGGACGTGCACACGAAGCTCGAGAAGATGATGAAGGACAAGACCGAGATCGCGGTCGCCGAGCAAATCGTGCAGAAGCTCAACGACGAAAATCCGCTCGATCTCCCGCCGTCGCTCGTCGAGCAACAAGCGCGCGTGCTCGAGCAGGAGATCGCGATGCGCGCGCGTAGCGCCGGCCAGCGCATCACGCAAGATCAGCTCAAGGGGATGCAGGCCGAGATCCGCGCCGACGCCGAGAAGAAGGTGCGCGCCGGTTTGCTCATGGCGGCCATCGCGAAGAAGCTCGAGATGAAGGTGACCGACGACGACATCGAGAAGGGTCTCGCCGAGCTCGCGCAAGACAGCGGGAAGAACATCGCGAAGCTCCGCGTCGAATACCGAGACAAGTCGAAGCGCGACATGCTCATCGGAATGATCCTCGAAGACAAAATCCTCGACTACCTCGAGAGCAAATCGAAGATCACCGATGGCGAGCTACCTGAAAAGGGAGTTGAAAAAGCCGAGGCGAAGCCCAAGAAAGGGAAGAAGTGATCATGCGACCGAAAAACCGCGACCAAGCTGCAGCGGTCATCGAGCAGCACAAGGACTTCATCCCGTACCCGACCGTCGTCGAGACGACGCACCGCGGCGAGCGCAACTGGGACATCTTCAGCCGGCTCTTGAAGGACCGCATCGTCTTTCTCGGAACCGAGATCAACGACGACGTCGCCAACATCATCATCGCTCAGTTCCTGTTCCTCGAGAGCGAGGACCCGGACAAAGACATCATGCTCTACATCAACTCGCCGGGTGGCGTGATCACGAGCGGTCTCGCGATCTTCGACACCATGCAACACGTGCGCTGTCAGGTCGCCACGACGTGCCTCGGCATGGCCGCGTCGATGGCGTCGGTGCTTCTGACGGCGGGTCAAAAAGGGCGGCGCATGGCTCTGCCGAACGCGCGCATCATGATCCACCAGCCGCACGGCGGCGCGCGCGGCCAAACGACGGACATCGAGATCATGGCGCGCGAGTCGCGACATCTCAAAGACGTGCTGGTCGACATCTACGCGCAGTCGACGGGCAAATCGAAAGAGCAGATCCACAAGGACATCGACCGCGACTATTGGATGGGCTCAGCCGCGGCGAAAGAGTACGGCCTCATCGATGACGTGCTCCAGGCCAAGACGAAAGGCTCGAAGGATTGAAGTCGCGATCCTTGCCGCGTTCCACACACCTGCGTAAGCTTCACGGGTAGCAATGTCGGGCGGAAACCGCAGAGACGATCACCAGAACGGGAATCTGAACTGCTCCTTTTGCGGAAAATCGCAGAAGGAAGTGAAGAAGCTCATTGCCGGTCCCACCGTCTACATCTGTGACGAGTGCATCGGTCTCTGCAACGACATCATCGCCGAAGAGGTCGAGAAGGAAGAACCGTATGCGTCGTCGCATCCGGTTCCGAAGCCGAGCGAGATCAAAGCCATCCTCGACGACTACGTGATCGGGCAAGAGCGCGCGAAGAAGAACCTCGCGGTCGCCGTGCACAATCACTACAAGCGCATCGACAGCAAAGTCGGAAGCGACGACGTCGAGCTCGCGAAGTCGAACATCCTTCTCCTCGGCCCCACGGGCTCGGGCAAGACGCTCCTCGCGCAGACGCTCGCGAAGATCCTCAGCGTGCCGTTTGCGATCGCGGACGCGACGACGCTCACCGAAGCGGGCTACGTCGGCGAGGACGTCGAGAACATCATCGTCCAGCTTTTGCAAAACGCCGATCACGACGTCGAGCGCGCGCAGCGCGGCATCGTCTACATCGACGAGATCGACAAGATCTCGCGCAAGAGCGACAACCCGAGCATCACGCGCGACGTGTCGGGCGAGGGCGTTCAGCAGGCGCTCCTCAAGATCATCGAGGGCACGATCGCGAACGTTCCGCCGAAGGGCGGCCGCAAACATCCTCAACAAGATTTTTTGCAGATCGACACGACGAACATCCTCTTCATCTGCGGCGGCGCGTTCGTCGGTCTCGAGCAGATCGTGCAGCGGCGCATCGGTCAGCAGACGATGGGCTTCTCGGCGGACATCAAATCGAAGAAAGACTTCAAGCTCGGCGAGCTGCTCGAGCAAGTGCAGCCCGAGGATCTTCTCAAGTTCGGTTTGATCCCGGAGTTCATCGGTCGCTTGCCGGTCCTGGCGACGCTCCACGAGCTCAACGAGGAAGCGCTGATCGACATCCTCACGAAGCCGAAGAACGCGCTCGTGAAGCAGTACCAAAAGCTCTTCGAGATGGACGGCGTGAAGCTGAAGTTCACGAAGGGCGCGCTGCAAGCCGTCGCGAAGGAAGCGCTCGCGCGTCAGAGCGGCGCGCGCGGTCTCCGCGCCATCCTCGAGCACGCGATGCTCGACATCATGTACGATATTCCTTCACGAGCGACTCAGCCGGGCGGCGGCATCAAAGAGGTCATCGTGAACGAGGACGTGATCAGCAAGAACGAGTCGCCGATCATCGTCTATCAAAAGGAAGCCGAGCTCGCCTGAGCCGGCTGTTCGCTGGCACGCGCCGTTTGCACAAAGCGCGCAGAAAATTGCATTCGCGCGAACGTGTTTTCGAGTGTTTGCGTGCGGCCCGCTGATTGCACCACGAAGGGGAATGCGTCCCTCCATCAAGCTCCGCCCAGGAAGAACGGTGCTCGATGTCGCGGACGCCTCGCGCGCCGCGATCGAGCAATTTCTCGCGCTCGACCCGCTCGACAAGCTCGCGCTGTCGCAGTGGCTCGTCGGTCCATACCGGACTGCGGTGAGCGACGCGCCCAAACGAGTGCACGTGACCAGCAGCGGAGAGTTTCATCGGGTCGAGCAGCTCGCGAGCATCGTGTCGAACGCGCAGGTCATCCTCGATCAAGCGATCGCCGCCGCGAGCACGCCGGGCGCTGAAGGGCTGCTCGTGCTTCTGCCACCGACGGTCGATGTGGTCCCGGTGCACGACGCGTACGGCGCGCGCGGCTTCGCGCCGATGGACGTCGCGCACGCAAAGCTCGCGACGCGACTGCTCGCGCTCCTGCTCGCCGACTACCTCACGCGCCCCGACGATTACATCGCGAAGTCCACCCCGGGAAGCCCGCGGCGCCCGAGTGTCCGCATGCTCGCGCTCGGCTGATCGCGATCACTCACACACGCCGACTTGCACGTTCCCATTCAGCGCGAAGGTCGCGCGCGTGCAGTGCGTGCCGATCGCACAGTCTTTGTCGTTCGTGCAGAGGCGGAAGAAACCCGTCGTGTCGCAGTTGCCGAGCGACACACACGCCGCTTTGCCGCTCACGCCTTTGATCGTCGTCGGACATCCCGGTGTGATGCCCGCGTCGAACTCGAGACAACAAATAAAGCCGCCGCCGCCGTCCGACGTCTGGCCGATGCAGTCGGCGCCCGTGCGGCACGCGAGATTGAAACCGACGCACCCAGGGTCATTGCACACGGTCGTCGCGCTCACGCAGCACGTCTGTTGCGTGCACGAAGTGCATCCGCCGACCGTGGCATTCGGCAGGCACGCATCGGCTGAACCGCCGTCCGCGCTACCCCCCTCCGAACCGATTGCGTCGGTGTTGCTCGAGCCGTCCGATGCATCCGATACGGACGCGTCGCCGCCCGTGAACTCGTCGTTCGAGCACGCGACCAAACCGGTCGCCAGCCACAGAAGAAGCAAGCTCCGCATTCCGAAAGGGTACCCCGGCATGGTCGGACTGTCGAAAATCGGCTCTCGACGGTTTGGCGTTGGTTGGTTGGCGTAATGGGGCTTTGGCGGTAAACCTCATGGCGCATGTTTTTTCGCAACAACGAAGACCCGAAGCAGCCCGCGCGGCGTAAAGCCATCCCACTTCTGCCGCTGCGCGACATCATCGTCTTTCCGCACATGGAGAGTCAGCTCTTCGTCGGTCGCGAGCGCTCGATCAACGCGCTCGACGCGGCGATGGCCGCGGGCAAAGAAATTTTTCTCGCCGCGCAGAAGAATGCGAAGACGAACGAGCCCACGCCCGAAGACATCTTCGCCGTCGGCACGATCGGCGTCGTCAAACAGCTCCTGCGACTGCCCGATGGCACCGTCAAAGTGATCGTCGAAGGTCGCAAACGCGCGACGGTGAAGAAGTACGTGCAGACCGACGAGTTCTTTCTCGTCGAGGTCGACGAGATCGAAGAGACCGCGCGCGTCGGCGTCGAAGTCGAAGCGCTGATGCGGAGCGTGCAGGCCGCGTTCGAGATGTACGTGAAGCTGAACAAGAAGGTTCAGCCCGAAGTCTTGATGGGCGTGCAGACGATCGACGATCCCGCGCGCCTCTCCGACGCGATCGTCGCGTGCCTCCCCACGATCAAGCTCGCCGATCGCCAAGCCCTCCTCGAAGCCGACGACGCCGTCAAACGTCTCGAGCGCCTCCACGAATTGATGCAAGCCGAGATCGAGATTCTCCAAGTCGAGAAGAAGATCCGATCGCGCGTCAAGAAGCAGATGGAGAAGACGCAGAAGGAGTACTACCTCAACGAGCAGATGCAGGCGATCCAGCGAGAGCTGGGTGGCGGCGAGCGCGAGGCAAGAACGAAATTCAGGAGCTCGAAGAGCAACTGAAGATCGAAGCGGATGAGCAAAGAGGCCACCGCGAAAGTGAAGAAGGAGCTGAAGAAGCTCGAGATGATGCACCCGACGACCGCGGAGGCGACGGTCGTGCGCAACTACGTCGACTGGATTCTCGGTCTGCCTTGGTACGAAAAGAGCGACGAGAACTTCGACCTCAAAGGCGCGGAGACGATCCTCGACGAGGATCACTACGGCTTGAAGAAGATCAAAGAGCGCATCGTCGAGTACCTCGCGGTGCAGGCGCTCACGAAGAAGCTCCGCGGGCCGGTTTTGTGTCTCGTCGGTCCGCCCGGCGTCGGCAAGACGTCGCTCGCGAAATCCATCGCGCGATCGACGGGGCGAAAATTCGTGCGCCTCGCGCTCGGCGGCGTGCGCGACGAAGCGGAGATTCGCGGACACCGCCGCACGTACATCGGCGCGATGCCGGGAAAGATCATCCAGAGCCTGAAAAAGGCCGGAACGGGCAACCCGGTGTTCTTGCTCGACGAGGTCGACAAGATGTCGAGCGATTTTCGCGGCGATCCCGCGGCCGCGCTCCTCGAGGTCTTGGATCCCGAGCAGAACTCGACGTTCAACGATCACTACTTGGACATCGACTACGACCTCAGCGACGTGATGTTCATCACGACCGCGAACACGCTCTCGGGCATTCCGGTTCCACTCCAAGACCGCATGGAGATCATCCAGCTGCGCGGCTACACGGAGTTCGAGAAGCTCAACATCGCGATGAAGTACCTCGTGCCGCGCCAGAAGAAAGAGTGCGGGCTCGACGAGATCCCGATCACGATCACCGAGAGCGCCGTGCGCACGGTGATTCACCACTACACGCGCGAAGCGGGCGTGCGCTCGCTCGAGCGCGAGGTGTCGGGGATCTGCCGCAAGGTCGCGAAGAAGGTCGTCGAGTCACGCGGCGACGGGAGCGAGAAGACCGACACGAAGATCGAGCCCATCGAAGTCACCGGGAAAGACGTGCCGCAGTATTTGGGCGTTCCGAAGTTCCGCGTCGGCAAGAAAGAGGAGCACGACGAGATCGGGCTCACGAGCGGACTCTCCGTCACGTCGAACGGCGGCGGCGAGCTCCTCGCGTGCGAGGTCGCGGTCGTCGCGGGCAAAGGCAAGCTCGTCATCACCGGCTTGCTCGAGAAGGGCATGGAAGAGAGCGCGCAAGCCGCGATGAGCTACGTGCGTTCGCGCGCGGGCATGCTCGGCCTCGAGCCGGATTTTTATCAGAAGCTCGACGTGCACGTTCACTTCCCCGAGTTCATTCGCAAGGACGGGCCGAGCGCCGGCGTCACGATGGCGACCTCGCTCGCGAGCGCGCTCATCAAGATCCCCGTGAAGCGCGATCTCGCGATGACGGGAGAGATCACGCTGCGTGGACGCGTGATGCCCATCGGCGGTCTCAAGGAGAAGCTCCTCGCCGCGCATCGCTCGGGCATCACGACCGTGGTCGTGCCGCGCGAGAATCGAAAAGATCTCCGCGAGGTCCCGCGCCGCGTGCTCAAGGCGATGCGCATCGTGCTCGTCGAGCACATGGACGACGTGCTCCGTGAAGCGCTCTGCTTGCCGAATCCGGATCAAGTGTTCGGCGCGCCGAAGGACGTGATGGAGTACGTCTCGGGCGAGCTCGTCACGCACGTCTCGAAGACGCCGCCCGGGACGAAGCCTCCGCCGCCGGTCGATCCGGATCCGGCGGGCGCGCCGGTGCAGTGACCTCGCTCGCGGACGCGATCGAAAAAGATCTCGCGCCACTCGGTGACCACGCGAAGCGCGCGGTGCGCTACGTGATTTCGGGAAGCGACGATGGCGTCCTCGTGGACATCGTTGGTCGCGACGTTCTCGCGCTCAAAGCGGGAACGACCGGCGCGGACATGACGGCACCGCGTGAGGCGATGCGCGCGTTCGGAGACGGCGACGTGGCGGCGTTCGTGCGCCTCGGACGCGTGTATTCTGCAACATCCCGTGATGCGGGTGCTATCGAAGAGCTCGAAGGCGCGCGCTGGGTGGAGCATCTCGTGTGGGAGGGCGGGTTCTCTGCGCCGGATTTCGAGGCGAGCGGCGTGTCGGCATTCAAGCTCGGATGGATCGAGGAGGCCTTGCGCGATGCGAGTCCGCTCGTGTCCGCAATGCTCGTTTACCGCGGGAAGAACGCGCCCCTCGACAACCGTTCGGCGGAGTTCGTGCGCTACGGGTTTTGGATGAACACGCTTGGTGCACCCGATGTCGTCGACTTCCTCGTGCGAAACGAGCGGGCGGTGAACGCGATTTTGCGCGTGGGAGAGCTCTCCGCCATCAAGCGCCTCGACGCGGCTCGCGCGCCCATCGCTCCGTTTGCGCGCGCGCTCGCGAAGCTCGCGGTCGATGCACGCACGACGATTCGCGGCCCCGCGTTCGACATGCTCGTGCGAGAGCCGCGCATCGCACGCACGGAGCTCGAGGCCATCGTCGAAGATCCCGAGACGCCGCGCAAAGAGCGAGCCCATGCGCTCTCGTCGCTCGAAAAATTGTTCGCGATGCTCGCGTGACGTCACGCGACTTTCACGATGAGATAGCGCAGCACTTCGGTCTGCGATCCGTTGCGCAACGCGAGCGACTCGCCGAGCGGCAAACGCACGACCACGCCGGGCTCGAGCGGGATCATGTCGTGGCCGACGCGCGCATCGCCGCGCCCTTCGGTGACGATGACGATCTCGGTGCAGCGATCTTGAGCGTGCACGCCGACCGATCCACCAGCGTCGAGCTCGCATCCGAGCACGCAGTCGAACGGCGGGAGCTCGCCGTCCATCAAGCTCCACACGCGCACTTCGCCGCGTCCGCCGAAGAGCTCGGGGCGTCTGTCTGGTTCTCCTCGTCCCATCCACATGTGCGCGATGGTAGACTGATCGCGATGCCGTATCGAGGTGCGGTGGAGACGACGCTCGCGCGCTGCGCGATGTTGCAGGAGCGCACTCGCGGCCTCGAGCGCGCGCTCGGTCTTCCGTGGACGCCGCCCGTGGAGATCGTCGCGGAGACGTACGATGAGGCGTGCGAGCCTGCGTCGCGCTGCACGGTGTCGATCGAGCTCGTTCACGATGCGTGTGATGTCGACATCATTTGTCCAACCCTCGAGCGGCGTGGACACGCGAGCGAATGCATCGGAGTTGAACGGTCCATCGTGGCCCACATTCCCGGCGTTCTCGATCTCGATGGCGCGCGTGGGACCGCGCGATTGACCGGCGAGGATGGCGGAAACATCGACGTCGAGATCACGGAGTGGCGCTGAGACTCGGGGCTTTTGCGGTCGCTTCAGCTCTCGTCGTGCTCGCGGCGCCCGCTGCGCGCGCGCAGGGGAACTACAACTCCGTCGCGCTCGGCGGGCGCTCCGCGCTGATGGGCGACACGGGCATCGCGCTCGGCACCGATGGCGCTGCGCCGTTTCTCAATCCGGCCGGCGTCGTGCGCGTCGAGTCGACGCTCGCGCTCTCGGTGAGCTTTCTCTCCGTCGACATTCTCCACGCGAGCAACTGGTACGCGCCGAGCGCCGACATCACGCGCGTCTCCGGAAACGCCGTTCCATCCACCGCATGTTTGTTCTTCGAGCTGCCGCGCATCTTCACGCCCGACGACAAAGAGAGCCGCGCGGGAACGGAGAAGCTCGCCGCATGCTTCGGGACGACGGAGCTCCAGCAGTTCGACTGGGTCGGGCAGGGGTTTCAGACGGCGGGCACGCCCGGCACGATCGAGACGAGCTCGGTGCGTTGGGGCTGGCAACGCTTCGTGCTCGGACCGACCTACGCTGTCAACGTCACGGACGCGTTCGCGCTCGGCGCTTCGGTGCAAGGCGTGTTCACGAATTTTCTTCGTTCGCGAGCGTCGGATCCGTCGCGACCAACGGCACGTCGGACAGCGTCTTCGAAGACGGATCGAGCGGCAGCGACTTCGGCGTGAACGCGATGGTCGGCGCGACGCTCAATCTCGGTCGAACGACGATCGGCGCATCCATCCAGTCGCCCGATCTCTCCGTGTACGGGCACGGCAACGTGTCGAACTACGTCACGAGCAGCGCGGGAACGA
The DNA here is from genome assembly GCA_963763745.1 of uncultured delta proteobacterium. Classification (GTDB taxonomy): domain Bacteria; phylum Myxococcota_A; class Polyangia; order Polyangiales; family Polyangiaceae; genus DASXHD01. The sequence goes on from CAVXQJ010000021.1 coordinate 39,238, forward strand.
CGACGACGTACTTCGGTCAGGGCGGCTTTCACGGACGCGAGCCCGCGCGCTTCGGCCTCGGCGTCGGCTACGAGTGGCCGACGGGAAAATTCGAGATCGACGCGCACCTCGCGCTCGCCGACGGCCACGCCGTCGAGCTCGACACGCAGGGCACCGAGCTCGCGAACGGCGTGAGCACGCAAGCCTCGGTGACGCGCAACACGCGATTTCAGCCGACGGTGAACATCGGCGCGGGCGTCGAGGTGTTCGTGCGTAAATCGCTCAGCGTGCTCGCGGGCGTCGCGACGGACTTCACCGCGGTCGACGGGCTCGGGGCCGACGCGGTGTCGCAGTCGCAAGTGAATCGCCTGCTCGGATCGTTCGGCATCGGCTCGCACAGCGAAGCGGGGACGCTCGTGATCGGCACGCAAGCGTATTACGGCTGGGGCAACATGCTCGGGTACGCGACCGCGCCCGTGCTCGCACCAACGAACGTGAGCGCCGTCGGCGTTCTCTTCGTGCTCGCCGGCGCGACGAACTTCCGCGCGATTCAGCGCGCGCTCGACGACATGCGCAAGGCGATCACGCGGCCCGGCGCTACGACGCCTGCAGATCGCCGCTGAGCCAGCGACGCCACTTCGCGTGCGCGACGAGGGCGATCTCGACGAGATCGCGCGTCGGCGTGAAGTCGTCGAAGAACATCGTGTCGTAGTAGAGCGGAACGATCGCGAGCAACGTCGCGCGCACTTCCGCTTCACTCGAGAACACGTACGAAACAGCCGCGCGCCGCGATCCATCGTCGTGAAGCTCGAACCACGTGACGAAGAGTTGCTCGATGAGCTCGAGCACGTTCACCGGCAGATGCCCGTGATTGGGTGGGAGAATGCGATACGCCTCGAGGCGCGTGAGGATCGCGCTGCGCCGTGCTTCCGGGCTCGGCGCGCCGAAGGAATCCACTTCATCGAGGTTCTCGCTTGCGAGGTCGAAGCTCTGTTCTTGCTGAAGCATGGTTGCCCAATATCGTTGCGGCCGGTGGGCGCACATTCATCGCCGGATGCTTTCAGCTTGACCCACGCCGCTGCGTCGGTATGGTTCGCGTCGCTTTTCACCCGATTGGGCGGGTAGCTCAGTGGCAGAGCGCTGGCCTTACAAGCCGGATGTCGCAGGTTCGAAACCTGTCCCGCCTACACGCTTCGCTTCTTTTGGTTCTCGTTTCGGTTTCGCCCATGTTCTGGGGCGGTAGTTAAGTTGGTTATAACGCCGGCCTGTCACGCCGGAGGCCGCGGGTTCGAGTCCCGTCCGCCCCGCCAGAACCCCGCAATCGTCGACGACGCACACCCTCGCGCTATTCTTCGCCCATGCGCGACGACTGGTGCGTTGCGTCGGGGGACGCCTTGACCTGGACCTTCGACGCCGAGGACGACTCCCCGCGGCCGGCGCCGAGCACGAACACCACGCGCCGCGTCCTCGTCATCGCCTTCGTGACGATGTTGATCGCGGAGGCCGCGCTCGTGCCTTGGGCCTCGCCGGCGAATCGTCCGCTCGTCGCGCTCGCCGTGATGGGCGGGGCCGCCGGCTTCGTCGTCTCGTTTCTCTTGCGCCGGAGCCGCCACGAACGATCTGCCGACATTGGACGCGACACCAGCGAGAGCTTCACGCTTCGCATGTCGACGAGCGAGCTCGTCGTGTCGGGCGCGCGATCGGCGCCGAGCGTCATCGCGATCGAACGCATCGATCGCTTCATCGGCGACGACCAAAGTCTGCGCGTGCTGATGCGCGACGCGACCACCGCCGCGCTGCCATGCACGTTGGGTTCCGAGAACGGCGCGCTCGCCACCTCGCTCAACGAAGCGCTCGCGCTGCAACGCGCGAAAAGCTGACGTCCGTCACGCACGCGAAGCGTTCTTGTCGATCACCGCGACGATCTCTTCATCCGGCGCGCCCAAAGCGCGGCCGATCTCGCGGATGCACGCGATCTCTTCCTCGGTCGGCGGGCCGTCCACTGCGGCGGCGACAACCGCGGCGAGAAGAACTTCGATGCGGTCGCCCGTTTGTGCGCCCGACATCGCGGCGAGGCGCGCGGCGCTCCCTTCATCCACGAATCTCTCGAACGCTTCGCCGACGACGCGCGGCAGATCCGCACCAAGTGGCGACAAACTGGGTAGATCGCGCGCCGCGGCTTCGGCGAGATCCATCTCGCGCTCGGTGACTTCGCCATCGGAAGCGACGACCATCACGATGGCATCGAGCACGGCGTCACGTGACATGGCGCCATGCTAACATTCGTGGATGCGCGCTTGGGCAATCGCGGCTGGGGTGTTCGTGTGCGCGGCGTGCGGCGGTCCCACGGGTACGGGGTTCGGGAGCGACGCGGGCGATGGCGGCGGGAACGGCGGAGATGGTTCCATCTTCAACCCCGACGGTTCCATCTTCGGCGGCGACGGCGGCGGGACGGGCAGCGACGGCGGCAACGGATGCTCCGACGCCGCGAAGCTCGTCTACACGATCTCCACCGACGGCGTGCTTCGCTCGTTCAATCCGGCGACGCTCGCGTTCACGACGATCGGCCCGCTCAACTGCAACTCGAACGCATCGCCCAACTCGATGGCCGTCGATCGCAACGCGACCGCGTACGTCAACATGAGCGACGGATCGCTCTGGAAGGTCTCGACGGCGAACGCGTCGTGTCAGTCGACGCCATACCAGCTCAACCAACAGAACCGCCGCATCCGCGGCATGGGCTTCTCGAGCGACACCGCGAACGGTACGGCCGAGACGCTCTACACGTGCACCGCGAACGATCAGACGTTCACGGGAGGCGGACTCGCGAAGATCGCGTTGCCTTCCTACGTGCTCACGCCCATCGGCGACTACACGAGCGGGCTCGCCGGCGACGAGTGCGAGCTCACGGGTACGGGCGCCGCGCAGCTCTTCGGATTCTTCGCGACGATCTCGCCGCCGAAGCTCGCCGAGATCACGAAGACCAGCGGCGCGACGCCGAGCCCGATCACCCTGACCGGCGTGAACACGACGTCGTCGTATGCGTTCTCGTTCTGGGGCGGCGACTTCTGGTTCTACACGCAAGGCAACGGCGTCGGCAGCTCGGTCACGCACTACAAATACGCAACGGACAAATCGTTCTCGACGGCGATCGCGGACACCGGCTTCGTGATCGTCGGCGCCGGAGTCTCGACGTGCGCACCGCTCACGCCGCCCAACTGATCTTCTCGCTCGCGTGCACGAGCGCGCCGCAAACGGACGGCCTCGCGCCGCCCGAGTCACCGGATGCCGCATGCGTCGCGAATTCGTGTGGCGATTGCTATCCGACGACGAACCTCGGAACGGGCGTGGGAAACGTCGTCGCCGATTTTTGTTTCGATGGCGCGCCCGGATTTTGTTTCGTCGATTTCTACGATCCCGAAGCATGCATCCCGATCAAGCTCGTGCACGTCGTCGTGGTCGCGGGGTGGAGCACGGGGTCGACCGAGGTCACGGACTTCATCACGGGGAGCAACGCGAGCGGCTCGAACCCGAGCCATGTCTCGTGGGCGAGCGAGCTCATGACGCTCGGAGTGCGTTTCATCGTCGTGCTCGACGACGGCAACGTCACGGGAACGGGCGCAACGCTCGCGGATTTGCAGTCGTGGGCGAGCGAGCACACGGGTACGCCCGTGGCGATGGGCATCGACCCCGGAAATCGGAACCTCGGCATCTTCTTCGACGCCGCCGCGGTTCCGTTCAACCTCGACATCGACGCGCGAAGGATGACGGTGATGGCGAGCAGCGTCGGGATCGACACATCGCTCGATGCGAGCATCAAGGCGCTTTTGGCGAACATGAATTGAGCGTGCCAACGGCACGCGAAATGACTCTTGCTGGGAAACGCGGCGCTAGCCGCGCGTTCCCAAGTGATGCTACGAAGGGCTCGATGATCGAGTGGCCCGAAGCCGAAGGCACCGAGGGGAAAACCCTCAAGCTGTTCAAGAAGACCGGCCTCGCCGCGGAGCTCGAGGAGGACGCACAGAAGTGGATCGTCCTCGCGTTCGCGCGCACCGATGCGCCGCCCGCGCGTGTGGTCTTGCGCAGCGACGCGGGCAAGACGCGGACGTTCTCGCTCGAGTCGACCGGTTTCTGGCACGAGACTTAGTCTCATCGCGCGTGCAAGCCTGCACGCGCGAGGAACGCGCTATCAGATCCGCGTTAATCCTCCACGGCGCGGACGGTTTCTTCTGCGTCGTGGGCGGGCATGTATCCGAGGTCGTCGCGCGCGCGGCGGTCGTCGACCATGCACACGTAGCGGATGTGATCGAGCTCGGGCGCGGGGAAGCTCGTGAGGCGGAAGCGACCACATGCGTTGTCACGGGCATCCGCGATCGAGTACGGCACGGGCAGCGTCGGTCGGCCGAGGATCTTGGAGCCGTGCGAGAGCGGCAGCGGCTCGGGCCCCGCGACGTTGAAGATGCCGCGCTTGCCCGGCGCGAGCGCGCGCGGATCGCGCTGACGACGTCGTCCTGGTGGATCACCTGCACCATCGGGTCGAAGCCGAGGAGCGTCGGGACGCGTCGGGAGCCGCAAGGAAATTCGACGGCGCATTGCGCACGCGTCCCGAGGATGTGCACCGGCCGCAGGATCACCGTCTCGTGCTCGGGTGCTTCCAGAAGAAGCTCTGCGCGAGCATGTCGACCTCGATGAGATCGCGGATCTCGCTGAAGCGCGCGCCGCCGAGGAGCGGCGCTTCCTCGGTGAGAAACTGCGCGTTGTCCGGCTGCGGGCCGTAGACGTTCGCGCTCGAGAGGACGACGAGCTTCGGCACCTCGAACTGCGCGACGTACTCGAGCAGCTTCGCGAAGCCCGCGACGTTCCACGAGTGGTGCTCCGCGTCGGACGCGCGCGGGTCGTGCATGACGCCGAGGTGCACGACCGCCTGCGACGTCGCCGGCGCGGAACACGTCGTTGAGCTTCTTGCGGCGGATGTCGAGCTGCTGGTGCTCGATGTCCTTCGGTTGTCGGTGAAGTCGCGGCGATCGATGCCGACGACGGTGCGCTCGCGATGGAGCAGCGCGCGCGAGGCGCTTGCCGAGGCGCCCGCAGATGCCCGTGATGACGACCGTCGCCGCTTTTCCCCCGGCTCTTCTCACCAGAACACGTGCTTTCGCTCTTGAGCCCGCGGTTGATCATCGATTGGATCGTCGCCTTACGACCCAGACTTTTTCTTCCATCACCGAGTCGTCTTCGTCTGCGTCGCCCTCGAAGCGCATCGGCTCGCCGAAGTAGATGCGGTAGCGCGTGGGGAGCGGCAGCGCGCCGCCCGGGATGAGCAGCTGCGGCATGATCGGGAACGCGGGCATCTTGCAAGACGCGCGCGAGCGATTCGATGTTCGCGAGCGAGACGTATTGCTCTTCCCCGCCGATGACCGCGACGGGAACGATGGGCGTTCCCGTCTCGATCGCGAGGCGCATGAAGCCGAGACCGAACTCGCTGAGCTGGTAGCGCTTGTCGAACGTCTTCGAGATGCCGCGCGCGCCTTCGGGAAACACGAGGAGCGCTTCGTCTTGCTCGAGGAGGCGCCGCGCGTTCTCCGGGACGCCGACGACCTGGCCGACGCGCGAGAAGAGAAGCGACACGAACGGGAGCGTCTGCGTCCACTTCTCGACCATCGCGCGGATGAAGCGCGGTGGCTCGACGTCCATGAACATCGCCGCGCCGATGAGCGCGCCGTCGATCGGAATTTGCCCCGAGTGATTCGCGATCAGGAGAACGCGTCCCGCGGGGACGGGCTCGGCGCCGAACACCTCGCTCCGGAAATAGTGCCGATGAAGCCACGCGGCGGCCGCGAGCGTGTACTTCGTCCACTGCGGATCGAGGCCGAACGGATCCACGCCGGATTGACCGAGGTTCAGCGGGACGCGCGCGAGGCGCGACTCGAACTCTTCGCCGAGCATGCCGCATGAGCGAGCGATCCACGACGCGCGTGCGAACGAGCGCGACCGAGGACGTGCGCCCGAACGAGTGGAGCGGGCGGGCGGAAGGGCGAGGGGAGTCCTTCGGCATCTCGGGATGGACGAGGACTGCGCCGCTATAGTTCGGCGATAGTCGGTTTCCCCGAAGCGTTACGCGCCGGCGATCGCGTCGCGATCGTCGCGCCTTCGAGCCCGTTTCCGCGCACGCCGATGCTCGCGGGCCTCGCGTGGCTCGCGCAGCGCTACGAGCTCGTCGTGCACGAGGGCGTGTTCGCGCGCGACGGGTACCTCGCCGGCGACGACGAGCGGCGCGCAGACGAGCTTTCCCGCGCGATGCGCGACGAGAGCGTCCGCGCGATCCTCGTCGCGCGTGGCGGTTATGGCGCGACGCGCATCGCGAGCCGGCTGCCATGGGACGAATTCGCGCGCGCGCCGAAGTGGATCGCCGGGTTCTCGGACGCAACCACGCTCCACGCGTACGCATCAGCAGCAGGCGTCGCGTCGGTCCACGCGCCCGAACGCGACGGGCCTCGGCGCGTCGCAAAGCGTGTATCTTGCACGCAATCGCGGCGCGTTTCTCGCGGCGTTGGAGCGTCCATCGGCGGAGCGCGCGTGGAGCGATCTCGACGTCATCGTCCCCGGCGAGGCGCGCGGCGCGCTCTTCGGCGGAAACCTCGCGCTGCTCTGCGCTCTCGCCGCATCGAACGAGCTCGCCATCCCCGACGGCGCGATCGTCATGATCGAAGACGTCACCGAGCGCCCATATCGCATCGATCGCATGCTCACGTCGCTCCTCGAAGGCGAGCACTTCGCGCACGCATCGGCGATCGTCTTCGGCGAGTTCGCGCAATGCGACGCGGGCCCCGACGGCGTGACGGCCCTAGACGTGTGCATCGAGCGAACGCGCGCGCTCGGGATCCCCGTGCTCGCGCGCGCGCCGTTCGGTCACGGCGAGCGCAACGAAGCGTTCATCGTCGGCGCCGAGGCGCGCATCGAAGGCGCGACCCTTCGAACGTGACGAGCAATCCTCGCGCGACCAGGCTTGGTCGCGCGATGAGACTAGTTCGGGTTCGGCGGAACGACGACCGTGTTGATCGGTTTGACGCTCGCGCCCGCGGGGTACGCGTAGCTCACCGCGTTCTGATAACCCCACACGGTGATGCCGAACGGCGCCGCGCTCTTGATGTTGTGCAGACCGTTCGAGCAGCTGCCGACGTCCGCGCTGTTCTTCTGCACGTCGATGTGCACGTACTGGTAGTTGCCGCTCGTTCCGAGCGGTTGCCATCCCGTGATCGGCCCGGTGATGCAGTCGAGCGTGACGTCGCTGAACGTTCCGTTCGTCTTCACGCGCACGAGCGCGAGATCGGTGTTGCCGTACGTCGGATCGGTGAAGAATTGATACGACGTCAGGAACTGCTGCGGCGGGATGATGTTGACCGTCTCGGGTCCACCGCTCGCGTAGTCCGTCGTTTCGTTCGTCACCGCCGCGTACTCGTTTCCGAGCGCCTGGATCGGCGGGATTTCCTGGTGCGCCGCATCGCAGTCGCTACCGGGCCTGTGCGCCGCGAGATAGAACGGATGCTGCGCGTCCTGCGATTGCACGTGGAACGCATTCGGTCCCGCGAACTCGACCATCTGACCTTCGGTGAGCGACGTTGGCGCGCCGCTCACGGGCGGATCGTACGTGAGCGTCGTGCCTTTCACGGCGCCGACGATGCGCCACGTCGGCGGGCTCGACGTGAGGTACAGGCAGAAGTGCTCGCCCCAAACGCCGATGGGCGCGCTCGATTGCACGATGCTGCCCGTGAGATCCGCGCCGGTGCTGTCCGGCGCTTGCATGATGCGGATCGTTTGACCCTTGTTGATCGTGTACGTGACGGGCGAGTTCTTCGTCGCCGCGGCGACGCCGGGTCCCGCGGTGACGTTCGTCGTTGGAAGGAGCGTGATCTGCGTGCCGTCTTGCTGCGCGACGAAGTCGATGCCGGGCGTCGTCGCGGGCGTCTCGGCCATCGTCGTCGTGACGAAGTTCGTGTCCCACGCGGTCGTCGGAAGAAGGAGCGTGGCGCTCGACATGTACGACGCGGCGCCGCCGTACGGATACACGTCGTAGACGACCGCAGGCACGGTCGTCTTGATCTCGACCGCGTTGCCGAGGCTCGTTCCGGAGAGCGCGACGTCCTCGGTTTCGATCGCGGCCTTCGTCCCGGTGGGGCAGGGCACGTGATAGATGTCCGAGAACGGCATCTGGTTGATCATCACGATCGCCATGCTGTTCGCCGGAATGCCCGTCGACGGAACGGCCTTGTACGTGATGCCGACGCCTTTGCCTTGCGGGATGTACGAGAACGGCGTCGCGTCGATCGTCGTGCCTTTCCACACGAGCGTGACCTTCATGTCCGACTGCCAGTTGTTCGTCACGAACGCGGCGAAGCAGCTCTTGTGCGTCCACGCGTCGGGCGGGATCGCGTAGTAGTCGCAACCGATCGAGCTCTTGCTCGCAGCCGCGGCGTCGCATGCGGCGATGCATCCCGACGGACCGCATCCCGTGTCGCCCGTGCACGTTTGAACGACTTGCGGATTGTCTCCGCACGTGAGGATCTCGTGGAGATCGCCCGAGCACTGCGTGCAGTTCGGTGCGTCGGTCGCGCCGTCGATGTTGAATCCGATCGGCGAGTCGGCGTTGGTGTCGACGTCTCCCGCTTGACCGTCAGCGGAGCCGTCGCCCGATCCGAACCCTGTCCCGTTGCCGCCACACGCGGCGAACATCGCGACCACCACGCCAGCAATCGACAAGTAAAAGGCAGTACCGCGCATGCAACGAATCTCCCATCGCGACTCCGATGCGTCAACGACGAGTCCGTCAGCGAAGCGTAAAATCGAAGAGCACCTTCACCGACCCGTGCCTCCGTTTGTCACGCGCGGTGACGAACGCTTCGCGATACCGCACGAGTGGAAATCGGTGCGTGATCATCGGCGTCGGGTCGAGACGCTTCTCGGCGCAGAGCGTCAGATAGTGCTCGAAGCCGTGCATGCGTCCTTCCGGAAAGTCCTCGACGCCGTACGCATTCGAGCCAATCACCGTCACTTCGCGGAAAAAAATCGGCGTCCACTCGTAGCGACGCGGCGTTCCGACGCCGACGAGGAGCACGGTGCCGAGCGGCTTCACGAGGCGCACGGCCGTCTCGAGTGTCTGCGCGATGCCCACCGTGTCGTACACGCGATCGACTCCGCCGAGGACCCACGGGAGCGCGAAGCGCACGCGACGCACCTCCGATTTCGTGAGCGTCGCGATCTTCTCGACGAGCTCCTCCCCATCGGCCGCGACGTAATCGTGCGCGCCCATCGCCTTCGCGAAGGGCTCGAGATACGCGTGCAGATCGACGGCGATGATGCGCACGTCGGGGAAGAGCTTCGCGAGCGCGTGAACCGTGAGCAGACCGAGCGGGCCGCACCCGTACACGATGACCGTCTCGCCGGGCTTCGGCGGCGCTTTGCGAATCGCGTGGAGCGCGACGGAGAATGGATCGGAGAGCGCGGCGACCTCGTCGGCGACTCCGTCCGGAATCGGAAAGCACATCGACTCGTGCGCGATCATGCGATCGCTGTAGCCACCCGGCACGTCGCGGCAGTTGCCCGCGTGAATGCCATCCGCGAACGGACCCTTCGTGAAATTCTGGCAGAGCGAGAGATCGCCGCGCTCGCAGTACTCGCATTTCGAAAACCCGCGCACCTCGCACGGGAGCCACGGCGACACCGCGACGCGATCGCCGACCTTCACGCGCTTCACGGAAGGTCCGACGTCGATCACGCGCGCGGCGACCTCGTGCCCGAGCACGTGCGGAAACGAGATGAGCGCGCGCAGCGGGTTGTCGAGGTCGGCGTCGAGAAAAATTTGTTTCACGTCGCTCCCGCACACGCCCGTCACGGTGGGCACGACGGTGACCCAATCGTCCGCGATGGGCTTTGGATCGGGGAGCTCGCGGAGACGCGTCGGACCGAACGGCGCGACGAACCCGCTCGTCGAAAAAAATCCCGCGACGCGCGCCGCCGCGAGCCGCGGAAAGGACATCTCGAAGAAGACTCCCTTCACGTCTTCGCCCGCGGATCGAACAACACTTTGATGGCGCCCGATTTTCGCTTGTCGTAGACGCTCATGAAGGCGTCGCCGAATTTTTCGAGCGGGAACCGATGCGTGACGACGCCGGAGAAATCCAAGCGCTCCTTCGCGAGCATGTCGAGATAGAGCTCGATGCCGTGCGCGCGGCGATTCTCGAGCGTCTCCATGCCGTACGCGTTCGATCCGAGGAGGGAGATCTCCTTGAAGTAGAGCGGCGTCCACTCGAACCTGCGGGGCTCGGCGACGCCGACCATCACGATGCTCGCGCGCGGCTTGACGATGCGCACGCCGATCTCGAGCGTGCTCGGCGCGCCGACCGTGTCGTAGATCTTGTCGACGCCGCTTTGCAGCCAGGGCAATCCGAAGAACGGCTTTCGCATCGGCGCCTTCATGTGCTCGCTCATCTCGCCGATGAGATCTTTGCCGCGCGAGGTGAAGAGGCGATGCGCGCCGAGCCGCTTCACGAGCTCCGCCATGCGCGGTTTGTGATCGATCGCGAGGATCGTGATGCCTGGAAACAAAACCGAGAGCAGGTGAATCGTCATGAGGCCGAGCGAGCCGCATCCCCAGACGAGCACGGTGTCGCCTCTTTCCGGCGGCGCGCGCAAGACGGCGTGCAGCGCGACGGCGAACGGATCGGCGAGCACGGCGTCATCGAAGGTCACGCCGTCCGGAATGGGAAAGAGCATCGACTCGTGCAAGCACATCGACTCGGCGAACCCGCCGCCGACGTCGCGACAATTTCCGAGGTGCATGCCGCGCGCGATCGCGCCGTCGAAGAAATGCTCGCAGAGCGGATAGTCGCCGCGCTCGCATTGCGCGCACGGTGCAAGCCCGCGAACGGAGCAGGGAAGCCACGGCGAGACGGCGACGCGATCATCCTTCTTGAATTTCTTCACCGCCTTGCCCACGTCGACCACTTTGCCGACGACCTCGTGACCCATCACGTGCGGATCCGAGACGACCGCCGAGAGCGGGTTGTCGCTCGCGGCCTCGAGGAAGACTTGCATGACGTCGCTGCCGCAGACGCCCGCGAGCGTCGGCTCGACCATCACCCAATCATCACCGTGCGGCTTCGGCTCTTCGACCTTCTCGCACTGCACCGCGCCGAAGCCCGACACGTATGCGCGCGGCGCGATCGCGCCGAACACTTTGGCGAACGCGAGCCGCGGAAGATGGATCCGGAAGGTGAGCGCCTTCATGGGTTGGCGCGGAGCACCGTACCGAGCTTTTCGACGCCGAGCACGCCCGCTTCTGCACCGTTCGAAAACGCAACGCGCCCGCCGACCATCACGAGCTTCACCGCGCGGTCGTTTCGGCGGACCATGCGCGAAAATCCGCGGAAGCATTCCATCGGCGCCTCGACCGCGCGATCGAGATCGTCGTCGAGCGCTTCGGGATCGATCACGACGACGTCCGCGCGCTTGCCCGTTTCGATCGTGCCGGCGTCGATGCCGAGCCACGTCGCCATTTCGCCCGTCAAGCGATGCACCGCGCGTTCGACCGACATGAACCCTTCGCCGCGCTTCTCGGAGTCGCGTACGAGCTTGAGCATGCGGAGCGGGAAGTTGTAGTGCGCCATTTGGCGCAGGTGCGCGCCCGCGTCCGAGAAGCCGATGAGCACGTCGGGCGAGGAGACCATCTCGCGGATCACGGCGGGGCGGTCGTTCGCCATCACCGTGTACCAACGTAACTTGGTACCAAACTGCGCGACGAGGTCGAGGAACGTGTCGATCGGATCGTGACCGCGATCTCTCGCGATGTCGTCGAACGATTTCCCGACGAGCGAAGGATCGGGGCACGCGAGCACGAGCGATTCTTTGAGATCGCGGTGGAAGAATTTCGGATTGATCTTGTCCGTCCACTCTTTGCGAAAGCGCGCGCGGTATTCGGGATCCTTGAAGAGCTCGACGCGTTGCGCGTGCTCGGCGAAGTGGAGCGCCGCGGCGCCCGCGCCGAACTCCTCGAACACGACGAGGTCGAGACCGTCGGCCCACAAGTCGAAGACCTCGGGCAGCGCTTGCCAGCGAAAATCCGCGTCGAAGCACGCGTTGAAGAGCCGCGCCAGGATCGTCGTGAAGACGCGCGTCGCGCGCATCGCGCGGAGATCCATCAGCGAGATGAGCGTCGTCTTCAGCTTCTTTCGCACGATGCCCGCGCTCTCGAAAAAAAAGAGGAGCGACGAGAGCGGGCGCGTCGGGCTCGGCACGCCTTGGAGAATGCGATCGCGCTCGCGGAGGATGCGCGTCAAGCGGCGATACTCGCTCCACTTCGCGTACGTCGATGGGAGCGGGCGGCTGCGGATGTCTCTGTCGCCGCCGACTTTGTCCCACGGGAGCGTCTGCACGGAGAGCCCGAGCCAGCCCGCGTCGAGCGCGTCTTCGAGGATGTGCTCCATCGCCGCGAGCTCGACGCGCTCGGGAACGATTTTGTGATTCAAGCTGCGCGCGATGCCCATCACGTGCGCGCGCACGGCGGAGTGACCGACGAACGACGCGACGTTCGGACCGAGCGCGAGCCCGTTCAGGTGATCGTAATAGTCGCGGTGACCCGTCCACGTTTTCTTCGCGTGGAGGAGCGGACGCACGTGCTCGTCGGGGATCGCTTCGACGCGGCAGAAGAGATCCGCGAGATCGTCGGGCTCGCCAATCGCGAGGCTCAAGCTGCAGCTACCGAGGAGGATCGTCGTCACGCCGTGGCGAAGCGACTCGGAGAGCGCGGGCGCGAGCTCGATCTCGGCGTCGTAGTGCGTGTGCAAATCGATGAAGCCCGGAACGACCCATTTTCCCGTGCAATCCACGATGCGCGTGCCGGCGAGCGGCGTCTTCGAGATCGCGTCGACGAGGCCGTCCTTCACGCGAACGTCGCGCACTTCGGCGGGTCGGCCGCGCCCGTCGAACACGAGCCCACCGCGAAGGATCACGGGCACGTCTTGATGTTCTGGAAGCTGAACCACCACGTCGTGTACGTCGTCTGTCCGTTGCCGACGACGCTGTCGACTTCGAGCGACGTGCTCGACGTCGGATATGACGAGTAGTTGTCCCAGTGACCGTTCGCGCCGTTCACCGAGACGAGATCGTACGACGTGCCGCTCGTGAGCGGCCACGAGACGTTCGCCGTGAACGTCGTCGTGTTCGCGGGCACGGTGATGCTCTGAAGCACGGTGCCCGACGTATCGGTGAGCTCGAGCGTGTCGGCTTGGCCTTGGTTGTCGAACTCGAAGCTCGAGAGCGTCGTGTTCTTCAGCGCCTTGATGCGAAGGCCCGCCGTCGCCCATCCGCTGAGGTTCTGCGTGAGCGCGGGACCCGCGATTGGAACGCACGCCGCGCACACGCCGCCGCCGCACGTCGAGCCGCCGTCGCACGCGTGACCGCAGCTCCCGCAGTTCGAGTTGTCGGTGAAGACGTTCACGCATCCACCGCTGCAATATTCGTTTTGAAGCGCGCAGCAGTGACCTTGCGTGCACCACTCCGTGGTCGCCGCGCACGCGGTGCCGCAGCTCCCGCAGTGATCGTGGTGGTTTTGCGTGTCGTAACAAATCTCGTCGGTGCAGAGCGCCATCGCATCTGGACAGTCGATGCCGCACTTGCTGCTCGCGCACGACGCCGAGCCGACGCTCCATCCGATTCCGCCGTCGTAGCCACCGTCGAAGATTCCGGGATCCGGGTTGTTCGTTCCGGGCGCCATGCTGCCCGCATCCGCGGTCGTGCAGATCGTCGTGCAGCTCCCGCAGTGATTCTTGTCGCCGGTCGTGTCCGCGCAGACGGCGCCGGCGTCGGTCGTGCACTGCACGAGCGGCGTGTCGCATTGCGATTTGCACGCGCCGTTCGAGCAGACCCCGCCGGCATCGCACGCGTTCGTGCAAGAGCCGCAGTGCTTCGGGTCCGTCTTCAGATCGAATTGCGGGCAACCGACGTTGTCGATCGCCGCGTCGACCGGCGTCGTCGCGTCGCCCGTGCTCGCGTCATCGCCATCGACGGGTAGTGCCTTCGCGCACGCACCCGCCCACACGACCAACACGACTCCCCAAAGCTTCCGTCCCACGAGGTCATTCTACGCCTCAAATTGGCCCATCTCCCACGCGATGTTCGAAAATGCGCGCATGGTCACTCTTCGTTGGGATGCCTCGCACTGGGCGATTGTCGCGATGTCGGCTCTTGCCATCGCTTCGAGCGCGCTGCTCGCGTTCGCCGCATCCTGCTAGCGCGCTGCTATCATCTCGCGCGATGACGGAATACGTCGACGTACTGGTCGTGGGCGCGGGACTTTCGGGAATTGCAGCGGGCCATCACCTTCGCGAGAAGTGCCCGCACAAGACGTTCGCGATCCTCGAAGCGCGCGACGCGATCGGCGGCACATGGGATCTCTTTCGCTACCCGGGCATCCGCTCCGACTCGGACATGTACACGCTCGGCTTTCCGTTTCGCCCGTGGCGCGGTGAGAAGGCGATCGCCGACGGCGCGTCGATCCTTTCGTACATCCGCGAGACCGCGCGCGAGGAAGGCATCGATCGCAAAATTCGTTTTCGTCATCGCGTCGTGGCGGCGTCGTGGTCGAGCGACACCGCGCGGTGGACGGTGGACGTGAAGCGCGAGGACACGGGCGAGGTCGTCCGCTTCTCGTGCGCGTTTCTCCTCATGTGCAGCGGCTACTACGACTACGACCGCGGTCACATGCCGGAATTTCCCGGCATCGAGAAGTTCGGCGGGCGCGTCGTTCACCCGCAAAAGTGGACCGACGACATCGACTACCTCGGCAAGCGCGTCGTCGTCATCGGAAGCGGTGCGACCGCGGTCACGCTCGTCCCCGAGCTCGCGAAGCGCGCCGCGCACGTGACGATGCTCCAGCGCTCGCCGACGTACATCCTCTCGCTCCCCGAGCGAGACCGCATCGCGCAGATGATCGGCCCCGAGGCCGCGCGCTGGAAGAACGTCGTCCTCTCGATGGCGATGTACAACTTCTGTCGTCGCTTCCCCGATCGCGCGACGAAGCTCCTCCTCTCGGGCGTGAAGAAAGAGCTCGGGCGCGAGTACGACGTCGCGACGCACTTCACGCCGACGTACAAACCGTGGGACCAGCGCCTTTGTCTCGTCCCGAACGCGGATCTCTTTCGCGCGATCAAGAAGGGGAAGGCGAGCGTCGTGACGGATCGCATCGCGACGTTCGACGAGACGGGAATCGTGCTCGCGTCCGGCGAGCACCTCGACGCGGATCTCGTCGTCACGGCGACCGGCTTGAAATTGCGCCTGCTCGGCGGCGTCTCGCTCGAGGTCGATGGCAAGCACGTCGATCCAGGCAAGACGCTCAACTACAAAGGCACGATGCTGAGCGACGTCCCGAACCTCGCGCTCGCGCTCGGCTACACGAACGCATCGTGGACGCTCAAAGCGGACCTCGTGTGCTCGTTCGTGTGTCGCTTGCTCAACGAAATGGATCGCGACGGCCGCCGCATCGTCGTCCCGCGCCGCACCGATCCAACGCTCCAGGAAGAACCGATCATCAACTTCTCGTCCGGCTACATCCAGCGCTCCGTCGCCGAGCTCCCGAAGCAGGGAAGCCGTGCGCCGTGGAGGCTCCGTCAAAACTATTTTCTCGATTTGATGGACCTGCGCTTCGGAAAGACCGTCGACGACGAAGTCGAGATGCGTTGACGCGCGTCACGCAACGGAGCCACGAACGGGAAACCACAGTCTGATCGCGGTGCCACCTTTGGGAGGCGTATCGACGAGGACGCGGCCGTGATGCTCGTACACGCACGTCGCCACTTGGCAGAGACCGAGGCCGCATCCATCGCGTCCTTTCGTCGTGCGAAATGGCTCGAAGAGGTGATCTCGCATGCGCGCCGGAATGCCCGGTCCGGTGTCGATCACTTGAATCCACGCGCCGTCGCGGGTTCCTCCGGTCTTCACGACGATTTCGCCTTTGGCCGGAATCGCGTCGATGGCGTTGATGATCAAGTTGAGCGTCGCGGAGAGCACGTCTGCGGTGCGCACGAACACGGATGGAGCGCGCGTGTGCGCCTCCGAGATTTCCACCGTCGCGCGCGACGACACGAGCCGCATCTTCGACAGCTCGCACGCTTCGTGACTCAGCTCGCCGAGATCCGCCGCGCGAATGTCGTTCGTGCTCGGTCGCGCGAAGTCGCACAATCGCTCGAGCAGGCCGACACCGAAGCCGACATCGCGCCGAAGATTCTCGATCATCGCGCCCTCATCGCCGTCCTTCTCCACGTTGCGCTCGAGATATTGGAGGCGAAGGGACATCCCGTTGAGGATGTTCCTCAGATCGTGCGACACGCCCGCCGTGATCTGCCCGAGCTGACGTAAGTGCTCCGCCTGAATGCGTTTCCCCTCGTGCGTCGTCATGGGCGGCAGTGGTGCACGACGCGTACCGCTCATGAATCGTCAAACATTCCGTGCGCGCAACCTCCGCGTGTTGGGTCATTTGGCAACACTGGGTGCTCGAGCCCCAACTTCGCTATGAGATTTGACACTGCTATATTGCGGGCGTGCGCTGGATGCTCTTCATCGTCGCCTTGTCGGCGTGCGCGCCGAGCACTTCGAGTTACGACGCGCGTGTCGCCGATCTCGAGCGCCAAGTCGCGGAGCTGCGGCAGACGCTCGCAGCGCGTCCAATCGAGCACACCGCAACTTGCAAAACGGTGCACGACGTCTCGTTTCCGAGCGCGACGACGTTCAATTCGTCCGTCGCGTTCGACGTGGGCAACAGCGATGTACGGGACGGCGATCTCATCGTGATCGACGAGGTGCGCGGCACGCGCTCGGATTTCGCAGTCGACGGCGTCTACTTCGTTCGCGGTCATTACACGCTCACGTCGGCCGACGAAGCGATCCTCGGCTTCAATGTCTCCGCGTCGCGCGTCGGTGACGCCTGCACGAACGGCAACGGAACCAATCGTCAATTCGTGAAGCGAGGCTCGGGCACGTTCGAGCTCTCGACGCGCATCGCGTACGTCGGGCGTCCGCACGTCGGCTTCTACCGCGCGAAGGAGGGTTTGGTGACGAACGCAGATGAGTTGGGCGGCGTGTATTTCGGGAAGGGAGAGTTTCGTCCGCGGTGAACCGTACCGGCCTCTTCTTCGTCATTCTCGCCGGTTGCGCGCCGAGCACATCGAAGCTCGACGCTCGCATCCACGATCTCGAAATCCAAGTCGCCGAGCTTCGCGGCAGACTCGCCGAGCGGCAAGCCGCGACGACCCCGACTTCGCAAGCGAGTCGCGAGTCGGTGATGGACAAAGTTCTCGGCCGAACATGCACGCCGCTCGACACCACGTTCCCAAACAAAACCACATTCGACAACGCCGTCGCCTTCGACGTGGGCCGGAGTGACGTTCACGGCGGTGATCGCATCGTCATCACCGACGTGCATGGCACGGCGCCCGAGCTCGCGCAGCACGGCGTGTATGTCGTGCGTGGCGAGTACACGCTGGCGTCCGCCGACGAAGCCGCCATCACCTTCACCGTCACCGCGACGAATCCGAACGAAGGCTGCACGAAGGACAACCCGCGAGCGCGCCAGACGGTGAAGAAGGGCTCCGGCAAATTCGAAGTCGCGACGACCGTTGCATATCAAGGTCACCCGCACGTCTGGTTCGATGTCGGCAACAACGTCTCTGGCGGCGGCGTCTACTTCGGCAAGGGCGATTTCTTGCTCAAGTGACCGGCTCGTCAAGACCTTGCACGACGATTTCGCGGCCCAACATTTCGCGACGTGAAGCTTTCTCGCAGCGCGCTCAAGGAAATCACCGATGGCCGCAAAGCGACCTCCGCGGAGATTCACGCGATGGCGAGCGAGCTCCTCACGCTTCGCGAAGAAGAGGATCGTCGCAACGACGGGACGACGAGCGTTCGCATCGAGCACACGGGCGACACCACCATCAAGGGATGGTTTGCGCCGACGACCGGTCGCGTTCCGATCTCGCGCCTCCACGCGGGCGGACGCGTGACGATGCAGGGACGCGTGTATTCGATCGTGAGTGTCGAAGGCGATCCCGATCGCGTCGTTCGCGTACGCTAGACTCGTTGGCATGCGAACGGTCTCTCGGCTGGTGCTCGCCATCGGCGTCTTCGTCGCGACACCGGTCGCGTTTGCGGATCCGGTGGTCGGCGAAACGTCCATCGAAGTCGCCGTGGGCGCGACGAAGTCGATCGATGTCGGGTTTGCGCGCGGTCTGCAATGCGATGACGTCACCATCGTTCACGCCGAGCTGCGCGCGGCTTCCCCCACGTCGAATCGCCTCTTCCTCACTGGCGTTCGGCCCGGCGTGACGCAATGCCGTGCCGGAACGTTGGGCACACCGACCGTGCTCGTGCACATCACGGTGAAGTGATGAGGGTCGATGAACGCTCCGTGCTCGCGCGATGGGAGAACGAAGGCGGTCGCCTTGCGCGCGAGGCGCGCGGTGAGATCCGCACGGAGCGCCTGCTCCTTCGCGAATGGCGCGACGAGGACGCCGAGCCGCTCGCGAAGATGTCCGCGGACGCAGCGGTGATGGAGCACCTCGGTGGGCCGATGTCGCGCGCGGAGAGCGACGCAGCGATGATGCGATGTCGCGCGCGACGCGCCGCAGGCATGGGGCCTTGGGCGCTCGAAGCGCCGGGCGTCGCTTCGTTCGTCGGTTTCGTCGGGCTCATGCACACGTCGTTCGAGGCGCCGTTCACGCCGTGCGTCGAAGTCTTGTGGCGGCTCGCGCGCGAGCATTGGGGAAAGGGATACGCGTCGGAGGCGGCGCGCGCGTCGCTGCGCGAGGGATTCGAGGTGCACGAGCTCGATGCGATCGTGAGCTTCACCGTGCTCGCGAACGTGCGCTCGCAACGCGTGATGGAGCGCATCGGGATGACGCGGTCGCATCGTGACGACTTCGATCACCCGATGGTTCCCGTCGGGTCTCCGCTTCGCCCGCACATCCTCTATCGAATCACGCGGGACGAGTGGAAGAGGCACCTGCCTCGCTGATCACTTCGTCGTGTGGTGCGAGTTGCGTGCCACGCCGTTGGCGCGCGTGGCACGACGTCTGCTCCACGAGTGTCGTCATGATCGTTCTCGGAACGTTGGCATGCGACAAACCCGATTGCGCGCGTACGTGCGACCATGGCGCATCGCTACAGGCGTGGCAATGCGCATCACGATCCAGCCGAGAAGTGCCGGCGAAGGGCAGGTGCGAGCGAGAGACCTGCGCCATAGATGAAGTGCATGACGAACGCGACGACGACGGGCAATGCGTTCGGTGAGCTTCCCCAAATCAGGCTCGCACGCGCAGTCGGGTTGACGAGTGGGATCACGGCGAGCGTCATCACGACGAGGAGCGTGACGCCCGCAAACTCGCCGAACGCAAACGCGGGCGCAGGCGAGACGTCGCGTGGCGCCGCCAGCGCAAACAAGACGCCGAACGCAATCGATGCGACGACGTGAATCGCGAGGCCGAGAAGCACGACCGGCGCGCCACCGTCGTCGAGCGTGTGCGCGCCGAGCACGGTTGCGCCGATCGCTTTGACCGGCGTCCAAAACCCGATGCCGATGATCGCCGCGTAGCTCGTCGCGAAGAGCGCCATGGCCACGCCACCGATGAGCCCCGCGACCGTGCCCGCTTCGGCGATTTCTCGCGCGAGGGA
This sequence comes from uncultured delta proteobacterium, assembly GCA_963763745.1. Lineage (GTDB taxonomy): Bacteria > Myxococcota_A > Polyangia > Polyangiales > Polyangiaceae > DASXHD01. Next base: position 58,927 of record CAVXQJ010000021.1, read on the forward strand.
GGTAGCTTGCTCCGTGTGAAGACTTGGATGTTTTTGGACGGTCATGTCGATTGGTGTGCAGCGCTCGTGCCAATTCGTAGACTTCGCACATGAGAAACGTCGTCGCGTGGACCGGTGCGTGCTTGATCGTCGCTTCGGCGTGCGGTGGAAACGGGAACGGCAATGATGGCGGGGCGGATGCGAAGGCCGATGGGTCCTCGACGCACTCCATCCAGACCGTGTTCCTCATCTTGATGGAGAACCACAACTGGTCGGACATCAAAGGCAGCGCTTCGGCGCCGTACATCAACAGCACGCTCCTCGTGCAAGGCGCTCACGCCGAGCAGTACTTCAACCCGCCTGGCAACCACCCGAGCGAGCCGAACTACTTGTGGCTCGAGGCAGGACAGAACTTCGGAGTCGCCGACGACAATCCGCCGTCGGCCAATCACCAGAGCACGACGGCGCATCTCGTGACCCAGCTCGCGGCAGCGAACGTTTCTTGGAAGGCCTACGAGGAAGACATCACGGGCACGGTGTGCCCGCTGACCGCCGTCAAATCGTACGCGCCGAAGCACGATGCGTTCGTGTTCTTCGACGACGTCACCAACAACAACGATCCGCAAGCGCCCAACTGCATCCAACACGTCGTGCCGTATACGAACCTCGCGTCCGATCTCGCCGCTGGCACCACGGCGCAATACAACTTCATCACGCCGAACCTCTGCGACGACATGCACGACAGCTGCGCGCCGACGAACGACGGCATCAAGCAAGGCGACACGTGGCTCAGCACCGAGGTGCCGAAGATCCAAGCGTCATCCGCTTACACGAACAACGGCGTGATCGTCATCACGTGGGACGAGAGCGAGCTCGGCGACTTCCCAATCGGCCTCATCGTGCTATCGCCGCTCGCGAAGCCGAACAAGTACTCGAACACGATCCCGTACACGCACAGCTCGACGCTCCGGTCGCTGCAGGAAATCTTCGGCGTTACGCCGCTGCTCGGCGACGCCGCGAACGCCACGGATTTGTCGGACCTCTTCACGGCGTTTCCGTGAAGGACGCCAACAGCGAACGGCTCGTCGCCTACTTGGTCGCGATGTTCGAAGCCGAGAAATGGCGTCGATCTCCGCGGCGACGAGACCGCCATGAAGCGCGTGCACGAAGCGGCCGAGAAGGCGTGGCACGAGTGGCTCGCGACGCGCGGCGCGATCGAGGTGAACCTTCCGTTCATGGTGGCGACCGACGAGGGCCCCATCCACCTTAGCGAGCCGCTGAGCGCCGCTCACGCAAAGCGCGTTTTCGCGGGCGACGGATTTTCGGAAGAGTTCGCCGCCGCGCGCGCCGAGCATGAGCGAGACGTTGCGGCGAAGCGACAAGCGCGGGAATCGAGAGAACGCGTCGAAGCGAGCGAGCAGCGCATCGAGAGCGCGCGGTCACGGAAAATCATGCTCATCGTGGTGCTCGTGGTCGTCGCGTTCACGGCGTCCGCGGCCGCGCTGCTGACGATTCCGCATAGCCACGAGGACCACGACCAAAAAGCGCGCTCGACCGAGCATCGCTGAGAGACTCAGTCGTCGTTGTCGATCCGCTTCGATACGCGCGGGGCCGCATCGCCGATGAGCGCGACGGGCATCGACGTGCGCACGCGCCAGACTGCCTGCTGCGTTGCGTCGTATCGGTCGTTCGTTTTGGGAAGGCTCGCCACGGTTCGCGCAGCGCCCGCGAGCGCGATGGTGAGCGCGGTCGGCATGCGGCGACTCGCGAGGTGAAAGCTGGTCGACTGTTCGGGCGCAGCGCGCTGTTCATCGAGGCAGTACGTCGTCAGCTTGAGCCGAATCGATTTGTGCGGGTCGATGCTCGTGACGTCCGCTGCATCGACCCAACCGCCGCCCGCCTTCGCGATCTGACCCGCCGCGACGACACCGAGACGCTGCTCGTCGCTCGCGGTATCGGGCACGAAGTAGAGCCCGATGCCATCGAACCGCGCGACGTCGTCGAGCGGATTCGTGACCTCGACGACGAAGCTCACGCTGTCGCGCGAGACGATCCGCAGTTGAACCGCCGAATCCGGAACGCGATCCGCGGCGCGCGCAGGCGCGGTGACCGAGAGGGTGAGGGTGAAGAGGAGGACGGCGAGAATCCGCATGAGCTTTGCTACGCTTGGGACACGCGAATTATTGCCCGCGCCGTCGCTTTTTTCTTCTGGGGCTACCGCATCTTCGACTTCAGTTTGATCATCCTGCCGTCGACGGCGAAGGTGCCGTACCCGCGATGATGGAACGTCTTCGGGTACCTTCGACAGCGCGAGTCGTCTCATCGGCCTCAGAAGCGTTCGCTGTCGTTCTGCGGCGCCTGCGGCCATGCCTTCGACGGCTGGCCGTTGATCGTCGTCCCGCCGAACGCGAACGCCGGAACCGCCGCGAGCATGTCGGACGGGAAGGGAAGCGTGGGCGTGCTCGCCTTGTCGAGCGCCGCGACGTGCTCGGGCGTGAGCTTCACGTCGAGCGCGCCGACGTTGTCGTCGAGCTGCTCCATCGTGCGCGCGCCGATGATCGTCGACGCCACGCCAGGCCGATCTCTGAACCCACGCGAGCGCGACGCGCGGCACCGTCGTCGCGAGCTCCTTCGCCGATTCGCTCCAAGATGTCGAGCAGGTCGAACGTGCGATCGTCGAGGTAGCTCGTGACGCGCGCGCCGCGACCCGCCTCGTGCTTGCCCTTGTCCGCGCGCTTGTACTTGCCGCTCAGCGCGCCGCCGCGCAGCGGTCCCCACGGCGTGATGCCGAGCCCGAGCTCCTGCGCCATCGGAACGAGCTCGCCTTCCACCGTGCGCTGCAGAAGCGAATACTCGATTTGCAAGCGCAATGAGCGGAGACCATCCGCGCAGGAGCGCCATCGTCTGCGCCTGCGCGACCTTCCACGCCGGCGTGTCGCTGAATCCCAGGTAGCGAACCTTGCCTTGCTCGACGAGCGTGTCGAGCGCGCGCATCGTCTCCTCGATCGGCGTGGTCTTGTCCCACGCGTGCAGCCAGTACAGATCGATGTAGTCGGTCTGCAAGCGGCGCAGCGATTCTTCGCACTGCGCGATGACGGCTTTGCGATTCGAGCCGCCGCCGTTCGGATCGCCCAGGAACATGTTGGTCACGAACTTCGTCGCGATGACGACGCGGTCGCGCTTCTTCCGATCGTGCGCGAGGTGCTCGCCGATGATCGCCTCGGAGTGGCCCTTCGTGTAGCCGTTCGCGGTGTCGATGAAGTTGCCGCCGCGATCGACGTACGCATCGAGGATGCGCTTCGCCTCCTCTGGCTCCGAGCCCCAGCCCCATTCCTTGCCGAACGTCATCGCTCCGAGGCAGAGCGGGCTGACGCGGAGACCGGAGTGACCGAGCGTGACGTAGTGTGCGAGCGACATGCGAGAGCCTTATCCCGGCGGGAGGCGACCGTCGAGACGCAGCCTCGGCGATTCGAGCTAGAATCGTACGATGCGGTGGAGGTACGGCATCACGGTCATCTTGCTCGGATGTGGCAGCGTCGAGCCCGTCGCGCCGCCGGACGCAACGCCCGACGTCGCACCCGATTCCATCGTCGATGCAGTGCCTCCCGATGCGCCGCTCGAAGCGGCACCTCCGCTCGAGGTTTGCCCGCTCGCGCCGCCCACTTCCGGAGCGAGCTGCTCGACGATCTTCGGATTGATTTGCGAATACGGCGAGGCGCTGTCGCCGTCGTGCGATGCGCTGTTCGAATGCTACTCGGACAACCCGTGCACGGGCGTGCCGAACACGTGGCATCCAGTCGGAGCGATCGCGACGTGTCCGACGTCGCTCCCGAATTGTCCTTCGTCGTACGCGCAAGCCGCGGATGGCGGCTCGTGCGCGCTGTCGACGCAATGCAACTACGTCGAAGGTCGGTGCGTGTGCAACGGTGCTTGGCAATGCGCGTCCGCGCCGTCGAGTTGCACGGCGAATCGTCCGCGCCTCGGCACTGCATGCTCGCCCGACACACCCGACCCGTTCCACGACGCGTGTCCGTTCCAACTCGATGACCGAACATGCACCGGCTACGTCTGCGCCAATGGCACCGTGATGCCGAGTGGTTGTCCGGTCGTGCCACCGCCACCACCGTGTTGACCATGCGACTTCTCGTTTTCGTCAGCGCCGTTGCGTGCGGCGGGCAAATCATCGCGCCCGCGGTCGATGCGGCAGTGACGGACGCAAGCGTCATCGATGCCGCCGTCGACGTCGATGCCGAAGTCGCGTCACCACGCGATGGCAGTGTTCGTTGCGGACATCAGAGCTACGCACCCGCGTGGTGCGCTCCGAGCACGCAGTACTGTTTGGAGACGGGCTTCTACGAGAACGATCCCACCGCGTTCGGGCGCTGTTTCGCGCTACCCGCCGCATGCATCGTCGACGTCAGCTGCGCGTGTCTCGAGGATGCGGGCATTCCGACTTGCAGCGATTGCGTCGTGGAGGATTCGGGTCTCGTCCGCATTGGTTGTTTCGACCCGTGATGGTCTGAGTGATCCGCTGAGATGGGCGTGATCGCCGTGAGCAAATCGCGGCGAGCGCGCACGCGATGGCGAGCCACCCAACGCGATCGCGCCGAGCACCCGTGACGCGACATCCGCAGCCGGAATCCGCGCCGCTCGTTTCGTCATCGCCCGCACCGGCGTCCACGGGTGCGGCCGTGCACACGTTGCTCGAGGGATCGCACACGTTCGTCGTGTCGCAGCAATCGCTCGCACGCGCGCAGGGCTCGCCCGTCGCACGACACGCGCATTGTCCGTTCGTGCAGGTGAGCGCGCCGCAACAATCGTTCGGCGCCGCGCACGGTTGGTTCGTGTCGATGCAGCACGCGGTCGTCACCCCTGCGTCTGCGGAAGCGATCCACGTGTCGCACGCGCCGCTGCAACACGTGGATGGATCGCTACACGAAAACCCGACCACTCCACATGCGCACTTCGGGCCGGTTGCAGGAATCGCCTCGCACAGACCGGGTCCGCCGGACCGATCGAGCCATTGAATGTCATAGAGCGTTCCACAACATTCGAGCTGATCGGGGTGTTGTTCGCACGCGTCGGCCACTTCGAACGTTGCCGTTCCTTCGTCGGCGATCGATTCACCGAGCTCGTGTTCGGTGAGGAACGTGGCGTTGCTGAGCGGTGCGTTCGTTCCGTTGCACGGACAATCGTTTGGAATGAGCGCCGCCTGATAGGCGTGCCCTGCTGCACCACCATCGGCCGTCGCCACTTGTCCAGGTCCGTGCTCGGCGCAATACGGGCTATTGTGACAAAGCTCGAGACCGTTGTGATCGAAGTTCGAAACCGTCGACGGTCCGTGCATGAGATAAACGGTGTTGTTGTCGGCGGTCGGTGGCGGCACGGTCCCCGAGAGAATCGCCGCGTTGATTTCTTTCTCGAGCGTGTCGCCGACGCGTAAACCCGGTGGAGGTGTCGTGAGAACGATCGCCGAGTGCATGGTGATCGGACCCACGCCCCACTGATACGACCAGCCACCGCCGAAGATGCTGTCTTGCGTGAGACACTGCTCGAACTGCTCGACGGGAATTTTGATGCCGGTGTCTACCTGGTACCAAATCGAATAGACGTCTATCGGTTTGTTCGCGGCATGCACGGTCCCAGCGACCGTGATCGACGCAACGACCATCGCCAACCGAATGCCCCGCATGTTGAAACGTTAGCAGGTGATCGCGACGCCGAACCACACAGACAATGCGTCGCGAAGTCCTTCGTCCGTGCCGGCGCCGACCCACGCGACGTAACCGTCGGGCCTGATGAGCACCGCAGTCGGAGCGGCGACCGCGCCGATCACGGGAAGCTCCCACGCACCATCGTATCGAGCGTCGACGCGCTTCACGCGATCCGCCCACGGAGCGATGTCGATCGGCTCGGCGAGATTGAGGAGGATCGGTCTCGCGTCGTGGAGCATCGTGAAGACGCGCCGCGGGCCGCTTTCGGTGAGGACGTCGAGATCGGGCATGCGACGCCCGAGGAGCGGATGTCCTTCACCGAGGTCGTAATGAATGTCGAGGCCGGACATGATTCCAGCGATTCGTTTGCGAGGCTCGGACATCTGCAAGAGCTCCGACATGGTCTCGACGACTGCCTTCGTGCGCTCGTCGCCGCGACTGAGCGCGGTCTGCGCCATCGTCATGCGAAGCGCGCGCGCGGCGACCGGGTGCCGTTCGGCTTGGTACGTATCGAGCAGCGTCTCCGGCGAAGTGCCGCACGCGACTTGGGCGAGCTTCCAACCCAAGTTCACGGCGTCTTGGACACCGAGGTTGAGTCCCTGTCCGCCCATCGGGGAATGCACGTGCGCGGCGTCGCCGGCCAACAGCACGCGGCGCTCTCGGTAGGACGCCGCGTGCCGCGTCGCGTCGGTGAACCGCGATAGCCACGTGATGTCGTGAACGCCGAAGTCCGTTCCGTAGAGCGCGATGAGCAATTCGCGGAGCTCGCGCTCCGTCGGCGCGTCGCCTTGCTCGACGCGCTCTTCTCTCAGCACCACGCCCACACGCTTTCCGTCCTCGAGCTTGCCGATCCCGTACGTGCCTTTGGCGTCGCGGCGCATGCCCCACGCCGGCTCTTCGGTCATGGCGACTTCGGCGATCAAATAACTGATGGATGGATCGAAACCTGGAAAATCGATTCCGGCTTTCTTGCGTATCGCGCTGCGTCCACCATCGCATCCGACGAGGTACTGCGCGCGAAGGCAACGACCATCGGACAGCTCGACGGAGGTGCCCGAGTCGTCTTGCGTGAAGCCCGTCACCTCGCATCCGCGATGGATCGGCACCGCGAGCTCGGCGACCCAGCTCGCGAGGATCCGTTCGAAGTGTTTCTGCGAAAGCGCGAGCCCGTAGTTGTGGCGCGTCGGAAAATCGCTGATGTCGAGAGGCACCGTCGCGAAACCGGCGACCTGCATGGCTTGCCCCTGCGAGAGGAAGCGGTCCGCGACGCCGCGCTGATCGAGCACCTCGATCGTGCGCGAATGCAGACCGCGCGCGCGCGTACCTTCGAAGTCTTGGCTCGTGCGCCGCTCGACGATGACGACGTCGAGGTGCGCGAGCGCGAGCTCGGCCGCGAGCATCATGCCCGTCGGACCTCCACCCGCGATCACCACCGCATGCTTCGTGATTGTCATGGCCGATCACTCTCCTCTCGCACATCGCGTTTTTGCGAGACGTCGTACAGCTCTAGAGTCGATCGACTACGAACGTTTGAGCGGCAGCAACGCTAAAACGGCGGCGAGACGAATCCGTCGATCCAGTGGTCTTCGCCGATTTCGTATTCGTCGATGAAAAACCCGTCCGGAAAATCTCGGAAGCCTGGCGCTTGCTTGACGCGTTCGACGGCGCGCTCGGCGTCTTCGCGCGTCGCATAGACGCCGATGAGCTTCACATCGACGTCGTCTGCGAGCTCGTGCTCATGCTGAACCACGAACACATGCTGCATAGCCGTAGCGACCCCAATGGGAATCGAACCCATGTTACCGGCGTGAGAGGCCGATGTCCTAACCGCTAGACGATGGGGCCCGGTAACGAGAAACACGACGAAGCAAAGAGAAGAGCGAGCTGGGGGACTAGGATTCGAACCTAGATAGCCAGAGCCAGAATCTGGCGTCCTGCCGTTAGACGATCCCCCAATGATGCGGAGGCCGCGAGGCGGCGGGACCATAGTCGCGGCACGCGAACCATTCAAGGTACTTGTGTGGACGAGACGCGAGTGGTCTTGCTGACTTGACGGGGCCGTATCTTGACTTATGGTGCGTGGCACTCGACCACCGAGACTGCCAAGCTCGGTCAAAAACGCCAAGGATCCCGACCTCATGAGCGCGAAGCAAATTGCCTACGACCGCACCGCACGCCACGCCATCCTCAACGGAGTCAACGCACTCGCCAACGCGGTGAAGGTGACGCTCGGCCCGAAGGGTCGCAACGTCGTCATCGAGAAGAGCTTCGGCTCACCCGTCGTGACGAAAGACGGCGTCACCGTCGCGAAAGAGATCGAGCTCGCAGGCAAGCTCGAGAACGTGGGCGCACAGATGGTCCGCGAAGTCGCGTCGAAGACGAGCGACAAAACCGGTGACGGCACGACGACCGCGACGGTGCTCGCGCAGTCGCTCTTCACGCAGGGACTCCTCCTCGTCGAGGCGGGTCACAACCCGATGGACTTGAAGCGCGGCATCGACAAAGCGGTGACGGCCATCGTCGCGGAGATCAAGAAGCTCAGCGTGCCGACGAAGGACAAAGCGCACATCGCGCAAGTCGGAACGATCAGCGCCAACGGCGACGACACCATCGGCAACATGCTCGCCGACGCGATGGACAAGGTCGGCAAGGAAGGCGTCATCACCGTCGAAGAAGCGCGCGGGATGGAGTCGAGCCTCGAAGTCGTCGAAGGCATGCAGTTCGATCGCGGGTATCTCTCGCCGTACTTCGTCACGAACCCGAACAACATGACGACCGAGCTCGAGGATCCGCTCATTCTCATCAGCGAGAAGAAGATCTCGTCGATGCAGGACATCCTCCCGGTGCTCGAAGTCGTCGCGCGCGATCAGCGCCAGCTTCTCATCATCGCGGAAGACGTCGAGGGCGAAGCGCTCGCGACGCTCGTCGTGAACAAGCTCCGCGGTCTCCTCAAAGTCTGCGCGGTGAAGGCGCCGGGCTTCGGCGATCGCCGCAAGGAAATGCTCGCGGACATCGGCATTCTCACGGGCGGCGACATCGCGAGCGAGGATCTCGGCGTGAAGCTCGAGAACCTCGGCATCGGAAACCTCGGCCGCGCCAAGCGCGTCACGATCGACAAAGACAACACGACCATCATCGACGGCGCGGGCGACGCGAAGAAGATCAAAGGTCGCGTGGAGACGATCCGCAAACAAGTCGAAGCCGCAACGAACGACTACGACAAAGAGAAGCTGCAAGAGCGCCTCGCGAAGCTCGCGGGCGGCGTCGCGGTCGTCAAAGTCGGCGCGCACACCGAGACGGAGATGAAAGAGAAGAAGGCGCGCGTGGAAGACGCGCTCCACGCGACGCGCGCGGCGGTCGAGGAAGGCATCGTCCCCGGCGGTGGCGTCACGCTCATCCGCGCATCGAAGGCGCTCGACGCGCTCAAGGTCGAGGGCGAAGAGGCGATCGGCGTGAAGCTCGTGCGTCGCGCGATCGAAGAGCCGCTCCGTCAGATCGCGAAGAACGCGGGCGCGGAAGGCTCGGTCGTCGTCGAGAAGGTGAAAGAAGGAAAGGGCGGCTTCGGGTTCAACGCGCAGACGGACAAGTTCGAGGACTTGATCGCCGCAGGCGTGATCGATCCGGCGAAGGTCGTCCGTTCAGCGCTCGAGTTCGCGGCGAGCGTCGCCAGCATGATGCTCACCACCGAAGCGGTCATCACCGACAAGCCGAAGAAAGAGAAGCCGGCTGCCGGCGGCGGCGACGACGGCGGCATGGGTGGAATGGGCGGCATGGGTGGAATGGGCGGAATGGGCGGAATGGGCGGCATGGGTGGCATGGGCGACTTCGATATGGACTGATCGCCTCAACCAAACCGAACTGTTTTTTGACCCGTTTTTTCCCGCCGAGATACTCTTTGCTCCTTGGCGATGTCGGACCCACTGTTCTCTCGCTTCGGACGCGAGTTTCATGCGGGCGACGTGCTCTTCCATGAAGGCGAGCTCGGCGAAGAAATGTACGTGATCCAATCGGGTGCCGTGGAGATCACGAAGAAAACCGGCGGCGTCGATGTGCGCATCGCGACGCTCGGTCGCGGCGAGTTCCTCGGCGAGATGGCCATCTTGAACAACAAGCCGCGCACGGCCACCGCGCGCGTCGTCGACGACATGAAATGCCTCGTCCTCGACGCGCGCACGCTCGAGACGATGATCAAGAACAACAGCGAGATCGCGCTTCGTCTCATCAAGAAGCTCGCGTCGCGCCTCGACGCGGCAGACGGTCTCGTCCAGATCCTGCTCAATCCCGATCCGCAGGCGCGCGTGCTGCTCGCGCTCAAACGCAACGCGGAGACGTACGGCGAGCAAACGGAAAACGGAATCCGCGTGCGCGCGTCCGCGGAGCAAATCGCGCGCGAGGTCGGCGTCGACGTTTCGCAAGTCGTCGACGTGCTCTGGCGACTTCACCGATTGCACATCATCCACGATCCCGGCGATGGCTCGCTCATCGTCGCGGATCTCGGCAAGCTGCACGAGTTCCTCGAGCTCGTGGAGATGCCGCAGAAGTTCGCTCCGAACGAAGACGGAGCTCCATCCTGATGGACCTCAAAGTCATCGGTTGCCACGGTGGCGAAACTCCCAAGCATCGGACGAGTGCGTTCATTCTCGATGATCGCGTCGCCATCGATGCGGGCTCGCTGACGAGCGGCATGGAGCTGAAGGCGCAATGCGCGCTCGAAGCCGTCCTCGTCAGCCACGCGCACCTCGATCACATCCGCGATCTCGCGACCATCGCCGACAACCGCACGCAGAATCATTGTGCGCCGCTCATCATCGCGGGCACGAAGCAGACGATCGACATCCTGCGAAAGCACTTCTTCAACGGGCTCCTTTGGCCGGACTTCACGAAGATCCCGAACGCGTCGAAGCCGGCGATTCGCTACCTGATCCTCAAGCCCGAAGTGCCGACGAAGATCGCCGGGTACACGGTGCGCTCGATCCTCGTGAGCCACACGATCGAGTGCGGCGCGTTCATCATCGAGAGCAAAGACGGCGCGCTCGGTTACAGCGGCGACACGGGCCCGACGGATCGCTTGTGGACGGTGCTCAACGAGACGCCGAAGCTCCGCGCGCTCTTGATGGAAGTGAGCTTCCCGAACCACGAGCAGAAGCTCGCGAAGGCGAGCGGCCACCACACGCCGCAGACGCTCGTGAAGGATCTCAAAAAGCTCACGCGCCCGAAGGAGCTTCCAACGCTCCTCTATCACATCAAGCCGGTCTTCCAGCGCGAGGTCGAGAAGGAGTGCGCCAAGCTGAAGGGCGTCAATCTCACCGTGCTGAATTTGAACGACCATTTCATTCTCTAGGCTTTGGGCTTTGGGCTTTGGGAAGCCCGCTTTTCGCCCTTGCGTTTCACCCCAATCGGCCTCAATAAAGCCGATCCCCGTGAACACGGCGCAGAGTGAAACCACGGCCATTTTCGGCCTCGAAAACGACGAAGAGGGCGCTCGCATCGTCGGCGAGGAGCTCAAGCTTTTGTCGATCGTGAAGCGCGCGCTCGAAGAGCGCACGAAGGGGCAGGGGCTCGCTGATGCGGCGCGGCGCGACGACGAAGGTCGCATGCTCCAGCTCCGTGACGAGGTCGCGGTCGCGAAGCCCGAGGATCTTCCGTCGCTCTTCGAGCAGATGCACAACCTCGGTGCGCTCCGCGCGCAGCGCGGTCGCGGCGCGCAAGGCGGCGTCGATTTGCGCGCGCCGTATTTCGCTCATCTCCGGTTGCGTGAACAGATTGGAGCCGACGAGAAGAGACGCGACGTGCTCATCGGTGCGCGATCTTACGTCGACGGCTCGGCGGGCATTCGCATCGTCGACTGGCGCCAAGCGCCCGTGAGCAAGATTTATTACCGCTACCACGAGGGCGACGATTACGAAGAAGAGCTCGGCGATCGCATGGTCGAGGGAACCGTCGTCGCGCGTCGCAGCGTCGCGATCTCGGCGGGCGAGCTCGTGCGCGTCGCGTGCCCGCAGGGCGTCTTCGTTCGTCGCGATGGCAAGTGGTCGCGGCAAGCGGCGCACACCGGCAAGCTCACCGTGCGCAAAGCGGACGAAGCGCCGCGCCTCGGCGTCGGAGCCGATCAGCAGATTCGCACCGACAAGATGCTCCCCGCGATCGCCGCGATGCTCGACAAGGCGCAGTTCGATTTGATCACGCGTCCAGGCACTGGCCTCGTCGCGATTCAAGGCAGCGCGGGCTCCGGCAAGACGACGGTGGGCCTCCACCGCGCGGCGTACCTCGCGCAAGCCGAGCCGCGTCGCTTTCGTCCGGATCGCATGCTCATCATCGTGCCGAACGAAGCGCTTCGTCATTACGTCGGGCGCGTTCTTCCGTCGCTCGGCGTGGAAGGCGTTTCGATCGGGACGTTCGCGCGGTTCGCGCGGCGGCTCGTTCCGGATTTGTTTCCGCGGTTGCCCTACGCGATTTCGGACACCACGCCGCCCGTCGCGAGTCGCGCGAAGAGTCACCCAGCGATGCACAAGGCCATGCGCACGATGCAAGCGCGTGCGTCGCGAGCGTTCGATTCGCGCGTCCGGCTCGCGATGTCGAAGTGGCCCGGTGGACACGCCGCGGAGGCCGCATGGAACGCGACGAGCGACATCACCGTGCCCGATTTGCGGCTCGCGGCGTTCGGCGCGTGGCTCGCCGGGAAACGAAAATTGGACGGTGCAGGGGAGGCAAGCGCGCTCGGCGAGGTGACCCGCGTCGCGCTCGAAAAAGTCGTGAGCGACAATCGCGTCGGCGCGCGCGCGGTGATGGCCGCATGGGACGAGCTGTGCACGTCGCGTGAGCGCCTCGCGCAGACGTTCGAGGGCGTGCCTGGTTTCGGCGCGGGCCAGCTCGATCAAGTGAACGCGTGGTGCGTGCGGCAAACGCGCGTTCGCAACGAAGGCGAGCGCGACGGCGAGACCGCGACGCTCGACCTCGAAGATCACGCGATGCTTCTCCGCCTCTGGCAGCTCCTTCACGGTCCGCTCCAGAGCAGCGAAGGCGTGCTGCGCTTCTCGCACGTCTTCATCGACGAAGTGCAAGACAGCTCGCCCATCGAGCTCGCGACGCTCATCGATCTCGCCGAGCCGCACGATCCGAAGCGCGCGGCGGAGAAATGCATCACGCTCGCGGGCGACGCCGCGCAAAGGCTCAGCGACGAAGGCGAAGATCGCAGCGAGCTCGATTGGAACGAGCTCCTCGACGAGCTCGGCGTGCCGCACGTGAAGCTCGAGCCGCTGAAGGTGAGCTACCGATCGACGGCGGAGATCACGAGCTTCGCGCGCAACGTGCTCGGCTCGCACGCGCACGAGGCCGAGCCCATCGCGACGCGGCATGGTCCGCCCGTCGAGCTCTTCGAGTTCGCTTCACCCGGCGAGGCGGTCGCGTTCTTGGCGGATGCGCTCCGCGTGCTCGCACGGGAGGCCCCCGACGCGAACGTCGCGCTCCTCGCGCGCTTCGCCGCGCAAGCAGACGTGTATTACGAAGGCCTCGTGCGCGCGGAGGTGCCGAACGTGCGGCGCGTGTCGAAGCAGGATTTCACGTGGGAGCCCGGCTTCGACGTGACCGACGTTCGCCAGACGAAGGGCCTCGAGTTCGACGAAGTGATCCTCATCGACACGAACTCCGCGTCGTATCCGGATTCGTTCGCCGCGCGCCACGCGCTCTACGTCGGCGCGACGCGCGCCGCGCATCAACTGTGGTGCACGACGAGCGACGAGGCGTCACCCGTCGTGAAGGCCGCGCTCCCGACTCAATAATCGTGCAGCGAAAACGTCGGCATCGATCCGTCGACCGCGGGCGCCGTGTACGAAATGTTCACGGCCATCGTTCCCGTGCCCGCCGCGCCGCAGCTCACGGGGATCTGCACGCCGAACGCCGCTTGTCCCGGTGACGCCGCCGTCGGACGCGCGCGCACGACCGCGACCGAGTTGTGCGAGCGGTAGCTCGATGAGACGATCGAGCCGGACCACGCCGTGGGCGTCGCGCCCGTGAACGTCGCGCCGCCGGGCGCGCTCGATGGAATCGTCACGACGAGATCGAGCACGATGCCCGATGAATCGCGATGGAACTTTCCCGATGCTTGCGCGCTCGCCGCGACCCCGAGGCAGCGCGCGGGAGCGGGGAGCATGTCGACGACGAGATAGCCGGAGGGATCCGGCGGCGGAACGGGCGGCGGCGGAACGTTGAGCGTCGCGCTCGCGGTGGGCGGTGGAGGCGGCGCGGCGATGTCCGTGTCCGTCGGCGTGACCGTCGGAAGGGGCGTGATCGTCACCGTCTTCACGTCCGCCTCGCGCGTGCAGCTCGCGGCGGACGCGGCCGCGGTCGCCGTGGCGACGAGGCGTTGCATGTGAGCGACCGTTCTCGAGCGTGCGGCTGTCATCGTGTTCTCAATAATCGTGTGTGGAAAGGGTGACCTTCGTGCTCGTCGTCGGCGCCGCGTCGGTGAACGACGCGGTGACCGCGATCGAGCCCGTTCCCGCGCTGCACGAAATTGGAATCGACACGCCGAGCCCCATGGAGCCCGCGCTGGGTTTGATCTTGATGACCGCCGTGTGCAGAAGGATGTTCGACGAGACGAGCGTGCCCGACCACGGCGAAGGTTTGTTCGACGTGTCGAACTGCGCGCCCGCCCATTGCGCGCCCGTCGTCGGGAGCGTCACGGCGATTTCGAGGAGCATGCCGGTCGCGTCGCGCTTGAACGACGCGGACGACTTCGACGCTGCCGCGAGCCCCATGCATCGCGCGGGTGCGGGCATCGGATCGACGACCGCATAACCCATGTCGTGCGGCGCGGTCGCGACCGCCGTCGCAGCGACCGTCGCTGACGGTGGCGGAAGGAGCGAGCCTTCGACCGTCGCGGGCGTCGTCGCGCTCGCGGTGGCGGATGCAGCGGGGATGGTGACCGTTTGCGTTCCTTGCGTGTCTTCCTTCGTGCACGCGGCGAGCGGGATTGCCGCGGTCGCCGCGAGGAGCCGCTGCATGTGCGCGACCGTGCGGCCGCGAACGTCGGACGACGACGCCTTCGTTGGCGCAGGAAGCACTTCGGGCATGATTTGCAATCGACGCGTCATGGTCTTCCTTCAGTGCGGAACGGCGACGGCATTCGCCCGCGCGGTTTGAAGCGGAGTCGCGACGTCGCGACCGAGCTCGGTGAGCGGCTTGCCACGGTTGATTCGATTCATGAGCCTTGTCGCGAGAATCGCGGCATCGATCGCGGACGACGCGCTCGGTCGCGCGCAATTTCGCGCTCACCTCGACGACGATTTTCCTTTCTTCTTCTCGAGACGCGTTTCGCTCGACCGCATCGACGATGATCGCGAGCGCGTCCGCGCCGTCGAGCGTGAGAATGCGCGACAGCTCCTTGCCTTCCTCGAGCCACGATGCGTCGAAAATCTCAGGATGGAAATGCCGCGCGACCTCCACGTCGAAGCGCGTCCCCATGATGCGGTTCGCGAGCGCCTCGTTGCCGAAGTTGCGCGGCATGAAGCACTCCATCGACAGCGTGAAGATGCGCTCGATCTCCTGGCTCCCGAGGTCGTAATCCCATTGGAGATAGTCGCCGCGCACGCGGTTCTCGGCCTGCATGCGCGCGAGCAGCGGCGTTCCGGCGTAGAGCTCGACGCGCCCGAAGTTGGACGGGAACTCCGGCGCGTACCGCAGGAACTCGATGTTCGTCTTGAGCGATTCGATCGTCGTGTCCGGATCGAAGACGAGCATGTTGTAGCAAGTGTAGAGATCGAGCTTGCGCACGAGATCGATCGCCTTGTGATTTTGCTTCGAGTGCGACCAGCGCCGGAGCGTGCGAAGCCCTTGGTCCGCGTCCGTCTCGATGCCGATGTAGACGCGGATGCAATTCAGACGATGCTTGAGGATCGAGAACACCTCGGGATCGCAGTCCGTCGGGCGCGCCTTCACAACCGTTGCGAATTGCCCGATTTTCTGGCGCTCGAGCGCGTCGGCGAGCGCGGCGAAGCGCTCGCGATTTTGGCGGTGGCCGGGGACGAAGAAGTTGTCGTCGTGGAAGACGAAGACGTCGATGCCGCGCGTCTTCTGGAGCTCGAGCATCTCGGCGGCGACGTCGTCGACCTCGCGAATGCGATAGCGCTTTCCCGGCAAGCTCTGCTCGTGCCACGCCGCGATGCAACAGAACGAGCAGTTCGCGTAGCAGCCTCTGCTCGAAACCAAAGGCGCGATGCCGTGACCGAAGCACGCTGCGGGCTCGCCGCGGCGGTCGGGGCGGGGGAGCTTCGCGAGATCGGGGAGCGCGGGATGATCGGTGACGATGATCGCGTCGCCTTCGTGAAACGCGAGGCCAGGAATGGCTGCGAGCGGCGTCTTGTTTTCGAGCGCACGCACGAGCGCGACCGTCGTCTCTTCCGCTTCTTGGCGAATGACGGAGTCGATCTCGGGGAAGTCGGCGAGGATGTCTTTCGCCGCGAACGTTCCGAAGTGACCGCCGACGGTGATGTGACCGCGATAGCCGCCTTCGCGGAGGGCGACGCACAGCGCGAGGAAATCGCGAGCGCGCCACTGGAACGCGAGCGACACGCCGACGAGCACGGGGTGTTCGCCGGTGAGAATCGAAGAGAGCGCGCTCGCGAAGTCGCCCTCGAAGTTGAACGGGACGAGCTCGGAGCGAACACCCGCTGCTGCGAGCGACGACGCGATGTATCGCAGGCTGAGGTTCTCTTCGATCTCGGGCCCCACGAGCGCGACGTAGGTCATCACCCCAACATACGCGTGAACGCCCCGGTAGTTTTCCCGATTTCAACGGCCGCGAAGAGGAAGAAATGGACAGGGAGCTAGGGAGCGAGGGAGATGTTGTTGGGTTTCGACGTGACGATCACCTGAGCTGTCACGCCGTGCCAGCCATCACACAAAAAAAATCTCCCTCTCTCCCTCGCTCCCTGTCTATTTCTTCTCTTGGCACTTGACCCGCGCGGCGTCGAATTGCGCGCGGCTTCCGCGGAGCGGGCACGACGTCTTCGCCGCTGCGGCAGCGGCCGCGCACGCTTCCGCGTCGTTCGACGAAGCGCGCGCCGCGAGGAGCCATAGCTCGAGCGTTTCTTCGCTCGGCGCGTTCGCCGCCGCGCCCTTTGCGAGCTCGAGCGCGCGCTTCACGTCTCCGCCCGCGCCGAGAAAAAATCGCGCGGCGTGATCCGCGAAAGCCTCCGGGTGCTTCGCGAGGAGCTCGTCGATTCGCGCGCGTGCCTTCTCCACGTACGGCGCGGCGTCCGCGTCGCGCTTCGCACGCCGCAGCGCGTCCGCGTGCGCGGCCCACACGTCCGGATCGGTCGCGCGCTTCTCGACGGGCGCGAGGATCGCGAGCGCTTTGTCCGGCGGCTCGATCATCGCGGCGTGCACCGCGGCGTGCGCGTATTCGGGGAGCGCTTCGAGCGCGTCCTCGAGGTACGCGCGTGCGTGCATCGTGTCGCCCTCGCGTTCGAACGCGCGCGCGCGCTCGAAGTCCATCCACGCGAACCGCACCGGCGACACGTCGCGAAACTCGAGCCGGCTCCGCTCGAAGAGCGTCTCGGCGAGCTCGGGATGACCGAGTCGCTGCTCCATCGCGCCGCGCGCGGCCATGTCCGTCGCGTAGGGAAGGGCGGGCCAATCGGCGCGGCCTCCGCGCAGCGACCCGTCGCGAGAAAAATCGTTGCGCGCGTTCGCGCGGCTTCCTCGGGCTCATGTTTGTGCGCGAGCGCGAGGTCGATCTCGGCGAGCGCGTCGGCGAATCGATGCAGCGCGGAGAGCACGTGCGCGCGCGTCATGTGGACGCTCGCGTCGTCGGGCTCGAGCGCGACGTTCTTCGCGCTCACTTCATCTGCGCGATCGTAGTCGTCGAGCGTTCCGAGGAAGCCTGCGCGATCGATGAGCAACGAAGGCAAATTGCGGCGAGACCGCGCGTCGCCCGCCGCGCGCTTCTCGGCGTCGGCGATCTCTCCGTCGAGGTTCGTGATGTTGATCTGCGACGAGGTCGTGTTCGGCCTCGGGCTCGGGTGAAACGGTGCAGCTGCGTCGACCGCAGAAACGCCGCCGCCCCCGTGCTTGCACGCCGAGAGCGCGCAAAGCAGGAGGGCGGTGAACGTTCTCTTCACGTAGCGATCGTTTGGATCACTGCGGAGCGGCGAGGTACGGGAACGTCGTCCCGTTGGTCTTCGCCGCGACCGGACCGATTCCGTCGATCGCCGCGCTGACGAGCACGCCCGCGTCGTTGACGCCGAACGCACCCGACACCGCACCGTACGTCGAGTCGATGACGTCTTCCGTCAACGTGCGACCGCCGCAGTCCGAGTTCGGAAGGAGGTTGATCGCGTTGAGCTCGACGCCGAGGTACTGCTTGCACGTCGACTTGCCCGTGTCCATGTACAGCTGATCGTCGGACGCGAGGGTGGCGAGCGCCGCGTACGGCGAGGGCGTCGTGACTTTGCCGTATGCAGCTTGGTTGCCGCATCCGCCGCCGTCGACGAACGAATCGAGCGCGTCGAAGACCGGAAGGTTCTTGATGAACTCGCCCGTGTACGCCGCGCCCCAACCCGCGATGTTCTTGTCCGCGTTGTACGTGTCCTTCGCGGCGCCTTGCGTGCCTGCGTCCGGATCGAACACGTGATTGAGCGCCGTGTTGATCGCCGGGCGACCCATGCGGTCGATCTGCGTCTTCAACGTTGGAGGTGGCGGGAAGCCGGCGTCGGTGCCGGAGTCCGTTTTGTTCACGTCCGGGTTGCCCGTGTCCGCGGGACCGGAGTCGGTGCCGCCGTCGTTTTGCGTGTTGTCTCCGTTGCAGGCGTAGGCGAATGCCGAGCCGGCTGCGAGGAGAGCGATGATTGCAATCTTTTTCATGGTCGTTCTCCTTTCTCTCACTTGTACGTTCCGCCCCACACCGAGACGACCGAGCCGCCTGAGGTGACGAGGGACTTGTCGATGGAGACGACAATCGCGAGCGCATTGAACGTCGCGAAGAAGTCGGCGGGCGGTCCGCCGTCGGGTGCGGTCGCGAGCTGCGTGGCGAGCGCGAGCGCCGTCGCGGGCGCCAACGTCGGGCAACCGGCGTCGTTGGTCGGCAATGCGCCGGCGGCTTCCACCGCGGCGACCGTGGCCTTGAACCCGTCGATGTTGAAGAAGAACGGATCCGAGCGAAGCCCAGCGAAGACCTTGAACTTGCCGGACGCGCTCGTGATGCCGGTCGTGCTCGCGTTACCGGTCACGTACTCGTTGTTTCCACCCCAGCACGTCGTCGTCTGCGGCGCGGTCGTTCCGGTGAACGTGCAGATGATGTCGTAGTTGTGATTCGACGTCGTGCCGTAGGCCGCATAGCTCGTCGTGTGGAACACGTACTGCGTCGCGTTCGAGAAGAGCGCGGTGGACGGCGCGTTCGGGTAGAGCGTCATGATGAAGACGGCGTTGTTGCCGTCCATCCACGAGTAGACGTCGTTGATGTCCGACGTGGAGTCGGCCTTCGTGGCCGGCGAGTCCAGGTGATCGGCGGAGTGCGCGTGCCGCTGGACAAAGAAGATGCTCGCTCCGAGCCCTCCCGCCAACGCGAACGCAACCGCGATAAGTCCGCGAGCTTTCATTCGGTCTTCCTTTCGAAGTGGAATCGGCATCTAAACCACGCGCTTTCGTGCAGCGCAACACGCCTCTTTCGCTCGGAGCTACGCGCGAAAGACGCGACCGGTTGCACTTCAAACGAAGAACACACGCTGCACGAACCACACGAGACCGCACGCGACGACGGCGGCGCTCAGCGCGTTTCGTACGCGGTCGTAGACCGCGCGCTTCGCGAGGAGAAACAGGACGGGGAGCACGCTCGCCATCACCGCGAGCTGTCCGGCTTCGACCCCGAGGTTGAACCCGACGAGCGCGCGCGGAAGCTCCGCGCGCGGAAGACCTACGATGAGAAGCCCGCTCGCGAACGCGAACCCGTGAACGAGACCGAATGGAAACGTGATGAGCCATCTTCGTCGCATCGTTCGCTTCGAGAAGAGATTCTCCGCGCCGACCCACGCGACCGAGAGCGCGACGAGCGGCTCGACGATGCGCGATGGCGGCGCGTGACCGGTGAGCGTCGCGATCGCGAGCGAGATGGAGTGGCCGACGGTGAACGCGGTCAGCACGAACACGAGATCGCGTACGCGCTCGCGGTTGCGTCGCTCGTCGCGCGGAAAGAGGACGAGGCCGAACAAAAAGAGGAGGTGGTCGGCGCCCGTGAGGATGTGAAAGACGCCTTCGCGCAAGAACGAGAAAAAACCGGATTCAGGCGCAGCGGCGAGGTCGACGTCGAGGTCGCGGCTCGCGAGAACGAGGAGGCGGTCGGGGCGCGCGCCGTTCGAGTCGATGACCTTCGCGACGTGCGCGTGGCCGCCGGGCAGGCGCTCGAGGAAGTCAGCGTGGAGGCGAAGCGTGCGGCCGCGCGGGCACGCGAAATGGATCGCGATGCGGACGCCGTCGGGCGGGTCGTCGCCAATCGACGTGACCGAGCGTGCGCACGATGAGCCGCCGAGCTCGATGCGGAGCCCGGACGCGAGCTCGCGCGCCGCGCCGTCGCGATCGGTCACGCCGAGCGCGTTCTCGATTTCGTCCGCGCGAAAGACGAGCGTCGCATCGACGCCGTCCGAGACCACGCGATACTCGCCGCGCGAAACACCGAGCGCGTGGGCGCTCGCCGAGCGCGCCCAAAAGAGAAGGAGCGCGGCGAACACGGCCACGGCAGCCGCTTTCGAAAAGTTTACATAATGCATCTTATGCGCACCACGGAACACGCGGTTCGAGCCTAATCCAGCCCTGAATCGAGGCCGCATTGGTCCGGCGTGCACGTGAGGTAGTAACCGTCGACGACGACCCACACGCGCATGCCGTCGAGACTACCTCTTGCCGAGCGGAGGATCGATGCCGAGACCGAGGAGCGTTCCGGCGTTCGTGAGCGCGTAGAGACGATTGCCGTAGGCCGCGGGCGTCGTCGAGAAACCCGTGTCGAGGTTGATGCCGTCGATCACTTTGCCGTTGATCGGCGACACCAAAAAGAGACCGTAGCGCGTCGTGCCGATTGCGATCGCGCCGGCGACCGCGGCGGGCGCCGTGATGCCGCCTTCGGGGACTGCGAGCCTCCAGATTTTTCGTCCCGTCGAAGGTTCGAGCGCCCAGAGACCGGTGCTCGAGCTCGATGCGAAGAGGACGTCGCGTGCGGGCACCATGGGCCCGCCGTGGTCCGCGCCCTTCGGATGCGGAATGTGGGCGCGCTCGTGCCAGTGCGAGAGCTCGTGGACGCCGCGCGCCTCGGTGTTCGCCCATGTGCGCGCGCCGCTCGCCGCATCGAGCGCGAAGACGCCGCCCGCGTAGCTCGCCGCGACGACGAGCTTGCCCTGCGGGCCGTCGACAATCGCGGGCGTCGTGTCGACGTCGAGGTAGCGCTGCGTCTCGTTCGCGAGCGCTTGCTCCGCCTCGGCGGACAAATCGATCATCCACTTCTCGGTGCCGTCGCGCACGTCGTAGCTCGCGACGTGACCGTCGGAGTACGCGACGTAGACGCGCTCGCCATCGAGCGACGGCGCGCCGTACCCGCCGATTTCCATTCCGAGCGCGGGCGTGCGGCGCGTTTGCCACTTCGTCTTGCCGCTCGCGCGATCGACGGCGATCACTTGATCCGCGGAGCTCACGAAGACGAGCGTCTCGTCGTGAAGCACGGGGCGGCGCGAGAGCTCGACGCCGACGTTGTATCGCCACACGAGCGACCCGTCGCTCGCGCGCACCGCGTACATCGCGCCGTCGTTCGATCCGAAATACACGACGTCGCGCTCTGCGTCGTAGAGCGGCTCGCTCTGCACCATGCCGGCGGTTTCGAAGCGCCAGAGGCTGCTGCCATCGAACGCGCGCAGCGCGTAAAGGCCGTGATCGGACGAGCCGACGAAGACGCGGTTGCCCGCGGGATCGATCTCCGGCCGGCCGTGCTCGTAGTCCTCGCCGACTTTGCGCCCTTCGATCGTCAGCGTGCGCCGAAAGAGCAGGTTCATGTCCCCGCTCGTGTGCGTGAACCAGAGCGGGTTTTCCGGATTGATGCGATCGCCGCTGGTGCCGAGCGTCGTGCACGACGCGAGCGCAACGAGCGCGAAGACGGTGACGCGTCTCACTCCGGCGCTCCGCCGCCGCCGCCGAGGTTCTTCAGCACGCGCTCGCGAAGCTCGGGCGGGAGCTTCTCGAGCACCTCGGGCGAAATCTGTCCCCCGCCCGCGCCGAGCTGCGCGCGCTTCGGCGGGACGGACGCTGGATCGAGGCGGCGCAAGCGGTCTTCGTCGAGCTCTTTCAGCTCCGCGAAGAGACGCGCGTCGGGGTTCTTCATCAGATCCTCGCGGAGCGCCTTCAAGAGCTCGATGGCCTTCACCTTGTCGCCTTTGAGCTCGTAGCAGCGCGCCTCGTGATACGGCGCCATTTGCTTGAAGCCGAGCACGTCGGTCGCTTCGAGCAGCTTGTATTGCTCGAGCGCCGCGTCGAGGTTCTTGTCCTTCTCTTCGGGTTTGAGCGACGCGCGGAGCTCGTAGGCGTAACCCAAGCTCTCGAGCGCGCGGCCGCGCACTTCGGGATCGGCTTTCGCGAGCGACGAGCCGAGCACGTCGTTGAATGCGGTGATCGCGCCGTCGGCGTCGCGTTTGTCGAGGAGGAGCGCGCCCTCGCCGAGCCGCGCGAGCCACGCGGCGCCGGTGCCTTTGTACTTCGACGACACCTCGCGGTACTTCGCGAGCGCGGCTTCGCGGCGATCGTCGGTCGTCTTGAAGATCGGAATCTTCTCGTGGATCGCGTCGTCGTCTTCTTTGTCGGGATCGCCGATGATGCCGCGCTCGTCGGCGACGGCTTGCGCGAGCGAGACGGACGCTTCGATCGACGTCTTGCGATCGAGATACGTCCACACGCCGAAGCCAATGGCGCCGGCGACAGCGAGGACGATCGCGCCCTGCACGATGTTTCGGTTCTTCCGCGCCCACTCGCGGAGCTGCTGCGTCCGCTCGATGAGCGGATCGGCGGCCTCGACTGCGTCCGGAACCGCGCGCTTCGGCTTCGCCTTCTCGCCGATCTTCGCGAGACGCTTCGACGCGGATGCCTCGAGCCCCTTCTTCTTTCCGCCGCGCTGCTTCAAGCGGCGCGCGGCGAGCTTCTCTTCTTCTTCGCGCGCGATCTTCTCGAGGTCGTCTTCTTCACCGAGCGCGTCGACGCGCTTGGCGATGTCCTCGACGCCCGCCTCCGCCTCCGCGTCCGACTCCGAGCCCGTCTCCGACTCCGTCTCCGAGCCTGACTCCGCCTCCGACTCCGTCTTGGAGTCCGCTTCGGGGGTCTTCGGCTCTTCCTTCTTTTTTTCTTCTTCGTCGGGCACGGCGCGGTGGAGCCTAGTCAAAAATGGTCGGGGCGCAAAGCTGGGATGAGCCACACGCCTTGGTTTGGCGCGCTCACCGTGATTTCGACGGTCGCGCCATGCACGGGAATGTCCGCCCAGAGCTCGGTTTCGCCTACGGGCGCGATGGGCTTGCCGTCGACGGTGACGACTGCGTCGGGTGATGGAGCGTCGAGGAGCACGCCGAGTCGCAGCGCGCCGGCGGGTGCGGCGAGCTTCTCGCCCGCTTTCGCGAGGAGGCCCGCGCGATGCGCGATGTCGAGCGCATTGGTCATGGGCTCGGGGAGCGCGGCGAATTTCGCAAGCGGCGCGGCGGAGATCCTTCGATGCGCCGAGCGCGATGAGCGCGTTCGCTTCGCGCGGCCTCACGCCGACGTAACGCTCGTTCGCGAAGTGCTCGAGCAGCGGAGCGCGCGCCGCGGGATCGCCCAGCTTGCCGAGCGCATCGGCCGCCTCGCCGCGAAGGCGCACGTCGTCGAGGAGCGCAACGAGCGCGTGCGTCGCGCTCTTCGGTTTCGAGCTCGCGAGCGCGAAGACAATCTCGCGTTGACGCGCGTACTCCACGCCAGGCGCGCTCACCCACGCCTCGAGCTCGCCGGCTCCTTCGCCGTTTCCACGTTCGGCGAGCGCGAGCGCCGCGCGCCGCCGGAGCTCCACGTCGCCCGATGAAAGCAGCGCGCGCGCGCGCGATGGATCCGCCGACGGATCGACGCGCACGATCGCCGCTTCGCAAGTCCCCTTCACCGCTTCGTCATCGTCGCGATCGCGCGCATGGCGAAGCTGCGCGATCGGCGCCGCGCTCTTCAAGTCGAAGAGAACGCGCGCGGCCTCGCGGCGGTACTCGACGTTCACGTCGTCGAGCAACCCCGCCACTTCTTGCGCCGCGTTCACGTCGCCCGCCGCGCCGCGCCGGAGCGCATCGGGGAGCGAGGCCCCTTCCCCTTCGAATCTTCCGTGCGAGCGCTCCATCGCGTCGAGCTGCGCGCGCATCGCGTCCACGTCCGCGCGCCGATCGCGCGACACGTCGTGCTTCTCGCGCGCGTCGGTCGTCACGTCGAAGAGCGCGCATGCGTCCGCTTGCTTCTGACAAACGAGCCTGAGCGATCGCTTCGCGAGGAGCGAAAAATCGTCCGTCTCCGCGAACGCGAAGCCCTCGTCGTCCGCGTGGGTCGCTTCGGCGAGGAGCACGCCGAGATCGCGCCCACGCACGCGCGCTGGACGCGGAATGCCCTCGGCCGAGAGCACCGTGGGCACGAGATCGATCGTCTGCACGGGAACGTCCACGTGCACCGATGCGCGAACGCCGGGCCCCACGACGACGAGCGGCACGCGCACCTGCTCTTCGTACACGGTGGTACCATGGTAACGTCCACCGTGATCGCCGAACTCCTCGCCGTGATCGGCGGTGACGATCACGACCGCGTTCGGTCGTGACGCGCGCACCGCGGAGACCACGCGGCCCACACCTTCGTCCGCCTCGGCGACCTCGCTGTCGTACGCGTCGACATCGCTGTCACCGAACGGATGCGCGGGATGTTGCACGTAAGGCTCGTGCGGCTCGAAGAAGTGCACCCACAGAAAGAGCGGTTTGTCCGTCGACGCCGTCGCGAGGTAGTCGCGCACTTGCGATTCGCGGAGCGCGGGATCGGCGAACTCCACTTTGCGATATTCGAAATCGAGTGCGCGCGATTCGAACGAGTCGAACTTCGCTTCGTCGATGAAGAACACGGCGGGCGGATAAAACGCGCCCGTGCGATAGCCATAGCGGCGAAGATGCGACGCGAGCGTCTCGGAGTCTCGACCGAGGCCGAGCGCGAGGAGCGGGCGCACGTACTTGCCCGTCATCATCGACGTCACCGAGTACGACGTGTGCGGCGTCGGACAGTACGCGTGATCGAAGCGCGTCCCCTCGCGCGCGAGCGCATCGATGTGCGGCGTCGTCGGGCGCGCGTAGCCGTAAGCGCCGACGTGATCGGCGCGCAGCGCATCGATGGAGACGAGCACGATGTCGCGATTCGACCAATCGAGCGCGCGGCGCGCAGCACGGGGCATGCCGGTGAGCGCGAGCGACGACGTGTCGTCCGGCTCGCGCGGCGCGAGGGCGGTCGCGAGGCGCACGGCGCGTCCCATCAGCGGAGCCGATTCGACGAGCACGCGGCGCAAGTTGTCGTAGCTCCGGAGGCGACGCGCCGCGAATGGCGCGTACGCCGCGCACGCAATCGAGAGGGCGACGACGCCAATCGACGCGCGCCGCCCGAGGAGCTGCGCATCGATGGCGGCGAACGCGAGCGCGCCGAGCGTGACAAGCGCGAGCCCCACGTGGAACGCGGGATAGAGCCGCACGAGCACGTGACCATCGAGCCACCATGCGGCCGTCGCGACGAGGACGAGCGCGCCGTTCACGACCGCCTCGGGCGCGCGCGCCTTCACGCGGCGAAACGTGTAGAATACAATTACCGCCGCGCACCCCACGAAAACGGCCAGAAGCGCGCGTAGGACTGGGTTCGCGAAGTGCCTTCCCGTCCCGACGCTCCATCCCACAGCGGCGCCCACCGCGAACGCGAACGCATGCACGGGGCGTCGATCCGCGAGCGCATCGAGGCGCGCGACGCCAACGGACGCGATCGCAAGGACGAGACACGCGCCCAAGAAGATCGGCGCTGCCGCGGTGCGCGCGGGCCAGAGCTCCCACGCACCGGCGAGCTCCGCGCGCTTCGTGATGCCGATGAACGCGTGCTCGAGCGCGAGCGCCACCGTCCAAGCCGCGAGCACTTGTCCCGTGTCGTTCGCGAAGCGCTTGACGCTCACTACTCGATGACGATGTGCCGCAGCTTCATCTGGACGTCACTCGACCAGTGATTGTGGAACGCGCGCACGCACGTCGAGAGGTAGCGGACGTAATCGTCGTAGGTTTTCTTTCCCCACTTCTCGATGATCGTCTTTTCGTTGAGCTGGAGGCGGCGGAGCCACTCGGCGGTCGTCTTGCCGTAGTGCGTGCGGCGCGTCTTCAGCTCGACGATCTCGAACGACGGGTTCACCGCGAGGATCAGCTCCTCGAGGCGCGGGTTGAGACCGCCCGGGAAAATCTCGTCCGCCGTGAATTTCAAATCGGCGATGTCGCTCTTCGTGCGCGGGACGCGGTTGCGCAAGATCGCTTGGAACGCGAAGAGACCGCCTGGCTTGATCCACTCGGCGACGCGGTTGTTGAAATACTTGCGATAGAGATCGACGGCCTGCCCCTTCGCGGCCTGCGCGGGCGAGCACAAGTGGTCGATCATCTCGATCGAGACGAGCGAGTCGTAAGCTTCGATTGCGGCGCGTAGTCTTTGTAGTCCGTGCACCAGACTTTGACGTTGGGGAGGTGACGCGCGTTGAGCTCGTCGGTCTGCGCGGGCGACAGCGTGATGCCGTGAGCCTCTTTGATTCCGCGGCGCGAGATGTACTCGAGGTTCGCGCCCCACCCGCACCCGATGTCGAGCACGTCTTTTGCGGAGAGAGCTCGGCGTACTCGTAGAGGATGCGGCTCTTGTTCTCTTGGGCCTGCTCGAGCGTGTCGGTGTCTTTCTCGTAGACGGCGCACGTGTAGTGCATGCGTTCGTCGAGCCAGAGACGGAAAAACTCGTTCGAGACGTCGTACGAGACTTGGATTTCTTCTTTGCTGGACGTCACGCGCGCGTTCTACATCAAACCCGCGAAACCCGCACCTGCGAACGGGATTTCGCTGGGTAAAAATGTGGATTGCCGAGGCCGGGGGAGCTCGAGGGGGAACCCCTCGAACGAGACCAGCTTCAGGTTTTGGTTCACCCAAACGTGACGTCGAGCACTTCGTACGTGCGTTCGCCGCCGGGCATGCGGACTTTGACCTCGTCGCCGACTTCCTTGCCGAGGAGGCTGCGCGCGAGCGGGCTCGAGATGCTGATGGTGCCGTCTTCGAGCTTCGCTTCGTCCGCGCCGACGATCTTGTACGTGACCTCTTCGTCCGTCTGCGAGTTCGAGAGCTTCACCTTCGCGCCGAACGAGACGCGCGAGCCGGAGAGCTTCGCCGGATCGATCACCTCGGCGAGCGCGAGCTTCGCTTCGATGTCTTTGATGCGCGCCTCGATCATCCCCTGGCGCTCTTTCGCGGCGTGGTACTCGGCGTTCTCGCTCAAGTCGCCGTGGTCGCGCGCGACGCCGATCGCTTTCGAGATCGCCGGGCGCTCGACGCTCTTCAAGTGCTGGAGCTCCTCGCGAAGCTTCGCGTTCCCCTCGGGTGTCATGGGGTGCTTTTCCATTGCGAGGGATCGTTTCTACCATAAGCTTTTGCGCATGCGATCCATCGCTTCTGCCTTCGCTTGCGTCGCCGTTTTCGTCGCTTGCGGATCGTCCGGGCAGCCGTCCGGGTCGCTCCCTGATCCGCGCGCGCCGGGCTCGAACAAGACCGTCGATTGCTCCGCGGGCTCGTGCGACTGCTCGAGCGGCGGATGCGAAGGCTCGTGCAGCGGGAGCAGCGCGTGCGACCTCGGTTGCTCGAGCGGCAACTGCAAGCTCACGTGCGATTCGACGAAGAGCTGCACGCTCGATTGCTCGAGCGGAAAATGTTTGATGGTTTGCTCCGAGAACGTCCCGTGCAACGTCGGTTGCTCGAGCGGCAATTGCTCGGTGTCGTGTCCGAGCGGCGCGACGTGCGACGTCGATTGCTCGAGCGGCGGGTGCACGCTCGCGTGCGCGGGTGGCTCGACGTGCCAAGCGCACTGCTCGAGCGGCAACTGCCACTACGAGTGCGACCAAGGCGCGCAGTGTCTCACCGGCGACTGCTCGAGCGGCGGCTGCACGTGCACGGGCGCCGGCTGTCCATAAGACGCGCATGGGCATCGCCAAAGAAATTCCCGATCACGGCATTCGTGTGCGGCTCGAACGAACCGCGAGCGGCTACGCCGGCACCGCGACGACGAAAGACGCGCAGTGGAACGTCACGTGCGCGATCGACGACGTCGGCGAGGTCACGGTGTCGAGCGATGCGCCGAGCGCGGTGTCGGAGCGCGTTCGTTTGATGGTGCGAATCGAAGCGCGAAACGCGAAGGCCGCGGGGGTTCGCCCGCCCCGCGTGATCCAGCGCTGGCGCGCCGAGAAAGACTGATGCTAAAGCGATGACCGTGCGCCGCTTCATCGTCGTCGTCGTTGCCTCCGTCATCGCGCTTGCTGCGTGCGAGGACACGCCCGCGCCGCGCACCGGTCTCAGCTACACCGCGAACGCGCAGCGCTCGTACGAAGAAGCGATGAAAGAGTACAACGCCCACAACTGGGCCGAGTGCCAGCCGCTCTTCGCCGAAGTGAAGCGCAAGTTCAGCTACACGCGCTGGGCGCGCATGGCGGAGCTCCGCATCGCCGACGCCGACTTCGAGCAGGAGAAGTTCGCGGAGGCGCTCCGCGAGTACAAACAGTTCATCCACGATCACAAGAACGACGAAGGCGTCGAGTACGCGCGCGAGCGCATCGCCGAGACGAACTACAAACAAATCTCCGACTCGTTTCTTCTTCCCTCCGCCGACGAGCGCGAACAATCGACGATTCAGGATTCGTACGGCGACATCGTGAACTTCTTGAAGGACTATCCGAAGAGCAAGCAGGCGCCGCACGCGTGCTCGCTGCTCGAGGACGTGATCGCGCGGCTCGTGCGGCACGAGCTCTACGTCGCGCGGTTTTATCTCGCGCGTGACAACTTCGACGCCGCCGTGTCGCGCGTGCAATACGCGATTCGAAACTACGCGGGCAACGAGACGTGCCCGCCGGGCCGCGCGGATGAAACGAAGCCGGAGAACGCGTTCGGTCTCGTCCCGAACGCGCTGCTTCTCTTGGGCGAGACGTACTTGCGCATGCACCGCTACGACGACGCGCGCACCTCGTTCCAGATCATCGTGACTCGCTATCCGCAGAGCGAGCTCGCCGGACAAGCGCGAAAGTATCTCGACAGCTTGCCGGCCAAGGCGGGGTGAAGTTCCTCGCGCTGCACGGATTTTCGGGCTCGCCGAGCGAGCTCGGGTTCTTGCTCGATCGCGTGCGGCGCGCGGGGTTCGACGTGGACGCGCCGCTCTTGCCGGGTCACGGAACGACGCCGCGCGATTTGCAGAAACGCACCTTCGACGATTGGCGCGCGTGCGCCAGGGACGCGCTCCGCGAGCGATCGATCGTGTGCGGCTTCTCGATGGGGAGCCTCGTCGCGCTCTCGCTCGCGATCGAAGACGAGACGCGCGATCGCGTCGCGGCGCTCGTCCTGCTCGGTTGCGCGCTCAGGCTCGCGACGCCGCTTCGCGCCGCGTTCGGCTTCGTCGAGCGCGTGCATTTGCGCTTGCCCGACGTGTACGCGCGAAAACCATTCGGGCCCGACATCCGCGACAAGACGCTCGTGAAGACGATCGACACGTACGACGAGCACCCGGTGCGCGCGGCGATGGAAGTTCATCGCGCGGGTCGCGCGCTCGCGCCGCGGCTCCACCGCATCGAGTGTCCGACGCTCATCCTGCACGGCGAGCGCGATCGCGTCTGCGACGTGCGCGGCGCGCGCGAAGTCGCGAGCTCGCTCGGAACGGACGACGTGCGCGTTCGCACCTACGCGCGCAGCGCGCACATGCTCGCGCTCGACTTCGATCGCGAAGAGGTCGCGCGCGACGTCATCGCGTTCGCGGAACGAATCAACGCGCGCGGTACGCTTGAAGAGAAGAAATAGACAGGGAGTGAGGGAGAGGGGGAGAATTTTTTTGGGTGTGTGGCTGTCAGGTCGTGGCCGCTCACGTGATCGCCACGTCCAAACAAACAAAAATCATCTCCCTCGCTCCCCTCCTCCCTGTTAAATTCTTCTGGTCACTCGGAGCGCGAGCCGCGGCCGGTCGAGCCGTAGCCGCCGTCACCGCGCTCGGTCTCGTCGAGCGTGTCGACGAGGGCGAGATCCGCGCGTGCGACCGGCGCGATGACGAGCTGCGCGATGCGATCGAGCGGCGCGATCGTGACGGGCGCGTCGCCGTGATTCACGAGCACGACTTGGACCTCGCCGCGATAGTCCGAGTCGATCGTGCCGGGCGCGTTCAGCACGGTCACGCCGTGTTTGGCGGCGAGGCCCGAGCGCGGCCTTACCTGCGCTTCGAATTGCTCGGGAATCGCGAACGCGAGCCCCGTCGGAATCTTCGCGCGGGCGCCAGGCGCAATGACGACGTCGGTCGCGATTGCCGCGTGCAAATCCATGCCAGCCGAGCCGGCCGTTTGATAACGCGGCAGCGGAACGGCGACGCTGCCCACACGCGCCACGGCGATGCGAACGTCGGCAATCACGGGGTTACCCGTAGCATGATACATTTGGGACTGTGAACGTCCCCGACGAGAAAGGCCCCGTTCGCATCGTCGGCCGCTACGCGCTCTACAACGAGATCGCGGCGGGCGGCATGGCGACGGTGCACTTCGGGCGGCTCCTCGGGCCCGTCGGATTCTCGCGCACGGTCGCGATCAAGCGTCTTCACCCGCAGTTCGCGAAGGATCCCGAGTTCGTCTCGATGTTCCTCGACGAAGCGCGCCTCGCCGCGCGCATCCGCCACCCGAACGTCGTGCCGACGCTCGACGTCGTCGCGACGCAAGGCGAGCTCTTTCTCGTCATGGATTACGTCCACGGCGAGTCGCTCTCGAAGCTCATTCGCGCGGCGCGCGAGCGCGGCGAGCGCGTGCCCATTCGTTTTCTCGGCGCGATCGTCGGCGGCGCGCTCCACGGTCTTCACGCCGCGCACGAAGCGAAGAACGAGCGCGGCGAGCCGCTCGGCATCGTGCATCGCGACGTCTCTCCGCAGAACGTGCTCGTCGGCACCGACGGCGTCGCGCGCGTGCTCGACTTCGGCGTCGCGAAGGCCGCGGGCCGCGCGCAGACGACCCGCGAAGGTCAGCTCAAAGGCAAGCTCGCGTACATGGCGCCCGAGCAAATCAGCGGCGACGTCACGCGCAAGACGGACATCTACGCGGCGGCCATCGTCCTCTGGGAAGCGCTCACCAGCCAGCGGCTCTTCGCCGGCGACAACGAAGGTCAGATCCTGAGCAGGCTTTTGCAGGGGTTCGTGCAACCGCCGAGCGCCATCGTTCCCGGCTTGCCCGTGCAGCTCGACGAGATCGTCCTTCGCGGGCTCGCGCGCGATCCCGCGCACCGCTACGCCACGGCGCGCGAGTTCGCGATCGCGATCGAGCGATGCGTCGGCGTGGCGTCCGCGTCGGAGATCGGCGATTGGGTGGAAGCCGTAGCGCACGGCACGCTCGTGATGCGCGCGGAGCGCATCGCGGAGATCGAGAGCTCGTCGGCGCGCCTCGTGCCGAACGCGGACACGTCGAACACGATGGTCACGAACACGCCGCTCATCGCGGAGCAGCCCGTGTCGCAGGCGTCGCAGCTCTCGAGCATCTCGGTGTCGAAGGGCGTGAAGCCGCGCGCGAGTCGCGACCGCACGCTCGTCGGCGCCGTCGTCGCGGTCGTGTCGCTTCTCGTCGGCGCGATCGTGGTGCTCACGATCGTCCTCATCAAGCATTCTTCCGTGCGCGAGGAGCCCGTGACGGCCTCGTCGTCACCCCCCACGGTCGCTGCGCCACCACCGACCGTCACCGTGACGGTCACGGTGACGGCGACGGCGCCTCCGCCCACGGCGACGCAAGCCGCGCCCGTCGTCACGCACGTCGCATCGCGCCCGACCGCGACCGCCGCGCCGCCGACGGCGACCGCAACGGCACCCGCGAAAAACTGCGATCCGCCCTACACGCTCGATCCGCGAGGACACAAGATCTGGAAGCCGGAATGCATGTAGGATCGGTTTCATGAAAGCCCGGCGTGTGGCGCTCGCTGCTCTCGTCATTGCGTTCACGACGCCCAGCGCGTTCGCCGCAAACTCGAAGACCGAATGTGTCGCAGCCTCCGAGAAGGCCCAACAGCTCAAAGACGATCGCAAGCTCATCCAAGCGCGCGAGCAATTCCTCGCGTGCGCGCAGAACGCGTGTCCCGCAGCCGTGAAGAAAGACTGCGCCGACCAAGTCGCCGATTTGGACAAGCGCACGCCGAGCGTCGTCTTTCGCGCGAAGGACAAGAACGGACAAGACCTCGTCGCCGTGCACGTGACGGGTGACGGCGCCGCGCTCACCGAGCAGCTCGACGGCCGCGCGATTCCGCTCGACCCGGGCGTTCACACGTTCCGCTTCGAAGCGGCGGGAAACGACGCGATCGAGCAGAAGATCGTCCTCGCCGAAGGCGAGCACAATCGCGCCGTGCTCGCGCAGTTCGGTCACCCCGACGCCACACCACCGCCGACGACCGCGGCGCCCGCGAAAAAAGGCGTCCCGGTCGGCGCGTTCATCCTCGGCGGCGTCGGCCTCGTATCGATGGGCGTCGCGCCGATTTTTTACGCGATGGGCCTGAGCCAGAAGAGCACCGATCAAACGACGTGTGCACCGCCCAGCGGACCGGGCTGCTCGAGCTCCGAGATCAACTCGATCCAAACCAAGCTGATCATCGGCGATGTCTTCATGTTCGGCGGCGCGGCGCTCCTCGCGGGCGGCATCATCTGGACGATCGTGCACTACACGAGCGGCGGCAAAGAAGCGCCCGCGGCGCAAGCGATGACATTCGACGTGGCGCCAACGTTTTACGGACGCGGCGCGGTCGCGAGCACCACGATCCAGTGGTAAAAGCGTCCTCGTGACGCGCGAAACAGTCCTCATCCTCGATTTCGGATCGCAATACACGCAGCTCATCGCGCGGCGCGTCCGCGAGCAGCGCGTCTACTGCGAGATCCAACCCTGCAACGTCGCGTTCGAGAAGATTGCAGAATACAAACCTCGCGCGGTGATTTTGTCGGGAGGACCCGCGTCGGTGTACGGCGAAGGCGCGCCCACGGTCGACCCGCGCGTCTTCGAGCTCGGCGTGCCGGTGCTCGGGATTTGTTACGGCGTCCAGCTCATGGCGCATCTCCTCGGCGGCAAAGTCGAGCGCGCCGAAGCGCGCGAGTACGGCGCGGCGAAAGTGAAGATCGAAAAGCCGCGCGGCATCTTCCATCGCTTCACCGCCGGCGAATCCATCGACGTGTGGATGTCGCACGGCGATCGCATCGCCGCGATGCCCGGCTTCGAAGTCCTCGGCACGTCCGAGAGCACGCCGTTCTGCGCGGTGAGCGACGAGAAGCGGCGTCTCTACGGCGTCCAATTCCATCCCGAGGTCGTCCACACGCCGCGCGGCTCGGAGATGCTCGCTGCGTTTCTCTTCGACGTCGCGCATCTCGAACCGAGTTGGACGCCCGGCGTCTTCAGCGAAGAAGCCATCGCGCTCGTGAAGAAGACCGTCGCGCCCGACGAGCAAGCCGTGTGCGGTCTCTCGGGCGGCGTCGATTCGTCGGTCGCCGCCATCATCTGTCATCGCGCGCTCGGCGATCGCCTCACGTGCATCTTCGTCGACAACGGGCTTCTCCGGCGCGGCGAGTTCGAGCAAGTCTCGGCGACTTTTCGCGAGACGTTCCACATGAAGCTCGTCGCCGTAGACGCGCGAGAACGTTTCCTTTCCGCGCTGAAGGGCGTGACCGATCCGGAGCAGAAACGGAAAATCATCGGCCGCGTGTTCATCGAAGTCTTCGATGAGGAAGCGAAACGCGTGCGCCCGTCACAGCCGCCACGCTTTTTGGTCCAAGGGACCCTCTATCCCGACGTGATCGAGAGCGTCTCGTTCAAGGGACCGTCCGCGGTGATCAAAAGTCATCACAACGTCGGGGGTCTACCCGAGCGCATGAAGCTGAAGCTCATCGAACCACTTCGCGAAATGTTCAAAGACGAAGTGCGCGCGGCCGGCGAGGCGCTCGGCATCCCGCGCGATCTCTTGTGGCGGCATCCCTTCCCCGGTCCGGGCCTCGCGATTCGCTGCCTTGGCGAGTGCTCGGAGTCGCGGCTCGCGGTGCTGCGCGCGGCCGACGCGATCGTCACCGAGAAATTCGCGCGGCGGGTTTGTACGAGAGCATCTGGCAGGCGTTCTGCGTTCTTCTCCCGGTGCGCTCCGTCGGCGTGATGGGCGACGAGCGCACGTACGAAGAGACGTGCGCGATCCGCGCGGTGCGCTCCGTCGACGGAATGACCGCGGATTGGGCGCAGATCCCCTACGACGTGCTCGCGAAAATTTCGAATCGCGTCATCAACGAGGTGCGCGGCATCAACCGCGTCGTCTACGACATCTCCTCGAAGCCGCCCGCGACGATCGAATGGGAATGATGCGCGCTTTGGCGTTTCTCGTTTTTTGCGCGGCGTGCGGAGGACCCGGAAACGGCGCGGCGCAAACCGTTGCGCTTCACATGACGGGCTCGCCTTCCGACGCGCGCGTCACGGTCGACGATCAAATCGTCGGCACGCTCGACATGGTGAAGGCGCGCGGCGTCGCGCTTCCGCCCGGCTCGCATCGCGTCAGCGTGGAGGCCCCCGGGTATTTTCCGTTCGACACGATCGTGGAAGCGAAGGAAGGTGAGAAATCCGTCGTGCTCGACGCGAAGCTCACCCGCGTTCCGGATTGAAGATGAAGACCGTCGCAACCTCGCTCATCGTGTTCGTCATCGTGGCGTGTGGCGGTCAGACGACCGCGATCGACGGCGGCGTGGACGCCGCGAAGCCCGTTCCTTGTTGGGGCGACGCGCGCACGAACGCCGACCGAACGTGCAGCGTCGCGTCGGATTGCGCGATCGTCGATCACGTAAGCGACTGCTGCCAATCCATCGTCGAACAAGGCGTGCGCGCCGACCAAGTGAACGCGCTCCACAACGCGGAAACGCAGGCCAACGCGGGCTGCGGCGTCTGCAAATGCTTGCCTCAACCGACGGTCGACGAAAGCGGCGCGAGCGGCGGCGCGTACGTCGCGAGCTGCGACACAGGCCTCTGCACCGCGCACGCGCAATAACGCGCAGCTTGACGGACGGCCCGTTTTGAGGGGCAAACCGGCACCCTGATGGCAAACCGTGCGATTTGGAACGTTCGTAAGCGTCACGAGTGGCTCTCCACGCCGCTCAAAGCCAAGCGTGTGAAGCGCGCCGTGCGCCTCCGCTGTGGGTTGCAGGACGCGCTCGATCGCAAGGCGACGCCCGCCGAGCATCAAGAAGAGAGCGACAAGTAGCTCAGAATCCGCTGCGTGGCTCGGCGTCTTTCGACGTCACCGCAGCCCATGACATCGTCGGAGTCGTCCGCGCGAAGCCGAATCGACCGCGCGCGTCGACGAGCACGAGACCGCCACGGCCACGCCCGCGTTCTTCCATCAAGAGCGCTGCCGCGCGCGCCGAGTCCTCCGCGCCGAGCCCTTGCTTGAGCCAATCGATGACGGACTTCGCGAGGCACACGCGGATGATCGCTTCGCCCATGCCCGTCGCGCTCGCCGCGCCCGCTTCGTCATCGGCGTACGTTCCCGCGCCGACGATGGGCGTGTCGCCGACGCGGCCATCGCGCTTGAAGAACGTGCCGCCCGTGCTCGTCGCCGCCGCGACGTGACCGTGCTTGTCGCGCGCGACCGCGCCGACCGTGCTGCCCGCGTAGCCCTCGGGCGCGCTCGCGCCGCGCGCGAATCGCTCGCGCACGGTCCCGGTGATCATCGCGTCGGGGAGCTCGCGCTTGAAGCCGTGCTCCTCGGCGAAGCGCGCCGCGCCTTCGCTCGCGTAGAGAACGTGACGCCCGTCGTCGAGCACCGCGCGCGCGATCGCGATCGGATGAAGAAACGGTGGGAGCGCGCACACCGCACCCGCCGCGAGATCCGCGCCGTTCATGATCGACGCATCGAGCTCGAGATTTCCATTTTCGGTGAGGCATGCGCCCGTGCCCGCGTTGAATCGCGGATCGTCCTCGAGCGTCTCGACGGCGCGCTGCACCGCATCGAGCGCGCTCCCACCCGCGCGGAGAATCTCGGCGCCCGCGCGCGCGGCGATGGCGCATCCGTCTGCGTGCGCGGCGCGTTTGTCCTTGTGCACGTCGCCCGCACCTCCGTGCACCGCAATGCAGAAGTCAGCGCCTTCGGTCGAACCGCCTGAGCCCGTCACCATGCTGGCAGACGATAGCGAACGACGGCGAAGATGAGGAGGGCCGTCGCGGGGACGAGCGCGAGATGGGGCGGTGCGCGTCCCGCTGCGGCGGCCTGCAGGAGAAAGATGCATAATACACACATCGCGCCCGCGCCCGCGATTTCACCGGCGAGGCGACGAGACGCGCGCCGCGTCGCCCGCGCTGCGATCAGCGGAAGCGCCACGCCGAGCGCGACGAGCACGCCCGCCGCCGAAACCGTGCGTCCCGATTCCGCGATTCGCTCGTCGGGTTTCGCTTCGGCCGCACGCCGCGTCATCACGCCGGACGCATCGATTCGAACGCCGCGCGCGTCGTCGATGAACGCGTCCTCCTCGACGCGCGGCTCCGTGTGCGCGGACGCGCGAGGAAAAAACGCATCGAGCGATGCACTGCGAAGCGCGATGACCGCGATCGCCGAAGCGACACTGAGCGCGCACGCGGCCGCGACGACGAAGAGCGCCGCGCGCGCAGGGCTGCACCCGATCGACTCGAGCGCGAGCAACTCCCCTCGCCGCTCCGCGCGACGCATCACGAGAAACGTCACCGCCGCGCCGCACAATCGAAACGAGCGGGAGCGCCCGCGCGACGCGCGTTCCCCACGTGATGGATCCTTCGTCCGTCGCGCCGCCGACCAAGCATGCGACGACGAAGAGCAGCACGCCGAGCGCGCACGTCCCACGCGCTACGCGAAGATCCCACGCGGTCACTTCGCTAACTTGCCCGTTTGCGAGCGCGTTTGATAGCCCGAGATCATGCGCCGCTTCATCCTCGCGCTCCCGCTCTTCGTTCTCGGCGCGGCGTGTCTCGCGCACGAGCCCGGCACATCGCTCGGAACGTACGCGGTGACGGGCACGCTCGGCGGGCAGACGTGCGGCGCAAGCATGCAGCCCGTCGATCCGTGGGCGTTCGACGTGCGCCTCTCGCGCAGCGGCTCGACGCTCTTCTGGCTTCAAGACAGCTCGCCCGCGCTCTCCGGCACGGTCGATCCGAAGGGCAACGTCTCGATCACGACGAGCGAAATCTTCACGCTCTCGCGAAGCGACGGCGGAGGCCCGTACTGCGGCGTCGTCCGCAGCGACGCCTTCACGGCCGCGCTCGGAACCGCCGCCGATCCCGCGAATTTCACGGGTACGATCGCCTACCACTACACCCTCGACGACGGCTCGAATTGCGGCGGTTTGCTCGCAGGCCAGTTCGATTCCCTGCCCTGCGACGTCACGTACACCCTGACCGCGAAAAGGTAGAGCTCGGTCAGCCTGTCTCGAACTGGTCGTCGTTGAGAGGCGGTGTTACGTTTTGATCATGAGCCGAACGTGGGTTGCCTTCACCGGCGCCCGGAATGGTCCGGCAGTGACGCATCCACGATGCGAGCACGTGCGTTCGGCGAGAGCGCGGCGTAGGGAAGCCTATGCCCTGTCACACGGAAACACTCGCCTGCCCATTGCGATGACCGCAGTGGCCCCGAGTGTCGGGCATGTCCCGAGGAGGTTGCACGATCATGCATAGTATTTATGGCTCCAACCTGGAGGTTCTGAGCTGAGACCGGAGTCCACGCTCCTGCGCATGCGCGGAGCGTGAAACCGGACCATGCAGCGGCTTCCTCGACTTGGAGCCGATCGCGGGGCTAAGTCCCCGCTAGTGTGCAACACGAACCAGGCCCGGACGCTCACGTGTCCGGGCCGGTTCCTTTTGTGGTACGCCTCACATCAGTTCGCGGGACTAACTCAGTTGGTAGAGTGCCAGCTTCCCAAGCTGGATGTCGCGGGTTCGAATCCCGTGTCCCGCTCCAAACATCACGAAGGAAGCTGAAGAAGCTTGCTTCACGTTCAGTGCAGCGGGCCGTTGCCCACCCGTTGCCCATCGAAGGTCGAAATCGCGGCCTTCCTATCATCGGCGATGGCGTGCAGGTAGCGGCTCGTCGTTTCGAGGTCGCGGTGTCCCATCAGCTCGCGCACCGCTTCGACGTTGCCGCCGTTCCGTAGAACGTGCGTGCCGAACGCGTGGCGCAGCGAATGAAAACCCCACGGCCGCTCGACGCCGTTCGCGCGCTGCAACGCGACGAACGCTTTGTAGAGCCGCTGTCGCGTCGGAACGGTGCCGAGCCCCGTGACGGTCACGGTCGCTCGCCCGTCCGTCGCGACGAGCGCGTCGGTCGCTTTGCATCCCGCGGTCGCAACCGCGAGCACTTCGCGAAGCGCTGACGCGACAGGTATCGCGCGTTCCGCTCGCCCTTTCGGCGTCCACAGCTCGTCGTCCGAAAGAGCGTTGCGAACGTGAAGCACGCGCGAACGAAGCTCGACGTCTCCGACGCGAAGCGCTCGCACTTCACCGCTTCGCAGTCCCGCGTAGAACGCGAGCGCGATAGCGACGCGCAACCAACGCTCGTTCGTTGCGTCGAGCAGCCGCGTGACAAGCTCACTCGGCGGCGCGCTCGGCAACTTCGAACGTTGCTTCTGCACTTTGGGCAGCGACGGCATCGCCGCAATCACTCCGTGCTCGACGGCCGTCTTCAGAACGTTCCGCACGATGATGAGATGCTGGCGAGGGATGACGCCACGTTCGCGCACGAACGCTTCGAGCTGGCGG
This sequence comes from uncultured delta proteobacterium, assembly GCA_963763745.1. GTDB lineage: Bacteria > Myxococcota_A > Polyangia > Polyangiales > Polyangiaceae > DASXHD01. The sequence goes on from CAVXQJ010000021.1 coordinate 97,669, forward strand.
AACTCCCGCGCGCCGATGGCGTCGAGTCGAACGCGACCAAGCTGCTCGACCACGCCTTCCTTGTGAAGCAAGCGCGCGTAACGCTCGCGGGTCGCGGGTGAGTAGCTCGGCATGACGAGCGGTTCGAATTGCTCCTCGACGAAGCGCTCGAACGTCGGAACCGCGGGCGATGCCTTGACGGTTCCGTGCTCGGCGGCGAAGCGTTGCAACCGCTCGGCTTCCGCGCGCGCAGCGGTTCGCTGCTGCACGGACGCATCGCGGCGACAGCGTTCGCGCTGCCCCTTCTTGTTCGTGAACCAAAAATCAATGACCAGGACGTTGCGACCTCCGCGCCTGACGACGCGGACGCCGCTTCGATTCTTTGCGCCCATGATGAAACTCCTGGGCGGCCGCCACGTGCGACAGACGCAACGTAGCATGACGCCGCGCTACACCACGCGACGGTCATGCCGCGGACGGCACGTACACACGCCACGTCACGCCGAGCTTGCGCGCGACGACGCCCATTCCAAGCTCGGCGACCACACCTCCGTCTTTCGCGCGCCGCGCAGCGCGACGACAACGCGCTCGCAGCGCTTGCGGGTCGAGGTCGAGCCGTGCAGCAGCCGCTTCGATGGTTTCCCAACGCGGTTCGATAGTTCTTTGCTTGCTTCGCGCGCGTGCCACGGTCGTCACTACCTGTTTCGATGCCATTTTGATGCCTTTCGTAAGCCTTTCGCGTGGGTTCGTTGTGGGTTGCTTCGGGTTCGTACGACGTGGTTTTGCGACTCGTGCAACAAGTCCTCACGGTGGCGGGCCACGTTGGGGCCACGGTCGGCCACGGTCGTCAGTTCTGTTGTTGAAGTTTTGCCAACACACGTCGCCATTCGAAGGTGAGCGCGCGCGCGTCGAGCGTGTACGTCGTCGAACCGCGTGAACCGCGACCGCGGACGACACCGCGACCAAGCAACTCGACGGCGGCGTCGACGTCACCATCGCGGACCGCGCCAAGCTCGGCGCGCACTCGCTTGCGAAGCTTCGTTTGGCTGCGAACCGCGCCGCGCGACAGCACGCGCAGGAGCGCTGCCATCACCTCACGCATGACCTCGGGGTCTTGGCGGAGCCGCACTCGCGCGAGCAACTCGCGGTGCAGTCGCAACCGCGGCGTGTGCCATCGCGGTCTCGTCATCGCGTTTCCTTTCGCGTGCGCAGCGCATCGTCGTCGTCCTCAAGAGCGAGACGTTCGTCGACGGCAAAGAGATTGGAAACGCGCGCGTGCGTCGCGTTCACCTTCTCGTAGAGGCGCGCGGCAGCTTCGCGTCGACTCGGCGCCGTTCGAAGCAGCTCGTCGGCAGCCGCGCGCGACGCCCGCCCGAAGCGTTCCTCTAAGAGCCAATGCACCCACGCATCCGCGTATTCGTCGGTCCAGTCGCGCGTCTTCTCGCGCCCGCTCGAACCGAGCGGGAACCCACCGCCCAAACCGGCGCGCGACGTGTAGTTGATGACGGCACCAATCGCATGACGCGCGTCGACGGTTCCGCGTGAGCGCTTTCGCCTCGCGGGTTCCGCGTTACACACGAACTCTACGTTGCGAACCGCTTCCCATCGCGCGTCCGTTTCACAACGTTTCTTTCGAGTGCGTGTGCCGAGCTCGACGAGGCGGCACCATCGTCGCGTGCAATACGCCCACGCGTCGTCGAGGCGCTCGGCGAAGTGCGGCACGTCGCGCAACCCAAGCTCTTTCATCGCCGCATCGCGCAGTTGAAACTCGACGCGCGTCACCGGCGACTGTCCGTCCCAGCCCGCCGCTTCCCATCGAGCGTATTCTTCCGCGCGTTTCGTCGCGTCGCCTTTCGCCTTTAGCTCCTCGGTCTTGTTGTAGACGCGGAGGACGACCGCGCCTTTTCCAATTGTGAACCCGGTGCACTCGTCGCCTTCGCGGTACGTATCGAGACGCACGTGGTCGACCTGTTTGCATCGTCGCTGCGCGAGCCACGCGTGCGGGTCGATGTTCGGCAAATCGAACCCGACGAAATCGGCGCACATGTCGACGCGCCGCACGCGCTCGTCGTCCACGCGCGCCAACAGCTTCGAGGCGAGCACGCGTGCGCGTTCGATTGCAACGACGTGTCCGATGCGCGCGAGCGCTACGCCGCTCATCTCGACGGCGACAAGCCAGCCGCGCGATGCATGTTTGTTGATGACGACGCGCGCGTCGGCGTTCTCCAAGTACCACCACCCGTCGCGCGAGCCGAGCGCCATCGAGAACGCGACGCCCGGCGTGACCTCCACAGCAACGGCCGTCTGCAGCGATTGAACTTCCAACGCTCGCTCGCACAGCAACTCTTCGACGTCCTCGTCGAGCGGGCCCTTGAATGCGAGTGTGAGGTAGTCGATGCGACGAGCAAGAAGGACAACGCGAGGAGATTTGGATTTCGCAACGCCGTGCTTCGCCCGTTCGTCGTCGTGACCTGCTGGCCCAATGCGCCGGGTGTTACTCGTACCCGGCGCATAGCGGGGCTCCGCCCCGCGCCCCGCACCATGGGGCTTCGCCCCCTCGCCGCTTCGCGGCTCACCCCCTGCCCCCTCGGGACCGAACGCTGCCTCTCTCGGCCATGCGCGGTCGTCGTCCACTCGGGCCTCGGTCGGCATGCGCCGGCCCGAGGGGGCACCTTGACCGTGGTGAGCGGCCGAGGCCCGAGTGGAGGACGCGCGCGCCACGACCTACCGCGAACCTTTGGTCGCGTGATGCGTCGTGTCGTCGTGCGACGCGAGGTACATGCGCGGCTCGCACTCGCCGCACGGACAAAGCTCGATGACGTGAAGAGTCGGCGCCTGTCGCGTGTGGCGCTCGCGCTTGCGCTTCTTCGAAGGCGAACCGCTCTTTCGTTGATAGCGGCTCACGACGCCATCCGATTGCGCCGGTCGAGGCCGAGTTCGCGCAGGGCGCGCTCGATTCGCGCCGCCGTTGTCGAGTGGTGGTTTCGACCCGCGAGGTACGCGCGGACGGTTCGCGGGTCACAGTACGCGCGAGCGGCGATTTCGCGCAGCTCGTGAGGCGTCAGATTGGCTGCAGGCATGCGCGGACATTGCCGCAGTCTCGCGCCACGAACTCCCTACGACGTCCGTTCAACCTGTAGGGGGCTCGTCGTCCGTTGCTTCTTTCGCAGGCCACCGCATTCCATCGCGGACCCAACGTGCATACCGTTCGACGTCGGTCATCGGCTGCGATTTGTCGCGCGGCGGAAGTGGTGCGTGACGCAGGGTCGCTTGAACAGCAGCGTCTTCGGCGCCGACCACTTCAAGGAGCGTCGGAAGCGTCAGTTTGTGCCCGTCCCTCTGCTGCTGCCGAGCACCACCCGGGAAGCACCCTGCAAGAAGCGTGATGCACGCCAGGTCGCGCACCGTCGGCACGCCCCTACCCCAAAAGCAACCAGGCGCCGTCGCGTAGCCCGCGACGAGCATCGCGCGCGGCGTCGACCCGAGCGGCCATCGCTCTCTTCTGCGTTCCCTGATTCCACGCGGGAGCCCATCAGGACCGACCCGTTGCAAATACCTCCACCGGTCGCCGAAGGACATATCGAAACCACCGTCAGCACCTTGGCATCGAGAGCCGATTGCGTGTCGCAGCAGCGACGTGAAGTAATCGTCATCCGCTTCCGGCGTAGCGTCGAGGCGCGCGATGACCCTGGAGAGTACGCGGTCGAGCTCGGCCATCAGGACGAACGAGTCATCGACGCGAGCACACTTTTCGAATGACTCGCGCAAGCGCGCCTCGAACGCGTCGACGTCGAACGTCTCGGTCCCTTGTACGTCCTTCAGCGCGGTCGCCGCACCGTTCGCGCGCTCGCGAATGTGCTCGCGGCACTTGACCTTGACCGCGTCCCTCAATTGCTCCAACGAATCGAAACGCGGTTCGCGTAGGCGCGACGAAGACGGCTCTCTCTCGTTCGTCGTGGATTGCGCTTCGTCGGCACGTGCATCGGGCGCCGGTTTGTACGATTCCGATTCGGGCACGATGCGAAATGTCTTTCCGCGCCTCAAATCACGGTGGGCGCATCCCTTCTGTAACGCCGCGCGACGCCGCGCGCTACCGCGCTACTTCGACAAGCAGGTGCGGTAGGCTGCCATCGTGTTTTGCGACCGAAGCGACCTCCTGACCGAAAGCGACGTTGAGCAGAAACTCGTCTGGCCCTTTCTGACAACGCCAGCGCCGGAAGGGCTCGGCTATGCTGCCGCCGAGGTTCTGACGAAGACGTCGATTCGCCGACTCGAGATCGGCAAGGGCGACAAACGACGGCTTCATTATCCCGACTACATCGTCCTGCTCGCCGGGTTGCCGGTGCTCGTCATCGAAGCGAAAGAACCCAACGACGCAAATCTCGACGAGGCGCTCGACGAAGCGCGCATGTACGCGGCGAAGCTGAACTCGCTGTTTCCCGCTGGCGTGAACCCGTGCATTCGCGTTGCGGCGACCAACGGACAGCACATCGTGTCCACCGCAGCCGATTCGACGAGCGTCGACCACGACGTCGCGCTGGAAAACATGACCGTGAGTGACATCGGATTTTCCGCACTCGTCGACGCCCTTGGGCGGCAAGCGCTGCAACGGCACGCAGACCGGTTGCGCGACAAGCTCGCGAAGCGGCCGTTCGAACGCCCCGTGTCCTTGCTCGGCGGTCTCTCGGTTCGCAACGAAGAGATCGGGCACAACACGTTCGGCTCGCGTTTGGCGACGAACTTCCGCCACATCTTCAGCCCGACGACGTTGCAGGACCGCGCGTACCTAGTGAAGAACGCGTACGTTCGGTCGCTGCGTCGCGAACGCTACGTCGAACCAATCGACCGACTCATTCGCGAAATTGTGCCGCCATCCGTGTCGCACGTCGCGTCGATGGAAGATTCGCAGCGCCCGCAAGAAATCGAACACGTACTTGGTCGCGGCCGCGCGCTTGAGCACCAAATCATGCTGCTCGTCGGGAGTGTCGGCTCGGGTAAGTCGACGTTCGTCGACTACCTCGTCAACGTTGCCCTCGCGAAAGAAGTGCTCGCGAAGACGACGTGGCTGCGCATCGACATGAATCTCGCGCCGAGCCAGAAGGAGTTCGCAGACGACTGGCTGCTCCGCCAAATCATCGGCGAGTTGAAAGCGTCCCAATCGGACGTTGACCTCGACGAACTCGACCAACTTCAGAAAGTCTACGGCGTCGAACTCAACAAGCTGAAGCGAGGCGCTCTCGCGCTCCTGCCGCCGGACAGCATCGAGTACCGAACACGTCTCGCCGACGAGCTACTGGCACTCCAACGAAACAAGCTCGCGACCGCTCATGCGCTGAGTCGATACCTTTGCACCGAGCGCTCGAAGCTCCTCGTCATCGTGCTCGACAACTGCGACAAGCGAGACCTTGAGCAGCAGTTGCTGATGTTTCAGCTCGCGCACTGGACGCAGCAGGAGCTGCGTTGCGTCGTCATTCTGCCTTTGCGCGATTCGACGTACGACCTGCATCGCAACAAGCCTCCCCTCGACACCGCCCAGAAGGACCTGGTCTTCCGTATCGAACCGCCACGCTTGACCGAAGTTCTTTCAAGTCGCATCGCGCTCGCACTGCGCGAAATGGAATCGACGACGAAAGAAAAGGTCATCACGTACGCACTGCCCAACGGCATGAAGGTGACGTATCCCGCGGACGACCAAGGCATGTACCTGACGTGCATCCTTCGGTCACTCTACGAACACGACAAATTCTTGCGACGAATCCTCACCGGCCTAGCTGGTCGCGACGTCCGCCGCGCGCTCGAGCTCTTCGTCGAGTTTTGCAGCAGCGGCCACATCGGCGAGGACGAGATTTTCAAGATTCGGCAGAAGGAAGGGCGCCACACGCTTCCACTTCCGCTCGTGTCGCGCGTCCTACTTCGAGTGAATCGTCGCTTCTACGATGGCGACACCGCGCACGTGAAAAACATTTTCCAGTGCGTTCCCGCCGACCCGCTGCCTGACCACTTCGTACGAGTCGCAATCCTTCGATACCTGCACACGCGTCAGAAAAAGAAAGGGCCGTCGGGTTTGCGCGGCTACCACAAGACGTCCGCGCTCGTTCAGCAGCTCGTCATGTTGGGTCACGACGCGGAGCGCATTCGCGCGGAGCTTCGGTACCTCGTCAACGCGCGATGCGTTGTCGCCGAACATCAGCGGTTGGACGTCATCGACGACGCGGACCTCGTGTCAATCGCCTCTGCCGGAGCGGTGCACCTAGAAATCATCGGACACCTCGACTACCTCGCGGCGTGCGCCGAAGACACCTATTTTGCTGACAGGGATGCGGCGCACCGTATCGCAACGCGAATCGGCGCTGGACGTGGCGCCCACTTTTCGGAAGTGACCATCTTCGACAATGCCGAAGAAATCGTGAAGTACCTCGACGCGCACGCGGCGTCGTGGCCGGTTCGGTCGAGCGAGTTCTTGGCCGAGGGCGCGCTTGAGGAACTTCACGACCTGAAAGAGCCAAAGAACGCCGTCGGCGCGGCTCGTCGACGGCGTCAAGCGCTTCGAGAGAGCGGGCGCCTGTTCCTCGGAAATCTCTTCTATGGGACCACGGAACAAGACATCGCGGGCCTCTTCTCCGGACTTGGGTTCGACTTGCTCGACGTCCACCTGCCACACGATGAGAAAGGGGTCGCACGGGGAATCGCGTTCGTCACGTTGAAGAGCCCAAAGCAGCTCGACGACGCCATCGCGAAGACCCACGGCGCGCTTCTTCGAGGGCGAACGATACGCGTTGAACTCGCAGCGCCGAAAGAAGACCGTTCTACGCCATCAACCGAATGACGTTGCGGCTCATTTTTGGGCGTGAACTTTCGACGAGTGCTCACGCGAGGTGGATTCTAGAAGCGCTTCAAAAGGTAACGACGACGTGCGCAGTGTTACCCGAGACGCTCCCGATCCCGGTGACATCGACCGTCAGAGTGCCATGCGAGAGCGCGCCGCTCGTCGTGTCCTTCAGCGTGAACCAGCCCGGCGTGCTCGGTACGCCGACGCCATCGCAGGTGACGCCGCCATCGCCCGTGTCGGTGTTCCAAATGTCTGGGCACCAGCCACCACGAAACGCGTTGGACGAGTCGGAGAAGTAAGCGATCGCGTAGAACGTGTTGTCCGTCGTGTACGTCGACTCGGGTGTGTCGCTGCCCGTTTGGATTGAAAAGTCGAGCGTGGTCGTCGTGGAGCCGTCGAGCGGCGCACTGACATCGAGGACGATGCCGAAGTTCTCGCCGTGCCACACCCCGCACGTCGTCGTCAGACTTTTCGTAACCGCGCCCGAAATCGCAATGGTGCACGGCGTCGGCTCCGGCTGCGGAAGCGGCGCCGATGTTTGGTCGCACGCGGTTGCATCGCATGCACCCAGCAGCGCACTAAGCAACGGCCCGCTCCAACGCACATTCGCATTCTAGCCCGCGCGCTCGCGTGTTGCCCGACGATACGTTGCATGCCGCAACGGCGGTGCGCTCGACTACGCATGCGCTCGGACGATCGAGGGCGCTGTAAGAGTACGGTGCTAAGATCAGCAGCGTGCGAGGCGCGTTTGCTGCGGTTCTGTTCGTCGCCGTTGCGGCGGCGTTGATTGCCGCGTGTGACCTTGGCGCCGCTCCGATCTGCACCGTCGATTGCCCTTGTCCGCCAGGTAAGTGCTGTTTCTACGATCCGCAGTACGGCACGGTTGCAGCCGACTGCGACGCCGGGACTGACGACGCTGACGACGACGTTGGGCAAATCGACTGGGATAGCGGCTTTTGTCCGTTCGTCACTGCGGGCACCTATTGTCCGGGGTGGTTTGCGTGCGGCACGCAGTTGCAGGCCTGTGGCGAGCGAGTGGTCACGATCGACTGTTACTGTCGAAGCGCGGTCTGGGTTTGTGAGCCCGTATCGTGTGACGCTGGTGTCACCGACGCGAACGACGACGCTGAGTGACGCGCGGTTACCCCGTTGCCTGTGTATTGCCCAACACGATGTCGCATGGCGTCGCGCGGGGTCGCGCAAACGACCGCGCCGTCGAACACGATCGCACGGAAAACTCGGCACGAAATCGGCGTCGCACGTGAACGGCCACCGGTTGTAAAATCGCCGAATCGCGGGACCCGTGTCCCGCTCCGAAGATTGCGCCAACGCGCAACCCCGCACATCATGATGGTCGTGGGGACGTTGAGGACGTTCACGATGTCGGCAGCGCTCGTTGCGCTGACCGCGTGTGGAAATGGCGACATCACCAACGCGAGTGATGCGGCGAGCGATGGTGCGAAAGTCGATTCCGCCAAAGCCCGCGATGCGGGCGTCCCCGTCAACCATCGTTCAACGTCTGCGTCTTGTCCCACCGAGCGTGGTCCAGGACCGTCTATGCAACCGTACCCACAAGGACAGGCGAGCGGCTGCGCATCGGACTCCGACTGCACCGCCGGCGAGAATGGTCGCTGCTTCCCTTTCGAAGGCCTCGTCGGTCCCGGCGGGTGTTCCTACGACAAATGTTTCACCGACTCGGATTGTGGTCCCACGACGCCTTGTGTTTGCCGCACGTCAGCGACCGACAACACCGCGAACGTTTGCGACCCCGGAGGCAATTGCGTTGTGGACTCGGACTGTGGGCCTGATGGTTATTGCTCGCCGTCGGTATCGAGCTGCTCGTATTCGTCGCCCGCCCCTTACTTCTGTCACACGAAAGGCGACGCGTGCATCAACGACACCGACTGCCCTTCCGTCGATGCCGGCGCGACATCGTGTTCGACCTTCTCATCCTGCGCGTACGACCCACAGGTACGCTACTGGGGTTGCACTCAGTTGACCTGCTGCCTGCCATGAGGCGTACACTGAATAACGGTCGAGCTCGCTCGTCCAAGTTGCGCCGGGTTTTTTCGGAGGTCCCTTAAATGAAGATCGGCCGCCTTCTCGCAGCCCTTCCCATGCTTGCCGTTTCACATGCAGCGTGGGCTCAGGAAGTCCAAGTCCAGGTCGGCGTGCCCCCGCCTCCGCCGCCGCCGCGCGTCGTCGTGGTGGCGCAGCCCCCGCCTCCTCCTCCGCCTTATTACTACGGGCGGCGGCGCGGCATGGTCGAAGAGGGTGACATCACGCGGCCGCACGTCCGCTGGGCGATCGGCGCGACGGGCGGTCCGTACATCGGCGCGAACATCGGCGGCGCGGGCGGTCTCTGGGGACAGCTCGGCGTCCAGATCAACCCGCTCCTTGGCGTCTACTACCAAACGCACGCGATGATCGGCGGCGTCGGCGATCGCGCGGGCAACAGCATCTTCATCGGCGGCATTTGGAACAACGAGGTGATGGTCGACTTCACCTTCGCCGACGTCTTCCAAGTCGGCGTCGGTCCGTCGTACGACGTCTTCTCGGTCAACAGCTTCACCGAAGGATTCTTCGGCATCGACGGTCGCATCGGCGTCGCGTTCGGACAACGCCGTTGGGGACACCGCTCGGGCTTCATGCTCGGCGTCGACATCCACCCGACGTTCATCACGGACTCCGGCTTCCCGACGACCTCCGTCATCACGTCCGTCCTGCTCACGCTCGGTGGTGGCTGGTACTAACGGGCGTTGCGCACAAACCGTCGCCGGTTGAGAATGCGGCGATGTTCAGCTCGGATCCCGCAGTCGCGAAGCAGCAGATGCTGGCGATCGTCTTCCTGCTGACCGCGTTCGGGCACATGGACGGAAAGTTCGCGCTCTCCGAGAAGCGCTTCGTCCAGGAGAAGATCGCGAGGCTCGTCGAGGAGCGGATGCTCGCGGCCAAGATGGATCCGCTCGCGCGGCAAGTGGCCATCGAGCGCGCGACGCAGCAGTTCCAGCGCGTGGCCGCGAAGATCGATCGCGAGATCGCCGTGCTCTTCACCGAGTCGGTCGCCGAGGGCGAGACCACCGAGCAGTTCGTCTACGCGAAGCTCGCGCTGCGTTGCTACGAGCTGCTTCGTCCGTTCGACGACGACGCGCGCACGGCGCTCTTCGAGATCGTCGGCGAGCTCATCGAGGCCGACGGCGTCGTTCACCCCGAGGAAGCGCGCCTCCGCGACGACATCCAGCGGCTGCTCGACGGCGCCGATCGAGATCGAGATGGAGGAGGTGCCCGGACACCGTCTTCGATCGCCGCATCGAGATGGACAAACCCGAGGTGCTCGTCCCGCGCGCGGACGACCACCCGTTCTTCACGCGCGAAGAGCGCGTCTACGCGCGCGACGAGGCCGGCTTCGTGAAGAGCGCGTCGGAAGACATCGAGCTCGTGCGAAACGTGATGAGCACGCTCGAGAAGCAACGCGCGGCCGGCGCGGGCAAGCTCGCCGGGCGCCAGAGCTTCGCGGAGTTCGCGGGTCAGGCGCCGTTCCTCGACGGGCACGTCTACGTCCTGCCGCCCGAATCCCGGCACCGAGTACGAGCTCATCGTCCTCGGCGACACTGCACGGCTGCTACTCGTGCCTCAAGGCCGCGCTGATGCAGACCGACTTCCTCGCCAAGGTGCAGGCGCACGCCGACGATCCGAAGAACACGCCCGACACGCGACTCGTGCTGCTCGGCGACTACATCGATCGCGGGCGATTCAGCTTCGACGGCGTGCTGCGCATGGCGATGCGTCTGTTCGTCACCGTGCCCAGACTCCGTGTACTTCCTGCGCGGCAACCACGAGTACTACCTCGAGCACGAGGGGCAGCATCCTCGCGCCGGTGCGCCCGGCCGAGGGGATGATGGGATTGCAAGGGCGTGGCGAGCGACGCCTACTTCCGCGAGTACATGCAGATGTTCGAGGCGCTCGCCGACGTCGCTCGCCTTCGATCGCTTCTTCTTCGTGCACGCGGGCGTCCCCCGCGACGCGGCGCTCGCGGAGAAGTGGAAGGACCTCTCGTCGCTCAACGATCCCGATCTGCGCTTCCAGATGATGTGGAGCGATCCGAGCGACACGGAGGTCGTCCCCGACGAGCTGCAGAAGGCCGCCGCCCGCTTCGGCTACGGCTCGCACCAGCTGCGGAAGCTTCCTCGCGCGGATCGGCTGCACCGTCATGGTGCGCGGTCACGAGCGCATCGTCGAAGGGTTCCGCACCACGTACGATCTCCCCGACGCGACGCTCTTCACGCTCTTCTCCGCCGGCGGCGCGACGAACCTCGACCTCCCCGAGACGAGCAACTACCGCGAGGTGACGCCGCGGGGGCTCACGATCCGCTGGCGCGACGGCGTGAGCCGCGTCTCGCCGTTCGCCATCGACTGGTCAGCGCTACAACGATCCCGCGCGAAACCGGTTCCTCGCGTCGTAGTCGGCTATCCTGCCTGAATGCGCTGGCACTACTTCGCCTTCCTTCTCGTCGCGTGCGGGAGCTCCCAACAAGTCTTCGGCGATGGCGGCGGCGCGGACTCGAGCGTCGATGCGAGCGTCGTCGACACGGCCGCGAGCGAAGCCGCGACCGACAGCGGGCTCACGTTCGGCGACGTGAAGGCCGGCGACGCGGTGAGCTGCACGACGCTCAACATCGGCATCCTCGGAAATCCCGGCGCGAACAACTCGTCGAATTTTCAGGCGTGGCTCGTCGCGGCGGGCACGTCGGTGACGCGCATCCAAACGAACGCGGCGGATCCGGCGATCGACAGCGGAACGCTCGCGTCGTTCGACGTCGTCATCCTCGATTGGCTCGCGCGCGATTTTTCGCCGACCGAGGCGGCCGTCGTGCAAGCGCGCGTCTCGGCGGGCGGCGGGCTCATCGCGATGTCGGGTTACAACGGCACGAGCACCGATTGGCGCGCGAACGTTCTCCTTCAACCTTTTTCGGTCGCATACAGCGGCAGCCTCTTGAACGGGCCCGTCACGAGCTTCGCGTCCCACCCGACGACCGTGGGCCTCACGTCGGTGACGTTCGCTGGCGGTTATGCGGTCACCGATCTCGGCGGCAACGGGAGCACGCGCACGGCCGTCGCGTTCATCTCGTCGACGCCAGTCGCGTATGCGATCCAGCTCGGCGCAGGTCGCGCGTTCGTTTGGGGCGACGAATGGATCGAGTTCGATTCGCAGTGGACGACGCTCCCGCAGATCAAACAGTTCTGGGTGAACATCTTCGGTTGGGTCGCGCCGCAGGGCTGCCCGTTGCAACCGCAGTGACGAATCATCACGGGCCGTCGATGCACAGCGCTGCGCCGTCACCGCTCGGACACGCGGGGAGCACGGTGCATGCGCTCGCGTCCGCCGATGGCGTCGGCGGCCCGCACTTCGGCGCGTCGTAGTCGACGACGAAAAGGCTACCGGAGAACAGCGCTCTCACGTGCCCGCTGATGTGCTCGATGGATCCATCGATGACCACGCTCACGTTGGCTGCGACCTCGCCCGTCGTGTTCGTGCACGACGAGTCCGTGGTCGTGAACGCTGCCGTCGCGTTCGTGTAGGTTCCCGTGACGAGATCGCCGGACGCCGTGAATGCATTCACGCGGACTTGAAGCGTGGATAGGTTCGCGACGTTTGCGCCAGCGGCCATGTTGGCAGGTTCGCAGAACGCTCCCCCGCTCTGAACGTTGGTGATCGTGAGGACGAGTTGACCGAGCGCTTGCGAAACCGATGCTGACCCGACGAAATGAGCCGGCAGCGACGCAACGTCGGTGTCCACCGTGGCCCGCCCCGTCGCGTTGCTCGAGCTCGAGCAGCCCACGACACCCACGACGAGCATGGCAACGATTCCCCGCATCTCGTCACGATCTTAGCAGCGCGCACGATCGTCAGCTGCGCGACCGAATCCGACACCCGGAGCGATCCTTCTCTGACGCGCGTGACGTCATTCGCTCGCGCAAATGCCATGAGCGCACGTCGCATGTGCGTTCGAGAATCCGTAGATGAACGTGAGTGATGCACCGACCACTCCGTTTTCGTTTTGCGCCACGCCGGGAATCGGCGGAACGAAGAACACGGACGCGAGGACGCGCGAGTGCGCGGCGCGCAGCGGAAATGCGGAGACGAGCGCGACCTGTTCGAGCGCGCGCGCCGAATCGGGGACGGTTCGATCATCGACGGACGAATCGAACGACTGCATGTACATGAGCGATCCGCCGAACGTGATTCCGCTCACGAACGTGTGGCTCACCGCGAACGTGCCGGAGATGTCGGGGCCGAGCTGCGAGTGGACGCCATAGACGGTGCGCGCGCCGTGAAAGAGCGCGGTCGCCGTGAACGCGACGAGCGTGTGATCGAAAATCTTTTCGAGCGCGAGACCTGCACCGAGCTCCGCGCTTCCGACTCCCGTCGCGTCGGTCGCGAGCGGATTCTTCGCTTGCTCGATGGGCGTGCCGGAAGGAAGCGTGAGCGAGACCAGCGGAGCGACGCCGAGGCGCGAGCCACGCGCGCGAAGCGCGTCCCACCGAATCGACAGCGACATGTCCGAAACGCCGCCGCCGAATTCGCTGCGACCGCTTGCGCTCCGATACGTCTCGGCGAACGGAAGCGCGACGTTGATTTGAACCGGATCGGCGACGCGCGCCGTGACGAGCAAGGTCTGCACGAGATCGACCTCGCTCGTCTCCGCTCGGTTGACCGTGCAGCGCGCGTTTGTCGTCGAACGATCCGAACGCACCCGAGCCGCTCGTTGCGAGACCGACGAGCCCGTTCTCGCCGTCACCCAATCGCGCAGGGAAGATCGCGCTCGTGCTCGTGCAGCACGCTTGCGCGCGCGCCACCCCCTCGCCCATTGCGAGCGTTGCGACGAGCATCGAGACGAAAACGATCCCACGCATGCGGCATGCTCTATTGCACCGTGAGCGGGATGATCGTCGTCGCTGAAGCCGCGGACACGCGCAGCTGCCACGTTCCGGGCATCACGAGCACGAGGTCGCTGACGAGGTATTCGCCGTTTCCGCGCGGCGTGATCGACGGCGTGATCGACGCGCCATGGCCCATCGCCGGCATCCACGGTTCGATGTCGATTGCGAGACCGTCGGCGGGCGAGCCGTCCGCGCTCGTCACCGTGAGAAGGAGCGTGATCGCGCCGCGCGCGGGCGGCTGGGTCGGCGCGCTGCGCAGGGCGTAGAGAAGATCGCCGCTCGGCGAGCCGACGGTCGCGTAAGCGTCGAGTGGAAAGTCGACTTGCTCCGCGCCGCCGCCGCTCGAGCACGCGAGCATCGCAACGAGCGCGATGAAAACGATCAAGCGAATGACAGACATGCTGAACCTGCAGAGCACGAGCTGGGCCACCCGCGAAAACTGCAGGCTCCGCGAACGGCGGCGACGCATACGCGCAAACCGTTCATCCGGCGCGCAAGTGGAGCGCGCGCCCGAAATCGGAGACGAAACGTCCGTGCCTGCGTTGACACCTTCTGGGTCGCACACGTACGCCGAAGATGGCCACATTGATCGGCACATGACGATCTCACCGGGGGGTGATCGATGACGATTCGTTTCCACTCGATTCCGCCGAGCGATCCTCGGACGCTACATATTCTCTTCGTCGACGATTCTGCGATCGACACCGAGCTCGCCGTCCGCGAGCTTCGTCACGAAGGTTGCGTCGTCGAGTACGACCGCGTCGATTGCTCCGACGCGATGCGCTCCGCGCTCGCCGAAAAATCGTGGGACGTGGTTCTGTGCGACTGGACGATGCCGAGCTTCAACGCGGCTGCGGCGTTCGCGATCTTGGAAGGGAGCGGGCTCGACATCCCCTTCATCATCGTCTCGGGGACGATCGGCGAAGAGATGGCCGTCGAGGCCATGCGCGCTGGCGTGAACGATTTCATTCTGAAGGACAAGCTCGGTCGGCTTGCTCCGGCGATCGAACGCGCGCTCCGCGACCAAAAGGTCCGAGCGGCGCTCGCGCGCGGCGAGAAGCTCCGGATGCTCGGCGAGATGGCCGCCGGCGTTTCGCACGATCTGAAGAACGTCCTCAATCCACTCTCGCTACACGTTCAAGTTGCGGCTCGCGCGAACGATCGCGGCGATGCGGTCGCCGTCGGTGAGGCGCTCGCCGCAATGACGCTCGCGCTGAGGCGCGGTCTCGACGTCATCGAGCGACTGCGCCATTTCAGCAGACAGAGTCCCGACGTGCGGCTCGTCGTCGTCGACTTGAACATGCTCACGCGCGAAGCCATCCACCTCGCGATGCCACGCCTGGCGCGCGGAACTGCGCTCCACGAGGAGCTCGGAAGCGCGCCACCGATTCTCGGGCAGCCGAGCGAAATCGTGTCCGCTCTCCTCAACTTGCTCGTCAATGCCGTGGACGCCATCCACGATCGCGGAGTCGTCACCGTCCGCACGGGCGAGGAGCACGGCGGAAGTTGGATCGCGGTGATCGATGACGGCCCGGGGATGTCGCCCGAGGTGCAGGCTCGCGCCTTCGAGCCCTTCTTCACCACCAAGGGAACGGACGGCACCGGGCTCGGGCTCGCTACCGTCTACGCGACCATGCATCGCCATGGAGGAAACGTGCGCGTCGACACCAAACCCGACGAAGGCACGACGTTCACGCTCTGGTTCCCACGCCTCGCGCCCGCGCCGTCGTGATTCACACGACGTGGTTTCGGTACGCCTCGACGAGCCTCGAGAGGTCCTCGATCTCCTCGCGGATCTCCGTGCCCTTCGATGTGTCTCGAACGAGGCGTGGCGCGGTGTTCGTTCGGAGATCCTGAATCTCGGGGATGATGTCAGCGCCGGACTCGAAGTGATGGTGCTTCGCGAGGTACGTGCGATTCGCGTCGATGACGAGCGTGAACCCGTGGTCGCCGTAAGCCTCCGAGAAGGCGCCGTCGATCGTCACCGCGAGACCGCTCTTCTTGAGCGGCGACTCACCCTCCTCGAGCTTCACGGGGACGTGCCCGTTCACGATGAGCGCGCGATCCGACATGACGCCGAGCTCCTTCGCGACGCTTTGACAGAATGGAATCTGGTGAAGCAGAGCGAAGTACGGATCCTTCGTTTCCTTGTGCGTCGTCTTGTCCGCGACGAAATACGTCTCGAACGTGGCCATCCGATCTTTGCCGAAGAGCGGCGAGCGCGGGCCCGCCCATAGGTAATAGAGAAGGTCGACGTCCTTCTGCTCTCGCTTCTGAAACGCCCTTCGCACGACGCGCTCGAACGCTTCGAAGAGCGCCCTTCCCCGCCGAGGCTCGCCGTCGACCGGAAACGATGCGAACGCGCCCGTCGCGTCGCTCGGAACGCAGCCGTGGAAGATGACGTGCTCGTCGCGCACGGTGAACATGCTCCCGCGATCGGCGACGAGCTGCATGTCGCGCCAGAGCGTCGGGCTGTCGAGGAACGAGCGTCGCACGAGCTCGAGGCAGCGCGCCTCCGCGTCCGAGAGACGATAGGGATCGCTCCAGTCGATCGTCGGGAAGCTGCGATCGAGCAGCGCGTGCGTCTTGCCGTCGATCGTCACCGTGCCCGCTCGGGGATCGATGCGATGCAGAAGATTTCGGTGGTCGAGGTCGAACTCGGGATTGCGCCGCGTCGTCTGACCTTCGAGCTTGAACTGGAGGATGGCGATCGCCTTCTGCATCCTTGCGAGGAGCAATGGATCGCGCAGATCCTTTCCCTTCGAGCGGAAGCACTCCGCGGGATCCGACGCATATGCGCTCGCGGCGAGCTGCTCGAGCGGCTCGACGGGAATGCCGTAACCCTCTTCGAGCTGCGCGATGCGCCCGTAGCGGAGCGAGAGGCGCAGCACCGTCGCGACGAGCGCTTCTTGTCCGAGGCACGCTCCCATCCACTCGGCGTCGTGGTTGCCCCAAACGATCGAGACGCTCCGCTGGTGCCTCAGCGCATCGATGACGCGATCGATGCGCGGACCGCGATCGCCGAGATCGCCCGCCACGATCAGCTCGTCGACGGCGAGCGAGCGGAGCGTGTGCGCGACGGATTCGAAGGAGCTCGAGTCCGCCATCGTCCGCGATGAAGGGCTCGATGAGCGCATCCACGTACGCCGCATCGCGCGCGAGGCTCGACGACAAAAGCAGCTCGGAGAAGACTTCGGCGAGCTCCTCGGGAAACGTCCGCCGCGTGTGTCTCGAGCTGTGGCGACCGGCGAGCAATCGAAGGAGCTCGAGCTCTTGCAAGAGAGTCTCGCGCACGAACGCGGCGTCGACGCGATGGAGGGTCTCGCGCGGGTAGTAGATGATGTTGAGGAGCGTCGTCCGCTGCGGCTCGCTCAGCCGGTCGCCGAACGTTTGCTCCACGAGCCAGCGAAGGCTCCCCGATCCGTTGCGAAGGATGTGCTCGAGCTTCCGGAACTCGCCGTGGATGTCGCTGACGACGTGAACGGTCTCACGCGGCAACGTGAGAACGGCTCGCAAGTGCGCGATCTCGGCGAGCGCGGACTCGATCGTCGGAAAGCGATACCGAAGCGCGCGTAGGTAGAGAGCGTCGGACACCAAACCGCTTTAGCAGGTCGCACGTTCTGCGTGCGCATGAAACCCATGCGTCGCGCTCGCGACCCAAGACGTGCTGCGTGTTCGTTTCCGTCGACTTCAGCCCGAGGCTCGCTTCATGCACACGTTCGTGACGTGCCATGAGCGTGGGTTCGATTCTCGTCGTCAATGCCGGGTCATCGAGCCTGAAGTTTTCACTGTTTCGCGTGGCAGCCGACGATTTGCAGCTCGCCGTGCGCGCGCGGATCGACGGAATCGGCAGCCAACCGCGCCTCGCGGTGAACGATGCCGACGGCAAGTCGGTCGAGCGCGATTTCGCCGTCGCGGAAGTGCGTCACGTCAGCGACGCGCTCGCGCTCGCCGGTACGTGGTTGCGCTCACGCTTCGAGAGCGAGCCGCTTCTCGCGATCGGTCATCGCGTCGTGCACGGCGGCGCGGAGTACTCGAAACCCGTGTTGGTCGATGCACCGGTGCTGGCCGCGCTCGAGCGCCTCGTTCCGCTCGCGCCGCTGCATCAGCCCCACAATCTAGCGGCGATTCGCACGCTCGCTGAAACCCAGCCGCGCGTCCCGCAAGTCGCATGTTTCGATACGGCCTTTCACCGCACGCATCCCCAGCTCGCCGATGCGTACGCGGTGCCTTGGGAATATTACGAAACCGGCGTGCGGCGTTATGGTTTTCATGGCCTGTCTTACGAGTATATCGCGGCGACGTTGCCGGAGATCGCGCCGGCGATTGCGAGTGGACGCGTGATCGTGGCGCACCTCGGAAGCGGCGCGAGCTTGTGCGCTCTTCGTGGTGGGGAGAGTCAGGATTCGACAATGGGCTTTTCGCCGCTCGACGGGATCCCGATGGGTACGCGTCCCGGTGGGATCGATCCCGGCGTACTCCTCTATCTCGTTGGTCAACGCGGCATGTCGCCGGAGCGCCTGGAGCGATTGCTGTACGAGGAGTCGGGGCTATTGGGCTTGTCCGGGATCAGCAGCGACATGCGCGTGCTGCTGGAGAGCCATGATCCTCGCGCGCGACTCGCCGTCGACTATTTCGTTCATCGCGTCGCCAAGGAAATCGGTGCGCTCGTGGCCGTGCTCGGCGGGCTCGATGCGCTCGTGTTCACCGCT
The DNA here is from genome assembly GCA_963763745.1 of uncultured delta proteobacterium. Taxonomy (GTDB): domain Bacteria; phylum Myxococcota_A; class Polyangia; order Polyangiales; family Polyangiaceae; genus DASXHD01. The sequence continues at coordinate 116,131 of CAVXQJ010000021.1, forward strand.
GGCATCGGGGAGAACTCCGTCGAGATCCGCGCGCGAGTCGTGAACGCGTGTCGGTGGCTCGGCATGACGCTGGCGACCGACGCCAACGAACGTCGCGGGCCGTGCATCACGACCAAAAACTCTGCGGTGTCGGCGTGGATCGTACCGACGAACGAGGAGCTCATGATCGCCAAACACACGCACGCACTTTTGACGAAGGGCGTCGAATGATTCCTCCTTGGCTATTCGCGATTGGGCTGCTCGCCGGAATCGTCGTCTGTCTCGAGATTGGGCGGCGCGTTGGGCTCAAGGCGCTCGCATTCGATCCGAGTGGGGCGCAAGCCGGCAACGGGACGATCGACACCGCGGTCTACGGCCTTCTCGGGTTGCTCCTCGCCTTCACGTTCTCGGGCGCGGCGACTCGATTCGATGGACGCCGCCAGCTCATGGCAGAAGAAACGAACGCGATCAGCACCGCGTATCTGCGTCTCGAAGTGCTTCCCGTCGAGGCACGCGAGCCGATCAAAGAAAACTTTCGCGCTTACGTCGATTCGAGGATCGCTCTCTACGCGAACAACGAAATCGAGGGATCAGCGCGCTCGAAGAAGCTCGAAGACGCGATTTGGTCGGACGCCGTCGCCGCGACGCGGTCTTCGGGAGGTCCGAATCCGCTCGTCGTGTTGCCGCCCATCAACGCCATGTTCGACATGGCGACGACGCAGCGGGTCGCGACCGAGACGCACCCGCCCACGATCATCTTTGTGATGCTCGGAGGTCTGGCGCTGGCAGCAGCACTGCTCGCGGGATACGGCATGGCCGTCGCGAAGGAGCGCCACTCGCTTCACATCGTCGTATTCGCGATCGTGCTCACAGGCGCCGCATACGTGATTACCGACATCGAATATCCGCGCCTCGGGCTCATTCGCGTTCGAGGCGCGGACCAAGTGCTCATCGATTATCGCGCGACCATGAAATAACTGCGTGCGCGTGAAGGTCCTGCATTGGACGACGACTTGCATTCCGTCGACGTCATGCAAGCCGCAACGAACATCACGAACGGGGTCCACCACACGCCAACCGATCGAAGGGCGATGGGCAAAGCGTTGCGCGACGAGTGCCCGCGTGCATCGCACGCCGCGTGGAAAGCGCCGCACGATCGTCCGGACCCGCTCCATTTGCTACTGAAGGCCGACAAGGGGCGCATCCCCTCGCTTCTCGCGCTTCGCCACGGACGCATGGCCGCCTCCCCCTTCACCTTCTATCGAGGCTCGGCGCTCGCGATGGCAGTCGACCTCGCGAGCTTGCCCACGACCAACATACGCGTGCAGTGCGGTGGAGACTGTCACTTGGTGAACTTCCGCGGGCTCGCCACGCCGGAGAGGCAGGTCATCGTCGCCATCAACGATCTCGACGAGACCCTTCCCGCGCCGTGGGAATGGGATCTCAAGCGCCTCGCGGCGAGCTTCGTGATCGCTTGCCGTGACAATGGCCTCGGCGAAACCGTCGCCGAGGAATGCGTCCTCACGTGCGTCGGGTCCTACCGCAAGAACATGGGCGACTTCAGCGAAATGCACGCGCTCGACCTCTGGTACCATTCGATCGACGCTGAGACGCTCATCGCGGGCATCAAGGATCCCGACATCCGCCGGCGCGCCATCAAGCGCCTCGCAAAGGAGCGGGAGAGCAGCACCTCGGAGGGGATCTTCCCGAAGCTCGCGGACACGTCGAGCGACTCTCCGGTCATTCGCGACAACCTCCCGGCCATCTTCCATTGGAAAGGTCACGTCGCGGGAGAGGTCCATCCAATCGTCATGGAGGCCATCGAGGGTTACCGAGCGACGCTGACCCCCGCGACGCGCGTGCTGCTCGATCGCTACGAGATCAAGGACGCCGCGATCAAGGTCGTCGGCGTCGGGAGCGTCGGCACCCATTGCTGGGTGATTCTCCTGACGGCCGACGACGGCGACGTCCTCATCCTGCAAGTGAAACAAGCCAGCGCTTCGGTGCTCGAGCCGTACGCGGGCAAGAGCGCCTTCTCGAACCACGGCGAGCGCGTCGTGAACGGACACAAGCTGATGCAGCCGACCAGTGACATCTTCCTCGGTTGGACCGAAGGAAGGCGCGGCCGTCACTTTTACGTTCGCCAGCTTCGAGACGTGAAGATCAAGTTCGCCGTCGAGACCTTCGGAGCTTCGGAGATGGAGCTGTTCGCCAAGTGGTGTGGGCAGTCGCTGGCGCTCTCCCACGCGCGCTCTGGCGATCCCGTGATGATCAGCGGCTACCTCGGCAAGAGCAACGCGTTCGATGATGCGATCGCCCGCTTCTCCGTGGCCTACGCCGATCAGAACGAGAAGGACCATGCCGTGCTCGCGCACGCGATTCGCGACGGGAAGATCAACGCGCTCGTCGAGACGAAATGACTGCGCACCGGTGAAGGTCCTGCGCGACGGTCCATGGACGACCGCTTGCATTCGTCGAGGTGATGCAAGCCGCAGCGAAACCCGCGCTGGAAGTGGCCACTTCGCTTGCGCTCGATCGGACGTATCTCGCCACGGAGCGCACGCTCATGGGCTGGATCCGAACCGCGCTCTCGATGATCACGTTCGGGTTCACGATCAGCAAGCTCGGTGACGTCCTCGCGCACGTCGAGATCAAAGGCGTATGGCGCGTTCACACCTTCAGCGTCAGGAGCCTGGGCGAATTGTTGGTGACCTTCGGAACGATCGTGCTCGGTGTCGCGTGCTTCCAACACCGGCGTCGCGTGAAAGGGCTGTGCGCGCTCGGATTTCGTCACCAGACGAGCCTCGCCTACGTCGCGGCGCTGACGCTTGCCGTCGTCGGAGTCTTCGCCCTCACGGCCCTCGTGATGTCGCTATGAGCGACGTCATCACGCGGCGCGATGTGGGATGGATTGCGGTGTGGGCCGTTGCAATCGCGCTTCTATACGCACTAGCCGGCTACTACGGTGTGCGCGCGCTGCACGCGTACAAAGCCGAATCGGAGCCTCAAACGATGGCCGGCGCACCCGCGACGGAGGCTTCGGGCGTGCCGGTCAAGGTCGGCGTCTACGTCAACGGCATCACGGACTTCGTGTTCCGAGACGGCACGTGGACGGAGGACTTCGACATCTGGTTTCGCTGGACGGACCCGCGCATCAAACCCGGCGAGACGTTCGACGTCGTCAACGGCACGATCGACCATCGCGAGAAGATCGAAAGCTCCACGAGCGCGACGGAGCAGTACGAGCGATATCGTGTGAAGGCCCATCTCACGAAGTCGTACGATCCGGGCCGCTTCCCGTTCGGCGACGAGTCGCTCCCGATCCTCGTCGAAGACGACGCGCACCCGACGAACCCCATCCGCTACATCGTCGACGAAGGCGCGAGCGGCGTCAGCGAATTCGCAGTCCCATCGCGCGTGCGCGTCACGAAGTCGGTGACCGCGATTCAACACGAGCGCTTCCTCCATGCGACCTTCATCGCACCGCCCAGCTGGGCGCTCTATTTTCGAAATTTTCAGGCGCTCTATTTGTCCGTCGCGATCGCGCTCATCGTTTTCTTCATCAAACCGAAACACGTGGACCCTCGATTCGGTTTGGGCGTCGGAGCCGTGTTTGCCGCGATCGCCAACAACTCGCTCGTCGTCTCGTATCTCCCGCCTTCGACGCACTTCACGTTGACCGCGATGATCAACGCAACGTGCTTTGGCACCATCTTTCTGACGTTGGTCCAATCGACGATATCGCTTTATATGCTCGATTCGCTCGGTCGCATACGACTCTACAAATGTTTTGATCGAGTTTCGTTCTGCGTGTTCCTCGCGGGGTGCGTCGCGGTGAACGTGTGCTTGCCGTTGGCGGCGTCATGAGAACGTGGTCGCTCGTCGCGACCCTCGCGTTCATGTGCACACCGGCGCTCGCGTTCGCGGACGACACGAGCATCCTCGAAAAAGCCGCCGTCTTCGATCCCACGGTGCACTTCGGCGAGGTCGGCGCGATCACGTTCGAGCCCATGCTGCAAGCACGGTGGACGTCGACGGCGAGCGGCGGACCCGAGGCGAACACGGTCACGGGGTTCAGCGTGCCGCGTGCTCGCTTGGTCGTCACCGCGAGCGTCTACGACGCCGTGAGCTTCCGATTGCGCATTGGCTCGAGCTCGAACGGCGATGCGACGTTCCAACAAGCCTACGCACAAGTCATTTGGAAGACGCTGCGCGTTCGTGCGGGGCAGCTCCCGCTGAATCTCAACAGCGGCGAGGAGCCGGCGGCACAACGCCTCTCGACGACGGACTTCTCGTCTTACTCGAACGCATTCGCAGGCGGACAGACGCAGGGCATCGAGCTCGCGTACGACGGGCCCGTTCGACTCTTCGCGACCGTGGGCAATGGCGCGCGCTCCGGCTTCAGCGAGCTGCTCTCGCCGATCGCCGCCGACCTCGCGACGACCGGACGCGTCGAGCTGCCCATTGGGAACCAACCGATGACTGCGTACTTGTCGGAAACGAGCTTTCGAAAACACCAAAAGACGACCGCGCGCATCGGCGCAACGGGGCACTTTCAGATGAAGGGCTCGACGAGCACGAATCCAGCCAACAACATCGAGCTCGTCTCGGGCGACATCGGCGTTCGCGGAAGTGGCTTCTCCGTGCTCGCGTCCGCGACGTACCTGGAGCTTGCTCAAACGGGTATGCCAACGGTGCAGAACGCAGGGCTCATGGTGTTTGGTTCCGTGTTTCCCGCGCGGCGCGTCGAGCTCTTCGGCCAGTTCGACGCCATCTGGCCTCTCGGCGATCACGCGCCCTACCCGCCCGGCGTCGCGAACGGACAATCAGGCACGACGCTCTTTCGCACCATGACGGTTGGCGCGAGCTACTTCATCGTGCCCGACGCCCACCGCTGCAAGATCCAAGTCGACATGCAGACGATGTTCGACGCAGAGAGGACGAGCATCGTCCCGCCGAATTCCGCGCTCGGCGTCTTGTCCACGACAGGACCCCAAGTCACTGCGCGCGTGCAGCTCGTCGTGTCGCTCTGATCAAAACGTCAGCGTCGCGGTGACGTTCGCGCCCGTCGGAGAGACCGACGGCATGATGCGGAAGGTTCCGCCGGTCATCGACGCGCGATTGAGCTCCTCGGCGAGCCCGGGTCGAACGAGCTGCGCGACGCCGAACCCGATGAGCATCGTGTCGACGATGCCGATCGCGGCGCCCGCGTCGAATCGCGAGGTGTCGTTGAGCGTGCTGTTGCTGACGATCGACACGGCGCCGATGGGCGTGATGATCGCTGCAGCGATGAAGCTGCTCGTCGCCCACACGATGCGCCACGTCTTCTCCTTGTGCGCGGTCGCGTCGAGCATGCGTTGCATCTCCGTCAGATTTCCCGCCGCCGCGAGCGAGCGTGTCCTTTCGGCGAGACCTTCCACGTTGCCCGGCATCAAGAAGATGAACGGCGCGGCGAGCAACGTGATGCCGCCGCCGACGAGCATCGTGATGCCCGCTCCTGTTTCCTGACCCATCGTCGCGGACTTCGACACCGCGTCCACCGTCAATCCGGTTCCGATGCCGACGAACACGGCGCCGATGCCGAGCGCGGCTGCGCCTCCGATGTTGCGCGACACGCGCTGCTGCTTCGCGCCGTCATCGAGAACGCGCTGGAGCGCTTGCGCAGCAGCGAGATCGGAGCTCGGTTGTTCTTGCGCGTGCTCTTGTGCGTGCGCGGGTCGCGCGGCGAGAAGACATCCAACAAGAACGGGAATCGCGGCTCTCGTGGCGAGCTTGGAAGCAGTCATGCGAACACGGTTCAGCATGACGCGTGCCACGAGAACGCTCCGTGAATTGCGCGGCAGCGACTGAGCTACGACCGCTCTTCTTGCGTAAGACCGCAAGTCGTGCGCCCGACCGTACGCGTGAGGTTCGCATTCGTTCGATTGTCCGAGTGGTGTGGCCTTTGCACTTCGATGCAAGAATGGAAGCCGCGCAGCAGATCGTGCGTCGCGACGAGCGCATCGAGCTCGCTGGCGCGCTGCAGATGGCATCCGCGACGAACGTGTGGCGCGCGTTGACGACGCTCGCCGCGCAATCGCCGAGCCCGAGTCGTCTCGACATCGATCTGTCGCGCGTGTCCGCCGTGGACGGTGCGATCATGTCGCTGCTCGTGGAGCTCCGGAGAAAGCTCGCCGAGCGCGGGATTCCATCGGACATCGTCGGCACGCCCGAAGCGATTCGCCCGCTCGTGCATCTCTATCACGGCGACGATCCTCCACGCCCGGCCGTCCCGCGCGTTCGAGAGAACATCGTCGTGCGACTTGGCGGCTCGGTCGTGCGCTTCAACGAATCGTTTCGCAGGTTCGCGACGTTCGTCGGCGACCTCGTGTCTGCGTTCGCGCGCATGCTGCGCAAACCCGCGACGCTCAACTGGCGTTCGATTCCGAATCTCGCGGAGCGCGCGGGGATCGATGGCGTCGCGATCGTGATGCTTCTCAACTTCCTCGTTGGATTCGTCATGGCGTTTCAGTCGTCGCGCCAGTTGAAGCTCTATGGCGCGAACATCTACGTCGCCGACGTCGTCGGCATCTCCGTGACGCGCGAGCTCGCGCCGCTGATGACCGCGATCATCATGAGCGGACGCTCGGGCGCCGCGTTCGCCGCGGAGCTCGGGACGATGCGCGTGTCGGAAGAGATCGATGCGCTCCGAACGATGGGCTTCGCGCCCGCGCCGTTCCTGATCTTCCCGCGCGTGATGGCGCTCGCGATGGTCGCACCCGTCCTCACGCTCCTCGGCGACGTCGTCGGCGTGGCGGGTGGCGCAGTCGTCGGCGCGACGAGCCTCGACGTGAGCTGGCGCGGTTATCTCGAGGAGCTTCGCAGCGCGGTGCTCGTATGGGACATCGGCACGGGTCTCATCAAGAGCGTCGCGTTCGCCATCGCGATCGCGCTCATTGGTTGTCAGCAAGGCTCCACCACGCGCGGGGCGGCCGCGGGCGTCGGTCGCGGAACGACTGCGACGGTCGTCTTCTGTTTGTTCACGGTCGTCATCGTCGACACCGTGTTCACGGTTCTCTTTCGGACGTTCGGCAAATGAAGCCCGAGACCATCATCGAAGCACGCGACGTGACGATCGGCTGGAGCCGAGACGCGGTGCTCGTCGAGCACGCGAGCTTCACGATCGACCGAGGCGAGATCTTCGGCATCCTCGGACGCAGCGCTTGCGGAAAGACGACGCTCCTCCGCATGCTCATCGGCCTCGAGCAGCCGCTCGACGGCGAGATCTCGATCGCTGGCATCGGCGCGCCGAAGCTCGAATCGGGCCGGCCGCCGTTCGGCGTCATGTTCCAACAAGGCGCGCTCTTCGGATCGATGACGGTCGGTGACAACATCGCGTTGCCGCTCGAGCGTTGGACGGATCTTCCGAACGCGGCGATCCGCGCGATGGTGCGGGCGAAGCTGCGACTCGTCGGGCTCGAAGCCGCGGAGCACAAGCTCCCCTCGACGCTCTCGGGCGGAATGCGAAAACGCGCGGCGATCGCGCGCGCGATGGCGCTCGAACCGTCGCTCATCTTCCTCGACGAGCCGTCCTCGGGTCTCGATCCCGTGACGTCGGCGGAGCTCGATCGATTGATCATCACGCTCGCGCGCGGCATCGGCCTCACCGTCGTTCTCGTGACGCACGAGCTCGGCAGCATCAACTCGATCGTCGATCGGTGCATTCTGCTCGACGCCGAGTCGAAGAGCGTCCTCGCGTCGGGTACGCCGCGCGAGCTCGCCGCGAGCGAACAACCCCACGTCAAACATTTCTTCAACCGCGTCCCGGAGGCTGCCTGATGTCCGCCGCGACCACGAACTTCAAGCTCGGGCTCTTCGCGCTCATCGCGCTCGTCGCGCTCTTCGCGACGGCGTTCGCGCTCGGCATTCGTGGCACGAAGAAAGACACGGTGATGTACCACTCGTACTTCGACGAATCCGTCGTGGGTCTCGAGATTGGCTCGCCGGTGAAATACCGCGGCGTGATGATCGGCAGCGTCGACCACATCGACATCGCGCCGGACCGCAAGCACGTCGAGGTGAGGTACGCGATCGAGAGGCACGAGGCGCATCGCTTGGGGTTCGCGGCGATGGCGCACGAGGTGCGCGCACAGCTTGGAACGCAAGGCATCACGGGCGTGAAGTTCATCGACATCGATTTCTTCGATCCGAAGACGCCGATGCCGGAGCTGTCGTTCCCCGTGGGCGAGCACTACATCCCTTCGACGCCATCGCTCTTCAAAGGCCTCGAAGATCAGGTCGGAAGCATCGCACAGAGTCTGCCGAGTCTCATCGACGCGATGACCGCCGTCATCAAGAAGGTGGAGACGTTCGTCGACGACGTGCACGATCAGCATCTGCCCGCACACTTGGCGAAGGCGATCGAAAACGTGAACGGCGTCGCGGTCGATCTGCAGCATCTCGTGAGTCACGTGGATCGCGCGAAGCTTCCCGAGAAGACCGCGACCGCGCTCGACAACCTGACGGAAGCCGTCACGAAGGTGAACGCGTTGCTCGAGCACATCGGCGGCGACGGTGGTTTGGTCGCGAGCACGCAGCGCGCGACCGATTCCGTCGGCGAGCTCGGTCGAAGCGCGAATCGTTCGACGGATCGAACTCGACCGAACGCTGCGCGATCTCGACGAGGCCGCCGCCGCCGTGCGCGATCTCGCAGACGCCATCGAGCACGACCCGGACATGCTCGTGAAGGGTCGCGCGAAGGAGACGAAGCGATGAGGCAGCTCGTCATCCTCGCGCTCGCGTGTGCGTCGTGCATCGACGGTGGTGCGCTCACGGCGAAGGCGACTCCGCCCGAGATTCGATACTTCTCGGTGCAGAGCCTCGAAGCGACCGACGCGGGCGCAGCGCACGCATCGCGAAGGCCGTTGCGGCTCGGTCGGTTCTCGTCGAGCTCGAGCTTGCGAACGCGGATCGTTCATCGAGAGTCGAACGTCGAAGTCGAGACGTACGATTTCTTGCGGTGGACGGAGAACCCCGAGGACTACGTGCGCCGCGCGATGACGCACGCGCTCTTCGAAGAAGGATTGCCATTCGAGCAAGCGATGGCCGGCGATGTGCCGATGCTCGACGTGGAGGTCGTCGCGTTCGAGGAAGCGCACGAAAAAGAACGTCACGGTGGACGCGTCGCGCTCGCGTATCGCCTCTACGACGAGCGCACCGTGCTCGCGCGCGGGCTGGTCACGATGGATCGTGATGCGACCGATGGGCACATCGAGAACGCCGTCGTCGCGATCGGCGCGGCGATGAACGCCGCGGTTTCGCAGATCGCGAGCGACGTCGTCGTGCACACGCAGTGAGTGCGCTCGGCCGCAATCGCTGCATGCGGTGCGCGCACGACCCGAAGCATTCCCGTCGCATCTCGGTGGCACGCAACCTGCGATGGACTAGGCAATGCGATCGCTCGTTGCCGCGACTTTTTGCGTAGTCGTCGGATTGGCTCCGAGCGCGTTCGCAGATTCGACGACGAGTGACGCGGGCGTTCCTCCCGTCGTCGTCGTGAAGACGGACGACGCGGCGACGATCGATCCGGTGAAGCGCACCGACCCGTCCGCGTTTCGCGGTCGCGAGAACTACGGAGACGCAGGCGACGCGCTTGCGTGGATTCCGCGCGTGATCTTCTTTCCCGTGTATCTCACGACCGAATACGTGCTTCGTCGACCGACCGATGCCTTCGCTGGTTGGGTCGATGAAAACCACGTCGTGCCCATCATCCGAAAGATCCTCGATCCCATTCCTCAGTTCTCCTGGAACCCTGCCCTCGCGCTCGACTTCGGAACGTTCGTCGCGCTCGGCGTCGACGTGCGATTGCACGACATCTTCGTCAAAGGACACGAGATGAGCGGCACCGTGCTGTCGAGCGGTTTGGACGGGTACATGTTCGCTCTTCGAGACAGCTGGCGACTCGACGATGTGGTGCACGTCGGTGTGAAGGGCGGCGGCTCTTATCACCAAGACCGGCGCTTTTATGGCTTTGGTTACAAATCGTCCATCAACGACTTGTCGTATTTCGCCGAAACTCGCTACGAGGCATTCGCGTTTCAGGATTTCGATTATCGCAAACACGTTCACGTCGAGGCGTCCGAGGGGTTCCGCAGCGACTTGAGCGGTCCCGGGTTTTTCCCGTCGTCGGGCGGCGTGTTTCCGCCGCAGAGCATGCCCGCGTACGGCGCGCAAATGGATCTCGCGATGGCGATGCTCGACGTGAAGCTCGACACGCGTCGCCAACCGCTAGAGCCAAGCGGTGGCGCGCGCTTGTTCGGCAACGTGACGTACGCGCATGACGTCTCGAACCCGGAGCGGACGTTCGTGACAGCGACGCTCGACGGACAGATCGCCGCTGAAGTGATGAAACCCGATCGCATTCTTTCGCTACGCGCTTATGCGGTGGACACCTGGGCGCTCGGGAGCGAGCCGGTGCCATTCACGTACGACGCAATGCTCGGATTCGATCACCACCTCGGCTTCATCTGGGGACGCTTCCGCGACGCGAGCGCGCTCATGGCGGAGCTTCGATACCACTACCCGATTGCCTACTACTTCGACATGGAGTGGGTCGCGAGCGTCGGCAATGTGTTCATGCAGAACTTTGCCGATTTCAAACCGGAGCGGTTGACGAGCTCGCTCTCGGTCGGCTTGCTCACGCGCCGGACGGGTCTCTTGCCTATCGAGCTGCTCGTCGGCTTCGGCACGACGCGGTTCGACGAGGCATTCAACATCAACAGCGTCCGAGTTTATCTATCCACGACGGAGAACCTATGAGCGCCCTAGCCACCCCATCATCGGCACACGAGAACGACGAGCTGTTCTCGAGCGCGATCGAGGCGCTCGGTGGCGGCGCGCTCGTGCTCGACAGCTCGCTTCGCGTGATCGCCGCGACGCCGACCGCGGAGCGGCTGCTCGGCGCGCCCGTCCCCGCGGGGCTCCACGCGGTCAAGCTCTTGTGCGGCGACACCGTCGAGCGACCAATCGCAGAAGCGCTCGCCGCGGCGCGTCCCGTCGTCGCGACGGTCGTTCGTTCGCGCGCGGGCGGCCCCGAGCACCTCGTTCGTCTTCGCGCGAAGCCGCTGCGCGCGCACGGTCGTCACGTCGGTTGGGTCGTGCAGCTCGCCGAAGAAGAGAGCGGCTCCAATCATCAGCCTGAGGACTTCCAAGGAATGTGGACCGCCGACTTGTCGATGAAGCATTTGTTTCGGCTCGCCGAGAAGGTCGCGCCGTGCGACGCGTGCGTGCTCATCGAAGGCGAAATGGGGACGGGGAAAGCCACGCTTGCGCAAGCGATTCATTCGCTATCGCATCATCGCGCGGGTCCATTTCGCGCGCTCAATTGCGAGAGCGCGACGCCCGCGATCCTCGAGCGCATGCTCGCCCCATCGGAGAGCGGCGACGGGACGCTCTTTCTCGACAACGTCGCCGAGCTCCCGCACGACGCGCAAGCCGAGCTCTTGCGCGTTCTCGAGAGCGGTGTCGTGACGCCGCTCGATGGGAGCCCGCCGCGAGCGACCGAGGCGCGCGTCATCGCGGCGACGCACACGCCGCTCCACGCCCGAGTCGAGCAAGGTCGCTTCCGCGCGGATCTCTCGTATCGGCTCGGCGCCGTCACGCTCCACATGCCGCCGCTTCGCGCGCGACACCTCGACGTTCGCCTCCTCACGGACAAGTTCATCGCCGAGCTGAACGAGCAAGGGCGCCGGCGCATCGAGCGCGTCGCACCGAACGCGCAGACGCGCCTCGAGCATCACCTGTGGCCCGGAAATGTTCGCGAGCTGCGCGTCGCAATCGAGTCCGCGTTCGCGACCGGCGAAGGCCCGGTGCTCGTCGCGACGGATCTTCCGACGGACGTCGCGGAGCCGCTCGCTGCGCACGAGACCGTCGAAATCCCGCCGCCGCCCTCTGCGACTCGACTCGGCGAAGCGACCGACGAGAAGACTCGCATCGAGCGCGTCATCGAACGCGCGGGCGGCGATCGAACGCGAGCCGCGACGATGCTCGGCATGAGCCGCACGACGTTGTGGCGAAGGATGCGCGCGCTCGGCCTTCTCGGTTCGCTCGTCGGGACGCTCTTGCTCGCCGGTTGCGGCGGCACTTCGCGCTTCGCGCTTCGCCCGCCGGTCTTGCGCGACAGCGACGATCAACCGCTCGCGCGCGCGCCGAAGATGGACGAAGAATCGGATTTCTCGAACACGATCGACGTGACGCTCATGCGTCCGATCTCGCACGCGTTCCTCTTCGAGCGCAGCGGCGAATCGCGCAACGTCAACTCGCTCGACGAAGTGCCCGACTCGACTTGGTTCACCAATCGCGTCGTCACGCCCGCCGAGGTCGAGCGCGGGCCGTGCGTCGACTCGGGTCCGGTCATGCCGCTCCACGTGAAGAGCACGAAGGTCGGCGGTACGACGCTCGGCTTCGTCGCAACCGACGCGCGCGGTCAGAAGTACATGATGAAGGTCGACGAGCTCGGAATGTACGGACAGCCCGAGATCAGCACGGCGGCCGATGCGATCGGCTCGCGTCTCTATTGGGCGATCGGCTTCAACGCTCCATGCAATCACGTCGTCGCCGCTGCGCGCAGCGACCTCCACGTCGATGCGACCTCGATCGAGGTTCGCAACACTGGGCGCCGCTTGCCGCTGACGGAAGCGCGCTTCACGGAGATTCTCACGTCCGCCACTCGCAACGGTGATGGCACGTATCGATTGAGCTCGAGTCGATTCATCGACGGCCAGCCCGTCGGCACGTGGCGCACCGAAGGCACGCGCAGCGACGACGCGAACGACGTCATCCCGCACGAAGATCGTCGCGATCTGCGTGGAGAAAAATTCCTCGCCGCGTGGATCGATCACTGGGACTCGCGCGGGCTCAACTCGTTCGACACCTTCGTGCAGTCGCCGCGCGGCGGGCACGTCGTGCACTACTTCCTCGACTTCAGCGAGTCGATCGGCGGGACGACCGCGCGCACGCAGTTTCGCGAGCCCCGCGTCGGCTACACGACGGTCTCGAACGCGCCGACCATCTTGGCCGACACGTTCACGTTCGGCCTCATCAGGCGCCCGTGGGACGACGTGCGCGTCGACCCGATGTTTCCGAACCTCGGCATGATGGACGTCGCGCACTTCGAGCCGTTCGACTTCGCGCCGCAGACACCGCTCGTTCGTTGGGCGCGCGCGGAGCCGTCCGATCTCGCGTGGATGGCGCGGCGCATCGCGCGCCTCGACATCGATCACGTCCGCGCCGCGGTTCGAACGGGCAAGCTGAGCCGCCCGCTCGAAGAGGCGCGATTGATCGAGATCCTCATGGGCCGGCGCGAAAAAATCCTTCGCGCGTCGTTCGCGCGCAGCTCGCCGCTCGCGGATGTGTCGGTCACCGAGCTCGACCGCGTGTGCACGACCGACCTCGGCATTCGAACCGGGATGTCGAAAGCGGACGCTGTCTCGTACACGCTCGTGCTGCGTGAAGGCGCACACCTCGGCGTTGCGAGCCCTCCGGCGAAGGAGCGGCTCGGCAGCGACAAGCTCTGCACTCGCCTCCCGCACTTCGCGCCCGCAGGCGCAGCCGATGACTCAGCCGATCGATATGCAACGCTCGACATGATTCGCGTCGAAGGCGAAACGAAGACGACGCTCCGCGCGCACTTCTACGATCTCGGCGCGAGCCGCGGCTTCGTGCTCGTCGGCATCGAGCGACTCTGAAACGCGCGTTGCACGCTGTTTCAAAACGGCTTGGCCGTCTTGCAGCGCATCGCATGGATCCACAATTTGGTGCTTGCGTCGCCACCGGCTCGAATGCCGCAGTCAATCCGTGCGTCGCAAGGAGTGGAGTCCTCGTCATGAAACTTCGAACCATCAAAGCTCTCGGTTTGACCGCCACCCTCGCCGGCTCTGCGGCGCTCTTCGGCACCGGATGCGGTCCAGCCAACGCAGGCGTGCCCGGCGCCCCAACCAACACGAAGCCCGACGTGACGGGCTCGATCGTCACCATCATCTTCGAGAACCACGATCAGAGTCAGGTGCTGGCGCAGAACGCGTCTCCGTATCTGCTCTCGCTCTCTCAGCAGAACGCGACCGCCAACGCGTACATCTCGAACATTCACCCGAGCTTGCCGAACTACATCGAGCTCACTTCGGGAAGCACGAACAACATCTCGAACGACAACGATCCGTCCGATCCCACCGACCAAATCGCGGGCACGGACAACATCGGCGACCAGCTCGACGCGGCCGGCATCAAGTGGCGCGCGTACAGCGAGAGCATGGGCGACCCGTGCAAGATGGATTCGGTCGCGCCGCTCTACGCTGCGCACCACATTCCGTTCCTCTACTACTCGACGCTCAGCACGAACAAGGCGCGCTGTGATGATCGCGTCGTCGACTTCGACGCGAACTTCGCAAACGACCTCGCGTCGAACACGTACAAGTACATGTGGGTCACGCCCAACATGTGCAACGACATGCACGACTGCACGCCCGACGTGACCGATGCGTGGCTGCAGAAAGTGGTCCCGCAGATCCAAGCGTCCCAGGGCTACAAGAACGGTGGCGCGATCTTCATCCTCTTCGACGAGGGCAGCATGCGCATCCTCGGCGCGGCGGCGGACCTCGCGACCGTCGTCTTGTCCCCGAACCTCGTGTCGCAGGGTTACACGAGCAACACGACGTTCGACCATCGCTCGTACTTGGCGACGATCGAAGACATCTTCAACATGCCGCGCCTCACGACGACCGCGAGCGCGACGCCAATGGACGAGTTCTTCAAAACGACCACCGTGCCCTAGTCGCGACTCTCACGAATCATCTGCGAACGCCGCAGCGCACACTCCAGCGCTGCGGCGTTTGTTTTTTGTTCAGCGCAACGGACGCGTGAGCCCCACGAGGCGGAATCCGCGCGTGGGACCGAGATCGTAGAGATGCACGACGAGCGGTCCTCGCGCGACGCTGTCTTCGACGACGACGCGCGCGTAACGCGCGGGAGCGTCGTCCGCGGATCCTCCATCGCGCGCGATGTGCGTCATCTTCACGCAGATCGCGCCGCGCTCGGCTCGCGTGACGACGAGCGGCGCACCGTCCGCGAATCGCGCGACGTAATGGAAGTGCTCGGAGGCGTACACGCTCCGATACTCCGCGAGATCGACCGCGCACAGACGATCGCCCTCCTCGACGCGCACGTCGGCGATCGGTGACAAGCGCGTCAGATAGCGCACGAGAATGCGCTGCAATCGGCGCTCGAGGACGTTCGCCAGATAGTCGGTATTCGCGGGATCGGTGAAGTCGCCCAAGCGCGCGAGCGCGCGCACC
This sequence comes from uncultured delta proteobacterium, assembly GCA_963763745.1. Taxonomy (GTDB): domain Bacteria; phylum Myxococcota_A; class Polyangia; order Polyangiales; family Polyangiaceae; genus DASXHD01. Next base: position 131,436 of record CAVXQJ010000021.1, read on the forward strand.
ATCTCGGGCGTGAAATGCGCGAGGATGCGCGCCATCCACGCGTTGTCGCGCTCGGTCGCGCGACTGAACGCGGCGTTCGGGTACATCGCCTTCCACTCGTCGGGATCGAAATCGTCGGCGTTGAAATATCCGAATCGCTCGCGCTCGGGCGTGAGGTGGGCCTTGTCCCAACTGCGGAGCGGAATGCCGAGCGTGAAGAGATCTTTGCCGATGTCGGCCCAGTCGATGACGTAAGAGTGATTGAGACGGCGCGCGACGGGATCCCAGCTCCACGCCGTCGGGTTGTCACCGCCGCCGAGCGAGAGCGAGCCGAACGTCTCGCTCACGTCGAGCTGGTAATGGATGACGTGCCCGGGCGAGGAGTCCTCGGGCTTCTTGTTGTCGGCGAACCACGCGTCGTACGAGTTCGCTTCGCGCGCGTCGTGTCTCCCGAGCCATGACGCGAGCACGCGCATCCCACGAAGCTCGCGTCGATCTTGGTGCGGAACGACATCGTTCGGGTCGTCCGCGCGCACGTTCTCGAATCGAAAGGGCCCGATCGCGTGACCGGGCAGCCACGCGGACGCGCTCAACCGAACGAGACTGTTGCGGTGCGACGATCCGGCGAGCACGCGATCGAGCGCGCTTTGATCGAATGGCCTTTCTTCTTCGAAATTTCCCTTCGACGTGAGACCCGGTTTGAGGCGAAGGATCGAAGGACGGATGTAGACGACGCGCTCGCACGAAATGTAATAGCCAACGGCGTGAAAGATCGCGGCGCCGATCGTGCTCGCCGCGGCCATGCGCTCCGGTTGTTGATCGGTTGGCGCGTCTGCCTTGAGCATGAACTTTCCCTTGCCGGGAACGACGACGCGAAAGCCCGGCGTCGAACCTTCGCCCTTGCCTTTGTCGATCAGCCACGAACCATCCGCCGCGTGATCCGGATCGAGCAGCTGCTCCGACGCGCACGCGCCGAGGTCGAGGTCTCGCGCGGTGATGGCGTGTGCGCCGATCCGGTTCACGAACCACGACGAGTCGGGAACTTCGTCCAGGCTGTTGACGTTGACGGCCTCGCCGCTCGTGACGATGCCGAACGTGTCCGTCCACGGGCGGAAGATCAAACTGTCGACGCCATCCCAATAGAGCGGCGACGTGTAAGCGGCGGGCGCGCACGAGATGTGGTGCGGATCCTTCGACGTCGGCTCGGGATGACATCGCACGCGCACGGACGCGAGATCGGTGTCGTGCGTCATCGGCTCGCGCAGCGGGAAACGCCTCTCCGGGCTCGTGCTCGCGCACGCGACCAATCCGGCTGCGAAGGCGATGCTCGAGATGATGTGTTGCTTACGCATGACTCCTCTAAAAGCTGTGAGGCACGCCGATGGTGACGCGCGCCGAATCCGCTTTGCCTCCGTTGTCGAACGGCTCCGTTCCGAATCCGACGACGAGTTGAATCGGTGGGTTCGTCGCCGTCGAAACGCCGAACGCGCCCGAGAATCGAAGCAAGCCGGCTTCGAATCCTTGGAGGTGCTCGCCGAACACGTTGCCCACCGTCGCGTGGAGCGTCGCGTCGATCCACGGCGCGATCGGCCACTCGTATTTGAGCTCCAACACGGCGGCGCTTCGATCGACGAGCCGGCCCGGGAAGTAGCCGAACATCCATTTGTCGCCGCCGAGCGAGACGAGCTCCGTGAATGGAATCCCTCCGCCGCCGATCGGATCTGCGAAGAGCGACGCGATCGACAAGCTGAGCTTGCGACCATGATCGTTCAAGTCGACCGTCGCAGTGGCCGCCGCGCCGTATCGCAACCAACCCGAAGTCGGCGCGTGCTCGACGTCGGCGCCTTCTTCGACGGACGTTTCGATCCGCAGACTCGATCCCGTCGTGACGCCATAGCGGCGCGTGTCGAGCGTCACCTCGAGTCGCGAGTACGGCCCGCCGTATCCACGATTGAATCCGAAGGGCACGTCGAACGCGCCCGTCGCGGCTTCTTGCAAGAGGCTCGGGTCACCGCCGAATTCGCCCGGCGAGAGGTCGACCTTGCGCGCGCCGAGCGTGGCTTCGACCGTGCTGCTCCGCCAAAAGCGAGAGTGCCCTTGCAGCCCCGCGTCGAAGCTCGTGAGCTTGTAGCGGCTTTGACTGGATTGCAGGCTGCTCGGTCCGGTGCCGTAGAAGACTTGATCGGGACGATTGACGCTCGCCGCGCGCAATTGAACGTACGTTTTGTCGTCGACGTTGAAGCGATCCGTGATCGAGCCAGCGAGCCATGCGTCGTCGGGCCAAAACTCGTAGTGCACCGCGAGGTTGTTGCCTTTGACGAAGAATGCGTCGTTCCAAAACCCATAAAGGCCGAAGCTCGGGTTGAAGCCGAACTCCACGAGACCGACGGGCAAGATGCCTGCTTTGTGATCCGGGCCGAAGAAGAAGAAGTCGTAGAGCTTGTTGAACACGTCGGCGTGCTCGGCGGCGATGAGCAGCGCGCCGAGCGGGCGCCGCAGCAAGTACTCGCTCGTGAGGTAGAGCGGAGACAGCGCGACGCGGCCGACCCACACACCTGCGCCGTCGTGTGTGGGCTCCTCGCCGCGACCGTCGTAATCGGGCAAGGCGCGCTTCGGTGACGTCGTGTCCTGATCGTCCGCAAGCGCCGGCATCGCCCAACCCACCAGCGCGAAGAGCGCGATGGAAGCAATGGCGCGACGTACGAGCGGCATGAGTGGGAGGGGTGCACCCGCCGTACCACGACCGAAGCGGCAATCACGCGTGCGCTGCGCGCCGAAACGCGCAGGCCGTGCGTGCGCGCGCGAACGGCGCGTGTTCGACGTGGCGCGACGGTTGCACTGGTTTTTTGCGGTGAATCATGACGACCGTGATCTTGATCGCAGTGCGCATCGCCGTCGTGCTCACCGTTCTTGCGCTCGGGATGAGCGCGAGCTTCGGTGATGCGACCTCGCTGTTTCGCAGACCGGCGAAGCTCGCGAGCGCGCTCTTCTCGATGAACGTCGTCATGCCGCTCTTCACGTTGGCGATGACCACGCTCTTCGATTTGCGCCCCACCGTCGCGCTCGCGTTGGTCGCGCTCTCCGTCGCGCCGATTCCGCCGATCCTTCCGCGCAAAGCGATGAGCGCCGGAGGTGGCGCCGCGTACACGATTGGTCTGCTCGCGTCGGCTGCGGTCTTTGCGATCGTGTTCGTGCCGCTCGCGCTCTTCGGCATCGAGGTCCACGTTCCGATTGCGAAGCTCGCCTTCGTGATCGCACTCACGGTGCTCGCGCCGCTCGCCGTGGGCATGACGATTCACCGCTTCGCTCCGCGGTTCGCCGCGCGCGCCGCCAAGCCCACTTCGGTCGTCGCGCTCGTCCTCCTCGGTCTTTGCGGCGTGCCGGTCTTCATCGTCACGATGCCGCTGATCGTCACGCTGCTCGGAAACGGCACGCTCGCCGCCATCGTCGCGTTCAATGTCGTGGGCCTCGCGGCGGGGCATCTTCTCGGCGGTCCCGATCGCGACGAGCGCTCGGTGCTCGCGCTCACGACGGCGTCGCGTCATCCCGGCGTCGCATTCGTGATCGCGCTCGCGAACGGCGGCGAGCAGAAACCGGTCGTCGCGGCGCTCCTTCTCTACTTGCTCGTCAACGCGCTCGTTTCGTTACCCTACGTGCTTTGGTCGAAACGCCATCACCAGTCGTCGTCGGTGCGCGTCCAGGTCTCGTCCGGGTTGTAACGATCGATCGCCGCAGCGAGCGTCGCCGTGTTCGGACCGAGATCCTTCTGGTAGACGACACCGTCGTAGCTGACGATGAACGTTTGAATGCCCGTCACGCCGTAGTCGGCGGGCCACGCGATGAGCGCGAAGCCGCCGATCATCGCCCCTTCGACGACGTAATCGAGTTGCCCCAAGCGCGCCGCGGGCCCCTGCCCCTTCAGCACTTTGAAGTGGTAGCCGTGAAAAGGCTCGCCGACCGTCAACGTGCCTCGCTCGATGGCCTTCGCCGCGGCGTCGCCCACCGGGCCGCCCCAAGTCCCATCCGCGTTTTGCCATGCGAGCCCGTCGTGCATCGACGGCGAGCTGATGATCCTTTGTGCGTATTGATTCACGCCGGAGTTGTCGTGAATCTCGGCGGCATATTGTTGTTGCGCTTCGACGTAACCGCGACACACGGCGAGCGTGTCGAGCTCGTTGGCTCCGATGCGTCGCCGCAAGATCTCGCTCCTGCCGGCCTTCGAGTCGAAAGACCACTTACCGCTTTCTTCGACGATGGGAATGGGGAGTGGCCAATCGTCATTGCCCACTACGAGAGTCGCTTGGTCGGGATCGTTTGCATCGCGCGCGACCGCGTGTTTTTCGCGTGCTTTGGCGACGAAAGCGCTCGCGCGCTTTCTGTCGCCGACCGTGTCCGCGGACGCGACGAGATCTTTGCCGTCGGGTCCCAGAATCGCGACGAGCGCGGAAACGTCGTAGCTCGCAGCGGCCTGAATGAGCGCATCAGCGGCTGCCTCGGGAGTCGCAAACGTCTGTTGTGCGCCGACTTGCGGTGCGTTTGGAGGTGGCGTGCACGCGAACAGCGAGAATGCGATCGCGATGAAAACGAACAATGTGTTTTTCATGGTCTTTGCCTTACCTTCGTCCGCCGCCACGACCGCCGCCGCCGCGTCCACCACCGCCGCCGCCACCCCGCGCCCCACCGGAGCTCGCTCCGCCGCGCGAGCTGCTCTGACGAGCGCTTCCACCGGAGCCGCCACCAAACGCGCTGTTGCCACCTCCGCGCGAGCCACCTGCGCTCGAACTGTGATTGCCAACGCGATCGCCGCCGCCGCCGCGTGCGGGTTGCGTGGTTGCACTGCCGCCACCCCGTCCACCGCCCGCGCCGCCACCGCCACGCGCGGGTGTGCTCGCAGCGCCACCGCCACCTGCGCCACCCCCGCCCTGCCTACTTGGTTGTTGACGCGCGGCATTCTGGCGTTGCGCCGCGGAGGCATCGCGCGTCGTGCCGCCGAATTTGTTCGCCGTGTTCTGATTTCCGTACGGCGTGCCGCCGCGATGTTGCGGATTGTGCTGCCACGATCCACCGCCAGCACCACCACCGCCGCCGGTGCGATTGCCGGAGTTTCTTACGTAGTTGTTGTTCGTGTTGATGTTGATGTTGTTGTGGCCGCCGCCGCCCCATCCCGCGTTGTAACCCCAACCACCATGAAAGGCCGCGCCCATCGCAACGCCCACTCCAAACGAGAGCGCCATGCCCGCGGCAACCGCGCCGACGGGCGGATAATAAATCGACGGATACGGATAGACCGGCGCGCCGTATACGACCGTCGGGTTGTAGGTCGGAACGTAGATCATTTGCGGATTGGCTTGCTCGATGACGATGATCGTCTTGCTTTCGACGACCTGCGTTTCCACCTTCATCTGCGCGCTCGATTTGAGATTGCCCATTCCCCTCGCCTTCATCCGCATCCGCTGCACCGCGTCCATCACGCCGCCTTGTTGCCCCAAGAACGCGTTGCCGAGATCGGTCGTCCACTTGATGTCGTCGGCCAATCGCTTCACGACTTCGGGCATCGCGGCCATCGCTTGGACGCTCGCGTCCCAATCCTGTTTCTCCACCGCGTCGACCAGCGCTTGATCCCTCAGGTCGCCATGCTGCGCGAGCCATTGTTGGAGTTGGACGATCTCCAGCGGATACGTCGACGCGGCAAGGACCTGCGCGAGCAGCGGATCGGGATAAAGCGCAATCGGGGCGACGAGCGAGTCGAGCTGGGCGTCGGGGATTTGCGCTTGTTCGGTGGAAATGGCTTGTTGGGCAAAAGCCGGTTGCGTCGTAACGGGCGCGAGTAGTAGCGCGCAAACCACTGCACCCAGCCGAGCGTGTGTGAGCATGTTGCGCGAGGTAGCAAGCCGGGTGCCCGCACGATTCTGCATTGAACGCGGCATACGAACGCGCCCGCTTTGCGCGCGGTGCGCATGGAGTTCGTTACCGTCGCGCACCTCTTCGCGGAAACGTGCGTGGCGTACGTGTTGCACTCCGCCGCAATGTAATGACGAACGCGCCGCCGGCCTTTCACCTCCTCGCCAAACCGAGCGGCTCGACCTGCAACATCGATTGCAAATATTGCTTCTTCCTCTCGAAGGAAGCGCTCTATCCGGACGAAAGCCACAGGATGTCGGACGAGACGCTCGAGACGTACATCAGGCAATTGCTCGAATCGCATCGCACGCCCGAGGTCATCGTCGCGTGGCAGGGCGGCGAGCCCACGTTGATGAAGCTCGATTTCTTCGAACGTGCCGTCGAGCTCGTCGAGAAGCATCGAAAGCCGCACCAGAAGGTTCAGCACACGTTTCAGACGAACGGCATCGTCCTCGACGACGCGTGGTGTGCGTTCTTCAAGAAGCACGATTTTCTCGTCGGCTTGAGCGTCGACGGTCCGCGCGAATTCCACGATGCGTACCGCGTCGATCGCCGCGGACAAGGCACGTTCGATCTCGTGATGAAGGGTTGGAGACAGCTTCGCCGTCACGGCGTTGAGCTCAACATCCTCTGCACGGTCAACGCGGCCAACGAGAAGCACGGTCGCGACGTGTATCGCTTCTTCCGCGACGAGCTACAGGCGAAGTGGATTCAGTTCATTCCGATCGTCGAGCGCGCGAACGCCGACACGATCGCCATCGCCAACATGGGATGGAGCACGAACCGCAAAGGCAAGCGCCTCCTCTACACGCAGTCCGGAAACCTCGTGACGGATCGCTCCGTCGGCCGCGAGCAATACGGGCAATTTCTCATCGATGTGTTCGAGGAGTGGGTTCGCCACGACGTCGCGGACGTGTTCGTGCAGCTCTTCGACGTGACGCTCGAAGCGTATTTCGGCCGACACCTTCTTTGCGTTCACGCGCCGACGTGCGGCTACGGTCCCGCGCTCGAATCGAACGGCGATCTCTACTCGTGCGATCACTTCGTCGAGCCGCGCTATCGCCTCGGCAACATCCACGAGACGCACATGCAGGAGCTCGTCGCGTCCGCCGAGCAGCGCAAGTTCGGCGACGAGAAAGCGAGCACGCTCACCGCGCAATGCAGGAGCTGCTCGGTGCGATCGCTCTGCAACGGCGGTTGCCCGAAGGATCGCTTCTCCGAGTCACGCGATGGCGAACAGGGACAGAACTACCTGTGTCCCGGGCTCGAGCTCTTCTTCACGCACACGCGCCCCGTGATGCGCGCGATGGCGAACCTCTTACAGCACAATCGCGCGCCGTCCGAGGTGATGGCGATGATCGCAAAACAAGACGAGGCGCAAGGCGTTTATCAGCCGTGCGCATGCGGAAGCGGGAAGAAATTCCGGTTTTGCCACGGCAACAAGTCTCCCGTCGAGGAAGGTGCATGATCATGGCGACCAAACAACCCAACATTCTCGTCCTTTGGGGCGACGACATCGGCTGGTGGAACATCAGCTACAACAGTCGCGGTCAAATGGGTTATCGCACGCCCAACATCGACCGCATCGCGAACGAGGGCATCGCGTTCACGGATTTTTATGCGCAACAGAGTTGCACCGCGGGCCGCGCAGCCTTCATCACGGGCCAGAATCCGATTCGGACAGGCCTCACGAAGGTTGGCATGCCCGGCGCGGACGTCGGGCTTTCGGCCGAGGACCCAACCATCGCAGAGCTCCTCAAGCCGCTCGGATATGTGACTGGGCAATTCGGAAAGAACCACCTCGGCGACAAGGACAAGTTCCTACCGACGATGCACGGCTTCGACGAATTCTTCGGCAACCTCTATCACCTCAACGCCGAAGAAGAGCCCGAGGATGCCGACTATCCCAAGAATCCGAGCTTCAGAAAGAACTACGGCCCGCGCGGAGTCCTCCACTGTTTGGCAGACGGCAAGGGCGGCCAGACGATCGAGGACACGGGGCCACTCAACAAGAAGCGAATGGAAACGATCGATGACGAGGTCACCGATCGTGCGCTTGGCTTCATCGACAAGGCGCACAAAGACAAGAAGCCATTTTTCATTTGGTACAACACGACCGCCATGCACTTCCGGACGCACTGCGCCAAAAAGCATGAAGGCAAGAGCGGCCAAGGTCCTTACAACGATGTCATGGTCGCGCACGACGAGAACATCGGTCGCATGCTCGCGAAGCTCGACGAGCTCGGCATCGCCGAAGACACCATCGTCATGTATTCGACCGACAACGGCCCGCACTTCAACAGCTGGCCCGATGCGGGAATCAGCCCGTTCAGGTCGGAGAAGAATACGAACTGGGAGGGTGGCTGGCGCGTCCCGGCGTTCGTGCGCTGGCCCGGAAAGTTCAAGGCAGGCAAGGTGCTCAACGGCATCGTCACGCACCAAGACTGGTTGGCAACGTTCTTGGCCGCCGCCGGCGAGCCCAAAATCGCCGAGAAGCTACTCAAAGGTCACAAGGCAGGACAGAAGACTTACAAGGTGCATATCGACGGTTACAACATGCTCCCCTATTTCATGGGTGAGGTGAAAGACAGCCCGAGAGAGAGCTTCTTCTACATCAGCGATGACGGCGACATTCTCGCGATTCGTCACAATGATTGGAAAGCCGTGTTGATGGAGCAACGTGCCAAGCAACTGGCTTGTTGGTCCGAGCCCTTCGTTCCGCTGCGCATCCCGAAGTTCTTCAATCTGCGGCGCGATCCGTTCGAGCGCGCCGACGAGAACTCGAACACGTACTGGGATTGGGTGATCGAGCATGCCTATCTGATTTACGGCATGCAGGCGCTCGTCCAGCAGCAGATCCCCGGATTCGTGGAGTTCCCGCCGCGGCAGAAGGCAGCTTCTTTCAACTTGGACGCGGTCCTCGCGCATCTGCAGGAAGTGTCGAGCAGCAAGAACCATTGACCATGAGCCCAGCACGGCGTGACGCACTCAAGGTCATTGGCGCGCTGGGCGTGGTCGTAGTGTTTGGGTGTACGCCCAAGAAGCGCAACGTGAAGACGTTTACGATTCTGCACACCAACGACATGCACTCGGCGTTCATCGGAATGGGCCCCGCATCGGATTACACGCCTTTCACCCTCGGCGACGACGCCACGCGAGGCGGTTACGCGCGCCTCGCGACGTTGATCGCGAGACAGAAGGAAGCTCGCGAGAAGCATGGCCCCGTGCTCGTTCTCGATGCGGGCGACTTCAGCATGGGAACCGCGTTTGGCGCCGCGAGCCGCGAAATCGGCGCCGAGCTGCGCATCATGTCTCGCATGGGTTACGACGCGACCACGTTCGGCAATCACGAATTCGATCTCGGTCCTGATGGGCTCGGCAAGGCGATCGACGTGGCTGCGAGAGCGGGGCCCGTGCCCACGGTGCTTGCGTCCAATGCCAATCTCGCGGCGAGCGATCCCGCGCTCGCCGATCTGCAGCGCCTTGCCAAAGACGGCACGATACGTCGTTATCGAGTCATCGAGCGCGGCGGTATTCGCTTTGGCGTATTCGGGCTACTCGGCAAAGAGGCGCTCTTCTACACGACGCCCGGTACCGTCGCCTTCGAAGACGCCATCGAGACGGCAAAGGAGATCACGCAAACCCTCCGCGAAAAGGAGAAGGTCGATGTCGTGATTTGTTTGAGCCACGGCGGCGTCGAGAAAGACGCGCATGGGCGCTACGCCGACGGGGACGACGTACGCGTCGCCAAGGCCGTTCCCGGCATCGACGTGGTGATTGGCGGTCACAGCCACACGGAGCTTCGCGAGGCCATCGTCGTCGACGGACGCACGCCCGTCGTTCAAGCGGGCAAGGAAGGCCAGAATCTCGGCGAGCTCGTGATGACGTGGAACGGGGCACGCTGGACGATGGACGCGTACGAGCTCCACCCCGTCGATGACACGATCGCTGGAGATCACGCGATCGCCGACGCCATCGAATCGTTCGAGCCGTCCGTGACGGCGAGCGTGTTTGCGTCGCGCGGTTATCGCGTCGACGAGCCCCTCGTCATCGTGCCGCGCGATCTTCCCAACACGTTCACCGACATCGTTGCGAGCACGCCGCTCGCCAATCTCCTCACCGACGCATTCCGAAAAGCGACGCACGCGGACATCGGCTTCACCGCCAACGGGATGATGCGCGCGGGTTTGATGCGCGGAAAGTCGGGTGTGCAAACCGTCTATGACGTCTTCGCCGTGGCGCCGCTCGGCGCGGGCGTCGTCGACGCGACCGCCGGCAGCGCGCTCGTGACCGCCTATTTCACGGGGCAAGAGCTGAAGCACATCCTCGAGTTCTTTCTCGTGGACAATCCGACGCACCCTGGCGAGTACTTTCCGCGCGCGTCGGGCATGCGCTTTCACTACGACCTCGAACGACCGAAGCTCGATGTCGTGACCTCGATCGAGATCGGCGATCTCGATCGCGGCTATCGTGCAATCGACACGACGGGCGCGGAGGGGCGACTTTACAGCCTCACGTGTCCGCTGATGCTCGGCATCATCCTCGTAGCGATTCCGAAGTACACGAACGGCAAGCTCGCGCTCGTTCCGAAAAACCGCGGAGGAGAGCCGCTCTCGTCGAGGGTCGAAGCGCTCGTCGATTTGCGCAGCAGCACGGCCGACCTGTTGTCACCGCGGGGAAGCGTCGATGCCGCGAGCCTCGCGACGACGTCGAACGGAGCGGTGCGCGAGATCAAGGAGTGGCAAGCGATCATGGACTACCTGCGCAGCTTGCCCGCGAAGAACCGAGGCGAGCTACCGATCGTCCCGATCGACGAGCGGGCTCTCGAAGCTCGCGCGGTGCCAGTGGCCCTCGACCCATTCGTCTCCAAGACCGCCGTGGTTCCAGTGCCCCGGCACCCATAGGGCGTTATTCACCCAAACGTACCCATGCTCCGTCCAGCGCCAATACCCGTTGGTCGCTTCGGGTGCGTTGGGCGGCATGGCCTCATCGCCATAGACGACGTAATCGCCGTCGCAAAAGTCGGCATAACAACCCACGCCGAGCGACGAGAGCACGAAGAGAATCGCGAGGCTCTTGCGCATGTCATTCACCTCGAGCGCCACGCTGCAAACGTCGAGCCGCCAGCTCGAGCGCGCGACATGAAGAGTTTCGACGCCGGCACAGCGCAAGCCGCGCGCACCCACGCGCCCGATGCAGCGCTCGATCGTCGGATTTGCACGTAAACAGCTCGAATCAAAGGGTACGAGCGTTGCACGAAAGATCGACATGAAGCTCGGTCACCTGCTCGTCGCAGCGTTCTTCATCTGGCCGCAGCCAGTGCCCGGAACTGCAGCCGTGACCGTCAGCGTCAGCTCGACCGCCTTCTCCTCCAACTCGCTCATCCCCGCGGAGTACACGTGCGATGGGGCAGATCGAAATCCGGATCTCGCGTGGTCGTGGATCCCCGACAGCGCGAAGTCGCTCGCGATCGCATTCGACGATCCGGCGACGGAAGAGTCGCATTGGGTCCTTTGGAATTTGAATCCCAAGTCGCGATCGCTTCCCGCGGGCAGCAGCGGCGATGGAGTCGTCGGGACGAACGACTTCGATCACGAAAGCTACGACGGCCCCTGCCCGCCGCCCGGCGCGTTTCACTATTACGTATTCACCGTCTACGCCGTCGACGTCATCCTTCCGCTGAAACCCAAAGCGACGCGCGCGGAGCTAGCGCGCGCGCTCAACGGGCACGTTGTCGGGGGCGGAAGTTTGGTCGGGCGATACGTCCGCTGAGATGACTTTGCGGCGCGCGGTCGGCTCTGCCATCCTTCCGGCGTGCGGTTGATTCTCGCGAGTGCGCTTCTCGTCGCCTGCTCTTCGCAGAGCGGCGCGCCGCCCGCGTATTGCGCGAGCGATCCGCGCGTCGAGGCGTTCAGCGTTCCGCTCCTCTCGAAGGGCGCCGCGGGCGCGAGCATCGTGATCGAGAGCGGGATCCCGTCCGTCGTGCAGCAGGGCCTCAACGAGTGGATGGTGAAGATCACGGACGCGACCGGCAATCCCGTCGATGGAACCGTGAGTGTGCTCTCGTCGATGCCCGATCACGGACATAGCAGCCCAACGCTTCCGACGATCACGCCGAAAGGAAACGGCGAGTACGACATCGCGAACATCAATTTGTCGATGCGCGGCGTGTGGACCGTCACGATTTCGATCGCGAGCCCGACGGTGAACGACGACGCGACGTTCACGTTCTGCGTCGACGGCTCGAGCTGAATTCAGGGCGCGCAGCCGTAGCCGTTCGTCTTGTCCCATTCGTGCGCAGTTCCTTGGAGATCGAACGTCGGCATCTTCGAGGCGAGCGTCGCATCGAGATCGCCGCTCGCGACGAGCGCGTTCATGACGTCCGCGCCGATGGGCGTCGCGTGGACGATCATCGTGACGCGATCGGTTTCGGGAGGCGGCAAGAACGTGCGCGTGACGGAGTGGACGAACTTCGGATCGGTTGGAACGTTCGTGACGGCGGGCGGGAGCGTCGTCGACGACGTGCCGAACGCTTCCCACAGAAAGAGAACGGGTTGCTGCGACGAATCGGTGAGCTGATCGCGAAGGACCCAGGTCGACGGATCGCTCGGGTCCACGCCCGAAGAGAACACGTCGGTGCCATTCGCGAACGCATGGAGCTCCACCCACACGCGCCTGTCGTGCGCCGCGCCGCTCGGGAACTCGTGACCGACGAACGCGTTGTCGAGCGTGACCGAGACGTTCGGCGGGCCCGACGGCTGCGCGACGCAAAGCTTCGCGACGATCGACGCGTCGAGCGTTTGCTGCACGAGCGTACGCTGGTCGGCATCGGTGCTCGAGAACGGCGCGAGCGCAACGTCGAACGCGGCGAGCGAGTGATCGTGCACGCGTCTCTGCGGCGCGCCGCTCGTCGTCGCCGCGACGCCCAAGCTCGACGTCATGTGACACGCCGCGCACGTCTCCGCGACGCTCGGGGTGTTCTCGGCATAGAGACTCCCCTGCCACTCTTGGAACGTGCGCTCGACGTCGACGCCATGTCCGTTTTGAACGTCGTGACAGCTCCCGCACAAGGACGACGAGGTCGGATCGTTCAAGTCGTGCATCGCCGAGTATTGCGACTTGTGCGACGCGCCGCCTGCTGAGTCCGAAATCGGTCCGCGCATGATGCCGTCGCCGCTGAGAACGATGCCGTTGTCGTGCGTGTCTTGGATCGATGCGGCGGTGTGACAGAAGAAGCACGTGACGCCGTGGAGCTTCGCGTCGACGCTCGCCATGTTGGTTCCGTCGGCTGTCGCGCCGCTCGAGAGCGCGAGCGGCGCGTGGCACTTCACGCAGAACGATGGGTCGCCGCTGCTGCCGATCTCGCGTTGGAAGCGCGCGTTCATCGCGGCGAACACGGGATCGTCCGACGCGTACGCGTGCATGCTCCCCGACCACGCAGCGACGTGCGTCGGATGACACGACGCGCACGCTTGCGGATCCATGAGCTGCGCGATCGTCAGCGGCGTCGGATCCGACGAGCACGCGCAGACGAAGAGCAGAGTCGTCAATTGTTCGGTGCGCCGCATGCGAACCACTGAAGAAGCGTCGCACGTTGCGACGGCGTGAGCGACGTGCCTTGTGGCATTTGGCATGCGTAGACTTGGTCGAGCGAGCCTTGCCGTTGCGCAAAGACGCCCGCATACGACCCGAGCGGCGTCGACGGCTCGACGCCGCCGGGCGAATGACACGCCACGCACTCTTGCGAAAGGATCGGCGCGACGTCGTTCGCGTAGCTCGGCGCGCCGCTCGTCGGACACGACGAGGGAATGTCGCCCGTGGGACACGAGCCGTCCCCACTGAAGCACGCGGCGAGATACGGAGAAACTACAAACAAAACTTGCGCAAGCCGTCGCACGTTCACGACAGCATGCGCGATACCAAAACGTTTTGCACGTCAAGCCAAATCATGATCGGACTCCATCTGAGGGTTGTGATTTTCTGGAAGCGTGGTCAAAGTCGATCCCAATGATCGAATTGGTCACGACGTGGCTTGTGGGGGCAATGATCGCGTGGGTGCCCCCAACGCACGACGCCGATCGAGTCCGATACGAATCCATCGCGCGCGATCTCGCGGCCGTCGCATTCGATGCGAACGAGCCCTCGGCGTTCGCGGGCGATGATGGGCGTGCGAAGACGGCGCTTCTCATGGCGTCGATCGCGAGCTTCGAGAGCGGGTATCGCGCAGACGTCGACGACGGTCGCGTCACGGGCGATCACGGTCGCAGTTTTTGTTTGATGCAAGTGCAGGTCGTCGGCACCACGTCCGAAGGTTGGACGGGTCACGATCTCACCTCCGATCGGAAGAAGTGTTTCCGCGCGGCGCTGAAGCGCATTCGCATCAGCTTCGATTGGTGCAAGGCGCACGCGATCGAAGATCGCCTCGCCGGTTACACGAGCGGGCTTTGTCGCGACAACGAGAGCCTCTCGCGCAATCGGTTTTGGCGCGCGCGCGCGTACTGGACGCACACGCCGTTCTCGCCGCCCGACGATCTCGTTCCGTGATCTCGTTCCAGCTCGAACGCATGCTCGTGCGCGAGCTCGTCATCGAGTGGCGCCGCGTGAACGCAGCGCACTTCAAAGACGCGCTGCGCGCGCCGGCGCTCGCGCTCTCGCAATCGGAGGCGCATCTCGGTCGATGGCACGGCGCGACGCGCACGCTCGAGATCTCGCGGCCGCTCGTGCTCGCGCATCCATGGGGCGCGGTCGTCGAAGTCCTCAAGCACGAGATGGCGCATCAGTATGTCGACGAAGTGCTCCGCGTGAACGACGAGACCGCGCACGGTCGCGCGTTTCGCGACGTGTGCGCGCGCTTCGGCATCGATGCGTCGGCGTCGGGCGTTCCGAAGAACAAAACGGACGACGACGCGCGCTCGCGCGTGATCGAGCGCGTCGCGCGCCTCCTCGCGCTCGCCGAGAGCCCCAACGTTCACGAAGCGGAAGCCGCGATGGCCGCCGCGCAACGCTTGATGCTCAAGTACAACGTCGAGCTTCGATCGAGCACCGGCGTGCGCGACTACGCGTTCCGTCACCTCGGCGAGCCGTCGGGCCGCGTCGGCGAATCGGATCGGCTCCTCGCGTCGATCCTCGCGAAACATTTTTTCGTCGAAGTGATTTGGGTGCCCGTCTATCGCCCGCGCGAAGGCAAGCGCGGGAGCGTGCTCGAAATCTGCGGCACGCTCGAGAACCTCGAGATGGCCGAGTACGCGCACGCGTTCTTGCGTCACACCGCGGGCGAGCTCTGGGTCGAGCACAAAAAGAAAACGCGCGAGCGGAGCAACCGCGAGCGCCGGACTTTTCTCGCGGGCGTCATGGCGGGCTTCGCCGACAAGCTCGCGAAGCAGGCGAAGGCGAGCGAGTCGGAGGGGCTCGTGTGGCTCAAAGATGGCGATCTCGATCGCTTCTATCGCGCGCGCCATCCGTACATTCGCAACGTGCGGTACGGCGGACAACGGCGCACGGCGGCGTTCGCGAGCGGCAAGGAAGCCGGCAAGAACATCGTGATGAGCAAGCCCATCAAAGGTTCGGCGACGGATCGCGGTAGGCTCTTGCCTCCGTGATGGTGACCGCGAAGACTGCCATCGGCCCGATCGAGATCGAGTGGAGCGCGCGCGGCGTGACGCGCATCACGTTGCTCGATGGTACGAAGAAGAAGAAATCTGCGCGCGCGAAGGACGTGCCGCCGTTCGTGCGCGATCTTGCGGCGTCGCTCTCGCAGCATTTCATCGGGAGGACCCAGGACTTCACGAAGGTGCCGCTCGACTACGAGAACGTCTCCGCGTTCGACCGGCGCGTTTACGAAGCGTCGCGGCGCGTTCCGTCGGGCGCGACGATCACGTACGGCGAGCTCGCCGCGCGCGCGGGCAAACCGGGCGCGGCGCGCGCGGTGGGAACCGCGATGGCGCACAATCCATTCTTCGTCGTCGTCCCGTGTCATCGCGTTCGGGCGTCCGGAAAAAAGCTCGGAGGGTTCTCCGCGCCCGGCGGCGAGATCACGAAGCGCCGCATGCTCGAGATCGAAGGCGCGTTTCGCGAGCCGCCTCCGTACGACGTCGCGCGCGCGATTCGCGAGCTTCGCAAAGCCGACAAGGCGCTCGCCGCGGTGATCGATCGCGCGGGCAAGCATCATCCGACGATCGAACCGATGCACAGCGTCTTCGAAGCGCTCGGTCGCGCGATCGTCTACCAACAGCTCAGCGGGCGCGCGGCCGGCGCGATTCACAGAAAATACGCCGCGCTGTTTCCCGATCACCGACCCACGCCCGAACGTCTCGTAAAGCTCCCCGACGCCAAGGTGCGCGCCGCGGGTCTCTCCGCGGCGAAGCTCGCCGCGATCCGCGACCTCGCGAAAAAATCGCTCGATGGAGAAGTCCCGACGCTCGCGAAAATGAAGACGATGAACGACGGAGCCATCATCGATGCGCTCACGAGCGTTCGCGGCATCGGTCCGTGGACGGTCCACATGCTTTTGATTTTCCGGCTCGGTCGGCCCGACGTCTTGCCGACCGCGGACTACGGCGTTCGCAAGGGATTCGCGAAGACGTACGGCAAGCGCGCGCTGCCCGATCACAAGACGATGGAGAAGCACGCGGAGAAGTGGCGTCCATGGCGGAGCGTCGCGTCTTGGTACATGTGGCGCGCGACCGAGCAGTGAGCGATTCTTCGGGCATGATCACCAAAGCGATTCGCGCGTCCGTCGTCGCGGCGCTCGCGGCTCCGGCGATCGCGTGTGGAAGCGGCGACACATGCACGCTCGACCGACCGAGTCCGGTCCCGACGACGTGCGGCGCGATCTACGAAGTGGGGTTCTCGAGCGTGAAGTGCTTGGACGGCGGCCTCACGGCTTCGACGTGCGCGGATCTGTGCGCGCAGCAGAACGTCACGTGCACCGCGGCTGGCTCGCAGATCACGTGTCAGGCTCCGTTTTGCGGGAAGGCGCGAACGTCGCTTCGTCGCGCGCGCTCGCGCGGCTCGCCGCTCGCGGCGCACCTTCGCGACAGCGTTTGGCTCGAGGCGGCCTCCGTCGACGCGTTTCGTACGCTCGCGCGCGAGCTCGCCGCTCACGGCGCGCCGCAAACGCTCTCACGCGCCGCGCGTGACGCGGCCCGCGACGAGACGCGCCACGCGCGTGCGATGCGCGAGCTCGCGAAGCGCTACGGCGTCGTTGCGCGCACACGGCCGAAGCCGCGACGAAGAAAGCCGCGCGCGCTCGTCGACATCGCGATCGAAAACGCCGTGGAAGGTTGCGTGTACGAGACGTTCGGCGCGGCGCTCGCGGCGTTTCAAGCCCAGCGAGCCACCGACGCGCGCGACCGCAAAACGATGCGCGACATCGCCCGCGACGAAATGCGTCACGCCGTGCTCGCAGCAAGAGTCGACCGTTGGATGCGTCGCCGCCTCGCTCCCAACGAAGACGCGCGCATCACGAAGGCACGCGACGAAGCCGTACGCAGGCTACTTCGCGACGTACGGCGCGTGCCGCGCGTGCTCGTCGACGTCCTCGGCATGCCCAATGCAAACGAGTCGGACGTGATGGCCCGAGCGATCTCGGCCACGCTCTGGAGTCGAGGAACTTCTTCCGCTGCGCGGTGACGAATCGCTCGTGCGTTTCTTCGTTCTCGTCCTCTTCTTCGTTCTCGTCCTCTTCGCCTGCTCGAAACCCTCCGACGCCGTCCCCGCCTCCGTCTCCGCTCCCGCCTCCGCCTCCGTCTCCGCCTCCGTCCCCGTCTCCGCTTCCGGCTCTCTCGGTCTCACCGGCTGCGGTTGCACCGGCGGCTACGATTGCTGCGCGGACGCGTCGATGGCGCTTCCGCCCCGCGGCGCGCGCGACTAAAACGCGCGTCATGCGCCCGACCGCACTCCTCCTCGCTCCGCTCGCGCTCACCCTCGCCTCCTCCGCTCGCGCCGACGAAGGCCTCTGGCCGTTCGACATGGTGCCGAAAGACGCCATCGCGAAAGCGCACAACGTCACGCTCACGGATGCGTGGCTCGATCACCTGCGCCTCTCGACGGTGCGCATCTCGGTGGGCGGAACGGGCTCGTTCGTTTCGCCTTCGGGATTGATCCTCACGAATCATCACGTCGCGTCCGATTGCATCGCGAAGATCGCATCGTCGTCGCACAACTACATGGACGAAGGATTCTACGCGGCGCGCGACGGCGGCGAAGCGAAGTGTCCGGACATGGCGGTCGACGTGCTCGTCGCGACGGAAGACGTGACCGACAAAGTGCGCGCCGCGAAGACACCGAGCATGAGCGACGCCGACGCGAACGTCGCGATGAAAGCGAAGATGGGCGAGCTCGAGAAGGCGTGCACGGACGCCGCGTCGTCCAAGGTGAAGAGCGAAGGCGTCGACGCGCGATGCGAGGTCGTCACGCTCTACGCGGGCGGCAAGTACCACCTCTACACGTACACGCGTTACACCGACATTCGCCTCGTCTTCGCGCCCGAAGCGCTCGTCGCGTTCTTCGGCGGCGACCCGGACAACTTCACGTACCCGCGCTTCGATCTCGACATGGCGCTCTTCCGCGCGTACGCGGGCGGCAAACCGCTCGCGCCGCACGATTACTTGAAGTGGAGCGCGCAAGGCACGAAGGACGGCGAGGTCACGTTCGTCAGCGGCAACCCCGGCACGACGCGCCGGCTCGCGACGCTCTCGCAAATCGAGCAGCTGCGCGACACGACCTACCCGCGCGTCCTCGACATGCTGAAACGCGATCGCGATTTGCTCAAAGAGCTCTCGTCACAAGGTCACGAGCTCGAGCGCGAAGCACGCGAAGGGATCTTCGACGTCGAGAACTCGATCAAGGCGCTCACCGGTTACCTCGGCGGATTGCGCGATCCGGCGCTCATGAAGATCAAGAAGGACGACGAAGCATCGCTCCAGAAAGCGATCGACGCGGATCCGAAGCTCAAGGCGCAATACGGAACGACGCTCGCCGACGTCGCGAAGGTGCAAGCGCAGATTCCGAAGCTCTACCCCGCGTACTCGACGCTCGAGCGCTTCGGCGACTCGACCCTCCTCGGCGCCGCGCGCCACCTCGTTCGCATGGCGGACGAGACCGCGCTCCCGAGCACGCAGCGCCTCCGCGAGTATCGCGACGCGAACCTCGACGAGATCAAGCTCGAGCTCTTCTCCGCCGCGCCCGTTTACGGCAACGTCGAGATCGTCGCCATTCGCGCGTGGCTCGAGCGCGTTCAGAAGGAGCTCCGAGATCAGCCCGATCTCGTCGCGAAGATCCTCGGCGGGAAAACGCCCGCCGCGCGCGCTCGCGAAATCGCGGTCGGCTCGAAGCTCTACGACGTGTACGCGCGCCGCGCGCTCGAGAGCGGCGGCAAGGCGGCGATCGCCGCGTCGGACGATCCGGCGATCGTGCTCGTGCGCACGATCGACGACGCGTCGCGCAGCGCACGGAAGAAATACGAAGACGCCATCGAAGCGCCTATGCGCCAGCTCGGCGAGAAGGTCGCGCAGGCCACGTTCGCAGCGCGCGGCACGTCGCGCTACCCCGACGCGACGTTCACGCTGCGCCTCTCGGTCGGCGTCGCGAAGGGCTACACGGAAAACGGAAAAGCGATCGCGTACGCGACGGACTTCGACGGCATGTACAAGCACGCGACGGGCAAAGATCCGTTCAAGCTCCCGCAGCGCTGGCTCGACAAGAAGAGCGCGCTCACAGGGGCGACGAAGCTGAACTTCGTCTCGACCGACGACATCATCGGCGGCAACAGCGGAAGCCCCGTCGTGAACGCGCAAGGCGAGCTCGTCGGGCTCATCTTCGACGGCAACCTCTCGAGCCTTCCGAACAACTTCGTCTATCGCGAAGTGACCGAACGCGCAGTCAGCGTGGATTCGAGCGCGATGCTCGAGGCGCTCCGCAAGGTGTACGACGCGAGCGCGCTCGCGGACGAGCTCAAGTAGATTTTTTTCGGTGTGCGCGCGTGAAGCGGGTACGCTCGCTTTCGAATGCACGGACTTCCCGAGGCGCCCGAGCTCGCCGAAGGAACGCGGCTCCTCGATCGCTACGTCATCATCGATCGCGTCGCCGGCGGCGGGATGGCCTCCATCTATCGCGCGACGGACGAGCGCCTCCAGCGCGTCGTGTGCGTGAAGCTCCTTCGACTCGTGCTCGAAGCGGGATCGACGAGCGGGTCGAGCGTCTACCAAGCGACGTACTCGCACTTCCTCCAAGAAGCGCTCGCGCTCTCGCGACTCCACCATCCGAACACGCTCAAGATCTTCGACTTCGGTTACCTCGAAGATCCTTCGCCGCAAGCCGGCAATCCGAGCATGGGGCGACCGTTTCAGATCTCCGAATTTCTCGACGCGGGAAATCTCGAGCAGCACGTTCGGCGCGAGGGGCCCGTGCTGCCGAACATGCTCATGTCGATCCTCGAGCCCGTCGGCGGCGCGATCGCGGAGGCCCACGAGCTCTCCATCATCCACCGCGACATCAAGCCATCGAACATTCTCTTCGCGCGCATCAACCAGATGCTCATCCCGAAGCTCGCCGACTTCGGCATCGCGCACGCGAACCCCGTGCGAAAAAAATCGCCGGACGACAGCGACGATCCCGTGAGCGTGGTGACGCTCTTCTCGCCGCGGTGGGCCGCGCCCGAGCAGCTCGCGGGCGCCGCGTCGGGTCCCGCGACCGACGTGTACTCGTTCGCGCTCGTCACGATCTACATGCTCGCGGGTCGCGCGATGTTCGATGGCAAGGACGTGCGCTCGACGTTCCCCGAGCGCGTCATCGGCGACAGGCTCGTCACGCGCCGCCTCCCCGAGATGGGCATCGCGCCTCCGCTCCATCCGCCGCTCCTCCGCGCGCTCTCGGCGCGAACGTCCGAGCGCACCGCGAGCGTCACGCAGTTCGTGAACGAGCTCAAGGACGCGCTCGGCGCGATGGGCGCGTTTCCGGAGCGCGGATACAGAAAGCGAATGCCCAGCGAGAGCACGGAGACGCTCTCGACTCCGCTCGCGACGAGGCAACACGGAAACGCGCAGCTCGAGGAAGCTCCGCCGATTCCGCCGCGCGAAATTCCGATGAGCGGCGGTGGCCGCGCGTCCATCGTCGAGGTGGACGACCGGCTCGACCTCGCCGTGCCGAGCGAGCTCGGCGTCGATGCGCGCGTGAGGCTCACGTTCGTTCCCGCGCGCGACGGCTTCCGCGTGAACATCAAAGGGCTCAACTGCTTCGTCGTGCGCGATGGTCGTCCCGCCGCGGCCGTTCTCCTCGAACGCGACGCCGTGGTCGAGCTGATGAGCTCCACGAGGGAGGCGATGGGCCGCCTGCGCTTCACGTTTGGCGCGGTATCGGGCCCAAATCGCGTCTTTCCAGCTATTGGGCCCGAGCTTCTGCTACCCTTACAGCGCGCTCAGCGAGCCGTCGCCATTCACATCGAGTCGACGGGCGAGCTGATCGTCATGTGCTCCCAAGCCTAATGCAGCGCAACGCCCCTCCCGTGCCCCCGCCGATCAACGTCGCCGATCGTGATTCCGATCACGAGCTCGCCACCGCGATCACCACGCAAGAGGAGCTCCTCGCGCAGGCCGCGGCGAACAACCAACCGATCCCACCGCGCTTCCAAACCCGCCCGAACGCGCCGCCGCTTCCTTCATCCACGCCCGCTCCGGGAAATTACGGCCCGCCGCCCATTCGCTCGGCTCCCCCACCCGCGGCCTCGAGCGGCATCGTTCCCTCGCACTCGCACGCGACGTCCTCCGTCCCGCCGCAGTGGGCTCCGCAACCGCAATCGACGCCCGCACCGAGCGGTTCGGTCGCGATGCGCTCCGACTTCGGCCAGCGGCAGCAGCGCGCGGGCGGCGTCCTGCGCTCGCGTTCGTACAGCTTCGTCCTCGACGCGCTGGGGATGCCCGTCGAGCTCGGTTCAGGTCGTTTCGCGAAGGCGTACCTCGGCGAAGAGCGCTGGCTCGAGTCGAAGACGGATTTCCGCCGTCACATCGTCATCAAGATTCTCCAAAAAGGCGTCGGCGACGAAGACGCGCTCCGCTTCCAAATGGAGAAAGAGCTCCTCGAGCGCGTGCAGGGTCACCCGAACGTGATTCGCTTGTTCGCGAGCGGAGAAGGCGACGAAAACGGCGACTTCATTCCGCCGTCGATCCGCGATCAAGTCGAGAGCGAGTACATGATCCTCGAGAAGCTCGACATGTCGCTCGAAGAGCGCTTGAAGGGCTCGCGCGTCGCAGGACAAAAAGAAGATCTCCTCGCGCTCCCCATGCACGAGCGCATGTTCCGCGTGCTCGACTACATGATCCCCATCGCGTCGGCGATCGAGTACGCGCACCTCGTTCGGAACATCTGCCACCGCGACATCAAGCCCGCGAACGTGCTCGTCGGAATTCCCGATCCGAACTTGCGCGGCTCGACGCTCGAAGTGCGCCTCGCCGACTTCAACGTCGCCAAGCTCCACGACGGCGACGTCAGCATCCAGATGACGCAGCTGAAGCAGGTGCCGGGCACCCTCTTCTTCCAGAGCCCCGAGCAAGAGACGAACGTCATCGAGCTGCTCGTCAACGTGCAGCAAGGCTCGCCCGAGGTGGAGTTCTTCGAGGATTTCTACATCCAGATCTCGAAGAACGACACCTTCTCGCTCTTCAACCGCGGCGACCAATATGCGGTGCTCTACGCCGACCGCGCGCGCAAGCGCATCATGCTCGCCAAACCGTACCGCGGGCCGACCGAGACGAACGTGCGCGCGCGCATCCAGAAGAGCGTCTCGCGCCCGGCGGACATCTACTCGCTCGGCGCGATGTTCTACTATTTGATCAGCGGCGCGTACGCGAACCCGAAGACGCTCTACGACACCTTCCACAAGTTCATCGAGTACGAGCGCAACGAAGAGTCGAACACGATCGAGAGCTACCTCGCGCACGAGTACTCGGTCATCAACTCGCTCCGTGCGCCGAAGGCCGAAGGCGGCGCCGACGTCGCGCCCGCGGATCGCTTCTTCACGTTCAAGCACTATCTCGACGGCAACGGCGAGCTCATCGATCCGCACGTGATGAAGATCATCGCAAAGTGCATGATCCGCTCGAAGCCCGACAGCTACTGCCAAGCGCAAGACGTCGACACGCGCGGCATCAGCGACTTGATGAACGACCTGATCGAGCTCTACACGCTCTTCGGCGTGCACCCCGCGGCGCGTCCGCCGCAGCTCGGTCGCGCGGGCAGCACACCGGTGAAGCCGCGCGGCGCGGGCGGCATCTTCGGCTGGTTCAAGTCGATCCTCGTGAAGATCGGCCTCGCCAAGGCGTAGTCATATCGCGCGTGCAAGCCTGCACGCGCGAGGAGCGCGATCACTCACGGGCGGCGGCCGCGAGGACTTCGTCCGCGTGGATCGCGGGGTCGACTTTGGGCCACACCTTCACGATTTTCCGTCCTTCACGAGGAAGCTCACGCGCTCGCTCATGCCGAGCGTGCTCTTCACGCCGTAGGAGAGCGCGATTTTTCCGTCTTCGTCGGCGGCGAGCGGGAACGGGAGGTTGTGGCTCTTCACGAACTCGCGGTGGCTCTGCTCGGTGTCGCGCGAGACGCCCACGAGGCCGACGTGCTTGTCCGTGAACTTCGTCCACGCGTCGCGAAACGCGCACGCTTCCTTCGTGCAGCCGGGCGTTTCGTCCTTCGGATAAAAGTAGACGACGACGGGCTCGGGCGTCGCCAGCATCGCGGAGAGCTTGATCGGGTCGCCGGCTTTCGTCGTCGCTTGGAAATCGGGCGCGGTCGCGCCGGGCGCGAGGAGCCCCTCGCCGCCATCGGGTCGCTTCACCGGGCCGTTGCACCCAAGGGCGAGCCCGAGAATCAAAAAGAAGATCGTCTTTTTCATCGTCGTCTAGTCTACGCCTCTGATGAATCTCGGCAGCCGCGACTTCAAGCGCACGACGCTGCGCCCGCGGCACCGCAAGATGATCGCCGCGATCGCCGAGGCGCTCTTTTCGCGCGACGAAACGCCGCTCGAGCCCGCGATGCTCGACGCGTTCGTCTCGAACATCGACGGCTTCATGAGCCCGGCGTCGAAGACGCTTCGCTCGGGTCTCGTTCTCATGCTCGAGCTCTTGCGGTTCTTGCCCATCCTCGTCGTCGGAAAGCTCTCCGTGTTCGACGATCTCCCGATCGCCACGCGTACTCGGATGCTCGAGAAGATGGACCGTTCCCGACTTTCTTTCTTTCCGCTCATCGTCGTCGCGTGGAAGACGATGCTCACGATCGCGTATTTCGAGGACGACGCGCGCCTTCGCTCGATTGGTTATCCGGGCGAAGAGCGGAAGCGTTATCTCAGCGTCATTTCGGGACGCGCTTGATCGCGTCGCCCGTCTTCGGATCGATCGCGAGCACCGTGTAGCGGCGCGCGCCGAACGCGACGTAGACCCCGTCGTCGCGCGACGTCGCGAAGTTGATCGCGATGAGATCGCTCTGGTCGCCTGATTTCACCGCGTATTCCGCCTCCGAACGCGTCCACACGTTCTTTCCCTCGAGCGTGACGCGCGACAGCAGTCGCTTGGCACCGGAGCCGAGCTTGTCGCGATGCGCGACGAGCACCGACGGCGGATCCGCGAGCTCCACGACGCCGCCCGCGTCCGTGTCTCGAACGATCTCGCTATCGAGATATTCTTCTTCGCCGACGACCTCCTTACCGACTCTCAACGTGCGACGATCCTTGCCGTCCATCGACACGTCGCGCCCGCTTCGTAGCGTGACGGATTGCGAGAGCGCCGAGCTCGCATACTTTTGCGGCCTGATATCGACTTCGACCCACGGCGTCTCCGCGGGACGTGCGACGAGATCGAAGCCGAGCGTCCACACGCGCGCGTCGTTCGTGCGAATGCGGATCCCGTTCGCGCTCCCCACGTAGTTGTTGCACGCGTTGTAGTCGCCGCGCGCGACGAGCTTGCCTTCGAGCGCGGTCGCCTTCGCGAGGATCGCGCGCTCGTCCAAAAGAAGCGCGCCCGTTCCGCTGTCGCGCGTGTGGAGACCGCTCACGCTGGACCACCAGAAGAGCGACTCCTTGGCGCGCACGAGCAGCACCAGCACCTCGTCGTCTTTTCCAGTCCACACGACGCGCCGCGATCCATCTGCGACGTTCAAGATCGCGAGCTGCGGAACGCGAAGCGACCCCACGTTGTCGAAGCGACGCTCGTTTGCCCAGAGCGTTGCGCCGCCGTCTCGTTCGACGAAGAACAAATCGTGGAGCACATATTCTCCACGCACCGCCCTCAGCCCGACCCAAAAGAGCAACGCGAGCGCGATCACTCCGCCAAGGACAAGCGCTACCGTCGACGACATCGCGAGACATGGTACCGCGAGGTCATGTAGAACGGTGACGTGAGCGTTCTTCGCGGACGAGAAGTGCGGCAGCCGATGCGCGCGGACGTCGACGTCGTGATCGTCGGATCGGGCGCGGGCGGCGCGGTCGTGGCGCGCGAGCTCGCGCGCGACGGGCGCAGCGTGCTCACGCTCGAAGAAGGCGGGTATTACACGCCCGAGGAATACGGAAAGCTCTCGCCGTCGCAGAGCCTTCGCAGGCTCGCGCGCGAAGCAGGTCTCAACGTCGCGATGGGCATCGGCAACACGCCGCTCATCTCCGCGCTCGCGGGCAAAGCCGTCGGCGGATCGAGCTTGCTCACGGGCGGAATCATCTTCCGCGTGCCGGAAGAAATTCTCCATCACTGGGCGACTGAGCTCGGCCTCCACGATCTCACGCCCGACGCGCTCGATCCGTTCTTCTCCGAGGTCGAAAAAACCGTGCACGCGGAGATCGTTCCGCCCGCGATGCGATCGCGATCGACGGAGCTCTTCGTCGAAGGCGCGACGAAGATGGGCATTCCGATGAAGAGCGTGCGGCGCAACACGCGCGGCTGCAAAGGCGCGTCGCGCTGCACGTTCGGTTGCCCGAACCAAGCGAAGATGAGCGTCGATCTTTCGTTTTGGCCCGACGCGTGGAAGCACGGCGCGAAGATTTGGTCCGACGCGCTCGTCCAGCGCATCGACATTCGCGCGGGCCGCGCGTGGGGCGTTCGCGGGCGCTTCATGGATCAAGAGACGGGCGAGCCGACGATCCCCTTCGAGGTGAACGCGAAGATCGTCGTCGTCGCGTGCGGCGCGCTCCACTCCCCGCTCCTTCTTCGTCAGAGCGGGCTCGAAGGTCCGCACGTCGGTCGTCACATGACGCTGCACCCGTCGTTTCGCGTGTGCGCGCTCTTCGACGAACGAGTCGACGGCTGGGATGGCGCGATGCAGAGCGCCTACAGCGATCACATGATGGACCAAGGCCTCACGTTCGTCTCCGCGTACAACCCGCCGAGCGTCCTCGCCGCCGCGTTTCCCGGAATCGGTCCGCCGCACATGCGCATCATCGAGCGCGTTCCGAACCTCGCCGTCTTCGGCGGGATGGTCCACGACGAAGGCGGCGGACAAGTGCGCCGCTGGATTTCGCGCGAGCCTCTCCTTCTCTACAAAATGGCCGCGCGCGATCGCGAGCGATTTTTCCTGGGGATCCAGACGCTCGGAAAAATGGCGTTCGCCGCGGGCGCGACGGAAGTGCTCTTGCCGATTTTCGGATCGGACACGTTCAAGAGCGAGAGCGAGCTCGATTTCCTCACGTCGAATCCGCCGAGCGCGCGTCGCGTCGAGTCGCTCTCGTTTCACCCGCTCGGCTCAGCGAAGATGGCGACGAGCGAGAAGCAGGGCGTCGTGAAGCCGAGCGGCGAGACGTGGCAAGTCGACAATTTGTTCGTCGCGGACGGAAGCGTCGTGCCGACGAGCATCGGCGTGAACTCTCAGCTCGCGATCATGACCATGGCGCTGAAGATCTCGCGCGGCATCATCGCGGACTTCGCGCGCTACGCCCGCCGCGCGGCGTGACTACGCGCGAAACGCCTTCGCCCCCGCGTACACGGCGCCCGTGCCGAGCTCGAACGCGATGCGGAGCAATTGGTTGTATTTTGCAACTCGATCGGAGCGGGAAAGCGAGCCCGTTTTGATTTGGCCCGCGTTCGTGGCGACGGCGAGATCGGCGATGAAGCTGTCTTCGGTTTCGCCCGAGCGGTGCGAGATGATCGCGCGATAACCCGACGACTGCGCGAGGCGGATCGTGTCGAGCGTCTCGGTGAGCGTGCCGATTTGATTGAGCTTCACGAGGATCGAGTTCGCGATGCCCTCGTCGATGCCGCGCTGGAGGCGCGTCACGTTCGTCACGAACAGATCGTCGCCGACGAGCTGCACGCGCGCGCCGAGCTTGTCGGTGAGCGCTTTCCACGTCGTCCCAATCGTCTTCGGCGCAGCCATCCTCGATCGAGACGATCGGATATTTGTCGACGAGCGCCGCGTACGTCTGCACGAGCTCTCCGCTCGTGATCGGCTTCTTGTCGAACGTGTAGGTGCCCTTCGTCTTGTCGTAGAACTCGCTCGCCGCGCAATCGAGCGCGAGCGCCACGTCCTTGCCCGGCTTGTATCCCGCGGCTTCGATCGCTTTGACCAGATATTGGAGCGCTTGTTCATTGGTTGGCACGCGCGGCGCGAAGCCGCCTTCGTCGCCGACGGCGGTCGTGAGGTTCTCTTTCTTCAGCGCCGCTTTGAGGCAGTGAAACACCTCGGCGCCCGCGCGGAGCGCTTCCGCGAACGTCGGCGCGCCCTGCGGCACGATCATGAACTCTTGGATCTCGAGGCCGTTGTCCGCGTGAGCGCCGCCGTTGACGACGTTCATCAGCGGCGTCGGCAGCACGTGCGCGCTTGCGCGCCGCCGAGATAACGCCAGAGCGGAAGTCCGACGACGTCAGCGGCCGCGCGCGCGCACAGCCATCGACACGCCGAGGATCGCGTTCGCGCCGAGCTTGCGACTTTGTTGGGCGTGCCGTCCGCGTCGAGGAGCACTTTGTCGACCTCGGCTTGGTCGAGCGCGTCGAGCCCGATGATCGACGGGCCGAGCGTCTGATTCACGTTCGCGACGGCTTGCAAAACGCCCTTGCCGCCGTAGCGCTTCTTGTCGCCGTCGCGGAGCTCGAGCGCTTCGTGCTCGCCGGTCGACGCGCCGCTCGGAACGGCCGCGCGGCCGCGGCCGCGGGTGCGTCTGCACTTCGACTTCGATGGTGGGATTTCCGCGCGAGTCGAGGATCTCGCGCGCGAGGACTGCCGTGACTTCGCTCATGGCGCGTCGACCTATCACGTTTCTCGCGCGACGTGCTTCCAGAACGCGCGCACTTCGTCCATCGATCGAAGCGAGCGCGCCGGCGGGAGACTTTGAAGCAGCGCGCGCCCGTACGGCTTCGTGATCGCACGGCGATCGAGCAGCGCGACGAGCCCGATCCGTCTCGCTGCGAAGGAGCCGCCCGAATCCTTGCTTGAGCGCGATCGCAGCGGTTGGAACGGAATACTTGTAGAACGCACTCATCCCTTCCCGCTCGACGGCTTCGCAGCGCGCCGCGACGACGGGATCGCTCGGGACCGCGAACGGGATCTTGTCGATGACGACGAGCCGGAGCGCTTCGCCGGGCACGTCGACGCCTTCCCAGAAGCTCATCGTCGCGACGAGGACGCCGTGCTTCGCCGCGCGAAACTGCGAGAGGAGCAGCGACTTCGGGCGTTCGCCCTGAACGAGCAGCGGCCTTGCCACGCCGGATCTTTTTCGGCGCGCGCGCGAGACTGCGAATACATCGAGCGCATCGATCGAAGCGACGTGCACAAGACGAACGCGCCGCCGCCCGTCACGCGTACGCAGATCGAGCGCACGCGCAGCGGCCGCTTCGTCGAAGCGCGCGTCTTGCGGATCGGGCACGTCGCGTGGGACGTAGAGGCCGCGCACGCTCCGGAAAATCGAACGGCGACTGGACGACGAGCTCGATCGCGCGTCGCGCGGGACGCCGAGGCGCTCGCGGAGAAATTCGAACGACGCGGACGTCTCTGCGTCTTCCGTTTCGCCGCGCGGTGACGGCGTCGCGAGCGTCGCGCTCGTGCAGATGACGGAGTGGACGCGCGAGAAGAGCGACTCGGCGAGCAAGTCGCCGACGAACACCGGGCTTCGCCCCATGACGGCTGCGCCGTTCACGCGCGTCTCGATCCACGCGATGTCGTTCTTTGCGTTGCCATCGAGCACGCCGATGAACTCGGTCGCGCGGCGCGCGATGGGCTCGGCCGCAGGATCGCGCCGCGTGCGCGCATCGGCGGCGAGCGCGGCGAGCGCGGACGAGAGCCTTCCGCGCGCGGACTCGAGATCGGCTGGCCATGCGTCGCGCGCCATCGCGCGACGCGCTCCCACCGCGAAGCGCGAGCTCGGCGGCGAATCGTCACGTCGCGATGGAGGCCGCGCGAGCTCGGAGAAGAACGCGTGACCGGCTTCGATGATTTTGATCCGGCAGCGGACGCGAGAGAAACGCCTCGCCGAACCCGAGCGCGCGACGCGCGTCTCGCGCGAGCGCGTCGATGCGCGCCATCGAGATCGTCGTTCCGAAAAAAGTCGTCGCGACGTCCTCGAGCTGATGCGCTTCGTCGAAGATCACGGCGTCGTACGCGGGGATCGCGCTCGCGCGCTCGCGCTGGTTGCGACGCAGGACGAGGTCCGCGCAGAACAAGTGATGATTCACGACGACGACGTCCGCCGCCTCCGCGTCGCGCTTCATGCGCGTGACGAAGCACTCCTCGAAATACTTGCAGTCTGCACCGATTCGCGTCTCGGTGGATGACTGCACCGACGCCCACGCGGGATCGTCCTCGGGCATGTCGGCGAGCTCCGCGCGATCGCCCGCTTCGCTCTCTTCGGCCCACTTCTTGAGCCGGAACGAAGAAGCGCCCGCGTCGCCCGACGCGAGCGCCTCGTGGAGACGCCGCTTGCACGCGTAGTTGGAAAGACCCTTCATCAGCGCCGCGCGAAATCGCACGTCATACTTCGCGAGCGCGTCGGCGACGATCGGCAAATCCTTGAAGTAGATCTGCTCTTGAAGCGCGCGCGTCGCGGTCGAGACGACGACCTTGCGGCCGCTCAAGATCGCCGGCACGAGGTACGCGAGCGTCTTTCCCGTTCCCGTTCCCGCTTCGACCAGAAGCGGCCGCTCCGACGCGAGCGCGTCCTCGACCGCCTCAGCCATGGCGAGCTGCCCTTCGCGGTGCTGAAAGCCCGGCACGATGCGCTCGAGCGGCGAGCCTCGACCGAGTACGTCACGAACGCGCGGCACGTGACTATATAAGTCCGTCACTAGAGAAGTTCGCGCGGATTCGGTACGCGCGGTACGATCCCGAGGTGCCGTCGCGCGCGCCGCCGCCCGTTCCGTCGCCGCCGAAGCTGCGAAAGCGCGCTCCTGCGCCGCGACCTTCCGCGCCGCGTCCGTCGCGCGCGCAGACGCGTGGCGCGGTCGAGCTGCGTCTCGCGATCGGACGCGACGGGCTCGGCATCGAGCTCGGCGGTCCCGCGAAGCTCGGGTGTCTCGAGCTGACGGAGCTCGCGCTCACGCTCCCCGCGGTGCGATTTCCCGTCGACGTGTCGGGCGGTGTTCAGCGATTCCGACATCGGCGCGGCGTGCTCGAACGCATGACGCTCGAGCTCGGCGCGGACGCTCTCGCGCGCGAGGCGGCGCCGAAGCTCCGCGGTCTCCTCGGCGAGCGAACGCCGCAAGTTTGGATCGCGGTGAGACCGTGGGGCGCGACGATCGGAATCGCCGACGACGATCTCGGACGCGCGCTCGCGTTCGAAGTCGCGATCGACGCATTCGAGGACGAGCTTCGTCTCGTTCCGTTCGGCGCGCGCGGGCTCGGGCTCCATGCGCCCGCGGTGGCGCTCGCCGCGCAAGCGATCGACGGCATGCTCGGACGCATCGCGAGGCGCGAGGGCGTTCGCTTCCTCATCGAAGACGCTTCGGCGCGCATCACGCGATCGATTCTTCCCGACGCGGGCGCGCGCGCCCCCGATTGCCGCGGCGTGCGATTCTCCGCGATCACGTGCGCCGCAGATGCGTGGATCATACACGTATCTCGCGGAGCCCCCGCGCAGACCAGCGAAGAGGCGGTGCGTGCGCGCGAAGCCGCGGCGCTCTTGCGCGAAGCGGACGACGCCCGCGTGATGGGCGAGCTCGATCGCGCACGCGCGCTCGATTTGTATTCGCTGGAGCGCGCCCCGAGGCACCCCGAAGTGTGCCGGCGAATCGCCGACATCGATCGACTCGCTGGGGGTCGCGCCGAAGCGGCGCGTGCGATCCTCGCGGACGCGAGCGACGGCGCGTTCTCCGCCGCGCTCGCCGGCGAGCTCGCGTTCGAAGCGCGCGACGCGAGCACCGCAGCCGCGTCGATGCTCCGCGCCGCCGAAGAAGAGGTCGTGCCCGCACTCGCCGCGCTCGCGCTCGAGCGCGGCGCGTCCATCGCGCCCGACGCGACCGAAGGTCTCGCGTGGCTCGATCGCGCGATCGCGCGCGCGCCGACGTCCGCGCGTCTCCACTGGACGCGCGCCGCAGCGCGCATCGCGCTCGGTCGATTGCGCGAGGCGGTCGCCGATGTCGAAGAGGTCGAGGCGATGTCGCGCGGTGCTGCCGCGAAGCACGCGGTGTGGAGGCGCGCGGCGACGCTCTGGATGACGGCGGGTCACGCCGGCGAAGCGCGCGCGCTGTTCGAGCGTGCGCTGCGTTTCCTTCCGGACGATCCGGAGTCGCTCGCGGGCCTCGGTGGCGCGATGATCGCGCAAGGCAAAGTCGCGCGCGGCGTCGCGCTTCTCTCGCGCGCGCTCCAACAAGCCGAACGCGCGCGGCTCCCCGGCTCGCACACCGCGCCGCACGCGCTCGCTCTCGCGCGCGCTCTCGCGGATCACCTCGGCGATCGGCCCGCGGCCATCGCGCGCGTTCGCACGATCGGAAGCGCCGAGCGCGAAGCCGTGGTCGCGCGCGGGCTCGAAGGACGCTGGCGCGCCGCGCTCGGCGACAAAGCCGGTGCATCCCTCGCCTACGCACAAATGCGAGAGCTCGCGGGCGCGACGGACGAAGCGCGCGCGATGCTCCTCGAGGCCGCTCTCTTCGAGCGCAAGGCGCGTGGCGATCTCGCGTCGGCGCAAGCGCATCTCGCCGTCGCGATCCGCCTCTTCCCGCGCGACGAATCCACGCGCGACGCGTATCGCGACGTGAGCGGCGCGCTGTCCGTTCCCCCGCCGCCCGCCGAGCCGATGTCCGCCGCGCCTTCCACCGCGGACGACGACGAAGCGCACGCCGACGATCTCCTGCGCCGCTACCACGCAGCTCCGAACGACGATCGCATCGCGTCCGATCTCGCGACGGTCCTCACGCGTCTCGGTCGCAGCCACGAAGTCCTCGCGATTCTCATGGCGCGCTACGAGGACGCGTCACCCGAACGCCGCGCCGAGCTCGCGCCCGCGCAAATCGAAGTGCTCGCCCGCCTCGAACGCCAAGCGCGCGACCGCGGCCATGATCACGAAGCGCAACTCTTCCGCGATGCGATCGCCCAAATGGGCGGCTCCATCATCGTTGATTAGTCTCTCTACGAAGCCAGCGCTTTTTTCACGTCGTCGAGCGCCAGGTCGACGTCGGTCTGCGTCAGGCTGCACGCGGTCGCGAGCTTCGCGAGCACGTCGCGCTCCACGTCGCTGACATTCTCGCTCGCCTGCGCGAGCAGTGCGGCGATGCGAAGCACCTCTTCGCCTTGTGCGCGTTTCGGCGCGCGCTCCCCCACCGCGCGAAGACGCGCGTCGAGCCCGTCTTCGGCGAGCTCGTCTGCGAGATCGCCGACGAGCGCGTTCACTTGCTCTTGCGTGACGATTCCGCCCGAAGCCGCGGCGACGACCTTCTCGAACGTGTGACGCTCGCTCTCGTCGATGACGCCGTCCGCCGTCGCGACGAGGTACGCGCCCTCGACGATCGCTTCGAAGAGTCGCGCCGCGTTCGGGTCGAACCCCGTCGGCACGGTCGACTCGTCGTTGACCTTCGCGCCATACGATGCGGCTGCGAGCGTGAGAATCGAGTTCGGTCCGGTGGTGCCTTTTGCGGCGCCCGGCGAGCGCGCGACACGCGCCAGCAAGTTGATGCGCTCGTCCGTTTCCATCGCGCCGTCTACCATACGCTATTCCGTGTCGGGCGGCGCGACGAAGAGTTGGAAGTTTCCCGCCGCGTCGGTGACGGTCTGCCCGATGAGACGCGCACCGCGCGACGTCGTGGTGCCACCGTCGGGCGTGGTGACGGGCGGAGGAAATGCGTACGCGCGCGCGACCGCAAACGGCAGCGGATTGCCGCGGAAATCGGTGAGCACGCCCGTCGTCGGCGGGAACGCCGTTGGAAGCGGGATCGTGATCTGCGGTAGCGTGAGCGGCACGCTCGTCCCGCCATCCGCGCCGCCGAACGCCGTCACCGCGCGATGCGTGAGCACGACCCATGGATACCGAGTTCCGTCTTGCGGACGAATCGACACATCGACGAAGCCCGGATCGCTCGGCACGTCGAAGTTTCCGTTCACGTCGGTGAACCCACTCGACTCGCGCGGATGAGCGAGCGGATCGTCGTTCGTGACGAACGGAAGATCCGCCGACGCCGAGATGACGACCTGCGCCGCGTAGAGAGGCGTCCCGTCGGCGAGCACCACGCGACCTTTGACGTGCGTACGCGGATTGACCTCGATCGTTTTTCCGAGCTGCGACTGTCCGTTCGTGTCGGGCACTTTGAAATTGTCGAACACGGTGAGCGCCAGATTTGGATCATCGGGCACGATGTACGTGCGCAGCGTTCCGGGCGGCAGCGACACGGAGTTGAACGCGCCGATCGAATCGGTCGCGACGGCCTTCTGATAATCGAGCTCGATCGCGGGCGAGCCGTCGGCGTGGATGAGCGTCGGTCCAACGCCCGACGGCGTGCCGGCGAAGAAAATGACCTTCGCGGACGCTTGCGTCGTCAGCGAATCGGCGCGCACGACCGTGCCGGACACGAGCACTGGATTCGGAAGCGGGAAGAATTTGAACGGACCCGCGATGATGCTCGGAGACGCAGGCGACGTGAGCCGCGGACTGTCGAGCGTCGGCGGTGGCGCGATGACGAGCGTCTCGCCCGTTTGATCGCCGAGCGACGTGGTCGCCTCGTAGATGGTCACGGATTTCGTCGCGCCTGCAGGAAGTGGCACGCGGCTCGACACGCGACGATTCTCATCGTCGACGATGAACATGCTCCACCCTTCGACGCTCGCCGCTCCGGGTTCCTCGTCGACCTCGAAGGTGTGCACCACGAGCACTTGCGTCGCGGGATCGTAAGCGGGAATTCCGTTCTGCAATCCAGAGCTCGTCGAGATCGCCGGCAGACTTAGCGTGATGGAGGAGAGCGTGGCGGTCGGCGGCTGAACGCCGAAGCCGTCCAAGAAACCCGGGTCGGGTGGACTGGGCACGCCGCCGTCCGCCGTCGGCGGTAGCTTGCGTCGAGGCGCGAGCGGACGAATGAATGGCGGAAAGATGTCGAACGGCAACTTCGGGATCATCTCGATGCCGTAGAACGCCGACGGATCCGTCGGGTCGATCGGCTGCGGAACGTTGGCCGAATACGTGAAGCCTGGCACGGCACTCGTCCCGTTCGTGGGCCCGAGCAAAAAAATTGTCGGCATCTCCGTGGCAACGACATCGGGGAGCGGAAGCCCGAGCTTCGCTGCGAGCAGCGGCACTCCGGTCACCGGATCGATCCATAGCGGGTGAAAGATCGTGCGCGTTGGCAACGTCGTTGGGCTGTTGTCCGGCATGTTCGGGCGAAGCCCGTTCGGCGGCCAGAGCCCGCGCCCAAAACCTGCGCTGACGTTGATATAGCCGTTCTGCACGCTCGCGAGCGGCGGCGTGAAAACGCACGTGAAGCCTTCCTGGATGCTGCCGCAGCCAGCTGGGGCGAGCGATTGGTGGAGCAAGTAGGTCTCGGCGAGCGCGAACGTACTTCCACCAACGGCATTCGCGGTCGACGGAACCGACACGACGACGATTGGACGAAACGAGCCGTTGCTGATGCACGCGCTGCCCGTGCAACTCGTGCTCGCGTCGGGGAATGATTTCTCGCAGTCGTTGTCGGCGCTGCACGTGTTCGACGGTGCGAACGGAACGGGTTGGATCGTGATGACGCCGCACGCGAGCGCGAGGCCCAGCGCCGAGAACGCCGCCACGCGAGCGCGCGTCACTCGGTCGCTCCGTCGCTCGCGTCGTACGTCGGCGGAGCTGCGTCGTAATACGTGCAGTCTGCAATCGGTTGGTAAAACCACGTCACCTGATCGCCGCCACGCGAGTCGGGGTTCGGTGACTGGTTGTCGAGGAAGTCGTAGGCAACGACGAACGTGAACGTGGCGCAAACGCTCGTGTCGAACGTGGACGACGGAAGTTGGAAGTCGAGCAGGCGAATCGAGTCGCCCGAGTCGGGAAGCGTTCCCGTCGCGCCGCCGTCGTCCGTCACGCTGATGAGCCTCTCGAACGAAGGCGTGCTCTGAACGAGGTTCTGGAACACACGATACTTCACGGGCAAGTCCGGGGTCACGCGCACGGGCACGCTGAACGTGAGCGGCGTGCTCGTCGGTGGCGCCGTGATGAGCTGATCGAGCGGCGGCAAGACCGACGGGCCCAAGATGACGGGAGGATCGGGGGTGCCCGTTTGCCCAATCGGCGGCGGGTCCGCGAGCACGCACGCGACGACGATCGCCGGCGCGGCGATCATCAAGCCGGCAATGACGATGCGCGCGTGCTTCATAGAATCTTGAACCGCCCGCTCGACAGTGTGGCACGCGGGCCGCCTTCCGCCATCACGCGGAAGCGGCCATCGGCGTACTCCGCGCTCACCGCGAGGCGCACGAGGTCTGCGACGATCGGCGACGCGGCGACGAGCTCGTGCAATCGATCCACAGACAAGAGCTCGGGTGACAAACCGAGATCCGCAGAGACGACGCGCAGCACGAAGCCGATGTCGCCGCACAAGAAGAGCGCGACGCGCCGTCCGCTTTGGTTGGCCCGCTCGAGCGCGGCGTGAAAATCCGTCGGCGCTTTCGCGAGGAGCTCTTGCAAGCGCCGCTGCGAGCGCGGTGGGATCGTGTTCCAGAACATTTGCACGAGGCGCGTCGCCGCGGGATCGGCGAGCTTGCCGAACTCCGGCGGACCGAACGCGGCGAGCATCGCGTTCCACAGCACTTGCGCTTCCGACTCGGGAAGACCCACGAGCAGCGCGCTCTGCGGAAGCGTAGCCGCGAACGCTTGACCGAGCGCGTAACGAAGCGCGGGCGAATCTTCGCGCACGTCGCCGAGCACCATCGACGACAGCACGGGCAAGAGCGCGACGCCGCCCGCGAGCGGGGCGGTGGCGGCGAGCGGGTTCATCTCGCGGCTCGGCGGGTTCGAGTTCGTCGTGCGACGTCGCGCGTAGAGCGGAACGTTCGGCGCGCCGAGCAATCGCGATGCGAGCTCGTGGAGTCGCGCGAGCGGAGACTGCGGGCCCGGGTTCACGCGCTCGACGCCGGTGAGCGCGTAGCTCGCGGGATCGCGCGCGAGCACGGACGACGCGCCATCCCATACGAGCGCGAGCGCCTCGCCAATCGCGTCGAGCGCCGGACGCGCGAGGAGCTGGAGCATGCCGGGGTGCTCGACTTGCGCGGAGAGCGGCGGAGGCGGGAGTGGTCCCGCGCCCGGATCGAACGCGCGCAGCACGTGATCGATCGCGCGCGCTTGTTCGTTGTTTCGATCTTGCAGAGCTGCGTCGCGGAGACCGCGGAGCAAATTCACGTCGCCCGGTGCGTGCTCGACTTGGAGCCTTCGCACGCGCAGCAAGTCCGACGTGCGCGATGGATCGCGCTCGAGGAGCGTCGCGAGCTGCTCGCCCGCATCGACGTCGCCTTCGGCGAGGCACTCGAGCAAGAGCGACTCGCCGAGCGCGACATCTCCCTTCGCGAGGTGCACGCGCGCGAGGTGCGCGCGCGTCCGCGTTCGATCCGGGCCGGGCTGCGCTTCCGCGACCGCGCTCGCGAGCTGACCGAGCGGCGTCGGCTGATCGAGCACGACGCTCGGCTCCGATGGTTCTTTCTCGCCGGGGCCCCCGCTTGCGGGAAACGGATCGAACGCGCCGCGCATCGCCAAGGCGCCGAGCTCCGCTTCGAGCTGCGCGTGAAGCATCGTGTCTTCCGGCGCTGCGGCGATCGCCTCGCGGAAAATCTCCGATGCGCGCTCGACCTCTCCACCCTGCGCGAAGAGAAGTCGGCCGAGCTGCGCGAGCACCGCCGCGCGATCCGATTGCGACGTCGCGAGGAGGTCCTCGAGAGCGCGACGCGCGCGCGGCAGGTCCCCGGCGGACGCGGCGACGTGCGCGAGACGCTTCAGCACTTCGTCGCGCGCCGCGGGATCCTTCGACGCGCGCTCGAGGATCTCCATCGCTTCTTCCGTGCGCTCCGCGCGCACCGCGGCCTCCGACGCCGCCATCGCGACGGACGCGGCCGAGCGAAGGCCGAGCATGTTTCCCTCGAGCGACTCTTTCCAGTGTGGGAGCGCCTCCGCGAATTTCCATTGCTCACCGAGCCGCTCCGCGATCGCCACGTGAACGAGCGCGTGAGTCGCGCCGCTCCGCTTCTCGGTGACGCATCGCTCGAGAAAGCGCAGCCCCGCCTCGCCGCCTTGCGCGACATCGAGCGCCTCGGCGCGCAGGAAAATGCCGAGCGCGTCGTCGTCTGCGCCGAGCGAGTCCGTCACGAGATCGAGCTGCGCGAGCGTCTCGCGCGCTTGATCCGGCGTTCCCGCGCGACGCAGTCGATACTCGAGGCCGCGCGCGAAGAGCTGCGCCGCGCCGCGATGTGGCGCGAGCGTCGCCGCCTTCTGCGCGTGATCGAGCGCCGCTTGCGCATCGCCGCCGCGTGCCGAAGCTTGCGCCGCTTCGATGAGCCAATCGCTTCGCTGCTCGGCGCTCTCCGTGGGCGAGGCGGCGAGCGCGACGAGCGTCTGCGCGAGCGTCGGCCAATCTTCTTTTTCGCGCGCGAGCTCGCCGAGCAGCACGAGCCCCGGCGCGTATCCCGAATTCCTCGCGACGACCGAGCGCGTGATTTCCTCCGCGCGATTTCGATCGCCCGCACGGCGCGCGGCGGTCGCGGCGCGCACGAGGAGCTCGGCGCGCGTCGTCTCGTCCGATGCGAGCGTGGCGAGGTGCCGATACACGACAACCGCGCGCCCCATCTCGCCTTGACGTTCGAGCAAGTCACCGAGGTAGCGAAGCGCGCTCTCGTTGTTCGGCCACTCGGACACGACGCGTTCGAGCTCTTCGCACGCCTGCTGCAAGAGCCCGAGACGCTGCTCGAGGATCGCCGCGCGACGCAGACGAACCACGCGGAGCATCTCGCGACGATCGGGAAACTTCGAGAGCCGCTCCGCGCGCTTCTCGAGGTGATCGGCAAGCCGCTGGTGCTCGTTCTGCCGCGCGAGGAGCTCTTCGATTGCGAAGTCGGCCTCTTCGTCGTCGGGGCGGAGAGCGAGCACGCGGAGCCATGTCGTTTCGACCGCCGCGAGATCGCCCGCATCCTCGTACGCGTGCGCGAGCCGGCGAAGCACGGCGGGCTTCGCGTCGGTCGCGACGCGCGCTTCGATTTGATTGAGCGCTTCCGCGCGCACCGGGAAATTTCCTGCGAGCGCGGCGACGCGTTCGAGCTGGCTCCAGCGCTCGAGCGGAGTCGGATCGAGGAGCGCGGCTGTGCGCAGCGACTCGGCAGCGGCAGCGACGTCGCCGCGACGCTCGCGGAGGTTCGCGATCTCGAGCCACGCATCGACGCGTTGATCGATCGCGGACTGCTGGTCCTCGGCGACGGAGAGTGCTTTGTGCTCGAGCTCTTCGGCGCGGCCGGCGAGCTCGTAGATCGCGCGCACTTGCGCGTCGATCTCGGCGCGCGCTTCGGGAGGACCCAGCTCGCCGACGCGTTCGAGCGATGTGATCGCGCTCTCGTAGCGGCCTGCGAGCCGCTCGCTCTCCGCGAACGTCGCGTGCGCGGCGATGCGGCGTTCCACGCTCACCTTCTTGTCGAAGCGCTCGCGCGGCGCACCGCCGACGGATCGCGACGCGAGATCGGCGAGCCGAACGAGCTCGTCGTCGTCGCCCTCGCGCTCGGCCGCGGCCATTCGCATACGGCCGGCGGATTCGACGTCACCGGCGGCGTCCGCGAGCGCGCCGAGAAACCGAAGCGCGGGCACGCCGACGTTGCTGAATGGTTTGTCGACGAGCGCGACGCCTTTCGCGACGACCGCGCGCGCGTTCGTTGCTTTCGCGAGAGCCACCGCGTGCGGCAAGAGCAAGACGTACTCCTCAAGGTCGGCGTCCGATTCGAGCGCGCAATCGAACGAGGCGAGCGCGTCATCGACGTCGTCGAAGAGCTCGAGCGCGAGCGACGTGAACGCGAGCGCCACGCGCGCGCCGTCCGGCCCTTCGAGCTTCTTCGCGAGCGCGGCGCGCGCCTTGGAGAAGCGCACTTGCAAGACGGGCCTCTCCTCGGGCGTGCGCGAGAGCTGATCGCGCGCGGCGTCGCCGAGGAGCGCGAGCGTGCTCGGCATCGGTTGGAGAAACGCGGCCTTGAGGAGAACGTCGACGCGCATGCGCGCGCCTTCGTCGCCGCCGCCCGCGACTTGCGCGGCGCGAAGGAGCCATCCCGCGCGAATCGCCGGGCGCGATGACGCATCGGCGACTTCCTCAATCGTGCGCACGGCGTAGCTCGCGTCGCCGGTGCGTTCGGCGATGCGCGCGAGCTGGAAGAACGTGCCGCCTTCGGATGGAACCGCGGCGAACGCGAGCGCGGCGTGTTTCAGCGCGAGGTCTTGCTCGCCGCGTTGATCGAAGAATCGCGCGCCGCGGTAGTGCGCGGCGCGACGACCGAAGCGACCGCGCGCGCGTGCACCGAGCGCGTCGTAGACGCGCGAAAGATCGCGCACGCGCCCCGCGGCGACGGCGCCGCGTTCGGCGATTTCGATCGCGTCGGCGACGAGTGGGTTCTTCGCGAGCGCGGTCTCGGCGAGCTCGAGAGCGCGCACGGGCGCGCCGATCGCGAGCGACGCGCGCGCCGCCTCCGCAGCGATCGCGCCGGCGCGGATGGGATCCTTCTCGCCGGCGACGAGGCTCTGGAGGCGCTCGAGCGCGGGCTGCGCGCCCGCGAAGCGCGCGAGGTCGACGCCGAGCGCAGCGTAGCCGCCGGTCGGTGCGATGCGCGCGGCGCGAAGCCACGTCTCGAGCGCGCGGCGTGCGTCGCCGGCCATGTCCCATTGCATCGCGCCGAGCTGGCGGAGCGCGCGCGCCGTGCTTTCGGCGGAGACGTCGTGGGCGCGGCGGAGCGAGCGCGCGCCGCTGCGACGCGACATCGGCGAAGCCATCTCCGTTTCGAGCGCGGTCGCGCGGATCTGGGCGCGCCAGATCTCCGCGTCCGCGGACGTCGCGCCTTGTGCGGCGTCTGCGGCGGCGGCGACGCGGCTCGGATCTGCGCCGGCCGCAACGGCTTGCGAAAGCGCGCGCAGCGCGGCGTCGGGATCGCTCTGCATGAGGAGATTCGCGAGCTCGAGCAGGATCATCACGCGCTCTTGTGGCTCGGCGAAGGTCGCGGCGCGGCG
The DNA here is from genome assembly GCA_963763745.1 of uncultured delta proteobacterium. Taxonomy (GTDB): domain Bacteria; phylum Myxococcota_A; class Polyangia; order Polyangiales; family Polyangiaceae; genus DASXHD01. Next base: position 171,910 of record CAVXQJ010000021.1, read on the forward strand.
CGTGAGGAGCGCGGCGCTGAGCGCGCCGTCACCGGCGCGCTCGGCGGCGCGCGTCATCGCGGCGGTGAGTCGCTCGCTACGCGGACCGAGCGCATCGAGCGCGCGGCGCGCCGCAGGCGCGGCGCGCCCCGCGTCGAGCGTCGCGAGCGCGTCGAGCGCGCTCGCGACGAGCGGCGCCAACGTGGACGCCGGCAGTGGCTGCGGAAGCAGCCACAAGACGGCGTCCATCAATCGCGCCGCGTCCCCGAGCGCGATCACGCGCTCGAGGAGTCGCCCGATGATCTCGGCGTCGCCCGGACGCAGCGCCACGAGGCGCTGCGTCCACGCGACGGCGTAATCGCGCTCGCCGAGCGCCGATAGCGCGTCGGCGATCGCCTCGCAATACGCGCGCGTCGTGTAGACCGCCGTCGCCGTTCGCTCGATGAGCGAAGCGGCGGCGCGGTCGCGCTCGCCGAGCGATGCGTTCGCGAGCGCGACGAGCGCTCGCGCGGAGGTCGCGTCGGCGGCGCACGCCGCCTCTGCGAGGCGGCGCGCTTCCGCCGTCGCTTCGGGCGTGGCGAGCGCCAAGAGCGCGTCCGACGCGCACGACAAGAGGACGCACCGAACGGCGGGCGCGCTGAACGACGCCAGGCCTTCGATGGCGCGCGCGCGAACGCGCGCGTCGCCGGCGATGGCCGCATTGATCCATGCGAGGCTCGCTGCGCGAGCCCCGCTCCCGTCGTTCCCCTCGCCTGCGTGCCGCTCTGCGAGCGGCGCGGTCACCTGACACGCTTCCGCAAAATCTCCGCGCTGCCGCGCTGCCGTCGCGAGCTCCGCTCGCGCCTCCACTTCGTCCGGCGGCGTCAGCTCCTGACGGAGCAGCCACCGCCCGAGCCCGAAGTTGTGCGTGTCGCGCTCGAGCGCATCGGCGAGCGCGCCGCGCCACTGCTTCGTCTCCATTTCACTCGACATCGGCGCGAGCCGCCGAATCGCCGCATCCACGTCCCCGAGCCCCGCGAGCAGCGCGCGCGCGCGACCATCGCTCGCCGCGAGAGCGCGAAGCTGCTCGTACGCCCACTGCGCGAGCATCGGATGGTTCAAGCTCTCTTCGGCAAAGAGCGCGAGCGCTCGCGCGCAGTGCGCCCGCGCCTCTGCGTCGCCGCCGGTCGCCGAGGTGGCGCGCACGAGCGCTTCGACGAGCGGAGCGCGGTCCGTCTGTTCCGCGACCTCGCGAAGCGCGAGCAGCGACTCTTCACGCGACGGATCTTCCGCAACCATCCGAACGTGCTGCTGCGCTGCGCGCATCGCGCTCCCGAGCGGCCCGCCGAAGAGGCGCGCGAGCTGCTCGCGGAGAGCGCGCTTCTCGGCCGCGGTCGCTTCGCGCGCTTCGACGCGCATCTCGAGGCGCGCGGCGAGCGCTTCGAGCAACCCGATTCGCAAAAGAATCCCGTCGAACACCGCCGCGTCCTCGCCGGAGAAAACGCGATCGAGCCCCGCGTCGAGCGCGGCGCCGAGCGCTTCGACGTACGCCGCGGCCCCGAGCTTCTCGTGAATGTACCGAACGAGCGCGCGACGAACGAGCGGCGCACCTTCGAGCGCAAGCGCGTGTGCGCGCGCGGCATGATCCGCAGACGCCGCGCGCCCACGATCGCGCAGCGCGGTCTCGAGCGCGCTCGCCGCGACGTCGCTCGATGCGTCCACCTCGAACGCGCGAAGCGCATCCTCGAGCTCCGCGCCGAGCGCGCCGGCTGCTTTGCGTCGCGCCGCGCCCTCGGCGAACGCGCGCGCCGCCACGCGCTTGTCGACCACGTCCGGCGCCCACGCGGCGAGCGCCCCGCGGAGCTCGAGCGCCATCGCGTCCTCCGGATCGAGCTTCGCCGCATCTTCGAGCGCGACGCTCGCTCCGCGCGCATCACCCGCGCGCGCGAGCAACGTGGCGACGCGCACCATGGTCGCCGCGGCCGCCGCGCCCGATTCGTTCGTCTTGCGCAGCACCATCGCCGCCGTGCCGGGCTCGCCGAGCATCTCGAACCACGACGCGACCTCCTTGCGAAGCTCCACGTCGTCGCTGCGCTCGAGCGCCGCGAGCCCCAAATCCACGGCCTCGTCGAGGTCTCGTTCGCGCGATGCGAGGTGGCGTGCGAGCTCGATGCCCGCGCGACGCGCGCCGTCTTGATCGCCGCTCGCGCGTGCTGCGTCGAGCGCCGCGCGCAGCGTCGCCTCCTCCGCTTTGCGTCCTTCGCGACGCGCCACGGGCTCGACGATCGACGGCGGGCTCTCGGGCGCGACCTGCGCGGGCGCCCACTCCGGCGGAGGAAGCGTCACGCGCGTGTGAACGTTCGGATCTCCGCTCGTCGGCATCGCCTCCACGATACCGAAAAAAACCATACTCCGAAGATCACTTGCGCTGATTGTCTCGCGCTTGGACGTCGACATGCGGCAGCGTGAAGAACCGGCGAGGCCGGCGCAGGACATTCACCAGACTTCGAGGACGCCAGGTTTCGGCCGCCGAAAGCGACTGGCGAAGGTCCAGCGGCGGCCCGACCGCGAAGTTCTCGCTGCCGCTTGTCGATCACCACTCAGTCTCAAGACTCGATGGGCTTGAACGACTGCCGCATCACCTACCTCACGAACAGCGCAAACGGCAGCGCGCACGCAAAGTGCTCGCGCTCGGCGAGCGGCTCGAGGCTCGACGCGAACACGAACGCTTCGGGCGCGAAACGCTCCGCGGTCGACACGACGCTCTTCGTTGCGAGCTTCGTCGGATCGATGCTCGGCGCTTCGGTGTCCGCGCCTCCTGCGCCGTAGAGGACGTCCGCGAGACGCGGCATCGTCGGGAATACGTGCACGAGCGCGTCGCTCGGGAGGCCGCCGAGCTCCTTCGCGCGCGCGACTGCCGCGCCGAGCCCGCCGAGCGTGTCAACGAGGCCGCGCTTCTTCCCTTCGACGCCGCTGAAGATGCGCCCCTCTGCGGAGACTGCGATCTTGTCGACCGTCGTCTTTCGTCCTTCGGCGACGCGCGTGAGGAACAAGTCGTAGATGCCTTTCATCGACGCGAGCACGCGCACCTTGGTTGCGTCGTCCCACGGAACGAAGAGCGACTCGTAGCCCGCGCGCGCCTTGGCCGATTCATCGCCGACCTTCGCGGGAAACGTCTCGACGTGAACGCCGATGCGCTCGAGCGCGTCGCCGACTCCGATCTTTCCGCCGACGACGCCGATCGATCCGACGATGCTCGTCGGCTCGGCGAAGATCTCGTTGCCCGTCGACGCGAGGTAATACCCGCCGCTCGCCGCCATGTCGCCGACGCTCACGACGATCGGCTTCTTCTCGCGGAGCTTCATGAGCTTGTGCCACAAGAGATCGCTCGCGAGCGCGCTGCCGCCGGGCGAGTCGATGCGAAGCACGACGGCGCGCACGGCGTCGTCGTCGGTGACGCGCTTGATCTGACGCGCGAGCGCTTTCTCCGTGATGCCGTCGTCGCCGAAGACGCTACCACCGCCGCCCATCGTGATGCTTCCGACCGCGCGAAGCACCATCACTTGCGGCGTCGACGAATCGTCGCCTGCGAACACCTTGAGCACGTCGTCGAGATCCGGGCCGCCGCTGCCGCGCGACGCAGCTCCGTAGCGCGTCACCTCGCGCACGGCGTTGACGGCGGCCTTCGCGGCGTCGCGTGCGTCGTCGGCGTAACCAATCTCGTCGATGAGCCCGCGATCCTTCGCGGCCGTCGGGCTGAAGGGACCGTCTTCGGCGGCATCGCGCGCGCCCGCGTGCGACGCGCGACCTTGCGAGATCTCGTCGCCCCACGCCGCGCGCATGTCGACGAGCACGCTCTCGAGCGACTCGCGCGCCTCGGGGCTCGGGCCGTCGCGCGTGAGCGGCTCTTCCGCGCCTTTGAATTTTCCGACCTGCAAGATGTCGACGTCGACGTGGAGCTCCTCGGTGAGGAGCTTGTGCAAGTAGACGACTTGCGCGGCGAGCCCGACGGTCTGCACCTCGCCCGCCGGCGAGAGCGTGATCTTGGAGCACGCGCGCGCGGCGAGCATCACGGTCGTATTGCCGAGCTCGTCCGCGTGACAATGAATGGGAATCGTTGCTCGTACTTTGGCAAGCGCCTCGCCGAGCTCCTGCGCGCGCGCGATCCCGATCGTCATCGATCCGAGCTCGAGAAAGATCCCCTTCGTGTCTTTGTCGTGCTCGGTCTCGGCGAGTATTTTGATGAGCGAGTCGAACGCGCGCCGGCGCCCCGCCGGCGGGCCGAACATGCCGGCTTCCTCTTTCTCCGGAACGCCCGAGCTGAGATCGAACACGACGAGCGCGGGACCCGATCGCGGTTGGCTCTTTCCGCTCTTGCTCGAGCTCCGCGAACGACCCTCGCACGCGACCGTGCTCGCGAGGACGATCGCGGCGAGTGCGGCGAGCGGCCGCGCGAGCGTCACGTTCCCTCGCTCGTCGATGCGCTCGGCGTCGGCGTCGTGCCGCCGCCACCGCCGCTCTCCGACGCGCGCTGCTGCACGCGCGCTGGGAGCACGGAAGCCGGCAACCGGTCGACCATGTCTTTGTACATCTTGTGCGCGCCCGCGTGATCGCCCGTGTCCCAGAGCGTGTCCGCGAGGCCGATCAGCGCGGGCGTGTACGTGTTGTTCGCATCGAGCGCGCGCCGGTAATACGTCTTGGCGTTTTCGAGATCGCGCTGCGCATACGAGCAATCCCCAAGCCCCGCGAGCGCCTCCGAATCCGATGGGCTCTGCGCGAGGACTTTGCCGTAGAGATCTTTGGCCTTCGCGTAGTCGCCACGCGTCCGCGCCGCGTCCGCGAGTTGATTGAGCGTTCGCGGATCGCCACCCCCGCCACCCCCGCCGCCGCCGCCCCCACCACCACCGCTCGGCAGCGCGTTCACGTCGACGACCGCAACCGTCGCTTGCCCCGCATCGCCTTGCGCTTGCGTCGCGCGATCGACGAACGCGCGCAGCTCCGACTGGAGCGGATGCTGCCTCGCGAGACCGAGGAGCTTCTGCAGCTCGACGCGCGCCGCGTTCGCATCTCCCGTTCGCGCGAGCGCGTAGACGAGCGCGGCGCGAGCGCGGCCGAGGTTGCCTTCGCTCGATGCTGCGTCCCTCAATCGATCGATCACCTGCGGCGTCGGCGCGGCCGATTCGGCGAGGTCGAGCGCCGCGAGCACGTACTCCGTTTGCGGCTGCGACGCGACCGACGAGATCTTGCCGACGAGCGCGCGCGCTTGCGCGAGGTCGCCCGCGATGCGAAGCGCATCGATCTTGGAGCGCACCGCGGCCGGATCGTCCGGCGCCGCCGCGAGCGCCGCATCGGCTGCGGTGCTCGACTTCACGGAGAGGTCGGAGAATTCGCTCTTCGCGCGACCGAGCGCTTCGCCTTGTGCCGCGAGCCGAACGGCCAGCCACGCTACGTCCGCGCGCGCTTCCGCGACGCGCGCGACGTCGAGCAAGATGCGCGGATCTTTGTCCGCGAGCACGCTCGCTTTGTCGAACGCTTCTTTCGCCGCGTCGAGATTTCCCTCCGAGAAGGCGCGCTCGCCATCGGACAGGAGCTGTTGCGCTTTCGGATCGAGCGGCGCGAGCGACGCAACGGGCTTCGGCGCGTGCGTGAGATACGGCTTCGCGACGACCACGCCGAGCACGCCAACGCCGCCGAGGAGCACGAGCGCGACGATCCAACCACCCACGCGCCGCCGCGGCGGCGCGAGCTCTTCATCGGGCGGAATCGATGGCTGCGCGGAATGAAACGAGTCCACGCGATGACGCGCTGGGGGCGGAAGCGGCGAGCTCATGACGGGCGGCTCGCCGATCGGTGGAGGCGCAGGCGTCACGACGCGCGGAGCCACGACGGGCGGCATCGGCATCGTTCCGTGGAGCGGCTTCGCGGCGGGCGCTGCTGCGTACGCGGGAAGCGTCGCCGAGGGCTCGGGTTGGATCGGACGTGGAACGAACGGCTCCGCGGTCATCGGTTGCGCCGGCTTCTGCGCGTCGTTCGTCGAGACGTGCGCGAGCGTCGACGCGAGCGCGGAGGCGGCCGCGTTTTGAGTCGGAGGATTCGCCGCGAGCGGCGCCGCTGCGGGAGCGGCCGTTCCCGTCGGCGGCCTCAACGTGTCGATGCGCGGGCGCGGCGGCGGAAGCGGCGCGGGTATCGAAGCCGCGGGTGGGCGCGACGGCGGTCGTCGATTCGTCTGCGGCTCCACCTCCGATGCGGGCGGCATGCTCGCGCGCTTGTCGAAGAACGGCTCGAGCTCCGCGATCGCGCCGAGCAAGCGCGGCGGCGCGTTCCCGCGCGCGAGCGAATCACTGCGCGCGACCTGCTTTCCCAAGATCGCTTTCTGAAGCTCGCGGAGCGACGTGAACACGAGCGTCTTGCCCGACACCGTCGTCACGACCCACCGATCGGATCCGCCCTCGGCCGGTGCCGCCGCGCGACGCACCTTGAATTGGTGCCCACACTGCGTGCACTTCACCGTCGTTCCGCGCTCGCTCACCAAGGCGTCGTCGAAGTCGTATTCCGTCTTGCAACGTTCGCACTGGACGTACATGAGCGACCCAAGCGAGATGGGGTGCCGCACACCTTACGGGAGAGCGGGCTATAGGTCCACATCGCGCGTGAACGAGGGTCCACACCGTCCCAACACCACGGCCAGAATCCGGGTGTTTAATAGAGAGACCGCAACGGTTGTACAGGGCACGCACATTGCTAGACTGGTGCGTAGGACCATGAAGCGAATTCTTTCATTCGGCGTGCTCGCAGGCTTGGGTGTGATGCTTGGCTGTCCCATCTACGGCGGTGATGGCACCACGGTGACGCCCGGCTGCACGAATTCGAACGAGTGTGGCTCCGGCTACACGTGCGGCTCGGACGGGCAGTGCGATCCCGGTGATTGCACCGTGACGGGTTGCTCGACCGGGTTCACTTGCAAGATCAACAACGGCAACGCGTCGTGCGTCGCGAACACCACGGGCGACGGTGGCAACGACAGCGGTCCTGGTCCGTACAGCGGCTGCTTCGCCGACACGGATTGCGCGAGCAGCGGTCTCGGCTCGAAGTGTTTGAACGCAACGTGCGTCACACCGCCGAACCAATGCGCGGACGAAACGCAATGCGCCGCGAACGAGCAGTGCGTGCAGGGTGCATGCACTCCGTCGTGCAGCGGAACCGTCGCATGCCCGACGGGTTACTCGTGCGATTTGAACGTCGGCGTGTGCACGGGAAATCCGAACGCGTGCTCCGTTCCCGCTGGCGTGTGTGGATCGAACGGCATCTGCATCGAAGGTCACTGCGACACGAAGTGCGGCCCGAACAACTCGTGCGGCAACGGTCTCGTGTGCGTCAACGGCGGCTGCATGCCGAACGAGAAACCGAACTTCCTCTGCAACGTCGAAGGCACGCAAGACGCGTGTGCGTCGGGCAGCATCTGCATTCGCCACGACTGCTACATCTCCTGCCAAACGAACGCGAACGCGTGCGCGACGGCCGATCAGTTCAACCTCTGCAAGACGGTCACGACGCAGAGCGGCTCGTACCAAGTCTGCGGCTCGAGCACGAACCTCGGCAGCGACTGCGATCCGACGATCGGCAAGAACTGCCCGTCGAACGGCGTCTGCATCGACGGCTACTGTCATTAGTCTCATCGCGCGACCAAGCCTGGTCGCGCGAGGAATCAGCGCACAGCGTTAACTGCGGCGGGCGGTGGCGCAGCCGACGTGGACGCTGAGCTCGAAGTCGCCGTCGCTCCAGTATTTGTCGATGGCGTCTCGGACGTAGAGGAACGGCTTCGAGATTTCGTCCGTCGCCATGTTCTTGCGGAACTCCGGCATGAGCAGAAGGCGCGTGATCGGATCTTCGAGGAACGCACGACCGTTCGCGAACGCGACCGCCGCGGGGCGCAGCGTGACGTCCACGTCTTGAAAACCGGCCTCCTCGATTTCGGAGGAGAAGGCTTCGACCGTCGGGCGCTGGCTCATCGCGCGCTCGACGGCGCTCATGAGCGCGGCGTCGTCGTTTTTGAGAGCGCACTCGCGGAGCAAATCGGCGACCTCGCTGAACGATCCGCGAAGCGGGAGCGCGATGACGAGCTGCCCGCCCGGTTGGAGCACGCGCGCCATCTCGCCGATGAGCAGCGCGCGATCCTCCGGCGCGGCGAGCGGATGGATCGCGACCGCGTGCGTGAACGTTTCCCCGTCGAACTCCGTCGGGTAACCCTCGAAGACGCGGTAGTCGGCGATCATGTCGCGCATCGTCGCTGCTTTCGCGCGCGCGAGCTCGACGGCCGCGGGTGACTCGTCGAGCCCGTGAATGCGCGCGCCCGGCAAGCGCATCGCGAGCCCGCGATCGGGATAACCGGTGCGGCAACCGAAATGGATCACCTCCGCCGCGTCGTGATCGGCGATCGATTCGAGCGCGAGCTCGCCGAAGAGCGACAAATAGCGCGGGACGACGAACGTCTCGAAGATCGCGGCGTCGGCTGGCGCGAGGCGCGTCGTACGCGGCGCCAAGTCCGGCGACGACGACGCTGTCCCTCGCGTCATCATTCGGTTCGCACGCGCCGCAAGAGATCGATGGCTTCGTGCGCGAGCTCGCCGATCTTGATCGACGATTCGCCGGCGACGGAGACCGTGCGCTCGTCCTTGTCGAGTGGCTCGAGGAGCTTCATCGCCGCGGGATCGCCGACTTCGACGAGCGCTTCGATCGCCGCGGACACCGCCTCGGCGGACTGAAGACCGAGAAAGCGCGCGAGGAGCTTCGTGACGCCGGGCTCGGGAATTTCCGCGAGCAGATACGGAAGCTCTTCGAGAGCGACGCTGTCTTTCGGCAATCGATCGAGCGCGCGCTCGACCGCGAGCGCGAGCTCCTTGAAGCGCGAGTAGCCGCGCTCTTCGAGCGCTTCACCGGCGGAGAGGCGCGCCTCGCCTTCGTCGCTGCCGAGAATGTCGACGAGCAGATCCGCCGACGTCTCGCCGGGAACCTCCGCGAGGAGCTCGGCGACGCGCACGAGGCGCAGGTTCGACTCCGCGGCGTCCTTCGAAGCGAGCGCTTCGCGCGCGGCGGGCGCGAGCGCTTCGAGGAGCGCCTTCGGATCCTCGCGCACGAGCTCGGCGTGGAGCGCGCGCACGGCACGCTCGGCTTCGAAGAGCTTCTGAATTCGCGCGGGCAGATCCATGAGAATCTTGTACGCGAGGGTCAGCACGCGGAATAGCCGTTTTTTTCGTCTGTTATGCTTGCATAGTGCAACGATTCGTTCCGATGGCTGCGCTCGCGATTTGCGGTCTCGCGCTCGCGCCGCGCGGCGAAGCGAAGGCGATTCGCGCGCTTCACATCGCGCTCGCGAAGCCCGGCGTTGCAGGCGCGGACGCGCAAGGGAGCGAAGGTGGGTGCCCGGCCGGCATGCTCCCCGACAACGGCGCGTGCGTGCACATCGAGCAAGAAGACGAAGAGAGCGACGCGCCCATCGAGCAGAACGCGCACCGCGAGCGTTCGGGAAAATGGGTGCTCTACGATCAGATCCCGCGCCGCGCCGATCGCACCTCCGACTACGACGCGTATGCGTATCCGATTCCGCCGGGCATCCCGGGCGGGCACTCGGTCATCTCCGGCTACGATCTCGATCGGCCCGATGAACGGCAAAGGCGCGGTCGCACGCTCCACGCGACGGGCCACGGCGGCGTCGATTTGCCGCAAGCGCGCGGCACGCCCGTGAAGATGATCACGCTCGATCATCAACAAGGAGACGCCGACGTCGTCTATACCGGTCCGCTCTTCGGCACGACCGTCGTCACGCGTCACACGATCCGCGAGGGTGGCGGTCTGCGCGACTACATCCTCTTGTTCGGACACCTCGATGCGATCGCGCCCGGGCTCGAGAAGGGTCGCATCGTGCGCGCGGGCGACGTCGTCGGCGCGGTCGGCGACACGGGCTCGCCCGAGCTCATCCACCTGCACCTCGAGGCGCGACGCGTGCGCGAAGGCGTCGACATCGCAGCGGTGAAATGGCCGAATCAGCTGCTCGCGCCGGAGGTCTCCGTGGTGTGCGATCCGCGGAATGTGCTGCCTTTGCGGTAAAGTGGTTGCGCGGACGGCCCAAGCGCGCGAGCATTTCGGGGATTCCCCCGTGTCGTATCCGATTGGCCCCAATGCCCGACGACCGGACGAGACGGTGCCGTCGCGCGACGAGCTCGTCTGTCCGCGCTGCGATCTGCGCGTGGAACGCGTCGCATCGGCGCCATCGCATTGCCCCAAAGACGGGTCTCTCTTTTTGAAATCGGCGGATCTCGCCGCCGCGAAATTCGATCCGATGCTGGGGCGCACGCTGGGCGATCGTTTCACGATCGTCGCGAAGCTCGGCGCGGGATCGATGGGCGCTGTCTATCGCGCGCGGCAAGCGAACATCAACCGCGACGTCGCGCTCAAGATTTTGCGCAGCGACAAGGCGATGGACGAAGCGTCGAAGGCGCGCTTTCTCCGCGAGGCGCGCGCGAACAGCGTGCTCGTGTCGCCGCACACCGTGACGGTGTTCGACTTCGGGCAAAGCGCCGAGGGCGAGCTCTATCTCGTGATGGAGCTGCTCGACGGCGAATCGCTCGGGCAGCGGCTCGCCCGCGACAAGCGCTTGCCGGGCGATCAAGCCGTGGACATGGCGTGTCAGGCGCTGCGATCGCTCGCCGAAGCGCACGCGAAGGGCATCGTCCACCGCGATCTCAAGCCGGACAATTTGTTCTTCGCGCGCGTCGTGAACGCGAGCGGCATCGCGGAAGAAATCGTGAAGGTGCTCGACTTCGGCATCGCGAAGATGTTCGGCGAGGGCGCGGGTCCGATGAACGCCATCGAGACGCAAGCAGGCACGGTGTTCGGAACGCCGCGCTACATGTCGCCCGAGCAAGCGCAGGCGAAGCCGCTCGATGCACGCAGCGATCTCTATTCGCTCGGCGTCATCCTCTATCACGTGCTCACGGGCCGGCCGCCGTTCACCGACGACGACGCGATCATCGTGATGGCGCGCCACATCAAGTCTCAACCGAAGGCGATGAACGAAGCGTGTCCCGAAGCGCACATCCCCGTCGAGATCGAGCGCGCCGTGATGCGCGCGATGTCGAAGACCGTCGCGGGTCGCCCGGCGAACGCCGACGAGATGGCCGCCGAGCTGATGAAGGCGCTCGAAGCGTCGAGTGGATCGACGAGCGGCGTTCGCTCCGCGCTCAGCACGGGCGCGCGCGTGAACGGGCAGCGCGTGCTGTCGTGGCGGCCGCCGGGCCCGGCCGCGACGCCGGCCGCCGATAGCCTCGAGATCGTCGCTCCGCCGAAGCCGTCGCCGTTTTTTGGTTCGCTTCGCATCGCGGCGCTCGTCGTCTTGCTCGTGGCCGTTGCGCTCGGGATCGGGATCTTCGCGGCCGTGCGCTCGTCGTCCAAACACGACGATCCGCCGCGCGCGGCCGATCCTCAACCCTCGATGACGCAGCAAGCCATCACCCTCGCGACGAGCGCGCTGCCGACCGCATCGACGGCGATCGAGCTCTCGACCGCCGCCACGACGAACCCCGCGCCGAGCGCGACGCATACCCACGCGATCCACACGGGCCACGGTGGCCATCCGCAGCCATCGGCGACGGGCGCGACCACCGGCGCACCCGCCACTTCGGGGACCGGCCGCTACGGGATTCTCGAATAGCTAGAATTCCAGACCAGTGTTAGCCTCCGCGCCCACATGGATCCGAGCGAGATCGAAGCGCTCGTAGCACGCCTCGTCGCCAATCCTCACGACGAGGAAGCTCTTGCGTACGCCCACCAAGCTGGCGCGGCGGATCCGAAAAGCTACGCGCAGCTCTTGGAGCGCGTCGGCACCGAGACCTCCGATCCGGCGTACGCCAGCCACTGGCTGAGCGAAGCTGCGAACGTTTGGCTCACGGCGCTCGGCGACGCGCACCGCGCTGCGCGCACGTTGATGGACGCCATCAACAAAGATCCCACGCAGCGCGTCGCCGCGGAAAGGCTCGCGCAGCTCTATCGAGAGAAGGGCGACGCGAAGGCGCTCGCCGCGCTCCTCGATCGCCGCACGAAGGCGCTCGCGCCCATGATCGCGCAAAGCCCCGAGCTTCGCGTCGAGGTCTCCGCGATGCACGAGGAGCTCGGGCGGCTCTGGTCGGAGCCGCCGCTGGCGCAGCCTCGCAAGGCGATCGATCAGTACAAGCGCGCAGCCGAGCTCGATCCGCAAAACGCGCTCGCGATCTTCCAAGCGCGCGAGATGCTCAAGGCGCAAGGCGCGTACGAAGAGGCCTATCCTCTCTACGAGGCGGAGCTCGCGATCGAAGGCGACAACGCGCGGCGCGTGGCGCTCCTTCGCGACGAGGCGGTCACGAGGCGAACGGGTGGCGATCTCGCCGGCGCGACGCGCGCTCTCTCACGTGCACGCGAGATGGATCCGCAGGATCCCGCGATTCAACAAGAGTTTGCATCGACCGTGCTCGATCGCGTCGCGCAAGGCGAAGCCGTCGGGCCATCGGAGCGCGCAACGGCGGCGGAGCTCCTCGTCGCGCTCGCCGAGGTCTACGACGGCGAGCACGGCCTCGCGTACGCATCGGGCGGCCTCGATCTCGACGCGGGCCACGATCGCGCGCTGCAGCTCTTCGCGTACTACGCGCGCATGCTCGGTCGCGACGCGGAGCTCCCCGCGCGCTTTCTCGCGTACCTCGGACAGAACCCGAACGGCGCGATGAGCGTCGATGCGCGTCGCGGGCTCGCGGCGTCGTACGAGATGGCAGGTCAGCTCGGCGAAGCGCTCGGCGTGCTCCTGCCGATTCGCAACATCGATCCGGAGGCCGCGCAGAAAATCGGCGAGCTGCAATCGCAAGGCGTTCAGCCCGCGGAGATGCCGGCGCCCTCGCAAGGACAGCAGCTCCACATGCGCGCGGGCCCGAGCTCGGGAACCGCGACGGACACCGGCCAAGAGCCCGCGATCGAGCCGAAGCGCGTGAGCCAGCTCCCGCCCGATCGCCTGCAAGGCGTGCTCGACGCGGCGCAGATGCTCGCGGGCAAGGGAAAGAAGCCCGAGGCCTTTGCAAAATACAAGGAAGTCCTCGACGCCGATCCAGCGCATCCCGAAGCGCTCGCGTGGGTGGAGGATTATCTCCGCTCGAAGCGCGACTACGCGGCGCTGCGCGACGTGCTCCTCGCGAGCGTGCGCGCCGTCGGCGGTTCGAAAGAGTCGCTCGAGACGCGCAAGGAGCGCCTGCGCGAGGTCGCGGGGATCTGCGAAGGAAATCTCCGCGACATCGACGGCGCGGTCAGCGCGCTGAAGCAGCTGCTCGCCATCGATCGCAGCGACGACACCGCGCGCCAAGCGCTCTCGCGCATCTTGGAGAAGGCGCAGCGTTGGGACGAGCTCGCGAACGTGCTCGAAGCCGAGGCGAACGCGGCGGGCGAAGTCGACACGAAGATCGCGCTCGAGAAGAAGCTCGCGACGCTCCACGAGCAGCGCCGTCGCGATTTCGCGGCCGCGGCGGAGGCGTGGGCGCGGATCGCGCGTCTCGCGCCGGAAGACGATCGCGCGCTCGCGACGGCGGCGAAGCTCTTCGAAAAAGGCGGGCAGCTCGAACAAGCCGCGCAGGTCATCGCGGATGGCGCGGCGTCGCTCGAAGATCTCGTCGCGCGCGGGCAGCTCCTCGAACGCCTCGGCGAGATCCGCGAGCAACTGAGCGACGCATCGGGTGCGGGCGACGCGTATGCCGACGCGGCCGAAGCGCAGAAGAACGGCAAGCTCTGGGAGAATGCGGAGCGTTGCTTCGCGGCGTCCGAGCGTTGGGATCGCGCGGCTGCGGCGGCGACGCAGTGCGGTCAGCTCGCCGGCGACGGAAAGCTCGAAGCGCAACACTACGCGCGCGCCGCCGATCACTATCTCCGCGCGGGCGACGAGCCCTCCGCGCTCGAACGCCTCGAGCAAGCCTGCGATCTCGATCCCACCGCGGACGATTTCGCCGCCGCGCTCGGCGAGCGCTACACCGCGATCGAAGCGTGGGACAAGCTCGTCGCGTTCCTCTCTAAGCGTGGCGCGCGCATCACCGACAAGAGCAAGCGCGTCGCGATCCGCCGCCAAGCCGCGCAGCTCTACACGTCGAAGATGACGGACAAAGACGCCGCGCGCGAGCAGTGGCTCAAAGTCCTCGAAGACGGCGACGATCGCGAAGCGCTCGAGCGTCTCATCGACTACGCCGTCGAGCGCGAGGATCACAACGAGGCGACGACGCTGCTTCGCCGGCTCGGCGCGCTCGCCGTCGACAAGAGCGAGAAGGCACGCGTCGCGCTGCGCGAAGCGGAGCTCCTCGCGGAAGGCATCGGCGACGTCGACACCGCCATCGCGCGCTACGAACAGGTCCTCGCGGATCTCGATCCGACGTGCCGCCCTGCCCTTCAAGCGATCGCCGATTTGCAGGAAGCGCGCGATCAGTTCGCGGCCGCGGCCGACGCGCTCGAGCGCGAATTGAAGCTCGTCGCCGACGCAGGCGAGCGCGCGCAAATTGCAAATCGCCTCGCGCGTCTCTACGACAAGCTCGACGACGCGCAAAAAGCGGTGCGCGCGCTCGACGTCGTGCGCAAGGCCGACCCCGACGACTTCGACGCGCTCGCGCGCCTCTGCGATCTCTGCGAAAAAATCGAGCAGTGGGATCGCGTCGCGGAGCTCCTCGCGCAACGCATCGAAGTCGAGGGCGATGAGGACGAAGCCGCGACGATGACGCTCAAGCTCGCGAACATCCTCGCGGACCGTCTCAATCGCGGCGACGAAGCGCTCGCGACGCTCACCGAGCTCGCCGATCAAGGCGTGCCGGCGCTGCGCACCTCGTACGTCGAGCTCGGCGATCGCCTCGGGTGGAAAGGCCTCGTCGCGACGAAGCTCGTCGAGTGGTGGCTCGGCGCGCGCAGCGGACCCGAGCGGACGGCGGCGCTCCGTGGCGCGTTCGATCGCTTCAGCGACATCGGCCGTCATCAAGACGCGACGAAGGTCGGCCTCGAGATCGTGCGCGCGCGCGCGGCCGATCGCGAGCTCGCGACGAAGCTCGAAGAGCTCGCGGTCAAGACCAACGATCAAGACTCGCTCTTCGTCGCGCAAGAGCTCCTGCTGCGCGAGCTCACCGGCCTCGAGCGCGCGACCGAGCTCATTCGTCAAGCGGAGGCGCGCGTCGCGTCAGGCGCGACTCGCGCGGAGGCGATCACGCACGGCGAGCAAGGGCTCGCGGGCGTCGCACCGCAGGACGCAGAGCGGCTTCTCGAGAGGCTCGCGCTCGTCGCGGACAAACCCGGCGAGGTCGTTGACCTCTACGAACGCCAAGTCTCGCGCTGCAAGCAACCCGCCGATCGCATGCGCGCTCTCGCGCGCGCTGCGCAAGTCGCGGGCGCGCGCGGCCAGCTCGATCGCGCGCGCGTGTTCTTCGAGCTCGCGCTCTCGGGCATGCCCACGGACGAAACGCTCACGCTCCTCGAAGAGGCAGCGGCCGAGGGTGATCGCGTCGCGGGTGGCGAAAAACAACGCCGCGCTCTCTGTCAGGCGCTCGCGGCAGGTGGCGGCGGCGCGCGCGACGGCGGGAAGACGCGCGGCGCGCTCCTTCGTCGCGCGGCGGGCCTCGCGTATCGCTCGCTCAAAGACGTCGATCAAGCCTTCACGTGGATGGGCGACTCGCTCGTCGCGCACGTCGACAACGCGGCGCTCGATGCGCTCGAAGACATGGCGCGCGAGGTCGGCGATCTCCAACGCGCGGAGGGCGCGCTCACCCACGCGCTCACCGAGGTCTTCGACGGCCCGCTCGTGCGCCAACTTCTCTCGAGACGCGCGAAGCTCCGCCGCGCCGAGCTCAAAGACAGCGCCGGCGCAGCCGCCGACTTGAAGAAGCTCCACGACTTGTCGCCCAACGAGCCCGCGGTGATGGAGGAGCTCAGCGGCCTCTTGAAGGAGCTCGGCGACTACCGCGGCATGGTCCAGCTCTACGAAGATCAAATCCTCCGCGGCAAAGACATGGGCACGCGCGCCGAGCTCGCGCGCAAGGTCGCGCGCATGTGGGAAGAGCAGCTCGCCGATCCGCGCGAGGCCGCGGACGCGTGGCGCCGCGTGCTCCGCATGAAGCCGGGCGACGCAGAAGCGACGTCGGGCCTCGACCGCTCGAAGTCGAACATGCTGAAGAAGCCCGACCCCGACGCGCCCGCGGATCAGTACGCGCCGCCGCCGAGGATCAGCGCGCCGCCTCCGCCATCGCAGATGACCGCGGTCATCGCGAATCCGGCTGCCGCGGGTGGAGCGCTTGCGATGCCAACGCCCGCGGTGGGTTTCCCCGCCGCGCAAACGCCCGGTCGCATCGAGATGCCGACCGACACGGGCGCGATCGTCGCCGCGCTCACCGACACGTCCGAGACGCCGGCCTCGGGCTCGCCGGATCAAGACCACGTCGAGAAGCGCGACTCCGAGTTCCCGACGATGGCGCTCCCCGCGGATCAAGTCGCCGCGCTCCAACGCAAGGCGCTCGCGGATCAAGCCGGCTCGCCGTCCGTGCGATCGAACGAGCCCGCCAACGCCGCGCCGAGCACCGGCGAGATGATGCACACGACCGACGAGCGCCCCGCGTTCGATTTCAACGACGAGACCGTCGCGCGCCCATTCGAGATGCCCGCGCCGCCCCCCGACGTGGATGGCGAAGACGCCGACGAGGACGTCGTGATCGTGGACGACATCGCCGAGGTCGTCGAAGACGACGAGGAGCCCCCGAAGAAGCCACACTCGTCGGCTCCGCCGGTGCCACGATTGTAAAGGCTCGGAGTCGGAGTCGGAGTCGGAGTCGGGGGCAGGGACAGAGACGGAGTCGCGGAACGGAGTCGGAGCTGCGGTCCCGTCTCCGTCTCCGTCCCTGTCCCCGTCTCCGTCCCTGTCTCCGTCTCCGCCCTTGACTAATTAGCACGGTCGTTCTATTTGTTAACTCATGCGCAAGGGAGAAACCACCCGAACCGCGATCCTCGACTCCGCGCTCGCGCTGGCGAGCGAGGCTGGGCTCGCGGGCGCCACGATTGGCGCGCTCGCCGATTGCACGCACATGTCGAAGAGCGGGCTCTTCGCGCACTTTCAGTCGAAGGAGAACCTCGAGGTCGCGATCCTCGAGGAGGCCGTTCGTCGTTTCGTGTCGCTCGTCATCACGCCGGCGCTCGCCGAGAAGCGCGGCGAGCCCCGCGTGCGCGCGCTCTTCGAGCGGTGGCTCGCGTGGCCGAAGCACGAATTCCAGCCTGGAGGCTGCATTTTCGCCGCCGCGGCCGCCGAGCTCGACGACCGGCCCGGCCCCGCGCACGACGCGCTCGTCGGCGCGCAGAAGGACTGGCTCGACACGCTCGCGCACGCCGCGCGCATCGCGCAGGAAGAGAAACACTTCCGCAAAGACCTCGACCCGAAGCAATTCGCGTTCGAGGAGTTCACGCTGGTGTACGGCGCGATGATCGTTCATCGCCTCGCGCTCGACGCGCGCACCGGTGCGCGCCTCCGCGGCGCGTTCGAGAGACTCTTGCGCGACGCACGGGCCTAAACCCACCACGAGAGGAGCCGACGACCATGAGCACTTCGATCGCCCTTCAAAACAGCACGAACGTTCGTACTACATTACGCGCGGTTCGCGCCGCGATCCACGCGATCGCGCCCGCGTCGCCCGAGATGGCCGCGCGGCTCGCGACCGAGATCTTCGTGCGTCCGCGTCGCTTCACGGCGCCCGCTCGCGAGCGCGCTGCGCTGCGCACTGCGCGCTACGCGCGCGTTCCGTTCGGCGACGCGTACATCCCGACGTGGACGTGGGGCCGCGACGACGAGCCCGCCGTTCTCCTCGTGCACGGTTGGGAAGGACGCGGCGCGCAGCTCGCGCCGTTCGTTCTTCCGCTTCGCGCGCGCGGCTTCCGCGTCGTGACGTTCGATGGTCCCGGTCACGGCCGCGCGCCGAGCGCGCATTCGTCCGCCGTGCACATGGCGCTGGCCGTGGAGCGCATGGGAAACGCGATCGGCAAAGACGCGCTCGCCGGGATCGTCGCGCACTCCGTCGGCGGCGCGGCCACGGCGCTCGCGCTGCACCTCACGCACGGCGCGCTCTCGCCGAAGCGCGTCGTGCTCGTCGCGCCACCCGTCAGCGGCCAGCGCTTCTTCGACGGGTTCTGCAGCGAGCTCGCGATCGACGGCGCGCTCCGCGCGGCGGTGCTCCATCGCGTGACGCGCGAGCTCGGCGTCGCGCTCGAGAGCGTCGACGTGCGCACCTGCACGCCGCACTTGAACGCGCCGATGCTGCTCCTCCACGACGAAGCCGATCGCGAGGTCCCGTTCGAAGACGCACGGGCGTTCGTTTCCGCGTGGCCGAAGAGCAAGCTCGTCGTGACGAGCGGGCTCGGTCACCGCGCGATCCTGCGCGATCCCGACGTGCTCGCAGCGACCGCCGCGTTCATCGCGGGCGAGGACGACGTCGCCTTGGGCTTGCCGTTTGGATCGATCGAGCGCGATTTCTTCGTGCGATCGCGCCGCTACCCTCACCCCTCGTAATCAGGTGTGCGGGTAGGTCGTGTCGCAGAAGGACTTTCCCGCGGGGTCGATCGTCGGCGCCGTGATCGTCGGCGGTGTCGCTTGCTGCGGCGCGGAGAAATCGAAGAGGTCCATCATCGGATCGGCGTTCGCGTCGCGCCCCGAGAGCGCCGGCACTTTGAACTTCGTCTCGATGAAACGGAGGATGCTCGTGTGGTCGTACGTGGCGTGCCCCACGTAGCCTTTCTTCGCGTACGGCGAGACGACGACGAGCGGGACGCGCACGCCGTATCGATCGAACTGCGCGTTCATCGTGTTGTCGGGCGTCGTGTTCAAGACCGGAGCGACGTTGTCCGGGAGGCACGCGGGCGGCGGCGGAAGGTGATCGTAGAAGCCACCATGCTCGTCCCACGTGATGAAGAGCGCGATGTGCGCCCACTGCGGGCTCTTCATCACGGCTTGCACGATGTCGTTCACCCACTTCTGTCCGATTTGGATGTCCGCGGGCGGGTGCTCGTCTTGGCCGTCGGAGTTCTCGTGCTGCGTGTCGGGATCGACGAACGACATGCTGGGGAGCGTTCCCGCGGCGACCGCATCGAGGAAGTCCGTTTTCGTGCTCGGGTTGGCTGCGTCGGGCGTCACGCGCCTGATGGGAAGCCGGCCATAGCGATTCGCGAGACCCACGTTGTAGACGACCGCGGCCGTCGGGAGCGCGTCGGCGTAGATCCACCAGTCGGTGTGACGCTCCTCGAGCTCGTCGAGGATGCCGAGCTCCATGCCGGGCGTCGTCGGCGGGAACGGATAATTGAGCGTGCTCGGGAGCGTGTTCGACGTCGCACCGAGGCTCGACGCGTTCCAGAAATACATCCGGTTCACGTACGTCGGGCCGAGCACGCTCGCGTGGTAGTGGTCGGCGATCGCGAAGCTCTGCGCGAGCGAGTAGTAGAACGGGATGTCCGTCTGGTCGTAATAGAACATCGAGCGCGCGCCGCTCGCGAGCGTGGGATCGGCGTTCGACGGCAAGTCGGAGGCGGACCAACCTTCGTTCGCAACGGCGAAGCCGCTCATGCCGCCGTCTGCCCACGAGACGTGCGTGCCATCCCATTCGTGGTTCGTGTCGAGCGTGCAGAGGTGCGGCGCATGCGTGTACGGCGCCGTGCCGCCGTCGGTCATCGGATTGCCTGCGTCCGCCGCGGCGGACTCGATGTCGGTGCGATTGAGAAACTTGCCGAGCTGACCGAAGTAGTTGTCGAACGAGTGGTTCTCCATCATGACGACGATGACGTTCGTGATGGGGATGTCTTTGTCGACGGGCGTGCTCGTGCCGAGCGTCGCCGCCGGCATGTCGCCGCGTTTGTAGCCGCACGCCGCGCGCGTCGAGCTCGCGGTGCCGTCGTCGGGCCGCGTGACGGGTTGATCCCACGACGAAGGCGTCGGCGGCGGATTCGTAGCCGTCGTCGGCGACGTCTTGCCCAGCGTCGTTGTTCGAGCCCCCCGAGGAGCAGCCGGCGAGCGAGGAGATGGCGTACCCGCCCGCGATGACGGGAACGGAGGCGAAGAGGCTGTAGGCGAGCGCTTTGCGCATGCGCCGCAGCTTACTTCAAAACGCTCAGCGTTTGATGCGCGCGTCGGCGACGCCTTGCGCGTGAAACGCGCCGGTGTCCGCGTCGACGTGACCCACGAGCACCGAAACGACGCGCGTCGTCTCCGCGGCTGCGGGCGCGCGCGCCACGAACGCAGCGCCGAGAACCGCAGCGTGCGCCGCGATCGACGCTGCGATGATCCAAATCGCGCGGTGCTTGCGAGGCTTCGGTGCAGCTGCGATTTCGAGGTCCTCGGCGGCGTTCGTTCGATAGATCTCCATGCCGTTGTGACCGCGCGGCCCCGAAAAAGTTCCGTTTCGTGACCTTATTCACAGGGGTAGGCTACGTTGTAAGATTCACACAACGGCTCACGGGCGAGGGCGTGTCCGAACAATCCAAAATTCCGAAGCCGCTCCCCTTGCCCACCGGCAAGTCGCTGCAGTCGTACCCGCTCGCGCCAGTGGATGGCTTCGTCTTTTCGCGCATCGACGGAACACTCAGCGTCCGCGAGATCGTCACGCTCACCGGGCTCGACAACGTCGCGGTGGTCGCGTCGATCGACAAGCTCGTTTCGCTCGGGCTCGTCGAGCTCGCACCGCTCGCGGCGCAACCGCGGACCCTGCCGCCGCCCGCCAAAGGCGCCACGCGCTCGCCGTCGATCCGCCCCGTGACGGAAGTGTCCGGCGTGCTCGAGAGCGGCATCCCGAAGCCACCGCCCGCGCTCTACGATCCGAACGAGCTCGACGAGGACGTCGACCTCGATCGCGATCACCGTCGCAAGGTCCTCGACCTCTACTATCGGTTGGGCGAGCTCGACCTCTACGAGATCCTCGGGGTCGACCGCGGCGTCGAGAAGAAGGCGCTCAAACGCGCGTACTACGAGCTCGCGAGCCTCTACCACCCCGATCGCTTCTTTCGGAAACGCCTCGGGACCTTCAAACAAAAGATGGAAGCCGTGTTCTCGCGCGTGACCGAGGCGCACGACACGCTCACGGACAAAGAGCGACGCGCAGACTACGACGCGTACTTGGGCGCGCAGAACGAAGCACGCGCGCTCGAGGCGCAGATGGCGAGGCGCGCTTCCTCGCCGGGGATGGATCGCGCGGACCGCGTGATGACGCCCGCACCCGCGATCACGATGCCTCCCGTGACCGCGCCGCCACCGGAGCGCACGAGCGGCATCCAGCTCTCCGAGCAAGCTCGGCGCGACGCGCTCGCGCGGCGCCTCCTCGGCGGACGGCCAAGCAGCGGCGCACCGCGCGACACGCCCCAATCGCCGATGCCTCCGCCGGACACCGACGTCCTCCGGCGCCACTACGAGCAGAAGATCAGCGCGGTGCGCGAGCACATGGCGAAGGAGCACATCGGCGCGGCCGAGCGGGCCGTCGCCGCGAGCGATTGGGTGGCGGCCGCGAACGCGTACCGCCTTGCGATCCAAGTGAACCCGGACGACGCCGAGCTCCAGCGCGCGCTCGCGGACGTGCAGCGCAAAGCGAACGAGGTCCTCGCCACGGCGTACCGCAAGCAGGCCGTGTACGAGGAGAAGTCGGGCAAGAAGCTCGACGCGGCACGGTCGTGGCAGCGCGTCGTGAAGGCCCTCCCGGACGAGCCCGAGCCGCACGCTCGAGCCGCTGCGTGCCTCCTCGCCGCGGGCGCGGATTTACGGACGGCCTCGTCGCTCGCGCAGCGCGCGGTCACCATCGAGCCCAAGCACATCCCGCACAGGACGCTCCTCGCCGAGATTTACCTCGCCGCGGGCCTCACGCTGAATGCCAAGCGTGAGCTCGAAGCGGCCGCGCGTCTTGCGCCCGACGATGCTAACATCGTCGCCTTGTTGAAACGCGCAGGGAAAGGCTGACAAGGATCGACATGGAGAAGGTGATCGGGATCGACCTCGGGACGACGAACTCGTGCGTCGCCATCGTTGAGAACGGACAACCGACGGTGATTCCCAACCGCGGTGGTTACAAGACGACGCCGTCGATGATCGCCGTCACCGAAGCGGGCAAGCGGCTCGTCGGGCACATCGCGAAGCGCCAAGCCATCACCAACGCGGAGAACACCGTCTACGCCGCGAAGCGTCTCATCGGCCGCAAGTGGTCCTCGCCGCAAGTGAAGAACGCGATCGCGACGTCGAGCTACCGCATCGTCGAAGGTCCGCACCACGACTGCCGCATCGCGCTCCGCGACAAAGAGTTCAGCGTTCCCGAAGTCTCCGCGATGATCCTGCAGGAGATGCGTGTCATCGCCGAGGACTACCTCGGTGGCGCCGTTCAGAAGGCGGTCATCACCGTCCCCGCGTACTTCAACGACAACCAACGCCAAGCAACGAAAGACGCGGGCGAGATCGCCGGGCTCGACGTCATCCGCATCATCAACGAGCCGACGGCGGCCGCGCTCGCGTACGGCTACGGGCGCAACGTCGAGAAGACCGTCGCGGTGTACGACCTCGGCGGCGGCACGTTCGACATCTCGATCCTCGAGATCGCGCAGAACGGCGTCTTCAAGGTCATCGCGACCGCGGGCGACACGTTCCTCGGCGGCGAGGACGTCGACGCGCGCATCGTCGATTGGCTCGTTCAAGGCTTCAAAGACGAGCACAACTTGGATCTCCGCCAAGACCGCATGGCGCTCCAGCGCTTGAAGGACGCGGCCGAGAAAGCGAAGTGCGAGCTCTCGAGCGGTGAAGGAGACGGAGATCAACCTCCCCTTCATCATCTCGAGCGGCCGCAACGAAGCGCTGCACCTGCAGCGCGCGCTCTCGCGCGCCGTCCTCGAAGAGCTCAGCGCGGACCTCGTCGAGCGCACCGTCGACATCTGCAAGCAGACGCTCGACGACGCACGCCTCGAGCAAAGACGAAATCGACGAAGTGCTCCTCGTCGGCGGCATGACGCGCATGCCGAAGATCCAAGAAGCGGTGTCGAAGTTCTTCGGCCGCGAGCCCTCGAAGGGCATGCACCCGGACGAGTGCGTCGCGCTCGGCGCGGCAATCCAAGGCGCCGCGCTCGTCGACGAATCGCAGGAGATGATCCTCCTCGACGTGACGCCGCACGCGCTCGGCATCATGACGTTCGGCTCGTACTTCGAGGAGCTCATCCCGCAGAACACGACGGTCCCCACCTCGCGCACGAAGATCTTCACGACGTCGCGCGACAACCAGACCGCCGTGAAAATCCTCGTCATGCAAGGCGAGAGCGAGAAGGCCGAGGACAACGAGGTGCTCGGCGAGTTCATCCTGACGGGCCTCGGCGCGCGCCGAAGGGTCAAGTCGAGATCGAGGTCACGTTCGAGATCAACGCCGACGGCATCGTGTCCGTCCGCGCGAAGGATCTCGAGACGGGCCTCGAGCAGTCGATTCAAGTCACGGCGACGAGCGGCCTCACGCGCGACGAGATCAAGAACATGATCGACAACGCGAAGGAGCACATGGTCGAGCGCCGCGTCTCCGAGGAGTTCGAGGGCCTCAAGCAAGAAGCGCAGAAGCTCTCCGCCGAGATCGAGAAGCTCTTCCCGCAAGTCGAGCAGATCGTCGCGGCGAGCGACTTCGGTCGCGAGGCGATCGACAAAGCGCGCGGCATCGTCGCGCGCGCGCGCACGGCCATCGACAAGAAGGACGTGGCAGCGCTGAAGGAACAAATCGAGGGGCTCTCGCGCACGCAGCGCATGTTCAAGGGCGTCGTGGCGAAGGGGCAATAGGGGCGAGACCAACGAGGCAGTCGGGTGATCGACGACGACAAGGAGCTCGACGGGGGTTGGGACGACGATCCGGAAGAAGGACCGCACGACTGCGAACCCCAGCGCGCCGACCACCAACGAGGCACCGACGAAGCCGAAGCGCGCGACGCCGCCGGTGCTTCGACTCGACTCCGCGTCCGCTTTCGAGCGACCCGACCCGAGCGCGGTGATCTCGCGACGCGGTCGCGCGCGCGCTGCTCGATCTCGCCGACGGCGCGCCGACGATCTTGTCGATTCCTCGCGCGCCGGAGCCGAGCGAAGCGCTCGACCTGGTCGCCGCGGAGGCCGAGCGCGAGACGCCATCTGCGAAACCGCCTCCCGCCCTGCGGTCGTCCTGCGCGCGACGTGGACCCGGTCGCGCGACATGCGCGAGCGCTTCTCGCTCGGCGATTACTCGGGCGCGCTCGTCGTCGCGGAGTCGATCCTCGAAGAGGATCCGAACCACGCAAGAGGCGCTTCGCTGCGTCGACAACTGCCGGCAGGTGCTCGAACAGATGTACACGGCCCGCATCGGCTCGCTCGAGCGCGTGCCGTTCGTCGCGGTGCCGCACGAGCAGCTCCGCTGGCTCAACATCGATCATCGCGCGGGGTTCGTGCTCTCGCACATCGACGGCAATTGCTCGCTCGAGCAAATCCTCGACGTGAGCGGCATGCCCACGCTCGACGCGCTGCGCATCCTCTACGAGCTCCTCCAGCAGCGCGTGATCGCGTTCCGTTAGCGACCTGACCGAAGCGAGCGAAGTCGTCAAGCGACATTCGTCCGCGTGGCGAATATGCGTTGCGCGATCCGGATCGCACGGGTATCCAAGAACTCGTGATGCCGAAGATCGCGCCGGCATCCGAGTGGGAGCAGTTGAAGCGCGACGTCGAGGTCGCGCTTCGGGAGCCCGACCCGCTGCGCGTGCTGCCGCTGCTTCATCGACTCGCCGCGCGCGCGCGAGGACGGGAGCGACGAGTGCCGTGTTCGCGCACCGCCAGCTCGCCGAGGTGCTCCTCGAGCGCGATCCGTGGCGCGCCGCGCTCCACGCGAGACGCGTCGTGCACATGCGGCCGGAAGACGATCGCGCGTGGGCCGCGCTCGGGCTCAGCCAGTCGCTCCTCGGCAATCACCAGTACGCGAGCCGCGCGCTCGCTCGGGCGCTCGCGCGCTCGCCGGACAACCCATGGTACGCGCACAACCTCGGTCACACGCTCGACGTCGCGCTCGACAAACCGCGTGAGGCGGTTCGATCATCTTCGCCGCGCGTACGAGCGCAGCGGGAAGAACGCGGACGTCGCGACCGTCGCTCGCCCACGCGCTCGCGCGCGCCGGGCGAGACGCGCGCCGCGCAGGCGCTCCTCGCGCGCGTGATCAAAGAGAGCCCCTCGCCCGAGCGGCGCGCGCTCATGCGGTGGATCGACGCGGGCGCTCGCGGGTGGGGCGAGGGGACGCTCGGCGTGGTGCAGCTCTTCGCAACGCGCGAGGACGCGAGTCCGGCGCGAGCCCAGTGCCGGACCCGCACTCGCGGCGCGCGCGCGCGCGTTCGGCGCGCTGGCTGCAGAACGCGCTCCGGCGCGGGCTCACGCGCCTGCCGCTCGACGAAGAGCAGCGCGCGCGGGCGTCGCACATCGCCCGCGAAGCGACGCAGCGAAAACCGCCGCGAAGACGAGCGCGCGGCGGCTGGCATCGCGGCCGCCGCGGCGTGGGCGGTGATTTCGCGCGCCGGCATCCCGCTCTCGCAAGCCGAGGTCGCCGCGTGTTTTCGCACGAGCGCGTCGACGCTGCGCCAGCGCCTCGGCGCGGTGCGCTCATCGACGAACGCGCGTCAATCGACGTTGAAGAGGTCGTAAAGAAGCACAAAGGCCTTGGCGCGTCTGGTGTGGGGCGCTATCGCAAAGCCCATGGCCCTGTTTCGTCGTGCGTCCCGTCGTCGCGCTTTTGCGGTGCTCGCCCTCGCGCAGACGCGCAGCGGCGCAGCAGCCGCACCAAAGCAGGCGCAGCCGCTCCCGCGCAACGCCGAGGGCGTCAACCTCCCCCGCCGCCCATCGTCGACGATCCGGATTTGAGCCGCTCCCGCCCGCGAGGCGCGTCGTCGCGTCGTGGGACGAGAATCGCCGCGTACCTGCGCGCCCGCTCGGCGGACTTGCGCATCGCGCTCGACGAGGTCGGCCGTGCGGAAGCGCAGCGACGCGGCCGTCGCTGGCGTGCTCGGTACGCTCGCGCAAGGCGCATACACGCACAACTTTCGACGCGACGAGCGACGTCGACACGGCACGGCAGCTTGCCTCGGCGACAGCACGCGACGTGCGTCGCTCGGCGCCGATCACACGCCTACGCTGAATACGTGAGGGCGCATCAGGGACGTTTCCGATCATCGCGCCGCGCGCGTGGAACGCGATCCACATCGCCGACGTGAACATCGGCATCAACAAAGCGAGCCTCGACGACGTGAAGCGCGTGCTCTCGACGACCGTCGCGAACGACGCGCTCACGGTCGTCACGGACGAGCACATCACGGAGCTCAATCGCGTCGGCCTGCGGCAAGCGCTCGAGCGCCTCGAGCTCGCGAAGCGCAAGACGAGCCTCGGCGCGGGCACCGGGCTCGACGTCGTCCGCGCGCAACAGGACGTCGAGAACGCGCGCGCGACGCTCGTCAGCGGCGACGAGAACGCGCGCGAAGCGCGTGAAGCGTTCGGGCTCGCGATCGGCGTCGCGGAGGACGTCGAGCGTCGCGGGCGACCTGAGCTTCGAGGCGATCACGCGCGCAGGTGCTCACCAGTGCAAGGCGGAGCCTTCGATCGAAGAACGCGCGGACGTCGTCGCCGCGCGCGAACGCGTTCACTTTGCGCGCGTCAACACGTGGGACATCAAGACGCAATTTTTCCCAACGGTCGGCGTTTCGAGCACGATCTGCACGACGACACAACCCTTCACGCCCGCGACGACGTGGAACTTCGTCGCGAGCGCTCGCGTGGAACCTCTGGGATGGTGGCGTGCGTTACGGAAACTGCGCGACGCGAACCTTCAAGTGCTCGAAGCGCAGGACAGGCTCGACGCCGCGCGGCGAACCGCGGTGATTCAAGTCGTCCAGTCGCTGCGCGGCGTGCAAGTCGCGCAGCAGACGCGCGAGGTCGCGGCGCGCGTAGCGCGATCTCGCCGCCGAGGTCGACCGGCTCACGCGCGCGGGGTTCATGACGGGCCAGGGAACGAGCCTCGACCTCGTCACCGCGGCCGCGGCGCTCCGACAAGCGGAGATCAACCTCGCGCTCGCGGACTTCAGCCTCGTCAAAGCGAAGATCCTCGCGGTCCTCTCGCTCGCGACCTGCACCCTCTGACTCGGAAGATATCGCCGCCAAGACGCCAAGACGCCAAAAGAAGAAAGTGGGTGTAGATTACACCTAAATTCCTTTGGCGTTTCGTTGGCGCCTTGGCGCCTTGGCGGCTTCTCTTCTTCAGGTCCCGGTGGGGGCGGCCGTGTCCCAACCGGAGACGCGCGCGAGCTCGCTCATGTTGATGTTCAAATCGTTGAGCGCGCGGATGTGCTCGAGGCGCGAGAAGACGTAGGCGCGGAGCGGCTCGAGGAGAGCGCGTTCGTCTTTCGTTCCGAGATCGATCGCGCTCTCGACCGTCGCGATCCATTGGCGCGCGCGATGCTCGGCGTTGTCCCAATGCTCTTCGCGCGTGCGCGACTCGACGGTCTGCGCGTATGCGTTCTCCACTTCGACGCCGACTCCGCCGAGGGCGTAGCGCTCGAGCGCGCGCGTCTCTTCGAGGCGCGATTCGACCTGCTGCACGCGCGCCGCGTTGGTCGGCAGATCGAAGCTCCAGCGCGCGCCGACCGCGAAGCCGTAACCGAAGTAGTTGAAGTTGTTCGCCGCGAAAAAGCTGTTCTGCCCGACGACGCTCGGGGCGACCATGTACGTCGCGTTGAGCGCAAGGCCGATGTCGGGGAAGAACCGCGCGCGCTGCAGGGCGAGCTCGGCGCGGCGCGCCTCGACGCCCGCGCGCGCCATGTTCACTTCGGGACGAAAGAGGCGCGCGGCGCCGAGATATCGCACGACCGGCGCGAGCGGCACGTCGGGTTTCTTGATGGGTTCGTCGGGCAGGTCGAAGCTCGTCTGCACGCCCGTCATGAATCGGAGCGCCGCGAGCGCGTACGTCTCGCCGCGCACCGGCGTCGGCCGTGCGCGCGAGCGTCTCGTCGCGATACATCTGCAAGCGAAAGCGATCCGCCTCGTCGATGTCCTTCTCGCCTTTGTCGAGCTTCGCGGAGATGCCGTCGATCGCTTTGTCGAGCTTCTTGACGATCTCCTTCGCCAAGTACTGCGCGTCGCGCGCGTACATCACGCCCCAATACGCGCGACGCACGTCCATGCGAACGAGCTGTCGATTTTCTCCGACGTCCCACTCGTTGACGCGCACGTTGGCATCCGCTGCCTCGAGGCCCGCGGAGATTTTTCCGAAGGTGTAGATCGGCAAGAGGATGTCGATGCGGAGCGAGAAGAAGGGCTCGTAGCCGCCCGCGAACGTCGACGGGTTGATCGCCGTCGGCGTCGACTGCGTGTAGAGCGTGCTGCCGCCGATCGTCGGGAATATGCCCGCTGCGGCGGTTGCGTACCATTGGAAGTACGGCAGGTACTTCGCCTCTTCGAGCTGGCCGCGCGCGACTCCGAGGCGCGCGCGGGCGGCCCACAAATTCGGGTGGTTGCGATCGGCGAGCGAGAGACATTCGGCGAGCGAATACGTCCGATGCGGCGTCTTCGCCTCGACCTGAGCGTCGTCCTCGTCGTCCGCGCGTGCGACGCCGGAAAACGCGACCGGCGCCGCGAGCGCAGCGCCGAGCAAGACGAGAAGCAAGCGTTCGTTCATCGACTCGAGAGCGTTCATAAAACGCACGGCGGCAACTGTCGAGGTCGCCTTTTCATTCCTCGTCGCGAAGGCGCCTCAGCACGCGTCTGAAATTGGAGCGGTCGAGCCCCGAACGGCGCGCTGCCTCCGACACGTTTCCGTTCGCGCGACGCAGCTGCTCGCGGACATACGCGAGATCGAAATCGGCGAGGACTCGCTTCTTCGCGTCGGCGTACGGAAGACCATAGGCCTCCGGCGGAAACGCGCCGGGTGTGCTCGTGAGCGAAGATCGCTGGAGGGACCGCGGGGACTGCGCATCGTGCGCCAGCGGGAGGTCGGACGCGTTGATCGTGTCGCCCGCGGACAGCACGAACGCATGCTCGATCGCGTGCTCGAGCTCGCGAACGTTTCCTGGCCACGGGTGAGCGCGCAGCGCGCGGAGAGCGCTCTCGGCGATTCGCTTCGGCTCGCGCCCCATGCGCAGCGCGAGCTTCTGGACGAAGTGCGTCGCGAGGAGCGCGACGTCGTCCTCGCGATCGCGAAGCGGCGGCAAGTGAATCGCGATCACGTTGAGTCGATAGAAGAGATCGCGCCGAAACTCGCCGGACTCGATCTTCGCTTTGAGGTCGACGTTGGTCGCCGCGAGCACGCGCACGTCGACGGTGTGCGCCTCGTCGGCGCCGACGCGCTTGATCTCGCCCTCTTGGAGCGCGCGAAGCAGCTTCACTTGCGCGGCGAGCGGCAAGTCGCCGACCTCGTCGAGGAAGATCGTTCCGCCGTTCGCAGTGTCGAACAAACCCGCGCGCGCCGCCTGCGCGCCCGTGAACGCGCCGCGCACGTGCCCGAAGAGCTCGCTCTCGACGAGGTCCTTCGGGATCGCCGCGCAGTTCACCGTGACGAACGGCTTCGCCACGCGCGCGGAGTTCTGGTGAATCGCGCGCGCGACGAGCTCCTTGCCCGTTCCGCTCTCGCCGAGAATCAGCACCGTCGACGTTGCCGACGCGACGCCCTCGATGAGCCGATACACGCCTTGCATCTTCGACGAGTTTCCGAGGAGCTCGCCGAATCGCTCGCGCGAGAGGAGCCGCTCTTCGAGCTTCTGCGCGCGCGCGACGAGGCGATGGTGCTCCGCGGCCTTCGCGACCGCGAGCGCGACGGCGTCGTTCGACGCGAAACGGCTTGGTGAGAAAATCGTATGCGCCGGCCTTCACCGCCGCGACCGCCGTGTCGACATCCGCGAACGCCGTCATCAGCACGACCTCGACGTCGGGCCAGCGTTGCTTCGTCTCCGCGAGGAGCTCCAGCCCCGTCATGCGCGGCATCATCAAGTCGGTCAAGAGGACGTCGGGGGGCGTCCCGTTTTCGACGAGACCTTGGAGCGAGGCGAGCCCGTCGGCGCCGTCGCTCGCCGTCATCACCTCGTACCCGCGCGCGCTGAGGATGCGCGAGAGGCTCGTCCGAAGACCCGGCTCGTCGTCGACGACGAGCACGCGCACGGGGCGAAGCTCGAGCGGCTCGAGCGCACGCGGCGCGCCGCTCAGCCTCGGACCGGGTGCGGCGTCGGTCGTGATCGCGTTCGGGCGCTCAGTCACTCCACACGAGAAGGTATCACGCTCACTTGGGAACGCACGGCTGCGCCGGCACGCTCACTTGCCTTCGCACGGCGGGATGCACGTGCTGAAGAGCGCGGTGCAATCGGTGTCGCCTTGGCAGGCTGCTGCGATGCCGTCGTAGCAGGCGCCGGTTCCCTGCGTGAGCGACGTGTTGATGCACGTCTCGCACGCGTCGCCCGGCGTCGTCGGTTGGTTCATGCAGAGCTCGCTGGCGCAGTCGCTCGCGCACGGGCCCGGCGAGGTGCACGCGCAGCTGATCAGCTCTTGGTGATAGACGTCGTAGCCCGTCGGGTGAACGGTGAGGCAGCATTGCTCGCACTGAGCCTTCGAGTCGTCTGCGCCGCGCACGTCGTGTCGTCGATCGGCCCGCCCGAGTCGAAGTCCGTCGTGCTCGCGTCGTTCGTCGTGGTGGAGCCCGAGTCCAGCGTCTTCTTGCCGCTGTCCTTGCTCGCGGACGCTGCGTCCTTCGACGAGCTTCCCGCGTCGGTGTTGATTTCGTTCGACGTCACGGCGTTCGCGCAGCCAAACAACGAAACAGCCAAGGTGATTGCGAGTGCTAGTTTCACGGCGCCTCCGATGCGCCTACTTGTGCGCCAGTCCTCTACCTTTGGCTCCTAAAGCGATCTTAAACGCGGGTCGTGGCCAAGGGAGAGCACGAGAACGCGACGCGCGAGCGTGCTCAGCGCGAGATCGTCGAGCTCGGTGCGAGGCACCGCGCGGACCGCTTCGTAATCGCCGAATGCGGCCATTTTTAGGGGTTTTGGCGATCGCATGTAGAATGCATCGATCGCGAGACGGCGGTGCGTGAGGACGTGCTCGACGCGCCCGCGCGACTCGAACGCGGAAATTTCCAAGCCGAACGGCGGGCTCGCATTCGGGGCTTTCGCGAGCATCGGCGGCTCCCACAAACCGGCGTAGAGACCGCCCGCGCGGCGCTTGCCCATCACGATCGCGCCGCGCGACTCGATGACGAACGCGCGCATCGCGACGCGCTTCGGTTCTTTTTTCTTCGCGACGCGCGGGAGCTCGTGCACGAGATCGTCTCTCCGCGCGATGCACGCGCGCGCGATCGGACACGCGTCGCACGACGGATTCCTCGGCGTGCACACGGTGGCGCCGAGCTCCATGAGCGCTTGGTTCAGATCGCCCGGCGCGTCACCGCGCGCGAGCTCCTCGGCGCGCGACCAGAGCACGCGCTTGCCGCGCGTCGAAGCTGGATCTTCGTTCATCGCGTCGAAGCGCGAGAGAACGCGCGCGACGTTCCCGTCGACGATGGGCGCGGAGACGCCATGCGCGATGCTCGCGATCGCGCCCGCCGTGTAGCGCCCGATCCCCGCGACGCGCAGGAGATCTCTCGGCTCGCGCGGGAGCGCGCCACCGTGATCGCGAATGACGTCGCACGCGCCGCGATGAAGCAGCCGCGCGCGCCGGTAATACCCAAGCCCGCTCCACAGCGAGAGCACGCGATCGAGCGGCGCCTCCGCGAGCGCGTGCACGGTCGGGAGCGCCGCGAGGAATCGCTCGTAGTACGGAATCACCGTCTCGACGCGCGTCTGCTGGAGCATCACCTCGCTGATCCACACCGCATACGGATCGCGCGTGCGCCGCCACGGAAGATCGCGCTTCGCACCGCGATACCACGCGACGAGCGCGCGCCGCGCCTCTGCCGTACGCGATGGCTCTTGCGCGAGGTCGAGGTCATGCGCAGCTTTCTTCCGCACCATGAACCGTCCCGGCACCGCCGCAATTCTGTCCTTCTTCATTCCAGGGCTCGGCCAGTTCTACAACGGCAAGTTCCTGCGCGGACTCTTTTGGTTGTTCGTCACGCCGGGTCTGTGGATCGGCTCCGGCGGCACGCTCGGTTGGATCTGCCACATCATCGCCGCATACACCGCATACGCGTGGGCGAAGAAGAATTGATCGCCAAGGCGCCAAGACGCCAAAAGAAGAGGGTGTAGATTACACCTAAATTTCTTTGGCGTTTCTTTGGCGTCTTGGCGCCTTGGCGGTTTCTCTCTTCTCAGTGCGTCGCGGTGTACGTCAGCGTGTAGTTGCCTTCCGCGCCGCGGAAGCCGTCGACGACGACGAAGTACGTTCCCGGATCGAGCGTCGCGTTGATGCGCGAGTGCTGCGAGTCTTCCGAGTCGTTGTTGCACGACACTTCCGCCGCGTGCGGACCGGATGATCCGTTCGGGTCGAGACACACGCGGCGAAGCGCGAGCACGCCGTCCCAACCCGCAGTCGAGAGAACGAGCGAGACCGTCGAGCGCTGTGTGATGACCAAGCGGTGCACGCGATCGCCCGCGCTCCCGAGCCGGCCGTCGCCGCCGCACGAAGTCTCGAAGCGATTCGGTTGGCCCTTCGTGTTGCCCGTCACGTTCTGATTCTCGACGAGCACCCCTGCCGACTTGCACGCCGTCTCCTGCGCGCTCACGTCCTGCACGCTGTACTCGAGATCGAACTTTCCGAACGAGCTCGTCGTCGCGCCGTCGACGGAGAGAAAATACGTACCCTGCGCGAGCACGTCGTCGACGGTCTCGCCGCACGAGAGCTCGCTCGATTTGTCGCCGCATGTCTTCTGCAAGACGAGCACGTGACCGCGCTGGTGATCGTTTTTGCCTTCTTCGTTCGAGATGCGCGCGCGAATGCGCGAGCGGCGCGCGAGGTCCACGCGGTACACGACGTCGGGCGCGCCGGCTGCGGTGCACTTGCCGGAGATGTCGTCCTTCACGTCGAACGTGTCGCCCGATGCGGTCGTCGAGCTCGTGAGCGGAATCGCGTCGGCGCATCCATCGCCGGTCCCGCCGGTGCCCGATTCCGGCGCGAGCTCCGCTTGGAGCGTGAACTGTCCGTCGGCGCCTTCGGCGCTCGAGTCGGAGAACACGGTGAACGACCCCGGATCGAGCAGGCCCGTGAACACCGCTTGCGACGTCGATTGCATGCCCGTCGATTGATCGAAGCACGCGATTTCGGTGTGCTCGTCGGTGCACGTCTTTCGAACGTGGACGACGGGCTCGAAGTCGCTCGACTCCATCGTGATGCGCGCGCGCATCTTCTGGGTGAGGTCGAGGCGATACGGAACGTCGGGGCCTTGCGCGTTGTTTCCGCATGTGCCCTGCGCGAGATCGAACGCGCCGTGCAGCGTTCCGTTCGTCGTCGTGCCCGCGGCGATCGGACGCGCCTGGCGGCAAACGTCCGCGAGCTGCGGCACGTCCTGCAGCGTCACGTTCAATCGGTACGAGCCCGTGTTGCGGCTGAAGCTGTCGACGAAGACGTAGTAGGTGCCCGCGTCGACGACCGTGTCGATGCGCGAGCGCTGCGCGTTGTTGTTGTCGTCGTCGTTGCACTTCACTTCGGCGTCTTCGGAGGCGCAGTCTTCTTTGCGCACGTAGAGGATCGCGTCGTAGTGCGCATCGAGCTCGAGGAGCAGCCGCTTCTGCGAGGGAATGTCGATGCGGTAGACGATCTCGGGGCCGTCGGATGCCGACGAGCAACCCGGCGTGTCCGTGGAGCATTGGTTCTCGGCTTCGCCGTGCACGGTGCTTCCCGTGACGACGCCGGGCGCGAGCGGAAGCGGCGAGCTGCACGTCCCCTGCCCCGGACCCGTCGCGACGCCCGTGCTCGACGACGTCGCCGGCCCAGCGCCGCCGGCGTTTCCCACCCACGTCGCCGCGAGAAAATCACCCGAGCCCGACGCCATGCGCACGAGCATCGTGTACGTGCCCGCGTGATCGGTGCACACGCGAACGACCGCTTGCGAGTCGTGCGTCGCGTCGTGACCGAGCGCGTTTCCATTTTCGTCCTGCACGACCACGTCGAGATCGCGCACGCCCGTGCCGCCCATCGCGACGACCGTCGTGCACTGCGCTTGAAGATCGATGGAGAGCCGCGCTTCGCGCCCCTCGACGAGCGAGCCTTGTTGCACCGGCCCGACTTGCGCGAGGCCCATCGCGGAGAACGCGTTGTGGAGCGCGAGAAAGCGCGGATCGAC
The DNA here is from genome assembly GCA_963763745.1 of uncultured delta proteobacterium. Taxonomy (GTDB): domain Bacteria; phylum Myxococcota_A; class Polyangia; order Polyangiales; family Polyangiaceae; genus DASXHD01. The sequence continues at coordinate 206,175 of CAVXQJ010000021.1, forward strand.
GCTCTGCTGCGAGGTGACGCAGGCGATCGTGAACGCGAGTGTCGCGCCCGCAATCCCGGCGACACGACGGAAGAGGCTCATGGGGTTCAGCGGTACGGGTTTTTCGAGATGTCGTCCACCGTGGATGTCGGCGGCGCAGTTGCGGTGGTTTGGGGTTGTGCCGTCGTGTTCGCCGCCGTGGCGGTCGATTGCGGTTTGACCGTGCCGTGGGGGTTCGGCTTGGACGTTCCACCCGAATGAACGTGCGTCGAGGACGGGGCAGTCGTGTCGACCGCAGCGACCGTCGTCGGCGTGGTCGTGGTCGTCGCTGTCGTCGGCGGAGTCGTCGGCGCAGACGACGCGGTCGTGGAGGTCGCCGTGCTCGTCGCCGTCACGGTGGGCGGCTGCGTCGCGACGGTGTTCGGTTTCTGGCGTGACGTGAGCGTGACGGCGGCGACCACGATCAAGAGAACGCCAGCGGCGCCTGCGGCAATCCACACGCCCGTCCGCCTTCGTGGTGGAAGCTCCAGCGCGGTGAGCGCCGACGGAGGGAGAGGCGCCGCTTGCGTCGGCACTTGAATCACCGCGGACGACACGCTCGACACGCCCGTCGCTGAAGACAACTGCGGGAGCGATCCCGAGGGCGCGGGCGTGAACTGCCCCGAGACGGGCGGCATCGGAATTTGCGATGCATCGAAGCGTTGACTCGGCTCGCTCCGCGCGAGCCACGCGCGCACCGCGTCGCGCTGCGCGGAGATGTCCGTCCCGAGCACCGACTCGATGTGACTCGCGACGTCCTTGTGCTTGCCGATCAAATCGGCGTCACGCGCAGCCTTTTCGAGCGCGTCGCCGAGATCGCTCGCCGTCGCGTAGCGCTTGTCGGGATCGCGATCGAGCGCCTTCATGACGACCGCCTCGACGGCGTCGGGGATGTCGGGGTTCGCTTGTTTCAGCGATGGAATCGGCTCGTACAAAACGCGGTTGAGCGTGTCGGCCTCGCCCTCGCCTTTGAACAGACGTTTCTGCGCGAGGCACTCCCACGTCACGATGCCCATCGCGAACACGTCCGCGCGCCGATCGACGACGCCGCCGCGCGCTTGCTCCGGCGCCATGTACGCGAGCTTGCCTTTGAGCTGACCGGTGCGCGTCGTCGAGAGACGCGTCGTCGCGCGCGCCACGCCGAAGTCGGTGATGCGCGCGGAGCCGTCCATGCCGATCAAGATGTTTTGCGGCGACACGTCGCGGTGCACGATGTTGAGCGGCTGCCCGTCGTCGTCTTTCATTTCGTGCGCGACGTGGAGGCCCTGGAGCGAGTCGAGGCAGACGCGCATCGAGACTTGCGGCGGGAGCATGCGTCCGGCTTGCGCCGAGCGCGCGAGGATGCGCGCGAGCGTGTCGCCTTCGACGTACTCCATCACGAGGTAGTAGCCCTGCTGGCTCATTCCGATCTCGAGGATCGGGACGACGTTCGGGTGATGGAGGCGCGCCGCGAGCCGCGCCTCGTCCAAGAACATCTGCACGAACTCTTGATCGTTGGCGAGGTGCGGGTGAAGACGCTTGATCGCGACGAACCGCTGGAACCCGCCAACGCCCGAGAGGCGCGCGAGATACACCGTGGCCATTCCACCACTCGCGATCTCGGCGATGAGCTCGAATCGATCGAGGTGGCGCTCCGCTTCCGAGGAGCCGGAGAGGAATTTGGTCACCGGTGTTCTAGTTTAGCGCAACAAGGCGCCCACGGCTCAAAAACGGCCGCTCAAACCGACCGAGCCGAAGCCGAGCATCGGTTCGACCGAGATTTTCGCGGTCGCGGCGCCTTCTTGTTTTTTCGGGTGCGACCATTGCGTGAGGAAAATGCTCACAAAAGTGAGCGCGCCGAGGCCAGCCGTGACGCCGATGAGCACGTTCGTCCGCGTCTGCTCGTTCAAGCCCTGCTGGTAGAGCGGGCACTGCTCGCCCTGCCCCACGCAGCCCGCCTTCACGTTGTCCGGTCCGGGGTTGCTCAGCGTGTCGATGCCCGACCAAATGAGGATGCCGCCCGAGACGGCGGTGAGGCCGAGGAGCGTGATGAAGACCGCGGGGCCGAACGGCTTGTTCGCCGGCTGCTCGACTTGCTGCGTGTTCGGTCCGCCGATCGTCGTCGCGTTGCCGTTCGTCACGGCGAACTGGAGCGGCGGCGAGACGGCGGACTGCTCGAGCGACTGACCTTCCTTCGCTTTGATGTCGAACGACTTCGTGCGATCGCCTGGCCAGCTCACGACGATCGTGTGCGGTCCGGGTTGCAAGAAGAACGCGAAGCGCTTGGCCTCCTCGAGCGACACGACGCGCCCATCGGCCGCGACGCCGCAATCGGCGTCGCACGAGACGGTGAGCTTGAAGAGCTTCACGCTCGCCTCGGCGAGCGTCTCCTTTGCGAGCTGCAGCGTGGGCTCGTCGTCGGCGTAGCGATCTTGCGCGAGGATGGCGAGCGTACCCGCGCGCGCGAGTTGGTTCGCTTGCTTGCGCGCGCGGATCGCGTTGCGGAGCGTCTGCGCGTTCGGGGCGTCGTGAAACGCGTTCTCGAAGTGAATCGCCGCTTCTTCGAATTTCCCGTCCGTGAAGGCGCGGCGTCCTGCGTCGTACTCGGCCATCGCGGATTTGATGTGCTCGGCGTTCGGCGGCGCGGCGAGCGCCGGCACCGTAAACGTCGCGAGCGCCAAGGCCAAACACCCAACCACACGGCGTCGAACCATGGGACAAGCGTGCCGATCGCAACGCCGTTCGTCAACGACGACGTTTGGCGATAGAGTGAATAGCGATGGCTTCCTTTCGCAAGGTGACAGCGCTCGTCTGCGCCACCCCGCTCGTTGCGATTGCGATTTGGCAGGGTTGCGCGGTGTACGACTCATCGCTGCTCGTGAACGCGGACAGCGCGCCGCCCGACACGGGCAGCGACATCTCCGTCCCCGACACGGGTCCTGGGTGCAACAACACTCGCTGGCCTGACCGTCCCGCCGCGGACGACGACGCGTCGGTGCAGAACATCGAGTTTTACAACGCGCTCGAGATCCTCAACTTCGGAACGGGCGACGCGGGCACGCCCGCGGCCGAGGGATTCGATCTCGACAACATCTGCACCTGCCCCGGTCCCGACTCGTGCAAGCCGTTCGGCGAGGCCGGCACGCAGTGCGACTACGACGGCGGCGTCGACAACGCGCTCGGCGCGCTCGTGAAAGAGTTCTCCGGCTCGTCGAACTTCTTCGACGAGGCGTACATCAACAGCGGCATCTCGCTGGGCGTCTTCGGCGCGCTCTTCCGCGTTCGCAACTACAACGGACAAGCCAACGACAGGACCGTCGAGCTCTCCATCTATTCCTCCAACGGCACGATCGGCGCGGGCACCGACGCAGGCCCGGCGCTTCCGAAGTTCGACGGCACCGACGTGTGGACGCTCGACCCGACATCGCTCCTCGGCGGAACGATCGGCGACGCGGGCCCCGTCCCGCTCGTCGCGTACGATCTCAACGCGTACGTCTCGAACTACACGCTCGTCGGAAACATCAGCGACATGCCGCTCGCGATCGGCGCGGCGACCGGTGAAGGTCTCATCACGATGGATCTGTCGGGCGCCGTCGTCGTCGCGAAGCTCACGCCTTCAGGCAACACGTTCAAGGCGACGGGCTTCGTCGTCGGCCGCTGGGAGACGAAGAAGCTCCTCACGGCGATGCAAGTGCTCCACGATCCGTTCGACTTCGACGCGTCGCTCTGCGGGCAAGACGCGATCTACCTCTTGCTCAAAGATCGCATCTGCGGACTCGAGGACATTTCGGGCAACCCGCTCGACGACGGCAAGAACGCGCCGTGCGATGCGCTCTCGCTCGGGTTCGGATTCACGAGCATGCCCGCCACGTACGGCAACGTGTTCGCCAAGCCCGACGGCGGCGGCGGGTGCGGGCCGCAGTGGACCGATCAGTGCGGCCCCTGATGCGGCGCGCGCGCGCGGCGATCGTTCTCGTCGCGATCGTGGGCTGCGCCGTTTACGACACGTCTCTTCTCGTCGACGCGTCCGCGTCCGATGCGTCGCCCGATGCGCAACCCGACGTGGTCGTCGATCCGTGCAACCACGCCGAACCGCCGGCGCGACCGGCGACCAATGATCCGAGCGACGCCGACATCGAGCTCGTGAACGCGATCGCGAGCGTGGACTTCAACATCACGAACGACGCAGGCGCCGTCTACGGGTTCGATCTCGATCACACGTGCACGTGCCCCGCGCCCGAGTCGTGCGTGCCCCAGCAAGGCAGCCAAACCCACTGCGACGATCCGCAAGGACGCGACAATGCCGGCGGCGCGCTCATCCAACAATTTTCGCAGCTGACGACGGAGCTCGACGCGAACCAGATCAACACGAAGTTCGCTCAGGGCCTCAGCACGATGATGCTTCGCGTCCGCAACTACAACGGCACGCCGAACGACACGCAGGTCGCGCTCGCCGTGCTCGTCTCGAACGGCACGATGCCGCTCACCGACGCAGGCGACAACCCGCCGCCGAAGCACGACGGCACCGATACGTGGGGAATCGATCCGTCGTCGCTCGTCGGATCGCCGCCGCCTTATCTCGCGGTGAACGAAGACGCCTCGGCGTACGTCACGAACGGCGTGCTCGTCGCGTCCGTCTCGTTTCCGTTTGGGATCGGTACGGCGTTCGGTCCGAATTTTCTCCGCCTCGATGGCGCGCTGTTGGTCGCGACCGTCACGAAGGTGCAGACGGGCTTTGCGCTCGCCGGCATCGTCACGGGCCGATGGGACACGCGCAACTTGCTCACCGGAATGCAAGGCGTCCACGACCCGCTGAGCCCAAGCGATTTCTTGTGCGGGACGGACCCGACGTATCAGGGATTCAAGAAGCTCATTTGCGCGGCCTCCGACATCTCGCGCCTCGGGAGCAGCGACAACACGGGCGCGCCGTGCGACGCGATTTCGCTCGCCGTCGGATTCACCGCGGAGACCGCGCTGCTCGGCCCGCTGCTCAGCGGGAATCCAAAGCCCACGCCGTGCGGCGCGACGTACACGGATCAGTGCGGGAACTGATTCCGCTACCGAAGCGCTCCAAGCGCCTTCGACCATCGCGCCATCTCGTCGAGCATCGTCACGGCGGCCTTCTCGAGTGGCTCGCTCCCGTGGAACGCGCCCTCCTTCATCATCGACGCAACAAACGGAATCGTGACGGCTTCGGGGAGCGCCACGATCTTCAGCGCCGTCAGCGTGTGCTTCACCATCTCCGCGGAGCGAATCCCGCCCGACACGCCGCCGTAGCTCACGAAGCCGGCGACCTTGCACTGCCACTCCTTGAACAAATAATCGAGCGCGTTGAGGAGCGCGGGTGGCGCGGAGAAATTGTACTCGGGAATCACGAAGACGAACGCGTCGGACGCGGAGACGATCGCGCTCCACGCCTTCGTGTGCTCTTGCGTGTACTGCTGGAAGCGCGGGTGCTTGGGCTCGTCGAGCGGCGGAAGCGCGATCTCTTTCAAATCGGCGACGACGATCTCGAACGCGCCGTGTTTCTTCGCTTGCTCGACGAACCACGTCGCGATGGGCAAGCCGACGCGTCCCGGACGCGTGCTCGCGATGACGACAGTGAGCTTCGACATGGACCGGACTCTACCCCTTTCGCGCGTCGCGTCGCGCTTCGAGCGACTCCCACCGCGCGATGAGCGACGCAACTTCCGCGCGCGCCGCTTCGAGCTCCTTCGAGATTCGCCCTGCCTCCTCGGGCTTCGCCTTGTACAGCGCGGGATCCGCGAGCGAGCGCTCCGCGTGCGCGACGCGCTCTTCGGCGGCGGCGATGACGTCGAGGATCCCGTCGAGCTCTTTGCGCTCGGCGAACGTGAGCGTCGTCCTCGGCTGCGCGGCCTTCTTCGGCTCGGGCGCGCGCTCTTCTTTCGGCGCCGCGCGCGCCTCGGGTCGCAGCGACAACCAGGTCGAATAGTTACCCGGGTACCTTGTTACCTTTCCACCACCTTCGAACACGAGCATCGACGTGGCCACGCGGTCGAGGAACCATCGATCGTGCGACACGGCGATCACGCACCCGTTCCAGGTCTCGAGCAGCGCTTCGAGCGCGCCGAGCGTCGCCAGGTCGAGGTCGTTGGTGGGCTCGTCGAGGAGGAGCAGGTTCGCTCCGCTCTTCAGAATCTTCGCGAGCGCGACGCGCGCGCGCTCGCCGCCCGAGAGCGAGCCGACGGATTGCCGCTGCTTCGACCCATCGAACAAGAAGCGCTCGAGGTACGTGCGCATCTCGATCGTCTCGCCGCCGATCGTCACGACACCCGCGCCCGTGCGCGCGGAGCCCTCACGCTCGGCCACGTTGTCGAGCACGGACCACGCGTCGTTCAATTGCGCGCGCGCTTGATCGAAGAGCGCGATGTGTGTTCGCGCGCCTACGGTGATCGTTCCGCGCGCCGGCGCGAGATCGCCCATGATCGCGCGAAGGAGCGAAGTCTTCCCGATTCCGTTGGGACCGATGACGCCGATGCGATCGCTGCGCACGAGGTGAAGCGTCAGATCGCGGACGAGGACCTTCTCTCCGATCGCGAGATCGACGTCCTCGAAATCGAGCACGGATTTTCCCATCTCGGCCGCGCTCGCGTGCATCGCGGAGAGATCGACCTCGGCGGGACGCTCGGTCGGCTCGGCGGCGATGAGCGCCTCGGCGCGCTGGATGCGCGCTTTCTGCTTCGTCGTGCGCGCTTGCGCGCCGCGCCGGAGCCACGCGGTCTCGCGGCGAAGCAAGTTGAGGCGGTTGGCTTCGGCGCGCTCCTCGTGCGCGAGGCGCTCGATTTTTTGCTCCACATATTCGCTGTATCCGCCGCGATACTCGGTGAGCGTGCCGCGATCGAGCTCGACGATGCGATCGCAAATCGCGTCGAGCACCCACCGATCGTGCGTGACCATGAGCACCGCGCCGTCGAACTCGTTCTCGAGGTGGGATTCGAGCCACTCGATCGCTTCGGTGTCGAGGTGGTTCGTGGGCTCGTCGAGGATCGCGAGCGTCGGACGCGCGATGAGAATGCGCGCGAGCGCGACGCGCCGCCGCTCGCCGCCGCTCATCGTTCCGACTGGGCGATCGAGCTCGCGCACGCCGAGCTTGCCGAGGATCTCTTCGGCGACGTGATCGCGCGCGAAGCCGCCGAGATGCTCGATGCGGTCGGCGATCGTGGATTGCTCGGCGACGAGCGCGTCGCTTCGTTCGCCGCGCTCGATGCGCTCGGAGATTTCCTTGTGACGCGTCATCGCCGCTTGCCACTCGGCGAGCCCTTCGCCCGCGATCTCGCGCGGCGTGCGCGACGGGTCGAGCGCAGGCTCTTGCTCGAGAAACCCGAACGTCGCGTCGCGCCTGCGATCGACTGTGCCTTCGTCCGCGGGCTCGACGCCCGCGAGCACGCGGAGCAGCGACGACTTCCCCGTTCCGTTGACGCCGAGCAGCCCAACGCGCTCGCCGCGCGTCACGGTGATCGACACGTTCGAGAAGAGAGTCTGCGGGCCGTACGCCTTCGTGAGCCCGCGTGCGCTCAGAACGGGCACTTCAAACCATGTCGAGGAACATGCGCTCCGGGTTCTCGAGCGTCGCGATGATGTCGTACGCGAACGCGGCGCCGACGTGCCCATCGACGATGCGGTGATCGAACGAGAGCGAGAGGAGCATCACGTTGCCGATCACGATTTGCCCATTCTTCACGACGGGCCGCTCTTTGATGCGGTGCACGCCGAGGATGCCGACCTCGGGGAAGTTGATGATGGGCGTCGCGAAGAGGCCGCCGTCGGCGCCGAGCGACGTGATCGTGAACGTCGAGCCTTGGAGATCTTGCGACTTCGACTTGCCGGCTTTCGCGTCGGTGCCGAGGCGATCGATTTCGCGCGCGAGGTCGAGGAGGCTCCGGTGGCCCGCGTCTTTGATCACGGGAACCATGAGGCCCGCGTCCGTCGACGCGGCGATGCCGATGTGGTGCGCCTTGCGGTAGACGAGCTCGTTGGTCGTCTCGTCGAGCGCGCTGTTCAAAATCGGATGACGCCCGAGCGCTTTGTCGACGGCCTTCACGATGAACGGAAGGAACGTGAGCTTCACGCCTTGTGCTTCGGCCGCGGGCTTGAGGCGCGCGCGAAGCTCCATGAGCGCGGTCGCGTCGCACTCTTCGACGAACGTGAAGTGCGCGGCGGTCTGCTTCGACTGCTGCATCTTCGCGGCGATCTTGCGGCGCATGCCGACGAACGGAACGCGCTCGTCCGCTTCGGTGCGCGCGAGCGCGACGGGCGCATGCGAGATCGTCGGTTGAATGGCGGGCGCGCTCGGTCCGCCGCCGCGCGAGTGCTGAACCACGTCGTCGCGCGTGACGCGTCCTTGCGGGCCCGACGGTTTCACCTTCTTGAGATCGATCCCGAGATCGCGCGCGGTCTTGCGCGTCGCGGGTGTCGCCAAAGGCTTCTCGTTGAAATAGCTCGACACCGCAGACGCCAATTGCTGCGGAGGAGAAGTGCCCGCGGGCCGCGGCGAGGTCATCCCGGGCAAGCTCTCGCGAATGTCACCGACTGCGGTCGCCGCGGGTCCGTCGTCCTTCTTCGCGCCGTTTCCGTTCGTGTGACCGTTCGCGGCCGGCGCCGGAGCAGACGACTCGAGCTCGAACACGACGAGCACGGAGTGAACCTGAACCACCTGCCCCGCTTTTCCGCGAAGCTCCGCGATGCGGCCCGCGCGCGGCGCGCCGATCGTCACCGTGGCTTTGTCGGTCATCACCTCGACCATCGGCTGGTCTTCTTTGACGATGTCGCCCTCTTTGACGTGCCACTGGACGATCTCGCCTTCGGTGACGCCCTCGCCGATGTCCGGCAGCTTGAACTCCCACTTCGCCATCGTCAGTACCTCGCGGTCTCGAGCAGCGCGGGAAGAATGCGGTGCGCGAGCGGCAAGTATTCCATCTCGAGCGTGTACGGAAACGGCGTGTCGAAGCCGGTCACGCGAACGGGCGGCGCTTCGAGGTGCAAGAACGCCTTCTCGTTGATGAGCGCGACGATCTCGCCGCCGAACCCGCACGTCTTCGGCGCTTCGTGCACGACGACGACGCGGCCCGTCTTCTTCACGCTCTCGATGATCGTGTCGATGTCGAGCGGCCACAAAGTTCGGAGATCGATGATCTCGCACTCGACGCCTTGCGCCTTCGCTTCGTCGGCCGCGGCGATCGCTTCGTAGAGCATCGCGCCCCACACGACGATCGTCACGTGCTGACCTTCACGGACGACGGCGGCTTTGCCGATCGGCACCATGTAGTCGCCTTCGGGGACGTCGCCCTTCGCGGCGCGGTAGATGCGCTTCGGCTCGAAGAACATGACGGGATCGGGATCGCGGATCGAAGCCAAAAGAAGGCCTTTTGCGTCGTACGGATTCGACGGACACACGACCTTCAAGCCCGCGACGTGGATGAATTGCGACTCGGGCGATTGCGAGTGGTAGTGGCCGCCGCGGATGCCGCCGCCGACGGGCGTGCGAATCACGAGCTTCGCGGGATACTCGCCGCCGGAGCGGTAACGGAATTTCGCGAGCTCGCTGACGATCTGGTCGTACGCGGGGAAGATGAAATCCGCGAATTGGATTTCGGGGACGGGCACGAGGCCGTAGAGCGCCATGCCGATCGCGGTGCCGATGATGCCGCCTTCGCTGAGCGGCGTGTCGATCACGCGGTCATCGCCGAACTCGTCGAAGAGCCCTTGCGTGACGCGGAAGACGCCACCGACTTTGCCGACGTCCTCGCCGAGGACGACGACGCGGTCGTCGCGTTTCATCTCGTGACGGAGGCCATCGTTGATGGCCTGAACCATGTTCATTTGAGGCATGATCTCAATGTCCCTTGGCGCGAGGGCCGGCGAGCAATGCGGCGCGCTGCTCTTGCAGGTGCCACGGCGGATCGGCGAAGACGTCTTCGAACATCGACTCGAGCGGCGGCGGCGGAACCTTCTCGGCGTTCGCGACCGCTTCTTTGATTTGCGCCTCGATGTGCGCTTCGAGCGCCTTCTGCTTGTCGTCGTCCCACAAATTCTTCAGTTGAAGATGCTTGAGGAGGCGCGCGATCGGATCGCGCTTCTTCCACGCCTCGACCTCGCCCTCTTTGCGGTACGCCTTCGGATCGTCGCTCGTCGAGTGGCCGCTCAGACGGTACGTCATCGCCTCGACGAGGATTGGGCCCTTCGTCGCCGCATGCGCGATCGCGTCGCGCGTACACTTGTAGACTGCAAACAAATCGTTTCCGTCGCAGCGAACGCCGGGGATGCCGTACGCGATGCCCTTCACCGCGAACGACGACGACGCCGTCTGACGCTCGACGGGCACGCTGATCGCCCAGCCGTTGTTGCGGCAGAAGAAGACCGTTGGCGTCTTGAACACGCCGGCGAAGTTCATCCCATTGTGGAACTCGCTCGAGCTCGTCGCGCCTTCGCCAAAATAGACGAGCGCGGCGAGATCTTCCTTCTTCATCTTCGCGGCCCACGAAAACCCGACGGCCTGCGTGATCTGCGTTCCGATCGGCGAGCTGATCGATCCGAACTTCGCCGCGCGGCACGTGTAGTGGTCGGGCATCTGACGACCCTTCGCGGGATCGCTCGCGTTGCCGAACATGTTGTTCGCGTACGCTTGGAGCGTCATCCCGCGCCAGAGCGCGGCGCCGAACTCGCGGTAACACGGAAAGAGCCAGTCTTGCGGGCGCACCGCGGCGGCCGAGCCGACGATCGCCGCCTCTTCGCCGAGCGAGCCGATGTGAAAGCCGATGCGGCCTTGGCGCTGGAGCGTGACGAGGCGCTCGTCGAGCATGCGCACGAAGACGAGATGCTTGTAGATTGCAACGATTTCGCCTTCGCCGATGTGCGGGTCGAACGCGGGGTCGAGCGAGCCATCATCGCGGAGAACGCGGACGACGTCGGGGTCGCTCGTGTGCGCGGGCGACGCGGAGCCCGGCGCAGCAGGCGGTGTGGTTTGAACAGCCATGGGCGGCAGCGAGCCTATTCGAGTTGCGCTCCCGCGTCACGCGCGGAGGTGCGCGAGGACGCCGCGCTTCACGACCGTGTCGCGCGCCAATTTCGGATCCGTCTCGGGCCAATCCGTCGTGTAGTGGAGGCCGCGGCTTTCGTGGCGCGAGCTCGCGCACTCGACGATGAGCTGCGCGACCGTCGCGATGTTTCGGAGCTCGAGCAGGTCGCGCGTGATGAAGTACTTCCAGTAGTACTCGAGGATCTCTTCTTGAAGGAGCGCGATGCGGCGCGCCGCGCGCTGGAGGCGCTTGTCGGAGCGCACGATGCCGACGTAGTTCCACATGAGCCGGCGGAGCTCGTCCCAGTTCTGCGTGATGATGACGGCTTCGTCGCTCGTCGAGGCTTGGCCCGTGTCCCACTCGGGGACTTTGGGGAATGGGGGCTTCTCGAGCGTCTTCATGGCGTCGCCCGCGCGGTGGCCGAAGACGAGACCTTCGAGGAGCGAGTTCGACGCGAGGCGGTTCGCGCCGTGGAGCCCCGTGCACGCGGCCTCGCCGATCGCCCAAAGCCCGGGAATCGTCGTGCGCCCTTCGAGGTCCGTCGTCACGCCGCCGCACAAGTAGTGCGCGCCGGGAACGACCGGGATGGGCTCTTTCGCGATGTCGATCCCGAATCGCATGCATTCTGCATGGATGTTCGGAAAATGCTTTTGGACGAAGCCTGCGGGCTTGCCCGTGATGTCGAGCCACACGTGCTCGGCGCCCGTCGTCTTCATCTCGAAGTCGATCGCGCGCGCGACGATGTCACGCGGCGCGAGATCGCCGAGCGGATGGTGCGCCTTCATGAACGCCACGCCATCGTTCGTGCGCCGGAGCACCGCGCCTTCGCCGCGCAGCGCCTCCGTGATGAGGAAGCTCTTCGCCTGCGGGTGAAAGAGGCACGTCGGGTGAAACTGGTAGAACTCCATGTTCGCGATTTCCGCGCCCGCGCGGTACGCCATCGCGATGCCGTCGCCGCTCGCGACGTCGGGGTTCGTCGTATAGAGGTAGACCTTGCCTGCGCCGCCGCTCGCGAGGACCGTCGCGCGCGCGAGCATCGTCGTCACTTTGCCGGACGCAACGTCGAGCACGTAGGCGCCCGCGCACGTTTCGGGGCCGCCGTACTTCGCGAGCGTGATGAGATCGACCGCCATGTGCTCTTCGAGCACGCGGACGCGCGGTGATTTCTTCACGGCCGCGAGCATCGCGCGCTCGACCTCGCGCCCCGTCGCGTCGGCGGAGTGCGCGACGCGACGTGCCGAGTGGCCGCCTTCGAGGTGCAGATCGACGGCGCCCTTCTCCGTCACGTCGAACTGCGTGCCGAGCGACTGGAGCATCGCGATGCGCGCGGGCGCATCCTTCACGCACAGCTCGACGACACGCTCGTGACACAGGCCAGCGCCCGCGGTGATCGTGTCGCGAATGTGCGCCTCGAACGAGTCGGTGTCCGCGAGGACGGCGGCGATGCCGCCCTGCGCGTACTTGGTGTTCGATTCGTCCGCGGCGCGCTTGGTGACGACGACGACGTCACCGTATTTCTGCGCTTCGAGCGCGAACGAAAGCCCAGCGATTCCGCTTCCGAGAACGAGGAAATCGCAAGCTTCGGACACGAGGCGAATCTAGGGACGCTATTTGATCCCGTTCAGCTCTTTTTCGATCGAGTCGAGCTCGGTCTTGTAGTTCGCGGTCGACACGCTCTGCGCGGCTTGCGTCGCGGCGGCGGCGGGCGCCGGGAGCTTGTCGGGATCGGCGGTGGGCGCGATCGGCGTCGAGTCGGCTGCGCTCGCGCTCGTGAGCGCGGTGAGCGAGGCGGCTCCCGATGCCGAAGCAGCGGCGGCGGACGCAGAGCCAGTTGCGGCGGTCTCTTCTTTTTTGCACGCAGTGGTCTGCGAGAAGACGACGGCAGCCGGGAAGATAACTGCGAACGCAAACAGGACACGCTTCATCGTTTTGACCTCGGGTGGCAGGTTAGTCGCATTGACACTCGCGAGGCGACACTTTACATCCGTCGCGTGAAAATCCTAGTCCCTCTGAAACGCGTGGCAGATCCGGACAATGCCAACAAAATCAAAGTCGCTCCGAACAAGATCGACGCTGCGGGGCTCGAGTTCAAACCCAACCCCTTCGACGAATACGCGGTCGAAACGGCGCTGCGCCTCACGGAAAACGGCGCCAACACGAAGGCACGCCTCGGCGAGGTGATCGTCGTCACGTTCGGCCCGAAGGACACCGAGACGACGCTTCGCGCCGCCCTCGCGACCGGCGCCGACCGAGCGATTCGTGTGGACTCGCAGGACGACGCGCTCGACGGCGACCTCGTCGCCCGTGCGCTCAAGGGACTCGTCGAAAAAGAGAAGCCGGACCTGGTCTTGCTCGGCAAACAAGAAGTGGAAGGTGATGCCAACCAAGTCGGGCAATTGCTCGCTGAGTACCTCGGTTGGCCACAAGCGACCTTCGCTGGATCCATCAAGAGCGAGGGCGACAAGACCCTCGTCGTCGGTCGCGAGATCGATGGCGGCTCGATGATCGTGAAGGTCACGCTGCCCGCCGTCGTGACGGTCGACTTGCGCATCGTGAGCCCGCACGCGGTTCAGAGCATGCACACGAAGCCCGACCACGCGTACCAAGAAGGCGTCCGCTTCGCCGCGCTCATGGCCATCATGGCCGCGAAGAAGAAGCCGCTCGTCGAAGTGAAGGTCGCGGACCTCGCGGCCGACACGAACCTGAAGATTCAGTACACGAGCTTCGAGCCGCCGGCGGGACGCAAAGCAGGCGTGAAGGTGAAGACCGTCGCCGAGCTCATCGAGAAGCTGAAGACGGAAGCGAAGGTGCTCTCATGAATACGCTGGTCATCGCGGAGATCGCCGAAGGGCAAGCTCGCAAAAGCACGCTCAGCGCCGTCACGTTCGCAAAACAAGCGGGCGGAACGTTTTCGATTCTCGTTCTCGGCGCGGGCGCGAAGGGCGCTGCGGCGTCGCTCGCGTCGCTCGGCGCGCAGAAGATCCTCGTCTCGGAAGACGCGACGTTCGCGCAGCCGCTCGCCGAGCGCTACGCGCCGACCGTCGCGCAAGTCGCGAAGGGCGGCTTCGACGTGATCGCCGTGACGGCGAGCTCGTTCGGAAAAGATCTCGCGCCGCGTGTCGCCGCGAAATTGTCCGCGGGCTACGCGACCGACATCAGCGCGGTGAAGAACGAGGGCGGTCTCTCGTTCAAACGCCCGATGTACGCGGGCAACGCGTACGGCTGGTGCAAAGTGACGACGGCGACATGCGTCGTCAGCGTTCGTCAGAGCGAGTTCGCGGCGGCAGAGCCGAGTGGCGGTGCGAGCCCGATCGAAGACGTCACGGCGGCGCCCGCGGACGCGGCGGCTTCGCGCGTCGAGTTCGTGCGCATCGAAGCGGCGAAGAGCGAGCGTCCCGATTTGGGCGAGGCGCGCGTCGTCGTGTCGGGTGGTCGCGCGCTCAAGGAAAAGTTCGCGGAGGTTCTCGATCCGCTCGCGAATTTGCTCGGCGCGGCGATCGGCGCGAGCCGCGCGGCGTGCGACGCGGGCTACGCTCCGCCGGAGCTCCAAGTCGGACAAACCGGACGCGTCGTCGCGCCGCAGCTCTACGTGGCCATCGGCATCTCCGGCGCGATCCAGCACCTCGCGGGCATGAAAGGAAGCAAGGTCATCGTCGCGATCAACAAAGATCCCGACGCGCCGATCTTCCAAGTCGCCGATTACGGGCTCGTCGCGGACTTGTTCACCGCGGTGCCCGAGCTGGTCGCCGCACTGAAGTGAGCGTGCGCGATGCACGCGAGCGCGCCATGCGAGCGATCGCCGGCGCGCAGATCGACGACGCGTCGCCGTTCGCGCCGTCCGAAGCGCTCGCGAAGATCGCGGTCGGCGCCGAGGATGACGCGCTCGCGCGCCTGCGTTTTTGGCAGAAGCGCGTCCCAGGCACGCGCATCGGCGACGATCGGTATCGCTGGGAGATTTCTCACAAGCGATGCAAGGGCGGCGCGCACGTTCCGCCGCCGGCGGAGTGGAAGCTCCTCCGTCCCGAAGAGCGCGACCCGGAGTCGTCGGAGATTCGCATCTCGCTCCCGCTCGCGGTCGCCGACGGTTGCGAATATCTCGCGCAGCTCGCCCAGCGCGAAGGCGAGATCGGCGAGATCGCCAGCGCGTTCCTCGCGGAAGCCGAGCCGATCTTTCGTCGCGATCTCGCGGCGCACGTTCAAGCGCAGCATCCGTGGGCGGACACGTTCGCGCTGCGATCAGTCGCGGCGCGCGCGCACGCGATCGAGCGGCTGCGTCCCCTCGCCCTCGCGATCGCGGCGACGTACGCGGCGAACGTCACGGACAGCGCCGTCGTCGGCATGCGATTTCCGCTGCACGAGCGCCCGATGATTTCAGCGACGGCGCAGCTCGCGAGCGGGCTCTGCGTGCTCGGTCAAGACATCGCGCTGCTCGGCAAGCTGCTCACGCGGGTGCGCTCGTCGCAGCACGCGAACGGCGGCTTCGGCGACGACATGCCCGATGCGGTCGCGGAGAAATACGGACGCGAAGATTTGCTGACGACGTTTGCGGCGGCGGACGTGCTCGGCGCGCTCGATCCATCGTTCGATCTCGAGCGCGCGCTCGCGTGGCTCGCGAGCAAACAGCGCCCCGACGGATTCTTCGTCGCGTTCGGTCCCGAGATCGTGTGGCTCACGGGCGAGCTCGCGCGACTCGCGGCGGCGTCGGAGCGCCCGTTCGCGGAGCGATTTCGTTTTCCGAGCGTGCCGCAAGCGAACCTCGATCGAAAAACCGGGCTTCCGTTCTATGCGTTCTTCGACGACCTCTCGCGCCTCTTCGCGGAGCTCTCGGGTCTCGCGAGCGCGAGCGTGCCGGTTGCGTTCTTGGACCTCGCGGGGTTTGGCGCGTTCAACAACGCGTTCGGCCAGGATTTGGGCGACGCGGTCCTCGCCGCGATCGCGCGCGAGCTCTCTGCGATCGATTTTGCGCGCGCGATCCGCGACGGCGGCGACGAGTTCATGGTGGTGGGCGCGCCGGAGAGGCAGCACCTCGAACGCGACCTCGATGCGTTTCGTCGCGCGTGGCCCGCGCGTTTCCACGCCGAGTTCGGCGCGGACGTCCCGCCCGTCGCGCCGCGCATCCTCGTCACCGAATCGCGCGGCCGCGATTTGCGAAGCGCCCGCGAGCACCTCGGCCGCGGCATGGGCAAAGTCAAAGACGCGTCCAAGAGTCCGCCGCCCGAAGGAATTCTTTCTCGCCTGTAGCCTGTAGCCCGGAGCCCGAAGCCCGAGTATGAACGTCGAGTGAGCTATCTCGTCCTCGCGCGCAAGTATCGGCCGCAGACGTTCGATGATCTCGTCGGGCAAGAGCACGTGGCGCGCACGCTCGCGAACGCGATCGAATCGGGCCGCGTCGCGCACGCGTTTCTCTTCACGGGCGTTCGCGGCGTCGGCAAGACGACGAGCGCGCGCCTCCTCGCGAAATGTTTGAACTGCCTCGGCGCGGACGGCAAAGCGCAAGGCCCCGTCGCAAAGCCGTGCAACGCGTGCAACGCGTGCAAGGAGATCGCCGCAGGCGTCGACGTCGACGTGCAAGAGATCGACGGCGCGAGCTACAACGGCGTCGACGAAGTCCGAAGGTTGCAGGAAGGCCTGGTTTTCAGGCCCGCGCGCGACAGATTCAAGATCTTCATCGTCGACGAAGTCCACATGCTCTCGAACGCCGCGTGGAACGCGTTCTTGAAGACGCTCGAAGAGCCGCCACCGCACGTGAAGTTCATCTTCGCGACGACCGAGGTCCACAAAGTCCCCGTCACGATCTTGAGCCGCTGCCAGCGCTACGACTTCAAGCTCATTCCGACGCAAGTCATCGCGCGCCGATTGAAGGACGTCCTCGCCATCGAGAAGATCACCGCGGAAGACACGGCCATCGCCGTGCTCGCGCGCGAGGCGGCCGGGTCGATGCGCGACGCGATGAGCCTCGTCGATCAAGTCATCGCGTTCAGCGGCACCTCGATCACCGCGGCGGACGTGACGCGCGTGCTCGGCGTCGCCGATCGCAAAGTCCTCCACGACCTGTGCGCCGCGCTCGTCGATGGCCGCGCCGACACGACGCTCCAGATCATCGACCAAGTCGCGCAACAAGGTTTCGACGTCGTCCACGTCGCCAAGGATTTGCTCGCGAGCTTGCGCAACGTCGTCGTCGCCAAAGTGTCGGGCGCGCAAGCGCGCGATCTCCTGGATCTCGCCGATGAAGAAGTGCGTGACGTGATGGCGCTCGCCGAGCGCGCCGAGGTCGACGATCTTCTCCGCCTCTTCAACGGGTTTTCGAAATCGTTCGACGACATCGCAAAGAGCGGACAAGCGCGCGCCGCGCTCGAGATGACGCTCGTGCGCCTCACGAAGCGGCCGCCGCTCATTCCGCTCGACGAGCTCCTCGTTCGTCTCGGCGATCTCGAGCGACGCCTCAATCAAGGGACGCCGCCATCGACCACGCCGCGCGGCAGCGGAGGAGGCGGGTCGCGCGCGTCCTCGCCGTCGCACGTGTCGTCGGCGGTTCCATCGTCGCCGCTTCCGAAGACTCCGAGCTTCGACAAGACACGCACGCGCGGCGCGCTCGCCCTCGCGCCGAACCCTGAGCCTTCATCCGACGTGCAAGTGAAGGTGGAGAATCCAACGCCCGATCCGCCGCGCGTGGTTTCGAATCCGCTCGACGCGTGGCGCGCGATCGTCGACCGCGTGCGCGCGGAGAACGCGGGCCTCGCGTCGGCGCTCGAGCACGCCGTGCCCGTCGAGATCTCGCGCGCGCGGATCGCGATCGCCTACGCGGAAAATGATCTGCTC
This sequence comes from uncultured delta proteobacterium, assembly GCA_963763745.1. Classification (GTDB taxonomy): domain Bacteria; phylum Myxococcota_A; class Polyangia; order Polyangiales; family Polyangiaceae; genus DASXHD01. Next base: position 224,027 of record CAVXQJ010000021.1, read on the forward strand.
GGTCACCACGCGAGCGACGAGAGCGCCGTCGCCGTCCTCGCGCGCGCGGTGCAAACGCATTTCGGCGTCGCCGTTCCCATCGCGATCGACATACGCCACCGCGGCGGGAAAACCGGCTCGGTGCACGCGATCGACAGCGCGGAGAAGCGCGTCGAAATCGCGAAGGCGCGCGACGCCGCCCTAAATCACCCGATCGTGCGCGACATCGTGCGCCTCTTCGACGCCGAAGTCCGCAACGTGAAACTGCCTGAAAGCGAGTAGGACAACGCGATGAACTTCCGAGGCGGAATGAACGAGCTGATGCGCCAAGCCGCGCGCATGCAGCGCAAGATCGAGCAAGCGAAGGAAGCGGTCTCGAACAACGAGATCACCGCGGGTGCCGTCGGCGACAAAGTGAAGGCGACGGTCACGTATGCGCGCAAAGTCGTCCGCATCGAGATCGATCCCGAGTTCTTGAAGAGCGAAGGCATGGACATGGCGCTCGACGGCGCGTGCGCGGCGATCAACGCCGCGCTCGAGCAAGCCGACAAGGCCATGGAAGCGGAAGTCGAGAAGGTGACCGGCGGGGTGAAGATCCCGGGCATGTGATGAGGTCGAAGCGCGTCATCGAGCTGCTCGCGAGGCTGCCCGGCGTCGGCGAGAAGACGGCGCAGCGCTACCTCTTGTTCTTTTTGACCGCGGACGAATCCATCTCGCGCGAGCTCGGCGCGGAGCTCGCGGTGCTGCGCGATTTTCTGAAGCCGTGCGAGCGCTGCGGGAACATTTCGGAGATCGAAGAGGGCCACACGGGCCCTATTTTCTGCGGGATTTGCACCGACAACAAACGCGACGCCAGCGTGCTCTGCGTCGTCGCGCGCGTGACGGACTTGCTCGCGATCGAACGCGCCGGCTCGATGCGCGGCCGCTACTTCGTGCTCGGCAAGCTGCTCTCGCCGCTCGAAGGCGTCGGTCCCGACGAGCTCCCGCTGCCCAAGCTCGTCGCGCGCATTCGCGAGGACGCGGTTCGCGAAGTCATCGTCGCGACGCCGCCGAGCGTCGACGGCGAGGCCACCGCGCTGCTCCTGAAGCGCGAGCTCGCTCCGCTCGGCGTCACCATCTCGCGCATCGCGAGCGGCGTACCTCATGGCGGCGATCTCGAGTTTGCAGATCCCATCACGATGAGCCGCGCTCTCGCTGGGCGGCAACGCCTCTGAGAAATTGAACCGATCAGAAGATCAAAAGAAAGGTGGCGTGATGAATCCCATCGTCAGCGACAAAGCTCCCAAGGCCATCGGGCCGTACTCGCAAGCCGTGCGCGTGGGGAACATGGTTTTTTTGAGCGGGCAGATTCCGCTCGATCCGCGGTCGGGCGAGATGGTCACCGCCGACATCGCGAAGGAGACGGATCGCGTGCTCGACAACCTCGCGGCGGTTTTGCACGCGGCGGGCCTCGGCTTCGAGCACGTCGTGCGAACGACGATCTACTTGATCGAGATGGCGGACTTTCCGAAGGTGAACGAGACGTACGCGAAGCGCTTCTCGGGGACCTTTCCCGCGCGCGCGACGGTTCAAGTCTCCGCGCTGCCCAAGGGCGCGCGCGTGGAGATCGACGCAATCGCGATCGAGTAAGCCTGCCGGAGGGCGCGCGTCGTTTCTCCAGGCGCGCCCTCGCCGATGGTGCGCGAGTCGATGCGCACGACGGGGACGATCTCACGAAGGCTCGACGTGATGAACGCTTCGCTCGCGCGTTCGAGATCGCGCGCCTCGATTGGACGAAGCGCGACGTCGAGGCGCATGTCGCGCGCGTGCTCGAGCACCACGCGGCGCGTGATGCCCTCGAGGATGCTCGACGTGACGAGCGCGCCGTCCACCACGGCGAACACGCTGCCCGTCGCCGCACTCACGATGCGCCCGCGTTCGTCCGCGAGGAGCGCGTCGCCCGCGCCGCGCGCTTCGGCTTCGCGCCGCGCGAGAAGCCGCGGGAGATAGCGCGCGTACTTCGCGTGCGCGCTCTCGGGTGTTCCGAATTCGGCGTGCGGAAGAACGCACACGGAGATGCCGCGTTCGTAGATCGCGGGATCGATCGCGATGGGCTCGGCGAAGACGAGCCTGCGCGAGCCCGCGCCCGAGCGCATCACGAAGACGCGCACCGCGGCATCGCCGACTGCGCGTGCGACGCGATCGATCTCGCGCGCGAGCGTGTCATGAGAGGCGGCGAGCGGGATGCGTGCCCACTCCGCCGAGCGCGCGAGCCTGTCGATGTGCGCGTCCGCCATGAACGCGCGGCCCGCGTAGGCGCGCATCGTCTCGAAGGCCGAGTCGCCGAGGAGGACGCCATGCTCGCTCAGCGGGAGCGCCGCGTCTTCGGAGACGGGGTTGCCATCGAGGAGACCGAAAGCAGCATTCACTTGAACGGATCGATTCTTGTTAGGTTGCGGCGGTCGACATGAACATACAAGCGAGAACTTCGCGGCCGGGCCGCCGCTGGACCTTTGCCCGTCGATCATTGCGGGTGAAGCCCGGCGTCCTCGAAGTCTGCTGAATGTCCTGCGCCGGCCTCGCCGGTTTCTTTTCGCTGCCGCATGTCGACATCTGCGACTACGCGAGACAATCAGGCCAACGGATCTTCGGAGTAGGCGCGTCACGCCGCCGCTCGTCGCGCCGATTCGTTGCATTCTGCAATCGCGCGCGAGAGATGCTCGGTGCCGGCGTCTGCGAGCTCAACGGGAGGACCCAGCACGATCTCGACGCGCGAAAACGGTCTCGGTAGGACGAACCGATCCCACGCGCGCGAGAGGATCCACGCGCGCGTCGCGGCGGCGCCTGCGGGAATGAGCGCGGCGCGCGCGCGCGACGCGGCGGTGAGCGCACCGGGTTTGGCGACGCCGTACGGTCCGCGCGGGCCATCGACGGCGAACACCGCGTCGGTGCGCGGCTCGCGGAGCTTCTTCACCATCGCCGCGAGAGCGCGCGCAGCGCCGCGCGAAGACGATCCGCGCACGACGTGAAAACCGAGCGCCCCGAGCGCTGCGGCTTGGAGCTCGCCGTCGCGCGAGTGGCTCACCATCACGCACGTCCGCCGCCCTGCCCTCTTCTCGAGGCCGTGCATCATCAGCTGCGTGCCATGGAAGAACGCGAGCACGCGCGCGCCTTCACTATCGAGCGCGCCCGCGTTGTGAACGCGAAAACGAAGCGTCGCGATCCACGCGCGCGCGACGAGCGCGAGGATCACGCCGAAGACACGCCTCATCCCTTCCACTCGGCAAGTCGCGTCTTCGCTTTGTCGAGTTGGGGCTCGTTCTCGAGCGCGCGCTCGAGCATCTGAATGGCCTTCGTCTTGTCGCCCTGCTTCATGCTGATCTCGCCGAGGTAGAAGAAGACTTCGCCCTTCGAGATGCCCGCGTTCGTGTCGAGCTTTTGCAAGAGAAGCGCGCGGAAGGTCTTTTGCGCGCGATCGAAGTCGCCGGTCTCCATCGAGAGCAAGCTCAAGTCGCGGAGCACGCCGATCGATCCTGGATCGACTTTGAACGCGAGATCGTACTGCGCGAGCGCGCCGGGTTGGTTGCCGAGACCCGCGAGCGCGCGGCCGAGTCGGTGGTGATAGACACCGAGCTCCTTCGTGCGTTTGCCGCCGAACGACGCGATGATTCGCTCGAGCACTTCGGCGGCGTTCTGCGCGCGATCGGACGCGGTGTACGCATCGCAGAGCCCGAGGAGGAGCTCGCGATCCTGCGGCGCGAGCGCGGCGGCGCGTTCGAGCATCGTGACGGCATCGCCTGGAACCTTGCGCTGCGTTTGGTGGATGTCGGCCGCGCGGCGAAGGATCTTCACGACGGCAGCCGGAGGTTGTGACGCTTGCTCCATGAGCGTCGCGTCTTCCGCGAGGAACGCTGCGAGCTCGCTCCACTTCTTGTTCTTCTCGTAGAGCGCGCGCAGTCTGTCGCGCACTTCGGCGTTCGTGGGCTCGAATCGGAGCGCTTGAGAGAGCGCGCCCTCGACGCCGTCACCGTCGCCGAGCTTCTCCTTCGCGTTCGCGAGGCGGAGCGCGAGCGCCACGCCAGCCTTCGCATCGGACTCGGCCGCGGCGAGACGCTCGAGCGCGCTCGATGCGCGATCCCACGTCTGACGACCCTCCGCGAGACGCGCGACCGCTTCGAGCGCGCCGTGATGGTTCGCGTCGCGCTCGAGGACGGCCTCGAACGCGGCGAGCGCCTTGCCCGGATCGCGGAGCCGCGTCTCGTACACTTCGCCGAGCCGCACGCGAAGCGCGAGCTCCGCCGACGCGTCGCCGCGCGCGCTCGCCGCTTCGATCTGTCCGTTCAAGAGCTCGGCGAGCTCGTCGTCCTGGCCGCCTTTTTCGAGCAGCGCCGAGAGCGCGAGGACCGCGCCTTCGTGCGAACGATTCTCGTCCAGCACCATGCGAAGCGTGTCAATCGCCGCTGCGCCGTCGCCCATTTCGATCTTGGAGGTGCGCGAGCTCGATGCGAAGCGCCGAGCGTGCGTCTTCCGTGTCCGCGGTGTCGATGAGCGTCTGGAGGAGCTTCGCGAGCTCGCGGCGTTTGCCTAGCGCGGCATAGAGAGCGCGAAGTGCGTCGCTCGCCTCGCGGTCTTGCGTGTCCGCGTCGAAGAGCGCCTCGTAGAGCTCGACGGCGTGTGTGTCGTCCTTCAGGTGCTCGCGCGTCGCGCGCGCCGCGCGGTGCCGAAGGTCCGCGATGGTCTTTCCGTCTGCTTCGAGCTCCGCGCGCTTGGTCAAGAGATCGACGACGTCGTTCCACGCGCCGGCTTGCTCGCGCAATCGACCGAGCTCCTCGAGCGCCCAGAGATCGCCCTCGTCCTCGGAGAGCAAATCGCGCAGCACGCTCTCGGCGAGCGCCGCGTCGGCGAGCGTTCCCTCGGCGATGCTCTTCGCCTCGCGGAGGAGCGTTCGTTTGTCCGAGAGGTCCACTTCGAGCTTCGCGCGCGCGCGCAGCGTCGACACGAGATCGCGCTCGCGCCCCGGCGCGCGTTGCAGCTCCTCGAGCGAGCGGAGCACTTCGGTGTTTTCGGGATCGAGCTTGCGCGCCTCGGAGAACGCGTCCTCCGCGCCGCGCGCGTCTTGGGTCTTGTCCTTGTGCCAACCCGCGACGCGCATCCACAGCTCCGTGCGCGCTTGAGCCGGGAGATCCTCTGCCTTCTTCAGCGCGCCGGCGAGCGCCTCGGCGGCTTCCTTCCACTGACTCGTCACGCTGGCGAGCCTCTCGAGCTCCGCGAGCGCGTCCGAGTCCGATGCATCGTCTCCGATCGCCTGCTCCACGACGCGCTGCGCGCGCGTCGCGTCGTGCGCTTGCTCGTCGAGCACGCGCGCGAGATCGAGACGCGCTTTGTTCTTGTCGCGCGCGCCATGCGCCCGCGCGACGCGCCTCTCGTAGAGCTTCGCGAGATCCTCGCTGCGCCCGAGCGCGCGATACACCCATTCGAGCGCTTCGAACGCGTCTTGGAACAAATCGTCGTCGTCGAGCAAGCCCTCGAGCACTTCTCGGCTCGGACCATGCTCGGGCACGCGCTCGAGCGCCGAGCGCAGCGTGACGAGCGCCTTCTCTTTCTCGCCGAACTCCTTCAGCTGCAAGCACGCGAGCCTGAACGTGAGCTCCGCTTGCTGCGCGGCGTCGGCCTCCGTCGAGACGCGTCGCTCGAGGACGTCGCCGAGCGCGCGCGAATCTCCGAGGCGCGAGTAGAGCCGATCGAGCGCGGCGAGGACCTCGGGCGAATCACCCGCGTGCTCCGCGGCTTGCCCATACGCCTTCGCGGCGCGCGCATCGTCTTTGAGCTTCTCCTCGGCGACCTTGCCGAGCCGCATGAAGAGATCCGTCGTGACCTGCGCGTCGAAGATCGCGCCCCCGCGCTCGGCGAGCGCGCTCGCGTAACGCGACCAGCCGTCTGCGCCGTTCGCTTCGGCGATGCGTTCGATCTCCGCATGGAGCGCGGCGTCGCTCGGCTCTTCGGCGAGCGCGCGATGAAGCGCCTCTTGCGCTTTCACCGGGTCGTGGAGCTTCTGCTCGCGCACTTCGGCGATCGCGCGGAGCGTTTGCGCGCGCGCTTGCGGCTCCGTCTGCGCGCGCAGGCGCATCTCGAGGACGTCGGCGAGCGCTTCATCGCCGCGACCGTCTTGTTGCGCACGCAGCACCGGCTCGAGCACGTCGGCTGCGTCCGTGCGCAGCTCTTCGCGCGTCTCGCCGATCTCGCGGACCGCTGCGATCGCTTCGGCGTCCGCGCCGCCCTCCAGCACTTCGCGGTAGGCGTCGAGCGCGGCGTGCGGATCCTCGAGCTCCTTCGCGAGGAGCGCGCCCGTCCGCTTCTTCAATGCGCGCTTGCGCGCGTCGTCCGCCTCGGACGCCGCTTGCAGCCGCAAGTTGTCGAGGAGCTCTGGCCACATGCTCTCCGCGGTGTACAGACGATCGAGCCGCTGCATCACGACCGCGTCGCCCGGTTTCACGGCGAGCGCGTCGCCGAGCAGCGTGATCGCCTCGCGTTTGTCCTCGAGGCCTTTCTCGTACTGATCGGCGGCCGCGAGGAGCAGCGAGAACTTCGCCTCGGCGTCTTCGTCGCCGCACATCTCGATGCGCTTCTTGTAGAGATCGACGAGACGCGCGGAGTCTCCCTTCTCCTCGTAGAGCGGGATCAAGTGGTCGAGAGCGTGGGCGTTGTCGGGTTGGAGCTCGAGCGCGCGCTCGTACGCTTCGATCGCGCCGGGCGCGTCGTCGAGCATGTCGCGCTTGGCTTCGCCGATGCGTCGCCACGTCGCGGCGCGTTCTTCGTCGTCGTTTTGGAGATCGGCTTTGCGTGCGAGCACGCGCACGAGCGCCGGCCAATCGGAGAGCAGCGTCGAGAGCTCGTCCATCGCGTCGAGCGGCGTCATGTCCTGCTCGTCGAGCTTGTAGAGCCGCTCGTATGCGTCGAGCGCGCGTCGCGGATCGTCGCGGCGGACGTCGTGGAGCTTGCCGAGCGCGCTGAGCAGCTCGCGCTGACCGAGATCGCTCGCCTGCTCGATGCCTTGCTCGTATGCGTCTGCGAGATCGTCGAAGCGCTTCGTCGACTCGGCGAGGCGATCGAGATCTTCACGGAGCCCGCCGTCGTCCGGATCGAGGACGAACGCTTCGCGCGTCGCGTCGAACGCGCGGCGCGTGTCGTGTCCGCGCTGCTCCCAGAGCTGCGCGGTCTCGCGGTAGATCGCGACCTTCTCGGATCGGATCCGTCGCGAGCGCGAGACGCTCGCCGTTCACCGCGACGAGGTGACGCCAGTCGTCGGCGCGTTCGTAGATCGGCCTCAGGATCTCGACGACGCGTGCCTTGTGCGCGTCGTTCGAGAGCATCGCTTCGAGCGCGTTGACGGCGCTCGTCGCCGCGGCGTTCCCCGAGCCCGGCGGGAGAAGCTCGACCACCGCGTGATACTCGTCGAGCGCACCGGACGAGTCCTCGAGCTTCGTCTCGAGAAGCTGACCGAGGTCGTAACGGAAGCGCGCCTCGTCTTCCGGAAGCGCGGCTTGCTCCGCGCGACGGCGCAAGAGATCGGCGAGATCCTTGAAGCGTTCACGGCGCGCGTAGAGACGCGAGAGCGACTCGAGCGAGTGCGCGTCGGAGTCGTCGAGATCGAGCGCTTGTTGATACGTCTGAATCGCGGCGTCGTCGTCGCCGAGCTCCGCTTCTTCGAGCAGCGCGATGGTGTGCAGCGTCGTCAGGCGCAGCGCGGGATCGTCGCGATACTCGAGCGCGTCGCGATAGAGCGTGACGCGCTCCTTCGGCAGCTTCGCCTCGCGCAGCAAGCGATCGATCGCCTCGAACACGCCGCCTTCGTCCTCTTCGGGAGCGAACGCGTACGCGCGCCGGTAGTACTCGAGCGCGCGCTCGCTTTGTTTCTGCGCTTCGTAGAGCTCGCCCGTGCGGCGCGCGAGTCGCGCGGTCGCGGGCTCGTCGGCGGTCACCTTCGCGAGCTCGCCTGCGAAGACGTCGGCGAGACGCCCTTCGGCGTTGGCGACGCGCGCGAGGCGTTCGAGCTCGTTCCACGTGGCTTCGTCGGTGATGTCCTCCGCGAGGAGCTTCGCCATCGTCTCGAGCGCGGCAGAGTAGTTCTCCTCTTGTTCCTCGTGCAGCTTCGCGAGGCGCCTGAGGAGCGTGCGTCGCTCGTCGGGATCTTGGCTGACGGACAACCGTGCTTCGAGCGTTCCCATCACGCGGCGCCAATCGAGCTTCGCGAGATAGACGCCTTCGAGCATCTCCGCCGCGCGCGCCGCGTGCGAAGGATCTCGCTCTTTGTCTTGCATGAGCGCTTCGAGCGACGCGACCGTGGCGGCGTGTTGCGGATCGATCTTCAGCGCGGCCTCGTACTCGCCGAACGCGCGCTCGTGATCGTTCTGGTGCGCGCTCGCCACGCGTCCGAGCGCGTGGTGCAGCGTCGCCTTCTCTTCGTCGCTCGGGCTCTGTCCGATTTGCCGTTCGTAGAGCGCGACGACGTCGTCCCAACGCTGCTCGTCGGTGTAGAGGCGTTCGAGCTCGCGGATCGCGTCCTTCTCGAGCGCGAGATCGAGGATGTGCTCGTACGTCTCGATCGCGCCGCGCTTGTCGCCGTCTTTTTCGGCGAGGCGCGCTTGCTTGTAGAGGAGCTCTTTGCGCTCGCTGTCGCTCTCGGCGACTTCGACGCGGCGTTTGACGACGTCGAGCAGCGCGCCGTGGTTGTCGTCGGCCTCGTAGAGCTTCTCGAGCGACTCGAGCACGCGGCAATCGTCCGCGCGCACTTGCAATGCCTTCTCGAAGTACTCGCGCGCGGCGCGCGGATCTTCGAGCTTGTCGCGCGAGAGCTCCGCGATCTTCACGAGCACGTCGAGCTGTTGCTGCTCGTCGAGGATGTTCGGCGAGACCTCGCGGAGAAGCGCGACGAACGCGGGCGTCTTGTTCGCTGCCGCGCCGAGCCGCTCTGCGCGTTCGATCCACTGCGGGAGCTCCGCTTCGCCTGCCGCCTCGCGAAGCCCGCGCGAGGCATACGCGAACGCCGCGTCGACGTCGCTCAGCGATTGTTCGGCGACCATCATCGACTGCGACAGGATCGCGAGGCGATCGCTGGGCCCGTCCGCGAGCTCCGTCTCGATGTCGAGCACGCGGAGGAGCTTCTTCTGCTGACCATCCGCCTCGTAGAGAGGACGAAGGATCTCCGCTGCGTCGCGACGCGCGGCCTCGACGTCGAGCATGCCCTCGAGCGCCGCGCGGCTCGGCTCGTGCGACGGATCGATCGTCAGCGCTTGGCGGTACGCGTCGAGCGCGCCGTCGACGTTCTCGAGCTTCTCCTGGCGCACGCGTCCGATGCGCGCGAGGAGCGCGAGCTTTTGCGCCGAGTCTTCCGTGAGCGAAAGATCCGACTCGAGCGTCTCGGCGAGATCCTCGAAGCGTCCCGCCTTCTCGTAGAGCTCCGCGAGCGCGGCGAGCGGAGCGTGCTCCGCGCCGAAATCGTCGAGGACGGCGCGATACGCGAGGATCGCTTCGGCCGTGTCGTTCACGCGCTCGGCGAGAGTCAGCGCGAGCCGCGTCATCAGCTCTTTGCGTGCGTCGCGATCGTTCGTCGCGCGTTCGCGTGAGCGCAGCACCTCAACGAGCGACGGCCATTGCTCCGTTCGCGCGTAGAGACGATCGAGCGCCGCCAGCGCGTGCTCGTCGGCGGGATCGTCCTCGATGCGCGCGCGCCACGCCGAGATCGCGCTTTGCGGATCATCGAGAGACGTTTCGTAGAGCTCGCCGAGACGCGACCAGATCGCGCCGCGCGCCGTGCCGTCGTCTTCGAGCTCGACTTGCACGCGGAGCACTTCGGCGAGCTCCTTCGCGCGACCGCTCGCGGCGTAGATCCGCTCGAGCGCCTTCGCTGCGGGAAGCGCGAGGCCCGCGTCGGTGCGGTCCAAATCGAGCACCTCGCGGTAGACGCCTTCGGCGCGCGATGCGTTGTCGAGGAGGTCTTCGAAGATCTTCGCGACAGACGTGAGGATCTCGCCCTTCGGTTGCGGCGAGCGCGCGTTCTTCGATGCGGCGAGGAGCACGTCGGCGGCTTGTTCGTGCGAGCCCACGCGGCGCGCGATGTCGAGGAGACGCGTGCGCGCGTGCTCGTTGTCGGGCGCGAGCGGAACGAGCTTCGCGTACGCATCGAGCGCGGCGACGTCTTCGTTGAGGCGGTCATCGCGCAGCTCCGCGATGCGCGCGAGGAGCTCCGCGCGGGCGTCGTCGGTTCCCGCCGTTTCGAGGCGCACATCGAGCACGCGGACGAGATCGCGCGGTTGATCGATCGTGGTGTACGCGGTCTCGAGCACCGTCGCGGCGCGCGCGCGCAGCTCGGGTTTGTTCAAGCATTGTTCGACGAGATCGCGCGCGTCGCGGCTGTGCGCGTCGGCGCCGAGCACGACCTCGAGCTGATCGAGCGCCTTCTCGAAATCGCCGAGGCGCGTCGCGTAGAGCGTTCCGAGCCGCAGGCGAAGCGCGACCGCTTCGTCGCCCGCTGCCGCGTCGAGTCGCCGCACGATGAGCGCCGCAAGCTCGGGCCAGCTCTCCTGCGCCGCATAGAGCGAATCGAGCGCGCGAATCGCTTGATCGTGCTGCGGATCGATCTCGAGGATGCGCTCGTAGTAACGCGTCGCCTTCGCGCGTTCGCCGGTGATCTCCTCGGCGACGAGCGCGGCTTCCGCGAGCAAGTCCGCCTGACGGGCACGATCGGCCGCCGCGACCGCGCGCTCGTAGAGCTGCTCGAGCTCGCCCCACTGCTCGAGCGAGGTGAGGATCTGCTTCGCACGCGCGAACGCGCGCTCGTTCGACGGATCGCGCGCGAGCACGCGCTCGAGATACGGCGTGGCTTTGCTCACTTCGCCGAGCATCTCGTCGTAGAGCGTCGCGATGCGCTCGGAGAGATCCGTGTCGACCGCCGGCGGCAAGTTGCTCTCGCCTTGCGGAGGCACCGCGCGAACGAGCGCGTCGACGAACGCCTGCGTGCGTTGCGTCTTTTGAGCGAGCACGCCGAGCCGATCCCAGAGCGAGAGTTCGCCGGGGAACTCCTCCGCCGCGCGCGCCGCGACGTCGAACGCCGCCTCCATCGCGCCGAGATCCTCGTGCACGCCGATGAGCTTGTCGTAGAGCGCGATGCGATCGCCCTTCGCGGCGGCCGTGGCGATGAGCACCTCGATCACCTGCGCCTGCTCTTGGCGTTTGCCGGCTTGCGCGTAGTGCTGCTCGAGGAGCGCGGCCGCGCGCGCGCGCGACTCGCCCACTTGGAGGAGCTCTTCGAGCACGGCGATCGCTTGCGCGTCTCCGGGGATCTCGTCGAGCGCGCGCTTCACCGCGGCGAGCGCGTCGGCGGGTCGCTTCAGCGAGAGCTGGAGCTTTGCGATCTCGAGCTCGCGCGCCGCGCGCTCTTTGCCTTCGCGTTGATCGCGATCGCGCTCGAGCATCTGCACCGCTTCGTCCGCACTACCTGTATTCTGCAACAATCGCGCGAGCGCGCGCAGGGATTTCCCTTGTTTTGGGACGATCTCGAGCACGCGACGATGAAGCTCGGCGGCGCGATCGGGCGCGCCCATCGCCTCTTCTTCGAGCGTCGCCCACTCGCCGAGGATCTCCACGCGCTGCGACGTGTTCGCGCGCTGCACGCGTAGCTCGTAGAGCCATCGCAAGTCTTCGCGACGGTCCTGCGCGCGCAAGATGCGATCGAGCGTCGCGACCGCGGCCTCGTCCCCTTCGTTCTCTTCGACGAGCGCGCGATACGCCGCGATGGCTTCGTCGACGCGCCCGAGCTCGGTCGCGTACGTCTCGGCGACTTTGGCTTTGAGCGCGCGCTTCTCGTCCGCGTCTGCGTCGCTCGACGCGAGGCGCGCTTCGAGCGCGGCAACGAACGGCGGCCATTGCTGCGCGGCGCGCGCCGCGGACTCGAGCTCGGCGACGGATCCGTCGCGCGTCGGCTCGATCTCGTACGCGCGCTGCGCGTAACGAAACGCGGCCGCGCGATCCTGCAAGCTTCGCCCGGTGATGTCGATGAGTTTGCGCAGGATCTCGAGCTTCTTCTCGGCGTCTTTCGCGTGACCGAGGAGAACTTCGTAGAGCGCGGGCAAGCGCGCCCACTTCTCTTCGTTCTCGTAGAGCGGGATGAGCGCGCGCGCGGCGCGTTCGTCGTCCGGACGCACGGCGAGCACGCGCTCGTACGCGCGGAAAGCGCGCTCGGGCTCGCCGAGCTTCTGCTCGTAGACGTCCGCCGCGCGATACGAGAGCTCGACCTTCGCTGCCGCGTCGGGTGCGCGATCGGCGGCGCTCGACAAAACGTCGGCGAGCCCTTCCCAATCGTTGGACTGCGCGAAGAGGTTCGTGAGCCCTTCGTAGTCGCCCGCGCCGAGATAACTGTCGCGGAGAACGCGGAGCGCCTTTGCATGGCCCGGCGAGCGCTCGAGCACGCGACGCCACGTCTTCATCGCGGACTCGTGATCGTTGAGACGCTCGGCGTAGATCGCGCCGAGCTTCTGCAAGACGCCGAGCTTGGTCGCGTCATCGCTCGCCGATTGCGCGCGCCGCTCGAGCGCGTCGGCGACCGTCTTGAAATCCTTGTCGCGCTCGGCCTGCTTCTCGAGCGCGTCGAGCGCCGCCGTCGCCGACGGATCCTCGTCGAGCACGCGCTTGTACATCGCGATCGCGTCCGCGCCGCGATCGAGTCGCTCCGCGGCGATCTTCGCCATCTCGATCCACGCGTCGCGCCGCGCAGAGCCCTCTTCCATCGCGCTCGCTTCACGCTCGAGCAAATCGTAGAGCGGCTTGAACGCGCGGCGCTTCGCGTAGAGCTCCTTGAGCTTGCCGATCGCCTCCGCGTCGTGCGGCTCGATCTCGAGGACCTTCTCGTAGGCCTCCATCCCGTTTTGCACGTTCGAGAATTGCTCGATCCATCGCCGCGCGACCTGACGATGGAGCTCCGCCTTCGCGCTCGGCGTCGTCTCGAGCTCCGCGAGCCGCGACTGCGCCGTGAGCAAATCGCGAACGCGACCGAGCGAGTCGTACACGGCGACGAGATCGCGAACGGTCTCGGCGTCGTCGGGCGCGAGCTGGGAGATTTGCGTGAGCGTCGCGAGCAGCGCGGAGTCGTTCTTCGCGTGCTCGCGATAGATCCCGGCCATCTCGCGGAGAAGCGGCAAGCGCGCGTCGGCGTCGCCCGCGGGAATTCGTTCGAGCTCGCCGCGGAGGAGCTCCGCGTACGGATTCCACGCGGCGGTCTGTTTGTAGAGACGCTTGAGCGCGTCGCGCGCTTGTTTGTTTCCCGCGTCTTGCCGCAAGAGCGCGCGCCACTGCTCGATCGCCTTCGTCGCGTTCGCGCCTTCTTCGGCGAGCTTCGCGACCTCGGATGCGATTTGCGTGCGCGCGAGCCCATCGGGCAATGCGCGCTGCGCATCGGTCAGAATTTGCGAGAGCTTGCCGAGATCGTTTCGCGCGGTGAGCGCCTCGCGGAAGAACGCGAGCATGCCCGGGTGCGCGGGCTCGACCTTGCGGAGCTTGTCGAAGTAGGGCTCGGCGACGTCGGCCTTGCTGCGCATCTTCCAGTGCACCATCGCGAGCTGCAGCACGATGCCGATGTCTTGCTGCCCATGACGCGCGCTCGTCTGAAGCTGCTCTTCGTAGAGCGACACGAGGTGATCCCACATCTCGCGCGACGTGAAGAAGTCGACGAGGAAGCTCGTAGCCTCTTCGTTGCCCGGCGACAGATCGACCACGCCCTCGTACGCCGCACACGCGCGCTCGGGGCTCTTGATCTTCTTCGCGAGGACGCGCGCGAGCCGCAAGAACCCCGCGGTCTTTTCGTCCTTCACGTTCGACTCGGTCGACACCGTCTCGAGGAGCTGCGCGAGCTCCTCCCACTTCGCCGACTCGCGATAGATGCGCTCGAGGAGCGCGCCCGCGCGGCGGTTCTTCGGATCGACCTTCAGCGCTTCTTCGAGGCGCGTGATGGTCTCGCCCTGGAGCGCGGCGAGCTTCTTCTTCGAGCCTTTCTCTTCGGCGAGCGCCGCGCGGCCGTAGCGATACGCCGTCTCGGCGGCGCTCACGAGCATCGAGCTCTTCAAACGCGGCTCGCCCGCCGAGCTCGCCTCTTCGACGTACCGCACGACGAGCTCGTTCCATTTCGATCGCTTCGCGCGGAGCCTCTCGAGCGCCTCCTCGGCGTCGGTGTCGCCCGGGACGATCGTGAGAACGCGGCCGAACACTTCTTCGGCGCGCGCGTCGTCGAACAGCTCCTCGTCGCACACGCGCGCGAGATCGCGCAGCAGCGCGACTTCGGCGTCGGCGTCGTTTTGCGCGAGGAGCACTTCGAGCTCGAGCAGCGAAGCGACCGCGTCGTGCTCGCGACGTGCCTCGTGTGCGCGACGCGCAGACGCGAGAAGCGAGCGCGCTTCGTCGGGCGTCATGCCGTCCGGCGTGCCGCTGCCGAGCGCCTCTTTGAGATCGAGCCAGGCTTGCTCGTGATCCGGGTCGTCTTGAAGCAGACCCAGCGCTGTCCGAATCGTGTTTGCGCTCATCTCACCAGCCCATGAACGGTCACTCGAGTGGTGCTGCGGGAACCGCGTGAAACCTTCGAAAATCAGGGCGTTTTCGCCCGCGCGGCTTGCCGATGCTAAGCGGCGCGACGTCCGATAGCAAGCGACCGCGAAAGGTGCGGGCATGATAAGGATTCGCCACGTGTCTGGGTCGTTTGGACTGTCCGTGCGCAACATGGTGGAGACGCTCGCGATCTCCGTTCCGACGGTGGTCGACGCGACGCGCGGCCGACTGACGAAGCAAATGTGCGACGACCGGCTCGAGTCGTGGTCGGGCAAAATCGTCGAGCACCTCGAGATGACGCTCGACGTCTCGGGCCGCGAGAACCTCGCGCGCGACGCGACGTTCCTCGTCATGAGCAATCACCAATCGCACTACGACGTGCCCGTCCTCTTTCACACCGTCGGTCCGCCCCACGGCGCGAGCCTGCGCATGATCGCGAAGGTCGAGCTCTTCCAGTTTCCATTTTTCGGACGCGCGATGCTCGAGGCCGGGTTCATCGCGATCGACCGCGGCAGCCGCGGATCGGCGATGGCGAGCCTCGCGGAGGCGAAGCGCCGCATGCACTCCGGCATCAACGTGTGGATCGCGCCGGAGGGCACGCGCAGCCCGACCGGCGAGCTGCTCCCGTTCAAGAAAGGCGGGTTCCACCTCGCGCTCGACGTCGGAGAGCCAATCCTTCCCGTCACGATCATCGGCACGCGCGACGCGCTCCCACGCGGCTCCGCGCAGTCGCGTCGGGGCTCGCACGTGCGCGTCGTGATTCATCGCCCGCTCGACGTGACCTCGTACAAGCGAAACGCAAAGGGCATCGCGGCGCTCTCGGAGGACGTGCGCGCGATCATCGCGAGCGGACTTTCGTCGTGAGCCAAGGACAAGGTCTCGCGATCCTCGTCAACGCGAATGCGAAGCGCGGCGGGCGCCGCATCGCCGTGCAGACCGCGCGGCTTCTTCCGCGCGCGCACGTGAAGCTCACGCGCACGCTCGAGGAAGTCGTCGTGTGGCTCAAAGAAGTGCTGCCGACGAAGCCGGATGTGATCTTCGCGGCGGGTGGAGATGGAACGGCCATCGCGCTCGTCAATGCGCTCGCGCGCGTCGTTGGGCCGAGCGAGCCGCTCCCTCCGATCGGCGTGCTCAAGCTCGGGACGGGCAACGCGTGGGCGAACGTGCTCGGCGCGCCGAAGCTCGCAACGTCGCTCGCGATCTTGAGAGACCTGCACGAACGCGAAGAGCCGCTCCCGCTTCGACGTTTCGGATTGGTCGATTGCGACGGCACGCTCGCGCACTTCGCGGGCGCGGGCTGGGACGCAGAGATCTTGAGCGACTACAAACAGCAGCTCGAGCAGTCGAAGGGCCCGCCGCGTTTCTTCGCGAAGAGCGTCTACGGCTACGTCACCGCGATGCTCACGCGCACCGCGCCGAAATCCATCGTGCTCGGCAGGCCGCATCTGCTCATCGAGAACCTCGGCGACGAAGTCTTCACCGTCGACTCGCACGGCGCGCTCGCGCGCGTCGCGGGCGCGAAGCACGGCACGGTGCTGTGGGACGGACTGATGAGCGTCGCGGGCGCCGCGACGTGCCCGGAGTTCGGTTACCACTTCCGCGCGTATCCGTTCGCGGAGCGATTCCTCGGCATGCTCAACGTGCGCGTGTTCGATCGCTCGACGCTCGGCGGCATCGCGAGCATCCCGCGTTTGTGGACGGGCCAGCACCCGCTCCGCGGCATGCACGATTGGTTCACGACGGCCGCGCGCTTCACGTTCTCGCGCCCGATGGCGATCGAAATCGGCGGCGATGCGTGCCCACCGCGCCGCTCCGTCGAAATGCGCATCTCGCCGCGCGAAGCACGCGTCCTCGATTGGCGCGTCCTCCGCTGAAGAAGAAGAGAGCCGCCAAGGCGCCAAGACGCCAAAAGAGAAGTTAGGTGTAGAATGCAACATTCTTCACCCTAAATTCTTTTGGCGCCTTGGCGTCTTGGCGATCTCTCACTTCTTCAAGTGGACCGCATGGTTGCCGAGGGCGCCGGCGATGGTTCCTTCGAGCGTGCTCGATGCGCACGTCGCGTCGAACGTGATGTCGACCTTCGTGGGCGCGACGCATGACGTCGCCGTGCACGTGCACGTCCCGCCTGGGCTGCAGAGATCCTGTTTTTCTTGTGCGTAGGTGATCGTGTCCGACGAGTTTTGTGGATTCGTCGACACGCAGATCTGCGTCTGGCCGTTGCAGAAGAAATTCCACGGCGGCAAACACGCGTACGGCGCGCCGCCGTCGGCTCCATCGCCCCAGATCTGCGTTTGCAGCGCGCACCAGGCTTCGAACACTTGCTCCGCGACGACGCCGAATTGCAAACGCGTGCCGTCGAACGTTCCACCTTGCACGGTGAAGACGAAACCCTCGACGTATTGGCTCGGCATCGGTTGCTGGAGCTGACCGAGCATGAAGCCAGGTGGATAAGCCGCGTTCGGATCCGTCGGCGGCGCGGGTGGCGGCGCGTTTCCGAAGATCACCGTTCCCATCGGGGCGCTTGCGTTCGCGAGCGTGAACGCGATCGCCCCGGAGCCCGAGGGAAACGCGACGTTGTCGATCGTGCCCGTCCACGTCCCCGTGATGTCGCACGCGGGAGGCGCGTCGTTCATCGACGCGTCGTTCGTTGCCGCGTCGTTCGCGACGGTTGGGCTGCTACACGCGCACACGCAGAGCACCGCTGCGATTCGCATCATGGAACTCTACGACGGATTCGCGCGTAAAGTGATCGAGTGAAGCGCGTCGTCGTGGCATTGGCGTGTGCGGCATGTGCGGCTTCGCCTGCGCCAAAGACGGTCGCGGCGCACGAGGTCGATCCGCTCGCGCATTGGGACGCAACACCGAAGGCGCCGCTCGCGTGGAGCGACTTCGACAACGCGACGTTCGTGCGCGCGAAGACCGAGAAGCGATTCGTCGTGATGGATGGCTCCGCCGAGTGGTGCCACTGGTGCCACGTGATGGAGGCGGTCACGTATCACGACGCATCCGTGCGCGAGATCCTCGACGCGCATTTCATCGCCGCGAAGGTCGACGTCGACGCGCGGCCCGACATCGAAGAGCGCTACGCCGAATACGGCTGGCCCGCGACGGTCATCTTCTCGCCCGACGGACGCGAGCTCGGGAAATATCGCGGATTCATCGCGCCCGATCGCTTCGCGGAAATTCTCAAAGAGGTCGTCGCGTCCGGGAGCGGCGCCGCGGAGAGCGGCGACCAAGAAGATCCCGCGATCGACGACATGCCGCTGACCGAGCAGCACCTCGCGTGGATCGAACGCTCCACGGTCATCAACCTCGAAGACTTTTGGGACGAAGAGCAAGGGAGCTGGGGTCACACCCAAAAGGTTCCGCTCTTCATGACGAACGCGTGGGCGCTCTCACGCGCGAAGACGAGCGACGCGTGGAAGAAGCGGATCCTCTTCACGCTCGACCAGCAGCTCGCGATCACCGATCCGGTGTGGGGCGGCATCTACCAGTACTCGACCGACTCGGACTGGAAGCACCCGCACTTCGAGAAGCTCCTCTATTACAACGCCGGAGCGATCGACAATTATGCCGAGGCCTTCATCCTCACGAAGGACAAGAAGTGGCTCGACGCGGCGACGGCGATCAAGAAATACGTCGACCGATTTCTCTCGAGCCCCGAGGGCGGCTTCTACGTCACGCAAGACGCCGACTTGAACGCGCACGACGCCGGAAAGAAATTCCTCACGGGCCACGAGTATTACGCGCTCGGCGAATCGCAGCGGCTCGCGCTCGGCGTCCCTCGCGTCGACGCGCACGAATATCCGCAAGTAAACGGGCTCGCGATCATTGCATATTGCAAGTATTTCGCCGCGACGAACGACGCGTCTGCGCTCGATCGCGCGAAGAAAGCCGCCGACCGCATTTTGGCGACGCACGCGTCGAAGACCGGCGGACTCGTCCACGGCGAGACCACGGAGCACGTGATTCACCTCTCCGACAACGCGGCGTTCGCGATGGGGCTTCTCGCCATCGCCGAGCAATCGAAGGAGACGACGCGCGTCGATCAGGCTGTGAAGATCGTCGATGCGATCGTGGATCAAATGGAGGACGTGCGCGCGGGAGGATTTTTCGCGCGCAGCAAGGATCCCGACGCGGTCGGCGTGTTCGCGGCGCGGCGCAAACCCTTCGAGGACAACGTGGTGATGCTCCGCGTGCTCGCGCGGCTCGCGCGCAATCCTGCGATCGCGGATCGCGCGACGAAATACAAGCGCCTCATCGACCGCACGCTGCGCGCGATCGCGACGCCCGAACGCATCCACGAGCGCGGGCGGATGGTCGGCGATTTCTTGCTCGCGCTCGAAGAGACGAAGGGCGTCCGCTAGGGCGCGTAGACGGCGTTTCCGACGAAGCCGCCGCTCTGCAGAAATGGATTCTGCGTGAGCTCGGCGACGCCGCCATCGGCGAGCGTCACTGCGATGACGTTCGTCGGGCCCGCGCCGCCGTCGGATGCGAGCGTCGATTGCGGGCCGAGGATGCGCGCGCCGGTTTTGTCGTAGTCGAAGACGTCGGGCGTGGTCGCGAGCGCCGCACCGAGCGTCGTCTGCGTCGGGTCCCAATGATACGTCGTCGAGAACGCGCCGAATCCGAACTGCACGAGCGCGTGCGTCTGGTCGATGTAGAGGAACTGCCCGGGATACTCTTTCGCGCTCGCGTCGAGGAGCGTCTCGGTCGTGTTCGTCTTCAAGTCGACGGCTTCGACGACGCGGCCCGAGAGCGCGCCCGTTCCGCCGTCCGTCGTGGGCGCGTTGCATCCGCCCGAGAGGATCAAGATGCGATCGCCCGTCGCATCGAGCACGACGCCGCCGAGATAACCCGATTGCGGTCCATAACCATTGAGCGCGATGCCGCCACCCGGCCCGCTTCCGCCGAGGTTCACGAGCGTGTCGTTCGTCGTGTCGATCGCGACGAGCGTGGATTTCGTGTTCGCGCAGAGGAGAAAATATCCCTGCGGATCGACGTCGTAGATGTCGATGTTCCCGAGCGCGACGTACAAGCGATTGCGCGACGAGTCGAAGACGGCGCCGCTCATGTCGATGTGGCCATCCGCGTCGTTCGCTTGGAGGAGCGACGACAAGTCGATGCTCGACGTCGGCGCGCCCGCGTCCGCCGTCTGCGACGGATCGATGATCGCGATGCGGTTGCGGTTGTACCGGAGCACGTACGCTTTGGTCGGCGAGGTCTCGATCACTTGAACCGGATCCGCGTACGACTCGCCGCCATCGAACGCGTCGCTCAACGCGACGTTCCACGACGCAGCCACCGCGGTGAACGTCGATGGGTCGAGGCGCGCGACGAGATCTTGTCCGGTCTCGAGGAGGAACGTGTCCTTGCCGGACCGCACGGCGACTCCGAAGCCCGGCATCGCGAAGCGTCCGATTTGTTTCGTCGACGTGTTCAGCGCGACGAGCTCGCCGCTCGTCGCCACGTACGTCATGAGGAGGCGCGACGACGACGCATCGCCCGCGTCCGCCGCCGACTGATCGATCGTCGCATCGCTCTTCGGCGGACCCGCGTCCGGCCCGATCATCACGTCGTCACCGCACGCCGCAAACGCCCCAAAAACAGGCGCGAGCACGAGCACGTGCAGAATGCACACTTTCTTTTGCATCGGAACCTCGGTGCCGCTCCCACGCGGCGCTTTTTCGAAGTGAACTGCGGCGTTCAGGTCTCCGGACTCCGGGTCATCCTTCCTGCGCCTTCCCATCGAGATCGACAGTGGCGGTGATGCAGGTCGTCACCGGTTACCGTGGCGGGGGCCGTGCCGGAATTTCACCGGCTTCCCTGGAACGAAGACGGAGTTATCAGGCGCGGGTCAGCCGAGCAAGCTCTTGATGCGATCGAGCAGCGCGTCCGCGAGATCGACCTTCGTCGCGCGCGGCAAGCGCTCGTCGCGATTTTCCGTGATGAAGGAGATCTCGTTGTCATCGCCGCCGAACGCGTGCCGGCGTCGTTCGCGACGACGACGTCGACCTACTTCTCGCGAGCTTGCGGCGCGCCTCGGCGACGATCGCGCGCGTGCCGGACTCGAGCGCGAACCCGACGAGCACGGGCCGCGATCTTCTTGCGCGCCCGCCGAGCTCCGCGAAAAGATCGGGATTTTTCACCAGCTCGAGCGATTCGCTTCTCGCCGCCTTTTTTTCGCTTCGTCGTCGCTCTCCTTCGGTCGGTAATCGGCGACGGCCGCGGCCATGACGATCGCGTCGGGCTCGAGAGACCTTCGTGCGCGATGCTCCGCATCTCGAGCGCGCTCCGCACGTCGATGCGGCGCACGCCGGGCGGCGTGGCGAGAGACCGGGCCCGCGATCGAGCGTGACTTCGCGCCGCGCGGCCGCAGCCGCGTCGGCGATCGCGAATCCCATTTTCCCGCGAAGATCGATTTCCGAGGAAGCGCACCGGATCCAGATCCTCGACCGTCGGGCCCGCCGTGACGAGATGCGAGAGCCTGTCCAAATCCTTCGGTGTCAGCGCGAGCACGATCGGCGTCCGCGATCCTTCGGGCTCGGACATGCGCCCCACGCCCGCGTCGCCGGACGCCACCTCGTTCCACGCGGTCCGACAAGCTCGACTCGTCCCGTGCTTCGGAGCGTCTGCACGTTCGCGGTCGTGGCTGGATTCGCCCACATCCGCGGGTGCATCGCGGGCGCGGCGAGGACGCGACCCTTCGCGACAAGACGAGCGACGTCACGAGGTCGTCTGCGCGGCCTTGCGCGAGGCGCGCGAGCAAATCGGCCGTGGCCGGCGCGACGACGACCGACGTCGGCGCGCTCGCGCGATCGCGACGTGCGTTTCGCCGGCGAACGACGGATCCCACATGTCGCTCAGCACTTCTCGCCGGTGATGCCCGCGAGCATGCTCGCGACCGACGAATTTCATCGACGCGGACTTCGTCATCACGGGGACGACGCGCGCGCCTTCTTTGACGAAAGCCGCGCGACGAATCCGCCGACTTGTAGGCGGCGATGCTGCCCGTCACGCGAGGGCGACGGTGGAGCCCGCGAGCCGCCGTTCGAAAGTCACACGTAGAAGAGTCGACCAATCCCGCACGCGTCCGCGCTTTTCGTGTAAAGCAAGCCGGCACCATGGCTCTCTCCGTTGGAATCGTCGGCCTCCCGAACGTCGGGAAGTCGACGCTCTTCAACTCGCTCTCGTCCGCCAAGGCCGAAGCGGCGAACTATCCCTTCTGCACGATCGAGCCGAACGTCGGCGTCGTCATGGTGCCGGACGAGCGCCTCGCCGCGCTCGACTCGGTCGTCCACGCCGACCAAATCGTGCCGACCGACGATCGAGTTCGTCGACATCGCGGGCCTCGTTCGCGGCGCGTCGAAGGGCGAAGGGCTCGGCAACCAATTCCTCGTCGCACATCCGCGAGGTCGAACGCGATCGTCCAAGTCGCGCGCTGCTTCGAGGATGCGAACGTCGTCCACGTCGAGAACCGCGTCGACCCCGTCGGCGACATCGCGACCGTCACGACCGAGCTTTGCCTCAAAGATCTCGACACCGTGCAGAAGCGCCTCGACCGCGCGCGCAAGAGCGCGAAGGGCAACGACGCCGCTCGAGAAGCTCGCGGTCGAGATCTGCGAGGCGCTCGCGAAGCACCTCGACGCCGGAAAGCCCGCGCGCACCGCGAAGCTGCCCGAAAACGACGACGCGACGCCGATCGTGCGCGAGATGCAGCTCCTCACCGCGAAGCCGACGTTCTACGTCGCGAACGTCGACGAGGCCTCGCTCGGCGCGCTCGACAAGAACACGCACTACCAGAAGCTCATCGCGTTCGCGGCGAAGGAGAACGCGCCCGTCGTTCCCGTCTGCGCGGCCCTCGAAGAGCAGATCGCGCAGCTCGATCCCAAGGACCGCCCCGAATTCCTCGAGAGCGCAGGCCTCAAGGAGCCGGGCCTCTTCGCGGTGATACGTGCAGGATACAAGCTCTTGGAGCTGCTCACGTTCTTCACCGCGGGCAAACAAGAAGTGCGCGCGTGGACGACCGTGATCGGCGCGAAGGCTCCGCAAGCTGCCGGCGTGATCCACACCGACTTCGAAAAAGGCTTCATCAAAGCCGAAGTCATCTGGTGGGAAGACTTCGTCCAGCTCGGCGGCGAAGCGAAGTGCCGCGAAGCCGGCAAGCTCGCGATCGAAGGCAAGGAGTACGTCATGCGCGACGGCGACGTCGATGCACTTCCGGTTCAACGTCTGAGTGCTCAAGCGCGCGCTCGTTCCTCTCGCGGTTCTCCTCTTCGCGTACGGGCACGTGACGCGCGCGTTCCTGCACTGGGATTGCCCGGTGCGAACGCTCACGCATCATCCGTGTCCGACGTGCGGGATGACGAGCGCGTTTCGCGCGCTCTTGCACGGCGACTTCGCCTTGGCGACGATGATTCACCCGCTCGCGATCGTGGTCATTCCCTTCGTCACCATGCTCGTCGCCGTCGAGCTCGGCGCGTACGTCGTCACCGGGCGCTTCGGTTTCTGGTCCGGAAAAACAAAAATGAAAAGCGCCGTGCGCATCGCGGGTCTCGCGATGTGCGCGGCGCTCTTCGTGGTCTGGGTCGCACGGTTCTTTGGAGCCTTCGGCGGCTTCTCCGTGCTGTGACCTATTCCTTCTTGAGCGGACGTCCCTGCGCGTCGGTGAACTTGCCGGTGATGATCATGATGAGATCGATCAGCGACCAGATTCCACAACCGCCGAGCGTGAGGAGCTGTCCAACACCCGATCCAATCTTGCCGACGTAGAAGCGATGCACGCCAAGCGTGCCCGCGAAGAGGCACAAGAGGAGCGTCATCATCCACGTCTTGTCGCTCACGCCACCCGGCGCCATCGGACCACCGGGCGCACCCGGCATCATCGGACCACCTGGACCACCTGGACCACCATACGGTTGCATCCCACCGCCCCCCATGTTTTGGGGCGCTGGCATTCCTGGACCTTGCATTGGACCTCCCATACCCATCGGTTGTTGTTGTTGCGGAAACTGTCCTTGCGGAGGACCCCCGTATCCGCCCGGCGGCGGACCACCCATCGGATCACCCGGCGGTGGACCGAATCCACCTCCCGGCGGAGGTCCACCCATTCCACCGGGCGGCGGACCAAATTGTCCGGGCGGCGGTCCACCCATTCCTCCGGGCGGCGGTCCACCAAATCCTCCACCAGGCGGAGGCCCACCAAATCCACCGGGCGGAGGTCCACCCATGTCGGGCGGTGGTCCACCAAATCCTTGTTGCGGAGGAGGCGCGCCGGCCGCGGGAGGCGGCGCACCAAAACCCGGCGGAGGTTGGAAGCTCGCTTCGGTCGCGACCATCGTCCCTGCGAGCGCGTTGACGTTGCCGCCACCACCGGGAGGTGGAGCGCCGAAGTCTTGCGGCGGAGCAGCGGGCGGAGCCATTCGGGGCCATGGGACCCGGCGTCGGTGGACGCGCCATGTCTTGTGGCGGCGCTTGCGGAGGCATGTTCGGCATCTTCGCGGAGCCGGGCATCGGCGGCGCGACGCCGACCATCGTTCCCTTCAACTTGCTCGGCGGCGGCGCACCTGCAGGACGCGGCGGAGCCGCAGCGGGCGGAGCGCCCGGAATGGCGCCCGGAACTGCGCCAGGCGTGGGCGCTCCCGGCAGCCACCCGCTTGCTGACTCATCATGAGCATCGTGCCCTTGAACTTCGGAGCAGCGGCGCCCTTCAAGTTGAAGTTGCACTTCGTGCACGTCATGCGCCGTGTCGGGGTTTTGCGTGCCACAGTTCGGACAGAACACCGAGCCACCTCTCGTTCGTTCGCGTATTGGAACCATCGCGGCGGAGCCGCGGAGCTTGAAACCGCGCGGCAGCATACTTTCCGGAAATCGCGCGCACTCAAGGGGAACGTTTGCCTTGACGGACTGATGCGCTTGCCACTAGCGTCCGCGACGCATTTTCAGCGGTTTTTCGCGGTTTCCCGCTTTCCGTGAACCATGGCCTTCGAACTGTCGAAAGAGCGCGAGCAGAAGCTCGCCGAAATTCTCGCGCGCTACCCCACCAAGATGGCGGCGTGCATTCCGCTCCTCCATCTGTGTCAGGAGCAGAACGGCTACATCAGCGAGGACGTGATGCACGTGCGTCTCGCACAAGCTCGACTTGTCGCCCGCGCACGTCGAAGGCGTCGTCACGTTCTACACGCTGTTCAACCAGAGCCGGTCGGCAAGCACCAGGTCTGGGTGTGCCGCACGCTCCCCTGCGCGCTGCGCGGCGCCGACGAGATCCTCGCGCACTGCGAGAAGAAGCTCGGCATCCACGTGCGGCGAGACGACGAGGGACGGCAAGATCACGCTTCGCACGCGCCGAGTGCCTCGCGAGCTGCGGCACCGCGCCGATGATGCAGGTCGACAAGGACTACTACGAGAACCTCACGCCGGAGAAGGTCGACGAGATTCTCGGAGAAGCTCGAAGCGATGATCAAGCGCACCGACTACCTCACGAAGATGTACGGCAAGCCCGAACGGGCTGGACGCTCGACGCCTACGAGCGCGAGTGCGACGGCTACAAGACCGCGCAGCGCGTGCTCACGACGATGACGCGCGAGCAGGTCGTCGACGAGGCGAAGAAGGCGAACATCCGCGGCCGCGGCGGCGCCGGCTTCCCGATGGGCGTGAAGTGGAGCTTCATGCCGAAGCCCCACCCGACGAAGCCCGCGTACCTCGTCATCAACGCGGACGAAGGCGAGCCCGGCACGCACAAAGATCGCACGATGATGGAGCAGAATCCGCACGCGTGCGTCGAGGGCTGCATCATCGGCTGCTACGGCATCGGCGCGCACGTCGCGTACATCTACGTCCGCGACGAGCTCCACCTCTCGAAGGCGCGCCTCTGGGGCGCGATCAAAGAGGCGCGCGCGAAGGGCTACCTCGGCAAGACGCCGTTCGGCAAGGACTACCCCGTCGAGGTCTACGTCCACACCGGCGCCGGCGCGTACATCTGCGGCGAAGAGACGTCGCTCCTGAACTCGCTCGAGGGCACGCGCGGCGAGCCGCGCCTCAAGCCGCCGTTCCCCGCGCAGGCCGGCGCGTTCGGCTGCCCGACGACGGTGAACAACCTCGAGACGATCGCCGCCGTGCCCACGCGCGTTCAAGATGGGCTGCGAGGAGTTCTCGAAGCTCTCCGCGCTCCACGACCTGAACGACGGCGGCGTCCGCCTCTTCGGCGTGAACGGCCACGTGAAGAAGCCGCGGCGTCTTCGAGCTCGCGTTCGGCGCCACGCTGCGCGAGCTGATCTACGAGCTCGGCGGCGGCGTCCTCGGCGACAAGACATGCTCGTGCGTCATCCCCGGCGGCTCGTCGACGCCGGTGCTTGCGCGCCGACGAGATGGTGATCGCGCCCGACGAGAAGATCCCGCTGCACAAGTGGCACGGCAAGAGCGTCCTCGACGTGCCGCTCGGCGTCGACACGATCCGCCACGTCGGCACGATGCTCGGCACCTGCTGCGTGACCGTCATGGCCGAGGGCACCTGCCCCGTCCTCGCGATGCAGAACCTGATGCAGTTCTACCGCCACGAGTCGTGCGGCCAGTGCACGCCGTGCCGCGAAGGATCGGCGTGGCTCGATCGCACCGTCGACAAGATCCTGGACGGCAAGGCGACGATGGAGGAGCTCGACGCGCTCCACGACATCGCGAACGGCATCATGGGCAACACGATCTGCGCGTTCGGCGAAGGCACCGCGATGCCCGCGCTCGGCTTCCTCAAGAAGTTCCGCAAGGAGTTCGAGGCGTACGTGCGCGGCGACGAAGAAGCGACGCCGACGCGACAGCTCGTCGTCGGAGCGAGGATGACGCGATGAACGGCCGTCAGCTCGATCTACTTCTACATCTGCGCGGCGCGTCGCGATCGTCGGCGCGCTCTGCACGGTGGCCGCGAAGAACCCGATCCGCGGCGCGATGGGCCTCCTGCCTGATGATCCTCGCCATCGCGGGGCTCTTCCTCGCGCTCCACGCGCAGTTCCTCGCGGCGATCCAGCTCATCGTCTACGCAGGCGCGATCGTCGTCCTCTTCCTGTTCGTCATCATGCTGCTCGGCCCGAGCGCAACGTCGCCGCGCGATCACCGCGGGCGCTTCACGCGCACGTTCGGCGGCGCGGCTCTTCGCGCTCGTCGTCGTCGGCCGCGATGCTACCTCGTGATTCGCGCCCGCGTGGAACCACGCCGATCGGCTGCAGGACGATCCCGCCGACTTCGGCAGCGATCGACGCGCTTCGGCAGATCGCTCTTCACCGACGGCCTCGTCCCGTTCGAGCTCTCGAGCGCGCTCCTGATGGTCGCGATCGTCGGCGCGGTCGCCGTCGCGCGCGGCAAGCACCAAAGCGATCGAACCGCGGCTCCGAAGACGGAGGCCGCATGATCCCGGTCGAGCACTACGTCGTGCTCTCGCGCGGTCCTGTTCATGATCGGCGGCGTCGGCTTCCTCGTCCGCCGCAACGTGCTCGTCACGCTGATGAGCATCGAGATCATGCTCAACGCCGTGAACCTCGCGCTCGTCGCGTTCAACCGCGCGCAGACGCAGAACCACACCGGCCAGATCTTCGCCTTCTTCCTCATCGCCGCCGAGGCCGCCGAGGTCGCCGTCGGCCTCGCGATCGTCCTCTCGCTCTTCCGCATCCGGCGCACGGTGCGCACCGACGAAGCCGACCTCTCTGAAGAAACTGAGAATGACTCGATGAAGCCTCCTCTCACTTTTCCGCAAGACGACTTCTCGCTCATCGCGGTCATCCTCGGGATGCCGCTCCTCGGCGCGTTCGTGAACGGCGTCTGGGGCCAGCGCCTCGGCAAGCACGCGGTCCGCGCTGATGGCGCTCGCGCCGTCGGCGATCGAGCTTCGTCGTGCGCCGTCGTCGTTCTCTCGCGCTCTCCAAGCCGTCGACGCGCACGGCGCACGTCGAGAAGGGCAAGACCGTCACGAGCACGTGAAGCTCGCGTGGACGCCTGGGAGTGGATGCACACGAACGGCGGCCGCGAGGCGGCGAGCGTCCCGATCGACCTGCGATTCAGCATCGACGCGCTCTCGGGCGTGATGATGCTCATCGTCACCGGCGTCGGCTTCCTCATCCACCTCTACGCGACGTCGTACATGGCGAAGGACAAGGGCTACTGGCGCTTCTTCTGCTACCTGAACCTGTTCATCTTCTCGATGCTCGTCCTCATCCTCGGGCGACAACCTGCCGGTGCTCTTCGTCGGCTGGGAAGGCGTCGGGCTCTGCTCGTATCTGCTGATCGGCTTCTGGTACGAGCACGATGCCGAACGCGGCCGCCGGCAAGAAGGCGTTCATCGCGAACCGCATCGGCGACTTCGGTCTCATCTGCGCGATGTTCCTGCTCGTGCACTACACGGGCGCGCTCGACTGGGACGGCATCGAGCGAACGCGCGCGCAGCTCGTCGATCCTCCGCGTCGACGCGCTGCAAGATCCACCTCTGGCCGATCGGCGGCGGCGCGTTCGAGGGCTTCGCGGCATCCGTTCCTCCAAGCCAGCGACGATCCGCTCACGATCAGCGCGGCGACGGCGGTGCGGCCTCGCGCTCCTCCTCGGCTGCACCGGCAAGAGCGCGCAGATCCCGCTCTACGTGTGGCTCCCCGACGCGATGGCGGGCCCAACGCCGGTCTGCGCGCTCATCCACGCGGCCACGATGGTCACCGCCGGCATCTACCTCGTCTGCCGCTCTCGTTCGTGTTCGTGCTCTCGCCGTTCGTGATGATGGTCGTCGCGTTCATCGGCGCGCGCACGGCGCTTCTCGCCGCGACGATCGCGCTCGTCCAGAACGACATCAAGAAGGTCCTCGCCTACTCCACCGTGAGCCAGCTCGGCTTCATGTTCCTCGGCGTCGGCGTCGGCGCGTTCACCGCGGGCTTCTTCCACGTCTTCACGCACGCGTTCTTCAAGGCCTGCCTCTTCCTCGGCGCCGGCAGCGTCATCCACGCGATGCACGCGCGCATCCACGACGACGACAAGTCGCAGGACATGCGGAACATGGGCGGCCTGCGCAAGTACATGCCGCTCACGTACTGGACGTTCGTCGCGTCGACGCTCGCGATCATCGGCTTCCCGCTCTTGAGCGGGTTCTTCTCGAAGGACGAGATCCTGTACCGCGCGTACGTCAATCGCTCCATGAGCCCGCTCACCGCGCGGCTCACGCACGAGGGTCACGCGCCGTGTACGAGCCGCCGGAGTGGCTCGGCGAAGTGCTCTTCGTCCTCGGCGATCTCTCGCCGCGACGATGACTGCATTCTACATGTGTCGCGCGTTCTTCATGACGTTCTGGGGCGAGTTCCGCGGATGGACGATCGGTCGCCCGTCGGTGCTCGCACTCCAGAAGATGGGCGAGCGACGAAGACGCCACGAGCACGACGACAGCCACGAAGAAGATCTCGGCACGCCGGGCTACCCGCCCGCACGAGTCGCCGTGGCAGATGACGGTGCCCGCTCATCGTCCTCGCGACGGGCGCATTCGCGGCGGGCATCCTCAACATGCCGGACTCTTTCCACTTCACTGCCGCTCGATCACTGGCTCGAGCCGGTGTTCGAAGGCGCGTCGCGCGCAGCGTCAAAGAGCAGACGACGACGAGCGAATTCGCTGCTTCCGTTCGGCGTCGGCGCGTTCGCGATCGGAACGTACGCCGCGTATCACCTCTACGTGAATCGCAAGGCGCGACGAGAGCAGTACATCACGGCCGCGACGCGCTTCACGCAAGCGATGACGGCGTCTGCTCCTCGCGGTCGCGGCTACTGTGGGTCGTCGTTCCGTGGACGGGCGGAAGCGTCGCGCGTTACGTCGTGCTCGGCGGCTTCGCGGCGGCTGGCGCGTGCGGCGCTCGTCTCGACAAGTGGCGGCGTCGACGAGCTCTACGAAGAGACCGCGATCTCGCTGCGTCGACGCGCTCGCGGACACCGCCGCGTCGTTCGATCAATGGATCGTCGACGGAATCCTCGCGAAGGTCACGGCGCTCGTCGTCGCCGCGGCCGGCACCGTGCTCCGCGCCGCTCCAGAACGGCGTCGTCCACGTCTACGCCGCGATGATGGTCGTCGGCCTCGCGCGCGATCGGTTGGTTCTTCGTCGTGCCGCACGCGGATGCGTCCGTCGCGGCGAAGGACGGCGACTACTCGTGTCGACGGGCGAAGCCGGCGGCTACTCGGCTACAGATACCGGTGGGAGCAGTGCGAGCCGGACAAGAAGCTCTGGCAAAAAGACTGGGACGAAGCGACGAAGATCGACGCGGCAGCCTTCGCACGGTCTACAAGCGCGCGTCATCGATCAGCTCGACGTCGAAGCACGCGCGCTGCGAAGCGGCGGGCGATCAATGGACGTCGATCCTTGCCGCACCCGCCGCGAAGGACCGAATCGGACGCTTCCGTGACATCTCGGAAGTGACGCTGCATCTCGAAGCGGACGGCGACGCGTCGTCGAGCAAAGCCGCCCAGTGCGCCTTCGCGCGCAAAATATCTCACCCGCGCTACGCAACTACGCGGCGCAGACGATCGTCTACGTGCCGCGCCCGGCGAAGGTGACGACGATCGAAGTCGGGCAGAACCAATGAGCACGCACGATCACGCCGAGGTCCGGAGACTCCGGCAGAGCCGCTGAAGATCGGGCCCGCGCAGCTCGTGTGGCTCGGCATCGCTGCGGTCGTCGCCGCGGTGCTTTCGCGCTACGTCGATCACGCGGTCCCCGTCGTCCTCGCCGCGCTCGCGGGCGCAGCGGTTCCGCAGCAAGCTACGGAACGAAGACGCGCATCGCCGCTCGCGACCATCGCGGGCTCACCGCGCTCTTCGTCGCGCGCATGTGGGTGTCCGACGATCTCAGCGCCGTCCCCGAGGCGCCGCGCCGTCGAGACGCGCACGCTCCTCTCGTGGCTGCTTCGCCTTCCGTTCGGCGGCGGCGATCGCGATCCTCTTCTTGCCGCGCCAGGCGCCGCGCTCCTCAAGGCTTCACGCTCGGCGTGATGTTCGCCGACGCTCGCGACGAGCCTCCTGCTCCTCCGCGTCCCGATGGGCCGCGAGTTCCACTTCAACCAGGACGTCCTCTGGATCGAACTCGCTCGGCATCCACTACCACGTCGCGGTCGACGGCATCTCGCTCTGGCTCGTCATCCTGACGATGTTCATCACGCCGATCGCTGCTTACGCGTCGTTCGGGTCGGTCTCGCAGCGCATCAAGGACTGGTGCTTCGCGCTGCTTCTCCTCGAAGGCGCGATGATCGGCTCGTTCGTCGCGCTCGACTTGTTCCTCTTCTATTTCTTCTTGGAGCTGATGCCTCGTCCCGATGTACTTGATGATCGGCGTGTGGGGCGGCAAACCGCATCAAGGCGGCGCTCAAGTTCTTCCTCTACACGATGTCGGGCTCGGTGCTGATGCTCGCGGCGCATCCTGTATCTCGCGCTACACGTTCAGCCAGGCTCACGGGCGTCGACAGCTTCGACTACTTCGATCTGCAGCGCGTGATGCTCCCGCTCGGGAAAACGCCGACGAGATCCTCCCGCACGGCGCGCAGTTCTGGCTCTTCGCCGCGTTCTCGATCTCGTTCTTCATCAAGGTGCCGATGTGCCCGGTGCACACGTGGTTGCCCGACGCGCACACCGAAGCGCCGACCGCGGGCAGCATCATTCTTGCCGCCGTCATGCTGAAGCTCGGCACGTACGGGTATCTCCGCTTCTGCATGGGGCTCTTCCCGGAGGCGTGCGCGCATTTCGGCGCGAGCCTCGCGGGCGTCGCCGTGCTCGGCGGCATTCTCTACGGCGCGCTCTGCGCGTGGAAGCAAGACGACTTGAAACGCCTCGTCGCGTACTCGTCGGTCGCGCACCTCGGCTACGTCATGCTCGGGCTCTTTGCGTGCACGAGCGCGTCGCTCGAAGGCGCGGTCCTTCAGATGGTGAACCACGGCGTGTCGACCGGCGCGCTCTTCCTCCTCGTCGGCGTCATCTACGATCGCCGCCACACGCGCATGGTCGACGAGTTCGGCGGGCTCACGAAGGTGATGCCGCTCTACGCGACGATGTTCGTCATCGCGACGCTCGCGAGCGTGGGCCTTCCGGGCACGAACGGGTTCGTCGGCGAGTTCATGGTGATCACGGGCACGTTCGTGTCGAACAAGCTCGGTCACTTCAACGGCATTCAAGCTGCGGGCGCGGCGATCGGCGTCATCCTCGGCGCGCTCTACATGCTGTCGGTCGTGCAGAAGATGTTCTTCGGACCGATCACGAAGGCCGAGAACCGCCACTTGAAGGACATGACGTCGCGCGAGCTCATCGCGGTGCTGCCGCTGATTCTCGCGATCTTCGTCATCGGAATTTTCCCGAACATCTTCCTCACGCAGATTCAGGGCGCGACATCGCGCATCGAGGCGGACTTCGAAGCGCGCGTGCCCGCCGGTGCGCCGCGACTATTTCGAAGGCGGCATGAAGCTCTTGCCGCGGAGGTCCGAAGCGCCCGTGCGCGCGGGGCCTCCCGTGTCTGCGCTCAAGCCGGGTGAGGAGCGGTGACATGCTGACCGTACTCACGCTCGCTCCGTTCTTGATGGTCGGCGTCGGCGCGCTGATGCTGATGCTCGTCGAAGTGATCTCGAAGCCGCGCGGCATGGCGCTCGGCGCGACGCTCGTTCTCGTCGCGGGCGGCATGAGCGCGATGGCGTCTGGTTCTACGGTCTCGAGAACCTCGACACGGCGTCGCTCGCTCCGTGGTTGTCCGTCGATCGCTTCTCGCTCTTCTTCGACGGCCTCTTGTGTCTCGGCGGCGCGCTCGCCGCGCTCCTCGCTGGCGGCTACATGCCCGAGCACAACCTCGATCGCGGCGAGTTCTACTCGCTCCTTCTCTTCGCCACGTTCGGCGCGATGATGCTCGCGGGCGCGGGCGATTTGCTGACGCTGTTTCTCGGTCTCGAGACGATGTCGATCGGCGCCTACGCGATGACGGCGTTCCGCCGCGCGTCGCCGCGCTCGGCCGAAGGCGGGCTGAAGTATTTCCTCCTCGGCTCGTTCGCCGCGGCGATTCTTCTCTACGGGTTCGCGCTTCTCTACGGCGCGACAGGGCACACCGATCTCATCGGCATCGGCACGGTGGTGCGCGATCTCGCGGCGACCACATCGGCGAAGCATCGCCGGTCATCGCGAAGGGCGCGAGCGCGCCGATGGTCGTCATCGCGCTGCTCCTCGTGATCGTCGGCCTCGTCTTCAAGGTGAGCGCGGTGCCGTTCCACATGTGGACGCCCGACGCGTACGAAGGCGCGCCGACGCCGGGCACGACGTACATGGCCGTCGTCGTGAAGGCAGGCGCCTTCGCGATGATGCTGCGT
This sequence comes from uncultured delta proteobacterium, assembly GCA_963763745.1. Lineage (GTDB taxonomy): Bacteria > Myxococcota_A > Polyangia > Polyangiales > Polyangiaceae > DASXHD01. Next base: position 256,910 of record CAVXQJ010000021.1, read on the forward strand.
GTGCTTCTTCTCGTCTTCGGCGACAAGCACTCGATGTCGTGGTCGAACGGGTGGCCGCCGGTGCTCGCGGGCATCGCCGTCGCGACGATGACCGTCGCGAACCTCATCGCGGGGCGGCAAGAATCGGTGAAGCGCATGCTCGCGTATTCGAGCATCGCGCACGCGGGGTATTTGCTCGTCGGCGTCGTCGCGACGATGCGCACGGAGCCGCAAGCGACGGGCAGCGTGCTCTTTTATTTGCTGACGTACACGGCGTCGACGGCCGGCGCGTTCGGCTCGCTGATTCTGTGCGGGCGTCGCGGCGCAGAGGCCGTGTCGTACGAAGACTTGGCGGGCATCGGTCGCCGTCATCCCGCGGCAGCGCTCGCCGTTCGCGCTCTTCTTGCTCTCGCTCGCGGGCATGCCGCCGACGGCTGGGTTCTTCGGGAAGTAGTTCGTCTTCCGTGCCGCGGTCGACGGCGGCTTCTACTGGCTCACGGTGATCGCGTTCCTCAACAGCGTGATCGGCGCGTACTACTACTTGCGCGTTCTCGTTTACATGTACATGCGCGAGCCGGCAGCGGGCGCGCCCATCGCCACGCCGATGCGTTCGGGATACGTGACGACGGCGCTCATCGTCAGCGCGATCTTGGTGCTCGCGCTCGGGCTCACGCCGGGACGCTCGCTCGATGTCGCGCTCGCGGCCGCCAAGACGCTCGTGACGTGACGCTTCGATGGTGCGTTTCTTGAAAGCGATCCCGTCGATGCCTTCACGCACGCTTCGATTCGCCATCGCCGTTGGCACCCTCGCCTGCTTCTCGTGCCGGAACGACCCAGCGCCGATGGCAAAAGGCGACGCCGCGAACGGCGCAACGACGTTGGCGGACGCGGGCAAACCCAAACCGGGACCCGTGAACGAGCTTCCGATTCCACAAGACGTCGTCAAGAAGGCGATCAACCCGACGAACCTTCCCGAATACAAAGGCGCGACGGGCGTCGTGGAGGGCAACATCTTCGTCACGGGCGATCCCGCGCCGCCGACGATGGGCAAGACGTACGATAAGTGCCCCGCCGGCGAAGCGTTTTACGGCAAGACGTTTCGCGAAGGCGCGCCGCTTCCGAACGGATCGCGACCGCTCGCGGACGCAGTGCTCGGCGTCACCGGCTACACCGACTTCGTCGTGCTCGAGAAGAAGCCGAGCGAGCGCATCACGATCTCCAACTGCGCGTACAACACGCGGAGCGTCGCGTTGACGTTCGGGCAAGCGCTCGAGGTGAAGAACGACGGCGGCCCCATGTACGCTCCCGACTTCGAGAACCAAATCTCGCCGGCCGTGATGATGGCGACGCCTGGCGGAGATCCGATACGGCTCTACCCGAAGAAGCCGGGGCGATATCGCTTGATCGATCGCGTCGGAAATTCTTGGCTCGACGCGGACGTGTTCGTCTCGGTGACGCCGCTCCACGGCGTGTCGGACGCGAAGGGGCACTATCGCATCGAGGGCGTGCCCGTCGGGAAGATGAAGCTGCACGCGTGGCACCCGGCGATCGCACACGCGTTCGAGCAGGACGTGGACGTCAAAGACGGCGTCGTCGCGACGGTCGACATCACGATTCCGAACGTGAAGCCGGCGGCGCAACCGCCATCGCACAACCTGCCGCCCATCCTTCCGTAGCCTTCCTCGCGCGTGCAGGCTTGCACGCGCGATGAGACTACCGGACGAGCGCGCGCTCCGCGGGTGTTGCCGCGAGGCTCGCGAAGCGCGTGCGGACGCGCGTGCGTTCGGGCGATGTCAGCGGCGTGTCGAGAAGCGCGGCATCGAGCACGGCGTTCGCGGGCGACGCGAGTGCCGTGCGCGCGAGATCGGGCGCGGATTGCTTTTGCGTGTGCGCGACGGAGAGCAGTGCCGCGAGGATGATCGGATCGGTGGGCGAGCGGCGAGCGAGCCGCGTCGCAAGCGCGATCGTGCGTGGAGAGGTCGCGTCGTTCTGCGATCGCGCGAGGAGCTCGTGACGTGGATCGAGGTTTTCGAGCGCGACGCGGAGCGGCTCGCGGCGTCGCCATGCGAGCTCGATGCGAGCCTCGGTCGGTAGCGCGTTCTCGTCGAACGCATCGCGCGCGGCGAGGTCGGCGTAGAGCGAGAGCGCTTCGGCGTCGTCGCGCGGGATCGGATCGCACGGCGCAGCGAGCAGCGCGCTGCGCGTCGCGGCGGGACCTGCCGTGCGCAGGAGCGATGAAGCCAATAGACCGCACGCGATCGCGGGCGCGGTGCGCTGCGCCTGCGCGGTGACGCTGCGCGGCGATGCGTCCGTTGCGACGAGGACCATGCGCGCGCCGACGTCGGAGGGGTCGGCGCGGAGCGTCGCTTCGGCGACGCTTCGCGCGAGTGGGTAGCGCGCGGCGAGAGCCGCGCGCGCGGCGGCTTCCGCGAGCGGAAGACGCGCGACGTCGGCACGCCGACGGAGCGCGTCTTCGTCATCGTGCGCGACGGCTTCGTCGATCGCGAGGCGACCGAGCGACGCGCGCGTCGCCTCGTCCAGCGGAGGTCCGCCGCGGTCTCGACGCGCGCGCGCGTCGAGGAGCGCGGCGGCGACGCGACGCGCGCGCACGAGCTGGCCCTCGCGAGCGAGGGCCAGCGCAGTGCGCGCGACGGAGTCATCGAGGCGCGGGACGCGCCTCGATGACTCCACGAGGGAGAGCACGAGGAGGTCCAAGTCGTCGTGGGCATCCGCCCACGACGACAGCGCGCTCATCGCCTCCGAGCTCGTCGGTTGCTCGAGCGAGAGCTCGAGCAGCGTCGCGCGCGCGGCGGACACGTTCGCGCTCGAGCTTCGCTCGAGCGCGCGCGCGTACGCCACCTGCACGCTCGCGTCTCGCGGCTCGAATCGAGCCGCGAGACCGAGCGCGCCCACCGAGTCGAGCCCGCACGTCGCCGCAGCGCTCCACGCGGGCCCGTAGTCCGAGTCGAGCGCGAAGGCGTGCTCGAGCGCGGCCTTCGCGCGCGGGTCGTGCGGGTCGCGCGCGCATCGCACGCGCGCGATCCGCGCGAACACCTCGGCGTCGTCGTCGTCGACGCTCGCAACGGCCTCGTACGCGCGAATCGCTTCTTCGAGCACGCCGCCGCTCTCGGCGATCGCACCTCTCAGGAAAAGCGCATAAGCCTCAGGCGCGATGAAGCGCCCTTCGACCGTGCGCCCGTCGACGACGCGCGTCACGCGCGAGTTTCCCGCGCCGCACGCGCATGCGAGCGCACACACCGAAGCGAGCGCGGCGCGCATCAACCGCACGATGCCTCCAGCGCTTCCAGCATCGCGTCGTTCTCGGCGCGCGTTCCGATCGTGACGCGGAGATGTTGCGACATCCTTCCGCCCGCCGCGTGAAAGCTCCGGACGAGAACGCCCTTCGTCACGAGCGCCTCGTGAACCGCCGCAGCGCTCTTCTCGGTCTTCACCCAAACGAAGTTCGCCTCGGTCGGAAGCGGTGCGATTCCTCGCATCGCTCGCATCGCCGAGACGACACGCTCGCGCTCGCGCACGATCGCCCGCACGTGCTCGCCGAGCGGCTCCCACGCGTCGCGCAGCACCGCCGCTGCAGCGGCTTGGCTCGTCGCGCTCACGTTGAACGGCTGGCGCGCTTTGTCGATGGCCGCGATGATCTCCGCGTCCGCCTCGAGCCACCCGACGCGAAGCGCCGCGAGCCCGAGCTTGCTCAGCGTGCGCAGGATCGCGACATTCGCAAAACGATCACGAAGCGCGCGCGCCGAGCCCGCGGCGGAGTAATCCACATACGCCTCGTCGACGACGACGAGCGACTCGCGCGCCGCGCTCGCGATGGCTTCGATGCGATCCGCGCTCATGCGATTGCCCGTCGGGTTGTTGGGGCTCGCGATGAAGACGACGTTCGGCTGCATCATGTCGATCGCCTTCGACATCGCCGCGACGTCGAGATCCCAATTCGCGTCGAGCGGAACCTCGACGGCGCGAATTCCGTGGGCGCGTGAGGTCACGCGATACATGACGAACGTCGGCGTCGGCGCGACGAACGTCGCGCTCGGCACGCGCCCAGCCAGAGACGGGCGCACGCGCACACACGCCGTCGCGATGAGCGAGATGAGCTCGTCCGATCCCGTCCCGACGACGAGCGACGCCGCCGGCGCGCCCGTGCGAAGCGCGAGCGCTTCCTTGAGCTCGCGCGCACGCGCGTCCGGATAGCGCTCGAGCGCGACGCGCGCGATCGCACGCGCGACGGCGTCGCGAACTTCGCTCGGCGGCGCCGGCGCCTCGTTCGCGTCGAGGCGCACGCGAATTCCGTTCGGGTTCGCCGGAACATACGCGGTGAGCTCGCCGAGCTCGGGCCGGAGGAATTCGCCGAGCGCCATCAGCGCACCCGAAAGTCGGATGCGTCCGCGAGGTCCGGCGTCGACCCGTCCGGTTCGGGAACGCCATCGCCGTGCACGTGACTCTCTGCTTCGCGCAGGCGCTCGGCGATCTCGATGATGCGCCGCTCGACGCGCCCGAACACGCTCGCCGCCGGGAAGTGCCCGGACGCATCGCGCTCGCCCGCAGGAACGCCCGTCAGGACCTCGATGCCGTGCGCGACGTCCTTGACGGCGTAGAGATGAAATCGACTTTGCGCGATCGCATCGGCGACGTCCTCGCGGAGCACGAGGTGCTGCACGTTCGACGACGGAAGCATCACGCCCTGCTTGCCCGAGAGGCCGCGCGCGGCGCACAGATCGAAGAAGCCTTCGATCTTCGCGCAGACGCCGCCGATCGCCTGCATCTCGCCGAGCTGGTTCACGCTGCCGGTGACGGCGATGCCCTGATCGATCGGCAGATCCGCGAGCGCGGAGAGGACCGCGAAGAGCTCGCTCGACGACGCGCTGTCGCCGTCGATCTCGCCGTAGCTCTGCTCGAACGCGATCTGCGCGCGGAGCGAGAGCGGGCGCTCTTGTCCGAACATGCGACCGAGATATCCGCGCAAGATCGCGACGCCCTTCGTGTGGATCGATCCGCCGAGCTGGGCCTCGCGCTCGACGTCGACGATGCCTTCGCGTCCGAGCGCGACGACCGCGGTGATGCGCATCGGCTGGCCGAACTCGACATCGCCGGCGGAGAAGACGGAGAGGCCGTTGACGACGCCGACGCGGGTGCCTTCCGTGTCGAGCGCGACCTCGCCGCGGAGCGTGAGCTCGCGGATCGTGCCGCTCGGCGGCGCCCGCGCGCTCGCGGCGCTCTCTCCACGCGTGATCGACGTCCGCTGCGGTGACGATGCTCCGCCGCGGCGCGGACGCGTGGAACGGCGCGGCAACGCGGGACGCCTCGCCTCGCATCGCCGAGAGAGCGTCGGCGGCGTCGATGCGCGCCGCCGCGAGCGCGCTCGCGAACGCCGTCGTCTCTTCGAGCGGCGAGAGGCCGAGCGAGAGCTTGTCCTTGTCGCCGGCGAGGCGCGTCGCGACGTCGAGCAGCGTCGCGCGCGCGCCGCGATCGAACTCGCCCCATTCGCGCTCGTGCGCTATCGCCATCAAATACGCGTCGAGCGCGACGAGGCGTCGCGTCGGTGCGAGCGATCGCAGGCTCGACCTCGACCTTCACGCGGAAGAGCGACGCGAAATCGGCGTCGCTCTCGAGGAGCGCCGCATAGAGATCCTGCGGGCCGACGAGCACGACGCGCACGCGGATCGGGAACGGGCACGGGCCGGAGCGACGTCGCGTAGAGACCGAGCGGACCGAGCGGATCCTCCGCGCCGATCGCGCGCTCGCGCAGGACGCGCTTGATGCGCTCCCAGATGATCGGATCGGCGAGCACGTCCGCCGCGCGCACGACGAGCACGCCGCCCGACGCGCGCTGGAGCGATCCGGCGCGAATGCGCGTGAAGTCGGTGAGGAGCGCGCCGAAGCGCGCGCGGCGCTCGAGGTAGCCGAAGAGGTGTCGGATACGTCGGGTTCGTGTCGTAGATGACGGGCGGCGGCGAGCCCGGCTCGTGCGACGACGAGAATGTTCACGCGAAAGCGATTGAGCCGCATGGCGTGCTCGGGATCGGCGTCGCCGTCTTTCTCTTCGTCTTCGTGGTTGCTCGCGACGAGATCTTCCCAATCTTCGGCGAGCGCGTGCGCCACTTGCTCGAGCCACGTCGCGACGCCTTCGCCGTATCCGGCGAACTCGTCGATGAGCGGTTGCATCGCTTCGCGCACCGTGGCGCGCGCCGCGACGAGGAGCGCGCGGCGCTGCGCGTCTTCGTAGCGCTCGCTCGTCTGCCGCACGAGCGTCGCGCTCTTCTCGACCTCGCGCGTGAGGCGATGCTCGGCCTGCTCGAGCGTTTTCTTCGTCGACTCGTCGAGCGCTTGGAACTGCTCCGCGCTGAGCGGCTTGCCGTGCAGAATCGGGAACGTCTGCACGCCGCCTTGCACCGCGCGCACGCCGAAGCCGAGCGTCTTCGCGGCGGATTCGAGGCCCGTCAACACTTCGCGATTTTTTGCGTCGAGCTCGCGCGCGAGGTCGAGCTGCGCTTCACGCACCGGCTCGAGATCGCCGAGCGTCGCCACCTCTTGACGGAGATCATCGAGGCACGCGGCCATTGCGTCCGACAATTTTTTGGCGACACCGGCGGGGAGCACGAGCGCGCGCGGCGCCTCCGGATGCTCGAAGTCGTGCACGTAGACGAGATCAGGCGGCGTTTGCGCTTCGCGCGCGCGCGCGAACTGCTCGGCGTGTCGAAGCACGTCGTCTTCGATGCCGACCTCGGGCCGCGCCGCGACGAACACATGAAAGCTCGGCTCGCGCGCAGCGAGACCGAGCTCGAGCGCGCGGCGCGCAATGGGTCCGACGAGATCGAGGAGACCGCCGCTCGACGCGGCGACTTCGGGCAGCGCGTCCGGGCTCGTCCGTACCGTCGCGAGCTCGGCGGCAACGCGCAGAGAACTGTGAAGCCGCTCGCGAAGCTCGGACGGCGATGTGATCCCCTCCATCAGAGAAGGTGCGCCGTTCCAATCCATCTTCAATCCGAGTCTTAGCACACGCCCGCGCGCGCGGATTCGAGTACACTGCCTCTAGAGTGACGGAGCCCAAGAAACAAGACGGCACGATGGAGCTCGATGTCGGTCAGATCGATCTGCTCGATCTTCCGCTTCCGCCGCGCAGCACGCCTTCCATGTCCGAGAGCGTTTCGGAGGAGCCGCGCGTCAGCAAAGGGCCGCCGCCGCTTCCGCCCTCGTCGCTTCCACCCGCAGAGCCGCAAGCCACATCGGCAGACGAAGCAGCACAGCGCGCGTTCGCCGCCGAGGCTGCGTTCAATCCGCTTCCACCACCGGAGCCGCCGGCGAATCCCGCGGGCGCCGTCTCCGCGCGCAAGCTCGTCGCCGAGCAGAAACCCGAGAGCGGCGCCGCGATGCGCTTCTTGGTCGGCGTCGGCGGCGCGACGCTCTTGTGCGTCGCGCTCTTCTTTGGCTACCGCATGTTGACGAAGAAAGCTCCGCAGCCCGCGCCGCAAGCGAGCGCGACCGTCACGCCGACGCAAGCACCGACGCAAGCGTTCACGATGGCGCCGATCGAGTTCACGTCGTCGCCCGACGACAGCGCGAGCGCAGCGCCTTCCGTGAGCGCCGCACCCGCAACATCGTCGCGCGGTCACGCGCAGCCTTCCACGACTTCGACGAGCGCAGCGCCGCACGCGACCACCGCTCCTGCATCCACGAAGCGAACCGACGAAGTGATCAAGGTCGAGAACTGATGCGGCTGTCCGAGCTCGCCTTTGCGCTTTCGCTCGTGCTCGTTCCCGTGTTTTGGCCGACACTCGCGCACGCCGACAACAAAGCCGAATCGGACAAGCTCTTCGGCGAGGCCTTGCACCTCTTCGAACAAAAAGATTTCGCGCACGCGCGCGTGAAGTTCGCCGAGGCGTACGCGAAGTACCCGAGCCCGAACTCGCTGCTCAACCTCGCGCGCTCGGAGCAGCTCTCGGGGCAGTGCGTCGATGCGGTCGCGCACTACCGCGCGTACATCGCGCTTCCGGAGAATCCGCGCATCTCGACGGGCGACCGCGGCTCGGCAGGCATCAAGCTGAACGAGTGCCTCGGCAAGATCGGTCGCATTCAAGTGACGGCGCCGCGTGGCGCGCACGTGACGATCGACGGGCTCGCGGCGACGTGGAACCCAGGCGAGTCGCTCGACGTGCCGCCGGGCTCGCATCGCGTCGACATCTCTTTCGAGAACCTGACGAAGTCGCGCACGACGGCGCCCGGCGAAGGCGAAGTGACGAGCGTGCAGTGGGAGGAACCACCACCGCCACCGCCGCCTCCTCCGCCGCCTCCCCCGGTCGTGCCGCCGGTTCCCGAAGTGAAGATCATCGAAGTGCCCGCCGCGCCCGTCGCGACTCCTCCGCCGCCGCCTCCGAAAGAGACGACGTGGAAGCGCGAAACGAAATGGCCCACCGTGAAGGTGGTCGGCACGATCGGTCTCGGCGTCCTCGCCGTGGGATCGTTCATCGCCGCGCCATCCTTTCTCGCCGCGTCGCTCTCGAACGCGCGCGACGCCGACGCGCTCGCGACCAAGCTCGGCGCGTCGGGCTGCTCGGGCTCGGCGTCTTCGTCTCCCGATTGTTTGACGCTCGCGAGCAAACGCTCCGATCAATCCACGTTCGGCGCCCTCTCGGCGACGTTCTTCGTCTTCGGTACTCTCTTCGCGGTGGGTGGCATCGTCGCCATCATCGCGTGGCCGAACATCCACCCTCTCGTATCCGCAGCTCGCGATGGATTCTTGATTCGCTTTTGACAGGTGACCTCAATGAAGAAACAAATCGCCTTCCTCTTCGCAACGCTCGGCCTCGTCGCGCTCGCGCCGAACTGCAGCTCGGGCACGACCGACTGCACGCAAACGTCGACGTGCCCGTCGGACGCATCCGATGGCCCGCCGCCTCTCACCTGCGACACGACCAAAGATCCGAAGGATGCACCGAGCTGCCTCGACGATCGCGTCGGCATCTTCGTGAGCCCGACGGGAAGCGACACGAACGCGGGCACGAAGGCAGCGCCCGTGCAGACGATCGGCAAAGCGCTCGCGCTCACGACGACGCTGAAGCGCATCTACGTTTGCGAAGGCACGTATGCAGAGGACGTTTCGATCGGCGGCACGTCCGACGGCGTTTCGATCTATGGCGGCTTCAAGTGCACCGACTGGTCCTACTCGGGGACGAAGCCTGCGATTGGTGCCAGCAACATCGCTCTCAAGATCACTGGGACGACGAAGGCCATCTCGCTCGAAGACCTTCTCGTGAAGGCCGCCGATGGCGTCGCTGGAAATCCATCGAGCATCGCGGCGCTCGTCGCGAACACGACAGCGCCCGTGACGTTCTCACGCGTGAACCTCACTGCGGGTAAGGGTGCCGTCGGACCCGATGCGGCACCGACGACGAACTACAACGCGGCGCTCCTTTCGAATGATCCGTCGATCAAAGGCAACTCCGCGACGAGTGGAACGCCCGGCGGCGCGCAACTCTGCGCGGGACTATGCACCGATAGTGTGGCGAGCACAGGCGGTGCAGGCGGCCAAGGCGGAACGTCCTCGCAGGGCGGTGCGAGCGGCGCGGCGTCGCCTTCGATCACCGGCACGCCGCCGAACGATGGCGCTGGCGGTGCTGGCGGCGCGTCGAGTTGCACGAACGGTGACAATGGTGCCGATGCGGTCACTGCCGGTGTATCTGCGACGTCACCAACCGCACTCGGTACCCTCGCGGCGACTGGATGGTCTTCGGCGAGTGGCGCTGCGGGTAAAAACGGCGGAACGGGTGAAGGCGGTGGTGGTGGTGGTGGTCACGGCTTCGCCAACAACACCGCTGGCGGTGGTGGTGGCGGTGGATGCGGCGGGTGTGGAGGAGCAGGTGGCGGCGGCGGTGCGGGTGGCGGCGCGAGTGTGGCGCTCGTTGTCCTTTCGAGCAGTGTGACCGTCACCGCTAGCGAGCTTCACGCAACGGATGGGGGCAATGGCGGGAAAGGTGGCGTGGCGCAGGATGGACAGACGGGGGGCGTGTTTGGCACGGGCTCCGCGCCGGGATGCTCCGGTGGCTCGGGTGGAAAAGGCTCTGCGGGTGGCACTGGAGCAGGTGGCGTCGGCGGGATTTCGGTCGGCATCCTCTACAAAGGGTCCGTCGCGCCGACGGTGGACTCGGCGACCACGACCGCCACGACGGTCGGCAAAGCAGGCGCAAAAGGCGTCGGCGGGACAGCGGGAAACAACGACGGCATCGACGGTGTAGCCCAGCCGGTCCTTCAGGCGCCCTAGCCCTTCTCGGAAACCGCAAACCCTCGTAGAGTGACCACGCGGAAGTCAATCGACCCCAATGGCGCGCCTGATTCTTTCGACGGCCGAGGGCCAACAAGCCATCGAGCTCCGTCCCATCAACAGCCTCGGGCGCCACCCGAACAACTCGATCCAACTACTCGACAAGATCGTCTCGAAGGAGCACTGCATCGTCGAGCAGCGTGACGGGCTTTTCATCCTGCGCGATCTCGGCAGCTTGAACGGGACGTACATCAACGGAGAGCGCGTGCGCGGCGAGCAGCTGCTTCGACACGGCGACGAGATCACGTTGGGATCGACGCGCGCGCGCTACGACGACGGGACGCAGCCGCTCCCGCCGACCGCGCCGCTTCCCATGGCGGTCGCCGCGGGATTGCCGCCGCCCGCGATCGTTCAGCCGGGTCCTCCCGGTCCGCCGCAACAACCGGGCATGCCCGCGTGGCCACAAGGCGCACCTGCATCGATGATGCAACAGCAACCCAATTACCCGATGCAGCAGCCGCAGCAGCGCCCTCCCGCGATGTCGCCGGCGATGGGCTTTCCGGGCGCGCAGCAGCAGTACCCGCAGCAACCTCAAATCAACAACGTCCCGCAACAAGCGCAGCAGCGACCGATGACGCCGATGTCCGGCCCCGGTCCCGTGACGCCGCAGATGGGAAACGCTCCGGTCACCGCGAACTACGCGCGGCCCCCTCGCCCGCCGAGCTTCAGCGGAACGCGCGTCGACATGCTCGACTCCGCGCGCGCGATCGGAACGCAAATCGCCGCGCAGACGAAGGGCTTCCTTCCCTTCGAACAAATCGCAACGGACCCGCAGCAGCTCCGCCTCGATTACGAACGCCTCCGCATCACGTGGGAGCTCACGCGCGACATCGGCCTCGAGCGCGACTTCGACAAGCTCCTCGAGAAAATTCTCCAAGCGCTCTTCCGCTTCGTCAAAGCCGATCGCGGCGTCATCTTGCTCAAAGACGAAACGGGATCGCTCCAGCCGCGCGCCGCGCGCCGCCGTGATGGAACGGACGCGCCCATTCAGGTGAGCTCGACGATCCTCAATCACATCATCAAAGAAAAAGCCTCGGTGCTCACGCACGACGCGTCGATGGATTTCGCGGCCTCCAAAGGCAAGTCGATGATCCTGAATCGCATCTCGAGCGCGATCGTCGTCCCGCTCCTCCACGAGGGCGACGTCCTCGGCGCGCTCTGGCTCGATTCGGAGTCGCTCGCGCAGTTCCAACAAAAAGATCTCGAGATGATCACCGCCGTCGGCAATCAAGCGGCGATGTTCATCGAGAACAGCTTCTTGCAACGCAAGGTCGAGCAAGAGATCGTCACGCGCGAGCGCTTCTCGCGGCTTCTCTCGCCGAACGTCGCGGAGCAAGTCATCAGCGGCAAGCTCGAGGTGAAGCTCGGCGGCGCGCTCGTCGACGACTGCACCGTCTTCAACTCGGACATCCGCGGCTTCACGCGCATGAGCGAAGGCGCCGCGCCCGAAGCCATGATCGACATGCTCAACGAGTATTTCGAGATGATGGTCGAGACGGTGTTCAAGTACGAAGGCACGCTCGACAAGTTCATGGGCGACGGGATCATGGCGCTCTGGGGCGCGCCCGCGCACAACATCGACGACGCCATTCGCGCGGTGCAGAGCTCGCTCGAGCAGATGGAGCGTCTCGGTCAGTTCAATCGCCAGCGCGTCGAGCGAAACCAAATGCCGCTCGCGATCGGAATCGGAATCCACACGGGTCCGCTCGTCGCGGGCTACGTCGGTTCGAGCAAAGCGCTCTCGTACACCGTCATCGGCGACACCGCGAACACGAGCGCGCGCCTTTGCGGCATCGCGCTCGCCGGGCAGATCATCGTGAGCGAATCGACGCTCGCGAAGCTCGGAAATCGTTTCGAAGTGGAAGAGCTTCCGCCGGCCAACTTGAAGGGCAAAGAGAAGCCGCTCCGCATCTACAACGTGAAGCGCGAAAAGCCGACGGCCGCGAGATGATGAAGCGCGGGTGGTGGGCGATCGCGGGCGCATGCGCGACCGCGCTGCCGTTCTTGGCGCGTTGCAACGGCGACGACAGCGGCGCGTGCGATGCGTGCGCGGACGTCGTGCCGACTCCGCTCACCGTCGCGCTGACGCCACAAGAGATTTGGGTTCACCCGAACGCCGCGCAACCAATCACGGTCGCGCTCGCGCGCGGCCCCGGCGGCGACGGCGACGTCGTCGTGACGATCGAGAGCGATGCGGGGATGACGTCGGACGCGCTGACGATTCCAGGGGCGGCGTCGAGCGGCACGCTCGTCGTTCACTCGCCGGCAGCCTTCGCGCAAGGGACGACGACGCTCAAGGTGGACGCGCAAACGCCGTCCGCGGTCGCGCAGGCATCGCTCGTCGTGCATGTGGCGGGCGCGTCGGGCGCGCCGGACACTTCGTTCGGCGGCGGCATCGTCGATCTGACGCCGTCCCAAGGACAAGAGCACGCGAGCGCGATGATCGTTCTTCAGAGCGGCGTGCTCGTCGGCAGCACGCACGTCGAAGGCGACGACGCGAGCACCGTGTCGACGATCAAGGTGCTTCGTTTGGCGAGCGATGGATCCGTCGACGGCGCCTTCGCGGCGACGTCCGCCGCGCCCGACGTGATGAGCGAGCTGCGATCGCTCGCGATGTTCTCGAACGGCACGATCTACGCGGTGGGAGACGTTCGCTCTGCGAAGGCGAGCTTCGCGGCCGTGCGCGTGCTCGGCAGCGGTGGGCTCGATCCCGCGTATGCGGTCATGACGCCGATCACGCTCGGTGACGACATCGCGTTCGCGGGCGGCATCGAGCCCGGCGGAAATCTCGTGGCGGCTGGATCCATCGGAGACGCGAGCGCGATCGGAGTTGCAAGATACACGCAAGTCCCGCTGCCGCCGCCGGATGCGGGATCGGACGCGACCGACGCCGACACGGACGCCGACGCCGACATGGACGCCGACGCCGACATGGATGCCGACGCGAGCCCCATCACGTCGCACCTCGATCCGAATTTCGCCGACGCAGGCGTGCTCTCGCTCGCGCTCGCGAAGCCCTCGGCCGGCGCGAGCTCGCTGCTCGTCGCGCCGGACGGAAGCCTCTACGTGCTCGGCTTTCAACGAGACTCCACGTCGGCCGATGTCGCGTTCCTTCACGTGACGACGGCGGGCGCGGTGGATCAAACCGTGACGCTCCCGCTGACGACCGGGCAGAGCGGCGCGGTGAGCGCGCTCCTTCAACCCGATCAAACGATCCTCGTCGCGAGCGACGACGGCGGGCAAGCGCTCGTGCTGCGACTCCTCTCGAACGGAATGCTCGATGGCGCGTTCGGCACACAGGGTCGCGCGTCGCTCTCGTTTGGTTCTTCGTCCGCCGCGCACGCGATCGCGCGCGATCCCGCGACGGGCAACATCGTCATCGGCGGGCAAACGGGAACGCAGTGCCTCGTCGCGCGCCTCTCGCCTTCCGGCGTCGTCGACAAGTCGTTCGCGAACGCGGGGTCGCTCGCGATCGCGCAGGGCGACTCGTGCGACGTGGTCGCCATCGGAATCGACGACAACGGGCTCATCGTCGTGCTCGAGAATTTCGTCTCGGCCGGCGTCAACCACATCGCCGTCGCGAGGTATTGGCCATGAGTGAACGAAGACACGCGCACGTCGTGAACGTCGACGAAGCGAAAGCGATGGAGACGCAAAAAGGCGGCTTCGCATCGAAGCGCAAGCGCCTCGGCTCGGAAGCCGGAGCGAACGCGCTCGGTTGCTCGCACACCGAGGTCGCGCCGGGAAAAACGGCGTTTCCGTTTCACGCGCACAACGCGCTCGAAGAAGCGCTCTACATCCTCGAAGGCTCGGGCACGCTGCGCCTCGGAAACGATTCGATTGCCGTGCGCGCGGGCGACTTCGTCGCGCTCCTTCCCGGACCGAGCACGCCGCACGCGCTGACGAACACCGGCAAGACCTCGCTCGTGTACCTCGCGCTCTCGAGCCCCGCGACGCCGATCACGATGGACATCGTCACGTATCCGGACTCGAAGAAGATCGCGCTCGCCGCGGGCGTCGATCCGAAAAAAGGTTTGATGAGCGCCGCGGTCTTCAAGCTCATCAAAGAAGAGCAGCCCAAGGTCGACTACTACGACGACGAGCCGCTCGCCAAGGAGTGAAGCGTGGCTGCGTTCGTTCTTCCGTTCGAGAAACCCGTCGTCGATCTCCTCGCGCGCGTGAAGGAGCTTCGTGACGCGGCCGTCGAGGACGCGTCGCTCGAAGCAGAGCTGAAGCGCCTCGAGGAAAAAACCGGGCGCGTCGCGAAGGAGCTCTTCGCGAGCCTCTCGCCTTGGCAGAAGGTGCAGCTCTCACGTCACCCGAATCGGCCGTACTCGCTCGACTACATCGAGCGGCTCATCACCGACTTCGTCGAGCTCCACGGCGACCGGCGCTTCGGAGACGATGCGGCCATCGTGTGCGGGCTCGGAGATTTCGCGGGCGCAGCGTCGTCGTCGTCGGACACCAAAAGGGCCGCTCGACGAAAGAAAAAGTGACGCGCAACTTCGGGCAGGCTCACCCCGAAGGAAATCGCAAAGCGCTTCGCATGTTCGAGCTCGCCGAGCGATTCGGGCTTCCCGTTCTCTCGTTCATCGACACGCCGGGTGCGTACCCGGGCATCGGCGCGGAAGAGCGCGGGCAGAGCGAAGCGATCGGCGCGTGCATCGCGGCGATGGCGCGCGCGCGCGTCCCGATCATCGCGACGATCATCGGCGAAGGCGGGAGCGGCGGCGCGCTCGCGCTCGGCGTCGCGAACCGCGTGCTCGTGATGGAGTACGGCACCTACAGCGTCATCTCGCCCGAGGGCTGCGCGTCGATTTTGTGGAAGGACGGGAGCAAGTCCGACGTCGCTGCGGAGGCGATGAAGATGACGGCTCCGGATTTGTTGCGTCTCAAGGTGGTCGATCGCGTGATCGACGAGCCCGCCGGCGGCGCGCACCAAGATCCAGACAGCGCCGCGCGCCTCGTCGGCAGCGCCATCCACGCGGTGCTTCGCGATCTCCTCCGAAAAACGCCCGACGAGCTCCGCGACGATCGCTACGAGCGTTTCCGCGCGCTCGGCGCATTCCTCGCGTGAGCGCGGCTTATACGTAGGATGATGCTATCCTACGTATAACGATGGAAGCGCTCTCGCCCACGTTGCAAGCCGCCTACGCGGAGCTCCTCGACGAGCTCGTCGCGCTCGACGCGCACCGCACGATCGGACACGCGCCGGGCGCGTTCGTGACGAAGGAAATCCGCGGTCGGACCTATCACTATTTCCAGTACTCGACGCCCGGCGGCAGGACCACGCAGGCTTATCTCGGGCCGAGCGATCGCGTGCTCGATGCGGTCGTCAGGCGCTACGAGGTCGAGCGCGCCGAGCTCGCTGCCGATCGCTCTCGCATCGAGGAGCTCTGCGCGATGCTTCGCGCGGGCGCCACCGTGACCGACGCGGCGTCGTCGCGCGTGATCGGCGCGCTCGCCGACTCGGGCATCTTCAAGCTCGGCGGCGTCCTCGTGGGCACGCACGCGTTCGCCGTGCTCGGCAATCTGCTCGGCGTCCGCTGGACGCACGCGCACGCGCGCACCGACGACATCGACATCGCTTCGGATCGCACGCTCGAAGTCGCCATGCCCGAGCTCGCCGCCGACGTACCGAAGACGCTCGATAGCCTCGACATGGGCTTTCTTCCGATTCCGAGCCTGTCGCCCAAGGAGCCTTCGACTTCGTTCTCCGTGCGGCGTCACGCGCTCCGCGTGGATCTCATCACGCCCGCGCGCAATCGCAGCGCGCGGCCCGTGCGCATCGCGCGATTCAACGCGGCTGCGGCGCCACTCTCGTTCGTCGAGCTTCTGCTCGAGCAGAGCCAGCCCGCTGCGGTCATCGGGAGCCATGCGGTGCTCGTTCGCGTTCCTCATCCGGCGCACTTCGCGATCCACAAGCTCATCATCGCCAAGCGACGCGCCGCCGCGTTCCACACGAAGCGCGACAAGGACATCGCTCAAGCCGCGCACGTCATCGAGGCGCTCGAGACGCTCCGGCCGGGCGAGCTTCGAAGCGCGTGGCGCAAGGCGCGTTCGCGCGGCCCGGGTTGGGCGCGCGGTCTACGCGAAGGCGCCGCGCTCCTCCGCGCTCGTCACAGCGCGGCTTTCGCGATCGTTCATGGTTATACGTAGCTTGTTATCTTCCTACGTATAACGCCCCTTGCACGATCGCTCGCGGGACACTACCGTGAGGCCCGACCATGAAACGGAGCGACATCGCGTTTGCCACGCTCGTCTTCGCGGCGACCGTCCTCTACGCATGGACGATTCACGTCGTCTTCTTGCGCGCGCCGATCGAAGCGCGCATGGGCATCGTGCAGAAGATTTTCTACTTCCACGTGCCGAGCGCGTACAGCCTCTACCTCGGCGCGACTGCGTGCTTC
The DNA here is from genome assembly GCA_963763745.1 of uncultured delta proteobacterium. Classification (GTDB taxonomy): domain Bacteria; phylum Myxococcota_A; class Polyangia; order Polyangiales; family Polyangiaceae; genus DASXHD01. The sequence continues at coordinate 273,635 of CAVXQJ010000021.1, forward strand.
GTCGGCTCGGTCGGTTATCTCGTCAAGCCAACGGATTTGTGGGACGGGCTCGCGCGCGCGGGCGCGGAGGTCGCGGTCGTCTTCGGATCGATGGTGCTCGTCACCGGGCCGCTCTGGGCCGCGAAGGCGTGGGGATATTTCTGGACGTGGGATCCGCGCCTCACGACGGCGCTCCTCTCCGTCCTCGTCTACGTCGCGTACCTCGTGCTGCGCGGCTTCGCGGGTGACGGCGAGGGCGAGCGCAAGTTCGCCGCCGCGCTCGGCATCATCGGCGCCGCGAATCTTCCGATCATCCATTTCAGCGTGCAGAAGTGGGGCGGGCAGCATCCCGCGGTCATCACCGGAAAAGGCGGGGGCCTCCAGCACCCCGACATGAAGCTCGCGCTCACCCTCTCCTTCTGCGCGTTCACGCTCTTCGTGATCGCGCTGCTCTGGGTTCGCACGCGCCAGCGCATGCTCCACAACCGTCTCGAACGCGCCGAGCTCGACGCGCTCGATCTCGGCATGGTCGACGAGGAGGCCGCGTGAAGCTCGACGTGCAAGTGCAAACAGCGCCCTCCGCATCCGCCGCATCGACGAACCCGGACGATCGCGCGACCGCGTTCCAAGCGGGCACGGCGATTCCCGAAGCGCACAGCGGCACGCAGCTCCTCGTCGAAGCGTACGTCTTCATCTGGATCATCATCATGGTCTACGTGATGATCTTGTGGCTGCGGCAGCGCGGCATCGCTCGGCGACTCGACACGCTCGAGCGCGCGATCGACAAAGCCGACGCCGCGAAGAAGTGACCAAGCATCCGATTCGCGACGCGAGCTACGCGCTCGATCCGCGGCTCGAGCTCATGGCGCATCACGCGACGGACTCCGCGGTGCGCTGTCGCGAGTGTGGCAAGTGGTTTTGGACCGTCGTCGACGACGGGAAGTTCGGGTACGTCGACGAATGGGAGATCGACGCGGATCTCGCGCGCGCGGCGTTCGTCGATCACGACGCGTCGGCGCTGGCGCGTTTGTTCGTGTCGAACGATTTGCCCAAGGGGCCGGTGTGGACGTCGCCGTCGGCGCTCATCGAGATTTTTCGCGCGCTCACGCCGAACTTGACGGACGCCGCGCGCGTCACGGCGATCGAGAGCGCGATGCCGCGCGGCCTCTGGGCAGCCGCGGCGCGCGCGCTCGCCGCCCACGCGTCGATCATCGCGAAGCCTCCGCCGCTCGCGTTCTCGATCGATCTGCCCATGAACCGAACGTTCACCGATTGGTTCGAGGTCGGCGAAGCGCTCGTCTTGTTCACGGGAGAGCCCGAGCTGCTCCGGCTCGAAGCGCGCGGGCTCGTGCAGCTCCCGCTCTCGAGCGCGCCGAGCGTGCTCGCGCGTCACGACAATCGCGCGCTGCTCGCCGTGACGAACGGGCACGTCGTGCTCGATGCGGCAGGCAACGCGATCGCGTGGCCGCGTGACGCCGGCGAATGCTCCGCGATGGCCATCGACGACGGACACTGGCTCGTCATTCCACAGGACGGCGCCGAAGAGCGATGGATCGAATTTCACCTGCCCGACGGACAACCGCGGGCGAAGCTCCGCCGCCGCTTCACGCGGGGCGCGCGGTACATGCCCGCGCCGCAAAGGTTCGGCGGTGGCTGGATCGTGTCCAACGCGTTGGACGACGACGGCGTGACCGTCGCGCTCACGCTCTTCGACGAGAAATTCACGACGATTGCGCAAAGCGCCGACATGATCGGCGAGCGTGGCGTGCTTCCGATCGACGACGCGTCGTTTTGGGCGATGACGAACGAGTCCGTCGAGCGGTGGGAACGGCGCGACGCGCGCCTCGAACGCATCGTCACGTTCTCCGCGCGCTCTTCGTACACGCTCGGACGGCTGCTCGTCATCGACACGCTCGATGAGCTCGTCGCGCTCGCTCCGAACGGAAGCGTCGCGTGGCGATACGCGCGCGAACGTGACGGCGCGACGTACTTGGTCGAGACGCACATGGGTCTTCTTGCGTACGGCGACTCGCACGCGGTGATCGTCTCGCGCGCCGGCAAGACGAAGCGCATGTTCGAAGTGGATGCGCCGCTCGTGCTCCAAGGTCGAAACGGCACCGTGTACATGAAGTCGCTCGCGGAGCTCTACGTGATCGGCGAGAAGGTCGAAGTCATCGAGGTCGGGCTCGATGCGTCGCTCGAGACGATCTCGGGAGACGACGCGATCGTACGGCGCGACGACGGTACCGCGCTGCTCGTCGGGCGCGAAGGCGTTCGCGGCGCGTTCGACGCGACGAACGTGGTGTTCTCCGTCATCGGATCGCGCGGCGTTTGGATCGTCTCGGGCGATCGCATCCGCGCAACCCCGCCGCCGATGCCCGACGCGCGCGCGCTCGCCGACCGCATCGTTTCACGCCTCGCGATCGAACGCTTCACCGCGTCCGTCCGCCCGCTCCCGTCGTCGGATCGCTTCTCCGGTTTCGCCGTCGTGCTCCCGGACGGCCGCGCGCCCGTGCTCGTGCGCAATCACGCCGTCACGTGCGGCATTTCGATCGAGAAGACGAAATCGTGGAACGTGTCGATCGCGGACGCGATCGAAGACATGATCACGGAGGTCGTGCGCGAGACGCGCGCGTGGGCCGCGGGAAAGCACGACGAGACGCTCGCGGGCAAAGCGCTCCGCGCGTGCGTGCTCCTCGACAACGCGTTCCACGAGCGCTGGACGGTCTCGACTCCCGGCACGCCGGATCCGACGGAGATGTGGCTCCACGGCGAAGAGTGGGATGCCGCGAGCGTCGGTCTCTTCGTCGATCGACCGCTCGACGAACGACACATGCTGAAGAATGTCGCGACTCAGCACGAAGCGTACGCGCGCAACATCGAGCTCTCGTCGCGCATCGAGAGCGTCGCGCGCGAGCTCGCCGCGCGCATCGAAGGCCGCTTCGCGACGAGGTGCGTGCTGCGTCCGTCGCTCGCGCGGTCGCACTGGCAGCCGCGTCAAATCGACATCGCATTCGCGAGCGCGACGAGCGATCGCATCGCGCGCGTCGACGGCGAAGACGGCAAGCTCCGCATTCACGCGGGTGCGCCGGGCCGCGCGGGATGGGACGGCGGCGATCCCGTAGCGCACTTCGACGACCTCGCGCGCGCGATCGAACGCATGAAGTCAACGCTCACGCTCGACCGCCTCAAAGAGGGTCGCAAGTACCGCGTGCTCGAGACCATCCAAGGTCTCGCAGCCGGCGCGATCGTCCGCTTCGACCACTACGACGACATCGACAACCACTACGGCCAATATCTCTTCACGTCCGAAACCGGCGCGACCGTGGCCGTCAGCGGAGATTTCTCCACGCTCGAACGAAGTCCCCTCGGCGAAACTTATCGCTACCTCGAAGAGCTTTCTGAGTAGGATCCTCGCGCATGCCCGTCGAGCACGTGATCTTCATCCCAGGCGTCCTGCTCATCGGCACCGTGTTCGGCTACATTCTCGGCGTCCGCGCGGAGCGCAAACGACTCGAGACGCGCCGCAGGCGCATCAAGGAGTGAATCGAATGTTCGGCTTCGAGCCCACCGAAGAGCAAAAGGCCCTGCAAGACGCAGCGCGCCGCTTCACCAAAGAACGCATCATCCCGATCGCCGCGGAGTGCGATCAGAAAGCCGTCTTCCCGAAAGACGTGTTCGCCGCGGCGCACGAGCTCGGCATCGTGAACCCGTGCATCCCCGAAGAGTACGGCGGGCCCGGCCTCAAAGATCTCGACATGACGTTCATCACCGAGGAGCTCTCGTACGGCTGTTCGGGGATCTGCACGTCGATGAGCGCGAACAACCTCGCCGCGACGCCCATCAAGCTCGGCGGCACGCCCGAGCAGAAGAAAAAGTATCTCAGCTGGCTCGCCAAAGAGCCCATCTTCGCGTCGTACGCGACGAGCGAGCCCAACGCCGGAAGCGACGTCGCAGGCATGCAGGCTCGCGCGCGGAAAGAAGCCGATGGCAGCTATGTGCTCACCGGAACGAAGTGTTGGATCACGAACGCGTCGTTCGCGTCGTTCTACGTGATCTTCGCGACGGAGAACCCCGAGCTGAAGCACAAAGGCATCGGCGCGTTCATCGTCGAGCGCGATCAAAAAGGCGTGAGCGTCGGCGAGCACGAAGACAAGCTCGGCCAGCGCGCGAGCGATACGAACACGGTGCTCCTCGAGGACGTTCGCATTCCAGCCGCGCAAGTGCTCGCGCCGGCAGGCCTTGGCTTCAAGCTCGCGATGGAGACGTTCAACCAAACGCGCCCCGACATCGGCGCGATCGCGTGCGGCATCATGCGCAGGTGTCTCGAAGAGAGCGTCGCGTACGCGAAGGAGCGAAAGACGTTCGGCGTGCCCATCGGTCAGCACCAGCTCGTTCAAGCGATGCTCGCCGAGATGGCGATCCGCTACGAAGCGACGCTGCTCCTCGTGAAGAAGGCCGCGTGGAGCCTCGACCAAGGCATCCGCAACCCGATCTCGTCGAGCTACGCGAAGGCGTTCGGCGCAGACGCAGCGATGCAAAGCGCGATCGACGCGGTCCAAGTCTTCGGCGGCAACGGCTACGTCAAAGACTACCCGGTCGAAAAACTGATGCGCGACGCGAAAATCCTCCAAATCTACGAGGGCACGGCGCAAGTCCAACGCCTCGTCATCGCCCGCGCCCTCCTCGCCTAGGAAGAGAAGAGATCGCCAAGGCGCCAAGGCGCCAAAAGAAGATTTGTGTGTAGAGTGCACGCATCCCACCCCCTTTTATCTTGGCGTCTTGGCGCCTTGGCGATCCTCTTCCTCTTGGGGTGTGCGGCGGGACCGAAGGACGTGCTCGATGGGTCCGGTGGGAACGGCACGGTCGTGCGCGATGCAGGGACCGCGCCCGAGGGTTACGCGTACGTCGCGCGGCGCGGCATCGTCGCCGTCGGGCTCGCGGGCGCGACGGGTTTCTCCGACGACGACACCCACGCGATGATCGATCGCATCGCGGACGCGGCCGACGCGTGTTTCAAGACACGCCAAGGCGTCGCGCCGGGCGCTGCGCGCATCACGCTCCCCGTCGACGCGGGCGGAATCGCGGGCGCGCCCGACGTCGTCTTCTCTCCGCCGAGCAGCGCCCTCGCCGGCATGCTCTGCGTCCTCGCGCCCGTGCGCATGTCCACGTTCTCGCCCGCTGCGGGGGATGCCGGCGCGCGCTCGATCACGATCGAGAGCGCGTGGAACCCATGAGCGAGAAGCGGCAACCGCCGAGCATCGAGCGCGGCCAAGTCGTGCGCCGCATCGGCGGCAAACTGCACCCGCTCGCGGATTTCTATCACACGCTCATGCGCGCGAGCTGGCCGGCGACCTTCGGCTTGATCTTCGCGGCGCTCATCACGATCAACGTCGCGTTCGCGCTCGCCTACGTGCTCCTCGGAAACGGAATCGAAGGCGTGCGTCCGGGGAATTTCGAAGACTGCTTCTTCTTCAGCGTGCAAACGCTCGCGACGATCGGCTACGGAAAAATGGTTCCCGTGACGCGCGCCGCGCATCTCGTCGTCACGCTCGAAGCATTCACCGGCGTCCTCGTGACCGCGCTGACGACCGGGCTCCTCTTCGCCAAGTTCTCGCGCCCCACCGCGCGCGTCCTCTTCAGCCGCGTCGCCGTCATCGCGCCGTTCGATGGCAAGCCGACGCTGATGTTCCGCATCGCGAACGAACGCTCGAACCGGATCGTCCAAGCGTCGGTCAAGGTCGCAGCGCTGCGCAACTTCGTCACGCAAGAAGGACAGACGATGCGGCGCCTCGTCGACCTCAAGCTCCACCGGTCGGACAGCGCGATGTTCGCGATCACGTGGACCGTCTTCCACACGATCGACGAGGCGAGCCCGTTCTTCGGCCTCGACGAAGCGGGCATCGCCGCGGAGCAACTCGGCATCGTCGCGACGCTCATCGGCCTCGACGAGACCCTCTCGCAGACGGTTCACGCGCGCCACAGTTGGGACGCCGAACGCATCGTCCTCAATCGGCGCTTCGTCGACGTGCTCGTCGACAACGAAGATGGCTCGCGCACGATGGACCTCACCAAGTTCCACGACACGAACCCTGCGTGAGCTACGTGTATTATACACGTATGTTGCCGCAGAATTTCCCTGTCCGCCTGTAAAAATCGTCGCGCTGCGCCGAATCTTTACGACGCGAGCGGCAACGGTGCGTTTTGTTGCTAGGATTTCCTTACGGGGCGGATTCGGTGCGTAGAATCGCACGTGGAGGCCGACGTGAAACAGATCTTGGGCTTGGCATCGCTCTCTCTGCTCGCGTGCGCCGTGGCATGCTCGGGGAATTCGACGGGCTTCGGCGATGACGCCGGCGACGACGGCGCAACGACCGACGACGGCGCGACCGACGACGGCGGCAATGGCGACACGGGCGTTCCACCGCCGGACTCTCCGCTCGTCGCGAACTTGAACATCACGAACATCACGGTGCTCCAAGGCGTCGAGGTGACGATCGTGAAGAACGCGGCGCCCGCGTCGAAGAACGCGCCCATCGTCGTCGGTCGTCCAGCGATGGTTCGCGTCTTCGTCTCGCCGATGAGCGGTTGGCAACCTCACACCGTCACGGGCGTGCTCACGCTCACGACGGGCGGCCAACAGCACGTGTTCACCGCGGCGCTCTCGCCTGGTGCCGGCGGCTCGCAAGACGCGACGCTCTCGACGACGTTCAACTTCAACGTCGACGCAGCGAGCATCGGCACGGACACGACCTACGTCGTCCAACTGAAAGATCAGAAAGGCAGCGCGACGGGCTCGAACACCGGCGCGCAATATCCGACGAGCGGCACGGCCACCGCGCTCGGCGCGCAGAACTCCGGCTCGGTGAACATCATCGTCTATCCGATCGTGTTCTCGAGCGGCGGCGGTACGCCTTCGACTGGCTCGGCCGACGTCACCGCGTACCAAGACGTCGTGCGCGGCATGTATCCCGTCACGGCGGCCAACCTCACGGTGAAATCCGCGATCACGTACACGGGCGCGATTCCGACCGCCAACGGATCCAACTGGGGCCAGCTCCTCAACTGGTTCACGATGAACTATCGCGCGAAGGACGGGACGGTGAACGCGTACTACTACGGCGCGTTCGCACCGTCGTCGTCGTTCGCGAGCTTCTGCGGCGGTGGTTGCGTCGCGGGCCTCAGCAACGTGCCGAGCTCGCCTTCGAACTACTCGATGAAGGCGAGCATCGGTCTCGTCTACGGCGGCGACGCCAACTCGCAACAAGCCACCGGCCAGACGATGGCGCACGAGGTCGGCCACGGTCACGGTCGCGAGCACTCGCCGACGTCGCAAGCGGTGCAAGGCTGCTCGACGCCGCAAGGAATCGATCCCGGATATCCCTACTCGAACGGCGCGATCGGCGTGCTCGGTTACGATCCGTTCACGAAGCAGGACTACGCCTCGTCGTTCTTCTTCGACGTGATGGGCTACTGCGCATACGACTGGATCAGCGACTACACGTACTCGGCGCTCTTCGATTGGGTGGCGACGGACAACGGCGCGGACATGATCCTTCCGTCCAAGCCGACGATGTACCACTGGTTCCTCGTCGCGGATGACGGTTCGATCACCGACGAAGGCACCGCGCCCGTCTCGGGCGTCGTCAGCGGCACGCCCTACACGGCCAACCTCGCCAACGGATCGAAGGTGACGGGTTACTTCACGCCGTTCGATCACCAGCGCGGCGGGCAGCTCCTCGTTCCCGAGACGTCCCATACGATCGTCGACGCCCCAACGATGAAGCTCGCGCGGTAGTCTCATCGCGCGTGCAAGCCTGCACGCGCGAGGAACTTCGCATCTGATATGGTCGAGGAAGGATGGACTTCCTCGTCGGCATGATGCTCGGCGTTCTCTTCGTTTCGCCGTTCGTCATCACGTACGCCCTCGTCATTCGCTGGATCGATCGCTTCGAGCCCGAGCCGTGGTGGCTCCTCACGCTCGCGTTCGTGTGGGGCGCGCTCTTTGCGACGGTCGGCGGCGGTCTCTCGAGCGCGGTCGGCGAAGGCGTCGCGATGGCGGTCACCGGCGCAAATTCGATGAACCAGGGCATCCAGGATTTCGGCGCGACGGTGCTCGCACCGATCTTCGAAGAGGGCTTCAAAGGTCTCGGCGTCGCGATGATCGCTGCGATCAGCGCGATGGGCGTGAAGGAGCTCGATGGTCCGCTCGATGGAGCGATTTACGGCGGCATGGTGGGTCTCGGATTCACGCTCACGGAAGACACGCTCTACGTCGCGCAAGCGTACGCGGAGTCCGGCGCGGCGGGCTTCGTGGGCTTGCTCTTCTTGCGCACCGTGCTCCTCGGGCTCTCGCACTGCACGTTCACCGCGTGCACGGGTCTCGGATTCGGCATCGCCGTCGAAGCGCGGAGCTGGTTCGTGAAGCTCTTCGCTCCGCTCTTTGGCTACTTTTGCGCGGTCTTGATGCACGCGATGCACAACGCGCTGCCGACGTTCTTCCACGCCGAAGGCACCGTCGTGATGATCCTCATCTCGTGGTTCATCGATTTTCTCTTCTTCGTTCTGCTCGCGTGCCTCGTCGTGCGCGATCGATCGATCGTGATCCGCGAGCTCTTGCCCGAGGTCGGCGCGCTCTTGCACCCGCAAGAGCTCCGGCTCGTGACGACGTATTTCGCGCTCGGCTGGCGCAACATGGGCTCGCTCTTCGGACAAGGCTGGTCGATGTTCAGAAACCGCCGCAAGAAACAGCTCGCGCTCGTCGAGATCGCGTTCATCAAAAATCGGCGACGGCGCGGCGAGAGCGGTCGCTCGCTCGACGTGAAGGAAGCGAAGCTCCGCTGGGAGGTCGCGATGCTCAACCGGCTCGGCGTGTGGATCGGGAGCTGATCACGGCGAGGACGGGAAATCGCGATCGGCCGCCGGGAGCACGAGCGGCGGCGGCGAGAAGCCGCTCGCGATCGCGCGATACGCGCCGCTCGACGCGGTCTGATCTTGCTCGACGTAAAGGAGCGAGCCAGTCACCGTGCCGGCGTCCGCCGAGGTGAACGTCCCCTCGAAGAGCGCGGGCGCGCTCTCGTTCTTGCCGACCGCGTACACCGCGCCGTCCGCGCGCACGAGCGGGCCGGTCGTGCCGTAGCGCGCCGCGAACCCGATCGCCGAAGAAGCGCCCTGCGCGTGACCCGTGTAGAGCACACGTATTTGGAGGCGGTCCGCTGCGGTCGTCCGCGGTACGAGGAGCGGCTCGCCGACGCTCTCCGTGTCGAACGGCGGGATCTCGCCGGGCGCGAGATCCGTCTTCGGCGGCGCGGGCGCGAGCACGGGACCTGGCGCGCGCGCGAATGCGGTTCCGTCGATGCTCGTGGCTTCGTAGATCGAATCGCCGACGGTGAACATCATGTCGAACGTTCCATCCGGCAACGCGGCGACGCTCGCGGACGTGATGGGTCCCGTCGCGTCCGCCGCGAGGACCGGCGTGCCCACTTTGGTGAACGCGAGGCCGTCGCTGCTCTTCGCGAGGCCGACGGATCCATTAGTTGTATAATACAACCATACGCCGCCGCTGACCGCGATCGCGCTCGGCCGCGCGAGGTCGGGTCCCTCCCACGTTTGATCGGAGGCGAGCACTTGCTGCGGTTTGTGGCCGATGTCGGTCGTGGCGCCGTAGAACGTTCGGCCATCGGCGGCGCGCGTGCGCGCGATCACGTCGTGGCCTTGCGACGCCATCACGACGTAGAGCGCGACCGCGCCGGTCGACTCATCCAGCGCGAGCGCGCACGGCTGACGGTAGTCTGCGGTTTGATCGTCGAGCACGAACGGCGCCGTCCCGTTCACCTCCGCGCCGGAGAGCTTTCGAAACGGGCCGACGCCCGCGCTCGGCAAATTCGAATCGCCGCCCGCGTTCTCCGCGATCGTCGAGCAACGAAACGCGGCGCCGACGACCATGACGACGAGAGCTGCGCGCTTCATCAGAACCCCACCACCATCGTCGCGCCGAGGTTCCAAATGAAACCACCCGCGGTGTAGTCGCCGACGAGATCGGCGGGATTGGATTTCTCGGTGACCTCGGTCGGAAAAATGTCGAACTGCGCGTGCACGTCGAAGCGCAAGTCGCCGGGCAAGATCGAGATCGGTTTGTCGAGCGTCACGCCGGCGCCGATCGCGGCGGTGTGGCGATCGCGATCGAGGTAGTTGGTCGCGCCGGTTTGCGGCGGGATCGGCGATTTCTGGAACGAGTAGCCGCCGCGCAAGAATCCGCGAACGCGATTCGTGTGAACGGCTTCCCACTCGAAGCCGACGTGCGGAACGATGCGATCGCTCATCACGAGCGGGATCGCGATGGTCTTTGCGGGCACCGTCGGCGGTGTGATGTTCGGCGGCCACCCGCCCGCGGGCGGCGGGATGTTGAGCGTGACGTCGAGGTTCGCGACGGGCGTGACGTACGCGCTCCAGTTGATCCACGTGAAGTCGACGTTGACCTTGAGCCGATCGAGCGGCAAGAAGCTCCCGCCGACGACGACCTGCTGCGGGAGGTAAGCGTCGACGCTCTCCGTTTGCAGCGCGTAGTACGCCGTCGTGAGAATGGTGGACGCCGTGTTGCCCGTCGCGAGCGCGCCAAAGAGACGCGCGCTGAGATTGAGATCGAGCGCGAACGATCCGCGATACGCGACGCCGACCGACGCGCGCTTCGAGAGCTCGACGCGCGCGCCGAACTGCGGATACCGAATCGCCGTGAGATCCGCGTCGACCTCGTGCCGGAGCTGCGACTCGTACACGCTGAAGAGATCCGCTTGTCCGGTGATGTCGAGCGTGCCGTGCGTCGCCGCCATGAACGACAAGCCGCCGCCGATCGTCAGCCACGGGAGCGGCTGCAGCGCCAAATTGGCTGCAAGATACACGCGTTGATTTCGATTGTCGTAGAGCTCCCAGCGCGGCTGCGTCTGCGGGAGATCGCGGACGCGCGAGAGGCGATCGTCGGGGATGTGAAGCCCGAGCCCGAACGCGACGGGGATGCCGAGAATTTTTCCGGGCAACGACGAGACCGCCGACGAGGCCGGCGACGGGATCGACGTTGTTGTTCTGGCCGTTCGTTTGGAGCTCGTGCGTCGCGCGGAAATATCCGACGGCGATTTCGAAATGCTTGGCGCGCGCGAGACCCGCCGGGTTGTAGTAGTTCGCGGAGAAGTCGGCGGCGTCCGCGACTTGTGCGTCGCCCATTGCCGTGCCGCGCGATCCGAAGCCGAAGGTGTCGAGTGGGTTGGCATGCGCGTCCGCGGACGAGAAAAACCGCCAAGACGCCAAGCACGCCAAAAGGAATTTTTGGGTGGCGCGCATCAGAAGCCCACTCCGACTTGAATGCCCGTCACCACGATCGAGCCGGAGAGATTTCCGGTCGACTGCGAGCCGTCCGGCTCGCCGGCGTCGAGCGTGACGGTGCGCGGCGCGAGGACGTGGACTTGCGCGTACGTGTCGACGTCGAGCGGGAGCGGTTTCTTCAAGCTGATGCCGAGGCCCGCCGTGAAGACGTGCCGATCAGTGTCGAAGAAGCGCGTCGGGACCGTGATCGATTGGAGCGACCCGACGTCGAACGCGGACGACGACGGCAGATGCGAAGGCGCGGGTGACGGCTCGAAGAAATATCCGCCGCGCACGTGGAACGCGGCGCGCGTCGTCAGCGCGAACGTTCGCTCGATCGCGGCGCGCGGAACGATCGTGTCGGAGAAGCCGAGACGCGTGACGTCGGGCGCGCCGCAGTCGGGGTTGTCCGTTGGACACGTGATCGTCGGCTCGAGTGGGCCGGGATAATCGCTCCAGTGCTTCCACGTCGCGCCGACGGAGAGCTTCCACTTCGCGTTCTCCCAACCGACCTCGAGCCCCGCTTGCAGCGGATCGTATTGCGCGAGACCCGCGATGTTGAAGACGGGGATGTTCAGCGACGTCAGCTTCGTCGCGTCGATCGACACGGAGAAGCGCGCGGCGAGCGCCCCGCGAAACACCGCGCCCACGCGGAGCGTCCCGTCGCCGATGAGCGGCGTGTGCGGGCGCTCCCACGACGCGCCGAGGATCGGCGCGTACGTCGCGACGAGCTGATCGTCGATGCGCGATCCGACCTTGCCCGTCGAGTCCGTCGCGACGACGACGCTGCCGACGATCTCCGCGAGCGCGCCGAACCCGCCGCCGATGCGCAGACCGTGACCGATGTCGATGCCGATGCCCATGCGAATCGCGACGCACTGCGCGCGATCCGAGAGGAGCGGAAACTGCGGGATCTCCGGATAGAGAATGCGACCGCGCACGACGACGTCGCTCGGCGTGTAGAACGCGAGCGCGCCGGCGACGCGGTGATCGAGAATTCCCGAAAACGGAATCGGAAGATCCGCGCCGATGTCGAGGCCGCGCGCGGAGCGATCTTCGATGCGGCCGGGCAAGCCGTCGCCGTGGGCTTCTTCGTCGAAGTTCGCGCCCATGAATCCGAGCGCGAGCTTCGGGCGCGCGATGCGCGAGAGGAGCGCGGGGTTCGTGTATGCGGCTTCGAAGTCATCGCTGATCGCGGTGCCTGCGCCGGCCATCGCGGGCGAGCGCGCGCCGTACCCGAAGAGATCCTCAGGCGATGCGTGTGCGCGCGCCGCGCACAGAAAAGCGGCGATCCCGATCCCGACCCGTCGCACGCGGCGAACCTAACACGAGGGCGCGGTCACTCCGCGCGAATTTCGGGGCGCGCGGCGAGCTGGCCGCAAGCGGCCGCGACGTCCGAGCCGCCGCTGTAGCGCGTGTGCGAGAACACGCCGGACCGAACGAGCTCGTCGCGAAACGCGTCGTGCGCGCGCGAGCGCGCGAATGGATCGGCGCCGAGGTCCGATGGCATCGCGTTGTACGGGATGATGCTGATGCGCGGCCTCACGCCCGCTTCGCGCTCGAAGCGTTTTGCGCGGTCGGCGAGCGCGCGCGCGTGCTCGGGAGAGTCGTTCTTGCCATCGAGCAGCGTGACGGCCCACATCGGCGCGTACGTGCTCGCGCGCGCATGAACCGCGGCGGCGTCGAGCACGTCGTCGAGCGGGTGCGTCTCGTCGATGGGCATGATGGACGCGCGGTCTCCCGCGATCGCCGTGCCGATCGAGACCCCGAGACGAACGCGCGGGGCTTCGCGCGCGAGCCGCAAGATGCCGCTCGGAATGCCCGACGTGCACACGGTGATCGCGCGCGCGTCGACGGGTTGCGCGCACGGATCGGTGAGCACCGCGATCGCGCGCAGCACGCGGTCGAGGTTCGCGAGCGGCTCGCCCATGCCTTGGAACACGACGCCGTGCACGCGCTCGTTTCGCTGCTCGAGCGTGCGCCGCACTTCCCTCACCTGCTCGACGATTTCCCACGCCTCGAGGTTGCGGAGCAACCCGAGGCGACCCGTCGCGCAGAACGCGCACGCGAGCGCGCACCCGACTTGCGAGCTGACGCACACGGAGAAGCGACCGGCGCGCTCGAGCGGGATGCGCACGGTCTCGAACGCGCGCCCGTCCTCGCCGGCGAGCGCGAGCTTGCGAAACGGATCGAGCAGGCTTTTTTGTTCGCTCACGCGTGCGAGGCGTGGGACGTGCGCGGCGGCGTGGAGCGCGGCGCGCGCGGTGCGCCGCATGCCCTGAATCGGCGCGCGAATGTCTTCGTCGCGGTGCACGGCTGCGATCACACGCCGCGCCTCCGCGAGCTCGAGCTCTGGAATGCGCGCGACGAGCGACTCGGGCGTTTCGCCTTGAACTGCGACTCGAGCTGCAACGAGCACGCGCCGAACTTAGCACACGCACGCAACATGCTAAGGTGATCGTGATGTTCGGAATGAGCTTCGGCGAGCTCGCGGTCGTGGTGATCGTCGCGCTCGTCGTGATGGGCCCGAAGGAGCTCCCGAAGGTGCTCCGCAAGCTCGGGCAATGGGCCGGGAAGCTCCGGCGCATGGCGGCCGATCTCCGCGCGCAAAGCGGCATCGACGACGTCCTCCGCACCGAAGGCCTCGACAACGACATCCGCGAGATCCGCAAGCTCGCGCGCGGCGAGCTCGACGGCGTCGTGAAATCGGATTTGAAAGCCGCCGCGACGACGGCCGCGGTCGCAACCGCGAGCGCCGCAACGCACGAGTACGGCGCGCCTGTCTTCTCCGAAATGTTCGTCGAGCGCGATCGCGAGAACCCGCGCGAAGGCGCAGATTCGTACGGCGCGCTGCCCGACACCGCGATCGTCTACGACGGCTCGCTCCCGAAGAGCGCGCTCGCCGACGACCCGCTCTACATGCTCGGTGACGCCACGGCGAAGATCCCCGAAAAGCCCAAGAAAGAAGAAGCTGCGCTCGACGCGGGTTGGGAGACGCCCACGCGGGAGGCCGAATGACGACCGAAGCGAGCAACCCCGAGCCCGAATCCGACGTCAAGATGACGATCTGGGAGCACCTCGCGGAGCTCCGATCGCGACTCGTGCGCGCGTCGATCGGCGTGCTCGTGACGACGTGCGTTGCGTGGGCGTATCGCGTTCAGATCCTCGCGTGGCTCGTGCACCCGTACGAGCGCGCGTGGATCGCGCGCAAGATGCCCGGCGTGCCGGAGCTCCAGACGCTCTCGCCCGGCGACGTCTTCATCGGTTATCTCCAGCTCTCGCTCGTCGCGGGAATCATCGCCGCCGCGCCGATCATTTTCTACCAGCTCTGGGCGTTCATCAGCCCGGGCCTCTACAGCCGCGAGAAGAAATTCGTCGTCCCGTTCGTCGTCTTCTCGACGACGCTGTTCATGTCGGGCGTCGCGTTCGCCTACTACGTCGCGTTCCCCTTCACGTTCAATTACTTCTTCTCGCTCCTCGGACAAGTCTCGGAGAGCGGCACCGTGCTCACGCAGCGCCCGACGCTCGAGTTCTATCTCGACTTCGCGACGCGCATGCTGCTCGCGTTCGGCTTCGTGTTCGAGCTGCCGCTCTTCATCACGTTCCTCTCGCTCGCCGGCATCGTCACGCCGATGCAGCTCCTGCGCTTCGGGCGTTGGGCCATCTTGCTCTCGTTCGTCGTCGGTGCGATCGCAACGCCTGGTCCGGAGATCACGAGCCAGATCGCCGTGAGCGGCGCGCTCGTCGTGCTCTACTTCTTGTCGGTCGCGATCGCCTTCATCATCGCTCGAAAGAAAAACAAGAAGGAGTCGAGCGATCAGACCGACACGGGAAGGCGCCGCGCGTCCTGCCAGAGGCCTTCGAGGTCGTACATCGAGCGAATCTCCTCTTGGAACACGTGGACGATGACATCGCCGAAATCGAGGAGGACCCAGCGTGACGCCTGGCGCCCTTCGACGTTCACGGCGCGCCGCCCGCTCGCGCGCAGCGCTTCTTCGATGCCGTCCGCGAGCGCCGCGACCTGACGATCGCTGCGGCCCGACATGAGAACGAGGAAATCCGCGTAGTCGGTGCGACCCGCGACGTCCAGAATCTCCAAGCCGACGGCCTTCTTCTCGAGCGCGGCAGCCGCGATGTCGATCGCGAGCTTGCGCGCGCTGTCGCTCGCGACGCTCTCGGTCGGAACGTGCTCGAGCTTCGTCTTGCGCACGGGCGCCGGCGCGGGCGCGGGTGCGAGCGCGCGCGCGGCAGGCGGTGGAAGCTTGCGTACCGGCTTCTTCGGTTTCGGCTTGGGGCGCGCGCGCGTCTTCGGGCCTTCTTTGCCGTGATGAGATGCTCTCAGCTTGATTTCATGCCCGTCGCGTTTGCGGCTCGCCAATCGATGACCTCCGCGCGGAGCAAATCATCCGGGATGGCAGGTCGTCAACCCGCTCAACGCGTGTGGCCTGCGCCGTCGACGAGCCACTTCATCGTCGTCAGCGATTCGAGTCCCATCGGGCCGCGCCAGTGGAGGCGGCTCGTCGCGATGCCGATTTCGGCGCCAAGACCGAGCTCGCCGCCGTCGTGGAAGCGCGTGGACGCGTTGACGACGACGCATGCCGCGTCCACCTCCGCGCGAAAGCGCGCCGCGTGCGCTTCGTCGCGCGTCGAGATCGCTTCCGTGTGGCCCGATCCGTAGCGCGCGATGTGCTCGAGCGCCCCGTCGAGCGACGGCACGACACGCACGGCGAGGATGCGATCGAGAAACTCGCGACCGAAATCGTCGGGCGTCGCGGGCTTCGCGCGCGGGACGAGCGCAACGGTCTTCTCGCAACCGCGAATCTCGCAATGTTCGAGCGCGACCGCGAGCCGCGGGAGAAAGCTCGGCGCGATCGACTCGCCGACGAGCAGACACTCGAGCGCGTTGCACACGCCCGGGCGCGACATCTTCGCGTTCGTGACGATCCGGATCGCTTCGTCGATGTCCGCGCCGTCATCGACGAAGAGATGGCAGACGCCTTTGTAGTGTTGAACGACCGGCACCTTCGCGTTGTCCGTGACGAAACGGATCAACGCTTCCCCGCCGCGCGGGATGACGAGGTCGATCGCACCTTCGGCGCGGACCATCTCGAGCACGCTCTCTCGCGTCGTGTCCGCGAGCTGGAGCGCGTCGCGAAAGCGCGGCGGGAGCGCGTCGCGAATGACGCTCGCGATCGCGGTGCTCGTGCGCGCGGCGTCCGATCCTCCGCGGAGGATGACGGCGTTGCCCGCCTTGAAACACAGCGCGAAGGCTTCGGCGGTGACGTTCGGACGCGCTTCGTAGATCATGCCGATGACGCCGAGCGGGACGCGAACGCGGCGCACGCGGATCCCGTTCGGGCGCGTGCGGTCTTCGATGATCGCGCCGACCGGGTCGGGCGACTCGATGATCTCGCTCACGCTGCGCGCGACGGACTCGATGCGCGGTACATCGAGGACGAGTCGATCGACGAGCGCGTCGGGCGTGCTTCGCGCGCGCGCGTCTCGAACGTCTTCTTCGTTCTCGGTGGCGATGCGCGCGGCGTTGGAGACGAGCGCATCGCGCGCCGCGGAGAGCGCTGCGTCCTTCTCGGCGCGCGTCGCCGTGGCGAGCGCGCGCGAGGCGATCCGAGCGCGTGCGCAAATGTCCGCGAACGCCGTCATTCGCGGCGCACTCTAGCAGGACCTAAAAGCCGATCGAGAACGTCGCGTTCATCATCGCGAACGCGCGCGCGTCGGCGATCACCGCGTCGGACGGTCCGAGCAGCGCGCCTGTCAACCCGACGCCGACGCGCACGTCGGCGTCTTCGAGCGTGACCGCGTACTCGAGCCCGATGCGCCCGAGACCCGCGACGGCCCAGCCATCGCCCGCCGCGCCTTTTCCGATGTCGACTGCTCCGAGCCCGAGCGCCAAGACTGGATGGAGCGGACCGCCCTTGTGCAGATCGAGCACGAGCTCGCCCGAGTACATCCCGAGCGTCGCACCGAGGCGCGCCGTCGGATCTCCGTTCGCCTCGCCGCGAAACCACGCCGCCGACAATCGAACGCCGACCGTTCCACTCCCCAAGTCCGCGGCTGCGAGCAGCCCCGGTCCAATCCCCTGCCCCGACGTGATCGCCGCCGGCCCGATCGTCAGCCGAAACGGCGCGCGATACGGATCCTTCGGAAGCGTCTCGTGCGGCTCTTCGAAGAGATAGGGTTGCGGGTTGTCCTCGACGACGACGACGGGCGGGCGCGCGTAGTCGTGACCGTTGCCGACTGAAATCGTCGCGTCCGCGAACGCAGGCGACGACGCGAAAACGATCGCAACACAGGCGATGCCCGAAAGCGACAAGATGCACGGATTGGCTTGCATGAAGCTCCAACGCGCGCGCTTTCGCCGCCTTACACCTCCACCACGAACCACGCTATGCTGCACGGGTCGTGCGCCGAAGCCTCCTTGCTTGTTGGGTCGCGATCGCCATCGCGCCGCTGGTCGTGATGCATGCGACAGAGGTGCACGCCGATGGAAAGCGCCCGTCGCCCGAAGCCGTGAAGGCGGCGCTGACGCACATGGCGAAGGCGCGCAGCCTCTACGAAGCGGGCAACTACCCTGACGCCATTGCAGAGCTCGAGACGGCGCGCGCGCTCGATCCGTACGCCAAAGATCTCGTCTTCAACTTGGGCATCGTCCACGAGAAGGCGCTGCACATCGACGAAGCGCTCCACTTCTATCGCCTCTATCTCGACATGGACATCGAGCCCGCCGAGCGCGCACGCGCCGAGACGATCATCAAACGACTCGAAGGCGCGCGCGCCCACGTCACACCCACCGCGACTGCCACGGCGACCACGACCACCGCGCCGACGACGACCGTCTACGTCCCCCAACCTTCGACGCCGCACGGTCGCTTCGATGGGCTCACCGCCACGATGGGCGTTCTCGCGCTCGGCGGCTTCGGCATCGGCGCTGGGTTCGGCGTTGTTGCGATCACCTCGCGGCCGCCGAGCAACTACGTCACCGGCGCCGCAGGCGAACCCGGCGCGAACGGCACGTACTCGCAGCTGAAGGCGATGGTCGACCAAGCGAACTTCTACGCGATCGTCGCCGACATCGGATTTCTCACCGGCCTCGTCTTCACCGGCGTGACGCTCGGCGTGTACTTCGGTCGTACGAAGAAGAGCGACAGCCACCCGCACGTGACGATCTCGCCCACCGGACGCGGCCTCGTCATCGGAGGCACGTTTTGAAGTCGAGCCTCAAGCACGCGATCGTGATCGCCGGCGCCGCGAGCGTCGTCGCGCTCCTCTCGTGCGAGGCGATCGTCAGCGACACGGTTCCGCAGTTCACGTGCGAAGGCACGAGCCTCGACGCGTGCCCGAAGGGGCAATACTGCAACGGCTCCGGTTGCAAGGCGTGCGAGACGCAAGACATCTGCGATCACCTCGACAACGACTGCAACGGCAAGGTCGACGACGGAAAGCTCTGCGACGCCGACGGCGACGGCTTCACGTGGTGCGGTTCGCTCGACAGCCAAGGCAAGCCGACGAACGTCGACTGCGACGACAACGACCCATCCGTCTTTCCCGGCGCGCCCGAGCTCTGCGACGGCAAAGACAACGACTGCAACGGCAAGATCGACGACGGCGCGACGTGCACCGGCAACGCCGTGTGCATCGACGGAAAGTGCGTCACGAATCCGTGCGATCCCGACGCGGGAACGTGCCCGGCGAACGAGCACTGCGACGCGGTCACGCACACGTGCGTGAGCAACACGACGCTCGGCATCGGCGAGGCGTGCTCCGCCGACTCCGAATGCACGTCGCCGCTCTTCTGCGCCGACTCGACGATCGTCGGCGCGGGCGTGCTTCCGTCCGTCGGAAAAGGCATGTGCACCGAGCCGTGTTGTTCGTCGCTCGCGTGTCCTCCCGCGTTCGTCTGCTATGACTCGGGCACCGGCGGACGCTACTGCGTCGACCCGACGAAGCTCGGACGCGGCAGCACGCTCGGCGGAGAAAAAGGCGGAACCGGCGAGACTTCGGCGACGCGCTGCCGATCGGGCGTGCTCGCGAACGATGGCAAGCACTGCGGCGACGCGTGCTGCAGCGACGGCGACTGCGCGATCGGCTCGGCGTGCGCGTTCGACACGATGGACAACCACGACGGCCTCTACTGCACGGCGAGCACCGGCACCGGCGGACAGTGGGCGAGCTGCAGCAGCCCGACCGACTGCCACAACGACGCGTGCGTCGACTACGGTCTCTTCACCGGCGGGCGCTGCATCGACGAGTGTTGCAGCACGTCGTCGTGCGGAACGCTCGGCGGGTTCCCCGCGCGCTGCTACTACGAGCAATCCACCGCCGGCGATTACGTTCCGCTCTGCTCGGAGACGCAGGTCGGCTCGAACGGGCTCGGCGCGAATTGCTCGAGCAACAACGATTGCCAGAGCGGCGTCTGCTACACGGACACGAAGAACGCCGAAAAATACTGCACGGACGCGTGCTGCATCGACACCGACTGCGGCAACGGCTGGGCGTGCCGGCCGAGCCCGACGCTCCCGCGCTGCATCAAGAAGTAGACGAGTCTTTCCGCTTATTCGTCGGCGCCATCGCTCGATGCGCCGTCATCCGCGTCGGCCGCGCCGTCGTCCGCGTCGGCGGTGCTCGCGTCCGCGTCGGCCGTCGAGCCGTCGTTCGCGTCGTTCGTCGAGCCGTCGCCTGCGTCGTTGACGACGACGTCGTTGTTCGTGTCGGTCGGTGTGTCGCTCTTGACGTCGTTCGTGACGACGTCGTTGTTGGTGACGTCGGTCGTCGTCCCGTCGAGCGAGCCGCCGTCGATCTTCGTGCGATCGAAATCGACGAGGAGCTCGCACCCGGCGAGCGCCGTGATGGCGAGCGCGACCGCGGCAATGGGAAGCTTGTTACGCATGTTCTTCGGCAACATCAAAGTCTCCTAGAAGCGAACCAGTGCGCCGGCGCCGCCGCCGTTCGGCAAGATGAATGGGGTCGGGATGATCCGCACGGGGTGTTTCTTCGCGACGCGGCGTTGCGGCTCGGCGTGCGAAGCCTTCGCGGGCGCCGCAGCACCGGCGTCGTCGTCGTTCGTGAAGAAGAGGACGGCGCTCGTCACGCCGAGCGTGATTGCAACGCCGAACGCCATGTCCGCGACGAGCGCGAAGTTCTCGCCCGTGTCGGCGATGTCGCTCGTCGGCGTCTTGTCGAAGTCGCTCTTCTTCATGAGCGCCGCGATGCCGAAGCCCGTGCCGACGCCCACGGCGACGATCGCGAGACCGCCCGTGATGAACGCGGGGAGCTTGCTGCGCGTCTCTTTCTTCTCTTCCGGTTTCGGCTGCTCGACGGGCTTCGTCGTCTCGGGCGGCGGGGTCGTCGTCGCGACCGGCGGCTCGACGGGCTTGGCGACGAGATCGGTCTTCATGTCGGTCTTCGCGCCGTACGAGACGTCGAGGTCTTTGTCGATCGGGAGGTAACCGGCGAGCTCGAGGTGAAGGAGGTGCTTGCCGGGCGTGAGCTCGACGTCGCTCGGCGTCGTGCCCATCGATTTTCCGTCGGCCAGGATCGCGGCGCCGGGCGGCGTCGTCTCGATGTGGATGCGGCCGGGCATCGCTTTGATCTGCGCGACGCGCGCTTTGATCTCGTCGCCCTCTTTCTTCATCTTGTCCGGCACGGCCGCGAGGAATTTCTCGTAGAACGTCACCGCGTCGGTGAAGTGACCGAGGTTGTCCTGGCAAATGCCGATGAAGCGCTCGGCTTGCGGCGCCGCTTTGATCGCCTCGGCCGCTTGGAACTCGGCGAGCGCGCCCGCGTAGTCGCCGGCTTTGAATTTTTTCTCGCCCTCGCCGTAGTGCTTCTTCGCGTCGTTGACGTTGGGCGCGGTTTGCGTGCCCACAGCGAACGCCGAGCTACTCGTCGACAATGCGCCTGCGCCGATCATCGTCGCGAGGAGAAGGCCACGCGCCCGCGGCAGAAATCCGTGCGTCATGGGACCCAACCTACAACGCAAAGCCGCACGGACCAAGTGTTTTACGGGTGCCCGAGCGTGGACTCGACGAGCTCGACGAGCACGCCGCCCGTCGCGCTTGGATGGATGAAGGCCACTTTGTGACCGCGCGCGCCGATGCGCGGCGCTGTGTCGATGAGGCGAACTCCGAGTGACCCGAGCAGCGCGAGCGCGCCCTCGATGTCCTCGACCTCGATCGCGACGTGATGGAGCCCCGGGCCGCGCTTCGCGAGAAATTTCTCGAGGCCGTCGTTCCCTTTGGGCGCGATCAGCTCGAGCGCGGTCTCACCGGTCCCGACCGGGAGAAGCATCGCGTCGGTTTTCTGCGACGCGACGACTTCGCGCACGGTGCCCTCGATGCCGAACGCGCGCTGCCACGCGGCCTTCGCGGCGTCGACATCAGCGACGCAAATCGCCACGTGATCGATACGTTTGATTCGGATCATTGATAGAGGAGGTGATGGTAGAACGGACGGAAGCGAAGTGGCGAACGACTTTCGACGGCGGCCGCTCGTGCCCTACGAGCCCAACGCGATCCTCGGTTGGGCGTACCACCGGTTCTTCGAGCACATTCAAGTCGACGAGGCCTGGACGGGCAGCGTGCGGCGCGCCGAGTCCCGCGGGACGGTCGTCTACGTCCTCCGCAATTTGTCGCCGGTCGATTTCTTCGCGCTCGATTACCTGACGAAGCGCCACAAGCTCCCGCAGGTCTACTTCGCGAACGACCTCGGGCTCTGGGTGCTCGAGCCGATGGGGCGCGGATGGCTCAACGCGCTCGCGCGCGACGAGTCGACGGACGCGGAGGATCTGCGCCTCGCGGTCTCGTCGGGCGCATCGGCTGCGCTTTTTCTGAAGCGCCCGCCGACGCTGCTCGACCCGGGCGCGCGCGGACACGTGATCGAGGGCGACCGCTCGCTTCGCACCATCCTCGAAGTGCAGCGCCAGAACACCGCGAAGGGCGCGCGTCCCATCTTGCTCGTGCCGCAGGTGTTCGTGTGGTCGAAGCACGGCGACGCCGCGAAGCACAACGCGGTCGACGCGATCCTCGGTCCGCGCGAGTGGCCCGGGAAGATTCGCGCGGTCGCGCAGTTTCTCGCGAACTACCGTCACGTGACGATGCGCGCGGGCGAGCCGCTCGACGTGCAGGCATTCATCGAGTCCGAGAGCGCGAAGCTCACGGCGAAGAACGGCGACGCGGACGGCGTGCTCGTGCGTCGCATGACGTACACGCTCCTTCGAAGGCTCGAACGCGAGCGCCGCGCCGTCGTTGGTCCGACGCGAAAACCGGCGGATCGCGTGCGCGACGAAGTGCTGCGGAGCCCGCGCCTCCAAAAAATCATCCACGACATGGCGGGCGAAGGCGCGAGCGAGCGGCGCGTGCTCACGCAAAAAGCAGACGCGATGCTCCAAGAGATGGAGGCGCTTCCCGACGCGAACGTCCTCACGCTGCTCGACAACGCGTTCAATCAGACCGTCGGCCGCATGTACACGGAGCTCGAGGTCGACAAAGAGGGAATCGATCGCGTGCGCGAGGCGGCGAAGGAAGGCTCCGTCGTTCTCCTTCCGAGCCACAAATCGCACATCGACTACATCGTCCTCACGTACGTCCTCTATCACCACCACCTTCAGCTCCCGCTCATCGCCGCAGGCGACAACCTCAACTTCGCGCCGATTGGTCCGATCCTGCGGCGCGCCGGCGCGTTCTTCATTCGCCGCAGCTTCAAAGGCGATCGCCTCTATCAAGCCGTCGTCGACGCCTACATGCGCAAGGTACTGCGCGACGGATGGCCGCTCGAATTTTTTCTCGAAGGCGGGCGCTCGCGCACGGGAAAGCTCCTCGCGCCGAAGCTCGGTCTCTTGAACATCGTCGTCGACGCGGCGCTCGGGCTCAGCGAGACGAAGACGTTCTTCGTTCCGATTTCGATCGGCTACGAGCGCCTCGTAGAAGAAGAAGCGTTCGTGACCGAGGTGTCGGGCGGCGAGAAATCGAAAGAGGACATGGGCGCGCTCCTCGGCACGACGAAGGTGCTCGGCCAACGCTACGGTCGCGTGAGCGTGCAGTTCGGCGAGATCCAGCGGCTGGACGATCTCGTCCGAGAGCTCGCGGGCGACAAGATCACGCCCGCGCGCCGCCGCGCGATGGTGACGAAGCTCGCGTACCGCGTGATGAACGAAATCAACCGTGTTACCGCGGTAACACCCGGCGCGCTCGTCGCCGCCGCGCTCCTCACACACGGAAAACGTGGCGTCTCGTACGACGACATCGTCGCCGGGTGCGAGCGCATCGCGAACGTCCTCCACGATTTCGGCGCGCGCTTCTCGCCTTCCCTTTCGCACCCACAACCCGAGCCGGGAAAATTCCGCATCCGCCTGGAAGCGATCCGCGAAGCGTGCGATCTGTTCGTGAAGGCAGGTCACGTCGAAGCGCACCTCCCGGGCGAAGCCGGCAAGCGCACGGGCAAGCTGAAGAGCGCGCTGCCCGGCGCGATCTACATCGTGCCCGACGACGCACGGCTCTCGCTCGACCTCGCAAAGAACATCGTCGTGCACTTCTTCGTCGCGCGCGGGCTCGTCGCGACGGCGCTCGCCTCGGCGCGCACGCCGATGATGCGCGACGTGCTACGCGAGCGCGTGCAGACGCTCTCGCGCCTCTTCAAGTACGAGTTCACGTTCCGCACCGACGCGACGTTCGATCGCATCTTCGAAGGCACGCTCGACGAGATGGAGCGCGCCGGCGAAATCGTGATCCGCGGCGCGAGCGTCTCGCCGCGCGAGGGCGAGACGCGCGTCACGCTCTACGTCGAGATGCTCCGCACGTTCGTCGAGGGCTATCGCGTCGCGGCGCGCGCACTCTCACTCCTCGTGCGCGGCCCGATGACGCAGAAGGATCTCGTCAAGAAGGCGCTCGGCGTCGGCCAACGCATGTTCCTCGCGGGAGAAATCGCGCACCGCGAAGCCGTGAGCGGGCCACTCATCGACAACGCGCTCACGGCGTTCGTCGATCTCGAGTACGTCAATCGCGGAGAGGGGAAGCTCGAGCTCCCCGAGTCCTACGCAAGCGAGGCGACCGTGCGCACCATCGAAGCCAAAGTAAGCGGCTTCCTCGCCAAGTAACGGCCACGGCCACCCCCAGGCCAGGCCCAGATTGGCCCCGAACGTTAGGATCCTTACATTCGTGGGTGTTTTTTGGGGGGACGTTGGTGGCACGGCGGGTGCTCTCGTCGCGCGCATGGATCCTGTCTTCTTTTCGATCAAGCGCGCGCACCGCGCTTCGTTGCGGTTTACACAGCCGCTGCTCAAGCGCTTTGGGCTCACGCCGGCGCGGCTCGACGCGCTTCACGCGCTCGAGCGGCTCGGACGCTGGCCCACGCAGACGGCCCTACGCAACATGCTCCGCGTCACGCGCGCGAGCGTGTGCGAGATGCTGACGACGATGGAGCGCCTCGGGCTCGTCGTTCGGACGCGATGGCGGCGCACGCGGCGCATCGAGGTCACGGCGAAGGCGCGCGCTGCGTATGCGCGCGTCGTCGTTGCGTGCATGAACAGCGGCTTCGTCACGATGGTCGTCGATGCATGTCTCACGTTTGGAAACTGTGAGACGGATCCGAACGAGCTTCGCTATCGAGTGCGTGACGTGACTTATCGGCTTCGCAGGGCGTTCGAGGAGGATCCGTCGCTCGATTTCTACACGTGCAACACGCTCGACGACGATCTCGTCGAGGTCGATCACTTCGTGCCGAACAGCCTGTCGCCCGCGTCGCCGAGCCCGGGGATGATGTAACCGTGATCGTTGAGTCGCTCGTCGATCGCGGCCGTGTAGACGTGCACGTCGGGGTGACCTTTTTGGAACGTCGCGATGCCCTCGGGGCACGCGAGCAAACACACGAAGCGAAGGCTCCCCGGCTTGCCGCGCTTCACGCGCTCGACGGCGGCGACAGCCGAGTTTCCCGTCGCGAGCATCGGATCGCAGACGATGACGTCGCGGTCGGAGAGATCGCTCGGCACCTTGTAGAAATATTCGACGGGCTCGAGCGTCTTCGGATCGCGATAGAGCCCAATGTGCCCGACGCGCGCGTTCGGAACGATCTTGAGCATGCCGTCCACGATGCCCGCGCCGGCGCGCATGATCGCGACGAGCACGAGCTTCTTGCCGTCGACGACGGGCGCTTTGATCTTCGCGAGCGGCGTCTCGATTTCTTCTTCGCGCAGCTTGATGCCTTCGAGCGCTTCGTACGCGAGCAGCATCGAGATCTCGGAGAGGAGCGCGCGGAAGCTCGCCGTACTCGTGTCCTTCTTCCGCATCAGCGTGAGCTTGTGCTTGATGAGGGGGTGCCCCACGACGGTCACGTTCGACATGGGGCGACTCTACTTCTTCGTGAAGCCGGCGGGCACTTCGAAGAGCGAGTCGGGCTCCGTCTTTTTTTCGACGCGTGTCGCTTCGAATTTCATCATCGGCCCGCCCGACGGATCGAACATCACGATGCGAAGCGGGAAGCCGTGCGACATCACCTCGCTCCACGCATCATCGCCTTTCGCGAACGCGCTGAACGGGCCCGACAAACCGAACGCGATCATGCTGACGCCGCTCGCCATGCAGAGCTCGACGCGTCCGCTCGGCGGGTCGTCGATCGTCCAAACGTCGCACGCGTAGCCGGCGACTTTGTCGTGGCGCCCCGTGTTCGTCGCCTTCGCCGTCGACTTCGGTTTTGTGCCCGTCGCCTTCATGCCCTCGAGATCGGTTTCCGTGTACGTGCGCGCGGCCGTATCGAGCACCCACGCCTTGTGCGCGCTTCCATTGGTGATGCTTGCGAATCCGGCGAGCGGCGTCTCGGTGCGGAGCTTGTCGCCTTTGATCTTGAACGTCATCGAACCCGGAAGGCCGATCGTCCCGAGTGGCGCGGACGACATGCTCATCTCGATCTCTCCTTCGAAGCTGACGAGCGATGCGAGCGTCGAGATGAAGCTCGTTCCGCCATCCGCGCCGCCGCCGTGAAGCTTGCATGATGCAATGAACGCGAGCGCGAAGAATGGAGCACGTCTCATCCTGAAATGTACGCGTCGCGCTCGGGTTTCGTTCCTTCGCGACTCGTGCTAACGAAAAAAGCATGCGACGGATCGCGCTGGCCTTCGCCGCAGCTTCGGCGTTGTTTGGGTGTGCACGCGCGCCTTCGCCGCTCTGGCCTTCGCTCGATGGATCGATCGGCATGACCCACCGCGGTGTCCTCGCGCACGGACGCGAGATGGGCGCGGCGGGCGACGGTTACAATTTCCTCCGCGACAATGGGCGCCACTGGGCGACGCCGCGTTTCGCGCGCGTGCTCGCGCGCGCCGCGGCAAGCGTCGCGAAAGAACGGCCGGGCGCGACGCTCGTCATCGGCGATCTCTCGCAGAGCACGGGTGGCCAGCTCCCGCCGCACTTCTCGCATCGCTCCGGACGCGACGCGGATCTCCTCTACTACTGGCTCACGACCGAAGGCGCGCCCGTGAGCGAGCATGGGTTCTTGCATGCGGGAGCGGACGGCCTCGCGTGGGACGAAGCGAACAAACGATTCTTGCGCATCGATCTCGAGCGCGAGTGGCTCCTCGTGCGCGCGCTCCTCACGGACGACGAAGCGCGCGTGCAATGGATCTTCGTGCACGACAACGTGAAGGCGCTCCTCCTCGAGTGGGCGCAGGCGCGCGGCGAGAGCACCGACGTGATGTGGCGCGCGAGCCAAGTCATGTTGCAGCCGAACCCCGGCGGGCCGCACGACGATCACATTCACGTCCGCACGGCGTGCGACGTCGACGAAGTCGCGCACGGCTGCGAGCCATTCGGCCCGCAGCGCCCGTGGCTCGCGCTCCCCGCGGTGACGCCCGTCAGCGACGACGTCCTTGCCGCCGAGCTCGCCGCGCCCATCCGCGACGAACGCCTCGCGCAGTCGCCCTGACGTGGCGAAGACGTCGAATCTCCTCGTGCGCTGCGACGCCATCGAGCTCGGCGCGTTCGTCGCGCGCGAATCCGCGGAGCTCGTCTACTTGGATCCGCCGTTCGCAGTCGGGACGAAATTCGGCGCGCGCACCAAGCGCGGCGAGAGTCGCGCGCGCGGCGCGATCGCATACGACGACACGTGGCCGTCGATCGACGCGTACCTCGCGTGGCTCGAAGAACGAATACGTGCACTCTACACGCTTCTCTCCCCGCGCGGGACGATGTGGCTCCACCTCGATCATCGCGCCGTGCACGAAGCGAAGACGATTTGCGATCGCGTCTTCGGGCGTGACGCGTTCTTCGGCGAGATCGTGTGGGTCCCGGGCAATGGATCCAAATCGCGGCGCGGGCCAGGCATCACGCACCAAACGCTCCTCCTCTATGCTCGCTCGGACGAGCCCGTGTGGAACGTGAAGGACGAAGCGCTCCGCGAGCCGTACGCCGCGACGAGCCAGTCGATGCACTTCAAGAACCGTGACGATCGCGGGCGCCGCTATCGCGAGCGCACGATCGGCGGCCGCACGTATCGCTACTATGCCGACGCGGGCCGCGCGATCGGGAGCGTCTGGTCCGACTGTCCGTCGATGATCGCGAACACGCCTTTGCGAAAAGAGACGACCGGCTATCCCACGCAGAAGCCGCTCAAGCTCCTCGAACGAATCGTGCGCGCGTCGAGCCGCGAAGGATCGCTCGTCGTCGATCCATTTTGTGGATCGGGCACGACGCTCGTCGCGGCAGCGAAGAACGCGCGCGCGTTCGTCGGCTCGGACATCGGCGAGCTCGCGATCGACACGACCGCTGCGCGCCTCGCGCGCGAGTCCATCAGCGTTCGTAGACGATGATGTTGTGATACCGCGCTTCGGCGCCGCCCGGATTCTCGTAGACGTGCGGGCGATCGGCGGCGAACGAAATCGAATCGCCCGGACCGAGGTCGTGCGTCTCTTCGTCGACGCGCATCTTGAGGAGACCGCTCAGCACGACGACGATCTCGTACGTGCCGGGCGCGTGCGGCTCGGCGCGATGGAGCGAGCGCGCGTGAACGCGGAGCTCGTAGACCTCGACGAGCGGAGAGACGCCCGCGGGCGCGAGCGGGCGCGATTCGAATCGCCCGTCGGTCGAGCGGAGCACTTGCGCGTCACCGCGCCGGAGCACGCTGATCGATCCCGAGCGGGGCGCGCCGATGAGCTCCGCGATCGGAATGCCGAGCCCGACGGCAATCTTCCACAAGAGCCCGACGGTCGGATTCGTTTTGCACGTCTCGATTTGCGAGAGCGCCGCGCGGCTCACGCCGGACGCCTTCGCGAGATCGTCGAGCGACATCCCGCGCACCTTGCGACGGTGTCGCAAATTCTCAGCGACGCGACGCCCAAGCTCCGCGGCACCGACGTCGTCCCCGCTCGTCTCTCTCTCTTTTTTGACCGCAGCGTCGCGTTTGCCGGGCACGATGGCGGTCACTATAGCAGAGAGCGTTCCGCTCTTGCGAACATGCGTTACGCGTCTTTGCGCCACGCGTCTAGATCGCGCAGCGCGCGCTCGGCCATCGCCTCATACCGATCTTTTTTCTTTTTTCGGACGTCGAGCGGCGCGACGTGCGCCCACGTGATGTTCGACGGTTGATAATCTTTGGTCTCGCGCGACAGGTGACCGAGGAGCCCGCCGAGCGCGGTCGTCTTCGGTGGCGGCGCGACGCCCGCGAGAAGAAGCGCGCACAAGAGACCTCCTGCGCAGCTCTCCACGTACCCTTCGACGCCCGTCACCTGCCCCGCGAGGTGCACGCCCGGCCGCGCGCGAAGCTGCATGCGCTCGTCGAGACACACCGGCGCGTTCACGAAGGTGTTCCGGTGAACGCTCCCCATTCGCAAATACTCCGCGTTTTCGAGGCCCGGAATCATGCAAAATACACGCTTTTGCTCCGGCCACGTCATGCGCGTTTGGAAGCCGACCATGTTGTACGCGCTCGCCGCTTCGTCTTCTTGTCTCAGCTGCACGACCGCGAACGGACGTTTGTCCGTTCGTGGATCCTCGAGCCCGACGGGCTTCATCGGTCCGAACGCGAGCGTCATCTCGCCACGCGACGCCATGACCTCGATCGGCAAGCACCCCTCGAAGTAGCGCGTCTCTTCGAACGAGCGCGGCTCGACCTTCTCCGCGGCGAGCACCGCGGCGACGAACGCGCGGTACTCCGCTTCGTTCATGGGACAGTTGATGTACGCCGCGTCGCCGCCTTTGTCGTACCGCGATTTTTTGTAGGCGCGCGTCATGTCGATCGACTCGGCCGACACGATGGGCGCGATCGCATCGTAGTACGCGAGGTGCTCCGCGCCGACGACGTGCGCGATGTCCTTCGCGAGCGCATCGCCCGTCAGCGGCCCGGTCGCGAGGATCACGGGATGATCCTCGCGCGGAATCGCTTCGACGACGCGACGCTCGATCGTGATGCGCGGGTGCGCGGCGAGCGCGCGCGTGATGCGCTCCGAGAAGCGATCGCGGTCGACGGCGAGCGCGCCGCCCGCGGGCACCGCCGTCTCGTCCGCGGAGCGAATGATCAGCGAGCCCGCGCGCCGCAATTCCTCCTTGAGCAAACCAACCGCATTCGAGAGCGCGGCGCCGCGGAGCGAGTTCGAGCACACGAGCTCGCAGAATTGATCGCTGTTTTGCGCGGGCGTGCGCGCGTGCGGCTTCTGCTCGACGAGCACGACATCCCAGCCGCGCTCCGCGAGCTGAAACGCGGCTTCGCACCCCGCGAGCCCCGCGCCGACGACCGTCGCTCTCGTGTTCATTCGAGCAACCTTCATAGCGTCGCCGCCGATGGGGCGCCATGAGCCTGTCCATCAACTCGAGCGATCCCTCCCGCGCCACCCCATCGAACGACGACGACAAAGCGAAGAGGGCCGACGCACAAGCCCACACACCGAAGGACTTCGATTTTTCCGGCCCGTCGTACTCGACCGTCAACTTGCCGACGCTCGCAGCGCGCCCGACCAAAGCGGCGCTCGCGCACGACGCGGCCGATGTCGTCGCGAAGGCGAAGAAGGTTGCCGAGGATCTCAAGTCGCCCGAGCTCCGTCATCTCCTCGAAGCCGGTGGCTCGCTCGGAATCCACGCGGTGGAGGTGCTCAAAGACACGGTCGACATCGCGAAGTCCGCGCCGGCGGCCGTCGAGGGAAGCCCGGTCGACATCGTCGAGGCGGCGAAGGCCGCGCTCGATCTCGCGAAGGATTCGTACGAGCTCTACAACGACGCCAAGGACTTCAAGGCGGCGAACACGCCGGAAGCCCGCGCGAAGCTCACCGAGTTTCTCTCGGACCTCAAGGCGATGGAGCAAGCGGGCGCGAAGTTCGGGACGACCGCGCGCAAGTTCGTCGCGGGTTTCTGATCAACGCGCCGACGCACCCCAGAACGTCGCGTTCGACAAATTCAGCTGCGTCGCGGCGCCGGTCGTCGTGTCGAGCGAGAGCACGCGTCCTTCGCACGTGAGCCCGTAGAGCACCGTGCCGTATGCGGCGAGCCCCCAGATGCATCCGAAGCCGCACGGCCCGAGCACCTTCGACGTTTTGTTCACGACGTCGAACTCGACGAGCTCGTCTCCGCCTCCACCAACCGCCGTCGCCAAGAGGCGCGAGCCGACCCACGCGGAGATCACCGCTGGAGGTCGCGCCCGACGGAAACGACGCGACGAACGTCAGTGTGCCGCTCGTGTCGAGCGTCGCGAGCTCGCTCCCGCCCGAGACCCAGAGCGTTCCATCGGGCGAGACGTCCGCGCCGTTGAGGCTCGATCCGTTGATCGATTTCGAAAACATCGCCGCGCCCGTCTGTTGCGAGACCGTGTAAAGCGCGCCGAAGCCGATGCCGTAGAGCACGTTCGACGGCGAGAGCGCGATGTCCGTGAGCTGGAAATTCGTCGAGCCGAGGATGTTCACCTGGCCCGACGGGAGCCGCACGTCGAAGAGCGTCGTGTCGTCGTGCGCGAGCGCGTGCGCTTGGCAATCGAGCACGGGATCGCAGATGTGGCTGATCGGGCAGAGCGAGTCATCGGGCGTGTGCGTGCACGCCTTCTTCGATTCGTCGCACGCGTCGACCGTACAGGACACGGCGTCCGCGCAGCTTCGTGGCGCGGTCACGCAGCCCGCGTTCGGATCGCATGTCTCGTCGCCATTGCAAAACACGCCGTCGTCGCAGAGCGTGTCGCGCGGCGCGTGCGTGCAGACGTGGAGATTCGGATCGCATGCGTCGATCGTGCACGCGATCGAATCGTTGCATTCTGCATCCGTCGTGCAGCCGGCGTCGGTGATGATGACGACGTCCTTCATCGCGTCCGCGACCGCATCGAAGGATGCGTCGACTTCTTCGGGAGCGCCGAGCTCGGTGCGCGCGCCGCACGCGATGAACGTCAACGCGAACGCACGTCGCCACATCGAGTGGACGATGTCACGAACCTCACGGGGCGTCGACGCAGACGCCATCCACGGTCTGACCATCGATGGTCGCCTGACACGCCATCGGAGGAATGCAGCCTTGACCGGCGCCGGCGACGTACTTGCGGCAATCGATGCCGTCCACGTCGGTGTAGCTCGGTCCGCCGTCGTCCGTCGTGCTGCAATCGAGGAACTGCACCGCCGCGGGCGCGGAGAGCTGGCACAGGAAGTGAGGCTCGTGCGGCGGCGCTGCGTCCGCTTTCGTCACCTGCTCTTGTGCGATCGTCGTGGGGTCGGGATGCTCTTGCCCATCGGTCCCTTCGACGGCGCCACCGCATGCGATGGACAAAGTGATCAGCGAAAAGGCCCAAACGCGTGTGGAAATCATGCCTCCTGTCGGCACGATCTCGCGCGGGTTGCGTGAAATCTCGCGCTATGCGCGCTCGACGGCGACGACGCCCTGGACCTTCTGGAGCGCCTTCATCACGCCCTTCAGTTGATCCATGTCCGTGCACAGGAACGTGAACACGTTGACGGCGCGCCCGTCGTCGCCCGCGCGGCAGTTCGCTTCGCTAATGTTGATGCCCTGCGCGCTGAACGTCTGTCCGACCGTCGCGAGGATTCCCGTGCGGTTCACCGTCGTCACGCGGAGCTGCACGGAGCGGTTGATCTTCGCCTTCGTCTCCCACGTGATGTCGACGCGGCGCTCGGGATCGGTGTCGAACGCCTTCGCGCATCCACGCCTGTGAATCGTGAGGCCGCGACCGCGCGTGATGAAGCCGAGGATGTCGTCGCCAGGGAGCGGGTTGCAGCAGCGCGCGTAGCGCACGAGCACGTCGTCGATGCCGTTGAGGCGAATGCCGCCATCGTCCTTGCCGGTGACTTTGCGAACGAGGCTCTCGATGCGTCCTTCGCGGAGCTGCGGCGGAGGAAGCGATGCCGGCGCGCCCTCTTCCGCTTTCGGCGCGACGACCTCGAGCACGTCTTGCGGAGAAATTTTTCCGTAGCCAATGAGGACGAAGAACTCGTCTTGGTTCCCGACGTGGAGCTGCTCCATCACGTGGCGAAACTCGGCTTCGTTGCGAAGGAGCTTGCTCAGCGACACGCCCGCTTTGTGGAGCTCGCGCTCGAGGAGCTCGCGCCCGAGCTTCTGCGATTTCTCGCGCTCGGCCATGCGGAGATAATTTCGGATCTTCGCCTTCGCGCGCGTCGTGCCCGCGAAATCGAGCCAGTCCTTCGACGGGTGCTGGTTCGGCGAGCTCAAGACCTCGATGACGTCGCCGCTCTTCAGCTTGTAACGGAGCGGCTCGAGCTTGCCGTTCACGCGCGCGCCGGTGATGTGATCGCCGAGCTGCGAGTGAATCGCATACGCGAAGTCGATCGGGGACGCGCCGCGCGGGAAGACGCGCACGTCGCCCTTCGGCGTGAAGACGTAGACCTCGTCTTGGAAGAGATCGACTTTGACGCCTTCGAGAAATTCCGCCGGGTCCTTCAGCTCTTTTTGCCACTCGAGCAATTGGCGGAGCCAACCGAACTTCTGCGCGTCGGTGTCCGAGACGCCGCTGCCGCGGTCTTTGTATTTCCAGTGCGCCGCGATTCCACGCTCGGCGACGCGATGCATCTCGTGCGTGCGGATCTGGATCTCCACGCGCTCGCGCCCCGGACCGATGACGGTCGTGTGGAGCGATTGGTACATGTTGGGCTTCGGCAGCGCGACGTAGTCCTTGAAGCGACCCGGCACGGGGAGCCATTGCGAGTGGACGACGCCGAGCGCCGCGTAACAATCGCTCACGCTCTCGACGAGCACCCGAAACGCGATGAGGTCGTGGATCTGATCGAGCCCGCACTGCTGCGACTGCATCTTCCGCCAGATCGAATACGTGTGCTTCGCGCGACCGGTGACGTCGGCTTGAAAACCCTGCTCGGCGAGACGCGATGCGAGCGTCTTGCAAACGGTCGTGATGTATTTGTCGCGCTCGCGCTTGCTCTTTTGGATCGCCTGCGAGAGCTCCGTGAACGCGTCGGGCTCGAGATATTTGAACGAGAGATCCTCGAGCTCGCTCTTGAAGGCTTGGATGCCGAGGCGGTTCGCGAGCGGCGCGTAGATCTCCATCGTCTCGCGCGCGATGCGCTCTTGCGCCTCGGGCTTCATGTGCTGGAGCGTCCGCATGTTGTCGACGCGATCGCAGAGCTTCACGAGGAGCACGCGAATGTCGCGCGCCATCGCGACGACCATCTTGCGGAAGTTTTCGGCCTGGCGATCTTCCTTCGACGTGAAATTGATTTTGCTGAGCTTCGTGACGCCGTCGACGAGGCTCGCGATCTCGCCGCCGAACTCGCGCTCGACGTCGCCGACGGACGAGAGCGTGTCTTCGACGACGTCATGCAAGAGCCCGGCGCAAATGCTCGCGGTGTCGAGCCTGAGCTCCGTGATGATCCCCGCGACGCTCGCCGGATGAACGAAGTACGGGTCGCCCGATTTACGCAGCTGTCCGTGATGCGCGCGATAGCTGAAATCGTATGCGCGTTGGATGAGCTCGCCGTCGGCGGTCGGGTGATACGCCTTGACGCGATGGATGAGGTCAGTGGCTTGAAGCATTGTGCCGTTCGCGGAAAAACGGCGATGGAAAAGCTAACACCTGTTTTGGCCTATTGCAGCAGGGCGAAGCGCGCGCAGAGCCCCACGACCCAAAATGCGATGTCGACGATGCCGATGATCAGCGCGGCCGTCGCCATGCCTTCGCCGCGCATTCCGGGGTTTCCGGCGAGGATCATTTTTGCGCTTCGCGCTTTGCTCACAGCCATCGGACCGAGAACGATCCCGAAACAGAAGAGCCCAATCACCGCGTACATGAGCGCTTGTTTGGCGAGCGCGCACTCGCCCGGATCGACCATCATGGGCGGCGGGCCGTATCCTGCGTAAGGGTTTTGCGGAGCCCCGTATCCACCAGGAGGCGGCGGAGTGTATCCCTGCATGGCATCACGTACGCGCTGATGCGCGCGCCCTTCCCTCTACGCAAGCTATCACGATGATCCGCGCCTCGATCTACGTTCACTTCCCGTACTGCCTCGAGAAGTGTCCGTATTGCGATTTCGTTTCGTACAAGACGCCACGCGAGAGCATCGATCACGGCGCATATGCGAGCGCGGTGATTCGAGAGATCGATGCGCGCGCCGCGTCGTTCGAGGGGCGCACCATCGCGAGCGTGTTCTTCGGCGGAGGCACGCCGAGCTTGTGGGAGCCGCGCGAGCTCGCGCGCGTGATCGAGCATGTGCGCGCGACGTTCCGGGCGACGGGCGACTTGGAGATCACCGTCGAGTGCAACCCGACGTCGCTGGACGCTGCGCGCGCGGACGCGCTCGCAGACGCGGGCGTGAATCGTTTGTCGATCGGCGTGCAGTCGCTTCGCGATCCCGAGCTGAAGTTCCTCGGTCGGCTCCACGACGCGCCCGGCGCGCTCGCGGCCGTCCGCTCTGCGATCGCATCGCGCGTCCCGCGCGCTTCGGCGGATTTGATCTTCGGTCTACCCGAACAGTCGCCGGAAGACGCCGCGAGGCAAGCGCTCTTGCTCGTCGATCTCGGGCTTCGTCATCTCTCTTGTTATCAGCTCACGATCGAGCCGCAGACGCGCTTCGGCGAGCTCGCGAAGCGCGGCAGGCTCCCGCTCGCGGAGGACGGCGCCGTCGCCGAGGCGTTCCTCGCGATCGACGAAGCGCTCGGCGCGCGCGGGTTTCGCCACTACGAGATCTCGAACTACGCAAGGGCCGGCGAAGAGGCCAAGCACAACCTCGGTTACTGGCGCGGCGAGGAGTATCTCGGCGTGGGATGTGGCGCCTTCGGTTTTGTCCGGAACAAGATGGCCGTGCGCTGGCGCAACGAGATTTTGCCCGACAAATACTTGCAGAATGCACACGATCCGACGATGGACCGCGAAGAGCTCGACGCGAACGCGCTGCTCCGCGAGCGCATCATGCTCGGGCTCCGCCTCGACGGCGGGTTCGATCTCGCGGCGGCGGGCGACGACCTCGGCGTCGATCCGTTCACGTCCGACCGCGAACGCGCGATCGAAGCCCTCGTGGGGCGCGCGCGCCTCGAGCGCAATGGCACGCGCCTCGCGATTCCGAAGCGGGCGTGGCTCTTCACCGACGACACCGCCGCGCGCCTCTTTTGAGTATGCTGCGCGCATGGCATTCGATGCCCGACGACTCATTTCGCTCGGCCGCGTTTCGTCCGTCGCCGTTTCGCCCAACGAACCGTACGCGGTCGCAGCCGTCTCGCGACTCGATGAGGCCGGCGCGAAGTACATCTCCGATTTGTGGCGCGTCCCGCTCGACGGGTCCGCGGCGACGCAACTGACGCGTGGAAAATCCAACGACCGCGCGCCGTGCTTTCGGCGCGACGGCGCGATCGGCTTTCTGTCGAACCGTCCCGTGAAAGACGAGGGCGACGACGAGCTCGATCAAGTCTGGGTCCTCCCGCACGGCGGCGGCGATGCGATACCCATCACGGACGAAGCGCTCGGCGTGTCGTCGTTTCGTTTTGCGCCGCGCGGCGACGTGCTCGTCGTCATCACCAAGGTGCTTCCTGGCGTCGCCGACCCCGATCAGCGCACGCGCGCGAAGGACGCGAGCAAGAACGGCCCGACGGATCTCCACTACGGTCACAAGAGCGGACCTCTCCGGCATTGGGATCACTGGCTCGGACGCGCGCGGCCCCACGTCATCGCGTATGGCGATCACGGCAACAACCGCCGCGACCTCACGCCCGAAGCCGATCGTCATTTCACCGGCGACCTCGCGTTCGATGTCTCGCATCACGGCGCGTGGGTCGCGATCACCGAGCGCGTCGACAGCGACGATCGCCTCATCGATTGGTCCATTCGTGTGATCGACACCAAAGACGGCAGCTCGCGGCGCATCGCGCACGGCCCGCGGCTCGAGCACGCCCACCCGATTTTTTCGCACGACGCAACGCACGTCTACTTCAACCGCCAGCGTCGATCGAAAGAGCGCCACGGAAAAGTCGAGCTGTGCATGGCAGACGTGCTCTCCGGCGCGACGACGGTGCTGTGCGACTCGTGGGATCGCTGGCCCATCGCGCAAGCAGCGCTCCCCGCGCGCGAGAGCGAACCCGAGAAGCTCGTTTGCATCGCCGATGACGACGGCGCGGTGCCGGTGTTTCTCATCACTCCGAAGACCAACGAGGTCACGCGCGTCACGTCGCGGGCGAGCGGCGGGTCGCACGATTCGCTTTGCGTGGCGAGCGATGGTCGCATCGTCGGCATCCGCCACACGCTGCGCTCGCCGCCCGAAGTGTTCGTCGTCGACGCGCGCGCGGATCAAACGCCGCGCATGCTCGCGAACCTCTCCGGTTTCGATCCGAAAGAGATCGAATCGATCGAGACGTCGCAGACCGACGTGAAGGCAAGCGATGGCGCGCGCGTGCAGACTTGGCTCGTGCGTCCGAACGGAGGCAAGCCACCGACGGTGCTTTGGATTCACGGCGGCCCCGTCGGCGCGTTCGGCGATGGATGGCACTGGCGGTGGAACCCGCACGTCCTCGCGAGCGCGGGCTACGCGATCGCGCTCCCCAACGCGCGCGGCTCGACGGGCTTCGGCACGGACTTCGTCGACGGCATCTGGAACAACGCGTGGGGCGCGCAGTGCTTCGACGACTTGATGAAGGTGACCGACGCGCTCGAGAAGCGCAGCGACATCGACGGCTCGCGCATCGCCGCGATGGGCGGAAGCTTCGGCGGCTACATGTGCAACTGGATCGGCGGACAGACGACGCGCTTCAAAGCGCTCGTCACGCACGCGAGCATCTTCCACCTCGAAGCGATGTGTGGCGCGAGCGACTACGGCCCGTACTTCGCGATCGAAATGGGAACGACGCCGTGGATCGATCGCGCCGAGTTCGAGAAGCACTCGCCGCACAAGTACATCGGCAAGTGGAAGACACCGACGCTCGTGCTCCACGGCGAGAAGGACTACCGCGTGCCGATCAGCGAGGCGCTCATCTTGTTCGACGCGCTGCAAGAGCACGACGTCGAGAGCGAGCTCGTCGTCTTCCCCGACGAGAACCACTGGGTCCTCCGCCCGCGCAACATCGAGGCTTGGTACGGCCACGTCACGCGCTTCCTCGGCGAGCACCTGTGACGACGAACCTCGACGCGCTCCTCGCGATGTCGCGCAAGAATCTTCGTCGCACGCTCGAAGCGGGGCACGCGATCGACGAGCGCGTGCTCGACGACACCGAATACCAAGGCGTCAGCCTCGGTCTCCCGCGCTTCATCGAGCGCCTCACGTGGAAGACGTTCACGAAGACGTTCCACCGCGATCCCGAGACGGGCGCGCTGCGCGGGTGGAACGTGCGCATGGAGCAGACGGGCATCGACGGTCCGCCCGTGCCGATCATGAAGAACGGCGCGCCATTCACTTGGGGTCACTATCGCGTCTACCCGTTCGAGCCGTCGCGCAGCGGACCGGGCAAGACGATGATGATAGACTACAACGTCGCGTCGAATCCGTTCTTGATGCGCCGCACGCGCAATCCGCTCGTCGCCCTCAACGCGGGCGACCCGAACTTGCTCCTCGGCGTGAGCTGGCTCGACCTCGGCTGGTTCAAGCTGTGGACGCCGACGTTCTTCGCGCTCGTGCGTCGCGGTCCGCTCACGCGGCCCATAGCCGTTCCGTGAGAGACGCCGCGATCGCGCGCTCCTCGGCGGACATGGTTGCATTCTGCAACAATTCACGGGCGGCCCTGTTTCTCGCGGCGCGCACGCGTGCGCGCGCCGGCTCGTCGAGCTTCGCGTCGACCCACGCAGCGACGGCCCAGCCGAGCGCGGCGTGACGGAGCTCGTCGGGCGCGATGCGCCCCATCGCGCGCGCCATGTCGTCGTCCGTCGTGTGCGATGCGCGCCACGCGGCTTGTGCGGCGCCGAACGTCTCGCCGACGCAGCCCTCGATCGCGTTCTCGCGCGCGATGCTCTCGAGATCGCGCAAAGGCATCTCCGTGGCGACGACGCGCGGAACGCGCGCGCCGTGCTTTCGCGCGATGCGCGCCATCATGCGTGCGTGACGCGCTTCATCGCGCGCACATGCGAGCGCGCGCGTGACGAGCGAGCGCGGCGCGCCGTGATGACGGAGCTCGCGCGCGAGCCGTTCGAACGCGCGCACCGACGCGGCCTCGAGCCACGCCATGCGCGCGACCATCGCGCCATGCAATCGCAGCGTGCCTTGCGGCGTCTCGAGCCCATCGAGCTTGCGCCCGAGACATGCGCCCGAAGGGATCTCGCACGTCGCGACGATCTCGCCGCCCTCCGTGCTCGTTCCGAGACAGGTCGACCCGGGATGGCTCGCCTGACAAGCCTCCGCGCAAGTCGCGAAGCACACACCCGCGTCGCCCCCTGACGCGTCGGCTGACGCATCGACCGATGCGTCGACGTCCGCATCGCCGGCCGCGGCGTCCGTCGCGCCCGCGTCCGTGCACTGCGCGAACGGAATGTTCACGTCCGTCGGAGGCGGAGGGCTCGAGTCTCCACACCCGCACCCGCCGCACGCAACCGGCCCGCTGCTCCCGCACGCAACGGCCGTCGCCGCGCCAAGCGCCGTCAGAATGGTTGCACCGAGCACACGCTCGACCCGCAACAAAGCGTTCGATCGCATAAGAACTCCTGCTAAGTGAATTGCCCATGAAGAAGGTAGCACGCGCTCTTCTCGTGGCATGCGCGCTCGTGTCATCGTTCGGGCCCGCTCACTCGTTCGCACAAAGCACGCACGCGTCGGTGAAGCTCGACGTGCGCCGCGCGAAGCTCGACAACGGCTTGCGCGTCGTCCTCGCGCCCGATCACACGTCGCCGACGATCGCCGTCGACGTCATCTACGACGTCGGCGGTCGCAACGAAGAGCGCGGCCACGCGGGCTTCGCGCACCTCTTCGAGCACATGATGTTCCAGGGCTCGGCGAACGTCGCGCGCGGCGAGCACTTCAAGCTCGTCACGAGCCACGGCGGCTCGCTCAACGGCACGACGAGCGAAGACCGCACGAACTACTTCGAGATGCTCCCTCAGAGCGAGCTCCCTCTCGCGCTCTGGCTCGAAGCCGATCGCATGCGCTCGCTCGACATCTCGCAATTCAATTTCGAAAATCAGCGCAAGGTCGTCGAAGAAGAGTTCCGCATGCGCGTGTCGAACGCGCCATACGTGCCCGCGGAGATCCGTTTGGACAGCATGGTGAACCAGGGCTACTGGCCGTACGAGCACCCCGCGATCGGCAACATGCAGGATCTCGACGCCGCGCAGCTCGATTGGGTGCGCGCGTTCCACGATCAGTACTACGAGCCGAACAACGCGGTGCTCGCGGTGTCGGGCGACTTCGATCCCGACGAGTGCATGGCGCTGATCCGCCGGTTTTTTGCGCCGATCAAGGCGCAGCCGAACGTTCCGCCATATCAACCCGGTCCGTTTCCGCAGCAGCGCGCGCCGCGCGACGCGATCGTCGAAGACGCGCACGCCGAGCTCCCCGCGATCATGATGGGCTGGCCCATCCCCGCCGCGCGCGAAAAAGACCACTACGCGCTCGAGCTCCTCGCGATGCTCCTCTCCGACGGCGACAGCTCGCGCCTCGAGAGCAAGCTCGTTCGCGAACGCGCGATCGCAACCGAGACGGACGCCGACACCTCGGGTCGCCGCGGCCCCGATGGATTCTTCGTCACGCTCAAGGTCGCGTCGTCGTCGACGGTGCAGCAAGTGCAAAACGCATTCGACGCGGAGCTCCACGCCATTCAGCGCACGCCGCCCAGCGACGACGAGATGAAGAAGCTCCGAAACCGCATCGAGGCGCGCTTTCTCTTCGGCCTCCAGTCGAACTTCGCACGCGCGCAGAAGCTCGCCGAGTTCGAGCTCTATTGGGGCGACGCCAACCTCCTCGCGGGCGAGCTCGACAAATATTACGCGGTGAAGAAAGAGGACATCGCGCGCGTCGCCGCGCAGTACCT
Source organism: uncultured delta proteobacterium (assembly GCA_963763745.1). GTDB lineage: Bacteria > Myxococcota_A > Polyangia > Polyangiales > Polyangiaceae > DASXHD01. The sequence continues at coordinate 314,347 of CAVXQJ010000021.1, forward strand.
CAAACCGGAGACGCGCTCCCGCATCGAAGTGAAACCACCCGCCGCGCCGCCCCACGCGCAACAGAAGGACCACTGATCATGCGCGTCTCGATGCTTGCAGTTTGCATGTTTCTCGCCGCGTGCGGCGGCGGCGATGCGTCCGCTCCACCGCACCTCGATCTTCCGGTTCCGCCGGTTCACGCCGCGCAGGACGCGTCGCAGAAGCACCGCGAACCGCCGCCGTCATCGCTGCAATCGAAGCCCTCGCCATTTCCCGCGATCGCGCGCGCCAAGCTCGACAGCGGCCTGCGCGTCGCGACGGTCACGGCGAGCGCGCTGCCCGTCGTGCAAATCCGCGTCGTCACGTTCGCGGGCATGGGCTACGGCGCGCCCGCCGCCGCGGAGCTCACCGCGGACATGTTGAAGGACGGCGGCACGCGCGCGATGACGTCCGCGCAAGTCGCGTCGCACATCGAATCGCTCGGTGCGTCGCTCTCGGTCGACGTCGACTTCGATCGCACGGTGCTCTCGCTCGGCGTCACGCAATCGCACCTGGACGAAGCGCTCTCGCTTCTCTCGCAGGTCATGATGGAGCCGCGGTTCGACGGCGCGGAGCTTCGCAAGCTGAAGGCGCGCCGCGCGGACGAAGCGCGCGAGGCCGAGCGCGGAAACGGCGCGTGGTGCGCGACGCGTCTGCTCTTCCGCGAGCTCTTCACGGAGCAAAATCCATATTCGCGCTACGACCAGGTGCCGAGCGAGATCGCGAAGGTCACCGAGCAGACGCTCCGCGATTTTCACAAGAAGTTCTTCGTCCCGAGCAACGTCGAGGTCATCGTCACGGGCGACGTGACGCCCGCGCGCGCGGAAGCCGCGGTGAAGAAATCGTTCGGCGCGTGGCGTGGGAGCGCAGCGGCGAAGGTGGAGTTTCCCGAGGCGATCGCGCCGGCCAAGCGTCGCGTGATCCTCGCGAGCCGCGCGCAGAGCGAGCAGAGTGACATCTTCGTCGCCGAGCTCGCGCCCGCACGAAGCGCCGCGGACTGGCCCGACCTTCGCGTCGCGAATCAAGTGCTCGGCGGCGGCGTCGCGAGCCGCCTCTTCGCCGACGTGCGCGAGCAACGCTCGCTCGCGTACAGCACGCGCTCGCAGATCCTCGAGCTCGCCCACGGCAAGCAACCGATGCTCGCGTACGCGGGCACCGCGACGAAGAAGACGGGCCTCGCCGTCCAAGGTCTTCTCGAGAACATGGAGAAGATCGCGAGCGGCCCCATCGAGCAAGCCGAAGTGTCGAGCGCCGGCCGCTACTTGAGCGACATCTTCGCGATTCGTCTCGAGAGCATCGGATCGATCGCCGACCTCGTCGCGGTGCAAGACACGCTCGCGCTCCCCGACGGTTACTGGGACAGCTACCGCGGCGCGGTTCGCGAGGTCACGACGGCGCGCGCGGAGGCCGCCGCGAAGAAGCTCTTCGCGGGCACCGCGCAGCTCATCGTCGTCGCGGGCGATCCCGCGGCGATCGGCAAACCGCTCTCGCACTTCGGCGAGGTCGTCGTCGTGGATCCCGAGAAGGAGTTCGCGACCGTCTCGACGATCCCCGCCGATTCCACCGCCGCGCTCGAATGACGTGGGGCGCGGAGCACCGAGCACGCTCGCCTATCTCCGCGCGCGCGCCATCGCGCACACGTTCTCGGAGACGACGCTCTCGCGCGCTCTCGCGCGACTCGGCTTCGTTCAAGCGGATCCGATTCGCGCCCCAGCACCCGCGCAGGATCTGATTTTGCGCCATCGCGTGCGCGGCTACGCGCTCGGCGATCTTGGGCGTCACTACGCCCGCATCGATGCCTCGGAGGACTACCTCTACGCGTACGGATTCGTCTCGCGCGATGTCGCGAACGCGATTCATCCACGCCCGAGCCACGCGCTCACGGCGATCGAGAAGCGCGTGCTCTCGGCGGTACGCGAGATCGGAGATGCCCATCCGAACGACGTCGCGCGCGTCGTGGGCCATGCGCGCGTGACGAATGCGTGGGGCGGACAATCGCGCGCCGCGACGCACGCGCTCGAGTCGCTTCACTACCGCGGCAAGCTCCGCGTCGTCCGTCGCGATCGCGGCGTGCGGGTCTACGCGATCGCTCCACCACACACGCCGCTTCCGCCGGGCGCGCGACTCCGTGCGCTCGTCCTCGCGATCGCGAACGTGCTCGCCCCCGTGCGCGAGCGAACGCTCCGCGCGAACGTCACGCGATTTCGTCACCTCGGCGATCCACGCGCAGCGATCGAAGCGCTCGTGAAAGACGGAACGCTCTTGCGCGTGCACGAAGACGGCGAGGCCTATCTCGATTTCCACGGGCGCGCTCGCGAGATCCCGCGCATCGTCCGCGTGCTCGCGCCGTTCGATCCGCTCGTGTGGGATCGCAAACGCCTCGAGCACCTCTTCGGTTTTGCGTATCGCTTCGAGGCCTACACGCCCGCGCACAAACGCGTGCGCGGGTACTACGCGATGCCGCTTCTCTTCGGCGATGCGATCATCGGTTGGGCCAACGTCGCAAAGGGCGAGGTCGACATCGGCTTCGCAACCAGCCGCCCAAAGGACAAGACTTTCGATCGCGAGCTCGAGAGGGAGATCGTTCGGATCCGAACCTTCGCGTCAAAAGATGAAAAAACTGTGAAGAGGTCCTGAGGAACTTTGGGGGTAGCTTGGGTCGAAATGTGGCCAACCTGTGTTCAGACGTCACGTGAGTTCAGTAGTTCCCATGGCTTACATAAGTGGGTTGATGAAAGCGCGTGTAATAGGCTGTCGCACAACCCATAGCGTTGCGATTTGCTTTACATCCACAATTAGTTGGGGTAATCGTTTCCCCTCGCCCTTGCGAAGCGGATGAGCCTCGGTCGCTCGAGACGACACCGACCTCAAGCCCGGAACAAGGACGCCTTACCTGACCGCGTGTTGCAACTGAACGAAGGACCACTGGCCTGTGCCGGTTGGTTCGGTTCGTTCAACTCGCGAGTTGTGTGGCTTTTTAACAACGGGATGGGCACGTTGAGTGGGCCGTGAAAGCGCGACCCACTCGACGACGGAACGTGGAGGCAGACATGGCACAGTCGTCGGTCATTGGCGCGAAGAAGAACGGAAACGGTCACGTGGTACAGGCAGCTGCGGGCAAAACCAAACGCCCGAAAACGAGTCACGCGACCTCGCGCAATACCGGCGGCATAACCGTCACACGTCGCTTCACTCAGCCCGGCGTCGACCCGCTCGCTGCAGGCTCACCCGGCGAAAACGGAGAGCCGCTTGTTTATGAGCGCCGCTCGAGCGTCATCACGAACCCCGACGGCTCCATCGTGTTCAAGATGGAGGGCGCCGACATCCCGAAGGGCTGGAGTCAGCTCGCGACCGACATCGTCATCTCGAAATATTTCCGCAAGGCCGGCCTCCACGGCGACAAGGACCAAGGCGAGAAGAGCGTTCGCCAAGTCGTTCACCGCATCGCCCACACCATTCGTGACGCCGGTGAGAAGCTCACCGGCTATTTTGCCACCAGTGCGGACGCCGACGCGTTCGAGGCCGAGCTCGGCTGGCTCATGCTCCATCAGTACGGCGCGTTCAACTCGCCCGTGTGGTTCAACTGCGGCCTCTTCCACGAGTACGGCATCGTCGGCTCGGGCGGAAACTGGGCCGTGAATTTGGATTCGGGCGAAGCGCAACAAACCGCCAACGCATACGAACGCCCGCAGTGCTCCGCATGCTTCATCCAAAAAGCCAACGACGACCTGATGTCGATCTACGACTTGATGAAGAGCGAAGCGCGCCTCTTCAAGTACGGGTCGGGCACGGGCTCGAACTTCAGCCAGATCCGCGGACGCCAAGAGAAGCTCTCGGGCGGTGGCACGTCGAGCGGGCTCATGAGCTTCCTCGAAGTGTTCGATCGCGCGGCGGGCTCGACGAAGAGCGGCGGCACGACGCGCCGCGCGGCCAAGATGGTGTGTCTCGACATGGACCACCCCGAGATCGTCGACTTCATCACGTGGAAGGTTCGTGAAGAGAAGAAAGCGCACGCGCTCATCGCGGCGGGCTTCTCGAGCGACTTCAACGGTGAGGCGTACCACACGATCAGCGGACAGAACTCGAACAACTCCGTTCGCGTCTCCGACGAGTTCATGCGCGCCGCGCTCGCGGGCGGCAAATGGCAGACGATCGCGCGCACGACGAAAGAAGTCGTCGACACGTACGACGCGAAGGATCTCTGGCGCACGATCGCGGAAGCCGCGCATGGCTGCGCGGATCCGGGCGTTCAATACGACACGACGGTGAACCGCTGGCACACGTGCCCGAACACCGATCGCATCAACGCATCGAACCCGTGCAGCGAGTACATGTTCCTCGACGACTCGGCGTGCAATCTCGCGAGCGTCAACTTGACGAAGTTCCTCCGCGCCGATGGCTCCTTCGACGTCGATGGTTATCGCCACGCGTGTCGCACGTTCTTCGTCGCGCAAGAGATCCTCGTCGATCTCTCGTCGTATCCGACGGGGCCGATCGCGAAGAACAGCCACGACTATCGCCCGCTCGGGCTCGGCTACGCGAACCTCGGCTCGCTCCTCATGCAGCTCGGCGTTCCGTACGACAGCGATCGCGGTCGCGCGATCGCAGCGGCGCTGACGGCGATCATGTGCGGTCACGCGTACAAGGCGAGCGCGGAGATGGCCGCGACGAAGGGGCCGTTCGAAGGCTTCATGAAGAACCGCGAGCCGATGCTCCGCGTGATGGGCATGCACCGCGACGCGGCGTACAGCATCCATCGCGAGCATTGTCCGACCGACCTCTACAAAGCGGCGTGCGCGGATTGGGATCAAGCGGTGAAGCTCGGCGAGCTCCACGGCTATCGCAACGCGCAAGCGACGGTGCTCGCGCCGACGGGAACCATCGGCCTCTTGATGGACTGCGACACGACGGGCATCGAGCCGGACTTCGCGCTCGTGAAGTTCAAGAAGCTCGCGGGTGGCGGTTACTTCAAGATCGTCAATCAGTCGGTGCCCGCGGCGCTCGCGAACCTCGGCTACTCGCCCGCGGAAGTGCAAGACATCGTCGCGTTCGTGAGCGGAACGAACACGCTCCTCGGCGCGCCGCACATCAACCGTCGCACGCTCGCGCAGAAGGGCTTCGACGATCTCGATCTCGACAAGATCGAAGCGGCGATTCCCGGCGTGTTCGATCTCGACAGCGCGTTCGCGCCGTGGGTCCTCGGCGAAGAGACGTATGCGCGTCTCGGTGGCCAAAGCCTCAAGAACGGTCGCGCGCTCCTCAAGCTCGTCGGGTTCACCGACGCGCAGATCGACGAAGCGAGCGACACCATCGTCGGTCGCATGACGATCGAAGGCGCTCCGCATCTTCGCGACGAGCACTACGAAGTGTTCGACTGCGCGAACCGCTGCGGCAAGACGGGCAAGCGATTCCTCCCGCCGATGTCGCACGTCCGCATGATGGCGGCGGCGCAACCGTTCCTCTCGGGCGCGATCTCGAAGACCGTCAACTTGCCGAACGAAGCGACCATCGACGACGTGCAGAAGATCTACGAAGAGGGCTGGCGCCTCGGTCTCAAGGCCGTCGCGCTCTACCGCGACGGATGCAAAGCGTCGCAGCCGCTCTCGACCAAATCGGATGAGAAGAAGGAAACGCTCGATCGCGACGTCCCGCTCGCGCCGATTCCCAAGTCGAACGAGCCGCAAGACTCGATTCAGCTCGCGCTCCCGACGCCGTCGCGCCCGCATGGTCTCCGCGTTCGTCTTCCGAAGAAGCGCCGCGGGTTCACCCAAGAGGCGCGCGTCGGCGGTCACAAGATCTTCCTCCGCACCGGCGAATACGACGACGGCACGCTCGGCGAGATCTTCATCGACATGCACAAAGAGGGCGCCGCGTTCCGGTCGCTCATGAACTGCTTCGCGATGAGCGTCTCGGTGGGCCTGCAGTACGGCGTGCCGCTCGAGACGTACGTCGAGCAATTCACGTTCACGCGCTTCGAGCCGCAAGGCACCGTCGAAGGCCACCCGAACGTGAAGCTTGCGACGTCGATCGTCGACTACCTCTTCCGCGTCCTCGGCATCGAGTACTTGAACCGCTACGACCTCGCGCACGTGAAACCCGAAGTGCTGCAAGGTCCGTCGCACAAGCACGAGAGCTCGGTTCCCGAAGAACCGCCTTCCCTGCCCTCCCATGCGATCGCTGCGAGCTCGGATTCATCACCCGAGATCAACGCGACGCTCTCGTACACGCCGCAAGCGCTCGCGCGCGCCGCGGTGATGAACGAAGGGCTCGGCTCGAACGCCGCCGACGAGACACGCGGGCACGGCGGGCTCGACGCACACCTCGACGCGATGATGGGCGACGCGCCCGTGTGCGATGTTTGCGGCCACATCACCGTGCGTAACGGGGCTTGCTACAAGTGCCTGAACTGCGGAAACTCCATGGGGTGCAGCTAGGGGCGGAATCAATCGAGAAGACGGGCGACGCGCTGACGCACGCGGTGAGAGACGCCGCGTCGGCGCTCGCGACCCTCGCACCACACGCCGCGAGTCTCGGGGAGAAGATCCCCGAGGCGATCCGAGCGGCGTGCGAGAATCTCGAAGACGAGCTCGCAAAGGACGAGATCGTGCTCGCCGTCGTGGGCGACGCGTCGATGAAGCGCGCGCTCCTGCGCTTGACGCTCGGTGGTGACGCGATTCGCGGGCCGCGCGCGAAGCGCGAGCGCATCGTGCGTCTTCGCGCGGGCGAGACGTTCGACTACGAAGCGCACAAGAAAGACGGCACGGTGCTGCGCTTCGCGCGATCGATGCCGGATCGCGATCCGATCTACAAAGAGTCCATCGACGACGCCGAAGCGCACGTGCGCGAAGCGGAGGGCTCGCGCGGCGTGCTCGCGCGTTCGGTCGAAGACAGCCGCGCGCAGGTTCGCGTCGCGGAAGAGGCGATCGCGAACGCCGAGGCGGAGCTCGAGGCGATGGGCGAACGATTCGCGGACGCGTGGCGCGCGCATCGCGCAGCGGAGGGCCGCGTGCAAGCGATCGACCGCACGGAGCCGGATCTGCCCGCCATCTTCAAGACGAAGCCGGGGTGGTGGGCGTTTTGGATTTGGATCATGCGATGGGTCGTCGCGAGCAAGTGGCGACCCGAGCTTGCAGCGCACGCGCAGAACCGCGCGGAGTCGCGCGCGGCACACGAGCGCGCGACGCAGCTCGAGGCCGCAGCGAAAGCGGTGGAGTCCACGCGCGAGGATGGCAAAGCGAAGATCGTGGAGGAGAAGGCGAACCTCGTGCGCGCGCTCGACGCGCTCGCCGCGGTGGAGGTCTCGCTGAGCGAAGAGTGCGCGGTGACCGTGGCCGAAGCGGCCGTCGAGAAGCTCATCGCCTCCCGCGCCGCGCACGCGGGCGAGCGCAAAGACGAGTTCTTCGCGGACCTCGCCGACTACGACGCGACGGCGCGCGGCGACGAGATCGAAGCGCTCGACGTGCACCTCCCGAAGACCGCACAAGTTCCGATCCCAGAAGGGCTCGTGCTCGTCTTCGGCGAAGCTCCGAAGGACGTCGATGGCTACGTGCTCGCGCGCGATCCGTCGGACAAGACGCCGCGCGACGCCGATGTGCGCGAGCGCTTGCCGTGCGCACTGTCGCTCGTCGTGCGTGAGTCGCTGAAGAACGAGCTCCCCGAGGCGCTCGCGCGCCTCGCCGCAGGAAAACACCGCGTCGTCGCCGCGCGATTCGCCATCGCGATGCGCGCTTGCATCGCCGAGCTCGAGAAGGCGCGCTCCGTCGCCGAAGCCCAGCACCAACGCCGGCTCGCGGCGCTCGAGAGCCAGCGCATTCCGAAACCCGCGGAGTTCCGCGCGCGCCAAGTCGCGCGGAGTGAAGCCGCAATCGGAAAAGGCGCCGACGATGTCCTCGCGAGCGCGCTCGAACGCCAACACGATCAGATCGAGGCGCTGCGCAAAGAGTGGACGGACCGACTTCGCTCCGCGGCGCGCAAGCGCGAGCTCGACGACGCGATCGCCGAAATCAACCAAGGCGGCAAGCTTCGCGTGCTCGAGTCGTTCGAAGCGACGAGCGAGCACATCGCGCGCGAGATGCAGAGCATCGGCGAGACGCTCGAGCGCTGGGCGCTCGACGAGGTTCACACGAGCTACCGCGTGCAGAAGCGCGTGCGCGCCGAGTCGCTAGCGCCCGTCGCGAGCGAGGTGACCGCCGAGGACCTCGGGTTCGCGGTGTCAGCCGTGCCACCGGCGGCCGGCGCGCGTGAAGCGTTCGCAAAGCAGCGATTGCGCGTTTCGGTCGGTGGGGCAAGCGCGATGGCCGTCGTGGGCGGCGGTGTCGGGTTCGCGGTGCATCACGCGCTCGGCGCGGTGGCCTTCGCGCTCTTTGGCGTGCTCGTCGGATCGCTCGCGGGCCGCTTCCAATCGCACGAGCCGCTCCGCGCGCAATGTCTCTCGCTCGTCGCGACGTGGCTCGACGACGTCGATCGCAAGAGCGCGGCGCTCCTCCGCGGGAAACGCGGCGACATCGAGAGCGGCATTCGATCGGCGCTCGACACCGCGCTCGCCGACACGCTCGAACGACTCAACGAAGCCATCACGCGCCTCATGACCGTCGAACGAAACGCCATCGAAGGCGAACGCGCGACGCTCGCGCGCCTCGACGCGACGCAGAACACGCTGTCCCAGCACGACGAGCGACTGAAAGCCGCGCTCGGCGCGTTCACAAACAGTTGAGGAGCGCGTCGTACGCCGTGGCCGTTCCGCCCGGTAGCGACCTGTGCAGCACGTCTTCGTTGACGTTCGTCGCGTTGACGACGGCCATGAGCTGACCGAGCGTGCCTTTCATCGGAACGTCGCACGTCCACGACTTCGCGCTGACGACCTCGTTGCCGCTTTTTCCGGGCAGCGCGTAGCTCCCCTCGAAGACCCATTTGCAGTCTTTGACGTTGCCGCTCGACGCGGTCACCGAGCACACGAACGCCAGCGGCGCGATCGGGTTGTAGTCGCCGTCGCAGAACGTATCGCCGCACACGTTCAAGAATCCGTTCTCGAGCGCCGTCTTCGCGCTCGACCACTGCGCCTCGTACGAAGCGCTCTTGTAGTCGTCGTCCGCGGAGATGTACGTCGGCTTCGCGACGCTCGGAAACGCGATCGGCGATGCGCCGATGGGATGCTGGAAGCAATCGCCGAGCGCGTCGTCGATCGTCTTCGTCTCGCCGGGAAGCGCGGCGTGCAGTGGATCGCTCGACGCCGAGAGGAGCGCGATGAGCTTCGGTCCGGTCGTCTTCGCGGAGAAGTGGCATTGGAACGACGGCGCGTTGACCGTGATCGCCGACGTCGACGGATCGATCGACACTTCCGAGCCCCCGAACGTCCACACGCAATCGTGAACGTTGCCGAGCTTGCTCGTGACGGAGCACGAGAGACCGAGCGACGTGAGGTTCGCGTAGTCGCCCTCGCAGTACGTGTCGCCGCAGATGGCGTTGAACGCTTGATCGAGCTTCGAGCGAAGGTCGTAGAACGCGCCTTGATCGACGCCGGAAAAATCGAGGATGTCGACGTACGTCGTCGCGGTCGACTCCTCGCTTGCATCCGACGTCGTTCCGTCGATTGCACAAGCGCTTGTCAACGCGGCCACAGCAGCGATAAGCACGAGCTTCATGCAACGCGCGTCTTACCTCATCCTACCTGGTAGTCAAGTGTCGGCAATCGCGCTCGCGATGCTGTTTTCCGTGGGTTGTCCGAAGAGCGACGCGGCGGTCGACGCGTCGCCCGCATCGAGCACGCCGGCCGCGAGCGTATCGCAAGTGAACCTCGCGCCGCTCGGCGACACGCCCATACCAAGCGCCACGGTGGACACGCGGCCACTTCAAACCATCACGACGGCGGCGACGGTCACGGCGAAGCCGACGACATCGTCCACCGGAGCGACGACCACGCCGACCACCACGGCGAGCGCGCAAACGCCGAACGCCGCACAAGCTCAAGTCAAGCAGTGCTGCGCCGCGCTTCGGAAACAATCGCAACAACCTTCACCGCAACAAGCGCAGCTGGGTCAGGCCGCTGCGGCGTGCGATGCGCTCGCCGCGGCGATGGGCGGCGCGACGCCGCAGCTCGATCAAGTGAAGATGCTGCTCCAAGGCGTTCCGCTTCCGCCCGTGTGCCAAGGTCTTTGAGATCACGCGAAGTGGTCGAAGCCGCCTGACACCGCGCGACCCGACAGCGTGACGCCTTCGCCCTGTTCGATCGCGCCGATGCGCACGAAGCCCTCGATGGGCTCGGGGCTCGCGCAGAGGAGCGCGTAGTCCTCGCCGCCGCCGAGCGCGAAGTCGATGGGATCGACGGAAAGCGCGCGCGCGATTTCGATGGTTGCAGAATGCAACGTTTTGCGGAGCGCGGCTTCGTCGAGCGCGACGCGCACACAGCTCGCGCGCGCGACGTGCCCCGCATCGCGCGCGAGCCCATCGGAGACGTCGATCGCCGCGTGTGCGAACTTCGCCATGCGGAGCCCTTCTTCGACGAGCGCACGCGGTCTTCGCCACGCCGACGACGCCGCGGCGGGCGTCGTCACACCGTTCGAGAGCGCGCGGAACCCCGCATGCGCGAGCCCGAGCGCGCCGCACACGTAGACGCCATCGCCGACGCGCGCTCCGCTTCGCCGAATCGGATTCGCACACGTGCCGATCCACGTCGTTGCGATCGACACGCACGGCCCACGCGACAAGTTGCCGCCGACGATGCGCGCGCCGAGCTCATCGCACGCGAGGCGCTGGCCGCGCGCGATCGCGAGAACGTCCTCGTCGCGGATCTCGCGCGGGAGGACCCACGCCGCGACCGCGTGGAGCGGGCGCGCGCCCATCGCGGCGAGATCGCTCGCGGCCGCCATCGTCGCGCGATACCCGATGTCCTCGAACGACAAGAGCGACATCGTGAAGTGCGTGTTCTCGACTTGCTCGTCGACGGTGACGACGACAGGGCCCGCGATCGGATCGAGCACCGCAGCGTCATCGCCCGCCTCGCGCGCGCCGAGGATCTCGACGATGCGCGCGATGCGCTCGTCCTCGTTCATGACGACGAAGGAATCGGGAGCGACACGACGAACACCGCGCCCCGCGGGGAGTTCTCTTCGATGGTGATGGTGCCGTCGTGCGACTCGACGAGGCGCCGCACGATCGACAAACCGAGCCCGGTGCCGCCGTACTCGCGCGTCGATGACGAGTCGACTTGGTAGAACGGATCGAACACGCGGTCGCGCTCGTTTTCGGGAATGCCGATGCCGGTGTCGATGACGCGCACCTCGACGTGCGACCGCGACGGCGCGAGCAGCGCGAAGCCGCCTTCTTCACCCGAGGCGCGCTTCGACTGATCGACGGCCGCCGCGCGGAACGTGATCGTCCCGCCGCTCGGCGTGAACTTGATCGCGTTGTCGCCGAGGTTGATGAACACTTGGCGCAGCCGCTCCGAGTCGGCGCGAAGCTCCGGAAGCGCCTTCGCCGCTTCGAGCCTGAGCGTGACGCCTTTCTTTCGCGCGCTCGGCGTGAGCGTCTTGATGACCTCGCCGAGCACGTCTTCGAGGCGCAGCTTGGCCTTCTTGACGCTCATCGTGCCGCTCTCGAGCTTGCTCATGTCGAGGAGGCTCTGAATCAGCGCGAGGAGCTGCTCGCCTTTTTCGCGGATCGTGCCGACGAACTCCGCTTGCTCCGGATTGAGCGGACCGGAGATGCCCTCTGCCAGCATTTCGCTGTAGCCGATGATCGACGTGAGCGGGGTGCGGAGCTCGTGGCTCACGGTCGCGAGGAAGTTGGACTTCAAACGATCGAGCTCTCTGAGGCGGTCGTACGCTTCTTGGAGGCGCGCTTGTTTCTCCGTCAGCTCGCGGAAGCTCTCGCGCACGCTGAGCAAGTGCATCTGGCTCGTCAGCAGCGTCTTGTGACCCGAGAACAGAATGAGATCGAGCGCCGCCTTCAAGTGACGGGCGACGCGCTGCACGGTCTCGGGTTTCGCGCGCGGGACTTTGATGATGAGGCTGCGCGCTTTGGGCGCGTCGACGCCTTCGTCGATCTCGAGCAGCGACGATGGCACGTCGGACACGTCGGCCGGAAGATATGGACCGAGGATGAATCGTCCGATGCGTCGCGCTTCGTAGTCGATGGCGACGACGCGGTACTCGAGACCCGAGAAGCACGAATGAATGAGCGTGCCGTCTTCGTCCGGGTCCGCGATCTTCACCGCGCCCACCGTCGCGCCGCACGCCGCGCGACCCGACGCGAACGCGTTGATGTACGCACAGAGCTCGTGCTCGCGCGTCGCGTCCGCGAGGAGCGTTCCGTCTTTCGACAAGACGCGCACGGGGATGCCGAAGAGCGTGAAGAAGCTGTCGCACAGCTCGACGAGCGCCTCGCGATCGACGAGGTCCTCGAGGCGCAGCGTCATGTCGATGTCGAGGCCGTTTTGCTCGACGTTCTCCATGCTCATGGCGCCTTCTCCGCGGGCCTGTAGAGAAGGTCGCCGCCGAGGCAGCTCGCGAGGATCGTCGACACGTCGCGCTTGATGCCCATCTTGCGCGCGGCGACGGGGACGAACTCTTGCGGTTCGATGCCGATGATGCGCGAGAGCTGGTGCTCTTGTTCGAGCTTGCTCCACGTGAGATGCAAGAGACCGAAGAACGTCTCGACGACGCCTTCGCCGCTCAGCGCGGACGCGCGGAAGACGGGCTCGCGTCCTTGTTGCGCGAGCGTCTTGATCTCGTCGTCGGTGCGGATGCTCGGCAGATCGCGCTTGTTGAACTGAATGACGATCGGCATCTCCTTCACCGACACGTTCAGCTCTTTCAGATTCGCGCGGAGATCGAGGAACGACGCTGCGTTGTTCTCCGTCTCGGTGAGCTGCGAGTCCGCGACGAACGCGACGCCGTCCGCGCCTTGGAGCACGAGCCTTCGCGTCGCGCCGTGGAGCACTTGTCCCGGAACCGTGAAGACTTTGATGCGCAGGCTCATGCCCATCGTGGGATCGACGGGCGTGTAGATTCGATCGCCTGGTTTGCGCGGAACGCCGCCCGCGCGAAACACGAGCGGCAGCATGTCGAAGAAGAGCGTGCGGTCGTCGCGCGTTTCGAGCGTCATCAAACGACCGTGACTCTCGTCGGCCGTGAGCTCGTGCAGCGCTTTGAGGTTGGTGGTCTTACCGGATAGCGCAGGCCCGTAGTACACGAGCTTGATCGTTATCTCTCGACCTGCGAAGTTGAGCTGCACGCGCTGTTCCGTTCCACCCCCATTTCACGATCCATTGATGGAAGCACGAACATGAGCAAGCTGTCACCCGGCGACAAGGCACCGCCCTTCGATCTGCCGAGCGATGCGGGGAAAAACGCGACGCTCAAAGACTACGCCGGCAAGTACCTCGTCCTTTATTTTTATCCGCGCGACAACACGCCGGGCTGCACGCGCGAAGCCCAAGCATTCACGAAGCTCCTTCCGAAGCTCAAAAAGGCCGGCGCGGAGGTTTGCGGCGTGTCGAAGGACAGCGTCGCGTCGCACTGCGGTTTTCGCGACAAGCTCAAGCTGAAGGTCACGCTCCTCTCCGATCCCGATCTCGACGTTCACAAAGCGTACGGCGCGTTCGGAGAAAAAGTGTCGTACGGAAAAAAAGTGAAGGGCGTGATCCGCAGCACGTTCCTCATCGACCCGAAGGGCAAGATCGTTCGCGCGTGGTCGAGCGTGAAAGTCGATGGGCACGCGGAAGCCGTGCTCGCGGTGCTCGAAGAGCAATGATCGACACGCCCGTCGTCTGGAGCGAGCACGCGGAAGAATCGATTCCGAGCGTTCTCCAGACTTGGGCGCAAGTGCGCGGGCTCCGGCTCGTGCAGCCTCGCGAAGGCGGAAGTCGCGCGATCGAGGTCGACGCGAGCATCGCTCAGCGCGTCGAAGAGGCGCTCCACGCGGCGCGCGAGCTCCTCACGCAACACGACGCGGACGGCGCGGAGCGTGCGCTCGCGCGCGCCGAGGCGCTGCTCCGCGCGCATCCCGAGCTTCCACAAGGCGCGTGGCTGTTGGCGGAAGTGGAGCGCGGATGGGCGGCGCGCTTCGCGCGACTCGATCCGCCCGACGCAGAGCGCGCGGCGAGGCATTGGCGTGCGGCAGCGGCGCTCGATGGTGGTCGCGCGGCGGGCGTCGGCGAAGTGAACGCACAAGCCGAGACGCCCGTGTCGTTCTCGCTCGCGCTCGTCGACTCGGGCGCGAACGCGTCGGAGCTTCGATGGGACGGCGAGATCGTCGCGCCGGGATCGCACACGGCGCTCCCGGGGCTTCATCAGCTCGTCGCAAAGCAGGATGGCGCGGTCGTCTTCGCGCAGTGGATCGCGATCGCGCAAGGCACGCCCGTTCGCATCGCGTTGCCAATGCCCGAGCCGTGCTCGCGCGCGGACCTCGCCGGCGCGCGCATGTGCGGGGCGTGGGTGCTCGCGCGTCGCACGAGCGCGCCCTCGACGTTTCTCGTGCGCGTGTGCTCGAGCGGCGGATGCGGCCCGGAGCTCACGGTGTCGCCGATCGAGTGGACGGAGACGCGCAAGCCGAAGCATCACGGTCTCCCCGGTTGGGCTGCGTGGACGCTCGGCGGCGCAGGCGTCGCCGCCGCGCTCGGCGTCGCCGCGGGAATAATCGCTTACTTCGCGCTGCCACCCGTACAGCAAACGCGTTGGATCACTTCGCCGCCTCAATAGCGGGAACTCACGACCACCAATTTCCGTACACGTTGCTGAGCCCCCACTCCATCGTTAGGTTAGTTCCCATGGCGCAAATCCCTGCCCTCGACTTCGACGCTTTCGTCGCAAGAAAACGAAACGAACGCGTCACCACCGGAGGCTTGGTCGACAGCTCCGGACACGAATACGCTTACGTCTCCGACAGACAAACGCGCGCCGCGTTCGAGCGCGCGAAGCCCGTCGAGATGGCCGTCGCGGCGACGGTGCGCATGTGGAAGCAAGTGCTCCGAAACCAGCTCCTCGGGAGCGCGGTGAAAGTCTCGGACCGGCAGTTCCCGCGCATCCAGCGCATCACGCAGCACTGCGCCGACACGCTCCACATCGCGACGCCGCACGTCTACATCGTGAACGAGCCACACCTGAACGCGGCGACGTACGGGACGAACGAAGAAGCCTTCATCATGGTGCACTCGGCGCTCGTCGATCACTACACCGACGAAGAGCTCCTCACGGTCATCGGTCACGAGTGCGGACACATCCACAACTCGCACGTCGTTTATCTCACCGCGCTCCACGTCCTGACGCGCGTCGCCGGTGCGATCGTGCGCTGGGCGATGGAGCCCGCGGTCGTCGCGCTGCTCGCGTGGTCGCGTCGCGCGGAGATCACGTGCGACCGCGCCGGCATGCTCTGCAGCAAGAACGCCGAAATCTCGGGTCGCGCGCTCACGAAGCTCGCGCTCGGCTCGCGCAAGCTCTACGAGGAGTTCAACCTCGAAGCGTTCCTCGAGCAGTACGACGAGGGCAAAGAAGGGATCGGAAAATACATGGAAGCGTTCGCGTCGCACCCGTACTTGCCGAAGCGCGTGCTCGCGATGCGCGTCTTCGCCGAGAGCGCGCTCTACAAGAAAGCGTGCGGTCTCGGAGAGACGGGACTGACGATGCCCGAAGTCGACGATCGCGTTCGCGCGCTTCTCAAGGGGGACGCATGAGCAGCAGCAAAGACGGCCTCGCGCAATTCCGCGAGCGCAAAGTCGACGTGACGGTCGCGCTGCAGTCGCTCGCCGACATCGCGCAGAACCTCGGCGCGAAGACGCTCAAAGAGCGCGTGACGAAGGACCTCGTGCGCAAGCTCGAAGAGGATCGCTTCCATCTCGTCGTCGTCGGCGAGTTCAATCACGGAAAGAGCACGTTCGTGAACGCGCTGCTCGGCGAGAACGCGCTCCCCGTCGGCGTCACGCCGACGACCGCCGCGATCCACCACATTCGCTACGCGGAGAAACCCGAAGCGACCGTCGTGCTCACATCGGGCAAGCGCGAGCCGCTTCCGTTCGAGCAAGTGCGCGAGTTCGCGGTCGGCGGCGCGCGCTCGGCGAGTGGCGAAGAAGTCGATTACGTCGAAGTGGGTTATCCCGCCGCATTGCTCAAGGAGCGCATCCTTCTCGTCGACACGCCAGGCGTGAACGATCTCTCGCTCCAGCGCGCCGACATCACGTACAGCTACATCCCGCGCGCCGACGCGGTTCTCTTCCTGCTCGACGCGGGACAAATCTTGAAAGAGAGCGAGCGCGTCTTTCTCGAGGACAAGCTCCTCAAGGCGTCGCGCGACAAGATCGTCTTCGTCATCACGAAGTGGGATTTGCTCTCGCCCGCGGAGCGCACCGAAGCGCTCGCGTACGCAAAGAACCAACTCGCGCGCCTCGTCCACGATCCGATCGTGTTTCCCGTGAGCGCCGAAGTCGCGCTCGCCGGAAATTCCGCGGAGAGCGGGTTGCCCGAGCTCGTCGAGCACCTCACGCGATTCTTGGCCGAAGAGCGCGGGCGCATTCTCCTCGACAACGCGCTCGGCGAAGGTTTGTCCGTCGTCTCGCTGCTCGAGAAAGGCGCGAACGCGCGCCGCCGCGCCCTCGCGATGACCGCCGAGGAAATCGATCGCCGCATCGCGCTCCTCGAGAAGGATTTGCTCGGCCAAGCCGGCACGCTCGAGCAGCGCCGCATTCACATCAAAGAAGAAGTGAGCGGGCTCAAAGTCGGCGCGCGAAAAGATCTCGAGCGCTTCGTCGACGACGTCGTCGCGAAGCTCCCGGACGTCATCGACAACGCCAAAGCCGACGAGCTCAAACAGTACTTGCCCGCGTTTCTCGAAGAGACGTTCCGCAAGTGGGCGGAGGAAGAGAGCAAAGAGATCGCGTCCAAGCTCGAAGACCTCGCCGAGCGCACGATCGCGCTCGTTCGCGAGGACGCGCACGACGCGACCGAGCGCGTCGGCGAGACGCTCGGCACCGACATGAAGCGCCTCGACGTCCAAGTCGACACGTTCCAATACGACGTCGGCGTGACGGCGCTCGTCGCGGTCGGTCTCGGCACGCTGCTCTTCAACTTGATGGTGGGCGGCGTCCTGCTCGCGGCCGCGCCGGTCGTCGCGTACATGCTGAAGGGCCGCGTCGAAGGCGAATACAAGAAGCGCGCGAAGGAGCTCGCGCCCGACGTCGTTCGTCAGGTCGCGCAAAAAGTCGGACCGAAGCTCGACGAGATCATCGACGACTTCGCGAAGAAGCTCGACGCATGGGTCGTCTCGGCGAGCGAGGAGCTCCACCGCGAGGTGCTCGAAGTGCTCCGCGCCGCGAGAGACGCACGCGAGGGCGTGCTTCGCGACGAAGAGGCCGCGAAGAAAGACGTCGCCGCGCAGACCGAGCAAATCGCCGGCGCCAAGACGAAGATCGAAGAGCTCCGCGGCGCTCTCTGGGCTCCCACCGAGAAGGTGCGCGTCGCCGAGAGCGAGCTGAACTAAGCGAAGACGAGCTCGGCGAGCCGCGCGTCGCCGAGCGCCTCGATCGCGTCGAGGCGTGCGAGAAATCGGCGCCAGTCTTTCATCACGCGACCCTCGCCGCCGCGCATCGCGTAGTCCGTGATGCGCGTGATGGTGAAGCGCACGGCGGCCATGCGCGCTTCCGTGTAGAATGCATGCTTTTCGCGCGGGTCGAATGGGCGCACCGTCTCGTATCCGGCGACCATGGCGCGCGCGAGCGCGAAGTCGAACGCATCGCCGTAGCACCACGCGATTACGGTGACCGCGAGGTCGTAGACGAACGCGCTGCGCGACGCGCTCTCGAAGTCGAGGAGCGCGGCGACGCGATCGCCGTCCCAGAGGACGTTGTCGCGAAAGAGATCGCCGTGCGTGAGCCCGCCGGGGACGTCGCGATCGCGCGCCTGCTCGATGGAGTCGAGAGCGCGGCGGAGTCGATCCGTGGGAAACGCGGAGGGATCGATCACGAGGAGGCGCGTTCGCAGCGCGCGGTCATCGAAGCGGCCTTCGCGCGCGGCGACTCCCGCCGCGTGCACGCGCGCGAGCGATGCGCCGACTGCGCGTGCACGGACCGTCGTGACGCCGCGTTGACACGAGTGCGTCCCCGAGACCCACGGAAAGAGCGCAGCCGGCAACCCGCTGAGCGTGCCCGTGGCGACCGCGATGGGCGTAGGGACACCCGCGCGCGCGAGCGCCGTCACCATCGCGAGCTCCGCTGCCGCACCGGACGCATCTTGCTCTTCGTAGAGGCGCAGAAAATACTGGGTCGAGCCGCAGCGCACGCTGAAGTTGCTGTTCACGCTTCCTGCCTCAACAGCCTGAATTTCATCGTGTTTGGCGATGCCGCTCGACTGCAAGAACCCGGTGAGCTCGACTTCGTCGACCTGAGTGAACGCCGCCACGGTGAGGCGGAGCATACGAGATCGTTCGGATCCGAACGATCTCATCGCGCGGTGAGGATTTGTGGACGAAGTGGCATAGCGTCTGCTACAGCCGCACCCAGGCTTGCCTTCCGCGGGTCGAGCGACGGAAGCGATGGGAAATAAGAAGAAAAAGAAGAACAAAGGACCGGCGGGGAAGCCGCCGTCCAAGGCGCAGACCAAGTCCGCGGCGAAGGGAAAGAAAGCCGCCCCGGCTCCGGCGGCCGCAGCGGCCGACCCGAAGCTCGCGAAGAGACGACTTGGCCTCCGTGGCGCAGCACCGTGGGCCGCAAGGCACGCCGCGAAGCACGCCGCCGAAGCGCGTGCTCGCGCCGCCGAGCCCCCGCTTCCGGGCAGCGCGCGCGCGACGATTCGCACGCCGACGGGCGCCGAAGACATCAAGCAGAAGATCGCCGAGCTTCACCAGGCGCTCACGCAGATCAAAGCGCTGCGCAAGAACCTCTCGAAGTCGTTCTACGACATCGGTCTCATTCTCCGCGACGTCCAGCTCCGCCAGCTCTACCTCGCAAAGGGCTTTGGCTCTTTCGAAGCATTCCTCGAGCGCGAGATGGACCTCGGCAAGACGACGAGCCTTCGCCTCGTGCGCATCACGCAGGTCTTCTTGAAGGAAGCGACGCTCGAGTTCGGCATGGATCGCATGATCAACGCGCTCATCACGCTCGAGGCGATCCCGGAAGCACCCGGAAGCGCCATCAAGATCGAGAACACGAAGATCCCGCCCGCGCCGATTTCGTCGCCGGTTCTTCCGCTGAAGCCACCGGGGCGTTAGTCAGCTTAAAAGCGACTCGGGGTGGGTTGCTTTTTAGAATCGTTATCATTACGGTCTTCGGGCCGTGAAGAAGACGTCCGCCCAAACGTCCAACAGAGCACGCGCGATGATCGCGACGCTGCGCACGCGCGGCCTGCGCATCACCGCGCAGCGCGTTGCGCTCGTCGAGGCGTTCGCGGGCGACTGCTCGCACCCCACTGCGCAGGCGCTCTTCGAGCGGCTGAAGCCCGCGTTCCCGTCGATGAGCTTCGCGACCGTCTACAACACGCTCGACGCGCTCGCCCAAGCGGGCCTCTCGAGCACGCTCAAGCTCGGCAACGCTTCGCGCTTCGACCCCAACACCGACGCGCATCATCACGCCGTATGCGACGTGTGTGGCGCGATCGTCGACGTCCCCGCGCGCACCCTCGCGCCCGAGCCGAGCGCCGAGACGCGCGTCGCTGAAGCGGCGCCGGGCTTCGTCGTCACGCACGTCGAACGCACGTACCGCGGCACGTGTGCCGCTTGTTCGAAGAAAAGGAAGAAGGAGAACTGACATGGGCAAATCGCTCGCAGGAACCAAGACGCTGCAAAATCTGAAGGACGCGTTCGCAGGCGAATCGCAGGCGAATCGTCGATACTTGTATTTTGCAAAGGTCGCCGACGTGGAGGGTTACCCGGAGGTCGCGGGGAACTTCAAAGAGACGGCCGACGGCGAGACGGGCCACGCGCACGGCCACCTCGACTACATCAAGCAGGTCGGCGATCCGGCGACGGGGCTTCCAATCGGCAACACCGAGAAGAACCTCAAGGCGGCGATCGCCGGCGAGACGCACGAGTACGAGACGATGTACCCGAGCATGGCGAAGGCCGCGCGCGAGGAAGGCTTCGACGACATCGCCGAGTGGTTCGAGACGCTCGCGAAGGCGGAGAAGAGCCACGCCGGTCGTTTCCAGAAGATGCTCGACGTCGTGAAGTGAGCCTCGGGTTTTGGGCTTTGGGCTTTGGGCTTTGGCCCAGAGCCCGAAGCCACCCACTCTCATGAAACACGAGCCCACTCCCAAGAAGGCGCCCGCGTTCGATCCCACCGACGCGCGGTATCTCGACGCGCGGGATCTCGAGGGGGAGCTTCGGCGCGTGTTCGACATTTGTCACAACTGCCGGATGTGCGTGAACTACTGCGGATCGTTTCCGGAGATGTTCGCGCGCGTCGATCGCGACATCGAGCGCGGCGCGGAGGGCGCGGAGCGGCTCGCTGCGGAGGACTTCAACGCGATCGGCGAGCTCTGTTGGCAGTGCAAGCTCTGTTACATCAAGTGCCCGTACACGCCGGACGAAGGGCACGCGTGGCAAGTGGACCTGCCGCGGCTTTTGACGCGCGAAAAAATTCAGCGCGCAGCGCGCGATGGAATCACGGTGCAGGATCGCGCGCTCGGCGAGCCGGGGCTTCTCGGCAGAGCGAGCGCGGGGCCCATGGCGCGCGTCGCGAACCTCGTGAACGCGAATCGCCTCGTGCGCAAAGGCATGCAGGCTACGGCGGGCATCTCCGCCGAGTTTCCGCTCCCGCCGTTCGCAACGACGACGTTCGGCAAATGGCTCGCGTCGCACGAGCCGCTCGAAGGCGCCGGGAAAAATGGGGCCGTCGCGATCTTCGCGACGTGTCAGGGCGACTACAGCTTTCCGAGCGCGCCGGCCAACGCGGTGCGCGTGCTCGAGCGAAATGGATTCTCCGTCGTGCGGCCGCACCAAGTGTGCTGCGGCATTCCGAACCTCGACGGCGGCGATCTCGATGCCGCGCGCCACAAGGCCCGCACCAACATCGCCTCGCTGCTCGCGCAGATCGAGCAGGGTCGTGACATCGTCGTGCCGGGGCCGTCGTGCAGCTACACGATTCGCAAGGAATACCCTCGCCTCCTCGGCACGCCCGAAGCGGACAAAGTCGCCGCGCACACGTTCGACGTGATGGAATTTCTCGAGAAGCTCCGGCGCGACAAAAAGCTCGATCGCGAGTTCGAAAAACCGCTCGGCAAGATCGCCTACCACGCGCCTTGTCACCTCCGCGCGCAGAAGATCGGGTTCCCCGCGGCGCGCGTGCTCGGCGCCGTGCAAGACACCGAGGTCGAGATCGTCCAAGAG
This sequence comes from uncultured delta proteobacterium, assembly GCA_963763745.1. Taxonomy (GTDB): domain Bacteria; phylum Myxococcota_A; class Polyangia; order Polyangiales; family Polyangiaceae; genus DASXHD01. Next base: position 335,672 of record CAVXQJ010000021.1, read on the forward strand.
TGCTCGGCGGTCGACGGCACGTGGGGGATGAAATCGCAGCACTACGAGATGGGCCTCCGTTACGCGCAAAAGCTCGTGCGTGGAATCGACGAAGTGCACGCCGCGCACGTCGTCACCGACTGCCCGCTCGCGGGGCTTCGCATTGCCAAAGAGAATCGCGTGAGCGTTCGTCATCCCGTCGAAGCGCTCGCAGAGGCCTACGGCATCGCAGTAGGAGTCGTTTGATGAAACCGATCGAGCGAGGTGAAGTGCTCGGGCTCGCGGACTACGAGACGATTCGGCCGCGTTTTCGCGCGCGCGTCATCGAAGAGAAGAAGCGCCGGCGCACGCCGCTCGGTCCGCGCGCGACCGTGCTCTTCGAGAATCGCGACACGGTGCTGCTCCAAATCCAAGAGATGCTCCGCACCGAGCGCATTACGCGCGAGGGCGCGATCGCGCACGAGATCGAGACGTACAACGCGTTCGTGCCCCGCGACCACGAGCTCTCGTGCACCGTGATGATCGAGATCGAGGACGAGCGCGAGCGCGAGACCTTCCTGGTTGCAGCGCGCGGGATCGAGGACGCGATTTCGATCGTGATCGCGGGCAAGGCGTTCGGCGGCAAGACCACGCCGGACCGCGTGCTCCCCGATCGCGCATCCGCCGTGATTTACCTGAAATTCGCGATCGACGACGCCGCCGTCCTTGCGCTGAAAAACGGCGCAGACGTCGCGCTTCGCGTTTCTCACGACGCGTATCGCGCGGAGTCGCCCGCCCGTCCCGAGGTGGTCCAGTCGCTGCGCGAGGACCTCGAGTGAAGACGTTCGCATACGACAGGCCCGTGCGCTTCGAGGACGTCGACGCCGCGGGCATCGTCTTCTTCGCGCGGTTCCTCACGTACGCGCACGAGGCGATGGAATCCGCGCTGGGCGGTCTCGAGGGCGGATACGTGCGCCTCGTGATGGAGCGACGCATCGGGATGCCCGCGGTGCACGTCGAGTGCGATTTTCGCGCGCCGCTTCGATTCGGCGACGTCGCGCGCATCGCGACTTCTGCGACGCGCATCGGGAACAAATCGGTGACCTTCCGCTACGAATTCACGCGCGCGAAAGACGGCGTCTCCGTCGCGACGATCGAGCACGTGTGCGCGGTCACCAATCTCGACGCGATGCGCGCGATCCCCGTGCCCGACGACGTCCGCGCGCTGCTCGAAGGCTAAGCCTTCTCGCCTTCGTCTTCTTTGGCGTCTTCTTCTTTTTCGTCTTCTTTGGCAGCGTCTTTTTTGGCCGGCGCTTCTTCTTCGGCGGCTTCTTCCTCGATGGCCTCTTCTTCTTCGGCCTCGAGCTTCTTCTTCGCGGCTTCTTCGGCTTCGCGCTTCTTCTTCGCCGCGATGATTTCTTCGCCGCTGTCGGAGCCGGCCATCACGAGGAGACCGGGGTCGAAGTTTCGCGCTTTGTGGGCGCGCATGAGGGCGAGCATCCCGAGGCCGAAGATCGTGAGCGCGAGGCAGCACCATTGCGCGGGCGTGAGACCGCCGTAGCGCGGGTCGGCGTTCACGCCGTCGGTGATGCGGAGGTAGTCCATCATGAAGCGCACGGGGCCGTACGTGACCGCCGTCGCGACGATGTACGTCCCGACGCGAACCTTCTTCGACCACGTGAGCGCGAGAAGCGACGCGAGACACAGCGTGAAGAGCATCTCGAGAAGACCGAGGTCGTAGCGCGGCAGGTCCCCGTGCAAGAACTCGATGAACGGACCGAAGCTCGAGCGCGGACCCGCGAACGTCTTCGCGACGTACTCGGGGCTCGCGTCCGGCGGGAAGCCGCGCGGAAATTCGACGGCGAGAAACGCGCCGGGATTCGCGAGCGCGCCGGGATGGTCGTGCACGGACGAGCACCCCATTCGCCCGAACACCCACGCGACGGGAAACACGCTGAGGATCAAATCGGCGAGCGGCAGGATGGGTTGCGCCTTCGTGCGCCGCCGAATGCGGCCGATCCAACTGAGCCACGGGTGCCCGGGGAAGTTCGAGTCGAACCAGAAATATTTCCACAGCACGATGCCGATGAACGCGCCGATGAACCCGCCGAAGCTGGAGAGGCTCTTGTAGAGGAGGATGATCTCGATCGGGTCGTCGATGATGACGCGCGGGTGGTAGAAAATTTCGTCGAGCACGTGGCCGCCGATGAAGCCGCACACGAGCATCCACGTGATGAACGAGTTGAGGCGGTCGACGTCGTAGCCGAGCGAGCGCGCGCGTTTCGTCGCGAGCCAGATGCCGATGAGGACGCCCGTGGCGACGAGCAGGCCGAACGGGTGAATCGTTCCGGGGTCGCTGACGTGGATGTACGGAATCATTCGGCGATGACCGCTATAGGCTATTTCGCGGATATTCGCACGCTGTTCGCGGCGAAGTCGATGCGTAAATCGAGGCCGCGCGCGAGCGTCGTCACGGCGTCGCGTACGTAGCGATCGCCTTCGTCGGGCAGGACCTCGCGAAGGAGAACGGTCTCGGCGATGCGCTGAAAGAGCTCCGGCCCCGTCACGGTCGACGATGTGACGCGACCGGATGCGTCGCGCACGACATCGATGTCGATTTGGAGCGTGCGCGCGATGGGGCCCGCGCGCGAAGGGATCTCGAAGTGGAGGATGCGCGTTCGATGCGACGGCGTCGCGCCGAAGTTCATGCCGCCGAGAAGAAGCTGCGTGAGATCGGGCGCGGCTTCGAGAGGCTTGCCGTACACGTCGGCGACGACGGCGTGAAGCGTGGAGAGCGCGGCGTCGTGCGCGGCGGCGCGCTCCTCTGCGGCGCGCTCGAGGCGCGCTTCGTTTTCGCGCGCGGCTTTGAGCATGCGCGATTGTTCGTCCTCGGGCTCGTGCTCGTCTTCGCTGCGCACGAGCGCGAACGCGGCGTCCGCGTGCGGGCCGCGCGGGAGCCACGCGATGTAATCGATCGCGGCCGTGCGGCTCTTCGTCGACGCGCGGTAATAACCGGGCTCTTCCGCGTCGAACGTCGCGCGAACGTCCTTCGACCACGCGCCGTTTGGGTGTTTCTCGAGGTAACGCGTCGCGCGCGCGAGCCGATCGCCTTCGGTGCGCGCGAGAACGAACGCGCGATGATCGGCGAGATCGTCATTCGACGCGGTCAACGGCCGCGTCAGCGCGCACGACGTCACGAAGAGAAGCGCGAGCCTCTTCATTCCGCACCCGCGTCGCCGAGGCAGAATTGGCACTCGGTGGGGACGAGACCTTGATCGAGGAACTCGGCGTAGTCGCTGCATGACGCGGCGAGGAGCGCGCGGAGGCACACGAGGCCGTCTTGGTAGAGCGGCGCGCAGTTGGGCGGGAACGTTTGATCGAGTCCTGCGTCCGCGTCGCACGCTTCGGCGCATCGCGGCGACGAGAGGCTGCACTCGCTGCAGCGCTCGCAGTCGACGTTCTTGCGTGCGCGCGCGAACGTACCGGCTTCGAGGTCGACGGGATCTTTTCCGCAGCTCCCGATGTCGCCGACGGTCGCGCCGACCCCGAAGACGAGCGCGACGAGGGAGAGCGAAATGCGCATGGAGGTCTTCATGGAATCACCTCGTACGCGATCGTCACGCCGAGCTCCGCGGACAAGACGGGATATGCTGCAGCGGAGACTTCGCGCGTTCCCGCGCCGTAGAAAATGTCTCCGACGACCTCCGCAACGAGGCCGATCCCGCCGCGCACGAACCACACGCCGCCGAGCGCGCCCTCGAGGCCCCACGTGAATTCCGGCGTGAGCACGAGCGGCGAGCCCGCGCGCGCATACGCGGCCACGTCGTGAAATCGCCTGTACAAGATGAACGACGGCGCGAGCACGGTCTGCTGCACGCCCTCGACCGCGAGGCTCGTGTGAAGCGAGAAGCCCGCTTGGAATTTGCGCGGGTCGCCGAGCGTGATGGTCGCGACGAGATCGAGGTACGACGCCGTCCGCGAGACCGACTCCGCGTTCGTGAGCACCGTCGCGAGCCGGTAGGGATCGTTGAAGCGAAGCCCGTCGCCGAAGAGCGCCGATGCGTGAATCGTGAACGGGAGACCGTGCTTCGGCGCGGGCTCCATGGCGTCTTCCGCGTGCGCGGACGTCGCGAGAAGAAATGCGAAAGTAGCGGCCAGCGCGCCTGCTCTCAAGACCGGTCGACCCGCACCTTGGGTTTGGCGCCGAGTAGCGCGAGCTGTCCGCACGCGGCGGCCACGTCGTCGCCGCGACGGCGCCGGATGAAGCACGAGTACCCCGCGTCGCACAGCACCTTCTGAAACGCGAGCGCCCCCGAAAGATCGGGAGGACCCAGCGTGGAATGCTCGATGGGGTTCATCGGGATGAGGTTCACCTTCACGGGCAGGCCGAACAAGAGGCGCGACAACTTCTGTGCATCTTGCACGGAATCGTTCTTCCCCGCGACGAGCGTGTACTCGATCGTGATGCGGCGGCGGCGCGGGAGCGGATAACGGCGTAGCGCGTCGATGAGCTTCGCGAGCGGGTACTTCTTGTTGATGGGCATGAGGCGCGTGCGCGCTTCGTCGTCGGCGGCGTGGAGCGAGATGGCGAGGCCGATGTTGCCGCCGAAATCCTGCGCCGAGGCGCGCGATCTCCGGCACGAGGCCGCTCGTCGAGACCGTCACGCGGCGCGCGGAGAGACCGATGCCGTCGGGATGCGTGAGGAGACGCAGCGAGCGCACCGTCGCGTCGTAGTTCGCGAGCGGCTCGCCCATGCCCATGTAGACGACGTTGCGAAGGCGCTCGCCTTCCGCGAGCGATGCGCGCCCGACGAGGACCTGCGCGACGATCTCGTCGGCGCCGAGGTGGCGCTTGAGCCCCGCGACGCCGCTCGCGCAGAACACGCAGCCCATCGCGCACCCGACTTGCGTCGAGACGCATTGCGTGACGCGAATGGGCTCAGCCCCGTCGCCGACGCCGACTCCGTCCGCCGCCCTCGACTCCGTCTCCATCCGTCGTCCGGTCCGGTCCGCGGAGGCGTCGGCGTCCTCTTCGACGGGATTCGGGAGCATGCCGCTTCGCGCCGCTGACGCCCGGGATGAGCACGGTCTCGATCGTCGCTCCATCGTCGAGCGTGAAGAGGAGCTTCTGCGTTCCGTCGGCGGCGACGCGCGATTGCGTGACTCGAGCGCGCGCGCCGGGACCGAGATCGACGAGCGAGCTCGCGGAGCGCCGCGGGTAGGTCGCTCATCTTCGCCGAGTCGAGCACGCCGCGCGCTTGGATCCAGCGGAAGACCTGCTTGCCGTGGAACGGCCTGCCGCCGAGCGCCGCGCGCGATCTCGCTCCACTCTTCAGGCGTGCGCGCGAGCGGCGGTTGCATCGGGCGTGCCTGCAGCATAATCACGATGGTCGACGTGATGCGCGTGCTCGCGGCGCGCAGGCGGCGGACGAGGACCCGGAGCACGCGCTCCTGGATTTGCGGGCGCCTCGCCATGAGCTCGCGAAAGTCGGCGCCGTGGAGGCGCGCGAGCGACGAGTCTTCCGCGGCGATGGCGTCGGCGCTGCGCGGCTCGTTGTCGAGCAGCGCGAGCTCGCCGAAGAAGTCGCCGGTCCTGCGCGATCGAGAGCTCGATCGCGCCGTCTTTGATGGACGACCGCGCCGCGACGCACGATGTAGAGCGCGTCGCCCGGGATCGCCCTTCTTGAAGATCGACTTCGCCGCCCGCGACCTCGACGACCGTCGAGCATCTCGGCGACGCGCGCGCAGCTCGTGGCCGGGCATCTCTTCGAAGATCGGGCACGGTGCGCAAGAAGGCCATGCGCTCGAAGAGCGGGATCAAGCGTGAGTTCTCCTCCCAGATGCGCGGGTAACGCTCGCGGAAGCGGTCTTTGTATACCAGCATCGCGCGGCCGACGATGGTCTCGTCGCCGAGCTCGATGATTGCCGAGAGCGGATCGCGCTCGACTTGCGAGACGCCGTCCGCGAATTGTCGCGCGGCTTGCGCGCGCTCGCGCAGCGAGAGGTGCTCGAAGAGCGGCACGACGCGCGTAGCGAGATCGCGCGTCGAGCGTCGCGTCGACGAGCTCGGCGATCTTCGCGTCGACCTCGGCGCTCTTTTTCCGGAGGCCCGCTTGCACGGCGCGAGACGAGCTTGTGCTTGCCGGTGAGCGCGAGGAGGTGCAGGACGCGCTCGCGCACGGCGCCGATCTCGATTTTCGATCTCCGCGCCGAGCCGATCGTAGGGCGCGTCGATCTTCCAGTCGGGGATGCCGTCGTCCTTCGCGAGGCCCGCGAGGATCGCGTACATCTTGTACGCCGAGGCGAGCTCCCGCTAGAGCAGCGGCGCGATCTCGACCTCGGGCGGGCGCGGCACGATTCTGCGCGGCGACGGCGTACGAGAGCGAGCGCACCGCGCGATCGCGCACCTCGGGATCGGCGTGCGCGAGCAGCCGATGAAGCAGCGGCCCGCGCCGGCCGCGCCGCGAGAGCGCAGTCGCGACGTGACGCACGCTCTCGGCGCTCGCGCTGTCGACTGCTCGCTGGACGAACGCGAGCGCATCGGCGCCCCAATCGACGAGGCGCGTCGCGACCTCCGGGCCCGAGGCTCGTCGAAGGAGCGGCGCGACGTCGGGCAAGAGCTCCGTTCGCCTTATGCGCGCGGCGGCGCTCACCGCGGCGAGCTGCGCCGCGTCCGTTCCGCGACGAAGCACGCGGCGAATCTGCCGGACGAGCGCGTCGCGTTTCGGGTCGTCGTTCGACTCGGGACGCGGCCGGCGTGACGAGCAAGTCGAGCACGATCGCAGCGGACTCGTCATCGAAAGCGCCCAAGCAGCTCCGCCGGATCGCGCTCGCCGTCGATCACGCGCAGCGCGACCTTCGCCGCGCGACGCTCGTGCGCGTCGCCCTTCGGGCCATGCGCGTCGAGCGAAGCGCGCGCTTCTTCCGGCGCGACGCCGAGCTGCACGACGACGCGCGCAGCTTCGACGCGGCACCATCGCGTCGGGATTCGTCTCGAGCGCGCGCGGCGACGTCGTCGACGATAGCGAGCCGCGGCGGTGTCGCGCGATCGCGCGGAGCGCTGCGGTGCGCACGAGCGCGCTCGGGCTTGCACCGCGACCGCGAGCACCTCGTCGTCCGGCGGCTGCGAGCCTTCGCACAGGAGCTCCGCGGCGAGACCCGCGCGCCGATCGTCGCTCGATCGGAGCTCGGCGAGGAGCGTCGCGCGCGTCTCGGCGTCGAAGCTCTTCGGCGCCACGTCGTCGAGGTCGAGCGTGCGCTCGTCGATCGCGCGCCGGAGCGCATCGCGGTACGCCGGCGCACGCCGCGCGTGCACACGAACGCCATCACGACGACGCCCGCCACCGTCGCCGCCGCGAGACTTCGCGCGCTCGCGCGCGGCAAGAACGCGAGGATCGCCGCGGTCACCGCGTACGCCGCGGGCGCGAGCACGCCGCGCACGAGCGCGCGCGACTGAACGCGCTCGACCGGCGGAATCGGCGTTTGCGTCTGCTCGCTCGCCGAGCTCCAAATCGATTGCTTGAGCACGCGATCGACGCCGCGCAAGCGCGACCGCGGTGCCGAAGCTCGGCGCGACCGCCGCGACCACCGCGACGCCCACCGTCATCAGCGGCGTGAGGAGCAGCGTGCGCGACGTGCCGAGCGCGAGCATCACGCGACTCGAAAGCCGAGGAGAAGCACCGCGAGCGTGATCGGCGCTCGTGATGCCGTAGTAGCGCCCGAAGAATGCTCGCGCACGATGCTTCGGTCGCGTAGCGCTCGTGCGCGGCGGTCATGAGCACGTAATCCATGAACTGCTCGGTCACGAGCGCGAGGATCGAGAGCGACGCCATCACGCGCAGGAGCGGCACCGCGCGGAGATACGCGAGCGCTTTCTTCCACTCCGCGACACGTGCTCGCGCGCTTCTTCGCGACGTGCGCCGCGAGATCGCGCGCGCGGATCACCATGACCAGCGGCACCATCCCGACGAGCACGGCCGCCGCGATGAGGAGGAGCGCCGGCGTCCCGAGCAAATGCGCGAGCGGGCACGACGCGAGCCCGACGAACGTCCACGCGAGCGTCGCGCCGGCGCCCGCGATCGGCAAGAGGCGCTTCGCGCTGCGCGCCGTCGTCGCTTGCGAGACGACCGCCCAGCCGTGAATCAGGAGCACGCCGCGACACCGCTTCGATGACGACGTACAACACGAACGGCGCGCCCGGCACGCTCGCCCAAGAAGCGCGCGCACGCCGAGGAGCGCGAGCGCGCACGCGATGAGCGTCACGCGGAAGAGTCTCGCCGCGCCGAGCCGCGACGCGAGCGGCACCGTCGCGAGTGACGAAGCGGCGAGCGTGATCGCCGAGGCGAAGAACGCCCACGGGATCATCGTCTTCGGATACGCCATCAAGAAGATGCCGCTCTGCGCGGACTTGATCATGACGAGCGACGCGGACACGAAGAAAATCAGCGACGACGAGCCGCGTGGCGCGCGGCGAGCTCCCCTTCCCCGAGGCGCAGCGCGCGCGCGATGAACGAGGGCTCGGCGCTGTCGGTCATTTGCGCGCGCGGACTTCGACTTCGCTTCTTCCCAGTAGTCGTCGAGCGTCTCGAGCGGGAGCTTGTCCTTGCCCGTGTCGCCCCAGCCGCCGTGCTTCTCGTGGACGCGCTTTTCGACGTGCGCGAAGCGCGTGGTGAACTTGTCGATGGTGCGGCGGAGCGCGCCTTCCGCGTCGACGTCGAGGTGGCGCGCGAGGTTCACGAGCGCGAAGAGCGCGTCGCCGAGCTCTTCTTCTTTTGCTCGGCGTCGCCGCTTTGCGATCGCCGTCTCGAGCTCGGCGATCTCTTCGTGCACCTTCGCGATCGATCCGCGCGCGTCTGGCCAGTCGAATCCGACGCGCGACGACCTTCTCGCCGATGCGCTGCGCGCGCACGAGCGCGGGCAGGCTGCGCGGCACGCCTTCGAGGATCCCGCGCCCCTTCTTCTCCTTCGCTTTGATCTTCTCCCAGTTGCGTCAGGACCTCGTCGGCGGTGTCGGCCTTCCACGTCGCCGAACACGTGCGGGTGTCGCGTGACGAGCTTCTCGACGATGCCCGCGATCGACGTCGTCGATCGCGAAGCGCCCTTCCGCGCGCAAGAGCTCCGCCTGAAAGACGACCTGCAAAAGCAAATCGCCGAGCTCCTCGCGGAGCGCCGTCGCGATTGCCCGAGTCGATCGCGTCGATGACCTCGCACGCCTCTTCGAGCACGTATTTGCGGAGCGACTCGAGGCTCTGCTCGCGGTCCCACGGGCAGCCGTTCGGCGCGAGCAGGCGGCGCATCACGCCGACGAGGCGCACGAGCGTCGCGCCGTCTTGCTCCGCGAGCGCGGGAACGGGCCGCGCTGCGTTCTCGTCGAACGGCGCGATCATCGAGATCGCCTCGAGCTCGTAGAAACGGAGCGGCCCGCGGCGACTGTAGAAGAGACCCGCGCCGACGCGGACGAAGTGCTCGCCGAGCGCGCGCAAGTAGAAGTCGCCGGTCGCGCTTGTGGACCTTGCGACGTCGGTCTTGTCGAGATCGCACACCTCGCGGATGTCGCGTGTGGTGATCGCTTCGAGGTAGAGAAAGCCCGCGCACATCGCGCCGATGTTCGCGATCGCGCGGCGTGCGCCGTCGTCGTCCAAATACGGGAGCACGCCTTGGCACACGACGAGATCGTAGCGCTCCGTGTCGCGCCAGCGCGCGATGTCTCGATGAAGATGCCCGTAGCGTTCGCAGGCATAAGGGCTCGCATCGATCGACATGTAGCGGACCGCCGGCTCGTTCTCCGCGAGGTACGCGCGCCAGAACCCAGCGCCCGCGCCCACGTCGAGCACGGTGCGCACGTCACCGCCGAGCCACCGGACCATCGCACACGACGCCGCGCGCGAGGTCCGCGACTTTGCGCACGTCGTACACGCGCGTCGCGCGCTGCTCGTAGAATCGATCGAAGTAGGCGGCGTCGAACGTCATCACTCCTCGGGGCGCGCGCAAAGTGCTTCGAAACGGCCCCAAGCGCAAGGGCCTCGCGAATGTACTACGATGAAGAAATGGAGCCCGCGCCCACCGGATTGAGCGCTTTTTGGCGCCGCGCCGTCATCGTGACGGGCATCGCGGGCGCGCTCGTCCTCGCGTACCTCTTGCGCGGCGTCCTCGTTCCGCTGTTCTTCGCGTTCCTGCTCGCATACGCGCTCGATCCGTTCGTCGATCGCCTCGAGAGCTGGAAGGTGCCGCGCACGGTCGGCGCGATCCTCGTCATGGTGGCGCTCTTCGGAATCTTCTCGCTCTTTCTCGCGTTCGCCGTTCCGTATTTCGCCGAAGAGCTGCGCGCGGCCGCGGCCGATCTTCCCGCGCAAGTCGACGGCCTCCGCCCGCGCATCGATCCGTTCCTGCTCACCGTCTTCAACATGAAGCTCCCGCACACGTTGGGCGAGCTCGCGCCCGTACTTGCCCGACGCCGACGACGCTCAGCGATTGGGCCTTCGGCACGCTCGGCTACGTCGCGGTCGTGCTAGCGCGCTCATCGTCCCGGTGTTCGCGCTGTATCTCCTCATCGACTTCGATCGCATCGTCGGTTACCGGGCAAGCTCGTTCCGCGCCGCTTGCTCGCGCCGGTCACGTCGGTCGCCGAGCAGATTCACCGCACGCTCGGCGGCTACGTTCGCGGTCAGCTCACCGCGAACATCGTGCTCGGCGCGCTCTACGCGACGGGGCTTCGCATCGTCGACATCCGCCTCGCCGTTCCGATCGGCGTCCTCACGGGCATGCTCGCGTTCGTCCCGTACATCGGCTTCAGCTTCGGCCTCACGCTCGCGCTCGCGATGGCGCTCCTCGACTGGCACGGCCTCGGCCCCGTCGTCGGCGTGCTGCTCGTGATGGGCAGCGTGCAGATCCTCGACGGGATGGTCATCACGCCGCGCATCGTCGGCCGATCCGTGGGCCTCGCGCCGCTCGAGGTGCTCCTCACGATGATGGCGGCGGGATCGCTCTTCGGATTCTTCGGCGTGCTGCTCGCCGTGCCGCTCGGCGCGGTCGATGAAGATTCTCCTCCAGCGCGCCGTGAAAGTGTATCTCGGCCTCGGACTTCTACGGGCGCGCACGAAGGCGGACATCGACCGCGAAGATCGTCGTCCCCATCGATCGCACCCGAGAGAAAGAGGAACGTCCCGTGAGCGAAGTGTCGACCGAGAGCGTCGGCCGAACGTCGATCGTCACGCTCACCCGCCCCGAAGCGCGCAACGCGCTCACCTGCCCGTCGTGCGCGCGCTGCGCGAGGCGTTCCTCTCCGCCGCGGCGGACGAACGCGTGCGTTGCGTCGTGCTCACGGGCGCGGGCGGCCACTTCTGCGCGGGCGCGGACCTCCGCAAGAACATGGAAGACCCCGAGATGATGGCGCGCTCGACGAGTACATGGACGAGTTCCACGGCCTCATCAAAGCGATCGTGCCGCTGCCCGAAGCCGACGGTCGCGATGGTCGACGGCGCGGCGGTGGGCTTCGGCGCGGACCTCGCGCTCGCGTGCGATCTCCGCGTCGTCGCCGACGCGCGTACGTCCAGGAGAAGTTCGTGAAGATCGGCCTCATGCCCGACGGCGGCGGAACGTTCTGGCTGCCGCGCCTCGTCGGCACCGCGCGCGCGATGCAGATGAGCATGCTCGCGGAGAAGCTCGACGGGAAAAAACTCGACGAGCTCGGCCTCGCCGTCGACGCGGTCCCCGCGGAGAAGCTCCGCGAGCGCAACGATGGAGCTCGCGACGCGCCTCGAAAAAGGCCCGCCGCTCGCGTTCGCCGCGATCAAAGAAGCGCTCTACGCGAGCTGGGGCGACATCGAGGAAGCGCTGCGGCGCGAGCGCACGGACCAGCTCAGCTGCTCCGCACGTCCGACGTGATGGAAGGCGTTCTGGCGTGGATGCAGAAGCGAGAGCCGGAGTTCCAGGGCAAGTAGCGACGAGGCCTGGACAAGACCAACGCGTGATCAGGCGGGCGCTTCGCGCCGCGGCGTCACGACAGCTCGAGACTGACGACGTCCCGAGACTCGGGCTCGCGCTTCGCTCCTCGAACCCTCGGCCCTCGGCCTGCGCGCGGTGCGCGCGGCCTCAGGCTTGTCTTGTCTCAGCACGCGCGCCTGCGCGCGTGCGTTCTTCGCGGGTGAGGATGGCTCGAGTCTACCGCTCGCCCACGACGGAGCTCTCGTAATAGTTGCGAAGCGCGTCGCCAGGACCAAAGCGGCCGAGACCGATCATCAGCTTCGCGAGGGCGGCCTCGACGGTCATGTCGCCGCCCGAGATCGCTCCCGCCGCTTCGCCGCGGCGCCGCCGGCGTAGCGCGCGAGGTCGACGAAGCCGCGCAGGCACTGCGAGACGACGACGACGGGCACGTTCGCTGCGCGCGCGTCCTCGATGCGCCGGGATGAGCGAGCGCCCGTCGAGATGCGGCACGTTCCCCGTGCCGTACGCCTCGAGCACGAGCCCCCTCACGCCCGCGCGCAGCGCGCCCGTGATGAGGCGCTGGATCGAGGCCGGGGAAGACGCGCACCGCGAGCACGCGCGGCTCGATGCGAGCGTCGAACGGCGCGAGCGCGCCGGGCGCGCGCACGTGCGGCGCGATCGCCGCGTTCACGCCGAGCTCGACGAGCGGCGCGCAGTTCGGCGAGTCGAACGCGTCGAGCGCCCACGCGTCGCGCTTCGTCGCGCGCGCGCCGCGCAGCACGCGCGACGCGAACGCGACGACGACCTCCGGGACCGCGAGCGTCGCCATGAGCGCGGCGTCGACGAGGTTCTCGCGCGCGTCGGTGCGCGCCTCCGCGAGCGGCCGCTGCGCGCCGGTGAGCACGACGGGCTTCGGCAGCGGACCGAGGAGCAGCGCCAGCGCGCTCGCCGTGTACGCCATCGTGTCGGTGCCGTGCACGATGACGACGCCGTCGTAGCGCCGCCCGAGCGCCGCGTGCACCTCGCGCGCGAGCGCGACCCAGTCGGTCGGCTGCATGTCGCCCGAGTCCATGGTTGAAGAGATGCGCGTCTCGATGTCCGCGACGCGCCGCGAGCGCCGGCACCTCCGCGAGCAAGATCCGTCGTGGCGTCTCGAGCGAGAGCGCGCCGATAACTCGGAGGGCTCCGCGCATCCGACGCGCTCGTTCTCGCGCATGAGGAGCGTGCCGCCCGGTGCAGGAGAAAGAGCAGCCGCTTCACTCGTCTAAAAGACGCGCTGTCGACCTTGATCGTGTCGCCCGCCTGGAGGGGATGTCCTGTTGCGCGCCGTCGGTGATCGCGTCGACGCTCACCATCGCCGTCACCGTCTTGCCGCCCGCGACGCGCCGCGTGAGCACGACGTTGTTGCTGTCCGCGATCGACGTGAACCACCCGAGCTGCGAGATCGCCTCGACGAGCCGCATCCCGTCCGTCCAAGGCACGTTCCCCGGCTTGTTGACCTGCCCGATGACGCTGACCTTCTTCGACTTGTACTGCTTCACGACGAGCGTGACCTGCGGTCGCGAAGGATTCTTTCTCCACGAGCAGCGCCCTCAGCGTCGACGATCTCCTGCGGCTCGAGCCCGCAGACGTCGGTCACGCGATCGAGGTAGGGGAAGTCGATGCTGCCGTCCGGCTGAACCCGGTACTCCTTCGGCAAATCCTTCTCGCCGACGACGAAGACCTCGAAGACGTCGCCCGGTCCGAGCGTCGTGCTCGGCGGAGGCAGGCGGCAGGTTGCGCGGCGGAGGTGCCCCGCCTGAGCACGCCGTAGCGAGGAGGAGAATGATGAGAGAGCGAGACATACGGCGCCTGATCGAAGAATAGTGTGGCGCGCCGGAGGCGTCCCGTTCAAGTCACATGAACCAGCGGAACCCGAGGAACGCTTCGAAGCGGCGGTAGGCCATGTGGTAGAGGTCGCCGTTCGTGTCCGCGGGAAGGCTGGTGCTGCTGATCTCTTCGGTGTAGCGCAGCGTCGTGTTGAGGCCGAGGGTGTTCGTGAACCTGTACTCGCCAAAGAGCGTTGCATCGATCGCGGCGTCGGTGAACGGTTCGTGGATCGCCGTGAGCGCTCCGCCCGCTTGCGAAAACACGCGCGGATATTCGCGAGCACCAACTCCACCTTCGAGTGACACGAGCGCACGCCCGCCGAAGAAGAACGCAAACTTCAGGTAACCTCGGTCGGATCCGTAGAAGCTACCCAGGTAGCTCTGCGCGAAGTCACGGTTGAACCCGAGCGACAACGCTGAAACCGACAGCGTCGCGTTGCCAGGCTCGGTGTTCGGATTCGGTGTGAGGAAGAATTTCCCTTCGACCTGGCCGATGATTCCGGGAAACGACTTGTCGGCGTATCCAAAACCATATTGCTGGACCTGGGCGTTCCCGTTTGTGTTGACGAAACTTCCACCGTAGCCAGCAAAGGCCGAGAGCGCGAACCGCGATCCGATGAGACCGTTCAGACCAAGCCGAGAACGAAGCGGCGTCGAGTCGAGTAGACCGTTGAACGCTTGCGCCTGTTGCAGATAGGAAATGAACGCGAAGTTGGCGTCATAGATGACCGCGGTCTTCGGGCCAAACTTCCACGAGCCACGCGTAAAGATGCTGTTTTGGAGGTTGTTGAACGGCGCCAGCGTGGAGTTGTCGAAGAACGCGAAGTTGCCGGTATAGCCAAACTTCCAATCGAGTGTTCCGCCACCTGGTCGCAGCGTGAAATCCGCCCCGACATTCAACGTGTTTTGGTTGAAGCTCGTGTCGGGGTTGCCAGTCGCGTTGGGGGCTAAAGTGCGCGTGTAGCCCGCTTGAAGACCAAAACTGACTGGTCGCTGTGGCAACACTTCCAATCGCCCGTCGATCGCGGCGGAAAGACCGTCGATTCCGTTCTGATTCGTGATGTCGCTGTCGCCGACGAACAAACGCTGCGTGACGACGGCGCCGAACCGGAAGTTCACGGTAGGCGGTGCCGCATTCGCATCGCCCTCTTTGCGCTGCTGACCGAGTGTCGAGATGTAGAGCGATCCGTTGAGACGAAACACGCCCGCTGGCGCCGGGTTCGAGTTGACGAATCCCGGGTTGTACGTCCGCTGAAACCAGTTCGAATCGAAGCCTGCTTCACCACCAAGCCCAGGGTGAATCTCGAAGTCACCCGCCTTGATACCGATGCCCTCGGTGTACTTGCGGTCGGCGAGCCAACCTTGCGCGTGTGCGGATCGAGTCGTGAGCAGCGGTGCTGCAAGGCTCGAAGCGATGGCAAGAATGGAGAGTAGTCGTCGGCGTTGCATTCGTATGCTGCTGGCGGGCGGCGTGTACTACCGCGGCCGATGCCGGCTCAACTTTGGTGACCCCCGGCTTATCTAATCCGAGCAGGAAGCGCAACTAGGTGGATTGAGAACGATGTTCGGATCCGGCGCGTTGTAATTCGTGTCGTCATCGGGGGGCAGCGTCGGGTCCACTGTGGTGGTCACCTTCGCCTCACCGATGAGCGTCGCTTCCTCGCCGATGCACTGGTTCGCTTCTGCGGTCAGCTGCTCGGTGCGTTGGCGGAGGACCGTGAGAATCGTGAACTCGTGGTTGCCGAGCTCGCTGTCGTTTCGCGTCGTCGCGAGCTGCAGCGACTGGCGGCGATCCTTCGCGGAGCGCGTCGCCACGTCGATTTGCGAGAGCTTGTCGTTCAAGCAGAGCGTCTTCACGACGTCGCGCGCTGCACGCGCCGCTTCGAGCTGGCGGCGAACGTTGCCCGCGGCTTGCTCCATTCTCGAAATCTGCGTGTCCGCCTCGACGAGCTGTTGTTGCGGAGTCAGCTGCTGCTGCTTTTGGAACGAGACCTGTCCTCCGCCAGCCGCATCCGTCTGCGCGAGCGCAGGGACTGTGAGTGCGGCGAGCGCGACGATCGCGCCGATCCATTTGAATTTCGAGCTAAGGCGCATCGAGCGGTACCTTCCCCGGCTCTGCAATCTACTGCCCGTGTCGCGGGGTGTCAAACCTCGCATCCACGCGAAAAACCGACGCTTTCATGATTAAAAAACGGCCGGCTCCATGTTCGGTGCCGGCCGCTTGGGCTGTATTCAAACTCGTCGTGTTCCTCGGTCGCGCAGGCTTGCCCTAACCGCCTTGTTTGACGAAGGTGACGGGGACCTGGATCGTCGACCCGCTGCCACCCGGAGCGTCGAACGTTCCGCCGCGCGCGCGCTTGATGATGCACTGCTCGACTTCCGGCGAGAGGCCTGAGCCGCCCTGCTTGCTCACGTCGTTCACGTCGCCGTTCGGCGCGATCTTGATCGAGAGGACGATCTTGCCAGCCATCGAGGGGTCGTTCGCGAGACCTTTGTTGTAGCAAGAGCGGAAGCCTGGACGCAGTCGTGCGATGGCCGCTTCCGCGTTGGCGACGGGTGCGGACGTCGACAACGCGCCGACGCTTTCCTGACCCGTCGGGCCCTTCACCGTGCGCTCTTGTCCGGCGCTGCCGCCACCACCACCACCCGTTTGACCGAGTTGGTTCAATCCACCGCGCGCGCCCGGCACCGTTGCGCCGCCGCCGCCTGCGAGGTGGAGATCGCCGCCCGTGTTCGTCACGCCCGCCGCCGACTGCGCGACCGCGTTGAGATCGCCGACGGGAACGTCGCTGCGATTGAGCGCGCCTTGCACGGCTGTCGTTCCACCGAACGCGGCGAGCATTTGCATTTGCATCGCTTGCGCTTCGTTCGCGAGCGCCGCGGCTTTTTGATCGCTGATCTTTCCGGGCGTCTGGTTCGACTTCTGGCCCGTGTCGGCCTTCTTCTCTTCTTTGGCCGGGTTGTTCGATTGTTGATCGGTTGGCGTGTCGCTCTTCTCTTCGACCGGCGGAGGCGCGGGAAGGTTCTTCGTCATGTCGATCAGGCCGGCGATGTTGTCGTCACCGACGGCGGGATCGAGCCAGTCGGAGTACATCGCGCCGATGAACCCGAAGTGGAACATGAAGCTGAACGCCGCGATGATCGTGAGCGTCCAGTCGATTTGCGACGCGAGCCCGCCTTTGACGGAGAGCGGAAGCTGCGGGCGCGGTTGCGGCGGCGGCGGCGCGACGAACTGAAAGAGGAACGTGATGTCGCCGATGACGACCTTGCCGCGCGCTTCTTCGGTGAGGCGGACTTGGTACGCCGGCCCCACGCGCTTCGCTTGACCGCGAAGACCCGCGAGATCGCTGATGCCCGTCGCGAGCGCGACGCGACCGCTCATGCCGTCGAGGAAGTTCAGGTAGTAGTCGCTGCCGATGAGCTCGAAGAGCTTGAACTGCGGCGGGATGTTCGGCGTCGGAACGACGAAGGTGCTCTTCTCGCTCTGCCCGACGATGACGCTCGTGCGCTGCTTGATGATGCGCTCTTCGATGACGCGGCCGGCTTGCACGAAACCGATGCGCAGGACCTTCGGGCCCGCCTGTTGAGCGACGGCCCGCATCACTGCGGTCATCTGTCCAGGTCGGCCAGGTTGCTGCCCGGGGGCACCTACGTTGGGGTTCATCTGGAGGTTAGACGACAGCGTACAGCAAAAGTTCCGAAGCCAAAACGCTTTGTCACGGTCGAGTTTCGAGTGCTTGCACGAGGGCGTCGACGTCGACTTGGAACGCCTTGGCGGCCCGCCGCGCCCGGTATTGCGCCGCGATCGCGAAGGCCGCACCGGCCACGCCGAATGCCGCGACGTTCACCGCTTGCAGCACGACCGCGTTGATCGCGTCGCCGCGCACATCGTCGGCCATCGCCCCCGTCGCGACGAGACCGAAGCGGAGCATGAGGCTTCCGAAGAGAAAGCCCGCCGAGCTCGCGATGCTCGCGCACACGCGCGGGACGCGCTCCCAGCGCGCGAGGCGAAAGTCGAGATCGATGAGGAGCTCGTTGATGCGCGCGGTGCGCGCGGTTTCGTCGGGCTCGCTCGCTGCCTCGACGAGCTCGCGCTCCCAATCCGCGCGCGGGTCGTCCTTGACGGCGCGCGCCGCGACGTCACCGCTCCCGTGCTCGATCGCGTCGAGCCACACGGCGGGATGGAGCGCGAGCGCGTTGGTTGCATAATACAACCTTCTCGCGGACGCGAGCATGCAGCCGAGCGCGACGAGCGCCGCGAGAACGACGAGCGCGGTCATGGCCACCATCGGCGCCGGAGGTGCCGGAGCATGCGGATCAGAAGATCAGAACGGCGCGGCGTGCACCGCTTGTTCGACGTGATTGCTCAGCGGCTTCTGCAAGACGCTCAGCGTGCTCGCGACGGGAAGCCGCGCCACTTCGGTCACGACCATCGGCCGCGCCGCGCGCCCGTACACGATGTACGTCTTGAGCTTGATCGTTTTGTCTTCCGCGTGCGCCGACGACGCAATGGTCACGAGAGCAAACGCAGCGAGCATCGCGAGCTTCTTCATGTGTGAATCATAGCGCGGGAGAGCGCCTGCACCACTCAGAACGGGTCGGATGCCGTCGCGGCTTCGATGCGATCCAAGAACGGCTGGCGGAGCTCCGCGAGCGTCAGCTTCGGTTGGATCTTGTTCACGTCGACCGACGCGATGGGCTTCTGCACGCGACCGACGATGGTGACCTCGCTGATCGTGATGACGCGTCCACCGGGCTGCTGCTGCGCTTCCGCGCGCGGCGAGAAAGCGAGGACGGCGGCCGCAACGATTGTATAATACACGTATTTCATGTGGGTCACCCGGGGTGGGACGAGGCGGCGGGCCTCGCGCTGGTGGTCGGCGTGGCCGTCGCGGCCGGCATGTTCATCTGGTTTTGTTTGTCGGTTGCGCGCGCGATGAGATCGTCGATGTCGTCGCTCGTGCCGGGCGGAGCTTTCGCGCCGCGCATGTTCTTGTACGTGTTGAGCTCGCGAAGCGCTGCGGCCACTTGGGCTTTCGCGTCCATGCCCGGGTAGTTCGGCGCGTTGAGGTACATGAGGCCCATCGCGTAGTGCGCGCCGAGGAGCGTCGAGTCGAGCGCGAGCGATTGATCGAGCTCGCGCTTCGCGTCCGCCCAGCGCGCCGCGAGGCGATAGCAGTCGCCGAGGTTCATGTGTGCGATGGCGCTCTGCGGCGCGTACTTCACCGCGGACTCGAGCAGCGGCTGCGCCTCGGACGCGTTGCCCGCTTCGAGCTTCATCGCGGCGACTTGAATCGTCGCCTCGACGAGATCGGGACGCTTTTGGCGCGCCAAGTCGAAGTCCTTCATCGCGGCGATGCGAAGACCTTGTTCGCGCGCGATGATGCCGCGGAGAAGCAGCGCCTCCGCGTTGCCCGGATCGCGCGCGGGGCTCGCCTGCCCGAAGCCCTCGAGCACCGCGGTGAGCGCGTACTTCGCGAGGTCGATGCGGCCCGCGCGATAATGATCGCGCGCGATGACGATCATCGCGTCTTTGAAATTCGGATCGATGCGCAGCGCGTCTTGCGCGAGCTGCTGCGCGCTCGTCGAGTCCTTCGCGAGCGACTTCACCTCGGCGAGGTACGTCTCGAGCCGCGCGGACTTCGGGTTTCGCTGGTGCTTGTCCGAGAGGAACGTGTCGGCGTCGCCCTGATGGCCCGTGTGCGCGAGGTTCAGCGCGTACGCGCCCATCGCGATCTCGTTGTCGCTCTTCGCGGTGAAGGCTTGGCGATACGCGGTTTGCGCGCCCGCGTTGTCGCCGAGGCGCTCGAGCACGCAACCGAGCGAGTAGAACGCGGCCGACGCCTTCGGATCGGACGTCGTCACTTCGCGGAACTTCGTCTTCGCGGTTTGGAGATCGCCGGACATCCACGCCTTGAAGCCGTCGTCGTATGCGCTCTTCGAGCCGCCGCTGAGATCTTGCGTCGACGTGTCGGAAACGCCGACGACGGCCGCTGCGTCACCTTCGCCGACGGTGACGTTCGTGTCGCTCGTCGCCGTCTCGCCGCCGTCCTTTGCGGGGTACTTCGGGTTCTTCGAGTCGTCACCGCCGCACGCGATGATGACGAACGGGGTGAGAGCGAGCGCGGCCAGCGCGAGTCGTGCGAGTCTCATGGCGCCACCGGGAGCGGCGATGCCGAGCCGTTCGTCGGGAGCGGCAGCGGGAGACCCGAGCGCATGAGCGGGTACATGTTGTTCGTGTAGACGAGCCTCGTTCCCGGCGCGGCGGGGTTGCTCGTCGCGTTGACGTACGTCGCCATCTTCGCGTCACCGATCAAATCGGTCAGCGATGCGAGTCGCGCGATGGCGCGCGCCGTCCACGGATTGCGCACGTTGAACGCCTTCTGCAGCGCCGCCGACTGCGCGTAGTAGCGGATCATGATCGTGTCCGCGCCGTCGATCTCTTGGTCGCGCTTGTCGCGCCAGCCCTTCTTCACCTTCGCCTCGATGTCGTCGGCGAGGTCGACGAGCTCGTCGTGTCCGCTGTTGCGCATTTGCTTGAGGGTCGCCTCTTGCTTCGGCGTGAAGAGCTTGAATGCGCTGCCGCCGCAGTAATAGAGGCCCGTGCGGAGCGAGTCGTAGAGCGAGCCGCGCCGTTCGAGGGCCGCGGGGATCCACTCGAGCGAGTTCTTGTACGTGCTGATGACGGCCTCGAGCTTCTTGTCGTAGTCGTCGGCGGTCTTCGCGTCGTCGCGGTACTTGCCTTCGGTGATGAACTTGCCGGTCTTCTGGTCAATCTTGCCCATGATGTCTTCGGCGTGGAGATTGACGTACTTGTGGAAGCCGCTCTCGTAATCGAACTTGTCGTGGATCTCTTCGTCGAGCGGGATGAACGCGGCTTCGGCTGCATAATCGGAGTATTGCGGCTTCTCCGCTTCGGTCGCGTTCGCCGTGTGGAGGAACGCCCACGCGGTGACCGTGCTCTTGTACCAATCGTGGTAGCCCGTATCGCTGCCGGCCTTCTTCAAGCGCGCGACGCGCCACGCGGCTTCGAGCGAGTACTTCGCCGCCGCGCTGTTGCCTCGGTGCGAGTTGTAGAACGCCGACATCGCGGCGATCGCGTTCACGCGTGATTGGTTGTTCGAGCCGCCCGTGCCGCCGTTCGGGTTCCACTGCTGGAAGTCGAAGCTCGCGACGAGGTAGTCGTAGTTCGCCTTCTCGTCCGCCGTCGGGCCGAGCGAGTCGACGATCTTGTACATCGCGATCATCTGATCGCGACGACCGATGGCGTTCTCGAGGATCATCGCGTTCTTCGCGGCCTCTTTGCGCTTGGCCACGTCGAAGCGTCCGATGTTCGCGACCTTCTCGTAGATCGCCGCGGCCTGCGGATACGAGAAGAACGCGTAGTACGTCGTTCCTTCTTCGTCGTAGGCGAGCTGCAAGAAGCTGAGACGCTCTTTGTATTGCTTGTCGTCCGTCTTCTGGAGCTTGGAGAGGATGTCTTCCTTGCCGTACTCCGCGATGAAGCGTTCGTAGTTCTTGATCGCGCGGTTCGAGTCGCCGACTTGCTTGAAGCAGAACGCGGCGCGCATCGCGCCACGTGGGGCTTCACGCCTGCCGGGCGCAGCGTTGAGCGCGGCTTCGTAGAGCGCGCCGGCCTCGGGCCATTTCTTCGCGCGCTCGGGCGTCATCGGATCGCATGGCGGCGACGTCGGCGTGAGATCGTGACCGCACGCTTCGATGAATTTCTTGTCGGCGTCTTGGTAGCCAGCGGCCGCGAAGATGTCGACCGTGAGCGTGTTGCGACAATGGTTGTCGATGCAGTCTTCGTCGGCGCCGCACTCGGCTTTCTTCGTGCACGCCTTGCCCGTCGGATTACCGACGGTGCACGAGTGCGCCTTGTCCGCTTCGGCGAGCTCGCGGGCGCGCGCGGTGTCGTTCGAGCGCGCGGCCATCGTGATGAGCTTCGTCCACGCCTTCTGGCCGTACTCGTCCTTGCCGCAGTGTTCTTTGTAGAGCGGCTCGAAGCGCGCCTTCGCGTTCGCGAAATCGCCGTAGACGAAATACACGTCGCCGACGTCGAATTGGTACATGAGCGCGTTGTGCGTCGGGTCCTTCTCGGCGGGGACGCGTTGCACGTATTCGTCGCGCGCCTTCATCGACGCGAGCACGACCGGCGGAATCGCGACGACCTTCGGCTTCGCGTCGTCGCCGGCGCCGACCATCTCGAGCTCGACGCGCTTCTGGATGCCCTGCGTGCCCTTCGTGTCGTCGTAGCGCTGGTACTCGAGATCGCGGCCCACGTCGGACTCTTCGACGACGAACGTCGCGGCGACGTCGAGGTACTTGTCGTCTTCGTTCGAGTCGCGCACGTCGATCGCGGCGGTCTTCGCCTCGTCGATCTCCTGCGTCGAAGGCTCGGGGAATTGATCCTTCTTCTTCGCGTGCAAGATGAGCTTGATGCGCACCATCTTGTTGCGCGAATCGGCGAGCCAGAAGCGGCTCTCGTATGCGTCGGGCGCGTTCTCGTCTTGCTTCAAGTAGCCCTGCCAACCGAGCGCGGCGAGCTTGTACTCGGCTGCGGCGCGGTTGAGATCGTCGAGCGCTTCCTTCTCGGACGGCGCTTGCGTCGCCGCGACGAGGAACTGCTTGCCGAGGTTCGTGTGCGTCGCGGCCGCTTGGCGGAGACCGCCGCGAACGAGGCGCTCCGCGTTTTGGATCGCGCCAGGATTTTCCTTGTTCGCGTCGACCCACGGCGTCGTGCCGATGTAGTTCGCGAGCGCGGTGCGCGCTTGGAGCGCCTTCGCGGCGATCGTGTCGTGATCCGCCGTGCCGCTCTTCTTCGTGACGAGCATCTGATCGTAGGTGAGCGCGATCTCGTTCTGCACGTCGGGCGCGGTCGGATCCATCGGCCACTTCTTCAGGATCATCTCGTAGACCTCGACCGCGTTGTTGAACTGGTTGAGGCTGCGGAACTCGGTCGCGAGCGCCTTGTAGATCTCGATCGACCACGCCTTGTCTTGCGGAATGAGCGACGCGTCCTTCACGCGATCGATCGCGACGTGGAGCTTGCGCTCGGCGGCGTCGGGGTTCGGCTCGGTGTCGACGATGTCGGGGCGCTGAATGAACGGCTCCCAATCCTCGGGGCCGGTGAAGTCGACGTTCGTGAGCGAGCCGGCGATGTACGTGTACGCCTCGCTGCGGAAGTCGCCGACGTTCGTCTCGCCTTGCTTCTCGAGATCGTCGGTGTGAAGAAGGAGCTTCACGAATTGCCGCGTGGCGAGCTCGTAGCGTTGCTGCTTGAAGAACGTCCACGCTTGTTTGTAGAGCGCGACGCCGTAGAGCGGCGGCTTCTTGTAGACGAGCGAGTGCGTGTATGCGCTCGCCGCGCGATTCAGGTCCCACACCGCGATGGGCTCGTCGCCGACGACGCCGCCGCGCGGGTCGAGCTGATCGAACTCCCAGTTTCCGACCTGCCACCAAATCTCGGCGACGTATTTCGGATCTTCGCCGGGGCGGAGCGACGGCTGCGGGATCATCTCGCAGTCGTTCGGGTATGGATCGATGAACGTCGTCTCCGGGTTGCCCTTCCGAACTTGCTTCGGGAGCTGGTAGCGCTGGCGCCAGCCGTTCCAGAAATCGGGCGGCGCGTCTTGCGGGAGCGGGACGATCGCGTCGACGTCCGGGTTTTTCGGATCGGTCGGGCTCGGGTACGGGAACTTGTTGTGGCAGACGAGCGAGCGCCACACTTGCTGCGCCTCTTCGATGCGCGACGAGTCGTTCAGCGCGTGACCGAGGTAGTAGTAGATGCCCGCGAGCTCGCGATATTGCGGGAACGTCTTGATGACGGTCTTGTAGAGGGCGATCGCCGGCTTGAGGCCGATGGAGAGATCGTCTTTCGCCTCGTCGGAGCGCGCGCGCTCCTCATAGAGAGCGGCGAGGCGGTACATCGCGTCGGGCGTCGCTTCGGGCTGCGCGTTCGCGCCCGAGTACTTCGCGATGAAATCTTCGAGGCGTTGAATGGCGATCTCGCGCGCCTTGCGGAGCTCTTCCTTCTCCGTCGTGATCTCTTTGTCGAGACCGCTGAGGATCGTCTTCTTCTTCTCCTCATAGTGGAGCTTGATGATCGTCGTGACGGTGTCGCGGTAGTCCTTCGCGCCCTTCGCGTATGCGTCGGCTTCTTCTTGGAGCTTTTGCAGCGCGGCGAGCTGCTCGGGCGTCGGAGGCGGCGGAGGCGGCGCCGCTTTGCGCATCGTCGACATGGGTGCGGCGAGCGTGGGTGTGGCGGTGGATGCGGCGGCCGAAGTCGAAGCCGAGGCGGAGGCCGACGTGACGGCGCCCGCGTCGGTCGTCCTGGTCGTCGTCGCGACGCCGGCGTCGGCGGAGACTTGCTGCGCAAAACCCGGGAGCGACGCACAAACGGAGACGGTGACGATCGCGGCTGCAAAGATCCGAGCGAGTCTCATGGGAATTACTTCGACCCTCCCGAGCCCGTTCCAGTTGGATTCTGTTGGTCGCCCGAGTCGTCGAGGACCTCTTTCAGCTCTTCGTCGAGCAGCTGCTCTTGGCGCGAGCGCTCGGTCTGCAGGTTGCGGACGCGATCGAGCTCCTCTTCGCGAACTTCCCAAGCCTGCTCGGTGATGCCGACGTCCGCGCGGAGGACGATGTTCTTCAGCTTGTCGCGGACGAGACCGAAGTTTCGCTGCGCGACGTGGCCGACCAGGTCTTTGGCCTCGCCGTCGAGCGTGTCGAGCTGGCCCTTGTAGTTCGCGATGTTCGCCGCTTCCGCGTCGACCTTCTTCTGAAGCTCGCCGATGCGGCCATTCACTTGCTGCTCGAGCTTCATGAACGCGGCGGTGAGGACGTCTTCTTGCGCGCGAATCTGGCCGAGGATGCCGGAGACCTTGCCGGAGTATGCGCCCGCGTCGCGCCCCGCAGCGCCGCCCTGCGCGAGCTGCACTTCGCGATCGAGCACGTCGCGGTACGTCGAGCGCGTCTGCGCGTCAGCCTGGTAGCGCGCGTCGCCGAGGCCGATTTGCGCGCGTCCGACCTCGATCTGCCGGCGGAGCAGCTGCGCTTGCTCTTGGTAATCCTTCAAGAGGCGCTCGTTCTCGTCGATCTCGGTGTTGAAGCGTTTGATGCTGTCGGGATCGCGCGTGACGCCCTGCGCGGGGCCGTCCTTGATCACGCGGCGCAGGCCGTTGATGACGGCTTTCAGCTGATCGACCTCTTGCATCGCAGCGGTGAGCTTCTGCGACACCGAGTTCCACTGCTGCTTGCCTTGTTGATCGCGTTCGCTGAAATCGCTCGATGAGGTCGGGAGCCCGGCGATGTCGCCTTCGAGCTTTTTTCTCTGCTCGTGAACAGTGGCGATGTCCCCGCTGAGGCTTCCCTCTTCGCCGTCGAGGCCTTTGGCGATCTCGAGGCGCGCCTTCGAGAGGCGGTTGATGAGACCGAGCGCGAGCTCTTCACCCGCGAGGAGCTCGGGGAACGCGCGCACGTGGTTCGACGCGCCGATGAGCGCGTTCAATTTCTCGATCAGGATCTCGGAGTCCTTGATCAGCTTCTTGCACTCTTGAACGTCCTTGATCACGGCGAACGCGAGCGGACCGTCTTCCATCTCGCGCGCCCAGCGGACGGCGATCGGCGGGATCTCTGCGTTGACGTCGAGGATGTCGAGCGAGTGCGCGGAGAGCTTCTCGTAATAGACGGCGACGTCGGTCGTCGAGTTGAGGAAGTCTTCGACCTTCTGGCGGATCGGATCGTATTGCGTGCGCACCGTCGTGTAGAGCTCGAGCGCTTTGTCGAAGGCGCCGGCGCGGAGCAAGAGGTCCGCGCGGAGGAGCGTGCCGTCGGCGAGGTACGTCGAGTCGGGATCGGCGATCGAGAGGACCTCGAGAGCGCGCTCGGCGCGCTGCACGTCGCCGAGACGGACGTACACCCACGCGAGCTCGTAGAGCATCGTGTCGAACTCGGGCGAGTCGCGTCCGACCTTCGAGTACGCCTCGCGCGCGAGCTGGAATTGCTCTTGCTCGTACGCCATGCGGCCGATCGCCATCCACGCGAGATCGATCACGTGGCGGTGATCGTCGGTGTCGGGCGTGAGATCGGTGACGACCTTGAACGCGTCGATCGCGGCTTTGTACGAGACCTTCGTCCCGGTCGCAGTCGACGCTTGCGACTGCTTCATCACGATCAAGCCTTGGAAGTAACGCGCTTGGTGCGTGTACGGCGTGTTCGCGGCGATGTTCTGGAATTGTTGCTGCGCGTCCGCGTAGTCCTTCTTCGCGAAGTACGCCTTGCCCTTCGCGTACGTGAGCGCGGCGTCGACTTGCGCCGGTGGGACGAGGTTCAAGTTCGCGAAGACTTCGTCGAGCGACGCGACGTCGCCCGTGCGAAAGGACACGTCGACGAGACGCGTGAGCGCCTTCGCGACGTACGGTTGGAAGCGCGGCTCGTTTCCGCGCTTCACGAGCGCGCGGTAATCGCGGCGCGCCGCGAGATAATCCTTCGCCGCGTAGAACGTCTCGCCGCGCCACCAGAGCGCGTCGACCATCGACGGCGTCTCGGGGAATCCTTCGATGACCTCGCTGAGGACGACGAGCGCGCGGTCGTAGTCCTTCATGCGATAGAGGAGCTCGCCGTTGGTCACGCGCGCTTCGGGGCTCGCCGCCTGCTCTTTGGCGCGTTGGATCGCCGCGTCGACGTTCTGCGCGTCGCGCGTGATCGCCGACACCTCGTTCTGCGCTCTCGAGATGTTGTCGTCGCTGCCCGCGTGGGCCGGTGAAGCGAGCCCCAGCGCGAGTGCGGCGACCGCGACCGAAGTCGCTGCCGCGAGTCGTTTCACTTTTTGTCTCCGCCGCCTGCTGCAACGTTGGAGGACGCCGGGCCGAGTGCCTGCACTTTTTCTTTCCACTCGATCTTCGGACGATCTTGGAGCGGAGTCGTCACGCCGCCGGACTCGAACGCCGTCGCCGTCACGCTGAGCGTCTTGCCTTCAACGGACGTGAACGAGTGGCTCGACTTCACTTCGAACTTGTAGCCGCGCAAGTACGTGAAGACGCCGTAGCCGTTGCCTTGGAACGTGAGGAGCGCGGAGAGCGTGTGATCGCCCGGCGTGATCGAGCCCGAGTAGATCGGAATGTCTTTTTGATCCGCGAGCGCGCCCGAGTCGTCTTGGCGGTTGTATTGGACGGCGCCATCGAGCACGAAGAGCGCGCGCACGAGGCGGAAGGCGCTCGACATCTCGTTGTGGAAGTTCACTTCGGAGCGCGAGCCCGCTGCGCCGCCGGACAAGATCGTGTCCGAGAGGAGCGCGAGGCGCGTATGGCTTCGGCGAATCTGATCCTTGAGCTCGTCGACGCGCGCTTCGAGATCGCGGAGGCGAACGTTGTAGGTCGCGCCGTCCATCGCGACGGCGCTGCCGTTCGTCGCCGGTTGAGTTGCTGCGGTCGACGCACTGGGCGCCGCAACGCTCGCGGTTGCAGCAGCGGTCGAGGTCGCAGGCTTCGCGCTCGACGATGCAGCGATCGCTGCGCCTGCGTCTTTTCCACCCGCACCTGTGGCGTTCGTTTGGGCGAGCGCAGCCGCAGACACGAGCAGCGGAAAAGCCAGAGCAAGAAACCGAGTCGCCTTGTGCATGATGTCCCTTCCCAATTCGAGCGATGCGGACGCCGGGAGTGTAGTTTGGCGTCGCACCCGCTTGCAACCTCAGTCGTACCCGGCTGCCGAGGAGTCTACTTCGCCGCAGCCCAACCGCAACGTCGCAAAATTCGGGAAGATCTTTCGACCCCCGTCGCACGTCACTATCCCCAAGGAAAGGAGGACTAGGGTGTTAGGGTTGGGCTGTCAGGATGATCGATCCGCACGTCACCGACGAGGCGCTCATGATCCGATTCCAGCAAGGGGATCGGGCGGCGTTCGCGGTGCTCGTGAAGAAGCACAAATCGCCTCTGTTCAATTTCGCGCTGCGGCAGATTCGCGTGCGAACGACGGCGGAGGACGTGGTCCAAGAGACCTTCGTCCGCGTCGTCCAGAACGCGGCGGACTTCAAGCACGAGGCGCGCTTCACGACGTGGCTCTACACGATCGCTCGCAACCTCTGCATCGATCATCTTCGCAAGGGAGCGCTGCGAAAGCATCCGTCGCTCGACTCGCGAACGTCACAGGACGAAGGCGGGCCGACGCTCGGAGAGCAGACCGCCGACGTGCGTGCGAACGTGGAACGTGACGCGACGGCGAGCGAGCTGCGCGTTCGCATCGCGAGCGCCGTCGAAACGCTTCCCGACGATCAGCGCGAGGTGTTCCTGATGCGCGAGGTCGCGAACCTCCCCTTCAAGGAAATTGCAGACATCACGGGAGTGCCCGAAAATACGGTGAAGAGCCGCATGCGTTATGCGCTCGAGAGATTGCAAGCCGCGCTCAGCGAGTACGAGGAGTACGCGCGTGCGCTCAAGTGAGACGGGATTCGGCGCGCGCCGATGGTTAAGTTTAAGGACGAAGAAAGGATCAAGTCGTGGATTGCGAGAAGTTCGAGAACCTGCTGATCGACGAGCTCTACGGTGAGCTCGACGAAGTGACGAGCGCCGCCGTGCGCCGTCATGCGGCGGGCTGCGCGCGTTGTGGCGCGCTCCTCTCGGGGCTTCGCGCGACGCGCAAAGTGGCGACGCTGCCGGTGGAGGAGCCTTCGAGCGATCTCGAGGATCGCATTCTCTCGGCCGTTCGCGAGCAGCAGAAGGTTCTCCCGTTCCGTGCGCGCTTCGCGACGGTGCTCTCGCGCGCAGGCGCGTGGGCGATGCGTCCGCAAACGGCGATGGCCGCCGTGTTTCTCCTCGTGATCGGGACGAGCTTCGTGCTCGTGCAGAGCCGCGGCGACAAGAGCATGCACGCGGCGCAAACCGCCGCCCAAAACGCCGAGGGCATGCCGATGGCGCTGTCGAAGAACGGCGCCGTCGCAGCCTCCGCGATCGCCCTCGACAACGAGAAAGAGTCCGCGTTCGCGCATGGCGTCGAAGAGAAACGCGAAGGTCCGCGCGCCGCACCGACCGCCGCAGCAACGACGCTCGCCATGGCCGACCAGGAGATGCGCGACAAGAAGAAGGAAGATCTCTCCAAGGACAGCGATCTCCAGCCGACGAACGCGGGCGCCATCGCGGGCGCGACGCGCGGGTTTGGCGGTGATCTCTCCGCAGCGCCTCAAGGCGGAGGAGGAGGCCAAGGAAACGCGCAAACGACGACGGCGCAAACACAGGCGCCGTACGGAAGCGGCGGCGTGAGCTTCAACACGGCGAAGCAAGCGTACGACGAGCGACGCTACGACGACGCGCGCTCGCAGTGGGACACGCTCGGCTCGAACGATCCGAACGCCACGCTCTGGGCCGGGAAAGCCGAGAAGGCGAAGAACGGGTGCTCGCAGGCCGCGCTTCAACACTTCGAGAGCGCCTCAGCGCGCGCCGGCGCGACGCCCGTCGGGAACGAAGCGACGCTCGAAGCCGCGCGATGCTACGCGGCCACGAGCAACACGACGCTCGCTCGCGCGCGCTACTCGGCGCTCGTCGGACGCGGTGGACCAGTCGCGACGACCGCGCAGACCGAGCTCGACAACCTCGCGCCGGTGGCCGCGCGCAAAGCCGCGGCGCACGAAGCGAGCCCGTCGCGCCCGATGGTGCTCCCGCAAGCAACGACGACGCAGGCGGCACCACCCGCGCAAAAAGCCGCGGACTCGTACTGATGCCCTCCAAGATCATGGACGCGTGGACGGAGCGGCTCGCGGTCGCTGCGATTTCCGAAACCGATCGTCGCGCGATCGCCGCGAGCGAAAGCGCGCGCTCGCTGACGCTCGAGAGGATCGGTGACGATCACGACATGCTGCACGCGTGGGCCGCGCTCGCGCGCGTGCTCGCGGACGCGGGCGCTTCGCCGAGCCTCATCGCGGGCGTCGTCGACGCGCTCGCCTCCGTCATGTCCGAGGGCGATGGCTCACGACGCGATTGGGTCCCGCTCGCGCGCGCCGCGCTCGTCGAGGCCTTCGCGTCCGCGATCCGCGAAGCCGCCGATCAGCGCGTCGCGGATGCATGGAGATTTCCTCGTTGCGTCGTGCGACTCGACGACACGACCGCCGCCGTCACCGCGCATTTTCCGGACGACGATCCCGACGCCATCGCGAAGTGGGCCGACGAGGTCGCCGCGGGCCTCGCGAAGATGGGCATCCGTCGCGTGACCGCCGAAGGCGGCGGGCGGGCACGCACCGCGCTCGCGGACGCGCTCGCCATCGCGGGAATCGATCTGCGCGCGCGACCGCTTTAGTCCGTTCTGGTACACTTGGGTCATGCGTTGGGTGCGCTTGGCCTCGCTTTCCGTCGTGTGGGCATGCAGCTCGGGCTCGAACGGTCCTGTCTCGCTCGCGCCGACCATCATCTTTCCGCAGGGTCTGCTCGACAACGTGACGAAGATCACGGTGTCCGTCTACGACACCAGCGGCGGCGCGCTCGATTGCGCATCCGATGGAACGGTGAGCGGTCTGTCCGGGCAAGTCCCGCTCGCAACGAAAGATCTCGGAACGTCGAACTGCCCGACCGGCGCGAAGTTCTGCGGCGACATCTCCATCGACAAGAGCGGCGACGCGCGACTCTTCGCGGCGCAATCGTTCATCGGCAGCGCGTCGTCACCGAACGCGAGCGGCTGCACGAAGGCCACGGCGAATCAAGACAACGTCCAAGTGCAGATCAAGATGCTCCGCACACTGCCGCCGTCGACGTGCAACGGCCAGGCGAGCGCGACGATCACGCAATGCGACACCACGAACGGCGTCGGCGATCCGGTGTGCGATCCGAATTGTCAGAGCCTCGAAGAATATTTCTCGTCGAGCGACTTGCCGTTCGGAACGCCAACGACGAGCGACACAAAAGCGAAAGTGCGACCGCAGCTCGCGTGGCCTTCAGCAAACGGCGATCCGGGGCGTCTCATCGGCGTGTGGGGAGACAAGTCGCCGGGCGGTGGTACGGAAGCGTCCATGCGAATCCTCGCCGACGACATGCGTCCCTACACGGGCAATGGCACGTGCATTCAAGCCGCGTCGTTCCGCATTCCGGCCTTGACCTCGCAAATCCCCTGCCCTGGACAGCCCTACGCGCTACCGCAGTTCGATCCGACGGTCGCGGCGATCAACGGTACGTATTACATCGCGTTTGAAGACGGCGGGCCGGTCGCGATCAAGATTCGTTCGTACGATCCGAACATCAACCCGCTTCAAGCAAACCCTGTCACGCTCAGCGCGGCCACGGCGAACGCGCAGACGCTTCCGTCGATGGCGGCGAACGGGAACAATCTGTTCGTCGCGTGGGAGAACAACGGCACGATCGTCGGCAAGACGATCGACTCGGGCCTCGCCACGCCCGGCACGCAGCAGACGATCGGCACGGGCACGCACGTCACCGTCGCCGCGGCGGGCAGCGGCTGGGTCGTCGCTTGGCAGAACGGCACCGATGTGCAGATGGCGAAGATCGATTCGACCGGCGCGGCGAGCGGCGTGACGAAGGTGAGTAGCGCGGCGGGCGCGACGAACCCGGGCATCGCGGCGTTCGGCACGAGCGTCGCGGTGATTTGGGTCGACGGTGGCGGCAACGTGCTCGTTCAGCGCTACGCGAACGGCACCGCGGTCGCGAACGATCAATCGACCGCGCTTCAGAGCGTCTCCGGCGGAAACCAATCGACGCCCTCCATCGCGGCCGGGACGAACTTCTTCATCGCGACGTGGGTCGACACGAACAGCGGTCACGTGCGCGCGCGCTTCCTCGACGGCACGGGCGGCTTCATGTTCAACGCGGTCAACGGTCAGTCGAGCGACTTCCAAGTGAGCACGGTCGACGGCGAGACGCGCGCGAACCCCGTCGCCATCGCGGGCGGCTCGGGTCCGTTCGTCGCGATCGCGTGGGAAGACAACACGGGGGCGCCGGGATCCTTCAAAGGGATCTGGGGTCGGCGTTTCCCGCTCCCGCAGTAGTCTCGTCGGCACGCGGCCGGCCGCGCCTGGCACGGGCCATCCTCGATCTCGCGCATTCTCGGCAAATCGCGTCGGCACGCGCGCTGCACTTCGTCGCCCTGAGCGGTGCACCTGGCGCCCACCGAACGTAGAATGACCTCGATGGCCCATCTTCCGTCAGTGCGTCACGTGCGCGCCGTGCACCCGCTCGAATTTCCTTCGACGAGTCGTCTTCAACACCGAGCTCTCGGTGGGCAAGCGGCTGCGCGCGTTCGATCGCGTGCGCGGCGATCTCGTGGAACGCATCGTCGACAGCGACACCACGCCGTGCCTCACACTGAGCCGCGCATTCGGCGCACGCTTCGATTGGGTCATCGCTCCCGGCGATGGCCTCGACGTCGCGCTCCTCCGCGCGGAGATCGCCGCGCTCAGTTCGACGGGTCGCGCACGTACGTGATCGCGTGGATCACGTCGACGAGGCGCTCGCGCGCGTCGCTCGACAGATCGGTGAAGCGAACGCCCATGCCGGGGTTCGGGTTGTCGCCGTTCGCGCGGAGCGGGTTCACCCACGCGACTTGCCCGCGGAGACGAAACGGCTCGTGGTTCGGCGGCGCGAAAGAGAGATCGACCGGCGTGCCCACGGCGAGCGGCTCCGTCGTGCGAATGAAGATCCCCATCGCGCTGATGTTCGCGATCGACGCGTAGAGGAACGTGTCCTCCGCGACGCAGTCCACGTCCCAGCTCACAGCGACACGCTCATGACTTCGGCGTTCATCATCATCGGCCACGCGCGGCTTATTGCACGCGAAGCGGGCCGCCGTCGATGCGGTTGTCGCTGTCGTTCGGTCCGCTGACACCTTCATGCGCGTCTCGCCGACGAAGAGGCCGAAGAAGACCGTGTACGTCCCGGGCGAGAAGTTCGGCTCGAGCGAGAACTCGTAGTCGTCGACGAGGAAGTCGTCCTTCAGCCAGAGCGAGAACGGATACTTTCCGTCGATCGGTTTGTGGTCGCCGTTGTGGCGGCGGCGGTAGCCGTCGATGTGGATGAACGCTTCCCACTCGGTCGTGACCGGCGCGAGCACGTTGTAGTACGTGCGCATGCGGTACTTGCGGCCCGGGGCGATCGCGTCGACGAGCTTGCCGTTGAGTCGGTGAGGTCGTAGCCGAGGACCTGGAGCTTGTCCTCCATGTTCACGTCGAGCTTGTGCTGCGGCTTCGGCGGCGCGGAGAGGAGAATCTTCTGGAGCGGGTTCTGGTTCTTCTCGCCCGAGCGAAGCGACGAGCCGACGAGGAGGATCTGGCTCGAGCGCGCGTCGAGCACCGGCAGGTTCTGCGCGCGGCTCGCCGGTCGCGTGCTTGCTCGCGATAGAGCTGGTTGAGCTTCGGGAGCTCCTCGGCCCGCATCGCGAGGAAGCGGCGTGAATTTCGCTTCGCGCTCGTGAGCCACGCGAACGCGCGCTGCGTGTCCGTGAAGGTCTCGGCTTGCCCGCCGGCGTAGTACGCCGCGGTGCGGCCGCCGACGCCGAGGAGCGCGAGCGGCTCGCCGCCCTTGTGGACGTGCTGGTAGCTCTCGAAGACTTCCTTCGGCGAGAGCTGGTTCGCGAGCGCGGGGTAGTAAGAGAAGCACAGAACGACGCCCGGAACGCGCCGGCGAGAACGGAGAAGACCGCCGCGCGGCTGCCGCCGAGCAGATCGCCGAAGAAGCCGAGCACGAGGAAGAGCGCGACGCCGGACGGAATGCCGAGCGCGACGCGCGATCGGGCGCTGTGCCGTGCGTGACGAGGTACGCCGACGACGCGACCCGGGAGCGCGAGCACCATAGCGGGACGAGCACGGCCGCGGAGATGACCCAACGGTTCTTTTTCTCTTCTGCGTCTTCCTCGTAGCCGGCGCGGAGGCGCTCGAAGAGCTCTTCGAACGGCTCGAAGCCGCGCGTGAGCGAGGCCGACGAGAACGGGCGCGCGCGACCATCGAACGCCCAGAGCCAGACGTCGCACGCGAAGAACACGCCGAAGATCGACGCCGAGCGGCACGAACGCGGTCGACCCACCACGCGTTCGAGCAGCCGTCGCGCACCTGGAGCGAGACCGCGCGCAGCCACGTCATCTTAAGCCACGCCGATCCAGATCGCGAGGCCCGCGAGCGACGCGCCAGCGACGATCGCGAAGTACGCCAGCGCGAGCAGGCCGTCCCACGCATTCGCGGAGCGAATCGATCGACGCTCAAGTAGCGGGCGGGATCGAACGGTTTCGTGGCGTCGTTTTCTTCTCGTCGGCTCGTCGCCCTCCGTCCGAGGAGCAGCCGAGGGGCGCGAAGCCGACGAGCGCGACGGTCCACAGCGGGAGCGCGTGTCTTTGAAGCTCTCGGGGAACGTCGCGCGGCGACCGCCGAAGGCCTGGTACGCCTTCTCGGGGATCTCGTGGAAGTCGTGGTGGAGAGACGCCGAGGAGGACGCGCGGTGCCGACGCCGACCGCGACCGACGGGTGCGCGCCGCGCTCGTAGATCGCGGATGGCGATGCCGCACGCCGCGGCGAGGAGCGCGGGCGCGCAGAACGCGAATCGAGATCGGTCTTCGCGGCGAGGCAGCCGTGCGCGGCGAACGCGACGCCGCGCCGACGACGAAGCGCCGACGCGCGCGAAGCTCTCGCGCTCGAGCGCCGTGCCCGGTGCGCCCGACGCGGCGCGAGGAACAGGCGGCCGAACGCGAACGGCGCGAACGCGCTCCACGGCGCGAGCGCGGGGCCGAGCTGGCCGATGACGGCGTCGAACGTCGGGTACTTGCGCGGCGCTTTCATCATCGCGCCGGCCGCGACGACTGAGCGTCGGCCCGGTTTCGCGTCGTGCGCATTCACGCCCCAATAGGAGAACGCGCGCGCCGGCGACGAGCGACGAGCGCGCCGACGACGTCGCCGAACGCGTTGTCGCTTCGCTGGCGCCGGCGGCCCACGAGACGCCCCACGCGATGCCGACGCGAGAGCGCGGCACGGCGACGCCGAGGATCCCGCCGCGGGTCTAGAAGCCGGCGACGAGCCCGAGCGACGCCGAGCAGAGCCACGGGATGCGCGCGCCCGAGAGCGTCGCGCCGTCTTCGGTCGCGATCGAACACGCCGACGAGGAGACCGCCGAACGCGACCGCGAGCGCTCGTCATCGTGACGACGTCGCCGAGCATCGTGCGCGCCTGGACGAAGAAGAGCGGCATCGTCGCGAGCGCGAGCGCCGAGAAGAGACCCGCGCGGCGGTCGACGAGGCGCGCGACGAACCCGTACGTCGCGACGACGCCGCGCGATGCCCCACATCGCGAGCGGCACCGCCCGGCCCACTCGTGGAGACCGAAGAGCTGAAGCCGAGCGCCATCGACGTGAACGGCAGCTCGGGCCGCCCGAGATCGTTCAGGTGCGGCATCGAGTTGTCGGCGCCGGCGAGCGCGAGCGAATTCGTCGTGGAAGAGGTTGAGCGCGAGGCGGCGCGCGAGGTCCGCGACGTTGAGCTCGTAGGGATCCCAGAGGCCGCTCTTCGAGAGCGGCGGCAGGACGAGAAAGAAGATGGTCGGCAAAATCGCCGCGACCGCGAGGCTGACGCCCGCGGGCATGTCGCGCGGTTGTTTCGGGTCGGACATCGTCGTGCTTTCGGGTGCTTTCGGGGGCGGGACCTTAGCTCGAATTCAGCGCTACGTGGTAGGAGTGGCGCGTGCCCGCGAAAAAGCAGCAAGAACACGGCGCCGTCGTCGTGAAGGGAGCGCTCCGTGTGGGCACGGTGGCGCTCGTGGGGAGGCCGAACGTCGGCAAGAGCACCCTCCTTAACGTAGTTCTCGGCGAAAAGATCGCGATCGTGAGCCCGCATCCACAAACCACGAGGCAACGTCTTCTCGGCGTCTACAACGACGCGGAATCGCAAATCGTATTCGTGGACACGCCCGGGATGCACGCGCCGCGGCATCGCCTCGGCGTGCGGATGCAGAACGAGGCGAAGGAAGCGCTCCGCGACGCGGACGTCGTCTTGGTCGTCGCCGACGCGCGAAGCGATCCGGACGCGGAGCTCTTGCGCGACATTCCGGCGGGCGCCATCTGCGCGCTCAACAAGATCGACCTCGTGCAGCCGAAGCCGCGCCTGCTCCCGCGCCTCGAGGCGTGGACGAAGGCTGCACGATTTCGGAGCGATCGTTCCCATCAGCGCGAAGACGAAGAGCGGCGTGAAGCAGCTCTTGTCCGAGCTTCGCCAAAGACTCCACGAAGGCGAGCCCCTCTTCGATCGCGAGATGCTCACCGACAAACCGATTCGTTACCTCGTCGCCGAGTTCGTGCGCGAGCAAGTCCTCATGCGAACGCGGCAAGAGGTTCCGCACGGCATCGCGGTGACGGTCGACCGCTACGAAGAAGACGCGAAGCGCGGGCCGAAGATCGCGCTCACGGTGCACGTCGCGAAAGAGAGCCACAAGAAGATCGTCGTCGGGCGCGGTGGCGCCGTGCTCAAGTCCGTCGGCATCGCCGCGCGACGCGAGGTCGAGCGGCTCTTGGGCAACGCGCGCGCACCTCTCGATTTGGGTGCGCGTCACGCCGAACTGGGTCGACGACCCGAAAGCGCTCGGCGATCTCGTTTTTACGGACGAAGTCTCATGACCAAACATTTCAAAGCACACGACGACGAATATCCGGTCGCGGAGGACGCGCCGCTGCCGCTCGTCGCGATCGTCGGACGGCCGAACGTCGGCAAGATCGACGCTCTTCAACCGCCTCGCGCGGCAGCAAGCTCGCGATCGTGCACGACGAGCCGGGCGTGACGCGCGATCGGCACTACGCCGACGCGACCGCGTTCGGCAGGCCGTACGCGCTCGTCGACACCGGCGGGTTCGATCCGGAGAGCGACGATCCGATGAAAGCGGGGATCAACGATCACGTGCGCGCCGCGATCGAGCAAGCCGACGTCATCGTGTTCGTCGTCGACGCGACGCACCGAGCTGACCGCGCGCCGATCGCGCGGCGGTCGAGCTGCTCCGCCGAGCGAAGAAGCCCGTCGTTCTACGTCGCGAACAAGGCCGACTCGCCGCGGTGCGACGCCGACGCGTTCGATCTCTATCGGCTCGGCGTGAAGCAAGTCTTGCCCGTCAGCGCGCTCCACGGCCGCGGGATCGGCGAGCTCGAGGCGGCCATCGTCGAACGCTTGCCGGCGCCAAGCCGAAGCGACCGCGGCGACCGGCGAGCGGCTCTCGCGCGTCGCGATCGTCGGGCGAGCCGAACGCCGGGAAATCGCTCGCTGCTCAATCGCCTGCTCGGCGAGACGCGCATGCTCGTCGACGATCGGCCCGGCACGACGCGCGACGCCATCGACGCGCTCGTCGAGCGCGCGGCGAAAAACGATACGTGCTCATCGACACCGCCGGCATCCGCCGCAAGGCCAAGGTCACGAAGGCAGCGCGACGACGTCGCGGTGTCGGGCGCGGTGGAGTCGCTCGGCGTGCTCTCGGCGATTCGATCCATCGAGCGCGCGCACGTCGTCGTCTTGATGTGCGACGCGAGCGAAGGCGTGCCGGAGCAAGACGCGAAGATCCTCGGCCTCGCGGCCGACCGCATGCGCGCGATGATCGTCGTGCTCAACAAAGCCGACTTGCTCGACAAGAAACAAGTCGCGAAGGCCATGCGAACGCGCCAAAGAGAAGCTCGCGTTCGCGCCGTTCGTGCCGATCGTCACGCTCTCCGCGAAGACCGGCCGCGGCATCGGCGAGCTGCTTCGAGACGATCGACGCGGTGCGCGCGGGTCGTTCTCCGCGCGGGCGACCGGCGAGCTCAATCGCTTCTTCGAGCAAGTCCTCGACACGCGCCCGCCGCCGACGATGCGGCGGCCGCTCCCCTCGCCTCTACTTCATCACGCAGACGAGCGTCGCCCCGCCGACGTTCGTCGCGATGTCGAACGCGCCCGACTCGATCCACTTCTCGTATCAACGCTACGTGCAGAACCAGCTGCGCAAGCGCTTCGGATTCGAGGGCGCGCCAATACGTGTATTATACAGACAAAAGCGCCGCCGCGGCGAAGACAAGCGCGACGATCAGAAGGTCTAGCTGACGAGCGTGTCCGCGAGCTCCGCGAGGAGACCCACGTCGTGCACGTCGGAGGCGAGCTCGGGGACGCGCACGAGCGGGGCGCTGCCGCGGACTTCGTCGAGCGCGTGGACGTTGCGCGCGTCGAGGTGCGCGAGCGCGAATGCGTCCGCGTGTGCGCGCACGACGCGCTCGCCGCCGTCTTCGCCGAGGAGCGCGTCGAGCTCGGCGTCGTGGATCGCGACTTTCGCTTGCGCGACGGTCGCTGGTTTCTGCGTGCCGAGGGGAGCCACGTGGAGCCGGTTCACGACGAACGCGCCGACGGGCATCTTGCTCTCCACGAGCCGCTCCGCGAAATAACGAACCTCGCGCACGCTCATCGGCGCGGGCGACGTCACGAGAACGAACGCGACGTCGTTCGAGCGCAGCGTCTTCTGCACGATCGCGGCGCGCTGCTTGAACCCGCCGAACAGATCGTTCAGCTCGGTGATGAGCTCCGCCATCGCTTCGAGAAATCCGCCGCCCGTGATGCGACCGATCCCGCGAAGAACGACCGCCGCGCTCTTCGCGAGGATGTTGAGCGAGAGCTTGCCGCTCGTCTCGAACGCTTGCACGAACCACTTCATCGCTTGCGAGTCGAGCGCGTCCATCAAGCGCTCGGGCGCGTCGAGGAAATCGAGCGCGTTCGTCGTGGGCGGCGTGTCGAGGACGACGAGGTCGTAGCGCGGATCCTCTTTGACGGCGACGAGCTTCTCGACCGCCATGTACTCCTGCGTGCCCGCAAGCGACGTCGACACGTATTGGTAGAGCCGATTGTCGAGGAGCTTTTGCGCCTTCTCGGGCGTCGAAGAATATTTGTTCACGAGCTCGTCGAAGGTCGTCTTCGTGTCGAGCATCATCACGGTGAGCTCGCCCTTCATCGGCACGCCGGCGGCGTCGAAGCGGCTCTTGTCGATCTTCACCGCCTCGGTGGCGATCGTGCGAAGCCCGAGGCTCTCGGCGAGACGCTTCGCGGGATCGATGGTGAGGCACAAGACGCGCTTGCCCTCGCGCGCGGCCGCGACCGCGAGCGCGGCGGCCGTCGTCGTCTTTCCGACGCCACCCGCGCCGACGGTGATGATCACGCGCTTCGACGCGATGAGCTCGGCGAGCGTCGGGCGTGCAGTCATGGGCAGCCCGCGCTTTCTAGCAGGACTTACTCCACGATGTCGTCGAATCGTGGACGCGGCCGGGCAGCGGCTTCCGTCTTGTTGCGGTAGCGGTTCAAAATGATTCGCACGCCCTCGCGGAGCTCGGGGAGGATCCACGCGCGCGGGATGGGCAGGTGCGGATCGGCGAGGAACTCGAATTGCGCGATCGTGTCGTCGCCGAACGGAACGATGCGCCAGAAAATTCGGAGGTCGTCGAGGTTGCCTTGGACCTGATCGCCGCGATACGCGTGACCCGCATTCGTTGCGACCGGTTTGAAACGCACGACCGCCCACACGTACTCGCCGATCACCGTCGGCACCTTCAAGTAGAGATCGGTCGCGCCGAGCGCCGGCAACTTGTCGATGACGGTGCTCTGCTCGATGTACTCGGGGTTGAGATCCTTGTACTCGCCGAAACGCGTGGCGACCTCGAGCGATGTCGCGATGGGCGCATGGACGAGGACGTAGCCGCCGACGGTGGGCATCGAGTTCTCGGGATCGATGCTGTCGTGCGCGTACATCTTGACGGTCTCGGTCGCGTCCTCGAGCCCGGTCGCCACGCGCGTCTGCGGCGCGGACGGGATCGCGACCGGCGTGATGGGTGCGGCCGCGCGAGTCGCGCACCCGCACACGACCACCAGCGAAAGCACCAAACCCAGTCTCACCATGCTCCTTACGTTCGATGCACGGCAAAGCTTCTTCATTGGGCCGAGGAAGGCTCTAGAGCGCGTTCGACGTACGAAAGTCGTGCGGAGCTTCGCCTTCCTTCTCCTCTTTCTCGCCATTCAAGCATGCGCGAGCGCCGCGCCGACGCAACCCACGGCCGTCACCCTTCCGACCGTCGTCTCTTCAGCGCCGCCTGCACCGACCGCCAAGGCCCCTCGCGTTCGCGTTCCCCGCGGCGGTGAAACGCTCGAGGCGCGCGAGCTCGGCGGCGAAGGCGACATCCACGGCGGCGTCATCGCGATGGACGCGCGGGGCAACCTCTTCGCGGTCGGGAGCTTCCGCGGCACGGCAACGTTTGGAGATCTCCCCGCCATCACTGCGGAGCAGGAAGACGCGTACGTGGTCGCGCTCGATGCGTCGATGCGTCCGATGTGGAGCAAGCGCATCGGCGGTCCGAGCCTCGACTACGGCAATGACGTCGCCGTCGACGCGATCGACGGCGGCATCTACGTGAGCGGTGCGTTCGAGAGCGCGTCGATCGATCTCGGATCGGGCCCGCTGCGAAACGCAGGCGTGCACGATTTTGTTTCTCGCGAAATACGACGCGAGCGGCAAGCTGATCTTCGCGAAGCGATTCGGCGACGCGCAAGATCAAATCTCGCTTCGATTGCGCGCGCACCCGCGCGGCGGCGTCGTCGCGACGGGATGGTTCAACGGCACGATCGATTTCGGCACAGGTCCCGTGCGAAGCCCGTTCGGCAAAGCGTCGTTCGTCGCGCGTCTCGATCCCGACGGGCGCGCGAAGTGGTCGCGCGCGTTCGGTCATCGCCTCGACTACGCAGAGACCGATGCGGTCGTCGACTCGCGCGACCACGTCTTCGTGAGCGGCGGATCCGACGAGGCGATCCTCCCGAACGGCAAACCCTCGCCGCGCGACGACCTCGGCCCCGTGCTCCTCGAGCTCGACGACGCGGGCGCGCTCGTCTCCGCGAAACGCCTCGGCTCGGGCGCGGACAACGTGTCGACCGCGATCGCCATCGACGCGAGCGGCGCGCTGCGGCTCGGCGTCGGCTCGCGCGGCGTCGTCGACTTCGGCGATGGACGCCGCACGCCCGCGGCGGGTCGCGAGGCGATTCACGTGACGAGCCTCGATGCGCACGGTGCGCCGACGTGGACCCAGTCGTTCGCACCCGAGCGCCTTGCGTCGATCGGATCGCTGCGCGTCGACGCAAACGGAAACGCGATCGTGACGAGCGAGCTTCTCCACCACGAGCCCGAGCCCGCACCGTTCGGAATGGACACCGAGCGCGGCGCGATCACGAAGATCACGCCGACCGGATCGATCGCGTGGCAGCGGACGCTGTCCGATGGCTACCGCTCGAGCGCCGACCGCGTCGTCATCGATGCACACGGTCGCATCCTCGTCGGCGGCGCGATCGCGAAACCCATCGGCGGCTCACGCCTGCGAAGCAGCCTGGTCATCACGATCCTCCAGCCCTAGGTGCTTGGGTATGGATGAGAAGCTCGCGCTCTACGAAGCCGCGCGCATACGAACCCAAGAGCGGCTCGTGTCGCTGCGCGCCGAGCAACGCCGGATGAAATGGATCGCCATCGCGACGATCGTGGCAGCCGCTGTCGCGCGCTTCCACGGCATCACGGCGTGCATCGTCGTCGCCATCTTTGGGGCGAGCTTGTTCTTCGTTGGGCACTA
This sequence comes from uncultured delta proteobacterium, assembly GCA_963763745.1. Taxonomy (GTDB): domain Bacteria; phylum Myxococcota_A; class Polyangia; order Polyangiales; family Polyangiaceae; genus DASXHD01. Next base: position 376,980 of record CAVXQJ010000021.1, read on the forward strand.
CGTCGTGTTCATGCACATCCACGAGTGCAATCTCACGCTGAAGACGGTGCGCCGAAAGCGCGCATAGCTAAAGTAATCAGTCTTCGAACTCGCCGTCGGCGAGGTTGTCGAAGCGCGTGTACGCGTGGTCGAAGCGGACCTTCGCCGTGCCCGTTGGGCCGTTGCGTTGCTTCGCGATGATGAGCTCGGCGACGTTGGGCTCCGTCGTCGCTTCGCGGTTGTAATACTCGTCGCGGTAGATGAAGACGATGTTGTCCGCGTCTTGCTCGATCGCGCCCGACTCGCGGAGATCGCTGAGCTGCGGCCGCTTGCTCTTTTCGCTGCGCGTCTCGACGGCGCGATTGAGCTGACTGAGCGCGATGACGGGAAGGTGAAGCTCCTTCGCGAGCCCCTTCAAGCCGCGGGAAATCTCGCTGATTTCTTGCTCGCGCGATTGCGCGCCTTCGCGGCCCTTCATGAGTTGCAGGTAGTCGACGATGACGAGGCCGACGCGTTTGTTCGAGCGCGCGCCGTCGGGGCCCGGGCGGTCGAACTCCGCTTGAAGGCGTCGCACCTTCGCGCGGAGCTCGAGGATCGAGAGCGAGGGCGTGTCGTCGATCCAAATCGGAAGACTGCCGAGGTACGACGCCGCTTGCGTGAGCTTGCTCCAGTCTTGCGGCGAGAGGTGACCCTGACGAAGCTTGCCGACGTCGACGCGCGCTTCGCTGCACAGCATGCGGTTCGCGATTTGCTCGCGCGGCATCTCGAGCGAGAACACCGCGACGCCGACGCCGGGCTCCTCCCATTTTTTTTCGTCGCCGGTTTGCGGGCCAGCGAGCTCGCGGCCGCGCGGGCTCGCGACGTTCGTCGCGACGTTGAGCACGAAGCTCGTCTTGCCCATGCCAGGACGCGCCGCGACGATCGAGAGATCGCCCGGATGAAGCCCGGCGGTGAGCCGGTCGTAGCGATCGAACCCCGAGGGCGTTCCCGTGATGCGATCGCCGCGCTGCATCGCCTCCGTGAGCGCCTTGAACGATTTCTTCATCACGTCGAGGAGCTTCTCGACGCTGCTCGACTCGGGCGTGCGCGCGATTTCGTAGACGCTCTGCTCGGCTCCGTCGATGTATTGCTGCGCTTCGCCGTAATCGAGGTAACCCTGCGCGGAGACGCGCTGGCACGTCGCGATGAGCTGACGCACGCGCCATTTTTCGTGAATCGTGCGCCCGTACGCCGCGATGTTCGCCACGGCTGGCGCGGCGTTGAGCAGCTCGGTCAAGTACGCCATGCCGCCGATCTGCGCGATGCGCTCGCGATTCTTGAGCCACGTTCCGATCTGCACGACGTCGACGGGCTGGCCGACTGTGCGAAGCTCGATCGCGGCCTCGAAGATTCGGCGGTGCGCCTCGGAGTAGAAGTGTTCGGGCTTCAAGAACTCGAGGACTTTGTCGAGCGCGCTCGTGTCGAGCATCACGGCCGACAGCACCGCGGCCTCCGCGTCGAGATCGTGCGGCGGGACGCGCCCCTCGACGATCATCGGCTCCACCACTTTTACTCGTGCTTCACGCATCTTTTCCCCAGCATGCAGAAATGACTTCGCCCCGACGCGCGAACGTCGAGGCGAGACCGCTTTCGTTAATGTTTCTTTGTGCGCGCGTCGAGGAGAAAAGAATTTTTAATTTCTCCCCCCACGAACATGCTCGGCTCGCCTGCGGTGCACGGGATGCGTGCAGAGTACAACTATAGTTGCGCGAGCCTGCGCGTGTTCGTGCCCCCTCTCGGCGTCGGCCCAAAGCGGCCGCCGCCGAGGTGGGTTGGTAGCGGGGATAGTTGCGGTGTGACACGTTGAACTCATGCGCATCTTTCTCTTTCTTTGGATCGCTGCGTGCAACGCGGAGGCGCAACGCAACGACGACGGCGGACCACCGATCTGTCCATCGAGCGCGGGCAACACCTTCGCGTGTGACGACGCTGAGGCTTGCAGTGGTTGCCAGATGGGCGCCGGATTCACCTGCGTGTGTCACGAGGGACAATGGTCATGCGTCGGCAGTGGGAGCGCTTGCACGCCGGCGGAATAAGTCTTCGTTGGTGCGCGTCGATTTCGATGTGACGCCGTATCGATTCGCCGAGCCCGTACGCGCGACGGTTGACCGCCGCAGGTGGAGCGTCGTTGTTTACGTGGCGCTGGTTCTCTCGCTACCCGCGCTCTTCGTCACACCGCTCCTCGCGTCCGGGGTGAACACCTTCATCAAGATCGCATCGCTCGCGGCCTGGCTCGCGTCGCTTCCGGCTTTCGCGCTCGCAGGCTCGCGATGGCGCACGACGCGCTCCGCGATCTTCGCGGCCGTCGGGCTCTGCCTGTACCTCAGCGCCCTCACACTCGCGCTGAGCGCGCTCGCATCCCCGCTACTAACCCCCTCGTTTCGGCCGTAGGCCGAAACATGAGGGGGAAGCGCCGCGCGCAGGCTCGCTTTGGAGCCGAGCACGGCGCTGGGGGAGAAATCGAAACGACAAACTCACAAATCGTCGAGCGCCACATACCCGCGATCCCCAAATGGGATCAGCCGCGGCGCGTCTTCGTGTGACCACCACACCATCACGCGGCCCGCGAGCGACTCGTCGCGCGCGAGCGTGAGCACCGCTTCGGCGATTTGTTCCATCGTCGTCAATCGCGTGGGGATCCCATGATCGGCGCGCGACTCGGGCGCGACGGAGTCCACGTAGGCTTGCACCTCGGGCGTCGCCACCCAATCGGGGCAGAGACAATTGACGCGAACGTTTTCCGTCTTGCCGAGGAACGCGAGCATCGTCGTCAGGCGAATCACGCCGGCCTTTGCGACGTCGTACGCGGGCGCTCCGCCCGGATGCGTGCGTCCGTGTGAGAGCGCGCTCGTCGAGCTCATGTTCACGATCGATCCACCGCGACCGCGCATGATCTCGATCGCGGCGCGCGTCGCCGTCATCGCGCCGACGAGATCCGTCGCGATCGTGTCGGCCCAATGATCGAGCGGCGCTTGCGGGCGGAATGGCGCCGACGCGTCGTTCACGAGGCAATCGAGACCGCCGAGCTCGCGCGCGGCGAACGCGAGGGTCTCTTCGACGTCGGACGCGATGCGCACGTCGCAGCCGCGCACGATCGCGCGGCCGCCGTCTTTCGCGATGAGACGCGCCGTCTCGTGCGCGCCGAGCTCGTCGAGATCGCACACGACGACCGCCGCGCCTTTCTGCGCGAGTCGCCGCGCGATCGCGCGCCCGCACCCGACGCCCCCGGCACCGGTCACGAGCGCGCGCGTCGGTTTCACTTCTTGACGACTTCGACCTTGATCGTCGCGCCGATGTCGCCGAGGAGCTTCACCGGAACTTCGAACGTGCCGAGCGCTTTGATCGGCTCCGCGAGGTGAAGCTGCTTGCGATCGAGCTCGAAGCCCTTCGCCTTCATCGCGGCGTGGATGTCCTTCGAGGTGACGGATCCGAAGAGGCGATCTTCTTCGCCGACGGGACGCGCGAGCGTGACGACGAGGCCTTCGAGCTTCGCCGCGAGATCGCGCGCTTCCTTCTTCGCCTTCTCGGCCTTCGCGACTGCGACGGCTTTTTCGTGGGTGATGCGGTTGACCGCGGCAGCGGTCGCCGGCACCGCGAGATCGCGCGGAATCAAAAAGTTTCGCGCGAAGCCCGGGCGCACGCGAACGAGCTCGCCGGATTTTCCGACGTTGTGCACGTCGTGCTGGAGGATGACTTGAATGGTGGCAGGCATGGTCAGCTCGTCACGGTGAACGGAAGCAGCGCGATGTTGCGCGCGCGCTTGATGGCCTGGTTGATCTTGCGCTGGTGAAGCGCGCAGTTGCCGCTGATGCGGCGCGGGACGACCTTGCCGCGCTCCGAGACGAAGTACTTGAGCGCTTGCGGATCTTTGTAGTCGATGACGATTTCTTTCTCTGCGCAGAACTTGCAAACGCGCTTCTTCCCGAGGCGGCGCCTCGAGACGTCGGCGTTGAGATCCGGCGCGCGGAGATCTTTGTCGTCGTCCATCATGTCGCTATTGCGGCCGCGGCCGCCGCGATCGGAGCCGATGGCGTCTTCACGAACTCGGTTGCTCATGACGGCTCCTCTTCCTTCTTTTCGGCCGCCGGCTCACCCACGCTCTCGGGGGCGACGTCCATGTCGTCGTCGGCGTATTCGTCGGTCTCTTCGTCGCGGCGCGGGCGCGCGGGCGCATCGCTGAAGTCGACGAGGCCGAGCACCTTCTCGCGCGACTCTTCTTTTTCTTCCTCGGGGGCGAGCTCGAGCCGGGCAAACTTCACTTCTTCCGGATCGATCGTGAGCTGCGCGACGTCGACTTGATCGCGGACGACGACGGTCTGGAATTTCAGCACCGCGTCTTGCAGCTTCAGGTTGCGCTCGAGCTCGGCAACGAGCCCGCCGGCGCCGACGTACTTCACGTAGACGTAGACGCCGCGGCGTTGCTTCGCCACCGGGTACGCGAGGCGACGGCGGCCCCACGCTTCGACCTTCACGAGCTTGCCGTGCGCCCGGTCGACGACCTCCGCGACGCGCGCTTGCACGCTGTCGGCGGTGTCCGCGTCGACGTCGGAGCGGAGGATGTAGATGGTCTCGTACTCCTTCGGCTTGTTGCCCGAAGGATTGTGGATGGAGCGCGGTGCCGCGCTCGCCGGACCTGCGCCGGTCGGAATTTGCTGAGTCATGAATCTCCTCGTGGACTCCGCCGGAAGATTCCGGCGGTTGGCCCGTAGGACGTGCCTACGAGCAAGGGGAGCGGGGATCTAACACATCACTTTCGCGTGTTCACGACGTTTTGCGCCGCGGACGGGCCTTTTTCGACGAGCGCCTCGACCGCGCGAAATCGCCCGCGCGAGCACGTCCGCGAGCTCGGCGCGCTCCATCGCGTCGAAATCGGGGAGCACGTAGTCGGCGACTTCGCCGCGAAAACCAGGCGGCGGCCTTCCGATGCCGATGCGCACGCGCACGAAATCGGGCGTGCCAAGTCGCTGGATGATGCTGCGGAGGCCGTTGTGGCCCGCGTGGCCGCCGCCGATTTTCAAGCGCACGTCGCCGAACGGCGAGATCGAGCTCGTCGTGCACGACGACGACGTGCGCGGGATCGACTTTGACGAACGCCGCCGCGGGCTGCACGCGAATCGCCCGACACGTTCATGAACGTCATCGGCTTGACGAGCATGACGTCGTCGCCGAACGCCGAGCCACGCGAGAACACGCCCGAGAACTTCTCCTTCCACTCGGGCAGCGCGCGCTCTTCGCGCAGCTCGATCGATCGCCATGAACCCGACGTTGTGGCGATTGCCCGCGATATTTTCTTCCAGGGTTTCCGAGGCCGACGATCAAGTACATCCGAGCCCTCCAAGAATTTCGACTGGTGAAGTCCCAGACTCGGGCTCGTCGCTTCGCTCCTCGAACCCTCGGCCCTCGGCTTACGGCCTTCGGCCTTCAGCCTCAGGCTTGTCTTGTCTCAGCACGCGCGCCAGCGCGCGTGCGTTCTCGACGGATGCACTGCGCGAGACTGACGGCCATGACTGCCAGGCTCGCGAGATCCTTACTTCTTCTTCTTCGCGTCCTTCGCGGGAGCGGCGGCGCCCGCGGCAGGCGCGGCGCCCGCGGCCGGAGCCGGCGCCCGGCGCGCCCGGAGCGGCTGCTGCGCCCGGTGCGCCCGGAACTGCGCCCGGAGCGGCCTCTTCTTCGACCTTCTCTTTTTCGGGCGTGACGACCGCGATGAGCGTCTGCTCCGGCGGAACGCGCGCGCTCACGCCTTCTGGGAGCTTCAGTCTTTCGTCTGGACGTGTGGCCGAGCTCGAGGTGCGTGACGTCGACCTCGACCTTGAGCGGAATGACGCCCGGCAAGGCAGCGCACGGGGAGCGTGCGGTAGACCTGGCGCAAGATGCCGCCGTTCGTGACGCCGACCGGCTTGCCCGTCGCGATGAGCGGGATCTCGACGTCGACCGGCTTGTCGAGCTTCACCTCGACGAAGTCGACGTGTCGGAGCGCGCGATCGACGGGGTGGACCGTGTAGTCCTTGATCATCACGTTCAAGTCTTTGCCGCCCAGCTTCATCTGGATGACGGTGTTCTTGCCGCGCTCGCTCTTCAGGATGGTCACCACGTCTTTCGGCGCGATGGCGAGCGGCGTGGCCGCGAGCTCTTTGCCGTAAGCAACGGCGGGGATTTTCCCGGTGCGGCGCAGACGACCGGCTTCGGCTTTTCCGCCGGCGGTACGGGGTTGCGCTTCGAGTTGGACGAGAGACATGGGCAATTCCTCTGGAAGGGCCCGCGTCTTTAGCAGATTGGCTTTAGGCGAACAAGCTCGACACGGAGTCGCTCGAGTGGATGCGCTTGATGGCTTCGCCGAGGAGCTTCGCGATGCTCACTTGCTTGATCTTGCCGCAGGCCTTCGCGGCTTCGCTGAGCGGGATGGTGTCCGTGACGACGACCTCCGCGAGCGGCGAGTCGACGATGCGCTGAATCGCCGGGCCCGAGAGGACGCCGTGCGTGGCGACAGGCGACGACGCGTCGTCGCGCCCTTCGTCCATGAGCGCGCTTGGCGGCGCCGCACAGGCGTGCCGGCGGTGTCGATCATGTCGTCGATGATGATGCAGTCGCGGCCCTTCACGTCGCCGATGAGGTGCATGACCTCGCTCACGTTGGCGCGCTCGCGGCGCTTGTCGATGATGGCGAGCGACTGCGTTGAGGCGCTTCGAGTACGCGCGCGCGCGCTCCACGCCGCCCGCGTCCGGCGAGACGAAGACCGCCGACGAGTCGAAGTTCTTCTTCAGGTAGTCCTCGAGCATGACCGGCATCGCGTAGAGGTGATCGAACGGGATGTTGAAGAAGCCCTGGATCTGCCCGGCGTGGAGATCGACCGAGACGACGCGCGTGACGCCCGCGGCTTGAATGAGATCCGCGACGAGCTTGCTCGTGATCGGCGTGCGCGGCGCGACCTTGCGGTCTTGGCGCGCGTAGCCGTAGTACGGGATGACGGCGGTGATGGAGCCGGCCGAGGCGCGCCGGAGCGCGTCGCACATGATGAGGAGCTCCATCACGTTGTCGTTCACGGGGCTGCACGTCGGCTGGATGACGTAGGCGTCGACGCCGCGGACGTTCTCGTTGATCTCGAAGAAGCGTCTCGCCGTCGGAGAAGCGCGTCGTTTTGCACTTCCCGAGCGGCGACTCGAGGTACGTCGCGATGTTCTGTGCGAGCTCGGGGTTCGCGTTGCCCGAGAAGATGCAGACCTTCTTGAACACGCGACCTCCGAACTTTGCGGGTTCGTGTAGCTGCGCGTCACCCAGCTGTCAACGCACCCGCACACTACAAGCTGGAGAGCATGTCGCGGCAGTCGCTGATCGGGCCCTTCTTGCCTTGCGAGACGCACGCGTTGTAGCAGCGCTTCGCCTGGCTGTTGTTGCCCATGGCTTGATACGCGCCGCCGAGCACGAGCCACGCTTCGCCGTCGCTTGCGTCGAGCGCAACGGAGCGCTCGCCTGCGGCGATCGCCGCGCTGTTCGCGCCGCGCTCGAGCGCCGCCTTCGCCGCGACCTTCTCTTGGTATGCGGTCTTCGGCGTTTCGGCCGGCATGTCTTCTTTCTTCTCGACCGTCTCCGTTGGTTCGGGCGCTTTCGCGTCCGCGGCTTCCGCGACCGTGTCTTGCTTCGGATCGACGACCTCGTTCACCTCGACGACTTGCGGCGGCGGCGCGACCACGTTCTCGGGCGCTGCTTGCTCGGTCGGCTGCTGGGCAGCTTGCGTCACGTGCGTCACTTCGCGGCGAACGGGCTCCTCGTTCGGGTGACGACGGAACGTCTTGATCGTGATGCCGAGCAAGAGGATCGCCGCGGCTCCGCTGACGGCCCACATCACGTAACGCGACAGATGAGCGCGACGTGCGTGCGCGTGCGGCGTCATCTTCTGTGCATGGCGCGCGTCGATGGCGGAGTACGCGCCGCTCTCGCCCTTGATCGGAGGTTCCTTTTCGCCCGCGGCGAAGAACGCGTCGTGCACTTCGAGATCGACGGGCGGCACGCTCGTGTCGTCCTCGATCGCGGGGTTCGAGCCGAAGCCTTCGCGCGCGGCCTTCGCGGCTTCTTCCTTCTTCTCGGTGAGCTTGGCTTCGAGGCGATCGATTTTCTTGTCGAGCGTCGCGCGCGACACGCGCTTCTTCGTCTTCTTCTTTTTCTTCGGCGCGATGGTCGACGGGGCGGCTTCGCTCGCGGGTGGCGGCTCGGTCGTCTCGCTCGGCGGCGCGGCTTCGCTCACCGGAGCGGGCGGCTCGGTCTTCGCCTCTTGAATGACGACGGCGGGAGATTCTACCGTCGCGACGAGCTCGGCTGCCTTTTCTTCCGTGAGCGCAGGACGCGAAACGGGCGGCTCGGGCGCAACAGCAACCGCGACGACATTCACCGCAACCGGCTTCGGCTCCTCGGACGCGCAGGCTTGCGCGTTCGATGTGACCGATGCGACAGGCGTCGACTCGAGAATGTCAGCGAGCTGAATCTCGTTCGAAGGTTGCGATGACGGCGCCGACGTGGTTTGCGGCTGCTGCGACTTCTTACGCTTCTTACCCATTGGACCTCGAATGACCCCCAGCTCGATCTTCTGTCGAGAAAGTCACACGCGATGTAAGCAAACAGCGTGCAAGCGAAGTCGCACGAGGATTTGAACTGATTTCATGTGCGCCATCAGAATTTGCACGGCGCCCAATGCGACAAAAGGATCGCACAACCTTTAGGTCTGGGCCACCATGACACAAGGCATCGCGACGAGATTTTATAGCGCCGATGTAGGATAACGATCGCGGATGGGCGTCACGACCTTGAGCCTCTCGGCACGCGCCGCTGAACCCGTGCGGCGCGGGCATCCGTGGATTTTTCGCGAGCAGCTGGAAGGCTCCGCACGCGACGGAGAAGAAGTTCGCCTCGCGTCGAAGGGCGTCGTCATCGCGCGCGGGCTCGCGTCGAGCGGACCCATCGCCGTGCGCGTGTGGACGCACGGCGACTCCCCCGTGGACGTCGCGCTCTTTCGCGCGCGGCTCGCACGCGCGGTCGCGCTGCGAAAAAAATGGTTCGCAGATCGGACGCACCGACGCCTATCGCGTCGTCCACGGCGAAGGCGATCGCATGCCTGGGCTCGTCGTCGATCGCTACGGCACGGTCGCCGTCGTCTCGATCGACGACAGCGGCGTGCGCGCACGATGGGACGAGCTCCTGCCGGAGATCGCCACGACCACGCGCGAGATCGGGATCGAGTCGATCCTCTTGCGAAGCGCGCGCGGTGAAGCGAAAGGCGTGACGCTCGTGCACGGACCCGAAACCGAGATGCGACCGGGCGTGCGCGAGCACGGCGTGCCGTTCGTCGTCGATCTCGTTGCGCGGGCAGAAGACCGGCGCGTTCCTCGATCAGCGCGAGAACCGGCGGCGCGTCGGCGAGCTCGTTCGCCGCACGGGCGCCAAGCGGGTGCTCAACCTGTTCTCCTACGCGGGAGGCTTCTCGCTCCACGCCGCGCTCGCCGGCGCGATCGCGGACGAGCGTCGACATCGCCGCGCAGGCGCACGCCACCGCGCAGGCGAGCTTCGCGGCGCGCCGGGCTCGACGGCGCGGCAGCACGAGTTCGTCGCCGCCGACGCGTTCGCGTTCCTCGCCGACGCCGCGAAGCGCGGGCGGACGTGGGATCTGGTGATCAGCGATCCGCCGAGCTTCGCGCCGAACGAAAAGTCGGTGCCGCGCGCGCTCGCCGCGTACCGAAAGCTCTCATCGCGCGTGCGCGCGACGTGCTCGCGAAGGGGGGCGTTTTCTGCGCGTCGTCGTGCTCGAGCCACGTCGGCGCCGACGCGTTCGCGACGACGCTCGACGACGCCGCGCTCGCGCGCACCGATCTGCGCCTCGCCGAGATGCACGGGCCGCCGGGCGATCACCCCAGCCTCCCCGCGTGGCCCGAGGGGCGCTACCTCAAGTTCGCGGTGCTCGCATGACGGAGGGCGGCACGCGTCACGTCGACAACGGCGAAGGCTGGCGCCTCGCGCTCCGGCGCACGCCCGCCGAGGGGCCGGCCCAGCGCACCGCGCTGATCGTGCCCGGCTACGGGATGAACTCGTTCATCTTCGGGTTCCACCCGCGCGGCCTCTCGCTCGAGGCGTACCTCGCGTCGCGCGGCATCGACGTGTTCAGCGTGGATCTGCGCGCGCAAGGCAAGAGCGAGCGCGCGGGCGGTTCGCGGACGCTACGGGATCGCCGATCTCGCGATCGGCGACTCGGCGCGGCGATCCGGGCGGCGCTCGACGGTCCGGCGCGACAGTCGATCGATCTCATCGGGTGCAGCCTCGGCGCCGCGCTCTCGTTCGCGCACGTCGCGTGCAGTGCCCGACGCGAAGGTGCGCGCGATCGTCGTCGATGGGCGGCCTCGTCACGTGGGTGGAGATCGCACCCGCTGATTCGCGCCGCGTTCTTCTCGCCGCGCCTCGTGGGCATGCTGCCGATGGTCGGGACGCGCGCGTATCGCGAGCCGCGCGCTGCCGGTGATCCGCGCGCGCTTCACGCCGCGGCTCCTCAGCATCTACGTCACGGCGAGTCGACGGACTTCGAGCCGCGCGGCGACGATGGTCGAAACGGTCGAGGATCCGACGCCGCGCATGAACCGCGAGATCGCCGAGTGGATGGCGCGCGCGCGATCTCGTCGTCCGCGGCGTCAACGTGTCGAGCGCGATCGGCGCGATGAACCGACCGCTGCTCTCGTCGTCGCGAAGGAAGACGGCATCGTGCCCGCCGCCACCGCGCCGCGACGTCTTCGAGCGATCGGCATCGGCGACGAAAAGCTGCTCGTCATGCGGCGGCGATCCCGGCGCGCCGATCGCGCACGCCGATTTGTTTTTGTCCGCGGGCGCGGAGGCGCGCATCTTCGATCCAATCGCGCGGTTCTTGCTCGCGCGCTAGACTGGTCGGATGCGGCTCGGTGCGCTCGCTGTCGTCCTCGCGACGTCTGCATGCAGCCTCGATGAGGAAGGGCTCGCCGCCAAAGACGGCGCGGTGCCGCTGCCCGACGTCTCGACGACGGACGTGACGACGCTGCCCGAAGCGTCGTTCGATGCGGGCCCGACCGATGCGGATGGGGCGACGCTCCCCGACGTCGTGCAAGTGAGCTGCGCGAGCGTCTGCAAGGGGCCGGGCGCATCGTGCAACCAGCAAGGCGTGTGCGTCTTCGATTGCACCTCGAACAACGCGTGCTCGGGCCCGACGGTGTGTCCCGCGGGCGTGCCGTGCGAGATCGATTGCGGCTTCAAGGCGTGCGGCGACATCGACTGCAGCAAGTCGACGGCGTGCACCATCGACTGCTCGCTCGGCGGCGGCAGCGCGTGCCTCGGCAACATCCAATGCGGCGGCTCGAGCTGCGACGTGAAGTGCGCGTACAACTCGTGCCAGAAGGACGTGACGTGCACGGCGTCGCAATGCACCATCGCGTGCGACACCACCGCGTGTCGCGGCGACATCACGTGCTCGGGATCGAATTGCAGCGTCACGTGCGGCGACCAAGCGTGCAGCGGCAACGTCACGTGCAACGCAACGACGCAGTGCACGGAGATTTGCTCGGGCTCGCCGTCGTGCACGGGCAATGTTTCGAGCGCCGCGACGACGAGCGCGATCTGCTGCACCGGCGCAGGAGCGTGCGCCGGGCTCGTGTCGTGTGGGAAGACGAGCTGCAAGGCGTCGTGCACGAACTCGGGCTCGTGCGGTGGCGGCGTCAGTTGCACGGCGCAGACGTGCATCCGCGACGCGTCGACGTGTCCCTGAAAAAGAGATCGTTTCGCGCCTTGGTGCGTCTCTAGGACCCAGGAGCTCATTCCATGCGAAAAGCAGGCATTTTGGCCGCTGTTCTGGTGCTCGCCGGTTGCGGCGCGGCGCAGTCGGGGCGCGGTCCGGTCGTCGTGACGAGCGACGGAAAAGTCATCGAGACGACCATCGCGAAGGATCCGGCGCAGACGGACACGGGAACGCGGACGAACACGAACGCGAACGGCGCGTGGGTCGGCGTCGCGGCCGACAGCGACGTGCTCCTTGCGGGCGATCAAACCGCGTCGCTCGGTGTGTGGATCGATGCGCCGCAGTCGCGGCCGCACGCGCACGTGCCGATGGATGTCTCGCTCGTCATCGACACGTCCGGCTCGATGGCCGGCGCGAAGATCGAGAACGCGCGCCGCGCCGCCGGGCTCCTCCTCGACGATCTCGCGGACGGCGACATCGTCTCGATCGTGAGCTTCAGCGATGACGCACGCACGCTCGTCGAGCCGACGACGCTCTCCACCGAGACGCGCCGCTCGCTGAAGACGCGCATCAATCAGATTCAGCCGAACGGATCGACGAACATGTTCGACGGGCTCGGCCTCGGCGAGTCGCACGTCGCGCGCGCGCCGAACACGCACGCGGTTCGTCGCGTCGTCGTCATCTCGGACGGCATCGCGAACGTGGGACCCTCTTCGCCAGAAGCGCTCGGCGCGCTTGCGGAGCGCGGCCTTCGATTCCACGCGCAGGTCACGTCGCTCGGCGTCGGCACCGACTACGACGAGCGCACGCTCAACGCGCTCGCGGTTCGATCGACGGGCCGCCTCTATCACCTCGGCGAGCCCAAAGAGATGGCGTCGCTCATGCAGCACGAATTGGATCTCTTGCGCTCGACCGTCGCGACGGACGCCTTCGTCGAGATCGTCCCCGCGCCCGGCGTCGAGCTCACGGGTGTCGAAGGCATTCGCTCGGAGCGCGGCGAAGCGGGCGCGCTGAAGCTTCCGCTCGGCGCGCTCTTCTCGGGTCAACATCGCGAGGCGCTCGTTCGCATTCGCATCACCGATCCGAGCGTCGCGCCGTCACGCGCGCTCGCGAGCGTGCGTCTCCACTTCCGCGATCCGGACGACGGGGACCTGCCGCGCATTCAAGAGGTCGTCGCGCGCGCGAGCTTCTCGAACGATTCGACGAGCGTCGCGAAATCGGAGAACGCGAAGACGAAGTCGATCGCGGCCGTGATGGACGCATCGAAGCTCGAGCTCGGCGCATCGCAGAGCGCGGGTCAGGGCCAGTTCGCCGCCGCCGACAAACAGCTCGAACAAGCGCAGCTCGCGCTCGAGACACGCGCGAAGGCGACGTCGGACGAATCGGAGCGCACGCGCCTCGTCGCGGTCGCGCGAAAAGTCGCCGGCGCACGCGCGCAGGTTCAAGCCGCACCGAGCGCGCCCGCCGCGTCGCAACGCAACGTGACCCTCGAGCTCAACGCCGCGGGCATGCACGACTCGGGATTCTGATCGCGCGCCGCGCTACGCTTCCGCCATGCGCGGTGGCGTAGCGCTCGCCTTCGTTTTTGTTGCGACGATCTCGACCGAGGGTCGCGCACAAGTCATCACCGCGCGTTATGCCGGCGTCGACTTCCGGCCAAGCTCGACGTCGATGTCCTCCCTCGCGTTACGACTACCTCGGCGGAGACGTTCTCACGGGCGTCCGCCTCAAACGTTGGATCGGCGTCGAAGCATTCTATGGATTCGATTTTGGACGCGGCTCGTACGGTTATCCCCCAGGGTGCGCACAGATGTGCTGCGGTTCGACGGCGCGCAGTTGGCGCTCGGATCAATTCGGCGGTCGCATCCTCGGTGTGCCGCTTCACACGCGCTTCATCGATGCGTCTGTTGGCGTCTCTTTTGCTGCGATCGTAGCGCGTGACAGCGACGCTCCCTCCGAGCCCGTCTACGTTTCGCTCGGATGTCTCAAAGGTCCGTCCGTCCGCGACGTGACCGCGCTCGTCGCGACCGCGTCGGTCACCGTCGATTTTCGTCCGGTGCGTTGGCTCGGACTGCGACTCGGCGGCGACATCGGAGTCGCGACGGCCGACATCGACTGGCCGATCTTCCATTTTGCGATAGGACCTGTTGCGTGGTTCTGAAGAAGTTACGAGCCGCGCGCTTCGCTTGGTGCATGCGCGCCGGCGTCGTGCTCGCAGCTCTTCTTTCCGCGACGGTCGCGCACGCGGATGATTTGGATCCGGCGACCGTTCACATCGTTGGCTCGAGTGGTTTCGAGATTCAACACACGCGCCTCCTCCAAAGCAACGCGACGACGCTTTGGACAACGATCTGTGTCTCTCCGTGCACGACGCTCGGCACCACCGGCGGTTACTATCGTGCGGGCGAAAGCGGTCGATTCATTTTCGGTCCACGTCGTACAGAGTTCACGCTCCGCGTCGATCCACCTCCCGGGCGAATCAACTACCCAATCCTCATCACCGGCAGCGCTCTGTTCGTCACTGGGCTTCCGTTCTTCGTCGTGGGTCTCGGCTACATGAGCTCACCCGATTCACGGGTGAAGCGACATCCGCGCGAGGCGCTCGTCCCACTTCGCCGTCCATAGCGGGCTTTGCTGGAGGAGCTTCACGCAGAGCGCCGTCCAGCCCGTTTGGTGCGACGCGCCGAGGCCCTCGCCCGTGTCGCCGTGGAAATATTCGTAGAACAAAATGTTGTCGCGAAAATTCGGATCGTTTTGGTAGCGCTCGTTCGCACCGTGCGCGGGGCGGCGACCCGTTTTTTCGTCGCGCAGAAAGAGACGCGTGAGGCGGCGCGAGATTTCGACGGCGACCTCCCACAAGTTCATCCAATGACCCGAGCCGCGCGGACACTCGACGCGCAGCGAGTCGCCGTAGAAGTGGTGATACTTCTGCAGCGCTTCGATGATGAGGTAGTTCACCGGGAACCAGATCGGGCCGCGCCAGTTCGAGTTGCCGCCGAACATTCCCGTTTGCGATTCGCCCGGCTCGTAGTCGACGCGATACGTGCGGCCGTCGGCGCTGAGGACGAACGGGTGATCGCGGTGCGCGCGCGAGAGCGCTCGCACGCCGTACGGCGAGAGAAATTCCTCTTCGTCGAGCATGCGCGTGAGGACTCGCACGAGGCGACGTCGATCGAGCAGCGAGAGCAAACGACGCTGACCCGATCCCTTGTCGTGAATCGACGCGACCGCTTCGCCGAGCTCGGGGCGGTTCGAGAGGAACCACTGCACGCGTTTGTTGAACTGCGGGAATCGATCGAACACGTCGGCGTCGAGCGTCGTCCCCGCGAAGAGCGGAATGAGCCCGACCATCGATCGCACCTTGAGCGGCGTGCGCGTTCCGTCGGGCGCGCTCACGCAGTCGTAGAAAAATCCGTCGTCTTCGTCCCACAAACCGGACATGCCGCGTCCACCTTCGTCGCCGAAGTTCGCGGCTTGCGCGATCAAGAGGAAGTGCTCGAAGAATTTGTTCGCGACGTCTTCGTAGCTTTGATTCTCGCGCGCGAGCTCGAGCGCGATCTCGAGAAGGTTCAAGCAGTACATGCCCATCCAGCTCGTCGCGTCGGCTTGCTCGAGCACGTGGCCGTTCGGGAGCGGCGTCGATCGATCGAAGACGCCGATGTTGTCGAGCCCGAGAAACCCGCCCTGAAACACGTTGCGGCCCTTCGCGTCCTTGCGATTCACCCACCACGTGAAGTTCAGCATCAGCTTGTGAAAGACGCTCTCGAGGAAACCGCGATCGCTGCGGCCCGACATTTTTCTTTCGATTTGATAGACGCGCTCCGCGGCCCACGCGTGCACCGGCGGGTTCACGTCGCCGAACGCCCACTCGTATGCGGGGAGCTGCCCGTTCGGGTGCATGTACCACTCGCGCGTGAGGAGCGAGAGCTGCGTCTTCGCGAGCTCGGGATCGAAGAGCGCGATCGGGATCGAGTGAAACGCGAGATCCCACGCCGCGTACCACGGGTACTCCCACTTGTCGGGCATCGAGAGGACTTCGCTGTTGAAGAGGTGCGTCCACTCCGCGTTTTTTCCTTCGCGGCGTTCGGCGGGCGGCGGTGGATTGTTCGGATCGCCGCGCAGCCAGCGCTCGATGTCGAAGTGATAGAATTGTTTCGACCAGAGAAGCCCCGCGGCGCCCTGACGAAAGACGCGCTTCTGATCTTCGTCGAGACCCTGCGGCATCACGGCGTCCCAAAAGAGATCGGCTTCTTCGATGCGCTTCGCGAACGCCGCGTCGAACGCGTCGAACGCGTGGTCCTTCGCGACTTCGTCGGTGAGGCGCAATCGGATCGTCTGAGTCTCGCCGCGACCGAGATCGAGCTCGTAGAGCGCCGCGCACTTCGTCCCTTCGTCGCGCGGGTTCGTGGCGTCGGCTTGTCCCTGAACGATCGCGCGATGAAACGCGTCCTTCGTGTACGGCCCGTCGTTGGCGATGCCGAAGAGCGCGCGCTTGTTGGATTCGTTGTTCGTGAAGAGCATGCGGCTCGCGTTGTCGGCGTAGAAAAATCGGCGACCGAGGTGCATCTGCTCGGTGACGACGAAGTCCTTGCCGCCGCGATAGAGCTTCGGCTTCGGCGATTCGTCGCCCCAGCTCCACGTGTTGCGAAACCACAGCTGCGGAAGAACGACGAGGCGCGCGCGCTCGCCGCGGTTCGTGATCGTCAGACGAACGAGCACGTCCTCGCACGTCGTCTTCGCGTACTCGACGACCACGTCGAAGTACGCGTCGTCGTCGAACACGCCCATGTCCTCGAGCTCGGGCTCGGCGTCGCGCTTCGACGCCGCGCGCGCCTTGTCGCGGAGCTTTTGATACGGGAATTCCCGGTGCGGATACTTGTATAATGCACGCGCATACGAGTGCGTCGGCGTCGCGTCGAGGTAGTGATAGACCTCCTTCACGTCCTCGCCGTGATTGCCTTCGGGATTCGAGAGACCGAAGAGGCGCTCCTTGAGGATCGGATCTCTTCCGTTCCACAGCGCGATGGAGAAATTCATGAGCCCGCGGTTGTCGCAAAGACCGAGCAGGCCGTCGTCACCCCAGCGGTACGCGCGGAGGTGCGAGTGATCGAACGGGAAATAATTCCATGCGTCGCCGTTCGGCGAATAGTCCTCGCGCACCGAGCCCCACTGCCGCTCGCTCAGGTACGTCCCCCAGCGCCTCCACTTCTTGCCTTCACGAGCTTCTTCCAAGCGAAGCTGCTCGGCAGTTCGAATGATCTTCTTCGGCATGCGAAGCGAGCATCCTACCGTGGTATCGTCCAAGGACGGTGACGGTTCGCACGCCTCCTCAGCCACCTTCGTCGGGACCGCTCGGGCGTCAGACGCCCGCGATGGGCACACCCATTTCGCAACCGCAGACGCCGAATCCCCCGAACGCGGGTACGAGCGGAGCGTTCCCTGCGGCAAGCTCGCAGCCGAACATTCCGATCGCGCCCGTCTCGCAGCCCGCATTGCCTCCGGCGATGCAGCCCGTCCAGCCCGTCGCGCAAGCCGCACCAGGAACGCAGAGGCTCGTCGTTCGGCTCCCGCAAGTCGGGACGAGGCTCGTCTCGAAGCGCGGAGAATACGAAGTGCGGCGCATCCTCGGCGCGGGCGAGTTCGGCGCCGTCTACGACTGTCTCGGTCCGTTCGATCAAGTCTACGCCGTCAAAATGATCCGCCCCGCGAACCGCCCGTACCAAGAGGTGCACAGCGAGTGGGCGAAGGAGACGCAGCGGCTCATGTCGCTCCGTCACCCGAACGTCGTCTACATGCACGACGCGTTCGAGCAGGATCACTTGTTCTTCATGGCACTCGAGAAGTGCGAGCACTCGCTCACCGACATGATCGGCACGCCGATGCAAGAGGGGCTCGTCATCGAGCTCGCGCGCCAGCTCCTCTCCGCCGTGCAGTTCCTCCACGACAACGACATCATCCACGACGATTTGCACCCCGGAAACGTTCTCATCATTCACGGCGTCGATCGCCCGACGGTGAAGATCAGCGACTTCGGAATCAGCCACGAGCTCCGCGGCGCGCCCGCCGTGCGGCCGAACGTCGTGCATCACAAGATCATGGCGCCCGAAGTCGTCGCGAGCGGCTACACGAGCAAGCAGAGCGATCTCTATCAAGTCGGCTTGCTCATGTTCTGGATGCTCACGGGCGAGCCGGCGATCCCGCAGAACATTCCGTATCAAGAGCTCGTGCGCATCGTGGGTGAAGGCATTCCGCGCAAGCGCGCCGAGGCGATACGGCACGCAGCTCGGCGGGCTCATCGCGAAGATGCTCCGCCGCCGCGACGCGTATCGCTACAGCTCCGCGCGCGAAGTCTGGGCGGACTTGCGACAGCTCCCGACGTGGCAAACGCGCGAGCTCTTTCCCGTCAAATGATGCGGCGAGTTTTTGCGTTCATCGCGATTGTGATGTGCGTGACCTCGATCGCGTTCGCGCGTCCGGGCGGCGGGCAGAGTTATCGCAGCGGAGGATCGTCGGGCGGAGGATCGCGATCGGGTGGATCGTCGTACTCCGGCGGTGGATCGCACACGAGTGGTGGCGGTGGCGGCACGTATCATTATTCGGGCGGCGGAACGTCGTACTCGAGCGGAGGATCGTCGGGCAGCGCCACGGGGCTCTTGTGCGCGCTCTTCGTCGTGGGCGGCATCGTGCTCGTCATCATCATCGCGGCGAGCGCCGCGAATCGTCGCGCGGGCAACGTGCGCTCGGCGGTGCTCGACGCGCAGTACGATCTCGAAGCCGCGAGCCGCAAATCCGTCTCGCTCGACGAGCTCCGCGGTCGCGATCCGAACCTCACCGAGGAGAGCATCGTCGATCGCGTGAGACGCATGAGCGACATCCTGCGCGACGGATGGACGCAAGGCGACATGCATCTGTCGCGGTCGTTCATGTCGGACGGCTGCTTCTCGCGTTTCCAAGTGCAGCTCCAGCTGATGCAGACGGAAGGCGTGCGCAACGTGATGAGCGACACGAGCGTGATGTTCGTGACGCTCGAAGCCGTGCGCTCCGCGGCGCCGCTCGACATCGTGCACGTGCGATTCACGGCGCAAGCGCGCGACGCGACCGTCCCGATCCAATCGACGCCGCAACAAATCGCAAAGCGCGCTCGTCGAGCACGCCCGTCACGCCGTACACGGAGATCTGGACGCTCGTTCGCAAACAAGGCGCTCAGACGAAGCAGAGCGCGGAGGCCGTCGGCCAAGCGTGCCCCGCGTGCGGCGCGCCGTACGACAAAGGCGCGGGCGAGATCGTCACGTGCAAGTACTGCAAGGCGCTCGTGTGCTCCGGCGAGCACGACTGGGTGCTCTGCGAGATCACGCAGCTCTCCGAGTGGCATCCGGATTCCGCCGAGGACGTGCCAGGCCTCGCGGGACTTCGCGAGGTGGATCTCGGCGCGACGCGCGAGACGCTCGAAGATCGCGCGAGTTATTTGTTTTGGAAGTGGCTGCAGAGCGGGCGTTTGCAGAACGCAGCGCCGCTCCGCAAAGCAGCGACGCCCGAGTGCGTCGCGCGCGGCGGCGATGGCGCGCAAGTCGCGCAGGGCGCGCGAGACATCGCCGTCGGCGGCGTGGATGTGATCTTGTGCGACGTCGCGCGTAGTGGCGAGAAGGACGACTTCGTCTACGTGAACGTGTTTTGGTCCGCGCGATTCGCGCAAGGCGCAGAGCCGTTTCCGCGGCAGTCGACGTTGCGCCTCGCGCGCCGCAGCGGCGCGTCGACGAAGCTCTCGATGGCGATCACGTGCCCGAGCTGCGGCGGCCCGCTCGTCGAAACGGACGACCCGCGATGCAACCACTGCGGCACGGAGATCGTCGCGTCGGGACAAGTGTGGGCGCTCGACGCGGTGGGCGCGCCGGGCTCCGCGCGTCCGCGCAGCGCGATGGGATCTGCGCAGTCGCTCGACTTCCTCGTGCCCGACATTCGCGATCCGCGCGAGCGCGCCGTTTTGTTTTCGCAGATGGCGCAGATGATGGTCTCGGGCGGTTTGAAGCGCGACGAAAAGCGTTTGATCGTCGAGTGCGGCAAGCGATGGAACATTCCGGAAGAGGTCGTCGCGCGCGCGCTCTCGGGTCAGCTCGCGGCGCAAGGCGGCGGGCCCATCGCGTCGCCCGAGTGGTTCCTCGCAGGCCTCGTCGCCGCCGCGCTCATCGATGGAACGATCGACGCGCAAGAGCAAGCAACGCTCGAGCGCGTGTGCTCGGGGTTGAACCTCCCGCCGCAGGTGCTCCAGCAACAGATCGACGCGACCAGGCAACGCATGCAGCCGAGCGCGAACGCCTGACCTACAAGTCCGTCTCTTCCGTCGGCGGCGTGAGCGCGCCCGGGCGCTTCTCCGCTTCCGCGCGTCGCTTCCGAATCTCGTCGAGCCTTTTGCGTGCGAGCTCGAGCCACTTGTCGTTCGGGGCGCGCGTCGCGCTGATCACGTAGTCCATCATGTACGTCTCGGATTTTTTCCAATGCTCGGCGACGGTGCGCGGCTTCGTGGCGTCGAGCGCGAGCGCAGCCTCGGCGAGCGCGAGGTACCAGTCGCGTTCGTACGCGGGGACGAAATAAACGAGCGTGTTGATCGGGAGCAGCACGAGCACCGCCGCCTTCGACATGCGCACGGCCGTGAGCGATGCCTGCAGTGCGCCTCCGAAATCGCCGGAGCGATCGAGCGCGAGCGCGATGTCCCACTGCACGAGCAAGCCGATGTCGGCGGCAGTCGTGAGGCGCGCGACCTCGCGGAACTGTTCGAGCGCCGCGTTCGCATCGCCATCGCGCATGAGCGCTTCGCCTTGGTTCATGAGCGGCGTCGCGCGCTGTCCGTCCGTCATCGAGCGCGCGAGGACTTCGTCGTAAGCGTGGATCTCGTCCTTCGTCCGCTCGAGGCGCACATAGCTCTCGGCGAGCTTCATCCACACTTCTTGCGCGAACATCGTCCCGCTGACCTGCTTCGTCAGCGGCTCGAGGATGGCCACCGCGCGCGCGTAGTCTTCTCTGCGCATCGCGACCCATGCGTCGTCGAACTTGAGCCACTCGTCCTTCGGCCCGTGCCACGCATCGGTGAGCGACCGCGCGGCTTCCTTCGCATCGGCGGATGACGCGCGCGCGATCAGCGACACTTCGCCGTCGAGCTCGTCGTAGAGATCGATGTGCCGCTCGATCGCGAGGTGCTGTCGCCGCTGCGCGAACGCGTCAGGATTTTTCGCGAGGTCCCACACGTTCGGCGGCGTGTCCGCGCGCGCGGAGCCGGTCGCGAGCGCCGACGCAAGCGTCGCGATCAGTGCCGCGCAGGCTGCTGCGCGGCGGGACGTGCCCCGATGTGCGTGCGTGCATGATCGATCCATGTCGTGTTTTGACCTGCGGCGGTCACGAAACGTTGCCACGCCGCTTGTGCTGCTGCCACATCGGTCGCTTCGAGCCCGATGCCGGCCATCGCTTCCGCTTCGAACGCGAGCGGCCCGAGGAGCGTTTGCACGTTCGCGTTGCGCGAGACGTTGCGCGCCTCGGCCTTGGCGCGATCGTCGAGCACGGCCTTCGCTTCGTCCTTCGCGCCGGAGCGATCGAGCGCGAGCGCGAGCGCGAGCGTCGCGACGGGTTGAATCGCATCGGCCGCTTCGCGCTTCGCTTGACGGAGCATCGCGATCGCGTCGTCGACGGAGCCCGCGTTCATCGCGTGGAACGCGGCCTCGACGTACGCGGGCGCGCGATCCGTCGACGCGAGACCATCCGCGCGCGGCAGGAGCGAACGAAACGCCGTGAGCGCTTCGGGCGCGTGACCGCTGCGCGCGCACGATCGCGCGAACGCGAGCAGCGCCGCCGGATCGTCGAGCGCGCGCGCGTCGCGCCGCTTCGCCTCCGTGAACGCCGCGTACGCTTCGGTGGGCCGATTGAGCTTCGCGAGCGCGCGACCCTTGAGCGTGAGCGGAGCGGCGTGACCGGGCATCACCTGATCGGCGTCGTCCGCTTCGCGAAGCGCATCGGCCGCGGTGGTCGGCGAGACGAGCTTGCTCGCGCCGGCGGCGAGCAGATCGCAATAGTGCCGGAGCTCCGGATGCTTCGCGCGCTCCCACATGTTCGTCCCGCGCAAGGTGCCGTCGACGCCGCACTCGAGCGGCCGCGCCGCGACGAGAGAGACTTGTGCGAGGAAGAAGAGCGCGGGAAGCACGAGGTCACTTTACATCTTTGTTGGTTTGTTTGTGGCCCCTCCACCGTGCTCGCCGTCGTGCTCGGCCGTGCTCGGCGGACAATGCGTGTATTGTACACGTTTCCGCCTCCGCGCGGCTCTCCGCGCGACGGCTGCGCGCGGTAGACCTCCCCACGGCGTCGCTCCGCGCCGCCGGGGAGGTGCGTTGGATGAAGCCAATCCACACACGCGATGGTCGCATGCGGCTCTAGGTTCGGATCCGAACCTGGATGAAATACCTGGGGAATCCGGCCGCGGATTTGGCTCAGTCGATGCCAGGTTCGGATCCGAACCTGGATGAAAATCCGGCGCGGATTTTGGCTCAGTCGAAGACTTTGCTGCGAAGGATGGTCTGATCACGCGCGGGGCCCACGCTGACGATCATCGCTTCGCACTCCGCGGCGTCTTCGATCAGCGAGACGTATTTCTGCGCGGCGTGCGGGAGGTCCGCCATGGCGCGCGCGGCGCCGATGTTCTCTTTCCATCCCTCGAAGTCGCGGTAGATGGGCATCGCGCGATCGAGATCCTGCGTCGGCAGCTCGCGCGTTTCGCCGTCGGCGGTTTTGTACGCGACGCACACGCGAAGCGTCGTCGAGCCCGGTGAGGACGTCGAGCTTGGTCAGCGCGAGGCCGTCGAGGCCGTTGACGCGCGCGGCGTAGCGGAGCGCCGGGAGATCGAGCCAGCCGGTGCGCCGCGGGCGGCCGGTGACCGAGCCGAACTCGTCGCCGGCCTTGCGGAGGCGCTCGCCGATCGCGTCGTTGAGCTCGGTGGGGAACGGGCCCGCCGCCGACGCGCGTGCAGTACGCCTTCACGAGCCCGATCGACACGCGTCGATGCGCGTCGGGCCGACGCCCGCGCCGGTGCACGCGCCGCCCGCGGTCGCGCTCGACGACGTGACGAACGGGTAGGTGCCGTGATCGACGTCGAGCAGCGTGCCCTGCGCGCCCTCGAAGAGGACGCGTCTTGCTTCTCGCGCAGCGCGCTCGTCGACGATCGCGCGACGTGTCGGCGCAGGAGCGGCACGATGCGCGCGCGCGAGCTGGCTCGAATCTCGGCCATCACCTCGTCGACCGCCGGCGCCTCGCCGCCGAGCGCGCCGATGACGGGCGTCCAGGCGTCGAGCGCCTTCGCGACGAGCTTCTGCGCAGCTTCTTCAGATCGCGGAGCGCGCCGAGCGGGACGCCGCGCCGCGCGGCCTTGTCCTCGTAGCAGGGCCCGACGCCGCGCTTGGTCGTGCCGATCGCGCCGCTCGCCGTTGCTCGCGCAGGCCGTCGATGAGACGTGGTACGGCAGGATCGCGTGCGCGCGATCGGAGACGAGGAGCGCGCGCGCTCGCGCGTGAGGCCGCGCTTCTCGAGCTCGTCGATCTCGCCGACGAGGCGCACCGGGTCGATCACCATGCCCTGCGCGAGCACGCACGTCGTCTGCTTGCGCAGGATGCCGCTCGGGACGAGGCGCACGACGATCTTCTCGCTGCCCGACGACGAGCGTGTGCCCGGCGTTCGGTCCGCCCGCGTAGCGCACGACGATGTCGCGCGTGCTCGGTGTAGAGGTCGACGATCTTCCCTTTCCCTTCGTCGCCCCACTGCGCTCCGACGATGACGACCGCCGGGCATCAGTCGCTCTCTCTTCGTCCCTGCTGACGATCGACGTGTAGCCCCACGCGCGTCGCGTATGCCTCGACGCCTCCGGCGCGCGTTCGGCGCGGAGACGCGCATGCGACGCCGCCTTCGCGCAGCTCGCGCGCGCTTTCGCGCATTCGTGCGCCGACGACGACGCACGCGCTCGCGCGCACGCGTGGCCGCCGGCGCGCCCTGCGGCGCGCGAGCGCCCACGCGAGCGCGTCGAGATCGAGCCCGAAGCCGACCGCCGGCATCGGCGCGCCGAAGCGCGCGAGCAGCTCGTCGTAGCGGCCGCCCGCGCCGATCGCCTCGCCCGGCCCCGGCGCGTAGAGCGTGGAAGATCATGCCGGTGTAGTACGCGAAGCCGCGGACCTCGCCGAGGTCCGCCGGAGGTGCGCGCCGAGGCCGCGCGCGACCGCCGCGTCGAAGAGCGCGAGCCGACGGCGCGCGGCGCGGCGCCGCGCGGGCGTCGCCGCGAGGAGGCGCACGCCGTCGTCGAGCGAGGGCCGCCGCAGCGCAGATCGACGAGCGAGACGCGCGGCGATCGAGGCTCGCTCGGCGCATGCGTCGCGGCGATCTCGCGTCGTCCTTGCGCGCGATCGCTTCTGCGATCGCGCGTCGCCGCGATCGGCGGCGCGGACGCGAGCGCGAGGAGCGCGCGCACGATCGCCGCGTCGCCGAGATCGATCGTGAAGCGTCGCACGCCCGCGCGCGCCGAGCGACGGCGCGGCGACCTCGAGCACCTCGAGATCGCCGTCGAGTCCGCGAGCGCCGACGAGCTCGACGCCGACCTGCGGGATCTGCCGGCGCTTGCGCGCGCGCCCGCTCATGCGCCGCAAGACGGTGCCCTCGTACGCGAGGCGGATACGGCGGCGGGCGCGTCGCGCAGGCGCGTCGCGATCATGCGCGCGATCTGCGGCGTCATGTCGGGGCGGAGCGCGGCGACCTCGCCCGACTCGGGCTCGACGAAGCGGAGCACGTCGTCGGGATCGAGCGTGCCGAGCCCGCGCTCGAGCACGTCGGCGAACTCGAACGCCGGCGGCGTCACCAGCGCGTAGCCGAACAAGGCGAAGCGATCGAGCACGCGCCGCGCGAGCCCGCGACGCCGCGCGCCTCCTCGGGGAGGAGATCGCGCATGCCCGCCGGCAGCGGGTGACTGTCGTTCCACACAACGCGCAATGTCGCAGGTGTCTCTTTGCCTTGCACCTGTCGTTTTTCGAACAGCCTCGAACGCGCGATGCCCGCGATTTTCGCGAGCTGCCGCGTGGCACGGCGCTCGCTTGGCGAAGGCCATGGCCCTCCACATCGACTCGACCGTCGTCGCACGGGCCGCCGCCGGCGACGACGAAGCGCTTCGCGAGATCGTCCACGTCGCGTCGCCCTACGTGCAGAGGCAGCTCCTTCGTTATCCGCTCAGCGACGACGACCGTCGCGATCTGCACCAAGCCACGTTGATGCAAGTGCTCAGGCGACTCGGGTCGTTTCGAGGCGCGTCGAGCTTTTCGACCTGGCTCTTCCGCGTCACCGCAAACGAAGCGCTCATGCTCATGCGCTCACAACGCCGGCTCCGCGCGCGCATCGCGCTCGGCGATCTCGAGAGCGTGATCGACGCACGCGCAAACGACACCGACGAACCCGATGCGCAGCTCGCATCGCACCAAACGCGTTCGCGCGTTGCGAGCGCGCTCGCGGAGCTGCCGGACGATTACCGCGACGTCGTCGTCGCGCATTATCACGAGGAGCTCGGTCTCCAAGAGATCGCCTCGCAGCTCCACATCACGGAGAGCGCGGTGCGCTCGCGTTTGCATCGCGCCCGGGCGCGCTTGAGGACGCTGCTCGAAGCGGCGTGAGCAAGAGTTCGTTTGCGTGTGTGACTTGATCTGACCACGTCCCGAGACTCGCGCTCGTCGCTTCGCTCCTCGAACGCTCGGCCCTCGTCCGCGGCTTTCGCCGCTACCTCAGGCTGGACTTGTCTCATCACGTTTCGCATGGCGAAACGTGAGGATGAGTTCGTCACGTTTGTTATGGGGCGTCAGGTTTTACGTCGATTTCGACGCTGCGCGCGCGCTGTGCGTCGAAGATGGGGACGATCTTCGCGAGCGCGTCGGCGTCGCTCGAGAGATCGTTCTTCTCGTCGGGATCGCTCGCGAGATCGAAGAGCTGATAGCCCGTGCCGCCGGACCAGACGAGCTTCGTTCCCGGCGTCTTCCCCGTGATGATCGCCTTGCGCATCATCGTGTACGGACCGACGGGCATGTCCATGAAGACGTCGCGCTCTTCGTACGGACCCTTCGTGACGATGTCTTCGATGAGCGAACGACCCGAGAGCTGCCCCAGCGCGGGCCGCTCCATGCCGAACAGATCGAGCAGCGTCGGCACGAGGTCGATGTGGCTGCGCTTCTCGCTCACGTGGTGCGCATCGATGCCGGGCACGTAGACGACGAGCGGCACGCGCACGAGCAGCTCCCACAAGCTCCGCGCCGTGCCAGCTCATGTTGTGCTCGCCGAACGCTTCGCCGTGATCGCTCGTGACGACGATCGCCGTGTGCGCGCGCCCACGGCTGCGACGCGACGTAGTCGAGCACGCGGCCGACGTGCTTGTCGGTGAACCACACCTCGCCGTCGTAGAGCGCGCGCGATCGCCGCGGGGCCGCCGCGTCCGGCGCCGAGAAATCCGGCGCGCCTTCGTGGGGCACGTACTGCGCGTGCGGATCGAAGTAGTGGATCCACATGAAGAAGCGGCGCGCTCGTGTTCTCCGGTTTCTGCGAGCAGGCTGCAGCGCCGCGTCGGAGAGCTTGTCGCTCGTCGATCGACGTGTCGTTGTCGCCTTGCCCCTCGGCGGCTTCGCGGACATGTCGCCAGTCGTCCATGCCCTGCGAGAGCCCGCTCCACTGCTTGAAGTACCAGTGCGACGCCGCGCCCATCGTGTGGAAGCCGGCATCGCTGCAGGCGCTCGGCGACGAAGACGTTCTTCGGCGAGTACTTGTTGAAGTGGCCGCCGTCGCGATCGCGTCTCGCTCGGATACTTTCCGATGAGCAGCGGCCCGACGCTCTTGCCCGTGTACGACGCCATCGCGTACGCGCGATCGAAGACGACGCTTCTTTCCGCGAGCGCGTCGAGGTTCGGCGTCGTCGGCTTGTCGTAGCCGAGGAAGCCGACGTCCGCGCGCAGCGTGTCGATCGTGATGAGGATGACGTTCGAGATCCGCGGGCAGCGTGACCTTCGGAGGACGGAGGTCGGCGGCGGCGGTGGGCGGCGGGATCGCGCGTGTCGGCGCCAGAGCAGTCCTCGTCGATGCCGTTTCCGGGAACGTCGAACGCGAGCGGGTTTCGCTTGGGATCGTGATCGTCGCAGTCGCCGCCGCCGAAGAGCGGTGACGCGCCGTCGTGATCGCGATCGGACGCGCGGCGCAGCGCTGAAGCGCGATGTGACCGAGGGGCGCGCCTCGCGCGAGCGCGTCACGCGTCGTCTCCGAGTTCGAGCGCATGCGCTTCGTGCGACGTGGCGACGAGCGAGCGCGAGCGTCACGACGGCCGCGACGATCGGCGCGAGTGCGCGGCGCCCGCGCGCGAGCGCGACGGGAAAGAGATAGCGCGCACGCGGCGATCGCGAGCGCGAGGTCGGGCAGCGGACGGAGATCGAGCTCCGCGCGTCCGAGCACGCCGAAGATCGCCGAAGCGCGCTCGAGCCCTCGCCGCCCGCGTCGCCCGCGTGAAGTCCGAACGCGAACAGCGCGATGGCGAGCGCCGAGCGCGACGCCGCCGGTCGAAGATCGGATCGACGAGGCGCGGCATGCGGTCGGCGCCGTGCGCGAGCGCGCGGCGCAGCGGCGCGACGAGGGCGAGCACGACGAGCGCCGAGGCAAACGCCGTCGCGAGCCGACCGCGCCGCGAGCTCGAGCCGCCACGCCCGCGCCGCGCCGCGGACGAGCGCGTGCGCGCGACGTGCGCCGACGCGAGCATCGACGCAAAACGCCGCGAGCATCGCGAGCGGCGCCATCGCAGCGGTGCGCGAGCGCGTCAGGACGGGCTCGGCGCGAATTTGCGCGAGGAGCTCGGCGGGCCGCGCGCGGCTCGCGCGGCTCGAAGTAGAGATCGCCGCGCACGATCGCGAGCGAGATCGCGATCGGCGACGGTGCGAGCACGGCCCGACATCCGCCGAGGAGCACCGACGTCGCGCTCGGCGCAGCACCTGCGCTTCGACCGCCGCGACGATCGAGCGCCGACGAGCCCGCCTTCGCGACGCGATCGATGACCCGCTCCAGCACGCTCTCCGTAGCTTTTACATCTTCAACGCGGCTTGCGCGCGAGCGGATGCGCAGCGTCGTAGACGCGCATGAGGTGGTCGATCGAGACGTGCGTGTACCGTTGCGTCGTCGAGAGGGACGCGTGACCGAGCAGCTTCTTGGATGGCGCGGAGGTCCGCGCCGCCGTCGAGCAGGTGCGTGGCGCAAGCGTGACGAAGCGCGTGCGGATGGAGATCCGCGCGGCCCGCACCGAGCGCGCCGCTCTTCTTCGTGCTGCGCTGCACGGCGCGCACGCCCATCCGTTTTCCGGTCGGCGACAAAAACATCGCGCGGTCGTCGTGAACGCCCGCGCGCGCGACGCGCTCGCGCACGCTCAAATACGCCTCGACCGCCATCGCCGCCTGGTCGCCCAGCGGAACGATGCGCTCCTTGTTTCCTTTTCCGATGACGCGAACGCGGCGCTCGCGCAGATCCACGTCGCCGAGGTCGAGCCCGACGAGCTCGCTCACGCGAAGCCCCGATCCGTACATGAGCTCGAGCGCCGCACGATCGCGCAGCCCGCTCGGCGACGCGTCCGGTGACTCGACGATCGACGCCGCGCCGACGGCGACACGAGCGTCGGGAGCGGACGCCGCACCTTCGGGCTCGCGAGGAGCGCGGCGGGGTCCTCGGTGATGCGGCCAGTGCGCCGCTGGTACTTGAAGAACGTGCGCACCGTCGCGATGTGCCGCGCGATGCTCGGCGGCGCGTGCGTCCGCGCGAGCGTCCCGAGCCACCCGCGAAGCGCGTACACGTCGACGTCCGAGAGCTTCGGCTCGCGTTGCCGTTTCTCCTTCAAGAACGCATGCAGGCTCGCGAGATCACGTCCATAGCTCGCGACGGTGTGCTTCGACGAACGCTTCTCCGAGCGCAAATGCTCGACAAACACGTTGATTGCATTCTGCAACGATTCGGAAGCACCCACGTTCCGGTTCTAGCCCCGCACAGGGTCTCGGGCCAACTCAGTGAGTTCCTCGCGCGACCAGGCTTGGTCGCGCGATGAGACTACGCACACGCCTCTTCGAGGTCGTCAATCGTCTTCGGGATGTCTTCCGTCAGATTCTGCGGGCCGTCCTTCGTCACGAGGATGTCGTCCTCGATGCGCACGCCGATGCCGCGCCACTTCGCGTCGACCTTCTCGTCGTTCTTCGGAATGTAGATGCCGGGCTCGACGGTGAGCACCATGCCTTCGGCGAGCACGCGCGGCTTGCCGCCGACGTAGTACGCGCCGACGTCGTGTACGTCCATGCCGAGCCAGTGACTCGTGCGGTGCATGAAGTACGGCTTGTACGCTTCCTTCTCGACGAGCTCGCTCGTCTCGCCTTGGAGGATGCCTGCGTCCTTCAATCCGCGCGTCACCACCTCGACGCTCTTCTTGTGCACCTCTTCGAGCGTCGCCCCCGCGCGCGTCGCCTCGATGCTCGCGAGCTGCGCGTCGAGCACGATTTGATAAATCACGCGCTGCTCTTGCGTGAACGTCCCGCTGATCGGGAACGTGCGCGTCACGTCGCTCGCGTAGTAGCCGTACTCGCAGCCGGCATCGATGAGGAGGAGATCGCCTTCCTCCATCTTGCGGTTGTTCGAGCGGTAATGGAGCACGGTCGCGTTCGCGCCGGAGCCGACGATGCTTCCATAAGCGGGCCGCTCCGAGCCATTTTTGCGGAACGTCTCGAGGAGGAGCGCTTCCACTTCGTACTCGTGCATGCCGGGGCGCGCGTGACTCATCGCGCGGAGGTGCGCGTCGCGCGTGATGCGCGCGGCCGTGCGCATCGCGTCGAGATCCTCGCTGCCCTTCACGAGGCGCATCTCGTGGAGGATCGTGCCCGGATCCGAAATGTCCGTCGGCCAGAAAATTCCCGTTCGCGCGCGGCGGCGCGTTCCCTCGAGCGCTTCGAGGACGCGGTCGTCGAAGCTGCGATCGCGACCGAGCCGGTAATAAAGACGGCGGCGGTTCGAGAGAAGCTTCGGGAGCTCGGCCTCGAGCTTGTCGATCGTGAACGCTTCGTCCGCGCCGAACTCGGCCTTCGCGCCATCGATGCCCGCGCGCGGGCCGTCCCACACTTCGCGCTCGGGATCGCGCGGCCGCACGAACATGACGCTCGTCGGCTTTGCATCGCCCGTCACCAAGACGAGCACGCTCTGCGGCTCGTCGAATCCGGTGAGATAGAAGAGGTCCGAGTCTTGGCGGTACTCGTGGTCGACGTCGTTGTTCCGAACGTACGTCGGCGCGGCGGGTAGCACGGCAATCGCCGGCTCACCTGACGCGGCCATGGCAGCGATCATGTGGGCGCGACGTTTGGCGTAGAGGTCGTGGAAGCACGCGTGCATGGGTTCTTTTGTGTGATTCGCGGCGAGTTGCGTCAAGCAATAATGCCCTAAAGTTGGCCGCGCGGACACGCCTTGCGACAATTCGGCCATGGACCAATCTCGTTTCATGGCCCGTCTCCCAGCCGCCGAACGCCGCCAACGCCGCAGTGTCAATCCGCTCGTCGCGCTCCACTACCAGCTCAGCGTCGCCAGGCGCGAAGGGTCGCTCGAAACGGTCGTGGTCGCGGACGGATCCGGCGTCGTCGTCGCGGGCGCGGGATCGTGGGCAGCGTGCGAGGAGCTCGCGGCGTTCGCGCCGCTCATCGCGTCGGGCGCGCATCGCGTCGACGACGTGAGCGTGAGGTCGGTCGACGTCGGCGGCGACCGCGTGCTCTTGTGCGTGCGCGCAGCCGGACGAGATGCGCGCGAGACCGCGATGAAGCAAGCGGCGGTCGGCGTGTCGCGCATTCTCCAAGCAGCCTGACTCACGCTTCGGTGTTGCCGCACGCGCAACGGGTCTTGCGCGGCGCGAAAACATCCCACCTCCGCCCACGAAAAGCACAATGACGCGCGAGCATTGCCGCGCGACTGCATGGATTCCGGCTGAAATCAGCTGGGATCAACGAAATGCAGGTTGCGAGCGGCGGGTGCGGTCGGCTACGCGAATGCATGCGCTTTTTTGGATTCTTGGGCATCGTGATCGCGTGCGCGTGCGGCGGAAGCTCGGCCGCGACTGACGCGGGCAACGGCGACAGCGGCACGCCGGTCGAAGCGTCGACCGATGACGGCGGCACCGCGCAACCGATGACGTACCCCGCGCCGCACACGGCGATGCCGCTCGTCAATTACAACGGCGGCCCTGTGCTCGTGAACCCGAAGATCGTCACCGTGACGTGGGCGAGCGACGACGCGACGCTCGTGTCGCGCGTGCAGCAGTTCGACGACATCATCACGACCACCGCATGGTGGACGGCGGTGAGCTCCGAATATTGCGAGCAGCCGGGCAACTCGCCGTGCATCGGACAAGGCTCGAACGGCGGTCACGTCGTCATCTCGGATCCGCCGGACGCGACGTACACCGACTCCGCGGGAGGCGGTCCCTCGTCGCTCAAGGATTTCATCACGGCGCACGTGCTCGGCACCGACGCGGGCGCGGGTGACTTCCCGGCGCCCGACGCGAACACGCTCTACGTGATTTACTTTCCCGCGGGCGTCACGATCAACTTGGACGGCGACCCGAGCTGCAACAACTACCTCGCGTACCACGACACCATCTCGCTGCCCGACGCGAACAACAACTCCATCGGCGTCCCGTACGCAGCCATTCCGCGCTGCGGAACCAAGGAGTCGACGACCACGGACTCGGCGAGCCACGAGATCATCGAAGCGTCGACTGACCCGCAAATAGGCCTCGGCTCCCTCACCTACTACATGCTCAACCAAACATGGGCGTCGGGCGGCGGCGGCGAGGTTGGCGATTTGTGCACGGGCAAGACGACGACGGAGAGCTCGTTCATCGTGCAGCGAGGGTGGTCGAACAAGAGCGCGGCGGCGGGCAACGACCCGTGCGTTCCAATCCCGTCGACCGAGACGTATTTCAACGCGGCGCCACAGCAACAAAAGATCGTTCTCGCGAAGCAAGGCGCCACCGCGACCGTCGACATCGACGCGTTCTCCGACGCACCGGTCGCGCCGTGGACGCTCACGGCGGTCGACACGGCCGCGTTCCAACAAGGCTCGTCCGTGCTCGCGTTCTCGTTCGACAAATCGACGGTACAAAACGGCGATCACGTCGTCTTGACCGTGACGGCCATCGGCGTGCTGCCGCAAGGCTCGGATACCTTCTACATCGAGTCGCAGGACACGAACAAAAACCGCCACAGCTGGCCGGTGCTGGTTACCTCGAAGTAGTACCATCGCGGTCCGATGCAGGACCGCGTCGCATGCGTTCATGCCGATCGATGCGGCGGGTGTCCGGCGATCGATCTCGCATACGACGATCAGCTCGCGCGCAAGCACGCGCGCGTCACCGGCGCTCTCGCGCGCTATGCGTCGCTCGATCGCGCGAGCGCCGCGCCGGTCATCGCAGCGGAGCGCCTGACGGAGTACCGCACGCGCGCGAAGCTCGTCGCGTCGCAGGACGGATCGATCGGCCTCTTCGCGAAAGGCGGCAGTCACGACGTCGTCGACATCCCGCAGTGTCGCGTGATTCCGCCGGTGATCGCGCGCGCCGTCGCGTTCGTGCGTGCGCGGGCGAAGCGCGGCGAGCTCGTGCTGCGCGCGATCGACGTGCGCGAGGTGTCCGGCGGCGCGCTCCTCACGCTCGTCGTCGAGCGCGATGGCGACATGGACTCACTGCGTGCCGTGGCGCGCGAGCTCATGGCCGAAAATTCCGCGCTCATCGGCGTCGCCGCGAGCCTGCACGACGGCACATCGCCGCAAGTCCTCGGCAACGAAACGATCGTGCTCGCCGGCGAGCAAGAAGCCGAAGATCGCATCGGTCGCGCATTGCAGCTCGCGACGTTCGGCTCCTTCGTGCAGGCGCATCGCGAGCAAGCCGCGCGCGTTCACGATCTCGTCGCGGAGAGCATCGGCATCAGCGAGACGACCCCGCTTCGCGTGCTCGACTTGTACGCGGGCTCGGGTGCGATCGCGCTCACGCTCGCCGCGCGCGGAGCGGACGTGACGTGCGTCGAAGCGTTTGGGCCCGCGGCGACTCGCATCACGCGCGCCTCGGAGCGCGCACGCGCGAACGTCCGCGCGATCCACGCGGACGCCGCATCCGCGCTCGGCGAGCTCGCGAGGCGCGGCGAGCGCTTCGATGCGGTCATCGTGAACCCGCCGCGCCGAGGCGTCTCCCCCGACGCGCGCGATCACGTCGCGCGCCTCGGCGCTCCGGTCATCGCGTACGTCTCGTGCGATCCCGACACGCTCGCGCGCGATCTCGATCACCTCGCTCGCCTCGGTTACCGATGCCACGCGATCCGACCGCTCGACATGATCCCGCTCACCGAGGAGGTCGAGACCGTCGCGCTCCTCCGGCGCGACGCGCCGCGCGCGCCGCGCGTCCTCTACGAAGACGAGACGGCGATCTTCGTCGAGAAGTCCGCTCACGAAACGACGACGCCGAGGAGCGACGACGGGCTCGCCGCGCGCGTGCGCCTCCTTCCGAATGCAGAGGGCGCGGTGTGCGTGCAGCGCCTCGATCGCGGAACGAGCGGCGTCGTCGTCTACGCGCGCGACGAGAAGGCCGCCGAGCTGTGGCGGAGCGCGTCGACGGCACCCACGGCGCGGCGCGTGTTCCTCGCGGCGGCGCGCGGAATCGTCTCGGCGAAGGGAAATCTCGCGCCAAGCTCCATGCAGAATACACGCATCAAGTTCCGTCGCGTCGCGATCTTCGCCAAGCACTCCGTCCTGCGCGTGATCCTCGGCGGCGAGGACGACGGCGGCCGCACCGACCTCGTCCGCCAGCGCCTCGCGGCGATCGCGCACCCCGTGATCGGCGACGAGCGCTTTGGTCACGCGCTGACCAACCGTCACTTCGAAGAAAAATACGGGCTCGATCGCACGTTCCTTCATTGCGTCCGCGTCGAGCTCGATCATCCACGCACGCACGCGCGGCTCGTCATCGAATCGCCCGTCCCGGGCGATCTCGCGACGGTGCTCGAGCGCGCCGGCGGCCCGAACACGCTGCGCGCGCTCGACGAGAAGGACGCGCTCGGAAGATCGTCGCCGAAGGACTAGCGTTCCACCGCGATCGCGCCGAGCTCGATGACGAGGTCACGGACGAGCGCGTCGAGCTCCGCCGCGCGGCTCGCCGGCGACGCGAGAACGAGATCGCCGCCGCGCTCCGCGAACACCTGCGCGACGCCGTCGTGCGCTTCGACGATCCCCTTGAGGAGCACCACGTCCGACGCGCGCACGACGAGCGCGCGCGTGACCATCTCCTCGCCCACCATCGCGTCGATCGGAATGCGCGTCTTCGTGCTCATGCGAGCGGATCGTGCTGCTCGGCGGCGCGCTTCTCCGCGCGCGCGTCGAGCCATTTCTGCACGTGCGTCACGAGGTGATCGACGTAGGTCTCGAGCGGCGGACACACGATACCTGTATCTTGCAACAATTCGTCCGCGCCGCGGTGATCGTACGTGACCGGCACCATGACCGCGTCGAGCGCCGCGCGCGGGCTCTTCGCGAAGCGCTCGAGACCCGGCGCGCGGAGGAGCGCGCGCATCAAGTTGGCCGGGAGAAACCCCGCGGGGGCGCGGCGGCCGCCCGCGCGCGCGACGAGCTCGACGACTTGGCGCGCCGCGAGCGGCTTCGGATCGACCAGGTGGAACGTTCGTCCGATCGCGCGCGGATCTCGACCGATGTGGAGCGCGGCCTTCGTGACGAAATCGATCGGCACGAGGTTCAGCGGCACCTCCGCGCGACCCGGCATCGGGAGCGCGAAGTCCGGCGGCGCCGCGAGCATGAGCAGGATCAAGAGATACGGACCTTCGAGCCTGTCCACTTCGCCCGTGCGCGAATCGCCGACGACGATCGTCGGACGCACGACTGCTATCGGCACGGGCTTCTTGCCCGTCATCGCGCGGCGGTAGACGCGCTCGGCCTTCGCGAGCGTCTCTTCGATCGGATTGCGAAACCGCTGCCCGCGATCGAGCTCGTCCTCGCGCACGACGCCGGAGCGATCGCCGGACACCTGCGCCGACGAATGCACGACGAGACACTGGAGCTTCTCGCACGCGCGCGCGAGCTCGAGGATCTCGTATGCCGAGCCGACGTTCACGTGCTCGGCGGCTGCGCGCTCCGCGCCGACGTAGCTCACCTGCACGCAGTGGTGGATGCGATCGATCTCGCGCGCGAGCGAGCGAAACTCCGCGCCGGACAGACCGAGGTCCATCGCGGCGGCGTCGCCTTCGATGATCTCGACGCGACGACGCGCGTCGAGCGGGAGCGCGTCGAGCGCAGCGGCCGCGTCGGGCGCGAGCTTCGCGTGAACGACTGCGCGCACGCGCGTGCGTGGCTCGGCGAAGAGAATTTCTTCGCACATGCGGCGCGCGCGAAACGACGGGAACCCCGTCAAAAGAACGATTTCGCCGGGGCCCCCGCTCGCGGGGACATGAGATGTCGCGCTCACTGGCAGTAGTGCGCGCCCACGCCCGCGAGCCACGCGCCGTAGTTGCCCTGGTACTGCTGCGGATTGCAGAACGAGCCAGCTCCGAAGAGCGCGTTGCCGATGCACGTCGCGCCTTGGATGTACGTCTGGCATTGTCCCTGCGCGACTTGCTGCTCGCACTGCGTGACGGAGCTCGGCGGGCACTGATCGCAGCTCGTGTTCAAGCAGTCGGAGATGCAGCCCGTGTCGTGGTTGCACGTCGAATTGACGAAGGGGCTCACGCAATCGAAGATGCCCGTTCCTTGCTGGAGATCGTAGGCGAACGGCGTGAGGCACTTCGCGCACGACGGGTTGATCTGCGGCTCGGACGCAAAGAACGACTGGCACGCCGTCGAGCTGTAGCCGAGCGTGCATGCGGCCTTCGCGTCGGCGAGATCGGTCGACTGACACGAGCCCTTCGTCACCGACAAGACCGTCGTCGCCACGCTCGACGGGCAGCTCGAGTAGTTCGCTGGGCACGTCGTCTGTTGCGATTTGCAGACGCGCGGCGTCGCGAGCGTGTCGCACGTCGTTTGGTTTTGCGTGCAGTCGGCGCATGACGCGCCGCCCGACCCGCAGCGCGAGTCGATGAAGCCGGCGAAGCACGTCCCTTGTTGGCAACAGCCCGGACACGTTTGGGGCGTGCACGACGTGCTGCACGTTCCGTTCGAGCACGTCTCTTTGTTCTGCGTGCAGTCGGTGCAAGAGAGACCGCCGAGCCCGCATAGCGTGTCGGTCTCGCTCGTCTTGCAGACGCCACCGGAGCAACAACCTTTGCAGTTGTTCGGGCCGCACTTGGGCGGCTGCGATTGGCACTGCCCGCTCGACGTGTCGCAGAACTCATTTTGCGAGGTGCAGTTGGTGCAAGCGAGGCCGCCCGTTCCGCATTGCGTGTCCGTCTCGGCGCTCACGCACGTCGTCCCGTTGCAGCAGCCTTTGCAATTGTTCGGACCGCACGGCGCGTTCACGCACGCCTTCGCGTTCCCGTCGCACACCTCGCCCGATTGCGTGCAATCTACACATTTCGATCCCGCGGTGCCGCACGCGAGCGACGAGACGCCGGACACGCACGCGAGCTGACCGTCGAAGAGCGTGCAGCAACCCGACGGGCACGTCGTGACGTCGCACGTCGGTTGCTCGTTGATGCACGCCTTGATCTGCGCGTCGCAGAACTCGAACTTCTGCGCGGGGCAGTCGTTGCACGCGGCGCCGCCGAAGCCGCACGCGTTGAGCTCCGTTCCGGAGCGGCAGGTCCCCGCGAGATCGCAGCAGCCCTGCGGGCACGTGTCGGGTCCGCACGCGCCGCCGTCCGTCTTCGCGTCGGTCGTGCCCGAGTCCCACACGTACTGGACGAGATCCGATCGGCCGCATCCGGCGGCGATGCCGAACGTGACGAGCGCGGCGAGCGCGATGCGAATGAGTGCGCGGTAAGTCATGGGCTCATCCTAGCTCACGCGCGGCGCATGTGGCGGAGGCGCGACCAGATCAATCCGATGCCGAGCTCGGCCGCGAGCGAGAGCACGATCGCCGCACCCTCAGGCCAATCGAGCGCATGGCCGAGCACGAAGCCGATCGCTACACCGCAAACTCCCGCACCCATCGACCACCACGCGACGCCCGCGAGCGATCGCCCGGCGAGGCGCCCCACCGCGGATGGAATGACGAGAAAGGCGCTCACGAGCACGACGCCCGCGAGGCGAATCGCGGCGACGACCACGGCGGCGAGCGCCGCGAGGAGCGCGCTCTCGAGCCAACCCACCTGAATGCCCGAGAGCTTCGCGAGCTCTTCGTCGAACGTCGCGTACGCCATGCGCGACCAGGTGAACGCGAGGAACACCGCCGTGACGATCGCGATGCCGATGACGATCCACAAATCGTCCTCGCCGACGAGGAGGATGTTTCCGAAGAGGAGCGACTCGGGATCGAACGTCGATTGCGTGCGCTTGGCTTTGCGCAAGAAGACGATGCCCATCGCGAAGCACACCGCGAAGAGCGCGGCCATGGCGACGTCCGATCGGAGACCGCCCTTGCGCCGGAGCGCGCCGATGCCGACCGCGGCGAGCGCAGTGAACGGGATCGCGATGATGAGAGGCGACGTGAGCCCGAGGAACATGCCGAGCGCGATGCCGCCGAACGCCGCGTGCGAGAGGCCATCGCCGAGATACGCGAGGCCGCGCGCGGTGACGAGGACGCCGAGCACCGCGAGCAGCGCGGCGAGGAGCCCGCCCGCGACGAGCGCGCGCTGGAAGATCGGAATGGAGAGGTAATCGAGCATCAAAGAACCTTCGACGAGAGCACGAGCTTGCGCACGAGAAGCGACGTCGCGCGGACGTCGAAGGCGATCGCTCCACCGCGGCGCACGAGCGCGACGCACGCCGCGTCGCTGCGCGGCGACGACTCGAGCAAGAGCGGACGCGCGACGAGCGCCCACGACACGTCTCCGCGAAGATCGTGAAGCCACGCGGCGACCTTCGCGTCGTTCTGCAGCGTGCGCGCGGGTGGCGCGAGGAGCGCGGAAGCGTCGAGCCCCACGGCGACATCGACCTCGCCTTCGTGCGCGACCCACTTCGCTTGCACCGTGCCTTGATCCGTCGTGATCGCTGCGCCGCCCGGTGTGCGCTCGATCTTCTTCACCGACGCGTCGTCCTCCCATTTCGCCCAGGTCGGGCGCATCGCGAGCGCGACGTCGCCGTCGATCGCTTGGGTGATCGCGCTTGCATCGTTCGTCGGCAAGCGAAGGAGCGCTCCGAGCATCGCGCCGCCCGAGACCGAGAGCGCCGCCCAACCCGCGCGCGCCTGCGCGATGCGCGCGAGCGACGCCGCGACCTTCGCTTCGTCTTCGGCGGGAATGCGCGTACCGAGCGCGCTCGTCATGAGCTGCGCGAAGTCGCTTGCGGCGTGCTCGCGCTCCGGTTTGCCCGAAAGCCAAAAGAACGTCACGACCGAGTCCGCGCTCGATGCGCCGAGGGGAAGCGACCCACCACCGTCGAATGAGTCGACGAACGCGCGTGCGTCTCCCGCGGCGGGCGGCGTGAGCGTGACGTGCGCGCGCGCGCCTTCGTCGTCGATGTCGAGCGCGAGATCGGCGCGCGCCATGCCCGTGATCGCCATCGCGTATCGCGATGCGACGCTCTCGACGGCGTCGACGATCGGCTTCGGATCGGCGAGATCGGGCGCGCGCCCGCCATGCGCGCGACGTTGCTCTTCGTCCTTGTCGAGCAGAAACCGTTTCGTGGATGCGATGCGCGCGAGCATCTCCGCGCGCGCGGGGCCCGCGAGCGCGCCGGCCGTCGCCGTCGCCGCGAGCGCGCTCTCCGGAAGCTTGCGCGCCGGCAGCGTTCGATACGCGTATGGACCGAGCGACGTGATCGCTTCGCGGCTCGATCCGACGAGAAGGTATTGCCCGCCGAGACCGACCCACACGTCTTCGTGATGAAGGAGCTCGATGCCGTCCGTCTTCGGCTCGAGCGTCATCTTGGACTCGATGAGCGTCGAGCGCGCTTGCGACGTCGTCACGACGTGCGCCGCGATCACCCAGCGACCGCTCCCATCCGCTGCGCCGAACGCGGGTGCGCCGCCGTCGACGATCGTCATGAGGCTCGGCACCTTGGCGAACGAGCCGAGCACGCCGCCGAACGTCGGCGGCGCGAGCGTGAAAACGCCGCCGACCATGGTCTGCAGCTTGCGCCACGTCGCGTCGGGCGATGCGAGGACTGCCGTGGTGGCCAAATCCGCCGGCGCCGCGACCGGTGGCTCCGACGGAAGGGCTGCTGGCGTAGCCGTCGCGAGACGTGCTTGCTCGTGGGCGCGCATGCCCAAGACCGCGCCGACGACGCTCCCTCCGGCGAGCACGAGGAGCCGCAGCCACATGCCGCCAAAGGACTCAATCGAGCGGCCACCCACAGGCCCGGCATACCACGATACGCTCCAATCGTTTCAGGCTCGACGCAGTGCTGATCCCGCTCTAGGCTGCGCACTCATCGCGATGCTCGACGATGTTCACAAAGATTTGCTCGGCTCTGCCGCGAAGGCGCATGACGCGCTCAAGCGCGAGCTGTCCAAGCTTCGCGCCGGTCGCGCATCAGCCGCGCTGCTCGATGGCATCCGCGTCGACTATTACGGTTCGATGACGCCGCTCGCTCAGATGGCGCACGTCAACGTCCCCGAGCCGCGCCTCATCACGGTCAAGCCGTGGGACAAAACCCAAATCAAAGCGATCGAGAAAGCGCTCCGCGAGAGCGACCTCGGTCTCAACCCACAGCCGGACGGCGACATCGTTCGCATCCCGCTGCCGCCGCTCACGGAGGAGCGTCGCAAGGAGTTCGTGAAGATTGCACGCAAGTATGGCGAGGAATGCAAGGTGGCGATCCGCAAGGTCCGCCATGACGCGCTCGACATGCTCACGGCAATCGAAAACGATGGAGAGGCCAGCGCAGACGACGTGGAGCGAGCCAAAAAACGTGCCGAAGACGCGATCGCCGAAGCGACGAAAACCGTCGAAGCGATTGTAGGCAGCAAAGAAAAAGACATCATGGATGTGTGATGCGGAGCCATGCTTGACACCCATGAACGCCGGTGAAACTCTTTTTTCATTGCTGCGGGAGCAAATCCGTTGATGCGGGCAGTCGCCTGGGGTCTGACGGATGTCGGGCTTCAGCGAGAGCATAACGAGGACTCTTTCGTCGTCCTCAAAGAGTACGATCTCTATGTCGTCGCCGACGGCATGGGAGGCCATCGTGCGGGCGACGTCGCGTCGAAGCTCGCGACCGAAACGATCTCGGAGTTCTTCCGCTCGACGGCGAACGACGACGTGACGTGGCCGTTCCATTTCGATGCCAACTTGAGCGAGGAAGAAAATCGCCTCCTCACGGGCATCCGCGTCGCGAACCGTCAGATCTTCGAGCGCTCGACGCGCTCGCGCGAGTTCCACGGCATGGGCACGACGGTCGTCGGCGCGATGTTCAGCTCGCGCAAGGGCCGCATGTACATCGGCCACGTCGGCGACTCGCGCTGCTACCGCATTCGCGGCGGGCAAATCCAACAGCTCACGCGCGATCACTCGCTCTTCAACGACTACCTCCTCGCGATGCCCGACCTCACCGAAGAGCAACGCCGCGAGCTCCCGAAGAACGTCATCACGCGCGCGCTCGGCATGCAGGATCAAGTCGCCGTCGATTTACAGAACGACGAGAGCCAAGCGGGCGACGTCTACGTCCTCTGCTCCGATGGTCTCTCGGGCATGGTCACGGACGAAGAGATCCTCTCCATCGTGCAGACAGCCGCGCCGACGAACATGCAAGAAGCCCCGCGCAAGCTCATCGAGCGCGCCAACGAGCGCGGCGGCGAGGACAACGTGACAGCGGTCGTCATCGCGATCGAAGACGACGCGGTCACGTCGACGAGCGAAGTGAAAGCGGTGACCGAAGAGGGCGCCGCGATGTCGACGCGCTCGGCCAACGCGGCGACCGAAGTCCCGCCGCCCGGCTCGACGCTACCTCCCGTCGAAGCGCCGCCTGCGACGCCCGTCCCGCAAATCGTGATGCCAAAGAAAGAGGGCGACTTCGGCGAAGACCCCACCCTCCCCGCGATCGACCTTCGAAAAGCCGCAGGAAATCGGCGACGAACCGACGCTCCCCGCGATTGATTTGAGCAAAGAGCTTTCTCAGATCAAGAAGCCTCCCAGCTGAAATGCTCAAACCTATCTTTGCGGTTCTTGGTTCGTTCTGCGTCTACACCATGGCCCTCCTCGGTTACGCCGGCATCGGCGTGCTGATGGCCATCGAGTCGGCGTGCATCCCGCTCCCGAGCGAGCTCATCATGCCGTACGCGGGCGCGATGTCCGACGCCGGCGTGCGCGCGGCGCTCGCTTCGCAGTACGGCGTGTCGCTGTCGGCGTTCAACTTGATCCTCGCGGCGGTCGCCGGCGCGATCGGTTGCAACGTCGGAAGTGAAGTCGCGTACTGGGTCGGCGCGACGGGCGGTCGGAAAGCGATCGAGCGCTACGGCCGCTACGTCCTCGTCTCGAAGCACGAGCTCGAGATCGCCGATCGCTGGTTCCAGAAGCGCGGCGACATCATCATCTTGATCGCGCGCCTTCTTCCCGTCGTGCGCACGTTCATCGCGTTCCCCGCGGGCGTCGCGCGGATGAACCGCGTCAAGTTCCACGTCTACACGTTCGTCGGCTCGTTTCCGTGGTGCCTCGGCCTCGCGTGGGTCGGCCAGCGACTCGGCATCGAGCTCTTGAAAGAGACCTCGCCGCTCAAGCACTTCATGCACCGATTCGACGCGGTCATCGCCGGCATCATCATCGTCGGCGCCATCGTCTTCGTTCGCTCGCGCTTGAAGACGCTCAAGCAGTACCGCGACGACGACAAGAAGAGCGCTGCGGCAGCTGCGACGGAGTGACGGTGTGACTTCCGGCACATGTGCGCGCGAGCCCCGCAGCGCACGATGGCCGCATGAGAACACACCCCGCCGTCTCGTGCGGCGCCCTCGCCGTCGCCATTTTCACCGCGCGCTACGCACGTGCGGAAGAGACCGTGCAACATACAGCCACCGCGCAGATCACGACGAACGCGTCCCCTGATGCGATCGAGTACGCAGCGTGCAAGCTCGACGGGCGCATCGAGATTGGCGGGCTCACAAAGACCCTCGACGTTCGCGTGATCGCCTCCGATCACCTGGGGAGCTGTCGGCCGGCGACGGACGACGATCATTGGACGGTCGTCGTTCGCACTTTTGATGGGATCGGCGTCGAAGCACGCGGCGTCGGCGACGTCGACGGCATCGCGCACGCCATCGCAGTGGAGCTCGAGCGTCGACTCGGCGAGAGCGCGCCACCTCCACCGCCTCCCACCGAACCCACACCGCCGAGCACGTCGCGCAAGCCGGCGGCGTTGGGTTGATCATCACGGGCATCGCGTCGCCCAAAGTGGTGACCGTGCGCGAGCGTCCGCGTGCGAGCATCCGACCCACGCCCATCGTCTCGAAGAATTTTGCGGGTGCAGGCGTCTCCGGCACGTTCTGAGGCGTGTTACATTTGCCGCATGGCGACGCAGGTCACGCGGCAAGAGCTCTTCACGGCTGAGGGAGAAGTCCCCGGCGACGTCGCGGAGATCGCGAAGGCCGCGGCGGCCTGGCGCAAGAACACCGTCGCGAAGTCGGTCGCGAAGATGCCCGCACGCCGCGAGCGCTTCTCGACGTGGAGCGACGCCGACGTCCCCGACTTGGTCACGCCCGCCGAAAAGCATGTAGCCTACATGCAAGACCTCGGCTTCCCCGGCGAGTATCCGTACACGCGCGGCGTGCAGCCGACGATGTATCGCAGCCGCCTCTGGACGATGCGCATGTTCGCGGGCTTCGGCACGCCCGAGCAAACGAACGAGCGCTTCAAGTACCTGCTCGAGCAAGGTCAGACGGGTCTCTCGACCGCTTTCGATTTCCCGACGCTCATGGGCTACGACTCCGACTCGCCGCGCTCGCTCGGCGAAGTCGGCATGTGCGGCGTCGCCGTCGACACGCTCCGCGACATGCAGGTGCTCTACGACTCGATTCCTCTCGAGAAGATCACCACGTCGATGACGATCAACGGTCCGGCGATCGTGCTCCTCGCGTTCTACATCGCGCTCGCGGACGTGCGCGGCATCCCGCGAAGCGCCATCGGCGGCACCGTGCAGAACGACTGCTTGAAGGAGTTCATCGCGCAGCACGCGTGGCTCGTCCCGCCGCGCCCCGCGATGCGCATCGTGACGGACATGATCGAGTTCTGTTCGACCGAAGTTCCGAAGTGGAACACCGTCTCGATCAGCGGCTATCACATTCGCGAAGCCGGAGCGACGGCGGGCCAAGAGCTCGCGTTCACGCTCGCCGATGGCATCGGCTACGTCGAGAGCTGTCTCGAGCGGAAGCTCGACGTCGACGCGTTCGCACCGCGTCTGTCGTTCTTCTTCGACGTGCACAACGACTTCTTCGAGGAGATCGCGAAGTTCCGCGCGGCCCGAAGAATCTGGGCTCGTTTGATGAAAGAGCGATTCGGCGCCAAGAAGGCCGAGTCGATGAAACTGCGAACGCACGCGCAGACCGCGGGCGTCTCGCTCACCGCGCAGCAGCCGTACAACAACGTCGTGCGCGTCGCGCTGCAAGCGCTCGCTGCGGTGCTCGGCGGAACGCAGTCGCTCCACACGAACTCGCTCGACGAGACGTACGCGCTCCCGACGGAAGACGCCGTGACGATCGCGCTACGCACGCAGCAGATCATCGCGGAAGAGACGGGCGTCGCGAGCACGATCGATCCGCTCGGTGGCGCGTGGTTCGTCGAAGAGATGACCGACCGCATCGAAGCCGAAGCGCTCGCGTACATTCGTCGCATCGACGAAATGGGCGGGATGGTCTCCGCGATCGAGAAGGGTTACCCGCAACGCGAAATCGCGGCGAGCGCGTATCGCTTCCAGCGCCAGCTCGAACAAGGCGAGCGCGTGATGGTCGGCGTGAACAAGTACGTGACAGACAACGATCCGCACATTCCGATGCTCCGCATCGACGAGACCGTGCAGAAGAAACAAATCGAGAACCTCCGCAAGGTGAAGTCCGAGCGCGACGCCGCGCGCGTGAAGGCGTGCCTCGACGCGGTG
The DNA here is from genome assembly GCA_963763745.1 of uncultured delta proteobacterium. Lineage (GTDB taxonomy): Bacteria > Myxococcota_A > Polyangia > Polyangiales > Polyangiaceae > DASXHD01. Next base: position 420,938 of record CAVXQJ010000021.1, read on the forward strand.
CGCACGGCGTCCACGTCGGGAAAGAACCTGATGCCGCCGATCATCGACGCGGCAAAGGCGTACTGCACGCAGCAGGAGATCTTGCGACGTGCTCCGCGAGACGATGGGGACGTACACCGATCCTGCCGAGTTTTGATGCGCGCAACGTCAGTCGCCGCGCTCGTCGTGATGTGGGCGAGCCCGACGAGTGCGCAGCGCCCGAGCTTCTTCTTCATCAATGCACGCACCTCTCGGGTCGTCCGCATCAGTCACCCACATTCGGAAATCCAATTCACGAACATTCATGCTGCCTCGCCCAACGCGATCGCGATCGTGCAAGCCGCGTCACACCCTGAATATCTTCAGGACGGCGCGCGTGGACGCTCGTCGAAGCGAACGAGACCGCGACGACGCCACCCGACTCCCGCGAGCCACGTGCGTGGCGCGAAAACGGATGGCGGATCGCGTGGCACGTCGACGCGCGCAGCGAAGCCATCGAACCACGGAGCGGAGGAGAACGCGTCGATACCCGACGCGATGCGCGCGCCGTGCTTTTTGGCGTTCATGAGGACGTAGACGATCGCGTTGCGCACGGCGCGCGGCGAAGCGAGCTCGCGTTCCATGAAAGCGATCGCCCCACACCTTGCCGTGCACTCCGAGCGTGCGATTCACCGCACGCGCGAGGCGAATCGCGAGTCCCTGCGTGCCGCGCGCGAGCGCGTTCGCGTCGTGCGCTTCGATGATCAAGTGAACGTGATCGCGCTGAACGGAGAATTGGACGACGCGGAACCCCTCACCGACGGCCGGCGAGTGGTTCGCACCGCGGATGGCCTTCCGCATCTCGCCGAAAATCCCGCGGTCGCGAAACGATGGTAGCCCAGCGCGTGCGCGCAACGTGACGTGAACGGGATGCGCCGCTTTGTGCGCGACACGTGCGCGATGCGGCACGTCGGGTCGCGCGAGCGGGCGCCGCGGCTTTCGCCCAGCGTTCGCGCGCTTGCCGCCCCACGTGCGGAATTTTATCTCCGTCTGCCGCATCTTGATTGAGCAGTATTTGTCGAGCACAGGGTTTGTCAAGGACGAGACGCGCAGTGATAGATGGTACAGAGCTCCGACTCCGACTCCGACTCCGTCTCCGTCTCCGTCTCCGCTCAAATCGCGCGCGCAACGGCTTGCGCTTGCCGCACACAGTCCGGGATGCCGGTCCCGTTGTACCCGTTGCCGATCACGTGCACGCCCGGTAGCTCGCGGAGGCGCGCGGCGAGCGTGCGCATCCGCACGAGGTGACCGACTTCGGGTTGCGGGCTCGCTTGGACGTGGCGGAAGACGCGCGCGACCTTGGGGTCGCCGAGGTGGCCGAGGAGATTGCCGAGCTCGCGGCGCGCGATGTCGACGAGCGCTTCGTCGCTCGAGTCGAGGATGGGCTCGCGGCCGATGCCGCCGACGAACGCGCGCAGGAGCACGTGTCCGTCGGGCGCGCGGCCTTCCCACTTGCTCGAGACGAACGTGCACGCGACGAGCTTGTTGCGATCGCTCCGCGGGACGACGAAGCCGCTCGCATCGAGCGGGTGCTCGACGTCCTTGCGTGCGAAGCCGAGAAAGATCGCGGCGGACGACCCGCATCGAATCGCATCGGCGACGTCGGCCGCGGCCGCGTCGAGCGCGCGGAGGATCTTCGCAGTGACCGGTGGCGGCGTCGCGATGACGACGGCGTCGGCGCGCAGCGTCTCGCTCGACGTCGACACGTCGTACGCGCCGCTCGCGCGCGCGATCTTCTCGACGCGCACGCTCGTCCGCACGTCGAGCGATTTCGGCGAGCGTCTCCGGAAAAAGCGACATGCCCGATCGAAGAGAGAGAAACGCGCTGCCGCTCAACCGCGACGATGCGGATCCGGGTCGCGCGTGCGCGCTCTTCCGTGACGCGCGCATCGCGAGAATGAGCGAGCCGAATTTTTTCTCCTGCTCGACGAGCTGCGGAAACGCGGCGCGCACGGAGAGCTTGTGCGCGTCACCCGCGAAGATCCCGCCGAGCAGCGGCGCGGCGAGGCGGTCCGTCGCTTCCCTTCCCAATCGGCGCGCGACGAAATCGCCGACGGATTCGTCGTCGTCGCCTTCGTATTTGCGACGCGACACGAGCGGCTCGAACGCCATGCGCGCCTTCGCGCGCAGCGAGAAGAGGCGCGTCCCCACCATGGGCGCGATGCGCGTCGGCACGCCGAGCACGACGCCTTCCGGCATCGGATGAAGGCGCGAATTCCATGCAACATACACGCGTCTGTTTGCCGCGATCGTCGGGATGAGCTCTTCTTCGAGACCGCATTCGCGCGCGAGCGCGGTCGCTTCGGGCTTGGTCACGATCCAACCGTCGGGACCTGCGTTCATCACGAAGCCGGCCTCGCGCTCGGTGCGCACGTTGCCGCCGACGCGCGCGCTGCCTTCGACGACGATCACGTCCGCGCGATCGCGGAGCGCGCGCGCGCACGCGAGCCCGGTCATCCCCGCGCCGATGACGACGACTTTCACGCGAGCAACCGCCGGGCGATGCCCGCGAGCACCGCGATGAAATCGTCCGCGTCGTTCAGCGACTCGGTCCGCGACAGTGCGAGGCCGCGCGCTTCGGCGAGCGTCTTCGCTTCGATGTCGATGTCGTAGAGGATCTCCACGTGGTCCGCGAGAAACCCAATGGGCGCGACGACGACGCGCCGGCGGCGCTTTGCGATCTCGTCGAACGCTTCGGTGAACGTCGGCCCGAGCCACTCGCTCGAATCCGATCCCGGTCCCTGGCTCTGGAACACGACCCGCGTCTCCGCGAACTCGGACGAGACGCGCTCGATCACACCCGCAGCAGCCGCGCGCACCTCGCGCTCGTACGCATCGCCTGCCGCGATGACGCTCTTCGGAAGCGAGTGCGCGGTGAGAACGAGCGCCGCATCTTCCGACGCGACCGCGCGCGCGCGCTTCGCGAATGCATCGAGCAGCGCCGGGTCGCTGCCCCAATTCGTTGCAGCGACGACTTCTGCGTCGACTTCGCGCCTCACGACTTCCGCGTAGACATCCGCGGAGTGTTGCGCGAGCGGGATGACGACGAGCCGCTCGACGCTCGGATCGACGACGTCCTTCGTGTACGGCTTCCACAATCGCGACGCCGCACGCACAGGCACACCGAGCACGCCTTCGAGCTTCTTCGCGACGCGCGCGCTGATCTCGTCGAGCGGAGATTTCCCGCCGATCGCTTCATAACGATGTCTGAGCTCCGCGACGAGCTCCGGCGGCGCCTCGCGACCGCGACGTACGTTCTTCAAAAACGCGGGCAAGTCAGCGAGGTCGTCGACGGTGCCGTGCCCGATGAGGAGCACCATCGTCTTCTTTTTCATCGAGCGGACGCTTCGTGCACGTAATCGACGAGCGCCTTCACCGTGTCGACGGGGGTCTCGGGCAAAATTCCGTGACCGAGGTTGAAGACGTGGCCCGCGCGTCCGCCCGCCGCGTCGAGGATGCGCTTCGCATGCGTGCGCACGACTTCGATCGGCGCGAAGAGCACCGTCGGATCCAAATTGCCTTGGACGCCGTGGTCGTAGCCGACGCGCTTCCAGCCTTCATCGAACGGCGTTCGCCAATCGAGCCCGATCACGTCGCCGCCTGCCTCGCGCTGCAAATCCAAGAGCGCGTGCGTTCCGGTTCCGAAGTGAATCACGGGCACATCCGTCGTCAGGCCGCGGAGCACGTGCGCGACGTGCGGTTGCACGTAGTCGCGATAGTCCTCGCGCGAGAGCTGGCCGACCCACGAATCGAAGAGCTGCACGCAGTCCGCGCCCGCCGCGATCTGCGCGCGGAGATAACGCCGCACGACTTCGGCGAGCTTGCTCATGAGCGCGTGCCACGCTTCGGGCTCGGCGTACATCAAGCGCTTCGTCTTCGCGAAGTGCGCGCTCTTGCCGCCCTCGATCAAGTAGCTCGCGAGCGTGAACGGCGCGCCCGCGAACCCGATCAGCGGAACTGCGATCGCGCCCTTGATCGCGCGGATCGCGGCGAGCACGTAGCCGAGACCTTCCTCGGCCTCGATGACGCGGAGCGCGTCGATCTGCGCGCGCGAACGAATCGGATCGTGCACGACGGGTCCTTCGCCCTTTGCGAACTCGAACGGCGCGCCCATCGGCTCCAGCGGAAGCAAAATGTCGGCGAACAAAATCGCCGCGTCGACGCCGAGCCGTAGTGGTTGCATCGTCACCTGACACGCGAGCTCCGGCGTCTTGCACAGCTCGAGCAGCGTGTGCTTCTCGCGGAGCGCGCGGTACTCGGGCATGTAGCGACCCGCTTGACGCATCAACCAGATCGGCGTCGCGTCCACTTGCTGCCGGCGACACGCCCGTAAGAACCGCGCGTCTGAATGACGGATTGAGTCGCTCACTGCCATCTTCTTATCAGGACACGTGTCGCAATGAGAGAGGACGCGGCTCTCCTACATTGGCTGCTTGCACACTACACATTTCGAAATGGCTCATCGATTCGTTTGGAAGCTTTCCAGGCAGCGTGTAAAGTTCCATCGTAGGCGGTCGTAGGTTCAAAAGGACAAAAGGAGATATCGACGAATATGCGCAAGCTTGGATGGTTCGCTTTGGCTTTTGGTGGGGTTGCTTCGTGCTTGACGTTCAGCGCTTGCGGCAGCGACGACAGCTCCGTTTTCGACAGCGGAAATGGGGACGGAAACAACAACGGCGGCGACTCGACTCTTCCCGATGGCGGCGGAGACGGAGCGTGCGTCGGTCCCTTCTGCGGAGTCGACGGCTCGAACGTCGACAGCGGCGGCACCTGCACGAACCTCTGCTTGAAACAAGTCACCTGCCCGCCCGGCGGAGATGGCGGCAAGGTCACGACCACGCTGAGCGGCACCGTCTACGATCCCGCGGATCAAGTTCCTCTCTACAACGTCGCGGTCTACGTGCCGAACGCAGCGCTCTCGCCGCTCACGCACGGCGCGACGTGCGATCAGTGCGGCGCGACGCTCTCGGGAAGCCCGCTCGTCTCGACGCTCACCGATTCGTCCGGTCACTTCGTGCTCGAGAACGTGCCTGTGGATTCGAACATCCCGCTCGTCATGCAGGTCGGCAAATGGCGCCGTCGCATCAACATCTCGACGGTCACGGCGTGCGTCGACAATCCCATCACCGACAAGACGCTCACGCGCCTCGCGACGAAGCCGCAAGAGACTTCACCCGACGACGACATCCCGTACATCGCGCTCACGACGGGCGGCGCGGACGCGCTCGAGTGTTTGCCGCTGAAGATCGGAATCGACCCGGGTCAGTTCACGAACGTCGCCGGTGGCGGACGCGTGAACATCTACCAAGGCAACGGCGGCGCGAAGCTCTCGAGCGCGACGACGTCGGCGACGAATTTCTGGGCTGACAACGGCGCGAACGGCACGGCGCCGCTCGTCGACTACGACATGGTCATGCTCGGTTGCGAGGGCAGCACGTACCCCGCAGAGAAACCGCTCGCCGCGCTGCAAGCGATGCAGAACTACGCGAACGTCGGCGGCCGTGTGTTCGGCACGCACTTTCATTACTACTGGATCCAGAGCAGCCCGCAGCCGTGGCCGATCACAGCGACGTGGGATCACGCGCAGGATCCGACGAACCAAACGAACTGGCCCGTGCTCATCGATCAGACGTTCCCGAAGGGCATCGCGTTCGCGCAATGGATGCTCGCGAACGGCGGCTCGACGACGCTCGGCACGTTCAACATCGCGGAGTCGCGCCACGACGTCGACGCAGTCGATCAACAGCCGACGACCAATCCCGTCTCGACGCAGTGGGTCTACTCGAATCCCAACAACCCGACAGCGGGCAACCCGAAGCTCGTCGAGTACTACTCGTTCAACACGCCCGTGTACGAAGCGGGCGCGCCGGACAGCGGACCCGACGGTGGACCCGCGCAATGCGGCAAGGTCGTCTTCTCCGATCTCCACGTCGCGTCGGGCAACAACCCGGGCGGGACATTCCCGAACAACTGCGTGCAGCAAGGCGGTCTCACCGCGCAAGAGAAGGCGCTCGAGTTCCTCTTGTTCGATCTATCATCGTGCATTCAGAACGACAGCCAACCGCCTCCTCCGCCGGGGCCGAACTGAAGAGGACACATGCGTAAGCAGCTAGGCTTGTTGGGTTTGGCGATCGGCGTGACCATCGGCGTCGGGTTTTCGCCTGCGTGCGGCTCCGACTCTTCCCAGTTCGACGGGGGGCAGGACGGGACCACCGGCGATGGCGGGTGCAGCGGACCGTTCTGCAATCCGTTCGGGGACTCCGGAAACGGAGACGCGAAGGCGTGCACCGGCTTGTGCTTGAAGCAGCAAAACTGCGGAGGCTCCGTGACGACGACGGTGAGCGGCACCGTCTACGATCCCGCCGATCGCGTTCCGCTCTACAACGTCGCCGTCTACGTTCCGAACGCGCCGCTCTCGCCGATCGTGCACGGCGCGACGTGCGATCAGTGCGGCTCGACGCTCTCGGGCGATCCGCTCGTCTCGACGCTCACCGACCCCGCCGGAAAATTCACGCTCTCGAACGTGCCCGTCGACGCGAACGTTCCGCTCGTGATCCAGATCGGCAAGTGGCGTCGTCACATCACGCTCCCGACGGTCACGGCGTGCGTCGACAATCCGATCACTGACAAAACCCAAACGCGTCTTCCGACGAAGCCGCAAGAGACCTCGCCCGACGACGACATTCCGTACATCGCGCAGACGACCGGCGGCGCAGACGCGCTCGAGTGCATGCTTCCGAAGATCGGAATCGCCGCAAACCAATTCGTCAACAAGGGCAGCGCGGGCCGCGTGAACATGTATCAGGGCGTCGGAGGCTCGGCGCTCTCCGGTGGATCGCCCGGCGTCGCGGGATTCTGGAACGACCACAACAACCTCATCGCGTACGACATGGTGCTGATGGGTTGTGAAGGCAACACGCACCCGGAGAACAAGGGCAACGGCACCGACCTTCCGCAGATGGAGATCTACGCGAACGCCGGCGGGCGCGTGTTCGGCACGCACTACCACTACTACTGGATCGAAAGTAACCCGAACCCGTCGCTCTGGCCGACGACGGCGACGTTCAATCACGGAAACAACCCGCCGCAAACGCAGTGGCCCGTCACGATCGATCAGTCGTTCCCGAAGGGCATTGCGTTCGCGCAGTGGATGCTCAACGTCGGCGGCTCGACGACGCTCGGCACGTTCCCGGTCGACCAAGGTCGTCATGACGTCGACGCGGTGAACGGACAGCCGCCGAATGATCCCGTCTCCGTGCGCTGGGTGTACGGAACCAGCCCGAACATCGTCGAGTACTACACGTTCAACACGCCCGTCGGCACGACGTCGGACAAGCAATGCGGCAAAGTCGTGTTCTCGGACTTGCACGTCGCGGCGAACGACACCCCCGGCGGCACGTTCCCGAACAACTGCAGCAACTCGGCGCTCACGCCGCAAGAGAAGGCGCTCGAGTTCCTCCTCTTCGATCTCTCGTCGTGCATCCAAAACGACACGACGCCTCCTCCGCCACCCACGAACTGAATCACTTCTTCTTCGAGAGGAAGCGCGCGTAGTCGAAGTTGAGCGTGCCGATGAAGCTCACGTTCGTCTTGCCGAACGTGTCGCCGGTGCGCGCCTCTGCGAGGTTCCAGAGGTACGCGAGATCGATTTTGAAATACGAAAACGCGAAGCTCATGCCGGACGTCCACGTCGTCTCGTCGAGGCCGATGCGCGCCCACACGCGCTTCTGAACGAGCGTCTGCTCGATGCCGAGCGCCGGGTGCGGCACGACGCTCGATGTGCCGTCGTTGTCGTTGGATCGATCGAGCACGACGATGCCCGCGTCGAGCAGCGTCCATTTCCACGGCGCGTAAGCGACGCCGAGCCTGTATTCGTACGCGCGCAAGAGGCCGGTCTTCGCGCTTCCGCTCCGCGTGATCGTCTCGAGATCGTGGTTCAAGATCACGCGCACGCCCGCTTGGAAATTCGGCGCCGGGTGCCAATGCAATCCCGCGCCGAACGACGGCAGGTACGTCGTTCGAAAATCCATCGCGGGCGTGCCGTCCATCGGAACGAGCGTCGCTTGCGAGACCTCGTACGCGCCCATGAGTCCGACGCTCCACGTCTTCGAGAGAGGCTTCGCGAATTTCACGAAGACGGACGTGTCCGACAAGTTGCCGATCGACGCGGGCTTGTTCGGATCGGGAGGCGTCGTCGTCCAGATGCGCTCGCCCGTGCCTTGTTGGCCGAGCGCGATCACGTAGAACGCCGCATCGTCCCAGAACGTCGGCGTCGTGAAGCCCACGGCGCTGAAGGTGAAGAAGTTTCCAGTGTCGAGGAAGTGAACGAGACCCTCGTCGAAGATCGCGCCGCCCGCGTCTTTGTAGACGAGCGCGTAGTTACCGGTCGTCGCGCCGTCGCCGCCCATGCCGATCGTGCGCACGCCCTTCTTCACCTGCCCACCCGCAAACTCGCGCAGCGCAGTCTCCGGCCCCGCCCACGCAGTGCTCGCGAGACAGAAGATCAACAGGGAGATGAGGAGACGAGGAGTCGCCATCCTCTTCAAGAGTACTTGGTGTTTTCCAAGAGGATGACGTTCGTCTTGCTGCGCGACTCGCCGACGCTCGTGATGTAGACGGCCGGTTGATCCTGCACCGGGCAAACCTTCTCGCATGCGCCGCAGCCGATGCAAAGGGACGGATCCACGTGTGGCCGCTGGAGCTTCACCGTCTTCATCGCGGGCTGCTCGCCGTTCGGGCCGGGCTTGCTGTCGCGAACGGGCGCTTCGACTTCTTCGACCCAAATCGCCTTCGGTGACGTCGGGCAGAACTCCTCGCACACGATGCACGGCGTCTGCATCGACCACGGAAGACAGCGGCCGTGATCGTAGAACGCGGTGCCGATTTTGATCGGCGCTTGATCGATGCCGAGCTTCTCCTTCTCGGTGATCTTCTGGATGGCGCCCGTCGGGCAGACTTGTCCGCAGAGGACGCACGAGTGCTCGCAGTAGCCGATGCGCGCGATGAGAATCGGAGTCCAGATGCCTTCGATGCCCGCTTCGAAGAACGCGGGATGAAGCGCGTTGTTCGGACAGACTTTCATGCATTCTGCACATCGAATGCAGCGCTCGAGGAACTGCCGCTCTTCGACGGCGCCCGGCGGGCGAATCACCTTCGAGTGGTAGTTGACGTCGAGCGAATCGGCGACGCGCGCGACGGGAAGAAGAAGCGCGCCTGCACCAGCCGCGGCGAGCGTCGTTCGGCGATCGACGTCGGGCTTCGTGATCGCGCTCACGCGATTCGGAAGGAAGCGGAACTTGATGACGTCCTCAGGGCACGCGGTCTCGCAGTTGAGGCACATGTGGCACTCGTCCTGGCGCCACTTCACGCCGCCCTGCGGCGAGTCCGCGCCTTGGCAATGCACGAGGCACAAATTGCAATCGGTGCATTTCGCGTGATCCTTCTCCATTCCGAAGAGCGCGAAGCGCGCAGAACACGCCGAGGAACGCGCCGAGCGGACAAAGCACGCGACACCAGAAACGCGGAATGAATCGATTGAGGAAGAGGAGCCCGACGAGCAAGAAGACGATGAGCCACGTCTGGTGGAAGTACGAACTGGTGCGCTTGCCAGACGGTGCGCGAGAGGAAGTCTTGGGTCGTGTCGGCGCCGCTTTGAATCGCGCGCGAAGGCACGTGCATCTCGATGCCGGTGACGCGCCGCGACCGGTGAGGTACTGCGCCGCGGGGATCACGCCGAGACCGATCGAGCGCACCGCGATGCAGATCGGATCGAACATGCCGCCGATCGCGCTGCCCGCGATCGCCGCGAGGAGGAACGCGTAGAGCAAATAGTATTTCGCGCGCTGGTACGCGTGCGTCTTGTTGGCTTCGACGCGCGACGCGCCGCGACCACGCCGCGACGGCAGGAGCCACCCGAAGAAATGATGGAGCGTTCCGAACGGGCAGATCCATCCGCAGAAGACGCGACCGAAGATCAGCGTGAGCGCGAGGAGGCCGACGCTCCAGAGAAGGCCGCGGTAGACGGTGTGCGTCGAGAGCGCGGTCATCGCCGCGACGAACGGATCGGCGAGCAAGTACGCTTCGACCGGAAGCGGGAGTCGCACCGCTTGATCCGCGCTCGCGGCGAACGATCCGCGGAACGCCGTCTGAAAAAGAAAGTACATGAAGAGCGCGAAGAACCCGACCTGCGAGACGCGGCGGACCCACTTCAAAGTGCGGATGCTCTTGCGCGCGGGGATGCCGCTGCCCGGGCAACTTCGGATCGATCTTCTTCGGGCCGCGGAGCGGCGTCGGGGCGGACCGACGCGCCAGTCGCCGGCGCGACGGAGTCGCGGCGACGGAGATCGCGAGACGGCGTCGTCGAGCGGGCTTCGACTCGTCCCACTTTCCCCTTCCACGGAATCGGCTTCGACTTCGGACACGGCCTCAAACCTCCTTACCGGAGGTTTTCCCAATACATCGTGCCGATGCCGCGGTCGTGCGCCATCTTCAAGTACGCGAGGTTGTCGCGGTGCTGGCCGATGAGCGTGCATGCCTACGCGTCGGCCGCGACTTGATCGACGGACGCGATGACGGTGTTCATCTCGCGCGTGTCGTCGATGTTGCCGCCTTGCGGACCATTGCGAATGAGCACGCGCACGGCGTCGATGATCGTGAGCGAGGGGCGCATGAACGTCGCGAGGTCGGCGATCGACGAGTCGATGTTCTGGTGCAAGCGATTGCGGCGGCCGCCGAGCACGCCGTACCAATTTTTCATCGCGGCGGTGAACTTCGCCAGGTTGTGATGCTTGGCGACGGGCACGTTGATGACTTTGTCGGCGTCGACGAGCGTCGTGAAGATGGGCCACTCGTCGAGCACGTCGCCCTTGAAGACGCATCGTGCGGTAGCGATGCTCGGCGGGGAGAACGACGTCGGCGCCCGAGCGCGTACGCTTTGCTCCAGATGCCCGAGCGCTGAAAGCAGCGGTTCGGATCGTTGCAGATGCCGTCGGCGACGATGACGTTCTTCGCGCCCGCGTCGTACGCGAGCAGTGACGACGGCAGCCGACGACGTCGGGGTTCGTGTTGGCCGCGTGGATCGGCATGCGATCCCAGCCGATGTTCGGCTTGATGACGACGACGTCGCCGCGCGAGACGAAGCGCTTCATGCCGCCCATGCGCGTCGAGCGCGCGCTTCACGAGCTCGGCGGGCGTCGCGGTTCCGTCCGGTTGTTTCGCGACGGCGAGCTCTGCAAAATGGGTGTCTTTGCGGAGGCTCGGATCGCGAAAATCGCGGACTTGCCTGGCGCCTTGCGCTTGCGTGACGTCGAACCCGCCTTTGTCCCAAACCAAACGACCGACTGCGGCGCTCGCAGCGAGCGCTCCCGTCGCGAGGCCCGCGCGCACGAGCATGTCGCGGCGAGAGGGCTTCTGCTGGTCGGAGCTCACGGCCTAGGTTTACCTTGCGGCGATGGGATGCGGCAAGTTGCGAACCTGCCTCGACCGTGTAAACCGCATGACTGCGCCGCAAACGCGCGGTATGTTCGACATCAATGGGTCGGGCGGTGGTTGCACGAGAGCACCAAGCGACGCGCGCGGACGCCGAGCTCGTCGTGCGCGAACGCGACGTTCATTTCGCGACCGCATCGCACGAAGCGCTCTTCGCCGAAGTGAACGAAGCACGCTGCGACGTCTGCCAAGCGCCGCTCTTGGAAGACGAAGAAGACGATCACGGCGCGGGCATGTACGTGTGGTCGCGCGCCGGCGAGATCAAGCGCGAAGACGCGCCGCTCTGCAAGGCGTGCTCGGGTGCGATCTTCGCGAGCGCCCTCGTCATGTTCGACTTCGACGACGAAGAGTGATGCTCTGCTTCGAGCGCGGCGACGACGACAAGCTCGCGCGCGGTTGGCCGAACCTGGTCGTGGCGGTCGACGGCCACAAGAGCGACAAGTCACCCGCGAAGTCCGCGATGAATGCGCTTCGTGTGTGTGATCCGATCTACTTCACCGAGTGGCCGCGCGAGACGCTCCATCGTTACTTGCGCGCGACGCTCGCGACCGGCGTGAAGAACACGGACGTGAAGCTCTTCGACGTTGCCGGTGCGCCATCGGCGGAGGAAGTGCGCTCCGGTTTGCGCAAGCTCGTCGCGCAGCGTGATTGGTCGTATCCGTTTCGCATTCGCGAGATCGTGTACGGCGCGGAGACGATCATCGGCACCGACGCGACCATCGAGGCGATCGTCGCGACGCTTCGCAACTACGCTCCGACGCACGGCGGGATCCTCTGCGCGACGTCTGCCGTGACCACGCTCCCATTCCTCTTCTTGCGCGGAGCACCTTCGGTCGTCGTCGATGCGCGCGCGAAGCTCGCAACGTTTCGCGCGCGCGTCGACGGAAATTTCAACGAGCTCCAGGTCGCGCTCGACGTCGTGCTTCACGGCGCGCCCGCCGTGCGCGCCGCGATGGGCAAGTTCGTCTATCTCGAAACGGCGGCGCTCGGAACCATCGCAAGCCTCGAAGATGCAGGGGACGATCCCGACATGGTCCGCGAGCTCGTCCCGAAGGCCGACAAGAAGGCGTCGATGTCCGTGCGCATCGTCGCGATCGGAGGCACGTCGGTGCTTGCGAACATCGAAAAGCGCAAGTGGCGGGCCGCGCAGATGCCGAGCGTCGTGCGCGACTTCGGGATGATCCGCGCGCCGGAGATCGTCGACCTCATGCTCTCGCTCGTCGGCAAGAGCTCGGTGAAGGACGCGCCCCTCGCGTGGTTCCAATCGCACGCGGACTACGCCAAGCCGATCCTCGAGCGCGCGAAGTCCGATTCGGCGAAAGCGATTCTCCGGCAGCTCGCGTAATCATCTACTCGCTCGCTCCGTCGGACGCGTCCGACGCATCCACGCCGGCGTCGGGGGCGATCACGCACGGATCAGGCGGCGCGTTGGGCTCCGCGACAACCTTCGTCGGATTCGCGACCATCCGCGCGTTGAAGCCGATGCCAATCGAGATCGCATCGCACGCGACGCCGGCGTGATTCGTCTCATCCGACAGAATGTCTTGGTCCTGCATGATCTGCTGCGCGATCCCGTCGAACGCGGAACCGCACAAGTTCGTGCTCACGAGACCCGCCACCGAACGTGCCGTCGCGACGAACTCACTCGGATCGAACACGCCGGCGATGGTTCCGCCGGTGAGACTCGTCGCATCGGCAGAGACCGAAAACGTCACGACAGGCCGGTGGATTCGACCGACGAGGCGCGTCCCGTCTTTCAGCATCAGAGGGAGCTCGATCGGCATGTCCGTCGTCGGCGCGCTCACGAACGTGCCACTCGTCATCCATGCGTCGTCGTCTTCGACGACCGCACCGCTCGCGATGGTTGCGCCGTCGACGACCGATGACGCGAGGACGGGCCAGTCGGTGGTCGTGTCGAACGCGGGCGCTGACGCGCCGAAGGTGCCGCCAACGAACACGCGCAAGTGCGCGCCAGTCGCATCTCGCGTGGGAACGCCATCGAGCTGGATGAGTAGCGTCCATGCGCCGCTTTGGATGATCGTCGTCTCGTCTGACGAAACATTCGCACCCGCAACACCCAAGAGAAGAGCTCCCCACGCGTTGTCGATGCCGTCATCGCCGTCGATTTGATTCGTCTTGGGGGCGCCGGCGCCCAACGTGCACACGTCGGTCGCGTCCTTGCTGGTGACGTTGCGGTCGAGATCGTAACCAAACGCTTTCCACTTTGTGCCATGACCATAACCACTGCATCCGTTATAGGAGGTCGAGCTCGTTGCGTCGGTGTTGCCGTTTCGATCCGTGTCGCCGAGAAAGATCTGATTGACTGCGAACGTCACCGGGGCGCCGGACGGCCACGCGGGTGCGTTCGGCCTTGAGGGTACCGTTTGATCGCGTGGTGGTGTCGTGCCTTGCGAGCAATCGATGAGTAACCAACCCGAAATAGCGACCCAATGCCACCGCATGCCCACATTCTAGCAAGTAGCGTTCTCGACGATTTGCTTAGGCGACGCCCGTGTTGTCGTCTGCGTCGTGCGGATACTTTCGCTTCAAGTGCTCCACGCACACCGCGCGGAGCGGCGCGGGGACGTTCGTCGATTCGATGACGAGCTTGAGCTCGTGGCGAAGGAGCAAACCGGCGAGCGGCGTCATCAGCTCGATGGGCGAGAGCGGATTGAGCACGAGCGCGAGGCGCACGCGCGGCCGATGCGCCCATTTTTGCGTGCGCGCGACTTCGGTGAGGAGCTCGGGTCTTCCCGGAACGCGCGCGACGAAACGCACGACGTCGTCTTCGGTGAGCCGCGAGTTGCGAAGCACGCCGCGGATCACGTCGGGGTGCGGATCGCCGAGGAGACGCTCGAGCAAGTTGCGATCGGTTTTTTTCGCGAGCGATTTTCTCTCGCCGAGCGTGAGCGGCCTTCCGAAACCGTAATCGGGCGGGCGCTGCGATCGCGGGCCCGGTTGAATCGACGGATGCGCGGGCCGGCGAAGCAAACGCTCGAGCGCGACGAGCCCCTCGCCCGCCGCCTCTTCGCGAAGACGCTGCACGGCGTGCTCGGTGCGCACGTCGTTCATCGCGTCGATGATCGCGATGAGCGCTTCTTTGGCGATCTCGTCGCCTTGCTCGGCGCCCATCGCGAGCGTGTCGAGCGCGACGCCAAGCGTGCTCGGATCGTCCACGCACATTCGCTCGACGACGAAATCGCGCCGGAGCATCGGGTCCGCCAGCGCAACGATCCCGCGCGCGAGCCGCTTCATCTCAGAACCCGAGGTCGGTTCCCTTCGTCGCAGTCGTCGCCGGATGCGCGCCCGTCGCAGTGGGATTCGTTTTGGCGGAGGCTGTCGCAGTCGCGTGTGCGTGCGTCGCCGCGACCGTCGCCGTCGCGGTCGCCGTCGCGGTCTCCGTCGCCGTCGCCGTCGCTGCGACCGTCGCCGTTGCCGCGACCGTCGCCGTCGCTGCAGCGGTTTGCGTCGCGGTCGGCGTTGCGGTTTGCGTCGCCGTTTGCGTGGCGGCTCCCGTCGATGTTGGGGTCGGCGAATCGTGCGAGCGCATCGCGAAGACGACGCCGACGATCCCGAGCACGGCCACGACACCGACGCCACCGAGGATCAACCCGATCGGCGATTTGTTCGGTGGTTGATCGATCGTCGCGGCGTGCGCGTACGGCGTCGGCGCCATGCCGCCTTGTGCGGGATTCGGCGTGTTCGCGGACGGTCCCGTTCCGAGCATCGGGTTGGGGGTGTTGAGCGGATTCGGCGTGTTCAGCGGGAGGGTCGCGCCGCGCACCATCGCGTTCACTTCGCGCGCCGTCATCACTTCGGTCGCCGCGCCTTGACCGAGCGATGCGCCGAGCGCCTCGGCGAGCTCCTTCGCCGTTTGAAAACGATCCTTCGGATCGCGCGCGCACGCTTTTTGGAACCACGCGTCGATCGACGGCGGAAGCCCCGGCCGCTCCTGCGACGGAAGCGGGAGCGGCTTCACCATGATCTGCATGAGAAGATCGCCGAGCGCATCGCTCTCGAACGGCGCTTGCCCGTCAAACACTCGAACGCGATCACGCCGAGCGCCCACAAATCGCTGAGCGACCATCGATCGATTTGTTCCCCTGCGCTTGCTCGGGGCTCATGTAATACGGCGTGCCGAGCATCGCGCCCGTCTTCGTGTTGCCGCCGATGTCGAGGTTCGGATTTTTGCTCTTCGCGATGCCGAAGTCGAGGATCTTCGCGATGTCGCGGTCGTCGTCGTGCACGAGGAAGATATTGTCCGGCTTGAGATCGCGATGAACGATGCCGCGGTTGGTGCGCCTTGCGTGAGCGCGCGGCACACCTGACCGATGACGGCGTCGATCTCGGCGGGCGACAGCGCGCCGACTTGCGCGATGCGCTTCGAGAGTCTTGCCCGTCGAGCAGCTCCATCGCGATGTACGGCATCCCTTCCCAGATGCCGTGATCGAGGATCTGCACGACGTGCGGGCTCCGCAGCGCGGCCGCAGCTTTCGCCTCGCGCTGAAAGCGCGCTTGCATCTCCGGCACGGCGGCAAAATCGCCTTCGATGAACTTCACGGCGCACGGCGATGTCGAGCGCGAGGTGCGTGGCTTGCCACACCGAGCCCATCCCTCCACGCCCGAGTAAGCGGTTCAGCCTGAACTTGCCCGCGACGACGACGTTCTCCCCGAGCTGCATGCGCTACCCCAGATGCTACCACCGTTACTCTTGCAAGTTGCGAGTTTGCTGAGCAACCTTACGTTGGTGCCGAACGAGCAAAAGCCTGGCGGCGGCGGTGGCGGTGTCGATGAAGAGCTCGACGTAAAAATTCGCCCGAAATCGACGACGCCGCGTCGATACAAAGTCATCTTTCACAACGACGATTACACGACGATGGAATTCGTCGTGCTCGCGCTCATCCAGATTTTCCACAAAAGCGAAACCGAAGCGACCTACATCATGCTGACCGTGCACAAGAAAGGGATCGGAATCGCGGGCGTTTACACGCGCGACGTCGCCGAGACCAAGGTCGCGAAAGTGACCGAGCTCGCACGCGATCACGGGATGCCGCTCCTCGTCACCGCAGAGCCAGAGTCCGAATGAGAATCAGCCCCGAAGTCGAAATTGCGCTCTCCGTCGCGACCAACGAAGCCGCGCGCCGCCGCCACGAGTACGTCACGGTCGAGCATCTGCTCTACGCGCTGATGTTCGACGACGCGACCGCGGACATCGTGAAGAACGCAGGCGGCGACGTGAAGGCGCTGAAGAAAAAGCTCGAGGCGTTCCTCGACGAAATGGATCAGCTCGACGACGACGTGCAACCGACGGCGTCGCTCGGCGTGCAGCGCGCGATTCGCAGAGCCGCGATGCACGTGCAATCGAGCGGCAAGGAAGAGGTGAAGGGCGCGAACGTGCTCGTCGCGATGTTCGCCGAGCCGGATTCGTTCGCCGTGTCTGCGCTCGAGTCGCTCGGCGTGACGCGCCTCGATGTCGTCTCGTTCATCTCGCACGGCACGTCGAAGCTCCTCTCCGAGCACAACCTCGAAGGCGCAGACGTCACGGGCGATCCGCGCAAAGTGGACGCAGCAGGCGACGGCGCGATGCGAAACCCGCTCGAGTCGTTCACGGTGCTCCTCAACAAAGAAGCGGCCGAGGGGCGCATCGATCCGCTCGTCGGGCGCCAGCGCGAGCTTGCGCGCATCATTCAGATCCTCGCGCGTCGCAAGAAGAACAACCCCGTGCTCGTCGGCGACTCGGGCGTCGGCAAGACGGCAATCGTCGACGGCCTCGCGCTCGCGATTCACGAGAACCGCGTCCCGAAGGCGCTCGCGGGCGCGCAGGTCTACTCGCTCGACATGGGCGCGCTCCTCGCGGGCACGCGCTACCGCGGCGACTTCGAAGAGCGTCTCAAGGGCGTGCTCAAGTCGCTGAAGGAAATCGACAAGGCGATCCTCTTCATCGACGAGATCCACACGATCGTCGGCGCCGGCGCGACGAGCGGCGGCTCGATGGACGCGTCGAACTTATTGAAGCCCGCGCTCGCGTCGGGAAATCTCCGCTGCATCGGATCGACGACGTTCGAGGAGTACCGCTCGCACGTGGAGAAAGATCGCGCGCTCGCGCGACGTTTTCAGCGCGTCGAGGTGCTCGAGCCGACGGTCGACGAAACCGAAATTGATCTTGAAGGGTTTGCAGCCCAAGTACGAAGCGTTTCATGACGTCACGTACGTTGATGAAGCAGTCGAGCAAGCGGCGTCTTTGGCCGCGAAATATCTCCACGATCGCCGTTTGCCGGACAAAGCGATCGATTTGATGGACGAGTCGGGCGCCGCGGTGAAGCTCGCGGCGGTCGATCACCCCGAAGACGAGAAGCCGAAGGTCTCGGTCTCCGACGTCGAGACGGTGCTCGCGCGCATGGCGCAGATCCCCCCGCGCACCGTGCAGAGCGACGACAAGGCAAAGCTCAAGACGCTCGGCGAAGATTTGAAGTCCGTCGTCTTCGGACAAGAAGAAGCGATCGAGCAGCTCGCGTCGGCCATCAAGCTCTCACGCGCGGGTCTACGCAGCCCCGAAAAACCGATCGGCGCGTTCCTCCTCACCGGCCCGACGGGCGTCGGAAAAACGGAAGTCGCGAAGCAGCTCGCGCGCATCATGGGCGTTCAGTTTTTGCGATTCGACATGAGCGAGTACATGGAGCGCCACTCGGTGTCGCGTCTCATCGGCGCGCCGCCCGGCTACGTCGGGTTCGATCAAGGCGGGTTGCTCACCGACGCCGTCACGAAGACGCCGCACGCGGTTCTCTTGCTCGACGAGATGGAGAAGGCGCACCCCGACGTCTTCAACATTTTGCTCCAAGTGATGGACCACGGCCGGCTCACCGACAACAACGGCAAGAGCGCCGATTTCCGTCACGTGATTCTCCTCATGACGAGCAACGTGGGCGCGCGCGATCTCACGCGTCGCTCGGTCGGCTTCGGCGGCGGGCGCAACGTCGGCGACGCCGATCGCGAGCTCAAGCTCATGTTCAGCCCCGAGTTCCGAAATCGTCTCGACGCGCGCATCGCGTTCAACTCGCTCAGCAAAGAGACGATGGCGAGCATCGTCGACAAGTACGTCAAAGAGCTCGAAGCGCAGCTCGCGGATCGCAAGGTCGAGATCGTCGTCGACGCATCCGCGCGCGTGCACCTCGCGGAAAAAGGTTACGACCCGGACTTCGGCGCGCGTCCCCTCGCCCGCGTGATCCAAGACGAAGTGAAACGACCGCTCGGTGACGAGCTCCTCTTCGGTCGCCTCGAGCACGGCGGAAAGGTCACCGTCTCGTTCAAGGACGGCAAGCTCGCGTTCGCGTTCGAGCAACAGCCTTGAACGTTTAGGCAACGCCGTGGCGCGCGACGCGACCGTGGGACCGGCATCGAAGTCCTCATGAGCACGTCCATTGGCATTTTGGGGTCGATTCCCGATGGTCTTCGAGCAGGGCTTCGCGAACGCGGTCACGAGGTCCACGACGGCACGGACGACATCATCTTGGTCGTCTCGGCGCGCGGCGACATCCCGTCTTTTCCCGCGGAGTCCGTCGTCGTGGCCCTCTCCGACGCGCCCGCCGCCGCTTACCGTGCCGGCGCGTTCTTCGTCGTTCCGATGTCGAGCGACGCGACGCTCGTCGGTGACTTGGCCGACCGCGCGCGCGCCGTCTTTGCAAACCGTCGCGCCGCCGCCGGGCTCACGTCGTCGACGCTTGCGGCGCTCGAACGCGAAGCGATTCTCTCCGCGATGAAAGCCGCCGCAGGCTCCACCGCGCGCGCCGCGGCGATGCTCGACATCAGCGTGCGCAAGGTCCAGTACAAGCTCCACGAGTACGGCATCCCCCTCACCCGCCGCGGCACGAAGAAAAACGGCGCGTCCGTCTAAGATAGAGAGATCGCCAAGGCGCCAAAGGCGCCAGAAGAATTGGGTGCAGATTACACACAATCACACACTTTCTTGTCCTTTGGCGACTTGGCGCCTTGGCGATTTAACTGAACGCGTGTACAGTCACCGGATGAGGCGGCTGCCGGTCGAGAATCCCGCGAATCGGTTTGCGGAGACCGAGGTCGTCTACCTCGAGGGCGAGGACGTTCCGCAAGCGGAGCTCGAGGTCTACTTCGACAAGAGCGGCTCGGTGCTCGCGAAGAACGACAGCCCGGATCTCGGCTTCAACTTCAGCGTGAATCCATACAGGGGATGTTTTCACGGATGCGCCTACTGCTACGCCCGCCCGACTCACGAGTATCTGAGCTTCGGCGCGGGGACGGACTTCGAGCGGAAGATCGTCGTGAAGCGCGACGCGCCCGAGCTTTTGCGCAAGGCGTTCTCCGCGAAGAGCTGGCGGAGCGAGCTCGTGATGTTCTCGGGCGTGACGGATTGTTACCAGCCGCTCGAGTCGCGCTACCGCCTCACGCGCGGGTGCCTCGAGGTATGTGTACAATACAAGAATCCCGCGCATGTCATCACGAAGTCGCCGCTCGTCGAGCGGGACATCGACGTGCTCGCGGAGCTCGCGCGCGTGTCCCACGCGTCCGTCGCGATCAGCATTCCGTTCGCGAACGAAGCGCACGCGCGCGCGCTCGAGCCCTACGTGACGACGCCTGCGCGGCGCCTCAAGACGATCGAGCGCCTCGCACGCGCGGGGATTCGCGTCGGCGTGAGCGTCGCGCCGGTGATTCCCGGTTTGACCGAAGAGGACATCCCCGAGGTGCTCGCGCAGGCGCGCTCGGCGGGCGCGTCGTTCGCGGGTTACACGCTCTTGCGATTGCCGGGTCACGTGCGCGACGTGTTCGAGTCGCGCATTCGCGCAGCACTCCCGGAGAAGGCGGAGCGCGTGCTCTCGCACGTGAAACAGAGCCGGAACGGAAAGATGTATGATGCAACATTCGGCAAGCGCGGGATCGGCGACGGGCCGTACGCCGAAGCCATCGGGAAGCTCTTCGAGGCATCGGCGAAGCGCCTCGGATACGAGCCGGGCTCGGCCAACATCACGATGACGATGCAACCGAAAGAAGTCGAAGCGCCTCGCGGGCAACTCCGTCTCTTCTGACGGCGTGATAAGGTCGCGCGCGTGAGACGCGCACGGCTCTTCGTGTTCATCGCGATAGCGTTCGCGAGCGGCGCGCGCGGCGACGCGACGCCCGAGCCCACCGACCCCGGCGCGAAGTACGACGACGATGCGTCGATGGCGCCGCACGCCGAAGACGTCGTCGACTACACGATGACCGCGGAGCTCGATCCGAAGGCGCACACCGTTCACGGCGAAGCAACGATCGTGTGGCGCAACACGAGCGAGACGGCCGTGCGCGAAGTGTGGGTGCACCTCTATCTCAACGCGTTCAAGAACGAAGAGTCGACGTTCATGCGCGAGCCCGCGCTCGGCTCGCGCGGCGGCGGCGGCGTGAGCGATTGGGGCGCGATCGACGTTCGCAAATTCGCGCTCGATGGCGTCGACCTCTGGCCGAGCGCGGACAAAACCGGCGGGCGTCCGGGCGATCAAGACGAGACCGACGTACGCATTCCACTCCCGCGCGACGTGCCGCCCGGCGGGAGCATCACGTTCGAAACGACGTGGGACGACAAGCTCCCCGCCGTCGTCGAGCGCACCGGCTACCACGGATCGTTTCACATGATCGGGCAGTGGTTCCCGAAGATCGCGCGCCTCGAGCCGGACGGGCGTTGGGCGCACTTTCCGTTTCATCACCTCGCCGAGTTCTACGCGGACTTCGGAACGTATGACGTCACGATCAAAGCGCCGAAGACGTTCACGATGGGCGCGACGGGTCCCGTCACGGAGTCGCGCGACGAAAACGATCTCCACATCGAGCGCCACGTTCAAAAAGACGTGCACGACTTCGCGTGGACGGCGTTCGATCAGTACCAAGAGCGCACCGAGAAAATCGCCGGCGTGAACGTGCGCACGCTCTACCCGCGCGGATACGGCTACGCCGCCGAGCGCGACATCGAAACGATCCGCTTCGCGCTCCCGCATTACAACAAGCGCTACGGAAAATATCCGTACGACGTGCTGACGATCGTCCACCCGCCCGACGGCGCCGAAGAAGCGGGCGGCATGGAGTACCCGACGCTCTTCACGACGGAGGGCCCGTGGTACGGCCCGCCCGGCTTCGAGGAGATCGAGCTCGTCACGATCCACGAGTTTGGTCACCAGTGGTTCTACGGGCTCCTTGCGTCGGACGAAGTCACGTGGCCGTTCCTCGACGAAGGAATGAACAGCTACGCCGAGCAAGAGGGCCTTCGCACGTGGCTCGGGCAAGGCAGCGTGATCGATTTCATGGGGTTGAAGATCGGCGACGCGGAGCTCGACGGCATGTGGCCCGGCTCGCGCGTTCACGATGTGCCCGTCGCGCAGCCCGCGTTCGCGTTTCCGTCGGGCAGTCACTACGGCGGGCTCGTCTACGCGCGCACCGCGTCGATTTTCGAGACGGTCGATCGCGTGTGGGGACGCGAGCTCGGCGCGCGCGCGATTGGTCGTTACGCGCGGCGCGCGCGCTTTCGTCACCCGACTCCCGAGGATTTGCTCGCGAGCTACGAAGAGGTGATCGGACCCGACGCGCGCCGCATGATCGAAGACGCGCTCTTTCACAAGGGCTGGGTGGATTTTCGCGTCGAAGGAATCCACACGCCGCGCGTCGCACCCGCTCTCGGCATCTTCGATCGAGACGGCAAACGCGAGACCGTCAAAGAATCGGAGACGCCCAATCCGAACGCCGAATACGACGGCTGGGTCCTCGTCGCGCGGCAAGGCACGCTCGTCATGCCCGTCGACGTCGAGCTCACGCTCCAAGACGGCACGACCTCGCGCCTTCAATGGGACGGCAAAGGCGATTTCGCGCGCCTGCCCTTCCACGGAAAATCTCCGATCGCGTTCGCCGTGGTCGATCCCGATCACAAAGTGCTCATCGATCAAGATCGCATGAACGACTTCATGCGCACCGCGCACGCGCGCTCGCCGGAGACCGCGCGCGTCACGGAGCGCCTCACGTACGCGGCGCAGCTCTTCTTCTCGGAGGTGCTGCCGTGACGGATCAGATCTTCGTCCCGTCGTCGCGCGGCCCCGACACGTCGGGCCCCGAGTCGGTACGCAAGGACACGCGCCTTCTTCTCGTGTCGAACGATGCGATGCGCGCACGTCGCCGGCCCGCGGCGGTGTTCGTCTATTACGTCTTTCAGCTCGCGCTCTCGCTCGTCGTCGCGTGGCCGATCTCGCGCGCGCTCGGCGCGGCGTTCAGCGGTCATCCGCGCGGCGACTCGGTGCTCTTCGACGACGGTGGTTGGGCGCTCTTCGCGGTGCGCTCGGCGTGGGAGCGCGGATCGGCCGGTCTCTATGGGCTCCTCGCGATCCTCGCGCTCTTCGGCGCGGTGCTCTCGCTCTTGCCGCTCTCCGCGATGCTCACGTCAATCTCGCACGCGACGCCCGACACGCGCGCGCCGCGAGCGCGCCACCTCGCGCCGTACGTCGCCGCGACGTTCGCGCCGCTCGCGTATCTCTTCGCGCTCGGCACCGCGCTCGAGCTCGCGCTTCTCGCCGTCGCGATGTGGACGTTCGGCGCAACCTCCGAAGCGATGAAGCTTCGCACGTCGGATCCGCGCGCGGATCAAATCGCGCTCGGCGCCTGCTGCGCCGTGCTGCTCCTCGCGAGCGCGGTCGCCGTGCTCCACGATCTCGCGCGCGCGGGCGTCGTGCGATTTCGCACGGGCACCTTCGGCGCGATTCGCGTTGCGCTGCTCACCTTTCGCCGAACGCCGCTTCGCGTGTTTTGGTCGTGGGCATGGCGCGGCATCGTGTCGATCGCCGTCGTCGTCGTCGTCGCGATGGTCGTTCCGCGATTCGCGCGCGGCGGGCCTCTGTCGCTCCTCGCGATCGCGCTGCTCCATCAGCTCGTCGCCGCGAGTCGCGTGTCGCTCCGCGCATCGTGGCTCGCGCGCGCTCTCCGCGCAGTCGACTCGCACAAGTCGCACGCGCGCTGATGCGTTTCACGAATCGCGAGCGCTGAAACACACCCTGAAACGAGCCCGCTTCACGCTGTTTCACTTGGGAAAATTTCCATAAAGAATTTTCCAGCGAGGACGATTTCGGGTTCTCAAAGAGCGCGTGCCTGGTTATGCCAAGAAGGTTGTTTTCTCTCCGCCTCGTAGCAAGCTCTCTTGGTGTGTTCTCCGTCGCGTGGGCGTTCACGACGATGGGGTGTTCGCATCCCGAGCCGATCGCCGTCACCGCGCAAGCGCACGTGCCGAGCTTCACGCGCGCGCAGAAGAGCAGCTTCACGCGAAGCAGCCGCGGCGCGCGTCGCGGACGCGTTCAAGAGCTGCAGCTCCTTCCGTCGCCGTCGGGTAATTTGCTCGAGAGCGATCTCGACGTCGACGATCAACCGCAACGCAACAACGGGCTCTGCCCGCCCGACATGGCGAGCATCGACGATCGCTACTGCATCGATCGCTTCGAAGCATCGCTCGTCGAAATTCTTCCGAACGGCGACGAGCGCCCCTGGTCGCCGTTCGACGCGCTCGATCGCGGATCGAATCGCCCCGTCGTCCGCGCGGTGAGCGCGCAAGGCGCGACGCCGCAAGCGTACATCTCCGAAGTGCAAGCGAAGGCCGCGTGCGCGCGCTCCGGCAAACGTTTGTGCAAGGCGCCCGAGTGGAAGAAAGCGTGCATGGGTCCGACGAAGACGACGTACCCGTACGGCAACCGCGACGAAGCGGGCCGCTGCAACGATCACGGCCGCTCGCCGATGGCGACGATCTTCGGTCTCACCGGCGGAAGCCGTCCCGCATCGTGGACGCCGCACATGAACGACCCGGCGCTCAACAAGCTCGGCGGCACCGTCGCGAAGACGGGCGCACACGAAGGCTGCACCAACGAGTACGGCGTCTACGACATGGTCGGCAACGTGCACGAGTGGGTCGACGATCCCGACGGCACGTTCCTCGGCGGCTTCTACCTCGACACGCACCAGCTCGGTGACGGCTGCAACTACCGCACGCCGGGTCACGACATTTACTACCACGACTACTCGACCGGCTTCCGTTGCTGCGCCGACGTCGCGCAGTAGTCGAAGACCGCGCAGCGAAGCGTAGCGGTCTGAGGCGGGGGTTTGGGGGCGGAGCCCTCATCGTGATTGCCGCGTGTGCGGGCGCGCCGCTCATCGCGGTGCCGCCGCTCGGCGTCTCGATGAGCGAGCCCGGCTTCGCGGACGCCGCGGCGCCGTCGCGTGACGCGATGACGCTCGCGCGCGTCGACGATTGCGCGCTGCCCGATTTCATCCCGAACGACGCGGCAGGTCCCACGGTGATCGAGGACATCGCGTACGGGGACGACAAACGCGAGAAGTACGATCTCGTGCTGCCCGAAGCTCCTGACCCCAAGCTCCTCGTCGTGATCGTTCACGGCGGTGGATGGACCTCCGGCGGCAAGGGGCTCTACCGCCCGACGATTCGCATGTTCGGCACGCTCGGATACGCGGCGGCGAGCGTCGGGTATCGGCTCGCGGCGGATTCGGCGCGCGCGTTTCCGGTCGGGCTCGCCGACGTGCGCTGCGCGATTCGCGCGGCGAGCGCGCGCGCGGGCGTTTCGAAGATCGTCCTGCTCGGTGCGTCGGCCGGCGGTCATCTCGCGGCGCTCGTCGCCGTCGCGCCGGATGCGCCGCAGTGGGATCGCGAGTGCGCCGACCGCCGCCCCGTTCGCATCTCGGGCGCCATCCTCTATTACGCGCCGCTCGAAATCGATCGCGCCCCCGAGCGTTATGTCCCCATCATGCGGCAAGCCGTCGACGAGCTCCTCTTCGGGGCGAAGACCTACAAAGATCTCGACGGCGCGATCGACGAAGACGGCAGCGACTGGACGTTCCGCGCACGCGAAGCGACGCCGCGCTACGCCGTCGGGCCGAGCGCGCCGCCCATCGTCCTCTTGAACGGGGCCGCCGACACGATCGTCCCGGTCGCCGACGCGCGCGACTTCGCCGCTGCGCTCGGCCGCGCGGGCGTCCCGCACGTCCTCGTCGAGCTCCCCGATCAGAAACACGGTTTCCCGGTACTCGGGCACAAACCCGAGGTAAAACCCGCGAGCTGCACCACCCTCCACTTTTTGGAGCAAATCGCGGCGCAGTGATATGTCCGAAATGCGTCTCATGATTCGTGCACTCTGCATGCTTTCGCTGGCGTCGATTTCGAGCGCCGTGTCGTGTCAGAACACGAACGGGCAATCGACGACGCCGCGCCCGCTCGCGAGCACCGTCAGCGCGCCGACGGTGGCCGTGACGACGGTCGCGCCCGCGGCGGTCGCCGTGAAGAAGACGTGCAACGCGCTCGAGAAGTCGAGCTACGACATCGGCCCCGTCGACGCGCGCTACGGCAACGTCCCCATCGGCGCCATCGCCGACGACGCGCACGACATGGATTGCTTCTACGAGCGGCTCGCGCGGCTCGCGCGCGGCACCGCGAAGGACCACGTGCGCATCGCCGTCTACGGCGATTCCAACATGACGATGGACTACATCACCGGCTCGATGCGCCGCCTCTTCCAAGCGAAGTTCGGCGACGGCGGTCACGGCTACGTGGCGATGGCGCGCCCGTGGGCTTGGTACCACCACATGGACATCAACCAGACGCTCTCCGAGTCGAAGTGGAAGAAGATCTCCACGTCGACCAATCCCGTGGGCGACGGCCACTTCGGCTTCGCGAACGTCGCGAACGAGTCGGACAAGGTCGGCGCGTGGAGCGCGGTCGCGACGGCGGACGACACGCAGCCCATCGGCACCAAGGTCGACTCGATAGATGTATTCTACATGCAACGCCCGCAAGGCGGCTCTTTCTCGGTGAAAGTCGACGGTGACAAGGTCCTCGACATCGACACCGCGCGCGCCGAGCCAACCGCGGCCTACGAGCACTTCGAGATGCCCGACGGCCCGCACAAGCTCGAGGTCGTCGTGAACAGCGGCAACGTGCGCCTCTTCGGCGCAGCGCTCGAGCGCAAACAACCGAGCGTGATCATCGACTCGCTCGGCACCGGCGCGCTCAACTACGAGCAGATGCTCCACGTGAGCGACGCATCGCGCACGCCGATGCTTCAGCGGCGCAAATACGATCTCATCGTGTTCTTGATCGGAACGAATCTGTTCGCGCCGGGTCTCCACGAGCGGTGGATGACGAAAGACATCGGCTGGATCAACGACGCCGTGCCGAACACGCCGATCCTCATCCTCTCGCCGCCCGACATCGAGCTCCACCGCGACGACACGCACTCCGACCCGCGCATCGTCGCGCTCGCCAAGCAGCTCGCGGACATCGCGAAGCGTCACTCGTGGGCGTTCTGGGATTTCCGCGCCGCGATGGGCGGCGACATGTCGATGATCAAGTTCTGGAAGGCGGGCCTCGGCTCGGGCGATCTCGTCCACCTCACGCACGACGGCGGCTTCTTGATGGGCAACCGCTTCTCGCACGCGATCACCGCGGGCTTCGAAGAGTATTTGAAGTCGCACCCCGAAGCGGGCTGCGACGGCGATTAGAGCAGCACTTCACCTGAACGGATCGGGCGGGGTGCCGAATTTCGGCAGTGACGCCGGACGAAGAGCCGCGAATCCTAAGGGCATGGACGAGGACGCGATTTTCGAGCTTCAGAGCGCCATCGCACCGTTGCAGATGGCGCAAACCCAACGTGGCCGCGAGTTCGCCCGCAGTGCTCCAGCGCGTTTGTCCGGTGCGCTGATTCAGCGACCACACGCAGCCGAGCTCGCAAACGCTTACGAGCTGCGCCGTCCACGTGGGCGACGGACGTAGCCATGGCCGCACCGCAAACGATTCAACAAGATTACCGCTTCCTCCAATCACCGCAGAACCTGAGAGGCGGGTACGGATTCCTCACGGATTTCGGCGAGATGGATCTACCAACAGCGCGCGATCGAATCGATCGCATGTTCAATCTTTACCGCATTCGCGAGTTTCACTTCTACGATTGGTTCGCGAGCTATTCGAGCGCAACTTTGCCCGGCGGTCTGTGGCAGAACGCGTGGAGCCACCAATACAATATCTACGAATACACAATTAAGGCTTATATCGATGAGATCCACAGGCTGGGAGGGCGTGCTTGGGCCTACGTGCAATCTGTCGGCGCTGAAGAATACGATCTTGCAAATGAATCGTCCGGCATCTTCAAGCTCTTGGACTCGCAAGGGCGATGGATCAAGCAAACCATGGATGCGCCGCGCTTCCCTTGTTACTTCCGTAACGCTGCATTGGCCGACCATCAGTGCGAGGTCTGGCTTCCGTCCCTGAAGCAACTCGGTTTCGACGGCGTTCATTGGGACACTCTCGGTGCGGATGCCGGTGATTACGAAGCTGAGGTTGCTGGAACACACGAGTTCTTGCGGCAAGCCAAGAAGCACCTATCCGGGTTCGGCCTCGACCAGATCTTGAACTTCTCAGGACCTAATCCGACGAGCACGGGTGTGGCCTGGTGGGATCCAGCGTTGGTCGCGGACGGAACCATCGCCTTCCCATATTTCGAGGTCTACTCGATGGCGGACGAGCAACGAGTGTACGATGCGATGTCGGCCCCGTCGCTCGTCACAGCGAACCCGTTTCCCGTATGGGCAGCGATGGCGTTCTATCCGAGATACAATATTCCCGATGGATTTACGGAGTCAGATACATTTCTAGCCCGTTGGGCATATGCCCCCAAGAATCGCGTGGAATACGTTGGCGTTGGCGATGGGGAGTGCCGATTGCATGACCAATACATGCCGATCAATTATCCATTAACGTCCTACGAAAAGGAGGTGTTGATACTTGACCCTCCGTTTGCCGTGCCACCGAAGATGTCGTGGCAAACGTGAGGCCGCACCTGACCGCGGTCGTTTGCGGCCTTCTCGTTTCGGGCTGTTCGACCGACAACATCCCGTGTGGCCCGAATGTACAGTGTGCGCCCGGTCAAGCATGTCACGTCGGCTACGATGACGCTGGGTTCGTCGACCTTTCGTCAGCTCGGTGCGCCCCAAGCGACGCTGGCAATGTTCAATGCAGTACGCGCAGCCAGTGCGCAGCCGGAGAGCGATGCTGTGAACAGAAGATGGCCGGGCCGGGTCTTGCGATTTCCTGTACGACCGTTTCGTGCACCGTCGAGTACTGCTCGTCGTCAGGTGACTGTTCGTATTCAGAGCAACACTGCACTCAAGACCCCAACATTCCTTGGTTGAACAGCTGCCAGTAGTTGGAGTGTGGTGTCACGAGTCGTCGGAGCGTTTGAGCAAGCCGAGCTTCCATAATTGGGATTGGACCGTTGATCGTGGATAGCCTAGAAGCGCGGCGGTCTTCGTCACGTTGTGGTGCGTGAGGTGAAATACGGTTTCGAGCATTGCATCGTCCTCTTCCGATCGGACCAATGCGTATCGGCCGGGAGTGGCGAGATATTCGAGCACGTGCATAGGGCGAGGACCGGCCGCGACGCCTGAAACGAGCACCTCGGCGAGCGCTTCCAAGTCGCGGTCGGTTCTGCACGCGCCGATGGCGATCGCACCGCGCCTGAAGAGGTACGCCGACAGCGCCGCATCGAGCTTCGTCGTAAGCGCGTATGAGCGAACGCCGTCTTGGGCATGCTCGAGCACGTCGAGGAAATCGTCGTCGGCGTCGAACAACAAGCGATTGGCGTGCGTGACGCGCGCCACCGCTTCGTTGACATTCGTGGCGTAACGAAATTCGAGCGAACGGCTGCCCGCGGCGTTGGCGGCCATGAGTTGTGTGCCGAGAGACTGCGCGTACTCGCGCTCACCATGGAGGAAAACGACGGTGAGCGGCATCTACGCTTTTCGCCGGCTTTCGTCTGTGGACGATGTCTGCTTCGGATCGAACCGCAGTTTTGCGGAGGGCACTTTCGGCGGCTTCTGCTTTGTCACGACAGCCTCCCTCGCGACGAGCGTACGCCGTTGGCGGAACGGCGCACGAGCGTTGGCGAGTGTAGCGTAGTCCCGCCTTGTAGCGTAGTCCCGCCTGTCGGCGACGCGATCAGCTGTTCGGAATCAGCTCTTGATGAGATTCTTCATCAGCGCTTCATAGCGGCGCGCGGGGCCGTCCCAGCTGCGATCGAGTCGCATCACGCGCTTCACGAGCGCGGGCCACTGCGGAAGAACGCGTGCTGCGAGCGCGCGTTCGGTCGCGGCGACGAGAGCGTTCGGCGATTCGTCTTCGAAGAGAAAGCCCGTGCCTGTCTCGAGCTTCGCGTCGCAGTCGACGATGGTATCGACGAGGCCGCCCGTCATGCGCGCAACGGGCAGCGCTCCGTAACGTTGCGCGTATTGCTGCACGAGCCCGCAGGGCTCGAAGCGACTGGGTACGAGGACCGCATCCGCGGCCGAGAGCATGCGATGGACGATTCCCTCGGGCGCGTTCTTCGAGAAGACGGCGCGGCCGTCGCTCTTCGCGACGGCGGTTTCGATGCGCTGGACGAGCTCGGGATCGCCATCGCCCGCGATGGCGATTTGCGCGTCCGTCGAGCGGAGCAGCGTGGGGATCGCAGCGGCGAGGAGATCGGTCCCCTTCTGATGGACCATGCGACCGATGGACACGACGAGCGGCGCGGGCTCGAGCGGCAACCCGAGCTCGCGCTGAAGCGCGCCCCTGCAGCGGACGCGTCCGCTCGGATCTTGCGCGTCGTAACGCGTCGCGAGCGCGGCGTCGGTCGCGGGGTTCCACACGGCGTAGTCGATGCCGTTCAGGATGCCGACGAGCGGGCGACTGTCGCTCGCGAACGACGCCATCGAGCCCGGCGCCGCCGGACTCCGTCGCGATCTCACGCGCGTACGTGGGGCTCACGGTGGTGACGACGTCCGCCGTGACCATGCCTTGCTTGAGCAAATTGAGCTTGCCGAAGAACTCGCCGGTCTCCGTCGTGAAGTGCTTCGCATCGAGCCCGACCGCCGCGACTTGCTCGCGCCCGAAGACGCCCTGATGCGCGACGTTGTGGATGCGTGAGCACGGACTTCGTCGGACGATCTTGTTCGCGAGGTACGTCGGCACGAGCGCGCTCGGCCAATCGTGGCAATGGACGACGTCGAACGGCGCGCCGCCTTCCGCGCGCTGCCGCGCGATCTCCGCGGCCGCGTGCGAGAAAACCGAGAAGCGCGTCGCGTTATCCGGGATAGTCTTCACCTTTTTCGCCGTAGACGCCTGCGCGATCGAAGAGGCCGGGCGCATCGACGAGGACGAGATCGACTTGCGAAGCGAGCCGGCCGTCGAAGAGCGTGACGTCGTACGTGCTGCCGCCGAGCGGGAAGCGCACGGGCGTGAGCCGCCGCGCGACGAGAAGGCCGCCCGCCTCGAACGCCGGAAACCGTGGAAGGACGACGGTGACGTTATGTCCGAGCGCGCGCAGCGCTTTCGGTAGCGCAGCGGCCACGTCGGCGAGCCCGCCGACTTTCACGAAAGGCGCGAGCTCGGTCGTGGCGAAGAGGATGTCCATGCGGTCTGAAGCGCGACCGTTGTACCATGCACGCTCGCGCACATGACGCGGCTGCGTGCGAGCGAAAGTCGCGTACTTCAGCGCGCCGCCGAACGTCGCCCGGAGGGTCGGTGCTGTCAGCGTGTTCCGCGTTCCGCCCGAGGTCGCCGGGCAGCGGCTCGACCTCTTTCTGCAAGCGCAGTTCCGACGCACGAGCCGGACGCGCACGCAGCGATCATCGTGGCTGAGCGCGTACGACGAAGGCGGAAAGCGTCCATGCGCGGAACGACGCGTGCGCGCGAATCAGAATCATTCTGCTGTGGCGGCGCC
Source organism: uncultured delta proteobacterium (assembly GCA_963763745.1). GTDB lineage: Bacteria > Myxococcota_A > Polyangia > Polyangiales > Polyangiaceae > DASXHD01. Next base: position 452,230 of record CAVXQJ010000021.1, read on the forward strand.
CCGTGGGACGAAGTCGCGGTCCCGACCGACGTCGCGCATCCTCTACGAAGACGAGCACCTCCTCGCGGTCGACAAGCCCGCGCTGCTGCCCGTGCACCCGACCGCGCGCTATCACAAGAACACGCTCATCAAGCTGCTGCGAGCGGCGCGCACCGGGCAGTTTCTCTCGCTCGGTCATCGCATCGATCGCGAGACGAGCGGCGTCCTCTCGTGACGAAGACGCCCGAATGCGAGCGCGCGCTCAAGCGCGATCTCGAGGAGCGCGACGGCATCGAGAAAATCCTACACGGCGATCACGTGGGGCGTTCCGTCGCGCCGATGAGCGAGCGCATTCGCGTCGATCGCAGCCTCGAGCTCGACAAAGAGAGTCGCTCGAAGGTGAAGATGCGCATCGGTCGCACCGAAGAGGCGCTCTCCGCGACGACGATGTTCCGCGGCGAGGCGACGTCGCGGGCGACGCCTACGCGCGCGTGCGCTGCGACTCTCACGGGCCGCCAGCACCAGATCCGCCTCCACCTCGCGAGGCTCGGCACGCCGATCGTCGGCGACAAGCTGTACGGGCCCGACGAAGCGCTTTCGTTCGCGCCGCGGACGGCGAGCCTGCCCGAAGACGATCTCGCGAGCTCGAACTGCCGCGCCACGCGCTGCATGCAGTCGAGCTGCGCTGCCGCATCCGATCACGCGCGCGCCGCTCGAGATCATCGCCGCCGCTGCCGCGCGACCTGGACGACGTTCTGGGCGAAGCTCACATGCCGCGCGGCACTTTGTCGAGATCGACCTGATCGAGCGCCGCGCGAATGAGCGCGCTGCGATTCGCCTTCGTGAGACCGCGCGACTTCAGCTCGGTGACGAGCGTCGTCGAGCCGCGCGAGGTCCTTCGTGTACATCGAGATGCAAATCACTTTGTAGTGCGTCGGTTTCTCCGCTCTCGCGTGCGGTCTTGCGGCTCGCTCGCGCGCGGCGTGTAGAAGCGCCCGAGAGGACCTCGGCCACTTCGTCCGCGTCGAGCGCGCCGCCGTCGCCGTCCATCTGCATCGTCGTGCCGTGCTCTCATCGGTTTTCCTATCATTTGCTGTGGCTTCGAGCTGTTCGCTCGGCGTCGCCTCGTCGAGATGATTCGTTCGACGACGCGGGCGTAGTCCTCCGCGGCGTTCGAGTCGGGTGCGTACTCGAAGATCGTCTTGGCCTGCGCGGGCGCTTCTTTGACCTTCGTCGTCTGGCGAACCGGCTCGAGGCACCGATCGCCGAAATGTTCTTGGAGCGTCTCGATGCGCGTCGCGACAAATGCGCGCGCGTGCATCGTAGAACGTCGGGAGAACACCGAAGATCTGCACGGGATGATGCAGCAGCTGTTCACGTTCTTCACGGTCTTGATGACCTGCCGCATGCCGACGAGCGACAAGAAATCGCACGCGACCGGAACGAGCATGCCATCCGCGAAGACGAGCGCGTTCTGGTTCAGGAGCGAGAGCGACGGCGAGCAGTCGAGCAGCATGACGTCGTAGTCCGACGCGCCCGCCTCGAGCCGCTCGCGAAGGATGCGATCGCGATTCGGCCTTCCCGCGAAATAGAGCTCGGCGGCAGCGAGCGTCTCGTTCGACGACGAGCAAGTCGAGATTCGGCCGAACGTTCATCGCCGCTGCGCGCGGCGCGAGACCCATCACGAGCACGTGATAGAGGCTGCGCTCCGCTTTCACGTCGAGCGAGATGCCGACGTTCCCTTGCGCGTCGGTGTCGACGAGGAGCACGCGCAGCCCGCGCGCCGCGAGCCCCGCCGCGATGCTCACGCAAGTCGTTGTCTTGCCCGTGCCGCCCTTGTGATTGAAGACCGCGATGCGCCGCGGCGCCGCCACGCTGACGGCTGCGCCCATCGGTCGCAACACCGCGGGTAGCTCATCACCCGCGACGACCTCCACGCGACAAGCCTCGCTGCACGCGTACTTGCGCTCGCCGTTCACATGAACGACGTGCGCCACGAGCTCGACGCGAAACCGCTTGTGACACGCGTCGCACGACACGCCCTCGGCATCGCCCTGGAGGTTCGCGCCATGACAGTCCTGCGAACAAAAGAACGCAAACGCGCCTTCGCTCTCCTCCATCTGATACCGGAATTGCACGTCGAACGTCCGGCCACACACGCTGCAGTTCTCGGCGATTGCGCGCTCGGTCATAGTGCGACCGATGCCACGCCTTATCGAAGTGGGCCAAGTTTCCGCCTCAATGGCGGAAGTGTCGAGCTCCGGTCATGATCATCGCGAGCCCGTATTGGTCGGCCGCGGCGATGACGTCTGGATCTTTCACGCTGCCACCGGGTTGCGCGATGGCGGTGATGCCCTTTTTTGGCGGCGAGCTCCACGCCGTCGGGGAACGGGAAGAAGGCGTCTGATGCGAGCACCGATCCCCGCGCGGCGTCGCCTGCTTTTTCACATGCAATCTGCACGGAAACCACGCGAGACATTTGCCCTGCGCCGACGCCGACGGTGCGGAGCCCGCCGTCGGCGCGTGCGAGGACGATCGCATTCGACTTCACGTGCTTGCACACGCGCCAAGCGAACTCGAGCGCTTCGAGCTCTTCGGCCGTGGGGGCGCGTTTCGTAACGATTTTTCCGTTCGTGACCTCGCCCGCGCCAGACGCATCGCGCGTCTGCGCGACGAGCCCGCCGCCGACGCGCTTGAACTGGAGAGCCTCGTGGCTCGCCGCGAGCCATGCGCCGGTCGCGATGAGTCGTAGGTTCTTCTTTTGCCTGAGCGACTCGAGCGCGGCAGGCGCGAAGCTCGGCGCGACGATGCACTCGAGAAACGTCTCCGCGAGAACCTTCGCGGTGGCGTCGTCGACCTCGCGATTGACGGCGACGATTCCACCAAACGCGGACACCGAGTCCGCTTCTCTCGCGCGCTTGTACGCGCTCGCGAGATCGTCGCCGATCGAAACGCCGCACGGATTGGTGTGCTTGACGACCACCGCGGCCGGTTTTTCGAATTCGCGCACTGCATCAAGAGCCGCTTCCACATCGACGAGATTGTTGAAAGAAAGCTCCTTTCCGCCGGCGCCGAGGCTCTCCGCGCGCGCGAGCGATCCCAAAGGCGCTGTGCGCTCAACATAGAACGCGCCGCGCTGGTGCGGGTTTTCGCCGTAGCGGAGGCCGTATGCCTTCTCGAAGGGGAGCGTCAGGTAGTGCGGGAAGGTTCGACGTTCGGATCCGAACGTTCGCCCTCCACGGAGAGATATCCGGAGATGGCTGCGTCGTACGCGGCGGTGTGAGCGAACGCTTTTGCGGCGAGCGAGGCGCGCGTCGCGGCGCTCACGTCGCCCGTCTCGCGGATTTCGGCGAGCACGCGGTCGTAGTCGGCGGGATCGCACACGACGGCGACGCGCGCGTGGTTCTTCGCGGCCGAGCGCACCATCGAAGGGCCGCCGATGTCGATGTTCTCGACGATCTCTTCGTGTGATGAGGCGGGTTCGCGGCGACTTTCTCGAACGGATACAAATTCACGACGACGAGATCGATTTCGGCGCGCGCCGAGGCGCTCCAAATCGGCCGCGTCGCGCGCGCCGCGCGAGAGAATGCCTCCGTGCACGCGCGGGTGGAGCGTCTTCACGCGTCCGTCCATCACCTCGGGCGAGCCCGTGTAGCTCTCGACCGTCTCGACCGGGATGCCTTCGGCGGCGAGCGCCTTCGCGGTGCCGCCACTCGAAAGGATCCGAACGTTTTTCTCCGCGAGCGCGCGGGCAAACGCGACGAGGTTGGTCTTGTCGGAAACGGAGACGAGCGCTGTGCGAACGGGCATGCGCCCGAACTTACTCCGAAGATGACGCGAACTGATTGGTTTCGCGCAAGCCCAGATGCCGACATGCGGCAGCGAGACGAAACCGGCGAGGCCGGCGCAGGACATTCACCAGACTTCGAGGACGCCAGGCTTCAGCCGCAATGATCGACTGGCGAAGGTCCAGCTGCGGCCCGGCCGCGAAGTTCTCGCTGCCGCTCGTTGGCTTGCCACGACCAAGACTCGATCGGCTCGAGTGAATGAAGGGTCAGTCGATCTCGGCCTCGGCGAAAGCGTCGACGTCGAAGTCCGACGCGACCGTCGTCTCGACCGCTTCGACCGCGGCAACGGCCGTGACGCGGTTCGCCGGCTCGTCCATGTCGTCATCGTCGTCGTCGTCGACTTGCGATTCCGTCTCTTCGTCGTCGTCCGCCGAGAGAATCGGCAGGCGGCGCTTCCCGATCGGGCCTTCGTCGACGTAGTCGCGAAGCGCCGCCATGTCGCGGAGCGCCTGCAATTTCGCGAGCCCCTTCACTTCCACTTGGCGAATGCGCTCGCGCGTGAGGTTCATGATCGCGCCGACTTCTTCGAGCGTCGCGCCGCCGCGGTCCGCGACGTCGAGCGCGCACGTCTCGTTCATCTCCCACACCTCGAGGTCCGGGAAATTCAGCTTGATCGCGCCGGTTCGCGCCGACACGTCCAAGTAGAGGTGGTGCTTGCAGGACACGAACGGACACGGCCGCTCGCCGCCCTGACAATCTTCGCGCGCGATCGGGCGCTCGACGCCTTCCACGTCGGGATAGAGAAGCCGGCCGAGCTCGAGCTCGCGCTTCGTCATGCGCTTCACGCTGATCGTGCGAGCGCGCACGTCGCGCTTGCGACGCGAGCGGCGCTGTTCGCGCGTCACCGTCTCGCCTTCTTCTTCCGTCGCGGGTGCGATCGCCAACGCGAGCGCACCTTCGGTTTGCGGCGCCAGTTCTGTCGCGTCCGTGATTTCGGTCTCGCCTTCGCGCTCGTCGATCGATGCCATCGCAGCCTCCCGTGTTTCGGATGGAGCTCGGCTAACCGACGTCTTTGCGCGCTTGCGACTCCAGCTTCGCCCGCATCGACAATCGCGTTTCGACACTCGTCAGCTTCGCCATCAGCTCCGCTGCAAGTGCCTTTGCCTCGCCAAGCTCCCTAAGAACAGCGCGGGTTTGTGCTTCGTGGACGTCGTCTCGTGGTTTGACCGCCGAGGCGAGCGCCGAAAAGACACGTTCGAGGGATTGCTCTAGTTCCTCGATGTCCCCGCGTACGAACAGAAATTCTCGTTGAATCTCTTCGATCGTGTAGTGGGCGAGCATCGCTTTGAGGTGCTGGATGCGACGAACGACGGAGGTCGGGTACAGCCCCTGCGAACCTCGTTGCGTTCCAGCGATCGCGACCCGACGACTCCTCGGCAAAAGACCGAGTTGTACGTACTTGCGCAAAGTTGCCTCGGTAAAGCGGAGGCCTTTGCGCGTGAAGAGGTCGACGATCTGTTCCGAGGTGATTCCGTCGGCGTGCTCTCGCTCGATGCGATTCAGCTCGTCGTCGGTGAACACCTCGGGTTTCCCCGAAGCTTCCACTACATGTTTTTCCCGACCGCTGCGCATGTAGCCCTCGGCGATCGTGGAACGTCACGGTCGCGACTGTATTCTACTCAAAAGATTCTCGTCAATCGATCATCGGGGTTTCTTTTGCGTTGTCCATCGATGGATGAGATTTGGAGAGGTTAGCTCCATCGTATGACAATCAATGTCATACCCAGCGCGGCCGTTTTCGCGAGAACGCGCGAACCCGCATGTTTCTAGGGTCCAATGGAGTGTGTGTATTCCATTGTGCGCTCGATGTGTGTATTGCGCAAACAATTGGCCGAGCCCCGAAAACGCTCGATGCGTGTATTCTGCAATGTGATCTACACGCTTCGCTTGAGTGGAGCGCCACATCCCTCGACGTGGACGGCGATGCGGCCTACCGTAGCGGCCGTTTGATGCCGAGCTCAGCGCCCGCTCCCGCGATTCGCGACGTCGTGTGCCGCGACGCGCGCGTGCGAGTGTCCGAGTCGGGCACGGGCAGGCCGCTCCTCCTGCTCCATGATTTCCTGTCGGATCGCGACGAGTGGGCTGCGGTGGTTTCTTCCTTCGCCGCCGAGTATCGCGTCATCGCCGTCGACTTGCCGGGTTTTGGCGAGAGCGAGAAGCCACCGCCGAAGCGCTTCGCGTACGACTTCGACGCGTTCGCCGATGCGATCGTCGACGTGGCCGCCGCGCTCGACGCGGCTCCCCTCTCGCTCTGCGGGCATGGGCTCGGCGCGGCGATCGCCATCGCGCTCGCCGAGCGGCATCCGTCGACCGTCGAGCGGCTCGTCCTCGTGAGCCCGCCGCTCTTCGGAGGTCGCGCGCTCTCCTTGTCGCGCGCGTTCGCGGCGCCGGTCGTCGGCGGCGTGTTCTTCAAGCAGCTCTATGGCAGGCGCCTCTTCGAGTGGCACTTTCGACGCGACGTCGCGGCTCCCTCTTCGCCCGAGCGGCTCGCGCGACTCTTCGACGAGTTCGACGCGCCCGCCGCGCGCGAAGCCGCAAAGGCGACGCTCGACGCGCTCCTCGACACGCGCACGCTCGAAGCGCGGCTCGCGCGCGTCGCGTCGCCCACGCTCGTCGCGTGGGGACGCAGCGATTCTCTCGCACCCGCGGCGCACTCGAAGAGGCTCGCGCGCGGACTGCCCGACGCGCGCCTCGAGCTCTTCGATTGCGGTCACTCCCCCGCCGAAGAAGTCCCCGATGCGTTCGCGAAGCGCGCGATGGATTTTCTCGCGGTGAAGCCCGCTCACGGGGGTGGGCGCGGGCGCATCGCCATCGCGAGGCGCGCGTGAGCCGCCATGTTTAACGCGATCGCCGATCCGCGCGCGCGGCGACGCTTCTGGAAAAACCGCGGCGCGCGCGTCGGTGTCGCGCTCGTCCTCGCGCTCGTCGTGTTCGCGCTCATCGGGCCGTTCTTCGCGCACCACGATCCGTACGTCAGCGACTTCACGAGCGGCGCCACGACGCTCGGCGAGCCCGTCCCGCCGAGCTCGGTCTACTGGCTCGGCACCGACCGCGTTTTTCGCGACGTCTACGTGCGGCTCGCGTATGGCGCGCGCTTGTCGCTCGTCATCGCGATCTCGGCGACGCTCATCTCGACGATCATCGGCGCGGGCGTCGGGCTCGTCGCGGGGTTCTACGAGGGCACGAAGGGCGCGCGCGTTCCGTACGCGAGCGTGGCGCTGCTGCTCGTCGCGTTCTTCGTGATCGTCTTCGGTCACGCGCGCGCCGGCGTCGCGATGCTCGTGCTCGCAGCCGTCATCGCGACGATCGGCTGGGTCCTCCCGCAGAACAAGATCTTCGAAGGACTCGACGTCGACGCCGACACCGCGCTCATGCGCCTCGTCGACATCGGCTTGTCGTTTCCGTTCTTGCTCCTCGTCATGGCGCTCGCCGCCGCGTTCGATCGCACGACCGTCTCCACGATTTTGTGGACGCTCGGCTTGACGAGCTGGCTCGGCACCGCGCGCGTCGTCCGCGCGAAGACGCTCTCCGTTCGCAATTTGGATTTCGTGAGCGCGGCGCGCGCGCTCGGTCAACCCGTGCGTCGCATCTTGGTCTCGCACGTGCTGCCGAACGTCGCGGGTCCCGTCATCGTTCTCTCGACCGCGCAAGTCGCGTCGATGATCGTCGCCGAGAGCGTGCTGTCGTATCTCGGCGTCGGCATCGCGCCTCCGACGCCGACGTGGGGACACATGCTCTACGAAGGACAGGACGTCTACCAATCCGCGCCGTGGCTGCTCGTCACGCCCGCGTTCGCGATCTTGCTCAGCGTGCTCGGCTTCAACCTCGTCGGAGAAGGACTGCGTGATGCGCTCGATCCGAAAGAAGATTAGAAGCGTCGCAGTCGGTGCGTGCGTGCCCTTCGCGCTCGCATGCCGCGAGCCCACTCCGGCGCCGCTCGCGTTGGCGGGAAACGCGACTCCGGTGCGCGGCGGCGAGCTTCATTTGGCGTCGGCCTACGACATCAAGTCGCTCGACCCCGCCGTCTCGAGCGACGCCCTCACGGCAGAAGTCATCGAGCTCGTCTACGCCGGCCTCGTCGACTTCGACGAGGCTGGTCACGTCATCCCGGATTTGGCCGAGCGATTCGAGCGCAGCGACGACGGCATGACGTATCGCTTCTTCCTGCGCGAGGGCATCAAGTTCCACGACGGCAGCGCGATCACCGCGGCGGACTGCAAGCGTTCGATCGAGCGCGCTCTCAACCCCGACACGCCTAACTCCTTTTCGGAGTTCTACGATCGCATCGTCGGGTTCGAGGAGTACAACACGAACAAGACGGCCGATCATCTCGAGGGCGTGACGGTCGAAGGCGAGCGCGTGCTCGCCGTTCGATTGCGCGAGCCGGACGCGACGTTCCTTCCACGCTTCGCGCTGCAAGTGCTTCGTCCGGTGTGCCCGTCGGCGGGAACGAAATACGACGACGCGTGGACGCCGTGCGGCGCCGGTCCGTTCAAGCTCGACTCGGTGGGATCGCGGCCGCAGCGTGCACCTCGTGCGCTTCGATGGATGGCACGTGCCCGGCATGCCGCACTACGACGCGCTCACGTACACGTTCTCGATGAACCTCGTCACGCAGCGCTTCAAGCTCGAGCAAGGCGATCTCGATCTCGATCGCGAGCTGACCGTCGCCGATTCATTTCGCTACCAGGGCGATCCGCGCTGGGCGCCGCTCGGCGGCTACGACATGATTCCGAGCGTCGGCGCCGAAGAGCATGCAACGTCGAGATGCCGCCTTTCGACAACATCGAGGTTCGTCGCGCCGTCGCCGCGGCGATCGATCGCGATCAGTTCCGCATGGTGAAGACGTCGGCGCTCGTTCCGCTGACGCGCGTGCTCGTTCCCGTCCTTGGCGGCGACGATCCGAATTTCCCGGCGCAGAAATACGACTACAAAGCCGCGCTCGAGCACATGCGGCGCGCGGGATATCCGTACGATCCGAAGACGGGCGTCGGCGGGTGGCCGAAGACGATCGTTTATCCCATCTACAAACAAGGCCTCTACGAGCTCTCGTCGCAGGTCATCCAGCAGCAGCTCGCGAAGATCGGCATTCGCATCGAGATCAAGACGGTCAGTTATCCGACGTACCTCATGATGGAGAAGCGCCGCGGCGCCGTCGCCATTGGGCCCGTTGGGTGGTCGCAGGACTTTCCTGACGCGAGCGATTTCTTCGAGCCGATTTTCTCGACGAGCGCGATCAACGACGAAGACTCGAACAACGGCGCGTTCTACTCGAACCCGAAGCTCGACGACATGCTCGTGCGCGGCCGCAAGGAGCTCGACCCCGCCGTGCGAAAGAAGATCTACGACGAGGCCGACGCGCTCGTCTGCGACGAGGCGCCGTGGGTCATGGAATATCAATACCGCTACTACGGCGTTCACCAGCCGTACGTGAAGGACCTCCGCTGGAGCGCCGCGTGGCCGAACTACGTGCGCGACGTGTGGCTCGACAAAGCGCCGAAGAAGGTCGCGAGCATGACACGTGAACGAAGCGTGCTCGGCTCACTCGTGGAGATCTTCCGTTGATCCGACGCGCGTTTCGTCGCATCGCGTGGGCCGTGCTCGTCGTGTGGGCGACGACGACGGTGACGTTCTTCATCAACAACGTGCTGCCGAGCGATCCCGCGCGCATGGTCGCGGGCCCGCAAGCGAGACCGAACGACGTCGAGCGCATTCGCCAGCAGCTCGGCCTCGATCGGCCCGTGCTCGAGCAATACGGCCGCTTCATGCGGCGCCTCGTTCACACGGGTCCTTCGCACTTCGATTCGAAAGACAAAGAGCACGGCACGTGCGCGAGCGTCGTGGCGCGTGCACTTCGATCTCGGAAAGAGCTACCAGCAGCGCCGCGCGGTCGCGACGATCTTGGGCGAGAGGCTTCCGCGCACGCTGCTCCTCGCGATCGCCGCGGTGCTCGTGCAGCCGCTCATCGGCGTCTTCACCGGCGTCATCGCCGCGGTGAAGCGCGAACACGTCCGTCGATCATCGCGACGGTCGCGGCGAGCCTCGTCGGCATCAGCGCGCCGACGTTCCTCATTGGGCTTGCGCTTCAGTTCGTGCTCGCGCACGAGCTGCGGCTTCTCCCGCTCGACGGCTTCGGCGAAGACGGCGGGCGAGCACCTCGCATCGCTCGTCTTGCCGGCGCTCACGCTCGGGATCTTCGGCGCCGCGTATTACACGCGCGCTCGTGCGCGACGAGATGATCGGGCTGGTGAAGCTCGACTCACGTGCGCACCGCGCGCGCGAAGGGTGCTGCCGATGTGGCGCGTCGTGGCTGAAGCACGCGCTCCGAAACGCGCTCGTCCCGCTCGTCACGCTCGTGGGGCTCGATCTCGGCGCGCTCGTGGCGGGCGCGATCGTCACCGAGACGCTCTTTCGCTGGCCCGGGCTCGGCGCGCTCAGCGTGAGCGCGCTGCTCGATCGCGACGGGCCGGTGATCATGGGCACCGTGATCGTCTCGTCGGCGGCGATCGTGCTCGCGAACCTGCTCGTCGACGTGTCGTACGCGATGCTCGATCCGCGCGTGCGTCGCTAATTCATTCCCCGAGGAGCGCTTTGCACTCCGCGACGCGCGCGCCTTGGGCGCTCGCCACGCAGCTCTTGAACGCGCTGCGTGCGGCGGATTTGTTGCCGGCCATTTCGAGCGCGCCGCCGAGCGTCAGCCAACCCTCCGCGTCGCTCGGGTTGGCAGTGGTTGCTTGACGCGCGAGGCTCGATCGCCGTCATCGTTTGTCCGCGATCGAGCGCGCGCTGCGCTCTCGCGACGAGCGAGCCTCCGCCGACCGGCGCGGTCTCCGTCGCGGTCGCCGTCGCGGTTGCCGTGACCGTCGCCGTGGCGGTCGCCGTCGCCGTTTCCGTCGCGGTCGCGGTCGCGGTCGCCGTCGCCGTGACGGTCGCGGTCGTGTCTGGGATCTCGATGACCGCGGCATCGCTCGTCGCAGCCGTGTTCGTCGCCGCGGTGTTGCTCATCGGCGGCAGAGGGATGTCGCGTCCGGTCTGCGTCGCCTGCGTCGCGCTCGGCGCGGGCTTCGTCTCGCGTGTGCTGTCGTAGAATTTCACCGCCGCGATTCCCGCGACCGTTACGAGAATGAACGCGGCCACGCCCGCAATCGCGCGTTTGCCGAACGGCGACGCGACGGGGATCGTGATCTCTTCGTCGTGTGCCGATGTCGCCGCGGTGCGACGCGGAACCGTCGGCGCGCTCCGCGAGTCGGGTGAAGGCTTTGGCGGGATGGGTACCGTGGGGCGCGTGCAATCCGTTGCAGGCGGTGGAGGTACAGCCGCTTCTTCTTCTTCCTCTTCTTCTTCTTCGTCTTCTTCTTCCTCTTCGTCGCCTTCTTCGCCCTCTTCCTCGTCGCCCTCTTCTTCTTCGTCCTCGTACTCGTCGCCCTCTTCCTCGTCTTCGTCTTCCTCCTCTTCTTCTTCCTCTTCGGCGGCAGCGGTGGCTACCGCGGCGGGGACGCGCAGCGGCGGACCTTCGCGCTTGGTTTCTTTTTGCGAGTCGTTCGTGGACTCGTCTTCTTTGATCGCGGCCGCTTTCTCCATCGGCGAAGGTTGGCGGATCGTGTCGGGCACTTGTGGGAACTCGCGCAGCGTCGTCGCCCACTGGCGACCTTGCGCGCGCGCGGGGAGCGGCGGCGCTTGCTTCTTCTCCACTACGACGGGCGGCGCCGAGATCGGCGGCGACGGCAGCTTCATCGCTGCCATCACTTGCGTCTTCACGACGCCGTCCGCGGCGGCAGGCGCTTTGATCACGTGCGGCTCCGGCACCGTCGGCGGCGGCTCTTTCTTCGGCTCGACGACCGGTGGCGGCGCGGTGGTCTGCGCGGGAACGACGGGCTCGGTCGGCGCGGTCGGTTGCGGCGGCGCGGCGGCCACCACGGGTGGAGGTCCGGTCGTCTCCGCGGCGGGAACGACGAGCATCTCGTCGCTCGGATGTCCCCCGTGCGGCGGGGGTCGCAAGCTCGCGCTCCCATCCGAAGAAGGAACGACCTCTTCGTGCATGAGAATCCGGCTGCGCCTTCGGGACGAGAAGCTCTTCGAAATACAATTCGAGATCGTCGAGAGCGTCGAGAAATCCTCGAACGGCGACTCGTCGACGACGTTCATCAGCGTTCGCTTGCCGTCGAAGAGCTTCAAGATGCCGTTCAGCTCGTCGGGGATTTCGTTGAGGCGCTCGAGGAGCTGCTCGTGATCGATCTCGAAGATCGTCGAAAGCGGCGGGAGCTGCTCGAGCAGGCGTCCCCACTCGTCGACGCGGCGCATGCCTTCCATCAAGATGCCTTGCGTCGACGTGTTGATGATGTCGTCGTTCTTCACCGGGCAGAAGACGACCTCGAACTCCGCCTCGTTCCAGATGAGACCGCGATAAATCGCTTCTTCGCCGCGCAGCGGACCGAGCTCCGCGTCGACGACTTTGCCGTCGCGGAAATAAATGTTCGCGGCGTGGGCGCCGTTGCGCAGCGTGGAATGCCGCTCTTGCGCGAGACCTCGAACGTCTGCAGCAAATCGACGACGGCCATGTCGGCGATCGACCCGGTGAAGCGCGTGCGGCCCGTCAAGCTGCGCGTCGTCGCGATCGACTCCTGCGTGCGACGGTTGATGAGCAGGTTGACGCGCGCGAGGAGCTCGCGAACGAAGATCGGCTTCGTGAGGTAGTCCTCGACGCCGAGCTCGAGCCCGCGAATCTTGTCCTCGATCGATTTCTGGCTCGTGAGAAAGACGACGGGGATGCCGGCCCACTCGGGGCGCTCTTTCAGGCGACGCACGAGCGCGTACCCGTCGAGCTTCGGCAGGCGCGTGTCCGAGAGGACCAAGTCGGGCGTCGACAGCTCCAATTTGGATAGAGCGTCGAGACCGTCTTGCGCCGTCGTCACCGAATAGCCAGCCTTCTTGAGGCTCACTTCGAGGACGCGCACGCTGCGCGGGTCAGCGTCGACGAGGAGAAGTTGGAGCTTGGCCACGCGAGCTTACTTTCGAGCGTGTGAAGAATGGGCGCCCGGTCGCCACAGTGTCAAGCATTCGTCAGTGTCCCGCAAACGGATCGGGGCCGAGACCATCGCCGATGCCGCGGGAAGTCGGGGCGTGCGAGGGCGGAGGGCGAACATGTGAGCCGGTCGATTTCGTGGGTGGAGGCGGTGCGGAGGTCGCGGATGGCGTGATGGAAGGAGGAGGTGGTGGTGTGACGCTCGCGCCTTCCGTGGTGGAAGGCGGCGGTGGTGGTGCGACGGTCGCGCTCGCCTGCGGTGCTGGCTGCTGACTTGTAGAATACACACGAACGCCGACACCCGCACAAATCAGCGCGAACATCGCGCAAGAGACGATGATGACCGCGGTGCGCGCGCGCGAGCGGCGCTCGAGCCCATCGGCCGCGCTGAGGCGGTCGCGAATCTCGCCCATCGTCGGGAGCTCGAGATCGTCGGCGATGCCGCGCGGCAGCGGCGTGCGACGCGACGACGGCGTTGGCGGGCTCGGCCACGACGGGGTGACACCCCTCGCCTCGATCGCCGCGCCGACCGCGGCGCCGAGCTCTTGCATCGTCGCGAACCGCGCCGACGGTTCTTTTTCGAGCGCGCGGAGGACGATGGCCTCGAGCGCGCCGAGCTTGCCGCTCAGCTCGGGCACGATCTCCGACGGCGGGCGCGGCGCGACGAACATGTGCTGCGTGAGCACGCCCATGTACGTGTCGCCTTCGAACGGGACGCGCCCCGTGATCATTTCGTACAAGATGATTCCGAGCGCGTAGATGTCCGCGCGATGATCCACGGGCCTCCCCGCGGCCTGCTCCGGCGACATGTAATGCGGCGTGCCGAAGACGATGCCCGCCTTCGTGAGGCGCGTCGCGCCCGCCATCATCGCGGCGCCGAAGTCGACGACGCGAAGCTCGGAGACGCCCGCACCGATCAAGAAAATGTTCTCGGGCTTCAAGTCTCGATGCACGACGCCCGCCTCGTGCGCCGCTTGGAGCCCATCGGCGACGGCCACGGTGATGCGCGCGGCGTCGCGCGGCGGGAGCGCGCCGCCCGCTTTGATCAACGCGGCGAGCGTGCGCCCTGCGAGCAGCTCCATCACGAAATACGGACGCGCGTCGGGCAGCCGGCCGAAGTCGGTGATCGAAACGACGTTCGGATGTTTGATCGCGGCAGTCGCTTGCGCTTCTTGCAGAAAGCGCGCGGCGAGATCCGACTCGCGCGCGAGATCCGATCGCAGCACCTTCAGCGCGAGCGCGCGCCCGAGCGCGACGTGCTTGGCGCGGTAGACGGTGCCCATCCCGCCTTCGCCGAGGATGCTCTCGATCGCATATCGTCCGTCTACGGTTTGTCCGACGAGCGGATCGAGCTTGTCGTCCGGCGCCGTCGCGTCTTCGAGGCGCGCGCCATCGAATGGACAGAAGACCGCGTCCGGGCTGAAGCGCCGCCCGCACTCTGAGCATCTGCGAATGAGATGACGAAGATCGAGCGTGTTCTTGTGCACGCTCGACAGAGATTACCTGATTATCCGGCGGCTGCTGACGTGCCGCAGTTCGCGCAGAACTTCGCGTTCGCTGCGAGCTCTCCACCACAACCGGTGCAGAACTTCTTCGCGACGGCGAGCGCGGTGCCGCACTCGCTGCAGAACTTCCCCGCGGGTTGCGCGGTTCCGCACTTCGAGCACGTGACTGCGCCGCCTGCAGGTCCCGCCGGCGTCGGAGCCGGAGGACCACCAACGGGGAAATTCGGTGCGCGCGCCGCGACGCCCGCTGCCATTTGACCCGCCATCGCTGCGCCCATCGCCATCTGCACGCCAGCGCCCGCGAGGCCGCTGTCGCCGACGCCGTGCGCTGCCATGCCTTGCCCCGCGCCGATCATCGCCTGACCGCCCGCGTAGTTCTGATAGTTGCCCGCGAGGTTCTGAACGTAGCGCGCGTCCTGTTGGTATTTCTGATCGAGCTCGAACTGCTTCGCCTGCGCTTCGGCCGCGGCGCCCGCGACGCCGATCTGCTTCACCTTCACGGCGCGTTGCGCGCGCGCGATCTCGGCGTTCGCTTCCTGGAGGCGCTGCTTGTCCTCGTCGGAGAAGTTGATTTGGTAATCCCCCATCTGGAGGATCTTCACGCCGATCTCGCCGAGCTCCGGGCACTTCGCGACGAACTGTTGCGCGAGCTTCTGGCGAAGGCTCATCGACTGGAGCACGCTCTTGCCTTCGACCTCGCAGAGCTCGCCGAGCGTCGTGCGGACGCCGTTCAAGAAGATGCCCTTCACCCAGCTGAGCGTCTGATCGTTGTCACCGCCCGCGGCTTGACCATGGTAGCCGACGACGAATCGAATCGGATCGATGACGACGATCGAGAACTCGCCGAAGATGCGCGGCGTCACTTGCTCGCCCGTCAGCGGATCGAGCATGTCGCCGATGGGGCCGCCGAACTGCACGCCGTAGATCGGCGAGGTCTTCACGAAGAAGATCTCCGCGATGAAGACGTTGCCGCCCGTGTAGCTCGTGATCAGATTGTTGAGGAACGGGATGTTCTGCGAATGGAGAGTTTGACGACCCGGCGGAAGAACGCCGACGACGCGACCGTCCTTGAAGAACACGGCGCACTCGTCGCTGTCGACGGTGAGCTGCGAGTACATCGGGACGTTTTGATCGGGGTGCTTGTAGACGATGAGACTCTTCAGATGATCCGGACGCGCGATCATCATTTCCTGCACGCCCTGCTTCACGAAATCGAACACACCCATTCGTAGATCCTCCGCGAACCAAGATAATTCGGGTCCTCGCCCTCCGCCAGGCTTAGCTATGCTGAAGTGTACGTGACGATAAGCATCGAAATCTCGCAGCTTTCGGCGGCCGCTCAGCGCGTCCTCGATCCCAAGTCGCCAGCGGCCATTCGGCAGATGGCGGCGCGCGGAATCGCGCCGGGATTGAAGCCGTCCGACGCACTCACGGCCGTCGCCCTGCTCGCTGCGTCCGAGGACGCCGGGCTCGCGAAAACCGCGAACGACACGCTCGCGAAGCTGCCGCTTCCGCTCCTTCAAGGCGCGCTCACGCCGGACCTTCCCGCGGGCGTCATCGATCTCATCTCCCCGACGTATTGCAGCGACGTCGCGATGATGGAGCGCATTCTCGCGCTCCCGCAGATCGCCGCGGAGACCGTCGCGATGATCGCATCGAAGTGCAGCGAGATGGTCGCCGAGCTCGTCGCGACGAACGAAGAGAGGCTGCTCGCGAATCCGGTCATCATCGAGAAGCTCTACTTGAACAAATCGACGCGCATGTCGACGGCGAATCGCGCACTCGAGCTCGCGATACGAAACAAGGTGAAGGTCGAAGGCATTCCCGCGTTCGAGGAGGTGTCGATCGCGCTCTCTCAGGAGCTCATCCCGGAGCCGTCGCCGGAGCCCACGTTCTCCGACGTGATCTTCAAAGAGGCGACCGAGCTCGGCGCGCAGCTCGAGTCCGCGCTCGCGGTCGAAGGCGACACGCACGAAGTCGACGAGCAGACCGGCGAAGACAAACTGAAGAAGAAGTTCTTGCCCGTGCACGCGCGCATCGCGGACATGAGCATGTCGGAGAAGATTCGCACGGCGATGGTCGGGAGCGCGTCGGAGCGCGCGATCCTCGTGCGCGACGCGAACAAGATCGTCGCGCGCGCCGCGGTGAAGAGCCCGCAGATTCAAGAGAACGAAGCCGTGCGCATCTCCGCGCTCCGCAACGTCAGCGACGAGGTGCTCATGGAGATCGCGCGCTCGGCGAAGTGGAAGTCGAGCTACCAGATCAAATTGAATCTCGTGCAAAACCCCCGCACGCCGATGCACATCGCGCAGAAGCTCATTCCGTATTTGTTCGAGCACGACGTGAAGGCGCTCTCGAAGAGCAAGAACGTGACGGGACCCATCGCGCTCGCCGCGAAGCAGCAGCTTCAACGCAAAGGAAAGCACTGAGTCAGCGCGTTGTTCCTCGCGAGATGAGTCTAGCGGCCGATGCCCCAGATTTCGCCCGTCGCCCACGTCGCGTCGAGGAGCGCGAGCACGACGTGCACGACTTCTTCGGGTGTGCCGAAGCGACCGAGCGGCGAGCGCGTCGCGAGGCGATGCGTGCGCAATGGATCGGCATCGGCTTCCGGATCGGCGACGATGCCGAGCGCGAGGACGTTGACGCGAACCGCGGGCGCGAGCTCGACGGCGAGCGCTCGCAGGCCCGACTGCAGCGCGCCCTTCGCGGTGATGTACGCGACGTGATTTTCGTACGGCCGGCTGATGCCCGCGTCGCCGAGCGCGACGACGGCGCCTTTGCTGCGCGCGAGATCGTCTTGGAACGCGTGAACGAGAAGGAGCGGAGCGATCGCGTGGACCGTGAGCGTCTGCTGGAGGTCTTCGCGACGGAGCGCTTCGAACGGCGTCCTCGGAAATGGACCGCACGCGAGGACGATGTCGTCGATCGTGATTTTCTTGGCGCGTAGATCCTTGACGATCGAGTCGACGGCGTCGGTCTTCAGCAAATCGGCGCACGCGTACGGCGCGCCGCCGAAGTCCTGCGAGAGCGCCTCGAGCTTGTTCGGATCGCGCGCGGTGAGCACGACGTGATCGCCGCGCGCGTGAAGAGCGCGCGCGATGGCGACGCCCAAGCGCCCCGTCGCACCGACGATCAGCGTTTTCCGGCCGGCCATGAGACTCGCCTTGTACCATGACTGCCACTTGCGCGCGCTTCGTCCCCGTTGGGTTCTCGCCATCGCTCTCGCTTCGCCCTTCTCATGGCGGGGCGCGCACGCGTCCGAGACGGCGCCGCTCGACAAACATCCGCCGCCGACGCTCCTGTGGATGCTCGTGCAAGGGATCCCCAGTCCGGAAGTCGGATTCGGCGGCGCCTCGCCCGCGGCGGGAATGCGATGGCAGCTGACTCCGCTCCTCTATTCGTTCGGCATGTATCGAAAGCTCTCGCCATGGAGGACGTTCGTCGTCGAGCCGCTGACGCGCCAGTCCGGATCGATCGAGCTCTACGTCTCTCCGGAGTTCTTGTCCGCGCAAACGTCGGAGTGGATCGTGCGCACTGGCGTTTACGCGACGTTTCCGCTGCGCGAGCGCGGCGAGAAGCTCGCGGTGACGATCGGCGCGGGCGCCTGCTTCGGGGCCGAGACGAGCGCGGAGATCGAAGCGGGCGTCTCGGTTTTTTTCGGCACGTTCGGTTTGTTCGTCACCTATGCGCCGCGCGTCTCGCTCGCGCCCGCCACGTTGATGCTCCGCGTGAGGTCATTTTGAAGCGCGCGTTCGTCTTCGCGTTCTTCGTCGCGACGAGCGGCTGCGTGACCACCGTGCCGCCGAAGCACCGACTCGGCCGGCCCGAGCGACCCGACGCGCACCTCGCCGTGTCGTGGATCGGTCACGCGACGATGCTCGTTCAGATCGACGACCGCTACGTGCTCACCGATCCCGTCCTCGTCGACACGATCGGCGCGGGGCTCTCGCATCGCAAAGTGGGCGTCCCGATCGATCCCGCCAATCTGCCGACGCTCGACGCCGTGCTCGTCTCGCACACGCACTTCGATCATCTCTCGCTCGACTCGCTCGCGGCGATCGAGCATCGCGTGAGGCGCGCGTACTTGCCGGAGGGCGCGCTCGTGTACCTCTCGAACATGGCGTTCGACGCCGTCGATCTGCGAAAGTGGGAGACCGTGGAAGATCGCGGGATGCGCATCACGGCGGTCCCTGTCGATCACGTCGGCGCGCGCTACGGCATCGACACATGGATGCACACGTTCACGGGCTGGGTGATTCAGTATCACGGCACGACCGTTTATTTCTCGGGCGACACCGCATACGCCAAGGACGACTTTCGCGAGACGCAAAGGCGCATCGGGCACATCGATCTCGCGCTGCTCGCGATCGCGCCGATTCATCCCGCGAATTTCATGCGAAGGGTTCACATGGATCCGCCGCAAGCGCTCGACGCGTTCGCCGATCTCGGCGCCGATCGAATGATCCCGATGCACTTCGACACGGTCGGCGATTCCACCGACGCACCACACGAAGCGCGCGACACGCTCGCCGCGCTCGTGCGCGAGAGGCATTTGGAATCGCGCGTGACGATCCTCGAGATCGGTCAGCAGACCGTCGTCGTCCCCCGCTAATTACAGCCGCCCGCGTCGAACGGGCACGGCGTCGGCACGACGTTGAACGAGCCGGGGTTCGTGGCGATCTGCGCGGACACGGCGTCGAATGCCATCGCGACGGCGATCGCGTCGCACGCCTCGGAACCGTCATCGACGCCGCTCGATGTGATGTCGACGTTCGGACAAATGAACGACGACTGCGCGAGACTCTGCGCGCCGCCGTCCAGATATTCGCAGAACGGTGCGTTCGACACGTTGAGGCTCGCGAGCGCCGCGAGGAGATCCGTCGTCTTCCAGCGTCCGCCGATGATGCCCGACGCGAGATCGAAGTTGCCGTCGTTGCGTTTGACGATCTTCGCCGTCATCACGGGTTCGTGCAGCACGACGCTGAGCACGCCACTCACGTCGCCGGCGGGAATGAGCACGTGCAGTACGACAGGCGAGTTGTTGAACGTGGACACGAGCACGCCGCCAACGACGTCCGCGGGGAAGAATGCTTTGGGCGTGTTCGTCGCGGGCGACACGGAGTCGTCCACGTTGACGATCCAGCGGTCGTTGCCGTCGAATTGCGGCGTCGCGGGGCTCTCCAACCCGGTCGCGCCTTGCACGGCGATGTTGAGCCCGGTCGTGCGCGATTGGTCGATACCGCCGCCGTATTGATTGAGGTGGAGCACGAGCGAGAAGTTGCCCGCCGCGACGTTCGCGTTGATGGCCGTGTCGGTGAGCGTCGCGCCGAACGAGAACGTGCTGAGCGAGCTCATGATTTGAATCGACGCGTTGTCGATGCCGCCGACTCCGTCGGTCACGATGTTGTTCGACTTGCAGCTGGCCGACGACGGATCGTTCGCGTTCGTGCAGTGATCGTCGAGGTCGTATCCGAACGCGGGCGCGCCGCCGTCAGGCGTCGACGAGAAGTAGAGGTGATGGAGCGCGATGATGTAGTTGCCGGCATCGACGGGCGTGCTCGCGTCCGATGCGCCGGGCCAGCGAACGTGGGCGCACGTGTCGACGTCGCCGCCCGCGTCGGGCTGCGTGATGTCGCTGCTCGCGTCCGTCGCGGCGTCGTCCGTCGATGGCTTGAGGTCTTTGAACCCGAGGATGTCGGCGCATCCCGCGGCGGCGGCGAGCCCGAACGCGGCGCCGACGAGAGCGACCCAAAGCCGGCGCATCAGAACGTTCCCGCGAGCGACGCGGCCGCGCCACCGAGTAGAGGTGTGACCTTCACACGAACGATCGCCTGGGACTCCGTGCTCGGACGCGACGGCGCGCCGACGACGAAGAGCGTCACGCCGCCCGCCACGAGCACGATGCCGCCGACGAAGAGCCCCGTGGCGACCGCAGCGAGATCGTGCGCGGCCTGACCGTTCGACACGCCAAGTGGCGAGCACGCGTTCGCGTTGCCGCCGCACTCCGTCTTGAACGCCGTTTGGTATTTGTCGTTCGCGACGAGCCCGAGCACGCTCCCCAACACGATCGACACGATGCCCGCGCTCCCCGCGACGACGCCGCCGATGCGCATCGGCGTCCACGCGCTCGGCACCTCGACGACGCGCTCGATCACGCGCGGCTGATTGGACGACGGCCATGCGATGGGCGCGTCCTCGAGCTTGGTCACTTTCACTTCGACGAGCTTGTGCGCGGCGTCGACGACCGCGTCCGCGTGAAACGCGAGCTTGTGCGGCGCCGTGACTTCGATCGCGTGCTTGCCGGGATCGACCGCCGACGGCACGCCCCACGCAGCCGCCTCGACGACGACTCCATCGCGCGTGACCTTCATCCCGTCGAGCTTCACGTCGGGCGGAACGACAATCGTCATCTTCGAGAGCTTGGGCTCGAGCTCGTCTTTCTTCTTCTGCGCGAAGTCTTCGTATTCGGGTTTGCCTTGCCTGCGACCGAGCGCGATCGCGTCGAAGTATGCGCCCCACGCGCTCGCGAGCTTGCCGGCTTTCTCGTAGCAGTCACCCAAGTTGAGGAGCGTGCCGACGCGCGCGACGGAGTCGTTGCTCGCTTTGAAGCTCGCGCACGCCGCTTCGACGTTTCCATCCGCGAGCTGCTTCTGGCCTTGCTCGAAGAGCGCCTTCGCCGTGTTGACGGCTTGGAAATTCTGGCTGTCGTTTTGCGCTGACGCGGTGGCGCACCACACGAGGACGAGGGCGCCGCACACCGAAGCGAAGCGGTTCATCGTTTTCCGTTTTACTCGAAGTTCTTCGGCGGTGCAGTGACAGAAGGCGCGGCGTGGGACGCGGTGGTCTGCGGCTTCGCGCTCGCCGAACCTTGCGTGCGGGGCGGGCGCGGCGCCATGTTCGTCGGGTGCGTGTTCGGTGATGGCGACACGTCGATTGCGACCGAGGGAGCCACGGACGGTGTTGCGGTTTGCGTCGGCGCTGCGGTCTGCGTCGCGGGCGTGGTGGGCGTCACAGTCGGTTGCGCGGAGGGCTCGGTCGCTTGCGTCGCTGGTTGATCGGGCTTCGTCCCGCCGCTCTTCAGCGCGAACGCGAGCGCCACGAGCCCGACGACACCAACGACGACGCCACCCGCGATGAGCGGCATCCGCTTCTTGCGCGCCTCCATCGCTTGCGTCGTGCCCCACGCGGTGTCGCCCGTTTTGATCTTCGGGTTCGAAGACGACGAGATCGCGGAGATGCTCACCATCGGCGGGCGCGACGGAACATTGAGCGTCGCCGCGATGCGCTCGCTCGATCCGCGTGCTTCGTCCGAGTACGGCTCGAGCGCCGTGGCGAGCTCGGCGACGTTCGCGAAGCGATGGTTCGGCTCCTTCTCGAGGCACTTCACGACGATCGCGCTGAGCCCTTCGGAGACTTCGGGCCGGAGCTTCTTTGGCGGCTCGACGGGATCTTGAACGACTTTGAGACAGAGCTCGGGGATCGCCTCGGCCTCGAACGGCACGCGGCCCGTGAGAAGCTCGTAGAGGATCACGCCGAGCCCCCAGATGTCCGAGCGCTGATCGACGTTCTTCGACGAGCGCATTTGCTCGGGCGACATGTAGAGCGGCGAGCCCATGATCGACGACGTGCGCGTGAGCGAGAGGCCCGCCGGTGTGTCGATCGTCTTCGAGATGCCGAAGTCGAGCACCTTGATGAGGGGCTTGCCGTCGACGCGGCGCGTGACGAAGAGGTTCTGCGGCTTGAGATCGCGGTGGATGATGCCGAGCGAGTGCGCCTCGGCGATCGCCTCGCATGCTTGCAAGACGAAGTGCACGCTCTCTTCGATCGTGATCGAGCCCGTCGCTTGCACGACGCGCGACAAGTCCGCGCCTTCGAGGAACTCCATCACCATGTACGGCGCGCCGGTGTCGAGCGTGCCGACGTCGGTCACCTTCGCGACGTGCTCCGAGCGGAGACGAACCGCCGAGCGTGCTTCGCGTTGAAAGCGCTCGACTGCCTCTTTGCTCTGCATCGCCTCGGGTCGCAAGAACTTGAGCGCGACGCGCTGCTCGAGCTGCATGTGGCGTGCTGCCACGACGATCCCCATGCCGCCAACGCCGAGCACGTCTTCGACTTTGTATTTGCCGGCAAGGACCTGCCCTATCTCGACTGGGATGTCATTCATCCCAGATGACGACGGCTCGCTCGGCGGCACGGAAGACATGGAACTCTCAGCCAGCGATCATCGCACCGTCCGCGCATTCACGCCAGCATCAAGCAAGGCCCTTTTTGTAAACGCGGTACTTTTTGTAGACCTTCGCGCCCATCGATCGGATGCCGAGGTTGATGGGGGCGTCGTCTTCGCGCGTCCACGAGAGCTCGCCCCACTTGTAGCCCTTCGCGTAGCCGCGTTTTGCGACTTCGACGTACATCGCCGCGGAGAGGCCGCCGTATCGTTTGATGTTCGTGCGCGC
The DNA here is from genome assembly GCA_963763745.1 of uncultured delta proteobacterium. GTDB lineage: Bacteria > Myxococcota_A > Polyangia > Polyangiales > Polyangiaceae > DASXHD01. The sequence continues at coordinate 475,037 of CAVXQJ010000021.1, forward strand.
CTCGCCCTTCAGGCCGAGCATCATGAGGCGTGCCGACTCGGGGTGCTTCACTTTGACGCGCCAGAGGAGCTTCGCCCAACCGAACGGGAAGAGTTTGCCGCCGAGATCGCCGATGGCCTCGTTCAAGTTCGGAAGCGTGATGCACATGCCCGCGGGCTTGCCGTTGATCTCCGCCATGAACGCGATGTCGGGATCCAAAATGAGCTTCATGTCCTTCGCGATCTTGGCGACCTCGTCGGGGAGCGCGGGAACCATCGCCCATTTTCCCTTCCAGGCGTCGTTGTAGATGTCCATGATGATGGCGAGCTCGCTCTCCATCTTCGATGGATTCACCGAGCGGAGCGTGACCTCGGGGAGCGACTTGATGTTCTCCCAGGCCTTGAGCACGCGATCGTTGAAGGGCGCGGCGGCGTCGTACTTCCAGCAGAGGAGATCCTTCTCCTTCTCGCAGCCGCAGCCCTCGATCAGACCGCCTTGGTATTTGCGCGAGTGCGCCATCATCAAGTTCGGCGGGTAGTCAAAGCCTTCGACGAGGCATCCGATTTCGTCGTTCGCGTAGAGCGAGAGCGGGCCCCACATGCGCTTCATGCCGCGCGCGCGGAGCCATTTTTCCGCGGCGTCCATGAGCGCCTTCGCGACTTCTTGATCGTCGATGGTGTCGAAGAAGCCGAAGAAGCCGGTGTCGTCTTTCCAGAGCTTGATGTGCTCGCGGTCGACCGTGGCCGAGCAGCGGCCGGCGAGCTTACCGTCTTTCCACGCGGTGAAGAGCGTGACGTCGGCGCGGTTGAAGAATGGATTCGTCTTCGGCGTGAGGCGCTCTTTGAACTCGAAGTCGAGCGGCGGGACCCACATGGGGTCGCCGTCGAACACCACGAAGCCCGCGCGAATGAACGCGTCCAGATCCTTGCCCGGTTTGTGCTCGCGGATTTCGATGGTCATCGCGCGGCGTTATAACGCGCGTGCTAGGTTTCGTGAATGCGTGCGTTTGTCTTTCTTGCTTTGCTGAGTTGCGCGTGTGGCCCGACGATTGGCGTGGACGACCTCCCGTTCGACGCCGGGCCGTTCGTCGACGCGACGGTGTCGCAGCCTGACGCGCCCTTTCAGGTCGAGGCGCAAGCGGACGTGACGAAGTTCAACGGCGGCGGCGACTTCCTTTGCAACGGATGCGTGTGCGACGGGACGCAGCGCTTCTGCGACAACGTCTCGGGTCCGGGCGCGCCGATTCTCGACGCGAGCGACGACGGCGATGCCGGCGTGGCGGACGATGCGGACGCAAGCGACGCAAGCGCGTGCGATCCCGACGCCTCGGCTTGCACGGCCATCCCCCTCGATTGCTTGCCGAAGCCGACGTGCGCATGCCTGCTCACGCATGTCCCGCCGGAGTGCACGTGCGATGTCGACCCGAGCGGAAGCGGTCTCGTCGTGTCGTGCGTTTTCCCGTAAAACTCGGTCTCGAATGCGGGGAAAGTACATCCAACTCGGCGTTGCCGTTTTCGTTGCGGCGCGCACCGTACGCGCCGACCCGCCGCCGATCACGACGAGCAACTACTCGCTCGACTTGTTCCAAGGCCCGGTGACGACCGCGAGCCGCGTGATCGGTCTCGCCGGTGCATACACGGCGCTCGCGGAAGGTTGCGAAGGCGAATACTCGAACGCCGCGTCGCCGTCGGTGCGCGTTCCGTACAGCCTCGGCCAGTGGGACTACGACATCTGCCTCGGCTTCACGAACCCCGGCGCATTCTCGGGAAACGATTTCGAAAATCGCGGCGCGAATTTCCAATCGCTGCCGACGCGCTTCTCGAACTCGTTCACGTTCAACGCGGGGCTGTCGCTCCAGTACGGAACGTTCGGCGTCACGGTCGTCTACGATCAAATTCGCTTCGGTCTCAGCCAAGACGTCGCACAAGCGACGGACAGCGTCGTCGTGAACCGCGTGACGGCGTCGCTGTCGAACGCGTTCGCCGACGATCAGCTGCTGCTCGGGTTCGGATTTCGCACCGGCACGTTCTCGCTCGATCAACAAGTCTCGGGGAACAACGAGTCGCTCCTCTCGAGCGGCGGCGCGGGCGTGCAAGTCGGCGTCATCTTGAAGCCGAAGCGACTGCCCGTGCGCGTCGGCGCGACGCTGCGCACCGAGATCGACATCGGCGACATTCGCGGCACATCGATCGGCGGCGCGGACGGAAAATCGCAAGTCGTCGTGCAAACGGGCACGACGCAGACGACGACGACGATCTTGCCGTCGCGCATCATCGTGCCTTGGGAGATCGAGGTCGGTGGCGCGATCGAGCTCGGCAAGCGTCCGCTCAATCCGCGTCGCCTCGAGACGATTCACGCCGAGGACGACATTCGCGCGCGCTACGAGCGCGCTCGTCTCGAACGCGCGCGAAAGAACGCGCAAGCGATCGAGAGCGCGCCCGCGTCCACGCGCGAGTCCGTGCGGCGCCGCACCGAGGTCGCGGAGCTCGCAGCCCAGGCCGCCGAAGACAAGGCGATGGACAAAGAGCTCGATTCTCTCGTCGACCTCCAAAAGAAACAAGCGCGCCTCTGGGATCGAGACGAGACGCTGCTGCTCATCGGCCTGCTCGTCACGGGCAACACGCCGAACGCGGTCGGCATCTCGGATTTTCTCGCGCAGCGGCAAATCGGCTCCGGCGAGAACATCGTCGTGTCCCCTCGCCTCGCGCTCGAGACCGAAGCGATCCGAAACTGGCTCATCGTGCGCGGCGGCACGTACCTCGAGCCCGCGCGCTACGCGGACGCGTTCTCGCGCGAGCACTTCACCGCGGGCGTCGACATTCGCCTCTTCAAGTTCAACCCGTGGGGAATCTTCGGCGAGGACCCGTGGCGCCTCCGCCTCGCCGCGGATTTGTCGGCGCGATATTTCAACTACGGCATCTCGCTCGGGAAGTACCACTGATGATCGAGCTCGTTCGCGGCAACATCGTTCACGAAGACGTCGACGCGATCGTGAACGCGGCGAACACGTCGCTGCTCGGCGGCGGTGGAGTGGACGGCGCGATTCACGCGGCCGCGGGACGCGAGCTCTTGATCGCGTGTCGCGCGCTCGGTGGATGCGCGACGGGCTCGGCGAAGATGACACGCGGGTACGCGCTGAAGGCGCGTCACGTGATCCACGTCGTCGGCCCGGTGTACACCGGCGCGACGAGAGACGCTGAGCTCCTCGCGTCGGCGTATCGCGCGTGCTTGCGACTCGCGAACGAGCACGCGCTGCAGTCGATCGCGTTTCCGTCGATCTCGACAGGAGCGTATCGCTTTCCGCTCGACCGCGCCGCGCCGATCGCGATTCGCACCGTGCTCGATCATCGCGCATCGTTGCGCGTTCGCTTCGTGCTCTTCGACAGCGAGACGCACGCTGCGTATCAGCGGGCACTGACCGCGGAGCTCGAAGCCAGAGCGGCGCGACCGTGAGGAGTCACGACGACACCCGCGAGCCACGTACGTGGCGCGAACACCGGGCTCGGATCGTCACGCGACGGTGCGCTGCGCGTCGTGAATCCATCGAACCACGGCAGCTCGCAAGCACGTTCGCGTCGTGCGCCTCGATGATCAAATGAACGTGATCGACTCTCGCGAGCATCCGTCAAGGCGGCGCCGTCGCCATCGAAGCGCTACGCTTCGCGGATGGGTCGGTTATCCGTGTGCGACTCCTGCGGGCGGCACGCGCGAGAGCGCGAGGTCGCGTGTCCGTTTTGCGGCGGCGTGCTTCGCGACGCCACCGCGGAGACGCGGGCGACGCCGCGCGTGAGTCGTGCGGTGCTCATCGCGGGCGTTGGCGCGGCAGCTGTCGGCGTGGCGTGCGGGACGACGCACGTCTCCTTTTACGGCGCGCCGTTCGATGCGTCCGGCGTCGACGACACGAGCAACTTCGATGCGATTCCGTTCTACGGGTCGCCACCGCTCGACAGCGGAGCGACCGACGCGCCGAACGACACCAGCGACGCAGGCGACGCGGACGACGCGAGCGACGGCGACTGAGCGCGTCAGCGCGTCTTGATCCCGGCAAGCGCGCCACGCGCGCACATCGCTATTTCGCTCGGCTCGCCCGCAGCGCGATGACGTTCATCTTCACGTCGCGCCAATCCGTCACGGCGAGGCGCGCATACGTGATGAGCTTTCCCAAATCGCCCTCGGACAAAAACAAAACGTCGTCGATGATTTCCTCGCTCGGCGTGATCTCGTCGTAACAGTCGTGCCACGCGAGCTCGACCAGCTCGAGCAGATCGAGCGCTGCGTTCGTGCGATCACCAAACAGCGCCATCACGCGCTCTCTGCGCGCGGCGCGACGATCGGCCCTCGAAATGACTGCCATGCGCGCAGCCTACGGGAGACGAAACGCGCCCGAAACACAGCCTGTCGCACTCTCGGCTCACCGTTGCGGTCCACACGATCACGCGCTAGCACGGCCGCAACATCCGAGAGGTATCCATGAGCAGCCCGCGTTTCGACGTCATCTTCGATCTCAAGAACCGCGTCCCTCGCCACGTCGAGGTCCCGCGCGACGAGCACGGGCGGAAGCTGAAGATCTCGGAGTACTTCGGCGTCAACACGTTCAGCCTCCAGCAGATGCGCGACAAGCTCCCGAGCGACGTCTACGCGAAGCTTCGCTCGACGGTCGAGCACGGCAAAGGCCTCGACGCGGACATCGCCAACGTCGTCGCGCACGCGATCAAAGAGTGGGCGCTCTCGCGCGGCGTCACGCATTTTTGCCATTGGTTCCAGCCGCAAACGGGTTCGACCGCCGAGAAGCACGACGCATTTCTCACGTTCGATGATCACAAGCTCGCGATCGAAAAGTTCTCGGGCGCGCAGCTCATTCAGAGCGAGCCGGACGCATCGAGCTTTCCGTCTGGCGGCATGCGAACGACGTTCGAAGCGCGCGGCTACACCGCATGGGATCCGTCGAGCCCCGTCTTCATCATGGAAGCCGGCGAGAGCCGCACGCTGTGCGTGCCGAGCGTGTTCATCAGCTACCACGGCGACGCGCTCGACGAGAAAACCGCGCTCGTTCGCTCCGTCGAGATTCTCTCGAATCGAGCGACCGAGATGCTCGCCGCGATCGGACAGACCGGCGCGAAGCGCGTCGTCGCGACGCTCGGCGCCGAGCAGGAATACTTCCTGATCGATCGTGCATTCTACATGCTTCGTCCGGACCTCGTGATGGCGGGCCGCACGCTCGTCGGCGGTCAACCGCCGAAGGGCCAGCAGCTCGAGGATCACTACTTCGGCGCCATCCCGACGCGCGTCCTCGCGTTCATGTCGGAGATGGAGCACGAGCTCTACAAGCTCGGCGTGCCCGTGAAGACGCGCCACAACGAGGTCGCGCCGAGCCAATTCGAGACGGCGCCGATCTTCGAAGAGGTGAACCTCTCGACCGATCACAACCAGCTCACGATGGAAGTGCTCCGCAAGGTCGCGCAGCGTCACGGCTTCGCGTGTTTGCTCCACGAGAAACCGTTCGCGGGCGTCAACGGGAGCGGCAAGCACAACAACTGGTCGATGGCGATCACGGGAGGCGAGCTCGACGGACAAAACCTCCTCGAGCCGGGGAAGACGCCTCACCAGAACTTGCGCTTCTTGCTCGTCGTCATGGCGGTGCTCGAAGGCGTCCACAAACACGCCGGGCTCCTCCGCGCGGGCATCGCATCGAGCGGAAACGATCACCGCCTCGGCGCGAACGAAGCGCCGCCCGCGATCATCAGCGTATTCCTCGGCGACATGCTCTCGCGCATCCTCGACGACATCGAGAAGAGCGGCAAAGGCAACGAGAGCGGTGAAGCGGCGGTCATTCGTCTCGGCGTCGCGAAGCTCCCCGAGGTCATGAAGGACAACACCGATCGCAACCGCACCTCGCCGTTCGCGTTCACCGGAAACAAATTCGAGTTCCGCGCCGTGGGCTCGACGGCGTCGACGGCGTTCCCGATCACGCTCCTCAATGCCGCCGTCGCCGACGGGTTCGCCACCATCACCGCGGCGCTCAAAGCGAAGCTCACGCAGACGAAGAGCGCGGACGCCGCGATCCTCGAGGTCGTGCGCGAAGCGATCCCGCGCACGAAGGCCGTTCGGTTCGAAGGCAACAACTACTCGGAAGAGTGGGTCCGCGATGCCGAGAAGCGCGGGCTTCCGAACCTCCGCAAGACGCCCGAGGCGCTGAAGCAGCTCGCGTCGTCGTCTTCGAAGAAGATGCTCGTCGAGTCGGGCGTCTTCAGCGAAGCCGAGCTCGCGAGCCGATACCACGTTCGTCTCGAGCGCTACGTCAAAGACATCGCGATCGAGGTCGAGACGCTCACGCAAATCGTCGACACGATGATCCTCCCCGCCGCGCTCGCGTACCACGGCAAGCTCGCCGAGGGCGCGGCCGCCGCGAAGGCCGCGGGCTTCGGCGCTACGCCGCAAAAAGAGAGCGCCGAGCGCATCGCGCATCTGTGCGACTTGCTCTCGACACGCAAGAAGCACCTCGGCGAGACGTTCGCGAAAGCGGACGCGCTCGAAGATCACGAGGCCAAGGCCACGTCGTTCGCGCAAGACGTCGCGACGGCGCTCGTCGAAGTGCGCCGCGTCTGCGACGAGCTCGAGGGGATCGTCGAGGACAAGGTCTGGCCACTCCCGAAGTACCGAGAGATGCTATTTCTCTCCTGATGCCGAGCTCAATCGGACGTGTTGTGCCGGACGGCGCCGAGCTGTCCTCCACCGAAATCGACGCGATCGTCGAGGTTGCATACCTGACGATCGCCGTCGACCGGCGACTCGAAGGCGAAGAGATCGACGCGTTTCGCAGCGTGGTCGAGCGCCTGCGAAGACAGTCCGTCGAGCAAGCCGCTTTGGACAAGCTCCTCGACGAGATGTACACGTGCGCCGACGCCGCGCGCGGCAAAGACGACGAATCGCGCGGCGGCTACGCCGACGAGCGCCTCCGCGCGCTCGCGAGCAAGATGAGCGTCCCTGCGCGCGAGCTCGCGTACAAAGTCGCGTACGCGATCAGCCTCGCCGACATGGAATCCAGCGACGAGGAGTTCGAGCTCGATCTCCAGCTCGTCGACGCGCTCGAGCTCTCGAACGATCGCACCGAGGAGCTCGCCGCCGAAGTGATGGATCTCCTCAATCCGCAGGAGTGAGCGGGGCGATCCAAGCAGCGCCTGCTGCGCGGATGTCGTCATCGGTCGCGTACATATCCATCGGCGACGTTTGGCTCGTGATCTTCTCGAGCGCCTCCTCCGCGTAGAAACGCACGAGCGGATATTCGTTCACGAGCTCGCGCGCGATCATCTTCGCCATGCGCTTGTCGCGTTTGTCGCCGAAGATCACCATCGCGACCGCCTGCTCGTGCGGCTTGCCGCGCGCGAGCGTCGCTTCCATCACGTTCGCTTCGAGATTCCCGTACACGCCTTGAAGCACCGCGCGATCGATCCGCTTCCCCCACAGTCGCTCCATGTCCGACGCGATCTTCTCGACGCTCGCGTCCGCGTGACAGAGCGCGCACTCGAGCGGCCTGTCGAGCATTTTCACCGCGTCGTTCGGTGATGCGATGCGGTGGTAGCGACCGAGACCGAGCTCGAGCGACATGTTCTTCTTCGGCATGTGACACGCCGCGCATCGCCCGCCCGCGCCGTTCGGATCGTGATGCGTGTGCGCGCGCGCTAGGTCGTCGCCTGCGAATTTCGCATGGCACGCCGTGCAAATCGCGTCGCCCTCTTTCGTCTCGAGGCTGCGCGCGCGTTCGTTGTTGTCGGGCGCGTGCGGGTCGTGACAAAGCGTGCAGGCTGCACGTTTCGAGCACGCGCCGAGCATGAAGTCGCGCGCCTCGCCCGAGTTGATGTGACTGCCACCCGGATTCTGATCGCGCCGCGCGCCTTCCCACGTGTACGGGTAACGCGAGAAGAGGACTTGATGACACCGCGCGCACGTTCGATTCACGAGCGTCGCATTGGTCATGTCCGTCTTGTCGTCGTTCGTGAAGTGGAAACCCCGCGCGTGCGGCGCGAGCGACGTGCGCACCGCGGGATCGCCAGCGTGCGACTTCGATCCGCCGTGACACGCCTCGCATCCGATTCCGATTTCGACGAGGTCGTTCGCGGCGAACGCGTCGCGCGTCGTCGTGATTGCACGCCACGCCAAATCGGATGTGGAACCTTGCGGTCTCGTTCCCGTCAGATGCTCGACTTCGTCTCCGAGCTCCGAATCGAGCGCAGTCGCGTCGTCGATCGTCACGTGCGCGCGCGTGCTCGTCGGCAAGAGCGGATCGACGAGCTCGCCTTGATACGCAGCGTGTTTGGGCGCGACGAGCCCTCCAAGCATGTCCGAGAAATACGGCTCGGTGTTGTGACAGAAGATGCACGTGCGATTCCACACGGGCCCCGCCGCCACTCCGGGTCGCTCGCGCGACATCACCGAGTAACCCTTGTAACGAAACTTCTTCGACCACGAGAGCCACGAGATGGGCAGCACGACCTCGTCCTTCGTGGCTTTCCCGATCTCGACGCCCGCGTAGTCCTCGCGGTGATGCCCGCCGATGACGCGCGTCACGCGATAATCCGCGTCGCCGAAACGTGCACTATGCACATGAACGATGCGCTCGCCGGCGCGCTCCTCGAGATCGACGCGGTCGTCTTTGAATCGGAGCGCCGTGCCCGAGAACGGCGCGCTCGACACGCCCGCCGCGAACGTCCGCGTCATGTTGTGCATCGGCGACGCGCTCCATTTGCTGGCGATGTCGCCGTGGCATTTGGCGCATTCGGCGGAGCCGGCGTAGTCCGCGCGGAGGACGTTGCTCGCAATGTCGCGACGCTCGGGTGCGTGCGATGCGATGGTTCGCGCCGAGGGCCCACCGCACGACGCGATGAAGCTCGCAATGAGCGCGCTAGAGAGGATCGCGCCGGCTCGCATCGCCGGACGTCATAGCACTCAGTCCGTGCAGGGGGCGTTGTCCCAGCGCTCGTCTTGATCGTCTTCGTCGCGATCGTTCATCGCCTCTGGTGGCTGCGAGCGCGGACGCGCTTCGAGCACTTCACGGGAATCGACGACGAGCTCAGCGGGGATCTTGGTGTAACGCTTCACGAGGTTCATTCTCCTGGGCGGGAATGAGTGCAACCTACATGCCTCTCACCAAAGGAGCCAAAATAAGGCTCGCCGCACTGCATCAATCTCGAAAAGCGCGCAAGCGCGTACGCACGTCGCGCATTGTGCGTTCCACTTGGGAGCTCAAGTCGTCAACGTACAGCGTGAAGCGAGAGCGCGCCAAGCGTCGGGAAATCGCGCGGCTCGAGCGTCGCATCTTCTTCGCTGCCGTCGATCAAAACGTGCGCGCTCTTCACACCGGCAACACGCTTGAGCGCGTAGCGGACGCGATAGCCGAGCATCTTCTCGCTCGCGCCGAAGCCGACGTGCTCGTTGTACACGGAGCGCGCGTTGGCCTCGAAGAGCTCGCGCACTTGCTCCTCTGCGTCGCGCAGCACGGCGGACTCATCCATCCCGGGTTCGACCGTGAGCGTCGCGTCGATCGAGAACGCGCGGAGCGATGGGTCGGCGATCGTGAGCGCCAGTGGGTCGGTGCACGGCACGGCGCGCGCGACGGCGAGCGCGCGGGCCTTCGTCGTTTCGCTTGCGAGCCCGCCCGACGGCGGGACGACCAAGAGCACGCCATCGCCTTGCGCGATCGACGGATCGCGATCGTGCGTGAGAAGCGTCGCGCGGCCGATGCCTTCGACCGCCTCGAGGCGATCTTCGAAATATGGACCCGCTGCCGCGCACGAAGGCGCGACCGGCACCTCGACGACGCGCACGGCGGCGCGCACGGCGGGCGTGTGCCACAGCGGCGAGGTGAGCACGAGCGGCGTCGCCATCACGAGCACGCCCGCGAGCGCGGCGAACGTGCGCGAGCGGAGATCGAGGCGCGCGATCATCTTCGGGAGCGACGCCACCACGCGCGCGATCGGGCGCGGGCCGCCGCTCGTTCGATACGTCGACGTCCGAACCACGTGCGCGATGACCGCATCGGTGATCGTCCCGCTGAGCACGGGCGGCAAGAGCTCGAAGCCTTTCACGTCGGTGTCGCGCTCGACGCAAAGCTCGGGCTCTTCCTTTGCGTAGACGCGACGGAGAAACCGCACGCGCGCGCGATCGCGCCACATGGCGACCACGGCGAGCGCGAGCGCGAAGACGAGCGCGACGACGCCGAGGACGTGCGCCGCGAATCCGCGCGGGATGATCGCGAGCAACCCCGCGACGAAGAGGCTCTTGCCCGAAGCGACGGCGATGCACTCGAATCGATCGAGCGATCCCTCGACGCGCGACGCTGCGTTCGCTTTGAGGAGCGGACGCGTGAGCACCGCCGCGAGGAGCGCACCGATGAGACACGCAACGAGGATGTGCGCGGGCGACGTCTCTGCGAACCCGAGCGCGACGGCGAGCGAGAGCGTCGAGATGAGAATCACCGAGACGCCGAGCACCGCGCGCACGACGCGCTCGCTCGGAAGCCGCGGAACGATCTCCATGGTCACATGCTGAACGCGCGCGCCCAAGCGCGCAAGGTGGTCAGGCGAGTGACCGTTCGCGCATGTAGAGGAGGAGATCGCCGAACATGTCCGTTTCGCGCATGCCCACGTGCCGCATGCCGCATTTTTCGAGCACCTTTTGGCTCGCGCGGTGCCACGGGAACGTGCACGCCTGCACGCGCGTGACGTCGCGTTGATCGAGCGCCCACGAAACGACTGCGCGCGTGCCCTCGGTCGCGAAACCTTTTCCTTGAAACGCTTCGTCGACTCCATATGCGACTTCGACGACGCCGTCTTCCGGACGCCCGTTCAAGACGACGCTTCCGACGACGAGGCCGTCGTCCTTCGTCACGAGGACGCGCGCGCCCCAAAGCCACGCGTCGGGCTCGCGCCGAATTTTTTCGATCGGACACGAGAACGCGCGCTCGACGAGCGCACGACCGGGCCACAAAATTCGGAAAGCGTGCTTCCACGAGGCGCTCCGCTTCCGCGCGATCGCCCGCGAGCACCGCTTCGACGAGATCGCGCGTGATCGGGATGAGCACGAGGCGATCGGTTTGGAGAGCGCTCTCCACACCGATGGCTAAACTCTCGACCGCGGCATAGATCAACACCGCGCTGCGTCAGGAACGCTTGTAGAGCTCCTCGTAACGCTGGGCGCTCGTCCGCCAGGACGAGTCGCGCTGCATCGCGCGTTGGCGCAGATCGTTGAACGCGCCGCGCGCGAGGAACGCACCGAGTGCGTCTTCGAGCGCGACGACCAAATCCACGACGTCCGGCGAAGACGCGACGAATCCCGTGCCCGTGCCGCGCGCGAGGTTCGCGGGCTCGACCGTGTCGTGAAGACCGCCGACGTCCGTCACGATGGGGATCGCGCCGAAGCGCATCGCGTAGAGCTGCGTGAGACCGCACGGCTCGAATCGCGAAGGCACGACGACGAAATCCGCGCCCGCGTAAATGCGCGTCGCGAGCGCCGAGTCGAACGCGATGCGCGTCGCGACCACGCCGGGATATCGGAGCGACGCGTGGTGGAGCATCTCTTCGAGGCGCGGATCGCCTTTTCCGACGAGCACGACGCGCGCGCCGCGATCGACGAGCGCGCCGAGCGACGCGGCGAGAAAAGGTCGATTCCTTTTTGTCCGTGAGGCGCGACACGCACGCGAAGAGCGGCGCGTCCGGCCGGCCGAGATCCATCTCGGACACGAGCGCCTGCTTGCACGTCCACTTCCCGCGCCACACGTTCGCGGCGTCGTAGCGCTCGGCAATGCCCGGCTCGGTGCGCGGGTCGAAGCGCTCTTCATCGATTCCGTTCGCGATGCCCGTGAGCTTGCGCGCGTGGAAGCGAAGAAACGCGTCGAGGTAGAAGCCTTGGCCCCATTGGATTTCGCGCGCGTACGTCGGGCTCACCGTCGTGATCGCGATCGCGCAGCGCGAGCGCGCCCTTCAGCAAGTTCACGTTGCCGTCGTGCGCGAGGCACGCGTCGTCGAAGAGCCCGCGCGGAATGCCGAGCCGATCGAGCGCTTCGAAACCGCACACGCCCTGATAAGCGAGGTTGTGCACGGTGAAGACGGAGCGGACGCGCGCGAACGCGTCTCCCATGACGGAGCGCGCGTAAATCGTCGCGAGCGCGGCGTGCCAGTCGTGCGCGTGGATGACGTCGAAGCCCCCATCGTCAAGGGGCCAGAGTCGCGCGGCGATCTCGAGCGCGCCGCGCGACATCGTCGCGAAGCGAAGATCGTTGTCGCCGAACGTGCCGCCGCTGTCCTCGTAAATCCCGCGCCGTCCGCCGAAGAGGAAATCGTTCGCCACGAGACAGAACCGGAGCGTGCCGCCGCTGCCGCTCACGCTCTCGTCGGGCACCTCGCACACGCCGCACTCGCGCACGTCGTCCGGTCCCCAGCCGACGCGCACGCGAATGCCGTTCATCCAGAAGTGATGTCGCTCGGGGATCACCGTCGTCCCGTAGAGCGGCGTGACGACGCAGACATCGTGACCGAGCCGCGCGAGCGCGCGCGAGAGCCCGTAGACGGCATCGCCGAGACCTCCGGTGCGAGCGAAGGTCTCGACCTCCGAGGAGATCATCAAGATGCGCAAAGCGCGCTTGGAGTTATCACCTTTCACGCCGCGGAGACACGCCGAACACGCGAGAGGAGACGAGCGCGAAGAGCGCGGCGTAGATCACGACGGGCATCACGTGCGCGAAAGCCACGTGGAACGGACTCACGATCGGGCAGTGCATGTCGATGAGAGCTCCGCCCCACGCGCCCGCGGCCGCGCCGAGCGCCGCGCCCGTCGCGCGCGGGTGAACCGGATCGCTCGTCCGACGCACGAACGCGAGCGCGACGACCGGACCGATGGCGAGCAGCAGCGTCGCGACGAGACACGTGATGTGCGTCCTCCACGCGCCCGCGGGCTCGCGCACCTCGGGCCACCCCATCGTGAGCGCCATCACCCACGCGAAAATCGCCGGCGCTGCGCTCAACGCGACGACGACGAGGAGCGCGCGCGTCTTCCCGAGCATGGACCTTCCGCGCGACGCGCCGAGGACGCTCGCGCAAAGCGCGATCGCGGCCCAACCCACCGCCGAGAGGACGACGAACGGAAGCGGCCGCCCGCCGAGCGACACGCCGAGCGCGCCAATCATCGTCGCGGCTGCCGCGATGCCGATCGCGGCCGCGATGGCGTTCGCGCTGCGCGTCTGTTTCACCGTCGGCGACGGCGTGCTCCGCGCGCGATCGAGAACCGCGGCGCGCAGATCGGGCGGAAGCCTCGACGACGGAGTCGTCATCGCATCTCCTCCCATTCCGCTCCGAGCTCCTCGCGCAGCGCTTCGTACGCGCGGTGCGCGCGGAGCTTCACCGCGGACTCCGTCGTCCCGAGAATCGCCGCAGCCTCCGCGATGGTGAGCTCTTCTTGTTTCACGAGCTCGAACGCGACGCGCTGATTCTCCGGCAGCTTCGCGAGCGCCTTGCGAAGTCGCGACGCGAGCTCGCCTGCGTACGCGGCGTCGTCCGGCGCGATCTGCCCGGTCGCGGGCGCATCCGCGTCGGGCTCTGCGGGGATCTCGCGACGCCCGCGCCGCGTCGAATCGATCCACAAGCGGCGCGCGATCGCGTACGCCCACGGCAGCACCGCCGCGCCCTCGATGAACGTGCCGCGCGCAAGGTGGATCTTGAGCATCGTTTGTTGAAGGACGTCTTTCGCCCGCGCCTCGCTGCGCGTTTGCCGGAGTAGAAACGCGTAGAGCCTCGGCGCGATGGCGTCGTACACCTCGGCGAACGCGGCTTCTTCTCCTCGCGCATATCGCTCCATCGCCAGGTCTTGCGGCGGACGCTCCGTCACCCGGCGCCTCATACCATGAGCTCGGGGAAAGAAGGTCGCCGCGAGCTCCATGGGCGGACTACGCACGAGCCCCTCTTCGGGTTTCGCGTAGGATCCACTCGTGGACTCCGCGGTCATCGCCCACGTCGCGAACGAGCCCGTCGCCGCCGAACGCATCGTGGATGGCCCGAATGCGCGCGGTGGAACGACGTTCATCGTCGGCAAACCGTTCTGGACGAACGTGTCGCCGCAAGGAACGTGGGCCGCGTCTTCTCTTCCCGTCCAACTCCAAGTCGCGTTGCCGAAGAGCCGCGATCTCGGCGACGACGAAGACGCGGAGATCGACGTCGCGGCGCGCGCATGGGCTCGCGTCTCGTGCAGCGCGTTTCGCGCGGTCGTCGCGGGCACGACGACGATCGGCCCGGGCGACGACGGCACGAGCGGAATCTATTTCGAAGACGCATCGTGGCCCTCCGAATTCACGCCCGGCGCGATCGCGACCACGGTCGTCCACGTCGACGCGCAAGGACACATCTACGACGCCGACATTTACGTCAACGGCGCGGACCACGTCTTCTCGCTCGACGGCCACGCGGGCACGATCGATTTTCGCAGCATTGCGACGCACGAAATCGGTCACGTGCTCGGGCTCGGCGAGTCGGCCGATCCGATCGCGACGATGTACACGTCGTATCCGCCGGGCGTGTCGTGGCGCTCGCTCGAGCAAGACGACGACGATGGCGCGTGCACGCTCTATCCCGGCATGGGCGACTTGCTCGGTTGCGAAGCGACGGCGTGCCCGAACGGGTTCGTTTGCGTCGCGCGCGGGTGCGAGCGGCTCGGCGATCAACGCATGACGTGCTCGCCATGTGAGCCATCGGTCGTGAACGGATGCGAAGGCGCGGGAAACTCCGCGCGGTGCGTCGCGCTCGCGGACGGCTACGCATGCGGCCGTCCGTGCAAACCGGGTGACGACTGCGGCAGCGGCTTCGCGTGCATCGCGACGACGCAAGCGGGCGACTACGAGTGCGTCTCGCAGAACGGATGTGCGACCGCCGCGAATCCGTGCGTGAACGCGAGCGCATGCAAGGATCTCGATGACGCCGGATCGATTTGCGGCGGCGGCGCGTGCCTCGGACCCATCGCCGATGCGGGAAACGATTCGCCCAGCGATGCCGGTTCCGACGCAGGCGTCGTTCCCGTGCCGCGCGGCGGATGCGACTGCACGAGCACGCCCGAGCCAACGAGGCGTCCGCCGTTCGTGCTCATGGCGCTGCTCGCGCTGACGATCGTGCGCCGCCGACTCTAATTCGCCTGCGCGCTCGCTTGCGAGCGCTCGCGCTTCTTCGCGTACAGGCTGTCGACGGTCTTGCCGTACTTCTCCATCACCTTACGGCGCTTCACCTTCAAGCTCGGCGTGAGCATGTCGTTCTCGGTCGTGAAATCCTCGCCGATGACGACGAAGTCCTTCACCGCCTCGAATCCCTTGAAGTCAGCCGAGTACTTCTCGAGCTCCTTCGTGAAGAGCTCGCGCACCTTCGGGTTGTCGAGGAGCGCCTCGGGCGATTGCGTCCCGAGCCCTTCGTCTTGCGCGAACTTCTTCACCGCGGCGAGGTCCGCGCAGAGGAGCGCGACGTTGTACGGCTTGTTGTCGCCGTAGACGAGCGCGTTGAGGATGTACGGCGAGAGCTTGAGCTTCTCTTCGAGCGGAGAAGGCACGACATACTTGCCGTTCTCGAGCTTGTACTGCTCTTTGATTCTACCTGTAATATACAAGTATCCCGCGGCGTCGAGGTAACCCTGGTCTCCGGTACGGAAGCCGCCGTTCTTCGTGAAGACGGCCGCGTTCTCTTCGTCGCGCTTGAAGTAGCCCTTCATCACGTTCGGGCCGTGGACGATGATCTCGCCTTCGACGCGGTCTTTGCTGCCGCTGCCGATCGTCGGATCGATCTCGATCGTCACGCCGGGGATCGCGCGGCCGACGGATCCAATGCGGCGCTCGCCGGGCCAGTTCGCGGTCGAGATCGGCGACGTCTCCGTGAGGCCGTAGCCTTCGTAGACGGTGACGCCGAGCGAGTCGATGAACTCCGCGACGTCGCGCGAGATCGCCGCGCCGCCGGAGAACGCGTACTTCAATCGACCGCCGAAGCGCGCGCGCACCTTCGAGAAGACGAGCTTGTCCGCCGCGGCGAGCGTCAGATGCTCGCTGATCGTGAGACGCTCATGGGCGCGCTCCTTCGCCGTCGCTTTGAGCGCCTTCTTCACGAGGTTCTGCACGATCGGCGGCTGCTCCGCGATCTGCTTTTGCACCGCTTGATAGAGCTTGTTGAAGATCCTCGGCACGCTGAAGAGGAGCGTCGGCTTCACCTCGCCGAGGTTCTCGAGAATCTTCTGCGTCGACTCCGCGAGCGCCATGCTCGCGCCGCGCGAGAGGAGCGTGTGAAGCTCGCACGTTTGACCGAACGAGTGCGCCCACGGCAGAAACGACAGCGAGCGATCTTCTTTGTCCATCGGGAAGACGTCGTGGACGGAGTTGATGTTCGACGCGATGTTGCCGTGCGTGAGGATCACGCCCTTCGGGTTGCCCGTCGTGCCGCTCGTGTAGATGAGACAGCACGTGTCGTCTTTGCCGGGTTTGATCGCGGGGACGTTCTTGTTCGATTTGCGGAGCGCCGCGTACGTGGAGATTCTCTCGCCGCCCTCGCCGTCTCGATCCTCGAGCGACACGATGTGCTTGAGCGTCGGGATCTCCGCGAAGAACTTCTTCGTCTTGCCGACGATGGCTTCGGTCGCGCAGACGAGCACCTTCGCTTCGCAATCTCGAACGATGAACTCCCAATCCTTGTCGTGCTGCGCTTCGTACATCGGCACCATCGACGCGCCGAGACCGAAGCATGCGTAGGCGATCACGGCCCACTCGACGCGGTTGTCCGCGATCACGGCGACCTTGTCACCGCGCGTGACGCCGATCGACGCGAGGCCGCCGCGCAGCTCGTTCACTTGCGCGCCGAACTCCGCGTACGTCGTCCATGTCCACGTTCCGTTCTTCTTCGTTCCGAAGAGCTCGCGCGAAGAAAACTCCGCGATGGATTGATCGAAGACGTCGACGAGATTTTCGAAATGGGCAGTCATGGCGAGGGTGAGCGTACCACCGTTTTCATGCTAGATCCGCGCCATCCCATGGCCGCCACGTTTCACGTCCACACGTTCGGCTGCCAGATGAACGTGCACGACTCCGAGCGCATGGCGGAGCTCTTGCGCGCGCACGGCTGGCGCGACGAAGAAGATGTCGAGCGCGCGGACGTGATCGTGCTCAACACGTGCAGCGTGCGCGAAAAGGCCGAGCAGAAGCTCCGGAGCGAGCTCGGGCGTCTCGCGGCGATGAAGCGCGCGCGACACGTCGAGGGACGCGATTTGATCTTGGTCGTCGCGGGGTGCGTAGCGCAGCAAGAGGGAGACAAGCTGCTCGCGCGAGAGCCGGCGCTCGATTTGGTCGATCGGTCCCGACAACATCGAAGAGCTGCCCGCGCTGCTCGAGCACACGCGCTCGGGCGGCCCGCCGCGCACGCATGCCGTCTTCGACGTGGAGTCGCCGCGCTTTCTCGCCGCCAATCCGCAAGCGGGCCGCACGCCCGTCAGCGCGTTCGTCACGACGATGAAAGGCTGCGACGAGCGCTGCTCGTTTTGCATCGTGCCGTACACGCGCGGTCCGGAGCGCTACAGACCAGCCGCCGACATCGTCGCCGAGTGCAAACGATTCGTGTCCGCGGGCGCGCGCGAGATCGTCTTGCTCGGTCAGACGGTCGACTCGTTCCGCGATCCCGCGCTCCCGTCCGCCGAGAGTGACGACCCCGACGAGACGCAGTTCCCTCACCTACTCGGTGCGATCGCGCGCGCGGTCCCCGAGCTCCTTCGCCTCCGCTACACGAGCCCGCACCCGCGACACGCGACGGCGTCGCTCGCGCGCGCGCATCGCGATCTCGACGTCCTCGCGCGTCACGTCCACTTGCCCGTTCAATCGGGGAGCGACGCGGTCTTGCGCCGAATGATCCGCCGCTATACGCGTGCAGAATACATCGATCGCGTGGCGCGGCTGAAAATGGCTCGAATGGGCCTCACGCTCTCGACGGACATCATCGTCGGTTTCCCCGGCGAGACGGACGCGGACTTCGAGGCGACGCTCTCGCTCGTGCGCGAGGTGGAGTTCGTGTCGCTCTTCGCATTCAAGTATTCGCCGCGCCCGTTCACGCCCGCGCTCAAGCTCAAAGGCGAGGTGCCCGAGGACGTGAAGGAAGCGCGGCTCGCGGCGCTCCTCGCGCTCGGCGAAACGATGACGGCGAAGAATCTCGCGTCGCTCGTCGGGACGACGCAGCGCGTGCTCGTGTGCGGTCACGGTCGCGACGCGACGACGTTCGAAGGGCGCACCGAAGCGAACGAGATCGTCCACGTCTCGGGCGCGCAAGATCGCGACGCGATCGGAAAGATGATCGACGTCGCCATCACACGGGCTTTCAAGCACTCGCTCGCGGGCGAAATCACTTCGGACTCGCGTGATGGTTTGCCGGCTCGCTCCGCGCGTCCCGCCGCGCGAGCGCTTCCCATTGTCAGCGCGTGACAAGACTCACGCGTGATCACGCGGGCGCTTCGCGCCGCGGCGTCACGCCAGCTCGAGACTCACACGTCTTAAGCTCGCGCTCGTCGCTTCGCTCCTCGAACGCTCGGCCCTCGGCCAGCGCGCTTCGCGCGCGGCCTCAGGCTGGACTTGTCTCATCGCGATTCGCGTAGCGAATCGCGAGGAATGGCGTGCTTTGAGAAGTGGCAAGACTCACGCGTGATTTTGCGTGAGTCTCGCCGCGTCTCTCACTGAAACGCCCACTTGAACTTCGTCGTCTTGTGGCCGTGGCCGATGCCCCACGCGCCCGGCTCCGCCGTCGGCGTCGTGATCTTGAGCGCGAGCTCCTTCGTCGTCGGCAGGACGAGGTTCTGGTTCGGCGCGCACATGCGGCCCTTCGTGTTGTAGACCTCGACCGGGCCCGGGATCATCGTCGTCGAGTAGACGGGTTGCGATTCGCAGACGCTCTGGCCGTTGTTGTAGTTGCAAACGAGGCGCGTGCCGGTCTGCTCGGTGTGCGCGACGAGGCCTTGATAGGTCTGGCTCGACGGCGGCTCCGCGTTCAGCTGCGGCTGGAGGATCGAGCCGGTGTCGCTCTCGAACTTCACTTCCGCGGTCGTCAAATCGATCGCCGAGAGCTCGTGGAGCGAAACCTCGACGCAGACCTGCGCCTTGTCGAGCGCTTGGATGCTGACCTCGTCGCTCATCGATCCGACGGGAAGACCGCTGCGGCTCTCCGCGAAGCCGTGCGGCTTGACGATGCGGTTCTGCGCGAGCTGGCCGGTGACGACCGGATTGGGCATCACCATGTCCGGTCCTGCGCACCCGGTGATGCTGACGATGGTGGCGGTTCCGAAAAAGAGAAAGCTCTTGTTGGCGAAGTTCATGACGATCGTTCTCCCTGGTTCGTTGGGTTCGGACGGTGGTACGCCATATCACGAGACACACTTCCCGAGCGCGCACATGATGAAGCTTCGAGCCATTTTTTTTATGACGCTCCCGCTCGGCCTTTTGGCGGGTTGTGCGAGCTTTCACGTCGTCTCCGAATCGAAGACCGGCGGTGAAATCGCGCTCGAAGGCTCGCGCGAAAGCGCGATGGTCAAGGCCCGCGAAGAGATGGCGCGCGTATGCGGCGGCGAGAAGAGCTACGAGATCACCGACGAGGGCGAGGTCGGCTACGGCGGCGCACCCGTTCCGAAAGGAACCGACCCGCACGAGTGGCGCGTGCACTATACATGTAATTCCGCCGCGATTTCCCCCGCCGTGGACGCCGGCGTGGACTAAACGAAGACCTCGCGTGTTCGCGTCGCGCGACCGTGGAGCGAGAGGGCGATCACGAGCAGCCACGCGGCGAACGCGCCGAACGTGATCATGTTCGACGCGAGGCCGAGCGGGTGAAGCCCGTTTGGCCCGATGAGATCGAAATCGATCGCGATGGCAATCGGCCCGCTGAGGCGAAGGAGCGAGCGCGCAATCATCGCCGGCCATGATGGCGGGTCGCCCTTGTCGTCGACGACGCGCAGGCGCATCAATTTTTTTCCGGGCGTCGACCACGCGCGCTCGAGCGCGCCGAAGCTCGCGGTGGAGAGGAGCCAGCCCACCGTCGCGCTCTTCGTGAGCATGAAGACGACGGACGCATAGACGCCAATCGCCGCGAGATCGATCGCGAGCGCGACGACGCGGACGAAGCGCGTCGCGGGAACCATCGGCTTCACGCGCGCAGCGTCGATGGCGGCGCGGAGCTCGGCGTAGCTCGCGAAGCGCGCCGCGGGATCCTTCGCGAGGAGCCTGAGACAGAGCGCTTCGACCGCGGGCCGCACCTTCGGCGCGAGCACGCGCGGCGCGATGGGCGTCTCCGCGATGTGCTGTTGCAAGAGAGCGCGCGCGCCTTGACCCGTGAACGGCGGCTGCCCCGTGAGCGCTTCGTACAGCGTCACGCCGAGCGAATACATGTCCGCGCGAAAATCCACCGCGTCGCCTCGCGCTTGCTCCGGCGCGAGGTACGCGGGCGTTCCGAGGATCGCACCCGCGCGCGTCAGCGTTCCGCTCGCGAGGCTCGCGCGGCCGGAGACGGGCGCATCATCGTGCGTGTCGTCGCTCGTCACGGCGACGTTCTTCGCGAGGCCGAAGTCCGCGAGCATCACGCGCCCTTGTTTGTCGATGAGGATGTTCGAAGGCTTCACGTCGCGATGAACGAGCTGCGCGCTCTCGCCCGCCGCGAGCGCGAGTGCGATCGCATCGGCGACATCGAGCGCGCGCGCTTCTTCGAGAGGACCTTCGCGCGCGAGCACGTCGGCGAGCGACTCGCCGTCGACGATGTCCATCACGAGAAACGAAACCGGGCCGTTGTCCGATGGCGATTGCCCGACGAAGTGAATCGGGACGACGTTCGGATGGCGCAGCTTCGCTTGAACGCGCGCTTCGCGGAGAAATCGCTCGCGTGATGCGTCCGACGCGCCGAGCAGCACCTTCAGCGCGACTTCGCGTTCGAGGCTCGAGTCCCACGCGCGATACACCGCGCCCATTCCGCCGCGACCGAGGTGCGCATCGACGCGAAAGTGTCCGAGCGTCTGACCGATGAGCGCGTCCGTCGATCGCTCGCCCTTCGAGCTCGCCGGATCGGACGGCAACGTTTCGGCGTGCGGATCGGCGACTGTGACGGGATCGGCCACGCACGAATCATCGCACGAGACGGAGCTCGACGGGCGCCACGCCCATCTTGAGCATGCCGAGCTCGCGCGCGGCGCCGCTCGACAGATCGATCACGAAGCGATGCGACACGGGACCGCGATCGTTGACCTTCACGCGCACCCACTTCCCCGTGTCGGTGCGGCGAACCTCGACCCAGGTGCCGAGCTTCAGCGTGCGATGCGCGGCCGTGAGAAGCGACGGATCGAAGATTTCTCCGCTCGCGGTTTTGTGTCCCGCGAGCGCGGCGCCGTACCACGACGCGAAACCGCTCTCGAAGATCGGACCCTCGACGCGCGGTGGCGGAGGAGGCGGCGGTTCGGAGACGGAGACGGAGGCGGAGACGGGGACGGGCGCGGAGACGGAGACGGCGGCGGAGGCGGAGATTGCTGGCGTCGTCGGCTCGGCGGCGGGGCCGCACGATGCGAACGCGATCAACCAAAGGCTACGCGCGCGCAAGCTCGATCCCGACGCGCGCGCCGCCACCGTCGCGATTCTGCGCGTACGCGCGGCCACCGTGCGCTTCGGCGATGCGCTTGACGAGCGCGAGCCCGAGCCCGACCGACTCGCCCGGCTTTCCGCTTCCGTTCTTGCCGCGATAAAACGGCTCGAAGACCTGCTTCTCCTCGCCCGGAGAAAATCCCGGGCCGTCGTCGTCGACCTCGAATGCGATGCGCGGTCCGCGCTCGACGATGCGCAAACGAACCGCGCCGCCCGCGTGACGCTTCGCGTTCTCGAGGAGGTTGCCGACGGCGCGCGCGACGAGCGTCGCGTCGCCGAGGAACGTCGCGCCTTCGGATTGATCGTCGAGCGGCGCGCCCTGCGGCCCGACGCGCTCGAGCGCTTGCTTCGCGACGTCGTATGCGATGAGCTCCGTGCGCCGCAGCGCGCCGAAGTCGATGCGGCTCGCCGCGAGGAGCTCGCTGACGAGCGCATCGACGCCGACGATTTCCTTGTCGAGCTCGTCGAGCTGCTCCGCACGCTTCGTCTCGTCGGCGTTGTCGCGCGCGAACTCGACGAGCAAGCGCATGCGCGCGAGCGGCGTTCGAATCTCGTGGGACACCGTCGCGAGGAGCGCGCGCTGATCCGACAGCTGCTTGTCGAGTCGCCCTGCCATCTCGTTGATCGTGTGCGCGAGGATCGGCATCTCGCCCATCTGCATGTGACGTGCATGTACGTCGACGCGCGCGCGCACGTCGCCCGAACCGATTTGGCGAAGCGTGTGCTCGAGGTCCGCGAGCGGCGACGCGATACGACGCGCCATGAACCGCGAGAACGTCCACAAAATGAAGAGCGACACGAAGACACCCATCGCCACGTGCCCCGGTGGCTTGTGCACGACGATGCCGAGCGAGTGCGCGAGGATCATCCCGATGCCGACGGTGATGAAGATCGCCATCGCGAGCGTCATGAAGATGCGTCGCTGAAGGCGCCACCGCAGAATCCATCCGCGGCGCATGCCCTCGTCGGCTTCGTGCCAGTGACGATGATGCTTCCAACGCCTCCGCACGCGTCACTCCTTCGACAAGACGTAACCGACGCCGCGCACCGTCTTGATCAAACGCGGACCTCTCGGATCGTCTCCGAGCTTTTGTCGCAAGTGCGAGATGTGAACGTCGACGGTGCGCTCCCCGACGACGACGTCGCCGCGACCCGCTTCCGTGAGGAGAGAATCACGCGGGACGACGCGACCGGCGCGCCGCATCAGCGCGACGAGAATGTCGAACTCGATGCCCGTGAGCTCGACGCGCGATTCGGCGCGCGTCACCTCGCGACGACCGAGATCGATCGAGATGTCGCCGACGGTGATTCGCTCGACGGGCACCTCGGGTTGAACGCGCCGAACGACGGCGCGAATGCGCGCGAGGAGCTCGCGCGGAGAAAACGGTTTGGCGATGTAATCGTCGGCGCCGATTTCCAAACCGACGACGCGATCCGTTTCGTCGCCCTTCGCGGTGAGCATCAAGACGGGCACGTTGCTCTGCGCGCGGATGCGCTTGCACACTTCGAGTCCGTCGATGCCGGGCATCATGACGTCGAGGAGGACGGCATCCACGCCGCCCTCCTCGAGCATCTTCAGACCTTCTTTTCCGTCGCGCGCGCCCTTCACGGCGACGCCGTTCTGTTCGAGGTAGCTCGAGAGCAATTCGAACAGCCGGGCGTCGTCGTCGATGAGGAGCACGCGCATGGCGCTCACATGACTAGCGCGAATCGTGGTGCTGGTCAGCGCAGTCTGCATGGGAGTGCCAGTTGGGAACGTGCGGCTGCGCCGCCCTTCCCAGCAAGAGTCATTGACCGTGCCTTTGGCACGCCCAACTGCCTTCGTTGTGACACGCGTGGTGCATGTGCGCGAAGCCCGCGGCAAAGCCGCCGATGGCTCCGAGCGCGAGGAGCGCCATGATGATTCGCCTTCGCATCGTCACACCCACCTTTCGTCGTTGCTGACGCCGCGTCCGAAATCGCGACCGAAGAATCCGCGACCGCGCGACTCGATGAAGTCGGCGAGGATGCGGCGCTGGCGATCGTCGAGCGCTTCGTGAATTTGCGCGAGCGCTTCGACGAGCACGACGCGCACCTTCGCGAACGACGCGTCGGCTTTTCCGCTCACGCCTTCGGCCGCGGTGCGGTCGAACGTTTCACCGCGAAAGAGCGACGAGAGCTCCGACGTGTCACGCCACTCCGTGCGCGCTTCGCGCATCGTGTCGCGCACCTTTTGGAACGCGTCCTTGATGACGCGCTCTTGTCCCGGCGTCGTCTCGAGGCGCGAAAACAAACCGCGCATCATGAAGCCTTCGCCGAAACCACCTCCGCCCCAGCGTCCGCGAAAGCCACCGAATCCCCGGCCATCGCCGTGATCGTGGTGGAAGCCGTGACCGCCGAAGCCGCCGTAACCGTGGCCGCAGCCGTGCGCATGGCGCCAGCCGTGATGACCACGTCGCGCAACCTTGATGAGCGCGATCAAACATACCGTTCCGAAAATGAACCCGAGCATGATGTTCCTCCGTTTCGAGGAAGAGCATGCGGACCAACCGTTAAGGGTCAGCGGTGCAAACGGTGAAGAAATGATAAGCCGGCGATGTGGAACGACTGCACGCGCTCGTGATTCTCGCGTGGGCGCTCATCAAGACGCTCATCGCGCCGATTTTCGGCGAGCGGCGTGGGCTCGCGGCGTTCCAGAAGAGCTACGCCGAGAAGGAGAAGCTCGGCGCGCTGACGGAGGGCGAACGCGAACGCCTCCCGAGCTTCAGCCGCTGCATCGCGTGTGGACGCTGCGACGTGGGCGAAGCGTCGCGCATCGTTCGATCGAAAGGGACGTTTGGCGGCGTGATGGATCTCGTCCTCGCGTCGTCGCGCAGCA
Organism: uncultured delta proteobacterium; assembly: GCA_963763745.1. Lineage (GTDB taxonomy): Bacteria > Myxococcota_A > Polyangia > Polyangiales > Polyangiaceae > DASXHD01. The sequence continues at coordinate 499,528 of CAVXQJ010000021.1, forward strand.
TGCCGGACTTCGATGCAGCCGCGCGATCGTTCACAGCGATCGACGATGCGCGCCTTGTGGAGCTCGAAGCGATCTGCCCGACCGACGTGCCGATGCGCGCGATCAAGGCGTTCGTGCTGTCCAAAAAAGCGTAACAGCGCCGTAACAAGCGCGGGACGCGCGAGCGTAACGTTACGGTCCAACGTTACGCCGAACCCCTGTTTTCACGGGGTTTTCGTGTTGCGACACCATGGCATGCCGGCTGCAAAACACCCCCGCATGAACTCGAAGCGTCAAAGTGGAACGTTTGCGGCGGTGGTCGATGCGAGCGCGTGGAGCGACGAGCAGCTCCTCGCAAAGCTCATCAAAAGCCAACCCGTCGCGTGGCGCGAGTTCGAGCGCCGCTACGAGCGCCTGATCGATCGCTGCATCTTGAAGGTCACGCGTCGCTTCAGCTCCGTCGTGAGCGTGGACGACGTCCGCGAGATCGGCGGGCAGCTTCGCCTCTCGCTCCTCGCCAACGACATGCACAAGCTCCGCACGTTCGACCCCGAGCGCGGCAATCGCTTCTCGAGCTGGATTGGCCTTCTCGCCATCAACTGCGCGTACGACTACCTCCGCTCGGTTCGTCGCGAGCCGGGCAAAGCGGCGCTCACCGAGGCGACCGACCTCGTCGCCGAGACGCCCGATCCGTTCGAGTCCGTCGCGCAGCGCCAGCGCGCCGCCATCGCGCAGCAGCTCCTCGAAACGTTCAGCGCGCGCGACCGCGCGTTCGCCGCGCTCTACTTCGGCGAAGGCCTCGACCCGACGGTGATCGCACAACGCATGAAGATCAGCGTGAAGACCGTCTACTCGAAGAAGCACAAGATCCAGGCTCGTCTCGAAGCGATGCAACGCGCTGCCTGAAGCGTGCTATGGAGACCTCGTGAAGTACGGGGTCCTTCTTTCTTCCCTGGTTTTGGTTTTCGCGTGCACCTCGCAGAACCAGAACGATCAACCCAATCCGGCGCCACACGACGTCCTCGGTGACGGCGTGCGCCTTCGCGCGGTGCAAGACCCATCGACGGCGGGCCACGCGGCAACGCAGAACGTGAACGTGACGAGCGTCGTCGTGACTGCGGTCGACACGTTCGACGAGACGCACAACGGCAAGAGCCGCGGAGGCATCTTCGTTCAGGACGTGGACAAAACCGGTCCGTACGCGGGCATCAGCATGTACTCGCCCACGTTCATCCCCGCGAACCTCCGTCTCGCGCCGGGCGACGTGATCAACATGACCGGGCAGTACGTCGAGCAGTCGACGATCGGGAGCACGGTGAACTTCGCGCCGGCTTTCCTTCCGCAGATGAACAAGCCGCAAATCTCGCTCGCGTACGAGACGCGTTTCCCCGCGCCCGTCGTCGTTCAGCTCAGCGATCTGCTCCAGTTCTCCACCGGGCGTCAATGGATCGGCATGCTCGTCACCATACAAGACGTCACCGTGCTGAACGCTCCCTCCCCGTCGGACTCGTCCGGTCGCATCACCGCCGACATCACGAGCTACGTGAACGGTCCTGCCATCAACAACGAGCTCTGGGATCTTCAAGCGTGGAACGGCTCGAACACGTCGAACTCGTTCGCGGCGGGAACGCACTTCAAGTCGATCACGGGCATCGTGGACTTCTTCTTCAGCCTCTTCATCGCCCCGCGCTCGATCGACGATCTGCAACAATGAACACGCGGCGAGCAGCGCACGCGCTGCTCCCTTTCGTGTTTGGGGTTTGGGTCGTGGCGTGCGGCGCGCCCGCGCCCATCGCGCCGCATCCACGGGCGAGCGCGCCGAAGTCCGTGCGCGTCGTGCGCTCGCCTGGACGCGCGGCGATGGCGATCGTGCAACGCGAGGGCGATCCGAGCCCCGCGGTCGCGGCGTTCGTGTCGACGCGCGGCATCGGCGGCGCGCGCGGCGCGCTCGTGCCCGTCGCGCTCGCGGGGCTCATCGAGGCGAGAACGGGCATGCTCGCGACGCCGCAAGCGGATGGCGTGCGCATCGTCACGAGGACGCGCGAAGCCGAGCGTGCGATTGCGCGCATCGCGTCCGCGCTCGGCGATCGCGTGACGGACGGGACGGACCTCACGACGGTGAAGCGCAAGGTGCTCGCGCTCGCGGCGCTCCCGCGCGTGCTCGGCGATGCAGAGGCGATCGCGTCGTGCGAAGGTGTGCTCGTGCCGCCCGCCGATTCGTCGATGCCTCTCGCCGCGGAGATCGAGTCGTGGAGAGCTGCGGCTGCGGTTCGCGAGCGCGTCGCGTTCGCGGTCGTCGGCGTGAACGATGCGCCTAGCGCGCCGGCGCTCGCGAGCGGAAGCATCGCGGATGCGAGCGCGCACGCGGCGCTCGAGACTTTACGACGCGACGGGCGAAACGCCCGCAGGTTCGTCGATCGTGTCGATCGCTTGGCGCGGCGACGTTCGCGTGCTCGGCGCGGCGCGCGCTCTCGGCGATTCATCGCCGCTCGGCGCGATCCTCGCCGCCGATGCGAGCGCGCGCGTGCGATCGGTGAGCGGCGCGCTCTCCGCGCGCGGCGCGTGCTTGTCGGTTCGCGTTCACGTCGATGCGAGCAGCGTCCCGAAAATCGCGGCGATCGCGGCGCTCGTCACGCGCGAGACGCGCCTCGCGATCGAGAGCGCGCGCGACGCGGACATGGCGTGGTCGACGGACGCGGCGCACGCGGCGGAGCAAGCCGCGATCATCGCGCTCGCGACCGATCACGAGACGCGCGTCGACGACGCGCCCAGCGTCGTCATCGGGATCGCCGACGCGAACGCGGAGAGCTCGCGCGACGTGCTCGCTCGCGCGATCGACGAAGCCAACCGCGCGGCGGTGGCGCGCGTCGTCGAGTCGCGCACGCGCGTGGAGAGCGGGCAGTCGTCTTCGTGGATGCTCGTGGCGTCCCCGTGCGGAACCTCCGGCGAATCGGAAAGCGACGCTGGTGCATCCGCAGCGTTCGCTTTCGCCGCAGCGACGATCGCGCGCGGGCGCGGCGTCCTGGCCGAGCCGTGGATCGCAACCGACGGCGTCGGGATCATCGCGAGCGCCGCGGACGCGAAGTCGCTCGCCGATGCGCTCGCCTGGAGCTTCGCGGTCGATCCGATCGATCACGCACGCGCGGCGCAAAGTCGACTCTTCGAATCGGTGCGCCCGGGTCTCGCGGCGCTCGCGCAAGCGATCGCGCCGTCGCGCCCGTCGTCGGTTCTTCCGAGCGGCACCGCGTTCGCTCTCTTGCGTTTGTCCGACGGGGCGATCGCCACGCGCGCCGACGCTCTTCGCCGCGGCCCCATACGCGTCGCCGTCATCGCGAACGACGACGCCGCGCGAGCCGACGCCGCCATCGCGCGCGTCGATCGCTTCGTCGCACATGGTCTCGTGCGCGCGTGCCCCGCTCAGGCTGCGCCACAACCGCCGAAGCCCGGGACGTATGCGGTCGCGACGGAGGACGGGACGAGCGAAGCGTACGTCGCCGCGCTCGTTCCGCCGCCGATGGAGAGCGAAGCATCCGCGATCGCGAGCGCGCTCGACGGCGACGGCGGTCTCCTCGATGCGGCGCTCGGCGACGGTCTCACGCGCGAGCGAAGCGCGCATGTCCTTGGTGTTCCCGGCTCGCGCGCGATCGTCGTGCATCTCGACGCCCCCGCGACCGCGCTCGACGCGGCCGTCGCGCAGACTCGCGCGCTCTTCGATCGCTTGAGGCAGGGCGCGCTCCGCGCCGAAGACATCGCGCGCGTCGAGAAGCGCGACGCCGCCGCGCGCGATGAAGCGATGCGCGATCCACGCGCGCGCGTCATCGCGCTCTTCCGCGACGACAAGCCCACGAAGACACCGACGCTCGACGCCGTGCGCGCCGCAGCCGCCGCGATCCTCCGCGACGACGCGCTCGTCATCGTCGCGGCGCGCCCGCGCATCTCGCAAAAGAGGACGCCGTGAGCGAGCCCACGTGGTTCCGCGTCGACGAAGACGAGGTGTGCCTCCTCCGCGACGGCGAAGAGGCGTTCCCCGCGATGCTCACCGCGATCGCCGCCGCCGAGCGCGAGGTGCTCCTCGAGATGTACTGGGTGAGCCCGGATCAAGTCGGCCTTCGATTTCTCGACGCGCTCGTCGCGCGCGCGAAGGCCGGCGTGCGCGTGCGCGTGATCTACGACGCGATCGGCAGCATCTCGATCACGCCGGGATTTTGGGCCGCGCTCGCGCGCGCCGGCGGCGAGATCGTCCCCTTTCACACGATCTTCCCGCTTCGCAACACGCTCACGCTCGATGTGCTCGAGCGGCGCGACCATCGCAAGATGCTCGTCGTCGACGGGAAGATCGGCTTCATCGGCGGAATCAACTTGAGCCGCGAGTGGGCACCCACGAGCGAAGGCGGCGGCGGTTGGCGCGATGACATGATCGGCGTGCGCGGCGGCGTCGCGAGCGAGCTCCGCACGCTGTTCTTCGACGCGTGGCGGCGCGCGTCGCTCACGCCCGCACCGGCTGACGTCCTCCACCGCAAGCGGCGCCGCTCGCAGCGCGTGTACGTCCTCGCGAATCCCGCTCGCAAGCGCCGCGACGTGCGCCGCGAGTATCTGCGCCACATCTACTTCGCACAATCGCGCATCGACATCGCGAACCCGTATTTCGTGCCGAATCGATCCGTGCGTGGCGCGCTCGTCCACGCCGCCTCGCGAGGCGTGCGCGTGCGCGTCCTCGTCCCCGAGCGCGGCGACGTGCAGATCGTCCAGTTCGCCGTCGAAGCGTTCTTCGATCAGCTCATGCGCCACTCGATCGAGATCTACGTGATGCCCAATCGCGTCATGCACGCGAAGACCGCCGTCATCGACGACTCGTTCGCGACGGTCGGCAGCTACAACCTCGACGAGCGTTCGTGGCGAAAGAACATGGAAGTGAACCTCGCCGTCGAGGACGAAGCGTTCGCGCGACACGTGCGCGCGTCGTTCGACGAGGACTGCACGAACGCGCGACGCATCGATCTCGACGAGTGGCGCTCGCGCGCGATGTTTCGGCGCGGCCTCGAGTGGATCGCATACGGTTTGCGGAGGCTCTGGTGATGGCCTCCGCGCGCCGCGCGGCGCGCATCGCCGCGTTCGCCGCGCTGACGCCCACGATGCTCGCGGGGTACTCGCTGCGCGACGCGCTCGGCGCGCGCGACAAGAACGCGCTCCGCGACCAATGGTTCGGCGCGTGGTGCGACGCGATGCTGCGCGTCTTCGGGCTTCGCGTGATCGCCAGAAACGATCCCCCAAAGCGCGCGCCGGGGCGCGGACGTCTCGTCGTCAGCAATCATCGCGGCGTCGCCGACGTGCTCGTGCTCCTCTCCATCTTCGGTGGTCGCATGGTGAGTCGCGCCGATCTCTCGCGCTGGCCGCTCATCGGCCTCGCCGGGCGGAAGCTCGGCACGGTGTTCGTCGATCGCGAGAACCTCCGCAGCGGCGCCGCGACCATCCGCGCGATGCGCGACATGCTCGCGGCGGGCGAGAGCATCACGATCTTCCCCGAAGGAACGACGTTCGCCGGCGACGAGGTTCGCAAGTTCTACGCGGGCGGGCTCAGCGCGGCGGCGGGAACGGGCGCGGAGATCGTGCCCGTCGGGCTCGCTTACTCGCGCGACTCGCAAGCCGCCTTTCTCGACGAAACATTTCCGCAGCACCTCTCGCGCATGGCCGCCGCGCCGCCTTCGTTCGTCGCGCTCTCGTGCGGCGCACCGTTCGAGATGCCCGCGAAGGCGCGCGCCGCCGACTACGCCGAGCGCGCGCGTGAAGCCGTCGCGCGCGAGGTGATCCGCGCGCGCGACGAAGCAAACCGGCACGAAAGATAGAGAGCGCTTAGCCGCCGCCGACCATGTGCACGATCTCGAGCACGTCGCCGTCGGCGATCGCGTGCGTCGCGTGCTGTGCGCGCGGAACGATCGCGCGATTCACCTCGACGGCGACGGGACCTTCCGTGAGCCCGAGGTGAACGAGAAGCTCCGCGATCGACATCGCGCGCGGAACGTCGCGCGCTTCACCGTTGATCGTGAGCTTCATCCCGCGCGAGCGTAGCACGCTGGTGCGCGACGATTGCGGCGAGGAGGACGAACGCATGGAGCGCCGTCGCGATCGCGTAACTGAAAAACAGCGGCGCAAAATCAGCCCCGACACCCGAGAGCATCGCAATCGCGAGCGCGACGGCGAACGCAACCTCCCACGACGCAATCGCGAGCGCGCCGCGACCGAGCGACGCGCGGCGAAGAAGGCGCACGCCGATGACGGTCGTCGCGATCGACAGCGCCACGCCTTGCGCCCCGAAGACGATTGCGGGACCGAGCGTGCGCGTCTCGATCTCTCTACACACGCCGAGCATCGCGAGCGGGAGGACGGCGAGCGAGGGCACGAGCATGTAGAACGTCGCGAGGCTCGCCGCGACGATGACGCGCGGCATGCGCACGCGAATCGGCACGAGGGCGACCGTCGCGCGGTACGCGCCCGCGAAGAGGAGCGTCGGTCGCGTGGTGTCCCAGCTCGACCGCCGCGCCCGCTCTGCGGCGCGGTACATGGCGAGCGGCGCGCCGATGAGCACGGCAAACGCGATCAAAAAGGGAAACGCGACGAAAGCGACGAGCACGTCAGCCGGCGAGGTAAAGTGCTCCACGACAGGTTAACGCATGGCCTCGGGAAAAAAATACTGGGACGACCCGTTTCTTTCGACGTTCGACGCACGCGTCTCCTTGGCGAGCACGTTCGGCGACAAGCCGTCGCTCGTCTTGGGCGAGACGATTTTCTATCCCGAGGGCGGCGGCCAGCTCGGTGACGTCGGCACGATTCGCGTCGGGTCCGACGTGATTCGCGTGCTCGACACGCAAATCGACGACGGCGGCACGATCCATCACGTGCTCGAGAGCGCGATCGCGGTCGATGCGGGCGCGGTCGCGCGATGCGAGATCGACGTCCTTCGCCGGCGCGACCACATGGCGCAACACACCGCGCAGCACATGCTCTCGCGCGCGCTCCTCGACGAAGCGAAGGCGCCGACGGTCTCCGCGCGACTCGGCTCGACTTCGTGCACGCTCGACGTCGAATCGATCCGCGATCGACGACGCCGCGCTTCACCGCGCCGAGGATCTCGTGAACGACGTGATCCGCTCGGACGTATCGGTGCGCGCGCTCTTTCCGACCGCCGAAGAGCTCGCGTCGATGGACCTGAGGCGGGCTCCGAAAGTGTCGGCGGGCGTTCGCATCATCGACGTCGAGGGCTTCGATCTCACGCCATGCGGCGGCACGCACGTCACGCGCACGGGGCAAATCGGGCTCGTGCGCGTCGCGCACGTCGAGCGATACAAAGGAAAAATGCGCGTCTCGTTTCACGCGGCGACGCGCGCGCTCGCGGACGCACGCGCGAAAGAAGACGTGCTCGCCGCGCTCGCGCAGAAGTTCACGTGCGGCGTGCTCGACGTGGGCTCGGCGGTCGCGAAGCTGCAAAACGATCTGAAGGATCGCACCGACGCGCTCGCGAGCGCGCGCGGCGAGCTCTTCGAGCTCTTGGCGAAGAGCATCTTGGCGGAGACGCCGCCGTCGCCTACCGGGACGACGATGGTGCGCGTCGCGCGCGCCGATGGGGACGTGGCGCTCCTGCGAACGCTCGCGGGTCGCCTCGCGAACGCGCGCGGCGACGTCGTCGCGATTTGCACGGCGCCCGACGGCGACGGCATTCTCGTCGTCGTGCAGCGCGGAGGGGCGGCGTCGTTCGATTGCGGCGCGTGGCTCAAAGTGCTCGCCGCGAAAACAGGCGGCCGCGGCGGTGGCCGCCCCGAGCGCGCCGAAGGCCGTCTGCCGAAGGACGCAGTGATCGAATAGTCTATGGACCGATGAGCACGAGTCCGATTCCGAAAGTGCGGGACGACGATCCGGAAGACGTGTCGTGGGCGCTCTCGACTGCAGCGACGTCGTTCGCGCGCGGTGATCGCGCGGAGGCTCTCAAGTGGCTGCGGCGCGCCGCGGAAGCAGCATCCGAAGCAGAGCACGATAGTCGCGCGCTCGAGCTCGCGAAGGCCGCTGCGGATCTCAGCGCAACGCCGCCGCCGCCCGCGACGACGCCGAAAGCACCCGCCGCTGCGACTGCGCCGCAAAAAAGCGCGCCGACGAAAAACGCGAGCAAGCTCCAACAACCGAAGACGCGCCAGATGTCGTCGCTCGCGGCGACGCGGAAGATGACGCAAGCGCAGACGAAGCTTCCACCGAAAGGAAAGACGCCTTCCACGAGCGACGAGCGAACCGACACCGATCTCGTCGTCGTGAAGCCCGTCGCCACGAACGAAGCGGACGCATGGCCGACGGAGGCGAACGTCGATCTCGATTCGCTCGGCGAGGTCTACGGAACGGAGCGCACGCGCATCGGCGCTGCGCCGTACAAACCGGAGCCCCAAGACGAGACGCAGCCGTCGTTTCGCGCGTCGCAAGCCGTGCGCGTCGTCGTGTGGCGCGGTGGCGGCGGCGAGCTTCGCATCGCGCCGTTCGGCACGCGCGTGTCGGCGGTCACGATCGAAGCGCTACTCGTCGCTCCGGGACCCGACGTCGACCTTCTCGCGTGGCTCTCCCCCGCCTGAGTCGCGATACAAAGACGGCGGCGCGCCGCACGCATCCGTCGCGCCCTCGATCTGCACCGTGACGTATTCGACGTCGAACGCTTTGCGGAGCCGCGTCGCGAGCTCGTGACCGAGTAGCGGATGCGAGCCATCGGAGTGCACGTGCACGGCGATCGCGTCGTGCCCCGCGCCGAGCGACCACACGTGCATGTCGTGAACGTCGATCACACCAGGCTACGGCCGCAGATGATCGTGCGAATGCGACCGACGTCGAGGTGCGGCGGCGCTGCCTCGAGGAGAACGAGCGAGCGCATCGCGCAACAAACGAATCGCGCCGAAAATGAGGATCGCCGCGACGAGAAAGCTCGCGATCGGATCGGCTGCAGACGGTCCGCCGAAGCGAATCACGAGCGCTGCGACGAGCGCCGCGACGCTAGCCGAGCGTGTCGCCGAGCAGATGGAGCCACGCGCCGCGCAGGTTCAGCGCGTGGCCCTGCTTGCTCTTGGACCGTGATCGTGGCCGTGATCGTGATCGTGATCGTGATCGTGCCCTGCGTGGATCACGCCGTGGAGCAGCCACGCGCTCAAACCGTTCACGAAGAGCGCGCCGGTCGCGACGAAGAGCATGATCCCGGCTTCGGGCTCCGCGCTCGTCTGGAGGCGCGTGCACGGCGTCGACGACGATCTCGACGGTCACGCCGAGCACGAGCAATCCGTTGAAGATGGCGGCGACGGGCTCGGCGCGACGCAACCCGAACGTGAAACGCGGCGTCGGCCGGCGCACGGCGAGGCGCATCGCGACAGGCTCATGCTGAGCGCGAAGACGTCCATCGAGCAAATGGATGCGCGTCTGCCTGGAGCACGCTCGCTCCGCGCGGCGATCGCGCCGACGAGCTCGAGCACGAAGAACAGGACGAGCCACGAGACCGGTGACGCCGCGCCGGCGAAATCCTGCCGTGCGCTCGTGCGGTTCGACAAGCCGCGTGCTCGTGATCGTGATCGTGGTCGTGATCGTGCGCGTGCGTGCGCGTGGTCCTCGGACATGGTCAGACGAGCACGTAGTCTTCTGCCACGTTCACCGACGACACGCTCATGACCGACGCCGTTTCTTCGTCGCGCTCGATCGCGAGGAAGTAGAGGCTCTGCAAGATCGCGGGGTGCTCGCGGATCGAGGCGAGATGAAGTCTTCGCGCGGGAGGTAGAGCGTGACCGTCGGGTGGACCGCGACGACGTCCGCGTTCGCTTTGCGGCGAAGCACGAGCGCGACTTCGCCGACGACGTCACCGACGCCGAGCGTCGAGATCACGAACGACTCGCCGCCTTCGTGTCCGACGACCGCGACCTCGCCGGATGCAACGAGGTGCAGGCCGTCGTGTCGCGTCCTCCGGCGATGAGCTTCTCGCCTTTTTCGTAGACCTTCGTCTCGAAGCGCTCGACGAGCGCGGGGCGCTCGCTGCGGTCGACGGCGAGGAGCACGGGCGACGTGCGCACGAGGTTCGCGACCATGCGACGGCGACAGTGCGCGGCGAGCTCGACGCCGACCTCGGGACGCTTCTCGGCGACGGCCTCGAGAGCCTCGCGGCGCGCGACGAGCAGGATCGACGGACGACACGCGACGACGCTCGCGGCGCGCGGCGCGCGCGAGAGGAGCGCCATCTCGCCGAAGAGCGCGCCGTTCGCGAGGCGCGCGAGCGTGATCGTCGTCGGGCCCGACGTCGTCGCGGATCCTCGGTCTCGCGGCGCACCTCGAGCTCGCCGCGCGCGACGATGTACGCCTCGGCGCCCTCTTCGCCCTGCGTGATGACGTGCTTGCCGGCGGGCACGGTGATCATCTCGAAGCCGTGATGAGCGCGCGCAAGCCGTCCTTCTCGAGCGCAGAGAAAAGCGGTAGGGGCGCGACGAGCGGCGGCTCGGCGTCTCCGCGCGATTGCTCGTACTTGCTCGCTCGCCTCGTGGATGATCTCGCGTCGCCTTCGAGAGGAGCGCGGGCCCCGTGAGGAACGAGGAGAGCGGCTGGAACTTCTAGAACGTACGGGAGCGGCGGCGGCGGCGGCGCGGCCTGTCGGTCAAGCGCGGCGAGCCGAGCGCAAAACGCGGCCGCGATGGCGTCGAAGTGCGTCGTCCACGTTCGCGCCGAGCTTGCGCAGGTCGGCGACGGCCGCGACGGCGAGCGGAAGATTGCCCGCGTCGATCGCGCGCTCAGGCCGAGCTCGAAGCCTTCGATCGCCGCCTCGGTGCGGCCCGCAGTCGGCGAGGAGCCGGCACGTGAGGATGAGCGCGCTCGGGACCGCCTCCTCCTGCTGACGACCGCCGCGCTCCATCGCAGCGCGGCCTCGCGCTCGTCGGCGAGCATCAGCGCAAGCGCGCGGTCGAGCGGCGAGTCGTCGTGAGCTGCCGGGCAGATCCGGCGGCGCCGTCGGCATTGCGGGCAGGACTACATCAGTTACGCCGAGTCGTCGTCATCGACTCCTCGGGGAGCGAGGTCGCGGTCGGACGGCGGGCTGTCCATCATGAACGCGCTCATCGCGTTGGCGGTCGCGGCCACGAGCGGCACGACCTTCGGGTAGTCCATTCGCGTCGGCCCGATGACTCCGAGCGCGCCCGCGCGCTGACCGTGGTCGGTGTACGCCGCGCCGACGATCGAGAGCTGCCCACCGCCGAGATCGCCCGCTTCGCTGCCGACGACGACGCCGCGCCGCCCGCGGCGATCGTCGCGTCGAGCAGCGCGACGAGCCGCTCGGGCGCGTCGAGCGCGTCATCACGGTCTTCATGCCTTGCGCGTCTTTGAACTCGGGTTGCTCGAGCAGCTTCGCTTGGCCTTCGATGACGAGCTCGCCTTGCTGCGTCGCGACGCCCGAGAGCGCTGCCTCGCCGAGCTCGAACGCGCGCTTGCGCATCGCGTCCGCGCGCACGCGCTCCGTCGCGAGCCTGCGCGCGAAGAGATCACGGAGCTCGCGCAGCGTGCGCCCTTCGATGACGTCGTCGAGCAAGTTGTGGAGCGAGACGAGCTCTCGATCCGGTGGCCGTCGCGCCGACGAAACGATTTTGCACGGTGCCGTTCGACATGACGAGCACTGCGAGGAGCTCTTGTCCGACGGGCGACGAAGCGGAGCGTGCGGAGCGTCGCGGCTTCGGTGCGCGGCGCGACGACGACCGCAGCGGTGCCGGTGAGCTCGCTCAGCAATTTTCCCGTTTCGCGGATCACGTCGCGCCCGGGCGCTTGCGCGACGACGTCGATGTGCGCGCGAATGCGCGCGTGCTCCTGAGCGGAGAGTTGCTGCACGTGCATGAGCGCGTCGATGAAGAGACGAAACGCTTTGTCCGTCGGGACGCGCCCCGCGCTCGTATGCGGCTGGACGAGATAACCGAGCTCGTCGAGATCCGCGAGCACGTTGCGGATGCTCGCAGGGGACAGATCGATCCCCGCCTTCTTCGAGAGCGTGCGCGATCCGACGGGCTCGCCGGTCGCGACGAACTCGGAGATGACCGCGTAGAGAATCTGTTTGGCGCGGTAACTGAGCTCCATGTCTTCCGCAAATTGTCAGCCAGTTTGGCGGAGCGCGGTAATCTAGCGCGTAGATGTACGCGTTTCTCTTCCTGCCGCTCGCGCTCGCGGTGCAACATGCCGCGACCGAACCGCAGGCGCAAACGCAAGTGCAGGTCCCGCGCAATCCGTCGGCAACACCTGCCGCGCGTTACGGCAACCTCGACCGCGCGACGTGCGAGGCTGAGCTTCATCGGCGGCAGATCCCGTTCGTCCCGGTTGCGCAGGCGCGCGGCGTGCTCGCGCCGGTGCGCCTCACGGGCGCGCTCCACGGCGTCACGTATCACTCGACGCTGCCGGCGTCGCAGCGCGCGACGTCGCCGTGGGAGATCGTCGACTGCCGGCTCGCGCTCGCGCTCGATGATTTTTCCGCGATCCTTGCGCGTCACGACGTCGTCGAGGTCATTCATTTCTCCGTGTATCGCCCACCGAACGCGCACCTCACCACGCTCGGTAGACAACACGACGGCGCGCTCGCGATCGACGCGGGATGGTTCAAGCGCAAAGACGGTTCGACGCTCCAAGTCGAGCGCGACTTCCACGGTCGCATCGGCGCGGGCACGTGCGGGCCGGGAACGGGACCATGGCCCGTCACGCCGGAAGCCACCGCGCTCCGCGCGATCGCGTGCGAGGCCGCCGACGCGCACCTCTTCAACGTCGAGCTCACGCCCGATTACAACTGGCAACACCGCAATCACTTCCACCTCGAAGTGACGCCGTCCGTCCGCTGGTTCCTCGTGCATTAGTTACGATGACGGATCCCTTTCGAAGCGAGCTCGATGCCGCGCATCAACGCATCGAGCGCATGGAGGCTGACCATCGCGCGCGCGTCGCGGAGCTCGAGCGCGAAAACAAACGCCTCCGCGCGAGGCTCGTCGAGGTCGCTCCGAGCCGCACGAAGACGGGACGCGTTTTCCTCGCGGTCGGCATGATGACGCTCGCCATATCGATCGCGGGTGGAATGTTCTTCGCGCGCGTGGTCGCAAGACCCACGACGCCGAGTGCGATGATGCTGGATACGAGCACGGTCCTCGAGCTCGACCCGAGCTCGTCCACCCAGGTCGGCGGCGATTTCAATCGCGAGGCCGTCACGCACGCGCTCGAGACGGTCAACGTCGGCGACTGCGTCGATGCGAGCCACAGGCCGGGATCGGGTCACGTGATGCTCGTCCTCGCGCCGAGCGGATTCGTCGTCTCCGCGAAGGTCGACCGCGGCGACTACCGCGTCACGTCCGAAGGCCGCTGCATCGAGACGCGCTTCCGTGCGGCGCGCGTTCCGCCGTGGGAAGGCCACCAGTCGCGCGTCGTCGGCAAGTCGTTCGACGTTCACTGAGCGCGCATGCGCGCGAGCACCGCGAGGAAATCCGCGGGCGGCGGCTCTTGCCATTTCACCGGGCGCTCCGTCTTCGGATGGACGAAGCCGAGCTCGGCCGCGTGGAGCATCACGCGCGGCGCGGGGATCGTCGGGCCGCGGAAGTCGCGGATGTAGACGCGCTCGCCGACGATCGGGTGACCCATCTCGGACAAATGAATTCGAATCTGATGCGTGCGTCCCGTTTCGAGCGTGCAGCGCACGAGCGTCGCGCGGAGATCTCCTTCGCGAAGCGCTTCGATGGGCTCGACGTGCGTGATGGCCAGCTGCCCTTCGCGCTGACGCGCCGATCCGCGAAGCCCGTCGCCGCGATCGGCGATCAGGTGCGACTCGATCCTTTTCTTCGGCACGTCGCCGTGCGCGATCGCGAGGTAGTGCCGCTTGACCGTGTGCGCGCGAAATTGCGCCGACAGGCTCTTCTTCGCGAGCCACGTCCGCGTGAAGACGACGAGGCCCGTCGTCTCTTTGTCGATGCGATGCACGATGCCGAGCGAACGAATGCCGAGCTTCTTCTTCACGAGCTCGTCGAGCGTGCCGGTTTCGCCTTCGTCGTAAGGCACCGTGCTCACGCCCGCGGGCTTTCGCACGACGACGACGTGCGCGTCGGCGAACACGATCAGATCCTCGGGCACGTTCGCCTGCGGTCTTCGCGCGGTCTCGTCGACCTCCACGTTTTGCCCTGCGCGCACGAGCCGCGCCGAGTCCAAGATGCGCGCGCCATCGACAAACACCTTGCCGCGCTCGACGAGCGCCCGCGCGCGCCCCCAAGAAAGCGCGAGGTTTTCCCGCAAAAACCCGTCGATCCGCGCGTCCTTGGCGACAACCCAGGTTTTTGCGGATCTCTTCACCATTGACGAACTATCGCGTAGGCTGATCGCCGACAACCCAAGGGAGCGAGAGAAGACTGTGCCGAAGACTCTGATTGCAGTCGACGACAGCGCCACGATGCGCAAGGTCCTCGAAATTACGTTCGTCGGAGAGGACTTCAACGTCCACACGTCGACGGATCGAGGGGGTCTCCTCGCGAAGCTTTCCGAAAACCCGAACGCCGTCGTGATCGACACGACGCTCGAGGGCGACGACGGTTACGCGATTTGCAAAGAGGTTCGTTCGCGCGCGCCGCGCGCCGCGATCGTCCTCATGGCGAGCCGCTACACGCCTTACGATCAAGCGCGCGGACGCGACGCGGGCGCCGACGACTACGTCGACAAGCCGTTCGACACGCAGCAGCTCATCGACAAGGTGAAGAAAGCCATCGGAGCTCGCGAGAGCGCAAGCCCCGCGGTCGCAGCGGCACCGCCCGCTCCGCCGCCGCCGGCTCCCGCGCCTCCGCCGCCCGCGCCTCCAGTCGCAGCGCATGTCTCCTCCCCGCAAGCGGGGGCCCCGGCGATGCCGCGACTCAGCCAAGACGCGCCTTCACCGCCCGCACCGCCGGCTGCTCCGCGCATGCCGTATCAACCGGGTCCTGCGCCGCAGCGCTCGGGCACGCTCATGTTCGCGGTCGATGGACCGGCAGTTCCTCCCGCAGTCGGCGCCGCTCCCTCTCCGCCGATGCCGCCTGCGCCGCCGAAGCCACCCGCTCCGATGCCCGCGCCCGCGGCCGCGAAACCCGCCGCCCCCGCGCCCGCTCCCGCGGCGATCGCCGCCGCGACGAACGGCCAGCTCGCGCCGAAGCTCGCGCAGCTCGGTCTCACGCCCGCGCAAATCGATGGCGTCCTCGCGCTCTCGCGAGAGGTCGTCGAGCAAGTCGTGTGGGAAGTCGTCCCTCAGCTTGCTGAAGCGCTCATCAAAGAAGAAATCGCGCGCCTGACGAAAGCCTAGAGCGTCGGGTCGAGAACGCGGCCGACGAAGAGCACCGCGCCCGTCGGGATGTCGCGGATGAAGAAGAAGAACGGCTGATTCACCACGACCGCGGGAGGCAGTGTCTCCGTGCGGACGTTCGACACGCCCGTCGCCGCGGCTGCCTCCGTCCCGCTCTCGCTCACGCGCACGTACGCTTGGTGCACGACGTCGCTCACGCAGAGCGGCTCGCTCGTCACCATCGCGGACAAATCGGCTTTGCTCGGGTCGAACGCGTCGACCATGCCGAGCGTTTGGAGCGCGGACGTCAGACTGAACGATTTGCCGGGCACCGTGAATTTCGGAAGCGCGAGCGTCACGTCGGCGGCCGGCTCGAGCGAGGTGACGACGCTCTGCAAGAACTCGCCGCCGAGCGACGCTTCGACTTGCGCGAACTGTCCGCCTGTCGGCATGACGACGAGCATCGACGTTTGCCCGCCCGCGTACGGAATGTCGACCGCCGTGTACATGGGCGTTTGGGCAGCGGGCAGCGAGAGCCCGCTCCCGTTCATCATCGGCGCGCTCACCGTCGACCCATCGAGCTTCGTGAACGGCGCGGGCGCCGTCTTGCTCGCTTGAAACTGCGTCTGCCAATTCGCGTCGAAATAAATCGCGTTCACGAGGACGACACGCGTCGACGAGTCGAGCGCGCCTTGCGTGAAGAGGTTTTGGATTTTCCCGTTCGTCTGATCCGCGACCCAACCGTTGATCGCGTTCGTCGCTTGCGTCGCGTGCGCGATGAAGTCGACGCCGCGCACCTCCGAGCCGTAGTCGATCGCGAGCGTGTCGAGAAAATGCGGCGCGTACGTTTCGGTCTGCTGTCCCCAGATCGAGTTGGCGATCGCGAGACGGATGTCGTGCCTGCTCGCGAGCGCGAGGTCGAGCGAGTCGAACGCCGTGTGGAGGCGATCGGGCGGGAGCGTGAAGTGCATCGCCGAAGCGATCTGCGACGCTGTGTTTCCCGCGGCGCCGGCGTACTCCATCGCGAGCGCGACCGAGATGCTGTACGGCGAGAAGAAGAAGTTCGACGTATCGTCGGCTCCCACCTGCGCGCGATACAAATCGAACGCGAAGCTCGCGTTGTCCTCCGTGAGCTCGGGCACATCCACGGAGGACGGCGAGCTGTCGCGCGACGAAGACGACGCGATGTCGGTGTAGTCGTGGCCGCACCCCGCGAGCACGACCGCAGCCAAGCCAAGTCGAAATAAGTGCATCCCGTCCATTATGCACGGGCGGGCGCGTCCGTGCTAATCGGGCACGAGTCATGAGCGAGATAGAAGCTCCCAACTCCTCTCCTGATTTGGCGAAACCGTACGACCCGCGCGCCGTCGAGTCGCGCTGGTACGAACGCTGGGAGAAGAGCGGCGTGTTCGAGGCGAACGACGACGCGGATGGGCGTCCCGTCTACGTCATCCCGATGCCGCCACCGAACGTCACGGGCTCGCTCCACATGGGACACGCGCAGCGCTGCACGCTCGAAGACGCGCTCACGCGCTACCACCGCATGCTCGGTCATTGCACTCTCTGGCAACCCGGCATCGATCACGCGGGCATCGCGACGCAAACCGTAGTCGAGCGTCAGCTACGCGAAGAGGGAAAGACGCGCTTCGATCTCGGTCGCGAGAAATTCGTCGAGCGCGTGTGGAAGTGGAAGAACGAGAGCGGCGGGCGCATCGCGCTCCAGCAGCGCGTGCTCGGCGCATCACCCGATTGGCGTCGCAGCAAATTCACGATGGACGCGGATCTCGGTCGCGCCGTGACCGAAGCGTTCGTGCGCTTGCACGAGCAAGGCCTCATGTACCGCGCGACGCGCCTCATCAACTGGTGCCCCGAGTGCCGAACCGCGCTCTCCGATCTCGAGGTCGAGAACGAAGAGGGCGCGAACGGAGAGCTCTTCGAGTTCGCGTACAAGGTCGACGGCTCGAACGAAGAAATCGTCGTCGCGACGACGCGCCCCGAGACGATGCTCGGCGACACCGCCGTCGCGGTTCACCCGGACGATCCGCGCTACACGCATCTCCACGGCAAAAAGCTGGTGCATCCATTCGCGTCGCGCCTCGTGCCGATCATCACGGACGCGATCTTGGTCGATCCGAAATTCGGAACCGGCGCGGTGAAGGTCACGCCCGCGCACGACTTCAACGATTTCGCGACGGGCAAGCGCCACGGCCTCGAGGAGATCAACATCTTCGAGCTCGACGGAACCGTGAACTCGAACGGCGGCACGTTCAAAGGCCTCGATCGCAAAGAAGCTCGCCGCGCGGTGAAGAAGGCGCTCGACGAAAAAGGTCTCGCGCGCGGATCGAAGCCGCACGTGCTCACGCTCCCGCGTTGTCAGCGATCGGGCGGCGTCGTCGAGCCGATGATCTCGACGCAGTGGTTCTTGAAGATGAAGTCGATGGCGGGTCGCGCGCTCGAGGCGGTGCACTCGAAGCGCGTCGAAATCATCCCGCCCGAGTGGGTGAAGACCTACGACCACTTCCTCGAGAACATCCAAGACTGGTGCGTGTCGCGCCAGCTCTGGTGGGGTCATCAGATCCCCGCGTGGCACGGACCGAACGGCGAAATCAAAGTCGCGCGCACGCGTCCGCCCGAATGCGGACCGGAGTGGACGCAAGATCCCGACGTGCTCGACACGTGGTTCTCGAGCGCGCTCTGGCCGTTCTCCACGCTCGGCTGGCCCGACGACACACCGTCGCTGAAAAAATTCTATCCGACGAACCCGAAGCAAACGAGCGATCTCGAGACGGGCTACGACATCCTCTTTTTCTGGGTCGCGCGCATGATCATGTTCGGCCTTCACTTCACGAACGAAGTGCCGTTCCGCCGCGTGCTGCTCTCCGGGCTCATCGTCGACGAGACGGGCGAGAAGATGAGCAAGGTGAAGGGCAACGTGATCGACCCGCTCGATTTCGATCAACGGCGCGTCGTTCAGGGACTTGGCCGGCGATGCGCTCGTGAAATTCAAGAAAGCGTATCCATCAGCCGCGGCTATGGGCGAAGGATTCCCCGCGTTCGGCGCGGACGCGGTGCGCTTCACGCTCGCCACGTACCCACCGAGCAACATGCGCATCGCGCTCGCGCCGAAGCGCATCGAGGGGAATCGGCATTTTCTGAACAAGATTTGGAACGCGACGCGCCTCTCTCTCGAGCTCCTCGGCGCGGAGAAAACGCCGCCGGCGAAATCACCCGACGCGAAGGACCCGTGGAACCGCTGGATCCTCTCGCGCCTCTCGAACGCGACGCGCATCGCGCGCGAAGGCATCGAGTCGTTCCGCATCGATGAAGGCGCCAACGAGCTCTATCGCTTCTTTTGGTACGACCTCTGCGATTGGTATCTCGAGATCGTCAAACCGCGCCTCCGCGGTGAAGCGCGCAATGACGAGACGCGCGCGACGCTCGCGTTCGTGCTCGGCGCGAGCCTGCGGTTGCTCCATCCGTTCATTCCGTTCGTGACGGAGGAGCTGTGGCAGAAGTTGCATGATTATCCAGCGAAGTTTGCAAGTCTTGCATTGTGCGCCTACCCCGCCCCGGGCGACGCGAAGCACGATCCGGAGATCGAAGCGCAGATCGAAACGTTGAAAAACGTGATCATCGCGGCGCGCACCGTGCGCAGCGAGCATGGCGTCAAATTCGTGGATGCGATTCCGCTCGTCGTGCGCGGCGCAGACGCCTTCGTGCGCGCGCATGCCGCGGAGATGAAACGGCTGACGAACTGCAAAGACGACGTCGTGTTCGGCGAGCCGGGTGGCGAACGCCCCAAGGGCTACACGATGAGCGTCGTGCCGGCCGCGAGCGGGCCGATCGAAGTGCTCGTGGGCCTCAAAGGCTTGGTCGATCCGGCGCACGAACGCGAACGCATCGAGCGCGAGCTGAAGAAGATCGACAAGGACCTCGCCGCGATCGAAAAGAAGCTTTCGTCGCCGAGCTTCAAGGACAAGGCTCCGAAAGAAGTCGTCGACGAAGCGCACGCGCAGAAGAAGTCGATGGAAGAAGCACGCGAACGGCTCAAAGAGGCGCTCGCGCTCGTCGACGAGCTGTGATCGCGATTCACATCCTCGGAACGGATCCGCACTCACGACCACTCTTGCCGCACCGATCGGGCAGCACCGACGCAGCGGGCCCCGCGCCGTCGCACTTCGCGAAGTAGTGATAGCCGCCGTCCATGAATCGATAGACGCGACAGCCATCGTGCTCGAAGAGCAGATCGACCTGAATTCCCGGGTTCGCTGTTTGTGTGGTCGCAAGCGGTTGTGCGACGCATCCCGCGGATGCAAGCGCCGCAATGAGCAAGACGGTCTTCATGCAAACGAGAAGTGCAACGCGTGTGCCGCGACCAAGACAAGCGCGCGTGCGTGTATTGGCTCGGGAGTGATATCGTCGCTTCGATGCCGCTCACACGCGACGAAGAAGCCGCGCTGCGCGCCACGCTCGATGCGCTCGCGCGCGATCCAAACGTGCGGTACGCGGAAGTGCGTTTCGTCTCGGACGACACCGAGCGTTTGCGCGTGCGCGATGGACGCCCCGAGCAGGCGTCGACGGGGCAAACGCGCGGCGTCGGCATTCGCGTGCTCGGCGCGAAGACATGGGGATTCGCGTGCACGCCCGACGTGACGGAAGAAGCGCTCGCGAAGGCCGCCGCGCGCGCCGTCGCGATCGCGAAGGCGTCAGGCGCGCTCGCGAAGTCGCCCGTCGCGTTTCCCGAGCGCGCAGCTTCGCGCGGCACGTACGAGACGCGCGTCACGCGCGATCCGTTCGCGGTGCCGCTCGACGAAAAAATGGCGGCGCTCGATGCGCCCGTGCGTGCGCTCTTGCGCGGAGGAAAACCCGTGTCGTCCGCGGACGCGTGGATGGAGTGGTCGCGCGTCGAGAAGCGCCTGCTCACGACCGAAGGCACCGACACGTCGCAGCGCTTCACGTTCGGCGGCGCCGGGATGGAAGTGTTCGCGCTCGGCGACGGCGGCGTCTCGCAGCGTCGCAGCTATCCGGCGTGGCAAGGCTCGGAAGGGTTTCAAGCCG
Organism: uncultured delta proteobacterium; assembly: GCA_963763745.1. Classification (GTDB taxonomy): domain Bacteria; phylum Myxococcota_A; class Polyangia; order Polyangiales; family Polyangiaceae; genus DASXHD01. Next base: position 519,866 of record CAVXQJ010000021.1, read on the forward strand.
GCTACGAACGCATCGCCGCGCTCGACTTGATGGGACACACGGACGAAATTCGCGATGAAGCGATCGCGCTCCTCACCGCGCCGGCGTGTCCGGAGGGCACGCGCGATCTCATCCTCGACGCAAGCCAAGTCGCGTTGCAGATCCACGAGTCGTGCGGCCACCCGACCGAGCTCGATCGCGCGCTCGGCTCCGAGATTTCGCTCGCGGGTGGATCGTTCATGCAGCCGCACATGCTCGGAAGGCTCCGCTACGGATCCGACATCGTCGACATCGCCGCGGACTCCACATCCGAAGGCGGCATGGGCACGTTCGGTTGGGACGACGAAGGCGTCGCCGCGGGAACGCACCCGCTCATCGAGCGCGGCCGCTTCGTCGATTACCTCTCGAGCCGCGAGACCGCGCACGCGCTCGGACGCGAATCGACGGGAACGATGCGCGCCGACGGATGGAATCGCCCGCCGCTCATTCGCATGGTGAACGTCTCGCTGAAGCCGCGACAAGGCTCGCTCGACGAGCTCATCGCCGACACGAAAGACGGCGTCTACATGCTCGTCGACAAGAGCTGGAGCATCGACGACCTGCGTTTGAATTTTCAGTTCTCGTGCGAAGCCGCGTGGGAAATCAAAAACGGAAAGAAGACGCGCCTGCTCCGCGACCCGCGCTACACGGGCATCACGCACGAATTCTGGCGCTCGTGCGACGCGATCTGCGGGCCGGAGGAATGGAAGCTCTTCGGCATCTCCACCTGCGGCAAAGGCGACCCGATGCAGATCATGCAAGTCGCGCACGGCGCGGCGCCTGCGCGCTTTCGCGGCGCGACCGTCGGCCACACAGGGAGGCGCGCGTGACCGGCGACGAATTGCTTGCATTGTGCAAGGATTCGCTCGCGCGCGCGGGCGAGGCGCACGCGGAGATTTGGGCGACGCGGCGCGTGCGCGGATGCGCGCGCTTCGCGGGCGGAGAGCTCGGGCAGCACATGGAGCTCGAAGAGCCGCTGTGCGTCGTGCGTGTCGCGAAGAAGACGGAAGGCGGCGCGCGCGTCGCCGAAGCGCAGACGTCGCAGCTCGATGTGGCGTCGATCGCGAACGCGATCGCGAGCGCGGCGCGCGCAGCGCCGCTTCTTCCGGAGACCGAAGGTTTTCCCGGCTTCGCGCCGAAGGGCGAAGAGACGCGCCGCGTTCCGCGATTCGAGAAGGACACGGCGGCGGCGACTCCCGAGGCGCGCGCGGAGCTGCTCGCGCCCGTGCTCGAGAAGGTGCGCGCCGCAGGGCTCGTCGCGGCGGGCATGCTCGAGTCGCAGCGCGCCGCGATGGCCGTCGCGACCACCGAAGGCTGCGCGCGCTCGCACGACGACACGATCGCGAGCTTCAAGGTGTGGGCGCTCGAGACGCCTGGCGCGGGCGGCGCCGCCGGATATGGCGGGCACATGCACAAGAGCCTCGCCGCGCTCGCCATCGAGCGCGAAACGGAGCGCGCCATCCGCATGTGCAAGCTCGGGCACTCGCCGACGGAGCTCGACGCGGGAACGTACGACGTCGTCCTCGAGCCTGCCGCGGTCGCGGAGCTCCTCGAGTGGCTCGCGCAGATCGCGTTCGGCGCGCCCGAGGTCGAACAAGGCGGGAGCCCGTTCTCGTCGCGCCTCGGCGAGCGCATCACCGGCGAGAGCGTCACGATCCGCGACGACGCGACATTCGACGACAAGGACCTCGGCTTCGGCGCGCCCTTCGATCGCGAAGGCACGCCACGCGCGCCGCTCACGCTGGTCGATCGCGGCGTAGCGCGGAGCGTTCTCTACGACCGAACGTACGCGGCGCGCGCGAAGACGAAATCGACCGGCAATGCCCAACTCGGCGAAGCGGGCGGCGGCGGATCCATCGGCGTCTCCAACATGCTCATGGACGGCGGCGACGCAGCGAGCACGGACGATCTCCTCGCCGGGATCGATCGCGGTCTCTATGTGTGTAGACTACACTATGTCAACGGCCTGCTCGAAACGCCGCGCGCGGTGATGACCGGCCTCACGCGCGACGGCTGCTTTCTCGTCGAGCGCGGAAAAATCTCGCGCGCCGTCGGCAACATGCGATTCACCGACAGCGTGCTCGAAGGTCTCGCGCGCTCCGACGGCATGACGCGCGCGCGCACCGCGATCCCGACGTGGTGGAGCGACGGCGGCTCGACGGTCGCCCCCGCCGTGCGCATGCGCGCCTTCGCGTTCAACGGCAAAAGCCAACGTACGCCCAACGTCGAATGACAAAACGTTACGTCGCGGTCGCGGGCACGATTGGCGCGGGCAAGACCTCGCTCGTTCGCTGGCTCGAGAAACGTTACGGCCTCCGCCCCTTTTTCGAGCCGCACGAGCAGAACCCGTACCTCGAAGACTTCTATCGCGACATGTTGCGATGGGGTTTCCACTCGCAGCTCTTTTTCCTCGCGCACAAGCTCGAGCTCCATCAACAGCTCATCGCGAGCAAACAGCCGGCGGTCATCGACCGGACGATCTACGAAGACGCCGAGATCTTCGCGCGAAACCTCCACCTCCAACGCCACATCGACAAGCGCGACTGGCAGGTTTACCAGCGGCTCTACGAGGGCATCGCGCGCAGCCTTCCGCCACCCGACGTCCTCATCGCGCTCACGTGTACGGTGAGCACGGCGAAGAAACGCATTCGCGCGCGAGCACGTGCCATGGAGCAGTCGATCCCCGACGCGTACCTCAAGCGACTCCACAAGCTCTACGCGCAATGGTTCGACAGCTATGATCTTTCGCCGATCGTTCGGATCCGAACCGATGACATGGATTACGTCGAGAACCTCATCGACCTGATCGATCTCCAGCGGACCGTCGACGCAGCTTTACGTTGAACCGGCCGATTGGGGAACGCCGCTTGCTCAGGAGACACGTTCGTTCGTTTCCGGCCATTTTCGTGAGTGGGCTTCGTCGCCCCATGCCCTAGTTGGGCACGCGACAAGGGCACCACGCCCCAGCTGAAAGATTTGGCGATGACCCAGACCTCTTCGACTCCCTCGATTTCGCAGAACAAAGCGCGCGTCCTCTTGATCGAGGACGACGAGACCCTCGCGGACCTCCTGGCTCGCGTGCTCCGGACCGACTCGTACCAGGTGGACACGTTCGAGTCCGGGGAGTCGCTCCCAACGGGGTCGAAGCTCGCCTCGTACGACGTCGTGCTGACGGACGTTCACCTCGCCGGGAAGCTCACGGGGCACGAGGTGCTCAAGCGCGTTCGTGAAACGAACCCGACGATGCCCGTCATCTTGATGACCGCGTACGCCGACATCGAAGGCGCGATGAACGCGGTGAGCCAGGGCGCATACGACTACTTGCCGAAGCCCATCGATGGCGCGGAGCTGAAGCGCATGCTCGCCGAGGCCATCGGCCGGCGCCGTTTGTCGGAGAGCAAGAAGCCACAGACGGACGCGCGCGAAGCCGCAGCGATCGACGCGAGCATCGTCGGCAGCGCGCCCGCGATGATCGAGGTCTACAAGACCGTCGCGCAGGTCGCGCCGACGACGGCGTCGGTGCTCATCGTGGGCGAGAGCGGAACGGGCAAGGAGCTCGTCGCGCGATCCATCCACGCGAAGTCGCCGCGAGGGCAGAAACCGTTCGTCGCGGTGAACTGCGCGGCGCTTCCCGAGTCGATCCTCGAGAGCGAGCTCTTCGGTCACGAGAAGGGCGCGTTCACCGGCGCGGCTGCGTCGAAGCGCGGTCTCTTCGAAGAGGCGAGCGGCGGCACGCTCTTCTTGGACGAAGTCGGCGACATCTCGCCAAAGATGCAAGTGCAGCTGCTTCGCGTCCTTCAAGAAGGAGAGATTCGACGCGTCGGCGGAAATGACGTCGTGAAGGTGGATGCGCGCGTCGTCGCGGCGACGAATCGCGATCTCAAAGCCGACGTCGCGGCGGGTCGGTTCCGCGAGGATTTGTATTTCCGCCTGCAAGTCGTGACCGTGCGCGTGCCGCCGCTTCGCGAGCGCAAGCAGGACATCAAGCTCCTCGTGCACCATTTCTTGGCGAAGCACGCCGAGCGATTGAAGCGGCCCGTGCCACGCGTCGCACCCGACGCGATGGAAGCGCTCGAGGCCTACGGATTTCCCGGGAACGTGCGCGAGCTCTCGCACCTCGTCGAGCGCGCGATGCTCCTCGCGCGCGAAGGCGCCATCACGAGCGCGGACCTCCCGAAGGAGCTCGCCGGCAAAAACGGAAAACCAGCGGCAGGCTCGAACGGGAATCTCGTCGACGACTGGCCGACGCTCGCGGTGCTCGACCGTCGATACATCGACAAGGTGCTCGCGCGGACGGGCGGAAACAAAACGCGCGCCGCGGAAGTGCTCGGCATCGATCGCCGGACGCTGAACCGCATGTTCGCGCGCGAGCGCGCTGCGGCGCGTGCGGCGTCGTCACAAAAGGAGTGGTCCTTCGGAGCGATGCTCCTCTCGACGCTCCGCGCACAAGACGCGGCGGTGGAAACCATTCGTCGCGCGCTGCGCACGGGTCGCGTGCATCACGCGTATTTGTTCGACGGCCCCGAAGGCGTCGGCAAGGAGATCGGCGCGTTCGGGCTCGCGCAAGCGCTCGTCTGCGCGAACCCGACGAAAGAAAACGAAGCGTGCGGGACGTGCAGCGCGTGCGTGCGCGCGGTCCCCGACCCGAAGACCACGCGGCCGAAGCACCCGGACATCGTCGTCCTCGAGCGCGGGCTCTACGATCCAGCGGCGATCGGGCGGCGCACGCCGGAGACGCAGGATCTCTCCATCGATCAAGTTCGCACGCTCGTGCTCTCGCACGCGTCCTACGCGCCGCACGAAGGGCGCGCGCGCGTGTTCATCGTGCGGCGCGCGGAGGAGCTCAGCATCGCGGCGGCGAACGCGCTGTTGAAGACGCTCGAAGAGCCCATCAACAAAACGCATTTCATCTTGATGTCGTCGCAGCCCGACGCGCTCCTTCCGACCATCCTCTCGCGCGTGCAGCGCGTGCGGTTCGCCGCGTTGCCCGATGCGCTCGTCGAGGAGCTCCTCGCAGCGCGCGGCGTCTCGGCCGAAGTCGCGTCGCACGCCGCGCCGCTCTCGAGTGGAAGCATGGAGACGGCGCTCTCGCTCTGCGACGAGGACGCGACGGCCGCGCGCGAAGCGTTCGTGTCGCGCGCGCTCGAGGCGATCGACGCGCCGACGCTCTCCATCACGCTCGAAATCGGCGAGCAGGGCAAACGCGACAAGGTCGCGCTTCGCGTGCATCTGCTCGCGCTCGCCGCGCGCATCGCGCGCATGGGAAAAGCGGATGTCGCGGAGCGCTGGGCGACGCGTTACGCGCACATCCTTCAAGCGCTCCGCGATCTCGACGCCAACGCATCGCCGCAGCTCGTGCTCGAGACGATGTTCGTGCGAATGCGCGTTTAGTCCTTCTTGCCCGGGAGCACGTCGTACGAGCCGGAAGAGATCACCGCGCCTCGGAAGACGAGCGGCGGGGACTTCGACGTGACGACGACGAGGTGCTCGTCGCCGAGACCCGTGTATTCTGCAAATATCACGTCGCCGCTCACGTCGGGCGCGCCGCTGCCGATGCGCTCGGCGCGGAGCGGGAGCCTCTTCTTGCGCTCGAAGCGATCGCCGCCGGCTTCGAGCGCGGTCGGTGGCTCGCCGGAGACGATCGCGTCCTTCGCGGGAGCGAGCCACACGAGATCTTCGGATGCAGGGCGCGCGAGCACCGCACGATCGCCGCCCGCTTCGGGCGAGAAGAAGAGGACCGCGGCGGGCTCGCCGTTCTCGCGCATGACGATCGCGCCCGCGAGCCACGCTTCATCGCCGACGCCGCGCAGCACCACATCACCGAGCTGACACGGGAGCGCGCTGAGATCGGGCGCGGAGGGCTCGCGCGGTTTTTCTTCTTTCGCGTTCGCGGGCATCTCCTTCTCCCCTTCTTCTTTCGGCGGCTCCGTCGTGCCACGCGCGATGAGGCGACCGACGAGGACGCCGCCCGCGACGAGCAATCCCGTGACGAGGACGCTCACGTCGTCTCGCTTGCGTCGGCGAGCGACGCGATGCGTACGGGATCTTCGAACGCGGTGCCGAACTGCGCGGCGCGCGCGCGCACGTAGTCGTACGCGTCGGCGCCCGTGAGATCGTCCGGTGGAATCAAATCGGAGATGACGGCCGCAGCCGATGCGTACGACGCGATCTCCGCGACGCGATCGAGCGTGACGCCGCCGATCGCGACGAGCGGCGGATCGAAGCCCGTTTCGCGCGCGTTGTGGCGAATGAGACGCGCGGCCTGCTTCAACCCTGCGACGCCGACGACGGGATCGGGCTCCGACTTCGACGACGTCGACCACACTGGACCAAACGCGACGTACGCGGGCATCGCGCGTAGCGCGGAAGAGAGTTGCTCGGGCGTGTGCGTCGAAACGCCGATGCGAAGGCTCGGCGTCAGCGAGCGAACGAGCGACGGCGATGCGTCCGATTGACCGACGTGCACCATGTCGGTGCGCGCGACGAGAGCGAGATCGGGTCGGTCGTTTGCGACGAGCGGGACGCGCGCGTTCGTGCAGAGCGGGCGGAGCGCGCGAAGGAGCTCGAGCGTGTGCTCGATCGTCGCGTGCTTCGCGCGGAGCTGCAGCGCAGAAGGGCTCGCGTCGAGCACGGCGGAGGCAAACGCAATGGGATCGAGGCCGCGGCGTTCGACGGCGTCGAGATCGACGATGGCGTAGAGTCCTCGCACGACGCTCTCGTACCACGCGACGCGCGCGCAGTCAGCCGGACGTCTCTTCGATGCGAATGCGCGTGCCCTGCGGGACGCGTTTTTCCTCGGTTGAGAGCGGCGGATCGAATGCGAGCACGTCGCCTCGCTCGGCGGTCGCCCACGCGTCGCGTTTTTCCCCGTCACGGTCGAGCCGCATCGCGCGCCGGAGCGCGCCGTCGTCGCCGCAGAGGAAGAGCTCGCGCTTTCCCTTCGTGACGATCGGAAGCGAGACCACGCGCTGCGCGCCTCGCGCGACTCGCGCGCGAAGGGCTTGTCCGTCTTTGCGGAGGACGAGATACGAAAACGTGAGCCCCTGCCAACGGAGCCCCGCGGATCGCGCGATGCGCGCGACGTCCACAGGGAGATCGATCGCGATGTCTTCGTGGCACCACGCGGTTTCGTCCGCGAGCATCGGGCACGCGTTTTGGTGCAAGCACGGCGCGAAGATCGTCGCGCCCGTCTTCGCGAGCGCATCGCGAACGCGTTGAAGTCGCCGCGTGCGATCGCGGAGCGCCGGCTCGACGACGACGAGCACGCCGTCGTCTGCGAGCGCGCGATCGAGGAGCCCGCGGAGCAGCGCGATCTGCGCGTCGTCTCGCGCGTCGATCTCGCCGAGCGCCTGACCGACGAGGATCACGTCGAAGCGCGCCGCCCACGCGCGAGCCGCACTTGCGCGCTCGGCGATCATTTCGACGCGCACGTCGATGTCGCCTTCGCGCCTTCTCGCATCGGCGATTCTTCGCGCGAGCGAAAGCGCGGACGCGTCGTCGTCGATCATCGTCACGTCGAGCGCCCCGCGCGCGCCGCGCGACGCGAGCAAACGCGCGAGCCCCCACGTCGATGCGCCGAGCCCCGCGCCGACGTCGAGCACGCGAAGATCGCGCGATGGAAACGCGACCTCGCGCGCGGCGCACGCCATCTTCGGCACGTCGCGCGGCAACGAAAAGAGGAGCCGCGCGGCGAGCGCCTCGGCCCCGCGACTCTTCGCGAACGTCCCCGCGTTGTAGGCCTCCGAGAGAGCGCGCACCGCCGCGGCGAGCTTCGCGGGCGCGAGCGCGAGCCCTTCCGCGCGCGCGACGTCGCCGAGGAGCGCGAGCCACGGGGCGTCCAATGCCAAGTCGGCGAGCGGCACCACGCGAAGTTCTACTACGCTTCGATCGTGGAGACGAAGCTCGCGGTGGGTGCGGTGGTGTTTCGCGACGACGGCGCCGTGCTGCTCGTTCGTCGCGCGCGTCCGCCCGCGGCGGGAACGTGGACGCTCCCCGGCGGAAGAGTCGAAGACGGCGAGTCGCTCGAAGACGCGATCGTGCGCGAGGTGCGCGAAGAGACGTCGCTCGTCGTCGTGCCCGTCGCGATCGTCGAGACGCTCACGCTCGAGCGCGAGGGCTTCTCCTATCGCATCACGGATTTTCTCTGTCGCCTCGTTTCTGGCGAGCTTCGAGCAGCGGACGACGTATCCGCCGCGCGCTGGGTCCTCCCGGCGAATTTCACCGATTTCGCGCTGACCCCCGAAGTGCTCCGCGTGATCGCGGCCGCGGGAACAAAATCAAATCCCCAGTAGCTCCGTCTCCGTCTCCGTCTCCGTCTCCGTCCCCGACTCCGACTCCGTCTCCGTAGTAAGGTGCCGCGCATGCAAAAATGGATCGCTCCGATCGTCTGCTCGACCGGCCTCGCGTGCACCACGCCGCCGCCTACGTCGCAGCTCCCGAACGCGCAAGCCGCGATCGATCGCATGCGCGCGACGAGCGTGTGCGGCAACGCGCTGCAAGCCGACGCGAAGCTCGATCACTTCGCGCAAGAGACCGGACGCGTGCGCACCGAGCTGCTCTTCATCGCGCAGCGCCCGGCGAGCTTGCGCATGGACGCCCTCGCGCCCGTCGTGGGAACCGTCTTCACGCTCACGACGAACGGACACAATTTCCAAGTCAGCGATCTGCGCAATCACCGTTTTCTCTACGGCCCGGCGACGCCCGAGAGCATCGCGCAAATCACCCACATCCCGATGCCCGCGCACCCGCTCATCACGCTCCTCATGGGCCGCGCGCCCGTTCTCAAACACGATCAACCGAACCTGCCGCAGCCGACGATCGACTGGGATGGGAGCGGCGGGTTTTATCGCGTCGTCATCCACGGCAACAACGACGCGCTCGAAGAGATCCACATCGTGCCGCACGCGGATGATTGGAAGAAACCGTGGAGCGATCAGCGCATGCGCGTGACCGATGTCACGGTGAAGCAATCCAACGTCGTCCTCTATCACGCGGAGCTCGACACGCACGAGCCGACGCCGATGTGGACGCCCGGAAAGAACGGCGCGGTCGCATGCGACGACGTCTGCATGGCGCTCGGGCAAAAGCCGGTGACGGCGAGCGGGCCGACGTGCGAAGCGGAGATCCCGCGGCGTCTTCACGTCGAGATCCCGACGCGCTCGACGGACGTTCTCTTTCGCTACGACAAGGTGACGTGGAACCCGCCCCTCGACTCGACCACGTTCATCCAGGCGCAGCCGCAGGGTCTCACGCCGACTCCAGTTGGCGAGAGCGCAGACGGTCCGTGATGATCCAATCGACGCCCATCTGACGGAGCGCGCGCGCTTCGTCCGCTTCGTTCACCGTCCACACGCCAACGTGGAGGCCCCGTGATTTCAGGCGACCGATGATGCGCTCCGTCGCTTGCGTGCGCTCGAGGTGCACGGCGAACGCGAGCGCGCGACGCACGCGGCGCCCGAACGGCAGCGACCATTTTCGTTCCGTCGTCGTGAGAAACGCGACGCGCGTCTTCGGACGGAGCCATCGCATGTGCGCGAGGATGCGCGGATCGAAAGACGAGACGATGACGTCGGCGCGCGGCGCTTGATCGATCGCGAACGCGACGTCGCGAACGAGCTTCGCGCGATCGACGAAATCGTATTTCACTTCGACGTTCACGCCGACGCCGCGCGAGGCGCACAACGCGAGCACGTCGCGGAGCAGCGGGGCTCGATGATTCGTCGCGAGCTCGAGATACGGCACGTCGCGCACGAGGCGCGTGTCGCGGCCGTCCGACATGCGCTTCAAATCCGGATCATGAAACACGACGACCTCGCCCGTTTTGCACGTGCGCACGTCGAGCTCGATCGCGTCGACGCCTTCCGCGATCGCGCGCTCGAACGCGGCGACCGTGTTCTCCGTCGGCCAGCCTTCACCTCGCCCGCCACGATGACCGACGACGACGAGCCTCTCGCGCGAAACGAACGCCGTCACGTTTTGGGAACGGAGAGCTCGTCCGCGATGTCGCTCGCGATTTTTTTCGCGCGCTCCACGTCGGCCGCGGGCAAGCTGATCGCGCCGACGACGGGATGACCGCCGCCGCCGAACCTCTCGCAAATCGACGCGATGTGGTGCGTGCGCGGACGCGGAGCCCACGGGTTGTAGCCGATGGAGATTTTGCACTTCGAGGGCGAGCGCGTGACGACGATCGAATAGAGGCTCTCCGGAAAGAGCGAGTACGTGACGAACTTGCTCGCGACCTCGATCGGGCGATCGGTGAGATCGACGAGCACCGAGTCGCCGCGCTTCGTCGCGTTCGATTCGACGAGCTTCACGTATTCCACGTGCGCGGTTTGCAGCGGGGCGAACGCTTTTTGAACTTCGTCCGAGCGCGCGACGTCGTCGAGCGACTCGCTCATGAGACGCTTCACCATGCGCGAGAGCATCGCGTCGTCGCCGTGGTGCTCGATGACGGTCATCAGTTGCAGCGGCGGCTCTTTGCGCGCCACCGCCATTTCCGCGCTCGGAAAGCTCGCGGAGTCGATGATGTCGGCCCACCGCACGAGCTCGTCGAGCCCGCTGAAGTCGACGCCGAAGACGCTCGTGCCGATGTCGCGGATGTACTTCGTGCACGACGGGTACGTTCCATCGTGGAACATGTGGCGCTCTTTTCCGGCGTGCGCCGCGACGTGCGCGTCGTACGTTGCGCGATCCGCCGGCGAGGCAAACGCCGAGACGTGATGATCGAAGTACCACGTGAGCTTCTCGGACGGGCTGAAGCGAAAATCCAAAATGGCCGTCTCTTCGCCGCGGAGCTTTTGCGGGTCGACGCCGTTTGGTCCCGGGCCATATCCCGCGCCGAAGTACTCGAACGTCGCGCCGTCGCCGCGGAGCGCTCGCATGAAGTGCGTGAAGACGACGGCGGAGCAAAGTCCATCGAAGCAGTGGCCGTGCGTCGCGACGGTGATCGCCATGGGATCGAGGCGTACCATGCTCGCCGTGAAGGTTCATCACATCGCGCTGCGAACGAACGACCGGCGCGCGCTCGAGCGCTTCTACAGCGACATTCTCGGCTTGCCGATGATCAAGCGAACGAAGCGCAGCACATGGCTCGACGCGGGCGGCACGATCTTGATGATCGAGGAGCGCGAGCGCGGCGAGCCCGTCATCGCGAAGGGATCGCTCGAGCTCGTCGCGTTCGGCGTGACCAAACGCGTCCACGCGAAGCTGGCGAAGAAGCTCGAGGTCGAAGCGTCGACCGAGTTCACTTCGTATTTTCGCGATCCGGATGGGCGGCGCGTCGCGATAAGCCATTACCGGCGAGGGCGCGACGCACGCTGACGATCGTAGGCAAGTGTGGTACGTTTCAGGCGTGAGCCAGGCGAGCGCGCTCGAGCGCACGGTCCTTCCAGGGACGCGGCTCGGCCGGTACGAAATCATCACGAATCTCGCCGCGGGCGGCATGGCCACGGTGTTTCTCGGGCGTGCGCTCGGCGCCGCGGGGTTTCACCGGCTCGTCGCCATCAAGCTCCTTCACCCGCACATCGCCGCGGACGGGCAGTTCATCTCGATGTTCCTAGACGAGGCGCGCCTCGCCGCGCGCATTCGTCACCCGAACGTCGTGCCCACGCTCGATCTCCAGCACGGACCCGAAGGCCACTACCTCGTCATGGAGTTCATCGAGGGTGAGAGCTTGCTCGGGCTCCTACGCCAGACGGTGAAGAACAACAAACCGATGCCCGCGGGGATCGCGATTCGCATCGTGCTCGACGCGCTCGCGGGTCTCCACGCGGCGCACGAGCTCACTGGCGATCTCGGCGAGCCGCTCAACCTCGTTCATCGCGACGTGTCGCCGCACAACATCTTGGTCGGCGTCGACGGCATCGCGCGCATCGTCGACTTCGGCATCGCGCGAGCCGAAGAGCGCATCGGCACGACTCGCGACGGCCAAGTGAAGGGCAAGCTCGCGTACATGGCGCCGGAGCAGACGCAATCGGAGCAGCCCGTGGACCGGCGCGTCGACGTGTTCACCGCGGGGATCGTTTTGTGGGAGGCGCTCACCGCGAAACGTTTGTTCCGCGGACAGACGGACGCCGAGGTCTTGCGCAATCTCCTCGAGAAACCGATTCCGCGCCTCCGCGAGGTCGCGACGGCGTATCCCGTCGCGCTCGACGACGTGCTCGCGCGCGCGCTGAAGCGCGATCCCAACGAGCGCTTCGACAGCGCGCTCGAGTTCGCCGAAGCGCTCGAACAAGCAGCGGAGCCGCTCGGCATCGCGTCGCCGAAGCAAGTGGGCGCGTACGTTCGCGAGGTCGCGGGTGAAGTCATCGAGAGCGTGATGCGCCGCGTTCGCGCGTTTCAAGAAGGCGCGCGCTCGAGCCGTCCGCCTCCGGAGATCCCGCGACTCGAAATCGCGGAGAATCCCGACAGCGCAGTGCGCTCCACGTCCGCCGGCGCCGCGACGGCGCGCGAGCTCCTCGCCGCACCCGAGATCACGCGCTCGCGACGCCCGCTCGTCATCGCGGTCGCGGCGGCGCTCCTCGTGCTCGTCGGCGCGATCATCGCGACGGCCACAGTGCTCGTCGCGTCGTCGTCATCGCCGCGTGCGGCGTCATCGACACACGCGACGACGTCACCGCAGACGAATCCGATGACGACAACGACCGCCGCGGTCGCAGGAACGGACTCGTCGCCGAGCATTTCGATCACGGATCTTCCGCGCGCGAACGGCGAAGCGCGTGGGCGTCCCGCGACGACGCATCGGCCGCTTGCGGTCCCATCGAGCACGGCGAGCGCGCCCGCCGCGCCCATCGCGACGACGCCGCCCGCACCCTCGACGAAACCCGCCGCCACGACGGGGACGGCGTTCAATCCCGAGTCGATGTGATGAGACGAACCGCGTTCGCGTGCGCGCTCGCTGCCGCGTGTCTTCTCTCCGTCGGCGCGAGCGCGCAGACGCAAGAAGCCGTCGCGCAGACGCGATTCAACAAAGGGCGCGAGCTCTTCATCGCCGGACAATTCGCTCCGGCGCTCGTCGAGTTTCGCGCGGCGACCGAGCTTTACGAGAGCCCGAACACGCGCCTCTACATCGCGCGATGCGAGCGCGAGCTCGGACACTTCGCGAGCGCGTACATCGAGCTCGAGCGCGCGGCGAGCGAAGCCGCCGATCGCAGCCGCGCCGATCCGCGCTACGCGAGCACGCGCGACGCGGCAAAACAAGAAGCCAGCGCGATCGAGCCGAAGCTCGCGCACGTGACGGTGCTCGCGCCGAGCGGATTGCCCGACGGAGCGACGCTCACGATGAACGGCGCCCCGCTCGGTGCGGCCGCCGTCGGCGTCGCCGCGCCGATCGATCCTGGGCCGATCGAGATTGTCGTGAACGCGCCGGGGTACGTGACGCTTCGCAAGAGCGCGCGCGCGAGCGCAGGCGAGTCCGTCGAGATCAAGCTGCAGCTCGAGAAGGAAGCCACGGCGACGAGCACGTCCACCACGGCCACGACCACGACGTCCACGAGCGCGAACAACGTCGTGACGCCGCCCATCGTCAACACGCCGCCCGTCGATGTCGCACCTGCGAGCCATGGGCTTCGCAACGCGGGGTTCGTCGTCGGCGGAATCGGGATCGCCGGAATGGGCGTCTTCGCGGCGTTCGCGGCGCTCGCGCAAACTCGTTACGACCAACTGAAGAACGAGTGCGGTGGCCTCGGCGCGTGCGATTCGTCGTACGATGCGAAGATCAACGAGGGCGCCATGTTCGCGACGATCGCGAACGTCGCGCTCGCGGCGAGCAGCGCGATGATCGTGACGGGCACGATCATGATCATCGCGGGCGTGTCGACGGGTCGCGTCGTGAGCCCACCCGTGCAAGCGGGGTTCGCGCCCGTGCCCGGCGGATGGATGGTCGGAGTTGGACGTGCGTTTTAGAGTCATCGCGATCGCGATCGCAGCTGCTCCAGCGGGCTGTCTCCTCGATTGGGACGGCCTCCGCGCGCCGGACGGTGGCGACTTCGATTCGCCCGTCGACTCGCCCGCGATCGATTCGCCGATCGAAGCGCAACCCGCCGACGCGAGCGACGCCGGAAACGACGTCACGACATGCACGCTGCAGCTCCTCATCAACGAGGTTCAAGCCGACGGAACGCAAGGACCCTCCGACGAGTTCGTCGAGATCCGCAACGGCGCGTCGTGCGGCGGCAGCTTGCTCAATTGGGGTCTTCGTTACTCGAGCGCGAGCGGCAGCTCACCGAAACAATTGTGGACGGGACAAGCCGGCGACACGATCGCAGCGAACGGATACGTCGTGCTCGGCGGCTTCGCGTATCAAGGCACGGTCATCGGCCGCATCAGCACCGATCTCAACGGGACGCTCGCGAAGGCGGGCGGCGGCGTGGGGCTCTTCGCGCCCGACGGGACGTACATCGACGGCGTCGCGTACGAGACGCTCACGGTGGACGCCGGACCGCACCCGTTCATTCGTCCTCCGAACGCAGGCGCAGACGCAGGCGCACCGAATCCTCCGACGGCGAAGTCGATCCAGCGCACGCCCGACGGGCAGAACACGAACTCGAGTGTGGCGGATTTCGTCGTTGCGACGCCCACGCCCGGCGCATCGAACTGATCTATGCTGCGCGCCATGAAGAAACCGTTTGCACGTTTCGCCGTTCTCGCCGCGCTCGCGTGCGGCGCACCGCTCGCATCGTTCGCGTGTGGCGGTGGTGAGAGCAACCTTCCTCCGCCTCCGCCTCCGCCCGGCACCGGCGTCGCTTCGTCCACGACGAGCGCATCCGCCACCGCGAGCGCGACGACTCCGCCGACGCCCGCACCGCCTCCGCCGGCGCTCGTCCTCGGCGCCGCGAGCGACAATCCGTCACCGCTCCCCACGGTGAAATTCACCGCACCAACGAGCGGCCAAGTCATCCCGAAAGATCATGCCGGCGACTTCGTCGTGAAGCTCGACGTGAAAAACTGGCAGACCGCGATGGGCAGCAGCCACGTCCACTTGATCCTCGACAATCATCCGTACAAACCGATTTACGATCCGAAAGCGCCCGTGAAGCTCAGCGAGCTGCTCGGCGGCGATCCGCTGAATGAAGGCGAGCACGTCATCGTCGCGTTCCCGAGCCGCGGCAACCACGAATCGGTGAAGACCAAAGACGCGATGACCATGCTCACGTTCTGGGTCGGGAAAAAAGGCACGCCCGCGATCGACTTGAAGAAGCCGATGCTGATCTATTCGCGCCCGAAGGGTGACTACAAAGGTCTGCAAGCGAGCCACGTGCTCGTCGATTTCCAAGTCGCGAACGTCACGCTCGCCGAAGGCAAAGAACACGTGCACATCACCGTCACGGGTCCCGGCATCCCGGACAAGCTCGAAGCGAAGGCGGAGAAGTTCGGACCGCCCTACTTCCTCGACAACCTGCAGAACGGTTCGTACACGGTGAAGTGCGAGCTGATGAGCGGCGGCGCGGACATGAAAGTGATCCCCGGCGCGTGGAACTCGACGACGCGCACGATCCGAATCGATCGCGACGCGCAACCCGATCCGATGCCGATGTCGACGGCAAGCGCGGCACCCGCGGCGAGCGGAAGCGCCGCACCCGCGAAGAAGTGAAGTGAATCGCGACGAGATCGCCCGACTCGACAAGGCGCACGTCTGGCATCCGTACACGGCGATGCGGGTCTACTTGGACGAAGTAGACCCGCTCGTCATCGCGCGCGCCGAGGGCTCGCACCTCGTCGACGCCGACGGCAAGCGCTACATCGACGGCAACTCCTCGTGGTGGACCGCGACGCTCGGTCATCGCCACCCGCGCATCCTCGCCGCGCTCGAGAAGCAAATCCGCTCGCTCGATCATTGCGCGCTCGCGGGCATCGCGCACGAGCCGGCCGCCGCGCTCGCCGCGGAGCTCTGCGCGCGCGCGCCCGAGAGATTATCGCGTGTATTCTACACGGATGACGGATCCACCGCGATCGAAGCCGCGGTGAAGATGAGCGTGCAGCACTGGGCCTGTCGCGGCGCGCCGAAGAAATCGCGCTTCGTCGCGCTCGAAGGCGCGTTCCACGGCGAGACGATCGGCGCGACGAGCCTCGGTGGCGTCGAAGTGTTTCGGCGTCCGTTCGCGAACGTCGTCTTCGATTGCGTGCACGTCCCCTTCCCCGATCCCAACGCGCACGCCGCCGCGTTCGCCGCGATGCGCACGATCCTCGAGCGCGAGCACGACTCGATCGCCGCGGTCGTCGTCGAGCCGATCCTCCAAGGCGCGGCGGGCATGCGCATCTACTCGCCGTCGTATCTCGACGAGCTTCGCGCGCTCTGCGATCGCGTCTCCGTGCTGCTCGTCGTCGACGAAGTGTTCACCGGATACGGGCGCACCGGGCCGATGTGGGCATGCGGTCACGCGGGCATCTCGCCGGATCTCATGTGCCTCGGAAAGGCGTTCTCGCAGATCGTCCCGATGGGCGCCGTGCTCGTTTCGGATCGCGTCTTCGAGACGTTCTCGCGCGATCGCGAAACCGCGTTTCACTACGGCCACACGTTCGCGGGAAATCCGATCGGCGCGGCGATCGCGCGCGAGGTGCTCGCCATCTACGAAGAAGAGGACGTGCTCGGACAAGTCGCGTCGAAGTCCCCGATGCTCGCGCGCGCGATGGAACGCATCGCGGAGATCGACGGCGTCGTGCGCGTGCGATCGATCGGGATGACGTGCGCCGCGGATCTCGGTCGAGACGAGAGCGCGCAAGAGTCGCTCGAAGAAGCCGGCTACCTCGGTCGCATCGGCTGGCGCGTCTACGAGAGCGCGAAGAAACGCGGCGCGTACGTGCGCCCGCTCGGCGACACCGTCTACTTGTGCCCGCCGCTCACGATCTCCGAGCGCGATCTCGAGGACCTCGTCGCGATCTTCGAAGAGAGCATCACTGAATCACGACCGAGCTCTTGAACATCCCCATCCCGCACGTGAACGCGAGCGTGCGCGCGTCTTGTGTGGGCACGTCGACCTCGACCGCCGTGTTGAGCGGGAGCGATTTCTTCGAAATTGATTTCCGGGAAGACGACGTCCTTCGCGCACGTGTCGTCCGTCGTTCGCGTGAAGACGAGCGTCGCGGGCGTGCCCTTCTTCAGCGTGACCGAGCTCGGCGTGAAGCCTTTGTCGTCCGCGCGAATCGCGACGCGCTGCTTTCCGTTTTGCTGGGTGACGTCGGCATCGGCCTTGTGACACGCGGAAAACGCGACCGCGCAGATGGCGAAGAACACGATACTGGCCCGCATGCAGCTCGACATGACAGCGGAGATTACGATGTGCGATCGTCTTTCGCCATGTCCAAGGTCATTGCCGAGCCGAAGGGCCACATCTTTTTCATCACGATCAACCGCGCGGAGAAGCGCAACTCGGTCGACGGCGAGACCGCTCGACTCTTGCATGATGCATGGATTCGTTTTCGCGACGACGATCAGCTCTTCGTTGCGGTTCTCTCCGGCACCGGCGACGAAGCGTTTTGCGCGGGCGCCGATCTCTCCGCGCTCGGCACGCTGGGTCCTCCCGCGAATGCGTCGCCTGCCGAGCTCCGAAGGTTCGTGACGAACGGCGACGGGTACATGGGGTACACGCGGCAGACGGACATCTTCAAACCGATCATCGGCGCCATCAACGGACACGCGCTCGCCGGCGGGCTCGAGCTCGCGTGCCTCGCGGACATTCGCGTCGTGTGCGAGCACGCGGAGATGGGCGTCGCGTGTCGAAGGTGGAACGTGCCGCTCGTCGACGGCGGTACGCAGCGCCTGCCGCGCATCATCGGTCTCGGTCGCGCGATGGAGATGATCCTCACGGGACGATTCGTGGGCGCGGACGAAGCGCTTCGCATCGGCCTCGCGAACGAGATCGTGCCGAAGGGAAAATCGCGCGCGCGCGCGACGGCGATCGCCGAAGCGCTATGCGCGCTCCCGCAAGGCGCGATGCGCACGGACAAACAAGCCGCGATGATGGGCTGGGGAAAATCGCTCGGAGAGGGCCTTCGCATCGAAGCGGAGCTCGGGCAGTGGCCGCTCCGCGCAGGCGAGGACATCGCTGAAGGCGCGCGCGCATTCGTCGAGAAACGCGCCCCGAATTTCGCGCAAGACGATTCGAAGAAACAACCATGACGTGAGCCGTCTCCGTCTCCGTCGCCGCCTCCGTCTCCGTCTCCGCGTCCGTCCCCGTCTCCGTCTCCGCGCTCGCGTCCGCGCCTTCAGATCGTTTCAGACTCTCTTCGTGGGCATTCAGCGCACGCGACGGCACATTGCCCGCCATGAAGCTCGTTCCTGTCGACGCACCGTGACTGAATTTTTCTACTCGGCCAGGAGGTACCCATCGTCTCTTCGGACGAGGATGTCTCCGAGGCCAAGCTCGCGCAGCGTCTTGATCGCCGTGTACGCACGCGCGGCCGCCGCTTCGGGTTGAATGCGCTCGCCGGGCCAACCGGCGGCGATCACCTCGTCGAGCGAGATGCCGTGATTCGGTGACTTCGCGCGCGCCTCGACGAGCGCAGCAAGGATCAATCGCGGCGCGCGGCGCTTCGAGAGATCGACGGTCTCGCCGCTCCCTACGCGGAACCAGCGCGCCTCTTCGCCGACGGCGAGCGCGGGAGCTTTGCCCGTTTCGGCGCGCGCGATCGCCGCCGAGAGGAGCCTCCGCGCGACGCGCGCGTCCGATGCGATGCGCTTGCCATCGGTACGCGCGAGCACGGCGCGCGCGCCCGCGAGATCGGAGCGGGCGACGAGCGCGAACGCTTGGAAGATTTCGAGGAGCACGAATGCGCGCGGCTCGCCGCGCGTCTCGAGGCTCTTGCGCGCTTCGGCGAAGACGCGCTGCGCGTCCTCCGAGCGGCCGAGGAGCGCGAGCGTCGCGCCGAGCGGCCCGAAGACGAAGCTCTTCAAATCGCCGACCTCCTCGGCCGCCGCGCGCCCTTGCTCGAGCGATGCGAGCGCGCGTTCGAGATCGTTCTCTTCGAGCGCGACGATCCCGAGGAACCGATACGTCGCGGCCTCGTATCGCCTGTGACCGAGCTCGCGAAAAATCGTGAGCGACTCTTCGAAGCGCCGGCGCGCGGACGCCGCGTTCCCCTCGACGAGATCGATGCTGCCGAGCGAGCCGATCGTGTTGCCGACGTACTGCCGGTGACCGGCCATGCGTTGGATCTCGAGAGCGCTCTCGAATTCCGCGCGCGCGAGCTCGAGGTCGTTCTCGTCTAGCAAGAGCAGCGCGAGGTTGATGCGATCGACGCTCTCCTCGCGTTTGTCGCCGAGCTCGAGCGCGAGATCGAGCGCGGCGCGATAGCATCGCTTCGCCTCGTCGTCGCGATCCTGCCAGTGGTGAACGATGCCGAGGTTCGCGAGCAAGCTCATCATCGCGACGCGGTCGCCGAGCTCTTGTTGAATCGCGAGAGCTCGCTCGTGAATCGGACGCGCGTCGTCGAGCTTGCCTTGTTTGATGTACATCGCGGCCGAGACCGAGAGCGCCGTGCCTTCGCCGGCGCGATTTCCGAGCTTGCGATGGATCGCGACGGCCTCGTCGATCTCCGCGCGCCCGCGCTCCGTTCGCCCGCGCTCGATGTCGACGCGCGCGCGCGCCTCGAGCGCGATGGCGCGCAAGGCTTCGTCTTGGCCCGCGATGTCCACGGCGAGATCCGCGTCGGCGTCTGCGCCGTTCGTGTCGCCTCGAATGAGCCGTCCGCGGACGCGCTGCGCGAGCGCGCGCACGTAGAGTGGCGGCGTGCCCGTCGCGTCTTCGACGGCCGCATCGAGGAGCTCTTTTTGCATCGACACGGGGCCGCGCATCGCGATGAGGGCGTTCAGCGCGAGGGCGATCGACGCGGCCGCGCGCTTGTCCGTCTTGCGCAAGCGGCGGTGCGCGGCGAGCACGTTGTCCGCTTCCGCGCGCAAGCTCGACGCGGCCGCGAGCGCACCCTCGCCTCGAAGCTCCGCCGCGTGCTTCTCCGCGAACGCCGAGTAGAACGCGACGTGCTTCTCGGTCGCGTCGTCCTCTTCGCCGAGCTCGCCGAGCTTCTCGCGCGCGTAATCGCGGACCGTCTCGTAGAGCGCAAAGCGACCGCCGCGACGCACGAGCGATTTGTCGACGAGCGATTCGAGCATCGCGAGGCCATCGCCGCCGAGCACGGCCTCCGCCGCCTCGATCGAAAATCCACCGTGAAATACGGCGCACCGTGCGAGCGCGCGCTTCTCTTCGTTCGACAAGAGCTCCCACGACCAATCGATCGCGCCGCGCAAGCTCCCTTGGCGCGGCGTGCGATCGCGCGGGCCGCCCTTCAGCAAATCGAAGCGCTTGTCGACTCGCGCGAGGAGCTCGCTCGGCGAAAACATCTTCGTGCGCGCCGCGGCGAGCTCGATGGCGAGCGGATTTCCATCGAGCCGCTTCACGAGCGCGGCGATCGCGGCGGACTCGGCGGCGTCCGGCGTGAAGCGGCCGCGCGCGAGCGCAGCGCGTTCGACGAAGAGCCGCACCGCGTCCGCGTCGTCGAGCGGCGCGAGCTCGAGACACGCCTCGCCTTCGATGCGCAATCGCTCGCGCGACGTGACGAGAAATCGCGCGCTCGGCGCGACGCGCATCCACCGCGCGATCACGTCCGCCGCGGACGGCGCGACTTGCTCGACGTTGTCGATCACCACGAGCACGTTGCCGCGTCCCGCGATCGCATGACCGACATCACCCGTCGACACGCCGAGCACCGATGCGACCGCGGAGACGAGCGCGCTCTCCGTGCGCGCCTCCGCGGCTTCGATGAACCACGTGCCCTCGAAGCGCGCGGCCGTCTCGGTCGCGACGCGCGTCGCGAGGCGTGTCTTGCCGATCCCCGCGGGACCGAGGAGCGTCACGAGGCGCGACTCGGACGCGCACAGCTCGATCGCACGCTCGAGATCGGATGCGCGCCCCACGAACGATGAGGCCTCTCGCGGCACGGTCACGATGAACATCCTACACGTCCGAAGTCGCGAGGGCTCGCGAGCGCGTTCGCACGAGCGCGCGACGTGGGTTTGCGACGATCCATCGGTTTTTCGCTGGAATCGACGTGTTTGCAGAATGCACGCGATGGCACGGTGGCTGCACTGCGACGGCGAACATGCAGCTTCGCCTCTTCGCGCTTCTCGCGCTGACCATCACCGTCGCGTGCGGTCCGTCGAACGAATCGACGGGCTCCTCCGATGAAGCGCTCGTCGTCGCGAAGGGCGTGGACTACTCGTGGGCGCGTCCATCGCCGAGCGGTTTGAAGTCGGGCGGCTACACGTTCGCGTGTCGCTACTTGAGCCACGACACGTCCGGAAAAAACATCACGGCCGCGGAAGCGAAAGCTCTCTGGGCTGCGGGCGTCGACGTCGTCGCGAACTTCGAGGACTCCGCGACGAACGCGCTCAGCGGCTACAACCAAGGCGTCGCCGACGCGAAGTACGCCGAGAGCCTCGCGAACGGCGCGGGCATTCCATCGGGTCGTCCGATTTATTTCAGCATCGACTTCGACGCGACGCCCGGTGATCAAACTGCGATCAACGCGTACTTCGACGGCGTCGCGTCCGTGATCGGTCTCGCGCGCACCGGCGCGTACGGCGGCTACTACCCGATCGAGCGACTCTTCAACGCCGGCAAGATCAAGTGGGGTTGGCAGACGTACGCGTGGTCCGGCGGTCAGTGGGATTCGCGCGCGCAGCTGCGCCAAGTGCAAAACGGGATCACCGCGGGCGGCGACGCGAACTGCTGCGACGAAGATGAAGCGGTCGCGAGCGATTACGGTCAGTGGCACGCCGCGCCGCCGAACACACCACCGCGCGGTTACTTGGACAGCGCCGACTGCAACGCGATCGCGGGCTGGTCGCAAGATCAAGACGCGCCGTCCGCGACGATCGACGTCGACATTTATTTCAACGGCGCGGCCGGCGCGTCGGGCACGGAGTCGATGCGCATCATTGCGGGCGACAAGCGTCAGGATCTCTGCACTGCGATCGGCTCGTGCAACCACGGATTTTCCATCGACGTGCCGCTCGGCATGCAGGACGGGAAATCGCACTCCGTGTACGCGTACGGGATCGACACGCAAGGCGGCGACAACACCGAGCTCACCGGGGCGCCGAAGAAGATTCAATGTCCGAACGCGACGGTGCCGCTCGATCCGCTCCACGGCGTGAAACGTCACGTCGTGGATCCCGCGTCGATGACGGCGTGGAAATTCTCGTCGCTCACGGACGTCGCGCCCGAGCCCGACGGCGTCGTGAATGCGCTCCCGCAGAGCACCGATTGGGGCGCGAAGCCTTCGCTCGTTCAAGCCGACGACGGAACGCCCGAGGTGTGGCTCACGGACGGCGAAGTGCGTCGTCACGTCATCAGCCCCGCGTCGCTCGCGTCATGGCACTTCACGGGCGCGGAAGTCGTGAAGACCGCGGCCGCGAAGGTCTACGCGATCGCGCAGGGTCCGGACCTGCCCGCGACGCCGTTCTTGCTCCAAGGCAGCGGCCCCGCGATTTGGGTGCTCGACGTCGCGCCGAGCACGCCGCCCGCACCGCCGAGCGAAAACGACGGCGGCGCGGACGGCGGAAACGGTGGCGGTGGCGGCGGTGGTGGAGGCGGTGGTTGCAGTATGCAAACATCGTCTCCCGCATCGGGAATCACGCCGTTTGCGATGGGTCTCGTCGCGCTCCTCGTCGCGCGCCGACGCCGAACGCGCTAACCTCCGTCGCGTGCGTCGCATCGTCTTTCTTCTCGCAACCCTCGCCTGCTCGTCGAGCCCCATCGACGTCGCAACCGACGCGAGCGCGAGCGACGCGACCGCCGAAGCCGCGACCGTCGAAGACGCGACCACGAACGACGTCATCACCGTCGACGCAGCGAGCGACGCGCCCGACGGCGGATGCTTTCTCACGACCACGGGCGTCTTCGGCTCGTGCATGACGACGTCCGCGTGCACCGCGCTCGGCAATACATCTCCACGCCCGGCTACTGTCCCGGCCCGGCGAGCGTCGAGTGTTGCACCGACGAGCCCGACGTCGCCGACAACCCGCCCGTCCCGCAAGGCTGGGTGCTCATGAAGCAGTCGCAAGTCACGACCGCGATGACCTCATGGGCCGTCGCGATCCTGAAAGATCCGACGACGTATCCGATGTGGTCGCAGACGACGCAAATGTTCGGCGCGCTGAACGTGCTCGCGCGCGTGGAGTGGCACCCACCGGATTTTCAGAACGGCGCGATCCACCGCGGCGTGACGCTCTACGTCCCTGCGTGACGCAGCGTCGGCGTTCGCGTGTTGCCGAGCACCAGCTTGAGCCACGCGGTCACGAGGCGAAGATCGAGCATGCCGACGACCGCGCCTCGAGAGAGCACCGGGAGCTGCTCGATGGGACGATCGCCGAGCTTGCGAAACGCTTCGATGAGCATGTCTTGTGGCTCGACGACGACGAGATCTCGCGCATTCGTCATGATCGCGCCGACCGTCGTCGTGTCCCATGCCGCGCGATCGATCTTCCCGACGTCCGTCACCGACACGAGCCCCACCAGCGCGCCGTTCGACCAAACCGCGACGGCGTGCACCCCTTCGCGCACGAGATCTTCCTCGACGAGCTCGCGCACGGTCGCATCGGGTGAGACGAGCGGACCGGGACGGCGCATGAGTTGGTCGACGCGAATCCCTTCGAGCGCACTCTGGATGCGCATCGACTCGTAGCTGCGACGCGCCTCTGCCGCGAGGAACCAACCGATGAACGAGATCCAAAGCGCGTCGATCGCTTGCCTCATCACGAAGAACCGAAAGACTCCGATGCCTACGAACGTCCAGCCGAGGATCTGACCGAGGATCGACGCGAAGCGCGTCGCGCGATCGAGATCCTTCGTGATGCCCCACACGACGGCGCGCGCCACGCGTCCGCCATCGAGCGGATATCCGGGGAGCATGTTGAACGCTCCGACGACGATGTTGAGCGGACCGAGCCACACGACGAGCGTCGCGATCGGGCCGAGCTGTTGAATCGTGTGCATCGGCGAAATCGGGTCGATGTGCGGAAGAAAAAGGCTCGACGCGATCACGAGCGTCATGCCGAGCCCGATGCTCAAGACCGGGCCGACGATCGCCATCGCGAACTCGCCCGCGGCAGACGGCGGCTGGCGATCGATGTTGGACACGCCGCCGAAGAGAAAGAGGCGGATGTTCGTCACCGTCAAGCCGAGGCTCATCGCAACGAGCGCGTGCGCGAACTCGTGGGCGAGGATCGACATGAAGAAGAGCACCGTCGCGATGACGGCAACGACGAAGCTCTCGACGACACCCCACCTCGGATGCCATTGGCCGAAGACCGCGGTGAGGTTGAACGTCATCAGCGCCGCGATGAGCAACCAACTCGCGTCGATGATCACGTCGATTCCGAAGAGACGTCCGATTCGCATGATGCCCACGATCGAGCACGGGTCGTGCCATCACCGCGAATGGCGCGATGGTTGCTCTCGCTGTCGATATGGTCGCTACACTCACTCGCCCAAGCGCGAACCGCCTCGACGTGGGGTCCGCGATCACGAACGCTTTGCACCACACGCGCAACGCGCTCTTCCGGCCGGCGCAATTCTCGAGGTGGCTCGAGTTCGGCTTCGTGTTCTTCCTCGCGAGCCTCGTCGATCCGAGCTTGGCGCTCTTTCGCGCGCCTGCGTCGCATCGACCCGCTGCGTTTCCGAGCGCGCTGCCGTCGGCGTTCGACCCTCGGTGGATCTTCGTGCTCGCGCTCGGCGCGGCCGTCGCGTTCGTCGTCATCGCGACGATCTCGTGGGTCGGCTGTCGCGGCGTGATGATGTCGTTCGAGTCCGTGCGCCGCAGCGACGTCGATCTCCGCGCGAGCTGGCGCGGAACGCGCGAGCCGGCCAACGGCCTCTTTCGCACGTACCTCGTCGTGTGGCTCGTGACGTGGTCCATCGCGATTCCGATCGGCGTCTTGGGCGCGCTGCGCGTCATGGCTGCGCGCGCAACGGGTGCGGACGACGCGGCCCTTTTCGCAACGATTGTCCCACATGGCATCGTGCTCGCGTCGCTCCTCGCTGCGCTCGCGCTCGTGCTGTTCTTCATTCGCTGCTTCGTCGCGCCGACGCTGCTTCACTTCGGCGGCACCGCGCGCGCCGCGTGGTCGCGCGCGCTCGGCGTCGTTTCGGCGGACCTCGGCGGCGTCATCATGCTTCTTCTCGCGCGTGTCGTGCTCGCGGCGGTCATCGGCGTCGCGTCGGTGGCTGCGGTCGTCGGCACCTGCTTCCTCGGCGTGTTCCCGATCATTCATCAGACCGTACTCGCGCCGCTCTACTTCTTCGATCGGTCGCTGACGCTCCACACGCTCCAGACGCTCGGCGGTGACTACGCCGACATCGTCCATTGAGCATTGAGCACGAACGCACGCAACGCACGCGCGCCTGCAAACGGTGCGGACACCGGCCCGTTGGATGGTGAAATGCGCCGCGAATCACGTGGCACGTCCGCTGCTTTACAGAGCGGCACGAGGACCATCATGAAAGCTCACATTGCAGTCGCACTCGCGATCTCGGCCGTCTTCGCCTGCGCGACCAACGGCTCACAACCCTCGGCCAACGCTCCGTCGAACCAACCCTCCAATGCCGCCGTCACCGACATCCCGGCGAACGAACAGGCGTCGGGGCAAGAGTCGACGGTGACGACAACGTCCGCGGAGCGGCGGAACGTGTCGGGCACCAACCCCAACGCCGGTGCATCGCGCGCCAGCGGCGAAGCTGCTCCGTCGCCGCCCAAGACAGGCACCGAAGGTCACGGCCTTCTTCCGCGAACGCCGTCTCCGATGCCGGTCAACACGGGCGACCCCTGCGGCCCCTGCAACAGAGTTCCCGAGTCGCATTGATGCATCACGATCACACGCGCCGCATCAAGTCGAACGTTGCCATCGCGCGAGCGCTCCTCGACGAAGTCGAGCGCTCGCTCGATGCGGGTGTCACCGCGCAGCTCGCCGAAGAGCTGCAGCGGGTCGCAACCGAGCTCATGAGCCACCATGCTGTACCCATTTCGGAAACGCGTTTGAAGACCGCGTGACGGAGGATTCGATGCGTCCCTACCATAGGCACGGAGAAGAGGCTGCGTTCTTGATTGGCTCCCGCAGAGACGATGCGCTCGCGCAAGAGCTCGCCGAAGAGGTCATCGAGAAGATGACGAGCGGCGAAGACTCGGGCATCGAGCTGCGCGACGCCTTCAACGAAGAAGAGATTGGCGGCCCGTTCGTGACGACGACGTGGGGTCAAGAAGTCGCCGACGACATCGACGCATCGAATCCGCGCGGCAGCCTGCGCGAACCATTTCCGCGAACGTGACGTCGTGACTCACGCCGATCGCGTCGAAGCCATCGGTCGCCGCCTCGCGGCGCATCGCGGCTCGTCGCCGATCTCGATCAAGAAGCGCGCGGTCTCGCACCAGGTTCCCAAGCGATCACACGGCCAGACGGACGACGTGATCGATGTCACCGACCTCGATCGCATCCTCGAGATCGACGTCGAGAAGAGAACCTGCACCGCCGAGCCGGGCGTGACGTTCGTCGACCTCGTGCGCGCGACGCTCGAGCGCGGGCTCGTCCCGACGGTGGTCCCCGAGCTCGAGACGATCACGATCGGCGGCGCGGTATCGGGATGCTCGCTCGAGTCGATGTCGTTCGCACGTGGTGGCTTTCATGACTCGTGCCTCGAGTACGAAGTGGTCACCGCGAATGGCGACGTGCTCCAGTGCACGCCCGACAACGAGCATCGACTCGTCTTCCAGATGATGCACGGATCGTTCGGCACGCTCGGCGTGCTGACGAAGCTCAAGTTCGCGCTGGTCCCCGCGAAGCGATTCGTGCACGTCGTCTACGAGACCTATGCGAGCTGGGAAGCGTACCGCGCCGCGATCATGCGACGCTTCGACGCGCGCGACCCCAAGACATCAGTCGACTTCATGGATGGCATCATCCACTCGCCGAGCGAGTTCGTCCTCTCCCTCGGCACGTTCGTCGACGAGGCGCCCTACACGCACCGCTACGACTGGATGCGCGTCTATTACAAGAGCACGCACGAGCGCGACGAGGACTACCTCACGACGCACGACTATCTCTTTCGCTACGATCACGGCGTCACCAACGTCACGCCGAAGTCGTTCGTTGGTCGCATGCTCTTCGGAAAATTCCTCGACTCCGCCGCGCTGCTTCGCCTCGCGCAGCGCATGCGGCGGTTTCTCCCCGAGCGGCCGCGCGTCACGCTCGACATGTTCATTCCGGTCTCGCGCGTCGGCGAATACCTCGCGTGGCACGATCGCGAGCTCGGCTTTTATCCGCTTTGGTGCGTCCCGTATCGGCGCGTGCGCGACTACGAGTGGATCGCGAACGACTACTTCGAGGGCATGAACGATCCGCTCTTCATCGATCTCGCCATCTACGGAATGAAGCAGCGCAAAGGGCACGACGACTACGCCGACATCGAAGCGGAGCTCTTGCGATTGCAAGGCATCAAGACGCTCATCTCGTACAACCGCTACGACGAGAAGACCTTCTGGCGCATCTGGAACGCGCCGAACTACGCCGCGGTGAAGAAGCTCGTCGATCCACGAAACGTCTTTCGCGATCTCTATTCGAAGACGTGCCGCGCGCCGCTCGGCTTGCCCGACGCGCCGTTCCAGCTCGCGTGATCAAGACGCAAGAAACCGTCCGGCGCGAGGCACGTCGCGAGCATCACGTCGTTGATGTCCGCGTGCTCTTTCCACGACGGATCGTTTCGATGCGCTGGGTGCATCCAGAACGCTTCGATCTCGTCGCCGAGCGGCGCGAAACGCGCGAGCTCCGCGTCGCCGAGCGCCGGCGCGGCGTGAAGGCCAATCGCGAGCCCGAGCTCGCGAAACGCGAGGCGTCCTTCTGCTGGTGCGCCGAGATCGTTTCGCCGCAAGAACGTGCGCAAGCCCACGCGCGACGCGGCGAGCAGATCGCTGAAGAGCCCGCCGCGCATGCCGAGCTGATCCAAGCGATACGCGTCGAAGAGCAACCCGCCGATGCCGAGCGGATCGCTCGTCTCGAGCGCCATTTCTTGGAGCATCTCGGAGAAGTCCGTCGCGGCTTCGCGTAGGTCGAGGCCGTCTGCGATGCCGAGGCGACGCGCGGTCGCGTCGAGCTCGAGACACGTCACCAATCCGTCGAGTGGATCGTGCTGACCCATCGACGGAACGAGCGCGCGCGACAAATCGATGCTCGCCTTCCAAATCATCCGGCGACGACCGCGCCCGCCTTGCGTGAACGCGCGGTGCGCGACACGCCCGAGCTCGCGCGCCCACTCGCTATAGCGAGCTTGTCCCGTGTGCCGCGCGACTTGATCGAGCGCGTGCATCCACTTCGTCAGATAGTGGAAGTACTGCCCATCGCGCTCCCACTCCATGTCGGGGTCGAACGGCTCGCCCACTTTGCGCTCGCGGAGCGGCTTGCCGATGCGTAGGCCACCGCGCGTCGGGTGCGCTTCGGCGACGTCGTCGGGCTCGCCGCTGAGCCAACCGCGGCGCTCGTCGTCCGCGCGATGACGACCGAGCACGTGGTGCACGTCGCCCACGAGCTCGAGAGCGCGCTTCGTTTCGCCGAGCCCGAGCAGGTTGCAGACTGCGAACGAGTCCGTCCACAAATAGCGGCGCTTTCGCTCGAGGAAGCCTCGCGTCAGCTCCGCAGCTTGGTTCGTGCGTGGGTCCATGCCGCGAGTTGGAGCACGTCGTGTGCCCGGCACGCGTCGTGCTCCCGATCTTCCCGACGGAGGCTGCCATGTCACGTGTCCTGCTGGTCGTTGCCCAAAAAGGTTTTCGCGATGAAGAGCTCTTCGACACGAAGGCCGAGCTCGAGCGCGCACACCACGCGTGCACCATCGCAAGTCATGCGGCCGGCACGTGCTCCGGCGTTCGCGGTCGGAAGACGCACGCGTCGCGCGCGCTCGACGACGTCGCTGCTGCGGATCAAGACGCCGTCGTCTTCGTCGGTGGACCGGGCGCGAAAGTTTTCTTCGACGATCCAGCGGCGATCGCGCTCGCCCGCGACATGCACGCAGCGAAGAAGGTCGTCGCCGCGATTTGCATCGCGCCGGAGATCCTCGCGAACGCGGGCGTGCTTCGCGGCAAACGCGCGACGGCATTCGAGACCGAGGTAGGCGCGATCCAGAGCGGCGGCGCGAGGTATCAAGGGCCTGGCGTCATCGTCGACGGCGACGTCGTCACGGCGAGCGGTCCGGAAGTGGCCACCGAATTCGGCAAGGCGCTCGTCTCCGTGCTCGAGACTCATGCGACGTGAGCACTCGCAACCATTGCGTGCGCGTCGCGACGTTTGCAGGCGATGGGGCAACGCCGCGCGCGCTTTCGCGTAAATCCCCGATGGCACGTCGCGTGCTCGAATCCCATTTCGTGGATCTGCTCGAGCTCATTCGGCGGCGACAATCTTCACGCGTTCCGTTCGACCCGAAGAGGCGCATCGCGCCCGCCGAGCTTCGCCAGATCCTCGAAGCCGCGCGCTGGGCGCCGACCGCGCACAACATGCAAAACTTCGAGGTCGTCGTCGTCGACGATCGCGCGCTCCTCGATGAGCTGTCGAAGATCGAAACCGAAACTTCCGTCTCGTTCGTCGAAGAGAACTACGCGCAGCTCTCGTTCTCCGAAGAGGAGCTCGCGAAAAAGAAAGTCGGGCTCCTCGGAACGATGTTCCCGCTTTCGTGGCGGACGCCGGGCGTGAAGCCGCACGTCGATGAAGCGCACGCGCACTCGATCCTCGGCCCGCTCGTTCGGAGCAGCGCCGCGGTGATCGTCGTCTTGTACGACGCGCGCAAGCGCGCTCCCGCGTCGATCGGCGACGTGCTCGGGATGATCAGCCTCGGCTGCGTGATGGAGAACATGTGGCTCGCCGCGGAGTCTCTCGGCATCGGTTGTCACGTGCAGAGCGTCTTCAGCGCCGAGGGCGTGGAGGAAGCAGTCAAGCGCGCGCTCGGCGTCCCGGAGCCGTGGAAGATCGGTTTCGCGCTGCGCCTCGGTTACCCGATCGAGCCCGCGAGCTACCTGCGCGTTCGTCGCGAGGTCGAGGACTTCACGCACCACAATCGTTTTGGAGAGAAGCCATGAACGTCACAGAAGCGATCTACGAGCGGCGTTCGATTCGCTCGTACGAGCCGCGCGTCGTCGAAGAAAAAGTCTTGAGGCGATTGCTCGAAGCCGCGGTCCACGCGCCGAGCGCGATGAACGCGCAGCCATGGCGTTTCGCGATCGTGCAAGACCGCGCGACGCTCACGCGCTTGTCCGATCGCGCGAAGGTCATGATCTTGGAATCGCTGCGACCCGGCGATCCGAAGGCCGCGCGCTACGAAGCGATGCTACGCGAGCCGAGCTTCAACATTTTCTACGACGCCGGCACGCTCGTCGCGATCGGCGCTCCGCGCGCGAACCCCTACGCCGATGCAGACTGCTGGCTCGCGGCCGAAGCGTTCATGCTCGCCGCCTACGAGGCGCGTCTCGGAACGTGCCCCATCGGATTTGCCGTGCCCGTTCTCAACGCGGACGACGTGAAGAAAGAGCTCGGGTTCCCCGACGAGTGCGCGGTCATCGCGCCGATCATCGTCGGATACCCCGCGCTCACCGTCGCGCCCGTCACGCGAAACGAACCGAACATCGTCTCATGGGTGAAATGATGCGCACCGATTCTCCCGAAGCCAATCGATTCATCGACCATGTCATGCACGCGGGCATCCCGCGCGGACGAGACGCGAAGCGCGCCGTTCACGCGGCGCTCGTCACGCTCGGCGAGCTCCTCGACGAGAGCGAAACGAATCGCATCGCGCCGTGCCTCCCGCAAACGCTCGCGCCGTGGCTCCGCATCCACGCGTTCGATCGCGGAGCGGACGCGAGCTCGTTCTTCTCGCGCGTCGCGCACGCCGAGTCAGTCCCACAATCGCAGGCTCGCGAGCACGCGCAGATCGTGTGCGGCGTGATCGCGCGAACGCTCCCACAGCCCGTGCGCGATCTCTTGTCGAAGCGCCTGCCTCCGCCGCTCAGCGAGCTCTTCGAAGTCGCCGCTTCCTCCGAGCCACCACCGCATCCTCACCACGCGGGGCCTTCGCATCACGTGCTCGCGACGGGAGAGTCCGGGAGCTCGCACCCGATCAGCGAGAGCCCACCGCCGATCGCGACGCACGCGGTCGGCGAGCAAAACACGACCAAGCTCTCGACGGCTCGCGGCCTCACGCAGGATGTAGCGAGCGAAACGCTCGCGACGGCGCATCCCGCAGACGATCGAACGATCAGCAAGGTGTCGGGCTGAACGCACTGATACGCTGAGCGCATGCGGCGGCTTCTCGTCGTTCTCTTCGCTCCGCTCGCGCTCGGTTGCCCGTCGCTCGATGGCTTCGTGGGAGATGGCGGCGCGGAGTCCATCGCCGACGTCGCGCAGAACGACGGCGGCTTCGGTGGATTTCTCTCCCTCGAAGACGCCGCGCGCTTCTGCACGAAGGCGCTCACGTGTCCGTATCTCAAGGACTCGACGGAAGTCTCGATCGAGATCCCCGTCGACGCCGCGAACTACGCCGCGTGCGTGAGCTGGCTCGCGGGCCCGCTTCCGCCCGACCGCATCGGCTTGCCACAAGCGACGAAGGCGCTCTCGTGCGCCGCGTCCGCGACGAGCTGCACGGCGGCGGATGGTTGCATGTGGTTCGAGTTCATCGACTCGACCGATCCGCGATGCTTCGGCATCACGACGTCGGCATGCTCGACGGACAAGAAGTCCTTCTACGAATGCTCCACCGGGTTCGGCGCGGCGTTCATCGCGCACTGCGACAACCCGTTCAACTACGCGAGCTCGGCGTGCATCTCGAGCGGCTCGACGTTCTGCGCCGTGTCGGGCGGTCTGTGCTCGGACCCGGACGCGGCCGCGCCACCGCCGTGCAACGGATCGTTTTACACGTACTGCGCGAACGGGCTCCTCGTGGGCTACGACTGCAACGCCCAAGGCATGACGTGCAGCGCAGCGGGTTGCCTCTCGAATGGCGTCCTCAAACCGTGCGGGACGGTCGGCGACATCACGTGTCAAGGCGACACGGTCGACGTGTGCAACGGGCAGCTCACGAGCGAGTTCAACTGCGCGTCCATGGGCGCGACGTGCGATGGCAGCGGGCTCGTCCCGCGCTGCGCGCTCCCGCAAGACACGTGCTCGCCGTACGACACGAACGCGAACGTGTGCACGGGCGATTCGATCTCGCTCTGCATCGGCGGTCAACCAACGACGTTCGACTGCGCGAGCATCGGGATGCACTGCGCGAGCGCCTCGGGAAAGCTCAGCGCGCACTGCGAGTAGTGATACCCTCGTGCTGTCATGGACGCGGTTCGAGCTCCGCGACGGGTCATCGGGCGTTACGTCCTCTACGACCTGCTCGCGTCGGGAGGGATGGCGACGGTTCACCTCGGTCGCCTGCTCGGTCCCGTCGGCTTTTCGCGCACCGTAGCGATCAAGCGGCTCCACGAGCAGTTCGCGGCAGACCCCGAGTTCGTCTCGAGCTTCCTCGACGAAGCGCGGCTCGCCGCGCGCGTTCGTCACCCCAACGTCGTGCCGACGCTCGATGTCGTCGCAACCGACGGCCAGCTCTTTCTCGTGATGGAGTTCGTGCAAGGAGAATCGCTCGCGCGACTCATCAAGGCGTCCGCGCTCAAAGGCGTGAAGGTGCCGCCGCGCATCGCGGTCGGCGTGCTCGTGTCGGTGCTTCATGGGCTGCACGCCGCGCACGAAGCGCAAAATGAAAAGGGCGAGCCGCTCGACATCGTCCACCGCGACGTGTCGCCACAAAACATTCTCGTCGGCATCGACGGCGTTCCGCGCGTCCTCGACTTCGGCGTCGCGAAAGCCGTCGGACGATTGCAGACGACGCACAGCAAGCAGCTCAAAGGAAAAATCTCGTACATGTCGCCGGAGCAATTGCGCTCCGAGCCGATCGATCGCCGCACCGACGTGTTCGCCGCGGCGACCGTTCTGTGGGAGACGCTCGCATCGAAACGCCTCTTCGCCGCGGAGAACGAGGGTGCCGTCGTGACGAAGGTGCTCCTCGGAAAGATCGAACCGCCGAGCTCCGTCGCACCCGACGTACCCAAAGAGATCGACGCGATCGTGATGCGTGGGCTCGATCGCGACCCCGCGAAGCGATACCAGACCGCACGCGAGATGGCGCTCGCGCTCGAAGAAGCGCTGCCGCCTGCGACCGCCTCGCAAATCGCATCGTGGGTCGACGGCCTCGTGCACGAAACGCTGTCGTCGCGCGCGGCGCGCCTCGCCGAGATCGAGAGCGCATCGTCGAGCGACGACGTCGCGGACGCGGCGCTCTCGGAGATTCGCGCGAGCGCGAGCGGACCCTTTCCCACATCGACTTCGCAATCTTCGATCTCCGTCGCGGCGCCTACGGTCATCACGACAGCGAAGCCGCGATGGGTCGTTCCGGTCATCGCGCTCGTGGCCGCCTCCGCGCTCGTCACCGTGTGGGTCGCGCTGCACGCGAATCGAACCGCGTCGGCCCCCATCGCGAGCGCGGTCGCAAGCGTGACGCCGAGCGCGACGCCACCGACGAGCGCATCGGCCGAGCCGGCGCCGATTGCGTCCATCACGTCCGT
This sequence comes from uncultured delta proteobacterium, assembly GCA_963763745.1. Taxonomy (GTDB): domain Bacteria; phylum Myxococcota_A; class Polyangia; order Polyangiales; family Polyangiaceae; genus DASXHD01. Next base: position 553,508 of record CAVXQJ010000021.1, read on the forward strand.
CGCGTCCGTCGTGTCGAGCGCGCCCGCGCACCCCGCGCGTCCCACCGTGACGGCGACCGCGAAGAAAGTCGATTGCACCAGCCCGTTCACGCGCGACGAGCTCGGTCGAAAAATCTACAAGCCCGAGTGTCTCGAATGAAAACGCCCGTCGTCGCCGGCGTGATCGTGCTCGTTGTGGCGACGACGGCGCGCGCCGCGCCGACGCGCGCCGAGTGCATCGCCGCATCCGAGGACGCACAGCTGATGAAGATCAAAAGCCAGCTGCGCGCAGCGCGCGAGAAGCTCGTCGTGTGCAGCGACGATGCGTGCCCGAAGATCGTCAAACAAGATTGCAGCAACTGGCTCGACGAGGTCGACCGCGCGATGCCGACGATCGTGTTCGGCGCACACGACGCGCGCGGTCGCGACCTCACCGACGTCCGCGTGACGATGGATGGCACACCGCTCGCGGATCACCTCGACGGCAAAGCCATCGCGATCGACCCGGGTCAACACACGTTCCACTTCGAGATGGAAGGCGCGCCCGCCCGCGACGAGCAGCTCGTCGTTCGCGAAGGCGACAAGAACCGCAACGTCACCGTGACGCTCGGCGAACCCTTCGCCGCGCACATCGAGCCGCCACCGGTACAGAAACCAACGCCGCCCGTCTGGATCGAGCAGCCACCGCCGCCGAAGGACGAACGTCACGGTCCGTCCGTGGCGACGTGGATCGTCGGCGGACTCGGGCTCGCGACGCTCGCCGCAGCCGGCGCCGTCGGCACCATCGCGCTCGTTCGGCGCTCGAGCTTGTACGACTCGTGCGGATCGAAGGGCACGTGTCAGCCGTCCGACGTCGATCAAGTCTACACGCTCTACGATCTCTCCTATGGAGGCGCGGCGATCGGTGGAGCGCTCGTCGTGACGAGCATCGTCCTCTTCTTCGCGACGAAGGTGAGCAGCAAGCCGAGCAACAAGTTTGGGGGCGCGAGCGCGTTCATCACGCCGTTCGGCGTCACCGGACGATTCTGATCGACTGCGGCCTCGCGCGCCGCACTTCACGCGGTGATGGTTTGCGAAGGTGCGGCCTCGGCGACCGCACTGTGCGCGAAACCCGCGAAAAACCGCGCTGGCGTATGGCGTGCAGTGGGAGCACGTCATGGATCGAACGACGTTGTGCGCGCTCCTCACGGTCGGTTTCGCAGCGGTGTCGGGTTGCTACCTCAACGGGACCGATCAAGGCGCGCCGGGACAAGGCAATGGCGGAAACAATAGTGGTGGCGGCAACAACGCCGGAAGCGGCGATGGCGGCACGACGATCCCGGGCGATCTTCCGTGCGACGTCGCCCAAGCGATCTCGTCGTGCCTCGGATGCCACGGCTCGACGCCATCGAGCGGCGCGCCGATGTCGCTCGCGTCTTACGCCGACCTCACCACGACCTCGGCGCAATATCCCGGTCAGACCGAAGCGCAGCGCGCCGTCGCGCGCATGAAGGGCTCGCCGACGCAAATGCCTCCGCCGCCTTCACCCGCGGCGCCGCAAACCGACATCGACACGATCAGCAATTGGATCAGCGCGGGCTATCCGCACGGCACGTGCGGCGGCGGCAGCGGCGAAGGCGGCGTCGATCCGTACAACACGCCGCTCACGTGTACGAGCAACCTCACGGGAACGAGCCACGAGAGCTCGTCGATGAACCCGGGTCGCGCGTGCCTCTCGTGTCATGGTCCGTCGGGCGAAGCGTCGATGGTTTTCGGTGGCACCATCTTCCCGACCGCGCACGAGCCGGACATGTGCGTCGGCGCGGGCTCGGCGGCGGGCATCTCGGGCGTCGAGGTCGACATCGTCGACTCCGCGAATCACACGATCGCGTTGAAGAGCATCGCGTCGTCGGGCAACTTCTACGACTCGAGCCTCCCCTCGGGTTGGAAGATGCCGTACACGGTCAAGGTTCTCTACCAAGGTCGCGAGCGCGACATGACGACGCCGCAGACCAGCGGCGATTGCAACTCGTGTCACACGGCGACCGGCACGAACAGCGCGCCGGGACGCATCATGCTTCCGTGATCAGTCACTCGTCGTCGTCTGCGGCGGGAGCGCGCAGACCGACACGGACCATCATGCGCTGAAAGTGGCGACGGTTCACGCCTGCGAGCTCGGCTGCGCGCGTGACGTTTCCGCCCGCGCGTTGGACAACGGCGCGGATGTACGCCGACTCGAACTGATCGACCCACCAATCGCGCGCCTCGCGCAGCGGCAAGTTCGTCGGGACGAGCGCTTCCAGCGGCCCGAGCCCGGCGCGTGCGGGATCGAGCGGCGGTGGCGGAGAGCTCGGCGTTCCGATGGAGACGTTGCGCTCGATGAAGTTGCGCAGCTCGCGGACGTTGCCGCGCCACTCGCGCGAGACGAGCGTCGCGATGAGCGACGTCGGGAGCTCGGCGTCCGCGCCGCGATAGCGGCGATAGAAGTGGCGTGCGAGGAGCACCACGTCCTCGCGGCGCGCGCGCAGCGGCGGGAGCTCCACGGTGACGACCGCGAGGCGATAGTAGAGATCCTCGCGGAACGTTCCCGCGTTCACCGCCGCAGGCAAGTGCCGGTTGGTCGCCGCGATGATGCGCACGTCGACGGGTCGCGCGGCGTTCGAGCCGACGCGCCGCACTTCTCGCATCTCGAGCGCGCGCAGCAGCTTCGGTTGGAGCGCGAGCGGCAGCTCGCCGATCTCGTCGAAGAAGAGCGTCCCGCCGTTCGCTTCTTCGAACGCGCCCGCGCGATCCGACACCGCGCCGCTGAACGCGCCGCGCACGTGTCCGAAGAGCTCGCTCTCGATCAGATTCTCCGCGATCGCGCCGCAGTCGACTGCGACGAACGGTCCTTCCGCGCGCGCGGATGCGGCGTGAATCGAGCGCGCGGCGACGTCTTTGCCCGTTCCCGTCTCGCCTTGGAGAAGCACCGTCGCGTTCGATGCAGCCACGCGCTCGAGGATCGCGAAGACGCGGCGCATGTCGATGCTCGACCCGACGAGCTCGCCGAAGCTGTCGCGCGGCGAGACTTCCGCGAACGCGGGCTCCTCGCCGACCTCGACGCGAACGCTCGTCGCGCCGATGTGGATCGTCGCGCCCGCGGAGGCCGTCGCCTCGCCGACGCGCAGCCCGTCGATGAACGTCCCGTTCGTGCTTCCTGCGTCGCGCACGAGGATGCCGCTCTCCGCGAGACGGAGCTCGGTGTGGATGCGCGACACCGTGGGATCGGTCAACCGCAGATCGTTCGACGGCGCCGTGCCGATGCGCGCGACGCCTTCCGTCAATTTGAGCCGCTCGCCCGTGTCGGGTCCCGCGACGACGATGAGCTCCGCGGCGAGCACCTTCGACGTCAACTGACGGTCGAGCACTTCGGTCGAGTCGCGCGTCACAGGCATTCGACCTTGTAGTGCTTCAAGCCTTGCGCATCCACCACGTACGGAGGATTGCACGACGGGTTCTTCGTTTCGGGAAAAGTTCGGACGAGACCGGGCTTCGTTGCCGCGGGGGCGCTCGTATGTTGCTCGTGGCCGCGCGGCTTCGAGCCCGCAATGGCCGCGGGTAGCGGCGCCGCAGACGGATTCGAGCTCGACGACTGGCGCTGCGACGGCGGCCGCGGCGGGCTCGCTCGCAACTTGGTGATGTCGATGCGACGACCACCATGCACTAGCACCCACCGCGACGCCGATGCCCAAGAGCGCCGCGCCAATCGCGAGCACGCGACGACGCCGCGGCGACTTCATGGCCTCCGTCGACGTCGCCTCGCCCGCGCTCGGTCGCCACGCGACGCCGTCCGTGACGCTCGCGAGCCACTCGCTCACGTCCGACGCGCTCGCGACGCGCGTCTCGCGTTCGATCTCGCGCGCCATGGCCCACGCCGTCGCGAAACGCTTCGTCGGATCGATGCGCAGACCCTTCGACACGACGCGATCGAGCACCGTCCCGCTTCGCGCGCTCGCGTCGCTCTTTCCGCGAAGCACGAGCTCGAGAAGCGTTGCGTCGTTGTCCGCGTGAAAGAGACGCTCGCCCGCGAGCGCTTCCCAAAGCACGACCGACGCCGAGTAGATGTCCGCCGCGCGCGTGAGGCGCTCTCCGCGCACGTGCTCGGGCGACATGTACGAGAGCTTGCCTTTGAGGCGTCCTTCGCGCGTCGTGTGCAAACGACCCGCGGCCTTCGCGATGCCGAAGTCGAGCACGCGCGCGATGCCGTCGCGACCGATGATGATGTTGTGCGGCGAGACATCGCGGTGGATGAGGCCGAGCGGCGCGCCTTCGTCGTTCGTCGCTTCGTGCGCGGCGTGCAGCCCATAAAGCACGCCGACGAGGATCGCCGCGGCGATCGGGGGCGGCACACGCTCCTTGCGCGCCGAGAGCCTTCGCATGATGCGCGCGAGCGATTCGCCTTCCACGTACTCCATCACGAGGACGAGATCGTCGTCGGTCGCGACGACGTCGAGCGTCGGCACCACGTTCGGGTGACGAATGCGCGCGGCGAGCCGCGCTTCGTCGATGAACATCGCGACGAAGTCCGCCTCTTTCGCCAAATGCGGGTGCAGCCGTTTGATCGCGACGGACCGCGAGAACCCCACGGGCCCCACCATGCGACCCAAGTACACCGTGGCCATGCCACCCGACGCGATCTCCTCGAGGATCTCGTAGCGCCCGAGGATGGTCCCCGTCGAAGAAGGTGCCGTGGCCGTCACGCGCGAAAAGTGTACTCGCAGGCGCGAACCCGCGCGACCGGAGCACATACCTGCGGCGCCAAAGACCGCAGCTCGAGCGCATTCGAGCCAAAACATGCGTTGGCGTCGTTCGTGCTATTCTCGAGGTGTGAGGCTGGGCTTTCTTGCACTCGTCGCGCTCTCGGCGGCCGCGTTCGCTGCTTGCGCAGTGGACTCGTCGCTCACGTGCGGCGACACATGCGAGGACGCGAGCAGCAGCGACTCGACGACCGACGTGACCGGAGACGTCGTCCCCTCCGAGGCGAGCTCGGACGGCGGCTCCGGCGACGCACCGAGCAACAAAGACGTCACGACGACGGACGGCGCGTGCGGCACGGACGGGGCGACGTGCGCAGCGAACACCGACTGTTGCTCCGGCGCGTGCAGCAGCAACAACCGCCGTTGCGTGAGCGCTTGTGGCAACTCGCTCGGCGCGGCGTGTAGCTTCCAATCGAGCTGTTGCGTCGGCTTCTACTGCGCCGGAGATGCGGGCTGCGCGGCGTGCGTCGGCAACGGCGGATACTGCGGGGACGACCCGTGGTGCTGCAGCGGCCACTGCAACGACAACATCGGGGACGGAGGCGCGCAGTGCATCCCCTGAGGTGGGCGTTCCCCGCGCTCGCGCTCTCGTGCGCGCTCAACGCGCTCGCGTCGTGCGCCGTGGACTCGTCGCTGACGTGCGGCGACACGTGCGGCGATGCAACCGCGGACACGACGACGAGCGACTCACCGGCCGACGTACAAGATGCGGCGCTCGTCGACACGAGCAAAGCCGATGCGCTCGCCGACGCGGACGCGAGCTCCACCACCGAAGCAGGAGATGCGCAACCCGATTGCGGCACCGATGGAAGCTTCTGCAGCGCGAGCTCGGAGTGCTGCTCGGGCGGGTGCACGCGCTTCAACAAATGCGGAACGTGCACGAACACGATCGGCGGCTCGTGCAATCAACAGCAATCGGGCTGCTGCGTGAACCTTTACTGCTCTCAGGACGCGGGCTGCGCAGCGTGCAAGTCGAACAACGCGACGTGCTTGCAGGACAACGAGTGCTGCAACGGCAATTGCAACGGCACGCTCGACGCCGGCAAGCACTGCAACTAGAGACACTCGACTTTGTATTGCTTCACGCCGTTCGCGTCGATCGTGTACGGCGGATTGCAGCCCGGCTTGCCGCTCGTCGCCGATGGGAACGTCCGCACGATGTTGCGCTGGGTCGCGGTCGTCACCGCCGCCGCGGTCGCGGTCGATTGATGCGCGACGACCGGTGAATGCGTCGCGGCAGCGGCAGTCGTCTCGACGGGCGCGCTCGATTGCGTCGGTGGAGGCGCCGCGATCTGCGCGCTGGTCGCGACCGCGATCGTCGTCGCTTGGGCGCTCGGTTCTGGCGCGTTCTGCGCTGTGTCGTGCGTGTGTGACGAGATCCGCACGACCACGACGATCGCGATGAGCAAACACACGGCCGCCGCCGCGCCGACCAAGATCTTGCGATCGACCTTGCGCATCTGCGGCCGATCCATCGTCTGGCTCGTGCTGGGCACCCTGCTCAGGCTCGCGTCGCTCGCTGCCTCCGCGCCGCTCGCGCTGACGGGCTCGTCTTTCTGGGTCGCGGCGATCGCCTCGACCTCGGGCGGCGCGGTTTGGCGCGAGGTGGGGAGGCCATCGATCTCCGACATGCTCTCGATCTCGGCGACCTTCGCGGCGCGCTCCGTCAACACGGCGCCCGCGATCGACTCGACCCACTCGCCCACCCTCGACACCGACGCGACCTTCGCCACGTTCTCGATCTCGCGCGCCATCTCGCGCGCCGATTGGAAGCGCTGCGTGGGATCGCGCTCGAGCCCGCGAAGGACGACGACGTCGAGCGCCGGCGGAACATCCTTCGAGTATTTGCTCGGTGGCTCGATCGCCATGTGGAGTGCGCGCTCGAGCACGGTCACGTCGTTGTCGCCGCCGAATAGGCGCTCGCCCGTCAGCATTTCCCAGAACACGATCGCGCTCGCGTAGATGTCGACGAGCCGGTTCGGCGCGCCGCCGCGAATCTGTTCCGGCGCCATGTACGCGATCTTTCCTTTGAGCTGCCCGTCTCGCGTCGTCTGCACTCGGCCGACCGCTTTTGCGACGCCGAAGTCGACGAGTCGCGGAATGCCATCGATCCCGATGAGGATGTTCTGCGGCGACACGTCGCGATGAACGATGTTGAGCGGCGCGCCGCGTTCGTTGACGGCCTCGTGCGCCGCATGGAGCCCGTGAAGCACACCGACGACGATCGCGGCGGCGACGTCCGGCGGCATCTTCGTGCCGGCCTTCCTCGCCGCACGGATCATGCGCGAGAGCGTCTCGCCCTGCACGTACTCCATGACGAGAAAGAGCTCGCCCTGCATGTTGACGATGTCGAGCGTCGGGACGACGTTCGGATGACGCACGCGCGCGGCGACGCGCGCCTCGTCGAGAAACATCGCGACGAACTCCGGGTTGCGCGCGAGGTGCGGGTGAAGCCGTTTGATGGCGACGGTGCGCGAGAACCCTTCGGGACCGATCAGACGTCCATAGTGAACGGCGGCCATCCCGCCGGATGCGATCTCGCCGAAGAGCGCGTATCGCCCGACGATGGTCGCACCTAGCCCCTCGCTCACATTCACAGCAGCAAGGTTAGCACTGTCGTATTCTCGGACGCGAATGGTCGGACAGGTTCGTCATCGGTTGGCTACGCTCGGGCTGCTCGCGATCGTGCTTGGTGCTCCTCGTGCGCACGCCACCGACAAAGCCGCATGCGCGGCCGCGGCCGAAACAGGGCAAAGGCTCGCGAAAGAGCGGAAGCTCATCGCCGCGCGCGAGCAGCTGCTCACTTGCTCGAGCCCCGAGTGTCCGGACATCATCTCCCACGACTGCACGCAGTGGCTCGGCGAAGTCCAGCGCGACGTCGCGTCCATCGTGATCAAAGCGCTCGACGACAAGGACCAGCCGCTGACGGGCGTCAACGTCTACGCCGACAACGTGCTCCTCCACGCGACGGATGGGCCCGTCGAGATCGATCCCGGCCCGCATGACTTTCGATTCGAGCGTCAGGGCTACGACGACGCGAAGGTGACCGTGACTATTGCAGCAGGCAAGCGAAACCAAGACCTCGTGGCGACGTTGCACACGGCGCACGTCGTCGCAACGGAGGCGCCGAGCGGCAAAGGGAGCGGCTTGTTGATTGGCTCCGCGGTGTTCGGCGGAGTGGGCGTCGTCGGGCTTGGTCTGTTCGCCGGGTTTGGAGTCGCGGGTTTGTCGGAGCAGGACGCCGTTCGCAAGACCGGCTGCGCGCCGAACTGCGGACCTCAGCTCGACGGGGTGAACACCAAGTTCGCCGTCGCCGATGCGGCGCTCGTCGGGGGGATCATCTCGCTCGTCGTCGCGGGTGTCTTCTTGATTGTGCGGGGGACGTCACACTCGAGCGCCCCGAAGCAATCCGCGCTGCTCGTTTTCTGACGCATGAGCACGTTCACGGTCTCCGCTGCGACCTGGCAGAACTTCTATCTCCTCGTCGGCGCCGCCGCGGCGACGCTCATCGGCCTCATGTTCGTCGCGGTGACCTTCGGCTCCAGCCTCGTGACGGTGCAGACACCCGAGTCGTCGCGCGCGTTCCTCGATCCGACCGTCACGCACTTCGTCCAAGTTCTCACGACGGCGTGCCTCATGACGATCCCAACGATGGGACCGACGCTGCTCGGCATCGCGCTCGCGGCGATCGGCGTGATGCGCGTCGCCGCGCTCTTCAGCGTCCATCGACACATGAGAGCCGCGCAGCGAAAGCACAACGACATCGAGCTCTCGGATTGGATGAGCGGCATCGTGCTCCCACTCGCCTCGCACGTGACGCTGATCGGGACGGGCGTCGCGTTCGTTCTAGGATACGCAGCGTTCAGCGTCCTCGCGCTCGTCACCGTCGTCATCCTTCTCAACGGCATCTACGGCGCGTGGGAGCTGATGGTCTGGATGGCGCTCATTCGCTCACGCTCGAACGAGCGATGAGCTACGGAACGTAGTTGCTGCAGCGACCACCCGAGCAGCTGCCGCCCCTGCAATCGGAGCTCGTGCTGCACGCGCCGCACTGACCGCTCGAGCAATTCCCGTTGCCTTTGCAGTCGGAGCTCGTGCTGCACCCGCCGCACTTGCCGCCCGAGCAGTTGCCCGTCTTGCAGTCGGAGCTCGTGCTGCAGTGGTTGCACTCTCCGCCCGAGCACGAGCCGTGACCGTTGCAGTCCGAGCTCGTGCTGCAGTGTCCGCATTGCCCGCCGGAGCACGTGCCGTAGCCGCCGCAATCGGAGGACGTGCTGCACAGCGAAACCTCGGCGGTGGCCTCCGCGAGCGAGGGCGTCGCGTGCGACGACTGCGCGCCAATGAGCAAGACGGATCCCACCGTCAACATGACTCCGCCGATCCGAAATGCGCTTCGCTCCATGGTCGTCGCCTCCGCGCGGGAGGGTCGCTCGCAAACGGATTGATTTCAATCCTCGCGCTACGATGACGATCATGCTCACGATGAACGCTCGGTTTCTCGCCGCCATTGCCGCCGGGATGGCGGGGTGCCATGAGGCGCAATCGACGACGGTCGACATCGCGCCACTGCCGTCGCCTTCGCAAGCCGAGAGCGCGACGGCCGCGACGAGCGCACCGCTCGCGTCATCTTCACCGACGCACCCACGACCCTCGATGAAGTGCCCGGACGACACGAAGCTCGAGCACCAGTGCGTCGCGACGAACACTCCACCGAACGGCGGCGGAAACGTCGTCATGCCCGGGCCATACACGGGGTTCGATCAAAACGGATGTTACCCAGCGACGGCGATTCAAACTTCGTGCAACGGCATCTCCGTGGCGCGCGGGCCGTTCTTCGCGAACGGACAGTGCTGCTTCGACGTGTGTCAGGGAACGCCGGCGCCATGCGGCCGGCCGCTCCTCGTGGGCGGGCGCGCGCGACTCGCGCCGATCGTGTCGCGCAAGGACTGGAGCGTGCCCGAGCTCGACATGGCCAGTGCGCGCGAACGCACGCGGGGTATTCGCGCTCGCGCGGCGCGCGCTTGGCGCGAAGATGCCGCGGTCGAGCACGCGTCCGTCGCTGCGTTCGCTCGGCTCTCGCTGCAGCTTCTCGCGCTCGGCGCGCCGAGCGATCTCGTCGCTCTGGCACACGAGGCCGCGCTGCAAGAAATCGAGCACGCGCGCATCTGCTTTTCGATCGCCGCCGCGCTCGGAGACGAATCGCCGATCGGTCCCGCGGCGCTCGCGATCGACGGAGTCGCGCTGAGCGCCACGCTGGCGTCCGTCGCGCGCGAAGCAGCGGTCGAATCGTGCATCGGCGAAACGGTCTCGTCGCTCGTGCTCGCACGCGCGGCGGAGTCGTGCGCCTCGGACGAACAGCGCGCGCACCTCGCGCGCATGGCGGAAGACGAGCTCGAGCACGCGGCGTTCGGTTGGAGGCTCGTTGCATGGGCGTGCCGCACGGGTGGCGAGCCGGTTCGCTCCGCGGTCGCCGAGGCGCTCGTCGTGCGAGAGTTCGACGCCGTGGCGATGCACGAAGAAGACGTACGAGAGTGGCGCCGCCTCGGACGAATCACGCGCGACGACATGACGGCGGTGCTGCATGAAGCGACCACCGTCGTCAACGAAGCGCGCCGCGCGCTCCTCGCGTAACGTTCACTCCTCGGCCATCAGTTTCTTGCGTATCAAACGCAGCTCGCGTCGGCGTTTCGCGGTGGGCTTCGGGTAGGCCATCTTCAGCTTGTCGAACGTGGCGAGAAGGATCTCCGAGATGATGAGGCGCGCGTTCTCTTTGTCGTCGGCTGGCACGACATACCAGGGCGCTTGCTTCGTGCTCGTCGCGCCGAGGCACGCCTCGTACGCTTTTCTGTATGGCTTCCAAAACTTCCTCTCTTCGACGTCCGCGAGGCTGAACTTCCAATTCTTGTTCGGTTCGTCGATGCGCTCGAGGAAGCGCTTCCGCTGCTCTTCCTTCGAGAGGTGAAGAAAGAACTTGATGATTCGCGTGCCGTTTCGGTGAAGGTGGCCCTCGAGGTCCACGATGGACTCGTACCTTCCGCGCCAGACGTCGTCTCCGTTGGGCAGTCCTTGGGTACGCAGGATCTCCGGGTGCACGCGAACGATCAGCACCTCCTCGTAGTAGGAGCGGTTGAAGATGCCGATTTGACCGCGCTCCGGGAGCGAGCGTGTCGTGCGCCAGAGAAAATCATGCTCGAGCTCCGTCGCGCTCGGATGTTTGAAGCTGAATACCTGGCAGCCTTGTGGATTGACGCCCGACATGACGTGGCGAATGGCGCCGTCCTTTCCGGCGGCGTCCATCGCCTGAAAGATCAACAGCACCGCATACCGATTGGACGCGTAGTGAAGACGTTGCATCGCGCTGAGCTCCTCGACCTGCTCGCGTAGAAGCGCGCGGTACTCCCTCGTCGATCGGTAGACGGGTTTGACGAGCGTTGGCCACTCGTCGAGGAAGACTTTCGTTCGCGGCGATACACGAAACGCGTCGACGTCGAGTCGCTTCCTGAGATTGGGCATACCGATTCAAGCTCCGTTTACGGTGCGCGCGACGAATGTGCACGCACCTAACTGCTTTGCAAAGAACGTTGTTCGAAAATTGCGGTGTGCTTTCAACGCATCCCGGAGGTGCGGCGCGCTTCGCGCAAGTCCCGGCGACCTCAAGCAGAGGAGAGCGCCATGTACAGCAAAGCCAAACTCTTCGGTCACCCCATCCACCCGATGTTGGTTTCGTTCCCGATAGCGTTCTATACGGGTGCGTTCATCGCCTATTTGGTTTCGGCGCTTACTGGCGAATCGTTCTGGTTTCGGGTTGGCTTGGTCGCCAACATCGCCGGTGTCGTGGGCGCAGCGGCAGCCGCTGTCCCAGCATCACGCGCGCGGGTGCGACAGTAGTCGGAGCTTCTCGGGACCGGTTGGCTCTTCAATCATCCACGGCACGATCGCGACTCGTTTCGCAAAGTCGCGCCGCACTCGCTCGATCTGCGCGATCTCGGAGGCGATGCGCTGCCGCAAGAGCGGATCACGCGTGCCCGTTGCCGCGAAGCTCGCGTTGATGACCCACGCGTACGGCTCGATCTTCGCGCGGCGCAAGTCGACCTGCAGTTGCGCGGCTTCCGACACGGGCGTCGTCTCCGGAAGCGTGACGATGATCACCTTGGTGTACGCGGGATTCTGTAGACGCATGAGCGGCGTGACGAGTCGGCTTGCGTCACGCTCGGAGAGCCCGCGCACGACGTCTCTGTGATACGCGCCGGTCGCATCGAGCAGGAGGAGCGTGTGTCCGGTCGGCGCGGTGTCCAGAACCACGAATCCATTTCGCGCTTGAGAGACGATTCGCGAGAACGCGTGAAAGACGGCGACCTCCTCCGTGCACGGAGATCGCAGATCCTCTTCGAGCAGCGCACGTCCTTCAGCGTCGAGGCCGGCGCCTTTTCGCTCGAGCACGCGCTCGGTGTAGGCGCGCGTCTCTTCGACCGGATCGATTCGACTCACTTCGAGGTGCTCCACTTTTCCCGCGACCGTCGCCGCGACGTGCGCCGCGGGATCGGTCGTGCTCAAGTGAACCGCGATTCCACGTGAAGCGAGCTCGACTGCAATCGCCGCGGCGATCGTCGTCTTGCCGACGCCACCCTTACCCATGACCATCACGAGCCCATGTTCGTCGCGAGCGAGCTCGTCGATCAACGTCCGAAGCCCGACGAGATCTTTGGGTAGCTCGACGATGGAGGCGCTTTCGGAAGCGCGCGCGTCATCGCCTCGCAGGAGCGAACGAAGCGCATCGAGACCCACCATGTTGTACGACTTGAGCGGCACCTCGCTCGTCGGCAAGCCGGTCAACGCTTCGGGCATGTGCGCGAGGGCGTCGCGTCCCTTGCGTTCGAACGCCATCGCGACCGTGTCGCCGCGATCGTGCGCGCGAAACACGGCGTTGACCACGAGCGTCTGATTCACCACGCCAAGGGTTCTTAGCTCCGTCGACGTGCGGCCAGCTTCGCGCAATGCTGCCGTGTCGGCGCGCGTGACGAGCACGATCGTCGTCACCTGCGCGTCGGCGAGAGCGCGCATCGCCGCGGCGAATCGATCGTGTTGCATCGTGAGCCCCGAGTGCGGTCCGAGGCACGACGCGCCGTGCTGGTTCGTTTCGAGAAACGTCGTCCAAGCGCGCGGCAATTGAAGAAGACGCAGCGTGTGGCCCGTCGGTGCGGTGTCGAAGACGACGTGATCGAACATCGCTCCCAAGTCGTCGCCAGAGAGCAGGCCGGCGAACTGATCGAACGCGGCGATCTCGGTCGTGCATGCGCCCGAAAGCTGCTCACGCATCGTGTGAATCTCGTCGTCGGTCTTGACGCCCACGTATGGGCCGATCACCCGCTGGCGGTAGGCGTCCGCCGCGCGCTCGGGGTCGATGTTGATGGCCCACAATCCGGTAGCAGCCGGAATGGCGGTCGGCTCGCTCGACAACGGGACGCCGAGCATCTCGTCGAGGTTCGACGCGGGGTCCGTGCTCACGAGCAACACGCGTTTGCCTTGGTCCGCGAGCGAGAGCGCCGCTGCGCACGCGAGCGCGGTTTTTCCGACACCGCCCTTGCCAGTGAAGAAGAGGTGTCGCGTCGGGGACTCAAGGGCCGTGAGCGCCATACGCGTCACTAGCACCGGTCTCGAAACGGGACGCCATGAACCATCACACACACAGTCAAATCTCGCGCCACGCATCCGCGCTGAAATGAGTCGGGGCGAGAGGATTTGTCACACCCGTTTCTGAAGAGCGGTCATTCACACGCGACCAGCAAGAAACACGGGCGACGATGAAAATCGACTCGACACGAGGGAACGAAAAGCGACGTGATTCGACGGGATGTTGGGCAACTGGTGGGAAACGCGCCGCTCGTCAAAGACCGACGCGGTAGACGCTGCCGGAAGCTCCCGTGACCGTCGTCGCGTAATAGATGTAGCTCTCGTCGGCCGCGAGCCGTGTCGTCGACGTGCTCGATGGCAGTCGAACGTGAGAGGTCGTCGCGCCCGAAGAGTCGATGCGGAGCACCACGGACAACGCTTCCTCCGCGCCAAACCCGGCCGCCGCATAGAGTGCCGTGTCGGTCGCGATGAGGTCCCGCATACGGACGCCGATCGCCGCGAGCGGTATCTGCGGACCCGAAGCCGAACCCCACGTGAAGGTGTCGAGGAAGACGTTTTGCTGCTGATGGGTCACGTCGTTGAACCCCGACATGCACCAGGTGAAGGTGTCTTGGTGAATGAAGAACGCCGACGTCGCGTTCGTCGCAAGCAACGGATGTGAGACGTGCGTGTCGGGATTGTCGTAGGCGACGGAGGGCTCGGTTCCGTCGAACCGTACGGAGGCAACCTGCTCCTCGAAGACGATTGACTCGTTCGTCGTGGCGTATTGCGAGTTAAGAGATTCGGCTCCCCACGCAACGTACAGAACGCTCCCGAACAGTCTGAGCTGTGCGTCGCCGTCGCAGTCGTCACACAAGGACAACAACGATTTGCCGTTCGAGTCTACGAGGCCGAGGCCCTGTTGGAAGTGAGGGTCGCCATTTTTCACGACCGCGTAGACGATGCCTCCGTACACGACGACGTTCGAAACGATAGGTGTGCCAAACGTAGCGGCAACTTCGACCGCGCCGCCCGTAAGGGGCACGCGATGCACCTCTGTCGCGACCGGTGGCGGCGCGAGCAGCTTTAGCGGTCCGACCACGTACGGCCAGTAAACGTATTGGTCGTCGACCAACAAGCCGACGTCGGTAGCGATCGCAGGTTCGTTAGCAAGCGCGACTGGCGTGCCGCCACCTTTCGGTGCCGCGTTCAGCGTCCCGTCCGTCATCCAGTAGACGTTGTTGGTGTCGACCGCGATGCCGTTCTGAATCTGGCCGCTCGCGAAGAGCATCTCGGGTTGACCCGCTCCGCACGTGGTCACACCGCATGCGCCGCAGTTCGGCGAATCGAGAAGCGACGTCTCGCACCCGTTGAGCGGATTCAAGTCGCAGTCGCCGAATGAGTCCTTGCACGCAATCGAGCATCCGTTGTCGCCGAGGAAGCAGCCGGAAACGCCCGTCGCGTTCGCCGGGCTGTTGCACACGAGTGCACCATCGGGCTCGTACGTTCCGCCAACAGGGTATTGCGGCACGCACTCTGCGACGAGCATCGCTCCGAGCACGAGCGCGGGCACCCAAGCAAAGCGCATGACCTAAGTATCGCACGAGCCCTGACGAATGCTTCACGTATGGACATTCGTTTTGCAACGACGCTCGCAGGTCTATCTTCTGAGGATGGCCGCTGACGAACTTGTTCCCCCGGTTCCCGCCGCTCCGATCGAGGAGGAACCCCAGGTTGCTCTCGCGCGGTACTTGAGCAGCCCGAACTACGAAAAGTACGGGAGGTTCATCTTCGCGATCCTCGGCGCTATCCCCTGGGTGGGCAGCATCTTCGCAGCGTCTGCCGCAATGCACGCCGAGCAGGAACAGGGAAAGGTCAACCTCCTCATGTACCGCTGGGTCGAGGAGCATGAGCAGGCGTACCGCCGCCTTGAAGACACCGTGCGTAAGGTGATCGAACGCCTCGAACAGATTGGACCCTCGGCGCAGCAACGCCTCGACGACGAGAAGTTTTTGGGGTTGGTTCGACGTGCCTTTCAGGTTTGGGACGAGGCGACCTCAGAGGAGAAGCGCGAGTACGTGCGTCGGACCGTCACGAACGCGGCGGCGACCAAGCTCTGTTCGGATGATCTCGTTCGGCTGTTTCTCCAGTGGATCGCTCAGTACGACGAGCTGCACTTCCGCGTCATCAAGGTGCTGTACAAGCACCCGATGTCCACGAGGGCAGACATCTGGGCCGAGCTTCACGGGGACTATGTTCGCGAAGACTCCGCCGAGGCTGACTTGTTCAAGCTCATCGTGAGTGACCTGAGCTTGGGCCGAGTCCTGCGGCAACATCGCGAGACGACGCGGGACGGACAGTTTCGCGCCAAGACTCCGACCCGTTCGCGCCAACCTCGAAGCCCCGTCCTCGCCTCCGCGTTCGACGACGACAAACCCTACGTCTTGACCGAGCTGGGAAGCCAGTTCGTGCACTACGTGCTGAACGAGGTGGTTCCGCGCCTCGGCTTGTAGACGACTCTCGTGGGACAAGCGTACGGAGACGGCACAATACGTTCACTCTGCAGTTCAAGCCCGCACCTCTGGCGCGGAGCTACACGAAGACACAACAACGAGCATCACGGCGGCGAGGACGACACAAACGCGGCGGCGCTAACGGAACGCGGAAGGTTCACGCGCATCACCGTGGCGCCTTAAAGATGCCGCCGTGCAACGTGGCCCAGTACACGTTCGCGCCGTCGAAGGTGAAGTAAGCGATCGCGTCGACGCCGGCGCCTGACGCGTACGTTCTCCCAGCGCTGTGGACGCCCAACCCGTGACCATCGAGCCAGAACACGGTGCCGTCCGGAGCAATCTGGATATTCCACACCTGCTCATGACGGAACGTCCCTGCGTCGTTGGTCTCGATTCCCGGACTTGGAATCCCGCTCTCGTCCACGGTCACAGTGGACGGCGACGCGAGCGGCGCCGATCGCAATGAACCGCTCGACGTATCAGCACCCGCGTTGAGCCAGTAGAGAGTGGTTCCGTCGGTGGCAACAGCCTGTGGCACCGTTTGACCGGTCACCAACTCCGTGGGCGCACCTCCACCGACGGGCGCGGTCACAATGACGTCGTTGTCGAAGCAACGGAACAAACCCGTTCCGGGACAGCTCGAGCCGGGCCAATAAAGATTCGAGCCCGCAACAGCAATCTCCGTCGCGTTTGCGCCCAAGAAGTTGTTCAGGCTCACGACGATGTTCGGAGTGCCGCCCGACTTGGGCACGCTCATGATGACGTCGTCGTCGCTCCACGGCGTCGCATTACCAAGCGAACCGCCCTCGATCCAATACAGCGAGGTGTCGTCGGCAGTCAGTGTTTCAATCAGCAGCGGCGTATCGGCGAGCACGACGGGCGTGCCGCCGGCCAACGGCACGGCGATGATTTGTCCATCGATCGGGCAATACGCCGTCGTCGCATCGATGATGAACGCCGCCATGTAGTTGGCGTCGCCTGGTGCAGGCAACGGTGCAACGAGTGTCGGCGTTCCACCGTTCACTGGCACTCGCATCAGTTGCATCTGATACGGGCCCGGGTTCTGCGTTCGCCCGTCCACGATGTAGTAGACGAACGCTCCGTCAGTTCGGATCGCGCTGTAGACCTGAGCGGCGACGAGTTGGTTCGGCGCAAGCTGCGGCGTCGACGACGACGCTGGCGCGCACGACAAAAACAAATGCAACAGCCCCGATAAGAAAGCGCACGATGCACAAAGGTGCACGATCCGCGGGCACGACGCAAAGTCTCATGCGCTTCGCACGTGGGCTCGCGAGGCGCCGCGCTTGATCAATGGTTCTCGGGCAGGTCGAACATGCCGACAACGTCGATCGCTTTCGTGAAACCACCGGTGGAATCGTTGAAGTCAAAGCGGTCGACAACGACACCGCACAGCCGCGCGTCATCGCGCTGGACGATCTTGCCGCTACTTTTCACCACAACGAACGAGAAGATGTCGTCAGCGACGACCTCGCCGTTTCGCACCGTCGGCGGCTCGATGAGCCCGTCATAGACGACGTAGCTGACCCCGCCGTCATGAGCGCCGAAGGAGCGTTTGTGAATCTCGTTCACCCTCCCGGTGATACAGAGGCGCTTTCCACGCTCAGCGCGGATGTCCTTTTCCGCGAGCGCGTAGGTCGTCTCGTTCGTGGTTACAGCGACGTCCGCCCATCTCATTTTACGGACTGCCCAAGACACGATCGCGCGCTGGCCGCGGCTGTGTTTTTCGTCCTCTTCGTTGTGACCGAACTTTGGCGAGGCCACACGCATTGCGCCGTCCAACGTGTCTTCGTCTCGCGCTCTCGGTTCGGACGACGCGTGCAACGATGGCGACGATTCCGCGGAAGGTCCGCCGGCTTCCGTTGTGACGACCGTTACGGACGCTGGGAACTGGCGTGAGATGAGAAGCGTCACACCCGATGACGCGACGATGAGAGCGACGGCGCCGAGCGCCAAAACTGTGGTGCGCCCCATGATTGCGAGACTACCGTAGCCTTCGTAGTCGATGACCACCATCCGCGTCGTGAAAGCTGTCGTCGCTTCGGTCACAATCGTTGGCTGCGCGAGCACGGAGTCCGGACTTCAAGTGGAAGCGCGTTTGCGTGCTGAGGCCGATCTCAAGGCGGCGCGAGCCACGATCGCCGACGACAAGCGCAAGTACGACGAAGTGTTGGCCGCACAAGAGCAGCTCAAAGTCCATTTGCAGAAGGCGAGCACACGCTCGAACGCTTCAAGCCCGACGACGAATTCTGACGCGTCGCCGTACGCGCGGCTCGTGCGGTTCACCACGATCGTGACGGACCAAGCGACGCCGAGCGCACCGGCGCACGTCGAAGATTTCTCCAAAGCGATCAACGTCCCGGTGCCTCTTATCGGGTGGAAGTGCCGCACGACGAACGTGAGGAACGCGACGCTGCCCGCGCCGGGTTCGATGCCGCCGACGCCAGTCCCAGTCCAGGCCGCGAACCTCGCCTGCGCGTATCAACCACCGCCCGGATCCGACTGGACGCATGTTAATGGGATCTCCGTCGTCGCGGCGTGCGCCTTAGCAACGACGGACGACGAGTCGACGCAGACCTTCACGTTGCAGGATGCGACCGGGCACCAAGTCGACGTCGTGTTGTGGTGCCGGAACCACTAATCGCGGCGTCGAAGGGGCGATGAAAGACGAGGACCCGCTGTGCGCCACGCGGTAGCGGACCTAAGCTTCAGCCGTGAACGAGAGCAAGTCGCCCATCCCCGCGCGCGAATTCGTCGAGGACCATTACGCTGCGACCGCCGACGAGCTCCTCGACCTGCTCAGCCCGCGCCACGAACTCTGGCGTGATGAACCTGACGCTTGGATTTTCGAGGACACACCAACGCCGAGTGGGAGCTGCGCCCGAGCGCGCTGCGCGACACACGCAACACGTTCGCGAAGGCGTCCGATCTTCACGAAAGCCGACGCAAGCATCCCGTCATGGTCCGTTCTCGCCGGCTTGCAGAACAGGCTGCTTCAGGTGTTCGGTGAGGCGCTCGATGGCTGCGGGAATCGCAATCCCTGTCCAGAATCCCGAACTCGAGCGCAATAAGCCCCCCAGCGACGGAATCGAACGCACATCCGCCACGCCGCCTTTTTCCGTTGATGGCGCTCGCCCAACACTACGGTCTCCCGACGATGCTGCTCGACTGGAGCCGGCCATTCTACTCGTCGGCGCGTACTTCGCGGCGGAAGAAGCCGCGGACGAATCGAAACGCGGAAGCGCGACGCACGTCGCCGTCTGGGCGCTCTATCGTGGCGGCGCTCATTCACTTGAGGGGCTGTTGTTTTTCGAGGCGCCGGCAAGCAGCAACCCGAACCTCCGCGCACAAGACGGGCTCTTTACGCTCCTGCCTGCGAGCGAGAAGGACTACCGGAGCGTCGAGGATTTCTTTCAGCGCACCTCGAGGATCATCGGGGCGCCGACGCGCGCGCCGCTTCGTCGAATCATGATGCCGATCGGCGAGACTAAAGAGCTGCTGCGGCTTCTCCATTACGAGGGCGTGAATGGCGCGTCGATGTTCCCCGGCGCCTATGGCGTCGTCCGCGCGCTGCGTGAAGGCGCGCTTTGGGACACGGCTCCTCGAGGCAAGTAATCGGCGTTGACGACCAAGAGACACTCGCGTGACGCTTCGTCCGAGGCACTCGACGAAGAGCAGACGCACGCCTCCACGGACGCGTGACGCCGACGGATGTCGGACGCGGCGAGTACAAACAAACTACGGCCTCGAAAGTACGACGCGGTTGGTCAACACGAGGTGATTGTCAGCGACGGTGTACGTCGCCCGTTGCCCGCATCCCTCAATCGCTGCAAGCGGCGGCACGTCATATCGCTCGAGGTGAAATCCGTTTGTGTCACGAACGAGGCCGGCACGTTCGACATAGTTCGCGACGATTCGCAGCATCGATCGCATGCGGAATCGTGCGCGGCGCTCGCATAAAGCGCTTCACTCCAAGGCTCCGATGTCGAGTGCGACGCGTTGCGGACATACGCTCGTCCGTCCGTCGCGATGTACGTTTCGCAGCCAGCGAAGGTCACGACAGCCATCGAGGCGAAGGTCGGCGTTCATCGCATGGATCCCGTGTAGCGCGCTGCCGGATCGGGTCAGCGCAAACGCGCCGCGAACGACGCAGTTTACACCGAGCTTTTCACACGCTTTTGCAGCATTTCCGTCGCCGCGATGGCCGTGTTTGTACCGATCGGAGACTTCGATGAGACTGCGGAACGGCTTCTTTCCGTCGTCGCTGCGTCTGCCCAGCCACGCTGGCAGTAGCGAGTAGCGACCTGTAGTCGGCTTTCGTGGGATCGGTTCGCGCTCTACGCTGCAGGCAGCGTTGCAGAGACACAGCCCGGAATGGCTCGCTACGTCCTCACTACTCGCTACACGCTTGCCGATTTTGCTCTGCGTCGCTTGACGAGACGAGACGCAGCGGTACATGACGATAGCTGGAGCATCGCAGTGGACGTCGCGAAGAACCGATTCATCGGCGTAGCAGTCGACGACAACGCCGTCGCGCCGCTTTCGGTCGATGATTTCCTCCATCGAGCTGCCGCGCCGCTGTCGATCGACGATTTCCTCCACCGCGCTCGATCATGGGAAGCTGTGCGCGGATAGCGGGAGCACTGGAATGGACGGCGGCGCGACGAACCGATCCATTGGAATCGACCTCAACGCGATCCGTAACGCCACACCACTGTCGGTCAAAGATTTCCTGCACCGCACTCCTTCGCGCACACGACGACGATATCGAACAAGGCGCCTTGCACGTCAGCGGCGGTGTGCGCGTCGCGTGCGCCGTTCGCGTCGAGCGGCTCGCCGCGCAAGCGCGCGGTCCTGCGACGGCCCACCATCGCCATCGGATGATCCACAAGCGGACTTTCGCGGAAGCGGAGGTGCGCCGTGATGGCGTTCACCGTGTTTCGTCGCTACGACGTCGCGCGGGGGAAACGGTACCAGCTTCCGCGCGACGCGTTTGTCGAGCTGCTCCGACGCGAGCGGCGCGCGGCCGACAAACGTCAGTTGCCGCTCGTTTCGTTGGCGACGTTCCGTGATGACTATCGGGACGGCGCGCACATCGAGCGCGTCTACGCGATCGGCTACGACGTCGACGTCGACGGAACGAGCCTCGATAGTCTCGCGGGTGCTCTTGCTGCCTGCGCCGGCATCGTTCACACGACGCATTCGCACGCGCCGCACGCACCGCGACTGCGCGCATTCGTGTGGGTCTCGCGTCCGGTCGACGCGATCGAATACCGACGCATCCACGGCCACGGTGAGCGACTGCTGCGCGAAGTTGGGATTCGAGTCGGCACGCAAGCGAAGGATCCGACGCGTCAATGGTACGTGCCCGGGGCACCACGAGGAGCCGAGCTCGTCGTTCGCGAGTTGCCCGGGCGCCCGATCGACGTCGATCAGACACTCACCGTCGTCGAGCCTGCACCTACGCAGCGGGCGAAAACTCCCAGTGCGTGTGGTGCTCCGTACGTAGACGCAGCGATCCGAAGCGCCGTCGACCATGTCGCTGGAGCGGGAGAAGGCACGCGCAACGACACGCTGAACGCCGAAACCTTCTCGCTCGCGCGCTTCGTCGTTGCGGGCGCGATCTCGGAGCGCGCTGTCGTAGAGGCGATGTTGTACGCGGCACGCGTCGCGGGTTTAGGGGAGCACGAGGCGAGCCGCACGATCGCGAGCGCGCTGCGCGGGAGGCGAAGTCAATGAGCCATGTGATCGACTTCACGCAGCGGCCCAAGCGAAAGCGAGCCGAGCTCGGGACGGTCGACGGGCGACTCGCGCTAACCGACACCGGAAACGCGGAGCGATTCGCGAAGCAGCACGGCGAGCGATTGCGTTACGTCGCATCGTGGGATCGCTGGATCGTCTACAACGGCAAGGTTTGGATCGTAGACGACGGACCGGCCGTCGCGGCGCTCGCAAAGCAAACCGTTCGCGACCTGCACGTTGAAGCCTCGAACGCCGCGGGCGACGAGAGTACCGCGATCGCCAAATGGGCCTACAAGAGTGAATCACGTCGCGCACGCGAAGCGCTCGTGTCACTCGCGCGCGCGGAGGCGGGGATCGCGATCTCGCACGAGGCGTTGGACGCCGACCACTGGGCGCTCAACGTCGAAAACGGCACGCTGAATCTCAGAACCGGCGAGCTTCGCGAGCACTGCGCGGCGGATCTCATCACGAAGATCGCGCCAGTGGTCTACGACGCGTCGGCGACCGCGCCGACGTGGGAAGCGTTTCTGCAGCAAATGCTCGGTTCGGAGCTCGTCGCGTTCCTGCAACGATTCTTCGGGTACGCGCTGACCGGCGAGACTCGCGATCATGTTCTCGTCTTCAATCACGGCAACGGCGCGAACGGGAAAACGACGGCCACGAGAACGATCGGCGACATGCTTGGTGGCTACGCCATCAAGGCCGCGCCCTCGCTTCTCTTTCGTAGCGGGAATAGTGAACGCCACCCAACGGAGGTCGCCGCGATCTCTGGCGCGCGCCTTGTTCTTTGTAACGAAGTCGACGAGGGCCGCGCCTTCGATGAAGCACTCGTCAAGGATCTCACCGGCGGCGATCGGATCACGGCGCGGCGGATGCGCGAGGATTTTTGGACATTCACGCCGACGCACAAGCTTCTTCTCAGTGGCAACCACAGGCCGCGCGTGCGCGGCACGGACGACGGGATATGGCGCCGCATTCGTCTCGTGCCGTGGAGCGTGACGATCCCAAAGGAAAAGCAAGACGCGAGACTGCTAGAGAAGCTGCGCGCGGAATGGCCCGGCATCCTCGCTTGGTGCGTGCGCGGGTGCCTCGAATGGCAAACGAGTGGCCTTGGCGAGCCTCCGGCCGTACGCGCCGCGACCGCTGCTTATCGTCGGGACAGTGACGATCTCGGTCCGTTCTTCGATGAGGCATGCGTCTTCACGCCCGACGCAAAGACCTCCCGCAAGGATTTTCGCGCTGGCTACGAACGTTGGGCCGAAGAGCGCGGCGAGCACGCGATCGGCGCCAAACGCTTGGCGGTCGCACTTCGCGATCGAAACGTTCGTGGAGGGAAGGTCCGCACCGCGAACGGCCCACGTGATGGATGGCTTGGCGTTCGCCTTCGCGACGAGCGCGATGCTGACGCAGAAGACGAGAGACGCCAAGGAGAGGCGAGAACATGAATGACGAGCAAACACAGACCGCGAAACCGAAGTCCAGGCGCAACCGCGATCCCGACTACCTGACCATCGAAGATGCAGCGCCACGTCTCGACATGACGACGCAAGCTCTACGCGCGCGTTGTCGTCGCGGCGCCGTGCGCGAAGGTCGAGAGGTGCGCACGTACCTCGGCGACGGCGTCGTCGCGACGAAGTTTGGTCGAACGTGGCGCGTGAGGTTCCCGTCGCGCGTGTAATCAGCGGTCGCTTTCCATTGCGTGGCGTCGCGCTATGATGCGTGCGTCGCGTGTGGCGACCGCTCATGTGGAGGCTCACATGGGCATTCGTGGTTCGTTGGTTCGTAAGGAAAAGCGGAGCGACAAGCTCCACCCGATCTTTGTCATCGATTTCCGCTATCGCGATCCCGAAGGTCGCGAGCGCCGCTACCGGCGCGATGCTCGCCTGCAAACCGCAGCGGGCGCGCGCAAGGAAGCGGAGCGCCTCTACACCGTCGCTCTGGACACGGGGAGCGTGGAGATTCGCAGCGACGCGCCGACGTTCGGCGCGTTCGTCGAGGGCACGTTTACGCGGCTGTACATGCCGCGATATCGACCCGCGACGCGGAAGCGCTACGAGGAGCTGCTCGGCCAGGGCATCCTCGCGACGTTTGGCACGAAGCGACTGGATGCAATCGGAACGACGACGCTTCGCGCATTCGTCGCCGAGCTCCACGGGCGCCCGTGCAGCCGCGTGGCCCGCTCAATTTCGTCCGCACGATCATGCGCGCGGCCGTTGAGAGCGGCGCGCTCGAAACGCTGCCGGAGTTTCCGAAGCTGCCCCGTCGGGTCGGAAGCTGCCGGATGCGCCGAGCACCGACGAAGTGCGCGCGATGCTGCGCTCGCGAAAGGGTGGTTGCGTGTCGCGATCGCGCTCGCTGCGTACGCCGGGCTTCGCAGGGCGAGGTTCGCGCGCTCGAGGTGCGCGACGTCGACTTAGACGGCGAGCGCATCTCGTTCGTCGCGCCTACTCCGGTAACGAAGTCCTGTCACCCCGAAGTCGACGCACGAACGCGTCGTGCCGATCGCCGCGGCGCTCGTCGACATGCGTACGCGATGCGATGCGCGACAAACTGCCGACCGCGCTGATCATCGTCAACGAGCGTGGGCGCACGCCGGCGACGCACGCTCGTACTGAATCGCCTCAAAGCGCTTCAACGAAAGCACGGACTGCGCGAGCGTTCGTTTCACTCGCTGCGCCACTATTTCTGTTCCGAGCTCGTCTCGTCAGGTGTCGGAGCCGAAGCCGTTCGCGTTCTAGCCGGCCACGCGACACTCACCATAACGCAACAGTACGTGCACGCATCGGCGCGGCGAGTTCGCGCTGCGATCGCGAAGCTTCCGGGCAACTAGCGGGAAACGCGACGCGATGAGAAATGGGAACGCGTCGCGATTGTTTCGCTTTTCGTTCCCTTTGTCGGGGCGAGAGGATTTGAACCTCCGACTCCTCGGTCCCGAACCGAGTGCGCTACCAGGCTGCGCTACGCCCCGGAGCCCCCCGGAAAACCCGAGGAGCGCGCGCCACTTATGGCGGTGAAAGGGCTGTTTCGTCAACGACAAACCGCCCGGCTTGAAGGACGGCTCGCACGAGGTCGACCTGACGGTGATCGGTCTTCGCGGATGCGAACATTGCTCAGGCAATGGGCTTCCGGAAGATTTTTTTCCTCGGTCTCGGTCTCGCGGTGACGGCGTGCAGCGCGGATCACAGCGGGTTTGGCAACGAAGACGCGGGCGGCGATGCGCCCTTCAACAACCCCGGAAAGGACTCGGGTGGAAATCCCGGATTCGACAGTGGCAACCCCGGCACGGACGGCGGCGACGCGCCCGCGGTGATCTACGCGCACAGCGACACGGAGCTCTACACGCTCGATCCCAACTCGCAATCCGTCACCGACATCGGACCGTTCTCGCTCGGATCACAGACGCCCGTCATCACGGACCTCGCAGTCGATGGCCTCGGCAACGTTTGGGTGAACTCGGAGAGCGCGATCTATCGCGCCGCGGTGCCGACGAGCCCCGGCCCGGTCGACCTCACGCTCGTCGCGAACATCTCGCTTCAGACGAGTCAGAAATTCTACGCGCTCGGCTTCGCGCCCGCGAACGTGCTCGACGCGAACGAGACGCTCGTCGCTGGCGACAACAACGGCGCGCTCTTCGCGATCGCGACGAATGGCTCGACGACCGAGCTCGGTACGTTCGGAACGGACGCGAAGGGAAACGCGTACGAGCTCTCGGGCGACATCGTCTTCTACGTACAGAACGGCAACGCGCGCGGGCTCGCGACGATTCGCTCGTGTCCGAACGGATCGTGCAGCACGACCAACGACATGCTCGCCGAGGTCGACGTCGCGGCAATGACGAGCGCATATCAATCGAAGTCGCCGGGCAAGCTGCTCAAGCAAGTTCTCGGAGGCGGTACGGGATACGGCAAGCTCTTCGGCGTCGGCGCGTGGAACAGCAGCGTGTACGCGTTCTCGCGCGGCAGCACCACGTCGCCCGCGAAGCTGATCGAGATCGGCGCGAGCGGAACGGGCAGCGTGCTGCAGCAGTTCTCGCAAATCACGGCGGGGTGGTCCGGCGCCGGCGTGACGACGAAAGCGCCCGTCACGGTGCTCCCGCCCAATTGAGTCGCCGTCGCTAGCCCGCCACCGTCCGCGCGATGACCTGCGAGAGCGCCTCGACGCTGAACGGCTTCGCGATGAATCCACGCACGCCGAGCTCGAGAATGCGCTGCGCTTCTTCGTTGAGCGCGAAGCCCGTCGTCAAGACGACGCGCACGTCAGGCCGCACGTCGCGCAGCGCGAGGTACGTCGCTTTGCCGTCCATGCGCGGCATCACCATGTCGAGGAGCACGGCGTCGATCGCGTCGTTCGCGCGAACGAGCTCGACGGCCGACGCGCCATCCTCCGCGCAGAGCACGCGGTAACCTAGCCCGCGCAGCGCCGCGGCGACGGCGTCGCGCACCGCTCGTTCGTCGTCGACGACGAGCACCGTGCCCGTTCCGTGAACGACGCTGCCGAGCTTCTCCGGCTCGTGCGTTCGCGGCGCGCTCTCGTCCGCTGCGGGAAAAAACAAACGCATCGTCGTCCCGTGCGGCGATGCAGGCACGGCTTCCACTGCGCCGCCATGATTCTCGACGATGCCCCAAACCGTCGCGAGGCCGAGGCCGGTTCCCCCGCCCGTCTTCGTCGTCACGTACGGCTCGAAGATGCGATCGCGAATCTCGGGCGGAATGCCCGTGCCCGAGTCCGTCACTTCGAGCACGACGCAGCGCTTCGTGCGCAAATTCTCGTATCGCGCGGCCTCTTGCTCGGTCAGCTCGTGGTCGTGCGTCGAGATGACGATGCGTCCACCGTCGGGCATCGCGTCGCGCGCGTTGACGAGCAAGTTCATGAGCACTTGCTCGAGCTGCGAAAAGTCTCCGACGATCTCGCCCGTGCTCGCGCCGAGCTGCGTGACGATCTCGATGCGTCGATCGAGCGCGCGCCGCATCAGCAGCGCGACCGATGCGACGACGTCATGCAGCGAGACGCGCCCCGAGAGGAATTTTCCGCGACGCGCGAATCCGAGGAGCGCGCGCGTGAGCTGCGCCGCGCTCTCGGTGACGTCGTCGATCTGCTCGAGGAAGCCGAGCTTCGTCGCGTCCGTTTCGTTGCGCCGCAGCTCCGCGGCCATCATCTTCACCGCGGCGAGCAGGTTGTTGAAGTCGTGCGCGATGCCGCCCGCGAGCGTGCCGATCGAGTTCCATGCGCTGGAGCTGCCGAACGCGCTGCTCGCTCTCGACGCGCGCTGCCTCTGCCTCCACTTCGCGCGTGATGTCGATGAACGCGATCACGATGTGCGTGATCGCGCCCTGCGCATCGAACACGGGTCTTGCCTGAGCGCGCACGTGAACGTGACGACCATCGCGACGATGAATGACGATGTCGTCGACGACGATGGTGCGCCGCTGCACGAGCGCGAGCACGAACGGGAGCTTGTCCTCCGGATAGAGCTCGCCGGTGCGCGTGCGGATTCCGTAGGGCTCGGCGTACTCGCCGCGCGCGACGTCGTCCCGCGCCGGCATCCCCATGATCTCCGCGAACGCGTTGTTCGCGTACAAGAACGCGCCGTCGGGCGCGCTCGCGACCCATACACCCACGGGCAGGTCGTCGGTAACATCGACGATCGGATCTTTTACTGGCACCATCGCAATCATCCACACGGTTCGATGCGTGGGTCAACGCGTTTCTGGTAATCGTTTCTGGTAATCGTAGGGAGCGTGAGCTTCGAGATCGAACGCGAGCGGATCTTTGCACGAGCATGGACCTGCGTCGGGCGCGTGAGCGACGTCGAGCAACCAGGTGCGTTCGTGTGCTCTTCGAACGCGGAGATCATCGCGATGCGCGGGGACGATCTCCGATTACGTGCATTCTACAACCTTTGTCGCCACCGCGGGACGCCCCTCGTGGACGACGATGGATCGGGGCGGGGTCGCGTCGCGAAGATTGAGTGCGCGTATCACGGATGGACGTACGCCTGCACGGGCGCGCTGCGCGTCGCGCCGAACACGCCGACCGATTTCGATCGCGCGAGCTTTGGTTTGCGCGAGGTGCGCGTCGCGGAGTGGCAGGGGTTCGTCTTCGTCTGCGAGGACGAGCACGCACCGCCGCTCGCCGAGTGGATGGGCGCGATCCCGCCTTGGCTCGAGGACACGAACCTCGGGCTCGCGAAACGCTCGCGTCGCGTCGTGAACGAAGCCGAAGCGAATTGGAAGCTCCTCGTCGCGAACTTCCAAGAGTCGCATCACTTCCCGCGCGTGCATCCCGAGCTCGAGCACTGGACGCCGACGGCGCGCGCGCGATCTTTTTTTCCAGACCGATCCAAGTGGCTCGGCGGCGAGATGGACATCGACGAAGACGCCGAGACCGTTTCCATCAGCGGCAAGCTCGGCGGACGCGCGCTCCTCGTCGCGCCACACCGCACGCGCATCGTCTACGACGCGATGCTCTTCCCCGCCCTGCTCACGAGCCTCCAGCCGGATTATTTTCTCACGTACAGGCTCGAGCCGATGCACGCGAAGCGCACGCGCATCGTCGCGGAGATTTTCGTCCACCCCGGAACGCCTCCGGACGCGGACATGTCCGACGTGTTCGAGTTTTGGGACGTCGTCAACGCGCAGGACCGCGCGATCTGCGAGCGCCAGCAGCGCGGCGTGTCGTCGCGCGGTTTCACGGAGGGCCCGAAGCTTCCCGCGGACGAAGGCGTTCACGCGTTCGAGCGACTCGTCGTGGAGGCGATGGTGAAGTGAGCAAGCTCGTCGGCATTTGGGGCAAGCCATACATCGATCTGTCGAACGAGATCGACACATCGTCGTTCGTGGAGCTCGATCGCGAAATCACGAACGCGCTCTGCCGCGTCGAGACGAGCTACACGGGCGGCACGCTGAAGTGGATGGGCGTCGTCGCGCCGTGGGCGATGAACGACGGCTACGCGGACGCGATGCACGTGCTCGAGAAGCTCACGCGCGAAGAGCTACAAGACTTCGTTTCTCTCGGAGACCATCCCGACGTCGACATCGACGAGGTGAAGGAATTCGGCGACGAAACCGACCACCCCTTCAACCTCGCGCAGATGCGCTGGCTGAGCTTTCGGCACGGCGCGTATTTCCCGTGGAAGGTTTGCTACCACCTCGTCGAAAATGATCGCTGGGAAGACAAGCACTCGGGCGAAGGAAAAGGTTTTTCGGAAGACGCGAAACGGAACTTTCCGAAGACGGTCGCGTTCATCGAGAGCCTGCCGTTCTTGGAGATCGGGCGCGCCGTGATCTTCGGGATCGAGCCGAACGATCACGCGCCCGCGCACCGCGACACCGAGCCGGGTGCGGCGCTTCAAGTCGCGCAATCGATCTCGTTCGATCCGCGCGGCGACAAGGGCCTCTACTTGAAGGACCCGGACGGCGGCAGCAAGACGGTCATCCTTGCGCGCGTATACTGGTTCAACGACATGGACTACCACGGCGTCGATCCCGCCCCACGCTTCCGCTATTCGATTCGCGTGGACGGCGTGTTCGATCCCGCGTTCGTCCGTACGCTTTCTCGTAACCTCGGAGGGGTGCGGCCGCACTAACGTACATGCTTCCTCGTCTTCTATTCGTGGGACTGGCGCCGTTTGCCATCGCTTGTGCCACGGACACTTTCGCTTCGGGTGATGCGGGCGGTGATTCCGCCGCGGACGCGCCACCGGGCCCGACTTGCGGCGCGACCGTGTGCGCGGCCTCCGAGCTCTGCTGCGTCGTGAACGCGAAGAGCACGACGTGTGGCGCGACGTGTCCGCAAAACAGCGAAGTGCTCGCGTGCACGAGCGGCGCGGACTGTCCGAACAGCGAGCTCTGCTGCGCACACCAGAGCAACGGCAACACCATCGCGGCGTGCGCGACGCAGTGCTCGAACAACGAAGTCCCGCTGTGCAACCCAGCCGTCGACGGCGGATGCCCTCCAGCCGCGCCGTGCTCGTCATCGAACATCCAAGACTGGAATCTCCCGCAGACCTTCGGCACGTGCGGCGGAAAAGGCCCGCCCTGATCATCACGCTTTGACGAGCAGCGGCACGCTGAGCGCGCTCGCGTCCGTCGCGCCTTTTTGCACGCGCGCGTACACGCCGGCCGCGCGGCCCGCGACGACGTACACGCCGTAGTTCGTGATCTCGCCGTCCGCGCTTTCGCGCGCGGTGAAGAATCGCTGCGCGATCCAATGACCTTTGCGCGCGTGATCGATCGACGCGTTCCACGTCGCCGTGTCGGTGAATTTTCCGACGACGACCTCTTCGCCCTCCGCGCCGTAATCGCTCTTCAAGACCCACGCATCCTTCTGCGCGCGGAGCTGCTCTTGATGAATCGTCTCCGCGCGCGACGTCACGGGCACGTGGCGCTCGATGATCGATTGCGCGCGCGGCGTGAAGCGATGGATGTGCTCCCACATGAAGGCCATCGCGCGTTTGTTTTGCGGGAGCACCGAGCCGAACGGGTTCACGACGGTGACGCGCCGATCGAGCGCGCACTCGAGCGCCGCGCCGAGCGGTCCCGAGAGCGGCTCGGTGTCGGCGAGGTCTTCGTCGTCCCACGCCGAGACGCGCTCGCCCCACCAATCCGTTTTGTAGTGACGGATCATCACGTCGATCCGATCGTCGAAGAGCTCGAGCGCGTCGTCGTTCGAAATGCCCAAATTGAAGGGCGATCCGAGCACGACGCGGAAGCCGCGCGCTTCCATCCAGCGCTTGTAGAGACGAATCACCGAGAGGTCCTCGGTGAACTCCGTCGGGTACACGATGCCGACGGTTCGCGCTTCTCGATCGAGCTCGCGCGCGCAGAGCTCGCCCACCATCGCGGTGAACCGCGTCTCGAGATACGCGTTGGGATCGTGCAGATCCGCGCGGCTCGCGCGCGCGATGCGACCGAGCACCACCGCCTCCGCTTCGCCCGTCGGCGTGTCGCAATTGAGCTCCGCGATCGAGAGGCCGTCTTCGGTGACGAAAAGATCGGCGCGCGCGAGACCGTGCCAGAGCGGCTGCGAGCACGCCCACATCGCGCGCTGGAGCGGCGTCATCACGAAGAAGCGCTCGAGCGCGGCGGGATCGTCGCTCACGAGCTGACACATTTCGTCGTACACGCTGGCGACGTCCTCCGCGGCGGTCGCCATCGCGCGCCATTCGCGATCCTCGAGCACGATCGGCTCTTCGCGAAAGCGCGGCACGCCGTCGATCCACGGATCGGTGATCACGCCGTCTTCGGTGATCGCGCGCGCGAGCTCGTCGTACGTCACGCTTGCTTCAGGCTCGCTTCACGCGAGCTGCGCGATCGCGAGCGCGGTCGCGATGTACGTCGCGGCTTCGAGCGCGCCGATGCCCACGTTGTGCTCCGTCGCGATCGCGGCGTCGAGCTTGCCGCCGCGCACCGAGAAGGGCGCGTGAAGAAGGAGCATCTGCACGAAGAGCTGACGCACCGGATAGAACGCAAAGAGCGACAAGAGCACGAGCGCGTAACCTTTGAGCGCGGGGACCCACCCCGTGAATTCGCCGGATGTGGCGCGCGCCACGACGATCGCGACGGCGATGAGAAGACCCGCGTAGCTGAGAGCGGCCGCGAGGTTCTCTCCGGCGATTTGCTCCGCGTCGTCGTACGTCGTCAGCGCGCGGAAGAGCGCGGCGAAGACGTGGAGCGTCACCTGCGCGATCACGAAGAACGCGAGCGCGAGGCCGAGATCGTGGAGACCGTTCCCCACGACCGAAGCCGCCGTGATGATGCCGGTCGCCACGTAGTTCGATGCGGCCGCGACGCCCGCCGCGACATTTCCGCGCTCGATCTCCTTCGTGAGACGCGATTGCAAAAGAAGATGCACGCCGAGTCGACCGGTGATGCTGATCAAGAGAACGCCGACCGTTCCGAACGCCGCGATCCACATCGCGTCCTTTCCGATCGACTCGCCCTTCATCCCGTTCTTCACGACCGACGCCGCGACGAGAAACACTGCGAGCACTTGCCCGACGCGCATCAGCTTCTTCGCGTTGTTCGTGCTGTTGAGATCGTGCGAGACCGGATGCGGATAGAAGAATCGCTGAACGACCTTGAGGAGCATGAGCATCCCCAGCGTGGTCACGACGGCGAAGGCTGCGACGTAGAGCGACTTGGGCTCGTCCATGGGGTCACGCTACCATCGCTTCGTGGCGCTACGAGGGATCTTCGCCGGAAATGAGAACGTCCCGTTCATCGATCTCGAGCGTTACCTCGATCTGTCGCGCCTCGACGCGGTGCACGACGAGATCTGCCTCGCGTTCGCGTCGGTGCCCGCGGACTACACGGGCGGCAGCCACCGCTCCATGGGCATCATGCCGGAGTCGCGCAAGGCCGAAGCGCTCGTCGACTACGGCGAGGTCATCCGCGCGATGAGCGATCTCGATTTTCTGACGTTCCGTTCACTCAGCGACAACCCCGACGCCATCGATCCGCACGCGCGCGCGGAGCTCACGTACGGCGAAGAGCGCGACGTGCCGCTCTCGCGCAGACAGATGCTCTGGCTCAAGGTGAAGTTCGGCGTTTATTTTCCGTGGAAGGCATACGTCGAGCTCATTCCGAACGATCGCTGGGGCGACAAGAGCTCGGGCGAGGGCAAGAGCTTCACGAAGCGCGCGCGCGCGTTTTTTCCGAAGACGATCGCGCTTATCGAGAGCTTGCCCTTCACGGAGATCGGCCGCGCGAACGTGATGGGCCTCGAAGCGAACGACCACGGCACGGTGCACCGCGACGGCGACCCGGAAGAACAAGACGCGCCCGATCAGTTCATCACGATCTGCCCCGCGGGAAACAAGCGGCTTTTTCTATGGGACGAAGCGTCGAAGACGAAGACGGCGGTCACGGGCCGCGCGTACTGGTTCAATGATTTCGACTATCACGGTGTAGATGCCGATCCGTTTTTCCGATACTCACTTCGAGTAGACGGCGTGTTCGAAGAAGGCTTCTTGGAAAAGATCCGAACGTGAACGACAGCGGCGAGCCTTTCAAGAGAGACGAGCACGTCGACAAGCCCGCGATCATCGGCGCGCGCTGGTGGCAAGAGGGCCTCGCGCAGGTCGACCCGGTCGCGCGGCGCTCCGCGCTCAAATCGATGCTCGGTCTCGGCATCGGCATCGGCGTGCTCGGTCTCGTCGGCGGCGCGATCGCGGAGGCGTCGTCCTCGTCGTCGTCGGGAAAGACCGAAGGCGCCGACGACGAGTTCCGCACCGACGCGAAGGCCGCGCTCGACATGCAGCGCGAGTACGGTTGGAACTTCGGCGCGACGACCGAGCCGCTCGTCTTCAACGGCGTGAACAAATCGACGTTCGACAAGAGCGCGCTCTCGTCGATCGCCGATGACCTCTCGCCTTCGAACGCCGCGTTCAAGCCGTTCTTCGTCGCGTCGCTTCTCCAAGCGCCGACCGCGCTCCGCAAGACGGTGCCGTCCGGGGATCCCGACACGTTCACGCCGCTGAAAGACGCGCTCGTTCCGATCTTCACCCCCGCGATGGACGCCGCTTACCGCCGCGGCCGCGCGCTTGCGCAGCTCTTCGACGCGCAGCACCACGCGAACGTCTCGACGATCGCCGTCATCGTCGACATGCTCGGTCCGGAGACCGTCGCGTTCGCGGCGGGCGCTTCGAGCGCGCTCGATCCGGTCGTCTTGTTCGACAACTGGCCGCACCCGCGCGGCGTCGTTCCCTCGCACCTCACGCTCGCCGCGTGCGCGTATTACCAACCGCTCTTCGCGCGCGCGAGAAGCGCGATGCCGAAGAACGCGCCGCCGATGTTCCTCTTGGACCGCGCGCGCCTCACGACGTACACGGACGACAGCAAACAGTTCGACAACCGATACATCGCGCGCATCCCGAGCATGAGCCAGCTCGCGAAGGTCGGTTGCTCGCGCGTGCTCTACGTGACGCCGACGGACGCCGACCTCGAGCTCGACGATCTCAACGACGACTTCGTCTACACGAACAAACAAGGCGGACCGATCCGGCTCGTCGCGGCGACGTCGTTCGCGAGCGGCGTGTCCATGGCGAATCCCGACGGCGGCGTCTCCGACGGACCGACGTACTATTACGGCGGCGATCCTTCCACGCAGGAGTGGTTCTGGAAGGATTACCCGTGGTCGACTCCTTACGTCGCGAAAGGCGGCGCGCAGCCCACCGAGCCGACGTTCATGCGATCCGGAAAAGACTACGTGCCCATGCCGCGCGTGAGCGCGTTCTCAACCGGCGCGCTGATGGGCACGCAGAACCCGCCGCGCCCGCCGAGCTTCGGCATGGTGCCCGTCGTCGTCGCCGCGGCAACCGGCGTGATCTTGGGCGCGAAGATGAGCCGCTCGGGATCGTGGACGCGATCGTCTTCGTGGGGCGGAGGCTGACGTGGAGCACTCGATCTTCGCGATGGAGCTCTGTTTCCGCTTCGATCCGGCGCTCCTCGCGACGCTGCGCGATCACGTTCGGCAGCATCCGATCGCGCTCGGCTTGCACGAGAAGTGGGTCGCGTATCGAAACCTCGAGAGCGACTTGCTCGCGAACCTGCATCTCGTCGAGCGCGGGTGCTGGGACTATTACAACGACGATCAGCGCGCGCAGCACGACTACCAAATGTGGGTGCACGGCATGATGACCGACGAGACCGCGCGGCTCACGCCGAGCGGGAACGTCGACGCATACCGCGACATGCCGCGCTACATGACGGCCACGATCGCGTTCTTGATCGTGCAAGACACGCCGACCGATCACGCTCTCTTCAACTTGTGCAACATCCCGCAAGATCGCTTGTGGCAGCGCGCGACGTTCGAAAAGATTTTGCAGGGCCTCGGCGTCGTGAACTTCGCGAGCATCCGCAGCGACATCATGTACGTCATTCCGCGCGACGAGGATTGGGCGCTGACGAGCGAGGACATGTCGGACAACAAGTTCGAGTACCTGCGGCCGCTTTTCTGAGCGTTCAGAACCACGTCTCCCAAACACCCTCGTCCACTTCGGCCGCGTGGATCGTGATCGAGATGCGATCGCGATCTCCCCCGAAGGGCTGAATCTGGTGAAGGCGATAGCTGTCGATCACGAGCGCATTGCCGACGCCATAACGCGCGACCACCGCGGGTGATGCGAGCTCGGCGCGTGTGGCTTCTTCGCGGCCGCGGAAGCGCACGTCCCACAATTTCAAACCGCCGCCCGCTTCGGGCTCTTGCAGCATGAGGACGACGGTGAGCGCGGGGCGTTTGTCGCGCGCGTGTTTGTCCGAGAGGCCTTCGATGTCGAAGTGCACGACGCCTCCGCGCTCGGCGACTTCGCCGTGCGCCGGGAACACGTGGACGCCCGCTCCGCACCAGTCGCGCCGCGCGCGCGCGACCGTGCCCGCGATCGACGACACGAGATCGCGCATGCGCGCTTGCATGCCCGGCAGGTGCCGCTCGACGAGCGCGTCGGACTCGCGCGCGCGCTCGAAGTATTCCTCGCTGCGGTCCGTTTCGTAATGCGTGTAGAATGCACGTCCGAGCGTGAACTGGGCGCCGTCGAAATCGCTCGTCCAATCGCCCTTCACACGCGCGACCGCATCGGCCCAACGTGCGGCGAGCGCGGCGTCGAATCACGTTCTTCACGCCCACCGCGGCCACCGCGCTCTTGCCGGAAATGTCGCGCGCCGCGCCCGCGCCGCTCTCGCGCCAATCGATTTCGAATCCGTCTCTGCTCGCGTGCGGCACGGCATCATGATACGCGAGGCTACGTGGGACTGTTCGAAGTCCAGCGGGAGCTCGCGAGCGAGTCCGCACGGAAAAAACGGACTGCAAGCACGAAGGCGCGCGCGCTCGCCAAAGATCCGCAAGCGCTCGTCCAAGATGCGTGGGCTTCCGATCTCGATCCGAAGACGCTCGAGCCGCTCTATCGCAAGCTCGCGAAGAAGGATCCTGCGCTCGATCTCGCGCTCGCGCGGCTCGATGCGCGTTCGCACGAAGCGACGCGCGCGCTGATCGAAGAGAGCTCCGCGCTCGTGGCGCCGCTCTTGTGCGCGCGCTTGAAGACCGATCGCGCCGCGCAAGCCGCGCAGCTCCTCGGCAACATCGGATCGCGCGCTTCCGCCGCGCTGCCCGCGCTTCGAACGGCCGCCGAGCGCGGCTCGGACAAACAGCTTCACCTCTGGTGCGCGTGGGCGATCGCGATGATCGGCGAAGGCGACGACCTCGCGTTCGCCGCGAAGATCGTCGGCGCGAAACCTCCGGCGCCGATGATCGCCGCGCTCGCGAAGCGCGGCGTTCCCGCATTCGTGACGCAAGCCATCGCGGAAGTGCGCGCGTGGCTCGACGCGCGCAAGGCGAAGTATCTCCATCGCGACGATGTCGCGCCCGCGCTCGCCGCGATCGAAGCGCTCGGTGAAGCGCGTCGGGCGGACGCGCTCCCCGTGCTGCACGAGGCGCTCGGCGCGCCATACGTGGGTCCCGTGATGCGTGCGCTCCTCGCGATCGCGCATCCATCGAGCCGCGCGCCGATCGAAGCGTACTTGGACAAGCTCGCGGGCGACGCGGAGCGAAACCTCGCGTATCGCCTCCCCGCGGAGAACGTCCTTCGCGCGATCACGCCGCGTGGATCGTGGCCGTCGCTCGACTCCGCGCGACGCGTCCTCGCGCATCTTCATCCGCGCCGTTATGGATGGCCCAAGGTCGATGATTGGGCGGACCTCCAAGCGCACGCCGTCTCCGCGCTCGCGATGCAGGGCGACGAGCGCGACGTCGCGATCGCTGCGCGTTTCGCGAACGCACCGTTCAGGCTCGTGCGCCTCGCCGCCGCGCCCGCGTACGCGAAGATCCACGGCGGGCCGCCCGCGCTCCAGTTCTGGGACGAAGCGCGCACGAAGCTCGCCGCGAAGAAGACGAACCCGAAGGAGCTGCTCGAGATCGCGCTCGCGCCCACCACGGTCTTTCGTCACAACGTGTTTCGCGCGCTCGCGCGATTGAAAGACGAGAAGACGCGCACGAAGCTCGCCGACGTGATCCGCACGGAGCTCGAGTCGGTCGAGAACTACGAGATCGAATATTACGAAGGCGACGACGTCGGCCCCGATCTCCACGGAATGTTCGACGCGATAGGCGCGCTCGCGAAGAGCATCTCGATCAAGAAACGTCTCGCAACGACGACGTCGCTTTGGATCCGCCACCACGCGCTCGGACAAGAGCCCGCGCCGAGCGACTGGCTCACCGTCGCCCCCGAGTCCGCGCGCCTTCGCGCGAACGTGAAGAAGCTCGGCGCGCGCGCGCGCGGATCGTTCGCCATCGGCCGGCACACGAACGGTCTCGCGTATTCGAACGACGGCGCGTCGCTCGCGGTCGTCGGCGACAGCCTCGGCGTCATCCTCGACGGGGCGTCAGGCGCGACCAAAACCTCGCTCGAGCTCCGCTACAACTGGGCGTACGGCGTCGTCTTTTCAAACGACGACAAATGGCTCTACGTGGCTTATCACGGCGGGCACCTGCAGATGTTCGACGCGGCGACGGGCAAGAACGTTCGCTCGATCGAAGGTCACGGCGGCGTCCCCAACGGCATCCGCGGCATCGCGATCTCGCCCGACGGCAAGCACTTGCTCACCGCGGGAAGCGATGGTCGCGCGTTCTTGTGGCATCTCCCGAGCGCGCGCGTCGTACGCAAATTCGAGGTAAAAACAGGCACATTCTACGGCGTCGCGTTCTCGTGCGACAGCCAGCGCTTCGCGCTCTCGTATCTCCGGCCCGACAAAGCCAAGCACGGCGACGGGCTCCACGTCGGCGACTGCGCGACGGGCAAGACGAAGTACGAGGCCATGCCTTCGTCGATGTGGGCGCTCGCCTTCGCGAAAAACGGCACGCTCGTCTGCGCCGGCGAGGGCAAGCACATTTTATTTTTAAACGAAAAACTGCAGCCCACCCGAAAGCTGAACCAAGGCGACGTCGTGCGGCTCGCGTTCACGAACGACGACAAGACGCTCATCGGTATTTCGCAGACGAGCGAAGCCAAAGCGTGGGACCTCGCTTCGGGAAAACAGGCGACGCTCGACGCGGGATCGAAGCCGCTCTGGGCGCTCGCCTACGACGCGAGAAACAAGACGGTCGCGTGCGCAGGGACCGAGGGCATCGTTCATCGCTTCGACGCGAAGCTCGAAAAGATCGGCGGCGGCGAGCCGCTCGCGCTCCACACGGGTCAATCGCGCGGGTTCGCCGTCCTCCGCGATGGTCGCTTCTTCTCGTGCGGATGGGACGGGCGCCTCCTTCTTTGGGATCACGGCGACGCACGCCTGATCCACAAGACCGAGCACCGCATGACGGAGATGGTCTTGTCGAAGGGCGATCGGTACCTCCTCGTGATGCACAGCGAAGGCGTCATGTGCTTCGACGTCGCGACGCTCACGCTCCTCGGGTCGTACGCGCCGAAGATCACGAACGCGTCCGTCACGAACCCCGAGTCGCTCGGCGTGTCGGGCGACATCGTCGCCGTCGGTCATTGGGGTGGATCCGTGCGCACGTTCGCGCTTCCCGTCCTCGAGCCCCGCTCCGAGGTCTCGCTCGGCAAGAACGAAGTCTCCGCGCTCGTCGGCACGGGTGACGGTGGATTCATCTGCGGAACCGAAGACGGACGCGTCGTGCGGCTATCGCCGAAGCTCGAGATCGGTTGGACGCTCAACGATCACGGGCGCGATTTGGTGGAGGGCGAGCCGATGGGCAACCCGCATCGCACAGTCGCGTTCCTCGCGCTGCACGACAAGACGCTCGCGACGATGGGCACCGACGACACCGTGCGTCTCTACGACGTGAGTGGACCCTCGCCCGTCGCGAAGAAACGAATCCTCACGGACTCGGGCCTCTTCAACAACGTCGTCTTCTCGCCGAACGGCGCACGCGTGTTCGCGCCGGGCGGCAGCGGCGTCGAAGTCTACGACCGCGCGACGGGCTCTCTTCTCGCGAAGGTCGAACGCGCCGCGTTTCCCGGCGCCGATTCGATCACGCGCGTAGGCGTGATGCGCGACGACGCGATCCTCGTCGGCGCAGAGAACGGAAACGTGTACGAGGTCTCGCTCGCATGACGAAGCCGAAGCCGCTCGACGCCTCTGGCGCCGCGATCGACGCGATCCTCGATCTCGCCGGCGCGCCGAAGAAATCGTCGCCGAAGATCGCCGCCGATCTCGAAGCCGCGCTCGGCAAACCGCTCGCCGCAGAGACGAAGAAATTCCTCGAGCGCCCCGTGAAGCTCGAGCACCCCGACGCGGACATCGGTCTCGTCGATTTCTACGGGGGCCTCCCGGATGCGAGCGCGTTCATCGAAAAGCTCGGCAGCGGACGCGGCGGATTCTTGCTCTCGGCCTATCACTTCCTCGGCCTCTACCCGATCGGCGAGCAGCTCCAATACGGCGACAACATGGTCGCGCTGTGCGTGCTCGAGCCGTACGCGAAAGGTCTCGCGGGCGTGATGTACTACGACGAGCGCGAGGTCGGCACGTGGGGCGCGTCGATCAGCGCGTTCCTTTTGCAGTCGCTCGCGAAGTATTGCGAAGAGGCCGGCGACGACGACGATTCGCCGCGCGACTGCTTCGTCTTCGAGAACGTCGATGCGTCGAAGCCTCCGCCTCCCGCCGCGAAAATTCCCGCGCCGATCGCGAAGGCGTGGAACGCGCACTGGCGCTGGCGGCTCGAGCGCTGCTCGCGATGGTGGGTCGCGCAGTTTCTCCGCGGCGACGACCCGCGCCGATTTCTCTCCGCGCTCCCGAACGAAAAAATCTGGAACGCGGAAAAATCCGGCGTCGCGAAGACGCACCACGAAGCGATGTACTGGCTGCTCGCGCACTGGCTCCTCGGAAACGAGGCCGAGCTCGCCGAAGCCGTCGCGCTCGCGAAGAAAAATCCGTCGAAGCTCGCCGCCGCCCTCGCCGCCCACGTGACGAAGACCACCCCAAACGCGAAGCAAAAAAAACAGCTCGACACGCTCCTCGAAGCCGTCCGCCTCGCCGCCCGCTGAGCTCAGGTTCGGATCCGAACCTTTGTGGTCTAGCCCACTTGTCGGGGGGACGACTTCAGTGGTACTGTAATCGCCGATGGCACCCGAGCTTCCCTCGATTCGCATCCTCGTCTGCGACGACGACAAGGCGATCCTCGATTACATGCAGACGCTCCTCGAAGCGGATGGCTACCAAGTCAAGACGCTGAACGATCCGACGCAGGTCGAAGCCGAAGTACGCGACGGCGACTACCACGTGCTCGTCCTCGACCTGATGATGCCCAAGCTCGACGGTATCGAAGTGCTGAGGCGCGTTCGCAAGATCGACACCGACATCGGCGTCATCATCTTCACCGGCTTCCCGCACTACGAGAGCGCCGCGGCCGCGATGGATCTGCGCGCCGTCGGTTACTTGAAGAAACCGATCAACGTCGACGAGTTCCGCAAGGTGCTCGAGCGCGTGCTCCGCGACAAAGGGCTCGTGCGTTTGCCCGTCGAGCAACTGCAGCGATCGATCGGCGACATCATTCGCAACATGCGAAAAGAAAAAGACCTCACGCTCAAGCAGATGTCGCACCGCACGGGCTTGAGCGTCTCGCTTCTCTCGCAGATCGAGCGCGCCGAATCCGCCGCGTCGATCGAGTCGCTCTATCGCATCGCTCTCGCGCTCGGCACGCGCATCCGAGATTTGTTCGGCGAATTCTAGGAGTCTCATGAGAAACGCTTTTCTTCGGGCCGCCCTCCGAATGACTGGGCTCGTAGGAGCCACGTGTGCGTTCGTCCTCGCGTTCCCGACGGACAGCGCGCGCGCGACGTGGCCGCCCGCGTCGCCCAGCGACGACATGACCGATCCGGCGAATCAGCCGAACGATCCGGATTTTTCGAGCCGGTGGAATTACTGGTCGTTCTTGCCGAAGCAAGACATCGGCACGCAGCCGTATCTCGGCGCGGACGTCGCGCTCGGCGCGTCGGGCATGAGCGTCGACAAAGCGTGGGCGCTGACGACGGGCATCCCACAGGTGCACATCGCGATCCTCGACTCGGGTTACGAATGGGACAACGCCGACACGGCGAACAAAGTCGCGCTCAATCAAGGCGAGCTCACCGGCACGGCGAAGCCGCAAGACAGCGGCGGGAACGCGTGCACGGGCTTGAACGGTTACGACTGCAACGGCGACGGCATCTTCAACATCGCCGACTACGCAAACGATCCGCGCTTCACGCCCGTCGTCGCGGGCGAGAAGTGCTTCTCGAACATGGACGCGGTGAACCCGCCGCCGAACCCGCCGGATCGCAAGGCGGGCGATCGCAACAGGAACTGCATCTTCGACGCGGGCGATCTCATCGAGATGTTCTCCGACGGCAAAGACGACGACGGTAACGGCTACGTCGACGACATCGCGGGTTGGGACTTCTACAAGAACGACAACAACCCGTACGACGACACGCGCTACGGCCACGGCACGGGCGAAGCGAACGACTCTTCCGCGCAAGGCAACAACGGCATGGGCGGAATCGGCACGTGCCCGCACTGCATGTTCATTCCGCTTCGCGTCGGCGAGAGCTTCATCACCGACGTGAACAACTTCGGCAAGGCCGTCGTCTACGCGACGGACAATGGCGTGAAGGTCATTCAGGAAGCGCTCGGCACGATCAACAACACGGCGTTCTCGCGCGCGGCGATCGACTACGCGTACAGCCACGGCGTGATGGTCGACGCGAGCATGGCCGACGAAAACTCGCGCCACCACAACCAACCGGCGACGTGGAACCACACGCTCCCGGTCCACACGGTGCGATTCAACGGCGACAGCTTCCACAGCTCGACGACGTTCCTCGCGTTCGACTCGTGCACCAACTACGGCGGGCACGGCGCGCTCAGCGTCTCCGGAACGAGCTGCGCGAGCGAAGCGACGGGACGCACCGCGGGCATCGCGGGCCTCGTCTACTCGATGGGCCTCTCGCTCCCGCAACCGCTGACGCTCTCCGCGGAAGAAGTGATGCAGGTGCTCAAACAAAGCGCCGACGACATCAACGTACCCGAGTCGCGCATCCCGACGGACGACGCCGGCGCCGGCCCGCAGTTCTACGAGAGCAAAGCCGGTTGGGATCAGCGCTTCAACTACGGTCGCGAGAACGCGTTCAAAGCGGTGTCGATGGTGCAAGCGGGAAAGATTCCGCCCGAGGTCGACATGACGTCGCCCACTTGGTACCAGCCGATTTACTCGTCGCGCGTGAACGGACCCGTCGCGATCATCGGGACCGTCGCTGCGAAGCGCGCAAAATCGTACGACTACGTCGTCGAGTGGGCGCCCGGCGTCGAGCCCGACGACTCGCAATTCCAACCGCTCATCGCGACGGTGACGAACATCCCGAGCTCCACGGTGAGCGGCGGCCCGAACGCGCCGCTCGCCACGTTCGACCCGCGCACGATCGACACGAAGCACACGACCGATCCCGACTCGCAACCCATCTGCAATTGGGATCACTCGCACTGCTGGGGACCGAACGACAAGACCATCACGCTGCGCATCCGCGCGACCGCGCACTACGGCGCGTTCGATCAGAGCGGCGACATGCGCCGCACGGTTTCGATCACCAACGATCAGAACGGCGCCGACGCGGATCTCCTCCCCGGCTTCCCGATCGATCTCGGAACGTCCGCGGAAGAAGGCGCGAAGCTCGCGGACATCGACGGCGACGGCGTGCGCGACATCGTCTTCGGCGCGACGGACGGAACGCTCCACGTCTACTCGATGAAGACGGGCGTGCCCGCGGAGGCGCCGGGCTTCCCCGTTCGCACCGTGCTCATCGACGGGCTCAACCCCGCGATCACGGACCCGGGAGTTCCTTCGTATTCGACGGCGCCCGGTTATCAGACGAACACGCCCGGCGCGATCAGCCCCGACGTCGCGCGCGAGACGATCGGATCGGCGCCCGCCATCGGCGACATCGACGGCGACGGAAAACCGGAGATCGTCGTCTCGACTTGGGACGGATCGCTCTACGCGTTCGATCACAACGGCGCGCTGCTCGACGGGATTTCCAAAGCGGCTCCCGCTCGTGCCGTCGTGCCCGCTCGATCCGAGCAAACCGAAGCCAACGGGCGACTGCATGGATCTCTATCACGCGCTCGCGCGCGGTGCGTACGCGGCGCCGGTGCTCGTCGACCTCGACAAAGACGGCAAGCTCGACATCGTGCAAGCCGCGTTCGACGCGAACGTCTACGCGTTCCGCTTCGACGGCAGCGCGGTCCCCGGCTTTCCCGTGCGCGTGAACACGTCGCGCGCGACCGTGATGGATCGCATCATGGCGACACCCACCGTCACCGATCTCAACGGCGACGGCATTCCCGACATCATCATCAGCTCGAACGAGACGGTGGGCGGCGGCGACGCGGCAGGTCCCGTGTTCGCGATCGACGGACGCGGAACGCTCACGCCGAATCCGCAAGCCGATGGTCCGTATCTTCCGAACTGGCCGATCGTGCGCACGTCGCTCAAGCTCTTCCCCGTCGTCGGCAAGGGCATCCCCGCTTCGCAGTTCGCCGCGGACTTCGACGGCGACGGCGTCGAAGAGGTCGGAATCCAAACGAACGGCGCAGCGCCCATGGTCCTCAAAGCGGATCCCGGCGTGCAAGTTCAGTTCAACGATCCGCCGAACCAAATTCCTGCGAACGACAAGAACCCGAACGACGGCACGCCCAAGCCCGGCTTCGATCCGACGAGCATCTTCGGCGTCGACAACCACATGCAGAACCAGAACGACACGTTCTTCCCGGTTCTCTCGCAGCCCGCGGTCGGCGATCTCGATCAAGACGGCGTGCCCGATCCGATCATGAGCGGCGGTTCGCTCAGCTTGATCGGCGCGCTCGAGAGCGGCACGGGAACGCCGGAGCACGGGCAGTTCCTCCTCGCGGCGTGGAGCGGCTCGACGGGCAAGATGCTCGACGGCATGCCGGTCAACCTCGAGGACTTCCAATTCTTCGTCTCGCCTTCGGTCGCGGATCTCAACGGCGACGACTATCCCGAAGCGATCTTGGGAACGGGCGTCTACTTCATCCACGCCGTCGACGCGTGCGGCAACGAGCCCGATGGCTGGCCGAAATTCACGAACGGGTGGACGACGGGC
This sequence comes from uncultured delta proteobacterium, assembly GCA_963763745.1. Classification (GTDB taxonomy): domain Bacteria; phylum Myxococcota_A; class Polyangia; order Polyangiales; family Polyangiaceae; genus DASXHD01. The sequence continues at coordinate 597,247 of CAVXQJ010000021.1, forward strand.
TCCGCCGCGATCGGCGACATCATCGGCGACGGCAAGCTCGACGTCGTCTCGACGACGCGCGAAGGTTATCTCTTCGCGTGGCGCACGAAGGGCTCGTCGACGGGCGTCGTGCAGTGGGAGTCGTTCCACCACGACAACGCGAACACGGGCTCGATGGCGCACAAGCTCGAGCAAGGCGTCTACAAGCGCGCGAGCGCGGCGCCGAACTGCGCACACCCGACGCCGCCGACGCCGCCGCAATACGACGTGAGCGGATGCACGTGCGATCTCGCGCGCACGAGCTCGTCGCGAACGCCGTGGATCCTCGCGTCGCTCGCGATCGCGCTCGCCGCGCTCCGCCGCCGCCGCGCTTGAGCGACCGCATTTCGTCGTGTATATCGATTGTATGTCAGAGCGACATACAACCACCATACGCCTGACCGACGAGGACGCCGCAGCGCTCGCGCGCGCACGCGCTGACGGGCTCGAGACGTCCGAGCTCGTACGGCGCGGGCTCCGAATCGTCGCGGCACGCTATTACCGGGGTAAAAAGCCGCCGTCGGTTGGACTGTTCACGTCGACGGACGAGAAGCTCGGTGACGAGAGCGAGCTCTTCGCAGAGCTCGACGCCGTCCGAAAGAAAAAGGCGCCCAGAAGAAAGCCCAAGAAGCGGAGTTGAGCACGCTCATCGCCGACACGGGTGGGCTGCTTCGAGCGCTTGCCAGCGATCGACGCGGTAGGCCCGCGTGGCCCGACTACACCGATGCTCTCGTTCGTGCGAGCGCGGTCGTCGTGCCCGCGCTCGTTCTCGCAGAGGTCGATTATTTTCTACGGTTCGAGCGGGCGGCGCTGCAGAAGCTCGTTGCGGAGATCCTCGACCCGAAGACCACGTATCAGCTCGAAGCCGTCACGCCCCCCGACCTCGCGCGCGCGCTCGTGATCGATGCGAAGTTCGCATCGCTCGAGCTCGGTCTCGTCGATGAAATGATCGCCGCGATCGCCGAGCGGCGTCGCGTTCATCGGATTCTCACGACCGACCGCCGCGATTTCTCCGCGCTGCGCATCGGGCCGCGCTTCGAGCGCCGACTCGAGCTCGTTCCGTGATCATCCTCTTTACGTGACCGACGCGAGTCGGCATACTGCGCGGCCTTCCGACCAGCCGAAGTAGCTCAGGTGGTTAGAGCGGGCGTTTCATACGCGCTAGGTCGGGGGTTCGAATCCCTCCTTCGGCACTGTTCACGGCGTCACGACGGTGAAAATGACCATGGTCGCGTTTTGGCGCGGGCGACATGATCTCGCATGCGTAAGCTTCTTTCTTTGATCGTGACGATCTTGCTTGCGAGGTGCGACGCGCCGCTCGTCGACGAGAGCGTGCCACCCCGACCCGATGCTGGCGGCGTCACGCGCGGCACCGTCGAAACGTTTGCGATCGACACGGTGTTCTTGGGCGACACCGATCGTGGTGGCGCGGCAACGAACACCGCGTGGAAATCGTTTGGGTACGATCTCGACGGTCTTGTGACCGACAAAGATTCGACCAACGTGTGCACGCGCACGGGAGGGGCGCCGCGTACGAACCAAATCGATGGCAACCTCGGAATCGACAACGCGACGGGGGAAATCCTTCTCCCTATTCTGCAGTCAGCCGCAAGCTTGCCGACGCCATCGTCGACCACGTCGCAACTGATCCAACAAGGACAGTGGACGGTGCAAATCCAAGTCGACGGATTCTCAGGTAACGACGTAGTTGGAGTTGGCGCGCAAGTGTTTACGACCGGCACGTACGATCAAGGCACACCCGCGTTCGACCCAACGACGGATTGGCCAGTCGTGGCTTCATCCGTTCGAGATGGCGCATCGATCGACAGTGGTGCGCTCGTGCAATACGAAGATGCCTACGTCGCGAGCGACGGTACGTTCGTCAGTGGCGTGCCTTCGGACAACCCAGTCGTCTTCCCGTTGATGCTGCCAACGAAGCCAAACAGCCCGATCGCCGGCGCGCTCGCCGTGCTGACGCTGCGCATCCATCACGCGATCATCACGTTTCGACGCTCACAAGACGATCCGACGCGGCTCGTCAACGGCACGATCGCCGGCGTCTTGCGAACAGAAGAGTTCATCCAGTCCGCGAATGAGTGTGCCGTGCGGATGGATGGGAGCTTCTGCGGGGCTGCGTTCGACGGGTTCGCGCAACAGATCAGACAAGCGCAAGACATCCTCGAAGACGGGACCAACGCGTCGAGCATTCCGTGCGACGCGATCTCGATTGGGATCGGCTTCACCGCGCGGCTCGTCGCGAATCCGACGAAGGTCATTCCCGATACGCCGCTATCGCCTGACCCGTGTACCAAGAACGTCGATGCCGGCATCGGCGACGCCGCGCTGGATGCAACGAGCGATGCCGGCTTGGATTGAGCGCGATGCTCACGCGTAGATTCATTTCAATCGGCGCGCTCGTGATGTGTGGATGCGCGGGGTGGGCGCCCGTGCGGAATGCGCGCGAGATCGAGCAGGGGCAGCGCGTGAAGGTCGAGCGTGCGGAGCGCGTCGTGTTCGTGGGCGAGGTCGCCCCGTGCGACAGCGTTGGGTTCGTGCTCGCGAAGCAATGGATCGATTGTCGCGTGCGCTCGCTCACCTTCGACGTGCGACGCGACAAGGTCTTCGTCTACGAGGACCACACGGCCACCCTCGTCGTCGCGGGAATCCTCCTCGGCAGCTTGAGCGCGTTTCTCGCCGGCTTCGCCATCCGCGCTGCGACGATGTGAGTGGTCACTCGAGTGACCACGAACATGCGGGAAAATGGGGCGATTTGCATTCCGCCCGGGGTGCTACAATTGTCATCATGAAGACACTTCGTAGCTTTGTGTTGGGTGCGTCGAGCGGCGTGTTTCTTCTCATCGCATGTGGCGGCGGCGCCAACGGCGGGCCAGGTGGCGGCAGCGCCGTGTGCGGCGTCAACGGCGCCAACAACTGCGGCGGACAACAACCGATCTGCAACTCGGAGCTCGGGTGCGTCGAGTGCCAAACCGATTCGGATTGTCCCGCGACCGATCCGCGCTGCATCGAAGGACGATGTCGCGCGTGCGCATCGAACTCGGACTGCGGCGCCGCAGCGCCGGCGTGCTGGGCGGACTTCCAATGTCACGCCGGATGCAAGACGAACGCGGACTGCCCAACGGGCCAACAACCAGGAAACCAGAGCCTTCCCATTTGCGACACGGGCAGCGGCGCGTGCGTGCAATGTCACTCGAACACGGATTGCACCGGCGTCCAGGGCAGGCCCATCTGCGACACGACGACCGATCGCTGCGTCGCGTGCAACAGCAACAGCGACTGCGGCGCGACGGCGCCGAAATGCTTCCTCGGCGATCACGCGTGCGTCCAGTGCCTCGCGAACTCCGACTGCGGAAGCGCGAAGCCCGTCTGCGATCCGCAAGACTTCACGTGTCGCGCGGGTTGCACCGACGCATCGCAATGCGGCGGCGCGACGCCCATCTGCAACACCAAAGAGAGCACGTGCGTCGCGTGCCTCGCCAACAGCGACTGCAAAGCCCCGACGGGGATCTGCGACAACGGCGGTCAGTGCGTCGTGTGCGTGACCGACACCGATTGCAGCACCGCGACGCCACAAACGCCGTTCTGCGATCAGCAAGGCGGCAACGCGCGATGCGTGCAATGCGTCCACTCGAACCAGTGCCCGCAGAGCGCGCCGAACTGCAACAACAACGTCTGCGGTCCCTGACCGCTTCGCGTCTTCACTTCACGACGAAGTTGTTCGCGACGAACGGTGCGCGCACGTGGATCTCGCTCACGCCGAGCACGGCGGGGATCGGCTCGAACGGGAGCGCCTTCTTGATGGCTTCGGCGCAGTTGCGATCGAACTCGTCGATGCCGCTCGCGCGCTTCGGCGGCCACGCGACCTTGGCGGAGCCGTCACGGTAGACGGTGAACTCGAGAATCACCGTGCCTTGTTTGAGATCCAAGATGGCGCTGCGCGGAAATGCGTTTTGCCAAAGCGGATCGATCTTCGATTTCATGCGGCGGAAATACGGAAGGAGCCGCGGATCGCTCGTCTCGAGATCGTAGATCGGGCCATCCCCAACGCCGAGCGGAGCGGGATGCGAGCCCTCGCCGCGCGCGCCATCCGCGCCGGGCGCGCCGCCGCCACCGGAGCCGCCGTTGCCCGCGCCGTCGACGCCGCCCGCGTAGCTCCCGTGCACGATCGATCGCAGCGCCGACGCGACGTCTTGATCCGAATTCACGTTGTCGCGCGGTCTGTCGATGAACGTCGCGGGCACGTTCACCGGACCCTGCGTGATCTCCGGGCGCGCGTACTGGGCGTCCGCGCTCGCCCGGTGATCGGTGCCTTCGCGTCCGTCGTGGAGGCCGGCGCCGGGCGATGACTCGATCGTGCCTTCGCGATCCGCGCCGACGTCGCGGCGCGCGGCGTACGAATCGCCGCGTTCTTCGCGCTCGGTTCCCATCGCGCCGCCTTCGCGCGATGCGTCGTTCGATCGAAGCGCGCCGCGGCTGGGATCGCGCTTCGAGATTTCGCGGCGCTGCTCGGTGGTTCCCTTCCCGCTCGAGATGAACGTGAGCTCCATCGGATGCGTCGTCATGCGGCGGTCTTCCCAGCTCGCGCGCATCGCATCGGATCGAATGCGTTGAATCTGATCGCGATCGAGGTGGCTGATCGAATCGGGCGTGAGATGGAGGTTCTCGTCGCGATCGCTGAGGTGCGTCGCGCGCGGCGAGGTCACGTCGCCGCCGTGGCCGGCGCGGCCCGTGTCGATGCGCTCGATCGTGGCGCCTCCCGTGACGACGGGCTCGTCGCCGATGCGATCGATCACGGCGCGCGACGTCGTCTCGCCGTCGGTCGCGAGCGGAAGATCGATCGCGATGGGCTCGGCCATCATCTTCGCGATCTTCGCGTCGTCCTCTTCGCGCTGCCTTCGCAGGTTCGCCACGGCGACGAGCGCGACCGCGCCGATGAGCGCCACGTGCACGAGCAGGGACAACCCCCAAGTGAGCCCGGCTCGGCGCACACGCTCGGCACGTTGCTGCATACTTCTCTATTATACGCACGATCCGTCATGAAGCTTCGCCTCGTGGACACACATTGTCACCTCGATGAGCAGTATTTTCCCGGCGGTCCGGGCGCTGCGCTCGAGCGCGCACGCGCCGCGGGGGTTTCCGCGTTCATGGTCGTTGGCGTCGGGCGCGCGCTCGCTCCCGCGCGCGCGGCCGTGGAGCTCGCGAAAGGCTCGAAGGAGATTGCCGCGGCGGTGGGCGTTCACCCACATGACGCGTCGACGCTGACGGACGAAGTGGAGCGCGAGCTTCGCGAGCTCGGCGCCCGCGACGAGGTCGCCGCGATCGGAGAGATCGGCCTCGACTACCACTACGACCACTCGCCGCGCGACGTTCAGCGCGCCGCGTTTGCGCGGCTCGTGCGGCTCGCGCGCGAGTTGAAGAAGCCGATCGTCATCCACACGCGCGAAGCGCCCGAAGACACGCTCGCGATCCTCGACGGCGAAGGCGCGCGCGAGGTCGGCGGCATCATCCATTGCTTCAGCGAGGACGAGAAGTTCGCGCAGCGCGCGCTCGATCTCGGGTTCGATCTCTCGTTCTCCGGAATCGTCACGTTCAAGAACGCGACGAGCGTCGCGGCAGTCGCGGCGAGCGCGCCGATCGATCGCATCCACGTCGAGACGGACAGCCCATACCTCGCGCCCATTCCGATGCGCGGCAAACCGTGCGAGCCCGCGTACGTCGTCTTCACCGCGAAGCGCGTCGCGGAGCTCAGAAAGACGACGCTCGAAGAGCTCGCGCCCGTGCTCTGGAACAATGCCGAGCGCCGATTGCGCCGGAGCTTCGTGTCGTGATCCAAATCCCGCCGGACGTGTGGCGCGTGTTCGCGCAAGGCGACGAACCGCGACTCTCGAGCGCGGAGTGGCGACGCCACGCGAAAATGTTTTTTGGCATGGAGCTCGAGCCTCGCGAGCCAGCGTCGAACGCGCTCCAGCGCACGGCATCTGCGCGCGTCGTGGTCGATGGCGAAGCGCGCGTCGTCATCGGACGCGCGCGCGAGGAAGCGGATCTACGCGATGCGCTCGCGGCGGACTCGGGTGGCGGGCTCTACGATCTCGCCGAGCGACGTTGCAACGTCGTGTGGCTCGTCGAGCGCTCCGGCGCGCTCGATCGCGCCGGCCTCGCGCTCGCGGCGGTCATCGCGAGCACGGGCCTCGGTCCGATTCTCGGCGATGGACAGCTCTTCGGCGTGCGCACCGCGCGCGAAAAGCTCGCCGACATCGAGACGCCGTATCGCTGATACAGTCGCGCGCATGACGGATCTCAAAGGTCAGACGGCGCTCGTCACGGGCGCGTCGAGCGGGCTCGGTGTTGCGTTCGCGCGGCTTCTCGCGGAGCGCGGCGCGGACTTGATCATCACGGCACGCCGCAAAGAGAACCTCGAGTCGCTGAAGAAGGAGCTCGAGGAAAAAGCCAAGGTGACGGTCGACGTGATCGTCCTCGATCTCTCCGAGCCCGGCTCGCCCGAAAAGCTCTGGAACGAGACCGAAGGTGCGGGGCGGAAAATCGACGTGCTCGTCAACAACGCGGGCGGCGGCATTCACCAGAATTTCACCGACACCCCGTGGGAGCGCATCGCCCGGCAGATGCAGCTCAACGTGCTCTCGCTCACGGAGCTCACGCATCGCTTCGCGAAGGCGATGCTCGCGCGCGGTCGCGGTCACGTGCTCAACGTGTCGTCGATCGGCGCGTACACGCCGTCGCCCTCGTACGCGACGTACTCCGCGGGCAAGGCTTTCGTGCGCGATTTCAGCGAGGCCGTCGCGTACGAGCTCAAGGGCACGCCCGTTCGCGTGTGCAGCTTGTGCCCCGGCGGAACGCTCACCGAGTTCCATCAAGCCGCGGGTCACACGTTGCCCAAGGCGTTTCGCGCGACGTTCATGTCCGCGGAAGATTGCGCGCGCATCGGGCTCGACGCGCTCTTCGCCGGGAGGCGAAATATCGTTTCAGGCATTTTCAACACGCTTTCGGTGTTTTTCATGCGCTTTGTGCCTAGACGCATTTTGGTCTGGGCGACGGCTCTCACGATGGGCACGCCCAAGCCCGCGAGCTAGCGATCGATCTGTCGGCTCGCGACGATCATGAGCAGCGCGCGCACGAGCCAATCGCACGTCGAACCGAGCCACACGCCAGGCAACCCGAGACCGAGCACGATCGCGAAGAGCCACGTGCACGCGAGGCGGACGCACACCGCGCCCGCAAGGCTGATGAGCAGCGCGATGCGCGTCTTTCCCGCGCCGCGCAGGGCTTGTCCCATCACGATCGCGACGGCCATGAACGGTTGTGCGATCGCGAGAATGGGAACGGCCGAGAGGCCGACCTCGACGACCGCTGCGTCCTTCGCGAAGACAGGGAGGACGAAGCGACGAAGCGCGAGCACCGCGAGGCCAAGCCCCGTGAGCGCGACCGCCGCGTCGCGCGCGCCGATGCGCGCGGCGCGCTTCGCCTCGTCGCCTTTGCGCGCGCCGAGCTTCTGCGCGACGAGCGCGGCCGCTGCGATCCCGAACCCGTCGGCGGAGAGAAAACAAATCGACTCGACGCTGATGAGCGCTTGGTTGCCCGCCATGACGACGTCGCCGAGTCGCCCGATGATCGCGACGTAACCGAGAAAACCCACGTGATAGAGGACGCGCTCGAGGAGCGACGGCCACCCGATGCGCACGATCTCGTTCCATCGCGGGCGCCACGCCACACGGTCGCCGTCGCTTCGCAGCGACACTGCCGCGTTCGCGCGCGAGAGGACGAGGACACCGAGGACGGCTTCGAGCGCGAACGTTCCCGCGGTGCTCGCCGCGCAGCCGCGCATTCCGAATCGCGGAATGAGCAGCGCGTTCGCGCCGATGTGGAGCACGTTCGACGCGATCGCGATCGCGAGCGGCGTGCGCGTGTTTCCCGCGGCTTGAAGCGACGCCGTCGCGACGGACGACACGAAGATCACCGGCGACGCGCAGAGCGTGACGATGAGGTAGCTGCGCGAGCTCTCGAGGACCTCCGCGCTCGCGCTCGTCGCGATCGATGGGAGCGCGAAGAGGATGAACGGCGCGAGGACCGCGACGATCGCGCCGGCGATCGCCGCGTAACCGAGCGACGCGATGAGCGCGCTGCGCGCAGAGGCGCGATCCTCCTCGCCGATGAGCCGGCCAATCACGGCGACGGTGCCGACCTCGAAGGCGAGAAAGATGGACCACACGCTCCACTCGATGGGGCCCGCGATCTGCATCGCGGCGAGCGACGCGGAGTCGTGATGACCGAGCATCGCGCGATCGACGACGAAGACGAGCGTCTGAAGGAGCGACTGCGCGATCGCCGGCAGCGCGAGCGCGCGAACTTGGTCTTCGAGAGGAGCCCCGGGGCACGATCAGCGTGTTCCTCGCGCGACCAGGCTTGGTCGCGCGACGAGACTAGACCACGAGCTCGCCGAATCGGCGGCGGAGCGTGGAGCTCGCGGCGTCGGCGGCGCAGTTCTCGCAATACCCGAAGCGCGTGACCATCTCGTCGATGCACTTTCGAGCGGCGCGTTTGCGCTCGTCGTCGAGCCCGGTCCCGTTCTCGCGCACGAGGAGGACGAGATCGCGCGCGAGCGCCGCGACCGCCGGACGGCGCGTCTCGTAGAACGCCTCACGGAGACGCTTCATCGCGCTCGGGAACACGGTCGCCGTCTCGACCTTCGCGTTCGGATGATCGAGGGCCCACGCCGCGATCGCGCTGATCATCGCCTGACGCGCCTCGTGCGCTTCGCCCTTCACGTCGAGGAGGCGCTCCACCTCGCGCATCAACTTTTCGTCGGGCTCTTCGTATTCGCCCGTCACGCGATTGCGGATGCGCTCCTTCTTCACCCACACGCTCACGTGCTGAACGTATCGCTCGAAGAGCTCGCCGTATTGGCCTTCGTCGACGAGGCCGCTCGACGCGTAGAGCTCGTGCTCCCAATCGTCGAGGAGGCGCGCGGAGAGCGACTCGAGGAATTGCTTCGTGTCGTGGTAGCCGCCGCCGAGCGGATCTTGCTGGAGCCACTCGAACTCGGTGCGGCGTTGACAGAGCTGCTCGATTTCGTCGAGCACCGCGATGGGCGAGAGGCACGCGAACTTCAGCGACTGCGCGGCGTCGAGGAGCGCGACGCGCATCTCGCGCGGCGACGCGCCGACGCGGCCTTCGTAGATCGGATACGCGTCGCTCTCTTCGTAGAGCGCGGGGATGTTCGCGCGCAGAAGTTTTTGTTGATCCGCATCGAGACGCTCGGGCACGCGACCGACCGCGTAGAGATCCATTTTTTCGAGCGCGGTGAGCCCGGATACGGCGGCGCCGAGCGCGCGGCCGAAGCGATCGGGGCTCGGTTTGCGCATGCGCGTGAGCACGGCGAACGCGGCGGCGACCTCCGTCGCGTGGGGCGCGACGTGGCGGCGCACTTGCGGCGCGATGTGCGAGTCGTAGATCGCCTTCTCGCTCGTCGCGCTCAAGAGGTACGGCGTGCGAATCAGCTCGATGCGCCCGCGAAAGCTCGCGAACTCCGGGTGCTCGCGGAACGCGTCGAGGTGCACTTCGTTTCCGCTGCCGAGCATCACGCAGTTGAGGAGAACGTTTTGTTGCGTGAGCGAGACTTCACCTGTCTCGATCGTGAGCTGGAGATATTTGAACGTGTCGAGCGGGCGCTTGAGCAAATCGGAGAACTCGAGGATGCCGCCCGCGGCGTCGATGAGCTCGCCCTTCACCTCGTAGAGCGTGAGCGCTTGGAGCGACGGCGGGAGCGCCGCGAGCGATCGATCCGCCGTGAGCTGCCGCTCGCCTGCGTCGATGCTCATCTGCGGACCAAGCGTGACCGCGCCGACGCGATAACGCTGCGAGATGAAGTAGCGCTCGACCTGAACGTGCTTGAGCACCTCGCGGTATGACCCGCGGTATGACGAGAGGAGCGCCTCGAAGACCTGCTGCGCTTTGTGCGAGAGCTGCCCGCGCGCGATCCACTCGCACGGAGGCTCTTCGGTGCCGTGTGTCTTCCACGCGCGCTCGAGGACGCGTTGGCGTTCCTCGATCGGGACGAGAAAGAGCGGATGATCGCGGACCTCGAGGACGATCTTCGCTTCGATCTGATCTTCGTTGAGGTGCGCGTACGTCGTTGCGTCGATGCCGCGCGACGAGGCTTCGCGCGAGCTGAAGCCGAGGGACCCGCGCATCGTCTTCTGCGACGGGAACACCCAATGGAAGCGATAGAGCGCGCCCTCGGGCTGCGCGCTGTAATGCTCCATCGCGCGCATCATGCACGAGACGAACGTGCTCTTCGCGGAGCCGTTGGGACCGTGGAGCAAGAGGAGGCGACCTGGCCGTCCCTCGCGCGCGAAGTTCGACAGCGCGCGATAGATTTCGCCCTGCACGATCTCTTGCCCGACGAGCGCGCCGCGCGGAAGCCGCCCGCCGTCGGTTTTCTCCCACGGCAGATCGAAGAGGCGATGCCGCGTGAGCGTGCCGAACGGATACTCGACCTTCGTCGTGCCGTAGTGATCGAACACGTCGCGCAAGTAGCGGCTCGCGTCGCGCGCTTGGCGAATCGGATCTTGCGCGAACAAGTCGAGGTACTCCGAGAACGAGAGCAGGAGCCTCCCGCTCGAAAACCGTCGTTCGACCTCGTCCGCGACCGCCTCGATCTCCGCGGTCAGCGATTTCTCTTCGGGCATCTCCGTGCAGTGTGCCCTGATTGGGAGCAACCGCCAAGCGGGGGTCTCCGTCCCCGTTCCCGTCTCCGTCTCCGCGTCCGCCTCCGTCTCCGTCTCCGTCTCCGCGTCCGTCTCCGTCTCCGAAGCGTGACATCGCGCGCCTCGATGGGAGGATGTGTGGTGGCAATTAGACGATGAAGGCGATCATGAACAACGGCTGCGTCGACGAATATGTGAGCACCATCACGCGAGCCTTCGCCGCATGAACGCGCTTTCACACGCGCTTCGCTTCGGTTGCTGCGTATGCGGCGGCGTCCCCGAGGCGCGGCTCGAGCTCCGCGATCGCAACGTGATCGTCTGTCGACCATGCGCTGCTGCGCTCGGACTCTTCCTCGAGCTCGCAACGATCGCTTTCCGCTCGCATCTTTGGGGTTCCGTCCCACCGGCGCACTCGGGGTCAGACGAAGAGCGCGTCCTCACTGCCTTCAAGGAAAAGGCGCGTGCGACGCTTTCACGCTCCGATGCCGCCGCGCACTACGATCTCGCGCAAGCCTATGCCGAAATGGGGCTCGCGAGCGACGCCATCCAGACGTTCGCCATCCCGCTCCACATCGATTCGCCCCATGACATCGCGCAGCCCGCGTTCGAAAAGATCTTCGCGTCCGAGCACGCGCGCCCGGACGCGCTCTCACTGACGATCAGCGCGTACCGTGCGGCTCAGTGAACGGTCACCGGAACGGTGACGTTCGCTTGCTCCAACTGACAGTTCGCCGTGGAGCACACGCTCAGCTTGAACACGCCACCAATGCTCACGGCGCCCTTGTTTGCCGACTTGAAGCGGATCGTCATCGTGCCGACCTTCTCGTTCGATGCGTCGAGCGTGAAGTCGCCCGCGGCCTTCGAGAACATGTCGACGCCCGCGGGATCTTTGCCGAGGTACGTGACGCCAGCCGGAGCCGCGCCCGCCTTGAACTTGTACGGATATTCTTTGTTCACGTGGAAGTCGCCGACGGCTTCGAGACGCAGATCGATCTTGCACTCCGCGTTCGCGTTGCACCTCGCGACGTTCGCGTTCACGACGAAGTTGTTTCCACGCGCGACGGGATCCGCGCTTGCCGCGCTGGCCCAAAGCGTCACGCCGGTCACGAGCACCATCGCGGCGAAGCCGCGGAGCTTGTTGCCTGTCATCGAGAGTTTCGAGCGCATCGCCAATTCTCCTTGTTACTTCTTGGTCGGTGTCGGTGTCGTTGCTTTTGAGTCGGGTTTGCCAGCGTCGGTGATGCCCGCATCGTTGGACGCGAGCGGCGCCGGAAGATTCACATGCGCCTCATGCGGGCCGGAGCGCAAATATAGCTCCAAACGCGGAGGCGCTGCGGCCCAGGAATTTTCGATTCCTCGGAATCCGTGCCGAGCATCGAGGTCGGTCCTTGATCGAGCACGGACGAGGCGGCTGCAAACGACATTCCCGTTCGCGACGTGTCGTCCGCGACGATCACGAGGCCTTGGTCGCGCGGGTCGCGCGTCTTCCAATGTGTTGCGAGATCGCGCACATCGATGCGCACGAGCGGGCGCCCCGCGCCGCTCACGATGGTTCCGGGCGAGCCGGTCTCTTCCCAGCGCGGCTGTCGTTCGTAGGAGATGGATCGTCCATCCCAGGCATCGATGATCCGGGCGGCGTGGAGCGAGATGGGTTGCGGATCCATTTCGACGACGTCCGCGCGATCGAGGAGGACGTACGCTTCGACGACGGACTCTTCGGGCGCGATCGGAACCGCGAATCGGAGAAGGAGCGCGGCGCCATCGCCTTTGCGTCCGAGGATGAGCACGGGCGGAAGATCGGATGGATTCGGACCGGTGCGCGTCGAGACGTATGCGATGTCCGTCGGCGAGACGACGACGCGCCGCACTTGCGGCGACGCGATCAGCGGAGGGATCGGGCGGCCCGCGTCGTCCTTGAGCTGCGGCTGACATCGCCCCGCGACGCATGCTGCGTTCGTTCCGCACTCGGTCGTCGTCGCGCACAAACGGTCGCGCTCGACGCACGCTACGAACACCACCGTGCTCGCCATCAGCGCGAAGACGCATGCGGCCGAGGCGGGTTTCATGGCACGCCGCACGTTACTCGAATCGTGTTACGAAGTCTTCCGTGCCCGCACCGGTGCCGCTCCTTCGCGTCGTCGATTTGGTGACGAGCTTCACCACCGACGAAGGCACGCTTCGCGCGGTCGACGAAGTCTCGTTCGACGCCTTCGCGGGCACGACGCTCGGCATCGTCGGCGAGAGCGGATGCGGCAAGAGCGTGACGGCGCTCTCCATCATGCGCCTTTTGCCCGAGCCCGCGGGCCACGTCGATGGCGGCCTGATCGAGCTCGAGCAAAAGAACCTCCTCACGCTGAGCGAGCGCGAGATGCAGGGCGTTCGCGGCAACGCGGTGTCGATGATCTTCCAAGAACCGATGACGAGCTTGAACCCCGTCTACACGGTGGGCGCGCAAATCATCGAAGCGATCCGCATGCATCAGAAAAAATCGCGGAGCGAAGCGCGCGAGCACGCGATCGAAATGCTCCAGCTCGTCGGCATCCCCTCGCCCGCTTCGAACATCGACGCCTATCCGCATCAGCTCTCGGGCGGCATGCGTCAGCGCGTCATGATCGCGATGGCGCTCGCGTGCAAACCGAAGCTCCTCATCGCCGACGAGCCGACGACCGCGCTCGACGTGACGATCCAAGCGCAGATCCTCGAGCTCCTGAAGAAGCTGCAGGAGCAGCTCGGGATGGCGGTCTTGCTCATCACGCACGATCTCGGCGTCGTCGCGGAGTACGCACGCGACGTCGTCGTCATGTACGCGGGCCGCGTGGTCGAGCGCGCGACCGTGAAGGAAATTTTCGAGAAGCCGCTTCATCCGTACACGCGCGGTCTCCTCGGGAGCATTCCGCGTGCCGGGTCACGGAGAGCGGAAACGTTTGCCGACGATCGAAGGCGTCGTCCCCGACTTCGCGATCGCTCCCGCCCGGATGCCGCTTCGCGGATCGATGCTCGCTCGCGATCGACGACTGTCGCAAAGCGGAGCCCGCGCTCGAAGAGCTCGCGCCCGGCCATTTCGTGCGGTGCATTCGCGCGAAGGAGAGCTTGTCGTGACGGACGCACCCGAGCCGCGCGAGTCCGCGCCGAGCACGACGGGGAAAGCGCGCCCGCGCACGCTCGTCGCGACCGACAAGCTCACGAAATATTTTCCCGTCGACCGCGGCTTCTTCGGAACGCGAAAAAGATTTCTCCGCGCCGTCGAAGACGTGAGCATCCGCGTGCGTCGCGGCGAAACGCTCGGCCTCGTCGGCGAGAGCGGGTGCGGCAAGAGCACGCTCGGGCCGCTGCATCTTGCGATCGATCGAGCCGACGTTCGGCCGCGTCGTCTTCGACGGAAAAGATCATCCTCCCGCTCAGTCACGAAGGCATGCGCCCGATTCGCCGCCGCATGCAGATCATCTTCCAAGACCCGTACTCGAGCTTGAACCCGCGCATGACCGTGCGCGAAATCGTCGGCGAGGCGATCCGCGTCTTCGATCTCGCGAAGGACAGGCGCGAAGAAGACGAAATGATCGCCGAGCTCCTGAAGAAGGTCGGCCTCCGCCCCGAGCACATCGATCGATACCCGCACGAGTTCTCGGGCGGCCAACGCCAGCGCATCGGCATCGCGCGCGCGCTCGCGGTGAAGCCCGACTTCATCGTGTGCGACGAGCCCATCAGCGCGCTCGACGTCTCGATTCAGGCGCAGATCGTGAACCTGCTCCTCGAGCTGCAAGAGTCGATGGGCATCAGCTACTTGTTCATCTCGCACGATTTGAAATCGTCGAGCACGTCAGCCACCGCGTCGCCGTGATGTACCTCGGGCAAGCATCGTCGAGCAGGCGCCCGCGGAGGAGCTCTACGAACATCCGCGTCACCCGTACACGCGCGCGCTCCTCGCGCCGCGCCGGTCGCCGACCCGAATCGAAAGCGGCTCCGCGTTTTGCTCGAGGGAGACGTTCCGTCGCCGCTCGATCCGCCCGCGGGTTGCTCGTTCCATCCGCGATGCCCGCGCATGATCGCGGGGAAGTGCGACAAGGAGACGCCGCTCTTGGAGGCGCGCGTGGATTCGCCGGAGCACCGCGTGGCTTGTTTCAATCCGCACGAGTAGCACGGTCCCCGTCTCCGTCTCCGTCCCCGATCCGTCCCGTCTCCGAATCCGTCTCAATCCGGGGCCGTCTTGCTCGGATTTCTCATCGTGCCACGGTGCTCGGGCTGCTCAAGGCCAAGCCGTCGCAGGAGCGACGGTCGCCTGCGGCGAGCCTTGATCAGCCCTGCGCGCCGTGGCGTCGGGGTGGGTCCTCGCCATTGCGAGAGAAGGAGACTCACCATGCTGAAGATTTATCCGTTCATCATCGAAACGCTTCGGTTGATTGCTCCGCTCGTGAGTGAGATTGCGCGACGAGATCCCGATCTCGCGCGGCAGCTGGCCGCAAGCAGCATCGCTCTCAACACAGCGGAGGCGATTGGTCGTCAGCGGCGGGAAACGAACGCCTGCGGTTTCGCACCGCACTCGGATCGACTCAAGAAGTTCGTGCATGCCTCGACGTTGCGGAGGTCTTCGCATCACGTCGAGACGATCGACGAAGTGCTTCGCGATCGTCTCGACCGAATTGCGGCCACGCTCTACCGACTCACCTCGTGAGTCGGTAAAGCACCGCACAGATCGAGTGCAGCTCCGAGTCGAGCTCCCGATCGAATGCGTCGACGTAGCCGAGCGACATCGCAACATCGATGCAGGCTCGCGTCTCTTTCGCACTTCCAAGCGCGACGTTGTAGAGCATCGGCCGATTGCGACCTCTCGCGTAGCTTCCCTCGGCGATGTTGAGCGCAACGCTGCTCGCCGCCCGCCGAAGCTGACGAGCGAGATCCGAATCCCTCCTCTCGATCATCGCAACGACAACTCGCAACCGCCTGAGCATCGACAACGACGTTTCGTAAATTCGCAGCATGGAAGTTCCTTTCGCCCTCTCTCGTGAAGGCACCCCCGCCCCCGCGCGGCGCGGAGGACGTGTCAAGGATTGCGAAGCAACCGCCGCAGGCGGCGACGCCGAAGGCGTCGTCCTTGACGCGTCCGAGCACCGCGCGAAAATGGATAATGCCGAGCGACCCCACCTTCACCAGCCACCCAATCTCCGTCCCCGTCTCCGTCCCCGTCTCCGTCCCCGTCTCCGTCCCCGTCTCCGTCCCCGTCTCCGTCCCCGTCCCCGTCCCCGTCCCCGTCTCCGTCCCCGTCCCCGTCTCCGTCCCCGACTCCGTCTCCGTCTCTGCTATACGCACTGCATCCGTGGATCCCTCGCAGATCGGCCGCTACGAAGTCGTTCGCCTCCTCGGTGAAGGCGGGATGGGGCGCGTCTTTCTCGCGAAGGATCCCGTGCTCGGGCGCGACGTCGCCATCAAAGTGCTGCGCGACGATTCCGCGCTCCCACCCGACGTGAAAGAGCAGCTCGTCTCGCGCATGCGCAACGAGGCGCGCGCGGCGGCGACGGTGCGGCATCCCAATCTCGTCACGCTGCACGACATGGGCGAGAACGACGAAGTCGGTTTGTTTCTCGTCTTCGAGTACGTGCCCGGGCCGACGATGCGCGAGCGGCTCTCGTCGGGCGCACTTCCGCCGCTCGAGGTCGCGCGCATCGCACTCGAGCTCGGCGCCGCGCTCACGACCGCGCACGAGGCGGGCATCATCCATCGCGACGTGAAGCCCGAGAACGTCATCTGCTCGTCGACCGGCGCGGTCATCACCGACTTCGGGCTCGCGCGCATTCCGGACTCGAACCTCACGACCAAGGGAATGACGCTCGGCACCATCGGCTACTCCGCGCCCGAGACGCTCTCCGCGTCGGGAACGTTCTCCGCGCGCTCGGATCAGTTCTCGCTCGCCGCGACGCTCTACGAAGCGCTCTCCGGCAAGCGCGCGTTCGATGGCGAAGATTTGCTCGCCACGGCGGCACGCATCGCGAACGACGAGCCGCCCGCGCTCACGAGCGAACAAACGGAATTTCGCGAGAAGCTGATGCTCACGCGCGCCGAGGGCGTGCTCCGGCGCGCGTTCCAAAAAGAGCCGACGCTCCGCTATCCGACTTGCCGCGCGTTCGGCGAGGCGCTCGCGAGCGCGATCGACGTGCGTATTTCCAGCGGGTTTCCGACGATATCCATGCATTCTGCAAGCATCGTCCCGAAGGCGACGCGGCGAAAACAGAACCTCGTCGTGCTCATCGCGGTCGCGGTGATCGCAACGCTCATTCTGATCGGGCGAAGCGGCGATCGCGATCACGAAAACGAAGGACGCAGCAGCGAACGCCACACCATCGCTCGCGCCGAGCGCGCACCAGCACGTGCGCCACGTTCACATCGCGCCCTCTTCGGCGCCGTCGACTTCCGCATCCGCCGCGCCGTCACCGTCCGGTTCTTAGGAAGACTGCACGCGCGAGCGACGTACACAGGCGAACGGCTGTACTCTGAGAGACCGCATGCGCCGAACGATTCTTCTCTTGCTCGTCGTCGCCACCGCTGCGTCCGGCGTGGGATGTCGGCGACTCTTTCGGCGTCATCGTCACTACGGCGGTTACGACGCGGGCGGTTGGACGACGTTCACCCCGCCGACGACGACGTACACGCCGACTCCCGCGTTCGACGCCGCCGTGCCCGCGCCCACTTACGATCCGACGCGCGCCGCGGCGTTCCTCTCGCACACGACCGGATGCGACGAAGGCCGCGGCACCCTCGCGGAATGCAACCTCCTCGGCATCGACTACGAAGAAGGCCACGGCACGCCCGTCGATTACGAGACCGCGGGAAAATATTATCGCCTCGCATGCGACGGCAAGGTGCCCGATGGCTGCGCGAACCTCGGCGCGCTCTACGACGAGGCCAAAGGCTTCGCCGAGGACAAACCGAAAGCGGACACGCTCTACTTGCAAGCGTGCAACGCGGGCTCGACGCGCGGCTGCAATCACCTCGGTCTCCATTATCTCTACGCGCAGGCGGGCCACACGCAGGACAACGCGAAGGCAGTCTTCTACTTCACGAAGGCGTGCGACAAGACCGACGCGTACGCGTGCACGAACCTCGGTTACATGTACTGGCGCGGGCTCGGCGTGAAGAAAGACTTCACGAAGATGATCGACCTTTATCGCAAGGGCTGCACCGGAAACGATCCGAGCGGGTGTCACAACCTCGGCGTGCAATACGAGAAAGGCGAAGGCGTCGCGCAGAGCGATGCGCTCGCCGAGGTCTATTACAAGAAAGCGTGCGACGGAAACGCGCTCGGCGGTTGCGTGAACCTCGGAACGCTGTACGAAAAAGGTCGCGCGGGCCCGCTCATCAAAGACGCGGCGACCGCGTCGGTGTTCTACGAGCGCGCGTGCAAGGGAAAGAAAGCCTCGGGTTGCTACAACCTCGGGCGCCTCTTCGAATACGGCAATGGCGTCACGCTCGACACGCCGCGCGCAAAGGCGCTTTACAAGGAAGCCTGCGACGGCGGTGACGGCGATGGCTGTCAGAGCTACGCGAAGCTCCCCTGACTGTTACAATACATCCCAGTGGGTCCGCTCCAAGTCGGCACGACGCTCTCGAAGAAATACAAGATCGTGCGTCTCCTCGCGGAGAGCGGCGGCGTCGTTCTCTACGAAGCGACCGACACCGTGCGAACGCAGAAGGTGTGGGTCAAGATCGTGAAGCGCGACGCGCTGAACGATGCGGCGGCGCTCGCGACGTTTCAGCGCGAAGCGGACGGCGCGAAGGTGCTCGACGTGGGCAAGAGCGACGACGGCTTGCCGTACATGGTCGCGACGGATTTCAAGACGGAGAAACCGCTCGTCCCTCCGCGTCCACGTCCCCTGGCTGCTGCTGCTCCGACCAAGCAGCCGTCGTTGAGGACGACGATCCCAGGCGTCGCGCCTCCACCGCCTCGCCTCGAATCGAAGGAGGATGAAGCGCCGTCGTCGGGCATTCCGCTACTCGAGGACGACGTCATCGTCGCGGAAGAAACACCAACGCCGCCCCCCGCCCTCGCGCGCCCCGCTCCGTCTCCGTCCCCGCCTCCGTCCCCGTCTCCGTCCCCGTCTCCGTCCCCGTCTCCGCCTCCGTCTCCGTCCCCGCCTCCGTCTCTGTCTCCGCCGATCCTCACCGAGGCTCCCGCACCGAAGCGGTCCGCGACGCCGACGGTCTTCATCGAGCGACGAAAGAAGAAAGACGGGGCGACGTGGATGTGGATGGCCTCGATGCTCTTCGTTTCGAGCGCGACGGCGTTCGCGGGCTACGCGTTCGGTCTCCGCAGCGCGCGCGTCCCGCGTGCGATCGTGAGCGATCGACCTGCGGTCACCTTGACCGAAACACCACCCGTCATGACCTCGGCGGCTCCAATCGCGTCTGCTGTGCCGACGAGCGAACCCATCGCCACGACAAACCCGACCGCGAGCGCGAGCGCGATCGCCAGCGCGATTCCATCCGCATCCGCAGAGCCCATCGCTTCCGTGGCGACGTCATCGAAGCCCGTGCCGTCGCACGCCGTGCCCGTACGGACGATGACCACGGTGACGAGAAGACCTCCACCCGTCACGACGCACACTTCTAGCGATCCGCTGACGCTCTGATAGCTTTGACACCATGGGCTTGTTCGATCGCTTGGCGTGCGCCGCGATGCTGCTCGCGCTGACGACGCCCGCGTGGGCGGATGCGTCGAAAGCCGACCAAGCGCGCGCGTCCGAGCTGAAGAAACAAGGCGACGATCTCGTCCACGCGTCGAAATTCAAAGAGGCGCTCGAGAAGTACGACGCGTCGTTCGCGCTCGTCCCGAACCCCGCGATCCAATACAACCGCGGGCGCGCGCTCCAGGGGTTGCAGGATTTTCCCGGCGCGCTCGACGCGCTCGACAAGTTCGTCGCGACCGCGCCGCCCGATCTGCGCGCGAAGGTGCCGAACCTCGACAAGACGATCGCGGAGATCGCGTCGCACGTGGCCACGCTCGTCATTCACTGCGAGGTTGCGGGCGCGTCGGTCACGCTTCGCGGCGCGAGCGCAGGCACGACTCCGATGAAGCCGCTTCGCACGAGCGCGGGCGACGCGACGATCACCGTGACGGCTCCGGGCTACGTCGTCTTCACGCAAGACACGACGCTCGCCGCGGGCCAGAGCACGACGGTCGACGTCGCGCTGCGCAAAGCATCGACCGATCAGGTCGCGTCGACCGGACGCGAGCCAACGCCCTTCGACGCTGACGCCACGCCACCACCTCCAAAGACGGAGCCCGCGCCGAGCAGCCACAGCGGCTGGAGAACGCTCGCGTGGATCTCGGGCGGCGTCGGCATCGCGACGCTCGGTACCGGCCTCGCGTTCTTCGGATTGTCGCTCGCGGACAAGGGCAGCGCGGACCCGCATTGCCCGAACAAGGTGTGCGACCAAACGGGGCGGCAGTCAATCAACGAAGCGTGGACGTTCGCCGATGTGTCGACGGTGCTCGTCGTCGCCGGAAGCGTGGCGCTCGCGCTCTCGCTCACGTCGTTCATCGTCTCGCCGAAGAGCGCGCCGGTTCAAGCGCGTCTCTTCGTCGGGCCCGGTGCGGCGGGGATTGGAGGCACGTTCTGATGCGCACGCGGAGCATCGCAGTCCTCGTCGCCTTGGCGCTCGCGGGTTGCGGCGACATCATCGGGCTCGACGGCTACGATCTCGATGGCGGCTCCGTCGACGCGATCGCGACCGACTCGGGCGGCGGCGACGCACAATCCGACGTCGTGCAAAACGACGTCGTCCCGGACGGTGGATGCAACCAGGTGACGTCCGTCTGCGTTCCCGATTTGCCCAGCGGCTGGTCGTGGGACATCTACGATCCCGACACGCGCGGCGCGTGCGCGAACGGTTACGCGACGCCCACGGACGTCGAAGAAGGAATCGACGCGGGCGCCGCGGCGTGCGGCTGCGGGTGCACGACGACGAACCCCACATGCACGGGCGACGTCACGATCACCGCGGGCACGAACGGCGCGTGCAACAACATCTCGAACCAAACCGACACGACCAACATGGCGTGCAACACGCTCACGCAATTCAGCACGAGCGGCGCGAGCATCTCGGTCACGGGTCCCGCGCCGGATGGCGGAAGCTGCACCGCGACGCCTTCGCAAACGCTCCCAACCGTCGGATACGATCACCAAGGTCGCACGTGCGCGTTCACGGGAACGCCCGGCAGCGGGTGCACCGCGGGCAACGTCTGCGTGCCGAATCCTGCGCCGTTCACGATGTGCGTGTCGCAGCCGGGCGTGAATGCGTGTCCCGCGAGCTTCCCGACGCAGCACCTCGTCGGCACCGCGATCGCCGACACGCGCAGCTGCACGTCGTGCGGCTGCACCTTCGACGCGGGCGCGTGCGTCGGAACCGCGACCATCTACACGAACACTGGCTGCTCGACGGGCCAGACGAACATCACCGCCAACGGCACGTGCACCACGGTCAACGGCAACCGCACGTGGCGAGCCTTCGCCTACGCCCCGGCGAGCACCGCGTCGTGTGCAGGCACCGCGGTGAGCGCGGACGGCGGCGTTCAGTTCAGCGACATGACCACCGTCTGCTGCAAGTGACGACGCCGATGGCACGTTAGGTGCTCTGGTCGCGTGCGTCGCAGGCGCGCCGCCCGTATTTCTCGGTCCCTCCTCTCACACGGGCGGCGCGTCCGCGGATCTCCTGATGCTCGCGTGATCCACCAGGCGGAGCCCATGATGATGAAACGTTTCTTCGTCGCGTCGATCGCGATCGTCGGTTGCGCGAGCGCGCCCGATTCCGGCATGAGCGCATCTTCGAGCAGCTCGGATCTTTCCGGCTGCCACGGAATCGCGTCGAGCGCGGAGCCCGCGAACGGCGACTACTACCTCACGTCGTTCGGATTCACCGCGAGCGACAACGGCATCATGAGCTGTGGCGAGTACACGAAGAACGGCTCGTGGTGGTACGCCGCGAGCCGCCAACGCTTCGGCTGCGGCGCGCACATCCAAATCGAAGCGAATGGAAAGTGCGTCGTCGCCGAGACGGACGACTACGGCCCCGACGAGTGCGTCGAAGCCGCCGCCGGCAAACCGATCATCGACGCGTCGCCGCTCGTGTCCGAAGCTCTCTTCGGAACGAAGAGCGCGGGATGGAGCGACCGCTACCCGATCCAAGTCACACTCGTGGACAAGTCGACTCCGCTCGGCTCGTGCGGCACGAACGCGGAGGCGAATGACGGCGGAACCGAAGGGGGAACGAGCTGTTCGTGCCCGACGCTCGACATGGACGTGCCAAGCGGAACTTGCGTGCAGTTTGCAAGCGACGAAAGTTGGTACCACTGCGACAGCGGAAGCTGGGTCGCGGGCGAAACGAATTGCGGTGCGTCGTACGCGTGGTGTCACTCGGCGACGCTCGGCGCGTGGGTGCCGCCGCGCACGTGCGTGCAGGCGCAGTCCGACGGCGTTTGGTACCAATGTGCGGCCGCGGGCTGGGAGAGCGGGGTGTCGAGCGGATCGGGTCCGCTCGGCGCGTGCGCGTCCGAGCATCCGCTGCAGTGACGTGATGCTACGATTCAGCGCATGACGTCGCGTCCGAACCTGTCTCTCCAAAACATCGCGCTCACGCTGACGGCGCTCGGCACATCGGCGGTGCTCGCTGCATGCGCCAAGTCCGAGTCCGCTGCGAGCGTGAAATCCAATCAGTCGCCGATGTCGAGCGCGAGCGCCGCCGCGCCCCTTCCTCCGCCGTCGCAAGCGACGCCGGCCCCCGACGAGCAGAAGCAGAGAGAAGGCGACGGGCTCAAGAAGGCGGAGCCGTCTCCCGTCGTGGCGCCCAACGCAACCGCGACGGCAGCCGCCAGCGCGAAGCCCGGTCCCGGCGGCGTCAAGGGGCATGGCGGCACGGGACAAGCGAGCTGCGGCGCGGGGACCTGCACGGCGGAATCCGAAGAAGAAGTAGTTCACTCGGCGGGCGTCGCGGCGTTCAGCACGTCGACCGCGGCGCGCGCCTGGCACGCGAGCGTGCACTTCCTGCCCGCGACTGGACCTTCGCTGTACGAGAACGCGAGCGTGCCGTCCGAGAGCGCGCCGCTCAGTCGCTGCTCGGTGCGCCACGTGCAGCGGTCGCCCTCGGGGATGTCGTACGTCGTCGACTTGCACACGTCGAGGTAGCCGCCGGTCAGCTTGCCGACGAACGTCGCGCGCTCGAACACGGCGATCGCCGCACCCGAGCTCGAGCCCGCACATTGCATCACGCGGCCCACCTCGCCGTTTGTTACCTTGTTGTCGAGGTAACAATCGGGCCCCGTGAGGATCTCGTGCGCGCGCACGAACGCGACGGGCGTGCACGTGGCGATGTCCGGCGCGGTCGCGACGCACGGGTCGGGCGGCGCCGGCGTGTAGTTTGCGGGCTGCGTCACGCTCACTTCGCAGTCCGCGCTTTGGCCCACGGGCACGCGCACGCGAACGTACTCGCTCCCGTCGAGCGCGAAGCACGCGGTGAGCCCGAACCCGCCGACGAAGAGGACGACCACGCGCATGCGGGCAGTCTAGCTTGCGCGGAGGAGAATGCACTTGGGCCCTCGGTTGGGTCGTCGTGCTAGGCTCGGGCCCCTCACGATGAACGACGTCTCGGCGTCCGCGCGTCTCGCGCAGCTCTATCGTCAAATGTTCTTGATCCGCCGCCTCGAAGAAGAGGCCGCGCGCGCCTACGCGATGGGAAAGATCGGAGGCTTCTTGCACCTTTACATCGGGCAAGAGGCGGTCGCGGTCGGCGCGTGCGCGGCGATGCGCAAAGACGACTACGTGGTCACGACGTATCGCGATCACGGCATCGCGCTCGCGAAGGGCATGTCCGCGCGCGCGCTCATGGCGGAGCTCTACGGAAAAGCGACGGGTTGCAGCCAAGGGCTCGGCGGCTCGATGCACCTCTTCGACAAAGAGCACGGCATGCTCGGCGGTCACGCGATCGTCGGCGGGCACATTCCGTTCGCGGCGGGCATCGCGTTCGCGTCGCGATACCGCGGCGACGGGCGCGTCACGCTCTGCTTCTTCGGCGACGGCGCGGTGAGCATCCAAGGTTTCCACGAGGGCGTCTCGCTCGCCTCGCTCTGGAAGCTCCCCATCGTCTTCGTCTGCGAGAACAACGAATACTCGATGGGCACGCCGCTCTCGCGCACCGTGTCGGTCGAGGACATCTCGCTCAAGGCGACGGGCTACGGCATTCCGCACGATCGCTTCTTCGCGACGGACGTGCTCGAGGTCGAAGAGCGCATCGGTCAGGCGATCGAGCGCGCGCGCACGGAATCGATGCCGTCTCTCGTCGAGGTGCGCACGTACCGCTTCCGCGGCCACTCGATGAGCGACCCCGGAAAATATCGAACGCCCGAAGAGCTCGACGGCCACAAGAAGCGCGACCCGCTGCACCTCGGTCGTCAAAAGCTCGAAGAGAGCATGGACAAGAACGCGCTCGACGCGCTCGAAGCCGATGTCGAACGCGAAGTCGCCGATGCGATCAAGTTCGCCGAAGAGAGCCCCGAGCCCGAGCTGTCGATCCTCGAGCAGACGACCTACGACGGACCGTTCGCGTCATGAAGCAACTCCGATATCGAGAGGCCTTGCGCGAGGCGATGATCGAAGAGATGGAGCGCGACGAGCGCGTCTTTCTCATGGGCGAAGAGGTCGGCCACTACAACGGCGCGTACAAAGTCTCCGAGGGGATGCTCGACAAATTCGGCGACAAGCGCGTCATCGACACGCCCATCGCCGAAGGCGGATTCGCTGGCATCGGCGTCGGCGCGGCGGTCGTCGGGCTTCGTCCGATCGTCGAGTTCATGACGTGGAACTTTTCGGCGATCGCGTTCGATCAGATTTTGAACAACGCGGCGAAGGTCCGGCAGATGTCGGGCGGGCAGCTCAATTGTCCGATCGTGTTTCGCGGACCGAACGCGAGCGCGCGCCAAGTCGGGAGCCAGCACTCGCACGCGATGGAACATTTCTACGCGACCGTTCCCGGCTTGAAGGTCGTCGCGCCCGCATTTCCGGCCGACGCGAAGGGCCTTCTCAAGGCGGCGATCCGCGACGACAACCCCGTGCTCGTCATGGAATCGGAGACGCTCTACTCGATCAAAGGCGACGTGCCCGAGGACCTCGACACGATCCCCATCGGAGTCGCGAACGTGGTGCGCCAGGGCACGGACTGCACCATCGTTGCGTACTCGCGCATGACGCACGTCGCGATGGACGCGGCCGAGCGTCTCGCGAAGGAGAACATCAGCGTCGAGATCGTGGATCTCCGAAGCCTCCGTCCGCTCGACGAAGAAACGATCCTCGCGTCGGTTCACAAAACGCATCGCTGCGTTGTCGTCCACGAAGGTTGGCCCTACGGAGGAGTCGGCGCCGAGATCGCCGATCGCGTTCAAAGGTCGGCGTTCGACGATCTCGACGCGCCCATCTTGCGCGTGTCGCAGCTCGACGTGCCCATGCCCTACAACGCGAAGCTCGAGCAGCGCGTGATGCCGCAACCGGAGCGCGTCGTCTCCGCCGTGAAGCGCGTGATGCGTCAGGGAGCGAGCTGAATGGCGAAGATCCTCGAGATGCCGAAGCTCTCGCCGACGATGGAAGAAGGCGTGCTCACGGCGTGGCACAAGAAAGAGGGCGACGCGGTGGGCGTCGACGATTTGCTCGCCGAGGTGGAGACCGACAAGGCGACGATGGAGTTTCGCGCGTTCGACAAAGGAACATTGCTCAAGCTGCTCGTCGCGGCGGGCGCGAACGTGAAGCTCGGTCAGGCCGTCGCGATTCTCGGAAATCCGGGCGAAGACATTTCGAATCTGACTCCGTCTCCGTCTCCGTCCCCGTCCCCGCCCCCGTCTCCGTCTCCGTCTCCCCGTCCCCGTCTCCGCGACTGCAGACTCCGACGCTTGCGCCCGATACCGAAGCGCCCGTCGCCCAGCGCGTGCCCGCGCGCACGGGGAGCGCGCTCGATCGCACCGAGCAGATGCCCGAGGTCGCGGCGCAGAGTCAAAACGGGCGCGTGCTCGCGTCGCCGCACATTCGTCGCGCGGCGCGCGAGCTCGGCGTCGATTTGCGCAGCGCGCACGGGAGCGGGCCTGGCGGGCGCATCGTGCAGGCCGATTTGGAGCGGCTGCGATCGTCGCCGGTACGCGAGGACGACACGGCGCGCTCGCTCGTCTTGCACGCGAAGACGATGGAGCTCCAAGCGCCGACGATGTTCCTCGCGGAGCCCGAATCGCGCCCGCTCTCGATGATGCGAAAGACGATCGCGCGTCGCCTCACCGAGGCGAAGCAAACCGTCCCGCATTTTTATCTTCGCATCGACGTCGACGCGGCGCCGCTCCTTCAATTGCGCGAGCGCGTGAATCTCGAGCTCGCAGAAGGTCTGCACGAGGGCGACGAAGCGCCGAAGCTCAGCGTGAACGATTTCATCGTGAAGGCGTGCGCGCTCGCGCTCCTTCGCGTCCCCGAGTGCAATGCGAGCTTCACGCCCGAGGCGATCTTGGTGCACAGGCGCGTCGACATCTCCGTCGCCGTCGCCGTGCCGGATGGGCTCCTCACGCCCGTCGTGAGAAACGCCGATCAAAAGAGCGTCGCAGCGATCGGACGCGAGGTGCGCGATCTCGCAGCGCGCGCTCGCGCGAAGAAGCTCAAGCCCGAAGAGATGCAGAACGGCACGTTCTCGATCTCGAACCTCGGCATGTTCGGCATCGACGAGTTCGCCGCGGTGATCAACCCGCCCGAAGGCGCGATCCTCGCGGTGGGACGCACGCGCGACGAGGCTGTCGTCAGTGACGGCGCGGTCGTCCCCGGCAAACGCCTTGCGCTCACGCTGTCGTGCGATCACCGCGTCGTCGACGGCGCGGTGGGCGCGGCGTTCCTCTCCGAGCTCCGCGGCTTGCTCGCGCGCCCGATGCGCTTGCTCACCGGGTGAGCTACTTTGTGCACGCTTTGTTGCAACGCCGGACATTCGCTGCAGTCGTGCTTCTTGGCTCCGTCGCGCTCGCGGGTCAGCCCGAGCGTTATTCGAACGGGCTCAGCGCGCGCGACGCGGCCGAGGCGCGCGATGGCATCGTCATGTTGCGGCCGCTGCCGTCGGGTCGCGTGCTCGTGCCGGGTGGAACGTTCACGATGGGATCGACGCCGATGCAGATGCTCTCCGGCGTCGCGCTCTGCGAACGCGAGCCGCTCGGTCCCGTGAAGGTTCCCTACGAGCTCCAGAACGGCATCATGCACGCGATGTCCGCGCACTGCGACGCCGCGCGCTTCATGGCGGAGGGCGTCGCGCACGCGGTGACCGTCTCGTCCTTCTACATGGATCGCACCGAGGTGACGGTTGCAGACTACAAGCATTGCGTCTCGGCGGGATCGTGCAACCCGCCTGGTTTCACGCCGGGTGACGCGCGCTTCGACGCACCGCGATTCCCGGTGACGAGCGTCTCGTGGACGGACGCGCGCGACTACTGCACGTTCTCGCACGCGCGCTTGCCGACGGAAGCCGAATGGGAGCTCGCCGCGCGCGGCCTCGCCGGAAGAATTTTTCCGTGGGGCAACGTGTGGAACCCGCACCTCGCGAACCACGGGTCGATCGCGCTCGATCCCACCGACGCGACCGACGGCTTCGCGGGCCTCGCGCCCGTGGGATCGATCCCCGACGGAAAGACGCCGCTCGGTTTGCTCGACATGGCGGGCAACGTCGACGAGTGGGTCGCGGATCAGGTCGAGATCGATCCGGAGCGCTCCACCGCGTCGCGCGAGCTCGTGCCGATGGCGTACGCGCCTTCGCCGCAGACGAACCCACGCGGCACGACCGGCACGATGCGCATGGTGCGCGGCGGCTCGTTTCTGCAAGGCGCCGACGCCCAGCGCGCCACCGCGCGCACGATGGCGCTCGAGTCGCGACGTCTCCCCGGCATCGGCTTCCGCTGCGCGAGCGATCCGTGACGATGCGCATCGCGCATTTCTCCGACTTGCACGTCCTCGCGCTCGATGGCGTCGCGTTCTCGCGTTATCTCAACAAGCGACTCACCGGCGTGCGCGAACCTCGCGCTCCGGCGCGCACCGCTCGACGAGCTCTCCGGTGCGTGGCGCGCGGCGGCCGAGCGCGTCCCTGCCCGCTTCCGAAAAAAAGACGCGCACCGCACCGCGCACGTTCGCACGCTCGCGCGCGAGGTCGCGCGCTCGGGCGTCGACCACGTCGTCATCACGGGCGACATCACGAACCTCGCGCTCGAGCCCGAGTTCGCATGCGCGCGCGCCATCCTCGAAGGCGAGCTCCACCTCCAGCCGCGCGACATCAGCCTCGTCCCCGGAAACCACGATCTCTACACGCAAGGCGCCCTGAAGCACCGGCGGTTCGGGCAGTTCTTTGCAGAATACATCCAATCCGATTTGGACTTCGGCGTCGACGTCGGCGCGGGCCACTTTCCGTACGTGAAGCTCCGCGGGCCGTGCGCGATCATCGGCCTCTCGAGCGCCGTCCCGCGCCCGCCGTTCGTCGCCGCGGGGACGATCGGCGGCCCGCAGCTGGGCGCGCTCTCGCGCGTGCTCGATCACGACGAAGTGAAGAAACGCACGCCCGTCGTGCTCGTGCACCACCCGCCGACGCCGCCGCACTCGCGCGTGAAGCGTTACATGGAAGAGCCTGCGCGATGGCTCCGAGCTCGTCGAGCGGCTGATCGAGCGTCGCGCACGCCGTCGTCCTCCACGGCCATTTGCACAAGCGCGTCCGCTCCGAGATCGCGACGCGCGGCGGCGAGATCGTCGTGTGCGGCGCGGCGAGCGCGTCGCTCGAGCACTCGCACGAGGCGCGCATGAGCGGGTTCAACGTCTACGAATTCGACGACGCGGGCGCGCTCGTCGCGATCGACGCGCACGTCCTCGAGCCCAAAGGCGACTCGTTTCACCGCGAGAGCGTCCCGAACGTGGCGATCGCGGACTACTGGTGACACACACCACAAAACGACGAAGCCCGCGGAGCGCTCAGGCTCTCGCGGGCTCGTTCGTTTTTTGTACGCTGACTGCGCTCAGGCCGTTTGATCGATCTGTTTGCCCGGCATGCGTATCACGTTGATGGCCTGGAGGCCCTTCGGGCTCTCCTTGATTTCGAACTCGACGAGCTCGTCTTCGAAGAGGCGGCGGCGGCCGTCCCCGGCGATCTGCGAATAATGAACGAAGACGTCAGGACCCGAGTCTTGCTTGATGAAGCCCCAGCCCTTCTCGTCGTTGAACCACTTGACCCTTCCCACTGCCATCGGAATGCCTCCACTTCAACTGACCTGCGTCGGCGCTGCCGCGCCGATGGTCTTACTGCAACTTCCACTCACGCCGGCAAAGGCGCGGGATTGCGTCCGACTTCTCGCAAACCGAGCGCGGACACTAAGGGAAGCCGAGCCGCAACGTCAAGCGTCGTTCTACTTGTGCGGCGCAGTCGCTTTTTCCAGCGCGTCGAGCTCTTCGAGGTTCGCTTTCACGCGCGGATCGGTCGGATCGATCTTCTGCGCGGTGAGCAGCGCGGCGCGCGCTTCGGGGCGCGTCTTTGGATCCTGCGCGAGCGCGGTCGCGAGATCGATCCACGCGCTCGCGAATTTGTCGTCGATGCGGAGCGCCTCGCGATATTTCGCGATGGCGTCCGCGCGGCGCCCGGTGAGCTGATACGCGTAGCCGAGGTTCGTCACGTACGACGCGCGCGTGCCGTCGAGGTGCACGGCGCGTTCGAGCTCGGTCACCGCGCGCGGGATCTGATTCGCAGCGAGCAGCGCCGTTCCGAGATCCGAGTGCGCGCGCGCGTCGCCGTCCGCGAGCCGCGCTTGCAGCTCGAACTCGTGGACCGCGTCGTTCACGCGGCCGAGGAGCAGCATCACCGTGCCGAGATTTCCGTGCCGCGGCGCGCTCCCCATGTCGAGCGTCGTGGAGCGTTGCAGCGAAGCGAGCGCGTCGTCTTTGTGCCCCGTCGCGAGCAGCGCGACGCCCAGCGCCGATTGCGCCTCGGCGTCGTTCGGCAAGAGCTCCGCCGCGCGCCGCAACGAGACGAGCGCGCCGTCGGCGTCTCCGAGCATCAAGAGCGCGCGCCCGAGCTCCGCGTGCGCGGGCCCGTAATCCTTTTCGAGCGCGAGCGCGCCTTTCAACTCGCGCGCAGCGGCCGTGACCTCCGCGTTGCCTTTGGACGCGCCGTAATCGAGCGGAGCGTTCGACTTCGCGATGCGCACGCGCGCGATCCCGACGACCGGCCCGGCGCGCTTGCTACCGAGCTTCTTCGCGGCGTCGTAGTGCGTGCGCGCTTCGTCGAGCGCGTTCTTTTCGAACGCCGCGTCGCCCTTGTCGAGCTCCTGATCGACCGCGTCGCCCGTCGGCGAGGCGAGCCGAATCGTCGTCGGCTTCGCGGGCGGGAGCACGTCGGGCGGCGCTTGCACCGCCGCGTCCACGACCGCAACCGCGCCCGCATCTTCGGGCGGCGCCGTGACGGTCACCGTCGTGGTTCCCGTCGGAGGCGGCTTCTCTGCCGTCGTCTGCGGGCCGCCGCAAGCGAAACACGTGCAGACTACAAGCATGCAGAGGGCTTTGGGGAAGAGAGTCATTTCTTTTTTTCCGTGAACGATCGCGTAGGCGTGCGCCATGACGTCGCGCGCGGCGTCGATCACCTTTGCGTCACCCGCCTTGCTTCGCAAAGACAAAAGATCGTGCGAGGGCGGGAGCGTCTCGAGGAGCACCTTGCACGCTGCGCGCACGGCTTCGGGCACGCGCTCGCCGTGATCGCGCGCGAGCGCCCTCACGTGCTCGACGTACGTGCGACCCCACGCGTCGTTCGGCTCGACGAGGAGCGCGCCGTTGAGCGCCATGCCCGCGGCGCGCTTGCAACCCGCAAGGCCCGCGCGCGCGTCAGAGCGTGCGTAGGCCTCCTCGGCGCGGCGCAGCTCGCCCATCGCCGCCGAGATCCACTCCTCCGGCGTCAAGCGCCGAAGCCAGTGCGACGCGTCGCGCTCGAACTCGCTCGTGGGCGCCATCATTCTTTGCGAACGGTCTTCGTCGTGTGCTCGCGGCCGTCGTAGCGGAGAAGCACCATTTTTCCGTCCGAGACGGTTTGCGTGAGCACGGGCCGCTTCCAAATGCGGAAGAGCCCGCGCATCACTTCCTTCGCGTAGTCGACGCGCAGGTCGAGACCTTGGTGATCGTGCCGCAAGAGGAGCTCGCCGCGGTTCTCGTAGTTGCCGTCCTCGACGTAGATGAACGGGTTTCCCGCGTTCGCGAGCTGGAAGAGCAGCTTCTCTTTCACTTGCTTGAACTCGCGCGTCTCGATTTCGTAGCGCTCGTTGCGGTTGGACCATCCGAACGAGAAGAGCTTCTGCTCGCGCGCGAAATCCGGCGTGAGGAACTCGTCGATGAACGTCACGTCGTTGTAGAGCGAGCGCACCTCGAAGATTTTCTTCCGCCCGAGCCCGAGCCGCAGATTCCAATTCTTCTTCGCGGCGAGATCGTCGCACTCTTCCCACTCCTGCCCGAACTGCCCCTTGTCCCAGCGCTCTTCGACGTTGCGAAAGAGCTCGATGCCGAGCTTGTACGGATTGAGCTGCCCCTTCGCCGTCGCGAGCACGCCCGCTGCGTTGTCGGCGTAGTCGATGATCTCGGACGCATCGAGGACGCGCTCGGTCATCATCTTGGAATGCCAGTAGGAGTTGTGGTGCACGAAGCCGGCGGCAGCGTAGCGATGCGTCGTCTCGACGGAGATGTCGTAGACGTCGCCCTCGCCGCGATCGAGCGCAACGACTTCGTCGTCCCATGTCTCTTCTTTGAAGTGCGAGTGTGCCGCGACGTACGCGTCGAGCGCGCGTTGCTTGCGAACGAGCCCGAAGCCGACTCGCTCCGAGAAGCGCGCGGCGGACGCGCCCGTCACGTGAACGTGCCACACGCCGTCCGTTTGCCGGCGCTTCCGGCTCAAGATGCCGAAGTTGAGAAGAAGAAGCTGCGTTTGCTCCGCGAGCGCGTCGCTCGACGTGCTGAGGATTACGCCCGTTTTCCCCGCGTGACCGTCACAATCGAAATAGGCGCGCAGGAACGCGCGGACGATTTTCTCGGGCGACGAGCGCACGGCGAGCGGAATCGATTTTTTCGGCGCGCTCGGTCCACTCGTGAGACCGAGGCACTCGGTGAGGAAATCGGCGATGTGCTCGGAGTGGAAGAGCACGCGCGCGCGATTGCCGTCTTGCCGGCTCGTCACGCGCACGTCGAAGAGCGACTCCGCGAGCCGCGCGAACGCGCGCGCTTGATCGTCATCGCCGGTCGTGAGCCCGATGCACCGCTTCACGCGGCTCACGTGGCCGTCACCGACGAGGTAGCCAAGAAACGCCGCGAGCGACTCGTCGACGCGATCGGGAATGCGAACCGGCGCGCGTCGGCCGATTGATGCGACGAGCCCGACGTTCTCTTGCGACTCGTACGATTCGATTGCCGCATCGACCGCACCCGCGTGCCGAACATTTCCGCCCGCGCGACGTCGCAACACCGTCCACACCGACACGCCCGCATCCTGCGCGACGTCTTCAAGCGTCTTCGCCGTCTTCGGTTTCCAATCGAGCGAGACTTCACGATCGGCCCACAAACCCGCCCCGCCCGACACTTTCACGCGATCGCCGATCGCGACCTCGTCGAGCCGCTTGAACGTCACGCCGTCGGCGAGGAGCACGCGATGCGTGACCGAACCGACGACGTTCATTCCGCGGCGCGTCGTCATGCGCACCGTCGGATGTTTGCGAATCACGTTGCGATCGTAGACGCGGCGCGCGCGCTCTCCGTCCGACACGATCGAAGTCTCGCCTTCCACGACGTCGCGCATCGTTCGAAGACCTGCGCCAGTGAAGACGAGGGTGTCCGGGTCCACGCACGCCCACCCTTCGTTCATGATCTTCGTCTGCATCTGCGGGTGGAAGTAGTGCGCTTCCTCGCGGACGATCTCGAGGATGTCGTGCTCCCATCGCTCGAGCGGCGCGTGCTCGAGGAGAAACTCGAGGACGTCGCGCTCGGAGCGCTCGGGGAATTTCTTCGACTTCTCTTTCTCCGCTTCGATCTTCGCGCGCTGCTCCTCGAGGTACTCCTCGGGGTTGATGAAGCTCTCCATGTAATCTTTGGAGCGGAGGCGCGGGACTTCGGTCGCCTTCTCTTCGTCTTCTTCGCGCGGCGGCTTGCGCTTGCCGGAGAACGCCGCGTTGGGATCGATCAAGTTCTCGAGCGAGAGGCAGTGATCGACGAACTCTTCGACCTTGTTGATTCCATACCGCGCGACGACGCGCCGCATGCGCGAGCCGTGGTTCGCCATCTTGTCGATCCAGCGGCGATTCGGCGAGTAGCTCTGCGGGCGCACCGCGGGGTCCGTCGTCTTGCCGCCGGTGTCGAGATCGGTCGAGCGGAAGCAGTAGTTGTTCTTGAAGAAGTCGACGTGGCCGTAGACGTGCGCCATGACGAGCTTCTGATCGGTGAGCGAATTTCCCTCGAGCAAGTACGCGTACGAGGGGTTGTTGTTGATCACCATCTCGTAGATTTTCGAGAGGCCGTACTCGTAGCTCTTCGAGAGCCGCTCGTACTCCATGCCGTATCGCCAGTGCGGATAGCGGTTCGGAAAGCCACCGTACGCGGCGATCTCGTTCATCTGGTCGTAGGTGAGGATCTCGAAGACGGTCGGAAAGAAATCGAGACCGTAGCCGCGCGCGATGTCCGCGATCTTGTCCTGCCAATCGCGAAGGTACGCCGGCAGCGATGTCTTCAACGCGAACTCGCTCATTGATGCGAGAGTAGCATCACCTTCGTGGATCGCATCGCGCCGACACGAAAGCCGGAGGGCTCGCCGCAAGGTCACCACGAGTGGCGCTCGCTGCTGTTCGTGCATTGGGAGGTCGACGTCGCGCTCGTCCGCCGTCTCGTTCCGCCCGAGCTCGATATCGACACGTTCGAAGGCAAGACGTACGTCGGCCTCGTGCCATTCACGATGCAAGCGATCCGCCCGCTGCGCGCTCTCCCGCCGATCCCGGGCGTCTCCGCGTTTCACGAGACGAACGTGCGCGTCTACGTGCACCACCGTGGTCGCTATCCCGGCGTCTTCTTCTTCAGCCTCGACGCGGCGAGCTCGCTCGCGGTTCGCACGGCGCGCCGATTCTTTCACCTGCCCTACTTTCGCGCCGACATGCACCTCGAGCGGCGCGGCGACCGCGTCGCGTATCGCTCCGAGCGGCTCTGGCCCGAACCGAAACCCGCGACGCTCGATCTCGAATACGAGATTGGCCCCGCGCTCGCACCGAGCCGCGAAGGCACGCTCGAGTTCTTCCTCGCCGAGCGCTACGTCCTCTACACGAAGAACAAACGCGGCGAGCTCCTCGCCGGCCGCGTCCACCACACGCCGTACCCGTTGCATTCTGCAACCATTCGCCGGCTCGGCGAATCGCTCGTCTCGTCCGCGGGCTTCGCGGAGCGCGGCACACAAACGGCCACGCTCTTCAGCCCGGGCGTCGACGTCGACGTCTACTCGATCTCGCCGGCACCGACGTAGGCCATTTCGCAACTCGGGTGGCGGATGCGCGACCAACCCTCGCGAAATCGCGCGCGTCTTCGATTTCGACGGCGGTCTCGTCGCGATCGAACAAGACGGTACGTGCGTCGCGGGACCGAGCGGCTCCGTTGCGATTCAATGTGGCGGGACGACTCTCGGCGTCGGGCTCACGTGCGCGCCGCTCGATGCGGGAACGGAGTAAGAGAGCGCAACTTTACGTTGCACCCTTCAAACGATCGCGGATGATCTCGAGCTCCGCGATCGCCTCGAAGTCCTTCGGTCGCCCCGCCGCGCGCTTCAGCTCGATGAGCTTCTCGACCGTCACGCACCGGCAACGCACACCAAACACTTCCACCTCGAACGAGTGCGGAACGAGCTCCTCGTACCCGCCTCCACCAACGACTTCGCCAAGCACGTCGAGATCACCAACCGTCGTCGTGAGCGTGAAGTTGAGGCCATGCAGGACGGTCTTTTGATCGAACGTGAAGGGCAGGTCCGGCGGTGCCCCGCGCAAATAGGGCTTCAGCGGCGCGAGCGTTCGAACAAGTCGGTCGACGTTCTCTGGCGATCGCGCGTAGACGATGTCCAAGTCGAACGTGACGCGCGCGGCGCCTAGCGCGACACCGGCGACTCCGCCGATCAGCACAAACTCGACACCGCCGTGGGCGAGCCGCGTGAGGAGCTCGCGATTGTTCGTCATCGCCCTTCGCGCTGCGCGCGAGAAGACTTGAGCGCTTTGCCGCCGGCGCGCCGCATCTCTTCCGCGAACTCTTGCATCTTCATGAGGTCGATGAGCCGCTCTTCGATGGAACGCTTCAGACGCTGGTCGATCAGCGTCACGTCGACGTCCTTCTTGTACGCCTCGATGACGGGATCGCGCCAAGGCTCGGTCATGGCTATTTCCCCTTGCCGAGAAACTCTTTGATGCTCCCGACGATTGCGTCCTTGTCGCGAATCTCCGAGACCACGACGCGCTCGTCTTTGCCGAAGTGATCGCGCAGATCCTTGATGAACTGGCCGGAGCCGTATGGGCTCTCGACTTGGCCGTACGCGAACATGTTCACGCGCGGGAGGAGCTTCGTCTTCAAGATCTCGACGCACTGGAGCGTGTCGTCCATCGACCAGTTGTCGCCGTCGGAGAAGTGGAACGGATAGATGTTCCACTCTT
This sequence comes from uncultured delta proteobacterium, assembly GCA_963763745.1. Classification (GTDB taxonomy): domain Bacteria; phylum Myxococcota_A; class Polyangia; order Polyangiales; family Polyangiaceae; genus DASXHD01. The sequence continues at coordinate 632,719 of CAVXQJ010000021.1, forward strand.
CGGGCGGATAATGATCGTCGATCATCTGCGAGCAGAGCTTGTACGCGCTCGAGATCATCGTGCCGCCGCTCTCGCGCGTGTGGAAGAACGTATCGCGATCGACCTCGCGCGCGACGGCGTCGTGGATGATGTAGCGGCTCTCGAGGCCTTTGTATTGGCGCTGCAGCCACGTATCGACCCAGAACGATTCGATGCGGACGATTTCTTTTTGCTCGTCGCCCATCGAGCCGGAGACGTCCATCATGTAGACGATGACCGCGTTCGCCACGGGCTCCGCGACGGTGCGCCACGAGCGATAACGTTTGTCCTCGGGGTGCGGGACGATGACGGGATTTTTGTCCGAGTAGATGCCCGTCGCGATCGTGCGCTTCATCGCCTCGCGATACGTGCGGCGGAAATGCCGGAGTGATTCGGGACCGACGCGGCGAAGACCCGTGTAGCGGTCCTTCTCGTTGATGAGCTTGCTCTTGCCCTTGTTCTCGACGTCGGGGAGCTCGAGCTCTTCGCCGAGGATCGCGGCGAGCTCGTCGAGCGTCACGTCGACTTCGAGGATGTGCTCGCCGGCGCCTTCACCGGCTTTCTTTCCGCCGTCGCCCTCTTCGCCTTCTTCGCCGCCCATCGGATCGCCGGGCTCGCCGTCGCCCTGCCCCGTTCCGCCTTGTTGTTTGTCGCCGTAGCGAAAATGCGGAATGTCGATCTGCGGGATCGGGATCGAGACGAGGTCCTTCCCTTTGCGCCCGATGAGCTCGCCCTGCGAGATGTACTTGCGGAGATTCTCACGAATCCGCCCGCGCACGATCTGACGGAAGCGCGAGTGATCTTGATCGATCTTGAGCGACATCTCGGGGAGCTCCTTGAAGTGTACCATGCGCCCATGCGTGCGATTCGCTTTCATCGCCTCGGCGGCGCAGACGTGCTCGAGCTCGAAACGGTCGATGATCCGGCGGTGCGCCCCGCGTGCGTGCGCATCGCGGTGAAAGCCGTCGGCGTGAACTTCGCCGACATGCACTTTCGCAAGGGCGAGTACTTCGTGAAGCCGGTCTTTCCGCAGATCCCGGGCATGGAAGCGTCGGGCGTCGTCGAGAGCGTCGGCGAGGGCGTCACGGATTTTCGCGTGGGCGATCGCGTGATGGCGTTCGCGACCGACGGCGCATACGCGGAGAAGCTCGTCACGCCCGCGGTGCTCGTTTATCCGATGCCCGACGCGATGTCGTTCGAGGACGGCGCCGCGCTGCCCGTGCAAGGTCTCACCGCGATGCACGCGCTCACGCTCTGCGGGAGGCTCCAGCGCGGCGAGAGCGTGCTCGTGCACGCGGCCGCCGGCGGAGTCGGAACGATGGCCGTGCAGCTTGCGAAAATTCTCGGCGCGAGCTTCGTCGTCGGCACGGCGAGCTCGGAAGAAAAATGCGCGCTCGTGCGCGAGCTCGGCGCGGACCTCGCCGTTGATTATCGGACCGGCGATTTCTTGCAGCTCGTGAAGGCGCGCGCGAAAAGCGGCGTCGACGTGATTTGCGAAATGCTCGGCGGGACCGAGAACTACAAGCGGAACCTCGCGTGCCTCGCGCCATACGGGCGCATGGTCGTGTACGGCGCGGCGAGCGGCGATCTCCGCGGAACGATCGAGCCCGTCTCGCTGATGGCGAAGAACATTTCCGTCATCGGCTACTACCTCACGCGTTACACGGCGCGCCGCGAGCTCTGCGCGTCCGCGATCGCGGAGCTCGCGGATCACGTCGTCGCGAAGCGCCTTCGCGTGATTCGCGGCGAGTCGTTCCCGCTCGCACGCGCAGCGGACGCCCATCGACGCCTCGAGTCGCGCACGAGCACGGGCAAAGTCGTGCTCACCGTGTGACGATTATTTCTTGTCGAGCGCGAGCCGCGCGATCCACAAGCAGACGAGCGCGTTCGCGACCGTCCACACGCGCATCGCCGTCATGCCGAACGCGAACGCCGTCTCGCCGCTGAACGCCATCTGCGCGAGGAGCGCGGCCGATCCGAGCGCGATGCCGCCGACGAACGGACGAAGCCGCTTCACGCCGAAGAGAGCTCCAGCGAGCGCGACCGCAGGCGCGGCGCTCGCGAGGATCAAATATTTGTGCAGCCCGACGCCGAGGAGCATGTCCCACTCGCCGATCGGACGCGCGAGCATCTCCATCGCCGCGCGCATCGACCCGGCGCGCGCGAGCCCGCCGATGACGGGAAGCACCGGCAAGAGACCGACGGAAGAGGCGAGCGCGCCAATCGACGCGCCGAGCGACCACTTGAACGCGCCCTTCTTGCTGCGGATGCGACGCGCGACCAAGAACGCGAGCGCCGCGAGCGCGCCGAGGCGCAGCGCGAGGTGCGTGTAGAATACATGCGTCGTCGCCGTGGACGCGTCGAGAATTCCCGCGCCGTAGAGGTTCTTCTCCGACTTCGGCCGCGCCGTGTCTTCGAGCGCCGCGCGCAGCGCGCCCGGGTCCGTCACGCCTTGCCCGACGAGCATCGCCGCGACGCCCGCGACGTGCGGCGACGCCATGCTCGTTCCGTTGAACGTCCCGAACACTTCGCACTTGTCGCGCCCGCTATTGCAGATCGTCTGCTGCGTGACGTTGACGCCCGGCGCGCCGATCGCGATTTGCGGGCCGCGCGAGCTGAACCACGCGATGTTGTCGTTCGAGTCCGTCGCGCTGACGGCGACGACCTCTGGATACGCCGCGGGATACCCGACCGACTTGCCGGAATTTCCCGCCGCCGCGACGACGAGCGCGCCCTTCGACACGGCGTGCTTCACCGCGTCTTCCAAAATCTGACTCTTGATCGGACCGCCGAGCGACAAGTTGATCACTTGCGCGCCGTGATCGGCCGCGAAGCGAATGCCTTCGGCGACGTTCGCCGTCGTTCCCCACCCGTGCTTGCTCAAGACTTTGACGGGCATGAGCGTCGCGCAATACGCGAGGCCCGCGACGCCTTTTCCGTTGTTGGTCGTCTGCGCGATCGTCCCCGCGACGTGCGAGCCGTGGCCTTGATCGTCCCAAGCCTCGGCGTGATCGTCGACGAAGTTCCAACCCGACGTGCAGCTCGTTCCCTGAAGGTCCGTTCCTTTCATGAACGGCGCCTTGTCGTAACAAGCGATGCCGGTGTCGACGACCGCGACGGTCACGCCTTCGCCGCACGCGTACTCCCACGCGCGCTCCGCGCCGACGCGCTTCAAGTGCCATTGCTTCTCCGCGTAGAGCGGATCGTTCGGCACGAACGACGCCGTGAAGACTCCCATCGGCTCCGCGTGCTCGACGTGCGCGTTCGCGCGGAGCTCGCCGAGGATGCGCTCTTCGTCCGCGACGCTCACGTCCGCGACTTCGAACTTGTCCATCGCGTCCGACATCGAGCTCGCCGCGTGAAGCGGAACGCCCGCGATGCGCGCGAGCTCCGCGATGTCGCTCTCGGTCGCGTCGTCTTTTGCGTCGATGAGGATCTCGCCCGTGACCTCGTCGCCGACTCCGCTCGCGAACGAAGGTATCGCGCTCGATTCCGGCGCGGCGTTCGTCGCCGTCGTGTCGGTGGAGTCAGCGGTGCTCGTGTGGCACGCGCCGAGGAGGAGAATCGCGGAGGCGGCGAAGAGTGCAGTGCGCATGGTTTCTCTCTTGATACGGACGAGCGAGCCCGTTTGTTCTCGCTATCAAGATTGGCACACCGCCGCCGCCGCGAAAGCCCCGTTTTGTTAAGCTTTCTCATCTCACGCATGAGCCGCTTCGACGGGCTTCGGAAGCGCTTTGACCTTGAGACCACGCGGCGTGAGGCCCATCGTGAGGCGCAAAATCGCGTCCATCCACGAAGTCGGCACCAGCGTGAACGCAAAGAGCGCAAAATACGTGCGCCAGGGGGCGACGTAGCGCGCCGACGGACGGCGCGACTCGAGGCCTTTGCGAATCGCGCGCGCGACGTGCTCCGGCCCGACGCCCGTCTTGTCGAAGAGCGCGAGGATCTCGGACGCGCGCGACGTGATGGTCGCAAACGGCGAAGTCGCCGGTACGTCGATGTGGCTGAGCGCGACGTCCGCGAACTCGGTACGAATGTAACCGGGCTCGACGAGCGACACGCCGATGCCGAACGCGTGCTCCTCGTTGCGAAGCGCGTCCGACAGCGACTCCACCGCGTATTTCGTCGCGTTGTAGGCGCCCATCATCGGGAACGTCATCTTCCCGCCCATGCTGCTCACGTTCACGATGCGCCCAAACCCGCGCTCGCGCATCTTCGGCAAGAACGCGCGCGTCACCGCCATGAGCCCGAACACGTTCGTATCGAACTGCTTGCGGAGGTCCGCGTCGTCGATCGCTCGAGCGGGCCGAGCAGCCGAATCCCGCGTTGTTCACGACGCCATCGACGCCGTAGCCGTTCGTCTTCTCTTCGATGATCTTCTTCGCGTTCTCGATCGACTCCTGCGACGTCACGTCGAGCACGATCCCTTCGAGCTTGAGCCCCGCGCCTTCCTTCTCGAGCGTCTCGAGCGCGGCCTGCCTTCGACCCGCTGCGAACACGCGATGACCCGCGCGTGCGAGCGCGAGCGCCGTGTGTCGTCCGATTCCCGCAGTGGCTCCAGTGATGAGGATCGTCAAAGGCTTCATGAGTGGTTCTCCATTGTGAAAGAAGTGGAATGAACGTTCATTCCGTTTTTAGACAAAAAAATCAGGTATCCGGACGACGAATCGCGTCCCACATCGCTTCTTCGAAAGCCGCTTCGCTCTTGCCGTCGACCTTCGTGCGCTTCTCCCAACCCGCGCGCACGAGCCCGACGAGCGCTCCCCAAACCATGCCCGCGAGCATTCCTTCGGGTGCTTTGCGGAGCACCTTCGCGCGCTCGTTCTGCTCGACGAACTCGTTCGCCATCGCGATGACGCTCGCTTCGACCTTCTTGCTTTCGTCGTCGAGATACGGCGCGTGATGGTGCAATTCGAGGAATTTGAAGGCTTGCGGATGCTGCTGCGCAAACGCGAACGTGCGCGTGATGAAGTGGTGCACCTGCGTGCGCGCGTGCCCTTGAAACGGAAAGTCCGCCATCACCGTCGCGAGGAGCTGCGCCTTCTGACGTTGATAGAGCTGATTGACGATCGCTTCCTTGCTCGCGAAGTACCGGTAGATGGTGCCCGCCGCGACGCCTGCGCGCTGCGCGATCTCGGGCACCGCCGTCCCGTGAAAGCCCTTCTCGGAGAAGAGCTCGAGCGCAGCTGACAAGATGCACTCCTTCTTGTCGCCCGCGGCTTGGGCGTACGGAATCACCGGTTTTTCCGCGTGGCTCGTCATCGGCAGGCGCATGAATGAATATTCATTCATGCCGCACCTGTCAATGCGAAAACGCCAAAATCGGAGCTAGAGCCAGAACGAGACGCCGATGTTGAAGAACTCGGGGTACCCAAGGCGCATCGTCAACGCGACCTTGTCGTTGAAGTGGTAACGGCCAACGACGCCAAAATCCGGCCAGATCGCCCAGTTGTGGCACGCGCCGTTGCACGCGTTGTAGTCGTAGAAGACGCCGAACGATGGCGCGAATCCGAACTCGGCAGCAACGGACCATTTCTTCGCGACGAAGAAGTTCCACTGCATCGCGACGGGGAGCATCAAGTACGTCGGGACTACCGCGCCGTTGGGAACGAACGGATAGAAGACGAAGTCGCCGCCGAAGCTGATGGCAACGTTGTTGTTGATCTTCGGGATGAAGCAGTTTTTGCAAAGCGGCATCGAGATGCGGACGCCGCCGCCGAACCCGAACGGGCCGTAGTAACCCCAATCGTAGAAACCCCATCCGAGGACGCCGTGGGGCTCGACGTCGACGTGATAGTCCGGGTGCTCGCCCGGTTGGCGAATGGTTTCGTCGCGCGCTTCAGCGAGTGACGGAATCGTGACGGCCGCCAGGGCCGCAACGAGCGGTACTGCATGGCGTCGGTTCATGATGCCGAGGATACAGAAATTCGCTCACGTGCGGCGAACGAGTGACGACGGTGCGATGAGCGCTCCGTGGACATTTGCCCTGGTCACTCGATCTGCCAGCACGCTGGTCGGGTCGTCGGGCCGCAGAATTCCTCGCACGAACGCTTCGGCGGCTTTGTAAGAGCGAGCGCACGAGCGGCCCGCTCGCGACGTACGCAAAATCCCATCGCGCGACCGCGCTCGGCAAACGTTTCGAACTGCGACGGATGAACGAAGCGCTCGACGGCCGCGTGCTTCGGCGAGGGTCGCAAGTATTGTCCGATCGTGAGGATGTCGACGCCTGCTTCGCGCAGATCGCTCATCGTCTCGATCACTTCGTCGTCGGTCTCGCCGATGCCGACCATGATCGAGCTCTTCGTGATGCGCGCGGGGTCGCGCTCTTTCGCGCGGCGGAGAACGCGCATCGATTGCTCGTAGCTGCAGCGCACGTCGCGAATGGTTCGCTGCAAACGGCGAACGACCTCGATGTTGTGCGCCCACACGTCGGGCTTGCTGTCGACGGTGACGTCGACGTAGTCGAGGTGGCCCTGGAAATCGCCGAGCAGCGTCTCGACGAGCATGTCGGGGCGGAGCTCTTTCAATCGCGTGACGGTCTTCGCGACGTGAGCGGCGCCGCCGTCGAGGAGATCGTCGCGATCGACCATCGTGAGGACGACGTACTGCAAGCCGAGCTGCGAGAGCGCGCGTGCGGTGTGCTCGGGCTCGCGTCCGTCGACTGCGCCACGCGGATTTCCGGTGGTGACCGCGCAGAAGCGACAGCCGCGCGTGCACGTGTCGCCGAGGAGCATGACGGTCGCGGTGCCTTCGCTCCAGCACTCGCCGACGTTCGGGCAGCGCGCCTCTTCGCAGACGGTGTGCAGATCGAGCGCGCGGAGCGTCTCTTTGAGATGCGTGTAGTTTGCACCTCCGGGCGCGCGGACTTTGAGCCACTCGGGCTTGGGCGCGAAGCGCCCAGGATGCTGACCGGTCGTCACGCTTGTGATCTTAGTGCTGCGGCGCGAGGTTGGCGAGGTCGGCGGGGCTCGCAGCGCCGTGTTCCGTGTAGATTGCACGTATCAGGCGCGCGGGCGTCACGTCGAACGCGGGGTTCTTGGCGACGACGCCGGGCGGCGCGAGGCGCGTCTCTCCGAGCATGACGACTTCGTCGGGGTCGCGTTGTTCGATCGGAATGCTCGCGCCGCCGTCGCACGCGAGATCGACCGACGACCATGGCGCGGCGACGTAGAACGGAACGTCGTGCGCGTGCGCGACGACCGCGTGCGCGTACGTTCCGATTTTGTTCGCGACGTCGCCGTTCTTCGCGATGCGATCCGCGCCGACGATCACGGCGTCGATTTCCTTGCCCGCCATCATCGCTGCCACCATCGAGTCCGTGACGAGCGTGACGGGGATGCGATCGCGCGCGAGCTCCCACGCCGTGAGGCGCGAGCCCTGAAGGAGCGGGCGCGTCTCGGACGCGATGACGCTCACGTCCTTTCCCGCGGCGATCGCAGCGCGCACGATGCCGAGCGCCGTGCCGTATCCGCCGGTCGCGAGCGCGCCCGCGTTGCAGTGCGTGAGGACGGTGCACTTTTGCGGGAGCGATTCTTGGCCGAGCGCGCCGATGCGTTTGCACGCGGCGACGTCTTTCGCGTGGTAGTCGCGCGCGACGCGCGCGAGGTTCGCGACGCTCGCGTCGGTCTCCGCCGCGCGCATCAGCGTCGCGATCGCGTGCGAGAGGTTCACGGCGGTGGGACGCGCCTTGCCGAGCGCTGCGGCGGCCGCGCGCAACGTGTCCGCGCCGCGCGCCGCGGCGAGCACGAGCGCGTACGCCGCGGCGATTCCGATCGCGGGCGCGCCGCGCACCATCATCGTCTTGATCGCGTCTTCGACTTGGCTCCACTCGGTGAAGTGCTCGTAGCGCTCCGCTGCCGGAAGCTTTCGTTGATCGAGGACGAGCACGGTGCGATCGCCGGGCATGAGCTCGACGGCGCTGAAGAGCGCTCCGCTGATCGGCTCGGGATGCGCGTGCGCGCGCCCCGCCGGCAAAGTTCGGGTCCACGTCATGATGGGTGCTCCGCCCCCAAACCCCCGAAGAGGCTCGGTTCGCTACGCTTCGCTCCGCGATCCTCGATCACGACGGCATCCCCTTCGCGGTCTCTTTCATTCGCGCGGCGACTTCTTCCGCGAAGTGCGTCAGGTCTTCCACGGCTTTCGGTTTGTCGCCGTGCAGATACGCGGCGAGCCCGTCCATCGCGAGCATCGCGAGGCTCGTGTTCACGCCCTTCTCGGTGAGCGCCGCGCCGACGTCGGGATTTTTGAGCAACGTCTCGAGCTCCGCGAGCACGTCGTCGATCTCTTGCAGCGGCGAGCTCATTGCAAACACCCCACACGCGATGTCGCGATCACCATGTCGTCGTACTCCACCCACCCCGTGATGCCCGTTTGCGTGATGTAATTCTGCGGCCAGAAATAATTCAGGTTGAGCGCGCTCACGCTGCGCCACTGCAGATCGAGGACGGTGTCGAACGGCGCCGGATAATTCGTGCACTCGGGGCCGTCGCCGCTCGGCGCGCAGAACTTGTCCTTGATCCAATAACCCTTCGGGCCTTGATCGGTGAAGCTCGCGACGAGCGCGTCGTTCTTCCAGACCTCGAGCATCGCGCCGGCGCCCGACGCGAGATCGCTGTTCATCTTCACGTGCGCCTCGAGACAGACCCAGTTGCCTTCATCGACCTTGAACGCCGTCTGATTGACGATCGCGTTGCCGTAGTACGCGGTGTTCCCCTGCGGTTGATCCATCCACGAATGCATTTGCATCCAGTAGTTGTAGAAGTCGAAGCGCGCGGCGCCGTTGCCGACGTCGTAGACGGGCTCGAGCGCGATCTCGAATCGATCGTCGCCGTTCGGTTTCAGGCCGGCTTGCGGATTGGCGTACTTCGTCGCGGGGTTGTAACCGCCGAACCAGTTGCCGACGTGGTGCCACTCGATCGCGCCCGTTTCGTATTTTGCGTACCAGCGCACGTACCATTCGTTCCAACCCGGCGAGAGCGATTTGTACAAGTCGGTCGCGTTCGCGCCGTCGCCGCTCGACGTGAAACGCATCGACGCTTTTCCGGAGCTCTTCTGCGGCACGTCGGTTTGAAACGCGAAGCCCGGCGTGTTCGAGTTGTCGTCGTAGCGTGCGGTGAGCGCGGGCACTGTGCCCTCTTCGAAATTCTCCATCCACACGATCGCCGGATCCTTGTCCATGCCGACATCGCCGGGATACTTCGACGAGAGCGTCGGGCCGCTCGACGCGTCGCCGCCGACGTCGGGCGTGTACGCGTCGTTCGGTGTCTGCGAGTCACTCGGCGCGGCATCGACTCCGCCGTCGTTCGCGCTGGGGTTGCTGCTGCAGCCGGCGAGGAGCGCCGCGAGCGCGAGGGTCATCGTCCGCATGAGACGAGAGTACCCCGAATGCTCCTCTATTGGGCGAGCGCGGCGCGTTGCTTGTCGATGTTCGCCTTGGGCGCGCCGAGCTCGGCGGCGCGATCGAGCGCCGCGCGCGCTTCGTCCTTGCGACCGAGCTTCGCGAGCGCCCACGCGCGACCGAGCTGACCTGCCGCGTAGTTCGGGTGCTTCTGGGCGAGCGCGTCGTACGCGGCGAGCGCGCCCTTCGCGTCGTCGCGCATGATCGCAACCGTCGCGAGGCCGATGAGGTTCTCGTCGTGCTTCGGATCGGCGCGGAGACCGTCGCGGTACGCCTGCTCGGCGCCGTCGATATCCTTTAGATGTAAACGAACGACGCCGAGCGCGTGATACGTCTCCGCGTCGTGCGCGCCGCGCTTGATCGCCTCTTCGAGGCGCGGCTTCGCCTCTTCGACTTCGCCCCAGCGCGCGCATCGCATGCCGCCTTCGAGCGGACCTGCCGGCGAATCCGGCGCGATGCTCGCCGCTTCGTCGTATTGCGCGAGCGCCTCTTCGAAGCGGTGCGCGAGCTCGTACGCGTGACCGAGCTCGATCTCGGGCGATGGATCGCCTTCTTTCACGTGCGCACGGAGCTCGTCGACTTGCGCCTTCGCCGCGCCGAGATCGCCATCGAACCCGAGGAATCGAATCATGAGCTTCCGCGCGGGCACGTCGTCCGGGTGCTCGCGAATTTCTTTGCGCAGGACTTCTTCCGCTTCCGATCGCCGCTCTTGTCGCGAGAGCGAGAGCGCCTGCTCGACGGGCGTGAGCCCGACACACGACGTGAGCGCGACGAGCACGATCCAGCGCATGGCGAACTCGTTATACTCGGCGCCGATGACAATCCAAACCATCGGCGTCCTCGGCGCAGGACAAATGGGCGGCGGCATCGCGCAAGTCGCGGCGACCGCGGGCTACGACGTGCGACTCTGCGATGCCACGCTCGAGCTCGCGAAGAAAGGCGTCGCGAAGATCGACGCGATCCTCGGCAAGCAAGTCGAGAAGGGAAAGCTCGACAAAGACGCGCGCGCCGCGATCGTCCAACACATCACGCCGATCGAGTCGCCCGCGAAGTTTCGCGGTTGCGATCTCGTCGTCGAAGCGGCGACGGAAAATCTCGAGCTCAAGCTCGCGCTCTTCAAGCAATGCGACGAAGCGCTCGAGCCGGGGAAAATTCTCGCGTCGAACACGTCTTCGATTTCGCTGACGAGGCTCGCAGGTGCGACGTCGCGTCCGGATCGCGTCGTCGGTTTGCATTTCATGAACCCGCCGCCGCTCATGAAGCTCGTCGAGCTCGTGCGCGCGGTGCAGACGAGCGACGAGACCTACGCGACGGCGAAAGCGGTCGCCGAGAAAATGGGAAAGACCGTCGTCACGAGCAAAGACGCGCCGGGCTTTCTCGTGAACCGCATGCTCATCCCGATGCTGTGCGAGGCGATCTTCGCGCTCGAGCAAGGCGCGGGCACGCCCGAGGACATCGACACCGGCGCGAAGCTCGGTCTCAATCATCCGATGGGGCCGCTCGAGCTCGCCGACTTGATCGGGCTCGACACGGTGCTCTTCATCGCCGAAGTGCTCCACCGCGATTTCGGCGACAGCAAGTACCGCGCGCCGACGATGCTTCGCAATCTCGTCGCAGCCGGTTGGCTCGGGCGAAAAAGCGGTCGCGGCTTCTACACGTATCCGCGCTGAGTCACGGAACGCGTGGAGCGTCCTCGCGAGCGCAGGCTTGCGCTTGCGATGAGACGTGCGGACCAAGCGCGTAGGACGCTCCCGCGAGAAACGCGAAGAGCCAGAGCGCCAAGCAAAGTCGGACCACGCGCGAAGACATTCACGACAATCTTTTACAAGTCTCGCGCCAAAGCAAGATTTCCGAGCATTTCCGCGCCGAACCCGTCCGCTCGGCCTGCCCGACCATGACACCCGTGTCGCGGTTCGGCCGACACGCCGCGAGATTTGCGATAGGGGAAACGCATGACCGTCCTCCTCGAATCGCGTGATGCATCCATCGTCACGTTCACGCTCAATCGCCCCGACAAGCTCAACGCGCTCAACGCGGAGCTCGTCGATGCCCTCGCTGCCGCGTTCGAGAAGCTCGCGCGCGATCGCTCCGTGAAGTGCGCGATTCTGACGGGCGCGGGAGAGAAGGCGTTCGCGGCAGGCGCCGACATCGCCGCGATGGCGAACATGACGCCCGTCCAAGCCAAGGCGTTTTCGGCGAAAGGACACGCGGTCGGCGCGGCGATCGAGAACGCGCACTTCCCGGTCATCGGCGCCGTGAACGGGTTCGCGCTCGGCGGAGGGTGCGAGATCGCGCTCGCCTGCGATTTTCTGTACGCGAGCGACCGCGCGAAGTTCGGTCAGCCCGAGGTGAAGCTCGGCGTGATCCCCGGCTTCGGTGGAACGCAGCGGCTCTCCCGACGCGTGGGCTTGGGCATGGCGCGAGAGCTTTGTTACACGGGCGCGGTGATCGACGCGCAAGCCGCCTTGCGCATCGGGCTCGTGAACGCGGTGGTTCCCGGCGCGGAGCTCCTCGCGAAGGTGATGGAGGTCGCGACCGCGATCGCGGCGATGGGCCCGGTCGCAATCACGGAGTGCAAGCGCGTCCTCTTGAGAGGCGCCGACGTAACCCTTCCAGAAGCGAACGAGCTCGAGGGCCGCGCCTTTGCGACGCTCTTCGAGACCGCCGATCAGCGCGAAGGAATGGCCGCTTTCCTCGAGAAGCGACCCGCAACCTTCGTCGGAAAATAGAGACGCGCCTGGCACAACCTGACCCGCGCGTTCCCGCACTTTTCCCCGTCAAATCTCAAAGTTCGGATCCGAACTTGGGGTGGCACCTGGCATGCATTGGCTCGATGCATGCGAAGCTTGATCGTCCTTCCGTGGGTGCTCGTGGCGTGTGGCGGCTCGATCGGTCCGATTGATCCCACGACGTTGAAGATCGAGGGGTCGTACGATTTCGTCGTCGGCGGCGTATCGGTGACGCCTTCGAGCCAGCAGCCGCAGGAGCCCACGACGGATCACCCCGCGATCGGACAGCACGCGCGGCTCGACATCCACAAGCAAGGGTCCACGTACGTGGCGGCGATCACGCCGGAGTTCTCCGATCCTCAGGCGATGACGGTGAGCTTCGGGAGCGACGGGACGCTCACGCTTCAGGGCGCCGTTTCCTTTTCGGGCGGGTCGCTGTCGTACGCTACGACGACCGACGAGCTCGACACGATTTCATTTCCGATCGGCGGTGACGGCCACCTCGAGGGCTCGTTCGTCGCGACGGGAAAGGAGAACATCTTCGAGGGCGATGTCGGATCGATGAACGACGCGAGCATGTCGGGAAATACGGCGGCGGATGCGCGCGTGCCGCAGTCGCTCGCGAGCGTCGTGCCGTATGCGCAAACCGTCGTGCTGCCGTGGGACGAAATCGACGTGCGCATGTCGGAGCCCGTCGACGCGAACACGCTCATGCAATCCGCGTCGCTCTCGCCGTCGAACGGTGGAACGGCGAGCGTTGCGTGGAGCGTTTCGTCTTCGGCGATCGATTGGCTCGGCGCAACGTCGCTCACCGGATATCGCACGAGCTGGTCGGACTTCTCGGGTCAAGCGACGCTCGCGATAGCCGCGGGCCTCACGGATCCGAGCGGGAACTTGTCCGCGGTGACCGCGACGCCCGTGCAATACATCGACGTGCCGAACGGCGGATCGTTCGGCGGAGCAACGCCGCCCGCGATGTGGGGAGCCGCCCAGATCGCGACGGGCTCGGACTCGTGCGGCACGGCGAGCTCGTGCATCGAGATCGGTCCGATCACGGGACCCTGCTCCGCGAGCCCGGGCGGCATCGCCGGACGATTCGTCACGAACGGCACGAACAAGGTCTCGCTCGTCTATCGCATGCGCGTCGCGAGCCAGTACGGGCAGCCGTATTTGCCAGGTGGGCTCGGCGTGAGCGTCGCGACGCCGGGACAACCCGCGCAATCGATCGCCGACCCCAACCTTCAACCGCAGCTCGCCGCGACGAGCGACGCGACGTACCCGTACGCGTCGGATTGGACGACCGCGACGATCACGCTCCCGCAATCGGGCTCGGATGTCGGGTTTGCCGTCGTTCCGTTCGCAAGCGGCCAAATGTACTGCGACGGCGGTGGACCCGCGTGGATGCCGATGACCATCGTGGTCGACGTGGCGTCAATCTCCGCGCTCTGATCCGAACATTTCGGTTCCGAGACTCGTTGGTGGTGGTAATCAAACGACCCCGTCACCCATGGCCGAGTCCACGACCGAAAAGAGCGACGAGAAGGAGCCGGCCAAGGAGTCGGAGCCTGAGGCGGAGCCTACGTCGAAGCCTGACGAGAAGGCAGAGCCGAAGGCCGAGGCGGAGACGGAGACCGAGTCGGAGACGGAGACGGCCTCGGCGACGGAGACCGAGGCGGAGTCGGAGAAGCCGAAGGGCGTCGACGAGAAAGAGCGGCTTCTACCGAAGGGCAATCCGCTTCGCTGGAAGCGCGGCGGGATCACCGCGCTCGTCGGCGGGCTCGGCGCGTTCTTGCTGATGGCGCACGACGCGCAGCTGCGTTTCGGCGTGCCGATCGGATTTTTGTTCATGCTCGTCGCGACGTGGGGCGTGCTCGACATCGTCGGAACGTTCGACGACGCGGGCGAGACCGCGGGCGTCATCGACTCCTCGCAGATGTTTCGCGCGCTCGGCGGAGTCGTGGGAGCCGGCCTTGTCTTTTGCGCGGCGCTCGCCGGCGGACAGAGCGGCTCGCTGCATCAATGGGTTTGGGGCGCGGTCGTCACGCTCGCGTTCGAGCTCCTCGTGTACGCGGTCTTCAACCTCGGCACGAAGATCGGTCCGTGGGCAAAAGACGAAGCGGGCCTACGGCGACCGATTTGGAAGCGCCACGGCTTTTGGCTCGTGTCGATCGCCGCGTTCCTCTACTTGCCCACGCTCGGGAGCTACTCGCTCTGGGATCCGTGGGAGACGCACTACGGCGAGGTCTCGCGCGAGATCCTCGCGCGCGACGATTGGATTTCGCTCTGGTGGGCGCAAGACGGATGGTTCTGGTCGAAGCCGATCCTGAACTTCTGGATCCAAGCGCTCGCGATGGCGTCGATCGGCACGCACTATCAGCCGGACAAGATGCTCATCGGGAGCGACGGGCTCGCGAGCGCGCACCCGGAGTGGGTCGTTCGCGCGCCGAACTTCCTCCTCACCGTGCTCGGGATGTACCTCCTCTACAAAGGCGTCGCGCGCGTCTTCGGCCGGCGCGCGGGGCTTCTCGGCGGCGTCGTTCTCGCGACGATGCCCGATTGGTATTTCCTCGCGCACCAAACGATGACGGACATGCCGTTCGTCGCGCCGATGTGCGGCGCGATGGGGCTCCTCATGCTCGGCCTCGCGACGGAGCAAGACGCGCGCGTTCGCACGTGGGAGCTCGATGCGTTCGGGCGCAAGTGGCGCCTCTCGGCGTGGCACCTCGTCTTCGGCGCGATCGTTCTCGCGGCGCTCCCGCAGATTCTCTATTTGCTCTCGCGCAACGTCTCGTTCCTCTTGAACGGCGAGCGACAAAGGCTTCGACTGGCACTGGGACGAGTTCAAGAGCGGCTCGGGGATGGGCAACTGCGGATTGCCGGGAAACGAGGCGTGCAATCCATCGCACCCCGCCTCGATTCCGAAGGCGGCCGGCGTGCATCCCGATTCGCTCGGCGGCGGGATGCTCCGTCTCTTCGGCGCGTTCGAACCGATCATTCAAGCGATCGTGTGGAGCGGCGCGCTCGCGACGCTTCTCTACATGAATTGGGGCGAACGGCGCGTGCGTCGCCTTTATTACATCGCGGCGTGGTTCCTCGCGGCGATCGCGACGATGGGCAAAGGGCCCGCGGGTTTTGGTTTGCCGGTGCTCGTCGGTCTCGCGTACGTCGCGACGACGAAGCGTTGGTCGGAGCTCACGCGGTTCGAGCTCATCAGCGGATTGCTCGTCATCCTCGTGGTCGCGATCCCTTGGTACGTCGCGATGTACGTGCGTCACGGATCGCCGTTCACCGATCGCCTCATCTTCCACGACATGTTCAATCGCGCGTTCCACCACGTGCACGACACGAACGAAGGCGACGACACGAGCTTCCGCTTCTACGTGTGGCAGCTCGGGTACGCGACGTTCCCGTGGGTGGGTCTCGCGCCGCTCGGGCTCCTCTGGTGGATGCGCAAGCCCGACACCGCTTCGCAAGATCAGACGACGCTCGCGAAGAACGGCGCGTCCGTGATGCTCGCGATGTGGTTCGTCTTCGCGTTCGCGCTCTTCTCGTTCATGGGCACGAAGTTCCACCACTACATCTTCCCCGCGGTGCCGCCGATCGCGATGCTCATCGGCATCGTGCTCGACGACATGCTCGAAAAGACCGACACGTCGAGCCCGCGCTTTCCGCTGATGGGCATCGTGTTCGGCGCGTGCGCGGCGGCTTTGGTCGTGATCGTCGCGTGGAAATCGGGCGGGAGCGTGTGGGGCGACAAAGGCAAACTGCTCGAGTCGCTCGACAAGACGACGCTCGGAGTCGCCGCCGTCACCGCGGTGATTGCCGGGTTGGCGGCGATGCGCTTCGCGAAGATCATCTCGCCCGCGAAGGACGATGAAGACAATTCGCACGAACGGCTCATGTGGAGCGCGGCTGCGATGGGCGCGGCGTTCGTCGCGTTGATCGTCGGGCGCGATCTCGCGACCAAACCGGAAGGCGCCGACCAGCCCGGCGCGATCCGTCTCTTGCATCTCTTCACGTACAACTATCGGCGACCGTGGCCCGAGTCGCTCGACTTCAACGGCGTGCTCGCGGCGTTCGCGATCGTCGCGGCGCTCGCGTTCATGCTCCTCGCCGTCGAGCGCATTCGCAAATGGGTCGTTGTTGGGCTCTGCGGATTTGCGTTCGTGTGGGCGCTGTGGGGCATCGACGTGTACATGGTTCGCACCGGTCCGCACTGGGGTCAGCACGAAGTGACCGAGGCGTACTATCGCGCGCGCAGCGGGCCCGAGGAGCCGCTCGTCGCGTACCAGATGAACTGGAAGGGCGAGAACTTCTACACGGGCAACAAGATCCCCGCGTTCGTCTCGAGCGGCGCGACGTTCACGCAGTGGGTGAAGCAGCAAAGAGACAAAGGCACGAAGGTGATGTTCTTCGTGACGGAGCACTCGCGCACCGGCGGTCTTCGCAGCGAGGTGCAGGGCAAGAATTACAAAGAGATCACCGACAAAGATCTTTGCAACAAGTTCGTGCTCGTCCGCGCCGAGCTCTGAAGCCGAGGTACGAGGCAAATGTCGGCGTGCTATCTGCACGCCGACGGAAAGCTGGTAAAGTCCCGAGATGCGCTTTGCATTTCTTTTGAGCGCGGCGCTCGTCTGCTGCGCCACGAACACCAGCAACTTCGGCGACGGCGGGACGGACGGCTCCGCGTCCGACGCGCCGTTCGGAAACGACTCGGGCCCCGGATTCGACGGCTCGAGCGACGCGGCGCCGCCCGGCAAGACGCTCCTCTACGCGCACTCGAACACGACGCTCTACCAACTCGATCCGCAAAATCTCAGCGCGCCGCTCGTGACGATCGGCGACTTCGATTGCATCGGTGGCTCGGGTGAGGCGACGTCGATGACGGACCTCGCCGTCGACAAGAGCGGCAACCTCTATGCGGTGAGCCAAATCGCGGCTTACCCGCTTCAGATCCAAGGAAGCGTCGTCCACTGCGTCGCGACGTGGAAGCTCCCGTCGAACGCTGCGTTCTATGGTCTCACGTTCGCGCCGGAGAACACCGTCGCGACGAGCGAGATCCTCGTCGCCGCCGACAGCGCGGGCAACATCTATTCGATCGACTCGCAAGGCGCGACGACCATCCTCGGCAACTTCGGCAAGGACTCGAGCAACAACACGTACGAGCTCTCGGGCGACATCGTCTTTCTCGCGAACAACGGAAGCCCGGTCGGTTTTGCGACGGTGCGCGCGTGCCCGAAGGGAACGTGCGCGACGAGCGACACGCTCGTCGAGATCGACGTGACCAAGCTCAAGGCAAACAACACGACGAGCGTCGTCAAATCCGTTCGCGGCGTTCTCCATCAAGGCACGGGTTGCCAGAACACGCAGACGCCGCCGTCGTTCGGAAAGATGTACGGCATCGCCGCGTACGAGGATCAGGTCTACGGCTTCTCACACGACACGGGGATCGTCGCGATCAACAACGTAGACGCGTCGGTGTGCCTCGTGACGGTTCCTCAGGGGATCAGCTTTTCGGGCGCGGGCGTCACCACGTCGGCTCCCGTCATCGCTCCCCCGAATTGAATCCATCGAGCAGGAGCGTGAGGCCCCGTTCGTACATCGCGTCGTAGTGATCGGGCGCGAGAAATTCTTGAACGCGTTTGATGCTCGGGTACTCGTCGCCGGCGGGTGGGAACGCGCCCGAGAGCTCGTCGAGGATCGATCCGTTGCAATAGTTCGACAGCACGCGGAAGAGCTCCGCTGCGCTCTTCGGCGTGAAGCCCTCTTCGAGCAGCGTGGCGACGATCTGCTCGACCAAGTTGCGCGCGCGCGTGCGAAAGCGGCGCGTCGCGAGGAGCGGGAACGCCTTCGGGTGAGCGTGGGCGAGCGCGCGATACGACGCAGCGAACCCGCGAACGCGTGATTGCCAACCGCCGCCCTTCGGCGGCACGACGACTTGGCGAAAGAGGCGATCGACCACCGCGTCGAGGAGCGCGTCCTTGCTCGGGAAGTGGTTGTAGATCGCCATCGCCTCGCAGCCGAGCGCGGCGCCGAGACGGCGCGTGGAGAACTCGTCGAGGCCGATCTGATCGATCAGCTCGAGCGAGGTCTTCGCGATGCGTTCTTGCGAGAGCGGTTCACGCTTCGGTTTCGTCGTCGTGTGCGTCTCGGTCCGCACGACTCCCCCCGTCCCGTGGAGGTTGCGAGCCATGGACCAAGAGTATCACTCCGCGGAGGCGTCCGCTGGCAAAGCGTACGTGATGCAGAGGCCAGCAGAGCAGCGGGCGCCGATCCCGATGCCGCACGCGTAGGTGCCGGCGTCGTCGGTCGTGCACGTCTGGCGGCACGCGCCGATGCGCTGGAGGTCGTTTGCGTACTTGTCGAAGTCGCGGTCGTTGATTGCCGCGAGGTCGCACGTGCACGAGCAGACGTCGCCCACGGGGATCACCGTGCATTGGAGGTCGGCGTCGCAGTCGTTTGCGTAGTCGCTCGCGTGGATCGTCGTGCCGCACGCGCACAGAAAGACGAGGAACGCCAAGCGCATCAGTGCTCGTCCGCGCGTTCGACGAGCCGCGTCGCGCCGGCGACGCCGAACGGAAGAAGGAGCAGACCGAAACCGGGCACGAGAAGAACGATCGCGCCGAACGCGCCGAACACGAGCACGGACCAAAAGTTCCGCCCGATGAACCGAAGACGCGCGCCCACCGACACCGCGCGCAACCCGAGCGGATAATCGAGGAGGTCCCACGCGAGGAGCAGCGCGGACAAAATGAATTTGAGCGGCCACGTGACCACGACCGCGGGCGGCGCGAAGAGCTCGATGATCGTGAGAATCGCGAACAGCGGGAGCCACACGGCGAGCCCGAGCACGTTCACGGCGATCGACCGCTTCATGTTGTGGAGGAATGCAGGCTTGGTGCGGCGCACGCCGCCGAGCGCAACGGATTGACGCTCCGAGATCGCCTCGAGCGCGAAACCCGAGAGCGGCTGCGCGAACGCGAACGCGACGAGGAGCGAGACGACGACGACGACGCCCGCAAGGATCACTTCGAGCGAAACGCGCCCGACCTCCGCCGCGGCGCTCGAGCCCGAGATGAGCGCGCTCGCGAGCGTCCACGTCCCCCACATGCCGAGCGCGCCGAGCGAACCGGCGAGCGCGAGGAGCACGAGGACGGGAACCATCGCGTACGGCCACACGCGCGGCCGCGACATCACGAACCCGATGCCGCCGAAGAACGCGCGCGCGCCGTCGATGATGCGCAAGCGGCGCTCCGCGATGGGCGCGGCGAGCGCGGTGGGCGCCGACGTGGAGCGCGCGTGGACGAGCGGAGTCACCGCATGAGTGTTCGCACGTCCAGGCGGAGCGTCAATCGGAAGCGGAGTCGGGCCAGGGCTCCTCCACGATTTCGAACACGCCGTGATCGAACGGCAAGCCCGGCGCGTCTTTCACTTTGCGGAGCGTCTCGCGCACGCCGCGCGTCTCTTTGAGCGTCGACGCGCGATGATGGCAATATGGGTTGTCGCCGATTTTTCCGAGGAGGACGTGCGTCGTCCAGTTGCAGCCGGCCTTGCACTCTTCGGCGTAGTAACAAGTCTTGCAGAAGCCCGAGAGGTCGCTCGCCTTTTGATCGCGCGTGAAGCGGAGCGGCGCCGAGCGCTCCCAAATGTCTTTGAGCGAGCTGTCGCGCACGTTGCCACCGACGTACGCGTCCGTCGGGAGCGATGGACAACCTTTGATGCTGCCGTCGGCCTCGATGCCGAGCGTCGAGCGACCCGCGCCGCACGTGCCGCGGTGCTTGCCCGGAAAGCTCGCGCGCAAAATCGCTTCGTACGGGCCGTAGTAGCCGATGTTGTTTCCGGGGAAGAAGCGCACCTTCGCGGCGTCCGCTTTTTTCTTCAGCTCCGCGAGCATCGGGATCACGTCGAGCACTTGCCACGGCTCGAGGAGCATATCGTTTTCGTCGCCCGCGCGGCCCATCGCCGTCGTCAGCTGGAATTGCCAGCCGTGGATTTTTTTCGACGCGAGCAAGTCGAAGATGGCGGGGATCTCGTGCAGGTTCACCTTGTTGATCTGCGTGTTCGCGGCGACCGGGATTTTCGCTTCGCGCAAATTGTCGAACGCGGCCATCGCGGCATCGAAGCTTCCCTTCACGCCGCGCTGCATGTCGTGCGCGTCGCGCAGGCCGTCGACCGACACGCTCACGCTCTGAATGCCCGCTTCCTTCGCGGCGAGCGCGCGCTCCTTCGTGAGACCGCGACCGCCCGTCGTCATCGTGCATTGCATGCCGCGCTTGCGGACCTCGCGCGCGATGTCCACCCAGTCGTCGCGCAGGTACGCCTCGCCGCCGATGAGCGTGACCTCGAAGACGCCGAGCTCCTGCATCTGCCGAACGAGATCGAGACACTCCGCCGTCGTAAGCTCGTCGGGACGCGCTTTGCCCGCGCGCGAGCCGCAATGCCGGCACGCGAGATCGCACGCGAGCGTGATCTCCCACACGGCGTAGATCGGGCGCACCGCGTCTTGCGGGCGAACGTCGTCGGCGAGCGGGAGTCTTCGCTTCGCGGGCGGCGCTTGCGGCGCGATGGGGAGATTGCGCGGGCGATCGCCGAGCGTCATCAGTCGCCGTCTGTTCCTGCGTCGTTCACCGTCGCGTCGCTCGCGTCGCTCACCGTCGCGTCGCTCGCGTCGTTCTTGCTCGAGTCGAACGAGGACGCGTCGATGGGAGGACCGCCATAGAACGTCGCGATGGCATCGCCCTGTTGCACATCCGAGCTCGCATCGGGAGGCGGGCACACGCAGCCGTACATCGGCTCGGCGCTGCTGCACGCGGCGATCGTCGTCGCTGCTGCAGCCGCGGCGGCGCCGACCAATCCGATGCGCGACATGCGCGCGAGCGTGACGCTGGTGCGCGGCGCGATGCTCGCTCCGCAAAACGGACACGTGGTCTCGCGCACGTGGCGCGAGCAAGAAGAACAAATGGCTAAGCTCATGACGAGGAGCTTAGCACCGAGATCACTCGGTGCCGGCGTCGATCGGCGGCCCGCCGTAGAACGTGGCCATCGCGTCTTGCGTCGATCCGTCGGGGGTCGATGCGTCGATGGGTGGGCCGCCGTACGCGGAAGAGCACGCCGTGCTCGCGATCGTCGCGGCCACCGCACCGACCAGCGCGATGCGCGGAAGGTGACGAATCGGCGAGGGCGATGCGTGCGCGACGTCCGCGCCGCAGAATGGACACGCGCTCTCGCGCACGTGGCGCGAACACGACGGACAAACGCTCAAGCTCATGGCTCGAGCTTACCTCACTTCTTTCCGGGTGCACCGCCCATCGCGCCGGGTGAGTGCTCCGCGTTCTCCTTGCACTGGAACGGCGTGCCGTCAGGTGCGTGTACCATGCAACCTTTTTTGCAGGCGGTGTCGAGCACGAATTTTCCCGCCTGGCACATCAGCTTGTCCTTCAAGTCGTCGGAGCACGCGGCTTGGCCGTCCTTCACGCAGTCCTCGCCGAGCGTCGCGAGAGATTGATCGCACTCGGCTTGATAGTGGCTGAAGCCGTCTTGGCCGTATTGGCGGATGTAGCACTTGCCTTCACCGCCGCATCGCACCGCCCCTGCGAGCTTGCCGCCCTTGCACGTGAACATCTTCTCTTTCGCCGCGTCGCATGCGACGGCGAACTCTTGTTTGTCGGGATCGCATTCGTCGCCGAGCACGCCGATCGATCGATCGCACCACGGGCCGGAGCTCAGCGGGACGCAGCCTTGTTCGCCACGACACTGGTGCGTCAAAGCCATTTTGCCGTCTTTGCAGCGGAGCTCGCTCTTGAAGTCCTCGTTGCACGCGCCGTTCGCGCGCTCGCTTCGCGTCGAATCGTTTTTGCAAGTGTCGCCGACTTTGTCGAACGGATCGTTGCAGTGTGCGTCGCCGCTGTCGCTCGTGCTGCAGCCGTCCTTCGAGCAGCGCGAGACGAAGACGAGCTTGCCTTCGTCGCAGCGGAGCTTCGTCTTGCCGTCGGTGCCGCACACGCCTTGATTCGCGGACGCGCACGGATCGCCCACGTCGCCGCGCGTCGCGTCGCACGTCGCTTTGCCGTTCGCTTCCTTGCAGCCGTTCGGACCTTTGCACGTCTCCTCGACGTAGTGTCCGGTGACGCACGCCATGTGCGACGTGGGGCTGTTGCACACGTCGGCGTTCTCTTTGCACGATCCGCCCGGTGACGGTTTGCAATCGGCGAGCGCGATGGCGACGAGGGCGGATGCGAAGAGGACCGCGAGCGATTTTTTCATCGCGCGCGAGATTACCAGAACATCAATCCGTCGCGAGGCTTGCGTCGGAGCCGCCCGATGCGTTCGTCGCGGGGTGCGACGCGGGATCGTCCGGTGGCGGGCCGCCGTAGCCGTTCATCGCGCATGCGGCGGTCGTGAGGATCGCGGCGCCCGCGAAGAGGACCGCGCGCGCGACGCGTGCGTCGTTGCGTGCGGGCGGCGAGGCTTCGCGCGCGCCGCAGAACGGGCACGCGTCTTCGCGAACATGACGACCGCACACATTGCAAACGTGGAGCACGCTCATCCTCCATTCGGCGGCGGAGGCGCGCCGTAGAGCGCGGTGCCGCTCGCGTCAGCGTCGGTCTCTGCGTCGCTTGCGTCCGAGGCGTCCGAGGCGTCGTTCGACGACGAGTCCTTCACGCCCGAGTCGGGCATCACCGCGCCGTACATGGGTCCCGGGGAAAAATCTTCCGTCACGTCGTTGGGTGCGTCGCTCGACGTTCCACCGTCGTTCGGCGTCGTCGTTCCGCCGCACGCAACGCCGATCGCGGCGACGCCGACGAAGCGCGCCGTGCGCGACAAGCGCGCACGCGGAGCGCGCGGAGGCGACACGAAGATGCTCGCGCCGCAAAAAGGACAAGTCGAAGAAGAATCCGCGCGCACGTGGCGCGAACAACCCGAACAAAGCGATAAGCTCATCCGCCGCCCGCGTCTTGCGGCGGGCCGCCGTATGCCGCGACGGTCGCGTCGGACTTCGCGTCGCCTGCGGCGTCGCTCGCGGAGTCGAGCGCGGTGGCGTCGAATGGTCCGCCGTACGCGGCGATCATGCCGTCTTGCGCGGCGTCGGTGCCGCCGTCGTCGCGGGGCAACGTCCCGCTGCACGACACGAGCGACGCGCCCGTGGAGCACGAGACGGCGATCGCTGCAGCGCCGATCATCGCGCTGCGGCTCGCGCGCGGTTTCGATTTCGCGGGCGAGAGCATCGCCGTGCCGCCGCAAAACGGACACGCTTCGTCGACGGATCGAACGTGACGCTCGCACTTCGCGCAAAGCAAGAGGCCCATGCGCGAGAGATTATCACGTCGTCGTGAGCTGGATACCCGCGCTCTTGAACATGCCGACGAGGCCCGATTTGTCGACGGACTTCATCCACGCTTCTTTCGGATCGACGAGCTTCTTCTGCACGAGCGTCATGAGCGAGTCGTTCATCGTCACCATGCCCGCGCCGCGCGACGTCTGCATGATCGATGGGATCTGGAACGTCTTGCCTTCGCGAATGAGGCTCGAGACCGCCGTGTTGCCGAGGAGGATCTCCATCGCCGCGACGCGCCCGCCGCCGATCTTCTTGCAGAGCACCTGCGCGATGACGCCCTTCAGCGACTCCGAGAGCATCACGCGGATCTGCTCCTGCTGATCCGTCGGGAACTGATCGATGATGCGATCGACCGTCGAGATCGCCGTCGTCGTGTGGAGCGTTCCGAAGACGAGGTGGCCGGTCTCCGCGGTTTCGATCGCGATCGCGATCGTCTCGAGATCGCGCATCTCGCCGACGAGGACGATGTCGGGATCTTCGCGGAGCGCGGCGCGAAGCGCGTTCTTGAAGCTCTTCGTGTGCTGCCCGACCTCGCGCTGGTTGACGAGGCACTTGATGTTCTTGTGAACGAACTCGACGGGGTCTTCGATCGTGATGATGTGATCGCTTCGGTTCTTGTTGATGAAGTCGATCATGCCCGCGAGCGTCGTCGATTTTCCGGAGCCCGTCGGGCCGGTGACGACGACGAGGCCCTTCGTGAGGAAACAAAGATCGAGCACGGCTTGGGGCAGGCCGAGCTTGTCGGCGGGGATGATGTCGATCGGGATTTGGCGGAGGACTGCGCCCGTGCCGTTGCGATCGACGAAGACGTTCACGCGGAAGCGCGCGAGACCGGGGACTTCGTAGGCGAAGTCGGCGTCGTGCTTCTCGTCGAAGTCGATGCGCGCCTTCTCCGGAAAGAGCGGCGTGACGAGCGCCATGATCGCGTCCGACGTGAGCGTGGGGCGCTCTCTCAAGAAGTGCATCTCGCCGTGCACGCGAAGCACGGGCGACGCGCCCGACGTGAGGTGAAGGTCGGACGCTTGCTTGCTCATCATCTCTTCGAGGAGCTCGTCGATCGCGTGGCCACCGCCCGTGCGCTTGCGCGGCGGAGCGGCTTGCGCGGCTTGCATCGCGGGGACGCTGGCGAACGCGCCCTCTTGCTTCGCGGCGGCAGGCTCCGGCGCAGGCGCCGCGCCCTTCGACGACGAAGCGCGCCTCACGACGATGGTGAGAACGCCCGCGAGCGTCTGCGCGGTGACCTCGATCTTCTCGCCCGCGCGCTCGACGGTCGCTTGCTTCTTCTCTTTGGCGATGGCCGCGACGTCGCGCGCGTCGAAGACCTCGGCGGCGAGCGCGGTCAAGCTCGCTTGTTGGAGCGGCTCGCGACCGATCTCGATGCGGCGCCCGGCGCGCATCAAGAAGATGCGCTCGCCCGCGACGAGCCTCACCTCTTCGGCTTCGGTTTTCTTCAGTGCATCGACGAGCGGATCGAGCCTCGACAAGGTGGCCTCACATGTTGATCGAAACGACGTGACGTTTGTTGACGTAGACGACGCCCAGCGTGTCCGCGACGGCGAAGAAATCGGCTGGTGCGTTGAAGAAATCGGAGAGGCGTGCGCCTTGCGTGTGTTGCACGGCGCCGTCGAGCGTCTTTCCGTTCGTGAGCTCGACCTTCACGAGATCGACGGCGGGCGCGGCCACGCCCGCGGAGTGCGGAGAGATTTCGCTCATCACGCGCACGGAGATGATCGCGGTGCGCGCGACGAGCTCGCGCTTCGTTGCGTCGTCGGGATCGGCGACGGGCAAGAGGCGCCGCGGCGTGTTGAGGAACTCGTCGAGCGTCTCGGGACCTTCGCGCGTGGCCGAATGAATCGACAGAAACAGCGTGACCTTCGCGGTGCGGCCCGTCGTCAGATCCAAATCGACGAGCACCGGAAGCGTGGGGACCTGCCGCGGGTCGGCGCTCATGCGGAGACCACTCTATCAGACCGCCGGCGCGCTCGGTGCTTGACGCAGTGTGACAAAGGCTCCAACTTCTCGGCGTGACCGCCCCGAAGCCCATCCAAGCCATCAACCGCTACAAAGCCGATCTGCGCGAGCTCAACTTTTTGCTCTTCGAGCAGTTCAAGATCGGCGAGCTCCTCGGCAAAGCGCCGTTCGAAGCGTGGGGCGAAGAGGAAGTGAAGACGTCGCTCGCGGAGTGCTACCGCTTCGTGCGCGAAGTCACCGGTCCGCTCAACGCGACGGGCGATCACGAAGGATGCCGCGTCGAGGACGGTCGCGTGATCACGCCGCACGGCTTCAAGGACGCGTGGAAGAAGCTCTACGAAGCCGGTTGGAAATCCATCGGCGTCGAAGCGGAGCTCGGTGGCGCGGGCTCGCCGCGCACGGTGCAGATCCTCGTCGAAGAGATGCTCTCCGGCGCGAACGCGGCGTTCAACATGTATCCGGGCCTCGCGTTCGGCGCGGCGGAGGTCATCGCGACGTTCGGAACGCCCGAGCAAAAGAAATTGTATTGTACACGCATGCTCGACGGCACGTGGGGCGGCACGATGTGCCTCACCGAGGCGCAAGCGGGCAGCGACGTCGGCTCCGCGCGCACGACCGCGAAGAAAGACGCGGACGGCAGCTACGCGATCACGGGCACGAAGATCTTCATCTCGGGCGGCGATCACGATCTCGCCGAGAACATCATCCACCTCGTCCTCGCGCGCGCCGATGGATCGCCCGCGGGCACGAAGGGGCTCACGCTCTTCATCGTTCCGCGCGTGCGCGCATCGGACGACGGCAAGCTCGGCGAGACGAACGACGTCACGCTCGGCACCATCGAGCACAAGATGGGCATCAACGGCTCGGCGACGTGCGTGCTCAACTTCGGAGAGACGAACCGGTGCATCGGCTGGCCCGTCGGCGGCGAAGCGTCGATCAACAAAGGCATGCCGCAGATGTTCATGATGATGAACGGCGCGCGCATCGCCGTCGGCATGCAAGGCGTCGCCGTCGCGTCGAGCGCGTACTTGAACGCGCTCGAGTTCGCGAAGGAGCGCAAGCAGGGTTCGTCGATCTCGCACTGGAAGGACGCCACCGCACCGCGCGTGTCGATCCTCGAGCACGCCGACGTCCGCCGCATGCTGCTCGACATGAAGTCGCGCGTCGAAGGCATCCGCGCGCTGGCGATCAAGCTCACGAACCACCTCGATCACGTCGCCGTCGCGAAGGACGACACGGAGAAGGCGTATCACCAGGGCCAAGTCGATCTGCTCGTGCCGCTGCTCAAGTCGTACGGCTCGGATCAAGCGTTCCGCGTCTGCGAGATCGCGATCCAAACGTACGGCGGCGCGGGTTACACGCGCGATTACCCCGCGGAGCAGTATTGCCGCGACGCGAAGATCTTCAGCATCTACGAAGGCACGAACCACATCCAGGCGATGGATCTCGTCGGCCGCAAGCTCGGCCAAGCGGGCGGCGCGAACTTGCAAGCGTTCCTCGGCGACATCGCGAAATTCGTTGCACAATACAAAGATCACGCGACTCTCGGCGCGGAAATCAAGGCACTTGGTGGCGCGCAAGAGGCGCTCGGCGGCAGCGCGCTGAAGCTCCTCACTTGGTTCCAAACGGGCAAGATGGACATGGTCCCGCTGTTCGCGAATCGATTCCTCGAGATGATGAGCGAGCTCGCAGTCTCGTGGCTCCTCCTCGACGGCGCGGTGATTGCCGAAGCGAAGATCGCAACCGCGACGAACGACAAAGCGTTTTATGAAGGCAAGGTGCACGCTGCGCGCTTCTACGCGCGCGCGTCGCTCCCGCACGTCGAGCTTCTCGCAAAGCAGATGAACGACGAGGATCGGTCGCCGCTCGAGATCAGCGACACGTCGTTCTCGACGGTGTGATCACGGGATCGCACGTGCGACGATGCAAACGCGATGAACGCGCGCGTCGTGTGGACACCGAAGACGCGGAAGCGCGTCGAGCCGCGACGCGGCGCGAAGCCTGCGAAGCGAATCAAGCGCGATCCCGAGAAGGCTTGGGCCGACGTGCGGAAGATCTGGGCGTTGATCGAGTCGCGCTGCGACATCGCGATCGCGACGAGACTCGAGAGCCAAGGCGACGTGCACGTGAACCTCGCGCTCACGGAGGCGGCCGCCGCGCGCTTCAAGCACGTGACCTCTCCGCCAGCTCCGCACGATTCCGTCGTCTGCGCGGCAATGCGCGGGCTCGTCGAGTTCGCCGCGTGGAAAGAGAATGTGCGCGGCGTCACCGTGATCCTCGCGAATCATTTCCTCGCGGCGGGTGGCGCGCCGCTCGCGATCGCGGCGCTCGCGCGCGCGCCGAAGTTCTGGTGGGCCTCGCTCGGGAACGCGCTCGCCGTGCGAGACCAATTCAAATTCAACTCGCCGTGGGACTACTACGACTTTCACATCGGCCCATGGCGCGCGGTTCGCGCCGAGCTCGCGACGCTCGATGACGCATCATACGCCGCCGCGCGCGATGTCGCCGCGCCGCTCTTCGACGAAGGCGACATCGGCCTGAAGAGCGCGATCGGTTTCGCCTTCCCGAGCGAACGCGCATGGGTGAACGCCGCAACCGACGCATGCCTCGCGCTCGGATCGACGCACGCGCCTCATTGCATCACGCCGCTCCTCGCGTCGCTCGATGACGTGGATCGCGTGGAGCGCGTCGTCGCGTGGGCGAAATCGGGAATCGAGTGGGGTCCGTCGCTCGTTGATGGCATCGGTGTGGCGGCTGCGCCCGCGCTCCGAACGATCTTCGAGCACGCACGCGGCGCCTCCGATCGGCGAAGCGCGCTCGCCGCGCTCGCGCTCGTCGAGAGCGACGAGGTCGCCGACTTCATGGCGACGCTCGCGGATGCGAAAGACGTCCGCGCCATCGTCTTCGACTATTTCTCGCGCTCGCCCGATCTCGCCGCGCGCGCGCTCGCCGGCAAGAAGGGCGAAGCCGCAAAGATCTTCGCAGCGCTCGGTCAGCGCACGTCGTAGGCCTTCGTCGGCAAGAGCGGTCTGCCGGATTCGTAGACGTCGATCCAATCGAGCACCTCGGGGTGACGAAGCGGGAGCTTCGCGATCTCGGCGCGCGTCTTGTACGACGCGCCACGCGAGTGGTGGTCGGGCACGGCCTTCGTCGGCAAGAGCACGCCGCGATAGCCGACGAAGACGAAGCGCATGCGAAATCGCTCCGCCGCCATGACGTCGTGATCGATCCCGAGAAGCCCGAGGATGCCAATCAGCTGATTCGCCTCCTCGATCGTCTCGCGCACGACCGCAGCAACGAGGTTCTCGCCCGGTTCGACCTTCCCCGCGGGCAAATAGAAGGTGCCGTCGCGCTCCTCGACGACGAGAAACTGGTTTTCGAAAGGTACGACCGCGAGAACGAAGAGTGATGCTTGCATGCATGGAATTTTGGCGTCGATTCGTGTTGCAGTCGATGCAACTTTCGCTCATGATTCATGCAAGTGTTGCATGATTGAATCGTCGCGATCCGCAGCGCGTTTTCCGGGCGATCTCGTCGAGCACGCCCGAGCGTTCGGTGTGCTCACCGCCGAAATCGAGGCGGCGCGGTCCGCGGGGCCCGGCGCGTTCGAGCGTGCTGCGCACAAGCTGAGGCTCGACGCGAGCGTGCTCCGGCGGCGGCTTCAGTCGCTCGCCGAGTACGCGGGCGGCCCGCTGCTCACGGGGCGCGGGCGCGCGCTTCGGCTCACCGCGCTCGGCGCACGCGTTCGCTCCGTCTCGACGCAGATGGTGGAGCTCGCCGGTGCGGTGCACACGCACGTCGTCACGTCGGAGCGCGTCGTCATCGGGTGCACCGAAGCGGTGTCGAGCGAGCTTCTCCCACCCGCTCTCTCGGAGCTGCGAAGGCACATGCCAAATATCACGGTCGCCGTGCGCAGGCTCGGCACCGAAGAGTGCGTTGCGCGTCTCGTCGCGCGCGAGATCGATCTCGGCGTCGTGCGCGGCGTGCCGTACGAACGGCGTTGGCCGCGCGATCTCGAGGCGACGCTCCTCGGGCGCGATCGACTGTGGATGGCCTCGCGGCGCACTCACGCCATCGCGCGTGCGCGCACCGTGCGCTTGCGCGATCTCGCACGCGAGCCGCTCGTCCTCTACAGCGCGGCATCGGCGACGCGCCGGCGCGTGATGAGCGCGCTCGCTCCGTTCGGTGCGCGCGTCGCGCTCGAAGTGGACGGTCGTGCGTCCGCGCTCGCATACGCGCGCCGCGGGTTCGGCGTCGCGTTCCTGTCGCTTCTCTCGCGATCGGTTCCGCGCGCGGCGGGCGTGCGCTTTCGCGACGTGACGCGCGCGTTTCCGCCGTCTGCGTTTTGGCTTCTCGTCCCACACGGGCCGAACGCTGCGGCGGCGCGCCTCGGCGAGCTCATCGCCTACCACGCACGCGGCGCGCGCACGCTGCGTTTTCCGACGGAATAAACCGAGCCGAGCTACCGTCCATCCTCGAAGATGCGCGGATCACTCGTGCTCACAGCGTGTTTGTTCGGCGCCGCGACGAGCGCCGCGTGCAGTCACGCGGTGCCTCCGGCGAAAACGGCGACGGCGCCGTCGGCGAGCGCAACGATCGCGCCGCCATCGTTCGGCGAGAACGACGTCGACGCGATCTTGCACAAGGCGTGGACCGCGAAAGGCGTGACGCCCGCGGCGCGCGCCGACGACGCGACGTTTCTCCGCCGCGCGTGGATCGACATCGTCGGAACGATCCCTCCGCCTGAGAAAATCACCGCGTTCCTTGCCGACACGTCCGAAGGAAAGCGCAAGAAGCTCGTCGACGATCTCCTCGCCTCGCCCGCGTACGCCGAGCATTGGGCGGACTACTGGGAAGACGAGCTCATGGGCCAGACGCGCATGGGCGACATCGATCGCCTCGCGCTGCGCATCTGGCTGCGCGATCAGTTCGCGAAGAACGCCAGTTGGGACAAGATCGTGCTCGCGCTCATCACCGCGAGCGGACAGAACACCGTCGGCGGCGAGCGCGCAAAGACGCTGACCGAAGCGGAGCACGCGATCGCGAAGAGCCAGACGCCAATCAACGGCGCCGTGAACTACGTGCTCAAATTCCGAGACACGCCGCAAGATTGGGCTGGCAGCGCGAGCAAGACGTTCCTCGGCGTGCAGATTCAATGCGCGCAGTGCCACGATCACAAAACCGAGAAATGGAAGCAGCAGGACTTTCAGAAGTTCGCGGCGTGCTTCATGCGCGCGCAGACGCTCCCGCTCGATGGCCCCATGATGAAGGGCTTGAAGCGCGCGCTCGTGCGCGACATCGATCGCCCGCTCCCTCGGTTCATGCGCGACGCGGATTTGCAGCCGATCGGGCGCGCCGCGCCGACCGCGCTCGACGGCACCGAGATGACCGGCAACGTGCGCGAGTCGATCGCGAAGTGGATCACGACGAGCCCATCGTTTTCGCGCGCGGCGGTCAATCGCATGTGGGGACATTTTCTCGGGCGCGGGTTCGTCGATCCCATCGACGATCTCCGCGACTCGAATCCGCCTGATGCACCCGATCTCGAGCAAGCGCTCTCGAAGGATTTCGCCGAGCACCACTACGACTTGAAGCGGCTCATTCGCACGATCGCGCTCTCGCAAGCGTATGGTCTCTCGACCGCGCCGAGCGCATCACAAGACGCGAAGGCTGCGCCCGTCTTGTGGAGCCGGTTCCGCGCGACGCCGCTCGGCCCGAACGAAATGCTCGACGCCGTGTTCGACGCAACGGCAGTCGACGACGCGCTGCGAAGGCTCGGTCGCTTCAACGTCGAGGAGATCACGGAGAAGCTCCGCACGCTCTATGGGTTCGTGTTCGACGTCGACGAGGAGTTCGACAGGCCGACGTTCGAAGGCACGATCACGCAGGCGCTCATCCAGCTCAATGGGCGGCTCATCGCGGGCGGGTCGACCGCGTTTCCGGGGACCGTGGTGTCGAACATCGCGCATGGCGAGATGACCGACGCGCAGCGCGTCGAGTCGCTCTACCTCCGCGTCCTCTCGCGCAAGCCGACGCAAGACGAAGTGACGACGTGGACGCAATACCTCGCCAATCCTCCGCCGCTCGACAAAGTCGACGCCACGAAGCGCGCACCTGCACGTGGAAAAGGCACCGATCCGCTCGCAGGTGCCCAAGCGAAAATCCCCGAGACGCGCGATCCGAAAATCGCAGCCATCGAAGACTTGATGTGGACGCTCCTCAACTCGTCCGAGTTCGTCCTCAACCACTGAGATCACCATCATGAACCGAAGACATTTGCTGATGCTCGGCGCGGGAGGATTTCTCGGAGCGCTCCTCTCGCGATCGCGGGTCGCGCGGGCGGACGGCGCCGTCGTGAACGCGCACGCGCCGAAGGCGAAGGCGATGATCCTCTTGTGGATGAACGGCGGACCGAGCCACCTCGAGACGTGGGATCCGAAGCCCGGTCACTTGAACGGCGGACCGACGAAGGCGATCCGCACGGCGCAAAATGGTTTGAGCATCGCCGAGCACATGCCGCACGTCGCGCAGGTCGCGAATCGATTCACCGTGATTCGTTCGATGTCGAGCAAAGAAGGCAACCACCAGCGCGCGCAGTACTTGATGCACACCGGTTACGCGCCGACGCCAACGGTCGTTCATCCGTCGCTCGGCGGTTGGGTGTCGAAGAAGCTCGGCGCGCCGCAAAACGGATTGCCCGCGTTCGTGTCGCTCGGTGGACCGAGCTTCGGCGCGGGATTTCTCGGCGTCTCGAACGGGCCGTTCGTCGTGCAGAAGGCGGGCGCGCCGCCGGACAACGTCACGCCTTCGATCGGGCTCGATCGCTTCACGCGTAGGCAAACGCTCCTCGCGCAAGCCGAGCAACGCTTCGCGCAGCAGAGCGGCTCGCCGATGGTCGAGGATCGCCGCGCCGTCTACGCGCGCGCGGTGTCGCTCATGGGCTCGCACGATCTCGGGACGTTCGACGTGGACGACGAGCCCGAAGCGACGAAGACGGAATACGGCAACACGGATTTCGGACGCGGATGCATCGTCGCGCGCCGCCTCGTGTCGTCGGGCGTGAGGTTCGTCGAGGTCGTGCAAGACGGATGGGACACGCACCAGAACAACTTCGAGCGAACGAAGAACCAGCTCGGCATCGTCGATCCCGCGACGGCCGCGCTGATCAAGGATTTGGACAAGCGCGGGCTCCTCGCGAGCACGCTCGTCATGTGGCTCGGCGACTTCGGACGCACGCCGCGCATCAACGGAAACGAAGGGCGCGATCATTATCCGCAAGCGTGGTCGTGCGCGCTCGCGGGCGGCGGGACAAAGCCGGGATTGATCGGCGCGACGGACGCCGGCGGCGAGAAGGTCGTCGGAAGCGCTCTCGGCGTTCCCGATTTGCTCGCGACGTGCGCGACGCTGCTTGGTCTCGATCCGCACGAAGAAACGATGTCGCCCGTCGGCCGCCCGATCGCAGTCACCGACGGCGGCACGCCGATCGCCGCTGCGATCGCGTAATCTCGCGTCGATGCGAGCGTCGCGGGTTCTCCTTGCCCTGTTTTCGTTGTGTGTATTCTGCAAGAAGTCGCCGATGGGGCGCGTCGAGGAGATGCGCGATCAGCTCGCTGGGGACTCGCCGCGGTGGAACGGCGACATCGCGCGATGCGGGGGCGCGCGTGCCACGTGCGCGAAGGACGTCGCGGCGTCCATCGGTGGAGCGTTCGACGACAAGAAACCGGATCAAATTTCTGCGGCTGCCGTCGCCGTGATCGTCGCGCGCGATCATCACGCGACCGACGCGGGCTCGCCCGACGTGTGGATCGCGGCGATGCGCAAAGCGGACGGACCCGGCGCGGACGCGCTGCGCCTCGCCGTCTCGCTCGAGATGAGCCTCGTCGCTAGCAAACACGCACGCCCGATCGACGCGGACGCGGACGCGCGTGCATTCGTCGCCGACGTCGCTGCGTCGATCCCCGGCGCCTGCAAGACGTACGAGATGCTCGGTGGAGGCGCGAGCGTCGACGCGATGCCGCCACAAGACTCACCGGATCACTCGGCGTGCGTGCAACACGATCTCGGACGCAAAGACGGTCCCGGCGGAGCGTATGGAGAAGGTTTGTTTCGCGGCGCAGCCGGCGCGCTCGCATTGTGGAAGGACGCGCTCGCCGCGCTCCACGACGGCGCGTCGCACACGAGCGCCGGCGCGAAGCCCGCGCTCGATCGCAGGCTCGCCGTGCTCGACGCGACGACGCCCAGCATCTCGCTCAAAGTCGTCGCGGCGCCCGTGGGGAACACGTGGGGCCAGATGGAAGGCGAGCACCGCGCGCCGCTCGGCGGGGACGCGGGCACGAAAAAATGACGCGTCGGCGGAGTCACGCGAGCGATCTCCGCGCGGCGAGCAAGCTCGCGGTCGACGCGACCAAGCGCGTGACGGACATCGTCGAGGCGATGCATCACGCGATCGGCGGAGCACCCGCGCGCATTTTTTCGGCGCCCACGTACGCGACCATTCGCGGCGTCACGCACGTCGTCGGATCCGGAATCGACTTCGCGCTCGGGCGCCTCGAGCCGCTCCTCGGCGAGAGCGCGCCCGGTGATGATCGAGAAGTCGTGCGCGCGGCGCTCAACGGCGTCATCGGCGATTACCTCGCCGAAACGAACAACGCGCTCGCGATTGCGATGCGACTCCAAGCGCGCGGCCCAGCGCGAGCGCGCATCGTCGTGCTCGTGCACGGATCGTCGATGACCGATTCGCAGTGGACGCGCGGCGGACACGACCACGGCGCGGCGCTCGCGCGCGATCTCGACGTGACGCCCGTCTACGTCCAATACAACAGCGGTCGCCGCATCGCCGACAGCGGTCGCGATCTCGCGGCCGAGCTCGAGAAGGTCACGGCGAGCTGGCCCGTTCCGATCGAGTCCATCGCGTTCGTCGGTCACAGCATGGGCGGCCTCGTCGCGCGGAGCGCGTGTCATTTCGGAAGCGAATCCGGATACGCGTGGCGCACGAAGGTGGATCGCATCGTCACGATTGGAACGCCGCATCGAGGCGCGCCGCTCGAGCGCGCGGGCGTGGTGCTCGAGAAGCTCCTCGGCATCACGAAGTACAGCGCGCCGCTCGCGAAGCTCGGTCGCGTGCGCAGCGCGGGCGTCATGGATTTACGCCACGGCGCGAGCGAGCCGATGCCGGACGACGTCGCGCTCTACGCGATCGCGGGGACGACTTCCAAGCACGTGCGAAAGCGCATGCTCGGCGATGGGCTCGTTCCGATCGAGAGCGCGCTCGGCGAATCGAAGCGCAAGAATCAGTTCATCGCGCTGGGCACGGGCCACCTCGATCTTCTCTCGAGCGAAAGCGTCTACGAGGCGCTCAGGCGATTCACTTCGGCGTGACGACGTGCGGCGTCGTGTCGCCCATTCGCAGCTCGTACAGTTTTCCCGCGCTGAGGTTGTTGAACGTCTGCTGCGTGAGCGCTTGATCGGGCCAGCGAACCGTGACGCTGTCGGCTTGCGAGCACGCGCCGAGACCGAACGAGAGCACCGTGTCGTTCATCATGCCCATGTGGCCGTAGCCGCCGTCGCGCTCTTTCGTTTGCGTGACGCCGCCGGCCGCGAGCTGCACGCGCGCGCCGTACGCGCTCGTGTTCGCGCCCTTCCCGTCTCCGACGAGGCGCATCTGGATCCACGCTTGCGCGCTCGCGCCTTTGTTTTCGTAGAGGTGAACCTCGTTCGTCTTCCAGATGGTTCCGCAGTCGCGCGCGGTGCCCGAGCCGACGACGACGTCGAGATCGCCGTCGCGATCGAAGTCCGCGATGGTGAGACCGCTCATGCACGCGTGGTGCAGGCCCCACTGCTCGCCGACTTCTTCGAACGTTCCGTCGGGCTTCTGGTGGAAGACCAAACCGAACTGATTCGGGTAGTCGCTCGCGGCGACGATCGAGATCCTCGCGGCCGTCGTTGTCGAGATCGCCGCCGGCGACCATCAAGCCGCCTTCGTTCCAATCGCTCGTCGGGTGCGGCCACGCCATGCCGGTGTTCGCGTTGCCCGGACGATCGAAGCTGATCGTTCCGTTCTGCGTCGTGTTGACGAGGAGCTCCGAGCTGTCGCCGGACTGACCGATGTGCCAGTGGTGGATGCCAGCGGTGTAGAGGTCGAGCATGCCATCGCCGTTCACGTCGCCGCAGTACGTCGAGAAATTGTTGCCGCCGCTGCGCCACGGTTGATCGTCGGTGCCGTGCGCCCAATCGGCGTCCGCCGGAGACGGGCACTGGATCGTGGGCGCTTCCACGCCCGCGCAATCCGCCTCGGTCGCGTGGAGCGTGCAGTAGCACATGAAGAACTCGTTCGGCCCGACGTCCGGCGAGAGCCGGTGCATGTAGTCGACGTCGGAATCGGATGCGAAGCCCGAGGCTTGTCCCACCTCGGAGAAATTTCCGGTTCCGTCGTTCTGGTAGAGAAAGTTCCACTCGCGACCGTAGGCGCTCACCATGAGCTCGGGCGATCCATCGCCGTCGACGTCGCATGACGTCACGCCGTACGCGGGCTTGGCCGCTCGTGTTCTGCGCGAAGCCGAACGCGTTGGTCTGCAAGCCGACTTGATTCGTGATCGTCTTGAACGTCCCGTCGCCCGCGCCTTTGTAGAGCTGCGCTTGAACGCCCGCGTACGTCTGTCCGTAATATTGGTACCAAAAGCCCACGAACAGATCGAGGTGACCGTCGCGATCGATGTCGGTCATCGTCGCGCCGGTCGTCGGCCAGAGGTCCGTCGCGGATCGGATGCGGATCGGAGACGGGCGCGAGCGTGAAGTGGCCCGTGCCGTCGTTGATCATGATCTCGCTGCGGTCGCCGGTGTCGGTCGTCGGGTTCGTGGGATCGACGTACGTGCCGCTGAAGACGTCGAGGTCGCCGTCGTTGTCGACGTCGCCGACGGACGCGATATGCGCGGAGCGAAACTGCGTCGTCGACCCGCCGCGGACTTGAAAGAGCCCGCTGTCTTGCGTCGCGTCGACGAACTGCCGCCCACCGGACGGATTCGGGCGATTCATCAAGACCCAGACGAGCTTCGGCGGCGTGCCGATCGTCTCGCGGTTGTTGCTGCCGATCGCGTGGATGATGAGATCGGGATAGCCGTCGCCGTCGAGATCGGCGGAGACGATGCGATTGCCGACGACGGATCCGAGTCCCCACGCCTGGGTCGCGTCGACGAACGTCGTACCGCTCGCGCCGTGCGGATCGCACGTGGGGCCCGAATCCGTGCCCGCGTCGTTGTTGTTCCCGTTTCCGTCGGTGCAGCTCGGAAGAGACGCTGCGAGCACGCCGGCCAAACCCACAAGAAAGAGAGACTGCATGGATCGCATGGACTGCGCTCCTTTGTTTCAAATCATGGCGCGTGTCACGCGTTCACGAAAGGAAAATTGTTGCCGTCGACGTGCAAGATCAGGCAATCACATCGCGCGACCAAGCCTGGTCACGCGAGGAAAGGCGCTCAGTCGAGGACTGCGTAGACCGGGGCGTGGTCCGATGGGAGCGCGCCGCTCGTTTTGCTTTTTTTTCGGAACTCGCGATCGATGACGACGTTCGTCACGCGGTTTGCGACCGCGGGGGTCGCGAGGAGGAGATCGAGGCGCATGCCGAGCTTTCTGTGGAACGCGCCGGCGCGGTAGTCCCACCACGAGTAGCCCGGCTCGGCCGGAAACTTCGCGCGATACAAATCGACGAGACCCGAGGCGGTGAGTCGGTTCACGAGCGTGCGCTCTTCGTCGGTGTGAAAGATCGTCCCGTGCGCGCGCGCGCCCAAATACGAATCCAGATCCGTGAGGCACACGTTGAAGTCGCCGCCGAGGAGCATCGGCGCGTCTTTTTGTTTGCGCGACTCGACGTGCTCGGCGAGCTTCTCGAGCCACTGAAGCTTCGTCTTGAACTCGGGGTGCGACGCGGTCTTGCCGTTCGGGACGTACAAGCTCGTGATCTCGATGCCCGCGCTTTTCACGTGCGCGGTGACGAAGCGCGCGCCGAGCTCGCCGGCGCCTGGTAGCTCCTTCACCGCGGGCTCGATCGGTTCCTTCGCGAGCACCGCGACGCCGTTCCACCCGGGCTGCCCCGCGACGGCCGCGTGATACCCCGCGGCCTTGAACGCATCACGGTCGAGCTCCTCTTCTTTCGTCTTCAGCTCCTGAAGACACACGAGATCCGGTTTGCGCTCGGCGAGCCACTCCATCACGCGCACCTGCCGCGCGCGAATGCCGTTCACGTTCCACGTCGCG
Source organism: uncultured delta proteobacterium (assembly GCA_963763745.1). Classification (GTDB taxonomy): domain Bacteria; phylum Myxococcota_A; class Polyangia; order Polyangiales; family Polyangiaceae; genus DASXHD01. The sequence continues at coordinate 670,419 of CAVXQJ010000021.1, forward strand.
ATGATCACGAACGCGATTGTTAGTAGAGATCGGCCGACGTTGCGATCACTGCGGCGCGCGACAGACCGCGTGCTCGTTGGGTGGGAGCGGCCCGAGGATCGCCTTGCACTCCTCGTCCGTGCTGCATCCCGCAGGGACACACCCGTGGTTCACGCAGAGCTCGAGCTTGCCGCACTCGGAGTCGTTGTCGCATTTGATCGAGCACGTCGGTGGGGTCGTCGAGTTGTCGCAGAACGCGAACTCGCTGTCTCGGTAGAGCACGCATTCGCGATCGGACGCGCAGCCGACGTTCGTGCACGCGCCGCTCGTACACGCGTAGAAGATCGGGCACTCGTTGTCGGCCGTGCACGAAGCCGTGCACGCGTTGTTGGTGCACGTCTCGTTGTTGCCGCAGTCGGTGTCTTGCACGCAGGCAACGCATGCACCGTTGTTGCAGATCGGAGTCAGTCCGAAGCAGTCGATGTTGGTTTGGCACGACGTGCTGTTCACGCATTTGTCTGCGGTGCACGCGTAGTTGGTGCACGGCGGGTTCGCGCAGCAGTCGTCGGCGGTCGAGCACTGGATTGCGACGCACTGGTTCGTCGCCGGCGTGATACCGAGGTTCACAGGCCCGCACGTGCCGTTTACGCAAACGAGATCGCCTGAACAATCGGCGCTGCGTTGACACGACTCGTTTCGGTCGCTCGCGCGCATGCACGCGACCGATGTCCACACGACCACGGCGAAGACGCCAATCAGAAGAGCCCCTTTGGTTTTCATCCGTTCAGACTATCGAGCTGGCTCGATCGCCGGAAATGGTCATTTCTTCTTGTGGCAAATCTCCTCTCGTCTTGACGTTTTGGCGGCCTCCCTCTTGACGAAATGAGCCCGACGGAGAATATTTCGCACGCTAAAGGTTTCTAGGGAAAGTTTTACGAGCGGAGTCACTCATGGCGGATTTGCGGTTCGATGGGCGTGTCGTCATCGTCACGGGCGCGGGCAATGGGCTCGGGAAGTCGCACGCGCTTTTGTTCGCGTCGCGCGGCGCGAAGGTCGTCGTCAACGATCTCGGCGGAAAGCACGACGGCACGGGCAAAGGCTCGGGCGCGGCCGACACGGTCGTCAAAGAGATCAAAGACGCGGGCGGCGAAGCGGTCGCCAACTACGACTCCGTCGAGGACGGCAGCAAGATCGTCCAGACCGCGATGGACGCGTTCGGCAAGGTCGACATCGTCATCAACAACGCGGGCATCCTCCGCGACACGTCGTTCCAAAAAATCACGCCGGAAGATTGGGATCTCATCTACCGCGTGCACGTGCTCGGCGGATTCCGCGTGACGCACGCCGCGTGGAACGTGACGGGCGGCATGCGCGACAAAGGCTACGGCCGCGTGATCTTCACGGCATCGGCCGCCGGCATCTACGGAAACTTCGGCCAATCGAACTACTCGATGGCGAAGCTCGGCCTCGTCGGTCTCTCGAACACGCTCGCGATCGAAGGACGCAAAAAGAACATCCACGTCAACGCGATCGCGCCCATCGCGGGCTCGCGCATGACGGAGACGGTCCTTCCGCCGAACCTCATCGAAGCGCTTCGTCCCGAGTACGTCTCGCCGCTCGTCGCGCTTCTCTGTCACCAGTCGTGCGAAGAGACCGGCGGGCTCTTCGAAGTCGGCGGCGGCTTCTACGCGAAGCTCCGCTGGGAGCGCGCTGAAGGAAAAACCTTCCGACTCGGCCGCACGTTCACGCCCGAGCTCCTTCAGAAAAATTGGGACGCGATCGCGGGCTTCGAAAAAGTCACGCACCCGACCGATATCACCTCGTCGATGCAACCCATCCTCGGAAACCTCGACAAGAAATCGCGCGGCGGAAACGACTTCATCGACGTCGACGCGGCGCTCGAAGCGCGAGCTCCCGCCCATCACGAACAAGTACGACGAGCGCGACGTCGCGCTCTACGCGCTCGGCGTCGGCGCCGCGGAGAACCCGCTCGATCCGAAGGATCTCTCGCTCGTGTACGAAATGAGCGGCGAGGGCTTCTACGCGCTGCCGACGTTCGCGGTCATCCCCGCGATGCGCGTCATCTTCGAGCAATTCAAGAAGGGCGAGAAGGCGCCGGGCTTGAACTACGGCTTCGAGCGCATCCTCCACGGCGAGCAGTACACCGAGGTGAAGCGGCCGCTCCCGCCGAGCGCGAAGCTCTCGCACAAGGTGAAGATCAAGGACATCTTCGACAAGGGGAAGAACGCCGTCGTCGTCACGTCGATCACGACGACCGACGAGACCGGCGAAGAGCTCGCGTACAACGAGCTCACGTCGTTCGTGCGCGGCGCGGGCGGCTGGGGCGGCGATCGCGGACCGAGCGGCGAAGTGAACGTCGCGCCCGATCGCAAGCCCGACGCGGTCATCGAGGAGAAGACGCACCCGAACCAGGCGCTCCTCTATCGACTGAGCGGCGACATCAACCCGCTCCACGCCGATCCGGGCTTCGCGACGGCGTTCGGCTTCGACAAGCCGATCCTCCACGGCCTCTGCACGTTCGGCTTCGCGGCGCGCGCGGTCATCAAGGCGTTCTCGAACGGCGACCCGCGCTTCTTCAAGAGCATCAAGGTGCGCTTCGCCGACAGCGTGTTCCCCGGCGAGACGCTCGTGACGGAGATGTGGAAGGACGGGCAGAAGATCATCTTCCGCACAAAGGTGAAGGAGCGCGACAAGGTCGTCATCTCGAACGCGGCGGTGGAGCTCTACACGGAGATCCCGAAGCCGAAGGCGAAGAAGGCGGCAGCCGCGGCGACGACGCGGCTGCGCCGAGCGCGATGCCGATCGCAGCGGACATCTTCGCGGGCATGGGCGACTACCTCGCGAAGAACGCCGGACGCCGTGAAGAAGATCGGCGTCGTCTATCAGTTCAAGCTGACGAGCCCCGATGCGACGTGGACGGTCGACACGAAGACCGCGACCGTCGCGAGCGGCAGCGCCACACCTGCGCAATGCACGCTCGAGCTGTCGCGACGCCGATTTCATGGCCATGTGTACGGGCAAGGCCGATCCGATGAAGCTCTTCATGGACAAGAAGCTCCGCATCAGCGGCGATTTGATGGCGTCGCAGAAGCTCGAGTTCTTGAAGAAGATCGATCCGCAATCGGTCATCGACGCCATGACAAAACGCGCGGGTGGCGGCGCGGCGGCGGCAGCTCCCGCAGCGGCGGCAGCGCCCGCGGGGAGCATGAGCGGAGACGTGTTCCTCGCGATTCAGGATCACGTCGAGAAGAACGCCGCCGAGATGCAGAAGATCGGCGTCGTCTACTTGTTCAAGCTGACGAACCCCGACTCGTCGTGGACGGTCGACCTCAAGTCGCGCGAAGGTCACGCCGGGTGAAGCCGCGAAGGCCGAGTGCACGCTCGAGCTATCCGACGCGGACTTCCAAGACATGACGAGCGGCAAGGCCGACGCCATGAAGCTCTTCATGGACAAGAAGCTTCGCATCAGCGGCAACGTGATGGCTTCGCAGAAGCTCGAGTTCTTGAAGAAGATCGACAAGAACGCAGCAGCCGCAGCAGTCGCCGCGAAGAAGGCGGCAGGCGCGGGCGCGGCTCCGGCGCAAACGTCGGCGGCCGAAATCGTCGTCGGCAACAACGCTCCGAAGATCTTCGAGGCGCTCGGCAAACGCATCGCCGAAAATCCGAAGCTCGCTCAGGAGATCGGCGCGGTGATTCAATTCGTCGTCGAAGGCAAGACGTACGACGTCGGGTTCGAAGCGAAATCAGGCTCGAAACCCGCTGCGATCGTGACCATCGGCGATGAAGATCTCACCGCGCTCGTCAAAGGCGCGTCGATTCAGTCGCTCTACCAAAACGGACGATTGCGCGTCGACGGCGACGTTCGCCTCGCGCACAAGCTCGGCATCTTGAAAGACCTCATCTAAGGAGCATGCAAATGGGTCGCAAAGTTAATGTGATTGGCGTCGGGATGATCAAGTTCGCGAAGCCGGGCGCGAGCGAGGATTACAACGTGATGGCGTCGAAGGCGGCGCGCGAGGCGCTCAAAGACTCCGGCGTTTCGTACGACGAGGTCGAGCAGGCTTATGCGGGCTACGTCTACGGCGACAGCACGTGCGGGCAGCGCGCCGTGTACGAAGTCGGGCTCACGGGCATCCCGTCTTCAACGTGAACAACAACTGCTCGACGGGATCGACCGCGCTCATGCTCGGGCGCCAGGCGATCGAAGGCGGGCTCGCCGAGTGCGTGCTCGTCGTCGGCTTCGAGCAGATGGAGAAGGGCGCGCTCGCGTCGAAGTTCACCGACCGCACGAACCCGCTCGACAAGCACGCGGGCGTCATGAACGACGTGCAGGGATTCGCGCAAGCGCCGCCCGCCGCGCAGATGTTCGGCGGCGCGGGCCGCGAGTACCGCTGGCGCTACGGAACGAAGAAAGAAACGTTCGGCAAAGTCAGCGAGAAGGCGCGCAAGCACGCGGCGCAAGAACCCGTTCGCGATCTTCAACGAGCCGCTCACGTTGGACGAGATCATGAATTCGCCCGAGGTGTTCGACCCGCTCACGCGATACCAATGTTGCCCGCCGACGTGCGGCGCGGCCGCGGCGATCCTCGCGTCGGACGACTTCGTGAAACGCAAAGGCATCTCGAAGCCCGTCTACATCGCCGCGCAAGCGATGACGACCGACTACGGCTCGAGCTTCGGCGACTCGCTGATCAAGATGGTCGGCTACGACATGACCGTCGAGGCCGCGAAGAAGGTCTACGAGAAGAGCGGAGTCGGCCCCAAGGACGTCGACGTCGTCGAGCTCCACGACTGCTTCACCGCCAACGAGATCCTCACGTACGAAGGGCTGCAGCTCTGCAAAGAAGGCGAAGCCGAGAAGTTCATCTGGGAAGGGCAGAACACCTACGGCGGGAAATACGTGACGAACCCGTCGGGCGGATTGCTCTCGAAGGGCCACCCGCTCGGCGCCACCGGACTTGCACAATGCACGGAATTGGTTTGGCAGCTTCGCGGTCAAGCCGACAAGCGCCAAGTTCCGAACGCCAAGGTCGCGCTGCAGCACAACCTCGGCCTCGGCGGCGCATGCGTCGTGACGATGTACAGGCGAGACTAATCTCATCGCGCGACCAAGCCTGCTCGCGCGAAGACGAGGTATGCTTCAACGCGCCGATGCAGTCCCCTCGCGCGTTGGAAGATCAGGTCCGCAAGATCGTCGAGGCCGTCGAGCAACCGACGGTCGTCACGCGCGACGACCACATCGTCATCGCGAACCGCGCGTGGTTGGACGAGCGCGGCGTTCGTCGCGAGGACGTCGAGGGCAAACCCCTTTCGAGCTTCGTGGAAGCGAGCGATGCCGCGCGACGCATGCTGAGTGACACGCAGCTCCTCCTGCAGCTCGCGCGCACCACGTCGGGCACGCTCGATCTCGGAACCGTGATGAGCCTGACCGCCGACTCGCTCGTCCAGCTCCTCGACGTCTCGAGCTGCTTCATCTTGCTCTACGACGAAAAAACCGACGCGCTGCGCGGCGGCGCGTCGTCGCATGGGCGCCGCGATCGCGTGCAGGCGATCACGATCCCGCTCGGCGATCCGCACAGCATCACTGCGCGCGCCGCGCGCGAACGCCGCGTCATCGCGATCGAAGACACGCAGAATGATCCGCTCGCGAAAGCTGCGCCGCTCGTCGCCCAGTTCGAAGAGACGGCGCTGTGCGCGCTGCCCGTCGTGACGCGCGGGCGCCTCGAAGGCGTCGTCATGCTCGACGAAACGCGCGGCCCGCGCACGTTCACGCCAGAGTGGCTCGAGCTCGCGACGGCGATGGTCGCGCAGGTTGGTTTGTCGATCGCCAACGCGCGCCTCTACGACTCGCTCCGCCAGAGCTACGAAGAGGTGGCGCACACGCGCGCCGAGATGGTGAAGCGAGAGAGGCTCGCCGGCCTCGGCGAGCTCGCCGCGACGGTCGCGCACGAAGTCCGAAATCCGCTCGGCGTGATCTTCAACGCGACGACTTCGCTCTCGCGCATCGTGAATGGATCGTCACCCGAAGGATCGACGCTGGTCGGCATCGTCCGCGAGGAGTGCGAGAGGCTCAATCAGATCGTCGGCGACTTGCTCGACTTCGCGCGACCAAGGCAGCTCACCTTGGCGCGCGACGACCTCGGCCGCGTGATCAGCGAAGTCGCCGACGCCGTGAGCCTCGCTCCCAACGTGCGCATGGAGGTGTCCGTCGAGGAAAATCTTCCGCTCATCTCGGTGGACCGTCGCTTGATGCGCCAAGCGCTCTTGAACGTGACGCTCAACGCGATCCAAGCCATGCCGCATGGCGGGTTGCTCAAGTTCCGCGCGCAGCTTTGCCCGGACAAAACCGACGTGCTCGTTGCCGTCGCCGACGACGGCCCGGGCATCGCCGAAGAAGACATGCCGCGGATTTTCGAGCCGTTCTTCACGACGAAGGCGACGGGCGCGGGCCTCGGTCTCGCCCTCGTGAAGCGCATCGTCGAGGATCACGGCGGGCAAGTCACGGTGAAGTCTTCGAAGATGGGCACGACGTTCTGCTTCCGCCTGCCGCTTCCGCGCGCTAGTTAACATCGCTCGATGCCGGTGATGCTTCTCTTGGCCGACGCGCTCGAGACCGCAGCCGCGCGCAATGAGGACATCGCGGCGATCGCGGGCGCGCGCACGATCACGTGGGCCGAGCTCGATGCGTACGCGAGCGCGCTCGCCGTGGCGCTCGAGCGTCGCGGTGTCGGCGTAGGCGATCGCGTCGCGACGCTCCTCGATGGGATCGACGCGCTCGTCGCGTTTTGGGCGATCGCGAAAGCCTCCGCCGTCGGCGTCGCGCTCGACACGGCCGACACGGGCGAGCTCGCCGCGGCGCTCCGCGAAACGGGAGCGCGCGCGCTCATCATCGACGCGGCGTTCGCACCCACGTTCCATCACGCCGTCGCGCGCGCGCCGCACGTCGCCGCGATCATCGTGCGCGGCCCTTCGACGGAAGAACACGCCGGCACGGCCGTCTACGTCTCGTGGGACACCGCCATCGCCGAAGAAGACGATTTGGCTCACGTGCACCGGCGCGTCGATCTCGACGACGTGTGGATCGAGCGCGAGACCGGCGGCGCCGTGCGCGCGCTGTCGCATCGCGTTCTTCTCGCGCGCGCGTCGAGCATCGCGCGCGGGCTCGATCTCACGCGAGCCGACGACGTATCGGGCACCGCGTTCGCAGAGACGGCGGTCGCATGCGCCCTCAGCGGCGCGTGCTTTCGCGCGTGGCCCGGCGAGGCTGTCGCAACGGAAGCGCGCCAAGCGACGCGCACGCTCTTCATTCACGGCGGCGACGAAGACGCGACGCCTCCATCGGGCGCGACGGACATCGCGGTCCATCGTCATCCCGCGTGCGGTCCCATCGCGCTCCTCGCGGGAGAGAACGAGCCCGCGCGCGTGCTGCCGAACGTCGACGTCCGCATCGTCGACGAAAAGGGCGCCGCGACGCCTGCCAAGGTCGTCGGCGAGATCACCGTGCGCACGTCGAGCCTCGTGACGACCGCCGCGACGACCAACGGTTATTTCAAAACGGGCGACTCGGGGATGCTCGACGACTCCGGCGCTTTGTACGTCCTCTAGTTCGCACGCTGTCCCGACTCCGACTCCGTCTCTGTCTCCGACTCCGTCCCCGACTCCGCCCCCGTCTCCGACTCCACCGCCGTTACCCGCCGCGCGTGTGCATCTCCCTGTGCGGGTCTGCGCGCAGTCGACTGATCGGAATCAGCGGCTGCCTATCCGCGAGAGAGCGCCTCTCTTCCGCGCCGCGATCCTCGCGCGCTTCCCACTGCGCGCGCACGATGCCGGCGATCTCCTCCACGCTCGCGCCTTCGCGGAGCGGCGCGCGCAAATCCGTTCCGCGCTCCGCGTAGAGACAACCGAAGTACATCCCATCCGCCGTGACGCGCGCGCGATCGCAGCGCGCGCAAAACGGCGCGGTGGTGCTCGCGATCACGCCGACGATGGTGCCATCCCGCATGCGATGGCGCGTGGCCGGTGCTGCGCCGTCGTGCTCGATGGGCTCGGGATTTCCGAGCGCGGAGAGCATCTCGTCGCGCGTCACGACGTCACGAGCGCTCCACCGCGTCGCGCCGCCGACGTCCATGTACTCGATGAAGCGCATCTCCGCGTCGTGCGCGCACGCGAAACTGGCGAGCTCCGTCATCTCGTCGTCGTTTTTCCCGCGCATCACGACCGCATTGATCTTCGTCCCGCGAAATCCTGCCGCGCGCGCCGCGCGCACGCCGGCGAGCACGTCTTCGAGCCGCGTCGTCCGCGACATCGCGCGCGCGCGCTCGCTGCGCAACGTATCGACGCTGAACGTGACTCGGTGGAGCCCCGCGCGCTTGAGCGCCTCTGCATGCTCCGCGAAGAGCACGCCGTTCGTCGTCAGCGCGACGTCGCGCACGCCTTCGATGCGCGCGATGCGCGCGACGATCGACTCGATCTCCGGACGAAGCAGCGGCTCGCCGCCCGTGATGCGCACCTCGCTCGTCCCGAGCGACACGAACGCGCGCGCGACGCGCTCGAGCTCCTCTTCGGTCAAAATCGAATCATGCAAAAGCCACACGTAATCGTCTTCGGGCATGCAATAGATGCATCGAAGATTGCAGCGGTCCGTCACCGAAAGGCGCAGCGTGCCGAGCGTGCGGCCCAGTCGATCGCGTATTTGGGCCTTCACAAAAGTCGCTCTCCGAGGGCGCCTTCCGCGCGGATTTCGATCGGCGGGAGGGCGTCGATTTCTGCCGCGATCGCCGAGAAAAGCACGGTGTCGCGCACGGACCCGTCGGGCTGGATGACGTTCGCGCGGAGCGTGCCTTCGAGCTTCATCCCGATCTTCTTCGCGACGGCGATGCTCGCGAGGTTGTCCGGGTCGCACCGGATCTCGACGCGCGGCACGCGATCCACGCGCAAGGCCACGTGCACGAGCGCGCTAGCGAGCTCCGTCGCGTAGCCCTTCTTCGTGTGCGCGGTCGCGATCCAGTATCCGATCTCGCGAATCGTCGGACCTTGGCGCGTGTGAAGCCCCGCGCCACCAATGCACTCCTTCTCGTCGCGCAAAAACACGCCGTAGACGAAGTCTTGTCCGAGATCGAAGCGCCCGCGGAATTGGCGCAGCCTCTCGGCCTTCGTCTCGACGGGCTCGGGCTCCGCCGCGGCCCACGGCATGAACACGCGAAGCTCCTTCAGGCTCCCGTCGATGGCGCGCTGCACGTTGGGCGCGTCGCTCGGCGCCCAACATCGGAGCACGAGCCGCGGCGTCGTGATGCGATACGCGGGGCCGTAGGACTGCACGCCCGCAGCCTAATCGAACGTCACGCTGTTTGTGTGGTCTGCGGCGCGTCGACGGGCGCCTCTTGCGGACCGAACTTGTCGTTCCACCGCATCGGATTGAAGAGGTGCGGACGCTTGTGGTGGTTCGCGTGGAAGTAGATGCCCGTGAACAGCTTGTTGCCGAGCCAGAAGTAGCCGTGGTTCAAATTCACGGGGCGAAAATCGCGACCCGCCGCGCCGTTGTGCGTCGACCAATTGAAGTGCCCAACGAACGCCGCAGCGATCACGTTGAGCGGGAAGAAAATCGCGAAGAACCCGACCGGCCCGAGGAACATGTACCAGGCGATCGCGAGGACGACGTTCGTGCCGTAGCTGACCTTCGCGCGGAAGGCTTCGTATTTGCGGTTCTCTTCGGTGTCGCCCCAGACGTCGCAGTACTGCTGCTGGAGCTGCTTCTCGACGTAGATGATGCTCGAGAAGAACGACTTCCAGTAGCTCGGGTAGGTCGGGTGCGGGTCTTTGCCGCCGTCGTCCGAGAAGCGGTGGTGCCGCATGTGGACGATGTCCCACGACGCGTAGCGAACGAAGACGATGACGCCGAGCACCTCGCCGACGATGCGGTTCACGTACTTCGGGAAATTCCCGTGCGTCGCGTTGTGAATCCACAAGTGCGAGCAAAATCAGGAAATACAGAATGACCGGCCCGAACACGACGAAGTGCCAAGGCTGCCAGTCGACGTACGTGCCGAGCGGACGGAAATGGGTGAGCGCCATCACCGCGACCGCGATGAGGGAAAGCAGCAGATAGAACGCGTCGTAATGCAGATAGAACCGACGGTTCTTCTTGAACTGCTGGAAAGGGTGTTCGGTCAGGAACTTAAGAGGCCCCACTTTGAGTTCACCTGCGGCGCCGGCCACGCCGCCCGTCTGAGTAGCGAATTTTTCCGGATACGTCGAGTGCGTGACGTTTTTCCGATGCGGAGAATCGTTCGCACTGGCTGAAAACCCGCATTTTTTGTAGAAGCACGGCGTGAAGCACCCGGCTGACGTCCGCCAGCTCGCGACGGTCGCGACGTACTACGCGCTTCTCGCGTCGATGTTCTTCGTGCCCGCGTGCCGGAACATCGCCTTTCTCGGTGCGGCATGTGCGTTCTCCTTCCTCACGGCGGTCGTCGGGCACAACACGCTCCATCAAGGCATGTTCGAGTCGAAGCGCCTCAACATGCTGTTCCGGTACTTGCTGTCGTTCGGCGGGCTCTTTCCGATTTCGGCGGTCATCCCGTCGCACAACTTGGTGCACCACCACTTCGACGACGACGGCCAGCCCGATTGGGCCGCGCCCGAGCACGTTCGCTTCAAGTGGAACCTCCTCAACATCGTCCACTTCCCGAACGTCGCCGGTCCCCTCACCTTCAACGGCGTGCAGCGCTGGGCGCGCATTCGCGGGCGCGGAGAGTTTCGCCGTCAGTACACGAGCGAGCTCGTCTTCGCGTTCGGCGTCACGGGCGTGCTCCTCGTGATCGATTTCTGGACCGCGCTCTTCTTCGTCGTCGTGCCGCAGCTCTGGGGCGCGCGCTGCGTTTTTGCGGATCAACATCATCCAGCACGACGGATGCGACACGACGACCGAATGGAACCACTCGCGCAATTTCGTGGGCAAGCTGTTCAACTTTTTCATGATGAACAACGGCTTCCACACGATCCATCACAACCGGGCGGGCATGCACTGGTCGGAGCTCGCGCGCGCGCACGATCGCGAGGTCGTTCCGCGCATGGATCCGACGCTCGATGAGCGCAGCATGCTCTTTTATCTCGCGCGCACGTACTTGCTGCGTTTCTCGCGGCCGGCGAAGCGCTCCGGCGAGCGCACGAACGTCGAGCCCATCCCGCTCCCCTCGCGGGAAATCCGACGCGCAGAAGCGGAAGCCGATGCTGTCGCGTGAGGTGATGGGGGTTTTGTGTTTGGGCGTCGTGTGGGTCACGGCGCTGCTCGTCGCGGCGGCGGCAATTCAGGATCTGGCGGATTTACGCCGGATCGTGCGCCTCGCGCGCGGCGCGATCGTCGGAACCGCGCGCGGCGATCTCGCGGAGTGGCGTGTCGAGCAAACGGGGCGCGCGCTCGATGGCTCGCGCGAAGCGATCGCGTTTCACGATCGGACGTTTGGTGGAGAGGTCTTCGCATCGAAGGTCGATGACTACGAAGTCGTCGCGACGGATTCGGCGCAAGTGTGGATCGCCGACGCCGATCGCAACGCGGCCACGGCGTGTCCGAGCGACGCGGCATTCACGAGCGCCTACGAAAGCGCGCGCAAAGCGAAGGGCTACGTGCGCGACGTGCGCGTGAAAATCAAAGACGGCGACCGCGCATGGGTCATCGGCAAGCTCGACGGAAAAACGATCACGCCCGAGCTCGTCTCGACGATCGATCCCATCGCGTTCTGTCGCCGCAAGGCGCTCCTCATCGCGCTCTTCATTCCCATCGAGCTCGCCGTGTGCGCCGCGGCCACCGCGGTCGCCCTCACGCCGCCCCACTTCGGTCACGTGAGCATCGCGGGCGCCATCGCGTGCTTCGCGTTCTTCCTCGGCGTCACGCCCATCGCGGTCTCGCTGCGCGAAAACGCGCGCAGACCCCACGAGGCCTTCCTCCGGACGCAGTGGACGCGCGAGATGGAAGAGCGCCAAGGCGCCAAGGCGCCAAAAGAATTGGTGTAGGGCGTCCAAACCCACCCTTTTTCTCGGCGTCTTGGCGCCTTGGCGATCTCTCTTCTCACGCGCAAGGGCTTACGCAGCGGTGAAAACGCGCTTCCGTGTTATGAGCCTGCCGAGATGCTGCGCTTCAAGGCCGACATCCGGACGCTCGCGTTCGTCGCTTTTTATTACGCGTTTCTCGTGGCGGAGTGGAGGCTCGCACCGCGCGCGTGGTGGGCCGTCGTTCCGCTCGTCGCGTTCACGTGCGTCGTGTCGTGGATCTGCGCGGTCATCACGCACAACACGCTCCACTCGCCGGTGTTCAAGAACCGCACGGCGAACAAATTCTTCCAAGTCGCGCTGACGTGCGCGTACGGATTTCCCGTCAGCGAGTACGTCCCCGGTCACAACCTCTCGCACCACAAGTTCACGCAGCAGCGCGCCGATTTGATGCGCACGTCGAAGGTCCAATTCGGTTGGAACCTCGTCAACCTCTTCGCGTTCTTCCCGCGCGTTGGTTACGACATCTTCAGCGAGAACTACCGTTACGTCTCGCTGATGAAGGCGAAGATGCCGCGCTGGTATCACCAGCTCCTCGTCGAGATGATCGTGTGTTGGGGCGCGAAGGCGGTCCTCGTCGCGGTCGACTGGCGAAAGGCGCTCGCGTTCGTCGTCATCCCGCATTTCTTCGCCGTGTTCGGCATCACGACGGTCAACTACCTCCAGCACGACGGCTGCGATCAAGACCACCCGTTCAACCACTCGCGCAACTTCGTCGGCCGGATCTTCAACTTTTTCACGTTCAACAACGGCTTTCACGGCATCCACCACGAGCACCCGGGCCTTCACTGGAGCCTCCTTCGCGAGGCCCACATGAACGAGCTCCACGAGGGAATTCACCCTGCGCTCGAGCAAAAATCCCTTGCAGTCTACATGTTTCGGACTTTCGTCTTTCCGGGCAAACGGCTGCGGTATGATGGGAAACCTGTCGTCCTCCCCATGGAGGGGCCCGACGAGGAGTGGATTCCGAAGAACATCCAATCTGCCGTGCACGAGCTCGGCGCCGAGGGGACGGCGCTCGATGCGGGTTGAGTGAGAGGCCGTCGATGGCGAAGAAGAACACCGTCGCGAAGAAGTCGAAGAAGGTCGCAAAAAAAGTCGTCGTGAAGGCCAAGCTGGTCGCGAAATCGAAACCAGCTCCGAAGCCGGCGCTCAAACCCGCGAAGGCGGCGAAGGCGCCCAAGGCCAAGGCGAGCGAGCCGAAGGTCGCGCCGCGCGAAGACAGCGTCGACGGCTACCTGACGAAGGTCGCGCCGTGGCAGCGCGCCGTCATCGAGAAGCTCCGCACGATCGTGAAGGCGTCCACGCCGAACGCGAGCGAAGTCTACAAGTGGGGGCAACCCGTCTTCGAGCACAAGGGACCATTCGCGTACGTGAAGGCGCACGCCGCGCAAGTGAACTTCGGTTTTTGGCGCGGCGCCGATCTCGACGATCCGAAGCGCATGCTCCAGGGCGAGGGCGAACGGATGCGCCACGTGAAGATCCTCGAGACGCACATCATCGACGAGACGATCTTCGGTGGGTTCGTGCGTCAGGCGTTTTCGCTCAACGACAAGAAGGGCGACCCGACGAAGGGCTAACTACCTGGTGCGTATCTCCACGCCGATTTGGTGTGGGCCGCTCCAGTCCGTCCAGTAATAGGCTTCGTCGCGCACGTCGACGTGAACCATGTTCGTCGTCGGGTAGTAGCCAACGCCGAGCACGCCGAGCTTGCGCGCCATGTTGCGGAGCTTCCACGCGGGCATGCCGTCGACGCGGATGTCCGCGGCCTGCGCGCGGTTGTGGAAGTTGTGCTCGTGCCAGTTCTGCGGCGCGCGATAACCGGAGACGACCCAGAGCGGCGCGTCGACCTCGCGCGCGATGTCACGGAGGACGTCGACGAGGCGCGGATCGATCGGCTTCGCGCTGTCGGTGCGGAGGCATCGCATCAAGTGATCGACTTGCGCCCTCGATTGCGGATCGAGCACGCCGTCGACGTAGCGCACCGTGACCGACTCGAGCGTGTTCGCGGAGCGGAGCTCGAACGTGGAGACGACGGTCGTGGGCTCGCGCGCCTCGTCGGCGCTGGGTGATGTCGCGAGCGTCTTGTGCGCGTGGCTCGCGGAAGCGCGGGAGTAGGGCGCTCCGCTCACGAGCGCGAGCGCCGTGGCCGCGACCGCCACGGACAGCACGCGACGTCGAACGAGCCACATCCCTCGAGTAGAACCAACGATCGCGCTTCGCGCAAGTCGGTTCGTCGAATTACATGTAGGTTACATGTTTACGGCACGGCATTTCGCGGCGCATTTTCCCGTTGCGACTGGTCTCAGTCAGGCTTGGTGAGACCGACGAGCGCACCTTCGAGCTCTTGCGACAGCGCGGTCCACTCGTTCGCGGCGAGCGCATCATCGTCGGCGTAGATCGTTTGGTTCGTTTTCTTCGCGCTCTTCGTGAGCGCGATGTGTCCGTACATGTAACCGCTTCGCACGTCGATGACGAACGCGTCGACCGCGCTCTCGACCTTCACGTCGCGAAACGGCAGAAACAGAGCCGGCACGAGGAACAGATTGAAGATCGCGAGCGCGTTCGCCGACACGTCCGTCTTGCGCGCGTAGTCGACGACGACGAGCACGTCGGCGTGCGCGTGCGCCGCGAGAAGCCTGAGCTTCTTCATCGAGAGCGGCTGCGAAGTCACGGACGAATCGAACCGATGCTGCCCTGTCGCTTCGAGCGCGGGGATCGCGTACACGCTCGACACGCCAGGCACCGCCTTGAGCGTCTTCTCGACGTCCGCGTCTTTGCTCGGGTCGAAATCGAAATACGCGACGTTGAAGTGCGCGCCGAGCTGCGATTTTGCTTCGAACGCCTTCTTCACGTCTTCGTCGTTGATTTGTGCCGCGCCGTCGGGGTCGAAATTCGCGGCGCGACTCGGCATGTAGAGGGAGCCTCCGCACGCGAGCGTGGAAAGTGTGGAAGCGAGGAGGGAGGCGAAGAGAAAGTTGCGCATGCGAGGTCAACGCGCGACGTGGGCGCGGCTTACAGATTGATTTGGGGGCACCCCCCCGAACATGCTCGGCTCGCACTGTGACTACGGGATGCGTGCAGAGTGCATGCATTGACGATCGAGCCTGCGCGTGTTCGCGCCCCCTCATATTTCGGCCTTCGGCCGAAATGAGGGGTTGGTAGCGGAGATATTTGCACAATACACACAGTTCCAGTGCGCTCGAATCTCCGCTACCAACCCCCTCGGCGGCGGCCGCTTTGGGCAACGCCAGGAGGGGGCGGGGTGCTCAATTCTGCGCGTGCGACTTGAACGTCAACCCGTCTTTGCCGCACGACACCGCGATGCGCGTCCCGGGCGGAAACTCACCCGCGAGCACGCGCTTCGCCAGCGCGTCTTCCAGATTCTTCTGGATCGCGCGCTTGAGCGGACGCGCGCCGTATTGCGGGTCCCAACCGAGCTCAGCGAGGTAGTCCTTCGCGCCGTCGTCGAGCTCGATGCGGAGCTCGCGCTTCGCGAGTCGCGCCGAGAACTGGCCGAGTTGGATGTCGACGATCGCACGGAGCTCTTTGCGATCGAGCCTGTGGAAGACGACCATCTCGTCGAGTCGGTTGACGAACTCGGGACGGAACGCTTTGCGAACGTCCTCCATCATCGCGCGGCGGACGAGCTCCTTCTTGTCTTCGTCGCTGATTCCGGAGCGATCTTCGATCGCGGCGATGTGTTGCGAGCCGATGTTGCTCGTCATGACGATGACGGTGTTCTTGAAGTTCACCGTGCGGCCCTGCCCGTCCGTCAAACGACCGTCGTCGAGGACTTGGAGCAGCACGTTCCACACGTCGGGGTGCGCCTTCTCGACTTCGTCGAACAAGATGACCGCGTACGGACGGCGGCGAACGGGCTCGGTGAGCTGGCCGCCTTCGTCGTAGCCGACGTATCCGGGCGGCGCGCCGATGAGACGCGAGACCGCGTGCTTCTCCATGTACTCGCTCATGTCGAGGCGGATCATCGCGCGCTCGTCGTCGAACAAGAACTCCGCGAGGGCGCGTGCGAGCTCCGTCTTGCCGACGCCGGTCGGCCCGAGGAAGAGGAAGCTTCCGACGGGGCGGCGCTCGTCGCCGAGGCCCGCGCGCGAGCGGCGCACGGCGTTCGACACCGCGATGACAGCTTCGTCTTGACCGACGACGCGCTGCTTCAAGTTCTCCTCCATGTGGAGGAGCTTCTCCATCTCGCCTTGGAGCATCTTGCTGACGGGGATGCCCGTCCACTTCGCGACGATCGCCGCGATGTCCTGGTCGGTCACCTCTTCGCGCAAGTAGCTCGCCTTCTCTTGGACCTTCGCGAGATTGCGACGGAGCTCTTCGACTCTCTTCTCGAGCTCGGGGAGCTTGCCGTAACGGATCTCGGCGACCTTGCCGAGATCGCCTTTGCGCTGCAGCTCGTCGGCTTCGGCGCGGAGCGCTTCGGCCTTCGGTTGCGTCGCGCGAATTTGATCGAGGACTTCTTTCTCCTTCGACCATTGCGCGCGGATCGCGTCGGCTTGCTCGCGGAGCTCGGAGATCTCGCGCTGCACCGCTTGGAGGCGCGTCTTCGATGCGGCGTCGCGCTCCTTCTTCAGCGCTTGCTCCTCGATTTGGAAGTGCGTGAGCTTGCGCATCGCCACGTCGAGCTCGACGGGCATGCTGTCCGCTTCCATTTTGATTTTCGCGGCAGCCTCGTCGACGAGGTCGATCGCCTTGTCGGGCAAGAAGCGCTCGGTGAGGTAGCGATCGCTCAGCGTCGCGGCGGCGACGAGCGCGGCGTCTTGAATGCGGATGCCGTGGTGGAGCTCGTAGCGCTCTTTGAGACCGCGCAAGATCGCGATCGTGTCTTCGACGCTCGGTTGCGACACGTAGACCGGTTGGAAACGGCGCTCGAGCGCGGCGTCTTTTTCGATTCGCTTCTGGTACTCGTCGAGCGTCGTCGCGCCGATGCAGCGGAGCTCGCCGCGCGCGAGCGCGGGCTTGAGGAGGTTCGCGGCGTCCATCGATCCTTCGGCTGCGCCTGCGCCGACGATGGTGTGGATCTCGTCGATGAAGAGGACGATCTGCCCAGCGGCCGTCTCGACTTCTTTGAGCACGGCCTTCAATCGATCTTCGAACTCGCCGCGGTACTTCGCGCCGGCGACGAGCGCGCCCATGTCGAGCGCGACGACGCGTTTGTTCTTCAGACCTTCGGGCACGTCGCCGCGCACGATGCGCTGCGCGATGCCTTCGACGATCGCCGTCTTGCCGACGCCAGGCTCGCCGATGAGCACGGGGTTGTTCTTCGTTCGGCGCGAAAGCACCTGGAGGACCCGGCGGATTTCTTCGTCGCGCCCGATGACGGGATCGCTCTTGCCCTTGCGCGCGAGCTGCGTGAGATCGCGGCAGTACTTTTCGAGCGCTTGGAATTTCCCTTCGGGATCTTTGTCCGTGACGCGCTGAGAACCGCGCACGCTCGCGAGCGCGGCGAGGAGCTTGTCGTATTTCACGCCGCCCGATGCCTCGAGCACGCCCTGCGTTTCGCGATCGTGCTTCGCGAGCGCGAGCACGAAGTGCTCGACCGAGACGTAATCGTCTTTGAGCGCCTTCGCTTCGTCCTCGGCTTTGCGCATCATGTCGAGCGCGCGGCGCGAGAGCTGCGGCTCGGCGCCGCCGGTGACGCGCGGCAGACCCTCCATGCGTTCGTTCAAGCGCGACTCGAGCGCCGCGATGTCGACGCCGGCTTTCTGGAGCAGAGGGCTCGCGACGCCTTCTTCTTGCGAGAGCGCGGAGAGGAGGACGTGCTCGGGGACGAGCTCGGGATTGCCGCGACGCCCCGCGAGATCCACGCCCTCGCGAATGGCTTCTTGGCTCTTGGTGGTGAGTCTATCGGGCCGCATGAGTTCACCGCCGAACGTAAGGCCCCAGTCACTCCGCGCAAGACCCGTGCCCGAGAACGTGACTACGCTTCGACGCTTCTCACATACTCGGCAATGGCTTGTTTGTAGGGCGACGCGAGATCGATGAGCTCGACGCCGAGCGCGACGCGTGAGGCGTCGTCCGGCGGCGAGCGCTGCCATCGCACCACGGCCGAGCTCGTCACGATCACGCCTGACGGGAGCGGAAAGCGCACGGTGACGGCGGTGTTCGTCGCGACCGTCTGGTTCGTCGTGACTAGCACGCCGCTCGCGGAGAGATCTTGAATCGCGCCTTCGACGACCATTCCATCTGGGAGCTTCATCTCGACGGGCGCGCGATACGCGACGCGCACGTGCCCGCGACGCGACGGATCATTTTCGGGCTGCGCGCTTCCTTCATCGAGCTTGATCGCGTCGAGCGCGGCGACGAGGTCGCCTCCATTCGCGAACCTGTCTTTTGGATCGGCCGCGAGACAACACGCGACGAGGCCCGCGAGCTTTCCCGGCGCGTCCGGCCTGAGCTTGCGCACGTCGGGTCGCGGCGCGGTCACGGAGCGCGCGTAGACTTGCTCGAACGTTCCCGCGAAAGGAACTTGTCCCGTGAGGCACTCGTACAGCGTTGCGCCGAACGAGTAGACGTCCGTCGCGGGCGAGACGCGCTTTCCGCCGATGTGCTCGGGCGACATGTAATACGGCGTTCCGACGACCGCGCTCGGCGGACCGTCATCGCTCGGGCTCTCGTCCCAGCTCGTCGCGACGCCGAAGTCGATCAACTTCAGCGATTTTCCGCTCTCGCTCCGCACGACGAGCAAGTTGCCCGGTTTCACGTCGCGGTGAATGACTCGCACGCGGTGCGCCGCGGCGAGCGCGAGCGCCGCGAAGCGTCCGATGACGAGCGCGTCGTGCACCGTGAGCTTGCCGCGCGCGAGGAGCAGCGCTTCGACGGACTTCGCGCGCAGGCGCTCCATCACGACGAAAGGCGCGCCGTCGTCCATGCCCGCGTCGATCACCTCGACGACGTTCGGATGATGAACCGCGCCGAGCATCCGCGCCTCCGCCAAGAGACGCGCGCGCGCTTCTTGGTGCTTCCTGTATTCGGGCAAGAGCGCCTTCAGCGCGTACATGCGACGCGTGTAGCGATGCTCCGCGGCGTAGACGGCGCAGATCCCGCCGCGCCCGATCTCGCGCTTCAGCACGTAGCGCTTGTCGATCAGCGTTCCGACGAGCTGCTCCGACGAAGCGGGGACGCTCCGAAGCGATGGCGGCGCTTCGCGTTCGTCGTCGGACATGCGTTTGCGAGGGTATCACGCACGAACGACGCGCGTGATCGCTCCGCTCGCATCGAACGTGCGCTCTTCGAAATGAATCACGCCGGCGCGATCGCGCATCACCACGGTCGAGCAGCGCGTGCCGTAAGCCACGGCGGGCAGGTTCACGAACGCGGGCGAGAGCGCGCGCTCCACCTCGAGCGGAACGCCCGTCTTCGGGAGCGCGTCGTCGAGCGCGAGCGTGCGGTCGGCGAGAACGTCGAAGAGCGCATCGGGCGTCGGCGATTTCATCGCGGCGAGCGCGGAGACTGCGCGCTCCACCTTCGGCCATGGCGTGTCGAGTCGGTGGTTCGAGAGGCCGTGAAAACCGGGCGCGACGCGCACGGTGTCTCCGTCGTCGCGCGCATAGAACGTCGCGTCGCCTTCCGCGACGAGCAAGTTGAACGACGGAAATGGGTCGCGCGCGATC
The DNA here is from genome assembly GCA_963763745.1 of uncultured delta proteobacterium. Lineage (GTDB taxonomy): Bacteria > Myxococcota_A > Polyangia > Polyangiales > Polyangiaceae > DASXHD01. Next base: position 690,101 of record CAVXQJ010000021.1, read on the forward strand.
GCGGGCGGAAGGCGCGCGCTCGTGAGCGCGCCTGTCGTGATCCATCCGCGCGAGCTGGAAGATGGGCGCGCGGGGTTCGTCACGTCGCGCACGTTCGTCACGACCGCGATGCGCCCCGCGCGCGTGAGCCCCAGCCATGTCCCGCCCTTCTCGAGATCGCGCCCGCCGAAAATCTCGACGCCGTCGTGCTCCCACCACGCCGCGCTCGCCGACGGCCGCGCGAAGTACTCGTCGCGGTTGGCCGCGAGCACGAACGGAAATCCTTCGATTGTGCTCAGCGCGAAAACGACGAGACACATGACTTGCGGTACGATCATAGGGCCAGCATGCGGAAGCATCGCCTCGTCTTTTTTGCGGCGCTGAGTCGATTCGTCGTCGGCGGGATCGCGCTCGGGCTTCTCGCGGCGCTCGGCGAAGAGACGCGCCGGATGCTGTGGCCGCTCTTCGCGTACCTCGCATACGCGCTCGTCGAACAAATCCTGATTCGCTACGACGTTGGGGGGCGCGCGCGATCGATCATCGCCGGTCTCGTCGATGGCGCGATGATCACGTACTTCGCGCACGAGCTCGGCAGCACGGCCGGCGCGATGTGCAGCCTCTACATCCTCGCGGCGGTGCTCAACACGCTCGTCATCGGGCGGCGCGTCGCGATCGTTCTCGCAACGACGTACGCGGTCGCGTTCAACGCGCTCGTGTGGCTCGAATGGCGCGGGGACCTGCCGTTCGCGCCCGCGATCCCCGAGCTCGCCGCGCTCGGTCGGCCGCCGTTTCACTCGTGCGTGATCGCGTCGTTCATCGTCGTGTCGACGCTCGGCGCGAGCGTCGCGGTGGTCTCGGCGCTCGTTCGCGCGCTCGATCGACGCGAGCGCGAGCTCACGAAAGCGAACACGCGCCTCGAGGAGCTCAGTCAACGCGATCCACTGACGGGCCTCGCGAATCGTCGCTTCGTCTTCGAGAAGCTCGAGCGCCTCCTCGAAGGAGACGAGCGTGTGTGCGCCGTGATGGTCGACCTCGACAACTTCAAGCGCATCAACGACACGCAAGGACACCACCGCGGGGATCTCTTGCTCGTCGAAATAGCGGAGGCCGTTCGCGCGGCGGTGCGCGAGCGCGACATCGTCGCGCGCTTCGGCGGCGACGAGCTGTTTCTCGTCTTGCCCGACGCCGACGCCGCGGCCGCCGAGACCGTCGCGCATCGCGTCACCGAAGCGGTCGCCGCCATCGGACGCAAGTTCGACTCCGCGCGCCCCGTGACGGCGAGCATCGGCATCGCACAAGCCACGGGCAACGACTCGGTCGCGTCCGTGTCGAGGCGCGCCGACGAAGCGTGTTACCGCGCGAAGAACGAAGGCGGCAACCGAGTCATCGCCGCGTGATTCCATGCTCCGGCGCCTCCGCCGCCGATGGTACGGAACTTCGCGCGTAGCGGGGTGTCGACCGCTCATGCGGTCGCCCGTTCGATTTTTCGTCCTCGCGTTCGCGATCACGTGGACGCTGCAGCTCCCCGCGCTCCTCGCGCGCTTCGGCGTCATCGCGGGGCCCCAGGAGAAATACCTCGCGCTCGTCGGTCTCGGCGCGTTTGGTCCGACGGCCGCCGCGATGATCTGCGCGCGAAGCGATGTGGGCGTGCGCGCGCTCTTTCGTCCGGTTCGCACGTGGCGCGTTCATCCGATTTGGTACGCCGTGGCGCTCGGCGTGCCGGGCGCCATCTTCGTCGTTGCGGCCAAGCTCTATGGCCATGGCGAGCGCCTCTGGTATCCGCCCGATCAACCCGCGTTCGTCCTCGCGCTCTTCGTGTTCTCCATCGGCGAAGAGATCGGCTGGCGCGGCTACGCGCTCCCCGCGCTCACAGAGCAGCCGTCAGGCATGTCGCCGATCGCGGCGAGCGCGCTCATCGGCGTCATGTGGACGTTCTGGCACATCCCGATGCTCACGCTCCAAGGCGTGGGCGCGTCGCTCTACGTCGTGTTCGTGCCGTTCATGATCGGCGGGAGCATCTTCATCACGTGGGTGATGGCGCGAACGAAGCAGAGTTTGCTCTTCGCCGTCCTCGCGCACGCGGGCGCACACTTGAACAACACCGGCCACGCGCTTCCCGCGCGTTCGATGCCGATCATCCTTCACACCATCGCGTGGATCGTCCTCGCGATCGGTCTCGTCGTCCTCGATCGTCAGGCCTTCGCCAAACCCACGGGGCACGAAACGCCCGTCCCGCCGAGCCCGCAGTAGCCGTCCGGATTTTTCGCGAGGTACTGCTGGTGGTAGTCCTCCGCGAAGAAGAACTCGGTCGCGTCTTGGATCTCGGTCGTGATCTTTCCGTAGCCCGCTTCGCCGAGCTTCGATTGGTACGCCGCGCGCGCCTCTTCGGCCGCGCGCCTCTGCGCCTCGCCGTACGCGTAGATCCCCGAGCGATACTGCGTGCCGACGTCACCGCCTTGCCGCATGCCCTGCGTCGGATCGTGGCTCTCGAAAAAAATCCGCAGGAGCTCGCCGTAGGTGATCTCTTTCGGATCGAACACGACGCGCACGACCTCCGCGTGCCCCGTGCGGCCGCTGCAGACTTCTTTGTACGTCGGGTTCTCCGTGAAACCGGCGGCGTAGCCTGCGGCCGTCACCCACACGCCCTTCGTCTGCCAGAATTTTTTCTCCGCGCCCCAAAAACATCCGAGCGCGAACATCGCCGTTTCCATGCCCGGCGGCGTCTCCTTCATCGCGTGTCCGTTCACGAAATGTTTTTCCGGTACGGGCATTTTTTCTTTGCGACCCGGAAGCGCTTGGGTGGGCGTGGGAAGATCCATGACCGGCATTGTGCGCGTTTCGTGTATGCTCGCAAGCCATGCGAAAGGCACTTCTTCCCATTCTCGCGCTCGTGATCGCATGTGGCGGACCGCTCAATTACAAAGTGGCCTCGTCACCCAAGGCACCGGGCGCGGACGCGACCATCGTTGCCGATGTGTCGAAGGACCAGCACCTCACGCAACTCAAGGTGACGGCCGTCAACCTGCCGCCGCCCGACCGCGTCAGCACGGGCATGCGCATCTTCATCATCTGGACGCGCAAGAACACCGAGGCGCAATGGGGCCGCGTCGGCAACTTGAAGTACGACCCCGCCGCGCGCGAAGGTCTCTTCCAAGGCACCGTGCCCGAGGTCGATTTCGATCTTCAGATCACGGTCGAGAAGGACGACGGCGCAGCGTCACCGTCGACCGACATGGTCTTCACGCAGCACGTCGGACCGGCCTAGTCTCATCGCACGCGCAAGCCTGCGCGTGCGATGAACGCTCTAGGTTCCCAAGACGGCGTCGGGCTTCCACTCGGGCTTCGCCATTTCCGAGAGGCGCATGCGCACGTCTTTGATCCAGCGCGCGTCGGCGGAGTAAACGTCGCCCGCGAGGAGCGACGTGATCGATCGGCGGAGGAACGTGTGCTGTTTCTCCGCGAACAAATATTTCAGGAGGCCGCCCGCGTAGAACGCCTGCACCGCATCGACGAAGGTGTCGGTGCCGAGCTTCACCTCCATGGCCCAGTCGTGGAAGCGCGCGGCGGAGACGTCGCCGTCCGTGAGGGCTTCGTCGATGCGCTCCGCTGCGCGCGCCCCGCTGCGCATCGCGATGTGTGCTCCGCTCGAGAACAGCGGATCGACGAAGCCGCCCGCGTCGCCGACCATGAGCCAACCATCTCCGAACGTGCGGCCGACGCGGTAGCTGTAATCGGCGGCGGCGCGCGCCTTCGGCCAGAGCGCTTCGGCTCCCTCGAGCAGCCACTGCGCTGACGGCGATTGCTCGATCGCGCGGCGGAGCATGAAGCTCGCGACGTCTTCGTCTCCCGCGGCTTCGCGGTTCTCTTTCACCCATGCGCTCGACACGACCGCGCCGACGCTCGTGCGCCCGTCCTTGAACGGGATGAACCAGAACCATCCGCCCGAGAAGATGACGACGTCGATGTCGCCCTCGAGCACGCCCTCTTGGCGGCGCGCGCCGCGGTAATGCGTGTAGAATGCACTCTTATCGAGCCGGTCAATCCGCGTTTTTTCGCGGCGGCCGCCTGCGAGGAGCGCGTCGCGGCCGGTCGCGTCGACGACGAAGCGCGCGTCGATTCCGTGCTCGGTGCCGTCCTTGTCGCGCGCGACGACGCCAATCGCGCGTTCGCCTTCGAAGCGGATGCGTTTGCAATCCCACTCCTCGCGCACTTCCGCGCCGCGCTTCTCCGCGTTGCGGAGGAGCACGTCGTCGAACTCGTCGCGCGGGACTTGGAACGCGTGATCGTATTTCGGCGCTCCCGTGCCCGGCTGCGACGAGTCGAACGCGGTCGCGAAGACGTAGCGCTCCTTCTGCCCCGTCGAATCGAGGTGGAAGCGCGCGCCATACTTCACGATGAACTTCTCGTGCATCGTCGGCATGAGACCGAGCGACTCGAGCACGGGGATCGACTGCGGAAGGAGCGACTCGCCGAGGTGGAAGCGCGGGAACTTCTCGCGCTCGAGAACGAGCACGCGACGGCCGCGCTCGGCGAGCTTCGCCGCGCAAACCGAACCGCCCGGACCACCCCCGACCACGATCACGTCGTACGAGCCGCTCATGGGGCGAAGGCGTGCCTCATCCTCGCAGCTCGCGCAAGAGGATTGCGCTCACCTCGGTCGAGGCCTCTTGCTGAACGAAGTGCCCCACGTTCGGAAGACGCTCGATGCGAACGCGCGGAAGGAATTCTTCGAGCCCTTCGAGGTTCTCTGCAACGAGCGCGCGGTCGTGCATTCCCCACACGACGAGGACCTCTTTGTCGACGACGCGCGTCTTCGGCGGGCAATCGCGCAAGCGCGCCGCGCGGTAGAAATTCAGCGCGGCGTGCGCGACGCCTTCACGCGCGAACGCGCGCTCGTACTCGGCGACTGCGTCCTCGCTGATGGCGCCGGCGAAGAGGCGCTTCATCGTTCCCTTTCGCAGCATCATGCGCTCGGGCAAAAACGGGAGCTGGAAGAAGAAGATGTACCAAGAGTGCCTGCGCTGCGACGCGTTCGTACGAAGAAGGCGCGCGAAGTGGAGCGGGTGCGGCCCGTTCATGATGACGAGGCGCGAGACGAGCTCGGGGTAGTCCATCGCGACGCGATACGCGATGGGCCCGCCCCAATCGTGTCCGACGACGGGAATCGCGCCGCGATCGAGCGAGCGAATCAGCTCGCCGATGTCGCTCGCGATGAGCGACGCTTTGTAATGTCCGAGCTCGCGCGGTTTGTCCGACTCGCCGTACCCGCGCAGGTCGGGCGCGATCGCGCGAAACCCCGCGCCCGCGAGCGCGCTCATCTGCGCGCGCCACGAGAACCATCCTTCCGGAAATCCGTGAAGGAGCACGACGGGCTTGCCGTCTTCGGGACCTTCTTCGGCGACGTGAATGCGAAGCGTGCCCGTGTCGAACGATCGATGCGTGACCATCTTCGCGAACGACCCTAAGGTTTCGGTCGATGCCCGACAAGCGTCCGCGTGTGATCGTCGTCGGTGGAGGCTTCGGCGGGCTCGCGGTGGCCAAGGCGCTGCGGCGCGACGACGTCGACGTGGTCCTCGTCGACAAACGCAACCACCACCTCTTTCAACCGCTCCTCTATCAAGTCGCGACGGCGGCGCTCAGCGCGACGGACATCGCCGCGCCCATTCGCAACGTGCTTCGTCATTGCGAGAACTGCACAGTGCTCCTCGCCGAGGTCGACGCGATCGACGCGAAGAAAAAGACGATCCACACGAGCGCCGGCGACACGCTCGCGTACGACCATCTCGTCCTCGCCGCGGGCGTGACGAATCGCTACTTCGGTCACGACGATTGGGAACCCTTCGCGCCCGGGTTGAAATCGCTCGAAGAAGCGCTCGACATCCGGCGGCGCGTTTTGCTCGCGTACGAAAATGCGGAAGCGTCGGCGCTGCACGGCGACGAGAAGGCATGCGCGGCGGAGCTCACGTTCGTCGTCGTGGGCGGAGGCGCGACGGGCGTCGAGCTCGCGGGCGCGCTCAGCGAAATCGCGCGACGCACGATGACGAAGAACTTCCGCAACTTCGACCCGAAACGCGCGCGCGTCGTCCTGCTCGAAGGCGGCAAGCGTTTGCTCCCCGCGTTCGCGCCCGAGCTCTCCGCGCGCGTGAAGGAGGATCTCGCGTCGATCGGCGTGGAAATCCGCATGGAAACGTTTGTAGAATGCATCGATTCGAGTGGCGTCGTCCTCAAGGGTGGCGAGCGCGTCGAAGCGCGCACGGTCGTGTGGGCCGCGGGCGTCGGCGCGAGCCCGCTCGCGAGGACGCTCGCCGTGACGCTCGACAAAATGGGACGCGTCCCCGTCCGGCGCGATCTCACGGTGGCCGAGCTCGATCGCGAGAGCCACGTGTTCGTCATCGGCGATCTCGCGTCGCTCGAGCAAGACGGCGCGCTCCTGCCCGGCGTCGCGCAAGTCGCGATGCAAATGGGCGAGCAGGTCGCGGAGAACATCACGCTCGCCGAGCGCGGCGAAGCGATGAAGGACTTCCGCTACCACGACAAAGGATCGATGGCGACGATCGGCCGCAGCCGCGCCATCGCGCAAATCGGCCGCGTGCAGCTCACGGGTTTCATCGCGTGGTGCGCGTGGCTCTTCGTCCACGTGATGGCGCTCGTAGGGTTCCGCAATCGAGTCGCCGTGTTCTTGGAGTGGGCGTACGCGTATCTCACGTACCAGCGGAGCGCGCGCATCATCTTGAAGGAGTGAGCTACACTCGTGAGGTGAAGCTCGGGGGCATGTTTCTCGCGTTGATCGTGACGGCGTGCGACGACTCGCTCGTCGGAACGCCGTGCGTCCCCGCGACCGAAGAGAGCTCGCCGACGTTCACGGGTTACGATCCGCAGGAAGTCATCATCGATACGAGCTCGGACAATTTCCACGTGTGTCTCGTGAATCACTTTCGCGGGCTCACGACGTGTCCCTTCGGACAGAACCAGGCGGGCGACGGCTTGCCGCTCGCGGATGGAGGCAGCGCGCCATTTCCCGCGGGTGTCGGACCATGCGTCGATTCGCACGGCGTTCCCGTCGTCGGCGCCGTGGCGCCGCAGTGCACGGATCGTCTCGCGAAGAATGCAGTGGTGTGGTCGTGCCTGTGCGCGAACTCGATGGGCAAGCAAGACGATGGTCGCCATTTCTGCTCGTGCCCGAGCAACATGACGTGCTCGCAACTCATCGCCCCTGATGGAACAGCGTTCGATGGGCCGGGAATGGATGCCTATTGCATCCCAACGGGCACCGATTACCAGGCGTTCGGCTCGTGCCTCGAGTCGTGCGATCCGACGATGACGACGTGCAACGGGGCGACTCCGTGATGCGTCAGCGACGGATGGTGTCCTCGAACTCCGGGAAGTAGCGCGCGATCACCATCACGTCGAAGCGTCGCATGATCGACTCCTTCGGCTCGCGCGCGAGGAGAAATTCGAAGCAACGCTCGACGAAGCTCGTCACGGATTCGTTCGGCCGCGCGAGCCGCGCGAGGTCCGCGCGCGGAACCGTCACCGTGTGCACCGTTTCGCCGGCGCGATCCGCGACGCGCACAGTCACGACGAATGAGTTCGCGTCTTCGCTGGCGAGCGCGGTGGTGATCACGCCGTCATCATACCAGTCTCCGTCTCCGACTCCGACTCCGTCTCCGTCTCCGCCTCTGTCTCCGCCTCCGCTTCCGTCTCCGTCTCCGCCTCCGTCTCCGTCTCCGTCTCGGGCTGACGCGTGTACAGCGAGTCTGGTATGGCCGTGGTCGATGCGACTCTCGAAGCTCACGCCGCTCGCCTTCGCCACTGCCCTCGCCGCTTGCGCGGCGGGAAACGGAATGGCGCCGAACGATTGTCCGCGCGTCACCGCGAGCGCATCCGCCTCCGCGAGCGTCGCGCCGGTCGCGTCCGTCACGCCGGGTGATCCCGGCGAGACCTACGACAAGCCGCCGCAAAACATTCTCGACGTTCTTCGCGCGCCTTCGCCGCCCGTGCCGTACGTGAGCCCGGTGGGCGATCGCATTTTGCTCGTCTCGTGGGTCGACTATCCGCCGATCGCGCGCGTCGCGGAGCCGTACCTGCGGCTCGCGGGCGTTCGCGTCGAGCCGCGCTCGCGCGCGAAGCACGACACACCCGGCGGATACGGCATCGCGCCGTGCGCGCGCGATCTCGCGATCACGAACGTCGCGAACGCAAGCGACGTGCACGTCGCGCTCCCTCGCGGATGCGCCGATGGCTTTTCGTGGTCCGCGGACGGAAAGCTCTTCGTCTTTCGAAATAACTCCGGCGACGCCGTCGAGCTTTGGGTCGGCGATGCCGCGACGGGCGCGGTGCGCGCGGTGCCGGGCGTTCGTCTGAACCCGATGCTCGGAGGCTCGGTGCAGTGGCTCGCGGATCAAAAATCGGTGCTCGTGAAGATGGTGCCCGACGATGCGGGGCCCGCGCCCGCCGCGCAACAAGCGCCGTTCGCGCCGAACGTGCAAGAGACCGGCGGCGCGAAGGGCGAGAGCAGCACCTACGAGACGCGCGACACGCTCACGAGCAAGCACGACGAAGATCTCTTCGATTACTACGCGACGAGTCAGCTCGCGATCGTCGAGCTCGCACCAAATCGCGAACCTAGCGCGGTTCATCGCGTCGGCAAGCCCGGCATCTTCAGCGACATCGACGCGGCGCCCGATGGCGACCACCTCCTCGTCGAGACGATCCACAAACCGTACTCGTACGTGACGACGTACGACCGCTTTCCGCACGACGTCGCGATTTGGGATCGCACGGGCAAAGTCACGCACGCGGTCGCGTCGATTCCGCTCGCCGATCGCGTTCCCGTGCACGGCGTTCGCACCGGTCCGCGCGATTTCGAGTGGCGCGCGACGGAGCCCGCGACGCTCATGTGGGCCGAAGCGCTCGACGGCGGCGATTGGAAAGTCAAAGTCCCCGCGCGCGACAAGCTCATGATGCAACGCGGGCCGTTCGATGCAGCGCCGGTCGAAGTGATGCGCACCGAGCAGCGCTTCGATGGAATCTCGTTCGGCGCGCAAGGCGGTTTGGCGCTCGTGCGCGAGGACGACGAGAACCGCCACTGGACGCGCACGTTCATCGCGAGCCTCGACGACGCGAAGAGCAAGCCGAGCGTGCTCTGGGATCTCTCGACCGACGAGCACTACAAAGATCCCGGGCGCCCGGTGTATCGCCCGCTCCCGAACGGATTTGGGTGCTGCGTCAAAGCGGCGATTCGATTTTTCTCCGCGGCACGGGCTCGTCGGTTGACGGCGATCGGCCGTTCCTCGACAGGCTCGATCTCAAGACGCGAAAATCCGAGCGCCTCTTTCGCTGCGACAAGACCTCGTACGAATCGTTTCTCGCGTTCGCGAGCGACGACAACCGGACCTTCCTCACGTGGCATCAGTCGCCGATGGATCCGCCGAACGCGTTCGCGCGAACGCTCGGCGCGCCCATCGCGAACGCAGTCGCCGAAGAAGCGGCGACGAGCTCGACGCCGCGCGCGATCACGCACATCCCCGATCCGACTCCCGCCGTGCGCGCGATCAAGAAGCGCCTCGTGAAATACAAACGCGCCGACGGCGTGGACCTCTCGTTCACGACCTACACGCCGCCCGACTACAAGGAGGGTCAGCGCGTTCCCGCGATTCTCTACGCGTACCCGCTCGACTACGCCGACGCGTCGAAGGCCGGACAAGTCACGGGCTCCGAGCAGATGTTCACGCGCTTGCGTCTCTACAAGCTGCTTCTCCTCGCCGGCTACGCGATCATCGACAGCGCGTCGTTTCCGATCGTCGGCGATCCGAAGCGCGCGTACGACACGTATCTCGAGCAGCTCGTCGCGGACGCGAAGGCCGCGGTGAACAAGGCGGTGGAGATCGGCGTCGTCGATCCGAAGCGCATCGGCGTCACGGGGCACAGCCATGGCGCGCTGATGACGGTCAACCTCCTCGCGCACTCCGATTTGTTCCGCGCGGGCATGGCGACGAGCGGCTCGTACAACAAGACGCTCACGCCGTTCGGTTTCCAAAACGAGCGGCGCTCGGTGTGGGACGCGCAGGACGTGTACTTGAAGGTGTCGCCGTTCTTCTTCGCGAAGAAGATGACGCTGCCGCTCCTCATCATGCACGGCGAAGACGACGCGAACCCCGGCACCACGCCGCTCCAAGCGACGAAGCTCTACGAAGCGATCCGCGGCAACGGCGGCACCGCGCGCCTCGTGATGCTCCCGCACGAGCCACACTGGTACACGGCGCTCGAGTCGAACGAGCAGTATGTCGCGGAGATGCTCAAGTGGTTCGACAAGTACGTGAAGGGCGCGCAATGAGATCCTGTCGCTTCGCGTGCGTCTTCTTGTGCGGGTGCGGTCGCCTGCTCGACGAGTCGGACGCGGGTGACGCCGCGAACGACGCCCACACCGACGCCCCAGCCGACGCGACGAATGACGGCGGATTTTTCAGCTGCGGCGAAGGCTCCATCTTCGTCTACTGCGATCCCGCATCGGAGTATTGCCTCCTCCAAAAATCGAGCAGTCAGCACCAGTACTCGTGCGTCGCCGACCCGCCAAATTGCGCGGACGCGAGCGTCGCGAGCGCGCCATTCGAATGCGGGTGCTTCACGGCGCCGAGCGGCGACATGTACGTCACGGTTTGCAAATAACGACGCTCCGTAACCGTTGCAGTCCTCTAGCCGGCGGGCCTACCCTCTCCTTCTTCTGGGAGGCCACCCTTGAGCGCCAACGCCAAAGACACGCTGTGCATCAACACGATTCGCACGCTCGCCATGGACGCCGTGCAGCAAGCCGCGTCCGGACATCCCGGCACGCCGATGGCGATGGCGCCAGTCGCATACGCGCTTTGGCAAAACGTTTTGCGATTCGATCCGACGGATCCGATTTGGCCGAACCGCGACAGGTTCATTCTCTCCGCGGGGCACGCATCGACGCTTCTCTACGCGATGCTCCACCTCACGAAGACGCACGCGGTGAATCCCGAGTACGAGAAGCTCGACAAGCCGACGGTCACGCTCGATGACTTGAAGCGCTTCCGCCAACTCGACAGCAAGTGCCCGGGCCATCCCGAGTATCGCTGGACGAGCGGCGTCGAGACGACGACGGGCCCGCTCGGTCAAGGCGTCGCGACGAGCGTCGGCATGGCGATGGCCGAGCGATGGATGAAGTCGTACTTCGACAAGCCCGGCTTCTCGATGATCGACTACGACATCTACGCGGTCGCGGGCGACGGCTGCATGATGGAAGGCATCTCGGGCGAGGCCGCGTCGCTCGCGGGTCACCTCGGTTTGTCGAACCTCTGCTGGATCTACGACAACAACCACATCACGATCGAAGGCAACACGGCGCTCGCGTTCACCGAGGACGTCGCGTCGCGCTTCATGGGCTACGGGTGGAACGTGCTTCGCGTCGGCGACGCGAACGATCTCGATCTCCTCGCGCGCGCGTTCAAGACGTTCAAGCAAACGACCGATCGCCCGACGCTCATCATCGTCGACAGCCACATCGCCTACGGCGCGCCCAACAAACAAGACACGAGCGCCGCACACGGCGAGCCGCTCGGCGAAGACGAAATCAAAGCGACGAAGAAAAACTACGGCTGGCCCGAGGACGCGAAGTTCCTCGTCCCCGACGGCGTGTACGAGCACTTCGAAGGCGGCATCGGCGCGCGCGGGAAGAAGCTCCGCTCCGAGTGGATGGCGAAGCTCGAAGAATACAAATCGAAATTCCCCGAGCTCGCCGATCAGCTCCAGCGCATGCAAAAGCGCGAGCTGCCCGAAGGCTGGGACAAGGACATTCCCGTCTTCCCCGCGGACGCGAAGGGCATCGCGAGCCGCGACTCGTCCGGCAAAGTCGAGAACGCGATCGCCAAGCGCGTGCCATGGCTCATCGGCGGCTCGGCGGATCTCGCGCCATCGACGAAGACGCGCCTCACGTTCGAAGGCGCCGGCGATTTCCAACACGACACGCCGCAAGGACGCAACTTGCACTTCGGCGTCCGCGAGCACGCGATGGGCGCAATCTTGAACGGCCTCTCGCTCTCGAAGATTCGCTCCTTCGGATCCGGATTCTTGATCTTCAGCGACTACATGCGCGCGCCGATTCGGCTTGAGCGCGATCATGGAGCTGCCCGTCGTCTTCATCTTCACGCACGACTCGATCGGCGTCGGCGAAGACGGTCCCACGCACCAACCGATCGAGCACCTCGCGTGCCTCCGCTCGATCCCCGGCATCGTGACGCTCAGGCCCGGTGACGCGAACGAAGTCGCCGAGTCGTGGCGATGGATCATGGAGCAGCACCACACGCCGAGCATGCTTGATCCTGAGCCGACAAAACCTCGCCGACGCTCGATCGCACGAAATACGCGGCCGCGAGCAACACGCGCAAAGGCGCGTACGTGCTCGCGAGCGCGAGACCAAGCCCGACGTGATCCTGATGGGCACGGGGAGCGAGGTGCAGCTCGTCGTCGCCGCGTACGAGAAGCTCACGCAAGAAGGCGTGAAGGCGCGCGTCGTGTCGATGCCGTGCTGGGAGCTCTTCGAAGCACAGTCGGACGAATACAAAGAGTCGGTGTTGCCCGATGCGATCCGCGCGCGCGTCACCGTGGAGCAGGCGTCGCGCTTCGGTTGGGAGCGCTACGCCGGCCGCACCGGCGCGATGATCGGCATGCTCGGATTCGGCGCGTCCGCGCCGCTCAAGGATCTCCAAGTCAAATTCGGGTTCACGACGGAGCGCGTCGTGGAGGCCGCCGAACAACAGATCGCGAAATTCAGCGGGAGGACCCAGTGACCGACCACACCGAAAGCCTCATGCCCGACTACGTCGACCCGACGCCCGACGTCGGCGCACCGCCGTGCACGATGATCATCTTCGGCGCGACCGGCGACCTCACGAAGCGAAAGCTCGTGCCGTCGCTCATGAACCTCGCAAAAGACGGCTTGCTCGATCAGAACTTCGCCGTCATCGGCGTCGCGATCCAACCGATGAGCGACGACGAATTCCGGAAAAAAGTCGAGAGCGACATCGCCAAGCTCGATCCCGAAGTTCTCCAGTTCGACAACTGGAAGTGGTTCAAGAAGCGCATCTACTACGTCGGCGGCGACTTCGCCGATCCGAAGACGTACGCGGCGCTCAAAGCGAAGATCGAAGAGGTCGACGCGAAGCACCAGACGAAGCACAACGCGTTCTTCTATCTGGCCACGGCGCCATCGTTCTTCGGCAAGGTCACCGACAAGCTCGGCGAGGCCGGCCTCACGCAAGAGAACGGTTACTTCCGCCGCGTGATCATCGAGAAGCCGTTCGGCCAGCGATCTCGCGTCGGCGCGCGCGCTGAATCTCGAGCTCACGAAAGTCGCTCCGCGAGGATCAGATTTATCGCATCGACCACTATCTCGGCAAGGAGACCGTCCAGAACATCATGGTGTTTCGGTTCGCGAACGAGATCTTCGAGCCGCTCTGGAACCCGAAATACGTCGATCACGTGCAGATCACCGTGGCCGAGACGCTCGGCGTGGAGGGCCGCGGCGCGTACTACGACACGGCCGGTGCGTTGCGCGACATGGTGCAGAATCACATGCTGCAGCTCTTGTCGCTCATCGCGATGGAGCCGCCGATCTCGCTCGACGCCGACGCCATCCGCGACGAGAAAGCCAAGGTGCTCCGCGCGATCCAGCCGATCCGCGCCGGACGAGGTCGCGCAGTTCGCCGTGCGCGGCCAGTACGGACGCGGGCGGTCGCGACGGGCAGCGTCTTGCCGGCTATCGCACCGAGAGGGACGTCGCCCAAGAACTCGCGACCGAAACGTTCGTCGCGATGAAGCTGCTCATCGACAACTGGCGCTGGGCGGGCGTGCCGTTCTATCTGCGCACGGGAAAGCGCTTGAAGGAGCGCGTCACGCAGATCGTCATCCAGTTCAAGAAGCCGCCGTTCCTTCTCTTCCGGCGAACGCGCATCGATGGGCTCTTGCCGAATCAAGTCGTGCTTGAACATCCAACCCGACGAAGGCCTCTCGGTTCGCTTCGGCGCGAAGGTGCCGGGCACCATCATGAACATCGGCACCGTGAAGATGAGCTTCGAGTACGAAGACTACTTCCGCAAACAACGCTCGACCGGATACGAGCGCCTGATGTTCGATTGCATGCTCGGCGACGCAACGCTCTTCCAGCGCGCCGACATGGTCGAAGCGGGCTGGGCGGTGATCGCGCCGGTTCAGGACGCGTGGAACTCGGGCGGCAAAGTCCCGAGCTACTCCGCGGGTTCGTGGGGACCTGCCGAGGCCACCGCGCTGATGGCGCGCGACGACCGCGAGTGGAACGAGATCAGCGAAGAGATGCGCATGCACACGATCGCTCCGCCCGAGCCGAAGAAGTGACGCGCGGCTACTGGCAGTAGCCGTACTCTTGGCCGTTCACCATCGGCGCGCTCGTGCCGAGCGAGTTGCACGTGCCGCTCGTGCAGTCGTTTCCGCCGATGCGGCACCACGGCAAACAGAAATAATTCGTTTGATCGGTGAGGCACACTCCGCCCGGCGGGCAAATCGACGTCGTTGCGTTGCACGTCGCGGTGCTCGTGCCGACCGGATAGCAGTCGACTTGATCGGTCTTGAAAAAGACGCAGCCCTCTCCGTTGCCGCCGCACGAGTTCGGATCGGCGAGCTCGCAGTCGTTGTGGCAAACGAGGAGGTTCGGGATTGGGTTGGTGTTTTGATCCGTGAGGTTCACGCAGTAGTTCGTGTTCGTGACGGTGCAGAGCGCGCCGTCTTGTCCGCAGTACGCGTGACACTGTCCCCAAATGCACGTCAGGCCCGCGGCGCACTGGTTCGCCGTCGCCGTGCACGCGCCGCCGAGCTGCGTCGAGCCCGCTTGCACGCACGCAGACGATCCGTCGAGCTTGGTTTGATCGACCTCGCACGTTTGGTTCGCGCCGCAGTCGCACTGCGGATAGACGCCGCACACGTTGCTCGGCGGAGCCTTCTGGCACGAACCACCCGCGTCTTGCGGCGGGCCCGAGTCGTTCGGCTTCACGGTGACGTCGCCGCCGCCGCCCGAGTCCTTCGCGAGAATGAGGCCGCCGTCTTTGCCGGCGTCGTCGCCGCTGCTCGAACCGCCCGTCGCGCACGCGCTCATCACCGCGGCCACCGCCGCGCCCATCACGAAGAGCCTATTTCGTAGCCCCGCCATGCGTGGACCTTACCACTGGAACGCAGCATTCGCTCGAAACGGATCGAGTCTTGGCAGTTCGTGGCCGTCGACCGGCGGCAGCGAGACTGTGCGGCCGGGCCGCAGCGGGACCTTCGCCAGTTGATCATGGCGGCCAAAGCTTGGCGCTGCCGCATGTCGACATTCAAGCCCGCGCGAGACAATCAGTTCACGTGAATCTTCGAAGTAGCTGTGCATTGCGCTCTCGCGTCGTGGGTTGTTAGCCTGAGCCCCGCGCGAAGACGCGCGAAAGGGAGATTGCGCGATGCAGCTCGGAATGATCGGCCTCGGCCGAATGGGCGCGAACATGGTTCGCCGGTTGATGAAGGCCGGACACAAGTGCGTGGTGTACGACGTGACGCCAGCCGCGGTCGACGGCCTCGCCAAAGAAGGCGCGACGGGCGCGAAGTCGATCGACGACTTCGTCTCGAAGCTCGACAAGCCGCGCGCGATCTGGCTCATGGTGCCCGCCGCGTACGTCGACTCGACGATCGAGCAGCTCGTCCCGAAGCTCGAGAAGGGCGACATCCTCATCGACGGCGGCAACTCGTACTACCGCGACGACGTCGATCGCCAGAAGAAGCTCCAACCGAATGGCATCCACTACCTCGACGTCGGCACGAGCGGCGGCGTCTACGGTCTCGAGCGCGGTTACTGTCTTATGATCGGCGGCGACAAAGACGCAGTCGGGCGGCTCGATCCGATCTTCAAGACGCTCGCGCCGGGTCGCGGCAACGTCGATCGCACGCCGGGTCGCGAGAAGATGGGCGGCACCTCCGAAGACGGCTACTTGCACTGCGGCCCGTCGGGCGCGGGCCACTTCGTCAAGATGGTCCACAACGGAATCGAGTACGGAATGATGCAAGCGTACGCGGAAGGTTTGAACGTCATCCGCAACGCGAACATCGGCAAGCAGACGCACGAGAAAGACGCCGAGACGACGCCGCTGCGCGATCCGCAGTATTTCCAATACGAGATGAACGTCGCGGACATCGCCGAAGTGTGGCGCCGCGGGAGCGTCGTCGCGTCGTGGCTCTTGGATCTCACCGCGCAAGCGCTCGCGGAGAGCCCAACCCTCGATGGCTTCTCGGGCAAAGTCTCCGACTCGGGTGAAGGTCGCTGGACGGTGCTCGCGGCCGTCGAAGAAGGCGTGCCGACGCACGTCCTCTCCGCGTCGCTCTACTCGCGCTTCGACTCGCGCGGGAATGCGGACTTCCAGAACAAGGTTCTCTCTGCGATGCGCAAAGCGTTCGGCGGTCACCACGAGAAGAAGTGATGGCCATCACGTTTTACTGGTCGCCGCGCTCGAGCGCGACGCGCATCGATTGGGCGCTCGAAGAGCTCGGCGTGCCGTTCGAAAAAGTGCGCATCGACATTCAAGCCGGCGACCAGAAAAAACCCGAGTACCTCGCGCTCAACCCGAACGGCAAGGTCCCGCTCATCGTCGATGACGGCACTCCGGTGTTCGAGTCGGTCGCGATCTTGATTCATCTCGGGCAGCGCTACGGACAAGACAAGGGGCTCTGGCCGAGCACCGGATCGAAGCTGCACGGCCAAGCCCTCGCGTGGATCGTGTGGAGCGCGGCAACGCTCCAGCCGTTGATGTTTCGCGCCCGCCAAAACGCCGACGCAAGACCGGACGTCGACAAACTCATCGCCATCGTCGAGTCGCACCTCGCGAGCTCGACTTATTTTCTCGGCGAAACGTTCACCTACGTCGATCTCGCGATCGCGTCGGCGCTTGGTCTGTGGCGCATGTTCGGAAATGATTTTTCGGCGCTGCCGAACATCACGAGATGGATCGACGCGTGCCAGTCGCGCGCGGCGTTCAAGAAAGCAGTGAGCGCCACATGACCGACAAGGCCGAGACCGCGAAGGTGAAGTGCCCGACGTGCGGCGCGGAGGTCGTCGTCGACGACAAAGCGCAACGCGCGATGTTCGCGACGTGCCCGAAGGGTCACCGCGTCGAGCTCGTCAAGATAATCGAGTAAGTTGACTTTCTTTTAGTCATACCATACGTATATCGAGTGAAGCGCGCATTCTGGCTGAATGCATTGGCCGCTGCGTTTCGAGCGCGCAGCGTCGTGTGGCTCGCGGGTGTGCGACGCGTCGGCAAGACGACGCTCGCGCGTTCGCTCAAGAACGCGACCTATCACGACTGCGAGCTCGTGCGCGTCAGACGCGCACTCGAGGATCCCGAGCTGTTCTTCGGCGACGTGAAGGACGCGAAGGGTCCGATCATCCTCGACGAAATCCATCGCCTCGCGAACCCGTCCGAGGTGCTGAAGATCGCCGCCGATCACTTCCCAAAGCTACGCGTCCTCGCGACCGGCTCGTCGACGCTCGCCGCGAAGGACAAATTCAAGGACAGCCTCACGGGCCGCAAGCGTGACGTGTGGCTCGTGCCGATGATCGCAGCCGATCTCGAGTCGTTCGCGACCCGTGACCTCGAGCGGCGCATGGTGCGTGGCGGGCTTCCGCCTTTCTTCCTCGCCGACCGCGTCGACGACAAAGACTACGAAGAATGGATCGCCTCGTACTGGGCGAAGGATCTCTCCGAGCTCTTCGTGGTCGAAAAACGAAGCTCGTTCATCAAGCTCGTCGAGCTCCTCTTCGCGCAGAGCGGTGGGCTCTTCGAAGCGACGTCGTTCGCGGGCCCATGCGAGGTGTCGCGTCCGACGATCCAACATTGGCTCTCGATCCTGGAGACGACGCTGCTCGTGACGACGCTGCGCCCATACCACGGCGCCTCCGCCAACGAGATCACGAGCCAACCCAAGGTCTACGCGTTCGACACGGGGTTCGTGACCTATTTTCGCGGATGGGACACGCTGCGCGACGACGACCGCGGCCAACTGCTCGAGCATCTGGTTCTCGGAGAGATCGCTGCGCGCTTCGGCACGCCTCGGCTTCATTTCTGGCGAGACAAACAGAAGCACGAGGTCGACTTCGTTCTCGAGGTCGGCCGCAAGCGCGCAGTGATCGCCATCGAGTGCAAGAGCTCCGCCGCGCGTTTCGACCCAGCCGGGCTGCAAGCGTTTCGGAGAAAACATCCGGACGGAGAAAATCTCGTCGTCACGCTGCGCGAGACGGAGACGCATCAAAGACGCTACGGCGACGTCGTCGTGCGCTTCGTGCCGTATTTCGCGCTCCCCGCGCGCCTCGACGCGATCTCCTAAAGGCCCTTGGCGGCGAGCTCGGCGCGCGAGCGGATGCCGAGCTTGCGAAAGACGCTCTGGAGCTGATTCGCGACCGTGCGCACCGAGCAGTGACGCGCTTCGGCGATTTCGTTGTTCGATTTTCCCGCGAGCGCGAGGAGCGCGACCTCGCGCTCGGCGGACGTGAGCTCGCCCGTTTTGTCCGCGTCCTCGACGTCGAACGAGATGATCGCGACCGTCTGCTGATCGCCCGAGTACTCGACGCGGAGATTCTTCGGCGGGCCCTCTTTCTTTTCGCCTGTCATGATGGTGGCTCCGCCCCCAAACCCCCGAAGAGACTCAGCCCGCTACGCCGCGCTCCGCGGTCTTCGCTCACTGTTTCTCCGTGCGCGCGCGCCACACGCGAATGAGCTCGACGCGCGTCTTCGCGTTGAGCTTGCCGCCCGCCGTCGACAAGTGCATCGCGACCGTCGACGGCGCGATCCCGAGCTCGTACGCGATGAGCTTGTTCGAGTGACCCTGCGCCGCATACGCGACGACCTGCGCCTCGCGCGGCGAGAGCTCCGCGAACGCGGGGACCTGTGGATCGTTTCGCACGGCGACGATGTACCGCTTGCGGTCGTGATCGAAATGATCGAGCAGCGTCCAGCGGCCCGAGACGAGCGCCTTCCACGCTTCGACCGCGCCCGGCGGATCGGCGTGACGCGAGCTCCCGCGCGCGCGGGCCATCGACTTGGCGGCGTCCTTCAGCGCCTCGAGAGATGCGTCCGTCGATTCGGTGACTTGCTCGATGCGCCCGCCGGGCGTGAGGACCGCATCGGCTTCGTCGGGCGACGTCGATCGGCGCGCGCGGCGAAGGCGCATCCCCGCCGCCATGTGCGCGGCGACGCGGCTCCATGCCGTCGCCTCCGCGCGCTTCACGCCGGTCACTTCTGCGAGCGGCGCGCCGACGAGACAACCGAGGAGCTTCGTCGAGGTTTGCGTCGGCGGCTCCGTCGCTGCGACGCTCATGAAATCGACGATGCCGAGCGGCGCGAGAAATCGCTGGTGCACGTCGAGCTCGCGCATCTGCTTTCCCATTTGCAAACGGCTCGACATCGTCGCGCACGTCGCGCGTCCGCCGATCGCCGCGGTCGCGTCTTTGATGAAGCGATACGTGATCTCGCTCGACACCTCGGCCTCGAGCATGCGCAGCGCTTCGATCGAGCCTTGCGGCGTGTTGCGCGCGACAGGCGAAGACACGTGAACGCGATCGCCGTCGAGCTCGTAGAACATGCCGCACGTGCCGAGGCCGCGATCGAGACCCGCGCGCGCCGCGCGATCGACGAGGCGCGCGAGCCACGTCCCGTCGTCGCCGTCGAGACGGTAAGCCGCCTCGATCACGCTCACGAGATCGCCATGCGCCCCAGCCATGATGCCGAACGATAGCATGATAAAGGTGGGCTTCCCGTGAGTCCGCAAGTCCGAGAGCTCTGCGATCTCGTCATCCGATGGGTGCATCTCATCGCCGGCATCATGTGGATCGGCAACTCGCTGCTCTTCAACTGGCTCGACCGTAACCTCGAGCGTCCCGCGGGATCGCCGCCAAGTTACCAAGGTAACATTTGGCTCCTTCACAGCGGCGCGTTCTACGACGTCGACAAGAAGCTGCTTCGCCCGAACGAGATGCCCGCGAAGCTCCACTGGTTCAAGTGGCAGAACTTCACGACGTGGGCGAGCGGCATCTTGCTCCTCTTCGTCGTGTACTACGCGGGCGGCGGCGCGCTCCTCGTCGATCCCGCGGTGCGCGCGCTCGGTGCGCCCGTCGCGATCGGCATCAGCCTCACGTTCATCGTCGTGTCGTGGTTCTTCTACGACCTCGTGTGGATCTCGCCGCTCGCGAAGCGCCCCGTGATCGCGGCGGCGCTGTCGTTCGTCTACATGGGCCTCGCGGCGTACGCGCTCACGAAGATCTTCAGCGGGCGCGCGGCGTACATCCACGTCGGCGTGATTTTGGGAACGCTCATGACGGGCAACGTGTGGTTCGTCATCGTGCCGTCGCAGAGAGAGCTCGTCGCCGCGACGACGGAGGGCCGCGAGCAAGACGCCGCGATCTCGCTCCGCGCGAAAGAGCGTTCGATCCACAACAACTACATGACGTTCCCGTTGCTGTTCATGATGATCAGCAACCATTTCCCGAGCACGTACGGCGGGCGCCACGCGTGGATCGTCTTGTTCGTCATCGCGATCGGCGGCGCGCTCGTTCGTCACTTGATGAACGTGCGGTTCCACTACACGGGATGGTTCCCCGTTGCCGCGTTCGTCGTCGTCGCATCCATCACGGGTTTGTTTTTTCTCACGAGACCGGAGCATCACGAGTCGAGCGGCTCGGGCGAGAAGATCGCGTTCCACACGGTGCAATCCGTGGTGCACGAGCGTTGCCAGCCTTGCCACTCGAGTCATCCGACCGACGACGTGTGGAAGATGGCGCCCGCGGGCGTGATGCTCGACTCGCCCGATCAGATCAAGCGCCTCGCGCCGCGCATCAAGGAGCGCGCGGTGATCTCGCGCACGATGCCGCTGCAGAACAAGACGAGCATCACGCAGAGCGAGCGGGATCTCATCGGGGACTGGATCGATCAGGGAGCATCGACGGAGTAGCGCGGGCGCGGAGACAGAGACAGAGTCGGGGACCGTCTCCGTCTCCGTACCCGTCTGCGCGCCCGTCTCCGTCTCCGCGCCCATCTCCGTCTCCGACACAAAGAAAACGGCCCGACTCCACGGGGAAGTCGGGCCGTTTGTTTCCGAGTGCGCGGAGAATTACTTCTTCGCGGGCGTCGTCGGAGGCGTGGTCGGTGCCTTTGCGCCGCCGCTCTGCCCCGCGCCCGCCGGGAGCTTCGCGGGGACGCCGAACGCGTTCGCGAACTCCATGCGGCTTCCCCAGCGGCCTGCCCACGAGATCTTCCCGTCCTTGTTGAACTTGAAGACCTCCGCGAGGTGCACGGTGCCGGACTTGCCGCTCGACTTCACCGAGCCGAGGTCGCCCTTCATCGTGCCGCTCATCTCGACCTCCGCAATCACGTACTCGCCGATCGCGAGGACGCTGGTCGGCGTCATCTTGATGTCGGGGAACGTCGTCGTGAGCTCCTTGAACGCCTTCTTCGCGGCGTCCTTGCCCTTCACGTCTTCGGGGCGCGTGTAATCGGCGTGCGTCACGTCGTCGGCGATGCCGGCGAGGTACGCCTTGTCGTCCTTCTTCTCGAACGCGCCGAGCCACGCCTTGAGCGCGTCGGTGTTCTTCGCTTCGACGGCGTTGTCGCCGGGCGAGACTTGCTCGAGCGTCACCGTCGGGATCGCTTCGACGTTGCGGTGTTTGAGCTTCGCGTCGCCGAAGCCCAGGTGGCCGAGCATGGCGGCGTGATCGTGATAGAGGTGCTCCTTCATGATCTGGCCGTCGTCGTTGAACCACATCACGGAGATGTAACGACCGCCGATCTTCTTGTTCGTCGCCGGGTGACCCATGAACTCGCCGGTGTGCGTGCCGGTCATGACGCCTTCTTCGGCGACCATGTTGCCCTTCATGTACGTGCGCGTGACGGTGAGCTTCACGTCGGGGAAGCCGGTGAAGAGCATGCCGAGGTTCTTCTGGATGTCGTCCTTGTGGCGCTCGACCCAGCCCTGCCCGCCCGGTTGAACGAACGTCGCGTCAGCCGAGTACGCCGCCGCGCACTTCGCTGCGTCGTGTGCCGCAAAGGACGTGTCGAAGTCGGCGAGCGTCTTTTTGATCAAGTCGGCGAGCGGCGGCTTCGGCGGCGGCGTCACGGCAGTCGAGGCCGTCGCCGTCGGCGCGGTCGCAGTGGCCGACGTCGTCGTGGTTGGGGTGTTCGTCTTGGTTTCGCTGTCGCCTCCGCCACAGCCGAACGTCGCGATGAGACCGCCGAGGCACATGGCCTTCAGCCAAACGAGATTGCGCATGTCTGCTCCTATTCCTGATCAGGTGGGCAGTTGCGTCGATCCATTTCGAATCTTTGTCAACAGGTATCGCTATGGACGGCACACGGTGGGGGTCGCGTCCTGCCCGATTCCACGCATGTCGGCCGCGTTTTCGTCGAGCGCGGCGCGCGCGGAGTCGATCTTCGCGACGATGAGCCCGTCGAGATTTCCCGAGGTGTAGCGCGTCTGCGTGCCGCCGCAGCTCTTCATCGGATCGCCTCCGCCAACCGATTGCGGACCCGCGCCGCCGCGAAGGACGAACATCTCGGTGCCGCCGGTGTATTGCGCGATCTGGCGAAAGACGATCTGACCGAACGCGTTCATGCCGGACGCAGCGATGGTGAAAATCTGGATGCCGGCATGCGCGGCCGCGCGCGCTTCGTCCGCGTAGCGAGGACCGGGATCTTGCACGTGCGGCGGAGCGTCGCCGATGACGAACAGGAGTCGCGCGGGCGCGTCGGGGCTCCACGCGAGCGACGAGATCGCCTCGTGGAGCCCGACGTTCACCGCTTCGGGCTCGTCGCCGCCGCCGGACGCATTCAGCATCGACACCGTGGACGCGAAGTGCGGCAAGTTCGTGCTCATCGGAAAGACGCGCGTCACGTACGGATCGCTTCGATCTTTGTATTCGACGAGACCGACGCGCACGTTCGAGACGTGCGATGCGACCAAACGAAGCGTCGATTGGACCGCGGCGATCTCTTCGCCCATCGATCCAGTCGTGTCGAGCGCGAAGCCCACGTCGATGAGCGGACCGGGCGCGTCGCGCGGCTCGTGGCCATCGAGCGTGACGAGCCCGTCGTCGCCGTTCGCGAGCGAGAACGTTTGCGTCGCTGCGTTGCCGCCGCATCGCATCGACGCGGTGATCACATTTCCGACGAGACCCTCCGCGCGCGGAAAGAGCAGCGCGCGTCCGCTCGAAAGCGTGCGGAGCGCGACGGTCGTGCCTTGCGCGTCGCTCGCGAAGACGGAGCAGCTCGGAAGCGCCTTGCCCGCGGAGTCGCGCGCGACGATCACGCGACGCACGGACACGTCGAGCGATTGATACGGCTCGCGCGACGCACCGAGCACTTTTCGAAATTCGCGCAGCGATGCGTTGTCGTCCCACTCGCCCGCGCGCACGCCGGATGGACCTTGCGACGGAAGCGCATCGCTCACGTGCGCACCACCGAGTCGACCGTGACCGTAGCCGAATCCCGTTCCGGTGCCGGAGCCGTGACCGAGCGTACCGAGGCCGATGCCTTCCCCGCGACCGCCGCCGCCTTCGCCCGTGCCGATGATCCCGATCATCCCGAACTCGGCGGCCTCCGCGAACTTGTTTCCGGGCGTGCCCCAATTCGCAACCGGCGCGGATTTGCTCGCGCGACCCATCGCGCCCTCTTCGGCTTTGGCGCGCGATCCCGTACCGCCCTCCGTCTCCGATGCGACCGCTGTTTCTTCGGGCGCTTCGGCGTGAACCGAGAGGAGGTGCGCGATGAGCGAGCGCCGCTCGGCGAGCTCCTTCGCCGGGTCGACGGGCGTCGCGCGCGACACGCCGAGCACGAGCGCGTGAAGGGCGAACGACGCCGCGAGCACCGTGAACGCTGCGCGCATGCGCCGCTTTGGTTTGAAATCGGCGACGTCGGAACGTCCCGCGACGGTCACGCGAAGATCGCCGAAGACGAGCGTGCCGTCTTCCGCGCGCTCGAAGTCTCCTTCCGCGCCCTTCATCACGTCGCGAGGGCGAATGGGTTCGGGCAGTCGACCGGCGAAGATGACGCTGTCGTTCCAAGTTGCGAGCACATCGAGCATGCCGGTGAGACACGCCGCGCGCGACCGAGTTCCCTCAGGCCCCTGGGCGAGACGCGATGAGCGCTTCGATCGCAGCAACCGCCTTGGTCTCGCGTTCCGCCCAATCACCCGACGCGATCACATAACGGCGTCCGCGGCGGTCGAGCTCGGCTCTCAGCGTGTCGAAGAACGCGGTGCGCTTCTCGGGTGCGTAGCGGACCGCGTCCGCGACGTAAGGAACATCGGGCGCGGTGAGCACGTAGAGATGATGCGACTGCGCGTCTGCGAGCGCTTCGATCTCGGAGTCGTGTCCACCGAAGAGCAGATCGCTCCAGAGCAGCGTCGTCAGCGCGTCCGTGTCCGCCACGATCACGCGCTCGGCGTTTCGAGCGAGCGCCTCCTCCGACGCGATTTGTCCGCGCGCGATCCGCACCATGTCTTCGCGGCGAACGGGCGCAACTTCGTCTTTGCGCGCGCGCGGCTCGAGCAGCGTGCGCGCATACTCGGGCACGCACACCGTGCCGAAGCGTTTCGCGAGCGCCGCGGCGAGCGTCGACTTGCCCGTCGACTCGGGACCGACCACGCACACGCGCCGCACGAAATACGGGCGCACGCAGCGCGGAAGGAACTTCCAGTTGCCCATCGGGTCCTCGCGGATCGCGGTTCCGCTCACGGGGACGATCGCGCGCGCCGCGTCGACGGGAACGAGCTCCGCGCCGAGCTCCTTCGCGAGCCGCGCGCCGTAGCTCTCGGATGCGAACACGAGGTCAGGTTTCGGTGCGACGCGTAGCAGGCTCTCGCGCCAGATGTCCCAGAACCGTTCGTGCTCGTGCGGCTCTTGCGGATTTTCGTCGGTGAGGTGAACGACGTTCACGCTCGGCGGGAGGATCTCGCGCATCCAGCGAAAACGCAGGCTCCCCGCGATCGGCTCGCGCGCGAGCGAGCCGACGACGACCGTGAGCTCGTCCGCGTACGCGCGCGCGAAGTCGACGAGGTAAACGTGTCCGAGGTGCGGCGGCATGAACTTGCCGAGGACGAGCCCCTTCGTCTTCGTCTTCGTCATCGTGCGAGCTCCGCGAGGACGTCGGTGGCGCGCGGACACGCGATGCCCGCGCGCGCGAGATCCTCGAGCGTCGCTCGCGCGCCGAGGTCCATGTTCGTCGCCTCGAACAAGTCGAACGCGCGTGACGCGACATCGTCCGACGAGAGCGCGCGGAAGCTCGCGAGCGCGAGCGCATCAATCGATGATGCCTTCTCGGCGACGCGCGCGCGAAACGCGTCCAGCGGAACGCGGTCCAAGCGGAGCGCGCGCGCGAGGTCGCCCATCGACGCGGGCTCGATGTTCGCGACGTGTCTCACGCGCTGCGCGTCGCCGGTCGCGACGAAATGCGCGATCGCGCGCGCCGCGAATTCGACCGGCGTCACGTCGAAGCGCCATGCGTCGCCCTCGGGAAGACATCCCACGACGCGCGCCGCGCGCACGAACGCGCCGAAAACGTCATGCGCGCGCGCGGGAAGAAGCAACCCGAGGCGCGCCACGTGTGCGCCGCGCACGGCGACCTCCGCGGCCCACTTCGACTGCGCGTAGCCGCCGTGGACGATGCGTGCAGAATGCAAATCCGTCGACTCGGCGAACGCGCGGTGCTCGCTTCGCGTGGCGAGATCCGTCGACGCGAAGACCGAGAGCGTCGAGACGTGATGAAGCGACTTCGGCGCGCCCGCGTTCGCGAAATCCGCCGCGTGACACGCGCCGAGCACGTTCGTGGCACGCAGCGCCGCGTACGTGGACGTGAGACGCAGATCGGCCGCTGCGTGAACGATGGCGTCATGCTCGCGCGCGAGCGACTCCCATTGCGCGAGCGACAATCCGAAGCGTTCGAGCGCGACGTCGCCGCGCACGGTGCGCACGCGCGGGAGATCCCCAAACGACGTATCACGCCGCACGAGGCACGTGACCGACGCGCCGGTCGCGACGAGAGCCTTCACGAGGTGGACGCCGAGCGTCCCCGTCGCGCCCGTGACGAACACCGAGCGCGCGGGCCGCGCGAGCGGAGTCACGTCGCGCGCGATCGACGCGACGTCGCGCGCGAGATCCACCGTGGACGCACCCGCGAGCTCGCGACACGCGGCGATGCGACGCGCCGTACGCTGCGCTGCGATCGTCTCGGGCGAGAGGATCACGCCGTGCGCGTCCGCCGCTGCGCACGCCGCGAGGAGCGCCAGCGAGTCCGCGCCGGCCGCGACGAAGTCCTCGTCCGCTCCGAAACGATCGCGCCCGAGCGCGCTCGCGAGCGCTTCCGCGATCACTCCTAGGGCGCCGCTCGCATCATCGCCCGCGACGATCGGAGTCGCGACGAGCGCCGCGTGATCGACCTTGCCGCTCGGCGTGCGTGGAAGCGCATCGACGACGACGAACCGCGACGGGACGAACCATCGCGGCACCCGCGACGCGAGCCGCACACGGACGGCCTCGATTTGCGCAGGCGCGCGAAGCACGACGAACGCATCGAGCGCGCGATTCGCGACCACCGCCGCTTCGATCACGTCTTCGTCGGCGCGGAGCTTCGCTTCGATCTCCTCGGGCTCGATGCGCACGCCCGCGATCTTCACTTGGCGATCGACGCGACCCACCATCTCGAGCTCGCGGGCGTCGCGCGCACGCACGCGATCGCCCGTGCGATAGAAGCGGACGCCGTCTCGCACGACGAAGCGCTTCGCGGTGAGCGCGTCGTCCGACGCGTAGCCGCGCGCGAGGCACGCGCCGCCGATGAGAAGCTCGCCGTCCTCGACGCGATACGTCACGTGCGCGAGAGGCACGCCGATGCGCGCGCCGTGACGCGCGCCGGGCGCGCACACGTTCATGCTCGTGCACACCGTCGCCTCCGTCGGACCGTACACGTTCACGAGGCGCACGCGCGGCCCGACGCGCGCGACGACGTGGTCCGCGCACGCCTCGCCACCGACGACGATCGTGCGAAGCGTCCGCGGGAGGTGATCGGCGAGCAGCGCGAGGAGCGAAGGCGGAAGATCCGCGTGCGTGATGCCGAGCGCTTCGATTCGCGAAGCGAAATCGCGAGGCGCGAGCCCGCGCACGTCGGACACGACGAGCGTCGCGCCCGAGAGGAGCGCCGTGAACACATCGGAGATCGACGCGTCGAAGAGCGGCGAGAGCATCCAAATCGCGCGCGCGCCGGGCGCGAGCTCGAACGCGGCGATTTGCGCATCGAGCATCGGTACGATTCCCGCGTGCGTCACGAGCACGCCCTTCGGCGTTCCCGTCGTGCCCGACGTGAAGACCACGTACGCGAGGTCCTCATCGCGCACGTCGCGCGCGACGTCTTCGTTTGGAAGCGGCAGGTCCCCTGAGAGCACGCGGTCGCCGAGCGTCTCGCGCACGCGCGCATCGCGCAGCATCTCCGTCGCGCGCGCGCGCGGGACGTCCGACGTGATCACGACGAACGCCGCGCCGGCACACCATGCGCCGAGCATGCCACTCGCGATCGCGACGCGATCGTCGGATGCGATCGCGACGACGTCTTCCCGTCCGATGCCGCGCGCGCCGAGATACGCCGCGATCGCGCGCGCACGCGTATCGAGCTCCGCGTAGGTCACGTGGCGAGACTCGTCTTCGATCGCGACGCGCGCGCCTTCGCGCGCGGCGACCTCCCGAAAGCGCGCGACGACGCTCATGCGCCCACTCTGAAGTAGTCCGCGAGCGCGCTCCCGCGAGATGCGTTGTCGACATCGGGTGCGCCGATGCCCTGTGCGACGTCGTTCACGTCGACGAAGCGCGCGTCGACGGAGTAGCGCGTGAAGCGCGTCTCGTTCGGCGTGGTGCCGTGGAGGTGCGCGGCGGAGAACACGACGACCTCGCTCGCGCGCGCGCATACGAAGAGCGGATCGCTCGGCGGCGCGCCGAGACAGCGCGGATACGCCGCGTCGATCTGCTCCGCGCTCTGAAAGCCGCCGCGCGATGCGAATCGGTCGTAGTCGAACGCGCGCGAGTCGTTGTCGACCGTGACGCCGAAGGCGTGCGTGTGGATCGCGAACGAGTCGTGCTCGGTCACGTCGAAGAGTGGGATCCACGCGTTGAGCTGCGCGCGCGGGCTCCCGTACCACGTGTCACGATGCATGTAGAATGCACGCGACGCGGCGGGCGCGAGGTGCATCTGCGGCGCGACCACGCGGAGCCTCGGTGCGTCGACGGCCAGCGACGCCCGCGAGAAACCGAGCGCCTCCGCGAGCGCGATGCTCTCGTCGCGCGCGCTCGTGTCGGCGGCGAGCGCGGCGCGCGCGTCGCATGTCCGCGCCCAGAGCTCTTCCGCGCCGAAGCTCGCGTGCGCCGTGCGTGGATCGTCGCCGAACGCGCGGAGGACGTGACGAAGCGCGACGCCCGCGAGCCGCTTCGACGCATCGCTCGCCTCGAGCCGCACGATCTCACCGCGAAAATCGCGGTGCGACTCACGATGGGGGCTCCGCCCCCAAACCCCGCGAGAAAGCTCGGCCCGCTACGCTTCGCTCCGCGGTCCTCAATCACGACTCCTCCAATCCGTAATGGCGCGCGAGGAGGGACGCTGTCAGCGCGAGCATCAGCGGCGGATCCCAGACGGTGCGCTCGCTATCGGGGGCGTCATCGAGTCGATCGAGCGCCGCGGACACGGCGCGCGCGTCGAGGAACGCGGGCATCGATGCCGCGCAGAGGGCGTCGCGGAGCTCGGCGAGTCGCGAAGCGAGCGGCGGCGCGAGCAGCGGGTGTTTGCGCCGCGCGATGACCTCCTCGGGCAGCACGCCGCGCATCGCGACGCGAAGGAGATGTTTCTCCGCTTCGCCGCGAATCTTGTCGGACGTGGGCACGGCGCGCGCGACCTCGAAGAAATGGTGGTCGAGGAATGGCACGCGGCCTTCGACGGCGTGCGCCATCTCGGTTCCATCGCCCAGCGTGCGAAGGATGTAGCCCGCGAGCGCGAGCTTGCTCCACGCATACGCCGAACGATCCACGCGCTCGCGACCGCGGAGCTGGCTCGCGTCGAACGACGCGGCGATCTCGCCGTACGGATCGCGCCGTGCGAAGCGCGCCGCGAAATCGCGCGACAAGAGCGACGACGCCCGGAGGCCGAGCGCCGCCTTCGCCTCGATGAAGCTCGGAACGAATCCGAACGTGCGCGCGATGGCGCTCGTGTCGAGCATCGCGCCGCTCGGCATCATCAAGCCCGCGGACGCCGGGTTTCGGCGCGCGAGATCATCGGTGGACTCGCCGCGCTCCGCGAGGAGATCGCGTCGAAAGTGAGCGTAGCCCGCGAGCACTTCGTCCGCGCCCTCGCCCGTCAAGAGCACGCGATGCCCCGCACGCCTCACCTCGCGCGCGAGCATCCACTTCGCGGACACGTGAAGATTGATCGCGAGCCCTTCGCTCTGCGCGACCGCCGCGGGAAGCGCATCCCAGAGCGCGCGACCGGACGCGCGAACGACGCAGAGCTCCGCGCCGATGTGCCGAGCGGTCCGCGTCGCGATTTCGATCTCGTCGTACGCGTCGTCCTCGAACGAGATCGAAAAGCACTCGAGCCTATCCGGACTGGATTGCTGTCGCGCGGCGAGCGCGGCGATCGCGCTCGAATCGATGCCGCCGCTCAGCGCGCATGCGACGCGCCCCGACTCGTTTCGCATCCGCACGCCGACTGCGTCGCCTAGCGCGCTCGAGAGATCCTCCGGCGACACGATCGCGTTGCGCGTCTCCGGAAGATCGAAGTCCCAATATCGCGTGACGCGCTCGCCGCGCTCGTCGACGACGAGCACGTGTCCCGGCGGGACCTGCCGCACGCCCAGAAAGAGCGTGCGATCGGGCGTCGCATATTGCGCACACATCGAGAGCCAGAGCGCGTCCTCGTCCCACCGCGGGCGCACGCCGAGCGCGAAGAGCGCCTTCGCTTCGGACGCGGCGACGACGCCATCGCGCGTCCTTGCCCACACGAGGGGGCGCACGCCGAATCGATCGCGCGCGCAGACGAGACGTTTGTTTCTGTCGTCCCAAATCGCGATCGCGAACTCGCCGCGGAGGTGCTCGACGAACGCGTCGCCGTGTTCTTCGTAGAGGTGCACCGCGATTTCGCTGTCGCTTCGCGTGCGAAAACGGTGACGCGCTTCGAGGTCCATGCGAATGCGTTCGTCGTCGTAGAGCTCGCCGCTGACGACGCATGCGATCGTTCCGTCTTCGTTCGCGATCGGTTGCGCGCCGCCGGCGACGTCGACGATCGCGAGCCGCGTGTGCCCGAGCGTTCCGCCCTCCCACGAGAGCGATCCGCTCCCATCGGGTCCGCGGTGCGCGAGCGCTGCGAGCGCGCGGCTCATCGCGTCCGGCGAAACGAATCCACGAACGGCGACGATGCCGCACATGGCTACGCTCCAATCGCGAAGAAGACTTTTCGTCCTTCGCTCGCGCGAGCCGCGCCGAACGCGGCTTCGAAGCGTTCGAGCGGAAAGACTTCGCCGACGAGATCATCCACCTTCAAGCGTCCGCTCGCGAGCCACGCGACCGCATCGTCGAAGGATCCATAGCTGCGCGGCGCGATCGTGATCTCCTTGCGCACCGCGAGCGCGACGTCGAGCGGCGCGGGCGTCGGCGGACGACTCTTCAAGACCAGCGTGCCCGAAGGACGGATCGCGCGAAGCGCGGTCGCGAGCGCGCCATCCGTCGCGCGCGCCTCGACGATCCAATCGAATGCATCGTCGCTTGCGTCCGCGTCGACGATCTCGTGCGAGAAGCCCGCCGCGGCGAGCACGCGCGAGACGAGCGACGCGATACGCCCGCGACCGAGCACGGCGCCGCGCGCCTTGCGATCGATCGGTGCGCGAAGAACGCCGAGCGCCGCCGCCACGGGCTCCGCCATCGCCGCGGCTTCCCACGAGAGCGAATCCGGCACGCGATAGATCGCACGCCGTGGCACGCACACGCGATCCGCGAACGCACCATCTCGATCAACCCCGAGCATCGACGGCTTCGCGCACGGTCTCCCCGCGGCGCACGCGGCGCACGGCGGCGCATCGAGCATCGCGCAGGAGATCGCGGGATCGATCACGACGCGCACGCCTTCGGCGACGCCCGCCGCTTCGTGCCCGAGCACGCGCGGCTCTTCGACGCGCAAGAGCCCATCGGCTGCGTACACGTCGGTGCGGCAGATCCCCGCGCGCTTCACCTCGACGACCACCTCGCCCGCGCGCACGCGAGGCGCTGCGCGCTCCTCCAATCGAACTCCGTCATGCCGCGTGAGCGCCCGCATTCGAGACAGCATCGACGATCGCGCGCCGGCTGAAAACAGCTGTTGCATAATAGAGTTATAATGACTCTTTCTAGTCGCGCAAGTCCCGAGTAGAACGTGGGCGTGTCCGCCATCGCGCCGCGCGTGCTCGTCGAACAAGCTCGAAGCACCGCAGCGTGGGCGCTCGAGCCGCGCGAAGGGAGAGGCGGAACGTTTCTCGACGCGCTCGCCGACGTCGAGGCCGCCGAGCGCGCCTACCCGGACGGCTTGCCGTATTTTCGCGCGCTCCTCGCGGCGCACTTCTGCACCGTGGCGACGTTCGTGCCGACCGACGTCGACGCGCGCATTCGCCATCACGCGTTCGTCGCGATGGACGACTCTACGCTCGCCGCCGCGTGCGACATCATCGACGAGGCGGCCTCGTGGGACGCAACGCTCGTTTCGGCGCGCGTCGTGTCGTTCGAAGGCGTCGCGATCTCCGGCATCGGCGGCGAGTGGCTCGCCGTCCGCGCCGGCGCGCTCGGTCGTGCGGGCGAGCTCGGCGCGACGAACCTCGTCGCGCGTCTCACCGCCGCGATCGATGACGAGCTCGCACGTGAGCACGCGCTCATGGGGGCGCTCGAAGCGCGCGGCGACGCGCTCGACGTGCTCCGCGCAGCGACCACGATCGCACACAACCTCGGCGACCTCTCGCGCGTCGTCGAAGCGTGGCCCAACCAACCCGAGCTCGGCGAGTTACGTGTACCATACACGCGTCTCGGCCACGCGCCGTCCGCACGCTTCGGCGATCGCTTCGCGCGCGCGGGCGCGCTGAACAAAGCCGTCATGGCCGACGAGAACCACCGCTTCCTCGCGCTCCGCAAACCGCGCGCCCTCCGCCGCTCGCGCGATCTCCTCTTGCCCATCGGTCCGTTCTTCGACGACTGGGGCCGCACGATTGCGACGCACGCTTCGCTGGGCGATCGCGAACGCGCCGAAGTCGCTTCTGCGCTCCTCGACATCCACGTCTCGCGCCCGACCCAACGCGGCTGCCTCCGCGCGCTCGCCGCCATCGACGCGCACACACGCGGCGGCCTCGCGAAGCTCGCGACCGATCACCTCCCCGCCCGCACCCGCAAGCTCATCGCATCGGGCCCGATCCGCGACGCCCTGAAGACACCCAAACAAACCTTCGAAGAGAGAATGAGAAAAACAGGAAGATCAGGAAGATGATCTTCTGATCTTCCTGTTCACTCTCCTTGGAGCTGCATGCGGATGCGGCGGCGCCCGAAGGACTTGGTGGGCTTGGTGGTGAAGCGGCCGGCGAGCGGGGTCGCGCACGAGGGGCAGCGGCCCGCATCGTCGAGATCGTACGCGAGGAGCTCGTACCAATCGCGTTGGATGAGCGCGCGACCGCACGATGCGCACGACGTCGTGTCGCCTTCTCGATCGTGCACGTTGCCCGTGTAGACGTGCTTGAGGCCCGCGCGCTTCGCGATCGCCCGCGCGCGGACGAGCGTCTCGGGCGGCGTGCGCGGGATGTCCGTCATCTTGTAGTCGGGATGAAACGCGGAGAAATGCAGCGGCACTTCCGCGCCGAGCTCGCAGACGAACTCGGAGAGCTTCGTGAGCTCCGCGTCCGAGTCGTTGTAGCCGGGGATGATCAGCGTCGTGATCTCGGTCCACACGTTCGTCTCGCGCACGAGGTAACGCAGCGTGTCCTTCACGGGCTCGAGGTGCGCGCCGGTGACCTTGCGATAAAACTCTTCCGTGAACGCCTTGAGATCCACGTTCGCCGCGTCGATCTTCTCGTAGAACGCGCGCCGCGGCGCATCGTGCATGTAGCCCGCGGTCACCGCGACCGTCTCGACGCCCACGTCGTGGCATGCGTCCGCGACGTCCATCGCGTACTCGAGGAAGATGACCGGATCGTTGTACGTGAACGCGACGCTCTTGCAGCCCGCGTCCTTCGCGGCGCGCGCGATCTCGCGGGGACCTGCCGCGTCCGCGAGCGAATCCATCTCGCGCGATTTCGAGATGTCCCAGTTCTGACAGAACTTGCACGAGAGGTTGCAGCCCGCGGTGCCGAACGAGAGAACGCTCGAGCCTGGATGAAAATGCGCGAGCGGTTTCTTCTCGATCGGATCGACGCAGAAGCCCGACGAGCGACCGTACGTCGTGAGCACCATCTCGTCCCCGCTTCGCTTGCGCACGAAGCAGAGGCCGCGCTGCCCTTCGGAGAGCGTGCAGTCGCGCGGGCAGACATCGCATTGAATGCGGTCGCCTTCCTTGTGCCAGAAGCGTGCAGCCCGATCGCTCACGCGTAACCCTTAAGCACCGTGTAGCGCTGGAGCACCACATCCGGATGCCAGAAGTCCGCGTCGAGCCGCGCTTTGCGCTTCAGCTCGCTCAAGAATTCTTCGCGCGTCTCGAGCTGCTCCCACATTTGCGGAAGAAAAGTTCCGCGGTGAAAGCCGTACTCGAGCACGACGCCGTCGCCGACCGTGAGCGCGGCGCGCGCGCCGGCCTCCGTTCCGTCGTACGTGACGACCTCGAGCGCGGAGAGCACCGAGACCTCGACGCGCAGATCGTCGAGATCCGAGAGCGCGAGCGGCGCGGCGCGCGGATCCACGAAGGCCGCGGCGAGCGCGTTCTTCGCGACGTCTTCGACGAGCGGCCTCTTCGGCTCGAGCGAGCCGATGCACCCTTGGAGACGCCCGTCGCGCCAGCGAAGCGTGACGAACGACGCGCCAAGAACGTTGACTGCATCGTTGCACAATGCATCCATTTCGAGCGCGCTTTCCAGCGGTTTTCCGAGCTCCGCGGCGATGCGCGAACGCGCGAATCGCGCGAGCGTCGTGAGCACGTCGTCTCTCATCGAAGACCCATCATGATGGCTCCGTGAGCGCGAACGCGCCGTAACCGACGACCTCCGCGCGCGGGCCGCGCGTGTCGCCCGAGCTGCGCAAATCGATCAGACGGCACGCGAGCTTCTTCCGCTTCGCGACGACGAGGAGCCCGCGAAGGCCGACGTATCCGCACGCTTCGTCGCCGTCGAGGTCCGAATCGAGCGCGACGATTTTCTCCGCGGTGCGCGTGTCCTTCTCGCGACCCTCCGCGTACGGAAGATAGTGCGAGAGATCCGTGCTGATGACGACGAGCGTCTCGGGTCCGCCCCACAGCGACTCGATCACGCGGGCGACATCGTCGCGAGATGCACGACCGCACGCGATCGGACACACGCGCGCGCGCGGCGCAACGCGCTGCAAGAACGGGAGCTGCACTTCGAGCGAATGCTCGCGCGCATGGACGACGTCGCTCCGCGCGATGCCCGCGCGATCGAGCGCGTCGCGATCGACCTCGACGTCACCGAGCGGAGTTCGCAAGAGGCGCGCGGTCGGTGCGGCGACGCCATCGAGCGCGACGCGATGCGATGGCCCCAAGAGCACGACGCGCTCGATGGTGGAATCGACGAGCGCATACGCGCTCGCCGCAATCGGCCCCGAGTAAATGAACCCCGCGTGCGGAACGACGAGCGCCTTCGGTCGCGCGAAGAGCCCACGCGCGCTCCGTGCGTCGTTCAGCATCGCGTCCACGTCGTGCGCGAGCTCGCGCGCATCGCCTGCGTAAAATGTTCCCGCGACTGCGGCTTCGCGAACTTCCATTGCCTGCCCGAAGAGGAATTGTACTAGAGAGTCCGCATGCGCAAGGTCATCGGTTTCATCCTTCTGAGCTCAATCGGTGTGTTCGCTGCTTGCGGCGGCGGACAAACCGAAACGCAAACACCGCCGACGCAAGGCAGCGCGAGCGCACAAACGTCCGCGTCCGCCGCGCCGTCCGCGAGCGCCGCACCGAGCGCGTCCGCGAGCACGGCCGGTGGAACGAAGACGTGGGATGCGATGAGCCACGCCGAGCGACTCGAGACGATGAAGACGGTCGTCTTGCCGAAGCTCAAAGCCGACTTCCAAGGCTATGACGCGAAGAAGTACGAGAAGTTCTCGTGCACGACGTGTCACGGCGAGCGCATCAAGCAAGGCAACTTCACGATGCCGAACCCGGATCTCCCGCACCTCTCGTTCACCGACAACTTCAAGAAGCACAAACCCGAGATGGTGAAGTTCATGATGCAGACGGTCGAGGTCGACACGGCCGGCGCCATCGGCGAGAAGCCGTTCGACATGCAGACAAAGACCGGCTTCGGCTGCAAGGAGTGTCACATCGTCGGGCCGTGAGTCTCCGACTCCGTCTCCGTCTCCGCCCCCGTCCCCGTCCTCCGCCGCCGACTCCGTCTCCGTCAGAAAAGTCGCAGCTGCTCATACGCCGCCCGCCGCGGCCTCGGCGCGAGATCGATCGTGCGCGATTTTCCGTGACCAAGAACATCGATGTGCGCGCTCGGAGCGCGCTCGCGCACGGCGCGCAGCGCGAGATGCGGCTCGTTGTTCACTTGGGACAAGTGACAGAGAAAAATCTTCGACGTCCCGCCGCGCGCGATGTGCCCGGCGAGATCCGCGGCTTGTCCGTTCGACAAGTGACCGAGGTTTCCTGCGATGCGCCGCCTGAGCGACGGCGGATAGGGCCCCATCTGCAAGAGATCGGGACAAAAGTTCGACTCGAGCAAGACCGTGTCGCACGACGAGAGAAAATCGATCACATCGTGCGTGATCGATCCGACGTCGGTGACGAATCCGAGCGTGTGCGTCTTCGATTGAATCGCGAGCGCGACGTGCGGCGCATCGTGCGCGAGCGTCAGCGTGCGAATGCGGAGATCGCGGACGTGGAACGCGTCGCCTGCGCGATAACGTTTCACCGGAAAGCGATGACGAACGCGCGGCAAGTCGACGCCGTCGTGGAGATGCAGCGTGGCCTCGCCGCGCGCGACGCCAAACGATTTGCAAATCGGCTCGAGCTGCGCGGCGTGATCGTTGTGGTGATGGGTGACGACGATCCCGTCGACGCCGCGCGGGAAGAGGTCGTGACCGAGCTCGCGCATGCGCGTCACGATGTTGCGCGGATTCACGCCGGCCTCGACGAGCACGCGCGTGCCGTCGGCCTCCACGAGGAGCGCGTTCCCGCTCGATCCCGTGGAGACGACGTGAACCTGCATCACTGGCTCGGAATCGTCGGATCGTTCGGGAAGGCGAGCAAGTGGAGCGCGTTGCCATTGAATCCGCCGCCGTCGAGCGTCGCGGGCGCGCGCGGATCGCCTACGAAGACGAACGTGTAGTTCGCGCCCGCCGTGAAGTACGCGTTCTCGCCCGTCGCCTGACCCGTCGTCGCTTCGTAGACGAGCGGAAGCGGAATGGCCGCTTCGGTCGCGGGCGCGCCGCCGTCGGGGTTGACCGCGCTCACGATGATCGACGTTTGGTCGATCGTCGGCATCGCGAGCGACGCGGCGGACGTCGGCGCGATCGTGTAGAGCGTGACGCCCTGCGCGATGGGTTCCTCCGCGCCGCCATCGAGCGGGTGCAGCGCTGCGTTCACCGTCGTCGAGTTGTAGAGCGCGGTCCACACGCCGGCCGCGGGCGTCGCGACGTGCGCGATCTGCGCGCCGAACCGCGCCGTGTTCGCGACGACGCGATCGAGCACGAACACGCGCACGGCGAGGTTGCCCTTCGCCGTGTCGTATCCGATGCCGCACGTGGTCACGTCGGCGGAGGGATCGCTCGCGGTGGGAAGACAACCCACGAGCGACATCATCAACGTGGAGCCTCCCGTGAACGTTCCATTCTTGATCGTCGGCAGCGGGAAATAATCGGTGCCCGAGGCGAGGCCGCCGTCGCCGTTGACGAGCGCATCGCACGTCGCGCTCGTCGTGATCGAGCTCGCGCGAACGGCGTACGGCGTGAGCGCTTTTTGCGACAAGTCGATGCCGAGATCGGGGAGCGCGCCGCCTCCGCCTGGTGCGATCGGCGCTTTCGGAATGGGAGCCGTCGCGAGGATGGCGGCATCGCTTCCATCGTTTTGAACGCCAACGCCAAAACAAAGGCGCATCGCGGGCACGTCGGGGCTCGCGTGGACCGCGATGATCTTCGCGCGCGCGAGGTTCGCGTCGGGCGCGTCGGCGGGTGCGTCGACGGGCGCGTCGGTCGTCGCGTCGCCGCCGTCGACGAAGAAGCTCGGCGGGGTGTCGTCACCGTCGCAAGACACCACAACACAGGCGAGCGCTGGAGCCGACAGCACGAGCGCGCGCAAGAAGCTCATGCGTCCCTATTACTCTTCCTTGGACGACAGCGCACGTTTGACGTAAGCCATAACCTCGATGGGGAAGCCGTGCCCGCAATGCGGCCAGCCGCTCACCGATGAAGCGCGCGTGTGCACGCAGTGTGGGTTCCGAGTGGCCGCGTCGCCGAACGCCGCGCAGACGATGCTCGGCTTCCAGAGCCCCGTCGCCAATTTGGGACTCCCGCAACCTGCGGCGCCACCACAACCACCCGCGCCCGCGCCCGAGCCGGCACCTGCACCAGCACCTGCACCCGTCGCACAGAAACCACCGATGCAAACGATGCTCGGCTTCGCCGCCCCCGCCGAGCTTCGCGCCCTCGCGAATCCGTCTCTGTCTCCGTCCCCGTCCCCGTCTCCGACTCCGTCTCCGTCCCCGTCTCCGTCCCCGTCTCCGACTCCGACTCCAACTCCGACCCCGCAAGCGCAGCCGGTGATCGCGAAGACGATGCTCGGCATGGCCTCGCCGTTCGCAGCCGCTCCACCGCCTGCCGCGGCGCCGCCGCCTCAAGCCGCACCGCCCGCATCTCGCTTTGGCGGAACGATGCTCGGCGTCGCGATGCCCGGGATCGCGCCCGCGCACTCGCAGCCCGGCGTCGCGCCACCACCTCACGCGGCGGCACCCGCGCCACAAATCATTCACGAACCGGTGCCTTCGATCGTTCCTGCGCCCGCGCCGTTCATCCGCGAGGCCGCGCCCATCGCGCCGACGATGCCGAAGCGCAGTGGAATTCCGCTCGCCGTCGTCGCGGTCCTCGTCGCGGTGCTCGTCCTCGCCGGCGGGATCACGATTCTTCTCCTCGCGCGCGGAGCGCCGCCCATCACCGCGAGCGCGAAGGTCGCAGCCGACGGCAAAGAACAACTCCACCTGCGATGCGAGACGTGCAAGGACGGAACGACCGCGACGTGCCAAGGCGCGAAGACGACGTTCGCGAACAAAGAAGCGGACCTCGATCTCCCCTCGCCGCTCGTCATCGGCGACAACGCATTTCAAATCGCGATCGACAGGCCGGGCGTTGGACGCGACGAGACGGTCAAGCTCGTCTTGCCGCTCGCGTATCGCATTCGCGGCGATCTCGAAGGCCTCTCTGCGTCGCCGCCGGTCATCCAAGTCGACGTCGAAGCGCAAAAGGGCGCGAGCGTGAGCGTCGATGGAAAACCCGTCGCGCTCGACGCGAACGGCAAGGCCATCCTCAAGTACGACGTCACGCAAGACACGACCGGCGCGGCCGACGAGACGCGCACCATCGAGCGAAAGATCCCGTACGAGGTCGAAGACAAAGATCACAAGAAGTCGGCGGGCGACGTCGCGGTGCGCGTCGCGGTTCTCCCGCTCCACGTGGACGCGCCCGGCGCGTCTTCTTTGTGGACGGAGGACGCGCAAGCTTGGATCGCGGGTCGCACGTCGAAGGGCGCGCAAGTGACCGCCGCGGGCAAGAGCCTCCCCGTCGCGGCCGATGGCTCGTTCGAAGGACAAGTCGACATCGCGCCCGGCGAGCAAACCATCGACGTGCGCACCGCGCCAGACGGCGCGACGAAAGCCGCGCCGCGCACGGTGACGGTGAAGGTGAACCGCGTCGCGTCGCTCTCCGCGCAAGGCAAAGCATTCGACAAGAGCGCGTCGCTCGGCTTCGACGCGATCGCGAACGATGCGGCGTCCATCGGTCAACCCGCGGTCGTCGTGGGTCACGTCGCGGACGTGCGCGCGGTGCATCATCACACCGTCGTTCTCGTCGACGATCAACGCGGATGCTCCAAGCCTCCGTGCATCGTGCGCGTGGACTACGGCGGGGACAGCGCGCTCCGCGCGGGCGACATCGCCGTCGCGTATGGCGTCGTCGCGAAACCGATCACGACACCCGACGGAAAAACTCTTCCCGCGCTCGACGCATCGCTCGTGCGCGCCGCACCCCGAGACCTACGATGAAGCGCTCTCGAACCATCTTGCTCGCGCTCTCGGGTCTCGCGATCGGCGTGGGCGCGTTCGCGCAGCGCATGGACGCGCGCCACCCGCTCACGCTCACCGTCGGACAAGTCGATGGCCCCGAGCCGACGATTCGCAGCGACGCGCATCGCGATGGGCTCGTGCGCGCCGTCCTTCCGCACGCGCCGCTCAAGGTCGATTGGCGCTACAGCGTCGGCGGCGGGCAAGTCGATCAACCGCCGGTCGTGAGCCGCGAGGCGATCATCGTCGTCACGAGCCACGGCGACGTCGTGTGGATCCCGCACGACGCGCACGACGGCGGCGCGGAGCTCGCGCGGCAGCCGCTCGGCATCGCCGCGACGACGATGTCCGCGCCGACGCTCCTCAGCAATGGCACCGTCGTCGTCGTCGGTGGATCATCCGAGTCCGTCGTCGTCGGCGTCGACAAGAACGGCACGCGCTTTCGCACGCAGCTCGCCGGCGGCGCGAGCACGGGCGAAGCGATGGACTCCGTCGCGCCGCTCGCGCTCGACGACGGCGGCATCGCGGTCGCAACCTCCGCGGAGATCGTCCTGCTCGATTCGTCCGGCAACGTCCGCACGCGCGCGCAGCTCCCCGAGCCGCTCTCGGGCCCGCTGCTCGCGAGCGGCGGCGCACAACCGAGCTCGCGTCGCATCCTCGCGACCTCGCGGAGCGGCGTCGTCTACGCGTGGTCGCCCGGCGGCTCCGGCGGCCGCGACGTCACGCGCGTCGGAAGCTTCCACCAAGCCATCGGCACGCACCTCCAAGGCGGCGCGGTTCTCGTGAACGACGACACGCTGATGGCCGTCGTCGACGACACGCGCCTCATGACGCTCGACGTGCGACAAGGTCTCGCGGTTCCGCTCTCGACGTTCGCGAACGGCGCGTATCTCGGACCGGTCGCGTTTCGGCGCGGCGTCGCCTATGCGATGGCAGGCGTGACCGGTCGCACGTTCGTCGTCGGCGTCGACACCAGCGGACAAGAAGTCATGCGCACGCAGGTCGCCACCTCGACCATCCCCATCACCGACGGGGGTCCGGTCTTCTACGTCGCGCCGCCGCACGTCCCGGTCGCAGTCGACGACACGGGAACGATCGCGTTCGCCACGCCCGAAGGCCCCATCGGCGTCGTCGACCCCGCCGGCGTCGCGTCATCGATCGACGGGATCTGCACGCATGGCCTGCGCACGACGCGCGGGGTCACGTCGCTCGTGTCGGGAGGTCCTGGCGCGTTCATCGTCACGTGCTCGAGCGGCTCGGTCGTTCGCATCATCCACGGCGACTGATGCGCTGGCCGAACGGCCCGCGCGTGCCTATAATCGGAACGACATGATCACCATCACCGAAAAAGCGGCAGCCAAAGTCAAAGAGATCGCCACCTCGGAGAGCCTCGAAGGCCAAGGTCTGCGCTTGCGGGTCATCGGCGGCGGTTGCGCTGGGTTCACGTACGACCTCTACTTCGAAGACAAAATCGGAGACATGGATGAGACGTACGAGTCGAACGGCGTGAAGCTCTACGTCGACCCGCTCTCGCACCAGTACCTCGAGACGACGGAGATCGATTACGTCGAAGGCGCGCACGGCGCGGGTTTCAAGTTCAACAACCCGAACGTCAAAGGCACGTGCGGCTGCGGCTCTTCCTTCTCGGTCTAGTCTAGTCACCTGCTCCGGCGCCTCCGGCGCCGATGGTTTTCGGCGACGTGTCGTGCGAGAAAGCACGCATGGATAAGATCGAGATCAAGACCGAAGACGGGCAGTGTCCCGCATACGTCTATCGTCCTTCGACACCGGGTCCGTGGCCGGCCGTGCTCGTCTTCATGGATGGCATCGGCATTCGTCCCGCCATGCTCGACGTCGGCGAACGCCTCGCGACGCACGGCTACTTCGTGCTCTTGCCGGATCTCTTCTATCGCGCCGGTCCGTACGAGCCGATGAACGCGCGCACGGTCTTCACCGATCCGGCCCAGCTCAAAGTGCTCCGAGAGAAATTCTTCGCGCACGCGTCCCAAGCGCTGCTCATGAAGGACACGCTCTCGTTCCTCGATTGGCTCGCCGCAGAGGCCGACGTGAAACCGGGCGGCATCGGCACGACGGGTTATTGCATGGGCGGGCGCATGTCGCTCACTGCGGCGGGGACGTATCCCGATCGCATCGCCTGCACGGCGGCTTACCACCCTGGTGGCCTCGCGACGGACGCGCCCGACAGCCCGCACCTCCTCGCGTCGAAGATCAAGTCGCGCGTCTACATCGCGCGCGCGATCGAAGATCAATCGTTCACCGACGAAGCGCTGGCGCGCCTCGAAGACGCGCTCACGAAGGCGGGCGTCGATCACAAAATCGAGACGTATCCCGCGAAGCACGGCTGGGTTCTCAGCGACACGCCCGTCTACGACAAGGCGTGCGCGGAGCGTCATTGGGAGACGCTCGTCGCCCTCCTCGATTCGAAGCTCAAGAGCTGACAAAAAACACGCGCCCACTTTGCAGTGGGCGCGCGGTCGGCGTTCGGCGTAAGCCGAGTTCTGTTTCGCGTTCGAGTCGCCTCTCACGCGATGGCGATCATTCCTCTAGGACGACCGTTACCGGCCGCCTCGAGCAGCCTACCCGCAAGCTCGGGCGAGTCACCCTTTTCGCTTTCGCGAACGCTTGCCTACGTGGCCTTGCTCCCAGTGGGGTGTGCCGTGCCGCGCGTGTTGCCACGCGCGCGGTGGGCTCTTACCCCGCCTTTTCACCCTTCCCGCTCGCTTGCGCGAACGGAGGTTTGTTTTCTGTGGC
Organism: uncultured delta proteobacterium; assembly: GCA_963763745.1. GTDB lineage: Bacteria > Myxococcota_A > Polyangia > Polyangiales > Polyangiaceae > DASXHD01. The sequence continues at coordinate 732,365 of CAVXQJ010000021.1, forward strand.
GCTGTCCTCGACGTTTCCGTCACCGGGCGTTACCCGGCACCGCACTCTCTGGAGCTCGGACTTTCCTCCTGTTGCAAAAGCAACCGGCGATCACCTGCCGGACGCCGACGAGACCGACGCTGACAGAGCTTTCGGTCTGACGCAAGCGAACGCTGCGAGCGTGACGAGCGGGACCACCAAAATGCCGTAGCGGCCGGCGCCGAAGAAGACCGCGTGCGTCGCCATCGTCGCCGCGACGATCACGCCGGTTGCCGCGCGGATCGTCGAGGGACGCTCGGCGCGATCGCGCACGAGAGCGAGCGCGGCAAGCGCGAGGTACGCGGGCCACGCCGTGCGCGAGACGGCGAACGCGGCAGAAGCGAGCGCGAGCGCGATGCGCGGAATCGTCCATGCGAGCTTTTTTCGACTCGTGCGCAGACGAAAGAGCGGTGCGCTCGCGACGAGCGCGGCGATCAGAATCGCGCGCGAAAAGACGAGGTCGATCGATCCCGCGATCCACGCGGCGCGATCATCGAACGCCTTCGCGTTCGAGGCGTGCAAGTACCAAGGCCCCGCGAGGAACGCATCGAACGTGACCGCGAGCTTCTTCGGCGCGCGCGCGACGAACGCCGCGGGATGCGCCAGGATCTCCGCGCGCGCCGCGCGCTCGAAGCACGCGTCCTTCGCGGCTTCGTCCCAAACCTCTTTGCATGCGTCGGGCGATGCGAGCTCCGTCCACGATCCATTTTCGGTTTGAACGCCGATGAGCAGGTTCCACCCGCCGTTCACGCTGACGAGCGCGCAGCGGTTCATGCGCGCGCAGTTGCGGAGCGTCCATGGCGAGACGGTCGCGAGGAGCACCGCGAGCGTGATCGCCGCTGCGGCCACGCGCGCGCGACGCACCGAGACGAGCGCGAGGAGCGGCGCGAAGAGGAGCGACTGCGGGCGAACGAGCGTCGCGACTCCGAACGCGATGCCCATCGCGACGATGCGTGCATAGTACATGCGTTTTGAGGCTGTTTCCCCGTGACGGCGCGCACGCGAGCGCGACCATGACGAGCGACGCGGCGACGGCTTCGGTCATCACGGCGGGCGTGTAGAACACGAGCGACGGGTGAAGCGCGACGGCGAGCGCCGCAGCGAGCGCAACGCGCGGCGAGAGCTCGCGAAGCGCGACGCGATGCGCCGACGCGGCGCCCGCCGCGCCGATGAACGAATTCACGATCATCGCGACGCCCGGGGACGCACCGAAGATCGCATACGCGATCGCGAGCATCGCGGGATACCCGACGGGATAGTGCGCGGCGTACGTGACGGTCCCGTCGGGCCATGGCGTCGTGTACCCGAGGCCGCTCGCGAGTCGCGCGGCGAAGCGGTGATAGAACTCGCCATCCGCGATCGGCGGAAATCGCGAGAACGCCCAAATGGACATCGCGACGCGCGCGGCGAGCGCCACGACGAAGACGACGATCGTCTCCTTTGCGCGCCGCTTCACGGCGCGAGCAGACCGAGCTCGCGAAGCGCTAGGGCGAGCTCCGCCGTCGGAAGACCGATGACGTTCGTGTGCGACCCATCGATGCGCTTCACGAGCGCGCTCGCCATCCCTTGAATCGCGTACGCACCGGCTTTGTCTTGCGGCTCGCCCGTCGCGATGTACGCGTCGATCTCCTCGCTCGAGAGCGGACGCATCTCGACGCGCGTGCGCACCGTTTCTTCCGCGAGGAGCCGCGCCGTGCGCGGATCGCCCAGCGCGAACGCCGTGACGACCTCGTGGACGACGCCCGAGAGCGCGCGGAGCATCGCGCGCGCGTCGTCGTCGTTCTCGGGTTTGCCGAAGATGCGCCCTTCCGAGACGACCGTCGTGTCCGCGGCGAGGACCACGGCGCCACGTTCGCGCGTCTCGGCATCGAGCGCCATCGTCGCCTCGGCGAGCTTTGCGCGTGCGACGCGCGCGACGTACGCGAGCGCCTGCTCGTTCGGCGCGATCGACTCGTCCGCCCCCGCGCGCACGACCTCGAACGGAATGCGCGCGAGCTCGAGCAGCTCGCGCCGGCGAGGCGACGCGCTCGCCAGGAGAAGCGGATGCTCGCTTGAGATGCGCACCTTTGCCTTTGTATCACCTGACGTTGCCGAGTAGGTTGTCTCGCGATGCGGCTCACGCGGTGCACGGCGGCGCTCTCGTTCGCTCTGGCGAGCGCGTTCGCGTCGCGAGCGCACGCGGACTGCAAGACGCCCGTGACGAGCGCGTGCATCGACTCGGACACGCTGTGGCCGCACGCGGGCCCGTCGGATTTCATCGGCGTCGGCGGCAGCGAGACGGTGAAGTCCGGCAGCATCGCCTTCGGTCTCGTCGCGACGTATCTCTCGCGGCCCATCGTGCTTCATCTCCCTTCGCCGGGAGTCGACGGAAGCGACCGACCCGCCGTCGACAACGAATTCAACGCGACGTTCCTCTTCGCGTACGGCCTCACCGACAAGCTCGAGCTCGATCTCGCGCTCCCCGTCACGTTCTTCCAAGACGGCGATGGCAATAGCCCGCTCGTCGGCGGCAACAACGGCGTCGCATCGACGGCGACGCGCGATTTGCGATTCGGTGCAACCTACACGTTTCTCCGCCGCCCGCGGAAGCACCCATGGCGTCACGATGCGAGCGGCTTCGGCCTCGCGGCGCGCTTCGAGATGACCGCGCCGACGGGCGACGCCGATGCCTTCGCGAGCGAGCCGAGCGCGGTGTGGGCGCCATCGCTCGCGCTCGATTATCGCAGCCACAGATTCTTCTTCGCCGCCGAGCTCGGCGCGCGCATCCGCCCGACGACGGACTTCGCGGGTGCGCGCATCGGGACGCAAGGCTTGATCGCGGGCGGCGCGGGCGTCGACCTGCTCAAGCAACACGATCTGTTGAGCGTCATGGGCGAGCTCAGATTTCTTCCGGTCTTCACCGAGCAAGCGACGGTGACGCAAACGGTGGGCGGGCTTCAGAGCTCCGCGAACGGGACGTACATCACGCCCGCCGAGTGGATGGTGAGCGCGCGCTCGGCGCCGCTCGAAGGTGGCGACATCTCGCTCACGCTCGGCGTCGGTGGATGGTTTCCGACGGCGTCGTTCGCGCCAATCACCGCGCCGCGTTTTCGCGTCGCCCTCGGTCTCACCTTCGCGCCGCGCGGACGCGACACCGACGGCGACGGCATCCCCGACGCGACCGACCGCTGCCCGCTCGAGCCCGGACCGAAATCATCCGGAGAAGGCGCCGGCTGCCCCGAGAAACCACAACCTCAGGCACCGTGATGGACGTCTCGACACAAACGCACACGATTTTTTTCAAGCTGCAGCCGGGCGACTCGCTCGTCGATGCGCTCACGGCGAAGCTTCGCGAGTGCGCCGTCGCGACGGGCACGCTGCGCGCGCACGGCGTGCTCGAGCACGTCGAGCTGCGAACGTTCACGCCGAGCACGAAGACGCTCGGCGCATCGCGCGCGCTCACTGGCGCGGTTCACGCGCTCACGATCGACGGCATGATCGGTTTGTCGGAGGGCTCGCCGCAAGCCGTTCTCCGCGCGGTGCTCTCGCGCGAGACCGACTCCGGCGTCGAGACGCTGAGCGGCGTCGTCACGTCGGCGCGCGTCGTCGCGATGGAGGTCGTCGTGACCTCCGCGCAGGATCTCGCGCTGCCCCTCGTTCACGATGGGCGCGCGGGGCTCGCGCTCGTCTCTTCGACGTCATCGCCCGCCGGCACGCAACCGCAACACGCGCCTCAGCACACGACGCCGACTCCCCGTCATGTGGAGGGCGGCGCGTGGGCGGAAGCCGTCGCGACGAGCGCCGCACAACCCGCGATCAAACCTCCGGCGCAAAATGCGCTTCCGGCGCGGCCTCCGGCGCGGCCCGCCGTCGTCGACGAAAACGTCAATCAGGTTTTTCCGGAGGCGGGCGACGAGGTTCAACACTTCGCGTTCGGCACGTGCGAGGTCCTCCGCAGCGACGGCGACAGGCTTCACCTCAAGGTCGGCAAAGACGGACGCATTCGCGAGATCGCGCTCGAGATGCTCAAGGTGACGCTCCTCGACGCGGACGCGAGCGCCAAACCCCGCCATTTCAAGCTGGATCGGAAACTGTAATCGCTACGTTCCCCACGTGAAGCTTCGCGCCGGTCGTCGCGAATGCGAGCTTGATCATCGCGAGGCCGATCGGTTTTCCGATCGTCGGTGAATCCGCCGCGCTCGACACCTTTCCGATTTCCACGCCCGCGTCGTCCGTGACCGCCGCGCCGCGCTCGACGCGCGCATCGGCGACGAACGGAACGAGCTTGCGCTTCACGTGTCCGCGGAGCTCGAGCATGCACACGACTTCTTGCCCGAGGTAACAACCCTTCTCGAACGAGACCGCGCGCTTCTCGAGCGATGCTTCTTGCGGATACGTCTTGTCGTCGAAGTCGACGCCGAACGCGGGCACGCCGCGCTCGAGGCGAAGCGCTTCCCATCCGTCGCGATCGCCGACTTCACCATCGCCCACTTCGTTGAATGACTCCGCGACGACAAGCGCGCCGCCGAGCCCCGTGACGTCGCAAGCGAACGCGCCTGCGATGTCCTTCGCCTTCGGACCGTGCGCGAGCCACACGTGGAGCGCGTCGGCCTTCGCCATCTCGGCGTCTTCCATCACGAGATGTCGCTCGAGCACAGTGGTGAGATCGCCCTCTGCGCGACGCGGCACGACGAGGAGAAGCGAGTCCGCGCGGCGCGCGATGAAGAGATCCGTGATGATGCGGCCCTTCTGCGTGACCGCGAGGCCGTACTGCGCAGCGCCGAGCTCGAGCTTGGTGACATCGCACGTGACGAGACCGTTGAGCCAGCTCGCGCGGTCATCGCCCGTGACGACGATCACCGCAAGATCCGGCTCCGGCACGACGAGCACGCGCTCGCGCGCGGCGCGCACTTGTTCGGAAACGGGGGTCACGGACGCAAGGTGCAGCGCCTCAAAGGTTGACGCAAGGCCCGGCTCGCGGCACAAGATTCATCCGTGTCGGGCATCGGCGTCGTCCTCAACCCCAAGAGCGGCAAGAACCTGCGCGATCCGGGCGCGGCGAACCGCTTGGCGCGCGCGCTCGGCGATCGCGGCATCGTCCGCTTGGCGCACTCGATCGACGAGCTCTATCGCATCGCCGAAGACTTCCAGCGCCTCGAGATCGACGTGCTCGGCATCAGCGGCGGCGACGGCACCAACCACGTCACGCTGACGGGTTTCATCGACGTCTACAAATCGGCGACGCTCCCGCAAGTCGCGTTCTTGCGCGGCGGGACGATGAACACCGTCGCGAACTCGATCGGCATCCCGCGCGGCAAACCCGAAGGCCTGCTCGATCGCCTGATGCGCGCGTATGCGGAGCGCGCGGTGCGCCCACTCGCGAACGTCGAGCGCAACGTCCTTCGTCTCGGCTCGACGTACGGTTTCTTGTTCGGCACGGGCGCCGTCTACGGATTTCTCGCCGAGTATTATCGCGCCGGCGGCGGGCGCTCTTCGCCGCTCGTCGCGGCGCGCACGCTCATGAACGGCGTCGGCAGCGCGCTCGTCGGCGGCGAGGTCGTCTCGCGCATCGCCGCGCCGTTCGTCGGCTCCGTCGAGCTCGACGACGGAACGAAATGGGAAGAGCGCCCGTACTTCGCCGTCGCAGGCGGAACGATCGACCAGATCGGTCTCAACTTCAAACCGTTCTATCGCTGGGCCGAGCGCCCGGGCGCGTTCCACTTGCTCGGCATCCACACGAGCGCGATGGGCTTCGTCGCGGATCTCCCGCGCATCTGGCGCGCTCACCCGATGCGCGACGGAAAAACGTACGAGGCAATCGTCACGCGCGCGGTCATCCACAGCAAGGACGGCGTGATGCGTTACATGTGCGACGGCGATCTCCACGAGTCGAAGGGCCCGCTCGAGGTCACCATCGGCCCGCGCGTGCGCATCGTGATGAGCTGATGCTGGCGCGGATCTCTGCCATCGCGATGAACGCGTACCGCGAGGCAGTGCGCGCGCGCGTGCTCTATGGGCTCCTCGGGTTTGCGCTCGCCGCGTGCGGTTATTCGGTCATCGTCGCGAGCCTCTCGATCGATCAGCAAGCGCGCGTCGTGTCGGACGTCGGCTCGGCGAGCATCTCGCTCTGCGCGGTGCTCGTCGCGATCGTCCTCGGCGCGACCTCGCTCTATCGCGAGCTCGAGCTGAAGACGATTTTTCCGATCCTCGCGCGTCCGCTCTTCCGCCACGAATACCTCGTCGGGAAATACCTCGGCATCCTCCTCACGCTCGCGCGTCTTCATCGCGATCGACGGCGCCGTCGTCCTCGGCATCCTCGCGGGCGAGACCGGCGCGTCACCGGTCGCGATCACCGTCGCGACGGTCGCGCTCCTCGCGGTCCTCGGCGTCCTCGTCTGGCGCATGCCGCGAAAGCGCGTTCAGGTCGTCGTGCCTTGGTCACTCGCCGCGTTCGTCACGATGGCCGTCCTCGCGGCGCCCGCCGAGCAAAACCGTCAGCTCGTCGTCGCGTCGTGCATCCTCACGCTCTCCGAAGCCGCCATCGTCACCGCGATCGCCACGCTCTTCTCGTCGTTCTCGTCGCCGTTTCTCACCGCCGTCTTCACGCTGAGCCTCTTTCTCATCGGCCGCTCCGCCGACACGCTCGCGCACCTCCCCGCGCGCGAAGTGGGCGCCTCGGTCAAAGCCTCCGCATCCGTGCTCGCGCGCGTCGTCCCGAACCTCCAAGTCTACGTCCCCGCCCGGCCCATCCTCCTCGGTCAAGTCCCGGAGATCTCCACGTGGTCGCTCGTCGCGCGCGCCGCCGCGCAGTCGCTCGGCTACTCCATCGTCATGCTCGCGGTCGCCGCGTTGATTTTCGGCGGCGTGATTTCGCATAGCGCGTTACAAGCTCCTTCGATGGCTCGTGTGCCGATGGACGAAACGAAGGTGGCGCGTTGCCGCGCGCTCGCCGGCCAAGTCGCCGACGACGTGCAGCGCTACATCGACGGCCACACGTCGGTCGGCGTCGAACGCACGATGCTCCGCGCGTTCGGCGTGGAGGGCCTCGGCGAAGAGGGCGCGCCGCTCGTGAACCTCGCCGTCGATCGTTTTCACAAGGAAGGTCTCCTGCCTCGCGGCATCTCGTTTTTTCTCGGACGCGCCCTGATTTCAGGCGCGAAAAGCGTGCAGGATGCAACCGAACGCCTCGCGTACGCGCCCGAGCTCGATCGCGGCGAAGGCGGCCCATCCGCCGCTGAATCGCGCGCCGCGCTCGCGCCTCACGTGAAGGACGCACTCCTGCGCATCGACCAAGCCAAACAGGCGCGCGAGTCGCTGAAGGCGCGCGTCGCGCCCGGCGCGAACCCGCTGAAGTACGTCATCGTCGCGACGGGCAACATCTACGACGACGCGCTCCAAGCCAAAGCCGCCGCATACGCGGGCGCCGACATCATCGCCGTCATCCGCGCGACCGCGCAGTCCCTCCTCGATTACGTCCCGCACGGCGCAACGACCGAGGGCTACGGCGGCACGTTCGCGACACAAGAAAACTTCCGCATCGTCCGCAAGGCCGTCGAAGAAGCCACCGAGCACTACGGCCGCTACATCCACCAAACGAACTACTCGAGCGGCCTCTGCATGGCGGAGATCGCGTGGATGGCCGCGGTCGAGCGACTCGACATGCTCCTCAATGACGCGATGTACGGAATTCTTTTCCGCGACATCAACATGTGCCGGACGTTCGTCGATCAGTACGTGTCGCGCCGCATCATCGCGAGGAGCGGCATCATCATCAACACGGGCGAGGACAATTACCTGACGACCGCCGACGCCGTCGAAAAAGCGCACACCGTCCTCTCGAGCCAATTCATCAACGAAGCGTTCGCGCTCCGCGCCGGCTTGCGCGAAGAGCAAATGGGCCTCGGCCACGCGTACGAAATCGATCCGTGGCTCGAGGACAGCTTCCTCCTCGAGATCGCGCAGGCTCAGCTCATTCGCCAAATCTTCGCGCGCCACCCCATCAAATGGATGCCCCCGACGAAGCACAAAACCGGCGACGTCTTCCAGAGCCACGTCCACGACGCGATGTTCAACCTCGTCGGCATCACGACGCACCAATCGATCGAGCTCCTCGGCATGTTCAGCGAAGCGATCCACAACCCGATGCTGATGGATCGCTACCTCTCGCTGAAGGCGACGCGATACGTGTATACTGCATGCAAACACCTCGGCGACGAAATCGAGTTCAAGCAAGACGGCCGCGTCGGCAAGCGCGCCGTGCAGGTGCTCGACGAAGCCCACGCGCAGCTCGAGGAAGTCGCGCGCGACGGCATCTGGGACTCGATCGCGAAGGGCGCATTCGCCGACGTGAAGCGCACGCGCGAAGGCGGAAAAGGTTTCGCAGGCGTGGTCGCGCGCGCGCCGGAATACCTGAACCCGATCCTCGACGCACTGGAAGCGTGAGTTAGATTCCGAATCATGCGCGCATACGGCGATCGTCAAGGCGATGGAATGGTGCAGATGAGCTTCGTGCTCGAGCTGCCTCCGTCCGCGCGCGCGCGCGAAGCCGCGAAGCGATTCGCCGAGAAACACGGGCTCAAAGAGCCGCTCGTCGCGACGATGGAAGCGTGCGCGGAGGGGTATTCGTACTTCGTCGTCTACGGACACTCCGAGCACGACATCGACGTGTCGAACATCGAGGTGCCCGAGGTGCGCACCGGCGCGATGTCGCGCGAAGAGATCGAGCAGCGCATCAAAGAGCGCCTTCACCGAAAAGTGGTCGTCGTCGGCGCGTGCACAGGCAGCGACGCGCACACCGTCGGCATCGACGCGATCCTCAACTACAAAGGCTACGCGGGCGACAAAGGCCTCGAGAGCTACAAGGGCTTCGACGCGCACAACCTCGGCGCACAAGTCGAAAACGATCAGCTCGCCGCGCGCGCGAAGGCGCTCCACGCCGACGCAATCCTCGTCAGCCAAGTCATCACGCAGCGCAACTGCCACAAAGACAACGCGCTCGCGTTCGAGCAGCTCGTGACGAAGCAAGGTTGGCGCAAAGACGTGATCCTCCTTCTCGGCGGGCCACGCATCGATCACAAGCTCGCGCTCGAGCTCGGCTTCGACGCGGGGTTTGGTCCGGGCACGAAGCCGTCCGACGTCGCGTCGTTCATCGTCGATCGACTGTGCAGCGGTGCTTCGTGAAGCGCATGCTGCTCGCGCTCGGCGCATCGTCGCTCGCGTGCACGCTTCCAACGAACACGCAGTGCAGCGACATCGCCGTCGCGGGGCTCACCGTGTACGTCGTCGATCAAGCGACGGGCGATCCGATTTGCGACGCGACGGTCCTCGCGACCGACGGCTCGTACACCGAGACGCTGCAGCTCACATCGCCGACGTCGGGATGTTTCTACACGGGTGCATACGAGCGCGCCGGAACGTACGACCTCGTCGTCTCCGCGCCGAACCACCAGACGCTCACGCAATCGGCGATCGTCGTCGCGCAAGCCGGCTGTCACGTGTCCGGACGTACGCTCACGATCGAGCTTTAGGCCGCGCGCTCGCGAACCAGCGCGCTCGCCGCGACGAGCCGCTCTTCGTGGCACTCGATCATGTCTTCGATCGTCTGATGACACGCGCCGCAATCACCGCCCGCGCCGCACGCACGCGTCACCGCTTCCCGCGTCTTCGCGCCACCCTCGACGGCGCGCTCGACTTCCCGATCGGTAACTGCGTGACAGACGCAAACGAACATCTACGACTAAAGATAATGATAACCGTTTTCATTATCAAGAGGGTGGGTGAAGAAAGTGGCGTTTCTTCGAGTTCGGATCCGAACTCTTATGAAATTACCCGTGAATCTGCTGGGAGAGATAGTTCTGCTCGCCGACTTGTTGGATCAAGTCGAACTGGGCTTCCAGCCAGTCGACGTGCTCCTCCTCGGCGTTCAGGATGCGGCGTAGGAGGTCTTCGGAGCCGTTGTCGCCCGCGTCGCGGCAGAACTTCATGCCCTCGTTGAGGAGCGGGATGGCGGCCATCTCGAGCGCGTAGTCGTTCTTCAAGATCTCGTGGACGGTCTGGCCGACGAGGATCTTCGACAGCTTCTGTACGTTCGGCAAGCCTTCGAGGAAGAGCACGCGCTCGATGAGCGCGTCGGCGTGCTTCATCTCGTCGATGGACTCTTTGTAGATGTGCTCCGCGAGCCGCGCGTAGCCCCAGTTCTTGCACATGCGCGAGTGCAAAAAATATTGGTTCACCGCGGTGAGCTCGCCCGTCAGCACGTCGTTGAGGAGCCCGATGATTTTCGCGTCGCCTTTCATCGCAGCGAGCTGACCATCAATGCGGAATCAAATCAATCGTGGTCCATATGTCGACGCCGTCGCGACCGAGGCGGTGTGCGGCGCTGAAGCGAATGCGGAAACATCCGCACTTGTCGCGTAGCTCGACGGAGCCCGTCGCGGCCGTGAGGACGAGCGCGCTGAAATCCATGTCGACGCCGCCGCGCGTCGTGAGCCACCGCGTCCACGGGACGCTCGCACGAATGCCGCCGCTGTAGCCGGTCGTTGCGAGCATGCCCGCCGCGGGCTCGATGGTCGCGTCGGTGAGCAATCGCGCGGCGACGGGATCGATCCCATCGCGCGCCGCGAGGTACGCGGTCACGCTGGGACCTGCCGCTTCGCGCTCCGAGAGGCCAACGCGCGCGCGGATCAAGAACGCATCTCCGTTTTGCGTCTCGGTGGCGAACACGTGCGCGCCCTCGGCGGACAAACCGACGACGCGTCCGCCCGCGAGCGCGCGCCATCGGATGACGCCGCGCGCGTTGCCGCTGTCGTCGATGAAACCGCCGGCGTGCGCTTCGACTTCGAGCCCATCGCCTCGCGCCCATCGCGCGAGCGCGCTGCGCACGCCGACCGCGGCGATTCCCGCTTCTCCCGTTGCGGTCGCGATCGCGTTCTCCGCGGCGAACGCGAAGCTTCGCGCCGCGATGTCCGCGAGCCCACCGCTCGCGCCGCTCGCGAGGCCCGCGACCGACACGAGCGGCTCGATGCGATGACGAAGCGGATCCTTGCCTTCGCCCGTGTCGAACGAGCGCGCGAGCGGGAGCGTCGCCTCGACTCGCGCGAGAGCCGCGCCCATCGCGCCGCGATCGGTTGCGTCTTCTGCCGCGTCCGCGACGCCGCGCACTTGCGCGCTCAATCCCACGATCGACGCGTGACCCGCGAAGAGCGCGCCCGCCGACGCGTGCGCGAGCGCGACCGATCCGTTCACGGTCTCGTGGAGGACGCTGCCGTCGATCGTCGCGTCGTACGTTCCGATGCGACCGAGCGCGCCGTCGTTCGCGACGGACACGTAGGGACCTGCCGCGTCGGCCGTGAGGAGATCGCCTCCGCGAAACGCGGCGGTGCGCACGCCGGTCGCGACGACGAACGACGATGCGTCGAGCGACGTCTCGGCCGCGCCCACGTCGAACGGGCGCGACGCTGCATCGAGCTCCGTCGTCGAGAGCACGCCGCGCGCGCCGCGGATGAAATCGAAATCCCACGCGACCCTCGCGCGGAGATCGGCCTTCGTCGACATCGCGCCGCGCGCGTCGATGACGAGACCGCTCCCATCACCGGGCAAACCCGCACGAACCGACTCGTCCAATCGATCGAATCGCACGCGCGTCGTCGTCGCGTCGGTCTTCGCGCTCGCCGACACCGCGAAGCCGCCATCGATGTAACCGCCCGCGGTGAGATCGACGACGACGTCGCTGTCGTTCGCGCGCCACGGCAAGTGCACGCCGCCACCGAGGAACAATCCGTCGGCGCCGCGCCACTCGATCTGCGGCGGCAAGAGCCCGGCGCGAGACGGCGCGCGAAGCCAGAACCACGGAAGCCAGAACACGGGCACGCCGAAGATCTCGAGGCGCGGGCTCGTGAGGAACAAATCGCCTGGCGGCGCGATGGTCGCGCTCTTGAACCCGAGCGCGATGGGCGTTCCGAGGCATGGACAAAATGTGAGGCGACCGTCACCTTCTACGATGATGCCGTGACTCGATCGATGAAGCTTGAGCGCGTCGGACGACAAATGGAACGGCGGCGCGTCCGCGTGCACGTGTCCGTGGAGCTCGAGCTCGCGCATGCGCGTGTCGACGGTGACGTCGTCGGCGCGCACGTCGAGCTCGCCCGCGACGTTCTCGAGGTCGTCGTCGCGAGCGTCCGCCGCATGCGCGATTGCCGGCGCGAACGACGCGACGAACGCGACCGCGACGGCACGCAGCCTCACTGCGGCGACGGCGTCGTTTGTGCGGCGTTCGAAATGTACGAGCCCTTCGGGAAGTCGACGTTGAGCACCGTCGATCCCTCTTTGCCCGGGTTCATCTTCCACGTCGGCGTCGCGGCGGCGCGCAACGAGATGATGAAGAGCACGTCATGCCCCGACTGCGCGAGGTGCGCGGTGGAGGCGGGCGTGTTGAAGTGCACGGTGACGAGCGGGTTCGTGTTGTTGTGGATGGTGACATGCGCGTTGTGGATCACGTACGTGATCGTTCCGCGCGCGCGGCGCTCTTCGACCTGCACCGTCTGCGAGAGCTCGACGAAGAACCGCGAGCCACCCTCCGGAAGCATTTCGAACCCAGGAAGCGTCGCAACCGGACCGGCCACGATGGGAACCGCGGGTCGATGGTGCGCCGTACCCGAGCGAATCTGGAGGTGTCCGCGCGGCGCCACCGTGGGCTTCGGGTCGGAGTAACCGTAGCCCGCCATGGGCCGCACGCTCGCGGTCGCCGTCGCGTCGGCGGACGTGGCCGATGCGGTCGTCGACGCGTTCGCGTTGGCGTTGTTGCCGCCATTGTCGGTGTTCTGCGCCCGCGCCGCGACCAACGGAACGCTCACGACGACAACAGCCAACGCAAATGCACGAATGCGCACGCCACAAGTAGAGCACGCGCGTCCGAAACGTTCAAAAAAGGCACAAGCGCGTCCTCGGGCGACCAGGCTTGGTCGCCCGATGAGATTAGAAGGTCGCGCTGATCCCGGCGTTGAACGAGCCGTTCTTGCCGTCGTCGAAAATGTTGAAGTCGCCGGCGAGCGGGATCATCCCCGAGACCCAGAACTGCGCCGACGGCGTGATCTGGAGGCGAATCTCCGGCCACGCCGAGAGCATCGGCGTCTTCAGCGTGGTGCGTGCGGCGATCGGAATCATCCCGACGACGCGAACGCCGAGGTGGACGGGGCCAAGCTCTTGAAGGAAGCGAACGCCGCCGACCACTTCGATGCGCACGGGCTCTTCCGCGGTCGAGTCTTGCTCGAGCCCGAACATGATCGGGAGCTTCACGTACGGCTCGAGGTGCGTGTGACCCCATTTCATCTTCAGCTCGGCCTTCGGCGTCACGCCGAGTCGCCAGTTGAAGAAGAGCGCGTCGTCTTCACCGCCGCGCGCGAACGCAGCCGCGAGACCGACGGCGTAACGGGCGTACGCATCGCCAAGCGTTTGCTGGTCCTGCGGCGTCGCCTTCGCGGCCATCTCGCGCGCGATGACTTGATCGGTGTACGGCGTCGCGCTTCCGGGCGACGTCGGCAGCGTGAGCGCGATGGACGGAACGAGCTTCATGTCCGGCGAAATCTTCTTCGCCATGTCGGCGGAGAGCTCGAGGTTGCCCGGGTTGAAGAGATCCTGCGCGGTGACGTGCACGGCCGGATCCGACGCGATGTGCCCAGAGACGAGCGGCATCCTCAATCCGATTCCGAAGTTCTTGAACTTGTAATGCCCGATGAGCATGAACGTCGCCGTGCGGACCTGCGTCGTGTCGTGGATCCACGACGGGTAGAGCGCGGGCGGCAGCGGATCTTGTTGGTTCGCGAAGTAGTAGTTGCCGAAACCGAGCGTGAAATCGAGACCGAGGTAGAGCGGCTCGCGGCGGCTTTCTTCGGCGCCTTGACCGCCGCCACCTTCTTGCTTCGCTGCGGTGAACGTCTCGCGCGCGCTGCCCTCGCCTCGCTGCGCGTGAGCCAACGGCGCCACCACGAGGACACTCGCCGCCGCGAGCGCAACGCCGATGCGGCACACCACTCGATCAATCATCGCTCAAGCTCCTGGATTCGCCGAAGACACGCTCCCCGCAAAGCGAGGCGCGCTACGTATACCGTGACCGTTGGGGTTTCCGCCGAGAAAAAAGATGAGGCGGCTCAGAACACCCCGTACGGGCGATGCTCGTTCTTCGTGCGAAGGATCCCGGCTTCTTCTTGCTTCCCCTGGAGCGCTTCGTAGAGCGCATCGAGGCCGATGTTGAATCCGAGATACACGCGCATGTCTTGGTACTGGTCCCAGAAGGGATTTCCGATCGTGCTCTCGCCCGTCAGGATGGTGCGGAAGATTTGGTATCCGACCTCGCCCGTGAACCAGTCGTTGAAGTTGTAGTCGAGGAAGATGTTGAAATACGACGTCTGCCGGAACGGGACCAATCCGTTCGGCTCGGGCTGGACACCCGGGAGTTGCTGGAACTGGTAGACCCACGAGTTCGTGAGCAGGAAGAACGCGCCGGGGTTCCACTTGCCCCACGTCTGGCTGACCGTCAGCAAGAGCGAGAGCGCGTTCTCGACGTTCGCCGCGCCGGACGCTTGCAGGCCGCAACCCGTGTCGCCCGCGCCGAAGCACTGCGGTTGGTATTGCGGGTCGGCGTCGAGACCGGCGGTCGTGTACCGATAGAGGGGGTGATAGAAGCTCGTCGAGAGCGCGACTTCGAACTCGCCGCCGAGCGCCTTCTCGAACTTGCAATCGAGGGTGAGGTTGATGAAGGGGTTTACGTAGAGCGTGCGCGCTTGCGACGCGGGCGACGTAGGAAGCGCAGCGCCCACCGCGACGAGCGCCTTGATGCCGGCGAACTTCGGAATGCCGCGATAAACGAGCGAGGGCGTCACGTCGCCGAAGACGAGCGTGCGCGACTGCGTCGTCGTCGAGTTCGCGTTGTCGGTGAACTCCATGCTCGCCACGATGCGGGCGCGGAGCTGCCAGTCCTTCGTGATCGAGAAGCGCGGTTGGAAGAGCGCGAACGTGTCGGCGATGGGCGCGTACGTTTGGTTCAGTCCCGGCGCGACGACGTCGGGGCTGACGCCGAACTGCTGGAAGTATTGCGTGCCCGCCCAACGAAGCTGCTCCTTCGGAGCCTCCGTCGCGGTCTTGTCCTTCTCGGGAGTGAACGAAGACGTGAAGAGCGCGCTCGGCGCGTCCGTCGTGTTCGTTGGCGCATTGGGCTTCGTCGTATCCGGGTTCTCAGGCGTATTGCCTTGAGCAGACGCCGAAGCCGCGAGCAAGCTCACGGACGCAAAGGCCAGGACCGAGATCCGAAGAGAAATGTTCACGTACGACTCCTCCACCAAAAAACCGACGGCGGGACCTAAGCCTGAAATCTCGCCCGCCGTCAACAGCCGGGGCCGATGCAGTTTCCATTCCCAACGGATGTTCGTCGTAAACCACTGAAAACATAGCCGATCCGGGATCGTTCGGATCCTTGCGTTATTCGCCTAACACCCCCACATCCATGTTAGGAAGACGCCGCGATGGATCAAAAGCGGTACGGAAATCACCGCGCTCTCGGCCGCGGAACCCAATTCGAGGGCAAACTCCATTCGAGGGGCGCGTCCGCATCGACGGCATCTTCAAAGGCGAGGTCCACTCCGACGACACGCTCATCATCGGAGACGGCGCCGAGGTGAACGCCGAGATCGAAGTGGCGACGGTGATCGTGCGCGGCGGAACGGTGCACGGGAACATCCGCGCGAAGACCGCCATCGAAATCCACGCGCCCGGCAAGGTCGTCGGCAATCTGCACTCGCCTTCCGTCTTCATCGACCGCGGTGTCGAGTTCCAGGGAAGCTGCCGCATGGACGCCGTCACGCCCGAGAACAAACAACGCAACCGAAGCCGAGCGTAAAGACGACTGCCGCGTCGTGATCCGGTTTCGCGAGCGCGCTCTTGGCGCTCGTCGCGTTTGGGGGTCGCGGCAACGCAGCGACTCCACGTCACGTGGAGCACGAGCACGCGCGCGCTATGGACGCATCGGCACAGATTGATGCGGGCGCGGAAGCCAAGCGGGACCGAACAAGCTCGAGCTCATGGCCGCGCGCCACGATCGCGTCGCGCCGGGCACGCGCGATCTGGCGCGATGAAGATCCATCTCGCCGTGAAAGGATCGGAGACGCTCGCGTCTCCGGGACACGTGCGTTCGCGCGCTCTTCGACTCGGACGCGCCGACCGCCGTGACGCTCGAGAACGCGCGCACGATGACGCTCGCCAGCGCCGATCGCGCCCTGCGCGCCGTCGGCGCTGGCGAGCGTCATCGTGCGCGCGTTCTACGAGCGTCACGGCGGTCGGCGCGTCCGAGATCGAAGAGCGCGCGAACGCACGTGTCCGATTCGAACGCGGGGAGCGCGAGCGTCTCCGATCCTTTCACGGCGAGATCGATCTCGCGTCGCGCGATCTCGCGCGTGCCCGGCGCGACGCGATCGTGGCGCGCGGCCATGAGCTCGAGCTTGTTCGGTCCCGCTTCGGCTTCCGCGCCCGCATCGATCTTGCCCAACGCGTCCATCGCGCGCGCGTGCTCGTGCTCCACGTGACGTGGAGTCGCTGCGTTGCCGCAACCCCCAAACGCGACGAGCGCCAAGAGCGCGCTCGCGAAACGGATCACGACGCGGCCGTGGTCTTTTCGCTCGGCTTCGGTTGCGTCTTGTTCTCGGGCGTGACGGCGTTCATGCGGCAGCTTCCCTGAAAACTCGACGCCGCGATCGATGAACACGCTCGGCGAGTGGATGTTGCCGACGACCTTGCCCGGCGCGTGAATCTCGATCGAGGTCTTCGCGCGGATGTTTCCGTGAACGACGCCGCCGCGCACGATCACCGTCGCGCACTCGATTTCGGCGTTCACCTCGGCGCCGTCGCCGATGACGAGCGTGTCGTCGCTCTTGATCTCGCCCTTGAACTGGCCGTCGACCCGGACGCGCCCCTCGAAGTGCAATTTGCCCTCGAATTGGGTTCCCCGCCGAGCAGCGCCGTGATTTCCGTACCGCTTTAATCCATCGCGGCGTCTTCCTAACATGGATGTGGGGGTGTTAGGCGAATAACGCAAGGATCCGAACGATCCCGGATCGGCTATGTTTTCAGTGGTTTACGACAAACATCCGTTGGGAATGGAAACTGCATCGGCCCCGGCTGTTGACGGCGGGGGAGATTTCAGGCTTAGGTCCCGCCGTCGGTTTTTTGGTGGAGGAGTCGTACGTGAACATTTCCTCTTCGGATCTCGGTCCTGGCCTTTACGTCCGTGAGGTTGCTCGCGGCTTCGGCGTCTGCTCAAGGCAATACGCCTGAGAACCCGGATACGACGAAGCCCAATGCGCCAACGAACACGACGGACGCGCCGAGCGCGCTCTTCACGTCTTCGTTCACTCCCGAGAAGGACAAGACCGCGACGGAGGCTCCGAAGGAGCAGCTTCGTTGGGCGGGCACGCAATACTTCCAGCAGTTCGGCGTCAGCCCCGACGTCGTCGCGCCGGGACTGAACCAAACGTACGCGCCCATCGCCGACACGTTCGCGCTCTTCCAACCGCGCTTCTCGATCACGAAGGACTGGCAGCTCCGCGCCCGCATCGTGGCGAGCATGGAGTTCACCGACAACGCGAACTCGACGACGACGCAGTCGCGCACGCTCGTCTTCGGCGACGTGACGCCCTCGCTCGTTTATCGCGGCATTCCGAAGTTCGCCGGCATCAAGGCGCTCGTCGCGGTGGGCGCTGCGCTTCCTACGTCGCCCGCGTCGCAAGCGCGCACGCTCAACGTAAACCCCTTCATCAACCTCACCCTCGATCGCAAGTTCGAGAAGGCGCTCGGCGGCGACTTCGAAGTCGCGCTCTCGACGAGCTTCTATCACCCCCTCTATCGGTACACGACCGCCGGTCTCGACGCCGACCCGCAATACCAACCGCAGTGCTTCGGCGCGGGCGACACGGGTTGCGGCCTGCAAGCGTCCGGCGCGGCGAACGTCGAGAACGCGCTCTCGCTCTTGCTGACGGTCAGCCAGACGTGGGGCAAGTGGAACCCCGGCGCGTTCTTCCTCCTCACGAACGCGTGGGCCTACCAGTTCAGCAACTCGCGGGCGTCCAGCCGGAGCCGAACGGATCGGACGACCTTCCGCCAGACGTCGTATTTCAACATCTTCCTCGACTACAACGTCAACGACTGGTTCACGGGCTGAAATCGGATACCAGATGTACCGCACGATCCTGAACGGCGAGAGCACGATCGGAAATCCCTTCTTGGACCAGTACCAAGACATGCGCGTCTATCTCGGCTTCAACATCGACTTCGATGCCTCTACGAGGCGCTCCACGGGAAGCAAGAGGAAGCCGGCATCTTGCGCACGAAGAGCGACCATCGCCCGTACGGGGTGTACTGAAGCCTTCTCCATCTTTTTTTCGGCGGAAACAGCAACGGTCACGGTATACGTAGCGCGCCACGCTAAGCGGGGAGCGTGTCTTCGGTGAATCCAGGAGCTTGAGAGATGATGGATCAGTGGTGTCCGCATCGGCGTTGCGCTCGCGGCGGCCGAGTGTCCTCGTCGTGGAGCGGTTGGCGAACGCGCAGAGGAGAAGGCACCGCGCGCGAGACTTTCAACGAACGAAGCAAGAAGCTCGGCGTAAAGGGGCCGAAGAAAGCCGCCGCGAGCCGCTCTACCTCGGCCTCGATTTCACGCTCGGTTTCGGCAAGTACTACGTCGCGAACGCGCAAGATCCGCAGCCGCCCGCGCTCGACCTCGTGGATCCTCGACACGACGAGGTCCGCACGACGACGTTCATGCTCCTCGGGCATTACAAGTTCAAGAACTTCGGGATCGGATTGCGGATGCCGCTCATCTCTGGGCACATCGACTCGGACCCGGCCGTCACGTCACCGCCAGGACCTCTTCAACCAGGGTAACCTCGAGCTCTCCGGCGACATCGAGAAGAAGATTTCGACCGGACATGAAGATGGTTCCCGCCATCGCGCTCACGCTGCCGACGTCGCCCGGAAGCACGCCGCCGTACACGGAGCAGGACATCGCGCGCGAGATGGCAGCGAAGGCGACGTCGCAGGACCAGCAAACGCTTGAGGATGCGTACTCGCGTTACGCCGTCGGTCTCGCGGCGGCGTTCGCGCGCGGCGGCGAAGACGACGCGCTCTTCTTCAACTGGCGAGTCGGCGTCACGCCGAAGCTCGAGTTCAACATGAAATTCGGCCACACGAACGTGGAGCCGTACGTGAAGCTCCCGATCATGTTCGGGCTCGAGCAGAACGCGAGCGCCGAGGAGCCGGTGCGCATCGAGGCGGTCGGCGCGGTCCGCGTCGCTCAGGCGATTGGTCCGGTTCACCTCGGCGTGCGCGTCGTCGGGATGGTCCCCATCGCCGCACGCACCACGCTCAAGACCCCGATGCTCTCGGCGTGGCCGGAGATTCGCCTTCAGATCACCCCGTCGGCGCAGTTCTGGCTCTCGGGGATGATCCCGCTCGGCGGCGACTTCAACATTTAGCGACGACGGCAAGAACGGGTCGTTCAACGCCGGTATCAGCGCGACCTTCTAATCTCATCGGGCGACCAAGACTGGTCGCCCGAGGACGCGCTTGTGCCTTTTTTGAACGTTTCGGACGCGCGTGCTCTACTTGGGGCGTGCGCATTCGTTCATTTTCTCGGTGGTGTCGTCGTGGTCGTGCCGATGGTCGGCGGCGCGGGCGCAAAACACGGACATGGCGGCAACAGCGCCAACGCGAACGCGTCGACGACCGCATCGGCCACGTCCGCCGACGCGACGGCGACCGCGAGCGTGCGGCCCATGGCGGGCTACGGTTACTCCGACCCGAAGCCCACGGTGGCGACAGCGCGGACACCTCCAGATTCGCTCGGGTACGCGCACCATCGACCCGCAGTCCCATCGTGGCCGGTCCGGTTGCGACGCTTCCTGGGTTCGAAATGCTTCCGGAGGGTGGCTCGCGTTTCTTCGTCGAGCTCTCGCAGACGGTGCAGATCGAAGAGCGCCGCGCCGCGGAACGATCACGTACGTGCTCCACAACGCCCATGTCACCGTGCACAACAACACGAACCCGCTCGTCACCGTGCATTTCAACACGCCCGTCTCACCGCGCGCCTCGTGCGGTCGGACACGACGTGCTCTTCATCGTCACTTGCGCGCCGCCGCGACGCCCACGTGGAAGGGGAACGCGGGCAAAGAGGGAGCTTCGTGCTCAACGTCGACTTCCCGAAGGGCTCGTACATTTCGAACGCCGCACAAACGACGCCGTCGCCGCAGTGAGGCTGCGTGCCGTCGCGGTCGCGTTCGTCGCGTCGTTCGCGCCGGCGATGCGTGCGGCGGACGCGCGCGACGACGACCTCGAAACGGCGCGGGCGAGCTCGACGTGCGCGCCGACGAGTCACCGTCGACACGCGCATGCGCGAGCTCGAGCTCCACGGACACGTCCACGCGGACGCGCCGCCGTTTCATCTGTCGTCCGACGCGCTCAAGCTGCATCGGATCGAGCCACGGCATCATCGTAGAAGGTGACGGTCGCCCGCACATTCGTCCGTGCCTCGGAACGCCCCTCGCGCTCGGGTTCAAGAGCGCGACCGTCGCGCCGCCAGGCGATTTGCTTTCACGAGCCCGCGCCTCGAGATCTTCGGCGTGCCCGTGTTCTGGCTTCCGTTGTTTTGGCTTCGCGCGCCGTCTCGCGCCGGGCTCTTGCCGCCGCACATCGAGTGGCGCGGCGCCGACGGATTGTTCCTCGGCGGAGGGGTGCACTTGCCGTGGGCGGGAACGACAGCGACGTCGTCGTCGACTCAGCGGGGGCGGTTACATCGATGGCGGGTTCGCGGCGAGGGCGAGCGCGAAGACCGACGCGACGACGACCCGCGTGCGATTCGATCGATCGAGGAGTCGGTGCGTGCGGCGCCGCCGGTGATGGGAGCGGGCTCGTCGTCGACGCGCGCGGCGCGATGTCGCGGGGGCCGGGCTCCGCGCGCGGGTCGCGTGGGACTTCGATTTCGTGCGCGGCGCGCGCGGCGTCCAGTCGACGACGGAGTTCGATGCCGCGTCGCGCCCGTTCGACGTGGGCAAGCCGAGACGTCGCTCGACACATCGTCGTTCTTCGTCGCGACCGGCGTGCGCTCGCGGCGGTGCGCGGAGGCGATCTCCTCACGGCCGACGCCGCAGGTCCGTACGTGACCGTCGCGGACGACGGCGCGCTCGGTCGCGCCGGAACGTGGGACGCGACGATCGACGGCAGCGTCCTGCACGAGACCGTGAACGGATCGGTCGCGCTCGCGCACGCGTCGCGGGCGCGCTCTTCGCGGGTCGCGCGTCGATCGTGGGATTCAGCGCGCCGGTGCGCGGCGCCACCGACGCGGCGGCGGACGCGACCGAACGGGCGCGGCGGCCGCGACCCTCGCGCGCGTCGAGGCGACGCTCCCGTTCGCGCGCTCGTTCGAGACGAGCGAAGGCGCCGACCCCGTGCGCCACCGCATCGAGCCGGTCGTGACGATCGCGGCCCTCGCGAGAGGCGCGACCGGTGAGCTCGCCGACATCGCCGCGCGGAGCTTCGCCGTCGTCGCGCAGGACGCCTTCGCGCCCGCGGCGGGGAGGCGGGCATCGCGTCGGTCGGGGTGAGAGCGCGCTCGCGCGCTGGGCGCGCGGCGACGGCTTCGAAATCGAAGCGCACGGCGGCGGTCTCGTCGACGACGCGGCGACTCGCGCCGCGTGTCCGGTGGCGCGCGCTCGCGGGCGGCAGCGTCTTCGGCGTGTCGGCCGAGGGCGCGCACGTCTTCTGACCGAGGGCGCGAGCGGCGACGCGCTCTTGCTCCGCGCGCGCGTCGGCGCGCCGTGGCAGAAAGAACGCGCGGGCCCCACGCTGGCCGCGCACCTCGCGGTCCGCGACGGCGTCGACCCGTTGCGGCGCGCCTCCTCACCGACGCGCCGCTCGAGCCCGCAGCCGGCTTCTTCGCGCCGCCCGGCGTCGGCGGCGGCCTCCGCGCGAGCGTCCCGTGGACGAAATGGCTGCTCACGCGCGGCGGCGTCGAGATGGATCTCGACGCGCTCGTGGTCACCGCGGCCTACGGGCTCGATCGAGCTGCGCGACGCGTGCGGCTGCTTCCGAATCCGGGTCAACGCAGCCCACAGGCTCGGACGGGACGGCGTCGACATTTGGACGACCATCGACCTGGTTCCGCAAGGTGAGTTCGCCGCAATGAAGGGCGACGCCAAGATGATCCATCTCCTCAACGAAGTGCTCACCGGCGAGCTCACCGCGGTGAACCAGTATTTCCTCCACGCGCGCATGTGCCGCAACTGGGGCTACGCGGGGCTCGCGGAGCACATCCACAAGGAGTCGATTGACGAGATGAAGCACGCCGACCAGCTCATCGAGCGCGTGCTGTTCCTCGAGGGCCTGCCCAACGTCCAGCGGCTCGGAAGATCGAGATCGGTCAGACGGTGCACGAGATTCTGAAGAACGACTACGCCGTCGAGATGCCGCCGATCCCGCTCCTCAACGAGGCATGCAGGCGTGCCGCGACGCCGGCGACAACGGCACCGAAATCTGCTACGAAACATCCTCACGCGGAGGAGGAGCACGTGGACTGGCTCGAAGCGCAGTTCGCGCTCTATCGCGCAGGTGGGCGAGCAGAACTATCTCTCCCAGCAGATTCACGGGTAATATCATAAGAGTTCGGCTCCGAACTGGAAGAAACGCCACTGTCTTGACCCACCTCTTGATAAGTGAAAGCGATTGTCATTATCGTTAGATGCAAGTCGATGTTCGTTTGCGTCTGTCATGCAGTGACCGATCGAAGCGTGCGAGCCATCGAGGGCGGGGCGACGACGCGCGAAGAAGTGACGCGCGCGTGCGGAGCGGGCGGCGACTGCGGCGCCTGCCACGGGCACATCGAAGACATGATTGAAGAGACACCAGGAGAGGCTCGTCGCGGCGAGCGCGCTGAACCGGCACCGCGCCGCCTAAAGCTCGATTGAGCGTACTTCGGACAGTGACAGCGCGGCTTGTGCGACGACGATCGCCGATTGCGTGAGCGTCTGATGATACGGCGCGGAGACGACGAGTTCGTACGTGACGGCGCGCTTGTATGCATCTGTGTAGAAACATTCCGACGTTGGCGATGTGAGCTGCAGCGTCTAGGTGTACGAGCCGTCGGTCGCGAGGATTGTTATGTTGTAAATCGTATCGTTTGTTGTTTGATCGATGATGTATATGTTGAGTTTTGTGATGTTGATGTTGTTATATTATGTGTTTGTTGTAATTGTGTATGTGAGTGATGATGTGTTAAGTGTGAGTAATATGTATTTCATGAATCATCGCTGCACAGGCGCTCGACGAGGAACGACGCCACGTCGCCCGGCTTCGTCCCGGGCCGAACCCCGCGTCGAACCCGAGCTCGAGCGCGAGCTTGTGATCGATGCGCGGGCCGCCGAGGAGGAGGATGACGTCTTGTCGCGAAAGCCCTGTTTTTTCGCCAGATCGATCGAGCGCGAGCGCGTTCTCCTTGTGGCAGTTGCGCTGCGTGATGACCTGGCTGACCAGGATCGCGTCGGCGCTTGAGCGCCAGCGCGCGCGCGGCGAGCTGCTCGTTCTCGACCTGCGCGCCCAGGTTGTACGCCTCGAAGCCCTTGTAGCTCTCGAGGCCCTTGTCGCCCGCGTAGCCCTTGTAGTTCAGGATCGCGTCGATGCCGACGGTGTGCGCGTCGCTGCCGGTGCACGCGCCGACGACGACGATCTTCCGGTCCAGCGCGCTCTTGATGCGCTCCTCGATCTCCTCGCGCGAGAGCGCGCTCGGTGCGGACCTCGGGCACCTCGATTTGCGAGACGTCGACCGTGTGCTTGGAGTGCCCGTACACGACGAAGTACGAGTAGCCCTCCGCGCACTCTTCCATCGTCGCGACGAGCGGCTCGTGCAGCCCGTGCGTCTCGGCGAAGCGCTTGGCCGCCTCGCGCGCGCGCGCGCGACGGAGGCAGCTCGAGCACGAAGGACATCTGCACCATGCCGTCGCCTTCGCGGTCGCCGTAGGCGCGGAGCGCGCTCGTCGGAGATCATGAACCTCATCGCCTTCCGAGCGCTCGAGGATCGGGTTCACGTAGTCCGCGCGTCGCGCGTCGACGACGCCGGCGAAGCCCTTTCCGCCCGTCGCGCGTGCGCTTCACGTCGGCGAACGCGCCCTTGCCGATCGCGTCCCAGATCGCTCGTCGCGCTTCGACCTCCTCGAGCAGCTCGTGGGCCTCGTCGAGCACCTGCGCGGCGCGCTTGCGCGATGCTGCCGTCTTGGCTTGAACTCGATCTCGTCGCCGAGGTGCTTGCAGCAGTTGAACACGTACTGCGTCGCCTTGAGCGACAGGTAGCGGTCCATCAGCAGCGGGTTGTGGATCGCCTCGCTGAACATGCCGAGCAGCTCGATCGACTGGTGCGTCGTGATGCCGACGAGGTTGAACATCGCGTCGTGCACGTGGCTCTGGAAGATGTCGCCGGTCTTGTGCTTCGTCGGCGGCATCCACTTGATCGGGTGGCGCGCGAAGATCTGGCGAATGAGCTGCGCCTGCGCGATCTCGATGAGGAAGCTGTCCTCGAGCCACGGGTTGATCTCGTACGCGTGGCCGAGGCCCATCTGCTCTTCGCTCAAGCCCGGCGCGGAGCGCGAACGCCTCGTTGATGAACTGGCTCGCGAGGACGGTGTGCGCCTTTTCGACGGCGTCGGCGGTCGTGAGGTAGTTGTCCTCGCCCGTGTTGATGACGATGCCGCTCGCGCGCGATGATCCGGCGCGAGACGTACTGGTCGACGAAGGTGCGGCACATGTTGATGTCGCGGAAGAGGATTCCGTACATCGCGTCGTTGAGCAGCATGTCGAGCCGCTCGACCGCGGCCATCCACGCGATCTCCGCCATGCAGAGGCCGCACGAGTAGTTCGTCTGGTGGATGTAGCGGCCGTACTGCTCGGTCGCCTCGTCGGTCGGCCTGGCGGATGATCCGGAAGTTCTCCTGCGTCGCGAACGTGCCGCCGTAGCCCTCGGTCGTCGCGCCGTGCGGCACGTAGTCGAGGAGCGACTGCGCGGTCGCGCGGATGACCGCGACGATGTCGGCGCCGGCGTACGCGGCGGCCTTCGCCTGGAGCGGCGTCGTCGTAGATGTTGCCGGTCGCGACGATGACGTACTTGAGCGGGTTCGCGCCGGGCGCGACGCGCGCCTTCTGCGCCTCGCGCGCGTCGCGCGCGTGGTCGATGCGCAGCGAGCGCGTCCTTCACGTGCGGCGCGAGCGCGGCGCGCGATCTGCGGCGGTGGGCCGCCTTCGCCGCGGTCGAGCTCGGGCGCGTACGCGAGGCGCTCGGCGGCATCCTGCACGGTCTTCGCGCCCGCGAGCAGCGCGCGCCCGAGGAAAAACGAGATGCCGCGGCCGAGGAGGCCGGCCTTGTGCTAGCGATCGACCGCGACGTTGACGAGCGGCGCGCCCTGGTCGTCGACGCCCTCGACGCCGAACGCGCGGAGGATCGTGCGCTCGACGCCGACGCTCGTGTGCGCCGTCGATGTAGCGCTGCACGTCGTCGGCGACGTCGCCGGCGAGCGCGCGGCAACGCGCGACCTTCTTTCGTCCATCGGCACGCGGGCCATCGGCGGTGCTTGTAACGCGTATGCGAAATCGCGGCGACGGAAGATCGAGCGCGGCGAGCGCGAGCATCACGACCGAGTAGCCGAGCGACTGCGCGGCGGCTCTGGCGACGAGCGGCCACGTGAAGATCTCCGGGACCTGGCCGAGGAGGATCGGACGGGCGGGACGTAGACCTGCAGGTTCGGGAAGACGCGCGCGAGCGCGCGGCGGCGGCTTTGACCGCGCCGCCGACTTGGCGCGCGGGCAGGTGCGCGAGCGTGTCGGCGGAGCGGCCGATGAGAAAGACGCTCGAGCGTGAAGACGGCGGTGAGGAACGGCGAGGAGAACGACGAGAAGAGGGTCGCGACGGCCGTGATGATCGCCACCTCGCCGAGCGTGAGCGCGGCACGACGCGACGACGAGCTGGCGGTCGGCGCTCCGCGGGCGCCGCGAGAGCGGCCATCGTCGCGAAGAGCGCGAGCGACCACGGCACGACCACTGGACGCGCGCGCGTGCATCGCGCCAGAGGAGCACGCCGAGCGACCGCGAGGAGCGCGCCCGCCGCGCCGAGGACGCGCCGGGGCACGCGCCCGTCTCGAGCGCGAGGATGCCGAGGACGACGGCGCCGTCGATCGCGACGAAGACGGGGAGCGTGGGGAGCGTGCCGAGGTATTTGCCGACGCAGGTACTCGTGGCGGAGGAGCGGCCGCGCGAGGATCGGAAAGATCGTCTTGAGCTCGAGCTCGCGGTAGAGCGAGGTCGCGCCGAGCACGATCGCGACGAGCACCGCGTAGAGCGAGATGGTCGCCGCGCCGACGTCGGACGACGACGCGCGCCTGCTGATCGAGCGAGAGGCTCGCGACGATGACAGCGAGTAGCCGCACGTGGCGAGCGCGAACGCGAGGAGGCCGTAGAGGACGCGCGCGCGCACGGCTTCGCGGTAGGCGTTCATCGCGATGGCGGAGACGCGCGCCAGCATCAGATGATAGGATCTTCACGCGGGGGCCGATGGTCACGTCGAGCGGGCCCTTCGACTCGTGCAGATCGCCGTCGATCATGTAGCGCATCATCCCGTCCTTGCTGTGGATGTCGCGCGCGTGACGGTCGCCTCGTACGTCTTGCCGTCGCGCATCGGCTGGGCGCGCCAGATGCGCGGGAGATCCGCGACGAAGCCCATCGCCACGTGTGGATGCCGAGCATGTGGAACGCGCCGGGCTGCTCCGCCCAACGATAGAACGGTTTGAAGTCGAGCCCGATCTGGTCGATCGTGCCGCCGGCGACGGCGAAGTAGTCGCGCTCTTCCCACGTCGTGCCGTCGTCGAGCTCGACCCAGCCGCGGAACGGCGCGGCGATGCGCGAGACGATTTCGCCGCCGACGAGCGCGCTGCCGACGCCGCGCAGGAGCGTGTTCGCGGCGACGAGCGGCGAAGGGGGCTCTCCGCCGCGCGGTAGTACTCGGCCAAAAAGCCGTAGACGGCGCCGGTGCCGAAGAGGAAACCGTACGTCGTGCCGATGCGCATCACGTTGCGCTCGACGTTGGCGAGCGGGCGCACCGCGCGCTCGGCGTAAGCGCGGATCGAGCCGATCGAGGAGGCCCTCGGGCTTTCCGTGCGGGACGCCGATCGAGTTCGCGACGGTGTTCATCGTGCCGCCGCGCAAGAACGCGACCTGCGGAAGCGACTGCCGATTTGTAGACGTCGATGAAGCCCGTGAGCGTGACGTGGTTGGTGCCGTCGCCGCCGCTGATGCCGAGCACGTCGATCTCGAGGCGCTGGAAGTCTTCGGCGATGTGGTAGAGCTCGTCGATGAGCGCGCCTCGCGGACCACGCCGTGATCGCCGAGCGCGCGCGCAGCCGTTCGCGCGCGCCCGGATCGCGCAGGTTCTTGCCGCTCTTCGGGTTGAGAATGACGCCGATGCCCGACATGGATGAATCTTCTGCCGCGGCCGGGCCTTGCGTCAATCATTGAGGCGCTGCACCAAGCGTCCGATGACCCCCGATTCTCGAAGAAGTGCGCGCCGCGCGCGAGCGCGCGCTCGCCGTGCCCGAGCCGGATCTGCGGTGATCGTCGTCACGGGCGAGGACCGCGCGAGCTGGCTCAATGGTCTCGTCACGTGCGATGTCACGAAGCTCGAGCCGGGTGCTGCTCTTTACGGCCTCGCGGTCACGCAGAAGGGCCGAATCATCGCCGATTCTTCATCGTGCTCCTCGCGGACGCGCTCTCCTCGTCGTGCCCGCGTCGCGCAGAGGGCGATCGCACACCGTGCTCGAGCGATATCTCGTGATGGAAGACTCCGAGATGGCGAAGGCGACGCGCTCCGTGTGGCTCGCGCACGCCCCGAAGGCGAAGGACATCGCGGCGCGTGCGCTTGCGACGTCACGGGGCTCGGCGGCGCGCTTGTCGTCGCGGGGTCATTCAACGAAGAGGGCGATGGTGAAGTCGGCGATCGCGACGGATGGAGGCGCTTCGCCTCGAGCTCGGCGTGCCCGCGTTCGGTATCGATTTCGACGACAAGATGTATCCGCAGGAAGCCGCGCTCGAGAAGCGCGCGGTCTCGTTCGAGAAGGGCTGTTACCTCGGGCAAGAGGTCGTCTGCATGCTCGAGATCCGCGGCCACGTGAAGCGAAGGCTCGTTTCGTTCGTCGCCGATGCGCGCGTCGAGCGCGGCGCGGCGGTGACGGACGACGCGGGCGAGGAAATCGGCAAGGTGTCGAGCTCCGCGGATTCACCGACGATCGGAAAACCGATCGGCCTGGCGATGATAAAGCTCGCCATTCCCGACGACCGGCGCGAAGCTTCACGTGGCGAACGTAGCGATTTACAGTTTTCGATCGAGCTTGAAAGGCGGGGTTTGGCGCCCTCTTCCTCGTCGAGTGGCGACACCCTCAGCATCTCGAGCGCGATCTCGCGAATGCGTCCATCTTTGCCGACCTTCAAGTGAGCCGATCGCCGTCGCTGTTCAGGACCTCGCATCGTCCGAACGCGAAGTGCTCGACCCGTCGCCGGCCTCCGGAAAAACGACGACGTTTTCGTCGACGAAGGCGGGCCGCTGCGGACGCCGCGCCGGAAGCGGATTCGCGCCGGAGGACGATCGCGGGTTGGGCCGAGCTCGCCGCGACGGCTTCCGCCCAGCGCCGCGCTCCACATGACGGGGAGTCGGCGCCTCGCGCTCGAAGCGCGTGTTGCGGTTGCGGCCGGCGGGCGATCACGCTCGAAGAGACGAGCGCGAGCCCCGCGCGGCCATCGTGAACGAGGGGCAGCGCGAGATCCTGCGCGGAGGTCATGACGACTTCCACCGCGACGACGCGCGCGCACGTCACGACGCCGGTCAGGGTCTCGAGGCCGCAGTCGGTTTCGCGCGAGAGGATCGTGCGGAGAACCGCCGTCGGCTAGCCCTGGGCCAAACCGATCAAGCCGTCGATCGCGAGCGCGTGAAGCGGGCCAGTGAGCGCGCGCGATGCGCCGAGCGTCTTCGTGCTCGGCGTGAACGTTCGCAGCTCGACGTGCTCGAGCACGCCGTGCGCGCGCAGCGTGCCCGTCGCGATGGCGCACTCGCGAAGCTTCGCCGTGATCGCATCGACCAACGAGTCGCCCGGCTGCAGCTTGAAAAAAATCGTGTGCGTTGTGTCGAGACGTCCATCACGGTGCCTGAGGTTGTGGTTTCTCGGGGCAGCCGGCGCCTTCTCCGGATGATTCGGTCCGGGCTCGAGCGGGCAGGGGTCGGTCGCGTCCGGGATGCCGTCGCCGTCGGTGTCGTATCCGCGCGGCTCGAAGGAGAGACCGAGGGCGAAGCGAAAACGCGGCACGGTGATCGGCGCGAATCTACGCCGTCGGAAACCATCCACCGACCCCGAGCGTGAGCGAGATATCGCCTCCTGCGAGCGGCTCCGCGCGCGCGCTCACGATCCACTCGGCAGGCGTGATGCACGTGCCGTTCGCGGTACTCTGAAGCCCGCCCAGCGTTGGCGTTACCGTCGCTTGCTCGGCGAAGACCGGAAGAAACGAGCTCGCCCACGGCGCTCAACAGATCGGTCGCTCGAGCAGGTCGTAGCCGGCGCCGCCCGAACGACGAGCTTGTGTGCCGATGCGCGCACCCGCGAAGTCCGTCGTCGGGCGCATGCGCGCGCCGGCTCTGCAGCGAAAAACAATCTGTGCCAGCGATAATCGAGCGCGATCGATGGCGTCCACACGGCGCTTTTTTCGCTCGCGAATTGCTCGGTGTCGCCTGTCGGTGCGCTCATTTCCAAGCGCACCGCCAGGCCGAAGCCGCCCGCAGCGTGCGCCGTTGGTGCTTCCGCGGGCGGCGTCAGGAACGAATAGGCGGGACCGAAACGCAGATCGCGCATCGCCGTGATGCGCGCAGTCGTCGCCGCCGAGATCGCGCTATTTCCATCGCCGTCTTGGCAGAACGTGAGCGGAATCATGATACCGAGCTCGAGCTTGTCGGTGAGGCCGTACTCGAAGATGAACGTCGAGTTGAATTCGTTGTCGACGGCGTGACGGTCGGTGCCGTCGAGTCCCGGCGAAGGGAGATGAAGCAGGATCGGCCGCGATAGATACGTCGTGATGAGCCCGAAGGCGATTTTGCCGGACTCCATCGTCTCGTGCCGCCGACGGCGATGAAATCCGAGGGCCCGCGTGCGGCCACAGGGTGTCGGTGTTGATGCAGGCGCTCGTCACGGCTTCTCGCAGTCCGCCTGCGCTCGCGACGCGAACGCGCTCGCCAGAGCGAACGAGTGTGCCGCCGTGGACCGCGCGAGCCGCATCGCGAGACAACCTACTCGCACGTCAGGTGATACAAAGGCAAAGGTGCGCATCTCAAGCGCGCATCCGCTTCTCCTGGCAGCGCCTCGCCTCGCCGGCGCGAGCTGCTCGAGCTCGCGCGGATTCCGTTCGAGGTCGTGCGCGCGGGGGCGGACGAGACGATCGCGCCGACGAGCTGGCGCTCGCGTATGTCGCGCGCGTCGCACGCGCAAAGCTCGCCGAGGCGACGATGGCGCTCGATGCCGAGACGCGCGAAGTGCGCGTGATCGTCGCCGCGGACACGACCGTCGCCTCGGAAGGCCGCATCTTCGGCAAACCCGAGAACGTGAAGACTCGAGAACATGTCGGCGCGCTCTGGGCCGTCCCCACGAAGTCGTCAGGGTCGCGCTTGGCGATCCGCGCTCGGCGGGCCTCGCGGAGAAACGGTGCGACGCGCGTGAGATTCGCCGCTCTCGCGCTCCGAGATCGACGCTTACATCGCGACGGGCGAGCCGCAAGACAAAGCCGGCGCCTACGCCATTCAAGGGAAGGCGACCGCGCTCGTCAAGCGCATCGAGGGGTCGTACTCGAACGTCGTCGGCCTTCCAATGGCGGAGGTCGTCGTCGCGCTTCGCGAGCTCGGACTGCCGCGCCGTGAATCGGCGCGCAAAGGAGACGATCGTCGTCTCCGCGTGGCGTCGCTTCGCGCCTCGCGATGTCCATGGGGCGTTCGCGCTCCCCACCGACCGCCGACGGCGAATTCTATCACAGCTTCGCGCGCGACTCGCGAGCGGCCTCGGGTACACGAGGCTATGGCCCGACGGGACCGTCACTTACGCCGCGCACTATCCGGTCGGATATCCCGCCATTCGCTATCTCGTATGCGATCTTCGGTGCGTCCCCGGGCGTCGCGATGATCGTGAACTCGTTCTTCGGCGCGGCGGGCGCCGCGTCGCCGCATCGCGTCGCGCTTCGCGAGCTCTCGCCGCGCGTTGCGCTCCTGCGGCGCTCGCCGTCGCGCTTCACCCGTCGCTCGTTTCTACACGCTCGCGGTGATGACCGAAGCCGTCGCCGCGTCGCTCGTCATGGTCGCGCCGCGGCTCGCCGTGCGGGGAAACAGCTCAAAACGCATGTACATGCACACATCGCGCCATGGGCATGGTGTTCGGCGTCGCGACGCTCGTTCGCCGCAATCGATCGTGTTCGCGCCGATCTCGGGTTCGTCTCGGAGCGTCGCGCGCGCTCGGCCTCAGCGGAGATTACGCTCGCGGTGCCCTCGCGATTGTCTCGCCATGGACGCCCGCAACTGCGTGCGCATGCATCGCTGCGCGCTCGTCAGCGTGAACGCCGGATGGAACCTGCTCATCGGCGTCAAGGCACCGAAAACGGAGCGTGGCAACCGACTCGAAGTCTCCCGAGGAATGCAAAACGGTGTGGGACGAGGCCGAAAAAGACGCATGCTTCGAGCGCGCGGCGCGCCGAAAATCCGCCGAATCCCTGGATTTCGTGGCGCGCATGCCGGAGAAGCTTGCGGTCACGTTCGATATTCCTCGCGGGGCCGTGGTACTTGCACGAGTCGAACGCGGCCGCGTTCTAGGATCGCGCCGCGTGGATCGCGGGATTCATTGACCTCGTCTTTTCGCGCGCGATTCTGATCGCCGCGCTCGTCGCGAGCGCACCGCTCTTTCGTCTGCGCACGAGTCGAAAAAAGCTCGCATGGACGATTCCGCGCATCGCGCTCGCGCTCGCTTCTGCCGCGTTCGCCGTCTCGCGCACGGCGTGGCCCGCGTACCTCGCGCTTGCCGCGCTCGCTCTCGTGCGGCGATCGCGCCGAGCGTCCGCTCGACGATCCGCGCGGCAACCGGCGTGATCGTCGCGGCGACGATGGCGACGCACGCGGTCTTCTTCGGCGCCGGCCGCTACGGCATTTTGGTGGTCCCGCTCGTCACGCTCGCAGCGTTCGCTTGCGTCAGACCGAAAGCTCTGTCAGCGTCGGTCTCGTCGGCGTCCGGCAGGTGATCGCCGGTTGCTTTTGCAACAGGAGGAAAGTCCGAGCTCCAGAGAGTGCGGTGCCGGGTAACGCCCGGTGACGGAAACGTCGAGGACAGCGCCACAGAAAACAAACCTCCGTTCGCGCAAGCGAGCGGGAAGGGTGAAAAGGCGG